>NZ_JABETK010000001.1:0-2255000 GCF_013240295.1 Neoaquamicrobium sediminum
TGCCGTTGCCACGGTGGAACAGCTTGTCCAGGCATCAGGCTTTGCCGCGGAGAAGACCGGCGGGCTGGATGCGGCACGGTTGATCGAACCTGTCGCCATGCTCAACATTCGTCTTGGTTATGGTCTGGGCAAGGGCACTGCCATCGCTCCGGCCTGGCTGAGCCTCTAATCCAAACGGTCTCGCCCGCCGACAGGCGCGCGAGACCGTAGGCACTTCCAAGTACACTGGCCAGTCTGCTTTTCCGCCCCCAGCTATAGCTCGCAAAGACCGACAGGGGATCGCAAGCTGTCACGAACAACAAGCGCTCCCCTCACATCACCTCAAGCCCTTTCAAATCCTCCGCCAGCCTATCGGCACCGGTGAATAGCAACGCGTTCCAGCCGGCCGCCTTCGCGCCTTCGACGTTTTTCGCGCTGTCGTCGATGAAGAGCGTGGCGGCGGGGATGAGGCCGAAGGTTTCGGCATGCAGGCGATAGATGCGTTCGTCGGGCTTGATGAGCCCACCTCGCCGGAGACCGTGACGCCGCGCGGCTTTTCCAGAAACGGAAAGAGCCCTCTCGCCTCGGTGAAGGTGTCAGCGGCGAAATTGGTGAGCATGGTCACGTCGCGGCCCTGCGCGATCAGGCCTTCCATGATGGCGACGCTGCCGTCATAGGCATGCGGCACCATCTCGTGCCAGTGGCGTCGGAAGTTGCGGATGTTTTCCTCGTGCGTTGGGTGCTCGGCGATCAGCAGCGCCTCGGCCTCCCGCCAGGTGCGGCCGCGATCCTGCTCGATGTTCCAGTCCGACGTGCACACATTGTCGAAGAACCAGCGGCGTTCGGCCTCGTCGGGAATCAGCCGGCTGAACGGCAGGTCCGGGTCGTAGTGGATCAGCACCTTGCCGATGTCGAAGACGATGTGGTCGATCTGGGTCATGCTTTGTCCTGTTGCTCTCGATAGGTTGCAGCACCGTCCATAGCCGCGGCAATTGCCTTCTTCATGACGGTGGGCAGCGCCTCGCCGGAAAGGTCCTGCGGCGGCGACCACCACCAGCCGGACGGCGGCACATGCTCCACGCGCTCGGCGCGGAAGACGTCCAGCGTCAGCTCGAAATGGGTGAAGACGTGGCGGATGGAACCTGCCGCGCGCCAGCCGGCAGCGAAGGGTGCCGCGCCGACGCCCGTCTCGCCGTCGGCGCGGGCGGTCCAGCCTGTGGTGGGCGGCTCGGCCATGCCTGCCAGAAGGCCGGAACCCGGCCGCTTGCGCAGAAGTACGGCGCCATCGCTGCGGATCGCGACAAAGGCCGCGCCGCGCCGCTGTGGCCGCTCGGGCTTGGGCAGCTTCACCGGGTAGCGCTCGGGGTCGCCCTCGCCCAGCGCGGCGCAGCCTTCATTCAGCGGGCAGAGCATGCATTTCGGCCGGCGGGGCGAGCAGATGGTCGCGCCCAGGTCCATCATGGCCTGCGCGAAATCGCCGGGGCGGTCCGCCGGGAGCATAGCCTGGACATGCCGCCTGATTTCCTCCTTGGCCGCCGGCAGCGGCGTGGCGATGGCGAAAAGTCGCGACACCACGCGCTCGACATTGCCGTCGACGACCACCGCAGGCCTGCCGAAGGCGATCGCGGCAATTGCGGCGGCCGTGTAGGCGCCGATGCCCGGCAGAGCGCGAAGCCCGTCCTCCGTGTCAGGGAAAAGGCCGCCATGGTCGGCCGCGACCCGGTCGGCGCAGGCCTTGAGGTTGCGGGCACGCGAGTAGTAGCCGAGGCCGGCCCAGGCCTTCATGACGTCGTCGGTTTCGGCAGCGGCCAGGTCTGCGACGGTGGGCCAGCGGGCCAGGAAGCGCAAATAATAAGACTTCACCGCCTCCACCGTGGTCTGCTGCAGCATGACTTCCGACAGCCAGACGCCGTAGGGGTCCGGCCGGCGGCCGGCGGCGATCTCGCGCGGCGTCGTGCGCCAGGGCAGTTCGCGATGGTGGGCGTCGTACCAGGCGAGAAGAGCCGCCGCCCTCGCCTCCTGATTTTCGCCGCGAATGCTGCTAGTGTCGGTCGTCATCAACCCAGTGAACCGTAATCGCGCCCCCGCGCGAGGGAAAAAGCGCCGACCGCTCATGACAGGGAAACGCAGAGACGGCAATGCCGTGCCGGTGAGCGATCTCGCCGCCCATGTGATCGATCCGGTGCTGCGCAAACGCGCCGGCATCACCATCGGACTGGTGCAGTCGTGGGATGAAATCGCCGGCGAGCGGCTTGCGCAGAGCACACGGCCGGAAAAGATCGCATGGCCGCGCCGGCTGAGCGATGACGACCCGTTCGAGCCGGCGACGCTGGTGATCGCCTGCGAGGGGGCGGCTGCGCTGCGGCTCCAGCACGAAACGGGCGAGATCATCGCCAGGGTCAACGCCTTCCTCGGCTTCGCCGCGATTGGCCGCATACGCATCGTGCAGAAACCGGTCGCCCCGGCGCCGAAGCCCCGGCCGCGGATGAGGCCGCTCAGCGGACAGGAGACGGCACGGCTCGACACGCTGGTGGAAGGCATCGAGGATGACGGCCTGCGCGAGGCGCTGGCACGGCTCGGCCGCTCGGTGTTCGGCGAAAAGCGCTGAAGTCACACCCTGTTTCGCGCTTTCGTGAACGATCTATCGCTTCAAGGCGATTGGATTGGGGACAGATTTGCCTTATTTCGCTTCGACACTCGCCTTTGGATGCTCCAAAGCTGCACCATTCAACCGCAAACAGGTGATTCGCATGACCCGCGCCATTCCACGCCGAACCGTTCTCGCATCGCTGGTGGCAGTGCCCGCAGCCGCGGCATTCCTGTCGTCCTGCAGCGATTCCGGCAGCGCGCAGGCGCAGACCTCGTCGACCGCGGCAGCGGCAGCCGACGCGCCGCAGCCCGCCGGCACCGTCGACATGGGCAAGCTGCTTGAAGAAGGCTCGTTGCCAGAAAAGGTGCTGGGCGAAGCCGATGCGCCGGTGACGATCGTCGAGTATGCGTCGATGACCTGCGGCCACTGCGCCAACTTCCACAACAACACGCTGCCGGCGATCAAGGAAAACTACATCGACACCGGCAAGGCGCGCATGATCATGCGCGAGTTCCCCTTCGACCCACGGGCGGAAGCAGGTTTTATGCTCGCGCGCTGCGCTGACACCAAGTATTTCGCCATGGTGGACGTGCTGTTCAAGCAGCAGCAGGCCTGGGCCGGCGTGGAAAATGCGCGCGAAGCACTGCTGCAAATCTCCAAACTGGCCGGTTTTTCACAGGAGTCGTTCGAGGCCTGCTTGACTGACCAGAAACTTCTGGACGATGTGAGAGCTGTGCGGGCCCGCGGCGCAAGCGAGTTCGGCGTGGATGCGACGCCGACCTTCTTCATCAACGGAAACAAGTATTCGGGGGCACTGACGGTTGCCGAGATGTCGGCCATCATCGACAGCATGCTGTAACCGCACGGTTTCCGCGCGGCATCGCCTCCGTGCGCCTGCGGAGGCGTACGCATGAAGTTCTCGCGCCTTCGCCTTCTCGGCTTCAAGTCCTTCGTCGAACCCGGCGAATTCGTCATCGAGCGCGGCCTGACGGGCATCGTCGGGCCGAACGGCTGCGGCAAGTCCAACCTTGTCGAAGCGCTGCGCTGGGTGATGGGCGAAAGCTCCTATAAGAACATGCGCGCGTCCGGCATGGACGACGTGATCTTTTCCGGCTCCGGTACGCGCCCTGCCCGCAACACGGCCGAAGTGACGCTGTTTCTCGACAACAGCGACCGCACCGCGCCGCCTGCCTTCAATGACGCGGACGAATTGCAGGTCTCGCGCCGCATCGAGCGCGAGGCGGGCTCGATCTATCGCATCAACGGCAAGGAAGCGCGCGCCAAGGACGTGCAGCTTCTTTTCGCGGACCAGTCGACCGGCGCGCGCTCGCCTTCGATGGTAGGACAGGGGCGTATCGGTGAACTGATCCAGGCCAAGCCGCAGGCGCGCCGGGCCTTGCTGGAAGAGGCGGCGGGCATTTCGGGCCTGCATACGCGCCGCCACGAGGCCGAGCTGCGTCTGCGCGCCGCCGAGCAGAACCTCGAGCGGCTGGACGACGTCGTCGGCGAACTGGAAAGCCAGATCGAGAGCCTGAAGCGACAGGCCCGACAGGCCTCGCGCTTCAAGAACCTTTCGGCGGAAATCCGCAAGGCGGAAGCCACTCTGCTGCACCTGCGCTGGACGCAGGCCAAGGCCCAGGAAGCGGAAGCGAAGTCGGCCCTGGCGCAGGCGACCACGCTGGTGGGCGACCGCGCGGCGGGCCAGATGCAGGCCGCCAAGGACCAGGCGGTCGGCGCCCACAAGCTGCCGGAGCTTCGCGAGGCGGAAGCGGCGGCCGCCGCAGCCCTGCAAAGGCTGACGATCGCAAAGACGCAGCTCGAGGAAGAAGCCAACCGCATGCGCACGCGCAATGCGGAGCTCGAGAAACGGCTTGCCCAGCTCGACGCCGACATCGCCCGCGAGGAACAGCTCGTGCGCGACAACGCTGACGTACTGGAACGGCTCGACGTCGAGGAACGCGCGCTGAACACGGAGAATGCAGGTGCGGCCGAGCGCGAGGCGCAGACGCGCGCCGCCTTCGAGGAAGCGCAGGCACATCTGACGGCAAGCGAGGCGGCGCTTGCCAAGGTGACCTCCGAACGCGCCGAGGCGTCCGCCGCGCGCGGGCAGATCGAGCGCACGCTGCGTGAGACCGGCGAACGCCGCGACCGCCTTCAGCGACAACTCGCCGAGATCGACCGCGAGGCGGCTGAGATCGCACAGCGCATCGCAGCACTTGCCGACCCGGCCGAGAAGCGCGTTCTGGTGGATGAAGCCGAGGCGGCGGCGACCGCGTCCGAGACGGCCGGTGTCGAGGCGGAAAAGACCGTCGCGGACGCCCGCGCGGCCGAAGCTGCTGCCCGCCCCCGTTGGCCGAGGCCCGCAGCGAATTGCAGCGCGTCGAAACTGAAGCACGCACGCTCGCCAAGATGCTCAATGCCGCGAGTGGCGACCTCTTTCCCGCGGTGCTCGAACAGATCAGGGTGGAGCGCGGCTTCGAGACGGCGCTGGGCGCGGCTCTGGGCGAAGACCTCGACGTCCCAGTGGATCGCGCGGCACCTGCCCATTGGGGCGAGGCCGAACGGCAGGCGGACGATCCTGCCCTGCCTGCAGACGCGAGGCCGCTGGCTCACGTAGTGACGGCACCCCACCAGCTTGCCCGACGACTGGCGCAGATCGGCATTGTCGACGATGCCGACGGGGCCAGGCTGCAACGCGAACTGAAGGTTGGCCAGCGGCTGGTCAGCGCCAGCGGTGCGCTGTGGCGCTGGGACGGGCTGACGGCGAGTGCCGATGCACCTACTGCAGCCGCACTGCGGCTGGCGCAGAAGAACCGCCTCGCGGAACTCGAAGCGGAAGCGACCGAAGCCACGCGCGCGCTGCGCATCGCGGAAGCCGCACTTGCTGCCAGCGAAGCGCGGGTGAAGCAGGCCGTGGATGCCGAAAAGGCCGCCCGCGACGGCTGGCGCGAGGCACAGCGCGCGTTGGGCGAGGCACGCGATGCACTGGCGCGCGCGGAAAAAGCTGCCGGCGAACTGGCGAGCCGCCGCGCTGTGCTGGACGAGTCGCGCGGCCGGGTCGCCGAAAGCGTTGCCGAGGCAGAGGAAGTGTTCCAGCAGGCGCAGAAAGCGCTCGAAGCCGCCCCCGACCTTTCGGAGCTTCAGGCGCGGCTGGACGGGCTGGCGCGTGACGTGGCGCAGGATCGGGCGAAGCTCGCCGACGCGCGCGCTGCACATGAGGGGCTGCGCCGCGAAGCCGAGACCCGCACGCGCCGGCTGACCGCGATCGGCACCGAACGAACCTCGTGGACGCAGCGCGCGGCCAATGCCGATACGCACATCGCTTCGCTGCGTGAGCGCCGCACGGAGACCGCCAACGAGCATGCAGCACTGGCGGAGGCGCCGGATGAGCTCGATGCGCGCCGCCGGGCGCTGATGTCGCAGCTCAGCGAGCCGAAACGCTGCGCAAGGCCGCAGCCGACCGGCTGCAGGAGGCCGAGAACCTACAGGCCGATCTGGACAAGGCGGCTACCGCCGCGATCCAGGCGCTGGCCGAGGGCCGCGAGAACCGGGTACGCGCGGAAGAGCGGCTGACGGCCGCCGACGAGCGGCGCAAGGAGGTCGAGGCGCGCATCCTGGAGGCGCTGAACGTGCCGCCGCATCTGGTGATCCGTCATACCGGGCTCGAAGCCGACGATCCGATGCCAGACATGGCCGTCGTCGAACGCAACCTGGACCGCCTCAAGATCGAGCGAGAACGACTGGGCGCGGTGAACCTGCGCGCCGAGGAAGAGCAGCGTGACATGGTCGAGCGGCTGGAGACGATCGTCTCCGAACGCGAGGACGTGATCGAGGCGATCCGCCGGTTGCGGCAGGCCATCCAGAGCCTGAACAAGGAAGGCCGCGAGCGCCTGCTGGCCGCTTTCGAGGTGGTCAATACCCAGTTCCAGCGGCTGTTCACACATCTCTTCGGCGGCGGCACTGCCGAACTGCAGTTGATCGAATCCGACGACCCACTGGAGGCGGGTCTGGAAATCCTGGCGCGACCGCCCGGCAAGAAGCCGCAGACGATGACGCTGCTTTCGGGCGGGGAGCAGGCCCTGACGGCTATGGCGCTGATCTTTGCCGTGTTTCTCACCAACCCCGCGCCGATCTGCGTGCTCGACGAGGTCGACGCGCCGCTCGATGACCACAATGTCGAGCGCTTCTGCAACCTGATGGACGAAATGGCGGCGACCACCGAGACGCGTTTCGTCATCATCACCCACAACCCCATCACCATGGCGCGTATGAACCGCCTGTTCGGCGTCACAATGGCCGAGCAGGGCGTGAGCCAGCTCGTATCGGTCGACCTGCAAACTGCCGAGCAGATGCGCGAGGCGAGCTGATCGGCGCGGGCGCGGCATCACAGAACCGGAGGGGTTCGTGAGCGACGATCCATTGGTGAGACTGGCAGAAATCGAGCTCGATCCGGATTGTCTGGACGAATACGATGCACTGCTGAAGGAGGAGATCGAGGCCTCGATCTCAAAAGAACCAGGTGTGCTGATGCTTTATGCCCTGCGCGTGCGCGGAGAGCCGACGCAGCGCCGCCTTGTCGAGATCTATGCCGACGAGGACGCCTATCGGGCTCATTTGCAATCCGAACACTTCCTCAAGTACAAGACCGGCACGGAAAAAATGGTCCGTTCGCTCAGGCTGATCGAGACCGATCCGCTGCTGTTGCGTTCCCGGCTCGGCGACCTCACATAGAGCAGCTTGCAAGGGCCTAACCGCGAGATCTCGAGCGTCGGCGCGGTTGGTTGACGCCAGTACACGAAAGAGAGTTAGAGATGCCCGATCAGAACTCCGATACGGCCCAGGTTGTCGCGCTCTCAAGCGCGCTGAAGGACCTGCATCGCGCGCTCATCCGCGCCGAAATCGGCGACGATCCTGCACTGCAGAACCCGTACACGATGCTTTTTGCCCTGATCGGCGACCCGCGCTTTGCGTGGATGGGCACGCTCTCGGAGCTGATCGCCCGCATCGATCACATGGTTGCCGATAAGGAGGTGGACGAAATCGCCGCCCTGCCAGGCTTCCGCGAAGAAGCGGCGGGGCTGATCGGCGAGGCGGGCGGCGAAGCCGCTGCCGCCTTTCGGCTGCGTCACCTGATGGCGCTCCAGAAAGAGCCGGAGGTCGGGCTCGCCACCGGCCGCCTGCGCAAGTTGCTCGCCAATCAGTAGCTGCGACCGTCGACCGGAACCCGCTTCACGGACGTCAGATCCACGCCCTCGAGGCAACGGATGTTGACTGCCGCCGTCGCCTTGCCGTCGGGCGCGGTCCCGAACCCGAATGGAGCGCAGCCGCAGTTCGGGCAGAAATGATGGTCGATCACGTGACGGTTGAAGCGATAGGTCGACAGGTCGTCCTGCGGTGTCTGCAGATGTAGTTGCTCGCGCGGCACGAACCACAGGAGATAACCCTTGCGGCTGCAATGCGAGCAGTTGCATTCCATCGCCTCGGAGAACGCCCCCTCGACCTCGAACTTCACCGTGCCGCAATGGCAGCTTCCGACCTGCATCTTCACGCGCCCTTCTCGCTCCACACTGCCAGCTCGTTGCCGGCAGGGTCTGTGAAGTGAAACCGCCTGCCGCCCGGAAAAGTGAAGATCGGTCGAACTATCCTGCCGCCTGCTTCCTCTACAGCCTCCACCGACCGTTCCAGATCATCCGAATAGAGTACCGGAAGCGGCTTCGTTTCGGCCGCGGTCTGTGCGTCGAAACCGCCATCCAGCCCCTCTTCGAAGGCTGAATAGGATGGGCCATAATCCGTGAACGACCAGCCGAAGGCGGCGCTGTAGAAGGACTTGACGCTGTCGATCGTGCCTCCGGCAGCCTGCATTTCCAGATAATCGAGCTTGCCGTCCTTGCGCATCTCTGCATCCTCCAGTGTTCTCTTTTTGTTCTAATCCGTACGGCCGATACCCGCAAGTCGAAAATTTTCGCCGTGCCTAATCGATTGATTTGGGAACCGGCCCTGCTGGCTGCTTGCCTTTGCGGGTTCGGGGTCTTATCGCTCAGCGCGCGGGCGGAAACACGCCGGCGAACACGCACGGAGACGGGGAAGCAGGATGACGAAGTGGGTCTACAGCTTCGGCGACGGCAAGGCGGAAGGCAGCGCCGGAGACCGGAACCTGTTGGGTGGCAAGGGCGCGAGATCTCGCCGAGATGTGCAGCCTGGGTCTGCCCGTGCCGCCGGGTTTCACCATCACGACCGAGCTGTGCACCTCGTATTATGCGAACGGCCGCACCTACCCCGACGATCTCAAGGCGCAGGTCGCCGAGGCGCTGGAAGGCATCGGCGCGATCGTCGGCAGGCGCTTCGGAGACCCGGACAAGCTCTTGCTGGTCTCCGTGCGTTCCGGCGCGCGCGCATCGATGCCCGGCATGATGGACACGGTGCTGAACCTCGGCCTCAATGACGAGACCGTCACCGCACTTGCGCGGGATTCCGGCGACGAGCGCTTCGCCTATGACAGCTATCGCCGGTTCATCCAGATGTATTCGGACGTCGTGCTGGGCGTCGACCACGAGCATTTCGAGGAAATCCTGGAAGACGAGAAGGCCCGTCGCGGCCATGAGCTCGATACCGACCTCTCCGCCAGGGAATGGCAGGAGGTGATCGGGCTATACAAAGCGAAGGTTGAGGAAGAGCTTGGCTCTCCCTTCCCCCAAGACCCGCAGGAGCAGCTCTGGGGTGCGATCGGCGCGGTGTTCTCGAGCTGGATGAACCACCGCGCGATCACCTATCGCCGGCTGCACGACATTCCCGAAAGCTGGGGCACGGCGGTCAACGTGCAGGCGATGGTGTTCGGCAACATGGGCGACACCTCGGCAACGGGCGTCGCATTCACCCGCAATCCGTCGACCGGTGAGGCCAGACTCTATGGCGAATTCCTCGTCAACGCGCAGGGCGAGGACGTGGTGGCGGGCATCCGCACGCCGCAGAACCTGACCGAGGAAGCCCGCATCGAGGCGGGCGCCGACAAGCCCTCGATGGAGAAGGTGATGCCTGAGGCGTTCGCCGCCTTCGTCGACATCTCGCAGCGGCTGGAACGCCACTACCGCGACATGCAGGATCTCGAATTCACCATCGAGCGCGGCAAGCTGTGGATGCTGCAGACCCGCTCGGGCAAGCGCACGGCAAAGGCCGCGCTGAAGATCGCCGTCGACATGGCTGCCGAAGGGCTGATCACCAAGCAGGAAGCCGTGGCGCGGATCGACCCGGCTTCGCTGGACCAGCTTCTGCACCCGACCATCGACCCGTCCGCCAAGCGTGACGTGATCGGCATCGGCCTGCCAGCATCGCCCGGTGCGGCTACGGGCGAGATCGTCTTTTCTTCCGACGAGGCGGAGGAAATGCGAGCACAGAACCGCAAGGCGATCCTGGTGCGCGTGGAGACGAGCCCGGAAGACATTCACGGCATGCACGCCGCCGAAGGCATTCTCACCACGCGCGGCGGCATGACCAGCCACGCGGCCGTAGTGGCGCGCGGCATGGGCAAGCCTTGCGTCTCGGGCGCGGGCACGCTGCGCGTCGACTACAAGACCGGCACGCTGACGGCGATGGGCCAGACGCTGAAGAAGGGCGACGTCATCACCATCGACGGTGCCAGCGGGCAGGTGCTGAAGGGTGCGGTGCCCATGCTGCAGCCCGAGCTTTCCGGCGACTTCGCGTCGATCATGGAGTGGGCGGACCAGATCCGGCGAATGAAGGTGCGCACCAATGCCGAGACACCGGCGGATGCGCGCATGGCGCGCTCCTTCGGTGCGGAAGGCATCGGGCTCTGCCGCACCGAGCACATGTTCTTCGACGACGAGCGCATCGTGGCGATGCGCGAGATGATCCTGTCGGATATCGAGAAGGACCGCCGCGCAGCCCTTGCCAAGCTTCTGCCCATGCAGCGTTCGGACTTCGCCGAGCTGTTCGAGATCATGGCCGGGCTGCCTGTGACGATCCGCCTGCTCGACCCGCCGCTGCACGAATTCCTGCCCAAGAGCGAGGAGGAGATCGCGGACGTCGCCAAGGCGATGAACGTGTCGGCCGAGAAGCTGCGCCAGCGCACCGAGGCGCTGCACGAGTTCAACCCGATGCTCGGCCATCGCGGTTGCCGGCTGGCCGTCTCATACCCCGAGATCGCCGAGATGCAGGCGCGCGCCATCTTCGAAGCCGCGGTTGAAGCCGGCAAGAAGACCGGAAGCCCGGTGGTACCAGAGATCATGGTACCTCTGGTCGGCATCATGAAGGAGCTCGACTACGTCAAGGCCCGCATCGACGAGGTCGCCAAGGCGGTGATGGAGGAGAGCGGAACGACCATCGACTATCTGGTCGGCACGATGATCGAGCTGCCGCGCGCGGCGATCCGCGCCCATGTGATTGCGGAAGCCGCGGAGTTCTTCTCCTTCGGCACCAACGACCTGACCCAGACGACTTTCGGCATCTCGCGCGACGACGCCTCGTCCTTCCTCGAAACCTATCGCCAGAAAGGCATCATCGAGCAGGACCCGTTCATCTCGCTCGACCTCGAAGGGGTCGGCGAACTGGTGCGCATGGCGGCCGAGAAAGGCAAGGCGACCCGACCCGACATCAAGCTCGGCATATGCGGCGAACATGGCGGCGACCCGACCTCGATCCATTTCTGCGAGGAGGTTGGGCTCGACTACGTGTCGTGCTCGCCCTTCCGCGTGCCGATCGCCAGGCTGGCGGCGGCGCAGGCAGCGAGCCGCAAGGGCTAGCCGGCCGCCGCTGGTCGGCGTTTCGTCTTGAAGGGGGCCATGCCGAGGCGGGCGAGTTCGTCGGCACGCTCGTTCTCGGGGTGGCCTGCATGGCCCTTGACCCAGTGCCAGGTGACCTTGTGGCGCCGGCGCGCCTCGTCCAGCGCCTGCCAAAGCTCGGCATTCTTGACCGGCTTTTTCGCCGCCGCCGTCTTCCAGCCGTTGCGCTTCCAGCCCTCGATCCAGCCTGAAATGCCGTCCTTGACGTAGTTGGAGTCGGTGTAGAGATCGACCGTGCACGGCTCCTTCAACGCGCCGAGCGCGGAGATCGCCGCCATCAACTCCATACGGTTGTTGGTGGTTTCGGCCTCGCCGCCTGAGAGTTCCTTGACGATACCATTGAAGCGCAGGATCGCGCCCCAGCCGCCGGGACCGGGGTTGCCCGAACATGCACCGTCGGTGAACACCTCGACATTCTTCATGGCATCACCGCGCCATATTCGGAGGCGGAACCGATCTGCCGATGGAAGCGCATCTTGCGCACATATTCGAGCGGGTCCCTTTTGTTGACCAGCGCGCCGCCAGGACCATTGAGCCAGTCGTAGAGCCGCGTCAGCATGAAGCGTAGCGCCGAGCCATGGCAGAGCAACGGCAGCGCCTCGATCTCGGTCGGGGTCAGCGGGCGCACGCTCTGGTAGCCGGCGAGGAACGCCGTGCCCTTGGTCAGGTTGAAAGCGTGGTCGCGCTCGAAACACCAGGCATTGAGGCAGGTCGCGACATCGTAGGCGAGGAAGTCGTTGCAGGCGAAATAGAAGTCGATGACGCCGGAGAGGTCGTTGCCGAGAAAGAAGACGTTGTCGGGGAAGAGATCGGCATGAATGACGCCGGCCGGCAGATCGGCGGGCCACGCCGCCTCCAGACTGGCAAAATCCGCGCTCACCTCGGCGCTCAAACCGGGCTCGACTTCGTCCGCACGGTCGACGCAGCCCTCCCAAAGCCTGTGCCAGCCGGGCAGCGAAAGCGCATTGGGACGCGAGAGCTGAAAATCTGCCCCGGCCAGGTGCATTGCGGCAAGCACCTTGCCCACCTCTCGGCAGTGCGCGGCGCTCGGTCGACGCGGCCACATGCCTTCGAGGAACGTGATGATGGCCGCCGGCCTGCCGGCAAGCTCGCCGATGATCTCGCCGTCGCGGCGATGAACCGGCAACGGACAGGAGATGCCCTGCCGGGCAAGATGCTCCATCAGGCCGAGGAAGAACGGGAGATCGCGCTTTTCCACCCGCTTTTCATACAGCGTGAGGATGAACGAACCGCCGCTTGTGTGCAGGATGAAGTTGGAGTTCTCAGTGCCTTCGGCGATGCCCTTGTAGGATAGCAGGTCGCCGATGGCGTAGCCGCGCAGAAACGCGCCGAGTTCCATCTCGGTGATGTCGGTGTAGACGGCCATGTGTTCAGGCGTTCCCGTTGACGAATGCCATGTCGGCCGTGGTGAGTTCGATGTCGCGCAGGACACGGTTGACGGGGAAGTTCTCCGTCTCCTCGGCAGTGACGGCGAGATCGACGGTGACGTCGAAGCGTTCGCGGAAAGCATCGATGATCTCGTCGACGATGATCTCCGGCGCAGAAGCACCAGCCGACAGGCCGAGCGTGCCGATGTCGTCTATCTCGTCCCAGGGAATCTCGGATGCGCGCTGCACCAGCAGGCCGCGCTTCGCGCCCGCGCGCTCGGCGACCTCGACCAGCCGCATGGAGTTGGATGAGTTCGGCGCGCCGACGATCAGGAACAGGTCCGCGCCGGGCGCTGCTTCCTTCACCGCGTCCTGACGGTTGGTGGTGGCGTAGCAGATCGATTCGCGGCAGGTGCCTGCATATCCGGGAAACGCGCCTGAAGGGCGCTGATGATTCCTGCCGTGTCCTCCACCGAAAGTGTCGTCTGCGTTACGAAGCCGAGCGCGGCCGGGTCGGCCGGCTGGATGCCCGCAGCGTCTTCCTCGGTCTCCACGAGGGTCACCGCACCGTCGGGCAACTGACCCATGGTGCCGATCACCTCCGGGTGGCCGGCATGGCCGATCAGCAGCACATGACGCCCCTGACGCTGATGGCGCATCGCCTGCTTGTGCACCTTGGAAACCAGCGGGCAGGTGGCGTCGAGATAGAACAGGTTGCGCGCCTCGGCATCCGCGGGCACCGACTTGGGAACGCCGTGGGCGGAAAAGACCACCGGCTGGGCATGGTGTTCGGGCGGAATCTCGTCCAGTTCCTCGACGAAGACGGCGCCCCGCGCCTGCAGCCCCTCTACCACGTAACGATTGTGCACGATCTCGTGGCGCACATAGACCGGCGCGCCGTATTTTTTCAGCGCCAGCACCACGATCTGGATTGCGCGGTCCACGCCCGCACAGAAACCGCGCGGCCCGCAAAGCCTGATCGTCAATGGTCGCTTCATCATTCTACCCGTGATCCGTCGTGTGCAGATGGCGGTTGAGGCCCTGCCCTGTCAACCCGCATCGGCGATGCGCGTTCGGCGCTGTCGCAACAACCACGCCCCGAGCACCGCCACCAGCGCGCCGGCGAGACCGTACCACGTGACGGCATACTGGAGATGATTGTTGGGGAGATCGATCAGCGTCACTCCGCCGACCGGCAGCCCGCCGGGATTGGGCGCATCGTTCGCATCGATGAAGAACGGCAGGTAGTCTCCCGGGTCGCCCACGCCCGATGTCGCCGCCATGACGTCGAGGTCCTTCCAGTAGAAGATGTTCTTGGCCGGATCGTTGTCAGGCACGATGAGGGACGGCTTGGCATCGAGCCGGTTGCGCGCAAGGCCGGTGATGGTCCGGGGACCGTCGACCTGCCCTTCAGGGCGTGTTTCGGGCTCCTTCAACTCGAATGGTACGAAGCCTCGATTGACGAGGACAAACTGCCCGTTTTCGAGCGCCATTGGGGTATAGACGAAATAGCCGGACTGCCCCTGGTGCGTGGCGAAGAAGTGACGCTCGCCCTCGTGGCGGAACTCGCCACTGACGGTCACCGGCCAGTAGTCGACGTCGCCGGTCGTCGTCAGCCGCGTTTGCACATCGGCAAGGGAGCGCGGCTCGGACGTGATGCGCGCGTCGATGGTCGCGATCAGTTGTTCTTTCCAGTGCAGCCGCTGCACCTGCCAGGTGCCGAGCGCCAGCAGCGCGGCCAGCGCTGCAAAAGAAACGATGGCCAACAGCACGCTGATGCCCGGCCTGCGGACTTCCGCCCTGCTGTCGCTGACACTCATCGGTCGTCCAATCGCCCTTCCGCCGCTTTGTTGCGGTATTGCAGCACGATCAGCAGCCCCTTGATGAGCCGCAAGGCCACCAGGCTCAGCACGAGCGTCAGCGGTATCCAGAGCATAAAATGCAGCCACAGCGGCGGGTTGAGCGACACTTCCATCCACAACGCAAGGCCGACGACCACGAAGCCGATGATGAGGATGACAAAAACCGCCGGTCCATCCCCGGCATCCGCAAACGAATAGTCGAGCCCGCAGTTGCCGCAGCGATCGCCGACGGAGAGGAACCCGCGGAACAGGCGGCCCTCGCCGCAGCGTGGGCAGCGGCCGGAAAGGCCGGCCTTCACCGGGTCCACCGGCGCCCAGATGGCGCTGTCGGGCTTGCGATCGTCAGTCATATTGCAGCCTCGTGCATGGTGGCACGCTATCGCATGCGAAACGGGCCAAAGAAAGAAGGCGGCCATGTTGCCACGGCCGCCTCCCGAAAACCGTTCGATTCAGGCTGCTCAGTGCGCCGCAATTGGCGCGCCGGCCGATGCCCATACGTAGACGCAGGCGAAGAGGAACAGCCACACCACGTCAACGAAATGCCAGTACCAGGCTGCCGCCTCGAAGCCGAAATGCTGCTTGGGCGTGAAGTGGCCTGCCATCGCGCGCAACAGGCACACCAGCAGGAAGATGGTACCGATCAACACGTGGAAGCCATGGAAGCCGGTCGCCATGTAGAAGGTGGCGCCATAGATCGAGCCGGAGAAGCTGAACGGCGCGACCGAATACTCGTAGGCTTGGACGAAGCTGAACAGCACGCCGAGCGCAACGGTAATTGCGAGACCCCATACAAGGCCCTTGCGATCGTCGTGCAGCAATGCGTGATGCGCCCACGTCACGGTCGTGCCGGAGAGCAGCAGGATGATGGTGTTGTAGAGCGGCAGATGGAAAGGATTGAGAACCTCAACGCCTGCCGGAGGCCACTGGCCACCGAGGAACTCGGCGCGGGCGACCTGCGCCGCTTCGTTGGGGAAAAGGCTTGCGTCGAAGAACGCCCAGAACCAGGCGACGAAGAACATCACCTCCGAGGCGATGAACATGATCATGCCGTAGCGCAGGTGCAGCGAAACGACACGCGTATGGTGGCCCTCATGAGCCTCCTTGATGGTGTCGCTCCACCAGCCGAACATCACATAGAGCACCAGCGCCAGGCCAATGAAGAAAAGCCACGGCGTCGCCAGCGGGATACCGACGAGCGAGAACTCGTTACCCTTCAGATACTGCATCCAGCCGATGCCGCCGACCGCCATGACAAGCGCGCCGACGGAGCCGAGGAAGGGCCATGGGCTTGGGTCGATGATATGATAGTCGTGGTTCTTTGCGTGTGCGTCTGCCATGTCATCCCCCGATTTCGGTGTCGGCGTCCGTATTGCTGTTCAGTTGCCCGCCTGTGGCCGCCGATTCCTGCGGCTTGCCCTCGGCGAGCGGGAAAAAGGTGTAGGACAGCGTGATCGTACCGACGTTCTTCAACTCTGGCACATTCACGATCTCCGGATCGACGTAGAAGACGACCGGCATATCCATCTCCTCGCCGGGCTGCAACTCCGTATCGGTGAAGCAGAAGCATTCCACCTTCATGAAGTAGGCGCCCGCGAGTTGCGGCGTGACGTTGAACGACGCGCGACCCGAAGTGGGGCGCGAGAACGTGTTCTTCGCCTTGTAAGAAATCTGCGTGGTCTCGCCGATTTTTATGGTCACGTCGCGCTGGACCGGCTTGAAGTCCCACGGCAGGCCGCCGGCCGTGTTGGCGTCGAAGCGAACCTTGATCTCCCGATCGAGCACGGTCTGCGAATATTGCGTGACCCGCTGCGTGGTGCCGCCATAGCCTGTCACCTGGCAGAAGAGCTGATACAAGGGCACCGCCGCGTAGGCTGCGCCAACCATGCTGGCAAAGAAGGCCAGGCATACAACTGCAATCACGCGGTTGGAGCGCTGGGCCTTTTCGCTGACAGTGTTATCGCGTTCGCTCATCGATACTCTCACATCGGCCGGTCGAGGATCGACGGGCCCATCTTCACGATGGTCACGACGTAGATGATGACCACGAAAGCGACCAGCGCCAGCGCGATGGCGACCGAGCGACCACGACGCGCTTTCTTCTGCGAATCCGTAAGGCTGACCTTGTCGTCTTCCATCACACTCACCAGACCGGCGCCCCGAGGCGCGCCGCAATCGAATCAAGCAGCAGAGCCGCAAAGATCGCGAAGAGATAGAGCAGCGAATATCCGAAAAGTGCCTTGGCCGGCCGCATGACGCGATCGGCGTCGGGCATGCGCAGCACCTTCCAGGAATACCAGACGAAGCCGGCACCGAGCGCTGCGGCGAACACGCCGTAAGTGGCACTTGCCTGGCCGAGCACCGACGGCAGAACGCCGACGACAGCCACGAGCAAAGCATAGGCAAAGATCTGCCGCTTGGTCGATGCTTCGCCAGCGACGTTCGGCATCATCGGGATGCCGGCGCGACCGTAGTCACCGGACTTGAACAGCGCCAGCGCCCAGAAGTGCGGCGGCGTCCACAGGAAGATGATGAGGAACTGGATTACGCTTTCGAGGCCGATCTGGCCCGTAACGGCCGCCCAGCCGATCATGGGCGGGAATGCGCCGGCCGCACCGCCGATGACGATGTTCTGCGGCGTCCAGCGCTTGAGCCACATCGTGTAGACGACAGCGTAGAAGAAGATGGTGAAGGCCAGCAGGCTCGCGGCCAGCCAGTTGGCGACGAGACCGAGCGTCATCACCGAGAAAGCGGAAAGGAACAGGCCGAAGACCAGCGCCTCGCCCGGCAGCACGCGGCCTGATGGGACCGGCCTGTCTGCAGTGCGCGACATGACGGCGTCGATGTCGGCGTCGTACCACATGTTGAGTGCGCCGGACGCGCCGGCGCCGACCGCGATCGCGAGGATCGAGACCACTGCGATGATCGGGTTGACCGGCACCTGCGCCGTCACCAGCCCGACGAAGGCGGTGAAGACGACCAGCGACATCACCCGCGGCTTGAGCAGCGCGAGATAATCGCCAGCCTGCGCTTCCGAAATACGGAAGGCGGCGTCTTCATATCCATTCTTCTCGACGAGGGCCATGCGTACGCGGTCCGTTCTTTCCGTCTGGCCGAAACCGCCGGCCAGGCCGGCGGTTTCCATTCTGTTGCGGCTGCTGCCTTACTTGATCTTCGGCAGCTGTTCCCACTGGTGGTAGGGCGGCGGCGACGAAAGCTGCCACTCAAGCGTGGTTGCACCCTCGCCCCACGGATTGGCGCCGGCCTCGCGCTTCTTCGAAAAGGCCTCGAAGACGCCATAGAGGAAGATCAGCACACCGATTGCGGAGATGTAGGAGCCATAGGACGACACGGCGTTCCAGCCCGCATAAGCATCCGGATAGTCGATGTAGCGCGCGGCATGCCGGCCAGACCCAGGAAGTGCTGCGGGAAGAACACCAGGTTCACGCCGATGAACGTGACCCAGAAGTGGGTACGCGCGATGAGCGGCGAGTACATGTAGCCGAACATCTTCGGGAACCAGTAGTACCAGCCCGCGAAGATCGCGAACACGGCACCCAGCGACAGCACGTAGTGGAAGTGCGCGACCACATAGTAGGTGTCGTGAAGCGCGCGGTCGAGGCCGGCATTGGCGAGCTGAACGCCCGTGACGCCGCCGACGGTGAACAGGAAGATGAAGCCGATCGCCCACAGCATTGGAGTGCGCATGGAGATCGAGCCGCCCCACATGGTGGCGATCCACGAGAAGATCTTCACGCCAGTCGGAACCGCGATGACCATCGTCGCGAAGACGAAATAGCGCTGCGTGTCGAGCGACAGGCCGGTCGTATACATGTGGTGCGCCCACACGATGAAGCCCACCGCGCCGATTGCCACCATGGCATAGGCCATGCCGAGGTAACCGAAGATCGGCTTGCGCGAGAAGGTTGACACGATGTGGCTGACGATGCCGAAGCCCGGCAGGATCAGGATGTACACCTCGGGGTGACCGAAGAACCAGAACAGATGCTGGAACAGGATCGGATCGCCGCCGGCGGCCGGGTCGAAGAAGGCCGTGCCGAAGTTGCGATCAGTCAGCAGCATGGTGATCGCGCCAGCCAGAACCGGCAGCGACAGCAGCAGCAGGAACGCTGTGATGAGCACCGACCATGCAAACAGCGGCATCTTGTGCAGCGTCATGCCCGGAGCGCGCATGTTGAAGATCGTGGTGATGAAGTTGATCGCACCGAGGATCGACGAGGCACCCGCGATGTGCAGCGAGAGGATCGCAAAGTCCATCGCCGGGCCGGGCTGGCCGGATGTCGACAGCGGCGGATAGATCGTCCAACCGCCACCAACGCCATAGGCACCGGGGGCGCTCGGCATGAAGATCGAGATCAGCAGCAGGATGAAGGCAGGCGGCAGCAGCCAGAACGAGATGTTGTTCATGCGCGGGAACGCCATGTCCGGTGCGCCGATCATGATCGGCACCATCCAGTTGGCGAAACCGCCGATCATCGCCGGCATGACCATGAAGAAGATCATGATGAGCGCGTGGCCGGTGGTGAACACATTGAACATGTGCTTGCCGCCGTCGATGGCGGCATCGCCCTCATAGCCGTAGACCATGGACGCCAGGCCATGGAAGATCTGGATACCCGGTTCGGCGAGCTCCCAGCGCATCATCACCGACAGGAAGCCGCCGATGATGCCAGCCATGATCGCGAAGATCAGGTAGAGGGTGCCGATGTCCTTGTGGTTGGTCGAATAGACCCAGCGAACCCAGCCGGTCGGCTTGTGATCGTCATGGGCGTCGTGAGCTGCAGCGCCTGCCATTTTCCCGCTCCGTATCCTGTTCTCTCACGCAGACTTCAGTTGCCGGCGTCCGCTACATTCATTTGCTGGCCGCGAATCGAGGCCATCAGCGACTTGTTGGCCTCTTCGAGGCTCGCCTGAGCCTCCGAGCGCCATGCGTCGTACTGCTCCTGGCTGACGACGCGGATGCCGATCGGCATGTAGGCGTGATCCTTGCCGCAGAGCTCAGAGCACTGGCCGTAGAAGATGCCTTCACGCGTGGCGTTGAACCAGGTCTCGTTGATACGCCCCGGCACGGCGTCGACCTTGATGCCGAAGGACGGCATCGCGAACGCGTGGATCACGTCGGCCGCGGTGACGAGAACGCGCACGGTTGTGTTGACCGGCACGACGACCTCGTTGTCGACAGCCAGAAGACGCGGAAACTCCGCCATGTCTTCCTTGCCCGCCGAGGCGCGATCGCCCTCCTGCAGCATGAAGGAGGCGAACGTCAGCGGCTCCTCGTCCTGGTACTCATATTCCCAGTTCCACTGGTAGCCGGTGGCCTTGATGGTCATGGTCGGCTCTTCCGGCGGATTGTACTGCGCCGTCAGGAGCTGGAACGAGGGAACCGCCAGGAACAGCAGAACGATAACCGGACCTACGGTCCAGATCACCTCGATCATGGTGTTATGGCTGGTGCGCGACGGCGTCGGATTGGCGCTCGCGCGGAACTTGATGATGCACCAGGCCAGAAGCGCCAGCACAAGAAAGGTGATCGGCACGATGAACCAGAGCGTGTAGCGCTCGAACCAGACGATCGCCTCCATCATGTCGGAAGCCGGCTCCTGGAAGCTCAGCTGCCAGGGAGCCGCCTGCCCCGCGAATGCGCTCGAAGCGGCAAGTACCAGCGAAACGGCGCCCAGGCCCGCAAGGAACTTCTTCATAACCCTCTTCATCTCCCCGGTCGAAACGTCTCGACGAAACTACAATGCCGGCTGGCGGACATGCGCCGGGCCGTTATCGCGCGTTCAAACCATACTCTCATATCAACCGCAAGAAAGGCATGGCGGGATATCTGCGGCATTTTTGCGCGCGCGGCCCACATCCTGCCCCATATGCCTTGATTTCGCTCAACTTGCGACGAAAGCATCGGGCGCGCTCACGATGCGCATCGACGGGGTACAATCGCGAGGCATCGCAAGGACTTGCGTATAGTCTTGTTTGCGCGAGCCGACTCTCGGGCTAGATTGTCGTGATTCGCGAAGGCATGATCGCAAACTCCGGTCGCAGATGCCGGCTTCGGACACGATCATGCCCCATCGATGTGATTTGGGCTGACCTGGCGCGACGCAGGCGAAGATGCCGCGCCGCCAGAGTGCTTAAGGATGCAAGGGGTAGGATCGATGCCGTTTCGTTGGACAATGCCGTTTGCGGCCGCCCTCGGTGCGATCGCCTTTTGCCTTCCGGCGGCGGCGCAGCAGCAGGCGCCCTCGGGCGCGGTGAAGTCGACCCATGGGGCGTGGTCGGTGATCTGCGATACGCCCGGCGGCGCAGCGACCGAGCAATGCGCCCTGATGCAGAACGTGATCGCTGAAGACAGGCCGGAGGTTGGCCTTTCCGTCGTGGTGTTGCGCACGGCGGACGACCGGGCAGAAATCCTGCGGGTGCTGGCACCGCTCGGCGTGCTTCTTCCCAACGGGCTCGGGCTCAATGTCGACGGCAACGACGTCGGGCGCGCCTATTTCGTTCGCTGCTTCCAGGACGGCTGCTACGCCGAGGTGATTCTCGAACAGCCCCTGCTCGATATGCTGCGCAACGGCCAGGCGGCGACCTTCATCGTATTCCAGACACCCGAGGAAGGCATCGGTATTCCCGTCGAACTCGACGGTTTCGCCGAAGGCTTCGACGCGCTTCCCTGATTTTTCGGGGCATTTGACGCGGCGGGTGCAACTTTTCGCCCGCGCGACTATATAGCGGCCAGTGCCATTCAGGAACGGAGCCGCACAGTGCCAGCCAGCCTTCTCGAACAGTTCGACGTCTCCGAAGACACCATCCGCCGCATTGTCGCCGAAACCATCGATGGCGCCGATGACGGCGAACTCTTCATGGAATATCGCGAAGGCGAGGCTCTCGTTTTCGACAATGGCCGCCTGAAAACCGCGAACTTCAACGCCGATCGCGGTTTCGGGCTGCGGGCGGTCGCCGGCGAAGCGGCCGGTTACGCGCATGCAAGCGACTTCTCGCATGCGGCACTTCTGCGCGCCTCCGATGCGGTTTCCGCAGTCAAAGTCGGTTACAGCGGCACGCTGGCGGACGCGCCGGCCGGCACGAACCGCAAGCTTTACGGCGAAGAAAACCCGACCTCGGAGCCGGTCTTCGGCGAAAAGGCAAAGCTGCTGCAGGAGATCGACGCGTGGGTTCGCGATCGCGATCCGCGCGTGCGCCAGGTCACCGCGTCGCTGGCGGCCTCGTGGCAGCAGGTGGAAATCCTGCGCGCCGACGGCCGCATCGCCCATGACGTCCGGCCTCTGGTCCGCGTCAATGTCGCGGTCGTCGTCGGCGAGGGCGACCGCCAGGAGAGTGGCTCCTACGGCATGGGTGGACGCAAGGGTTTCGGCGATTTCATCGCAGAGGAATCGTGGAAGCATGCGGCCGAGGAGGCACTGCGCCAGGCGCTTGTAAACCTTGAGGCGGTGCCCGCCCCCGCCGGCACGTTCGACATCGTGCTTTCGGCCGGCTGGCCCGGTGTGATGCTGCACGAGGCAGTCGGACACGGGCTCGAAGGCGATTTCAACCGCAAGAAGACTTCCGCCTTTGCGGGGCTGATGGGCCAGCAGGTCGCGGCAAAAGGCGTCACCGTGGTGGACGACGGCACCATTGCAGACCGCCGCGGTTCGCTGACGATCGACGACGAGGGCACGGCCACCAACCGCACGGTCCTGATCGAGGACGGCAAGCTGGTCGGCTACATGCAGGACCGGCAGAATGCGCGGCTGATGGGAATGCGCCCCACCGGCAACGGACGGCGCGAATCCTACGCCCATGCGCCAATGCCGCGAATGACGAATACCTATATGACCGCCGGCGAGCATACGCCCGAAGAAATCATCTCTTCGGTGAAGAACGGCATCTATGCCGTATCGTTCGGCGGCGGGCAGGTCGACATCACCTCGGGCAAGTTCGTTTTCGGCTGCACCGAGGCCTACATGATCGAGGATGGCAAGGTGACCCAGCCGATAAAGGGCGCCATGCTGATCGGCAACGGTCCGGACGCGATGCACCGCGTGAGCATGATCGGCAACGACATGAAGCTCGACAACGGCATCGGCATGTGCGGCAAGGCCGGCCAGGGCGTGCCGGTTGGCGTCGGACAACCGCATCTGCGTATGAACCAGATGACAGTGGGCGGCACGCGGACGTAGTTCCTTCCGTGCGTCCTTCGAGGCTCACTGCGCTCGCACCTCGGGATGAGGACCGTTGTACCAATCCTGCAAGCTCGTGCGCTCGAGGGGCGTTTCGGTAATAGGCGGGTTCGATCAACCCACTTCCCTCATCCTGAGGTGCGAGCGCAGCGAGCCTCCAAGGACGCACCTGAAATCAAGCTGTCAGAGCCATGACGCCGGAGTTTTCGGCAGGCGGCCTTCGGGATCGACCACCGTCAGCTTCGGCTCGTCAGGCCCGTTCCAGCGCCACAGGGCCACACAGGTGCCGCCCGGCGACATGAAGGATGGATAAACGACGCCGTGGAACCCTTCGTGGAGCAGCCGCTCGCGCAGCATGTGGGTCTGCGGCTGCTCGCCGGCATCAAGCTCAGCGCGCCATTCGCAACGATGAATTTCTGAAGTCTCGCCGAAACCACCAAGCACCTGCTCATCGGTCAGATCGGCCAGGCTTGCGCCCACCAGCTCGAGCCGGGCGATGAGGGCCGGATGCTGAACGAAGCCCTGATTGTACTCCGCCCAAGCCGTCGAGAGCTCGCGCGCGGCATAGATCGTCGGCTCCCCCTCGGGATTCCAGCGGCCGCCGAAGCGCGCCGCCCCCTCGCCCGACAGCGGCAGATGCGCCCAGCGCGGAACGAAAGCGCGCCACAGGGTCAGCGGTGGCTTTCCGTCAGGCATAGACGCCGGAACGCACAGCCTCCAGATAGGCCAGAACCTTGTCGGCCTTGCCGTCGCGGACGAGATCGTAGGCGGTCTTGCCGGCCCAGCCCGGAATCGGCTGATGCTTGAACCAGATCGCCGCGCGTTCCTCGCCGCCGGCCATCTCGCCGGCCATCGCCAGCACCCGCACCACCGGGCTCAAGGCGGCGTCGACCTTGCGTGCGCCACCCCTGGCTGCCAGCGTGTTGCGGGCAACACCGATCAGGCCGGCCAGCTCGGTCATCGTAACGCCAAGCAGATCTGCGACGCGCCGCGCCGACAGGAACGGCGTGCCGCCCTCGCCGAACTTCTGTGCGGAGCTTTCCAACGCCATCATGGACATGACAACATCCTTGCGTATTTTGACATTTGTATGCTCAATATGCGCTCAATATTCGCCCATTTCAAGCTGAGCCGCCTATGAAGCCCCCTCTTCCATCGTCATCCTCACCGGCGCGGGGATTTCCGTCGAATCCGGCATACCCAGCTTTCGCGACAAGAACGGCCTCTGGTCGAAGATCGACTATCGCGATTACGCGACACCCGAGGGCTATGCGCGCAATCCCGGCAAAGTGCTCGAATTCTACAACATGCGCCGACGCAACCTGGCCAACGTCTACCCCAACGAGGCGCATCACGCGCTGGCGCGGCTGGAAGGTGGGTTCAAAGGTGAATTCCTGCTGGTGACGCAGAATGTCGACGACCTGCACGAATCGGCTGGATCGAGGAAGTTGATCCATATGCATGGCGAGCACGGGTCGGCGCTGTGCGAGGCATGCGGCATGCGCATGCGCTGGCGCGGCGACATGACCGTGAATTCGCAATGCACCTTGTGCGGGACCATCGGGCGCCTGCGGCCCGACGTCGTGTGGTTCGGCGAGATGCCGTACCAGATGGACCGCATCTATCGAGCGCTGCGTGAGGCGGAACTTTTCATTGCCATCGGTACGTCCGGGAATGTCTATCCGGCCGCGGCTTTCGTCGAGGAGGCGCGGGCGGCAGGTGCGCGCACGGTGGAACTTAACCTCGAACAGTCGGAAAACACCGAATTGTTTGACGAAACGATCCGGGGGCCGGCAACGGAAACCGTGCCGGCGTTCGTCGACCGGCTGCTGGCGTGACTATCGCCTCTTCCGCGGCTTCTCCAGCAGCGCCACCGCTTCGAGATGCGGTGACCACAGGAACTGGTCCACGGGCACCACACGCGTGAGACGATAGCCGCCATCGACGAGGATGCGCAGATCGCGCGCGAGAGTGACCGGATTGCACGAAACGGCCGCGACGAAGCGGACCTGGCTGCGGGCTATCTGCTTGGCCTGATCTTCCGCGCCGGCACGCGGCGGATCGAAGACCAGCCCGTCGAATGTCGCGTCGAGTTCCTTGAAGGTGAGCGGGCGCACGAACAGGTCGCGCTTTTCCACCGTAACCTTCTTGACCCGCTCGCCGAAACGGTAGGCGCGATCGAGGCTTGCAATCGCCGCCGCGTCGCCCTCCACCGCATGGACCTCGCTGTTGCGCGCCAGCCGGAGGGCAAAGGTGCCGACGCCGGCGAAAAGGTCGGCCACGCGCTTTGCCTTCGCCAGATGCGCGCCAACCAGTCCGGCCATGGTCGTCTCCGCCTCGGCGACCGCCTGCAGAAAGGCGCCCGGTGGCGGCAGCACCGCGACTTCACTGGCCATGATGAGCGGCTTCTTTGGCTCGACGATGATCTCGCCGTCTATGGAAAGGCGGGCGAGACCGCTGCGCACGACGAATTCGACCACTGCCTGGCGCGCCTTGCCTTCCAGCGACCCGCTGCCTTCGGCAGCCACATCGAGACCGGAGGCGGTGTGCGTGACGTTGAGCCGGAAAGGCTTGAAGCTGCGTGCGATCAGCGCCGTCAGATCGCGGAGCATCGGCAGGCTCTTGACGATCGACGGCAGAAGGATCGGGCATTCCTCGACATCCACGATGCGGTGCGAGAGCGCGGCGTTGAAGCCGAGCAGCACGCCCTTGTCCGTCGTGCGGGCGGTAAACGCCGCGCGGCGGCGCGTGTACGGCTGGCAGGGAACCAGATCATCGACGGGCACCTCCAGCCCTTTCGACCGCAGCGCCTCGACAAGCTTCTCGCGTTTCCACTCGCGATAGGCCGTCTCTTCCAGATGCTGGAGGGCGCAGCCGCCGCAATCGCCGAAATGACGGCACGGCGGCTCGACGCGCAGCGGTGACGGCTCGATGACCGAGACAAGGTCGGCCTTCTTTCCGTCCAGCGAGGCGTTGACCTTTTCGCCGGGCAGCGCGAACGGCACGAAGACCTGCCCCTGCCCCGTCTCGGCGATGCCGTCGCCCTGGGCGCCGAGACGCGAAATGGTAAGAATGCCGCTCATCTGTCCTTCACGCCTGCCAGCAGGAATTCCCGGTTGCCATCGCCACCTTCGATCGGCGACGGCACGAAGCCCAGCGCACGCCATCCGGAACACGCGCCCAGCCATGCTTCGAGGTCTTGCGCAATCTGCTCGCCCATCGCGGGGTCGCGGAGGAGGCCGCCCTTGCCGATGGCTTCCCGGCCTGCCTCGAACTGCGGCTTGACCAGCAGCACGCAGCGCGCGCCGGGCGCGGCAAGATCGAGCGCCGGCGGCAAAGCGAGCTTCAGCGAGATAAAGCTGACATCGGAGACCACGAGGCCTGGCCCGATGGCGCCGAGATGACTGGCATCGAGATCGCGCGCGTTAAGCTTTTCCAGCGAGGTGACGCGCGGATCGGCTGCCAGCGCCGGGTCGAGCTGACCATGTCCGACATCGACCGCAACCACATGCGCGGCGCCACGCTCCAGCAGCACCTGCGTGAAACCGCCCGTGGATGCGCCGATGTCGAGCGCATGCAGCCCCGCCGGATCGATGCCGAATGCGTGGAGCCCCGCCACCAGCTTAAGCGCCGCGCGCGAGACATAGGTGCGCGCCGGATCGTCGACGGCAATCTCGGCCGTCTCGGCGGTCGGTTGCCCCGGCTTCGCCGCCGCGACCCCATTTACGACCACCGCGCCGCGCGTGATCGCATCGCGCGCCCGCGAACGGCTGGCAAAAAGCCCGCGCCGGACGAGCAGTTCGTCCAGGCGCAGCCGGCCGGCGGGTTGGTGTTGCGTGTTCATGCGCCTTCCTTGGGCCAAGCGCGCGGCCAAGGCAAGACGGATCGGGGATTGTCAGAGTTCAGGAGAGGCCCGCGGTCTTCGCTCGACCGCGATCGCAAGTCCGTCCTGCCAGACGCCGGGCAGTCTGGCGCCCGGTCTTGCCGGCGTGCCCTCCTCGGGTCGCCTCTCCAATCGGGGCTCCTCGCCGAGACCGAAAGCGCCGCGCAACGGGGCGTTCAGTCGGGAAGCGACGATGCTGGCGGCCGCCTCATCGAGGCGGCGGTCATAGCGTTCGTCGGCGGCCACGTCACCGCCAAGCACCATCACCACCAGCAAGGCAAACGCCAGCCTGCGCATCCCGAAACCCCATTTGCTTTCGGGCGCGGTTCTATCGCAGCGGACCTAAGGAAGCGCCAAGCGGAAGGGTTAGCGAAACGTATGCGCGACGTGCGCACCAAAGCCTGGAAGGCGGGCACTCATTGGCCTCAATCAGGCGCTTGCGGCGCCCACCGAGCGACCGAGCGCGCCAAATACCGCACGCACGATGCCCGCCGTGTCGAGCCCGGCATCCGCATACATCTTCTCAGGTTTGGCGTGATCGACGAAGGCGTCCGGCAGGATCAGCGGCCTGACCTTGAGGCCGCTTTCCAGCAGGCCCTCATGGGCGAGCTGGTGCAGGACATGTGTCGAGAAGCCGCCGATCGCGCCTTCCTCGACCGTGATGAGCACCTCGTGCTCGCGCGCGAGCCGGCGTACCAGATCGGCGTCGAGCGGCTTGGCGAAGCGGGCGTCGGCGACCGTCGTGGAGAGGCCCGCAGCGTCCAGTTCTTCGGCCGCCAGCAGGCAGTCAGCCAAGCGGGTGCCGAACGACAGCAGCGCCACCTTTGTGCCCTGCTTGACGATGCGGCCGCGGCCGATTTCCAGCGGCTGGCCACGCTCGGGCATCTCGACGCCAACGCCATTGCCGCGCGGATAGCGGAAGGCGATAGGACCCCCATCGAAATCGGCGGCAGTGCGCACCATGTGCCGCAGTTCCGCCTCGTCGGCGGCCGCCATGACGACGAAGTCCGGCAGCGAAGCCAGATAGGTCACGTCGAACGCGCCGCAATGGGTCGGGCCGTCAGCGCCGACGAAGCCGGCACGGTCGATCGGAAAGCGCACCGGCAGCTTCTGGATCGCGACGTCGTGCACAACCTGATCGTAGGCGCGCTGCAGGAAGGTCGAATAGATCGCCGCAAACGGCTTCAGGCCTTCCGTCGCCAGGCCGGCCGCGAAGGTGACGGCATGCTGCTCGGCGATGCCGACGTCGAAGGTGCGCGAAGGGAACGCCTCGCCGAAGAGATCGAGACCCGTGCCGCTCGGCATCGCAGCGGTGACGGCGACGATACGGTCGTCTTCCTGAGCTTCGCGCACGAGGCTTTCGGCGAACACCTTGGTATAGCTCGGCGCATTGGCCGGCGCCTTGGCCTGCGCGCCGCTGATGACATCGAACTTGTTGACGCCGTGATACTTGTCGGCAGCCTGTTCGGCCGGCGCATAGCCCTTGCCCTTCTGGGTGACGACATGGATGAGCACGGGACCGGTACCGTTGTCGCGCACGTTGCGCAGCACGGGCACGAGGTGCTCGAGGTCATGCCCGTCGATGGGGCCGATGTGAAAGAAACCCATTTCCTCGAATAGCGTGCCGCCGGTGACGTAGCCGCGCGCATGTTCGACGGCGCGCGTAACAGCACGGTCGACGCGCTTGCCGAGATAGGACGTCAGTTTCTTGCCGAAATCCCGGATGCCGGCATAGGTCGAGCCCGAAGCGAGCCGGGCCAGATAGTGGCTCATCGCGCCGGACGGCGGCGCGATCGACATGTCGTTGTCGTTGAGGATGACGATCAGCCGCGCGTCGAGCGCGCCGGCGTTGTTCATCGCCTCATAGGCCATGCCGGCCGACATGGCGCCGTCGCCGATCACGGCAATCACGTTGTTGGCGCCACCCTTGAGATCGCGCGCAACCGCCATGCCGAGGCCGGCGGAAATCGAGGTCGAGGAATGCGCCGCTCCGAACGGGTCGTATTCGCTCTCCGTTCGCTTGGTGAAGCCGGAAAGGCCTCCTTCCTGCCGCAGCGTGCGGATGCGGTCGCGCCGGCCGGTCAGGATCTTGTGCGGATAGGCCTGGTGGCCGACATCCCAGATGATGCGGTCGGCGGGCGTGTCGAAGACGTAGTGAAGCGCCACCGTCAGCTCGACCACGCCGAGGCCGGCTCCCAGATGGCCGCCGGTCTGCGAAACCGCGTCGATCAGTTCCGCCCGCAGCTCGGAAGCCAGTTGCGGCAGTTCGCCTTCGGGCAGGTCGCGCAGGTCGGCTGGAATGCGGACCTTGTCGAGGAGCGGGGTATCGGGGGCTGGCGTCACAGGCTCGCCGTTTCATCCATTGTCGTATCGAGCCCGAAATAGGCCGTTGAGCCGCGAAAGTAAATGCGGCCTTTGGGCCGGTTCAACCTTCGGGCAGCGGAATAAACTCTTCCTCGTCGCCCGGAACGATGTCGAAACGGCCGGTCCGCCACTCTTCCTTTGCCTGCTCTATGCGCTCCTTCGAGGAGGACACGAAGTTCCACCAGATATAGCGTTTCGAGCCCAGCGACGCGCCGCCGAACAGCATCAGATGCGCACCGCGCTCGGACGAGACGACGATCTCGTCACCCGGACGGAAGGCAAGCAACCGGTCGGACGGGAAGCGGTCGGTGAGAACGTCGACTTCGCCGTCCAGTACATAGATGGCGCGCTCCTCGGCATCGGCTGGAATCTGCAGGCGCGCTCCGGGAGCAAGCCTGATATCCGCATAGAGCGTGTCGGATGCCGTCTTGACCGGCGAACGCAGACCGTGAAAGGCGCCGATCACCACACGGCCCGATACGCCGTCGGCATCGAGGACTGGCATCTCGTCACGCGCGGTGTTCTCGAACAGCGGATCGACTTCCTCCTTGCTGTCCGGCAAGGCGAGCCAGGTCTGCAGACCGGACATCGCCATGGGGTTGCCGCGCAACTCCTCGGGCGAGCGTTCGGAATGAACGATACCCCGCCCTGCGGTCATCAGGTTGATGTCGCCGGGCTCGATGACCATCTCGGTCCCGAGCGAATCGCGATGCCTGATCTTGCCGTCAAATAGGTATGTGACGGTCGAAAGTCCGATATGGGGATGCGGGCGCACGTCGAGCATCTCGTCGCCGCGCAGGATCGCCGGTCCCATGCGGTCGAAGAAGATGAAAGGGCCGACTAGCTTTCGCCTGGCTGTCGGCAGTGCTCGGCGCACCTCGAACCCGCCGATATCCTTGGCATTGGGTATGATGAGGGTTTCGATGGCGTCGCACGCAAGCGCGTCGCCGGGCTGGGGATCATTGCCGGGGAAGAAGCTCATGAGACATCTTCGCCCCCGCAACGCGCTTGCCAAGAGGGATTTGGCCTGAGAGCCGGCGGCCCCTATGCGAAGGCGAGAATGCATGCGCCTGCAAGGAGGGCGCTGTAGGTAAAGATCATGCCCGGCGCGCGCATGGCGGTGCTGCCGGTCATGATGCCGGCATAGTGCAGCGCCCTGCCCGCGACCAGCAGGCCAGCGACAAGCCAAATCCAGTGGGTCGCTGCGCCGCGATATTCAGCAAGGCCCAGAAGAATAAGCACCATTGGGACGTATTCGGTGAAATTGCCCTGAGCCCGGATGCGCCGCATCAAGGTCTCGTCGCTACCGAAGCCGATCCTGGTGTCCACCTTCATCCGGCGCAGGCTGACCGAAATGCTGATGACGATCAGCGCGACCGCCGCAAGCGACGCGGCCATGGACGTGATGGGCAGCATGGAAACTCCTCCAGTCTCAACTCTTCATGCAGCTTACGCCTTTGTGCTTGCATTTTGCAAGTTAGAATCCATAATGGTGACATGGTGGAGTTTCGTTCCCAATGCCCGATCGCCTCGACGCTCGACATCGTCGGCGACAAGTGGTCGTTGCTGATCCTCAGGTCGATGGTGGTCGGAGCGACGAGCTATTCGGATTTTCTCGCCTCGGCCGAGAAGATATCGACCAACATTCTGGCGGAGCGGCTGCGCCGGCTGGAAGATGCAGGACTGATCGCGCGCGCTACCGCGCGACAAGGCTCGATCCGGGGCGCCTACGCGCTGACGCCGCGCGGCGCGGCACTTATTCCCGCCCTGCAAGGAGCTCGCCCGATGGGGCGAGGCCAACATTCCGGACAGATGGGAGGCGCCTGAACGGTTCTATGCGGCAAGGCCGGAGGATTTTGGCGAGGCCGCTCCGGCGGACGGCTAGAATCGCCTATTCGGGATCGAGCGGCTCGGTGCCGACAGGCGCACCGTCGCGCGACAGGCGGATCTTCTCCACCTTGTCCTCGGCCGCCTTCAGCAGCTTCTCGCAATGCGCCTTGAGCGCTTCGCCGCGCTCGTAAATGCGGATCGACTGCTCGAGCGGCACGTCTCCGCGTTCCAGATCGTCGACAATACGCTCCAGCGCCTCAAGCGCCTGCTCGAAGCTCAGCGCCTTGATGTCCTCGTTGGCCGCATCCTGGTTCATCACATCATCCCTTCATCAGGCGGCGTACGTGGGCAGCGACCGAGAAGGCCAGCCCGTGAAGGTCGTAACCGCCTTCCAACAGGCTGACGAGCCGATTGTCGGACCACCGACCTGCCTTGTCCATCAACTCGCCGGTCGCCCAGTCGAAATCGTCCTCATCAAGATTGATCTCGGCCAGCGGGTCGCGGTGATGGGCGTCGAAGCCGGCCGAAATGATGATGAGGTCGGGCTGGAAACGGTCGATTTCCGGCAGGACACGCGACAGAAACGCGTCGCGGAAGGTGTCGCTGCCGGTTCCGGCCGTCAGCGGTGCGTTGACGATGTTGCCCACGCCCGTCTCGTCCTTCGCGCCGGTGCCCGGGTAAAGCGGCATCTGGTGCGTGGAGCAGTAGAGCACGGACGGGTCGTCCCAGAAGATGTCCTGCGTGCCGTTGCCGTGGTGCACGTCCCAATCGACGATGGCCACGCGCTCTGCCCTGTGCGCACGCTGCGCGTGGCGGGCCGCAATCGCCGCATTATTGAAGAGGCAGAAGCCCATCGCCGTCACCTTCTCGGCGTGGTGGCCGGGCGGGCGGGCGGCGACGAACACGTTGTCGGCTGTACCGGAGAAAACGTCGTCCACGGCGGCATTGGCCGCGCCGATAGCCGTCAGTGCCGCCTGCCAGCTCTTCGGGCTCGCCGAAGTGTCTGTATCGATGCGGGCGATGCCTTCCTCGGGAATGCGTGAGCGAACCTTCTCCACGAACTCTTCAGGATGCGCATAGAGGATCGTCGCCGGATCGCCCTCCGGCGACTGCTGCCTGTCCAGATCGGCAAAGGCCTCATCCGCCAGCACCCGCTCTATGGCGCGCAGCCTGTCCGGCCGCTCCGGGTGACCCGCCGGCGTCAGGTGCTCAAGATAGATCGGGTGGGTGTAGAGCCTCGTGGTCATGCCCCGATATAGGCGCAGTCGCGCAAAATGACCATGTCGCGAGCCGAAACAGAGCCTGTGTTCAACAGGCTTTATGCCGGTGCGCCTGCCTCGCTGCTCCGCCCCATGCCCATGGAAGCGGCAGCCTTGTCCTTGAGATCGCGGAAGTGACGCGAGGCGCCGGCAAGCTTGCGATCCCATTCGGGATTGGGAGCCTGTCCCTCGATCGTGCGGAAATAGACCTGCATCAGAGCGGCAATCACAAAGGGCTCGATCAGCGCTGCCTTGACCGCCCAGGCGAAGACAAGCGCCAGCACGAAAGACCAGCCGGCAAGCTGGCCCGGCATCACATAGAGGATCGCTGCCGCTGGCGCGAGCATGACGAGGAAGACCGCAGCCGCCAGCACCCACATGAAGACCGCCAGCCAGACGGCGTTCTTGATCATCATCGTGCCATTCTGTGCGTAGAGCACGACGCCCTGCCGGGCGCTTTCGAACGGCGCGCTGCTGTTTGTGCGGATGTTGTAGCCGAGGATGATCTCGTCGACATAGGTGAGCGAGATGCGCACGACCGTGTTGACGAAGTTGGCGATGCCCTGGAGGCCAGGTATCGGCAGGAGCGCGGCCGTGCCGCTGATCAGCCCGGTGATCACCCGAACAACGCCCTTGATGAGCTGGTCGACAACGAAGAGCACGTTGGCCTCCGCAAAGCGCGCCTTGACCGTATCGGTCGCGTACGAGATCTGCCCCTGCCCGCCCGGAACCTCGCGCCCGTCGATCAGGTGCACCATCACGGCGATGTGGCCGGCCTTCACGACGTAGAGGATGTATTCACGGATCCAGTAGACGACGACCGACACCAGCCCGAAGCCCGCGATGCCGCCCCAGAGCGCGAAACTGCCCGGGCTGTCGGATATGTGGCCGACACCGTAGCCGACGCCCGCGCCCGCCCCCGTTGCCACGATATAGGCGACAGTGATGCCGAAATAGACGACGAGCCTAAGCGCTATGAACGGCCAGGTTCTCGCCATGATGCCGAGCGTCCTGCCAATATCGAAATCCCACATCCCAAAGCCCCTGAAACGAATCACAGGCGCAAAGTATAGCGGCGACGCTTCCGTTGCGTCACTGAATGCGGTGGACTAGTCGCAACCCCTCCAGCATCGCCCTGAAGGCGACGACCGCCCGGGCCGAGGTTGCTTCGGGATCGTCCGAGTTGGCGATCCACAACGCCGCCTGCACCGACGCGCCGTTGATCATGCGCGCGGCGGCATCGGCTTCAATGTCCGGCCGCACGAACCCCGCCGCCTTCAGCGTGGTCAGGCTCTTGATCAGCGAGGCGATGCAGCCGTCCTGGTTGGCCCATTGAAACGGATCGCCCAGAACTGCCGGCCCATCGCGATGCACGATGCGCTGGATTTCGGGCTCCAGCGCCATCTCGATATAGGCCGTGCATTCGTCCACGAAGCCCTGCCACGGGTTGTCGGCCCTGCTGGAAATCTCGTTCAGCCGCGCCGACATCTCGCTGTCGAGCTGGGCGACAACGGCTTCCAGCAACCCCTTCTTCCCGCCGAAATGATGATAGAGCGCACCGCGGGTAAGGCCCGCCTCCGCCGTGAAATCGTCCATCGACGCTTCCGCATAGCCCACCGTGCCGAAAGCCTTTCGGGCAGCCGCAATCAGCTTGCCCCTGGTTTCGGCAATCATCTCACTGCGCGGTCTGTGCGCCATGGTCTGGTTTCCTATCAGCTTCTGTACCAATCGACATACGTCTCGTATGCCAATTGACATACGAGACGTATGAACTTACGTGCACATTCATACGATGCGTATGTAAGTCAACTCATGCCGAAAATCGAGGAGTTTCCCGATGGCAAATCCATATGGCGTAATTTTCAGTGCGCGGGGAGCCAAGGGCTTTTCCTCCGCGGCCTTCTTCGCCCGCCTACCGATCGCGATGGCGCCGATCGGCATCGTGGCGATGCTGTCCCAAACCCATGGCGAATATTGGCTGGCCGGTGCCGTCTCGGCCACCTTCGCGCTCACCAACGCGTTCATCGCGCCGCAGATATCGCGTTTCATCGACCGGTTCGGGCAGACGGCTGTTGCCACGCCGGCCACGATCGTCTCCGCGCTAGCGTTCCTGGCTCTGCTTGCCGCGACCAACCAGGGTTGGGCCAACTGGACGCTCTTCGTGTCTGCTTTTCTTGCAGGTTTCATGCCGAGCATGCCGGCCATGGTGCGGGCGCGGTGGACGGAGCTCTTCCGTGACAGGCCGGAGCTCAACACCGCGTTCGCCTTCGAATCGGCAGCCGACGAGCTCGTCTATATCGCCGGCGCTTCGCTTTCCGTCGGCCTCAGCGTCGCGCTGTTTCCCGAAGCAGGCATGCTGACCAGCACCGTCCTGCTGATCGTCGGCACCGCCGTCTTCCTGTTGCAGCGTTCCACAGAGCCGGCCCTTCAGCCCGCCGAAGACGCATCGACACATTCCGCGATCCGGCAACGCCCGGTACAGATCGTGACGCTGGCGCTCATCTTCGTAGGCGCCATCTTCGCCACCGCCGAAGTCAGCTCGGTGGCGATCACGGAAGAACTCGGCCAGCCGAACGCCGCCACGCTCGTCATCGGCGTCTATGCGCTGGGCTCGTTCGTGGTCGGCCTTATCATGGGCGCGCTCAGCCTGAAGACGCCGCTGCACCGCCAGCTTCTAATTGCGCTGTCGATCGTCGGCGCCACCACGGTTCCGCTTCTCTTCGCAGATACCGTCACCCTGCTGGCACTTGCGGTCTTCCTCAGCGGCGTGGCGATCTCGCCGACCTTCATCACGGCCTTCGGCCTGATCGAACGGCGCGTGCCGGCCAACATGCTCACCGAGGGCGTCACCTGGGTCATGACCGGCATCGGCATCGGCATGGCGTTCGGCGCGTTCGCGACGGGTTGGGTTGTGGACAATTTCGGCGCCCGGAACGGCTTCTGGGTATCGGTCATCGCCGGTGCGGCGGCATTCACGACCGTCCTTCTCGGCCAGCGCAGCCTTGCCGGCGAAAGGCGGGCATCTGCTGCCTCGCTGGCTCAGCCGGCAGAGTAGCCTTGACCGGAAACGAGGAGCCCGCGGTTGCGGGGCTCTTTTCCGTTCAGGCACCTGCATGCGAAAGCGGCTACAGGATTTCGGTCGAGCTGATCTCGATGCCGAAGCCTTCCAGCCCGACATAGTGCTTTTCGCGCGAGGTGATGAGCTGGATGGAGGCGATGCCGAGGTCGCGCAGTATCTGCGCGCCGAGGCCGATCTCCCGCCACTCGCTCTCGCGCCGCAGCGCCTCCTCATGCGCCTCGCTGCCTTCGTGAGCTGGGCGATTGCGCGTCTTCTGGCCAACGCCGACGGAGCCCTCGCGCAAATAGACAATGACGCCGCGGCGGCTTTCGCCCATGCGGCGCATGAGCTCGTCCAGGCGGCTGTCGGGACCGAACACGTCGGTCACCACGTCTTCGGGATGTAGACGCACCGGCACGTCGGTGCCGTCGCGTATATCGCCGAAAACCAGCGCGAAGTGTTGCATGGCGTCCCACGGAAGCCGGTATGTATAGGCCTTGGCTGGGCCGGCGACCGTATCCACGTCGAAACAGGCGACGCGCTCGATCAGCGTTTCCTGCCGTTGCCTGTAGGCGATGAGATCGGCGACGGAGACCTGTCTGAGACCGTGTGTTTCGGCAAAGGCGGAAACCTGCGGGCCGCGCATCACGGTGCCGTCGTCGTTGACCAGTTCGCATATGACGCCGACTGGCGGCAGACCGGCCAGCTTGCACAGGTCCACCGCGGCCTCGGTATGGCCCGAGCGCATGAGCACGCCGCCCTCGCGAGCGACCAGCGGAAAGATGTGGCCCGGGCGCACGAAATCGGCAGCACCGACATTGCCGTTGGCAAGATTGCGCACAGTCAGCGTGCGGTCCTCGGCAGAAATGCCGGTCGTGGTGCCGTGCTTGAAGTCGACGCTGATCGTGAAGGCCGTCGAGTGCGGCGCGTCGTTGTCGGCCACCATCGGCTGAAGATTGAGCCGCTTGGCCTCCTCGCGCGGCATCGGCGTGCAGACGATGCCCGAGGTGTGGCGCACGATGAAGGCCATCTTCTCCGGCGTGCAGTGCACGGCGGCCACGATCAGATCGCCTTCGTTCTCGCGCCCGTCATCGTCCATGACGACGACGATCTCGCCGCGCTCGAAGGCGCGCAGCGCCTCAACGATCTTCTTCTGGTCGTATGCCATGCAGGCTGCCCCTCGCTATGTCCGGTCAGGCAATGCGGCCGGTCTGGCCGCGATGTCGCAGATAATGGTCCGCGATTGCGCAGGCAACCATGGCCTCGCCGATCGGTACAGCGCGGATTCCGACGCAAGGGTCGTGACGCCCCTTGGTACGCACATCGACATCCTTGCCGTCGACGTCGACGGAACGGCGGGGCGTCAGGATCGACGATGTCGGTTTCACCGCAAAACGCGCGACGACCGGCTGGCCCGTGGAGATGCCGCCAAGGATGCCGCCAGCGTGGTTGTCCAGGAACAGCGGCTTGCCATCGTTGCCGATGCGCATCTCGTCTGCGTTTTGCTCACCCGTCATGCGCGCGGTGGCGAAACCGTCGCCGATCTCCACGCCCTTGACCGCGTTGATCGACATCAATCCGGAGGCGATGTCCTGATCGAGCTTGGCGTACACCGGCGCGCCGAGACCGGCGGGCACACCCTCGGCGACGATCTCGATCAATGCGCCTACGGAGGAGCCGGCCTTGCGCACCTCATCCAGATAGTCGGTGAAGACGGTCACGGAAGCCGGATCGGGCGTGAAGAACGGATTGTCGGCGCTCTCGATGAAATCCCAGTTCCAGTTCGCGCGGTCGATCTCCTTCGTTCCCATCGCCACCAGGGCGCCGCGCACGACCATGCCCGGCACGACCTTGCGCGCAAGCGCGCCGGCCGCCACCCGCGCCGCCGTCTCCCGCGCCGAGGAGCGGCCGCCGCCGCGATAGTCGCGGATGCCGTATTTGATGTCGTAGGTGTAGTCGGCGTGGCCCGGCCGATACTGGCGGGCGATCTCGCCATAATCCTTGGATCGCTGGTCGACGTTTTCGATCATCATCGAGACAGGCGTGCCGGTGGTAATCAGTATCTCGGCATCCGAGTCGTCGGGGACCACGCCGGAGAGCACCTTGACCTGGTCCGGCTCGCGGCGCTGGGTGACGAAGCGCGACTGGCCAGGGCGTCGCCGGTCGAGTTCCGCCTGGATCTCGGCCAGCGTGAAACGGATACCGGGCGGGCAGCCATCAACGACGCAGCCGAGCGCCGGCCCGTGGCTTTCGCCCCAGGTCGTGACGCGAAACAGATGACCGAATGTATTGTGCGACATGCGACAGCCCGCGGAGAGTTTTCGCGTCGCTTCTATTGGCGTTTGCCATGGGCGTCAAACGACGCCCATGGCTCTGGTATCCGCGCCTACTTCGCCTTGCCGTCCAGCCAACCCTCGATGGATGTCAGCATATGCTGCCAGCCTTCGCGATGACCCTCGACGCTGTCGTTACCGTCGAAATAGAGCCCCTGCTCTACCAGCCGCATGCGCGTGCCCTCGCCATGCTTGTCGAAGGCGACGGTTACCGTGCCCGCGAAAGTCAGCGCGCCGTTTGCGCGCAATGAGCTGCCGTAGACGATCCGGCGTTCGGGATCGATCTCCAGGTAGCGGTTCTCGTTCAGATATTCGTCGCCGCCCTCCGGGCCGAATCGGCAGATATCGGTGTCGCCGGCAGCGAAGCTGAAGCGGTCGAAATCCATATGCCAGCCCGGGCCGGGATGGCCCCACTGCCGTTGCGCTTCCTCCTGCGACCAGGCCGCGAATACCGCAGCGACCGGGTGATGGTACTCCTTCGTCAGATCGACGGTGCCTTCTTCAAGTTTCATGATTTTTCCTTTCCTGCCGGGTGTTTGACGAGGCCAGCATCGGCAAAGCAGCGCGAGGCCGCCAGAGCGCGTATCGACAAAAACAGGGCATTCGTGCCATTCTCGTCTCATGCCATTTCAACCTCGCCCGACAGAGCCTCTGCGCGTGTCCATCCTTTCCCTGCCGGAAAGCGGGACGATGGCCGCCTTCGGCCTGCATGAGGTGCTGAACGATGCTGGCAGGGGCCATGGCGCGCGTCCACTGGAGGCCCGGCTGACCGCCCGGCGCGCGCAAGCGTTCAATTCCAGTACGGGGCTGCGCGTCACGCCGCAGCAGGATCTCGGCGCCGAACGCGCGGACGTGGTCATCGTCTGCGACATCCATCTCGACCAGACCGACACGCCGGAAGGCCGCTGGGCCGAAGAGATCACCTGGGTGCGGAGCCACCTCGACAGCGGCGCTCTCGTCTGCTCGACCTGCAGCGGCGCCGTGCTTCTCGCCGAAGCGGGGCTGCTGAACGGAGCCGAAGTGGCATCTCACTGGACGATGGCCGACCTCTTCCGCGACCGCTATCCGAGCGTGACGTTCAGGCCGGAACGCATCCTGTGCGACAGCGGGCACGGCGGCCAGATCGTCACGACAGGAGGTGCCTCGTCGTGGCAGGACCTCGCGCTATACCTGATCGGACGCTTCTGCGGGGCAGAGGAAGCTGCACGCGTGGCGCGGCTGTTTCTGCTGGGCGACCGCGGCTACGGCCAGCTTCCGTTCGCATCCATGGCCCGCCCGCGCCAACACAGTGACGCGATCGTGAGCAGGGTGCAGGCCTGGCTGGTGGATAATTACGCCACACAGAATCCCGTCACCGCGATGGTTGAACGCTCCGGCCTGCCCGAGCGCACGCTCAAGCGCAGGTTCAAGGCAGCCACCGGCTACACGCCGGTCGAATATGTGCAGGCGCTGCGCATTGAGGAAGCGAAGCAGATGCTTGAAACGGAGGACAGCGCCATCGAGGAGATCGGCGCCAAGGTCGGCTACAGCGATCCGACCTTCTTCCGCAAGCTGTTCAGGCGCCGGGTCGGCGTGACGCCGGCGCAATACCGGCAGCGCAACCGGTTTCGCGGGCTCGCCCAATGATGGCTCGTTTGCCCCGTTCACTGCCGTTTCGCCACTGACGCTAAAGCCACAGCCAGGCCACGATCACCGCATCGGGCACGGCGCCCGCTCACCTGATGGAGGCAATGATGGATTTCTTCTACACCCCGGGCACATGCAGCCAGGCTGCCCACATCCTGCTTCGCGAGGCAGGGCTGGCGTTTTGCGCGCACAAGGTCGACATCTTTTCCGGCAAGGTGGATGACGGCAGCAACTACAGGGCGATCAACCCGAACGGTTATGTGCCGGCAATCGCGCTCGACGACGGAACGCTGCTGACGGAAAACGTCGCCCTGCTCGACTGGATCGATGCGCAACGCACGGATGCTAGTTCGCCAGCGCCGATGGAGCGCTACCGGCACCTCCAGATGCTCGCCTTCCTGTCCACCGAGGTGCACAAGCCTTTCGTGCGCCTGTTCTTTACCGAGAGCGAAGACGAAATGACCTATTTGCGCCAAGTCCTGGAGCAGCGCTTCGCCTGGGTCGGCTCCGTCATGCGGGGGCCCCACATGCTAGGTGAGCACTTCTCGGCGTCGGACGCCTTTGCCTATGTCATGCTGCGCTGGGCGGCGATGGTCAAACTGGAAGTCCCGGAACGGCTGCAAGCGCTTGCGGGACTGATAGAGGCCCGCGATTCGGTCCGGACGGTCCTTGCAGCCGAAGAGCAGGAACTGCTCGGCATGGCGGCCTGAACAGGCACGACCTGCGAGCCGGATTATGCGGTGGAACAGTTGCCACCGGGCACGGTTAAAGTTTTGACACAGTCAGCCTGTTTCTGCTTTGGTCGCGCCACAAGCTCGTAGGTCGCCTCGCCGGTGCGAGGCCAGTTGCAAGGAACCACAATGCGTAAGGTGACAAGGGCTGCTTCCGCTTTTCTGATCGCAACCGGCATCGCGCTGTCGCCGATGACCGCATTTGCCGCCGACGACGATGAAGGCACGATCGCCACCGTCGACCGCGAGGGCCTGACGATCACACTGGACAACGGGAACACCTATAAGCTGTCAGGGGAATTCGACGTTGAATCGCTTCAGGAAGGCGTCGATGTCGTTCTGGCCTACGACACGATCGGCGGCGTGAAGACCGTCACCGACCTGATTATCTACGAATAGGCTTCAAAGCCACTCCAGCCTGCCGTCGCGCAGGCGCAGCACGCGATCCTGCGGCACGATAAGGGCAGCGCATTCGGCAGGCGACAGTGTGTCGGTCAGCCGGAAGATCGAACGGATGATGCCGCCATGCGTGACGCAGATCGTGTCACGCTCCATCTCTTCCAGCACAGGCCGGATGCGCTCGGTCAGGATCGCGTAGCTCTCCGCCCCCTCGCCCGGCGGCACGAAGTTCCACTTGTCTTCTTCGCGGCGCGCAAAGCAGCCGGAATCACTGGCTTCAAGCTCGGCGAAGGTATGTTCCTGCCAGTCGCCGAAATGCACCTCCACCAGCCGCGGGTCGAGCCGGTAGCCGTCTGGCGCCATACCTATGGCAACGCGAATGCGCTCCATCGTCTCGCGCGTACGACGCAACGGGCTTGATACGAAGTCGAAAGCCGCCGGGTCGCCAACCAGCCCGCGCAGAAGCTCACCATTGCGCGTCGCCTGAGCGCGGCCGGTGTCGTTCAGGTCGGTGTCGGCCTGTCCCTGGAGCCTGCCTTCCGCGTTCCAGTCGGTTTGTCCGTGGCGAACGAAATAGACGGTGCGGGGCATCATTCCTTGACGACGGAAATATCAGGCGCGTCGACTGCCTTCATGCCGACGACGTGGTAGCCCGAATCGACGTGGTGCACCTCACCCGTGACGCCTTTGGAAAGATCGGAAAGAAGGTACAGGCCTGAACCGCCGACCTCCTCGATCGAGACGGTCTTCTTCAGCGGAGCATTGTATTCGTTCCACTTCAAAATATAGCGGAAATCGCCGATGCCGGAGGCGGCAAGCGTCTTGATCGGGCCGGCGGAAATGGCGTTGACGCGGATGCCCGAGCCGCCGAGATCGACGGCCAGATAACGCACGCTCGCCTCGAGCGCGGCCTTGGCGACGCCCATGACGTTGTAGTGCGGCATGACCTTTTCGGCGCCGTAATAGGTCAGAGTGAGGATCGAACCGCCCTCGGTCATCAATTTCTCGGCGCGCTGTGCGACAGCCGTCAGCGAATAGACGGAGATGTCCATGGTGCGCTGGAAGTTCTCGCGCGTGGTCTCGACATAGCGACCGTCGAGTTCGTCCTTGTCGGAAAAGGCAATGGCGTGAACGAGAAAGTCGAGCTTACCCCATTTCTCGCGCAGACCGTCGAAAACAGCATCCACGCTCGACATGTCAGTGACGTCGCAATCGCCGGCCACCACGGCGCCGAGATCGGCGGCCAAGGGCTCCACACGCTTGCGGAACGCCTCACCCTGATAGGTCAGCGCCAGTTCCGCGCCCTGATCGGCGCACGCCTTTGCTATGCCCCAGGCAATCGACCTGTTGTTGGCGACACCCATGATGAGGCCGCGCTTGCCCGCCAAGAGGCCGTTTCCTGCCGACATGTGACATCTCTCCGCATCTTCTGCCGTTGGCTGCCTATCGCACAGCCGCATGGATGCTTCAAGCTGAACGGTGACGGCTCCCGCCTATGCAGTGCCGGCTTTCGTCGCGCGCATCAGCGCTTCAAGGTCCGCATCGCCACCTTCGGGCAGCATGATGCGCACATGCGCGTAGAGATCGCCGTGGCCGCCGCCCTTCAGCGGCAGGCCCTTGCCCTTGAGGCGCAGCTTGCGGTCGGAACTCGACCACGCGGGGATGGAGACGGCAAGCCGCCCGTACGGCGTCTCGACGGCGACCTTCGCACCAAGCACGGCGTCGGCCAGCGGCACCGGAACGTCGACATGCAGGTCACGCCCCTCGACGCGATAGAGCGGATGCCTTGCCAGCCGCACCTTGACCAGGGCATCGCCCGGCGCACCTCCAAGCGGCGACTGAGACCCCTGCCCCTTGAGCCGTATGGTCTGGCCGTCCTCAACGAAGACCGGCAGCTTGATGCCCAGCTTACGGCCATCGGGAAACGCCGCCGTCACCTTGGCGGCCGTGGCCACCTCCTCGACGGTGACGTCGAGCGTGGCATTGAGATCTGCGCCTGCCGGAGCCTGCCGTGCGCCCGCACCGGGGCCTCCCGCTCCCGCGCCACGCCTGAACGACTGGCCGAAAATCTCGCTGAAAATGTCGCCCGCATCGCTGTCGAAACCGCCGCTGCGGAATTCGTACCGGGCGCCGCCGGGACCCCGCCCGCCTGCGCGGCGGAACGCCTCGAAGGGATCACCGCCGCCCGCGCCCTCGAAATTGGCGAAGCGGGGTTTGCCGCTGGCGTCTATCTCGCCGCGGTCGAACTGGGCGCGCTTGGTCTCGTCGCCGACCACCTCATAGGCCTGATTCGCTTCGGCGAATCGCTCCTTGGCCTTCGGGTCGTCCGGATTCTGGTCAGGATGATATTTCTTCGCGAGCTTGCGGAACGCCGACTTGATGTCTTTCGCAGAGGCGTTCTTCGCAACGCCCAAGACGTCATAGGGATCGCGCATAGTGTCCTGTCTGCCGAAAAAGCGTTGTGAGGTCTTCCGTCGCTAATATGCGTATGGCTAGGAAGAAATTCCAGTGCGATGCAGCATTTCCAGCGCTAATCGACAGGGACGAAGGATTTCATCACCCAAAGCTTCGCCGATCCAAGGCAGGTTTCGCCGCGATAGAGGCGGACACCGTCGAAGCTCTCGCGGGAGGCGGTGAAGGCGCGGCAGAGATAACCGCTGTCGCGGCTTTCGGTGATGGCGCTGATCGCTCCGCGAGAACCGGTCTCGGCATTGGCCCATCCGATACCCTCCGCGCTCAACTCCTCGACGAGGGCGGACGAGACGGCGTTGCGAATGGTCATTTCATCCGAGGTCGCGGCCGCATCGCTGGCCGGTGCCGCTGAATCACGGGAGATGGATCCGGTGACGATCGAACGGTCCGGCACGGCATCGTCGATGGAAAAGCTTCTGGCGCCACACCCCGAAAGCGCGACAACGGCAAGCAGCACAAGCGCCCCGCGTGCGCTGAGCCAACGGAAAACCTGCCTGTCCCATCCAGCGAAAGGTTGCGCCGGGCGCGCCAATGGGCATTCTCCCGTCTATCCCAATACGTCAGGACAGGATTATGACCGAGACAGGGTTAACGGACGGTGATTTCACCCAGAGCGCCGAGCCCTACGCGCTTTTTGCCCGCTGGCTCAACGACGCCACCGCGGCCGAGCCGAACGATCCCAACGCGCTGGCGCTGGCGACGGTCGATCCCGATGGGCTGCCGAATGTGCGCATGGTGCTGCTGAAGGGTTTCGATGAAGGCGGTTTCGTCTTCTACACAAACTATGAAAGCACCAAAGGCCGGGAAGTCCTCGCCTCGATGAAGGCGGCCATGTGCTTCCACTGGAAAAGCCTGCGCAGGCAGGTGCGGGTGCGCGGGCCGGTGGAGAAGGTCACCGCCGCCGAAGCCGACGCTTATTTTGCAACGCGTGCGCGCGGCAGTCGGATCGGTGCATGGGCTTCGGCACAGTCACGGCCGTTGGAAAGTCGCTTTGCGCTGGAAAAGGCGGTTGCCGAATATACGGCGCGCTACGCGATCGGCGAGATCCCGCGGCCTGCCCACTGGTCAGGCTTCAGGATCAAACCGGTGTCGATAGAGTTCTGGCACGACCGCCCGTTCCGCCTGCACGACCGCGTCCTGTTCGAAGCCGAAGGCGACGGCTGGAAGAAGACGCGGCTTTATCCGTGAGATGGCTTCGCCACCCTGTCCTCGCGAGAGAATGGATCGGCGTCAGTTCTTCTTCCGGTTCATGAAAGCGACGAAGGCGTTTCGCGCCTCGTCGGACTTCAGCCGGGCTCTGAAATGCGCGCCCTCCTCCTTGATGCGGGCAACCAGCGCCTCGCGGTCGCCGAGCATGAGGTCACGTGCGATCTTCAGCGCTTCCGGCGGCTTTTCCGCGATACGCTCGGCGGCTTCGAGGGCCGCGGCCTCAAGCTTTTGTTCGGAAACGACCTCGTAGATGAGGCCGGCAGCCTTTGCTCGGTCAGCCGAAAAGCCCTCGCCGAGACCCAGCAACGCAAAGGCCTGCTGACGTCCGAGCACGGCGGGTGCGAGCAGGCTGGAGCCGGCTTCGGGTACCAGACCAAGATCGACGAACGGCGTCCGGAACTCAGTGCGCGGCGTGGCGATGGTGAGATCGCAGTGAAGATTGATGGTGGTGCCGATGCCGACGGCAATCCCGTCGACGCCGGACACGATCGGCTTTTGTGATTTCGCGAGCGCGAGCAGGAAGTCGGACCTCCATACCACCGTCGCCGCCTGTCGCGACGGCCATGAAATCCGCCAGGTCGTTGCCGGACGAGAAAGCGCCGGGAACGCCGAGGATCAAATGGACCCGCACCTGCGGGTCGTTATCGGCAGTCGTGAGTGCAGCAGCCATCGCTGCATACATTTCGCGGGTGATGGCGTTTTTCTTGTCCGGGCGATTCATGCGGATGATCTGCACCGCGCCCTTGCGCTCGATTTCGATATGCTGGCTCATCGCAATCTCCTCAGGACGCCAGCGCGGCGTCGGCGGACACCAGGCTTTCAGCGCCGGCGATCACACGCCGCTTGAGAGCCGAGGCTTCGTCGACCAGGTTTTCGGCAAAGAAACGGGCCAGCGCCACGCGAGCCTTGTCTTCGCCAGCAAGCGCGCCGCGCACGAGATACGCGCCGCCCGCGGCAAGCGCGAACAGCCGCAGATATGGCGTCGCGCCGGCCAGCGCTTCCTCCTGTTGGCCTGCAGCCAAAGCGCGCTGGAGGAAATCGGTAGCCTCGGCGAGGTCGTTGAGCGCGGCGTCGCACCGTTCCGCAGTGGCACCGAAACCATCGGCGTTGGACTTGCGCAGCGCCTCGATGTCGGCGCGCAACTCACCAATATAGCCTTTCACATGCTCGCCACCGGACAACGGCAGCTTGCGGGTGACGAGGTCGATGGCCTGGATGCCGTTGGTGCCTTCGTAGATCGGCGCGATGCGTGCGTCGCGCAGCAAGGCAGCCGCACCGGTCTCCTCAATATAGCCCATGCCGCCATGCACCTGCACACCAATCGAGGCGACGTCGACGCCGACGTCGGTGGCGAAGGCCTTGGCGACCGGGGTCAACAGGTTCGCGCGTTCCTGCCAGTGGCGGGCATCGTCGCCCTCGCCGGTGCGGGCCATGTCGAGCGCATGCGCGCATGAGTACGCGATCGAGCGCGCGACCTGGGTCAGCGCCTTCATGGTCAGCAGATTGCGCTTGACGTCGGCGTGGTGGACGATCGGCGCCATCCCCTCGCCGTCGAAGCCGGCCGCCTTGCCCTGACGGCGATCTTGCGCATAGGCAAGCGCCTGCTGGCGTGCGGCTTCCGCAATGGCCACACCCTGCATGGCGACCGCAAGGCGGGCGTTGTTCATCATCGTGAACATGCAGGCGAGGCCCTTGTTCTCCTCGCCGATCAGCCAGCCGATCGCGCCGGGCTCGCGATCCTTCGCGAAGCCATCGCCATAGATCATCGTACAGGTCGGCGAGGCGTGAATGCCGAGCTTATGCTCTATCGAGGCGCAGAACGCGTCGTTGCGCGCGCCGAGCGAGCCATCCTCGTTGACGAAGAACTTAGGCACCAGAAACAGCGAGATGCCACGCGTTCCGGCGGGCGCATCGGGAAGGCGCGCGAGTACGAGATGCACGATATTGTCGGTGAAATCGTGCTCGCCATAGGTAATGAATATCTTCTGGCCGAAGATGCGGTAGGTGCCGTCGCCAACGGGCTCGGCACGCGAGCGCAGAGCGGCGAGGTCGGAGCCCGCCTGCGGCTCCGTCAGGTTCATCGTGCCCATCCACTCGCCAGAGACGAGCTTTTCGAGGTAGGTCGCCTTGAGCTCTTCCGAGCCGTGCTTTTCCAGCGCCTCGACCGCGCCCATGGTGAGCGTGGGGCCGATGGCGAAAGCCATCGATCCCGAATTCCACATCTCAAGTGCTGCAACCGACAGCATCTGCGGCAGACCCTGCCCGCCAAAATCCTCCGGGCCGGTGAGCGCGTTCCAGCCACCTTCCGTCCAGCGGCGGTAAAGGTCTTTCCAGCCGGGCGGCGTGGTGACAGCACCGTCCTTGAGCACCGCGCCGTGCTCGTCGCCGATCTTGCGCAAGGGCGTGACCTCGTCGGTCGCGAAACGACCGGCTTCTCCCAGGATGGCGTCGACGAGGTCTTCCGACAGATCGCCCAACCGGCCCGCGTCCAACGCGGCGCCAAGGCCCGCAACATGCTTGAGGGTGTGAGCGATTTCGTCTACGGGCGCGCGATACATCCGCGTTTCTCCTCCTGCTGCATCTCGGAACCCTGCCTGCATGGCAGCCGCTCCGTCCATCCTTTTTCAACGCCGAGTGCTATTTCCTTTTACGTAAACGTCAAACGTTGGCACTCCACGAGATAGCATCTGAAAGGATCGACCCCGGAACGACGTGACTTCAACTGCAGGTCTGATGACGGCGTCAGCCCTTTGCGGCTTCGCGCTCGACCGCGCGCCAGCCAATATCCCGGCGGCAGAAGCCTTCGGGCCAGTCAATGAGGTCCACCGTTTCATAGGCTCTCCGCTGAGCCTGGGAAACGGTCTCGCCCAAGGCGGTAACGTTCAGCACCCGGCCGCCTGCGGCCAGAAGGCGGTCGCCGTCAAGCCGGGTCCCTGCATGGAAGACCTTGGCTACGCCGTCATCGCCCACCGCATCGGCAACGCCAACGATCTGGCTGCCCTTTTCCGGTGCTGCCGGATAGCCCTTCGCGGCAAGCACGACCGTCAGCGCCGCATCATCGCGCCAGCGCACCGAAAGGTGGCCGAGCTGGCCATCGACGGCGGCGTTCATGAGCACCAGAAGATCGTCCTTGAGGCGCATCATCAGCACCTGGCATTCGGGATCACCGAACCGGACATTGTATTCGATGAGCTTGGGGCCGTCCGGCCCGATCATCAGACCGACAAACAGCACCCCCACGAAAGGCGTCCCCATTTCGGCCATGCCAATCATGGTCGGCCGCACGATTTCGGCCATGACGCGCTCGACCATGTCGTCGGAAAGGATTGGCGCGGGCGAATAGGCTCCCATGCCGCCGGTGTTGGGGCCGGTGTCGCCCTCGCCTACCCGTTTGTGATCCTGCGCGGTTCCAAAGGGCAGCGCATTCTGGCCATCGCAGAGGCAGAAGAAGCTCGCCTCCTCGCCCTCCAGGAATTCTTCGACCACCACCTCCGCGCCGGCCTCGCCGAACGCGCCCTCGAAACACTGGTCGATGGCATCGAGCGCTTCTTCCAGCGTCATCGCGACGGTGACGCCCTTTCCGGCCGCGAGGCCATCGGCCTTGACCACGATGGGTGCGCCCACCGATCGGGCATAGGCCTTGGCCTTGGGCGCATTGTTGAAGCGGCCGTAAGCGGCCGTTGGGATGTTGTAACGGGCGCAGAAATCCTTGGTGAAACCCTTGGATCCCTCGAGGCGCGCGGCATCGGCGGAGGGTCCGAAGACGCGGATGCCGGCGCTGGCGAGATCATCGGCGAGGCCAGCGACCAAGGGCGCTTCTGGGCCCACGACGACGAGGTCGATCCGGTTATCGCGGGCGAAAGCCAGGATTGCCGCATGATCGGCAATGTCCAGGGGCACGCATTCGGCTTCTTCCGATATACCGGGGTTGCCGGGCGCCGCGTAAAGCTTCGTCAGGAGGGGCGAGGCCGCGATCTTCCACGCCAACGCATGTTCGCGCCCGCCCGATCCGATCAGAAGTACGTTCATGGCGGCGATCCCTGTTGTCCCTTCGGATGCGCTTCCCGGTAGGGCGACAGCGGACGCGGGTCAAGACAAGACAGGCGTTCGTCACGCCAGGCGCGCCTTGCGACATCGCCGCGCCTTGACGGCGGCGGCGGCCCCTGCCACTGCACGGGGCATGGAAGAGATCCAGTCGAAGCAGAGTCAGGGCCGCGTCGCCGACGCGCCGTCCGGCCATTGGGTCTACCGCGCGCTGCCGCGCGGACTGTGGCCCTATGCGCAGCTCGCGCGCTGGGACAGGCCGATCGGCTGGTGGCTGCTGATGTGGCCCTGCTGGTGGTCGGCGGCGATGGCTGCCGCCGCTCACGCGCAGCCGGGCGACAGCATCGCCAGCGTGCTTCCCTCACCGTGGCACCTTTTCCTGTTCCTGGCCGGCGCGGTCGCAATGCGCGGCGCGGGTTGCACCTATAACGACATCGTCGACACCGATATTGACGAGCAGGTCGCGCGCACCCGCTCGAGGCCGCTGCCATCCGGCAAGGTCTCACGCGCGCAGGCATGGGCCTTCCTGATTGCGCAAAGCCTCGTCGGGCTCGTGGTGCTCCTGCAGTTCAACGGCTTCGCGATCCTCGTCGGCATCGCATCGCTTGCGACGGTGGCGATCTATCCGTTCATGAAGCGCTTTACCAACTGGCCGCAGCTCTTCCTTGGCCTGGCCTTCTCGTGGGGCGCGCTGATGGGATGGGCCGCGCATTTCGGCTCGCTGGAGCTGGCACCGCTGCTGCTCTATTTCGGCTCCATCCTGTGGGTGATCGGCTACGACACGCTCTACGCCCACCAGGACAAGGAAGACGACGCGCTGGTTGGCGTCCGCTCGACCGCACGGCTGTTCGGCGACAAGACCAAGCAATGGCTGGTCGCACTTTATGGCGGCGCACTGCTGTTCTTCGTGGTCGCCTTCGCCAATGCCGCCGTGCCGATGCCGGCGCTGGCCGGGCTGGTCGCGGCGGCGGCCCACATGGCGCGGCAGATCCGCGTGCTCGACATCGACAATCCGGACCAGTGCCTTGCGCTTTTCAAGTCCAACAGCGTTGTCGGCTGGCTGATCTTCCTCGGCCTGATGGGCGGCGGCGTCTGGGCGACGGTCAGCCCGAGCTTCTGACCTCGGCGGGCGACATTTTAAGATACTGCGTCAACTCGCGGGCAGCAGCCCCGCCTGCCCGGTTCGCCCCGATGGTCGAAGCGGACGGACCGTAGCCGACCAGATGTATGCGCGGATCGCGCGCGACCTGCGTGGCAAGCCTGCCGGTCATGGTGATGCCGCCGCCTTCCTCACGCAATTGCAGCGGTGCAAGATGGTCGAGCGACGAACGGAAACCGGTGCACCACAGGATGACGTCGGCGCGCTGTTCCGTTCCATCCGCCCAGCGGATGCCGGTTTCGGTGATCTCGGAAAACATCGGCAACCTGATGAGCACCCCTCGGTCGCGCATCGCGCGGACGGCGGGTGTGAGCGGCAGACTGCCGGTGTTGGAGGCCACGGACCCCGGCGGCAAGCCCTGGCGAACCTTGTTCTCGACCATTGCAACGATCTGCCGACCGAACTCCTCGGTGAACGGCCCTTCGCGAAACTGCGGCTCGCGCCGGGTGACCCAGGTGGTGGTGGTTGCCTGCGAAATCTCGTCGAGCAACTGGATGGCTGAAATGCCGCCGCCGACCACGACGACATGCTGCCCGCGGAATTCGTCGGCGGTGCGATAGTCCCTCGTATGCAATTGCCGCCCCCTGAACCTTTCGGCACCCGGATATTCGGGAATATAGGGAGTTTCCCACGTGCCGGTCGCGTTGACGATGCCGCGCGCGGAGAAGGCGCCGGCACCGGTCTCGACCCGCAGCCGCTCGCCCCGGTCGCAGACGACGCTGACCTTCACCGGCCTGTGGACGCGGAGATCGTAGCGTTCTTCGTAGGCCGCGTAATAGCGCGGCACTGCCACGGAGGCCTGCACGGTGTCGCTCTCGGTGCCGACGATCTCGTCGAAACGCATGCCCGGCAGGTCGTGCACGCGGTTGACGGTAGCAAGCGTGAGCGACGGCCAGCGGAATTGCCATGCGCCGCCGGGCGACGGTGCCTGGTCCAACACCACTAAATCGCGATCTGGCTCGAAGCCAAGCCGGCGAAGATGATAGGCAGAAGAGAGCCCTGCCTGCCCTGCCCCGATGACGACGAGGTCGACCTTGACCGCGAACCGCGCGGCGGAGGATTGGGATTCAGGCGCGGACTGTTCGATTGTCATGAAGATTGCGGGGGTGAAATGAGACGAAACGGCGGACCCTTAATGTAGGGTGTCGCGCCGCTCGTCTCAATTTACCGAACAACAGGCCGGTGCGGCCTATTTGCGGGCGATGATCTCCTCGCCATTGACCACCAGCCGCAGGCCTAGAGTGCCGGTGCGGCGGCGCGCCAGGAAACGCGGACGGCGATGCGTCGAAACGCGGCCCTTCCGACGCTCGATCGGCTGGCCCTTCTTCACAAGGCCGACCGATTCCTCGAGCGTGCGGGCGACACCGTCGGCTTCCACCAGCAGCATCGGCAGACCGTAGGCTTCGGACCAGGCGCGCCAGTCGGCGGCGACATCGTCGAGGTTGTGGGCGACCAGCAGCGGCACGGACAGCATCGGGTCGCTGTGCATGAGTTCGAGCGTCACCGTAACATTGCCGTCGCCATCCTCAATGGCGCGCGCGGCGACACCGCGAAATGCCTTGGCCGGCAAGACGATGGACATCGGCAGGCGGCTGTTTTCCAGCACACGGCGCAGGCTCACGCCGCGGCGGTCGATGGTGAAGGTAACGTCGCCGAGATCGTCGCGCGCCGCATAGCTCACGGCCTGCGGCAGACGGAACGGGTCGAGCCGCAGGTCGCTGCCAGCCCAGACGGGTTTCAACCGGGTGTTCATGGTTGCACTGCCTTCCTGTCTCTCCTGAGAGCCGGTTTTCCGGTCTCCCGCGGGCGGGTTATCCCGCCTCGTTATGTGTGTGAGACTAGGCGCCGGCCCGTTCCGACCGGCTTAAGAAGCAGGGTTAAGGTTTCGTCGCCTTGGAGGATGGTTATCGCTTTGCAACCACGCGCAACGGCCCGTAAACCGGGGTGAACAAAGGCTAAATCACCTTGCCCGGGTTCATGATGCCAGCCGGGTCGAAGGCGGCCTTGACGCGCCGCATCAGGTCGATGGCGACCGGCGGGGCAGTGGCGATCAGCTCGTCGCGCTTCATGCGGCCGATGCCGTGCTCGGCCGAGATCGAACCGTCGAACGCGCGCACGACGTCATGGACCGCATCATTGATCGGGCGGTAGAGCGCCAGGAACGCATCCTTGTCGCCGCCCACGGGCTGGGAAATGTTGTAGTGCAGGTTGCCGTCGCCCATGTGGCCGAAGCAGACCATGCGCGCGCCGGGCTCCACGGCCAGCACCGCCTGCCATGCGGCATCGATGAAATCGGGGATGGAAGCAACCGGCACGGAAATGTCGTGCTTGATGGAGCCGCCTTCCGGTCGCTGCGCGTCGGACATCGATTCCCGGATCCTCCAGAAAGATTCCGCCTGCGCAAGGCTTGCCGCGATCACCGCGTCGGAAACGGTTCCGGCGTCGAAGCCTTCCGACAAGATTTCCTCGATCAGGGCGCGCGCATCTTCCGCCGAGCGGCCGGATGAGATTTCGAGCATGACATGCCACGGATGGGGCGAAGACAGCGGGGCAACCGAACCCGGAATGTGCTTGAGCACGAAGGCGAGCGGCGCATCGACGATCAGCTCGAACGCGGTGAGGCTGGCGCCGGCGCGCTCCGAGGCAAGCGTGAAAAGGGCGAGCGCATCCTTCGGGCTTTGCAGGCCGACCCACGCCACCTCCCTGCCCTTGGGCTTGGGAAACAGCTTCATCACCGCCGCCGTGATGACACCCAGCGTGCCCTCGGCGCCGACGAACAGGTTCTTGAGGTCGTAGCCGGTATTGTCCTTCTTGAGCTTGCGCAGGTCGTCGAACACTTCGCCGGTGGGCAGCACCACCTCGACGCCGAGGCAGAGCTCACGCGTGTTGCCGTAGGCGAGCACGCCGGTGCCGCCGGCATTGGACGAGAGGTTGCCGCCGATCTGCGCGGTGCCCTGCGAGCCCAGCGAGAGCGGAAAGAGCCTGTCGAGTTCGTCTGCCTTGTCGCGCAGTGTCTGCAGCACCACACCGGCCTCTACCGTGATGGTGTTCGATGCAAGGTCGACTTCGCGGATGCGGTTCAGTCGCGACAGCGACAGGACGATCTCGCCGCCGCCGATGTCGGGCGATTGCCCGCCGACCAGCCCGGTATTGCCGCCTTGCGGAACGATGGGCGTGCCGGTTTCGGTGGCCAGCCGCATGATCGCGCTCACCTCCTCGACGCTGCCCGGACGCAGCACCAGCGCGGTGGCGCCCGGCCAGAGGCCGCGCCGCTCGGTCACGTAGGGCGCGATGTCGGCGGGATCGCGAAGCGCGTGGTTTTCGCCGACGATCGCCGCGAAGCGGTCGAGAACCGCAGGATTTGGGAAATGCTGCTCGGTCGGCATCAGGCTCAACTCATCATTCAGGAACGCGGCGCGGCTGCGCGGCGCAGCCGATCGTTGATCGCCTCGCACAGCCCGTCCTCGGGGATCGGCTCAACCGCGATGGTGGCGGCACCGGAGCGGTCGAGCGCCTGCAGATGCGCGTAGAGATTGGCGGCCGCCTCGCGCATGTGCCCCTTTTCCGAAAGGTTCAGCATCGCCACGGCCTTCTCAGCGCCGGGTATGCGGTTCGGGCCATAGGCGAGTAGCGCCTCGCCCTCGCGCAGCTCGCTCGCGTCGAGCCGTACCGCCGCGTTCGGCGCATAGTGCGAGGCAAGCATGCCGGGCGCCTCGATGCCCTTGCCGCCGCCGCGCACCACGTCGACGCCGATGGCGTTGCGGATCTCGCCCGCCGTGACGCCACCCGGCCGCAACATATAGACCGCCTGAGGCGTGACCTTGAGGATCGTCGATTCGACGCCGACATGCGTGGGGCCGCCGTCGGCGATCAGCTTGATCCTGTCGCCCAGATCGTCTTCCACCGCCTGCGCCGTGGTGGCGCTGATGCGTCCCGACGAATTGGCCGAGGGAGCGGCAAGCGGATGCCGCAGCTCGTCGATCACCTCGCGGGCGAATTCGCGCGGCATGCGCAGGGCTACCGTATCGAGCCCGGCCGTGACCAGCGGATGCACGCCGTGCCCCTCGCGCAAGGGCAGAACCAGCGTCAGCGGGCCCGGCCAGAAGCCAGCCGCAAGCCGCAGGGAAATGTCATCGAATACAGCAATCTTCTGCGCCATCGCCATGTCGCAGACATGCACGATCAGGGGATTGAAGCGCGGCCTGCCCTTGACCTCGAAGATACGGGCGACCGCCTCGCCATTGGTCGCGTCGGCGGCGAGGCCGTAGACGGTCTCGGTGGGAAGCGCGACCACGTCGCCGGCCTCCAGAAGGTCGAGCGCAGGATCGAAGGCTTCCTCGAGCGGCAATATCCGGGCCAAGAGCGCTCCCCCGCAGCGTTGGTTTGATGGAGCCGATTGCCTACCCCGCCCGGGACCACGCGACAAGTGCCGTTGCGTCACCGATTTGTTAATCCCCGGCCGCTAGGGTGCCCGCCGTACGTGTTGCGCCTGTTCGGCGCCGGCGGCAAGCAAGGCGGGTTGGGTATGTTTGCGTTTCGAGTTCCTGTCGGGTCATTCCTGCGTGTTTCATTGATTCTCGCGGCTACAGCCGGCACCAGTGCTGCAGATTCACTCATCGCATTGCCGGAGGTGGAGCCGGCCGCGCTTCCCTCGTTCATCGCGCACGTAGAACCGGAAGCGACGCCGATCGAGGCCCTGGAGGCGAAGACGCCTTCACTGCAGGACAACGGCGAGGCCCCTCTTGCAATCAGCACCTCGGTCATCGCCTTCGGCGCAGACGCCATTCCCGTCTCGTCAGACGAGGTCGCCTCCATCACGGCCGATGATGAAGCGCCTGCTCCTGAGGATGTGGCCGACGCTATGCCTCTGGCTATTCGCGGCACCGACGGCGATGGACTTGTCTCTCTCGTCGACTAGTATCGCGGTCGTTTGACGAGGGCCATCTCGCTGGCCACCATTTCAGCCGGCAGAGGCAACGTGATCGAACTAACCGTCAATTTCGTCTTCAAGTTCCTGCACATATTGGGCCTGATGCTGGGCGCGGCCGCCGGCTTCGGCGCCATGGTCGTCGCGCGGCAGGCCCGGCGGGCCAGTGCGCCCTCGCTCGATCTTGCCGCCCTTCGGTCCGTCTTCTCAACGCTGGCGCTGACGGGGATCATGCTTCTTTGGCTGAGCGGGCTGGGGCTGTGGATGTTCCGCTACGACTTCGTCGATCTCGGCGCTGCGTATTCGTTGAAGCTGTTGACGGCGCTGGTGCTGCTCGGCGTGATCCTTGCGATCAACCGCGTCAACGCACGCGCGGCGAAGACGGGCACGCCGCCGCCCGCCTGGCTGCCGAAGCTCGGCATGACGACGCCGGTGCTGACGCTGATCGCGATGGCACTCGGCGTGTGGGTGTTTATCTAGCCCGCGATCTTCGAGAAATCGGCGACCTGGCCGGTCGCCTCGCGGATGCGGGCGAGCAGCGCCAGCCGATTGGCCCGTACCGCCTCGTCCTCATCGTTCACGAGAACCGCTTCAAAGAATGAATCAACTGGCTCACGCAGCACGCTAAGTGCGAGCATGGCGGCGGAAAAGTCTTGTTTCTGAATCGCTTCGACGGCGTTCTTCTCAGCTTGATTCACCGCATCGAACAGCTTTTTCTCGGCCGGCTCGCGCAGAAGCGCCGGATCGACGGCCTCAGCCACGGCGGTACCCTTCTTCTCCTCGGCAGCCAGAATGTTCGCCGCGCGCTTGGTGCCGGCGAGCAGGTTTTTGCCATCGTCAGAATCCAGGAAGATGCCGAGCGCCGCGACACGACTGGTGACGAGAAGAAGATCGTCCGCTTCGGGGAGAGATCACCGCGTCGATGAGATCGTGCCGCGCGCCTTTGTCGCGGAGATAGACCTTCAGACGATCGTGGAAGAAGGAGAGGAGATCGTCAGCCCGCGCGCGCTCCCAGTCTTGGGGCGGAACCGTGAGCGCACTGTGGTCAAGGGTGACGCTGGCCCTTGATGACACCTCTGCCAATTCCCCAAGCGTTTGCACAAATTCCGTCTGCAGGAGCTTATAGAAAGAGCGATCCGCTGGTTGTAAGCTGTCTTCAGCATCTGAGACATGACCCGCCGCCCAGCGACAACGAACCCTGGCCACCATCCAACCCTAACGCCATTCTCGACCAAAATCCGGATTACCCCCAGCGCCGCTCGCCTGAGCGCGTACGGATCCTTGCTCCCAGTCGGCTTTTCGTCGATGGCCCAGAAGCCAGTCAGCGTGTCGAGCTTGTCGGCCAGCGCCACCGCTACCGAGACCGGATCGGTCGGGACGACGTCGGACGGCCCCTGCGGGCGGTAGTGTTCCTCAAGCGCTGCGGCGACGGAAGCATCCTCGCCCTGCAACAGCGCATATTTGCGGCCCATCGCGCCCTGCAGTTCGGGAAACTCGCCGACGACCTCGGTCTGGAGATCGGCCTTGGCGAGCACCGCCGCGCGGTCGGCCAGATCGGGATCGGCACCGACCAGCGGTGCCAGTTCGCGCGCGAGCCTGCGGATGCGCTCCACGCGCTCTCCCTGCGTGCCGAGCTTGGCGTGGAAGGTGACGCCGAGATGGTCGAGCCGCGCCATGCGCTGGTCGAGCGGCTTCCTGAGATCGAGCCCGAATTTTGCGGCCGAAGCCTCCAGCGTGGCCAGGTCCGGCAGGTCGGCCTGATCGGTCTTCCAGAAGTGGACCGCGTCTGACAGGCGCGCGCGCACGACCTTGCCGTTGCCGTGGGCGATCTCCACGCCGCCATCCTTCGCCTCGATGTTGGACACCAGCACGAAGCGGTTGGACAGCCCATCGCCGTCGCCCTGCGGGCGCGTGACGAAGCACTTCTGGTTGGCGCGGATGGTGAGCCGGATGACCTCCGGCGGAATGTCGAGGAAGGCCTGCTCGAACTCGCCCATCAGCACTACCGGCCATTCGACGAGACCTGAGACCTCTTCCAGCAGGCCCTCGTCGTCGACCAGTTCGAGCCCGGCTGCGAATGCGAGGTTCTTCGCGTCATCGAGGATGATACTCTTGCGCCGCTCGGCGTCGAGCACGACCTTCGCGGCCTCCAGCTTGGAGACATAATCGTCGAAGCGGCGCACGATGATCTCACCCGGCGCATGGAAGCGATGGCCGTAGGTGACGTTGCCGGCGCGGATGCCGTCGACCTCAAAATCGACCACAACCGGCTCCTCCGTCTCCGGCCCGAAGGTGCAGAGGATCGACTGCAGCGGACGCACCCAGCGCAGCGAGCCGGGCTTCGCCGAGGCAGCACCCCAGCGCATCGATTTCAGCCACGGGAAGCTCCGAACGATGCCGGGCATCAGGTCCGCGATGATTTCCTCGGCCGGACGGCCCGGCCGCTCGATCACCGCGACGTAGAAATCGCCCTTCTTCGGATCGGACTGGATCTGCGCTTCCTCGATGGAGGAAAGGCCGGCGGAGCGCAGGAACCCCTGAACCGCCTGCTCGGGCGCCTTGGTCGACGGCCCCTTGCGCTCTTCGCGCACATCCTTCGATCGCGCTGTCAGGCCACGAATGTCGAGCGTCAGCCGGCGCGGCGTCCAGTACTCCGTCGCCGCCTCGTATGTCAGACCGACATCGACCAGACCGTCGGTGACCATCTTCTTCAGGTCGCCGGCAGCCTTGCGCTGCATGCGGGCGGGGATTTCCTCGGAGCGGAGTTCAAGAAGAAGATCAGGCATCGGTGCTCTCCATGCCGCATGCCTTCTTCTGTTTGCACGTCCTCGCGCCTGCGGCGCTGCGGGCGCGCGGGCGGGCCGGGATTTCCTCGGAGCGGAGTTCAAGAAGAAGATCAGGCATGTCAGGCAGCTTTCGTCTCGAATGCGTAACCGCCCGCATCCGTCGCCAGGAACGCCTCGCCACACGCCTTGGCCAGATTGCGCACGCGCAGAATATAGCTCTGGCGCTCGGTGACCGAGATCACGCCGCGTGCGTCGAGCAGGTTGAACGCGTGGCTCGCCTTGATGCACTGGTCGTAGGCCGGCAGCACCATCTTGTGCATCGGGTTGTTGTCGCCTTCCTTCGGCGCACCGGCGGCCAGCAGCGCCTTGCACTCGCGTTCCGCATCCTCGAAATGGCGGAACAGGATCGCCGTGTCGGCGTGCTCGAAATTGTGCCGTGAGTATTCCTGCTCGGCCTGCAGGAACACGTCGCCATAGGTCACCTTCTCAGCGCCCTCGCGGCCGTTGAAGTTCAGGTCGTAGACATTGTCGACGCCCTGCACATACATGGCCAGCCGCTCGAGACCGTAGGTCAGTTCGCCGGCGACCGGCGCGCATTCGATGCCGCAGACCTGCTGGAAATAGGTGAACTGCGAGACCTCCATGCCGTCGCACCAGCATTCCCAGCCCAGACCCCAGGCGCCCAGAGTCGGGCTTTCCCAGTCGTCTTCCACGAAGCGGATGTCGTGCAGCAGCGGGTCGATGCCGATCGCGGCGAGCGAGCCAAGATAAAGCTCCTGCAGGTTCGATGGGTTGGGCTTCAGGATCACCTGATACTGGTAGTAGTGCTGCAGCCGGTTGGGGTTCTCGCCGTAGCGGCCATCCTTAGGCCGGCGCGAGGGCTGCACATAGGCCGCGTTCCACGGGCGCGGGCCCAGAGCGCGCAGGGTGGTTGCCGGGTGGAACGTACCTGCGCCGACTTCCATGTCGTAGGGCTGGAGGATGACGCAGCCGTAATCCGCCCAGTATCGGTGCAGCGTCAGGATCAGCCCCTGGAACGAGCGGCTGGGGTGCATGGCGGACTGTTCGGCGTTCACGTGCGTGCCTTTCACGGCCTATGTCGGGACGTGGCACTCCTAGTGCGACCGTTCGCAAGCGTCAAGGAAGCGAAGCTGTAGCGGAGGCTGCTAGTTTGCCGGCTGCGGCAGGTTAAGCCGGTAGCCGGGCACGATGCGGCCGGGATCTCCACGGAGGTCCGGATTGAGGTCCAGCAACTCGATGTAGCGGTTGCCGTCGCCCAGCAATTCGGCCGCGATCGACCACAGCGACTGTCCGGGCGACACGACATGGACAGTGCTGCCCACCGCCACGGTTTCAACGGGCGGCTCGTCGGCCTTGCTGTCGGCACCATCCGGCAGCGGCACCACGTTGGCGGGCAGCGTTTCCTCCGAAGCGTCATTCGCATCCGCGCGCTGTTCGAACGGCTGCATGCCTTCCGCCAGCTTGCGCTCGGCGTCGGCTTTTACCTCGTCGTCCGGCTCCAGAGCGAGCGTGTGCCGCCACTGGAACGTGGCCTCAAGCTTGCGGCCGACACGCCAGTAGGCATCGCCGAGATGGTCGTTGAGGATCGGGTCGGCGGGCATCAGGCCCACGGCGCGCTCGAGCTCGCGTGCAGCATCCTCGAAACGACCGAGCCGGTAGAAGGCCCAGCCAAGCGAATCCACGATGTAGCCGTCGCTCGGTCGCAACTCGACAGCGCGCTGGATCATCTCCAGCCCTTCTTCGAGATTGATGTTCATGTCGACCCAGGAATAGCCCAGATAGTTCAGCGCCTGCGGCTGGTCTGGATAGAGCTCCAGCGCTTTGTGGAAATTGGGCTCGGCCTTGTCCCACTCCTTCAACCGCTCATAGGCGATGCCGCGCTGATAGAAGATGTTCCATTCGGCCCGCGTCGGCTCACCCATGCGCGCGACCGCCTGGTCGTAAAGGTTGGCGGCATCCCGGTATTTCTCCTGCCGCGCATAGACCCCGCCCAGCGCGAGATAGGCCCGCATGTCGTTCTCGTCTTCGGCAAGCGCGGCTTTCAGATGCCCTTCGGCCTCGTCGAAACGCTCGAGATCGGCGAGGTTGAGACCGAGCTGCAATTCGGCGATGCGCCGCATCGGCGACGATGCCGGCACTTTCTCATAATTGGCGATGGCCGCTTCGGCGTTGCTCTGCTGCTCGGCGATGCCGGCAAGCTGGACGAGGATCGCGTCGCTGTCCGGCCGCAGCGCCACCGCGTATTGCAGGTAGAGCCGCACGAAGGATTCGCCGCCGCTGCGGTTAAGGGCCGTTGCGAGATTGAGGAGCGCTTCGGCGGCACCCGCCTGCGCGTCTGGCACCAGCGGTGCAGCCTGTTCGCCGCTCTCGATGTCCTCGCGCAGTGCCTGGATCGTGACCCGGCCCGGCGCAAACTCCTCAGCCTTGGCAAGCACCTCCAGCGCCTTGTCGTGTTCACCCTCGCGTGCCAGGAAGCCCGCATAGGCCTCCAGGCTGCGCAGGAACACTTCCGGAGCCGCGCCGCCACCCGACACATTGGTCTGCGTCGCCTCGAAGGCCGTGCGCGCAGTCTCCATGTCGCCCGCGCGCTCGGCGATCAGGGCACGATGATAACCGATGAAGAGGTCGTACCATTCGGGACCCGAAAGCTGATCGACAAACGCCAGCGCGCCCGCACTGTCGCCAGCGCCAAGCTTCGCCCAGGCAGTCATAAGGCCGGTGATCAGCCTGTCGAGGTCCGATTCGAGCGTCAGCTTGAGCCACGTTTCAGCTTCTGCGTAGCGCTCGCCGCGGATCGAGTCGACGGCGAGTGCAAGGCGCGAGAAGCGCTCGACCTCGGGCACTTCCTTGAGCTTTTCGGCATAAGGAAGCGCCTCGTCGAAGCTGCCCTCCGAGATCAGGCCAAGCATCAGGCTCTGCTGCAGCGTCTGGTTGTCCGCATCGAACGAGATGGCACGGCGGTAATAGGCGATCGCGGATGCGAGATCGTTGTCCGTCTCGGCGACCCGGGCCGCAAGATAGGCACCTGACAGCGTCTTGATCGATACCGTTTCGTCCGCTTCCGGCGCTGCCCACGCATTGCCTGTCGCGATGCCGGCTGCCAACCCCGCAGCCACGATCCAGCGTCCAGTCTTAAGCCGCATTGGTTCCCTTCCTGTCGGTCCGCCGCGCCCGACACGGCGAGCATGTCAGACGTTGAAGGCACAAAGCATGGCCTTTTTGCGGTCGCGGTTCAATCCGCCTTACTTCACGATCAGGACAGCCGTAGCGCGGCAGGGCCTGACCCTTCAGCTTACGCGGCTGATGCAGAAGTCGATCACGTCGAGCATCGCCTGCTTTTGCGGCGTCTGCCTGAGCGGCGCCAGAGCGTCGCGAGCGATCTCGCCGAAGTGCCTTGCCCGACCGATCGTGTCGCCGATAGCGCCGTGCCTGGTCATCAAGCCACGGGCGCGGTCGAGCGATTCGTCGTCGGTGCGGTCGTTCTCGATCGCCGCCTTCCAGAATTCGCGCTCCTCGGCGGAACCACGGCGGTAGCTGAGGATCACGGGAAGCGTGACCTTGCCCTCGCGGAAGTCGTCGCCGACATTCTTGCCGAGGTTCTTCGAATCGCCGCCATAGTCGAGCGCGTCGTCAATGAGCTGGAAAGCAAGGCCGAGATTGATGCCGTAGGAACGCAGCGCCGCGCGGTCGGTCTTCGACGCTCCCGCAACGATCGGCCCGACCTCGGCGGCTGCCGAGAACAGGGCTGCCGTCTTCGCCTTGATGACGGCGAGATAGTCGTCCTCGGTGGTCTCCAGGTTCTTCGCCACGCCGAGCTGCATCACCTCGCCTTCGGCGATGATCGATGCCGCGGTGGAGAGAATGTCGAGAGCATCAATCGAGCCAACCTCGACCATCATACGGAAGGCCTGGCCGAGCAAAAGTCCCCGACGAGCACGCTTGCCTGATTGCCCCAGATCATGCGCGCCGTGCGCTTGCCGCGCCGCATGTCGCTTTCGTCGACGACATCGTCATGCAGCAGGGTCGCGGTGTGCATGAACTCCACGCTGGTCGCCAGCTTGATGTGGCCATCACCCTGGTAGCCGAACATCTGCGCGGCCGCGAGGGTGAGCATAGGCCGAAGCCGCTTGCCGCCTGATGAGATCAGGTGATTGGCGACTTCCGGAATCATCTCGACGTCAGAGCCGGCTTTCGACAGGATGAGCTCGTTCACGCGGCCCATATCCGCGCGCGTCAGCGCGATCAGCGCCTCGATGGAGGCGTTTTCGCGTTTACCGCCCTCCAGATTGACTACGACACCCACCACATGAAACTCCCTTGAGCGCGGCCCGCCGCCCGTAACTTTCTTGCGCGACTCTAGGCAGGCGCATGAGGCGCGGCAAGTGGCGAATTGGCGCGGTTTGTCGTTTACTTTAGCGCTGCAACCTGAAAGCCTCGCCGCCATGATCGAACTGATGCGCACCAACGACCCCGTATTGATCTCGTTCGTCGAGGCGCTGTTGCGCGACGCGGGGCTCTCCTACTTCGTGGCCGACCAGAACATGAGCGTCATAGAGGGCTCGCTGGGGATCCTCCCGCGCCGCGTCATGGTTTCGGATGACGACCTGGATGCCGCGCGCCACCTGCTGGAAGAGGCCGGAATCGCGGGCGAACTGGGCAAGCAATGACTGCTTTCGCGGCGATCGCAGACAAGGCCGAAGAGTCCACGCTGGATGCCTTCCACCGGGGGCGTTTCATCTGATACAGCCGCGGCGCGGCCATCGTGCCGGCATGGACGCCATGATGCTGGCCGCAAGCGTGCCGGGCTCATTTGCAGGCCGGCTCGCCGATCTCGGCTCTGGGGCCGGCGCGGCCGGACTTGCAGTTGCCACGCGTTGTCCGGACGCCACGGTGGCCCTTGTGGAACGCGATCAGGAAATGGCCGACTACGCGCGGCGCTCGATTGCGCACGAGGCCAATGCTGGCTTACGCGACCGCGCCTCCGTGATCGAAGCCGATGTAACGTTGACGGGCAAGGCACGGATGACAGCCGGCCTCGCCGACAGGGCTTTCGATTTCGCGTTGATGAACCCGCCCTTCAACGCCGCGGCAGACCGCCCCTCGCCCGACGCTCTGCGCCGCTCGGCCCATGTGATGGAGGACGGGCTGTTCGAGCGCTGGCTGCGCACGGCGGCGGCAATCGTGCGCCCGCGTGGGGGACTCTCGATCATCGCTCGCCCTGGTTCGCTACCGGAAATCCTGGCCGCGATGCAGGGACGGTTCGGCGCGGCGCAGATCTTGCCCATTCACCCCCGCACGCACGAGCCTGCGATACGGATCCTGATTCGCGCCTTGCGAGGCTCGCGCGCGGGGCTGACGCTGATGCCGGCCCTGGCGATACACGAACCGACGGGTCGCCGCTTCTCGCAGCAAGCGGATGCGATCAACAACGGCCGGGCTACACTTTTCGGCGATTGAGCCACAAAGGCGTGGCGCCCCATATTGCTTGCGCGCCGCGAATGCCTACATCCACAATGAACAGTGGAGACCTGCCCCTTTGAGTCGACTTTTCAGCCGCCTTCTTCCCCGCTCCATGCGCTCCGGCGCCATCACCATTCCCGTCATTCGGCTGCACGGCGCTATCATGGCGGGCGGGAACCAGTTCCGGCCCTCCCTGTCGCTGGCCTCGACAGCGGGGCTGATCGAGAAGGCTTTCGCGTTCAAGGAGGCGCCCGCAGTCGCAATCTCCATCAACTCTCCCGGCGGTTCGCCGGTGCAGTCGCGTCTGATCTTCCGGCGCATTCGCGACCTTGCCGAGGAAAAGAATAAGCGCGTGATCGTCTTCGTCGAGGATGTGGCCGCCTCGGGTGGCTACATGATCGCTGTCGCCGGCGACGAGATCGTCGCGGACCCCTCCTCCATCGTCGGTTCCATCGGCGTTGTTTCGGCCGGTTTCGGCTTCCAGGAGATGATCAAGAAGATCGGAGTGGAACGCCGCGTCCACACCGCCGGGCGCAACAAGTCGATCCTCGACCCGTTCAGCCCGGAGAGGAAGGAGGATGTGGAACGCCTGAAGGCGCTTCAGCTCGAAATCCATGACACCTTCATCGACCTGGTCAAAGGGCGGCGCGGCGCCAGGCTCACGGACGATCCCGACCTCTTCACCGGCATGTTCTGGACCGAAAAGGGGGCTGGAGCTGGGCCTCGTCGACGCGTTGGGCGACATGCGCTCGTTTCTCAAGCAGCGATACGGTGAGAAGACGCGGCTGCAGCTCGTATCGATGCCGCGCGGCCTGTTCGGGCGCAAGCTCGGCGTGTTCAGCTCCCAGGCGAACGGGATCGCGGCCTCGGCAGCAGATGGGCTTTTCGATGCGGCGGAAGAACGCGCCCTTTGGAGCCGCTTCGGCCTTTGACGATGCGAGAAAAGGCATTAGAATTAGGTCCGTACTGGCACCGTGACCCTTAGCATACCAATCCGGGAGGAGACCGGACAATGCCCCAGCTTATTTTCTTCGCAGCGCTCGGCATCGTCGCTTATGTCGGCTACCGCTCCTTCATCCGCGAGGCAGAGCGCCTGACAGCGAAAGCGCGGCGCGCCGAGGCGGAGCAGCGCACGGGCTCGCAGGGCACGCTGGTGAAAGACCCCAAGACCGGCGAATACCACCTCCTGAAGGACTGAACGCCGGTCCATGCCTGCAAAAATCGTCGAGCACGCGCCGGCCAAGGTGAACCTTGCGCTGCATGTCACCGGCCGCCGGGATGACGGCTACCACCTGCTCGACACGCTCGTGGTGTTCACCGAGGTAGGCGACACAGTGTCGGTCGCGGCGGCGGAACAAGACAGTTTTACCATCCAGGGTCCTTTCGCCGGTTTGCTCGACGACGAGGCCGACAACCTCGTGTTGAGGGCGCGGGACCTGCTGCGAAGCACGCACGGCGACCTGCCGCCGGTCGCGATCACGCTGGAAAAGAACCTGCCTGTCGCTTCCGGCATCGGCGGCGGCTCAAGCGATGCAGCGGCGACACTGCGGGCACTGATGCGATTATGGGGCATCGAGCTTTCCGCGGATGCGCTGGCGGCAGCGGCTCTGCGGCTGGGTGCAGATTTGCCGATGTGTCTCTATGCACGGACGCTCGTAGCACGCGGGATCGGAGAGGAAATAGAGCCGGTCGAGGGCATTCCGCCGCTTCATATGATGCTGGCCAACCCCGGCGTAGCCGTACCGACCCCGGCGATATTCCGCGCGCTGGCCAGCCGCGAGAACCCGCCTTTACCACGGCTGGCCGGCGCGAAGGCGTTGTTCGACTGGCTGGCTGCGACGCGCAACGATCTGCAAGCGCCTGCCATAGCACTCGCGCCCGAGATCGGCGACGTGCTATCGGCGCTTTCCGCGAGCGGCGCAGCGCTGGCGCGCATGTCAGGCTCCGGGGCAACCTGTTTCGGCCTGTTCAACTCGCCCGCCGATGCAGAGGCCGCCGCATCCGCCATCGCCGCACGGTACCCCGCATGGTACGTCACGGCGACGCGAACGATCGAAAGGGCTCGAGCAGATGCCACTTGACGAGAACAGACCCTTCCTGCCTGTCGGTATTGCCGTGCTGACCGTCTCCGACACGCGGACGCCGGAGGACGACAAGTCCGGGCAGACGCTTGCCGAGCGGATCGGGGCGGCCGGTCACCGGCTCGCCGCACGCGACATCGTGAAGGACGACGTCGAGTCGATCCGCTCCGTCGTACGTGGCTGGGCGAAGGACGATGCCGTCGACGTGATCATCACCACAGGCGGCACCGGCTTCACCGGCCGCGACGTGACGCCGGAAGCGCTGGAGCCCATTTTCGAGAAGCGCATGGACGGCTTCTCGGAAGTCTTCCACCGGATTTCCTACGACAAGATCGGCACGTCCACGATCCAGTCGCGGGCGACTGGCGGAGTGGTCGACGCCACGTTCGTCTTCGTGCTGCCCGGCTCGCCGGGAGCTTGCCGTGACGCGTGGGATCATATCCTGAAGGTGCAGCTCGACTACCGTCATATGCCTTGCAACTTCGTTGAGATCATGCCCCGGCTGGACGAGCATCTGAAGCGCGGCGGAACACAACTCTGAAACTTTTATCGCGTGCCTCTCGTAACTCATCGGGACCGCTTCGACGGTTAACGTGAAAAAGGGAGTTTCAGATGTTCAGGATACCAACCATTGCCGCCGCTGTTGCCATTGCCGTATCGAGCACGAGCGTCGCGCTTGCGGACCATCTCAACATCGACGTTGACGGCGCGAAGATCGAAAACGGCGCGATCGTCTTCCCTTCGGTACTCATCGACAAGGACGGATACGTCGTTATCCATGCAGTTCAGAACGGTGAAGCCGTCATTCCGGCTTCCATCGGCCATACGGCCGTGATGGCCGGCACGACCGAGAACGTATCGGTAGAGGTCGAGGGTGGCGCGATGGATGGCACCGACTACGTTGCCATGATCCACTACGAGACGAATGGCAACGGTACGTATGATTTCGGCGAGGGATCGACCGACGTCGACACGCCGGGAATGCGTCCGGACAATACTGCCTACGCGCTGCCTTTCAGCGTCGGCGCCATGTAATCGGCAATCAGGTCGCTGCCCGGTCGCAAGCAGGCGCGGCCGGGCTCGCAACCACGATTTCGGCAGGCAACCGCCGCGCGGCGACCGCGCGCGCGATCGCCGACCCATCCGTTCGCGCGAGCGACAGTGCCTGGCGCCTGGTTATCATCAGACCGTCCGCCAGCGGTCGACGCCCCGAAAATATGCGCGCGAGGAACGGCTGCCTCGACTGGCGCGCGCGCGTGAAGCGGGCCGCGCCGGCGGCCACTTCCGCGTGGCTGAGAACGGCGTCCATCCATCCTTCAAGCAGCCGCGCGCCCGGCTCGAGAATCAGTATCCATTCGCTGCGCGCCTGCCTGATGCCGGACAGCGCATCGGCACCGGCCAGATAGCTGCAACCGGCATGTTCAGCGACGGTGTGGGTGCGGTCCGACGAGCCGCCGTCACAGACGATCACCTCGCGCACCACGCCTTCGACGGCCCCGCCAACGAGCGAGGCGAGCGTGCGCGCCAACGCATCTTCATGGTTACGCGTCTCGATCAAGACGGACAGCATTCGACCGGAATAGCTGAAAGCGCCGGCTAAAGCCAGTGCTGCACTGCAGCAGAAAAAGTTCTTGCTTTGTTCTGCGCCCGGAAATAGGAATAGTTTCATCACGGACAGGCGAGTCGTTCGCCAACGGAGCCAGACATGGAACCGATCAGACAAGCGGATATGGCAGCCTTTGCTGGCGGCGGCGCGGCCGCGGCGAACGCGCTGGTCGACGATAGCGGGCTCCGCGTCGGCTTCGACAGGCGGCGCGGCCGCGCGGCCGGCGTCAATCCTTCCGGCCGCTACGAGCCGCTGACGCGGCATGTCTTCGACGACGGGTGGAACAGCCTCGAGGAATTGCCTCCGTTCAAGACCGAAGTTCAGGTCGAGAAGCCACGCAACATCATCACCCGCAACACGTCGCCGGACATCTCATTCGACCGTTCGATCAATCCCTATCGCGGCTGCGAGCATGGCTGTGTCTATTGCTTCGCGCGGCCGACCCACGCTTTCATGGGATTGTCGCCGGGGCTGGACTTCGAGGCGAAGCTGTTTGCCAAGCCGGACGCTGCCCGGTTGCTGGAGCGGGAACTGGCGAAACCCGGCTATGAGCCCCGAACGATTGCGATCGGCACCAACACCGATCCCTACCAGCCGATCGAAAAACAGTGGCGCATCATGCGCGAAATTCTCGAAGTGCTGGAGGCGCATAACCACCCTGTCGGCATCGTCACCAAGTCGGCATTGGTGACACGCGACGCCGACATTCTCGGACGCATGGCCGAGAAGGGGCTGGCCAAGGTGGCGCTTTCGATCACCACGCTCGACCGCAAGCTGGCACGGATGATGGAGCCGCGCGCGGCCACGCCACCGAAGCGGCTGGAGGCTCTGCGCACGCTGGCGGATGCGGGGGTGCCGGTCTCGGTGATGATCGGCCCTGTGATCCCGGCGCTGAACGATCAGGAGATCGAGCGCATTCTTGACTCCGCCGAGGCAGCCGGTGCCCGCGAGGCCGGCTACATCATCCTGCGGCTGCCTCTAGAGGTCGCGCCGATCTTCAAGGACTGGCTGCTGCGGCATTATCCCGACCGCTATCGCCACGTGATCTCGCTGATACGCTCGATGCGCGGCGGCAAGGATTACGACGCCGAGTGGGGCAAGCGCATGAAGGGGGCCGGCCCCTATGCATGGCAGATCGGACGGCGCTTCGAAATCGCGGCGAAGCGGCTGGAACTCAATGTTGAGAAGAGGCGGCTGCGAACCGATCTGTTCAAGCCGCCGGCCCAGGCGGGCGAGCAGTTGATGCTGCTCTAGTAATCATAGGCAGCGCGGGCGACGTCCTGCGTCGCCCGCGCCAGCGAATTCCGTCCGGCCTGCCCCGTCCCCTGGCACCCGACGGAGCCTTCCCGCCCCGCCCCATCCGGCGGGAAGGACTGGAGAACCGGAGCCCCGCGAGCATCGCCGCAACATGCCTCGCCCGCGCTCCGGTTCTCCGCTTTTCTTTTGCCCGACGACAAGTGGATACGCTCGCTGTGGGATGGTTCGCTGCTTGCACCGGGGCCTCAGCCGGTGCAAGCATCGACAGGCTATGCCACGACCACAGCCCGATTCTCCGCTTCTTTTCGACCTGCCCGTGCGACCCGATTTCTCGCTGGAGAGGGAGGCCCTGCGCGATAGCCGCTGGCCCGTGGCCGGCACCGACGAGGCAGGCCGGGGGCCTCTCGCAGGCCCGGTGGTTGCGGCCGCCGTCGTCCTCGATCCTGAGAACATTCCGGATGGGCTGGACGATTCGAAGCGGATGGATGCAGCAGCACGCGAAGGCGTGTTCACCGAAATTCTCACGCGCGCAAGGGCGGTTTCGTTTTCGGCCGTATGCGCGGGTTCCATCGACAGCGGCGATATCCGCAAGGCAAGCCTGGAAGCCATGCGCCGGTCAGTGGCCACGCTTACTGTGAAGCCGTTGCTGGTGCTTGCGGACGGCCGGGACGTTCCACCCGGGCTCCCCTGTCTCGGCCGCGCGGTCGTCAAGGGTGACCAGCGATCGCAATCGATCGCCGCAGCCTCCATCGTCGCCAAGGTCATGCGCGACCGGATGATGGCGCGCGCAGGAGCCTGTGACGTGCGCTACGGTTTCGAGCTCCATATGGGCTACGCGACGGTCCGCCATCGCACCGCGATCCTGGAACACGGGCCGGTAACACGCCTCCACAGGCTCTCCTTCGCGCCGTTCCGCACATAAAGAGCAGTCGCCCAGAAAACCTGTTTGCCGTCATGCGTCCTTCGAAGCTCGCTTTGCTCGCAGCTCAGCATGAGGACGGTTGTGCACCGCTCGGCGATGTTTGCGGCTTGAGGGGCGCTTCTTTGACGTTCATCGAGCCGCCCGTGGGAGAGTTCGATCAACCTACCTCCCTCATCCTGAGCTGCGAGCAAAGCGAGCTTCTAAGGACGCACCATAACAAAAGGCCGCCCGGAGGCGGCCTTTAAAATGTTCGAACCGGTAGAAAAGATCAGTTCAGCTTCGCCTTGACGTCGTCGAGCGTCGACTTGAAAAGCGCGGCGTCAGCACGTGCATCGACCTTGTCCGCGAGCAGCTTGCCGGCAGCCTCGATGGCGATATCCACCGCGCTGCTGCGCACCTCGTTGACTGCGTCACGCTCGGCCTGAGCGATCTTCTGCTCCGCGAGCGCCGTACGCCGCACGACATAGTCTTCGGTTTTCTGCTTGGCTTCAGAAACCAGAAGCTCGGCCTCGCGCTTGGCGGCGGCGACGATATCGCCCGCTTCCTGCTCGGCTTCCTTGCGCTTGCGCTGGTATTCGGCCAGCAGTTGCTGGGCCTCCTCGCGCAGGCGACGCGCTTCCTCAAGGTCGTTGCGAATACGCTCGGCGCGCGCGTCGAGCGACTTCGAGATCATCCCCGGTATGCGCAGATAAGCCATAAGCGCGAGGAAGATAAGCAGAGCGGCTGTGGCCCAGAATGTAGCATCCATGGTCCTACCTCCTCGAAGCCTTGACCGCGGATGAAACCGCAGCCTTGTCGATCGTGGTGCCGACAAGCTCCTTGACGATCAGGCCGGTGGTTTCCTCGGCGATCTGGCCGACGTCCCGCATGGCGGCGTCCTTGATCAGCGCGATGCGTGCCTCGGCTTCCGAAAGCTTGGAATCCAGCGCTGCTTCAACCTGCCTGCGTTCCGCCTCGGCTTCCGCCTTGGCACCCTCGCGGGCTTCCTGGCCAATCGCATTCGCCTTGGACTTGGCGTCGGCAAGCTCCTGCTCGTAGGCAGCAAGGGCAGCGTCCGCCTCTTCCTTCAACTTGGCGGCCTGGTCGAGATCCTGCGCGATGCGATCGCTGCGCACCTCGAGGATGCCGCCGATGCGCGGCAGAACCACCTTCTGCAGGAACAGGTAGAACAGGCCGAAGGTAATCGCCAGCCAGAGAAGCTGCGACGGATATGTGGAAGAATCGAATGGCGGGAACGAACCGCCGCCAGCGCCGTGGTCGACGCCAACTTCGGATTGCGTCTCGCCGTGCGCTTCCGTTTCCGATTCCTGCGCGAATGCAGGCGCCACGAACATGGGCTACCCCTGTCTAGAGAGTGGCCGGCCGCACAAGGCGGCCGACAATATACGGCTTCAGTCTTAGACTGCGAACAGCAGCAGCAGCGCGACCAGCAGCGAGAAGATGCCGAGCGCTTCCGTCACCGCGAAGCCGAAGATCAGGCGGCCGAACTGGCCGTCAGCAGCCGAAGGATTGCGCAGGGCGCCGGCGAGGTAGTTGCCGAAGATGTGGCCGAGACCAATGCCCGCGCCGCCCATGCCAAGGCAGGCAATACCGGCGCCGATGAACTTTGCTGCTTCCGCTTCCATGGTAGAACTCCTTCAATGGAACTTTGAGATTGATGCGGTTTCGAAGTTGGCGGGAGAGCCCGCCGGTGAACGGGTCAGTGCGACGGGTGTAGCGCGTCGTTGAGATACATGCAGGTCAGCACTGCGAAAACGTAGGCCTGCAGGAACGACACCAGAAACTCGAGGCCGGTCAGCGCAATGGTCATGAGCAGCGGCAGAATTGCGCCGCCTATGCCAAGCGCGCCCAGCGAACCCAGCGAGACGACGAAGCCGGCGAAAACCTTGAGCGTGATGTGACCAGCCAGCATGTTGGCGAAAAGACGCACCGAAAGGCTGATCGGACGCGACAGGAACGAGATCACCTCGATCAGCACCACCAGCGGAACAAGAATGGCCGGAACACCTTCGGGCACAAAGAGCCCGAGGAACTTGAGGCCGTGCTTCCAGAAGCCGTAGATGACCACGGTGCCCATCACCAGCATCGACAGGGCGAAGGTGACGATGATGTGGCTGGTGACGGTAAAGAAGTAGGGGAACATGCCCAGCAGGTTTGCCACCAGCACGAACATGAACAGCGAAAACACCAGCGGGAAGAACTTCATGCCGTGGGTACCGGCAGCGTCGCGCAGCATGTTGGCGACAAATTCGTAGGACATCTCCGAAACCGACTGCAGACGGCTGGGAACCAGACCGCGGCTGGAGGTCGTCAGATAAAGAAACGCGCCTGCGGTCGCCACGGTGGCGACCATGAACAGCGACGAGTTGGTGAACGAGAAATCGAGCCCACCGATTTCGATCGGAATCAGTTTCGAGATCTGAAACTGGTGAATTGGATCGTTGGCCAACCTGGACCCCCTCGATGCGTCACGCGCGCCACGCGGCGCAATTCAATCTCAATCGGGCCGTCCGGCGCCATTCCGCGCCTTTCCCGGCCCTCCCTCGGCGACCATGCCCACTGAACGCAGGACATTAAGCACGCCAGCGGCAAACCCCAGAAGCAGGAAGATGATGAGACCCCATGGCGACGTACCCGCCACGCGATCGATCAGCCATCCCAGGCCCGCCCCCACCGCTATCCCAGCGATGAACTCGCTCGACAGCTTCAGCGCCTGTCCGAAACCGGCCATGCCGCCGGTCGCGGGTTTACTCTCGGTTTCGTCCCGCGCCGGTTTTCTGGCTGCGAGAGCCGCATCCAGTTCACGGCTGCGGCGGACGAGGTCCTGCTCGCGGTTGGGCGATCCTGCCGCTGCGCCGGGCTTTTCGTCTCCGGTTTGGTCTGGCCTGTTTGAGCCGGCCATCGCGAACCTCCTGCCCGAACAGCCGGTATCGGCTCTCCGCTTTCAAAGTCGCGCGCAACATAGTTAGGGGTATGTCCCCAGTCAAGCCGGGGCGGGACGGCTGGACGGAACTTATTTGCCAAATAATTTCAATTACTTGACCATATGCGACAATGCGTCGTCAGGCAAAGCCGGGCGGATTGGCGCGAATCCCCGCGCCAAGGCGCCCTCAGCTCCAGCCGCCGCCATAGGTGCGATAGAAGATATGGAGGCCGATCTTCTTCATCTTTTCCATGGTTCGCGCCCAGCCGGGGTGGACATAGGTGGCGTGATAGTGCGTGGCCGAGCCCACCTCGGGAATGAAGATCTTGCCGGCGGTGACGGCCATGGCGACATCCTGCGCCACCTTGTAGTGAGATGCGCTGCGCACGCGCGGGCGCGAGCCGTCGCAGGCAAACGAGAACTGGCAGCGATTGCGCCAGCTACGGTTCTGGTAGACCACACCGCAGATCGTCGACGGGTAGGTCGGGTTGCGGACACGGTTGAGGATAACCTGCGCGACGGCCGCCTGGCCTTTGACGTCTTCTCCGCGCGCCTCGAAATAGATGCCCTCGGCGAGGCACTTCTGCTCCGCAGAAGAGAATACGGTAGCCGGCAGCGGCTTGCTCATCCATTCGTGGTCGCCTGCCACAACGGGCGGAATGAACCGGCCGGCGGTCTCGTCCTGCTCGTTCTTGAGCAGGCTGGCAAACGGTGAGGCGGTCGCGTAGTCCGGCTCCGGCGGCGCATAGGCTGTCGCCAGAATGTCGGCCTTCTCATTGGTGACCAGCGAGGCAAGGAAAGCCGGAACGCCGGGGTCGATCTTGTCTTCCTTGATATGGAAGGCCCCGGCGATCTGGATTTCCTTGCCCTTGATGTCCGGCACCGCGAACGCCATTGCAACCTCCGGCTCGGCCTTGAGGTCGATCAGCGAGCTGGTGCGCTCGAACACCGAGCCGGCGTTGAACAGCTTCGGCGGCGCCACGGGCGCAACGTTGACGATGCGGCCGCGCTTGTCGGACCGGTTGATGCGCGCCTCGTCAGGCGTTTCGCTCGTTGCGCCCTTGCCGCGGAAAGCAACCGCGCCAAGACCGGCCGCATTCAGGCCTCCGCCGGAAATCGAGCCCGTTGTCGTGGAATCGAGAAAAGGCATTTCCGCCTGATGAACGGAGCCGGCGACCGCGCGCTCGACGAAGGAGCCCCAACGCTCTCCGCCCCGCTCGACGCCGGAAACATAGCTGGCAATATCCTGGTAGGCGGCCTGGGTCGGCGAACAGACCCAAATGCCGAGACCGACCATGAAAGGAGCAGCGAGGGATCGCATGCTGCCAACGACATCCCGCCGGCGCAAAACCTTTCGACGCAGCACGAATTTTCTCCAGAAACGCAACCCAACTGAACAGGCCACGATAGTCAGGCATTAACCTTGATGGAGCGTTAACGGTGCGGGAAAGACGACATTGTGGCGGCCGCGCCATGCGCGGCAAAGCGCCTCAGCGGCGCTTCTTGGCCTTGTTCGCGAATGGATTGTCCGGCGCGCGCAATGCCATGCGGATCGGCACGCCCGGCATCTCGAACGTCTCGCGCAGGCCATTGACCAGATAGCGGATGTAGGATTGCGGCATGGCATCCGGCCGCGAACAGGAGAGGACGAAGCCCGGCGGGCGCGTCTTGGCCTGAGTGATGTATTTGATCTTGAGCCGCCGGCCGGCGACAGCCGGGGGCGGGTGATGCGCGAGCACCCCTTCCAGCCAGCGATTGAGCTTGCCGGTGGAGACGCGGCGGTTCCAGACGCGGTGCGTCTTTTCGATCGCCTCCATCAGCTTGTCGAGGCCCCTGCCCGTCTCTGCGGACACAGGCACGGCCTGGAGACCGCGCACCTGCGGCAGCAGCCGCTCGGTCTTTTCGCGCAGCTCGGCCAGAAGTTCCTGCCGGTTCTCGATCAGGTCCCATTTGTTGAAAGCCAGAACCGGCGCTCGTCCTTCGCGGATGATCAGATCGGCGATCTGCAGATCCTGCTTCTCGAAGGGGATGGTTGCGTCGAAGACGATCACCACGACCTCGGCGAAGCGGATGGCGCGCAAACCGTCTGCGACGGACAGCTTCTCAAGCTTTTCCTGGACGCGGGCCTTTCGGCGCATGCCGGCTGTGTCGAAGAGCTTGATGCGACGGCCACGCCAATCCCAGTCGACCGAAATCGAATCGCGCGTGATGCCCGCCTCAGGGCCGGTCAGCAGCCGCTCCTCACCCAGCAGGGTATTGATAAGCGTCGACTTGCCCGCATTCGGACGGCCGACGACCGCGATGCGCAACGGCTTGGTCGCATCATACTCCGGCACGGACTCGTCATCGGGATCCTCGATATCCTCGCCGATCAACACACCGGTGGAAGCAACCGCAGCCGGCTCGTCCTCATCGTCGCCCAGCGTACGCTCCTCGCCGAGCGCCTCGATGATCGCCTCACGCAGATCGGGCATGCCCTCGCCGTGCTCAGCCGAAATCGGAATCGGTTCACCGAGACCGAGTTCCCACCCCTCGAGCATGCCGCCCTGGGCACCACGTGTCTCCGCCTTGTTGGCAACCAGCACCACGGGCTTGCCCGTACGTCTCACTACTTCGGCAAAGGTGCGGTCATCCGGCATCAGGCCCGTGCGGGCGTCGATGAGAAACAGGACGAGATCGGCTTCGTCTATCGCGGTTTCAGTCTGGGCGCGCATGCGGCCTTCGAGCGATGACGCGGCGGCATCCTCCAGACCGGCGGTGTCGATGACATCGAAGCGAAGATCGAAGAGTTTTGCAGGGTTCACGCGCCGGTCGCGCGTCACGCCCGGCGTGTCGTCAACGAGCGCGAGCTTGCGCCCGGCAAGCCGGTTGAACAACGTCGACTTGCCGACGTTGGGACGGCCGATGATCGAGACCTTGAAGCGCATCCGGATTCGTCACGACGACGAGCCCGAACCGCGGATCAGTTCGGACATGAGTTCGGCTCGCTGGCGCATGTTCTGAGGTGCGCCCTCGTCATCGATGATCTGGTTGAACAGGGTTGCGGCATCCTCGGTGCGCCCCTGTTTCCAGGCGGACAGCGCCAGCGCCTCGCGCGCCGAATGGCGCAACGTATTGGTTTCGACCGCCAGCGCCTCGACACGGGCCGACACATCCTCGTAGGAACCATGGTCGACCAGAAGCAGCCCGGCGCGCAGCTTGGCCATGTCACGGATCGAGCCCGGCACCGAGCTGTCTGAAGCAACATTGTCGAAGGCGGCAACCGCGCCTTCGTAGTCGCCCGCCTGGGCCAGCACGGTCGCGCCGCGCATACGCGCGAGAACCGGATAGGCGCCGTGACCATCGGCCTCGAGCTGCTCCAGTGCGGCAGTCGCCTCGTCGGTCCGACCTTCGCGGGCCAGGGACAAGGCTTGCGAATAAGCATCGCCCGAGCTGTTGGCCTGCGTCTGCGTCCAGTAGTCCCAGGCAACCCATGCGGCGGTAACCAGCACCACACCCACCGCGATGGCGATGGTGATGGGGCCGAAACGGTCCCACAGCGCCTTCGCCTGATCCTGGCGGAGCTCCTGGTTTACTTCGCGAATGAAACTGTCGTCCGACATCGGTCACCGGCGTCTAGGGGAAAATCAGGCCCGGATTTTCCATATCAGGCCTATATCGGCATGGGTTTTAGCGAAATTTCTTGGCCATGGAAGGGGCTTTGGCAAAAACCGTGATCGCTTAGGGGTGGCAAGACAGCTCAGCGAGGTCCCACGCGCGCCATATTCGCCTGCGAGGAACGGGAACCCTCAATATGTGTACTGCGTTGCGTCTGCCGATGTCTTCTGTCCGTTATCCCGCCCTAGCCGTCATCGCCTGCCTGAGCACCGCTACGGCTTTTGCCGATGAAACGCGTGATCGCCCTCTCCAATATGTGATGATCTCCTTCGACGGCGCGGGGCCGATCGAGCAATGGGAGCGCAGCCGCGCGCTTGCCGAGCGCACCGGTGCGCGATTCACATATTTCCTGTCCTGCGTCTATGCCGTGGCGCGCGAGGATCGGGCGATATACGAGCCGCCGCGCCATGCGGCGGGCGGTTCCAATGTCGGTTTCGCCGAGTCGCGCGATGAGGCGGCTCAACGCCTCAAACAGATATGGACCGCACGGGCGGAGGGTCACGAGATCGCGAGCCACGCATGCGGCCATTTCGACGGCGGCGACTGGAGCGCGGCCGACTGGAAGAGCGAGTTCGGACAGTTTTCGGCACTGCTGACCGATGCCTGGCAGCGAAACGGCATCGGCGAGCGGGAACCCGACGACTGGAAAGACTTCGTCGGAAACGAGATCGTCGGTTTCCGCGCGCCTTATCTCTCCACCGGGCCGGGTCTCTTCGATGCGCTGGCGCAAACCGGTTTCGCCTATGATGCAAGCACAGTATCGAGCGGACCGGCGATGGCAACGGAAGGCCCGGTCAGGCGCTTCGCGCTGCCAATGATCCCCGAAGGTCCCAAGGGCCGCGCGGTGATCGCCATGGACTACAACCTCTTCGTGCGTCACTCCAAAGCCGTAGAGACGGAAGATATAGATGGCGCTTTCGAGGAACGCACGCTCTCGGCACTTCGTGCCGCGCTCGATGCCGAACTCGAAGGCAATCGCGTTCCGCTGCAGATCGGCCTGCATTTCACGCTTATGAACGGTGGGGCGTACTGGCGTGCGCTGGAGCGTTTCACTGAAGATGCATGCGCGCGGGCCGAAGTGAAGTGCGTCACGTATCGCGGCTATCTTGACGCGACAGGACCAGCCACGCCCGCCGACGGGTAGCGATCAGGTTTGTGGCCTGACGCCGTAGCCAATGATTGCCGAGAGCAGAAGCGTCGCGGCGGCAAGCAAGGACGGCGCGGTAAAGCTGCCGGTGCGGTCCGCCACGAGCCCTGCAACGATTGGCCCGAGAATCTGACCGAGCCCGAAGGCCGCCGTCATCAGCGCCAGCACCCGCCGTGGCGCTTCACCGGCCAGTTGGCGCCCGAGTTGCAGCCCAAAGGCGGTGACGGCGATGAACGTGCCGCCCAACAGAACACCCGCAATCAACGGGCCCGCATACCCGCCGACGCTGACGCTGGCCGCGACGCCAACGGCTTGGACCACGCAGCCAGCGGCAAAAATGGTGGCGAGACCGCGCCGCCTGACAGCCTTGCCCCAGAGCCACACGGAGAAGAACCCCGCCAGGCCGGTGGCAAACCAGACCACCGACTCGAACAACCGTCCCGCATCGCCCTGCCTGACGATGGCAACCAGAAAGGTGGCGGTGACGATGTAGCCAAAACCAAACAGGCCGTAGGCGAGAATGATGCGCACCATTGCCGGGCTCATCGGCATGGCCGGCTCGGCAACGGGTCGCTGGGCCGCCGCAGGCCCCTTGTCGACCAACCAGAACACCACCGCGAACCCTGCTGCAGACAACACGCCCGACCAGAGCCAGCTCGCCTGCCATTCGGCACCGGCCAGAAGCAGGGCACCGGTCATCACCGACGAGACGGCAATTCCGGCCCCCACACCGCCGAAATGCCACGCCTGAAGGTCGTTGCGTCCACCCGCCGCCAGCCGCGAGAAGATGATGGTCGACAGGAAGATCATCACGAAGGCGCTTGCGACGCCTGCGAGGAAGCGGATCGCCAGGAACAATGCGACGCTTTCGGTCAGGCCCATCGCCGCAGCGAGAACCGTGCTGGCGGCAAGGCCGGCCATTGCAATCGCCCGCTCCCTGCCCTGGCCCCAATTGCCCGCGGCAAGAATGGCGCCGGCGAGGTAGCCTGCATAGTTGGCCGATGCGATCAGCCCGGCGTCGGATGCAGAGAGGCCGAGACCGTCCATCATGCCGGGCAGGATCGGAGTATAGACGAAGCGGCCGATACCCATGGCGACCGCCATGGCGATCATGCCCGAGATCGCATACGTGACCGGAGAACGCGCGTGAGAATCCATTGGAGCGGAGCTTACGACCAGCGTGCCGGCGCACAACCGTTTAGCCGCGCTGGTCCACTCGAAAGCCGGTTATGGTGCACTGCACATCAAGCTGCGAGCGGCCAGCGCGCCTTGATGAGATGACGTGTCGGATCGCGCAGGCTGTGAATGAGACGCAGTTCCGTAACCCGCCAGACGACGGTTCCAACGACCTGCCGGGGAACGGTTCGGCTCCCATAAGCGAGTGCTATGTGGGGCGTGAAGCTATGGGCCTGACGCGGAACATTCAATGCGTCACAGATCCGGCCCTGAAAATCGTGCAGGGCCGCAACGCCGCGTCCTCCCGTCAATACTATCGCGCCGGAAGGCGCAAAACTCATGAGGCTGTCGAAGCTGGCGGGAAACGCTGGGTTGTCCAGCTTTCTGAGTGCCGCGTCCAACCGCACAATCTGTCGCGGCAAAATCTCGTCGAAGGGACCGAAACCCACCAGCGAGACGTGCCTGCGTTCCCAAGGGATGACGCGGGCCTCCGGATCGGCACCACTCAAAACAATTGGCATCACACGCCGGTCGATTTCCCTGGACGCATGGGCATCGGGACATACCGCCAGAAACAGCGGTGCGACCGGAGCCGGCGGCAGGCCCGGTAGATCGAGCTGCTCGGCACCGTGACGCCGAACCGGTGCGGCCGGCGCTCGCATCCGTCTGGCGGCCGGCGCCGCTTCGGCAGGCAAGTCGAGGTCGAATGCCAGTTGCATCCTACAAATTAGAACAAAACATGAACCTTCTGCAAGAGGCGACTTGGTGGTTACACCCGGACCATAGGTGACTGTTTTGTCTTCAGCCCTTGAACAGTGCGGCGTAGCGCTCAGGCTTGAAGCCGACCTCGATCCGGCCACCGGCCTCCAGAACGGGGCGTTTGATCATGGTGGGTTCCGCGAGCATCAGGTCGATGGCCGACCGCTCATCGACACCCGACTTCGCGGCTTCCGGCAGGGCGCGGAACGTGGTGCTCGACTTGTTCAGCACCTTCTCCCAGCCGACGGCGGCGCACCAGCGTTCCACGGAAGCCCGGTCGATACCTTCGACGCGGTGGTCATGAAACCGGTAGTCGACGCCTTCGCTCTCGAGCCAGCGAAACGCCTTCTTCATCGTGTCGCATGTCTTGATGCCGTAGATCGTGGCGGACATCGTACGCTCCTCTTGCAAGTCCGGAATCATATTTGCCGTGGTCTTTAGGCGGTTTCCGTCTCGATATACAGGTGCGAGGACGCCCCAGCCACCGGGCGCTAGTGCACCTGAGCTAATGGCGCTGCCACAAAGGCTCGACTAGGCTTCCCATAAACGAAAAAACTCGCGAAGCGATGCAGCAGCAAGTGACGACGAATGCGCAGAACCGTTCGGGTCGCTCTTGCGCAATAAAGGCCGTAGACTAATGCGCCAAGACGACTACGCCGGCGAGGACAGGGCCGTGAAAATCATCATTGCCGACGACCATCCCGTCTTCCGCGACGGCATGCGCCGGCTCGTACAGCGCAACATCTCCGACGCCGAAATCTCCGAGGCTGCAGATTTCGGCACGGTGATTGAACTGGCGGCTACCGGAGCGCCGGACCTGTTTCTTCTCGACCTCAATTTTCCGGATTTCGTGCTGCCGGATTCGATTGCGCGATTACGCAAGATGTGGCCGCTGGCCTCCATCGTGATCGTATCCATGCTGGACGACGACGCCACGATTGAGCGTGTCATGTCGATGGGCGCCGACGGTTTCGTCAGCAAGGCGATCCATCCCCAGATCATCGCCGGCGGCGTGCTGGATGTGCTGAACGGCAAGATCGTGGTGATCGGACCACAGGACGGCGGCGACGCCGATCTCCTCGACTATAGCGATGTCGAGCTCGACAGCCTGCCCCCCGGCAGAGGGAGGTTCTGCGCCTGATCGTGCAGGGAATGACAAACAAGGAGATCGGGCGCGCGCTGGGCATCTCGCCGCACACGGTCAGGATTCACGCGTCGGCGTTGTTCCGGGCACTCAATGTCACGTCGCGTTCGGCTGCGGCAGCATTGGGGCGCGACCTCGGCTGTTGATCCAATTTGTCACCGGTGTGTTCAAGGGCCAGGGACATGAGTGCGGCACGCAACTGCGCCGGCCGCGCCGGCTTGGCAAGCAGACGGACAGGCTCCAGACCGTCCAGTCGATGCTGGTCGAAACCGGCGACACCGGTGACGACAAGCGCCGGCACGGCAAAACCCTCCTGAGCGCGTACTGCGGCGATGCACTCAGCTCCCGTGTGCATATCTCCTAGATCGTAGTCGGTCACCAGCATGTCTGCGCGCGTCGCGGCCTGTGGCACGCCAGCGCTGGACGAAACGACGCAACCCCAGCTTTCGAGCAATTCAACCATCGCCTGCCGTATATCGGCATCGTCGTCGGTTACGTGCACGTGCAAGCCTGTAAGCCTGTGAGCGATCGCGGGCCTGGCTGTGGTTCCACGTTTGCGCGCCTCTGTCGGGCGCAAACCTGAAATCCGAACCATAGTTCCCTTGCCGGGTTCCGACTCCAGCCGATGACGCAAACCCAGCAAGGCGGCAAACCGCGCCACCAAGGGCAATCCGAGGCCAAGCCCTTGGGCCGCCCCGCCAGACTTCCCTGCAACGCGGTAGAATTCCTGGAAGACAAGCTGCTGTTCCGACTGGGGAATGCCCGGTCCCTGGTCGGCAACGACGATCGCGAGCTCCTCTCCGCATCGCCTGACCCCAAGCAGAACAGCGTGGCCCGGCGCGTACTTGGCAGCGTTGGTGAGCAGGTTCTGAATGACGTTCGCCAGAATTCGAGGGTCGGTTTCGACCCAATGCTTCGTCGGCACGAGCCGGAGGCTGCCGCCCTGCTTCTCGATCAACGGAGCATTCTGAATCGCAAGCTGGTTGAGCAGCCCGCCCAGATTGAAGACCTCGGACGCGGCACCACGCGGCCGAGATCGACCGCCGAAACGTCCAGCAGCGACTGGAAAAGTCCCGACAGGGAATCCACCGAGGCGTCGATCCGGTCGACGAGTTCGCGGGCCTCGTCGTTGAGTGACGACTGGCGCAGAATGGTCGTCAACATGCCGATGGCATGCACCGGCTGGCGTAGATCGTGGCTCGCATTGGCGAGAAAGCGCGTCTTGGCCTGGTTGGCCTCCTCCGCGCGCTGATGCTCGCGCGACAGTTCGGCAAGCTGAGCATCGAGGTTTCGCGCAAGCCCACGGTTCGACAGGAGAAAGCGGTTCATCCGTACGGCCAGAATGCTGAGCGCTCCGCCATACAGGACGATCATGCCAGCATTGATGGCGCCGGCGGCACCAGGATCGAGCAGGATGTGAGCGACCGCCAGTCCCAACAGGCCGATCCAGATGCTGATGAAACAGGACCGCAGCACCGAATGCTGCGAGGAGACGGCGCCCAGTGCCGTTCCGCCGAGCGCAAAACTGTAGAGAAGCAGGTTCTCGAACGAAGAGCGGGCAGCAAGTACGGCCCCAAGGAACCAGAACAGCGCCACTAGCGTGGTCAGGAACGTATGAGCCCAGCCTGCGCGGATCAGCCAGCGATCATCTGCACTTTTCCGGCGGATGGCATATTGGCACATCCCGCAAATGACGAGCGAAAGGACCACCATCCCGGCGAGCCATAGCTGCGCAAGCGTGCCGGTGTCACCCTGAGCCAGAAATGCCAGGGTCACCACCGCTATATGGATAAACCACGCCCTGCTGCCGATCTCGCACAGATAGACGACCTGCCAAGGCTCTACACGCCAGCGCTCCGCCTGCAACAGCATCCCCTTCGATCTGCCCGGCGACAATAAAAGGCCTGGGGCGGAAGAAAGCAAATCGGAGGCTGTTTTCGGGCGCAACCATCGCCAAATGGTCGATGCCTAGAGGTCGTTTGCCTGCGGCAGTATCACGAGGTCCCGCACCGTTACGTTGCGCGGGCGCGTCAGCATGAACAGGACTGCCTCGGCGACCTCGACCGGTTCCATCAGGCCACCGGCCGCCAACTCGGATTCGAGCTTGTCCTTCGGCCAGTCGCTGATAAGCGCGGTTACGACGGGCCCCGGCAGCACTGCGCCGACGCGGATCGAGTGCTTTGCAACCTGCCGACGCACGGTGTGCACGAATGCCTGCACGGCATGTTTGGAGGCTGTGTAAATCGGCTCCCACACGACAGGAACGACGCCGGCGATCGAGCTGGTGACGACGATGTCGCCGGTCTGCCGCTCGATCATGTGCGGCAGGACAGCGTGGACGCTTCGGAACACAGCGTTGACGTTCAGGGTCAGCATACGGTCCCACGCATCCGGATCACCATCGACCAGTTCGCCGCCGATATAGGCGCCCGCATTGGCGTGGAAGATGTCGAGCTGGCCTGCCTTATCGAGTATCGCAGGCATCATCGAAGCAATGCTTTCTCGCGAAACCAGATCGACCACGAGCGGCATGGCCTCAGGTCCGAGCTCGGCGCAGATCGACTGCAGCGCCTCCTCGTTGCGGTCGACCAGCACCACGCGCGCGCCCGCCTCCAGCATGATCTTCGCGCATTCCAGCCCGATGCCGGAGGCGGCACCGGTAATCGCCGCCACCTTGCCAGTCAGTTCCAGACGCCTCATCTACCCTCTCCTCGTATCATTTAGCCGCCACTGTCAGGCTGCGAACAGGTGCGCCGCGCCGGGATCGAAACGGAACTCGACCGGGCTGCCCGGTTCGAACATCTCGTCCTGCGGGATCGCTGCAAGTGCCCGCTCGCTCGACGCGGTTTCGAAGCTGACGACGGTCTCTGCACCAAGCCGCTCGACCAGGGAAACGCTGCCACGCACTGCGCCTGCCGCGCCATCCAGCCCCTCGCGCTTCAGATATTGGGGCCGCACGCCCAGAAGCGCCCGGTCTCCAGCGGCAAAGCCGCGCGCATCGATCGTGACCGGCGCTATCGAGGGCGATTCGACGGTGACCGACCCGCCAGCCACACCGGTGACCCGCACGTCCAGGAAATTCATCCGGGGCGAGCCGATGAAGCCGGCAACGAACTTGTTCGCGGGTTTCTTGTAGAGCTCGATCGGCGCGCCGATCTGCTGGACGACACCGCCCTCCAGCACCACGATCTTGTCGGCGAGCGTCATCGCCTCGACCTGGTCGTGGGTGACGTAGATCATCGTGGCGCCGAGTTCCTTGTGGAGCCGGGCGATTTCCATGCGCATGTCCATGCGTAGCGCCGCATCCAGGTTGGACAGCGGCTCGTCGAACAGAAAGACCGAGGGCTTGCGCACGATGGCGCGACCGATGGCCACGCGCTGCCGCTGGCCGCCCGAAAGCTGGCTCGGCCTGCGCGCCAGCAGCGGCTCCAGCTTGAGGATGCGTGCTGCCTCGCGTACCCGCGCATCGATCTCGGACTTCGGCGTCTTGTTGAGCGTGAGCCCGAAACTCATGTTCTGATAGACGGTCAGATGCGGATAGAGCGCGTAGGATTGGAACACCATCGCGATGCCGCGCTCGCGCGGCTCCGTGTCGTTGCAGCGCTTTCCACCGATCGACAGCGTGCCGCCGGTTATGTCCTCGAGGCCGGCGATCATCCGCAGCAGGGTCGACTTGCCGCATCCCGACGGTCCGACGAAGACGACGAACTCGCCGTCCTTGATCTCGAGGTCGACGCCCTTGATCACGTCGACCGAACCGAAGCGCTTTTCCAGCTTTTCAAGCTGCAAGCCGGCCATCTCATTTCTCCCCATCTATAATGTCGCGCGTCGTCCTCGCCGCGGACTGGAGCGCCTCGAAGGCTGCAAAGCGGCGACTGTGAAAGCCGGCGAGATCCGGCTCCGGTGCGAATGTGTCACCGGATGACGACATTGCTCGCATGGCGGCTTGCAAGTCCGAGAACGCGCCGGCTGCCGTTGCGCCGAGCATCGCCGATCCGAGAAGCACCGGCTCCGGCTGCCGCGAGGTCGTGACCGGCAGGCCGGCACAATCGGCGAGCAGTTGCCGGACCAGCGGATGCAGCCCGGCACCGCCGCTCAGCGCCACCGTCTCGACTGTTATGCCGTTCGCGCGGCTGGCCTCGATGATCTGGCGCAGTCCGTAGCCGACGCCCAGAACGCCGGCGACATAGAGTGCGACGAGGCTGTCGAGGTCGCGCTCCATGCCAAGCCCCGCAATCACCGCGCGCGCATCGGGATCGGCATGCGGCGAGCGGTTGCCGAGGAAATCGGGGACGACCAGAAGATTTCCCGCAAGTTTTGCCGCGCTTGCGTTCGAGCCGGCCCGATCCATGGCAATATCCGCAAGCAGGGTCGGCAGCGACATCTGCCGCGTCTTCGCCGTTTCGCGAGCCTCTGTCGCGGCCGGATGAAGGGCGAGAATCTGGTCGATCGCGGCACCGGCGCTCGACTGTCCGCCCTCGCTAAGCCAGAGGCCCGGCACCATGGCCGAGTAATACGGCCCCCAGACACCGGGAACGAAAACCGGCTCGACACTGCTTGCCATCGTGCATGCGGACGTGCCGAACACATAGGCCATGCGCGTCGTCGCCGACCCGTCGCCGCCGCTGGCGCCGACAGAACCGACCCCGCCTGCATGGGCGTCGATCAACCCGGCGGCGACAGGCGTTCCGGGCATCAGCCCGAGATCGCGAGCAGCAGCGGTTGTCAGCCCGTCGGCGAGGCGTTGGCCTGCAGGCACGATCGTCGTACCGATGCGGGCAAACTCGTCATCGGCAAGATCGTCCAGACCGATCGCGCGGAAATAACTTTCGTCCCAGCGCTGTTCGTGGGCGAGATAGGTCCATTTGCAGGTAACGGTGCAGACCGACCTGTCGAGGCTGCCGGTGGCGCGCCAGGTCAGATAGTCGGCGAGGTCGAAAAACTGCCATGCGGCACGATAGGTCTCTGGCAGGTTCTCCTTCAGCCAGAGAAGCTTGGGCGTTTCCATCTCCGGCGAGATGGTGCCGCCGACATAGTTGAGAACCGGATGGCCGCCGGCATTGATCCGCCGCGCCTGATCCGTCGCACGGTGGTCCATCCAGACGATGATGTTGCGGTTCGCGTCGCCATGCCGACCGACAGGTAGCGGCGCGCCATCTTTGCCAAGCGCCACCAGCGAACAGGTTGCATCGAAGCCGATGCCGGCAATATCTCCCGGCGCAAGGCGGGCAGACGACATTGCCTGGCGAACGCTCGTACAGACAGCCTGCCAGATGTTCTCACTGGATTGCTCGGCGATGTCGCCAGCTTCCAGATAGAGCGCGATATCGCACTTGGCCGAAGCGAGCATCGCTCCCGCCGCGTCGAAGATACCGGCGCGGGCGCTGCCGGTGCCGACATCTATGCCGATGAAATGAGCCTGGCTCATGCAAAAGCCTCGTTGCCGGAGGGAGCGAGGCTCCTCTTCTCGATTTGCGGATTGCTTCGGTCACGCGGCCGGCGCGTGCTCGGCAGCCGGTGCCCTCGTGCCGTCCGGGTTGCGAAGGTAGACGCCGCGCTCGAGCTGCTGACGGCGCAGCTCCTGAACGTCGATCTCCGCCGGCGTGCGGTTGCCACGCACTGAAATCTTGGCCGCGCGGCCGGCCGCCTCACCCATCGCCATGCAGGTCGCCATGACCCGTATGGCACCCATCGCCTCGTGGGTGGCGGAGATGCTTCTTCCGGCCACCAGAAGGTTCGAGATTTTTTGCGGCACCAGCGAGCGGTAGGGAATGTCGTAGCAGTCGCCACACCATATCAGCGTGCAACCGTCGTCGGCCGGTCGGTGAATGTCGATCGGATAGCTGGCGACCGCGATCGCGTCGTCGAAATGGCTGCAGGCCAGCACGTCTTCCTGCGTCATCACATACTGGCCGACGATGCGTCGTGTCTCGCGGATGCCGAGGAAAGGGGCTGTCTTGGTGAAGTAGGCCTGCTCGAAACCGGGCACGTAGTTGACGAGATAGGTGATGATGTCGTCGATCTGCGCCCTGCCCTCGATCTCGCCGCGGGTGAGGCTTCGGGCATCCGTACCGTCGGTGTCCTTCACGCGCGTCATGTTGATCCAGACCTCGCCCTTCTTGAGGCCGGTGATGATGATGGTGCGCTCGTTGGGTATCTGCAGGCCGCGTTCCTGCTTGGCCTTGGCCATCAGTTCGCGCATGCCGACGACGATGAACTGATGGTTCTGGCCGAAATACTCGGCTGGGATGAAATCGGTCAGATAGGTGCGCGCCTGCGGCGGCGCATTGGCAATGCTGAGGCGCAGCTTGTCGGTGTCGACGCCGCCAAGGCAGAACATCAGCGTCGGCGGCTGCATGCCGCCATCGGCGTTGCCCTTCTCCGTCGGCACGCCGGCGCGATAGGCGACATCCGCATCCCCGGTGCAATCGATCACGACCTTTGCAAGCGTTGCTGTGCGGCCCGCTCTTGCTCTCGGTGATGACGCCGCGGATCGTGTCGCCGTCCATGACCACGCCTGCGAAGAAGGTGTAGAACAACACGACGACGCCGGCCTCAGTGAGCATTTCGAGGGCAACCGTCTTCACGGCTTCCGGTTCGACCAGCGTTATGCCCATATGCAGCGGACAGGGCCTGTGTTCACTCGCCCCATCACGCTCCTTGCGCAGCCGCTCGATGAATTTCTGCGGCAGGCCGTCGATAATCTGGTTGCCCTTCTGGCCAAGGAAACCGAGCACGGGCAAGCCGATTGTCATGTTGCCGCCGACGAAGCTGCGGCTTTCGATCAATCCGACCCGCAGCCCATCCTCGGAAGCCGCCAGAGCGGCGGTGAGGCCGGAGGGGCCACCGCCGACGACAAGCACATCGTATTCGGCTGATACGGGGATCGAACGGGCGGGCTCTTCTATCGAGCGGACGGGGGAAGCAGGCATGGGTGATCCTCAGGAGTGATCAGGGGTGAAAGGGTTGGTGGCCGCCGGGCCGAAGCCCGGCAGCATCTATCGTTCCGGTCAGGCCGGCATGAGTGGCGTCACGCGCTCGACGATCGCGTCCACCGCCTCGGCGACCGGCTTGCGGCCGAGAACGGCAAGCTGCACCTCCTCAAGCATGATGCCCTGCGCCCGAGCCGCTTCCGGGAATGGCGGGAACGCTCCGCGCGCATTGGCCAGCACCGCGGCCTCGACCTCGGCGAGCGGGTTCTTGGCGACAAGATCCGGTTCCGCATAGGTCGAGACCCGAACCGGACCGTTGCCGTTGAGCGCCATGCCGAGCGTCGCGCGCTTGCTGGACACTTCCTTGATGAAGTTCCAGGCAAGGTCCTTGTCGGCAGCGTTCTTGGGAATGACCATGGCCCACGCCTCGACGATGGACGACATCGGCATCTTGCCCTTCAGCTCGGCGGAAATCGGGAACTCGACGGCCTTGATCTTGCCGGGATACTTGCTCTGCTCGGGATTGTTGAGCTGCGCATTGCGGGCGAATGGCAACACGGTGAAGGCTGCGCGGCCCTGCTGGAGCCAGGTCACCTGATCGTCGTTGCGGGTGGTGGCGTAGCTGCGCGGCAAGGCTCCGGCCTCGAACATTTCCCGGAGAACCGTGAGGCCCTTCACCATGGCGTCCTTGTCCGGCATGAGCTGGAAGTCGCCGGTGATGAAGTCGCCGCCGAAAGCGCGGGCGAACATCACCGGGAAGACCGCGAGGTCGCTCGCAAGCACCATACCGACCACCGGCGTGCCCGCCGACGATGTAAAGGTGAGCTTGCGAGCCTGCTCGACCAGTTCCTCCAGCGTCGTGGGCGGCGCGTCGATGCCGGCTTCCTGCAAAAGCTCTTCATTGTAGAACAGGCCCTGCGTGGCATGGCGGACGGGAATGCCGATCAGCTTGCCGTCGACCGTCATGCCGTCGACGAGACCGGGAGCAATGTCCTGGAAGTCTTCGATGGGATCGCTGGCGAGATAGTCGTCCAGCGGCTCAAACAGTGCCGCGATCTCGGACGTGGGCCGGTTGTCGATCATGTAGCCGACGCTGTAGTCGGTCGAGCCGAGGCTTGCCTCACGGAAGAGGCGATCCTGAAGCGGGTTGGAATCGAAGGTCGTCCAGAAAACGTCGGCATCGTTCGATGCCTTCCAGTCGGCGAGCAGGTCGCCACCGTCGGCGCCGAGCACCGTCTGGTGAACCTTGTGGCTGAGTACGTTCAGTGTCTTGGACGCGGCCCACGAAGGCTGCGTGGCAAGTGCTGCGATGCCGCCCAGGGCGGTACCCAGAAATCCCCTGCGGGACAGGGCGATGATGTTGCGATCGTTCATTTCAAACCTCCCTTTTTTACGCTGACTTACCCCTTGGTCGCGCCGGCGGTGAGACCGGCGACGAGATAGCGATTCATGAAGACGACGAAGAGCAGGACCGGTGCCAACTGCACGGTCGAGGCGGCGAACAGGATGCCCCAGTCGACGCCGTCGATCGAACCGATCATCTCCGAGATAACGAGCGGCGCGGTCTTGGCGCGGGTCGACGTGAAGATGAAGGCGAACAGATATTCGTTCCACGCAAACACGACGACGAAGACGGCAACGGCAAGGATGCCGGGCGCGGCCAGCGGCACGATCACCCGGCGCAGCACGGTCAGGCGCCCGGCGCCGTCTATTTCGGCAGCCTCGTCAAGTTCGCGCGGGATCTGGTCGATGAAGGTCCGCATCAGGACCGTGCCGAGCGAGACGAAGAAGGTGGCGTAAAGCACCATCATTATCGCATGCGTGTCGTTGAGCCCCAGCACATTGACGATCGGGAACAGCGGCAGCGTGACCACGATGGGCGGGATCAGCCGCACCACGATGAGGAACAGGACGCTGGCGTCCAGCATGCGGCTGCTGTTGCGGGAATAGACGTAGCCCGCAAAGGTGCTGCCCGCGATGGCGATCACCGTCGCGCCTGCGGTGATGATCGTGCTGTTGAGGAGGCCGTCGAAGAAGGCTCCCCACTGCTGCCACAGCGAGACGTAGTGCTCGAACGTTGGTTCGAAGACATAGCGCGGCGGCACGGCGAAGATGTCCTGCCCGGGCTTGAGCGACGACATCACGATGAATACGATCGGGAACAGCGACCAGAACAACATCGCGACGACGGCGACCGTCTTGCCGATGGCGGCGAGGAGGTTACGCGTTCGCATTTGCGGACACCTGTCTGCGGAGGATGAACACGTAGCCTGCGCCGAGCAGTAGCGAGGCAAGCACCATGATCCACGCCGTGGCGGCGGCGGTACCGAATGCGTTGTAGCTGAAAGCCTCCTGGTAGAGATAAACCGCGACCACCTCGGTGGACCGCGCCGGCCCGCCCTGGGTCAGCAGCCACACTTCGGAAAAGAGGCGGAACGCGAAGATGTAGCGGAACAGCAGCGCCACGACGATCGCCGGGCCAAGCAGCGGCAGCGTGACCCGCTTGAACGCCTGCCATGCTGTAGCGCCATCGATCCGGGCCGCCTCATAGAGGTCGCTGGGGATCGCCAGCCGCGCTGCATAGAGGATGATGAAGGTGAAAGGCAGATGGAGCCAGATCGTCAGGAGCGCAATCAGGATCATGGCGTGCGACGGCTCGAAGGACCAGTCGAGGATCGGCAGCCCCATGGACTGCAGCATCAGCGTCACAGGCCCGACATCGGGATCGAACAGAAAGCGCCACATGACAACGGCGATCACCTCGCTGACGGCATAGGGCGCCAGCACGGCAACCAGAAGGAAACGGCGGAACGGCAGGCCTCCAGCGAACAGCAGCGCCATGCCAAGCCCCAGCGCCAGTTCGATGTGGACCGCAACCACCACAAGCACAACGGTGTTCCAGAGCGCGCTGCGGAATGCGGGATCGGTGATGACGTCGATATAGTTCTGCAGGCCGACGAAGGTCGGCGCCTGCCCGAAGCTCGACTCGTTCAGACTCAGCCAGACGACATAGAGCGACGGCAGCACGATCACGCTCAAGATGAGAACATGAACCGGCGCCAGGAGCGGCGCGATGCCGATGATACTTCTTGAACGCAAAAGGTCCTCCCGACCGCAACGCGGACTCGTACTTTCCTAGGCCGGCTCCTGGCCTGCTGAATGATGTTGCCCGGCGCCCCGCTCCTCCGCGGGTTCGCCCGATGAATTACGGCGCGGCTGCCCGATCACGGGCCGGACCGAGTCCCGCACCTGCAGCGCTGTCGACAGCGAGACGTGGCGCGGCGCCGCATCTTCCCCGGACATGCGCAGCGTCAGGCGCTCCCACAGCAGCCTGCCCATCTCCTCGATGGGCTGGCGAATTGCCGTCAGCGCCGTCTTGCGTGCGCTCATCCAGGGATAGTCGTCGAAGCCGATCACCGACACGGCCTCCGGGATGTCGATACGGTGCCGCGCCAGCGCCGAGAGAGCACTGAGCGTGGTGACATTGGTAAGCCCGATGACCGCGAAGGGTGCGGAATTGCCGGCAAGAAACGAGGAGAATCTATCGGCGCCGCGCTCGCCGTTTGAGCCGAGCTCCACGACCACGGGCTCAGTGCCAACCGCTGCGATAAGCGTCTCAGCGACGCCGCGCACACGCTCGCGGATCGGCGATATGCCCAGGTCCGACGCGGCGACGACGACCTTGCGATGGCCGAGTTCCACCAGATGCCTGGCGGCGATCGCGCCGGCCTCGAAATTGTCGATCGCCACCGTATCCACGAAAGAGCCTTCAGGCCCGACACGGTCGGCGAACACCATCGGCAGCCGAGCGGCTTCGGACTTAAGAAGATCCGGCACGGTATCCGAACACGGCACCGCGATAAGGCCCGAAGGGCGCCAGCCAAGTAAAGCCCGGATACGTGACTGCTCGAGGTCCGCGTCATCGCGGGAGCTGGCCACGATGACATCGTAGCCATCCTCCATGGCCAACACCTCGATCCGCGAGACGAGGGAGGTGAAGAACGTGTCATCGAGATCGGGAACCAGCACGCGCCTATGACGCGAGCCTGACCGGAGCGGAGCTGCGAGGCGGCCCGGTCCATCTGGTAGGACAGATCGCTCGCCGCCTTTTCCACGCGGCGGCGCAGATCGTCGGTCACCGGCTTGGTGCCGCTGAAGACATTCGACACCGTGGCAATGGAAACCCCTGCCCGGGCGGCGACGTCCTTGATCGTGACTCTCCTGCGTTCCATAGAGCGCGAGCAACCTGTTAAACGTTTTACTGTTAAACGTTTAACAGGCGATAGTGCGCAGGGCAAGTCCCTACCCGCTGGAAATTTCCGTTTGGAAGGACGGCGTCAGTCGCCCTCTTGCGTCCGCCACTTAGCGGCCAGGTCGGCGGCCGCGCGCGCCGTATCCTCGTCACAGACAAGAACATTGCAAAGGCCCGAACGCAGCGCCGCCGCGATGGCGCCGACCTTGTTCAGACCGCCGGAGCTGAGGACGACGTTGGGCACGTCGCGCAAGGCTTCGAGCGGCAGGGCGATGGCACGACGGTTGATCTCGTGGTCGACCGGCTTGCCGGCACTGTTGATGAATTGGCCAAGCAGGTCGCCCTGCGCGCCTGCCGCCTGCAGGCCGTCGATGTCGACATCGCTCGGCATACCGTAGCGCATCAGAAGGGAGCGCTCGGAAAGGTCGCCTGCACTCAGGATGATCATGTCGTTGGCCGCGATGCGCTCGAAGGCACTGCGGAACACGTCCTGCGTCATGATCGCGTCGCGCGATTCGGGACTGCCGGCATAGATCGGGGCGGCGAGGTAGGCGCAGGTCGCGCTGAGTTGTCTCGCGAAATCGCTGGCGATATCGAAGGTGTTGATCTCGATGCCGCGCGTCAGTCCCCCATGACCGAGTTCACGCACAGTTCGGGCCTGCGCATCGCCGGCATATGCCGAACCAGCTCACGCAAGGTGGCGCCCCACCCCACGCCGATGCCGCTCATCTTGCCGGCGGCGAGAAGCTGGGTGACATAGTCGGCAGCGGCCTGGCCAAGCAGTACTGGCACGAGTTCCGGATCGTTCGGCGTTGGAACGATAATCGCGCGGTGGAGACCGAAGCTCTCGGCAAGGTGCTGCTCCAGTTCCACGCAGGAGGTCAGCCTGGAGTTGAGCTTGATGGTGACCAAGCCCGTGCGCCGGGCATCGCTGATGATGCGGTTGACCCTCAACCGGTTGGTCGAAAGCGCTTCGGCGATTTCGCCCTGGGTCCGCCCTTCCATGAAATACATCCAGACGACCCGGACATTCATCTGCTCTTCTGGGGTCGGCGCGGGCTGGTCTGCAAGCATTCATGCACTTTCTTGATTGACTTTCGGTATAGGACTTCACGGGGGACGCTTGTCAATCGCAGCCTCCCGCGAAAGCCCTCTTCCGGTTAGTCGGTTCGCCGCCCGGTGGACTTGTCGAAACAATGCAGGTCGGCGCGGTCGATATGCCAGTTCACGCGGTCGCCTTCCGCGACACCGGCCTTGCCCGGCACCGATGCGATCAACGCCTGCCCGCCATTCAGCAACAAGTGCACGTGGCTCTCGCCACCGATGGGTTCGATCAGTTCCACCACGCCAGAGAGACCGATGCCTTCCGTCATCGGCGCCATGCGAACCGCATCCGGACGCACGCCGACGACGCCGGTCTGCGGCGGCAGTTCGCCCCAATCCACATTATCGGCCTGCCCGACGTCGATCAGGCTCATCGGCGGCGAGCCGATGAAGCCGGCGACAAAGAGCGTCTGCGGTCGCTCGTAAACCTCTATCGGCGTGCCGATCTGCTCGATGCGGCCACCATTCATGACGACGAGGCGGTCGGCCAGCGTCATCGCCTCGAGCTGGTCGTGCGTGACGTAGATGCTCGTGGTGCCGAGCCGCTTTGCAGCTTGCGGATCTCGACACGCATCTGCACCCGGAGCTTGGCATCAAGGTTGGAGAGCGGCTCGTCGAACAGGAAGGCAGCCGGGTTGCGGACGATCGCCCGCCCCATCGCGACGCGCTGGCGTTGGCCGCCTGAAAGCTGCCGGGGCCGGCGTTCCAGATACGGCTCGATCTCGAGGATCGCTGCGGCTTCGGCAACGCGGCGCGCGATGTCCTGGCGCGGAAAGCCCCGGTTCCTCAGGCCATATTCCAGATTCTGCCGCACCGACATGTGCGGGTAGAGCGCGTAGTTCTGGAAGACCATGGCGATGTCACGGTCGGCCGGCTCCACCGAACCGACGTCCTTGCCCGCGATCCGCAGGTGCCCCGACGTGACCGATTCGAGGCCCGCGATCATGCGCAGCAAGGTTGATTTTCCACAGCCTGACGGTCCGACGAGCACAATCATCTCGCCATCGGAGACGGAAAGGTCGATGCCCTTCACCGCGGGGACAGTCCCGTAATTCTTCTTCAGATCCACCAGTTCGATAGCGGCCATGAGTTCCTCCTAGCAATGCGTCATACATTTGTAACATGATATTGACATTTGTAATCCGTGGGCGCTAGCTTCTTTTTGTCGCCGCCGTGGAAGCGGCCCACCCGTGTGCTGGAAAGACACGGGCAAGGAATACGGCGATGCGAGAGGAGACACAGATGACAATCGATTTTGGTATCAAGAATGCGCCGCGCAAATTCGCGAAGACGCTGGCAGCCGGTATTGCGCTCGGCATGCTGGCATTGCCCGGCGCAGCAGCCGCGCAGGAGCGCGTCAAGGTGGAATGGTGGCACGCGCTCGGCGGCCGGCTCGGAGAGGTAGTCGAGAAGCTCGTCACGGATTTCAACGGTTCGCAGGACCAGTACGAAGTGGTCGCGGTCCACAAGGGCAACTACGAAGAAAACATGGCCGCGATGGTCGCGGCCTATCGCGTCGGCCAACAGCCGACGATCATCCAGGCAGCCGAACGCGGCTTCATGACGATGCTGAATTCGGGCGCCGTCGTTCCGGTGCCGACGCTGATGGAAGAGCAGGGCCACGACGTCGACTGGAACGACTTCATCGCGCCGGTCTCGGGCTTCTTCCTCGTCGATGGGGTTCCGGCCGCCCTGCCCTTCAACAGCTCGACCCCGATCTTCTGGTACAATCGGGACATGTTCAAGGAAGCCGGCTTCGACGCGCCCGGCGAGACCTGGCAGGAAGTCGAAAAGCAGCTCTACGCCATCAAGGAGCAGGGCGTCAGCGAATGCTCGATGGCGCTGGCCAACGACTTTTTCTGGAGCCTGATCGAGAACTACGCCGCGCTGCACGACCAGCCCTACGGCACGCTCGCCAACGGCTTCGACGGACTTGGCACGGAGTTCGTGTTCAACAAGAGCCCGCTGGTCGTGGGCCAACTCGAGCGGCTGTCGAAGTGGATGGACGACGAGGTCCTCCAGATCGCGGGCCAGGGCCTCTCGCCGGAGCAGCTCTTCACCTCAGGCACCTGCGCGACCTACGTCGCCTCGACCGCCGCGCATGCGGGCATCGGTTCGGGCGCGCAATTCGACTGGAGCGCGACCTTCCTGCCGCATGAGGAGGGTGTTGAACCGAAGAACAGCACGATCGGAGGCGGTGCGCTGTGGGTGCTGCAGGGCAAGAGCGACGAGGAATATGCAGGTGCAGCAGCCTTCATCGACTTCGTCGCCTCGCCCGAAACGCAGGTTTGGTGGAGCAAGCAGACCGGCTATGTTCCCGTGACCACGACGGCCTATAACGCCCTGAAGTCGGAGGGTTACTTCAAGGAAAACCCGACCCGCGAGATCGCCATCCTGCAACTCAGCCGCGGCGAGCCGACCGAGAATTCGCGCGGCTTCCGTTTCGGCAACCACAACCAGTCCATGCAGCTTCTCGTCGAAGAGATCCAGGGCGTGTGGACCGGCCAGAAGACGGCCCAGGAAGCGCTCGACAACGCCGCGCGCCGCGGCAATGAAATCCTGCGCCAGTATGAGAGGCTCCATGCCTCGCAGTAACGCGACAGCGGGCATTGGGGGCGCGGACACGCGCCCCCACTCGCGATCGGCATCGCGCTCAGCCGCCTGCTGCCGAAGACCTCGGAAGCCGGGCTCAAGACCGCGCATTTCAGCAAGCCAGGCCTTGCGGCGGCGCTGCTCGCCCCTCAACTGCTGATCCTGCTCTTTTTCTTCTTCATTCCATCCTACAAAGCGCTTTCGCTCGCCTTCGTGCAGGTCGACCCGTTCGGTGCTCGGGAAATCTTCGTCGGGTTCGCCAATTTCGCGCAACTTCTGGGAAGCCCGGACTACAGGCAAAGCGTGTTCTTCACGCTCTGGTTCACTGTGATCCAGGCCGTTGTGACCATCGCTCTGGCACTGCTCTTTGCATTCGCCACCGATTTCGTGATCCGCGGCCGCGGCCTCTACAAGAGCGTCATCCTGATGCCTTATGCGATCGCCCCGGTGATCTCCGGCGTGCTGTGGGCGTTCCTGTTCAACCCGGCGGTCGGTCCTCTGGCGCAGTTCATCCAGTCGCTCGGTATTCCGTGGGATCCGAACCGCCGCCCGTTCGACGCGCAGCTTCTGGTGATCGTGGCGTCGGTGTGGAAACACATCTGCTACGACTACATCTTCCTCGTCGCCGCTTTGCTCGCCGTGCCGCAGTCGCTGCTGGAAGCTGCAAAGCTCGACGGCGCACGACCGGTCAGGCGCTTCTTCACGATTTCACTGCCGCTGGTGACGCCGACCATCTTCTTCCTGATGGTCATGAACGTGGTCTACGGACTGTTCGAGACCTTCGGCATCATAGACGCGGTGACGCGAGGCGGTCCGGCGGGTGCAACCAACACGCTCGTCTACAAGGTCTACCAGGACGGTTTCGTCCAGCTCAACCTCGGTTCCTCGGCCGCCCAGTCGGTGATCCTGATGATCATCGCGATCCTCTTCACCGTCCTCCAGTTCCGCGCGCTCGAGCGCCGGGTAAACTATCAGGTGTAACCATGATCGAGCGCAATCTCGGGCTGACGATCTTCTGCCACGCCGTGCTGCTGCTCGGCGCGGCAGCCGTGTGTCTGCCGCTTTACTTCGCCTTCGTCGCCGGCTCGCTGACATTGCAGGAAGTGCAGCAGACACCGTTTCCCTGGGTGCCGGGCACGCACTTCCTCGACAACATCGCCACGGCCTGGAACCAGGGCAATTTCTCGCGGCTCTACATTAACTCCCTGATCGTGACCGTCGGCATCGTTGTCGGCAAACTCACGATCTCGCTGATCGCGGCATTCGCGATCACCTATTTCCGGTTTCCCTTCAGGATGACTGCGTTCTGGCTCATCTTCGTCTCGCTGATGTTGCCGGTCGAGGTGCGCATCATACCGACCTACGAGGCGGTAGCCGACGCAGCAGGGCCGCTACGCTGGTTCGCCGACATCACCGGTATCTCATGGCTTGTCGGCAGCGTCACCGGCTACCAGCTCGAGGCGGCGCTGCAATGGAACATGGTCAACACCTATAGCGGCCTGATCCTGCCTTTGATCGCATCCGCATCGGCGACCTTTCTGTTTCGCCAGTTCTTCCTGACGGTGCCGGAGGAGCTGTGCGAGGCAGCGAGGCTGGATGGCGCTGGGCCAGTGAAGTTCTTCCTCGATATCCTGCTGCCTCTGTCGCGCGCCAACATTGCCGCGCTGTCGATCATCCTCTTCATCTACGGCTGGAACCAGTATCTCTGGCCGCTCCTCTTCACCACCGATGCCGAGATGCAGACGGCGATCCTGGGCCTGAAGCATCTGGTTCCAGTCTCGGATGCTGAACCGGCCTGGAACATAGCCATGAGCGCGGCCTTCTTCGTCATGCTGCCGCCGGCCGTCATCATCCTGCTGATGCAGCGCTGGTTCACGAAGGGCCTGGTCGATTCAGGCAAGTGACATCCCCCAACAAAGGAAATTGACGCATATGGTCTCCATCATCGGTCACCGCGGTGGCCGCAATCTCTGGCCTGAAAACAGCATCGAAGGCTTCCGCAAACTGCTGGAACTGCCCGTCGAAGGTGTCGAGTTCGACGTCCATCTGACGAAGGCGGGCGAGATGCTCGTGATCCACGATCCGACACTCGACCGGACGACGGAACGAAGCGGACCGGTCGTCGAGCTCGGCCTTGGCGAAAATCACAAGGTCAGGCTGAAGGACAGTGGTGGCACGATACCGACGCTGGACGAAGTCCTCGATGTGTTCGCCGGCAGCGCAATCGAACTGCATGTGGAGTTGAAGGCCGACCACGAGCGAAACCCCTATCCCGGCCTTGAGGCCAAGGCGGCGGCGTTGCTCGATGATCGCGGCATGGCAGCTCGCTCGATCATGACGAGCTTCCTGCCCGAAGTGCTGGCGACGATCCGCGAGGTTGCACCGCACATTCGAACGCTGTCCTCGTTCGACGCGAAGTCGGTCGAGCGCTACGGCCTGACCGAAGGGCTTCGCCGGATGCTCGACCTGTCGGACATCATCGCCATCGAGCGGCACGTCCTCGACCAGAACTGGGACACGATCGTCGATCTGGTGCCGGGCGACAGGCTCGGCGCCTGGGTGCCGAACGACGAAGCCGACATCGCATACTGGCTCGGAAAGCCGATCCGCCAGATCACCACCGACCGCCCCGATCTGGCCGTCGCCCTGCGCGGAGCATAAAGACTTGCACAACATGCCATTTCAGACTGCCGCCATTGTGGCGGAACGCGACCCGCTGCAGAACATCGCCCTCGTCATCTTCGACTGCGACGGCGTGCTGATCGACAGCGAGCCCATCGCAAGCAGCACGCTTGCGGAAAGCCTGCGCGGCGCAGGCGTCGAGATCTCGGCTTCGGAATCGCACGTCAAATTCACCGGCAATTCGGTCTCGACTATCCGGCGCATGATCGAGGACGATTACGGCATCACCGACATCGAGCCGCTGATGTCGTCGTGGCACGAGACGCTGTTCCGGACCTTTGGAGAACGTCTGACGGCTATGCCTGGCATCCTGGAGGTGGTGAGCGATCTTCAACGCCCGAAATGCGTCGCATCCAACAGCAGCATGCGCCGGCTGGAACAGAGCCTCGGCCATCTGGAACTCTGGGATCATTTCAAGCCAGCCATCTTCAGCGCCGAGGCGGTGGCAAGACCGAAGCCCGCGCCCGACCTGATGCTGCACTGTGCGCAGGAGTTCGACGTCGATCCGTCGCTTTGCGTGATGATTGACGACAGCCCCCATGGCGTCGAGGCGGCCGTCGCCGCCGGCATGATCGCGATCGGCTTCGTCGATCCCGCCGACCCGCGGCCGGAGCGTGCAAAGGTCCTTCGCGCAGCGGGCGCGGACGCGGTCGCCGAAGGCGCCGGCGAATTGCTGGCTGCGTTGAAAGCGGCGAACGCGCTATTGGCCACCCGCGGATCGTGAGCGGACGACAAGCACGACGTTGGTAGGGCTGGGCGGACGCGCCCAGCAGCGTTAAGTTGGCGGGGTGGGGACGAGAGAGCCCCCGCCTATCAATCCCCCGACTGTTCACATATGACTAAACTGCGCATATATGTGCAGCAGTCTAGGGATCGACATGGCAGAGACAGAACAGCAGGAAGCGGGGCGGTCGCTCTACGTCGTTCCGCCGGTTACCAGGGCAATTGCGCTCCTGCGTTACATCGCAGCAGGCAATCGCTGCCGCAACACCAGCAGCGCCGCAAAAGCGCTGAACATCAACCGCACCACGCTCATTCGCCTGCTTTCGACGCTGGAGGTAGAGGGCATTTTGGAGCCGCTGCCCGACGAGGGCGGCTATCGACTCGGTACGGGGCTGATCGCACTCGCGTCCGAGGCGCTCAACGAGCGCAGCATCCTGCAGGTCGCGCGGCCTTTCCTGAAACAGCTCGTCGATTCGCTCAACCTGTCGGCCCATCTCGGCGTGCTCGAAGGCCGGGAGATCGTCTATCTCGCCCGCGAGACACCGAACTCCCACCTTGCCAGCACGGTGCGCGAGGGAACCCGCCTGCCCGCGCACGCGACCACCATCGGGCGCATCCTGCTCTCCGAGCTGTCACCCGCAGCGCTGAAATCGCTCTATGCCGGGCAGGCGATGGAATCGTTTACGGCGAAGACACGCACGTCGCTCGCCGACCTCGAGGAACAGCTTCGCACGGACCGCTCGCGCGGCATGGCTTGGAGCGTCGCCAACTTCGAACCCGAAATCGGATCGGCCGCCGTCGCAGTCCACGATCATCAGGCCCGCGCCGTCGGCGCGATCAACGTCACCGGCCATGCCAGCGTCTTCGCGGACGACGGTGCGAACGTCGAACGGATCGAGCAGGAATTGAAGGCCGCCGCGCGCAGCATGTCGGAAGCGCTGGGCTATCGCGGCTGGTCGGCCGATCAGATGTAGGTATAGCCGTAGGACAGCGCGAAGGCGCTGTCCGGCAGCGGCGCATTGCCGGCAACCGCGCGACGCAGCCACAAACGGCCATGCACCTGCGTGTCGGAGAAGTCGGTGGCTGCCGGCAGTCGGGCGTCCTGGCACCAGAGCCCGCCGAGCCACTCGGCACCGCTGAAGGATGCCCGTCCACTAATCTCGACGCCCTGAAGCGAGAAATTGCCGTAGCAGGAAATGCGCTCGAAGCTGGCGTCGCCCGCAATGCGCGCTTCATCGAGCCGCACGATCCCGCGGAGTTCCGCCTCGTCGAAAAGCACCGTTTCGCCGAACTGCGCGCGTTCGAAACGCGCATCGTTGGCGAACACCGCACGCTCGAAAGTCGCCTTGCCGCCGAAGCGCGCTCCGCTGAACCAGCTAACGCCCAGAAAGCGCGCGCCGGTTGCGTTGATACCTTCCGGGAAAGTAGCCCCGCTGAGATCGAAGCCTGTCAAATCAAGGCCGGCAAGGTCAAGCGCGCCTTCGCAGACGACGCCTGTCAAATCGACGCAGTCCCCGTGGCGCCACGGCACCGCGATCAGGTCGCGTATCTCCGCCGGTTTCATCTCAGACGGCCTCGCCGATCTTCTGCTCCGCCAGCGCGACGATACCTGCAGCCCATGGAAACGCCAGATCCTCGGCCATGTCGCTGCCGGAGGCGTCATGCGTGACGCGCTCGCCGACCTGCACCGCACCGTAGCTCACAAGCAGTTCCGCCAGCCCCTTGCTGCCGAAATTGAACGTCTCTTCATATTCGCTGTCGCCGAGGCCGAAGATGGCGAAATGAATATCGGACAGGCTGGGGGCTGCGGCCTTCAAGGCTTCGGCGAAGGGCTGGGCGGATGCCGGCAGCTCTCCGTCGCCATAGGTCGAACAGACGATCATGTGGAGACGCCGTGCATCGAATTCGGCCGGGCCGAAATCCGACAGGTTGCGACACTCCACCTCGTGCTCGCCTTCCAGTTCGGCCATGATGTCCTCGGCCAGCATCTCGGCATTGCCTGTCTCGGTGCCGTAAAGCAGCATGATCTTCATAGGTCGGGCTCCTTCGTTTGGCGGGCAAGCGCCAGCATGGCTTCGCGCGAGGGAATCTTGACGCGGCAGCGGTCCTGCGGCGGCGATGCCGTCTCCGCCGCATCGATGCGCTTCCAGTCGTCGTAGCAGACGGCCGCCGTCCATTGCGGAAAGGCGTGACGGCCGGGCTTTTCAAGCCCGGTATCCGAAGCTTCAAGGTCGGCCAGTATGCGCGCTGCAAGAAGCTGCGCATCTGCGCGATTATCTGGGATGGTGCCGCGCGGGCCGCGCCGGAACCAGCCGGTTGCGTAAAGCCCGTCGGCAAGCACGCCCAGCTCAAGTTCGGCCGCACAGCCGACCAGCTCGTCGCGCGGCAGGCCTGCTGCCGCCTCGAACCCGATGGCCGTGATGAAAGCGCTGCATGGCAGAGACATCGTACCACCATTGGCGTCTTGGAACACCGCTTCGCCGACACGTCCGTCCTTGCCTTCCAGCCTGACAGGCGTCAGGCCGAAGCGAAAGGTGACGCGACGGCTTCCGGTTTTGTGGCCGTGTATCGCGTCCAGCGCTGCGATCTTCTTCGCGCCTTCGTCGTCGTCGCTCACACCGGCGCCGACCACCTCGATCGTGACGCCCTCGAGCTTGGCCAGCTCCTTGATCATCACGGCATCGAACTTCGCGTCAGCGGCCGGCGATCGTCCGATGATGTCGATGGTTTCGACCCCCGAGCCCGCCAGCCAATCGGTCGGCACGGGGCCGAGGTCGGAACCGGCAAGCTCGCCCGGCGTCTTGGCTAGCAGGCGCAGGAGGTCGATGGCGACGTTGCCGTTGCCCATGATGACGACATGCCGTCCGAGTTGCGGCAGCGGCTCAGCGTCGGGATGCTCGTAGAGCGCGCGCGTCAGGTAGCCGGCGCGATGCACGCCCTCCAGATGCTCGCCCGGAATGCCGAGCGCCCGGTCTCCGGACAATCCGGCTGCAAGCACCACGGCGTCGTAGGCCTGGCGCAGTTCGTCGAGGGTGACGTCCTCGCCGACAACCACATTGCCGACGAAGCACGCGCCCTGCCGCTCGAACAGGCGCTCGAACTGCCGGATGACGGCCTTCGTGCCCTGATGATCCGCGGCGACGCCGTAGCGCACCAGCCCGTAGGGCACGGGCAGCCGGTCCAGTATATCGACGCGCAATTGCGGGTCAGCCTTCAGCAGCGCCTGCGCCAGATAGCAGCCGGACGGTCCGGAGCCGACGATGGCGACCGCGCGGCTCATGATGCGCGCACCGTCGCCGCAGCCCAGGGATGCGGCGCGCCGGACAGGTCGGTGTAGAATGATTTCTGAGCCATATAGGCCCTGATGCCGTCGCGACCCTTCTCGCGGCCCATGCCGCTTTCCTTTTCGCCGCCGAAGGGAGTCGAGATAGAGAACTGCTTGTAGGTATTGACCCAGACAGTGCCCGACCGGATGGCCTTGCCGACCCGCCAGCTCTTCGGGAAGTCCCGTGTCCAGATACCGCAGGCGAGCCCGTAGTCGTTGTCGTTCGACTGCGGGATCACGTCCGCCTCGTCATCGAAAGGCAGCACCACGAGGACAGGCCCGAACACTTCTTCGCGACAGATGCGTGCCCCGTTATCGACACCGGCAAGGATCGTGGGAAGATAATAGGCGCCCTTCTCGTAGGCCGTGCCCTCGGGCGCGCCACCGCCCGCGAGAAGCTCCGCACCTTCTTCCCGCGCGCGCCGCACATGGTCGGCGACGCTGTCGCGATGGTCGAAGTGGACCAGCGGCGCGACCTGTGTATCGGCCTCGAAAGGATGCCCGACCTTGAGCCGCTTCGTCGCTTCCACCAGCCGCTCGACGAACTGCGTGTAGATCGGCCGTTCGACGAACAGGCGGGCGCCGGCGATGCAGCTCTGCCCCGTCGACGAAAAGATGCCGAACAGCACGCCGGCCAGCGCCTGCTCGATATCGGCATCGGCAAAGACGATCGTGGGCGACTTGCCGCCGAGTTCCAGCGACACCGGCATCAGCTTCTGCGCGGCCTTCAGCGCAAGCGCCCTGCCGGTCTCTGTGCCGCCGGTGAAGCTGATCTTGGCGATGTCCGGGTGCTCGACCAGAAGATTGCCAATCTCGCGGCCGGACCCAGGCAGGACGGAGAACAATCCCTTCGGCAGGCCGGATGCCTCGACGATGCGAGCCAGTTCCAGGGAGACGAGCGGCGACCACGAGGCGGGTTTCAGCAGCACGGCATTGCCTGCGGCAAGCGCTGGCGCGGCCTTCTGCGCATCGGATGCGATGGGCGAGTTCCACGGCGTGATTGCGCCCACCAGACCCAATGGCTCGTGCACGGACATGGTCAGGGCGTCGCCGCGCTGCGCCGTCAGCGCTTCGTCCGAGGTTTCGAGCACCGCGCCGAAATAGCGGAAGGTGCCTGCGGCGGAAGCGGCGAGCGCGCTCGTTTCGCGCAAGGTCTTGCCGGTATCGCGGCTCTGGATATGGGCGATGCGCTGCGCATTGGCCTCGATGCCGTCGGCAATCGCATAGAGAAAGCGCGCGCGCTCATGCGGCTTGAGATTGCGCCATGCCGGATCGGCCTGTGCCCGCTTCGCGCGTTCGATCGAGCGCTCACCGTCTGCAACCGATGCACCGCGCAAAACCCTGTTGACGCTGCCGTCAGCAGGGAAGATCGAGACGATCTCGGCGCCTGTGCCCTCTTCCCATTCGCCGCCGACGAAAAGCTTGTTCTGCGGAAGTTCTATCATCTCTGGCTCCACCTCAGATCGACACGGGGCCGATGCGGTTGCGGATTTCCCGCAGCACGCTGTAGACCGTGGACACGGACGTCTTGGCGTTGGCTGCGGACGGAAGGTTCTCGATACGCATCGTGTACTTCGCCAGCGGCGAGACGACTGAGTATTCATGCACGTTGCCGGGCGCGGCGGGGTCAGCAATCAGTTCGACATGCGTTGCTTCGAAGCCGGCGCCGGCGAGCGCCAGCGTTGCGGCGACATTGGCGTTCTTCGGGTAGGCGCGCGCCGCCTCGCGCGCAGTGCCGGTAAAGAACGTTTTGGGTTCCCGCAACGCGCCGAGATTGATCAGGGCTTCGGCCGGCGTTCCGCTCCAGGCGAGTGGCGGCTTCGAGCCGCGATAACGCACCTCGAGACCACCGGCCTTTCCTATTGCCGCGAGAAGGTCGATGCCGCCGACCGCGCCCGCCGGCAGGATCAGTCGTGCCTTGCCTTCGGCCGCAGCCGTGCGCAGTTCCAGTTCTAGAGGGGCGTCTGCGAGCGCGCCGATCGAAACGATCACCACGTCCGTTCCCGCTCGAAGGACAGGCGGCACATGCGCCACGACTGCGGCGTGCCCCGCGCATTCGACCACCATGTCCGGCCGGTCTGCGAGCAACGCCTGAACATCGGTGACGACTGCGGTTTCGCGCGCAGCGCCCGCAAACTCGCCCGCCAGCCGCGCTGATGCTTCGTCGGCGGAATCGGGCAGGCACAGCACCGTCAGCCGCTCAAGCGGCGCGTCGGGCATGCCGGCCAACTGGCCGAGCAGCGTGACGGCGATGTTGCCGAAGCCGATCAGTCCCAGCCGCATCGGCTCACCCACCGTTTCCGGCTGCGCCGGCGGGAGGCCCGGCGAACGCTTCGTTGAACGGCCCGATCGTACACATGTCGATCTCGATCAGGCGCGGGCCTTCAGCGGCCAGCGCCTCGTCGAGGAGCGCGGGGAAATCCGCAACGTCGCGCACCAGCGTGTGTGGCATGCCGATCGAGCCGCAGAAGGCAGCAAAGTCGGGGGTCGCGAGCGCCGAATAGTGCCGGCGGTTGCCATATTGCGCATCCTGGATGTTCTGGATCACGCCGTAGGCCTTGTCGTTCATCAGCAGGTACACCAGCGGCGCGTTCTCTTCGACGGCGGTGATCATCTCGGCAAGGCCCAGCATCGTGCCGCCGTCGCCCAGCAGCGTGACCGCCTTCGCCCCTTTCGATCCAAGTGCGGCGCCGACGCCCATGGCCACGCCCTGCCCGATGCCGCCGCCCAGCGCATGAACGCCGAGATTGGGTCCCGCGATGCGGACATAGCGATTGCCGAAGGTCGAGTTCGAGATGGTGACATCGCGCACCCACGGATGGCCGCCGGCGAAGATGCGGTCAGCCAAGGTATCGGCGACGACACGATATGGCCCAAGGACATCGCGCATCCTGCCTTCGGCCTGAGCCCGCGTGCGGGCGATGTCGAAGGACAGATTCGTGTCCGTATCCAGCGTATCGGGCAGCCTTTCGAGCAGGCGCGATAGCGTGTCGGCGGCATCGCCGTGCGCGAACACCTCGACGGGATAGTTGCGCCCGCCCTGAGCCGCATCGGCATCGATCTGCACCAGCGGTCGCGGCAGCGGCAACTTGTTGTTGCGGGTCTCGTTGCCACGCAGGCGCGAGCCGACGACGATCATCAGGTCGCAGCTCTTGTAGAGCTCGACCGCCTCCGGCGTCATGTTGAAGGCGCCGAGCGTCGCGGGCTCAGCCTCCGAAACGGTAGCGCGGCCGTTGGTCGACGTGACCACGCCGAAGCCGCGCCGCATCAACTCGGTCGCCTCGCGCGACGCGCCGACCGCGCCGCCGCCGAGCCACAGCAAGGGACGCCTGGACGCCTTCACCATCTCCGCGATCTCGTCGATGACGGTATCGGGTGCTACCGGGCGCGTGGGCTGCGGGCGGTGGATGCGTTCGGTGGAACGGGCAGGCTTGCGCTGCACGTCGACCGGGATCTCCAGGCTCACCGGCCCCGTCGGGGCGGAAAGAGCAGCCGAGACGGCGGCGGTCAGCACGCCGATGGCGCCGTTGGCATCCCACATGCGGAACACCGCCTTGGAGACGCCACGCAGCATTTCGGGCTGGCGCGGCACATCGTGGATTGCCGCGCGGTCGCGGTCGGCGAATTCGAGATCGACCTGCGTGGTGATGTGCAGCACCGGTGAACCAGCGGTCAGTGCCTCGGCCTGTGCGCCGGCGGCATTGCCGGCAGCCGTGCCGGTGGACGTCAGGCAGACGCCCAGCTCACCGGAAACGCGCGCATAGGCATCTGCCATGTTCATCGCGCCCGCCTCGCCGCGCGACGGCACGAAACGGATGCGGTCCTGGCGGGCGATGGCGTCGAGGATCGGCATGTTGTGGATCGAGATCACGCCGAAAACCGTGGTGACGCCGATCTCGGCGAGATAGCGGGCGATGAAGTCGCCGACCGTCTCCGAAGCTGCAATGGTTTCGAGTTTCATCTCGTATCCTTCAAATATGACGCGCCAGGCCGCCCGAAACCTCGAGGTGAGCGCCTGTGATGTAGCTTGCTCCCGGCGACCCCAGGAATGCGATGGCCGAAGCGGCTTCCGACGGGTCGCCGAGGCGACCGAGCGGAATGCCCTTGTTTTTGGCCAGCGCGCCGTACCATTCGGCCTTGCTCTGGCTCTGGTCCTCACGCTCGGCGAAGCGGCGCAGCCACTGGCCGGAACCGACCATGCCGATCAGGATCGAGTTGACGCGAATGTCGGGCGCCAGTTCGATCGACAGCGACTTGACCAGATTCTGCACCCCGGCGCGGGCCGAGGAAGTGCAGACCATGTGCGGCTCGGGTTGGTAGGCAAGCAGCGAATTGACGACGACGATCGACCCCTTCGCCTCGCGCAGCATCGGCAGAAAGGCCCGCACGGGATGGATCTGGCTGAACAGCTTCAGCTCGTATTCGGCGCGCCAGTCGTCGTCGGACGTGTTGGCGAAGGTCGACTGCCGCCCCTGCCCGGCATTGTTGACCAGCAGATCGCAGCGGCCGAAGCGCTCCTTCACCTGCGCGGCAAAACCGTTGACGGCGTCGGGATCGAGCACCGAGAACGCGCTGGAAAGCACATTCTCCTTGCCGAAATCACGGATCAGAACCGACGCGACGTCGTTGAGGCGGCTTTCGGTGCGGGCGCACAGCGCAACTTTTGCCCCCGACTCCAGCAGCGTCTGCACGGTCGCGAGGCCGATGCCCGACGAACCACCGGTGACGACGGCCACCTTGCCGGCATAACCATAGTCCATCACGCGACCTCCTTGCCCGATGCTAGCTCGGGAAAGCCCGGATCAGGCCGCCCCTGCATGACAGCACGCTGCGCCGGCGTAGGCGGTCCCGCCGTCATCCAGCGGTCCATCGCTTCCGGATTGTCGCGCGGCCACACCTTCGCCTCGTGAGTCGTCTCGTCGATCTGCTGCAGTTCGGAGGTGAACTCGATGACGAAACCGGACGGCGAGACGAAGTAGGCGAAGGGATTGTTGCCCGGTCCGTGACGGCCAGGCCCCCAGGTCGGTACGTGGCCCTTCTGCTTCATGCGCCCGATGCCGCGCATGAACTCGTCGATCGACGGCATCTCGAAGGCGACGTGATTGACGCTGGCATAGTTGCCGCGCACCAGCGCGATCGAGTGATGGTCCGAGTTGCAGCGCAGGAACACCATCTGGTCGGCGGAATAGTCCGACACGCGGAAGTCGAGAACGCGGGAATAAAACTCCTGCACGCCCTCCATGTCCGGCGTGTTGAGCACCACATGGCTGACCTTGCGGGGCTTTGCCCATTCCGGTTCCTCGTCCAACGACATCGCCTCCGTGCGGAAGCGCAGACGCCGATTGTCGGGGTCGAGCATCTCGAAGCCGTAGCCGCCGGCGTAATCGTCGAACGGCGCAGGTTCGCCGAGCACGATGCCGCCGCGCTCGATGATCTGCGCGTGGAGCGCGTGCATGGAGGCGCGATCCGGCATTGCGAAATGCACATATTCGATGCCGAAGACAGGGCCGTCCTTGAGGCCGTACAGGAAAGGCTCGCTGCCGGTGCCGCGCAACAGCGCGATGCCGTCTTCCTTGTGGGCGAGGCTCAGGCCCCACATGTCCTCGTAGAAGGACAGCGTCTGCGTGATGCCCGGTCCACGCATCATGATGCCTCGAAGACTGCCGACGCGAACGGTCTCTGCCATGTCTCTTCTCCTCCCGGCTCTAGCCGACGGTTTCTGCAAGGGCTGCGAGCGCGCCGGCAAAGGCGGCTGGAGCCTGCTGATAAAGGGCGTGCCCCGCAGCCGGCACGATTGTGAGCGCGCCGCGCCACGGATCGCGAAGTGCCGCGTGCGCGCGGCGCGCCGAGTCCGGCGGAGTGACGAGGTCTTCCGCGCCAACGATCACATCCGTCGGCACCTGCAGCCGCTCGGCATCGTCGATGAGGCGACCCGATGCCAGCATGCGAGCGGCCTGCGGGTAGCCGGGCCTCGTAACGCGCGCCATGCCGTCGCGTACGCGGCGGACGATCTCCTGATTGCTCTCCGGCTGGTAGACGAGCCGCGGCGCGCGCAAGGCTGCGAACTGGTCCGGCCCGAGCGTTTCGAGGTCGTCGATACGCGCCTGTGCCGCCGCGCTCAAAGCAGCGCCGCGCGGCACACCGTGGCCGAGCGCCGGCGAACTCAGCAGCAACCGGGCGACGCGTTCGCGGTGCGTGGCGGCAAAGGAAGCCGCCATCAGGCAGCCGAGTGAGTGGCCCGCCAGCAGCACGCGTTTCAGGTCCAGCCGGTCGAGAAACGCGCGCAGCGCCTCGGCATAATCGAGCGCCAGCGGCCACTGCGCATCTAGGGCGGCTGAACCGCCGTAGCCCGGTGCGTTCCACGCGATCACGCGCCAGTCGCCCGGGATATGGTCGAGCAACGTCGAAAAGGACGCGGCGTTGGAGCCGACGCCATGCAGCATCACGAGGACCGGACCGTTGGCACCCGGCCGTTCCAGATATTCGATGTTGCCGTTGATATGCTGTTCGAACATCACTGCCGCCTCAATTGAACACGAAGCCGTTGTTGACCGGCAGCACCTGCCCCGTCAGCGAAAGTGCGCCAGCGGAAAGCAGGAAGGAGACAACGTCGGTGATCTCGCCGGGCGCCTGAGGCCCTGGAACCGCCCTGCCCTCGGCGTAAAGCCGGTGGCGCGCCTCGGGCACGTAGTCGGTGGACTCCGTCGTCAGGATGCCAGGCGCCACCGCGGTGACCCCGATCCGGTCGGGGCCCAACTCGCGAGCGAACGAGCGCGTCATGGCCATGACAGCGCCCTTGCTGGCGACATAGGACATCAGGCGCGGCGCGCCCCACAGTGCGGTGTCGGACGCGACATTGATTGACGATGCGACCGGAACCGGAAGCCTTGAGCGCGGGCGTGGCGGCGCGGGTCATGAGCCAGGTGCCACGCACATTGACAGTCATCACCCGGTCCCAGCTATCGATCGCGATTTCGTCGTAAGGGATGCCGCCGATGCCGGTCGCGATGGCGCCATTGTTGACGAGCCCGTGCAGCACACCATTCCCCTCTCGCGCGAGATACGCGCCGACCGCTTCGATCGAAGCCGGATCGCCGAGATCCACGGGCAGGAAGCGCGCGCCGAGGTCCTGAGCAACCGCACGGCCTTCGTCCTCCGCGATGTCGGCGAGCAGGAGGTCAGCCCCCTTTGCCGCCAGGCTGCGGGCGATCTCCACCCCCAGCCCGCGCGCAGCGCCCGTGACGAGTATGGTGCGTCCGTCGAGCATCAGCCTGCCGTCTGCTCCAGCTCGGCCTCGACCTGGCTCTTGGCGGCGCGCGTCAGAAGCTGGCGCACGCGCGAGACACCGAGATCGTGCTGGTAAAGCATCTCGCGCCTGCGGGCGTCGTCGGGCATGCCCTCGAGCATGACGCGATCCTGTTCCAGAACGTTCCAGTGGTTGCGCTCCAGCCGGGCGCGATAAAGGAAACGCCAGCTATCGCGCGCGAGCCCGGAGACCTGCCGCATACGCCAGAAGAAGACCTTGCAGGTCGTCGCGTCGACCGGCGTCACGAAGCCGATGATGCGGAAGACGCCGCCGGGTCCGGCAGCCGGCGGATACGGGATCTCCAGGAAGCAGAACATCGAGCCGGGATGCACCTCGAACTCTGTCCAGTCGAAGTTTTCGCCGACCTGGCCGACACGGCTGATGCGGAACCCGGCGTCGGTCTTGTCGAGCTTCATCAGGTCCTGCTTGGAGCCAAAGGCAAGCGTGAAACTTTCGGCATGCAGGTAGCAGCCGTGCATCGGGTCGGCGAGGTTGTCGAGCGCGTAGCGGTAGTTGGTTTCCCATAGCCCGGTGCAGAGGAAGCCGGTCCAGTCGTCGCTCGTCAGTTCCTTGGGCAGCACCAGCTCCGGCGCCTCGGGCTGTTCGATCGACGGCACATAGACAAAGACCGCGTCGTTGGCCTCGGTCACCTCGAACGACTTCAGCGCCTTGCGCCCTTCGAGCGCGCATTCCGGCATCGCTGGAACCCGAACCACCACGCCATCGCCGTTGACGACCACGCCGTGATACCGGCAGCCGATATTGCCCTCGTGGATTTCGCCATAAGAGAGCGGCGCGCCGCGATGCGGGCAAAAGTCCTCGACGCAGCGCAGTCGGCCCTCAGCGTCGCGCCACAGCACGATCTTGTCGCCGAGCAGCCTTGTGCCATAGGGCTTCGTGGCCTTCACCTCGACCGACTTCGCAACCGGATACCACTGGCCGAGCAGGCCGCTGTTCACCCGGTCCTCGATCAGGGATTTCTTGTCGGTGGCTGTCATGTGCGTCTCCATCCTCGATGGTCGGAGGCCTCCCGCCTCCGCAATGTTTCGAACGGCCTGCTAGTGCTGGGCCTTGGGCAGGTAGTGGAGCACCCGCTCCTCGATCATGACGAGGACCGTGTAGAGCAGGTAGCCAATGACGGTCAGGAGCACGATGGCGTTGAACACCATCGCCGCGTTCGCCTGTCCGCCGCCGTAGGAAATCAGGAAGCCGAGGCCGGTATTGCCGCCGACCAGCTCTCCGACCGTCACGCCGATGACGGCGAGGGTCGAGGCGATGCGCAGCCCGGCCATCAGGTTCGGCACGGTGGACGGCATCTCGACCTTCAGGAAGATGCCCCAGCGCGACAGGTTGTAGGCGCGCGCCAGATTGACCAGATCGCGGTCGACGGTGCGCATGGCCTGCAGCACGTTGACGAGAACCGGGAAGAACACGATCAGCACGGTAACCAGCAGCTTCGGCATGGCGTTGTAGCCGAACCACATGATGAAGAGCGGCGCGAAGGCGACCTTCGGGGCGATCTGCAGCGCCAGAATGTAGGGCGACAGCACCTTCTCCCAGAATTCGGACATGCCGAGCAGGTAGCCGATCACCGCGCCGAGCAGGCTGCCGATGGCAAAGCCGAGCACGGTGTAGAGCGCGGTGGAGAGCGTGTGGCCGACAAGGCCTTCCTGCATCCACATGCGCTTCAGTTCAGCAAGACAATCCGTAACCGTCGGAATGATGAACTTCGGCACGTCGAGCGCGGGCGGCAGGAACTGCCATGCGAGCAGCACGAGCACCAGAAGACCAAGGCTGACGACGAGCGTTCCCGAGCGAGCGTTCATGGCTGGCTTCCGTGGTTTGGTTGCCGAGACCGGAGCGCGTGCTCCGGTCTCTATCGAGCTTGCCTGTGTCATTGGACAAAGTCGTTCGTGTAGAGATCCTCGACGGGCACGGCGGTCTGGACGATGCCGTTATCGACGTAGAAGGCCTGCACCTTGGTGATGCGCTCCGGATCGAAAGCGCCGAGCGGCTGGTTCTCGGCTTCAGGGTACACGAGGGTCGCGTAGGAGCGCATGATGCCCTCGATCTCGGCTTCCTTGCCCGCGTGCTGCGGCATAGCGGCAACGTAATCCTTCGCCGCCTGCGCCGGATCGGCGGAGATGTCCCCGACAGCCTTCAGCACCGCGCCGACGAAGCCACGAACGATCTCAGGCCGCTCGGCAATCGTCTTGTCGGATGCGATGATGGCCTGCGCCATCGCCGGGAACACTTCGTCGACCGGCATCTGCTCCATCTCGACCCCGGCCGCCTCGATGGCCGCGATCCACTCCGGCACGCCGGAGAGCGCCTGCAGATTACCTGCGATGGTGAGCTGGATGATGCCGCCCGGCCCGACAGCCTGTATGTCGGCGTCGCCCTTCGACAACTCCATCGAAGCGAGCACGCCGAGGAGGTTGTAATAAGTCGTGTCCTGGAAGGCGAGGACGCCGATCGCCTTGCCCTTCAGGTCGGCCGGGCCGGTGATGCCGCTGTCCTTGCGCCATGCAAGCTGTGTCAGGCCGCGCCCGCCGAGCAGCGCCACACCGCGAATGTCGAGACCGTTGGCCCGCACGATGATCGGCGTGTCGCCGATGCCGCCGCCCAGATCGGCGTTGCCGACGGCGACCTGCGTGGCCACATCGGCACCGCCCTTGCCGACCTGGAACGTCACCTCGAGGCCGGCCTCGTCGAAATAGCCCTTGCTCTTGGCAAGCTGGAAGGGGGCGAAGGCCGGCAGGAAGTCCGGCGCGGGGAAGAGGTAGGTTACCTTTTCGGCAGCGAAGGCGGCCGTCGCGGAAGCCGCCAGCATTGCCGCGGCGATGGTCGAACGAAGCATGTGTCTCATGAAATTCCCCTTTGCGTTCTTGAGCCGTCAGACGGCTTTTTCTTCGAGCTTGAGATGCTTGAACAATTGCGCCGCATAATCGCTGACCTCCGGCATCACCCTGCGACGAAGCGGCTGGTCACGATGCGGAAGGTCGACCTTGATCTCGGCCACCACGGTGCCCGGCCGTTCGGAAAGAACGAGGATGCGGTCCGACATCAGCACCGCCTCGGCGAGGTCGTGGGTGATCAGCAGCGTGGTCTTGCCGGTTTCCGAAATCGTGCCGGCAAAGCTGTTCTGGAGCAGCAGCTTGGTCTGTGCGTCGAGAGCTGAAAACGGCTCGTCCAGCAGCACGATTTCCGGCTCGATGGCCAGCGTGCGGGCAAGGGCGGCGCGCTGCCGCATGCCACCGGAAAGCTGGTAGGGATAATGGTTCTCGAACCCAGCCAGATGGCAGCGCTTCAATTCGGCCATCGCGCGATCGCGGCGTTCCGACTTCGCCACGCCGCGCGCTTCGAGGCCGAACTCGACATTCGAGACGATGTTGCGCCAGGGCAGAAGCAGGTCCTTCTGCAGCATGAAGCCGACATGCCCGTTGGGGCCGCCGACGCGATCTTCGCTGACCAGCACCTCGCCCTGGGTCGGCTGGTAGAGGCCCGCCGTCATGCTGAGGATCGTGCTCTTGCCGCAGCCGGAAGGCCCGACAACGGATACGAACTCGCCTCCATTCACGCGGAAGCTGATGTCGTTGACGGCAACGAGATTCTGGCCGGAGCCGGTCGTGAATTCCTTCGTGACCGAGCGAAACTCAAGCGCCATAGCCGTCGGCCTCATAGGCGGCATCGAGCTCGCGGTTGGTGCCCTCCAGCTCCTCGGCCAGAAGCGCCTCGTTCCAGTCCGTGCGGCCCGACCGCGGCGCGACCACGCCCTTGTCGGCAAGCTGACGCGCGACACCGGCGAAGTCGTGCTCGCCGGTTGCGAAGATCGCCATCAGCGCGTCCGCCAGCTCGTTCTCTTTCTCGTCCAGTTCGCGACCCCGGCACTGATGTGCAAGATCCGCCCGGCCCGTATCGAAGGCACGCTGCGAGAGGCGATCTTTGAATGCGTCCATCTCTAGCTCCCCAGCTATGTTCAAATAAGAACACTTTGTTCAAAACAGATTGCCTCAAGCTGAAGATGGAGTCAACTGGCCTTGTGCAGGGCGGATCGGGCAAAACAGACGCTGGCTCGGAGAGTTGAAACGTCGGTACGCAAGGCGGCTGTCCCGGCGCGTTGACACGGGCATTCCACGCAAGTATCGTTTCTTTGAACAACTTGTTCATTTTTGAACACTGGAGTGATGCCTGATGAAGATCGTGATTGCCGGCGGTGGCGTCGGAGGAATGGCGGTGGCGATCGCCCTGCAGAAGCAGGGTCATGCAGTGACGATCTTCGAGCGGACGCGCGCGTTCGGCCGCATCGGCGCAGACGTCAACCTGACGCCCAATGCTGTCCATGCGCTGGACGGCCTCGGCGTGGGCGATGTGCTGCGTCAGACGGCGGCCCGGCCGGAATTTCGCATCAGCCGCACCTGGGACACAGGCGAAGAGACCTCGCGGCTGCCGATGAGCACGGCCGCGGAGGAGCGTTACGGCGCACCGCAGCTCACCGTTCACCGTGCCGATCTTCTCGCCGCGCTGGAAGGCGCACTGCAGCCCGGCACCATCCGTTTTGCGTCTGCGGTCGAGACTGCGGAGCCTGATGGCGATGGTGCCGCACTGGTTCTGTCAGACGGAACGCGGGTGCAGGCCGACGTGGTGATCGGCGCCGACGGCATCCATTCCGCGGTCCGTCATGCCCTGTTCGGCGAGGATCACCCACGCTTCACCGGCTTCGTTTCCTACCGGGCCGTGTTTCCGCGCGAGCGCGGCGACGGCATCCCCAATCTCGATTCCTTCACCAAGTGGTGGGGCCCGACCGCAGACCGCCAGATCGTCACCTTCCCGCTCAATCGCGGCGAGGAAATCTTTGTCTTCGCGACGACGCCGCAGCAGGACTGGACTGAGGAAGGCTGGACGCTGCCGGGCGATATTGGCGAGTTGCGCTCCGCCTACGCCGATTTCCATCCGGAAGCGCGCGCCCTGCTGGATGCCTGCGAGGCCGTCACCCGTTCCGCGCTGCATGTGCGCGAGCCGATGGCTCATTGGTCGCGCGGTGCGATCACGCTGCTGGGCGACGCCGCCCATCCGATGGTGCCCTTCATGGCGCAGGGCGCCTGTATGGCAGTGGAGGACGCAGTGGTGCTCGGCCGCGCCCTGGAAGGCGCTACCGGTGCAACGGTGCCGAATGCACTGAAGCGCTACGAGGCGGCACGCATACAGCGCACCGCGCGCGTGCAGGAAGGGTCGCTGGCCAACGACTGGCTGAAGCAGGGCACCAATGCCGATTGGGTCTACGGTTACGACGCCTGGGTGACGGAACTGAACGAGCCGGCTTGAGCCGGCTCCCTTCCTGGTCACAAGAGAGGCGACCGCAACCCGCCGCCCTCGCCGTTTCACACTTCCATCAGATCTTCACCGACGATGACCCTGCCGGAAAAATGCCTGCTGACGCCGGCAGTCCATCCTTCCGGCGTTTCTTCCGGGTCGAAACCCGGCACGAAATGATTGAGGACGAGCGTCTTGACCTTCGCGGCCTCGGCGATGCGGCCGACATCTTCGAGTGGCGTGTGAATGGCGATTACGGCCTGGAGAACCCGCTCGATTTCTTCGGGCGAGCGTCCCTGTGAGGCAAATTTCTCGCGGAACAATGCTGCCGTGCGCTCGGCATTGATAACCTCGTGCACCAGCACGTCGGCATCTTTCGCCAGTTCCGTCAGTTCCTCGCTGGCGGCGGTGTCACCGCTGAAGACTACGACACGATCCGCCGTTTCGAAGCGATAGCTGTAGGAAACATGGTGCACGCCGTCCTTGTGCCCCTGGTTCGGATAGTGGGTGTTCTCGACACAGGTCACGCGAACATTGTCGTCCTCGTAAACCAGCCCGGAGGCCGATATGTCGTGCCCACGGAATAGCTCGCGCGGCGGCTTCTTGCCACCGCTGAAGGCAAGCCGCACGGCTGCATTCGGTTCGAAATACTCGACGAACGCCTCAACCATGGCCTCCGTGCCGGGCGGCCCGTAAGCTTCGGAAGGTGAAGCGCGGCCATTCGACCAGGCGAGCCCCATCAGCGTTCCCATATCGGCATTGTGGTCGTCATGGTGATGGGTGATGAAGATGCGACCGACGCGGTGCGCCGCTATTCCGGCAAACATCAACTGTCGCGCTACGCCGTTCCCTGCATCGACAATGTAGGGCTCGTCATTGACCAGCAGGACATTGGCAGGCTGGTTGCGTCCTGGCAGAGGCGTTGGGCCTCCGCCTGTTCCCAACAGGATCAGCCGTGTCGATTTGGCCTGCGCCGGGGGCGACTTTGCTTCAGCCGAGATGGCCGGAAAAGCTGAAGCGGCAGCGCTGGCGACCATCAGCTTCAGGCCGGTTCTGCGTGTAATGCGCATATTTCCCCTCCTCCTCATTGTCGTTGCGGGCTGCGGCAAGAGGCGGGCATGCGCAGCCCGGTCTGTCGCCCCGGCTCTGGCCGGGGCGCAGGTCAGATCGAAGACCGTATGTCTCAGGCAGCTTCGTAGACGATGCTGTCTTCTTCCGCCGAACCGATGACCGACCACACCGTCGCGTGGGCGGCAGAGTTGTTGCGGAACCAGTGCTTGCGCCCGGCCGGGGTCTTGACCAGGTCACGCGGCCCGAGTTCGAGCTCGACCTTCTCGCCGTTCTCTTCCCAGCCCACCGTCAGCGAGCCTTCGAGGACGAGGTAAGCGTCTTCCACGTCGCGCACGATCGGCTTGATGCCGACCTGCGACGGGATGCCGAGCATCTCCTTGCGGCAGGTGTCGTCCTCGATGCCGCCCTTGCCGACATAGACCTTGCGGGTAAAGCCCACCTTCTCCCAGACGGTCGGCAGTTCGCTGTGGCGCACCACATACTTCGCCATCAGCTTCTGCAGCGGGTGGCTGCCATTGCGGTCGAAGGGCAGCGTCTTGCCGGGTGCTGCGCCGAAGCTGCGGGCGAGCTCCGCCGGATGCTCCTTCGGATGGTAGTGATAGACGGGCGGCAGCGGCTTGCCGACGTCGACCGAGATCGACATCAGCACCGGCGTGACGCCATCGTTGCGGAAGCCGTGGCCGATCTCACGGGCGTTGAGGATCATGTCCCTGGCGCCGAGTTTCACCTCGACGACCTCGCCGTCCTTCTCCCAGCCGACGACCAGCACGCCGTCGATGATGAGGAAGCTCTCCTCGATCTCGTGGCTGTGACAGGCGGCATATTTGCCGGGCTCCTTGTAGATCAGGCTGACAGTGAAATGGTCCGGCTTGAGCGTCGTCGTGTCGCCGACCTTGGGCGAGCCACCGGCACCGATATAGCGCATCTGCGCGCGGGCCAGATCGTCGAAGCCGGCATTGGAAGGAAATGCGTTCCAGTCGAACGACTTGTCGGTGAAGCGGCCGACATGGGCCGCGAGTTCCTGCGCCAGCGCGGAGGTGGGCGTCGTGTGCATGGTCATGGGGCTGTCCTTTCTCCTCAACTGCAACAAGGCTATCGGGACGGTGTTTTACCTGCTAGACGATGTTTTATGGATAAAACACAAGCCGACACTCCTCGTACACAGTCCGACGACAAATATCTCGTGCCCGGCCTGATCCGCGGCCTTGAAGTGCTGCAGGCTTTCACGCCCGAGACGCGCGAGATGACGCTTTCGGATATCGCCCGCCGCCTGGGCACCACCCGCTCGGCTGCCTTTCGCGCCGTTTACACGCTCGCCCACCACGGCTACCTGCTGCACGACCAGCAAACCGCCCGCTACACGCTCGGCCCGGCGGTGCTGCGGCTCGGCTATGGCTATCTCGCAACGCGCGAACTGGTGGAGATCGCACTGCCGGAGCTCGAGAAGCTGCGTGATGCGACCGACTGGTCGGCGCATCTGGGCGTGCGCGACGGGCGCTTCGTTCTCTACATGCTGCGAGTGCCCAGCCACCTTGGCCTGGCCAGCATCGTCCATGTCGGCAGCCGGCTTCCGGCCGCGGGCACCACCATGGGCCGCGTGCTCCTCACCGATCTGAACGAAGACGGCCTGCTGCGGCTCTATCGTGACGAGACCTATCAGAACGCGCCCGGCCAGACCCCGCGCAGCCTGACCGAGCTGGTCGCGCAATGGCGGCGCGACCGGAACGCAGACGCGATCGTCCAGATCGGCAGTTTCGAAACGGGGATTGCCAGCGTGGCGGCGCCTGTTCGTGACATCAGCGGCAACATCGTCGCTGCGATAAACGTCACCCGGGCGGCTTCCGGCAATATCGCCGACGACATCGAAGCGGGCGTCAAAACGGAAGTGCTCCGTACGGCCGCCGCCATCACCCGGTTGCTTGGCGGCCTCCCCGAAAGTACCGCAACCGAGTGAGGCCGCGCCTCTCACCCGGCGAAACACGCACGTATTGCGACCGGTAACACACGGATTTCATTGCGCAAGTCCTGGCTGCGCAATGTCCAGTCGAGGTCTGGACTTGCAACAGTTCTAATTTTGCGCCTAGTATTGAACAATAGGTTCACATTTGAACATGTAGCGAAACTGATGGAATTGACGCGGCGACGCCTGATGCTGGGTGCAATGGGGAGCGCTGCCTTGCTGTCGCTTCCGGTCGGAGCGCGAGCGCAGAACGCGTTCAGTTTCATTACCCCCTTCACCTTCTCCCTGGCCTTTGCGCCGGTGCTGTATGCCGACGCCGCCGGCTACTACAGCGACGAGGGGCTGGAGATGAACCTGCAGGCCGGCAAGGGCGCGGCGCTGGCAGCACAGATGACCATTGCCGGGCAGATGGATTCCGGCCGCACCGGCGGCACCAACTACATCGTCTCCCGCGTCAACAACGACGCGCCGCTGATCTCGATCGCCACCATTGCGCAGATGTCGCCTTTCTTCGTACTGTCCTCCACTGAGAACCCGGTGAACACGATCGCCGACCTGGAAGGCCGCACCGTGGGCATGGCGACGCTCGGCGGCTCGATGGAAGGTACGCTCGACCTGATGATGACCAATGCCGGCGCATCGCCGGAGAAGGTTAACAAGGTGAAGGTGGCCGATTCAGCCGCCTCCTTCGCGCTGATCGAAGCCGGCCGTGCCGGCGCATTCCTCGGCAATACATCGTCCATGGTGATTGCAAGCTCCGCACGCGACGACGTCGCGGCGATGCCGATCGATGACGGCATGCCCGGGCAGGTCTATGTCGCGCGCCCCGATCAGGTGGCGGAGAACCCCGAAAAGTTCGTCGCCTTCCTGCGCGCAACCCACCGCGCGGCGAAGGAGATCGTCGGTACGAAAGACCTGACGCCGATCCTTACGACGATCGGCGGCAAGCACGATGTCTCCGGCCTCAAGAACATGGAAACAGCCCAGAAGGACCTGCGCGCCAACGCCGAGAACTGGGCCTCGAAAGGCGAGGAAAACCTGCTGCGCAACATCCCCGAAATGTGGGACCGCGCCGTGGAGCTGCTTGCCGGCGCGAAGCTGATCGACAAGACGGTTCCGGCGGCCGAACTCTACACCAACGACCTGCTCGATCAGGCTCTCAAGGCATGAAGATGGAGACGGAGGCCGACATCCGTCTCGCGGGTGTCGGCAAGACCTTCGGCAGTGGCGCGAACGCCGTCCGCGCCATAGGAGATGCCACGCTGGACATGCAGCGCGGCGATTTCATCTCGCTTCTGGGCCCCTCGGGTTGCGGCAAGACCACGCTTTTGCGCATCATTGCTGGTCTCGAGAGGCCGACCGAGGGCGAGATATTGGTACGCGGCCGCGCCGTCTGGGAAGGCGGGAAGCGATCTGGTGAAGCGACCCGCCCGGTTTCGATGATGTTCCAGGAAGCGCGGCTCTTCCCGTGGTTCACGGTCGCAGAGAATGTGGCACTGCCGCTGCGCCTGCAGGGCGTGGCGAAGGCCGAGCGGGAAGCGCGCTCCCATGCGCTGTGCGAGACCGTCGGCCTCAAGGGCTTCGAGGCGATGCGACCGTCGGCCCTGTCCGGCGGCATGCGCCAGCGTGCATCGCTTGCCCGCGCACTTATCACCAAGCCGCAGGTACTGCTTCTCGACGAGCCCTTCGGCGCGCTCGACGCGATGACCCGCGACACGCTCAACATGGAGCTGATGTCGGTGTGCGCCGAAGCACGAGTGACGACCATCCTCGTCACGCACTCGATCACCGAGGCCGCGTTCCTTTCGGACCGCGTGGTGGTGCTCGCCGCACGGCCCGCGCGCATCACCGAGGTCATCGAGATGCCGTTCGAACGTCCGCGCACGCTCGACCTGCAGCGCACCACCGCGTTTCAGGACATGCTCGTGAGACTGCGTTCCAGCCTGACGGGAGGCCATTGATGCGCACAGATCGTCTCATCCGCGTCGCACTGCCGACAGGCACCGTCATCGCCTTTCTGCTGATCTGGACGCTCTATGTGCGCACGGCTGACGTGTCGGCGTTCATCCTGCCGACGCCGTGGCAGATCATCATGGCCTTTGTCGACCTCGTGAGCGACGCATCCGTGTGGCGCCACGCGCTCGTCACCGTGATCGAGGCCGTTTCCGGCTTCCTCATTGCCGTGTTTCTGGGCGTCACGCTGGGCATGGCCATGGCGCGCGTCCAGATGCTGGAATGGGCCTTCAAGCCGTTCATCGTCTGCCTTCAGCTCATCCCCAAGATCGCGCTGGCGCCACTGTTCATCCTGTGGTTCGGCTTCGGGCTGGAATCGAAGATCGTGATCGCCGCCGCGCTCGCCTTCTTCCCGGTCTTCTCAAACGCCCTTGTAGCCTTCCGCTCGGTGGAGCCGGGCGACCGTGACGTGTTCACCATGCTACAGGCGAACCCGGTTCAGCGCTTCACCATGCTCGACCTGCCGACTGCGTTGCCTGTCGTGCTGGCAGGTGTCGAGGTCGCGGTGGTAATGTCGATGATCGGGGCGATCGTGGGTGAGTTCATCGGCGGCAATGAGGGGCTTGGCTATCTCGCCGTCGCCATGCTGCAGGAACTCCAGGTGCCCGGCCTTTTCGCCGTGATCGTGCTGCTTACGCTCATCGGCCTTACGCTCTACACGCTGATCTCGCAGCTCCGCGCATGGCTCACACCCTGGCACAGCTCGGTCGCCGGTCGGGAGAATACGGCTTAGGCCTGTTTGCCCGGCGACGACAGCCGGCCACCGGCACACCCGGACAAAATCATTGCGACCACCGGCACTCTCGTGCCGGTGGTCGCTTTGCTTGACAAGGCTGCTATTATTTAACATGTTAATGAGAATGCGCATGGGGAGGAACGATGCCGCATCTGACCATCGAATATTCGGCCAATCTGGATGGGCGTGCCGATCTCGACGCGCTCTGCGCGGCGCTGCTGGAGACCGTGCTGGAAACCGGCCTGTTCGAGGTTGGTGCCGTGCGCGTCCGGGCGCTGCGCGCCGATCACTACGCGATCGCCGACCGCCTGCCGGAAAACGCTTTCGTCGACCTTAGTTTCCGGATCGGCAAAGGTCGCAGCGCTGACGAGAAGAAGCGCGCCGGAGAGGCTATTTTCGCTACCGCCAGCAGTCTGCTTGGTCCGCTCTTCGAGACGCCGCATTTCGCGCTGTCGCTCGAAATCCGCGAGATCGACGCCGAACTGAGCTGGAAGAAGAACGCCATTCATCCGCGCCTGCGCGGCAAGTGACAGGAAACCGCATGTCGAAGCTCGAGGAAAACATCGCGAAGGCAGATGCCTATCTTGCCCGCTTCAGGGAACAAGGCGTCATGAATCGCATCGCCGGCGAAGATCTGCCAGCCGCCGATGGAGTGACATTCGAGACCATCTCCCCGTCGATCTGAAGCCGCTTGCCACCATTGCTAGGGGTACGGCGGCTGACATCGACCGCGCCGCGAAGGCCGCCAGGGCTGCCTTCGCCGAATGGGCGGCGATGCCAGGCGAGGCGCGCAAGAAGCTGCTGCACAGAATAGCGGATGCAATCGTGGCGCGCGCGGAGGAGATCGCCTTCGTCGAATGCATGGATACCGGGCAATCGCTGCGTTTCATGGCCAAGGCGGCGCTGCGCGGGGCCGAGAACTTCCGGTTCTTCGCCGACCGTGCGCCGGAAGCCCGCGACGGCAAGTCGCTGCGCACGGAAGGCCAGGTCAACATGACGACGCGCGTGCCAATCGGCCCCGTCGGCATCATCACGCCGTGGAACACGCCCTTCATGCTGTCGACGTGGAAGATCGCGCCGGCGCTCGCGGCAGGCTGCACCGTCGTGCACAAGCCGGCCGAGCTTTCGCCGCTGACCGCGCGCCTTCTGGTCGAGATCGCGGAAGAGGCCGGCCTGCCGAAAGGTGTGTGGAACCTCGTAAACGGGTTCGGCGAAGACGCCGGCAAGGCGCTGACCGAACATCCGCTGATCAGGGCCATCGGTTTCGTCGGCGAGAGCCGCACCGGCTCGATGATCATGAAGCAAGGCGCCGACACGCTGAAGCGCGTGCATTTCGAGCTCGGCGGCAAGAACCCCGTCATCGTCTTTGCCGATGCCGATCTGGAGCGCGCTGCGGATGCCGCCGTCTTCATGATCTATTCGCTCAACGGCGAGCGCTGCACCTCCTCTTCGAGGCTGCTAGTAGAGCAGAGCATCCATGACCGCTTTACCGCACTCGTCGCCGAGAAGGCGAAACGCATCAAGGTCGGCCACCCGCTCGACCCGGACACGGTGGTCGGCCCGCTGATCCATCCGGTGCATGAAAAGAAGGTGCTGGACTATATCGAGACCGGCCGGACGGAAGGCGCGACGGTCGTTGCCGGGGGCGGCAAATTCGATGGCCTCGGCGGCGGATGCTATGTCTCGCCGACTTTGTTCACCGGCGCGAACAACACAATGCGCATCGCCCAAGAGGAAATCTTCGGACCAGTCCTGACCGCGATCCCCTTTGCGGACGAGGCAGAAGCGCTGGAGCTTGCCAACGACGTGCAATACGGCCTCACCGGCTATCTCTGGACTTGCGATGTCACGCGCGCCTTCCGCTTCACCGATCGCCTCGAGGCGGGCATGATCTGGGTGAACTCGGAGAATGTGCGACACCTGCCTACGCCCTTCGGCGGCGTGAAGAATTCCGGCATCGGCCGCGACGGCGGCGACTGGTCGTTCGACTTCTACATGGAGACAAAGAACGTCGCCTTCGCCACCGGCGCCCACGCCATCCCGAAACTCGGCGGCTGACCGCGCAAGCACACGATAGAGACCGCCCTCGCCTTTCGAGGCGGATCGGAGGAGGAACCCGATGCCCGTACCCCAGCCGAACCTCTACCCGCCGTTCAACATCGTGCGGCTCAGCCATGTCGAATTTGGCGTCAGCGACCTTGCGAAATCGCGCGCATTCTACGTCGACACGCTTGGCCTGCAGGTCACGGACGAGACGGCGGACACGATCTATCTGCGCGCCATGGAGGAGCGTGGCCACCACTGCATCGTGCTGAAGAAATCCGGCAAGGCGGAAGCCCGCGACCTCGGCTTCAAGGTGTTCGACGAGGACCACCTCGACAGGGCCGAACAGTTCTTGAGGGAAAAGGACCTGCCGGTGGAATGGGTCGAGCGCCCCTATCAGGGCCGCACATTCCGCACGCGCGACCCGCATGGTGTGCCGCTGGAATTCTATGCGAAGATGGATCGGCTACCACCGATCCACCAGAAATACGCGCTCTATCGCGGCGTGAAGCCGCTGCGCATCGACCACTTCAACTGCTTTTCGCCCAACGTCGACGAAAGCGTCGCCTTCTACAACGAGATCGGCTTCCGGGTGACGGAGTACACCGAGGACGAGGAGACCGGCCGGCTGTGGGCAGCCTGGACGCACCGCAAGGGCGGCGTGCACGACATCGCCTTCACCAACGGCCGCGGCCCGCGCCTGCACCACACCGCCTTCTGGGTGCCGACACCGCTCAACATCATCGACCTACTCGACCTTATGGCGACGACCGGCTGGGTTTCCAACATCGAGCGCGGCCCCGGCCGACACGGCATTTCCAACGCCTTTTTCCTCTACATCCTCGACCCGGATGGCCACCGCATCGAGATTTACTGCTCGGACTACCAAACGGTGGACCCGGATCTCGAGCCGATCAAATGGGACCTCAAGGACCCGCAGCGACAGACATTGTGGGGTGCGCCGGCGCCGAAATCCTGGTTCGAGCATGGCAGCCTTTTTGCCGGCACGGATGTGGTGGATGCTCAATTGAAGGCACAGCCGATCGTCGCCCCCTGACGGGCATTGCATCGCCGCGGACAACCGCAGACAACAGCCTGACACCGACAGGGAGCAGGATATGGACAGCGAAGAATTCCGCGACTGGTCGCGACGGGTTGCCGACTGGGGCGCGGACTATCGCGCGGGCCTGCGCGAGCGACCGGTGCGCGCGCAGACGAAGCCTGGCGACATCGCCCGCCAGATCGCGGACGCAGCTCCGGAGAACGGCGACACCATGGAGGCGATTTTCGCCGATTTCGAGCGCATCATCCCGGACGGGCTGACCCATTGGCAGCATCCGCGTTTCTTCGCCTATTTCCCGGCCAACGCGGCGCCGGTGTCGGTGATCGCCGACTATCTCGTCACGTCGATCGCCGCCCAGTGCATGCTGTGGCAGACCTCGCCGGCAGCAACCGAACTCGAAACCCGCGTCGTCGACTGGCTGCGCCAGGCACTCGGACTGCCGAAAGATTTCTCCGGCGTGATACAGGATTCCGCATCCACCGCTACGCTGACCGCGGTTCTGGTGATGCGCGAAAAGGCGCTCGGGTGGAAAGGCAACAGCGATGGCCTTGCGGCGCACAAGGCGGTGCGCGTCTACGCCTCCGAGCAGGTTCACACCTCCATCGACCGCGCCATCTGGATTGCCGGCGTCGGCGAGGCGAACCTCGTGCGCATTCCGACCAAGGGACCGCTCAACGGGATGGACCCGGACGCGCTGGACGCCGCCATTCGGGCAGACCTTGCCGCCGGCCATATCCCGGCAGGCGTGATCGCCTGCACCGGCGGCACCTCGATCGGCGCCTGCGACCCGATTCGCGCTGTCGCAGCGGTCGTCAGGTCACATGGGCTCTACCTGCATGTCGATGCGGCCTGGGCGGGATCAGCAATGATCTGCCCGGAATTCCGCACGCTCTGGGACGGCATCGAGGCGGCCGATTCCATCGTCTTCAACCCTCACAAATGGCTGGGGGCCAATTTCGACTGCTCAGTGCAGTTCATCCGCAGCCCCGAGGATCAGGTGCGCACGCTCGCCATCCACCCGGAATTCCTCAAGACGCACGGCCATGACGGCATCATCAACTATTCCGAATGGTCGATCCCTCTCGGCCGCCGCTTCCGCGCGCTCAAGCTCTGGTTCCTGCTGCGCTATCACGGACTCGAAGGCCTGCGCGGCATGATCCGCAACCACGTGAAATGGTCGCAGGAGCTGGCCGCGCGGCTTGCTGCCGAGGCGGATTTCGAGATCGTCACCCAGCCGGTGCTTTCGCTGTTCTCGTTCCGCCATGAGGCAGCCGACGATGCCGACGACCACAATCTCGCGCTCGTCAACGCCATCAATGATGACGGCCGCATCTACCTGACACAGACGCGCGTCGACGGCCGGATCGCGATCCGTTTCCAGGCCGGCCAGTTCGAGATGACGCGCGACGACGCCGATGACGCCTTCAAGGTGATCGTCGGCGTTGCCCGCAATCTGTCCCCGAGGAGCCCGACGTGACCGAGCGCCCTCGCCTCGCCGGCTTCTCCCATCGCGGTGTCCTGAAATACGGGCTCGTCAGAGACGACGGCATTGTCGATCTTTCCACGCGCTATGGCGAACGCTGGCCGAGCTTTCGCGAAGTGATCGAGGACAGCGCTTTGGCAAGGCTGGCTGAAGAAGCGGCGATTCTTCCCGCAGACTATGCACTCGCCGAGATCACCTATGAAATTCCGATCCCCGCGCCGGAAAAGATCATCTGCGTCGGCGTGAATTTCCCGGACCGCAACGCAGAATACAAGGACGGCCAGGACGCCCCACCGAACCCTTCGCTCTTCGTCCGGTTTCCGCGTTCCTTCACCGGGCATGACCGACCGCTTATCCGCCCGCCGGAGAGCCACCAGCTCGACTATGAAGGCGAGATCGTCATCATTATCGGCAAGGGCGGACGGCGCATCGCGCAGACCGACGCGCTCGGCCACATCGCCGCGCTGTCGTTGTGCAACGAGGGCACGATCCGCGACTGGGTGCGCCACGCCAAATTCAACGTCACACAGGGCAAGAACTTCGACGCCAGCGGCTCCATCGGCCCGTGGCTGGTACCCTATGCAGAGGAAAGCCAGCTTGCCGACATCAAGCTCGAAACCCGGGTCAACGGCGAAGTCCGGCAGAGCGACCGCACCAGCCGGATGATCTTCTCCTTCGCCAAGATCATCAACTACATCTCGACCTTCACCACTCTGGTGCCGGGCGACGTGATCGTTTGCGGCACGCCGACCGGCGCGGGCGCGCGCTTCGATCCGCCCGTCTGGCTGAAGCCAGGAGACGTGGTCGAGGTTGAGGCCGAAGGCATCGGCCTTTTGCGAAACACCATCGCCGACGAGGTTTGACGACCATGATGACGCCAGACGAGATCGAAGCGGCCGCGACCAGCCTCGACGAGGCCGAGCGCACGCGGGTGCAGACCGGCCTGCTATCGCTGAAACATCCCGACATCACCATGGACGACGCCTATGCGATCCAGAGTACGTGGGTGAAGAAGAATCTGGCGGACGGGCGCAAGGTGATCGGCTGGAAGATCGGCCTCACGTCCAAGGCCATGCAATATGCGCTGAACATCGACGTTCCCGATTCCGGCGTGCTGTTCGACGACATGGTCTTCGACAACGGCGCGACGGTGCCGGCGGACCGCTTCATCCAGCCGCGCGTCGAGGCCGAGATCGCCTTCGTCATGAAAGAACCGCTGAAAGGACCGGGCGTCACCGTCTTCGATGTTCTGAACGCCACCGACTACGTGACGCCGGCGCTCGAAATCCTCGACACGCGCATCCTGCGCGTCGATCCCGAGACGAAGAAGGCGCGGACCATCTTCGATACGATCGCCGACAACGCCGCCAATGCCGGCATCGTCACGGGTGGCCGCTCGATGCGACCGGACCAGATCGACATGCGGTGGATGGGCGCCATCGTCAGCCGCAACGCGGAGGTGGAGGAAACCGGCCTCGGCGCCGGTGTCCTCAACCAGCCGGCCCGGGGCGTCGCATGGCTTGCAAACCGGCTGGCGGATTATGGCGATGGTATCGAGGCCGGGCAGATCGTGCTCGCCGGTTCCTTCATCCGTCCCATCGAGGCGCGCCACGGCGACACCATCGTCGGCGATTTCGGCCCTTACGGTACTGTGAGCCTGTTTTTCGCCTGATGGCCGGGAAACGCCCGACAAACTAGCCGCCGCCTGTCCTGCCGTCCAGCTTTAGGGCAGCCAGCTCGTCGAGCAGATCGAGCAGTTCCTCGACACGGGCCGCGCCGAACCGGGCATCGATTTCCGCATAGACCCTCCGCGAATCCGGCATCACGGCGTCGATCAGTGCATGACCGGCAGGCGAGAGCTTGAGAAGCACGCGCCTGCCGTCGCTTTCGTCCTTGTGTTTCGTGATGAGCCCCCGCTCCTCCAGCGAGCGGATCATGCGGGTAAGGCTTGGGGCGAGGATGAAGGCCTTTTCGGCCACTTCCGTCGCGTCGAGCATGCCGGCTTCGGACAGGGTGCGGATCACCCGCCATTGCTGCTCGGTGACGTCGTGGGCAGCGAGTATCGGCCTGAAATGGCTCATGACCGCTTCGCGCGCCCGCAACAGCCCGATCGCGAGCGAGCGGCGGCGATCGGACCTTTCGGACTTTGACGACGCCATGGCACCCTCGGCACAGCAGGTTGATCTTCGACAGGCTTCTATCGAACATATAACCCGCCCGCGCAATCTGGAGCGGTGGCAGTGTCAGGTCTGCGTACGATCAGGCTGCAGCCTCGCATGGACACGTATCGCTTCGGTCATGCCCAGCTCAAGCATGGTGGATAGCGCCTCGACCACCGGGCCACGCATGCGCGGATCGCCGGCCAGTTCCTTAGGGAATATATCCTGGAGGGCACTCAAGGCGTCGAAAATCGCATCGGCCTCGCGCGGAACGCCATCGAGCCTTGCCGCGATAGCCGCCTGCCGCGGGTCTCGCAGGTCGTAGCTGCGGCCGTCATCCGTCACGCCGAGGCAGTAGCGCATCCATGCGGCAACGGCGAAAGCGAATGCGCCGGCATCACCGTTTGCCGCCAGGGTTTCGCGGAGCGGTGCGCCGATGCGCTGCGGTAGCTTCTCGGTACCATCCATCGCAATCTGGTAGGTCAGGTGACGAATGGCGCGGTTTGCAAAACGTGCAAGAAGCTCGGCGCGGTACACATCGAGATCGATGCCCGGCACCGGCGGAAGGGTCGCCGCACTGGCCTGCATCTGCCTTTCGGCGATGGCACGCAACGCCTCGTTGCGGACGGCTTCGCCCACTGTCTCGTGACCAGCGAGGAAACCCGCATAAGCAAGCAGCGAGTGCGTGCCGTTGAGCAGCCGCAGCTTCATCTTCTCATAGGGCACGACGTCTTCAACGAACAGCGCGCCGGCCGCCTCCCATTCGGGCCTGCCTGCAGCGAAATCGTCCTCGATGATCCACTGGCTGAATGGTTCGGTCTCCACCGCTGCCATGTCGCTGAACCCCGACAGCCGCTCAGCGTCTTGCAGGGTCTGCAACGTCGTAGCCGGCGTGATGCGATCGACCATTGAAGAGGGGAAAGTGACGGTTCGTGCAATCCATTGCGCCAAAGCCGACTCCACCCTTTCGGCGAAGTCGAGCACGATCCGCCGCACCAAACGGCCGTTCTCGGGAAGATTGTCGCAACACAGGATGGTTAGCGGCCCTGCCTCCCTTTCACGCCGTCGGCTGAGACCGGCGATCAGGAAGCCTACCAGTCCCTTGGGGGTTGTCGGGTTGTTCAGGTCGTGGGCGATTACATCGTGCGTAACGTCGACACCACCCGTTGTTCGGTCGAAGCCGTAGGCTTTTTCCGTGACCGTTAGCGTCACGATCCGCGTTTCAGGCGATGCAACGGCCTCGATCACCGTGTCCGGTTCGGCCGGCGCGACGAGAACATTCGCGATGCTGCCGATGAGGCGCGCGCTGTCACCCGCCTCGTCGCGGGCCATGAGGAGATAGCGCCCGTCCTGCGGATTAAGGGCGGACGCCACGTCGGCACTGCGCAGGCTGACTCCGGTTATGCGCCAGTCGCCGCCGGCGAGGCCCATCGCCGTATCGGTGTAGACGGCCTGATGCGCCTTGTGGAAAGCACCGACCCCGATATGTACGATGCCCGCGCCGCAACTTTCCGGATCATAGGCCGGCATCGCGATGCCCGCGAGCGGCATTGACGTTGCGCTAAGGCGCGTCGTCATTGCCCGAGCCCGGCCATCGGATGCGACAGCGCGACCATGATGCCGCGCAGTTCGGCGAGCCCCTTCAATCGGCCGATGGTCGGGTAGCCGGGCTGGCCCTTGCGGCCAAGGTCGTCGACGATGTCCTGGCCATGGTCGGGCCGCATCGGGATCTGGTGGTCGGTACGGCCTTCCGCCTTGCGACGAACCTCTTCTCTCAACACCTCGGCGATCAGCGCCACCATGTCAGTGTGGCCGCCGAGATGCTCAGCCTCGTGGAAGGAAGCCGGCGTTTCCGGCGTCTCGAGCGTGACGTTGCGCAGATGCAGGAAGTGCACGCGCGGCGCGAATTCGCGCATGATCGCGGGCATGTCGTTGTCCGGCCGAGCGCCCAGCGAGCCCGAACACAAGGTCATGCCGCTGGCCGGCGAATTAACCGCGTCGAGGATCCGGCGGTAGTCGTCGGCCGTGGACATGATGCGCGGCAGGCCGAGCAGCGGAAACGGCGGATCGTCCGGGTGGCAGCACAGCCGCATGCCCAGTCTTTCGGCGACCGGCGTCACTTCCTCAAGGAAGGCGACGAAATGAGCGCGCAGTCGCTCGGCATCGATGGCGGCGTATTCGTCCAGATGCTGCAGCACTTCCGCAGTCGACATGCTTTCGGTGGAGCCGGGCAGGCCTGCGGTCACATTGGCGGCGAGCTCGATCTTGCGCGTCTCGCTCATGCCGGCGAAACGCTCGGCAGCCGCTTCGACAACTTTGGCATCGAAGCCTTCCGCAGCACCCTTGCGCTTCAGAATATGGATGTCGAATGCAGCGAAGTCGATGAGATCGAAGCGCATGCAGGTCCCGCCATGTCCGACACGGAAAGCTAGATCGGTGCGCGTCCAGTCGAGCACGGGCATGAAGTTGTAACAGATGGTCTCGAGGCCTTGTGCGGCAAGGTTTTCGAGGCTCGCCTTGTAGTTGGCGATATGCTCCAGCCAGGCCCCTTTCTGTTTCTTGATGTCTTCCGAAACGGGGAGGCTTTCGACCACCTCCCAAGCGAGGCCGGACGGCGACCCGTCCTTCATGCGGCTTATCTCGGCCTGACGCCTGGCGATCTCGTCCTTCGCCCACACCGCGCCGGTTGGAACGTGATGCAGAGCGCTGACAACGCCTTCGACACCCGCCTGCCGCATGTCGTCGACCGAGGTGAGGTCACGCGGGCCGAACCAACGCCAAGTCTGTCTCATCTGTGCATCTCACTCCCAGGGCGGTCGCTCTGTAACAGCAGCGAGGCCAGCCATGTGTCCATAGTCAGGACCCGATTTATACACAAGTGTTGACTAGTATGGAAGTATGGTGGATAGTTTTGCTCAAGGGAGGAGCAATCTGACAATCGACACCGCCGTCATCGCGAGCGCCATAAACTCTTCGGCAGCAATCGCGCCGCAGATCTACCGGCTGCTGCGCGACCGCATCGTGCGCACCGAGCTCCTTCCCGGCGAGGTCATTTCGGAAACCGAGATCGCCCGCGGCTACGACGTTTCGCGCCAGCCGGTGCGCGAGGCCTTCATCAAGCTTGCTGAAGCCGGGCTCGTGCAGATCAGGCCGCAGCGCGGCACCATGATCACCCGAATTTCGACCGACGCCGTCATGGATGCCCGCTTCGTGCGCGAGGCGATCGAGGCCGATGTGGTCAAGCTCGTCGTCGAGCGGTGCGATACGGCGATCAGGACGGAACTGCTCGCGCAGATCGACCGCCAGAAGCGCGTCGCGGACGATGATTCAGACGGCTTCGTCAAGCTGGACGAACTCTTCCACCGCACGCTCGCCGAGATGGCCGGCAAGTCATACGCCTGGAGGGTCATCGAGGAGGTCAAGGCGCAGATGGACCGTGTGCGCTACCTCAGCGTCGAGAAGCTGCATGTGCGGCTGCTGATCAGCCAGCACGAGGAAATCGTCGCCGGCATCGTCGAAAATGACGCTCCGCGCGCGGAAGCCGCGATGCGCGCTCATCTGCGTGAAATCCTGAAATCCCTGCCCGAGGTAGCCAAGGCAAGGCCGGACCTTTTCGGCGCAGCGCGATGAAACTGAAAACCGAGAAAATCAATCCACAGGGAGGATACCTCATGACGTCTCGTTCCATCATCAAGTCACTCGCCGCTGGCCTGGCGCTTGCAGCACTGACCGCCACCGGCGCCCTTGCCCAGGAGCTCACGCTCAAGCTCGGCCACCTCGCCAACGAGCAGAACTCCTGGCACAAGGCATCGGTGAAGTTCGGCGAGGAGCTTTCCGCGCTCACCGACGGCCGCATCGCCGTCGAGGTGTTTCCGAACGACTCGCTCGGCCGCGAAATGGATCTCATCAACGGCATGCAGCTCGGCACCATCGAGATGACGATCACCGGCGAGAGCCTGCAGAACTGGGCGCCGATGGCCGCGCTTCTTGCCGTCCCCTATGCCTACACTTCTCTCGAGCAGATGGACGGGGTCGCGAGCGGCGAGATCGGCGACCAGATCGAAGCCCAGATCATCGAGCGCGCACAGGTTCGCCCGATCGCCTATTTCGCGCGCGGGCCGCGCAATCTCACCTCGAACCGGCCGATCGCATCGCCCTCGGAACTGAACGGTTTCCGTATGCGCGTTCCGAATGTGCCGCTCTTCGTCGACACCTGGTCGGCGCTCGGCGCATCGCCGACACCAATGGCCTTCTCGGAAGTGTTCACCTCGCTGCAGAACGGCACGATCGAAGGCCAGGAAAACCCGCTTGCGCTCATCCAGTCCGCTTCGTTCAACGAAGTGCAAAGCCATGTGAACCTCACCGAGCACGTCCGCTCCTGGATCTACCTGACGATTTCGGAGCAGATATGGGGCCAGTTGTCGGAGGAAGATCGCGAGCACGTGCTGGAAGCGGGACGGCGCGCGCAGGAATTCGAGCGTGAGCAGTTCCTCAGCGACGAAAAGGCGATCCGCGACGATCTGGAGAGCAAGGGCATGACCTTCGTCGAGGTCGATACAGCGGCTTTCGCAACCGCCGCGCGCGACGCCGTGATCAACAGCGTCGACGAGAGCATCCGGCCGATCGTCGAAGACCTGTTCAGCCAGCAGTAGTCACTTAAACGGAGCGCGGCCACCAACGGTCGCGCTCCCCTTCCAATGAGGTGGGCGCATCATGACGGCCGTCACCCGCATAGCCGACATCCTGGACATGCTCTGCCGCATCGCGATCGGCGCCGTCTTCGCCGTGCTGATCGCCTCGGTCGCGATCCAGGTCTATGCCCGCACCTTCACGGCCAGTTCGCCGATCTGGACCGAAGAGCTGGCGCGCTTCATGTTGCTTTATATGGCGGCCATCGGAGCAGGCCTTTCGCTTCGCAGCGGCGACCTAGTCAATGTCGACATTATCCAGGATGCGATGTCCGAACGCCTCGCATGGTGGATGCGGCTCGTGTCGACCATCCTTACCGCCGGGCTCGCGGCTCTGATGATCGCGCCGGCCTGGCGCTTCACAAGCATCGGCGCCATGCAGACCTCACCCAGTCTGCGCTGGTCCATGGACATGATTCACGCCAGCGTTCTGGTTCTTGCGATCACCCTGCTGGTGTTTTCGCTTCTCCGCGCCATCGGAATGCTGACGGGCACCGACGATGGCCGGGCGCAGTTTGCCGAGGAGGAATAGGTGGAACTTTTCTGGCTCTTCGGCACATTTCTCATCACGCTCGCGCTTGGCGTCCCGGTGGCGATCTGCCTCGGACTGGCGTCACTTGCCTATATCGTCGCCTCGGGCATGCCGCTGGTGATCATCCCGCAACGCATGTTCGCGGGCATCGATGTCTTCGTGCTCCTGTGCATCCCCGGCTTCATCCTCGCCGGCAACCTGATGAACGGCGGCGGCATCACCGAGCGCATCATCCGTTTCGCCAACGCGCTTGTCGGATGGATGCGCGGCGGGCTCGGCATGACCAATGTCGCCGGCTCGATGCTCTTCGGCGGCATTTCGGGCACGGCTGTAGCCGACGCCGCCTCGCTCGGCAGCGTGCTGATACCGGGCATGAAGAAGTCCGGCTATCCGGCAGACTTCTCGGCGGCCATCACCGCGGCGTCTTCCACGGTCGGGCCGATGATCCCGCCCAGCGTGCCGATGATCATCGTCGGCGCGCTGTCGGGCATCTCGGTCGGCCAGATGTTTCTGGCAGGCGCCATACCCGGCATCCTGATGGGCGTGGGCATGATGGTCGTGTGCTACATCATCTCCGTACGCCGAGACTTTCCCCGCCAGGAATGGAAAGGCGTGCGCGAACTCGTCGCGTCGTTCTTCAGCGCATTCTGGGCGATCGCCATGACGGCGCTCATCGTCGGGGGCTGATGTCAGGCGTCGCCACGCCGACCGAAACCGCCATAGTCGCTGCCATCTACGCCTTCGTCGTCGGCGCCTTCGTCTACCGCGAACTGCCGATCGCCAGAGTGCCGAAGATCGTCATCGACAGCGCCGTCTCGTCAGCGGGCATTCTCGCGCTGGTCGGCTTCGCCAACGTCTTCGGATCGATACTCTCAGCCGAACGCATCCCGCAGATGATCGTCAGTGCGGTTCTGTCCATCACTGACAACAAGTTTCTGGTAATCCTGCTGATCAACCTGCTTCTCCTGTTCGTCGGCATGTTCATGGAGACGATCGCAGCGCTCATCATTCTGTTCGTGCCGCTGCTTACGCTGGCGCAGGCCGTGGGCATCGACCCGCTGCATTTCGCCACCTTCGCCGTGCTCAACCTGATGCTGGGGCTGACCACGCCGCCGGTCGGCGTCTGCCTGTTCGTCTGTGCCAACATCGCCCGGCTACCGTTGCTCTGCCGGTGGTGAAGGCGATCATGCCTTTCCTGCTTTCAAACATCATCGTGCTGCTGCTGGTGTCCTACATCCCCGCAATCTCGACCTGGCTGCCAACCACGCTGATGGCGCGATAACCTGTACGGAGTCGTTCCATGAAAACCCGCGTCTGCCGCCTGCATGGGAAGGGCGATATAAGGATCGAGGAGATCGATGTCGCGGAGCCGGGCGCAGGCGAAGTGCTGGTTGCCATGGGCGCCGGCGGCATCTGCGGGTCCGATCTTCACTACTACCACCATGGCGGTTTCGGTCCCATCCGTGTCCGCGAGCCGATCATCCTTGGCCATGAGGTTGCAGGCACCGTTCGCGCTGTGGGCCCACAGGTTGAAGGGCTTGCGCCGGGCGACCGGGTCGCGGTCAACCCCAGCCGCCCGTGCAACCAGTGCCGCTATTGTCTCGCAGGTCTCCAGCAGCACTGCATGACGATGCGCTTCTTCGGCTCGGCCTTGCGGTTTCCGCATGAACAAGGCGGTTTTCGCGACTTGATGGTCGTCGACGCCTATCAGTGCGTGAAGCTCGAAAACGACGACGTTTCGCTTGCCGAGGCCGCCTGTGCGGAGCCGCTAGCGGTCTGCCTGCATGCGCTTAACCGCGCCGGCACGTCGGCCGGGAACCTCGCAGGCAAGACGGCGCTCGTCAGTGGTGCTGGTCCGATCGGTGCGCTGGTAATCGCTGCCCTGCGCCATGCAGGCGCGAGCCACATCGTCGCGACCGACCTGCAGGACGCCGCGCTGGACGTGGCGCGACGGATGGGCGCCGACGAAATCATCAATGTCGGCGCGAACCCGGAACGGCTCGACACCTACACCGAGGGCAAGGGCACGTTCGACCTCGCCTTCGAATGCTCGGCTGCGGCGCCAGCGGTACGCACCGCTATCGCGGCTATCCGGCCGCAGGGCACTTTGGTCGAAGTGGGCGTGGCCGGAGATGTCGCGGTTCCGCTGAACCTGATCGTCGGCAAGGAGATCGCGTTCGTCGGCACACACCGCTTCGTTGGCGAATACGCGCAGGCTGTCAGGCTGATCGACCAGCGCCGCATCGACGTCAGGCCGATCATTACCGGGGCGGTCGATCTCGCAGAGGCGCCTGCTGCATTCGAGATGGCGGGTGACCGCAGCCGCGCCATCAAGATGCAGCTCACCTTCGCAAGCTAGTTGACCATCAAGCGCAGATCGACGACGGCTTGACCGCCGCCGTCTGCACCAGATCGGTCAAGCGACCTCGCGCTTCTCGTTGAAGGCGATGTCGCCCACGACGCGTACCCTCACGCGGCGTGCATCGCCGGGCAGATAGGCGATCGGAATGTCTTCCGTGTCGAGCAAGGAGATCGTGCCCGGCTGGGCTCCAGCCTCGATCGCGCGCTGCCGGGCAAGTTTCTCGGCTTCCGCGATGGCAGCGTCGCGGCTCATCTCGGAGAAGACCTGATCGACCTCGCCCGATACCTGCGCCATGGCAGCGCCGAGCGCATTGGCGACGCCGGCGTGCTCGACGCGCAAGACCTCGCTGACGCCGTTCAGCTTTTCGGGGATGAGGAACGAGCCCCCGCCCACCGCGATGAGCTCGACGCCATCCGCGGAGGTTTTCATACGGTCGACGCTGTCCTCGACCATCTGCTCGATGCGCTTGAGCAAGGTCGAAACGAGCGTCTGGTCGAGGTGGCTGACCCGGTCGCGGTCGCCGATCTCGACAAGCCCCGCAGCAACCGCGATGTCGGTCGTGGTCAGCGTCGATCCGCCGAAGACAAGCGCCTCGCTGGTGATGCGGTAGCCGACGCTGCGTGGACCTATGGTGCCCTTCTCCGCGTCGATGATCGTGCCCCCGCCGAGCGCCATAGGCAACAGGTCTGGCATGCGGAAAAGCGTGCGCACGCCGCCGACCTCGACCACATTATTGGCCTCGCGCGGGAAGCCGCCGACAAGGCAGCCGATGTCACTGGTCGTGCCGCCGACATCGATGACCATCGCCTCCTTGAGACCGGTCAGGAATGCCGCACCGCGCATCGAATTGGTGGGGCCGGACGCGAAGCTGTAGACCGGGTTCGCGGCCGCCACTTCGGCGAGCACCACCGTGCCGTCGTTCTGCGTCAGATAGAACGGCGCATGGACACCCGATTCCTTCAGCGCCTTGGCGAACGCGTCGACCGTGCGCTGGCCAAGCCCCTGCAATGCGGCGTTGAGCAGTGTCACGTTCTCGCGTTCGAGCAAGCCGATGCGGCCGAGCGTATGCGACAGGGTGATCCGCGCGTCGGGCATCACTGAGCGTACGATCTCAGCAGCCTCGACCTCACATTCCGTGGTCAGCGGCGAAAACAGCGCAGTGATGCCGACGGACTGGATGCCAGCATCGCGGATGCGCATCGCAGCATCCCGCACGGCGTCACGATCCAGCGGCACGAGCGGCCGCCCGTCATATTCATGCCCGCCCTCCACCATGAAGCTCAGCGGATCGACTGCCTCGCGCAGGTCGTCCGGCCAGTCGACCATCGGCGGAAGGGAGGCGCCGGCCGGCATCGCGATGCGGATCGCACCGACGCGTTCGAGGCGAGCCCGCTCCACGACCGCATTCGTGAAATGCGTGGTGCCGATCATCACCGCATCGACCTGCGAGGCACTGGCCGGCTGGCTGGCAGTGACATGGCGGATCGCATCGACCACGCCTTTCATCACATCCGCGGTGGTGGGGAACTTGATTGAACTGAGAACGGTTTCGCCGTCGATCAGGACAGCGTCGGTGTTCGTCCCGCCGACGTCGATGCCAATACGCTTCATGATGCAAATACCGATTTGAAGTCCAGGTCGTAGCCGAACGCCCGGGGGCCGACGTGTTCGAGACCCTTGGGGGTCTGAAGCACGGCGGGAGCCGGAAGAGCGACGGCGGTGACGCGCTGCCCGTAGCGGACGGTCTCGGTCCCGATCGCTTCGCCCGACACCGTATCGAGCAGACAGATCAGGTCCGGCGTCATCGCCATTGGCGTGCCATCGCGGAAGGCGACGGCCCACTCGTTCTGGAAGGAGAGCTCCAGCAAAGACCCGCGATCCGAATCGAGCCCTTCGATCTTTGCGACACCGCGCAGGAAGCCGCCGGTCGTGGTGCGGTCGACATCCGTGACCTTGCCCCTGAAAAGCTCGACACCGCCCTCGTGCTCCAGCACCGCGGCAATGGGGTCGGTGTGGCGCGCGCGCGCCGAGAGCACCGCCCGGCCCAGGCTCGTTGCCTTGGTGACGGTGTGCAGCACGCCCCAGTCCTTCACCTCGCGGCCCGTACGTGGCGCCTTGCAGGTTGCCGAGGTGGAACCGACTTCGGTGCAGACCTTGCGCGAAATCCGCTCCATCCACTTCCAGCTAGCCGCCTTGGCAACGATCGCCTCGTTGTCGCGGCAATCGACCAGCGTCAGCGGGTACATCTGCAGATCGCCGATCGCGAAGGAGGTCATCTGCGCTTCCGGATAGGCGCGGCCCATCGCGTCGGCGTCAACGACCGGGATGTCGAGCATCGCACCGGCAAGGAAGGGCGACAGCGCGTTGCCGCCGCCGATCTCGACGCTCATAACCGCGCGGAACGGCCTGCCCGTATATTCTTCCATGAGTTTCATGGCGCGCGCGAGATGCGCCGGGTCCACCAGCCTCTCCTGACCGACGAGTGGCGCGCCCATCTTGGAAACGACAGCCACCGCATCGTCGTCATCGAGTTCCAGCGGGTCGATAAGCCTGCATTTGCGGCCGTCGCGATAAAGTTTCTTGAGATTGAGCTGCGCCAGATAGGGGCTGCCACCGCCGCCCGTTCCAAGTATCCAGGCGCCCACTGCCAGCGGATCGATCTCGTCCACCTCGAAGTCACGGATCATATTCACCTCCGAAAGATGCGCTAGAAGCTAGCTTCGGAGACCGGCCGACAATATAAGGAACTGCCCCTATATCGCGCTTGCCCAACGAATAGGCATTCCGCCCGGGGTCGACAGGAGTATCTCGCCACGTGACCACGACGGACAACAGCACCGCCCCGGCCCCGCCGAAGAAGGTGATGTTCGTCAGCGTCGGGCAGTCGCCGCGCTCCGACCTGATCGGCGACATACTCGCCAATCTCGACATGCCGATCGAGGCCCTGGAACTGGGAGCGCTGGACGGGCTGTCGGCACGAGAGATCGACAACCTCCGGGTCAGACCGGGCGAGACCAGCATCGTGACCCGGCTGGCCGACAACAGCGAAATCGTTGTTTCCAAAGCGCGGATCGGCGAGCGCATGGCGCAACTTGTCGCCGCGTTTCGGCCGAATGAATTCGACCTGGTCGTTATCCTTTCGACCGGTCTTTTCCGCGACTTCGACAGCACCTGCCTGACCGTCAACGCGCAGCGCGCGCTGGAATCGGCGGTTTTTCGCTGGCCGCGCAAGGCTCGTCGGTCGGCCTGATCCAGCCATTGGAACGGCAGATCAACGAACTCGACATCCCGGCGCTCCAGCCATATCGGATCACAGCCAGCCATGCGCTCGACAACGACAAGCAGTCGCTTGCGCGCGCGCTGTTCGACCTCGCCGACTGTGAGATCATCGTGCTCAACTCTGTGAGCTTTTCCGAAGCCGACCGCGAGATGGCAGCCAAGGTGACTGGCAAGCCGGTCGTGCTCGCCCGCAGGATCATTGCCAGCGCCGTGCGCCTGCTTCTCTACCAGTCGCAGCCGATTACCCTGCCGGGCATGTCGAGCGAGTTCACCGAGCGCGTGAACCGGCTCACCGCGCGCGAGCGGCAGGTCATGTCGCTGGTCGCCGAGGGGCTCTCAAACAAGGCGATCGCGCGACAGCTTGGCATCAGCCCGAAGACCGTCGAGATACACCGCTCGAACGTGATGTCGAAAATGGAAGTCGCTTCCTCGGCAGCCCTCATCCGCATGGTGATTCAGGCCGGGCATCCCTGATTTGCTGCCGTGGAAGGCACGCGATTGCACGGCGAAGCGGCAGCACCAATCCGCGTTTCCCTCCTCACCTAGGGGAGTTCCCTATAGTCGCGCGGACTTTTTGACGGCTAGCTTGGTTCCATCAGCAGGAGGAACCGAGCCACATGTCCGGCATAGCGCGCATCGCATTCGTTACGATCGGCCAGACCCCGCGTTCCGACATCGTGCCGGAAATGATGGCCGAGATCACGGCCGGGCTCGACGCCAAACCTGCCTTCCAAGAATTCGGAGTCCTGGACCACCTTGAAGGCGACGCGCTGGATACGTTTCGCGCACACGATGGCGAGTTGTCGTTCGCGACCCGCCTGCGCGACGGCACGGAGATCATTACCTCCAAGGAACGGACCGAAGCGCGCCTGAACGAAATCCTGGCCGAGATCGATGCCGGCGGATTTGATCTTGTGGTGCTTCTGTGCACCGGTACCCGCATCGACCCGCTGAAGAACACGCTTGTGGTCGAAGCCCAGAGGATCGTGGACTCCACCGTCGAGGCGCTTGCCGCTTCCTGCCGCAAGCTGGGCGTCATCGTCCCGCTCGAAAGGCAGGTCGCGGAATTTGCGCGCCGGCACGTCTTCGCAGGAGAGCCGACCGTGGTGTCGGCGTCACCCTATTCGGGAAACGGCGTATCGGACGGCGCGAAGGGCGTGGCCGACTGCGACCTCGTGGTCATGCATTGCATGGGTTACACGGCCGCAATGCTGGATGAGGTCCGTACCCAGACGAATGCACCTGTTCTGCTCTCCCGGCGCGTCGTGGCAGGCGTCGTTCGCCAGATGATTTGAGGCTTGGGTTGAACACCTGAAAAAGGGGAACTATCGATGAAGAAAAACCTTGTTCTGGCCGCGATGGCAGCAGCGCTGCTGAGCGGCACCCTGATGACATCGCCGGCATCCGCCTTCGAGCGCACCGACAATGGCGAAATCATCGTCTTTGCCGGTCGCCAGGCGATCCCTGTTCTCGATCCCCATGTGCGCTACGACTGGTCGACGCGCATGATCCAGCAGGCCGTCTATGACGCGCTGGTCAAATACGAAGGCGACCCAGCCGAGATCAAGCCGTGGCTCGCCGAGAGCTGGGAGACGAGCGAAGACGGCAAGACCTGGACCTTCAAGCTGGTCGAGAACGCCAAGTTCCACAACGGCGACCCCGTCAACGCCGAGGCCGTGCGCTATTCTTTCGAACGCGGCCTCAAGCTCAACAAGGGCGTGGCCTGGATGCTGAAGGACTTCCTCGCACCCGAAGGCATCACCGTCGTTGACGACTACACCGTGCAGTTCGAACTCAAGGCGCCCTACGCGCCGTTCCTGTCTTTCATGCCCTGGTGGTTCATCGTCAATCCCGAGCAGGTCAAGGCCAACGAGGTCGACGGCGACTATGGCGAGAAGTGGCTGACGGAAAACGCGGCCGGGTCCGGTCCCTTCAAGCTCGGCCGCTGGGAGCCGAACGTCCTCTATGAAATCGAGGCCGTCGCGGACTACTGGAAAGGCTGGCCGCAGGGCGAGAACCGTCCGGCTGGCGTCATCTACCGCATCATCCGCGAACCGTCCGCACAGCGCGCGTCGCTGCAGCGCGGCGAGGTCGACATTGTCGAGGGCCTGACCTCTGACGACTATGTCCAGATCGCCAACACGCCCGGGATCGAGATCCAGAACCACAAGGGCATGACCACCTTCGGCATCAAGTTCAACACTCAGCAGGGCCCCACCGCCGACATCAACCTGCGCAAGGCGATTGCCTACGCGCTCGACTACGATGCGCTCATCCAGATCTACAACGGCGCGGCGTCCTTGCAGACGAGCCCCCTGCCCGATGCCATGCGCGGTCATATCGACGTCCCCGATATTCCGCGACAGGACATGGCCAAGGCGAAGGAATATCTGGCGAAATCCCAATATCCCGATGGGGGCATCACGCTGCCTTACGTCCATGTCGCCGGTCTGGAAGAGGCGCGTCGTATCGGCCTGGTGCTTCTCGAAAACCTCAAGGAACTGAACATCAACGTCGAGATCACGCCGGAGCAGTGGCCCAACATGGTCGCCAACGGCTCGCGGGTTGAAACCTCGCCGGCGATGACCTCGGTCTACGTCACGCCGATCTCGACCGACCCGGATGCGGTGGCCTATCAGTATCATAAGAATAGCTGGGGCCAGTATTACGCGATGGCGTTCTACGACAATCCGGAGGTTGCCGGTATGATCGACAAGGCTCGCGCCAGCACCGACTGGGACGAACGCGCCGATCTCTACGCAAAGATCCAGACGCAGATTGTCGCCGATCAGCCGGAGGTGTTCGGCATGCTCCAGAACCGCCGCTGGGCACACCGCGACTATCTGGAGGGCTTCAAGTTCAGCCCCGTACGGTTTACCGGCGAGGTCGACCTCTATCCCCTGTGGATCGACGCGGAATAATACCGCTACGCGGGGAGCGTCCGCGCTCCCCGCACCGACAAGGACCAAAGGCCACATGCTGAGCTTCACGCTGCGGAAACTGGCGACCCTGGTGGGAACCATGCTCGGCATCGCCGCGCTGACGTTTCTCATCACCAATGTCGCGCCGGGCGATCCGGCCCGCCTCGTCGCCGGCCCCAATGCCACCGAGGACATGGTCGAGACCATCCGCGTGGCAAACGGGCTCGACAAGCCTCTTCCCGAGCAGTTCATCATCTACATGAGTGGCCTGCTGCGGGGCGATCTCGGCACATCCATCGTGACGACGCGCCCCGTCATCGACGAGCTTCTGCGTTACGCACCGGCGACGATAGAGCTGGTTCTTGTCGCCATGGCCCTGGGCATATTCGTCGGCGTGCCGCTCGGCATGCTGTCCGCTGTCTACCGCAATAGCTGGTTCGACCACCTGACGCGGATATTCTCCATCTCCGGTGTAGCACTTCCGGCATTCTGGTTCGGCATACTCCTGCAGCTATTCTTCGCGGTCCAGATGGGCTGGCTGCCCGTATCCGGACGCCTTCCGCTCGTCGCACGGCCGCCGGAACCCATCACGCACCTGCTCCTCGTGGATGCACTTCTGCGCGGGCAGTTCTCCCTGTTCTGGACGGCGCTCAGCCACATCATCCTTCCTGCGGTCGTGCTTTCCTTTCCGTGCCTGGCCTCAATCCTGCGCGTCAATCGCGCCGAGATGGTCGAGGTTTTGCAATCCGACCACGTCGTCGCTGCCCGCGCGCACGGCCTGTCGTCGCGCCGCATCGTTGCGCTTTACGCGCTCAAGAACGCAATGCTGCCAACGCTTGCGATGATTGGCCTGCGCTTCGGCTGGATGCTGGGGTCGACGGTGCTGGTGGAAACCGTCTTCGACTGGCCGGGAATCGGCCTTTACGCGGTGTCGTCGGCGCTGTCGTCGGACTTCAAGCCGGTCATCGGCGTGACCCTGCTGATCGGCTTCTTCTTCATCATCGCCAATACAATCGTCGACCTCGCCTATGCATGGATCGACCCGCGCCTGAGGAACGCCTGATGACGACCAACGACATCACGCCCCCGGCCCGGCTCTCCTTCCGCGAGCGGCACGAAAGCAGCATCCGCCAGTGGCGTCTCTACGCCTACACCTTCGCCGGCAGCTTTTCCTCCATGCTGGGCCTCGTTCTGGTGCTGCTGTTCCTGTTTCTCGCAGCTTTCGGGCCCTGGCTAGCGCCCTACCCCGAGCATACGACCGGCGGCTTCGACATGGCTCAGCGGCTTCAGCCGCCCAGCGCCGACCACCTCTTCGGCACTGACGAGATGGGCTCCGACATCCTGTCGCGCGTCATCGTCGGTGCCCGAACCTCGCTTTGGATCGGGGTGCTCATCACCGGTATCGGTGCGCTCATCGGCATACCGCTGGGCATCATCGCCGGTTACAAGGGCGGCTTCATCCGCGCGGCCATCATGCGTCTCACGGAACTGTTCCTGGCGGTTCCCGGTCTGGCGCTCGCGCTGGCCATCGTCGCCGCCCTAGGCCCCGGGATTACCAACTGCGTCATAGCGCTGGCGATCGTATGGTGGCCGGGCTATGTCCGCCTGGTCGAAGCCAAGACGCTTTCGGTCAAGGAAGAGCTGTTCGTCGAATCCGCCCGCTCGCTCGGCGCTCGCACGCCATGGATCCTTTGGCATCACATCCTGCCGAACTGCTGGTCGCCGATCATCGTCAAGATGAGCATGGACATGGGCATGGCGATCCTTTCGGCCGCCAGCCTCGGTTTCATCGGGCTGGGCGCGCGTCCGCCGGCGCCGGAATGGGGTGCCATGATCTCGGTGGCGCGCAGCTACATGCCCGACTGGTGGTGGTATTCCTTCTTCCCCGGAGCCGCGACCTTCCTGACCGTGCTGGGCTTCAACCTTCTCGGCGACGGCTTGCGTGACATTCTCGATCCGAGGAGCCGCGAACGATGAGCGACCTACTCGAGATCAGAGACTTCACGCTCGACATCGATACGTTCGACGGCCCGGTCCATGTGTTGAAGAACATCAACCTCACCGTGAAGCGTGGCGAGACGCTGGGCATCGTCGGGGAGTCCGGCTCAGGCAAGACGGTGCTGGTCCGTTCCATCCTCGGCATAGGTCCGAAGCGCTCACGCACGATCAGCGGCAGCATTGCTTTCGACGGGACAGACCTATCGACTCTGAGCGACGTGGAATGGAAGAAGATCCGCGGCGTACGGATCTCTATGATCTTTCAGGACCCGATGACCTATCTCAATCCGCTGTTCACGATCGGGCAGCAGATCGGCGACGTGATCGCCGCGCATGGCCGCGCGACCGGCACACCGACGCGCCAGAAAGCGCGCCGCGCACGCAGCGAGGAACTGCTCGACCAGGTCGGCATCCCTGATCCGTCACGCGTCTGCGATCAGTATCCGCATCAGCTCTCCGGGGGATGCGCCAGAGGGTGCTGATTGCCATGGCGCTGTCCGGCAAGCCCGACCTGCTGATTGCCGACGAGCCGACCACCGCGCTCGACGTCACGGTTCAGGCACAGGTGCTCGACCTCATCAACGAGCTTGTCGAGAAGCTGAACCTCACTGTCATCATGATCAGCCACGACGTCGGCGCCATCGCGACCGTGGCGAAGCGATGCGCGGTGATGTACCACGGCGAAATCGTCGAGGAAGGCGAGACCGTCGAAATCCTGCGCGCGCCTCGGCACGACTACACCAGAAAGCTGCTTGCCGCCGTTCCCGATATCGACGCTCCGCTCGACCTGCAGCAAGCGCCGACGGCCAGCGCGCCGCTGCTCGAGGTCAAGGATCTGTCGAAGGTCTACGCGACGCGCTCGGGCGGCGAAGTCCGTGCCGTCGACGCGGTCGATTTCTCCGTGGCCAAGGGAGAGATACTCGGCATCGTCGGCGAATCCGGCTCCGGCAAATCGACGATCGCCCGCCTCGTGCTGCGCCTTATCGAGCCGACCGGCGGACAGGTGATCTTTGACGGGCAGGACATTACCGGGCTTTCCGGAGAGCCTTTGCGGCTCATGCGCCGGCATATGCAGCTCGTCTTCCAGAATCCGCATTCGGCGCTCAACGGGCGCCACACGATCGGCGATGCCATCGGCGAACCGTTCCGCATCCAGTCGAAGCTGTCGCGGCGTGACATCGACGCGGAGGTGGACAGGCTGCTGGACATCGTGCAGTTGCCGCGCCTGTTCCGCTATCGCTACCCGCACGAACTGTCGGGCGGCCAGAAGCAACGTGTGTGCATCGCTCGTGCCGTCGCGCTGAACCCGAAACTCCTGCTTCTCGACGAGCCGACTTCGGCACTCGACGTGTCCGTGCAGGCGCAGGTGCTGGCGTTCCTGCGCGAACTGCGTGAGGAACTGGACCTGACCTACGTCTTCATTTCCCACGACCTCGCGGTGGTGCGCGAACTGTGCGACCGGGTGCTGGTGATGAACCGAGGCAGGATCGTCGAGCAGGGCAAGACGGCGGACATCTTCAACGCGCCGAGCGAAGACTACACCCGAGGACTTCTTGCAAGCGCGCGCAAGACCTCCAAATCGGCCTTCACGTCAGTGGAGGCCGCGTGATGCGGTCGTGAGCATCGGCCGCGGCGTTTCCCGCGCCGAGGTTTCCATCGCGATTGCCAGCCGTCGATGTCCAGCGTCTCAGCGCCCTTGCCGTTGCCCTGCAGGGCAGACGGAACGAAGGAGAAGCTCCCACGTTGCCTGATCTGGAACGTGGAGACGGCAATGGCGCCACGCAGCTTCTGGAAGGGTTATCTGCGGCTTTCGCTGGTGACATGCCGGGTTGCGATGGTTCCTGCCACCTCGCCCAGAGGCAAAGTGCGTTTTCACACAATCAACCGAGCCACCGGCAATCGCGTCGAAAGTCGCTATGTCGACGAGGAAACCGGCAAGCCGGTTCGCGAGAGCGACGAGGTCAAGGGCTACCCTGTTTCCGAGGACAGGTTCATCCTGCTCGAGGATGACGAACTGGAGGCGGTCGCGCTCGAAAGCGCACGAACCATAGACATAGACACCTTCGTGGCTAGGGAGGAGATTCCCTGGATATGGCTCGACAAGGCGCATTATCTCACGCCCGACGACAAGATCGCCGAAGAAGCCTTTTCGGTGATCCGCGATGCGATGGCCGCCACGGGGATGGTCGGCATTTCGCGTGTGGTGCTCTACCGGCGAGAGCGCGCGTTGATGCTGGAGCCGCGCGGCAAAGGCATCGTCGTCTGGACGCTGCGATACGGTGACGAGGTGCGGGAAGCGGAAGACTATTTCTCCGGCATCGACAAAGGCAAACCGGATACAAAAGCGCTGCGCATAATCAGCAAGCTGATCGAAGAGCGCACCGCCGAATGGGACCCTTCCATGGTGCAGGACCCGGTGCAGAAGCGCCTGAAACGCATCATTTCTTCAAAGAAGAAAAAGCAGAAGCCGCCGGCACCGCGAAAGGGTGGGAAGAAGGAAGCACCGGCCGAGACGCCCGACAATGTGGTTTCGATCATGGACGCGCTGCGTAAAAGCGTCGAGGCCGAGAAGAAGGGCGGCAAATCGCGCTGACGGCTACGATTTTTTCGCGGCGAGCGGAGCAGCGGCCTTTCTGAAATCGGCCCATGGATCGGCATCGAGATTGTCGAGCCGCGCCATCGCATTGTCGACGGTAAAGTAGCCTGGGCCGATCTCAGGCCCTAGATCCTCCCAGCCCAGAGGCATGGCAACCGTTGCGCCCTTTCGCGCACGCGTTGAATACGGCGCAATCGCGGTCGCGCCGCGGCCGTTACGCAGATAGTCGACGAATATCCTGCCCTTGCGCTCCGCCTTGGTCGCCTTGGCGATGAAACTGTCCGGAGCATCCGCTTCCATGGAATCGGCAAGTTGCCGCGCGAAGTCCTTGACCCGTCCCAGCCGACCGAGGGTTTCAGGGGCGCGACGACATGGAGGCCCTTGCCGCCAGTGGTCTTGACGAAAGCGGTGAGCTTGGCGGCTTCCAGCCGCTCACGCACCTCAAGCGCAGCGTCGATCACCGTACTCCAGGCAACGCCATCGCCCGGATCGAGGTCGATCACGAGCTGGTCCGGCCTTTCGAGCTCGTCGAGGCTGGCCTGCCAAGTATGGATTTCCAGGGAAGCGCCCTGGACGAGGCCGACCAGTCCATCCAGGGAATCGACGGCTATCAGGGTGTCATCCTCGCCGTCTCCCTGCGGATCGCGACGTGTCATGATTTCGCCGCTCATCCCCTTCCAACCGTGTTTCTGGAAGAAGCACTGCTGGGTTGTGCCTTGCGGGCAGCGCACAAGCGCCAGAGGGCGCGAAACGACATGCGGGGCCATCAACCGCCAGACCTGAGCATAATAGCTCGCAAGCCCCTCCTTGGTGACACCGGCATCCTTCCAGTAGACACGGTCGGGGTGCGTGAGCTTCACCTTTGAGGTCGACGCCTTTCTGGTTGCCACGCCTTCATCCTCGCGCACCACTTCGCCGGCGGGCTTGTCCTCCCGCAGGCCACGAAACGCAGCATGGCGCAGCCTGCCATCCGCAGTCCAGTCGCGAAATTCGACCTCGGCGACCAATTGCGGTTTGACGAAACGGACGCCGCGCCGGGCTACCGCGTCGAGCTTGTCGGCAAACGGAGACGTCTTGCGCTCCAGGGCGCTGAGCCGCGCGTAGAGGTCCCGTGCTACATCGCGACTGAATCCGGTGCCGACACGCCCCACGTGACGCAACTTGCCGTCGTCGTAGACGCCGAGCACGAGCGAACCGATGGCCTGTTTCGACGTTGTCGAAGGCATGAAGCCGCCAACGACCATCTCCTGCCGGTCGCTGCATTTCGACTTGACCCAGTCGCGCCCACGACCGGAGGCGTATTTGCCGGAGGCACGCTTGGAAACGACGCCCTCCAGACTGAGGCGGCAGGCGTGGCGCAGCACAATCTCGCCGTCTTCTTCGAAGTGGTCGGAGTAGCGTAGCGTATCCGGCGCGCCCTCGATAAGCTTGGCCAGCGCCGCCTTGCGATCCACGAGCGCGGCCCCGCGCAGGTCGCGACCGTCCAGATAGAGAAGATCAAAGGCATAGTAGATGAAACGGTCGGCGCGACCGGCGCTCAAATCCGCCTGCAGCGCTGAGAAGTCCGAAGCGCCGCCTGAAGCTTCGACGACCAGTTCGCCATCGAGGATAGCCTGCTCGACCGGCAACGCGCCAAGCGCCTTCGGCACGTCTTTGCCGAATTTCGCAGTCCAGTCGAGACCGCTTCGGGTCAGCAATGTCACCTTGCCCTTTTCGATGCGGGCCTGGAGACGGTATCCGTCGAACTTGATCTCGTGGATCCAGCCCTTGCCGGCAGGCGCGTGCGGCTTCAGCGTGGCGAGCTGCGGCGCGACGAATTCCGGCATGCGCGCCTTCTTCGTGCCACGAACCGCGGGTGCAGCCTTCTGTGGCGCCTTGTCGATCTTGCCGGTCCGGGACGACCAGCCTGGCTCCTCGCCGGCCACGTCCGCGACCTCCCTGCCGGTTTTGACGGATTCCGGCCGTTCCTCCAGAATGTCGGGATCGTCTTCCGAGCGGGCCTGGTCGTCGTCGCCCTTTATCAGCAGCCAGTTGTCGCGCTTTTCTCGCGGCCGCTTCGCCATCCGCACGAGATGCCAACGGCCGGAAAGCTTCTCGCCCTCGAGCGTGAATTCGAGATGGCCCTTCTTAAGCCCCTTCTCCGCATCGCCTTCCGGCGTCCACGTCCCGCGATCCCAGACAATGACCGTGCCGCCACCATATTCGCCTTTCGGGATCGTTCCCTCGAAGTCGCCATAGTCGAGCGGATGGTCCTCGACATGGACGGCAAGCCGCTTCTCCGACGGCACAAGGCTCGGGCCGCGCGTCACGGCCCAGCTCTTGAGAACGCCGTCCATCTCCAGTCGAAAATCGTAGTGAAGTCGGCGCGCGTCATGCTTCTGCACGACGAAGCTGTTTCCGGCCGCAGCCTTGCGATCCGCGCCCTTCGGTTCGGGCGTCTTTTCGAAGTCGCGCTTGCGGCGATATGTGTCGAGCGCCATTGCTCAACCGGCCTTGCGTTTGGGTGTTGAAGCCGTCGAAGCCTTCTTCTTCGCGTTCCGCTTTCCCTTGCCGGCGGCGGCGGCACTCTCGCGCAGCGCTTCCATCAGGTCGATGACCTTGCCCTCGCGCTTTCGCTTCGGCTTTTCGATCTCGCGGCCCTCCGCCTTGGCCTTGACCAGTTCGGCGAGCGCCGCGTCGTAGCGGTCGTCGAAGGCGGACGGGTCGAACGTGCCGGATTTGGTGTCGATGATGTGCTTGGCGAGGTCGAGCATCTCGCCCTTGATCTTCATTTCGGGCACGGCGTCGAACGCATCGTCGGCAGCGCGCACCTCGTAGTCGAAGTTCAGCGTGTTGGCGAGGAGGCCACAGCCCCGCGGCCGGATCAGCAGGGTGCGCACCCGCCGGAACAGTACGGCGCGGGCCAACGCAACCACCTTCTTCTTGCGCATGCCCTCGCGCATCACGGCGAATGCCTCTTCGGCCGCTTCGTCTGCCGGCGCCACGAAATAGGGCTTGTCGAAATAGACCGTGTCGACTTCGTCGCACGGGACGAAACTCTCGACTGCCAGCGTCTTGTCGCTCTCCGGCACCGCCGCCGCGATCTCATCCGGTTCGAGCAGCACGTAGTTGCCCTTGGACGTCTCGTAGCCTTTGACCTGATCGTCGCGATCGACCGGCTTGCCGGTTTCCTCATCAACGTATTCGCGCCGGACGCGATTGCCGGTCTTTCGATTGACTATATGGAAAGAGACGCGGTCAGAAGTCGTCGCGGCTGCGTAGAGGGCAACCGCGCAACTCAATTCTCCGATACTGAGATGGCCTTTCCAGAGGGCTCTCGTCGCCATCGATGCTTCTCCGTATGCTCCACAACACGGGGCGCTGGCGAAGGTTCCGCGGCGGCGATCCGGGGCGGCATTGCGAATTCGAAGCCGTCTGGAACCATACCGATCCACCGCCGTTCTGCGCTCAAAATCGAGGAGCAGACGATGGCTGACCAGAAGCACGATGAAACCGCTGCCGACGCCGTCGAGCAGCAGCACCGCATCCAGCAGCAGGTGGACAGCAGCGACCAGGAGCAAGGCGACGGCGCGAAGCCCGGCGCGATGCAGGCAGGCGCCCGAACCTATCCGGTGCCGCCCTTTCCGAAACAGCATCAGGCCAAGCCGGGCGACGAGGCGATACTCGAGCCGCCGCCCATGTACGACGCGCCGTTCTGGCGTGGCTCGGGCAAGCTGGAAGGCATGACTGCACTGATCACCGGCGGCGATTCCGGCATCGGCCGCGCCGTCGCGGTTCTGTTTGCCCGTGAAGGCGCCGACGTCGCCATTTCGTATCTGAGCGAACACGAAGACGCCGAGACGACGCGGCTGGCCGTTGCTGATGAAGGTCGGCGTTGCCTGCTTCTTCCGGGAGACGTCAGCGATGAAGCCTACTGCCAGCATGCCGTGGAGCAGGTCGTGCAGGAATTCGGCAGGCTCGACGTGCTCGTCAACAATGCCGCCTTCCAGTATCACGCGGCCGGTCTCGAGGACCTCACAAGCGAGCACTTCGATACGACCCTGAAAACCAACCTCTACGGCTATTTGTACATGGCGCGCGCCGCCGTGAAGCACATGAAGAACGGCGGCGCGATCGTCAACACCGGATCCGTGACCGGCATCGAAGGGAGCGCGGAACTGCTTGACTACTCCATGACCAAGGGCGGCATCCACGCGTTCACGCGCGCGCTCGGCTCCAGCCTCGTTTCGAAGGGTATCCGCGTCAATTGCGTCGCGCCGGGGCCGGTCTGGACACCCCTCAACCCCTCCGAGCGCCCCGCGGAGCAGGTCGCGACTTTCGGTGCGAACACGCCGATGAAGCGACCGGCACAGCCCGAGGAGATCGCGCCGGCCTATGTCTTCCTCGCGTCACCGCAGTGCTCCAGCTACATCACGGGCGAAATCCTGCCCATCATCGGCGGCTACTGACGGCGATGGACGCGTTGGTTGCGGGCAATGACCCGTCGGAGGCCGCAGAGCGCGCCGATCTGGTCTATGTAAACGATGCCGAACCGGGCATCCGCAGGCGCCGTGTTGGAAAGGGCTTCGTCTATCTCGACGAGAAAGGCAAACGCCTCGGAAGCGAAACCATTATCGGGCGGATCAAGGCGCTGGCCATACCACCTGCGTGGATGGATGTGTGGATTTGCACTCTGGCAGAGGGGCACATCCAGGCCACCGGCCGTGACCAGCGCGGACGCAAGCAGTATCGTTACCATCCGGCCTGGACGGCCTGTCGCGACGAAGCGAAGTTTTCGAGCCTTGCCATGTTCGCCCGCGCACTGCCGAAACTTCGCAAACAGATCGACAGCGATCTTCGAAGGCGTGGCCTGCCACGCGAGCGGGTTCTGGCTTCGGTAGTCAGACTGCTCGACAACACGCTGATCCGGGTCGGAAACGACATCTACAGCCGTGACAACAAGAGTTTCGGCCTGACCACGTTGCGCTCGAAACACCTCGATGTGGAAGGGGCAAGCCTGCGTTTTTCCTTCATCGGGAAATCCGGGCAGAAATGGCGCCTGAAGTTCACCGACCGGAGGGTCGCGTCAGTCGTACGCGCAGTGCAGGAACTGCCGGGCCAGCGTCTGTTCCAATATCTCGGCGACGACGGTGAACGACGCGATATCCGCTCGCAGGACGTCAACGACTACATCAGGACTGCCATCGGTGCGGAGTTCACGTCCAAGCACTTTCGCACCTGGGGCGCGACGGTTTCTGCCGCGCTCGCGCTGGCGGCCAGGGAGTTGCCGCCCTCGAAGCGCCAGCAGGCAATCGCGCTCAACGAAGTGCTGGACGCGGTGGCGAAGCGCCTGCGCAACACCCGCGCCGTTTGTCGACGGTGCTACGTGCACCCTGCGGTCATCGAAGCCTGGCAGGATGGCACGCTGAGTGACGAAATCCAAACACTGCGGCGACGCTATCGGCAGCCACTGAAAGGCTTGGACATCGATGAATCCATCGTGCTGCGCTGGCTTTCAGCACGGAACGCCAATCTCGATCGGTAAGGTCCGGAAGGCTGTTGGATCAGTTTTTGTGCGCAGGCGGCTCATCAAGCGTCAGGAGGGAAATACCCGCCTCGCGCAGCATGGTCTCTGAAACATCGAAACTGTGATCGAGTTTTCCATCGTTCCGGGGCTTCGGCGGACATTCAACGCAGACGATGCCCGACTGTATGATCGCGCGGGTGCAATCCGCGCAGGGGAAGCGGTTCACGTAGATCGTGCATCCCGCGAGTGCAGTTCCCGCGCGCGCCGCATTGTAGATGGCATTGCGCTCGGCATGTTCGATCCAGAAGAATTTCTCGCCGCTCGCGCGGTCGAAACGGCGCTCGTCGGCTGACGAGACGCCACGCGGCAGGCCGTTATAGCCAGTCGCGCGGATCTCGTGGCCGGGCCCGACAACCACCGCGCCGACCTTGAAGTCGCGGTCTTCAGACCAGCTCGCGACCTCGTCGCATAGGCCGAGAAAACGATCACGCCAGACGTCGTCTCCCATTCGATTCACCCCGCGAAGACGTATGCGGTCTTCACCGTCGTGTAGAATTCGGCCGCATACCGTCCCTGCTCGCGCGGACCGTAGGAAGAGCTCTTGCGACCGCCGAACGGCACGTGGAAGTCGACACCTGCCGTCGGCAGATTGACCATCACCATGCCAGCCTGGGACCTGCGCTTGAACTCGCGCGCCGATTTCAGGTTCGTTGTGCAGATGCCGGCGGACAGGCCGAATTCGGTGTCGTTGGCCACCGCAAGCGCTTCATCGAAGTCCCCGACCTTGATGATCGAGCCGCAAGGCCCGAAGATTTCCTCGCGGTTGATGCGCATGGAATTGTCGGTACCGAGAAACAGGGCCGGCGCCTGAAAGAAGCCGTTTGTCGCAAGTTCGAGCCGCTCGCCGCCGATCACTTCGGCTCCTTCCTTGCCGGCAAGGTCGACATAGGCGAGGTTGGAATCAAGCTGCTTGCCGTCGACGACCGGTCCGATCTGCGTTTCGGGTGCGAGCGCATCCCCTACCCGCAGAGCCCGCATCCCGGCAACGAGCCTTTCGACGAACGCGTCGTGGATGCCGTCCTCGACGATCAGCCGAGACGAAGCGGTGCAGCGCTGACCGGTGGAGAAAAATGTCCCGTTAAGGCAAGCCGAAACCGCTACGTCGAGATCGGCGTCGTTGAGCACCACCATCGGATTCTTGCCGCCCATCTCGAGCTGGCACTTGCGCTTCAGTCTCCCGCAGACCTCGGCGATGTGGCTGCCGGTGCCCACAGACCCGGTAAACGAGAGAGCATCGACGCCGGGATGCGTGACGATCGTTTCGCCAACCACCGAACCGCGGCCCATCACGAGATTGAAGACGCCCGGCGGGCAGCCGCATTCGTCCAGCAGCCGTGCGATGACATGCGCGCAGGCAGGCGTCAGATCGGCCGGCTTGAGGACGACGCAGTTGCCGTAAGCGAGTGCCGGGGCTGTCTTCCACGCAGGAATGGCGATCGGGAAATTCCATGGCGTGATCAGGCCGACGACGCCGACCGGCTCGCGGGTCACCTCGACATCGATGTCGGGGCGCACCGATGCCAGCATGTCCCCGGTCACGCGCAAGGCCTCGCCGGCGAAGAACTTGAACACCTGGGCGGCCCGCATGGTTTCGCCGATGCCTTCGGCCAACGTCTTGCCTTCCTCCCGCGACAGCAGGCGGCCGATTTCCTGCGACCGTTCGGCGAGCTTGCGGCCCACAGCCTCCAGGAGATCATGGCGCGCTTGCGGTGTGGCGCGGCCCAACCCGGTGCCGCAGCACGCGCTGCCTCCACCGCCCTCTCCGCATCGGCGCTGCTGCCGTGCGCATAAAGGCCTATCACCTCGTCCCAGTTCGAGGGATTGCGGTTCTCGCCATAGGTATCAGCGCCGACCCACGCGCCGCCGATCAGATTGTCGTGCTTGTCCATTGCCGCTCTCCCCGGATTCAAACCTGTTCGGCGATGCTGTCGAGCGCCGCACGCGAGACATCGCCAAGCGGGACGAATGGCGGAAGTACACGGTTCCAGATTGTGTCGCCGGACCGCTTGCCGACGAGATATTTGACCGCCGGAACCAGAGGATGCGCGGCGATGTCGGCCCGCAACTTGCCGATCCGGGCAGCAAGGCCGTTTTCGTCTCCCTTTTCGACAAGGGTCGCGCAGAGCGGGGCGCTGATGTTGACCGTCGCAGAGATACATCCCGCAAAGCCCGCCTCCTTCGCCTCCCCGAGGGCCGTTTCCGAACTCGGGAAAACCTTGAGGCCCGGCACCGCCTTCACCAGCGCGCGGCAGTAGGCCAGGTCGCCGGAGGAATCCTTGATGCCGGCAAAGCGTTGCGGATTGGCCTTCGCCAGGCGCGCGACCACGTCGACCGGGATCGGCACGCCCGTCATTTGCGGGAAATTGTAGAAATAGACCTGGATCGGCGTATCGCCGAGCGCGCGATCCAGCGCTTCATACCAGGCCACGAGACCATCATCGCTGACCGGCTTGTAGTAGAACGGCGGCAGGACGAGGGCCACCCGATAGCCCATGTCGGCGGCCGACCGGGTCAGGTCGAGCGTGTCTTCCAGCGCCGGCAGGCCGGTGCCAACCATCAGCTTGCCGGCATCGAACGCCCCTGCCGCCCAGGCCATGACGTGCTTGCGTTGCGCGACGCCGAGCGAATTGGCCTCGCCCGTCGTGCCAAGCACGTTCAGGGCATCGCAGCCATTGGCCAGTGCCCAGCCGCAGTGCTCCAGGAAGGCCTCTTTCAGGGCACGACCATTCTCGTCAACCGGTGTCGGAACCGCGGCTACTATGCCTTCATGCTGTCTTGTCCTCGATCATTCTACGTGGGAATTCATGCACTGCGCGGTGGTCCGGTATCGGCTTGTCGCCGCGGCGCCAGCCTCCAGGCTCGTTCAGTTTTCCGTCGGCGTCATAAAACACGTCATTGTTGATACGCACAAACGCTTGTTCAGCTTCGCCCACCTCGTCGGCGTAGCGGATTGCGTCAACGGGACAAATGCTTTCGCACATGCCGCATTCGATGCATTCCACCGGGTGGATGTAGAACATCCGCTCGCCTTCGTAGATGCAATCGACGGGGCAGCTTGTCGTGCAGATCCCATCCTTGACGTCGATGCACGCGCTCGTGATGACCAGAGGCATTGCAGCTCACTTTCCCTGCCAGACAGGTGCCCGCTTCTCCCGGAAGGCCAGCACACCCTCGTCCTGATCTTCGGAAAGGAGCGCTGCGATCAGCTCCGGGGTCTGGAAGGAGCGCGCCTCGCGCGGTGAGAGATGGGCGGTCTTTCGCACCGTTGCCTTTATGGCTTTGGTCGACAGAGGCGCACAGGCGAGAATGTCGGCCGCCCAGGCATCGACCTCCGCGTCCAGCCGTTCGGCAGGCACGACCGCGTTCACGAGGCCGTAGGCGGCGGCCTCGGTCGCGCTCATCATACGGCCCGTCAACATCAGGCCCGCCGCGATGTTGCGCGGCACGAGCCGTTGCAACGCGACCATGCCGCCGTCGAGCGGCAAGCGCCCCACCTTCGCCTCGGGAAGGCCGAAACGCGCGGTATCCGCAGCGATGACGATGTCGCAGCCAAGGACCATCTCCATGCCGCCGCCCAGAGCCAGCCCGTTGACCCGCGCGATAACGGGCACGTTCAGGCTCTCGCGCAATGAGATGCCGCCGAAACCGTTGGGGTTCTGCCGCGCCCAGTATTCCAGCCCTGAGAGGCCGGAACCTGATTTAAGGTCCGCGCCCGCCGAGAACGCACGGTCGCCCGCGCCGGTCAGAACGACGCAACGGAGCGCGTCGTCGCTCCCGATCTTCTGCCAGATCGCTTCCAGCGCCGCTTCCGTATCGGCGTCCACCGCGTTCATGCGCTCAGGCCGGTCGATCGTCACCCTTGCCACATGCCCGTCGACTTCGAGGCGAACTGTCATTCCGCTGCCCTCGCCGTCGGGTGCAGGCCGAACTCGTCGATCACCTCCTGGGTATGTTCGCCGAGACGCGGCGGCGCGTGCCGGAGGACCAACGGTGCGTCGCTGAGATGAACCGGCGAGCCGACGACCGTGAGCTGTCCCAGCACCGGATGCTCGAAATCGAGCAGCATGCCGTTGATGGCAGTCTGGGGGTCGTCTAACGCCTCGCTGAGCGCGCGCACCGGCGCGCACAGCAAGTCCTGTTCCTCCAGCCGCGCGATCCAGTGGGCAGTCGTGTTCGTCGCGAAGGCATCCCGGAAACGCCCCTGCAGGTAGGGCTTGTCCGCACGCTGGCTGGCGAGATCGGGAAACCGGTTCGACAGGTCTTCGATCCCCAGAGCGGTGCAGATGTCGCGAAGGGGATTTGCCTTGAAGGCACCGACCACGACCAGCGCGCCATCCGTGGTGTCGAACACGCCGGTGAGCGGCATCGCGGCCCAGTTGAGCACTTCGCGATGCTTGCTCCATTGAGCGGCTTCCTGCATCTGCATCGCGATCATGGAATCGTAGAGCGACACCGAGACCTTCTGGCCGTGGCCCGTCTTGCCGCGCGCCAGAAGGGCGGCAAGAACGCCCTGAACCAGATGCATTCCGGCGGTATAGTCGCACAGCGTCGTCGGGTAGATAGAGCGCGGTATGGACGGGTCGGAGGTCTTCTCCATGACACCGCTCATCGCCTGCGCCAGCACATCCTGCCCACCCTTATGGGCATAGGGACCCTTTTCACCGAACCCCGTGCCAGAGGCGCAGATAATGCGCGGGTTGATCGCCTTCAAAGTCTCGTAGCCGAAGCCGAGACGGTCCATGACGCCGGCGCGGAAGTTATCGACCACAACATCGGCCTGACGCACAAGGTCGTAGACCATCTGCTTGCCGGCAGGCGACTTGGTGTCGATTTCCACGGAGCGCTTATTGCGGTTGAGCGAGGAATAGACGGCATTGTTCATGCCGGCCTCGGACCGTTGATCGAAGAAATTGCGCGACAGGTCGCCGGCGCCCGGCCGTTCGATCTTGATCACATCGGCGCCGAAATCCGCCAGCATCTGCGTGGCGCAGGGGCCGAGCATGACCTGGGTGAAGTCCAGGATGCGGACTCCGGAAAGTGGGAGAGTATCGGTATTCACGGTCGTGTCCTTCATTCGGCGGCGACATTTTCGACGAGTGCGTTTGCAGACGGAACGTCGCCCGGGTCAGCGCCCTGCGCGCGCATGCGTTTCTGGATGGTCGCGACATCGGCGTCCCGCAGCGCGCAGTTCTGGTCCAGCGCCACCGCGACCGCCACGCCGGCCGCCTCGCCCTGGGCCATACAGGGCGGGATCTCGCGCGAAAGCTTCTGTGCCTCGCTCTCGACGGAGTAGTGCCGGCCGGCAACGATCAGATTGTCGATGCCCTTGGGCAGCAGTGCGCGGAACGGCGTGTAATAGTCGCGGCCACGGCAGACGCTGTCGGAGAAGTGGCGACGAGAGCGCACGTCGTCGCGCGTGACGACATATTCTCCCTGCAACAGCCGCGTCTGGCGAATTCCGATCTGCTCCGCGGCGCCCAGCATCTTTGCGTTTTCGAAGCCCGGCAGGTTTTCGCGTACGAAAGCCAGCAGCTTCATCATCCGCGAGCGGCCTTCCACCTCGGCGGCCAGCATGTCCTCGGGCGAGAGGCCGTCATAACCCGGCATGTGCGGACAGTTGCACCACACGATGCCCGGCAGGGGCGTCTTCAGCCACCACATGCCCCAGGCACCGCCGATGACCCGGCGCACCTGCCGGTCGAGCGCCTTGTATTCTTCCGGGTTCTCGTATTCGAAGGCTTCCGCCTTGTCCGTGTCGACGTCGCACAGGCGGAACACGGTCGTGACGATATACTGTCCGGTCATGAACGATGCCCCGGCCGAGGATGCCACGTCGAGGTCGCCGCTGGCGTCGATCACCATCTTTGCACGGATCGCCTGACGACCAAGCTTGGTCTGGCAGATCACGCCGGTCACGCGGCCGTCCTCCACCATCGCTTCGGAAAACCAGGAATGCAGGCGCAGGTTCACGCCGGCTTCGCGCACGAGGTCGAGGCTGACACGCTTCCAGCAGTCCGGGTCGAACGCGACGGCATGGATGATCGGCTGCGGCATGCCGGTCTTGTGGAAGTCGATGCAGCCCCAGCGCGACCACTTCTTCCACATATCCCAGTTGGTGAGGCAGTCCTGCGACGGCGGATAGACCGCGCCGTCCTGCGCTGCCATCCGATCGACGAACTCGCTGACGATACCGGTGGTGACGATCTCGTTTCCGTCGTTGACCATGTCGTCGAGAACGAGAACCATGCCGCCGGACGCCATACCGCCAAGGTGATGGTAGCGCTCCAGAAGGGTGACGGAGCAGCCGTTCCGGGCAGCGGAGACGGCCGCGCTCAGACCGGCCGGACCACCGCCCACGACGACCACGTCGCAATCGGCAACGACCGGTATCTGCTCGCTTCGGTTCAAGGAAATATGCGTTGTGTTGGTGCTCATTTCGGCGCACTCCTCCCGTTGAGCCGCTGCGGGCGGCCCTGTTTCAGTTCAAATTTTGCTTCTGCTCAGGTTGTGCTCACCATCGCACAACCAGCCGTTCAACGACCGAGACCGAGACGAACAACAGCACCGACAGGCCGGACGACAGGAAGACGGTCGCGTAGAGCAAGGCGGAGCGGAAGTTGAATGTGGCGTCGAGGATCAACGCGCCCAGCCCGAGATCGGCCCCGAACCATTCGCCGACGATCGCACCGATGACGCAGGTGGTGGCCGCGATCTTCAGTGCCGAGAACAGGAACGGCAGCGAGGACGGCAGGCGGATCTTCCAGAACACCTCCGACTTTGAGGCCGACAGGATACGGGCCAGCTCCAGCGCCTGCGGGCTGACCGCCTGCAGGCCCCGCACCATGTTGACCAGGGTCGGGAAGAAGCAGATAAGCGCCGCGATCACCACCTTCGCCGTCAGGCCTGCCCCGAAAATCAGGACCAGGATCGGCGCGATGGCCAGGATGGGGATGGTGTTGATGAAGACCGCGATCGGAAAGAATGCGCGCTCGGCCAACCGGCTATGCACGAACGCCACGGCGATCAGAACCGCGGCCAGATTGCCGACGACAAACCCCAATACGCTTTCGTAGAAGGTCGGCCAGAAGTTGCGCATGAGCTGCGGAAACTCGCCGACGAGCGTCGATGCCACGGCACTCGGCGTGGGCGCGATGTAATCGGGCACGCCAAAAGCACGCACGCCGACTTCCCACACCGCAATCAGCGCCGCAGCGGTTGCCACCGGCGTGGCGATGGCGATCACCCGGTTTCGCCGTGCCGCGGCGATCTCGGCGGCTTCGTCTGTCTGGATCACATTCAATGCGTTTTCGAGGGTGGTCATCAGCACGCCTCCAGCAGTCCGCGCAGATGCGCGGAATAGCGGGTGAATTCCGGCGTATCGCGCTGTGCGATACTGCGCGGATACGGCAGATCGATATCGACGATTTCGTGCAACCGGCCTGGATGCGCCTTCAGCATCAGCACCTTCTGCCCGAGAAACACCGCCTCGGGGATCGAGTGCGTGACGAACAGTATCGTCACGCCCGTCTCTTCCCACACCTTCAGAAGCTGCAGGTTGAGATGGTCCCTGGTCATCTCGTCGAGGGCGCCGAACGGCTCGTCCATCAGAAGCAGCTTTGGCTGGCACACCAGCGCGCGGGCGATCGCCACACGCTGGCGCATGCCGCCTGAGAGTTCGTGCGGCAAGGCGTTCTCGCGCCCCTTGAGCCCTACCAGTTCGAGAAGCTCCATCGGGGTCTTGTCGCTGACCGGAATGTCGATGCCGCGGCTGCGGCCGATCTCCAGCGGAAGTTCGACATTCTTCAGGGCGCTGCGCCAGGGCAGCAACGTTGCGTCCTGGAAGACGAAGGCGAACTCGCGCGCCAGTCGCGCTGCCTCCGTCGTTTTGCCGAAGACCGAGACCTCACCCGCCGCCGGCGGGATGAGGTCGGAGACCAGACGAAGCAATGTGGACTTGCCGCAACCGGACGGGCCGAGGATCGAATAGAAGGCGCCCGCCTCGATCTCAAGACTGATGTCCTGAATAGCCGTGAACTGCCCGAACTTGACCCAGGCATTGCGCAGGCTGGCTGCAGGGACCTGGGTTCCTGCAGCGCCATTCGTCGAAACAGCGACCATTGGATCAGCCGACCTTCGGGCGGACGTCGGCCGTCTTGTCGAGAATGTCCAGCGTCATGATGTCGTCGACCGTCGGAGCATCCTTGGCGAACTGATCGAGTTCCGCATAGGTATCGATCTGGGCCTGCCAGTTCTCACGCGTCATAACACCCCAGCCGCCGGTCTTGGTGCTTTCGCTGAAGGAATAGTCGACCACGAGCGGCACGGCCTTGAGTTCGCTATCCCTGTCGACATTGGGCAGGCGCTCGACGAGATGGTCGACGGCCTCCTCCTGATTTTCACGCACCCATCCCCAGCCTCGGGAGATCGCACGGATCATCGCTTCGACCTTGTCGCCATGTTCGGCCAGCACGCTGTCGGTGGTGTAGAACGGATTGGCATAGAGCTGGATGCCGGCATCCCACAGGGTCATGTCGACACGCTCGTCGCCGAGCACCGACAGCGCGTTGACGTTGGTTTTCCAGCCCGTGATCGCGTCCACCTGCCCGGTCATCAGCGGTGCCATGTCGCTGCCGATCACCTTGAGCTCGACCTGGTCTTCGGAAATGCCATTCTTTGCCAACAGGGCTCGCAAAAGGATGCGTCCTGTCGCCTGAGTACCGATGACCTTGCCGATCATGTCCTGCGGGGTCTTGATCGGGTTCTTCTTCAGCGAGAAGTAGGTGTAGGGGTGCTGCTGATAGCCGGCCGCGATGCATTTGATGGGAATGCCTGCCGAACGCGCCAGAAGCAGCGAAGGGCTGGACGAGACTTGGCCGAGATTGGAGCGGCCGGAAGCGACGGATGCGACGCCGTCGACATTCGGCCCGCCCGGTACTATTTCGAATTCCAGGCCTTCCTCAGCGAAGTAGCCGAGCTTGTCGGCGGCGATCTCGCCAAGGTTGCCGTTGCCAGTCAGCCAGCCGAGCTGCATCGACACCTTGAATTTGTCCTGTGCTGCTGCGCGCGAGATGGCGATGAAGGTTCCCGCGCCCGCCAGGCCTGCGGCGGCGCCCACGGTCTTGAGAAACGAGCGGCGGTTTACCCCTTTGGAAATTGCGTGCGACATTTGCAGTTCTCCCGGTTCCAACGATTGTGGCGATGGGCCGACTGTTCCCCGTGCCGGCTTCCATCACGAAGAGTAGAAGGGATATGCCTGATGCAAAAAGTGCAAAAACATGCTAACAGTGAGGCATATTCTGCATCGCCCCTTTCAGGAGCTGTACGGTGCATTCCAACTTTCTGCGGTACTTTGACGAAGTCGCCCGGCAGGGCTCGATCCGGAAAGCCTCGGCAATCCTCAACGTCTCGTCGACGACCGTGAACCGCAAGATCATCAGCACCGAAGCCGAGATGGGGGTTCGCCTGTTCGAGAGAACCCCGGAAGGGGTGACGCTGACAGATGCGGGTGCCATTGTCCTCGAGCATTGCCGCAAGACGCTGCACGACTACGAGCGCACCAGAACGCTCCTTGACGACATCCGCGACCTGCGTGCCGGCCATCTCAACATCGCGGCGATCGATTCCGTGACATACGGGCTGCTGCCGCGCATCCTTCTCAGCTTCAACAGCATCTATCCCCAGGTGACGTATTCGATCACCACGGCACAGCCCGACGAGATCATGCAGGCGGTTGCCGACGGCTTTGCCGACATCGGCATAACATTCACGTTCGATCTGCACCCGGACGTCCGCGTCATTTCCGAAAAGACCGCGCCTATAGGCATTATCATGCGGCCGGATCATCCGTTTGCAGGTCGCACCAACCTGACGATTGCCGATATAGCCGGGCAGAAAATGGTGCGCACGGTCGATGCGCGCGGCCGCAATTCGATCATCGACCAGGCGATTTCCGGCATGTCGGCGGCGCTGTCGACGAGCTGCTTCACCGACACTCTCCATGTTGCCAAGCAGATGATTTTGGCCGGGCGCGGTGTGGGCCTCTACACCAAAATCGGCTTTTACGAGGACATCCAGCAAGGCACGCTGTGCTTCGTGCCCCTGATGCACGACGTGCTTCTCAACCTGAGGATCGGCGTCGTGATGTCCGCGTCGTCCGGCATCTCGCCGCCTGAACGGCTGCTGGGCAACGAAATCCGTCGCGCTTTGGCGCAACTGCGGCTCGATTCGTGATCCGATGGTGAAGTGACCGGAGCGCGTTTCGGCGCCGAATTGACACGCGACAAAGCGGGTGCCGGCAATTGGCGCTTATTGATCAGTCTTCAACGGAGACGCCGCCATGATCATCCGCGATATTCCACAGGCCCAATGCAAAGCGCTTGTCGCTGCCAACCGGCTCGCGCGTCTTGCATGCTCCGAGGCAGATCGCCCCTATCTCGTGCCGATCTTCTATGCCTATGCCGATAGCTGCGCCTATGCCTTCACCATGCCGGGTCGGAAGCTGAACATGATGCGCAACAATCCGAACGTAGCGCTGCTTGTTGAGGAAAAAGGCAACGGCCGGGGCTGGAGCAGCGTCGTGGCAGAAGGACGCTTCGAAGAGCTGCCCGATCGCATCGGGTCCAAGAGACAGAGGGATTACGCCTGGTCGCTGCTCAGCCAACACGCCGGTTGGTGGGAACCGGGAGCTCTGAAGCCGGTCACGCCACCGCTTTCCGACCATACCGGGAACGTCTTCTTCCGCATCCGCATCGAGCACATGTCCGGTCGCGAAGCCGTCGACGAATAGAACCCGTCGGTGCAAGAGGCAGTCGAGCCCTGTTACAAAGAAGTCACCCGTGCCTTGCCCTCGCTTCAACCGTCACAGAAGGGCGCAGTTCAATAGAGTTTGCCGCGCGCGGTGACAGGCCAAAGCGTCTCGACGCGGCCGCCGCGGATGCCGACATACCAGTCATATAGATTGCAGGTCGGGTCGCAGTGGCCGGGGATCAGTTGCAGGCGCTGGTTGATCGCAAGCTGCCCTTGCGGATCGTCGAGCTGGCAATGCTCGTCCGACAGGCCGGTGCACGTTACGCCATCGAGCTGGTGGACCACAGGCAGGCCGCTGTCCACCGAGAAAGACTTCAGCCCCGCATCGCCGACCGCACGGCCGGGTGCCCTGCTTATGACCGAAGTGAGCACGAACAGCGCGTGTTCGAAACCGGCATTTGCCGTGGTCCCAAGCACCCGCCGGTAGTCGGCATCCATGAAGACGTATGAGCCGCACTGCAACTCGTTCCAGATCCCACTGGCGGCCTCGAGCGGATAGGTGCCGGTACCCGCGCCGCCGACGATGTCGCAGGAAAGCCCGGCTGCCGCCACAAGCGCGACGGTATCGCGCGTAAGCGCCTCGGCAGATGCGATGGCTGCGCGCCGCGCATCTGCCGTCGGCATATGCTGGGCGCGGCCATGATAGGCCTGAATGCCGGCGAAGCGCAGGCCCGGCGCTTCAGATATTGCCACCGCCAGGTCACGCGCCGGAATACCGGGCGCGATGCCGCAGCGCCCCGCGCCGCAATCGATCTCGACCAGCACTTCCAGCGTCGTGCCGGCCTCCACCGCTGCCGCAGACAGATCGGGCACGGCGGCCGGATCATCGGCGCAGACGATTATGCGCGCGTGCCTGGCAAGCCGCGCCAGCCGGGCGAGTTTTGCGGGATCGCGCACTTCATTGGCCACGAGAACGTCGCTTATGCCCGCGCGCACCATGGCTTCGGCTTCCGAGACCTTCTGGCTGGCAGCAGATCCCGCAGGCGGCGCCTCGCTCGATCTGGATGCGCGCAATATCGGCCGACTTGTGGGTCTTGGCATGGGCCCGCAAGCGCACGCCGCTCTCCTCGATCGCCTGCCGCATCCTGTCGATGTTACGGTCCAGCGCGTCGAGATCGACCAGTAGCGCCGGTGTCTGGATTTCGTGTAAAGCCATCCCAGGTATCGCTGGCACGTCGAAACCGAGTTCGCCAGCATCGGGCACGTGGCGATTATTCGCGTATGTCACAATAAAACTCCCTGGTGCCGGGCGATGCAGGTTGATGGCGCTCGGCTAATGCAGCTATTTTTGCAAAGCGGCGGAACAAAAGAAAGAGACATCGCTTGCGAGCAACGTTGCAATCGAGATCCCGGCAGCTCGCTTACAGCGAGCGCCAAGTCGATATTCAGGCTCCTGGCCGAGGGCAACCCGTCAACCCGTCCGCAGCTGGGCGAGGTGCTGAACCTGTCCCGGCCGACCATGTCGGCGGCGATGGGCGAGCTGGAACAGCTCGGGCTGGTGGCCAAGATAGGCGAAGTTCAGGGACTGATAGGCCGCAAGGCAGCAATCTATCGCCCTGGCCCACAAGCTGGTCACGTCATTGCGATCGATGCGGGCTCCACCCATGTGCGTCTGCGCGTATCGACCATCGACCGGCGGCTGCTCCACAGCCGGGTCTATCGCCTGCCGGCGAGCCAGCTTCTGCTCGGCGAGGAAATCAGCCGCGCCGTTGCCGACGAGGTTTCGGCCACCCTTGCCGAGACCGACGACGGCTGGGGCCCGCTACGGATGATCGGCATCGCGGTTCCATCGCGTGTCGTGGGACCGCAGGGCGATCAGAACGCGACCCGGCAAGAGGAGATATTCAGCCGTTTCGAGCCGCCGGCAGACGTGCCCGTCGTGTTGGAAAACAACGTGAATTGCGCGGCGGTTGCCGAGCGCTCCAATGGCGCCGCAAAGGACGCCGAAACATTTGCCTATGTCCAGATCGGACTGAAAATCGGCATGGGGGTCATGCTCGGCGGCAGGCTCCTGCGCGGACGCAACGGGGCGGCCGGCGAAATCGGCCACCTCGCCTTCCCCATGGCGGATGGCAGCAGGCCGATACCGGGTGAGATCGAGCGCTACATGGGGACTGAAGCGTTCATGCAGCGCGTGCTCGCGACCTGGCCGGATAGCGCTGATAGCCAACCGGCCGATGCCGCCGACCTGATGGCGAGGGCGGGTGAAGGCTGCGCGACCGCGCTGGCGCATGTGACGCGCCACGCCGAAGACATCGGTGCGATCGTCGCCAGTTGCGTCAGTGTGCTGGACCCTGGCCTGGTCGTGCTCGGCGGCGGGCTTGGAGGCAGCTCGTTACTCCTGCCCACCGTCTCCGACGTCGCCAACCGGCTGAGCTACCCCGTTGAAGTTCGCACCAGTACGCTTGGACAGGACGCGACCGTGCTCGGAATCGAAAAGCTGACCTGCGAGCAAACGGTCGACCTGCTTCTAGGCGAACGGCGGGACTGAAAATCTCGATATGCCGACGTGCCTGTGACGATTCCCGTTGCGCTTCCGAATTTTTTTGTTAACTTGCCTAACATAATAAGCGGCCGCTGGACGGACCGTGTTTCGAGGGTGTTAACAAGGGAGACGATCATGATCGCAATGACGTGCCGCGCTGCCATACTGGCAACCAGCGCAACCTTTCTGGGTACTGGCAGCCTGGCTGCCCAGGAACTGCAATACTGGGTCTATTCCGACTTCGCGCAGGGCGATGCGCTTGCGCTTCAACAGGAATTCATCGCGGAATTTGAAGCTGAGAACCCCGGCGTGAAGATCGTGATCTCCGGCCGGGGCGATGACGACCTGACCTCCGGTCAGATCGCGGGTGCCGCCTCGGGCACGCTTCCCGACGTCTTCATGAACGGCCTTGCCGTCGGCGCGCAACTCGTCGAGGTTGGCGCGCTCGCAAACATCCACGACGACTGGATGGCCATGCCGCAGGAATTCCGCGACCAGTTCGACGCGGACGCGATCGCGAGCTGCACCCCCAGGCCCGAGGAGATGTACTGCATCCCCTACACCGGCTTCGGTGAGATCATGTACCGCAACCTGACCGTCCTGGAAGAAGCCGGCATCGACACGGCGACACCGCCGGCCACCTGGGAAGAATGGTACGACCAGATGCTCAAGGTGAGCGAGATCCGGCAAATATGCCGTGCCGGACCAGACGCAGGTCTTCAATTCCGTTGCCAGCATGTATGCCGTGCGCGGCGACAAGTCTAAGTGGGGCATCGATTTCGAGGCGCGCAAGACGCTGATCGAACCCGAGCCGATGACGCGGGTCATGCAGATGTTCGTCGACATGGCACCGCTCAACAGCGGCACGAGCCGAAACGACCAGGGTACGCGAGACCTGTTCATCACAAACCAGCTCGCCTTCCATGTTGTGGGTCCATGGGTCAACCCCACCTACGCGCAGGCTGCTGCTGATTCCGGTCTGAAGTACGACTTCGTGCTGGTGCCGGGCGGCACGGATGGCGACCACGGCGGCATCAAGAGCTACGAGTTCGTCAGCGTCGCCCCGGGGCCGAACCGCGAAATCGCGTGGAAGTTCGCGACCTACATCACCGAAAAGAACCAGATGGCTCGTTGGGCGAAGCTGCTGTCGCGATACAATGCCAACGCCGCGGCGATGGCCGACCCGGAAGTCACCGCACTTCCGCTCATTGTCCGGTCGGTCGAGGCGGTGAAGTATGCAATGGATGTCATGCCCCCTATTTCGAGGGCGCGGTGCCGAACTGCTATCGCTCGATCATGACCGACATGGCTTCTGCCGTGGCCGATGACGAGTATTCGGCAGAAGAGGGCGCCGAGGAGCTCATCGCCGAACTCAACGACTGCCTGGCCGAATAAGCCCGCGTTCGGATGGCGCGGACATCCATCCGCGCCATCCGCCTTTCATCCCCTGAACCCGCTTCACCCTGGAGCCGTCATGAGCGTCAGACGACTTCTGCCGCATTACGCAATGGTGCTGCCATTCGGCGTCCTGTTCGCGGCATTCTTCCTCTATCCGATCGTGAGCGGGCTCTATTACAGCTTCCATAGCTGGAATGCCGCCACCGAAGCGCAGTTCGTGGGCTGGGCCAACTATGAGGCGGTGCTGAGTTCGCGCGACTTCTCGCGCTCCATGTCCAATCTCGTCGTCTACATCGCCATAACCGTGCCACTCGGCATTACAGTGGCGTTCGGACTGGCGCTGCTTGTCGACAGCTTCACCGGTTTCTGGGCCAACTTCTTCCGCAGCGCCTTCTTCCTTCCCGTGGTGCTGCCGGCATTTCTGGCGGCCACGATATGGCGCTGGATGTACGCACCGAACTTCGGCCTTGTGAACATGGTTCTGGGCTGGTTCGGCATGCCGTCGATCAACTTCCTCAACGACACCGGCACCATGCTTTACGCGCTCATCGCCGTAGATGTGTGGGTATCAGCCGGGTTCAACATGGTCATCCTGCTCGCCGGTCTGAAGAACATTCCGCAAGACCTTTATGAAGCGGCGCGGCTGGACGGCGCGGGCCGCTTCCAGCAGGTGCGCTACATCACCATCCCGATGCTTGCGCCGGTGCTGTTCTTTGTCATCACCTACGGCTTCATCTCGGCGCTACAGGTATTCGACGTGCCTTGGCTGCTGACGGGGTCGTCCTTCACCGCATATGGCGGCCGGCGCAGTGCCTTGCTGTTTCCGGTCATGGACATGATGGGACGGGCCTTCGGCTCGGTGCGTTTCGGCGAAGCCGCCGCCTATGGCTTCATCCTGACTGCCATCATCATCTTCATCACCGCTGCCATGTTCGCGGTGCGCGCCTGGAGGACGCCGAAATGAGCGCCAGCCAAGCCTTTGCCGCAAACAGATATGTGATTGCCGACCTGTGGACCTGGCGCTTCCTGAAATGGGTGGTGGCCATATGCGTCGCGATAGTCGCGGTGTTCCCGATCTGGTGGATGATCAACGTGGTCTTCGCCGACCCCGGCGCGCCTGTCTCGATCAACCCGCGCCTCTACCCGACTTCGCTCAGTTCAGGCCTGTCGAAGATACAGATGATCCTGACGGAGACCCAGTATCTGCGGGCCTACTACATCACCATCGCCTATGCGCTGCTGACCATACTGGGGGTGCTGTTCATCGGATCGATGGCAGCCTTCGAGTTCGCCCTGTTCGATTTTCCGGGCAAGCGCATCCTGTTCGGGCTCGTGATGCTGTCGCTGATGGTGCCGACCGTCGTCACGATCATTCCCACCTACCTTCTCGTTGCGGACCTCGGCTGGCTCAACACGATGCAAGGTCTGGTGGTGCCGGGGCTTGCCTCCGCCTTCGGGCTCTTCATGCTTGTGCAGTTCATGCGCACCCTGCCGATGGAGATGATCGAGGCCGCAAGGCTGGATGGCGCGAGCCACTTCAAGATCTACTGGTACATCGCCCTACCCTTGTCGAAGAACGCGATGGTCACGCTGGCCATTCTAACCTTCATGAAGACCTGGGGCAATTTCGCCTGGCCACTGATCGTGGCTCCGCGTCCCGACACATACACGGTCGGCCAGGTGGTAGGCCTGTTCAACGCGCCCTTCTCGCACCAGACCGTCGATGTGGTGATGACGGCCAACCTGCTCGCAGCCGTGCCGCCGCTGATCTTCTTCCTCATTTTCCAGCGCAAGATCGTCGAGGGCATCGCCATGTCGGGCTCCAAAGGCTGAACGGACACAGTGAGAAAATCATGGCTGAAGTAGAAATCAGATCCGTCTCCAAATCCTTTGGCGCAGTCGAGGTGCTCAAGGACATCAACCTGAAGATCAACTCGGGCGAGTTCGTCGTCTTTGTCGGGCCGTCCGGGTGCGGCAAGTCCACGCTGCTGCGCATGATCACGGGGCTTGAAACGGAAAGCGCCGGGGACCTCTTCATTGACGGCGAGCGCGTCAACGATGTCGACCCCGCAAAGCGCGGCACGGCGATGGTGTTCCAATCCTACGCGCTCTATCCACACATGACGGTGGCCGAAAACATGGGATTCGGTCTGAAAATGGCGGGCGAGCCGAAGGCGTCGATCCGAGGGAAAGTGGAAGAGGCCGCCTCAATTCTGCGCCTCGAGCAGCTTCTCGACCGCCGGCCAGGTCAGCTTTCCGGCGGGCAGAAGCAACGCGTGGCGATCGGTCGGGCCATCGTGCGGCAGCCCAAGGTGTTCCTGTTCGACGAGCCGCTGTCCAACCTCGATGCCGAACTGCGGGTGCAGATGCGCGCCGAGCTGATCGATCTGCACCGCCGCCTGGGCGCGACGATGATCTACGTCACCCACGACCAGGTGGAAGCGATGACGCTGGCCGACCGCATCGTGGTGATGAATGGCGGCGTGGTGCAGCAATACGGCCGGCCGCTCGATCTCTACGACGATCCAGACAATCGTTTCGTCGCCGGCTTCATCGGCTCGCCGAAAATGAACTTCATCGATGCAGCGGTCGCCGAGGCAGGCGCGGAGCATGTAACCCTTGCCGATGTGGGCGGCAGCGAAGCTAAACTTCGCATTCCCTTCCGCGGCTTCGATCCGAAAGTGAAGACTGTCGCGGTTGGCGTGCGACCGGAGCATGTCAGGCCCGGAACAGGCGGCGCAGACGAATTGCCGGTTGTCGTGAGCTTCGCCGAGGAACTTGGCGACGTCACCTACATTCATGGCAAGCTTCCGGCGGGTTCGCCGCTGACCATCCGCAGCGACGGTATGCGCCATGATGGCTCCAACGCCTGCCGGGTCGCTCTCGATCCCGCAGGGCTGCTGCTGTTCGACGCCGACGGTCGGCGCCTGCGCGAGAACGGGGCCTGACAATCATGACAATTCCTAAGGTGATGCCGCTGGCGCCGCAGGCCAGCGTCGTCGGCGTCGATATCGGCGGGACCAAGACCCATTTGCGGCTGCGGGACGCCACAGGCCAGCGCGACCTTGTCGTACCGACCAGCGACTGGCGGCATCGCGAATGGCAACGCGACGCTGGGTCGCTGCTGGAACTGGTCACGCATTTCAGCCAAGGCGCTCCGATCGCGGCCATTGGCGTGGGTGCACACGGGTGCGACGACAGCGACGAATGCCTGGCGTTCGAGGATGCTTTCCGCCGCGCAGGCCCCTTGCCGGTTCGGGTGGTCAACGATGCCGAACTCATGCCCGCCGCATTCGGGCTCGAACGGCAGATCGGCGTGGTGGCTGGCACCGGATCCATTGCGGTCTGTCGTGCGGCCGACGGCGAGATGCTGGTGGCCGGCGGCTGGGGCTGGATCATTGGCGACGAAGGCAGCGCGGCGAGCCTCGTGCGCGAGGCAGCCCGTACGGTCGCCCTGCACCTCGATCGAGGCGGGACCGCGAGCGACCCGCTCGTGCGTCGCCTGTTCGCCTCTCTCGAGATACCGTCCGCCGCACGCATCGGCAGCCGCCTCGGCAGCCTTGGCAATGCCGTCGCAGTTGGACGCCACGCCAGCCTGATCTTCGAGGCTGCGGAGGATGGGTCGCATCTTGCCGATGGTGTGATCCGCGATGGCGGACGTGCGCTGGCGGACCTCGTCACGCGGTTGCGACTGCGCGGAGCGCAGGCGTCCTCAGTCGTCGCCGGAGGCAGCGTCATCGCCTCTCAGCCACGGCTTTGGGAAGCATTCCAAGATGGCGTCGCGGATGCCTGCGGTGAGGAACTGGCGCTGTTTCTCCATCAAGGCCCGCCCGTCGAAGGCGCGATCGTCCTGGCCGACAAACTGGCGGCTGAAAAGGCCGCAGGCCCTCAATAAAACAGATCCGAAAAGGCGAGAACCATGAGCTATCGTTCCACCGTTGCGCGACAATCCGAGTCGCTCGCTGACACCCTGACCGCCGCGCAGGCCGAACTCAAAGGGCTCGACCTGACGCCTATGGCGTCGGGGGTTGTCGCCGTGACCGGCATCGGTGCGTCCTATGCGGCGGCTGTGGTCGTTGCGGCGGAACTCCAGCGCCGTGGTCGGCGGGCATTCGCGGTCCGCTCGGGTGAAATGATGGAGGGCTACGACATTGCCGATACCGTATTGGCGCTGTCGCATCGCGGCCGCAGCGTCGAGACGGTCGAGGCCCTGCAGAAACTGCCGCGGGCCAAGAGCATCGCGATCACCAATAATCCCGAAAGCCCCCTGGCGAAGGCTGCAACCTACCACCTGACACTCAACAACGGCACGGATGCGACGCCGTCCAGCACCGGCTATACCGCGACGTTGCTGGCTGCCGGCCTCGTTGTCGACGCCATCCACGGCAGCGGCGGCGCCGACTGGACCGGCCTGTCGGCGTTGACGAAGGACATTCAAAGCCGCGCGGCCGCGAAAATGCCGCGTCTGGCCGAACTGTTCCGGGATCGCCGAGCCATCGATTGTGTCGGCGCAGGTGCGTCCATCGGGACCGCCGACGGCGCTTCGCTATTGATCCGCGAGGCCGCACGGCTGCCTGCTTCCGGCTACGAGACACGGCACTATCTGCATGGCCCCATGGAAGCCATGGATGCGTCGACGGGGGTCGTGTTGTTCGGTGACGCGCGCGAGCTGGCTCTGGCGGAAAACCTGAACGAGATCGGCTGCCCGAGCCTACTGGTCACCAGCGACACCGGCATTTCGGATCACGGCAAACTCACAGTGGTGCACGCGCCGGCCTGCGACGACCTCGTGTTGCGCGGCATCGTCGACATTTTCTCCGCACAGCTTCTTGCCGCGGAACTGTCCGACGCGGCCGGGCTAACCGACGTCAAATTCCGCTACAAGCAGACCGACACCAAGATCGTCGATTAACCGCGCCGACAATCGCGGCGCTCTTGAGCGCCGCGAACCGTTCGCCCCGCTTAGCAAGAATAGCGCCCGAACCGGAGCGCTATCTGCAAGCGGAAACATGGCGTTCGCTCAGGCCTGATACCAGCTAGACCAACCAGGGCGATGATCGCATACGTCTTCCACAGACGCGCGACGTCGATTAAGACCTGGCGTCATGAAACTGATTATCGATACAGACCCCGGCGTCGACGACGCTCTGGCCATTCTCTACGCCGCAGCGGACCCGGAAATCGAGCTTCTGGGGTTGACCACGGTCTTCGGCAACGTCACCGTCGCCCAGGCTACTCGCAACGCGCTGCATCTCGTCGAACGTATCGGGCGCGACGTGCCCGTTGCGCAGGGTGCCGCACAACCCCTTGTGTTGCCCCCTTTGCACCCTCGCACCACGTTCATGGGCCCGAAGGCTTTGGCGCGCTAACCGCGCCGCTGCCCCGGGAGCGCCCCACACTGAAAGCGCCGCCGAATTTCTCTGCCGGACCGTTCGTGAACATCCTGGAGATGTTGTGGTCTGTCCGATCGGGCCGATTACCAACATAGCGGCCGCCATTCAAATGGACCCTGGCTTTGCTACGAACGTGCGCGAGATCGTCGTGATGGGCGGAGCGCTCGACGCACCCGGCAACGTGACCCCTTTTGCCGAGGCCAATACCTATCACGACCCTCATGCGCTCAATGTCGTGCTGGCCTCCGGCGCTTCGATAACCATGGTCGGCCTCGACGTGACCCTCAGGGTGCTGCTTACAGACACAGATTTCGATCTCGTTGCGGCCAGCAACATCGCAAACGGCCCGTTTCTCAAGGACATCAGTCGCTTCTACCTGGATTTCTACAGATCGATCGGATTGACGGGCTGCGGCCTTCACGACCCCATGACTCTGATCGCCGCCCGCCATCCTGAACTCTTTTCCGGCGAGCGAACGCCGCTGAGAGTGGATCTGGAAGGCCCTGCGATCGGAAAAACCCGCCGCACACACGGCCGCCCCTCGGTGAATGTTCTGCTCGATTGCGACGCCGAAGCGATCAAAGCGCGTTTCCTTGACGCCTTAGTCGACCCGAGCTGAAGCCAATAGCCTGTCCGAGAACTAGCATCCTTTCGTGTCTTCCCGGACGCTGGCGACGTTGCCGGCGCGGCCAAACGGCTGTCGATAATGGTATCCGAATCACGCTAACAGGTCGGGCGTGCTACCCGTTCGCGCCGAAGGCGCGGATCGCGTCCCTGGCCTTCGCGAACGTCTCGAACCACCCCGGGTCGACCGGACGGGGCGTCAACAGACGGCCGGTGGGCGCTCTCTCGAGCGAGAAACCCGCGCCGACGGCGGCAAGCTGCGCGCATCCCAACGCCGTCAGTTCGGGCTCATCCGAAATGATAAGCGGCCGGCCGAGCACGTCGCAGAGAAACTGGCAGAACCAGGGATTGCGGCTCATACCACCATCAATGCTGACGGGCTCCGAAATGGTAGTGGTTGCCGCGATGGACGACATCACCTCGGCAGTCCTGAAAGCCACGCCCTCCAGAACGGACTGCGCCATATCGATGGATTTACTGTCCAGCGACAGCCCCATCCAGGCGCCTCTGGCGTTGCGGTCCCAATGCGGGCAGGCAAGCCCGGCCAGTGCAGGCACGAAAGCTATGCCACGCGAGATCGCCGGTGGTCGGTCGAATTCATCGATGTCTGCGAAATCGGAGAACAGTCCCAAGCCCCTCGCCCAGTTGACCGCTGACGAGGCGGCATACACCCCGCCATCGAGCGCATGGACATTTCGACCAGCCTGATCGCTCCACGCGATGGTCGGCAATGGTCCGTTCCCGCGGGCTAACGTACCCGTCAGCGTGAGCGCGAAAGCGCCGGTGCCGAAGGTGATCTTGGTGTCGCCTTGCTTGCGCGCGCCATGTCCGTATAGAGCGGCCTGCTGGTCCACGACGGAGGCCGTCAGCTTCCTCCCGCCACGAAGGGTTCCGAGGATGCCGCTCGTAGGCCGTATTTCTGGAAGCGCCTCCATGGGTACGCCGAACAGAGCGCATAATTCCGGATCCCATGTCCCGGTCTCCAGATCCAGCAGGCTCGTGCGGGATGCGGTGCTCGGGTCGGTCGCGAAACTTCCAGTCAGCCTGTCTCGAAAGAACGCGTCGGTGGTTCCCAGCCGAAGCTTGCCTGCGCGCAGCAACTCCCGCGCCTCCGGCACATGAGTCATGATCCACCCCAGCTTCGACGCGGAGAAGTATGGATCGAGCGGCAGCCCAGCCTTCGACAAGGTGAGCGCTTCGGCCCCGCCTGCCTTGAGGCGGTCGCATATCTGCGCCGTGCGACTGTCCTGCCAGACAATGACCGGCGTTATGGCACGGCCCGTCTGCGCATCCCAGGCCAGACAGCTCTCGCCCTGATTGTCCAGTCCGACGCAATCGACATCGGGCGCCGCTTGCAGACATCCAGTCAGGTTCGCGATCAGCTCTTCAGGGTCGTGTTCCACATGCTCGGGAGCGGGATAGAACTGTCTGTGTTCCACGGAATGGACAGTGGTGACGCCGGCCTCATCCACCACCAAAGCGCGGGTCGACGTCGTGCCCTGATCGATGGCAAGCGCCCTCATTCTTCCTCCAGCACGATTTCGACCGAACCGCTTCTGTGGGGCAACGGCAAAGTTATGCGGCGCTCCGGGCGGGTACTGATGCGGCGCGAGGCGACTTCCACCCCGTTAACGCGCATGGAAAGCCGCCCCCGCACCGGGCGAGTGACACGCAGTTGCAGCCTATCCAGGGCGGCCTCCGCACCCGTTCCCACGTGCTGCGGAATGGCCCAGGCGAGCGCATCACCTACGAGATTGAGTCGTGGTGTCTCGCGTGCAGGCAAGGCGTTTTCCAACGCAAGGCACATGGCCTTACCTACGGCCCTGCCTTCAGCCCAGCTCCAGCCGGCGGTTTCCACCGGACGCAGTACGTTCCCGGCGGCGAAGTATGCAGGATCCGTACAGCGGCCGTAGCTGTCCACAACCGGGCCACCGGTGGCCGGATCACGCTCGATATGGCTCCCATGCAGCAGCGTCGCCTCTGGCAGGAAACGCCCACTGACGATGACTCCGTCGGTTTCAACCACCGTTTCGCCGGCCGGGCCTTCGAGCACGACGCGCTCCACCCAGCTACGGCCTTCAATGCGCTTTATGTCCGTCGACAAATGCAGGGGGATACCCTTGAGCCAGGGATAGATCCCCGTTGGCCAGCGTGCCGTGACCGTAGGATTCGGCTCGATCATCGCGACAGGACGAATGCCCGCATGGCCGCAGGTCATGATTGCAGAGAACGAGACAAGTTCGGTTCCCAGGATCACCGGCCGCCGGAATGGCCTTCTGCCTTCGAGATAGACCATACCCTGGAGTGCGCCCGTGGGTAGGATGCCACCCGGCTTGTCGCCACCGATAAGCCTTTGCGCCCGGGAACTTTCCCGTACCCCGGTCGCGATCAGGACCAATTTGGAGCGAATGTGCGAGCGGCCGGCATTCGACGTGACGCCAACCCGCGGTCCCGGCTCCAGTTCCACAACGTTGACGCCCGTCGCGACGCGCACCCCCGCCTTCACGGCACGGTCCACCAGCTTCTTCGCATAGTCGGGGCCCTTCATCAGCCGATGAAATTCCCGGAAGCCGAATGGATAGTGCCCGCAATGACGCGGGATGCCGCCTGCGCAATTCTCGCGATCCAGCACCAGCACCGACGCGACAGACGCGAGCGTCGTCGCCGCGGCCAGTCCGGCCGGTCCGGCGCCGATGACGACCACGTCTACTTCGGGCGGCAAGCTCATTCGATCCTGTCCGCCATGTCATGTTCGAGACGACCGGCCGTTATGCTGGCCAGCTCCGCCGAGCAGAAGAACCCCTGACAGCGCCCCATCGTGACGCGTGTACGACGCTTCAGACCGGCAAGGGACCGAGCGGGCAGCGGACCGTCGAGCGCTGCGAGCACTTCGCGCCGCGTGACCATCTCGCAGTGGCAAACGACCCCGCCATGACCAGGGACCTCCCAGTCGCGGGGAGCATACTCGCTTATATTGGAGACGGTCGGCCAAACCGGAGTAGACGGCGCATCGAGCGTCAGACCGGCAAGGCGCTCGACATGTGCCGCGATACCGAGAGCAGCCGACAGGCCGGTCGAACGAATGCCGCCGACGGTAATGTAGTTTCGACCCTCATGGCTGCGAATCTGAAAATCCTTGAACTCGGTCGCGGGGCGTAGCCCGGCGTAGATGGCAGTCACAGCGTGCGCGCCCAGTCCAGGGAGTATCTCCGCGCCGCGCTTGCGAAGCTGTTCGAGGGTCTCGGGAACCAGCGTGGCGTGCTCGCGCTCTTCCTGATCTTCGGCAGTCGGACCGACGAGCAGATTGCCGAAGGCCGTTCGGCAGACCACCACCCCCTTGGTCACCTTGTTTGGCACCGGAAGAATGATATGCGCTGCCAGCGCGGCTGCGGACTTGTCGTAGACGACGAACTGCCCCTTGCGGGGTCTGATGCTGAAATCGCGTCGACCGATCAGCCTTTCGTCAAGCACGTCGCCCCAGAGCCCTGCGGCGTTGACGACCAGCGATGCACTCACCGTGCCTCTCGTGGTTTCGAGAACCCAATGCCCCTCGTGGCGCCCTCCTACCACCTCGGCGCCGCGAAGCAGTTTCGCTCCGTTCTCGATAGCCTGCAACATATAGGCAAAGGGAGCCGACCACGGATCGATCAGGTATTCACGAGGAACACGGAACGCACTACGAGCCCCGGGACCCAGGCCCGGTTCGGCGTCCCGCATGGCGGAGTGGGAGAGCATCTCCACGTCCGTGACTCCGTTTTCCTGCGCCTGCGCCACCAAGCTTGGCAGGGCCGCCTCCTCCTCTGCTGTCCACGCCACGACGAGCGCACCAGAGCTGACGAGCGGCAGGCCGAGTTTCGGATGGATCCTCAGGTATTCCTCATATCCTTGCGCAATGCACGCCTGCTCGAGCGACCCGGGTGGGGCGTCAAACCCCGTGTGAAGGATGGCGGAATTGGCCTTCGAGGCTCCGTCCAGAATATCCGCCGCCCTCTCGACGACCGCCACGCGGGCCCCGGCCAAAGTGAACCGGCGCGCGAGCGCACAGCCGACCACGCCCGCGCCAATGATCGCGACGTCGAACAGACCGGACAGGGCTGGAGCCGAAGCGGTCAAGGAACTCTCCGTTTGAAAGCCTGTTTGTCAGCCAGATTGCCCAAATAGTCAACATCGAATGAGGTTTTGACCGTTTTGTCTTTGAGAAATGGATTTATTTTGTTGACATGGCCATTTCCGGCAGGCCTAAATCCTGAGACCGGACCATTCCAGAGTCTGGAGAAGGGGAACAGGGGTGAAGCCGCAGCAGCGTCGGACACGCGTGCTCGATATCATCGAACGCGAAGGCGAAGTGACCGTCGATACGCTTGCCTCCGATTTCGGAGTGTCGGCAGAGACGATCCGTCGCGATCTGGCGGTGCTTGCCGAAGAAGGATCTGTCCAGAAGGTTCACGGCGGCGCACGGCGGATGCGGCTCCATGCCGAGGGCACATTCGACGAACGCATGGATGAGGCCGCTGCGGGCAAGAGCGAGATCGCACGCAAGCTGGCGCAAATCGTGAAGCCGGGCGATACATGCCTGATCGACACCGGCTCGACGACCTTGGCGTGCGCCCATGCGCTGACCAGCACGACCGGGCTGACAATCGTTACGAATTCGGTGCGTATAGCTAACGTCATGGCCAGGGGGCCGGGGAATGCGCGCGTGCACCTGATCGGAGGCCTCTACGCGCCGGACAACGATGAATCCGTCGGCGCCGATGCGATCGAGCAGATTGCCCGCTTTCGCGCCGACTATGCGATCGTCGGCGTTGCGGCCCTGGACATGTCAGCCGGCGCCTATGCTGCGGATTTCGACGAAGCATCCATCGCGAGGGCGATGTGTTCCAACGCCCGCAAGATCGTCGTCGTTGCGCATGTGGACAAATTCGGACGGCAGGCGGCGCATCGCATCTGTCGGCTGGATGAGATCGACATTCTGGTGTGCGACGGGATGCTTGAAACGCAGACAAGGCTCGCGCTCCAGTCGGCCGCGGTGACGGTGCAATGACCGATGTTCACACACACACCACGCAGAGGTAACGGATGGCCGCTGTGATAAGATCCTATGTCAGCCTCATGGACCGCCTTGCCGAGTTCATCGGGGCTTTTGCCAAATATCTGATCTACCTGATGATCGGTGTCCTGCTGTTCGATGTGGTGTCCGACAAGGCCTTCGGCTTCGTTCAGAACTGGACCGTCGAGACCGCACAATTCACGCTTGCCGCCTTCTATTTTCTGGCCGGGCCCAAGACCCTGAAGGATGACAGCCACGTCCGGCTGGACCTTATCTATGCGAATTTGTCCGACCGGACCAAGGCCTGGATAGACATGATCACGATCTGGATCGTGACTTTCTATCTCTCCGTCATGCTCTGGGGATCTATTTCCTCGCTGCAATATTCCTGGGCGACCAATCAGCGCCTTCCGTCGCTTTGGGCGCCCTCGCTGGTACCAATCAAGATCCTGATGACCATCTGCCTGGTGCTGATGATCCTCCAGTGCTTCGCAATCTTCTTCAAAGACCTCGCCAGGGCGCGTGGCAAGGTGGTGGCATGAGTTACGAGACAATCGCCGTACTGATGTTCGCCGGCATGGTGTTTCTCATGCTGACGGGTCAACGCGTCTTCGCGATGATTGGCGCGGTAGCGGCCGCAAGCGCGCTTGCGCTCTATGGAAACGCGTCCGCGGAATTGCCGTTCAACGCCGCGTTCAAGCTGTTCTCCTGGCACGCGCTCCTGACACTGCCGCTATTTGTGTTCATGGGCCACATGATGTCGAAGAGCGGCATCGCCGAAGAACTCTACCAGATGATGCATGTCTGGTTCGGAAAGTTGCCTGGCGGCCTGGCGTTGGGAACCGTCTTCCTGATGGTGATCATCAGCGCCATCAACGGTCTGTCGGTGGCCGGGCTTGCAATCGGTTCCGCGATCGCACTTCCCGAGATGCTGCGCCGGGGATACGACAAGGCCCTGATCACGGGCGTGGTGCAGGGCGGCTCGACGCTGGGCATCCTGTTGCCTCCGTCGGTCGTCATGGTCCTTTTCGCCGTCATCGCCAGGCAGCCGGTGTCCGACCTGTGGCTCGCCGGCGTGTTCCCGGGGCTGATCATGGCCGTGATCTTCGCGGCCTATGTCTGGATCCGTTGCAAGCTGAACCCGTCGCTGGCGCCCAAGCTCAGCGATGAGGAACTTGCCATGCCGCTTGTGGACAAGCTGAAGCTGTTGCGGGCCGGAATCATACCGGTCCTCATCTTTGTCGTGATGATCGGCCTGTTCGTGACTGGCTACACGAGCCTGCTGGAGAGCGCCGCCGTCGGTGCCGTATCGGCCATTCTAGCCGCTGCATGGAAGGGGCGCCTATCCTTTGCCCTGCTCAACGAAACCGCGCGGGAAACCATGTCAGTGACTGCCCTGTTCATGTGGGTGATCCTGGGCGCGCTGGCTTTCTCGTCTGTCTTCGACGGCATCGGCGCCGTCAGGGCGATCGAGAACGTGTTCATCAACAATTGGGAACTGTCGCCATGGGCGGTCATCCTGCTGATGCAGGCCAGCTTCATCGTCATGGGCATGTTCCTCGACGACACTGCCATGCTTGTGATCGTCGCGCCCCTGTACATACCGCTTGTCGCGCAGCTCGACCTCGGCATCGACAATCAGATGATCTGGTTCGGCATCCTCTACACGATGACATGCCAGATCGCCTATATCAGCCCGCCTTTCGGCTACAATCTGTTTCTGATGCGCGGGCTGGCTCCAAAGGAAATCACGCTGATCGACATCTACAAGTCGATCTGGCCCTTCGTGATCATGATCATCCTGACGATCGGGCTGCTCATGACATTCCCGCAAATTGCGACCTGGCTGCCCAGCCAGTTTCGTGGATGAGAGTAGTGTTCACAGAGCGACCAGAGGAGAGACAGCATGACTGACAAAATCGATAAGACGCCTTCCCAAAGGATTCTCGCCAGCCGACGCAAGTTCCTCACGGCGGCAGGCCTGGCGATGCCGGCCACGCTTGCCGCACCCGCGATCGTGCGCGCACAGGCGCCGATCAGATGGCGGTTGCAGACCTATTCGGGCGCCCCGCTGGGCGCGCATGTGATCAAGCCACAGATCGACGCTTTCAACGCGGCTGCGAATGGCGAGATGGAGATCGAGCTTTACTACGCCGACCAGCTGGTCCCGACCTCGGAACTGTTCCGCGCACTGCAGAACGGCACGCTCGACGCCATCCAGTCCGATGAGGCGACCATGGCCTCACCCGTCGATATCGCCGTGTTCGGCGGCTACTTCCCGTTTGCCACGCGCTTCAGCCTCGATGTGGCATCGATGTTCATGTATTACGGGCTCGATGAGATCTGGCGGGAAGCCTACGCGGACGTCCCGAACGTGACATACCTGTCTACTGGTGCATGGGACCCGCTGCACGTCTTCACCGTAAACAAGCCGATCCGCAGCATCGCCGACTTCAACGGCCTTCGCGTGTTCGGCGTCCCAACTGCCGGCCGTTTCCTTTCACGGTACGGCATGGTGCCAGTCACCGTGCCGTGGGACGATGTGGAAGTTGCGATGCGCACGGGCGACCTCGACGGCGTGGCCTGGTGCGGCTTCACCGAAGCTTACGAGGTCGGCTGGGCGGACGTCTGCAAATACGCGCTGTCGAACTCGGTGACCGGCGCGTGGTTCGGCTCATATTTTGCCAATACCGAAAGCTGGGAAAAGGTCCCGCCACACCTGCAGCAGCTCTACAAAACGACGATCGATCAGTCGCACTATTACCGAAACGTCTGGTACTGGGGCGGAGAAGCGCAGCTTCGCGTACACGGCGAGAAGATGGAACAGACTTCGCTGCCGGCCGAGGAATGGAGCCAGATCACGAAAGATGCCGAAGGCTTCTGGGATGAAATCTCCCAGGAATCGGAGCGCGCGGCTCGCGTGGTCGAGATATTCAAGCGCTACGCCGCCGACCAGCAGAAGGCAGGTTACCCGTACCGCTGATTTTCAGCGCAAACATCGTCCGGCGCGGCCACATGCGCCGGACAATGTCTAGTCTTACCGGGGTTGACCACGGCGCGTAGCGCGCCTGCGTCATAGACGCTCGAGCCGGCCTACCGCCTGCAACGCGGGAGCTAGATTATTCCCACTCAATTGTTTTTATCCCAGTTAGGTCATTGATCTAGCTGGGTTTTTTCTTGTTGAGGCCACCGAAAGCCGACCCTCGGGCCGTCAAAAACTTACGGTGTTGATTTTAAAGGGAAATTCCCTCGAAAATATTTTTGCGTGGTTTCGGTATCTATCGAGGTCGATTACCTCTCCAGACCCGTTTTCGACCGCACGGATGGATCTCACTTCGAGCGAAGAAAGTACCGTCACGAAGCTCATAGCACAGTCTGCTCTGCGACGCGATCCGCCAGGGCAGCGTCATCCAAGCGCCAATCCTCCATCCGGCGACCAGATAACTACGTCACGCGGCCGCCCACGGAAAGGCTCTCCCAAGAGGGCCAGGCCGTCACGGAAAAGCGCATAGCGGTAAGGCTCGTCTGCGTCGGCCACGGCAGCGCGATCTCCCGCGGAGAGCGCAAACCCTGTTGGTTCGACGGTTGGTAGCCTCATCGTCGCTGGCAGCCGCCCCACTCCTCGGTCACGGATCGCATTGCTCAGCGCGTTCAGGAATTCGGCCCCCGCCTTCTCCTCGATCGCGAACCAGCCGAAATCAGAGCCAGTATGACCTGGTGGCGATAGCGGCGAGCGCCGCGCAAATCGCCACCAGCCATGATGATCGAAGAAATCTTCGATCCACCATGGCGGACCGTCTGGTCGCGAAAGCCACGGCGTCGCCGCCAGATAGGTCCGACCGGCATAGTCAAATCGAAGAAGCGGAACATCGGATCGCTCTGGAGGCGCGGAATCCGGCAAACGAAGCCAGTCGATCCAATTCGTCACATGCGGTACGCCCATCAGCAGAAAGTTCGAACGATGAGTCGCCAATGCCATCGACGCAGGCGTACCTTCGGGTGCCTCGTCCGCCTGTTCGACGCCAATGGATGCGGTCCGTTTTCGCGGCTTGGAGATCCGCGTCTCCGATACGGCCAGGAAGCTCCCGGCTGTCGTCGGCTTTGACCCGAATGCAATCGAATAGCCGTGGATTACCTTTCCGAACGGCGACGGCTTCGCGACAAAGGGCTTTACCTGCTTGATGTACTTTTTCTTCGCCGCGTTCGCTATTTTTGCTGCGCTCGCATCTTTGGCGAACGAGCCGTGCGCCTCGGCGAGCACAACACCGTGGCCGGACGCGTTGCCGCCTTCGTAGATAAAATCCGCATGGGGATCGAGCGACGAGGACAGGCACGCCGCGTTCGCTCGCCATGCGTAGCCGAGGGCGTCCATGTAGAGGTGGGCAATGCCAGCGCCGACCTTGGCCGCAAACTGAGACCCGGCAGTATCCGCGAGAAATTTGAAATGAGATTCGAGCGCAAATGCCGATCCATCCTGGAGCAGCGTCTGCAATTCGATCAGAGCACTTTGCTGCAATCCGTCGAGCAGCGCGACCGGCGCATCATCCCAGGTCGTTGCCGTCCTCGCGATCGCGGCCGCCAACGCCGTCGGGTTGAAAAATAGGCTCGACTGGGCCGGCGGCGCCACGAAATGCGGAGAGACCGGGCTTGGTACGTGGCCGTGCTTCGTGTGCTTCGTCAAACCAATCAGCTTGGTCGACGTCCCCAGTCCGGCAGTCGATACAGGCCCGCTCATTCCTTGAACTCCGCAGCCTGCGGGGCGGTGCCGGCATGATTCAGCGGGCGCTCCAGCGCCTTCAGCAGATCTTCGAAGTCCAACCCAGCCCCCTCATGCAGGCTCAGAGCACCTGCCGCCGTCAATTCCGGATCCAAACGTGGTTGCGATGATGGGCCAGGTAAGGCCGATGCTCGTCGCGCAACGGCAGCCTCGGCGCTTTATCTAAGGACAGGGCGTCAAGCGCAGCATCCTCCAAACGAGCAGAAGTCAAAACCAAACCGTCGTCATCAAATGTCACCAGCCCGGCGTCGAATGCAGCGTCCCATAGGGCGGACAGAAGAAGTCCGTTATGCACGTCGAGTCGCTGCGCGTCAGTCGTGCAATCGGACCATGGGATCATGTGCGAGGCCCTCAGCAGCGAAGGACTCGAAATTCCACTCAACGGGCAGGTTCCGTTCCAGTATTCCATCAGGGCATCGCGAAAGATGTTCTGCCCGATCCTGAATTTTTGTGCGCGTTCGCCTTCAGTCTCGCCGATTCCCGCGACAGCGTGTTCGTATTTCTCAAGGGGAAAGTTGGGCAAGCTAACTGACAGGCGGTACACAGCTTGGACCCCGGCATGCAACTCATCACGCGTGGCAAACATGAAGGCCCCTACGTGACCTTTGGCGCAAGGTGCCGCGGGTTGGGCGTCCAGCGCTCGCGCCACTCCCGGCAGCATCAAAGACAGAAAGAATGGACCGGTGCCGTTTACGGCGGCCAGTCCGATCTCCCCTGGCGCACTGGCCGACCGGAAAAAGATCCATCCACCAGCCTCTTCAGGGCCAATACGGTATCCATGCTCGTTCGCAGCATCGCGCAGCTCAGAAAGAAGGAGGAAGGGATAAGCCGGTAGACGTCCTTCGGTGCTGCTCATAGGTCAACCCCGAGCAAGCGCTGTGTGGGTGGATCGCCATGCAATTTTAGCTGCAGGTAGGGACGTTCCCTGAACTCGGTTGGAGGTGCCGTGGTTGTCGTTACGATGTACTGAAACAGTGGCTTTCCGCCGACGCGCTCCAAATCCTGAACTATATCGAAGAGCCGTCCATAAATTGACAAACCAAGATCGGCCTCACGTGGGCTATCGTGAAGCAGAAATGACGGCACACGTGTCGCGCCTTCGATGCTCACGCACATCGCAGCGAGGTCGAAAGCCAGAACCTTGAGAGAGTCGATCGCGGCTGTCCTGCGGTCGCCGCCCATGTCTACCGACAGATCAAGCCCGTTCCCGCTAAGGGTGATCCGGCCCTTTGCATCGTGGCCGACCAACCGGCGGACGATCGGGTCGAACTTCTCGCTCATGCGTCCGAAAACCCGGGCCTGTTTGTCACGAAAGGCGCCCAGCCGTTCTCTCTCAGTCTCTAGTTTTGTGCCCAATTCGCGCAGACGCTTTATACCCGCCTCCTGCGTTTCGAAGAGTTCTACAAGGCGCTCAACATCGTCTTGGAGCCTGCGGGCGGAGTACCAAGTGGACTCTCGGGCATCCCGCGTCTTCTCGATGTTCGCGACGTGATCGACGGATCGATCGAAGTGCTGCTTGGCCAGAGCAATCTGGGGCAAGAGCTTCGTCTGCTCTTGCCGCAGATCCTCAACTCGTTTCGCTTGGGAGTCGTGATCAGCTTGTCGTTGATTCCAACGCTGCCGGCAGGCGTCGGCATCAGGAATTTTGTGCGAGAGCTTGCAGCCCTCTGCCAGAGCGCGGTCGATGGGGACTTCGCATATCGGGCAGACCGGGCTTTCAGCCTCGACTTTCGAATAGGAAAGCCCCGGCAATTCCCCGCGTATCATCGCCAATGTGCGTTCTTCAGCGGGGATTAGGGCTCCAATACGGATACGTTCCCCTTCGAGGCGCGCCCATTCATTTCTCGCGGCCTCTCGTTGCTCGCGGGCTGCGGCGAGTTCAACGTCGCCGCCAGTCGGAATCTTACTTGCCGACGCCAAGCGTGTGCTGGCGGACCTGCGCATGAGGTCGATCAGCAACGGCATCTCTGGAAGCGACTGCCCCTCAAGGTCGAGCCCCGTAACGAGCCGTGTTTGCGTACGTTCGATTTCCCACCGGCGATGGCCAATCTCTTGATCCAGGACACGGCGCTCCTCGCTGAGGCTGTTCACTTCACCACGCGTGGCCTGTTCCTCAGGCGTGATCGCCATCAGAAACGAACGGAGCGCCTCAAGCCTTGGTCCCTTCTCCTGTCCGCTCGCGGGCATCGGTGAATCAGAGTCCGAGGACGGCGACCGCCAGTCCAGGACATCGTCAAATCGACACTCTTGGTCCCGCGTGAGCCAGGCGAGCGCGATCGGCCAAATTGGCCCGTTCGCTTGAGGGCGAACCAATTGGGCAAGCGCGGTGGTGATGATTTGCTGATCGACCGCCTCGACGAACGGCTCCATTCCCGTTGAAGCGCCCTCACCAGCGGCGATCTCGTCGAGATTTCCGCCCGGTACAGCCATATGTCGCCGACGCACGCCTAGTGGGCGAACGATCGCCCAGCAGATTCCGTCTAGTATGACTTCGGCACCCACGATGCCGTTCAGGAATGCCGTGCCAATCCGATCACGCTGAGGCTCCGTGGCGAAGCGATCCTCACCAAGGCAATACCGGATAAGCCGGCAAAAAAGCGTTTTGCCGCTACCATGCCCGACAGCATTTGTTTGACCTACGGAAGCGGCATCATCTGCTCCGTCGGGTGACCATACGATGTTCAGGCCCGGACGAAGCTCGATGTCCCGTACCTTCTCCCCACCGGGCTCCTTCCACACGACAAGACGTCGAACCCAAAGCCGCGGCCCTTCCAGCCCTTCAGCGGGCGTTACCGTCAGAACCTGCGGGGTGAGAAGGTCAGGCTGCTGTGGCATTGATCACCCACTGCTGAATGTCAGCGGGCAGCGAATCCACCGCCACGTCTAGATTGATGTTCTCCAGTGCGCCGAAAACGAAGACGGCGCGGCCATCGGGCCAACCCGAGGTGTCAATCACCTCGAGTCCTGCTCCGGGCGCCCAGGTAGCGTCATTAAGATTTTCGACTAACCTGCCGTTGCCGCGGTGATTTCGAAGAGCAGCGCCCCACGCCGTGTTGTTCCTCGCGACGAATGTAGCGACATTGCCGGCAAGAGGATCGGCCTCCGTTCCCACCAAGCGACGCCATTCTGCCACCTTGGCGGACGGTAGGAGCGGAGTAAGTAGGCGTGGTTCTAGGACGAAGGCGGCGGCCAAACGGATCTCGGGGATCGGCTTCGGTCCAGCGATTGTCTTGAGAATCGCAGCTAGGACGGCACCAGTGTCACCGGGCTGTGCTTGCGTTGGGCGAGCCAAGGCACCATCCGACCGGAGATGATCACTGACGGCTGCGGGAGTGACTTGCACCACAGCAAGCCGCTCCCAAGCACTTAATATCAGCTTCTGAGTTCTGTATTCATTAAATTCCCGAATCTCGCGGTTGCGTAGCGCCTTAAACGTCTCAATATCGCTTTCCGCACCAAGGACATTAGTGGGATCAAGGATATACAGCATCTCTTGCTTGCTCAAGCCATACACATCACGAGCAACAAGAACATCAATCTCAGCAGCGATTTCCGCGCGCCGATCAGGATCCTCTTCGACTTTGACCGAACTTAAAACCACTTGCTGCTGCACTGCTGCCTGTCGCAGCTCTTCCATTTCATCACCGACTGCGCAAAGCTGGTAGACACGCTTGACGAGTTCCTGGGCGACAGGCAGGGTTTTGGCATTTCGTGGGAATGGAAGACTGTCCAAGATCGTGTAGGACATCTTCAATGAGACCTTCTTGCGGACTACAAAGTCCATGGCCAGCGAATTTGCGATTGCCAGCCACAAGAGTAGGTCATCTATTTCGGTTCCGAAAGTTATCGTCGGCACTTTGTCGCCGCAGATCGTATTCGGAGGAACCAGCGCAGCTATCAGGCTTCTCGAATTAGTCGGGCTGGCGACATCACAGAAACCAATCCTGTATTCGTCGATCCGTCCAATGAGCTTGTCCGGAACTTTTGCAGGGAGGACGCGCCATTGTGGTTGGATGCTCTTGCCAGGCGTGCCGAAAGGGAAATCCGGCCAATCAGCCGATCGGCCGCGCCCCGCCGAGTATCCCTTGGCTCGGTAGTCGTAGGCATCGATCATACGCCCCTCGAAGACAGGAAAGCCGTCAGACCCTTCGGAAAACAATCCCCGGTCAGTGCCCATGTCCACTTCACGCATATAAAATCGCTGAGGAACCCCATCGATTTGCTCACCAAATTTCGGATAGCGAGCGTACATCTTCCTGCAGATGTCTATGTCTTCTTGTGCGGCAAATTCCATCACAGCCCGAGCATCTGGCGAAAATTCGATGACCAGATCAGTTGGGATGCTGAGCACTCGTCCTGCCGAGAAGTCGACTAGTTTCTCCAAAGTATTGACTCTGAACGCGGCACCAAATTGTTCAGTCCGACCATCTCGCCATGCAACGTACATGCAAAACTTGGTACGCGTGTCGATCGAAGGAAACCAGATTCCTTTGGTGTTCTCGAAGCCCGCCAGCTTCTCCAATCGGCGCTGATCGAAGATCTCGCCACGGATCGCCGTTGCATTGGCGCCGTTGTAAAGCCCCTCGGGCACAAACTGCGCGGCCACCTGTCCCGGACGCGTTAAGGCGAGCGCAGTTTCAACGAACATGCGGTAGACGTTGAAATCGCCCTTGCCGAGATTACCCGGAGCGAAAAGACGATACCGCCCACTCGACTTCATGAAATGCACTGCCGCGTAAAGATCGCGGCAATGCTCGTCCCATCTGTCGGAGATTGAAGCGTCCTCTAGAAGATGGTCGATCGCTGCTCTCTGATCCGGAGGCGACATAAACCGCACCTGAGGATCGTATGACGCAAAGAATTCCTTGTTGTCGGGGCTCATCGTCTCCCAGGGAGGATTCCCGAGAACGACGTCGAAGCCACCACGCCCCATTACGTCCGCGAAAGCGATGGGCCAATGAAAGAAGCGATAATGAGCCGCCAAATCGGCAACCGCGCCGGAGAGCGGCCCAAATGGCTCGTGTCCGCGCAGGAGTTGCCATACGGCACCCGATGTTGCGACCGTTTCGGCGCCACGTCGCGGCAGGCCATCGGGGCCTGCATATTGCCCACCCATGATTTTTAAAGTGAAGAAGGCTGAGGTCCAGAGATCACAGGCACGCTCCACCGTCCAAGCAGCCGCGCCGTGGCTCATAAGCTCGTCAAAACGAGACCGCTTCTGTGCGATTTGATCAAGGGTGTCTTCGGGCATGTCGGCTAGCGCGACAAGATCGCGGGCCAGGTCCCGTTGGCGATTGAAACCGAAGCCACTTTCAATCCGGTCACGCTCGGCCTGCTCGCGACGGTTCTTAGCCTTGTAGTGATTCACTACTTCCCGATCATCACCATTCAGTGGCTTATAGGCGTCGTCGGGAATCCCGTCTTTCAGCACGGAGAGATCGAAGACCCCTACGAGGCTATCGCCACATCGAATGTGGCTGTCGAGGAAAGTCAGCGGCTTGCCCGGTTCGACCGCCTCGATCCACATCGCCACTTTTGCCAGTTCGACGGCCATGGGATTGCGATCGACGCCATAAATACAACGGCGCGCGATATCGCGCATCGCAGCGGGATAATCTGGCGCCTCACTATCTCGTAACAGCGCCACACGCGTTGCCATCCTTCGCGCAGCGCCAAGAAGGAAATGGCCAGAGCCACAGGCGGGATCGATTACGGAGAGCTTGAGGATCGCGTCAGCACCGCCTTCAGCCTCAGCCCGTGCGAGCACCGGATCGAGCGCATTGTCGAGCAGGGTTTGAACTAAATTGTCTGGCGTATAGTAGCTGCCGCTGATCTTGCGTGCATTTCCGCGCGCCTCATTGCCGCCCGAAAAGCAGAAACGCCGGCCATTTTCTTCACGCGTGGGTACAAGTTCGAGCAAACCTTCGTAGACTGAACCCAATTCTTCCGTGGCCATATCACGCCAGTTGATACGGACACGGCGCCCATCCTCGATCAACCAGCTTAAATGGAAGACCGCGCGCAGAAATGCCCTGTTAGGCAGCCTCGCCTCATCGAGATCGGGTGTCTGGCCTCGCGCGAACAGGCTTCCAAGCGGCGGCAACCCCAAGAGCTTTTCGCCGCGCTCCAACCCCCGAAAAACGATCTTGGCTCCTTCCCAAGCATCAAGATGATGGTCGTGCGCGGATCGGCGGGCCGAGCGCTCACGCATGTGGCCGAAGCCGTAGGCTGAGGCATAGAGGTCGCGTGATATTGCTGATGCATCAGGTCCGTGCAGAAGATTGCGGTCCTCCGATACAGCTAGGAAGATCAGCCTGTAGACGATGCGCAGAAGCTGCTCGAACCACCCTTGGACGCTGAGCCGATTCTCATCTAGCTTTGCCCGAAAGTCTGGATTCGCGTCTAAAAACCCCTGCCCAAGCGCGAGAAGCGCCTCTTCAACGCTCTCCCCGAGCCGCTCACGCGCCGCTGTGCCGGCTCTCAGTCCGGCCTCACGCCACCGTTCCAGAGCACAATCGTTAGCAGGCGCGTTCTCACCGCCAAAGCGTGTGGCATGGATCAGCAGCCATGTCGCAGTGAAGTCAGCGAACATCTCGTCGCGGAATATCGCCCCGAGATCAGCTTCAATATAAGCTGGGCGTGTAAAACTGGCATTGTCCCGCATTAGGCGGACACGATCACCGGCGAAGACCATTCCCCACAAGAAATCGGGATTGGCGTTTAGCCAGTCTTGAAGCAGTACGCTGGGCGAACGCCGTGGGATGGTCCCGTCGTGGCCATCACCTAGCTGCGGAAGCGCCTTGGTGAACGCCTCACCATCCGACACCGCTGCCGCAACCACGACAGGTACGCGCCCGCTCTTGGCCTCAAGGGTTACGTGAAAAGTGTGCCCATCCCTGCGATGAACGTGTGGACCGTGGAGTGCCTCAAATCCGAAAGCCTCCTCAAGCAGGCTTTTTGCGAACGCGGTGGTCTGACTCACATTAGGCGCCGCCAACTTGGCATAGGCCTGCCAGTGGGCCTGGCCGATCCTGAAATAGCGGGTGATTTCGTCCCGCAGATTTGTCCCCTTCGGGCAACCATAAGCGGCGGCGGCCTTCTGATCCGGCGTGGTAGCGGCGATCGCCGCCACCTGATCCGGCGAAATGAGTCCGCCCTCGATTGAGATGGCGGTGAACCCGATGTCGGCGACACGTTTGAGATGGCGGGCCATTATTCGCCCTCCGGAAGGAGGACATAGAGACCTATGACGTCCGCTGGCAAAACAGGAACGACCTCGACCGTCGCCCCGCCGCGCGCGGCTTCCGTCAGCCGAAGATGGTCGGCAGAAAGCGCAGCTCCGCGTTCCGCTGCGAAGGCCTCTATCGCAGGTTGGTAGCTCGCCAGTCGTTCATGAGCTCTCTGGAGCTGACGCGCGGCAGCGAGTTCATCGAGATTTCCTGCTGCTTCGGCCTCGAGAAGCTCAAGGGCAGAATGTCCTTCGAGAAACGACGCTGGGGCTATTCCGCCGAATGCGATTCCCGTCGCTTCCTCAGCCAGCAACAGGCGGTTTGTGCGGCCGCTGGTGATGAGCTTGAAGCGAAGCCGTAAAAGCATCAGCGTCGTCATCTGAGCGACGGCTCGCGTGCGCCAGGCGCCGCACCGGCCAAGGGGACGGAATGCTGCCCCTTCCGGATCTAGCGCCCCCTCCGCCAAACTTTCTGCCAGACTTGCAACCAGGGGATGGACGCGCCCAAGATGCGTCACACCCGGCGCCGGATCATCTTCGAAGCCAATCCTTCGCGTCCCACGCAGACCACGCGCTTCCACGCGTTCCTTGATGGCGTCGGGCATAGCGTCCAGATGCACGAGATGATGCTGTCCGGCCCTCTCCAGGGGCGCACCGGCACGCTTCAAAGCACGTTCCGTGAAGCGCGCGACTTCGGTCGGGCCGCCGTTTAGTGCGCGCATCTGCCGCCACTCCGGCAACACCTCATCAGGTTTCAGCGCACCTTGCGCATAGCGCGCGCGGCTTGCTTTCGCGTTTTCCTCGGCGTCGCGCCACTTGCTGTCGAGGCGCTCGCTTGAAAGGCCGAAATCGAAAGCCAACTGCTCTCGGTGTCCGCCGGCGCGAAGCATGAGTGCTTGCATGAGCGCGGAGGTCACGCCTTCGCTGTCTTCGGGCATCGGAACCGAAATGCCCGTCGCCTTACGAATGGCGTCCGCTTTGCGCAGGATGACCTGCAAGACTGCGCCATCGATCGCACTGTTGTCGCCGAAGATCGTCACGGAGCGGACGACCGGCGAACGCTGACCAAATCGGTCGACACGCCCTTCGCGCTGCTGATGACGAGTCGGATTCCAGCTCAGATCGTAATGTACGACGGCATCGAACAGCGCTTGCAAATTGATGCCCTCGGACAGGCAGTCCGTCGCGACGAGGATTCGGCTCTCGGAGTCTTCAAGCTGATCGATGCGAGTTCGCCGTTCTTCAGGCGGTAGCCGTCCTGTCACGACTGCCACGTCAGCCTTTGGCCAAGCACGCTTGATCTCTTCGCCCAGCGCCTCCGCCGTTGCGATGAACCGGCAGAAGATGACCGGCTTGGCTCCTTCCTGAAGCAGCGCTTTTAGAACCTTTAGCAGACGCGCCACCTTGGGATCCTCGCCACGACGGCGATCAAGGGACTCTGCAATCGCGATCAGCTCGGCGAGTTCACCACGCTCTTCGGCGCTCGCGCTGGCCGTGCCGGGCTCCACGTCGCCTTGGTCGAGCAGGCCTTCATCTTCGTCGAAGACAACGGGCTGCATCGCCTCTTCATCCGCCACTCCGGACAGGCGATTGCGCAGTGCATTTGTTGCGGCCGCCGGCGAGGAGCCGACGCATCGCATGAGCGCGAGCGTCCCCCAAAAAGCGAGCCGTCGACTGCGCTGGTCAGCACCGGCGCGCTGCGTAACAGCAAGACAATAATCCAGAACGCGATCATGGAAAGCGCCGAACTCGCCGCTGAGACTGAAAGGCTCATCCTTCACCTGGTGAACAGGGAAAGTCCGTTTCTCGTGCCAACCGGACTCCGTGATATCGGGTCGGCGCCGCTGGACATAATGTTGAGCGAGGCGGCGTGCATATCGCGTGCGCGCATTCTCATCGCCTTGGGGACCTCCCGCGAAGTCCGGGCTAATGAGGCCGAGCAGACGATCGAACGCCGCTTCATCACCACTGTGCGGCGTTGCCGTCAGCAGCAGCATGTGGCGTTCCTCATCGGAGGCGAGGCGTTCGAGAAGCTCGAAACGCTGATGTCTGCCGCGATCTCCACCGATGCAGGCATGCGCTTCATCAACGATCACAAGGGACGGGCACGCCCGGGCAAATTCGTCGCGGCGGCTGTCGGCCTTGATATAGTCGAGGCTGACGACGGTGTGCGGATAGGCCTCAAACAGGCTTTGAGCCGCGGGAAGACCCCGCTCCAAGCTGCGCGCCCTGGCCGAGGTGACAGCCACGGCGTCAATATCGAACTTCTCTGCAAGCTCACTCACCCATTGCTCGACGAGATGGGGCGGACACAGCACGGAGAAGCGGTCGATCAGACCACGGTCGAGCATTTCGCGGACGATCAATCCCGCCTCGATCGTTTTGCCGATCCCCACATCGTCGGCGATCAGCAACCGCACCACGGGGAGCTTCAAGGCCATCATCAGCGGCACGAGCTGATAGGCGCGCGGCTCCACGCCGAGATGCGCAGCGCTTCGGAACGGGCCGGCGCCTCGGCGAAGCGACAGACGCAGCGCATCCGCTAGCAACCGCGCACCGTCCTGGGTGTCTCGCCGCTCGGGCGTTGGTGGAGCAAATCGCGCAGGCCTGACGGGATTGACTTCAAGCGCTAGCGCAATCCGTTGCGCATCGGCCTCCGAACCCGACAAGGGCCGCACATTGAGGATGTCGTCGTCCGGAGACGGAAGGACAACCCATTCGCGTCCCCGCGCCTCGACAAGATCCCCCGGTGAAAATCTGACCGCTTCCACTACGCCGCCCCCAACAACTCAACCAATTCCCTCGGCGCGGCTTCGCCAGGCACCTCGGGTAGCTCGACGACATCCACCCCCAAGTCGGCGCATGCCGCAGCCAGCCTGTCCGGTACACGACCTGACACCGCGAGCACCTGAAAGCTTGGCCAATAAAGCTCGTATAAGGTGCCGTCGACCTTGCGCGGGGATGGTGCTGGCAATCCCCACCGGCCTATCGCGCCAAGCCAGCCGCTTGCGGCCTCCACCGGCTCTGCCTGCACCAATTCAGGCTCTGCAAGCTGGCAGAGAAAGGCCGTGACCTCCGCGTCGCGACGATCGATCAGATTATGGTCGGGCTGGTTGAAGTAGGAGAGCAGGCAGCGGTAACAGCCGGCAACGCAAGCATCCGACCGCTCCTTGAGGCCGCCGCCGTTCGGCGCGAAATCATAGTGCATGAGATCCAGCGCCTGATGGGCGATCTCCGCCGTTCGGCGCGGATCGGAGACAAGGCGGTTCAGAACTCCAGCTCCCCCTCGGTCGCCTCGTAAAGCAGGATTGCCTTGCGGTCCTCGCGCGCAGGCAACGGCTCGCCCAAGAGTTCGCCTTCTTCAAGCTCGGCAACAATCTGGATGCCTCGCAGAAGGGCGTGCTGCAGGGTTGCCATCTGCCGCTCGTCAAAATTTGCAAGCGGCCGTACCAGAAGCGCGTTCTTATGGTCCTCGACGATCGGCACGATCCGCTGCGACTTCGGGATCGTGACGTCCATGTCATCATCATCCCCGCCGTTGAGCGTATCCTTTACCCATCGGCCTGACGTCGGATCGATGCAGAACCCGTTTATCGACTTTGACTTCCGACGGCGAAGACCCTTGTTGACGCGCGATAGCTTCGCGCGCGCGCCATAATCGAGAAGCAGCAACGGCCCTGCTTCCGAACGCAAGGTGAGCGTGCGGATATCGGGAACGCCCTTTTCGTATTGCCATTGGAAAACGGTCTGGATCTCAAAGCCGCGCCTTTGTCGGTCTTCATCATTCGCTGTGATCCGAGACGATGGCGCCGTTTCGACATTGTCGATCCGATAGACATTGTCGAGCCGATCCACACCGGCCAACGACGCGCCGCACGCGTGGCATCGCTCGAGCTTGTCATCAGTGTGAGCCGCTCCGCACTCTCCGCACAGGATGAGGCTGGTGGTTGCTAGTTTACCGTCGTCGAGGCGACCGTGGGCCGGCAGCTTCGCCCGGACAACCCGGTAGGCGCGCCCCTCGTGATAAATCAGGCTGTTGGGACCGAACTCGGAAATGGCGAGAAAACGCGGCCTTTGCAGGACGGCCGCACGTTTGGTCGCAGGGATGAAAGCATAGAGCGGGAGACGCGGGAAGTTGTATCCCGGCAGAAATCCTTCGGTCGCCAGATATCGATAAGTGTAAAAATCGGAGCCGTTCGAAGCCTGTCCGCGCTCGAGCATGTCAAGTTCTTCAGTCGCCCGGAAATGACGGCGCGCGGCCTCTTTGCGTTCGCCCGGTTTGAAGGACGTCTTCTGCTGAATTTGATGCGCCTCATCCTGTTCGCGCCGAGCGCTTCTGTATAGCTCCCGCCATCGGCTAAAGCTCCCAGCGAAATTCTGCGCTGCTTCCCGGTTGGTCTCATCGACAAAGGCATCGATATCAGCCAGCCAAGGGGCATCGGCCAACTCGACCGCGCTGGCAGTTTGCTCGAGAAGGCGGCGCATCGTCGGCTTTGCGGTCCCGCCTGCGATAAGTTTTGCAAACGCGCTCTGGATTTCGTCAGAGATGGGCATCTCCGCCGCCGCCATATTCAAATTTTCAGGGATTGACGGCTTCAGCGGCACGACAGCCGCCGCCAGCCATTCGGCGTGGAGATGGCTTCGCAGAAGATCCCGATTGGCAAGATCGAGGGCTGGCGGCTTCACGACGCCGGCGACAAGCCCTTGTCGATTGTTAAAGTAATATTGGTCGTGGGGGGACTGAGCAGCGCAATAGGTGACGACGAGCGCAGCTTGACCACTACGCCCAGCACGGCCGGCTCGCTGCACGTAATTTGCCGGCGTCGGCGGTGCATTCCGGAGAAAAACAGCGTTCAGCGCGCTGATATCGACGCCGAGCTCCATCGTCGGAGAACAGAAGAGCGCCGGAAGGAAATTCGCGGGTTCGCCTTCCTGGCGCATTTCGTCCCGGTTCTGGGCGATCCTCTCGATATCCGATTTCCCGAACCGAAATCGATCTTCACGCCAAGCGCGAACTTTCTGGTCGACTTGCGCAGTGTGCTCCCGAGCCTCGAAGGCAAAGGGCAAGTTACCTTCCTGCCCAAGCATCTCGGCAACATCCTCGTAGAGCGCGCGGAAGAACGGATTTTCGCGTCTGCCATCGGCCCTCCTTGTCGCGGGAAAGAGGCGCAAGGCGGTCGACGATAGCCGCCACGCAGGAGCTTCTCCGCCGGTAACCACTCGCCGGACAACTTGGTGATTCTCGGCCGCACGCAGGAGTGTGGCGATAACGTCGTCATACTCTTTAACGGGAAGCGGCTCCCCCACAGATCCTTGCTGCGGAGCGCCTTCCCCAAAGCCGTCCGCCAGCCGGCTCGCACGATCAGCACATCTTCCGCAGCGCTGATCTCCGCCTTGCTCGGTGGATCGATCATCAGGAATCCGGCCTGCCGCAGTTCCTGTTCTTCGTTTTGATCAATCAGCCAGGGATCGCGCAGGTGATTTCTGGACGTCTCGGCGACTTGCAATATTCGCTGGCGATCCAGCGCCTCGGTGGCAATCGCGAGGCCGCGGCGCATATAGTCGAAAAGCAGCGTGAAGAGCTTGGCCCGCAATTGGGGCGAACTGTCCGCCAGCCGCGGATTGGCAGCGAACTCCTCGTCATCACTCGCCAGTTCACCCAGTCCGGGAAACCGCACCTCCACGAGACCGGCTTCTTCGAGATTGGGGTTTGTAAAACGCCAGCCCTTCCGAAGATCCGCCCATACCCGATGTGCCAGGATCGAGGTCAACACTTCCTCGGCAGCTTGCCGGTTGTGGAATCCCTTTACGCGCGGATCGGCCATCCAATCGGAGAGCCGATCAGATTCCTCCAGATCGAAACCAAGCGCCTTGCGGACAGCCTCCCCGAATCGAACGTCCGCGAGGCCCTTCTCACCTGCGTCACGCACGGCACGTAAGATACCGCCCCGGAGCAAGCTGACGAAAATGAAGTCATTGAAATGCCCCGCTTGCAGGGCCGCATCCTGCCGATTGTCCGTGAAGCCCAGCAGCTTGCGGGTGCTTTCCTCAAACGTTCCGTCGGCCTCCATCCAAGCCAGGATGGTCGAGACGATGAGCGTCGTCGCCGAACTACGGCCTTCAGCCGACAGGCCCGCCAGCTTGTTGATGTCGCGTGCCTGTTGAGGCGGCTGATGGCGGCAATGGGGGCAGAAACGATATTTGCCGCTGAAGAACCAGGCTGGCACCCCATCGTCGCCGAGCGACCCATCTGGCTTCACAAAAAGGAGTTGCCCCTCATGCTTCCCGCGATGTCCTCCCTTGAGGCGCTCCTGTCCGGCCGGAGTGGTTTCTTGCCAATCGTCTGGATAGTCAGCGACAGCGCCCCCGAACTGGAAATCGGCATTAACGGCGGGAACCAGAAAGCCTGTTCGCGAGCCGTCTGGTTCAGGGTCTTCACTTGCCGGCTCATCGATTGCCCGCGCGAGAACGCGGATCCCATCAAGCGCATTTTCGATGCGTACGCTATGGTGCTCCTGACCACATTCTCGGCAAAAGAAGACCGGATACAAGCGTGCATTCGGATCAGAGGGGTGAAAGACCTGCCCCTCCAACACGACACGCCGGCCCGTGGCAGGCTCTAGCGTTGCGTAGGCATGCCCAGCGCCGGAAATAAAACGGTGAAGCTTGAACGCCAGAAATGCTCGGTCGCTGACACCGCCGCGAAGATCTTCGCGGCGGCCCATCAAAGACAGCATCCCGGCGAGGGCACTCCTACATTCTCCAAAGGAAAGCTTCGTTTGGGTCGACAGTTTGGCAGTCGCATCGCTCAAGGTCATGGGCGGCCGACGACGTAGCTTTTCGCCTTCCGCAAGTCCGATCTCAGTCTCGATCCAGCAGGCGAGCGGATTGCCGTACAGATCCTTGTCCCTAAGCCCGGTAGGAATTGGCGCCCGGACCGCATCTACGAGTGATGCTCCGAGGCTTGTGCTGTTGATGCGGGGATCTGTCGCCCGGGCAAGATTTTCGTCGATGATCGAGGCCGAACTCATTTCTTCCCCGAAAATGAGCTTGCCGACACGAGCAACTGCACTTGCTCGCTCCACCTCGTCCTGTGCGCTCGACATCGTTGCCGAGGTGCCGATGCAGAGTAGTTTGCGCTCTTTGACGAGGCGATCCTTAACGCGCCGCACCAGCATCGCGACGTCCGCTCCCTGACGGCCGCGATAGGTGTGCAATTCATCCAGCACCAGGAAATCCAAGCCGCTTGCATTGGCGATGACGGCACGATCGAGCTCGTCCTGACGGGTCATGAGCAGTTCGAGCATCATGAAGTTCGTGAGCAATATGTCGGGCTTGGCCTTGGCGATGGCCTGTCGCTCCGCATCACTTTCTTGACCGGTGTAGCGACCAAAGGTCGGGCGCAACTCCTCTTCGACCCCTGAGCCACCGATGAACTTTTCGAGCTCCTCAAGCTGGCTATTGGCCAACGCGTTCATGGGATAGATGATGATTGCGCGCGTCCGCTGCGCTTCGCCTGCCCGCCGTGCGCGAACTACCGCATCGACGATCGGTAAAAAGAAGCAGAGCGATTTTCCGGACCCCGTACCGGTTGTCACGATGAAGCTTTCACCATTGCGGGCTTTCGCGACAGCACGCTCTTGGTGACGGTGAAGCTTGATCGGCATCCGGTCCGGACCGCTGGCGAATATCCTGCTGAGAGCCGGATCAAGCACGTCTTGAGCGACAAGCTGATCAACAGAATGACCAGCCTCGAAATGCGGATTGATAGTAATGAGAGGCTCGGGCCAAAAGCGCTGCTCGTTATATGCAGCATCGACCTGAGCACGGATTTCCGGCGCGTGGATCTCCGAAAAGGAGCGTGCGAACGATTCGTACCGTTCTATCAGCGCTTGATCGAGATCGAATATATCCACCACATCCCCCTACAGTTATCTCCCGAGAGATATCTGGCCTAAATCTTAGAAATATTATTGTTTACCAGCAGTTGTATAGCGTTCCGCGTTGGAAATTTCCCTAAATTGCTCACAATTTTCCTTCAACCGTATTTGGCCGGCAGAAAGATTCCTGAGAGGAACGGCAGGATCGAAGCAGCGCAAGCCGCTCGCGTAGATTTCGGAAATGTACGCCGTCGCCTCCCAGTTCGTTTTTCTTATCCTGCCGCGCTGTTGGCTCGCGCGGTGATGTCTGCGCAGCGCTCCATGAGTGTCTCGAAAGGCTCGGCTTCATCGAGAAGAAGCCCGTCGTCGACCATGCGCGCGTAATCTTCTTCGAGAGCTTTTGCGCCGTCGCCGACTGGCACGAGCTGTAAGCCACCGTTCACGGCCGAGGCGTAGTCAATCTGAGAGCGGTCCACGGCTTTCTCGGCGAAGAACATCGCCTTGTGACGAGCCACGGCGTTGGCCAGCTCACGGTCCGCGAAAGCGGCAGCGGCAAAACCAGCTTCATCGAGACGCACCACGTCATGCCAGTGACGCGCGAAACGATCGCCGCGCAGCCTTTCCTGGAGGCAGAAGACGTGGATCGCGGTGGCCTTCTCCCAGAAGGTCCGCTCGGCATGCATGACACGCGGCCGAGCGGTTGGAAAGACTACGCCATCCACCAGCCCGGCCGCGTCGCAGGCGACATCGCGCAGGCTCGCCGGCTCACCGGTCGAGCGGGCGCCGAATTCGAGCATGACGCTCGGCGATACATAGCCCGAGCCTGCCGCTGTCGCCTCATAGTCGATGAAGAGTCTCTCGCCATCGATCCGGGTCGCCGCTGACAGGGGCGCACCCGCCAAGGCCTCGGCGATGACCGGCTGAACGGCCCCCGCTACCCAATGCGGCAGACGCTCGCGCACTGCACTCGTCCAGCGTTTTTCCTCGCTTCGCGTCTTCGGCAGCGCCTCGCCATTGTCTCCGATGAGGTCGGGGGCAAGCGCGCGAATGTCGTAGGTCAGATCGACGTCCTCGGAAAACCGCCGGATGACGCCATAGGCTTTCGACAGCGAAGTGCCGCCCTTGAAGACCAAATGTTCGCCGAGCGGCGAGCCGTAGAGCGTGGATAGCGCCCACACCACCCACGCATCCTTCTCCAGCAGGTGCGCCGGTCGGCCCGAGCGGTCGGCAGCGACGCTCAAGGCTTCCCGGCGATCTTCGGCCGTAAGGAGGAGGAAGGCGTCAGCCATGCGCAACCTTTCCCACGCTGCGCGCAAGCCAGGTCGGGAGCTGAGGGGCTGCCGCCACCAGCTCACTGAACGCGGCGGGCGGGAGCTTCCGCTTCAGGGTTTGGAGGGCGGACTCGGCCCTTTCTGGGCCGAGCCAGGCAAGCGCTCGCACCGCTTGTCCCGCTGGCCGATGCGCCATGGCGAGCTGCCAGCGAGGAGCGTGGCGAAGTTCGACGATCTGCTTGCCGAGGCTCATCTTCCGGGTGCGCCCCGATGTCAGGTAGACCGACCGGACCGGTACCTGCGTCGTAAGCCCGAGGCTGTTGGCGGCGGCCGCACCGCTCGAGACGATGACTTCGCCGCGCTGGGCGGCAAGCGCTTCGACCGCCTGCTCTATCGACGGCGCCCTGGTCCCGAACCGGCTCGTGATCGGCAGCAGATAAACACCACGACCGGCCCGGATCAGTCGCCCCCTCTCAGCCAAGCGCGACAAGGCCTGATCCACCGCAGCGCGATTGCCAAGGTGAAGCAAGCTCTTAGCTGCGACCGGCGTGCCTTCCGGCAGCCGCGCCCCATGATCAAGAATCTGTTCGGTCAAGCGCTGCATGGCCTTTTCTCCTGTCAGAAATATACGCGGTTTTCTGACAGTTTTCAACCTTGGCGTGGCTTGTCGGCTAGATGAGCGGTGCGCCCTTATCGAGAAGACCGTCGAGAAAGTCCTCGCGGGACGAAATGGGGCCAGCCTGGGTGGCGAGGATCAGCGCTTCCACCACCTCCCGAGCCAGCGAGCGGGCCATCACCCGCTCGGTCGTCGAGATGGCTGTCATCGCGCGGCCATGCAGGAAGGCGCTTCGCACGTCGAACAGCCGCTCATACTGGTCGGCGTAGCGGCGATCGCCGAGAAGCCCGGCGACGCGTCCCCGCATCCTTTTCGTGGGGCTCATTCCCTTGTGGCGATCGGGCGCCACCCGGAAGTTCTTCTGATAGTCGGCGCGCAGGCCCAGCGCCGCTTCGATCGTCGTGATATGCGCCAGAAACTCGTCGACGCCTTCCGCCAGGAACGCGCGGACCAGGAAGTGAGTGATCGGCGTTTCGAACAGAACCGATTGCTTCGCCTGCTCGACGATCGTCCAACGGTTCTGATCCCAAACCGGCAGCTCGGTTGCGACCTCGTCTTCCAGGTGCAGCTCAACTGGCCGCTCCTCCTCAATGGTCCCACCATAGCCGTCGTCGTAGATACGAGGTTCCCAGCTCAGCGTATCCGGCGACGGCGGAGTGTTGAGGTGGACGAAGATGTCGCCATCGACGGTGTAGACCCACGGGACACGGAAGCCGCGCCAGTCGACCTCCGCCATCGTCGACCAGCTCTCCCACGGTGCCAACAGCAGGAAGAACAGCGCCTCCTCGACCGCGCCGGGAAACCGCCCCTTGTGCGGTTCAATCTGGCCCAGATCTCGGCTCAGGTCCATGAACAGCACGGGGACGGCACGCGCCTCGGGCTCCTGGTCGAGCGCCACCGTCTCCTCGACAACCAGCCAGTGGAATTCGGAAAAGCGCTCGGCGTCGAAATCCTGCCGCGGATAGAGCCGCTTCAGTCTAGCCTCATCAACGAGGGTCCGCAGTTCGTCCGAAGTCAGCCGGCCGAGCTTCGCGGGGCCGAACGCGATCGACGGCAGGTCATCGGCCAGATCGAGCGGCACGAGGTGAATGCGTTTGGCGTTGGTCGCCCGCATCGCTGCATCGAGGCCCTTTGCCGCCTCCTCCACCGGCAACGACAAATGGACCGTTTCCTTCCGCAGACCGCAAGGAAGGCCAAGAGCGCGCAAAGCGGCCGAAAGCGCAAAACCCGGTCCTTTCTTGCCGCCATTCGGATAATCGTCACGGCAGGCTTCCCGCAGTCGCTCGAAGGCCGGATGAGCCATGATGTTGTCGGGCCCTGGCGGACGTAGCCGCCACAGGTCCGACATAGCAGAGATTATCGCGTCGCTGGGACCGCTCGCCGCTTCACTCATCGGCCGATCCTTTCCGCCGCCAGTTCGCCGGTTGCACCCGGCTTCACATCCATGACCTCACCGCGGCTGCCGACAAGGGCGATTTCGATTCCGGCCAACGCGCAGCGCGGCGCAAGCCGCTCAGCCAGGCGCAACGTGCCCTCGGTCAGCGGCACCACGGCGATCTGACGACCCTGCGATGGCGTCGCCATTAGCAGCCCGACCGTCTCGCACAGGCCGCGGTAGAGCCGCGAGACCTGGCCCGGGTGCCGCGTGTTGATGATGCCGCCCTTGCACTCGGCTGAAATAACGTGGCTTTCGACCTCGGCGACAACATCGCCGAGCCCCGACTTGGGATGGACGGTGATCATCTGACCAGCGGAGTTTCGATAGGCGCCGCCGTAGGCCGTGCCGCCGATGCTGGAAATCTTCGCAAAGTCGCGCCGGCCGAGCCAGGCCGTGAAGTCGAACTGCTTTCCGTGTTCGCCATCGGGATGGATGCGGACGTCCCGCGCGCCTTGCGTGCGGAGCAGATGCATCGCGAAGGCGAGCATGACCGCCCCCTCGTAAAGATGATGTTCGTGTGGACCGTCCGATTTTCCGACCCGGTTCGCTGGCGGGGCCAAGGCCGTCACGAGATCTTCGAAGTCCAACCCAGCCTCCCCGGCGGAATCAGCGGGCGCCCGTCGCCCATCATTGACATGAGTTTATAACCGTCCATATTTGCCCGGTAAAGGAGGGACGCTCATGTTGACCTACCGCCCGGAGAAATTTGCCTCGCTCTATGACTCCGAGCTGGGCCAGCGCATCTGGAGCTTCCTCACGCGGGACGACAACGTCGCGCGCCTCGAAATCGCGTCGGAACTGAGCAAGCCCGCCGTCGAAGGCATCGAGGAGCAGCTCCTCGCCGAATTCCGCGAGGAGGTTCTGGCCGATCGCGTCAAGCAGATGGTCGGCCACATGGTGCGGCAGATCTTGGAGCAGCGTGATTGGGTGCTCGACCAGACCGACGTGAAGGTTCAGTCCGTGCCCTTCAGTAAGGCGACGCGCTACCGCCGGCCCGATTGGTTCACCTTCTACGCTTTCCGCAACAGCAGTGACCCGCGTGACGTCGTCATCACCGACCGGCGGCAAAACCCGACGCTGCCCGCCGGCGCGCGCTGGACCTTCTATGCGACCTTCGCCAGCCCGTTGAAGGCCGCCGTGGCTTTCGGCGTCAACGACATCAAGCAGCTCCGCGAGGAAGTCCACTCCCACGGCTATCACCGCGTGCAGGTCCCGCGCATGCTGCGGCGCGCATGATGGAGGCAGAAAACCGATGACCGATCTCGACGCCGCCACTATCGCTGCCGCCGACTTCTACGACAAACACTATGCAGGAACCGAGCCGATTTTCCTCGAGCCCGGCAAGAAGCTGACGCTCGGAAGCGCGGAACATCCTCGGCATTGCCGCTTCTGCCGCCGGGATGAGCCGGCCGTGACTTTCAAGGATGAAGCCCACGCGCTGCCAGCGGCCTTCGGCAACACAGGCCTTTTCAGCAACTATGAGTGCGACGCCTGCAACCATCTCTTCGGCGAGGGTATCGAAAATCATCTCGGGAACTGGACCAAGCCCATGCGCACCCTCTCGCGCATCAAGGGCCGAAGCGGCGTCCCGACCATCAAGAAGCCAGGTCCCGACAAGGGCTGGCGTGTCGAATATTCGGGTACGGGCTTTCAGCTCAAGGAGTACGAAGACGATCCATTTTTCGTGGTGGACGAGGCGGCCAAGCAGCTTCGCTTCGAACTCCACCGCGACACCTATATCCCGGTCGCTGCGCTGAAGGGCCTAGTCAAGATCGGCCTTACCCTCATCCCGGACATCGAGACCCAGCATTTCCAGGAGACCTATGACTGGATCCGCGACACGGACCATTCGCGCAACTTCGTCGCGGAGTTTCCCATCATTCGGACGTTCATTCCCGGTCCGATGCGCAACGACCTCATCGTTCTCATGTTGATGCGGCGGCGCGCGGGAATCGACACCGTGCCCTACGCCTTCTTCACCATGGCCTATGGGAACGACGTGCTTCAGGTTTTCCTACCCTCGATCTTACAGGACCGGTGTATCGACGGCCGGCCTCTGTCGCTCGTGCCCTTTCCGACGCCGGGATCTCCCAACCCAGCTCTCTATGGCCGGCCCAAGGTGAAGGTCGAGAAGCTGACCGGACGTGAACCGGTGAAGGGCGAGAAGGTCCCTGCGATCTTCGGCTTCGATTCCGTGCAGGAAAACGCGACCGATCAGACCGATGGTGGGGCCTGATCGGGATGAACATCCAGCCTTCTGCCGTGACGGCGTCACGCTCGTACTACATCAAGCTCGGCCGCGGCGGCGATTGGGAGGCTGAGAGCCTGCGGGATGGCGTGCTTCGCTTCGGTTATCGCGAAGCGCCCCATGACCTTTGCATGCGAGGCGATTGGCAGGCCGTCTGGGAGGCGATGAAGCTCGTCCGCGGCGATGCAGGCGCCGCGACCAGGGACGTCAACCAGATTCGTGCCTATTACGAGGCCAATGAACAATCGATCTTCATCACCTTCGTCGGCGGCCTGCTCTATTGGGCACGGCCCACAGGGCCGGTCGAACTTCTGGAGGATCGCAGCCATCGTCGCGCGACTGTGGACGGCTGGCGCAACACGAGCATCGGCGGCAGCCTCCTCTCTGCTGATCGGCTTTCAGGCCGCCTGCTGAAGGTGCAGATGTTCCGTGGCACCATCTGCGACGTCCAGGCCGCCGACTATCTCTTGCGAAAACTTAACGACCAGCTCTCTCCGGAGGTCGCCGCCGCCGAGGAGGCGGAACGCGCCCTCGTGACAGCGATCGTGGGGCTCATGCGTCTGTTGACCTGGCAGGATTTCGAACTCCTCGTTGATCTCGTGTTCTCGACCAGCGGCTGGCGACGCGTGAGCCAGGTCGGGCGCACGCAAAAGACGGTCGATCTGGAGCTCATCTTGCCAAGCACCGCCGAACGGGCGTTCGTCCAAGTCAAGTCTCAGGCGACGCCCGCGGCCCTGAACGACTATGTGGCGCGCCTGGCGCAGGCGGAGGCCTATGACCGCATGTTCTTTGTGTGGCACACGGGCGAGCTGCCCGAAGACGATCAGCCGACTGGCGTCATCCTTCTGGGGCCACAGAAGCTCGCCCGGATGGTCCTCGACGCGGGACTGTCGTCCTGGCTTCGGGAGAAGGTGTCCTGATGAGACCGCCTGCAAAATGGAAGGGAGACGGCGGGGTGAAACAGCCGACACCGAAATGGCAAGCTCATAGCGCAGTCGGCTACGACAGCCAGATGACAACCATATGCGACCGGCTCCTTGTTGAAATCCAAACCGATCCTGAACGGCGGCAGGCGATCCTTGCGGATCCGCGGGAGCTGCACCGCGAGCTTTTCGCTCCCTTTGCTCCTGCGAGCCATGCCGAGTATGCGGGGACCTATCGAGGCACCGCCAACACCACGTTAGTCGATCGAAGGATTTCGGCGGAAAGCCAGCTCGAGTTGGGCACAGAATATGAATTCTGCCTGCCCGGCGAAGTAGCTTCGCGGATGGCCGAACTGCTGAAAAATGCGGGAGACCTGCTCGCTGACACCAATCCAGACGACTTCGGCAGGCTCATCGCCCTGACTTACACTTTCTGCTGGTTCGGAAAGATTCACCCATTCCTCGACGGCAACGGCCATGTCCAGCGTGCCATCTTCGCTGCCATGGCGACAGAGTTCGGCTACCCGCTCTCCGCGCGCTTCGCCATCCATCCGCGGCCCTACGACCGGCTGCTCGCGACTGCCTTGGAAATTTTCACACGGGCGCCGACCGGCAAGGAGAACGAGGAATTGGGTTTGGTAGCCGAATATCTGGCGTTCTTTCTCGACGGGCCGTTCAAAGCACCCCGCAAGCACGTCGGAAGCGCGTCCCCCTATACATCGTGAGTTGGCCGCGCCGGCCTGAACACAAACCTGGAGGGGAAAGCCTTCCCCCACGGCCGAGCCGAAGTCTCGGCCGCCCCCTTCTGCGGGGAACCCCCGCAACGCCCCCGAGAGTGAGAGTGTGGACGGGATTTCCGTGATGGGTTGAGTGCCGAGAGAGAGGCTTTCGGCGCCCGTCATGGAGTTTGGTCCCATGAACATGCAGGTTCTCGACGCGCGCCGCGACATAAGCGGCGGCTACAAGGTGGATGTCAGCCGCGGCGAGCGGATCGGCCGTGTATCCTCGGAATGGTTCTCGCGCCCCGACGATGAGCGTTATCTGTCCCTGTCGGAACTGGCGGATTCGGTGCGCGGTCGGTCGGAGCGCAGCCGGACACGCGTGGTGGAAACCGCGCTGATCCATGTCGAGGCGAGCCGCACCGATCCGGAACGCTTGTCGCTCATCCTGCCGGGCTCGGACACGCCCGTCGCACCGACGCATTGGAGCTTCGGTCAGCTCGCCAGCCAGGTCGGAGCTCCCGCCGCCTATCTGCGCCAGCTCCCTGCCGCCCTGGCCGGCATCAACCTGCAATATGGGCTGACCTCGCATCGGGCCTTATCCTGACTCTGTGATCCTGTCTCAGAATCATGCATTGGAGGCGCCTCACCACGGCTCCGGTGAAGCTCTTCAGACGTCCGGGTCAAGCGTTCCCGCAGCGTAGCGAGGACAACGCTTGACGCGGCGGCGGCACGACAAGCTGTTCATGGGGTGCAGGCTAAGTCCTGCACCCCTGCCACGCGGCGAGAGGGAGAGCGCGAGGGGAACCCCTCGCATTCTAAACAATGAAGTTGCGCCGAAGGCGCTCCGCTTGGGTATCGTGCGTGCATTTGTATTTTACCGATCTTGACACTATTTCGCGTCCGCTTTTCCTTGATGACCTTGCAGTGAGCCTCGCGCCCGGTGCGCTCGACGCGGTCGAGCGCACCGGGCTGATTCACGGCATGCCGTTCATCCTGATGGATGACGGCAGCTACGATCTCGCTCTCAACCGGTTCTTTCGTGCCTGTCCTGCTATGGGAGCGCGATCGCCGAACACGTGGCGCTCCTACGCCCGCGACATTCTCGTCTGGGCGCGCTTTCTTGTCGAACGGCGCGGCGGCAAGACGGTCTGGCAGGCCGGCCGCGACGATGTCCTGGCCTTTCACCGGGCGCGTCGGCTGTCGGCAGCTCCCTACCGCATCTCGGCTGCGAGCTGGAACCGGAGCGTTGCCGCGCTCGACAAGCTCTATCGCTGGGCTGTCGAGGAAGGAATCATTGCGATCTCGCCCTTCAGCTACGGCGCCACCCTTCGCAGGGCCGGCGGTAGCCGCGCAGTGCTCGCTGTGACGACGAACCGTGCCCGCGAGCGCGCCGCGCGGCGCCACGATACCCGTTACATCGATCTTGGCCGCTACCTGCTGTTCCGCGAGGTGGGATTGCGCGGCCGGCTTCCCGACGGCTCGGAGGACGCGACGTGGCGCGGCCGCAACGGCGAGCGCAATGCGTTGTTTGCCGAGCTTCTCGTCACGACCGGCCTGCGGCTGACAGAGGCCGGCAGTCTGCTGCTGAGTGAGCTGCCGCGCCTGACCGATCCCGAATCGCGCTCGGTGCCGTTCGATCTCCCCGGTCCGATCGCCAAGGGCGGACGACCACGGCGCATCCGCGTTCCCCGCCGGGTATTGAGATTGATCGGCGACTATGTCGATCTCGAGCGCACGGTCTCTGCCGCGCGCTCAGAGCCTTCGGTGTCCGATCCGCTCTGGCTGATGCTGGAGGACGGGAAGGCAACAGACGCGGCGGGCAAGCGTGTCCGGCTCGACCGTCTGACGCTGGGCGAACGCCGCCGCGTGCTGGTCGGCACGCCCGGCCAGGCGCAGCATGCCTTGCTCTGGCTGACTGAAGGCGGCAAGCCCGTGCCCTCGGCGACTTGGGAAGCTGCCTTTCGGCGGGCCTGCACCCGCTGCCGCCGTTTCGGCATCGAGGTCGAGGTGACGCCACACACGCTGCGGCACACCTTCGCCGTCAACATGCTCTCCATGCTGATCCGCGAGCAGATCGGATCCGTGTTCGATCCGCAGGACCAGCACGGCGCAGCCTATCGGCGGATTCTCGGCGATCCTCTGCAGAAGCTCCAGCACCTGCTGGGGCATGCGAGTATCACCAGCACCTACATCTATCTCGACAGCCTCGCCGAGGCGCAGGAGCTGGTCGAGGCCGCCGCGGATCGCTGGGCCGAAGACACGGCTGGCGGCGCGGCATGACCGCCGCGGCGGCTCCATCGGTGCGGCGGCCGGGTCGCCGCGCCCTCTTTCCCGAGGCGCTGCCCGATCCCGAGGGCGAGGCCGCCGCTGCGATCGCATCGCTGCGCTTTACCGTCACGCTGGCGGATCGCAGCAAGACGATCGACCTGACGATGCTCGCCGGCCGCAAGGCATTGGCGCGGACCTTTGCCGGCGCGCTCTGGCGCGCCTGCCAGGTCGGTGGTCCGGCCGGCTCGATCTCGACGGCCTACGCCTATGCCAATGCGCTCAAGACATTTTGGCGCTATCTCGATTCCGCCGGATCGCACGTCGCCCGTCTCTCCGACGTCAGTGCCGTCTGCATCGACGGCTTCGATTCCTGGATGGAGGGGAGCGGCCTGCATCCCAATCACCGCCTGCACCGCATGAGCAAGGTGCTCAACCTGCTGCGGCTTGCCGAGGCCGCGGAGCCCAGCCACCTGCCGCCCGATGCCTCACGCCGGCTGATGTACACGAGCGATCGGCCCGGCGTGCGCGCCAGGCCGCGCGATGCCTATGGCGATGATGTCGCCGCGGCATTGCGGAAGGCGGCGCGCACCGATCTCGCCGCCATCATCCGCCGCTTGGGCGAGGCCGATCGTATTCCGGCGGTCGAGGATTCCGATCGGAGCAAGGCGCTGGCAGCAACCCACAAACAGGTAATGGAAGTGATCGACGCGGAAGGCGTCATCGGGCACAGGCACCCTCTCTTCAAGCGACTCTACACGCTCCGCCGCGAGAGTGGCCTGCCGAACGATCGCCTGATCCACGATCTGCATGGCCGCCGGCATCTCATCGCCGCCGATCTCGTGCCGCTCATCGTGCTTATCTCGCTCGACACCGGCATGGAGATCGAAGCGATCAAGGGCTTGCGAGCGGACTGCCTGAAGAACCCGGCGGGCGGCTATGTCGAGATCGAGTATTGCAAGCGTCGGGCGCGCGGCGCCGAGTGGAAGCGGCTGCGTGTGCGCGACGGCGGTTCCTCGACGCCGGGCGGCTTGATCCGCAAGGCGCTGCAGTGGACCGGTCCGGCGAGAAGCCGGCTCGGCGCCGACACGCTCTGGGCGCACTGTGCCTGGGGCCGCCTGACCCCTCGGGTGCTCAGCATGAAGGAGCTCGCGGCTTCATGGACGCGCCGGCACGGCATCCTTGATGAGCGGGGCCAACGCCTTCGCCTCAATCTGACGCGCCTGCGCAAGACGCATAAGGCGGCATGGTACCGGCGCACGGGCGGCCAGCTCGACCGCTTCGCCGTCGGCCACACTGTCGCGGTCGCGGCCGACCACTACGCCGACATTCCCGCGCTTCGTCATCTGCACGAGGCGACAATTGCCGACGCCATGACCGATGCGCTCGACGCCGCGTTCCCCCTGTGTCCTGTCGTCGGAGGAGGAGCGGCCGTCCAGACCGATCCCGACAAGGCGACCGGCCTTCCCGTTGTCGGCGCCGCCGCGGTCAAGGCGCTGTTCGGCGGCGAGCAGGACGTCTGGCTCGCCAGTTGCGGCGGCTTCTACAACAGCCCGTTCGGCTCGGAGGGAGAGGCCTGTCCGTCCCCCTTCTGGGGGTGTCTCGAATGCAGCAATGCCGTGGTCACCGCCCGCAAGGTGCCCGCGCTCCTGGCCTTCCTCAACTTCATCCGGGCGCAGCGGCAGGTGCTGAGCGAAGCCGACTGGATCGCCAAGTTCGGCCGGGTTCACGGACGCATCGCCGAACAGATTCTGCCCCGGTTCGCCGACGCCGAGATCGAGGAAGCCCGTCGGATTGGGTCATCGGACCCCGCGCTCCTCTACCTGCCGCCCGAAGCGAGAGCGCCATGATGCCGGCACCGATCAAGCTGCCGCAGCACGCGTCGCTGCCTTCGGCCATTTATGGCAACGACGAGCCCGTGCTTGCCGGCGTGGCGGTCAGGGACGATGCCGACCGCACGCGACTTCCGCGCTTCGGTGACGATCTTTGGGACCTGGGCGCCGCCATTTTCCGGGTGAACGCCCGCTACAGCAATTACCGGCTGAACCTCGCCCGCATCGCCGATCCCGTCACGCGGCGGCTGGCGAAGGAGTACGTGATCGCCCGCCTGCGCATCCATGTGCCGGGATATCGGGCGCCCTGCGGCGCGACCTCGGCGATCCGCCTGCTGCGCTACATCCAGCATTTCGCCGCGTTCCTCCGCGCAAGGACTGGCGCCGTCGATCTCAGCCGGATCGATCAGGCGCTGCTCGACGCCTATCTGGCGTATGCCCGTGACGGCGGACGGCGAACGCCTCACGAGACGGTGAAGTATGTCGAGGTGCCGATCGACCTGCATCACCTGGCGCCATGGCTAACCGGCGGCGGCATCGGTTTCCTGCCGTGGCGTGGACGTGCGGCGCACCGCGTTGCCGGCCGGCCGCCAGCGCCCGCCGAGAACGCCACGCCGCGCATTCCCGAGCCGGTCATCGGCGCCATGCTGCGCTGGGCGCTCAAGTATGTCGAGGTCTATGCGCCCGATATCCTCGCGGCGCGGGCCGAGCTTGACGCTCTCGAAGCCCGCTGCGCCCGATTGATGGCGCGGGACGCGCGGGCCGGACGGGCCGTGGCCAAGAACTATCGCGCCCGCGTGGCCAAGTGGCTCGACGTGCGCCGGGCCATGGGCCGAGGCGTGCCGATCTGGGAGCACGCGCCCAATGTGGCCCGCCGCATCGACCCGCTCACCGGCGAAGAGACCCCGCCCTACAATCTCCATCTGATGCGCCTTCACGCCGGCGCTCCGCAGAGCGGCCGCATCAGCCAGTCCGAGCCGACTGCACGACTGATCGAGAAGGCAGCCGCCGAGCTCGGAACCGAGATCGGCGGGCTCGATACGCCGATCTCGATCGATCCGGACACCGGACTGCCATGGCGCGAGCGCTTCGACGGCCTCAGCCTCGCCCGCGAAGAACGGATGTTGCAGGGCGCCTGCTATCTCGTCTGCGCCTACCTCACCGGCATGCGCGACAGCGAGGTGCAGGCGATGCAGCCGGGTTGCGTGTCGCCGGTGCGCAGCGCCGACGGCCTGGTCGAGCGGTACCGGCTGCGCAGCACGGTGTACAAGCGCCATGGCGCGCGCGGCGTCACGGCCGACTGGATCACGATCGAGCCCGTCGCTCGCGCCGTCGCGGTGATGGAGGTTCTCTCGGCACGCAATCGCCGAGAGAAGGAACTGTCATCCTTGTGGGTGGCGCTGAAGGACTGGCCCTGGAGCAACGATCATCTCGGGATGGGTGCAACGCCGACACTCAACCTTTTCCGCGAGGGCCTCGACACGCGCTCGGAGGCCGCGCCGGCGATTCCGCGCATCGGCGACGAGCCTTGGAAGTTTACGACCCGGCAGCTCCGACGCACGATCGCCTGGTACATCGCCAACCGGCCGTTCGGCACGGTCGCCGGCAAGATCCAGTACAAGCACGCCTCGGTCGCCATGTTCGAAGGCTATGCCGGATCGGCGCAGGCCGACTTCCGCTTGGCGATCGAGCGCGAACGTGCACTCGGCCAGCTCGACGACATTGTCGCCCATTACGAGGCCTATCTTCGCCGTGAAGGCCCGGCGGGACCGGGTGCTGCGCGACTGCGACGCGAGTTCGGCCGCGTGCAGGAGGAACTTGGCGATCTTCCCGGCCGGATCTTGGACCGCAAGCGGCTGCGCACCATGGTTGCCCATCTCGGGCGGACCCTGCATGTCGGTTTCCTCAACGACTGCCTGTTCGATGCAGCGACCGCGCTCTGCCTCACCGGCGCGCCAGATGCCGAGCGGACGGCGCCGGCCCTATCGCGCTGCAGCCCCGACCGGTGCCCGAACGCCTGCCTGACCGCCCGGCACCGCGAACCGTGGCAGGCCTCGATCGTCGAGGGCGAAGCGCTTCTGGCCGACCGGCGTCTATCGCCGCTGCAGCGCACGGCGATCCTGCGGGACAACGAGCGCAAGTGCCGGCTGATCGCGCCTCTCATGGACGGTGACGCATGACCGCGCTCGGGCCGAAGAGCCAAGCGGCGCTAAGGGCTGCCATGAAGCGGTTGCTCGACGGCCGCCCTGAACGCACCGACGGGGCGCTGACCGTCGCCAACCTGGCGCGCGAGGCCGGCGTCAGCCGAGCGACGGCGAACCGGGCCGGCGATCTTCTCGCCGAGCTCCGCGCGGCCGAAGCCCGCCTGCGGCGATCGTCGCCCAGGGCCCTCAAGGAACGCATCCATGCTCTGGAAGCGGAACTACGCGCCGTGCGTGGTGCCGAGATGGCGGAGCTGCGGGCGCTCACCCGGACGCTCGCGCAGCACATCCAGATGCTGACGTTGCAGCTCGCCGAGCGAGATGCCGTCATCGAAGGTCTGCGAGCGGAGCTGTCTCGATCCGTGGACGCCAGGGTCGTCCCGTTGCGGCGTCCGCCTCTGGACGGCACCGGCTGACAGCCGCGCTTCATCCTGACCGGTCCAGGCGCCGCTCGCCGGTCATGGCTGCCTCCCGTGCTCGCCCGTCGAGGCAGGGCTCGGGTTGTGGCAGACGCTGCCGGCCCATCAACCCTGTTCCGCACCAGCACCGAGAACAGGGTGTGACGGCCCGGCTTCCCGCGTCTGCCCCTGCCGCCTCGCCCTCGACGGAGAGGGCGAACACAGGAGGCAGCCATGACCACCGATCGCACACCCCAGCCCCGGAACGACATCTACGAGCGTGTCACCAGCCAGATCATCGCCGCCATCGAGGCCGGCGCCGACCAGTACCGGATGCCCTGGCACCACGACGGATCGGCCATCACTACGCCCGTCAACGTCGCCTCGCGCAAGGCCTATCGTGGCGTCAACGTCATCGCACTCTGGGCCGCCGCGCACGCCGCCGGCTTTCCCGCCGGCATCTGGGGCACCTATCGCCAGTGGCAGGCGCTCGGCGCCCAGGTCCGCAAGGGCGAGCGCGGGCACCTCGTCGTGTTCTGGAAGACCGTCGATCGCCACGGCAAGGCAGACGTACAGGACGGCGACGAGGATCGCGACGAGCCCGCCCGGCGCATGTTCGCCCGCGGCTACACGGTCTTCAACTGCGCGCAGGTCGACGGCTACACGCCGCCCGAGATACCGGTGCTACCCGAGGCCGAGCGCATCGAGCGGGCCGAACGGTTCTGCGCAGCGCTCGGCATCGACATCCGCCACGGCGGATCGCAGGCCTGTTACCGCCCATCCACCGACCACGTGCAGATGCCCGACTTCGCCTGCTTCCGCGATGCCGCAGCCTATTACGCCGTGCTGCTCCACGAATGCGGGCACGCCTCCGGCGCCAGGCATCGCCTCGACCGTGATCTCTCCGGACGGTTCGGCTCGGCCGCCTATGCTATGGAGGAATGCACGGTCGAGCTCCTGAGCGCCATGATCTGCGCCGACCTCCATCTCAGCGTCGAGCCGCGGCCCGACCACGCCAGCTATATCGCCTCCTGGCTCGAGGTGCTTCGCTCCGACAAGCGCGCGATCTTCACCGCCGCAGCCAAGGCGCAGCAGATCGCCGACTGGCTGCACGCCCAGCAGGGCAACGCTTGCCGGAACGACGTCAGGGGCGCCGCATAGGCGCTCCTCGACCCGATCAGTTGACAGTTCGCTCCCGGAACAGCGCCTCAATCAGCGGACATTCCGGCCGCGTGCCGTCGGCGCATTGCGCGACGACGTCCTTGAGCACCCGCTCCATGCGCTTCAGGTCAGCGATCTTCGCCCGCACATCGTCGAGATGCGCGGCGGCGACCGCGCTTGCCTCGGCGCAGGGCTGGTCGCGTTCGTCGACCAGGCGCAACAGCTCGCGGATTTCGTCGAGTGAGAAGCCGAGCTCGCGTGCCCGCAGCACAAAGCGAAGGCGCCGCTCGTGCGTCGTGTCGTAGCTGCGGTAGCCGGCCGCCGTGCGCGGTGGCTCGGGCAGGAGCCCGACCTTCTCGTAGTAGCGCACAGTCTCCAGATTGCTGCCCGTCCGCCGGGCGAGCTCAGCCCGCTGCAGGCCCTTCACGCCAGCGTGATCGCGCATCGCAAAAATCCCTCTTGACCCTGTAGTTGCTACAGACCGCATGGTACTGCGCAATGAGGATTTCGGCAAGGAAAGCGAGATCGGACATGGATATATCGCGACCCAGCACGGCGGGCATGACGTCCGCCACGACCGACGTGCTCGCGTCGGACCGAGCCGAAGTCGGACGGCAGCGCCTGGTCGCCGTCGGCGGCATTCTCGGCGCGCTTGCCGCCTCCTCGTGCTGCATCGTCCCGCTCATCCTGTTTAGCCTAGGCATTGGTGGCGCCTGGATCGGCAATCTGACGGCGCTCGCGCCCTACAAGCCGCTCTTCGTCGCCGGGACGACGGGCGTTCTCGGCTACGGCTTCTATCTCGTCTACTGGAAGCCGAGGCGGGCCTGCGCCGAGGATGCTGCCTGCGCGCGCCCGATCCCCAGCCGCATTGTCCAGATCGCGCTCTGGTTTGCGACGGTGCTCGTCGCGGCCGCCTTCGCATTCGACTACGTCGCCCCGCTGCTGCTTTCCGCCTGACACCAAGAGGAGACCCGTCCCATGAAGAAGAGTTTGAGTGCTCTTGCTTTGATCATGTCGGTGATGACCGCGCCTGCCGTGTTCGCTACCGAACGCACAGTCACCTTCGCCATCGACAACATGACCTGCGCCTCCTGCCCCTACATCGTGAAGACCTCGATGGCGGCGGTCCCCGGGGTCTCGACGGTGGCCGTCTCGTTCGAAGCCAAGACCGCGACCGTGACCTTCGACGACGCGCAGACGACCCCGGATGCCATCGCGGCCGCCAGCATGAATGCCGGCTATCCGGCCCGCCCGACGCAGGAGCAAGGCAGTTGACATGCATGACCGCGCCCTGATCCGCACCGGCGCCGCAGGCGCCATTGTCGTTGCGATCTGCTGCGCGGCGCCACTCCTTGCCGTGCCCCCGCCGCTGGCCGGCCTCGGCGCGTGGTTGACGGGTTCGGGTCTGGTCGTGCTTTCCCTGATCGCCGCGGGCCTCGGGCTTGTCGCCTGCGGCATCCATCATCGCCGTGCAAAGGTCGTCTGTTCCAACACGAAGATTCTGAATGAAGGCCTGAAGCCATGAACGATTGCTGCACATCCTCCGCGTCCCGCGACAAGGCGACGGTTTCTACATCCGCAACGGTGCCGAGCTTGGCCGTGCGGCCGGGTGTGACGTTTCCGGACTGGTCGGTGGTTTCGTCACCCGTGGTGAAGGAGGCCCTGCTGGCCATGGTCGGCTCCGACCATGTGCTCAACCGCTGGAGCGGCTACGAGGCGGCCACGGATCGCGTGCGCGTTGCGTTGCTACAGCTCTACGCCGAACACGGGCGAGCCCCGACCCCAAGCGCGCTTGCCAAGCGTGCGGGGCTGAGCGAGGAAGCCGTCCGTGCGCTGCTCGAAGAGCTCCGCCGTCGCGACCTCGTCGTACTCGATGGCGACATGATTGTCGGCGCGTATCCCTTCACCGACCGCGACACCGGCCACCGGGTCACACTGGACGGACGCACTCTTACTGCGATGTGCGCGGTCGACGCGCTCGGCATCGGCGCTATGACCGACCAAGACATCTCGATCGTCTCGCGCTGCCGCCACTGCGGCGCGCCGGTCCGGATCACCACGCAGGAACGGGGCCGGGCTCTGGCCGACGTTGAGCCGACGACGGCCGTCGTATGGCTCAGCGTCCATTACGAAGGCGGATGCGCTGCGAACTCGCTGTGCACTGCAACATCCTTCTTCTGTTCCGACGATCACCTCGCCGCGTGGCGCCGGCAGCGTCCTGCAGACGAGCCGGGATTCCGGCTGTCGATCGAGGAAGCTCTCGAAGCAGGTCGGGCGATCTTCGGGCCCAGCCTTGCCGGAATCGGCACAATCGCCGGCCACGGCAACAACGCGGCCGAGACACAAGGTGAGCCTCAATCGTCGGGCGATACGGCATCGCCGGACAGGCCCGTGACGCATCGGCGCCTTGGCACGAATGGCCGCAACAATGGTTCCTACGACCTTGCCATCATCGGCGCCGGCTCGGCCGGCTTCTCGGCCGCGATCACGGCAGCCGATCAGGGCGCCCAGGTGGCCCTCATCGGCAGCGGCACCATCGGCGGCACCTGCGTCAATATCGGTTGCGTGCCGTCGAAGACGCTGATCCGCGCCGCCGAGACGCTCCACAATGCCCGAGCCGCGGCACGTTTCGCCGGCATCACGGCCGAGGCCGAACTGACCGACTGGGGCGGAACCGTCCGTCAGAAGGACGCGCTGGTTTCGAGCTACGTCAGGCCAAGTACGCCGACCTGCTCCCGGCTTACAACGGCATCGCCTATCGCGAAGGGCCGGCGCGCATCGTGGACGGCGGCGTCCAGGTGGACGGCACGTTTGTCTCAGCCGGCAAGATCATCATCGCGACCGGCGCGCGACCGGCCGTCCCTGTCATCCCCGGCATCGAGACCGTGCCATACCTGACGAGCACGACGGCGCTTGATCTCGAGGCGCTGCCCCGATCTCTGCTCGTGATCGGCGGCGGCTATATCGGGGCCGAACTCGCCCAGATGTTCGCCCGCGCCGGCGTCGAGGTGACGCTGGTGTGCCGCTCGCGTCTCCTTCCGGAGGCCGAACCCGAGATCGGCACGGCGCTGACGGGGTATTTCATGGACGAGAGCATCGCGGTGATTTCCGGCATCACGTACCGGACGATCCGCAAGACCGCGGACGGTGTTGCACTCACTGTCCATCGCGACGGCAAGGACGTCACGATCGACGCCGATCAGGTGCTCGTGGCGACGGGCCGCGCGCCCAATATCGAAGGTCTCGGGCTCGCCGAGCATGGGATCGCTCTCTCGCCGAAGGGCGGCATCTTCGTCGATGACCGCATGCGCACGACAAGATCGGGCGTGTACGCTGCCGGCGACGTCACCGGTCACGATCAGTTCGTCTACATGGCCGCCTACGGTGCCAAGCTCGCGGCGAAGAACGCCCTCAACGGCGACAGCCTGCGCTACGACAACAGTGCCATGCCGGCCATCGTCTTCACCGATCCGCAGGTGGCGAGCGTCGGGCTGACAGAGGCGGCTGCGCGGACCGCCGGCCACGCCGTCCGTGTCTCCACGATCGGTCTCGACCAGGTGCCGCGCGCGATTGCCGCCCGAGACACACGCGGGCTCATCAAGCTCGTCGCCGACGCTGGCAGCGGCCGGCTGCTCGGGGCGCATATCCTCGCACCGGAGGGAGCCGACAGCATCCAGACGGCGGCCCTGGCAATCCGGCACGGCCTCACCGTCGACGACCTCGCGGATACGCTCTTTCCGTATCTCACCACCGTTGAGGGCCTGAAGCTCGCGGCTCTTGCCTTCGACAAGGACGTGGCGAAGCTCTCATGCTGCGCCGGCTGAGCCGTGAAGGCTCGGATGTCGAACGTGACAATGTTGGAGGAGATCTAGTGGCGAAGAGATATGACCTTGCGATCATCGGCACGGGAACGGCTGCGATCGTAACAGCACACAGGGTTCGTGCGGCTGGCTGGAGCGTCGCCGTCGCGGACTTCCGGCCCTTCGGGGGCACCTGCGCCTTGCGCGGTTGCGATCCGAAGAAGATGATGGTCGGCGGCGCCGAGGCGGCTGATCACGCCTGGCGCATGAGCGGACGTGGAATCGAAGGGGACGCGACGCTCGATTGGACGGGACTGATGGCCTTCAAGCGCAGCTTCACCGATCCGGTACCGCAGAAGCGTGAGAAAGCCTTTGCCGACAAAGGGATTCACGCCTTCCACGGTCACGTTCGCTTTATCGGCCCGAATGCGCTCGAGTTCGGAGGAGAGAGGATCGAGGCGGACCGTATCGTGATCGCCGCCGGCGCCGAGGCCGTGCCGCTCGGCATTCCGGGCGAGCAGCACCTGATCACCAATGAAGGCTTCCTGGAACTGGAGAGCCTGCCTGAACGCATCGTCCTTGTCGGCGGCGGTTATATCGCGGCCGAGTTTTCGCACATCGCGGCGCGCGCCGGAGCACAGGTCACAATTCTTCAGCACGGGAAGCGAATGCTCAAGCAATTCGACCCCGATCTCGTCGGCTGGCTGATGGACAAGTTCAGCGAGCGCGGCATCATCAATGTCCGCACACAGGCAGGGGTGACCGCCATTGAGAAGGTATCAGACGGCTATCGCGTCCGGGCGGACTGTCCTGACGGCGAACTCGATATGGACGCAGATCTGGTCGTCCATGCCGCGGGTCGGGCGCCGGCGCTCGCGACGCTCGATCTCGATGCCGGGAGCGTAAAGCACCATAACGGGCGGCTGGCGTTGAACGGATTTTTGCAAAGCGTCTCCAACCCGCGGTCTACGCAGCAGGTGATGCCGCCGGCCTAGGACCGCCGCTCACTCCGGTATCAAGCCATGACGCGAAGGTAGTCTCGGCGAACCTGCTCAACGGCAACACGGTCAGGCCTGAATACACAGGCGTTCCGAGTGTCGCCTTCACCATCCCGCCGATCGCAGCCGTCGGCATGAGCGAAGCCAAGGCGCGTGAGAAAGGCCTGAACGTTCGCGTAAAGACCGAGCGCGTGGACGGCTGGTTCACCGCACGCCAGCAGGCCGAGACGGTGTATGGCTTCAAAACGTTGGTCGACGCGGACACTGACCGCATCCTCGGCGCCCATCTTGTCGGTCCGCACGCTGACGAAGTGATCAACATCTTTGCACTGGCGATCAGGCAAGGGCTGACGGCAGAGCAGTTGAAGACCACCATGTTCGCATATCCCAGCGGCGCGTCAGATATCGGCGAGATGCTTTGAGCGTAAGTGAGGTGGTCGACCGGTACGGCCGCGGAGCAGTCTGCACGAAAGAAATCCCTTCACCAGTCGCATTCGGTTCGCTGAGCAGTCGTAAAAACCACGAACCGCAATGCGAAGAGCAGCCCTCCAGATACTCCCGAGTGTCTCACCCGTTCTAAAACCGCGCAACGCCGCCAGATCGGCTGGTTTCGGCTGATGAAAGTCCGCTGAGACAGCTTGACTGTTCAGATAACGCGCTGAGCAGATCAAGACGCTCGAAACAGATAACGGCCGCATTGAACTGCGCGCCGTCACCGGCCCCGACTATGGTCGGATCTACGACCACGAGCTGGTCGAGGCGGTGCAACGAATCGCGGGCAATGGCACGGGCGACACGCGATGGAAGGTGCCCGGCGTGCTCGATTGGTCGACGGGCGTCTACAATCCCCGCGTCGACATCACGAAGGACACGACGACCCTCTATGCGTCCGACCGCGACGTGTTCCTCTTCCTCGTGGACGATCTCAACCCGATTGAGGCCGGTCGGCTCCCCGATGGTTCACCCGACCTCTATTTCCGCGGCTTCTACTGCTGGAATTCCGAAGTCGGCGCGAAGACGCTCGGCATGGCGAGCTTCTATCTCCGCGCGGTCTGCCAAAACAGGAATTTGTGGGGCGTGGAGGATTTCGAGGAAATCACCATCCGTCACAGCAAATACGCGGCATCCCGTTTCGCCCACGAAGCTGCGCCGGCGCTGCTCAATTTCGCGAACTCCTCGCCGATGCCGTTCATCAACGGCATCAAGGCGGCCCGCGAGCGGGTCGTCGCGAAATCCGACGAGGACCGCACCGAATTCTTGCGAAAGCGCGGATTTTCGAAGGCCGAGACCGGCAGGATCATCGACACCGTGCTTACCGAGGAAGGCCGGCCGCCTGAGTCGATCTTCGATTTCGTCCAAGGCATCACCGCCGTCGCGCGCGACAAGACCCACCAGGATGCTCGCCTCGACATGGAGGGCAAGGCCAAGAAGCTGCTCGACCGCGCTGCCTGACTTCCGTGAAGCCGGACGTGCGGTCTTCCGCGTCTCCGGCTTTGCGCCTTCGTGTCCTTCCGCTTCTCCGTATCCGTGGCGCTGCCCTCCAAGAGTGAGAGGGTGGCGCTTCGCTTCGTGACGAGTTCGGGTTCGAGAGAGAGGCTCTCGGCGCTCGTCGCGGAGTAAGGAACATGGCAACTGCCGTTCAGAAGATCACTCTGTCGTCCTCGCGCGACATTCCCTTCAATAAGCTGGTGCTGAGCCAGTCGAACGTCCGGCGCGTGAAGGCCGGCGTCTCGATCGAGGAGTTGGCCGAGTCGATCGCGCGTCGCGGCCTGATCCAGAGCCTTCATGTGCGCCCCGTTCTCGATGGAGAAGGCCAGCAGACCGGTATGTTCGAGGTGCCCGCCGGTGGCCGCCGCTACCGCGCGCTCGAACTGCTCGCCAAGCAGAAGCGTCTCAACAAGACCACCCTGGTCCCCTGCGTCGTATCGACCGCAAACGCCGCAATCCTCGTCGACGAAGTTTCGCTGGCCGAGAATATCGAGCGCGCGCCGCTCCACCCGCTCGACCAGTATCGCGCGTTCCAGGCCATGCGCGACAAGGGCATGACCGAAGAGGACATTGCCGCAGCGTTCTTCGTCGATGTCAATATCGTCAAGCAGCGGCTGCGCTTGGCGTCGGTTTCGCCTGCACTGCTCGACATTTATGCCGAAGACGGCATGGAGCTGAAGCATCTCATGGCCTTCACCGTGTCGCACGACCACGCGCGCCAGGAGCAGGTCTGGGAGGCGATCCGCAATAGCTGGCAGAAGGAGCCCTATCATATCCGTCGCATGCTGACCGAGACGACGGTGCGCGCGTCCGACAAGCGGGCCGTTTTCGTCGGCGTCGACGCATACGAGGCCGCAGGCGGCACCGTCTTGCGCGATCTCTTCGAATCCGACAACGGCGGCTGGCTTCAGGACGCCGGGCTTCTGGACCGGCTCGTGTCCGAAAAGCTCACGACGATCGCCGATGAGGTTGCCGTCCAAGGCTGGAAATGGGTCGAGGCCGCCGCCAGCATCCCCTACGGCGTCACCCACGGCTTGCGCGAGATCAGGGGAATCCCTGTCGACATCACGGCGGAGGAGCAGGCCACGCGCGATACGCTGCAGGACGAACTCGACCGCCTGACCACCGAGTACGAGGCCGCCGATGAGCTTCCAGACGAAGTCGATGCCCGTCTGGGCGAGATCGAGGCGGCTATCGAAGCCCTCGACAACCGTCCCGTCCGCTACGAACCGGACGAGATCGCCATCGCCGGCGTCTTCGTCAGCATCGATGCCGACGGTTCGCTCTCCTTGGATCGCGGCTACGTCCGGCCTGAAGACGAAAGGCCCGTGGAAGCTACTGACCACGACGCACAGGACGAAGAGATCGATCCTGAAACCGGTGAGATCCGTGAGCCTGCCATCCAGCGCACGGTCATCACCATCGGCGGCCAGCCTGTCCAGACCAACGACGAGGATGAGGACGACGGCCTGAAACCGCTGCCCGAGCGTCTCGTGATCGAGCTGACGGCCCATCGCACGCTGGCGCTGCGCAATGCGCTGGCGGAAAATCCGCACGTCGCCATGACGATGTTGCTGCACAAGCTCCTCAGCGACACGTTCGTCCACACCAACCCGACCGGCTGCCTCGAGGCGAATGTTCGCCACATCTTCTTCTCGGCCCAGTCTGAGGATCTGAAGGACAGCCCTTCCGCCCACGCGGTGAACGATCGCCACGAACGCTGGGGGATCACGTTCCCGCCGACGATCAGGCTCTCTGGGACTGGCTGACCAATCTTGATGACGGCACGCGCATGGAGCTGCTGGCCCTTTGCGTCAGCTACGGCGTCAATGCGCTGTTCGAGCGTCCGAACCCATATTCCGGCTCGGGCGTCAGTCAGCACGGTCTCGACGTGCGCATGGCACAGGCCGATCGTCTCGCGCGCGCGACTGGAATGAACATGGTGGCTGCGGGCTGGAAGCCCACGGCAGGCAACTACCTCGGTCGCGTGACCAAGCCCCGTATCCTCGAAGCCGTGCGCGAGGGCGCCGGCGAACGGGCCGCCCAGCTCATCGAGCATCTGAAGAAGGGCGACATGGCGAAGGAAGCAGAACGCCTGCTCGCCGACACGGGCTGGCTCCCTGAACCGCTACGTCTCACCAATCTCGACGAGGGGCAGACCGGGAATGCGCCCGCAGACGGTGGCTCCAGTGACGAGGCCACGCTGCCGGACTTCCTTTCAGAAGACGGCGACAGCGAAGACCAACTCGATGCCGAAGACGACGAACCGGCAGCGATCGCGGCCGAATGACCACGACAGCAGGGAGCGGCGCGTGTCGCTCCCCGCTGGCCTTGTTCAAGGAGACATCCATCGATTGCGTTTGTCGGCAACGCCAAGGATAGTTTGCTTGAGTCACAATCGTGCGCGCACCACATATCGATGCTATCAATGATGATGTGCAGAGAGGGCGAACAATCGAATGGAAAATGAGGATCGGCCGCGAAACACATCTGATCGCCGGATTGCCCTACTCATCGATGCGGACAATGTGTCCCACAGCAAGATCGCCGCGATATTGGCAGAACTCTCAAAATACGGCACGGCCAATATCCGCCGCGCCTATGGCGATTGGGCAAGCGCCAATCTCAGGAGCTGGAAAGACAAGCTGCACGATTTTGCAATCCGGCCCATTCAGCAGTTCAGCTATTCGGCCGGCAAAAACGCGACCGATATTGCCCTTGTGATCGACGCGATGGAACTTCTCTACACGCAGAAACCTGACGCTTTCTGCCTGGCTTCCAGCGACGCCGATTTCACACCACTGGTGATGCAGTTGAAGGCCAATGGGCACGACGTCTACGGATTTGGGGAACGCAAGACGCCCGCACCGTTCGTCAACGCCTGCACGACCTTTCTCTATCTCGATGGCTTGGACGATGCCGAGCAGCCGACAGCTCCCGCAGTAACCGGCGAGAAACCGAAGGCCAAGGCCGGATCAGCGGCCAAATCCAAAACGCCCGCTGAAAAGCCCTCCGACAAGCGAGCCGGCAAGTCTCTATCGCAGGACACTACCCTTGTGACGATCCTGCGCGGTGCTGTGGAAGCCACGGCTCAAGAGGACGGATGGGCGGCCATGTCATCGGCAGGAAGCGCAGCCAAACGGCAGGCGCCGATCGACCCGCGAAACTATGGGGTGAAGAACTTTCCCGCACTCTTCGCGGCGACCGGCCTCTTCGAAATCGTGAAAATGGAGAACGGGCAAAGCTACGTCGCAGACAGGCGGAACAAGGACCGCACGCCACAGCCGAGCCGATAGGGGCAAGGAATTCCATCATTGCCGCTGATCGCAAAAGCGCCCGCCTTTCGGCCGGGCGCTTTTTTCATGCCGGCTAACGCCGCCATCTGAGAGCGAGAGGAGTGCCGGAACGGGCGAGTTCGGGCGGTCGAGAGAGAGCGCCGGCCGGGCTTTCCCGTTTCCGCTCTCCCGAGGATCTCCCGATGACTATCCTGTTGCCCGTGGCCGCCTCGGCCGCGTCCGTTGCCCGTGCGCCTGCCATCCTGTCGGCCGCCCAGAACCTGCTCGGCCATCTTGAACGCGGCGAGCGCATCGATCCATTACTGCTGCGCGCGGCGATGGAGGCCGCCTTCAGCGCCTCCGATTCCGCCGGCGCCTGGGACTGGAAAACTGCCTATGAGGCATGCGAGGTCGCTACCGTTCTGTTCCTGCGCAAATACGGACGTGCGCTTTTCCGTAAATCCGCATCTCCGGCAGCGCGGCTTTCTACCCTGTCGAAAATCACCGGGCTCCTGCCGACCCACACCCGCCGCTCGGAGGAGAGCCAGGCTCTCCAGCAATTCTCGACGCCGGTCCCGCTCGGCGTCGCCGTGGTGACGGCGGCGGGGATTACGCCGGACGACATCGTGATGGAGCCGTCTGCCGGCACCGGCCTACTCGCCATTCTCGCATCGACGGCAGGCGGTTCGCTGATCCTCAACGAGCTGGCAGACGTTCGCGCCGATCTCCTCGCTTCTCTCTTTCCGGCCGTCACCGTCACGCGGTTCGATGCCGCACAGATCGACGATCATCTCGATCGCGCAGCCGTTCCCTCCGTCGCGCTGATGAACCCGCCATTTTCAGCCATGGCCAATGTCGCCGGCCGTGTCGCCGATGCCTGCTTTCGCCACATCGCCTCGGCCCTGAACCGGCTCGCGCCTGGTGGCCGGCTCGTGGCGATCACCGGCGCCAATGTCGGGCCGGACCAGCCGGATTGTCGTGACGCGTTCGTGCGTTTGCAGGAACGCGGCACCATCGTCTTCTCCGCCGCTATTGCCGGATCAGTCTACGCCAAGCAAGGCACGACGTTTCCGACTAGGCTAACCGTCATCGACAAGATGCCCGCTGCCGATCCGACGTCGCTGCCAGCATCGGCCGGCACGGCTCCCGACGTGGCGACGTTGCTCGACTGGATCTTGCGGGACGTTCCGCCCCGTCACCCGGTCACGCTCTCAGTGGCTTCCGCTCCGCGTGCTCGCACGGCGCCGAAGACGGTGCGCAGCTATCTCGCCCGCTCCGCTGAAGCACGCCCAGCGCCGGTCAGCGATCCCGACGGCATTCAGCTCGCCTACGAGACCGTGGACTGGACGCCTGCCGACAGCCCGCACCTGACCGATGCCATCTATGAAGAGTACGGATTGCAGTCGATCCGTATTCCCGGCGCGCAGGCGCACCCGACCAAACTCGTCCAATCCGCCGCCATGGCGAGCATCGCGCCGCCGAAGCCGGGCTATCGGCCAACCCTGCCGGCAAACATCCTTAGCCTTCTGTCCGATGCCCAGCTTGAGACGGTGATCTATGCCGGCGAGGCACACAGCGATTATATCGCTGGATCGTGGACGGTCGATGAGACTTTCGATCTCGTGAAGGCCGCGCCCGCCGATGCGGCCGACACCGTTCGCTTCCGCCGCGGTTTCATGCTTGGCGACGGCACCGGCGCCGGGAAAGGTCGCCAGTCCGCCGGCATCATCCTCGATAATTGGCTCCAGGGCCGGAGCAAGGCTGTCTGGATCAGCAAGTCCGACAAGCTGATCGAGGATGCGCAGCGCGACTGGGCGGCACTCGGTATGGAGCGCCTGCTGGTCACACCGCTGTCGCGGTTCCCGCAGGGCAAGCCCATCACGCTCTCGGAAGGCGTCCTATTTGCAACCTATGCCACGCTACGCTCCGACGATCGTGGCGAGAAGGTTTCGCGTGTCCGGCAGATCGTCGAATGGTTGGGCTCCGACTTCGACGGAGTGATCATTTTCGACGAGAGCCACGCAATGCAGAACGCCGGCGGCGGCAAGGGAGAACGGGGCGACGTCGCCCCCTCGCAGCAAGGTCGCGCTGGCCTGCGGCTTCAGCATGCCCTGCCGAATGCGCGCGTCGTCTATGTTTCCGCTACCGGCGCGACAACCGTCCACAATCTCGCCTATGCCCAGCGGCTCGGCCTCTGGGGCGGCGACGACTTCCCCTTCGCCACGCGCGCGGAATTCGTGGAGGCGATTGAGGACGGTGGCGTCGCGGCGATGGAAGTGCTGGCCCGTGATCTGCGTTCCCTCGGGCTCTACACCGCCCGCTCGCTCTCCTACGACGGCGTTGAGTACGAGCTGGTTGAACACCAGCTCACCGACGAACAGCGCCGCATCTACGATGCCTATGCCGGTGCCTTCGCCATCTTATGGCGAGCTGCGCATAAGATGGCTTATCGCGAGGAAGCGGTAATGCGGAGGAGCGCGGCGTAACCGGCGAATTCCCATGATAGTGTGCGCAGTTGCTGCGCATTATATTGGTTGCGAACCTCGGCGGTCCCTGGACCAGCTGAGGAGGCAATCATGTTGAAGTTGCATGACGAGTTGATCACCGAACTCTCGAATTCGCTCACCACACAGAATTACAATCCCGTGGTCGTGGCGAACCACCGTCTCTACGCCCGCGCGTTTCTCGATTATCTGGCCGAGTGCGATATACAGGTCGAGACTGTGACGCCGCAGCAGGTCGATCAGTATTTTGGCTATGCGGTTCAGGATTTTGAGATCCAGTACGGTCGGCCTCCCAGTGCGCGTTGGCACATGTTGCCCCGCACCGCGATCGCCAAGCTCCTCCGGCTTGCTCAAGGCAATTGGCCCCCGGACGCAGAAATGATCGGTCCCGATGACGAGCATCGACATGAAATTTGCCGCGAATACGAGGCATGGCTGCGCGAGGAGCGCGGTTTGGCAAGCGCGTCCATTGCGGCGCTGATGTGGGAGGCGCGAAACTTCCTGCGATGGCAGTTCGACCGGGCCGGTGCCGCCAGCCTCGAAACGTTGAGCATCGTGGACATCGATCTCTACATGGACATGCGCGCGCCTGGTTTACGGCGCAAATCATTGGCCGATGTCGCTGAGCGTCTCCGTTCGGTGGTTCGCCATCTGCATCGGACGGGTCGCATCCCGACCGATCTGACGCCACACATCATCGGCCCCATGCTCTATGCCTACGAAGATGTGCCGTCGACGCTGGAAAGGAGCCAAATCGCCGCGGTTCTGGCGACAACGCAGGAGGACAGATCGCCACGCGGACTACGCGATTATGCGATACTTCAGCTGCTTGCCACGTATGGGCTGCGCGAAGGTGAGATATGCCGCCTTCGGCTCGATGACGTGGACTGGCGCGCAGAATCCCTCCGGATCTGCCACACCAAGACCAACGCGTACTCGTACATGCCGCTAATGGTGACTGTTGGTGAAGCGCTGCTGGATTATCTGCGCCTTGGGCGGCCCCAGGTTGAAGTGCGGGAAATCTTCGTCCGATCCTGCGCACCCTATATCGCAATGACGAACCTGTACGGCATGATCCGCGGTCGGTTGGCCGCCGCAGGCGTAGTGCCAGCAGGAAAGCGGGGGCCGCATGTCTTCCGCCACGCACGTGCGGTCGAAATGCTGCGGGCATCGGTCCCGCAAAAGATCATCGGCGACGTGCTCGGGCATCGATCCACCGAATCCACCAATACTTATCTCAAACTGGCAACAGATGATCTCCGAGCCGTGGCACTCGAGGTGCCTGGAATGGAGGTGCTGTCATGAGCGCCTGGCACGATCCCGATCGCACCGTCGTCGACGCCTTCCTGGTAAAATCGCAGTTCCGGCCGGGAAGCGTACCGACATATCGCTGGTTCCTTTGCACCTTCGAAGATGTTGCCCGCCGGCATCCGGCGGTGGACCGGCAGATGCTCGACGCCTGGCTGAAGGAGATGCAAAAACGTTGGCGATTGTCGACGCTGCTCAATCAGGTCTGCATTGTCGACCGCTTCCTCGACCACCTCGTCGAAATCGGGCTGATCGCCGACAACCCTGTTGCTGCACTTCGCCGTCGGTACAACGTCAAGCAAAGCAAGCCGATCTGGCGGGCCTTGGCTTCCCCGAATCCCGACGAATCCTTGGCCGCGTTACGACGGCCTGCGCCCTTCGGCAGCGTGCTGGGTGACTTCATGCAAGACCATGTCATGCTGATGCGCAGCCGGGGATATCAATATGAAGCGCAGGCTCACTGGCTGCTGCGGTTCGATCGGTTCCTTCAGGCCCGTCCCGACCTCGCGGAGCAACCACTTGAGGCAATGATTGCGAGCTGGGCGGCTGCCAAGCCGACCCGCAACCACGCGGCTGAATGCCAGAAGCTGGCGCGCATCCTGACCAAGGCGCGGTTCCGCCTCGATCCGACTATCCCGCCAAAGCGCTTCAATCCCCGGCCAGAGCGGGAAGTAGCGCGGGAGCATCGGCAACCGCATATCTTCAGCCCGGCTGACGTTCGGCGTATGCTCGATACCGCACGGACTTATCCGTCGCCGGACGCTCCGCTGCGGCCGTTGACCCTCTACACCATGATCATGCTGGCCTATTGTGCCGGGCTACGGCGAAGCGAGCTGGCATGGCTCGATCTTGGTGACGTGGACCTGCAATCAAGCACGATCACGATCCGGGAAACGAAGTTCTACAAGACCAGGATCTTGCCTCTATCCGACAGTGTCGCGGTCGAACTGCGCGCGTACATCGATGCGAGGCGGCGCGCTGGCGGCCCACAGAACCCGAAATCAGGGCTGTTCTGGCATGCCCACTTAAATGACCGCTACAGGCCCGAGGCGGTTACGACAATGATTACCAACGTCATGCGCCGTGCTGGGCTCAAGCCCGCTTCGGGCCGGACCGGGCCGCGGGTCCATGACCTTCGTCACTCGATGGTGGTGAACCGCATCCTCCAGTGGTACCGGTCCGGCATTAACCCTCAGGAAAAACTGCACTTCCTCTCGACCTACATGGGGCACCGGGATCTCCACTCCACGCTGGTCTACATCACCGTCACGCAGGATCTGTTGCAGGAAGCCAGTGAACGGTTCCGCGCGCTCGGCGCCCCGTGCCTTGTCACGGAGGCGCGGCCATGAGGAAAGGCAATCCATTGCCCGCGTTGTTGCGGGCGTTCTTCCAGGAGTGGCTGGCCGAGCAGCGCAGCGCGTCAATCCACACGATCCGCTCTTATCGCGACACCTGGCGGCTGCTGCTTCGGTTCGTCGCGGAGCGAAAAGGCTGCGGGGTCGCGCGGCTGACGCTCACCGACGTCTCGGCCGGCGAGGTGCGCGCGTTCCTTCATCATACCGAGCATGGCCGCAAGACCACGATCGGCACGCGGAACTGCCGACTGGCCGCCATCCGCAGCTTCTTCAGCTTCGTGGCGGACAAGAATCCGGAATACATCGCGCAGTGCTCAGAGGTCCTGGCTGTTCCGTTGAAGCGGGAGCCCACCTCCGCGCCGTGCTACCTCGAGCCCGAGGAGGTCGAGGCCATCCTCGCCCAGCCCAACCGATCGACACTCGAAGGGCTGCGCGACCATGTACTGCTCTCGTTCCTCTATAACAGTGGCGCGCGAATCCAAGAGGCGCTTGACCTCTGTCCCGAAGCAATCCGGTTCGATGCACCGAACTTCGTGCGTCTTTACGGCAAGGGGCGCAAGGAACGCATCTGCCCGCTCTGGCCAGAAACCGTGGCATTGCTCAGGAAGCTACTGGAGCGACAGCCGCGTGCGCCCGATGAGCGGATCTTCGTCAATCGATACGGTGAACCGCTAGGGGCGTCAGGGGTGCGGTTCAAGCTCAACGCCTACGTGGAACAAGCCGCGAAATCGACGCTGACCCTCCAGTCAAAACACGTTACGCCTCACAGCTTCCGGCACGCGACCGCCGTCCACCTCGTTGCCGCCGGGGTCGATATCACCGTCATCCGCAGTTGGCTCGGGCACGTCAGTCTCGATACGACCAATCACTATGCTCAGGCCAATCTGGAGACCAAACGAAAGGCGCTGGAACAGGTTGGCGCCCCGGCGGCGAGCAACGTGCCACCTTCGTGGAAGCGAGATGCCAATCTGATGGGATGGCTCGACACCCTATAGAATAATGTGAAGGACGTGGCGAAATGTTCCGCAGCTTTGCAGGACTACGCCGCGTTCCTCCGCATTACCGCTTCCTCGCGATAAGCGATCATCCACAATCACCTCGACGCGGCGATGGAGGCCGCCAACATCACCGGCTCATCAGGCACATTGAACCGGCAGGCGAAGTCCGCCGCCCGCTCGGCCTTCGAATCCGCGAAACAGCGCTTCTTCGGCCATCTGCTGACGTCAATGAAGACGCCCACCCTGATCGGCTCGATCGAGAACGATCTGGCGGCTGGCCACGCCGCCGTCATCCAGATCGTGTCCACCGGCGAAGCCCTGATGGCACGCCGTCTCGCCGAGATTCCCACCGAGGAATGGAATGATGTGCGCGTAGATATTACGCCCCGTGAGTATGTCTTGTCGTACTTGCAGACCGGCTTTCCGGTCCAACTTTATGAGCCCTTCTCCGATGGCGAGGGCAATCTGTCGTCTCGTCCGGTCTATCGCGATGGCCAGCCAGTCGAGAGCCGCGAAGCCGTCGCGCGCCGTGATGAGCTGATCGAACGGCTTGCGTCGCTTCCACCCGTGCCGGGCGCGCTCGACCAGATCGTCCAGCGCTTCGGCACGGACATGGTGGCCGAGGTGACGGGTCGCTCTCGGCGGATCGTCCGCAAGGGCGACCGTCTGGCCGTAGAGAACCGCGCCCCGTCCGCAAACCTCGCCGAGACAGCCGCCTTCATGGATGACCTGAAGCACGTGCTCGTGTTCAGCGATGCCGGCGGCACCGGCCGCAGCTACCATGCGGAGCTGTCGGCCAAGAACCAGCGGCTGCGCGTGCATTACCTGCTTTTGACGTATTCCTCGTTGGATATCCTTAGCGCGGTACGGCCGCAGAGTCGACGGTTACGGGAGACTTGGCCGCGACACTTACGGCCGGGATCGGCTGCTGCTGTGTTGGCGGAGGGCGTAGCCCGGAGCCAACACAGCAGCAGCCGATGGCCTTTCAAATTCTGGGGTGCAGGGGGTTGCGGGAGCGAGCCTTATGGAGATCCTCAACTTGTCGCGGGCCGGACGGCGCGGTTGAGAGCAGCATAGTTTCGAGCCGCCCTGTTGAGATAGTATCGCAAGCTACGCCAGTCGGAATGCCCAAGTTCTTCTGCGGCGTCGATCAAGATCTGGTGGTCATCGAACAGGATGTCGGAACTCCCCTTTGCCAATGCATACAGCCGGAAGACGACTTCCTCCGCAAAGCAGGCACGCAATCGATGGCCGCTACCCCGAACGTCAGCCACGACGAAGGCATCCTTGACGATATCTCCGACTGCCTTGGCGGTTAATCCATCTTTGGTTTTCAGCGACAGCCACAAATATCCGTGAAACACCGGCCCGGAAGACTGCACCTTGGCGCGTTCCGACCATATAAAGTCGAGGGTCTGGTGGAGTAGTTGAAACGGCACCTTGATTTCGCGGGTCTTTCCGCCCTTCTCTATGATCTCTGCGGTGACGAATGTGCGGCCGCTCTGACGGAAGCGTTCCACCGCGCCGCGCATCTCCGTACGAGATTTCGATGATGTGCCTGCGCGCGTAAAATGTTCGTTGGGCGCGAGAATGCCCTCGGCGACCAGCGACGCCCGCAAGCGTTCGATCGTCAACGAGGCAACGCCCGCACGACGTAAGCCCACGTCTCGCATCCAGCGTGCGATCAGCCAGTTCCTCGCGGCGAGATAGGGATTATCCGGACTGGAAAGCACATCCAGCACCTGTTCGACCGCATCATCCGACGGCGTCGGGCGGCCACCGTTTTTGGCTTTTGCGCTATAACCGAACGTCACCTTGCCTGTGCTGGGGTCAGATAAACGGGCATCCAGACGCGCAACATAGTTTGCCGCGCGCCATTCCTCATGGCCCTGCGAGTAGCTGTGTTCCTGAAGCAGGTAACGATGGAAGCGTGAGATTACGTCGAGGCAGCGCGACAGGCGGCGACGCGTTCTGGCTCCCGGGTTTCCGAGCCTCAGACGTTCGAGTTCCGTTCCTGTCCAGCTGACAATCGAGTCGAGGCTTATGCTGCTCGTCGCGGGTTGCCCGAGTACGAAGTCCCACCAGGCGCAGAGAATATAAGCCTCATCTTCAATACTTCCCGGCGCCAGATGGCGCTGAACGGCCTGGGCGCGCAAATAGTCGAAGATCGGTTCGACCAACGCCCCGCCAGGATCGAGAACGAGCGGGAATCGCGGTAGACGATGCTTTTGCAGCACAAAGTCTTCGGATGCCCGCACGATCCTGGTACGGCCTAAGCTGGCCTTCATCGGATCGGCACAATGCGGGCGAGCTCGGATCGCGCTTCCGCAAGTTGGGCCTGGGCGATCTCCTTCAACTGTCGCTCACGGGTCAGAGCTTGTCCCATAAGTCGGTGCTCGCTGGAGAGGACAGCCATTTGCTGGGCGAGCGCCTGGACCTCTCGTTTCAGAGACTGAAGTTCCGTGCCCGGTCGTTGTACGGGTTTCAAGAGCTTGGCCGCAACCGTATCAAAACGCGCGCGCAATTCTGGATAATGACCGGACGGGGCCGGAGCTGCCAAATTGGGATTCGACCAGGCGGTGAGCCCCCGTTCCATATCGACCCAACGGGCAAGTTCTGCTGGCCCGCGTGGGCAATATTCTCCCTCCGGAAGGCCTCCCTTCGCAGCCCAGGATTCGAGCAATTCAACTTTGCGCTGAAAGGATTCCCTGGCAGCAGATGGTTTCATTTCTGATCGACTCCATGGAAACGGGCCAGGTGATCTTCGGCCGCTTGCCGTCTTTCGGCCATCCTGGCTGCCAGCACTGTTCCCGGGCACATGAGGCAAGCGCTATTGGCGCTTTCTATCACCTTTTCCCAGTATCTCCTGTTCTCGGCCAACTGCACATTGTGCGGGCATCCGGCGCAGATCAGATCTTCAGCGTACCGTAAATCGGGACCTTGGCGTCGTTGTGCCTCCGGATTCTTTCTTCGGGCCGCAATCACACAGCCCGCCACGCTGAGGTCCTTTTCCGAGTTACCACACGCGCAATAGGAATGGCCCTGGCCATTCGGTTCCAGACTTTGCGCCCCCGCAAACTCAATGAGCAGTCGATCGAATGTCGGCCCGTCTGCACCGTAGTCGCCGACCTCGGCGCGTGCTTGCCAATCAGCCTTGAGACGTTGAAGGTCGTTCAGGATCCTTGTCCCGGCCCTGCCGCTGAGTTGCTCATGACCATCGAGTGCCCGACGATAGATCTCGAGACGGAAGTCGAGGCCGACCTCCTCGAATGTTCGCAGCCTCAGGTCTTCGCGTGCAAGCGCACGCCTGGCCTGTTCAAGGTCTGCTCGGGCATGGTCGACAAGCTTGAAGAAACCTCCGAACCGCGCTTCGGTGATGTACGAACGGGTGCTGTCCGGATCATAGTGGCAAAGATATTGGGATAGGGCGGTCAGCGAGCGGTCCCGATACCGATAATAATAGACGACCGCGAAAAACCGACGGAACTGGTGTGGAGCGAAGGACCAATAAGTGCCGTCGGGAAGCGCAGGCACCTTCATCTCCTCGGCAAAGGCCAGCAAGCCGCGGCTGATGTTGGGGGTCTGGACCGACGGGGCCCTGGCGAATGGGTTGTGTAACTGTAGCAGCCACCGTGATCCGGATTCCTTGCGTGCGGTTGCACTCAGCCACATCAATATCTCCACGGCTTTTGCTACCGCCGCCGGGGCCGGAATCCGCTCCCGACCGCGGACGCTTTTGGCGATGAAGGTCTTGAGCCAAAGCTCACCGCCATCATCCTCCAGGCAATCATCTCGTAAGCTGAGAATTTCCTCGATCCTTCTTGCCGAGAAGGCCGCGATGACGATCACGCACGCAGTGGGAAGCAGGCGCAGGAAGATATGGTGGAGGCTGGTCGTGACATTGTTGATAGCCGCGCCATCGAAATGGCCGATGCTGGGAATGCCCAGTGCTCCATCCTCGCGCACATGCTTGAGCGCCGGACTGTTCCAGATGTCGTGGACCAGTTTTGCACGACGCCATTTGCCAGGCTCGTTCCTGAACCCTCGCTCGGCATGACGGACGTCATCGACAAGTGTCTTCAGATCGTCGGCGTAAAACAATACCCATCGAAGTGCGCGATCAATGAGAAAACAGGTTTGGGTTGCCGGCGCGGTCGGGGTTTTGGAAAGCGGTGCACCGAGCTTCCTGGCTAACCGGGCGGAGTCGATCCTTCTGTTGAATGGTCTATATCCAATCGGATCATGTGTGAGTTCTTCCTGGAGGCGGCCAAGTCGTTCCCAAACGCGCATATAGCGATCTAAGGATTGCCCACAGAATGTCTGATCTCTCTTGCGATTGTTTACCCGGTTATGAAGACAGGGGTGATTTTGAGGCCGTTCTCAACGGCCCAATCAGCAAAAATCTTCGCCGCATTGTCCGATAGCTGTTTGCTATATTCGAAACCGGCCAGCCTGCTGGCCGCTTCGACGGAGAAAGTATTCGGGTCACTTTGTTGAACAGGCGGAGCGCGGCCGGCATGACGACATCTTTTAACGGCTTCTCGCGCCGCAGCTTCAGATCGGATCAGTCCTTCCATGCCGGCGTGCTTCAGGCTGTCGCAAAACTCCTCGAACCAGGCCTGTGTCAGATCCGACATGCCAGGAAGCCCACACGCGGTGCGCCAACGAAGGAATGCAACGAACCCCGCATATTCCTCCCGGATGGTCGAGGCAGAGCGGACCCAGGCATTCGGCCCGGTAAGCGCGTAATAGACGTATTTCTTGGCGGTAAGGAGATCTCGCCATTCGGCGTAGTCCGTCAGGCGTCGGTCTGGTGCGATCAAGATGTCGAACCGGATCGTCGTGCTCGCGTGCCGGCGTATCGTCGGGTTGTCGAGCTCAACCAACCAGGCATTATCCTCGAGAGTGCCGTCCTTGAGCCAGAGCGGCCTCGGGTTTTGCAGGAACTCGCAAAAGGCGGCAGCACCTGCCTCGCGGGCGTGTCGTGGCGGTTGATGGACCCGGCTCACCATAACTCGATGGCCCGCACAGTGCCCGCCGTCAGGCCGGCATCGACTTCGGCCTCCATCATCCTGAGAGCGCGACGGTGATGGGAGGACCGCAACCGATCAAGAATGACTTCGCAGAGAGCCTGGAAATTCAGCCAGACCTCGGCCCATCTTGCAGGATTGTTCGCCTTGAACGCTTCCTCCTGCCGGCCAAGAGATCGTTGGAAAAGGACAAGCGCCCGGATGCTATCGTTGCTCGGCCGGAACTGCCGGAAATGACAAGTCGCGCATTTGTCGATGGCCATGCAGGGTCCTGTATCCTCGTTGTTGGACGTCTTGGGGGCCGTGCAGAGAAAGCCCAGGCCCGTGGTTCTGGCGTGGTCCAAGGCGCTCTCGTGCGTCATCGATGTTCCAAGGGTATCGGCCGCTCCTTCGATGGGTTCGATGAGGCCCGCTTCTAATGCGGCTAGGAATGTCCGCATTTTTGAGGCAAGAAGGGCTTTGAACCACGGACGGCTCAGATACCGCATGGTGGTGGCTGAGTTCTTGTGCTGAGCCAATCGCGCCGCGACCGTATGTTCGAAATTGGCGCGCGCCGCTTCCAGTTGAAGGACCGTGGGCCGGATCATCTGGCGACGTAGCGGTAGCCGGCCAATGACGGGGTGCTCGAAATTCTCGGCCAGCATCGCCTGCCAGTGGTGATCGATGGCAGCGGTTGTCATCGGACCGATACGGTTGCGGTCGGATTTATATCCAGGCACGATCCAGAGCTTATCGGCAGTGGGCAATTCGAGGTATCGGGCCGTTGCCCGAATGCGCTCCGACAGCTTCTGCCAGGCGCGGATCGCTTCGGCACCGCTGAGATCGCCGTCGTTGTGGCGGACGTCAATGTCGGCGCCTTCCCAAAGGGTGCCTTCCTGGATTTCGCCACGGGCGCGCAATTTTGCCGCGGCGACGGTGATGATCCGGACTTTGCCCCGGTGAATATCACCGATGAAGGGATCTGCGGCGAGCCGGTCACAGGTCGATACATTGAATGCGGTGTCGATCATGACGATGGTTTGCGCAGCGAGCAGCAACCGAACGTTGCCCTCAACGTGACTGACGGCTTCCGTCCAGCCACCGAGCGCCGTGCCATGGCAGCCCAGCATCGTATTCTTCCAGTCGTTGAAACTCCGTCGATGCGGTTCCGCCAGCGCGAGATAGCGCACCATGATGGCCATGCCTCGCTGTCTGGCATTGGCACGATTCTCGTCGGAGAGCGTGGCTCTTCGGACGTGAAGCGCGCTCAAATCCTGGAGGAGGTCCTCTGGTGTCCGCGGTGTCGGTAGATCCCGCGCTGCTGTGAAAGCCTGACCAGTTTCCCACTTGGCTATTCCGGCGCGCAGAGTACGCACGCAGATTGCCCGCAGCGCATAAAGTCGTTCATCGTTGAGACGGATGACTTCGCGCCAGTCGAGCTGGTCGTATTTCGGTCGTACCCACCCTTGTAGATCCGTCGGCAGTTCGACCTTGTTGAGTTCGCCGAATGATGGAATGTTCCGTCCCGTCAGTTGCCCCCGGGCAACGGGTGTAAATCTACCGGGATCGCTCCAGAGGCCGGCGCGGGACAGCCGCCGCAGGCAACTGACAACGGCTTCGAGGAGAGCTTTCCTGGAAAGCAGGTTGGTGTTGTTGATGATTTCGAAGCACTCGATGTCGCGTAACCGTGACGCCCAAGCCTCGCCCACCTCGTACATGAGCATTTTCGTCAAGCGCTCTGACCGCCCGAGCTGGATCGAATTGAAGAATAGGGCCTCTGCAGATTCTGCGCATATTTCGGCCCTCAGAGCCACCCAGCGGAGAAAGCGGACGAACGCCCGAAAATAACCCGCAGTTGTCGACGCGGTACAGCCGATGAATTGCTGCTCCCACGCAGACGCGAGGCGCTTGGCCGCCGCGGTGCCATAGAGCGGAACCACCACGGCGAAATCGAAAATCCTGCCGTCGACCTTGACTTCGAAGCTGTCCAACGTACCCTCCAATCAAGCCTGTGAGGATACATATCGAGTCGAGCAGATTCGCTAAGCGGCTGTGTTGATAGCGAAAATCTGATTCGATATCGATCGCAAAACGCCAAAAATCTGCTCGAACCGGGCTGGAAGGCCGATGCTGCGATCCAGGGGCTCGGTCGCACCAATCGGACCAACCAGGCGCAGCCGCCGCTCTTCCGCCCGATTGCGACCGACGTGAAGGCGGAAAAGCGCTTCCTCAGCACCATCGCCCGGCGACTCGATACGCTCGGCGCGATCACCCGAGGGCAACGCCAGACTGGCGGCCAGGGTTTGTTCCGCCCCGAGGACAATCTGGAATCCTGTTACGCGCGCGACGCGCTGCGCCAGCTCTATCTCCTGATCGTGCGCGGCAAGATCGAGGGCTGCTCGCTCCATCGCTTCGAGTCCGCCACCGGCCTCAAGCTGATGGACGACAATGGCATCAAGGACGAGCTGCCGCCGATCACGACCTTCCTCAATCGGCTGCTGGCACTCACCATCGAGCTGCAGGGCATCCTCTTCACTGCCTTCGAACAGCTTCTTGATGCGAAGGTGTCGGGCGCGATCGCCAGCGGCGTCTATGACGTCGGCCTCGAAACCCTGACGGCGGAAAGCTTCGTGGTCACCGATCGCACGACGATCTACACCCACCCGGCATCGGGCGCGCAGACCCGGCTACTCACGATCACCCAGCGGACCCGCAATCGTCCGCTGTCACTCGACGACGCGCTCGGCTGGCTGGATGATCGTGGTGCGAAGCTGCTGGTGAACGAACGATCCGGGCGAGCCGCCGTGCAGATCCCGGCGCCATCGCTCATGCTCGACGATGGCGAGATCGAGCGCCGCGTTCGCCTGATCCGTCCGATGGAGCATCATCATGCCTCGCTGAAGTCGATGGCAGAAAGCCATTGGACGGAGGCCGATCGCAGCACCTTCGCTGCCGCCTGGACTCGCGAACTCGCCGACGTGCCCGCCTACAGCGAGAGCACCATCCACATCGTCGCGGGATTGCTGCTGCCGGTGTGGAAGCGCCTGCCGAACGAGTCGACCCGCGTTTATCGGCTTCAGACCGACGATGGCGAGCGGATCATCGGTCGGCGCGTCTCTCCGGCCTGGGCCGCGAACGCCGCGTCGACCGGCACGACCGATCTGACGGCCGACGCCGCCTATGCAGCGCTGATCGACGGGCGGACCATCCTCGACCTCGCGGAAGGGCTCCAACTCCGCCGCGTGCGCGTCATGGGCGCGAACCGCATCGAGCTGTCCGGCTTCACCGAAGCGATGCGCGATCGTCTTCGCGCCTATGGCCTCTTCAACGAGATCATCTCCTGGTCGCTGCGGTTCTTCGTGCCCATCGACAGCACAGGGCCGACAGTGCTCGGCAAGCTGCTCGACACCTATCCGGTGGCGCGCATCGGCGAGCGGGAGGCAGCGTAATGGCCCGCCGCGACGCTTCAGATCTTGCACACCGCCTCGGCCGACAGGCCGAGGCGGTGTGCAAACGCTATCTCGGCGCCGGCCGCCGACAGGGCAACTACTGGCAGGTTGGCGATGTTCGCAACGCGCCCGGCCGGTCCATGTTCGTGCGCCTGAAGGACACCGTCAAAGGCCCCGCCGGTAAATGGAGCGATGCCGCGACGGGCGAGCATGGCGACCTACTCGACGTGATCCGTGAATCGCTGGGTCTCATCGACTTCGCCGATGTCGCCGAAGAGGCTCGCATCTTCCTCAGCATGCCGCCCGATCCCGAGCCAGCTCCGCAACAGCACACTCGCACGCCAGCACCATCGGGTTCTGCTGAAGCCGCACGCCGACTCATCGCCATGTGTCAGCCCAACAGCGGTACGCTCGTAGAAGCGTATTTGCGCGGACGCGGCATTACGGCTTTGCACGGTTGCGGAAGCCTGCGTTTCCATTCCCGGTGCTACTATCGTCCGGACGAGCATAGCCCGACCGAAACCTGGCCGGCCATGGTCGCCGCCGTCACCGATCTCACAGGCAGGATCACCGGCGCACATCGGACCTGGCTCGCCCCGGATGGTTCCGGCAAGGCGCCGATCAGCATCCAGCGCAAGGCGATGGGCGACCTTCTCGGGCACGCGGTCCGTTTCGGGCTATCCGGCGACGTACTGGCGGCCGGCGAAGGTATCGAAAGCGTGCTATCGGCCCGTGAGGTCATGCCCGGCATGTCGGCGGCGGCGGCACTCTCCGCTGCGCACCTCGCGGCCATCCGGTTCCACGATGCATTGCGTCGGCTCTATGTCGTCCGCGACAATGATCGCGCGGGGGATGGTGCGCGAAACACACTGATCGAACGGGCGAGCGCGGTCGGGGTCGAGGCGATTGCCCTGTCACCCATGCTCGGGGACTTCAACGAAGATCTCCGCACCTTCGGCCGTGACGCGCTGATGGCGCATATCCGGGTGCAGCTCGCCCCGCAGGACGTCGCCCGCTTTATGTTGCTGGCGGCATAGATCGGGGCTGAACGGTGGCGGCGCGCGGTCGCCATCATGCTCGCATAGATGCACGAACCTTTGGAGAGGACCGCGCCTCGGCCTTCGAGAGGGCGATCGGCCCACATGCGGTTCGGACAGGCAATGCCTGCGGCCGACTATTTTCCGGCGGCGCGTGCCGCGCCTTTCCATCGCGAAACAAAATAGCCGGCCTCCGGCATCCTCCGCGTTCGCTCCGGCCCGGCGCGCGCCGGGTGCAGGTCCGCTCCGCCCGTGGGCTCCGTCGCCATGAAGGCCGCGACGGTCGCGGTCCAACCAAAGGAGCATTCCATGACCGAGCACGATGACTACGAACCCCACCACGAATCGTCCCCAACCGACCACGTCCTCAAAGAACTCCAGCTCCACGGCTACCGCCCCTTCGCCGACGAACCAGACCAGCGTCTCCTGCCAGACGGCAATCAGGTCGCAGGCGCAATCGCAGACATCTTTGACGCCCTGATCTCGACCCTGGAGGACACTCGCCTCGAACCCGACCTCGACGATCTCCTCTGGTCGACCGTCAACGTCTTCCACCGCGCCGCCGAACGGATCGCCCGCGAACTCGACGACAACGAGCAGGCGCAGAAGCGCTCGCAACGGCAACAGGACGGCAGCGAGGTGAAGTCAGTCGAACTCGAGCGCCAGATCGCCGAGGGCAAGACGCTCATCGAACGACAGAACGCTTTCGAGCTGATGCGCGACCAGGCCGCCGAACACTACGAGCGCCAGATCGGCAAACCGTGGCTCCCCCGCACAGGCTCAAAGGTCAACCATCGCAACCTGACCTCCGCAATGATCGACAGCCGCGACTTCCTCATGGCCAAGAAGCGCGCCGAGCAAGAAGTCCTTCTCCCTCCCGGTCCGAAGATCGTCGTCACCGGCGGACTGGACTTCAATGACCACCGGCTGATCTGGGCCAAACTCGATCAGGTCCACGAGAAGCACTCCGACATGGTGCTGATCCACGGAAAATCCCCGAAGGGCGCCGAAAAGATCGCCTCGCTCTGGGCCAACAATCGCAACGTCCCGCAGATCGGCTTCGCACCGGACTGGACGAAGCACGGTCGCGCAGCGCCCTTCAAGCGCAACGACGACATCTTGGCGATAGTGCCGAAGGGCGTGATGCACTTCCCAGGCACCGGCATCAACGACAACCTCGCCGACAAGGCCAAGAAGCTCGGCATCCCGGTCTGGAAGTTCGGCAGCGCGTGAGCCCGCCATTCCAATCTCACAGTGGCGTTGCGCCAGCGGTTCGTTTCCAGCGCAAACAGTCTCTAAGCGCCTCAGCGAAGCTACCCGCTAAAGCGCAACTGCTTTGTCCCAGTAATTCAGTAAGGCAGCGGTGAAGTTACCCTCTCGAACGGCGGTACGAATGTCCGCCCCTGTCAGCGGCACCACGAGCAACTCCTCACGGCTACCTCGCAGCATCTCCTTCGTGACCGTTTCCGCGAACCCATTCCAGGAGACGAGAAACCCAAGGGAGCAGCGCCGGCTTCGGTTCTGCATCTTTTCATGAAAGATGACGAACTCGTTCTTGCCGCAACGGCCTGACCAGTTCTTGCACTCTACGAGGATCACTGCCCCCTCACGCGCGAGACGAGGTTCGCTGCTCCCGTTCACGACCGAAATATCAATTTCCTCCGTCTCCGTCCGGATACGCTGTTTCACGACAAATCCGGGTACCGAAGAAAACAGACGGGCACAAAGTTCTTCAAGTGCTCGCCCTTTTTCGTCAGCACTTTCCGCTCCGTCTACTGCATCTACTAATCCATCGAGACTGTTGGCTCCCCAGCCTGAAAGGCGCGCCGCAACCTCGGAAATTCTAGCCCCGACTTCGTCGGCCGCTTGCTCGGCGGCTTCGACCAATTCGGCATCGATCTTGATAACCTCAGCGTATGCTCGATCCAGCTTCCTCTCCGTCGTGACGATGCGATACCGCAGTTGGATGTAGGCTCCATCGTCATCGTAGTGGACCAGCGTGACATCACCTTTCACGCGTTGCCGCACCTCGACAGCACGACGCACAAGGTCAAGATACTGCTCAAGGCCGAGCGATGAATACCAATACTTGCGCGTCCAAGTATGGTCTGCCTCACCGAACAGCTTGCCATCCTCTACAAAAAAAAGAACCATTCCAGGCCAGCCGAACAGCGCCGTCATCCATGGTTCCGATCTCATACCGCACACCTTCCGGTACATCGGCAATTGTCAGTTTTCCCAGAACAGCCGTGCCAAGCAGCACGGCCTCATCATCATCCACCGCATCTGCCAGCGCGTGTTTCGCCGTCTCGGGAGTCATCCGGTAACCAGTCTCGTTCTCGCTATAGCCACTCTTCCTTGAAGGCTAACGACCGGCAGCCGCAGATGTCCATAGTTTACGGAAGAATATGTGTCAGTTCTTTGTGTGGATCTGCTTCCCGACTCCAAGAGTACCACTCCCCGCTTATCTGCGCTGATCCTTGGTCCGACTGATCGCTTGACGCCATCAACCCGTAGAGGGTCGGCTATGCGAGCATGCCGCCGCTACGGCTTCGCCTGCGCGGTGATTGCAGCGCTCAGTCCGACACATCGGGCGCCTGTCAGCGGGGGATGGTCCTCCGCTCGGAACAGGAGCCGGATCGATGTCCCTCAACGACGCCCACGCCTTCGCCTTCAGCCTCGCCACCACGCTGATGGCCGCCATCATCATCTTCCAAGCTGGCGACGGCACGCTGTCGGTGACGCCCGCCAGCGAATATGACGGCGACATCGCCGCCATCATCCATGAGATCGATCCCTTCGCCCCCTGACCGGGGCGACCCGGTCGCCCGCGCGGAAACCGCCGATGATTTCCGCTCCCGGTATCGCCGCTCTTGCGCTATACCTCGGATGCGCCGTGGTGGTGGTGGAAGGCGCGACCGTCAGACCTTGTCCTTACGGAGGCCACCACGATGATCATCCTCGCAATACTTGCATCCCTAGCAGCGATCGGCTTGCTCTGCTGGATGCTGTTCACACTGGCCGTCTTTGCACTGCCGGCATTCGTTGGCGTGACCGCGGGCGCCTGGGCGCACGGCACGGGGGCAGGCATACCGGGCGCCATCCTGGTCGGCGCCTTCGCGGCCGCCACCACGCTGGCGGCCGGACATCTGCTCATCACCTTCGTTCGGCCGATGTGGTTGAAGCTGATCGTGGCCGCCGCCTTCGTCGCGCCGGCGGCGATCGCCGGCTTCCATGCCACCCATGGCATCGTGAAGCACCTCATGCCCTCCGACGCATGGCAGATCGCATTCTCCGTCATTGGCGCAATCGCGGTCGGCATCACTGCCTTCGTGCGGGTCGCAGGAATGGCAACGGCCCCGAGCCCGTCCGGCCGAGATCTTGCGCAGGCCTGATCTTCGTCATCGCCGTCAGGAGGATCAAAACAGCGAGTGGGTGTCGCCTTCCTCGTCGCCTCATCCTGTTGCGATGGGCGGGTGCGGTGCGGATCGACGCTCAGCCCGGAAAAGCGGTCGTCGTTAGAGCGCAGCCTGGGCAGAACCATCCCTCTGCGGCGCACCGGGCGCTGGCGCGGCGATTTCCCGGAGGGCGGTGGAAGGTCAGAATGCAGCAGCGTAGGTCTGCCGGAAGGAGACGAAGCTGGTGAGCATCCGGTGACGCCGGTTTGCCGGTGCGGGGCGGCCGCCATCTTCTCCGCCTTCTGACCGTGCCTCGACCGCTCCAAACGGCCTCTTCAATGGCCTGATCTGGCCGAAGGGCGGCTGCGCCTCGATCGCCTATGACGCAACAGCGGCGTCAATCTTTCTTCCCCTGCCGGCTGCGCCGTCATTCCTCGCGAAACAAGAAAGCCCTCCTTAGCTGTCAGGCCCCTTCGGGGTGCGCCGTCGATCGCCTCCGGCCTGCCGATCGCCATCGAGGCCGTAATGGTGCGGGCTCGGGAACGGAAAACGGAGACTTACAATGGCGACCATCGGCACCTTCAAGAAGACCGGCTCGAACGAATTCACCGGCGAAATCGTCACCCTCAGCGTCCAGGCCAAGGGCGTGCGCATCGTCCCCGACCAGCGCGCCACCGGCGAGAACGCTCCCAGCCACCGGGTCCTGGTCGGCCGGGCCGAGATCGGCGCCGCCTGGACGAAGCGCTCGGGCGAAGGCCGCGACTATCTGGGCCTCAAGCTCGACGATCCGAGCTTCAACGCCCCGATCTACGCCAACCTCTTCGACGACGAGGAAGGCGACACCCACTCGCTGATCTGGTCCCGCCCCAACCGCCGCAACGGCGACTGAGGCCCGCAGCCGCCCCGCCCGGATAATCCGGGCGGGGCCTAAGCTTGTCACGGCGACCGAATCAGTTGGCTCGCAAAGTCCGCGAAAGGTCGCCCTCAAGCAGAAATAGCTTGGCCAAGAACTCCAAGAGCGACTATTATAGATGGGGTATTCGGGCGGCGTAATCTTAATCCGAATATATCAATGTTATTTCCGCAGTGATCGCTTGATAATCAGCGGATAGACGTGAACGGCACTTTCTCCCTGTTCGTTCAGATGACCATTCCGCACTGAAGTACTCATCTCCGCTATTTCTGTTCTTCCGGTGGCTTGATGTGGCGGAACTGCGCAAGCAGCAGCAGGTCATAGGTGATCTTGAGCGCGCCGCAGATCAGGAGCGGCCAGGCCTTGTAGGAGGCGGCGAACAAGGCGCCGGCCAGTGCGGGGCTGGCGGATGCGGCGAGGCTGCGCGGAACGGAGGTGAAGCTCGCGGCGGCGGCGCGCTCAGCCTCCGTCACCACGGCCATGACGTATGACGAGCGCGTCGGCACGTCCATCTGCGAAAGCGCTGCCCGTATCAGCAACAGGGCAAGGGCAATGCTCAGATTGGGGGCGAGCGCCGCCAGCATCAGGGCGATGCTGGAGGGAATGTGGGTGAACACCATCGTGTTGACGAGCCCGATGTGCCGCGACAGCCAGGCGGCGACCGGGAAGGAAAAGGCAGAGAGCATTCCCGACCAGAAGAAGAACACGCCCGCGGCTGACAGCGACAGGTCGAAGCGCTCGAACAGCCACAGCGCCAGCAGCGACTGCACGACGAACCCGCCGGCGAATGCGTCGAGACTGAAGAGTGCCGCGAGCCTGAAGACAATGGCGCGGGAGGGACCAAGCGCGGCGGCCGCCTCGCTTGCGGGCGGGCGCTTGGGGATGCGGGCATAGAACAGGCCGCCCAGGAGCCCGACGACCGAATAGAGGACGAACATCAGCTTGATCGCCGCGAACTGGTCGAGGCCGACGGTGGTCATCACATCGGGGACAGCCGAGGCGAGCGCGCCGACGGCGCTTGCGAGCGCTCCTACCAAGCTGTAGCGCGCGAACATCCTCGTCCGGTTGGCGTCACTCACTTCCCGCGTCAGCGCCGCATGCTCGATCGGCACGAACACGCTCACACTGCCGGCAGACGGGTTGATCGTGCCGGCGAAGGCGACAACCAGGAGCAGCGCGTAGTCGTGAACCACGGCGAAGGCGACGCCGGTTGCGATCATCAGGCTTGCGGCCGCCAGCAGAAGCTGACGATGATCGAAGCGCGGGCCGAGGAAGCCGACCGCGATGGTCAGCAGCGCCGAGCCGAGCAGCGATGCGGTGGCGATGACGCCGACCTCGAGCGGACTGAAGCCGAGCGCGAGCAGATAGACCGGCAGGAGGACGGCCACGAAGCCGTCACCGAAATCGCGCAGCGCCCGCGCCGCAAAGAGACAGGTGGCTGGGTGAAGCGACGGGCGCGGCCGAGCGTCCATTTGAGTGTCAGATGAGCCCATAGGCGAGCCCCGCCAGGGAACAGGCGGCGAGCACCTTGAGCATGCCGACCTTGAAACGGAAGACGGCGATCAGCGCGCCGAGGGTCAGCACGAGCGAAGCCACGTTGACCGAGCTCAGGACCGGTGCATCGACGCTCATGCCGAAGCCGCTCACCGTGACCAGTTCGCCGAAGAGCACGTGCAGCCCGAACCACACCGCGAGATTGAGGATGACGCCGACGACGGCCGCCGTGATCGTCGCCAGCGCGGCCGACAGCGCCCTGTTGCTGCGCAGCGCCTCGACATAGGGCGCGCCGAGGAAGATCCACAGGAAGCAGGGGGTGAAGGTGACCCATGTGGTGAGAAGCCCGGCGAGCGTGCCGGCCAGCAGCGGATCGAGCGAACCCGGTGTTCGGAAGGCGCCCATGAAGCCCACGAACTGTGTGACCATGATGAGCGGACCGGGTGTGGTCTCGGCCATGCCGAGCCCGTCCAGCATCTCGCCGGGCTGGAGCCAGTGATAGGTCTCCACGGCCTGCTGCGCGACATAGGCAAGAACGGCATAGGCGCCGCCGAAGGTCACCACGGCCATCTTGGAGAAGAAGACGGCGATGTCGGCAAAGACGTTCCCGGTGCCAAAGGCTGCGACAAGGGCGATGACCGGCGCAAGCCACAGCACGAGGAAGGCGCCCGCGATCTTCAGCGCCCATCCGGTCGAAGGCCGCGCATGGGCCGGGATCGTCTCGCCCAAGACGCTGTCGGCATCGGCGACCTGCTTGTCGCCCACCTTGCCGTGCCCGTTGGAGGCGAGAAAGGGGGCAAGGCCCGCGCGCCCGCCGGCAAAGCCGATCAGGGCCGCTGTCAGAACGATGAGGGGAAACGGCACCTGGAAAAAGAAGATGGCGATGAACGCGGCTGCGGCGAGTGCCACCATGATGTTGTTCTTGAGGGCACGGCTACCGACGCGCACGACGGCGTGCAGGACGATGGCGAGCACCGCCGCCTTCAGCCCGAAGAACAGGGCCTCGACCGCGCCGACATTGCCGAAGAGCGCATAGATCCAGCTCAGCGCCATGATGGCGATAACGCCCGGCAGCACAAACAGCGTGCCGGCGACGAGCCCGCCCCTGGTCTTGTGGAGAAGCCAACCGATATAGACGGCGAGCTGCTGCGCCTCCGGCCCCGGCAGGAGCATGCAGTAGTTGAGCGCATGCAGGAAGCGGTTCTCGCCGATCCAGCGCTTCTCCTCGACGATGATCCGGTGCATCACGGCGATCTGCCCGGCCGGGCCGCCGAAGGAGAGCGCCGCCACCCGCGCCCAGACGCGCACGGCCTCTCCGAACGGGATGCCGTGGTCGGGCGCATCGTCGCGCTCGATGGATTGTGTGTCGTTGCTTACATTTCTGTTCATGGATCCATCCCTGCGCGTCAGCGGCGCTTCTTGCGGAAATACTGGTAGAGGTTGTCGAAGACGGGCGCGCCTTGAGCGATGCGCTCCTCGTCGTCCGCATGCGCCATGGCGATGCCGGCGATGAGATGGGCAATGCCGGCGGCTTCCTCGCGCCCGAACTTGCCGTCCTTGAGGTCGATATCGTGTACGATCTCACCGATCGCCCGAAGGGCCGGGTCGTCGAGACCGGCGCGGGTGAGCAGCACTTCGAAGCTGCAGCGGTCGCCCTCATGGGTGAACTCGCCTTCGAACATGTCGAAACGCAGCTCGCCCGGTTCCGGGACGTAGTCCTTGCCCGGCACGAAGCGGATGACGGCATCGGGGTCGATGAAGCGGCGGATCAGCCAGCTGCAGGCGACGCGGTCGATATGCACGCCCTTGCGCGTGACCCAGACACGGCCTTTGAGGTCTTCGGCTGTGGGCAGGGCCTGTGGCTCTGCGGCGTCCATGCCATCGTCCACTGCGAGCAAGCCCTCGAGTTCAGCAATGGAAGCTTCTGCAGCAAGGCGGCCGGTCGCGCCGAAGAAGTCGATCGCCATGACGTCAGTGAGCCGCTTGCGCAGGCGCCGGACCTGGGCGCGCGCTTCCGTTTTCTCCTCACCGCTAGCTGCCGCATCGAGAGTTGCTGTGAGTGCCCGGGCCTCGTTGGCGATCGCCTCATAGTCGTCATCGCGCGCCGTATCGAACAGTGCCCGCGCCTGATCGTCCGATAGACCGTCGATCAGGCGTGCCTCGCACACCATTGCCTCGCCGCCGCCCTCGACAATCTCCTTCAGGAGCCACGCGAAATCCTCCCGCGCCTCGGCGGTCGCCGGTAGCGCGTAGACCGTGCTCTTGACGGCGACGGCGCCGATGCCCTGCAGCCGGCGCCATATCTTCACGCGCAAATAGGCCGGCTTGCTGGGAAGCTGGTGGATCAAAAGAAGCCAGGATGGGTTCGGCAACAGCTGCTTGTCGTTCATGTAGTGACTGTATCATTGCGTGAATCATGTGCAACATCTGTATCAAACGAGATCGAGTCTGTTACTCGCTCAGCCGGATCTGACAGGGCTCCGCGATGTCAGATCCGGTCCACATCACGCCCGCTGCCGATGGGCGCGCTCGATCATTTGGCGAAGAACAACTGAAATAGTCGTAGTTTACAAAACCGTCTGAAGATTGGTTATGAGAAGTGCCGTTCCTTGATTCGGAGAGGATTCGGTATGTCTCAAGATCACTACATCGGTCTGGACGTCTCGGCACGCAGCGTGAACCTCTGCGCAGTCGATCACGAAGGCCGAGTTGTTCACGAAGCAAAGCTTACTTCCGAGCCGGAAGAAGTCGCGCGACATATTCTGGCACTGCCCTTTGCCGTTTGCCGCGTGGGTCTGGAGGCCGGAATGTTGTCACAGCATATCTTCGGCACACTTGCCGAAGCAGGCATTCCCGCCATTTGCGTCGAGACACGGCACATGAAGGCTGTGCTTGCCGCGCAGCTCAACAAGACCGACCGGCACGATGCGCGCGGCATTGCGCAAATGATGCGGGTCGGGTTGTTCAAGGAGGTTCATGTCAAGACGCCGACGAGTCGGCGCCTGCGGGCCGTCCTCACCGCCCGGCAGCTGCTCCGCAACAAGCTTCAGGATGTCGAGAACGAAATCCGGGGGCTGATGCGCGACTTCGGCTATCATCTGGGTAAGGTGACGGCTCGTGATTTCGAGCCGCGTGTGCGCGAACTGACCGCAGACACGGAACTGCACGTCGTCTCAGATACGCTTCTTTTGGTTAGGCGTGGATTGCGGGAGCAGTTCGGCAGATTGGACGACCTGTTGGTCAAATTAGCGCGGCAGGACGAATTGACCCGGAGGTTCATGACGGTGCCCGGCGTAGGGCCGCTCGTCGCGCTGACGTTCCGGGCGACGGTGGATGTTCCCTCGCGCTTTGCGCGGTCTCGGACCGTCGGTGCCCATTTTGGCCTGACACCGCGCAAGCAGCAATCTGGTGAGGTCGATCGGAGCGGCAGGATTTCCAGGTGGGGAGACGCCATGATGCGCAGCCTGCTCTATGAGGGCGCACAAGTCCTGCTGACACGTGTAAAGAGATGGTCTGCGCTGAAGGCTTGGGCGATGCAGGTGGCGCGGCGGCGCGGCCACAAGAAAGCGATTATTGCCCTGGCGCGCAAGATCGCTGTCATTTTGCACCGCATGTGGGTAGACGGGACCGAATTCGAATGGGGCAAGCGGCCGGAAACCGCTGCGTCATCAGTATAGAGTTCGACCAGGTTTTGCTGGTCGAGGCACTTCCCCGCGAGGGGACGGGGAACGGCGAGCGCGCAAATACGACTTGACCGCCAAGGCCGATGCCAAGGTGATGTCGCATTATAGATTGTCCCGCCGGCTCCTCTGATCCCATCCTGTGGCGGTCTCGTACCGACCACGAAGAGAAGCATGATCCTCGCGGGGGTGCCATTCAAACCTCGTCGTCGGGCACGACCAGATCGACGTGGCTGACGCCGAGGGCTTGGGCAAGCTCATACAGCGTGATCACGGTCGGATTCCTCCGGCCGCGTTCAAGGCTGCTGAGATATTGCTGGCTGAAGCCGGAACGCGCTTCGACCTCTTCCTGGGTCAGGCCCTTCTCCCGACGCAGGCGGGCGAAGTTCCGGCCGACCAGTTTGCGCATATCCATGCGCAGGAAGATCGCGATTTACATACTTTAAGTTTATCAACTATAATATGTAATTGGGCCGCTGGTGAGGGAGAAGACCTCTCTATCCGGTTGGTCCGAATAGAGAAGTCGTAGTTCTGGCGCGCGTGCCGGCGTGAGTGGGAGGTGATCATGCATGATCACCGCCCGACAATCACGGGCCGCACGCGCGTTGCTGGGTTGGACACAGGAGACGCTCGCTGACAAGGCCCAGGTATCACTGACCGCGTTGAAGCGCCTCGAATCCGAAAGTGGCCTCGAGGTGTATGAAACGACGCGCGATCAGGTTCGTCGGGCCTTTGAAGGCAACGGCATCGTTCTCCTCACATCCGACCAGGGTGAAGGTGTGATGCTTGTCCGTGCGAAAATCGACAGCCGCAAGTCTTCGTGATTTCTGCCCGTTTGAACTGACAGGCGATACACGCGGCGCATCGCCTGATGCGTCGCGATACTCGCTGTTTCACGCCCAAATCCAATGGTTAACACGGGGATTTAGAACGGCTATAAATGGGTACTGGGGCACAATATGACGGATATAGATTTTCTCGACGAACCGCCGGAAAGCGCGGTGCTGACGGCATACGACCGTAAGCACATGGTTCTCTATCTGCGCCTGCTCGACGCGGCGACGGACGGCGCTGACTGGTGTGAAGTCGTTACGATCCTGTTCGGCCTCGACCCCACGAACGAGCCGGAACGCGCGCGCCACGTCCATGACACCCATCTGGCCCGCGCGCGCTGGATGACGGAGCACGGCTATCGCCTGTTGGTGCGCGAAGGCCGTCTTCATTGATCGAATGCGATGCAGTCGCGGCATCGCACGTTGCAACCTTCAGGACTTCCGACCGGCATTGCAACCGGGAATCATCACAGGCCGCGATACGCACGAACGATGCGAGCCTGGAGGAAACATGACTCCCGATATATCGAACTGGAGAGCGTCACCGAACTACGACTATATCGATCGCCTTGTGGCGCCCGATCTCGCCTGGGAATGGTTGAGGCGCAACAGCGAGTATCAGCATGACTATTCCAAGGTCGAAGGCCAGACGGAAGAGTCCGAGTTGCTGGTGAACGCAGTGCGGCGGCGCTGGGGCCTGCAATTTCCTTGTCCACCCTATTTTCACCGCCGTTGAGATTCCTGTCTTCTGGTCGCCTGAAGAAGACAGCAGCGTTATCGTTCTGACGGACGTTCCCTCGCTTCTTCCCTCCGACAGCAATTTCATCGACGCGCTCCATCCAGACGCGCCCCGCCTCGACGAAAACGGGGCACATTTCCTCTATGATCTCGGTAACGGGCAGTCGCTCCACCTGGTCCGCCTGATCGGCGTCGATGGAGCCCGGCCGCTGGCGGCTCTTGTGCCCCTCGACGCGGACGGCCTCGATCGGGTCGAAGCGGTCAGCCGCCTCGTCAAGGCGCTTCATGGGCGCGCCGTGCCACAAGATACTCGACTGACCGACCAACAATCGCGCCGTGCGCGGCATATGCTGCAAGCCGTCGATGGCCGAACCAACGGCGCAAGCTACCGCGAGATCGCCGAAGCTCTCTTCGGCGTGCGTCGCGTCGCCGATCAGCCGTGGAAAACCTCTGCGCTGCGAGACACCGTCAAGGATCTCGTGCGGGATGGCCTGGCCATGATCCAGGGCGGATATCGTCAGCTTCTGCGTCATCGCCGCCGATCCTAGCGAATTCCCTCCTTTTGAAGGGGGAGAATTTAGCCTTCCCATCTTCGCCCTCCCTCCTGCCGGGCCTTCTTCGCCACCGTGCTTTTCGTCCGCCGCCGATCCTCGACGGCCCTAACGAACCCCACGGAGGCCCGCTCGATGCGACCCGATCTCGCCGTTTTGCCGCCACGCTTTCTGCGCACGAAGGAGGCGGCCGAATTTCTCAGCCTGTCGGCCCGAACCCTCGAAAAACACCGGACCTACGGAACCGGACCTGCCTACCGCAAGCTCGGCGGCCGTGTCGTCTACGCTGTCGACGACCTCCAGGCCTGGGCCGAGCGTGGCGCCGTAACCTCGACCTCCGACCCTCGCGGCGCGGTGCTGCCCGCCAAGCGGCAAGAGCCGACGCAGCCGGCCCATGCCGGCCGTTACGCCCGCTGAGCGTCCGGCCATGACGTTTCACCGTCACAGCAGCGAGCGGGATCAGCTCGATCTCTTCCGGACGTTGCCTGGCGATCTCGCGCCGCGCGACGCCCAGGACCTGATGGCCTATCCGTTCTTCTCGCTCGCCAAGTCGAAGCGTCTGGCGCCGATCAACTTCAAGGCCGGGTCGATCGTGATCCGCGTCGAAGCCGTTGCCAAACACGGCATGGCGACCATCTGGGACGCCGACGTGTTGATCTGGGCGGCATCCCAGATCGTCGAGGCGCGCGATCTGGGTCTGCGGCCGTCCCGCCTGATGGCGACTACGCCCTACGAAATCCTGACCTTCATCGGCCGCGGCGTCAGCCTGCGTGACTACGACCGCCTCAAGGCGGCACTCGATCGCCTTCAGTCGACCACGGTGGCGACATCGATCCGCCAGCCGACCGAGCGGCGGATGCACCGCTTCTCCTGGATCAACGAATGGAAGGAGAAGGCCGATCATCGCGGGCGTCCGCTGGGGCTCGAACTGATCCTGCCCGATTGGTTCTACGCCGCCGTGCTCGACGACGCGCTCGTGCTGACCATCGACCACGCCTATTTCGATCTGACGGGCGGGCTTGAGCGCTGGCTCTACCGGCTCGTGCGCAAGCATGGCGGCCGTCAGGAATATGGCTGGAGCTTCGATCTCCTCCACCTGCACGCCAAGTCCGGGTCGCTCTCGCCCCTCAAGCATTTCGCCTACGACCTGCGCGACATCGTCCGGCGCCAGCCGCTGCCCGGCTACCGGCTCGTGATCGAGCAGCCGTCAGGTCTTCCCGAACGCCTTTCCTTCGCTCCGACCGACCCGGCGCCCTTCGGCGTGCCGCGGCTTCGCCGTCGCCGTGCAACCGCTCGCTCTGGGGATAAGCTGTGAATAGTCTCGTGCTATCAGGGACCGCGCCTATCGTGCCATCGGGGACCAGATCCTCGTGCTATCGGGGACCGGAATCGTCGATTCCTCGCCTTGAATCAAAAGCTTGCGGCGCCCGTAACTTATCTAACCAGAATTCCTATGGAATTCTTCTAACGCACTCCGCCGTTTCTACGATTGCGGAAAACCGCTCGCCGACGATCGGGAGCGCGTCATGATCGTCGCGCTGCTCAATCAAAAAGGCGGTGTCGGCAAGACGACGCTGGCGCTGAATCTCGCCGGGGAACTGGCCCGTCGTGGTCAGCGCGTCACCCTGATCGACGCGGACCCGCAAGGCTCGGCGCTGGACTGGTCGCAGCAGCGCAGCCGTGAAGGCCTTCCACGCCTGTTCGGCGTCGTTGGCCTGGCCCGCGACACGCTGCATCGGGAAGCGCCGGAACTGGCCCGCGACGCCGATCATGTGGTCATCGACGGGCCGCCGCGTGTCGCCGCGCTGATGCGCTCGGCGCTGCTCGCCTCCGACCTGGTCCTGATCCCCGTGCAGCCGTCGCCACTCGACGGCTGGGCTTCGGCCGAAATGCTGGCGCTCGTCACTGAGGCGCGCATCTACCGGCCGGAACTCGCCGCGCGCTTCGTCCTCAACCGCTGCGGCGCGCGCACCGTGCTGGCGCGAGAGACGGCAGAGACGCTGGCCGATCACGATCCGCCGGTGCTCTCCAGCACCATCGGCCAGCGCATTGCCTTCGCGGCGGCGGCGCAGTCCGGCCGCCTCGTCTCGGAACTCGACGACGACACGCCTGCTGCACGCGAGATCGCAGCGCTGGCAGACGAGCTCGACCGGCTTGGCATCGGGAGAGCCGCGCGATGAGCGAGCATCCGACGCGCCGTGGCTTCGCTGCCCGTCCAGCCGATCCCGAACATTGGATCAAGGCGGCCGACACTCCGCCACGCGACGGTAAGGCTAGCGGTTTCACCGCGCGGCTCACGATCGATGTAACGCCGGAGCTGCGCGGCCGGATCAAGATCGCCGCCTTCCGTCGGGGCATCACCGTCGCCGACATGCTGCGCGACCTGCTCGCGCGCGAATTCCCCCAAACCGAAGGAGATCATCCATGACCAGCGCCGCGGTTCCCTCCGCGCGCGGCGGCCCGATGCCACGCGCGCATTCCGCCGACAGCCTTACTCATGTCGAACTGGCGCATATCGAGAAGCGGATCGAGAACTGGATCAGGTTCGGCCGCGAAGTGAGCGAGCAGGTGCTCGACCGTCGCCGTCGCATCTTTTCCTACCGGCCCGGCAGCGTCTTCGCCTTCGTCCGCTGGGCGGCCAACGACTTCGGCACGATCATCTCGCGCATCGACATTGTGCGCGCGGTTGAACCGGGCGAACCCTACCAGACGCTGCCCTTCGTGCGTCCCGGCGGCGACATCCTGCTCAAGATCGAGGGCTGGCCCAAGGTCGAACAGGTGCTCCGCCACATCGACGCGGTGGAAGCCGCCGGCATCGACGCTTGCGACGTTGCTCCCGATCACTGGCGGCATGTCGCCAACCGGATGAGCGCCGGTCATGAACCGCGCGCGTACACGGCTGACCGCCATCAGGCCTGGCTCAAGCGGCGGGAGATCGAACAATGACCCGCTTCGGTTATGTCATGGTGACGTATTTCTCGGTGATGGGCGTCGCCATCGCCGCGTTCATTCCGACGCCGCTGCGCCTCGTCTGGAACGCCTCGGCCAGCGTGCCGATCGGCCTCTATGATCTCGATCCGCCACGCCATCTGGAAATCGGCGATCTGGTCGCCGTCATGCCGGACAAGCCGCTCGCCGACTTCATGATCAAGCGCGGCTATATCGGTCGCGGCGTGCCGCTGATGAAGCGCGTCATGGGGCTTCCCGGTCAACGGGTTTGCCGTACCGGCAACGCCGTGACCGTCGATGCCGTGCCGCTCGGCGATGCCCTCGACCGCGACAGCCAAGGCCGAGAGCTGCCCATCTGGCAGGGCTGCCGCCGCATCGCGGACGGCGACATCTTCCTGATGAACCCTGACGTGCGCGACAGCCTGGATGGCCGCTACTTCGGCCCGATCCCGGCGCGCACCGTCATCGGCAAGGCCACGCCGCTCTACACCGACGAGGCCAGTGACGGTCACTACGTCTGGCGTGCCGCCACGCGCTGACCGCTTCCCCATCGGCGGGAGCGGTGTCCGCCCGATGGATTTCCAACACCACCGCACAGGAATCAGCCATGCCGCAGATTGGTCAATTCACACGCGAGAATGTCGACTTCGTCGGGCGCATCGAGACGTTCACGCTCTTCCGCGACATCGTCATCGTTTCGGCAGAGCCGTCCGATGCCGAGAACGCGCCGGACTTCCGTATCCACGCCAGCGACGACGGCAAAGCGGAGGCCGGCCCGGAAATCGGAGCGGGCTGGAAGCGTACCGGCGAACGCGCCGGCGAATACATCGCCTTGCTGATCGACGATCCTGCTTTGCCGCAGCCGATCCGCGCCAACCTGTTCCGCGACGACGATGCCGGCAACGCATGGTCACTGCACTGGAGCCGCCCGCAGGCGCGCGGCGGAAAGGACTGACGCCATGCGCCGTTCCGCCCTCCTTCTTCTTTCCGGCCTGATCTTTGCCGCCCCATGGACGGCCTCCGCACTGGCGCAGGCGGAGCCGGTGCAGCGTCCGGCGCCTGTCGATCCCTATGCCGCCTATATCGCGGAGGCATCGAAGCGCTTCGGCATCCCGACGGCATGGATCAGGGCCGTCATGCGGGTCGAAAGCGCAGGCGACCGCCAGGCCGTCTCGTCGGCCGGCGCGATGGGGTTGATGCAAATCATGCCCGACACCTGGGCGGAACTGCGCGTCCGGCATCGGCTCGGCAGCGATCCCTATGAGCCGCGCGATAACATCCTCGCGGGTACGGCTTACCTGCGCGAACTCTACGACCGTTACGGCGCCCCGGGATTTCTCGCTGCGTACAATGCCGGTCCCGGCCGTTACGAAGCCTCGCTTTCCGGCCGCCCGCTGCCAGCCGAAACCCGCGTCTATGTCGCAACCATCGCGCCGATCATCGACGGCGGTGAAACCGTCAACCCTGTCATGGTCGCTTCGGTTGAGGCACTCACCTGGACCCGCGCGCCGCTATTTGTTGCGCAACGGATAAACGCCGCGGCTGCCGATCCCGAGTCGGCAGATCGTCCATCGGACGACGCACCGGCAGCAGTTGCCGTGCGCGATGTCTCTGCCATCGCGCCGCAGTCCGGCAGCTTGTTCGTGCCACGCCGTGCGGAAAGGCCGGTCCCATGACCGCATTGCCTCCCATTCGCATCCTGTCGGGCTCTGGCGCAGCATGGAGGGCGCAGAGGTGGGCACCGGGCACCACGACCGAAGGAGGGCAGGATAAAGGGCGCACATTGCGCTTCGGTCGGTTGGTTGTTTTTGCTGGGTTTTCTTGAAGGTTGCGCACCTTGCGGCCTTCAACGGCAATGTGTGCCGCAGGCCCAAACCGCTGTATCTCCACGAGCTTTCGCACATTGCAGAGCCGCGCCATGTCCGATGAGCGCGAATTCCGTGTCCGCCCGGGCCGCATCCGCTCCTCCGGCGCGCAGCGGGCCAAGCCCTTCATCGCGCAAGCATTGGCAGCGGCGAAGAAGGCCGGTGGCGGCGTGTCGCGCTCGGGCCGCATCGTGCCCGGCAACCGCTCGCGCTTCGGGCACGGCCAGCGCGCGAGCATCCAGGCGAACCGCCTCATCACCTCGCGCTCACGCGGAGCCGTCATCAAGGCGCGCGTTGTGCGCCACACGGCCCGCACCGCGCCGCTTGGACAGCACCTCAACTATCTGCGCCGCGAGGGCGTGACCCGCGACGGGGAAAAGGCCCGCCTGTTCGGGCCGGGCAGCGAAAACGCGGATGCCGGTGCCTTTGCCGAGCGCTGCCAGGACGACCGGCACCATTTCCGCTTCATCGTCTCGCCCGACGACGCGCTGGAGGTGGCCGATCTCAAATCCTTCACCCGCGATCTCGTCGGGCAGATGGAAAAGGATCTCGGCACCCGGCTCGATTGGGTGGCCGTCGATCACTGGAACACCGAGCATCCGCATGTCCACCTGATCGTGCGCGGCATTCGTGACGACGGCCAGGACCTCGTCATCGCGCGCGACTACATCAAGGAAGGCATGCGCGATCGGGCGCGCGATCTCATCACCCAAGAGCTGGGGCCGCGCACGGATATCGACATCCGTCGAACCCTTGAGCGGCAGATCGAAACGGAACGCTGGACCCAGCTCGACCGGCAGCTTGTCCGCGACGGGCGCGATACCGGGATCATCGACCTTGCGCCACTTCCAGGCCAGCAGCCCGACGAGTTCCATGCCCTGAAGGTTGGGCGTCTGCGCAAGCTGGAATCGCTCGGCCTCGCCGGCCAGGTCGGCAATGCGCAATGGTTCATCAAGTCCGAAGCCGAGGCGACGCTGCGCGAGCTGGGTGAGCGCGGCGATATCATCAAGCGGATGCACAAGGCGCTGACCGAGCACGGCATCGAGCCTGGTTCCACCAGCTATGTCCTGGCGGCAGAAAGCCTCGATGTGCCCGTCGTCGGCCGGTTGGTCGAACGCGGACTCGACGACGAGTTGAACGGCACAGCCTATGCCGTGGTCGATGGCGCGGATGGGCGCACGCACCATATCAAGCTGCCCGACCTCGATGCCGCCGGCGACAGCGCGCCGGGCTCGATCGTCGAACTGCGCAAGTTCGATGATGCGCGGGGCCAGCGCCGCGCCGCGCTGGCCGTCCGCTCCGATCTCGACATTGACGCCCAGGTCAGGGCGTCGGGCGCCACCTGGCTCGACCGGCAGAACATCGCCCGCGAGCCGGTCGCTCTCTCCGAAAGCGGCTTCGGCGCGGGTGCGAGAAGCCATGTCCGCCCGCGCCGAACGTCTGGTCGAACAGGGCCTTGCCGAGCGGCAAGGCCAGCGCATCAGCTTTGGCCGTAACCTGATCGATACGCTGCGGCGCCGAGAACTGGAGGCAGCCGGTGAGAAGCTTGCAGCCGAGACCGGCCAGCCATTCAACCGGGCGGGCAGCGGGGATTATGTCGCCGGCACCTATCGCCAGCGCCTCACGCTCGCCTCCGGCCGCTTCGCCATGATCGACGACGGGCTCGGCTTCCAACTCGTGCCCTGGACACCCTCGCTCGAAAAGCAGCTCGGTCGCCATGTCTCCGGCGTCGCCCGTGACGACGGCGGTATCGACTGGAGTTTTAGCCGCAAACGGGGGCTCGGCCTCTAACCCTTCATTCCCAAGAAAGGACCGTCGCCATGTCGGCCACCAAAATCCTCTGGGGCCAGATCCTCACCGTCTTTCTGATCGTGCTCGCCACCACCTGGGGCGCCACCGAATATGTCGCGTGGAAGCTCGGCTTTCAGGCGCAACTCGGGCCGCCGTGGTTCACTGTCTTCGGCTTCCCCTTCTACCTGCCCCCCGCCTTCTTCTGGTGGTGGTACTTCTACGACGCCTATGCACCTGGCATCTTCACCCAAGGCGCGTTCATCGCCGCATCAGGCGGCTTCATCGCCGTGGCCGTCGCCATCGGCATGTCGGTCTGGCGGGCACGTGAGGCCAAGAAGGTCGAGACCTATGGTTCCGCTCGTTGGGCCGAGACAGAAGAGGTCAAAGCCGCCGGGCTTCTCAGCCCGGATGGTGTGGTGCTCGGCAAGCTTGATCGCGACTATCTCCGCCATGACGGGCCGGAGCATGTACTGTGCTTCGCGCCGACGCGCTCCGGCAAGGGTGTCGGTCTGGTCGTGCCATCGCTGCTGACCTGGCCGGGCTCGGCCATCGTTCACGACATCAAGGGCGAGAACTGGCAGCTCACCGCCGGCTTCCGCGCCCGGCACGGCCGTGTGCTGCTGTTCGATCCAACCAATGCGAAGTCCTCCGCCTACAATCCGCTGCTCGAAGTGCGGCGCGGCGAATGGGAGGTCCGCGACGTCCAGAACATCGCCGACATCCTGGTCGACCCGGAAGGCAGCCTTGAGAAGCGGAACCATTGGGAGAAGACCAGCCATGCCCTGCTGGTCGGCGCCATCCTCCATGTCCTCTATGCCGAAGAGGACAAGACGCTTGCCGGTGTCGCCGCCTTCCTCTCCGATCCGAAGCGGCCGATCGAGTCGACGCTCGCGGCGATGATGAAAACCGCGCATCTCGGCGAAGCCGGGCCGCATCCGGTAATCGCCAGCGCCGCGCGCGAGCTACTGAACAAGTCGGACAATGAGCGGTCGGGCGTGCTGTCCACCGCCATGTCGTTCCTCGGCCTCTATCGTGATCCCGTGGTCGCCGAGGTGACGCGCCGCTGCGACTGGCGCATCACCGACATCGTGACGGCCAAACAGCCGACGACGCTCTATCTCGTCGTGCCGCCGTCCGACATCAATCGGACCAAGCCGCTGATCCGCCTGATCCTCAATCAGGTCGGCCGCCGCCTGACCGAGGATCTGCAGGCCAAAGCCGGGCGGCACAGGCTGCTCCTCATGCTGGACGAGTTCCCGGCCCTGGGGCGGCTGGACTTCTTCGAGTCCGCACTGGCCTTCATGGCCGGCTATGGGCTCAAGAGCGTCCTGATCGCGCAGTCGCTGAACCAGATCGAGAAGGCCTATGGGGCGAACAACTCCATCCTCGACAACTGCCATGTCCGGGTGAGCTTCGCCACGAACGATGAGCGCACGGCCAAGCGCGTGTCGGACGCACTCGGCACCGCGACCGAGATGAAGGCGATGAAGAACTATGCCGGGCATCGTCTCTCGCCCTGGCTCGGGCACCTGATGGTCTCCCGCTCCGAGACGGCGCGCCCGCTGCTGACCCCCGGCGAAATCATGCAGCTTCCGCCGAGCGACGAGATCATCATGGTCGCGGGCACACCGCCGATCCGGGCGAAGAAGGCGCGCTATTACGAGGACATCAGGTTCAAGGAGCGCATCCTGCCGCCTCCCACCCTCACCACACCGAAGCAGGGGCGCCCCGACGACTGGACCACCTTACCGCTTCCGCCACGTCCCCAGCTCACCGAAGCGAAACCGGTCGAGGCCGCCCAGGATGAAGACCCAACCGAATCCGAGCGCCGCCATCAGCCGGAACTCAATCGCGTGCAGCCGGTCGAGAAGACGCCGCCCATCGGAAACGAGTTCGAGATCGATGCTGATCGCGATGACGAGATGGAGGACGCTGCCACCCGCAACAGGCGGATGAGCGGGATCATGCAGGGCGTAGCGCGACAGGTCTCGCTCGATCCGAACGACGGCATGGAGCTATGAAGGCCGTGGAGACCCGCAAGAAGAAGGCCCAGATCTCGGTCTATCTCGATCCGGCGATCATGGCGATGCTTGCCGACCATGCGGCGCGCCGGGACCAGTCGCAGTCGATGATCGCCGAGGCTGCGATCGCGTCCTTCCTGTCACCGGATGCGGCTGAGCGTCGGGAAGCAGTGATCGCCAAGCGTCTCGATCAGCTCGACCGGCGCATGACCCGGCTCGAACGCGATAGCGGCATCGCGGTGGAAAGCCTGGCCGTGTTTATCAAGTTCTGGCTCGCGACCACGCCAGCCTTGCCCGAACCCGCTGCGCAGGCAGCGCGTGCAAAAGCCGCCGAGCGATACGACCAGTTCGTCACTGCGCTCGGTCGGCGTCTCGCCAAAGGGCCGAAGCTCCGGCAGGAGGTTTCGGAGGACTTTGGGGAATCTCCAGCATCGTCCCGCGCTGACGCACGAGGCGAATAGCGATCCATCTCGTAAGTTCAAGAGAAAGCCATCACCGCCGTTCTCCTGTATTTGCGCGCTACACTACTACGCCTCTGAATTCTTGTTGAACCTGCCCCAAATAGGGCTCTTTTAATCATCCCCGTCCGGGGACCGTTTGATGTTTCCCCGGCGGACACGGGGATCAGATGGCAGTTTCTCACCACAATTCGGAAGGCTTGGCGCGCGGCGCGCGGATGCTCCGCACGGCGCTCGGCCCCGCCATCGCCCGGCTTCTAGAAGACGCCGCGATCGTCGAGGTGATGCTGAACCCGGACGGTCGCATCTGGATCGATCGCCTCTCCGAAGGGCTGTCCGATACCGGTGAGAGACTGTCGCCCGCAGATGGCGAACGCATCGTGCGCCTGGTGGCACACCATGTCGGCGCTGAGGTCCATGCCGGCGCCCCGCGCGTCTCGGCAGAACTCCCGGAAACGGGGGAGCGGTTCGAGGGGCTGTTGCCGCCCGTCGTGTCGGCTCCGGCTTTTGCCATCCGCAAGCCCGCCGTCGCTGTCTTCACCCTCAACGACTATGTGGCCGCCGGGATCATGTCCGCCGCACAGGCCGGAGCGCTGCGCCAAGGTGTTGCATCGCGCGCCAATATCCTCGTCGCGGGCGGCACCTCCACCGGCAAAACGACGCTGACGAATGCGCTGCTGGCCGAGGTCGCAAAGACATCCGATCGCGTCGTCATCATCGAGGACACGCGCGAACTGCAATGTGCCGCGCCGAACCTCGTCGCCATGCGCACGAAGGACGGCGTCGCCTCGCTCTCCGATCTCGTTCGTTCGTCACTTCGCCTGCGCCCCGACCGCATCCCAGTCGGAGAGGTGCGCGGCTCGGAAGCACTCGACCTGCTCAAAGCTTGGGGCACCGGCCATCCCGGCGGCGTCGGCACCATCCACGCGGGTAGCGCCATCGGCGCGCTTCGCCGCATGGAACAGCTCATCCAGGAAGCCGTCGTCACCGTCCCGCGCGCGCTGATCGCCGAGACCATCGACCTCGTGGCCGTGCTGTCCGGCCGAGGCTCCGCGCGTCGGCTTTCCGAACTCGCCCGTGTCGAAGGCCTTGGCCCTGGCGGCGACTACCGCGTCACGCCCGCCGTCACGGCCTTGGCTGCCGAGGGCGACAGCGGTGCGACCTCTCTCACCCCCAGCCCCGAAGGAGATAACCTGTGATCCAAACCTCACGCTCAATGCGCCATCGCCTCGCCATGGCCCTGTCCGTCACCACGCTCAACGTCGTGATGGCCGTGCCCGCCCACGCCTCCGGCTCGTCCATGCCGTGGGAAGCGCCGCTGCAATCCATCCTTCAGTCGATCGAAGGCCCCGTCGCCAAAATCATCGCCGTGATCGTCATCATCTCGACCGGCCTGGCGCTGGCCTTCGGCGACACGTCCGGCGGCTTCCGCCGCCTGATCCAGATCGTGTTCGGCCTGTCGATCGCATTCGCCGCCAGCTCGTTCTTTCTCAGCTTCTTCAGCTTCGGCGGCGGAGCGCTGGTCTGATGGCGGGCGTCGTCGATCAGGGTAGCGAGGTTCCTGGCTTCACGGTTCCCGTCCACCGGGCGCTGACCGAGCCGATCCTGCTTGGCGGCGCTCCCCGCGCCATTGCGATCATGAACGGCACGCTGGCCGGCGCGGTTGGGCTCGGTCTGCGCCTCTGGCTGGTCGGCCTGGCCATCTGGGCGATCGGTCATTTCGCGGCCGTGTGGGCCGCAAAACGCGACCCGCTCTTCGTCGAGGTCGGCCGCCGCCACCTGCGCATCCCCGCGCATCTCACGGTCTGAGGGGAGTAGCGCCGATGATGAACCTCGCCGAATACCGCAATCGCAACAACCGGCTCGCCGACTTCCTGCCCTGGGCCGCGCTGGTCGGCACGGGCATGGTGCTCAACAAGGATTGCAGCTTTCAGCGCACGGCGCGGTTTCGTGGTCCCGATCTGGATTCTGCCGTGCCTGCCGAGCTGGTTGCAGTCGCAGGACGATTGAACAACGCCTTCCGGCGTCTCGGCTCCGGCTGGGCGATCTTCGTGGAGGCGCAGCGTCATGCCGCCGCGACCTATCCGGCCAGCACCTTTCCCGATGCCGCCTCGGCCCTGGTCGATGCCGAGCGCAAGGCGGATTTCGAAGAAGCCGGGGCGCACTTTGAATCCAGCTACTTCCTGACCTTCACCTATCTGCCGCCAGCGGAGGATGCCGCCCGCGCCGAGACCTGGCTCTATGAGGGCCGCGAGAAGACCGGAATCGACCCCAACGAGGTGCTGACCGCCTTCGCCGACCGCACCGACCGCCTGCTGCGGTTGATCGAAGCCTTCATGCCGGAATGCCGATGGCTCGATGATGGCGAGACGCTGACCTATCTGCATGGCTGCGTTTCCACGCACCGCCACCGCGTCCGCGTCCCCGAAACGCCGATCTATCTCGACGCGCTGCTCGCCGATCAGCCGCTCACCGGCGGGCTGGAGCCGCGACTGGGCACGTCGCATCTGCGTGTGCTGACCATCACCGGCTTTCCGACCGCGACCACGCCTGGTCTGCTCGACGAGCTGAACCGGCTGGCCTTTCCCTATCGCTGGTCCACCCGTGCGGTCCTGCTCGACAAGACGGACGCCACCAAGCTGCTCACCAAGATCAGGCGGCAATGGTTCGCCAAGCGCAAGTCTATCGCCGCGATCCTCAAGGAGGTGATGACCAACGAGGCCTCCGTGCTGGTCGATACCGATGCGGCGAACAAGGCCGCGGACGCCGACCTCGCGCTGCAGGAACTCGGCGCCGACTATGCGGGCATCGCCTATGTCACCGCGACGGTGACGGTATGGGACGCCGATCCGCGCATCGCCGACGAGAAGCTGCGGCTGGTCGAAAAGGTCGTCCAGGGCCGCGACTTCACGGCGATGGCCGAGACTATCAACGCTGTGGACGCCTGGCTCGGCAGCCTGCCGGGCCATGTCTACGCCAATGTCCGGCAGCCACCGATCTCCACGCTCAATCTCGCCCACATGATCCCGCTTTCGGCGGTGTGGGCGGGGCCGGAACGGGACGAGCATTTTGCAGCGCCCCCACTGCTCTTCGGCAAGACCGAAGGCTCGACCCCGTTCCGGTTTTCCCTTCATGTCGGCGATGTCGGCCACACACTCGTCGTCGGCCCGACCGGCGCGGGCAAGTCCGTGCTGCTGGCGCTCATGGCGCTTCAGTTCCGGCGCTACGCCGGCGCACAGGTCTTCGCCTTCGACTTCGGCGGTTCGATCCGCGCCGCAGTACTCGCCATGCGCGGAGATTGGCACGATCTCGGCGGCGGCCTGACGGACGGTTCGGAGACCTCTGTCTCGCTTCAGCCGCTGGCGCGCATCGAGGAGACGAGCGAACGTGCTTGGGCGGCCGACTGGATCGTCGCCATCCTGACACGGGAGGGCGTCGTCATCTCGCCGGAGGTGAAGGAGCATATCTGGACGGCGCTGACCTCGCTGGCTTCGGCGCCGGTCGAAGAACGCACCATCACCGGCCTATGCGTCCTGCTCCAGTCCAACGACCTGAAGCAGGCGCTCCGCCCCTATTGCATCGGCGGCGCATGGGGCCGCTTGCTCGACGCCGCCGAGCGAACATCTCGGCACCGCGACGGTCCAGGCCTTCGAGACCGAAGGTCTGATCGGCACCGACGCCGCGCCCGCCGTGCTCGCCTATCTGTTCCACCGGATCGAAGATCGGCTCGACGGCTCGCCGACCCTCATCATCGTCGATGAAGGCTGGCTGGCGCTCGACGACGAGGGTTTTGCCGGACAGCTCCGCGAGTGGCTGAAGACGCTCAGGAAGAAGAACGCCAGCGTCATCTTCGCCACACAGAGCCTCTCGGATATCGACGGCAGCGCCATTGCGCCTGCCATCATCGAGAGCTGCCAGACCCGGCTTCTGCTCCCCAATGAACGCGCGATCGAGCCGCAGATCACCGCCATCTATCGCCGCTTCGGTCTCAACGATCGCCAGATCGAGATCCTCGCGCGAGCCATGCCCAAGCGCGACTATTACTGCCAGTCCCGACGAGGCAACCGGCTGTTCGAGCTGGGTCTGTCGGAGGTGGCGCTGGCGCTCTGCGCCGCATCCTCCAAGACCGATCAGGCCACCATCGCCCGCATCACTGCCGAGCACGGCCCGGACGGTTTCCTCGACGCCTGGCTACGCCTGCGCGGCGCCGGCTGGGCCGCCGACCTTATTCCCAACCTCACCAACCTGGAGAAACTGCCATGAAACTGCGCCGCTCCCTTGGCGCGCGGCTTGCTGCCGCGCTGCTCACCGCCCCCGTCGTCCTCGCGCCCATGCTGGCGACGCCCGCGCATGCCATCATCGTCTACGACCCGACCAACTATGCGCAGAATGTGCTTCAAGCCGCCCGCGCGCTCCAGCAGATCACCAACCAGATCACCTCGCTTCAGAACGAAGCGCAGATGCTCATCAACCAGGCCCGCAATCTTGCGAGCCTGCCCTATTCCTCGCTGCAACAGCTCCAGCAGTCCGTGCAGCGGACGCAGCAGCTTCTGAGCCAGGCACAGAACATCGCCTACGATGTCCAGCAGATCGACCAGGCATTCCAGCAGAAATACGGGAACGTCTCGCTCTCCACCTCGGACGCGCAGCTCGTCGCTGACGCCAAATCGCGCTGGCAGAATACCGTCGGCGGCTTGCAGGACGCCATGAAGGTGCAGGCCGGCGTCGTCAGCAACATCGACACCAACCGCGCCCAAATGTCCGCGCTTGTCGGCCAGAGCCAGGGCGCCACCGGCGCGTTGCAGGCGACGCAGGCCGGCAACCAGCTCCTCGCCCTTCAGGCCCAGCAACTCGCCGACCTCACCGCCGTCGTCGCGGCAAACGGTCGTGCGCAGGCGCTGCAATCTGCCGAACAGGCGGCCGCGGCAGAACAGGGCCGCGAACAGCGCCGCCGCTTCCTGACGCCGGGCACGGGCTACCAGCCGGGCAACGCCCGGATGTTCCCCGGCAGCAACTGAACGGGGGATCGCCATGGACGGCAAGATGCTCGCCCGGCTCGGCGCCGTCGTCTTCGTCGGCGTCGCCATCACCGCCACGGTCATAGAACTGACCCGCAAGCCCGAGGAGCCGCAGGTCCGCACGCTCGTCCATGAACGCGACGACACCGATGCGCTTCGCCAAGTCCTGCGCCGGTGCCGCGACATGGGCGAAGCGGCCACGCGCGATCCCGCCTGCCTCGATGTCTGGGCAAAGGCCCGCGACCGATTTCTAGGTCAAAGCCCGAAGCCTTCCCAACCGGGCGGGACGAGGACGTTGGGACCGGAAGCGCCGACGACTCTCTTCCCGGCCGAAGCCCCGGCCATGAAGGAAAGCGCGCCCGCGCCCAAGGACACCGCACCGGACGCACAGCCCGAACCCGTCGGGCCGGGAGCGCACTGACATGGGCGGCACCGGCGTCATCGACCATTTCCTCGAGGTCTTCACCCGCTACATCGACGGCGGCTTCGGCCTGCTCGGCGGCGAGGTCGCCTTCATCGCCACCACGCTGATCGTCATCGACGTGGTGTTGGCAGCACTCTTCTGGTCGTGGGGCGCCGATGAGGACATCATCGCGCGCCTGGTCAAGAAGACGCTGTTCGTCGGCGTCTTCGCCTACATCATCGGCAACTGGAACAATCTCGCCCGCATCGTCTTCGAGAGTTTTGCCGGCCTCGGCCTGAAGGCATCCGGCACGGGCTTTACCGTCACCGATCTTCTTCGCCCCGGCAAGGTGGCGCAGACCGGCCTCGACGCCGGCCGCCCACTGCTCGATTCCATCTCGAACCTGATGGGCTATTGGTCCTTCTTCGAGAACTTCATCCAGATCGCCTGCATGCTGTTTGCCTGGATGCTGGTGCTGCTCGCCTTCTTCGTCCTCGCCGTCCAGCTTTTCGTGACGCTCATCGAGTTCAAGCTGACGACGCTCGCGGGCTTCGTGCTGATCCCCTTCGGCCTGTTCGGCAAATCCGCCTTCATGGCCGAACGCGTGCTCGGCAACGTGATTTCTTCCGGCATCAAGGTGCTGGTGCTCGCCGTCATCATCGGCATCGGTTCGACGCTGTTCTCAGAATTCACCGCGGGCTTCGGCGGCGCGACGCCGTCGATCGATGACGCCATGGCGATCGTGCTCGCGGCGCTGTCGCTGCTCGGCCTCGGCATCTTCGGTCCCGGCATCGCCAATGGCCTGGTCTCCGGCGGCCCGCAGCTCGGTGCAGGCGCGGCAGTCGGCACAGGCCTCGCGGCCGGCGGCGTGGTCGCAGCAGGTGCAGCCACGGTGGGCGCAGTCGCATCCGGTGGCGCTGCCCTTGCTGGCGGCGCCGCTGCCGCTGCCCGGGGTGGGGCCGCGCTCGCCGGTGGTGCGTCCACCGCCTACAGCCTGGGTGCCGCCGGCCAATCCGGCGCATCGGCTGTGGCGTCGGGTCTCGGCAATGTCGCCAATGCCGGTGCGCAGGCCGCAGCCTCGCCGTTGAAACGCGCGGCTTCCCAGGCCGCCGATGGCCTCAAGTCGAGCTACCAGTCTGGTGCGCGTGCTGCGTTCGAAGTGACCGGCGGATCGTCCACCGCCGGCACCATCGGCGGTGGTTCAGAGGACGCCGAAGCCGAAGCGCCTCCGGCCGCTGCCACATCCACGTCTTCCGCCACCGACGGCCCGCCCGCCTGGGCGAAGCGCATGAAGCGCTCGCAGCAGATGTCGCACGGCGTCCAGGCCGCGGCTCACGCGGTCAAGTCGGGTGACAGCCACGGCGGCGGCTCTTCCGTCAACCTCTCCGAAAGCGACTGACCATGTTCAAACGACCCGCCACCCATTACGGCAAATCACCGCAACCTGAGACCCCCTACCAGCGCGCCGCCCAGGTCTGGGACGACCGGATCGGCTCCGCCCGCGTGCAGGCCCGCAACTGGCGCTTCATGGCCTTCGGATCGCTGGCGCTCTCGGCCGGATTGTCGGCCGCATTGGTCTGGCAGTCGATGAGCGGCTCGATCGTTCCCTGGGTGGTTCAGGTCGACAAGCTCGGCCAGGCGCAGGCGGTCGCCGCCGCTGTCGCTGATTACCGTCCGACCGATCCGCAGATCGCCTTTCATCTCGCCCGCTTCATCGAAGAGGTCCGCTCGATCCCGGCCGACGCGATCATCGTCCGGCAGAACTGGCTCCGGGCCTATGACTTCACCACGCAGGCCGGGGCCTTGGCGCTCAACGATTATGCCCGCGCCAACGACCCCTTCACCAAGGTTGGCAAGCAGCAGGTCGCCATAGAGGTCTCCAGCGTGATCCGCGCCTCGCCGGACTCGTTCCGCGTCGCCTGGATCGAGCGTCGTTATCAGGACGGCTCGCTCGCCTCGACCGAACGGTGGTCCGCCATCCTCACCGTCGCCGTGCAGATACCACGCGACCCCGAAAAACTCCGGGCCAATCCGCTTGGAATCTACGTCAACGCCATCAATTGGTCGAAGGAGCTTGGACAATGACACCGACCTTCCGCGCCGCCGGGAGGCCGGCTTTCCGTAAATCCGCTTTCTCGGCTCTCCTCGTTTGCACCTCGGCGCTCGCCGGTTGCGCCACGATGCAGAAGCCCCCGGAAATCTCCTATGACGATGCTGCGCCCGCCGTGCAGACGGTCGATCCGCCCGCACCTGTCACAGTGGTCGAACTGCCAAAGCCGCTGCCGCTTCCCGGCCAGATGAAGCCGATCGAAGCCTCGCGCCGGACGCCAGAGCCAACCGATCCCGCCGCCCGCGTCAATCTGGCCAACGCTGCCGCCCGCATCCAGCCCGTCCGTGACGGCTTCATCAATTCCATGCAGGTCTATCCCTTCACGCAGGGCGCGCTCTATCAGGTCTATACCGCCGTCGGGCAGATCACCGACATCGCGCTCCAGCCCGGCGAAACCCTGGTCGGCTCCGGCCCGGTCGCAGCCGGCGATACCGTGCGCTGGATCATCGGCGACACCGAGAGCGGCACGGGCACGACCAAGCAGATCCACATCCTGGTGAAGCCAACGCGCACGGAGCTGATGACCAACCTCGTCATCAACACCAACATCCGCACCTACCATATGGAATTGCGCTCGACCGAGAAGACCTACATGGCCTCGGTCTCCTGGCAGTATCCGCAGGACCAGCTCATCGCGCTACGTCGCCAGAATGCTCAAGCCGAGGCGGCACAGCCAGTCGCCAGTGGCGTCGATCTCTCCCGCGTCAATTTCCGCTACGAGGTTACGGGCGATCGCGCGCCGTGGCGGCCGCTGCGCGCCTTCGACGACGGCAAACAGGTCTTCATCGAATTCCCGCGCGGCATCGGCCAGGGCGAGATGCCGCCGCTCTTCGTCGTCGGCCCCGAGGGCGACACGTCCGAGCTGGTGAACTACCGGGTGCGCGGCAACTACATGATCATCGATCGACTGTTCGCCGCCGCCGAGCTACGCTTCGGCGCGGACAAGAGCCAGAAGCGCGTGCGTATCTCCCGGACCGACGGGAGGCCCGCGTCGTGAGCGAGATCGATCCCGAGAAGGAGGAAGGCCGCAAGTCCGGGCTGGAACCCCAGCCGGAGGCCGTCGATGACGCCCGGCCGCTGACCGGAGAACCGGCCGCGCCCATGCGACTGCGTCCCGAGCCGCCGCGCGTCACTCGCCTCTCGCGCAAAGTGCTGGCCGGTCTCGGCCTGGTCGCCGGTGTTGGTATCGGCGGCGCGCTGATCTATGCACTTCAGGTCCAGCATGGCGGCCGGTCGAACGAGGAGCTGTATTCGACCGACAACCGGACGACACCAGACGGCCTCAACGCGCTTCCGAAGGACTATACCGGCCCGGTCCTCGGCCCACCGCTGCCAGGCGATCTTGGCCGCCCGATCCTCGACGCTCAGAATCGCGGCCAGCCCGTGACGCCGTCACGAATCGGCACCCCTGCCGTGCAGCCCGGCGTCAGTGCCGAGGAACAGCGCCGATTGCAGGAGCTGGAGGCCGCGAGGACCGCACGCCTCTTCACCTCGACCGAGACGCGCAACATGGCGTCGCCCACCACCACGGCAACGAACACAACGACGCCCTTGCCGGACCTGACCGGTCTCGGCCTCGCGCCCCAGCCAGCGACGCCCTCGGCGCAGGACCGGCAGCTCGCCTTCCTCAACCAGGCGCCCGACAAACGCACCGTCTCGACCGATCGCGTCGCCGCTCCGGCATCGGCAAACATCCTTCAGGCCGGCGCGGTGATTTCCGCAGCGCTCATCACCGGCATTCGTTCCGACCTGCCCGGCCAGATCACGGCGCAGGTGACGGAGAACATCTACGACAGCCCGACCGGGCGCATCCTTCTCATCCCGCAGGGCACGCGTGTCATCGGTCAGTATGACAACGGCGTCGGTTTCGGCCAGCGCCGCATCCTGCTCGTCTGGAACCGACTGATCTTCCCGAACGGCCGTTCGATCGTGCTGGAACGCCAGCCTGGCGCGGACACGCAAGGCTATGCGGGCCTGGAGGATGGTGTCGACTATCACTGGGGCGAGTTGTTCAAAGCCGCCGCGCTCTCGACGCTCCTCAGCATCGGTTCGCAGGCCGGTTCGTCGGACGAGGAAAGCGAGATCGTCCGTGCCCTGCGCCGAGGCGCTGGCGACAGCATCAGTCAGACGGGCCAGCAGATCGTCAGCCGTCAGCTCAACATCGCGCCGACACTAACAATCCGGCCGGGCTTCCCCGTTCGCGTCATCGTCACCCGCGATCTCGTGCTCGAACCCTATGGAGGCTGACATGACGAAGTTGAAACTTGGTCCGATCGCTGATGACAAGCCGGTGAAGGTCACGCTCGAGCTGCCTGCCAGCCTGCATCGCGACCTGACCGCCTATGCCGAAATCCTCGGCCGCGAGAGCAGCCATCCGCCGGGCGATCCCGTCCGGCTGATCGTGCCGATGCTCGAACGATTCATCGCAACGGATCGTGGGTTCGCAAAAGCAAGGCGAGGCCCTTAACCGCCAACGGACACAGAGGGGTGGCGCTCTTTGAGGAGCGAAATGAAACCCGCCAAGGCCGGGTTGTTATTGTCGCTCCGCCAACAGGCTGTGTAGCTGATCCGACTCGGCCCATTGCCGTCCCGAGCCTCACGATAGACCAGACCCGGATAGTTCGCGCCGATGCAAGCCTCGCACATGAGGCTCACACCAAAACCCGCTCCAACCAGGCTCTTGATGTTCTCCCTGGTGATGTCGTGGCTGACCACCCTGGGCCGCTCGCCGGGCGCAGCGAGCTTCGAAAGCAGAATGTCCTGGATCTCCGGCCCCGGGTCGCGTTGGCTGAGCAGAAAGGTCTCATCTTTCAGGTCGGTCCAGTAGACGATGTTGTTTCCGGCCAGCCGATGGCTTTCCGGTAGCGCGACCATGATGCGCTCGCTCCAGAGGGCCATGACATTGCCATCCCGGGCGATCGGATCTCCCGTCGTGATAGCAATGTCGATCCGGCCTGAATCGACACCAGCAAACAGGCATGCACGTGCGCCTTCATGAGTCCGGATATCGACCTTCGGGAAGCGCCCGGCATATTCGATCAGGCTCGCGCGCAGGTTTCCGGCCGACAGTGACGTGTAGAAGCCGATGGCAATCCGACCGGCATCGCCGTTGCCGATATTCCGGGCCGTCGAGATCATCTGATCCAGTGTTTCGACCAGGTGCGCCGAGGTCCGCAAAATCTCGTCGCCGGCCATTGTCAGCCGAACACCGCCGCTGGTGCGCTCGAATAGGATGACGCCGAGACGCCCTTCCATCAGGGCTATGCCGCGGCTGAGCGTCGACTGTTTGACCCCGAGGGCATCAGCCGCTTTCCGAAAGCTCCTGTAGCGCGTAGCGGCGATTGCATAGCGCAGATGTTTGAGTTCGAGCTGCGCTGTCAGGACCCGGGCCTCCTCAAGGAACTTCCGGCGCCTCCAGTCCTATGGGGAACGTAACGAGCCCTGTGCAACCATTCGACAAGTTCCGAAAGGAAATTGGATACTGTCGGTACGAAGAGAACGAAACCGCTCTCACCACGGCTGCTGACGTAGGTGTCGTTCGATGTCTGGTCGATCCGTCTGATGCCCGGCGACACAGAGCAGAACGTCCCTGAGGCACCATCGGAACGAGCGGCAACCCTCGCATCGATCTCATGTGTCCGAATGAACGCGGACCGACTTTTAATGCGATGGAGGTAGTCGGCAAAGGGGGCAAGATCGGCAGCGATAAGATCTCCCATCCGAGCGATCCTGAGGTCCGCAGCGAGATATATGTCGGCCACCGTGAACTGCTCGCCGAGAAGCCACGGCCCCGGTGTCAGGGCGGCGGACATGACGTCCCGCACCCTGTCGAAATCACCCCATCCGTTGTAGCAAGGGTTGGGCGTCCAGCCTTGGAAGCGTTCGCGCATCGCGGACGCCAGATTGGAGCCAACGAAGAAGAGCCATTTGATGCAGGCCGCACGGCGCGGATCGCCGCGTTGCGGTATAAGGTCCGAAGCGGCTGGATTGTCGACAAGATGGAGAATGATAGCGCCGGTTTCGGTCACGACGGTTTCACCGTCCGCCAGCGTAAGCACTTTCATCATCGGATTGAGCCGTCGATAATCGTCGGCCTTCTGTGCCCCTTGCCGTAAATCGACAATCTTCAGTTCGTATTCCGAGCCGATGTCTTCGAGAGCCATTACAGCACCTGTGCTTCATCACCCTTACTGATCGGCGGCCGTGATCTTATGGTCCCCGGCGCCAATGATGCCCGCGGCGTCGTCACCTGCTTGAAAACGAGATTGGCGCTGCGCTTGTTGCTTGCGCCATCCGTACCGCGTCATGCCAGCCGGCTTGTAGATTGCGAGGATCAGGATCGTCAGCAACACCAGCGCGCCGCCGATCGAATGCGGTAATGAGCCGGGCAGATCGCGCGGGTCTGCCCCGGTGGCCGCCACGGCGGCCATCGCGCCGATCGCGCGTGTCTCCAGAAGCAAGATCATCGTGGCGAAGAGCGTGAGCAGCAGCTTCACAAGGACCCAGTAGTGGCGAAACAAACCCCACGGTGTTCCCAGTGCGAGGAAGATTCCAATCAGGACCGCCGCGAGCGCCAACGGCACGATGCCGTAGAGGACAATCAGCGACATCGCCATGAAGGCGGCGCGCACTGTCGGGACATCCTGTCCAAAGGTCGCCAAAAGATCGAGCACGAGATAGGCCAGGACCGCACCCATCCATCCGACCGAAGACGCGACATGGGCGGCGAGGACAGCTTTGCGAAGTCGCGGTGTCAGCAACATCGGCCGGGTTACTTCTGTTGGTCCGATGCGCCGCCGCTGGCGAAATGCCGTCCGGGGCCATGCTCCCCGCCGACGAATGCCATGGCTGCAATTATCAAGAGGAGCAGCGCGGCAGCGACATAGCAGGAGCGCTTGACCCAACGCGGCATCGGAGGCGGCCGATCAGATGCAACAGCCGGTTTTGTGAACTGTTTTGTCATGTAGCTCTCCAGAAAATCTCTCGGCCAAGTCGGGTCTATCGCGGTTGAAGGCGAGCGTCGGCTTCACGCCGGGCGATCAGGTATCGGAGGCCCTTGGTTCCAACGTTGCCTTGCGCGATGATGTTGAATCCGGTCGCAGCGAGATCGGACGCGATCCTGTTGAGATCGACATGACCGTGCCGATGAAGCCGGAAGAAACGCGACCGGCGCGGCTGCTTGGCAAAGTCGACGATGAGCCACCGACCGCCCGGCTTCAGGACGCGGAAGGCCTCGCGGCCGAATGCGGCGCGGCCGGTCTTCGGGAGATGATGAAACATCAACGTGGAGAGGACGACGTCGAACTCGTTATCTTTGTATGGCAATTGCTGTGCGGTGGCGTTCGAGAAACAGACCTGAGATCCGGCGCGTTGAGCCTTCGTGGTGGCGCGTGCGATCATGTCCGAAGATGCATCGACGCCGTCCACGCGCCCTTCCGGCCCGACCTTTCTCTTGGCGAGTAGCGCGACAGTGCCTGTGCCACAGCCGACATCGAGAACAGCTTCTCCGGGCTTCAAGTCCGCGAAACCCAGCATCTTCTCGCGGAAGGCGCGCTCACTGCCGAAGGTGAGAAGCCAGGCCAGCGTGTCGTACATGCCGGCTGAGTGCAGCAGGATGCCGACATGCGGCGTCTTTGGCTGATCCGATTCCGGCTTGTCAGCATCGACCGCCATCGAACGATGCGCGCCCTGCCATATGAGCAGCCCCGCAACCACGGCCAGCGCGCCGACATGCAGCATCACCGTTGGTGCTCCCACGGGAAACAAGGTATCGACCGTTCCGAGCAGAACGAGTGCGGCAAGTACCAAAGTCAGCTTGACGGCAATGATCGCAGGCCAGCCACGCTTTCCGTGCAATGTCGCGAAAAGACCCTGGTGCATCGCTTTCCCTCCTGCCGATCTCGACTTGAACCACGGAAGGGAGCATATGATATCGGACACGGTGTCCAGTATCACTTTTGCTGGCCGCTGGCCGCGGCCGCGCCCAATACTGGACAGCCGCCCGTCTCGTGACCAGGAAAGGATGCCGCCGTGGCTACCGGATCGATCGATCGTCGTGTCGCCAGAACCCGCAGGCTCCTGCAGGAAGCGCTGTTCGAGCTGACGGCGGAAAATGGATATGCGGCGGTTACCGTCGAGGACATCTGCGGGCGGGCCGATGTTGGACGCTCAACCTTCTATACCCATTACCCCGACAAAGACTCATTGAGAAAAGCGGCAATCGAAGAACATCTCGAAGCCATGCGCTTGGAGGGCGATGCCGGAGACACTAAGCCGAGCTCAGGCGGTTTCGCCTTTAGCGGGCCTGCATTCGCCCATGCGGACGCGACGCGGATGATGCACCGCGCAATGATGGGTGGGAAAAATCACGAAATTCCGGAGGAAATCCGCGACTGGATCGGGAAGCAAGTTCGGCACGAATTAACGGGCATAGTTGGTAAGGACGCCATCGGGCTCGAAGTCGCTACGCGGTTTGTGACCGGCGCATTCTTGGAGGTGATGCACTGGTGGCTCGACGCGGATGCCGGGCTTCCACCTGCGGAAATCGATCGCCTCTTCCAGGCGCTCGCCTTCGACGGGACGAGAAGGATGCTCACCTCGCCGGAGTGACGTCAGCCGCCGACATTTCCAATGAGCCCATTGGCGAGGCCGGTGTTGCAGACCCGCCGATTTCTGCGCCACCGCCCGCCACTGCCCTACGAACTCATTTCAGGGCTTCCCACTTCCGACCACTATCGATTTCAATCGTCCTCATCTTTGAAGTATGAGGAGATTTGATTTGGCGAGGATCACAAATATCCCGATCAGGCGAACCATCCGGCGTCAACAATTGCGCGAGATGATCCCGCTGGCCGACAGCACGATCTATGAGATGGAGCAGCGCGGCGAATTCCCGCGACGCTTTGCGCTTTCGCCCAGGTGCATCGTGTGGGATCTGGCCGAAGTCGAAGCGTGGCTGCTGGCTCGCCGGGCTGCGCCGATTCGCCGAGCTCAGCATCCAGACGTCACCAAGCGCAAGACACGGCCCGTCAAAGGGAAGGATCGAGCTGCATCAGGGGCATAGCCGGCGGCAAGAGCACGGGCATGTGTCTGCGCCCCTCCACCCAGGCATCCACGGTGTCCGACCATTCCTGCATCATATGGCGCCGCTGAACCTCATACTCGGCCTTGTTATAGACGCCGCGCGACGACCGTCCGTCCTCGTGCGCCAAGCACTTCTCGATCCAGTCGCTATTGAAACCCAACTCGTTCAACAGCGTCGAACCCGTGCGCCGCAGGTCATGAACGGTGAAAGGCTCCAGTGGCAGGCCTTCCTTCTTGGCCTGTTCGACGACCGCATAGGTCACGCGATTGAACGTCGCCCGCGACATAGGCGCGTCAGCGTCGTACCTGGACGGGAGCAGATATCGTGAGTTGCCCGCGCAGGTCTTGAGCGCAATCATGATGTCGAGGGTCTGTCGAGACAGATAGACATTGTGCACCTTCGATCGCTTCATGCGCTCCTTTGGAATGGTCCAAACCGCATTCTCGAAATCCACCTCGTCCCAGACCGCATCCTGCAGCTCGCTTTTCCGCACCATCGTCAGCAGATAGAGCTTCATGCCCAAGCGGATCGTCGGCAGAGTCGCGACGTGCTCGAGCTGCCGGAGCATGATCCGGATTTCAGCGGGAGATAGCGAGCGATCCTTCGGTACGAAGGTTGCGATCGAGGCCGGCCCGACGTCGTCGGCCGGGTTCGCGACCTTCTCGCCATGGAGGATGGCGAACCCGTAGATTTGCTTGAGGATGTCTCGCACATGGATCGCAGTCGCCGGCGCACCGCGATCGACGATCTTCCCGCAGTGCGCACGCAGGTCATCCGGAGTGATTTCCGTGAGGAGCCGGTTGCGCCAAACCGGAAGCAGCTCCCTTTCGAAGATCGAGCGTCTCATGGCTCGAGTGCTGTCGGCCATCGGCGCACTCACGAGCCACTTCTCGCCGAACTCGCTGAAGCTCTTGGCTTCCTTGATCCGTCGCTTCTCGCGCTGTTTCTCGATCGCAGGCGACCGCCCTTCGCTGACGGCCCTCCTTGCATCGATGCAGAGTTCGCGAGCACGGGCCAGTGAGATCCCATCGCGCCCGTATTTCCCGAGATAGACGGTCTCGCGGCGCCCGTTCAGACGATAGTCGAGGCGAAACGAGACCGCTCCCGAAGGCATGACACGCACGTACATGCCGTCCCGATCCGAAACCTTATACATCTTGCTCTGCGGCTTGAGCGCCTTGATTGCAGCATCCGTCAGCATTTCCGCGCCACCTCCAAAAAGTACCGTCATGCGGTTTTGGGCGTGCCTTGGCGAAAAAAATCAGTGTCTTTTCAGATGTTTAAATCTAAAAAAGTACCGTCAAGGGCCTCATATGCCCTGACGGTACTTCGAATTTTGGAGCTGATCAATATGGCTGAGACCCGTCACCCGGTCCGTCAAGCCGGATCTCTATGCACCGATAGACACCGATAGACGCTGACCTATTTTTTATTGTTTATCAGTGTATTAAGACGCATTATGGCGCAGTTTCGGATACCGCCGGATGGGCAAAAATCATTCCCACTCGATGGTGCCGGGCGGCTTTGAGGTGACGTCGTAGACGACACGGTTGATGCCGCGGACCTCGTTGATGATGCGGGTGGCGGCGCGGCCGAGGAAATCCATGTCGTAATGGTAGAAGTCGGCGGTCATGCCGTCGACGGATGTCACCGCACGAAGCGCGCAGACATATTCGTAGGTGCGGCCGTCGCCCATCACGCCCACCGTCTGCACCGGAAGAAGCACGGCGAAGGCCTGCCATATCGCGTTGTAGAGCCCGGCCTTGCGGATCTCGTCGAGATAGATCGCATCCGCTTCGCGCAGGATGTCGAGCTTTTCACGGGTGACCGCGCCGGGGCAACGAATGGCGAGGCCCGGCCCGGGGAAGGGATGACGCTCGATGAAGTGGTCGGGCAGCCCCAGTTCGCGGCCGAGTGCCCTCACCTCGTCCTTGAAGAGTTCGCGCAGCGGCTCCACCAGCTTCATGTTCATGCGTTCCGGCAGACCGCCCACGTTGTGGTGCGACTTGATCGGTACCGATGGTCCCCGGTGAACGACACGCTCTCGATCACATCCGGATAGAGCGTGCCCTGCGCCAGGAATTCGGCCTGCTTGCCATCGCGCTCGAGCTTCTTCGCCTCTTCCTCGAACACCTCGATGAAGAGGCGGCCGATGGTCTTGCGCTTCTTCTCCGGGTCGGCCTCGCCGTCGAGCGCGGCCAAGAACCTGTCCTGCGCCTGCACATGGACCAGCGGGATGTTGTAGTGCTCGCGATACATCGAGACGACCTGCTCGCCCTCGTCCTTTCGCATCAGGCCGTGGTCGACGAAGATGCAGGTCAGCCGTTCGCCGATCGCCTCATGGATCAGAACCGCTGCAACGGAGGAGTCGACGCCGCCCGACAGCGCGCAGATCACCCGGCCATCTCCGACCTGCGAGCGGATCGCGGCAATGGCCTGCTCGCGATACGCGGCCATGGTCCAGTCGCCCTTGAGGCCGGCGATGCGATGCACGAAATTAGCAAGCAGCATCGCACCGTCGGGCGTATGCACAACCTCGGGGTGGAACTGCACGGCGTAGAAGCGGCGCTTCTCGTCGGCTATCGCGGCGTAGGGCGCGCCGGTGGACGTGCCGATGACTCGGAACCCTTCCGGCAGCGCAGTCACGCGGTCGCCGTGGCTCATCCACACCTGGTGGCGCGTCCCCTTGGCCCAGACGCCTTCAAACAGGGCGCTTTCGTCCTCGATATCGAGGAAGGCGCGCCCGAATTCGCGATGGTGGCCGCTTTCCACCCTGCCACCGAGCTGCGCGCACATGGTCTGCTCGCCATAGCAGATGCCGAGCACCGGAATGCCGGCTTCGAAGATCGCCTGCGGAGCGCGCGGGCTACCGATGTCGACAGTGGAGGCAGGGCTGCCGGAAAGGATCACCGCTTTCGGGGCAAGGCGGATGAACGCCTCATCGGCCAACTGGAACGGCACGATCTCGGAATAGACGCCGGCCTCACGCACGCGACGCGCTATAAGCTGCGTCACCTGGCTGCCGAAGTCGATGATTAGGACGGTGTCGGGATGGGCTGTCTCGGTCATGGTGAGCCTTTAGTGAAAGAAGCGAGTCGGCGCAATGGGGGCCGGTCGACCGCATGCCGCCTCCTCGTCAGACCGATCGGGACATTTCCCGGAAAGACTCGACCAGGGAATCGAAGACAGCCCGAACGCGCGGAACGCGGGCGAGGTTTTCGTGGGTCACGATCCAGGTTTCCAGCACCATGACGTCGAGGTCGGGCAGGACGCGCACGAGGTTGGGATCGCGCTCGCCTACTGGCACCTGCGCCACCGCTATGCCCACGCCGGCGCGGGCGGCGGCCACATGAGCGGGGTGGCTGTCGGTGCGCAGAACAAGGCGGTCTCGCGCAAGGCCGCCGAGCCTTTCGACCATCGCCAGGTCGCTGCGATTGCGGTCCGGGCCGATCACGTCATGCTCGGCCAGTTCAACGAGGCTGGTCGGGCGGCGCGGCGCTCGACATAGGACGGTGAGGCGAAGAACCCCAGCGGTATAGCCGCGACCTTGCGCGCCACCAGAGCGTCCTGCTTCGGGGCGACGGTTCTGACGGCAACATCGACCTCCTGAGCAAGCAGATCGGCCGGCAGATTGCTCAGCGACAGCTCGATGCGGATGGCCGGATGCGCCTCGCGCAAGCGCGCGAGCATGGCCGGGATCACCTCGATGCCCATGAAATCCGGCACGCTGATGCGCACCGTTCCTGAAGCCTCACCACCTGAGGCGGATGCCTGCCTGACGAAGAACTCCGATGCCATGGCCATGGCGCGCGCGGGCTCTCGCAGCGCCTCGGCTGTCTCGGTCGGGGTCAAGCCGTTGACGGACCGTGTAAACAGCACGGTGCCGAGCTGCTGTTCCAGCGTCTCTATACGGCTGCGCACGGTTGGATGCGACAGGCCGAGTCGCCGCGCCGCAGCCGAAAGGCTGCCCTCCTCAAGGACCGCGAGAAAGATGCGCTGATCGTCCCAGCCAACCATATCGCTCATAAATATATTACAGACCAATGTTGGATCGTTTGCAATTCCTTTTCATGCCCGCATGCGCCACTTTCCTTCCATCGCAATGTTGGACATCAGGAGCTGGACCGATGGAAACGACGAAAACAGCACTCGTGCTTGGCGCGACCGGTGGCGTAGGCGGCAGTGTCGCCGCTGCACTTGCGCGCCATGGCTGGCAAGTGCGCGGCATGGCCCGCGACGTGACGAGCCTTCGCAGCCAGGGTCATATAGAATGGGTACAGGGCGACGCCATGCAGCGCGCAGACGTGATGCGTGCAGCCGAAGGTGCGGCCGTGATCGTCCATGCCGTAAACCCGCCCAACTACATGAACTGGGACAAGTTCGTCCTGCCGATGATCGACAATACGATCGCGGCCGCAAGAGCAGTCGGTGCCCGTGTCGTGCTGCCGGGCACGGTCTACAACTACGATCCCGCGAAGACGCCTGTGGTCGAGGCCGGCACGCCGCAGAACCCGACAGGTCGTAAAGGTGCGATCCGCGTCGCCCTGGAGCAGCGGCTGGAACAAGCCGCGCCCGAGGTGCAATCGCTGATCCTGCGAGCGGGCGACTTCTTCGGTCCGGGCGCCCGCTCGAGCTGGTTCGCGCAGGCGATGGTTGCGCAAGGAAAGCCCGTTCGCCGCATCGTCAATCCGGCGCGTGGTAGCGGGCATAGTTGGGCCTACCTGCCCGACCTGGCCGAGACCTTCGCGCGTCTGCTCGACAGGCCGGAACGTCTTCGTCCGTTCGAGCGTGTCCAGTTCGAGGGCCTCTACGACGACACCGGCATGCGCATGGTGGACGCGATCCGCCGCGTCTGTGGCCGCAAGGTTCCCGTCTACGGCTTTCCATGGTGGGCGATGCGGCTTCTGGCACCGTTCGCCAGCTTCCCGCGTGAGGCAGCAGAGATCGCACCTGTGTGGCAGCACCCGATGCGGTTCGACAACACCCGTTTGGTAGAACTCATCGGTTCCGAGCCGCGCACGCCGCTGGACGAAGCGATGCGGGCGACGCTGATCGAGATGGGCTGCATTGCGGACACCCCATTGCCCCTTTTGCGCCAGGCGTCGGCCTAAAGACCGCCAAGCAAGAACGGATACGATGATGGACAACACCCACGACGCGTTCGCCGATCTGCATCCTGCAACACCTACGTGGTTCACGGTGCTGGCATGGCTGATGCCGCTTGGCCTGTTTGCCCAATTCACTAGCGCCGGGCTTGGCCTCTTCCTAAACCCGGACCTGATCGGGCTGCATGCTTCGATGGGTTTCACGCTGACGCTGCCGGCGATGGGCTTGTTCCTAGGCGCGCTTTTCGTCAGACGCCTGCGCGGCTTTGGTTGGTGGGCCGGCCTGGTCTTCGCGCTTTACATCGCGCAAGTCTCGCTGGCAGCCACCGGCGCACCGCTGCCGCTCTCGCTGCATCCCGCCAACGCGGCGCTGCTCCTGACGGCAAGCCTGACGCTTCTCGCCAAGGTGGAACATCGGCGCGGGCAACATAAAGGCGCTTATCCGGCAACCAGCAAGGCCGCCTGACCTCGAACAGCCGGCGGCCTTGTGCCAACCGCGGCGGGCATGTATCAACCGCACCGACTATGATCGAGACGACAATGAAACTGATCCGTTAGCGAAGCTCGCAGACCATTCGCCGGCCCGCCTGAGATGGCAGGGCCGCTTTCTGCATTCACGATAATGGAGCGCAAGGGCGAAGTACCTTGCGAATATGTTTTTATGTCTCAATCCACGAACACCCTGGCGGTGCGTGGCGCGGTCCCGCGCGACGGCTTCTCCTTCGGCTATACGATAGAGGGGGAAGGACCGACGCTTCTGGTCATCGGCAGCCATGTCTTCTATCCGCGCACTTTATCGACACAGCTTCGCCAGAAGCGGCGGCTCGTCTTCATCGATCACCGCGGCTTCGCGGAGGCGCAGCGCCCGCTTGAAGCGCGCGATTGCGAACTGGAGACCATCGTCGACGATGTGGCGGCGATGTGCGACGTGCTCGATTTGGGCGAAGTCGATGTGCTCGGCCATTCCGGCCATGGCTATATGGCGCTGGAATTCGCGCGACGTTTTCCGGAACGGGTTCGTCGGACCGTTCTCGTCGGCACCGGACCGAGCCACGCGGAGGCTCACATGCAAACGGGCGCGCAGATATGGGAGGCTCTCGCGGCCCCAGAGCGCAAGGCGCGGCTGGAGGCCGATCTGGCCGTGATGGAGAAGCGCATCCGCACTGACCCCGAACGTCGCTTCATCTGGATGTGCCTGGGGCTGGGCGCGCGAAGCTGGTTCGATCCGGTCTACGATGCTGCCATGCTGTGGGAAGGCGTCAGGGTCAACATGCCTGTCTTCGACCGCTTGTGGGGTGAGGTCTTTGCCACCTATCCGACGCGCGACGTGCTAGCGGAAATCGTACAGCCGCTGCTGATCTGCATGGGACGCCACGACCACCTTGTGGCGCCGACAGAGACGTGGCTACCGCTGCTGCCGGAGGGCAACACGCCGAGACTGGCGCTGTTCGAACGCAGCGCCCACACGCCGCAACTGGAGGAAGCTGAGCTGTTCGACACAGTCCTGCTCGACTTCCTGAGCTGACGCCAACGGTCCGCGCGGCACACGCTGCGCGGGCCACCTCCCTCATTGGCAATGCCAGCGCTAGAGCCGGACCTTCCCCTCGGCCAGAGCCGCCTCCAAACGGTCCACCGCCTGCGCGAGCTTCTCGTCGATCACGTGCAGATATTCGGTCCAGTCGGCAACGTGGCGCAACTCGGCCGCCCCGTCGGAGATTCCGCGCAAACCGATTAACGGCACGTCGAATGCCTGACAGGCGCGTAAAACAGCGAAGGTCTCCATGTCCACCATGTCGGCATCGATCGTGTCATAGGCAGGCCCCGAGACGATATTTGCGCCGGTCGAAAGGCTGGCCGAAGGAACACCCGGCACGGAAAGCGGGAGGTCGACGACGCGCGAAAGATCAAGGAACGGCGTTTCGCCCCTGGGGAACCCCAGCGGCGACGCGTCCATGTCGCGGTAGGACACCGAGGAAACCTGATAGACGCCGGTCTGCTCAAGCGTGCGGCTACCGGCCGAACCAAGCGAGACAACCAGATCGGGCAAGTTGCCTGCGATCTCGAGCCGGGCGAGCGCGGCAGAGAGCGCCACCGCCGCTTCAACCGGCCCGACGCCGGTCATCAGCGGGGAAAAGCGAACCTTGAGATGCTGCCCGTATTCTGGCTGCGCCGCCATCACGAAGAGAATGCGACGGCCGGCAAGCGGCGTCAGCGCAGGTTCAGCCTTCGATGCCATCGCGACCGCTCACAACCATGATCGTCGCCGTCATAGTGGCAACGAGACGTGCGTTGCCGTCCCCGTCATAGGCATAGGCTTGGCCATCGGCGACGATGATCGTGCGGCCGGGCTTCGTGACGGAGCCGCGGAACAGGAAGCGCTCGCCCTTGCCCGGCGAGAGAAGATTGACCTTGAACTCGATGGTAAGCACGGCCGCGTTTTCCGGCATCACCGAATAGGCGGCATATCCACAGGCGGAATCCAGCGCGGTGGAGATGATGCCGGCATGCAGAAAGCCATGCTGCTGGGTCAACTCCGGGCGGTAACCCATTTCGATCTCGACCTCGCCGGCGTTCACCCGCGTGAGCTCGGCGCCGATGGTGGTCATTATCTGCTGGCGCGCGAAACTCGCGCGCACGCGGCCCTCGAAATCACCGGAAGGCTCGAAACGAACCGACATGCATCTCTCCCTCAGCTTCGCCGGCTTCGCTTATCGCAAAGCGGCATCGTGCAGGCAACGTGCAATTTGTGCAGCGCAGCAGAGGTTAGTTGAGAACCAGAATCGAGCCGTTGAGTAGTGCAGCAAATGCGACCCATGCCGCGTAAGGAACAAACATCAATGCAGCCACCCGGTCCCGCCGTCTTGTAACCGAGATAAAGGCGAGGATGCTCACCAGCAATGCGAGGATGATAACAAAGGCCGGACCTATCGCTTTTTGCGTGAAAAAGACGGGCGACCAGAGGAAGTTGAGACCAAGCTGCAGCCACCAGATGGCCATAGCTCCTGCGGTGTGGGTCCGGGTCCATACACGCCAGCCCGCTACGGCGATCATCACATAGAGGATGGTCCAGACCGGTGCGAAAATCCAGTTGGGCGGATTGAAGGCCGGTTTGGCCAGAGCCTCGTACCATTCACCCGGGACGGTTGCCGTTCCAATCAGCACTCCGCCGCCGACGACAAGGACAAGAAACAGAACAAGCGTGACGATACGCGACATAAGCGGCGTCCCCCGATGTTTCATCAAAGGGTAAACGGCGGTGTCGCCTTGGCGTTCCGTGTCTGCCTCAGGCGGGGCGCCGCTGAAGTGCGGCAAAGAAGAACCCGTCGGTTCCCGTGTTGGCTGGGGTTAGAACGATGCCGCCGTCGCCGAGGCGCGCGCGATCCGCAGCCTTTGCAAACCGGGCGCGCCATAGTGGTACGGGTTCGACGAGCGAAAAATCCGCGTTTCCAGCGAGAAATGCCTCCACCTGCCGCTGGTTTTCGCGCGCGAAGATCGAACAGGTGATATAGGCGAGCCGACCGCCGGGCTTCACGAAGGCGCTGGCCTTCTCGAGTATATCCGCCTGCTCGCGCAGCCGCACATCGAGCTGGCGCTCGGTGAGCCGCCATTTCGCATCCGGCCGCCGCCGCCAGGTCCCGCTGCCAGTGCAAGGCGCGTCGACCAGGACGAGGTCCATCTGGCCAGCCAGCGGTCCAAGCCCTGAGGCATCGGCGACAGCCTGGACGTTTCGGGCACCGGCGCGGCGGAGCCGATCGAAGATCGGGGCCAAACGCTGCTTCTCGGAGTCATGGGCGAAGATCTGGCCGCGATTGTCCATCGCCGCCGACAGAGCCAGCGTCTTGCCGCCGGCGCCGGCACAATAGTCCAGCACCTGCATTCCTGCTTCCGCACCGGCAAGCTCGGCAACGATCTGCGAACCTTCGTCCTGAACCTCGAACCAGCCTTTGCGGAATGCGGGTTCGGCCTGCACGTTCGGGTGCCGGCCTGCGCCATCGATGGGCGGGATGCGGATGCCGTCGGCCGCCAGCAGGCATGGCGCGGCGCCAGTGCCCTTGAGTTCGCTCAGGACCTTGTCGCGTGTAGCCGCAAGCGTGTTGACGCGCAGGTCCAGCGGCGGGCGCGCGGCCAGCGCCGCCAGCTCTTGCACCCAATCGTCACCGAAGGCGTCGGTCACCAGCGGCACGCACCAGTCGGGGCAGTCGGCGCGCACTGCATCCGGCGCGTCATCGAGCGAGCGTGAGGAAAGTGCAGCCAGTTCCGCGCCGTCGAGCATCGCCGGCGCGAAGCGGTCGCCGTCAAGAGCGCTGTTGATCGCAGCACCATCCATAGCCCACTCCAGCGCCAGCGCGCCGAAGGCGAGCGCGCGCGAGGTATCGGCATCGAACAGCCAGCCCGCCGATCGCCTGCGCCGCAGTGCGTCATAGACGATGTTGCCGATGGCCGCGCGGTCGCCGGCACCGGCAAAGCGGTGGGAAAGCCCCCAATCCTTGAGCGCTTCGGCTGCGGGGCGGTGCCGTCGTTCCATGTCGTCAAGAATTTCGATGGCTGCCGCCAGCCTGCCGCCTAAACGCATTTTCGGTGTTCCCGCTTCGGTTGACCCGTCGTCCGGCTGTTAGACGCTTCGAGCGCCGGCGGCAACCGACCACGGATAGAAACCGCTTCAGGCGGTCTCGTTGGCCGGATCGAGGAGAAAGAAGAACACCGTGATCGTCACGGAGATGGCTACGGCGATCCAGATCGCGCCAAGGCCGAGTGCGAGGAAAGCGCCTGCTCCCATCACTGCGCCAAGAGCGAGCCCCAGCCACAAAAGGCCATGCCAGGCCCATGCCGTGCGGCTGCCACCCCGCAATGCGGAGGCTATGCGCTGCCCCATCTTGACCAACGTGCCTGTCATGTAGGTGACACCGATGCTGACCTCGCCATTACGCTCGAACACTGCGTTCTCGGCGCCCATCGCGACTGCCAGCGCGCCCATCGCAAGCCATGGGAATCCGGCAATGGAAGCCAGACCGGCCAAGGCCAGCATTGCGGTGACCAGAGCCATGACCCAGCCTTGGCCGCGCGACACCGCCGCCTGCCTTACCAGCGTTCCCGCGACAACGCCGGAGACGAATAGGACGATGAGCAGGGCCGGCAGCCACATCCGGCCGTTGGCCTCGGCAATCGACGCGCCAAGTCGCGTCGTGTTGCCGGTCATGAAGGAAACGAAATAGCCCCCGAGGTGGAGAAAGGCGACCGCATCCACGAAGCCGGCGAGCGCCGCCATGGGCATGGCGACGAGCCGCTCGCGCGTGGAATGCTGGATCATTCTGAGAGCCCTGCGGACATCCCCCTCGCCTCGCTGCCTGCCGATCAGGCCTGAATGACGACCACGCGGGCGCCGACAGGCACCCGCTCGTAGAGATCGACCACGTCATGGTTGAGCATGCGGACACAGCCGCTCGAGACTGCCTGCCCGATCGAGTTCGGCTGGTTAGTACCATGGATGCGGAACATCGTGTCGCGGCCGCCGCGATAGAGGTAGAGCGCTCTGGCACCCAGCGGATTGCTCAGCCCGCCCGGCAGGCCACCGGCATAGCGCCGGTTGCGGGGGTCGCGGCGGATCATGTTGTCGGTAGGCGTCCAGCTCGGCCACTCGCCCTTGCGGCCGACGGTGGCATCGCCGCGCAAGGCCAGCCCTGCCCGGCCGACACCGATGCCATAGCGCATCGCGCGACCATCACCCATCACGTAGTAGAGGCGGCGGGCCGGCGTATCCACAACCACAGTTCCCGCCTTGTAGTTGCCGTCATACGCCACTTCGCGGCGGCGCAGCTCCGGCTTTATCTTTTCCGGCGAAAGGGCCGCCAGCGGGAAGCGATCATGCGGGACCGCGGCGTAGTTGAGCTGGTCGGATCGGTATTCGGTGACAGCGCAACCGGCGAAAAGAAGCGGCAGGCCCGCAATGAAACCGCGGCGTGAAATGGTCATGACGTCCCCCAAAGCAATTGTTCGCCAAGATCGATATGGCGTTATGGTTAATGAATTCTTGCTTCTTGGCTAGCAGGGACGGGATGAAGGCAAGATGAACCTTATACGCAAACGAAAGCGGGCGCGGATTTCTCCGCGCCCGCTAGCTCTTGTTCAGTCACGCTTTTAGGCGATGTCAAAGCGATCCGCGTTCATCACCTTCACCCAGGCAGCGACGAAGTCCTTCACGAACTTCACCTGCGAATCCGCGCAGGCATAGACCTCGGCCAGCGCGCGAAGCTGTGAATGCGAGCCGAAGATCAGGTCTACGCGAGTCGCGCGCCACTTTAGGGCATCGCTCTTGCGATCGCGGCCTTCGTAAGTGCCATCCGACAGCGCCTTCCACTGCGTGTCCATGGTCAGCAGGTTGACGAAGAAGTCGTTCGTCAGAACGCCGGCCCTGTCAGTCAGCACGCCGTGATCCGAGTTGCCGGCATTGGCACCGAGCACGCGCAGACCGCCCAGCAGAACCGTCATCTCCGGCGCGGTCAGTGTGAGAAGCTGCGCCTTGTCCACCAGCGACTCTTCCGGGGCCATGAACTGGCGGCCGCTCAGATAGTTGCGGAAGCCATCGGCACGCGGTTCGAGCGCCGCGAAGGACTGCACGTCGGTCTGCTCCTGCGAGGCGTCGGCGCGGCCTGGCGTGAACGGCACGGCGACGTCATAGCCGCCGTCCTTGGCCGCCTTCTCGATGGCGGCGCCGCCGGCGAGCACGATCAGATCGGCGAGCGATACCTTCTTGCCGCCTGACTGTGCGCCATTGAACTCGGCCTGGATCGCTTCGAGCTTCGACAGAACCCTGGCGAGCTGTTCGGGCTGGTTAACCTCCCAGTCCTTCTGCGGAGCAAGCCGGATACGCGCGCCGTTGGCGCCGCCGCGCTTGTCGGAGCGGCGGAAAGTGGACGCCGAGGCCCAGGCGGTGGAGACGAGTTCGGAGACCGAAAGGCCGGAAGCAAGCACCTTTGCCTTGAGGGCGGCGATGTCCTGCTCGTTGACCAGAGGATGATCGACCGCGGGAATGACGTCCTGCCAGATCAGGTCTTCGGCCGGAACCTCAGGGCCGAGGTAACGGACCTTGGGGCCCATGTCGCGGTGGGTCAGCTTGAACCAGGCGCGGGCGAAAGCGTCGGCGAACTGGTCCGGGTTTTCCAGGAAACGGCGCGAGATCTTCTCGTATTCCGGGTCGAAGCGCAGCGACAGGTCGGTCGTCAGCATCGTCGGCAGGTGCTTGCGCGACGGATCGTAGGCGTCCGGGATCGACGGCTCCGCGTTCTTGGCCTTCCACTGCTTGGCACCGGCCGGGCTCGCAGTCAGCTCCCATTCGAAGTTGAACAGGTTCTCGAAGAAGAGATTGCTCCACTGCGTCGGTGTCTGAGTCCAGGTGACCTCGGGTCCGCCGGTGATCGTATCGGCGCCGATGCCTGTGCCATGGCCGCTTTTCCAGCCGAGCCCCTGATCCTCGATATCCGCACCCTCGGGGTCAGCGCCTATAAGCGACGGATCACCCGCGCCGTGGGTCTTGCCGAAGGAATGGCCGCCAGCGATCAGCGCGACGGTTTCCTCGTCGTTCATCGCCATGCGCGCGAATGTCTCGCGGATGTCGCGGGCTGCAGCGACGGGATCGGGGTTGCCGTTCGGGCCTTCCGGATTGACGTAGATGAGACCCATCTGGACCGCGCCGAGCGGCTCCTGGAGCTGACGCTCGCCGCTGTAGCGCTCGTCGCCGAGCCAGGTGCCCTCCGGGCCCCAGTAAAGCTCCTCCGGCTCCCACACGTCGGCACGGCCGCCGGCGAAGCCGAAGGTCTTGAAGCCCATCGATTCCAGCGCGACATTGCCGGTGAGGATCATCAGGTCGGCCCAGGAAATCTTGCGACCGTATTTCTGCTTGATCGGCCACAGCAGCCGGCGCGCCTTGTCGAGGTTTGCGTTGTCCGGCCAGGAATTCAGCGGAGCGAAGCGCTGCTGGCCCGCACCCGCGCCGCCACGGCCGTCAGTGATGCGGTAGGTGCCGGCGCTGTGCCAGGCCATGCGGATGAACAGGCCGCCATAGTGGCCAAAGTCCGCCGGCCACCAGTCCTGCGAATCGGTCATCAGCGCGTGAAGGTCCTGCTTCACCGCATCAAGGTCGAGTGACTTGAACTCTTCGGCATAGTCGAAGTCCGGGTCCATCGGATCCGACAGATCGGAATTGCGGTGCAGGCCGTCGAGATCGAGCTGTTCCGGCCACCAGTCACGGTTCCTGTGTCCGCGCGCGCCTCCGCTGAACGGGCATTTACCCGCGCTGTCGTCAACCTTCTTGTCCATCTTCATCTCCGATCGTTAGGCGCTTGCTCATTGTCCCGGGTGCGACGAGCGCGGCGGGGCATGTGTAAAATATGCCGGTTTCCAGCCAAGGCTGCCGCATCCCGCCTATGGCAGGTTTGCCGGCTTCCGAGTCTGGAATTATTCCAAACTACCCCGGCGCGCCGATAGGGACAAATTGCATTTCCTATTCGTTTCGATAATCTGTGATTATGATCAGATTGACGCTCCGACAGATGGAATATTTCGAGGCGCTGGCTGAAACGCTGCATTTCGGCCGTGCTGCCGAACTTGCCGGCGTGACGCAGCCCGCCCTTTCCTCTCAGATTGCGGAAATGGAAGAGCGGCTTGGCCGTCGGCTGTTCGACCGTGGCGGCAAGACCGTGCACCTGACGGAGGAAGCGCGAGCTCTGAAACCGCGGATAGATTGGGTGCTTGCCGAGACAAGGGAAATCGAAGCGACGGCGAGGCGAGGTCGAGCGTCGATGGAAGGTCGATTTCGGCTGGGCGTCATTCCCACTGTCGCGCCCTATCTCCTCCCGGCGCTTCTGCCGGAGCTGCGCAAGCGGTTTCCAGCACTGGCCGTGGAACTGCGCGAGGCGGTGACGGCGACACTTACAGAGGAGACGGTAGCTGGCCGGCTCGATGGCATGATCGCAGCGCTGCCGCTCGACCATGCGGGCGTGAGCGTGGAGCCGCTCTTCGAGGACCGCTTCTTTCTTGCCGTGCCGAAGGCTGATCCGGGCTTCATATCGCCGCCGGTGCCGCCCGAAAGTCCGGCGCTCGAGCGACTGATGCTGCTGGAGGAAGGCCACTGCATGCGCGACCAGGCGCTGGCGGTCTGCGGCTCGGTGCGGCCGGCCGCCATGGCCAACTACGGCGCGACCAGCCTGACCACGCTGCTGCAGATGGTTGCGCACGGCCAGGGCGTGACATTGATCCCGGAGATGGCGCGCGCGGCCAGCGAAGCGATGCCCGAACTCAGGGTTGTGCCCTTCGCCGAGCCGATGCCGGCGCGGATGCTGGGTTTTGCCTGGCGGCGCAACTCGAGCCGGCAGGGCGAATGCCGGGCACTGGCCGAAATCGTCCGCGGGCTTGCGCCCGCCTCAGCCCGCGCTCAGCAGATCGACGGCGAGCAGCACCCACAAGGCGATGAGCGCCAGGAAGCCAACAGTGAAGGCGGGCTGACGGTAGCGGATGCGGTTGGACGTGACGTGGATGAAGGTGTGCACATAGCGTGACACCGCAAACACCCATGCGAGCCCCAAAGTGAGTGCGCCGACAGCGCCGCTCGCCTGCAGCGCGAGGCAGACGGCGTAGAAGAGCAGCGGCAGCTCGAACTGGTTTTCCAGCGCATTGCGCACGAACAGGCTCTCGGCCGGTTCGTCGCGATTTTCCCTGAATTGCGAGACCTTGGCGTTGCCGGTCATAACCGCCTGCCGGCGACGCAGGCCGAGCAGGACATAGATCGCGAAGACCAGCGCCGCATGGGCGATCATCGGCCAGAAGATTGCAGTCTGGTTCATGTTTGCTTCCTCTGCGACGGTGCTGATTGGACGGGGAAAAACAGGCTATGCGACTTCAAGTCGATCGTGCGTCCTTCGAGGCTCCCCTTCGACGAGCTCAGGGTCGCACCTCAGGATGAGGAGTACTGTACATCGCTCCTGCAGGCTTGTGGGCTCGAGGACCGTTCCGTTGGCTTGTATCGAGCTCACTTTAAGCGGGTTTGATCAAACCACCTCCCTGATCCTGAGGTGCGCGCGCAGCGAGCCTCGAAGGACGCACCCCATAAGCGGCCCTACATGCCGCCCGGGTAGTTCGGGCTTTCGCGGGTGATGGTCACGTCGTGCGTGTGGCTCTCGCGCAGGCCCGCATTGGAGATGCGCACAAAGGTCGCGCGGTCGCGCAATTCGGTGAGGTTCGCAGCGCCGACATAACCCATCGCAGCCTTCAGGCCCCCGACGAGCTGATGCAGCACGCCGCCGACCGGCCCCTTGTATGGCACCTGCCCCTCGATGCCTTCCGGCACCAGCTTGAGCGTATCGCGCACCTCCGCCTGGAAGTAGCGGTCAGCGGAGCCGCGCGCCATCGCGCCGACGGAACCCATGCCGCGATAAGCCTTGAAGGAGCGGCCCTGGTGCAGATAGACCTCGCCGGGGCTCTCGTCCGTGCCGGCCAGCAAGGAGCCGACCATGGCGGCCGATGCACCTGCGGCAAGCGCCTTGGCAAGATCGCCGGAGAACTTGATGCCGCCGTCGGCGATGATGCCGACGCCCGCCCGGTCTGCGGCCTCCACCGCCGACATGATGGCCGAAAGCTGCGGCACGCCAACGCCCGCTACGATACGCGTGGTGCAGATCGAACCGGGGCCGATGCCGACCTTGACGCCATCCGCGCCGGCATCGACCAGCGCCATGGTGCCGTCGGCAGTGGCGACATTGCCGGCGATGATGCGCACCGAATTGGACAGCTTCTTCGCCCGCGCAACGGCATCGAGCACGCGCTGCGAGTGGCCGTGGGCCGTGTCGATGACCAGGAGGTCGACACCGGCATCGATCAGGCGTTCGGCGCGCTCGAACCCGTCGTCGCCGACACTGGTGGCGGCCGCCACGCGCAGCCGGCCCTGCGCGTCTTTCGCCGCATGCGGATTGAGCTGCGACTTCTCGATATCCTTGACGGTGATGAGGCCGACGCAGCGGCCCTCCCCGTCCACGACCAGCAGCTTCTCGATGCGGTGGTGGTGCAGGAGACGCTTGGCTTCTTCCTGCTCGACGCTCTCGCGCACGGTGACGAGCCGCTCCTTCGTCATCAATTCGCGGACCTTCTGCGCCGGGTCGGAGGCGAAGCGAACGTCGCGGTTGGTGAGAATGCCGATCAACTTGCCCGTGGTGTGACCGCCGGTGCCTCCGTTTTCCACGACAGGAATGCCGGAGATGCCGTGGGTGCGCATCAAAGCCTGCGCATCGCCCAGCGTGGCGTCAGGGCCGATGGTGAGCGGGTTGACGACCATGCCGCTCTCGAACTTCTTGACCTGGCGCACCTGCTCGGCCTGCTCCTCGGGCGAGAAGTTGCGGTGAACGACCCCGATGCCACCCGCCTGTGCCATGGCTATCGCCAGCCGCGCATCGGTGACGGTGTCCATCGCTGCCGACAGGATCGGGATATTCAGCTCGATGTCGCGCGCGATCGTGGTGGAAACGTCGGTCTGCCCAGGCATCACCTCCGAATGGCCGGGCTGAAGCAGCACGTCGTCGAAGGTAAGCGCCAGCGCGCCGGTTGCGGTCTCGATGATTCTTGCCATTGCCGATCCTTCGACGTTCGGGTGCGCGGGAGGAGCGCCCTGGCCCGAAGGCTGGCGGCGACTCGTTTTCTCCCTTTCAGGATGGCGGTGGCTGGTAACACGGAGATGGCAGAAAGGAAAGCGCCCGATTGAACGATGAGGCCAAGGATCAGCTCGATAGTGTGCGCCGTACGGCATCCGTCCAGCCGGCAAGCTTGGCCTTGCGGGTCGCGGCGTCCATCGACGGCCTGAAACGCCGGTCGAGCGACCAGGACTTGGCGAACTCGGCGGCCTTCGGCCAAACGCCCGCGCGCTGGCCGGCAAGCCAGGCCGCGCCCAAGGCGGTCGTCTCAAGGATCGTGGGGCGGTCGACTGGCGCGTCGAGCAGATCGGCCAGGCGCTGCATGGTCCAGTCCGAGGCGACCATGCCGCCATCGACCCGCAGCACGGTGTCGGCGTTGGCGCCGCCCTTCCAGTCCTTGCGCATCGCCGTCAGCAGGTCGTGTGTCTGGTAGGCAACGGATTCGAGCGCGGCGCGCGCGAATTCGGCCGGGCCAGAATTGCGCGTGAGACCGAAGATCGCGCCGCGCGCGTCGGCGTCCCAATGGGGCGCGCCGAGGCCGACGAAGGCAGGCACAAGATAGACCGACTGGGTCTCGTCGGCTTCGGCCGCAAGCACACCGCTTTGCTCGGCCTTGCCGATCACCTTGATACCGTCGCGCAACCACTGGACGGCAGCGCCCGCGATGAAGATCGAGCCTTCCAGCGCATAGGTCGTCTTGCCGTCGAGCCGATAGGCGATGGTGGAGAGCAGCCGGTTCCGCGAACGCACCAGCTTGTCGCCGGTGTTGAGCAGGGCGAAGCAACCCGTGCCATAGGTCGATTTCAGCATGCCAGGCTCGAAGCAGGCCTGGCCGATGGTGGCCGCCTGCTGGTCGCCGGCAACGCCGAGAATCGGAATCTCCGCGCCGAACAGTTTCTTGTCGGTGACGCCGAAATCGTCGGCGCAGTCCTTGACCTGCGGCAGCATGGCTGCGGGAATATCGAGCAGCTTCAGCAACTCGGCATCCCATTCGTTTTTCTCGATATTGTAGACGAGCGTACGCGAGGCATTTGTGGCGTCTGTGACATGTGCCTTGCCGCCAGTCAGCCGCCAGATCAGGAAGGAATCGATGGTGCCGGCCAGAAGCTCGCCCTTGGCCGCGCGGCGGCGCGCACCCTTCACCTTGCCTAAGAGCCAGGCGATCTTGGTGCCGGAGAAATAAGGGTCGAGCAGCAGGCCGGTCTTGCGCGCGAATACCGGCTCGTGCCCCTGTTTCTTGAGCTTCGCGCAGAGGCCGGCGGTGCGCCTGTCCTGCCACACGATGGCGTTGTGGATCGCTGCGCCGGTCTGGCGATCCCAAACGACGACCGTCTCGCGCTGGTTGGTGATGCCGATGGCGGCGACATCGGCAGCGGTGAGCTTCGCCTTCTTCAGCGCCGTCTTTACCGACCAGACGACCGTCGACCAGATCTCCTCCGGATCGTGCTCGACCCATCCCGACGCTGGATAATGCTGGGCGAACTCCTTCTGGCCGACCGCGACGACCTTCATGTCGGGACCGAATATGATCGCCCTGCTGGACGTGGTGCCCTGATCGATCGCGAGAATATGCCCGCTCATGTCCCCTCCCGGCGGTATTGAGTTCCGTCACAAACGTTAGCGGCAATACCGAAACTCAAATGCGATTATTTCGAAATCAGAACGAATGTCAAACGAAGCACGTCGCCGCAACTACTCGCGGGTCGTCTCCAGGAGTTCCACTTCGGAATCGCGGCAAATGGTGCGTATCGCGTCGACCGAACAGGTATCGGTGATGAAGGTGTCGACCTGGCTGAGATGGCCGATCCGCACGGGCGCCGTACGCTCGAACTTGGTGGAGTCCGCGACAAGGATGACATGGCGCGCATTGGCGATGATTGCCTGCGCGACCTTCACCTCGCGAAAATCGAAGTCGAGAAGTGCGCCATCATGATCGATGGCGGATGCACCGATGACCGCGTAGTCCACCTTGAACTGGCGGATGAAATCCACCGCCGCCTCGCCGACGATGCCGCCATCTGCGCCACGAACAACGCCGCCGGCGATAACCACCTCGAGCGAGGGATAGACGCGCATCCTGTTGGCGACATTGATGTTGTTGGTGATGACCATCAGACCCTGATGGTCCAGGAGTGCGTTCGAGACGGCCTCGGTTGTGGTGCCGATATTGACGAAAAGCGACGCGCTGTCGGGGATGAGGCGGGCGGCGGCGCGGCCGATGGCGTCCTTCTCGTCGGCGGCGATCTTGCGGCGCGCCTCGTATTGCATGTTCTCGATGCCAGACGGGAACAGCGCACCGCCATGCACGCGCGTCAGCATGCGTTGGTCGCAGAGGTCGTTGAGGTCCTTGCGGATGGTCTGTGGCGTCACGCCGAAATGGCTCGCAAGGTCGTCGACAAGCACCCGGCCATTATCCTTGGCCATCTGGATGATCTCGGCGTGGCGCGGCGGCAGGTACATCGCTTCCCTCCCCTTTCGTTTTTCCTGAACTTAGCGAAAAGCGAAAGCGAAGGATAGCACCGGCATCATCATTGGACGCGGTATCATCGTTGAGTTGCACGGAAGGCTTCTGATGCCTGGTAGTGCGTCCTTCGAGGCTTGCTGCGCTCGCACCTCAGGATGAGGACCGTAGTGCATTGAGCCCGACGAGAGTGGGTTCGATAAACCAACCTCCCTCATCCTGAGGTGCGAGCGCAGCAAGCCTCGAAGGACGCACCATATTCCACCGGGTTTCAACCACCGCAACCGCCACTCACTCGTTGCGGCGCTTGCCTTCCATGAGATCGATGACGGCGCGAGCTGCATCGAGCACGTTGGTTCCCGGACCGAAAACGGCGGCTACGCCGTGATCGAGCAGATATTGATAGTCCTGGCGCGGCACGACGCCGCCGACGACGACGATGACGTTTTCAGCGCCCCTGGCCTTCAGTTCCTGCACGAGTTGCGGAGCGAGCGTCTTGTGTCCGGCGGCGAGCGACGACATGCCGACGACGTGAACCTTTGAGGCAACGGCAAGATCGGCGGCCTCCGCCGGCGTCTGGAACAGCGGACCTGCGATCACCTCGAAACCGATGTCACCAAACGCCGAAGCGATGATCTTGGCACCACGGTCGTGTCCGTCCTGGCCGAGCTTGGCGACAAGAAGCTTGGGCGAACCGCTGAGCGCGCCGGCAAGCTGCTTCAGTCGGCCGACGAGGTTTTCGTATTCCGGCTCGCCCTCATAGGCAGGCCCGTAGACCTCGCGAACCACCTCGGGCACCGCGACATGGTCGCCGAAGGCCTCGCGCAGAGCATCCGAGATCTCGCCCAGCGTCGCGCGGGCGCGGGCAGCCTCAACTGCCGCCTCGAGGATGTTGCCCTCGCCGGTGCGGGCCACCGCGCGCAATGCGTCAAGCGACGCTTCCCACTTCCCAGGGTCGCGCTGGCGGCGGGTCTTCTCGATGCGCGCGATCTGCGCCTCGCGCACTGCCTTGTTGTCGATGTCGAGGATGTCCAGATCGTCCTCGTTTTCGAGGCGGTACTTGTTGACGCCGACGATCACCTCGTCGCCGCGGTCGATGGCCGCCTGCTTGCGGGTCGCCGCCTCCTCGATCAGCCGCTTCGGCAGTCCGTCGTTGACCGCCTTGGTCATGCCGCCCAGCGCCTCGACCTCCTCGATCAGCGCCCATGCCTTTTCGGCAAGCTCGTTCGTCAGGCTCTCGACGTAGTAGGACCCGGCCAGCGGATCGACCACCTTCGTCACGCCTGTCTCATGCTGGAGGATGAGCTGCGTGTTGCGGGCAATGCGCGCCGAAAACTCGGTCGGCAAGGCGATCGCCTCATCCAGCGCGTTGGTGTGCAAAGACTGCGTGCCACCAAGCGCCGCGGACATCGCCTCATAAGCGGTGCGGATGACGTTGTTGTAGGGGTCCTGCTCCTGCAGCGAAACGCCTGAGGTCTGGCAGTGGGTGCGCAACATCAGCGAGGAGCCCTTCTTTGGCTCGAACTCCTCCATGATGCGCGTCCACAAAAGACGCGCCGCGCGCAGCTTTGCGGCTTCCATGAAGAAGTTCATGCCGATAGCGAAGAAGAACGACAGCCGGCCGGCGAAAGCGTCGACGTCGAGCCCCTTCTTCAGCGCGGCGCGTACATATTCGCGCCCGTCGGCGAGCGTGAAGGCAAGCTCCTGCACCAGCGTCGCCCCCGCCTCCTGCATGTGGTAGCCGGAGATCGAGATGGAGTTGAACTTCGGCATCTCCTTTCGCCGTGTACTCGATGATGTCGGCGACGATGCGCATCGAGGGTTCGGGCGGGTAGATGTAGGTGTTGCGGACCATGAACTCCTTGAGGATGTCGTTCTGGATGGTCCCCGAAAGCTTGTCGCGCGAGACGCCCTGCTCCTCGCCGGCGACGATGAAGGAGGCGAGGATCGGAATGACTGCGCCGTTCATGGTCATCGACACGGAAATCTGGTCGAGCGGGATGCCGTCGAACAGGATCTTCATGTCCTCGACGGAATCGATCGCCACACCAGCCTTGCCGACATCGCCTTCGACACGCGGATGGTCGCTGTCGTAGCCGCGATGGGTCGCGAGGTCGAAAGCGACCGAAACGCCCTGCTGGCCGGCTGCCAGCGCCTTGCGGTAAAAGGCGTTGGACGCCTCGGCTGTGGAGAAGCCCGCATATTGGCGGATGGTCCAAGGGCGGCCGGCATACATGGTAGCGCGCGGCCCACGCACGAATGGCGGCTGGCCCGGCAGTGAGCCGAGATGCCCGACGCCTTCAAGGTCCTCGGCAGTGTAAAGCGGCTTGACCGCGATGCCCTCGGGCGTCTGCCAGACAAGCGTTTCAGGGTCGCGCTTGACCTCCTTTTCGGCGGCGGCGCGCCAGGTGTCGAGTTTGGAATTGCCCGCAGCCATCACTCGAACTCCATGATCAGCTCGTCGACGGCGAGGCTGGAGCCGGGCTCGACGGCGACGCTCTTGACCACGCCGCGCCTTTCGGCACGAAGCACGTTCTCCATCTTCATCGCCTCGACCGTGGCAAGCGCCTGGCCTTCCTGCACCTCGTCGCCAGCAGCAACGGCAATCGCCGTGACAACGCCGGGCATCGGGCAGAGCAGCATCTTCGACGTGTCCGGCGGCAGCTTTTCCGGCATCAGCCGCGACAGCTCCGCGATGCGTGGGCTGCGCACGTGAACCTTCACGTCGATGCCGCGCCAGCGCAGCCGCCAGCCGGAGTTGGCAGGCTGGACCTTGACGCCGATGCGCCGGCCGCCAACGGTGAAATGCGCATGGCTGCGCCCTGGAAGCCAGTCGGAGGCGACAGCCAGCGAGCTGTCGTCATCCACGAACGCGACCTGCGTCTTGCCGCCTTCGTCGCGCACGTTCACCGCGAATTCGCCGCTGCCGTTGAGCTTGACGACCCAGTCGCGGCCGACATGGCGCGGATGGTTGGCGAGCGTGCCCGAAATGAGCACGTTGCGCTTCTGCGTGCGCAGGTTGACGAAGGCAGCGACGCGGCAAGCGTGCGAGCCTCGCCATCGTCAGGCGTTACGCCCGCGAAGCCCTCAGGCCATTCTTCGGCGATGAAGGCCGTGGTCAGCCGCCCTGCCTTGAAGCGGGGATGCTCCATCACCGCCGACAGGAACGGCAGGTTGTGGCCGATGCCCTCGACCTCGAAATCATCGAGCGCCCCACTCATGGCGCGCACTGCGTCCTCGCGCGTCTGCCCCCACGCGCACAGCTTGGCGATCATCGGATCGTAATACATCGAGATTTCACCGCCCTCGAAGACGCCGGTATCGTTGCGGATGACCGTACCGTTGTCCTGCGTGCCTTCTTCCGGCGGCCGATAACGCGTCAGCCGGCCGATCGACGGCAGGAAGTTTCGGTAGGGGTCCTCGGCATAAAGGCGGCTTTCGATTGCCCAGCCGTCGAGCGTCACATCATCCTGGGCGATCTTCAGCTTCTCGCCGGCGGCGACGCGGATCATCTCCTCGACCAGATCGATGCCGGTAATGAGCTCCGTCACCGGATGCTCCACCTGCAGTCGCGTGTTCATTTCGAGGAAATAGAAGTTCCGCTCGCCATCGACGATGAACTCGACGGTGCCGGCCGAGTGATAGCCAACCGCCTTAGACAACGCGACGGCCTGTTCGCCCATCGCCTTGCGCGTCGCCTCGTCGAGGAAGGGCGACGGCGCCTCCTCAACCACTTTTTGATTACGGCGCTGGATCGAGCATTCGCGCTCGCCCAGATAGATGGTGTTGCCATGCTTGTCGCCCAGCACCTGAATCTCGATATGGCGGGGCTGGGTGACGAACTTTTCGATGAAGATCCGGTCGTCGCCGAAGGAGGACTTCGCCTCGTTCTTCGACGACTGGAAGCCCTCGCGCGCCTCGGCGTCGTTCCAGGCGATGCGCATGCCCTTGCCACCGCCGCCCGCCGACGCCTTGATCATTACGGGATAGCCGATCGAAGACGATATTTTCACAGCCTCGTCGGCATCGGCGATCAGGCCCATGTGGCCGGGCACGGTGTTGACCCTGGCTTCGGCGGCAAGCTTCTTGGAGGTGATCTTGTCGCCCATCGCCTCGATGGCGCCGACCGGCGGGCCGATGAAGGCGACGCCTTCCTTTTCCAGCGCCTCGGCGAACTTCGCGTTCTCCGACAGGAAGCCGTAGCCTGGATGAACGGCATCGGCGCCGGTCTGACGGATCGCATCGATGATCCGGTCGATGACGATATAGGACTGCGACGAGGGTGCCGGCCCGATATGCACCGCCTCATCGGCCATCTTGACGTGCAGGGCATCGCGGTCGGCGTCGGAATAGACGGCTACCGTAGCGATGCCGAGCCTCGATGCCGTCTTGATGACACGACAGGCAATCTCGCCGCGATTGGCAATGAGGATTTTCTTGAACATTACTGGCCCGAGACCTTGTCCTGCGTCTTCAACTCGAAATCCGAAGCATCATGGCGCTCGTGGAGCTGCTTGGTCGGGTCGCCGAAGGTGCGGTTGACCATGGAGCCGCGCTGGGCCGCCGGGCGCTCGCCGATCGCCTTGCGCCAGCGCTGGACGTGCTCGTACTTGTCGACCTCGAGGAAGTCGCCGGCATCCTCATAGGCGCCGCTGGCAGCCAGCCGGCCGTACCAGGGCCAGATAGCCATGTCGGCAATCGTATAGTCCTTGCCGGCCATGTATTCGTTCTTCGCCAGATGCCGGTCGAGCACGTCCATCTGGCGCTTCACCTCCATGGCGTAGCGGTTGATGGCGTATTCGATCTTCATCGGCGCATAGACGTAGAAATGGCCGAAGCCGCCGCCGAGGAAGGGGGCGGAACCCATCTGCCAGAACAGCCAGTTCATCGTCTCGGCGCGGGCGCGTATGTCGGTCGGCAGGAAGGCGCCGAATTTTTCGGCCAGATAGAACATGATCGAGGCGGATTCGAAGAGGCGCACCGGGTCGCCGCCGCCCTTCGGCGCATGATCCATCATCGCCGGGATCTTGGAGTTCGGATTGACCTCGACGAAGCCGGAGCCGAACTGGTCGCCGTCGCCGATCTTGATGAGCCAGGCGTCATATTCCGCGCCGGCATGGCCCGCCGCCAACAACTCCTCGAGCATGATGGTCACTTTGACACCATTGGGCGTGCCCAGCGAATAAAGCTGCAGCGGATGCTTGCCGACCGGCAGCTCCTTGTCGTGTGTCGGGCCGGCGATCGGACGGTTGATGGAAGCAAACGTTCCACCGCTTGCCGAATCCCATGTCCAGACCTTCGGCGGCACATAGCCTGCGGGGAAATTCTTCTCGGGCGGGAATTTGTTCTCGTCGGTCATGTCGTTCCTCACAGGGGGATCGTGTCGTGTTTCTTCCAGGGCTGGTCGAGCTTCTTCGTGCGCAGCGCGGCGAAGGCTCGCGCGATACGCTTGCGGGATGAATGCGGCAGGATAACCTCGTCGATGAAGCCACGCTCGGCCGCCTTAAAGGGGTTGGCGAAGTTGATCTCGTATTCCTTGGTGCGCTCGGCGATCTTTTCCGCGTCGCCAAGCTCGGAGCGGTAGAGGATTTCGGTGGCGCCCTTCGCACCCATCACCGCGATCTCGGCCGTCGGCCAGGCGTAGTTGATGTCGGCGCCGATATGCTTCGACGCCATGACGTCGTAGGCGCCGCCATAGGCCTTGCGAGTAATAAGCGTGACCATCGGCACCGTTGCCTGGCTATAGGCGAACAGCAGCTTGGCGCCGTGCTTGATGACGCCGCCATATTCCTGCGCGGTGCCCGGCAGGAAGCCCGGCACGTCGACCAGCGTCAGGATCGGGATCGAGAAGGCGTCGCAGAAGCGCACGAAGCGCGCCGCCTTGCGCGATGAATCGATGTCCAGGCAGCCCGCCAGCACCATCGGCTGATTGGCGACCACGCCCACCGTCTGGCCTTCGATACGCATGAAGCCGGTGACGATGTTGCGGGCGAAAGCCTCCTGTATCTCGAAGAAATCGCCCTCGTCGGCCAGCGCCAGGATCAGCTCCTTCATGTCGTAGGGCTTGTTGGCGGAATCAGGAATGAGCGTGTCGAGCCGCATCGCCGCCCGGTCCGGGTCGTCATGAAAGGGGCGCACCGGCGGCTTTTCGCGGTTGTTGAGCGGCAGGAAGTCGAACAGCCGTCGTACCTGTTCCAGGGTCTCGACATCGTCGTCGAAGGCACCGTCGGCGACGGAGGATTTCTGCGTGTGCGTACGCGCCCCGCCAAGTTCTTCCGCAGTTACGATCTCGTTGGTGACGGTTTTCACCACGTCCGGCCCGGTGACGAACATGTATGAGCTATCGCGCACCATGAAGATGAAGTCGGTCATCGCCGGCGAATACACCGCGCCGCCCGCGCACGGCCCCATGATGACGGAGATCTGCGGCACGACGCCGGAGGCGTCGACATTGCGCTTGAAAACATCGGCATAGCCGGCAAGCGAGGCAACACCCTCCTGGATGCGCGCGCCGCCGCTGTCGTTAAGGCCGATTACCGGCGCGCCGTTGCGCACCGCCATATCCATAATCTTGCAGATCTTCTGCGCATGGGTCTCTGACAGAGAGCCGCCAAGCACGGTGAAATCCTGCGAAAAGACATAGACGAGCCGGCCGTTGATGGTACCCCAGCCCGTGACGACGCCGTCGCCGGGATACTTCTGGCTCCCCATGCCGAAATCCACCGCGCGGTGGGCGACGTACATGTCGAATTCCTCGAAGGAGCCTTCGTCGAGCAGCACCTCGATGCGCTCGCGCGCCGTCAGCTTGCCCTTGGCGTGCTGCGCATCGATGCGCTTCTGGCCGCCGCCGAGGCGCGCCTGGGCGCGGCGCTCTTCCAGTTGCTCAAGGATTTCGCGCATCAGCGGTATCCCCGCGCGGCGTCGGCTTGTCTGTGCATCGGGCGTCCCCTGGGCAGTTTGTTCGCGTTTGTTGCGGCATGGCCGGCACTTTCCGGCATAACGCCTTAGCAAGACGGCGAAAAGGCTTGAACGGGCGGAGGCGCATAAAGTAGGTTTCGCAATATTGCAAAAAGCGAATTTGCGAAATGCGAAACACCAAACTGTTCATCGGCCGTAAGATACGCGACCTGCGCGAGGCCAACCGCCTTACGCAGGCAGCGTTTGCCGAGCGCATCGGCATATCGACAAGCTACCTGAACCAGATCGAGAACAACCAGCGCTCCGTGTCGGCGGCCGTGCTGCTGGCGCTGGCCGAGACCTTTCGCATCGAAATCTCCGATTTCTCGTCCGGGGAGAGCGACAGGCTGCTGTCGGCGCTGTCCGAGGCGGTGACTGATCCGTTGTTCGAGAATTTCAAACCAAGTCTCCAGGAAATGAAGCTGGTAACCCAGAACGCGCCCGGCTTCGCGCACGCGCTCATCACCGCGCATCAGGCCTATCGACGCAATTCCGAACAGCTTGCGAGCTTCGACGATACGATTGGCCGCGGGGCCGGCGTGGCTGAGCCAAGCGCCTATGAGGAGGTGCGCGACTTCTTCCACTTCGTCGACAACTACATCCATGAACTTGACATCGCCGCCGAGGAACTGGCTGCAAAGCTTGGCATCCCCGACCGCGACCCTTCTGCCGCCCTGCCCGACTATCTCGAGCGTCAGCATGGGGTGACGACCGCGCGCGCAGCACCTGAAGAAAACCTGCTGCGGCGCTTCGACCCCGTCAGGCGCACGCTGCACCTCAATCCCTTCTCGCCAGTCTCGACCCGCAGCTTTCAGGCCGCATTCCAGATCGGCGAACTCGAGATGGCGGAGATCATCGCAACCATCGCGGAGAATGCCGGCTTCCACAGCGGCGAGGCCGTCGAGATCTGCCGTATCGGGCTCGCCAACTATTTCGCCGGCGCACTGATGATGCCTTACGAAGCGTTGCTGGCATCGGCGCGGGAACTGCGCCACGACCTCGACCTGCTGGCGAGCCGCTTCGGCGCCAGCGTCGAACAGATCGCCCATCGGCTTTCCACAATGCAGCGCCCCGGCCGCAAGGGTGTGCCGATCTTCTTCGCCCGCATCGACCGTGCCGGCAACATCACCAAGCGGCACAGCGCGGCCAAGCTGCAATTCGCACGCTTCGGCGCGGCCTGTCCGTTGTGGAACGTGCATCAGGCGTTCGAGACGCCGGGGCGCATCATCCGCCAGCTTGCCGAAACGCCGGACGGGGTGCGCTATCTGTGTCTCGCAACGGAGATATCGAAGGGCGGCGGGGGCTTCCGTGCACCGCAGCGGCGCTATGCCATCGCGGTGGGCTGCGAAGTGACGCATGCGGGCGACTTCGTCTATGCCGACGATCTCGACATTGCCAACCGCGCCGGCTTCGACCCGATCGGCATATCCTGCCGTATCTGCGAAAGGCCCAACTGCGCGCAACGCGCGGTGCCGCCGCTCAAGCGCAGGCTGGTGGTGGACCACAACCATCGCGGCGCGGTGCCCTACCGGCTGGATTGACGGGGCGCACAACGGCGGTGCGCATTTTGATGTTCCAGCACGAACGATAGCCGCTATGGTCGCCTCGAAGCAGCAAGGAGGAGCCGCATGAGCGACGAGCCGGACATCATCTTCGAGACGCGCGGCCGTGCGGGCGTGGTCACGCTCAACCGGCCCAAAGCGCTCAACGCGCTCAACAGCAACATGGTCGCACTGATGCATCCCCAGCTCGTTGCCTGGGCGAACGATCCGAAGGTGGAACTCGTGATCGTCAAGGCCGCCGGCGAAAAGGCGTTCTGCGCGGGCGGCGACATTCGCCAGCTCCACGACTGGGGTAAGGCCGGCGACCCGGCGATACGCTCCTTCTATCGCGACGAATACCGACTCAATGCGTTCATCAAGCGTTATCCGAAGCCCTATGTGGCACTGGTGGACGGTATCGTGATGGGCGGCGGTGTCGGCCTTTCCGTTCATGGCAGTCATCGCGTGGCTGGAGAAAAGCTGATGTTCGCGATGCCCGAGACCGGCATCGGCTTCTTTCCCGATGTCGGCGGCACCTACTTCCTGCCTCGCCTGCCCGGCAGGACCGGTACCTGGCTTGGGCTCACCGCAGCACGGCTCGGCCAGGCGGATGCGCTGTGGACAGGTTTCGCCACCCATGCCGCCCGTTCGGCCGATTTCGATGCAATCCTGGAGGCGCTTTGCGACAAGGGCGATCCCGACGCCACGCTTGCGTCATTCGCCCAGGTTCTGGATGGAGCCAAGGCACCGGCCCTGCAGCCGGTGATCGATCGCTGCTTTTCCGCCAACACCGTGGAAGAGATTTTGGCGCTGCTCGATGCAGAAACCGGCGAGCATGCCGAATGGGCAGCCAAGCAGGCTGCAACCATGCGCCAGAAGTCGCCCACCAGCCTCAAGATCGCGCTGCGGCAGATGCAGGAGGGCGCAAAGGTGGAGTTCGAGGCCTGCATGGGCATCGAATACCGGATCGTCAGCCGCATCATCGATGGCGTCGACTTCTATGAAGGCGTGCGCGCAGTCATCATCGACAAGGACAACGCGCCCAACTGGCAACCTGCCGGGCTCGACGGCGTTTCAACGGCCGATGTCGACGCCTATTTCGCACCGTTGCCGGACGAGCTGGATCTGTCGGGGCTCGATCGCGCCTTAAATTCCTTACAGGCACGATTGACCGCGCTCCGATGATGCAACATACTCGGTAGTATGTTCTTGAGGGAGGAGCCATATGGCGTTCGCGCGGGTGAACGGCGTCGTTCTGCATCATGACGTACGCGGCAGGCCTGACGGGCCTGTTTTGGTGTTCTCCAATTCGCTTGGCACCGACTTCCGCATCTGGGACAAGGTCGCGGAGACGCTAGGCGACGATTATCGCATCGTGCTCTACGACAAGCGCGGCCATGGCCTGTCGGAGGCGACGCCCGCGCCCTATCGTCTGATCGACCACGTGCACGATCTCGCTGCGCTGCTCGACCATCTCGGAATCGAGAAGGCGGGCGTCGTCGGCCTGTCGGTCGGGGGCCTGATCGCGCAGGGGCTGGCAGCGATGCGGCCCGACCATGTCGCGGCGCTGGTGCTATGCGACACGGCCCACAAGATCGGCAATGACGAATTGTGGAACACCCGCATCGACGCGGTGACGAAGAACGGCATCGAATCTATTGCCGGCGCGATCCTGGAGCGCTGGTTCACCGTCGGTTACCGCGACCCCGAAAACGCCGACTATGTTGGATACACAGCAATGCTGACGCGGACGAACGTCGACGGCTATGCGGGAACCTGCGCGGCACTGCGCGATGCCGACTTGACGGAATCCACCCGCGCGCTGAAGCTGCCGGTGCTCTGCGTCGTCGGCGGCCAGGACGGATCGACACCGCCCGATCTCGTGCGCTCGACCGCCGACCTGATCGAGGGCGCGCGCTTCGAGATCATCGAGGGCGCCGGCCACCTGCCGTGTATCGAAAGACCGGATGAAACCGCCCGACTGATCGGCGGGTTCCTGAACGACGCCGGCTGGCGCTGACGCCGCCATCCCAAGACAACGAACACCGAGGATACGACCCATGAGTGACTATGTGACAGTGGCGCGCGATGGCGCAATCGCGGTCATCACGCTGGACAATCCGCCGGTCAACGCGCTCAGCCACCACCTGCGCGAGCCTTTGTTCAAGGCGCTGGAAGCCGCACGAGACGATGCGGCGGTCGAGGGGATTGTCATCGCCTGCGCCGGGCGCACCTTCATATCCGGCGCCGACATCACGGAATTCGGCACGCCGAAGGCGCTTGCAAGCCCCTCCCTGCCGGAACTCTGTGCGCTGCTGGAATCGCTGCCCAAGCCGGCGGTCGCCGCCATTCACGGCACCGCACTGGGCGGCGGGCTCGAGCTGGCGCTCGCCTGCCATTACCGCGTCGCCGACAAGGGCGCCAAGGTCGGCCTACCCGAGGTCAAGCTCGGCCTTCTGCCAGGAGCTGGCGGCACGGTGCGCCTGCCGCGCCTCGTTGGTCCCGAAAAGGCAGTGGCGATGATCGTCTCCGGCAACCCGATCAACGCCTCAGCAGCGCTGGAGGCCGGTGTGGTCGATGCCATCGCCGCGGGCGATCTGACAGCCGATGCCATTGCCTTCGCAAAGGCCAGGGTGGCCGATGGCGGCCCGCATGTTCCGGTGCGTGATCGCGACGACAAGATCGCTCCTGCACGCGCCGACCTCTCCGGTTTCGAGGCGGCGGTCAAGGAGGCGACCAGGAAGACGCGCGGGCTCGAAGCGCCGCTTGCCTGCGCCACTGCCGTTCGCAATGCCGTCACCCTGCCCTTCGACGAAGCGTTGAAAAAGGAACGCGAGCTCTTCATCGGGCTCGTCAACGGCGTCCAGTCGCAGGCGCAGCGCCACCTGTTCTTTGCCGAGCGCGAGGCGGCCAAGGTGCCGGGCGTCGGCAAGGAGGTCCAGCCGCGCATGGTCAGGAAGGTCGGCGTCATCGGCGCGGGGACGATGGGCGGCGGCATCGCAATGTCCTTCGTCAATGGCGGGTACCCGGTCACTATCCTCGAAATGAGCGACGAAGCGCTCGACCGCGGCTTTGCCACCATCGACAAGAACTACGGGATCTCGGTCTCACGCGGCTCGCTGAGCGAGGAAGCCAAGGCCGAACGCATGGGCCGCTTCTCGCGCACGACGAATTATGCTGACCTTGCCGATTGCGACCTCATCATCGAAGCAGTCTTCGAGGAGATGGGCGTCAAGAAGGAGGTTTTCGGCAAGCTCGACGCCATCGCCAAGCCCGGCGCGATCCTTGCCTCCAACACGTCCTATCTCGACGTCAACGAGATCGCGGCATCCACCGCCCGTCCGCATGACGTCGTAGGGCTGCATTTCTTCTCGCCGGCAAACGTGATGCGGCTGCTGGAGATCGTGCGCGGCGACAAGACCGCGCCCGACGTCCTTCTGACGGCGCTGACCGTTGCCCGCAAGATCGGCAAGGTGCCGGTCGTCGTCGGCGTCTGTCACGGCTTCGTCGGCAATCGCATGCTTGGCGCGCGTTCGACCGAAGGCGAGGACCTGCTGCTGGAAGGCGCATCGCCCGAGCAGATCGACAAGGTCTTCGCCGATTTCGGCTGGCCGATGGGACCGTTCGAGATGGGCGATCTGGCGGGTCTCGACATCGGCTGGCGCAACCGCAAGTCGCTTGGCAAGACGGCCGCGATCGGCGACGCGCTGTGCGAAGCCGGCCGCTTCGGCCAGAAGACGGGCAAGGGCTTCTATCTCTACGAACAGGGGTCGCGAAAGCCCATCCCCGATCCGGAAGTGGCAAAGCTGATCGAAGAGAAGGCGAGCGAGCGCGGCGTCAACCGGCGCGACATCTCCGACGACGAGATCACCGAGCGGACGCTCTATCCGATGATCAACGAAGGCGCCCGCATCCTCGAGGAGAAGATCGCCGCGCGGCCTTCCGACATCGACATCGTCTGGACCAATGGCTACGGCTTCCCGATCGGCAAGGGCGGTCCGATGTTCTGGGCCGATACCGAAGGGCTGAAGAAGATCGTCGAGCGGCTGGAATACTGGCACGGCAAGACGGGCAAGGACGTGTTCAAGCCGGCGGCCCTCCTCAAGCAAATGGCCGAGGACGGCGGCAGCTTCTCGGGCCGGCCAGCGGCCTGAGCGCGATGAACCTGGCCGCCGCTCCCTGGAGAAGCGCCTACCCTCCCGGCCTTGCGCCGGACGTCGAGCTTGCGGCCTTTCCGGTTCACGAGATCGTCGAGCGGGCGGCGGCGCGCTGGGGGAGCAAGGCGGCATTCCGCTTCCGCGATACGGTGCTCAGCTACGAGGCGCTGGCGGCCGAGGCGGAGCGTTGCGCGGCCGCTTTTATGCGTGAAGGCATCGCCAGCGGTTCGAGGGTGGCGCTGCTGCTGCCCAACACCCTCTATCACCCGATCGCCTTCTTCGGCGCGCTCAAAGCCGGCGCGGCGGTGGTGCATCTGTCGCCGCTCGACAGCGAGCGCGTGCTTGCCCACAAGCTTGCCGACAGCGGCGCAAGGCTTTTGGTGACGACGAATATCGGCAATCTGGGACAGCGCGCGGAGGCGCTGCTGAGGGATGGCGCGGTCGACAAGGTCATCATTGGCGAGGACAGCGCGTGGGGACCTCCAGCAACATCCGGGGAAGTGATCTCAGGCGCGGGGATCGTCACCTTCGCAGACTTTGTCGCCGACGCGCAGGCCGAACGTTTTCCCGATGTCGGCCTCGATGACCTTGCCCTGCTGCAATATACCGGCGGCACGACCGGCATGCCCAAAGGCGCCATGCTGAGCCATCGTAACCTCTCGACCGCTGTGTCAAGCTACGACCTCTGGTTCAACGGCTGGGGCCTTTCGCGGCCGGGCCAGGAACGCGTGCTTCTATTCCTGCCACTGTTCCACATCTACGCGCTGGTGGCAGTGATGCTGCGGGCGCTGAAAAGCGGTCAGGAACTGATCCTGCATACGCGCTTCGACGCCGAGACCGCCTTGGCGGAAATCGAGGCCGGTGCCACCAGCTTTCCCGGCGTGCCGACCATGTGGATCGCAATAGCATCCTTACCCGGTTTCGAGAAACGCGACTTCAGCTCGCTGCGCTATTGCGCATCGGGCGGGGCGCCGCTGCCGGTCGAGATCGCACGGCGGCTGCGGGCAGCAACCGGGCACGCCATTCTAGGCGGCTGGGGCATGACAGAGACATCGCCTGCGGGCACGAACATTCCCTTAAACCGGCCGGACAAGGTGGCGACCATCGGGGTGCCCCTGCCGGGCGTTCATCTCGACATCGTCGCGCTCGACGATCCGGCGCGCGTGCTGCCCGCTGGCGAGACCGGTGAGTTGCGGGTGTTCGGTCCGAACGTCACAGCCGGCTATCTGAACCGCGAGGACGAGACGCGCGCCGCCTTCAGCGAAGGCGGCCTGCTGACCGGCGACATCGGCTTCATGGACGAGGAAGGCTTCTTCACCATCGTCGACCGCAAGAAGGATATGATCCTGTGCGGCGGCTATAACGTCTATCCGCAGATGATCGAGCAGGCGATCTACGAGCACCCGGACGTCGAGGAGGTGCTGGTGCTGGGCGTGCCAGATGGCTATCGCGGCGAGACGCCGAAGGCTTTCCTCAAATTGAAGGCAGGCGCGCCGCAACTCACGATCGAGGCGCTGCGCACCTTCCTCAAATCGCGGCTCGGTCCGCACGAATTGCCCACGCTTGTCGAAATCCGGGACGCTCTGCCGCGAACCCCGGTCGGCAAGCTTTCCAAACTCCAGCTCAAACAGGAAGAAGCCGCGCGGCAAGAACCCGCCAAGGTTTCTTGAACCCACAGGGAGAACAACATGGCTGATGCCGTCATCGTCTCAACCGCACGAACCCCGGTCGGCAAGGCCTATCGCGGCGGGCTCAACGACACGCCCGGCGCCACGCTCGGCGCCCATGCGATCAGCCACGCGCTGAAGCGCTCGGGCCTGGAGGGCGGCGAGATCGAGGACGTGATCATGGGCTGCGCTATGCAGGAAGGCACCACCGGGCTGAACGTCGCACGGCGCGCCCTGCTCGTCGCTGGGCTGCCGGTAACGGCGGCGGGAACCACCATCGACCGTCAATGCTCGTCCGGCCTGCAGTCGATGGCGCTGCTTGCAAACGCGATCCGTAATGACGGCGTCGTAGCCGGCATCGCCGGCGGGCTGGAATCGATCAGCCTCGTGCAGAACGACCATCGCAACACGTTCCGGCTTGTCGACAAGACGCTGACCGGCCCAGCCGCCGACGTCTACATGCCGATGATCGACACGGCCGAGGTGGTCGCCAAGCGTTACGGCATTTCGCGCGAGCGGCAGGACGAATACGGGCTGGCGAGCCAGCGGCGCGTGGCGGCCGCCCGCGAGGCAGGCAAGTTCACCGACGAGATCGCTCCTATCAAGACGCGCATGGCCGTCATCGACAAGGAGACGAAAGAAGTCAGCCATCGCGACGTGGAGATCGCGCATGACGAGGGCCCGCGCCCCGAAACCACCGCCGAGGGCCTGGCCGGCCTGAAGCCGGTGCGCGAGGGCGGCACGATCACCGCCGGCAATGCCAGCCAGCTCTCAGACGGCGCTTCGGCCAACGTCATGATGAGTTCCAACGAAGCCGAAAAGCGCGGCCTGACCCCGCTAGGCATTTTCCGCGGCTTCGCGGTCGCAGGCTGCGAGCCTGACGAGATGGGTATCGGTCCGGTCTTCGCGGTGCCGCGCCTGCTGGAGCGCCACGGCCTGAAGGTTGACGACATCGGCCTCTGGGAGCTCAACGAGGCCTTCGCAGTGCAGGTCCTCTATTGCCGCGACCGGCTCGGCATCGACCCGGAGAAGCTCAACGTTAACGGCGGCGCGATCGCACTCGGCCACCCCTACGGCATGAGCGGCTCGCGACTGGCCGGCCACGCACTGATCGAGGGCAAGCGGCGCGGCGCGAAATACGCAGTGGTGACGATGTGCGTCGGCGGCGGCATGGGCGCTGCCGGGCTGTTCGAGATCGCCTGACTTATACCGCCCCTTTACCGCCTTCGATGACGGTCCTTCCCCCAAACGGGGGAGGACTTCGCAGCGAAGATAATAACAACGTCGGCAGCTCTGCCCCGAGGCAGGTCCGGCGAGGCGGCGGGGCAAATCAACATTGGAGGAATACAGATGGACCTTCGATACACGCCCGAGGAACTGGCCTTCCGCGACGAGGTGCGCGCGTTCCTGAAAGAGAACCTGCCCGAAGATGTCCGCCAGCGCCTGGACAATGGCGAATACGGCAACAAGGAAGATCTCGTAAGCTGGTCGCGCATTCTCAACCAGAAGGGTTGGGCCGTGCCGCACTGGCCGGAAAAATACGGCGGCACCGGCTGGGATCCGATGCGGCAGTACATCTTTCTCGAAGAGACACAGAAATGGCCTGCCCCGCAACCACTCGCCTTCGGCGTCAACATGGTCGGACCGGTGATCTACACCTTCGGCAGCGAGGCACAGAAGGCGCAATACCTGCCGCGCATCGCCAATCTGGACGACTGGTGGTGCCAGGGCTTCTCCGAGCCCGGCGCGGGCTCCGACCTCGCCTCGCTGAAGACGCGGGCGGTGCGCGACGGCGACCATTACATCGTTAACGGCCAGAAGACCTGGACGACACTAGCGCAATATGCGGACTGGATTTTCTGCCTGGTGCGCACGGACACGCAGGTGAAAAAGCAGGAAGGCATTTCCTTCCTGCTGATCGACATGAAGACGCCCGGCATCGAGGTACGGCCGATCGTCACCATCGACGGCGGGCGCGAGGTCAACGAGGTGTTCCTCACCGACGTGCGGGTGCCGATCGAGAATCTGGTCGGCGAGGAAAACAAGGGCTGGGACTATGCCAAGTTCCTGCTCGGCAACGAGCGCACCAACATCGCCCGTGTCGGCATGTCGAAGCAGCGCATCGCCCGCATTCGCGAGCTCGCCGGCAAGGAAATGTCGAGCGGCAGGCCGCTGACCGAGGATTCGCGTTTCCTCGAAAAGCTGACCGCGGTCGAGATCGAACTGAAGGCGCTGGAGCTGACCCAGCTTCGCGTGGTGGTCGCAGACGCCAAGCGCGGCAACACGGGGCGGCCCGACCCGGCGTCCTCCATCCTCAAGATCAAGGGGTCGGAGATACAGCAGGCGACAACGCATCTGCTGATGCAGGTGATGGGGCCGCACGCGCTGCCCTACCACGATCATGACATCGAGGGTTCCAACATGCCGCCGATCGAGCCCGACTACGCGGCGCACGCCGCGCCGTCCTATTTCAATTATCGCAAGGTCTCGATCTATGGCGGCTCGAACGAGATCCAGAAGAACATCATCGCCAAGGCCGTTCTGGGACTCTAGGGAGCGAATACAGACATGGATTTCGACCTCACAGAAGAACAATCGATCCTCAAGGCTTCGATCGACCGGCTGCTGACCGACAAATACGGCTTCGAAGACCGCAAGCGCCACATGGCCGCGCCCGAAGGCTGGAGCGCGCAGATGTGGGCAAGCTATGCCGAGATGGGCTTGATGGCGCTCCCATTCGCTGAAGCCGATGGGGGCTTGGCGGCACCCCTGTCGAAACGATGATCGTGATGGAATCGCTCGGCCGCGCGCTGGCGCTCGAACCCTACTTCCCGACCGTCGTACTCGGCGGGTCGTTCCTGCGTTTTGGCGGCAATGACGACCAGCGTGCCGAGTATATCCCGGCGGTGGCTGACGGTTCGCTGAAACTGGCCTTTGCGCAGGTCGAACGCAATTCGCGCTACGACCTCCATCATGTCGAGACGACGGCCGCCAGGGACGGCGAGGGCTACCTGTTGAACGGCCAGAAGAGCGTCGTGCTGCACGGCGACAGTGCGGACAAGTTCTTCGTCACCGCGCGCACGGCCGGCGGGCCGCGCGACGAAGGCGGCATCGGCGTCTTCCTGGTCGATGCCCGGGCGAACGGCGTTTCGGTGCGCGGCTACCCGACGCAGGATGGCGCGCGCGCGGCCGAAGTCACGTTCGACAACGTCAAGGTAGGGGCGAACGGCGTCTTCGGCGATCCCGAAAACGGGCTCCCGCTCGTTCGCCGCGTTGTCGATGCCGGCATCGCGGCGCTGGCGGCCGAATCGGTCGGTGTGATGGCGGCAATGCACGCTCTGACCGTGGATTACCTCAAAGTGCGCAAGCAGTTCGGCGTTGCGATCGGTCAGTTCCAGGTGCTGCAGCACAAGGCCGTGGACATGTTCGTCGCCATCGAGCAGGCCCGCTCCATCGCGCTCTACGCCACGATGATGGCGGACAGCGAGGACGAGGACGAGCGCGGCAGGGCCATGCACGCCGCAAAGGCCGAGATAGGGCGCGGCGGGCGGCTGTGCGGCGAGAATGCGATTCAGCTTCACGGCGGCGTCGGCATGACCATGGAATACGCGGTTGGCCACTACTTCAAGCGCATGACGATGATCGACACGACGTTCGGTGACGGCGACCATCATCTATATCTGCTGTCGACCGGCGGCGGGCTGTTCGCGGCGGCCTGAGCGGCAAAACGGCATTGGCGGGCGCCCTGTGCTTGGCAAGCGCGGGGCGGCATGCCTACATGCCATCCGAAACCGCTTCACAGATACAGGACAGATCCATGGAAATCCGCCAGATCACCGAGAACTATTCCGTCGCCCCGCAAATCAGCATCGACGACATCGCGCAGATCAAGGACGCCGGCTTCAAGAGCGTGATCTCCAACCGGCCCGATGCCGAGGATGGCGCGGTGCCACACGATGCGATCGAGGCGGCCGTCCGTGAGGCCGGGCTGGAGTTCCGCTATATTCCGGTCATAAGCGGCCAGATCACGCAGGAGAATGTGGACGACCAGGCGGCGGCACTGGATGCCCTGCCTGGCCCGGTGCTGGCCTACTGCCGCTCCGGCGCCCGCTGCACGAACCTTTACGGACTGGTCACGCAGCAGCGCGGCTGAGTGCTACGACAGACCTGAAAGACGGCCGGCAGATGCCGGCCGTTTTCTTTTTGCGCTCAATAGAGCAATCGCACCATGAACAGCGAGATCACCGGGAAAAGCACCAGCAAGGCGGTGCGGACCACGTCGCTGATGACGAAAGGCGTGACGCCGCGATAGGTGTGCAGGATCGGAATATCCTTTGCCATCGAGTTGATGACGAAGAGATTCATCCCCACCGGCGGTGTGATCAGCCCGACCTCGACCACGATCAGCACCAGTATGCCGAACCAGAGCGCGAACTCCTCCGCACCGAGACCGAAATCCAGCCCGCTGACGATCGGGAAGAAGATCGGCACGGTGAGCAGGATCATGGACAGCGAATCCATGAAACAGCCCAGCGCGAGATAGAACAGCAGGATGCAGATCAGCACGATCCAGGGGTTAAAGCCCTGATCGGTGATGAAGGCGGCGGCTTCAACAGGAAGCTGCGAGAGCGCCAGGAAGCTGTTGTAGATCGCCGCACCGAAAACGATGAAAAAGATCAGCGCTGTTGCCGAGGCGGTGGTGAGGATGGAAGCGACCAGCGTCTCGCGGGTCAGCCCACCATTGATCAGCGCGATCAGGCCGGTGCCGGCAGCGCCCACGGCAGCCGCTTCGGTGGGCGTGAACCAGCCTGTGTAGATGCCGCCAACCACGGCGATGAAGACCAGCAGCACCGGCCAGACATCGGCCAGCGCCCTGAAACGCTCGCGATAGGTCTGCCTCGGGTGAGAACCGGCCGCGCCTGGGAAAAGCCTTACATAGATCGAGATGGCGATCATGTAGCCTATGGCGGCCAGAATACCGGGAATGAACGCAGCCACGAAAAGCTTGGCGATGTTCTGCTCTGCAAGGATCGCGTAGATGACGAGCACGACAGACGGCGGAATGAGCACGCCCAGCGTGCCGCCCGCTGCAAGCGTGCCGGTCGCCAGCGCCCCGGAATAGCCGTAACGACGCAGCTCGGGCAGCGCCACCTGCGCCATCGTGGCGGCCGTAGCGAGGGACGACCCGCAGATCGCGCCGAAGCCGGCGCAGGCCCCGATTGCCGCCATGGCAACGCCACCCCGGCGATGGCCGAGCCACGCATTCGCGGCCTTGAACAGCGACTGCGACATGCCGCCAAGCGTGGCGAACTGCCCCATCAGCAGAAAGAGCGGGATGATCGACAGCGAATAGCTTGAGAACGTCGAGTAGGTCTCGAATTTCAGGCGCGCGAGGATCGGCGCGGTCGAGCCCATGATTAGCCATGTGCCGGCCAGCCCGCATGTCAGCATCGCGAGACCGATGGGGATACGCAGGAAGATCAGCAGCAGAAGGACGGGAAAGGAGTAGATACCCAGCTCGAGATTGCTCAAGACGCATCTCCCCCTTCGTCGGCGCGAACTGGCTTTCACCGGCGAACGCTTCCTTAGCCCGGACAATCGTCATGTATACGGACACGATCACGCCCACGACGATGGCGCACATGGCGGCTGCAAAACCCCACCACACCGGGAACTGCAGGATGAAAGTCGTCTCCTGATAGCGGATCTTGTCCATCATGCCGTACCAGAGCCGCCAGGCGAGCAGGATCATGACCAGCGTCATCAACAACTCGGCGAGCAGGTCGATGACCCTGTTGATCCTGTCGGGAAAAAGCTGGTGAATACATCCACCGTCGCATGCGCACGCTGGAGCTGGCACCAGGGCAGGAACGAGAAGACCGCGAAGGCGGTCATAGCCTCGACCAGCTCGAAGTCGCCGGGTATCGGCCCCAGACCCTGACGCACAAGCCCACGGCCCGTGATGCTGACCACGATCAGCAATGTAATGACCACCAGCACGAGCCCGCCGAGAATGGCGAGCGCCCGCGCCAGCCACTCGATGGCCGCCGATCGCCTCATCCAGTTCCTCCACCCACCAGACTTCCGGATCGGAACGCTACTCGCTGCCGAATGCAGCGACAACCGTCCGGCTGTTCATTTTTGTTATGTTTCATAACAGATTGCCCCATCCGCATTCAAGCCGGAACCGATGCGCCACGTGGCGGAAGCAGCGAGGGTCGCGCGTTCAGCGTCTCCACGTCGAAACCGGCAAGCTTCTTGTAAGCGGCTGCCGTCTGCTCCAGCTCTGCGCGGGAGAGCACCTCCGTCACATCGTCGAACTCGCCCCCGCAACGCTCCTCCACGAGCTGCATTACCTGATCCGGTCCATTGCCGCGATTGGCAACGACGATGCGCGTTGTCGCCGGGCGGCGCTCTGCTTCATATACGTTGAGCGCGTCCTGACCCATGCCATGGTCGATGAACGCCCTCGTGAGCACGCGCGCATCGATGATGGCCTGCGAAGCACCGTTCGAGCCGATCGGATACATAGGGTGTGCGGCGTCGCCGATGAGCGTGACGCGCCCATGCGTCCAGCGCTCCAGCGGGTCTCGGTCGACCATGGGATATTCGAAGCATACGCCGCCGGCGCGCATCAGCGACGGGCAATCCAGCCAATCGAAACGCCAGTCCTCGAAAGCCGGCAGGAAATCGGCAAAGTCGCCTTGCCGGTTCCAGTCCTCGCGGTTCCAGCCGGCACCGGCGTCATATTTCAACTCGCCGATCCAGTTGATGAGTGCCTCGCCGGTTTCCGTATCCGGCCGCGAGATCGGATAGGTGACGAACTTCTGCCATTCGTGCCCGGCCATTGCCATTGTCGCGCCGGTCAGAAACGGCTGCGCGCGGGTCGTTCCGCGCCACAGTACAGCCCCGCCCCATTTCGGCGGGCCCTCATGCGGGAAGAGCTGCCTGCGCACGGCAGAATGAATGCCATCGGCGGCAACCAGTATGTCGGCCTCCGCCCGGTAGGCGGCACCGCCTGCATCGCGGAACGTCACCTCGACCTTGCCGCCCGACTCGTGGAAGCCTTCGGCCGCCATGCCGGTGACAACCGCCCCCTCCCCGAGGCGCTTGCGTACTGCGTCGAACAGCATGGTCTGCAGCATGCCGCGATGGACAGAAAATTGCGGCCAATCGTAGCCGGCGAACCGACCGCGGGCTCCGACCAAATCAGGCGCCCGCGCTTGGAGAAATAGGCGACTTCCTGCGTCCGCACGCCGATGGCCTCGAGTTCAGCCTCCAGCCCCATTTCGAAAAGCTCACGCACCGCATGCGGCTGCACGTTGATGCCGACGCCGAGCGGACGGATCGCCGAAACCTGCTCGAACACGCGGGCTGCAATGCCGGCCTGATGCAGAGACAGCGCAAGCGACAGTCCCGCGATGCCGCCGCCGACGATAATGACGCTCATTGGCTTCCCCGGATGCGAAGCGGGGCGGACTCGTCATCCGCCCCGCTTCATTCTGTCGGACGATATTACTGCGCGGCCGTGTATTTCTCAATCAGCGCGCGGGCATCTTCCAGAAGGCCCTTGCCGTCCAGGCTCTTGCCATCCATCTCGGCGACCCAGTTGTCGATCACTGGCTGGGAGGCTTCCTTCCACCGGGCAACCTCGGCCTCGTCGAGCGTGATGATGTTGTTACCGCGATCGACGGCAATCTGGCGGCTCGGACCATCGGCGCCGGCCTGCGTACGACCGGCGAAAGCGGCAAATTCCTGGCCGGAATTGTCGTCGAGCACTTTCTTCAGATCGTCAGGCAGGCTGTCATACTTCGCCTTGTTCATCGCGAGCACGAAGGTCGTCGTGTAGAGCGCATGGTCGCCACCGAACTCCGTGTGGTTCTCCACCAGCTCCGGCACCTTCAGTGCCGGCGTTACCTCCCACGGGATGACGCAGGCGTCGATCACACCCTTCGACAGCGCTTCGGTGATCTGCGGCACCGGCATACCCACCGGGGTCGCGCCAAGCGTGCCCAGAAGCGTGTTGATGATGCGTGTCGGCGCGCGCACCTTCATGCCCGTCAGATCTTCCAGCTTCTCGATCGGCGTCTTGGAATGCAGCATGCCCGGTCCATGGACCCAAACGCCGATGACGTGGACATCCTTGAACTCGGTGTCCTTCATGCGCGACTCGAAGAGGTCCCAATAGGCCCGCGACGTCGCCTCGGCGTTGGTCATCATGAAGGGCAGTTCGAACACCTCTGTCGAGGGGAAGCGTCCCGGGGTGGAGCCCGGAAGCGTCCACACGATGTCGACCGTGCCGTCCTGTGCCTGGTCGATGAGCTGGGGCGGCGTGCCGCCGAGCTGCATGGCCGGGTAGCGCTCGATCTTGATGCGGCCGCCCGACTCAGCCTCAACCTTGTCGGCCCACGGGTCCAGCACAAGCTTCGGCACGTTTGCCTGCGGCGGCAGGAACTGGTGGAGGCGCAGGGTGACTTCCTGCGCAAGCGTGGTGGTTGTGGTTGCCAGCCATCCCGCCGATGCAATCGATGCGGCGACGACGAGCGATTTGAAGAATGCAGGCTTCATTCTGTTCCTCCCTGAACGATCCGATTTCCGGGTGGCTCCTCGATGCCCCTTTTACCCGGTCCGGGCTCGCGATCCTACAGAACTTTATGTAACAATAAAGTATGCCTTCGGCATTTTTTGTAACATTCAGATAGGCAGTGCGTTGGTCTCCTTGAGCGTTTCCAGCACGATCGCCGTCTTAACGTGCTGCACGGAATCGTGTGGCAGCAGCACGTCGTTGACGAAATCGGCCAATGATTTCAGGTCCGGAGTCACGACCTTCAGGATGTAGTCCATCTCGCCGGTCAGCGCGTGCGCTTCCTGCACCTCGGGCAACCGGGTCAGAAGTTCGCCAAAGCGCCGTGCGTTGTCGCGGTTGTGCGTCGCGAGCGTCACCGAGATGACGTTGACGAGCGGGAAACCGAGGCGGTCGCGGTCGAGGACGGCGCGATAGCCGCGGATCAGCCCTTCATCCTCAAGGCGCTGCCGCCGGCGCGAACATTGCGAGGGTGACAGGTTCACGCGCTCCGAAAGATCGTTGTTCGTCAGTCGCGCATCCTCCTGCAAATGTGCCAGTATCTTGCGGTCAAACTTGTCGAGACGCTCCACTGCCACGATATTCCTCCTCATGATGCATCATCCCCGCATGCATAGTGACCTTACGCACGTCGAATGCAAGCCCCTTGCGGAGGGCAGGTGCTAGTATTCCTCCAAGCTTCAATCAGCTCCCAAAGGAGGAACATCATGGGTCCGTTCCCGCACGACGCACCGCCCGCTAAAATCACTGCGGAAAATCCCGCCGGCACCGACGGATTCGAGTTCGTCGAGTTTGCGCATGAGGACCCGGCGAAGCTGGAAGAGCTGTTTTCGCGAATGGGCTACACGCCGGTAGCCAAGCATCGCAGCAAGAACATCACCGTCTGGCGCCAGGGCGACATCAACTATGTGGTGAATGCCGAACCGGGTTCGCACGCCATGCGCTTCGTCGGCGAGCATGGCCCTTGCGCGCCATCGATGGCGTGGCGCGTGGTCGACGCCCAACATGCTTTCGAGCACGCCGTTTCCAAGGGCGCCACGCCTTATGAAGGCGACGACAAGACGCTGGACGTGCCGGCGATCGTCGGAATCGGAGGGTCGCTGCTCTATTTCATCGAGCGATATGGCGACAAGGGCTCGGCCTATGACACCGAGTTCGAATGGCTGGGCGATCGCAATCCGAGGCCCGAAGGCGTGGGCTTCTATTACCTCGACCACCTGACGCACAACGTCTATCGCGGCAACATGGACAAATGGTGGGACTTCTACCGCGAGCTGTTCGGCTTCACGCAGATCCATTTCTTCGACATCGACGGTCGCATCACCGGGCTGGTCTCCCGCGCGATCACGAGTCCCTGCGGCAAAATCCGCATTCCGCTGAACGAGTCGAAGGACGACACCAGCCAGATCGCGGAATACCTGCGCAAGTACAAGGGCGAAGGCATCCAGCACATCGCCGTGGGCACCGATGGCATCTACGACGCCACCGACAGACTGGCCGGCAACGGGCTGAAGTTCATGCCCGGACCGCCGGAGACCTATTACGAGATGTCGTACGACCGCGTGAACGGGCATGACGAACCTCTGGAGCGGATGAAGAAGCACGGCATCCTGATCGACGGCGAGGGCGTAGTGAACGGTGGCATGACCAAGATCCTGCTGCAGATCTTCTCCAAGACCGTGATCGGACCGATCTTCTTCGAATTCATCCAGCGCAAGGGCGACGAAGGATTCGGCGAAGGCAACTTCCGCGCACTTTTGAGTCGATCGAGGAAGACCAGATCCGGCGCGGTGTCATCAAGACGGAAGCCGCGGAGTAGGTCGACGGTCCCGTTATAGGGGCCTGGCAGCTACTTCATGGCCGCCGCCAGCAGCTTTTCCAGTCGGTCGAGGTCGCCGACCTCGTTGGCCAGCAGCAGCACGAACCGGGCGTTGAGCCGGGCGCTTTCTTCAAGGCTCAAGCCCTCATGCGCCGCAATCAACGCCGCGTAGAAATCATCGCCGGCGGGGCCAAGCTGGTCGGCACCGATGTCTTCGTCGCCGCTCATACGCCCCTCCCCGTCGCGCGCCGCAGTGCCGAGGCAACCGCCTCGCCAGTGGCTCCGTCAAATCGTGCTGCAATGTGCTGATCCGGACGGACCAGATAGGATCGGCCCGCGCCGTAGCGGGCAATGGCGTGGCCTTCCTCGTCGAACAGCGTGGTTGCGCCGTTGGCGCGGCGCGAGCGGTCTGCGGTGATCAGAACGCGGTCGAGGCCGGCCGGCAGATCGTCAGGGATCGCAGCTTCCACCGCAAGGAAGGTGAAGCCGCCGCCGACATGACCGAGCAACCAGCCGGCATCGCCGTTGGCGACCGGCGCGTCGGGCATAGCGGTACCGGGTGCAACGCCTGCCCCCTCGCCAACGGCCGTCTGCAACGACAGATCACCGAGCCCGCAGGGTTTCGACAACCGGCCGGAATTGACAAGCTTGCGCGCAAATTCATGCGCATGGGCAAGATCGAGGACGCTGTCGCGGAAGATGCGCTCCATCTCCGTTTTCGGCGTCATGAAGGCTGTGGAACGCGAGGAATTCAGGATGTTTTCGTCTGCGCCGTGGATGCGCTCCTCGTCGTAGGTGGCGACGAGGCTTTCGGGCGCTTCGCCGCGCACTACCATCGCCAGCTTCCAGATCAGGTTGTCGACATCCTGGATGCCGCCATTGCCGCCCCGCGCGCCAAACGGCGAGACGATGTGAGCCGAGTCTCCCGCAAAGACGACGCGGCCGTGAATGAACCGCTCAAGCCGGCGACACTGGAATGTGTAGACCGACACCCAGTCGAGCTCGAAATCGCGATGACCGATCACCTTCTCGATGCGCGGGATGACGTTTTCCGGCTTCTTCTCCTCGTCCGGGTCGGCGTCCCAGCCAAGCTGAAGGTCGATGCGGTATATGCCGTCGGGCTGTTTGTGCAGAAGGGCCGATTGCCCGTTGTGGAAGGGCGGCTCGAACCAGAACCAGCGCTCGGACGGGAACTCCGCCTTCATCTCGACATCGGCGATCAGGAAGCGTTCCTCGAAGACGCGGCCGGCAAAGTCGAGGCCCAGCATACCACGTACAGGTGAGCGCGCGCCGTCGCAGGCGATCAGCCAGTCGGCTTCGAGCGTATATGCGCCGTCCGGCGTCTCTATGGAGACTTGCACGCCGTCGGCGCGGGGCGCGACATCCGTCACCCGGTTCTTCCAGCGCAGGTCGATCATATCGGGAAACTCGGCGGCGCGCTCGACCAGATATTGCTCGACGTAATATTGCTGGAGATTGATGAAGGCGGGCATCTTGTGGCCTGCTTCCGGCAGCAGGTCAAAGCTCCAGACCTCGCGGTCGCGGTGGAACAGGCGGCCGACCTTCCAAGTCACGCCCTTTTCCACCATGCGCTCGCCGATGCCTAGCCGGTCGAATATCTCCAACGTGCGCTTCGACCAGCAGATGGCGCGGCTGCCCAGCGAGACGACGTCGTTGTCGTCGAGAACGACGCAGGGCACGCCATGCAGCGCGCAGTCGATCGCAGCCGCCAGCCCGACAGGTCCCGCGCCGACGATAACTACCGGCGCGCGCCGCAGCTTGCCACCGGAGAGTTCAGGCGGGGTGCGGTATGGAAACGGCTTGTAATCGTAGCGCGGCATCACAGCAGTCCCATGCGTGCGATCTCAGGATCGCGGTCGTAGTCGAGGAAGAACTCGTCAAGTTGCGGCGGCTTTACCGACGTGCCGGCGAGCATGGCGTGAACCTGGCCGCGATGATGAATCTGGTGCTGGAAGAGATGCGCTAGCAGATTGTCGATGCGTTCGGGAATCTGGCCATTGCGCCCTCGATCCGTGATGACGCTTCGGTCCAGATCGCTCTCCTCCAGCCGATCGCAGAATACCATCAACGCCTCGTCCTGCGCACGCTGGGCGTCGGCCAGTGCCTGCGGTTCGCCGCAGGGCTTGAAGGCATGGAATGCGGCCGGGCCAATGCCGCCCTGCGCGAGCGCGTCGAGATAATAGCGGTCTATCGCGAGATTATGGTTCAGCGTCTCGGCGATGGACGGGAAGAAGCTGGTGCGCTCGGCCTCGAACTCGCCCGGCTGAAGCGCGCAGACCGCGCGCAACAGTACATGGTTCGACCAGCGATTGTTGCGGGCCATGGCCGAAAAATGCGCCGTCAGCGACGCCATGCCTGCTCCTCCCTTTGGCCTCAGCCCTGCAGGGCCTCCCACATCTGCCGGTCTCGCTCGGCGGTCCAGATGCGCGGCGTGTCGATGCCCAGCGCCTCGTCATAGGCGCGCGCGACATTGAAGGGCAGGCAGTGCTCATAGATCGCGTAATCGGCGAACTTCGGGTCGCAGGCTGCGCGGCAGGCGTCCCACGCCTCCTTGAGGGAGCCGCCGCCCTGGGCGACGCGGGCCACCGGACGATAGGTGGACATGACGAAGTCAGCCGTGTTGTCGAGCGCTTCGTCGACCATGTCGGAGCCCACCAGCGCATCGCCGCGACCGGGTGCGATCGCGTCCAGATCGAAGGCGCGGATCGACTCCAGTGTGGCCGGCCAGTCGCCGAAATGGCCGTCACCGCAGTAGCAGGCCGAGTGATATTCGACGATGTCGCCGGTGAACATGACGTTGGCGTCAGGCACGTAGGCAACGATGTCGCCCGCCGTGTGCGCGCGGCCGAGGAACTCGAGGTCCACGCGACGCTTACCGAGGTAGAACGTCGCGCGGTCGGTGAAGGTCAGGGTCGGCCAGGTGAGGCCGGGGATCGACTCGTGGCCCTGAAAGAGCCGCGGGAACCGGCCGAACTCGCTTTCCCAGTCCTCCTGGCCGCGCTCGACGACCATCGCGCGCGCCTTCTCGGACATGATGGTCTCGGATGCACCATAGGCCGATGCGCCAAGCACGCGCACGGCGTGGTAGTGGGTCAGCACCACATATTTGATCGGCTTGTCGGTAACGGTCCTGATCTTCTCGATGACCTTGTTTGCAAGCCTGGGCGTCGCTTGCGCGTCAACGATCATCACGGAATCATCGCCGATGATGACGCCGGTGTTGGGATCGCCCTCGGCGGTGAATGCCCACAGGTCGCGGCCGATCTCCGTGAAGGAGATCTTCTTTTCGGCAAGGTCGCCCTGCGATGCGAATTGCTTGGTCAATGCAAACTCCATTTCAGTCTTTACGCGGTTCCACAGCCGTCTGGCGACGGGTCGTCAGACGGAGAGAACGTTCGGGAGGGCTTATTCGGCCGCCTGTTTTTCCACGACCTGCTCGATGGCGCCGAAGATCGAGTGGCCGTCCTTGTCCTTCATCTCGATACGAACCGTATCGCCGAAGCGCATGAAGTGGCTGGTGGGCTTGCCGTTTTCCAGCGTCTCGACGATGCGCAGCTCTGCAAGGCAGGAATATCCGACGCCGCCCTCGGCGATCGTCTTGCCAGGTCCGCCGTCAAGCTTGTTGGAAACCGTGCCGGACCCGACGATCGTGCCGGCGGCGAGCGGGCGCGTCTTTGCCGCGTGGGCAATGAGGGTCGGGAAGTCGAAGGTCATGTCGATGCCGGCATTGGCGCGGCCGAAGGGCTTGCCGTTAAGATCCACGCACAAGGGCAGGTGCAGCCGGCCGCCATCCCATGCTTCGCCAAGTTCTTCGGGGGTGACCGCCACGGGCGAGAATGCAGAAGAGGGCTTGCCGTGGAAGAAGCCAAAGCCCTTGGCAAGCTCATCCGGAATCAGGCGGCGCAGCGAGACATCGTTGACCAGCATGACAAGACGGATCGCATCCCGTGCCACATCGACACTCGCGCCCGCCGGCACGTCGTCCACGATGACGGCGATCTCCCCTTCCATGTCGATGCCCCAGGCATCGTCGGCCATCACGATGGGATCGCGCGGACCGAGGAAGGAATCGGAGCCCCCTGATACATCAACGGGTCGGTCCAGAAGCTTTCAGGCAGCTCCGCCCCGCGCGCCTTGCGCACCAGTTCGACGTGATTGACGTAGGCCGAGCCGTCCGCCCACTGATAGGCGCGCGGCAGCGGCGAATGGGCGTCATGCTCGTGGAAGCGCTCGGACGGCACCGAGCCGTGATCGAGGCTTTCGGCCAACGCTTCGAGATGCGGCGCGATGCGCCGCCAGTCATCAAGCGCGGCCTGAAGATTCGGGACGAGGAAGGACGCGTCCGTATAACGCGTCAGGTCTTTCGAGACGACGACGAGTCTTCCGTCACGCGTCCCGTTCTTCAGGCTGGCAAGTTTCATTCTTCCTCCGTCAGGCTTCCACAAACACTTGGAAGCCACCATAGATCATTCGTTTCATGTAGGCGGGCATGTTTTCCATGCTCGCCGCCAGGCGCGGGTCGGCCATGACCTTCTTCATCACCTCGTCGCGATGTTCTCGCGACTTGTAGGTGGCGCAGGAAAAGACGATCGTCTCGCCTTCCCCCTGCTTTACTGCCATGGGGAAGGAGGTCACCTCCCCGTCCGGCACGTCATCAGCCTTGGCCTCAACATAGGACAGGGCGCCGTGCTCCATCCAGACCGTCCGGCCCAATTCGGCGTTCTTTCGATATTCCTCGAATTCGGCGTTCGGCACCGCCAGAACGAAACCATCCACATAGGTCATGACAGACTCCTCTCTTGGTGTTGACTGTCAAAGGACGAATGGACGGCGCCGGTTCCGACAGGCCCCAAACAAATCAGCTCCAGTCACCCTCCGGCGTACCGTTGAAACGCTTCTTCAGATCGGACCAGCAGTCGACGTAATCCGCCTGCAAGGTTTCGAGCCCTGCGGCGTAGCCGGTCAGGAGCTGCGGGAACCGCGTCTCGAACATGAACGCCATGGTGTGGTCCAGCTTGACCGGCTTCAGCTCGGCGCGCGACGCCTTTTCGAACCCCGTCGCGTCGGGGCCGTGCGCGAGCATCATGTTGTGAAGGCTCATGCCGCCGGGCACGAAGCCCTCTTCCTTGGCGTCGTACTGGCCGTGGATGAGGCCCATGAACTCGCTCATGATGTTGCGGTGATACCAGGGCGGGCGGAACGTGTCCTCCGCCACCATCCAGCGCGGCGGGAAGATGACGAAATCGATATTGGCCGTGCCTTCCTCACCAGACGGCGCCGTCAGCACCGTGAAGATCGACGGATCCGGATGGTCGAACAGGATCGCACCGACGGGAGAGAAGGTAGCTAGGTCATACTTGTAGGGTGCATAATTGCCGTGCCAGGCGACGACGTCGAGCGGCGAATGGCCGATCTCGGTGACGTGGAAGCGACCGCACCACTTCACCACGATGCGGCAGGGCGTTTCCTTGTCCTCATACCAGGCGGTGGGCGTCTTGAAATCGCGCGGATTGGCGAGGCAGTTGGCGCCGATAGGCCCGCGGTCGGGGAGCGTGAACTTGGCGCCATAGTTCTCGCAGACATAGCCGCGCGCCGTTCCATCCATCAACTCCACCTTGAAGGTGAGGCCACGAGGCAGCACGCAGATTTCGCCCGGCTGCACCTCGATCACGCCCATCTCGGTAACGAAGCGGACGCCGCCCACCTGCGGCACCACCATCAGCTCACCGTCGGCGTTGAAGAAATGATCGTCCACCATGTCGGTATTGGCGACATACACGTGCGAGGCCATGCCCGCCTGCCCGAACACGTCGCCGGCGGTGGTCATGGTGCGCATGCCATGGATGAAATCGGTCGGTTCCGACGGCATCGGCGTCGGGTTCCAACGCAACTGGCCAAGCGGAAGCTCATGGTCGCCGACGTTCGGTGCTGATTTCCAGAGCGGCAGGTCGAAAGCCTTGAAACGACCGTGATGCTTGACGCTGGGCCGGATGCGGTAAAGCCAGGAGCGCTCGTTGGTGCCGCGTGGCGCGGTGAAGGGGAGCCCGAAAGCTGCTCCGCGTAGAGGCCATAGGCAGGGCGCTGCGGCGAATTGCGTCCCTGCGGCAGGGAACCCGGTAACGTCTCGGTCTCGAAGTCGTTGCCGAAACCAGGCATGTAGGTATAGGCGGACGCCACCTTGCCGGCTCGCGCCTGCGCGGCGGGGGTGCTCATCTCGTTCATCTTCGCCTCCCGATCGGATCGCGGCGACATCTCGCCGTGGCGCATGTCCTTTGACAGGCGCCCGAATTTGTTACATCGGTAACAATTGAATATGTAACTATCAACCCGGCCTGACTGTGAACGACGACCTGCTTTCGCTCGAAGAATTCCTGCCCTATCGCCTCAACCGGTTGGCCGACGCCGTCAGCCGCGACTTTTCACGGCTCTATCGCGACCGCTTCGGCCTGACCCGGCCTGAATGGCGGCTGCTGGCGACGCTCGGCCAATATGGCACGATGACGGCGACCGCGATCGGCCAGCATTCGGCCATGCACAAGACCAAGGTGAGTCGCGCGGTGACCGCGCTGGAGGAACGCCGCTGGCTGCGGCGGGCACCCCACGCGACGGATCGGCGGGTGGAACACCTGACGCTGACGAAAGCCGGTGAGGACGCCTACCGGGAACTTGTGCCGCTGGCGCGGGAGTTCGAGACGCGCATTCTAGAGCAGATGCGCCCCGCGGAGAAAGGCGCCATCATAAGCGGGCTGGCAGCGCTGGAACGCGCCATGCTGCAGCAAAGGGATCAGGATTGAAGCGCATGCGGCGAAACACTTTCGCCGCATGCGTCAATGACTACTCCGCCGCTTCCTTGAACGGCTGGCTCGCCGCTTCAAGCTGCTTCTTCTTGCTGATGCTGAAATCCGGCTTGATCTTCGCTGCGAAATGTTTCTTGGCGCCGGAGAGCTTCCAGGCAGCCGCGAAACCGGCCTTCATCCAAAAAACCGGACCGCTGATCGCGCGCGAGCGGGTTTCCAGCCGACGAAATGCCGTCCCACCGTTGGCGAGATTGACGAGATAGTGACGGCGGATTTCGTCGGTCCAGTATTCGACCGTGAAGGAAACGTTGAGGCTGTCGCCGTTTACGACCCGGTGCGGATAGTTGAGCGGCCAAAGTGCTCCCATGCCCGGCTTGAGGTGCAGGACAGTCGCCTTTTCCTCGAAGGTCGGGTCGTAGTCGATCTCCTCGTAGGAAAGACCAGTGACGACGCGCTCCAGCGCTTCCTGCGGCAAGAAGGGGTCGCCGTCGGGATAGATCCAGATGGTTTTCTCGCCGCGGACGTGCATCAACCCCTGCCCTGGAATATCGCAATGGTAGAACACGCGCGCGTTTGGCGAGGAAATCAGCAGGCCGATGCGGTGCTGGAACGTCTTGAGGCCCGGAACCTGCGCGGCCAGATCGCCCAGGAGCTTGTCGATGATCGCCTGGTAGCGCGGATCGAAGCTGCCGGCTTCGGCAACGTTGATCCACAGAAGGCCGTCGCGCACGGCCTGGAGAATTTCCATGCCGCTCATGTCCTCGAAAGACGCACGCTTCCAGCTGGCGCGGTCCTCGCGACCGGGATCCATGGTCGAGACCTCGCGGATCGCTTGCGGATTGCCCTCGATCAGCTTGGCGAGCGCCTCGTCGGCAAAGAGGGGATTGGTCGCCAGATCATGGCGTACCGGAACGATTTTCTTGTTCCACTCGGTGGAAAGATTGTCGGCTTCGAAGTGAAAAGTGCCCCGCATGGTCGATCTCCATGGCCCTGTTGATGCGTTCATCACTGCCACGGAAGTGCAAATCGGCACTTAACCCAACGTCAAACCTGCAGATGCGGTAAACGAGCCGCATACCGGATCGTTCAATTTCTATCTATCCGCTCTTCCGATCGGGCTCCTCCGGCATCGGATAAGGCCGGCGCGGCGGCAGGTTGTGCACCACGAGTGCAAACGCGATCAGCACGACGCATGCCATGAAGACGATAAGAAAGAGCTGCACGCCGTGTACAGGCTCGCCGAACCCGAGGATCGGCAGCGCCGCCGCCGGCGGATGCGTGACCCGCAAAGCGCGCATCACGACGATGGTGAGGCCGACGGCCACGGCAGCCGCCAGCCAGGCGCCCGGAAAGATGAAGAAGGCCGCTTCGCAGACGATCGTGCCGATCAGGTAACCGCCCATCACGTTGATCGGCTGGGAAAGCGCGCTCGACGGCTGGCCGAAAAGAAGACCCGAGGTGGCGCCCAGCGGCGCAATCAGCAGTGGCAGCTCGATCCAGGTGGCAAGCCCGCCAACGAGCGCGATGCCCGCGATTGCCGCAAGCCCAGCGCGCAGATTGGCCCGTAGCGCCACCGGAGGTTCGTGTCTGACGAAAAAGGCTTTGAGGAAGGCTTTCATGGGCGGGATGTTCTATTTGTAGGACATTCTGGCCTAACAGGCCCGGCCCGCATTCTCAAATGCGGACTGCTCACGGCGTTCCACAAGGCGATCTCTCACCAGTCCATCACCACCTTGCCGGAATTGCCGCTGCGCATCGCGTCGAAACCGTCCTGATAGTCGTCGATGCCGATGCGGTGCGTGATCAGCCCTGTCACGTCCAGCGGACCCTGCACCAGCGCGATCATCTTGTACCAGGTCTCAAACATCTCGCGGCCGTAGATGCCTTTCAGGTGCAGCATCTTGAAGATGACCTTGTTCCAGTCGATCTCGAAGCCGGTCGGCGCGATGCCGAGGATGGCGATCTTCCCGCCATTGTTCATCGTGTCAATCATGTCGCGGAAGGCCACGGCAGAACCCGACATTTCGAGGCCGACGTCGAAGCCCTCCGTCATGCCCTCTTCGTTCATCACGTCGCGCAGGCTCTCTTTTGATGCGTCGACGACGTGATGCACGCCCATCCTGCGCGCCAGGTCGAGGCGGACGGGGTTGATATCGGTAATGACCACCTTGCGCGCGCCGACGCACTGGGCGACCAGCGCACCCATGATGCCGATCGGCCCGGCGCCGGTGACGAGCACGTCCTCACCCACCAGATGGAAAGACAGCGCCGTATGCACGGCATTGCCGAGCGGATCGAAGATCGCGGCGATCTCGTCCGGCACGTCGTCCGGAATGGGCACGACGTTGTGCTGCGGCAAGGCGAGGTATTCGGCGAATGCGCCGGGCCGGTTGACGCCGACACCAAGCGTATTGCGGCAGAGATGTCCCCTGCCCGCGCGGCAGTTGCGACAATGGCCGCAGACGATATGGCCCTCGCCGGCGACCCGCTGGCCGACCCTGTATTCGGTGACGGCGGAACCGAAATCGGCGACCTCGCCGACGAATTCGTGGCCGGTCACCATCGGAACCGGCACGGTCTTCTGCGCCCACTGGTCCCAGTTGTAGATATGCACGTCGGTGCCGCAGATCGCGGTCTTCTTCACCTTGATGAGCACGTCGTTGGGCCCGATCTCGGGAACCGGCACCTGTTCCATCCAGATGCCCGGCTCGGCCCTGGCCTTCACGAGTGCGCGCATCATGTTCGACATCGTCGCCTTCCTCCAAAATCGCCTGCGCCAGATAGCACAGCTTTGTGCCATTTACGTCATTGGAAGCCGCAACGAAGCATGGCCATGACGATTTTGGCAGCCTAGCCTCGACCGTGACGCAAGGGCACCATGGCATGCACGCTTCCGAAGCCGCCACCACGAACCCGACCGCTCAACGCCGCGAACGCGGCGGCAGGCAGGCACGCCGTGAGCAGCGCAGCCATGGCCAGGACGGGCTGGGCCGGCCCTACATCGTCCGTAATATCCCCACCTACGACGTGATGTCGGAAGAAAACCTGCGTCGCATAGAACAGACGGCAGATCGGATTCTCGCCGAGATCGGCATCGAGTTCCGCGACGATCAGATAGCGCTCGACCATTGGCGACGAGCCGGCGCGCGCATAGACGGCGAACTGGTCAGGTTCGAACCCGGCATGTTGCGGGAAGTTCTTTCCACCGCGCCGTCCGAATTCGTTCAGCATGCGCGCAACCCGGCCAAGTCGGTTGCCATCGGCGGCAGGAATGTCGTGTTCTCGCCCGCCTATGGCTCGCCCTTCGTGATGGATCTCGACCGGGGCCGGCGCTACGGCACGATCGAGGATTTCCGCAATTTCGTGAAGCTGGCGCAGGCCTCGCCCTGGCTGCACCATTCCGGCGGCACGATCTGCGAGCCGGTCGACGTGCCGGTCAACAAGCGGCATCTCGACATGGTCTATGCCCATATCCGCTATTCCGACCGGCCCTTCATGGGCTCCGTGACGGCGGAGAGCCGCGCCGAGGATTCAATCGAGATGGCGCGGCTCGTCTTCGGACGGGACTTCGTTGACCGGAACTGCGTGATCCTCGGCAACGTCAACGTCAACTCGCCGCTGGTCTGGGACGCCACGATGACCACCGCGTTGCGCGCCTATGCGCGGGCCAACCAGGCGGCGGTGGTGGTGCCGTTCATACTCGGCGGCGCGATGGGCCCGGTGACCAATGCGGGCGCGATCGCACAATCGCTGGCCGAAACCATGGCTGGCTGCGCGCTGACGCAACTCGAGCGGCCGGGCGCCCCTGTGATCTTCGGCAATTTCCTGTCGTCGATGTCGCTGCGCTCGGGCTCGCCGACCTTCGGCACGCCCGAACCGGCCATCGGCTCGATGATCGTCGGCCAGCTCGCCCGGCGCCTGAACCTGCCGCTGCGCTGCTCGGGCAACTTCACCACCTCGAAGCTTCCCGATGCGCAGGCGATGAACGAAGGCACAATGTCGATGCTTGCCGCCGTCCATTGCGGGGCGAACTTCATCCTGCATTCGGCAGGCTTCCTCGACGGGCTGCTGTCGATGTCCTACGAAAAGTTCGTCATGGACGCCGACTTCTGCGGCGCGCTCCATACATATCTCGACGGCGTTACCGTCGACGACAACCAGCTCGCGCTCGACGCCTTCCGCGAGGTTGGGCCGGGCAGCCATTTCTTCGGCTGCGCCCATACCATGGCGAACTACGAACACGCCTTCTGGGATTCCGGCATCGCCGACAACGAGCCGTTCGAGAAATGGGAAGCGGCCGGAAGCGAAGACGCCGCGACTCATGCAAACCGCAAATGGAAAGCGATGCTGGCCGAATACGAAGCGCCGCCCCTTGACGAAGGCGTGGACGAGGCGCTGAAGGATTTCATCGACCGGAAGAAGGCCGCAGCCGACGATGCGTGGTATTGATTGCCCACACCCACCTGCACGGAGCGTACGCGTGAAGAAGCTGTTCGGCCCCCTCCTGGCAATCGCGGCCGTGTGGTCGCATCCGGCATGGGCCGGACCCGCAGCCGATGCAGTCGGCTATTTTTATTCCGAGGGGATCGGCATGGAGGCGGATGAATCGAGCCGGGGCCGCTTCACGGGACCAGCGAAGGCCTATCTCGACGCCAGCGATCGCGCCTTCGACGAACGGGAGGAGATCTGTCTCGATTTCGGGCTTGCCGTCGACGGGCAGGATTTCGACCCTACGGAAATTGCAAGCACGCTGGAGCTTGACGAGACCGCCAATGACGGTGCGGCGATCGTGGTCGCACGCTTCACGAATTTCGGCCAACCACGCGAGATCGAGTGGACACTGGTTGAGCAGAACGGCACCTGGAAAGTCGCCGACATCGCCAACGAGGCGGCGGGCTGGCGCGTGAGCCAGTTTGTGTGTGAATAGGCGCTCCACATCAGCATGACGACCGACCCCCTTCTCCAGCCGTATCGCCTGAAGCATCTGACTTTCAAGAACCGGCTGATGTCGACGGCCCACGAACCGGCCTATTCGGAGGAAGGCCTGCCGAAAGAGCGCTATCGGCTCTACCATGCCGAAAAGGCGAAGGGCGGGATCGCCCTGACGATGACCGCGGGCTCGGCAATCGTGTCGCGTGACAGCCCTGCCGCGTTCGGCAATCTGCAGGCCTATCGCGACGAGATCGTGCCGTGGATGACGGAGCTGGCGGAAGCCTGCCACGAGCACGACTGCAAGGTGATGATCCAGCTTACCCATCTTGGGCGGCGGACCGGGTGGAACAAGGCGGACTGGCTGCCGGTACTCTCCGCCTCGCCGGTGCGCGAGCCCGCTCACCGCGCCTTTCCGAAAGAGGCCGAGGACTGGGACATAGAACGCATCATCGCCGACTATGCCTCAGCGGCCCAGCGGATGCAGGCCGCAGGCCTCGACGGCATCGAGTTCGAGGCCTACGGCCACCTGATGGACGGGTTCTGGTCGCCGGCCACCAACCATCGCGATGACGACTACGGCGGTGCGCTCGAGAACCGGATGCGCTTTTCAAACCGGGTTATCGACGCGGTGCGGGAGGCCGTCGGACCGGATTTCGTAGTCGGCGTGCGCATGGTAGCCGACGAGGACCTCGCAACCGGGATTTCGCGAGAAGAAGGCATCGAAATCGCGCGACGCCTGGCTGGGTCGGGCAAGATCGATTTCCTGAACATCATCCGCGGGCACATCGAGACCGACGCGGCGCTGGCCGACGTCATTCCGATCACCGGCATGCGCTCGGCACCGCATCTGGACTTCGCGGGTGACGTGCGTGCGGCAACCGGCTTCCCGGTATTCCATGCGGCCCGTATCTCCGACGTCGCGACCGCACGGCATGCCATCGAGGCCGGCAAGCTCGACATGGTCGGCATGACCCGTCCGCACATCGCCGACCCGCATATCGCGCGCAAGGTCGCGGCGGGGCAGGAACATCGCATACGGCCCTGCGTGGGCGCGACCTACTGCCTCGACCGCATCTATGAGGGCGGCGAAGCGCTGTGCATCCATAATGCCGCGACGGGACGCGAGGCGACGATACCGCATGTGATGACACCTACCGAGGGTATATTGAAGCGCGTCGTCATTGTCGGCGCCGGTCCCGGGGGCTGGAAGCCGCACGCGTGGCTGCGGAGAGAGGCCACGCGGTGACGGTGCTGGAAGCGTCCGGCAAGGCGGGCGGCCAGATCAATCTGGCAATCCAGAACCCGCGCCGGCGTGAGCTGGTCGGCATCGTCGACTGGCGGCTTTCCGAACTGGAGCATCTCGGCGTCACCATACGCTACGACTGCTGGGCGGAGGTAGAGGACGTGCTGGCGCTGGAGCCGGACGTGGTGGTCGTTGCAACCGGCGGCCTGCCGCAATCTCCTCCGCTCGAAACGGGCGAGGAACTGGTGACATCAAGCTGGGATCTTCTGTCGGGCGCGGTCAAGCCGGCGGAAAGCGTGCTGGTCTACGACGACAATGGCGGCCACCCCGGCATGAGCGTCGCGGAAGTTGCCGCGAATGCCGGCGCGCGGGTTGAACTAGTCTCGCCCGAGCGCTTCTTCGCGCCCGAGATGGGCGGGCTCAACCACGTGCCCTACATGCGCGCCTTCCATGAGAAGGATGTCACGGTCACCATCAATACGCGGCTCGTCGCCGTGCGCCGTGACGGCAACAAGCTGGTGGCGACGCTCGGCTCCGACTTCGCCCAGGGATGGCGCGGCGAACGACTGGTCGACCAAATCGTGGTCGAGCACGGCACCATGGCCAATGACGAACTCTATCATGCGCTCAAGCCGCTGGCGAAGAACGGCGGCGCGGTCGACTACGAGCGGCTGGTGGGCAACGGTGCGATTTTCCCCATCGCGAATCCAGATGCAGCCTTCATGTTGCTGCGCATCGGCGACGCCGTTGCCTCACGCAACATCCACGCGGCGATCTATGACGGCATCCGGTTCGCTATGCGTATCTGAACCGTCAAGCCATCGTGCCCTGAACGACCGTCAGAACTGGACGGCGCGGCGAGCGTGCCACGAGCCAGTCGCGCGTCTGCGCATCCGGCATCGGAAACGCGATCGAATAGCCCTGCACCTGCTCGCAGCCGATCGACAGCAGCGCCGAAAGCTCCTCCTCAGTCTCCGCGCCTTCGGCGATGATGGAGATGCCGAGGCCGCGAGCCAACTCCGTGATCGCGCGGACGATCTTCGAATTGTCGCCGTTCAGGTTGATGTTCTGCACAAACCGTCGGTCGATCTTCAGCCGGTCGATCTCGTTGGGATTGACGTGGCTAAGCGAGGCATAGCCAGTGCCGAAATCGTCCAGTTCGAGATGCACGCCGGCTGCGCGGATCATCCTCAGCTTTGATGCAATGCCGGTCTTTTCGTCGTCCAGAATGACGGATTCGACGATCTCCAGCGACAGCTTCTGCGCCGGAAGGCCGGCATCCTCGAGCGTCTTGAAGAGGAAGCGGGTGAAGTCGGGTTCACGCAGCTCCATTCCGGAGACGTTAAGCGCTAGGCGCCCGAATTGCAGCCCGGCGCGATGCCACGATGCCGCTTCCTCGATTGCCTTGCGCATGACGATGCGGCCAATGCGCGGCATTTCGCCCGCCTTCTCGGCTACCGGGAGAAATTCCACCGGCGGGATCATCCCGCGTTCGGGGTGATGCCACCGCAGCAGCGCCTCGACACCGGTTATCGAACCGTTGACGAGCGAGACCTGAGGCTGGAAGTAGACACTGAAACCGTCATTGGCGATCGCATCGGCAATGTCGCGCTCGAGCTGCTTGCGGTGTTCCAGCTCGCGTCGAAGCTCATCCGAGAAGAAGGAGAAGGTGCCGCCGCCCTGCTTCTTGGCCGCATAAAGCGCGAGATCGGCGTGCACCAGCAAATCGCCCACATTGTCAGCATCGACGGGATAGACAGCGATGCCGGCACTCGCGCCGCAGAAGATGGTAGCGCCTTCGTAGACGATCGGCTCATTGAGTCGCGTGAGTATGCGCCGCGCCAGACTGTCTATGTCTTCCGGATTTCCGGCGGCCGGCATGACCATGACGAACTCGTCGCCGCCGAGGCGGGCGCATATGTCGGAGGCACGGCACGAGGACCGCATACGCTCGGCAGTGGTGACCAGAACAAGGTCGCCAGCCGCATGTCCGAGCGTGTCGTTGATCTGCTTGAAGCGGTCGAGATCGATCTGGATAACCGCCAGCCGTTCCTGACGCCGGTGAGATGCCTTGATGAGCGTATCGAAATGGTCGCGCATGAAGGCTCTATTATAGAGACCTGTAAGACCGTCACGGACGGCAACCATGGCCATCGAGTTGCGCGCGTCGACAAGTTCGCTCGTGCGGCGGCGGATGATCTCCGTCACCGGCCGGAAGATGAACAGCACGACGAGACCTATGACCGCCAGCGTCGCCGCAAACAGCATGCGATGGACCGCAAGCATCCGCGCCAACATGTCCTGCGAATGCGCGGCAAGTATGTTGCCCAGGGCCGTGTAGCCCGCAAGCGTGGCGGTGGCGACTGTTTCGTCCAGCACCGTATTCTCGATGGCCCGGTTGTCGGTCGGGCCTACGCCGGACGGTTCGAGCCGCAACCCGAGCGATTTCAGCAAGTGCCTGCTGCTGCTAGAGAGGTTCGCGGAAAAATGGGCGAGATGGTGAGGACTGTCGTTCAGCACCCGATCAGCGTTGACACCGGCTTCATTTTCCTCAACCCGAACCTGCGCTACGATTGCCGAATAGTTGGAATCGAAGCGGTCGGTTGCAGCGCGCAGCGAGGCAAGCAATGGCAGCCGGTTGTCGGGCGCAGCCAGCCGCGCTTCGCTGGCAAGGAATACAATCCGCTGCGAAAGTGCTTTCTGGTCGTCGACAAGATCCAGCAGCGTTTCGTCGCGCTGGTGTGCGCCGATCCGCTGCTGAAGCAGCATATAGCCTGCGAACACCATGGCGGCGATGATGAGCGCTGCCATCCAGTAAGCGGCCTTGATGGTCAGGATCAGTCTGTCCGATCCCGATATTGGCTGATCCGTAGACGCCATGGAATGGAAATCCCCCTGTAGTGCTGTTGCCCGCGCTTTTGGGGGAATCCTTGCCGGAGGAGACATTAACGGAACTGCGCATCGCGGCCACGGCGCGTGCAAATGGCCGTTTTTTCTGACCTGCTGGTTAGCGTAGAATTCCGCCAATCGCTCGAATTGCGCGCAATCGTCTCCCGATCGGGACAGCAGGGCTTTCACTTCCACGTGCTTCCGCCTTAGTCTGAGGGTTGTGATAGCCGGGACGACAAAAACGGGAACGCGACCGGCAGAGATGCGAAACAGCAATGGGAGACGACCTATGACGATGACCAGACTGCCGCTCGTGGCGGCCGCGATCGCATTCCTGGTTTCACCGGCCGTGGCCGGTGAAACCCTGGACCGGGTGACGAGCACTGGAACGCTGACGATGTCGTCAGACCCGGAATATCCGCCGCAATCCTTCCTGAACGACGCCAACGAGATGGACGGCTTCGACGTCGACGTCGGCAAGGAGATCGCAAAGCGGCTCGGTGTGGAGCTCAAGATCGTCACGCCGGCCTGGGAGGTCATCACCGCCGGCGGCTGGGCCGGGCGATGGGACATGTCGGTCGGCTCGATGACCCCGACGGCCTCGCGCGCGGAGGTGCTGAGCTTCCCCGCAGTCTATTATTACACGCCGGCGTCGTTCGCCGTGCACACGGATTCGTCCGCGGCAACGCTTGCAGACCTCGACGGCAAGGTGATCGGAACCTGCGGCGGCTGCACCTACGATGCCTATCTCAACAAGGATCTGGTGATCGACGCGGAGGGCGCACCGCCTTTCGAATATCAGGTGACCGCGGGCGAAATCCGCACCTACGAAACCGACACCAACGCCTTCGACGACCTGCGGCTGGGCGACGGTGTGCGCGTGGACGCCGTGTTCTCGGCGCTGCCAACCATCCAGGAAGCGATCAAGAACGGCTACCCTATGAAAGTAGTGGGCGACCCCGCTTTCTACGAACCGCTTTCGGTGGCAACGGACAAGGGTGACGCCGAATTCGATGCGAAGATCGCCGAGATCGTCGGCGCGATGCACGAGGACGGTACCCTCACGGCGCTCTCGGAGAAGTGGTATGGCGTCGACCTGACCACGGCAGAGTGAGGTGACGGCAGCAGCAAGCCGGACGGGATCGCGCGAAGATCAGCCCGCGCGATCCTGGCACGACGCGGCAAGGCCATCGCGCGGCGAGGCGATCGCAATTGCGTGCGTGGCTATATTACTCATCTGGCTACAGCTCGGCGGAACGCGTATCGGCGGCCTGATTGCGCCGCTGACCGGTGGCGCAACTGGCGAAGGCGCGGAACCGGGTTGGGGGCTTCATGTGCTGACGGGGCTTCTCGTCGCCGGTGCGGTCTGGGCAAACATCATCGTTCTGCGGCTGCTGCCCTTCCGGCTGCAAGTGATGATCGTGTGGGCGGAGCTGCTGTTGCTGTTCGTCGCCTTCGTCAACAGCTTCAACCGCGATTTCGGCATCTGGTTCGAGCAGAGCCAGGACGGCGTTTCCAACATCGCCTACATGATCACCACCGGCGCGGTCACCACGCTCTACGTCTCGGCGATCTCCATCGTCGTGGCCTGCATTTTTGCCATGACCGCCGCCCTCGCCCGGCTCTCCAGCTTCGGCCCGGCCTATGCGGTCTCGACTTTCTACACCTCGTTCTTTCGCGGCACGCCGCTGCTCCTGCAGGTCTACCTGATCTATCTGGGCCTGCCGCAACTCGGCCCGCAATTCGCGCTCGACGCGGTGCCGTCGGGCATACTCGCTCTGTCGCTATGCTACGGCGCCTATCTCGCGGAGATCTTCCGGGCGGGCATACTGGGTGTACCGCACGGTCAGCACGACGCAGCCAAAGCGCTGGGCCTGCCGCCACGACTGACCTTTCGCAAGATCGTCTTTCCACAAGCGATGCGCCTGATCGTGCCGCCCACAGGCAACCAGTTTATCGCGATGCTGAAGGATTCGTCGCTGGTGTCGGTGATGGGGGTGTGGGAACTGACGCGCACTGCGCAGATCATCGGGCGGCGGGATTTCCGCGTCTTCGAGATGCTGATCGCCGCCGCGATCATCTACTGGGCGCTGTCGATCTGCTTCGAGCTGATCCAGGCACGCATCGAACGCCACTACGGCAAGGGCCACGAGAGGCGTTAGCCGCCTTGTCAGGCGACGTTGCGGTTCCCTTCAACATCGCCACCGATGCAGACCCGGTTACGGCCTTCCGACTTTGCGCGATAGACGGCCACGTCGGCCTGCTCCATCAGCGCCGCCAGTGATCTGGTCTCGTCCGCGCCGCGGACTGCGAGCCCGATGCTGACCGTGACATCCCGTTTGATCCGCGCCCTGCGGGCCGACTTGAGCGCCTCGATGTTGACGCGCATCCGTTCGGCAATGGTCGACGCCTCTTCCGCGCTCACTCCATTCAGAACGACTGCGAACTCCTCCCCGCCGAGGCGGGCGAGAAGATCCACATCAGGGCGAATGCTGCGCTCCAGCGCGGCGGCAACCGCGACGAGGCAGGTGTCGCCTTCGACGTGACCGAAGCTGTCGTTGTAGGATTTGAAGTGATCTATATCGACCACGAGGAGCGCGCAGCGGCCGCGTACGGCCCGCGCGAAACTCATCAGTCGGCGCCGATTGGCAACGCCGGTAAGCGGATCGGTGTGGCTTTCGATCTCGAGCTGCCGGTTGGCGGCCTCCAGTTCCGCACCACGATCCTTGAGCCGCTCGGCCAGCCGCTTGTTTTCCATCGACAGATGCAGCGCATTGGAAAGCTGGTCGCCGAGAGCCCGGCCTATTATGATCGCGAAGGCGCCCATCAGGAAGAAGCCGGAAGCGATGAGCCACTTGAACTGCAACGTGCTGAGCGCGAGGCCGAGCGCATAGGTCCAGAAGATCGGCAGGTGGAAAAGGTTGTAGGCCCTGAGATAGACGACAGACGGGATCGACACCGTGACGGCCGCCATTCCGATAGACAGCGTAAGTACAGCCTGGTTCTCGTTGGCGAATGTCAGCATCCAGGCGCCACCGACGCCCCAGGCCAGCCCCGACACAAGGTGCATGACACAGACGAAGCGGGCCCAGGACCTCGCACCCCAACGTTGCGGACGATTGCGGGCGTAAAGCACGGTCGACACGAGATTGGTAACCGCAACCGCGGTGATGACGAGCTGCCAGGCGATCAACGGGATGGCCGTGGAGGGCGACCAATAGACATAGACGGCGAAGAGCGCGCCAACGAGGCTCAAAAACGACGCGGGCGACGAATTGAGCATCGCATCCATGCGCATCTTGAGGATGGCGTCGTGTTCTTCGTTTTCTGCCTGTGTTTCCGCCACCGCGACCCGCCTCTACTTCCGCCATGTAAGCTTAGGCAGCCAATCCTAATATTTGCTTGCCCCGCGTCTCCGCGCATCGGCTGCCACAGCTTGCACTCCGCAGATCGGATTGCTGGTGGATTTCGAACCGCGTCGGCGCAAGACTCGGCCGATACCGATCGGAGGCGAATCATGACGCAGGATTTTATCGCACATCTTTCCCGAGAACTCGCGGGGCTGGAGGATTCGGGGCTCTACAAATCGGAACGCGTCATCTCGTCCATGCAGTCTGCCGAGATAGAAGTCGGCGGTCGCAGGGTCCTCAATTTCTGCGCCAACAACTATCTCGGACTTGCCGACAGCGAGGACCTGCGCGATGCGGCCAAGGCCGCTCTCGACCGCTACGGCTACGGCATGGCGTCCGTGCGCTTCATCTGCGGCACGCAGGAGGAGCACAAGCTGCTCGAGAAGCGCATCTCCACATTTCTCGGCATGGAGGACACGATCCTCTACTCCTCCTGCTTCGACGCCAATGCCGGCCTGTTCGAGACCCTGCTTTCCGAAGAGGATGCGATCATCTCCGATGCGCTCAACCATGCCTCGATCATCGACGGTGTGCGGCTCTCCAAGGCCCGGCGCTACCGCTATGCCAACAATGACATGGCCGAACTGCGCGCGCGCCTAGAAGAGGCGAAGGATGCACGGTTCCGGCTGATCGCTACCGACGGCGTTTTCTCGATGGATGGCATCATCGCCAATCTGCGCGGCGTTTGCGATCTCGCGGAGGAGTACGGCGCCATGGTGATGGTCGACGACAGCCATGCGGTCGGCTTCGTCGGCGCCCGCGGACGCGGTTCGGTCGAGCATTGCGGCGTCGAGGGGCGCGTCGACATCATCACCGGCACGCTGGGCAAGGCTCTGGGCGGCGCATCGGGCGGCTATACATCCGCGAAGAAAGAGGTGGTGGACTGGCTGCGCCAACGCTCGCGTCCCTATCTCTTTTCCAACACATTGATGCCGGCGATCGCGGGCGCTTCCCTCAAGGTCTTCGACATGATCGATGACGGCGACGCGCTGCGCGACAAACTCAATGCCAACGCGGACCGATTCCGCAAAGCGATGACCAAGGCGGGCTTCACGCTGGCCGGCGCGGACCACCCAATCATTCCGGTGATGATCGGCGATGCCGCGCTGGCCGGAGACATGGCCGCGAAGATGCTGGAGCGCGGCATCTACGTGATCGGCTTCTCCTTCCCCGTGGTGCCGCGTGGGCAGGCCCGCATCCGCACGCAGATGTCCGCAGCGCATTCGTTCGACGACATCGACCGAGCGGTGGAAGCGTTCGCCGAGATTGGCGGGGAGTTGGGGGTGGTCTGAGCGACCCGAGGGATTTGGTGAGATATCCCACCACGTCATCCCGGCCGACCGAGCTTGCGAGGGAGAGCCGGGACCTATTGGTCCGAACATCATAAAGAACGGCCCGGTCCTCGCATCGGCGAGATCAAACGCCGTCGCTAACCCGGAACCCGGCCGCGCCGCTCAATGGGTCCCGGCTCCGCAGTCGCTTCGCTCCCTTGGCCGGGATGACGGCCTGGATGTCATCAATCCGACACGATCACCTCTTGGCCTCCTTCCGACCTTACCTTGGCCCTGCGAATCCCGCTAGAATGGCGCCATGAACATCCGCCAGCTTTCAGAGACCGTCATCAACCAGATCGCCGCCGGTGAGGTGATCGAGCGCCCGGCCAGCGTGGTCAAGGAACTGGTCGAGAACGCGCTGGATGCGGGCGCCTCGCGCGTTGAGATCGCGACAGCCGGCGGCGGGCTTTCGCTCATCCGGGTCACCGACGACGGCGGCGGCATGGATGCCGGCGACCTTGCCCTTTCCATTGCACGGCACTGCACGTCGAAGCTTTCCGACGACATTCACGACATCCGTTCGCTCGGCTTTCGCGGCGAGGCGTTGCCTTCCATCGGCTCGGTCGGGAAACTCTCGATCCGCTCCCGCCCTGCCGATGCAGACACCGCGCACGAGATCGCGGTCGAGGGCGGCCGCATCGTCCCGGTGCGCCCGGTGGCGGGTAACCGCGGCACTCTGGTCGAGGTGCGCGACCTGTTTTTCGCCACCCCGGCACGGCTCAAATTCATGAAGGGCGAGCGTGCCGAGGCGACGGCCGTCGCCGACGTCGTGAAGCGCATCTCGATCGCGTTCCCCCATGTACGGTTCACGCTGTCGGGCACCGATCGCTCGACGCTGGACCTTGCCGCGTGCGGCCAATCCCGCGAAGGCTTGCAGCAGCGTATCGCACAGGTCATCGGCCGGGAGTTCGCCGACAACGCGCTGGCCGTCGAGGCGATGCGGGACGACGTGCGGCTGTTTGGTTACGCGTCGATCCCCTCCTATACCCGCGCCAATTCGCTACACCAGTATCTCTACGTCAATGGGCGCCCGGTGCGCGACAAGATGCTGGCGGGCGCGATCCGCGGCGCTTATGCCGACGTTCTGCCACGTGATCGCCATGCCGTAACGGCGCTGTTCATCGAACTCGATCCGGCGCTGGTGGACGTCAACGTGCATCCGGCCAAGGCGGACGTGCGTTTTCGCGATCCGGGCATGGTGCGCGGGCTGATCGTCGGCTCGATCCGGCAGGCTCTCGCCCAGGCAGGCATCCGTCCGGCCACCACCGCCGCAGGCGCGATGATGGACGCGTTCCGGCCAGGCGGCACGGGCGGCGGGAGCCAGCCGGCATACGCCCATGCGGGATCGCAGGCCTATGCCGCAGCCGGCTTCGATATGGCAGCCTCACCGCACCGCCCGCTGAACGGTGGGTTTGCCGAGGCTGCGCAGGCGATTTTCGATACGACGGCCCCGAGCGCGGATGCACGTGCCGGCGTTGCCGAGCCGATGCCCGAAATGACGGGGAGGCCGCTCGGAGCCGCTCGTGCGCAGGTGCACGAGAACTACATCGTGGCGCAAACCGACGATTCACTTGTCATCGTCGACCAGCATGCCGCGCATGAACGGCTGGTTTACGAGGCGCTGAAGCAGGCGCTTGCCTCGCGCGACGTGCCCGCGCAGATGCTTCTCCTGCCGGAAATCGTCGACATGTCGGAAGAAGATGCCGAGCGGCTCGCCTCGCATGGCGACCTGCTGCGCCGCTTCGGTCTCGGGGTGGAACGCTTCGGTCCCGGCGCGGTTGCCGTGCGCGAGACGCCCGCGATGCTGGGCGAGGTCGACGTGCAGCGGCTGGTGCGAGACCTCGCCGACGAAATCGCCGACACAGATACGGTGGAAACCCTCAAGGAACGTCTCGACGCGATCGCCGCCACCATGGCCTGCCACGGCTCGGTCCGGTCGGGCCGCAGGCTTCGGCCTGAGGAGATGAACGCGCTGCTGCGGCAGATGGAAGCGACACCCGGCTCCGGCACCTGCAACCACGGTCGGCCGACCTATGTGGAGTTGAAGCTCTCCGACATCGAACGGCTGTTCGGCCGACGCTGAGCTGCCGGCTTGACCTGACAACGGTTTTATGGCGGTACAGGCGCGTTGCGAAAGGCGAATGAGATGAACCGTTTCGAAGGACCCGGCGGCAAGGAGGCTCGCATCCGCTATCTGGATGGCGACTTCCAGGTTCTTACGCCGGGCGCGTTCGTTCGCTGCGCCGTCACCGGCGAACCGATCCCGCTGGACGAACTGAAATACTGGAGCGTCGCGCGGCAGGAGCCCTATGCGAACGCGGCCGCCTCGCTTTCCCGCGAGATCGAGGTCAACCCCGAGCTTCGCAAGCGCGGCTAGGACCTACCGCGCCTCGACGCGGCGCAGCCGCCACGCTTCAAGCGTCGCCTCGATGATGGCGCGCGGCGCGCGGGCAACCTCGAACACCGTTTCGATCTCGATGATCTTGACACGTTTGCGCAGCGCGGAGAGCGCCTCGCTGGCGTGGTCGAGCCGCACGGCATCCTTGGCGGTGGTGACGATCTCAAGGCCCTGCGCGTCGGCTGTCGCGAGAAGGTCCTGCGCGTCGAAATCCGAATAGAAATGATGATCGCCGAAACTTTTCGCGATCTCGATCTGGCCGCCGACCGCCGTGACAGTGTCGAAGAATTTCTGCGGCTCGCCGATGCCCGCAAAAGCCAGGCAGCGCGCGCCTGCGATGCCTTCGGGCGCAGCCGGCTTTATCGATGCTTCGTGGAACGGTCTCGCGGCGCGGGCTGCCTGACGAAGCACCACATCTGCGCCCGGTCCGTCGCCGACCTTGAGCACGCTGTCGGCATAACGCATCTGGTCGACGAGTGCCGCCCGCATCGGACCTGCGGGAATCGTGTAGCCGTTGCCAATGCCGCGGCGCGCATCGACCACGATCAACGCATGATCGATATGAATGCGGGCGCTCTGAAAACCGTCATCCATGATCAGAAAGTTGCAGCCAAGATCGATCAGCAGCCGTGCGGCGGCGGACCTGTCGGTGCTGACGGCGACCCGTGCCGCGCGCGCCAGAAGCAGCGGTTCGTCGCCGACATGGCGCGCGCTATCGTGATGGGCATCCACGAGGTGCGGTTCACCCGCGACCGATCCGCCGTGTCCGCGAGACAGGATGCCGGGTTTCAGCCCTATCGTGGCGGCTTCGCGCGCCAAGGCGATCGCAACCGGCGTCTTGCCGGAACCGCCGACCGTCAGGTTGCCGACGCACAGCACCGGCGCATCGACCTTTTCGCGTGGCGCATTCAGAAGCCGTTTGCGGGCAACCGCACCGTAGATCGCGGCAAACGGCCATAGCCCCCAGGCGCGCCAGTCGGGCTTACCCCACCAGAAGGGCGGCGCTTCGCTGACCATGGCCGGCCCTAGCACCCGCTGCCGTTGACGGCGGTGCCCAACCGCGCCTGAACGATGAGGGGATGGATGTAGGGCTCAAGCGCCTGCAGCGTCTTGGCGAGGGAGCCACGCATCTCCTCGACCGTGCGCATGCCCGCGTCCATCATCTTGCGCCGCTCCGGCTCATTGTTGAGCAGGAAATTGACCGCACCCGCCAGCACATCCTTGTCGCGCACGAACCGGGCACCGCCGGCGGCCGCGAGCTTTTGATAGGATTCGCGGAAATTCTGCACGTTTCGGCCAGCCAGCACCGCCGTCTCGAGCATGGCCGGCTCCAGCGGGTTCTGGCCGCCTTGTCCGGTCAGCGAGCGCCCGACAAAGGCAATCTCGGTAAGGCGCAGATAGAGCCCCATCTCGCCGATTGTGTCGCCGAGGAAGATGTCCGTGCCCGATGAAATCTTGTCGCCGAGGCTGCGGCGAGCCACGGTCAGTCCCTTTTCGGCGCAGGCAGCGGCGATAGCATCGGCGCGCTCGGGATGGCGAGGGACAATCACGGTGAGCAGATCCGAATGACGGCCCCGCAGCAGGGTATGCACATGAACCGCCGCGTCCTCCTCGCCGTCGTGCGTGGAGACTGCGGCCCAGACCTTGCGGTTACCGATCTCGCCCTTGATCCGCGCCAGAACCTCGGCATCGACGGGCGGTGGCACCGTGTCGACCTTGAGATTGCCGGAAACCGTAACGGGGCGCGCACCGAGCTTGTGGAAGCGCTCGGCGTCCACCTCCGACTGGGCAATCACATGGGCGAGGTTCTCGAGCAATGCTTCCGCGATGAACCCACGCTTGCTCCAGCTCGCGAACGAGCGATCGGACAGCCGGCCATTGACCAGCACCTGCGGCACCCGCCGCGCGCCCAGTTCCAAAATGGTCATCGGCCATATCTCGGATTCGGCGATGATCGCCAGATCGGGCTGCCAATGGTCGAGAAACCGGCTCACTGCGGGTTTCAGGTCGAGCGGCACATACTGGTGGATGATGCGGTCGCCGAGGCGTTCCTTAGCGACCTGTGCCGACGTGACGGTGCCCGTGGTGAGCACGACATTGATGCCGAAATCGACGATACGCTCGATCAGCGGCGCCACTGCTATCGTTTCACCGACACTCGCCGCATGCAGCCACACCAGCGGCCCTTCCGGGCGGGGCAGGCCAGCGCGGCCGTAGCGTTCGCGCCGGCGGTTGTGTTCTTCCTTGCCCTTGGTCGCGCGCCAGGCCACATAGCCGCCGATGACGGGATAAGCGGCTGCGCCCGCCCATCTGTATGCTGTCAGCAGGGTGCGGGCCCAGCGTTCACTCATCGCGGGCCGTCGACCAGTTTATACGCCCGCTCGGTCGCCGCGTTGAGCGATGCGGTCACCTCGCGCCGCTTTGCCTCCATCATTTCAGCATCGGCATCGGAAGGCACGTAGATTTCCTCCCCGACCGCCAGCGCGTGGCGCCCGAAGGGCAGGTTGATCGTGGTCTTGTCCCAGCTCCGCTCCAGCACCTTGCGGCGGCTGGTGGCAATCGCCACAGGGACGATGGGCCGGCCGGATACCTTCGCCAGCGTCACGATGCCGAGCCCGGCCTGGCGCGGCGTGCCGTGCGGAATATCGGCAATCATCGCCACGTTCATCCCGCTGTCGAGCGTCTTCTTGAGCGTGATGAGCGCCTTGGCGCCGCCCTTGTCGGCCTTGGTCCCTTCACGGCCGCCCGAGCCGCGCACGATGCCGAAGCCGAGCTTCTGTGCAACGAGCGCGTTGAGCTCGGCATCGGCACTGCGCGAGAACATGGCAACCAGCTTGTGGCGGCGCGGATTGACCGCCGGCCCCAACAGGTGCTGACCGTGCCACAGGGCCCCGATTGCTGGAGACAGTGCGGCAATGCGTGGTGCCGGATCGTCGGACCCGGCAACAGCCGGATTGGTCCAGTAGATGAATTTGACCAAGCCCGCGATGAGCGTCGCCAGCAGATGCTTCACGAATGTCGATCGGACGAGCGGCTGCCTAATCTTCTTCCAGGTGGCCTTGAAGACGCCCGGCTTGGACTTGTGCGCCTGCGCGCGCGTCTCCGGCAGGGGTGAAACGGCGTTGTCGTCCATGCGTATCGTTATTCTTGTTGTTGTCGTTCTGGCTTATTTGGCCTGCGGGTCGAGCAGACGATGCAGGTGGACGATGAAATAGCGCATATGAGCATTGTCCACGGTCGCCTGCGCCTTTGCTTTCCACGCAATTTCGGCGGATTTGTAGTCGGGAAAGATTCCGACGATGTCCAGCTCGTCGAGATTGCGGAAATCAACGTTGGACAGCGACGTCAGCTCGCCGCCGAATACGAGGTGTAGGAGTTGCTTGCTTCCGGTGTCTTCGGCCATATCGGTCACACATGTCTTGGGTGGAGCAGCACCCCGGCGCGGGGGCGGCGCCGAGGCGATGGCAATTCCTCTAGAGGAATTCGTTACGTTTTGAAACCGTCGCGTGAAGGCGCTGCGTCATTCCGCAACCGCTATTACCTGCGCCATATCATGCAGCAGCTTGCCGCTGCCGGCCGCCAGCGCGCCGTGGCGCGGATCAGCGCCGGCATAGAACGGCGCTTCGCGCCTATCATTGACCACGGCACCGCCCGCACGGCGCAGGATCAGATCGGCGGCGGCAAGGTCCCAGTCATGGGAATTGGGCTTGACGAAGGTTCCGTCGAGACGCCCGCTCGCCACCATTGCCAGCCGATAGGCAAGCGATGGAATGTATGCGATCTCCGGGCCGGCACGCATATAAGCGGGCGCACGCGCCAGAAGCTGCTTGGGGCCGGCGACGCGCGGGCGTTCGCCATGGCCGGCGACGGCGATCACCTTGCCGTTGCACATCGCCGGACCGCCAGCGGCCGCCTCGTAGATCTCCTGCTTGGCCGGGCAGTCGAGTACGCCCGCCATGGCAACGCCGTTCTCGACCACGGCGACGGAAACGCACCACGTCCGCCTGCCCGCGATGAAGGCGCGCGTGCCGTCGATCGGATCGACCACGAATGTGCGTCGCGCTGAAAGCCGATCAAGATTGTCGACCGTCTCTTCCGAGAGCCAGCCGTAGGAAGGTCGCGCGGCGCGCAGCGTTTCGAACAGGAACCGGTCGACGGCAATGTCGGCGGCGGTTACCGGAGACGAGCCGTCCTTGAGCCAGGCCTCCGGCTCCTTGCGGAAATAGCGCATCGCGATCTCGCCGCCCTCCCGCGCCGCGTCGCGCAGCAGCGCAAGGTCAGCATTCAGATCGTCAACGACCATTTCATTCGCCTGCAAGCGTCATCCCTTCGATAAGAAGCGTCGGCGCGGCCGTGCCGAAATTGCGATCGAGGTCGCTGGCCGGAACCATGTTCAGGAACATGTCCTTGAGGTTGGCGGCGATCGTGACCTCGGACACCGGCCAGGCGAGTTCGCCATTTTCGATCCAGAAGCCCGAAGCGCCGCGCGAATACTCCCCGTCACCATGTTTACGCCCTGCCCGAACACTTCGGTGACGTAGAATCCGGACTTGAGCGAACGAATCATCTCTTCCGGCGACTGGTCACCGGGCTCGATCGCCAAGTTGGTCGACGATGGGGACACCGATGACGATGCACGCACACCGCGCCCGTTGGTCTGCAGCCCGAGCTCGCTTGCAGCAGAGGTCGAGAGAAACCAGTGACCGAGCACGCCGCGGTCAACCATGGTCATGCTCTCGCCCTGCACGCCTTCACCATCGAACGGCCTGGAGGACTGGCCGCGCAGCTTGAGCGGATCGTCGGTTACCGTGATGCCGGCTGACGCCACCTTCTTGCCCATCATATCGCGCAGGAAGCTGGTCTTCCGCGCCACCGACGCGCCATTTATGGCGCCCGCCAGGTGTCCGGCGATGCCACGCGCGACACGCGGGTCGTAGATGACCGTCACAGGGCCTGTGCGTGCCTTGCGGGCACCGAACCTTCTAGTTGCGCGCTCGCCCGCCTTGCGGCCGATCTCGGCAACCGCGGCGAGGTCTGCGAAGTGGAGACGGGACGAATATTCGTAGTCGCGCTCCATGCCCGTGCCTTCGCCAGCGATCACACTGACGGAACGCGAGAAGCGCGTTGCCATGTACTCGCCAAGAAAACCATGCGAGGTGGCGAGCACCAGCCCGCCCATGCCCACCGACGCGCCGGAACCGCTGGAATTGGTGACGCCTGATACGGCCATGGCCGCCTCTTCCATCGCAAGCGCATCTTCGCGTAACTTTTCCGCCGACAGTTCCGTCGGGTCGAACAGATCGAGGTTGCGGATCGAACGTGCAAGCAGCGTCTGATCGGCAAGCCGTTGATGCGGATCTTCGGGCGAGGCCTTCGCCATCGCCACCGCACGTTCGGCAAGCGACGCCGGATCGGACGCGGCATTGGCTGAAACGCTGGCGGTGCGATTGCCGAGGAAGACGCGAAGCGAGACGTCGTCGCTTTCGGCTGCCTCGGTGTTCTCCACCTTGCCCAGCCGCACCGAAACGCTGGTCGACCGCGAACGGACAGCAACGGCATCGGAAGCATCGGCCCCGGCACGCTTCGCAGCGTCCACAAGCCGCGCAACGAGATCGGCGAGGCTGCTGGAATCGATCTTCTGGTTCATCAAAAAGCTCTGGTCCTGCGGATACGGGAGGTGTCTGGCGGTATGTAGCCTCCATCTATGGCCATGGGTTGCGCGTTGCAATGGCTGGCGGAGACGCCAATTCGTGGTAGGAGCGATAAACACCGCGCCCGAGTCCGATGCCAGCACCCGCATCCGCCACATCTACACAGGCCAAATTCGTCACAGGATCGACGATGCGCCATGTCGCCGTGATGACAGCGACGGGCTCGGTGGGTCTGGTCGCCATCTTCATCGTGGATGCCCTCAATCTCTTCTACATTTCGATGCTCGGCGTGCAGGAGCTCGCAGCGGCAATCGGCTTTGCCAGCACGCTGATGTTCTTTACCCTGTCGGTCTCCATCGGCCTGACAATTGCGGCCTCGGCGCTGGTTTCGCGCGCACTCGGACGCGGCGACCGGGCGGAAGCCGCGCGCATGGGCGGCGCGGCGATGATGTTCATGGGCCTGACGACGGGCGTCATCGTGCTGGCCATCTGGCCGTTCCTCGATCCGCTCGTCGGTCTCCTGGGCGCAACGGGCGAGACCCGCCAGCTAGCGACGCGGTTTCTCCAGATCGTGATCCCGTCGTCGCCGCTCGTCTCCATGGGCATGTGCGCAACCGGCATCCTGCGTGGCGTCGGCGATGCACGGCGCGCCATGTATGTGACGCTGGCTGGCGGCGCGGCGGCTGCGGTGCTCGACCCCATCCTCATCTTCGGGTTCGATCTTGGGCTTGACGGCGCGGCGATCTCGACGGTGCTGTCGCGACTGGTCCTGCTCGCAATCGGTATCCATGGCGCGCATGTCGTGCACCGACTGATGGCGCTGCCCGGCCCGCGCAAGATGGTGGCGGCAGCGCGGCCATTCTTTGCGATCGGGATACCCGCCGTCCTGACCCAAATCGCAACGCCCGTGGGCAACGCCTATGTGACGATCGAGATGGCGCGCTTCGGCGACGAGGCGGTCGCAGGGTGGGCGATCATCGGCCGGCTCATCCCTGTCGCGTTCGGAGTGATTTTCGCGCTTTCCGGCGCTGTTGGACCGATCCTTGGCCAGAACTACGGCGCGCGGCGCTACGATCGCCTCAACGCCGCCCTGCGCGATGCGCTGGTCTTCGTCACGCTCTATTGCCTGGGCGTCTGGATGCTACTCGCCCTGCTGTCGACGCCGGTCGCCGATCTTTTCGGCGCTGTGGGCGAAGCGCGCGAGCTCGTTATCTTCTTCTGCCTCTTTGTTGCGGGCAGCTTCCTTTTCAACGGCATGCTGTTCGTGGCGAATGCCGCCTTCAACAATCTCGGCTTTGCAACCTATTCTACGGTTTTCAACTGGGGACGGTCGACGCTGGGCGTGATCCCGTTCGTCTGGGCGGGCGCGCAGCTTTACGGAGCCAAAGGGGTCATCGCTGGCTGGGGTCTCGGCGCGATCGTGTTCGGCATCGTCGCCGCCGTCGTGGCCTTTCGCGTCGTTCGCGGCATCGGCGACAAGCCACCGGCTGAAGATGACGTGCCGTCGCCGCCGCCTGCCGCCAACTCGCCCTTCTCCACCGGTAAGGCGGCGACACTTCAATAGCGACGGGGAGCGATGCTCAGGCCGCGTCCTTCTCGAAGCGCTCCACCGCGGCGCCGACGGCCTGTTTCAGCTCGTCCTTGATGGAGGCTGTCTCTGCCATGACGCGGTCGACCTTGAGGAAGTCCAGCGCGCGGAAGTGCGACACGGGCGGACGCAGCAGTATCTGCGGACGGCCCTGTTGCAGCTTAAGTGCGATAATCGACTGCATCATGATCTGGCTGGCGCCGAATACGAGATCGAGCGAGTTGGGCTTGGCACGGCGGTCATGCACCGGCGAGCCCACAACGTCGATGGCGATCAATATGTCGGCCTTGCCTTCGAGCAGGTCGAACGGGACGGGATTGGCTATACCGCCGTCGACCAGGATGCGACCCTCATGCCTGACCGGGCGAAACACGGCTGGAATGGCGCGGACGCCGCGACCGCCTTGTAAAGATCACCGCTATCGAAGATCGTTTCCCTGTGGGCGAAGAAATCGGTCGCCGTCACCTGCAGCGGAATCTGCAGTTCCTCGAAGGTCTCCGGAATGACCGGCGGCAGGAACGCGTGGATGATGCGCTCTACATTGAACTGCGTGAGACCCACCCCGCCGGAAACCATCTCCGAAAAGCTTCCCGGACGTGCGCGCCACATGCGCGCTGCCACCTCGGACCGTCGCCCGAGTATCGAGTGCGCATAATCGTGGATCTCCTTGCCCGACATTCCGGCGGCCATGCCGGCGCCCATAATTGCCCCGATCGACGAGCCGGAAATCGCCACCGGCCTGATGCCGAGTTCGTCGAGCGCCTCGATGACGTGGATATGAGCAAGGCCTCGCGCACCACCGCCGCCGAAGGCGACCGCAAAGGTCGGGTCACGACCTTTCTCGAGCTGCGGCGCGCCGCTTTCCGTGGCGCGCTCGGGGATCGAGGCTTCCATAGCCTTCCTTTCAGCCGCCGTCTGCCGCCTCCGGACCTATCACCAGTATCGCAGGTTCGGCAATAAGCAGGCGACGGGCAGCCGCCTTGACCTGATCGAGCGTCACGGCGTTGATGTAGCCGACCCGGCGGTCGATGTAGTCGATGCCACGATCGTCGAGCTGCAATTCGACGAGCGTCCGCGCGATAGCCGCCGACGAATCGAGATTGTTGATCGGATATGCGCCAATCAGATAGGTCTTGGCGCGCTCCAGCTCTGCCTCCGTGGGGCCCTCCTGCGCCATCCCGCGCACCACGTCGCGAATGAGTTCGAGGGTTTCCTTCGCCCGATCGGCGCGCGTGGACGTGCCGATCGTCAGCATGTCGGCGTATTCGCCGGTATGAAGGCCGGAACCAACGCCATAGGCAAGACCGCGCTTTTCCCGCACCTCGTCGAACAGGCGCGAAGAGAAGGTGCCGCCACCAAGGATGTGGTTCATGAGAAAGGCTGGGAAGAATTCCGGATCGTCGCGGGCAATGCCCGGATAGACAAGCTGGATCGTCGCCTGCGGCAGGGGATAGGCGTAGGAGATTTTCTGGTCCAGCTTTGGCGAAACGTGTTCCACCGGCAGCAGCTCGGGTTCCTGCGGCAGGTCGCCGAACACCTTGTCGAGCATCGTCTTGAGGGTTTCGGCATCGATGGCACCGACAACGCCAATGCTGACGTTCGAGCGCGCGAAGGTGCGCGCATGCAGCGCCTTCAGGTCCTCTGGCTTTACCGAGCCGAGCGTCTCGTCGGTCCCGTCCGAGCGGCGTGCGTAGGGATGATCGCCGTATAGCGCGCGGGCGAATTCTTCCTGCCCCAGCGATTCCGGATCGCGCATGTCGCGCTGGATGCGCGTCATGATCTGGGCGCGGATGCGGTCGACCGGCTCCTGGTCGAAACGCGGGTTGTTGACGGCAAGCCGCAGAAGGTCGAACGCGTCGTCGCGCCCCTCCTCGAGCACACGCATCTGGCCATAGACGGCATCGCGCGTGGCGTTGAAGCTCATTTCCGCGCCAACCTCGTCCAGCCGTTCCTGAAAGGCGTCGGCATCGAGATCGCCTGCACCCTCGTCGAACAGGCCAGTCATGAGCGTGGAGACACCCTCCTTGCCCTCCGGGTCCTGGGTGCTGCCGCCATTGAAGGCAAACCGCACGGAGATGATCGGCACGGTGTAATCTTCCACCAGCCAGGCCTTGACGCCACTGTCGGAGGTGACCTCCTGGATGTCGACGGCCGCGCGCGCCGGAAGGACGGCCGGCAGCGTGAGAAACATCAACGCCAGAAGAAGCGTCGTCAGCGTCAGCGTGAAGCGATTGGCCTGCATTGAGGGGGTTGCCTCCGTCGCGTTCATGAGCGGTCATCCTTTTCGGGCCGCAGATAGCCGGTCACAGACCGGCGCTGATCGAGGTAGCGCGCGGCGACCCGCTTCACGTCGTCGGCGGAGACGGCGTCGATGCGCTCTGGCCACTCCAGAACATCCTCGACTGTCCCTCCGGTCGTCAGTGTCGAGCCGTAGATACGCGCCATGCCGGACTGGTCGTCGCGGGCGAAGATCATGGAACGGGTCGCCCGTTTCTTGGCTTTCGCAAGCTCGTCCTCGGAAATGCCGTCTTCTGCGACTTTCGCGATCTCCTCATCGATCGCGCGCTCGACGTCCTCGATCGTGGAGTCGCCGCGCGGCGATCCGTAGACGACAAACGCCGTGTCATCGAGCGACGTGCCCTGATAGTAGGCGCCGGCCGACGAGGCGATGCCCTGCCGCACGATCAGTTCCTGATAGATACGGCTGCGCATGCCGCCGCCAAGTATTTCGGACAACAGGTCGAGCGCCTCGGCCTCGCCGTCCTCGGCGGTCGTGTAGGAAGGCACGACCCAACGCTTGAGTAGCTCGCCACGCCGACGCGCGGGTCCGACATCTCGACGATACGGCTCGTGTTCTGCTCCGGCTCCACCGGGCGTATGCGCGGCGGCAGGTCCGGGCCGCGCTCGACAAGCCCGTATGTCTCCTCGGCAAGGTTGCGCACGGTCGCGGCATCCACGTCGCCTGCTACGACCAGCACAGCATTGTTCGGCGCGTAAAACCGGTCGTAAAACTCGGTCGCGTCCTCCCGGTTGAGCTGCTCGATCTCCTGCATCCACCCAATCACGGGAAAGCGATAGGGATGGTTCTGGTAGAGCGTAGCGTTGACTTCCTCGCCATGCAGCGATTCAGGGCTGTTCTCGACCCGTGAATTGCGCTCCTCGATGATGACGTCGCGCTCGGGCCCGATCACGTCATCCGTGAGGATGAGGTTGCGCATCCGGTCCGCCTCGAACTCCATCATGGTCTTCAGCTCACCCGGCGCGACCTGTTGGAAGTAGGCGGTGTAATCATAGGAGGTGAAGGCGTTCTCGCGCCCCCGATCTCGGCGATACGGGCGGAAAACTCACCGGGGCCATGATTGCTGGTGCCTTTGAACATCAGATGTTCGAAGAAGTGGGCGATGCCCGATTTGCCCGGTTCCTCGTCGGCGCTGCCGACCTTGTACCAGACCATCTGGGTAACGACCGGCGCGCGCCGGTCGGGGATCACCACGACCTCGAGCCCGTTGTCGAGAGTGAAATGCTCGACCTGCGGCGCTTCCTCTGCGGTGGCAAAGGCAAGCGGGACGGCCATGAACGCAGCGGTGAGCACTGCCCTGAAAGGCGCGCTGGCACCGCGGCCGGGAATCAGCATCATGAAAGCTTCCTTCTCCAGAGACCCTGCGAGACTTAGCGCCTGCGGCGATGCAAGCAATCGCGGCGGCACTAACATCTGCGTCATCGGGCGCAACCGTGACGAAAGTCAGGCGCGCTCGCAGAAAGTCACGGTGGTGTCGCCATAGTCGCGGCGCTGAACCAGTTTCAGCCCCGCGGGCGGATGGAATGGGGATCCGCTCGCCTCCTCCACCATCACGAAGGCTTGTTGCCTGAGCCAGCCGCCGGCAATTGCCGAGGCAAGCGCGCGTTCACCCAGTCCCTTGCCGTAGGGCGGATCGGCAAAGACGATATCGAAAGGCTGGATCGTACCCGTTTCGCCGAGCGCGGTTGCGTCGCGGCGGAATATCTTGGTGCGGCCCTGAAGCCCCATCGCTTCGACATTGGTGCGGATCAGGCCACGACCTTCGGCTGATTCCTCGATGAAGAGGCAATGCGCCGCGCCGCGCGACAGCGCCTCGATGCCAAGAGCACCGGTGCCCGCGAAAAGGTCGAGCACGCGCGCGCCTTCAAGCCGCACCGACTGGCTGTGGGTGATGATGTTGAAGACCGCCTCGCGCGTGCGGTCCGTCGTCGGCCGGATCGCATCAGAACGCGGCGCGGCCAACGGGCGCCCGCGCAATTCGCCCCCGACGACGCGCAAGCTCAGCCCTCGCCTCGCGGCTTACGCGGGCCGCTGCCGCGCGGTCCGGGCTTCCCGCCGCCTTTGCCACCCTTGGCACCGTCAGGTCGCGGTTTTCCCGCGTACCGGCGCCCGTCGTTGCGCTCGGCAAGTGCTGCCGCCTTTTTCTCGCCCATAGGGCGTGCGCCGGGCGCCATCCAGACATTGGCCGTACGCGAACGCTGCTTCTCGGGCTGACGCTCCTCGCGCGGACCGTCCTTGGCTCGCGGGAACTTTCCGACGGCCGGCGCGGCCCTGTCGTTGGGATTTCCCCGTTTCGGGCCCGCCCCACGCATCGGCTTAGTCTGCAGCCGCCCCAGCGCGTCCTCGCGCTTTTGCTCGCGTTCGCGCTTGCGATTGGGCCTTTCAGCCGGCTCCTCGCGCTTCTTCTCCGAGGTGGCCGAGACCGGCTTGTTGGAGAATTCGTTGAGCACCGGCGCATCGAAATTCGCGCCCGATTCCTCGATCAGGCGTTCGCCGAGCTGGTCGCGCAGGAGCTTGCCCTTGAGTTCTCGCACCTCGCCCTCGGCAAGTTCGCCAAGCTGGAAGGGGCCATAGGACAGCCGGATCAGCCGCGTCACGTCGAGCCCGAGCGCGCCGAGGATGTTCTTGACCTCGCGGTTCTTGCCCTCGCGCAGGCCGACCGTCAGCCAGGCATTGGAGCCCTGCTCGCGATCGAGCGTCGCTTCAACGCCGCCGTAGAAAACGCCGTCGACGGCGATGCCATCCTTGAGGGCGGCCAGCGCCTCCGGCTCGACCTTGCCGTGCACGCGCACGCGATAGCGGCGCAGCCAGCCCGTGGCCGGCAGTTCGAGCACACGCGACAGGCCGCCATCATTGGTCAGCAGCAGCAGCCCCTCGGTGTTGATGTCCAGCCGCCCGACGGTCATGAGCCGCGGCAGCTTCTTCGGCAGGATGTCGAAGACGGTCGTGCGGCCCTCCGGATCGCGGTTGGTGGTGACCACACCGGCCGGCTTGTGGAACAGGAACAGCCGCGTCCGCTCGATGGCGGGAATTTCATTGCCATCGAGCTCGATACGGTCGCGTGGACCGACATTGACCGCCGGCGTGTCGAGAACCTTGCCGTTGAGCCTGACGCGGCCGGCCGCGATCATTTCCTCGGCGTCGCGACGCGAGGCCACGCCAGCCCGTGCAAGACGCCGGGCGATGCGCTCGCTCGTAGCAGCCGCCTCACCCGCATCCACTGCCACCTCGCGTTCCCGCTTGCCTGGACGCGGTGCTGCGGTGTCGTCGCGTTTATGGAACGGCTTGCGCTCCCCGTCCGCCTTCGCATAGGGCCTGCGTTCGCCGTCCTCGCGCTTGCGGAATGGTCGCTTGTCGCCACCCTCTCCCCTTGGACGATCCTCGCGCTTCTGGAACGGTTTGCGCTCGCCTTCGGCCTTCGCATAGGGCCTGCGCTCGCCGTCCTCGCGCTTGCGGAACGGACGCTTTTCGCCCTCCCCAGTGGGACGGTCCGCGCTTTCGGAAGGGTTTGCGCTCACCTTCTGCCTTCGCGTAGGGCCGGCGCTCACCATCCTCGCGTTTACGGAACGGACGCTTATCACCGCCTTCGCCGGCGGGACGGTCGTCGCGTTTGCGGAAGGGTTTGCGCTCGCCATCGGCCTTGGCGCCGGGCCGGCCTTCGCCGTCGTCACGCTTGCGGAACTGGCGCTTTTCGCCACCTTCACCGCGCGGGCCGCGTCCTGCGTCGCCGCGCGGCGGTCTTTTCTTGTCATCGTTCATGTGGCGCTCGCCTTTCAGCGCGGGTAACTATCAGACCGCATAGGGCCTTGCGAGTGAAATGTCAGTGGCGGAGAACGCATGAGATCGTCCCCCTTCATGGAAGCCGCGTTTGCCGAGGCGGAAGCCGCGCGCGACCGCGGCGAAGTGCCGATCGGCGCTGTCGTCGTCCACGACGGAACGGTGCTTGCAAAGGCGGGAAACAGGACACGTGAACTGAACGATCCCACGGCCCATGCCGAAATCCTGGCGATCCGCGATGCCTGCCGGCTCGTGGCCAGCGAAAGGCTTCCCGACGCCGATCTATACGTGACGCTGGAGCCTTGCCCGATGTGCGCGGCGACAATTTCCTTCGCGCGCATCCGGCGGCTCTATTTCGGCGCAGTCGACGAAAAGGGCGGCGCCGTCGTCAGCGGCGGACGCTATTTCGCGCAGCCCACCTGCCATCACGCGCCGGATGTCTACGCCGGCATCGGCGAACAACGCGCTTCTGAAATGCTGAAAAACTTCTTCAGGGACCGGCGCTGAAGACCGGTCCTCAAAGCCAGGGTACGTAGTCGCGCCAGGAAGACTTGCTCGACGCACGCTTGACGCGACGTTCCTTCTTCCACTCTTCCTCGCCGAGATCGCCAACGGGCGCCGTCGCGTTCGGCTGGCGGTAGTCGAGCGGCGGCTCGCTCAGGTAACGGCGGCTGGTCGCTTCGCCCTGATTGCGCTCGCGTAGGCGACGCTGCACTTCCGCCCGCTGGGCAGCACCGCTGACCATGGGCTGAGCCCCCAGCGCTCCGGATCGTAGTTGGGATCGGATTTGCCAACGCCCCCGGGCGCAACCTGGGGCCTGTAGGAGGAATTGTTCTGGTTGGCGGTCGCCTCGTCGCGAATGCGCGCGCGGCGTTCCTCGGGCGACTCGGGCCAGGCCGGATTGCCAGCACTGGCCAAATCCTGCTGTGGCTCGGGCAGAACCTCGAGCGAGGCCGGCTGGACCAGCTTCGGCCGTGGATTGTAGGCGATCTCGGGGCCTTTGTCGGCCGGGCCGACAGAGAGAATGCCGGTGAGATCCTCGACAAGCTGCTGGTTGGCGGTCTTGCCGGTGCCGTAAGTGGGCGAGCCCATGCAGCCCGAAAGCAGCGTTGCGGCGCATGCCATGGAAGCACCAAGAAGGAGCGGCGTGCGGCCACGCGTTTGAATGCGGTCGATCTTCACTGAAACTTGCCTCTCACATCGGGCGAAAAACGCGCCGGACGTCCAGTTTCGCCAGAAAATCCGGCGACAACAAGGCGTTCAGTCAGCGCGCCTTGTACCCTAATCGGCTCCGGCGGGCAATGTCGGAGGACATTTGCCCGCCGATGACTGTTTACAACCGGCCGAGCGCACGCAGTTCGTGCAATGCCGCGGCATCGCGCGCCGAAACGTCCGGGAACTCCGGATCGGAGCCGACATCGGACGTATAGCGCCAGGAGCGCGCGCACTTGGCTCCACCGGCCATGGCCGGGACGACGCCCACGCCCTTCACCTCGTCCAGCGTGAAGGCGATGTCGGGTGCCGGCGTATCCACGATCGTGATGCCGCTTGTGATGCAGGTCTCGGCCATGTCGACGTCGGCGATTGCCGCACGCAGCTCCGGATCGGTAACGTGAACGATCGGCGCGGCCTCCAGCGAGGAGCCGATGCGCTTCTCGCGCCGCTCGATCTCCAGTGCGCCCGTGACGACGCGGCGAACCTGCCGCACCTTGCGCCACTTGGCGGCAAGCTTCTCGTCCTTCCATTCGGCGGGAATGGTGGGGAACTGCTCCAGGTGCACGGATTCAGCCCGCGGATGACGGTCGAGCCAGGCTTCCTCCATGGTGAACGGCAGCATCGGCGCAAGCCAAGTCACGAGGCTGTCGAACAGCCGGCGCACGACGACGATGGCCGCCTTGCGCCGCGTGCTCGATGGAGCGTCGCAGTAGAGCGTGTCCTTGCGCACGTCGAAATAGAACGCTGACAGCTCGACGACCATGAAGTCGATCAGCGTGCGGGTGATGCGCTTGAAGTCGAAAGCGTCGTAGCCCTTGCGCACGAGTTCATCGAGCTCGGCCAGCCGATGCAGCATCAGCCGTTCCAGCTCCGGCATCTCGGCGACGGGAACGTCTTCGCCATCGTCATGGGCGAGCGTGCCGAGCATCCAGCGAATGGTGTTCCGGAGCTTGCGATAGGCGTCGATATTGGTCTGCAGCACGTTCTTGCCGAGGCGCTGGTCTTCCCAATAGTCGGTGGTCATGACCCACAGGCGCAGGATGTCGGCGCCCGACTGATTCATAACGTCCTGCGGCACGACCGTATTGCCGAGCGACTTCGACATCTTGCGGCCGTCCTCATCCATGGTGAAGCCATGGGTGATGACGGTGTCGTAAGGCGCCCTGCCCCGCGTGCCGCAGCTTTCCAGCAGCGAGGAATGGAACCAGCCGCGATGCTGGTCGGAGCCTTCGAGATAGACGTCGGCCGGCCACTTCAGGTCCGGGCGATCTTCCAGCGTGAAGGTGTGGGTCGAGCCCGAATCGAACCAGACGTCGAGGATGTCCATCACCATCGTCCACGGCTCGTTGGCGCGCGAACCCAGGAAGCGCTCGCGCGCGCCCTCAGCAAACCAAGCGTCCGCGCCCTCGGCTTCGAAGGCCTCCAGAATGCGGGCGTTGACGGCCACGTCCTTCAGCACCTCGCCATTCTCGTCGGCAAAGACACAGATCGGCACGCCCCATGCCCTTTGACGGGAAAGAACCCAGTCGGGCCGGTCCTCGATCATCGCGCGCAGGCGGGTCTGGCCGGCGGCCGGCACGAAGCGCGTGTCGTCGATGGCCTTGAGCGCGCGGCTACGCAGCGTGTCGGGTTCGTTAGCGCTCACGGCCGAGCGCTCGCTCCGCTCGCTGGCCTCCGCGGGGGCGGGCGAAACGTCGCCCGGCGTCCGGTCGGACGCTCGGCCTTCCCGAGGAAGGCCGTAGCCGCCCAGGTCCTTGTCCATATAGACAAACCACTGCGGCGTGTTGCGGAAGATCACCGGCTTCTTGGAACGCCAGGAATGCGGGTAGGAGTGCTTCAACCGCCCACGCGCAAACAGCATGTTCGCGGCGATCAACGCCTCGATGACGGCCTTGTTGGCGTCGCCCTTCTTGCCGTTGTCGTCGATGACACGCGCGGCCCCGCCTTCGCGGTCCGGCCCGAAGCCCGGCGCATCCTTGGTGAAGTAGCCGGCATCGTCCACGGTGAAGGGGATGCGCGTTTCGATGCCGCGCGCGGCAAGCTCCTTGCCTGCGTCCATCCACGCGTCGAAGTCCTCGCGGCCATGGCCCGGCGCAGTGTGGACGAAACCAGTACCGGCATCGTCGGTGACATGGTCGCCGGGGAGAAGCGGAACTTCAAAGTCGTATCCACCACCAAAGCCCGCCAGCGGGTGCGCCAGCACCATGGATGACAACTCATCAGCCTCGACCTTGCGCAGCCTTTTGTATTCAAGCTTTGCCTTGGCGAAAGACTCTTCGGCTAGCGCATCGGCGAAGATCAGTTTCTCGCCGGGCTTCGGGCCAAAATCGTTCTCCGCGGCAGTTACCTCGTAAAGTCCGTAGGAGATGCGCGGCGAATAGGCCACTGCACGGTTGCCGGGGATCGTCCAGGAGTCGTCGTCCAGATGACGACCGAGGCGTGCCCAAGGCTCTCCGGCGGAGAAACAACAGCAGACCCTCCTTCAGAGAATTGCACCACCGTTGCGTCCGGTGCAATCATCACTGGGAACTTCACCCAGATCGTATCCGACTCATAGTCCTGATATTCGACCTCTGCCTCCGCCAGCGCGGTGCGCTCCACCACGGACCACATCACCGGCTTGGAGCCGCGATAGAGCTGGTCGGACATGGCGAACTTCATCAGCTCGCCGGCGATGCGCGCCTCGGCGTGGAAGTTCATCGTCGTATAGGGATTGTCGAAATCGCCCTCGATGCCGAGGCGCTTGAACTCCCCGGTCTGCACCTCAATCCAGTGCTGCGCGAAGTCGCGGCATTCCTTGCGGAATTCGTTGACCGGCACCTGGTCCTTGTCCAACCCCTTGGCGCGGTACTGCTCCTCGATCTTCCACTCGATCGGCAGGCCGTGACAGTCCCAACCCGGCACGTAATTGGAATCATAACCGCGCATCTGGAACGAGCGGGTGATGACGTCCTTGAGGATCTTGTTGAGCGCGTGGCCGATATGGATGTTGCCGTTGGCGTAGGGCGGGCCGTCGTGCAGCACATAGAGCGGCCGGCCGGCAGCGCTTTCGCGCAGGCGGTTGTAGAGCTTCATCTCCTGCCAGCGCTTGACCAGCAGCGGCTCCTTGTCCGGCAGGCCGGCGCGCATCGGAAACTCCGTCTGCGGCAGATAGAGGGTCTTGGAATAGTCGATCTTCTCAGCGGTCGTCATGATCTCGTCGCATCGTCGGCCCGGGCGGCGTGGCTCCGGGCGGGTGTCTTGTCAAACAGGCGAAAGGCGCGCGGGCGGGCGGCGCGCGAAATACCCGGACCTTCCGGCAGCCGCTCAGGCCGCCCGGAAAGCCGGGCCAATAATTCGTATCGTGATCGCGATGGGAAGCGCGCGCTGTCTCATGGTCCGCGCTTTTAGCCGAGCGGAGACGCGGAATAAAGAGGCGAATGCACGTGTCGGCTAGCGGATCGAAAAGTCGAAGCGCCACGTCGCGCTGGCGCCGAGCGTGAACTGGTCGCGGGAGCCGCCCTCGCGAACCAGGCTCGAATCCGCCGCCGGCCCCGTCAGCCGCGCGTATTCGGCGAAGAGGCTGGTGTCGAGCCTGTCCGTCGCCTTCCAGTTGACCGCGCCGCCGACGCCAGCAGAGGCGAAGCCGCTGCCCGGCGCATATTCGGACAGGCCGGTTGCCGCCGACTCGGCTGCATCGACGCCGTAGTAGGCATCGAAATAGTCCGCCGATGCCCAGCGGGCACGCGGACCGGCCGAAATCTGGATCGTATCGGTAACGTTGACGAAGAAGTCGGCCGACAGGTCGGCCACTACGCCGTCATGCGAACGGATGCCATGGCGCAGCTCGGCACGCATGCGCATGTTGTCAGTAGGATAGATCTCGGCAAAACCGCCTAGCTCCCCGCCGAAGCGCACCGGCGACAGGCCGATCAGGCGCGCATCGGTGTCTCCATCGCGGCGGAAAACCAGCTTGCCGGCAGCGCCCGCGCGGATCAGACCGGTATCGACCAGCGCCAGCGAGATGTTGTCATTGCGCGAGGAAAAGCGCGACGAGCGACCGTGCTTGCCCAGCGAAACGATCGGCTGGAAGGCGAGCGAACGACCCGAAGCACCGTCGAATTTCGGTGAATAAAGCGCGGTGCCTCCAAGCTTCAGATACCAGTCTCCTGAGAACCATCCCTCGGCGGCTGCAGGCGCGGCCAGGCCAAGTGTAGCGAGCGCTGTCAGCGCGATACCCAGATATTTTTGGCGGTTCATACCACTCACCTACGCGATACTCTTGCATTCAGCACTGCAAGCGTTCGGTAAATTTTGCATTAAGGGTCCAGATTCGTCCACCCGCCGGACGATTAAAACGCAATCGTGCGATCCAGTTCGGACAAAGGCTGCACAGCAGAGAGCAGCGCGCGCGCTTCGTCCTCGTCGCGCTTCATCTGCGCGATGAGCGGCTCCAGCCCGTCGAACTTCTCCTCACCGCGCAGGAAACCGAAGAACGAGACGCTGCAGACCTCACCGTAGAGATCGCCGGAGAAGTCGAACACGAATGTCTCGAGCAGCGGCGCGCCGTCCTCGGTGACGGTCGGCCGGCGGCCGAAGCTTGCCACGCCGTCATGAAGCGAACCATCGGCGCGGTGCAAGCGCACCGCATAGATGCCATGCCTGAGGCCGGTGGAAACGGGCAACTGCATATTCGCGGTCGGAAAGCCGAGCTGGCGGCCCAGCTTTTTCCCGTGCGAGACCTCCGCCTCAACGGTGTATCGGTAGCCGAGCAGCCCCGCTGCTTCCGCAACCTCGCCGGCCGAAAGCAGTTCGCGGATGCGGCTCGACGAGACAACTTGAGCGCCCTCATCCCGGAAGGCGTCGATGAGGCTGACGCCGAAGCCGAGCCGCTCGCCGGCTTCCATCAGGAAGGCAGGCCCGCCCTGCCGGTTCTTGCCGAAATGGAAATCGAAGCCGGTAACGACATGGCTGATCCCGAGCCCGTCGACCAGCACGTCGCTCACGAACGCATCGGCGCTGAGCGACGAGAACTGCCGGTCAAACGGCTGCTCGATCACGGCCCTGAAACCCAGCACCTGAAGCAACCGGGCGCGAACGGGCGCGGGCGTGATACGATAGAGCGGCACGTCCGGTCGGAAGACGGCGCGCGGATGCGGCTCGAAGGTCAGCGCCAGCGCGGGCACGCCGCGCCGCTCGGCCTCGGCCAGTGCGCGGGCGAGCACGGTCTGGTGGCCGCGATGCACACCGTCGAAATTGCCGATGGCGACCACGCCTCCCCGGCACGAAGCGGGAAGGGTTGAAGAGCCGGCAATGCGCTCGATCGGCTGGCGGCTCATGGACGACTACCGGAGACGCGGGATGACGGCGACTGGGCGGTAGCCGTGCTTGTCGAGAAAGGCCGTCAGGCGCTCGCGATCCGGTGCAAGCTCGCTACCATACTCGGCGGCATGGATGCCGCCGGAGACGTAGAGCACGTCGAAACCGTTGCTCGCCGCGCCTTTGACATCCGTGAGCATGCCATCTCCGATCGCCAATACCTCGCTACGTTCCACGTCACGGCGAAGAACGTCGGCAGCAGAAGCCAGCGCGGCTTCGTAGATCGGCCGGTGCGGCTTGCCGGCAATCTCGGTGCGCCCCCAAGCTGGGCATAGTCGCGGGCGAGCGCGCCGGCGCACCATATCAGCCTGTCGCCGCGTTCGACCACGATATCCGGATTGGCGCAGATGAATGGCAGGTTGCGGGCGCGCAGGCGCTGCAGCAGTTCGGCGTAGTCCTCCGGCCCCTCCGTTTCATCGTCGAGAAAGCCCGTGCAGACAACCGTCTGCGCCTCGAATTCCTCGACGAGCTCGACATCTAGATCATCATAGATCGCAAGCTGTCGCTCGTCGCCGATGTGGAAGACGCGCCGCGGGCCATCGCTGATCAGGTCGCGGGTCACGTCGCCCGAGGTGACGATACTGTCCCAGCAATCCTCGGCAACGCCGATCGCACCCAGTTGCTCGACCACGCCCTTGCTCGGGCGCGGCGAATTGGTCAGCAGCACGACCGCTTTGCCCTTCTGACGCGCGCGCCTGAGCGCATCCACTGCATTCTGGAAGGGACGAATGCCGTTGTGAACGACACCCCAGACGTCGCAAAAGATCGCCGCGTAGCCTTCCGCGAGTTCATCCAGTGTCTCTATCAGTTCGGCCATTGCACTCCGTCCGCTGTCATTATTGCCGGCCTCTGCCGGGCGCCCGGAATTAGCCGAAGCGGCCTAGCCTGTCACTAGTGCCAAACTGCCGCCCATCGATGACCAGATTAATACGGCTCGCATGCCTGCCAGGCCGCATCGTGCAGGAACAGCCTAGAGCGGCCGCTTGAATGCAGACCTTGCCTGCTCGACTTCGGCACGACAGATGCAGCCTTCGATGTGGTCGTTGACCATGCCCATCGCCTGCATGAAGGCGTAGACCGTGGTCGGGCCGACGAAGGACCAGCCGCGCTTCTTCAGCTCCTTCGAGATGTTGGTCGAAGTCTCCGTCTTCGGCATGGCGCGCACGGCTGCGATGTCGATCACCGCGGGACGCTGGGTCGGTGTGGGCTCGAACGACCAGAAGAATGCGGACAACGAGCCGCGTTCCGTTGACAGGTGAACCGCCCGGCGCGCGTTGTTGTAGACCGAGGCGATCTTGCCACGATGGCGGACGATGCCGGGGTCCTGCAGATGCCGTTCGATCTCGGCGGTCTCATCCGCGACGGCCAGCTTGCGGAAGTCGAATCCATCGAACGCCGTACGGAAGTTCTCGCGCTTGCGCAGGATCGTCAGCCACGACAGGCCGGACTGGAACCCTTCGAGGCAGAGTTTTTCGAACAGCCGGATGTCATCCACCACGGGCCGCCCCCATTCCTCGTCGTGGTAACGCTGATAGTCCGGCAGGTTGCCGTGCCACGCGCAGCGCACCACGCCGTCTTCGCCCGTCACCAGGCCGTTCGATCCATCCATCTTCGAAAGGTTCCTTAAGTTCGCTTTTACCATGCCGCTCAACGACGCGGTAACCACACCTGAAGGTTTACGCAAAAGGCGGCATTTTACGGAAGTCCGTTCACACTTTTTGCGTTGCCTCTCCTGACAATCAGCCATGAAACAGCCGCCTGCCACCCGGTTTGCGGCATTTCTCACGACGAGATGTTGCGAGTAGGTTCGATGAGACATTTTCTTTCGCTGGCGGTCGCCGCCGCCCTGACTGGACTGACGTCGCAGGCCATTGCGCAGGAGCGCTACCGCGAACGGCCGCCGGTCGTCGTCAGCCCCGATCTTTCTGCGCCCTGGGTGTTGCAGTTGCAACGCGCGCCCGCCGGCTACCAGCGTCGCGAGCCGGTTCGCCATGGCCTGCCCGGCGTGCAGGTCCGCGTTGCGCCGCAGCCGATCGTCCGTGAACGGGCGCGTGTGGCAATCGCGCCCGCACCCGACCAGATGCAGACGGCGGCGCTACCCAGCGCCACACGTGACGCGGGTGCGCAGATCGATCCGAAATTCCTGCCGCAGACCGTCGCCTATGACGGCCCTCACGCACCCGGCACCATCGTCATCGATACCACGCAGAACCTGCTCTACCTCGTCGAACCGGGCGGCCAGGCGCGCCGTTACGGCGTCGGCACCGGCAAGCCGGGCTTCGAGTGGGCTGGCTCGCACAAGGTGACGCGCAAGGCGGAATGGCCCGACTGGCGTCCGCCGGCGGAGATGATCGCCCGTGAGAAGAAGAAGGGGCGCATACTGCCCGCGCATATGAAGGGCGGCCCGGCCAATCCACTCGGCGCGCGTGCGCTCTATCTGGGGTCCACACTTTACCGTATCCACGGGACGAACCAGCCCTCGACCATCGGCCGGGCGGTGTCATCAGGTTGCATCCGCATGCGCAACGAGGACGTCATCGACCTCTATGACCGCGTGCCCGTCGGAGCCAAGGTGGTCGTGATCTAGTTTCTGCGCGTCAATTCCGGAGCAGGGGATGGCGGTACGCCCAGGGGACGGGCGGCGCCGACAAGCGGCAGTCAGCTCCGCTGTCGCTAAAAAGGGGCGGTCCGGCATTGGTCGGGCCGCCCCTTGTTTAGGTTCGCCGCATTTGTCTGACGTAGCGGCTTTCGCTAAGGATTGGCGAGGCTGCGGGAGGGCAGCCGTTCGGGGGACCAATAAACATGCTTCTGACAGTATTCCTGCCGCTTGCGCTGGCAATCATCATGTTCTCGCTGGGTCTCGGCCTGACCCTGGCTGACTTTCGGCGCGTATTGCTGCAGCCGAAGGCCTTTGCCATCGGTGCGGCCTCGCAACTGATCCTCATCCCGATCGTCGCTTATGCGCTGGCGGTAATCTTTAACCTGCCGCCGGAGCTAGCGGTCGGCATCATGATCCTGTCGCTGTGCCCCGGCGGCGTAACCTCCAACGTCCTGACGAAATACGGCAAGGGCGACCTCGCACTTTCGATCTCGCTGACAGGCATCATAAGTCTCGTGGCGGTGGCGACGGTGCCGTTTCTGGTTGCGTTTTTCGCGGACCGCTTCATGGGCCTCGACGCGCCGGCAGTCGACGTGACGGCGCTCGGGCTTTCGATGTTCCTCATCACCGCGGTGCCGGTGATCCTCGGCATGCTGCTGCGCGGGTTCGCGAGCGGCTTCGCACAAACGATCGAAGGCGCTGTGGAGAAGATCGCGCTGGCGTTGTTCGTCATCGTGGTTGTAGGCGCCGTCGCGACCAACTGGCGGCTGCTCGTCGAGAACCTCTACGCGCTCGGCCCGGTCGTGGTGATTCTCAACGTGCTGCTGCTGGCCCTCGGACTGGGCCTTGCCCGCCTGTTCTCGCTCAGCCGCGATGAAGCAACGGCGATCTCCATCGAGACCGGCATCCAGAACGCCACACTGGGCATCACCGTCGGCTCGCTGATCGTCGAGCAGGCCTCGGCGCTGCCGCCGTTCAGCCTGCCATCGGGCGTCTACGGCATCACCATGTATGTGGTATCGATCCCGTTCGTGCTGTGGCGGCGGCGCCTGGCTGGCTGACGGTTCAGGCAGCCACCTCGGGCGAAGGCGCTATTGCATCCGGCAGCATGGCCGGCTTCGGTCCGCCCCAGGCCCAGTCGAGAAGCTGGACGGTATGGATCACCGGCAGCTCGGAGCCGGAGGCGATCTGCGTCATGCAGCCGATATTGCCTGTGGCGACCGCCACCGCGCCGGTCGCCTCGATGTTCCTGACCTTGCGATCGCGCAGCGTGCGCGAGATTTCGGGCTGCAGGATATTGTAGGTGCCGGCAGAGCCGCAGCACAGATGCCCTTCTGCCGGCTCCCTGACGTGGAAGCCCGCGCGCGCCAGCAGGTCCTTCGGCTGGCGCAGGATTTTCTGGCCGTGCTGCATCGAGCAGGCGGAGTGATAGGCCACGGTCAGGCCCGGACGTGTGTCGGGTTCCGGGAGATCGAGGGTCGCGAGATACTCCGTGATGTCCTTCGCCAACGCCGACACACGGGCGGCCTTTTCCGCATAGGCCGAATCGAGGCGGAGCATGAAACCGTAATCCTTGATCGTGGTGCCGCAGCCCGACGCGGTAATGATGATGGCATCCAGCCCGCCGGCTTCGATCTCACGCGTCCAGGCGTCGACATTGCGCCTTGCCGCAGCCAGCGCGTCATCCTCGCGGCCCATGTGATGGACCAGAGCACCGCAGCAACCCTCCCCCACTGGCACGACAACCTCGACGCCGAAGCGCGCGAGCAGCCGCGCGGTCGACGCGTTGATGCCTGGGTCCAGCACCGACTGCGCGCAGCCGGCAAGGATGGCGACGCGGCCGCGTCGTTGGACGCCCTGTGCTGGGGCGGTCGACACCGCGTCCTGCTTTGCCGGCACGGAAGAAGGCGCCAGCCTCAGCATGGCCGCAAGCGGCTTCAGCGGCCGGACCTTGTCGAACAGCCCCGCGAACGGCCGGCCAAAACGCGCGAGCCCGAGCGCGAACCGGAAACGCGCCGGATAGGGCAGGACCGCCGCCAGCACCGCGCGGATCGTGCGGTCGAGGAACGGCCTGCGGTAGGTCTGCTCGATATGCGCACGAGCGTGATCGACGAGGTGCATGTAGTGCACGCCCGACGGGCAGGTCGTCATGCAGGAGAGGCACGAGAGGCAGCGGTCAATGTGGGTGACGATCTCCTCGTCCGCGGCCCTGCCGTTTTCCAGCATGTCCTTGATTAGGTAGATGCGCCCGCGCGGGCTATCCAGCTCGTTGCCGAGCGTCACATAGGTGGGGCATGTCGCCGTGCAGAACCCGCAATGCACGCATTTGCGCAGAATCTGCTCCGATTCGGCGACATGCGCGTCGGCAAGCTGGGCGAGGGAAAAGTTGGTCTGCATTCGAACTAGATCAGCCAGCTTTGCGGGTTCTTGATCGGCTCGCTGCGGCCGATGGCCTGTAGCCCGATCACGATGCGCACGATTGCCCAGACCGCAGTCGCAAGCGCCGTCAGGAACCCGATGGCGACGAACAGCAGCAGCAGCGAAATGAAGCCGAACAGAAGACCGATCCAGAAGGTGCGGATTGCCCAGGTGTAATGGGTTTCGACCCAGGCGGGCGACTTGCCGCGGTTGAGGTAGGCGAGAACGATACCCACCAGCGTGGTGATGCCGATCACGAAACCGACGATGTAGCAGATATAGATCACCTGCACGTTCTTCGGGCCCGGGTCGAGCCAGCCATCCGTGCTGCGCGGCACCGGGTTCATGTTCGGATCGGACATTGCGTGATCTCCCTGTGAGAACGGATCGAAGCTGTCATGGACCGGTTAGGCATTCAACCGTCCGGGATTGAGGATGCCTTTCGGATCGAACTGATCCTTCAGGCGCTGCGAAAGCGCGGCAAGCGCCGGCGGCTGTGGCTGGAAGACCGGCACGGCGGCACGGACAGACGGCGCGGCACGGACCAGCGTCGCGTGGCCGCCGCCATGGCGGGCGATCAGGTGCCGCAGCGCATCGGCCTCGGGATCGCCCTCCATGCGCAGCCAGACGAGGCCGCCCTGCCAATCATAAAAGGCATCGACCGCGGCACCCATGCGCAACGCCATGACCATGCGATGGCCGTCCGACGGTGCCATCGAGACGCGCCAGACCGGGCGCTGGGTGCCGTCGGCGAAGGGAAGGCAGTCGCGGATCTCGCGCCAGACGCGGCGCGACTGTTCTTCCTCCAGCCGCTCGTGCGTTCCATGGCCTGAAAGAAGAGCAGCAAGCCGCTCGAAACGGTAGGCGACCGAGGGGCCGAACCCTTCGAGGCGCAAAAGGGTGGAGCCCTGGCCCGCCAATGCTCCATCGAGCACGCGGCCGGTCACGCTTTCGGGCAGGTGGGACGCACCGGCAACCTCGCCGCTCGATCCCATGGCGATCGCCATCGCATCGGCGGCCTGTTCCTCGGTCAGCCCGCGCAGCACAAGCGTCGCTTCGGTCTCTGCCGCGGGCAACACCTTGAAGGTCACGTCGGTCACCACTGCCAGCGTGCCCCACGAGCCGGCCATCGCCTTGGAAAGGTCGTAGCCGGTGACGTTCTTGACCACCCGCCCGCCCGACTTGAACGCCTCCCCGCGCCCCGAAACGGCATGGACGCCGAGGATATGATCACGCGCCGCGCCTGCCTTGAGGCGGCGCGGGCCGGCAAGATTGGCCGCGAGCACACCGCCGATGGTGCCCCGGCCCGGGTCGACGCCGAGCAACGGTCCATAGTCCATCGGTTCGAATGCAAATTCCTGTCGATGCTGCGCCAGAAGCGCCTGCAATTCGGCCAGCGACGTGCCGGCACGTGCGGACAGCACCAGTTCCTCTGGTTCGTAGAGCGTCACGCCGGTCAGCCGTGACAGGTCCACCGCATGTTCGGTCTGCGCCGGGCGGCCGATCCCGCGCTTGGAGCCCTGCCCCAGCACTTCAAGCGGCGTCTCCTCGGAGACGGCCCAGCGAATGGCCTCGAGCGTTTCGTCGGCTGTATCGGGGGTGAAGGTGGTCATGCCTGTTTGTCAATCTGGCCGGGCCGTGGGCCTATCTCAAAACCTCGGAATGTCCGGGAACGCCACCTGTCCGCGATGGACGTGCATGCGGCCGAGTTCGGCACAGCGGTGGAGTTGCGGGAACACCTTGCCGGGGTTGAGCAGGTGGTTCGGGTCGAAGGCGCATTTGACCCTGATCTGCTGATTGAGGTCATCCTCGGAGAACATCTCCGGCATCAGGTCGCGCTTTTCGACCCCGACGCCGTGTTCGCCCGTCAGCACGCCGCCGACCTTGACGCACAGGCGCAATATGTCGGCACCGAACGCCTCGGCGCGCTCAAGCTCGTCGTCCTTGTTGGCATCGTAGAGAATGAGCGGATGGAGGTTTCCATCACCAGCATGGAAGACGTTGGCGACCCGCAGCCGGTATTTTTCCGAAAGCTCGCGCATGCCCGCCAGCACCTTCGGCAGTTCCTTGCGCGGGATCGTGCCGTCCATGCACAGATAATCGGGGGAGATGCGGCCGACCGCAGGGAAAGGCTGCCTTGCGGCCGGCCCAGAACGCCATGCGCTCCTCTTCGGAGGTGGATATACGGCAGGTGGTCGAGCCATTGCGGCCGGCGATCGCCTCGACTTCGGCAATCAGGTGGTCGACCTCGGCGCCCGGTCCGTCGAGTTCCACGATCAGCAGCGCTTCCACGTCGAGCGGATAACCGACCTGGACGAAGTCCTCCGCCGCCTTGATCGCCGGGCGATCCATCATCTCCATGCCGCCGGGGATGATGCCTGCGCCGATGATGTCGGCGACGCACTGGCCCGCCTGTTCACTGGACGGGAAGCCGAGCAGCACGGCGCGGGCCGTCTCCGGCTTCTTCAGGATGCGCACGGTAACCTCTGTCACTACGCCCAGCAGCCCCTCCGAACCGGTCATGATGCCGAGCAGGTCGTAGCCCTCCGCGTCGAGATGCTTGCCGCCCAGGCGCACCACCTCGCCATTCATCAGCACCATCTCGACGCCGATCACGTTGTTGGCCGTGAGCCCGTATTTCAGGCAGTGCACGCCGCCGGAATTTTCCGCGACATTGCCGCCGATCGAGCAGGCGATCTGCGAGGACGGGTCCGGCGCGTAATAGAAACCTTCGTGCTGGACGGCGTTGGTGATGCCGAGATTGGTGACGCCCGGCTGCGCCGTGACGGTGCGGTTGGCGTAGTCGATGTCGAGGATGCGGTTGAAGCGGCTCATCACCAGCAGCACCGCATCGCCCAGCGGCAAGGCACCGCCCGACAGCGAGGTGCCCGAGCCGCGCGGCACGACACGGATATTGCGGTCGGAGCAATATTTGAGGATGCGCGCCACCTGCGCCGTCGTCTGCGGCAGCACCACCACCAGCGGAAGCTGCCGGTAGGCCGTCAGCGCATCCGTCTCAAACGGACGCATCGCGTTTTCGGTGTCGACCACACCCTCGCCGGGCACGATGATGCGCATATCGGCAACGATCTCGTCGCGCCGCGCAAGCGTGGCCGTATCGAGGGCCTGGCATGGCAAGGCCGGACATCGCTTCCTCCTTCATCGCGGCGGGGCCTTCCGCCAGCGAAGCACAGTCCTTATAACCAGCTCAAGCGCCGCGGGTAGTGGAAAATCCGCAATCGCGACAGGCAAATAGTGTGCGTACGGGACCAATTTTGCGGCAAACCAGTTCAAAACCGCCGCGCGTCGGCCTGTTCGTTACGTGTCTTGTCGATCTGTTTCGACCGAGCGTGGGTTTCGCGGCGGTGAAGCTGCTCGAGGATGCCGGCTGCATCGTCGAGGTGCCGGCAGCGCAGAGCTGCTGCGGACGGCCATCGCGCGGCGTTGCCGATGCAGCCGACGCCCGTGCGGCTGCCGAAGCAACCATCCGCGCCTTCGAGGATTTCGACTATGTGGTGGCGCCTTCGGCAAGCTGTGCCGAGACGTTGATGGCCTATCATGCGGATTACTTTGCTGGCGATGAGGCGTGGACGAAACGCGCGCAAGCGTTCTGTGCCAAGGTGCACGAGCTGGTCGCCTTTCTGGTCGACGTCAGGGGCGTTTCGCGCGTGGATGCGCGGCTTCATGGCAGCGTGACCTATCAGGACGCGTGCGGCGGCGGGCTTGCGCCGCAGCCGCGCCGGCTGCTCGCCTCGGTAGAGGGGCTGGCGCTCCGGGAGATGGAGGGTGCTGCCACCTGCTGCGGACTTGGCGCCGCAGGCTGTGTCAGCCTCGCGGGCAAGGCTGCGGCGCAAAGGCTGCCAGCATCCGTGCCGCCGGCGCGGGCATGCTGCTCGCCGGCGATCTCGGTTGCCTGATGGGGCTGGCAGGGCGCCTCAAGCGCGACGGATCGGCGGTGGAAGTTCGACACGTGGCCGAGGTGCTGGCAGGGATGAACGACACGCCGCCGATCGGCGCGGGAGGCGCATCGTGAACGAAGGCGTACATTTCCTGGATGCGGCTGCGCCTGACGGCATGAGGCTCTACGCCAATGGCCGCTTTGACCTGCTGACGCGCATGCACGCGCTGATCGCCGACGAACTCGAGCGCGACCGGCCTTCGGATTGGCGCATCATCCACCTCGGCGATTATGCCGACCGCGGGCCACAATCCGCGCAGGTGCTGGACTTTCTGGTGGAGGCAACCGCGCGCGACAAACGTATCGTCGCGCTGATGGGCAACCACGACGAAGGCATGCTGGACTTTCTCGCCTCCCCGCCGATTCGGAGTTGTTCGTGCGCTATGGCGGCTTCGACACCGCCGCCTCATACGGTGTGGTGCTGGATGTGCAGACGCCGCAGGCCCGCGCCGACAGCCACCGGCGGCTGCTTGCTGCGATGCCCGACGCTCATCCGCTTTTTATCCGCGATCTGCCGCGCTCGATCTCGTTCGGCGATTTCTTCTTCTGTCACGCCGGCGTGCGACCCGGCGTTGCGCTCGACGCGCAGAGCCCGCACGACCTGATCTGGATTCGGGGCGAGTTCCTCAACCATCCCGGCCTGTTCGAGAAGGTCGTGGTGCATGGCCACACGCCGCATCACGAGCCGCAGGTGATGGGGAACCGTGTCAACGTCGACACGGCCGCGTTCGACAGCGGGCGGCTGACCGCACTGGTGGTCGACGGAACGGAAAAGCGGTTTCTGGTGGCTCAAGCCTAGCGTAGGCAACGTTCTGACGAACGTTGCTCCAGCCTGATTTTCTCGGCCAGATTTGCGCGAGGCCAGACGGTTCCGTGTGGCTGCAGAAACTCTAGCGCGTCGCCATGGTGACGCCGTAGCCGTCGACGGCGATGTGATCGCCTGCCGCGTCGGCGGCATAGATGCCCGCGCCCCACATCAGGATGCCGGAGAGCATGAATACGGACAGGATAACGGCTTTCACGGGCGACATCTCGGTTGGTTTTCCGATGTTATAGCTTCAACAAAGTTACGATCCGGTTTCGGGCCGGGTTCGTTCGGAACGCGCTGATAGGGCCGGCGTTCCACAAACGCCATATCCATTTGGTACGTCCCCTGGGGATTCGGCTGAGCGTTGCTGAAATGCAACGCACCTGCCGCCCTTGCCGCCCGGACCTTATCGGCTAGGAAACCGGCGCTCCCCGCCGGGGATGCATTCTCCAAGACAGACGGACGGAAAAACCATGGCTGACAAGGCGGACAGGATGAAGGCGCGGCTCCCGCGAGGCTTCGTCGATCGCCATGCGGCCGACATACGCGCCGTCGATGCGATGACCGCGCGCATCCGCGAAGTCTACGAGCTCTACGGTTTCGAGCCGGTCGAGCAGCCGATGGTGGAATACACCGACGCGCTCGGAAAATTCCTGCCAGACCAGGACCGGCCGAACGAAGGTGTCTTTTCCTTCCAGGACGACGACGAACAGTGGCTGTCGTTGCGCTACGACCTGACCGCGCCGCTGGCGCGCTTCGTGGCGGAGAACTTCGACCAGGTGCCGAAGCCGTACCGGTCATACCGGCAGGGCTGGGTGTTCCGCAACGAGAAGCCCGGCCCCGGCCGCTTCCGTCAGTTCATGCAGTTCGACGCCGACATCGTCGGCACGCCCGGCGTGGCGGCGGACGCCGAAATGGCGATGATGATGGCCGACACGCTGGAAGCCGTCGGCATCAAGCGTGGCGACTACGTGATCCGCGTCAACAACCGCAAGGTGCTCGACGGCGTGCTGGAGGCGATCGGGCTCGGCGGAGACGAGAACGCCGGCCGCCGGCTCACCGTGCTGCGCGCCATCGACAAGCTCGACAAGTTCGGGCCGGACGGGGTGAGGCTCCTGCTTGGCAAGGGCAGGCTCGACGAGAGCGGCGATTTTACCAAGGGCGCGGGGCTGAATGATACAGCCATCGATGCGGTGCTCGACTATATCGAGACAGGCAAGGTAGCGGGCAACGAAGGCGTCGACGAACTGGAGCAGATCCGCGCGCTATGCGCTGCCGCTGGCTACGACGATGGGCGCGTAAAAATCGACCCTTCCGTAGTGCGTGGCCTCGAATACTACACCGGCCCCGTCTACGAGGCGGAGCTGCTGTTCGAGGTGCCGAACGAGAAGGGCGAGATCGTGCGCTTCGGCTCGGTGGCGGGCGGCGGACGTTATGACGGGCTGGTCTCGCGCTTTCGTGGCGAGCCGGTGCCGGCGACGGGCTTTTCCATCGGCGTCTCGCGCCTGACCGCGGCACTCAGAATCTCGGCAAGCTCGACGCTTCCGACGTCGTTGCCCCGTGGTCGTCCTCGTCATGGACAAGGACACCGAGGCGCTCGGCCGCTACCAGAAGATGGTCGCCTCGCTGCGCCAGGCAGGCATTCGCGCGGAGATGTATCTCGGCGGCTCGGGCATGAAGGCGCAGATGAAATATGCCGACCGACGCGGCAGCCCTTGCGTCGTCATTCAGGGCGGCGACGAGCTGGAAAAGGGCGAGGTGCAGATCAAGGACCTCGTCGCCGGCGCGAAAGCCGCCGAGGCGATCACCGACAACACCGAATGGCGCGAAAGCCGCCCTGCGCAGTTTTCCGTGCCTGTGAGCGAGCTTATCGAGGCGGTGCGCAAGGTGCTGGCGGATCAGGCCGCGGAGCGGGACCAATGATTGCAGAGGCCGGCGTCCTGTCGCGCCCCCTCCGTCCTGCCGGACATCTCCCCCACACGGGGGAGATCGGCAGCTTCACGCCCTTCACCTTCTCTCCAACGCCGACGATTGGCGAAAGCCGTGCAGTCGGCTGATCTACCCCCTTGTGGGGGAGATGTCCGGCAGGACAGAGGGGGCAACGTGGAGCGCAAGCGTCTGCCGCGACATTTACGCAGGCCAACCCATGACCGCCCTGCCCTCATTCGCGCCTGATATTCTCGCGCTGTTTTCCGAACGCGGGGCCGGGCTGATCGACGTGCCGACCATCCAGCCCGCCGATCCGTTCCTCGACATGGCCGGCGAGGATCTGCGCCGCCGCATATTCCTGACCGAGAGCGAGACCGGCGAGGCGCTGTGCCTGCGGCCTGAATTCACGATTCCCGTCTGCCTTGACCATATCGCCAGCCGCGCCGGCACGCCGCGACGCTACGGCTATCTGGGTGAGGTGTTCCGCCAGCGCCGCGAGGGCGAGGCGGAATTTTTCCAGGCCGGCATCGAGGACCTCGGCGAGGCCGACATCGCCACCGCCGACGCCCGCTCGATTGCCGACGCCCATGCCCTGCTGGCACGCACCCTGCCAGGCAAAACGCTGACCGTCACGCTAGGCGACCAGCGCGTGTTCGAGGCTGTGCTGGCCGCACTCGGCCTGCCGCGCGGCTGGCAGAAGCGGCTGGCGCGCGCCTTCGGCTCGCGCGAGCAGCTTGCGGCCGCGCTCGACGATCTGGCCAACCCGTCCCAGCGCGCGGCGCCCGCCGAGGCGGTCGCCGATTTCGTATCCGAGGGCGATATCGATGGCCTTGCCGGCCATGTCGGCGTACTGATGGAACAGTCCGGGCTTTCGGCAAACGCAGGGCGCACCCCCAGGAAATCGCGCGGCGGCTTATCGAGAAGGCCGAACTGCGCAGCGTCCGGCTGTCGAAGGACGCCTTCGACGCGCTGAAGCGGTTCCTCGCCATTCGCGTGCCGCTGGAAGAGGCGGCCGCCGCTCTCGGCGGTTTCGCCGGCGAGGCAGGCGTATCGCTGGGTGCCGCGCTCGATCTGTTCGGCGCGCGGGTCGAGGCGCTTCGGGCGCATGGACTGGCAACAGGCGGCGTCGACTACGATGCGAGCTTCGGCCGACCGCTCGACTATTATACCGGCCTCGTCTTCGAGATTTCAGCCGCTGGCGGCGCAAGGCCGCTCGCCGGCGGCGGCCGCTACGACCGCCTGCTCACACTTCTCGGCGCTGCGAACCCCATTCCCGGCGTCGGCTTCTCCGTCTGGCTCGACCGTATCGCAACGCTGCGGGGAGAGACGGCATGACCATCACGCTTGCACTGCCTTCCAAAGGCCGCCTCAAGGATGAGGCGATGGCGGCGCTGACGCGCGCCGGGCTCGTGGTCGTGCAGCCGGAAGACGAGCGCCGCTATCGCGCGCGGGTCGAAGGTCGCGACGACATCGAAGTCGCTTTCCTCTCCGCGTCCGAAATCGCCCGTGAGCTCGGCGCAGGCACAGTCGATCTCGGCGTGACCGGCGAGGACCTCGTGCGCGAAACCATACCGGAATGGGAAAAGCGCGTGTCGGTTGGCGCGCGGCTCGGCTTCGGCCGCGCAGACGTGGTCGTCGCCGTGCCGGACGCCTGGCTCGACGTCGACACCATGGCGGACCTCGACGACGTCGCTGCCGATTTCCGACAGCGGCATGGCCGCCGTTTGCGCATCGCAACGAAATACTGGCGGCTGACCCAGCAGTTCTTTTCGAGCCAGCACGGCATTCAGGTCTATCGCATCGTGGAGAGTCTCGGCGCGACCGAGGGTGCACCGGCGGCGGGTTCGGCGGACGTGATCGTCGACATCACCACGACGGGCTCGACGTTGCGCGCCAACCACCTGAAGATACTGGAAGACGGTGTGATCCTGCGCTCGGAAGCGTGCCTCGTGCAATCGCTGAAGGAGCGGAGCAACGCGGATGCTGCAACCCTCGATGGCGTGCTGACAGCGGTGAACGGCGGGTAGTTTCTCTCTAGGCCAGTGTATGCACGGCCTGCTTCAGCCTACCCAAAGAAAAGGCCCGGATCGCTCCGGGCCTCTTCGTATCCGCCTTGGGAGGGCTTGGGATCAGCGGCGGCCGGAAACCGACAGCGCGCCCGGGCCCGCGACCGACAGGGCAAGGAAGCCGCCGGCGATCGCGAAATTCTTGAAGAAGTTGTTGAACTCGTTCATGTCGGCCCAGTTGGTGTGGCCGAGCAGTGCCGAGCCGATCGAGAAGGCGGCAAGAGCATAAGCTGCATAGCGCGTCTGGAAGCCGACGAGAACGGCCAGTCCACCAAGCACCTTTACGGCGATGACGATCCACGTAACGAGCATGGGTGCGGGCAAGCCGATTGAGCCCATGAAGCCGGCGAAGCCGCCAGGAGCGAAAATCAGCGGGATGCCGGAAGCGAGGAACAGCGCGACGAGAAAGATGCGCGCGACGAGTAGTACGAGGTCGTTTGACATTGGCAGGTAACTCTCCGGGTTTCGTTCCACCCAAATAGACTATCTGTGCGCTGCAACAATCCGCAGAGCTGCAAACTCAGTGTTCATTGATTGCGAACGGCACCGAAAATTCCGTTCACAATCTCTGGGTGCCTCACCCCGGCTGCGTCATCGCCTCGGGCCGTACGATGGAATCGTACTCTTCCGCCGTCACCAGCCCCGTGGCCAGCGCTTCCTCGCGAAGTGTCGTGCCGTTCTTGTGCGCGGTCTTGGCGATCCTAGCCGCATTGTCGTAGCCGATCTTCGGCGCCAGTGCCGTCACCAGCATCAGCGATCGCTCCACGCCGGCCTTGATGTTGTCCACACGCGGCTCGATCCCGACGACGCAATTGTCGGTGAAGGAGACCGCTGCATCCGCCATCAGCCGCACCGACTGCAGGAAGTTGTAGGCCATGACCGGGTTGAACACGTTCAGTTCGAAATGGCCCTGGCTGCCCGCAAAGGTGAGCGCCGCGTGGTTGCCGAAGACCTGTACGCAGACCTGCGTCAGCGCCTCGCACTGGGTGGGATTGACCTTGCCCGGCATGATCGACGAGCCGGGCTCGTTTTCCGGCAGCGCCAGTTCGCCAAGGCCCGAACGCGGACCGGAACCGAGGAAGCGGATGTCGTTGGCTATCTTGAACAGCGACGCCGCGACCGCGTTGATCGCGCCATGGGAGAATACCATCGCGTCGTGGGCTGCGAGCGCCTCGAACTTGTTGGGCGCGCTGGTGAATTCGAGCCCGGTGATCGCGGCAATGCGCGCGGCGACCTTCTCGGCAAAGCCGACAGGTGCATTGAGGCCGGTGCCTACGGCCGTGCCGCCCTGCGCGAGCTGCATCAGGCCCGGCAGGGTCTGTTCGATGCGAGCGATTCCGTTTTCGACCTGCTGCGCATAGCCGGAAAACTCCTGGCCGAGCGTCAGCGGTGTTGCATCCTGTGTGTGGGTGCGGCCGATCTTGATGATGTCGCCCCACATCTTTGCCTTTGCGTCCAGCGCGCCGTGCAGCTTCTTCAGCGCCGGCAGCAGCCGGTGCACGATCTCCTCCGCGCAGGCGATGTGCATCGCCGTCGGGTAGGTGTCGTTGGACGACTGGCTCATGTTGACGTGGTCGTTGGGATGGACCGGCTTCTTGGAGCCCATCTCGCCGCCGAGCATCTCGATTGCCCGGTTGGAAATCACCTCGTTGGCATTCATGTTCGACTGGGTGCCCGAGCCCGTCTGCCAGACGACCAGCGGGAAGTGATCGTCCAGCTTGCCATCGATCACCTCTTGCGCGGCATCGACGATCGCCTTGCCGAGCGCCGGGTCGAGGCGGCCGAGGTCCATGTTGGCCTCTGCAGCAGCCTGCTTGACGATGCCGAGCGCGCGCACGATCGGCTGCGGCTGCTTCTCCCAACCGATCCTGAAATTGCCGAGCGAGCGCTGCGCCTGCGCGCCCCAATATTTTCCGGCATCGACCTCGATGGGGCCGAAGGTGTCGGTTTCGGTGCGGGTTTTCGTCATTGTCGGTCTCCTTATTCAGAGCCGTCCGTGGCTTGCTCGTCCGTAGGGGGCTGGCGTGGCCGGCATTAAATCTGGTGCTCAGATCAGGTCGATCAACCAGAGCAAGGCTGCATAGCGCGCCGTCTTGGCAAAGGCCACAACGATCAGGAACAGCCATAGCGGTGTGCGCAGGATGCCGGCCATGACCGTCAGCGGGTCGCCGATGATCGGAACCCATGAAAGCAGAAGCGTCGGCCAGCCCAAACGTCGATACCAGTCTGACGCACGGTCCAGTTGCTCGGGCGTTGCCGGAAACCAGCGCCGCCCGGCACACAGGGCCGCGAACCGGCCTAGCATCCAGTTGACACATGAGCCAACGACGTTGGCCGTCGACGCAACTGCCAGCAAAAGCCAGCCCGGTGCGACCTGCGAAAGGTGCAGGCCAATCAGCGTTGCCTCCGAGGATCCGGGCAGCAGCGTGGCGGAGGTGAAGGCGGCCAGCGCCAGCACAAGGAGCCAGGAACTATCCGCCACGTCTCACGCTCAACCCTTCCTTCGCCCTATCCGGGCCGGTTCACGATCTAGCAGCCCGCAACACGCCCCAGCGGTAGCCGGTTGCGGCCTGGGTATAGGCCAGCAGGCCCAGCGCAAGCAGGAGCATAAGCCCTTCCGAGGTCGGTCCGGCGTACCAGATACCCCACTCTCCGATCGCAAATGGCAGGGCGATAGTCAGCGGGATCGTGAAACAGTAAGTCCGTGTCACGCTCAGGAACAGCGCCCGTCGCGCATCGCCAATCGCCTGGAAATACCCGGAAAGCATCATCATCGGTCCGGCAACGACATAGAGCATGATCGTAACCGGCAGAATGCGCCCGACCTCCGCGATGGTGGCCGGATCGTCGACGAAGATACCGCCGATCACCGGGGCGGAAAGCAGCATCGCGACCTCGAAGGTAAGGCAATAACCTAGCGCCACCACGAGGCCGAGCCGCAAGCCGGCATCCGAACGCGACCAGAGCTTCGCCCCGAAATTGTTGCCGACGATCGTCTGCATGGCCATGTTGAGGCCTAGCAGCGGCATGAATGCAAAGGTCATGATGCGGGTGATGATGCCATAGGCCGCAACCGTTGCTGCATAGTCTTCGCCGGACCAGCGCTGGACCGACAAAATCACAGCCGCGGCCGTCAGCGAGATGCCGATGAAGCTCAGGCTCTGCGGCGCGCCAAGGGCCAGGAACGATCCCCAATGCGCGCGCCAGTGCCGCACGGAAAGCACGCCGTAGCGAAGCGGCGTCCTGCCTCTCGTCCGATAGATGACCACGATCGTCAGAGCGATAATTTGCGCAAGCACGGTACCGATTGCGGAGCCGGCAACGCCATAGCCGAATTCGACGATGAGCAGGTAGTTCATGGCGATGTTGGCGAGGGAAGTGACGAGGCTAGCCACGGTCATCAAGCCAAGCCGTCCTTCGCTGCGCAACGCATCGCCATTGATGGACAGGACGAACATCAACGGAGAGCTCCAGATGACGATCGCGATATAGGTGTAGCCCATGGCTGCAAGCGACGGCGAACCATCTGCAAGACGGTTGACCAGAGCCTCGCCGCCCAGCCAGAAACAGGCGATCAGCACCGCGCAGACCAACAGCGCAAGGCCGTGCGCGCCGGCAAAGACCACGCGCGCGGCGCCGATATCGCCGGCGCCGAAGGTGCGGGCCAGCACGCTTGCCATGCCGCTCGCGACGAGTGTCGAAAGCGCGGCCAGCAGCATGAATGCCGGAAACATCAGCGTTACGGCAGCCAGTGCATCCGCGCCGACGAATTCGCCGAGGAACCAGGCATCGATCACGGTCTGCAGACCGTTCGTGCTCATGATGAGAATGATGGGAAGTGCAGTCTTGATGAAAAGCGGGCCCAATGGGCCATGCAGGAACGCGTTTTGACGCGACGGTTCAGGCGTCGTCATGTGGTCGTCTCCAGATCGCATCGACGGAGAGCGAATGGGGCTCGCATTGCCATTGTTGCCGATGCGTCGGTTACGACGAGCGTGTCGGAGAGGCTTCACCTTGGCTTTCGCCGCGAGCGGCCGGCGCCTCTTGCCGCGGCGGTGGGTAGCGGGCAGCGTCAAAGCTGTCAATGGCGCATCGCGCTCATCGCCCTTGCAGCGCCTTCGCTAATTCCTGATCTCTCCCTCGCCTAAAACAAAAAAGGGAGCGATTGGCTCGCCCCCTTGTCTTGCTCAGAAGCAATGCTTCACAGCGCCTTCTTGACCTTTTCCTTGGCATCGCCAAAGCCCTTCTGGACCTTGCCGGCGACCTTTTCGGCCTTTCCCTTGGCTTCGGTTTTCTTCGAGCCAGTGGCTTTGCCGACGGCTTCCTTGACCGAACCCGTGGCCTGCTTTGCGACACCCTTGACCTGATCCTTGTTGACCATCTGCCTGGTTCCTTTCGAGCAACCGCGCGCTTGCGGCGTCAGACAACGGCAGGACAGGATTTTGGTTGCCTGAGCACAAAAGAAAAAGGGGCGACATTGCTGCCGCCCCTTCATATTCTGAAGCTTTATGGACTTCCTAGAAGTCCATGCCGCCGCTCAAGCCCGCTTGACGGGCTTGAGATTCTCAAGTGATGGGCGAGCTTTATGGACTTCCTAGAAGTCCATGCCGCCCATACCGCCCATGCCGCCGCCGGGCATCGCAGGAGCCGCAGACTCCTTCTTCGGAGCCTCAGCGATCATGGCCTCGGTGGTAACCAGCAGGCCGGCAACCGAAGCTGCGTCCTGCAGCGCGGTGCGTACGACCTTGGTCGGATCGACGATACCGTTGGAGATCATGTCGCCGAACTCGCCGGTCTGGGCGTTGTAGCCGTAGGTCTGTGACTTGTTCTCGAGGATCTTGCCGACGATCACGGAAGCTTCGTCACCGGCGTTGGTCGCGATCTGGCGGGCCGGAGCCTGCAGAGCGCGACGAACGATGTTGACGCCAGCGTCCTGATCGGCGTTCTCGCCCTTGGCCTTGAGGTTGTGGGAAGCGCGCAGCAGCGCGGTGCCGCCGCCGGGAACGATGCCTTCCTCAACGGCCGCGCGGGTCGCGTTCAGGGCGTCATCGACGCGGTCCTTCTTTTCCTTGACCTCAACCTCGGTCGCACCGCCGACGCGGATGACGGCCACGCCGCCAGCCAGCTTCGCCAGACGCTCCTGGAGCTTCTCACGGTCGTAGTCGGACGAGGTCTCCTCGATCTGCTGCTTGATCTGGGCAACGCGGCCCTGGATCTCGCCCTTCTTGCCGGCGCCGTCGACGATGGTGGTGTTCTCCTTGGAGATCGACACCTTCTTGGCGCGGCCGAGCATGTTGAGGCCGACATTCTCAAGCTTGATGCCGAGGTCTTCCGAGATCACCTGGCCGCCGGTGAGGATCGATGTCCTCCAGCATGGCCTTGCGGCGGTCGCCGAAGCCCGGAGCCTTGACGGCAGCGATCTTGAGACCGCCACGCAGCTTGTTGACGACGAGCGTGGCCAGAGCCTCACCCTCGACGTCCTCGGAGATGATGAGGAGCGGCTTGGAGGTCTGAACGACCGCTTCCAGCACCGGCAGCATTGCCTGCAGGTTGGAGAGCTTCTTTTCGTGCAGCAGGATGTAGGCGTCTTCCAACTCGGCAACCATCTTGTCCGGGTTGGTGACGAAGTACGGCGACAGGTAGCCGCGGTCGAACTGCATGCCTTCGACGACTTCGAGCTCGGTCTCGGCGGTCTTGGCTTCCTCGACGGTGATGACGCCTTCGTTGCCGACCTTCTGCATGGCGGCGGCGATCATCTCGCCGATTTCCTTCTCGCCATTTGCCGAGATGGTACCGACCTGAGCAACCTCTTCCGAGGTCTTGATCTTCTTGGTGGCCTTGGCAAGCTGCGCGACGACGTCGCTGACAGCGAGGTCGATGCCGCGCTTCAGGTCCATTGGGTTCATGCCGGCAGCAACGGCCTTGTGGCCTTCCTGAACGATCGCCTGAGCCAGAACGGTCGCGGTGGTGGTGCCGTCACCGGCAATGTCGTTGGTCTTCGAGGCCACTTCGCGCACCATCTGGGCGCCCATGTTCTCGAACTTGTCTTCCAGCTCTATCTCCTTGGCGACGGTGACGCCGTCCTTGGTGATGCGCGGGGCGCCGAACGACTTGTCGATCACGACGTTGCGGCCCTTGGGGCCGAGCGTGACCTTCACAGCGTCGGCGAGAATGTTGACACCGCGCAGCATGCGCTCGCGGGCGTCACGGGAGAATTTTACGTCTTTGGCAGCCATGTTGAGCTCCTGTTTTCACGGCTGGTCGCCTTGGCGAACCGGCCATCGTGAACCTGAATTCGGATTTGGTCGGATTAGCCGATGATGCCCATGATGTCGGATTCCTTCATGATCAGAAGGTCTTCGCCATTGAGCTTCACTTCGGTGCCGGACCACTTGCCAAACAGGACGCGGTCGCCGGCCTTGACGTCGAGCGGCACGAGCTTGCCGGCCTCGTCACGAGCGCCGGAACCGACGGCGACAACTTCGCCTTCCTGCGGCTTTTCCTTGGCGGTGTCCGGGATGATGATCCCGCCGGCGGTCTTTTCCTCGGATTCGACCCGACGAACGACCACGCGGTCATGGAGCGGGCGGAATTTCGACTTTGCCATGTCTCTGGTGTCCTCGATAAGGATAGGTTAAGGGGTTCCCTCCGTCCGGCTGGGCCGGATCGCGGTTAGCACTCACCTGAAGAGAGTGCTAACATGACCGGTGAGATAGTCACTGCGCCCGGGCGAGTCAAGAAGATCGACTCGCGTCTTGGTTAAGGGCCGTGCGGTTTTACTTAATGCGCCGTACCGCGTTCGGCGATAGCCGTCCCGGTGGCCCAGCCCGACGACCACGCCCACTGAAAATTGTACCCGCCCAGCCAGCCGGTCACGTCGACCACCTCGCCAATGAAATAGAGGCCATCGGCCCCCTTCGCTTCCATCGTGCGCGAGTTCAGGCAAGCCGTATCCACGCCGCCCAAAGTCACCTCGGCGGTTCGGTAGCCTTCTGATCCGACGGGATACAGCTCCCATCCGTGAAGCGCCTGCGCGATCGACAAGAGCTTCCGGTCGCTTGCCTCACCGAGGGTTCCCGACCAGCCATGCGTCTGCGCCAGATACGACGCCAGCCGCTTCGGCAGGATTTCCCCCAGCGCGTTTGCGATGCTTCGTCGCGCGTTCTCCCGTTTGGCATCCAGCAGGACGCGAGCGAAGTCTACGTCCGGCAGCAAGGCTATGCTGATCGGCTGTTTCTCACGCCAGTAAGACGAAATCTGCAGGATGGACGGGCCGGAAAGGCCGCGGTGGGTGAACAGCAAAGCCTCTTTGAAGGCGGCCTTGCCGCAGGAAACGCGCGCATCGACCGCCACACCGGCGATCTCGCGGAAACCGTCCAGCATGTCCTCGCCGAATGTCAGCGGCACCAATGCGGGTCGCGTTTCGGTGACGGCAAGCCCGAACCGCTCCGCGATCTGATAGCCCAACCCCGTCGCGCCCATCTTGGGAATAGACTTCCCCCGCAAGCGACCACGAAGTGGCGGCATCGCACCTTGCCCGCGCCATCGCCCGCCAGCACAAGCGAAAACCCCGCATCCGTTCGTTCGACCGTACCGAGGCTTGTCTTGAGCCTGATCTCGCAACCGACCTGCGCCATCTCATCCAGCAGCATCGCTATGATGTCCTTGGCGGAATGGTCGCAGAAGAGCTGCCCGAGTGTTTTCTCGTGGTAGGCGATGCCGTGCTTTTCCACCAGCGTGATGAAATCGTGCTGCGTGTAGCGGCCTAAAGCCGACTTGGCGAAATGCGGATTTTGCGAGAGGAAGTTGCGGGGGCTTGAGCCCAGATTGGTGAAATTGCAGCGACCGCCGCCTGAGATTCGAATTTTTTCGCCTGGCGATTTTGCATGATCGATGACAAGGACGCGACCGCCGCGCGCAGCGGCATGAATCGCACACATCATGCCCGCCGCGCCCGCGCCGAGGATGACGGTATCGAAATTTTCGGTTCGCATCACGGGTTAAGGCGCTGCGATGGTGCGCACCCAGTTGCGGGCGATGGTCATGCCGGCAGCGTCGGCCTGCGGCCCGTGCAGGGCGGCCTCAGCCGGGTGCCGCTCGGCCCAACCAGGCTGGAGATCGGCCAGCAGCGTCGCGAATGCATCGCTCCATTGCTCGACCATTGGCCGGTCGGCCTCGAAATGAAACTGCATGCCATAGGCCGCGCGGCCAACCCTGAAAGCCTGATTTTGAACGTCGAGATTGCCGGCAAGCCGCACGGCACCGCCGGGCAACATGAATGTATCGTCGTGCCACTCGAAGGTGCGAAAGCGCTCACCCACGCCTTCAAAGATCGGGTCGGCAACGCCATCGCCCGTCAACTCGACCTCGCGCCAGCCGAACTCGGTCGCCCCGCCTACGATATTCTGCCCACCATAGGCGCGAGCGAGAAGCTGACTACCAAGGCAAATGCCCAGCACGGACCGATCGGCTTCGGAGAAATCGCGCATCAGATCGCACAGTGCGGGAAGCCACGGGCATACATCGTCGGCCAGCGCATTTTGCGCGCCACCCAGCACGACCAGTGCGTCGTAGCCATTCGCGCCGTCCGGCAGCGGCTCACCCTTGTCGGCGCGGATCGTCTCGACGCTTGCATTGGCTTCGTCGAGCGCAATCGCCACCTGTCCAAGGCTCGCACCCTCGAAATTCTGGACAACAAGAACGTGCATGGAAGCTTCCGGCTTTTTTTTCGGGTGGTGTCGAAGACTGCGCGGAGCGATAGCATGGCGCGCGCGACGCAGGAAAGGGAGGCTGCTTGTGCCACTGCAGAACCGGGTCGACCCCGCCGGTGAGATCGTCGCGACGCCGGCGCGGGGTCTCTTCACAGGCAATCGCGGCGTCATTCACGATCCAGCGTCGAAGACGCTTCTTTCGCGACGGTGGACGACCAAAGCGTGGATCGTCTGCACATTGGAACACCCGCACGGAACGCGGCGGGAGCCGATGGGGCGCAACAGTCCTTCCAGGGGAGCAGGCTGGACCGAACTCTTCTTCCTCGACGAGGTGACGGCGCTGGCTGCGGGCCACCGGCCCTGCTTCTATTGCCGGCGCGACGCTGCGCGAGATTTCCAACGGTTCTTCGCCAGGGGCAACGGTCTTGCCACTGCAACGGCGCCTGAGATCGACAGCCTGCTGCACGCCGAAAGGCACGCCGTCACCGGCGAGAAGCCACCGCTGCAGCAAGACCAGATCCGCCAGCTTCCCGACGGCGCGGCAATCGTGGCCAATGCAGGGATATTTGCACTCCGAGCCGGACTGGCTCTGCCATGGAGCTTCAGCGGGTATGGGGAGCCCCGGGCCTTGCCTGCGCATGCCCGGCTCCTCACGCCACGATCCACAATCGCGGCGTTGCGAGCAGGCTATGCGCCGGCATGGCATCCCAGCGCACTGCCTTGACGGTCAGTCGGCGACCTTGATGGCGACCGTCGTCACCAGGTCTTTCGGATCTTCGACTTCGGCAGGGTTGTTTTCGTAGATTTCGATGCGGGCAGCGAAGCGGTCGCCCTCCGGAGTTTCCTGCGTGTCCCAGCGGACACCCTTTTCCTTCGCCCAACCGACCAGAACAGCGTTGACATCGACGAGCGCGTCATAGGGTCCGGTCCATTTGACCTGAGCATAGTGGCCTGCCGGCAGCATGGCTGCGGTGATCTCTCCGCCTGCATCGACCTCTTTTGCTATCGGTACAGCGAACTCGACTTCCAACATTCCACCCATGTCGATGACATTGTACTTGAAGAAAGCAGCGCCGACCGGCTCCAGCCCGTTCGCGCCGAGCCATCCGAACAGCTTCTGGAACGCCCGGTCCACCGCCGGCTTCATCGCGCCGAGCAAAACACGTTCTCGCACGGCGACATAGGGCTGCGGACCACGCTCGACAATTTCCGGCAGGGTGAGCATTGCATTCTTCTCCTTCGCGTTGCGTAACTGCGAACGCAGGACGCTTGCGGCGGGACCGACCCGACAGAAGGGCGGGAAAAATTCAGCGCCCCGCGAACTTGACGAATGCCGGGCAGCCATCGCAACACAGCATCATGCGCGCCAACTACAAGCTTCAGCGGCTCTACGTGCCGCACGATCTCGCCCAGAACACGACCCTCGAGGCCGACAAGGCACAGAGCCACTATCTGACCCACGTGCTGCGCATGGCCGAAGGGGATGAAGTGCTGGTCTTCAACGGGCGCGACGGCGAGTGGAGCGCGAGAATAGAAGCGCTCGGAAAGAAGGCCGTGCGCATCGCGGTGGAAAGCCAGACACGGCCGCAACCGCCCACACCCGACCTTGTCTACGCCTTTGCGCCGCTGAAAGTCGGCCGGCTCGATTATCTGGTGCAAAAGGCCGTGGAAATGGGCGCTGGCGTGCTGCAGCCCGTCATCACCCAGCACACGCAGAACACCAGGACATCGGTTGAGAAGTTCGAGGCGAACGCGATCGAGGCGGCCGAGCAGTGCGGCGTGCTGGCAGTGCCGCCGGTGCGCCCGCCCCGGAAACTGGAGCGGCTGCTCGGCGACTGGGAACCCGACAGGCGGCTGATTTTCTGCGACGAGGACGCCGCAACAAACAACCCGGTGCCGGCGCTGCGCTCAATCGCTGAAACCAGACTTGGCCTGCTCGTCGGTCCCGAAGGGGATTTTCAGAAGACGAACGCCGAATGCTGAGAGCCTTGCCGTTCGTGACCGCCATACCGCTTGGCCCGCGTATCCTGCGCGCCGACACGGCGGCGGTTGCTGCTCTCGCCGTCATCCAGGCGACAATCGGCGACTGGAGCTGATGCATAGGAACGCCGCGAGAAGCTTTCAACGTGCGACAATCAACTTAGCGTCAACGTGCTGTCAGGATTTTTCGCTTGATCGCACGGCGGTCTTTCGTTCAACACTCGCGCGCCGTCGCAAGAACGGCCGGCCGGACATTTAGTTGAGGAAACGACATGGCGCGCGACACGACCGATTTCCGGCCGATCGAAGGTATCGACGAACTGGTCTCCTATTTGAGCGCCGGCAACAAGCCGCGCGACCAATGGCGAATCGGCACCGAGCACGAGAAGTTTCCCTTCTATATCGACGGCAACGCCCCGGTACCCTATGGCGGCGAGCGCGGCATCAAGGCACTACTGGAAGGCATGCAGCGCGTGCTCGGCTGGGAGCCGATCGTCGATGCCGGCCACATCATCGGACTGGTGGAGCCGACCGGACAGGGCGCGATCTCACTTGAGCCGGGCGGTCAGTTCGAGCTCTCCGGAGCGCCGCTCGAGACGATCCACCAGACATGCCGCGAAGGCAACGCCCATCTCGCCCAGCTTCGCGAGATCGCCGAGCCACTGGGAATCCGCTTCCTCGGCCTTGGCGGCAGCCCGAAATGGACGCTCGCCGAAACGCCGCGCATGCCGAAATCGCGCTACGACATCATGACGGCCTACATGCCGAAGGTTGGGACGCAGGGCCTCGACATGATGTACCGGACCTGCACGATCCAGGTGAACCTGGACTTCGAGAGCGAGGCGGACATGCGCCGCAAGATGCAGGTCTCGTTGAAGCTGCAGCCGCTTTCGACGGCGCTTTTCGCGAACTCGCCATTCACCGAGGGGCGGCCGAACGGCCTGCAGAGCTGGCGTGGCGAGATATGGCGCGACACCGACAACCAGCGGGCGGGCCTGCTGGAATTGTGCTTCTCGCCCGATTTCGGCTTTGCAGACTACGTCGAATGGGCGCTCGACGTGCCGATGTATTTCCTGATCCGCGAGGGGCGCTATTTCGACGTGACCCACGTCACCTTCCGCCAGTTCATGGACGGGGCGCTCCGCGACAGCGTTCCGGACGGGTTGCCGACGATGGGCGACTGGGCCAACCATCTGTCCACGCTGTTTCCCGATGTACGGCTCAAGCGCTTTCTCGAAATGCGCGGCGCCGACGGCGGGCCGTGGCGGCGTATCTGCGCCCTGCCCGCCTTCTGGGTCGGTCTTCTTTACGACGAGGCCGCGCTGGACGCCGCCGAGGCATTGACGAAAGAGTGGACCTTTACCGACGTCGAGGCAATGCGGAATGCCGTGCCGGCGCAGGGACTGGCGACGCCCTATGGGAACAGGACGCTGCGCGAGGTTGCGCGCGACGTGCTCGACATCTCGCGCGGCGGCCTCGCCCGCCGTGACCGCAAGAACCGCGAAGGCTACGACGAGACCGGCTTCCTGGCCCCGCTGGAGGAAGTGGTCGCGCGCGGCAGCACGAGCGCGGAGGAGATGCTCAAGGCTTACAACACGCGCTGGGGCGGCTCCATCGAACCCGTCTTCCTCGAATACGCCTACTGAGGCAGAGGGCTTCCGGCACCGCACTCCACGATGCCCGTCTATGGCAAACTTGCGATGACGCTTGCGAACGCCTGCCCATAGGGTAGGCTTTCGGCCTAAAGCGATACCGGAGGAGACCGCCATGCTGCCGTTGTTCGACATGCTCGCCCAGGCCCAGAACGGCAATGCCGTCGACCAGATGGCGCGGCAATTCGGCCTTTCCCAACAGCAGACACAGCAGGCCATGGAAGCGCTGCTGCCTGCCTTCAGCCAGGGGCTGAAGCGCAATGCCTCGAACCCCTACGATCTCGGCTCGTTCCTCACTGCGTTGTCTTCCGGCCAGCACGCCAAATATTTCGAGGATGCGACACGGGCCTTCTCGCCTCAGGGAATGGAAGAAGGCAACGGCATCCTAGGCCATCTTTGGCTCCAAGGAGCTTTCGCGCGCAGTGGCGGCACAGGCCTCGCAGGCGACAGGCATCGGCCAGGACGTCCTCAAGCAGATGCTGCCCGCGCTGGCGACCATGATCATGGGCGGGCTTTTCAAGCAGTCGACCGGCCAGGTGCAGGCGGCCGGCTTCGGTGGTCAGGGCAATCCGCTCCAGGAAATCATCGAGCAGATGATGAAGCAGGGTGGCATGCCCCAGCAGCCGGCACCACGCCCGGAAGCGCCGCAGCCCGACCTCAACCAGTTCGACAACCCATTCGGCAAGATCCTGGAAGGCATGTTCGGAGGCGGACAGGCCCAGCGGCAGGCGCCCAGCGCACCGCAGGGGCCGTTCGACAACCCGCTCGGCAAGATTTTCGAGGAGATGATGCGCGGCGGGCAACAACAGCCTCGATCGCAGACCCAGCGCGAATCCCAACCCCAGCCGCGCACCAATCCCAGCGGACGCGGGCGAACGCCCTATGACGATCTCTTCGGCGACATGTTCGAAAGCGGCCGCAAGACGCGGGACGACTACCAGAAGAATATGGAATCGGTCTTCGATCAGTTCCTGCAGGGCATGAAGAACCCGCGGCGCTAATAAAAAAGCCCGGCCATCCTGGGAGGATGACCGGGCAGCATGCAGGCTACCGGAGGGGAACCGGCGGGATGTGGGAGTCAGCCTGCGGAAACTGTGGCATCAGCAGACCCGGCGCGCGCCATCCTCGGTGAGGTAGCGTTCGCGGGCGATGTCGCTGAGGCGCGCCGTCGGATCGATGCTCATCGGCGAGCGCATGGCGACCACGAGGTCGGTGCGCATCAGGCCGATGTCGGCGAGTTCGTGGTCCGACAGGTCGCCAAGGCGGTTTACTTCGCGTCGATTGATGAGCGCGCGCAAGAGTGCGCGGAAACCGTTGGCCACGCGCGACACGGCGGCAACCGTGCGCCGTTCGGCAGCGATCGCATGCGTGTGGTGGTCAAGGGCGGTCATCTCATCTCTCCTTTAAAATCGACGCGGCTCATCACAGATCCACCGCCAGCGCATGAATGCGCCGCGGCAGCCGCTGTTGAATCGCGTCTGCTGGTTAGCATCGAGACAGTCCCACGAGGCGATTGATTAGTCTAACGAATGTTTTTAATGTGTTGGATCAGAAAACATGATGGATCACGCGCATGGCCGCTCCGCTCGATCTCGACCAGCTTCACACGTTCATCACCATAGCCGACACCGGCAGCTTCACGAGGGCCGCAGATGAAGTGCATCGCACGCAATCGGCGGTCTCCATGCAGATGCGGCGGCTGGAGGAACGCCTGGGCAAGGCGCTCTTCGAAAAGGAAGGCCGCACAAACCGGCTGACCGAGGAAGGCGAACGCCTGCTGACCTATGCACGAAGACTTCTGCGCCTGAACAGGGAGACGCTGGCGGCCTTCGACGACGCCAGCCTGGAAGGCCATATTCGCATCGGCACGCCGGACGATTATGCTGACCGATTCCTGCCCGAGATCATGGCCCGCTTCGCGCGGTCCAACCCGCGCGTGGAACTGTCCGTCATCTGTGAGCCAACGGTGAACCTGATCGACCACATCAAGCGCGGCCATCTCGACATCGCCCTGATCACCCACGACAGCGACAAGGGCGCGGCCGAGGTGGTGCGGCGCGAGCCGCTTCTGTGGGTCACCTCAGCGAACCACTCGATCCACATGGAGGACGTGCTGCCGATCGCTGTCGGCCGCGCCACCTGCATGTGGCGCAGAACGGCCTGCGACATGCTCGACCAGATGGGCCGCGACTACCGCATCCTGTTCACGAGCTGGTCGGCCACCGTCATCATCGCTGCGGTGCTGTCGGGCCAGGCCGTTTCGATACTGCCGGAGTGCGCGCTGCGGCCGGGCATGCGCATTCTCGGGGAGACGGACGGGTTCGGCGCCCTGCCCGACGTGCGGATCGGAATCGTACGCGGCCATTCGAGCCAGCCGGAGCTGGTCGATGCGCTTGCGCGGCACATCTGCGACAGCCTCGACAACATCTCCGTGCCTGTGCCGGAGGAGACCGGCCAGTTCGACTTCGACGGAATGGCGTTTGCCCGCGTGAAGAGGCAAAAGCAGCGCCCGGCGATGGCTGGCTGGTGACGGATGCTGGACGCACGGTGGAGCAGCGGCTTTTACTGTCACGTTGCCGCCGGTTGAATGTCTCGTGCGGCTTGACGCGAACGGAGGCTTTGGTGCCATGTTTTGCCGATGAGCGATTCCTTTCTCACGTCTGACCCGTCGTCCGGCGCCGCAACCAATGCCGCCGAATTCACCGTTTCCGAGATTTCGGGCGCGCTCAAGCGCGCGGTCGAGGATCAGTTCGGCAATGTGCGCGTGCGTGGCGAGATCTCGGGCTATCGCGGTCCGCACTCATCCGGCCACGCCTACTTCGCGCTGAAGGACGAGCGCGCGCGACTGGAAGCGGTTATCTGGAAGGGTACGTTTTCGCGCCTGAAATTCAGGCCCGAGGAAGGGATGGAGGTCATCGCCTCCGGCAAGCTGACCACCTATCCGGGCTCGTCGAAATACCAGATCGTCATAGACAATCTGGAGCCGGCCGGAGCCGGCGCCCTGATGGCGCTGTTGGAAGAACGCCGCCGCAAGCTCGCAGCCGAGGGGCTGTTCGACGACGAGCGCAAGCGCGCCCTACCCTACATGCCGCGCGTGGTCGGTGTCGTTACATCACCCACTGGTTCGGTTATCCGCGACATCATTCACCGCATAACCGATCGCTTCCCGCTGCACGTGCTGGTGTGGCCCGTGCGGGTGCAGGGCGACACGACCGGTGCGGAAGTTTCCACTGCGATCGAAGGCTTCAACCGGCTCGACCTAGCAGGTCCCATACCGCGGCCGGACGTTCTGATCGTCGCGCGCGGGGGCGGCAGCCTCGAGGACCTGTGGGGCTTCAACGATGAAGCGGTGGTACGCGCAGCCGCCGCATCAAGCATTCCGCTGATCTCGGCCGTTGGCCACGAGACCGACTGGACGCTGATAGACCATGCAGCCGATGTGCGCGCGCCCACGCCGACCGGAGCGGCGGAGCTCGCGGTGCCGGTAAAGGCCGATCTGGAAGCGGCGCTTTCGCGGCTCTCGGCTCGTCTCAAAGGTGCCGTCTCGCGCAGCACGGAACGCAAACGCCAGGGCCTGCGCGCTGCGGCGCGCGCGTTGCCCTCGGCCGACCAGTTGCTGGCCCTGCCGCGCCGACGCTTCGACGAGGCCGCAAGCCGGCTGGGCCGCGCTCTGTTCGCCAACACCGAAGCGAAGCGCCTGCGCTTCCGCGGCCTGCGCCTTTCGCCGGCAATGCTTCAGCGTCGCGTCAACGAGGCCCGGACGCGCTTTGCCCGCGATGCCGCACGGGTTGCACCGGCCACGCTTACGCGAAGGATGGAGACGCACCGTCAGACGCTGCAATTGCTCGGCCGGCGCGCAGATCAATGTATTGCCGCGACATTGGAACGGCGTTCGACGCGTCTTGCCCAGGCCGGACGACTGGCGGAAACGCTATCCCACAAGTCGGTGCTGCAACGCGGCTTCGCCCTCATCCGCGATGCTGATGAAAAGCCGGTCAAAAGCGCGACACACATAAAGCCGGGCGACCTGCTCAGCATCGAGTTTGCAGACGGCCGGGCCGGCGCCGTGGCATCAGGTAGCGAGGTGCCCGCGAAGCCTCCAGCCAGAAAGCAGGCGACAAAGCCAAAGGCCGGCGGCGGGGAACAGGGCTCGCTTTTCTGAGGGTGCTTCCGACGGAAGCGGGCCTATCTAGCCGGCTGTCACGGCTTGATCAGTCGGGCGATGAACGGTGCCGTTGTCAGCATCAAGAAGGTACGAAAGACCTGGCAAGTGACGATAAAGGCAACGTCGATACCCAGTGCGTATGTGATTACCGCCATTTCCGACATTCCGCCGGGTGCCAAGGAAAGCAGCCCGGTAGAATAAGGTCGCGCTGAATAATTTGTGACCACCCATGCCGCGGCCACCGTCATTGCCACGAGAAGCAGCGCCCACGTTACCGCCGCGAGCGCCGTAACCCAGGCTTCGCGCCATTGGATGCCGGCAAACCTCGAGCCCGCCACAGCGCCGATGACAATCTGGGCACCGGCGACAAACCAGCCGGGGAAAGCGGCGGAACTGATACCGAGTCCATGGACGACTGCTGAGATCATCATTGCCGCCACCATGATGCCGCCCGGCAGTTTCAGATAGTGTCCCAACACCAACCCACTGATCGCACAGCCGATAAGTATGCCCCAGTCCTTGATGCCTGCGGCGATCTCACCTGCCGCCACGGGAACGCGCCCGACAGCGTGCCCGAGTACGAACTGCAGGATCAACGGAACACAGAACACGATCGCTACGATGCGGATCGAGTGGATGAGTACCAGAGATTTTGTGTTGCCCCCAGCGATCCGCCGATGACCGTGAGTTCTGCCAGACCCGCAGGCAACGAGCCGAAAAATGCAGTGACCCGGTCGAACCTGAAGACATATCGGAAGAACAGGAAGCCGGTGACTGCCACGATGGAGCCGAACAGCGCGACCACGAGAACCTCGCTCCACCAGGTTCCGATGGAGGCCACGACGACCGGAGTGAACCCACTGCCCGCCATGACACCGATGGCCGGCCGCGCGGCCAGGAGCACAGAGCCCGGCATGAGCCAGCGGCTTCCGACCGTTGCGGCGAAAGCGCAGAACGCGATTGGTCCCAGCGTCCAGGGCAAGGGGGCGTGGAGGTGGAAGAATACGAAACCTCCGATCGTTGCCCAGACCAACGTAACGAAGCCGACGAAGACGGGGTGAGATGGGAGGTTCAATTTGTGATCCAAGATCAGCCGCTGCACGGCGGGCGATGCCGTGAGATTGCGGATGTGCGGCCCCCGCACGAGGCGGGAGCCAGTTTCGTATTTGGCGAGGTGCTACTCAAGCAGGCGCGAATATTCGACCAGCAGGCCATAGTTGCGCTTGACCAGTTCAGTGGATGCTTCCGGGCCCCGCCAGTCACGGCCGTAGTTACCTTCTTTGGCCGATGCTTGGTATTCTTCGCTCTCGACCACGCTTTTGTAAGTGTCGACGAACTTCTGGTAGCGGTCGGGATATTCCTCTTTCAACTTAGCGAGAACGACCATTGAGCGCACCGACGAGTCCAGGATCGGCATCTCCACACCGTAGGATTTAAGTGCCTCGTTGATCGGCGTAGCGTCCGGCCAGTCAGGGTTTGTTTCGTCGGCCACGACCATGATCTTGTTCACTTGATCGAAGATGACCTCGCTGCCCTGTCCCGGCACCATGCCGAAATCGACCTGGCCTCCGATGATCGCTGTGCGGGTAGGCCCGCCGCCATCATAGGTGACCAGACGCAGGTTTTCTGAGGGAATACCCAGCTTCTCCATCATCAGCAAAAGCGAGATATGCTCGCTGGATCCGGTGATGACGGCCGCAGAAAGCTTGCCGGGTTCTTTCAGTCCTTCTATGATTTCGTCGAAGGATTGAACTTGGCTTCCCTTTGGCACCACCATCAGAGACTGCGCGACTTCCTGAGCATTGACAAATATGAAGTCGTCCAGCTTGAACGGCGCGTTCATCACCTCAATGTGGTTCACGAAGTAGGGTGTAGGCGGAATAAACATGACGGTGTAGCCGTCCGCGGGCTGATTGTGGAAGTACACGGTGCCAGTCAGCGTCCCCCGCCGGGACGGTTGACGACGTTTACGGGCGTCCCCAACGCGTCCGCAAGGAACGGCGCAAGGTGGCGCACCATCCGGTCGGTAGCACCGCCCGCATCGTAGGGGGCAGTAATCTCGATCGGCTTGTTGGGATAGTCGTCCTGGGCGTAGGCCGCTTGTCCGCCTAACGCCAGGCCAAGGGTCAGAACCGCCCCTTTCAGGTTCTTCCAACTGTTCATATTTCTTCCTCCTGATTATCGTTCTCGTGATTTCCGGCTTCACCGGCCGGTATTCACCCGACACGCAGCGACCGTCGTGCGCGCAGGTAATTCTTCATCGCCGGGTAGGCGATCGAAGCGATCAGCAATGCAAGCATGACCAGCGCGATCGGCCTCCCGAAGATAAAGGACAAGTCGCCGCCACTGATCTGGTGGGAATATACGAACTGCCGTTCGACGAAGGCCCCCAGCAGCAGGCCGACCACGGCGGCTGGCGGCGCGAACTCGTAGCGCGCGAACAGCCAGCCCACGATCGAGAACACCGCGAGAGTCAGCGGTCCCATGATGTTGCCGATGAGCGCGTAGCTGCCGGCCATCGCCAGTACGATCACGGATGGGACAAGGTAAAGGATCGGAACCTTCACGATAATCACCGCGATACGAATGAACAGGAGACCAACGATGACCAGGAGCAGGCACTGGACCATGTTGCCGAAGAGGATTGCGTAGACGATGTCCTTGTTGTCTGCGATGAAACGTGGCCCACCTGTAATATTGTGCATGGCGAAGGCGGCGAGCAGTACGGCGGTGCCCCCTCCGCCCGGCAGACCAAGGGCCAGCAGCGTTGCCATCGCGCCGCCTTCTGAGCTGCTGTTGGCGGATTCGGAGGCAACGACACCGTTGGGGTTGCCCTTTCCGAAGCTGTCCGGATCGTCGGAAACGCGGCGGGCATCAGCATACGATATCAGGTTAGCAACCGAGGCTCCCACGCCGGGGATCGCGCCGACGAACACGCCAATTATGGAGCCACGCAGCAACGTTTTCCAGTATTCGCGCACGCCGGCGAAGCCCTGCAGGATGCGCGAAAAACTGATGACGCGGTCTTCCTGCTTTTCCACGATGTAGCGGGACCGCGCCAGATTGAAGAGTTCGGCGGTCGCCAGAAGACCGATCATCGCCGGAACGACGGGAATGCCGTCGAGGAGCTCGGCAAAACCGAAAGTGCCGCGCATCTGGCCTGTCGGGCCGATCCCGATAGTGCCGATCATCAAGCCGAAGATTCCGGCGAGGATTCCGCGCTCGAAATTGCCACCCCGCAGTGTGGCAATCATGGTGATACCCCAGATCGCTACCATGGCCATCTCGAAGGGGCCGAGCTTGAGCACTGCCCACGAGGCGTAGTTGATGAGCAGGAACAGCACCAGATAGCTGATGAAGGTGCCGATTGTTGAGGCGGCAAGCCCGATTCCCAGCGCCTCATTGTGGCGCCCCTGCCGGGACATAGGAAAGCCGTCGAACGCCGTGGAGACCGATGCGGTGGTGCCCGGTGTGTTGATCAGGATTGCGGGTATCGCGCCGCCAAAGCCGGCCCCTGTGAACACCGAGGTAAGGAACATTACCGCGGTGAAGAAATCCATATAAAGCGTGAAAGGCAGCATCAGGGCGATGATCATCGTTCCTGAAATGCCCGGTAGCGCGCCGCCGGCCAGGCCGGCGAAAAGGCCGGGGATGATAACCGCCCATGGAACCCATGACGTTCCCAGAATACCGAGGGCCAGTCCGACAGCGCCGAAATCGATAAGTTCCATTGTTACAGCCCCGGTACGATCATGGTGGGAACCGGCGACCGCGCTCCATTGATGAGGAGCCAGGTGACCGCAAGTCCTGACGGAATGCTGAATGCTGCAAGCACGACAAGCCGTCGCTCGCCCTGTATGAAAAGACAAAAGACGAGGAACAGGATGCTCGCGACATCGAAGCCAATCCACGGAGATGCCATGGCGTATGCCAGAAGACCCATCATCATCGCGGCAATCGCGCTCGCCGACGCGCCAGCCTTGTCGCCGGATGGTGCCGGCGGTTTGGCCGACTCCTCGGCGTCCCTGCTGGCGATCCGTCGGAACCCGAGTTCCTTGATGAAGATGATGGCCGCGAGCACCACCACGATAGCTGTCATCGGCACCAGCATGATGAGGTTGTGGATGCGTTTCGACGCAGCATAAGCGTCGCCCATATAGGCCAGCGCCAGGATCAGCACCGCAAGGGTGACGAGTACCGGGCCGAGCCGGTCAAGCTGCGCCAGGAAACTACGGTCCTTCATGGCCTGCCTCCTGCCCGTGCGTCCGACGTCTGTCGCAGGGCGTTCCAGTCTTCGAGGTCGAGCAGATTGTGATATTCGTCGAGGCTTGCTGCACCGCCGATGGCTGCCTCCAGGGAACCTGTGTCCGCAAGCTTGCGCAGCAGCCCTCGCATGGCGGGTATCGCCATCAGCAGCAGATAGACTGAGAACCCCATCACCTTGAAGCCGAGCAGCGAAAGTTGCTCCTGTGTCAGGGATGGGGTCTTCCCATCCGGGGTGACGATGTAGAATTGCGGCCGGTCGATTTCGGCTACCAGGCGCTCAGCTTCGTCCTTCCCGCGTGGACCTTGTACGAAGATCGCGTCGGCTCCGGCCTCGGCGTAGCGGCAGGCCCGCTCTATCGCGGCGTCCAGACCTTCGACCGAGCGCGCGTCCGTGCGCCCGACAATGACGAGGTCGGGATCGCGGCGCGAATCCACCGCCGAACGCAGTTTGTCTTCCATCTCCGAAATGGGGATCAGCGCCTTGCCGGCAAGCATGCCGCACCGCTTGGGCGAGACCTGGTCCTCGATCATGATGGCTGCGGCGCCGGCGCGTTCGAACTCGCGGATCGTCCGTTTGACGGTTATCGCGTTGCCGTAGCCGGTGTCGGCATCGGCGAAGACGGGCAGCCCGGTGGCGTCGAAAATGCGCGCAACGTTGTCGGCATTCTCCGTCATCGTCAGCAGTCCGACGTCGGGCATGCCGAGCCTTGTCGCGGATGTGGCGTTGCCGGACACCATTACGCCTTCATAGCCCTCGGCGCGGGCAAGCAGCGCGCTGAGTGGATCCCCCACCGCCGGCAGGATTGTAGCCTTGTCCCTCGACAATATCTCGCGGAGACGGGTGGTCGCCTTCATGGTTTCGTCCTCCCTGACGAACCCTTGCTTCAGAGTGCGAGCAGGCTCGCGAAGCGCCGGCTGTCATCCAGTTTTTCGATGTCGAGCAGAGCGTTCAGGATCTCCTCACCCCGCTCCTCTCCCATCACGGGCGCGATCAGGTCGCGCGCCTTGTCGATCACTTCCTGCCTGCTCATGGGATCGTCCGGCGTCCCGCGCACGACGCGCGCGTGATGGCGCAGGACCCTCCCGTCACCGCAGCGGATTTCCACGATCGCCTGCCGCCGCGCCGCGCCGCCGTCAGTGCGGCGTCCGGTACGACCTTCGCGCGCTTGCGCAGTGCTGCCACAGCCGGATCGTCGACCCGACCTTCGTCGTGCGTGGAGGCGAAGTTGAGCTTCCGGTCGACGAGATAGACGGCGACCAGATGACAGATATTGACGTTCGTTGCCCCGCCTTCGCCGACCACGTGCGAGACCTCGTCGGGCAGGATGACGTCGATCTCGTCAATCTCGTCCGGCATCGGGTCGTGCTCTGCAATCAGCGCCGTAACCGCGTCCAGGGCTGCCTGGCCCGGCGAGCCGACCGACCATTTCTTGATGGACGACTCCATGATCTCGTGGCGCGTTCCCAGGTCCGCCCAAGGCGCCTTCCAGTCGAAGTCATCGGGCGCGTTGACCTGAAAAAGGCCGTTGACGCCGGTCAGCGCATCGTCGACGCCCGGCATGCCCGAAGCCACCATGGTTGCCGCCATCACCCCATTGCGCGCGGCCATGCCGGCAAAGTCGAACGCCTTTTCGATATGGGCGTCGTCGCGCCGCCAGCAGGTGAGCCCCGATGCCTGCTGCGCGGTGAAGGACATCACATGTGCCACCTGGCGCGGCGTCATCGAAAGCAGCGATGCGGCGGCTGCCGCGGCGCCGAACATGCCGCCGAGGGCGTGCATGCCGCGCCCTGCCTTGAACTGCCGGTAGGCGTCGATGGAGACGGGAATACGCCCGCAGATGTCGTATCCGACGGCCACCGCCTTCATCAGATCGAGCCCCGAATTACCGTTTGCCTCAGCAATCGCCAGGGCTGCCGGTACGACCGCGCATCCTGGGTGGGTGATCGAGGCGACGTGGAAATCGTCGGTCTCGTCGCCATGGCCGGCCATGGCATTGGCCTGCGCTGCGTTGACGACGTTGGTCCAATGGCTGGAACCTGCAACGGTTGCCTGCGGCAGGCCGCCCAGCGTCTCGGCATAGCGCAGGCCCGCCTCGCCAGCCGGCCGGGCGCGAGCCGGACACGACGGCAGCTACCGTGTCGATCAGGTGGTCGCGCGTCTTTTCCAGCAGGGCGCCCGACAGGTCGCGCGACAGCGTTCCGGATATGTGGTCGCCGATCGCCTGTGTGATCGGATCGAGTTTGCCCGTCTGCCCGGACAGCGAAGTGCGGTTTGGATGATGGTTCATGGCATATAGACCCCCCGTTGACGTGAATGGTCTGGCCGGTGACGTAGCCGAATGATGGCAGGGCCAGCGCGACAACGGCGGCCGCGATTTCCTCCGGCCTGCCGCCGCGTCGCGCCGGCATCTTGTCGACCTGATATAGAGTGCGGCGGAACGCGGCCTTGCTGGGGTCGTCGGCCTCGTCCTCGATAAGTCCGGGAGAGACGATGTTGGCGGTTACACCCTGCGGGCCGAGATCGTGCGCCAGCGCCTTGGTCAACCCAACCAGTCCCATCTTGGCAGCCATCACATGCATGTGGTTCGGCGTACCCATATGGGCGGACGCACCGCCGATGGAGATGATGCGGCCCGATCCCGACTTGATGAGGTAAGGCCGGGCTGCCTTGGCGCACAGGAAAGCCCCATCCAGGGTGATGCCGAGAATGCGCCGCCAGTCCTCATACGACGTCGTCTCGATCGTGCTCTTGCCGCGAACCGAGGCGTTGTTGACCAGGATGTCCAGCCCACCCAGCTTTTCCGCCACCTCGCCCACCAGGCGCTCGACATCGTCCGGCACGGCCACGTCGCCGAGAACGACGGCGCAGCGCACCCCCTTCGAACGAACCAGCTCGGCGGTCTTATCCGCCTCTTCGCGATTGCTGCGGGCGTGGACGGCAACGTCGGCGCCTGCGTCCGCCAGCGCCAGCACGATCTGGCGTCCGATACGGCGAGAGGAGCCGGTGACTAGTGCGACGCGACCGGCCAGTGGGCGATCGCTATGCCGGGCGGTGTCAGTATTCATTGCGGAGATAGACCCATGGGCGCCGGGGCGCGTCTTTTTCCTGGAATGCGCCGATTGCAGCGGCATGGCGTAACGTCAAGCCGATCTCGTCGAGGCCTTCCAGAAGCGCGGCCTTGGGCTCCTCCTCGATCTCGAAACGGTAGCTCGGGCCATCGTCCAGCGTCACAGTCTGCTGCGGCAATGACACGTGGATGAGCTGCTTGCCGCGGCTTCGGGTGACCGCTTCGGCGAGATGCTCGACCTCATTCGCCGCCAACATCACCGGAAGGAGGCCGTTCTTGTAGGCGTTGCGCCGGAAATGCACGCCGAAGCTCGGCGCGATCACCGCCTTGAATCCGTAATCCATGACCGACCAGACTGCATGTTCGCGCGATGAGCCGCAGGCGAAGTTGGGACCTGCGATCAGGATCTGCGGATCGGCTGCCCAGTCCCAGTTAAACGGAAAGTCCTCCACGCGCTTGCCGTCAACGAAACGCCAGTGATGGAATAGCCCGCGACCGAGACCCTTGCGCGACTTGGTGATCAGGAATTCGCGAGTGATCATCTGGTCGGTGTCGATATCGGCCATCATCAGCGGCACCGCCTTGCCACGTATTTCGATGAAGGGCGTCATTGGCGCGTCTCCCGCCAGGGATCGACGATGCGCCCGGCCACGGCCGAAGCAGCCGCGATCTCCGGACTTGCGAGATGGGTTCTGGCGCGCTCGCCCTGGCGCCCCTCGAAATTGCGGTTGGAGGTGGCGACGCAACGTTCGCCAACGCCGACCATGTCGCCGTTGACGGCCGCGCACATCGAGCATCCGGGCTCGCGCCACTCGAACCCAGCATCGATGAAAATCTGCGCCAGTCCTTCCTCTTCCGCCTGGCGGCGGATACGTCCAGAGCCAGGAACGACCATGGCTCTGACGCCTTCGGCCACCTTGTGCCCCTTCACATGCACCGCCGCGCGTCGCAGATCGCCGATGCGGGCGTTGGTGCAGGAGCCGATAAATACGTGCTGGATCGGAAAGTCGGACAAGCGGTCGCCGGGCTTAAGACCCATGTACGACAGAGCCCTTTCCATCTGGCTGCGTACGCGATCGTCCGCGCCCGCGGGGTCTGGCACTGGATCGGCGATGCCTATGACCTGCTGCGGCGAAGTCCCCCAGGTCACTTGCGGCGTCAGCCGTGAGACGTCTATCATGACGAGCTCGTCCCCGGTCTTCTCGCAGCCGTCGGCCAATGCCCGCCAGGTGGCCAGGGCCTTGTCCCAGTCTTCGCCCTTGGGCGCATAGGCGCGGCCCTTGCAGTATTCGAAGGTTTCTTCGTCGGGGCGTACGATCGCGATCTCGGAACCGGCCTCGATCGCCATGTTGCAGAGCGTCATGCGATCTTCGACGGACAGCGCACGGAAACCGTCGCCGTCATATTCGAGCGCGTAGCCACGACCGCCGGAGGTGCCGATCCTTGCAATAAGCGCCAGGATCAGATCTTTCCCGCCCACGCCCTGCGGCAGCTTCCCGTTGAACTCGACTCGCATAAGCTTGGGGCGGGTCGCCCGGATTGTCTGCGTTGCGAGGATATGCTCTGCCTCGCTGACGCCGATGCCCCAGGCGAGCGCGCCGAGCGCGCCTACCGTGCAGGCGTGGCTGTCGATGCAAAGCACCGACAGACCAGGCAACGCGATGCCCTGCTCAGCGGAGACGATGTGTACGATTCCCTGGTCGCGGTCGGTCGGGCCGAAAAGGCGCACGCCGCTTTCGGCCGTGTGCTGCTCGAACGCCTCAATCAGCCCGGGGCCGCCCTCGATAGTGGGGCCGGCTCGATTTTTCTTCGAAGAGATGAGATGATCGACCACGCCCCAGGTCAATTCGGGATGGCGTACCGACCGCCCGCCAGCCTTGAGCGAAGAGAACGCGAGAGCGCCGGTGAGGTCGTGTAGCAAGTGCCGGTCGACATGGATGAGGTCGACACCGCCCGGCAGCGATGCCACCACATGCATGTCCCACAGGCGATCGAGGTATCTGTCAGCCATTTTTCTGCACCCTCTTGCCGGCAGGCTGCAGCACCCCGGTATAGCCGAAGGTCGCCGATAGCGCGGCGGCTTCCTCGACGATCAGCTTTGCGATCGGGGATTCCATCGAAGGCTCGTAGCGAACCTCAGGAACGGTGACGCAGAGCGATCCGAACAGCGATCCGTCGCTTTCGAAGACAGGTGCGCCGAAACCGACTGCACCAGAGATTTTCTGGCTTGTCGTATGGGCGTAGCCTTTGGCCCGTATTTCGGCGACCTGCGGCTGGATCTCCTCCCAGCTCGGTGTCGGCAGGGCTTCGACCGGTGACTGTTCGCCCTCGGCCAGGATGGCACGAATCTCGTCGTCGGGCAGGAATGCGAGAACTGAACGGCCGCTGGCTCCCCACAGAACGGACAGCGGCTCGTAAAGGCTGATCGAATAGCGCAGCGGGTGCAGGCTATCCACCGAGTCCTCCAGCATGACCTTCCGCGAGCCCTTCATGTAGCGCATCAGCAGAGAGACCTCGCCGCAGCCCTTCGCGACGCGCTCGAGGAACGGCCGGGCGACGGCGCGTGGCGACGTCTGGGTAAAGACGAGGGCGCTCAGCCGGTAGAACTCGACGCCGATGCGATAGGAATGGGGCGACTTCCCCCGCTCGACGATCTCGACATTCATGAGGAGCGCGAGGAGGCGGTGCACGGTGCTTGCGGGCAACTCGATGCGATCCGAGAGCGTCTTGATCGACACATCGCCGCCAGCCTCCGCAAGCGCACGCATAAGGGTAATCACCCTCTCAACGGTGCCTACCGCCGTGTCGCGCATGCAATCCTCCCTTTATTCCGTTCACCGGAATAACATTCTACTTGACGGAAGCTAAGGTCATTGTCACTCTCCCGTCAAGACCAAAAATCAGAAAGCCGGCTCGATACAATCGGGACGCCAAAGGGAGGAAAGCATGGCAAAGATCGTCCACATCTCGCTCAAAGTTGAGGATATAGAGGCCTCCAGCGCTTTCTATCGGGATGTCTTCGGCTTCGAGATCGTCCGGACGGAGACGAAGGCTGGCCGGGTTACCCGCGGTATGACCGACGGCACCATGGACCTGACGCTGATGCGCTACGACAGTGAGGACGCACCCGAGGCAACAATATCGGGACGCGGACCATGCATTCATCATTTCGGCATAGAGGTCGATGACCGCCATGCCTTCGCCGCAAAGGTGCGCGCCGCGGGTGGCGAAATCCTCTCCAAACCCGAGGCGAAGGCCATCAAGTTCCGCACGCCACACGGCATTGTCGCCGAAGTGGTCGACGAAGGCGCTTTCGGCGGCTGAGCGGAGATGCTGGCCGCCTACTACGACGATACCGGCCCTGCTCACACGGTGCTGCAGCTCGGCGATGTGCCTACGCCTGAACCAGCCGCAGGCGAAGTGCTCGTTCGCGTGAGCGCGTCGGGCATCAACCCCACCGATACCAAGGTGCGCGGCGGTGCGCCGGGGCGACAGAAGCCCTATCCCCGGATCATCCCGCACCATGACGGCGCGGGTGTCATTCAGGACGTGGGAGCGGGCGTTCCGCGAGACCGTATCGGCACCCGTGTCTGGACGTTCTGCGCGCAGGCGGCACGGCCTTTCGGCACGGCCGCCCAGTATGTGGCGCTTCCCGAGGCGCTGGTTGCGCCTTTGCCGGATGCGGTTTCCTTCGAGGTAGGCGCCGCGATCGGTATACCTTGCATGACGGCGTTCAACGCGGTGCTTGGAGACGGTCCGGTAGCGGCAAAGACTATCTTGGTCGCAGGAGGAGCCGGTGCTGTCGGTAACTACGCTGTTCAGATCGCGCGCCTGTCCGGTGCGCGGGTCATTTCCACCGTATCGTCGTCGCAAAAAGGCCGCGGAGGCCGAGACGGCGGGTGCGCATCACGTCCTGAACTACCGCGATCCGGATGTCGACAGGGCCATTCTCGACATCACTGACGGTCGCGGTGTCGACCTCTTTGTCGATGTCGACACCACTGCGAATGCCGGCTTGATCGGCAAGGTGATAGCGCTTGGCGGTCGTGTGGCCAGCTACGGGTCGGGCGGGCTGGCGGCGGATGTCCCCGTGCGGGACCTTCGCCAGAAATGTGTTTCGATCCGCTTCCTCACGATTCATCGCTTCGGCCCGGAGGTTCACGGTCCGATGGCTGCCGGCATCAACGCCATGCTGGAACGCGATGCGTTAAAGCACCGCATCGCCACGTCGCTTCCTCTCGAGCGCATTGCCGATGCGCACGAAATGGTCGAGCAGGGGTTGGCGCATGGCAAGGTTGTCCTGACCATCGACTAGAACAAGACTTTCCCCTGTCACGCAGCCAGGTCAGGCGGGTTTCGGTGTGTTCACACCTTTGCTGCGCAGGTCAGCGAGTTCGTCTTCTCCAAGGTTCAGGATGTCGCGCAGGATGTTGTCTCCATCGGCACCGAGTGCCGGCGGGTAGTGATGTTCGGCTCGCATCGCCTCTGCCAGCTTCACCGGGTTGCCCATCACCTTTGCACCAACGCCGTCACGCTCCAGCGCCAGAACCATCTCCCGGTGCAATATTTGCGGATCGTTGACCACCCGGTCGAGCGTGTTGACCACACCGACCGGCACTTCTTCCCGCTCGAGCTTTGCTACCCAATCGTCAGCCGGCGCCGCCAGAAAAGCCGCTTCCAGCAGCGGCCACAGTTCCAAGCGATTCTTGTAGCGTTCGCGATTGGTCAGGAAGCGCGGATCTTCGATGAGATGGGTAACTCCCAGCGCCCGGCACAGGCCTTGCCACATGCGCTCGGTATTGGCAGTGATGACGACCTCTATACCGTCCTGTGCCGTGAAGGTGCGGTAGGTCGGAATGGAATCGTGGCCCGAGCCCTGTCGATCCGGTACATGACCGGAGTGCAGGTGATAGGCTGCCTGATAGGAAAGCATCGCCGCCTGGCAATCAAGCATGGAAATGTCGATCATCTCGCCTTGGCCTGTCTGGTGCCTTCGGTTGATTGCCGCGAGAATGCCGATGGCCGCATACATGCCGGCTGAGAGGTCGCCAAGCGGGATGCCAGCACGAACCGCACCGCGGCCCTTCTCTCCTGTCATGCTCATTCCACCGGACAGCGCCTGGACGATCATGTCGTAGGCAGGCTTGTCGCGATACGGACCGCTCTGGCCGAAGCCGCTGATAGCGCACCAGACGAGCGAAGGCTTTTCCTGGCGCAACGCATCGGGCGATACCCCGAGCCGCTCCAGCACCCCCGGTCGAAAATTCTCCACCACGATGTCGCTGACAAGCGCGAGCCGGCGTAGCAGATCGCGTCCCTCCTCAGACTTGAGATCGAGCACGATGCTCTTCTTGTTGCGGTTGATGGACAGGAAATATGCACTGTCGTCACCGACGAAATGCGGGGGACGTGCCGGGATGAGTCGCCCTGGGGTGGCTCGACCTTGACGATCTCCGCGCCAAGGTCTCCCAGAATAAGAGTGCAGTAGGGCCCCGAAAGAAATTGTGTCAGGTCGAGTACGCGCAGGCCGGCGAGAGGGCCGCCGGGCGCGCTGTTAGCCCGCCCGTCTTTTGACGTCATTGCATCCATGGTGTCGTCAGCGTGCCAGAATGTGGATTGAACATGCGCCGTGGTCGAAGCCGGCCAGCCCGCCGCCCGTCGCGTGGGTAAGCCCAACCTTGGCATCCGGCACCTGGCGCGCGCCGCATTCGCCACGGAGCTGTCGCACGACTTCGACTACCTGGGCGGCGCCGGTCGCACCGACGGGGTGGCCCTTGGCCAGAAGTCCGCCAGAAGGATTGACTGCCACCTTGCCATTGATCGCGCTGGCGCCGCTCTCGAGGAAGGCGCCGGCCTCGCCGCGGGCGCAGAACCCGAACGCCTCGTAGTAGATCAGCTCGGCGATCGAGAAGGCGTCATGTACTTCGGCCAGATTGATGTCCTGCGGACCGACGCCTGCCTCCTCATAGGCCTCAGCCGAACCGCGGACCGTGATTTCCGGGGAGGTCATGTCGCGGAAGCCCGGGGTGAAGCGGCCGGATGTAAGGTCGGAAGCGAGCACCCGAATGGGGTGCTTGCCGGCATACTTCTTCGCCGCCTTGTCAGATGCGACGATGATCGCCGCCGCGCCGTCGCCCGTCGGGCAGCATTGCAGCAGGGTGAAGGGATCGGCCACGGGGCGCGACGCCAATACCTCCTCGACCGTGACCGGCTTCTGCATCTGAGCATCAGGATTCTTGGCTCCGTTGGCCCGGTTCTTCACGGAAACCAGCGCGAGCTGCTCGCGCGTCAGCCCGTAGTCGTGCATGTAGCGCATAGCCCGCATTGCGTAGAGCGCGGGCATGACCATGCCCTGGGATGCCTCCCAGTCGTCTTCGTTCAGCGGAAGGGTACCGCCGCCGAGCGCGGTCAGCTTTTCCGCGCCTATCACCAGGACGGTATCGTACTTGCCCGCACGAACCGCCATCACTGCCTGCTGCAAGGCAGTTGACGAGGAGGAGCATGCGTTCTCGACATTGGTAATTGGAATTCCGGTCATGCCGATGCGCGCAAGGATGCTCTGCCCAACCATCATGCCGCCGAGCGCCGACCCGCAATAGGCAGCCTGAATTGCGCCGGGCTCAATTCCGGCGTCAGCCAACGCACTCTTGACTGCAGGCCACGCAATATCAGCCAGATGGCTTTCTGGATACTTGCCGAAACGGGTCATGCCGACCCCGATGATGTTCGCCTGGCTCATTGACCGTTCTCCTTGCGAAACACGTATCCGGTGAGATCCGTCTCGTCCGGGTCGCGGCCGACGATGGCGACATCAAACTTCATGCGTTCGCCGATTTTGAAGGTGTCTCCTTCCAGATGGGAAAAGACACGAACGCCGTTGTCGAGATCGACGTAGCCGAGCGCCAACGGCCGCCGGAAGCGTTTCGGGCCTACATGAACGACCGTGTAGCTGTAGAGCACACCCTCGTCGGGCTGCACGGCTTCGCGCATGTCTTCGCCGCCGCACACCGGGCACACGGAGACCGGCGGAACCATCTCCTTCTGGCAGGCGGTGCATTTACATCCCAGCAGAACGGGCTCTCCGTTCGCTCCTCGTGCGATGGCTGCGGCTCCGATCAGCCGCTCACCGCCAACCGCCCTGTCGAGCGTTTCCAGCATATTTGCTCCCTTCATTCCACTCAGCGGAAAGTGATTTTGATCAATGAAATCACACGCAAATACGTCCGTCAACAAAGACCTTTGTGAAGGTTGAAATCGCGTGTTTGGCCGCATCCTCACCGGCCTTGCAGGCGAGGGTCGGAAACCGAACGCATCATGCATCTGAAGGCCCACCGAACGGCGGTAAGTCTGCTTAAAAGGGGATGTTCCCCGACCTAGCGGACGCACGAAGGGCGGGCTGAACTCGAACTTTGACACCGTCTGCGACGGTGAAGGCCGGCCGATGATCCTGCTCCTGTCGGAGCGAAGATGAACGACACAAGGACGCCCGCCTCGTACTCGGCGCCTTGGCCCAGGCAGCCCATCTCACCGCCGACCGCGGCTATGACCGCGCCTGTTTTTTTTCCCGAAGAGCTCGAAGCCCCGAGGCACCGAGCCCTGCATGCCGTCATGCCCGGAGCCGGAAGACGCCATTCGATTGCGACAAGCCCCTCTATCGCCAGCGACACAAAGTCGAGGACCTGTTCGCCAGCATACGTCACGCACGCAGCGAGCACCGAGTGCGTGAATGCCGAAAGGGTCCGTCAGGGAACCCATCAACATGGCAGGAGGTGCTGGGATGGCGGGGTCGAAGGTTGAACGCAAATCGGAGGGGTAGGTACTTTTAGAGAGTGCAATCGATCACTCTAGGGCACCCATTTGCAACCCTGCACTGCCTCCGAAAACAATGGTGTTGTCAAAAGCCATTGAAATTAGTGGTACGGTTGGCTGGGCTCGAACCAGCGACCCCCAGATCCACAATCTGGTGCTCTAACCAACTGAGCTACAACCGCACGCGCCAAGCTCTGGCTGGCGAGGCTCTTACGGACTATCGGCGGCGATTTCAAGCCCGATGCGCCGCAAGCCAAGCCTAAAAAAGGAAAAAGGCCGGGGGAGGAGATCCCGGCCTTTTCCTGTTAGGAGACCGGCGGGAGGAGGAGCCGGTCTTCTGAGCCGCGATCGGGAAGGGAGGAGGTTTCCTTCACGCGGTGTACTTGCAACCTGAACGCGTCAGGCGATCTTGAGTTCCTTGACGGTCGACTCGAAGGCTTCCTTCATGGGCTTGGAAACCTCCTCGGCAGCCTTGGTCGACGCAGCCTGGAAATCCTTGCCCTGCTCGACGGCGGTCTCAACAGCCTTGCGCAGGAACGCTGTCTGCAGCTCGATCACCTCGGAGAGGGACTTGGCAGCGACGAGCGCCTCGAGGTGAGCAAAGCCGGCTTCCGTGTTGGCACGGGCGGCTGCGATCGACTTCATCGAGAATTCGCTGCCGGCGGCGCGGGCGGTTTCTAGGGTCGATTCCATGGCCTTCTGCGCGTTCTCGGCGCCGGTCTTCATCTTGGCATAGGCTTCCTTCGACTGCTCGACGCCCTTCTCAGCGAAGGCGCGGAACTGGTCTGCCGTCTTGTCGGCGTCGAAGGTCGGGAATTCGATGGTTTCGGCAGTCTTTGCGGCGGCTTTGGTCATCGCTCGATCCTTTACACTTGGTCCGGCAACGTCTTATCGTGCCGGCTCGTTTGACTTGACGCCAATATAGGCGCTCCTTTTGTGCATTGCAACAATTTTGTTGCGATGCAGCAAATTTGCGCCCCGGGGATTAACCAAGGAACAAGATTCGCGCGCTGTGGGGTCCCGACTTTCTGGACGCGGCGCCACCGAACTTTTACTAACAAAGAGTTAACAACGGCTCGTCCGTCCACTCAACGGCTTCAGGTTTTCGCATGGCTTCAGGCCCCTATTCCTTCATCGACATTGCCGTGATGGAAGAGGTGCGTACGCGTTTTGCCGCAGGCGATGCGCTGGCAATCCTGACGATCGACCTCGATGAAGTGATCTGGGCGAATGGCCCTGGCGCGGCATTGCTCGGCTATCCGGACATCGAGGCGGTGATGGGCGGCTCGCCCGGCCTGGGTTTTGCGGCGCGCAGGCAGATTGCAGCGACGCCGGGCTTTCCACGCATGGATCGCGACCGGCAGGTAATGGTGCGACTGGCAAGCGGCATGACGAGCCGCGCCGTGCAGTTTCTCGTGTCCGGCGTCACGCTACCCGATGGCGAGCCTGCGGTACTGCTGGCCGTTCCGACACAAACGCCCAGATCCCTTGGCGGTGACGAAGCCGCTGCGCGCGTCATCGAAGGGTTCGGCGAAGCAGGTTATTTCGCCGCCCTCATCGACGATGCGGCGCATGCGAGTGCGACGTCGCCCGGCTTCGACGGCCTTGGAATTTCGCAGGAGACATTGTCGCGGCTGGTGGAAGAGGTTGCCCGCGAAAGCGACCGGCTGGTGAAGCGGCTGATCCCGGCTGGAGACGGACTGATTCCAGCGGGCATCGCACGGCTCGTGGACGAGCCTGCCCTTCACCTGCTTGTCGCGGTGGATGAGCCCGTGGAGGAGATAGAGCCAGATAGCGAAGGCGGCCGCGACGAGATCCCGACACAGACCACCGTCGATGCGCGGCAGGAGCCGGTGGAAGACGAAGTCGCACCGCTGCCGTCCGATGCCGATCTTCCGGAGCGTGTCGTCGAGGATGAAGCCGCGGAAGTCGCGCACTCTTCGGAGGCCGCGACCGAGCCTACCCCTGCGGCCGATCCCATCTCTGCCACGCGCGACGACCAGGAAACACCGGCGCCGGATGCGTCGGATGACTGGCACTTTGACGATCGGCAGCAGCAGAGGCCGGATCTGCCCAAAGGTCCCGTGCGCTTTGTCTGGAGAACCGACGCCGATGGCGCATTCAGCGCCGTCTCCGACGATTTCGCCCGCGCCGTCGGCAAGGAGGCTGCCAACGTGCTGGGCCGGCGGTTCAACGATGTTGCCGCCGCGTTCAAGCTCGACCCGCGGGGCGAGATCGCCGGCCTGCTCCAGCGTCGCGACACCTGGTCAGGCCGTTCGGTACTGTGGCCCGTCGCCGGCACGGACCTGCGGGCACCCGTCGATCTTGCAGCCCTACCCGTCTACAACCGCGACCGCGAATTCGAAGGTTTTCGCGGCTTCGGCGTGGTGCGCATGGGCGACGTGACTGCCGACCCGGATGCCCTCGGCATGAAGCTGGCGGGCGGCGGCAGCGTGCCTCCCACAGAGGGAAGGCCGGCAGAAGAATCCGGCGACGCGACCGGTACGACGCCGACACCGGCCGACAACGATCCATTCAACGGAGAAGTACCGGCGCTGTCACTCACCGAGGGGCATGAGCGGCGGTCGAGCGACAAGGTCGTGCGCCTCGCGGAGCACCGGCCGGTCCGCACACCGGGCAGGCAGCTTTCCCCGGGCGAGCGCAACGCGTTCGAGGAGATCCGGACACGGCTGCGCCGCGACTACGATGAAGCGCGTCAGGCAGAGCAGGACCACGCCAGAGAGAAGGCAACCGAGCTCTCGGATGATTTGAAGCCTGAAGCTCCTGAAGCGACGAATGACCGAACGGCGGATGAGGCCCCTGCCGACGTTGTGAACGCAGAAACCGCGATGGTGCGGTTCGACGGCTCGACGGACGATGATGCCGTTACACTGGAGCCGGAAAACCACCACGAAGTTCCGGACGAATTCTACGACGAGCCGCGCCTTGCCGAGCTAGACGGCGCCGATGATGCAGGCTCGGACTTCGATGAGGACATAGTAGGCCCCTCCAACAACGCCGACGAGCGAGACGCCGACGCGGCCGGCGTCGCTGCCAACGACGATGGCGCCTCCGGCGATGCGGCCCACGATGAAGCGGTTGCGGAAGATGGCGTCGGCGACGTTGAGCGAAAAGTGCCGGACGCGCCAGAAGCCTCTGGCGACACAGCGGGTGATGAAGAGTCAGGGTTCGCCACCGTCAGACAGGACGAAGGTTCGGCCGAATATGACGAAGAAACCGAAGCCTATCACGACGAACCCGGCGAAGAGGACATGCCTGTACTCGAGGCCGATGAAGAGGTCCCGACAGCAGGCACTCAGGATGCCGTATCCGAAGAGACTGCGGATGGGGTGCCGGCTGGATCGATAGGCGCCGACGTCGCGCCTCCCCTGCCCCGCCGATCGCCGTAGACGGGTTCACCCCGTCGGCTTTCGTCTCCAGCGAGCGCAGCCACGAAACCGGGCTGGATGCCGAACTGGTAGCCGGATTGCCGCTGCCGCTTCTGGTGCACGCCGGTGACGAGCTCTATTTCGCGAATCGCGAATTCCTGAACCTGACCGGCTACGCCAGTCTCGATCAAATCCGTCGAGAGGGCGGCCTCGACAGGTTGTTCGTCGACAAGAGCCCGGATGCCGCATCGGAGCCCGACGGGAGCAAGCTGCGGCTGCGCACGCTGGGCGGCGAGGAATTTCCGGTCGACGCACATTTGCAGTCCATACGCTGGCGCAACGGATCGGCGTTGTTGCTGGCGCTGCAGCGCGCCGATGGCGCACAGCCAATGGCGGCTGCGGAGCCTCTTGCCCAGCCGGCGATCACGGCCGATCCCACCGAGGTCGAGGATATGGCGCGGCATGTCGCCGAGATGCGCACGATCATCGACACGGCGACCGATGGCGTGGTGCTGATCGCGGCCGACGGGACCATCCGTAACATCAGCCGACCAGCCGAGGCGCTGTTCGGCTTCGATAGCGCGGCGGTCGAAGGCAAGCCCTTTGCGTCGCTGTTCGCCATAGAAAGCCAGCGCGCCGCGCGCGACTACCTCGCCGGTCTTGCCGAAAACGGCGTTGCAAGCGTGCTCAATGACGGACGCGAGGTTATCGGCCGCGAGGCGGAAGGCCGTTTCATTCCGCTGTTCATGACCATCGGTCGGCTGCCCGGCGACAGCGGCTATTGCGCCGTCGTGCGCGACATCACGCAGTGGAAGCGCGCTGAAGAGGAACTGACCCAGGCGCGTACGCAGGCCGAGCGCGCGTCATCGCAAAAGACCGAGTTCCTTGCCCGCGTCAGCCATGAAATCCGCACGCCCCTCAACGCGATCATCGGTTTCTCGGAATTGATGATCGACGAGAAGTTCGGGCCGATCGGGTCGGACCGCTATCGCGACTATCTGCGCGACATCAACCGTTCGGGCAACCATGTGCTCGACCTCGTCAACGACCTGCTCGACATCTCGAAGATCGAGGCCGGCGAGCAGGAGATGAACTACGAAGCGGTGTCGCTCAACGATACGCTGGGCGAATCCGTCGCGGTCATGCAGCCGCAGGCGAACCGCGACCGCGTCATCATTCGCTCGAGCTTCGCATCGCGTCTGCCGGAAGTGGTGGCCGACCTGCGCAGCGTACGCCAGATCGCGCTGAACCTGCTTTCCAATGCGGTTCGCTACACACAGGCCGGCGGGCAGGTGATCGTATCGACCTCGTACGAACCGTCGGGCGATGTCGTCATGCGGGTGCGCGACACCGGCATCGGCATGAGCCTGTCGGAGATCGACCAGGCCCTGAAGCCCTTCAAGCAGATCAACGCCCTGAAGCGGGGCCGGCATGACGGGACCGGGCTTGGCCTGCCGCTCACCAAAGCCATGGTGGAAGCGAACAGGGCCAGGTTCTCGATTTCCTCGACACCGGGCGAAGGCACGATGGTGGAGATCACATTTCCGTCAACCCGGGTGCTGGCAGATTGAGGCGGCAGAGCCAAATCCCGAGATTCACAGATTAAAACATGACTGATCTAGTTTAGAATTATTCTAAACTGCTGATTTTGTTGTGCTTTCTATTGACCGCTCTCGCTGTTTCGATCATGAACCGCGTGTTCCAGCGCTGGAACAAAATCCATTCGAACACGGGGCCTTGAACCCCCTGCCTGGAGGAAGTCATGATTTTCGGAGCATCTCGCTCGACCAGCACCCGCCTCGCGGCGGCGGCGCTTGCAGCCGGCATTGCCTATGTACCCTTTGCCGCGGCGGCCGATGAGGTGGTCAACATCTATTCGTATCGCCAGCCGGCCCTGATCCAGCCTGCTCTCGATGCCTTCACGGCCGAAACCGGCATCCGCACCGAAATCCTTTTCCTGGACAAGGGGCTCGAGGACCGCATCGCCGCCGAGGGCACCAATTCGCCGGCCGACGTCATCCTCACCGTCGACATCGCACGCCTGACGAACGTCAAGGAAAAGGGCGTGACTCAGGCTCTGGAAGACGAGACCGTCAACGCCAACCTGCCTGCCGAGTATCGCGACCCGGAGGGTCACTGGTTCGGCATCACCAAGCGCGCCCGCGTGCTCTACGCCTCGAAGGAGCGCGTCGGCGACGAGCCGATCACCTATGCCGAGCTGGCCGACCCGAAGTGGAAGGGCAAGATTTGCATGCGCTCGGGCCAGCATGACTACAATCTGGCGCTCTTCTCCGCTGCGATCGCTCATTGGGGCGAGGAGAAGACAGAGGAATGGCTGACCGGGCTGAAGAACAACCTCGCCCGCAAGCCGGATGGCGGCGACCGCCCGCAGGCCAAGGCTATCATGGCCGGCGAATGCGACATCGCGCTCGGCAACACCTATTATGTCGGCCTGATGCAGACCAACGAAAAGGACCCGGAAGAAAAGGAATGGGCCAACGCGATCAAGGTCGTGTTCCCCACCTTCGAGAACGGCGGCACCCACGTGAACGTCTCCGGCGTCGCGCTCGCCAAGAACGCGCCGAACCGCGACAATGCCGTGAAGCTGATCCAGTTCCTGTCCAGCCCGGAAGCCCAGCAGATCCAGGCCGAGCAGTCCTACGAGTATCCTGTCCAGCCCGGCCTTGAGGCTTCGCCGGTGGTGCAGGCTTTCGGCGAGCTGAACGCCGACACCCTATCGCTGGCCGAGATCGCCGCTCACCGAAAGGCGGCTTCCGAGATGGTTGATCGCGTCGCCCTCGACGACGGCCCGTCGAGCTAGGCTTGCTCCAATGCAAGGCAGAAGCCGGACTGCGCATGCAGCCCGGCTTTTGCATTTAAAGGATCCGGCGTGACCAGTCTGGACGGAACCGCACGAACGCAGACAGCCTCTGCCCCGCGCGTCAAGCGCGAGCGGCACGGTGTGGTCTTCTTCATTGCGCTCGCCGTATGCGCGATGGTGCTGCTGCCGGTCGCCACGCTCGCCGGAATCGCGTTTTCCGGCACCGGCGAGGCCTGGCCGCATCTGGCATCAACCGTGCTGCCGGGCGCCACGCTGACGACGCTGCACCTCCTCGCGCTCGTATCGATACTGACGTCCGTTACGGGCGTCGCATGCGCCTGGCTCGTCGTGGGCTATGACTTTCCTTTGCGCAAAACGCTCGCTTGGGCACTAGTGCTGCCGCTCGCCGTGCCACCTTATCTGGCTTCCTACGCCTTTGCGGAATTCTTCCTGTTTGCCGGCCCAGTGCAGACGGCGTGGCGCTCGCTCTTCGGTTTCCATACCGCCCGCGATTACTGGTTTCCGGACCTGCGGTCGACAGGCGGGGCCGCCCTGGTCATGTCCTGCGTGCTCTATCCCTACGTCTATCTGACGGCGCGCGTCGTCTTCATCATGCAGGGCCGCAACATTGCCGACGTCGCACGCACACTGGGCGCCAAGCCGTCCACGGTGTTCCGCCGCATCCTGCTGCCGGTGTCGCGTCCCGCTATCATCGCGGGCGTCGCGCTCGTCCTCATGGAGACGCTCAACGATTTCGGAGCATCGGAATATCTCGGAGTGCGCACCCTGACGCTGTCGGTCTTCACGACGTGGCTCAATCGCGGCAGCCTCGAAGGTGCGTCGCAGATCGCAATGCTGATGCTCGTACTGGTCTTCACCCTTTTGATGGCCGAGCAGTGGGCACGCCGACGCCAGCGTTTCCATTCGGCGCGCGCGACACACATGAAGGCGCGGCCGCCGCGCGTGCAACTCACCGGCTGGAAGGGACCGGCAGCAACGCTTGCCGTGGCTACACCCATGCTGCTCGGTTTTGGTGTTCCTATCTATGTGTTCGGCACCTATGCACTTCGCCGCGCTCACCAGTTCTTCGATCCGGCGCTGGCGCGCGCCTTCGTCAACAGCCTCACTACTGCATTGGCCGCGGCGGTGCTGGCGGTGTTGATCGCACTGTTGCTGATCAATGCAGCCCGCGTCGCGCGCTCCAGGAGCGTGACGCTTGCCACGCGCTTCGCCATGATCGGCTATGCGCTGCCGGGGACCATCATGGCGCTGGGCCTGCTGTTTTCGCTGGCGCGCTTCGATAACTGGCTCGACGCCCAGATGCGCGCATGGTTCGATGTCTCGACCGGTCTCCTGCTCACGGGTTCTGCAACGGCGATCGTGCTCGCCTGCTCCATCCGCTTTCTGGCGCTGGCAGAAGGCTCCATTCGGTCGGGACTGGAAAAGCTGCCGCCAAACATCGACGAAGCAGCCCGAAGCCTCGGGCGCTCATCGCTGCAGAGTGCGGCTAGCGTTACCATCCCCCTGTTGTGGCCGGCGATATTCACGGCGGGCGTGCTGGTGTTCGTGGATACGATGAAGGAGCTTTCGGCGACGATCCTGCTGCGGCCGTTCGGCTTCAACACGCTCGCCACCTTCATCTACGAGAGCGCATCACGCGGCATGGCCCAGGATGGCGCCGTGGCGGCATTGCTGATCATCGTGACGGCCACCGTCCCGATAGTCCTCCTGTCGGGCGCCCTGATGCGCGATCGCGAAGCGATGATGTAAATCAGTCCCGCTACCGCCAAAGAAAAAGGCGCTTCAGAGAAGCGCCTGAGTATGAATTTGGCTGTCACACAAGAAGCTTGAGCGTACCGGGCTCCAAGGCAGCGGAGCGGGATTTCTCCCTCAAGTTGAGTAGGACTATCGGGCCCGAACCTTAACAAAACCTTACCTGACTATACGGCAGTTTACGATTCTGTATCATCCGTGAAATCGAGGTAAATTTCGCGGCAACCGTTTTGATAACCATAGTCGCGGTCAGGACTGCAACGCGGCGATGTCCCGGTAGAGCTCCAGTGCCTCGGGATTGGCAAGCGCCTCCTTGTTCTTGACCGGACGGCCATGCACCACGTCGCGCACGGCAAGCTCGGTGATCTTGCCCGACTTGGTGCGTGGGATATCGTCCACCGGCACGATCCGCGCTGGTACGTGACGGGGCTGGCGCCGGTGCGGATCTTCGTGCGGATTTTCTTTTCCAGCGCCTCGTCCAGGACAACGCCTTCCGCAAGCCGTACGAAGAGCACGACGCGAACGTCGTCGTCCCAGGTCTGGCCGATGCAGAGCGCCTCGAGGATTTCCTCCATCTGCTCGACCTGGTTGTAGATTTCCGCCGTTCCGATACGCACGCCGCCCGGATTGAGAGTCGCATCGGAGCGGCCATGGATGATGAGCCCGCCATGCTCGGTCCATTCGGCGAAATCGCCATGGCACCACACATTGTCGAACCGGTCGAAATAGGCGGCCTTGTATTTGGAGCCATCCGGGTCGGCCCAGAACTTCACCGGCATGCAGGGAAACGCCCGGGTGCAGACGAGTTCACCCTTCTCCCCGCGGACAGGATTGCCGGAATCGTCCCACACGTCCACGGCCATACCCAGCCCTGCACCCTGGATTTCGCCAACCCATACCGGCTTGATCGGCACGCCGAGGACGAAACAGGAAACGATGTCGGTGCCACCGGAGATCGACGCCAGGTGAACGTCCTTCTTGATGCCGTCATAAACGAAGCGGAAGCATTCCGGGGCCAGCGGCGAGCCGGTCGACGAGATGATCCGCACGGAAGAAAGGTCGTGAGTCTCGATCGGGCGCAGTCCTTCCTTGCGCACGGAATCGATGAACTTCGCGGATGTTCCGAAATAGGTCATCTTCTCGGCCTGGGCGAAGTCGAAGATGGCATTGCCGTTCGGATAAAAGGGCGAGCCGTCATAGAGAAGAAGTGTCGCGCCGGATGCCAGGCCGGACACCAGCCAGTTCCACATCATCCAGCCGCATGTGGTGAAATAGAAGAAGCGGTCGCCGTCGCCGATGCCGGCATGCAATCGCTGTTCCTTGACGTGCTGCAGCAGCGCGCCGCCTGCCGAATGAACGATGCATTTGGGAATGCCGGTCGTGCCGGAGGAGAACAGGATATAGAGCGGATGATCGAAAGCCTGCCGTTCGAACTGGAGAGATGCCGGCGCGAATGGCGCGAGTGCCGTGTCCAGCGCCTCCGCTTTCGCGATGCCGCCCGCCACATCCTTGGCAGTTCCGAGATAGTCGACCACGAAGGCCGCTTTCACCGATGGCATCTTGTCCAGTACCGCAGCGATCTTCGCGCCAACATCGATGCGCTTGCCGGCATACCAGTAGCCGTCGGGCGCGATGAACAGTACAGGTTCGATCTGTCCGAAGCGGTCAAGCACACCCTGCTCGCCGAAATCCGGTGAACAGGATGACCAGATCGCGCCGATCGAGGCAGTCGCAAGCATGCAGGCGATGGTCTCGGGCATGTTGGGCATCATGGCGGCGACGCGATCGCCGGCCTTGACGCCATGGGCACGAAAGAGCTGCTGAAGCTGTGAGACCAGCGTACGCAACTCATCCCAGGACAACCTGTGCTCAACCTTGTCCTCACCGCGGAAGACAAGCGCGTCGGAACCTCCCGTCTTGCGAAGCAGGTTCTCCGCGAAATTCAGCTTCGCATCCGGAAAAAACCGGGCGCCCGGCATCCTGTCTCCGTCGATCAGCATCCGCTCGCCGCGGTCGCCGATCACATCGCAATAGTCCCACACCAGCGACCAGAACGCTTCGCGATCGTCGATCGACCACGCATGCAGCGCTTCGTAATCTTCAATCGGCTTGCCGCTCGCCTTCGCAGCCAGCGCCATGAAGGCTGTCATGGGCGACGCCGCGATTTCTTCGGCCGACGGGCTCCAAAGCGGGGCGGTCTGGTTCATGCGGGTTCCTCCTGAGGGGCCGGGCGGCGCGGAATATGCCGACGACAATTCGCAGACGGTTAAGCATATCGTCCGCCAGCAAGGCAAGGTGGCGAAAATACCCTTATCTGGCTGGTGGAAAACGCCATCGGCAGGCCACAAAAGGTTGAAAAACAGCTATCCTGCGGGTCGGGTAGTGTAGGGAGCGTCGCCGGCGACATCCCGCAGCGGCGAGGCGAGATGCGGCTTTCCATGTTGAAACGAGGCGTTATCGCGCTGGCGGCAGTGCTTGCGCTCGCGGTGTTGTTCATAGCCGCGCTGCCTTGGGTGGCATCCACACAGATCGTACGGGACCGCATCGCCCATGAGCTCAGTCTCTGGAGCGGCTACCGGGTAGTACTGGGTGAAGCGCCGGTGCTCGACGTCTGGCCGACCTTCAGGGCAACGCTTCACGACGTTGCATTCCTCGAATGGGCGGACAACGGAAATCCGCCCGTGCTGAAGGCCGACAGGCTGGAGGTGGGCCTTTCGGCGCTGTCGGCGCTGCGCGGCAATGTGGTGCTTTCGGCCGTGGCGATGTACCGGCCGGTGCTGCGGCTCACCATCGAAGGTTCGGTCATCGATCTCCCCGCTTCGCCCGGCGGCGGGCGCATGACCCGCGCGGTGACCGCGGCGCGGAGGATCGTGGCCAGCAACCCGGCCAATCCGGACCGCAGCGCATTGCCGGACGATGCGTTCGGCACGGTCGAGTTCTTCGACGGTCGTATCGCGGTCGTCGATGGAGACGATGATGATGGCATCAGCAGCCTCAACGGCAAGATCGTCTGGCCATCGCTTAACCGCACCGCGCGGCTGAACGCCACCGGCATCTGGCGTGGCGAGAACATCAGCGTCGAAGGGTCGAGCGCGCAGCCGCTGTTGCTTCTTGCCGGCGGCAATGCGCCGGCGACCGCAAGCCTGAAATCGGCACTGCTGGAAGCAAGCTTCGAAGGAACGGCAAATCTGTCGACGAATACGTACTTCGACGGAAAGGCCAGTCTCTCGTCGCCGTCTCTGCGGCGCATGCTCGAATGGTCGAAGACTGACATCGCGCCGGGCGCCGCGATCGGCGCGATGTCTATTGCGGGAACGGTTCAAGGCACAGCGCAGCGGCTGCGGCTTGACTCGGTCGCGCTGAACCTGGGCGGCAATTCGGGACGCGGCGTACTTGAGGTTTCCTTCGCCGATCCACTTCCAGCCATTTCTGGGACGCTCGCATTCGATACGCTCGACGTGCGATCTTTTCTTGCAGCGTTCACGCCGATCGCTTCCACGAGCGGCAACATCTACGACCAGATCGATACGGGCTTCGCCGAGCAATTGTCGCTGGACCTGCGCCTGTCGGCCGGCAATGCGACACTCGGATCAGTCGCCATGACCGAGCTGGCCGCTGCGGCTCAGGTGAAGGGCACCCTTGCCGCCTTCGACATTTCCGACGCCACCGTGTTCGGTGGCAAGCTGCAGGCCGGCGTGCGGGTCGACCTGCAGGGCGAGAACAAGGCTGTCGAAATGCGCATGATGGCCGACAATGTCGATGCGCAGGCACTCGCAAAGGCCACTGGCGCGACTCAGTTGATGCCACAAGGCCGCGCGAATCTTTCACTCATGCTCAAGGGTACCGGGCGCGACTGGAACACGGTGATGGGCAATGCCGAAGGTACTGTCAGCGCGACCCTTGGTGAAGGCGCTCTGCAGGATTCGACCTGGCCAAGTTCAGGGAGCGCGCATCCGCAGGCGGATTCTTCGCCCTGTCGGAAATCGTCGGCGGCACGCTGCCGCTGCGCGGCGCGGAATTCAAGGCGAAGGTCAATGGCGGCGTCGCACAGATCGAGAAGGCCGAATTCCGCTCAAATGGGCAAGTGCTGACGCTCGGCGGCATCGTTCCCTATTTCGGTCGCGCGCTCGCCCTCTCCGGTTATCTGGCGCCGATGGGCCAGGACGGCCAGCAGGGTGACGCCGATCTGTCCTTTTTCATCGGCGGCGCCTGGGATTCTCCCTTTGCAGCGCAGGTCGGCCCCACAGTCGATTTCGAATAGTTTGCGCTATCCGCGCTGGGCGGCCTGCTCGTCGCGCCGGCGCTGCACGTCACGCCGCTTGTTGAGAACGGCAGCGGTCAGTACGCCCGCGGTGACGACCACGATCAGGATCGTGCAGACCGCGTTGATCTCCGGCGTCACGCCCAGCCGCACCTGACTGTAGATGCGCATCGGCAGCGTGGTGGCGCCGGGGCCCGAGGTGAAGCTTGCGATCACGAGATCGTCCAGCGACAGCGTGAAGGCCAGCATCCAGCCGGACACGATGGCGGGCATGATGACCGGCAACGTCACCTGAAAGAAGGTGCGCACCGGCGTTGCACCGAGGTCCATTGCCGCCTCTTCAAGCGACCGGTCGAAGCTCAGCAGGCGCGACTGCACAACCACCGCTACGAAGCACATGGTGAAGGTGATGTGGGCAAGCGTAACGGTGAGGAATCCACGATCGAGCCCGACAGCAACGAACAGCAGAAGCAACGACAGGCCGGTGATGACCTCTGGCATGACCAGCGGCGCGAAGACCATGCCGGAAAACAGGAACCGCCCGCGAAAGCGCGTGTAACGCGTGAGCGCGAGTGCCGCCAACGTGCCCAGCACCGTGGCCACGGTTGCCGAAACGAAAGCGATCCGAGCCGTCACCCAGGCGGCGTCGAGAAGCTGCTGGTTGGACAGCAGCGACACATACCAGCGCGTCGAGAAACCGCCCCATACCGTGACCAGGCGCGAGTCGTTGAAGGAGTAGATGACCAGCAGCACGATCGGCAGGTAGAGGAACGAGAACCCCAGCACCAGCGAGGCGATGTTGAAGCGGCTGAGTTGCCCCTGCATGGCCTACCTCCCCTGTTCCTGCGCGCGCCTGAGCACGCTGGAAGAACATCATCGGCACCACGAGGATCAGCAACAGCACGATGGCGACCGCCGATGCGACGGGCCAGTCGCGATTGGAGAAGAACTCGTTCCAGAGCGTCTTCCCGATCATCAGCGTCTGCGAACCACCGAGCAGGTCGGGGATCACGAATTCGCCGATGGCCGGAATGAAGACCAGCAGGCAACCGGCGACGACGCCCGGCAGCGACAATGGAAATGTGATCTTCCAGAACGCGGTCGTCGGCGGGCAGCCAAGGTCCTGCGCCGCCTCGATCAGCGAGTAATCCATCTTTTCCAGTGTGGCGTAGAGCGGCAGCACCATGAAGGGCAGGTAGGAATAGACGATACCTATGTAGATCGCCGTATTGGTGTTCATGATCTGCAGCGGGGTGTCGATAACACCAACCCACAACAGGAACTGGTTCAGAAGGCCCTCAGGCTTGAGAATGCCAATCCAGGCGTAGACGCGGATCAGGAACGACGTCCAGAACGGCAGGATCACCAGCATCAACAGGAGCGGACGCATGGATTCAGAAGATCTGGCCATGCCGTAGGCCAGCGGATAGCCGATCAGCAGCGCCAGAAATGTGGAAACCGCGGCGATGACGACACTGGAGACGTAAGCGTTGAAATAGAGCGCATCATCCAGAAGCCAGAGATAATTCTCGAAGGACAGTTCGCGCAAATTGGCGATGAAGCCCGAGACGCCGTCGCCGAGGCCGAATACCGGCAGGTAGGGCGGCATAGCGATGGTCGTCTGCGACAGCGATATCTTGAGCACGATGCCGAACGGCACCAGGAAGAAAATCAGAAGCCAAAGATAGGGGACCAGGATCACCGCGCGATTGGCCACCGCAGCCAGAAGCCGGCCGCCGATCCCTTCATTCCGGTCTGCCGGTGCGGCGACATCTTGTGTGATCGTTTGGGCCATGGCCGCCTCCCGATCCTAGCGGGTCAGCACGACGCCGGCATCCGGCGCGAAGGAAATCCAGGCCCGGTCATGCCAGCTCAGAGGGTCGTCCATCGTACGTGCGCTGTTAAGCGCGCTGGCCTTTACCACCTGCCCGTCGGACAGCTTGACGTGATAGACCGTCATGTCGCCGAGATAGGCGAGATCCCAGATCTCGCCTTCCATCACGTTCGTGGCGCCGTCCGCCGGCGGCTTCGACGACACCTTGATCTTCTCGGGCCTGATCGCGAAGGCGACGCTGCTGCCCTCGGTTGCCTCGCCGGCATTCTCGACACGAATGCGCGCGCCGCTGGCGCCCGTAATTGTCGCCGCGTTGTCGCTTAGCTCTGCGACCGTGCCCTCGAGCATGTTCACGTTGCCGACGAAATCGGCCACGAACCGGGAAGAAGGCGCTTCGTAGACCTCGGCAGGGGTTGCCACCTGCATCACCTGGCCCTTGTCCATGATGGCGATTCGGTCAGCCATCGTCATGGCTTCTTCCTGGTCGTGGGTGACGACGACGAAGGTGAGGCCGAGCTCCTGCTGGAGGTCCATCAACTCGAACTGCGTTTCCTCGCGCAGCTTCTTGTCGAGCGCGCCGAGCGGTTCGTCCAGCAGCAGCACCTTGGGCCGTTTCGCCACGGAACGTGCCAGCGCAACGCGCTGCCTCTGGCCGCCGGAAAGCTGGTGCGGCTTGCGCTTGGCGAACTGCTCCAGCTTGACCAGCTTGAGCATCTCGGCAACGCGCGACGCGATGTCCGCCTTGCTCATACCGTCCTGTTTGAGACCGAAGGCGATGTTTGCTTCCACCGTCATGTGCGGAAACAGCGCGTATGACTGGAACATCATGTTCACAGGCCGGCGATAGGGCGGAATGCCGCGAAGATCCTGCCCTTCCAGCAGGATGCGGCCCGATGTCGGCTCCTCGAAACCAGCCAGCATGCGCAGCAGCGTGGACTTGCCGCAGCCGGAAGCGCCGAGCAGCGCGAAGAACTCGCGTTCGTAGATCTCAAGCGAGAGGTCGTTGACGGCCGTGAAATCGCCGAAGCGCTTGGTCACGCGTTCAAACGAAATGTAGGGTTTCGCCTCGGGATCGTTCCAGGGCGCGAAGCTCCTGCGAATGCTGCCAAGCGATTTCATCTCGGGTTCCCCAATCCAGATGCCACGCTCAAAAGGAAAACGCCGGCGCGATGCACCGGCGTTTTCGTCGTCCTATTGGCCGGTCACCACCTTGGTCCAGCTCCGGGTGACCACACGCTGCGTTCTGGAATCGTAGGGAATGTGGGTGAACAGCGTCTCCAGCGCATCCTTGTCCGGATAGATCGCAGGGTCGTTGATAACCTCGTCGTCGATGAACTCCTGCGAGGCGAGGTTGCCATTGGCGAAGTAGACGTAATTGGTCGCCTTGGCGATCACCTCCGGCTCCATGATGAAGTTGAGGAACTCGTGCGCTTCCTCGACATGCGGCGCATCCGCCGGGATCGCCATCTGGTCGAACCACATCTGCGTGCCTTCCTTCGGTGCGACATAGGCAACCGTCACACCCTGATCGGCCTCCGCCGCGCGGTCGCGCGACTGCAGCACGTCGCCGGACCAGCCGACCGCCATACAGATGTCGCCATTGGCGAGCGCGTTGATGTACTCTGAGGAGTGGAACTTGCGAATGGATGGACGGATCGAAAGCAGAAGCTCTTCGGCCTTGGCGATCTCATCGGGCTCGTGGCTGTTAGGGTCAAAGCCGAGATAGTTGAGCACGATCGGGATGATGTCACTCGGCGAGTCCAGCATGTAGATGCCGCAGCTTGCGAACTTCTCGGCGTTCTCCGGCTTGAACAGCACGTCCCAGCTATCGATTTTCTCGGTCCCCAGGATCTCGGCAACCTTCTGGACGTTGTAGCCGATGCCGACGGTGCCCCACATGTAGTTGATGGAGTATTCGCCACCCGGATCGTACTTGTCGGTGCGGGTGGTCACCACGTCCCACATGTTGGAGAGATTGGGCAGCTTGTCCTTCTGGAGCTTCTGAAAGACGCCAGCCTGGATCTGACGCGACAGGAACGACCCGGTCGGCACGACGACGTCGTAGCCCGATCCGCCTGCAAGCAGCTTGGTTTCGAGAATCTCGTTGGAATCGAACACGTCATAAACGACGCGGATGCCGGTCTTTTCCGTGAACTCCGCGATGAGCGAATCGTCGATATAGTCGGACCAGTTCAGCACGTTGACGACGCGCTCCTGCGCCTGCGCGGCAAACGCGAAGGTCGCCGCTGCGAGCGAGACGGTCGAATAGACAATTGCCTTGCGGATCATGATGTTCTCCTCTGTAAGCCCCGTCCCGGCTCGTTGTCTGCGTTCACGGCCGGGTTGTTGGGTGAAAGCCTATTGGCGTTTTCGCAGTGCGACAAGCACGAAAACGCTGCGTTGCATCAAAGATAGGTCGTTCGCTCCAGAGGCGTGATCTCGCCCCAGAACGCCAGTATCTCCGCCCGTTTCAAATCCTTGTAGACCTTGGCGAGAAGCGGTCCGAGCGCCCTGTCGACGAACCTGCTCTTCTCCATGAGCTGAAGCGCGTCATCCATGTCGTCCGGCAGGAAGAGCCCTTCGTCGTCATAGGCGTTGCCCTCGACGGGCGGCGGCGGCACTGCCTTCTGCTCCACGCCCTCCACCATGCCCTGGATGATTGCGGACATGACGAGGTATGGGTTTGCGTCGGCACCCGCGATGCGATGCTCGACGCGGCGATTTTCGTCGTTGGATACCGGTATGCGCAACGCAACGGACCGGTTGTTTTCCGCCCACACGGCACGCGTCGGCGCATAGGAGCCGGGCGTGATGCGGCGGAAGCCGTTCCAGGTGTTGATGAACAGAAGCAGCGATTCCGGCATCGTCTTGAGCAACCCGGCCACTGCCGACTCCAGCCGCTTCCTGCCCTTCTTGCCACCGAAGATGTTGACGCCGTCCGCGTCGAGCATCGAGGCATGAACGTGCATGCCGTTGCCGGCATATTCGAGGAACGGCTTGGCCATGAAGGTGGCGGTCAGCCCGTGGGCACGTGCGCAGCCGATTACGATGCGGCGCAGCATGATGACATCGTCAGCCGCACGCAACGGATCGGCCCGGTGCTTGAGGTTGACCTCGAACTGCCCGGGCGCGGCTTCCTTGATGATCGTGTCGATCGGCAGGCTCTGCGCAGCCGCCGCGTCGCGGATCATGTCGAACAGCTCCGCATGCTCGGCCAGATCGTCGAGCCCATACATGCGCAGCCGGTCAGGCCCGGCTGTCGCACCCACGGGGGCGGGCATGCCATCGTCCCAGTCCGTGTTCGGATCGAGCAGATAGAACTCGAGCTCGAACGCGACGACGGGGAAGAAGCCCTTGGCGTTGGCCTCCGCGACCTTCTTCTTCAGCACCTGTCGCGGATCGGCCATGAAAGGCTCGCCTTCGGGCGAGAAGGTCTGGAGCAGCACCTGCGCGGTCTTGCGCTTGGCCCACGGTACGATCGAAAGCGAGCCGCGGGTGGCGCGGCAATAGCCGTCCTTGTCGCCGGTTTCGATGTGAAGGCCAGTCTCCTCGACCTCCCTGCCCCACACATCGAGGCCATGGAGCGACATCGGGAAATTGACGCCTTCTTCGAAGGCCTTCTTCAACGCATCGCCCGGCGCCCACTTGCCACGCATCACCCCGTTGGGATCGACCATGAGGAACTCGACGGCTTCGATGTCCGGATGTTCTCCTACGAATGCCAGGTATTCGCGCTCGTGATCGGGCGAGATAAAGCCAGTCGCTTTTGCTTTCGCGCGAGGCTTGCTGCCGGTCTCGCCGGCGGTGTCGGTTCTTTTGGATTTGACGGTGCGCTTGCTTGCCGGTGCGATGACGCCGGGTGACGTTGGACGCAAAATAGACCTGTATGGTTGTTGCCGATGTGCCAGCCTGCCCCTGCCCCATCGCGCTTGTCAATGGGGACAGGCGCGGCGGAAGCGCGCCTCAGTGCGGTGCAGCTATGCCGCTGACACCCGGGCGGGCGGGCCGCGACATGCGTCGAAACTCGATCGCGATGTAGATGATCAGCGCCGCAAAGACGATCGCGCCCCCGATCAGTGTACGCGACGACGGCACTTCGCCATGAACCAGCCACACCCATACCGGACCGAACAGAGTTTCGAACGTTGCCAGCAGTGCGGCATAGGCGGCGGGGATGACGCGTGCACCGGTGGCGAAGAAGGCAAGGCCGAGTCCCAGATTGACAGCACCGAAAACGAACAGAAACGCCATGTCGGAACCTGACGCGGCCAGCGTCGAGGCCTGGCTCGCCGCAAAGATGGCAGCAAAGACGGTGCCGAGGCACATGGCGGGCGTCATGCGCACATGCGCGAAACGACGGGTCAGGACGGTCGCAACCGAAAAGGCGAAAACGATCAGGATCGCAAGCCCGTCGCCAACGATCGACATGTTGCCGGTCAACGAATCCGACACCATGATGGCAACGCCTGCGATGACCACCGCAATGGCAAGCCACGTAATCGATGAAATCCGCTCTCCGAACAGCAGGAACGACAAAAGCGCCGCTATCAATGGCGCGCCTGCCTGCATCAGAAGGATGTTGGCGACGGTGGTGTAGGTCAGCGCTATCACGAAGGTCGATGTCGCGATGGCGAAACAGCAGGCGACAGCCAGTCCCGGCAGGCCCATGGCGCCGAAGAGCTGCAGCGTGCCGCGTAAGCCGTCACGCCACAGCATGTACAGAAGAAGGAACGCGGCAGCCCAGATCGAACGCCAGAAGATCGACGTGAACGGGTCGTCCGCCTCGATGAAGCGGGCAATGACCCCGCCCAGGCTCCAGCAGAGCGCAGCCAGGAAAACGAGGAGAAAGCCGATGCGCTCCTCGCGCGCGGCCGGCGTTGCCGACGGCATCTCGTGCTGTGGCGCTGCGTGGGCCATGGCCGCTGTTCCAGACGTGACGAAGGGAATTATCGCTAGCGCGAATGGTCGGGGCTGGCGTGGTCCAGCCACCTCGTCTAGTTGTGGCACCCACGCAAAGCTGGAGGGATGGTATGAAGGCGGCCTGGTACGACCGGAATGGCGAAGCACGTGAAGTTCTGGAAGTCGGCGAGATGGAAACGCCCAAACCGGGGCCGGGCGAGGTTTTGGTGCGGCTGCACGCATCCGGCGTGAATCCCTCCGACGTGAAGAGCCGCAAGGGCCGCCCCATGATCGCGCCGCGCATCATCCCGCACTCGGACGGCGCAGGAATCATCGAGGCGGTGGGCAAAGGCGTCGAGGATAGCCGCGTCGGACAGCGGGTCTGGGTCTGGAACGGGCAGTGGAAGCGGCCGATGGGCACGGCTGCCGAGTATATCGCCGTGCCGCAGGAACAGGCTGTCCCCCTGCCCTCGAACATCGACTTTGCCGTCGGCGCTTGTCTCGGCATTCCGGCCCTGACGGCGCTGCATGCGGTGAGCCTGCATGGCGACATCGAAGGAAAGACCCTGCTGATAACCGGAGCAGCCGCCGCCGTAGGCCACTACGCCGTTCAAATCGCCAAGTTGCGAGGCGCGCGGGTGATTGGCACCGTTTCCCCGGTCCGGCAGGCCCATGCCCGGGCGGCCGGCGTTGACGAACTGATCGACTACCGCCACGAGGACGTCGCCGAGCGCGTCAAGGCGCTGACCGGCGGAAAGGGCGCCGACGGCATCATTGACATGGACCTGTCAAGCACCGCTGCATTGTTGCCCAAGGGCGCACTCGCGCCTCATGGCACCATGGTGTGCTATGGGTCCAATGTCGCCGGCGAGATACCGATCTCCTTTCCGGCAATGTTGTGGGGCAGCCTCAAGCTTTCGGTCTTCGTCGTTTACGACCTGCTGCCTTACGAGAGGACGGCGGCGGTTGACGAACTTACCCGTTTGCTCGAGGCGGACGCACTCAAGCACTCCGTCGGCGCGACTTTCCCGCTCGACGAGATCGCTGCCGCGCACGAGGCCGTCGAAGGCGGCCGGCTGACTGGAAACGTGGTTCTCATCGTCGGATGATCGGGCTCGGGCGTGTCGAGCGTCCAATCCCGCCGCTGTTGGTGCGACTGTCGTGTCAGTTCGTGCTGGAGGAGCACAAGGCCTGTCATGAAATCCATGGCGCATCTCCTGAATTCTTTCGTAATTGAAAGATAGGAGTAGGCATCCGGCGCTTGAACGCCGGAAATCCGGATGCCATGTTTCACTGATGAAAAACATCAACTGGGACGACCTGCAACTCTTCATCGCCGTTGCCCGCGGCGGCGGGCTGTCGGCAGCGGCAAAGGCGTATGGATCGAGCCCCGCCACGATCGGCAGGCGAATGCTGGCGCTCGAGCAGGCGGTAGGCCGGCCACTCTTCATCCGCCGTCAGACCGGCTACGAACTTACCGCCGACGGGCAATCGCTCCTCATCAAGGCGCGCACGATGGAAGACGGCGCGCGGACGATCGACGATTGGCTCGATATGGGCGGCAGGCGGCCGCTGGTCCGCATCTCGTCCGGAACCTGGACGACCAACTTCCTCGCCGACAATTTCGCCCGGCTGTGGACCCCTGACGACCCGTTCCGCATCGCCTTCAAGGCAACCGAGGCGAAGCTGGACATCGCCCATCGCGAAGTCGAAATCGGCCTGCGCAACGCACCGCCGGAAAGCCCGAACCTAGCCAGCAGACGGACCGTGACGGTCGCGCAGGCACCCTTCCGGGCCCGTGGCCACTCGCATCCGGGACGCGAGGAAGGATGGGTCGCGATCGCGCCGGAGGATATGGCGACCCGCTCTGCCCGCTGGCTTGCCGACCATGCCGAGGGCGATGTCGTCGCCTGGGCGAACTCACCGCGCACGCTGCACGATCTGGTCCGCGTCGGTGTCGGCAAGGGCCTGCTGCCCTGCTTTGCCGGCGACCGGGACCCGCTGCTGGAGCGCGCAGGCGATGAGATCGAAGAGCTGCGCGGCGCGCAATGGCTGGTCATGCACAATGACGACCGGCACCGCGCCGAAGTGCGAACCGTCATCGACCGCATCGTGGAACTGGTCAGCGCCCACGCGCCGCTGTTCCAGGGCGATCGGCCGGTCGGCGGAGTGTAGAAGCCAGGCTGCTGCTACTGGAAATCGAACGCGCTGAGACCTGTCGACATCTCGTCGAGGCCTAGCGGCCGTGTGACCGGCGGTTCGGCGCGCGAGAGACAACCGACCCGCTCGCACAGCCGGCAGGCAGCCCCGACCGGGGTGAACGGCACCAGCCCCTTGCCGGAGGAACCGGGGAGAGCCGCGCCGTAGACGACCTCGTCCCTCAAAGCGATATCGCAGCCGATCAGGATCGCAGTGCGCCGAGGGCGCTCGTTGAAGCCGCCTTGCGGCCCTTCCAGCGTACGCGCGATCGTCAGAAACTCGGCGCCGTCCGGCATCTCGACCGCCTCGACCAGCACCTGCCCCGGCTGAGCGAAGGCCGCATGCACCGCGAGCTTTGGGCAGCCGCCGCCGAAACGCGCCTGCGGAAAGCCCTGCGCGCCGGCGCGACGGAAGCGGTTGCCGGCATTGTCCACCTCGAGCATGAAGAAGGGCACGCCCGCTGCGCCCTGCCTTTGCAGCATGGCAAGCCGGTTCGCAGCCTGTTCGAAGGACACACCGAAGCGCGAGCGCAGCACATCGATGTCATAGCGGGCGCGCTGTGCCGCAGCCAGAAACGCCGCATACGGCATCATCAGCGCGTGGGCCGCGTAGCGCCCGAGCTCGAAGCGGGCAAGCCGGCGCGCCTCGTCGCTGCTGAGCTTCAGCGCCTTCAGCTCGGCGGCCACCGCCACCTGCATACGGATGAGGCAGGCCTCCATTGCAACCTCGCGCAACTGGTCGAAGGGCGACAGCCGCTCCGAGATGAACAGGCGCTGCGAATGGCGGTCGTAGCGCCGCCGCCAGTTCGGCATGGTGGCAGCCGGCAGCACCTTGACCACGATGCCGTAATCGCGACGCAGCCATTCCTTCAACGCGGCATAGAGATCGTCGCCGGGCTGGAGGAGCTGGATGAAGGCCTCGGCCTCCTCCTCCAGTGCCGGAAAGTGGTTCGGGCGGCGCTCGAACGTTTCGCGCACCTCATCGATGGGCAAGCGGGCTGAGGAAAGCGTGGTCGCGCGTCCCTCCCGCGCGAGCAGTTCCGAAAGATCGGACAGCCGCTCCGCCTGCTCCTTGTAGGCGCGGAACAGCTTGACGACCGCAGCCGACGCATTGGGCGCGGCTTCGGCCACCTCGAGCAGTTCCTGGTCGCTCGGCAGTTCACCTGAAAGCAACGGATCGGCGAACACCTCGCGCAGCGCGGCGACGGAACCGCCAGCCTCGCCTTGCAGGGCTTCCGGCTCGACATCGTATACAGAGGCAAGCTTAAGGATGAGCTGGACCGTGAGCGGGCGCTGGTTGCGCTCGATCAGGTTGAGATAGGAGGGTGAGATACCGAGCCCCTCCGCCATCGCGGTCTGGGTCAGGCCCATCGCGTTGCGGATCCGGCGAATGCGCGGCCCGGCGAATATTTTCTGGTCAGCCATTTCGCTGCCTTTGACCGGATTTTACAACTTTGCCCATCTGGCAGTATTTACATTTTTTACAAATTTACAGACCGTCTATGTCAAACGCAATACAGCTTCACCCGAATTTTTGCAGCCTTTTCCTGATTTTCCTCGTTGTCTTCGGCAGCGCAATGTAAATCTCGTCACATACGGGGTCGACGAAATTGGCTCCTGAAGAATAGCAAAGATTGCCACGGAGTTTGCAATGACCGATTTTTACAACCTCGTCCCTTCCGCTCCCGAGGGCCGCTATGATGGCATCGAGCGCCCTTACTCCGCTGCGGACGTGAAGCGACTGCGGGGCTCCGTCCAAATCCGGCATACGCTGGCCGAGAACGGCGCCAACCGGCTGTGGCAGCTCATCCACGAAGAAGACTTCGTCAACGCGCTGGGCGCGCTTTCGGGAAATCAGGCGATGCAGATGGTGCGCGCCGGCCTCAAGGCTATCTACCTTTCGGGTTGGCAGGTTGCCGCCGACGCGAACACGGCGTCCGCGATGTATCCGGATCAGTCGCTTTATCCGGCCAATGCAGCACCCGAACTTGCAAAGCGGATCAACCGCACGCTGCAGCGCGCCGACCAGATCGAGACCTCCGAAGGCAAGGGCCTGTCGGTCGATACCTGGTTCGCGCCGATCGTCGCCGACGCCGAAGCTGGTTTTGGCGGCCCGCTCAATGCCTTCGAGATCATGAAGGCCTTCATTGAAGCCGGTGCTGCGGGCGTGCACTACGAGGACCAGCTCGCATCCGAAAAGAAGTGCGGCCACCTCGGTGGCAAGGTGCTGATCCCGACTGCGGCCCACATCCGCAACCTCAACGCCGCTCGGCTCGCCGCCGACGTCATGGGTACGCCGACGCTGGTGATCGCTCGCACCGACGCGGAAGCCGCCAAGCTGCTGACGTCCGATATCGACGACCGTGACAAGCCCTTCGTCGACTACGACGCCGGCCGCACGGTGGAAGGCTTCTACAACGTCAAGAACGGCATCGAGCCTTGCATCGCCCGCGCGGTGGCCTATGCGCCGCATTGCGACCTGATCTGGTGCGAGACCTCGAAGCCCGATCTCGAGCAGGCGCGCAAGTTCGCCGAGGGTGTGCACAAGGCGCACCCGGGCAAGCTGCTGGCCTATAACTGCTCGCCGTCTTTCAACTGGAAGAAGAACCTCGACGACGCGACGATCGCCAAGTTTCAGCGCGAGCTGGGCGCGATGGGCTACAAGTTCCAGTTCATCACGCTCGCCGGCTTCCACCAGCTCAACTTCGGCATGTTCGAGCTGGCGCGGGGCTACAAGGACCGGCAGATGGCCGCCTATTCGGAGCTGCAGGAAGCCGAGTTCGCGGCCGAGGCAAACGGCTACACGGCGACGAAGCATCAGCGCGAGGTCGGCACCGGCTATTTCGACGCCGTCTCCATGGCGATCACCGGCGGGCAGTCGTCGACCACCGCCATGAAGGAATCGACCGAACACGACCAGTTCCGCCCGGCGGCGGAATAACCGGATCAACCGCCCAAGGGCATACCGAAGGAGAAGACCAATGGCGCCCAGAACCCGTGTCAAGGAAAGGGCCGAGGAACAGTCCTCGAGCATGAACATCGACCAGCAGGCCGTCATCCGCATGGTGGCGAACGACCTGCACCGGCTCAATCAGTCCGTCATGAAGGCGGTGGAGGCGGGCGTGTCGGTCGAGCTCGTTCGCTCGGCTCGCCACCATGGCGGCGACGGAAACTGGGGCGACCTGCTGGTGCCGGTGATCGTGACCCAGGCGCGCAACGCCGCCTGACCCGACCGACATTACAAAACCGATGAAGGGCGGCGTGTCGACACGCCGCCCTTCGCATTGATCGACCGCGTCAACACCTGAGCCCCCTTTCCTTCGCTCACCGGGCCCGGCTATACTGGCATATCTCAAACGACCCACCGGTGATTGATGCCCGTCCAGAAGAAGGAAGCCCGGCCTGCCAGCCGCAATGGCAGGACACGCATACCTGCATTCGTGCAAAGCCAAAGGGGCGTGAAGAACTGGAAGGAAGCGTCCGGCTGGCTGGACTGGCGCGGCATTGAGGACATCGAGTGCATCACGCCCGACCAGGCAGGCGTGGCGCGCGGCAAGATGATGCCATCGAAGAAGTTCACCTCGAACACATCGCTCGCTCTGCCCTCGGCCGTCTTCATGACAACGATCTCGGGCGATTATCCGGAAGACGGCAACGGTTTCACCTACCCGGAAGATGACGGCGACCTGAAGCTGCTGCCTGACCTGTCGACACTTTCCGTCGTGCCGTGGGAGAGCGATCCGACGGCGCAGGTCATCTGCGATCTCGTGCACCAGGACGGGCGCTCGGTCGAGTTCACTCCGCGCAATGTGCTCAAGCGTGTGGTCGCTGCGTACGCCGATCGCGGACTCCGCCCGGTGGTTGCCCCGGAGATCGAGTTCTACCTCGTACGCAAGAATCCCGATCCCGATTACCCGCTCGAACCGCCGGTCGGCCGATCCGGTCGCGCCATCGGCGGCGGACAGGGCTATTCCATCGCCGGCGTCAACGAATTCGACGAGCTGATCGACGACATCTACCACTTCTCCGAAGGCCAGGTCTGGAGATCGACACGCTCATCCATGAGGAAGGCGCCGGGCAGCTCGAGATCAACCTGCGCCATGGCGATCCTGTCGAACTCGCCGATCAGGTGTTCATGTTCAAGCGCACGATCCGCGAGGCCGCGCTGAAGCACGAGACCTACGCAACCTTCATGGCAAAGCCGATCCAGCGACAGCCCGGCTCGGCCATGCACATTCACCAGTCGATCGTCGACAGGAAGACGGGAAAGAATATCTTTGCAGCCGATGACGGCAGCGAAACCGAAGCCTTCGGGTATTTCATCGGCGGTATGCAGCGCCACATTCCCAACGCGCTGGTGATGCTGGCGCCTTACGTCAACTCATATCGCCGGCTCACTCAGGCAGCCTCCGCGCCGGTCAACACGAAGTGGGGATATGACAACCGCACCACAGCCTTTCGCGTGCCGCGCTCGGACCCACAGGCGCGCCGCGTGGAAAACCGGATTCCATCTTCAGACGCCAACCCCTACCTCGCACTCTCGCTGCCTCGCTGGCCTGCGGGCTTATCGGCATGATCAACAAGGTGCCGTGCGATGCGCCCGTGGGGACATCGGTGAACGAGGACGAGATCGAGCTGCCGCGCGGTCTTCTGGAAGCGGTGGACCTTTTCGAGAGCGACGACGCGTTGCGCGACATGCTGGGCGAACCCTTCGTTTCAACCTACGCTGCGATCAAGAAGGCCGAGTTCGAGACCTTCATGGAAGTTATCAGCCCGTGGGAACGCGAATATCTGCTGTTGAACGTCTGAATGCCTTACCAATCCCCCATCTCTCCCGGCTTCTCATGGTATGAAGATACCGCTGGCGAGCGACCTGAATATGGGGCGCTCGACGGCGACGTTTCGGCCGACGTCGTCATCATCGGCGGCGGCTTCACCGGCCTGTCAGCAGCAGCGCATCTGGCCAAGGCCGGTACGAATGTCGTGCTGATCGAAGCGCACCGCTTCGGCGACGGCGCTTCCGGTCGCAACGGCGGCCAGTTGGGAACAGGCCAGCGCGCATGGGGGAGGAACTTGAAGCGGAGCTGGGCTTGACGCGTGCCCGCGCCCTCTTTGAGCTGGCAGAAGAGGCCAAGGCACATCTGCTGGGTTTCGCCGAGGCGAACGGCATCGAGATCGACTACGCGCCGGGCCAGATGTCGGTCGTGCACAAGAAGCGCTATCTGGCCGATTACCGGGCCCATCCGGACGTTATAGCCGAGCGTTTCGGCTATCCGCACCTGAACTTCATGGACGCCGCAGAGACGGCCGAACGGCTCGGCTCCAACCGTTACTTCGGTGGCGTCCGCGATACCGGCACGGGCCACATCCACCCGCTGAAGCTGGTCATCGGCACCGCGCGTGTGGCCGCGGATGAGGGTGCGCAACTCCATGAGAAGACAAGGGCCACAGGCATCGCCAACCACGGCGGTAAAGTGCGCGTCACGACGCCTTCGGGAACGATTACCGCCGACAAGGCGCTGATCGCCGTCAACGCCTATGGCGAGAACCTCGAGCCCGAGAGCGCGTCGCACGTGATGCCGATCGGCTCGTTCATCGGCGCGACGGTGCCGCTGGGCAGCGACAGCCCGGTCATTCCCGGAGGCGAGGCGGTCGACGATTCACGCTTCGTGGTGCGTTACTTCCGCAAGTCCAAGGATGGCCGCCTGCTCTTCGGTGGGCGCGAAATTTATGCGCCGGGCAATCCGCATGACATCGCCGTGCACATCCGCCGGCAGATCGCGGAGATATACCCCGCATTGAAGGACGTGGAGATCACCCATTCGTGGGGCGGCTATGTCGGCATCACCATGCCGCGCAAGCCATTTGTGCGCGAGGTGATGCCGAACGTCATTTCCGCCGGCGGCTATTCCGGCCACGGTGTCATGCTGTCCAACTTCGTGGGCAAGCTCTACGCCGAGGCGGTAGCGGGAAACCGAGACAGGCTGAAGCTGTTCGAAGACCTGAAGATACCGCCCTTTCCAGGTGGGCGACGCCTGCGCGCCGCTGCTCTTCCTCGCCCTCAACTGGTATGCGCTGCGCGACAGGATCTAGAGCGGCCAGAAAAAGAGCAGTGCCGGCACCGAGACCGCCACGATGATGATTTCCAGAGGCAGGCCCATTCGCCAATAGTCGCCGAAACGGTAGCCGCCCGGTCCCATGATGATCGTGTTGTTCTTGTGCCCGATCGGCGTCAGGAAGGCACAGGACGCGGCAACCGCGACCGCCATCAGAAACGGGTCAGGCGACACATTCAGACCCTGGGCGATCGACAGCCCGACCGGCGCGGCGATCAGCGCGGTCGCAACGTTGTTCAGAAAATCGGACAGGGTCATGGTTACGATCATGAGGATCGTGAGGATCGCCCAGGCTGGCAGCGCACCGGTCAGCGACAGGATCGAGTCGGCGATCAGCTTGGTTCCTCCCGACGTTTCGAGCGCCAGGCCGAGCGGAATGAGCGAAGCCAGCAGCACGATCACGGGCCATTCGACCGCTTCATAGACCTCGCGCGCCGCGACGACGTTGAAGAGGCAGTATATCGCCACCGCCGCTGCCAGCGCGACGACAAGCGGCACGAAGCCCATGACCGACGACGCGACAGCAGCCGCAAAGACCGCCACGGCAAAAAACGCCTTGCCGCGCTGAATGACCGTGTGGCGCTTGTCAGCCAGAGGCAATACGCCAAGCCAGTCAGTCGCATCCATCACCCGGCTTTCCGGGCCAAGCAGCAACACGACGTCGCCGGGCTTGATCGTCAGCTTGCGGACGCGCTCGCGAAACCGCTTGCCCTGTCGGGAAACGCCAAGCAGCGTAACGCCGCGCCGATACAGAAGCCTCAAATCGAGTGCAGTGCGTCCCACCATGCGCGCATTGTCCGGCACGATCGCCTCGACCAGAACAAGCGACTGACCGCGAATTCCGCCGTGCTTTTCCGACGCCGACGTATTGAGTTCGGCGGCGCCGATGAAGGCCTCGATCGCCTTCGGCTCGCCTTCCAGAACGAGATGGTCACTCTTGCGGATTTCCTCGCTCGCGGCAAAGCCAGGCGGGCGCTTGCCACGCCGCACCAGCCCAAGAATGGCGACGTCGTGCTCTTCGGCCAGGGGGTAAAGTTCATCGACTGGCTTGCCTATCGCCTTGGAATTTTCCTTCACCCCCGCCTCTGCCACGAACAGGCCCGGCTCATCGGCTCCGCCGCGGCAGCGGCCTGTCCCGTTGTCGGTATCAGGCGCCATCCGACCAGCGTCACGAAGGCAATGCCAACGATCGAGCAAATGAGGCCGACGGGAGAAAAATCGAACATCGAAAAGGGTTCGCCAAGGGCGCGCCCGCGAAACTCGGCCACGACGATGTTGGGGGCGTTCCGATCAGGGTGATCATGCCGCCGAGGATGGTCGCGAACGACAACGGCATGAGCGATTGGGAAACAGGTCGCTTGGCCTTTTCGGCAGCCTCGATGTCGAGCGTCATCAACATGACCAGCGCGGCCACATTGTTGATAACGGCCGAAAGGCCTGCACCGATGACCGACATGAAGCCGATATGAGACGAGAGCGAGCGTCCCGAGGACAGCACGACCCGCGCGATCAACTCCACGGCCCCGGCATTCATCATCGCGCGCGAAACGATCAGCACCAGCGCGATGATGACGACCGCTTCATGCCCGAAGCCGACAAAGGCGTCGTGCGGTTCGACGACGCCGCCAACCACAGCAACGATAAGTGCTGCAAAGGCGACGAGGTCGTAACGAATGCGACCCCACACCAGAAAGCCAAACACCACCCCCAGCAGGCAGAAGAGGAAAATCTGCTCGTAAGTCATGCGGTGCCTCGGCGTCTATCGGGAGCGGGGTCGAGAGAGTTGCTCAGATGCAGCGGCCGCCATCGACCTCGAGCGCGACGCCGGTGATGAATGCCGCTTCGTCAGAAGCGAGCCACAGCGCGGCATTGGCAATGTCGAGCGGCGTCGAGAGCCGCCCGAGCGGGATCGAGGCGCGGAATTGCGCGCGCTTCTCGGGCGTGTCCTCGCCCATGAACTGCGCCAGCATGCCGGTCTCGCCGGCCACCGGGCACAGGCAGTTGACGCGTATGTTCTTCGGTGCCAGCTCGACTGCCATCGACTTGGTGGCGGTGATCGCCCAACCCTTGGAGGCGTTGTACCAGGTCAGGCCCGGACGCGGCCGCAGGCCGGCCGTGGAGGCGGTGGTTATGATCGATCCCCCGCCCTGCTTTTCCATGATCGGTGCAACGGCCAGAGTGGAATAGTAGATCGCCTTCATGTTTACGGCGGCGATTAGGTCGAAGGTTTCTTCCTCGATCGAGAGCATGTCGCCGTTGCGGTGCGTATAGCCCGCATTGTTGACCATGATGTCGACGCGGCCGAAGGCATCCATGGCTGCGGCGACCATCTCGTCGATCTCGGACCTCAACGATACGTCAGTCTGCACATGCACGGCCGCTTCGCCGATCTCCCTGGCAACCCGCTCGGCGCCCTTCACGTTGAGGTCGGCAACAACAACCTTCGCACCTTCTTCGGCAAAGCGCTTTGCCATGCCCTCGCCGAAACCCGACGCGGCGCCGGTTATGATCGCGACCTTGTCCTGCAGACGTGCCATATGCGTTGCTTTCCTTCTTGCTTGTTGCCCGCCTCTCGCTGCAGCGGCGGGCACAGTCACACAATACAAACCGACGGATTTCGATCCGCTCAGCCGTGATTAAAGACGACCGTCTTGGTCGCCGACATGTCGTAAAGCGCCTCGAACCCCTTTTCGCGGCCATGGCCGGACTTCTTGAAGCCGCCGAATGGCAGCTCTATGCCGCCGCCCGCACCATAACCGTTGATGAACACCTGCCCGGCACGCACGCGCTTGGCGACGCGGTGCTGGCGGGCGCCGTCCTTCGTCCATATGCCGGCGACAAGACCGAACTCGGTGCCGTTGGCCAGACGGATCGCCTCTTCCTCGCCCTCGAACGGGAAGAGTGTCAGCACCGGACCGAAGACCTCTTCCTGCGCGACCGCAGCGCGCGGATCGACGGCGCCGAACAGCACAGGCGCCTGGTAGTAGCCGCCTGCCGGTGCATCGACATGAACAGAACCCTCGGCAAGCACCGATACGCCCGCTTCCCTGGCCGCCGCGATCATCGCTGCGACACGAGTCTGCTGCGACTTGTTGATAAGAGGTCCGAGGTCGAGGTCGGCGTCATGCGGACCGGCGACAAGTGCGGAGAACCGCTCTGCGAGAGCCGAAGCTATCTGCTCATAAAGCGGCTTCTCGATCAGCACGCGGCTGCCCGCAGAACAGGTCTGGCCGCCATTCTGGATGATCGCATTGACCAGCACCGGCAGTGCCGCCTCGACATCGGCGTCGGCGAACACGATCTGCGGCGACTTGCCGCCAAGTTCCATGGTCACGCCGCGATTGTTGACGGCAGCGGCCTGCTGGATAGCCGTGCCGGTCATCGGCGAACCGGTGAAGGTGACGTAATCGACCAGCGGGTGGGAGGAGAGTGCGGCGCCTGCGTCGCGGCCATAGCCGGTGATGACGTTGAAGACACCTTCGGGCACGCCGGCCTCTAGCGCGAGCTGGGCAATGCGGATCGTGGTGAGCGATGCGTCTTCTGCCGGCTTCACCACCAGCGTGTTGCCCATGGCAAGAGCGGCGCCGGCAACGCGGGCCAGAATCTGCATCGGATAGTTCCAGGGAATGATGCCGGCAACGACGCCGTGCGGCTCGCGCAGCGTCAGCGCGGTATATCCGTCCAGGAACGGAATCGTGTCGCCGTGGATCTTGTCGCCCGCGCCGCCATAGAACTCATAGTAGCGCATGGTGGCGGTCACATCCGCCCTGCCCTGCCGCACCGGCTTGCCGGTGTCACGCGATCGAGCGCGGCCAGTTCGTCGCCATTCTTCTCGACGAGCTGGAACAGGCGCGTCAGGCAGCGCCCGCGCTCCACCGCCGGCATGCGGCTCCACGGCCCTTCATGAAAAGCCTCGTGAGCCGACCTGACCGCGCGGTCGACATCGGCTGCATTGGATGCGGGAATGGATGAGAACACCTTCCCATCGGACGGCGACGCGACATCGATACGCATCCCGGAAAGCGAATCGGCCGGCTTGCCGTCTATGAGGTTCATGAAGGCTGCGCCTTCGGCGACGGTGCGGGAAAAGGGGGTGCCCATGGTCGACAGTCTCCAGCGTTCGCGATCGTGCCGGTCCTATCGGCTTGAAAGCGCGGGCGCGATGGACCAGTCTTGCCGCGTGACAAACCCAGCGCGGCAAAAGGTGTCAAGGGCTACACAGCCGAATATCGGCACTGGCCATTTTAAATCGATTAGATTATACGCCTTTTGCAGATGCGAAGTGCAGGATTCCCGCGACCGACATGACCAGCCAGATCATCCCCGTCGACCCGTTCGACTTCATCATCTTCGGCGGCACCGGCGATCTCGCCGAACGCAAGCTGCTGCCGGCGCTCTATCAGCGTCAGATGGCCGGCCAGTTTTCGGAGCCGACTCGCATCATCGGCGCGTCGCGCTCTTCGCTGTCGGATGACGAGTACCGGGAATTCGCCCGCAAGGCGATCACCGAACATGTGAAGCCCGATGAAATCGTCAATGGCGAGCTCGACAGCTTCCTGGCGCGACTTTCCTACGTGCCGGTGGATGCGAAATCAGGAGAAGGCTTCGAGCGGCTGAAGGAGGCCATCGGGGACAGCACGGCCGTGCGCGCCTTCTACCTCGCCGTGGCCCCGGGCCTTTTCGGTGACATTGCCGGGCATCTCGCCAAACACGGCCTCAATGAAGGCGATCCGCGCATCGTCGTGGAGAAGCCGATCGGCCGCGACCTTGCCTCGGCGCGGGCACTGAACGACGCCATCGGCTGCGTGTTCAACGAACAGCAGATTTTTCGCATCGATCACTATCTCGGCAAGGAGACGGTGCAGAACCTGATGGCGCTGCGCTTCGCCAACACGCTCTACGAACCGCTGTGGAACTCGGCGCATATCGACCATGTCCAGATCACCGTCGCGGAAACGGTGGGGCTGGAAGACCGCGTCAGCTATTACGACAAGGCCGGCGCGCTGCGCGACATGGTGCAGAACCACATGCTGCAGCTTCTGTGCCTGATGGCGATGGAACCGCCTTCCTCCATGGATGCCGACGCGGTGCGCGACGAGAAGCTGAAGATCCTGCGCTCGCTGAAGCGGATCAACGGCAACGAGGCGCCAAAGCTGACGGTGCGCGGCCAGTACAAGGCGGGTGCATCGGCGGGCGGTGCGGTAAAGGGATACGCCGAGGAACTCGGCAACGACAGCGACACGGAAACCTTCGTCGCCATCAAGGCAGAGATTGCCAACTGGCGCTGGGCCGGCGTGCCCTTCTACCTGCGCACGGGCAAGCGCCTCGCCGAACGCGTCTCGGAAATCTGCATCCAGTTCAAGCCGGTGCCACACTCGATCTTCGACGACAGCGCCGGCGTCGTCACCGCCAACCAGCTCGTCATCCGGCTTCAGCCCGACGAGGGCGTCAAGCAGTGGATCATGATCAAGGACCCGGGTCCCGGCGGCATGCGGCTGCGTCACGTGCCGCTCGACATGAGCTTCGCGGACGCCTTCGAGGTGCGCAACCCGGATGCCTACGAGCGCCTCATCATGGATGTGGTGCGCGGCAACCAGACGCTGTTCATGCGCCGCGACGAGGTCGAGGCGGCATGGCAGTGGATCGATCCGATCCAGGCCTCGTGGGAAGAAAACCGCCACACCGTGCAAGGTTACACCGCCGGCACATGGGGCCCTTCTGCGTCCATCGCGCTGATCGAGCGCGACGGGCGGACCTGGCACGAGAGCATGTGAGTCTGGAGATGGCTGCATTTCCAGACTGGCGGATCTATTCCACGTCGCAACAGCTCGCAACCGCGCTGGCGACAGAGGTGGCGCGTGTTCTTTCTGCCGCCATCAAGGATCGCGGGACGGCACTGCTGGCAGTATCGGGCGGCACGACCCCCGGGCTCTTCTTCGACGCGCTCTCGCAACAGCCGCTGGACTGGAAACGCGTGATCGTCACGCTCGTGGACGAACGGCTGGTTCCGGAAAGCTCGCCGCGCTCCAACGCAGCGCTGGTGCGGAGCAGGCTTCTGCGAGGCAAGGCAAATGCCGCCCGGCTCGTTGGTCTCTACCATAAGGATGCAAACGCCGAAGAAGCCGCGACTGCGGCTTTGCAGATTTGCGCGATCTCCCGATGCCCCTCGATGCCGCCATTCTGGGAATGGGAACGGACGGCCACACCGCATCGTTTTTTCCCGACGCCGGAAATCTCGACGCATTGCTCGATCCGGACAAAGAGGCTCTCGTATTGCCGGTTCACGCTCACAGCGCCGGCGAGCCGCGGCTGACCCTCTCGCTGGGGCGTCTTCTGGAAGCGCGCTTCCTCGCGCTGCATATCGAAGGGGCGGAGAAACGCGCGGTGCTAGAAAACGCACTTGCCCCAGGCGGCGACCTGCCGGTCAGCGCGGTTTTTGCCTATGCGGAAAGGCCGGTCCCCGTCTATTGGGCCGGCTGAAAGGACGGACAGCCATGACAGCCAGACCTGAGATCGAAGCCATCACAGCACGTATCCGGGAGCGGTCGAAGCCGACACGGGAGGCCTATATTGCGCGTGTCGACGCCGCGATCTCCAGCGGCCCACACCGTAGTGTGCTGTCGTGCGGCAACCTCGCTCATGGCTTCGCGGCCTGCGGCCCCATCGACAAAGCCGCTCTTGCCGGAGACCGCGTCGCCAATCTCGGCATCGTGACATCTTACAACGACATGCTTTCGGCGCATCAGCCGTTCGAAACCTTCCCGCAGCTCATCAAGCAGGCGGCGGCTGACGCGGGCGGCGTGGCGCAGGTGGCCGGCGGAGTTCCGGCCATGTGCGATGGCGTGACTCAGGGCCAGCCGGGCATGGAACTGTCACTGTTCTCGCGCGACGTGATCGCGATGTCGGCGGCGATCGGCCTGTCGCACAACATGTTCGATGCCGCCGTCTATCTGGGAGTCTGCGACAAGATCGTCCCCGGCCTGCTGATCGCCGCGCTGACCTTCGGCCACCTGCCGGCGGTGTTCATCCCGGCAGGGCCGATGACGTCGGGCCTTCCCAACGATGAGAAGGCGCGCGTGCGCCAGCTCTATGCCGAAGGCAAGGTGGGTCGCGCCGAGCTCCTCGAAGCGGAGTCCAAGTCCTACCACGGACCGGGCACCTGCACGTTCTATGGCACGGCCAATTCCAACCAGATGCTGATGGAGATCATGGGCCTGCACACGCCGGGCGCGTCCTTCGTCAATCCCAACACGCCGCTGCGCGACGCCCTGACCCGGGAAGCCGCCAAGCGTGCCCTTGCCATCACCGCGCTCGGCAACGAGTTCACGCCGGTGGGGCGGATGATCGACGAGCGTTCCATCGTCAACGGCGTTGTCGGCCTCAACGCCACCGGCGGGTCGACCAACCACACCATCCACCTGATCGCGATGGCGGCTGCCGCCGGCATCCGGCTCACCTGGCAGGACATATCCGAACTTTCGGATGCAACGCCGCTGCTGGCGCGGGTCTATCCCAATGGGCTTGCCGACGTGAACCACTTCCATGCTGCCGGTGGCATGGGCCTCCTCATCCGCGAACTGCTGGACGACGGGCTGCTGCATGAGGACGTGCGCACGGTCTGGGGCGAAGGACTGCGCAACTACGCCATCGAGCCGCATCTGGCTGACGACGGCTCCGTCTCGCGCGCACCGGCCCCCGAGAAAAGCGGCGACGACAAGGTGCTGACGACGGCGGGCAAGCCGTTCCAGCCGAGCGGCGGCCTGAAGGTGCTGAAAGGCAATCTAGGGGCGGCGATCATTAAGGTTTCGGCCGTAAAGCCGGAGAACCGTGTCATCGAGGCTCCCGCGCTAGTGTTTCACAGCCAGGAGGCGCTGAACGAGGCGTTCAAGGCAGGACAACTCGACCGCGACTTCGTCGTCGTCATCCGCTTTCAGGGGCCGAAGGCCAACGGCATGCCAGAACTGCACCGGCTGACGACTGTCCTCGGAATCCTGCAGGATCGCGGCCGCAAGGTCGCGCTGGTGACGGACGGACGCATGTCAGGCGCATCCGGCAAGGTGCCGGCGGCAATCCACGTGACCCCGGAAGCGCTCGACGGCGGCATGATCGGCCGGATCGAGGATGGCGACGTGATCCGCCTCGATGCGGAGGCCGGTACGCTAGAAGTGAAGGTGGGGGACGGCGTTCTGGCAAGCCGGGCTCCCGCCGCACCGGATCTTTCGGACAACGGGTTCGGCATGGGCCGCGAACTTTTCGCCGGCATGCGCGCCCTGGCACTACGCGCCGATGCGGGTGCAGGTGCCTTCGGTTAGATTTTCAGGCTGGCAGGCGAGTTGTCTGCCAGCCTGAACTCTATTGAACCGTGATCGGAACCCGGGTCAGAACCCGACGTCCACCGGGCGCTTCGAGAACGTAACGCAGCTCATAAGCTCCAGGTTTTTCGGGCGCCGTCAGCTTCGCGGTGCCATCCTCCGACTGCGCGACATAAAAGTATGCGAGTTCGCCTGAGGTCTCCGAATGCCCCTGAGGCACCAGATCGATGTAGTCCTGATCGGCCCTGGGGCCTGTCCATTCGACAGCAAAGGTCGTTCCGGTCTCCACGGCTTCGGGGGCGTTGAGCGTCGCGGCGGCAGGCGTCACCGCGATCGGCTGGCTGGCCATCACGCGTCGGCCCCCAGGAGCCTCCAGAACATAGCGCACCTGATACTCACCGGCATCGCCTGGCGCCTGCATGGTCGCCGTCTCGCCGTCTGGCGAACCGTCGATGTAGAAATAAGCCGTCTCGCCGCTCGGCTCCGTGTGCCCTTCGGGCACAAGGTCGAGATAGTCGCCGCTCGAAGCCGGTCCCGTCCAATGGATGTCGATCTTCTCGCCCGCGCCGACAGTCGGCTGAAAAGCAAGGCTCACAGCCGCGTCGGAAACTTCCAGCGGGATCGACGTCAGCATGCGGCGACCGTCCGGCCCCTCGAGGATGTAGCGGATCTGGTAGTCGCCGGCCTTGCCCGGCGCCTCAATCTTCGCCGGATTGCCGCCCTCGACATAGAAGTAGGAAATTTCGCCTGAAACCTCGGTATAGCCGGCGGGCACGATGTCGATGTAGTCGCCGCCGGAGTCGGGGCCTTTCCATTCGACATTGAACGCTTCTCCCACCGAGACCTTCGGTGGCGCGACAAGCGCAACCTCGCTGTCGATCACGCCAATCGGCTTCGAAGCCAGCACGTGGCGACCGTCCGGCCCCTCCCAGACATAGCGCACGACGTAGTCGCCGACCTTGCCAGGCACGCGGATCGGCAGCGGGCTGCCGCGATCGACATAGGCATAGGCAAGCTCGCCGGACACTTCATCATATCCCGCGGGCACGATGTCGATGTAGTCGTTGCCCGTGCCTGGACCGGTCCACGACACCTCTATGCCTGAGCCGATCGGCGCGGAATCCGGCGCCGTTACAGCCGCCTCGGGCAGGACGACAGGTTCCGGCTTTTCCGGTTGCTCCGCGCGCGCCGAAGCCGGCGGGGCGGCGACGGTCTCGCTGAGAGCTTCGTTCAGCCCTTGCCCATCGCTTGCCTGGATATAGCGGCCGCCGGTATTTTCGGCGAGGCAGGCGACCTGCCGGCCCTCGTCCCGAGAGAGGCCGAAACCGACAACGTGGGCGGTGAAGTCGACGCCCGATTGCTCGAGTTCTTTGCCGAGTGCGCAGGGGTCTGCGTTGCACGTCTCGATACCGTCGGTAATCAGGACGACGGTGGCTTTGTCCTCGGTGTAACGCAGCGCCTCCGCGGCCTGGCGTACCGCATCGGAAAGCGGCGTCTTGCCGAGAAACTTCATCTTGTCTGCGGCAGCCGCGATGGCGTCAGCGGTGCCCGCGGCCGGTTCGACCACCAGTTCGATGTCGGTGCAGTTTCCCTTCTGCCGGTGACCGTAGGCCATCAGACCGAGTTCGCGATCGGCCGGGATTGTCGGCAATACGGAGCGTAACGTCTCGCGCGCGATTTCCAGCTTGGGCTTGCCGTCTATCTGGCCCCACATGGAACCCGAAGCATCCAGGACGATAATCGTCCGTTCAGCCGACCATGCAGCGAGGGACGATGCCGCCACCATTCCCGCCGCAGCAAGACCCATCACAATCGCCCGCATCCGCCACCTGTGTCCATGTCGCCTAAATTCCCCAGCGGAAGCTAATGGACGATCACGGGGCCGGCAACGGCAAAGTGGGTGCTAGTACATCTAGTCTAGGCCGGAGCTCTGAAGACCTCCGGTTTGGCTCTGCCACGGTGTTCGCACGCCGGTGCTCACGACGCGGCTTGCGCCTCCAGCGCCGGCCCTGCCGGGAAGATGCCGGACATGACGGTGAAGCCGGGGACGCGGCGAACCCGATCGGTCCAGCGGCGCAGGGCGGGGTAATCCTGGCGGGATACCTCCGCCTCGTCGGAAAGCATCACATAAGGAAAACAGGCGATGTCAGCCGTCGTCGGATGGGCCGGCCGGCAAAGCCAGTCGCGCCCTTCCTTCTCACCGAACCAGAGATGTTCGTCCATGATGCGGAAGATGCGGTGCGCGCCCTTTTGCGCTTTCTCCAGATCGAAGTCGTAGAACATGCCCAGCACCAGCCGCGCGGCGGATACGGTCGACGTCAGGTCGTCGCCGACGGCATGCCAGCGCAGGATTTCAGCCATCGTCGCCGGGTCATCGGGAAACCACTGGCCGGACCTGTCGTATTTGCGCGCCAGATAGACGAGGATCGCACCGCTGTCCGACAGTGTTTCCTCGCCGTCCTGCAGGACCGGCAACTGGCCGAAAGGATTGAGCTCGAGGAACCAGTCAGCGCGATGCTCGCGGCCGGGATAGAAATCAACCGGCACCACCTCGTAAGGCACCTTGAGGATGCTCATGAGCAGGCGCAGCTTGTAGCAGTTGCCGGACAGCTCGAAATCGTAAAGCTTGATGGCCACGTCAGATATCCAGAACCAGACGAGCGGATTTGGCGCGCGACACACAGGTCATTATCGCCTTGTTTGCGCGCTTCTCGCTTTCGTTGAGATAGACGTCCTGATGGTCGACCTCGCCTTCGATCACCGTGGTCATGCAGGTTCCACACGCACCCTGCTCGCAGGATGAAAGCACGGTAACGCCAGCCTCGCGCATCACCTCCAGGATGGTCTTGCCAGCGGGCACCTGCAGCGTCATCGCGGAGCGGGCAAGCTCAATCTCGAAGGAGGAGCTGTCGTCGATCACCCGGTCGTTCCTGAAATACTCGAAATGGACCGCCTCGTCCGGCCAGTCGAGATCGGCTGCGAGCGCCCTCACCATCTCCAGCATCGAACCCGGCCCGCAGATGTAGACGTGCTGGGCGAAGCTCCAGCGGCCGAGCGCTTCGCCGATGGTCTGCCTGATCGCGTCTCGGGCGAGCGCATCATGCACCGTTACCTTGCCGCGCAGGGCATTCAGCCTGTCACGGAAAGCTGCGGCGTCGGCATCGCGAACGAAGTAGTGCAGTTCGTAGGGCAGGTCCGACTTGTCGAGGAACCGGGCCATGGAAAGGATCGGCGTAATGCCGATGCCTGCCGCGACGAGTACGGTGCGCGTTGCATCGCGGCGGAGCGGGAAGTTGTTGCGCGGTTCCGAGATCGTCAGCAGGTCGCCTTCGCGGACGCTGTCGGCCAGCGCATGCGAACCGCCCTTGGAAACCTCCTCCCGCTTGACGCCGACCACATAGCTCAGCAATTCGCCGGGACCGTTGGTGATCGAATATTGCCTGACCAGCCCATTTGGAAGATGGACGTCGATATGCGCCCCAGGCTGGAAGGTCGGCAGGTGGCTGCCGCTACGGTCGGCAAGCTCGAAACCGGTCACGCCGCGCGCCGTCTGCCACTTCCGCTTGACGACGACGATCATTGTGCCGCCGTGCGGCACGGCGATGTCGGGCATCGTGGCAAGTTCGGCCGAGACCTTCTCGTAGGTAGGCTGCAGCGGGGCTGGCGCGGGCTTGCGTGCCGCCGAACGTTCCAGCCGGTCGCGCAACTTCACCAGGAGGCGGTTCCTGTCACGCAGCAGTGCGAGCGTGTCGGTTCGCGGATCAGCGATGAGGCCACGGATCACGCTGCGACCTGCATCAACGGGCTGCACGAAGTAGACCGCGTCGCCGGCGCGAACGGTGAGGCTATCCGGGGATTCTGCGTCAAAGGCCTTTGCGAGGCCTGCGGCCACATCTTCAGGGGCTACATTGACAGGCATCGGTCGCAGAGGCAGCCACGTCCCCGCTCCCGCTGGCGGCAGGTCCGGAAATGCCGCGTTTTCGCTCGGAGCCGACCAGACGAGCCCGAATGCTTCCCGCACCGGATAGGTCCTGTTCTGGATGCGGCGCGCCGGCGCGTCGGCCGGATGAGCAGGAATGTATGTGCAGCCGGCGGAGCGGTTCGCATAACGCCAGCCGTGATACTGGCATTTCAGCTCGCCGCCCTCGTTGATGCCGATCGAAAGCCGCACGCCACGATGCAGGCAGCGGTTTTCCCAGATGTTCACATTGCCGTCGTCGGCGCGCCACACCGCAAGTTCGCGACCGAGCAACTGGCCGTGGAAGACGTGCCGGAAAGGCAGGTCGTCACTGGAGGCGATGGGATGCCAGCGGGCATCGTCGATGGAAAGGGTCATGGTTTCAACGATATGCGCTATCAGCCAGCTTGAGGAATGACGCCGTAGGCGATGCCCTTGCGGCTGAGCCAGCGGCGGTAAGCGATCGCCGACTTGTCGGCGCGGATCGGTGTTTCGGCGCGCGGATCGAGTGGCAGGCGGCGCGGCATCTGGTTTTCCAGGATGGGCTTGTCCTGGCCGAAGATCGTCTGCTGGAACCGGCGCAGCTCGGTGATCGTCGAGACCGAATCGACCATCGATTGCAGCAGATGGGCGCGGCAGCGGTCCTGCGTCATCGGCTGCAGGAAGATGGCGATCACGTCGCGGCGGCTCTCGTCCTCCGGACAGGATTTATAGAGCACCGAACAGAACGGGTGCGGCACGCGGTAGACATATTCCACCTCGATACCCTCCGTCGCCGAGAGCGCGGCACGCGGCTGGAAGAACCGGCAGCGCGTTGCCAACACCTCGTCGCGCTCCTCCGACACCTCGACGTCGTATTCCTTCACCTCGGTGTGAGGCTCGGCGCCCAGAATGTCGGTGTGGACATATGGGAAATGCCCCATGTCGAGGAAGTTCTCGACCGCGCGCGGTGCGGAAACGTTCACGCCGATCGACCCGCAGCTCATGTTCTTTCGGTCGGGCTCGGCGTATTCGGGAATCGGGAAGATGTCGGGCGGCGGATTGCCGAGGCTGGTCCAGACATAACCGTAGCGCACCAGCACGGGGAGCCGCTCGACGATTTCGTCCGCGTCGATCTCGTCTCCGGCTTCCTCGACGGTTCTGAGCCACACCACCGGCTGCCCCTCGCCGTCTCGCGTCAGGGCAATCGGCGTATCCAGCAGCAGCGTCGTTTCGACGGCGCCAATGGGCACTTCCTCGGCTGCCGCGATGACCTGCCAGAGGTCGCGGGTGACGGGGTCGATCAACTTGTCGGACTTCATGACACCTTCATCGCACGGCTGCGTTCGCGCGCTCAAGATTAATTTTTGTGCATCCTCGGTGAGGGCCTTGCAAAGAGGCAATGTTGATGCTTTGTGAGACTAGCACCGCACCGAAACTTGGTGCAACATGGCGCTGGGGAACATAAGAGTTGGGCGCGCGTGAAGCGCCGGGAAACCGAGGCTTGGATTGAACTGCGATACGCCGTTTCGGCTGGAACTTTCCGGCATCACGAAACGATTTCCGGGAGTACTCGCCAACGACAGTGTCAGCTTCGGGGTGAAGCCGGGCGAGATACATGCTCTGCTGGGCGAAAACGGAGCCGGCAAGTCGACGCTCGTCAAGATGATCTACGGGATCATGCAGCCGGACGCGGGCGAAATTCGCTGGAACGGCGAGCCGGTCACCATCTCCAATCCCAATGCCGCGCGCCGCCTCGGCATCGGCATGGTTTTTCAGCACTTCTCGCTTTTCGAAGCCCTAAGCGTATTGGAGAACATCGCGCTCGGCATCGATTCCAAGGTGCCATCGCGCGAACTGCGTGCGCGCATCGGCGCGATCATGGAGCAGTACGGCCTGACGCTCGATCCCAACCGTACGGTCGAGACGCTCTCCGTCGGCGAGCGCCAGCGAATCGAGATCGTGCGCGCGCTGCTGCTCGATCCCAAGCTGTTGATCATGGACGAGCCGACATCCGTGCTTACCCCTCAGGAGGTGGAGCAGCTTTTCGGCGTGCTGCGCCAGCTTGCCGCACAGGGTTGCTCGATCCTCTACATTTCCCACAAGCTTCACGAGATCCAGGCACTTTGCGACACGGCGACGATCCTGCGCGCGGGGAAACTGGTGCATACCTGCGATCCCCGTCAGGAAACCTCCCGCTCGATGGCGGAAAAGATGATCGGGGCAGGCTTGCGCGACGTCACCCGCAGCCATGACCGGGCGCTTGGGGAGCCGCGCCTCATCGTCTCGAAACTTTCGACCGTACAGACGGACCATTTCGACGTGCCCGTCCGGGAGGTCAGCTTCACCGTGCGGGCCGGCGAGATTTTCGGCATCGCGGGTGTCGCCGGCAATGGCCAGAACGCACTTCTGGAGGCGCTTTCGGGCGAAGCACCGGCCAGCGAAGCCGGCGCGGTCGCCGTCGACGGCAAGCCGATGAGCACGGCCGATGTTTCGGCGCGTCGAAGCAAAGGCCTCTCGGCGGTGCCCGAGGAGCGAAACGGCCATGCAGCGGTCGGCGACTTTACGCTTGCCGACAACGCGGTGCTGACGGCGCGCGATCGCATCGACATGGTCACGCTAGGGCTGATCGGCCGGGACAAGGCCGAAGCCTTCGCCGGCAAGGTGATCGAGACGTTCGGCGTCAAGGCACAGGGACCCGGCGCGATCGCCGGTTCGCTTTCCGGCGGCAATCTGCAGAAATTCGTCATGGGCCGCGAGATACTCCAGCGACCGTCGGTGCTGGTCGTCAGCCAGCCGACATGGGGTGTCGACGCGGGCGCCGCGGCGGCGATCCATCAGGCGCTGGTGGATCTTGCCGAGGCCGGTTCGGCGATCGTCATCATCTCCCAGGACCTGGACGAACTGCTTGCACTCTGCGACACGATGGCGGTCATCAACGGGGGCGGCTGTCGCGCGCGATGCCGGTTGCGGAGGTGGACGTTGAAGAGGTCGGCCTTCTGATGGGCGGCATCCACGGCGAAACGGAGGCTTCCGATGCCGTTCCGGCTTGAGAAGCGCCCTGCCCCAAGCAGGCTGATGCTCTATGCAACGCCCTTCGGCGCGCTGGCACTGACGATGATCGCAGGCGCGCTCGTTTTCTCGCTGATCGGCTATGACGGCATCGCCGCTGTGCAACAGATTTTCATTACGCCGCTGACCAGCACCTTCCGCTGGCAGGACCTTGCGGTGAAAGCCTCGCCCCTGATCATCATCGGCGTGGGTCTTGCCGTCGCTTATCGCGCGAACGTCTGGAACATCGGCGCGGAGGGGCAATACATCGTCGGCGGCCTGACCGGCACATGGGTCGCGCTCGCCACCCATGGCATGACGGGCATCTGGATCCTTCCAGCCATGGTACTGGCGGGCATGGCCGGCGGCATGGCTTACGCGGCGATCCCCGCCTTTTTCAAGACGCGGTTCAACGTCAACGAAATCCTGACGTCGCTGATGCTGACCTACGCCTCGGTCCAGCTCGTCTATTATGTCGTGCGAGGCCCGTGGAAAGATCCGATGGGCATGGGCTTTCCCCAGACGCGTGTCTTTTCCGAGGCCGCGCGCATACCCAACATGATCCCCGGAACCATCGTGCATTGGGGCGTGCCGGTAGCGCTTCTCGTCGCGCTCGTCGTCTGGTTCGTGATGTCGCGCTCCGTGTTCGGCTACCGCATCAAGGTCGTGGGCGCGGCGCCGAAGGCCGCCCGCTATGCGGGGTTTTCGACCAATGCCACGATCTGGCTGGCGCTGCTGGTCAGCGGCGGGCTCGCGGGCCTGGCGGGAGTGCTTGAGGTCGCAGGGCCGTTCCAGCGCATGGTGCCCGGCTTCCCGACGAATTACGGCTTCACCGCCATCATCGTCGCCTTCCTCGCCCGGCTGCACCCGATCGGCGTCATCTTCGCGGCAATCGTTCTCGCGGTAACCTTCGTCGGCGGCGATCTCGCCCAGACGACGACGGGGCTGCCGAGCGCGGCCAGCGGCATCTTTCAGGCGATGCTGCTGTTCTTCCTGCTCGCAGGGGACATTCTTGTCCGATACCGGATCCGGCGCATTTCCAGTCAGCCGGCAGCCGAGGTACGCGCAGCAGCGGAGGCCCAGCCATGACAATCGGCCTTCTGATCGCCGTCACGATGACCCTGATCGTCGCCTCGACGCCGATCCTGATCGCTGCGTTGGGAGAACTGGTTGTGGAACGCGCCGGGGTGCTCAATCTCGGTGTCGAAGGCATGATGCTGATTGGTGCGGTGACGGGCTTCATCACCATGTTCACGACGGGCAATCCGTGGCTCGCGGTGCTGGTCGCCGCCATCGCCGGGCTGCTATCGTCCCTCATCTTCGGCTTTCTGACGCTCAGCCTGTCGGCAAACCAGACCGCGACCGGCCTAGCGCTGACCATCTTCGGCACCGGTTTTTCGGCGCTCGCCGGCCAGAGTTATTCGGCAATGCCCGTCAGCCTGTTCCGCTCGGTCTTCCCGGCCGAACTGACGACGCATCCGTATCTGCGCGTCCTTTTCGGCTATTCGCCGCTGGTGTATTTCTCACTCATCATGGTCTTCGTGGTTTGGTGGTTCCTGAAGCGCACCCGCGGCGGGCTGATCCTGCGCGCGGTGGGCGAGAACGACCTGTCGGCGCATTCGATCGGCTACCCGGTGCGTGCGATCCGCTACGGAGCGATCGCCTTCGGCGGCGCGATGGCCGGCATCGCCGGCGCGTGTTTCCCGTTGCTGCTGACCCCCAGTGGGCCGAAGGCATGACCGCCGGGCGCGGCTGGATCGCGGTCGCGCTCGTCGTATTCGCCTCGTGGCGGCCGTTCCGCCTGCTGGCGGGCGCCTACCTCTTTGGCCTCGTGATGACCATGGAACTCTACGCCAAGGCGGGCGGCGGCCCGTTGACCGCCATCCCGTCGGAACTGTGGGCAGCCATGCCCTATCTCGCGACGATCGCCGTGCTGGTGCTCATATCGATCCGCCGCGATGCCTCGACCAATGCGCCGGCCTGCCTCGGCAAGCCGTTCCTGCCAAGCAATTGAAGTGGGCGAGGAGCTCCTTCGATCGACCGAACCACAAGCTCAGGAGAAACCAACATGACACTATCACGTCGTAACGTCCTTAAGATCGGCGGTGCAGCCGCCGCTGCTGCCGCTGCTCGGCCACAAGGCTTTCTCGCAGACCGAACCGCTCAAGGTCGGCTTCATCTATATCGGCACCATCAACGACAATGGCTGGAACTACGCCCATAACCAGGGCCGTCTCTACATGGAGCAGGAGTTGGGCGACGCGGTCGAGAGCGTCTTCGTCGAGAACGTCGCCGAGGGCCCTGACTGCGAACGCGTCATGCGCGAACTCGTGCAGGCCGGCTGCAAGCTGATCTTCGCCACCAGCTTCGGCTACGGCGACTACGTCATCAAGATCGCGCAGCAGTTCCCGGACGTGAAGTTCGAGCACGCGACCGGCTACCAGCGCTCCGAGAACGTCGCGACCTACAATGCGCGGTTCTACGAAGGCCGCGCGGTTTGCGGCACGCTCGCCGGCCACCTGTCGAAGACCGGCAAGGCTGGCTACATCGGCTCGTTCCCGATCCCCGAAGTCGTGATGGGCGTCAACGCGTTCGTGCTGGCGGCGCGCAAGGTGAACCCGGAATTCACGATCACGCCGGTCTACATCTCGACCTGGAACGACCCTGCGCGCGAGGCCGACGCTGCCCGCGCCATGATCGACCAGGGCATCGACGTCATCGCCCAGCACACCGACGGCCCTGCCGCCCTGCAGGTGGCCGAGGAACGCGGCATCGTCGGCGGGTTCGGCCAGGGCGCAGACATGAGCGCCTTCGCGCCGAAGGCGCAGCTCACCTCGATCATTGACAACTGGGGTCCGCACTACGCCGCGACCGCCAAGGCGGTCATCGACGGCACCTGGGAGAGCAAGGATAGCTGGCCGGGCCTCAAGGAAGGCGAAGTCGTAATCGGCGACTACAACGAGTCGATCCCCGACGATGTCGTTGCCGCAGCCGAGGCCGTCAAGAACGGCCAGATCGACGGCTCGATGCACATCTTCACCGGCCCGATCAACGACCATACCGGCGCCGAGAAGGTCGCCGCCGGCGTGACGCTGACCGACGCGGATCTGCTGTCGATGGACTGGTATGTCGAGGGCGTCATCCCGCCTGCATAAGGCGAAGTAGCATTGATGGAAATGGAGACGCCGCCCATCGGGCGGCGTTTCTGTTCTTGGCACGGCTCATCGCGTCAGTACGTCGTCCGCCGTTCCTCGCTCGGCGGGCGGCCGAACAGCAGCCGGTAGCTCTGCGCGAAATAGGAATGCGAGGTGAAGCCGGTGGCGATCGCCACGTCGAGGATCGGCATATTGGTCTGGCGCAGCAGTTCGCGCGCGCGCTCCAGCCGCAGCCGCATGTAGTAGCGCCCCGGCGTCATGTTGAGATGACGCAGGAACAGGCGCTCCACCTGCCGCACGGAGAGACCGGCGGATTTGGCTAGCTGAACGGCCGAATAGGGTTCGTCGAGGTTGTCCGCCATCAGTTCGACGATCCGCCGCAGCTTCTCGGACTTGCCGGTCAGATCGCGTTCCGGCCCGACACGCTGGCGATCGCCCGCCGAGCGGATGCGCTCATGCTGGAACTGGTTGGCGACCTCGTTGGCGAGGTTCTGGCCGAAGTCGGTACGGATGATCTCGAGCATTAGGTCGATGGAGGTCGTGCCGCCCGCGCATGTGTAGCGCTTACGATCGATCTCGAAGACGTTTCCGGTACAGTCGATCTCCGGAAACCGCTCCTTGAAGCCCGCTTTGTTCTCCCAGTGGATCGTACACCGATGACCTTCGAGCTGGCCGGCTTCGGCAAGCAGGTAGGAACCCACGGAGAGCCCTCCGAGGGCCGCGCCGCGACGCCCCAGCGAGCGAAGCGCGCCGAGCACCTTGGACTTGCCTGGAAATTCGTAGGAGAGCCCGGCGCAGACGAAAAGGATGTCAACAACCGGCAGGTCGGTGATCGCATAGTCGATCTTGATGGGCAGGCCGTTTGACGCGATGACGGAATCGCCATCGGCGGAGACCGTCGTCCAGCCGTAGAAGTCGCGGCCGAGCAACCGGTTGGCCGAGCGCACGGTGTCGATCGCCGCCGCGAGCGAGAACATCGAGAACTTGTCGACGAGCAGGAAGGCGAACTGGCGGCCGGGCGAAGGCGTATCGGTCATAACCGCGTTCTACTCGCTGGTTTGAATGTCGAAAAGCGGCCTCAGAATTTCGGCGGCTCGATGCCCGCGGTCCGACTGGCGGAAACGAGCGTGTTCGCCATCAGCATCGCGATGGTCATCGGTCCCACACCGCCCGGCACGGGGGTGATTGCACCTGCCCGCTCGAATGCCTCACCGAAGGCGACGTCTCCGACGAGCCGCGTTTTCCCCTCGCCCTTCTCGGGCGCTGGAATCCGATTGATGCCCACATCGATGACAGTCGCGCCTTCTTTCACCCAGTCGCCCCGCACCATTTCCGGCCGGCCCACTGCGGCGACAAGAATATCGGCGGTGCGGCACAGCGCTGGCAGGTCTTTGGTGCGCGAATGCGCAACCGTGACGGTACAGTTGGCCGCCAGCAGCAGGTTCGCCATCGGCTTGCCAACGATGTTGGAGCGGCCGACGACGACGGCACTCAGGCCGGAGAGATCACGTCCGCGTTCCCGCTCGATGAGCAGCATCGAGCCAGCAGGCGTGCAGGGCACGAAGGCGCTTGCCACCTCGCCAGTGCCCAGTCGACCGACATTGACGAAGGTGAAACCGTCGACATCCTTGTCCGGGGAGATCGCCTGAATGACGGCGCCGGCATCGATATGGTCAGGCAGCGGAAGCTGCACCAGAATGCCGTGGATCGCCTGATCGGCGTTGAGGTGCCCGATCAACGCCAGCAAATCGGCCTGCGGCGTGTCGGCTGCCAGCGTGTGCTGCACCGAGTGGAAGCCGCATGCCTTCGCCTTCTTCGACTTGGAGGCGACATAGACCTGGCTGGCCGGGTCCTCACCGACAATCACGACGGCAAGCCCGGGGTGACACCCTTTTCGGCAAGCGTTGCGGTCGCTTTCGTCACCGTCGCGATGACGTCTTCGGCAACCTGTTTTCCGTCGATGATGTTCGCCATGATTCTCCCCGCGTCGTCCGGTTCCGGGATCGCATTCTGGCGATTTCGACGCAAGGCGATCCCGTCATTGCGCCGTCCGATGCCGTAAACCCGAAAACGCGCGGCGGAATCGCGACTGCTTATCAGGTGCCGTAGCGTTTGCGCGGCGCACGGCTGTGGGCGAAGTCCTCGATCGCGTCCCGGAACTCGCGCAGGCTCTGGCGGATTTCCTCAATCGCCGCGTCCGTGCTTTCGTCGATATATTCGTTCTGGTCGAAGGCTGCCTCGGGCGCGGCCCGCCGTGGCTCATCGACCGGGCGCGGCGCTTCCTGGCTCTGCGGATAGGCATGCTGCTGTGGCGGCGCATAGGCAGGCGCGCCGAAGTAGGGTTGCTGCGGCACGGGATAGGCCCCGGCCTGAGGATAATAATGCGGCGGCGGGGCCGGATAGTGCGCTGCGGGCCAGCCCGGCATTGGCATCAGCGGGGGCTGTGGCTGGTAGACGCCGTGCATCGGCATCTGCGGCCATCCGGGCGGCGCCGGGGGAACAGGCTGCGCGTACATCGCACCGGGGTGATGAGGCTGCTGCGATGGCTGCTGGCCGTGCCCAACGGCCGGCTGGTTCGGCCGGGCTTCGGCCGACGCCGGCTGCCCGCCGGCCTGGGCATCGTTATGCGGATAAGCGCTGTAGGGATTGTGGGAATGCATTTCGTCGGTCTCCTCGACGTTTCCGCTTTCTGCGGAACGAATGTCACTATCCAGGTCAGTTTCCGGTGCTTCGGTGAATGCCTCGTCGGCCTGAAGCGATGCATACGCATCGTCCTTGAGCCAGGCATCGTCGTCGCGCCGCCTGCGCAGCCCGGCAAAACCTAGCCCTGCGAGCAAACCGGTCAGCGCACCGGCCATCGAAAAGGCCGGCACCGAAGGGCCGCTTGAAAAGAGCGGCGGGGCCGCCCTTGAAATCAGGCTGGCACTGCCGGGCGCCGAAGCACCGGGACCGGCCTGTGCGGCTGCAAAGACTGCTCGTAGATCGAGCGCTTTGCTGCGGCCTCCCGCTCCAGCTCCCTCAAGGCGACCAGTTCGCCACCGATGTCGCCCTGGCGCGTCTTCATCTCGGCGAGTTGTGAGGCCAGTTCCTGCTCCTCGCGCACAGCCCGCGTCAATTCGGTCTGCAATGCCGCAGCCACCCGCCGCAATTCGTCGGCAATCTCCTGGCGCGTGCCTTCAAGCTCGGCGCGGGCGGAGAGCAATTCGGGGTGACGGGGTCCGAGCTTCACGCCCAGCCGATCCACCTGTTGGCGCGCGGCCGCGTACCGGCTTCTCAGATCCGTCAATGTCGAGGACGCGTATTGCTCCGGCAGCGAGCCGGTGACGATCGAATCGACGTTAGCCTCGCGGGTCGACGCGGTGCGTGCATTGAGCTCCACCGTACGCGCCTGCGCCGCCGAGAGGCGCTCGCTGAGGCGAACGATCTCATCATCGGAGATCAGCCGCCCCTGTGCATCGACAAGATCGTTTTGTGCCTTGAAATCGGCGATCGCCCGTTCAGCCTCCTCCACGCCTGCGCGCAGTTCTGAAAGACGTTCGCTCATGCTGCCGCTGGGCGAGGCAGTGCCGCCGCCGGCATTCGCCAGAAACAGCTCGGAGATCGTGTTGGCGATCAGCGCCGATTTTTCTGGATCGCCGGTTCGCGCCGAAACCTCGATGACGGACGAGCCGCCTTGCCGGTTCGTCTCGACCGCACGTCCGAGCGTCTGCAAGGAACGGGCCCGGCGGCGCTCCACCGAGCTGGCACCGTCGCCTGCCACAAGGTCGCCAAGACCGGCAAGCGAGCCGCCCAGGCCGAACGGGCCGGCGGTGTCGCCGTTGAACTCGGGGTCGGCGGCAAGGTTCAACCGGTCGGCGGCTGCCTCAAGCATGGTCCCCGAACGCAGCACGCGAAGCTGGTTGTCGACCAGAGCGAAGGCGGTATCGGCCGAGAGTTGCCCCGAGACCACGCCGGCGCGCAGGGCCTGCGGATCGATCAGCAATTCGCTCGTGGCGACATAGGACTTCGGCCATGCAAAGGCGACGGCGGCGCCGATCGCGGCACCTGCAAGCGTCAGCCCGATCACGGGACGCATCGACATTCCGCCGCCGGTCCGCCGGTCAGTCGGCGATACGGCACCGTCGGCATTCAACGGTTCTGATACTGTCTTGCCGGTCACGTCGCCCCCAGCGGCTCGGATTCCATCGGCGATTCGGTGCTGCCACGATCGTCTTCGGCCAGATGACCGGAAATCAGGTCCCTCAGCCGATGCGGTTCCGGCTGCTCGTGCACCAATGGTTCATCGACCGCGTCGACCTCCGGTTCAATCGGCGCGGAAAGAACAGGATTCGCACGGCGTTCGCGCCGTGCGCGTGCCCGGGCATGGCGCGTTACGGCGTCCTCTTCGTCGCTGACCATAGCCAGCAGCGAAGCGCGACCTTGCCTGTAATCGTTTGTTGAACCGGACATCGTTGCCTGCAGAAGATGCGCGCACGACGGCGAGCTGGGTACTTCATTCGTTAAGGCAAGCTAAACGGGGATGGAAAACAAAAGGTTAATTTCGGGCGGAACCGACGCGACCATCCGGTTGTGTTGAACATTGGTGGCCGAAGGCCTAAACGGCTTCGCAACGCTGGCAACGTGCCGGCAAAGCTCGGGAGAATGACATGGCTGCCAAGATCGTGCTCGTGGGATGCGGGAACATGGGATACGCGATGCTGGCGGGGTGGTTGTCCTCGGGCAAGCTTGCGGCGAATGAAGCAATCGTCGTCGAACCAACCGACGCCCTGCGCGAGCGCGCGGCTACGCTTGGTGTCATTGCACTTTCGGACGCGGGGGAGGTTGCCGCCGATGCAGCCCCACGCCTCGTCGTTTTCGCCGTCAAGCCGCAGGTGATCCTCAACGTCGTTCCCGCCTATGCGCGCTTCAAGCCGTCAGCAACCTATGTCAGTGTCGCAGCCGGTACGCCGATCTCTGCCTTCGAAGGTGCGCTGGGTGCAGACGCAGGCATTATCCGCTGCATGCCCAATACGCCCGCCGCAATCGGCAAAGGCATGATGGTGGTTGTCGCCAATGACAATGTCGACGCAGACACGAGCGACTTCGTGCGCGATCTTCTGTCGGCCAGCGGCGAAGTCGCGATGATCAACGATGAGGGGCTGATGGACGCCGTGACCGCGGTCTCCGGATCCGGCCCCGCCTATGTCTTCCATTTCATTGAATGCCTGACGGCAGCAGGAGAGAAAGCCGGCCTGCCGGTCGAGACCGCGAAGCTGCTTGCCATGCAGACGGTCTATGGAGCCGCGGCACTTGCTGCCGAAAGCCGTGAGGAACCCGGCACGCTGCGCCAGCAGGTAACGAGCCCCAACGGCACGACGGCCGCAGCACTTTCGGTGCTTATGGGCGACGACCGCCTGAAGATGCTGGTCACGGAAGCCGTCGAAGCGGCGAGGGCGAGATCGGTCGAACTGGGCAAGTAGCGGCTAAGCAACGCCGACCAGTTCGTCCTGCTTGCGGCGGAGCGCAACGAGGCCCGAACCGGCATCCGGAGCGGCATTGGCGTAGGTGAGCAGCTCACCCTTCGCGATGGGCGCCGTCACGACCCCACCTTCGAGGAGACCGCACGGGATCGCCTTCGCCGCGCGAGCGTCCTCGACGGTCATGATCCAGGAGCGGTAGGTGTATTCGCCGATCGCGTCGAGCCTGTCGCCGGGCTTCAGGTCGCGCTTGGCGACCGCGCACACCTCCGCCACCGGCCTGTCGAGCGGCACCATGTCGGCCTTGCCGTAAAGCACGGCGCGAGCGCAGGTCAGCGGCACTTCGAGGCTGGTCAGGTGATAGGGCCGGAAGAAGGTGTAATACGGCCCCTCGCCCAGCTTCAGATCGTTCATCCGCTCGCGCAGGCGCGGATGCGCCATTTCGGCGATGACGAAGACGCCAGGCGCGACACCCTTGCCGATGGAAAAATCTACGCAGCCCTTGCGCGACAGCACACCGCCATCCTCCACCGGGCAGAGAACCCGCGAAAGTTCGTCGCGCGTGGCGGCTGGACCGTGCATGCCCGGCCTGTCCGGCACAAGCCCGGTTGCATTGGCGATCGCCGCCATCTCGACCATGGTCTTGGAGCCGTCCACGAACTCGACCAGCATGCGTGGGTTCATGTTGCGGCGTTCCGCTTCCTCGCGGTATTCGTCCGGTGTCGCATCGTGGTTGAGCGGGTTGTTCTTGCCCTTGCCGGCCGCGACGACCCGATGGCCCATCGCCGAGACGAACTCGATCAGCTCCATGCAGGAGGACGGTTCGTCGCCCGCGCCAAGCGAGTAAACGACGCCCAGCTTCGCGGCCGCATGCTTCAGATAGGCACCGATGGTGACATCAGCCTCGACATTCATCATCACGAGATGCTTGCCGTGCTCCATCGCCTTGAGCCCGATCTCAGCGCCGACGGCCGGCTTGCCGGTGGCGTCGATCACGACGTCGACCAGATCATGAGTGACGACCATGGACGAATCCGGCACGATCGCGGTGCGGCCGGCCTCGATCAGTGCCGACATGGCCTGCGCGCTTTCCGCATCGCCTGCGCTTTCGGGCGGCCGCTGGGCGATTGCGACCGCCTGCCGCGCGCGCTCTCCGCGCGTATCGGCGATGGCCGCCACCTCGATGCCACGCATCTGCGCTACCTGGGTCACGATGTCCGTGCCCATCTCTCCGCAACCGACCAGGCCGATGCGCACGGGCCGGCCTTCGTCGGCGCGCTGCGCCAGATCGCGGGCGAGGCCCGTCAGTGCGACATTGGTCATGGCGTTTCCCATCCTTGGCAGTTTTGCGGGCAGATAGAATGACGGCCGCACGGAATGTCAACCGCGCAGCGGCGCTCCTGCCTGATGCAAGCTTGCGCTTGTACGATGGCAGAATAGATCGAGCATGGGAATTCGCGCCCGCATGCGTACGCGCAGCCACCAAAGGCGGGACATTTCAATGTCGCCAGCCACACGGATCGCCATCGCAGCCGGTGGCGTGTCGGCTGCTGTCGCGTGCTGCACCGTCATCCTGTGGAGCTTCTCGGCGGAAGCAGGCACGTCGTTTGCGCTCATTGCCGTCCCGCTGATCGCAATGCCGATCGTTGTTGCCGCGACTGCATGGACAAGCGCACATCGCGCCATCGCGGCAAGCCTCGAACCGGCGATCGATAGCCTGGAACGGATCGCGCAGAACGACTTCACGCTGCCGGCCGCGCCCTTTGCGGACAGCGAGACCGCCGGCCTCGGCGCGGCCATCGAACGCTGCCGGTCGGGACTGGAGGGCAGGCAACGCGCCGGCAAGGTTCACGCTGCTGTCGCTCGATTGATGGGCGCGGCCATAGGCAGCCTCGCCGACGGCGACCTTTCGCGACGCGTGACGCTCGACCTTCCCGAGCCCTACCGGGCCTTTCGCGACGATTTCAACACGACCATGGAAAGGCTGGAGGCCGCCTTTGCAACGCTGACGACGAGCAGTAACCACCTTGCGGCGCACCAGCAGGAAATCGACGCGGCTGCCGGTCGGCTCGGACAGCGCGCCCAAAAGCTCGCCGAGCGGATAGACATAGAGCTGTTGGCTATCGAAAACTGCGACGATCGCGAAGAAATGTTGCAAAGGGTGCAGCATTTCATGGGCGGGATTGCCGTTGCCGCAAAGCGCAACCTGGAAGCTGCCGAAAGATTCTCCGAGATTGGGCGTCTCGTGCAGGAGGAGGCAACCGCGCTTGCTCAGTTGGGAAGTCGAAACCCCACTTCCGATGAGGCCGGCAACGAACCGGGCGACACAACCGCCCGCCTTCCGGCGGCAACCGCGCCTGTACGCATCCACTCCGCGGCGTGACCGCGACCCTCGAACTTGCGAAACATCCCCAACTGGTACTAAGTTCTATTAGATCGATCCAAGCCAGGAGGAAGCCATGGCCGCCCAGCGTGTCCTGGCATGAAGAGGGTCACCCTTCTCGACGTGGCGAAGCATGCCGGGGTATCGCGCGCCACCGCATCGCTGGTGGTGCGGGATAGTCCCTTGGTAGGCGCGGCGACGCGCGCCAAAGTCGAGGCCGCCATGGCCGAGCTCGGCTATGTCTACAATCTGGGCGCGGCACGGATGCGCGCGGCGCGCAGCCGAACGGTCGGAGTCATTATCCCGAACCTCACCAACCCGTTCTTCGCGGTCCTGCTGGCGGGCATTGAAAGCATTCTGGAAACCGCCGGTCTTGCCGTCATCCTCGCCAATTCCAACGAGAATGCCGCCAAGCAGGACGGTTTCGTCAATCGCATGCGCGAGCATGGCGTGGACGGGCTTATCGTATGCCCGGCAGAGGGCACGGAGCGGCGCTTCGTCGACGATGCCGGCAAATGGGGCGTGCCGCTGGTCCAGACGCTGCGGATGGTGCCGGAAACGGCGAGCGACTATGCAGGCATGGACCCGACGCCGGGCATGCGCGAGGCAGTCGACTGCCTCGTCGGCTTTGGGCATCGCCGCATCGGCTATGTCGCGACCGACACCCATCATTCCGCCCGCACGGAGCGCCTCGAGAGCTTTCACGCGGCGATGAACGCTGCAAATCTCGCGCCGCTTTTCGTGCGCCCGCTCGAATCCACCCACATGAGCGCCCGCATGGCCGCCCCCGAGCTCATGAGCCGGCCCGCGCGCCCGACGGCGATAATCTGCCACAACGACGTTCTCGGACTGGGGCTTCATCGCGGGCTATGCGATCTCGGCGTCATGCCGGGCCGGGACGTTTCTCTTGTCGGTTTCGACAATGTCGCGGAGGCGGACCTCGTGATGCCGGGCCTCGCATCGGTCGCGACCGAACCTTTCGTGGTCGGCGAGAATGCGGCGCGGCTGCTTCTGAGGCGGATGGATGCGCCCGACGGCCAGATCGCCAGCAGCATCGAGGAAACGTACTTCGTGCAGCGCGGCTCCTGCGGGCCGGTGCGCATGGCAGCGGGAACCGTTCCCGCTTGACCCAGCCGGCGTAATCATTTAGATCGATCTAAACGCACAGAGGAGTTAAGTGCGCTGCCGCGCACGCCTTGGCGACGCGGCCGGGAGGTCAGTTTTGGATTATCAATTCAACTTCGCGCCGGTCTTCCGGAACTTCGACCAGTTGCTGGCCGGCGCGCTGGTGACGATCGAGCTTTCCTTCGGCGCGATGATCCTCGGCACAATCGTCGCCATTGCCTGCGCGATCGGCAAGACGGCAGGACCGAAGCCGGTGCGCTGGTTGATCGACGCCTATATCGAATTGATCCGCAACACGCCGTTCCTCGTCCAAATCTTCTTCATCTTCTTCGCGCTGCCGGCGCTCGGCATCAGGCTTTCGCCCAACGTCGCGGCCCTAACCGCGCTGACCGTCAATGTCGGGGCCTACGCCACGGAGATCATCCGGGCCGGTATCGAGTCGATCAATCGCGGGCAGGTCGAGGCCGGTGTCGCGCTCGGCCTGAAGCGCTGGCAGATCTTCCGCTACATCATCATCAAGCCTGCGTTGCGGACCATCTATCCGGCGCTAACCAGCCAGTTCATCTATCTGATGCTGACATCGAGCGTCGTTTCGGTCATCTCGGCCACCGATCTTGCGGCGGCCGGCAATAACATCCAGTCGCAGACCTTCGCGGCGTTCGAGGTCTATCTGGTGATTACCGCCATGTATCTGGTGCTGGCGCTCGGCTTCTCCGCGCTTTTCTCGGCGGTCCAGCGCTACGCGTTCAACTACCCGCTGGCGCGTTAGGGAGGGACGAAGAATGATCCGCCCCTTCGGCATCAATGAATTCTGGTTCATTGTCATGGCCGTCCAGTGGACGCTGGCGCTGTCGGCCGTCGCCTTCGCGGGCGGCGCTCTCGGCGGGCTCGCGGTCGCACTGGCGCGCGTCTCCCCGGCCGCGCCGCTGCGTTACGCGGCATTGGGATTCATCCGCCTGTTCCAGGGTACGCCACTGCTGATGCAGCTATTCCTGGTTTTCTTCGGGCTCAATATCTTCGGGTCAGGCGTCAATCCGTGGGTCGCCGCCGCGATCGCGCTCACGCTGCATGCGAGCGCGTTCCTGGGCGAGATATGGCGAGGCTGCATCGAGGCCGTGCCGAAGGGCCAGTCGGAGGCGGCCTGGGCTCTCGGACTGCGCTACTACGACCGCATGAAATCCATCGTCCTGCCGCAGGCTGCCAAGATCGCAGTGGCGCCGACGGTCGGCTTTCTGGTGCAGCTCATAAAGGGCACGTCGCTGGCCTCGATCATCGGCTTCGTTGAGCTGACGCGCGCCGGACAGATCATCAACAACGCCACCTTCGACCCGTTCACCGTGTTCGGGCTGGTGGCCGCTCTCTACTTCATCCTCTGCTGGCCGCTGTCGATCCTCGCGCGCCGCATGGAGGCCCGCTTCGCCGTGGCGACACGGCGCTGAGAAGAAACCGGAAGGTCAAACAGGGAAGGAAACGACGATGAACATCTTGAAGAAACTGGCAGGCCTCGCGCTTGGTGCCGTGCTTGCGACGGGCGTGGCAGCGACAGCAGCTTCCGCGCAGACGGTCGACGAGATCAAGGCGCGCGGCACCGTGAACATCGGCATGCTGGTGGACTTCGCACCCTTCGGCATCATCAACGAGCAGGGCCAGCCAGACGGCTACGACGCCGATGTGGCTAAGCTTCTCGCCGAGGATCTTGGCGTCACGCTCAACCTCGTGCCGGTTACCGGCCCCAACCGCATCCCCTACCTGCTGTCCAATCAGGTCGATATTCTCGTCGCTTCGCTCGGCATCACCCCCGAGCGCGCCGAGCAGGTCGACTTCTCGCAGGGCTATGCGGGTATCGAGATTTTCGTGTTCGGAGACGTCAACACCGAAGTGAAGGAGGCGGCCGATCTCGCCGGCAAGAACGTTGCCGTTGCCCGCGCCTCGACGCAGGACACCTCCATCACCGAAATCGCGCCTGAGGGCACCAACATCCAGCGTTTCGACGACGACGCATCGGCGGTGCAGGCGCTGCTTTCGGGCCAGGTGCCTCTGATGGGCGCGTCCAACGTCGTCGTCTCGCAGGTCCAGTCCGTTGCTCCGGACCGCTACGAGACCAAGTTCTCGCTGCGCCAGCAAAGCCAGGGCATTGCCACCCGCCCCGGTCAGGACAATCTGATGGAACACATCAACGCGTTCCTGGCGAAGGTCAAGAAAGACGGCACCCTGAACGAACTGCACGAAAAGTGGGTCAGCGCCCCGCTGCCCGAATTTCTGCAGTAAGACCGAAGGAGCGCGGGCATGTCCCAGACCAAGACGGCCGATAGCGGCATGCCCGCCGTGAAGATGGAGGGCGTGGACAAGTGGTACAACACGTTCCACGCCCTCAAGAATATCGACCTCCAGGTCGCGCGCGGCGAGAAGATCGTCGTGTGCGGCCCGTCGGGGTCGGGCAAGTCGACGCTGATCCGTTGCGTCAATCAGCTCGAGGAGGTGCAGAAGGGGCGCATCTTCGTCGAAGGCATCGAGCTCACGGCCGGGCCGAAGAACGTCGAGCAGATCCGTCGCGATGTCGGCATGGTCTTCCAGCAGTTCAATCTGTTCCCGCACATGACCGTGCTTGAGAATTGCACGCTGGCACCGATGAAGGTGCGCGGCGTCTCGAAGGCCGAAGCGGAGAAAACCGCGCGGAAATATCTCGCACGCGTGCGCATTCCGGAACAGGCCGACAAATACCCCGCCCAGCTTTCGGGCGGCCAGCAGCAGCGCGTGGCCATCGCCCGCGCGCTGTGCATGAACCCGAAGATAATGCTGTTCGACGAGCCGACCTCTGCGCTCGACCCGGAAATGGTGAAGGAAGTGCTCGACACGATGATCGATCTCGCCACCGAAGGCATGACGATGATGGTCGTGACCCACGAGATGGGTTTCGCGCGCAAAGTCGCCGACCGGGTAATCTTCATGGATCAGGGAGAGATCGTCGAAGTGGCGGAACCTGAAGAGTTCTTCTCGAACCCGAAGCAGGAGCGCACGCGCACCTTCCTCGGGCAGATCGCTCACGGCTGAAGGCCACCGTTCATGATTGTCCGCCAGGCCTTCTTCGAGGGAACGATCCATGCCGGCCGCGAGGCGGAGTTCCGCGTTTTCGTGGAAGAGCGGCTGATGCCGCTCTGGCGGCTCTTCCCCGGCGCGCTCGACGTGCGCGTACTCTTCGCGCAAGCACGTGACGAAGGTGCCCCGCCCTTCGCGCTATCGCTGGCGATGACCTTCGAAAGCGAAGACGCGCTTGGGGCAGCACTTCAGGCGCCGGTGCGGTTCGAAAGCAGGGCCGTGACCGGCGAGCTGATGGCGATGTTCGACGGGCATATTCACCACCACGTCTTCGAGCTTCATTCCGCATTGTGACGGTTCGTCCGGCACATCGCCGGAAACAGGCTTGCCAACCGACATTCCTCCGCTTTGTCCCGGCGCCCCCTCCGGCACTTTGGTGCCGAAGCAGAGGGAGTTTCTTGATGAAGCAGATAGTCGTCATCGGAGCCGGCAAGGTCGGTTCCACCATCGCGGACATGCTGGCGTTGACCGGCGATTATGACGTTACCGTCGTCGACATGGGCGAGGCGCAGATCGCGGCGCTGCAGGTCTGTGCGCGGGTCAAGACGGCGGTCATCGACGTGCGCGACGAGCAGGCGCTCGCTGCCCTGCTCGACGGCAAATACGCCGTGCTGAGCGCAGCTCCTTACCAGCTTACGGTTGCGATCGCGCAGGCTGCGGCAAGCGCAGGCGTCCATTATTTCGACCTGACGGAGGATGTTGCCAGCACGCGCGCCGTCAAGGCGCTGGCTGCCGGTTCGGCAAACGCCTTCATGCCGCAATGCGGCCTTGCGCCCGGTTTCATCTCCATCGTCGCTCATGACATGGCCAAGGGCTTCGACACGCTCGACGCGATCAACCTGCGGGTGGGCGCTCTGCCGCGCTATCCCAACAACGCTCTCGGCTACAACCTGACCTGGAGCACCGACGGCATGATCAACGAATGCTGCGAGCCCTGCGAGGCGATCGTCAACGGCAGCGCGGCCGAGGTGCCGCCGCTGCAGGAAATCGAGCAGATCATCGTCGACGGCGTTACCTACGAGGCGTTCAACACGTCAGGTGGGCTGGGCACGCTGTGCGAGACCTATGGCGGTCGCGTGCAGAACCTGAACTACCGCACCATCCGTTACCCCGGCCACGCGGCTGCGATGAAGCTGTTGCTGCAGGATTTGAAGCTGCGTGACCGCCGCGATCTGCTGAAGGAAATCCTCGAGACGGCCATTCCCGCCACGCTGCAGGATGTGATCGTGATCTACGTAACCGTCACCGGCCACAAGGCGGGACGCCTGATACAGGAAACCTACACAAGGCAGATTTTCGGCCGCCGGATCGGCACGCTGCACCGCAGCGCGATCCAGATCACGACCGCGGCCGGCATCTGTACGGCCCTCGACCTCCAGGCGCAGGGCGTGCTGCCGAAAAGCGGCTTCGTGCGTCAGGAAGATGTTGCCCTGTCGGCCTTCCTCGGCAATCGGTTCGGCCAGGTCTATGCGGACTTGCCGCCAGCGCTTGGCCCTTCGGTCACGGCAGCGGCCTGACCGGTCGCCGCTGCTCCGCGCTGTATATGCCGGCCTAGGATGATCCACGACTTGCAACGCTCGATCCCCTCGAAGCCGAGAATCTCGTCAAGCACCGCGTCGATGTCCTCGACGCGGGGCGTCTGCACCGTCAGCACCAGGTCATAGTCCCCTGCTATCGTAAGGCAGTTCACCACCTCAGGCAGGGCGCGCAGACGGTCCAGGATATCCTTCTGCCGGCGCTGGACGATGCTGACCATGACCAGCGCCTGCGCCGCATCCCCGAACGGATCATGCGAAAGGATCGCGGAGTAGCCCGCGATCAGCCCGCTGCGCTCCAGCCGCGCGATGCGCTCCTGCACCGTGCTGCGGCCGACACCCAGCTTGCGGGCAAGCTCGGTCGCCGATGCACGACCGTCGGCGAGCAAGAGCCCGACCAGTTGACGGTCGATATTATCGCGAAGTTCGTTCATGCGGGAATCCCGGGAGCGATGGTCGCGCAACCCCTAGCGCCGTAGCTATTGGCGGGCAAGCGCCGGTGTTGGGGCCACGGATACCTCACGGCTCCACACGAATGTGGATTTCGTCGCCGTAGAGGCTGATCTGCTCCGCTCCCACCCTGGCAGCCGTGAACAAGATGGCCCTGGCGGGAACGCGACCGCCACACTGGCGGCTCAACCGCGTGCCAACGCCCCCATCCGTCAGGGTGCCCGTCACCAGCGTCGGCAGCAGCTCCCTGGCGCTGTCCCAGGACGGTGCCGGACCACATTCGTTGCCTCGCGCCCCATGAATGATGACAGCGTCTCCCACCTGTACGGATACATTGCGCACGTATTCCGCCTGGACCCCTTCGAAAGTCGCTGCGGGGTCTGTTGTCGGCGCAAAACCATGCGGCCACAGCAACCACGCAGCAACCAACGTCACGGCCGACGCAGCCAAGGCGATCCCGAGCGCCCGAAAACGCCTTTTCGACCAATGCGCGTCGTGCAACGGAGCCTCGCTGGAGGCATTGTCCTCGTCGTTCTCGCCGCCGGACTTGGCTTGGACATAAAGCCTGTTCCAATGTTCGAGCAGGTCAGGACGCTCGTTGACGTACAGGACCTTTGCAAGCAGCACGAAGTTGCGACGCCGGGGGATGTGTACACCCCGCCGCCAGTTGCGGAGATTTTTCACCGCTGTGTCGAAAGCAGCCTGGCTCGTGTTGCCGGCGGCCGAACAAAGCTGGTCGGCAAGCGCCATGTTATCCAGATGTCCCTTCTCGATGCAAAGCGCATCCAGAAGCTCATGCCATGTTTCACAGGCTGCCCAATCGCCTGATCCGCCCATCGATCACACCAAAATCAACCCCAGTCGACAATGGATAGCATGCCTTTGATATTAATGTGAAATTTTTGCGTTTTTTCCTGGCACTTCCACTTCTTCCCCGATTCTGCGCTGACCAGACGGACCAGGCCGCATATGCACCTAGAGGCTCATTCGCCGAATGAGTGGATCCAAACGGTAAGGGGAAAATCCATGAGCCCACGCAAGCTTGGCGGGATGCTTGTATCAATCTGCGCAGCATTTGCGGTGTCGGCATGCTCGACCAGCGGCGAAAGCACGGGACAGGCGACTGCGCCCGCGATGCCTTTCGCCCTAGAGAGCGTCAGCATCAGCCCGATGACGACGTCGAACCTGTGCAGCCAGCTCGGCGGACAGGGACAGGCGCCAACGGTGACCATCAAACACACGGCTGCGGCAGGCGTGCCGATCCGCCTCAGCCTCCAGGACAAGCTGAGTGACGGAAGCACGTTCAATCATCGCAGCACACGCGTAACCTCGGATGGCTCGGGAACGACAACGGTCAATCACCGTTTCCTGCCGCCGTGCAATACCACCGGGGGCCGCCTCAACTCGAACTATCAACTGACGGTCGAAGCCGGCGGGAAATCGCGCACGGTGGGCTGGGCCCGATTCAACTCGGCAACACGCACGATCCAGTAACCAGCAGGGGACGGGAAAGCCGCTACCCAGTGCGGCATTCCCGATTTGCGGAGCGTTGCGACATCGTCGCCGCTCCGCCTTTTTAAGATGCTTTCGCCACGGTTGGAGACGTCTAAAGCGCCACCACGCTCTCTGGCAACCCGAGCGCGGAAGCCAGTCTCGTTAGCCTGGCCTGGTCCACGGCCCCTGCCTCGAGATCGACGAGTTCGGCTTCGGCAAGACCGGACGTTACGGCGAGCTGTTCGATCGTATAGCCCGTCGCTTCACGGATGGCTGTGACCGGGTTGGTCCCGGAAGATAGCGCAACCGTGATGGCTTCGATGAGTTCGGCCATCTGAGTATCCTCTGACAATCTGAATGGGCGCCATCCGCAAGAACCTGCAGGGCGCGATTCTATGTGGGATTCTTGACGGCCAGTTTCAAGATTGGCAGACGCAATTGCGCGCCCGCATCTCGCATGGCCGCGCAACTGTCGAAGGTCAGCCGCTGTGCCCGCGTGGGAACGCAGGATATCGCAATAATATCACAAGTTAAGCCAGACACGCATGGCGCCTGCTTCTTCCGGATGAGGTTCGACCTTGAAACCGGCCTCGCGGCACATGGCAAGCATCTTGACGTTGTCGGCCAGCACCATTCCCTCGAAAAGGCCGATATTCTCCGCTCGGGCGTAGTCCAGCAGGTGATGCAGAAGCGCCCAACCCAGACCGTGGCCCTGCAAGTCGCTGCGCACGAGGATCGCGTGTTCCGCGCGCTCCCGCCCCGGATCGCAAGACAGCCGGCCGACCGCTGCCAGATCGCCGCTGTCTTCAAGAGCGACGAAGGCGATATCCCGGTCATAGTCGAGTTGCGTCAGCCGTTTGAGCATCTCGTCGGGAAACCGACGCCGAGGCGCCAGGAAACGAAGGCGCACATCCTCGGGAGACACCTCTGGCGAGGAACCGCGGATACAGGGCCACATCCGCCGGCTTGATCGGACGAATATCGAAGTCTTGATCCCCGAGCGTGACACTCTTGGCCCATTCGGCGGGGTATGGCCGGATCACAAGAGCCGGGTTCGGGCCGGGTTCATCGACGTGTTCGGGGTCGATCTCGATCCGTGCATCGAGTGCGATGGCGCCGTCGGCATCTGCCAGCAGCGGGTTGATGTCGACACCAACCAGGCACGGAAAGTCCACGACCAGTTGCGACAGGCCGTTGAGCGCCTTGACGATCGCGGCGCGGTCGGCCGGCTTGCGGTCGCGAAACCCCGCCAACAACCGGCCGATACGAGTCCGTTCGATGAGATCGCCGGCCAACACCTCGTCCATCGGCGGCAACGCCATGGCGGTGTCGTCAACGACCTCGACCGCGACCCCGCCGGCGCCGAACAGGAGGACCGGACCGAAGATCGGATCGATGCTCATGCCAAGGATCAGTTCCTGGGCATGTTTGCGTTCGATCATCGGCTGCACTGCAAAACCCTGTATGTCGGCATCCGGCCGAATCTTCCGCACTCGTTCACCGATCGCGCCCGCCGCCTCGGCCGCCGCGTCGTCGGTCTCGATCCCCAGCACCACGCCGCCGACATCCGACTTGTGCGAAATCGCTTTGGACAGCAATTTGACGGCGACCTTTCCGCCAGCCGCAAGCATTGACTGTGCCGCCTTTTGCACCGCGTCGGGCGTGGCAGCCACAACAGTTTCCGGCACATCCATTCCATAGGCGCCGATGACGGCCTTGGCTTCCGGTTCGGTGAGCATCCTGCGACCGTCGGCAGCTACCCGTCGGAAGATCGCCAGCGCTGCGGCGCGATCGACGGATACGTCCTCGCCACGCGTTGCCGGCACGCGGCCGAGTGCCTTCTGCGCCTTGGACCAATCCGACAGAAACCGCGTGGCGCGCGCTACCTCCGCGGGCGTGTCGACGCTGGGTATTCCCGCTTCCTGAAGGATCGCCCTGCCCTGTCGTGCGGTCTGCTCGCCCAGCCAGCATGAGATGACCGGCTTGCCGTCGATCAGTCCGTTCGTGGCAAGGTCGGCTACGGCTTTCGCGGCATCTACGGGCGATGCCAGGCCGGTCGGGCAATTGAGCACGACCAGCGCGTCGACGCCTGGATCGGCGGCGATTGCGGCCACCGACGCCCGGTAGCGTTCCGGTGGGGCATCGCCGATGATGTCGACGGGATTTGCGTGAGACCACGTAGCAGGCAGGGCCTCGTTCAGTGCCGAGAGTGTTTGCTGCGCGAGGTGAGCGAGTTCGCCACCGAGGTCGATCAATCCGTCGACCGCCAGCACGCCGGCGCCACCGCCATTCGTCACGATCCCGATGCGGGCGCGATCCAGCGGTGCAAACCGCGCAGTGATCTCGGCAGCGTCGAAGAGCTCGGCAAGTCCATCGACGCGCAATACGCCTGCGCGGCGCAAGGCAGCGTCGACCACCCTATCCGCGCCTGAAAGCGCTCCGGTGTGTGTGGAAGCCGCCTTGGCGGCTTCTTCATGACGTCCGGACTTGATTGCGATCACTGGCTTGATGCGAGCGGCAGCGCGGGCTGCCGACATGAATTTTCGCGGTTCGGGGATCGACTCCAGATACATCACGACGGCCCGCGTGGTCGGATCTCCCGCAAGGAGATCGAGCCAGTCGCCGACGTCCACATCGGCCATGTCGCCGAGCGAAACGATGTAGGAGAAGCCCACATTGTTTTCACCAGCCCAGTCTATAAGAGAGGTGGCGATGGCTCCGGACTGTGACAGGAGCGCTATATTGCCGGGCTGCGCTGCCATGTGGGCGAAGCCTGCATTCAACTTCAAAGGCGGGATCATCAGACCGACCGTGTTGGGGCCTATGATCCGGAAGAGATGAGGACGCGCGGCATCGAGCATTGCCTGGCGAAGTCCGTTCTCAGGCGTCAGGCCGGCAGTAATCACCACGCCGGCACGACAGCCCTTTCTGCCGAGTTCATCGATAATCTGCGGCACGGTTGCGGCCGGCGTCATGATGATAGCAAGGTCGGGCGCATCCGGAAGCGCGGCCGCATCCGGATAGCATGACAGGCCGGACACCTGCCGATATTTGGGATTGACCGGCCAGACCGTTCCCACAAACCCACCCCGGACGATATTGTCGATCACGACGCGCCCGACGGACCCTTCGCGGTTAGAGGCGCCGATGACTGCCAGCGAACGCGGTCGCACTGCCAGATCAAGATTCCTGCTGCTCACGGGTCCCCTTCCTCCATCATCACTGCCGCTCGCAGGGTTGTGCCAGATCAAGGAGCTCAGGCCCCCGCGTAGCGTATGCAAACATGCACGATATTGTGGAGTGCTACCATGAGCTACTATTTCGCCAGAACCCTTGCCTCCTCGCACGATGCGGCGATCGAACGGGTAAAGACGGCGCTTGCAGATCGCGGCTTCGGTGTGCTGACGTCGATCGACGTCGCCGCCACGATGAAGAGAACAAACTCGGCGTGGAATTCCGGCCCTACACCATCCTCGGAGCGTGCAATCCGCATTTCGCATGGCGAGCACTGCAGGAAGAAGACAAAATTGGTGCTCTGCTGCCTTGCAACGTGATCGTCACTGAAACCAAGCCGGGAAGCGTCGAGATCGCGGCTGTCGATCCGGTGGTCAGTATGGCATCAGTTGCCAATCCGCGGCTCGCGGAACTGGCAGGGACGGTCCGGACCGCACTGGTCGACGCCATCAATTCCGCATGATCGTAACCAGAAATAGTGTAGTCGAACGCAGCGCGATCTGCGAAAACCTATATCGAAGGCTGCGGCGCACTTAAACTGACAGTTTGTGTCTCCCGTCATTACGCTGCAATCAACGCCTTTGCGGCAACTCCAGGTAAGCAGCTTCAGCTTTTCATGCCCATACGCACTTCCTGTTCGATCAATTTCCAGATGTGATCGACATACGCGACGAAGGTGGCGCTCCGCTTGACCTCGAGATCGCGCGGGCGCGGCAGTTCTATCTCGATTTCTTCGCGAATCTGACCCGGGCGCGCACTGAAAACCACCACACGATCGGAAAGGAACACAGCTTCGTCGATCTGGTGCGTTATCAGCACAACGGTCTTCTTTTCTTCTTCCCATATCCGAAGCAGCTCGGTCTGCATAACCTCGCGGGTTTGGGCATCAAGTGCCGCGAAGGGCTCGTCGAGGAGAAGGATGTCGGGGCTGACGGCCAGGGCCCGCGCGACGTTGACGCGCTGGCGCATGCCGCCCGACAACTGGTGGGGGAAGTGGCTTTCGAAGCCCTGCAGGCCCGACACGTTGATGAAATGGCGCGCGGTCTGCTCGCGCTCGCGCCGGCTGACCCCGTTGATCGCGAGCCCGTAGGCGACATTGTCGATCACGGTCTTCCAGGGCAGCAGCGAATCCTGCTGGAAGACCACCGCCCTGTCCTTGCCGGGGCGGGTCACGATCTTGCCGTTGACCGAGACTGTACCGCCGGTAGCCTGCGTCAGCCCATCGACAATGCGCAGGAGAGTGGACTTGCCGCTGCCGCTGGCGCCGACGATGGAGACGAATTCTCCCTGCTTCACCGACAGATTGATATCCCTCAAGGCTTCAATCGTGGGGCGGCCGGGGCGCTCGAACTTCTTCGAGATGTTGCTGATCTCGAGTGCAGTGGTTTTGGACATGGATGCCTCTCGGGTGGAAGAAGTGTTGCTCGCCATGATGAGAAACCGCCTATTCGTGTCGCCAGGGCGCCAGACGACGCTCTGCACTTTCGAAAACCAGGCTGCCGATAACCCCCATCGCGCCCAGCAGAATGACGTAGGCGAGCAAGGTTGCCGTGTCGAAGGTTTGGCCGGCTGCCAGGATGGCGAAACCGAACCCGGCGAACGATCCGAAGAACTCCGCGACGACGATGCCTACCAGCGCACGCGCCCAGGCAACACGAACACCGCTGACCACATAAGGAAGCGCGTAGGGCAACGTCACCGTCGTGAATATCTGCCAGCCATTGGCATTGAACGAACGGGCAGCGTCGACAAGTGCCTTGTCGGTCGCGCGCAACCCGACTTCGGTTGTCACCAGAACCGGGAACACCGCAACCAGCGATACGATCACGAACTTCGAGGCAAACCCCAGTCCAAGCCATGCAATGAAGAGGGGCGCCAGCGCGACGACTGGAACGGAATACAAGGCCATCAGCATCGGCCCTGCCGTCAGTGAAAAGAGCCGGTTCGACGCGAGGATCAGTCCGCCCGCGACACCGATGAAGACGGCGACAGGAAACGAGACAAGCAGCGCGACCCCGGTCGCCACGCCGTTTGTCCAGACATTGCCATTAGCCAGTTCGCGACCGAGCGCGGCAAACACTTCCAATGGCGGCACCAGCAGGAGCGAGTTGGTCACCACCGTCGCCGTCAGTATCTCCCAGATCAGCAGCACGACCGCCACCGAGAACGCGACCCGAACTAGGGAACTCGTCCGGCTGTCTCCTTGCAGGAAGTCGTAGGTGCGCGCCCAGAATGTCATTGGCTTGTTCCCTCGTGGAAAGGCGTGACGGGCCGAAGCCCTGTTGTGGCGAATTCGATAAGCTGGTCGTGCGACATGGCATCAAGGCCCAGCACATCGAGAATCGTGTTTGTTTGCGCAAAGTCGACGTCGAGGATCGAGCCCGCAAGGAGGACCGTTGCATCGTGGATCGGCGCTGGCACGCCCGCAACGCGCGCGACCCTGGACGCGAATGCCAGCCCGTAGGGGATGTCCTGCATCAGATAGCGGTGCATTGCCGTTTTCGGACCTTTGGGTCCCCTGCCCGAGGCATGAAGCGTTGCGTTCATCACGTCCATGTGGGCCAGCGGGATCTTGAAGGACCGGTGAAAATGCTCATTCACGGAGTGAATGTCGAAACCAAACGCCGCCGCAATGGCCAGACGTTCACGGTCCAGCGCTTCCATCATGCGGCCAACGGCGGTCGTCGTCTGCCCGTAAGGTGCCCAGTTTTCCGGGCGTTCGATACGCGTGATATTAAGCAGGCACACCGGCACGTGAAAGACAGGGTTGCAATTGGCCAGAAGGCCGATCGCCAAGGCGCTCTCGCGCCGCGCAAACTGCGCCGGCAGAAGCTCCGCGCATATATTCAAGGCATCCGTCTGTGAACCGTTCGGCGTGACGGATGCTTCGATATGCGCACGCACGACGCGGATGTCGACCTTGCCGTTTTCAGTGCGGTGCGCGGTTCCCGGGCTGGTGTTGAGCGAAACCACCGCGGCATCGATGCCGCGCGTCTGTAGAAGCTGCGCCATGTAGAGGCCGCTCAGCGAATGGGCGGCGCTGACTATGAAAGGAACGCCCGCCTGCATATGAGGCGCAACTGCCTCCATGACGGTGCGATGGCCGTTTGCGTCAACCGCAAGCAGCACCGCCTCGGCGTCCGCGACGGCTTCCTTGGCCGTTTGGGCGATGGAAACGGACCAGTTGCCCGAAAGCGCACCGGTGGATTCGATCCGGGACTTGCTGCCGAGACCCTTGGTCGATGCTCCCGATGGCGACCACAAGACGACATCGTGGCCGCGCGAAACCGCGAGAGCGGACGTAGTCAATCCCATCGCACCAGCGCCCAGGATCGCTAGTCTCATGACTGACCTTCCGCATCGGCGAAAAGGAGGGTCACGTCGGGCATATCCTCAATGTTCTTCAGCGCCTCAAGCAACGCTGCCGCTCGAGTCCGGCCCAGCCCGGGAACCGTGTTCGCCAGGAACTTGCGCTCCAGCAGCGCGTCGCTCATCGGCTTCACCGGCTTTCCCGTCGACGCGTTCAGGCGCATTTCTCGGGTGCTGCGATCGGAGAGGCGAACAATGACGCGCGTGGCTTCGGGAGATTCGCGCTCTAGTGCTTCATTGTCGAAACGAAGCGATGCTTCCATCCTCACCTTTTCCATCTGGCGTCGTATCTCGCCAGAGCCGATCTTTTCGGCCGTGAGGTGCCGCCAGGAGAATTCGCCGTCCGCCAAGATGCATCCGAGCGCGTAGGAGATGGAGAACTGGGCCTGCGTTACGTTCTGCGGATCGTCGAAGGTGAGGTTGCTGGCGATATGGGGCGTCACTTCGCAGGTGACGCTCTCCACACGATCGCCCGAAACGCCATCCCGAACGAGCATTGTTTCCAGCGCCTCGGCTGCGGCCTGAACCGAGGAGCAGGCCGGATAGAGCTTCAGTGACGGGCCGGCGTCCTCGAACGATCCGAGCGACGCGAAAGCCTCCGAGGTCCATTGACCCCGGTTCACCACCTGCACCAGGCCCCGATATCCCTCTATCGCATCCCCAGGCGCCAGCGCACCCTTGCGCGCCAGCAACGCTGCTCGCAGACCGGTTTCGGCGGCGCGCGCCGCCAGCAACGGCTTCATGTCGGAGCCTACGCCGATCCTGAGACCGCACGCCTGCACGGCGGCGATGGCGATGGCGTTGCGCGCCTGCTCCGCTGAAAGCTTCAACATCCACGCACAGGCGGCCGCCGCGCCGATCGGGCCAAGCACGCCCGTGTTGAACCAGCCAAGATAGAACAGGCTGTCCCGCGACTTCGTATAGGGCCGCGGCGAAAGGCTCTCGGCGAGCACCCGGCAAACCTCCGTGCCGATCGCGAACGCGCTCAGAAGCGCACGACCATCGGACTTTTCAGCTTCGCCGAGCGCAAGCAGCGCCGGGAAAAGAATGGCCGGCCCGAAGACCATGCCGCGATTGAAGTTTGCATCGAAGTCAAGCGCGTGCGCAGCCGTGGAATTGACACGGGTTGCGGCAACCGCAGGGAGCCGCAACCCGGTGCCGGGAACACTCGCTGGCCCTGCGGCGCTCTCCTGTACCACCTCATCGGTGATGAGGCGAACAATGGGCATGTCCATGCCCGCATGCATCACCCCGGCAACGTCGATCAACGACCGCCGGGCGGCGGTCAGCGCCCCTGCGGGAATTGCGGAGGCGTGCAGCTCCACCAGCCATTCAGCCAGCGTCGCTGCCACCGTCCTATCGTTCGTGCCGGGGCGATGCGGAACGTTCATCAGGCCCGGGCCCCATGCACCGCCTTGGCCTGACGTCCGTATCCCTTCTCGCCAACCACCTTGCCGTCGAGATAGACGGTGCGGCCGCGCAGGACGGTGCGGACAGGTTTGCCCTTGAGCTTGCGACCCGCATAGGGGCTCCAGCCGGACAGGCTGAGCACGTCCTCGTCGCGGATCTCGTATTCGTTCTCGAGATCGACCAGCACCAGATCGGCATCGTACCCTTCCGCGATCCGGCCCTTGGTCGTGAGACCGAACAAACGGGCGGGTGCAGCCGACGTTGCCTCCGAGACGCGCTCGAGGGGAATCTTGCCTTCAAGTGCGGCAGTCAAGAACATGCTCAGGTAGAACTGCGCGGACGGCGTGCCGGTATGGGCCTTCCAACCGTCGGTCCAGCCGATCTCCTTTTCCTCGCGCACGTGCGGAGCATGGTCCGTCGCCACGATATCGATCGTGCCGTCGTTGAGACCCTCCCAGAGGCCGGGCACGTTCTTTTCGGGCACCCAGTATGACAAAGCATACGATCCCAACCGCTGGATTGACGACCAGTCGCAGCCGAGGAACAGCGCCCACGGGTTGATCTCGCAGGTAACCTTCTGGCCGTTCGCCTTTGCCTGCCGGATCAGTTCGACGCTGCCCGCGGTCTGTGTATGGAGAATATGCAGATGGCATCCCGCAGCCTTTTGCAGGCGCAGCAGCGTAGCGATCGCCGTTTCCCAGATCACCCCGTCATAAGCGGCATAGGCCTTGGCGTAGGCGAGAGCGTCGCGCTCGCCGCGTGCCCAGTATTCCTGCTCGATGATATCCATAAGCGCCTGATCGTGCGGATGCACCATCAGCGGCACGCCTTCCTTGGCGCAGGCCATCATGATTTCCAGGATCTTGCCATGATCGTGTACGCCGATGCCCGGCATGTGCGGATAGTCGCGACCGGTATCGACGACCATGAAGAACTTAAAAGCCGCGATATCGGCTTTCGCCATCGCCGGCACCTCCTCGATGATGGTCGGTGCAGGATTGAAATTCCAGTCGACGATCGCATCGGTCTCGTAGATGGCGAACTGATCTTGCAGCAGCTGCATCGTATTCGGCGGCGGGGTCACGTTGGGCATGGCAACCGAGGTCGTCACGCCGCCGGCCGCGCACTGCTGCGTCGAGGTGTAGATCGTGTCCTTGTATTCGAACCCGGGCTTGGAGCCCTGCCGGTGATGCGAATGCATGTCGATGACGCCGGGAAACACCGCCAGCCCGTTGGCGTCTATGATCTCGGTATCGCCGGATGCCGGCGCCTTGCCTGGCTCGTAGATGGCTGCGATCTTGCCGCCGCTGATGGCGATGTCGCCCTGGTACCGGCCTTCCGGCACGACAATGGTTCCGTTCTTGATCAGCGTGTCCATCTGCAAGTCCTTATGTTCGAATGGAAAGGGATCAGGCCTGCGCGGCCACCGGCGCACGGCCACGGATCGTGTCGAGCACCTCGACGACGAAATCCCGGGAGAGATTGCGCGTTATGAAGACCACGCGTGAACGCGCTTCGCCCAGCGGCCAGCGTGGCAGCTCGAAGGGCGGATGAAACAGTGTCTGCACCGCCTGGACGACGATCGGCTTGGACTGTCCAGCAATGTCGAATATGCCCTTCACGCGCAGCAAGTCGCTGCCGTGCGCGATCACAAGCGCATCAAGCCAATGGGCAACATGCGACCAAGCCAGCGGCTCGTCGAACTCCAGCGTGAAGGTGGTGAAGCCGCTCTCGTGATGGTGGTGTTTGTGATCATGGGCGTGGTGATGATCGTGGTGCGGGGTCTCGGCCGCAAAACCGGCATCGGCGATCCACTTTTCGACGTCGACGACGCTGCCCGCCGGATTGAAAGCCCCGGGAGCCAGCAGGTCAGAGGGCAGCACGGGGTCCGCACCGCCGGATTCAAGAACCCGCGCAGATGAATTGAGCGCGTTGATCTGTGCCAACACACCTTCCCGGGCGTTTGCAAGATCGGTCTTTGACAGGATCACATCGTCGGCGACCGCGACCTGTCGCGACGCTTCCTGGAAGTCGCGCAGGGTACGCTCGCCCTGTACTGCGTCGACCACTGTCACCACGCGGTTGAGCACGTAGCGCCCCGCGACGGGGAACGTCATCAGCGACTGGATCACCGGGATCGGGTCGGCGACGCCAGTCGTCTCGATGAAGACGCGGCTGAACGGACGCACATCGCCGCGGGCGAGCTTTTCATTCAGCTCCCGGAGAGTCGTGACGAGATCTCCCGACACCATGCAGCAAAGGCACCCGGTGCTCAGTTCGATGGTGTTGTCGTTGCTGGCGGCGATCAGGGCGTGGTCGATGCCGATCTCGCCGAATTCATTGACGATGACCGCGGCATCGGACAGCGACGGATCACGCAGCCAGGCATTCAGCAGCGTCGTCTTGCCGCTACCCAGAAAACCGGTCAGCAGGGTCACAGGAATAGGCATGTCGTTCATTTGGAGAGTTGGCTCGGCTGCCGCGCATCCGGTTCGATGCGCGGCTTCGGACGAGCGCTTCAGTTTCCGGCGAGGTAGCTCGGGTCGTAATAACGCGAGATATCGAACGTCTGATCGCTTTCGCGCGACGCGCCAACGGCATCACTGATCTTCAGGAGGTTTTCGAGGCTTGCCGGCGTCACTTCAAGGCCGACGCCGATTGCTTTCTGCTGCTCGACGATGAACGCATAGGATTCTGCGCACAGCTCGCGATCGACATTCGTGAAGGCCGCCAGGATATCGATCGCCTTTTCCTTGTTGGCGGGATCGTAGATCCAGTTGGCGGCGTCGCGGGTTGCCTGCGTGATGCCCACAGCCGCCTCGCGATTGGCTTCCGCCCAGCTGGTGTTCAGGATAAGCGGCGTCTGCAGATAGTCTTCCGTGTAGTCTCCAAGGACCTTCATTCCATCGCGCTGGGCCATGGAATCAAACGGTGCGATGAGAAGCGAGCCGGCCACCTGCCCGTTCTGCAGAGCCACGATGCGGTCGCGCGAATTTGCCATCGCAACCAGTTGCGCCCCCGTTCCGTCCACGCCCTGCTCGTTCATCAGATAACGCAGCAGATTGGCCGTTCCGCCCTGCACGCCACCTGCGGTCACCGGACGTCCGTCTATATCTGCCGCCGTTTCAACACCCTTTCCGCCGACGAAACGCAGGATCGACTTGCCGAGCACCGCGCCGGAAATGATGATCGGCGCATTCTGGTCGATTGCCCTCATTGCGAGGTCCGCCACCGAGATGCCGGCTTCGACGCTACCGCTGGAAACAGCCTGGAGAAGAGCCGGGCTGGTGGATGCAACCAGTTCCTGAACCTCGATGTCGTGCGCGTCGTAGAAGCCCTGGTCCTTGGCGATGGCGTGGAGCCAGAGGAGCGAGCTGGGCCCGAGCATGGCGACACGGACTTGGTGCTTTTCCTGCGCATTCGCGACTGGAACGGCAAACGCGATGGCCGCAGCAGCGACACATGCAGCGATCAATCTGAAAGGTCTCATATCTGTTCCTCATCTGTCGGTTGGGGCGAGCGTCTCTGCGCTCTTGCCTGAAACCGACTATAATTGCCTCATTTCAACAATCAAGATGAATTGTCGTATTTTGTCAATTTTGACTATTTGCAAATCCTCGGCCATCATTATAGTGGCAGTCGGACAGCCGGATGTGGAACGTTAAATGGCCAGTCAAAACAACCTTCTGAGCATTCTCCAGCTCTTCGACGGCGATGGCGTGGTGCTCACGGTGGAAGACATCGCGGCCGCACTCGGCATCTCGGTTCGCACCGCCTATCGCAACGTCCGCGAGCTGAGCCAGGCGGAGTTTCTCGACCCCGTTACCGGTGCGGGCTATGTTCTTGGGCCTGCCTTCATCCATTTCGACCGGCTTATCCGTCAGAGCGACCCGCTGATCCATATCGCGGACCAGCCGATGGCTGAGTTGCTCGAAAAGGCGTCCCAGGCCGCCAGCGTGATCATGTGCCGCCGTTTTCGCGATCGGATCATGAGCGTGCACAAGCGCGAGGGCGATGCGCCGCATCTGCCCGTCAGCTACGAGAGAGGCGTGGCGATGTCGCTTTTCGTCGGTGCGCCAGCCAAGGCCATTCTGGCCTTCTTGCCCGATCGGGCGCTGAAGGCGCTCTATCTACGCAACGAAGAAGAACTGCGTCGCACCGGCGCACCCGCCTATGCTGAAATGCGCAATGCGCTAAAGGCTGTCAGGAGGCAGGGTTATTCCGTCACCACTTCGGAAGTCGGCTCCGGCCGCGTGGGCATCGCTGCACCGATCATGCGCGGGTCGGCTGTGGTGGCAAGCATCAGTCTGGTTACCGACGCCAAACAGGCAGATCTCGAACGCAGGCTTCCGTCGCTCATCGAGGGCGTGGTGCAGACCGCAACGACCATATCGGATGAGATTGAGAAGCACGATGCGCAGATATCACGCGCATAGTTGGGGCTTTCACCATAGCCATCAGGGCAGTGGATGGGTGCACCGCGGCTCCGCCTGGCAGACCAGTTCCCTCGCTCTTAGATAAGCGCTCCCTGTTCGCGCAGCTTCGACTGGATCTGCCCGAGATCGGTAAGATGGCCAGCATCGACATGGTCGGCCGCGGCGACCCCGGCTGCCTGTCCAGTGGCAAAGGCTGTGCCCATGACCCGGATCGAACCGTAGGCCTGCGGGTCGGCGCCGATGACGCGACCGCCGTACCAGAGATTGTCGAGGCCCTTGGCGCGGATGGAATCGTAGGGCACGTGGCAGTATCCGGCACCGCCGATCGAAGTGTAGCTCGGCTTGCCGGCTTCACCGTGCAATTCGATCGGCCATGCAGCGCGCGCGATGCCGTCGTCACGGCATCGCCCCAGGACAACGTCCTCCCCGGTCATTTCGTAGCGCGCGGCGGGATGACGGGTCTCGCGCACGCCGATTTGCGGACCCGTTGCGACGAGATATGCGCCTTCGAAGCCCGACAACTCACGTTTGAGCATCGCGACATAGTCGTTGGCACGCGCCCGCGCTTCCATCTCGGCTGCGGTGAAGCTCTCCGACGATAGATCCGAAAGCGGAATGTCGACGGTCATCCACCACATGTCGTGCGACAAGGGCAGCCGGAGGATGATCCCCCGTCCGTGCGCTGGATCGGGTATGCACCCTTACCGTTGTAGCGCGCGATAGCAGCTTGAAGCGCCGCCCGGTCAATCCTGAGATCGCGGTCGATGCCGCCGATGCGGATCGGCATGGTCAAGGCCTGCAGCTTGCCTTCGCCGTCGCCAATCTGGAACGGGACCCCGGCCAGCATGGCCAGATTGGCGTCGCCGCTGGCGTCCACGAAAGCTTCGGCAGCCACCCGCGTGCGTCCACCCATGCCAGCCAACGTGATGGCTTCGAGACGGTCGGCGGTGCGTGCCACGGAAGCCACGCGCGTGTGCAACTTCACATCTATGCCATAACTGCGGACAAGATTGTCGAGAGCGAACTTCAGCACCTCGCCATCGAGCAGCACGATCCAGTTGCCTGTCGTTTCCGAACGATAGGCCTCACCGTCGAGTCCGTGCGTCTTCAATTCGTCGGTGACTTCGGCCGCCACGCCGGCAACCGCCCGCTTCGGTTCGACACCTTGCTGGAACAGGCCGCAATAGGCGTAGACCTGTGATGTGGTGGCCGCGCCGCCAAGGAAGCCGTATTTCTCGACCAGGCAGACCTTTGCTCCAGCCTTGGCCGCGCCGATGGCCGCAGCCACGCCGGCAGCGCCTCCGCCGCAGACCGCGACGTCGTAGTCGGCCTCGAAACGCTTTGTCATGCCTTGCTCTTCACGTCCGCCAGTTGAGGAAATACTGCTCAGCCTTGCCGATCAGCCAGCTGACGGTAAGACCCAGGATCGAGAGCATGGCAACGCCGGCGATCAACTGGTCGGTGGCAAACAGCGCGCCCGCCATCAGGATATAGGCGCCGATACCATACTGTGCTCCGATCATCTCGGCGGCCACAAGCAGGACGATCGCAATCGATGCCGAAATGCGGAACCCAGACAGGATTGCCGGCAGCGCGCCGGGAATGATGATCTTACGCACGATGGAAAACCAGGAGAGCCCGAAGGACTGGCCCATTCGGATCAGGTTGCGATCGACATTGTCGACGCCGCCATAGGTCGCGATGACGGTTGGGAAGAAGGTGCCGAACAGGATCGTTGCGACCTTGGAGCCCTCACCAATGCCGAACCAGACGATGAACAGCGGCAGAAGCGCGATCTTGGGGATCGGAAACAGGGCCGAGACGATCGGCAGCATGCCGGCGCGCGCGAGCGAGAAGAGGCCGATCGTCAAGCCCACCGCGACGCCAAGCGCCGAGCCGAATATCCAGCCGACCGACAGGCGATACAGGCTGGCTTCCAGATGCGTCCAGAGCATGCCGGTGCGCACGAGATCCTGAAAGGCGCGCGAAACGCCTCGGACGGCGCGGGCAAGGCAATCGAACTGATGAAGCCCGTCCGCGAGCCGATTTCCCACAGGCTGATCAGGACGATGAACACCAGTGGCGAGATCAGCCGGTATTTCCGCACCTTGAAGCCGCCGCCGCGAAGGGCACCGGGCGGGCATCTGGCGGAGCGACGACGTCCTCCTGGGATGTCGTCGTCGCGTGCAACGTATTCGCGGTCTCAAGCGACATCCGACAGCTCCATGTCCGCGCGCGCGCTTCTTCGCGCATCAGGTTCCACAGATGGCGCTGGGTCGTTTCCAGTTCCGCGATCCGCCCGGCGCGCTCGTCAAGCGGCATGTCGATCCTGACGATCTGGCGTATCCGGCCGGGGCGGCGCGACAGGACGATGATCTTGTGGCCCAACCTCACTGCTTCGGCGAGATTGTGCGTGACGTAGCAGGCGGAAAAGCGTTCCCGCGTCCATAGTTCGATCAGATCGTCGAGCAGCAGCTCGCGGGTCTGGCTGTCGAGCGCCGAAAGCGGTTCATCCATCAGCATGACGGCGGGATTGACTGAAAGCGCGCGCGCGATCGCCACGCGCTGCTTCATGCCGCCGGAAAGCTGACGCGGCAGCGCCTTGCGAAAATCGGAAAGCTTGGTGCGGCGCAGAACGTCGTCGATGATCGCGTCTGCCTTGCCTCCCTTGATGCCGTGGTCCTCGAGAACCAGGCTGACATTGCCTTCGACCGTACGCCACGGCAGCAGCGCGAAGTCCTGGAATATGTAGGTGAGCGGATTGAGAGACCCCGCCGGCGGCGAACCGGCGATCAGGATACGGCCCGACGTCGGCTGCTCAAGACCGCCAATAAAGCGCAGCAGGGTCGACTTGCCGCAGCCCGACGGCCCGATGATACAGACGATCTCGCCGCCCTTCAGCTCGAAGGTGATGCCGTCGAGCACATCGGTCTGCCCGTACCGGTGCGAGAGGTTGTCGACCACAATGTCCATGATCATCGCCTTGTTGGGGAGGAGCCGGCCCCACGGGTGTAGGGGCCGGCGCCTCGATTTCAGAAGGTTTCGACGAAGCTCGTGTCCACAAGCTTGTCCATCGAAGCCTCCGCCGGAACCAGGTTCTCCGACTTGAACCATTCGAGCTGGTCTTCGATACTGGACACGTTCAGCTTGGCGTCTTCGTTGATGCGCATTGCCCCAGCGCGGATTGCCGGGTCCGCAGCGTCGAGCGGGCGGTCGGAATAGACATATTCGTGGATCATCCCGACGACCTCGGTGCTGTCTTCATCCGACATGGTCTTGTCGACAAAGGCGGCGTTGTAATCGGCAACACCCTTCGAGAGCGCGGCGAGGTATTTCTCGACGAGTTCGCGATTGTTGGCGACATTGTCTGCCGAGGTGAAGACGGTCGTCACCTGGTAGCCGTCGATGTAGTCCGAGACCTTGCCAATCTCAAAGACCTCCCCGCTCTTGGTCAGGCCCGCGGCAATGTTCGGCACGATCGACCAGGCATCGATCTGGCCCGACTTCAGCGAAGCGATGACTGCTGGCACGGCATTGAGCGGAACCAACTCTAGCGCCGAGCGCTCGAAGCCTTCCTTGTCGGCGATCTTGTGCGCCATGTAGTGGAAGGACGATCCCGCGGTGGTGATGCCATAGCGCTTGCCCGCAAGATCAGCGGGCGTCTTCACGCCTGCCTCGTGAGCCGCCTTGGATACCAGGATTTTCTGGCCGTCGATCTCCGGCGTTTCCTGCAGCGCGCCGCCGATGATCTTGACCGCGCCCTTCTCGGCGAGGCTGATCAGGCCGGCTGTCATCGCCGTCATGCCGAAATCGACATCGCCGGAGGCAATCGCCACTGCCATGGGCTGGGCTGCCTGGAATGGCACGAACTCGACTTCAAGGCCCTGTTCGGCGAAGTAGCCCTTGCCTTCTGCGATGATGCTCGGCGAGTGCGACACCAACGAGAGAATGCCGACCTTGATGGGCTCTGCGCTGGCGGCGCCGGTGCCTGCCAGAATGGTCGCGGCGGCAAGCACTGCGAAGGCTCTGCGGGTAATCTTAAGCATGTCATTCCTCCCTGTAATCAATACGCTTTTGGTGATGGTCCCGGCGGATGCCGTATCTCAACGCGTCAAAGCGCCGAGAATCTGGTTCGAAAGCAGTTCACACGCCCGATCCGCATCGCGAGAGAGCGTCGCCTCAACGACTTCCCCCAAGCCGCGGGTCTCCGCGGCGAGGTCGATGCTGCCCTCGACGAGCGCGGCATAGCGAAAGCGCCGGCTCTGTGTGAACAGCCTGTCCTGGAACCCGATCAGCCGCGGCGAGCGGCAGGCGGCCACCAGCGTCGCGTGGAAGTGGCGACCTGCCTCGTCCCATTCGATGGCGAAGGCCTGGCGATCGGCATCCGTCTGCATGCAGAGCTTCGAATAGGTGTGGAAGGCGGCGAGTACCTCGCCTTCCCAGCGCAGGTCCCCGTGCTTGATCGACCAGCCAAGGCCCAGGCTTTCGATTTCGGCGCGCAGGCGAGAGATGTCTTCGAGATCGGACTGGGTCGCCGAGGCCACGCGGAAGCCGCGCTGGGCGCTGGCCTCGACGATGCCCTCGCTGGCAAGAAGCGTCAGGGCCTCCCGGAACGAATGCGCCGAGCCCCCATAGCGCTGGCGCAGTTCATCGATCTTGAGCTTGGTATCCGGGGCGAGCACGCCGACGGATATGTCGCGGCGCAATTGCGAGGCGATCAGCCGAACGACCGTGTCGGAATCCTGGGTTTTCCTCCCGAACACGCTATCTCCTCCAACGTGTCAGAAAATCTTCAACATTTCGCCTGCTATTGAACGATCAGGAGCAAGTCAACCCAAGGGAGGGAATTTTGGCTGCAGGAGAACGGCTGGTCACCGGGCAGACCCGGGTGATCTTCATGATCGGAAGTCCGATCACACAGGCAAGATCGCCCTATCTTTTCAATACGTATTTTGCCGACCATGGGGCGGACCGGATCATGGTTCCAGTCGATGTGGGCGCGCGCGCGCTTCCAGGTTTTGTGGAGATGATCCGGGAGGCTTCGAATTGCGACGGTTTCGTTTCGACAATTCCGAACAAGGGAAGTCTGCTCGATCTGGTCGATGACGCCTCTCCGACCGCAAAGGCACTTGCAAGCGTCAATGTGGTGAAACGTGGCGCCGATGGCAGGCTGTCGGGCGACATGGCCGACGGCGCCGGCTTCTGGAATGGCGTCAGTCGCGCCGGCTTCGAGGTTCGAGGCAGCAGCGTCGTCCTTGCAGGTGCTGGCGCTGCCGGCATCGCGATTGCCCACGAGTTTGCGGAGCGCGGCGGCCGCAGGCTCGCCGTCTGGTCGCGCGAACATCGGGAAATTGAAGCGCTCATAGCCGTGCTGGCAGGCAAAGGCTTGGCTGTGGAGCCGGGTATTCCCCTGTCGCTGGACGGATTTTCGATGGCGATCAATGCCACGCCCGTCGGAATGGCTTACGCACCGGGCAGTGTCTTCCCGCGTGAGCTCCTGGCAACGATGCGGAGAGGAAGCTTCGCAGCAGATGCCATCACCGAACCCGTCGAGACACAATTTCTGCGTGACGCAGCGGCCATCGGCCTCCAGACCGTGAATGGCCGCGCGATGACGTTCGGCCAGTTCGAACGGCTGCGCGAGTTTCTTGGTGTTTGAAATGGATTGTCCGTGAGAGTACCGGCAAACAATAGTGGTGCCCAGAGGCGGATTCGAACCACCGACACGCGGATTTTCAATCCGCTGCTCTACCAACTGAGCTATCTGGGCATCCGGCAAGGTCGCCTGAAGGCGTTCCTTGCAACGAGCGGCGTTGGTGTTCCGCCCGAAAGCGCGTGGGTTATAGCACGAGTTTTGCGCCTGTCCAGCGCGAAGCGGCGCGATTTCGCGACTAAATTCGGTGGGCGTCGCTGGGCGCGCTAGCCCTCACGTCCGAGCGGTCAGTGCTCGTTGTCGTCGAGGTTCTCTTCGGCCTCAGTGACGGGAATTGCATAGGAGCCGGAGAGCCAGCGATTGAGGTCCACATCCTTGCAGCGCGGCGAGCAGAACGGATAGTCGGCGCGTGTCGACGGCTTGCCGCACTCCGGGCATGGGCGGCGGGGGCGAAGCGGCGTCACCTTGCCGGTTTCCTGACCACTCACGGTTCAGGCCCTCGTGCCCGCCAGCCAGTTGAAATGAACCTTGTAGCCGTCGGCCGTCAATAGTCCCACCGTCTCGTAGAGCGGCAGACCCACCACGTTGGTGTAGGAACCGACCATCTTGACCACGAAGGTGCCAGCCAGGCCCTGTATGCCGTAGCCGCCCGCCTTGCCGCGCCATTCGCCCGAGGCGAGGTAGCTTTCGAGTTCCTCCCGTGACAGGCGCTTGAAGCGCACGCGCGTCTCCACCAGTCGCTGGCGCAGCTTGCCGGACGGCGTGATAAGGCAGACGCCGGTGTAGACCCGATGCGTGCGCCCGGAGAGCAGCCGCAGGCAGTTCGAGGCTTCGTCGACCAGCTCCGCCTTGGGCAGGATGCGCCGGCCGACGGCAACCACCGTGTCGGCGGCAAGGATGAACGCATCGGTCTCGCCGTCCCTGACGAGCCCTTCCTGCGCCTTCTCGGCTTTCGCGCGCGACAGGCGCTTGGCCAGCGAGCGCGGATGCTCCGCGCGCAGCGGCGTCTCGTCCAGATCGGCAGGAAAGAGGCGGTCGGGCTCTATGCCCGCCTGCTGCAGAAGCTCGATCCGTCTCGGCGAGCCCGAGGCAAGCACAAGCTTCTGGAAAACACTCATCGAAGACCCGTCGGCATGCGGGAGAGAACGTCGACCGCTACTTGAAGCGGTAGGTGATACGACCCTTGGTCAGGTCGTAGGGCGTCATTTCGACAAGGACCTTGTCGCCGGTCAGAACGCGAATCCGGTTCTTGCGCATGCGGCCGGCCGTATGCGCTATGATCTCGTGTTCGTTCTCGAGCTTGACCCTGAACATGGCATTCGGCAGCAGTTCAGTGACGACGCCCGGAAACTCCAGTACTTCTTCCTTCGGCATCCGATTCCTATGGCTTGTTGGATATCGCCGGCCTCGGCCGGAAATTCCGGCGGAACCTATATGATTACTCCGGATTTGTGAACATGCTTATTCTTGGAATGTTCACGGTCCTCCGGCAGCGAAGCGGGCGGCTATTCGTTGCTCGATCCTGTCGCGCACATCGCGGTAGGCGTCGAGTATGCGATCGCGCGTTCCAGCCGCGCCGGATGGATCCGCCGTCGGCCAGTATTCGACATCGACAGCCATCGAGCGGGTCAGTTCCAGTGCGGCGTGATGCGCCTCGGGCGCGAGTGTAACGATCAGGTCGAAATAGGCGTCTTCCATCTCATCGAGCCGTTGCGGCTGGCGATTGCCCAGCGTTAGCCCCTTTTCGGCAAGAACGGCATCGACAAAGGGGTCGCGCGCGCCAGCTCGTACGCCGGCCGAGGCAACAAAAGTCGCCTGAGGCAAGACCTTCCTGGCCAGCACTTCCGCCATCGGCGAGCGTATCGCGTTCATGCCGCACAGGAACAGGATCGAACGGGGAAGCGGGGCCGCGCCCGTCGCCGGCATCGTCAGCCCCGCCAGTGCAGCACGCAGACCAGGGTGAATATCCGGCGCGCAGTATCGAAATCGACATCGATCTTGCCGGAGAGGCGATCCATCAAGGTTTGCGACCCTTCGTTGTGAAGACCGCGGCGACCCATGTCGATCGCCTCGATCTGCGACGGAGTCGAGGTGCGGATCGCTTCGTAATAGCTCTCGCAGATCAGGAAATAATCCTTCACCACGCGCCGGAACGGCGTCAGCGAGAGGATGTGGGTGACGACGGCCTCGCCATCCTCGCGTGAAATCGCGAAGACCAGCTTCGAATCGACAACCGACAGTCTCAGCTTGTAGGGCCCGCCCTTTTCATCGCCGGCAGGCCGAAACGAGTTATCCTCGATGAGGTCGAAAATCGCGACTGCGCGTTCGTGCTCGACGTCCGGCGTCGAGCGCCCGATCGATTCGTCGAGTTCGACATCGATCAGCCGGGCGTTTCGATCGCGCTCGCTCATGACCTAGCTTTCGGGATTGAGCCGAATGGCGACGGAAGCCGCATGGCCGTCCAGATTCTCGGCGCGCGCGAGCGCGATTGCAGCAGGCGCCAGCAGGCGCAACTGCTCGGGTCCTAGCTTCAGGAGAGACGTGCGCTTGACGAAATCGAGCACCGAGAGACCAGACGAGAAACGCGCCGACCGCGCAGTCGGCAAAACGTGATTGGAACCGCCGACATAGTCGCCGATCACCTCGGGCGTGTGGCGGCCGAGAAAAACCGCGCCCGCGTTGCGGATTTTTTCGACGTAGTTTTCGGCGTCGTCCATCGCGAGCTCGAGATGCTCGGCCGCGATGCGGTTTGCGAGCGGCACGGCATCGGCGAGATCCGCCACGAGGATGATCGCACCGAAGTCGCGCCAGCTTGCAGCCGCCATCTCGCCGCGCGGCAGGCGCGCCAGTTGGCGCTCCACCTCGGCCTCGACCGCGTCGGCGAGCACTGCATCGTCGGTTATCAGGATCGACTGTGCGGCAGCGTCGTGCTCGGCCTGCGCAAGCAGGTCGGCGGCCAGCCAGGCCGGGTCGTTGTTGCCATCGGCAATCACCAGCACCTCGGACGGGCCGGCGATCATGTCTATGCCGACGGTGCCGAACACGCGGCGCTTGGCGGCGGCGACATAGGCGTTGCCCGGACCGACGATCTTCGCCACCGGCGCGATGGTCTCGGTGCCATAGGCAAGGGCGGCAACCGCCTGCGCGCCGCCGACACGGTAGATTTCGGACACTCCGGCAAGCCGGGCTGCGGCAAGAACGAGCGGGTTTAGCTGTCCGTCCGGCGACGGCACCGTCATGACAATGCGCTCAACGCCCGCGACCCTGGCCGGCACGGCGTTCATCAGCACTGAACTCGGATAGCTTGCGGTGCCGCCCGGCACGTACAAGCCAACCGCTTCGACTGCCGTCCAGCGCGAACCAAGCTCGACGCCGATCGGATCGACATAACGGTCGTCCTGCGGCATCTGGCGTGCATGGTGAGCGGTGATGCGCTCATGTGCGAAACGCAGGGCAGCAAGCGTATCGGCATCGACTTCGGCCATTGCCGCGTCGACCTCGGCTTCGCTTACGGCTATGCCCGTTTCAGAGAGATCGAGCCGGTCGAACCGCCTAGTATAGTCGATGAGCGCCGCGTCGCCCTCTTCCCGAACGCGCGCGATGATATCGCGTACGACCGTGTCGACGTCCTCCGACACTTCCCGCTTGGTGGCGAGGAATGCGGCGAAGTCGGCTTCGAAACCGGCAGCGGATCGGTCGAGGCGTAATGGCATGGTCGGTAGAGCTCCCTCAACCCGTATGGACGGGGCGGGACGGTGTTTCCCATGCGGCGCCAAGATCGGCAAGGCGCGCTTCGATGTAGTCCACCTCCAGCCGGATAGCCGCACCGCCGGAGAAGGTGAGTTCGATCGAACCGGCCGGCGCCTCTGCGCCCGGTTCGAAGCGGATCGCCAGCAGCGACAGCACATCGTCCGCCTTGCTGCGATCGATGCCCGTCAGCTTGACGCCGCGAACGCTCTCGAAATGCAGCGCACTGCGCCGTCGTTCGTTGTGGCGTGAGAAGAACCCCTTCTTTGCTTCCCAGGCGAAGCGGTTGATCGCGGCCACGAAACGCTTCTCCGCGGCAAGGTAGGACAGGTCGGCGACCTTCATCACGGCATCCTGCGTGTGGGCAGAGATGACCTGTAGATCCTGTTCGTCGAGCGCGACAAGCTTCAGTTGTGACATCGATACGCAATCCGCGAGGGCCGGAACGGTTCAGTTCCGGTGTTAGGCCGTCTTGATGTGCGGCGCAACAGGATGAGAGGGAATAGGGGAGTAAGGCAGTAGGGAAACAACCACCCGTTTCCCCACGGCCCTAATGCCTTGGGGTCCTATGAAGACAGGCGCTCGATCGTCGCGCCGCAACCGGAGAGTTTCTCTTCCAGCCGCTCGAAGCCGCGGTCGAGATGATAGACGCGGTTGACGACGGTCTCGCCCTCGGCGGCAAGCCCGGCAATCACGAGCGAAACCGAGGCGCGCAGGTCGGTCGCCATCACCGGTGCGCCCTTGAGCTGCGGCACCCCGTCGACGATGGCCGTCTGCCCCGACAGCGTGATCTTTGCGCCGAGACGCGCGAGCTCCTGCACATGCATGAAGCGGTTCTCGAAAATGGTCTCGGTGATGCGCGAGCGGCCTGCCGCGCGCGTCATCAAGCCCATGAACTGGGCCTGCAGGTCGGTCGGGAAGCCGGGGAAAGGTTCGGTCGTGACATCGACCGGCAGGATGCCGGCACCGTTTCGGCGGACGCGGATACCGGAGTTGAGCGGCGTGATTTCGGCCCCGGCGCGCGAAACGGCGTCGAGCGCGTCTTCCAGAAGGTCGGCGCGCGCGCCTTCCAGCACAACATCGCCACCCGTCATGGCGACCGCCATGGCGTAGGTGCCGGTCTCGATGCGGTCGGGGATAACCTGGTGCGTCGCGCCCGACAGCGAGGTGACGCCGTCGATCACGATAGTCGAAGTGCCGGCGCCGGAGATGCGCGCGCCCATCGCGTTCAGGCATTCGGCCAGATTGACGATCTCCGGCTCGCGGGCAGCGTTCTCCAGAACCGTCTGGCCGCGCGCGAGAGACGCCGCCATCATCAGCACATGGGTCGCGCCGACTGAGACTTTGGGGAATACATAACGGTCGCCGATCAGGCCCTTGGGCGCGCTGGCATGGACGTAGCCTTGCTCGATCTCAATCTCCGCACCCAGCGCTCGCAGACCGTCGATGAAGAGGTCGACGGGCCTCGTGCCGATGGCACAGCCGCCCGGCAGCGAGACGCGGGCCTCGCCCATGCGCGCCAGCAGCGGACCGATGACCCAGAATGACGCGCGCATCTTCGACACCAGCTCATAGGGCGCCACGGTGTCGACGATATTGCGGGCGGTGAAGTTCACGGTGCGGGCATAGGTCGAATTCTGCGCCTCGCGGCGGCCGTTGACCGAATAGTCGACACCGTGATTGCCGAGGATGCGCGTGAGCTGCTCGACATCGGCCAGATGCGGCACGTTTTCGAGGCTGAGCGTCTCGTCGGTCAGGAGCGATGCGATCATCAGCGGGAGGGCGGCGTTCTTGGCGCCGGAGATCGGGATCGACCCGTTCAGTTCCTTGCCGCCGACTATCCTGATACGATCCATGCGTGGTCCCCTCGCCGGCCTGCCGGCATGCTTGCGTCCAATGGTCCGAGGCCGGCCCGTCTAGCGCGGCGGGCGGTCTGATTCAACAGGATCGTGGGGGAAGCAATTGCGAAGCGGCACCCGGCAAGCCGGCTCATTCGCTGTCGTCCCCTTCCCCTTCAACAATCCTTCGGGGCGCGAATCGGCCCCGCCTTCCCGTCTCGATCGCGCCTGCGCCTTTCGCCTTTGAAGGTTTGCCCGCAGCTTCTGGGCAAGCCGCGCGGCCTTCCTGTCCTGCTCTTCGGTCTGTTTAGACCCGGAATCGGTCGGTGAGGGCACGCGTGGCGGGTTCAATCGGGAATACCCCGGCTAAAAGCAAATTGTGTTCATCTGGCGGCGCAGCCTACAGCACAGGCGCGCCCGCGCTCAAGCCGCCCGATTTGCAGGATCGGTCGCCGGTGCGGCACCCAATGCGAAACGCGCTCAAGAATGCACCGATCCGCGCTTGCGCTTAGCCGACGCTTGTGGCAGAAGTCCGCCGCATTCAAGGCCTGCTGCGGTAGCTCAGTGGTAGAGCACTCCCTTGGTAAGGGAGAGGTCGAGAGTTCAATCCTCTCTCGCAGCACCATTCTATCTGATTGAAATATTTGCAGAAATTGGCCTGCAAGTGCATTCTCCCGTGAAGACGCTGCAAGCAATGGTGTATCGCGCGCTGCACGATGCAACGTTCTTCAATCGAAGTAGACGATGATTTCGCGTCCGCTCATCTCTTGCAGCACGTCACCCGGTCGGCGCAGGCAAGAGCCCATCGCGCCTTTGTCGTGACCCACACCATTGGAAGCGCAGCTTCTGCGGACACTGATCAATCTGGCCTCACGACCGATAGACCCCGGAACATTATCGATCCTGCCATGCCTGCAATGGTTTGCACGACCGGCAGCCTTCAGAAAGACTCCTTGCTTTTCTCAAGCTTCGTCGTTCCCACCAGGAAATCGAAATCGACGCCGAGATGTGCCTGCTGAACCGATCTTGTGAACATCTGCCCATAGCCGCGTTCGAAATGCGCGTCCGGCAGTTCGAGTTCGGTGCGGCGACGCAATAATTCGTCTGGGTCGACCAGAAGCTCCAGCCGGTTACCTGATACGTCCAGAACGATTTCGTCACCCGTGCGGACGAGTGCGAGCGGTCCCCCTACCGCCGATCCGGGGAAACATGCAGAACAACCGTACCATAGGCGGTGCCGCTCATGCGCCCATCCGAAATGCGCACCATGTCGGCGATCCCGCGCCGGACGAGCTTTGTCGGCAAGGCGAGGTTGCCGACTTCGGGCATGCCCGGGTAGCCGACGGGGCCGGCACATTTGAGGACCAGGACCGAGCTTTCATCGACCGGCAGGTCCGGATCGTCTATGCGGGCGCGATAGTCCTCCACGTTCTCGAAAACGATGGCCTTGCCGCGATGCGACATCAATTCCGGCGAGGCCGCTGACGGTTTAATGACCGCGCCTTCGGGCGCGAGATTGCCACGCAGCACGACGATGCCTCCCTGAGAAGAGACCGGGTTGTCACGGATGCGGATCACCTCGTCGTTGTAGCAGTCGGCCTTCGTCAAGCGTGCCCGCAGTGTGCCGCCCTCGACGGTGGGGGCATCCAGATGCAGCAGATCCTCGATACGCTTCATCACCGCGGAACGCCGCCGGCATCGAAGAAGTCCTCCATCAGGAAACGCCCGGAGGGTTTCAGGTCTACAAGGCACGGCACGCCCGCGCCAAGCCTGTCCCAGTCATCCAATGACAGCGGCACGCCAAGGCGGCCGGCCAGCGCCAGCAGATGGACGACGGCGTTGGTGGAACCGCCGATGGCGCCGTTGACCACGATCGCGTTTTCGAACGCAGCACGGGTCAGGACACGGGAGATGGACATGCCACCACGCACGAGTGAAACGATGTGGTGACCGGCTTCCTCCGCCAGGTGCCTGCGCCGGCTGTCGACGGCGGGGATCGCTCCGTTCATCGGCAAGGCTATCCCCAACGCCTCGGCCAGCGAAGCCATCGTCGAGGCGGTCCCCATCGTCATGCACGATCCGGCCGAACGGCTCATCGCGGCTTCGGCTTCCTCGTAGTCTTCCTTGCTGAGCCGGCCGGAGCGATATTCCTCGTCGAAGCGGAAGACGTCGGTGCCGGAGCCGAGATCACGCCCCCGGAAACGACCATTGAGCATTGGGCCGCCGGAAACCAGGATGCTCGGGATGTCGCAGCTTGCAGCACCCATGAGCAGCGCGGGCGTGGTCTTGTCGCAACCGGCAAGCAGCACGACGCCATCTATCGGGTTGGCGCGGATCGTCTCCTCGACATCCATGCTCACCAGGTTGCGGAACATCATGGTCGTCGGCCGCATCAGCGGCTCGCCGAGGCTCATTACCGGGAACTCGAGCGGGTAGCCCCCTGCCAGGAGGACGCCGCGCTTCACATGCTCGGCGAGCTCCCGCAGATGCCGGTTGCACGGATTCAGCTCAGACCAGGTATTGCAGATGCCGACGACCGGCCTGCCGTCGAACAATTCCGGTCCGAAGCCCTGGCTGCGCATCCAGCTTCGCGGGATGAAGCCGTATTTGCCTTCGCGCCCGAACCACTCGGCGCTGCGCATGCGCTTTTGCTCGTCTGCCTTCTTGCGGGACACAGTGCCTCCTTCCAGGGCGGCGCCTGGCTATAGATTCGACGGTTTGCCTTGGCTCCGCGCCTGTCAGGCCTCGGCCCGACGCCGCCCCGCCCGTTTCAGGAGCAGCATAACCAGCGGCGACAACCAGATAAGGATGGTAATCACACCGAGCGTTGCCGAAATGGGGCGCGAGAAGAATTGCAGGAAGTCGCCCTGGGCCTTGATCATCGAGGTCAGGAACGTTTCCTCCAGCATCCGACCCAGCACCACGCCGAGAAGAGCGGGCGCGATCGGAAAGCCGTTCTCTTCCATGAACCAGCCGATAACGCCGAAGACGAGCATCGTGACGACCGCGCTCAGCGTGTTGTCCATGGCGAACGCGCCCACGACGCAGAAGAGCAGGATGATCGGCATGAGATAGGCACGCGGAACATCGAGGATGTAGCGCGACAGCTTGATGGCGGCATAGCCAAGCGGGATCATCAGCAGGTTTGCCAGGATAAAGGACAGGAAGATGCCGTAGATGAGTGTCGGCTGGTTCTGGAAGATCGCGGGTCCGGGGGTCAGCCCCTTTATGAACAGCACCCCGATGACGATCGCGGTCATGGAATCCCCGGGAATGCCGAGAACCGTCGCAGGCACGTAGGAGGTCGACACGCTGGCGTTGTTGGCCGCGCCGGCAGCCACGATGCCTTCGAGGTTGCCCTTGTCGAACTCCTTGCGGTTGATCGAGAAGCGGCGCGACAGGGCGTAGGAGATCCACGCGGCGATGTCGGCGCCTGCACCCGGCAGCGGCCCGGTAACGGTGCCGACGACGATGCCGCTGCCGAACCCCCGTCGATAACGCCACAGCTCGGGCGCCAGGCCCTTGAAGATGTTGCCGATCTTGTTCGTCGCCATCGGAGGCAGCGGATCGCGGGATAGCGCGTAGCGGAGAATTTCGGCGATCGCGAACATGCCGATCAGCGTTGCGACAAGTCCGACCCCGCCATAGAGGGCGGTGCTGCCGAAGGTAAAGCGCGGCTGGCCGGTCACCGGAAACAGGCCGACCATGGCGACAAGCAGGCCAAGGAAAAGGGAGATCATGCCTTTGATCGCACTGCCGGGCGCAATGAACGCCGCAGACGTGAGCCCAAGGCAGACGAGCCAGAAATATTCGTAGCTGCTCATATTGAGAGCGAACTTGGCGACGGCCGGTGCGAAGAACATCAAAAAGACGCCGCCGAACAGCCCGCCCACCGCCGAGGTGACGACGCAGGCGCCGAGGACCAGCTCTCCCTTGCCCGCCATGGTCAGCTTGTAGGCAACATCGGTATAGGCGGCAGACGACGGCGTGCCCGGGATCCGCAGAAGCGCCGAGGGGATGTCGCCTGCAAAGATGGCCATGGCACTCGCGCTGACGATGGCGGCGATGGCCGGCAGGGGATCCATGAAGAAGGTGACGGGAACCAGCAGTGCGACTGCCATCGTGGCGGTCAGGCCGGGAATGGCGCCAACGAAAAGTCCGAAGATCGACGCCAGCAGGATGACCAGCAGCACATCCAGCCGCATGAGCGCCAGAAAAGCTTCGTAGATCACCTCCATGTCAGGACTCCCGCGTAAGGTTCGAGGATGCCCCACGGAAGCGGCACGAGCAGCACGTCCTGAAAGCCGATCTTCACGACCAGCGTTGTTGCCACGGCCACGATCAGCGAGCGAACGGGCGCGCGGGTGAACTGGAGCAGCGTAACGAATATCACCACGAAACCGGCCAGGATGAAGCCGAGTGATTTCGAGAAGAGGATGTAGAAGAGAAGTGCGCCGAGTACGACGGCAGCATTGGCGATGTGACGGGGTGACCTTATCCAGTCGCCTATGACCAGGAGCGGCTGGCTTGCTCGTTCTTTCCAGCCGTTCAGGGTCAGAAGGGCCCCGGCGAGGAGGAGGCCGCACCCGACCACCGTGGGGAACAGCCCTCCTCCGTAACCGGTGCCGAAGAACGGCTTCGGCTGCATCGAGGCGGCGATGAGGGCGACAATGCCTATCCCGACGATGATTGGCCCCATAAGGATGTCGGATAGTTTCATGGCACCTGTCTCCGCCGCCTCCTGCTATGCCTTCCGTGCGTGCCTCAGGCAGCGCTTACTGGATTGCGCCGGCTGCACGAAGCACCGTTTCGGTGTCCGCCTCGTGCGTCGCCATCCAGTCGACAAGCCCTTCGCGATCGGCAAACCGAAGACCGAAACCGGCGTTGGACATCTTCTGCTGGAAATCCTCGCTTTCGTAAATTTCCTTCATGGCCGCCTCGAGCTGAACCACGATATCTTCCGGCAGGCCGGCAGGACCAACGAGGGCGCGGAACACGCCGCCGGGGGCGGCATCCGGAATCTGCTCACCGGCGGTTTCAACATCCGGGAAGGCGTCGAGGCGGTCAGGCGCAAGCACGGCCAGCGGGCGGACCTCGCCGGCGTCGATGAGCGCGGCGGCTTCCGGCAGCGATGCAGTGAGGATGTCGACGCCACCGGCGACGAGTTCCTGGAGACCCGCGGCAGCGCCGGCGCTCGGCACCCAGCGAAGAACCTTGATGTCTATGCCGTTGTCGATCAGCACCTTGGAAAGAGCGCTGCTCCAGCTGCTGGGGCAGACGGCGCCGCAACCGATGGTGATGGAATTCGGATCGGCCTTCAGCTTTTCGAGCACTTCGGCGAGCGACTGGATGGGGATGTCGGCCTTCACATGGACCGCGGCATAGTCGAAATTGTACTGTGCGATCGGTGTGTAGGACTCCGCCGACAGGCTGCCCATGCCAAGCAGGCGGAAAGGCGCGTAGTTGAACAGGATGCCGATGGTGTAGCCATCCGGGTCGGCATTGGCGAGTTCGGTGATGCCGGCGATGCCGCCACCTTCAGCGCGGTTCACCACATTGAAAGGCTGACCGAACTTCTGTTCCAGACCCGACGCGAGCCAACGCGCTGTCGCGTCCGTGCCCCCACCCGCGCCGGCGGCAACGATGAGCGTGACCGGACGGTTCGGCCAATCGCTTGCCGCCGCCGTGGACAACGCCATGCCGGCAGCCATGACGCCAGCCGTCATGAAGCTGAGAACTTTCTTCATTTGACAATCTCCCATTGAATTTTCGAATGCAAGCGAGAAACCTTCAGACCGACAGTGGGCTATGCCACCAGTGGTCGAAGGGATTTGAGTGGAGGATCGCGTCGATCGTCTCCTGCGAGACCTTCGGCAACGGAGTACCCTCGACAAGGCGATTGATGTTTCGCAGACCCTCGATCGATTCACCGACCTGCGCGAACGGAAAATCCGTTCCCCAGAAGATCTTGTTGCGGTCGGTGATCAGATATTCCTGGGCCGAGACCAAAGCCTGGTAGAACTGCCAGGGGCGGTAACACAGCGCCGAAACCTCGGTGTAGACGTTGGGCCTCTTGCGGGCGACGACGATGCACTCGTCCATCCACGGGTGGCCCATATGCGCCATGATCATCTTGAGATCAGGATAGCGCTGCGCCACGGCGTCCACGTGCAGCGGCCGGCCGGCATCGAGCAGCGTGTCGCGCGCGAAGGTCGTGCCCATATGCATGGTCAGAGGGACGTCGTTCTTCTGGCAATAGGCATAGACCGGATCCAGACGCGGATCGTCGAGCGGGACGCTGTTGTAGATCGGGCCGAACTTGACGCCCTTCAGTTTCAGCGTACCGATCGCATGCTCGAGCAGTTCCATATAGTCGGGACGACGCGGATCGACGCAGGCAAAGCCGACGAACTTGTCTGGATATTTGGCCACGGCCTCGGCGGTGACCTCGTCATTGCCGTCGACGCCGACCGAATCCTTATAGCGAAGGGAAAAGATGATCGCCTTGTCCACTTCGCTCATTGCCGAATAGAGCGTATCCGCGTCTGCCGCCATCGCCACACCGCCCGGACGCGCGCCGCCGCTAAGATCGACATCGGGCGGAGAAAACTGGTCTGCGTTGAAGATGTTCACGTGGCAGTCGACAATCATCATCCAGGCTCCGTTCAACGCCGTCTACCGTTCTCTCACGGCATCTTTCCAAGTGTTCGCAAGGATCATCCGGGAGTTCGCGCCGGCCTCTGGCCTGCTACTCCCACCCACCGGTTCAACCGCCGGCAACGTCTTGCTCCCCTTTTGATTTAACGATACACCGATCTTTCAGGTTGTCAAACGCGTCGTGCGCGAAATCTGCAAAGTCGCGAGGGGGCATCGATGTCAGGAGGGAGAGCGCGTCGAGTTGCCCGGCTGGAATTCCACCGGCAGAACGATCTCGCGCTGTCGGAACTGGCCCGACTTAAAACGGGCAATCAGCTCTTCCGCGGCCCGCTCACCCAAGGCATGGGCTGCCGACCGGACGGTCGTCAGCACGGGGTCGACATAGCGCCAGATTTCAAAGGCGTTGAAGCCGGTGATCTGCACCTGCTCAGGAATCCTGAAGCCCGCATCGAGACACGCCTTCATCGCCGCGATGGCCATCTGATCGTTGCCACCGATGATGGCATCCGGCGGCGGGCCCTGCCGCAACGCCTGGAGCGTCGCGTCGTAGCTCACCTCAAAACTCTCATCGCCGCAGCGGATGATCTTGAGTTCCGATGCGCCCGCTTCGGCGAATGCGCTGTCTGCGCCTGCCATGCGGGCGCGCATGGCGGCCCATTCGACCTGCGGAAGAAGCACCCAGCAATTCCTCGCGCCGGTCGCCAGGATATGCTCGCCGACCTGCCGCCCGCCGCCGAAATCGTCCTGACGAATGATCGCGCAATCGGCCTCGTCGGGAAGGCGCTGCTCCTGCATCAGCACGACGGGAACCCGCAGCGTGGAAAGCTCCTGGATGAACCATTCGCGCTGCTCCTGCTCGCCAGACAGGATCGCGACCATTCCATCCGCCTCGATGTCCTGAAACAGGCCCGTCGTACGGAAATCCGACGGTTTGATGCCTCGCAGGATGAGACTGTAGGAATGCGCCGTCAGGTAGTTCGTGAGGCCGGTGACCTGGGCGGTGATAAAGGGGTCACTGAGGAAATCAGGATCCTCGACCACGATCAGCATGCCGATCGTCCACTGCTGGGACAGTCGCAGGCGCCTTGCTGCAACCGAAGGGCGATAGCCAAGCCTTTCGACCACCGCACGAACGTGGTCGGCCGTCGCCTCCGAAATGCGGCCGCGACCGTTGAGCACATTCGATACCGACATCGCAGACACGCCGGCCTCTCGCGCGACGTCCTTGATCGTCACGGTCCGGTCCGCGGCGGGTTTCTTCGGCGTCTTCAAGTCTTCGATCCTTTCGAGCGCGCCCGCGCCCTTTCGCGCAGCCGCAACCTCTTTGTTTCCGCCAACGAACAGGAACGCAACCCATGAACGACACGACGATCACAAACGTGCAGTGCCATCTGCTTACCCAGGACATCAGCCGAATGGCGATTCGCTGGGCCGGCGGCAACATGCGCTACTGGAACACGGCCCTCATCGAGGTGACGACCGCGAGCGGCCTGCGCGGGTTCGGCGAAGCCTATTATCCGGGGCTGAGCGCGCCGCTGGCAACACGCGCGCTGGTGGACAATTACGCGCCGCTGCTCATCGGTGAGGATGCCACACAAGCTACCGCACTTTTTCACCGGCTGCGCACCAAGTCCCTCGCATGGGGCAAGGCCGGCCTGCCCCTGATGGTCGCCGGCTCGATCGAAGTCGCCCTATGGGACATCAAGGCACAAGCGCTTGGCGTTCCGCTGTACCAGCTTCTCGGCGGCAAGGCCCATGACGCCATCACCGTCTATGCGAGCGGTGGCAACGACGCGCCGCGCGAACAGCTCGTCGCCGAGATGGAAAGCTATCTCGAACGTGGGTTCCGCGCGGTGAAGATCCGCATCGGCAGGTCGGTGGCCGAAGACGTCGAGAAAGTGCGCCTTTGCCGGGACGTGCTGGGGCCAGACGTCGAGCTCATGGTCGACGCGGTGATGGGACACAATCCTCGCCCCTTCAGCGCCAAGGAAGCACTGGCCCACATCGCAGCCATCGAAAAGTTCGATATCACGTGGTTCGAGGACCCGGTCGGCAATCGCGACTATGAAGGATGCGCCTTCGTTCGGCAGCATTCGCCGGTCCCGGTGGCGGCCGGCGAGACAGCCGTCGGCGTGCACGAATTCCTGCCCTTTTTCGAGCATGGCGCGCTGGACTGGGTTCAGCCCGACCCCACCCATTCCGGAGGGATCAAGGAATGCATGGACATCGCCGCCGTCGCCCGCGCGCATGGCGTGCGCGTCATCTATCACTCATGGGGCATGGCACCCTGCCTGGCGGCAAACTACAGCCTCGCCTTCGCAGACCCCCACGCCCGCTATCTCGAATATCCGACCCATGGTCTGCCGCTGGTGGAGGAACTCGCTCAAACGCCGTTCCAGCTCGTCGACGGCAAGTTCGCGGCCCCGACGGAACCCGGGCTCGGCGTCAAGCTGACCGACGAACTTCTTGCCCGCTACGCCTTCGTCGAAGGCAGCACGTTTTGGCCGTGACGCCCATCCCGACCCGCCTTCCCGACAGGACAGGAACACCATGAGCATTCATATTCTGCAAACATACCCGATGCCCGAACGCACGGAGAACGTGCTGGCCGAGCGCTTCACCGTCCACAAGCTGCATGCGGCTTCCGAGCCGCACCGCCTCATCGACGAAGTCGGCGGGCTGGTCAGGGCAATCGCCGGTATCGGCGTTCCGAAGGCGCTCATGGATCGGCTTTCCGCGCTCGAAATCATCGCCAATTTTGGTGTCGGCTACGATTCGATCGACCTGCCGACCGCGCAGGCTCGCAATATCCGGGTGACGAACACGCCGGACGTTCTAAGCGATGCGGTGGCTGAACTCACGATCGGCCTGATGCTCTCGCTTGCCCGCCACCTGCCAATGGCGGACCGCTACGTTCGCGACGGCCGCTGGCCGGCCGGGAATTTGCCTATCTACCGGGAGATCGGCGGCTACACGCTTGGCATCGTAGGGCTCGGCCGCATCGGCAGGGAAATCGCGAACCGCGCGCAGGCCATGAAGATGCGTGTCGTCTATCACGGGCGGTCGCGCCAGCCGCGCCAGCCCTACGTCTTCTATGGCGATCTGGCGGAAATGGCGAAGGATGTCGACTGGCTGGTCGCCGTCACGCCGGGAGGATCGGGCACGGAACGCCTGGTCAGCCGCAAGGTGCTGGAGGCCCTTGGGCCCCAGGGCATGTTCGTCAACGTCGCCCGCGGCTCCGTCGTCGATCAGGATGCGCTCATAGACCTTCTTGCGACCGGAAGGCTCGGTGGCGCGGCCCTCGACGTTTTCGATGCCGAACCTGAAGTGCCCGAGACTCTGCGGAGCCTCGAAAACGTTGTTCTGTCGCCGCATCAGGGATCGGCGACCAAGGAAGCCCGAGACGCCATGGGCGCATTGGTCGTTGCCAATCTCATCGCCCACTTTGGCGGCAAGCCGCTTCTCAGCCAGGTCGTATAAGGAATCTGTCGATTGGAACCGTTTCTGTCGTTGACTTAACGTTAAATCTATCTCATTTTCGCTCAGCAACACCGGGTTGGGGCTGCTATCGGCCGCTGGCTTGCGGTCAAGGAAACGGCCGCGACCCACAATCTGAAAGACGAGGATATGTCACAGAACCTGCAGGACACCGTAGAGCGGCAGCGCCAGTACATCGCGGGCGGCACGATGTCGCTGAACCGCGCGATCAATCCATCGAAGCTGTTCGTACGCGCCAACGGCGCTTACCTCTACGATGCCGACGGCAAGGAATATATCGACTATCATGCCGGCTTCGCGCCGTATCTATTCGGGCATGGCGACACGGAAGTGGATGAAGCCGTCATCGAGGCTATCCGCTCCGGGGCGTCGCTGATCGGCGCCGGCACCATGCCGTGGGAAGCCGAGATCGCCGAGCTGATTGCCGAAGCGGTCCCCGGCATCGAACAGCTCCAGCTTACCAGCACCGGATCTGAAGCGGTCGGTTACGCACTGCGCCTGGCGCGCGCCTATACGGGCCGTGACGTCGTCGTGGTCATGCAGGGTGGCTACAATGGCTGCTTCGACTATGTCAGCTACAACCTGATGGACCCGGCTGCCTTCGTGGAGCCTCACAAGCCGGGCGAGGAATATCCGCTCAGCGTCACGACGGCGGGTGTGCCGAAGGTCATCGACCAGGTTGTACGCGCGATCGAATACAACGACCTCGAAGCGGCCGAGCGCGTGCTCGCCAAGGGGGACGTCGCCGCGATCATCCTCGAGCCGATCCTGCAGAACATCGGCATCGTCAAGCCACTGCCGGGCTATCTCGAAGGGCTACGCGCGCTGTGCGACAAATATGGCACCGTGCTGATCTTCGACGAGGTGAAGACCGGCTTCCGCCACGCCCTTGGCGGCTATCAGTCGCTTTCGGGCGTGACACCGGACTTGTGCACCTTCGGCAAGGCCGTCGCCAACGGCTATCCGATGGGCGTTGTCGGCGGCAAGCGCGAGATCATGAAGCTGTGCAGCGACCCCTCGCCGGCAAAGCGCGTCTCGGTCGCCGGCACCTATAACGGCCATCCCGTCAACGTCGCTGCTGCCAAAGCCTGCCTCACCCGGCTCAAGACGCGCGAGAAGGAAGTGTATGGCGAACTAGAGCGTCTCGGCGCGCGGCTCGAAGCAGGGCTCAAGCAGGTCTTTTCGACCCGCAACTACGCAACCACGATCGTCCGTCAGGGTTCCGCCTTCGCGGTATATTTCATGGATCACGCACCGGTTAACTGGCGCGACGTGGTGCTGAACCATGACGGCGAGCGGGACATCGCTTTCCGTCGCGCGCTGATCGAGGAAGGCGTTTTCCAGTTCCCGGTGATCACGAAGCAGGGCAGCATCTCGCTGGCCCACACCGACGCTGACATCGACCGAACGATCGAGCTTGCCGAAAAGGTCGTCTCGACGCTGAACTGACAGCAGCGCGCCTTTGCATGCCGCGTCCTGTGGGCGCGGCATGAGGGCCTTGGCGACAAAGACGACAGCCACCCTACTCAAGGAACAACCTATGAAGCTGCTTCGCTACGGTGAAGCGGGCGCCGAAAAGCCCGCTCTTCTGGACGCCGATGGGGCGATCCGCGATCTTTCCGGCGTGATCGCCGACGTGGCGGGCGAGCATCTGCATCCCGATGCGCTGAAGGCGCTGTTGCAGACCGATCCCAAGAGCCTGCCGCTCGTTGCCGGCAATCCGCGCATCGGACCCTGCGTTGCCGGCGTCGGCAAGTTCATCTGCATCGGCCTCAACTATGCCGACCATGCCGCCGAATCCGGCATGGCGGTGCCGCCCGAGCCGGTGATCTTCATGAAGGCGACCTCGGCGATCGTCGGCCCCGACGACGACGTGCTCATCCCGCGCGGATCGGAAAAGACCGACTGGGAGGTGGAGCTCGGCGTGGTGATCGGCAAGCCCGCGAAATACGTGACGGAAGCCGAGGCGATGGACTATGTGGCCGGCTACTGCGTGGCGCATGACGTGTCCGAGCGCGCCTTCCAGCAGGAGCGGCAGGGTCAGTGGACGAAAGGCAAGAGTTGCGACACGTTCGGCCCAATCGGGCCCTGGCTGGTGACGCGCGACGCGGTGGCAGATCCGCAGAACCTCGGCATGTGGCTGAAGGTGAACGGCGAGACGATGCAGGACGGCTCGACGAAGACGATGGTCTATGGCGTCGCGCATCTGGTGTCCTACCTGTCGCAGTTCATGTCGCTGCTTCCCGGCGACATCATCTCGACCGGCACGCCGCCCGGCGTCGGCATGGGCATGAAGCCGCCGCGCTACCTCAAGGACGGCGATGTCGTCGAACTCGGCATCGAGGGCCTCGGAACCCAGAAGCAGACATTCCGCGCGGACGGCTGAGGCAGCACCTCCCAAGAATGAAAAAGGGCCCGGTCTTTCCGGGCCCTTTTTCATTTTACCATCTGCGCTGCGCAATCAGTCGATACCGAGAAGGGCAAGGCTGTCGCGATGAATGATCTCTTCGATCTTGTCGAGCGGCACACGCGGCATGCGCGTTCCTTCCACGATGTCGTTGACGCCGCGCAGGCCGGCCATGGTCTCAGCCGGCGTGGTCACTGGGTAGTCCGAGCCGAAAAGCACCTTGTCGAGAATGTTCCATTCAGTTGCGCGGATAAGCGCTTCGTAGTGGGTGAACGGCCGATAGAAGAGGCCGGAAATATCCGTATAGACGTTCGCATGCTTGCGCACGACGACGGTCGCATCGGCCGTCCACGGATGGCCCATATGCGCCATGACGATCCTGAGTTCCGGGTAGCGGCTGGCAATCTCATCGATGGTCAGGGGATGCGCTGCCGGGATCGGCGCGGATTTCACCGCCGAGGTGCCTGTGTGGAACAGGATCGGCAAGCCATGGCGCTCGGCGTACTGATAGACGGCAAGCGCGCGACGGTCGAGCGGGTCGTAGGCCTGATAGTTGGCGCCGAGCTTGACGCCTCGCAAGCCGAGATCGACGCGGCTGCGCTCCATCTCGTCCATGGCCTCTACATCGTAAGGATGCACGCACATGAAGCCAATGAGCTCATCCGGATAGGCATGCACGAACCGGGCCGTGAAATCGTTGGCCTTGTCGGCGACGTCTCCATGGTCACGCGGACCGTTGCTGCCCCCAACCCTCTCGCCCGGTTCCCAAGCGATCCCGAACACGATCGACTTGTCCACCGTCGACTGCGATTCGCGATACTCGGCCCATGAGAAGTTGGAATTTCGGTCGGTATCGGGCCGCCAGCTCTTGTTAACCGTGCGCTTGTCGGCCGGAACCTCGCCTCGGTATTGCGGTGTATGGGTATGGATATCGATGATCATGCCTGGTCCTTCGGTGATTGGTATGGCGATTTCAAGCAATCCGCCCGGGGCCACTCGATGCCGAGGACCAAGGGTGTCCGGAAATTTCTAAGCTCATCTCGACCTGCTCGTATCCAGCACAATACCGCTTCGCAACAAAGCTCAGTTCCGCAATGCTTTAACGTTATAGCAAATTAGCGAACAGCTCCGGAAATGCAACGCCGATCTTGTTAGATGCTTCGGGTTTGCCGCGTAGGTCGACGCTGGCGTGGGCCAGCCGGATTCCTGCCTCACCGTCGAACTGGCAGAAATGGGCAAGCCCGCTGAAACACTCCAGCGGGCTTTAAGATCGTCAGCGGCGCGATGACGGTTGAGCCGACGCTAGAATGCGCTTCCGTCGAATTTCCCGCGTTAAATCAGTCCCAGCAAAGCGCCCCGCCGTTCTGGTATTCGATCACGCGCGTTTCGAAGAAGTTCTTTTCCTTCTTCAGGTCCATCGCCTCGGACATCCATGGGAACGGGTTCTCGGCTTCCGCGAACACCGGCGCGAGGCCGAGCTGCGCGCAGCGCCGGTTGGCGATGAAATGCATGTACTGTTCGCACAATGCCGCATTCAGACCGAGGAAGCCGCGCGGCATGGTATCGCGACCGTAGGCAGCCTCCAGCCTGGCTGCATCGGCGATCATGCCGCGCACCTCATCCTGGAACGCCTTGGTCCACAGATGCGGATTCTCGAGCTTGATCTGGTTGATGACGTCGATGCCGAAGTTCAGATGGATCGACTCGTCGCGCAGGATGTACTGGTACTGCTCGGCGATGCCGACCATCTTGTTCCGCCGGCCGAGCGACAGGATCTGCGCGAAGCCGGTGTAGAACCACATGCCCTCGAAGATCACGTAGAAGGCAACAAGATCGCGCAGGAAGGCGGTATCGCTTTCTGGGGTGCCGGTCCGGAAATCAGGATTGTCGAGATTCTGAGTATGCTTCAGCGCCCACGCCGCCTTGTCGGTGATCGACGGCACCTCGCGGTACATATTGAAGAGCTCGCCTTCGTCGAGGGAAAGACTTTCCACGATGTACTGGAAGGTATGCGTGTGGATCGCCTCCTCGAACGCCTGGCGCAGCAGGTACTGCCGGCATTCGGGGTTTGTGAGATGGCGATAGATGGCCAGCACGATGTTGTTCGCCACCAGCGATTCGGACGCGGCGAAGAAGCCGAGATTGCGCTTGATCATGCGCCGCTCGTCATCCGTCAGCCCGTCCTTCGACTTCCACAGCGCGATGTCGGCCTGCATGGACACCTCGGTCGGCATCCAGTGATTGTTGCAGCCGGACAGATATTTCTCCCACGCCCAGCGATATTTCAGCGGCAGAAGCTGGTTCACGTCCGCGCGGGCGTTGATCATGCGCTTGTCGTCGACCGAGACGCGCGCGGCCCCGCGTTCGATCTCGCCAAGGCCTGTTGCGTCGGCAGCGGGTGCGCCGAGCGGCGGGGCGGACGGGGTAGCTTTTGGTTCTGACCAGTCGAGCATTTTTTTGTTCTCCTTGAATTCCTTGAGAGGTCGGCGCTGCCCGTCACCTGCCTGCTGGCATCCTCTCCCTACAAACAGGGAAAGGAGAGCAGTTTCAGCGTTGCGGCCGACCTCCTTCTCCCCGTTTACGGGGAGAAGGTCCCGGCAGGGGGATGAGGGGCGGCGCGAAGCTGCGCGATTGCCTTTCCGCCTACTGGCAAGCCTCGCAGTCGGGATCGTCGATGGCGCAGGCCTTACCCCATGCGGCGTCAGGGTCGATGGCGATCGGCGCGGCGGCGGGAGCAGCAGCCGCCATGGCGGCCACAGCGTTGAGTTTGCCGTCGGTGCCCTTCAGCGTCGACTTCTCGACATGGGTGGCCGAGCGCGAGCGCAGGTAGTAGGTGGTCTTGAGGCCCTTCTTCCAAGCGAAACGATAGAGCTCGTCGAGCTTCCGACCGCTCGGATTGGCGATGTAGAGATTAAGCGATTGGGCCTGATCGATCCATTTCTGGCGACGTGATGCGGCCTCGATCAGCCATGTGGAATCGATCTCGAACGCGGTTGCGTAGATCGCCTTGAGATCGTCCGGTATGCGGTCGATCTGACCAAGCGAACCATCGAAATATTTGAGGTCCGACACCATCACCTCGTCCCACAGGCCACGCTGTTTCAGGTCGTGCACGAGCTGTGCGTTGACCACGGTGAAGTCACCGCTCATGTTCGATTTCACGAACAGGTTCTGGTAGGCCGGCTCGATCGATTGCGACACGCCGCAGATGTTGGAAATGGTCGCCGTCGGCGCAATCGCCATCGTGTTGGAGTTGCGCATGCCGGTCTTCCTGACCCGCTTGCGCAACGCTCCCCAATCCAGCGTCGAACCGCTTTGCATCTCGACCCCCGGTCGCGCCTCCTCCAGCAGCCGGATCGAATCGACCGGCAGGATGCCCTTCGACCACAGCGAGCCCTCGAAGCTTGCATAGCGGCCGCGCTCGGCGGCCAGATCGACCGACGCCGAGATCGCGTGATAGCTGATTGCCTCCATCGAACGATCAGCAAATTCGACCGCCTCGTCCGAAGCGTAGGCGACGCGCAGCTTCTGCAACGCATCCTGGAAGCCCATCAGGCCGAGGCCTACCGGGCGATGGCGCAGGTTGGACGCGCGCGCTTCGGGGATGGTGTAGAAATTGATGTCGATGACGTTGTCGAGCATGCGCATGGCAGTGCCGACAGTCATCGCAAGGTGCGCGAGGTCGAGACCCTGCTCGCCGATGTGATTGAGCAGATTAACCGAGCCGAGATTGCACACGGCAACCTCGTCCTTCGAGGTATTCAGGGTGATTTCCGTGCACAGGTTGGACGAATGCACAACGCCGACGTGGCCCTGCGGCGAGCGGATGTTGCACGGGTCCTTGAAGGTGACCCACGGGTGCCCGGTCTCGAAAAGCATGGTCAGCATCTTGCGCCACAGGTCGAGCGCGCGGACCTTGCGGAACACCTTCAGCCCCCGGAAGCCGCCTTCGCCTCGTAGGCCTCGTAAGCCGTCCTGAAAGCCTTGCCGTAGAGGTCGTGCAGCTCGGGTGTCTCGTCGGGCGAAAACAGCGTCCATTCCGCGTCGGCCCCCACGCGTTCCATGAAGAGGTCCGGCACCCAGTTGGCCGTGTTCATGTCATGGGTACGGCGGCGGTCGTCGCCGGTGTTTTTCCTGAGGTCGAGGAACTCCTCGATGTCGACATGCCAGGTCTCGAGATAGGCGCATACCGCGCCCTTGCGCTTGCCGCCCTGGTTGACGGCGATGGCGGTGTCGTTGGCGACCTTCAGGAACGGCACGACGCCCTGGCTCTCGCCGTTGGTGCCCTTGATGTGGGCGCCAAGGCCGCGCACCGGCGTCCAGTCGTTGCCAAGCCCGCCCGAATATTTGGCAAGCAGCGCGTTGTCCTTCACGCCCTTGAAGATGGCGTCGAGGTCGTCGCCGATGGTGGTCAGGAAACAGGAGGAAAGCTGCGGCCGCGTCGTCCCCGAATTGAACAGCGTCGGCGTGGAAGCCATGAAATCGAACGACGACAGCAGGTCATAGAACTCGATCGCCCTGCCTTCGCGATCGATCTCACGGATCGCCAGCCCCATCGCGACGCGCATGAAGAAGGCCTGCGGCAGCTCGAAGCGCTTGCCCTTGGTATGCAGGAAATATCGGTCGTAGAGGGTCTGGAGCCCGAGATACTGGAAGTTCAGGTCGCGCTCCGGCTTCAAAGCCGCGCCGAGACGAGCCAGATCGAAACGGCCGAGTTCCGGGTCGATCAGCTCAGCCTCGATGCCGGTCTTGATGAAATCGGGGAAATAGCTCGCGTAACGGGCCGACATCTCGGCCTGCGTTGCCTGCTCGGCCCGGCCGGAAACGAAGGTCAGCGCCTCGCGCCACAACCTGTCGAGCAGCAGGCGGGCGGAAACGAAGGCGTAATTCGGCTCCTGTTCGACCAGTGTGCGCGCGGCGAGAATCGGTGCCAGAGACAGTTCGTCGAGCGTGATGCCGTCATAAAGGTTGCGCCGCGCTTCGGTAAGGATTGGAGTGGACGAGACCGCATCAAGGTCGGCACAGGCCTCTTCGACGACCTGCGCAAGGCGCGCTTCATCGAGCGGGAGAAGCGATCCGTCGTCCGCCTTCACATGCAGGGACGGCACGGCGCTTTCGGTCGACGTCGCCTTCCCGGCGGCACGCTCTCGCGCCCTCTCCTCGCGGTAGAGCATAGGCGCGCGCGACCTTGTGGTTTTCACCGCGCATCAGCGCGAGTTCCACCTGGTCCTGCACATCCTCGATGTGGAATGTGCGCCCCTCGCCGACGCGACGGGTGAGCGCGGAGACAACCTGCTCGGTCAGTTCCTCAACGACGTCGTGGACGCGCCGCGAGCCGGCCGCCGTCGAGCCCTCCACTGCGAGAAACGCCTTGGTCAACGCTACCGTGATCTTGGTCGGGTCGAAGGGCGTGACAGCGCCGTTGCGGCGAATGACGCGGTAGCCCGGTTCGGCCGCTGGCCGGTCGGCGGTTCCGATGGAAATCGGAACCGGTGCGGTCCCGCTGGTTTGCTGAGTAGAGGTTGCCGGCATCTTGTCCCCGTAGGTTTTGGACGGGGATTTCGCGGAACGCATGCCGGGGCGCACGGCGGACCGCGCATCAGCAACGCGCACCATCGGGACACCCCGCCCGAGGTTCGTGTGTGTTCGTCACGGCAGGTCTCCTGGCTCGCAGGTCGCCGCTTTCGTCGGCCTTCCCGGCGCTTTCGCACCAGTGGCGTAACTCGACGCAAGCTCACTGCTTACAGTTGCGGGGGCAGCGCCGGCCTTGCACTACATGCGCACCGGCTTCCCTCTTAGCTCTTGAGTCCATTCCGACTCGCAAGAACCATGACGACTACATCTAGTATCTGCTACGCGGACCATGTCAACGCGTAGCGTGAGATTTCCCGCGAGCAATGTTGCGCAGCCGGGTGAGCAGGCGCTAGCCGGCCGCTCCGAGTGCCCGCAGGACCTCATCGGTCGTGGTCACGGCGGCGACGTTCTGCAACGCGTAGTCAATCGAGGCGCGGTGCCAGTCGGCGTTCATGGTCGAGCAGGCATCCTCCGGCACGATCATGATGTAGCCCTTGTCGGCGCCGGTCCGCGCCGTGTGCTCGATGGACATGTTGGTCCAGGCGCCGGTCTCGATGATCGTGTCCCGCCCTTCGGCCTTGAGCACGGTTTCCAGAATGGTGCCTTCCCAGGCGCTCATACGGTTCTTGGAGACGACATGGTCGCCCGCCTGGGCTTCCAGCCCCGGCACGGGCTGGGCGCCCCAACTGCCTTTCACCAGCGCGTTGGCCTGCATCGTGTTCTCGAACAGCGGCGCATTCAGCGTCATGCCGCGTCCAGCATTGTCCACCTCGAACCAGACATGGATCACCGGGATACCTATGGCGCGACAATGCTGGGCTAGTCGGCGCGCATTCTCGATCGCGTTCTGCTCGCGGCAATGCTGCGGCGAACCGGAATCTGCGAAGGCTCCGCCCTCCATCACCACATCGTTCTGCATGTCCTGTATGATGAGTGCGCAGCGCGACGTGTCGAGCTTGAAGCTGCCATCGCCGGCCGCAGCGACGGGCTGGCTGGCCGATGGGCCTGAGCGCGCAGCAGCACGCGGGCGCATGAAAGGTTCGATACGCGGGCCGATCTTGACGTCCACGGCATAGACCGAGGTCGACGCGCAGAGACAACAGCGTGCGCCAGTCTTCCCCGCCCCAGTGAAGGTTGGCTGGGAGTTCGGGGATCGAAACCTTGCCGAGAAGCTGCCCCGCCGGATCGTAGACCCATACGCCGCCCGGCGCCGTCACCCAGACGTTGCCGTCCGCGTCGCACTTCATGCCGTCGGGCACGCCCGGCTTCAGCGTATCCTTGATGCCAGATGCGAACAGGCGGCGGCCGCCCAGCGTGCCGTCCGGCTTCACGTCGAAGACACGGATGTTGCACTGCTCGGTGTCGTTCACATAGAGCAGCGTCTCGTCGGGCGAGAAACACAGTCCGTTGGGCTGGCTGAAGAGGTAGCGGTCGACCAGCAATTGTGGTTCGCCGCCGACCTGTCCGGGCGGGATGCGGAACACGCCCTGCCAGCCGAGCTGGCGCGGTCGCTCCACGCCGTAATGCGCCATGCGGCCGTACCATGGGTCGGAGAAATAAATCGCCCCGCTGGAGTGTACGCACAGATCGTTCGGACTGTTCAGCTCCTTGCCATCGAAATGGCTGGCAACGACATCGCGGCGGCCGTCAGGCCCGAACCGCGCTACGCTCGACGTGGCGTGCTCGCAAACCAGCAGGTTGAGGTCGGCATCGTAGGTCATGCCGTTGCCCTTGTTGGCCGGCCGCATGACCTCCCGCACGCCGTCGCGGTCCCAGCGCCGGCGCACATCGCCGGGCATGTCCGAGAACAGCAGATGATGCTCGAGCGGATGCCAGATCGGCCCCTCGGTGAAGATGAAGCCGGACCCGATCTGCCGCACCGGCGCGTGTTCGTCGATCAGATCGCGGAAATGCGGTCTTGCTGCGTCGTGCGCCATTGTCCCCTCCTCGTATCGCCGAACCTAGACCGGGAACCAGTTGCGGCGGTGCACCGTCTGGCTCACCGGGCCCGGCACGGCCATGTCGAGCCGGCCGACGATCTGGCCGTTTTCCACCTTGGCCGGCTTGTCGTGCACCGGCAGCAGGAAACGCGAACCGTTAAGCAGCTTCTTGATCGCAGCCTTTTCCGAGCGTTTCGATCCGGCATGGTTGCCGGTGACCTGCGGCTCGTTGGCCTGGATCTGATGGAACGGTTCGACGATCTGGTTCTGGATGTCGTAGATCACATCACCGCAGATGGTGGCGCGGCCCTCGGCGGTTTCGACATGGACGTTCATCGAGCCCTCGGTGTGGGCGTTGGCGGCCTCCAGAACCACACCCGGGATCAGCTCCACCGGCCCCGAAAGCTCCAGATCCTCGAAGCGCAGCGCGCCGGGCGTGTGCAGCCGTTCTACGAGATGCATGATGTCAGGCTTCGGATATTGCGGATGCATGAGCCCCGAGACCGAGCATTCCATCTCACGGCGGTTTATCACCACCGTCGTGTTCATCGGGAAATGGTCGTCCTTGCCGGCGTGGTCGATGTGCAGATGCGTATGGCAGATGTAGCGGACGTCGCCGGGCTTCACCCGTGCCGGGCAAGCTGGTTCTCGATCATCTGCTCATGGAACTGCAGGCCGCGCATGCCAAGCGTTTCCATGATCGCGTTGTCGCGGAATCCGGTGTCGACAACGATCGGATACTGCCCGCCGAGGATCAGAAACCCATAGGTGTAGACACGCGCCCTGATCCCGCAGTTGCGGCCGAGCACGAGGAAGCTCGATTCGAGCTCGATGTCGCCATAGTCGAGAACCTTGATTTCAAGAGCCATGGTCCCTCTCCCTCCCTTGCCTGATGCTCAAAGCCGGTAGACCCGCTTTGCCGTGTCGTAAAAGATCGCTTTCTGCCGTCCCGCGCTGAGGTCGTTCGCGGCCTTCAGGAAGGCGCGCATGAGCTCCCCGTAGCTGGTCCACAGTTTCTCGATGGGGAAATTGGAGCCGTAGAGGCAGCGTTTCGCGCCGAAGATCGCGACGGTGTCGTGCAGGATGCGCTCGATGTGCGCAGTGTCGTTCTGGTGGATGAAGGTGCCGAAGGCCGAAAGTTTCGAGACGACGTTCTCCTGCTTTGCAAGCTTGCGCATCTGCGCCTTCCACGTGGCGCGGCCGTCGTCGGAAAGGTCCTCCAGCATGCCGGCATGCTGGAGGATGAACGTGATCTTGGGGCATGCTTCCGCAAGCTCGGCCGCCCCGTCCATCTGGTCGGCAAAGACCTGCAGGTCGAAGCTCCAGTCGTAATCCTTCAGATAGGCGACGTTGCGCTGCACGTTGGCGTCACGACATAGGTCGGGCGTGCTGGCGAAACGGTACTGCTCGTTCTCGTGCCAGTGGAACTGCTGGCGGATGCCGCGCATCAGCGGATATTTCGCAAGCTTGTCGAGGGCGGGCCGCGCGTCCGGAACCGTCATGTCGCAATAGCCGACGATCGCATGCGGCCATCCCGTGCGGTCGGCCGCTTCCTGCACCCACGCAACCTCATCCTCGGCCCAGTTGGGCGCCCAGTTCGCCTGCACGTAGACGGATTTCTCGACGCCGCTTCCCGCAATGTCCTCCAGATATTCTTCGATCGGGTAGTCGCGCTTGATCGCGTCATAGGCGCCGAAGATGCGCGGCTGGGTGGGCCCGAGAAGCCAGGGCAGATCCGCTTGCCGCCAGATATGATGATGCGCGTCGATGATCTTCATGCAGACAGTCTCCGTTCGAAGCCGAGCACCTCCGCGCACACGCTTCGCGCGCTCGATCCATCGCCGAGCCGGTCGATGAATGGCAGCACCGATCTGAGCGCGCCGGTCTCGGCGGTATAGGCCGCACCGCCGGCAAGCGGGCTCAGCCACAGGATGCGCCATGCAAGCCGCGCCAGGCGTTGCATCGCATCGGTCATGGCGGTGTGGTCGCCACGCTCCAATCCGTCGGAAAGAACGACGACCAGCGCCCCGCGCGAAAAACCGGAAAAGCGCGGCACGGCGAGGAATGCCTGCAAGGCATCGCCAAGCCGCGTGCCGCCATCCCAGTCCGCCACGAGCGTCGAAGCGAGCCCAAGCGCCTGGTCGCGGCTGCGTCGACGGAGTGCCCGCGTGATGCGCGTAAGACGGGTTCCGAGCGTGAAGACCTCGAGCCTGTCCGCCGCCTGCGCCAAGGCATGGGCAAAGCGCAGATAGGTGTCGGTGTTGTCCTTCATCGATCCGGACACGTCGATCAGCAGCAAGATACGCCGGCGCCGCTGCCTGCGATCGAGCGTCGGCAGATGCACGACCTCGCCATCGCGCGCGACCGCTTCGCGCAGCGCCCCGCGCATGTCGAGACGACCGCGCCCCTTACCCGCGACAAGCCTTCGCGAGCGCCTGCGCGGCAGTTCCGATGGCGCGCGGCGACGGAAACGGCGCAGCGCCTCAGCCCCCGAGAGCTCGGCAAATCGGCGATTAAACAAGCGCTCCGCCCCCGTCGGCGTGCCGCCCGACTCTTCGGCCTCGTCGGTTTCAGGCGGCTCCACACCGCCATCGCGATCGTCATAGGCCTCCAGTTCGTCCTCGTCCGGCTCGCCGGTCGCGGCCGGGAGCGATTGTCCGAGGAAGGCCAGTCGAAACAGCGCATCGAACTCGTCGCGGCGATCCGGCGACGGGCCGATTGTGGCGAGGGCTGCGCGGTGAATCTCCTCCATCGAGCGCGGACCGAGCAGTCCCACCGCAGCGACGAATGTCTGGGTCTGCTCCGGCGCAACCGCGAAACCGTTGGTCCGCAGCAGGGTCGCGAACTCGACAAAGGGCAGAAGCGGACGGGGAAGCGGATCGTTCACGCCGCAGCCTCCCGCAGCATGTCGTCCAGGCGGGATTCGAGAAAGGTCAGGTCGTCCTGGTCCTTCAGCGCAACGCCGATGGCCCGCCGGAACGCCGCCGGCCACTCAGCACCCTGCTCGTGCAGCAAGGTCGCTGCTTCCGCCCACTCCACGGTTTCCGCAACGCCCGGCGGCTTCGCAAGCGGCTCGGCACGCAGCGCACCGACCGCCGCCACCACGCGATAGGCCGTGTCGTGCGCCACCTGGCTGGCGCGCATCATTACGATCTCGGCCTCGCGCGTCGGATGGGGATAATCGATCCAGTGATAGACGCAGCGCCGCCGCAAGGCCTCATGAAGCTCGCGCGTGCGGTTGGAAGTGAGCACCACAACCGGATGTTCCTGCGCGCGGATCGTCCCGCGCTCAGGAATCGAGATCGAGAAGTCGGAGAGGAACTCCAGCAGGAACGCTTCGAACTCGTGGTCGGCACGATCGATCTCGTCGATCAGCAGGACGGTGTCGCGCGGATGGCGCAGCGCCTCCAGCATGGGCCGTGCGATGAGGAAGTCGTCGGCATAGATGTTGACGAATTCCTCCCGCGCCTGGCGGATCGCCAGCATCTGGCGCGGATAGTTCCATTCGTAAAGCGCGTGGGCGGAATCGATTCCCTCGTAACATTGCAGCCGCACGAGCTGGCGTCCAAGCACGGAGGCGATGGCCTTTGCACCCTCCGTCTTGCCGACGCCAGGCGCGCCCTCGAGCAGCAGCGGCTTGCCGAGCGCCAGCGCGAGATAGGCGGCCGTCGCCAGGCTGTCATCGGCCAGATATTGCGCATCGCGCAGCGAGGTTGCGAGGCGATCAGGGCTGTCTATGCCGACGATGGAGCGCCTTATCGGCATGGGGCACCCCGCTGGTCACCGTCGCGTTCCTTCGCGCCCCCTCTGTCCTGCCGGACATCTCCCCCACGAGGGGGAGATCAGCCGACCGCCCGACTTTCGCAAATCATCAACCTGGGCGTTGCAGAAAGGACGATGAGCGCGAAGCTGCCGATCTCCCCCTCGTGGGGAGATGTCCGGCAGGACAGAGGGGGCAACGTAGAGCACCTGCATCCTAGAAGCCCCTCAACCCCGCCGGCCCTGCGGCTGCGCACCGCCGTTGGCGCGGATGCCGCGCAGCACCTTTTCCGGCGTGATGGGCAATTCGTCGATGCGGACCCCGACGGCGTTGAAAACGGCATTGACCATCGCCGGCAGCACCGGATTGGCGCACATTTCGCCCGGCCCCTTGCCGCCAAAGGGGCCATCCGGCGCGGGACGCTCGAGGATCGCGATGTTATGCGGGGCGATGTCGCCCGGCCCGGGCATCAGATAGGTGTTGAAGTCGAGCGGACCGTGGCTGCGTTCGGGATAGTAGGGTTCCGTGGTCTCCCATGCTGCATGGCTCATACCCATCCAGGCCCCACCCACGAGCTGCTGCTCGACAAGGCGCGGGTTCAGCGCTCGCCCGAGCTCGTAGGCACTGTTCATCTGGATGACATCAATTTCGCCGGTCTCGTCGTCGACATCGACGTCGACGATCAGCGCGGCATGGGCGAAACAGGACACCGGCGTCATCTCGCCGGTATCGGCGTCAACCTCCGACAGCGGGATCAGGAAGATGCCGCGCCCCGAAACGGTGCGGCCCTGCTTGAACTGCGCCGCCCCGCAGGCTTCGGCCGTGGTGATCGATTTCGAGGGGGCGCCCTTCACGTGGATGTTGCCCTTGCCGTCGGTTACGAGATCGGCGGGGTCGACCTCCAGTTCCTCGGCCGCCGCTTCGAGCATGACCGAGCGCGCTTCCTGCGCGGCCTGGATCACCGCATTGCCGACGCGGTGCGTGCCGCGCGAGGCGAAAGAGCCCATGCAGTGCGGGCCGGTGTCGGAGTCGGCCGTATCCACATAGACGTCCTCGACCGGCACGCCGAGCGTTTCGGCAGCGATCTGGCGTGTCACCGATTTCATGCCCTGGCCGAGATCGATGGAAGACAGCGCCACCATGAACTTGCCGCCGGGATTGGAGTGCACGAGCGCCTGAGAAGGGTCACCGCCGAGATTCATGCCGATGGGATAGTTGATCGAGGCAAAGCCACGTCCACGATGGATCGCCATGTCATCGCCTCCTGAGGCCGGAGATAGAGGAAAACCGCGTGTGTCGTTGCTCGGTTGCAGCCGGTGGCGGGGGCGGTGCAGAGGCGGGTTGCACAGGCTGCGGCCGGGGCTGTTCGACACGCGGCGTCACCGGCGCACTTTCGTGCCGCGCCATCTGGGGCGGCGGCGTCGCGGATGGCTGCGTCGCCCTGGACTTCTTGGCGTAACTCTGCGCGGTGAACCCGGTGACGAGACCGTTCTGGTCGGTCGCCGTATGGGCGGGCAGCCGGCCGCGCTCGCCGCCGCCATCGCGCAGCGACGATGCCTGGCTGGCCGCCTGGCTGATCGGCCACTTGGCCTTTTCGGCAGCCACCTGGCAGCACTCGATCAGCGCCGTGTTCTTGGCGAGGCGACGATGCGCCTTCATGTCGCCGTCGCGATAGGCGTTGAGGATGCGCAGTTCGATCGGATCGATGCCGACTTCGTGCGCCACCTTGTCCATATGCGCTTCGATGGCGAAATCGACACCGGTGATGCCGAAGCCGCGCATGGCGGTGGCCGGCGTGCGGTTGGTGAAGACGCAATAGACGTCGGCATAGACGTTGGGGATAGTGTACGGCCCGGGCAGGTGACCCACACCCTTTATGATGGCGTAGCTGGAAAGCCGCGTGTAGGCACCACTGTCGAAATAGCCGACGAACTTGCGGGCGACGATGCGCCCGTCGTTCATCACACCGTCCTTGAGATACCAGCGTTCCGCGCCGCGCGGCGCGCCCACCTGCATCTCCTCCTCGCGGTCGAAGATGTATTTGCATGGCCTGCCGGTCAGCATCGTGCCCAGCACCGCCATGGGCTCATGCAACGAATCGACCTTGCCGCCGAAGCCGCCGCCCACGGTGCCGCCGATGAAATGCAGCCGGTTGGACGGCGTCTTGAGCAGCTTCGACGTGGTGTCGAGCGAGAAGAACAGCGCCTGCGTGGACGTGTAGACGACGTAGCGGTCGTTGGTCTCGGGGGCAGCGATCGCGCCGCAGGTCTCCGTCGGCGCCTGCTCGATGGGCGACATCTGGTATCGTCCCTCGATGATGCGGTCGGCCTGACGGAAACCGGCTTCCACGTCGCCGTAGCGCAGCTTCTGGTGGTCGTACCGGCCGTGATAGACGAAGAGGTTCTTCGGGTAGACCTCGTTGACCACCGGCGCGCCCGGCTTGACCGCTTCCTCAACGTCAAAGACGGCTGGAAGCTCTTCCCAGTCGACCCGAACCTTCGCGACCGCGTCGCGTGCGGCCCGCTCGGTCTCGGCGACCACCGCCGCTACCGGCTCGCCCTTGTAGGCGACCTTCTTGTCAGAAAGCAGCGGCTCGTCATCGAGGCCGAAGTCGAGCAGCGACAGCAGCGTATTGAGGTTATGCGGCACGTCCTTGCCGGTGATGATCCTCACCACGCCCGGCATGCGTTCTGCTTCGCTTGTGTCGATGCGCCGGATGCGCGCGTGATGGTGCGGGCTTCTCACGCAGCGGATGTGAAGCAGTCCGTCGAAGAGATGGTCGTCGAAATAGGGCGACCTGCCGGTGACGTGGCCAAGCGCATCCTGGCGCTGGGTCGGCTTGCCCACCTCGTTCAGGTTGTCGTCGCGCTCGTCGGCGAAATATTCCTTGCGGAACTCGATGCTCATTTGGCTCACCTACCCGTAGCGCCGCGCACCGCCGGCCTTCGCCGCGGCAAGGATCGCGTTGATGATCGGCTCGTAGCCGGTGCAGCGGCAGATATTGCCGGAGATGGCTTCCACGATGTCCTCGCGCGAAGGGTCCGGGTTACGCTCCAGCAGCGCGCTCGCGGCCATCAGCATGCCCGGCGTGCAGTAGCCGCATTGGGCGGCGAACCCATCCATGAAGGCGGCCTGCAGCGGATGAAGCTCGCTGCCGCGCGCAAGCCCGGCGGTGGTGGAGACCTGCCGGCCGTCGATGGTTTCGGCGAGCGTCAGGCATGACAGATGCGGCTCGCCATCGATCAGCACCGTGCAGGTGCCGCAGGTTCCCTGCCCGCAGCCATATTTCGGCGTCAGGTCGCCGACTCCGCGACGCAGCACATCGAGGAGGTTCTGCCCGTCGTCGACGAACACCGCCTTTTCCGAGCCGTTGAGACGAAACTGGACCGGTTTCTTCGCCATGCCTATCTCCGTTCCCCGGCCAGAAGCCGTTTCAGATGCACACCGGCCACCTCCGCCCGATACCAGGATGAGGCGAGCGCGTCGGTCGGCGGCGCGATGCCCTCTACCGCCAGCGCGGCCGCCCGATCGATGGCAGCGGCATCGAGCGCCTGTCCTTCAAGCGCGCGTTCGACCGCAATAGCGCGCAGCGGCGTCGGCCCCATTGCGCCATAGGCGACGCGCGCGCCCTGCACGCGCCCGCCCGACTGCGGCAGGAGCGCCGCGATCGACATCAGCGACACACCCTTCGGCTTCACGCGACTGACCTTGGTGAAGCGAAATGCGGCGGGGTCACGCGGCCGTGGCACCGTGACCGACTGGACCAGCGAGGTCGCATGGCGGTCGCGGTCGCGGTCGCGCAGGAACTCGTCGATCGGCATGCTGCGGCTGCCGCTGCCGGCGAGCTGCACCGTGGCGCCCAGAGCCAGCAGCGCCACGGCGAGATCGCCGTAATTGCCGCTGGCAAACAGGTTGCCGCCAACGGTCGCCATGTTGCGGATGGCCGGACCGCCGATCACCCGCGCGACGGTTGCGAGGAATGCCGCATCGCGATTGGCGACGAGCGCGGCCATGGTGACCCCGGCACCGATGACGAGACCGTCGCCCTGCATCCTGATCGTCCGAAAATCGGGATCGCGCAGTCGAATGATCGTATCGAACGACTGGTCGCCGGCATTCACCGCGCGCATGACAAGCGTGCCACCGCCAAGAAAACGCGCCGAACGGCTTGCCGAGAGGGCGCGCGCGGCCTCTTCAACGCGATCGTAGGTCTCCACTTTCACGGGCATCAGGCCCCTCCCTGCGATGCGGGCGCTAGCCCCATGAAGGCGCGGACAGCGTGAAAGCCGCCCTCGTAGATTTCCTCGCCGACCTGCTTCTGAAGCTCGGCTTCGCGGCCCGGCGGCGTGTCGAAGCGCGACTCCCAGTGCCAGAACGTCATATCGCCGTCGGTCACCGGGATCAGACGGACATGGGCGACGTAGTTGAGCAACGGGATCGGCGTATCGAGCAGGCAATAGGAGAACGCCATGTCGATGTCGGACATGGTCAGAAGCTGCTCGCGCAGTTCCGAACCATCGGCCAGATAGAAGCGGCGAACGCATCCAACCTTGTCGGAGGGCTGTCCGCGCTCGATGTGGCTGTCGGCGACCGCCGGGTGCCACTGGTCGTGGCCGTTGAAGTCGCGCAGCACCTCCCACACGGCCTCGACAGGCGCTTCCATGATGGTGGATTTGACGATCTTCACCATGGGGCGATCTCTTTGGTTGATCGCAACTCCCGAATGCTTCGCGTTCCTTCACGCCCCCTCTGTCCTGCCGGACATCTCCCCCACAAGGGGGAGATCGGCAGCTTCACGCTCAGCGCTGCCTCTCCAACGCTGGAGATTGGCGAAAGATCGGCCGACGGCTGATCTCCCCCGTGTGGGGGAGATGGCCGGCAGGCCAGAGGGGGCAACGTAAAGAGGCAGCGTCGGCAAGCATCCGCCTATCCCCCGAAATGTCGCTTGAGCGCGTCGAAGCCGCCCTGGAAAACATTGGTGCCGATCCCCCGACGAGGTCGTCGGCCACCTCGTCGGCGCACTCGAACTCGGCCGACCATTCGGCAAAGGTGCGGTCGCCATCCGTTATCGGCGTTAGCCGCAACGTCGCGACGTAATCGGTCAGCGGCATCGGTCCTTCGAGGATCGCGTAGGTGCAGAACATGTCGTAGTCCGACAGGCCGAGCAGCTTTTCGCGTAGGCGGTCGCCGTTCTGCAGCGTGAAATCGCGCACGCAGCCGACCTTGTCGGAAGGCTCGCCGTTTTCGATGCGGCTTTCGCGGATGCGGGGATGCCAGCGCGGCAGCGCGTTGAAATCCCTGATCCGTTCCCAAACCCTGGCGGGCGGCGCATCGATGACAGTGGAGACGAATACCCTTGGCATTGCCGGCTCCTATTTCTTCGACCGCGAACCGGACGACGATTTGCCGCCGCCATCGGACCCGCTGCCGCCACCGCTGGAGCCACCGTCACCTCCAGAGCGCTGCTGTTTCTGCACCTCACCGGCGATGCGCGTCAGGTCGGACGCCTCGCGGATCAGGCCGCCCTGCTTCGTCAGGTTGCCACCCTCGATGCCGATGTCGGCAAGCAGGCTGTCGACCAGCGGGGCCTGGACGCGATAGCGAAGCGCCGAGTTGATGACCTCGTCGGTCATGTTGGCCCGTTCGCCCCCGTGTCCGCCTGCGATGCCGTCGAGCTGCATGATGCGGATGTCCTGGATCTTCTCCAGCGGCTTGACGGAGGCCGAAACGATGCCCTCGACATGCTCCAGCAGCTTGCGGCGGAACAGCGAATGCCGGGCCGGATCGGACAGCACGTTTTCGGCCTCGTTGAGCAGCTTCTGCGCCTCGGCCTCGACCGCGCGGCGGACCTTCTCGGCCTCGGCGGCGATCTTTTCCTCCTGAGCGCGCTTCTCCGCCATCAGCACATCGACGCTCTTGCGACGGTTGGCCTCCTCGGTCTCGCGGGCGGTCTTGATCTGCTCCTCGGCCTCGGCCGCGCGGGCTCTGGCAATGTCGGCCTCGGCACGGGCAGCCGATTCCTCCAGCGATTTGCGGTAGAGCACGATGGCCTTTTCCATCTGCGCGCTCTCGATATTGCGCTCGCGCTCGACCTCCAGCCGGCGCCGCTCGGTCTCGTGACCGATGCGGGCCTCGTCGAGACCTCGCTCGGACGCGATGCGGGCGCGTTCAATCTCTTCTTTCGAAGCAATCTCGGCCTCGCGAAGCGTCTGGACGCGGGCGATCTCGAGCTGTTCCAGCGCGCGCTGGCGTTCGAGCTTTGCCGCGTCCAGAGCCTGCTGGCGTGCGATGTCGCTGCGCTCCACGTCGCGCTGCGCCAGGATCTCGGCCTGCCGCACCTTGGCGTCCGCCTCGGCGCGTTCGCTCTTTCTGGCGGCGAGCTCGACGATGCGCCGTTCGCTCGCCTCCTCGACGATCCGCTCGCGTTCGATCTCGCGTTCCCGCGTCTCCTGCTCGGCGGTGATGCGCTCGAAGTCGAGCATCTTTCTCTGCGCGATGCGGGCGGCCTCGACCGCCTCGTCGGCCGCGACCTGCGCCTCGTCCAGCATCTGCCGGCGTTCGATGTCGCGCTCACGCGTGCCGCGTTCGCTGTCGATGCGCTCGCGCTCGATCTTGGCTTCCACCTCGATGCGGGCACTTTCGATCAGCTCGCGTGCCGAGATGTCGGCCTGGTCGACGGCCCGGTTGCGGGCGATTTCGCGTTCGCGCGTTTCCTGCTCGTAGGCGATGCGTTCGGCCGCGATCTTCTTTTCGCGCGCGATGCGGGCTGCCTCTGTGGCTTGTCCCGCAGCGATCTCGGCTTCCTCCAGCGCCTTCTGCTTGCCGATCTCCAGCTCGCGGATCTTGCGGTCCGTCTCGATGCGCTCTTCGTTGGTGTTGGCAGCTTCGAGAATACGCAACTTCTCGGTCGCCTCGCGTGAGGCGATCTCGGCTTCCTCGATGGCACGGCTGCGCTCGATCTCGCGCCGGCGAATGTCCTGCTCGGTCGTGATGCGGCTTTCGGCGACCGCGCGCTCCTGTTCGATGCGGGCCTTCTCGGTCGATTCCTTTGCTGCGATCTCGGCCTGATCGACTTCGCGCTGGCGAGAGATTTCGCGAGTTTGCGTTTCCTTCTCGTTATCGATGCGCGCTTCCTTGATCGCGCGTTCCTGCGCGATGCGGGCCTTCTCGATCTCCTCGCGCGTGGTGATTTCGGCAGAGTCGATTGCGCGCTGGCGCTCGATCTCGCGCTGCCTGATCTCGCGTTCGGAGGCGATGCGGCTTTCTGCAATCGACTGCTCGTTGGCGATGCGCGCGCGCTCGATCGCTTCTCGCGCGGTGATCTGCGCACTTTCGGCCTCGGTATCGCGTTCGGCGCGTTCGCGGGCAAGCTGCGCGCGCTGGTGGGCGCGCCGGAACTCGACGTCGCGCTCCTGCTCCAGCCTTGCCTCTTCGCTCGCGCGCTCGATCTCGAGCGACTGCTTCTCCGCCTCGAGGTTGCGGGTGCGGATCTGGATCATCGCACCCTGCTCGATGTCGTTGCGCAGCGTGCGACGCTCTTCGATGTCCTTGATGAGCGCCGTCAGACCTTCGGCATCGAAGCGGTTCGAGGGGTTGAAATATTCGAGCGCGGTCTGGTCGATGTCGACGATAGCGACCGACTCCAGCTCCAGGCCGTTGCGGGACAAGTCTTCCTGCGCCGCCTCGCGAACGCGGCTGACATAGACCCCGCGCTGCTCGTGCATTTCGCCCATCGACATTTCGGCCGCGACCGCGCGCATGGCGCTTTCAAATTTGCCGACCAGCAGTTCGTGCAGGTTCTTGGCGTCCAGCGTTCGCCGGCCCAGCGTGGAGGCCGCAACCGACACCGCCTCGCGTGTCGGCCGCACCCGCACATAGAACTCCGCTTCCACATCGATGCGCATGCGGTCGCGGGTAATCAGGGCCTGGTCCTTGTTGCGGACGACCTCCAGCACCAGCGTGTTCATGCTGACCGGTGTTACGTCGTGGACGATGGGCCATACGAAGGCGCCGCCGTCGATCACAACCTTCTCGCCGAGGAAGCCGGTCCGCACGAAGGCTATCTCCTTCGTCGACCGGCGGTAGAGCCAGTTCATCACCCAGTAGATGATGGCGATGACTATGACGGCTGCGATGAGCCACAGGATGAGCTGGCCGATGATCTGTCCAGTCATTTTCGTCCCTCCCGCGAAGGTGCCGACGTGATGAATTCTATCGGCATGTCATTTTCCCTTGATCCGCTTGAACTGGCGGGTCTGCTCGGTAAGCGCGACTTCGGTCGGCAACCTCTCCATCGAAGAGGCTCCATAGAAGCCATGGCAATTGGCGGTGTTCTTCATGATGAAATCCGCGTCTTCGGGCATCGCGACCGGCCCGCCATGGGCAAGCACGATCGCATCCGGATTGACCTTCAGCGCGGCCTCGGCCCAGGCATCGATAAGCCCCGGGCAGTCCTCCAGCTTCAGCGCAGTCTCGGCGCCGATGGAGCCGCCCGTCGTCAGGCCCATATGGCATACGATGATGTCGGCACCCGCCCGCGCCATGGCCGCCGCCTCGTCCTCGTTGAAGACATAGGGCGTCGTCAGCATGTCGAGTGCGCGGGCCTTGGCGATCATGTCGACCTCGAGCCCGTAGGACATGCCGGTCTCTTCCAGATTGGCGCGGAAGGTGCCGTCGATGATACCGACGGTCGGAAAGTTCTGGATGCCGGAAAAGCCGAGGCGCTTCAGCTCCGGCAGGAAGACATCCATCACACGGAATGGATCGGTACCGTTGACGCCGGCCAGCACAGGCGTGTGCTTCACCACCGGCAGCACCTCGCGCGCCATGTCAACGACGATCGCGTTGGAATCGCCATAGGCAAGCAGGCCCGCAAGCGAGCCGCGACCGGCCATGCGGTAGCGCCCGGAATTGTAGATGACGATGAGGTCGATGCCGCCTTCTTCCTCGCACTTGGCCGAAAGTCCCGTGCCGGCGCCGCCACCGATGATCGGCTCGCCTCGCGCGATCATCGCGCGGAATTTTTCCAGGATTTGCTGTCGCGGTATCGCCATGCTGCTACCTAACCTTTGCCCGCCGCTGCGGCCGCCCGCCGCCATGCAGCGTCCGGTAGGCCTTCACGATCTCGGCGGAGAATTCAGGGGCGTTGATGTGATGCGGCAGGCGGATGAGCTGCCGTGTCGAGGTCTGGCGCACCGTGCCTTCCAAAGCCGCGAACAACGCCTCGTCGGCCGCCGGGTCATGGAACGGCTGGCCGGGCGCATCGAGCGCGGAAACACCGCCCTCCGGCAGGAAGAAGCGCACCGGCGCTTCCATCCTGTTCAACCGTTCGCCGATCCAGCGCCCCATGGCCGCGTTCTCCTGCGGGGTGGTTCGCATCAGGGTGATTTCCGGATTGTCCCGGTAGAGGTTGCGACTACGGAAGGCCTCCGGCACCGTCTCGAAAGCGCGGAAGTTCACCATGTCGAGCGCGCCGACCGAGCCGATATAGGGCATGCGCGCGCGAATCATCGCGCCGAAGCGGTCTTCCGTCGCGGGAAAGACACCCCCACCAGCATGTCACAAACCTCGGTGGTGGTGACGTCGATCACGCCTTCGAGCTGGCCGGACTCGACCAGCTTCTCCACCGACTGACCACCGGTGCCAGTGGCGTGAAAGACGAGGCAGTCGTGGTCGCTTTCGAGTTCGGCCGCGATCTGGCGCACGCAAGCGGTGGTCACGCCGAACATGGTAAGCGCGACCGCGGGCCGATCGTCGCGCCCGGACTGCTGCTGCGTATCCCGGCGCGCCCGCACCATGCCGGCAAGCGCGTTGGCGCCGTTGGCCAGCACCTGCCGCGTGATCGAATTGAGGCCCTGAACGTCGGCGACCGAATGCATCATCGTGATGTCGGCCGGGCCGACATAACGCGAGACGTCGCCCGACGCGATGGTGGAGATGATGATCTTGGGCACGCCGACGGGCAACGCTCGCATCGCAGGCGCCACCATCGCCGTGCCGCCCGATCCGCCTGCCGCGATGATGCCGGCAATGCCCGACTGGCGGCGGATCCACCGTTCGAAGGCGAGCGTCATGCCAGCGACGGCCTCGCCACGATCGCTGGAGAAGACGCCGCTTGCCCCGCGCGGATGATAGGCCGCGATCTGATGGGCTGGAATCTCCGCGCCGGAATGACGGCCGGCAGTGGAAAGGTCGGCCATGCGCACTGGCAGCCCGGCTTCGCGAATGAGGTCGCGCATGAAGCGCAGTTCCTCGCCTTTCGTGTCGAGCGTGCCGGCAACGATCACCACCTGCTCACCGGGCGTGGCGAGCGGCCGCAGTTCGGGGAGCCCTCGCGCTGCCGCCGGCCCGGTGGTGCCGCTGACCGTACGTGCCGACTGAATGATCTGGCGGCGAGGCACCGGCCGGGACCATCGTGTCGGCACGACCGGATTGGAAAGGTAGATTTTCTGCGCGGCCGGCTGAACGGGAACTGGAGCGGCCTCGCCTTCCGTGTCCGTCGTGGCCTGGCGTCGTCCGTCATCCTCCGAATGGCGGCCGACGCCCAGCAGCCGCTGCTGCAGATCGCGGTCTGTGGCGAGCTGGGCAGAATCGATCACGCGGTTGATGCGACCGTTGACCATGATGCCGACACGCTCGGCCACCGCCGTCGCCACGCCGATATTCTGCTCGATGACGAGAACGTCGATGCCGTCCTCCTCGCCGATATGCAGCAGGATTTCCTCGACCTGATTGACGATGACCGGCGCGAGGCCCTCCGTCGGCTCGTCCATGACCAGGAGCTTCGGGTTGACCAGCAGTGCGCGCGCGATGGCCAGCATCTGCTGCTCCCCGCCCGAAAGCTGCCCGCCGCCATTGGTCTTACGCTCGGCAAGGCGCGGGAAGGTTGAATAGACACGGTCGATGGTCCAGGCGCCGCTCCTGCCTGCGCCCACCATGCGCAGGTGTTCATCGACCGTGAGCGAACGCCAAAGGCGGCGTCCCTGCGGCACATAGCCGATGCCGAGCTGCGCGATACGCGACGGCGTGAGACCGACCAGTTGCTGCCCGGCGAAGGTGATCGATCCGCTGGACACGGGCACCAGGCCCATGATCGCGTTGCACAGGGTCGTCTTGCCCATGCCGTTGCGGCCGACAACCGAGACCACGCCGCTATCGAGCGTCAGATCCACGCCCTGCAAGGCGTGCGAAGCGCCGTAATAGACGTTGAGCCCGCGTATCTCGAGCGTCGGCTGGCCTATGCGCCGTCTCTCCCCTGGCGTTCAGCCATGGCCTCCTCCGAGGTAGAGTTCCTGCACCTCGGGATCGTTCTCGATCTCGCTCGGCAGGCCTTCCTTGAAGATGCGGCCGTTGTGCATCATCGAAACGCTCTCTGCGACGCGCAGCGCGACGTCCATGTCATGCTCAATGATGATGAAGCCTATATGCCTAGGCAGGCTGGTGAGGATCGCTACAAGGTCGGCTCGCTCGGTCGGTGAAAGGCCGGCAGCAGGCTCGTCGAACAGGATGAAGCGCGGCGCACCGGCGAGCGCCAGCGCGATTTCGAGCTGCCGCTGCTGGCCGTAGGAAAGCTCGGCCACCAGCGTCTCGGCGACATCGCTCAGGTGCACGGCCTCGATGAGCTCGAAAGCCGACTGCATCAGCGCGTCATTGCGGCGTGGGCGCACCAGCGAGAAGCGGCCGCGCGAAACGCCCCGGCAGGCGAGGTAGACATTGTCGAGAACGGTGAGGCCGCCGAACAGCAGCGATATCTGGTAGGTGCGTCGCAACCCGCGGCGGATGCGTTCGTGTGCCGGAAAACGAGTCACGTCCTCGCCGAACAAGCGGATCGTGCCCGATGTGGGCAGGAAATCGCCGGTCACACAGTTGAACAGCGTCGTCTTGCCGGCACCGTTGGACCCCAGCACGCCGCGCCGTTCGCCGGGCTTGACGGTCAGCGTCACATCGGTCAGCGCCGCGAGTGCACCGAACATGCGGGTGACACCGCGCAGTTCCAGCGCATTGCCGCTGCCGGTCGCGTTCAGGAGATCGCCCACGCTGCGCGGTTCCACGGTGCTGGCGGCCGGGCTCATTGCGCGTCTCCGCCACGTGTCAGCGGATCACCTGCCTTGGCGCGGCGAGCGCGCCAGTGCTCCCACAGCCCGAGCACACCATCCGGCGACCAGTAGACGATGGCCAGGAAACCGAGGCCGATCAGCAGCTTGAAACGATCGCCCGAAAGACCGAGCGTCAGCAGGATGTCCGGCGCGAAAGTGCGTAGGACGACGTAGATCAGCGCCCCGATAAACGGGCCGATCGGCCGCTTCATGCCACCGACGACAGCGATGACGAGGATGTCGATGACCGCCGGCAAGCCTGCTGTGCCCGGCGATATCTGCGCGTTCTGCCAGGCCATCAGAATGCCGGCGACGGCGGCGATAGCGCCCGCAAACGTGTAGGCGAAGACGCGGTGCGCGAAAACGTTGAAGCCGAGGGCGGCCATGCGGCGGGGATTGTCGCGAACGCCCTGCAGGGCAAGCCCGAAGGGTGAGCGGGACACGTAGACCACGACGCAATAGGCGATGACCGCGCAGGCCAGCGACAGGTAATAGAATGGCACGGATTGGCGCCAGTTGATGCCGAACAGGTCCGGCGGGACCACGTTGGCAAAGCCGGTATAGCCGTTGAAGATCGTGTAGTTCTGACGCGTGAAATAGAAGAAGGCCGCCGCGATCGCGAGCGTGATCATGATCGTATAGATGCCCTCGGTACGCACCGCCAGCGCACCGATCATGGTGGCGAACGCGGCCGCTATGAAGATCGCTACCGGGATCGCCAGCCACCACGGCCAGTTGAGGCTGATGGTCTGGACGCCGCTGCTGCCGAGTATGGCGATCATGTAGCCGGCAAGGGCTGCGATCGACATCTGCGCGAGGCTGACCATGCCGCCATATCCGCCCAAAAACATCAGGCTGAGCGCGATCATGCCGAGGATGAACCCCCAGCCGAAGATCTGGAACAGGATGAAATCATTGGCAACGACCGGCATGAACAGAAGGATGACGCCGACGACCCACCATGAGACGGGCAACCCCTGGAGCCAGGCCGGCACGTCCGAGGCTTGCCCGGTCCTGGCCGCCCTCCTGCCTCCTTCAACGCTGGTCGGGTCCACTGCGGCCATGGCTCAGCGCCCGAGGAGGCCCTGCGGGCGAAATGCCAGCACGAGCGCCATGATGAGGAAGGTGAGAACGACCGAATAGGTCGGCGCGTAAACCGAGCCGAGCTGTTCGGCGAGGCCGATGAGCAGCGCGCCGAGCGCTGCCCCGAAGATCGATCCCATCCCGCCGACGATAACGACGACGAGCGAGGCAAGCAGGAAACGCATGTCCTCGCCGGCCGCGACCGACTGGAAGGTGCCGCCGACTATGCCTGCCATGCCGGCGAGACCCGCGCCGAAGGCAAAGACCAGCACGAAGACATACTGGATACGCACGCCAGAGGCGGCGAGCATGTCGCGGTCGTCGACACCTGCGCGGATCAGCATGCCGATGCGGGTGCGGTTGAGCGCCAGCCACATCAGCGCGCCGAGCACGATGGAAGCGACAAGAATGGCGATGCGTACTGCCGGGAATCTCAGATAGACGATCTCGCCATCGCCGCGTACGCCCGCGATCAGAGGCAGCGTCGTCGGTCCGCTGAGGAAATCGGGCGACAGTATCTGGTATGAATGGCTCCCCCAACGCCACAGCATCAGGTCCGCCAGCACGATCGAGATGCCGATCGTCACCAGCGTCTGGCGCAGGTCCTCGCCCTCCATCCGCCGGAAAACGACATATTGCAGGACGATGCCGAGCAGCGCCACGATGACGAAGGAAACGACGAAGGCTCCGAGCCACGATCCCGTCGCTTCCGCGAATTCGTAGCCGATATAGCCGCCCAGCAGATAGAGCGAACCATGCGCGAGGTTCACGTTCTTCATCAGGCCGAAGATGAGGGTGAAGCCGCTTGCCACGAGGAAATAGAGCGCGCCCAGCGTGATGCCGTTGAAAAGCGCATTGAGGAAGATCTGCTTGCGCCCGACCACCGCCTCCATGCCGGGCGGCCAGGGTGCCACCACGGCCCAGACGAACGCGGCGACGAGCACGGCAATGATTACCGTCCAGATAGGGTTGCGCTGGACAAAGCCGTTCAACCCGTCCTCCCGGACCGGTCTTCCGACAACGGTCGCACTCGACTGCCGATCATGCCGATACTCTCCTCCCTAGAGCCGCATCGCATCTGTTCGTCGTCAAGCTAAGCGCAAGATGCGCGATCGCGCATACCCGACAGTCTCTTGCTGTCGCCAATCATCGCCAAAACCGACTGCCGTCGACGGAAATGCTTCCGTCAGGCAACGCCGGCGAAATGAACGACGCGCCGATAGTCGCTCGGCGCGATGCCGGCATTGGCGATGAAAAAGCGCGTGAAACTCGCCTGAGAGGAGAAGCCGAGATCGAGACCTATATCGGTCACGGCGTCGTGCGAGGTTGTCAGACGCTGAAGCGCGCTCTCCATGCGCAGGGTGTTCAGGTAGATATTGGGTGTGATGCCCACCTGCTGGCGGAAGAGCTTGTAGAAGTGCGGCCGCGACAGGCCGGAGTCCTTGGCGATTTCGTCGAGGACGATGCGCTCGCTGACGCGATGCTGCATGAGCTTGACCGAGTTGCGCACGCGGAAGTCCCGCACGGGCGGCGCGCAGCGGGTGAAGGTCGCGCCTTCCGCGACCCACTGCCACGACTGGTCGAAGCAGGCCTGCGTCAGCTCGTAGAGATAGCCGGCGACGAAGCTGTCGTCCGCATCCTCAAGCATGGCGGACGATACCTGCAGCGACAGGCGGCAGATCTGTTCCGTCACATCGATCGGGCTGCGCCCGAAGCGCAGCGCGGCATTGGCCTGGCGGCTCGCCTCGAGAAACCAGAACGGCTTTATGTACAGAGTGAGAAAGAGCGACGGCTCATCATGATCCAGCGACATGTAGTTGTGCGGCTGCCATGGGCTGATTGCTACAGCCTGCCCGCCGGACAGTGGATAGACGTCTTCATCGATCCTGATGGACGCGGCGGGGCCCTGGATGTGAAAGATCAGATGGCCTTCCCTGTGTGCATGCAGGGCCAGCGAACGATCAAGATTGTACAGCGCCACGCGACCAAATGGCCCGTGATGCACTGCCAACGCGGTGCTCATGCTCCTCCCTTTCCGCAATTTTTCGGGATGCGGATTTTTTCTTTCACTGTAATCCAGCCTGCGGCCGAGTCCAGCCCCCATGACGCAACGTCAGAAAGACGGCTCATAATGCGGCCTGCAGCATGGAAAGATAGTCGTGTGCGCCGGCATGGCGGGGGTTCGTACGGTTGGCGTAATCCGCGGCTGCCAATGTCGCGGCGCGCGCGGCAGGTCACCGCCAATCACGCCGATGTCGCCGAGACGCGCCGGCAGCGCGATGCGCTCGCGCAGCCGCATGATGGCGTCCGCAAGGCTGGCACGGGCCGGAAGCCGGAACTCGCGCTTGATGTCCTCGTAGCGGTCGGCCACGGCCGGTGCGTTGAACTCCAGCACCAGCGGAAGAAGCACAGCATTGGTGGCGCCATGATCGAGCGTACCGGACACGACGCCGCTCAGCGCGTGGCTCATCGCATGAACGCCACCGAGCCCCTTCTGGTTGGCCAGCGCCCCATTGAGCGCCGCCGCCATCATCTCGCGGCGGGCGTTGAGATCGCTACCGTCGGCGACGGCGCGCTCCAGATGGGCAATCGCCCGGCGTAGTCCGTCCCGTGCGATGCCATCTGCCGGTGGGTTGTACGCGGTGGAAATATAGGTCTCGAGGCAGTGGGTCAGAGCGTCCATGCCGGCAGCGGCCGTATCGCCGGCAGGCAAATCAAGCGTCAGCGTCGGATCGCATATCACTACACGCGGCGTCAGGAACTGGCTAACAAACGAAACATTGGAACCGTCGCGAAGGGAAACGACAGCGATGCCGACAGTCTCCGCACACGAACCCGCGATTGTCGGGATGGCGATCATCGGGGAATTACATCGAGGATGCGCGGCCTGCCGCCTTCGGTGCCCGCGTAATTGCGCAAGGCGCCATCATGGCTCACGCGCAGCGCGACGGCCTTCGTCAGGTTGAAAGCGGCCGCCCCGCCGAACGCAATCAGGCCATCCGCCTCGCAATCGAGGTAAAGGTTCGCGGCCTCGGCACAGGCCTCTTCCGTTGCCCGGCAGCATCCGCTTTCGTAGACAGTTGGGGAAACCGGCCGCGGCACGGCTGCGAGCAGCCGATCCAGCACATTGCGCCGCGAGGTGCCATTGTCTGAAACGATCATCAGCCGACACAGACCGAGCCGCTCCAGTTCGGCCTCGAGCGCGTCCTCCAGGACGTTCTCCGCGAAATGAATCTTGGTCACGTAGCTGATGAGCGACATGGCAACGCGCTCCGCCGGGCGACGGCGCGATGAGTGTCGTCCGCCCTGCCGAATGAATCTGTCCGAAGAGAGCCGACGGGCAGGGATCGAACCCTGCCCGTCCGCATTCGCGTTACGGATTCAACGCCGCGCAATCCGGCGTATCGCGGGAAGGAAGGCCGATAGCATCGAACTCCTCCTTGGTCATGCCGAGCTTCTGGTCGACATTGTCGACCTTGGCCTTGAACGTGTTGTAGAGTTCGCCGTCGTCGCCTTCGACCACTTCGGTGATGAACACCGAGCCGATAGCCTGACGATTCTCGTCGAGCTTTATGTGGCCGTTCGGCGTATCCATCTCCACCGCCGAAAGGGCGGCGTGGAAGTTTGCCTGGTCATCGTCGAGTTCGCCGTCGATCGCCTCAAGCGCCATCAGCGCACCTATGGTCGAGTTGTAGTAGTTGGTGGCAAACAGCGACGGCGTGGGCAGCCCGTCCGGGAACGCTTCCTGATAGGCCTTCACATAAGCCTGCCAGTTCTCGTCCTGCCAGTCGTCCGCCTGAACGCCGGAGCTCGGCGTGCCGATCAGCGCTTCCTTGGCGCGCCCGCGCGCGGTCAGAACCGTCTGGTCGACCATGATCGTGCCACCGATGATGTTGGTATCGCCGCCGGCCTGCTCGTACTGGTTCAGGAAGTTGATGGCGTCCGTGCCGCCGACACCGAGATAGATGGCATCGACGTCATAGGGCAGAGCCGCGATGATCGACGCGAAGTCGCCACTGCCCAGCGGCAGCCAGAAGCGCTCCACGATCTCGCCGCCGGCCTTACAGAAGTCGACCGCAAAGCCCATGAAGTTGGTGTAGCCGAACGAATAGTCGGCGGCGATGGTGGCGACCTTCTTCCAGCCCTTTTCGTTGACGACATAACTGCCAAGGCCATAGCCCCACTGCGCGCCATCCGGATGGAAGCGGAAGAAATTCGGCGCCGGATCGACATAGGTCGTTTCAAGCGCGCCCGACGCGGCATTGATGATCGTCTTGCCGGGGATGGTCTTTGCGTAGTCGCGCAGCGCCAGGCCTTCGGAGCCCGACAACGGCCCGATGATGAAATCCACCTGGTCCTGCTCGATGAGCTTTCGGGCCTCGCGCACCGCGCGATCAGGCGTAGCGTCGGTCGGGCCGAGCACCCATTCGATCTTCTTGCCGTTGATCTCGCCGTTGAACTTCTTCAGCGCGAGCTCGAAACCACGGATGCCGTCATTGCCGGGCTCGGTGAAGACGCCTTCCTGCGGCGCCATCAGACCAATCTTGATCGTGTCGTCCTGTGCCAATGCCGCGGCGGGCGCGAGGATCGCGAGCGCTGCGACAGTACTGATGAGTTTCAGTTTCATGCTTTCGGTCCTCCCTTGCGGGCCAGCGCGGTATTCCTCCCGGTACGTCTGTTGCGCGGCCGTGCTGTGACAGCACCACGTTAGGCAACACGCGACCGCGCGCGCTGATCCCCCGTGTTCCGACTTATATCCGAGCGTCTGATTTTTGGCCGTCGTAAGACCGCGGCGAGACCTCGATCTCTCATGGCGCTGTAACGCAAGCGGTTATTAAGCCTTTTTCTTCATAACGCGAAAATGAATTGTCGCTATATTTGGAAGCGACTATCCTGTTCTCGGCATAAACGGGGCTTAGGGCAGAAATGAAACTGATTGCAGGTATCGCACTCGCGTCGGCTATCGTTATCGGCGCGCCACTAACGGCAGAAGCAGCGACGATCGTCGCCAAGGTCGACATCTCGACCCAGACCATGACGGTGATGCATGGCGGTAAGGTCAAATATCGCTGGAAGGTTTCGACGGCCCGCGCGGGCAAGGTGACCCCGTCGGGAACCTGGTCCGCCAAATGGCTTTCCAAGAACCATCGGTCCAGCCGCTACAACAACGCGCCGATGCCGTACTCTATCTTCTACAACGGCAATTACGCCGTGCACGGCACCGATCAGATCAGCCGGCTCGGCCGACCCGCATCGTCAGGCTGCATCCGCCTGCATCCGGAAAATGCCAGGGTTCTGTTCGAGATGACGCGGCGCGAAGGCCTGAAGAACACGCGTATCGTCGTGCAGCGCTGACGCCGCCTACTCCGCGCCGGCGATCTTCTCGGGATCGAAGTCGGGCTGGCTGGCCTCTTCGGTCGGCTGGCTCGGAAAGCCTTCCGGCCCTGACACGTCCTTGACGTCGCGCGCAATCTCCAGCGGGCTCGACGCGTAGGCAGCCGTCAGCGACGCAACCGATGTCAGCGCGTGCGTGTGAATTCGCTCATAGCCGTGAGAGGCATCGATGCCGAACGCAATCAGCGCGGTGCGCACGTCATGGCCCGCCTCGATGGCCGAGGCTGAATCCGACCGATAATAGCGGAACACGTCCTTCTGGAACGGGATGTCCTCCTCGCGGCATAGATCGACCAGCTTCTTCGTCAGGTGATAGTCGAAGGGACCGGCCTGATCGGCCATGGCGATCGTGACGCCGAACTCGGATGAATTCTGGCCGGGGGCTGTCGTGCCGTTATCGATCGTCACCATCGATGCTATCTCCGAGGTAACGATAGCGGCAGCGCCCACACCCACCTCTTCAGCGATGGTGAAGAGGAAATGCACGTCAACGGGCGTCGTGACGTTTTCCCGTTCCAGCGACTCCAGTGCCGCCAGCGCGATGGCGACGCCGGCCTTGTCATCCAGATGGCGCGAATTGATGAAGCCGTTGTCGAGGAACTCCGCACCGGTGTCGAAGGCGACGAAATCGCCAACATCGATGCCCATCGCGCGCGTCTCGGCGCGCGACTGCGTCACCGCATCGATGCGCAGCTCTACATTGGGCCAGCCGATTGGCAGCGTATCGACATCGTCGTTGAATGTGTGACCGGACGCCTTCAGCGGCAAAACGGTTCCACGGAAACTGCCCTGCTCGCTGTAGAGCGTCACGCGACCGCCTTCTGCGAAACGCGCCGACCAGTGACCGATCGGCACCAGTTCCAGCCGGCCGTTGTCCTTCACAAGCTTGACCTGCGCGCCAAGCGTGTCGAGGTGGGCGACGATGGCGCGGGCGCCCTTGCGCCGGCTTCCCTGACGCACCGCGCGGATAGCGCCGCGCCGGGTCAGTTCCGGTTTAAGACCAAGGCGCTCAAGTTCCTGCGAGCAGTAGTGGACGACCTGATCCGTGTAGCCGGTGGGGCTGTCGATCTCCAGAAGCGCCTTGAGTTGCGCTAGCAGATAAGCTTCGTCGATTGCCATTAGAGCTTGCCGAGTGCCTGTGCAGCAGCCCTGTGTCCCGAGAGAGGGAACAGCAGATCGAGGAAGCGCTCCGCCGTCGGCTGCGGTTCGTGGTTGGCAAGTCCAGGCCGCTCGTTCGCCTCGATGAAGACGTAGTCCGGATCGCTGGGCGAACGCACCATGAAATCGATACCCACGACAGGGATGTCGATTGCGCGCGCGGCCACCACCGCCGCCTCGACCAGGCGCGGATGAACGATGCCGGTGACGTCGTGGATGGAGCCGCCCGTATGCAGATTCGCCGTTTTCCTCACGACTATATCCTCGCCTTTCTTTGGCACGGAGTCCAGTGTGAGGCCCGCAGCGGCAAGGCAGCGTTCCGTCTCCGCGTCGACCGGGATGCGGCTTTCGCCGCCGGTGGCGGCGGCGCGGCGGCGCGACTGGCTTTCGATCAGGCTGCGTATCTTTTGCCTTCCATCGCCCACAATGCGTGGCGGACGGCGCACCGCTGCCGCGACCAATTTGAAGTCGATGACGACAAGCCTCAGATCCTCGCCCGCAAAGCAGGCCTCGACGAGAACGCGGTCGCAAATCTCGCGGGCGGCTGCGATGGCACGCTCGATATCTTCCAGCGTTTCGAGCCCGACTGCGACGCCCCTGCCCTGCTCCCCACGCGCCGGTTTCACCACAACGCTGCCGTGCTTCTTGAGAAAGGCCTTCAGCGCCTTGGCGTCATCCTCTGCGACCATCTGCTCCGGAACCACGAGGCCTGCATTCTCGACCACGCGGCCGGTGACGGCCTTGTCGTCGCAGATGGACATAGCAACGCCCGAGGTCAGCTCGGAAAGGCTCTCGCGGCAATGGACCGACCGTCCGCCTTGAGAGAGGCGAAAAAAACCGCCCTCGGCATCGGTGATCTCCACATGAACGCCCCGACGCCGAGCCTCGTCAACGATCAGTCGGGCGTAAGGATTGAGCGCGTCATATTCGGCGAGCGGGCTCGAATAGAGTTTCTCGTTTATGGGGTTCTTGCGTTTGACCGCGAAGACGGGCACGCGCCGGAAGCCGAGCTTCTCGTAAAGCGCGATCGCCTGGTCGTTGTCGTGCAGCACGGACAGGTCCATATAGGCCGCGCCGCGCGCCGAGAAATGCTCGGCCAGCCGGCGAACGAGCATCTCTCCGATGCCCGGGTGACGCGCCTGCGGGTCGACGGCCAGACACCAGAGCGACGAACCGTTTTCCGGATCGGAAAATGCACGGCCATGATCGATGCCGGTCACCGTGCCGATGATCTCTCCGGATGCTTCGTCCTCGGCGACGAAATAGGTGATGGCGCGATTATCGCGGTTCGACCAGAAGAAATCGGGCCGCACCGGCACCATGCCGCGCGCGGCATAAATGCGGTTCACGGCGCGGGCGTCGGATTCGGAGGAAAGTCGCCGCACGAAGAAGCCGCGCGGTTGGCGCCTGCTCGACCGGTAGGTCGCAAGTTCGAGGCGGAACGTGTGCGACGGGTCGAGAAAGACTTCCTGCGGTGCCGCCGCGAGCAGCACATGCGGGTCCCGGACATAAAGGCAATGTCGCGCCGCTCCGGTCCTTCCTTGCGCATCGCCTCGATCAGGTCTTCGGGCTCCCCGAATGTCTGGGCGAACAGAAGCCTGCCCCAACCGCAATCGACCGAGGCGTTTTCCTCCCGCGCCTCGGTCTCAGCATCCGAAAGCCCCATCGGGGGTTTCATCGATTCGGCTCGCAGCCGCTTGAGCCGGTGCGCAAGCGCCTTGTCCGACCGACTGCGCGGCTGTCGATCGTCGCCCCCGGGGTTCTTGGCCATTCCACTATACCCCATGGGTCTGCATCCAGAGTTCGAGAAGGCCGACCTGCCAGAGCTCGGACCCCTGAAGCGGCGTGATGTGGTCCGACGGGTTGGCAAACAGCGTTTCCAGATAGTCCTCACGGAAAATCCCCCGCTCTTTCGCTACCCGCGACGTGAGGGCATCCCGCACCATGTCGAGATAGGGGCCATCGACATATTTGAGCTGCGGAACCGGGAAATAGCCCTTCTTGCGGTCGATCACCTCGTGCGGAACAACCAGGCGCGCGGCATCCTTGAGCACGCCCTTGCCGTTCTCGCGCAGCTTTTCCTCGGGCGGAATCTTGGCAGCCAGTTCAACCAGTTCATGGTCGAGGAACGGAACTCGGGCTTCCAGTCCCCAAGCCATCGTCATGTTGTCGACGCGCTTGACCGGATCGTCGACCAGCATGACCTGACTGTCGAGCCGAAGCGCGGCATCCACGGGCGTATCCGCACCGCCTCGCAGCAGATGTTCGGACACGAGTTGCCGGCTGGCATCCTCGTCGACGAGCCAATCCGGATTCACGTGGCGCGACATCGTCTCGTGCGAGCGGTCGAAGAACACGCGTGCATAGTCCCCGACGACATCGTTGGATGCGGCCAGCGGCGGATACCAGTGATAACCGCCGAAGACTTCGTCGGCGCCCTGCCCCGACTGAACCACCTTGATGTGCTTCGACACCTCTTGCGACAGCAGGTAGAAGCCGACATTGTCATAGGAGACCATCGGCTCCGACATGGCGGCAAACACGCCCGGAAGCGCCTCCATCAGGCGCTCGGACGGCACGAAAATCTTGTGATGGTCGGTTTCGAAGTGCTTGGCGATCAGATCGGAATAGACGAACTCGTCGCCCTTCTCGCCATTGGCTTCCTCGAAGCCCACGAAAAAAGGTCATCAAGCCATGCTGACCCTGCTCGGCCAGCAGGCCGACAATCATGCTCGAATCGACGCCGCCCGAAAGCAGCACGCCGACCGGAACGTCAGCGACCATGCGGCGCTTCACCGCCGTACGCAGCGAATCCAGAACAAGGTCACGCCAGTCCTGTGACGACAGGCCCGACATCGACGGATCGCGCTCGTGGGGCGGCGACCAGTAGACGGTGTCGGTTTTGCGTCGGTCGGGCTCGATCACGCGGATCGTGGCCGGCGGCAGCTTGCGCACGCCGTTGATGATCGTGCGCGGCGGCGGCACGACGGCGTGGAAGGAGAGGTAGTGGTGCAGCGCGTGACGGTCGATCGAGGTGTCGACTTCGCCGCCTTTCAAAAGCGCCGGCAGCGAAGAGGCAAAACGCACCGAATGCGGCGTTTCGGCCAGGTAGAGCGGCTTGATCCCGAAGCGGTCCCGGGCCATCACCACACGACCGCTGTCGCGTTCGTGGATCACGAAGGCAAACATGCCGTGGAAACGGTTCACGCACTCCTTGCCCCATGCATGCCACGCCTTGAGGATGACCTCGGTGTCGCCGTGGGAGAAAAAGCGGTAGCCCTTCTGCTCCAGTTCCTGGCGAAGCTCCGGATAATTATAGATGCATCCGTTGAAGGCGATGGTCAGGCCAAGCTCGGCATCGACCATCGGCTGGCGGGCCTTTTCGGTCAGGTCGATGATCTTCAGCCGGCGGTGTGCAAGGGCTGCATTGCCATGCATCACGAGGCCGCTTCCATCCGGTCCACGTGGTGCCAGCGCCTCCATCATCCTGGTCTGGGCGAGTGTCGATGGCTGGGCGCCGTCGAAGCGTACTTCTCCGCAAATTCCACACACGGTTGGGGCAAAACCTCCGTTTGTCGTTTCCACACAGCGGTTTCACCGGGCAAGCCGAAACCGGCCCTCATCCGTGACCCGCTTGTTCGCCAACGTGACGTTGCGGATATGGTTCCAATAAAATTTCAAATGGTTGCGCGAGATCAACGCGCCGGATCCGAATCGGCTCAAAAGCCGCCGGATCCGGAATCGGCTCAAAAGCCCATGAAACGTCGCTTTCGCGGCGTGGCAATTTGCCCGACCGGGCGACATGGACGCATCTGGCCGCAACGACTATTTTCCGGCCGCAATCTCAGGAAGGCGACATGAACTACCAGCGGTTTTTCGAAGAAGCGATCGACCAGCTCCATGCGGAGCGGCGCTATCGGGTGTTTGCTGATCTGGAGCGGATCGTCGGTTCGTTTCCCAAGGCGATCTGGCGCGCCAATGGCGATGCGCGCGAAATCACCGTGTGGTGTTCCAACGATTATCTCGGCATGGGACAGCATCCGCAGGTTATCGCCGCCTCCCAGGATGCGGCCGGGTCGATGGGTTCGGGCGCCGGCGGCACTCGCAACATTTCCGGCACCAACCACCCGCTGGTCGAGTTGGAACTGGAACTGGCCGACCTGCACGACAAAGACGCCGCGCTGGTCTTTACGTCGGGCTTCATTTCCAACGAGGCGTCGATCTCCACTATCGGCAGGCTGCTGCCGAACTGCCTTATCCTCTCTGACGAGCTCAACCACGCCTCGATGATCGAAGGCGTGCGCCGCTCCGGCGCGGAGAAGAAGATTTTCCGCCACAACGATCTTGCGCATCTCGAAAGCCTGCTCCAGCAGGCCGGGCGCGAGCGCGCCAAGCTTATTGTCTTCGAGAGCGTCTATTCGATGGACGGCGATATCGCCCCGATCGAGGCGATTGCCGATCTCGCCGACAAATACAACGCCATGACCTATATCGACGAAGTGCATGCCGTCGGCATGTACGGCGCGCGCGGCGGCGGCATTACCGAGCGTGACGGGCTGGCGCACCGCATCGACGTGATCGAGGGTACGCTTGCCAAGGCATTCGGCGCGCTCGGCGGCTACATCACCGGCACCCGCGAGGTGATCGACGCCGTCCGCTCCTATGCGCCAGGATTTATCTTCACCACCGCGCTGCCGCCTTCGATCGCAGCGGCGGCGACCGCCTCGATCCGCCACCTGAAGACGTCGCAGGCGGAGCGCGACGCGCAGCAGCGACAGGCCCGGCACACCAAGGACGTGCTGTCGTCCGCGAACCTGCCGGTAATGCCGTCGGAGACGCATATCGTGCCCGTATTGGTCGGCGATCCGGAGCTGTGCAAGATGGCGAGCGACCGCCTCCTCGCCAAGCATGGCATCTACATCCAGCCGATCAACTATCCTACCGTGCCGCGCGGCACGGAGCGCCTGCGCATCACACCGACGCCGTGCCACGACGATGCGCTGATCGGTACGCTGAAGGATGCGCTGGTCGAAACCTGGACCGCGCTCGGCATACCGTTCCGCGATGAGACGCAGCCGCAGGAACCTGTGCGTTCCGACCGCATCGTGCCGCTGGTGGTTGCCAAGTCCGGCGGCTGAACCGGCCGTTCAGCGCGCTTCGATCCAGCGGGCGACCTTTCCACCGCTTCCTCGACCTCGTCGAGCCGGCGGTGGAAACAAAAGCGGAAGTAGCTTTCGCCGCCCACGCCGAACGCCGTTCCGGGCGCCAGCCCGACGTTGGCCCGGTCGATGATGTCGAACGCCGCGGCCGTGGTATCTTCCACGCCGTCAATTTTGAAGAAGGCGTAGAACGCGCCGGCGGGCGGCGACAACGACACGCGACCCGTTGCCTGCAACCTGTCGCAAACGATGCCGCGCGCGGCCCGCGCCCGCTCGACCTGCTCCGCGATGAAGGCATCTCCCTGATCGAGTGCGGCGACGGCGCCTTTCTGCAGGAAGGCCGGCACGCCCGAGATCGAATACTGCATCAGGTTCTCGAAGACCTGCTGCAGTTCGGGATGTATCTTCAACCAGCCGACGCGCCAGCCCGTCATCGCCCAGTTCTTCGAGAAGCTGTTGACGAAAATGATGCGGTCGTCCGGGTCCATCACGTCGATAAAGGACGGTGCGCGCGTACCGCCATAATAGAACAGCGAATAAATCTCGTCGGCGACGATCCAGAGACGGCGTTCACGCGCCAGATCGAGGATCGCAGCCAGCGTTTCCCTGTCGGCCGTCCAACCGGTTGGATTGGACGGTGTGTTGACGAAGATGGCCCTGGTGGCCGGCGTGATCGCGGCTGCGATCTTTTCAACGTCGCAGGTCCATCCATTTCCTGAAGCATCGAGGACGACAGGCACCGGCTTGGCGCCTGCAATTCCGGCAGCAGCCGCGAAGTTCGGCCATGCCGGGGAAAGGTAGATTACCTCGTCGCCATGCCCGGCGACTGCGTCAAGCGCGAGCTGAATCGCGTGCATGCCGCCATTCGTCGCGATGAACTCCTCGGGTGCGAACGCGCGGCCGAAGTGGCGACCGTAATAGCGCGCCAGTGCCGCGCGCAGTTCGGGGATACCGCGTTGCCAGGTATAGAACGTCTCGCCGGCGGCAAGTGAGGAGGCAGCGGCATCCGAGATAAATGCAGGTGTGGGCAGGTCGCCTTCGCCAGCCCACAGCGGGATCAGCCCCTCCCTGCCCCGACCATGGCTCATGACTGCGACGATGCCGCTTTCGGGTGCGCGTTGCGCCTCGGCTCGAAGATGGGAAAGCTGGTTCACGCTATGCCTCGCCAAAGGAAGACCCCGGCCATGGAAGGCCGGGGTCTTGATACCTGTGATCTTACCTGCGGGCTATTTCTTGGCAAGCAGATCGCGAATCTCAGTCAGAAGCTGGACGTCCACCGGCGGCGGCGCGGCCGGTGCCGCCTCCTTCTCCTTCTCCAGACGGCGACGCATGTTGTTCACCATCTTGACCATCAGGAAAATGATCCAGGCGAGGATGAGGAAGTTGATCACCACTGTGAGGAAGTTGCCGTAGGCAAAGACCGCACCCTGCTCCCTCGCGGCATCGAGAGTCGATGCGGTGACCTCCGAGGACAGAGGCAGGAAGTAGTTGGAGAAGTCGAACCCGCCAAAGATCGCGCCCACGACCGGCATGATGATATCGTCCACCAGCGATGACACTATGAGGCCGAACGCGCCGCCGATGATGACGCCGACGGCAAGGTCCATCACATTGCCCTTGGCAATAAACTCCTGAAATTCCTTGATCATCCGTCCCTCCTGGAGAATGGAATCGTTGTCGAATCGAGAGCCGCTGAAGGCCGGCCACGTTGACCATAGCAAAAAGTGCGCTCGCGATAAGCGCGAATGCGCGATTGCCGCAACCGTCCGCGATGCACACCCCGCCGTAAGATCAATGGACAGCCTTGCCGAGCTGTGATTGCCTCATCGAGAATACACGCCACCGGCTGGATGGGAGGTTGGACGGCAGGTGCAGGGTTGGGTCATCGTCATCGTGGCAATCGCCTACGTGACGCTGCTGTTCGCGATCGCGAGCATCGGCGATCGGCGCGCCGCGACCCATGGTCCAGGCCGCGCCAGACCTTATATCTACGCGTTCAGCCTGGCGATTTACTGCACGTCGTGGACATTCTTCGGCTCGGTGGGCTTGGCGAGCGAGCGCGGCTTTGAGTTCCTGACGATCTATATCGGCCCGGTGCTCGTCTTCCTGTTCGGCTATCCGTTCCTGACGCGGATCATCCGGCTCGCGAAGTCCGAGAAGATCACGTCGATCGCCGATTTCCTCGGCGCACGCTACGGCAAGAGCTTCACCGTTGCCGGCATCGCAACCATCATCGCGATGTTCGGTACCGTCCCGTACATAGCCCTGCAATTGAAGGCGATCTCGGGCTCTGTCAGCCTCATGGTAGAGCACTACAACGGCGCGCCGCCGGCGGTCGATCTTTTCATCGGGGACATATCGCTGGCGGTGGCGCTGCTGCTCGCCATGTTCGCCATCCTCTTCGGCACGCGGCATGCTGATGCCACTGAGCACCAGGACGGTCTGATCCTGGCCGTGGCGGTGGAATCGCTGGTCAAACTCGCGGCGTTTCTTGCCGTGGGCATCGCCGTCCATTCATCCTACTTGGCAGTCCCGCCGAGCTGATCGCGACGGTCGCCGCAAATGCCCAGGTGCAGAGCGCGATCGGCTACAGCACCTCGCTGCCTACCTGGATTGTCATGACTGTCCTGTCTGGCTTGGCGATCATCATGCTGCCGCGTCAGTTCTACGTAACCGTCGTGGAGAACCGCTCCGAGGAGGAACTCCGGAAGGCGAGCTGGATGTTTCCGCTCTACCTCGTGGCGATCAATCTGTTCGTCATCCCGATTGCATTTGCCGGGCTGGCGGTCATGCCGTCCGATGCCAATTCCGACCTCTACGTCGTCTCGCTGCCGCTTCACTACGGCCAGAACGCGCTCGCGCTCTTTGCATTTATCGGTGGGCTGTCGGCGGCGACAGCGATGGTCATCGTCGCCAGCGTCGCGCTGTCGATCATGATCTCTAACGACCTCGTGATCCCGCTCGTCATGCGACGCCTGCTCAAGTCGCGACAGCCGGACCGCGAAGACTGGTCTCAGGTCATCCTGAACGTCCGCCGTGCCGCCATATTCGTCATCCTGTTCGCTGCGTTCCTCTATTACCGAGAGACGACGACCAATACCCGGCTTGCCTCGATCGGCCTGATCTCTTTCGCGGCGATCGCCCAGTTCGCGCCGGCCTTTATCGGTGGCCTCATCTGGCGCGGCGCCAACGGGCGCGGCGCGGTGATGGGCATGTCGACCGGCATTGCCGTGTGGGCTTACACGCTGCTGTTTCCCTCGCTCGCACCGCCGGATACCGAGATCCTTCGCACCGGTCTATTCGGCATGGAAGCCCTACGGCCGCAGGCACTCTTCGGAACGGTCGGCGAGCCGCTCAATCACGGGGTGATCTGGAGCCTGTCGGTCAACACGCTGTTCTTCGTGCTCGGCTCGCTCTCTCGCGCGGCCAGACCGCTGGAGCGCATCCAGGGCGCATTGTTCGTGCCGCGCGATGCGGGGCCGATGCCGAACCTGCGCCGCTTCCGCACCGCCGTCACCGTCAACGACCTCAAGGACACGATCTCCCGCTACCTCGGTGTCGAGCGGACCGAGCGTTCGTTCCAGAACTTCGAGGCGAAGGAAGGCCGCGCGATCAACGGCAACGAGCTTGCCAGCATGGCGGTGATCCGTTTCTCCGAGCAGCTTCTCACCAGCGCGGTCGGCTCGTCATCGGCGCGGCTTATCCTGTCGCTGCTGTTCCAGCGCAATGACAGCAATTCGCGCGGCACGCTGCGGCTGCTCGACGACGCGACAGAAGCGCTGCAGCAGAACCGCGACCTGCTCCAGACCGCGCTTGACCAGATGGAGGAAGGCGTCACCGTCTTCGACCGCGATTTCGGCCTGACTTGCTGGAACCGGCAGTTCCGCGCCCTGTTCGACCTGCCCGACGAAATGGGTCGAGTCGGAGTCTCGCTGCATCAGGTGCTGCGCTATCTGGCCGATCGCGGCGACATCCCCGGGGTCCGAATACCAGACGCTGAACCGGATGACGTGGTTCGGCGAGGTATGGTCGATCGAACTCAAGCGTTCGGGCCGCATCATCGAGCTGCGTACCAACCCGATGCCGGACGGCGGCATCGTGGCGACCTATACCGACATCACGGCCCGCGTGCAGGCCGACCTTGCGCTCAAGCGCGTCAATGAAACGCTGGAGCTGCGCGTCGCCAACCGGACGGCGGAACTGACGCGCGTGAACGAGGAACTCGCGCTGGCTCAGATGCTGGCCGAGGAAGCCAATCTCGGCAAGACGCGCTTTCTGGCTGCCGCCGGCCACGACATCCTGCAGCCGCTCAACGCCGCGCGGCTTTACTGCGCGGCGCTGTTGGAGTCGGTGGGCGATGGCAAGGTGGGCGACGCCGTCGGCAACATCGAATCCTCGCTGGAATCGGTCGAGTCCATTCTCGGCGCGGTGCTCGACATTTCGCGCCTCGATACCGGCGCCATGAAACCGGTGGACAGCGTGTTCAAGCTCGACGGCCTGCTTCGCCAGGTCGAAACCGACTTTCAGCCGCTGGCCGCGGCGAAGGGGCTTCAGCTCACCATCGTTCCGTCGACGCTTGCCGTTCACACCGATCGCAACCTTTTCCGCCGGCTCGTGCAGAACCTCGTCTCCAATGCGATCAAATACACACGCAAAGGGCATGTTTTGGTGGGCGTGCGCAGACGTGGCGAGCTGGTTGAGCTTCAGGTGTGGGATACCGGCATCGGCATCGACGACGACAAGCTCAACACCGTGTTTCGCGAGTTCACGAGGCTCGAGGACGGCGCGCGGGAAGCGCAGGGGCTCGGCCTGGGTCTGTCGATCGTCGACCGCATCGCGCGCGTGCTGCGCCTCGAAATCCAGCTACAGTCGCGCAAGGGTGCGGGCACGCGTTTCTCCGTCATCCTGCCCAAGGTGGATGCCCCTCACATCGAGCTGGTCAGCGAAGTGCGAGCGTCGGTGCGCCACAACATCATGCTCGATGGGGTAAGCGTGCTGTGCATCGACAATGAAGCGGCAATCCTCAGTGGCATGCGGCTGCTGCTGGAGGGCTGGGGATGTCGGGTCGAAACAGCAACCGGCGCGTCGGAGATGGCCATTTCCGAGAGCGTGCCTGGACCGGACATCATTCTGGCCGACTATCATCTCGACGGCGGTGAAAACGGGCTCGACGTAATTTCCAAGCTGCGCGATGCGTATGGGATCGAGATGCCGGCCGTTCTCGTCACCGCCGATCGCTCTCATGAGGTGCGCGAGGCCGCTGCACGGATGAACGTCACCGTCATCAACAAGCCGGTGAAACCCGCGAGCCTCCGGACAGTGCTGACACGCTGCCGCAAGATGCTTTCGCGGCGGAGTGAGCAGGCTTCAGCTTGCTCCTGCCAACGGATCTGTGGCGATGCGGGACAGGCGGATGACTGCCTGGGTGCGGCTGTCGACACCCAGCTTCAGGAGGATTGCGGAGACATGCGCCTTGATCGTCGCCTCCGAGACGCTGAGCTCGTAGGCGATCTGCTTGTTGAGCAGTCCTTCCGCGAGCATGCCCAGAACACGTGTCTGTTGGGGCGTCAACGTCTGAAGACGTGCAATCAGATCGGAGATTTCAGGGTCTCCCTCCTCGCCGAGATCGATGCCTTCCGGCGTCGCGACGCCGCCATCGATGACGGTCTGCACCGCGCGGCGGATTTCTTCCATGCTCGCCGATTTCGAGATGAAACCCGACGCGCCCAGTTCCAGCGCACGGCGGATGGTGACAGGATCGTCATGGGCCGAGACGATGACGATGGGCACGGTGGCATCGATGCCACGCAGGGCAACCAGTCCGGAGAGGCCGCTCGCTCCGGGCATCGTCAGGTCCAGCAGGACGAGGTCCGCGTCGCCAGTGCCCGCAATCAACGACTTCACGCCGTCGAAGTCGCCCGCTTCCAGCACGCGACTGTCCTCACCCACTCCGGCAAGAGCCTGCTTGAGCGCACCGCGAAACAGCGGATGATCGTCCGCAACGACGAATGTAAAGCCCGGTGGCAAACTGTCCTCCCCCAGATCGCCGCCCCGAGTGTACCCTCGGGTGCCGACGCCGCGACGTCGATTATGCGCTCCCACCCGCTCAATGCAAGCACGTGCCCCTCGAGTCGCCCCGGATACATACGGCGGCAACTATTTCAGCGATCGCTCATTCTCCCCTGAATGTGACTTGCGGCTGATTGCTGGTCGCGTTCATTATTAGACTTTGGTCTATGATGGAGACCGCCATGGAAACCATCCGCCAGATCGCATTCGTCTGCGTGGGGCGCGCGGTCGGGTTTGGCACGCTCGCGATTGCCTGCATCATGCTCTCGTTTGCCTTCAGTCCACCGACTGCCTTCCGGGCAGGCGCGTTGCTCGCGCTGATCATGGCGGGGATACTCATTCTCAAGGCGCACTACGCCGGCCGACAACAGCCGAAGCACACCGAGGTCTGGCTCTATCTGGAAGACGGCCTGCGCCCTCGCGACGCGGAAGCAAGGCGCCGCTTCGCCGGAGTGCTCCGCGAAACCTATGGCCGCTTTGCCGCAGGGGCGCTCGCGGCCGCATGCTGCATGTTTTTCGTCTCAGTCGTGCTTGTCGCCACCGGCCTGGAAACTGAAAGCATTGGACTTGTCGTCGCGCGATAAAGCTCAGGTGCGGTCGGCAGGACGCTCGGGCTGGATCGTCTTCTCCTCCCGGTCGAACTCCTCGACAATGCCCATGAAGCGGCGGAAGAAACGCTCCATGTAGCCGAGCGTCTGCTCGAACTCCTCTTCGCTGGGCAGTTCCTCAGTCCGGCTGCCGGCCTCCAGCGTCGCCAGCCGGTCTTCCAGCGCCTCGACCCGCGCCTCAAGATCATCGATCTGGCTTTCGAACGCGACGCGCTCCTCGACCGCCATCTTGCAGACCAGTTGCCCGCTGCGTTCCTGGCATAGCGTCGTCCGCCCTGTCTTCGTGTCGAGGCGTACGTAGCCATCGTCGGTGCGCTCGAGCCGATAGCGCTCAACCTCCTGAGCCGGGGATGGGGAAACGGACAGCACCGTGAGGGCGGCGGCCGCCAGCATCGTTCCGTGTCGCATGTCTGCCTCCTTCGAGTAGGCATTCAGTTGAAGCGTGTTTTTGCGCCGGAATTGCGTCGGGAGGCAAATTCCGCCGCGCAATCGCCACAGGCATAGCCGATTGCTGCGTCAGGTCGATGACCTCTCCACATATGCGTCGATAATGCCTCAAAACCCTGCGAACCCCAAGGACCGCCTCATGAAGCTCGTGTTTTCCTGCGCGACGACCCTGCTCGCACTGATTGCCGCCGCGCCTGCCGAGGCGCGCAACATCTGCACGATCGTCGCCGACGCAGCGAGTGGCGCTGTGCTTCATGAGGATGGCGATTGCCGGACGCGGGTGACGCCGGCCTCGACGTTCAAGGTAGCGCTGGCGCTCATGGGCTACGACGCGGGCTTTCTCAAAGACAGTCACGACCCGGTTCTGCCGTTCAAGGACGGATATCCCGCATGGGGCGGCGAAAACTGGACACAACCGACCGACCCCACCCGCTGGATGAAATATTCCGTCGTCTGGTATTCGCAACAGATCGCCAAAAGCCTCGGCGCCGAGCGCATGACCGACTACGGGGTCAAACTGGATTACGGCAACGCAGATTTCACCGGCGACCCCGGCCGCAACAACGGGCTCGAACGTTCCTGGATCGGTTCGTCGCTGAAGATATCGCCGCGCGAGCAGATCGTCTTTCTCCACAATTTTCTCAACCGCAAGCTGCCGGTGAGCGAGGCCGCGATCGAGCGTACGATCGAGGTTGTTGAAAGCACCTCGACCGAAGGCGGCTGGACCGTTTCCGGAAAGACGGGCTCGGCCTATCCGCGCAATGCGGACGGTTCGCTCAACCGCGCGCGCGGCTGGGGCTGGTTTGTCGGCTGGGCTACACGTGACGATACAGCCGTCGTTTTCGCCAGGCTCGACCAGGACGAACAGCGCCAGAAGCGGTCGGGCGGGGTAAGGGCACGCGAAGCGTTTTGGAGGCCTGGCCGGCGCTTGCGGAAAAGTCGGTTCGATAGTTGTCGAGAAGACGCCGCGCTGCTTTTCTTCGCGCGGCTTTACGCCTATAGCGCGGGCATGACCAAGCTCATCTACAAGATCGTCCCCGAGCCCTTGTGGCGCGAGGCTCAGACCGGCGGCGTGTTCCTCGGTGCGCCGGTCGATCTAGCCGACGGGTACATCCACTTCTCGACGGCGGAGCAGGCGCGCGAGACAGCCGCAAAACACTTCGCAGGACAGGACAATCTGCTGCTCGCGGCCATAGAGGAGAGCAAGCTTGGACCGGCGCTGAAATACGAAGTCTCGCGCGGCGGCGCGCTATTCCCTCACCTCTTCGCGCCGCTCGAACTCGGCGCGGTGGTGTGGGTCAAGCCGTTGCCGCTCGGCGTAGACGGCGTCCATGTCTTCCCGGATCTTCCGGTATGATCGGCGGCGTCGAACGGATCGGGCAGAAGCTTCTTTTTGCGTTCGATCCCGAGACGGCTCATGGACTTTCAATAGCAGCCTTGAAAGCCGGCGGCAGCTTTTGCAGGGGGCCTGCCCGCGAAGCGCGGCTCGAAGTCAAGGCGGTGGGACTGACATTCCCCAATCCGCTCGGCATGGCTGCCGGCTACGATAAGAACGCAGAAGTGCCAGATGCGCTCATCGGGCTCGGTTTCGGCTTTGCAGAAGTGGGCACGGTGACGCCGCTGCCTCAGGCGGGCAACCCGAAGCCGCGCATCTTCCGGCTCACGCAGGACCATGCCGTCATCAACCGGCTGGGCTTCAACAACGAAGGCCACGAACGATGCCTGGCGCGGCTTCGGGCCCGGACAGGCAGACGCGGCATCGTCGGGGTCAATATCGGCGCCAACAAGGACAGCAGCGACCGCATCGCCGACTACCGGCTGGGCGTCGAGCGTTTCGCCAGCCTTGCGTCCTATCTGACAGTGAACATCTCTTCGCCGAACACTCCAGGGCTTCGCGCTCTACAAGCGCGCGAAGCCCTGGCCGAACTGCTCGAGGCGGTGGTGGAGGCACGCGATGTTTCGGATGCGGCCAGCAACAAGCACACGCCGCTCTTCCTCAAGATCGCGCCTGATCTCGGCGAAACAGAGCTCGACGACATCGCGGCGCAGGTGCTCGCAAAAAGGTCGACGGCGTGATCGTCTCCAACACCACGCTGTCTCGACATGGACTGGCGAGCAGCCATGCCGTCGAAGCTGGCGGCCTCTCGGGACGGCCGCTGTTCGCGCGCTCGACGGCCGTGCTGGCGCGCATGCGGCGCAGGCTGGGGCCGGAAGTGGTGATTGTCGGCGTCGGCGGCATCACATCCGCGGAGACGGCAGCGGAGAAGATCCGCGCCGGCGCCGATCTCGTGCAGCTTTACACCGGGATGATCTATGATGGCCCGGCCCTGCCGGCGCGCGTCGTGCGCGGTCTTTCGGCCATCGTGCAGCGCGAGGGCGTCGCTTCGATCGGCGCGTTACGCGACACCGCGCTGGCCAAGTGGGAAGCCACGCCGATCTAGTCGCGGAAGGTCGCTCGCGCCCTTACCGGCATGATGGCGAGCAGGCTGATGCCACGCCCGATCAGGAACAGGTGCAGCGACATCCAGAGGCCGGCATTGCCGAACTGCGCAGGAAGCGTCATCATTGCGGCGATGAACAGCGCGAACGACAGCAGCATCATGTTGCGGAGGTCGCGCGACCAGGTGGAGCCCATGAAGACACCGTCCATCTGAAAGGCCAGAACGCCCGTCACCGCCGTGAGTGCTGCCCATGGCAGATAGTCGCCTGCCATTGCGCGGACCTGAGGTTCGGTTGTCATCAGCGCCACCAGGGCATCGCCCGTCAGCAGAAAAAGCACTGAAACCAGGCCGGACACGGCAAAGCCCCAGAAGGCCGTAAGCTGAACCGCCCGCATGAACGCCGGGCGATAGCGCGCACCCACTGCACGGCCGGCTAGCTGTTCAGCTGCGGTGGCGAAACCGTCGAGGAAATAGCCGGAGAGCAGGAAGAAGTTCATCAGCACGGCGTTTGCGGCCAGCGTCAACGTTCCTAGCTGCGCGCCCTGGCGCGCGAACAGCGCGAAGGCGCCGAGCAGAACGAAGGAACGGATCATGATGTCGCGATTGAGAGCGAACATTGTCTTCAGAGCTGCGACGTTCCTCAACGCGCCGGGCGCCAGCGGCGGCAGACGCCGGAAGCGCAGAATGAGCAACGTTAGACCAATACAGGCCGCAACGGCTTCCGCCACGACGGTTGCCCACGCGACGCCGGCGACACCCCATCCCATCCACAGGCCGAGCACGACAGACAAGGTCATGTTGACGAGGTTGAGCAGAAGCTGAAGCCCGAGGCCGAAACCGGATTCACCGCGGCCGAGCACGTATCCGAGGATCGCATAATTGGAGAGCGCGAAGGGTGCGGACAGCAACCGGATGGCAACGTAGGTGGCCATCGCGTCCGTCACCGGCTCCGCCGCCATGAAGCGCGCGCCGGCCCAAACCACCAAAGGCGCGGCCACGGCGAGCACAGCGCCCGCGCCAAGCGCAACGATCAGCGCCCGCCAGAAGACGGCCTGCTCCTCGGCAGACTCTTCACGGCCAAAGGCCTGCGCGACAAGTCCAGTGGTGCCGGTACGCAGGAAATTGAAGGTCGCAAAGACCAGATCGAAGATGATCGCGCCGGCTGCAAGGCCGCCGAGCAGGGCCGCATCACCCAGCCGCCCGATGACGGCCGTGTCGACGATGCCCAGCAGCGGGGTCGTCAGATAGGCCAGCATCATCGGGAGCGCGATCGACAGCACGAGCCTGTTATCGACCTCGAAAGGTCGCCGGACCGGCGCCGCGCTTTCACTTGCTGTCATGCTGGTTGAGCTCTGTGGACCTTGCGCCGTCTGTCATGCCGCATCGGTGCCGCGCCTGCCATATCCAGCCAGCGGCAAGTGCATCTGCCAGCGCATTAGCGCCGGTAGCTGAGCAGGCGCAGGATGAGGAACCCGGGAATGACCACGGCGGCACCCAGCAGGAAATAACCCCAGAACCTGTAGATCGCATCGAAGCCGAGATTCCAGATGCCGACGAAGAAATCCTCGATGCGATAGAGCACGTCCCAGGCCGACCAGCCGAACGTCGCCATTACGATGCCCACCAGAAACGACACCACAATCAGCTTGATGATGACGCGCAGCGGCGAGTCACCCAGAAAACGGTTGATGGCCGACATGCCTTATCTCCTCGGGACGATGGGCGGCAGATACGCGCCGCAAACGGCAACTTCAAGGCCGCATGCCAACCAATGCATGCAACCAACAGACGGCGCTGCGCGTTATAGGTCACCAAAGCGAAATGGGTAGGGGCAAACGCTATACGGGCAAAGAAGCCACTCGATAACGCGGCCATTTTAAGCTCCTTCCGATCTTCAACCTCATCTTCCTTACGTATGGAGCGCACATGAAGCAGAACTACCTCTATCTCCTTGTCGGCGCGCTGATTGTCGTGGTCATCGCTCTTGGCGCCTATGTTCTGCGCGAGGAGAGCAAACCGAGTGGCGTCGAGTTGCGCATCGACGAATCCGGGGTGTCCGTAGAGCAGAACTAATATCAGGAACTGACGCGTCACGCCGGCGGCATAACGTCGGCATCAACAGGAGAACCTCCCATGGCAGATTCAGACAAGATTGACGTCGACGGCATCCGCAAGGATCTCGAGAAGCAGATCGCCGACCTTCGGAGTGAGGTCGGCAGGCTGAGCGCATCGCTCGCCGAGCGCGGCGAGGCGCTTTACGAAGACGCAAAAGACGAAGCGAGCGAGCTCTATGCAAGCGCCGCCACGCAGGCGCGTGGCGCGGCGCGACAGGTGAAAACCCAGGCCCATGCCGTGTCCGAGGCGATTCGCGAAAACCCGGGCACCGCTGCAACCGTGTTGTCGTCGGCTGGACTTCTTGGTTTCCTGATCGGTCTTGTCGTCGGACAGGCCCTTTCCGACAACAACAATCACAGCAGACGCTGGTACTGAGGCAGCCTGAGCAAAAAACGAAAGTGCCACGGCCTTCGGGGCAGATCGCCCCGAAGGCCTTTTTTCTTGCCTTGCAGCCTCGTTCTACACCGCCATGTTTGGGCTTTGGTCGCAACTCACCTAGCATTGGTCGCGAATCGGCACCTTAATTTCCGCCGCCGGTTCCATGCTCCCCCGCGGAGGAAGATGGTCTGCGGCGCCTGCCGCGAGGGACCGAAATCATTGCAGAGGAGGGATTATGCAATGAGCGACACAGCTCCCATCGTGCCTGAAGAGCACGGCCTTGAGCCCGGTCAGGACAACGTCCAATTCATGGGCCTCGACATCCACAATCCGGTGTTCGCCATCTCTGGCGTGCTCACCGTGGCCTTTGTGATCGCCACGCTGATATTCCGTGAATCCGCTGCGGAGCTGCTTGGCAGCCTGCGCGTGTGGCTGACCACGACCTTCGACTGGGTGTTCATGATCTCGGCGAACGTCTTCGTACTCTTCTGCCTCGTGCTCATCGTCACGCCGCTCGGCAATGTGCGTATCGGCGGCAAGGATGCGACGGCCGACTATTCCTACTGGGGCTGGTTCGCGATGCTTTTTGCGGCCGGCATGGGAATCGGCCTGATGTTCTTCGGCGTGCTGGAGCCGATGTACCACTTCAACAACCCGCCGCTCGGCCTTGCGCCACCCGTCGTCGATGGCGCGCTTGTGCCCGAGGCCGTTGACGAAGCGCGCCGCATGGGCATGGCTGCCACAATCTTCCACTGGGGTCTGCACCCCTGGGCCATCTACGCGGTCGTAGCGCTTTCGCTGGCGCTGGCGTCCTATAATCTCGGCCTGCCACTGTCGGTGCGATCGGCCTTCTATCCGATCTTCGGCGAGAGCGTTCGCGGCTGGACCGGACACATCATCGACGTGCTTGCTGTCTTCGCAACGCTGTTCGGTCTTGCAACGTCGCTCGGCTTCGGTGCTTCGCAGGCGCTGGCGGGCCTCAACGACCTCTACGGCGTGCCCAACACCGACAATATGAAGGTGCTTCTGATCGTCGGCATCACCGCCGTCGCGCTCGGCTCGGTGCTTGCCGGGCTCGACGCCGGCGTCAAGCGACTGTCGGAAATCAACCTGTTTCTCGCCCTGCTTCTGATGGTATTCGTGCTCGTTCTAGGCCCGACACTAACCATCGTCACCGGCTTCTTCGCCAACAGTGCCGACTATGTCATGAACCTGCCGGTGCTGGCCAACTGGATCGGCCGCGAAGACGATGCGTTCGTCCATGGCTGGACGACGTTCTACTGGGCGTGGTGGATTTCGTGGTCACCCTTCGTTGGCATGTTCATCGCCCGCGTCTCGCGCGGCCGCACGGTGCGCGAGTTCGTCACCTGCGTGCTCATCATCCCGACCATCGCGTCGATTGTCTGGATGACGACTTTCGGCGGCACGGCGATCACGCAGTTCCTCGCGGACGGTTATGCCGGCGTGCAGGACACGGTCGTGGCCTACGTTCCCGAACTGTCGCTGTTCCGCATGCTGGAGCCGCTGCCGCTGTTCAGCATTACGGCGCCTCTCGGCATCATTGTGGTGATCCTGTTCTTCGTCACGTCGTCCGATTCCGGCTCGCTGGTCATCGACACGATCACTGCGGGCGGCAAGGTCGATGCGCCGGTGGCCCAGCGCATCTTCTGGTGCACTTTCGAAGGACTGATCGCCATCGCGCTGTTGCTGGGGGGCGGGCTGGCCGCGCTGCAGGCCGGCGCTATCGCGACCGGCTTCCCCTTCGCGATCCTCCTGCTGCTCATGACCTACGCGCTGTTCAAGGCACTGCGAAGCGAACATCAGCAGCAGCAGTAGACGTCTCTACATGAAAAACGAAAACCGCCGCCTCGGTCGAGGCGGCGGTTTTCAGATTCTGGAGCGGGTGAAGGGAATCGAACCCTCGTCGTAAGCTTGGGAAGCTTCTGCTCTACCATTGAGCTACACCCGCGACACGCGCATTAGATCGCGGGCGGCGGCCTGCCTGTCAAGCGGCATGTTCGACGTGTCGCAAAAGCGCAGTTGAAGCGGCCGGGGCGCGGCTCTATTGAAGGCGCTGGCGCAGCCCTTGCCGCGTCGCTTCAATCTCGCCGGAGAGACAGACTTGGACGCCCTCAGGACGCTCATCGAATCGCGCCGCTTCGAAGCGGTCATCACCGCCCTCATCATCGTCAACGCCATCACGCTGGGGCTTGAGACGTCTTCCACGGTCATGGCGCGTTTCGGCGGCCTGCTGATGGCGCTCGACGTTGCCGTGCTCGCCGTATTCGTCATCGAACTCGCCGCGCGTTTCGTCGTTTATCGCACCGACTTCTTCCGCGACCCGTGGCGCGTGTTCGATCTGATCGTGGTGGCAATCGCGCTGATCCCGTCCACCGGCAATCTGTCGGTGCTGCGTGCGCTGCGCATCCTGCGCGTGCTGCGCCTCGTCAGTGTCGTGCCGTCGCTTCGCAGGGTGGTCGGAGGATTGATCGCGGCGCTGCCAGGCATGGGCTCGATCGTTCTCCTGCTCGGGCTCGTCTTCTACGTCTTCTCGGTGATGGCGACGAAGCTGTTTGCCGCAACTTTTCCCGAATGGTTCGGCTCCATCGGCGAGTCCGCCTATTCCCTGTTCCAGATCATGACGCTGGAAAGCTGGTCCATGGGCATCGTGCGGCCCGTGATGGACGTGCACCCTTATGCCTGGGTCTTCTTCATCCCGTTCATCGTGCTGACCTCGTTTGCCGTGCTCAACCTGTTCATCGGTATCATCGTCTCGGCGATGCAGGAGGAGCACGAAAGCACGGCTTCGGAGGAGCGGTCAGCCATGCAGCACGAGCAGGAGACGATCCTGGCCGAAATACGCGCCCTTCGCGAGGAAGTGCGGTCGCTGAAATCGTAGGTCCGGTCAGTCGGCGCGGAAGTGCTTGGAGAGCTTCAGGCCCTGGGCCTGGTAGTTCGACTTCAGGTCGACGCCATAGAGCCTGTCGGGGCGCGACAGCATGTGTTCGTAGACCAGCCGGCCGACGATCTGCCCGTGCTCGAGGATGAAGGGGACTTCGTGGCTGCGAACCTCAAGCACCGCGCGGCTGCCGGTGCCGCCCGCCGCCGAATGGCCGAAGCCCGGATCGAAGAAGCCCGCATAGTGAACCCGGAACTCGCCCACGAGCGGATCGAACGGCGTCATCTCGGCTGCATGATCCGGCGGCACGTGGACCGCCTCGCGTGACACGAGGATATAGAACTCGTCCGGATCGAGGATAAGCTCGTTGCGCCCTCGCGCAAACAGCGGCTCCCAGAAATCGTGAAGGTCCTGAGCGGCGCGCTTGTCGACGTCGACAACCGCCGTGTGATGCTTGCCGCGATAGCCGATGAGCCCGTCTGCATCGCCGCGCAGGTCGATCGACAGGGCGATACCGCCGCCGGAAATGTTTGGCTCTTCCGCCGCCACGAGCGTCTCGCGGACATGCAGCCCCTGCAGCTCGGCTTCCGACAGAAGCGCCAGCCCCTTGCGGAAGCGTATCTGCGACAGGCGCGATCCGGCGCGGACCACGATCGGGAATGTGCGCGGGCTGACCTCGATGAAAAGCGGGCCGCTATAGCCAGCCGGTATCTTGTCGAATTCCTGGCCGTAATCGGCCATGACGCGGGTGAAGATATCGAGCCGGCCGGTTGAGCTTTTCGGGTTTGCGGAAGCGGAAACGTCCGCCGGCAGCGCAAGGCTCTCCTGCAGCGGCACGATGTAGACGCAGCCGGTCTCAAGCACCGCGCCGGCCGTGAGGTCGATCTCGTGCAGCTTCAGCCGCTCGAGCTTTTCGGCCACGGTGCTCGCCGGCCCCGGCAGGAAGCTCGCGCGCACGCGATAGGCCTTGGCGCCCAGCCGCAGGTCGAGGCTCGCAGGCTGGATCTGGTCGGCATCGAGCGGTCCGGCGGACGCAAGCGCGCGGGCGTCGAACAGCGCCGCGATGTCGCGATCCGGTAGAATGCCTGTGCTGCGCAATGCCGCGTCCCCGTTCCAGTGCGGCGAGGTTTAATGAGCCAGCCGATTGACGCAAGTCCGCCATGGGCGTAAAGGGCGTTTATCCCGTGGTGATTTGCCGGTCGGCTTGCAGCCACGTTAAACAAGTCGCTAAAAGGGACCGAGAGGAAACCGGCATGCGACTTCGCGGCCGGTTTTTTTGTGTCTGGGGTTTGACGATGACGACTGAAAAGAAGCGCAACTGGAAGCCGGCGACCGCGCTGGTGCATGGCGGAACCACGAGATCCGCGTTCGGCGAAACGTCCGAAGCGCTCTATCTGACCCAGGGCTTCGTCTATGACAGTGCCGAGGCCGCCGAGGCGCGTTTCAAGGGCGAGGAGCCGGGCTTCATCTATTCGCGCTATGCGAACCCCACCGTTGACATGTTCGAAAAGCGGATGTGCGAGCTGGAAGGAGCGGAGGACGCGCGCGCGACGGCATCCGGCATGGCCGCGGTGTCGGCGGCACTCCTGTGCAGCGTCAAGGCTGGCGACCACGTGGTCGCAGCGCGCGCCCTTTTCGGCTCCTGCCGTTGGGTTGTCGAGAAGCTTATGCCGCAATACGGCGTCGAGACGACGCTCGTCGATGGCCGCAACCTCGCCGAATGGGAACAGGCTATCCGGCCCAATACCAAGCTGTTCTTCCTCGAAAGCCCGACCAACCCGACGCTGGAAGTGGTTGACATTGCCGCCGTCGCTAAGCTCGCCAACCAGGCCGGCGCACGGCTGGTCGTCGACAATGTGTTTGCCACGCCGCTGCAGCAGAAGCCGCTGGAACTCGGCGCGCACGTCGTCGTCTATTCGGCCACCAAACATATTGATGGCCAGGGCCGCTGCCTCGGCGGCATCATCCTTTCCGACAAGAAGTGGATCGACGAGAACCTGCACGACTATTTCCGTCACACCGGGCCGTCGCTGTCGCCTTTCAATGCCTGGACGCTGCTCAAGGGACTTGAGACGCTGCCGCTGCGGGTCAAGCAGCAGACCGAGACGGCGGCACGCATCGCCGGCCACCTTGCCTGTCATCCGGCGATCGAGCGGGTGATCTATCCCGGGCGCAACGATCACCCGCAGGCCGCCATCATCGCGCGGCAGATGACGGGTGGATCGACGCTGGTATGCTTTGACGTCAAGGGCGGCAAGCAGCAGGCGTTTTCGTTCCTCAACGCTCTGGACATCGTGAAGATCTCCAACAACCTCGGTGACGCCAAGAGCCTGGTCACGCATCCCGCCACGACTACCCACAAGAACCTTGCCGAGGACGCGCGGCTCGATCTGGGCATTCTCGGCGGCACTGTGCGCCTGTCAGTGGGACTCGAAGACGCCGACGACCTGATCGAGGATATCGACAGGGCACTGGGCAAGGCGGCTTGAGGGCTGTTCGACGTCAGATTTCCGCCATCGGGCCTTGACGGTGTAGAGACCAGCACCAGAATCGGGTGCAGAGTCGAGCCATCGCCATGTACCGCAGCACGACACGAGATATCGAGGTGGAGGTCGAGCCCTTCTACCTCCCCGACCGCTCCGATCCCGACGACAGCCGCTACGTCTGGGGCTACCGGGTAACGATCGCCAATAATTCCGACGTATTCGTCCAGCTTCTGGCACGCTACTGGCGGATCACGGACGGCATTGGCCGGGTTGAGGAGGTTCGTGGACCGGGCGTTGTGGGCGAGCAGCCGGAGCTCAATCCCGGCGACAGCTTTCAGTATACGTCCGGCTGTCCGCTACGCACCCCTTCCGGCATCATGGTCGGTGCCTATACCGTGCGCAGCAGCGACGGAGAGTTCTTCGACGTGGAAATACCGGCCTTCTCGCTGGACCTGCCCGACCGCACCCAATCGGTGAACTGAACGATGGCGCAAGTCTGCGTCAAGGTCAGGAGGTCTCGTCGCCTTCGGGGAACAGATCGCGGTCCATGAGCGCGCGACCAAACCGATAGAGGATATCGGCGGCGAGTTCTTTCCGCTCTTCCAGAAGCCGATTGTAAGCCTTGCCAGCGGTGAAGTTCATGCGGCGGTGCGCGGAAGGATCAAGTTCGTGAATCGCCTGCGCCAGGCAAATGGCGATCTCGCACACGGCTTGTGCCGTCTCCTCGCGCATCTCGGCGCGTGTAACCATGGTATTCGCCATGCAATCGGCCCGTCGGTCCTGTCCTGAAATGCCGAATCCTGCACTTTATGCGTTGAGTATTCATTAAGGCTGGCAGCGTGCCCCGTCAGGGCGCAGGCATCCGCGCACAACCCTCACCCGCCCGGTCAGTGCATGCAACCGGCGGATTGTCCGGCCGGATCGTCTGGTCCGCATGCTCGACCAGGGCGGAAAATCCCCAGCCAAATGCCGCGGCGGTCAGGGCAATGAGTATGATCTTGAACGTCATCAGCTTTCCAGTGCGCGCCCCCACTGCCCACGTAGCCGCGGTTAACATGAAGGGACAAGGTTCACAAAGGCTTTCGGAAACCATTAACCGAAGGCCGGGAGCCCCAACCTTCGGCAATTCGTGAACCGCGCGGCCTGAGCCAGCATGCCGATATGGGCAATACGCTACTGTGCCGGCGCGAACTCGGCCGGATCGAATTCGTACTGCTTCGAGCAGAATTCGCAGGCGACGCTGATCGCGCCGTTCTCCGTGCTTTCCGCGATTTCCTCGGCCGTGAAGCTGTCAAGCACGGAGCGGATGCGGTCGCGTGAACACGAGCAGTCGTCGATCACGGGCGTGCCTTCGAACACACGCACGCCATGCTCATGGAACAACCGGTACAGCAGCCGCTCCGATCCTACGGTCGGATCGAGCAGTTCGTCGTGCTCCACGGTTCCGAGCAGGACCTTGACCTCGTTCCAGCTCTCGTCGGTCGGGTCCGGGGCGTCGCCATCGTCGCCGTCCCCGCCCGGCAGATCCGGCAGTCGAAGCCTATCGGACGCCTCGGGCAGGAACTGCGCAAGCAGTCCACCGGCACGCCAGTTCTCCACGGCGCCATCGTCCCCGCGCGTGAGCTGGCGGGCGACCGACAATCGAACCTCGGTCGGTATCTGCTCCGACTGACGGAAATAGGTGCGCGCGGCTTCCTCCAGAGAGGTGCCGTCAAGCTGCACGATGCCCTGGTAGCGCTGCATGTACTGGCCTTGGTCGATCGTTAGCGCCAGAACGCCCACGCCAAGCAAATCCGAGGGCGATGCCTTGCCCTCGCGCACCGCCTTCTCCAGCCGCTCTGCGTCGAAGCGGGCATAGGCGCGCAGCGACTTCGGCGTCGAGAAATCGGCCACCAGCATATCCACCGGACCGTCGGACCGGGTCTGCAGGATGAACTTGCCGTCGAACTTCAGCGATGTGCCAAGCAGGACCGTCAGCGCGACCGCTTCGGCCAGCAAGCGCGCCACCGGCTCGGGATAGGCGTGGCGTGACAGGATGGCGTCAAGAACCGGGCCGAGCTGCACGACACGTCCACGGGCGTCGAGCGCGGCCACCTCGAAGGGAACCACATGGTCGTCCCCGGCGAAACCGAATTCGCCGAGCTTGATGTCAGACTCAGTCACCAGAACACTTCCTGTCGTGGCGCTGCCGGCGCACCTAAGCGGCGCCGGACAATGCGCGGCTGTGAATACCCAATGGTCGGGATGAGCCCACTAGATAGGGGCGCATCTGCACGCGATCAAGCGCCGAAGCACCAGGCGAGAACAGCCTTCTGGGCATGCAGGCGGTTCTCCGCCTCATCGAACACTACCGAATTCGGCCCGTCGATCACCGCATCCGTCACTTCTTCGCCCCGGTGGGCCGGAAGGCAGTGCATGAAAAGCGCATCAGGCTTTGCATTCTCCATCAGCGCTTCGTTCACCTGATAGGGCGTAAAGACGTTGTGTCCCCTGGCGCGATGCTCCTGCCCCATCGACACCCAGGTATCGGTGACCACGCAGTCGGCGTCGCGTACAGCATCCTCCGGCGAGCGCATGACCTTGACCGCGCCGCCATTGCCGTTCGACCAGTCGAGGAACGGGCCAGCCGGCTCGCTGCCTTCCGGCACAGCCACATTGAGCCGGAAATCGAAGCGCGCGGAGGCCTCCATCAGGGAGTGCAGCACATTGTTGCCATCGCCGGTCCAGGCAAAGAGCTTGTCCTTAACTGGACCGCGATGCTCCTCGTAGGTCATCACGTCGGCCATGATCTGGCAGGGATGTGTATCGTCGGTAAGACCGTTGATGACCGGTACCGTCGCGTGTTCGGCCAACTCCAGCATGCGCTCATGCGATGTCGTGCGGATCATGATCGCGTCGACATAGCGCGACAAAACCTTCGCAGTGTCGGCGATCGTCTCCGAGCGGCCGAGTTGCATCTCGGTGCCGGTCAGCATGATCGTCTCGCCACCGAGCTGGCGCATGCCGACGTCGAAGGAAACGCGCGTGCGCGTCGACGGCTTCTCGAAGATCATCGCCAGCACCTTGCCGGCGAGCGGCTTGTCGACCTCGCCGGACTTCAGGCGATGCTTGCGAGCGCGCGCATCGTCGAGGATCGTCCGCAGCTCGCTGGAAGGAATGTCGGAAAGATCGGTGAAATGCCGGAACGAGCCGCTCATGATGCGCCTCCCGCACCGTTGACCGAGGTCAGCTTGCCGGCAGCCGTCCGGATGCGTTCGACACCGTCGCGGATTTCTTCAACGGTCACCGTCAGCGGCGGCAGCAATCTCACAACGTTGTCGCCGGCTGGTACCGCAAGGAAATGCGCATCGCGGAACGCGGCGTTGACCGCCGTGTTCGGCACCCTGCATTTGAGCCCGAGCATGAGGCCAGTGCCGCGCACCTCCTCGAACACGGACGGGAATTCGTCCACAACCGACGCGAGCGCCTGCTTGGCCGCGAGCGCCTTGTCCTGAACGGCCTGGAGAAACCCGTCTTCAAGAACGACATCGAGCACCGCGTTGCCGACCGCCATGGCAAGCGGGTTGCCGCCGAAGGTGGTGCCATGCACGCCGGCCGTCATGCCCATGGCCGCGCGGTCGGTCGCCAGGCACGCACCGACCGGGAAACCGCCACCGATGCCCTTGGCGATGGCCATGATGTCAGGCTCGATTCCAGACCATTCATACGCGAACAGCTTGCCGGTCCGGCCGATACCGCTCTGCACCTCGTCGAAGATCAGTAGCAGGCCGTGCTCGTCGCACAGCGCACGCAGCTTCTGCAGCATTGCCGCCGGCAGCAACCTGATACCGCCCTCGCCCTGCACGGGTTCGATCAGGATCGCGGCCGTCTCCGGCCCAATCGCCTTTGCGGTGGCCTCGAGGTCGCCGAACGGCACCTGGTCGAAACCCTCGACCTTGGGACCGAAGCCCTCGAGATATTTCGGCTGCCCGCCCGCGGCGATGGTTGCCAGCGTCCGGCCATGGAATGCGCCCTCGAAGGTGACGATCCGGTAACGCTCGGGCGCGCCGTTGACATAATGATAGCGACGCGCGGTCTTGATCGCACATTCCAGCGCCTCGGCGCCCGAATTGGTGAAGAACACCTTGTCTGCGAACGTCGCGTCCACAAGCCGCTCGCCCAGGCGGCGCTGGCCGGGAATCTCGTAGAGGTTGGACACATGCCACAGACGTGCCGCCTGCTCGGTGAGCGCGGCAACCAGATGCGGATGGCTGTGCCCAAGCGAATTGACAGCGATGCCGCCGGCGAAGTCGAGATAGCGCTCGCCGCTGTCCGTCACCAGCCAGCTTCCCTCGCCTCGGTCGAAGGCCAGGGGTGCGCGAGCGAAGGTCTCGTAAAGCGCCGAACCGTTCATTATATGCCTCGTCGACTGCGTCGCGGCGAATGCGCGAAGTAGATCAAAAAAGCCGCCCAAAGGGCGGCGGAGGCCAACTTATATCGGCTTTTCGGGCACTTGTGTCAAATGAAACCGATTGTCCCAGAGGCCGCCCGGCGCCTGCGCCATGACAGATTGACGGCGAAGCGAAGCCAAGTTGGGGAAAACCGAAAAAACAGATTCGGCGTGGCAGCCGGACTCTTGTCACGGAGTCAGCCGATACTGTAGTTTGAAGCCAAGAAATAACTAGATTTCGTGCGGCGGATCTAATCATCCCAGTAGATGTGGTGCCAGCTGGCTACGGCCGGATGGCGATGGATTCGGATTCCGCGAACTTTTGATAGCAGGAGCCTGTTCTGATGAACTGGACCGATGAACGCGTAGAATTGCTCAAGAAGCTATGGGCGGATGGTTTGAGTGCGAGCCAGATCGCAACCCAGCTCGGCGGCGTCAGCCGCAATGCCGTCATCGGCAAGGTGCACCGGCTCAAGCTCTCCGCACGCGGTCGTACGTCATCCACGCAGCCACGTGCGAAGAAGGCCCCGGCAACAACCGGCGTCGCCAAGGCGCCGAGCCGTCCGACACGCACCGTAACGGCAACTGTCGGCGCCACCGCGCTTGCCGCGCAGTTCGATGCCGAGCCGGTTGTCCGACAGGTGATGCGCCCGCCTGCAAACGTCGTCGTGCCGATCTCGCGCAAGCTGGCGCTCATCGAGTTGAACGAACGAACCTGCAAATGGCCGAACGGCGATCCGCTGAGTGAGGAATTCAGCTTCTGCGGCAACGAGGCCGGTGAGAGCGGACCCTATTGCGGCTACCACTCCAAGGTCGCATACCAGCCCGTATCGGAACGCCGCCGCGCCCGCTGAGAGGTTGGGGCACCAATAGTCCTAGCGGGCCGCGACACTCGCGCGCGCCACACCGTCCAGAAGGCCCTGCTGAATAAGCCGATCTATGACAAGGCGCGCGCCTTCGCGCGTCAGATGTCCATAGTCATACTGGATAGGCACATTGCCGTCCGTTACCGTCTGGCAGTTGCCATCGGCATCGCAAAGCGCCTGCAGCGGCGAGACATAGGTGACGGGCAATCCCTCAAGAGCAGACTTGACCTCCTCCTCGAGCGCTGAGACCTCCTCGTAGCGGTTGAAGGCACGGATCTCGTGGCTGCGCCGCGGCAGTGAAGCGCTTGCCAGCAAGGAAGGCAGAGGGGTCGTGTATTCTATCGGCTGACCGATCACATACACATGCTCGGTGCTGCGGAGGATTTCAGTGAGTGTTTTCCGCAGCTTCCTGATGTCGTTACCATTGCGCCAACGAGCCGCAAGAATAACGGCATCGAAGTTGCCCTCGCTCAGATAAGTGTCGAATGCGCGCGCCATCAATTCAGTGCATTGTCGCCTGCCAACGCTGTCGAGCACGGGGCGACAGCCATTGTTGCCGATGGTTATCAACGTCGCGTTGTCAGCGGATTGATAGACAGGCAGGGCGAGCTGTGTTGCATAGCTGTCGCCCAATATCAGCAACCGCGTTCCCCCCTTGCGGGTCAAGCAATCCGGCAAACTGTCATCGGCAGGCACCGCGCGGACGCTGCAACCGGAGTACTCGTGCTCTCGCTTGTATGGGTCGAACGCTGCGTAGTGGCGCGCCTGTTCATCGAGACGTCCTGGCAGGCCGTTGCCGAGATAGGAGTAGGATGCGATGGCGGCCGTTACCGCCATGGAGACCGCACCGGCAATAATCGTGCGCCCGGGCGTCCAGAACTGAAAGCGCATCTGCCGCACCGGTCGCTCGACCAGATGCAGCGAAATCCAGGCCGCCGCGATGGAAAGCCCGATAAGCATGATCGCTTCGGTCAGCGTCGGCATGGCAGCATTGGCGTAGTGCCGGAAAAAGACGAGAACCGGCCAGTGCCAGAGATATAATGAATAGGATATCAACCCTACAAAAACCGCCGGCCGCAGGCTCAGCAGACGATGCGGTGAGGTGGTAACGCCCTTCGGCCAGACCAATAATGCAGCACCCACGCACGGGTAAAGCGCATTCCAACCAGGGAAAGCCGTCTCTGCCGTGAGTTGGACCGCAGCATAGAAGATAAGAGCCAGGCCGACCCACCCCATGCCTTCGCCCAGAGCACGTGAAGCAATGGGTTTTGCAAAAACCAGGGCGGCACCGGCAGCGAGTTCCCATGCACGGGTATGAAGCATGAAAAATGCTACAGGTTGATCCGTTTCGACCCAATAGACAGATGCGACAAAGCTTGCGAGCGCGATAACCGCCAGCACTGCCAGCAGGAACACGGCTGACTTGCGCAACCGCCATACACACCACATGATTAGCGGCCAGAACAGATAGAACTGTTCTTCGACGGCCAACGACCAGGTGTGGAGCAGCGGCTGCATCTCCGCGGCCGGATCGAAGTAGCCGGAACTCCATAGAAAATAGAAATTGGAGAAACCGAACGCGGCGAACATGCCGCTCTCTCCCAGGCGGGCGAAATCTCCTGGCAACAGCAACAGGTAGCCTGCTGCCACGGAGGCAACCAGGACCACCAGAAGTGCAGGAAGGATGCGTCGGAACCGCCTGTCGTAAAACCGCACCAGCGAGAACCTGTCGCCGGACAAATCCGTGAAAAGGTTCTTCGTAATCAGGTAGCCCGAGATCACGAAAAATACGTCGACGCCGATAAACCCGCCGGTAAACGGAGCGATCCCGTAGTGATAAAGCACGACGGTCAACACTGCGATCGCCCTCAGGCCATCAATGTCGGAACGATAGGCAGGAGTGGGCGTCAAAATACGGTCCGGGCTAGCTCGGTTCGGCGCGTGTTTTGGCCTGCGCAGAGCCCGAGGTCAACCATCGTGGTTCAAGCTTACGTCCCGGCTATCTGGATGATTGCAAGCAAAGGCACTCTTGCCGGAAAACCAGCTCGTCAGCTCCGGGCCGGCGCCGGGTTCATCATGACCACCCGATGGCTCTTGTCTTCCTTGGGGCGCTCCAGCGGAAGCTGTTCGCCGGTGACGACGTAATAGACCGTCTCGGCGATATTGGTCGCGTGATCGCCGATGCGCTCGATGTTCTTGGCACAGAACAGCAGGTGCGTGCATGGCGATATGTTGCGGGGGTCTTCCATCATGTAGGTGAGCAGCTCGCGGAACAGCGACGTGTACATCGCGTCGATCTCCTCGTCGCGATCGCGCATGAACGCGATCGCGCCGACCGAGCGCGAGGCGTAAACATCGAGCACCTGCTTCAATTGCGTCAGCGCAAGCGTGGCGAGGGCTTCCAATCCTCGGAAAAGCTGCACCGGCTGGCGCGTGTCGGCAACGGCGACTACGCGCTTGGCGATGTTCTTGCCGAGATCGCCGACACGCTCGAGATCGGCCGAGATGCGGATCGTTCCGATGATCTCGCGCAGGTCGTCCGCCATTGGCTGGCGCTTGGCGATCAGCACGATCGCACGGTCATCGATCCAGCGCTGTCCTTCGTCGAGCACGACGTCGTCGGCAATCACCTTGCGCGCCAGCGCCGCATCGGCGTTGATCAGCGCGGCGACCGCCTCATCGACCATGCGCTCGGCATGGCCGCCCATAGCTGCAATGCGATTGCCCAGAGTGGCGAGCTCTTCATCATAGGCGCGGACGGTGTGCTGCGAGTTCATGGCGGACGATCTGCCGGGGCGATTCTTGTCGATAAATCTAAGGTAGTCGGATGACAGGAAAAAGAAAGCGTCGCACGCTGGAGCCGCTGTTTTCTCTCCTACTCCGCCGGCAGATGCACGGTAAACGCAGACCCTTCGCCCAGCTTTGACTTAACCGTCAACCGACCTTCATGGCGGGTGAGAATATGTTTGACGATCGCCAATCCGAGCCCGGTGCCGCGCCGTGTGACGGTGGTCTCCACGCGATAGAATCGTTCGGTGATGCGGGGGATGTGTTCCTCGGCGATACCCGGACCGAAGTCTCTCACGGTCACTGCCACTTCCGGCGCCGGCCCGGCGCTGGTTCTTTTGATCTCGATGTCGACCCGGCCGCCTGCTGAGCCGTATTTGCAGGCGTTTTCCACCAGGTTCTCGAACACCTGGATGAGCTCATCACGGCTGCCCGGGACAAGGATCGGCTCATTTGGGCGTGTGTAGAAAACCTCCACACCGCTTTCGCGTGCCAAGTGGCCGAGGGACTCGACCACGCCCGCCACCACCTCGCCGAGGTCGATGCGCGCCTCGGATCGCATGTAAGGCTTCATCTCGATGCGCGACAGAGACAGGAGATCGTCGATCAGCCGCGCCATCCGCTCTGTCTGCGCCTGCATGATCTGCAGGAAATTGTCGCGCGCCTTTTCATCGTTGCGCGCCGGCCCGCGCAGTGTTTCGATGAAGCCCGAGATCGAGGCGAGCGGGGTGCGCAGCTCGTGGCTGGCGTTGGCGATGAAGTCGGCGCGCATACGGTCGATGCGGCGCGTTTCGCTCTGATCCTTGAAATGGACGACAAACAGGCCTCGCGCGCCAACGGGTGCCGCCGAAACCCGAAATGCTCGCTCGATCGGCACTCTTTCGCTGTAGTCGATCGCGCCGGGCCGTCGCTCGCCAAGCAGACTCACAATGAGCTGCTGCATTTCCGGCGTGCGGAACTTATGGTGCAGCAGCGTCCCCGGGGATCTGACCAAAGGCGGCAATGGCAGCCTGGTTAGCGTGGAGCGCGGCGCCTCTAGCATCGAAGATGATGATCGGTTCTGGAACGGCGGCAGCCAGCTCCCGCGCCGAAAGCATGTCGATCTCATCACTGTCGCCGATACGCAGCTCTGTCGCCTGAACCATCTACGAGCCTTGCAATTCCGATGTCGCCGGTCCGTTGCCTCTAGACCCGGGCGGGACCACCACATAGCATGGTTTCCCCGCATCACAGGAATATCTCAATGGGCAACCCCTCCCCCAAGTTCGAGACACCCGTCAAGCCGATCAAGCTCGTCATCGACGGCAAAAAACGTGTCTTCGACATCGACGATCCAAAACTCCCGGATTGGGTCGACGACATGGAACTGAAGGCGGGCGGCTATCCCTATGACAGCAAGATGGACAAATCGGACTACGAGGACACGCTGGAAAAGCTTCAGGTAGAGCTGGTGAAGCTGCAAAGCTGGATGCAGAAGAGCGGAGAACGCGTGCTGGTCCTGTTCGAGGGGCGCGATGCAGCTGGCAAAGGCGGCACGATCTTCGTCACGCGACAGTACATGAACCCGCGCACGGCGCGGAACGTCGCGCTGACCAAGCCGACGGAGACCGAGCGAGGCCAATGGTACTTCCAGCGCCACGTCGCGCATTTTCCGACCAGCGGCGAGTTCGTGACCTTTGACCGTTCCTGGTACAATAGGGCCGGCGTCGAGCCCGTAATGGGCTTCTGCACGCCCGAGCAGCACGAGAAGTTCCTTGAGGAAGCGCCGCTGTTCGAAAAAGGTATCGTCGCCGACGGCATCCGCTTCTTCAAGTTCTGGCTCACAATCGGGCAGGAAACCCAGCTCGGCCGGTTCCATGACCGTCGGCACAGCGCGCTCAAGGCCTGGAAGTTCTCGCCGATGGATGTCGCAGGCATGGAAAAGTGGGACGAGTACACGAAAGCGCGTGATCTGATGTTCGAGCGGACCCACACCGAGCATGCGCCGTGGACGGTCGTTCGCGCCAACGACAAGCGACGTCTGCGTCTGACCGTCATCCGCCGCCTGTTGCTCACAATTCCCTATGCTGGGCGCGACCTCGACGTTATCGGCGCGGAGGACGACAAGATCATCGGCGCGCCTTCCTCGGCCTTGCGCTGAGGGTTTTCGGCCCTGGCGCGTACGAGAGAGCGGGCGGGCCGATGCTGCGTCTTGTTCCAGTGGTGCGGCCGACGATAGATTTCCCACAGCGCCAGCCAGGCCGCCAGCGACAGCCGCATCCAGTGGAAAGGCGTCTGCAGGGCGATCGAGACCAGCCCGACCTTCTCCTTTAGCGTGAGTGTCGCCATTCCGATTGCGACGAAGGCCGCATATCCGGCAAGGATGTTGACGAAGCCGATCGTCACCAGCACGATTTCCAGGTTCTGCATCGAGCCGACCCAGGCGAGTTTCGCGATCACATAGAGGATCGTGAGAAGGAAGACCGGGTGGACCAGCGCCGATACGAGCATACCCAGAAACAGTACCTGCATGAGCAGGAAGGAAAGTGGGCCAAGATCTTTCCAAAGGGTATGTGGTGAACGCATGTGGACCAGCCAGGTCTGCGCCCAGCCCTTGAACCAGCGCACACGCTGCGGCAGCCAGGTCTTGAGATCGTCCGGTCCGTCTTCGTAGGTTGGATGCGTGATGACGCCGACGCGATAACCGAAGCGTTTAAGCCGAAGCCCGAGATCCGCATCCTCGGTCACGTTGTAGGCGTCCCAGCCGCCGGCGTCCACGAGTGCCGATCGCCGGAAGTGGTTCGACGTTCCGCCCAGCGGCAGAAGCGTGCCCAGGCCGGCCAGCCATGGCAGCACACCGCGGAAAAGCCCTGCATACTCAAACGCGAACATCCGCGACAGCGGGCTTGCCGATGCGTTGGTAATGACGAGCGGCGCCTGCAGGCAGGCGAGCGTATCGTCCTCGGCATGAAAGCGTTGCCATGCCTCGATGAGCTGATGCGGGTGCGGCCGATCCTCGGCGTCGAAAAGCGTGACGAATTCTCCGCTGCATAGCGGCAGCGCATATGCCAGCGCCTTCGGCTTCGTGCGAGGCAGTCCTGGCGGCACGGTTATGATCTCGATACAGGGACGCAGCTTGTGCTCGCGCAACGCCGCCAGCGTCTCGTGGTCGTCCTCCTCGCAGACCAGCTTGATCTCCAGCTTGCTGCGAGGCCATTGCAGCCGGCCGAGAGCGACCAGAAGCTGCGGGATCACCTCCCGCTCGCGATAAAGCGCGACCATGACGGAGTAGACCGGCAAAGCGGATGGATCGACAGGCGGCGGCGGACGCAACCTCAGGGGCTGCGCGGCGGTCAAAGCCAGGATCCGCAGCGCGACACAGGCGCCAAAGGCGAGCGTCGCGACCAGATGCAGCGCCAGGATGGTCTCCATCGCCGCGACGGCCAGACAGAGCGGCAGGACAACGAGGATCGTCGCGACGCACGCGCCCTGCCAGGCATTCGCGACGATGCGTGCAGACAAGTCGGTGTGGCGAAGGAAGAGACCGTTCTGGGCATCCTCGACCAGTCGCCGCTTCGTCAGCTCCAGAATAGCGGTGCGAAGGACGCCCGGCGGAGACACCGCAAGACGCGTCTTCAAATGTGGCGATGCCGCCAGCCTGGCGCGCATGAGTGAAATTCCGACATCGGGCGTAGCGATCACATGCAACGTGGTGCCGTCCGGCCGCTCGAGCAGGGCCAGAGGCAGACCGCGGGGGCGGCGCAAGGCCGCCAGGCGGTAGCGCTCGGGCACTTTCAGCCTCTTCGCATCGATTTCGGACAGAAACGGCAAATCCAGTTCATCGGCGATGGCACGGAAAAGCACTGCCTCGTCGATTTCGCCGGAAGCGAGCAACTCCACAACGAAGCCGGTGCCATTTGCGGACGCGCGATCCAGCGCCCGCAGCACGATTTCGGATGTCAGTCTGGTTCGTCGGATGACCGGCAACCATTCGCGCATAAGCAGATCGCGAGGGCTGGCCCGGGACATTTCCGCTGCTGCGGGGCGTGTGGACGGACCCGAGCCGAGGGCGACTTCTGGAAGACCATTATCTGGCGCGCAGTTCAGTCGCCCAACGGTCAACAAGGACGGGCCTATCGGCGGCGCTACGCTGGTAACATGCGACGCGCCGGAAAAAGCCACGGCCTAATCTCCGCTCGCAATGCGACAGGCCAGGCATAACGGCCGGATACGACGGAAGGCAGCAAGGCCTTTCGTTGCTAACGAGCGTATCTGACAGCAAAGATCGACAGATCGGACAGACTGCCCGAAAGACACCGAGTACATGGAACCCCCACCCCAGGTTGCAATGTATTTGGTGTTTTTTTCTTTTCAATAGATTTTTAATCATCTGCATCCGCAGTAATTTTCCACATTGACCTTGTTGCATCGCAATCCATCTGGATTTCGATCCTCCAGACAAGAGCCCGCGGGTTGCGCGCCCCAGTTGATAGGCCCGCAGGTAAGCGATCAGGCAGACAGCAGAAGGCGCGACGACGCGGTATCTGCTTCATGTCACTACAGTTCGGCCGCGCGTGAGATGCGACATTCGATTTGCGAGACCGCCCCCAACCCGTTATCGAATGGCAATCTCGTTCCACCGGCGACGGCGTTTCATGCACCGGACACTAACCCTTCTTCTGTCTGCTTTGGCGATCATGACCGGACTGGCCGGTTCAGCCGCGCGTGCGGCCGAGCCGTCCATTCCAAACTATTGGGACGAGCGGGAGCGGCTACCGAAACCCGACCTATCCGACGTCGAGCGCCTGCGCTTCCTGACGACGATCGATTTTCCCCCCTTCAGCTTTTGGACGGGCAAGGCAGACTGTCCGGTTTCCATGTCGACCTGGCGCGGGAAGTCTGCCGCGAACTCGACATCGTGGCGCGCTGCCAGATCCAGGGGCTGCCCTGGGACGAACTGGACACCGCCATGGCAACGGGCCAGGGAGAAGCGCTGATAGCGGGGACGCCGATCAATGCGCAGACCCGGGAAAGCTACCTCTTTTCCCGGCCTTATCTGCGCTTTCCGGCGCGCTTCGTCGTTCGCAAAAGCACCACGCTGTACGAACCCCTGTACAAGGCAATTGACGGCAAGCGTACGGGCGTGATGGCGGGCACTGCCCACGAGGCCATGCTGCGGCGTTATTTTCCGGACGCCAAAGCGGTGACCTTCACGAAGCCTGAATGGCTTCAGGACGCACTGCGCGAAGGCAGGATCGACGGCATCTTCGGCGACGGGATGCGGCTTTCCTTCTGGCTTGCCGGATCTGCATCGCAGAATTGCTGTCGTTTCGCCGGTGGACCGTACCTTGCACCGGAATTCCTCGGCTCGGGTCTGGCTATCGCCGTCAAGCGCGACGATGCCGTGCTGGCGCGCGCATTCGACTTCGCGCTGCGCGAAATCTCGGTCAACGGAACGTTTGCCGAGCTCTACCTGAAATATTTCCCCGTCAGCTTCTACTGAGCGGTTTCAGCCGGACGTGCGGTGCCTGATGGCGGCCGAGCGCTCGATCGCCGCCACGGCCAGCGGGTCCAGCCCGAAGCGATCCTTGACCAGATCGAGCACGCGCGTTTCCTCTTCGCGCACCGAAAGGTCGGCAGCCGCAATGTCGACTGCAAGCGCGTAGGCAGTTTCGCGCAGATCCTCGGAAAGTGCGCCCTTTATGAGCGCCAACACGCTCGCAAAGCCGTCTTCCTGCTGCAGAAGTTGCTGGCACTCCTGCGCCACGGCAAGCGTGCGAGACTGATCGAAGCCCTGGAAGATGGGCAGCGTGCGGACAATCGCACCGATGCGCGCCAGTTCTTCGTCACCCATGTCGCGGTCTGACGCCGACATGATGACCATCAGATAGACCATCGCTTCCTGCGGGGTCGGCTTCGACATGTTCTGCTCCATTGATGCTGTCCGAACCGCAAGGTAGGAAGCTGAGAGCGCTGCCGCAATGAAAAACCCCTGTCGCGATTGACGCATTGCTCAAGCGCGCATAGACGTTGCGCGCGCTGGCAAGAAGGCCCGCAAATCTTCACAGGACACTCGAAATGACCACTTCGCGATCAAACTCGCTGATGCTTTCGCCCGAAATCCTTTCGGCGGCACGCGAGAGCAAAGCGTGGCCGTTCGAGGAGGCCCGCAAGATCATCAAACGTTACGAAGGCGGTAACTGGCCGGAGGTCGTGCTGTTCGAGACCGGCTACGGCCCCTCTGGTCTGCCGCATATCGGTACGTTCGGCGAGGTGGCGCGCACATCGATGGTGCGCCACGCCTTCCGTATACTGACCGAGGACCAGGTTCCCACCAAGCTGATCTGCTTTTCGGACGACATGGACGGGATGCGCAAGATCCCGGACAACGTGCCGGATCGCGCGTTCCTGGAGCCTTATCTGCACAAGCCGCTGACCGTGGTGCCGAACCCCTTCGGGGGCGACTATGAGAGCTTCGGCCATCATAACAATGCCATGCTGTGCCGCTTCCTCGATACGTTCGGCTTCGACTACGAGTTCGCCAGCGCTACGGACTATTACAAGTCAGGTCGCCTCGACGCGATCCTGAAGCGCGTGGCGGAACGCTACGACGCGATCATGGCGATCATGCTGCCGACGCTCGGCGAGGAACGCCAGGCGACCTACAGCCCCTTCCTGCCGATCTCGCCGAAGACGGGGCGCGTGCTCTACGTCCCTATGAAGAAGGTCGATGCAGAGGCCGGAACGATCACCTTCGACGACGAGGACGGCACGGAGACGACCCTTCCGGTCACCGGCGGCAAGGTCAAGCTGCAGTGGAAGCCAGACTTCGGCGCGCGCTGGGCGGCGCTGGGCATCGATTTCGAGATGTTCGGCAAGGACCACGGGCCGAACATGGGCGTCTACGACCGCATCTGCGTCGCGCTCGGCGGCCGTGCACCGGAGCACTTCGTCTATGAACTCTTCCTCGACGAGAACGGGCAGAAGATCTCGAAGTCGAAGGGCAACGGCCTGACGATCGACGAATGGCTGACCTATGCGCCGACGGAGAGCCTTGCGCTCTACATGTTCCAGAAGCCGCGCACGGCCAAGAAGCTCTACTTCGACGTCATTCCGCGCGCGGTCGATGAGTATTACCAGTTCCTGTCTGCCTATCAGCGGCAGGACTGGAAAGAGCGGCTGGGCAATCCGGTCTGGCATATCCATGACGGCAATCCGCCGGTCGTCGACATGCCGGTGCCGTTCGGCCTGCTGCTCAATCTCGTCAGCGCTTCGAACGCGCACGACAAGTCCGTGCTGTGGGGGTTCATTTCCCGCCACGCTGCAGGCGTGACACCGCAGACCCATCCCGAGCTCGACCGGCTGGTCGGCTACGCGATCCGCTACTTCGAAGACTTCGTGAAGCCGCAGAAGCAGTTCCGGGCGCCGGATGCGGTGGAAGCAGAGGCCCTGCAGGCGCTCGCCGACAAGCTCGCGACGCTGCCGGCCGGCTCCGATGGCGAGGCGATCCAGAACGCCGCGCTGGATGTCGCCCGCGCAATCGAGCGCTATCAGGATCATTCCAAGAAGAGCCCCGAGGGCGGTCCCGGGGTCTCGGTGGCCTTCTTCCAGATGATCTACCAGGTGCTGATCGGGCAGGAACGCGGCCCGCGCTTCGGCTCCTTTGCCGCGCTCTACGGCATCGAAAACACGCGTGCGCTGATCGGCAAGGCGCTGAGCGGGGAGCTAACCGCCTGAGGTTTCAGGCAGGGTGACCGTCAGCGGGGGCGGCGCGGCACTGGAAGGTGCTGCGCCGAAGAGCCCCCGCCCCTTTTCCCGCGCTTCGGCCTCCATTTCGGCATAGGGTCCATCGGCCACGGCACGCACCCAGCCCTGCGCGACCAGCCAGGCTGCCGCGTCATGTCCGCCAAGCTTGCACTGGGTCACGACGGTTTCCTGCGGAGCAACCGGCGGCACGACGCAGGACAGCGCGCGGCCGCGCAGCCAGTTGCGGAAAGCGGTGCGGGCATGCACGCCGCACGGCCAGGATGCGCCATCGCTGCCACAGGTCTCGTCCGCACCGGTGACCTCGATGCCCGAAAGCGCGACGTGATAGCCACGCGCCTCGAACGCGCCGGCAGCGGTTGCCACCGGCCGGTGAAGCATGGTTTCAGCGGGCGGCCCTTCGGACGGTACCTGCGCGCGGCCGATGCCCAACGCCTCGCGCGGATCGATCCGCTCCAGCCCTTCCTGCTCCACCAGTGGTGCCGCGACCACATCCGGTGCAACGGGTCGAACCCGAGAAGGAACCGGCAGCAGCGGCACACGCGCGGGGGCCGGCTGTGCCACGGCCTCGGGCTCCACGGGAACCGTCTCGATCGCGGCAGGGTCTTTGTGGCTGGTCAGCAAATCGCCGGAAGACAGAAGCGCGGCGCTCACACCGGCGAGCCCGGCCAGAGCGACGATTGCCGCCAGGGGCCGCACCTACTGGCTCGCCCAGACGATGCGCGCCATCCACTCGATCTCGGCCGTCGATACCGTGCGATCGGGATGGGCGGGATTGAGAGACACGAGTTCGATGGCCTCGGTGCTGCGACTTGCGAGCACTTTCGCCGTAACCTCGCCGCTGATGATCTTGACCACGACACGGTCGCCCTTGCGCACCTGCGCGCCGGGTTCCACGATCAACACGTCGCCGTCGCGATAGAGCGGCAGCATGGAATCGCCCTGAACCTGCAGCGCATAGGCGCCCTCGCCCGCGCCGGCTGGAAGCTCGATCTCCTCCCAGCCCTGGCCAACCGGGAAGCCGGCATCGTCGAAAAAGCCGCCCGCGCCTGCCTGCGCGAAACCGAGCAGCGGAACAGCGGGACGCCTTTGACGCATCCGGCCAACGGGCCGTCGTGGATGTTCCTCGACCAGCGCGAAGAGATCGCCGAGCGTCACCCCGGTCGCCTCGATGATCTTGGCGAGCGATTCCGTCGACGGCCAGCGCGGCCGGCCGTCAGCCGACAGCCGCTTCGACTTGTTGAAGGCGGTGGAATCGAGCCCGGCCCGCTTGGCAAGTCCCGATGCCGACAGCGAATGCTCCGCCGCGAGCGCGTCGATTGCCGCCCAGACACGTTCATGCGAGAGCATCGCGCCCTCCCCGAAGACAGGAAAAAATACCTTTCCCGTCTAGTTAATCCCTGCGCGGCAGACTGTCCAGCCCAATGCCGCCGGTTTCCTCAGGCTCTGAACGGCGCGCGCCCAGTTTCCAGCGCGTGGGCAAGGTGATCGAGCCGATCCTGCCCCCAGAACGGTTCGCCGTTGAGCACGTAGACCGGCGCGCCAACCGCATCGGCGTCGCTCGCTTCGCTGGTGTTGCGGGCGAGCGTTTCAGCGGCTTCGGGCTCGCCCGCGGCCTTCAGCACGGCGTCTGCATCGTGGCCCTCGGCCATAAGATAGGCTGCGAGCTGTTCAGGATCGGCGATGTTTTCACCCTTGGCCCACACACCCTGATGCACGCGCCAGATGAAGCCTGCGGGATCGGCTCCCTGCCTGACGAGCGCTATCACGCAGCGATCGGCAAGGCCGGGATCGACGGGGAAGAATTTGGGCTCGAGCTCCAGCGGCAGGCCGCGCATGTCGGCGATGCGCTGCAATTCGATCCGGCGGTAACGCTGGCGCAGCGGCGTGCGCTGGCCGAGGGGCACGGAGCCGGACTTTTCCCAGACGCCGCCAATGTTGATCGGCTTGTAGCGGATTTCAGCGCCGTGCCTCGCCGCGAGTTCATGGAACGCCTTGTGGCCGAGATAGGCGAAGGGCGAGGAACAGATGAAATAGTAGTCGATGGCGGTCATGGCGCAGCTTTCTCGTTTTGCCTGATTTTAACGTCGCAGGTCGCTGCTACAACGCTCGTATTGCCGACAGTGTGCTTTTTCTTGCGCCAGCGCTCGGTCAGGTCGCATCCTTGGCAAGTTGCCGAAGCCGCCCATGGGAGGCCATGAAGGTGCGTTCCTCCTCCGTGGGCTGGCGCGGTTTCGCGTCAACACCAAGATTGCCGACAACCTCGTCGATCGGCACGAAACGCCGCGCGCCGAAATCGTAGACGCCTGCCGTGGTCATCACCAGTGCCGCGGTGCGGCCATCCTCCAGCACGAAACGATGCCGCCCGATGACCTGCGTGTCTTCCCAGGTCTCCACTGTGGAGACCACTTCGAATTTTTTCCAGAGCCTGATCTCGCGCACATAGACGGCCTGCAAGCCGCCCATCATCGGCGCCCAGCGGTGCTTTCGCGCCAAGGCTATAAGCCCTGCGCGGGCAAATATGTCGATGCGGCCGACGTCGGCAAGCATCATGTAGCGGGCATTGTTGAGATGCAGGTTGGAATCGATGTCCGTCGGCAGGCAACGGAAGGTCAACCGGCTTTCGTCGCCCATGCGATAGCGACCGCGCGATTTGGCGGTCGCCATCATGCGGGCGAGGCGCAGCCAGACATACATAAGAGTGCTCCGTTGCTGCCGGCCTCGCGGTCCCCTCCCCGCTCACGGGGAGAGGAACGACTTCGGGGCCTAGGCCGCCTTCTTCGCCTTCGGGTAAGGGTTGAAGCGCTCGTAGAACGTCTCGTCTTTGCCCGCCATCTCTACCAGAAGCTTGGGTGCCTTGAACTGTGCGCCGTACTTCTTCTGCAGCTTCTTGGCGAGTGCGACGAACTCGGCCACGCCCATGCCTTCGATGTAGGAGAGCGCGCCACCCGTATAGGGCGCGAAGCCGAAGGCCAGGATCGAGCCGACATCCGCCTCACGCGGATCGGTGACGATGCCCTCTTCCATGACGCGGGCCGCTTCCAGCGCGATGGTCACGAGGAAGCGCTGCTTCAGCTCCTCGACATCGATCTTGTCGGCATCCTGCTGCGGATAAAGATCCTTGAGCCCCGGCCACAGGTGTTTCTTGGCCGGCTTTTCCGGATAGTCGTAGAAGCCCTTGCCGTTCTTGCGGCCGTGGCGGCCGTGCTTGTCGACCATGGTGTTGATGAGCGCGAACTGGTCCTGGTCCACCGCCTTCTCGCCAAGATCGCGAATGGTCTGCTTCATGATCTTCTGCGCAAGGTCGATGGCCGTCTCATCGGTCAGCGCCAGCGGGCCGACCGGCATGCCGGCCATCTTGGCGGCGTTCTCGATCATCGCCGGAGGCACACCCTCGATCAGCATCTGGTAGGATTCCGACATGTAGCGCAGCACGCAGCGGTTCACGTAGAAGCCGCGCGTGTCGTTGACGACGATCGGCGTCTTCCTGATCGCGCGAACATAGTCGATGGCCACGGCCAGCGCCTTGTCGCCCGTCTTCTTGCCCAGAATGATCTCGACCAGCATCATCTTGTCGACCGGCGAGAAGAAGTGGATGCCGATGAAATTGTCCGGGCGCTTGGAGTTCTTCGCCAGCCCGGTGATCGGGATCGTCGAGGTGTTCGACGCGAAGACCGCGTCCTTGGCGATGACGGCTTCCGTCTGCTCGGTGGCGCTCTTCTTGACCTCCGAATCCTCGAACACCGCCTCGATGACGAGGTCGCAGCCTTCTAGGTCCTTGTAGTCGACCGTCGGGGTGATGAGCGAAAGGAGCTGTTCCTTCTGCTCCTCCGTTGCACGGCCCTTCTTGATGGCGCCGTCCATCAGGCCCGCCGAATGCGCCTTGCCCTTCTCGGCAGCAGCGATGTCACGGTCGAGAAGCACCACGGGAATGCCGGCCTTGGCCGTCACGAAGGCGATGCCCGCGCCCATGAAGCCCGCACCAAGGACACCGATCTTCTTGAACTTCGTCTCCGGTACGCCCTGCGGACGGCGCGCGCCCTTGTTGAGTTCCTGCAGCGAGACGAACAGCGAACGCACCATCATGGCGGCTTCGGTCGAGCGCAAGATTTCGGTGAAGTAGCGCTGCTCGATCCGGAGTGCCGTGTCGAAGGGCACCAGCAGGCCCTCATAGGCGCATTTCAGGATCGCCGCGGCAGCCGGATAGTTGCCGTAGGTCTCGCGGCGCAGGATGGCGATTGCCGGCGGCCACAGGTTGGCGCCGCGCGCCGAATAGACGGGTCCGCCTGGCAGCTTGAAACCCTTCTCATCCCATGGCTGCACCGGCTTCAGGCCGGCGGCGATCATCGCCTTGGCGGCATCGATGAGTTTGGCGGGCTCGACAACCTCGTGGATCAGCCCCATCTGTTTCGCCTTCTTCGGCGAGAGGTTCTGGCCCGAGGTCAGCATCTGCAAGGCGGACTGCGGATCGGTCAGGCGCGGCACGCGCTGGGTACCGCCGGCACCCGGGAAAATACCGACCTTCACCTCCGGCAGCGCCATCTTGACCTTGTCCGAGTCGGCGGCCACGCGCCCGTGGCAGGCGAGCGACAGTTCGAACGCGCCGCCCATGCAGGTGCCATTGATCGCCGAGACCCACGGCTTGCCGCAGGTTTCCAGCTTGCGCCAGAGCCAGCTCATCCGGCCGGCGCCGTCGAACAGCATCTTGATCGCCTTGTCGTGGTCGCGCGCCTCTTCCTCGCGGAAGAGCTTGAGCATGCGCTGCAGCATGGTCAGGTCGGCACCGCCGGAAAACGTGTCCTTGCCGGAGGTGATGACGGCACCCTTGACGGCCTCGTCGGCTACGACCTGGTCGATGATCTTGTCGAGTTCGTCCATCACCTCCTCGGTGAAGACGTTCATCGACTTGTCGGGCATGTCCCAGGTGACGAGGGCGATGCCGTCGGCATCGGTCTCGACGGTGAAATTCTTGTATTCAGCCATTTTTCTTATCCTCCGGACGGATCAGACGCGCTCGATGATCGTCGCGGTGCCCATGCCCGCGCCGATGCACAGCGTCACAAGTGCGGTGTTCAGGTCGCGGCGCTCCAGCTCGTCCAGCACGGTGCCGAAGATCATCGCGCCGGTCGCGCCGAGCGGATGGCCCATTGCGATCGCGCCGCCATTGACGTTGATCTTGTCGTGCGGAATGTCGAACGCCTGCATGTAGCGCAGCACCACGGACGCGAACGCCTCGTTCAGCTCGAACAGGTCGATGTCCGAGAGTTTCATCTTGGACTTGGCGAGCAGCTTCTCGGTCACATCCACCGGGCCGGTCAGCATGATCGCCGGCTCGGAGCCGATGTTGGTGAAAGCACGGATGCGCGCGCGCGGCTTGAGGCCCAGCGTCTTGCCGGCCTTCTTGGAGCCAAGCAGCACCGCGGCAGCACCATCGACGATGCCACTCGAATTGCCGGCGTGATGCACGTGATTGACCGCCTCTACTTCCGGGTGGCGCTGGATGGCGACGGCATCGAAGCCGCCCATCTCGCCCGGCATCACGAAGGACGGATTGAGCGAAGCCAGCGACTGCATGTCTGTCGAAGGCCGCATATGCTCGTCATGGTCGAGGATCGTCATGCCGTTCTGATCCTTGATCGGCACGACCGACTTCTTGAAGTAGCCCTTCTCCCACGACTTTGCCGCGCGCTTCTGGCTCTCGACCGCATAGGCGTCGACGTCGTCGCGCGAGAAGCCGTATTTGGTGGCGATCAGGTCTGCCGAAACACCCTGCGGCACGAAATAGCCGGGAAGCCCCACCGATGGATCCATGAACCACGCACCGCCCGACATGCCCATGCCGACGCGGCTCATCGATTCCACGCCGCCGGCAATCACGATGTCGTCGGAACCGCCGGCGATTTTGGCAGCACCGAGATTGATCGCATCGAGCCCGGACGCGCAGAAGCGCGAGATTTGGATGCCGGGCGCCTCGGTCGCGTAACCGGCCTCGAAGGTCGCGGCGCGCGGGATCACCGAGCCTGCTTCGCCGACAGGGTCGACACAGCCGAAGATGATGTCGTCGACGGTGGAGGTGTCAAGACCGTTGCGGTCGCGCACGGCCTCCAGCGTCTTTGCCGCAAGGCGAACCGCCGGCACTTCGTGCAGCGAGCCATCCTTCTTGCCGCGTCCGCGCGGGGTGCGCACGGCATCATAGACATATGCGTCTGCCATCTGTTTTCTCCCTTTCGACCGGCGGCGCCCTTGCGGCACCGCCCGGAGTTTCGTTGACGGTTTACTGCCCGGTCGGCATCAGCGCCTCGGGCGCAGCCCAGCCGGGCAGGTTGCGGATGCGGTCGAGCCAGTGCCCGATCGCGGGATAGTCTTTCCAGTCGGCATCGATCTGCTGCGGCCAGAAGAGATAGCCGCAAAGAGACAGGTCGGCGATGGTCGGGCGCGCGGCAGCGACCCATTCGCGGCCCGCAAGATGCGTTTCCAACACCTTCCACGCATCCTGCGCGCGACTGTAGATGAATTCGGCCGCCGGATCGCCCTTCTTGCCGCGGAAATGGCGCATGAAGCGCTCGGTTGCCGTGTAGCTGGTCAGCTTGTGGTTGTCGAAGAGGATCCAGCGCAGAATCTCGAACTCCTCGGCCTCGGTCTCGTGGCTGAACCTGCCGAAATGGCGGGCGAGATAGAGCAGGATCGCGCCCGACTGGCTGAGCGTGAAATCGCCCTCGTCGCGATGGTGGACAAGGATTGGGGCCTCACCCATCACATTGACCGCGCGATATTCGGGCGAGCGCGTCTCACCCTTGAAGAACTCGACGCCGCGAGCCTGCCAGTCGGCCCCGCAGAGCGTGAGCATCAGCGCCGGCTTGTAGGAATTACCGGATTCGAGAAGCAGTAGAGCGTGAATTCGGCCATCTTCACAGCCCCCTCGCGATCAGCAGCTTCATGATCTCGTTGGTACCGCCGTAGATGCGCTGGACGCGGGCGTCGCGATACATGCGCGCTATCGGATATTCGTTCATGTAGCCGTAGCCACCATGAAGCTGCAGGCACTCATCGACGACCTTGCATTGCAGGTCGGTCAGCCAGTATTTCGCCATCGAGGCGGTCGCCGGGTCGAGCCCGCCTTCGAGGTGACGCGCCACGCAGTCATTGTAGAAGACACGGCCGATGGTGGCCTCCGTCTTCAGTTCCGCCAGCTTGAACTGGGTATTCTGGAAGTCGATCACGGCCTTGCCGAAGGCCTTGCGTTCCTTGACATATTCGATGGTGACCGCCAGCGCCCGCTCGATCATGGCGATCGCCTGCGTGCCGATCAGCAGCCGCTCTTGGGGAAGCTGCTGCATGAGCTGGATGAAGCCCTGCCCTTCCTCATGACCCAGGAGGTTCGAGGTCGGAACCCGCACATCGTTGAAGAACAGCTCCGACGTGTCGTTGGACTTGAGCCCGACCTTGTCGAGGTTGCGGCCGCGCTCGAACCCGTCGGCATCGGCCGTCTCCAGCACGATCAGCGAGGTGCCCTTGGCGCCCTTCTCCGGGTCGGTCTTGGCGACGACGATGATCAGATCGGCAAGCTGTCCGTTGGTGATGAACGTTTTGGACCCGTTGATGCGGTACTGGTTGCCGTCCTTCTCGGCGCGCGTCTTGACGCCCTGAAGGTCGGAGCCGGCGCCCGGTTCCGTCATCGCGATAGCGCCGATCATCTCGCCGGTCGCCAGTTTCGGCAGCCACTTCTTCTTCTGCTCGTCGGAGCCATAGTGAAGAATGTAGGGCGCGACGATGGCGTTGTGCAGGGCAATGCCGAAACCATCGACGCCGACATGGCCGATCGCCTCGATGATGGCGCTCTCATGCGCGAAGGTTCCGCCCGAGCCGCCATATTCCTCGGGCATCGAAGCGCAGAGCAGGCCGTTGGCGCCCGCCTTCTCCCAGCTCTCGCGGTCGAACTTCTCGTTCTTCTCGAACTCCTCGTAGCGCGGCGCGATCTCTTCCGTCAGGAAACGGTTCGCCATGTCGTAGAGCATGCCGACTTCGTCGCCCGCCCAGGCGGGCCTTGGAAGACCGAGAATTTCTGCCGGTTGCATCGCCACGAAGACCTCCCTGATACTCTTCCGCAAGACGTTCAAGCTTGAACAGACTGGTGGAATAGTCCCTAGAAGGCGTCCTCCGCAAGAGCCATCATCGAATCCGCGCCTGCCGAAATGCGTGCCAGGTGCGCCCCGGTCTCCGGCATGACGCGCTCCATGAAATAGCGGGCCGTGACCAGCTTGGTCTCGTGCAGCGGCGTTGCCGCGCCCGCCTCGATCTTCTCCTGCGCGACCTTGACCATGCGGGCCCACATATAGCCGAGCGCCACGAGGCCGAAGAGGTGCAGGTAGTCGGTGGAGGCCGCACCCGCATTGTCGGGCTTCTGCATCGCGTTCTGCATCAGCCACATGGTTGCCGCCTGCAGATCGTTCAGCCCTTTCTTCAGCGCCTTGGTGAACGGCGCCATCTTCTCGTCGGCACGGTTCTCCTCGCAGAAGTCGCCGACTTCCTTGAAGAAGGCCTGCACCGCGCGGCCACCGTTGAGCGCCAGCTTGCGGCCGACGAGGTCGAGCGCCTGGATGCCGTTGGCACCCTCGTAAATCTGGGCGATGCGGGCGTCGCGCACGAACTGGCTCATGCCGTGCTCTTCGATGTAGCCGTGGCCACCGAAAACCTGCTGCGCCATCACCGCATGCTCGAAGCCCTTGTCGGTCAGCACGCCCTTGATTATCGGGGTCATCAGGCCGAGCAGGTCGTCAGCCGTCTGGCGGTCATTCTCGTCGCCCGAACGGTGCGCGACGTCGGACTTGAGCGCGGTCCACAGCACGAGCGCGCGGCCGGCCTCGTTGAACGCGCGCATCACCATCAACTTGCGGCGGATGTCCGGGTGGACGATGATCGGGTCGGCCTTCTTGTCAGGCGCCTTCGGACCGGAGAGCGAACGGCCCTGGATACGCTCCCGCGCATAGGCCACGGCATTCTGATAGGCGATCTCGCCCATCGAAAGACCCTGCAGCCCGACGCCGAGGCGCGCCTCGTTCATCATCACGAACATGGCCTTGAGGCCGCCATTCTCCTGGCCGATCAGGAAGCCCTCCGCCTCGTCGTAGTTCATCACGCAGGTCGAGTTGCCGTGAATGCCCATCTTTTCCTCGATGGAGCCGCAGGACACCGCGTTGCGCTCGCCGGGGTTGCCATCGGCATCCAGCTTGAACTTCGGCACGATGAACAGCGAGATGCCCTTCACGCCCTCCGGCGCGCCCTCGATGCGGGCCAGCACCAGATGGATGATGTTCTCGCTCATGTCGTGCTCGCCGGCCGAGATGAAAATCTTCTGGCCGGAAATCTTGTAGCTGCCGTCGCCGGCAGGCACCGCCTTGGTGCGCAGCATGCCGAGATCGGTGCCGCAATGCGGCTCCGTCAGGTTCATGGTGCCGGTCCAGACGCCGTCGGTCATCTTCGGCACGAAGGTCTGCTTCTGCTCGTCCGAGCCATGGGCGAGGATCGCGGCGATCGCACCCTGGGTGAGACCCGGATACATCATCAGCGCCATGTTGGCCGAAGAGAGGTATTCGCCAAGCGCCGTGTGAACCGCATAGGGCAGGCCCTGCCCGCCATATTCGGCCGGCACAGACAGGCCCATCCAGCCGCCTTCGCGATACTGGTCGTAGGCTTCCTTGAACCCCTTGGGCGTCGTCACCGAACCGTCGGCGTTGCGCGTGCAGCCCTGCTCGTCGCCCACACGGTTGAGCGGGTGCATGACGTTCTCGGCGAGCCTTGCCGCCTCTTCGAGGATCGCCTCGAGCACATCCGGCCCGGCATCCGAGAAGCCGGGTAGGTTGGCGTAGCGTTCATAGCCAAGCACATCATTGAGAACGAACAGCGTGTCCGCGACAGGCGCCTTGTAGGTCGGCATGAAAAGTCCTCCAGAGGTCGGGCAGATCTTCACCGCGCGGGATCGTTCCACGGCGAAGCCAGGATCGAAAGACACATTAACAACAATTGACGTTTGCGTAAACGTCAATTGTAAGGATGCGGCAATTTTCCACGCGGGTTTCACCCTGTCGGGCGTCTGTCACAAGGTCGCGCTAAGTGGCCGCATTCTCCATTGGAACCAGACCATGCAGACAGGCGACATAACACTGCGCCCGCACCGCCCCGACACACGGGAGATGCTCTGGAAGCCGGCGCGCTGACCAAAAGAAAAGGGGCCGCTTGAAGCGGCCCCTTTTTTCAAATTTCAAGCAATGCGGGGCCTTAGGCCGCTGCGCCCTGTCGTGCAGCCAGCGCCGAGCGCCACGTGTTCATCGCGCTTTTCAGGTCGCCGATCGCGTCCTCGATGGCGAGGCGCTGCTTCTCCAGCCGGCCGAGCTGGCGCTCGGACTTGTCGAGCAGCGTACGAAGCTGCTTCACGTTGCCGGAATCGGGATCATACATGTCCATGATCTGCTTGACCTCGCGGAGCGAGAAACCGACCTTTCGGCCGAGCATGATCAGCTTCAGGCGGGTCACGTCACGCTGCGTGTAGAGGCGCGTATTGCCCTCGCGCTTAGGGTTCAGCAGACCCTTGTCCTCGTAGAAGCGAAGGGTGCGCAGCGTCACGTCAAACTGCTTGGCCATGTCGCCAATACGTATGTACCCGTCGGAAAGCTCCGACGCATTGGCCATGCTTTCGCCGGCCGGCCTCATGTTCATCATTTCACAATTCCCCGTGGGTTGCGCTTCGGCTCGCCGGAAGCGCCGATTGGATGCGAGTGGGGCGAACAAGCATCCGATCAAGTGGACCAAACGTCGAAACGAACCGCAACGCGCGGCCCGTCAGTTGGCGCGCATATAGGCGCATATAAGTTATGCTGCAAGTGCGAAATCCTGCCGCAGGCAGTGCGCTCCGCAGGCAGCAATAAGCGAAATGGTAATTTAGGTTAACGGCTTGTTTACCACGTTCGGGGAATTGTGCGCAGGACGAAGTCCCGTGGTTATCCTGTTTTTTGTTGCTTACGGAGCCTTCCGCCGAGGGAAGCCCGGTCATGCCGATATCGGCAAAAGGGCAACCGTCGGAAAAGAGTGAAGCAACCCCCGGCCTTCCGGCTATCAAGCGGCGACGGACGTTTCGATGAACAACAGACGCTCCTATCTCGATTCGATCAACGCGGGCCGCAGGCGCAGGGCCAGCACTTCGCTCGAAGACATTGCCAGCAGCCTGGACGAGCTGGAAACGCGGATACGCAGACCTCTCGAAGATCAACGCGATCCCTATCGCCAGGGGCCGCGTGACACCCATCCCGATCAGTATGAACGCGCCTGGCGCGAGGATCGCCTATCGACTGCCGATCTTTCCTCGGAGTTGAACGCGCTTCGCCGCGACTTGCGCGACCAGATGGGTTCCGGGCTGCGCCGGGAGTTTACCGCGCTCAAGCAGGAAATCGAGGACGCAATGCAACGTTCGGGGCCGGTTGGCCAGACTGCAGACCTGAGCGCCGAGTTCGAACGCCTGTCCGGCATGATCCACAAGCTCGCCGAACAGAGTGACGACCGTCAGGTCAACATGCTGCGCCTCGAGATGGAGCAGGTGAAAAACGCGTTGGGCAAGCTGGCGCGGGAAGACACCGTGCAATCCTACGATCGCCGATGGAGCGAACTCGACCAGCGCTGGAGCAACATTGCCAGCCAGGTCGCCAATGTCGGTGGCGGCAACGCGGACGACCCTGCTTTGCAGGCGCTCAGCGCGCGCCTCGAGCAGATCGGCGACGCCGTCAACGCACTGCCGACCTCTGTCACGCTGCGCTCGCTCGAAGACAAGATGAAGATCCTGGCGACGACCGTCGACCAGTTCGCACACCAGCAGGACCGGATCGGACCGGAAGCGCTCGACGCGATCGAAGAGCGGCTGGACGAGATTTCCCGTGCCGTGGCAGCCTCTTCGGGCGCCGGCCGTCCAACGGCGTTCGATCCGGAACCGTTCGAGCGCATCGAGGCGCGAATCTCAGCGTTGGCCCGCCAGCTCGAAGACTCCGCTGTAGACAACCAGTCCGGCGTGCTTGTGGATCAGCTCGCCGCACTCTCCAGTCGTATCGAGGACATCTCCCAGCGCGTCGACCTGCCCGAGCAGGTTATCGAGCGCTTGGCCGAGCGGATCGACACGATCTCCTACAAGCTTGAGCAGGCTCCGGCTCAACCGGACATGGACCACGTTTTCCGTGGGCTCGACGATCGTTTCGCTTCCATCTCCGCGATGCTCGAGCAGCGTCACGAGGATTCCGTCGCGCAGGGTCAGGTTCTGTTCAGCGATCTGGAGCGCAGGCTGGAAAGCGTGGCCGCGCGCATTGACAACTCCGGTGCCGATGCTGCCCACGACGCCCGTTTCATCGAGGCGATGGACGCGCGCTTTGCCGATCTCGCCGCGCGGCTGGAACAGCAGCCTGCTGCGCCGGCGGACGAACAGGCTATCCGTTCGCTGGAAGCACGCATGGACACTATGTCCAGCAAGCTCGAATCCTCGCTGCTGCAAGCCCGGCATCGACAAGGACCTTATCCGCAGCCTGGAATCGCAGATCGCTGACCTCACATCACACCTTTCAAAGCCTTCGCCGGCCAGCGCAGACGAAGACATCCGTCCGCGGCTCGACAAGATCGAACAGTCCATCGTCGAAAGCCGCCGGGATGTGATCGAGGCGGCAAGACAGGCTGCCGAGGAAACGGTTCGCCATTTTGCGAGCACGGGCAGCGAGGGACCGCTGGTCGCGGGGCTCGTTGACGATCTGAAATCGCTGGAAGCGCTTACACGCCGCTCTGACGATCGCAACGCGAAGACGTTCGAGGCCATCCACGATACGCTCCTGAAGATCGTCGGCAGGCTCGGCACGATAGAGGCTGGCGGCGCGGCCGAACCAAAGCCTGCGGCGACGCCGCGCCAGACCCTTCTCGACGCCGACAGGACTCCGTCGCTCGAGCCTTCGAACGAGGCGTTGCCAATGGCTGCCACGAACGAAGTGGCTCCACCTGCAAGCGAGAAAGATACGGGCCGCACTGCCAGGCGAACCGCCGCGGCAGCCGCGGCACAGGCGGCCGCCGATGCCCTGCGCGACGATGCAGACGGAGCCAGCGCGAAAGCAGCCGGCGGACGCGTTTCGATGCTCGGCGGCTTGACGCGCGCGCTCTCGGGTCGCAAGACCAGCGCCAGCGAACAGGAACATCAGCCCCTTGCTGGTGACGCACAGGACGCCTCGCAGGCCGACAGTGTTGCGCCAAACGTCGAACTTGACAGCCGCCTGGACCCCGAGTTGGCGAACCAGCCGCTCGAGCCAGGCTCCGGAGCACCGGACCTGAACGCCATCATGAAGCGGGTGCGCGACGAGCGCGGTCAACCGCCAAAGCCCGGCGCCGACGCGGACACTGCCAAGGCTGACTTCATCGCCGCGGCGCGACGGGCTGCCCAGGCAGCAGCCGCTGAGGCCGAGATCATGAAGCGGCGGCCGGCAACCAAGGCGAAATCCGGTGGGTTCAGCCTCGGAGGTCTCCTCAAGCGCCGCCGCAAGCCGGTGCTGATGGGCGTTGCCGCAATCCTGATAGCCCTGGCCGGGCTACAGATCGGCCGGACCGTGATCGGAGGCAGCAGCGATGAGCCTGTTGCCGAAGCGCCAGCGCCGACCTCCGCACCTCTGGTTGCCGAAGCGGTTGAACCGGAGATGATCGCAGACGCGCCGGATCAGCCCGTGCGCATGGCCGGCGAAGAAGCGCCCGAAGCCAGCGACGCGATGATGACAACGGAAGCGCCGCAGGCGACCCAAGCTGCCTCAACGGACTGGCTCGAAGCCGACGCGGCCGCGCCATTGCCTGTCGAGGCTGAGGAGCAGCAACAGGAAGCAGCAGCCGCGCAGCCGGCCGAGATCGAGGAAAGCACCGCTCCGGCAGAGGAAACAACCGCCGAGATCGCGAGCATACCCGATGCCAGCGAGGAGGCCGTTGCGGCCATCCCCGTCGATGCCGGCCCGATCGCGCTGCGCGAGGCCGCCGCCGCCGGTGATCCCAAGGCGCTCTACCAGATCGGCAATCGTTACGCGGAAGGCCGCGGAACCCAGGAAGACATGGCCAAGGCGGCCGAGTGGTACCAGAAGGCGGCCGACCAGGGGCTGGCCCCTGCCCAGTACCGCATCGGCAACCTCTACGAGAAGGGCATTGGCGTCGAACGCGATGTGAAGGCGGCCAAGACCTGGTATCAGCTTGCGGCGGCACAGGGCAACGCCAGCGCCATGCACAATCTCGCCGTGCTCAATGCCATGGGCGCTGACGGCACGACCGACAACGATACGGCCGCGCGCTGGTTTGCCGAGGCAGCCGAATTCGGAGTGCAGGACAGCCAGTTCAACCTCGGCATCCTGGCGGCCAAGGGCGTCGGCATGCAGCAGAACCTCGAGGAAGCCTATAAGTGGTTCGCTCTGGTTGCCAAGGCCGGAGACAAGGACGCGGCCGCCAAGCGCGACGAGGTTGCCAAGGCACTGCGCCCCGAGCAGCTCGAGAATGCCCGTGCAGCGGTGGAACTCTGGCGCGCCAAGCCCGTCGATGCCGAAGCGAACACGGTCGAGGTTCCCGATAGCTGGAGCGAAGGCGAGGAGGTCACAGCCAGCGTCGACATGAAGCAGGCCGTCCGCAACATCCAGACAATCCTGAACAAGAACGGTTACGAGGCCGGCTCCGCCGACGGTGTCATGGGCGCGAAGACCAAGGCTGCGATCGCCGCATTCCAGGGTGACAACGGGATGAAAGCCACCGGCGAAGTCGACGAGCCGACAGTGCGCGCGCTGCTGGAACGCCGCTAATTGCGACACGGCGCGCCGCTTTAGCGCAAATACCTGCAAATCCCGGAGTTTTTCGGGATTCAATCGCCTTCGGGCGTTTGACTTCGTGGACTTGTCGGCGCAAGAACGGGGTACCGTCCTGGTCCGCTTCGAAAGCAGGAACGGTTCCAGGGTCCGGACACGAATAGTCGAGCTTGGCGGTGGGCATCTATCTCCCGATCGCGGAAATGTCGGTCAACATGGTCGTGCTTCTGGCCATGGGTGCTGCGGTGGGCTTCCTGTCGGGCTTGTTCGGTGTGGGCGGCGGATTTCTCATCACGCCGCTGCTGATCTTCTACAATATTCCGCCGGCAATCGCCGTCGCCACGGGTGCGAACCAGGTTATCGCCTCGTCCACCTCTGGCGCGCTTTCGCACTTCAAGAAGGGCACTATAGACTTCAAGCTCGGGACGGTGCTTCTGGCTGGCGGTGTCGTCGGCTCTACCGTCGGCGTATGGGTGTTCTCGCTGCTGCGTAGCGTCGGCCAGCTCGATCTCTTCGTCTCGCTGCTCTATGTCGCGCTCCTTGGCACTGTCGGCACCATGATGCTGATCGAGAGCGTGCGCGCGATGCGCCGGGCAGCGGGCGGCGCGGTTCCATCGCTGCGCAAGCCCGGCCAGCACAACTGGATCCACCGCCTGCCACTCAAGATGCGCTTCCGCGCTTCCAAGCTGTTTGTCAGCGTTATCCCCGTGCTCGGGCTGGGGGCAATTATCGGTTTCCTCGCCTCGATCATGGGCGTGGGCGGCGGCTTCATCATGGTGCCAGCCCTGATCTACCTGCTGAAAGTGCCGACAAACGTGGTTATCGGCACCTCGCTGTTCCAGATCGTCTTCACCGCCGCCTACACCACGATCGTGCACGCTACCACCAACCAGACGGTCGACGTGGTGCTGGCATTCCTCCTGATGATCGGTGGCGTTGCCGGCGCGCAGTACGGCGCCAAGGCGGGACAGAAACTGCGCGGCGAGCAATTGCGCGCACTACTCGCACTGCTGGTGGTAGCGGTGGCGCTGCGGCTGGCGTTCGACCTCTTCGTGCGTCCGAACTCGCTCTATTCCCTGTCTTCGCTGTCGGGGATCTGAAGCATGTCTGTCGTTCGCCTCCCAGCACTTGCCGGCACGCTGATGGCGATCCTGCTGCCGCTGATGCCGGCCGCGGCTCAGGCACCGGAGACCACCAATCCGGAGAACATCCAGATCGGCCTCTCCACCGACCGCGTGTCGATCACGGCAGACTTCTCCGGTGCCGATCTGACCATCTTCGGCGCGCTGGACAATGCCGATCCGCTGGTATCGCGCCACGGCCGCTACGATGTCATCGTGGTGCTGGAAGGTCCGCCCCGCCCCGTCGTCGTGCGCAAGAAGAACCGCGTGCTCGGCATGTGGATCAACACCCAGTCGGAGACCTTCGTCAGCGTTCCGGTATCCTATTCCGTCGCTACCACGCGTGCCTGGCAGGACGTGACCAATCCGGCGAGCTATCGTCAGATGGCGCTGGGAGCCGACAACATAACCCTGATACCGGCCGACAAGACTGGCGATGCGGAAACGATTGCCGAGTTCACTGCCGCTCTGCGTGAGCGCAAGAAGGCGTCCGAGCTGTTCAGCGAGCGCGTCGGCGGTGTGCATTTCCTGTCGCAAAGTCTGTTCCGGGCGACGCTGCACCTTGCACCCAACGTGCCGGTCGGCACGCACAGGGCGCGCGCCTTCCTTTTCAAGAACGGTGCTTTCATCGACGAAAGCTCCGCGCAGCTCTCGATCCAGAAGGCCGGTTTCGAGCAGCGCCTGTTCCGCGCCGCGCAGGAGAACAGCTTTCTGTACGGCGTCGCCGCCGTTGCGTTGGCCTTTCTCACCGGATGGGTCGGCCGCGTGGTCTTCCGCAAGGACTGACCGGCGTGAGCGATTGGGACGAAGACAGCAATAACGACGTCCCTCAAAACGGCCAGATCGGCAGTCTAGGCTACGCCACCCTGCTGCCGATGTGGCTACTGACAATCTGGCTTGCGAGCATCGACGCGACACATCCCTGGCGGGAACTGACGGCAGCATTGCTGTCGAGCTATGGCGCGCTGATGCTTACCTTCACTGCCGGCGCACATTGGGGTTTTGCGCCTTCGGTACGCGCGGCAGCCGGGGCGACAGCGCTCGTCATCATCGGCTGGATGGCGCCGCTTTTGCCAAGCAACGCCGCCTTCGTGCTGCTCGCCCTCGTGCTTGCGGCGCAGGGGACCTGGGATGCCTTTGCAGTCCACGAGGGCGACTTGCCGAAATGGTACGGGCGCATGCGCACCCGCATCACGTTCCTTTCCGTCATGGCTATGCTGGTCGCCTTCGTGGCAACAAACTGATCAGCGTCGCAGCCGGTGGTGCGCGACCGTATAGACCCGGTTGGTGCCGAGCATGTGGGCGAAGAAACGCTCCCAGCGGAACAGACCTTGATAGGCCTTGTCGAGCACGTTGAGGGAGCCGGTGTAGGCGCCGAAGGCCGGCATGACGAGCCGCTCGCCATCGGTCGCAAAACAGCGGCGACGCACGGCGCGGCCGCGCTGGACAACAACCGCCCCGGGGTGAAGGTGACCCGCAATCTCTCCAGGCTCGGCGCCGGCAAGCGGCTCGTGCCGGAAGCGCAGGTCGCCAAGCGCCAACTCGCCCGCGACGACGCCTGGAAGGTCAGCCGGCGCGTCCGGATCGTGATTTCCAGCAACCCAGATCCATTCACGGCCCGCCATCAGCGAAAGCAGCCTGTCACGATAGATGGACGGCATACGCTCCGCCCCGAAACCGTCGTGAAAGCTGTCGCCGAGGCTGATCACCGTCGCGGGACGGTGATCGGCTATCACCGTATCCAGAAGGTCGAGCGTCGCGCCTGTATCGTAGGGCGGCAGCAGCCGGCCGCGCCGCGCAAAGGCCGAACCCTTCTCAAGATGCAGATCGGAAACCACCAGCAGCCGCATGTCAGGAAAGAACAGTGCGCCACGCGGATCGCACAGCGCGACCTCACCGGCAATGGCGATCATGCCAGAGCCGCGCGTAAAGCCGTGTCTTTCCGGTGCGACGTTCATCAGTCTCCCATGGCCTCATGGACGAGGTCTTCCTCGACCTCCGAAAGCAGCATCTCGTCGGCATCGCCCTTCACCCGTTCCTTGCCGATCTCCAGCATGACGGGGACGGCGAGCGGCGAGATTCGATCCAGGTCCTTATGCATGATTCGTCCCCTGATCCGCGAGAGCATGTCGGCAAGCCTGCTGACATCCAGCAGTCCGGCCGCCGCATCCGCCCGCGTGGCGCGAAGCAGGATGTGGTCGGGATCATGCGTCCGCAGCACGTCGTAAATCAGGTCGGCCGAGACCGTCACCTGCCGGCCGGTCTTCTCCTGGCCGGGATGCCGCTTCTCGATCAGCCCGGCGATCACCGCGCAGGCGCGAAAGGTGCGCTTCAGCAGCCAGCTTTCGGCCAGCCAAGCGTCGAGGTCGTCGCCCAGCATGTCCTCGTCGAACAGGGCGGAGAGCGGCAACTCGCCGCTGCGGAAAAGGGCACCCATATCCGAATGCGCCCAGATGGCGAGGGCATAGTCGGTGGCGACGAAGCCCAGCGGATGGGCGCCGGCGCGTTCCAGCCTGCGCGTGAGCAGCATGCCCAGCGTCTGGTGCGCCAGCCTGCCTTCGAAAGGATAGGCGACCATGTAGTGTCGGTTGCCGCGCGGAAAGGTCTCGACCAGCAGGTCGCCTGCCTTGGGCAGCACGGATTTTTCCGACTGGATGGCAAGCCAGTCGGCCACCTGTTCGGGCAACTTCCGCCAGCGCTCGGAATCCGCCAGCATCGAACGAACCTCGGCCGCCAGATAGGTCGAGAGCGGAAATTTGCCGCCGGCATAGACCGGCACGCGCGCGCGTCCTGGCCGGTGGCGTTCGAGACGAAACACTCATTTTCGCGGATGCCCTCGAAACGGAGCATCTTGCCAGCAAACAAAAAGTGTCGCCGGGCGAGAGCGTTTCGAGGAAATACTCCTCCACCTTGCCGAGGACCGGGCCACCCGACACGTTTCCCCCTTTCCGCGCTGTCGGGTCATGCGCACGTTCAGCATCGGCGATTCGATGATCGTGCCGACGTTGAGCCTGTACTGCTGGGCGAAGCGCGGATGCGAGACGCGCCACAACCCGTCCCTGGTCTTGCGGATGCGCGCGTAGCGCTCATAGCTCCTGAGCGCGTAGCCGCCGGTTGCGACGAACTCGACGACGCGCGCGAACGTATCGGCATCGAGTTCGGCATAGGGCGCAGCACTTCTGACCTCATCCAGCAGGTCCGCCTCGTCGAACGGCTGGGCGCAGGCCATGCCCATCACGTGCTGGGCCAATACATCGAGCGCGCCCTGCTGCAGCGGCGGCGTGTCCTGCGCGCCGAGATAGTTCGCCTCCAGCGCCGCACGGCATTCCAGCACCTCGAAGCGGTTTGCCGGCACGAGTATGGCGCGGCTAGGCTCGTCCATGCGGTGGTTGGATCGCCCGATACGCTGGGCAAGGCGGCTCGCCCCTTTCGGCGCGCCAACGTGCACGACGAGATCGACATCGCCCCAGTCGATGCCGAGGTCGAGGGTCGATGTGGCCACCACGGCCCGCAGCGCATTGGCCTCCATTGCATTTTCCACCCGCCGACGCTGGGCGACATCGAGCGAACCGTGGTGAAGCGCGATCGGCAGCGTATCCTCGTTGACCCGCCACAGCTCCCGAAACAGGAATTCGGCCTGCGAGCGCGTGTTTACGAAAAGCAGCGTGGTGCGGTGCGCCTTGATCGCCTCGTAGATCTCGCCGATCGCATAACGAGCCGAGTGGCCGGCCCACGGCACCCGCTCCTCGGAATCCAAAATGGTGATGACCGGCTTGGCGCCGCCTTCGACGGTGATCACATCGGCCATCGCATCCGGCGAGCTCTGCGGAACGAGCCAGCGTCGCAAGGCGTCGGGTTCCGCCACCGTTGCCGACAGCCCGATCGTCCGCAACTCCGGCACGAAGCGCCGCAGCCGCGCGAGACCCAACGCAAGCAGGTGGCCGCGCTTCGAGGTCACCAGAGAATGCAGTTCGTCCAGAACCACATATTTCAGCCCGGCAAAGAAGCGTTCCGCATCCTTTGATGCGATCAGCAGCGCAAGCTGCTCCGGCGTCGTGAGCAATATGTCCGGCGGCACCAGCTTCTGGCGCTGGCGCTTGTGGGCCGGCGTGTCGCCGGTGCGGGTCTCGACGACGATGTCCAGCTCCATCTCGGCGACCGGCCGGCCGAGATTGCGCTCGATGTCGACGGCCAGCGCCTTCAGCGGCGAGATGTAAAGTGTGTGGATGCCGCGATAGCGCTCGCCCGGCTTGCGCCGTGGCCGCGACGCCAGATCGGTCAGCGACGGCAGGAAGCCGGCCAGCGTCTTGCCGGCGCCGGTCGGCGCAATCAGCAGCACCGAGGCTCCGCCCGAAGCCCGCGCCAGCAGGTCGAGCTGATGGGCGCGCGGCGCCCAGCCCCGGCTGGCGAACCAGCGAGCGAAGCTTTCCGGCAGAACGGTCGACGCGGCGAACGCGTCACTGGGCATAGGATTGTTCACCGCCAACAGGTAGCGCGGCGCGCGGCTATCGCCAAGGACGGGAAACCGTGCAGCGTCAATGCACCGCCGGCGTAAGCGCTTCGTCGCCGGTTTCGCCGGCGATTACCATGGCAGAGGTGGAGCTTCGCCTGGTTGCCAGCACCACCAGCCCGGCGATCGGGGCGCCACGGTCGCTGCGCAGATGCGCTTGCTCCATCGAGACGACATCGAAACCGCTCGCCTCCAGAAGCTCCGCTACATAGCGGCGGGAATGGGCATAGCGCCTCGATTCCCGCAGGATGAGGTCCTCAGGCCCGGCATGATTCTCGACGGAAAAGGCGAAGAGGCCGCCCGGCGCCAGCATTGCAGCCACCGCGCCGAACACGCGTTCGAGCCGGCCGAGATAGATCAGGACGTCGGCCGCCGTGACGAGGTCGACATGGTCTGTGCCCGAAGCCAGCATTTGCAGATCGCCCTGCTCGAGACGGTCGTAGACACCCTTCGCCCGGGCCCTGGCGAGCATGCCCGCCGAAATGTCGATCCCTTCGAGGAAGCTTGCGACGCGCCGCAGACGCTCGCCCATCAGACCGGTGCCACAGCCAAGATCGACGGCGTGCGCGAAGGCGGTGCGGCCGGAAGCGGCGATCGCCTCTGCGATCAGCTCGGGAACCCGATAGCCAAGCCGCTCCACCAGGGCGCTGTCGAACTCGCCGGCATACTGGTCGAACAGCGTTTCCACGAAGCCGCTCGGAGGCATTTCGGATACGGCCAGGACACCCGCAAGTTCGAGCTTCAGCGATGCACCCAGCCTGTCGGCGGGATCGAGGCGCAGGGCTTCCCGCCAGGCATCGACCGCCTCGCCCGGGCGGCCCGCCTCGTCCAGCATCTCGCCGAGGCGATACCAGCCCGCCACCCAGCCCGGCGCGATCGCGACCGTATCGCGCATCAGGTCGGCCGCGGCGGCAACGTCGCCACCATCGCGCAGCATCTCGGCATAGTCCGCGCGGCGATCGGCAACGAGATCGCCGGACGAGAGCGGAAGGATTTTCATGATGTGTCCGGAACCCGCGTGCATGCGGGCGGCTGGCATATGCGCCGTCAGCAGTGATTTTGCAAGGCCTTCCACAAACGCCGCGAAAGCCTATCTTTTCAGGACCATGCAAGCACGCGACCTGCTTCACCCCCGGCCGGAAGGCCTTTACTGTCCTCCGGGCGATTTCTTCATCGACCCGGTGCGACCGGTCGACCGTGCGCTCATCACGCACGGCCATTCCGACCACGCGCGTGCCGGCCACCGCCATGTGCTGGCCACGCAACAGACGCTCGAGATCATGGCTCTGCGCTACGGCGAAGACTTCGCGCACTCGTCACAGGCCGGATCGCTTGGCGAGACAATCGACGTCAACGGCGTACGCGTCTCGTTTCATCCGGCGGGTCATGTTCTCGGCTCGGCGCAGATCGCGGTCGAGCATGGTGGCATCCGCATCGTCGCCTCCGGCGACTACAAGCGGGCGCCGGACCCCACCTGCGCGGATTTCGAACTGGTGCCGTGCGACGTCTTCATCACCGAGGCGACCTTCGGACTGCCCGTCTTCCGCCACCCGCGCCCACGCGACGAAATCGGCCGGCTCCTGAAATCCGTGAGCCAGTTTCCCGAACGCGCGCATCTTGTCGGCGCCTACGCGCTCGGCAAGGCACAGCGCGTCATCAGGCTGATCCGCGATTGCGGCTACGACCATCCGATCTACATCCACGGCGCGCTCGCGCGGCTGTGCGACTACTACGACACGCAGGGCATAGACCTCGGGCCGCTCGAACCCGCGACCGTCGAGAGGTCGGCGAAACGGGATTTTTCCGGCGCGATCGTGGTGGGGCCGCCTTCGGCCTTCGCCGACCGGTGGGCACGCCGCTTTCCGGACCCCGTCACGGCGTTCGCGTCGGGTTGGATGCGCATCCGCCAGCGTGTGAAGCAGCGAGGCGTGGAACTGCCACTGATCCTGTCCGACCATTCGGATTGGGATGAACTTACCCGTACCATCACCGAAACGGGCGCCCGGGAAGTCTGGGTTACGCACGGGCGCGAGGAAGCTCTTGTGCGATGGTGCGAGTTGCAGGGCGTTACGGCCCGGCCGCTGCATCTCGTCGGCTATGAGGACGAGGCGGAATAGGATGCTCACCGACTCAAGTGCCAGCAGAGCCAGCGAATGCGCATCGGTGCGTCCTTCGAGGCTCGCTTCGCTCGCACCCCAGGATGAGGAACGCAGTGCATTGGCGCCTACTACGGGCGGGCTCCATCAAACCACCTCCCTCATCTTGAGGTGCGAGCGACGCGAGCCTCGAACCACGCAGATCGTATCTGAAGGCGGCAGGCGATGAAGTGCTTCGCCGAACTGCTGGACCGACTGCTCCTGACGCCGTCGCGCAATGCCAAGCTGAAGCTGATGGCGGACCATTTCCGCGAGGTTTCCGATCCTGATCGCGGCCTTGCGCTGGCAGCACTGACAGGCAATCTCTCCTTTGCCTCGGTCAAGCCCGCCCTGTTGCGGGCACTCATCGCCGAGCGCATGGATCCGGTGCTGTTCGCCTATTCCTACGACTATGTCGGCGATCTCGCCGAAACGATCTCACTCGTGTGGCCCGGCGCCGACGCGGCCGGCGACGAGGACATATCGCTGTCCGAGGCGGTCGAGCGGCTGCACGGCGCCAGCCGCTCGGATGCGCCGGCGGTGCTTGCCAATCTTCTCGACCAGTTGCAGCCGGACTCGCGCTTCGCCATCATCAAGCTGGTGACGGGTGGCTTGCGGGTCGGCGTCTCGGCCCGGCTCGCCAAGCAGGCGCTTGCCGATCTCGGCTCTGTCGACGTGCATGAGATAGAGGAAATCTGGCACGGGCTGGAGCCTCCCTACAACGATCTGTTCGCCTGGCTCGATGGCAAGGCGAACAAGCCGGAGCATGGCAGCCTGGCGCTGTTCCGCCCGGTCATGCTGTCGAACCCGGTGCAGGATGGCGATCTCGAACGGATCGATCCGGCCGACTACGTTGCCGAGTGGAAATGGGACGGCATCCGCGTGCAGGCAGTTTGCGAGGGCGATCTGCGGCGGCTCTATTCGCGCACCGGCGACGAGATTTCCGGGGCCTTTCCGGACCTGCTGGAAGCGCTCGACTTTTCCGGCGCGCTCGACGGCGAATTGCTCGTGGGCCACCCGCCCGACCATACCGGTTCATTCTCCGACCTTCAGCAGCGCCTCAACCGCAAGAGCGTGTCTGCCAAGACGATGCGCGACTATCCCGCGTTCATGCGCTGCTACGACCTGCTTCTCGACGGCGGCGAAGACACCCGCTCGCTTCCTTTCTCTGATCGCAGAGCAAGGCTGGAAGCCTTCGTGGGTGGGCTTGATCCGACGCGTTTCGACCTGTCGCCGATCGTCGCCTTCACCGACTGGCAGGAACTGGACCAGCTACGCAGCGAGCCGCCGCATCCGGTCATCGAAGGCATCATGCTCAAGCGCCGCGATGCGCCCTATGTGCCTGGCCGGCCCAAGGGACCGTGGTTCAAGTGGAAACGCGATCCCCACATCATCGATGCTGTGCTGATGTATGCGCAGCGCGGTCACGGCAAACGTTCGAGCTTCTATTCCGACTATACGTTCGGCGTCTGGACCGGACCCGAGACCCAGCCGGAGCTCGTGCCCGTCGGCAAGGCCTATTTCGGTTTCACCGACGAGGAATTGCGGCAGATCGACAAATATGTGCGCGACAATACTATCGACCGGTTCGGGCCGGTACGTTCCGTACGTGCGGAACGCGACCACGGGCTGGTTCTGGAAGTCGCGTTCGAGGGGCTCAATCGCTCGACGCGGCATAAATCGGGCGTCGCGATGCGTTTTCCGCGCATCTCCCGACTGCGCTGGGACAAGCCGCCGGCCGAGGCCGACCGGCTGGAAACGCTTGCCGCGATGCTCGACGGGTAGACGCTACTGCGCGGGCGTCACGCGGATGGCGTAGATGTCGACAGACTTGCCGCCATTTTCAATGTCGGGATTGATGGCGATCGTGCCACCTGCGCCGGGCTCGACCGAGGGCAGTTCGATCTCGAACAGGAACTCCTCGCGGGTGACGCCGACCGCATAGCGCTTGCGGCCGCAATCTCCCAGTTCGCCCAGGCTGCAGTCGACCGAAATCTGCGTCTCCTCGCCTTCCTGCGCGCGCGCCTCAATGTTGAAGACGGTGCGCCGGCCGGCGACCTGCTCAAGCACGCCCTGCCCCACGTCGAAAAGGATCGGCGCGCCGGAAGAGCCCGAGCGGATGCGGATGAACTGCTCGCCGTCGTCGTCCATCACCTCGGCGCCCGAATCGCCCGGCGCGGTCACCGTGGTGGGATCGGCCGGATCGAAGACCACGATCCAGTCATCGAGATTGTCGGCGCCGATTACACGCGGAGGTGCACCGGGCTCGGTCGGTTCCGGCGTGAAGTCCTCGGCATCCTCAGTGGGGCGCGGGAACGATTCGGGTCCGGGCGGTGCCAGCAACCACCATGCACCGATGCCGACAAGCGCCACGACTGCGATCGTGACCAGCGTGGCCACCCACGACCGGCTGCGACGCGGCGGCCTCGCATTCGGCACGTAGACACCCGGATCGATCTCGTCGTCGCGATAGTCCGGCCTGGAGGCTGAATCCCTTTCCTCACCCGCCAGCGTCGGTTCAAAAGACGGCTCCGCTCGCGCCGATGCCGATTGGCGCGTTTGCGGCTCGACGGTCTCGTGGCTACGTATTGTCGGCTCTACGGCTGGCACTGCGGGCAGGAATTCCGATTCGATGGCGGAAATTGTCGTCGAAAGCGCCTGACGCCGACGCGCCACCATGTCCTGAGTCACATTCGGATTTGACTGCAGCGCACGGTCGAGTGCGGCAAACGCCGAACGATAGACCTTCTCGCGATAGGCCCGCTCACTCGGGTCGCCTTTCTCGAAGGCACTTCGTATCGCTTTCTCGATCGAGTCCAAGGCCGTTCCGCCGCAAAGAATTCGTGTCTTCACGCATGGTTAGCCTTCCAGCGCCGTTCAATCAATCGCGCAGGACCGTTTGTAGGACACAATAGCGGACTGATGCTCGACGGTGTGCCGATCATTCGGCGGTTGCCCTCGTATGGTGATCTGCTAAAAAATGACGTTTACGCAAACGTCAATCGACCGATGGGGATGGAAGTTCATGGCGCTGCCCGACATTCTGAAGACCAACCTGCGCATTCCCGTCGTCGGCTCGCCGCTGTTCATCATCTCCCATCCGCCGCTGGTTTTGGCGCAGTGCAAGGCCGGCATCGTCGGCTCCTTCCCCGCACTCAATGCACGGCCGGAAGCCCAACTCGACGAATGGCTGGCGGAAATCACGGAAGACCTCGCGGCGCATGACGCGAAAAACCCCGATGCCATGGCCGCGCCCTTCGCGGTCAACCAGATCGTGCACAAATCCAACAAGCGGCTCGAGCACGACCTGTCGCTGTGCGTGAAATACAAGGTGCCGGTCGTGATCACCTCGCTCGGCGCGGTGCCCGAGGTCAACGAGGCCGTGCATTCCTATGGCGGCATCGTCCTGCACGACATCATCCACGACCGGCATGCCCGCAAGGCGATCGAAAAGGGCGCCGATGGCCTTATCGCGGTTGCGGCCGGTGCCGGTGGCCATGCCGGCACCTTGTCGCCGTTTGCGCTGGTACAGGAAATCCGCCAGTGGTTCGACGGCCCCCTGCTGCTGTCGGGCGCCATCGCCAATGGTGGCGCGGTCCTCGCCGCACAGGCGATGGGCGCCGACCTCGCCTATATCGGCTCGCCCTTCATCGCGACCCGTGAGGCTCGCGCGGCGGACGAATACAAGGAGATGATCGTCGAATCCCGAGCGGCCGACATCGTCTATTCCAACCTCTTCACCGGCGTTCACGGCAACTATCTCAAGGGCTCCATCAGCGCTGCCGGGCTGGACCCCGACAACCTGCCTCAATCGGACCCGTCGAAGATGGATTTCGGCGGCGACAAGACCAAGGCCTGGAAACACATCTGGGGCTGTGGCCAGGGCATCGGCGCCGTCAGCGAAGTGGTGGGCGCCGCCGAACTGGTCGACCGCCTCGCGCGCGAGTACGAGGCTGCGAAGAGCAAGATCGCGGCCTGATGACGCAGCCCGCGGCGCGAAGTTATTCCGGCCGCGACACGGGCATCGCAATTGCGCTGATGCTTCTGGCGTGTGCGCTGGTTGCGGCAACCACGCTGATTGCAAAGATGTTGGGATCGGGCTCCGGCACCGATGCGCTGCACCCGCTGCAGGTATCCGCCGGGCGTTTCGTCTTCGCGCTGGCGGCGTTGCTTCCACTGACCGCATGGCTCAGGCCACCGCTTTCCGGCGGAAACTGGCGAAACCACATCCTGCGCGTGCTGTTCGGATGGGCGGGCATCACCTGCCTGTTTGCCGCCTCCTCCGTCATGCGGCTGGCGGACGCGACGGCCATTTCGTTCCTCAACCCGATCGTGGCGATGATGCTCTCAATCCCCTTGCTCGGAGAACGCGTCGGGCCGTGGCGTTGGGCGGCGGCCGCGATTGCCTTTGCCGGCGCCGCGATCCTGTCCGAGCCGGGAACGGACGCGTTGCAGCCCATCGCACTGGTCGCGTTGACGGCGGCGTTCTTCATGGGCTTGGAGGCGATACTCATCAAGAAGCTGGCCGACACCGAACCGCCGCTGCGCATCCTCTTCATAAACAACCTGATCGGCGCATGCCTCGCGGCAACGGCAGCATCCTTCGTCTGGCGTATGCCCACCCCGGACCAGTGGGTGCTTCTGGCCGTTCTTGGCGTCACCATGGTGACGGTGCAGGCAATCTTCATACAGGCGATGCGGCGGGGCGAGGCGAGTTTCGTGATGCCATTCTTCTACACGACTCTGATATTCGCCGGTCTTTACGACTATCTGGTCTTTGACGAGCGCCCGACCGCAGCTGGCATCGTTGGCGCGGTGCTGATCGTCGCCGGCGCGCTGACCATCGCGTGGCGCGAGCGCATTCAACGGCGGCGCTGAACTGCTCGCGGCAAAAAGGCCGCCGGCTGATTCAACCGGCGGCCTTCCTGTTCCCTGAAGTACGGGTCAGTTCGCCTCGATAACCGTGATGCGGCCCTCGAGCTTCGGTTTGTAGGGAGCGTTGTTGGCGAGGTATTCCGCCACGATCTCCTCCATGCCGGGACCGTAGTCGTATGGGTCCACCGCGTTGGAGGCGAACAGCGCGTAGCCGTCGCCGCCCTTGCGCATGAAATCGTTGGTGCCGACGCCGTAGACCTTCTCCATCTCTATGGCCACCCACTGGTCACCGTCGAGCACTTCGACGTCCTTGATGCGGCCCTGGTCGGGCGCGACGGTCATGTCGAGCGTGTATTTGAGACCGCCGACCTGCGGGAACTTCCCGGCGCCGTTCTCGATGTCGTTCACCGCCGTTTCCAGCGAGGCGACGATGTCGGCACCCTTGAGCTTCATCGTTGCCAGCGTGTTCTGGAATGGGAGGACGGAGAGAACGTCGCCGACCGTCGCCATGCCCTCGTCGATGGAGGCACGCAGGCCGCCGCCGTTCTGTATCGCAATGGTCACGCCCTGGTCTGCCGTGCGCGCCAGAATGGCGTCGGTGACGAGGTTGCCCATCTCGCATTCCTTGGCACGGCAGCTCTCACGGCTGCCGTCGATCGGGGCCGCTACCTCTCCCACTTCCGTCGCCTTGAGCGTCTCGATCGGACCGGCCAGTTCCTTGATGCGCGCTTCGATTTCCGGATCTGGCTCGATCGAAGCATCGAGGATGCGGGTGTCGCCCGTGGCCTCCGCAACATAGCCATCGGCGTCGAAGACGAGCGTCAGATCGCCGAGATGCTTGGAATAGGCGCCTGCCTGCACGATCGGTACGGCGCGGCCGGCCGGATTTTCGACCAGCGTGGCATAGGCCGGCGCACCTTCCTCGGTGTTGGACAGCAGCGTGTGGCTATGACCGCCGATGATTGCCGAGATGCCTTCGACCGCCGCGGCGATCTCCTGATCGCGCGTGAAGCCGACATGCGACAGCAGCAACACCTTGTTGACCCCCTCGGCGCGAATACGCGACACGGCATCCGTGAGGTATTCGATCTCATCACCGAAGCTGACATTAGGGCCGGGCGACGAGGTGACGGCCGTGTCGGCGGTCAACACGGACAGGATGCCGATCTTCTCGCCGCCGGCTTCAAGGATCGACCATTCCGCGACCTTGCCGTGCAGCTTCTCCGATTCGGCGACGGTCAGGTTGCCGCAGACCACGGGGAACTCGACCAGATCGACGAAATCGGCCAGATTGTCCGGCCCGTTGTCGAATTCATGGTTGCCGAGGGCCATGGTGTCGAAGCCGATCTTGTTCATGAACTCGCCTTCCGCCTTGCCGCGGTAGGTGGTGTAGAACAGCGAACCCTGGAACTGGTCGCCCGCGTCGAGCGTGATCACATTCTCGCCGGCGTCCTCGATTTCCTTGCGGCGCTCGCGGATCTTCGTGGCAAGGCGGCCAAAGCCGCCGAAGCACTTGCCTTCCCCGGCATCCTCAGCCGAGCAGGTCGAATTGTACTTGCTGATCGATTCGACGCGCGAATGCATGTCGTTGATATGCAGCACGTTGAGTTTGTATGCCCCCTGCGCGCGGGCCGACGTCATCGAGAAATGGCCGGTCGAAACGCCGCCGGCGACGACCAGGCTGGCGCCCGCCACCTGCAGGAACCTGCGGCGGCTGAGTGCGGTTTCCGGTGTCCCGCCTGCGTTCTTCTTATCGTTGCTAGACATTTCGTGCGCCTCCTTTTTCGCGCTTTGATGTTCCCCGCGACGCCGGGCCTGGATGATGGTCGGGGACGGGTGTCCCCGGCCCGGATATGGCCCGGTTCTGTGATCGCTTGATGAATGTTCCCCTGCGTTGACCCTTTGGTCAAGAAATACCTTCGCAGCCGGCTAAAGGCAGCGGCTTTGCTGGCCCATCATCGGGGGCATGACGCGCGCGCGCGACACTGCTATTGCTGCGCCAAACATTGAAACGAAAGGCAGACAGCCGATGCTCAAGACGCCCTATCTCCTCTTTCTCGGCGACGCGCCGGACCAGCTTGCCGCGAAGGTTGCTCAGGGTATCAAGGACTGGCGGCCGGAGTTCTCGCTCGGCCAGCTCAAGCTGGAGGGCTGCAAGGCCGAGCTCGGCCTTCCCAACATGACGATCGCCGAGGCCAAGGCCGCCGGCGCGCAGACGCTCGTCGTTGGAGCCGCCAATCGCGGTGGTGTCATTTCGGACGCCTGGATCGCCACGCTGATCGAGGCCATCGAGGCCGGCATGGACATCGCCTCCGGCCTGCACAACCTTCTGCGCGATCGCAAGGAACTGGTGGACGCGGCGGCGAAGGCCGGCGTCGAGCTCTTCGACGTGCGCGTTCCGACCGTCGAATACCCGATCGCGGACGGCAAAAAGCGCACCGGCAAGCGCTGTCTGGCAGTCGGCACCGATTGCTCGGTCGGCAAGATGTACACCGCGCTTGCGATGGAAAAGGAAATGCGGGCGCGGGGCCTGAAGGCCAGCTTCCGCGCCACCGGACAGACCGGCATCCTGATCACCGGCTCCGGCGTGCCGCTCGATGCGGTTGTAGCGGACTTCATGGCCGGTGCGGTCGAGTGGCTGACGCCCGACAACGACGCGGACCACTGGGACCTCATCGAGGGCCAGGGCAGCCTGTTCCACCCGTCCTATTCGGGCGTGACGCTGGCGCTGGTGCATGGCGGCCAGCCCGACACGCTGGTTTTGTGCCACGAACCGACCCGCACACATATGCGCGGCCTGCCGCACTACCAGCTGCCGTCTCTCGAAACGCTGAGGGATACCGCGCTGGACATGGCGCGCGTGGTCAATCCCGACGTCAAGGTGATCGGCATATCGGTCAACACGGCAGGAATGCCGGTGGACGAGGCGCGCAGTTACCTCGCAGAGGTCGAGCAGCGCATGGGCCTGCCAGCGGTCGATCCGTTCCGCGACGGCGCGGCCCGTCTGGTCGACGCGCTGGGCTGAGCCCTATCAGCGTCCGAGGGCGGGACCGATGATCTCGATCCGGTTGGTCCAGACATAGCCGTCGAAGCTGGCCGGGACGCGATCCAGCGTCTCGAGGTCGTCGATGCCGGCGGTTCCCGGATCGCCGGCACTGTACGGCCCAAGCAGAATGATCTCGCTGCCGACGGCGGCGAGACGCTGCTGGAAGCGGTTCGGCCACCCCCATAGCCATGGCGCGACGTTGACCGGCAACATGACCATCGTGTTTCGGCAGGCCTCCGGCACATAGCCGGACCATCCGAGCGCGACGTATCGCCCTAGACAGGCGAAGAGGCCGCGGCGCGTCCAGGTCTTCAGCGCCGGCAGGCGTTTCTGGGCCGCGAGCGTGGGGGCGTCGCCGCCATAAGCACCCCAAAGCGATGCCCTCCACTCCGGCTCCCGCTCCGCCAGATCGGCCAGCATCGCCGCTTCTCTTTCTTCGTTGGACTTGAAATTGATCAGGAAGCGGCGTTCCGGCATGGCAGCCAGCACGTCCGCAAGTGACGGCATCAGACCCACGCCCTTGCCGCGCAGGGGAAAAGTCTCGCTGCCGTCGGCGCTATAGCCGTAGCCGACGTCCAGCGTTTTAAGATAGGCCATGTCGTGGCTGCGCGTCTCGCCAGTGCCCTCCGTCCGGCAATCGATCGTCCAGTCATGCATGACGGCGAACTGGCCATCGGTGGTCGGATGAACGTCTAGTTCGACGATTTCGGCGCCGGCAGCGAACGCGGCCTGCATGGACGGTATCGTGTTTTCGAAGAGGTCGTGCTCGGGCGGATGGATACGCAACGCCGTGCAGGTGTCGCTGTCGAGGTCGGTGCGATCGAAGGTGTGGTGAACGCCACGATGCGCGATCAGCTTCACGGCTGGCGTCTCCGGTGTGGCGGCGAGCCATGAAGCGTTCCAGAAATAGATCGCGAGCACGGCGAGCAGCGCAAGCGCGGCAAATTTCTTCATCGGCTATCCCCTTCGGCAACAGCCGAGGATAGATGCGGCGAGTGTGAACGAATTGAGGCACCGGCGCGCTTCGCTGTTCACAACCCTTCCGCGAGAAATTTTCGAACGCATGTCGGGTACCCGGCGGTGTGTGCGTCCTTGAGGCAGCAGCAACGAAGCCTCGTGAAGGAGGGACACATGAACACGACCGCGATGCTCTGGACTGGCCGCATTCTTTCAGGATTTTTCGTACTTTTCATGCTGGGTGCTTCCGTGGCGCCCAAGCTTGCTGGCATGCCAGTGGCGGAAGAGACCATGGCGCAGCTTGGCTGGCCGGCCGGCTACGCCATGATGATCGGCGTCATCGAACTCGTCTGCGTGATCCTCTACGTCTATCCGCGGACGAGCGTGCTTGGTGCGGTGCTGACCATGGGGCTTCTCGGCGGCGCGATGGCGACGCAGGTGCGAGCCGAAAGCCCGCTCTTCAGCCACGTCCTGTTCAGCCTCTATCTCGGCCTGTTCATGTGGGGCGGGCTGTGGTTGCGCGACCCGCGTCTGCGCGCGATCTTCCCCTTTGCCAGCACACGGTCAAAGACAGGAACCTAAACGGGACCGGAAACTGGTCTCATTCCTCCGGCTCGGTCGTGAACAGTAGCGGGTAGCCCTTGGCGCGACCCGCATCTGTCGCGCGCGTCGCCTTGGTTTCGGCCACATCCCGCGTAAAGACAGCCACGACGCAGACACCACGTTGGTGTGCGGTGATCATGACACGATGTGCCTGATCCTCGCTCATGCGGAACTCGCCCTTGAGCACGGTGACCACGAACTCGCGCGGGGTGAAATCGTCATTGACGAGGATCACCTTGTGCAGTCGTGGCCGCTCGATCTTCGGCTTGGTCCTGGTTTTCGGCGTCGTGGTTGGGTTGCTCGTTGGCATGACGGTTCCGCTCGTACGTCAGCGAAGCCGCATTGTCGCATTGGCGGGCGAGCCGGTCAAAGCTGCGATTCGATCGGCAGCCAGGAGACGATCCTGGCGATGATACGACGCGTCAAACCTGCCTCCGGCTCCCGATCGTAGATCTGCATCTTGCCATCACGCTCGCCTTCCCAACGCAGGTCTCCCCGGCATCGAGATAGACGCGGTAACTCATGGCGGGCGCCGTTTCCTCGGCGAAGACCTCACGCATCTGGCCGACGAGCCCTTCGTCCGCAAACAGCACGCCCATTTCCGTATTGAGCGACGCGGACCGTGGATCGAAGTTGAACGATCCGACAAAGCCGGTCTCGCCGTCCACCGTGAAGGCCTTGGTATGCAGGCTCGCCGCACTCGAGCCGAACAGCGACATGTCCGACGGGCGGGCATGCGGCTGCAGCTCGAAGAGCCGTACGCCTCCGGCAAGCAGTTGCGGACGGTAGGGCGCGTAGCCGCCATGGACCGCGGCGACGTCGGTTGCGGCGAGCGAGTTGGTGAGCACGGCCACGTCGACACCGTTCCGGACCATGCCGGTGAGGCCACCCGTTCCTTCCACACCGGGCACGAAATACGGCGATGTGATCTCGACGGAGCGGTCGGCGGAAGCGATGACCGGCATCAGCGTGGTCATCATCCAGTTATCCGGGTTCTTGGCCAGCGCCTTTTCCGGCGGATCCGAAATGACCTTGGCTTCGCTTGTCCAGTAGGTCGGCAAGCCGCCGTCGAGCATGGAAAGCACCGATATGCGTTCCAGAGCCCGATCGACATAGGGTGCTGCCTCACCGGTTCTGGACAGTTGGGAAAGACCTTTCTGCAGCGTTTCCAGTCCCCCTTCGCGCGCCGTGGCGAGCGCGCCGATCGGCATTGAGACGTCGCTGTTCCAGAAGCTGTCGAAGATGACTTCCGTCTGCCGGACCACCGGTCCCATCATGAGCATATCGATGTCGCGGAAGTTGGACGTTTCGGCCGCATCGAAATACTCGTCGCCGATGTTGCGCCCGCCGATGATGGCGAGCCTGCCATCGGCGATCCACGCCTTGTTGTGCATGCGCCGCGTCACGCTGAAAGCGCGCAGAACCATTTCAAGCCCACGCCGCAGCCCGCCATCGCGGGCCCGGCTGGGGTTGAACAGCCGAACGGAAATGCCGGGATGCGCATCAAGCGCGAGATAGATGCTGTCTTTGCCCGTGGCATTGATGTCGTCGAGCAGAAGCCGGACGCGCACGCCGCGATCGGCGGCTTCAATGAGTTCGTTGGCGAGGAGACGCCCGGTAAGGTCGTCCAGCCAGTAATAATACATGAGGTCGAGACTGCGGGCCGCCACGCGGGCGGTCAGGGCGCGCGCTGCGAAGGCATCGAGGTTGTCGGGCAGCAGGGTCAGGCCGCTGCGGCCATGCTGCGCTTCGACGCGCGGGCCGATGCCGCGATCCAAGACGGTGAAGGCAGGGTCGGTAGGCAGCGCCCACATGTCCTCGCCACGGGCATGGCGAGCGAAATGGCCATAAGAAAGCGCGGCGAGGAACGACGCCGCAACGAGAACGAGCGCACAGACCAGCAGAATCACGAACATGCGCATCGCCGCATCGCAGCTAGGAATTGACCGGATACATCATAGCCATCCCCTGCGCCTTGCCAAGGAGAAGGGGCGGAGCAGCCCCTTCCCTCGCCTTCGCGGAATGCCGCTCGTCACCCGTTTGCCGATGCCACCGCGCGCTTGGCCATGACGACGACCAGATTGGCACGATATTCGGCGTTCGCGTGGATGTCGCTCATCAACGTCCCTGCGGACACGGAAACGCCTTCCAGTGCAGAGGCGTCGAACTTCTTGGACAATGCCGCCTCGATTTCCTTCGAGCGGAAGACACCGTCCTCTCCCGCCCCGGTCACCGCCACGCGCACGCCATCTTTCGCCTTGGCAACGAACACGCCGGTCATCGCATAACGTGAAGCCGGATTCGGGAATTTCGCGTAGCCGCATTTTGCCGGCGCTGTGAAGGTGACGGCAGTGATGACCTCGTCATCCTTGAGCGCTGTCTCGAACAGGCCGGTGAAGAACTTGTCCGCGGCGATCTCGCGTTTGTTGGTGACGATGGTGGCCCCTAGTGCAAGCAGCGCCGCCGGATAGTCGGCCGCCGGATCGTTGTTGGCGACCGATCCGCCTATCGTGCCCATATGACGCACATGCGGGTCGCCGATATGCGCCGCAAGATTGCAGATCGCCGGGCAGACGGACGCCAGCTTGGCGTTCGCGGCGACCTCGGCGTGTGTCGTGGCGGCACCGATCGTCACCGTCTTTCCGGAAATCTTCACGCCTTTCAGCTCGGGCACATGGCGCAGGTCGACGAGATCGGACGGGGCCGCAAGCCGCGTCTTCATTGCCGGAATCAGCGTCATGCCCCCGGAGACGAACTTGCCGTCATCCGCCTTCTTGAGAAGCTTCACGGCGTCGGCGACGGAGGAAGCGCGATGGTAGTTGGTGGAATACATGGTCGTGTCTCCTCAGTGCTTCGTCGCGGCCTTTAGCGCCGACCAGACCTTCTGCGCCGTCGCCGGCATGGCCAGGTCGTTGTTGCCGATTGCATTCGTGATGGCATTGATGACCGCCGGCGGCGAGCCGATCGCGCCCGCTTCGCCACAGCCCTTGATACCGAGCGGGTTGCCTGGACACGGCGTGTTCGAGGTCGAGACCTTGAAGGACGGCAGATCGTCGGCGCGCGGCATGGTGTAGTCCATGTAGCTGGCCGTCAGAAGCTGGCCTGACGCGGGATCGTAGTGGGCGCCTTCCAGCAGCGCCTGGCCGATGCCCTGTGCGATGCCGCCATGCACCTGCCCCTCGACGATCATCGGGTTGATGATGTTGCCGAAATCGTCAGCGGCCACGAACTGCACAATCTCGGTCTCGCCCGTATCGGGATCGACCTCGACCTCGCAGATGTAGCAGCCGGCCGGGAAGGTGAAGTTGGTCGGGTCGTAGAACGCGCCTTCCTTCAGGCCCGGTTCCATGCCGTCCGGCAGGTTGTGGGCGGTGTAGGCAGCCAGCGCGAGCTGGAACCACGGCACCGACTTGTCGGTGCCGGCCACCTTGAGCTCGCCGTTCTCGATCACGATGTCGCCCTCGTCGGCCTCCATCAGGTGGGCGGCGATCTTCTTGGCTTTCGCTTCCACCTTGTCGAGCGCCTTGACCACGGCCGACATGCCGACAGCGCCGGAGCGAGAGCCGTAGGTGCCCATGCCCATCTGCACCTTGTCGGTATCGCCATGGACGATGGAGACGGAGTCGATCGGAACGCCGAAGCGATCCGCCACGATTTGCGAGAACGTCGTCTCGTGGCCCTGGCCGTGGCTGTGCGAACCGGTCAGCACCTCGATCGTGCCCACCGCGTTGACACGCACTTCCGCACTTTCCCATAGGCCGACGCCGGCGCCCAGCGAACCTACGGCCGCCGAAGGTGCGATGCCACAGGCCTCGATGTAGCAGCTCATGCCGATGCCGCGCAGCTTGCCCTGCTTCTTCGCCTTTTCACGGCGTTTCTCGAAGCCGGCGTAGTCAGCCTCCTTCATGGCCGCCTCCAGCGAGGTCTCGTAGTCGCCGGCGTCGTAGGCCATGATCACCGGCGTCTGGTACGGGAACTCGCGAATGAAATTCTTGCGCCGCAGCTCGGCAGGCGAAACGCCAAGCTCGCGCGCAGCCGTCTCAACCACCCGCTCCAGCAGATAGGTCGCCTCGGGTCGCCCCGCCCCGCGATAGGCGTCGACCGGCGCCGTATTGGTATAGACGGCGCGGACATTGGCGTGGATCGCCGGAATGGCGACTGGCCCGACAGCAACGTGGCGTAGAGATAGGTCGGCACCGAGGACGAGAACAACGACATGTAGGCGCCGAAATTGGCAACCGTGTCGACCTTCAACGCCGTCATCCTGTTGTCGGCGTCGAAGGCAAGCTGCACTTCGGATACGTGGTCGCGACCGTGCGCATCGGTCAGGAAGCTTTCGGTGCGGTCAGCCACCCATTTGACCGGGACGCCGGCGCGCTTGAGGCCCACAGACATACGATCTCCTCGGGATAGATGAAGATCTTGGAGCCGAAGCCGCCGCCGACATCGGGCGCGATCACCCGCAGCTTGTTCTCCGGCGCGACATTGTAGAAGGCGCTCATCACCAGTCGCGCGACGTGCGGGTTCTGCGACGTCGTCCAGCAGGTGTAGTGATCCTCGCCCTTGTCGTAGTGGCCAAGTGCCGCGCGTGGTTCCATCGCGTTTGGCACCAGCCGGTTGTTGACGATGTGCATCTTCGTGACGTGGGCCGCCTTGGCGATCGCCGCGTCGGTCGCAGCGGAATCGCCGATCTCCCAGTCGTAGATGAGGTTGCCGTCCGCTTCCGGGTGAAGCTGCGGCGCGCCTTTCTTGAGCGCCTCGACCGCATCGGCGACGGATTTCTTCTCCTTGTAGGTAACCTCGACCGCCTCCGCGGCGTCCCGCGCCTGGCCCTTCGTCTCGGCGACCACGATCGCCACGGCGTCGCCAACATAGCGCACGCGGTCTACGGCCATCGGGGACCATGCCCCCATCTTCATCGGCGAGCCGTCTTTGGAATGAATCATCCAGCCGCAGATCAGATTGCCGATCCCGTCGGCCTTGATCTCCTTGCCGGTCAGCACCGCGATCACGCCCGGCATCGCCTGCGCGGCCTTCACGTCGATCTTCTTTATGTCGGCATGCGCGTGCGGGGAACGCACGAATGCGGCATGTTTCATGCCCGGCACGACCATGTCGTCGACATAGCGGCCCGAGCCGGTGATGAACCTCTTGTCTTCCTTGCGCGCAACGCGTGCGCCGATGCCTTCAATTCCCATTGCTTCCTCCTCCGGAAGAAAGGGCAGTCGGGGAGTAAGGCAATAAGGCAGTAGGTAGGCCCGACACTTCGACAGGTATTTCCTACTGCCTTAATGCCCTACTGCCCTACTCCCGTTATTCAAGCAGCTTTCTTCGTCTTGCCCTTGGCGGCCTTGCCCATCGCCTTGGAGGCGGCAAGGATGGCCTTGACGATATTGTGATAGCCCGTGCAGCGGCAGATGTTGCCCTCGAGCTCGGCGCGCACGGTCTTTTCGTCCAGACCTTCGGGATGGCGCGCGATCATGTCGGTGGCCGCCATGATCATGCCTGGCGTGCAGAAGCCGCATTGAAGGCCGTGATGTTCTCTGAAAGCCGCCTGCACAGGATGCAGGTCCGCGCCGTTCGCCAGCCCTTCGATGGTGACGATATCCGATCCGGATGCCTGTGCGGCCAGGATCGAGCAGGACTTTACCGCCTTGCCGTCCATGTGAACGACACAGGCGCCGCACTGCGAGGTATCACAGCCGACATGCGTGCCCGTCATACCAAGATGCTCGCGCAGGTAGTGCACGAGCAAGGTGCGATCTTCCACGGTTCCGGACACCTTGCGCCCGTTCACCACCATTTCGACTTGCGACATGAATCTCCTCCAGATTGCCGGCCGGGCAAAACGCTTCTGGAGAATGGGGTCCGGACGCGCCTTACCTGAGGGCAGATTACCGCGCCTCGGCAAAGAGTCCATGGGGCCAAGGTCATAAGCGCAATAGATTTTTGGACATCAGGCAAAGGCGACGTGCGGCACCTGAACTACACACGCGCAAAATGCCAAATCTCGCGCTTGTCTTTCGTCTGCAATGACGCTATCACGCGCGCACTTTCGGCAGATGCGCAATCGCGCTGCCGAGGCGCCGCTTTAGCTCAGTTGGTAGAGCACATCATTCGTAATGATGGGGTCGCGTGTTCGAGTCACGCAAGCGGCACCACTTCCTCCCTACACCAGACCTCTATCCGCGTCGTCTCGGTACTACTGCGCCGTTCCCGTATTGTGACGCTATTTTCCCGACGCCGTGTTCTAACTCATCGCCGACATAAGCTGCTTTTGGGCACTCTACAGCATTGAAAGCTGCGCCTGCGTCCGGCGCCGGCACAGGTGACATTGGACACGAGCGGGGCGCAGGCTAATATCGAGCCGGCTTCATGGGAGAGAGCGACGATGGCAACGCGGCCGGGATCAAAGCTCGATCGTCGATCAGAGTATATCGGTCGCCTGGCGCCGGCTGCTGTAGTCGGCGCGTTGGTCGTCGTCGTGTATCTGACGATCTCACCATTTCTGCCCGCGATCATCTGGGGCGCTGTCGTCGCCATTGCGATCGATCCATGGTTTCGCTGGCTTGTCAGGAAGCTTGACGGGCGCCGTCTTCTGTCAGCGTGGATCGTGGGCGTTCTCCTCGCCGGAACCGTCGTCATTCCGGCGTTGGGCTAGCGGCTGCAATGCTCAACTTTTTACCGAATGCGCTTTCTTGGACGGGTCGTCTATCGGAGGTTGGCCCAACGGAGCCTCCGGCCATTCTTGCCGATCTCCCGGCGATCGGGCCTCAGGTTACGGCGTTTTGGCACGATCTGACGACCGATGCATCGCACGCCCTTTCTCTCTTCCGAGACGAGATCAAGACGGGTTTCCTCTGGCTGCTTGGAGAGGTCGAGATATTCGGGGTCTTCGTTGGCGAGTTCGCAATCGGCATTCTTCTGGCCGTGGTGTTCCTCTACGCGGGCGATCACCTGACGAGTGGCCTCGATAGGTTCTTTAACAGGCTGGGCGGCAGCTTCGCCCAGGAGATTGCCAGAGACTCGGCGCGCACCGCTCGGCAGACCGTTATCGGGGTACTTGGAGCTGCCCTTGTCCAGACTTTGGTGGCAACCATCGCCTTTCTTGTGGTGAGCGTTCCCAACTGGATGCTTCTGGCAGGCGTGATGTTCATGCTGGCTCTGATCCAGATCGGTCCCCTCCTTATATTCGTGCCGCTGGCGATATGGCTTTGGGCTGACGGCCATGGATGGCAGGCCGCCTACGTGCTCTTCTGGGGGATTGTGGTGGTTGGCCTCGCAGACAATATCGTGCGCCCCATGATTGCCAGCAAGGGAGGCGACGTTCCGGCCTCGCTGGCATTTCTTGGTGCTCTCGGCGGCTTCACACAATGGGGTGTGATCGGGGTCTTCATCGGACCGGTCATTCTGGCGGTAGGTTACGAGGTCGCATCGAGGTGGAGCGGGTTGCGAGCAGATCCACAAGGCGATGCTTTGCAGGACCCGGCGCCGGCGACTGCGGATCGGGAGAACGACCCCGGAACCGAGCCAAGGCCGTCGATCTGACAACGGGCTTCAGCCGGCTTTCACGCTGGCCTTTCTTCCTGCGCGCCACTCGCGCCGCGAGGGGACTTGATCACGACACGGTCGTCCGTGCTGCTGCCCTCGGCAGTTCCATTGCCAGTCAGCCGGCAAGAGAGCCTTGCTAGGCGTTTCCTTCCGAGCCGAGGAACATCAAGTCTGGATCGCGACCGCTGTTTGAGACATTGCAGCGCCATGGCGCGCGCTGCGCTCCAACCGTCATGTAGACGGTTACGGCCGCTTGTGAGGACTCAGTGCCCACGACTTCGACGCCCGCTTGGGTCATGCCCGCAAGCGCGCTCTGGCACGATTGGATCGCAGCGTTCGAGACGCTTGAATCAAATCCGACATCGGGAATTGCGCTTGCTGCCTGCTGGTCCATATTCCCGCCGGAAGGCATTTGGCCCATGTTGCCGTTACCAGTGTCAGTCTGGCAAGCGGCAAGAGCCAGGACGGCGGAAAAGGCAAATATCGGCTTCTTCATCGCAGGGAATCCTACATTATTGTTGATGGGCCGGGGTTGGCAATTGTCGCCCGAAAACCAGACAAAGCACCCTGTCGGTAAGACCATTCGTTCATCCGTCTGAACGCGTGCCGCTACCGCATTGGTGGTAGGCAACGGCGAGCCTTACCCATTCTGGTCCTTCGTAGTCCCTGCGAAGTAATATCGATGTGGCATATCACTCCCGGCGGAAATTGGCGGTCAAGGTGGCAAAACCTTTGTGCTTTTCTAAAGCCCCATCGAGGGCCTTCTCGTAATCGGGCCGGGCGGCTTCTGCGTGCGCACGGCCCTTGTCGGTGAGTACGGTGTAAACACCGCGCTTGTCGTCCGGGCAGAGGTCCCGAATCGTAAGGCCTCCTCGTTCCAAACGCTCCACCATTCGCGAGACAGAGCTTTGATTGAGCTGCAAATGGGCTGCCAGCTCCTGCATTCGCAGTTCGGATTTAGGCGATCGCGCAAGCACCTCCAGCGCCCGATAGTCCGACAGGCCGAGGCCGTGCCGATCCTGCAGAGTCCTGGCAATCTCGGCCTCGACATTGGCTATCGCGTGAATCAGCGTCAGCCATGAATCGCTTTTGTTCGACATGAGAAACCTCGATTCCTTTCCCGCCTGCACGAAGCCTGTTTTCACATATGTATGCTCATGCAGATAGAAAGCAAATGCCTATGGCTGACGCAATCTTGCTCGAAACTCCGTAAATGGGCGCAGCGCCCCGGAGACGGGAAGCTTGGCTACCGCAGGTGACCGCCAGTTCTGCGGATCATCTGCAAAGACGTGATATGCGCCGCGATAGTCGAAGCCGTGCGCGGCCACCTCGTCCCTGTCAGCCGCAAAGAGCACCTGCGAAATGCCCGCATAAAGCGCGCTCATGTAGCACATTGCGCATGGTTCTCCCGATGCTAGAAGCGTTGCGCCCCGCAGATGGGTCGCTCCATGCGTGCGGCAGGCATCGCGGATCGCCTCGACTTCCGCATGCGCTGTCGGATCGTGATGTTCCCGGACGCGGTTGACGCCGCGACCGAGAACAGCACCCCCTGATCGACCACCAAAGCAGTGAAGGGAATGCCGCCCTTGTGGACATGGTCCATGGAGAAGGCGACCGCCTCCTCCATGAGTCGCGCGAACCGCTCGGAAGGTTCGCCAACCATCAGGCCTGTCCCCGGAGCTTGGCGCTGTCGGCCAGCTTCAGCCAGACGACGCCGGCAATGATGACGCCCAGCCAGAATGCCTGGATCAGCGTCAATGGCTGGTCGAGCAGGATGCTACCGAAAGCAGCCGCTCCGACGGAGCCGATGCCAGCCCATACCGCATAGCCAATGCCCACGTCGATGGTGCGCAAGGCGACGCTCAGGAAGTAAAGCGTGAGGAGGAAGAAAATGACGGCAGCGACCGACCAGCTCAGGACTGTAAACGCCTGGCTGCCTCCAACGCTGAGCGCGTAGCCAATTTCGAAGGCGCTGGCGAGAAGCAGCATGCCCCATGCACTGCCGCTGCTCTGGGTCTTTTGAATCGTATCCATGATATTCAGTTCCTTTGAGTCAGGATGGAATTGGGGATGAAGGGTGGGCGCATCCACGTCAGGCGGCGCCGCTGAGGCGCAGGCCAACGACGCCTCCGATCACGCAGACGATGCCGACTGCCTTCTTCCAGTCCAGCTGTTGGCCGAAGAAGAGAGCTCCGAGAATGACGATTCCGACACCGGAGACGGACGTCCAGATCGCGTATCCGACACCGACATCGAAGGTGAGGAGCGCCAGGCTGAGGAAGAAGGTCGCGATGGCTCCGCTGACGAGTGTCGCGACAGTCCACCAGAGGCGCGTGAACCCCTTCGCATTGCCTGCGCTGATAGCGACCGCAATCTCAAAGACCACGGCGATCCGAGATAAAGCCAGCTCATTGCATGTATCCTTTTATGAGTGGTGAGCTTGTTAAGGCATATGCCTATGGTGGCGGCCGCTAGGCCGGATGGGAGAAACCCTGATTGACGGTTGCGCTTTCGAGCCGGTCGATTGCCTGCAGCAATTCGTGCGCCGGTGGCGTTCCCCGAAAAACCTGCTTGCCGACTACGATTGTGGGAACGGACGTGATCGCCATATCGTCCCGGGCATGGCGCAGCGCCTCGCGATGGCGCTCCGCATAGGCAGTGCTTTCCAGCGCCTGCCGAGCTTCGCCGGGATCCATTCCCGCGTTCGCGGCCAGTTCGATCAGGACTTCAGGACTGCCGATGTCGCGATCCTCCTGGAAGAACGCCCGCAGCACCCCCATCGAGTAAGGATGATCGAGCCCCCGATCCTGCGCCAGCAACAACAGTCGAAATGCCTTGTCTGTGCGCGGCTGTGGTGAGATCGACGGAAGCCGGATCGAAACTCCGAGCCTTTCGGCGAGCGGGTAAACGGACCGGCTCCAGATCGTCGGCAAATACGGATCTTCCGGCCGCAGCGTCGGCACCGGCTCGGGCCGCAGCTCGAAAGCCCGCCAGGATATGCGAATTTCACGGTCGCCGATCACATCGGAAAGAACCTGCTCCGCCAGCAGGCAGAACGGACAGACATAGTCGGCATAGACGGTCACGGAGCTCATTTGCGCCCTCCATTTGTATGCATGCACATACACTAACGTGCAACAAACAGGCTGTCAATATACATGTATGTGCAAGCATGCTCTGTCTGCAAGCACGACTGGCAGGGGCCTCAGGTGCGCTCCGTCGCCTTATGAACAGGGATCAGCGGACAATCCGATTGCTATCCGGCGGGACGAGTTGCGTCGCGAAGCCGGCAACACCGGATGGACACCGAATGTCTGCAGACATCGCGCCGCGCCGGTTGACCCCGATGGCGCACCCGGAATGGCAGGACGTGCTGCGTCATTCTTGACAGGCATCCGCCAATGACGGCGGTGCGGTCAATGGCCGAAATCGATCTGAATTCTTACCGTTTCCATTGCACGCCGCGCTCGACACAGAGTTACTTTAATGCGTCAATGCAACCTTGGCAGGCATAGAAACCTATCCCAGGGGGCGCATGAAAATCTTATCCATTCGTTCGCAGGACTTCGAGATTTCCCGGCGCGTGGAAGAATTTCAGAACGTGGTCGCTACGATTACTAAAGTGGACTTTGTTCCCGACGATCGTAAATCCTTTACCTCGGAGACGTCGATCGGCGTGTTGCAGAACATGATTGTCGGCTATGGCCGGCACTCTGCGTCAACGGCGATCCGCACGGTCTCTCATGCCGCCGAGACCGACGACAATGTGATGTTCCACGTTCCCCTGTCTGGAAGTTCTTCGATAGAACAGCGTGGAGGCGAATACACCGAGTTGAAGCCTGGGCTGGTCTACGCCGATCCTGGCGAGGTTCCCGGCGTCATCAGGTTTCATGGCGAACCTACGGAGGGATTTTATGTTTCCATTCCCCGCTCTCATTTCTCCGCCGCAGCACGCGGGCTGAATGCCATGCTGCGCCGCAGCGTGCCGCTGACGCCGCAATGGCGTGTGTTCTTCAACTATGCCCGCAGCCTGCATGCAGAAATGTCGGACCTCGCGCTTGAGGAGGCGGAGCAATGCGCAACGCATGTGCAGGACCTCGCTTTGATGGCGCTCGGCGCGACACGAGAAGCCGCTGAAATCGCAGCAGGTCGTGGCGTAAGGGCAGCCCGGCTCAAAGCCATCAAAGCCCATATCGAGCGAAATCTGACCGCACCAAATTTGACGGCGGACGGAGTAGCCAGCCGTCACGGCATCAGCCCGCGCTATCTGCGGTCGCTGTTCGAGACCGAGGGCACTTCGTTCGGCGATTTCGTCGCCGCACGGCGTTTGGCGCTCGCCTACCGGATGCTCTCCGATCCTTGCAATGCCACGAGCAGTATCGCCAGCATTGCCTTGGCCACTGGGTTCGGCGACCTATCCTGGTTCAACGTCCGCTTTCGCCGAGCCTATGGGATGACGCCCAAGGATGTCCGCGCGCTTGCGCGTTTGCGCTGAACCGTTCGCCCCGGACAACTGTTCCGCTCTCCCACAGTTTCACCTCCGCTCTCCCCAAGACGGTCGATGCAGACCCACCTACTGTGGCCCGCGCGCGCCTCAGGCGCCGGCGAGCGGTAAAACGCAGCTGGCCTTGCCGTGCAGTTCGCCAGGAGGGATCGACATCGTGACTTCGAAGAGAAAAATCGACCCGCTGTCGTGTTTGCAGCGCATCGGTTATATGGCCGCTTTCAGCGCATTGGCCGCTTTCGCGGTGCCCGTTGCGGCCCAGCAGACAGATAGCGCTTCGATTCTGATCTATGACGCCTCGGGATCGATGTGGGGCCAGATCGACGGTGGTATCACCAAGGTCGAAGTCGCCCGCGATGTGATCGGCGATTTCTTCGTCAGCCGCGACAATGCGGTCCCGCTCGGCGTCATCGCTTATGGTCATAATCGGCGCGGGGACTGCTCCGATATCGAAACGATTGCCAGTGTGGGGATGAACAACCCTTCGGATCTGTCTGCCCGGCTCAATCGTCTCAACCCGCGCGGCATGACCCCGATCACCGACTCCCTCACGCTTGCGGCCTCCATGATCCCGCCCACGGCGGAGTCGGCCGATATCATCCTCGTCACCGACGGGTTGGAAACCTGTGACGCCGATCCATGCGCGCTCGCCGCTCAGCTGGCGCAGGAGGGCATCGCCATTCGAGCACATGTCGTCGGTTTCGGGCTGACTTCGCAGGAGGCGGAGGCGATGAGCTGCGTGGCCGACGCCACAGGCGGCCTTCTGCTCACCCCGCAAACGGGACAGGAACTGGCCGACGCGCTCGACCAGATCGCGGCGGTCCAACCGGCGTCCGATGCCAAGCCGGCTCAGGAAGCATTCTTCGACATGGGGCCCAATGCCGAAGCTGGCCACACCTATGAAATAAGCTACCACGGCACCGCGCGGCCGGACTCTTATGCCGGGTTCACACCGCGCGGAGGAGACATGCCTTCGGTCAGCCCGTCATTTGGCGTTGTGGGCGGCGCCGGGGCGGCAGGGAACAATCCATTTTCAAAGACGGCACCGAGCGAGCCGGGTGAATACGATCTGATCATGGTGGCCTATGATGGATCGATCATTGCTCGTCAGCCTATTGAGGTCGTGGCGCCCTCCAACGGTTTCGACGCCATCGGGTCGGTGGAGCCGGACAAGCGCTTCCAGTTCAGTTGGCGCGGTCCCAATCAGGTCGGCCAGCGCATCGTGATCGCCCGCCCAGGTGCAGCACCCAATGACTATGAAAGTGACTGGGGTCAGCCCTACAGCAATCGCCAAACCCAGCGTATGGGCCTTCGGCCCCCGCCGAGCCCGGCGTCTATGAGCTCCGCTACATCTCGGGCAACCAGCAGGAGATCTTGTTCTTCCGTGAATTCGGCGTAGGCGTTCCCTTTGAGGACACGGACATCACCAATACCGCCGATCTGGCTGCCCAGGCCGCAGCGGCAACTCAGGCCGCGGCGGGGCAGGACGCGATGCCGCTGGTGCGAGCGACCTTCCGTATTCCAGACAATTTTCCGCGAACCCCGCTCTGGTGGTCAGCGGTTCCGCTCGACCCGGACATGAGCCCGGAGGCTTGGTCGCCCATCTCCGAAATGATCGTTGGCGAAGGCGAGTTCGAGCCCGGCCGCTATCGCATCTCGACCACGGGACCGGGTGAGGTCGAATTCAGCGCGGAAGTGGAAATCTACCCTGGCCAGAACAACGACTTCATCATCCCCCGGTTGGCGAGACCGACGACGAGGCTTCTGCGACGACACTCGGCGGCCCGTGGCAGGTGATCGGTGTGCCGCCTTATCAGGTGCAGGCGGGGGCGGATCAGTTGCTGACGCTGGCCCTAGAGCAGGCTCAGCCCAATGGCCCGATTGGCGGAAGCTGGACAGCCCAGGAGGGCCTCGCCGGACCACAGGCTACCGGCCGGGAAGGCGACTTCACGACTGCGACGCTGGATGGCGACGTGCTGCGCATGACCTTCACCGTGGGCGAGCCGATCCCGGCGCCCATGACCCTCTATCTCACACCTTACGGTATCGGTTATGCAGGCTCGCTTTCTTCGGCTGGGCAGGGCATGAGCGTCGTCATGTGGCCGGGGGCCATGTGCCCCCTTCGCTGGAGGAAATGCGCGAAGCCGTGCATGGTCAGGCGCCGTCCGATACCGCCGAGATGAGCACCACGCCCCCTATGCCATCCGGCAGACCCGCGCAGGATGGCGAAGCCGTTTCGGTGCGCCTGCTCACACCCTTCGAGATCGGCGGCAAGCGGGTGCAATGGTCGGCGATCCGCACCGACACGCCTGCCGCCGACGTCGCTTTCGCTATCAACGAGTTCGAGCACATGCTGATCATCGATCTCGCGCCGGGCACCTACGCTGTGGAAGGGATCAACGAGGCTGAAGGCATCTTCCTTGCCGAAACAATCACGGTGACCGCCGGGGGCGAAAACAGTTTTGAAATTCCTGTAGCAAGAGACGGCGATCGCAGCAGCGTTGAAACGGATCATGGCGAGGACGTCGCCTTTGTCTGCACGAACGCGCCCGGGGGCTGCGAGGTCCGGCACGAAGCAAGCGGCATCTCTCTGATGCTGCCCAACAGCTGGACCATGGGCGAACCCTATTTCTACGAAACGGCCGGCGCGCGCGCCGATCTGCCGACCGCCACATTCTTCGCGAAAGACCTGGGCAAGGTCGTAAGCGTGGAACTCAATCCGCGTCAATGGCTGGAATCGAACGGCCCTTGTCGAGCCATCGGCGCAAACCAGCTCTGCATGTTCGTTGGACAGGGTATGGGCGCGGAGATCGGTTTCGAAGCAATAGCGTCATCGCTCCAGATTTCACCATCTCGATCGGGCGACGTCGTCGCCGCGAATCGGATACCAGGATCCCCATCGATCTCGGCGGGCGCAATCCGGAATCCGTCCTGCGCGCCCTTTTCGGCAATCAGACGGGAAATTGAAGCCATGAAGAGCAAACTGGCATCTGTCCTCATCGGCTTGGCCTCGTGTTTCGGCTTAGCTCCTGCCGCACATGCACAGGCGGTACAGATCGCCATGTGCATGGAGGGCGGTTGTAGCTGCCATGTTCCAGGCACGACGCTGGCAGATGTCGAGATGATCCTTGGCATGCCAAATCCGGCGGGTGCCGCCGACATGACCCTCGTGATCTATGAAAATGAGTACAGCTGGCGCTCGCAGACACCCGAACAGATCGACGCGTCGTTCGGTGGGCCGGGCCAGTGTCCGATTCAACTGGAAGTGCCGCTAATTCCGGAAGATGGAATGTGGCGCATAACCACCGGCGCCACCGACGCCTCTGCCTGTCCTCTATTTGCGCTTGCGGGTCAGGCCGTACCGGGCCAGATGAGCGGCGAAACTCGCGAGATCAGGTGGCGGGGCTGGTTTTCCCCAGCAAACTCATGTCCGATGCCGTTGGCCATGTAAACTGGACGTTCACTGGCGGACATTCCTGGCGCGGCGTTGTCGTGGATGAACGCTTGTCAAACACATCCTCAACCACTGGGGCAAGCGTCGTTTGGCAGTTGACCTTGGTCAACTCGACCGAAATTACCGGGTCCAGTGTCTTTGAATACGACATCACATCGGGGCTCGCGGATGCAGCAGCACAGGCGATTCTTCAGAGCATGCGATGCCGCACAGTTACACCGTTTACTGCCCGAAAGGTGAGATAGCGGGCCAGAATCGTCGGCACAGCCAGCGAGGGCACTTTCCCAGACCTAGCGCAGCTCGGCTCATCGACTTTGCGTCTGATCGAGACCCGCTGCTGCGCGTCCGCTTCATAACACCTCGAAGAATGAGACCCTGACCCCATTCGCGAGCCTTGCTCCGGTTCCTATGCACACTATGCGGTTCAACCAGGCGTAGCGCGCATCGCCGGTCTCGAATCGCGGCTGCGTGCGCATGTAATATAGCGAAGGGTCCACGGCCTCGCCCCGCCCAAGCGCGTCCAGCACATCTTTCGGTCCGTGCCGATAGCCGAAATTGCGGATGTCGATACTGGCGCCGTCATGCGAGCGCATGGCGTAGCGCGTGTCGAGCTCGGCTGTGCCATCTGAAAGCACGGTCTGCCAGTCGGCGCCGAGGTTCAGGATTTCACCTGACAGCCGCTCGCCCGTCACCGTCCCGCCGATGATCGGAATGATGCGCCGGCGGCCGCGAGGACTGTCGCCCAGCTCGATAGGCGCGGCGAGTTCCACGTCGAGATGGGCAAGGTGGCGGAGCCCGGGAGCTTCTTGCATGGCGTCACTTCATCGTCATCGGGAGGTAGAGCACGATAGCCGGAAACGCGACCAGCAGGATAAGCCTGACGATGTCGCTCAGCACGAAGGGGATCACACCGCGAAAAATCGTGACGAGGCTCACGTCTCGGGCAATGGAATTGATGACAAAGACGTTCATGCCCACCGGCGGTGTGATGAGGCCTAGTTCCACCGTCATGACCACGACTACCCCGAACCAAATCGGGTCGAAACCGAGTTGCGTGACGACTGGATAGACGATCGGCACCAGAAGTATGATCATCGCCATCGCATCAAGTATGCAGCCCAGGACGAGAAACAGGCACAGAATGAGCGCCAGCGTGCCATAGGCGCCAAGGTCGAGCCCTACGAGCAAGGCGGTGATCTTCTGCGGCGTCTGTGTGATCGTCAGGAAGTAGCCAAACAGGATGGCGCCGATCAGCACCGTGTAGATGGCAACCGATGTCCGCAGCGCTTCGATCAGGCTGTCGAGAATGCGCGCCATATCAAGCCGCCCGCGCAGAATGCCGACAAGCGCGGTAAGCACCGACCCCGCTGCCGCCGCCTCCGTTGCGGTAACGAGGCCAAGATACATGCTGCCGATGATGGCAATGAACAGCAGCACGACAGCCCAGATACCCCGCAGGGATGCAAACGCTTCCGACGCGACGAAGCGCGCACCATCGGGCAGCGATCGCGCATAGGCGACCCGAACGGTAACCATGTACATCAGGATTGCGAGCAGCCCTGGGATAACCCCGGCAATGAACAGCCGGCTGACATCCTGCTCTGTTATGTAAGCATAGACGGCAAGCACGACAGACGGCGGGATGAGGATGCCCAGGGTGCCGCCGGCAGCGATGGTCCCGGTCGCGATGCGGTCCGAGTAACCGATACGACGCATCTCCGGCAGCGCGATCTTGGTCATCGTCGCAGCAGTCGCGACCGACGACCCGCAGATGGCGGCGAAGCCACCGCACGCCGCAATGGTCGACAGCGCCATTCCGCCGCGGAACTGGCCGAGCCAGGCCTGGCCGGCCCGGAAGAGTTCGCGCGAGATGCCGGAATTCGTCGCCAGCACGCCCATCAGAATGAAGAAGGGGATGAGCGTCAGGTTGAAATCGGTAATTGTTCGGATCGGCGACTGCGCCAGCAGATTGAGCGCCGGCTGCCAACCTGCGACCGCCGCAAACCCGCCGATGCCGACAACGCCCATTGCGATGCCGATAGGCACGCGCAGAGCCATCATCGCAAAGAGCGCGATAAAGCCGGCGAGCGCGACGAAATCGCCTTCAGACATCTTCGCGCCTCGTGGGGATGGTGGCGGTGTCCGCCGATTCGTGCGGATCGAGCCCGCCACGTCCCGCGCCTATAAGGAGTATGCGGGCTCCTATCGTGATGATGCTTACCGCTACGCCCGTCGCGATCAGCGCCAGAAATGGCCACGCAGGGAGCCGCAGGTCGAATGTCGCCTCGCCGCTCGCATAGGCACCAGCCACACGAGACGACATCTTCCAGAAAAGCAGGATCGCGAACGCCCAGAGGATGGTCCATGCAACGAAGTCGCAGATCCGCCTCACGCGCGACGGCATCATTTCCACGAATAGGTCAACTTTGATGTGAGACCCGCGATAACCGACGCTGGCGAAGCCCCACATGATCGCGGCCCCGATCAGGAACCTCGAAATGTCGAACGCATCAGGCACGGGCAAAGCAAACACATAGCGTCCGATCGAAGAGAGGACGATCAGCACCGTGACGATGGCAAGAAGTCCGCCGGCGATCTTCTCGATGCCGAGCGTAAATCGACCAAGGAAGTGGAAGAAGTTCATGAGTGAAGCCATGCCAAGGGCAAGGCGGCACGAGGGGTTCTCGTGCCGCCTTTGTGCCGATCACTCATAAAACGCGTCGTTGCGCTTCAGCGCTTCCACATAGGACTCGTAGATTGCGTCCGGGTCCGCCCCCTTTGCCGTTACGTCCGCGCGCCATGCCTCTATCAGAGGTTTCGAGGCTTCGCGCCACAACTGGACTTCCTCGTCGGTCGGCTTGTAGAGCGTGTGCTCGCTGGAATCGATCATCTTCTGACGCCCGGAGTACTCGTTGTCGGCCCACCCGATCGAAAACTTCTCCGACCAGTCTGCAGTGCAGTGGTCGTCAATGACCTTGCGGTTCTCCTCGCTCATGCCCTCATAGGTCGCCTTGTTAAGAAGCAACATCTGGGACGACAGATAGAATGGCATATCGAGATGATATTTCGTCGCCTGGTCGATGCCGAAGATATAGATGGAGTTCCAGGGGAACGTCATGGCATCGGCCGTGCCCTTGGTGATCGCCTCGCGGGCTTCCGGCGCCGGAACCTGCACGCTGGCACCACCCAGCTGGCTGATGAAGCGCGCCATCGTGGCGTGGGCCGGGCGAATATTCTTGCCCCTGATGTCCTCCGGCACCTTGATCGGCTCCTTGGAATGAAGCGTGCCGGGATCGTGCGGATTGATCAGACAGAACTTGACGTCCGCCATCTCGGTTTCAGCGATCGGCGCATACCATTCATGCAGCGCCTTTGCGCCGGACTTGGCATTGGTGGCGTGGAACGGAATCTCCGCCAGGCTGTAGATCGGGAAGCGGCCAGCCTGATAACCGGGGTTGACGTAAGAAATGTCTGCTATGCCGTCGCGCGCCATATCGTAGTGATCAGGTGCCGCGCCAAGCTGGCTCGCCGGGAATATCGTAACGTCGACGCGGCCCTCGGAAGCCTGCTTGATCGACTCGATCCAGGGCTCAATGCCAAGAGCCTGGACCGGATGTGTTGGTGGCAGCCAGTGGGCGAGCCTCAGCTCTACCTCTGCTGCGGCAGCCGGGATGGCCGTCGATGCAAGCAAGGTGGCGGCAACAGCCGCTGCAATCGTAAACTTCATGATCTCCTCCCATTGGTCGCTTCGCGACTATGTGTGCGATCGTCACTGAAGCGGAAGGAGATTGTTATTGAATAGAACTATACAATCAAGCGGAAACTCCAGCGCCTGATCGCGGCGAAAATAGACGGGCAGCTCCCTTCGAGCTGGAAGTTACAGGTGGGGCGAAGCCATGCCTCCGCCCCACCTGCTCACAGTATCAGCTATGGGTAATCTTGGTGCCCAGCACTTTCAGGCACTCGCGCATGAATGCGGCAAGGCCAGTCCAGCCCTTCGCCGAGACCATATTGCCATCGACATGGGCTTCCGTCGGCCCGACGTCGACATAGATTCCGCCAACGGCAGTTACTTCGGGTTCACACGCGCCAAGTCCGGCAACCTTCCTGCCCTTCAACACGCCCGGCACTGCCATGAGAATCTGGACGCCGTGGCAGATCGTGAAGATCGGCTTGCCGGTCTCGTGGAAGTGGCGAACCATATCCTGAATCCGCTTGTCGGTGCGGATGTATTCGGGGCCTCGTCCGCCGGCCGCGTAGACAGCGTCGTAATCCTCGACCTTCACCTCCGCGAACGTCTTGTTGATGTCGGCATAGTGACCGAGCTTCTCGGTGTAGGTCTGGTCACCTTCGAAATCGTGCAGCGAGGTCTTGATGCGGTCGCCGGCCTTCTTGTCGGGGCAGACGACATGGACGGTATGGCCGACGGCCTCCATGCCCTGTTGAAACACGTAAATCTCATACTCCTCGGTGAATTCACCGGTGAGCATGAGTATCTTCTTGCCGCTCATCGTGGCTCTCCTTGTCGTGGTCGTTGAACGGCGACGCCCGAAACGGTCCGGGCGCCGCCCGATTGTCAGAACGGGGAATCGGGGAAGTAGAACTGATCCGCGTTTTCCGGCGTGATCAACGGTGCATCAAGCAGGAAGGAACCGCGCATCGGAGCCTGACCAGCGAACTGCCCGGCGGTCATGTAGATCGCCGATTTGATCATCGACGGCGGATACGGTGTAGAGATCGGCGTGCGCTCGTTGCCTTCCTTCACCATCTCGATGACCTGCTTCATGCCGTTGCCGCCGAGCGCATATTTGATGTCCTCGCGTCCAGCCTGATCGACCGCCTCGATGACGCCCAGCAGCATGTCGTCGTCGTTCGCCCACACGGCATCGATCTTCGGATACTTGGCCAGGTAGTCCTGCATCAGCGTGAAGGCCTCGTCCTGGTTCCAGTTCGCATATTGGATGTCGAGAATCTTGATGTTGGTTTCCGCGATAACATCCGAAAAGCCCTTGATGCGCTCATCGTCGATGACGGTCGGAATGCCGCGCAGAACCACGATCTCACCCTCGCCGCCCAGCTTGTCGGAAAGCCAGCGGGCCGTGTTCGCTCCCACCGCTATGTTGTCACCGGCCACGTAAAGGTCCTGGATCGACGGATCGGTCAGCCCACGGTCCACAACCGCGATGAAGGTTCCCTTCGATTTGACCTGCTCAACCGGCCCGGTCAGCTCCTCCGAGGTGAATGGCAGGATGACGAGCGCGTTGAGGTCGCGGGTCGCCGAGAGATCTTCGAGAGCGGAAACCTGCGCCGTTGCCGAAGATGCCGTGGAAAGGACCACGTCGATATTGGGGAATGCCGCCTCGATCTCCTTCTCAGCCTGTTCGGCGTGATAGACGACACCGCCGGTCCAGCCGTGGGTCGCCGCCGGGATCGACACGGCTATCGTGATGTCCCGCTCCTGCGCGCCCGCCGATCCCACCGACATGGCGCAGGCCATGGCGATACCGGATACGAACATTCCTGCCTTGATCATGATGGATTTCATTTTCTTCTCCTCCGTTGAAGTCTTTTGCCGCCGCCTTCAGCGGCTGCTGGTGAAGCGATGCGCCAGCATGGCAATGATGATGATTGCGCCCTGCACGCGGCGACGAGGTATTCGGAAACCATGTCCGACAGGACCATCACGTTGGCGATCACCTCGAGAATGAGCGCGCCTGCGACGGTGCCCCAGATGCGTCCTCGACCGCCGCGCAGGAGCGTACCGCCGATGACGACGGCGGTAATGACCTGCAATTCCCAGAGCTGACCGGTCGTCGGCGTCGCTGCGCCGAGGCGCGGCACGTAGCAGATTGCCGCGACAGCCACGCACAGTCCCTGGATGACGTAGGCTATGGTGCGCACGCCGCCGACGTTGACGCCCGAGAAGCGCGCAACCTCCGCATTTGAACCCACCGACGTCAGGCGGCGCCCATATTTGGTGCGATAGAGCAGGAATGCGCCCAACAGCACGACGGCCAGCGTGATGAGCACCGGATAGGGGATGCCCATGAAATTGCCGAAATAGACGGGCCGATAGGCCTCGCGCAGGCTGCGGTCGATCGGCAGTGAGCCGCCATCGGTCATGAACGTGATGAAGGCGCGAAAGATGCCCATCGTACCGAGCGTGACGATAAACGGTTCTATGCGCCCGACAGTGACGATCAGCCCGTTGAAAAGGCCGCAAAGAGCGCCGACAACGAGGGCTACGCCCGCCCCCATGACGATCGCCCAGCCGCCATAGGACGGCGCCAGTCCGTTCATCGTCATGATCATGATGCCCGTGACGAACGCCATCATCGAGCCGACCGAGAGATCGAGGCCGCCCGAAGAGATGACGAAAGTGGCGCCCACGGCGATGATCGCGATGAATGCGCTGCGCGTGATGACATTGATGAGATTGGCGGAAGACGTGAAGTTGGAGTTTATCAGCGCACCCAGGATCACGATCACCGCGAGCGCGATGAACGGCGCGAGATCGGCCCAGCGAATGCGGCGGCGTTCGTCAGCGGTCGCGACGGTTGCGGTCGCTGTGGTCATGTGATCCCTCCCAGGTGCTGCCATGACCGCCGGTCGTCGCGGCATAGACAACGTTCTCTTCATTGATCTCGTCACCTGAAAGTTCGGCGACGATCCTCCCTGCACGCATCACCAGAACCCGATCGGCGAGACCGACCAGCTCCTGCATTTCCGACGAGATGACGATGCAGGCCTTGCCGGCCCTCACCATCCTGTCGATGAAGTCGTAGATCTGGCTCTTGTTGCCGATGTCGATGCCGCGCGTCGGCTCATCGATGATGACGACAGACGGGTCGGTCATCATCACCTTGGCTAGGAGCAGCTTCTGCTGGTTTCCGCCCGACAGCTTGCCGGCGTCCGACGCGAGCGACCCGACGCGGATGTCGTAATCGGCCACCGCCTTGCGCAGGGCCGCCATCTCCCTGCCACGGTCCAGAACCGCGCCGGGGTTGACGCTCTCAAGGGCCTGCAAGGTCAGGTTCGGCGCCAGCTTCTCGTCTAGAAGCAGGCCTTTGCCCTTGCGGTCCTCGGTGAGATAGACAAGCCCTGCGTCCATCATCGCCCCAACGGAGCGATGCGTCATCTCGCGGCCATTCACCACGACGCTGACCGCCTGCGACTGGCGAAGCCCCATCAACCCTTCAACGAGTTCCGTGCGACCCGAACCGATCATGCCGCCCAGCCCAAGCACCTCCCCAGGCCGCACGAAGAACGAAGCTTGCTGCGCGTGGTGGTCCACCTGCAGTTCGGTGACCGAGAGCAACGGCACGGCCGTACTCGCCTGGCGCTTGGCAGGATAAAGCATGTTGAGTTCACGGCCGACCATCAGTTCGGCCATCTGGCGCTGGCTGAGGTCGGCTGCCGGCCAGGTGCCGATCATGCGGCCATCACGCAGGACCGTAATCCGGTCCGCCAACATCTCGACCTCTTCGAGACGGTGGGAGATGTAGAGAACCGCCACACCGTGATCGCGAAGGCCGCGCACGATATCGAGCAGCGCCTCCACTTCGTCGTTCGCCAGGACAGCCGTCGGCTCGTCGAAGATGATGACCTTACGCTCGTCCAGCAGGGCGCGGGCGATCTGCACGAGTTGCCGCTGCGCCAAGGGAAGGTCGCCAACCCGGTCGCCCGGCCGAGCGACTGAGCCTACCCGCTCAAGCAACTGCGCAGTGACACGGTTCATCGCGCGATCGTCGACCATCCAGCCGCGACTGAGTTCGCGCCCGAGAAAAAGGTTCTGCGCCACCGTCAGGTCGGGAGCGAGCAGGATTTCCTGATGAACGAGGACTATGCCGGCATCCTCGGCATCGACCGCGTCGATGAAGGATGCCGACTGTCCATCCATCGCGATACGTCCCGCGGTCGGCTGGACATGGCCGGACAGGAGCTTCATCAGCGTGGATTTGCCGGCGCCGTTCTCGCCGATGATCGCATGGACCTCGCCGGCGCGGATCTCGAGGGTGACGTCGGACAGTACGTTCACGGCCCCGTAGGCCTTGCCCAGGCCCTCGGCGCGCAACGTTACCGCAGGCGGCGCCGGCTGGCCCGCCACGCGATCGGGTTGCGGTAACGCGCTCATTCGAATGCCGAAAGGAGCCTGTCGCGCGAACGCTCGATGTGTTCGTGCATGGCCTTGAACGCCGCGTCGGGATCGCCGGCCCGGAACGCCGCGAGCAGGCGCTCGTGCTCCTCGAGCGCTTCCTGGGTCACGCGGGTATGGAACATCAGCCTGAAGATGTGCAGGTGCACATGCTGGTTGAACAGCGTGCTACGGATCACCTCATTGCCGGCGATCTTCATGATGTCGTCGTGAAAATGGGCATCGGCGCGCGCAAAGCGCGAATAGCGGGTATTGCGGTCCACCGGCGCCGCGCCATGTCCCATGTCAGCTGCCGAATTCTCCAGCAGGGCGAGTGCTTCCGCAGACATATTGTGGACAGCAAGCCGCGCCGCCTCTGGCTCCAGCAGCAGCCGGAAGACGTAGAGGTCCTCGAACTGCTTGCGCGTCCACTGGGGTGCGGCGCTGTAGCCGATGAGATGCTCCTTGCGAACGAGGCCTTCGCGCTCAAGACGACTCAGAGCCTCACGAACCGGGGTCTGCGACACGCCAAGCTCACGTGCCAGAACATCTATGGGGATGCGCGCGCCCGGCGCGATCTCCAGCGACATGAGCCGGTGGTAGATGCCGTCGTAGACGCCCTCGACCACGCTGCTCGGCCTGAGACTTGCAGGCTTGTTTTCCCGTTCGGCTGCGAATGCCACGTGGGCTCTCCCGAATGTCCTGTTGACATGGGCGAAGGTGTTGCAGATAAGCTATCCGATGTCAAATACAATATCGTATACGATCTGATATAGGATTTTAGGTGAGAGCTTCGGCAGATCAGCTTCGGCAGATAGCGGTGGCATCGCTGGAACAACGCGGCGCGCCACGTCACAACGCCCAGCTTCAGGCCGAACTGCTGGTTGAAGCTGAGCTGCGGGGACTGTCTTCTCATGGCCTCCAAAGGCTGCCGACACTGCTGAAGCGCATTGAACGGGGACTGGCCGATCCCCGCGCCAGCGGCATTTGCCAGTGGCAGCGGCCAGCGCTGGTCAACATCGATGGCGAGCGCGGGCTTGGGCCTGTCGTGATGATGACCGCGATGAACGAACTGGCCTCTGCAGTGAGTTCCTGCGGGATCGTGATTGCAGCGATCCGCAACACCAACCACCTCGGCATGCTCGCCTACTACGCAGAGGCCGCCGCGATGGCAGGTCGCATCGGCATCGTCATGTCGACGAGCGAAGCCCTGGTGCACCCCCATGGCGGCACCAAGGCGATGCTGGGCACCAACCCGATTGCCATCGGCATTCCCACCGACGCCAAGCCCTTCGTGCTCGATCTTGCCACCAGCATCGTTTCGATGGGCAGGATTCACAGTCACGCGCTGCGCAACGAGCCGATCCCGGTGGGCTGGGCAGTCGACGCGACGGGTCGCCCGACGACCGATCCCGATGCTGCCAAGCTGGGCGCGATCGCGCCTTTCGGCGGCCCAAAAGGCTATGGGCTGGGCCTCGCCATCGAGCTTCTTGTAGCCACGCTGGCCGGCTCCGAAATGGCCCCGGATGTTCGCGGCACCTTGGACGACACCGACCCCGCAACCAAAGGCGACGTGTTGATCCTGATCGATCCGGCAGCCGGCGCGGGCAGCACGGCAGCGCTTACCTGCTATCTCGAAAGCCTGCGCTCCTCATGCCCCGCCGAACCTGGCCGCCCCGTTGCCATTCCCGGTGACGGCTCGCGTACGCGCCGCGCCGAAGCGCTGTCCGCGGGCGTCGAGGTGCCGGATGCGCTTTTCCACAAATTGTCGGCTCTCGCGGCCGCGTAAGTCTCTAGAGGAGGAAACGGCAGAATGAACTTTTTGGGACTATCAGGGCCCGCGGGAACTGGTCTTCGGGTCGGGCCAGCGGTACTCGCTGGGCCGTGTGGCCAGCAGGCTCGGAGGCCGCGCACTGGTCGTGACGGATGCACGGCTAGCAGCGGACGCGGAGTTTGCATCAACGGTAGAACAGCTGGAGAAGGCCGGACTTGCGGTGCGGGTCGACGATACGACCCTGCCCGACGTTCCAGTCGATTCCGCTGTGGCAAGTGCTGCCGCAGCTCGCGATTTCGCCCCTGACGTGGTCGTCGGCTTCGGCGGAGGCTCGTGCCTCGACATGGCAAAATGCGTTGCCGTTCTGCTCACCCACGGCGGCAGGCCACAGGACTATTACGGCGAGTACAATGTTCCGGGTCCGGTCATGCCGATCATCGCATTGCCGACGACAGCCGGTACCGGATCGGAGGTCACGCCGGTGGCGGTTCTCTCGGACGCGGAGCGCAGCCTCAAGGTCGGTATCTCCAGCCCGCACATCATTCCCACCGCCTCGATCTGCGATCCCGATTTGACGCTCACCTGCCCTCCTGGCTTGACCGCTGTCGCCGGCGCGGATGCGTTGACCCACGCCATCGAGGCCTTCACAGCCATACGGCGCGACCCAGTGGCCGGCATCGCGCAAGAGCGTGTTTTCATCGGCAAGAACGCCTTCTCCGATCACTTCGCACTACGTGCGATATCGCTTCTCTGGCAGGGGCTCGAGGCCGCCTACAAAGACGGCTCGAACACCCGCGCGCGTGAAAAGGTGATGATGGGGGCAACGTTCGCCGGTCTTGCCTTCGGTGTCGCGGGCACGGCCGCCGCACATGCGATACAGTACCCGGTAGGTGCGCTCACCCATACCGCGCACGGCGCGGGTGTCGCCTGCCTGATGCCCTATGTGATGCGCTGGAACGCGCCGCAAATCTCGGGAGAGCTGGCGGAGATCGCCGGTGCCACGGGACTGGATGGGGCTGATGAGGTGATCCCCGCCGTTGCCGCGCTGTTTTCAAGGTTGGGCATCGCGCCCACGCTGCGCGAGCTGGGCCTTGACGAAAACCGCCTCGACTGGGTCGCCGAACAGAGCTGCGGAATTGCCCGGCTGGTCCAGAACAACCCTCGTCCCCTGCCGCTGCCCGACATGCGCAGGCTGGTTGCCGCCGCTTACAGCGGCGATGTCTTGCAGCTCGCCTGATATCTGAAGGAAACCCATCCATGACCCTGCACACTAAGATTGCCGGCTACGCCGATCCTTCTCTTCACGCGCACGGCCTCTATATCGGCGGACAATGGGAGAAAGGTGCGGGCATTCCCGTGCTAGATCCCTCCACCGGCGAAGTGCTCGCCGAGGTTGCCGACGCGTCCGTGGAGAACGCGCTCCTCGCGGTCGACGCAGCCGAGGCGGCAGCTTCGCAGTGGCGTCAGACCCCACCACGCCAGCGCTCCGAGATCCTGCGCCGCTGGTTTCAAGTGATGAGCGACCGCGCGGAGGAACTGGCAACACTCATTTCGCTCGAAAACGGCAAGGCATTGGCCGATGCGCGCGGAGAGGTGGCTTACGCCGCTGAATTCTTCCGCTGGTATGCAGAGGAAGCCACCCGCATTCCAGGCGAATACCGGCACACGCCCTCCGGTTCCCACAACATCCTCGTCGACCATGAGCCCATCGGGATATCGGTACTCATCACCCCGTGGAACTTCCCGGCAGCAATGGCAACGCGCAAGATCGGCCCCGCACTGGCCGCAGGCTGCACCGTCATTCTCAAGCCGGCATCGGAAACACCGCTGACGGCCTACGCAATGGCACGGCTGGGCGAGGAGGCAGGGGTCCCGGCGGGAGTCGTGAACGTCGTGACCACGACCAACCCAGGCCCGGTGACGAATGCCATGCTGGCAGATCCTCGCGTGCGCAAGCTCTCCTTCACGGGCTCCACCGGCGTTGGCCGCATTCTGCTGGCGGAAGCGGCGAAATCAGTCGTCAGCTGTTCGATGGAGCTCGGCGGAAACGCGCCCTTCGTCGTTTTCGACGATGCCGATCTCGATGCCGCACTCGATGGCGCCATGGTTGCAAAGATGCGGAATGCCGGCGAAGCATGCACCGCGGCCAATCGCTTTTATGTGCAGGCCGGCATTCACGACGCCTTCGTCGAGGGACTGAGCAAGCGCATGGCGGGTCTCAAGATCGGGAAAGGCTACGACGCGGACACGCAATGCGGTCCGATGATCACGACCAAGGCCGTTCAGAAGATCGATCAGCTCGTTTCGGAGGCTGTCCGGCGCGGCGCTCGCGCGACGACAGGTGGTGCACCGTTGCCCGGCAGCGGCTATTTCTATCCGCCCACCGTCTTGGTGGACGTGCCGGTCGACGCATCCATCGCACACGAAGAAATCTTCGGCCCCGTTGCTCCCGTTTACAGGTTTGAGAGCGAAGAGGAGGCCATCCGCCTTGCCAACGACACCGAGTACGGCCTTGCCGCCTATGTCTATACACGGGATATGAAGCGCGCGATGCGTGTCGGCAGAGGCATCGAGACAGGCATGCTCGGCATCAATCGCGGGTTGATGTCAGACCCGGCGGCCCCATTCGGAGGTGTCAAACAAAGCGGGCTCGGTCGCGAGGGTGGTGTCACCGGCATTCTGGAGTTCATGGAGGCCAAGTATTACGCCATAGAGTTGTAGCCGCTTGCACGGCCGGCTGACCGATGTTCCGCCGTGCCGCCGATTGCAGCCAAGACACTCTGTTTCCGGAGAGGCATATGACTGGAACCGATCTCTACCGCATCCGCGATTTCGTGCCGGATTTCGACGCCATTGCGGCCGAGTTTGCTGCGCGCAGCCGGGGCATCGAGGCACGCGCCAGCATACGGACCGATGTGGCCTACGGCACGGGTACGCGCGAAACGCTCGATATCGTTTTTCCCGCAAATGCGACTGCGGACGCGCCACTGCATGTCTTCGTCCACGGAGGGTACTGGCGCTCCGGCGAGAAGAAGGACTATCGCTTCGTGGCCCAGCCGGTGCTGGCGGTCGGCGGCATCGCCGCCCTGGTGGAATACGATCTGATGCCCGGCCACAGGCTGCCGACCCTGGTCGATCAGGTGCGCCGCGCCGTCCTTTGGCTCCAAGACCATGCCCGCGAGTTTGGTGCCGATCCGGAACGCATCACCGTCAGCGGGCATTCGGCGGGCGCTCATCTGTCATCCTATCTGGCAGCGACGGGATCGCAAGACGCCTCGCCCTCTACCCTTCCCATCGTGAAAGGCCTGCTACTGGTCAGCGGTATCTACGACCTCTCCGGCATACCGGACAGCTTTCTGCGCCACGAGGCGGAAATGACACCGGCCGAAGCCGCTGACTGGTCACCGCTCGATGCGCAGGAGCACGCGGTGCCGGTTCGCATCGTTGCCTACGGCCAAGACGAAACAACGCCCTTCCACGAACAGGCCCGCGCGCTGCACGACAAGTTTTCCATCAACAGCCAACCGTCGGAACTTTTGCCGATACCCGCGCGCAATCACATGAACATCGTCCTGGATCTTGCCGATTCCGATACAACGCTGGGCGCCAGGCTCGCCGACCTCGCCGTATGCCGCTGACGCCGATCAGATAACGACGGCAAGGCGCGTGACTACGCGTCTTGCCGGTCCCCGTGATAGGATTTTCCGCCGGTGTCGAAAAGATGGAGCTCGCTCGTATCGAAGCTGACATTCACGACATCGCCGGGGCTGACCTGTGAGCGTCCCCCGTCCTGCGCGATGATCGGAGTGCCGTCGGCCAATTGCATATAGACCAGCGTCCTGTTGCCCAGATGCTCGACCACAGTGGCCTTGCCCGATGTCGTGCCCTCGCTTTCGGTCACACGCACAGCCTCGGGACGGATGCCCAGTTCGTAGCTGCCGCCGGCAGGAACGCGGATTTTCATGTCGATTTTCGACAATTCCACCTTCAGAAAGTTCATGGCCGGACTGCCGATGAATCCGGCGACGAAACGGGTGGCGGGATTGAGTAGACCTCCATCGGCGTCCCGATCTGCTCGATACGACAGTTGTTGAGCACAACGATCCGGTCGGCCAGCGGATGCGGCAGCGTCGACGTGCCGACTCCCCGCTCGGCCGAGACTTAGCGTGCCTCTTGCAGCCGTCAGGACGCGCGTTTTGCTTCGCTCTGATATGTCATCGTCCTCACCACCTGCTGCGAAGGGCGCTTCTCACCCGCGAGAACCTCGAAGTCGAGGTGGTTTTCCAGAGGAACCACCGGGCAGGTGACGAAGTTCGTGAACGCGCATGGCAACGCAACGGCATAGTTGAAGTCGATCCAGTCGATGCGGGTTTGCGCCTCATCGGCAAACTGCAATTCGATCACACGACCGGCGCCGTATGTGATCGGGCCACTGGTCTTGTCGCGAATGTGCGCCACAGGCTGCACGCCTGTCGCCGCCTGTTTGCCAATCAGCGTGAGGGTGTGGCTCCTGCCATTGTGCTCGAAGGTGAACGTGCCGATCCGCGGCGTCGATTCACGCACGCCGGCTTCAACGGTTTCCGCTTCGTAATCAGTAAGCTTGCTCGGCGTGTACACGCCCCGGATACGCCAAGCGTGATCGTAGTCGAAGGCCGTGACGCCAGCATCTTCCAGCCGAGTAGCCTGTCGCGGATCCCGCACGCGTACGCCATAGAGCGGCTTGCCATCATGCGTGCTGCGCAGGATCGTCTCGACCTCGTTCAGGCCGAAGTAGACCGGCTCGCTGTCGCCGTGGCCATAGGTCTGGTTGCGCCCCGGAACGATTTCGACCGGCTCCGACGGATACTCGCCGTTCACTGAAAGTGTCGGCCCAGAGGCCGGCGGGGTAAAAATGATCCGGCCGCCATCGACCGACCAGGTCCCGGGAAGCAGGTCGAAGCTGACATTCTTGTCATTGGCTTCAAGCCAGTACTGGGCAACGAGCGAGGTCCAGCCATACGGGCGAAACATCTTTGCGACATGAGCGTAGCGCCATTCACGCCACTGGCCTTCCAGATGTTCTTTCGTAGGCATGTTCGTCTCCATTTCGAAGGATTGAGGACCGGGCTCGTACGAGAGACCCGGCTGGCTTACTTTTGGCTTGAGGATCCGGTGACTTCGTCCAGGAAGGCGAGCATGCCTTTCCACGAGCCCTCGTTGGCTCTGGCATTGCCGGACGGCGTGCCGCCATTCGTGTAGGGCACCTTCGAGACCGGATGTTCACGGCTCAACTGTGTCGACGGTACAATCGGGAGGTTGATGGCATGCCCCGCATCGTCGAAGTCGAGATGGCGAACCAGTCCAGGATGGCCGGCGCGGTGCAGAGACGAGACAACCATGCGCGAGTACAAGCTGGAGGGCCAGGCGCGGTCGTCGCGTCCCGAGATCAGCAGCACCGGACCCGTGATGTTCTCTACCGGAATGCGTGCCTGCTCAACGAGAGCTTTATCCTTCAGCCCCTCGAAGAATACGGAGTGATGACGGCTCGGCGGAGTATCGCCGGCCCACGGATGCCAATGCACCGCTTGGTTGTCCTGCCAAAGATGCGTCAGGGGAACGCCGCCCCTTGTCCAGGTCGTACCCTGCCAGCCGCCTCGTGCCGGATCGCCTGCACCCTGGGCCCCATGCACGACGGCGCCCGGAACGAATGCGATCACGGCGGAAACCAGATGCGGGAACGTCGCCCCGAGCAGCAAAGCCAGTTCACCGCCTCGCGACTGACCGCTGACCGCAACGAAGCCGTCCTTGGGTTCGAGCTTACGGCGCGCCCAGTCAAGGCCGGTTTCGAGATATTCGAGGGGGTTTCGGTGATGAAGGGCGACAGCCCCGGCGCCTTGAAGTAGCCGAGCGCAAAAGCCTGGTACCCGCGTGAGGCAAGCAGAGCTCCGCGCGGTTCGTTGATGCCGCCACCGGAGCCGTTGAGCACCACCACGACTGGATGAGGGCCTGGGTCCGCCGGCGTGAACAGCGTGCCTACCAACCCCTCTTCGCGTATTTCCCGGCGATCGACACCTGGTCCGGCAAAACGCTGCAAAAGCTCGGCTTTGGCCTGGATACCGCCGGCGGTTTCGGCGGTCAGTGTCGTCCGCAGCGGCTCCATGACTTCATCGGCGAAGATTTCGTGATTGGCGCTTTCAACAGGCTGCTGGCTCCAGATCAGTCCCATGGCCGAGACTTCCGCGTAGTCACCGCCGACGGGCGCGTCGCGAGCAAGATCGATCACGCCATCCGCGTCGGCCATGAACGTCGCCTGACTCATCCAGACCGCTCCACGCGCGCGCTGCGTGTGTGCAGAAATGGCGACCAGTTCGTCGGAAACGAGACCCGAAACGACAATCCGACGGGGTTGGTCGATCAGCCCGTCGACAGGATCGATTGAAATGACCGGGGCGGAAACAGGATTCGTCATCGGGTCGTCATCTCTTCAGACAGCCGTGCAAGGTGCGCGTCCAGGCGCTCGCCAAAGTCACAACTCATCACCGTGTCCGGCGACACAGTTCCCCCTTGGGCCAGTGACCGCCGCCTTCCAGCCAATCGTTCTTCAGTCCCGCAAGCCTTTGCCGCCAATCGGTGTGCTCCTCCGCTGCGGCCGGATCGAGAGCAACGATGAACACCCCCGACCCGCCGGGTCGCCCCGGCCTCCGCCGGCGACGCCAGCCATGAGTTCGACCACAAGCCCAAGCAGGGAGCCAATCTGCCCGCCCCGCGGCAGCAATGCCGCAACGTCTGCGGCGGCGGTGGTTGGCTGCCCCGAGCCATCCACGGCGATCCCTGCTGGCAGTGACGCGCCGGACGCCCGAGCATTGCGGATAGCGGCCATTGTCGCCGTGCTGCTCGCAACGTCGATAACCACGCGATCCTCACCCTGGCCCATCGCAAATGCGAAAGGATTTGTGCCGATCACAGGACGGGTGCCACCTTGAGGTGCGACGAATGGCGGTCCTTCGGCGCCAGCTATGCCAAGGAGGCCGGCATCGGCAAGATGGCGAACGAACGGGGCAAGCCTACCAAACCCCCTCACCCCACGCAGGAAGACGGCGGCAACGCCGAATTGTCGAGCGGCCGCGGCCAGGTCGAGCGTCGCGCTTGCCACTGCGAGCGGCGCGAAACAGGACGAGCGGTCGAGCCAAGTTATGGCCTGGGAAACCTCCGCTCTCGGTGCGGAGGCGAGAGCAGGCGTCCACTCGTCAAGCATGGCGATACCGAAGCGTGGCAGCTCGAGGGCATCAGCCTCTATCAGGGCCGAAGCCGCAAGCGTCGCTGCCGGACCTCCTCCCAGTGCGGTTGCCAACCGCTCTGTCGCGTCGCAGATGGCGATCATTCGGATCCGCTCCGCGCTGCATTGCCGAGCTGGATTTCGCTTTGCGACAGATAGCCCAACGTCATCAAGCGCTCGATCAGGAATTCGCGGCTGTGCCCGATATGGTCCGCTTCTATCGCAGCAGCCCGTTCCCCATCACCGGCTTCGATTGCGTCGACGAGCGCTGTGTGTTCGTCGGAATGCTCACCCGTCTTCACCGTGAAATCGATGGCGAAGCGCAGCAGGCGTTCAAGCTCATCAAACAGGTTCTCCGAAAGCGCGACGACGCGCTTGTTGCGGCTGCAGCGGGCGATGGCGATGTGAAACCTGCGCGCAACCTGCTGCATCGCGCCGATATCGAGCGGAGCTGCGTATTCGCTGACGATCTGGCGCAGCAGGGCTATTTCGGCCGGCGTTGCGTAGCGCGCAGCCTGCCTCGCCGCATGCGGCCCGATCGCTGCGCGTAGATCGAGGATTTCATGCACGGCCTGGAAGGTGATCGGGGCGACTCGATAGCCACTGCGCGGCAGGATCGTAACCAGCCCGTCAGCGGCAAGTTTCTGCATGGCATCGCGTACCGGTGTCTTCGAAACCTCGTAACGGCGGGCGATGGACGCTGCGTCGAGCGTCGCTCCCGGGGCGATCTCACAGTGCATGATCTCCTGACGGAGACCAAGGTAGATGCGCTCCGAAACGGAACCATGGGAGGTTACATCGTGGCGGACATCGGCGGTCATGCGCTTGCTCTCAGCCGTTCAATGCTTTGCCCAGGGCACGAGGTGCCGCTCCAGCGCCTCGAGCGCCAGGATCGTCAGATAGCCCATGGCCGAAATCACAACTATTCCGACGAACATCCGCGACACGGCAAACGTCTGCCACGATGCCCATATGAAAAAGCCCACGCCGCCGCTGCGCGCACCCAGAAACTCCGCAGCCGCGATGATGATGAAGGAAGATCCAGCTGCAAGCTTGAGCCCTGTGAAGATGCTCGGCAGAGCCGACGGCAGGGCTACGCGACGGAAAGTCTGGAATTTCGTCGCGCCGGCGTTGCGGGCGACATCAAGATAAATCTGCGGTATCTGCATCACGCCGCCAAGCGTGTTGTAGAACATCAGGAAGAACACGCCGATTGCGATGACCACGAACTTCGACGCATCGCCAACGCCGAAGATCAGCAGGATAAGCGGCAGGATGGCGATCTTCGGTACAGGATAAAGCGCGGCAAAGATTGGCCCCAGGACGCGACGCGCGGGTGCGGAGAGGCCAAGTATGAGGCCGAGCAGCACTCCGGGTATCGCGCCCATGGCATAGCCAACCCAGACGCGGCGCAAGGTCGCCCCTATATGGTCGAAAAGTTCCAGGCTGGCGATCATCTGCCAGGCCGTGCCCGCAATGGCGCTCGGAGGAGGAAAGAAGCGGCGATCGATCAACGCGACCTGCGCTGCCACCTCCCAAAGCAGAAGCAGTAGCAACGGACTGAAGTAGGAGAAGATGCGATAGATCCGTTCGCGGCGCGCGGGTGCCTTCAGGCGTTCAATCTCATCGGGCGAGAGAGAAGGATGGGCGGTCGTCATATCAATGCTCCGGGGCTGCGGCCAGCAACCGCCAGACCTCATATGTGAGATCCCAGAAGCGCTTGTCGCGGCGCATTTCCACAACGTCGCGCGGTCGTTCGAAGGGCACCGAGAGGTCGGCAACCATTGTGCCCGGTCGCGGCGACATGACCAGCACGCGGTCCGCCAGTGTCAGCGCTTCGTCGACGCTGTGGGTGATGAACACCACGGTCTTGCCGGTACGCTCCCAGATGCGAAGCAGCTCCTGCTGCAGGGTGAGGCGCGTCTGCTCATCAAGAGCTCCGAAAGGCTCGTCCATGAGAAGAATGTCGCGATCGTCGACCAGCGCACGCGCCACCGACACGCGCTGTTTCATGCCGCCGGAAAGCTGATGCGGATGAGCATCGGCGAATTCGGTCAAACCCGTCAGCGCCAGCAGCTCGGCAACGCGCTCGCGCTGTTTCTGCGCGGACACACCCTTGAGGCTCAATGGAAAGGCAACGTTCTGCGACACCGTGAGCCAGGGAAACACAGATGCTTCCTGGAACACCATAGCGGGCTGAGTCATGCTGTCGATGCGGACCTCACCGCTCAACAGTTGCTCCAGACCCGCAAGGATCCGCAGGACCGTGGTCTTGCCGCACCCACTCGGTCCGACAATGCAGACGAACTCCCCTCGCCGGACGGTGAAGTTCACATCTGTGGCCGCAAGCGTAATGCGATCGCCGGAGGCGTCGTAGAACGCCTTGACGAGGTTCCGCACCTCGATCACCGAAGCGGCTTCGGCCGAACCGGAGGTCCGGCCTTCCTGTGGGACTGCCACGTTCATTGCTGTGCGAGCAGCGCGTTTGCCTTCTCCAGGAGATCGGTTCGATAGACGGATTCGATGTCGATCGGCCCCTCATATTCGAGGGCGCCACGTTCGCGGAAGAACTCTTCCTGCTCGCGAACCGACGTAAGGTCGATTGAGCCATCTTCCGAGCGGATCGTATAGGCGATACCCTTGAGCGTTTCCTTTTCCGTACCGGTGTACTCAGAAACGATGTCGAGAATCTTTTCGTCCTGCCAGCCGCCATTGTCGAGCTGACGAGCAGCCTTCAGGAACGCGGCGAGGAAGTTGACGACGGCGTCCTCATTCTCCACCGCAAACTCGTTGTTGAACGCGATGAAACCGAGTTCGGTGCCGAACGTGTGGTCTTCCACGAGGCGGCGCCCGAGACCTTCCTTCTCCAGTTGCAATGCGAAAGGTTCGATACTCCAGCCAGCCTCCAGCCCGCCATTGGCAAAGGCGGCCGCGGTTGCCGGTGGAGGCAGGTAGATTGCCTCAACGTCATCGACGGTGAGGCCACCTTTCTCCAAAGCCTTGGCGACCGAATACAGGCCGAACCCGCCCGGCCCGGGAATGCCAACGCGTTTTCCCTTAAGATCCTTCACGTCGCGGATGCCGTCCTGCCATGCCTGCTCGGAAACCATCAACGGTGAAGGCGACGGCACGGTATCGGGCATCTTGGCCAGCGTGGCGACAATGGTTACGGTCGCGCCGCTGTTGATGGAATTGAACAGCCCTGCGCCCCAAGTGGCCGCACCGGACACAACGTTGCCTGAGGCCAGCATCTGGATCGTTTCCGCCGTACCACTCTTGGGTGACAGCGTCACGTCCAAGCCGAATTCGTCGAAATAACCCAGCTCTTTCGCGACAAAAAACGGCGCATAGTCCGCAAAGGGCGAATAGAGGAATTCGATCTGCGGCTTCTCCTGACCCCAGGCCGGAGCAGAGAGCGAGAACGCCAGCGCGGCGGCTGTAGATACAATGAAATTACGACGGCTGATCGAAGACATTCCCGACAATCCTCCTGTGCCCAACGACCTCGACGGCCGCCTCCCGGACGTTTCAGTACTCACGCATGACGGTACATCTGATGTATCAATTATGCAATGTGATACTTCAATCAGCCTGATCACTTGGTGCAGGTTTCACCGATGGCCGCCCGCCGGCCGATTTCCCGCGTCGGCTGGTCCGGTGTCGAACGACTGATGGCTCGTCTCATACGCCAGGCGGCACCTATTCAACGATTCTCGGAACCTCCGCGGACTTTGACGATTGTGTCTGTGTTGAGGGAGGTGAAGGTGGACTTTTTAACGCGACGTCATGTGATGCGGTTGATGCTTCTTGGGGGCACCGCGCTGGCAGCACCGCATGGCTTTGCCGCAGAACTTGGAGGTGGCGACGGAGTGCCGTGGGCACCTTCCAAAGGCGAGAATCCGTACTACGGGACCCGGGACGACAGGTTCTTCACGCCTGAGGAACGCGAAACCGTCGCCGCAATCTGTGCAAGGCTCATTCCGAGCGACGACGATGGGCCGGGCGCAACCGAAGCGGACGTCGTTACCTTCATCGACCGCCAGATGGCTGGATTCTACGGGCGCGGACAGCACTGGTACATGAAGGGCCCGTACAGTCAGGGGACCGCTACGCAAGGCTACCAAAGTGAGCACCCCCAGCGATCCTGTACAGATTGGCGCTTGCGGAACTCGAGACCTACTGCGCATCCCAACACGAGGCGCGCTTCGTCGACCTCTCTGAAGATCAGCAGGACACTGTCTTGACCGGTCTCGACGAAGAAGAAATCCAATTCGATGGGGTTTCTGCAAAGGTCTTCTTCGACCTTCTTCTCAAGAACGCGATCGAGGGTTTTTTTGCCGATCCCATCTATGGCGGCAATCGCGACATGATCGCGTGGCGTTACATCGGTTTTCCCGGAACCCGTTACGACTACCGCGACTTCGTGGACCATCGCGGCAAAGCCATACCGCTTGAGCCGGTCAGCCTGATGGGCCGGCCCGGCTGGAGCCGACCTTAGACTACAGCATCCTGAGGATTTCGATGACCAAGCAATTGCCAGGCGTCGACATTGTTCTAGTCGGTTTCGGCTGGACGGGCGCAATCTACGCCGAGAAACTGACAGCGGCAGGGTTGAATGTGCTGGCGCTGGAGCGCGGGCCTTGGCGCGACACTCCAAATGACTTCGCCACCACATTTGCCCAGGACGAGCTACGTTACTACTGGCGGCACGGCATGTTTCAGGAGGCCTCCCAGGCTACCCTGACCTTTCGCAACAACAGTGCACAAACAGCCCTCCCGATGCGCCACTGGGGTTCTTTTCTACCCGGCAATGGCGTTGGGGGTTCTGGCGTACACTGGAACGGGCAGACTTATCGCTTCCTGCCATCGGACTTCGTGGCACGCACCCACAACGAGGAACGGTACGGGCCGTTGCCCGAACACGTGACGGTGCAGGATTACGGCGTCACATATGACGAGCTCGAACCGCATTTCGACTACTTCGAGAAGATTTGCGGCATTTGCGGGCAGGCAGGCAATTTGAATGGCGAGACCGTTGAAGGCGGCAACCCGTTCGAAGGTCCGCGCAGCGACAACTACCCCAACCCCCGATGCAGATGACGTTCTCGCAAGACAGATTTGCAGCCGCGGCGCGGGAACTGGGGCTTAGTCCATTCCCGGTCCCTTCGGCGAACATGTCGCGGGCGTATGTCAATCCGCTTGGGCTGCAACTGGCTCCCTGCACCTATTGCGGATTCTGCGAGAAACACGGCTGCGGCAACTACTCGAAATCGTCGCCTCAAACGACAATTATTCCTGTGCTCATGCAGAGGCCCAACTTCGCTCTGCGCACCAATTCTGAGGTGCTGTCGATCGACAAGGCCCCCGACGGCTCCAGGGCTTCGGGCGTCACCTATATCGACGCCAATGGCGACAGCTTCTTTCAACCGGCGGAGGTGGTCGTGCTTTGCGCATACCCGCTGGAGAACACCCGCCTGCTTCTGCTGTCGCAGATCGGTGAGCCCTACGACCCGCAAAGCGGCGAAGGGGTTGTCGGCAAGAACTACTGTTATCAGGTGATGTCCTCGGCGACGGTCTTCTACGACGAAGAATTCACAAATGGCTTCGTCGGCGCCGGTGCACTCGGCATGGTTATCGATGACTACAACGGCGACAATTTCGATCACTCGGGCCTCGGCTTTATCGGGGGCGGCTATATCGCCTGCCACACGACCAATGCGCGGCCCATTGAAAGCCACCCCGTCCCCGACAACGTGCCGAGCTGGGGAAGCCGCTGGAAGAAGGCGGTCCGCGAGAACTTTCTGAAGACAACAAGCGTCGGCGTGCATGGGTCGTCGATGGCCCACCGCAGCAACTATCTCGACCTCGACCCGACCTATACGGACGCCCATGGTCGTCCGCTACTGCGCATGACCTATGATTTCACGCTCAACGACCGGCGGCTAACGCAACACCTGACCCCCGTGGCAGAGCAGATAGCCAATGGCATGGGTGGCCGCGAGGTCAAGGTCAACATCCGCCGCGGCTCCTACGACTCGGTGCCCTATCAGACCACCCACAATACCGGTGGCACGATCATGGGTGCCGATCCGAAGTCGAGCGTGGTCAACAGATACTGTCAGAGCTGGGATCTGCCGAACCTCTTCGTCGCCGGCGCGGGACTGTTTCCTCAAAACGCCGGTTACAATCCCACAGGCACTGTAGGAGCGCTGGCCTACTGGTCGGTCGATGCGATCATCAACCAGTACCTGCGGCAGCCTGGCCCGTTGGTGCAGCCATGAGACCGCTGTCCCCCACTCTCATAAGCATGGCGGCGCTGGCTCTCATCGGCAGCGCAACACTCACGCCCGGATCGTCCCAGGCTCAGGAATTGTCTTATTCGCAAGTTGAGCGTGGCCGCTACCTGACCGTGGCCGGCGACTGCCAGGCGTGTCACACCGATCTGGAGAATGACGGTGTACCATTTGCCGGCGGGCGTGGCCTGGGCACCCCCTTCGGAACCATTTTTTCGTCCAATCTGACGCCCGACGACGAAACCGGTATCGGCCGCTGGACACGGGACGATTTCTATCGCGCCCTCAACGAAGGCGTGGATCGCGACGGAAACCACCTCTATCCGGCGATGCCTTACCCCTATTTCACGTTGATGACGAGAGACGATACCGACGCGATCTTTTCTTATCTGCGAACGCTCGACCCGGTGACGACCGAGGTGCCGGAAAACGAACTTCCATTCCCCCTGAGCGTCCGTCGTTCCGTGTGGGGTTGGAAACTACTCTTTTTCGATGACCAGGAATTTGTGAGCGACCCGAACGCGTCAGATGCGTGGAACCGTGGGCGCTATCTTGTCGACGGACCTATGCACTGTGGAGGTTGCCACACCGGCAAAAATGCGTTGGGTGCCGACGATTCAGACGAATACCTTCGTGGCGGTGTGCTGGAGAACTGGTACGCCCCGAACATTCGCGGCGGAGAGAGTGGTGGAATCGCCGACTGGACCCAGGACGATATCGTCGAGTTCCTCCGCGACGGGCGTTCGAGGCATACGGCCCCCATGCAGCGGATGGGCGAAGTTGTTGCAATCTCAACCCAACATCTACACCAGGAAGACCTTGAGGCCGTGGCTACCTACCTCAAGAGCCTCGATGACGAACCGCGAGAAGGCCAGTCCGAGCCGGATGCAGCACGCGTCGAGGTTGGGGAAGCCATCTACTTCGACAACTGCGCAGCCTGCCATGCGTCAGACCGGTCGGGTGTTCCTTACCTGTTTGCTTCACTTGGAACTTCAAACAAGGTGCTGGCCGAGGACCCGTCAACCGCCATCCGCATTATCCTTGGCGGAGCGCGCGCCCAACCGACGGAGGCAGTGCCAAGCGTCCTCGCAATGCCGCCGTTCGACTGGAAGCTGTCCGACGACCAGATCGCCGATCTCATGACCTACCTTCGCCATTCCGGCGACAGAAATGCCGGCCCGGTCTCGGCCTCGCAGGTCAGCGAGATGCGCGAATACCTTGCAGGTGAACACTGAGGCCTTGAGATGATGCGTATACCCCCGTGCTCCCTCTTCCTGCTGTTGGGGTCCATCGGCGTCGGCTTCGCACAACCGATTTATCTCGGCGAGGCGAAATTCGAGACCGAGGACCGCGGCGCAATGGCTGCTCTTATCGACCACTGCACCCAACTCGCGTCGGAGGAACAAAGCGACATCGAAAGCTCTGAATCTCGCGCGCAGGAGGCGACGGAACGTACTGACACGGAGCAAGGTGCCGCCACACCATCTGTGCCGTCTGGCACCGAAGCAAAAACACGCGACGACCCTGCGACCCTGTCGATAGACATTGATGGGCTGGCCTCGGTCAGTAGCGAACAGGCTCCCGCGGGAGAAGGCGCAAATGCAGCCGCCCCACCGGGGGAAACGTCGGAGGTCGAGACGGAACCGGATGTCTCAAGCATTACATTGCAGTCGTGTCGGGAAGCGGGTCTTGTCTATTAACCGCGTCGCCCGGGGATCTGCTGCCGGCTGACCGGTGATTGTGCAGACCGTAACTTCCACAGCCATCAAGAACAGCTACCATGTCTTGTGGCATCAGTCTTGAGAGGATGAACAAGCCATGGTCCTTGCGCAGTGCTAGAATGGCTGGCGTCTACCATTCCCTTGTGGAAAGCCCTGCATGTGACCGCACTCTGTGTCTGGTGCGGCGGGCTCATCACGCTTCCATTAATGCTGACAAGGCACGATCCCGCCATCTCGCAGAACGACTACCGCCTTATCCGACATGCCACCCACCTGACCTATACGATCGTGGTCACGCCGGCAGCAGTCATTGCCGTGGTCGCCGGGACTTGGCTGATCTTCCTGCGAGAGGCTTTCGTTCCGTGGCTTTTCGCCAAGCTGGTCTTCGTCGCGTTGCTGCTTGTTCTTCACGCATGGATTGGCAGCAGCATCGTGCGCATCGCCGAAGAACCAGGCGATCACAAACCGCCGAACCCCTCCCTGCCCGTGACAGGCATAACAGTGTGTGCCATCGCCATATTGCTGCTCGTTCTCGCAAAGCCCGAGCTTAACTGGATCGCGTTTCCGGACTGGTTGACGGAGCCGCGCGGCGGTCAGCTTCCCTTCGCTGTACCCAACCGATAGTCGAAGACGAGCTTGCCGCCATGCCAGCCCGTGAAAGCCACAACCGCCACACACACTGCCGAGAGCAGTATGCCGTACGGCAGCACCGCGGTTTCGTAGCCATACAGCCGGTAGCCCCAATTGGCTCCGAGAAGCGAGAGCAGGGTCACTGCGATGATGAAATGGGTCCATGCGGCGGCACGGGCTCGAATGCCGGACACGAGCAGCAGCTCTGCGGTGCCCGAAAAACCCGCGAACATCCCGAACAGGAAACCGGCCCCGACCGCCCACATTGCTGCGCGCGCCCAGAAGGGATCGCCCGTCCACCAGTACAGCAGGTCGGCAGCGAAGGTGCAGAAGGTCAGCGCCACGGGGAACGCGACGCTCATGGCGTGGATAGGGTGACCGAGAATGGCGATGCGCGACTCGGTGTCGTCAAAGCCGGGCTGCTCCGCAACCGGGTCGATAAGCTGTTCGTTCTCGCCCTTGAATTTCTGGTCCGCCATTCCACACCCCTCCTCAAGGTCTTTCTGCTTTCCACAACGGCCATCGTCGTGTCCGGTTGCGCCGGTCCGCTCTCGACACTTGACCCAGGCGGGCCAGCCGCCCGCATCATTGCCACCTTGTGGTGGGTTATGCTGGTAGGCGCAACGGCCATCTTCGCCCTGGTGATGGCGCTGCTGGCGCTCGCATTCCGTAGCAAGCGGCTACAGGGTGAACCGGCTGCGAGCGAACGCGTCTGGATCGTGGGGCTGGGACTCGCCTTCCCGGCCGCGGTTCTCCTGTCGCTTCTCACCTACGGTCTATGGGCAGGCGAACGTCTGCTGCCCTGGGACGCTGCAGATGTCGCGCGAGTCCATGCACAGGCCGAGCGCTGGTCCTGGACCTTCTCCTACGACGATGCCCCGGGCCGGACCACCACCGACATACTGCACATACCGGCCAATCGGCCTGTCGATGTCGCCATAACGACCGCCGATGTGATCCACAGTTTCTGGGTGCCGCGTCTGGCCGGGAAGCTCGACGCCATCCCCGGCCATGTGAACGTGCTGCGGCTGGAAGCCGATGTGCCGGGCACCTATGCGGGCCTGAGCGCGGAATATAGCGGACCGGGCTACGACCGTCATTCCTTTACGGTCATCGCGCACACCCCGACTCCTGGCGGGCGTTTCTGGAGGTTGACGAATGAACGCGCTGGCCCGCCACCGGCGACTTACCGCGATATGGTCTTCCAACCCTGGCTGGAAGGGCTGGTTCTCCACGGTCAATCACAATGACCTGGGGCTGATGTTCCTCGTCACGGCCTTCTTCTATTTCCTGATCGGCGGCGTGCTGGCCATGCTCATAAGGGCACAGCTTGCCACCCCCGGCTCCGCATTCGCAGGTCCGGAAATATACAGCCAGCTTTTCACGATGCATGGCGTCATCATGATGTTCCTGTTCGCCATACCCGCCATCGAGGGTCTGGCGATCTATCTCCTGCCGAAAATGCTCGGCACGCGCGATATGGCGTACCCACGCCTGACCGCTTACGGCTACTGGTGCTACTTCTTCGGCGGCGCCATGCTTTTGGTATCGCTGCTTCTCGGCATCGCGCCGGACTCCGGCTGGTTCATGTACCCGCCATTGACCGGACGCATCTATTCACCGGGCATCAACACCGACTTCTGGCTCATCGGCATAACCTTCGTGGAAATTTCGGCGATCTGCGCCGCCGTGGAGCTGACGGTTTCGATCCTGCGATACCGCGCGCCCGGCATGTCGCTTGGCCGGATGCCGATCTTCGCATGGTACATTCTGGTGGTGGCGCTGATGATCCTGACGGGGTTCCCGCCGCTGATCCTGGGCTCGATCCTGCTCGAGCTGGAGCGCGCCTTCGGCATGCCCTTCTTCCAGGTTGAACTGGGCGGCGACAGCCTGTTGTGGCAGCACCTTTTCTGGCTGTTCGGCCATCCCGAGGTCTACATCATCTTTCTCCCGGCCGCCGGTGTCATCTCGACCATCCTGCCTGTCATGTCCTCGACGACGCTGCTTGGGTATCGATGGGTGGTAGCTGCGACCGTCGCGCTTGCGATCCTCAGCTTCGGGCTTTGGGTCCACCACATGTTCACCACAGGCATTCCCCATATGGGACTGGCGTTCTTCTCGGCTGCTTCGACGCTGGTGGCCGTTCCGACGGCGGTACAGGTGTTTGCCTGGATAGGCACCATGTGGAAGGGCACGCCTCGGCTACGCCTGCCGATGCTTTACATTCTCGGCTTCTTCGTCACCTTCGTCATTGGCGGGCTGACGGGGGTGATGGTCGCCGTCGTGCCCTTCGACTGGCAAGTGCACGACACCGCTTTCGTGACCGCCCACCTCCACTATGTCCTTTTCGGCGGTTTCGTCTTCCCACTCCTGGCCGGCCTTTACTACTGGCTCCCCCTCGCCACGGGCCGCAAGCGGTATTTCCGATTGGGGCAAGTCGCCTTCGCACTGATATTCGTGGGCTTCCATGTGACCTTCCTCGCGATGCATTGGGTGGGCCTGATGGGCCAGCGGCGGCGCATCTCGACCTATGGGCCGGAGGACGGTTGGACTGCGATCAACCTGATCTCCTCGATCGGAGGCTTCGTGCTCGCGTTCGGCCTCGTCATCGTGCTCCTGGAGGTGGTGCTCAACGTCATCGTGCGTCACAGGTCACTGCGCAACCCATGGCGCTCCGGGACGCTCGAATGGGCAACGACGATGCCGGCTCCCGCATACAACTTTGCCAGTCTTCCGCAGGTTAACTCGCGCGAACCGCTGTGGGACGATCCGAACCTGCCTACACGTATCGCGCGCGGCGAGTTCTATCTCGGCGATCCCGCCAGCGGACAACGCGAAACGCTGATCGTGGACATCGCCACCGGCACGCCGCAGCAGCATGTCGTCTATCCCAACAACACACGGCTTCCGATCTGCATGGCAGCCGTGACGGGGACTTTCTTTCTGTCCATACTCCTCAAGGTTTTCTGGCTGGCCCCATTCGCGATGGCAGGTGTCGCCGTGCTTGCCATGCGCTGGGCCTGGACGCTCGGTTCGAAGAAGGACCTCGGCGACCAGCCTATCGGTCGCGGGGTCCTGGTTCCCAACATCGCCGAAGTCGACAGACCGCCGGGCTGGTGGGGTTCAGCTTTCCTGCTGGTGGCGAATGCAACCCTGTTCGGCTCGCTGCTGTTCGGATACGCGTTCCTCTGGACCATCGCGCCCGGGTGGCCGCCGCCATTCTTCGTGGTTCCGTCGGCCCTTGTCTTGATAACGGCCGTCATCGGCATGGCTGCGGCGGTCGCCGGCATCGGCCGCGCCGTCAGCAGCAATCGCAGAGGCGCGAAACCGATGGCCGGCCTCTTGATCGCACTGGCCGGCATTGCCGCGCTCGGGTCTCGCTGTTGGCCTTCCTCACGATGGCTCCATCTCCCACGTCGCACGCCTATGGCGCGACGCTGTGGGTGCTGGGCAGTTACGGTCTCGTGCATGTGCTGGTGGCAGCGCTGATGCTGGTCTTCCTTCTGTTGCGTCTGCGGGCCGGCTACATGTCATCGCGGCGACGTGCAGAACTGGCCGTCGCGCCGCTCTGGATCGGCTATCTATGCGTAACGACCGCCCTGATCCTCTTCTGCGCTTATCTTCCGGGCATGGTGGCATGAGGGACCTGCTGCGCATACTCGTATCGCCCGTCGTCTGGCTAGCAGCGTTCAGCGCGGTCTACGGCCTGCATGGCATTCTTTGCGAAATCGATCTCGGCGCGGCATTCGCCGGTGCGTCGTGGCGGCGACTATCGCTCGCCATCGCCTTTGCGCTTGCCATTCTGGTTCAGGTCGTTCTGCTGATGATGCTCCACTCCGACCGGTTTGGAGCCGCGCCGGGATTTTCGCGAGTGGTGAGCCGGGCTAGCGGCTGGGTTGGACTGGTGGCGGTGGTGTGGACGCTGTTTCCCGTGCTGACCACAACGACATGCGGATAAGCCGCGGCTGGCCCCTTGCTGCCGGACTGGTGCTGCTCGCCTGGCTGTGGATGGGCCCTCTGCCTGATTTGGCCCGCAGAGCCTTTTCCCCGCACATGATCCTTCATCTTGCCGTCGCGGTGGTCGCTGCGCCAATGATCGTCATTGGCCTGTTGCGGCTTTTCCCAAACATCCGAGCGCCGCGCCGGTTGTTGCTGTCCGCACTCGCGGTTTCCGCTTTTGAGTTCGCGGTCGTCTGGGGGTGGCATGCGCCTTGGATGCATGAGGCGGCTGCGCGCTGGCTCCCGATATTCGCGGTCCAGCAACTCACCTTTCTGCTTGCGGGCATGGCCCTGTGGTGGGTCTGTCTTGCCGATCGCGACCGGAGAGGTCTGGTGATCGGCGCCGGCGCCATGCTGTTCACGTCGATGCACATGGCAATGCTAGGCGTGCTGCTGGTGCTCGCGCCGGCCCTGATCTACGCACCGCAATACTGCCTCGGTGCTTTCGGTCTGGATCCCCTTGCCGACCAGCAGTTTGGAGGCGGCATGATGGCATTATTCGGAACGCTGCCTTTCGTCATCGGCGGTTCCTGGCTGGCCTGGAGACTCGTCGGCGAGTAGGTGAACGCCGGCGTCCCGGTTCTGCCAGCCGGATGTTGTCGCGACGTCGTTCTCCGGTGATGTTCACATCCGTGAACATCGCCGGTTCAAGCGGTTCACATCCAGCAACACTTCGCGAGGCCGATGCACCGCCGCGGTGAGCGGGAATCCGCGGAAAACCGGGATTCTTTTCCAAAACATGCGATCCGGCGCCAACTGGCACAGATCTTCCATTGGGAGTTTCGACACGGAACGCCTGATGATGACCATTTTAGCACTCGTTGCCTTTTCCTTTCTTTCTGCGCCGTTCGTTGGCTGGGCGGGTGGACGCTCGTGGCAAGTTATTGCCGCCGTGCCCCTGCTTCTTTTTGCGGGGTTCTGCCTTTTCCTGCCTATCCTGACGGCCGGTGAAGTCGCACTTGAGACCTATCGCTGGATTCCGTCGCTCGGAATCGACGCCGCATTCAGGGTCGATGGTCTCTCGCTTACCTTCGCCCTTCTCATCTGCGGCATCGGCACTGCCGTCTTCCTGTATGCCTCGTCATATCTGAAGGGCGCCCCAAGGCTTGCCCGCTTCTACACGGTGCTGACGCTCTTCATGGCGTCGATGCTCGGCGCGGTGCTTGCCGACAATCTGGTGCTGCTGGTCGTGTTCTGGGAATTGACCAGCCTGACTTCGTTCCTGCTTATAGGCTATTCGCCGGAGCGGGCGGACACCCGGCGCTCGGCACAACAGGGATTTCTCATCACCGTTGCCGGCGGTCTTGCAATGCTCGCGGGCGTGATCCTGCTGGGGTGGGTTGCCGGCACCTTCTCCATCACCGCGATCCTGGGGCAAGCGGAAGTGATCGCCGCGCATCCGACTGCGCCGGCGATCATAATCCTCTTCGCGGCGGGTGCGTTCGCAAAATCGGCGCAGGCTCCGCTGCACGCCTGGCTTGCCAACGCCATGGTCGCGCCCACGCCCGTGTCGGCCTACCTGCACTCGGCAACCATGGTGAAGCTGGGTGTCTACCTGCTCGCAAGGCTGGACCCGGTGTTTTCCGCACATGCGCTTTGGATCGCACTGCTGACGAGCTTTGGAGCCTTGACCATGCTCACGGGAGCGGTGCTCGCAATGCGCGAGACCGATCTGAAGCGTGTGCTCGCATATTCCACGATCGTATCACTGGGCACTCTGGTGATGCTGATCGGCATCGACGGCGAACTCGCCTCGGTGGCCGTCGTGATTTTCCTGGTCGTCCATGCGCTCTACAAGGCGTGCCTGTTCATGGTGGCCGGGATCATCGACCACGAAACCGGTACGCGTGACTCCTCGACCCTTGGCGGCCTCCGGCACCATATGCCGATCACGGCGGGTGTTGCGATGCTGGGCGCGCTGTCGATGGCTGGCTTGCCGCCTTTCATCGGCTTCGCCGCCAAGGAACTCGTTTACGAAACAGGGCTCGAACTCTCCGGATCCTGGATACTCGTCGTCATTGCCCTCGTTGCCAATGTGTCGATGGTGGTCGTCGCCGCGATTGTTGCGATCCGGTGCTTCTATGGCGATCTCTCGTCGACACCCAAGGCGGCTCATGACCCCGGCGTCGCAATGCTTGCCGGTCCGGTTGTGCTCGCCGCCCTGGGCCTCCTTTTCGGCGCCATGCCGTGGCTTATCAGCGACAGCCTGATCGTGCCCGCAGCCAGCGCCACGGCCGGCGCGCCGCTGGACTACTACCTTACCCTTTGGCACGGCTTCACGCCGATGCTCGCGCTCAGTGTGCTCACCTTGGCGTTGGGCGTCGTAACATACCGGCGCTGGGACGGTTTGCGGCTCAGGCTTGCAGCCATCGACAACATTGATCGGTGGGGACCGGACCAGGCTTACGATCGATTGATTAGCGGCCTGCAAGCGTCTCGCTGCATGGCAGACCCGTCTCATCCAGACCGGCAGCATGCGTGTATATGTTGGCCGCACACTGCTCACCGTCGCAGCGGCAGGCGGGATCACGCTCGTGGCGCGCGGCGGGCTTGAGTTGCCGTCATTCGCAGACAGCCTCGTGCCCGAAATAGCGATCGCGGTCATCCTGGCGGTTGCTGCGCTTGCCATCTTACGGGCACGCAATTTCGTGGCCGGCATCGTTGCCGCAGGCATGGTCGGTTTCGCGGTCGCGCTGCTGTTTCTCTTTCAGGGTGCGCCGGATCTCGCTTTCACGCAGTTCTCTGTCGAAGCGCTGGCGATCGTCATCATGCTGGCGATCGTGGGGCGAATGCCCTTCCGCGAACAGGAGTACCGTTCGAAACCTCAGCGCACCCGTGATTGCTGGATAGCGGCAAGCATCGGCCTGGTCGCTTCGCTGTTGATGTTGAGCGTCCTGGCACAACCCTTCGACGATCGCCTTTCCGTGTTCTTCCGCGAAACTGCGGTGCCCGAAGCCCATGGCCGCAACCTCGTCAACGTCATCCTCGTCGATTTCCGCGCCATCGACACGCTCGGCGAGATCGTTGTCCTCGGCCTCGCGGCGATCGCAGCCGCTGCGGTTCTGGCGGGAATGCGTCGGGCGAAGCAGGAGGAGCGCCAATGAACTCGATGATCCTTCGTGCGACCAGCCGCCTTATATTGCCGGCAGCGCTCATCTTCTCAATCTACGTCCTGCTGCGGGGCCACAACGAGCCAGGCGGCGGCTTCATCGGGGGCTTATCGCCGCCGCCGGCATCGCCGTTCACGCGCTCCCGCGTGGCCGTGTGTCGTTGACGCAACTCATCTTCGCGTCGCCCAAGACATATATCGGCGCGGGCCTCGTCATCGCCCTTGCGTCCGGCATGCCCGCTCTGTGGCTGGCACAGCCATACCTCACGCATCAATGGCCTTTCGAGGCGATCGCCCTCGGCACCACGCTCATCTTCGACATTGGCGTCTATCTGGTCGTCATCGGCGCGGTTCTGAGCTTTCTGTTCTACTATCTGGAGGAGTGAGATGGAGCCCGTCTTCGCTCTCGCTTTCGGTGTGATGGTGGCCGTCGCCGCCTATCTGCTGATGTCACGCAACGTGCTCAGGGTGGTGCTCGGCCTCCTCGTGCTCGGCAATGCCACCAACCTGTCGATATTCCTGGCTGGGCGGATGGGCTCGCGCACACCTCCACTCGTCGCCGCCGGCGAGACCGCTCTGGTCGGCGGCGCCAACCCGCTGCCCCAGGCTCTGATCCTGACGGCGATCGTGATCTCCTTCTCGCTCGTCGCTTTCACGACCGTGCTGTTCGAAAGCGCCCACCGGCGCCTCGGAACGGTCGATACCGATGCCATGCGCGAGGCCGAGCCCGAGGCCGCCAAAAAGGTCCCGACCGATCGCAGCCAGGCCGCGGCCAGAAAGATGGAGCCCGCGGAATGACGGCCGATCTGCTGCTGACACTACCGGTTCTGGCGCCGGCGATCGGCGTAGCGCTCTGCGCCTTGGCGTGGGGTCACCCGCTGCTCCAGCGTCTGATAAGCCTGGCTGCCAGTCTCGGCCTGTTCTGCGCATCTGTCGTGCTGCTGCTTGCTGTGCGCGATGGTACGGTAATTGCCACGCAGTTCGGCGGGTGGGCGCCGCCTTTCGGCATCAGTTTCGTCGGCGACATGTTTTCAGCGGCCATGGTTCTCATCACCGGACTCATGGCGGTCGCGGTAGGCGTCTACGGGCTGGTCGGCGATGTCGAAGCACGCGAGAATGCCTTCTATCACGTGCTCTATCAGGGCTTGCTTCTTGGCGTGACCGGCGCATTCCTGACCGGCGACATCTTCAATCTCTATGTCTGGTTCGAGATCATGCTGATCTCGTCCTTCGGCCTGCTGTCGCTGGGCGGAACGCGCGAACAGCTCGACGCCGGCATCAAATACGTCACGCTCAACCTCATCGCGACGACCTTCTTCCTGATGAGCGTCGCGTTTCTCTACGGCATGACCGGGACGCTCAACATGGCGGACCTGGCACGCGTCATCCCAACGCTGGAAAACCAGGGCCTGGTGACGGCGTTGGCCCTCATGTTCCTTGCGACGTTCGGCGCGAAGGCTGCGGTCTTTCCGCTGTTCTATTGGCTACCTGCCGCCTACCACACTGCGTCTGCGCCGATCGTGGCTATCTTTGCAGCATTGCTGACCAAGGTCGGCGTCTACGCCATCATCCGCACGTTCACGCTGCTGTTCGATGGCGATGCCGGCTACACGGGGCCAATCGTCACGGCTGTCGCGATCTTCACGATGGTGACCGGTGTTCTGGGGGCGGCGGCCCATTTCGACATTCGCCGCATCCTCTCATTCCACATCGTCAGCCAGATCGGCTACATGCTGTTCGGCATCGCCGTGGCCACGCCCCTGGCGATCGGCGGGTCGATCCTCTACGTGATCCACCACATCATCGTGAAAGCCAACCTGTTCCTGATCGCGGGCGTCGTGAACCGCGCAGGTGGATCCTTCGATCTCAAGCAGACCGGCGGCCTCTACAGAACCATGCCGATGCTGGGCGTGCTGTTCCTCATTCCCGCATTGTCACTTGCCGGCCTTCCACCCCTCTCCGGCTTCTGGTCGAAGTTCACCGTCATCAAGGCAAGCCTGGACGCAGGCCACATCGTTCTTGCAACGGCGGGCCTCGCGGTCGGCATCCTGACACTCTATTCGATGATCAAGATCTGGAACGAAGCGTTCTGGAAAGCGGCACCGGATCAGTCGGGCCAGACGATGCGCCGCTGGCAGGCCGATCGCCGGGCGAAGATCATCATGCTCTCGCCGGTCGTGGTCCTTGCGGCCATCACGCTGACGATCGGCCTCTTCGCCGAGCCTTTCGTCGACTACTCGCTGCGCGCCGGCGAACAGCTCCTCGACAAGTCCGCTTACATCGACGCCGTCTTCGGCGCTCCCGCACAAGTCACGGAGGCACGCCCATGAATGTGGTTCTCTCCTGGTGCCGTCTGTCCGGCATCTTCTTTCGCGAACTAGCCCTTTCCGTGAAGGACGTCGTCATGACCGTGCTCAACCCGCGCCGGCCGATCCGATCGGCAATCGTCGCGGTACCGCTCGATGTGGAAAGCCGCGCCGGGATCACGCTGCTCGCCAACATGATCACGCTGACGCCGGGCACCACCAGCCTGCATGTGAGCAAGGATCATTCGACCCTTTACGTGCACGTGATGAACGTTTCCGACCAGAGCGTCGCCCAGATCAAGGATGGCTTCGAAAGGCGGGTGAAGGAGGTGCTGTCATGATGGGCGGAGCTCTTTTTGCCGCCGGTGTGGCGATCTCCGGCATCCTCCTGTTCGCCGCCATGCTGTGTGCGGGCCTGCGTATCATCCGGGGCCTTCCGGCCCCGACCGCGTCGTCGCACTCGACCTGCTCGGCCTGCTGGGTGTCGCCGCTGCCGGCATGGCAGTCGTTGTCTCGGGCTCGGTCGCGTTCGTGGACATCGCGCTGGGCGTGGCGCTTATCGGCTTCCTCGCCACGGTCGCCTTCGCCGGCTTCATAGAACGCGGCTCGATCGACGAAGAGGAAGGGCCATGATGGCGTTGCTCTCCGTCGCCTTCCTGATAGCCGGCGCCGGCCTGTGCCTGATCGCCGCGCTTGGCATTCTGCGCCTGCCGGATTTCTTCATGCGCATGCATGCCGCCACCAAGGCCGGCGTCGTCGGCTGCGGCCTGTTGCTTGTCGGCGTTGCCTTCGCCGAACCGTCGGCCGGCACATGGATCAAGGTGACGATCGCCATCGCCTTCCTGCTTTTGACCCAGCCGATCGCGGGACATCTGCTGGCTCGAGCCGGATACGTCGCCGGTGTGCCGCTGTGGGGCGGAACGCGTGAAGACCAGCTCGAGGGCGAATTGCAGCGTGGCGATTTCGATCATCCCGCATCCGCAGTGTTTCGGAGGAAAACCATGAACCACAAGATTGAAAAGGTCGTTCTCGGCATAGCAAGCGGGCCGGGCATGGATGCGGCAATCACCCATGCGATCGCAATGGCCAAGGCACATAAGGTCGATCTGGCCGGACTGGCGATCATCGACACCAAGACGCTGCATGACGTCGGGCCGGTGCCCATCGGCGGAAACTACTACGCCAAGGAGTTGCGCAACACCCTGACAGCAGGAGCGCGCCGACGGGTCGCCGAAACGGTCGAAGTCGTCGAAGAAGCCGCGACCCAGGCCGGCGTGCGCTTCGGGCTGTATGTCGAGGAGGGAGACCCTATCCCGATACTTCGCGATCGTCTGACCGACGGCGTTGCGCTGGTCCTGTCGCGCCAGGCCTGGTTCGATCACGGCCTGGCTGACAAGAAGATCGCCCCAATGTCCAAGCTCACGCATCACCGGATAGCTCCTGCGAGCGAACCCCGGGAAGACGATGCCCCGATCGTCGTTTTCGGTTGAAGCGCGACGCCCGACTTGCGAACCTGAAAAGGACATCGCAATCGGGAGTGTCGGAGCCCTGGAACCGTTAGCGCAGAAGATTCCCGTCACCGTACGGTTGCCGGTGATTGTGGCGATGATGATCTTCGTCGCCGCTGTGGTCTCCACGCAGACCGCGATCGTCGTCATGTCTCGGCAGGCCGAGCGCCAGGCCGAGACTCTCGGCCACGTCTATCTGGACGGGTTGTCTGCGGCGGTGCTTCCCTATGTGCGCAACGGCGACGACGAAGCCGTCGGCTCCGTTCTCGAACAGGCGCTGGAATTCCATGAAGGTGTCGTCGATCGGCGGCTCATGTTCCTCGACAACGACCTGAACGTCAGAGCCGAGGCACTGCGCGCCGGTGAAAATGCGGTGCCTGAACTTCCCTCCGAATTGGGCCTGGCCGAAACCGGCACACTGCCGATGTCAAATGACGGCGGGATGTGGATCTGGCGCGGATTGCATTCCAATGGTGTGCGGGTGGGAACGGTCGCCGCCGATCTCGACCTTTCTGCCTTCCAGGAATCACCTCGGCAGTTGCGATGGTTGCTGCTGCTGTTCGATCTCGCGTTCAGTCTGGTCTGCGCGCTGCTTGGCTTCTTCATGGTGCGACGGATGCAGCGGCCGGTCGCCCTGCTGGCACGCCGACTGTATGATGCGGCGTTCGGAGATCCCCGCCCGATCACGGAGGGTGAGATCCCGCTTGGCGACCGGCAATCGGCGAGAATGTTCCATGCTTTCAATGCAATGGCGCATGCCACGCACGAACGTGAAGCCCTGCTCAAGCACCTTGCCGACAGAGAACGGGAAGCCGTGCTCGGGCGACTTGCTGCCACCATTGCTCATGAAGTCCGCAATCCGCTGGGCGGCATGCGTGCCGCCATCGGCACCTTGAAGCGCTTCGGTGACCACGAGCAACCCCGTCGCGAGGCAATCGAGTTCCTCGACAGAGGCGTCAGTGCGCTTGACGAGGTCGTGAACGCTACGCTTGCGAGCCACCGCACACGGATACGGTGGCGCCCACTTTCGCGTCAGGACTTCCAAGATCTGCGATTGCTTGTGGATGCAGACGGTAAATCTCGCGATGTCACGATCAACATGGATCTTTCGATTCCGGATGAAGTACCGGTAGCCGCTCTTGAAGTGCGGCAGGTCCTTCTCAATCTTCTGCTCAACGCCGTGCAGGCATCGAACAAGGGTGGAAGCGTCAGGCTGTCGGCAAAGCTGCTGGGCAAGCAACTGGAGATCGAAGTGGAAGATCAGGGAAGCGGCCTGGAGCCGCAGATGACACAGGCGCTGCAAAAAGGAACACCGTCACCCGATCTGCCGGGGCTCGGCATCTCCGTGGTCGTTCGCCTGGTAGAGCGCCTCAACGGTCGCGTTTCGGTGCAGTCCCTTCCCCAGCTCGGCACGCGCATCACATTACATCTGCCCCTACAGGTCCAAGGCGGCGGCGAATGAGCAGGCACCATGTCGTGGTTGTGGAGGATGACGCCATCCTCGGCGGCGCGCTGACCCAACGGCTGAAACTGGAGGACTTCGAGGTCACGTGGGCCAAGGACTGCGACCAGGCTTTGATCGCCATGAGACGCCGCCGACCCGATTTCGTCCTCTCCGACATCGTGCTGCCGGACGGTTCGGGTGAAGACCTCTACCGCAGAGCCCAGCCATGGCTCGGAGATACGCCGATTCTGTTTGCCACCGCCTTTGGCGAGATCGACCAGGCTGTACGTCTGGTCAAGGCTGGTGCGGACGACTATTTGACCAAGCCCTATGACGTCGACGATGTCATCGAACGTATTCGCGGGCGCCTGCGCCGACCGGCTGTAGAAGTCGAGGAAAACGGCGTAGTCGACTTCGCTCTTTCGCCGGCAACCGAGCGCATTGCCGAGCAGCTCCGGCGTGTCGCCAACACCGATCTGCCAGTGCTGATCACGGGCGAAACGGGAACGGGCAAGGAGGTCTCCGCGCGTTACCTTCACGCGACATCCCGCCGTGCACAGAAGCCGTTCGTTGCCGTAAATTGCGGTGCGATCCCGCATGAGCTCCTGGAAAGCCAGTTCTTCGGCCACGAGCGCGGAGCGTTCACCGGTGCCTCGCAGTCCCACGTCGGCTTCTTTGAGGAAGCAGGCGAAGGCACACTCTTTCTCGATGAGATTGGAGAACTGGATGCACGCCTGCAGATCGCGCTGCTGCGTGTCTTGGAGGACGGTCGCTTTCGTCCCGTCGGCTCGCGCACTGATCGCTCGTTCCAGGGCCGGATCATCGCTGCGACGAATGCCGATCTCGACACGATGCGCATCGAAAAGACCTTTCGGGAGGATCTCTATTACCGGTTGTCGGTAATCGAAATCTCGCTGCCCCCACTGCGCCATCGAACCGCTGAAATCGAGCCGCTTGCCGATAGGTTGCTGAGGCAGGCAGCTCATCGCCACGGCATGGACGTTCGCTTGATCTCGCCGGACGCGTTCACGGTCCTCCTTCACCACGACTGGCCCGGAAACGTTCGTGAACTCCGCAACCGTCTTGAGCGCGCCACGGTGCTTGCGCGCGGGAACATGCTGGCACCTGAGGATATTTTTCCGGAGCTTGCGCTGGCTGCGCCGGAACCCGACACCCTCGCCGACGCTCGCAGACAGGCGGAAAGCGAACGTATCGATCGCGCATTGATTGAAAGCGACGGGAAGGTCGGCGAAGCGGCAAGGCGGCTGGGGATTTCACGAACAACGCTCTGGAAGCGACGGTCAAGCAACAAGCGCGATCAATGATTTCCAAAACATGGCGTATGCCACGCCGGCAACATCGCCGCCGTTCACCCCCGCAGCGATAGAACCCATAGAAGACGATACGGACCTTTCGCGGTTCCCGAAGCCGCAAGATGTTGGCCCGGGCGCGACGCCGGGCCAACATCCGGAAACGCTCAACCGCTAGAGATCAACCTTGGCGTTATCGCCAAAGTCAGGCTTGGCTCCAGTCACCGCAGCCAGCGCCATCTTGGCAGTCGCAATGATGCGCCCTGGGCTATCCCACAGTTCCCCTTCATCCGGGGTCACCGTTATCAGGCGAATGTCTGGGTCCTGAGCGCTGTCCCACCACGCCTCGTCGGTGCGCTCCCAAAGCTTTGCGATCTTGTCACGATCGTTCGAAACTTCGGCATGCCCCGAGACGGTGACGAATTTGTACCGTCCGCTATCCGTCCAGGCCATCGTGACCTTGGGATATTCGGCCAATTGCTCGTTCTTAGGGCTGTCGTCGTTGACGAGAAAATAGATGGCATTCTCATCTCGATGAACGCGTGCGGAAAGAGGCCTCGCCCGGTTGTACTCTCCATCCCACGTCACGAACATGCAGATGTCGATCTCCTTGGCGAGCTCCCATATGCGATCCTGGACCTCGGCGGCTGAAAGGTCGGACTTCTGTTCCTGGTTGTCCTGCTTGGCCATGTGCATTTCCTTGCGAAAGAGTGAGTTAGCGACTCAACTCGCGCGCCGGGGCGGCGGTTCCTTGGTCACAGTAGGAATAACCGGAAGCTTGCTGGTGTTATGGTCGGGCAACTCGGCTAGCAGGCGGCCGGAACCATTTCTCTCGTTGTAGGTTTAGCTGCGCTGCCGCCCCGCAGCATCCCGAAAAAGACTTCGAAATGAAAAGGGCTTTGTCATGCGCAATGCGGCGTTCCAGCGTCCCGTCACAGTCCTGGTCGGACTTGGTTTCCCCCGGTCGATCGCCAGCGTGCGCGAAGCGTTCGCATATCTCGAGGACGTGCCCAAGCTCCTTCGAGACGAGGTCTATCACGCGACATGCGATGCCTGCCGCGATGCCTTGACGGAGCGCTGCTCCCCGCAGGAAGCGCACGACGTATTCGTCGCTTATGCGCGTCGGCGTGGCGTACTCCTAGACGAGCCCATTGCGACAACGGGCCTTCGCAGCCAGGGTCAGTTCGTCAGAACCTGACGTCATGCGGCCGTCACCCGGCTGAGATACGATGTATCGGCTGCGTCGTCTAGCAAAGCGCAGGCAGCCGCGGCGTGGATGCCATGTTGAACATTGTTGGCGGCAGCGTCCGCAGCGCCCGGCCCGGACCGGCGGTGAAAGAAGTGACGTACCGGTGGCTTGCGCCAATGTGCAGCCGCTTGCCTTCCGGGTAATTAACTTACGCAGATCGCTGTCATCCTGGCCGATTGTTTCAGGTTTGAAACACCTTTGGCAATAAGCTTGAAAATGATTACGCGGGGGCTCGTCGGCCTCCACCGCAGCCAGTCAATCCGGAAACGCTAAAATAACCTGAAATCAGCGGGTTAGGCGACCGGCACCGGTGGTCAGGAAGCCTGAAAAAGGGCGCTTTTCAAACACAATCCCCTCCCTTATGGTACCCGCCAATCGTGGGCGGGCTCAGGCCCTCACGGGGAACATTGAACAAACAAAAAAGAGTTTGGGAGCCACTATGCGTAAACTTCTTCTCACTGCGAGCGTTCTCGCGCTCGGCGCCGCTGTCATGCCGGCGTCCGCGGAAACCGTTCGCTGGGCCCGTGCGTCCGACGCGCTGACGCTCGATCCGCATTCGCAAAACCAGGGTGTAACGCACACCTTCGCCCACCATATCTACGAAACGCTGGTGGATCGCGACGTCGAGGGCAATCTGATCCCGCGCCTCGCCACTGAGTGGGCGGTCAAGGAAGGCGATCCGACGGTGTGGGTGTTCACACTGCGCCAGGGCGTCAAGTTCCATGACGGCGCCGACTTCACCGCCGAAGACGTGGTGTTCTCGCTCGACCGCGCCCGTTCCGACAAGTCGAACATGAAGCAGCTTCATGCCGGCGTCCAGGGCGTCACCGCCGTCGACGACCACACGGTCGAGGTAAAGATGAGCGGACCTTCGCCGCTCTATCCGAACAACCTGACCAACACCTTCATGATGGACAAGACCTGGACGGAAGCGAACAACGCCGTAGAGGTCCAGGAAGCCGGTTCGACAGACGACAACTTTGCCGTGCGCAACACCAACGGCACCGGCCCGTACATGCTGGAATCGCGTGATCCGGACGTGCGTTCGGTCCTCAAGCTGAACGAGAACCATTGGGCGGAGACCAAGCCGGCAGTCACAGAGATCATCTATCTCCCGATTGCCGACAACGCCACCCGCGTCGCGGCACTGCTGTCTGGTGAAGTGGATCTGGTGCAGGACGTGCCCGTGCAGGACATCGAGCGCCTGGGCTCGAGCGACGGCATCAAGGTCACCACCGGCCCCGAAAACCGCGTGATCTATTTCGGTTACCGCTTCGGCGACGCACCGCTGAAGTCGTCCAACATCACCGACAAGAACCCGATCAACGATCCCAAGGTTCGCGAGGCGATGCACCTGGCCATCGATCGCAACGCCATCCAGCAGGTGGTGATGCGCGGACAGTCGGTGCCGACCGGCGTGGCGACCCCGCCCTTCGTCAACGGCTGGACGCCCGAGCTGAACGCGTATCCGGAAAAGGCCGATGTCGAGGGTGCCAAGGCGCTGCTGGCGGAAGCGGGCTATCCGGACGGCTTCACGATCACGCTCGACACACCGAACAACCGCTACGTCAACGATGAGGCGATCAGCCAGGCGGTCGTAGGCATGCTCGGCCAGATCGGCATCAAGGCCACGCTGGCCTCGCGCCCGATCACGCAGCACTCGCCGCTGATCCAGAATTCGGAGACGGATTTCTACCTGCTCGGCTGGGGCGTTCCGACCTTCGATTCGGCCTACATCTTCAACGACCTGATCCACACGCAGTCGGGTCACTACGGTGCCTATAACCCGAGCGGGTATACCAACCCGGAACTCGACGCAAAGATCGAATCTCTTGAGACGGAGGTCGACCTGGACAAGCGCAACGCCACGATCGCCGAGATCTGGGCGAAGGTTCAGGAAGACCGCGTGCTGCTGCCGATCCACAATCAGGTTCTGGCCTACGCCATGAAGGATGGCATGAACCTGGACGTGCATCCGGAAAACCAGCCGCGCCTCTACAACGTTACCTTCGGCGAGTAATAGGACTTGCGTTGAACGCCCGCGTCGCAAACTTTGCGGCGCGGGCCTTTTTCGTTAGCATCCCGCACTCAAAGGTCGCGGTTTCCGCCTCCATCCTAATCGATGGACCGGTGGACGCCGCGATGCCGTGCATCGTTCGTTCGGCAACGCCGGACGCTGCACCCTATGGGGACCAAAGTCATGCTTGCCTTCATCCTCAGACGGCTAGCCCAGTCCATCGTCGTGATGCTGGTCGTCGCCCTCATCTCTTTCATGCTCTTCCGTTATGTGGGCGATCCGGTCGCCTCGCTGCTCGGTCAGGATTCGCGTCTGGAAGACTTCGAAGCCCTCCGTGAGAGGCTGGGTCTGAACGACCCGGCTTACATCCAGTTTTTCCGCTTCATCACCAATGCCATACAGGGCGAATTCGGCATTTCGTACCGCCTGCAGCAGCCGGTCAGCGAACTCATCATGTCACGCCTGCCGGCAACCATCGAACTGGCGTTTACCTCGGCGCTGATCGCGCTGGTCGTCGGTGTCACGCTTGGTGTCTTCACGGCGCTGCGGCCGAAAAGCCTTTCGACCGCGATCATCATGACGCTGTCGCTGGTTGGTGTTTCGCTGCCAACCTTCCTGATCGGCATCGGGCTCATCTACATCTTCGCGGTGGAGCTGCAGTGGCTACCGTCCTTCGGCCGCGGCCAGGTGGTCGATCTCGGCTGGTGGCGCACGGGGCTGTTGACTGAATCCGGCCTGCGCTCGCTCATCCTGCCGGCGATAACGCTGTCGCTTTTCCAGCTCACGCTCATCATGCGCCTCGTGCGCGCGGAGATGCTGGAGGTGCTACGGCAGGACTATATCCGCTTCGCCAGGGCGCGCGGGTTGTCCAAGCGTGCGATCAATTTCGGCCACGCGCTGAAGAACACGATGGTTCCGGTCATCACCATCACCGGCCTGCAGCTCGGCTCTGTCATCGCCTTCGCGATCGTCACCGAGACCGTATTCCAGTGGCCCGGCGTAGGCTCGCTGTTCATCAACTCGGTGCAGGTCGTCGACGTGCCGGTGATGGCCGCCTACCTGATGTTCATCGCCTTCGTTTTCGTCGTGATCAACCTGATCGTCGATATCCTCTACTACGCCGTCGATCCGCGCCTGCGGGTACACGCCTCCGGATCGGGGAAATAGGCCCATGTCCACACCACAAAACCCGGCCACGCCCGTGGCCACCAAGCCGCCGTCCCGCCTCTACCGCATGTGGGATTCCGACGTCTTCTTCTCGTTCCGGCGCTCGCCGGTCACCATCGTCGCTGCAACCGTGGCATTCGTGCTCGTGCTCGCGGCGATCCTGGCGCCATGGATCGCGCCCTACAATCCGTTCGACCCTGCAAGCCTCAACCTGATGGACGGCTTCACCGCGCCGAACTCAAACTCGATGATGGGCAACTACTTCCTGCTGGGCAGCGACCATCAGGGGCGCGACGTGCTGTCGACCATTCTTTATGGCAGCCGCGTGTCGCTGTTCGTCGGCGTTTCGGCAACGCTGTTTGCGATGGCGATCGGCATTTCGCTCGGCCTCACCGCCGGGTATGTCGGCGGCACGACCGACTCCATCATCATGCGCGTCGCCGACATCCAGCTCTCCTTCCCCGCCATCCTGATCGCGCTGCTCATCTTCGGCATCGCGCGCGGCATCATTCCGCCAAGCCAGCAGGAAGGCATGGCGATCTGGGTGCTCATCGTGGCGATCGGCCTTTCCAACTGGGCGCAGTTCGCACGCACGGTGCGCGGGGCCACCATGGTCGAACGGCAGAAGGACTACGTTTCGGCAGCTCGCATCATGGGCGTGCATCCGCTGGTCATCCTCGTCCGTCACGTGCTGCCGAACGTTATGGCTCCCGTGCTGGTGATCGCCACCATCGGGCTTGCGCTGGCGATCATCGAGGAGGCGACGCTGTCGTTCCTCGGCGTCGGCGTACCGCCGACCCAGCCCTCGCTCGGGACGCTGATCCGCATCGGTCAGCAGTTCCTGTTCTCGGGCGAATGGTGGATCCTGTTCTTCCCCGCCATCACGCTGGTGCTGCTGGCTCTGGCCGTGAACCTGCTTGGCGACTGGCTGCGCGACGCGCTCAACCCGAGGCTGCGCTGATGACTGAGCCCATCATTTCAGTCCGCAACCTCGTCGTCGAATTTCCGCTTCGACGAGGCCTGTTCACCGCCGTCAACGACGTGTCCTTCGACATCATGCCGGGTGAAATCCTCGGTGTCGTTGGCGAGTCCGGTGCCGGCAAGTCGATGACGGGCGCTGCCATCATCGGCCTGATCGAGCCGCCGGGCCATATTGCCGGGGGCGAGATTTACCTGAGCGGCAAGCGCATCGACAACCTGCCGCCGGAAGAAATGGCCAAGCTGCGCGGCAAGCGCATCGGCATGGTCTTCCAGGACCCGCTGACATCGCTCAACCCGCTCTACACGGTGGGTCAGCAGCTGGTGGAAACCATCCGTCGGCATCTGCCGATGAACGAGGCGCAGGCCCGGCAGCGGGCGATCGAGCTTCTCGGCGAAGCCGGCATCCCTCGCCCGAAACCCGCATCGACAGCTATCCGCACCAGTTCTCCGGCGGCATGCGCCAGCGTGTCGTCATCGCGCTGGCACTGTCGGCGGAGCCCGACCTGATCATCGCCGACGAACCGACCTCGGCGCTGGACGTGTCGGTTCAGGCGCAGATCATCAAGGTGCTCAAGCAGTTGTGCGAAAGCCGCGGCGCGGCCGTCATGCTCGTAACGCACGACATGGGCGTCATCGCCGAAACGGCGACCCGCATGATCGTGATGAACAAGGGCAGGATCGTCGAGACCGGTACAGTCGGCGACATCATCAAGCGACCGAAGGAAGAGTACACGATCGGCCTGATCGACTCGATCCCGTCGATCCGTGACGAGACACGCCGCCACGACGTGCCGCCGGCAGCGACACAGCTCGTCAAGGTGGAGAACCTGACGCGGGACTTCGACTTGTCGCCGTCGTTCTTCGACCGGCTCGTGAAGGGTTCGAAGCGCTCCGTCGTCAAGGCGGTGCAGGACGTGTCCTTCGGCATCCGCAAGGGCTCCACCTACGGGCTGGTCGGCGAATCCGGCTCCGGCAAGTCGACGTGCGCGCGCATGCTGGTGGGGCTCATCCCGCCGACATCGGGCCGGGTGCTGCTGGAAGACGAGGACATCTGGGAAAGCGGATCGGGTACGCAGAAGCGCCGGCAGCGCGTGCAGATGATCTTCCAGGATCCCTATGCCAGCCTCAACCCGCGCTGGCGGGTCGGCGACATCATTGCTGAGCCGATGCGGGCGCTGAAACTGGTCAGCGGCAAGCGCGAGGCGGAGGACCGCGTCGCCGACCTGCTCGAAAAGGTTCGTCTCGATCCGATCGTCATGCGCAAGTTCCCGCATGAGTTCTCCGGCGGCCAGCGCCAGCGCATCGCCATCGCCCGCGCGCTTTCCAGCCAGCCGGAGTTCATCGTCTGCGACGAGCCGACCTCGGCGCTGGACGTTTCGGTACAGGCGCAGGTATTGGACCTGATGCGCGGGCTTCAAGACGAGTTCGGTCTGACCTATCTGTTGATCAGCCACAATCTCGCAGTCGTGCGACAGATGGCCGACGATGTCGGCGTCATGCACGGCGGTGTGCTGGTGGAACAGGGTCCGGTCGACGAGATTTTCGACGCCCCGAAGGTTGAGTACACACGCATGCTGCTCAACTCGGTGCCGGACATCTCGAAGGTTGAATAGGAAAGGGAAAAGCCATGACGCGCGAAAAGTGGGTCGACGACATCCTCAAGTTCTGGTTCGAGGAACTCACCTATGAGGACTGGTTCGGCGGCGCACCGGAACTGGATGAGAAAATAAGATCGCGCTTTCTGGACGTCTATGAGCGCCAGAAAGCCGAACTTGACGTGAAGACGATTGACGACCCGCAGACGGCGCTGGCGGCGATCATCCTGTTCGACCAGTTCCCGCGCAACATGTTCCGCAAGACGGCGGCCGCCTTCGCTACCGACGACCTTGCCATCGGCATCGCCCGGCTGGCTGTCGACCGCGGCTACGACAGCCAGGTCGAGCCGAAGGCCAAGTCGTTCATCTACATGCCCTTCATGCATTCGGAGGTTTCGGCGGATCAGGAGCGGTGCGTCGACCTCTTCCGGATGCTGGGCGAGGACGACGGGCTGAAATACGCGATCGAGCACCGTGACATCGTTGCGCAATACGGACGCTTTCCACACCGCAACCGCGTGCTTGGGCGCGAAAGCACCCAAGCCGAGGTTTCGTTCCTCGAAGGGCATTCCGGCTACGGGCAGTAAGAGCTGCCCGTACTTCCCCAGCGAGACTTGCACCCGCGTGGGTTGTCGCCCTAGATAGACGCATAACAAGAGCTCTCAGGGAGGAACTCGTGGCCAAGACCCCGGCAAAGACTGCTTCCGGCAAAAAGTCGGCAGCAACCAAAACGACCAAGAAGGAGCCGGGTGCGAAGGCCGCCGAGGCGAAGACGACGGCCGCGCCGAAGAAGACCACGACCGCCGCGAAGGCCAAGCCGGCGGCAACCAAGACAGCGGTGACAAAGCCTGCTACCGCAAAAGCGCCGGCAAAATCGTCCGCCGCCCAGCGAAAGGCGCCGGCCAAGGCCGCAGCCCCGAAGACGGCGACCGTCAAAGCTCCTGCGAAGGCCTCACCGACGTCGAAGACTGCTGCAACCAAAGCTTCCGCTGCGAAGGTCACCGCCGACAAGGCAGCTCCGGCCGCCAGGAAGGCGGCTACAAAGCCCACAGCCAAGGCAGCGGCAAAGGCCGCTCCCGCATCCAAGGCGACATCTGCGAAGACTGCAAAGGCGGCCTCCACGCCAAAGAAGGCCGCATCTGCCAAGGCATCGGCAAAGCCGTGGCTTGCGAGCTATCCCGACGTGGTCAAGCACGAGATCGAGCCGATTGCCGACGCCTCGATCGGCGACATGATGGTCAAGTCGTGCGCGACCTTCGCTGCGCGGCCGGCCTTCAGCTCGATGGGCAAGACGCTCACCTTCTCGCAGCTTGAGGAGCATTCGCGCCACCTTGCCGCCTATCTTCAGTCGAAGGGTCTCGCCAAGGGCGCGCGCGTCGCGATCATGATGCCCAACGTGCTGCAATATCCGGTGACGATGATGGCAGTCCTGCGGGCCGGCTACACCGTGGTCAACGTCAATCCGCTCTACACGCCGCGCGAACTCGAGCACCAGTTGAAGGATTCCGGCGCCGAGGCGATCGTCATCCTGGAAAACTTCGCCACCACGCTCCAGGCGGTGCTCAAGAACACCCCGGTCAAGCACGTGATTGTCGCCGCCATGGGCGACATGCTCGGCCTCAAGGGCTTCATCATCAATCTCGTCGTGCGCCGGGTGAAGAAGATGGTGCCCACCTGGTCGCTGCCCGGCCACGTCAAGTTCAACGACGCGCTCAGCCAAGGCCGGTCGAAGACCTTCAAAAAGCCCGATGTCGGCCTCGATGACGTTGCGTTTCTGCAATATACCGGCGGCACGACCGGCGTTTCGAAGGGCGCAACGCTGCTGCACAGCAATGTGCTCGCCAACGTTGCCCAGAACGCACTGTGGGTGGAAAGCGCTTATGTGAAGCGGCCGAAGCCGGACCGGCTGATCTATGTCTGCGCGCTGCCGCTCTATCATATCTACGCGCTCACCGTGAACGCGCTGATGGGCATGCAGCAGGGGGCCGAGAACATCCTCATCGCAAACCCGCGCGACATCCCCGCCTTCGTGAAGGAACTGCAGAAGTATCCGGTCAACGTCTTCCCGGGCCTCAACACGCTGTTCAACGCACTGCTGAACAACGAGGATTTCCAGAAGCTCGACTTCAAGCCTCTGCTTCTCACCTTCGGTGGTGGCATGGCCGTGCAGAAGGCGGTCGCCGAGCGCTGGAAGAAGCTGACGGGCATCGTCATCTCCGAGGGCTATGGCCTGTCGGAAACGTCACCAGTCGCAACCGCCAACCGATTTGACGCCGACGAATTCTCCGGCACGATCGGCCTGCCGATCCCGTCGACGGAGATCGCCATCCGCGACGAGGACGGCAAGGACGTGCCGCTCGGCGAAGTGGGCGAGATCTGCATCAGGGGCCCTCAGGTCATGGCGGGCTACTGGAATCGTCCTGACGAGACCGCCAAGGTGATGACCAAGGACGGCTTCTTCAAGTCGGGCGATATGGGCTTCATGGACGAGCGCGGCCACGTCAAGATCGTCGACCGCAAGAAGGACATGATCCTGGTCTCCGGCTTCAACGTCTACCCGAATGAGATCGAGGACGTCATTGCCATGCATCCGGGCGTGCTCGAGGTGGCGGCGGTCGGCGTGCCCGACGAGAAATCCGGCGAGGTGCCGAAGATCTTCGTCGTGAAGAAGGACCCGAACCTTACCGACAAGGACCTCATCGAGTTCTGCAAGGACAAGCTGACCGGCTACAAGCGGCCCAGACAGGTCGAGTTCCGCACCGAGCTGCCGAAGACCAATGTCGGCAAGATTCTTCGGCGCGAGCTGCGGTAGCCCACCAGGCGCGCCGGCAGGCGAATTCCGTCAGCCGGCGCTTACCTTTTCGTTGAAGTTGGAGAAGAACTGACCCGCCAGCTTCTTCGACGTCGAGGCGATGAGCCTGCTGCCGAGCTGGGCGATTTTGCCGCCGACATCGGCCTTCGCTTCATAGCGCAGGATCGTCGCGTCGGGACCATCCTCGGTCAGCGTCACGTCGGCACCGCCCTTGGCGAAGCCGGCGATGCCGCCCTTGCCTTCGCCCTGGATGGTGTAGGAGTGAGGCGGCTTGAGATTCTTGAGCTCGACCTCGCCGTTGAACTTGGCCTTGATCGGCCCGATCTTGAGGGTCACAACCGCCTCAAGCTCAGTGTCGGATTTCTTCTCGAGGCTTTCGCAGCCGGGGATGCTGGCGGCCAGCACCTCCGGGTCGTTCAGCGCTTCCCAGACCTTGCCGATCGGCGCCTCGATCCGCTCCTCGCCTTCGATCGTCATCGCCATGGCTCAAATCCTCCCGCGTGGCTTGCTCAGATGTAGCGTAATCGCCTGCGAGCATGCAATAAATGGAGCCTGCTACAAAAGAGGGAAATGCACATGGCCGGTACAGCCAGGACGAAACTTCGGTCCCAGCAATGGTTCGACAACCCCGCCGACCCGGGCATGACCGCACTCTACATCGAACGCTATCTCAACTACGGGCTTACCCGCGAGGAGCTTCAGTCCGGCAAGCCGATCATCGGCATCGCACAGACCGGCTCCGACCTGTCGCCTTGCAACCGCCACCACATCGAACTGGCAAAGCGCGTGCGCGACGGCATCACCGCGGCCGGCGGGCTCGCCTTCGAGTTTCCGGTTCATCCGATCCAGGAGACAGGCAAGCGCCCCACCGCCTCGCTCGACCGCAACCTCGCTTATCTCGGCCTGGTGGAGGTGCTTTACGGCTATCCGCTCGACGGCGTTGTGCTCACCATCGGCTGCGACAAGACCACGCCGGCGATGCTGATGGGCGCTGCCACCGTCAACATTCCCGCCATCGCGCTTTCGGTCGGCCCAATGCTCAATGGCTGGCATCGCGGCGAGCGCACCGGCTCGGGCACCATCGTCTGGAAGGCCCGAGAAATGCTGGCCGCCGGCGAGATCGACTATAGCGGCTTCATGGACCTCGTCGCCTCATCGGCCCCTTCGGTCGGCTACTGCAACACGATGGGCACGGCCACGACGATGAACAGCCTTGCCGAGGCGCTGGGCATGCAGCTTCCGGGCTCCGCGGCCATTCCCGCACCCTACCGTGAACGCGGCCAGATCGCGTATGAGACGGGCCGGCGCGCGGTGGAGATGGTGCACGAGGATCTCAAGCCCTCCGACATCATGACGCGCGAGGCGTTCGAGAATGCCATCGTCGTAAACTCCGCCATTGGTGGCTCGACCAACGCGCCGATCCATCTCAATGCCATCGCGCGCCATCTCGGCGTGCCGCTCGACAATGACGACTGGCAGAGCGTCGGCCACCATGTGCCGCTGCTGGTCAATTTGCAGCCGGCCGGCGAATATCTCGGCGAGGACTATCACCATGCTGGCGGTGTGCCGGCTGTGGTGGCCGAGTTGATGAAGGGCGGTCTCCTTCCGCATCCCGATGCGCGCACCGTGAACGGCCGCACCATGGGCGAGAATTGCGCCAAGACGGAAAACCTCGACGACAAGGTAATCCGATCGGTTTCCGCACCGCTCAAGGAGCATGCCGGCTTTATCAACCTCAAGGGTAACCTGTTCGATTCCGCCATCATGAAGACGAGCGTGATCTCGACGGAATTCCGCGAACGATACCTTTCCAACCCCGAGGATCCGGACGCCTTCGAAGGCAAGGCGATGGTGTTCGACGGACCGGAAGACTATCACAACCGCATAGAGGACCCTGCGCTCGGCATCGACGAAAACACCATTCTGTTCATGCGCGGGACCGGGCCGGTCGGTTATCCGGGTGCGGCGGAAGTCGTGAATATGCAGCCGCCGGCCTATCTCATCAAAAAGGGTGTGCACGCCCTGCCATGCATCGGCGACGGGCGGCAATCCGGCACGTCGGGCAGTCCGTCGATCCTCAATGCGTCACCGGAGGCCGCGGTCGGCGGCGGGCTGGCTCTGCTGAGGAGCGGTGACCGCGTGCGGATCGACTTGCGCAAGGCGACAGCCGACATCCTGATTTCGGACGCGGAACTCACCGAGCGCCGCGCGAAACTGGAAGCCGATGGCGGCTACGCCTATCCCGAGCACCAGACGCCGTGGCAGGAAATCCAGCGCGGCATGGTCGACCAGCTCTCAGCCGGCATGGTGCTGAAACCCGCGGTGAAATACCGGCGGGTCGCGCAGGAAAAAGGCGTGCCGCGAAACAATCACTGAACGAACGGGGCCGCGCCAGAAGGCACGGTCCCGTTTCGGCTTGCTACGCCACCGTCAGAGGTGGCGTACCCTCATGCATGGCATTCCTGATTTCCTTCCGGAAGTCGGGAGTGTCGTGCTCTCCATGCACAGCAACGGCATGCTGAACGGCGGCTTCGACGAGTTCGTCTTCGCCATCGGCCGAGATTGCAACCGTGCATTTCATTTCACTTGGAAATTCGCGGCAGTCTATGTATTTGCGCGCCATGTCGAACCTCCCGGTACCAGGCACAAACCCCGCTTGGGGCATATTGTACTCCCGTACTGGATGCTCGTCACACGGTTTGCTCTACGCAAAAAAGATGTGCCGTCACATTATTGCGTATAAGTAACCGGTCCCGCTTTTGTGGCTCAACGGAACGTATTCTTGACCAGACGCAATTCATCTCTCGGCTTCTTCGGATTGTTCGGCCGCTCGGAAGACTTGCGCCGGCTGGATGCCGCGCTGCGATCCGTCGACCTTCACCCCGCGCTTGTCCCCGAAGGCGTCAAGCTGACGATCGTCAACCTGATGAAGGATCACTGGCCGGATGCCGAGCCTCCGCCTGAAGCCTATCCGCCACTGGCCGGCCTGTTCGCCTATTGCGCGGTGGGTCCGGAGGCGTTTGCAGCCGTCAACGGCACCGATCGCGTGAACGATGTCGAGGCCCGCATCGAACACGCCCTGGACGGCAATGGCGGCATTGATGCGCAACTGGTGCTGCTCGCGCTTCATGCGAGGCTGATGCACCCTGAAATCATCGCCCGCTTTGAGCTGAGCGTCGAGTAGATTCGGCAAATCCGACGACGGCATGCGGCTCTGTCGTGCGTCCTTCGAGGCTCGCGGAACCTGTCCTCGGGCTTGCCGAAGGCAAGACCCGGGGGCTCGCACCTCAGAATGAGGGAAGTGGGTTGATCAAACACTCAACGCTGTAGGCTCCGACCTGCGTGCAACAGACCGATCTTCGATCCCACCACCTTGCGGGAGCACTGCAAAACAGCCCTCATCCTGAGGTGCGAGCGTAGCGAGCCTCGAAGGACGCACCGATCATAGCGGCGATAGACCGCGCCGCGCGATCTTCAGCCCCGCCTACCAGCCCATCGCCTTGCGCGGCAGGTAGATGTTGGCATGGCGGGCGCGCAGCGCATCGTCGATTTCGCGGGATATGTGCCGGGGAAAGTGCGTTTCCAGGATACGCCGCTTCTCGGCGATCGCGCGCTGGAGCATGTCGGGCCTGCTCTTCTCGTTCCATTCCTTCGGGCTGAACCGGTCGGCGATGGCCGGATAGAAATATTCCGTCTGCATCAGCCGCAAGGTCTGCTCGTGGCCGAGATAGTGGCCCGGCCCGTTGAGGCAGACATCGGCTATCGAAGCGACCGACAGGCTTGCCTCCGACACCTCGATGCCGCGCACGCAGCGCAGGCACTGGCCGATCATGTCGTTATCGATGATGAGGCTCTCCAGGCAGAAGCCGAGGAGCGAGGCGTGCATGCCGGCCGACTCGTAGACCAGATTGAGCCCGGAAAGGCCCGCCATCACGTCGGTGATGCCCTTCTCGTAACCTGACTGGGCGTCGGGCAGCTTGGAATCGGCCATGCCGGCCGCCGAGCCGCCTGGCAGGTCGTAATATTGCGCCATCTGCGCGCAGGCCGCCGTCAAGAGCGCCTGCTCGCCGGAGCCGCCCGACATCGCACCGGTGCGCAGGTCCGACACGAAGGGCCATGTGCCGAAAATGCAGGGATGCCCCGGCACCAGCGCGTTGACATAGACGAGGCCTGCCAGCACCTCGGCAACGGCCTGCACCACCGCGCCGGCGATGGCAGCAGGAGCCGTCGCGCCCGCCTGCCCCGCGGAAAGCAGCAGGATCGGAATGCCGCCCTCCACACAGGCCTCCAGCACACCGCAGGCATCCTCGGCGAACTTCATCGGCGGCACGACGAAGCAGTTGGAATTGGAGACGAACGGGCGGGCGCGGAAACTCGCCTCGCCGCCGGCGATAGCATAAAGCATGTCGAGCGCTGGCGCGACGTTTTCGCGAACCGTGAAGCTGGTGCCGACATGCTTGGTCGTGCCCATCAGGCAGGCATAGAGCGTGTTCAGGTCGAGATCGGCGGGGTCGACCATGTCGCGCGCCACCATCGGGCGCTGGAAGAAATGGATGTTGTCCATCGCGTCGACGATGCGGGCGGCATCGTAGATGTCCTGCAGCAGCGATTCCCGGTATTCGCGCTTTTCGACATCGACCACATGCACCGCCGCGCCCGCCGTGCCGTAATGCACCCGACTACCCTGCACGACCATGTCGTGCCGCTCATCCTGGCCGTGGAGGGTGAAGTGGCGCGCGGCCTTTGCGACCGTCTCCAGCACCAGCGCGCGCGGAAAGCGGATGCGGCCGTCCGCGCCATATTGCGCCCCGGCCCGCGTCAGCGCGGCGATACAGCTCGGAATGGCGTTGGCGAAGCCGACCGTTTCGAGGATCGTCAGGACTGCCTCGTGGATCTGGTCCATGTCGTTACGGTCGAGCGGTTGGTAGCGGCCGCCTTCAAGCCCCGGCCTGACCGGATTTATGTCCTGCGCAAGGGGCGCTGCCCGCATCGCACGCCGCGCCTCGCGGCCGCCTGAGCGCCTGGAAGCGGGTGCGGCAGCCTGTTGTTCATCGACCGTGACCGGCATCGACAGTTCCCCAACTGGCGTTCGGGCAGCGGGGGCGGCCATCTACGGGCCACTCTTGTCGCTGCGCCTTCGGGAACTATGGCGCGGTCGCGGTTTGCGGGATTGTGCCAGCCGATTCGGCGAAGATGAGCCAGCACTGAAATGCTGGCTCAAAGGATAGGATCAGGCGGCGGCCGGCCTGCGACCTGCCGCCGTCGCCAGTTCGCGGATGCCCGGCTCGATGTGCTGCAGCGCAATCGACGAAATGCCCAGCCGCAGGAAGTGCCCGTTCTTTCTCGGGTCGGTCGAAGAAGCGCGCGCCTGGCTCGACCAGAACCCCGCGCGCCTCAGCCATCTGGGCCAGCGCGGCGCTGTCCGTGCCACGTGGGCCTTCCAGCCAGAGCGAGGTTCCGCCGGGCGTCTCGCCGAAACGCCATTCCGGCAGGAAGGCGTCGACCGCATGGGCAAGCCGCTTGCGGCGTTCCGCGAACGCGGCCGACAGCCGGCGCACCAGCGCCTCGTGGTGACCGAGCGAGAGGAACAGCGCCACGGCGCGCTGGTTGTTTGCCGGCGGATGCCGCAGCATGAAGCGGCGCAGTGCGCGCAGCTCGGCGATAAGGCCGGCGGAGGCGACGATGTAGCCGAGCCGCAGGCCCGGCGCGAGCGTCTTGGACATCGATCCGACGTAGACCACCCTCCCAGAACGGTCCATGCCGCGTAGCGCCTGCTGCGGCGCGTCGTCCATGAGCTGGCTGTCATAGCCATCCTCGATGATGATGCGGTCGTGCGCCTCGGCATCGGCCAGCAACTGCCGGCGACGCGCCTCGCTCAGCGACACCATCGTCGGGCAATGGTGGTTGGGCGTCACGAAGACAAAGTCGCTCTCGCGGGGGATGGCGCCTACATCGATGCCGTCCTTGTCGACCCTGACTGGCGCGACCTCGGCACCTGCAAGCTGGAAGATGGAGCGCGCATCGGGATAGCCCGGATCCTCCATAGCCACCCGCGAACCCTTGTTCATCAGCAGCGTGGCCAGCATGTAGAGCGCGTTCTGCGCGCCCAGCGTGACGATGATCTCGTCCGGATTGGCGAAGATGCCGCGCCGCGCAGAAGGCGCGCCTGGATCTGCTCGATCAGCAACGGATCGTCGCGGTCGACCATGTCGGCCGCCCAGTTACGAATCTCCAGCACGGCAAGCGCCATGCGGTTGCACTCGCGCCATTCTGCGGTCGGAAACAGCGCCGGATCGAACTGCCCGTAGACGAACGGGTAGGACGACTTGATCCAGTTCTCCTGCTTGGTCGGCTCGGGCATGTCGGAAGCGGCGATCTGCCGGCGCGCTTTCCAGTCGATCTTGTCCTGCTGCTCGCGGTTGGGAACCTCGCGCATGCGTCCGGGGGTTGCGAGCACCTCAGGGTTAACGAAGTGACCGCGGCGCTCCTTCGCGATGAGAAATCCCTGATCGACGAGCTGCTGGAACGCCAGCACCACCGTGCCGCGCGCAACGCCGAGCTTTTCCGCCAAGATACGGCAAGAGGGCAGCGGCATCGACGCCGCGATCTGCCGATCGAGGATGGCGGCCACGATGGCCTGACGGATCTGCGCCTGAAGCGTCTGGCCGGAATCGGCCGAAATCCTGAACAAGCCGGACCATATGGCCGGATCGGTTCGCGTAGGCATGGCTTCACTCCCGAATGCCGAGAGACTCGACGGTCTCTGGCGCAACGCATTCAAGACTGGGCCAATGACTTAAGCCAATGAAATAAATTGATGATACCAATTTGTGCCACTGATAGATCGGCGTTTGGGCCATTTGCCGCTTGAACGTTCGGCTGCCCAAGGCTTATGAATCCGCGCGCGCCGGCACGACCGGTTGCGGCTGCCCCAAAAGCTGGCGGAGACAGATATGGACAGGACAGGTTTCGACGAGGCGCTCGCCGCGCTCAAGACCCACCACGCCGCGCTTATGCCGCTCGACATGCGCGCAGCCTTCACATCCGACCCGGGCCGTTTCGAGGCCTTCTCGCTGCGGCTGGACGATCTGCTCTTCGACTTCTCCAAATGCGCGGTAACGGCGGAAACGTTTGCGCTGCTCGAACAGCTTGCCCGCGCCGCCAAGGTGGAGCAGCGCCGTGCCGCCATGTTTGCCGGCGAAGCGATCAATACTACCGAGGGGCGCGCGGTCCTGCACACCGCCCTGCGCAACCGCTCGGATCGTGCCGTAAAGTCGACGGCGCCGACGTGATGGGCGACGTGCGCGCAGTCCTGGATGCGATGGCAGCTTTCGCCGACGGCATCCGCTCCGGCACGATCGCCGGCGCCACCGGCAGCAAGATCACCGACGTAGTCAATATCGGCATCGGCGGTTCCGACCTGGGACCAGCCATGGCGACGCTGGCGCTCGCGCCCTATCATGACGGCCCGCGCGCGCATTACGTCTCCAACGTCGACGGCGCTCATATCGCCGACACCTTAAAGGGGCTCAACCCCGCCTCGACGCTTTTCATCGTCGCATCGAAGACCTTCACCACCATCGAAACCATGACCAACGCCGAGACGGCACGGCGCTGGATCGCCGGAGCGCTTGGCGAAGACGCGGTGTCGGCCCATTTCGCGGCCGTCTCTACCGCGCTCGACAAGGTGGCCGCTTTTGGCATCGCTGAAGACCGTGTCTTCGGCTTCTGGGATTGGGTCGGCGGGCGTTATTCGATGTGGTCGGCCATCGGCCTGCCGGTGATGATCGCGATCGGGCCGGAGAATTTCGGCAGGCTGCTCGATGGTGCCAATGCGATGGATCGGCATTTCGAGACCGCACCGCTGCAGCACAATCTGCCGATGATGCTGGGGCTGGTCGGCTACTGGCATCGCGTCGTCTGCGATTATCCTGCCCGTGCGGTTATTCCCTACGACCAGCGTCTTGCCCGGTTGCCGGCGTATCTCCAGCAGCTCGACATGGAATCGAACGGCAAGGGTGTGACGCTCGACGGGACGCCGGTTTCCACACCCACCGGCCCGCTTGTTTGGGGCGAGCCCGGCACCAACGGCCAGCACGCCTTCTTCCAGCTCCTGCACCAGGGCACGGACGTCATCCCGGTCGAATTTCTCATCGCGGCAGTGGGCCATGAGCCGGAGCTGCACCACCATCACGATCTGCTCGTCGCCAATTGCTTCGCGCAGTCGGAAGCGTTGATGAAGGGCCGCACACTGGAAGAAGCGTGCGCGCAGATGCTTGCGAAAGGCATGGCCACACAGGAGGTCGAGCGCATCGCGCCGCACCGTGTTTTCTCCGGCAACAGGCCGTCGATAACGCTGCTTTACCGCACGCTCGATCCATTCACGCTCGGCAGGCTGATCGCGCTCTACGAGCACCGGGTCTTCGTGGAAGCGCAGCTCTTCGACATCAACGCGTTCGACCAGTGGGGCGTGGAGCTCGGCAAGGAGCTGGCCACGGGGCTTCTGCCTGTCGTGGAAGGCAAGGAGGATGCCGCAGGCCGCGACGCATCCACCGCAGGCCTCGTGCGACACATGCGCGAACTCCAGTAGCGAAGGCGATTAACTTGGCCGACATCAAGGGCATCCTTTTCGACAAGGACGGCACACTTGTCGATTTCCACGCCACATGGTTCGCCATCGGTGACATTCTCGCGCTGCGCGCGGCGGACGGCGACCGCGACCGCGCCAACGATCTGCTCGACGTGGCCGGCTTCGATTTCGCGACGCACAGCTTCCGGCCGGACTCGATCTTCGCCGCCGGCACAAATGCCGATATCGTCAGCCTCTGGTATCCACATCTTGCCAACGGCGCCCGGCAGGCGCTGATCGCCGAATTCGATCGCTTCACCACCGAGGAAGGCGCATCCAAGCCAGTCGTTCTGCCCGGCTGCCGGGAAGCGCTTGCCGCCTTGCACGCAACCGGCCGCCAGCTCGGCATCGCGACCAACGATTCCACCGGCGGCGCCGAACGCACGCTGCTTGCGCTGGGGGTCGCGCAAATGTTCGCCGCCACTTACGGATACGACGCCGTTGCCAATCCGAAGCCGGCGCCCGATACCGTCTACGCGTTCTGCGACTTCACCGGCCTGCGGCCTTCGCAGGTAGCCATGGTGGGCGACAACCGCCACGACCTCGAAATGGCAAAGGCGGCAGGCGCAGGGCTCGCCGTCGGTGTGCTTTCGGGCACTGGAACCCGCGACTCGCTCAGCCAGCTCGCCGACGTGATTCTCGATTCGGTGGCGGACCTGCCGGAGTACCTGGCCGTACAGGCGTGATAAGGGCGACTAGCTGCTTCTGCGACCTTTGAAATCCGCTGGCCGCTTCTGCAGGAAGGCGGCAACGCCTTCCTTGTAGTCGTCGGACCAGCCGGCTTCGCGCTGCAAGCTGCGCTCGACCTCGAGCTGCGCATCGAGGTCGTTCATTGTCGCGGCCTGGATCGCCTGTTTTGTCAGCGCATAGGCGCGCGTGGGGCCTTTGGCGAAGCCTTCGGCAAGAGCCGTCGCCTCCTCCATCAGCCTGTAGTCATCCACCGCCTTCCAGATCAGCCCCCACTGCGCCGCATCCTCTGCGGAGAGCGGATGCGCCGTCAGCGCCAGCGCCTTGGCGCGTGCTTCGCCAAGATGTTTCGTCAGCCAGTAGGTGCCGCCTGCATCGGGGATGAGACCGATCTTTGAGAAGGCCTGTATGAACTTCGCCGATTTGCCCGCCAGCACGACATCGCAGGCAAGGGCGATGTTGGCGCCTGCGCCCGCAGCCACACCGTTGACGGCGCAGATGACCGGCATTTCCAGCGCCCGCAACTTGCGCACCAGTGGGTTGTAATAGGTCTCCAGCGTCATGCCGAGGTCGGGACTCTCGCCCAGGATCGTAGGATCGCGGTCGGACAGGTCCTGCCCGGCGCAGAAACCGCGCCCTGCCCCCGTCAATACGATCGCGCCACAATCCCTGTCGGCCTCGCAGGCCTCCAGCGCGGCGCGCAAAGCCAGATGCTGGGCCTCGTTGAACGCATTCAGCCGTTCGGGCCGGTTCAACGTGATGACGGCATAGCCGTCGCGGCGTTCATGAATGACGGGTGTTTCGGACAAAGGTTCCTCCCTGAATTGAGGGGAATAAGGCAGTAGGGCATTCAAGCTCTTCTCCCCTCACTGCCTTACGCCCTGTTCCCCTAATCCCCTACTCGAATACGATTGCCGGCGCTGCCGCTGCAGACGCGGCGCTTGCGGCCTTCACCTGCTCCCAGACCTTGCCGGCGATGTCGCGATAGACCGTAGCCTGTGCGCCCTGCGGGTCGGAGACGACAACCGGCGTACCAGCGTCGGAGGATTCGCGCACGTCCATCGTCAGCGGTACCTCGCCAAGGAAAGGCACGCCGAGGCGCTCGGCCTCCCGGCGCGCGCCGCCGTGGCCGAAGATGTCGTAGCGCTTACCGGTGTCAGGCGCGAGGAAATAGCTCATGTTCTCGACGATGCCGAGCAGCGGCACATCGACCTTGTGGAACATGTTCAGTCCCTTGCGGGCATCGATCAGGGCGAGGTCCTGCGGTGTCGAGACGATGACGGCGCCCGCGAGCGGCACGGCCTGCGCCATGGTGAGCTGCGCGTCGCCGGTGCCGGGCGGCATGTCGACGACGAGCACGTCGAGCGCGCCCCATTCGACCTCGCGCAGCATCTGGGTCAGCGCCGACATCACCATCGGCCCGCGCCAGATCATCGGCGTCTCCTCATCGACGAGGAATCCCATCGACATGACCTTTACGCCGTAATTCTCCATCGGTTTGAGAATCTTGCCGTCGACCGTCTGCGGCCTGCCGGAGATGCCGAGAAGCCGCGGCATCGAGGGACCGTATATGTCGGCATCGAGGATGCCGACCTTGAGCCCGTTGGCCGCGAGGCCAAGCGCGAGATTGACGGCGGTGGTCGACTTGCCGACACCGCCTTTGCCCGATGCAACCGCGATGATCGCCTCGACGCCCGGCACGCCGGCCTTGCCGCGCTGCTTCCCGGCGGGCGCAGCCTGGGCCGGCGCCGGACGCGGCGGCGCGGCCGGCCGGGGCGGTGGTGGCGGGGCCGCTGCTTCCATGCCGCCGCCCTTCTTTTCGGCCGTCAATGCCACGACGGCGCCCTCGACGCCCGGCATCGCCTTCACCGCGCGCTCGGCGGCCGCGCGCAATGGCTCCAGCGCCTGCGCACGATCGGCGGGTACGGTGACGGAAAAGAACACCTTGGAGTTGGCGATGAAGATATCGGAGACCAGCCCCAGCGAGACGATGTCGCCCTCGAAATCGGGGCCCTTGATCGTCCTCAGCGTTTCGAGGACTGCTTCCGTGGTCACGGACATGGCGTTTGCTTCCGCTTGTTTCTTTGTGCTGCCCAGATAATGCAGTTTGCATGCCTGGCCAAGGGCAGGCCCACAGTGACTGTGGCGATCCGGCGCTGACGAGACTAATGTCCGCCCATGATCGACAAGCTCGAATTCTTCATTGCGCTGGCGCGCACGCGGCATTTCGGCAAGGCAGCCGAGGAACTGGGCATCACCCAGCCGACGCTTTCGGCCGCGGTCAAGCAACTCGAGGACCAGCTTGGCGTGATGCTGGTGCAGCGCGGATCGCGCTTTCAGGGCCTGACGCCGGAAGGCGAACAGGTGCTTGCCTGGGCGCGGCGCATCACCGGCGACGCCCGCACGATGAAGGAGGAGATGCGCGCAGCCCGCCACGGCCTCTCCGGCCGCCTTCGGATCGCAGCCATTCCGACCGCGCTCGCCATGACGCCGCTTCTGACCACGCCATTCCGCAAGAAGCACCCCGGCGTCACCTTCACCATTCTGTCGCGCACCTCGATCGAGGTGCTGTCGCTGCTCGGCAATTTCGACATCGACGCCGGCATCACCTATCTCGACAACGAGCCGCTTGGCCGCGTGGTCTCGGTGCCGCTTTACGCCGAGCGCTACCAGCTCATCACGGCGGCGGGAACGCCGCTCGCCGACCGGGAACGCGTAACCTGGGCTGAAGTCGCCGAACTGCCGCTGTGCCTGCTGACCCCCGACATGCAGAACCGCCGCATCATCGACCAGCATCTGGCCGAAGCGGGCACCGGGGCGCGGCCGACGCTGGAATCCAACTCGATGATCCTGCTGTTTTCCCATATCCGCACCGGGAAATGGTCATCGATCATGCCGCTCAACCTCGCGGAAACCTTCGGCTTCTCGGAGCCTATCCGGGCCATACCGATCGTCGAACCCGACGCCCGCCACATCGTCGGCCTCGTGGCGGCCAAGCGCGAGCCGCACACGCCGCTGGTGGCGGCGCTGCTTGACGAGGCGATGACGCTGGCAGGCGATTTTGCCGAACATCTCTAATCCATGATCCCGGCACGACCCGAACGATAGACAACTTCTATCAAACGACGGGACTGCTTTATTGATATTGCCGGTTTCGTCTGTTCTCATAAAGACTTAGCGAATTCCGGCAAGGAACAGGGAGGGCGCTGCAGCGTGATGCAGTCGCAAGGTACCGAAACCGAGGCGCAGGTCGCCGCGATCATCGAGGAACTTAAGGGCCTCGAGGGGCCGCTTCTGCCCATCCTCCACGGCGTTCAGGAAGAGTTCGGCTACGTGCCCACCGAGGCGCTTCCGGTCATCGCCGAGGCGCTGAACCTCTCCAAGGCCGAGGTACACGGCGTCGTCACCTTCTATCACGACTATCGCATCCAGCCTGCCGGACGGCATGTGCTCAAGCTCTGCCAGGCGGAAGCCTGCCAGTCGATGGGTTCGGACGCGATCGCCGCGCAGGTCAAGGCCGCGCTCGCCGTCGACTTTCACCAGACGGCGGCGGATGGTTCGGTCACGCTTGAGCCGGTCTATTGCCTCGGCCTCTGCGCATGTGCGCCAGCCGCCATGCTCGACGGAGAGGTGATCGGACGGCTGGACGCAGACACGGTCGCGGAAATCACGGCGGAGGTGCGGACGTGAGCCCCGTCATCTACATCCCCGGCGATTCGGGCGCGCTGGCGCTTGGCGCGGAGAAGGTCGCGAAGGCCATCGCCGCCGAGCTTGGAGCGCGCGGCATCGAGGCGACCATCGTGCGCAACGGCTCGCGTGGCCTCTACTGGCTGGAGCCGATGGTCGAGGTGGCGACTGACGCCGGCCGCGTCGCCTATGGTCCGGTGAAGCCATCCGACGTCACCTCGTTGTTCGATGCCGGACTGATCTCGGGCGGGCAGCATCGGCTGTCGCTTGGCAATCCTGAACAGATACCGTTCCTGGCGAAGCAGACCCGGCTGACCTTCGCGCGCTGCGGCATCACCGACCCGCTTTCGCTCGACGATTACGAGGCCCATGGCGGGCTGGCCGGCCTGAGGAAGGCCGTGGCGATGGCGCCGGCCGACATCGTGCAGACGGTGACGGATTCCGGCCTGCGCGGACGCGGTGGTGCGGGTTTTCCCACCGGGATCAAGTGGAAGACCGTTCACGACACGGTTGCCGAGCGCAAATACATCGTCTGCAACGCTGACGAAGGCGACAGCGCGACCTTCGCGGACCGCATGATCATGGAGGGCGACCCCTTCGTGCTGATCGAGGGCATGGCGATTGCAGGCATCGCCACCGGCGCGACAAAGGGCTTCGTCTATATCCGTTCCGAATACCCGCACGCGATCCGCGCCATGGAGGCGGCGGTCCGCGTCGCGCGGCGCGCCGGTGTTCTGGGTCCAGCCGTTCTCGGGTCGCCCAACGCCTTCGACATCGAGATCCGTGCCGGCGCCGGGGCCTATGTCTGCGGCGAGGAAACGTCGCTACTCAATTCGCTCGAAGGCAAGCGCGGCGTGGTGCGCGCCAAGCCGCCGCTGCCGGCCATCCAGGGGCTCTTTGGAAAACCAACCGTCATCAACAATGTGATTTCGCTCGCCTCGGTGCCGATCATCCTCGACAAGGGCGGCGAATTCTACCGCGACTTCGGCATGGGCCGTTCGCGCGGCACGATCCCGATCCAGATCGCCGGCAATGTGAAGCATGGCGGCCTGTTCGAGGCCGGCTTCGGCCTCTCGCTGGGCGAGATCGTCGACGAGATCGGCGGCGGCACGGCCACCGGCCGGCCGGTCAAGGCGGTTCAGGTCGGCGGACCGCTTGGCGCCTATTTCCCCCGCGACCTGTTCGATACGCCCTTCGACTACGAAGCCTTCGCGGCCAAGGACGGGCTTATCGGCCATGCCGGCATCACCGTCTTCGACGATACGGCCGACATGCTCAAGCAGGCCCGTTTCGCGATGGAATTCTGCGCCATCGAAAGCTGCGGCAAGTGTACACCCTGCCGCATCGGTTCGACGCGCGGGGTGGAGACGCTCGACAAGATCGCTGCCGGCATCGAGCCGGAAAAGAACCGCGCACTCGTTACCGACCTCTGCAACACGATGAAGTTCGGATCGCTCTGCGCACTGGGCGGCTTCACGCCCTACCCAGTCATGAGCGCCATCAACCATTTTCCGGACGATTTCGCGCCGCAGGCGAAGCTGGAGGCCGCGGAATGAACGAGAAGGTCAAAGGCCCCGCTTCCTATTTCCCATCGATCGAAAAGACCTATGGCCAGCCGATCGACCATTGGAAGACGCTGATCCAGCAGCGGGTCGGCGCTAAACACATGGAAATCGTGAACTGGCTGAAGAGCGAGCACGGCCTCGGCCATGGTCACGCAAACGCACTCGTCGCGCACACGCTGACAGAGAACAAGGACCGCTAGGAGCATTCCCATGGGTCTCATCCACGAAATCGACTACGGCACCCCCGCTTCGAAGGCCGAAAAACAGGTTACGCTGACCGTCGACGGCTTCGAGGTCACCGTACCCGAAGGCACCTCGGTCATGCGCGCCTCGATGGAGGCGGGCATCCAGATTCCGAAGCTGTGCGCCACCGACATGGTCGACGCATTCGGTTCCTGCCGGTTGTGCCTTGTCGAGATCGAAGGCCGCAACGGCACCCCATCCTCCTGCACCACGCCGGTTGCGCCGGGCATGGTGGTGCATACCCAGACCGGCCGGCTGAAGGACATTCGGCGCGGGGTGATGGAACTCTACATCTCCGACCACCCGCTCGATTGCCTGACCTGCGCGGCCAATGGCGACTGTGAACTGCAGGACATGGCCGGCGCAGTGGGGCTGCGCGACGTGCGCTACGGCTATGAGGGCGACAACCACGTCTTCGCCAAGGATCGCACCGACGGAGCGGACAATTTCCGCTGGATGCCGAAGGACGAATCCAACCCTTATTTCACCTACGATCCGTCGAAATGCATCGTCTGCTCGCGTTGCGTGCGGGCGTGCGAGGAGGTGCAGGGCACCTTCGCGCTGACGATCGAGGGGCGCGGCTTCGAAAGCCGGGTATCGCCCGGCATGCACCAGGATTTCCTCTCGTCCGAGTGCGTATCCTGCGGCGCCTGCGTGCAGGCCTGCCCGACGGCGACACTGACCGAGAAATCGGTCATCGAGATCGGCCAGCCGGAACATTCCGTCGTCACCACCTGCGCCTATTGCGGCGTCGGCTGCTCGTTCAAGGCCGAGATGCGCGGCGATGAGCTGGTGCGCATGGTGCCCTGGAAGGACGGCAAGGCCAATCGGGGCCATAGCTGCGTCAAGGGCCGGTTCGCCTGGGGTTACGCCACCCACAAGGAGCGCATCCTCAACCCGATGGTGCGCGAAAAGATCACCGATCCCTGGCGCGAGGTGAGCTGGGAAGAAGCGTTCGCGCATATCGCCAGCGAGTTCCGCCGCATCCAGTATCAGTACGGCAGGGGCTCGATCGGCGGCATTACATCCTCGCGCTGCACCAACGAAGAGACCTATATCGTCCAAAAGCTCATCCGGCAGGGCTTCGGCAACAACAATGTCGACACCTGCGCCCGCGTCTGCCACTCGCCGACGGGCTACGGCCTCGGCCAGACCTACGGCACCTCGGCCGGCACGCAGGATTTCGATTCCGTCGAGCATTCCGACGTGATCATGGTCATCGGCGCCAATCCTTCAGCCGCGCATCCGGTCTTCGCCTCCCGTATGAAGAAGCGCATCCGTCAGGGGGCAAAGCTGATCGTGCTCGATCCGCGCGTCACCGAGACGGTGGATTCAGTGCATGCGAAGGCAACGCATCACCTTCCGCTGCGGCCCGGCACCAATGTTGCCGTCGTCACCGCGCTCGCGCATGTCATCGTCACCGAGGGCCTTTTCAACGAAGCCTTCATCCGCGAGCGCTGCGATTGGTCGGAGTTCGAGGATTATGCGTCCTTCGTCGCCGACGAAAGCAATTCCCCGGAGGTTGTCGGCAAGCTCGCAGGCGTCGATCCGGAGACCATCCGCGGGGCCGCGCGGCTCTATGCCACCGGCGGCAACGGCGCGATCTATTACGGCCTCGGCGTGACGGAGCACAGCCAGGGCTCCACCACGGTGATGGGCATCGCCAACCTCGCCATGCTGACCGGCAATATCGGCCGGCCCGGCGTTGGCGTGAACCCGCTGCGCGGCCAGAACAACGTACAGGGCTCCTGCGACATGGGCTCCTTCCCGCACGAGCTGCCGGGCTACCGCCACGTCTCCGGCGATGCGGTGCGCGACATCTACGAAGCGCTGTGGGGCGTCAAGCTCGACAACGAGCCGGGCCTGCGCATTCCGAACATGCTGGATGCCGCGGTCGAAGGTTCCTTCAAGGGCATCTACATCCAGGGTGAGGACATCCTGCAGTCCGACCCCGACACCAAGCACGTCTCTGCCGGCCTTGCCGCGATGGAATGCGTCGTCGTGCACGACCTGTTCCTCAACGAAACCGCCAACTACGCCCACGTGTTCCTGCCGGGCTCGACCTTCCTGGAGAAGGACGGGACCTTCACCAATGCCGAGCGCCGCATCAACCGCGTGCGCAAGGTGATGGCGCCGAAGAACGGCTATGCCGATTGGGAGGTGACGCAGAAGCTCGCCCAGGCCATGGGGCTCGACTGGGCCTACACCCATCCCTCGCAGATCATGGACGAGATCGCCACCACCACGCCGAGCTTCCAGAATGTCAGCTATGCGTTGCTGGACGAAAAGGGCTCGGTGCAGTGGCCCTGCAACGAGAAGGCCCCGGAAGGCACGCCGATTATGCATGTCGGCGGCTTCGTGCGCGGCAAGGGCAAGTTCATCCGCACCGAATATGTCGCGACCGACGAGAAGACGGGGCCGCGCTTCCCGCTGCTGCTCACCACCGGCCGCATCCTTTCGCAATACAATGTCGGCGCGCAGACGCGCCGCACCGAAAACGTGATCTGGCACGATCAGGACGTGCTCGAAATCCATCCGCACGACGCCGAACAGCGCGGGGTCCGCGACGGCGACTGGGTGCGGCTGACGAGCCGGGCAGGCGAGACCACGCTTCGGGCGCAGATCACCGATCGCGTGTCACCGGGCGTCGTCTACACGACGTTCCACCACCCCGACACGCAGGCCAACGTCATCACCACGGACTTCTCAGACTGGGCGACCAACTGCCCGGAATACAAGGTGACCGCGGTTCAGGTCGGCCCGTCCAACGGCCCGTCGGAATGGCAGGAGGAATACGAGGAACTGTCCCGCCAGTCCCGCCGCATCGCCGGTCGGCTGGAGGCGGCGGAGTAAGGATGCGTCCCGCGTGACTTTACCCCCACCCCGTACGCTTTGATGAGGAACCCCCTCGCCTCCACCACACGCATCGCGCGCCGAGCCGGCGGCACCAAGGCCGCGGCGCGCATGGTGCCTGAGGAAACGCCGGTCGCGCTAAGCTATGCCGGCACGACCCACGCTGTGATGATGGCGTCGCCCGCCGACCTTGAGGATTTCGCCACCGGCTTCTCGCTGACGGAGGGCATCGTCGCCTCGCCGGAGGAGATCGATGCGATCACGGTGGAAGAAGCGGGCGAAGGCATCGATATACAGATCCGCCTGAAAGACACCGCCAACCGGCAGTTCGAGGCGCGGCGTCGGCGTCTGGCTGGCCCCGTCGGTTGCGGGCTCTGCGGCATCGAATCGATCGACGAGGCGATGCGCCAGACGCGCGACGTCAGTGCGTCTTCGCTTACGCTTTTTGCGGACGACATTGTTCGAGCTGTCGGCGACCTGTCGCGCCTGCAGCCACTGCATGCGCAGACCGGCGCGGTTCATGCCGCGGGCTTCTACCTGGTAGGCAAGGGCATAGTCGCCGCGCGCGAGGATGTCGGCCGCCACAACGCGCTCGATAAGCTCGCGGGCGCACTGGCGCGCGCGGGCGTCGACGGATCGACCGGCGCGGTCGTGGTGACGTCGCGCGTCTCGGTCGAAATGGTGCAGAAGGCGGCGGCCATCGGCTCGCCCGTCATCATCGCCATTTCCGCGCCAACCGCCCTTGCGGTCCGCACCGCCGAGGACGCCGGCATGACGCTGGTTGCGCTGGTGCGCGGCGAGGAATTCGACGTTTTCACCCATCCCCATCGTCTGACAAGTGGAGTGGCCAGGCATGTCGCATGACGATACCGGGGCCAATGGCCCGCACGCGAAGCTGATCCGCATGGCGAACCAGATCGGCACCTTCTTCCTGTCCAAGCCGCACGATGAAGGCGTTGCCGGCACCGCCGAGCACATCAACAAATTCTGGGAACCGCGCATGCGGCGACACTTCTTCGAGGTCGTCGACGCCGGCGGCGAGGGACTTCTGCCCATAGTTCTCGAAGCATCGGCCTCGATCCGGCGCCCGGCCGAAGAGCGCAAGGCGGGGTAGATCCAGCCTTTCCGTGCGTCCTTCGAGGCTCGCTGCGCTCGCACCTCAGGATGAGGACTGTAGTGCATCGAGCCCGCTGTGAGTGGGGTCGATCAATCCACTTCCCTCATCCTGAGGTGTGAGCGCAGCGAGCCTCGAAGGACGCACGGATAAGGGGAGCGGCATCGACCACAAGCGATAAAAACGAAAAAGGCCGGGATTGACCCGACCCTTCCCTACATCCCGCCGTCGATGCCAGTTCATCCGTGGTCATCGGGAGGACGATTTCGTGTTGGCAGCGTTTCTAGATGCCCAATATGTCGTCCATATGACGCCGGTCTTGCGACCCTAACACCTTCCGCAATATCAGAACTGCCGGTCGGGCGTGGCCGATTGACAACCCGCTAGACCTCGAAACACTCTGCGGCCATGGACTCTCTCTACACCGCCATTCGCAATCTTCCCTGCTGGAAAGGCGACATCACGATTTCGCCGCTGCATGGGGGCCTTTCAAACGAGAACTTTCTCGTCGTCGACGATGCCGGCAAGCATGTCGTGCGGTTCGGCGATGACTATCCTTTCCACCACGTTCATCGCGAGCGTGAGAGGATGACGGCCCGCGCAGCCCATGAAGCAGGCTTTGCCCCAGCACTGGAGTTCGCGCAGCCAGGCGTGATGGTCAGCCAGTTTCTCGGCGCGAAAACCTACGGCGCTGAAGACGTGCGAGCCAATATCGGTCGGGTTGCCGACCTGATGCGTGGTTTCCATACGACTATGCCGACTCACGTGACCGGCGCGGGATTCATCTTCTGGGTGTTCCACGTCATTCGCGACTACGCGCGCACGCTGGAAGCAGGCAACAGCCGCAAGGTCGCCGACCTGCCGGGCTATCTCGCGCTTGCCGAGGAGATGGAAAAGGCTCAGCTCCCGCTGCCGATCGTCTTCGGGCATAACGACCTGCTGCCCGCAAACTTGCTCGACACCAGCGACCGGCTCTGGCTGATCGATTTCGAATATGCCGGCTTTTCGACCGCCATGTTCGACCTTGCGGGGCTGTCGTCGAACGCCGACTTCTCCACCGAGGAATCCGAGGCGCTGCTGGAGGCCTATTTCGACGCACCACCCTCGCCGGAACTGAAGCGCTCGCTCGCCGCCATGCAATGCGCCTCGCTGCTGCGCGAGGCGATGTGGAGCATGGTATCCGAACTTCACCTGGATACGCCGGGCGTCGATTTCGTCGCCTACAGCGAAGAAAACCTCGAGCGCCTTGCCGCCGCGCTGGACACCTATCGCTCGACCTACGGAAAGCCCTGACATGAGCCTGCCATCACACGCCCAGATCGTCGTCATCGGCGGCGGTATCATCGGCTGCTCCACCGCCTATCACCTGGCTCGCGACCACAAGGCCGATGTGGTGCTGCTGGAGCAGGGCAAGCTCACCTCGGGTTCGACCTGGCATGCGGCCGGCCTCGTCGGGCAACTGCGTTCGTCAGCCTCGATCACGCGGGTGCTGAAATATTCGGTCGACCTCTACAAAGGTCTGGAGGCTGAGACGGGCCTTGCCACAGGCTGGAAGATGACGGGGGCTGCCTGCGCCTTGCCACCAATCAGGACCGCTGGACGGAGTTCCGCCGGCTTGCGACGACGGCCAGGAGCTTCGGCATGGATATGCACCTCGTCTCGCCGGACGAGGTCAAGCGCATGTGGCCGCTGATGGACACCAGCGACCTCGTCGGCGCGTCATGGCTGCCGACCGATGGCCAGGCGAGCCCGTCCGACATTACCCAATCGCTTGCTAAGGGCGCGCGCATGCACGGCGCGAAACTGTTCGAGGACGTGCGCGTCACCGGTTTCGAGATGGACGGCAAGCGCATCGTGAAGGTGAAGACGACGCAGGGCGACATCGGCTGCGAAAAGGTGATCAACTGCGCAGGACAATGGGCCCGGCAGGTGGGTGCGATGGCCGGCATCAACGTGCCCCTGCAGCCGGTGAAGCACCAGTACATCATCACCGAGGCGATCGACGGGCTTTCGGCCGACGCGCCGACGATCCGCGACCCGGACCGTCGCACCTATTTCAAGGAGGAGGTCGGCGGGTTGGTGATGGGCGGCTACGAGCCCGACTCGCAGGCATGGGAAACGAACCTCCCTGGCGGGGACGTGCCGGACGACTGGGAGTTCCGGCTGTTCGACGACGATTTCGACCATTTCGAGCAGCATATGATACAGGCGATCGCGCGCGTTCCCGCACTCGAAACCGTCGGCGTCAAGCAGATGATCAACGGCCCGGAGAGTTTCACGCCCGACGGCAACTTCATCCTCGGCACCGCACCCGAATGCGCCAACATGTTCGTCGGGGCGGGTTTCAACGCCTTCGGCATCGCGTCCGGCGGCGGCGCGGGCTGGGTTCTGGCGCAGTGGGCGATTGACGGCGAAGCGCCGCTCGACCTGTGGACGGTCGACATCCGCCGCTTCTCCGGCCTGCACAAGGATCGCGACTGGGTCTGCGCGCGCACGCTGGAAGCCTATGGCAAGCATTACACCGTCGCCTTCCCTCACGAGGAATATGAAAGCGGCCGCCCCCGCATCGTGTCGCCGCTCTACGAGCGCCTGACGACGCATGGCGCGGTCTTCGGTTCCAAGCTCGGCTGGGAACGACCCAACTGGTTCTCGACAAAACCCGGCGCGCGTGACGAATACTCGATGGCCCGGCAGAACTGGTTCGACGCCGTTGGCGAAGAGCATCGCCACGTGCGCGAGAAGGTCGGTATCTTCGACCAATCGTCCTTCGCCAAATACGAACTGACCGGCGCCGACGCGCAAAAGGCGCTCGACTGGATCTGTGCCAACGACGTGTCGAAGCCGGCGGGGCGCCTCACCTATACGCAGTTGCTCAACACCCGCGGCGGCATCGAGGCGGACCTGACGGTGGCGCGGCTTGCCGAAGACCGGTTCTACATCGTCACCGGCACCGGCTTCCGTACCCACGATTTCGGCTGGATCGAGGACCACATCGAGGCGGGCCGCCACGCCAAGCTGCTGGACGTGACCGAAGATTTCGGAACGCTGTCGCTGATGGGACCGGAGGCACGCAACGTGCTTGCGGCGATCACGGATGCCGACGTCTCCAACGCAGGCTTTCCGTTTGGCCATGTCCGCGAGATCGCGATCGCCGGCCACACCGTTCGCGCACTGCGAGTCACCTATGTCGGCGAGCTCGGCTGGGAGCTTCATGTTCCCATTGCCGCCACCGGCGAGGTTTTCGACGCGCTTGTGGAGGCAGGCAAGCCGTTCGAGATAAAGCCGGTCGGCTACCGCGCGCTGGAATCGCTGCGGCTGGAGAAAGGCTACCGCGCCTGGGGTTCCGACATCACTCCCAACGACTCGCCGTTCGAGGCGGGGCTCGGGTGGGCGGTGAAGCTGAAGAAGGACATCGATTTCCTCGGCCGCAAGGCCACCGAAGAGGTGGCTGCGAAGCCTCTCGGCAAGCGGTTGGCCTGCTTCACGGTGGACGATCCCGACGTCGTGCTGCTGGGGCGCGAAACTATCCTGCGCGACGGAGAGCCGGTCGGCTACCTGACCTCCGGTGGCCACGGCTACACGGTCGGCAAGGGCATCGGTTACGGCTATGTCCGCAAGGCGGAAGGTGTTTCCGAAGACTTCCTCCGGTCAGGCCGCTACGAGCTGGTCGTGGCCATGGAAAACGTGCCGACCGAGATTCATCTCGAACCGCTCTACGATCCGTCTGCCAGCCGCGTGAAGGCGTGAGCTAGTTCGACGGCGGCACCGGAACCGGAACCGGTCTATAAACCACCATCGGCCGGCTGAATTCGAACGAAGCCATGTTGGCGCGGCGCTCGGCGCGCCTGTCGAGCTCGATGCGCTGCAAGCACTCGGCGAATGCCTCGCTGCCGTTGCGGAATCCGTATTCGCCGCATGTCTCCTCATCCGCCGCGCGGCGCTCCTCAGGTGTCATCGTGGTGCAGCCTGCCAGCACGGCCAAGGCAATCAGGGTCGGAACGATCGGCTTCATGGTGTCCTCGCGACATCCGGGATGATGCAACAAAATTGAGCGCGACAGTCCACTTTGGCAAGGGGCGGCTCAACAGATTCCTGCCACGCCGCCGCAGCCTGATCAGTTAGCCTGTTACAACTACAGGCTCTGGCCCCGCCATGGCCGGCTCTCTGGCGGCCAGTTCGACGGCCTTGGGCACCGACAGCCACAACGCGATGGCGAAACCTGCAATGCCGCCGCCGAGCTTGCCGAGTATCAGCGGCAGGATCGTGGCGGGCTGGAAATTGGCCGAGAATGCCAGATGGTCGCCGAACATGAACGCCGCGCATACGGCAAAGGCAATCGCCAGCACCTTGTCCCGGGGACGCATGGAGCCGACCAGCCGGTACATCGCCAGGATATTCGCGCAGGCCGCCAGCAGTCCCGCCGCACCTTGCGCCTCAACACCAATGCGCTTGCCAAGCGCCTCCATCGGCGTCGCAAGATATTTGGTCAGCAGGTAAACCATCGGGAAGGCGCCCGCGAGCATGATGCCGATATAGCCGGCGATCTCCAGCGCACGAAACTGGTCGGCCTCGTCGGCGATGATCGGGTCGAAGCCCCAGCCCCCAAACACGTTGGTGAAGAAGCCGGTGAAATATTCGACGATGGAGAAGACCAGCACCAGCGTGATCCCGGCATACATGATGCGGCCGAACCAGAGGAACCCGGCGATCATCGCATCGGGCGCGAAGCGCAGGCCGAGCGCGATCGCCACGCAGAACACGATCAGCGGCAGCAGGTTGGCGAAGATCGCGCCGAAGGTGAGGCCGATGGCGTGCATGGTTTCGGGGTCGGCGGTCGCAACGACCGGGCGCACCTCGAGCCCTGAAACCGCAAGCAGCGCGCAGGTGATAAAAACGCCGATGGGCACGCTGAGGATGCCCGACATGATGCCAAGCGCCATGTATTTGTGATCGCGTTTCTCCAGCATCGCCAGTCCGACGGGAATGGAGAAGATGATGGTGGCGCCAGCCATGTAGCCGACCACCGCCGCCATGATCCAGCCGTCGCGCGTTTGCGCCAGCGCGTCGGCGAGCTGGTAGCCGCCCATGTCAACGGCGATGATGGTGGTTGCGGCGATTGCCGGATCGGCGCCGATCGCGGAAAACAGCGGCCCCACCAGCACGCGCACGAACTCCGACAGATACGGGATAGCCGCCATGATGCCGGCCACCGGAATGAAGATCGGGCCTATCGCATAGATGCCTTCGCGGAACTCCTTGCCCAGCCCCTCTTCCGCATTCCTGATCGAGGCAATCGCGCCGGCGACGGCGCATGCCATGATGATGTAGATGACGATCGTTCCGATGGCAGCCATGTGTCCTCCTCCCCCTGCCCGCGACTCTCGCAGGCGGGCGAATGATGCCGCAGGGGAAGCCCGATGGGAAGCGGCGCGGAAATGCGGCCCTGACCGGAAACGTCCGCCCCGATCGATCTACCGGCTACGGGGCGTTTCGTGACGGCGATGAATGCTCGCTGGCCGGCCGGGCAGTGCCAGGGCCATGTGGCGCCTCTCGCGTTCGGCGACCACCTTGCCCTTGGCGACGACCCAAAGCCGGTCGGCGCGCAGGCGGATCGCTTCCACCGGGTTGCCGGCGTCGAGCACGACGAGGCTCGCCTTGTTGCCGATCGCGAGGCCGTAACCATCGAGGCCCATGATGCCGGCGCTTTCCGTCGTCACCATGTCGAAGCAGCGGCGCATCTCGTCGGGATGCGACATCTGGGCGACGTGCAAGCCCATGAAGGCGACGTCGAGCATGTCGGCGGTGCCGAGCGAATACCAGGGGTCGAGAACGCAATCCTGTCCGAAGCCGACGCGGATGCCATGCGCCAGCATTTCCTTCACACGCGTGAGGCCCCGCCGCTTGGGGAAGGTGTCATGCCGGCCCTGCAGCATGATGTTGATGAGCGGGTTGGGAATGGCGGCGACCTGTGCCTCCGCGATCAGCGGCAGCAGCTTCGAGACATAATAATTGTCCATCGAGTGCATGGAAGTCAGGTGCGAACCCGCCACCCTGCCATGCAGGCCGAGGCGCTGGGTCTCGTAAGCGAGCTGCTCGATGTGGCGGGACAGCGGGTCATCGGTCTCGTCGCAGTGCATGTCGACCATCAGACCGCGCTCGGCGGCCATCTCGCACAGCTCCGTCACCGAGCGGCGGCCATCGTCCATGGTGCGCTCGAAATGCGGGATGCCGCCGACGACATCGACGCCCAAGTCCAGCGCGCGGACGGTGTTGGTCTTCGCGGTCGGATCGCGGAAATAGCCATCCTGCGGGAACGCGACAAGTTGCAGGTCGATATAGGGCGCGACCTCGCGCCTGACTTCCAGCAAGGCCTCGACGGCAAGCAGCCTGTCGTCGCAGACATCGACGTGGGTGCGGATCGCAAGCAGCCCCATGGAGACGGCCCAGTCGCAATAGGCAAGCGCGCGCGCTTTCACCGCTTCATGCGTCAGCAGCGGCTTCAGCTCGCCCCAGAGCGCGATGCCCTCAAGCAGCGTGCCCGACGCGTTGATGCGCGGGATGCGTAGGAGAGAGCGTCGCATCCATGTGGAAATGCGGGTCGACGAAGGGTGGCGAGACGAGGCAGCCGGATGCGTCCACCATGCGGCCTGCCTCAGCCTCGATGCGCGGTTCGATTGCCGCGATCCGATCTCCGGAAATGGCTATGTCGGCAGACTCGCCGGATGGCAGGGTGCCGCCCTTCACGATCAGGTCGAAACTCATCTCTCGCCTTTCTGGTAGGGGATCATCAGCGCCTTCGGGTAGGCCGCGCGCCGCGACATGACGACGAGGGCAAGGATCGACAGCACGAACGGCATCATCAGGAAGAGCTGGTAGGGCACGACACCGCCGGTGAGCTGCTGGAGCCGTACCTGATAGGCGTCGAAGGCCGCGAACAGGATCGCACCCAGCAGCGCCTTGCCGGGCCGCCACGAGCCGAACACGACAAGGGCAATGCAGATCCAGCCGCGCCCGTTGATCATCTCGAAGAAGAACGAGTTAAAGGCCGACATCGTCAGAAACGCGCCGCCGATCGCCATGAGCGCGCTGCCCACCATCACCGCGCCCATACGCACCGCATTGACGCTGATGCCCTGCGCCTCGACGGCGGACGGATTCTCGCCCGCGGCGCGCACGGCGAGCCCCAGCGGCGTGCGATAGAGCACCCAGGCGACCACCGCGACGGTTGCGAAGGCCAGGTAGGTCAGCGGCGTCTGGTTGAAAAGCGCTGGCCCCACGACGGGAATGTCGGAAAGCAACGGCACCGGCAGTGGCTGGAAAGGCTCGATGCGCGGCGGCGACGTCACTTCCGGCAGCACGATCCGGTAGGTGAAATAAGTGAGGCTGGTGGCGAGCAGCGTGATGCCGATGCCGACGACATGCTGCGACAGGCCCAGCGGTACGGTCAGCGTCGCGTGAAGCAGGCCGAAGGCAGCGCCCGCAAGTGCCGCGACCGCCACGCCGAACCACAAATCGCCCCCATATACACCGTGAGCCAGCCGGCGAAGGCGCCGACGACCATGATGATGCCCTCGATACCGAGATTGAGTACGCCGGCCCGTTCGCAAATCAGCTCCCCCATGGTGGCGAAGATCAGCGGTGAGGCAATGCGGATCGCGGCGACCCAGAAAGACGCGGTGAAAAGGATCTCGAAGGCTTCGATCACGGGGCGTCTCCGTTGTGGATAGGCCCGCGCTCCTTCGCGCCCCCTCTGTCCTGCCGGACATCTCCCCCACAAGGGGGAGATCGGCAGCTTCACGCCCATCGCTCCTTCTGCAATTCCGGCGATTGGCGAAAACCGAACGGTCGGCCGCTCTCCCCACCCGTGGGGGAGATGTCCGGCAGGACAGAGGGGGCAACGTAGAGCGCCAACATTCGCCTCATCTCCACCTCACCCGGAACCGCGTCAGCATGATCGCGACGACCATGGTCAGCAGCGCGGTCGCAACCATCACCTCGGCGATGTAGGACGGCACGCCGGCCGTACGGCTCATGGCGTCGGCGCCGACGAAGATGCCTGCGACGAAGATCGCCGCCAGCACCACGCCGAGCGGATTGAGCATGGCGAGCATGGCAACGACGATGCCCGTGTAGCCGAAGCCCGGCGACAGATCGAGCGTCAGGTTACCCTTGAGGCCGGCGACCTCGGAAAAACCGGCGAGAGCCGCCAGCCCACCGGACAGAAGCGCGGTCTTCATCAGCACCCCGTTGACGGGGATGCCGGCAAAACGCGCGGCCTCGGCGTTCTGCCCAACGGCGCGCATCTCATAGCCGAGCGTCGTCTTCTTCATGACGACCCAGACGGCGACGGCGGCAAGAACGGCGATCAGGAAGCCGGCATGGAGCCGCCAGCCCTGAACCAGACGCGGCAGCCGAGCCTCCGCGACGACCCTCTGGGACTGCGGCCAGCCGAGACCCATCGGGTCCTTCAGCACGCCTTCGAGCAGCATGGAGACAAACAGCAACATGATGAAGTTGAGCAGCAGCGTTGTCACCACCTCGTCGACGCCGAAGCGGGTCTTGAGTATCGCCGGTCCAAGCAGCAGCAGCCCGCCGGCAGCCACGGAGACGATCATCAGAAGCGGGAGAAGCACGAGCGCGGGAAGCGGCAGCGCGCCAGTTCCCAAGACCACGGTGATGACGGCGCCCGCATAGAGCTGCGCTTCAGCACCTATGTTCCAGAGCTTGGCTCGAAAGGCGACGGCAACGGCAAGGCCGGTAAAGATCAGCGGCGTCGCCCGCGTCAGTGTCTCGACGAGCGCGAAGGGCGAGCCCGCCGCCCCCTTGACCACGAGGCCGAACACCGAGAACGGCGATGCGCCGGCGGCCAGCACCAGCAGCGACGACAAAACGAACGTCACGACAACGGCGCCGAGCGGAAACAGCAACGTGACGGCGAGCGTCGGCGCAGGCTTGGCTTCAAGCCGCATGATGCGCCGCCTCCGCTCCGTGGCCAGCCATCAGTTCGCCAAGCTCGCTTATGGAGCGTTCGCCGCGTTGCGAGGGGGCTGAAATGCTGCCGCGAAACATCACCCTCACCTCGTCGGACAGGGCCATGATCTCATCGAGGTCCTCCGAGATCAGCAGGATCGCAGCACCCCTCGCCCGCGCTTCCAGCAACCTCCCATGCACGTAGGCGATAGCACCTACATCGAGGCCCCGCGTCGGCTGGTTGGCAAGGATGATTTTCGGCTCGGGGTCCAACGCACGGCCCAGGATAAGCTTCTGGATATTGCCTCCCGACAGCAGGCGGATACGCGTGTCGGGTGACGGGCATTTCACGTCGTAGTCGCGGATGAGAGCCTCGGCGAAGCCGCGCGCCGATTTCCAGTCGACAAGGCCGCGACTGCTGAAACGCTCGGAGCGGTAGCGTTCGGAGATGACGTTTTCGGTCACACTCATATCGGCGATCGTTCCGACGGCGTGACGGTCCTCGGGAATGCGCGCGACGCCTTTTGCAAGTGCTGTACGCGGCGACCAGTTTGTGATCGCTTCTGCATCGATCATCATGACGCCATCTGCCGGAACGGCTGTGCCGGCGAGAAGTGCGGCAAGCGCTGCCTGTCCGTTGCCGGACACACCGGCGAGCCCGGTGATGACGCCCTCGTGCAGCGCGAACGACACGCCATCCAGCCGGCTGCCGCCGCCCAGCGGCGCTGTGGAGACATTGTCGAGCGTTAGCAACGCCCGGCCCCGGGATACCGGCGCAACGGCCGGCGCCTGGACCTCCTCTCCGACCATCAGCGCGGCCAATTCCTGCCGAGTCGTGTCGCGCGTGGTCCGTTCCCCGGCGATGCGCCCGGCGCGCAGAACCAGCACCCGGTCGCTGACGGCCATAACCTCGTGGAGCTTGTGCGAGATGAAGATAATCGAAAGCCCCTTGGCGACAAGCATCTTCAGCGTCGCGAAAAGGGCGTCGGTCTCGCCCGGCGTCAGCACCGCCGTCGGTTCGTCGAGGATCAGTATCCGGGCGTCGCGATAGAGCGCCTTGAGGATCTCGACGCGCTGGCGTTCGCCAACAGACAATGCCGCGACCTGCCTGTCAGGCTCGACCGCGAGGCCGAAATCGCGCGAGAGCTCGCGGATGCGCGCCCGGGCCTGCGCACGATCCAGCCGCAACGACCACGGGCTCTGCGTTCCCAGCACGATGTTTTCGAGCACGCTCATATTGTCGGCCAGCGTGAAATGCTGGTGCACCATCCCGATGCCGGCAGCCAGTGCCGCACGCGGGTCACCGGGCGGCAATGCCTCGCCGAACACCTCCACCGTACCCTCATCGGCGACATAGTGGCCGAAGAGGATGTTCATGAGAGTCGTCTTGCCCGCGCCGTTCTCACCAAGCAAGGCCACCACCTCGCCCTGCCCAAGCTCGAGCGAGATCGCATCGTTGGCGACGAGCGACCCGAAGCGCTTGGTGATCCCGGAAATGCGGAGGGCGGGTGCGGTCATGAAGCCAAACCAAGAGAGTCCAACTGCCGGTTATCGACGAGGTGCGTCCTTCGAGGCTCGCTGCGCTCGCACCTCAGGATGAGGTGCGTCGTGCATTAGCATCCCTCATCCTGAGGTGCGAGCGCAGCGAGCCTCGAAGGACGCACCATGACACCGGTCAGCATCGCCAAGCGGTATCATCGTGTGCGCCACGGGTAGGCTCTCTTCAAGCGAGGAGAAGAACGGGTGCCTAGCTCGATTTCGGCTCTTCGTCGTTGATCTCGACCGTGAAACTTCCATCCTTGATGGCGGCTTCCTTCTCCGCCACCAGCGCCTTCACTTCGGCGGGCACCTTGCCTTCGAACGTACCGAGCGGTGCGAGCGAGCAGCCACCCTCCTTCATGAAGGAATAGACCCCGTAATCGGCCGCGGTGAAGCTGCCAGCCTTGACCTGTTCGATCGCCTTGTCGAGCGTCGGCTCGAAATGCCAGATCGCCGAAGCCACAACCGTCTCCGGATAATCGGCCTGGGTATCGATGACATTGCCGATGGCAAGGATACCGCGCTCCTGTGCGGCATCCGATACGCCGAAGCGCTCGGCATACATGACATCCGCGCCGGCATCGATCTGGGCGAAGGCGGTTTCCTTAGCTTTCGGCGGGTCGAACCACGAACCGATGAAGGCGACCTGGAACTTCGCGTCGGCCGCCACCTCGCGCACACCGGCCATGAAGGCATGCATCAGCCGGTTGACCTCCGGTATCGGGTAGCCGCCGACCATGCCGAAATTCTTGGTCTGCGACATGGCGCCCGCGATCAGCCCGGTCAGGTAGGACGCATCCTGGATGTAGTTGTCGAACGGCGCGAAGTTCGGCACCGATGGGTCTTCCTTGAAGCTGGAGCCCATCAGGAAGGCGACGTCCGGATAGTCGCGGGCAACGTCGCGCGCCGCATCCTCGACACCGAACACCTCGCCAAGGATGAGCTTCTGGCCGGCCTCGCAATATTCGCGCATGACGCGCTCATAGTCGTTGTTGGCTGTGTTTTCCGAATAGACATATTCGATGTCGCCGCGGTCCTTGGCGGCATTGGCCGCAAGGTGAATGCGGCTCACCCACTGCTGCTCCGTCGGCACGGTGTAGACGGCAGCGACCTTGAGCGGCTCCTGCGCGAAAAGCCGCGACGGCAAGGTGCCGGCGAGACCGAGCGCGGCACCCGCACCCGCGGTTTTGAGCAGGGCGCGGCGCGAAACTGGCAAAGTTCTGGACGTGTTTGAAAAGCTGGGCATTGAACCACCTCTGGCTGGCGCGAAACTCTGTTGGAATCCCGTCTTTTTATCGTTTGGTCAAAGCTATGCGAATTTTATGGGCCCGGCAATCAAGCTGCCTTGTTTTGCAGCAGAATCTTGGATGAAGGGGCATATCCCCCGCAACATCTCAGCCTCCTGCCACCGCAAGCGCTATGGCCGCACGCAACTCGTCCATCCCCTCGCCCTTTTCCGACGACGTCGCGATGATCGCGGGTAGGCCGCGGGCCGCTTGCGCACTTTCGCGGCCGTCTCCTCTATGAGGCGCGGCACGCCGGCCGCCTTGATCTTGTCCGCCTTGGTCAAGACGATCTGATAGGACACGGCGGCCTTGTCGAGCAGGTCCATGACCTCCTCGTCGTTCTTCTTGACACCGTGGCGCGCGTCGATCAGCAGATAGACGCGCTTCAGCGTCACTCGCCCCTTCAGATAGTCGAAGACGAGCTTGGTCCAGGCATCCACCTGTGCCTTGGGCGCCTTGGCGTAGCCGTAGCCGGGCATGTCGACCAGCGCCATTGGCGGCAGGTCTCCCTTCTCTCCGGAGAAGCCGTCGGGCACGAAATAGTTGAGTTCCTGGGTACGGCCTGGCGTGTTCGATGTACGCGCGAGGCCCTTCTTGCTGACGAGCGCATTGATGAGCGAGGACTTGCCGACATTCGACCGGCCAGCAAACGCGATCTCCGCCGGCCCTTCCGGTGGCAGAAACTTCATCGAGGGAACGCCGCGGATGAAAACCCATGGGCGCGAGAACAGGTCGCGCGTCGCGTCCTCAGCATCATTCGTCATCGCGGGTTCCCTCATGCCGACCGTTCGAGCCGATCGATGTCGGCGCCGCGGATGGCATCAAGGTTGCGGGTGATCTTGTCAACCGGCCAATCCCACCACGCGACAGCGAGAAGGCGGCGGACCGTCTGCTTGTCGAAGCGCATCTTGACGACGCGCGCCGCATTGCCGGCGGCAATAGCGTAGGGCGGCACATCGTGCGTGACCACCGAACGCGCCGCAACGATGGCGCCGTCGCCGATTGTCACACCCGGCATCACCACCGCCTCCATGCCGATCCACACATCGTTGCCGATCACCGTATCGCCGCGCAGCTCGCGCTCCCATGTCGTCTCGTCGAACCCCTCTTCCCAGCCTGCGCCGAAGATGTTGAACGGATAGGTGGAAAAGCCGGACATGGCATGGTTGGCGCCATTCATGATGAAGCGTGCCCCTTCGGCAATCGCCGTGAACTTACCGATCACCAGCCTGTCGCCGATGAACTCGTAATGATGCAATACGCACTTCTCGGCAAAGGCGTCGGGCCCGTCGGGATCGTCGTAGTAGGTGAAGTCTCCGATCTCGATATTGGGCCGATTGATGAGTGGCTTGAGAAAGCCGACGCGCGGGTGCATCGGGATGGGATGCTTGATCTCGGGTCTTGGGCCACTTCCTTCCATGGACGCTCTCCAATCCTGCTGCAGATCGCAGAGCAATAATCCATCGCGACCAGTCCGAGGGCAAGGCACGGCGACAAAGAGGGCTACCGCGCCTTGCGTTTCGTCATGCGGCGGCCCTTACGGCGAGGATGAAGGCGCCGCTGGAAACCAATCCACCGACCGTGCGGACATGGTTCCACATCGTCCAGCGATCGAGATAGTCGGCCCACAAGGCTGCGCCGGCAGCGCTCGACGGATCGACCGCAGCCAGGGCGTTGTTCATCGGCACGTTGAAGAGCACGGTGACCAGGATCACCCCGGCCAGATAAGCTATGCCTGCGGCAAGCAGCCAGGGCATGCCAAGCCCGGCAAAGTTCATGGCCGCGAAAGCTACCAGAACCAACGCCAGAAGCGCCGTGCCAAAGAAGCCGAGAAAGAAGATCGGGTTCAGCACGACCTCGTTGATGACCTGCATAGCCTCGATGCCGGCCTGCGGCGTTAGCCGCCGCAGCGAAGGCATGACGAGATTGGAGAATGCGAAGAAGAAACCGCCCATCAGGCCCGCGCCGAGCGCGGCGGCCACCGTGGTCGAATAGATGATCGGGCTCATGGCACTCATCCTTTCCAGACGCCGGATGCCGCAGCGGCACGCGCATAGTCGCGGAAGTCGCGCGGTTCGCGGCCGAGCGCCCGGCGTACACCGTCGGACAGGCTCTCGTTACGGCCGTCTAGAACCTCGCGGGTGAGCATCACCAGCAGATCGATATATTCGTCCGGGACGCCTGCCTGTCTGAGGCCCTCCGCATAGTCATCGACACTGAGTGGAACGTAGCGGATCTGCTGCCCCGTCACTTCCGCGATTTCCCCAACAGCCTCTGCAAATGTTATGAGGCGCGGGCCGGTTACTTCGTAGATCTGCCCCACGTGGCCGTCACCGATGAGCGCTTCCACGACCACGTCGGCGATATCCTCGACATCGACAAAGGGCTCGCGCACAGCATCGGCGGCGAAGACAACTTCCCCCGAAACGACGCCCTCTGCGAGGAAGCTTTCGCTGAAGTTCTGCATGAACCACGATGCACGAACCACCGTCCAGTCCGCTCCGGAGCCTATGAGCACCTGTTCGGCACGGATCGCCTCCTCTTCACCACGACCCGACAGCAAGACAAGACGACGCAGGCCGCTATCAAGCGCAAGCCGGACGAAAGCTTCGATTGCCTCAACGGCGCCGGGAACGGTGACGTCTGGATAATAGGTAATGTAGGCCGCGCTTGCGCCCTCCATTGCCGCAGGCCACGTGCTCGCGTCGTGCCAGTCGAAAGACGGCGTGGCGGATCGGGAGCCCAGTCGGACCGCTATCCCCTTAGCCTCCAGAGCGTCGGCCACGCGACTGCCCGTCTTGCCCCTTCCCCCGATCAACAGAACCGGACCGCTGCCTGCATTGATGCCACTCATTTGATCTCTCCTTCAAAATATGAGTATTGCTCGCATTTGCAAACGTGATACATCCTCGTATTATGGGCGTCAAGCAGAATATGAGGACTACTCATGATAGATGGCCGACTGTCGGAGAATAGCGCCGCGACCGAGGCGCCCGCGCCGCGCCGCGAGCCGGTACAGAAGCGCAGCCGCGAGCGCTACGAGCGCATGCTGGAGGCGGCAAAAGAGCTGATTACGCAAGGCGGCAGCGATGCCATGAAGATGAGCGACATCGCCGCCCGCGCCGGGGTTCCGATCGGCTCGCTCTACCAGTTCTTCCCAGACAAGGCATCGATCGTGCGGGTGCTGGCGGAGCGCACTCATGCGGAAAGCCGCCAGTGCATCGAGGACGGGCTGGCAGGCGCGCGGGAAATGAGGGCCTTGCGCAGCTCGTTCGCCGATTTGATCGACGAGTACTACGCGATCTTCCTCGCCGAACCGGTCATGCGGGACATCTGGGGGCGATGCAGACCGACAAGTCGCTGGCCGCGCTGGAACTCGCCGAAAGCCGTCGTAACGGTGCGCTGCTCGCCGAAGCCATCATGACGCTCAAGCCCGATGCCGACGCCGAGACGGTCTCAACCTCTGCCTTACTGATCATGCATCTTGGCGAGGCAACGATGCGCATAGCGTTGCAACTGCCGCCCGATGAAGGGCGCACGATTGTCGATGGTTTCAAGCGGATGGCGGACCGGGAACTGGCCGCGCTCTGACTGGCATCGAAACGAAAACGGCCCGCGCAAGGCGGGCCGTTGGTAGTTGGGCAGCCGGCTATTCCGCCGGTTGACTCGGTTTCTTTCGGAACAGGCCGATCAGATTGTCCCACAACTCGATCTTGGCGCCCTGGCGTTTCATGATCACGCCCTGCTGGATGATCGAGAGCGTGTTGTTCCATGCCCAGTAGATCACGAGGCCGGCCGGGAATGTCGCCAGCATGAAGGTGAAGACCACCGGCATCCAGTTGAAGATCATCGCCTGGGTCGGATCGGGCGGGGTCGGGTTCATGCGCATCTGCAGGAACATGGTGACGCCCATGATCAGAGGCCATACGCCGATCATCAGGAACGACGGCACGTCGTAAGGCAGCAGGCCGAACAGGTTGAACACGGACGTCGGATCGGGCGCCGACAGATCGCGAATCCAGCCGAAGAACGGCGCATGCCGCATCTCGATGGTGACGTAGAGCACCTTGTAGAGCGCGAAGAAGACCGGGATCTGGATAAGCACCGGCCAGCAGCCCGCGATCGGATTGATCTTCTCCGTCTTATAGAGCTCCATCATCGCCTGCTGCTGCTTCATCCGGTCGTCCGCGTATTTTTCGCGGATTTCCAGCATCTTCGGCTGCATCTTCTTCATGTTCGCCATCGACTTGTATGACTTGTTGGCGAGCGGGAAGAAGATCGCTTTCACAATGACGGTGGTGGCCAGGATGGCGAGGCCGAAGTTGCCGAGCACCCTGAACAGCCAGTCGATCAGGTAGAACATCGGCTTGGTAATGAAGTAGAACCAGCCCCAGTCGATCAAGAGGTCGAACTGCCTGATCTGGCGGTCTTCCTCATAGGCATCGATCAGGCCGGTTTCCTTGGCGCCGGCGAAGACCAGTGTCTCGACGGTCTGCGACTGGCCGGGCTGGACCACCAGCGGGTCGGTCAGGTAGTCAGCCTGGAAACGGATGCGGCCATCGTCGAAATAGGCATAACGCGGCTGGAAAGGCTGGGCGCCCGAGGGCACCATTGCCACGGCCCAGTACTTGTCCGTGATGCCAAGCCAGCCGTCCTGCGACTTGCCGGGCACGATCTGGCGGTCGTCAACGAGGTTGCTGTACTTGATTTCCTGCAGCCCCTCCTCGCCGGTGACACCGATCAGACCCTCGTGCAGGATGAAGAACCCTGCGGTCTTCGGCGTTCCGATGCGTGCGACGCGTCCGTAGTTGGACAGCGAGATCGCTTCGCCGCTTTCGTTCGTCACCGTATCGGAGACCGTGAACAGGTAGTTGCTATCGACGGCGATGGTGCGCGCGAATGTCAGCCCACGGTCGTTGGTATAGGTCAGCGTAACAGGCGTGTCGGGCGTCAGCGTCGGCTGCCCCTCGACCGTCCACACAGTGTCAGGGCCCGGCAGTGAACCGACGGACTCGTTGCCGATATAACCGACCTCGGCATAGTAGCCGTCGGCCATCGACGCTGGATTGAGCAATTCGATGTTGGGCGAGTTGCGCTCGACGGTCGTGCGGTAGTCCTTGAGGATCAGATCATCGATACGCGCACCGGTAAGGCTGAGAGAACCCGAGATGCGCGGCGTATCGATGGCGACGCGGCCCGAAGCAGCCAGCGCGTCGGCGCGGCTGGACCCCGCTGCCACTCCACCGCCGGCGCCCGGCACACCGCCCGAAGGCGCCTCGCCGCCCGGCAGGTCGGCATTGCCGGCGGCCGTTTGCTGGCCCGGCTGCGGTGTCGCGGACGGTTGCGCCTGTTCCTGCTGCTCCGCTTCGATGCGGGCTGCTTCACGCTGCGCCTCGATGCGCGGGTTCATATAGAACACCTGCCAAAGCACCAGAATCAGCACGGAAAGCGCGATCGTGATGAAGAAGTTACGATTGTTTTCCATACGGTTCCCTTACCGCGCGCCGCGTATCCTGCGGGAAAGTTCTCGCTTGAGATCGTCGAAGGGGACTGCGAGCACCTCGCGCCGCCCGACGATCACATAGTCGTTGCCGGTCGACATGTCACCACCGGCATGCACGCGCGTGGCTTCTTTAAGCCGTCTTCGGATGCGGTTTCTCACCGCAGCGTTCCCGACTTTCTTCGTGACCGTCAGCCCGAAGCGGGGCGGCGCGTCGTCCGCGCGATCGAGAACTTCAAGCAAGAACAGCCGCCCGCGGCGCTTTTCGCCCCGCCGGACAGCCAGAAATTCCGAGCGCTTCTTCAAGCGCCCGGGTGATGTGCCGGTTGGCCGGTTCGACAACTGCCCGGCCTGCGGCCACGTCAGGCCGACAGCCGCTTACGGCCGCGGTTGCGGCGGGCGGCAATCACGCCACGGCCGCCCTTGGTGGCCATGCGTGCACGGAAACCGTGACGGCGCTTGCGAACAAGCTTCGAGGGTTGGTAGGTGCGCTTCATTTGTTTAATACCGCGGGTGCGGCCCTTCTTGGATCTGTCTCTGTATGAGCAGGAGCGTCCGCCCGACCGGTTCATGCACAGCACAAGGCTGCGCCGGACCCTGGGTCCGAGCGTGAGCGGGCTTATAGGGATGTGCCGGGATCGTGTCAATAATGCGCACCGGCGTCCGGCGGCAGCTTAGTCCATTGCCGATACTTGCGGCGAGCTGCCGCTCCATCGTAAGAACGCGCAGGGGTCGCGAAATGCCGCCAGCCGTATCAGGCGGGCATGCGGAATAATGCGCGAAAGGACAAGTCCAGCCCCTTGGCCACCCAGATTCTTAAACCCGACATCTGTGTCATCGGCGCGGGAGCAGCCGGCCGTGCGATCGCCGCGAGGGCCGCGGCAGCCGGTGCAACAGTCGCACTCGTGGGCAGCGCCGGCGCACAGGACGCCCATATCGGCCATCCAAGCGTAGCCGTCCGCGCGTTTTGTGCGGCCGCGGCTCATTCGCATGCGATACGGCGCGCCCCGCATTTCGGCGTCACGGGGCGCGAAGCGGAGATCGATTTCCGCCATGTGATGCGTCATGTACGCAACGCAGCGGCTGCAACCGCCCCGGACATGTCCGACGAGCGGCTTGGCGCCTTGGGCGTACGTATCGTTTCGGCTCACGCGCGCTTCAAGGACCGGCGGACAGTCGAGGCCGGCGCGTTCGAAATCAGGGCGCGGCATTTTGTCGTGGCCACCGGGGCACAACCGGAAATGCCACCGATCGCCGGCCTCGACGAGGTTGGCTGCCTGACGGTCGAGACAATCTTCGCCCTGACGCGGCGCCCTGCCCGCCTGCTGATCACCGGCGGAGGCCATGCCACGCTTGAACTGGCACAGGCATTCACCAGGCTCGGATCTCAGGTCACAGTCGTCGGCACACCCGTCTCGCTTGCCCTGCAGGATCCGGAGGCAGCATCGATCCTGTTGCGTGAGCTTCGGGCCGAGGGCCTCGACATGCGCGAAAGCGCCACCGCCACCCGGATCGAGCGAAAAGGCCGAAGCGGCGTGCGCCTTTACCTCTGGAGCGAGACCGGAGGCGAAGAGATCGTCGACGGCACGCAGCTTCTCGTACTTCCGGATACCCGGCCCACGACCGAGGAACTCGACCTCAAAAAGGCCGGCATCGGCTTCGACAAGAACGGCATCAAGGTCTCCGACCGGATGCGCACGACGAACCGCAAGGTTTACGCGATCGGCGACGTGACGGGAGGACAACAGTCGATCCATGCGGCCGCCCGCCAGGCCGAAATCGTGCTGGATGCCATCCTTGGCAAAGGCACGGCGCAGGCAAACGAACTGCTCCTGCCGCGCGTGATCGCGACGGAGCCAGCATTGGCCAGCGTAGGCCTCACCGAGACCGTGGCACGCCGCCAGCACAAGTCGATCCGCGTCCTGCGCTCCGCCTATGCAGACAATGACCGGTCACAGGCCGAAGGCAGCACCGTCGGCTTCGTCAAGATCATCTGCGACGAGCCTGGACGCATACTGGGCGTGACAATGGTCGGGTCCGAGGCCAATGAACTGATCGGCGTCTGGACGCTGGCCTTGGCCAGAGGCCTTACCGCAGACGACATGTCATCCTATCTGCCCGCCTACCCGTCATTCGGGGAAATTGGCAAACGGGCGGCCTCGGCGTATTTTGCAGACAAAGCCCGTCGGTCGATCGTGGGACGGCTGACAAGCATGCTGCGCGGCTCCGGCTAAGCGACAGGGAGATTGGTTTGCCGCTCAACGGCGACACGGACCAGACAGAACAGAGCCGCGCCGGACAGCAGGTGCCGCTGTCACGCGGTCTTTCGACCAAGCTGCTGCTGCTGACGATCCTGTTCGTGCTGCTGGCGGAGGTGCTGATCTTCCTGCCGTCCATCGCGAATTTCCGGCTGCGCTGGCTTGAGGAGCGCCTTGCGACGGCTGCTGCCGTGGGCATCGTATTGATGGAGAGCGATCCCGAAAGCCTGTCCCGCGAGGTGCAGGATGACGTGCTGATCGCGCTCGGCGCCAAGGCAGTGGCTGTGCGTGCCGAGGGTGCGTCCCAGCTTCTGGTGGTGACGGCGATGCCGCCGCAGGTGGATGTGCATGTCGACCTCGCCAACACGCCTCCGCTGATGGCCATGCAGGAGGCGATCTACACCGCCCTGTTCGGCGGCAACCGCGTTCTGCGCGTGTTCGGGCCGGTGGGCGAAAGCGACACCGAGTTCGAACTGCTGATCGGCGATACCCAGCTTCGCAACGCGCTTCTATCTATGCGCGCAACGTCGCCCTTCTGTCGCTGGTCCTGTCGCTGAGCACGGCAATGCTGGTCTTTTATGCCATCAACCGCATCATGATCCGGCCGATCCGCACCATGACGCGCTCGATGCTGGAGTTCGCCGAGGCTCCGGACGATCCCGCCCGGATCATCCGGCCGGACGCCCGCGAGGATGAGATCGGCGTTGCCGAGCGAGAACTCGCCGCCATGCAGAGCCAGCTCCAGCGCACGCTCGGTGAGCAGAAGCATCTGGCCGATCTGGGTCTCGCCGTTTCCAAGATCAACCATGACATGCGCAACATGCTCGCTGCCGCGCAGCTGATGTCGGACAGACTGGCGAAGGTGATGGACCCGACAGCGCAGCGCGTCGCTCCGCGGCTGGTGCGCGCGCTGGACCGGGCGGTCTCCTATTCCAACGGCGTGCTCTCATATGGCCGCACGCAGGAAGCGCCGCCGGCCCGCAGGCGGCTGCGGCTGCGGCAATTGGTCGATGAAGTCAACGAACTGCTCGGCATCGATCCGGACGCCGGAATCGAATTCGTCAACGCGGTTGAGCCTGATTTCGAGATCGACGCCGATTCCGAGCAGCTCTTCCGGGTTCTTTCGAACCTGTCGCGCAATGCCATTCAGGCGATGTCCGGCGAGCAGGAAGGAACGCTGGTGCGGCGCCTTTCGGTTCATGCGGACCGGACCGGCACGATATGCCGGATACTCGTCGAGGATACCGGTCCCGGCCTTCCGCCCAAGGCCCGCGAACACCTGTTTACCGCGTTTCGTGGTTCGGCGCGCAGCGGCGGCACAGGGCTTGGCCTGGCGATCGCCCATGAGCTGGTGCGCGCCCATGGCGGCACACTTGAACTGATGGAGAGCCGCGGCGGCCGCACCGTCTTTTCGATCACCATTCCCGACCAGCCTGTCGACCTCGACGCAGCGCGCGATGCGCTGCGACGGCCGGCCTGAACAATCCGATGAAAGTTTTGCGACGGGCCGCTTGCAATTCTCGCGATGAGTGGCTAGGAACGCCGCACGAAACGCGGCGATCAACTGTCGTTGCGGTTTTGGCCGGTCTCCCGGCCCATTGCGCGCCCGTAGCTCAGCTGGATAGAGCACCAGACTACGAATCTGGGGGTCAGAGGTTCGAATCCTTTCGGGCGCGCCATTTAACTCTCTGAAATCACTTTATAATCTCCCTTAGCCGCGATGGCTCCCCAGCATAAAAATCCATTTTAGTCTGGGGTTTAGTCTGGGGTTTTTCTCCAGAATCGGCGGGGCGCATCAGCACCGATTGCGCGTGAATCGCGGGTTTGGATCGCTGGTGGGACGATTTTGATGGTTGTCTTTGGGGGAAAGCCTTCCCCCTGGCCGGCACTTCGTTGCCGGCGCACCCCCTTCTGCGGGGAGACCCCCGCAACGCCCCCTTAGAGTGAGAGGCAGGCCGGGTTTGCCGTGACGGGTCGGGATCGGGAGAGAGGCTCCCGAGGCCCGTCGCGGAGTAATCCCGATGGCAAGACATGACCGCAGCGCTCGCGCCGGCTCGGACCGGACGAGCCTTTACGACGACATCACCGACAAGATCATCGCCGAGCTGGAGGCAGGCCGCGTGCCCTGGGTGCAGCCCTGGGGCACGCCCGAGGCCGACGCGCTCCTCGGCCTGCCGAAGAACGCCGCCACAGGCCGCCGCTATTCCGGCATCAACATCCTCCTGCTCTGGGGCGCCGTGGTCGAGCGCGGCTTCCCCGGCCAGGGCTGGCTCACCTTCCGCCAAGCGCTCTCGCTCGGCGGCAATGTCCGCAAGGGCGAGCGCGGCACCACGGTCGTCTACGCCGATCGCTTCATTCCCGACGACGAGAAGAAGCGCGCTCAGGAGACCGGCGAGGAAGCCCACGCGATCCCGTTCCTGAAGCGCTTCACCGTGTTCAACACGGCGCAATGTGAGAACCTTCCCGAAGACGTCACCGTCACGGCGCCGCCCCCGCCGCCCGGCCAGATCGAGCCCACGGTCGAGGCGCTCATCAAGGCCACCGGCATCGACTTCCGCATCGGCGGCAGCAAGGCGTTCTACGTTCCGGCGCTCGACTATGTGGTGGTGCCGCCGCCGGCCGCCTTCTTCGAGCCGATCAACTGGCACCGCACAGCCCTGCACGAACTGTCGCACGCCAGCGGCCATCACTCGCGTCTCGCCCGCGATCTCGGCGGCTCCTTCGGCTCGAAGAAATATTTCATCGAGGAATGCGTGGCCGAGCTATCAAGCGCGTTTTGTTGCGCGGCGCTCGGCATCACGCCCACGGTGCGGCATGCCGATTATATCGGCGCGTGGATCGACACGATGCGCGAGGACAATCGCGCGATCTTCCGCGCCGCGTCGCAGGCCAGCAAGGCGGCCGACTGGCTGCTCTCCTTCCTCCCGGCCGATCAGCAGCCCGACGCAGATGCCGTCTCCTCGATCGACAGGAGGGCGGCATGATGACCTACGCGCAGTTGCGCACGGCGCTCGCCCGCATGGAGGAGAGCCTGGCGCAGACCCGGCACAACCTCGCCCTTGTCGAGCGCCGGCTTTGCGACGGCGCGGAAGCCGAGACCATCAGGCGGCGCCCGAAGTCGCGCTGGTATCATCGCCGGATGAGCCGCTGGACCGGCGCCAACGAGGCCGAATACCGGCGCATCCTCGATCGCATGACCGATGCCGCTCAGGCCGAGCTTGAACGGCTTCGCCGCAAGGCCGAGCGGCAGAACGGCGCCATCGAGGCGCTGCGCTGCAAATACCGCTTCAACGGCGAGCGGCCCCGGCAGTTCGCGTTGTGACCTTCCGGGCCGATGGCTGCGCTGGCTTGTGCCGGCGCAGCCGAGAGGAAGAGAGGGGCCGGGGTTTCCGTGACGGGTTGGAAGCGGAGAGAGAGGCTCTCCGCGCCCGTCGTGGAGAAACCACGATGGCAAGAGCTGCCAGGAAGAAGTCCACCGCCCCGATGATCGTCTTCTCGCGGGCTCGCGATATTCCGTTCAACCGGATCAGGCTGTCGGACAGCAATGTCCGCGAGGTCGACGTCGAGGCCGGCCTCGACGAACTTACCTTCGACATCGACCGCCGCGAGGATCTTGTGCAGGGCCTCAATGTCCGCGCCATCCTCGATGCGGACGGCAACGAGACGGGCGATTTCGAGACGCCTGCGGGCGGCCGCCGCTACAGGTCGATCGCCCGGCTCGTCAAGGCGGGGCGTTTCCCCGAGGACGGTCTGATCCCCTGCATCGTCAAGAAGGCCGATGCCAGGACGTCGGCCGTGGACGACTCGCTGGCCGAGAACACGTTCCGGCTCGCCCTGCATCCGCTCGATCTGTTCCGCGCCTTCAAGCGCATGGTCGACGGCGGCATGTCCAAGGCGGAGGTCGCCACCGCCTACCTCACCACGGAGCGCTATGTCGAGCAGCGCCTTGCGCTCACCGAGGTCTCGCCCAAGCTGCTTGAGGTCTATGCCGAGAACGGCATGACGCTGGCGTTGCTGGAGACCTTCACCGCGAATCCCGATCACGTTCGCCAGGAGCAGGTATGGGATGCCGTGAGGCAGTCGCACTACCGCGAGCCCTGGCATGTCCGCCAGATGCTCACCGAGACCAGCGTTCCGGCCTCCGACAAGCGCGCCCTGTTCGTCGGAATCGACGCTTACATCGCCGCCGGCGGCCCGGTGCTGCCCCGCTACCTGTTCGACGAGGAGGATAGCGGCTGGCTCGACGACGTGCCGCTGCTCGACAGGCTGGTGGCCGAAAAGCTCAGGACCGTCGCCGACGAGGTGGCCGCCGAGGGCTGGAAGTGGATCACCGTCAGCCTCGACCTTCCCCTCGGCCATGAACGGGGCCTTCGCCCGCTCACCGGCACCTTGCCCGAACTCACGCGCAAGGAGCGCAAGCAGCGCCAGGCGCTGCGCGACGAGTACGACGCTTTGATGGCCGAGCATGACGGCTGCGACGAGCTGCCCGACGAGACGCACCAGCGGCTCACGGAGATCGAGGCGGCGCTGGACGCCTTCGAATGCCGCCCGGCCGTCTACGATCCGGCCGAGATCGCCATCGCCGGCGTCTTCATCTCGGTCGATTCCGATGGCGATCTCGTCGTCGATCGCGGCTATGTCCGCCCAGGGGACGAGCCGGCCGCCACGGTCGACGCCGATGCGCCGGAGAGCGAAGGTGCCGAGGCGGATGGCGACGGCTCCGGGGAGCCGCGCGTCATGCGAACCGTCATCACCATCGGCGGTGAGCCGTCCGAGACGGAGGACGACGAGGAAGACGTCATCCGTCCGCTGTCGGAACGGCTGGTGGCAGAGCTGACCGCGCATCGCACGCTCGCCCTGCGCGACGCGCTGGGCGCCAACCCGCAGGTCGCGTTCACGGCGCTGCTGCACAAGCTGGTGCGCGACACGTTCGGGCGCTCCACCACCGGAGCTGCTGTCGGGGCCTCCGTCCGCGAGATCTACTTCCGCGAACAGGGACCGGACCTCAAGGACAGCCCCTATGCGAAGTCCGTCAAGGACCGGCACGACGGCTGGAAGTCGGACCTTCCGTCCGACGACGACGCGCTGTGGGACTGGCTCGCCGCGCTCGACGAGGCCAGCCGCCTGGCGCTGCTCGCCCATTGCGTCAGCTTCGGCGTCAACGCGCTCTACGAGCGGCCGAACCCGATCAGCGCCAGCGGCATCTCGCAGCACGGTCTCGACCTTCGCATGGCGGAGGCTGACCGGCTTGCCCGCACCACCGGCCTCGACATGATCGAGGCGGGCTTCCGGCCCACGGTCGAAAACTATCTCGGCCGCGTTCCGAAGACCCGCATCCTCGAAGCCGTCCGCGAGGGCGCAGGCGACCGTGCGGCCGACCTGATCGCCCATCTGAAGAAGGGCGACATGGCGGACGAGGCCGAGCGACTCCTGGCCGACACCGGCTGGCTGCCCGAGCCGCTGCGCCGCTCGACACCGAGCCGGAGCTTGACGCCGGCACGGAGGGCGATGGCGAGGCGCTGCCCGCGTTCCTCGCCGATGACGAGGCCGAAGTGGCGGCCGGCACCGAGGGCGATCCCGAGCACCTGGTCGCCGCCGAATAGTCGCGGGGCGGCTTCGGCCGCTCCGTTCCTTCCTTCACTCTCGGCCCGGCCACGCGCCGGGCCGCTTTCGTTTCAGGAGATCACGATGGCGATTCCCGACCATGCCCGCACCAACTTCAACACGCTGCTGAGAGCCGCGGGCGAAGGCAACCTCGCGCTGATGGAGTGCCAGGACGCCACGACCGGCGACCTGCGCTACGTCATCTGCGCGGTCGGCCGCGACGGCGGCGAGCACGTCTTCACGCCGTTCGGCCATCTGGCCGATGGCAATCCCTACGACGCCTATCTTCCGCCGGACCCAAACGATCCGTCCGGCTTCCTGCCGCGCGATGACGGAGGCCGGTGATGTTGCAGTCGCATTATCCCGATCTCGGCGTCAGCCCGCTCGATACCGGACGGGCCGTGGTCCGTGCCGCCGCCAAATATTTGCCGCCCGAAGTCCGCGCCGATCCGTGCCGGCGGCTGCTCCGCAGGATGTTCTACTGCGCCATGCTTCGACGCCATGCGGAGATCCAGCGCGCCTTCATGCGAACCCGCCACTGACGCGGCTCCCGAACTTTCTCCCAACCCCGCCCGGCCTCGCGCCGGGCTTTTTCGTTTCAGGAGGCATCCATGCCCATCTTCACCATCGAGACCGCGCATGACGTGCCGGTCTACCGTCTTCGCAGCTACGAGGCCGATACCGTCGACAAGGCGTGCCGGCTGGCGGTGGAAGATGAGGATTGGTCGATCCGCAAGATTTCCCACGACACCCCCGGCGAAACCTTCGTCAGCGGCATCTGGGAAGGAACCGGCGCTCCCCACTCGGCGCGCAGCCTGCCGGTTCCCTCGCAATATGGCGACACCATGCGCCGGAAGGCCCGGCATTTCGAGGTGCTGCTCGGCCTTCTCAAGATATTCACCGCCGCCGATCCGGCAGCGCCCGAACTCGCGCTCTGGCGAAGACGTGCGGTGTCGGCGATCGCCAAGGCCGAAGCCATCATGGCCGCCGCCCGCGATCCCAAGGGGAGCGAGCGCGATGCCTGAGATCGTCCATAACGCCTCGCGGGTGCCCGACAATCGCCGCGAGGGCTTCCTGCCGGCTCTGTTCGGCATGCCGCTCCTCATCATCGCGGAGAATACGGTCTACAGCTTCATGGAGCGGCTCAGCCCGCAGGACTATGGCGGGGGCTTCTGGGCATTCTACGAATACCGTGGAACGCCGCTCTTCCTCGCCCCGACCTCGAAGCCCCGTTTTCGGATCGAAGGCGAGATCACTGGATTTCGCGGCGAGGTCTCGGCGGATGCCGCCGGAATCCTGGCGACGCTGCTCACGCTCTCGCATCTTTCCGTCCGGTACGAATCCGAGCTGCTGGCGCAGCGCTACTATCGGCTTCGGGTTTACTCGGTCCGCCATCCGGAGGCATCGGAGATTTCCCAAGTCCTCGACTGAACATTGCAGGCGGCCCGCCTTCCGGCGGGGCGCCTTTCTCCATGTCGGCCATGCCTGCGGCCTGAGAGGGAGAGGAAGACCGGGACGGGTTCGAGCCGGTGCGGTCGAGAGAGCGCTGCGCGGCTCGTCCCGTTCCCGCTCTCCTTTGAGGCTCCCCGATGAACATGATGCCCGCTACCGTGGCCGCGAACGCGGCCGCGCCGGTCCCGCTCGCCTCCGAGCCCGACACCGCCGCCGCTATCCTCGCGGCCGCGCAGCTCCTTCTCCCCCATTTGGAACGCGGCCAGCGCATCGACGCTCCGGCCCTGCGCCACGCGATGGAAACCGCCTTCGGCGGCTCCGACGCGGCGGGCGTCTGGAACTGGAAGACCGCCTACGAAGCCTGCGAGGCAGCCACGGTGCTGTTCCTGCGCCGCTTCGGCAAGGCGCTGCTCCGCAAGGGCGGCTCCCCGGCGGCGAGCCTGCCGCTTCTGGCGAAGATCGCGGCGCTGATGCCGACCCACACGCGCCGCTCCGAGGAGGCGCAGTCCTTCCAGCAGTTCTCGACGCCGATCCCGCTCGGCCTGGTCGCGGCCACCGCCGCGGCGATCACGCCGGCCGACCGCGTGCTGGAGCCCTCGGCCGGCACCGGCCTGCTCGCCATCCTGGCCGAGATCGCCGGGGGCACGCTCGTCCTCAACGAGCTGGCCGAGACCCGCGCCTCGCTGCTTTCCTCCCTCTTTCCGGCCCTGTCCGTCACGCGCTTCGACGCGGCCCAGATCGACGACCACCTCGACCTGGCCGTGACGCCGACCGTGGTGCTGATGAACCCGCCATTCTCCGTCATGGCGCATGTCGAGACCCGAATGGCGGACGCGGCATTCCGCCATGTCGCCTCTGCGTTGGCGCGGCTCGCTCCCGGCGGTCGCCTCGTGACCATCACCGGCGCGAACTTCGCACCCGACGCGCCCGAATGGGCTTCCGCCTATGCCCGTCTGCAGGAACGCGGCCGCGTCGTGTTCACGGTGGCCGTCGACGGGGCCGTCTATGCCAAGCATGGCACGACGTTCCCGACGCGGCTCACCGTCATCGACAAGCAGCCGGCCGACGATCCGGCCGCATTTCCGGCGTCGCCCGGCATCGCCCCGGACGCGGAGACGCTGATGGGATGGGTTGCCGAGCATGTGCCGGCCCGCCTGCCGGTCGATCCCGCCGTCGCGGTTCCGGTCGCAGCCACGCCCGCGCCCCGCACCGTGCGCGGCTATCTCGCCCGCGCCGCGAAGGTCGCGCCGAGGAAGCCCCTGGCCGAGCCGGAAGGGGTCGACCTCAGCTACGAGACCATCGACCGCCAGGATGCCGGGGCCGCCGGCATCACCGATTCCATCTATGAGGAATACGCGCTCCAGTCGATCCGCATCCCCGGCGCTCAGCCTCATCCGACGAAGCTGGTGCAGTCGGCGGCGATGGCGTCCGTCGCGCCGCCGAAGCCGAGCTATCGGCCGCGCCTGCCGGGCAATATCCACGATCTCCTCTCGGACGCCCAGCTCGAAACCCTGATCTATGCCGGCGAGGCCCATTCCGACTATCTCGCCGGATCGTGGACGGTCGATGAGACCTTCGACGTCGTGAAGGCGGCCCCGGACGACGCGACGGGCGCGGTCCGCTTCCGGCGCGGCTTCATGATCGGCGACGGCACCGGCGTCGGCAAGGGCCGCGAATCCGCGAGCATCATCCTCGACAACTGGATGCGAGGCCGCCGCAAGGCGCTGTGGATCTCGAAGTCGGACAAGCTGCTGGAAGACGCTCAGCGCGATTGGTCGGCGCTCGGCATGGAGCGCCTGCTGATTACGCCGCAGTCGCGCTTCCCGCAGGGCAAGCCGATCACGCTGCCCGAAGGCATCCTCTTCACGACCTACGCCACCTTGAGGACCGAGGAGCGCGGCGAGAAGGCGTCCCGCGTCCAGCAGATCGTGGACTGGCTCGGCACCGACTGGGATGGCGTCGTCATCTTCGACGAATGCCACGCGCTTCAGAACGCGGTCGGGAGCAAGGGCGAGCGCGGCGATGCCGCCCCGTCGCAGCAGGGCCGCGCCGGGCTTCGCCTCCAGCATGCGCTTCCCGACGCCCGCATCGTCTATGTCTCGGCGACCGGCGCCACCACGGTTCACAATCTCGCCTATGCCCAGCGGCTCGGCCTGTGGGGCGGCGAGGACTTCCCGTTCTCGACGCGGGCCGAGTTCGTCGAGGCGATCGAGGCCGGCGGCGTCGCGGCAATGGAGGTGCTGGCCCGCGATCTGCGCGCGCTGGGCCTCTACACCGCCCGCTCGCTCTCCTTCGACGGCGTGGAATACGAGCTGGTCGAGCACGAGCTGATGCCCGAGCAGACCCGCATCTACGACGCCTATGCCGGCGCCTTCGCCATCTTATGCGCAGCTCGCCATAAGATGGCTTATCGCGAGGAAGCGGTAATGCGGAGGAACGCGGCGTAGTCCTGCAAAGCTGCGGAACATTTCGCCACGTCCTTCACATTATTCTATAGGGTGTCGAGCCATCCCATCAGATTGGCATCTCGCTTCCACGAAGGTGGCACGTTGCTCGCCGCCGGGGCGCCAACCTGTTCCAGCGCCTTTCGTTTGGTCTCCAGATTGGCCTGAGCATAGTGATTGGTCGTATCGAGACTGACGTGCCCGAGCCAACTGCGGATGACGGTGATATCGACCCCGGCGGCAACGAGGTGGACGGCGGTCGCGTGCCGGAAGCTGTGAGGCGTAACGTGTTTTGACTGGAGGGTCAGCGTCGATTTCGCGGCTTGTTCCACGTAGGCGTTGAGCTTGAACCGCACCCCTGACGCCCCTAGCGGTTCACCGTATCGATTGACGAAGATCCGCTCATCGGGCGCACGCGGCTGTCGCTCCAGTAGCTTCCTGAGCAATGCCACGGTTTCTGGCCAGAGCGGGCAGATGCGTTCCTTGCGCCCCTTGCCGTAAAGACGCACGAAGTTCGGTGCATCGAACCGGATTGCTTCGGGACAGAGGTCAAGCGCCTCTTGGATTCGCGCGCCACTGTTATAGAGGAACGAGAGCAGTACATGGTCGCGCAGCCCTTCGAGTGTCGATCGGTTGGGCTGGGCGAGGATGGCCTCGACCTCCTCGGGCTCGAGGTAGCACGGCGCGGAGGTGGGCTCCCGCTTCAACGGAACAGCCAGGACCTCTGAGCACTGCGCGATGTATTCCGGATTCTTGTCCGCCACGAAGCTGAAGAAGCTGCGGATGGCGGCCAGTCGGCAGTTCCGCGTGCCGATCGTGGTCTTGCGGCCATGCTCGGTATGATGAAGGAACGCGCGCACCTCGCCGGCCGAGACGTCGGTGAGCGTCAGCCGCGCGACCCCGCAGCCTTTTCGCTCCGCGACGAACCGAAGCAGCAGCCGCCAGGTGTCGCGATAAGAGCGGATCGTGTGGATTGACGCGCTGCGCTGCTCGGCCAGCCACTCCTGGAAGAACGCCCGCAACAACGCGGGCAATGGATTGCCTTTCCTCATGGCCGCGCCTCCGTGACAAGGCACGGGGCGCCGAGCGCGCGGAACCGTTCACTGGCTTCCTGCAACAGATCCTGCGTGACGGTGATGTAGACCAGCGTGGAGTGGAGATCCCGGTGCCCCATGTAGGTCGAGAGGAAGTGCAGTTTTTCCTGAGGGTTAATGCCGGACCGGTACCACTGGAGGATGCGGTTCACCACCATCGAGTGACGAAGGTCATGGACCCGCGGCCCGGTCCGGCCCGAAGCGGGCTTGAGCCCAGCACGGCGCATGACGTTGGTAATCATTGTCGTAACCGCCTCGGGCCTGTAGCGGTCATTTAAGTGGGCATGCCAGAACAGCCCTGATTTCGGGTTCTGTGGGCCGCCAGCGCGCCGCCTCGCATCGATGTACGCGCGCAGTTCGACCGCGACACTGTCGGATAGAGGCAAGATCCTGGTCTTGTAGAACTTCGTTTCCCGGATCGTGATCGTGCTTGATTGCAGGTCCACGTCACCAAGATCGAGCCATGCCAGCTCGCTTCGCCGTAGCCCGGCACAATAGGCCAGCATGATCATGGTGTAGAGGGTCAACGGCCGCAGCGGAGCGTCCGGCGACGGATAAGTCCGTGCGGTATCGAGCATACGCCGAACGTCAGCCGGGCTGAAGATATGCGGTTGCCGATGCTCCCGCGCTACTTCCCGCTCTGGCCGGGGATTGAAGCGCTTTGGCGGGATAGTCGGATCGAGGCGGAACCGCGCCTTGGTCAGGATGCGCGCCAGCTTCTGGCATTCAGCCGCGTGGTTGCGGGTCGGCTTGGCAGCCGCCCAGCTCGCAATCATTGCCTCAAGTGGTTGCTCCGCGAGGTCGGGACGGGCCTGAAGGAACCGATCGAACCGCAGCAGCCAGTGAGCCTGCGCTTCATATTGATATCCCCGGCTGCGCATCAGCATGACATGGTCTTGCATGAAGTCACCCAGCACGCTGCCGAAGGGCGCAGGCCGTCGTAACGCGGCCAAGGATTCGTCGGGATTCGGGGAAGCCAAGGCCCGCCAGATCGGCTTGCTTTGCTTGACGTTGTACCGACGGCGAAGTGCAGCAACAGGGTTGTCGGCGATCAGCCCGATTTCGACGAGGTGGTCGAGGAAGCGGTCGACAATGCAGACCTGATTGAGCAGCGTCGACAATCGCCAACGTTTTTGCATCTCCTTCAGCCAGGCGTCGAGCATCTGCCGGTCCACCGCCGGATGCCGGCGGGCAACATCTTCGAAGGTGCAAAGGAACCAGCGATATGTCGGTACGCTTCCCGGCCGGAACTGCGATTTTACCAGGAAGGCGTCGACGACGGTGCGATCGGGATCGTGCCAGGCGCTCATGACAGCACCTCCATTCCAGGCACCTCGAGTGCCACGGCTCGGAGATCATCTGTTGCCAGTTTGAGATAAGTATTGGTGGATTCGGTGGATCGATGCCCGAGCACGTCGCCGATGATCTTTGCGGGACCGATGCCCGCAGCATTTCGACCGCACGTGCGTGGCGGAAGACATGCGGCCCCCGCTTTCCTGCTGGCACTACGCCTGCGGCGGCCAACCGACCGCGGATCATGCCGTACAGGTTCGTCATTGCGATATAGGGTGCGCAGGATCGGACGAAGATTTCCCGCACTTCAACCTGGGGCCGCCCAAGGCGCAGATAATCCAGCAGCGCTTCACCAACAGTCACCATTAGCGGCATGTACGAGTACGCGTTGGTCTTGGTGTGGCAGATCCGGAGGGATTCTGCGCGCCAGTCCACGTCATCGAGCCGAAGGCGGCATATCTCACCTTCGCGCAGCCCATACGTGGCAAGCAGCTGAAGTATCGCATAATCGCGTAGTCCGCGTGGCGATCTGTCCTCCTGCGTTGTCGCCAGAACCGCGGCGATTTGGCTCCTTTCCAGCGTCGACGGCACATCTTCGTAGGCATAGAGCATGGGGCCGATGATGTGTGGCGTCAGATCGGTCGGGATGCGACCCGTCCGATGCAGATGGCGAACCACCGAACGGAGACGCTCAGCGACATCGGCCAATGATTTGCGCCGTAAACCAGGCGCGCGCATGTCCATGTAGAGATCGATGTCCACGATGCTCAACGTTTCGAGGCTGGCGGCACCGGCCCGGTCGAACTGCCATCGCAGGAAGTTTCGCGCCTCCCACATCAGCGCCGCAATGGACGCGCTTGCCAAACCGCGCTCCTCGCGCAGCCATGCCTCGTATTCGCGGCAAATTTCATGTCGATGCTCGTCATCGGGACCGATCATTTCTGCGTCCGGGGGCCAATTGCCTTGAGCAAGCCGGAGGAGCTTGGCGATCGCGGTGCGGGGCAACATGTGCCAACGCGCACTGGGAGGCCGACCGTACTGGATCTCAAAATCCTGAACCGCATAGCCAAAATACTGATCGACCTGCTGCGGCGTCACAGTCTCGACCTGTATATCGCACTCGGCCAGATAATCGAGAAACGCGCGGGCGTAGAGACGGTGGTTCGCCACGACCACGGGATTGTAATTCTGTGTGGTGAGCGAATTCGAGAGTTCGGTGATCAACTCGTCATGCAACTTCAACATGATTGCCTCCTCAGCTGGTCCAGGGACCGCCGAGGTTCGCAACCAATATAATGCGCAGCAACTGCGCACACTATCATGGGAATTCGCCGGTTACGCCGCGCTCCTCCGCATTACCGCTTCCTCGCGATAAGCCATCATCCACAACAACCTCGACGCCGCCATGCAGGCCGCCAACATCACCGGCGGCAGCGAGGGCGGTTCCGGCACGCTGAACAAGCAGGCGAAGTCGGCCGCGCGCTCCGCCTTCGAGAGCGCCAAGCAGCGTTTCTTCGGCCATCTGCTCACCAGCATGAAGACGCCCACCCTGATCCGCTCGATCGAGCGCGATCTGGAGGCGGGCCATGCCGCCGTCGTGCAGATCGTCTCGACCGGCGAGGCGCTGATGGAGCGCAGGCTGGCCGAGCTTCCCACGGAGGAATGGAACGACGTCCGCGTCGACATCACGCCGAGGGAATACGTCCTCGACTACCTTCGCCATTCCTTCCCGGTGCAGCTCTATGAGCCCTTCACAGACTCGGAGGGGAGGCTGTCGTCGCGGCCAGTCACGCGCGACGGCCAGCCGGTCGAAAGCCGTGAGGCCGTCGCCCGCCGCGATGCGCTGATCGAGAAGCTGGCAAGCCTGCCGCCGGTCCCCGGCGCGCTCGACCAGATCGTCCAGCGCTTCGGCACCGACATCGTAGCCGAGGTTACTGGCCGGTCGCGGCGCATCGTCCGCAGGACCAGCAACGGCGGCCATGATCGCCTTGTCGTCGAGACGCGAGCCGGCTCGGCCAACCTGGCCGAGACCGCCGCCTTCATGGACGACCAGAAGCGCGTGCTGGTGTTCAGCGACGCGGGCGGGACCGGCAGGTCGTATCACGCCGAACTGTCGGCCCGGAACACGCGCCTGCGCGTCCACTACCTGCTTTTGACGTATTCCTCGTTGGATATCCTTAGCGCGGTACGGCCGCAGAGTCGACGGTTACGGGAGACTTGGCCGCGACACTTACGGCCGGGATCGGCTGCTGCTGTGTTGGCGGAGGGCGTAGCCCGGAGCCAACACAGCAGCAGCCGATGGCCTTTCAAATTCTGGGGTGCAGGGGGTTGCGGGAGCGAGCCTTATGGAGATCCTCAACTTGTCGCGGGCCGGACGGCGCGGTTGAGAGCAGCATAGTTTCGAGCCGCCCTGTTGAGATAGTATCGCAAGCTACGCCAGTCGGAATGCCCAAGTTCTTCTGCGGCGTCGATCAAGATCTGGTGGTCATCGAACAGGATGTCGGAACTCCCCTTTGCCAATGCATACAGCCGGAAGACGACTTCCTCCGCAAAGCAGGCACGCAATCGATGGCCGCTACCCCGAACGTCAGCCACGACGAAGGCATCCTTGACGATATCTCCGACTGCCTTGGCGGTTAATCCATCTTTGGTTTTCAGCGACAGCCACAAATATCCGTGAAACACCGGCCCGGAAGACTGCACCTTGGCGCGTTCCGACCATATAAAGTCGAGGGTCTGGTGGAGTAGTTGAAACGGCACCTTGATTTCGCGGGTCTTTCCGCCCTTCTCTATGATCTCTGCGGTGACGAATGTGCGGCCGCTCTGACGGAAGCGTTCCACCGCGCCGCGCATCTCCGTACGAGATTTCGATGATGTGCCTGCGCGCGTAAAATGTTCGTTGGGCGCGAGAATGCCCTCGGCGACCAGCGACGCCCGCAAGCGTTCGATCGTCAACGAGGCAACGCCCGCACGACGTAAGCCCACGTCTCGCATCCAGCGTGCGATCAGCCAGTTCCTCGCGGCGAGATAGGGATTATCCGGACTGGAAAGCACATCCAGCACCTGTTCGACCGCATCATCCGACGGCGTCGGGCGGCCACCGTTTTTGGCTTTTGCGCTATAACCGAACGTCACCTTGCCTGTGCTGGGGTCAGATAAACGGGCATCCAGACGCGCAACATAGTTTGCCGCGCGCCATTCCTCATGGCCCTGCGAGTAGCTGTGTTCCTGAAGCAGGTAACGATGGAAGCGTGAGATTACGTCGAGGCAGCGCGACAGGCGGCGACGCGTTCTGGCTCCCGGGTTTCCGAGCCTCAGACGTTCGAGTTCCGTTCCTGTCCAGCTGACAATCGAGTCGAGGCTTATGCTGCTCGTCGCGGGTTGCCCGAGTACGAAGTCCCACCAGGCGCAGAGAATATAAGCCTCATCTTCAATACTTCCCGGCGCCAGATGGCGCTGAACGGCCTGGGCGCGCAAATAGTCGAAGATCGGTTCGACCAACGCCCCGCCAGGATCGAGAACGAGCGGGAATCGCGGTAGACGATGCTTTTGCAGCACAAAGTCTTCGGATGCCCGCACGATCCTGGTACGGCCTAAGCTGGCCTTCATCGGATCGGCACAATGCGGGCGAGCTCGGATCGCGCTTCCGCAAGTTGGGCCTGGGCGATCTCCTTCAACTGTCGCTCACGGGTCAGAGCTTGTCCCATAAGTCGGTGCTCGCTGGAGAGGACAGCCATTTGCTGGGCGAGCGCCTGGACCTCTCGTTTCAGAGACTGAAGTTCCGTGCCCGGTCGTTGTACGGGTTTCAAGAGCTTGGCCGCAACCGTATCAAAACGCGCGCGCAATTCTGGATAATGACCGGACGGGGCCGGAGCTGCCAAATTGGGATTCGACCAGGCGGTGAGCCCCCGTTCCATATCGACCCAACGGGCAAGTTCTGCTGGCCCGCGTGGGCAATATTCTCCCTCCGGAAGGCCTCCCTTCGCAGCCCAGGATTCGAGCAATTCAACTTTGCGCTGAAAGGATTCCCTGGCAGCAGATGGTTTCATTTCTGATCGACTCCATGGAAACGGGCCAGGTGATCTTCGGCCGCTTGCCGTCTTTCGGCCATCCTGGCTGCCAGCACTGTTCCCGGGCACATGAGGCAAGCGCTATTGGCGCTTTCTATCACCTTTTCCCAGTATCTCCTGTTCTCGGCCAACTGCACATTGTGCGGGCATCCGGCGCAGATCAGATCTTCAGCGTACCGTAAATCGGGACCTTGGCGTCGTTGTGCCTCCGGATTCTTTCTTCGGGCCGCAATCACACAGCCCGCCACGCTGAGGTCCTTTTCCGAGTTACCACACGCGCAATAGGAATGGCCCTGGCCATTCGGTTCCAGACTTTGCGCCCCCGCAAACTCAATGAGCAGTCGATCGAATGTCGGCCCGTCTGCACCGTAGTCGCCGACCTCGGCGCGTGCTTGCCAATCAGCCTTGAGACGTTGAAGGTCGTTCAGGATCCTTGTCCCGGCCCTGCCGCTGAGTTGCTCATGACCATCGAGTGCCCGACGATAGATCTCGAGACGGAAGTCGAGGCCGACCTCCTCGAATGTTCGCAGCCTCAGGTCTTCGCGTGCAAGCGCACGCCTGGCCTGTTCAAGGTCTGCTCGGGCATGGTCGACAAGCTTGAAGAAACCTCCGAACCGCGCTTCGGTGATGTACGAACGGGTGCTGTCCGGATCATAGTGGCAAAGATATTGGGATAGGGCGGTCAGCGAGCGGTCCCGATACCGATAATAATAGACGACCGCGAAAAACCGACGGAACTGGTGTGGAGCGAAGGACCAATAAGTGCCGTCGGGAAGCGCAGGCACCTTCATCTCCTCGGCAAAGGCCAGCAAGCCGCGGCTGATGTTGGGGGTCTGGACCGACGGGGCCCTGGCGAATGGGTTGTGTAACTGTAGCAGCCACCGTGATCCGGATTCCTTGCGTGCGGTTGCACTCAGCCACATCAATATCTCCACGGCTTTTGCTACCGCCGCCGGGGCCGGAATCCGCTCCCGACCGCGGACGCTTTTGGCGATGAAGGTCTTGAGCCAAAGCTCACCGCCATCATCCTCCAGGCAATCATCTCGTAAGCTGAGAATTTCCTCGATCCTTCTTGCCGAGAAGGCCGCGATGACGATCACGCACGCAGTGGGAAGCAGGCGCAGGAAGATATGGTGGAGGCTGGTCGTGACATTGTTGATAGCCGCGCCATCGAAATGGCCGATGCTGGGAATGCCCAGTGCTCCATCCTCGCGCACATGCTTGAGCGCCGGACTGTTCCAGATGTCGTGGACCAGTTTTGCACGACGCCATTTGCCAGGCTCGTTCCTGAACCCTCGCTCGGCATGACGGACGTCATCGACAAGTGTCTTCAGATCGTCGGCGTAAAACAATACCCATCGAAGTGCGCGATCAATGAGAAAACAGGTTTGGGTTGCCGGCGCGGTCGGGGTTTTGGAAAGCGGTGCACCGAGCTTCCTGGCTAACCGGGCGGAGTCGATCCTTCTGTTGAATGGTCTATATCCAATCGGATCATGTGTGAGTTCTTCCTGGAGGCGGCCAAGTCGTTCCCAAACGCGCATATAGCGATCTAAGGATTGCCCACAGAATGTCTGATCTCTCTTGCGATTGTTTACCCGGTTATGAAGACAGGGGGTGATTTTGAGGCCGTTCTCAACGGCCCAATCAGCAAAAATCTTCGCCGCATTGTCCGATAGCTGTTTGCTATATTCGAAACCGGCCAGCCTGCTGGCCGCTTCGACGGAGAAAGTATTCGGGTCACTTTGTTGAACAGGCGGAGCGCGGCCGGCATGACGACATCTTTTAACGGCTTCTCGCGCCGCAGCTTCAGATCGGATCAGTCCTTCCATGCCGGCGTGCTTCAGGCTGTCGCAAAACTCCTCGAACCAGGCCTGTGTCAGATCCGACATGCCAGGAAGCCCACACGCGGTGCGCCAACGAAGGAATGCAACGAACCCCGCATATTCCTCCCGGATGGTCGAGGCAGAGCGGACCCAGGCATTCGGCCCGGTAAGCGCGTAATAGACGTATTTCTTGGCGGTAAGGAGATCTCGCCATTCGGCGTAGTCCGTCAGGCGTCGGTCTGGTGCGATCAAGATGTCGAACCGGATCGTCGTGCTCGCGTGCCGGCGTATCGTCGGGTTGTCGAGCTCAACCAACCAGGCATTATCCTCGAGAGTGCCGTCCTTGAGCCAGAGCGGCCTCGGGTTTTGCAGGAACTCGCAAAAGGCGGCAGCACCTGCCTCGCGGGCGTGTCGTGGCGGTTGATGGACCCGGCTCACCATAACTCGATGGCCCGCACAGTGCCCGCCGTCAGGCCGGCATCGACTTCGGCCTCCATCATCCTGAGAGCGCGACGGTGATGGGAGGACCGCAACCGATCAAGAATGACTTCGCAGAGAGCCTGGAAATTCAGCCAGACCTCGGCCCATCTTGCAGGATTGTTCGCCTTGAACGCTTCCTCCTGCCGGCCAAGAGATCGTTGGAAAAGGACAAGCGCCCGGATGCTATCGTTGCTCGGCCGGAACTGCCGGAAATGACAAGTCGCGCATTTGTCGATGGCCATGCAGGGTCCTGTATCCTCGTTGTTGGACGTCTTGGGGGCCGTGCAGAGAAAGCCCAGGCCCGTGGTTCTGGCGTGGTCCAAGGCGCTCTCGTGCGTCATCGATGTTCCAAGGGTATCGGCCGCTCCTTCGATGGGTTCGATGAGGCCCGCTTCTAATGCGGCTAGGAATGTCCGCATTTTTGAGGCAAGAAGGGCTTTGAACCACGGACGGCTCAGATACCGCATGGTGGTGGCTGAGTTCTTGTGCTGAGCCAATCGCGCCGCGACCGTATGTTCGAAATTGGCGCGCGCCGCTTCCAGTTGAAGGACCGTGGGCCGGATCATCTGGCGACGTAGCGGTAGCCGGCCAATGACGGGGTGCTCGAAATTCTCGGCCAGCATCGCCTGCCAGTGGTGATCGATGGCAGCGGTTGTCATCGGACCGATACGGTTGCGGTCGGATTTATATCCAGGCACGATCCAGAGCTTATCGGCAGTGGGCAATTCGAGGTATCGGGCCGTTGCCCGAATGCGCTCCGACAGCTTCTGCCAGGCGCGGATCGCTTCGGCACCGCTGAGATCGCCGTCGTTGTGGCGGACGTCAATGTCGGCGCCTTCCCAAAGGGTGCCTTCCTGGATTTCGCCACGGGCGCGCAATTTTGCCGCGGCGACGGTGATGATCCGGACTTTGCCCCGGTGAATATCACCGATGAAGGGATCTGCGGCGAGCCGGTCACAGGTCGATACATTGAATGCGGTGTCGATCATGACGATGGTTTGCGCAGCGAGCAGCAACCGAACGTTGCCCTCAACGTGACTGACGGCTTCCGTCCAGCCACCGAGCGCCGTGCCATGGCAGCCCAGCATCGTATTCTTCCAGTCGTTGAAACTCCGTCGATGCGGTTCCGCCAGCGCGAGATAGCGCACCATGATGGCCATGCCTCGCTGTCTGGCATTGGCACGATTCTCGTCGGAGAGCGTGGCTCTTCGGACGTGAAGCGCGCTCAAATCCTGGAGGAGGTCCTCTGGTGTCCGCGGTGTCGGTAGATCCCGCGCTGCTGTGAAAGCCTGACCAGTTTCCCACTTGGCTATTCCGGCGCGCAGAGTACGCACGCAGATTGCCCGCAGCGCATAAAGTCGTTCATCGTTGAGACGGATGACTTCGCGCCAGTCGAGCTGGTCGTATTTCGGTCGTACCCACCCTTGTAGATCCGTCGGCAGTTCGACCTTGTTGAGTTCGCCGAATGATGGAATGTTCCGTCCCGTCAGTTGCCCCCGGGCAACGGGTGTAAATCTACCGGGATCGCTCCAGAGGCCGGCGCGGGACAGCCGCCGCAGGCAACTGACAACGGCTTCGAGGAGAGCTTTCCTGGAAAGCAGGTTGGTGTTGTTGATGATTTCGAAGCACTCGATGTCGCGTAACCGTGACGCCCAAGCCTCGCCCACCTCGTACATGAGCATTTTCGTCAAGCGCTCTGACCGCCCGAGCTGGATCGAATTGAAGAATAGGGCCTCTGCAGATTCTGCGCATATTTCGGCCCTCAGAGCCACCCAGCGGAGAAAGCGGACGAACGCCCGAAAATAACCCGCAGTTGTCGACGCGGTACAGCCGATGAATTGCTGCTCCCACGCAGACGCGAGGCGCTTGGCCGCCGCGGTGCCATAGAGCGGAACCACCACGGCGAAATCGAAAATCCTGCCGTCGACCTTGACTTCGAAGCTGTCCAACGTACCCTCCAATCAAGCCTGTGAGGATACATATCGAGTCGAGCAGATTCGCTAAGCGGCTGTGTTGATAGCGAAAATCTGATTCGATATCGATCGCAAAACGCCAAAAATCTGCTCGAACCCGGCTGGAAGGCCGACGCCGCCATCCAGGGGCTCGGCCGCACGCACCGGACCAACCAGGCGCAGCCGCCGCTGTTCCGGCCGATAGCCACCAACGTCAAGGCCGAGAAGCGGTTTCTCTCGACCATCGCGCGCCGGCTCGACACTCTGGGCGCGATCACGCGCGGCCAGAGGCAGACGGGCGGTCAGGGCCTGTTCCGTCCGGAGGACAATCTGGAATCGCACTATGCCCGCGATGCGCTGCGCCAGCTCTACATGCTGATCGTGCGCGGCAAGGTCGAGGGCTGCTCGCTGGAGCGGTTCGAGGCATCGACCGGACTGAAGCTGATGGACTCGACCGGCATCAAGGACGAGTTGCCCGGCATCTCGACCTTCCTCAACCGCCTCCTGGCGCTCACCATCGACATGCAGGGCATCATCTTCACCGCCTTCGAGGGTCTGCTGAATGCCCGGATCGAAGGCGCCATAGCGTCGGGCAGCTACGATGCCGGCCTGGAGACGCTGAGCGCGGAGAGCTTCGTCGTCACCGGCCGGGAGACCATATACACGCACCCCGGCACCGGCGCCGAGACGCGGCTGCTCGCCATCTCAGAGCGCAGGCGCAACCGGCCGGTCACGCTCGATGCCGCGCTCGACCATCTCCTTGACCCGCGCGCGAAGCTGCTGGTCAACGAGCGCTCCGGACGTGCCGCGGTGCAGGTCCATGCCCCGGCCGTCATGACCGACGATGGCGATGTCCAGTATCGCGTCCGCCTGATCCGGCCGATGGAGGCGCACACCATCCCGTTCGGTGCGATGGTCGGAAGCCATTGGGTCGAGGCGGGCCGCGACGCCTTCGCATCGGTCTGGGATGCCGAGGTGGCCGAGGTGCCGGAGTTCTCGGACTCCACCATCCACATCGTCACCGGCCTGCTGCTGCCGATCTGGCGACGCCTGCCCAACGAATCCTCGCGCGTCTACCGGCTTCAGACCGATGACGGCGAGCGGATCATCGGCCGCAGGGTCTCGCCCGCATGGGCGGCGAACGCCGTGACGACCGGATCGGTCTCGCTGTCGGCCGACGACGCATTCGCGGCGCTCATGGAGGGAAGGACCATCATCGACCTCGACGATGGGCTCCAGCTTCGCCGCGTCCGCGTCATGGGCGCCTACCGCATCGAGCTGTCCGGCTTCACCGACACGATGCGCGAACGCTTGTCCGCCTATGGCTTGTTCCACGAGATCATCTCGTGGAAACTGCGCATGTTCGTTCCCACGGACGCGAGCGGGGTCGCGGTGCTGGCGAGGCTGCTCGACCGATGGTCGGTCGGGTGCATCATCGAACGGGAGGCCGCGTAATGCCCCGTCTCGATGCTTCGGAACTTGCCCGCCGTCTCGGTCTCCATGCCGAGGCGGCCTGCCGCCATTATCTGTCGAACGGAAGGCGCGAGGGCAATTACTGGCTGGTCGGGGACGCACGCAATCTGCCCGGCCGATCCATGTATGTCCGGCTGCGCAGCTCGGCCAAGGGACCAGCCGGCCACTGGACCGACGCCGCCACCGGCGAGCACGGCGACATGCTCGATATTGTCCGCGAAAGCCTCGGCCTCGTCGACTTCAAGGATATTGCCGACGAAGCCCGGCGCTTCCTCAACGAGCCCCGTCCGGAGCCCGACACCGGCACGCTCGTCGGCGGGCCGGGCCGCCGCGCGGCAGGGTCGCCCGAAGCGGCGCGGCGTCTGGTCGGCATGTCGCGCCCCATCCGTGGCACGCTCGCGCAGACCTATCTGCGCGGGCGGGGCATCACGGACCTGTCCGGCATCACCAGCCTGTGGTTCCATCCGCGCTGCTATTACCGTCCCGACGAGCGCAGCCCCAGAAAGACCTTGCCGGCGTTGATCGCCGCCGTCACCGACCTCGACGGCCGGCTGACCGGGGCGCACCGCACCTGGCTCAAAGCGGACGGTTCGGGCAAGGCCGACGTCGACACGCCGAGGCGGGCGATGGGCGACCTGCTCGGACACGGCATCCGCTTCGGCATGGCGGACGACGTGCTTGCGGCCGGCGAAGGCATCGAGACGGTGCTGTCGCCCCGCATGGTGCTGCCCGGCATGCCGATGATCGCCGCGACCTCGGCCGCCCATCTCGCGGCCATCCTGTTCCCGGCGACGCTGCGGCGGCTCTATGTCCTGCGCGACCGCGATCAAGCCGGCGACGGCGCGCGGGATCGGCTGGTCGAGCGTGCGACGAGCGCCGGGATCGAGGCCGTGGTGCTGTCGCCGCGCCTCGAGGACTTCAACGAGGATCTGCGCCTTCACGGCTCCGAAGCCCTGCGGGCGCTGATCCGGCCCCAGCTCGTCCATGAGGACGCCACCCGCTTCATGGCGGTGGCGGCGTAGCAGATCGGTGATAGAGCGGGCGGCGGCACCGCTGTCCCCGATTCGCTTCCGCGCGGGCTCCACCGATCGTCGGCGGGGACCGCAACCCGGCCTTCCTAGAGGGCGATCGAGCCCACAAACGGCGCGGACAGGCAATGGCCGCGGCCGACGATTTTCCGCCGGCGGGCAAGCCCGCCTTTGCATCGCGAAGCAAATTCGCCTGCCTTGGCCATCATGGCCCTCGCGAGCGAGGACTGCCAGTCCGGCCCGCCCGTGGGCTTCCGACGCCATGAAGGCCGCGAGGGTCGCGGTCGGACCGACGAAGGAGACCACGCAGATGAGAAGCGAACAGGACGACGGTTTCGAGCCGCAGCACGCTTCATCCCCCACCGACCGCCTGCTCACCGAACTTCAGCTCTATGGCTGGCGCCCCTTCGAGGACGAGCCCGATCCGAGGCCGCTGCCCGAGGGCAACATGGTGGCCGGAGCCGTCGCAGACATCTTCGATGCCTTGATCGCCACCCTTGGCGACACCCGCCTCGAACCCGATCTCGACGATCTGCTCTGGTCGACCGTCAACCTCTTCCACCGCACCGTCCAGCGGATCGAGCGGGCGCTGGACGACAACGAGCAGGCGCAGCGCCGCCTTCAGCGGGAACAGGACGGCACCGAGATCAAGGCCGTCGAGCTGGAGCGCCTCACGGCCGAGGGCCAGACCATGATCGAGCGGCGCGACGCCTTCGAGATGATGCGCGACCATGCCGCCGAGCACTACGAGCGCCACACCGGATCAGGCTGGCGGCCGCGTTCCGGCTCGATGGTCAACCATCGCAACCTGACCTCGGCGCTGGTCGACAGCCGCGACTTCCTCGCCGCACGCCGCAAGGCGGACGCCGAGGTGCTGGTCCCGGCCGGGCCGAGGATCGCGGTTTCCGGCGCCAGCACCTTCAACGACCACGATCTCATCTGGAGCGTGCTCGACAAGGTTCACGCCAAATATCCGCAGATGGTCCTCCTGCATGGCGGCGCCAGGACCGGCACCGACCTGATCGCCGACAGATGGGCCGCGAACCGCAAGGTGCCGACCGTGCCATTCCCGCCCGATTTCGTGAAGTATCCGGCGAAGCAGGCGCCCTTCAAGCGCAACGACGCCGTGCTCGAAACGCTTCCCATCGGCGTCATCGTCTTTCCGGGTGGCGGCATCCAGGGCAACCTTGCCGACAAGGCGAGGAAGCTCGGCATCAACGTCTATGATTTCCGCGATCGAGGCGGCGCTTAGGCGCCGCCGCTCAGGCGGTCACGGCCGCCCTCGCTTGACGATCGCCAGCAAAAGGGGTCAAATCCGTGCATCCTCGCAGCACCGGCACAGAAGCAAAGTCGCAGGCGGAGCGTATCGTCAGACAGCCTGTCGTGATCTTTGAACCGATCATCCGGAGGCTTCCATGACCCTCATCCTGCTCGCCGTCTCGCTCTCGATCGCCCTCTGCGTGATCGCCTTCAACTTCGCGATTTACGCACTGCCCTTCATGGTCGGGCTTGCCGCCTTCCGCTACGTCCATGCGACCGATGCGAGCGTCGCCATGTCCCTCATCGTCGCGCTCGGCGCGGCCGGGCTTTCCGTCATGGTCGCCGCCGCCGTCCTCGCCTTCGTGCGGGCACCCCTCCTGCGTCTTCCCGTCCTCGTGCTGTTCGCCGCGCCCGCCGCCCTCGCAGGCTATGCGGTGGTGCATGGCGTTGCCCACAACGTCATCGAGTCGACCGTCGCGCTCAATCTTCTATGCGGCGCCGGCGGCCTGTTCGTCGGCATCGCCGCGCTGATGAACATCAACGCACACGCAGCCGCCTTCACGCCGCGCTGACAGACGACTCACACGCGCCGCTCCCCGATAGCCGACAGCTCCCGGCCGGACCGCCAAGGACTTGGTGGCAGATCGTCACCGTGTCCTCGCGGACACGCGCCGATCCACTTCTCCGATCGGCCATCGGATTCGTCCAAAAACCAGATTCCACTTTTTGGTCCGATGGTCCGGGCTTCGTGAAAAGGGGCTTGGCCCCTCTCACGCTCTCCCCATGAAGGAAGGGCCGCACCCCTCCTTCAAGCATCCTCCCCTGGAAAGGGGTGCCACACACCCTTCAAGACCATCCCCTTTCCAATGCGGACACGGCGTCTGGTCGACGCCGTGCTTGCTCCTCTATCTCTGACTGTCCATTTTACGCCAGCCCATTCGGCGTCAAGGACAGCGCGGCACCTCAATTTTCAGCCCCGAACCGAAGGCCCGGATCAGAAAATCGGTTCCTCCGCTTGCCGCACGGCGGCCGCGTTCCGCGGTCCCTGACCCCTCTGGGCTACAGCGTGGACACCTTTCGTCAGAACGAAAGGAGACCTGAAATGCCTAAGCTCGATTTCCTCGACTTCCACACGAAGTTCATCGCCTTCGAGAAGATGGTTCGCGCGAACCGCACCAGGTGCGATACCCGCTTTGCCGAGGTCGTCCACGACCGGCTGGCCGACGCGCTCCAACGCCTTGCCGGCTTCTGCCGGGAAGGCAACCAGGCAGAAACGATGCTGCGGACCGAAACCGATCCGACCGCCCGCGAGGCTCTTGAGGAGATCATCAACTTCTGCGTGGGTGATCTCGAAACCAGCGGTGGTGGTTTCTATCCCTGGCATCTGCTGGATTGCATCGACCCCGAGATGGACTGGGGCGGATACAGAGATCCCGTTGCGGAAATGTGGTGCCCTCATCCGATCCCGAAGAGGTTCACCGTCGCCGACGAGCACCTGCACGGGCTCAGCGAGATTATCGCGCGGATCGCGGCCGAGACCGGCATCCGCTTCACTACCTATCTCTACTACGACTGCATCGGGCCGGAAGGGGCGAAGAGCCTCGATCCCGAAATCTACGAGAAGCCGATCGGCAACCATCGGTACGGTTGACGCCGACAGGGCGGCAGACGGCGAACGCCGCCTGCCGCCTTCTGTCTGTTCCGGTAGCGACTCCGGCCGGATCGACCGGCCTTCACCGCTCATGAAAGGGGGCAGGCCGCCCCTCTCACGCTCTCCCCATGAAGGAATGGCTGAAGCCCCTCCTTCAAACTTCCTCCCCTGGAAGGGGGTGTGACACCCCTTGCCAGACCATCCCCGATCCATACGGACACGGCGTCTCGTCGACGCCGTGGCTACTCCTCTCTCTCTGACTTCCCATTTTACGCCAGCCCATCCGGCGTCAAGGACATCGCGGTCTCCCCCAATTTTCTTCCGCCGGCCGAAGGCCGACTCCACAAAATCGGTTCCCCCGCTCGCCGCGTAGCGGCCGCTTCGCGGTCCCTGACCCCTTTGGGCTACAGCGTGGACACCTTTCGTCAGAAACGAAAGGAGAACTTCCATGTCTGATTGTAGCTACACCCTGCTCTTCGCAAAGCTCAGCGGCTTCCGCGTTCTGGTCCTGGCCAATCGCCTGGGTTGCGACAACGATCTTGCGCGGCAGGCGCACGATGCCCTCGTCAGGCATCTCGACAGGCTCATCGGCCTTCTGCGCCAGGAATCGAACGCCCATCTTGCGCTTGCCCGCAACACCGATCCCGCCCAGGCCGAAGACCTCGACGAGGATCTCCACCATGCGCGGTGCCTCATCGACGACTTCATCCACGAGGGGCGACACGCGCTGCTCGACTTCGTGGACGTCGATCATTTCACGCATGAGTGGTATGACCGCTATGAAGGCACCTGGCGGTGGGGCACCAACCCCGTCATGAACGATGTGTCCAACCGGACGCTCTGTGGCCTGCGCGAAATCATGCACCGTATCTGGCGGGAAACCCGGCTGGGCTTCGACGCCTATCTCGACGAGGTTTCCAGTGAGAAGGTCGATCCCGACATCTTCTGGGAAATCCCGCCGGTGCGCGAGGCGCCGGTGGATGACATCGAGGGCGAGGACGACGGATACGGCTACGAGGATCGCTGCTGCGACCTCCCGCACGGCCCGGACAGGTAGCTGTCCGTCGGCGACAGGCGGCTTCGGCCGCCTGTCGCCTTCGCCTTGGTGCTGGCAGCAGATCGGGCCGGATCGACCGGCCTCCATCGCTTATGAAAGGGGGCAAGCCGCCCTCTCACGCTCTCCCCATGAAGGAAGGGCTGAAGCCCCTCCTTCAAACATCCTCCCCTGGGAAGGAGGGACGGTTCCCTCCACCTCCTTCCCAAACCCATCCTCCTCTCCCTGACATTCAGCCTGGTCGCGGATGGTGCGATCGGCCGCTCCCGTGACGAAGGGCCTCGACGGCATCTCCACCAGCTCTGCGAACCTCGCTCATGACGGGCTGGCCGCCGGTATCCGCTCCGGCTCCGCATCGCCGTCTCCGCATCTTGCCGGCGTGAAACGCCACCGGTCGGCATGATCGCGTGTGTGGTGGTCTCGACGTTCTGGCTGTCGGCCCACCGAGGCGTGGCAGGGCAGCGTGCCGAAGCATGCTTCATCCCCTTCAGGCGCGCACGATCCGTCGCCGTGGCCGCCGAAACGGAGACGGCGCATTCGCCCGGAAGCCGGTGCCGGCATTCTCCCTCATCTGCCATCCGAGATCGGCATCTGCGTGAGACAGGCGTGGTGATCGCGGTGTTTCCGGACACGGCGCGGGTTCGAGGCCGCGACCGATGGCCGGGCCGGCAAGGAGGAAGGTTCTGCGGGTTCTCCGTGATGCGTTCGCGGAATGACATGCCCTCCGACTGACTGATCCCCTACGGCCGAGCGGTTTCCGCCCTCAACCCCCGCGGCTCCGGACCGTGTTGGCGCGAAGCGCCTGCCCGCCCCACTCCGGGCCTTAAGGGTTGCTGTCGGCTCCCGGCGACCGTGGCCGGGTCTCGTCGGAGGGACGGTCCCTCCGATTGAAGTAACGGAGAACTACCATGCAGAACATTGTCCTTCTCGCCGGCAACATCGGACAGGACCCCGAGGGCCGCACCACCATGAACAACACGCGCATCGTCCACTTCCCCCTGGCCACCTCGCGCCCCCGCTACGCGGAAGGCAAGGTTCTGCGGGACAAGGACGGCTACCGGGTCCAGGAGACCGAATGGCACCGCATCACCTGCTTCAACGGCCTCGGCAAGACGGTCGAAGAGAATTGCCAGAAGGGGACGAAGGTGCTGGTCCGCGGCCGTATCCACTACACGAAGTGGACCGACAAGGAGAACGTCGAGCGCTACAGCACGGAGATCATCGCCGAGACGGTGGACTTCCTGACCTGGCCGAAGCGTGAGGACGACAGCCGCGGCGCCAACGATCCCGACGACGAGATCCCGTTCTGAAAGGAGGTGTCGAGAGCCCGGCGGCGAAAGCCGCCGGGCCTTCTTCATGTTCGCGGCCAGAAACTTCGCGACCCGGCGTCGAGCCTTCCCGCAACGCTCACTCGACTTCTCGCCCTGTCCCGGCCTGAGCATATCCGCTGCCGATCCGCTGCCAGGTGGCGGGCAGGCATCGACGGGCCACCCCCGCGCGAATGCCCGAGCCTGGCACGGAGGTGAGGCCGAGGCCCCCGGCGCATCTGCGCGAGGACATGCAACTCCGTGGGGAGGAATGCCACCCTGCTCTTTGAGGCTTACCTTGGTTCCAGTCTCGGCCTTCCACGATCAACCCCAAGGGGTCGGACTATGCGGAGCATGCCGCCGCCGAGGGCTTCGCCCCGGCGGTGATCGCGGCCGCGGCCGAAACGCATCGGGCGCCTGTCGAGCGGGGATGGCCCCCGCTCCAGATCAGGAGCCGCAGCAATGTCCCTTCCAGACGCGCAAGCCTTCGCCTTCAGCCTCGCCGCCACCCTGCTGGTCACGATCGTCATCTTCCGCGCCGGCGACGGCACGGTCGGCGTCACACCGGCCGCCGAATTCGACGGCGACGACGACGCCATCATCCGCGAGATCGACCCGTTCGCCCCTTGAGGGCGAACGTCAGGGTTTCGACACGCGGATCAGCTCGCAGGGATCGACGTCGAGCGCGTCCGCCACCTTTCCGAGAATGCTAACGCTCGCCGAAACCTTGCCGCGTTCGATCGAGCCGATATAGCGAGCGCTCAGCCCCGAGCGCTCGGCCACTTCTTCCTGCGTCATATCCTTGTCATGGCGCAGCCGACGCATGTTGATCGCCATGACCTCTTTGAGGTCCATGACGCATCGGAACCAGAACCGGAATTATCGTTCTAGGAACGATCGTTCCGATTCGATATGGTCAACCACATGCGCGGAGATCGAATGCGTCGCAGCCCGCCGACTTTCTGTCGAATCGCGGAATGGAAGCATTCCGAGAATCTTCGATGCCAGTCGCGGAACTTCTATTGCACCTCAAAGCGATGACGTATTTGTGAACTACTTGCGCGAGGAAGTAAGGACACGATGATGAGCAAATCCCCTTCAAGGACAGCCCTCCGCTGACCGACAGGGTGAATGCCTATGACGAAGCCAACCTCGCAACCTATCTGCGCCTTCTCGACGCCGCCGCGGAGGGCGCGGACTGGCGAGAAGTCGCGAAGATCGTGTTCGCCCTCGACGTCGACGCCAATCCCGAACGCGCGAAGCGGATGCACGACACCCATCTCGCCCGCGCCCGCTGGATGACGGAGAAGGGCTACAAGCATCTGCTGGAACCACGCATGCAATGATGGGTGGCGCATCACCGCATCGTTGACGACAGCGCGACCTCGGATTGCTCGCCCAGGTCGAGATTTCCATTCCGATTTTCCATCTTCACGCGAGGTCGACCCCGCCAATACTCGAATCATCCCGATGGCAAAGACCGGGCGGGGAGGATTTCGACATGGAGCCGCTGCACGACTGGCGATCACCGCAGTTCGAGGAACATCTGGGCCGTCTCGACCGGGGCGGCGTGTCGTTCGAGTTTCTTCGTCGCAACCGTGAATACCGGCAGGACTATGCCGACACGCTGGCAAGGGTCGCCTCCGGCGGTGCGGGCAAGGCAGAGGCAATATCGCGCCTGTCCCGCCGCTGGGGGCTCGCCTTTCCCGGCGGACCCCTCTGCATCGGCCTTGAGCGTTCGGCCCGTCTGGCTACCCCAGGTCTTCCCTGCCGTGCTCATTGTCATGGTTGCCCCCGAAGGCTTTGCAGCTTCTTCACTTCCTGATCCGCGCACGCTGCCTGTCCTCGGCGAGGTGGTCGGCGACGGCTTTCACGCCGTCGCCGAAGATGAGGCCGGGGATCACCGGCTCTGGCTCCGGTATGGCAAAGAACCGGCCAGCGCAGGCATCTTCCTTCCATTCGACGAGCATTTCTGGTGGCGTCACAGAAATGCGGGCCGCCTGAAGCGGCGCCTCGACGGAAAGCCGTCCGGTCCCTGGCCGCGCCAGCAGCGACTCTCCGCCTTCCAGATTCGTCGCGCCGCCCTGATGCTGCGCGCTTGGGACGGCGTCGAATCCGGTGCCTCGCGCCGCGTTGTCGCCGCCGTCCTCATCAACCGGACGGTCGAGACAATGCGCGCACTCGACTGGCAGAACGCTCCGGAGCGGCGGCGGCTCGCCCGTATCCTGGCGGCCGCTCGCCGTCAGATCGAGAGCGGCTATCTGCGCTGGCTCACCCCGCAGGGATCGCGCGGCCACCGCAAACGCGATCGAGACTGACTCGCCAGCAGGCCCGCTCGAAGGGGGACACTTCTCCTAAGACCCCCTTATTATTGTCACTCCGTTGGACCGCTGATTTTTCGCCATCGTCGCACCTGACTCGCCGTTCTCACGGCGGCCCCGACGGAGGCCGATCATGGACAACATCACCGACAGCAACTGGCCGCGCTTCGTGCGGACCCCGGAGGCGGCGCGCCTCCTCGACCTGTCTCCCCGCACGCTGGAAAAGCACCGCTGCGACGGGACCGGGCCGATCTACCATAAGCTCGGCGGCCGCGTGGTCTACGCCGTCGCCGACCTGCAAGCCTGGATCGACGCCAGCGCCCGTCAATCGACCTCCGAGCCGGCGACGCCGGGCCTGCCCGCGTCGCGCGACACGGGCGCGGCCGACGCTCCCCGCTAACGACCGCATGACCGGGCGCCGCACATATCAGGGCCAGCAGCTCGAACTTTTCCGGGCGCGTTCCGGCGAGATCGCCGCGCGCGACGCCCAAGACCTCATGTCCTGGCCCTTCTTCTCGCTCGGCAAATCGCGCCGCATCACGCCGATCGACTTCCGCATGGGCGATGTGTCGATCCGCGTCGAGGCGACGGCCGAGCACGGCATGGCTACGATCTGGGATGCCGACGTGCTGATCTGGGCCGCAAGCCAGATCGTCGACGCGCGCGACCGTGGCCTCTCCACCTCGCGGTTCATGGCGTCCACCTCCTACGAGATCCTCACCTTCATCGGCCGCACCGATTCCGGCTTGAACTACGACAGGCTGAAGGCAGCGCTGGACAGGCTGCAATCGACCACCATCGTCACCTCGATCCGCCAGCCATCCGAGCGCCGCCGGCACCGCTTCTCTTGGATCGCGGAGTGGAAGGAGCGGCTCGACGCGCAGGGACGGTCTCTCGGCATCGAGCTGATCCTGCCGGACTGGTTCTATGCCGGCGTTCTCGACGACGCCCTCGTGCTGACCATCGACCGCGACTATTTCGGGCTGACCGGCGGCCTCGAACGCTGGCTCTACCGGCTCGTGCGCAAGCATGGCGGCCGGCAGAGCGGCGGCTGGAGCTTCGACGTTCCGCATCTTCATCTCAAGTCCGGAAGCCTCTCGCCGCTCCGGCGATTCCGCTTCGAGCTGCGCGCCATCGTCCAGCGCCAGCCGCTGCCCGGCTACCGCCTGGCGCTGGACGATGCTCCCGATGGCCGGCAGCGCCTGACCTTCCAGCCGATCGGTGAGCAGCCAATGCCGCGCCGCCGCGGGCGTGCGGGAGTGGCATCATGATCGCGCCCAGGACCTCGCTCCACCGCAGTCGTGGAAAGCCTGTGGATGGAACCGTACTATCGGGAACGCCGATTCCCGTCTTTTCGGGAACGCGAATCCCGTACCATCGGGAACGCGACCGGCCGGCAAGCATCGGATTCGACAGGCGGAATCCGGCCCCTCTAACTTCCCTAACTGAAGAATCCTTCGGATTCTTGCTAACGCGCCCTCCTATTTCACGAAATCGCGGACAATGGCGCCGAAGCCTGATCGGCATGCGGAGGATCGCGCCATGACGATCCTGACCGGGGATTGCCGCAACCTGATGCCGGCGCGCACCGTGCGGCGCAAGAAGCCACCGCCGCATACCGGCCGGATCGACGCCGGCCACTATGTCAGCGAGGACGGCGGCCCGCGGCTGATGCGCTCCGTCATCTTCCTGCGCAACGCGCATGGACGCGCCATCCACCCCACGGAAAAGCCCGTCTTCCTCCTCGAAATCCTGATCCGCACGAGCTGCCCGCCCGGCGGCCTGGTCGGCGACTGGTTCGCCGGTTCCAGTGCTGCCGGCGAAGCCTGCCGGCTGACCGGCCGGCGCTATCTCGGCTGCGAGATCGACGCGGCGATGGCCGAGCGCGCGCGGGCGCGCATCGCGTCCGTGCTGCCCTTCACGGAAGGGACACCGCCATGACCGCAGACATCCGCAGCGCCGGCCTGCCGGCCGACCGCACGGTGGTCGAGCTGACCTGGCGCAAGAACCACGTCGAACACTGGATACGCTTCGGCCGCATTGCCGAGGACCAGCGCCTCGACCGCCATCGCCGTGTCGTCGTCTTCGCGCGGGGCAGCGTCTTCGCCTTCGTCCGCTGGGCCGGCAACGAGCATGGCACGATCATCTCGCGCATCGACATCGTGCGCGCCGTGGCGTCCGGCGAGCCGTTCCAGACGCTCCCGTTCGTGCGGCCGGGCGGCGAGATCCTGCTTCGCATCACAGGCTGGCCGAAGGTCGAGGCGGTGCTTAAGGTGGTCGACGCGATCGAGGCGCTCGGCATCGACCCAGCCGAAGTCCCGCCGGATCACTGGCGTCACATCCACAACCGCATCAGCGTCAACGAGCCGTTCCGCGCCTATTCGTCCGAGCAGCACCGTGCCTGGCTGCGCCGCCGCGAGGTGACGCGATGATGGACCTCACCACCGGGCGCCGCCTGACCCTCATCACGATGCTTGCCGGCGCGGTGCTGGTCGCGGCTCCGGCATGGAATCGGCCCGATCTGCGCTTCATCTGGAACGCATCGGCCAGCGTGCCGGTCGGCCTCTACCGTATCGTGCCCGCCGACCGGATCGCGGTGATGGACCTCGCCGTCGTCATGCCGCCCGACGAATTGGCGGACTTCCTCGCCGAACGCGGCTACCTGCCGCGCGGCCTGCCGCTCATCAAGCGCGTGCTGGCGCTCGGCGGAACCGAGGTGTGCCGGCACGGCAGGACCGTCACCGCCTACGGCGCGACCTATGGCGACGCTCGCGCGCTCGACACGCACGGCCGCCCGCTGCCGGTCTGGCAGGGCTGCCGCACGCTCGGCGACAGCGAAGCCTTCTTCATGAACTGGGACAGCCCTGAGAGCTTCGACAGCCGCTATTTCGGGCCGCTCCCCGTTGCAACCATCGTCGGCCGAGCGGTCCCCGTCTGGACAACCGACGATCCCGATCCGGCCGCCGAATCCTTCCGCGAGCCGGTCTTCGACGAGCCGTGACGGCTCGTTCTCCAACCTCGCGAAAGGAACATCGCATGGCCCAGATTGGCACATTCACCCGCAACGATGACGGCTTCTTTGGCCGCGTCCGCACGCTCACGCTCGATGTCGAAGTCGCCATCCTCCCGGCCGAGGAATCGGATGCCGAGAACGCGCCCGAGCATCGCGTCTTCCTCGACGGGCAGGAAGTCGGAGCGGCCTGGGACCGCACCGGCGACAAGGCCGGAAGCTATCTGTCCCTGACCATCGACGATCCGTCCTTCTTCGAGCCGATCCGCGCAAGGCTGTTCGAGTCCGACACAAAGAAAGGCGCCTGGAACCTGCTCTGGACGCGCCGGAAGAAGAACGACGGCGAGGCATGACGGATCATGCGCTGCCATCGTTCTCGTCATCCTTCAGGCTCACTTCCCTTGATCGGTCGAGTGCCGGTCACTCCCCTCGACCCGATCGCCTGTCGGGCGGCCGGCGCGCGCAGCGGAGGCCAAGGGCGGCGGCCTGTTTTCCGGGTAGCGGTCATGTCGCCCGCCGATGCCCGTCCGGAAAATGTCGGCCGCCGGCGAAGCCTTGCCCTTGACCGCGGCGAGCACGATGGCAGGCTGGTGGCGCATCGGGACGGCGGTGCCTGCGCTGCCGTCCCGACCCTCATGGCGATGCTGGTCGCATGCGCCTTGATCGCGGTCACGGCGGCTCCCGCGTCGGCCGAGCCGCCGCCCGGCGAGCCGCTTCCCGCCACCGTCTCGGCCGCTCCGCGATCCGATCCGTGGGCGGCGCATATCGCCGAGGCCGCCCGCCTCTTCGCCATTCCCGATCGATGGATACGCGCGGTCATGGCCGTCGAGAGCGTCGGCGATCCCGCCGCGCTCTCGCCCAAGGGCGCCATCGGTCTCATGCAGGTCATGCCTGCGACATGGGATGAGCTGCGCGCGAAGCATGGCCTCGGTGCGGACCCCTGGAAGCCGCGCGACAACATCCTCGCCGGCACGGCATATCTGCGCGAGATGCACGACAGATACGGGTCGGTCGACGCCATGCTGGCCGCCTACAATGCCGGTCCTGGCCGCTATGACGAGCATCTCGCGAGCGGCCGCGCGCTGCCGGCCGAGACCGTCGATTACGTCGCGAAGATCGCGCCGATGATCGACGGCACGGCACCGATCACGCGCTCGGCTGGTTCATCGTCATTGCCGTCCTGGCGTCGTGCTCCGCTCTTCTTCGCGCGCTCCACTGACCGCGATCACGACGATTCGGACGACTCCCTCTCTCTTTCCGGCCGACCTTCCGACGACCCGCCGATCGTCGATCTATCGGCGCTCGCGCCGCCATCCGACGGTCTGTTCGTGGAACGGCCGGCAAGGGAAGGAGATCGGCGTTGAAGATCGCATTTCCTCGCTTCGCGTGGTGCGCAATCGCAGGGATTGCGGTGCGCTGCGGGGCAGCGGCACATCAGGCCGAAGGAGGGCGGGATAAAAAGCGGCACATCGCCGCTCGGTTGGGGTGTTGTTTCGCTTGCGCTTTTTGGATTTCCGCGCACATCGCGGATCAGGCGCGCGAGGTGCGCGCCAAGGTATTCGTGTGCGATTTCAGCGGAAACCGCACATCGCGGCGGAAACGGCCATGAGCCGGGACGACGATTTCCGCGTCCGGCCGGGCCGTATCCGTTCGAGCCGGGCGCAGCGGGCGAAGCCCTTCGTCGCCCAGGCGCTTGCCGCCGCGCAGAAGGCCGGCGGCCGTATCTCCCGCTCCGGCCGGATCACCTCGGGCAACGGCTCACGCTTCGGACGTGGCCGCGTCGCGAGTGTGCGCGCAAACCGCCTCATCTCCAGCCGCTCGCGCGGCGCGGTCATCAAGACCCGCGTGGTCAGGCACACGACGCGCTCCGCGCCGCTCACAGCCCACCTCAACTATCTGCGCCGCGACGGCGTGACCCGCGACGGCGAGAAGGCGCGCATGTTCGGCCCGGAGACCGACGACGCCGACGTGAAGGATTTTGCGGAACGCTGCGAGGACGACCGGCACCATTTCCGCTTCATCGTCTCGCCCGACGACACTACGGAAATGTCAGACATCAAGACCTTCACTCGCGATCTGATGGTTCAGGTGGAAAAGGATCTCGGCACGAAGCTCGACTGGGTGGCTGTCGATCACTGGAACACCAAGCATCCCCATGTCCACGTCATCCTGCGCGGTCGCGCCGATGACGGCAACGACCTCGTGATCGCCCGCGACTATATCAAAGAGGGGATGCGCAACCGTGCGCAGGACCTCATCACCCAGGAACTCGGCCCGCGCACCGATCTCGACATTCGCCGCACGCTGGCCGCCCAAGTCGAGGCCGAGCGCTGGACCCAGCTCGACCGCCAGCTTGCCCGCGACGCCAACAAGCACGGCGTCATCGACGTGGCGCCGTCACCCGACAGGCAGCCAGACGAATATGTGACGCTGAAGGTCGGCAGGCTTCGTCATCTCGAACGCCTCGGCCTCGCGGAGACCATCGGTCCCGGCCGATGGATCATCGCCGATGAAGCCGAAGCCACGTTGCGCGAGCTGGGCGAGCGCGGCGACATCATCAAGCGGATGCACCGTGCGCTCACCGAATGCGGCATAGATCGCGGCCTGACCGATTACGTCATCGCCGGCGAGGTCAACGCCGATCCCATCATCGGCAGGCTGGTCGAACGCGGCCTGATGACGAGCTGCGCGGCAGCGCCTATGCCGTGATCGACGGCATCGACGGGCGCACCCATCACATCCGCTTCCACAATCTCGACGCGGCCGGCGATTCCGCGCCCGGCTCCATCGTCGAGCTGCGCCGCTATGAGGATGCCGGCGGCCGGACCCGCACGGCGCTCGCCGTCCGAGCGGACCTGTCCATCGAGGCGCAGACCACGGCGACCGGCTCGACCTGGCTCGATCGACAGCTCGTCTCCCGCGATCCCGTCGATCTTGGCGGCGGCGGCTTCGGCCTGGAGGTGAAGCAAGCGATGGACGCCCGCGCCGACCATCTCGTCGCCGAGGGCTTCGCCCGGCGCGAAGGCCAGCGCATCGTCTTTGCCCGCAATCTCCTCAACACCCTGCGCGAGCGCGAGCTGGACGCGCTCGGCCAGAAGCTCGCGGCCGAGACCGGCACGCCGTTCCAGAAGGCGGCGGACGGCGAATATGTCGCCGGCACCTATCGGCAGCGCTTCGCGCTCGCCTCCGGCCGCTTCGCCATGATCGACGACGGGCTCGGCTTCAAGCTCGTGCCCTGGACGCCATCGGTCGAGAAGCACATCGGCCAGCACATCTCCGGCGTCGCCCGCGCCGGTGGCGGCGTCGATTGGTCGTTCGGCCGAAAGCGGGGGCTGGGGCTATGACCGGCAACCGCGAATGTGCACCGCATCCCGCAAGTATTTTCCGCGAGCAGTTCGATCGGCTTCGAGCCACCGGCCATGCGGCATTGAATCCCGCGCGCAGCATGTCCTTCTGCGACGTGCCGCATCGAACATAAGGAGATTGCCGCCTTGTCCACCAGCCGTGTCATGTGGGGCCAGATCATTGTGGTGTTCTCGATCGTGCTGGTCGCGGTCTGGGGCGCGACGCAATGGACGGCATGGCGGCTCGGCTTTCAGGCGCAGCTCGGCAATCCGTGGTTCGAGCTGGGCGGCCTGCCGGTCTATCCGCCGCCCGCGTTCATTTGGTGGTGGTATTTCTACGACGCCTATGCGCCGACGATCTTCTACGAGGGCGCCGGTATCGCCGCCTCCGGCGGGCTCCTCGCCATCGCGGCCGCCATCCTCATGTCGATCTACCGCGCGCGCGAGGCCAAGGATGTTCGCACCTTCGGCTCTGCCCGCTGGGCCGAGCGCAAGGAGATTGCTGTCGCAGGCCTGCTCGGCGACGATGGCGTGGTGCTCGGCAAGCTTGACCGCGACTATCTCCGTCATGACGGCGCCGAGCATGTCCTGTGCTTCGCCCCGACACGCTCCGGCAAAGGCGTCGGGTTGGTGGTGCCGACCCTTCTCACCTGGCCGGGCTCCGCGATCGTCCACGACATCAAGGGCGAGAACTGGGATCTGACAGCCGGCCTGCGCGCCCGCTTCGGTCGCGTCTTGCTCTTTGACCCCACCAATGCGCAGTCCGCCGCCTATAATCCGTTGCTCGAAGTCAGGAAAGGTGAGTGGGAGGTCAGGGATGTACAGAACGTCGCCGACGTGCTGGTCGACCCGGAGGGCTCGCTTGAGAAGAGGAACCATTGGGAGAAGACCAGTCACTCACTGCTGGTCGGCGCCATCCTCCATGTCCTCTATGCCGAGAAGGACAAGACGCTCGCCGGCGTCGCCGGTTTCCTCTCCGATCCCCGCCGCCCGATCGAGACGACCCTTGCGGCGATGATGACGACGCCGCATCTCGGCGAGAAGGGACCGCATCCCGTCATCGCCAGTGCCGCGCGCGAGCTGCTCAACAAATCGGACAACGAGCGCTCCGGCGTGCTGTCCACCGCTATGTCCTTCCTCGGCCTCTATCGCGATCCCATCGTCGCGGCCGTCACCGCCCGCTGCGACTGGCGCATTGCCGACGTCGTGTCCGGCGAGCGGCCGACAACGCTCTATCTCGTCGTCCCGCCCTCCGACATTTCCCGCACCAAGCCGCTCGTCCGCCTGGTCCTCAACCAGATCGGCCGCCGGCTTACCGAGGAGCTTCACGCGAAGGGCCGCCGCCACCGCCTTCTTCTGATGCTCGACGAGTTTCCCGCGCTCGGCCGGCTCGACTTCTTTGAATCCGCGCTCGCCTTCATGGCCGGCTACGGCATCAAGGCGTTCCTGATCGCGCAGAGCCTCAACCAGATTGAAAAGGCTTACGGCGCCAACAACTCCATCCTCGACAACTGCCATGTCCGCGTCAGCTTCGCGACCAACGACGAGCGCACCGCCAAGCGCGTGTCGGACGCCCTCGGCACCGCCACCGAGATGCGCGCCATGCAGAACTACGCGGGACACAGACTGGCTCCCTGGCTCGGTCATCTCATGGTCTCGCGCTCCGAGGCCGCACGGCCGCTGCTCACCCCCGGCGAGGTGATGCAGCTTCCGCCGGACGACGAGATCGTCATGGTCGCCGGCATCGCGCCGATCCGCGCGAAGAAGGCGCGCTACTACGAGGATGCCCGCCTCACGGAGCGCCTGCTTCCCGTTCCGGCCGATCCTCGTGCCGGCCTCGTTCCGCAACCGGATGATTGGTCGGCGCTGAACCCGGCCCCGACTGTGACCACAGGCGCGGTCCCGATGCTAGGCAATGCCGCTGCTGCCGCGCCGGCCGCGAACGGCGCGGCGGAGTCACCCTCGGCAACCAGGCCCGACGACGACCCGGCGAATGCCGGCCTGCGTCGCGAGCCCGGCCTTGAGCCCCACAAGGACATCGCGCCGGAACAGCCCAAGCCGCCCGCCAACGAGTTCGAGCCCGACATTGACGAGCCCGACAGCGATGCCGCCACCAATCGCATGCTCGTGCGCAACATGCGGCTCGTCGCCCGCCAGGTCTCGATGGACCCTGGCGACAACATGGATCTGTGACCCATGCACGAGCCGCCCCGTGAACAGCGCGAGCGCCCTGATCGGAAGAAGCGGCTTTCCGTCTATCTCGGCGCCGAGTTGATGCGCCTGCTGGCCGACTTCGCCGATCGTCGCGAGCAGTCCCGCTCCCTGATCGCGGAAGCCGCCATCGCCTCCTTCCTCTCGCCCGATGCCGACGAGCGGCAGGAGGCCGCCATCGCGAAGCGCCTCGATCGAATCGACCGCAACATTCAGCGCCTCGAACGCGACATCGGCATCGCTAACGAAGCCTTCGCCATATTCATGCGCTCCTGGCTGACCTCCACGGCGACAATGCCGGAAGCTGTCCAGGCGGCCTCCCAGGCCAAAGGCGGTGAGCGTTACGACAGATTTCTTGAAGCACTCGGTCGCCGGCTTGCCAAGGGGCCAAACCTTAGGCAGGAAATTCCCGACGACTTATAGCCGACTTGCGGTCAATGCACGGCTCCAAGCCGCTAAGCTTCCCGTGTCAGCAGGGCGAGTTCGTCGCGAGGATATGCACTTAAACCGACGATCTCACACCTTTCCCGGTATTCATCGCGTCGCTGCCTGAACCGTTTCCGCCGATCTCGAATTTGCTAGTTTGGCGACGAAGTGAACCGAAGAGAACAGAGGATAAGGATGATGGCTCCACCTACAATTGCCACGTCTGCGATGTTGAATGTCGGCCAATGCCATGAGCCGGCATGGAGATCGATGAAATCCGTCACTTTACCCCGCTGGACGCGGTCGTAGATGTTGCCAAGCGCGCCCCCTGCCATAAGGCCGAGCGCCGCCGTCGTGACGAAGCTATGAGAAAAGATCATCCATATCAGTAACACAATCGCCAGAGCCAGAGCCATCCAGATCAGTAACGCGGACCAGTCCCTGAAAACGCCCGAGAAAAGTCCAAAGCTGATTCCTTCATTATAACTAAGGATTATATTCAAAAATGGCGTGACGTAGATTACACGAGGCGGCTGCATTATTATCTCGACGATGACAGTCTTCGTAAATTGATCGATAGCGAATGCCGAAAGGATGCAGATTAAACCAACCAGAATGCGCGTTGTGTTGGTGCCTCGCATCATCGCTAGCTGCCCCGTGGTTTGCAGACCACATATCGCTCGCACCTCTAGCTGGCTGAGCTTCAAGAGGGCGGCTGAAGGTGTCTGTTGAAAAACAGAAATCGGCACGAGGCGCGCACTCACGAGAATGTTACGGTGATGCAATGGACCTCACGGCCTATTGCCGTTAGGCGTTTAGTAACGAAGTTTAACCGATTAGGTGGGGGCTCCGATGGGGGCATTGTGTCGGTCGCTGGCGACCTTCGCTATCGCACTGTCAACGCTTGGCTGGACTTCCGCAGCCCAGGCGCACCCTTCACCGATGATTACCGGCGGTCTCACATCGCAACCGATCGGTCACTATGAGTTCTGCAAGCGGAAGCCGGCAGAGTGCTCGGTCAGGTCTCGTGACATCAATCCGTTAACTATGTCCGAGGAACTGTTGGCACGCCTGGAGAGGCTTACCGTCAAGATCAATCGGGCAGTGAAGCCGAAAAGCGACCTTGAGCTTTACGGAGTCGACGAATACTGGACGTATCCGGTCGACGCCGGAGATTGCGAGGATTACGCGCTGGCGAAACGCCGCATCCTGCTCACGGAAGGCGTGTCGACCTCGAATCTTCTCTTGACGGTGCTTAAGCGGCCCAATGGCGAAGGCCATGCGGTGCTAACCGTACGAACCAACAGCGGCGACGTGATCCTCGACAACCTTACCGATGCGATTCTGAACTGGGACGAAACACAATACCTTTATCTAAAGCGGCAGTCGACCACGCATTCGGGCCGATGGGTTACGATCAGGGAAGGCGATGCGCCTCTCGTGGGTTCGCTCCACTAAGGATCTGCTTGAGCTCATCTCGCCGGGCTTGACTCTTTCTTCGGAAAGTCATGCCAACGGCGATCAAGATGCCCACAACAATCAAAGTAGGCATATCGCCGAGCTTACTGTACAGCGTACGCTGCGGAATGGGGCTGGGTAGGGACGTGTCGAAAACGCCTTCGGCCGCCAATGGTAGCATCTGCTGAATTCGGCCATAGCCATCCACGACCGCGCTGATCCCGCTGTTCGCGGTGCGGATCATAGGGAGGCCCGCTTCGATTGAGCGGACCCTTGCTGATAGGAAATGCTGGTAGGGTCCCGCCGAAAGGCCGAACCAGGCGTCGTTCGTGACGTTGAGCAGCCATCGCTCCTCATTGACCTTCGGCGACGGGAAAATCGCCTCATAGCAAATCAGCACCCGAAAAGGTGGCAGTGCCGGAAGAGTCAATGGTGAGCTGTCCGAACCCGGCACGTAGTCGATATCGCCTGCTGTGAGCTTGGCGATCCCGGGGAAGCCTTTGAGGGGCGTGAACTCGCCGAAGGGCACCAGCCTGATCTTGTCGTAGTCAGCAACGACCTTGCCCGTATGATCGACGGCGAGCAGGCTGTTCAGCAGTCCCCCAACTTCAGCTGTTTCCCCGGGGAAGCTCGTACCGCGCCGAACAGCAGCAAACCATCCTCGGGAATGCTCCCGAGTAGAGCTTCCGGAAAGCTGACATCGTCGGAATAGAGATACGGATATGCTGTTTCCGGCCATATGACGACCCGTGACCGCTCGGGAGCGGCCGACGTACTGAGGTCATGCAGCTTCCGAAGGTGCCGCGTTGCCGCGTCTGGATCCCATTTTTGATCCTGCGGGATGTTCGGCTGAACGACACGAATCCAGGGACCAGCATCGCCGGCGGTTTCGGCGTTTGCAAGCCGAACCGCTCCGAAAGCCCAGAAGAACCCTGCCCCGATCATAGGCACAACGAGTATCGTCACTGCGAAGGCCCATGGTCGGAGACGATATCGTTCTGCAAGCGCTAGAGGAACCATACATATCATCACGGTGACGAAGCCAACTCCGTGAACGCCGATCGCCGACATAGGCTGAAGCGTCGCGTCGCTGAAGCCCCAGACATACCCTGTCAGGTTCCAAGGAAAGCCGGTGAAGAGGACGCCGCGCGCCATTTCGGCAAGCGTCCAGAATCCCGGAAACATGAGAAAGGCGATCGGTCCGCGTCCACCAAGATAGCGCGTCGCAGCTGCGGCAAATGCCGGGAACAGGGCGAGGAAGCCGGAAAGGCCCAACACCGCCGGCCAGGCGAGTGCCCCGAACCGAACCGCGTCGACGAAAAAGCTCTCGGAAATCCACCGCAGGCCGACCAGGAACTGGCCGATGCCAAAGCCCCAGCCGATCAGCAAGGCGGCACCCGACCCGCCGCAGTGACGGATGAACAGAGCGAAGGCGGCAAAGCCGACTAGCACAAGCGGGAGAACGAAGTACGGAGCAAAAGCTAGAGCTGTGAGGGCGCCCATCAACGCGCAGACCGGGAGCGACACGGCGAGTCCCGACCACGGATAGGTTATCCGGCCAAGGCTGCGTTCCGGTCCGATCACCCCCGGTCCGTCATTCTACTCAGCCGACATAGGCAAGTCCTGGAAACCGCTCCAGAAGCCAGAACGCGATCAGCGTCATGCGGCCCGTCATCATCAGCAAGCCCATCGTGATCATGATCGCGCCGGCGGTGACGTTTAGAACATGGCCGGCGTAGCGCGCCCTTTTCATGAAGCCGGCAACTTTCCCGAACGCGAGCGCGACGACCAGAAACGGGATACCGAGGCCGAGGCTGTAGGCGGCGAGGAGGACCGCTCCGCTTCCGGACGACACCGCGGTCAACGTCAGGATCGAGCCCAGAACCGGCCCGATGCATGGCGTCCAGCCGAAGGCAAAGGCGAGGCCAAGAGTGTATGCGCCAGCGGGGCCGGATACGACTTGTGGTCCTTCTACGCGGTAATCCTGCATGAGGAAGGGAAGCCTGATGAGGCCGGTCATCATCAGGCCGAACAGGACCAGCAGGCCGCCGCCCACGAGGTTGGCTTCAAAGCTATAGCGAAGTAGCAGGCCGCCGAGGAACTGCGCGCCCAACCCGAGAATGACGAAGATAGTCGTGAACCCCGCGATAAAGAACATCGCCGACCAGACGATCCGCAACCGGTCGCCGAGTTGCGCCGACTGTGGATTCACGCCGCTGGAAACGAACGAGAGATAGCCCGGCACCAGAGGCAGGACACAGGGCGAGACGAACGAGATCGCGCCGGCCACGACCGCCGTTGCGAGACCGACTGCCGAGACGTCGATCGTCATTTCAGGTCCTCTTCCTTCGTCGGATTCGGTGTGGACGAACGTAGCGCCCATACATGCTCTAGCAACATGAGGTTCAAGGCCGGATCGAGGCTCGTCCTGCGTGACATTGCGCCGCGCCGATCGATCGAGGCCGGAGCGCGGGCACTCAGCCTTCGTTCGTCGCGTAAACCTTCTATCTCGCCTCTATCGTAGCAGCGTGCGGATCGCGTTGTTGGCAAGTTCGATCACGACGACGATCGTCAGTGTGGCGACCTTTTCGTACTGGAAGGTGCGGACATAGGTCTGGATGTAGAAGCCGATTCCGCCGGCGCCGACGAGGCCGAGGATGAGGGACTCCCGCAGGTTCATCTCGAAGCGGAAAGCGTGTCGCACGATTTCGGGCGCGATCTGTGTCCAAGCGCCAACACGCCCCCTGGCCCGCCAGCTAGGCAGAGGTGATCTCGGCGTCGGCCATTGAACAGCTTTTTCAACGTGCAGGCGAACGTCGTCAGTTCCTCCCAGGCGAAGTGGAATACCGACCCCGGTCCCTCGAACTTCCGATAGGGCTCGTCGGCATTGCCAGCGGCCTCCGGATAGGCCGTGAGGTCTGCGCGCTCGCCTTCCGTTGGAGCAAGCCGGTATCGGCTGTCGAACCAGTCATCACGCTTGCGGGCGTCGGCAGCGAGCGTCATGGAAGTAGGGGAGCGGTGAAGCGGTTCCAGAGACGGGTGGGCGTGTCGTAGGCGCCGTCGCGCGCGTTGCCGTAACCGTGCATAGGAAAGTCGGCATCAGGCCAACCGCATGCACTCAGCGTGAAAGTTCCAGCTGAATCAACTGTGTCGGATCGTCTTCAGTCGCACCCATATCGATTTAACGCAGTTGCGATTTCAGCAGAATGAAAATGCCGGATGCCGCGCGCGGTATTCGGCTGAGTCGTTGCTAGTGACGACCTAGAACTGCTCACCCCTGCCATTGAGCGCATGGGCGCAAAGATTTTGTCAATCATACGTCCCCTCACGTTCATCGAGCCTTGGTCGCACCAAGGGTTACGGTACCCGACAAGCCACAATGCTGAAGCGGGGGCAGCTCTTTTCGCAATCCGATCATCAAAGCAACTTTGCCAACGCGTGAGACCTTATTGCAACCTGCCATGACAAACGCATTGACGACTGTCAGCGATATGTCTATCTTGCAATTGAAAATCATTCGCAACAGACAGCCATATGTCTTCTCCATCCTTGGATTCTGAAACCCTCGTTGTCCGTGGCTGGCCACAATGGCTGGCGTCGCACCAGCCCGACGCCGTCACTCTCCGAAGTCTTTGGCTCGATCGTCGTGCCGCGTGGCAGCACGGTGTTCCGAAGGTTTCTCGCCTTCGTCGGCCCTGGCTATCTGGTCGCGGTCGGCTATATGGACCCTGGCAACTGGGCGACTTCGCTCGCCGGCGGCGCCAAGTTCGGCTACACGCTCCTGTTCGTGGCGCTGCTGTCCAACGTAATGGCGATCCTGCTGCAATCGCTGTGCGCGCGCCTCGCCATCGCGTCCGGGCGCGACCTAGCGCAGGCCTGCCGGGATGCCTATCGGTCATGGGTGTCGTGGCCGCTATGGATTTTCGCGGAGGCCGCGATCATCGCCACCGACCTCGCCGAGGTCATCGGCGTGGCAATCGGTCTCAACCTGTTGTTCGGTATCCCACTCGAAATCGGCGTCTTCATCACCGCCGCCGACGTGTTTCTGATCCTGTGGCTGCAGAACCGCGGCTTCCGCTGGGTGGAAGCATTTGTCATTACGCTTCTGGCGGTCATAACCGCCTGCTTCTTCGTGCAGATCGCCATGGCCGATCCAGACTGGGCAGGTGTGATCGCAGGCTTCGCGCCCTCGACCGATATCGTGACCAATCCGGAGATGCTCTACATCGCACTGGGCATCATCGGCGCCACCGTGATGCCCCACAATCTCTACCTGCACTCCGGCATCGTGCAGACGCGCAACTGGGAGACGACGCCGGCACGAAGGTTCGAGGCGCTGCGTATGGCGACCTGGGATTCGACCATCGCGCTGATGTTCGCCCTGACCATCAACGCTTCTATCCTGATCCTCGCTGCGGCAACCTTTCACGCGAGCGGCAACACCGAGATTGTCGAGATCGATCAGGCCCATGCGCTGCTGGCGCCGCTGCTCGGCGGTTCGATCGCACCGATCATGTTCGGCATCGCACTGCTGTGCTCCGGCCTAAACGCCACCGTGACCGCCACAATGGCTGGCCAGATCGTCATGGAAGGCTTCATCAATTTCCGTATCAGTCCAGTGCTGCGCCGGCTCGTCACACGCTCGATCGCGATCGTCCCGGCGGTCATCGTGATCTTGATATGGGGAGTTCAGGCACCGGCCAGTTGCTCATCCTCAGCCAGGTCGTGCTGAGCTTCCAGTTGCCTTTCGCCATCGTGCCGCTGGTCATGTTCACCGCCAGCAAGGCCAAGATGGGCGACATGGTCGCCCCGCTGTGGCTGACCGCGCTCTGCGCGCTGATCGCCGTCACCATCATCGCGCTGAACATCAACCTGCTCTGGTCCGTGGCCGTGATGGGATGGTAGCCGCTTGCGCATTTTGACCGCAGTCAGAGGCCCGGGACCATTGGAGAATTCACGAGATCTGCGGCCTGGTGAAACGTCTCGTCAGGCGAAAACCCTATCAGGCAACAAAAGCCGCCTGGAAGAACCCTGTTGACACGACATGCCGCCCGAAAGGCTGATTATCGGAAAATCTACGCAAAATCCGCATCAATAAATGACGAGCGCCAGCAGATCCTCATGTGCGCAGTGGTCTAGGACAGTCTACCCGAAACCTGCGAAAGTCGCACAATAGGAATTGTCGCGCGTAGTTGCACCCGCGAGTTCTAAGGGGTGAGAATAGGGCTGAAGCCCCTGCCCCATGATGATCGGACAATCGGCCGCGCCCCCAGCCGTTCAGGTCGGTTTATAGCGGACAAGCCGACCGATTATCTCTCAAACAGATGCCCCGTGTGCTGCGTCTTAACCGATCATCAAGGTTAACAATTCATTTTTGCTTCCGAGGCCCCTCAGGAGATCGGTCGTTGTCGTCGAAGCAAAGTCAGAGCTCGAAATCCAGATCCGCTGCCCGGCGAGGTCGGATCGTGGCAACCCTTTTTGCAAGCTGGCTGACCTTCGGATTCGCGTCGCCGACAGCCATCCAGGACATGCGTTCCGAGCTGGCAACCGGCACCGTTCTCGTGCAGCGCGGCGGCGTTCCAGGTGAGGATGCTTGTTCCCATCTGCGAAAGCTCAGGGTTGGTTTGGCAAGCGGGGCTGAGAGGTTTGCGAGCGGGCCGTCCGCAAGCTGGAGCGGAGACTTCTCCGATGACGCGTTGCGAGGCGCGCGCGCGTCAGGTCAGAATACCAGTTCGGCAAAAGCGGCAAGGCTTCCCGAAACTGCCTCCGACGGCGGCCTTGATCGAACAGGGCTGGCCACTGCCTTGTTCTCGAATCGCCTTGACGCTCCGGCTGGCTTGCGCGGCTTCCTGCCCGAAGCAGATTCCGATGTCGTGAACGCGATGGCGACCCTCCACCGCGCAGATAGTCATCGGCTCGAGGGCGTGCCCCCGATCCTGGCTGATCTCGTGAACAACGACCGTGCGGATATTCTTGCAACGGCTTACGCTCCTAGTGATCCGTACCATCGATCGTCAGGACCCTTCGATGCACTGCTTGGCAATTCGGGCGCCGGCGGCCGTTTCGTTCCGCCCATGGCGGAGGGTGACCATTCGTGGATGACGGTGCCGCTGCCGAAGATTGTCTTCACCGCCGCCGAACAGAAGTGCCTGGCGACCGGAATCTATTTCGAGGCTCGCGGCGAGGAATTGAGAGGGCAGGCAGCGGTCGCCCAGGTTATTCTGAACCGGGTCAGGAACCCGGCCTATCCGGACACCGTCTGCGATGTAGTCTATCAGAACCAGCACATGCTCAACAGGTGCCAGTTCTCGTTCGCGTGCGACGGAGCCCCTGAGGTGATTTCGGATCGTAGGGCATACCGGCTTGCAAAGGATGTTGCGCTTGCCGTCACCGCGGGTAAGATTTTCCTGCCGGAGGTGGCGTCTTCGACGCACTACAACGCCACCTATGTCCATCCGAAATGGGCTCAGTCGATGGAGCGGATGACGCAGATCGGCAAGCACATTTTCTATAGAACCTATGGCGGCGGCTGGAGCTAGCGTGTTGAGGAGCCGATGAGCATCACTATGTCGCGCATCTTGCTGGTCCGAGCCTTCTCCATTCTCCTTATGGCGACCCCGGCGGCGATGGCAGAGACGCTGGATCGCTCGGGGGTCGAGAAGATCATCCGCGAGTACATCCTCGAGAACCCCGAGATCATAGAGGAAGCGCTGATCGAGCTCGAGAACCGTTCGCGCAGGGCACAGGAGGAGGCCAGAGCGGAAACGATTCGCGCCGAGCAGGACGCCCTGCTGCGGAACGATGCCGATTTAATTCTGGGCAATCCTGATGGCGATGTGACGCTCGTCGAGTTCTTCGACTTCAACTGCGGCTACTGCAAGAGGGCTTTTCCCGACCTGCAGGCGTTGAAGGCCGAGGATTCACAGTTGCGCATCGTCCTGAAGGACTTTCCTATCCTGGGGCCTGGATCCGTCGAGGCGGCAAAAGTTGCGCTCGCCGTGAAGCGGCTGGGTGACGACGAGAGCGCCCGCGATCTCCATGCGCGGCTGATGGGTATGCAGGGTCAGGCCAACGCGGGCCGGGCCTTGTCGCTGGTGGAGGAAATGGGCCTCGATCGCGCGCGTGTTGAAGCCGAGATGGCATCTCCCGAAATCGAGGCAATCATATCCTCGAACCTGGCGCTCGCCCAACGCCTCGGGTTGACGGGCACGCCCTCCTTCGTCGTCGGCGATCGGATTATCGAAGGGGCCGTCGGCAAGGAGCCTCTGGCCGAGGCTGTCCGGTCGGTCCGTGAGTGACCGATCGACCCGCCGCGGTCGTCAGGACTCGCGATCGGCCAGAAGCCGCTGGACGATGAGCTCGGAGTCGGGTCCAGCTCCCATGATCAGCGCCGAAGCCCTGTTTCGCTGCCAAGGCCGCCCGACGAAATAGAGGCCCTTGACCGGCGAAACTCCGGCTACGTGGCGGAAGGTGCCGTCATCGTTCGTCGCAAGCGGAACGTCGAGCCAGGAACTGTCGTCGCGGTAGCCGACCGTCCAGATGACGGTTCGGACCTCGGCCGAGCTTCCGTTCGCGAACTGTGCTGTTGTCTCGTCTGCATCCACGAGCCGGGGCGCGATTCGTATGTCCTTTCTTTTCAGGCTTTCGAGGCTGCGGTCGCGGTCAGGGAAGGCGTCAGTTGCCCTGACTCTCCTGCCTAGCCAGGAATCCGGCGATGCCGTCAACGCGCCGGTAAGATGAAGCCACCACCAGATCGACTTTCCAAGGATGCGCTCGGGCAGCAACTTTCGGGGCTTTCCGGTCGCCAGGATCACCGGTTGAGCCTGACGGCACTCGACCGCGATGTCGCGGCCGCTCGCACCATCTCCTGCGACGAGCACGGGGCCGTCCGGCAACTGTCGTGCATTGCGAAAGATGTCGGTCGTCAGGTGGAGGACATCGCTGCCGAACTTTCCGGCGACTGTCGGAACCGATGGAACCTGAAAGGCTCCAGTCGTCACGATGACCTCGCTCGCTTGTCGCTTTCCGCCGTCCTCAAAGGTCGCCTCGAAACTTCCATCGTCGCGTCTGCAAAGGCGGACTAATCGCTTTCCGGTTTCTACCGGCAGCCTCAGGCGCGAAGCATAGGCTTCCAGATAGTCCGCGAACTCGTCCCGGTCGGAGTAGCCCTCGCGATTTCCCGCAAGCTCCAGCCCGGGCAGCGCACTGAACTGGCGCGGGGTGAATAGGGTCAGAGCGTCATAGCGCGCTCGCCAGTTATCACCGACGCGCCGGTTCGCATCCACAATGGAGTAGTCGGTGCCGGCCCGGGTCAGGTGGAAAGCAGCCGCGAGACCCGCCTGCCCGGCGCCAATGACCAGCACCGATTTTTCCATCAGACCACCACGACTCGGGAGCCGAGCGGCACACGTTCGTAGAGCTCTTCCACATGCTCGTTCACCATGCGGATGCACCCGTTCGACACGGCCTGACCGATCGTCCATGGCTCGGTGGTGCCATGGATGCGGTAGTATGTGTCGCGTCCGTCGCGGTAGAGATAGAGCGCGCGCGAACCTAGCGGATTGCCCGGTCCCCCAGGAACGCCATCCGCGTATCTCGCGTACTTTGCGGGATCGCGTCTGATCATGTTGGCGGTCGGCCGCCAGGCCGGCCACTTTGCCTTGCGTTCGATGATGGCCGAGCCGGAAAATGCGAGACCTGCCTTGCCTACGCCGATCCCGTAGCGTCGTGCCGCACCTCTGCCCTCGATCAAATACAGGAATCGGTCCCGTGGAGCGACCACGATCGTACCGGCCGGCTGAGCGTATGGTGAGACGACGGTTTGGGGAAGAAAGCGCGGGTCGAGCTTTACTCTCCTATTAGCGAGAGCCGAGGTAGGCAAGTGGACTGCCGAAACGGCTGCGATTAGCCCTGTTGCGAACGATCTGCGATCAATCATGATAAAGCCCCTCAATAGTTGCCGAAGCGCGCGTTCAGTGATCGTGCCCGTCGTCTGCCTGCGGTGGCGTGACGTCGGGAACGAGCTTTTCGACCTGGGCGGCGGCGCGTAGCCCCGCGAGAAGCCGTTGCTCTTCAGCAGACTCGAGCGCTTGCCGGATCTGCGGTTCGACAGTCTCGAAGGGAGGAGGCGGCCTATTGCGCGCTTCTTCCAGCATCACGACATGGAAGCCGAAGGCAGTCGCGACCGGCGTTTGAGTGAACTCGCCCGGCTCAAGTTGGGCTGCGGCATCCTCGACTTCCGGCACGGTTCCACCCTCAGCGATAAATCCGAGATCGCCACCTTTCTCTTTGGAAACCGGATCGATGGAGTGCTGTTGTGCAAGATCTGCGAAGGACTGCCCCTCCCCCAGCCCACGAATTATGTGCAGCGCTTCGCCTTCGGTCCGCACAAGGATATGCCGCAACTTTCTTTCCATGACCGGCGGAACGCTGGCGACCTGACCGTCATAGGCAGCCCTTATCGCCGCGTCCGTCACGGCTTCGGCCACGCGCTGCTCGATGAACACGGATCGAAGCGTCTGGGCCTCGAAGAACGCCAGCTGACGCTTGAATGCGTCCTGCTCCGTGACATTTGCCTCGCGCGCAGCGTCGGCCACGATGCGCAGCTCGATGAGAGCGTTCACGAGAACGGAACGCTTGGCGTCTTCCGGCATCTGGCCGAGCTGAGGTCCATACATTTCTTCGGCGATTGCGAGATCGGCGACCGTGATTTCCTGGCCGTTCACGCGCGCAACGACTTCGGCCTCCTGGCCGTGAGCCAGCGGTGGCAGCATCGCTACCATCATCGCAACGGCAACGAACCCTTGGACTCTGAGCCCGGAAGCGAGAGAGCGAGTTCCCATCTTGCGCCCTCCCCTTACTGGCCGCTCGCCGCGATCAGCGGATCGACGATTTCGCTGAAGCGGTCGATGCTCAGTACGCCCTTGTACATTTCGCCGTTGACGAAGAACGTGGGGGTTGAATCGACGCCGAAGGACTTGCCCGTCTCAGCGACGGAATTTACCTGCTCGAGAAGTTCCTGATTCTGAAGACACGCCTCGAAGGCAGCCTCGTCCATCCCGGTCATGCCCATGACCGTCCTTAGCGAGCCTGAGCCGTCGGACGACCGCGCCCAGTTGTCCTGGGTCCGGTAGAGCAGGTCGATGGTAGCGTACCACTTGTCGTCGCCGGCGCACCTGGCCAGCATGAATCCTGCTGAAGAGCGCGGATCGAACGGGAACTCGCGCATGATGAAGCGCACCTTGCCTGTGTCGACATACTTCTCCTTGAAGGCGGGCCAGACATTCATATGGAAGTTGCGGCAGTGGCCGCAGGTCAGCGACGCGTATTCGATCACGGTGACCGGAGCGTCTTCCGGACCGAAGCTCTTTTCCGTGAGCGCTCCCGGCGCGAGCAGCTCTTCGGGAGTGGGTTGGGCAAGCGTGAGACGTGGAAAGGCGGCTGCCGCTCCGAGAGCGGACAGTCCGTATAGAACGTTGCGTCGTTTCATGGTCGTTTCCTTAAGTGAGATTCTACTTTGCAAGCTCTAGCCCCTGGAGGAGCAAGCGCTATCTTTGTCGTCAGGCGATCGCTCTCGGACCGCTTCGCACGATGATCGGCGAGGGGATCGAGACACGATCGTAGAGGTCGATGATGTCCTGGTTGATCAGACGGACGCAGCCGCTCGACACCGCGCGCCCTATGGTCCAGTACTCAGGTGAGCCGTGCAGCCGATAGAGCGTGTCCTGACCGTTCTGGAAGATGTAGAGCGCTCGTGCGCCGAGAGGGTTGTCGAGCCCAGGCGGCTGTCCCCCGTTCTCGGCGCTGAACTCTTCAAGCTCGGGCTGGCGCGCGATCATCTCCGCCGGTGGAGTCCAGACTGGCCAGGGTCGCTTCCACTGGATGACCCCCTCACCGGACCAGGTGAACCCCGCCCGCCCGAGGCCGACGCCGTATCTCATCGCCTTGCCGTCGGGCAGAACGAGATAGAGGAAAAAGGACTGCGTATCGACGACGACGGTTCCGGGACGTTCGCCGGTGGGGTCGTCGACGAACTGGCGGTAGAACTGCCGGTCGACCCTTTTAGGTCCACTGCGGGGATCGGGAAATCCTCTTCCGGCATCGCCCGATACATGGAAACGAAGGAGGGATCGATCCTCGGGGTTTCAGGCGCCACAGTGACGGGCTGGATATCGGTGGTCGTGCAGCCAGCGAGCGTCAAGGATGCCGCCGAAGATGCGGCGAGGGTCAGGACTTGCCGCCTGGTCAGGCCTGTGCGTGATGGTGTGAATGTCAATGCTTCGCTCCCAATACGGTCGTGGTCCATTGCTTCCCGCAGAAAGCAATTGGTGAGGACGAATTGCGACCGTCTGGATCGGAGCCGCCTTCTTCAGGGCTGCGCCCGAAGAAACTCGATCTCCTACCGGCCGTTTCGCCTGTTCGACGTTATTGGGGCGGAGGGACGATGATGGGAATGAAGGTGAACGACAGGTCCTGCTCTCTGCCGTGGATCGACAGCAGGCCCGCGCTGGCAGCGTGGGGTGAAAGCCAGACTGTGAATCCGGCGCACTGGTCGTGGCACTTTGTGGTGGCGTGCGGCGAAAGGGGCAACGCATCGTCGTTGCTCTCGCTCGGCAGTTCGGAACCGCTGCCGCCAGCCATCATCGCGGTGGCCGCAAACTCCTGAATCGGCGTATTCGCGGCCACGGCTGTAGGCGCCGCCAAATGGACGGCGACCATGAAAGCCAAGAGGAACGCGAGGAATCGGATCATCGTGCTGTCGTTCTATTCCTTGGGCGAATGTGGGTCTCCGAGCGCCGCTGATGGCCGACTGACAGGTACGGAGGTCAGCGACGTTCTTTTGGCCAGTGTTTGCTCGCCGGAACGCTCCAGAAGACTACGAAAACTGGGGTGCATTCCGCCATCGATGTAGGCATGTGCGCTGCGTGCCGTGCCGCTTTCCAGCAGGCTTTGCATCGCGAGAAGATCGGATTCTGCCCGGCGGGCGACAAGGGGTCGTCGCCATTCACCGCCGGCGGACATGCCGCAAGAGGATCGCGCGGCTCCCCTCCTTGGAACTCCATGTCGAAGACGTAGCGCCGGCCGCAGTGGGAGACCCTGGGCTGGCGGCGGGTGACCTCGAAGATATCGTAGCCGCGCTTCAGGTCGGCCCAGAAAGAAAAGTTCGGGTCGTCGCGATGCTTCGCCATGTTCTGGGCGGTCATGCGAAATGGAAATGCCTGCACCTGGAAAGCGGGCTGACCGCCCCTGAGGGCCTCGCGGGCCACGGCGTAGATCTCGGCCACGCCCTCGTCCGTCAGGGCGAAACATCCCGACGACGAACACGCGCCATGCACCATGAGCGCTTCGCCTGTGTAGCCGAGGGCCGCCTCGAGGCGGTTCGGATAGCCGAGATTGAAGGAGAGATAGTATTGCGAGTTCGGGTTCAGCATGCCGGCGCTTACGTGGTAGAACCCCTCGGGGGCCTGGCGGTCGCCCTCTCGGGTCTTGGGACCGAGCTTTCCGGACCAGCGGCACATCGGATAGGTCTTGAGCAGGGCGAACTGGCCGCTGCGGTCGCGCTTCCAGATCTCGAGCTCGCTTTCCTGCTTGAAGATCCGCACGAGGATCGGCGCGGCTGGCGACATGGTTTTGCGCGACATTTCGGCAAGGAGGGCAGCAGGGATGGGCTGTGACGCCTTGTTGTCGACCTCGAGGACCGTCGACACGCATCCGCTCACCAAAAGGGCAAGCAAACCCACCACGCCTATCCTTAACGCTTGCAACATGTTCGCGCTTTCATGATCCTTTGCGCCGATCCGCCCTCGGGATCGAGCCGTAAGTTTGGGGCTATCATAGTTAAGAAGATGTTGCCCCTAACATATTTGCGAGCGGCAAAGAACCGCAGTTCGTCCGACTATCCGTGCTCGGGGTGGAGTCGATATGAAGAACGCAAGTGAGGCCGAGACGCCTTGTCAGAGACTTTGGAACGAGGGTGCGATGAATTCGCTGGAGCAGATGACCCTGGAAGACTCACGGGGCCTTGGTCGCAAGAGAGCGCGCAAGAACCTGTTTGTCGTGCTCCTGCTTGTAGGCTTTGTCGGCGCTGTGTTCTTCGCCAGCTTCGGCCATATCGTGACCGAGATGCGCCCGGCTCAGGTAGACAGCCAACCCGAATAACGGAATGGTCACATAGGGTTGAGTGGCATCGGGCAGCCGACAATGAAAGAGTGGACCGGCATTTCTCCTATTGCCGGTCCACCTATGTTCATACGTCTAGGGTGTTTTCTGGTTGCCGGTGCCGCAGCCTATGTCGTGCTCTCCACGATTTTCAGTCTCGTGTGCTTCGGTGTCGGTCACAACACCATGGAGATGATCTACGGAGGCACCGCCGTCTATCTTCTCACCCTTGCCGCAGCCGTGGAGGGAGCCTGGTTGTTGCCCGAGGATATCAGGAGATCATCCTCATCCACCAGGCTGACCCACTGGTTCAGGTCACGCTGGGACTGACGCTTCAGGAAGTAGATCCTGGCGTCACTCCACAGGAGCACTCGCTGCTCCAGATTGTCGAGGATGAAGTCGCCGAGATCCGTGACCACGGACAGCACCGCGTGCCCGCCGCCCTTGGCATCGAGAGCGGTCGTCAGCAGCAACGCGCCGAGCGGGTAGCCCATCTCGTTCAGCCGTTGGCGCTTCAGCAGCGCATAGTCTTCGCAGTCGCCAACGGTTGTCGGATACTCCCACCGCTCTTCGACGCCGTAGATTTCCATGTCGGTCATCGCAATGACCGCGGTATTGACCTCCGCGTTGACGCTTACGATATCGCTCCAGCTCGCCCGCGTGAGCTGGATCATCGTTCCCTCCGGCCCTCTGGCGCACCGCTGCCTGTAGCGAAGGCAATACTCGTAATACCCGACCGGAATCGAGGTCGCGCCGAACGTCGCCATGTTGCGAGCGTTGAATGGCTGCGACGGGTTGAACTCGGACGCACTCGCCAAGGCCGACGTGCAGAAGACCAAGAGCGCGAGCGCGCTCATCCAAAGCTTTTTCATTATTTGACTCTCCCCGAAGTGATGGGAAGAAGCCTAGCCCAGAAACCTCAAAATCGAAGAAAATCAGTGGTTTGTATTCGATTCAAACTCGGCGCAAATCGCAACGGATTTCGAAATCCTTCATTTACCAGGATCGAGCGCTTGCAGAGAGCTAGTTAGCGGCACGATCAGCCTCGCCGTGCCGGTGGTTTGTCAGAAGATCTGATGTCTGCACGAGATGGGCTGACACCTCCACTTCCCGGCCATCATCGAAGATCAGCATCAGGCGTTCGCTCTCCGATAGCTCGATTGCAGACGCGGGATCGGCAAGTAGTAGGTGGATGCCGCCTTTGCGCATCTGCAGTTCGGCATGTGCTGGAATTACAAGCGGGCCGCTGGCCGGCTCAGCCGCGTCATCGTCGGAGTTGAATGGAGTACGCATGATCGTGCTGCTTGCAAAAGTTTCGCTTCTCACCGCAGCGAGATAGGCGTGCGTATCCGTGCCGTTCCAGATCGTTAGGAAACCTCTCGCTGGGGAGCCATCGCGATCATCGATCAGTATCTCGGCATGTTCGACCGTCAGCGTCCGAGGGGGATTGGCGTGGTCAAGCGTCCGCTCGGAGGCCGCTGCCGACGCGGCGAGCAGAACGAACGCAACAAGAGCGATCGGAAGTCGGCAAGAAGTCGCCATGTACATTGCTTATGTCCCCTCCACGACTATTGGCCGTGAACGTCCGTGATGAATCGGGCAAGGCTGTGAACCGGGCCCGCCATCTGGATGCGGCAATTCCGCACTGTTGCACGACCGCTGTTCCTCCGCCAATATCTATAGGAGCTGGAGGTAATCATGCTGACGATCGGAGAGTTGTCGCGCGTCACCGGGGTGAAAGTTCCGACCATCCGCTATTATGAGCAAAAGGGCCTGTTGGTGGCACCGGGCCGGTCGGGCGGCAATCAACGGCGTTACGAGCCCAGCGAACGTGAACGGCTGTCCTTCATCAAGCACGCCCGCGACCTCGGGTTCACGATCGGGGCCATTCGTGAACTGCTTGAGCTGAGCGAGCATCCGGAGCGGCCATGCGCGGATGCCGACAGCATCGCGGTGCGCCAACTGCAGATTGTCCGCGAGAAGATTGCAAAGCTCAGGCCCCTTGAGCGCGAACTCGAACGCATCGCAACTCGATGCCACGGCGATCAGATCAAGGACTGCTACGTCATCCAGTCTTTGGCTAACCACGAACTGTGCTCGAACGAGCACTGAAGGCCTGCTCAGACCTCGGTCTGTTCGTCGAAGCGGCAATAGTGCGCTACCCTGTCGGCAGGGCCGTTTGTCGAGGGCACGTTGCGAAGGATGATGGTGATGGTCACGCTGTCCTTTGGCGCCACGATCGAGCCGGATATGGTGATCGTCGGGTGATCCTCCGGCACCAGCTCGAACGTCGTTTCGTCGCCGACCGTAGGACCAAGGCGCAATGTCCCCGTATCGTAGTCCCCTTCCGCGGAGAACGTGGTTTCCATCCGGTCCTCTGAAAGGAAGAGATAGAACTCAAGCTCCGACCCGAAGGGTGCGCGGCCCCAGAGCCAGGCTTCGGCCTTTTCCAGCGACGGTCCAACGCGCGCGACGACGTCGTCGCAGTCCTGCGATGTTGGCGTGCCCTGCTCTGGATACCAGAGAAACACGCCGGTCGGCGGGCTCGCCAGGGCATGACCCGCGCCAGCAAGCCATAAGGCAGCTCCGAAAGCAGGTACTGTCAAGCGCGGTCTCATCTCATGTCCCACGCAGCCGGCGCGGCTGTCCTTCGTTTTCGCACTTGGGTGGTCGTCAATCCGGGATAACCACGCGCGCAACGACTGGCAGATGATTGGAGCCGAATTTCGGCCCCAAAGCCAATTCCTCCAGCGCCATCGTAGGCGATAAGACGATTCGGTCGATTGGCGTGCCGATCTGCGTGAGCGACCAGAGGCGTATGCTGAAGCGGGTCGGCAGCGGCCACCACCGGGATTCCGTTGTCCGGTATCCCGTCGAGGACAAGAAGTCGCGAAAGAACGGAGACCAGGGCGGCGTGTTCCAGTCGCCGGCGACGACGACCAGAGCGTCCGACGGCTCCGACTTCACGGCTGCTTCCAGATCGCGAAGGTACGCAGCGCGCGCCTCCCAGGCACGGGGGCCTCGCGGGGTCTGGGGATGGATTGCATAGAGAACGACGTTCGTCCCTTCGACCGACAGCTCGTAGCGCACCGCGAACCTGCCGTATGTATCGGTGCTCTCGGAAGAGACCGTCCGTTCGTCCAGGATCGGGAAACGGCTGAGGACCTTCATATCGGTGTTGCCGGCCAGGTCGCGGCTGCTTTCGAAGGGCCAACGCCCGCTGGCGATCAGTGCGTTCTGCCAGAGAGGTCTCACTTCCTGCAGAACAAGGATGTCCGCTGCGCCGACATCGCGCAGCGCGAGAAAGGGGCGCGGGTCCAGATTGTCGGTCAGCACGTTGGCGGAGATCATTGTGAACGTCGTTCCCGGCGCAGCCGGCGCTGGAGACGGGAGCAGGAAGTAGGGAAAGCCGGCAGCCAGAAGCGCAACCGTTCCCGCGATCTTCGTGGAGCGCGGAGGAAGCACAAAACCGACCACGAACAGAACGACGCCCGCGACCAGAAGATGGGGACGGATGAAGTTCGCGAGGTCCGCGATCCAAAGGTCTCGGGATAGCGCCAACGATACGAGCTGTGCCGCAGCAAAGACAAGCTGCACCAGGACAACAGCGGCGACGAAGAGCTTCGGCATTCCGCCGCTGGCTGACGAGAGGGGCACCGGCATCGATCCTGCTGTGTGCGCTTCGGGGGTGGATAATTGCCGTGGCGTCGGCTTCGGCCAATGGGGCAATCTGGCGCATAGGCTTCGCTATTCAGTGGGCTCCCGCGCTGGATTCCTGCCTCTGGTTCGTTGGCCTCGCAATTGGCACAGAATTTGAGGAAAAAGAGACCCCGGCTTGCGGGGTCCTCATACGCTCCCCCGGCAAGTCGGAGTCCTTTGCTTTAAGTTTGCTGAGCGCCGCGTAGGTTTGGACCGAAGACCGAAGTCGAGACAGCGAAAACTATTGCCGCATGTTTTGCTTCAGATTGTTCCATTGACTCCGGCTGTCGAGGGATGATTCACGAATCATCGGTTTTCGCTCTTGATCCTATATGAGCTAGAGGTTCTACAACACGGCCAATATGATGGAGCACGTTGGCGCAGAAAGCAGGAACGATCATGAGCGAAAAATTGCGTTTGGACATCCCTGTTCTGCTTCCCGACGTCGCGCACGTGGCCGATGCATGCGTGGCGCGGCTGACATCCGATCTGGAAGCACGCGAGGGTGTAGAGAAGGTCCACGTCGTTGCGGCCGAGGCAAACGAGCCCGCCAAGCTCTGTGTCCATTTCGATCAAGAGGCCCTGCCGCTCAGCCGGATTCGCGAGATCGCCCAGGCTTCCGGCGCGCGGATCACCGCCCGCTTCGGACACCTTACGTGGCAGGTCAAGGGCATCGGGCACGAACGCCGCGCGCGTACGGTCGCGGAGAAGCTCAGGTCGCTCGCCGGCGTGCTCCAGGCCGAGGCGAACGCAGCGGGCACGGTGCATGTCGAGTTCGACCGCGACGCAACTTCCGAGGAAGCGATAGCCGAGGCGCTGCGCACACTCGGGGTCCAGCGAGCCAAAGGGCCTGCATCAATTTCAGAAGACGGCAGGGACGAGCACGCCGGTCACGACCATGGGCCGGCAGGCGGAAAGCATTGGGAAGGTGAAGGCCACGACCATGCGCATGGCGAGTTCCTGGGGCCGAACACGGAGCTGATCTTCGCCCTGTCGAGCGGCGCGCTGCTCGGGATCGGCGTCGCCGTCGAGTATCTGGTCTCGGGCGCGCCGGGCTGGCTGCCCACAGCCTGCTTCATCGCTGCCTACTTCTTCGGCGGCTTCTTCACGCTACGCGAGGCCATCGACAATCTGCGCCTCGGACGGTTCGAGATCGACACGCTGATGCTGGTCGCGGCAGCCGGCGCGGCGGCGCTTGGCGCATTCGAGGAAGGCGCGCTGCTCCTGTTCCTGTTCAGCCTAGGCCACGCGCTGGAACACTACGCCATGGGACGTGCCAAGCGCGCGATCGAGGCGCTGGCGGAACTCGCGCCGCCCGTCGCGACCGTCAGGCGCGACGGCGAAACCCGCGAGATCCCGGTGGAGGAGCTGGTGGTCGGCGACATCGTCGTCGTGCGTCCCAACGAGCGGCTTCCCGCCGACGGCTTCCTCGTCAAGGGCACGACCAGCATCAACCAGGCGCCCGTTACCGGCGAGAGCATCCCGGTCGACAAGCGTCCGGTCGCCGACACCGAAGCGGCACGGGCGCGGCCCGACTCAGTCGACAGTGCTTCGCGCGTCTTCGCCGGCACGATCAACGGCGCGGGCGCGGTCGAAATCGAGGTGACGCGGCGTTCCACCGAGAGCGCGTTGGCCAAGGTGGTCAAGATGGTGAGCGAGGCGGAAGCGCAGAAGTCGCCCACCCAGCGTTTCACCGAGAAGTTCGAGCGCGTCTTCGTGCCGGTGGTGCTGGCGCTGGCTGTGGTGATGCTGTTCGGCTGGGTCGTCATCGACGAACCGTTCCGCGACAGCTTCTACCGGGCGATGGCCGTGCTGGTCGCTGCCAGCCCCTGCGCGCTCGCCATCGCCACGCCGAGCGCCGTCCTGTCGGGCGTCGCGCGTGCGGCGCGCGGCGGCGTGCTGGTCAAGGGCGGCGGACCGCTCGAGAACCTCGGCTCGCTGACGGCGATCGCCTTCGACAAGACCGGCACGCTGACGGAAGGCCAGCCACGCATCACCGACATCGTCACCGCTGAAGGCGTCGACGAGCAGGAACTGCTGACGGTGGCTGTCGCCGTGGAGAGCCTGAGCGACCATCCGCTGGCCGAGGCGATCGTGCGCGACGGCAAGGAGAAGCTTGGCGGAAAGGCCGTCACCGCCGCATCTGATCTCAAGAGCCTCACCGGCAAGGGTGTGACCGCGACGTTCGACGGGCAGACGGTGTGGATCGGCAAGGCCGAGATGTTCGGAAGCGACGGCATTCCGGCTCTCGGCGATGCCATGATCGAGGCGATCGCACGGCTTCGGGACGGCGGCCGCACGACGATGGTGGTCCGGCAGGGCGACCGCGATCTGGGCGCGATCGGGCTGATGGACACGCCCCGCGCCGCGGCACGCGATACATTGAAGAAGCTGCACGAGATCGGCATCACGCGCATGATCATGATCTCGGGCGACAACCAGAAGGTCGCCGACGCGATCGCTAAGGATGTCGGGCTCGACGAGGCCTGGGGCGACCTGATGCCCGAGGACAAGGTGGAGGCGATCAAGAGGCTGCGATCCGAAGGCAAGGTCGCCATGGTCGGTGACGGCGTCAACGACGCCCCCGCAATGGCGAGCGCCACGGTCGGCATCGCCATGGGGGCGGCCGGCTCCGACGTGGCGCTGGAGACGGCCGATGTCGCGCTGATGGCCGACGACCTATCGCACCTTCCCTTCGCGGTGGGGCTCAGCCGGCACACCCGTTCGATCATCCTCCAGAACGTGGTGGTCAGCCTCGGCATCGTCGCCGTGCTCGTGCCCGCGACGATCCTCGGATTGAGCATCGGGGCGGCGGTCGCGGTGCATGAAGGCTCGACGCTGCTGGTCGTGTTCAACGCGCTCAGGCTACTGGCCTATCGCGATCCCTATGGAAAGGTGCGGAACGGCAGCGGCGGGGCGGCCGCTTGAGCGGCCGGCGCCGGGTCTGCGAGAGCGCGACCGCGTCTGATGTCACATCGCGACCTCCATGGACGTGCCAGAGGGCCGAGGCGACGCCGATTCAATGATGCGGCAGTCGGCAACCGTTCCGCAGCGACATTGCGTGATCAGGCGGTCGAGCTCGCCTTGCAACGCCTTCAGGTCGGCGGTTTTCCGCTCTACCTCGCGCAGATGCTCCTTGGCGATCTCGTCCACCGCCTCGCAGGAGCGCGACTTGTCGTCGGAGAGGTCGAGCAGTGTGCGGACCTGGTCGATCGAAAAGCCGAGATCCCTAGCGCGACGAATGAAGCTCAGCCTGTTGAGATGAGAGGTTTCGTAGGCGCGATAGTTGCCCTTGGTGCGTGCCGGCGCCGGCAGCAAGCCGCACTTCTCGTAGAACCGGATCGTCTCGACATTGGTCCCGGTGATGCGGGCGAGCTTTCCGATCGGCATGCCGCTCGCGATCATGCATCAGTCATTGTAGTTGAGGCGCTTCATTAACTTCCAGTCGTGAAGCGCCCTAGTCGTTCCTGCTCGTCAGCCCTCGTCTATGAGGCGCTTCAGTTTCGCCAGCATCACTTCGGGCGCCTCCTCATAGGCCATGGTTCCGAAGAACTGCCCGCTCGCGTCCATTAGAAGCACCGAGGCGGTGTGGTCCATCGTGTAGTCCCCGCCCTCGACGGGGACGCGGGCGTAGTAGACCTTGTACGCTTGGGTAACAGCATCGATCTGATCTTCTGTGCCGGTGAGCCCAATGATGCGTTCATCGAAGGCCGTGAGATACTGCTTCATCTCCTCCGGACCGTCGCGGCCAGCATCGACGGAGATGAACACGAAATTGATCCTGTCAGCGTCGCTGCCCAGTTGCTCCATCAGGCTCGTCAGTTCGAATAGCGTCGTGGGACACACGTCGGGACAAAAGGTGAAGCCGAAGAACACCGCGCTCGGCTTGCCGAGTAGCTCCTTTTCGGTGACCTCCTGTCCCTCGGTGTCGACAAGCGTGAAGGGCCCGCCGACCGTCGCAACACCAGTGGACTGGAGCACTGGCGCCCTTCTGGAGTCGATCACGATGGAGAATGCCGCCAGCGTCATGACGATCGCCATGACCCCGGCCGCTATGAATCCGACAACACGGCCGCTCATCATTCATGCCCTTCATGGCTGGAAGACGTGGCGTTGCCGTGTCCCGTCGCCGTGGAGCCGATCGGGCCAGCCGCCAGTTCGACGTCGACGGCGCCGGCTTGCTCGAACTCGAGCGTCACCGGGACCATTTCACCTTCGGTGATCGGCTTCTTCAGTTCCAGTAGCATCAGATGATAGCCGCCCGGCGCCAGGTTCACGGTTTCGCCGGCGGGAATCTCCACACCCTCCGGAACAGGACGCATCTTCATGATGCCGTCGGTCATCTCCATGTTGTGGATCTCGACGCGGGCGGCGACGGGTGAGGAACCGCCTAGAAGACGGTCGGCTGTGTCGCCTGCATTGGTCAGTTCGAGGTATCCGCCCCCTACCTTTGCCGCTGGTGGTGTCGCGCGCGTCCATGGATGGCCGATCTCGATGTCTCCGGCGCGATAGTCGTGCGCGACGGTGGGTGTGGCTGCGGCAACAAAGGCGATAGCCGCCAGCATCGAAAAGAGGTGTCGCATTGAAGTCTCCATATGTGATGTTCCGGCGCGTCGCTGGACGCAGCCGTAAGGTTGAAGCATCAGATGGAGAAGGCGGGCGGGGCGCGGGCATCCTTTATGGCGCCAGGCTCTCCGGGCGGCGCGCGCTGCGAACGCGGGCGGAGTGGATCGTCGTTCGACAGGACGGGCCGAAATTCGAACGATCCGGTTTCCGAAGGCTGAAGGGTCGGACCGACAGAACTGGCGGCCGCACACAGTGCGGAACAGCACTCCTTGACGATAAGTTCGAGCGGATCGACGTCCGGCTGGTCCGCCGTGCCCAAAGGCGAGCATATGATGAAGGCGGGCGCAAGCTGGTCGACCGCCATCCACGTCTTGGCATAGGACGTGGCGAGCCCTTGCAGCAGCACGAGATAGGTGATCAGACCGATCATGAGACCGGCTGTCAGGCATCCGCCTCTGGATGTTCCCCTATTGCGCATGCGCAACTCATGATCCCGGGCGTCCGATTTGTCACTGCGACATGTGCGCTCTGCCCGGCGCTTTTTCCCGAACCGATTAAACCTGGCGGAAGGGCGGGAAGCTCCCTTTCGCAGATACATGGACCTCGGCTCCTTCAGGCAAGCGGCCCTGCTGCATGACGTCGACCTGCAACTCCAGGCCGCCGCATTCGACCCAGTAGGTCATGTCATGCCCCTTGAACTCCACGGAGAGAATTCGGCCATTCGGCTTTTCACCTTCATGGGTACGACGGATGCTTATCCGTTCGGGCCTGACGGAGAAATGCACAGCGCCGGATACGGGCTCCGTCAAGGCTAGATCGCCCAAGGGCGTCTTGGCGACGCCGCGTTGTGCCGACGCTTCGAGCAGGTTGGTGCGGCCGAGAAAACTCGCGACGAAGGCATCGAGGGGTCGATCGTAAACCTCCTGCGCCGATCCGCTCTGGAGAATGCGACCATCGCGCATCACAGCGATGCGGTCGGCAAAACTCAACGCCTCCTCCTGGTCGTGGGTGACGAACACGATGCCGAGCCCAGACGATTTCAGGAGCCGTCTGATCTCGCGGCGGGCGGTGCTGCGCAGTGCGGCGTCGAGGTTGGAAAATGGCTCGTCGAGAAGGATTACCTCCGGCTCGCAGGCCAGGCATCGAGCAAGCGCAACGCGCTGCTGCTGCCCTCCCGAAAGCTGGTCGGGATAGCGGCGCCCAAGCCCTGCTAGCCCGACCATACCGAGATAGCGCTCGACCACTCCGGCCTCCTTGCGGCGGGCGCCGAACTGGATGTTCTCTGCGACCGTCATGTGCGGGAACAACGCATAGTCCTGGAACATCATGCCGACGCCGCGCCTTTCGGCGGCGACGCCGGTTATGTCGCGGCCGGAAAGGAGTATATGGCCCTCGTCCGGCGTCTCGAACCCGGCGATCATGCGCAGCGTGGTCGTCTTGCCGCAACCGGACGGCCCGATCAGAGCGAGAATCTCGCCCGGATAAATCTCCAGCGACAGGTCGTCGACCACGGCCGCTCCGCCGCGAACGAAGCGTCGCGACAGGCCTCGAGCCGAAAGAAGGGCGGGTTCTTCCATCGTCAACTCCCTCCGCTCGCGCGGCGCAGATCCCGGCTCTCGTGTTTCAGCATCAGTCCGACGAAGAGGCTGGAGAACAGGATGATGCTCAGCGCGAACGGCGCGGCCTCGCCCATCATGCCCTCGTTGGTGCGGCTGAAGACGTTCATTGCCAGGGTTCCATATCCCGTCGGAGCCACCAGATAGGTGATCGGCAGTTCCTTGACGACCATGATGAAAACGAGCAGGCCGCCTGCGGCAATCGGCCGGCGCAGCGGCGTGGCAGCACCACGCGGACAAATGCCTGGGCGGGAGTGGAGCCGAGACCACGGGCTGCTTCCTCCTGCCTGGTCCCGATCTGGAGGAGCGCCAGACGGATCGGCCCGAATGCCAGCACAAGGAAACTCATCATATAGGCGAAGAGCAGCAACGCGTAGGACTGGTAGAGGACCGGCGCGGCCTGAAGCGAGAAGAACACCATGGCCAGCGCGAATGCGAGCGGCGGTGTCGCATAGCCCAGATAGGCCAGCCGGTCGACCAGCGAGGAAAGCGGGCCGGGATGGCGCAAGGTCAGGAGAACGACAGGCAGGGCCAGCGTCGTCGTAAGTAGCGCGGCGGGACCGGCCGCCAAGAGCGTTCCGATCGCGGTTCTGCCAAGCTGGGCCAGATCCATTTCGGGAAGACCGAGCCGCATCCAGTGGATCAGCACAAGCAAGGGAAGCCCCAGAGAGCAGAGGACCACCATCACCAGGAAGGCCCATGCCAGGACCGCCCAGCGCCCGAGCGCGATCGGCCGCGCAGGCCTTGGTATTCCGGTCCCTGTGGAGGCAAAACGCATGTTTCTCGTCACGACCCGCTGGAGGCAGAGCACCGCCACCGTCAGCACCAGCAGCATCAGACAGAGCCAGGCTGCGTAGGTGCGGTCGAAGGCCCCGCTGTACTGCGTGAAGATGGCGTAGCTGAAGACCTCGTATCGCATCAAGGCGATGGCCCCGAAGTCGCCGACGACGTAGAGGCCGACGATCAGCCAACTCGCCACCAGCGCGGGCCACAGCAGCGGCAGGATGATGCGTCGGAAGATCTCCGATCGCCCCCGCCCGAGGCTTTGCGCCGATTCCTCCAGCGCAGGGTCCATTCCCAGAAAGGCCGCTCGTAGGTTTAGGAACAGATAAGGGAAAGTATACAGCGACAGTGCAAGACCTGCGCCCCAAAGGCCATGGAGCGGCGGCAGCGCGATGCCGAACCATTGCCGCACGAACCCATAGTAGCCGGAAATACCCAGCAAGGCGTAGGCCATCACGTAGCCCGGCATTGCCAGAGGCAGTGCCATCAGGAAGGACAGAATCTTCTTGAATCGGATGTCGGTGCGCGTCACGAGCCATGCGGCGGGCAAGGCGATCAGCGTGCCGATCACGAGCACGACGGCGACCAGCTTCAGCGTGTTGAGGAGCAGCAGGAGGTTTCGCTGACGGAAGACGATCTCGCCAAGTTGCGCCGGTTCCGCATCGAAAGCGCGAAGGAGCAGGTACAGAGCCGGCAGGCAGGTTCCCAGAGCAACAACGAGCGCGGGAAGCACCAGCAAGGGCGACGGGCGGGATTTGTGGCCCGCCCTCGCATGTGACGAAAGACCAGTCACGAGCCCGTTATAGCAGGCCGACCTCACGAAGCAGCGCAAGCGTCCCTTCGAGATCGCCGATCTGGTTGAGATCGACCTGGGGGCTGATCTCGTTCACGGTTTCGAGGGATTCAAGGGTGTCGTGCGGGATGATGCCTGAGCGCACCGGATATTCGTAGCCCTGGAGGGTGATGAACTGCTGGGCGGCCGGCGAAAGCAGGAAGTCGATGAACTTCTGTGCATTTTCCTTGTTGTCGCTCGCCTCGACGATGCCCGCGCCGGCTACGAGGATGAGATTGCCGATGTCACCGGAAGCGAACGGCGTCTGGCCTACCGGGAACTCTGCATCCCGCGCGGTGTAGCGGCCGAGATAGTAATTGTTGACCAGGCCGAAATCGACCTCGCCATTGGCAATCGCGTCGATCTGCGTGCCGTTGTTGCGGTAGACCTTCGCATCGTTGGCGATCATGCCCTCCAGCCACTCTTTGGTGGCCTCGTCGCCATGGGCGACGCGGAAGGCCGTGACGAACGCCTGGAACCCGCCATTCGTCGGTGCCCAGGCGACACGCCCTTTGTACTTCTCGTCGGTCAGGTCGGCGATGCCCTGCGGCAGATCATCCTCCTCGACACGCTCCGTCGAGTAGATCAGAACGCGGTTCCTTCCGGACGTCGCGACCCATTTGTTGGCATCCGACCGAAAGGCTTCGAGGACTGCACCATTCACCTCTGCCGGCAGTTCGGCAAACGCTTCAGAGAGCGCGCCGAGCGCGCCCGCATCCTGCGCCCAGAACACATCCGCTGGGCTGTTCGCGCCTTCCTCCAGCAGCAACGTCGCGAGTTCGGATGTGCCGCCGTAGCGCACTTCGGCGGTTATGCCGGATTCGGCTTCAAACTGCCTGATCAGCGGCGCGATCAGCGCCTCGCCGCGGCCCGAGTAGATGGTGACGGATTCAGCCAGGGCAAAGGTCGTCATGCCAAGCACCAGACCGAGGCTCGCCAGGATGGTTCTCTTCATTAATGTCTCTCCTGTATATATTTTTCCACACCCGTGAGGATGGGACGCTTGAAGCCGCGGTCGACGGATGCGGTCCGTGCGCCTTGGCAAAGCTAAGCCGGGCAGATGCGGCACATGTCCGCCATCCGCCGGCGAGCACACCAGGTGCGGCCAGTTAAGAAGACCTGCGGAGGTGGAAGTCCTGGCGAACGTTCACACGATCATCGATCGCGTCGGCTCAGATGGAGACCGCCCCTTGGTCCGTTGACGACAGATAACTATTCAAAAATTGTCCACTTTAATATCGGCCTAAGACCATTGGCCACACGTATGGGGCTAAAGTCCGATACGGTCAGCCCGCCGGCTCGGCGCTCCGCCAGACCATCGCAGCTTCCGTGCGGTTGCGCACCTGCAGCTTCTGCAGGATGCGGGTCACGTGGTGCTTCACCGTCTTTTCCTGCATGTCGCCTTGCCGGGCGATCTCCTTGTTGGAAAAGCCGGCTGCCACCATCTTGAGCACATGCGCTTCACGCGGCGTCAGTTGTGCCAGACGGCGGTTGGTTGGGTCCCCTATGTCTGGCTCCTTCGTCTGGAACCATCCCTCGGCGCCGTTGTGTCCGGACAGGATCGCCGCTGCCAGCGTCGGCGCAACGTGGCCCACTCCTCGCGCGATATCGCGCACCGCGTCGATCAGTGCGTTGCCTCCGACGCCTTTCAGAACGTAGCCCCGCGCGCCAAGCTTCATCGCCTTCAGGACGTCATCGCAATCCTCCGATGCGGTGAGCACGGCAACGCGCAACGCGGGCTGGCAAGCGCGGATATGCTCCAGCGCAGCGAACCCGCCACCCGGCATCGACAGATCGAGCAGGACGACATCCGGTTGCAGGTCGCGCGAAAGGTCGACAGCATCCTGTGCGCACGTCCCTTCGCCGCAGACGACGAGATCTTCCGTTTCGCCCAGCGCCATGGAAAGACCCTGGCGGAAGAGCGGGTGATCGTCGACGATCAGAACACGTGTCGTCATGTCATCGCCTCCTTGTCTTCCGGCAGACGCATGACGACGCGCGTTCCGCCGCCCTGGCGGCTGTGCAGATCGAAGCAGCCCTTAAGGCCAGCCACGCGCTCGCGCAGGCCCAGCAGGCCGAGTCCTTCTCCCCCTTCCGGTGGGGCGAATCCGGGACCGTCGTCGCAGACCTGGACCTCGATGCCGTCCGAAGACCTGGCGATCGCCACGGTCTGGCGTGCTCCATGCGCATGCTTCGATCCATTGTTGAGCGTTTCCTGCAGGAAACGATAGATGCAGGTCTTGGCCGCCGGCGACAGTTCTGGCAGATCGTCCTCCAGGTTCAGGACGACCTTGCGGCCCGTCCGCCGCTCATGCGCAGACACGACCTTCTTCACTATCGTCGCCACCGACCAGGCCTCTACCTCCGGCAACGCCAATCCGCTGCAGATATCACGGATCTCCTTCATTGCCTCATTGACGGCCTGGCGAACCTGTTCACGCCTGGAGTGTTGCGGGCTGTCGAGACGAAGCGCCGCAAAGGCGAGCAGCTGGACCGGTCCATCATGCAGCTCGGCGGAGATCCGCCGAAGGTTGCGCTCGTTAAAGTCGGCGATGCGATGGTTGGCCTGTTCGACACGCTGGGTAAGCCCCGTGTTTTGTTCCAGCAGCGCCGAAAGCTGATCGATCTGATCGTCCAGAGCCCGGCGCTGGAGCGAGATTGTCCTGTTGCCGCGCGCGAACAGTGCATAGAGCGCCGAGAACATGCCGAGGGAGACCAGACCGACGACGAACCAGCTCTTGACGCGCGCGTCGAAAAGATGCTCCCGCAGCCTCTCCGCGGTCGTGTAGAACTCCGCCACCGCTATAATCCGGCCTGTCGTGGCCGAGCGCACCGGGCTGTACACTTCCAGAAGCGGTGCATTCCGGTCGATATCGCTGACGATATGGGATTGGCGCGCCAGCGCCGCGTCGACCCTGCCTGCAAGAGCCTGCGCCAGACCGTCGCTCACATCGAAGATGCTACCTACAAGGTCGGGATTGTCGCTGAACACGATCCGGCCACTCGGGTCCCAGAGCTTGAACGCGGAGACTTCGTCGCGGAGCGCGCCGCGCCTGACGATGAAGTCGAGCTCACGTCTGGCTTCGTCTCCAAGGCTTCCTCCATCGTCCAGTTCCTGGGTCACAGGCGCGATGAGTGCGTCGACATAGAGCGCGGTGACCGCTCCCGCGCTGTCCGTGACGCCTTCCTCGATCTCGGACGTGACCCAGAGTCCGATGACAAGCATGCCTGCGATGAGCACAGTTCCTGACACCATCATGAATTGGGTGACGAGGTTTCCCGGTTTCGGGATCTGGCTCTCGCGCCTGGGTAGAATTGTTTCGCTCATCAGGTTCTCGACCAGTCTGACATTGGACCGCGGCAATCCACGGCCGTTCCTGCAGGCGGCCAGCGTGCTGGCACGGGGTGAACGCCATCATTGCTGAGACTATATCCGATGAAAGATCATTTTCACCGGTGCACTTGCGTCTCCTTCGGTGGACTGTGCCGGGGCTGTTGTGCTTGGACCGAAATGGCCGCCGGGCAAGACGCCAAACGTCAAAGGGGTCGATCGTCAAGAAATCTGAAATTGCCTCTTGATCCTCTAGCTGCTGTAGGTCGTATGAGTGCGCTCCTGAGATCCAGGAGTGATGAATGATGACGGTGCCGCAACGCCAGACGCGCTTTCGCGTGGAGGGGATGGATTGCGCGAGTTGCGCAGCCAAAATCGACACGGCTGTTCGTCGAATCGCCACAGTCAACGATGTGAGTGTCTCGGTCGTGGCCGGCACGATGACGGTGACCCACGGGCCTGATGCCGATCTCGATAGTGTCGCGCGCAAGGTCGGGAGCCTCGGCTACAAGGCTGCCCGTCTCACGCCCGCCGATGACGCCACTGCTCCCCGTGTCGCCGGCGCAGCACATGTCCACGGACCTGAATGCCGCCATGAGGGGCATCATCATCACGAGGGCCACACCCACGATGGCGCAGATCATCGACACGACCACGCACACGGACCCGTGGTGCGGGGGTCGGAGCACGAAAAGCACGCCCTTCACGGCATGCATGGTCATGATCATGCACCGACTGACGGTCCATGGTGGAGCACATCCAAGGCGAAGCTGACGATCATCTGCGGCGCCGCGCTCGCCGTCGCCTTCGGGCTGTCGCAGCTTCTGCCGCAGACGCAGCCTTGGGGTTTCATCGTCGCCATGGCGGTCGGTCTCGTTCCGATTGCGCGGCGGGCGCTGTTCGGTGCGATGAACGGCAGCCCGTTCTCGATCGAGACGCTCATGACGGTAGCTGCGGTGGGGGCCGTCATCATCAATGCTGCGGAAGAGGCTGCGGTCGTCGTCTTCCTGTTCCTCGTCGGTGAACTGCTGGAGGGCATCGCGACGGGGCGGGCTCGGGCCTCGATCCGCGCGCTGGCCACGCTGATGCCCAAGACCGCACTGCTGGAAAGCGAGGGCGGGACGCGGACCGTTCCGGCGGACAGCCTCACGGTCGGTTCGATCGTGATGATCCGTCCAGGCGATCGCGTGCCTGCCGACGGCGTCGTGCTTTCCGGGGAGAGCGCGGTCGACGAGGCACCGGTGACAGGCGAGTCGGTTCCCAAGCGCAAAGAGGAAGGCGACAAGGTGTTCGCCGGCACGGTGAACCAGGAAGGCGTGCTGCGTGTGCGCGTGACTGCGGCCGCAGCAGACAACACGATCGCGCGCATCATTGCGCTGGTCGAGGAGGCGCAGGAGTCGAAGGCTCCGACCGAACGCTTCATCGACCGCTTCTCCAAATACTATACGCCAGGAGTGATGGTCGTGGCGGCACTCGTGGCGATCCTGCCGCCGCTGCTGGGCGGCGCAGAGTGGAATACCTGGATTTATCGCGGCCTCGCAGTGCTCCTGATCGGCTGCCCGTGCGCCCTCGTCATCTCGACGCCGGCGGCGATCGCGGCAGGACTTTCCGCCGGCGCCCGGCGTGGCCTTCTGATGAAGGGCGGAGCTGTGCTGGAGAACCTGGGCAAGGTCGACCGCGTCGCTTTCGACAAGACCGGGACACTGACCGAGGGCAAGCCGAAGGTAACCGACATCGTCGGCGTCGCGCGCGAAGAGCGCGAGACTCTCCGCCGCCTCGCGGCTTCGCTGGAGGTGGGTTCCAGCCATCCACTGGCGGTTGCGATCCTGGCAAAGGCCGAGGCCGAGAATGTGCCCGTGGTTGCCGCGACGGAGGCGGCCGCCGTGGGTGGCAAGGGCGTGGTCGGAACGCTCGAGGGTGTGAAGCTGTTCTTCGCCTCGCCCCGGGCGGCCGGCCAGCAGGTCATGCTGGGCGAGGCCCTTTCCGCGCGCATAGCCTCGCTCAACGACGAGGGCAAGACGGTGTCGGTACTGCTGGCAGGCGGTCAGGTCGCCGGTTTGATTGCGATGCGAGACGAGCCACGCGACGACGCCAAGGCCGGCATCGCCGCGCTGCGTGAACTGGGTGCTGACTCTGTCATGCTGACTGGCGACAACCAGCGCACGGCCAAGGCGATTGCCGCCTCGCTCGGGATGGAAGCGCGTGCGGAGCTCTTGCCTCAGGACAAGCAGAAGATCGTCGGCGAGATGCGGGCGACGGGTTCGTTCGTCGCCAAGGTCGGCGACGGCATCAACGATGCGCCGGCACTTGCCGCCGCCGACATCGGCATCGCCATGGGAAGCGGAACCGATGTTGCCCTGGAGACAGCAGATGCAGCGGTTCTGCACGGCCGCGTCAAGGACGTAGCGAACATGGTGGCGCTGTCGCGTGCCACCATGCGCAACATCGTTCAGAACATCGTCTTGTCGCTTGGGTTGAAGGCGGTGTTCCTCGTCACAACCGTCCTCGGTGTGACCGGGCTGTGGCCGGCGATCCTCGCCGATACCGGCGCGACAGTGCTCGTCACCGCCAACGCCATGCGGCTGCTCGCATGGCGAGGCATCAAGGATGCCTGAAGCGCGGCCGGGAACTATGGACACGGAGGCCACGCGCCATGACCTTCGTCAAGCTGTTCCGCATTGCCATCGTGGTAGCAATTGCGGTCCTGGGCATGTTCCTGGTTGTGTCGACACAGTTGACCGGACAGCGCCAGCCCGCGGAAGCTTCGACCGGGGCGATGCGTATGGGCGGTCCCTTCTCGCTCGTGTCGCACGAAGGAGACCGCGTGGACAACCAGTCGCTGACGGGGCGATCCTATGTGGTGTTCTTCGGCTTCACCCCTTGTCCCGAGATCTGCCCGACGACGCTGTTCGAACTGACCGACCTTATGGGCGAGCTGGGTCCGGATGCGGACAAGCTTGAGGTCCTGTTCATCACCGTCGATCCCGAGCGCGACACTCAGGACATGCTGGCCGGCTACATGACGCCATTCGACAGTCGCATCACCGCGCTGCGGGGAACGGCCGAGGAGACCGAAGCCGCCCTTGCCGCATTCTCCGCCTACGCGGCAAAGGTACCCCTCGAAGGCGGCCAATACACTATGGACCACACGGCAGGTGTCTTCCTCATGCGGGGCGACAGCAGCTTCGGTGGCATTCTCGATATGCACGAACCGCGCGATACGAGGCTGGAGAAACTGCGCCGTCTCGTGAGCGCCTGAACGGGACAAGACGATGCTCGACAAAGTGACCGGTAAATCCGTTGAAGACTGGAATTCCTGGTGGCTTCTGGTCGCCTGGCTGACCGCGGCCGGGTCGACGCTGGCAGCTCTGTTCATCGGTGAGATCGTGGGGCAGGCTCCGTGCAACCTTTGTTGGTTCCAGCGTGTGTTCATGTTCCCGCTCGCCATAATGCTCGGCATCGCGGCGTTCAGGCTCGATGTCGGTATCAGAATCTATGCATTTCCTCTGGTCGCAGTCGGCGCTGCGATCGCGGCGTTTCACTCGCTGATTTACTTCGGCCTCACTGATGAGGGCATAACACCATGCGCGCGCGACGGCCCGTCCTGCTCGGGCGCTGACATGACCATTTTCGGCGGCGTGCCGCTGCCGCTCGTGTCGCTGCTCGCGTTCCTCGCGATCGGCGGCAGTCTTGCCTTGTGCCGACCTGGAGTTTTCAAATGAACCGTCGACAGGTGACCATCCTATCCGTTGGATTGGCCGCAGGGGCAATCTTCGGTGCGTCTGCGCTCTACTACAATCGCGCCGGCAGCCTCGATCCGTCCGGCGCCGAAGCTCTCGTGAGGGAGCATTCTCCGGTGATGGGGCCGCCGGACGCTCCGGTGACGATCGTGGAGTTCTTCGATCCCTCGTGTGAAGCCTGCCGGGCCTTTCATCCCCTCGTGAAGAACATCCTTGCGCAGTATCCCGATGACGTCAGGGTCGTATTCCGTTACGCAGCTTTTCATGACGGTTCGGATCAGGCGGTCGGGATCATTGAGGCCGCACGACGGCAGGACCTCTTCGTGCCGGTGCTCGAAGCTCTTCTTGCCGCGCAGCCCGAGTGGGCCTTGCATGGCAACCCGAACCTCGACCGCGCGTGGCAGGCCGCCGCCGCTGCCGGCCTCGACCTCGAGCGCGCGCGCCAGGACGCGACATCGGCTGAGGTCGCGGCTGTGCTGCGGCAGGATACGAGCGATGTCGACGCGCTCGGGGTCAGGCAGACACCGACGTTCTTTGTGAACGGAAAGAGCTTGCCGTCTTTCGGACCCCAGCAGCTGATTGAGCTCGTCGAGGCCGAAGTGCAGCTTGCTCGCCAAGGCGGGTGAACTGATCGGCAATGTTTGAGCGCACTGCTGAAAGGCAGGATCACTCGTGCTCGATCTTGAGTTCGCCTGGCGGGTCCACCTGCACGGTGACGTGGTCGATCGCATAGCGCTCCTTGAGCCAGGCCGAGACGAGCGGCGGGAGGCTGAGCGGATCCGTTCCTGTCGCCGGGCTGACATGGACCGTGGCAACGCTCGTCTCGTCCGTCAGCGTCCAGGCGTGAAAGTGGCCGGCCTCGGCAACGCCCGGTATGCCTGAGAGCCCCCGCTCAGCCTCGATCGCGTCCACACCTCGCGGAACCGCTTGCAGCAGGACGCGGATTGAATCCGAGACCAGGCTCCATGCGGACCTGACGACGAGCCCCGCCACCAGCACCGAAAGGATGGGATCGAGGATCGTCCAACCGGTCAGCATGATCCCGATCGCCGCGGCGATTGCACCGACGGATCCGAGCAGGTCGCCGATGACATGCAGAAACGCGCCCCTGAGATTGCTATCGCCCTTGTTGCCCGACCACAGGATCCAGGCGCCGGCAACGTTCACGCAAAGGCCGATCACCGCGACGATCAGCATCGGGCCCGCCAGTATCTCGACCGGCGCGTTGATGCGTTGCACTGCCTCCCAGGCGATCCAGGCCACGAGCAGCAGCAGCGTCGCACCGTTGGCAAGCGCTGCCAGGACCCGCACCCGATGGAAGCCATAGGTGCGCGTGGCATCCGCCGCGCGGCGAGCGATGCGATAGGCGATCAGGGCGAGCAGCAGCGCGGCCGCGTCGGAGACCATGTGTCCCGCATCGGCGATCAGCGCGAGCGAGCCTGAAAGCCAGCCGCCGATCGCCTGCACGATGGCGTATCCGGCGGTGAAGACGAGGACGAACCGGATTCGCCGTTCATTGGAGGAGGTCACGACCTGTGAATGATCGTGTCCGTCCTCGTGCGCGTGCCCTTGATGGTCCGTTTTCGAGATCTCTGGATTTCCGGTCACATCAAGCTCCTCTGGAAAGACGCCTCATGCCCCACCACGCTACAGGTGCGAGCAGCACGACGCTCGCCATCCCGGGAAAATAGGCAAAAAGCTCTGGGGCAAACCAAGGGAAGACGATAAGGTGCGCGAGCTCGGTGATGCCCATGGCGGCGAAGAAGGTCCAGGCGAGATAGGAGCCGAAGCGATATCCGCGCATGACCAGAACCGGCATCAGCAGCCACGCTCCGACGGACAGCAGCACCAGCATGATCACCTGCCAAGAAGCGGTATCGGGAGTGACTATGCCGGTGATCGTCGCCAGCTTCTCGAAGAAGCCCATCGAGTACTCCTCGACGCGGTGAAGGGCGAAAAGTGCCAACGCCAGAAAGTACGGGATCCTGATCGCAGTGAAGGATGGGGATGCCGGAAAGAACAGCCACAGCACGAACCCGCCGACGAATCCGGAGGTGAAGATTAGCATCGTCCAGAAGCCGAAAGCGGCATAGCCGAGGGCAAGAACCGCTACGGTGAAGAGAAATGCGGCTGTGACGGTATAGGAGTTGCTGGTCATGGTCGGCCCGGCAACGCGAATGTCCAGGCACGCAGGATTAGATCCTGATCGGGCTTGTTCGGCCCACGGGTGCTTACTTCGTATGACAACCCGGCGTTGCTCGAAAGTGTGCAAGGGCCGTCGGTCTGCTGCTTATAGGATGCGGTTTCGCGGATCATGGGTGGCTCGCCTGATGCAGTCTTGACCCAAACTGCATCCTCTAGCCGCTAGAGGAGCAAGCGAAATTTGCACGCTGGAATCGGCCCGCGATGAAACAGCTACTCAGTCGAGTGTCGAACATCGCGCTCGGCTGCCATCGCGATCATGGTGCATCAGACCGTTGCTGCGGCGAGATGAGCGCGACGAACTGGTAGAGCGCGACGCCTGCATAAGGTGAAAGGCCGGCACCCACATCAGAAGGCCGGAAAGCTGCTGGTCTTCCAACGGGGTCAGGCCGAAAGCCAGCGTCGTGGTGAAATGCGGGGCAAAAAGGGGCTGCCGGGCAAAAACGAGCAGGGCGCCAAGAAATCCCATCTGCATGATCGTCGCCAGCAACGCCAGCACGACACTGCCCCGATGAGCGCGCGGCGCAAAGACCTCTCGCCAGAGTAGCCATGCCGACAGGAAGAGGGTCGCTTGCATGAGCCAATAGGCGGAGTGCGATGAGAGCGCGAACGCATAGGGAGCGGGCGCGTGCCAAATCCAAACCATCGCGGCGTGCAGGATGACCAGCGCCGCCAGCGGCAGCGTCGGCCCCTTGGGCCACGGAAACGCGATCGCCAGCAGCGGTGCGATACCGCCGATCAGGATGAGGTGATGTGCAACCCTTGCCGAGAACAGAGCCGATGAAAGCGCGCAGAGCGGAGAGATGAAGGCCAGAAAGATCAGGGCATAGGCGGCGACAAGGCAGGTTCGCCCCATCCTGTCGTTGCGACCGCCCAGGCGCCAGACGATGAGCCCGATTGCCAGAGCGCCGAGGAGGAATGGATCGAAGTTCCAGCTTGTCCAAAGGTTCGACGGCACCGGGGCGGATCCGCAGTATGGATTGAAGCTTTCAAATGGCATGACGCAATGTCTCCCCGACGTTGTACCAGGCTTTTGTGAGCTTAAGCGTCTTAGTCTACCGCGTTAGTGGAAACTATGGGCCTCGAACTTTTCTCGTGGTTCAGGTCGCAGATTACGTCCCGGGCCTTGCCCCCGCCGCCAGTAAGTTTTGCTGCAATCGACGAAGTAAGCATGTGGGCCAATTCGAAAAACGCGGCAGGCATTGTAAAAACGGCTCGACCGTGAGATCGCGAAGCAGCGCACGGCTCGGGTTCGGTGTAGGAACGTCGATCCAGCGTCAGCGGACGGTGCATGGAACCGTCGGCACGGTTCCATGCACGCGCCAACAGAAATGCCTGAAGACTCAACTGGCCTTTTGTCCCTGATCGCTTTTTGCCGGCTCACTGATCGCATTGCCGGTTTCCTTACCAAGCACCGCCTCGGTGATCGAGTTGGGGAGACGTCGGGGCGTCTCGAGAAGCCCCAATAGCGGCATAACGATGAGGAAGAAGCCGAAATAGAACAGCGTCGAGACCTGCATCAGCGGCACGTAGACGCCTTCCGCGGGCTTCGCTCCCAGCCACCCGAGGAAAAGGGCGTTGGCTGCGAAAAGCCAAAAGAACAGCTTGTACCAAGGACGATAGACCGCCGAGCGAACCTTTGACGTGTCGAGCCAGGGCACGAAGAACAGTACGGCGATCGCGCCGAACATCGCGAGCACACCGCCGAGCTTCGCGTCGATGGGCCCAATGTTGAAGGTAATCGCTCTCAGGATCGCGTAGAACGGCAGAAAGTACCATTCGGGGACGATCTTCGCGGGCGTCCTGAGCGGATCGGCTTGAACATAGTTGTCCGCATGGCCGAGATAGTTCGGAATATAGAAGACGAAATATGCGAACACGATCAGAAAGAGCACCATGCCGACCGCGTCTTTCGCCGTTGCATAAGGCGTGAAGGGCAACGTGTCGGTCTTGTGCTTGACTTCTATTCCAGTGGGGTTGGTCTGTCCTGTGACGTGCAGCGCCCAGACGTGCAGGACGACCACGCCCGCAATCATGAACGGCAGAAGGTAGTGGAGCGCGAAAAACCTGTTCAGCGTAGGACTGTCGACCGCAAAGCCGCCAAGCAAGAGCTGCTGGAGCCATTCTCCGACCAGCGGGATAGCGGTGAAGAATCCCGTGATCACCGTCGCGCCCCAGAAGCTCATCTGCCCCCAGGGGAGTACGTAGCCCATGAAACCAGTAGCCATCATCAGGAGGTAGATGATGCAACCGAGGATCCACAGCAGCTCGCGAGGTGCCTTGTAAGAACCGTAGTACAGTCCGCGAAAGATGTGGAGGTAGACGGCAATGAAGAAGAATGATGCCCCGTTGGAATGCAGATACCGCAGGAGCCAACCCGAATTGACGTCGCGCATGATCTTCTCGACCGAGTCGAACGCCGTTGCGGTGGTCGCCGAGTAGTGCATCGCCAGCACGATTCCGGTCGCTATCTGGAGGACCAGCATCAGAGTGAGAATGCCGCCGAACGTATAGGCGTAGTTCAGATTGCGCGGAACAGGATAGGATACGAAGGAATCATGGACCAGTCGCGGAAGCGGCATGCGTGCATCGACCCAGCGGCCAATACCTGACTTTGGGACGTAGCTGGATGGCGACCCCGACATTCTGTTCCCCTCCTTATCCGGTCGATCTGCGGAGACACAATCCGGAACGGGTAACACCTCAAGTTGCTAGAGCTTCAAGACCCTTCGAGGCTTCTTGATGCGACAAATTTGCCCGCACGACATCGAGGTCCGAGGACAGGAGGCGAGATGGCGGGCACCTTGAGCATCATCTCAAACGTGCTACATCGGCGGGTAACGAGAGGATTGCGAGGACCATGGGCGCAAGGACGTACTCGATCGGCGAGGCGGCAAAAGAGAGCGGGGTCAAGGTGCCGACAATCCGCTACTACGAGGATATCGGCTTGCTTGGGAGAATCGCGCGCAGCGACGGTAATCGGCGCTTCTACGACCGTTCCGACCTCAGCCGCCTCTCCTTCATCCGCCACGCGCGTGAGCTTGGATTCGAGGTGGATGCGATCCGCACGTTGCTGAGATTGCAGGACGATCCCGACCAAACTTGCGAGGCTGCTGACGCAATTGCCAAGGCGCGCCTCGACGATGTGGAGCGGCGGATCTCAAGCCTGAAACTGCTGCGCTCCGAGCTCAAGAAGATGATGCACGAGTGTGCTGCCGGCCGGATCAGCGAATGTCGCGTTATCGAAATACTCGCGGACAGCAGTCACCATCACGGCAGGCTCGTCGAGCCTTGAACTAGGCTCGCCAAAGTGGCGGCTATCTTCTCATCGTTGTGCGAGCCAGGATAGCGGCACGATGATCGCGAGGAGGATTGGCTGGTGCAGAAGGTATATCGCGAGGCTGCGGCGCCCCATCCAGACGAGCAGGCGTGCTGGTGTTCGGGCGGCGAGCACGTTCGCGTAGGTGGCGTCCAGGCTGGCTGACAGGAGCCACTTTGCCACGGCCATGCCCATCAGGGTCAAGCCGACCCACGGAAAGATCGGCACGAAATCGTTGCTGGGCGGCACCTGCTGCGCGAACCCGATCCAGGCCAGCCAGCGCGTGTCGAAGATCGCAGACCGCCAAAGCATCGGCATGGAAAAGACGGTGATGCCTGCTAGGAGGCATGTCCATGCGGGCGCCCGCAGGAACAGCGTACCGATCAAAGTGGCCGCAGCGATCGCGTGCAGGATGCCAAAGTAGATGAACGTCCCCGGAAGGACATACCACGTCACGGCCGTGATCGCAGCGGCGGCCGTGGCGATTTTTGCCAAGCGTTTGAAGTAGCGAAAGGCCGAAAGCCGCTCCGGTCCGCCAGTACGAGACCGACACCGACAAGGATCATGAAAGTGCCGGCAAGGCTACGTCCGAATGCCAGCCATAGCGGATGATTGGCGATGCCGGCAATAAAGCCCGTGAACTCCAGATCCCAGACGAAGTGGAACAGGACGACACCGGCGATGGCGGCGCCGCGTACGGCGTCGATAGCCCATAGTCGCAAGGAATTCGTCATGCAATGCCTTCACCCAAGGTTCCACGGGACACACAATAGGAGCTCGACCTACTAGAGGTTCAATCCCGATTTCTTGCTCGCTTGCGCGAACTATCGAGCGCAGTTCGACCTACCACTATGGCATGGTGCGCGAAGGGATGGACTGCCTCTCGCTGCGACCGAGTTGAAAGGGCGCGCTCGCGGATCACCGAACGTCGCCGCGCGAAATCAAGAACGACGCGCCGTTCCAACTCCTGCCCCAATTCCGCGGCACTGGTTGCGGCTGGGCAGTATGACGGGCTTGGGGGTATCTGATGTCTGATTGGATCAACCGACGCAATGTGCTGTTGGGCGCGAGCGCGCTGGCAGCAGGCGGCGCTCTGTTTTCTGTGGAACATGGCTGGACGCAACCGGCAGATGGCGACCGCTCCAACCACGCTGTCCTGGTGGCTGTGACCGAGTATCCGCACCTTCCGCCCAGCGCCAAGCTGGTCGGTCCCAACAACGACGCGCAACTGGTCTACGAGTATCTGATGGGCTCCGCGCCTGTCACGTTCGCGCCGGAGAACGTTATCCTCCTTGCGGACGGGCTCGATAACGCGATCTCGCCGAGCCGCGATGCGATCCGAAGAACGCTCGACGATCTTGTGACCAAGGTTAGAGGCGGCGACTTCGTCTATCTTCATTTTTCGGGTCACGGCACGCAGCAGCCGGCGATGGACCCCACTGTCGAGCCGGACGGCCTGGACGAGATTTTTCTTCCCCGCGATACCGGGCAATGGACGGATCGAACCAAGGGCGTGCCCAACGCGCTGATCGACAAGGAGGTCCGCGATCACCTGCAGGCGATCCGCGACAAGGGAGCCTTCGTCTGGGTGGTGTTCGACTGCTGCAATTCGGGTACGATGACGCGCGCCGTCGGGCTGACCGATGGCGAAGAGGTGGAACGCAGGGTTCTTCCTGCCGATCTCGGGATACCGGATGCGGTAATGGCCGAGGCGGCCGCGCTGGGCGAAGCGACGCGCGGAACGGGGAGCCCGCCCCGCGCCAGAACGCGCTAGGGCTGATCTCGACGAAACCGACAGGTGCGGAATCGGGCTCCCTCGGCGGCATGGTTGCATTTTTCGCCTCGCAAACCACGGAGACGACGCCCGAGATGCCGCTGCCGCGCGGCGCGGCGGACGCTACGAGGCTGGGGCTCTTCACCTTCACGCTCTACAGCATGTTGGCCGAGAACCCGGCCGTCACCTATCGCCAACTCGGGCAGGCGATCCTTCAGGCCTATTCCGGAAACAACCGTACGCGGCCGACTCCGCTCTTCGAGGGAGATCTCGACAGGCCTGTGTTCGGTATGAGCAATGCCGATCGCATCGCGCAATGGGCGATCAGGGTCGATGGGAATGCGCTCGAAATACCGGCCGGAATGCTTCACCGAGTGTCGCCGGGCGCGAAGCTGGCTATTCTGTCGTCGCCGGGCGCCACGCTCGATCAGACGCTGGGCTACCTGGAGGTAACCGCCGCCAGGAACCTGACCAGTCGCGTGGTGCCGGTTGCCCATGAGGGGCTTCCCGTGATCGCAGTCGCCGACATCCCGCTAGGCGCCTATGCGCGCCTGACCGAGGTTTCGATCGGTTTCGAGCTGGTGGTGGCACGCCCGCAGGACGAGGCTGTAGATTATTCGGAGGAGGTAGCGCTTCTGAATGCCGCTCTCGACAGAATCGCCGGCGATGAACAGGTGCCTGTGAACCTGCGTTTTGTCGGTGTGAGGGACGACGCGGACGTGAAGCTGGCCGTGATGAGCGAGCAGGAGGTCGCCAGGCTCGTTGCAGCTCAGGCGGACGGGCCGGAAGCCGGACGCGCCGCTCTCGCCGCCGAACCGCGCGTATGGCTATTGCCTCCTTCGGCGGAGCTGTCGCTGGATGACGGACGGCGCGCCCCCTCGCTATCCCTCGCGGGCGCGACCGCCGACGAGATCGCCGGCAAGCTCGCTGAGAACCTCGTAACCATGTTCCGGGCAACCAGCCTGTCCCGTCTTTCCGCGGCCTCGGACTTTAGCCCGGATCAGTTCAGCGTCGGCTTCTCCATCAAACGGCAGGAAACGGGCGGCACGGAGCCCTTGCCGCCCGGCGTCGTGCCTGTCGTGCATCCCGGCGACCAGGTGCATCTCGAGACGCGCAACGGAACCTCACGACCGATCGACATCAACGTCCTTTACATCGGCAGCGACTATTCGATCGGCCACATGTATGCCGAGCGCCTGCACAGCGGAAACGAGATCACCGTTCCCCTTCTGGAGTTCACCTCATCCAGCTTCGGCATCGAGCGCATGGTGGTCGTCTTGTCGGAAGCCGCCCCGCAGACGCCGGTGGAGGATCTCAGCTTCCTCGAGCAGGTCGGAGTGCGTCAGCAATCCCGCGCCGCCGGTGCTGGCACGGCCGGATTCGGAGACCTGCTGCGTGATGTGGCCGGAGCCCCGGCAACGCGTGGAGCTGCGAGAATTGGCGACAGTTCGCGATCGAAAGGCTCGGTCATGATCTTCCCGATGGAAACGCTACCCCGTGGGTGATCTTCGCCAGGCGGTGCCCCGTGACGGGGGCCGAAGGGCAGCTGGGCATTGTCGAAATCGTCAACTTGGCAGATCGGCCGTACCTGCCAGGCTGGGGATCGCTCGACGACCGATCCGATAGACAGAAGCCGGCGGAAAGTTGCGGAACTCCGTTCCGACCATCTCAACCTTCAGATCAAGACGTCGCAGGACGCTTTCAGGAACAGGGTTTCTCCATCCATAGGTGAACTGGAAAAAGCCTGCTTCCGGTTCCAGCAGCGAAAATGCCCCGGCAAGGATCCGCAGCACTTTGGAAGCCGGCATTGCCAGCAGCGGCAGTCCGCTGATGGCCGCTCCATAGAGCTTTGGCTGGGGGAGATTTCTCATTGATAGACGCGCAGCGTCGGCGCGCACGATAGTCGCCTGGGGGTAGCGCCGCGCAAGCATGTCACCAAATTCGTCTCCCAGCTCAACCAAGGTTAGATCCTGCTGCCGCACGCCTCGGCGGATCAACGCCTCCGTGAACACCCCGGTGCCAGGCCCGAGTTCGATCACCGGCCCAATCCCTGGGTGAACATGCCTGGTGATCAATGCAGCGAGGTGCTGGCTCGAGGGGATGGCAGCACCGACGCGCAAGGGGTTGGTGAGCCATGCACGCAGGAACGTTAGCGCGTCGGCCGATTGGGGCATTGTTTCAATATCTCGCTGCCGAGTGGAGTCCCTCGCAGCCGGGAAGGTGTTCGAGGTTTCCCCGCGAATCATCCGCTCGGCTGGATAGGTGGCTGATGGTCCCACCTCTAGCAGCATGAGGTTCAAGTCCTCGCTTCGCGGATCCTCAAGACCTTCCATCGCGATCAGGTGCTCGCCACGCCCGACGGTCATGGCCAATGAGGAATAGATCCGTGAAGCGCGGGCTGGAACCTCTGAGCCGGCCAGGTCATATTCGAGCCCAATTCTCTCCATAGTCGGATCGGATCAAGCTGCGAACGAGGCCGTTGGCGCTACTCCGCGGAGGCGTTCCAGGACTGGTTACGTTTTTACGGCGTGGAGGAGTTCCTCGTAGCAGGGGCGATACGCGTGTTGACCCTGATGGTCTTCACGCTATGAGAGACATTTATGAAAGCCTGAGGGATAGCAGCTACAACAAATGCCGTCTGTCGACGACACTCTTGCTGCGTTGGGAAACGAACCGCCGTTGGTTGTCGGCGGCCGAACGAAGCCCCCGGACCGGCGTGAAGTGTCGATCCGTTGGCTATCGGGAACATTTCTGACCGGCGTTACCTCAAGTGTGCTGATGGGCGCGGCGTTGTTTGCAGCCCTTGACGGTCGCGAAGTACTGGCCACGCCCCCTGAGACCCTTAACCTCGCTGCAATCGAAGGACCTACTGGCCGGCAGGTCAGCGCCAAGGCGGGCCGATTGGTGCCGCTGCGCAATCTGGCCAGCTTGACCGACCGCAGGCGAATGGAACTGGCGACAATGACCCGGTCGGGCGACCGCGATGTGTTGCGCACGGTGCCGTTTGTGCAGGCCCGAATGTCACTTGCCGCGGGCCACGCGACGAGCCGGGCATATCCTGCCTTCGACGGCCTCGAAATTTTCGCCGAGGAAGGGGCAAATCAGTTCACCTCGAGCACAGGCATTCTTTATGGTGCCAGCATCGAAAACATAGTCCGTTTGCGGACGATCGATTTTCCCCTTGATACCGAGTCCTTCGACCCGAGCAATGCACTGTCGGCCGATGAGGTTGAGTTCGTGGTACGGAATCTTGGCGCAATCCTCACAGATGGCGATGTGCGGGTGGCGGCTCTCCATTTCGTCGACCCTGAGCGTTTCGGCGATCTGCAGCCCACAAATGGCACGGATGGGCCTACCGGCATTAGGATTGTAGCGGAGAATGCGTCGGTGGCTAACCGGGGGAAAATGGACGATCCCATTATCGACTATGCCGAGGACGTCATCCCCTTCCATGCCGAAGGCGAGATTAGGGAAGCGCTGGAGCGGGCAGGCTATGCGAGCGCTGATGCAGATGGAATGGCGACGGCGCTTTCCACCATGCTGGGGACGCCGGTGCTGAGGGCCGGCAGTGTTCTGCGGCTCGGTATCGAGGCGCGTCGCGGGGAAAGCCGCATCGTGCGAGCGAGCGTTTACGATACAGACCGGCATGTGTCCACGGTCGGGCTCAACGACAGGCTGCAGTATGTGCCAGGAAGCGAGCCGGAGCCAAGTCCCGCGGTGCAGGCGGCGTTCGACACCACTCACCCGCCCTCGATGTACAGCCGCGACGATCCACCATCCCTCTATGATGGAATTTACCGAGCCGCTTTCTCTCACGGGCTAACGCGTTCGATGACCCGGCAGCTGGTTCGATTGCTCGCCGCGGATGTCGATCTTCAATCGGGTCTCGATCAAGCCGACCGTATCGAGGTCTTCTTTTCCCAGCCTGATGGTGAGGATAACGCCACACAAGACCCGAACTCCTGTTCGTGCGGGCCAGCGTGGGCGGTGCCGAGCGCGCATTCTATCGCTTCCAGATGCAGGACGGCACTATCGGCTATTTCGACGAGGGTGGCCGCAGTGCGCGACAGTTTCTCCTCCGGAATCCGATTCCGAACGGGAGATTCACATCTGGCTTCGGCAATCGACGCCACCCGATACTCGGCTACGCCCGCGCTCATACCGGAGTCGATTGGGCGGCCCCCGAGGCACGCCGATAATCGCTTCCGGCGACGGCGTCGTCGAACAGGCGGGCTGGAGTGGCGGCTATGGCCGTCAGACCATTATCAGCCACGCAAACGGCTATCAGACCACGTTCAATCACCAGAGCAGGATTGCAGATGGAGTGGTCCCGGGCGCGCGGATCCGGCAAGGCCAGATTATCGGCTACGTAGGCTCAACGGGCCTTTCGACAGGCAACCACCTTCACTACGAACTGATCGTCAACGGCTCCAAGGTGGATCCGATGCGAGTGCGTTTGCCGGCCGAGCGAACGCTCACAGGAGATGAGTTGCAGGCCTTCCTGGCCGAGCGAGCGCGCATCGATGGAGCTCTGCTTCTGGAGCAAGCACGCTCAACGGCTACCCTACGTGCGCCTGTCTAGCGGCCGAAAGCATTGTAGGGAACTGGAGTGGATACCGCTCCGACCGAAGAATCACACGAACAACAAGTCAATCATTACGGCGGCGACCATCATTCCGACCGCGAGGGCTAGCGTGATCTTCACTTACTCGCTTGCCGTCCACCGAAGATCCATGAGAAGCGTCTCGTCGGAATTTGCGAGGGCAGCACCGCCGACGGCTCCAGGTGAGCGTTCCGCGAACACTACCCGGGTGGAAAGGTGAAAGAAGGCGTCGGCGAAAAATTGCCACTGAAGCGCCTTCGTCACCACGATCCACGCGCGATGTCTTAGGCAACCCGATCCATCGGCGCCTGTCTTTTTCGGTTGAACCTCTAGCTGGGTGAGGTTCTAGACATCTGCTGACCGTTTCGTTGGAAGCGAATGAACGGCGCGATATCCAACCGAGACATGGACGCTAGGAAAGATGACGGGCAGCAGAAACGAGCATCCGGCGCTGGCCAAGTCGCTTGGTGTCGTAAGGCTGTCGCTCTATGGCGTCGGTACGATCATCGGCGCGGGGATCTATTCTGTCATTGCGCCCGCAGCCGGCGCCGCGGGCGACGGCATATGGCTGAGTTTCCTGCTCGCCGCAGTGATATCAGCATTTTCGGGCCTGTCCTACGCTGAAATCGCCTCGGCGCTTCCAGGTGCTGGTGCGGAACACAACTTCCTGCGTAAGACGTTTCCATCGTTTCCGGCTCTGGCGTTCATGATCGGGCTGTTCATCGCCGTTCATGGCGCCGCCACCCTGGCAACGGTGGCACTCACTTTCGGTAATTACGCGCAGACACTCCTTCCGTTTGCGCCCGTCGTCGTTGCCATTGCGCTCATGGGCGTCGCCACGCTGATCAATATTGCCGGGATCGGCAAGGCGGCTTTCGTCAGCGCGGCCCTGACCGTGCTCCAGGTCTCCTGTCTCGTGGGCTTTGCATTGTTCGCCATACCATCCGGCAGCAGTAGCTTGCAGGACATCGCGGTCTGGCCCGACAATCCCGCCGGCATCCTTCAGGGTGCTGCTATCCTGTTCTTCATATATTCCGGCTACGAGCACATGGCCTCCCTCTCTGAAGAGGCCAAGCGTCCCGACCGCGATTTGTGGCGCGCCTTCATGATCGCGCTGGGCATCACCACTGTGGTCTACATGGCCGTGATTTTCGGCGTCCTGAGCCTGATGAGTGCTGACAGTCTTGCAGGTTCTCAATCTCCGCTCGCCGACGCGGCCGAGCAACTGGGCGGATCTTTCGGCATGATCATCATCGCTGCTGCCCTCATCGCTACCGCGAACGCTGTCGTCAGTTCCTCGCTGTCGGGGAGCAGGCTCCTTTTCGGCATGGCCCGCGACGGCGATCTTCCGAGTTCATTATCCAGAACCTTGCGCTTCAGTCGAAGCCCGTGGATCGCCGCGCTTATCTATCTCGTGATCGCCTGCGCCTTCGTGGCCGTCGGGGAAATCGCGTTTGTCGCAAGCCTGTCCTCGCTGGGAGTGACACTTGTCTTCGCCGCGATCAATACGGCCGTGATCGTCCTGAGGTTTACACAGCCCGACCTCGAGCGGCCTTTCCGGCTGCCATCGATCGCAAACGTGCCGCCGACTGCGGTCCTGGGAGTGGTGACCTCACTCTTGCTGGCCACTCAATACGAGTGGGCCGTCTATCTGACATTCGCCGGCGTGTTCGTACTTGGCGCGGTGCCATACGTGTTTATCCGACGGCGGGCAGGCGCGACAACGCGGGCGAGTGGCGGTGAACGCTAGAGCGCCGGGGCCGGTTCCGGGAACTTGGCAACGTGGTCGGGCTCTTGCACCTCATCCTGCTAGAGGTTGCAAAATGGGCTTGATCGGGGCGGCGGCATCGGTTTGCTGCGCCAGTCCCGGGCATTTTTTCTTGATCGGAGAAGGGAGTCGGCTTTCGCGTTCCCGGTGATCATACGTACGGTTAGCCCCGTCGCGGCGAGACGGCTTGCGCGCGCAATCTCCAACCGTATCGCCCTCAGAGGCTGCTCGGGACATCGCCATGATTGTTGAGTTGGGACATTTCGCGCTCGTGCTGGCATGTGTGCTGGCCACGGTCCAGTTCTTCCTCCCGTGGCTCGGCACGCGACTTAGCGACGATCGCCTAATGGCGGTTGCCAGGCCGGCTTCGGTGGCGGTTTTCGGCTTCGTCGCGCTGTCGTTCGCTGCACTGACTACAGCTTATGTGACTTCCGACTTCTCGGTTCAAAATGTCTGGGAGAATTCGCATTCGCTAAAGCCAATGCTTTTCAAGATCACCGGAGTTTGGGGAAACCACGAGGGCTCCATGCTGCTCTGGGTCCTGATCCTGGCCTTCTTCGGCGCACTTGTTGCCTGGTTCAGCGACAATCTTCCGGCCAGCCTGCGCACGAATGTGCTGGCTGTGCAGGGGCTGGTGGGCGCCGCCTTCCTCCTGTTCATTCTCGCCACATCGAACCCGTTCGCCCGGATCAACCCCGCGCCGATCGAGGGTCGCGACCTGAATCCGATCCTTCAGGACATCGGCCTCGCCATCCATCCGCCGTTGCTCTATCTCGGCTATGTCGGCTTCTCGGTGTGTTTCTCCTTCGCGGTGGCGGCGCTGATCGAGGGCCGGATCGATGCCGCATGGGCGCGTTGGGTACGGCCGTGGACGCTTGTTGCCTGGTTGTTCCTGACCGGCGGTATCGCCATGGGCTCCTACTGGGCCTACTACGAGCTGGGCTGGGGCGGCTGGTGGTTCTGGGACCCGGTCGAGAACGCCTCCTTTCTGCCCTGGCTTTCGGGCACCGCGCTGCTGCATTCCGCGATCGTCATGGAGAAGCGCTCGGCGCTGAAGATCTGGACGCTGCTGCTCGCAATCCTGACCTTCTCGCTGTCGCTGCTCGGCACCTTCCTGGTGCGCTCGGGCGTCTTGACCTCCGTGCACGCCTTCGCCACCGATCCGGCGCGCGGCCTGTTCATCCTGATCATCCTCATCCTGTTCATCGGCGGCTCGCTGGCGCTGTTCGCCGCGCGCGCCTCGGCGCTGACCCAGGGCGGGCTGTTCCATCCCGTCTCTCGCGAGGGCGCGCTGGTGTTGAACAACCTGTTCCTGACCACGGCTGCCGCCACTGTGCTGATCGGCACGCTCTATCCGCTGATGGTCGAGGCCGTGACGGGCGACAAGATCTCGGTCGGCGCGCCCTTCTTCAACCTCACCTTCATTCCACTCATGATCCCGCTGCTGCTGGCCGTGCCATTCGGGCCGCTGCTCGCCTGGAAGCGCGGCGATCTCTACGCCGTCGCCCAGCGCCTGTTCGCCGCCTTCGGCACCGCACTGCTGACGGCGCTGGTGGTGTACTTCTTCGTGGAAGGCAAAGGGGCGCTCGCCGCTTTCGGCGTCGGACTTGCAGTCTGGCTGATGCTGGGTGCGCTGACTGATCTTGCGCTGAAGGCAGGCATCGGCAGCGTGGGCGCGGCAGTAGCTTGGCGGCGGTTCAAGGGGCTTCCGCGCTCGGTGTTCGGTACCGCTGCGGCGCATCTCGGGTTGGGCGTGACGGTACTTGGCATTGCCGCCGTTACCTCGCTCGAGATTGAGCGAATCGTCGTGATGCGCCCCGGCGACACGCTGCCGATAGCCGGATACACGTTGCGTTTCGACGGTATCGCGCCGCATCGCGGCGCGAACTTTACCGAGGAGCAAGGCCGCTTCGTCTATCTCGACAGCGCGGGCCGCCAGCGCGGCGAGATCGTCTCGTCCAAACGGCTTTACACGGCCCGCCAGATGCCGACCACGGAGGCGGGCATCGCCACGCGCGGCTTCAGCCAGCTCTACGTTTCGCTGGGCGATCCCACGCCCGACGGCGGCTTGGTGGTGCGCGTGTGGTGGAAGCCGATGGTGCTGCTGCTCTGGCTCGGCGGTGTTGCGATGATGGCTGGTGGCGCAATATCGCTGTTCGATCGTCGGTTTCGGGTAGGCGCGCCGTATCGGAAAGGGACGGCACTTGTCAGATCGGACGTGCCAGCGGAATGACTCGCCACAGTCCTGTAGCGAGCCAGGCACCAAGTTTGAAAGCAACTGGCCAAGCTATCCAACCTGAAAGTGGCTCGCAGCGCATCTTCGATAACGCCTCTCCAGCAGTCCCGTCAAGGCTGTGGGAATCGGGCCGCCGAACCGCCGGAGTGAGTCCTTTACTTTCTGCGTCAACATAACTTTGAAGCCTTGAACCTAAAGGGGCCTGAGGTTTTATCTCTACAAATCACCTTCCGCACTGAGCACGCTTTCGCAAGACTAGCTCCCATCAGACCTTGGAGGAAAATCGGTGGAAGTGCGCCACCTTCGCTACATTGTCGCAAGCGCCCGCAATGGCAGCTTCAGCGCGGCCGCGCAAGAACTCAACGTCCAACAGCCCATAGTCAGCAAGAGGATCAAGGAACTTGAGCAAGGACTTGGCGGTGTCGCGCTGTTCGACCGCTCCACGGCTGGCGCGCGGCTGACCCCGGCCGGCGAGGAGTTCATCGTCGCGGCGCGCCGCATTCTCGAAGACGTCGAGCGGCTGCGGGAACGAATGAAAGCGAGCGCGGCCGGCAAAGCCGGTCGCGTCGTCGTGGGGTTCTATAAGTCGCTTTCCACCGGAGGCTTCCGCGCCGCGCTCCGCGACTTCCGTCGCCAGCACCCCGAGATCGAGGTCGAGCTGGTCGAGTCGCCTTTCGTCGAGCTTTCGGCCGCCGTGCTTTCGGGCGCGATCGACACCGCCATCATCCTCGGCGATGCCGGCAAGTGCGAAGCGATGGAGTCCGTGGCGCTGTGGTCGGATCAGCTAGTTGTCGCCCTGCCGGAAGACCATCCGTTGGCCGAGAAGCCGGTGATCTACTGGCCGGAGCTGAAGCGCGAGCGCTTCATCATCACGCACCACGACCCCGGCCCGGACATCCGTGTCGTGCTGCTTCGCCACCTTGCCGCGCCCTCCGACCACCCCGAGATCGTGACCCGGCGTCTCAGCCGCGAAAGCCTCCTCAGCGAAGTCGCGGACGGCCAAGGCATCGCCTTGCAATGCGAATCCGCTGTCGGCCTATCCTGCCTCGGCGTCGTCTTCCGGCCGCTGCACGACGGCAACGGCGCGACCCGCCTTGGCTATATCGCCTGCTGGAAGCCAAACAACGCCAATCCGGCGCTGAAGACCTTCCTCGACACCGTAAAGCCGAGAGCGTGATTCGGTCCGGAATGGCATTTCCGGTGCTCGCGAGCCCGGATTTGCCGCCGCAAGATTCAAGTATTTTTCGATGCTCTACGAGCGCCTACGAAACCGCGAATAATCTGGTTGCCCGCCCGTAATTTGTGCCTTTCTTGATTGTCCCCGTCGCCATCCGATCGTCTTGCGGATGGCCGGAAGCGGGGACGAATGCCGGCACATCGTCATCAAAACGAAGGTCTATCGCGGAGCGCGCGCATGCTGCGCACGGCGCTCGGCCCGGCCATCGCCCGCTATCTCGAAGACCCTTCCGTCGTCGAGGTGATGCTGAACCCCGATGGCCGCATCTGGGTCGATCGGCTGCGCGAGGGCCTCGTCGCCACCGGCGATGTGCTGATACCCGCCGATGGCGAGCGCATCGTCCGCCTTGTTGCGCACCATGTCGGTGCCGAGGTTCATCCCGGCAGCCCGCGCGTCTCGGCCGAGTTGCCCGAGACCGGCGAGCGGTTCGAGGGATTGCTTCCTCCCGTTGCCACCGCGCCGGCCTTCGCGATCCGCAAGCCGGCCGTCGCCGTGTTTACGCTGGCCGACTACGTGATCGCCGGCATCATGACCGACACCCAGGCCGAGGTGCTGCGGCTCGCGGTCGAGAAGCGCAAGAACGTGCTGGTCGCCGGCGGCACCTCGACCGGGAAGACCACGCTCACCAACGCGCTCCTGGCCGAAGTCGCGAAGACCGACGACCGCGTCGTGCTGATCGAGGATACGCGCGAGCTGCAATGCGCCGCGCCCAATCTGGTCGCGCTGCGCACCAAGGATGGCGTGGCCTCGCTGTCCGACCTCGTGAAGTCGTCGCTGCGGCTGCGGCCTGACCGCATCCCGGTCGGCGAGGTGCGCGGCGCCGAGGCGCTCGATCTTCTCAAGGCGTGGGGCACCGGCCATCCCGGCGGAATCGGCACTATCCACGCTAACACCGCGATCGGTGCACTGCGCCGGCTCGAGCAGCTTGTGCAGGAGGCTGTCGTCACGGTCCCGCGCGCACTCATCGCCGAGACGGTCGATGTCATCGCCGTGCTCTCCGGCCGCGGCTCCGCAAGACGCCTCGCCGAAATCGCGCTGGTCGAAGGGCTCGATCCCGCGACCGGCGACTACCGCACCCTCAACGCAAGACTCGAATCCTCCAGCCCCACACAAGGAGACTCCGTATGACGACAAAGCCCGATACTTTTCGCAGCCTACGCAGCCGGCTGCTTTCCGGCGCATTTATGAACAGCCTCGGCACGGCGGGTATCACCGCCGCCGGATTGCTCTACACCGCGCCCGCTTGGGCCGCCGGTTCCTCGATGCCCTGGGAGGAACCGCTTCAGCAGATCCTCGAATCCATCGAGGGGCCGGTCGCCAAGATCGTCGCCGTAATCATCATCATCGTCACCGGCCTGACCTTGGCCTTCGGCGATACGGCCGGCGGCTTCCGGCGTCTGGTGCAGATCGTGTTCGGCCTGTCGATCGCCTTCGCGGCCAGTTCCTTCTTCCTGTCCTTCTTCTCCTTCGGCGGCGGGGCGCTGGCGTGATGCCCGGATCGCTGATGGATGAGGACGTTCGCGGCTTCTTCGCGCCGGTCCATCGGGCGCTGACCGAGCCGATCCTGCTCGGCGGCGCACCACGCGCCGTCGCCATCGCCAACGGCACGCTGGCCGGCGCGGTCGGCCTCGGCCTGCGGCTCTGGCTCGCCGGCCTCGTCATCTGGGCCATCGGTCACTTCGCAGCCGTGTGGGCGGCGAAGCGCGACGCGCAGTTCGTCGACGTGGTGCGCCGGCACCTCCGCTACCCGACCCATCTCGGCCTCTAGAGGACGCTGCCGTCATGATGAACCTCGCCGAATACCGCAAGCGTTCCGCCAGCCTTGCCGACTTTCTGCCCTGGGCCGCGCTGGTCGCGCCCGGCGTCGTTCTCAACAAGGATGGCAGCTTTCAGCGTACCGCGCGTTTCCGCGGTCCCGATCTCGACAGCGCCACCCCGGCCGAGCTGGTCGGCACGACCGCGCGCCTGAACAATGCGCTGCGTCGGCTCGGCTCAGGCTGGGCGATCTTCGTCGAGGCGCAGCGCAACCCTGCCACCGACTATCCCGAGAGCCTGTTTCCCGACAGCGCATCCGCTCTGGTCGATGTGGAGCGCCGCGAGCAGTTCGAGGATAGCGGCGTCCTGTTCGAGTCGAGCTACTTCCTCACCTTCGTCTGGTTGCCGCCGGCCGAGGAAGCCTCGCGGATGGAATCCTGGCTCTATGAGGGCCGAGAGCGCAGCGGCGTCGATCCGTGGGAGTTGCTCAAAGGCTTCATCGACCGCACCGACCGCGTGCTCAATCTGGTCGAGGGTTTTGTCCCAGAGGCCGACTGGCTCGACGACGCTGAGACGCTGACCTACCTGCATTCGACCATTTCCGTCTCGCGCCATCGCGTCCGCGTGCCGGAGACGCCGATGCACCTCGACGCGCTGCTCGCCGACCAGCCGCTCGCCGGCGGGCTGGAGCCGCGCCTGGGCGGCTTCCATCTGCGCACCCTGACCGTGATCGGTTTCCCGACCACGACGTTCCCGGAATCCTCGACGACCTCAACCGGCTCGCCTTCCTCTATCGCTGGTCGACGCGCGCCATCATGCTCGACAAGACCGACGCGACGCGGCTGGTCACGCGCATCCGTCGCCAATGGTTCGCCAAGCGCAAGTCGATCGCGGCGATCGTCAAGGAGGTGATGACCAACGAGGCGTCGGTGCTGATGGACACTGACGCCGCCAACAAGGCGGCCGACGCCGATGCAGCACTTCAGGATCTCGGCTCCGATCAGGTCGGGGAGGCATATGTCACCGCCACGGTGACGGTGTGGGACGCCGATCCGCGCATTGCCGACGAGAAGCTGCGGCTGGCCGAAAAGGTGATTCAGTCCCGGGACTTCACCTGCATCGTCGAGGGCGTCAATGCGATCGAGGCGTGGCTGGGCTCCATTCCCGGCCAGGTCTACGCCAATGTCCGCCAGCCGCCGATCTCGACGCTCAACCTCGCGCACATGATGCCGCTCTCGGCGGTCTGGGCCGGGCCGGCAACGGACGAGCATTTCGACGCACCGCCGCTGTTCTACGCCAAGACCGAAGGCGCGACCCCGTTCCGCTTCGCGCTCCATGTCGGTGACGTCGGCCACCTGATGCTGGTCGGCCCGACCGGCGCGGGCAAGTCGGTGCTGCTGGCGCTGATGGCGCTCCAGTTCCGCCGCTATTCCGGCAGCCAGGTCTTCGTGTTCGACTTCGGCGGCAGCATCAGGGCGGCGACGCTGGCGATGGATGGTGACTGGCAAGACCTCGGCGGCTCTTTCTCCGACGACGCGGAGTCCTCCTCGGTCTCGCTCCAGCCGCTCGCCCACATCCAGCATACGCCGGAACGGGCATGGGCCGCCGACTGGCTGGTCGACATCCTCGCGCGCGAAGGCGTCGCCATCACGCCGGAGGTGAAGGAGCACATCTGGACGGCGCTGACCTCGCTCGCCTCCGCGCCGCTTGAGGAACGCACCATCACCGGCCTGACAGTGCTGCTGCAATCCACCGCGCTGAAGCAGGCGTTGCGACCATACTGCATCGGCGGCGCGCACGGCCGGCTGCTAGACGCCGAGCACGAATATCTCGGCGCGGCAGAGGTGCAGGCGTTCGAGACCGAGGGGCTGGTCGGCACCAGGGCTGCGCCCGCCGTGCTCTCCTACCTGTTCCACCGGATCGAGGCGCGTTTCGACGGACGGCCGAGCCTGCTCATCATCGACGAGGGCTGGCGCGCGCTCGACGATGGCGGCTTTGCCGACAAGATCAAGGAATGGCTGAAGACGCTCAGGAAGAAGAATGTCAGCGTCGTCTTCTCCTCGCAGTCGCTGGCCGACATCGAGGCGTCGCCCATCGCGCCGGTGCTGGTCGAGAGCTGCCCGACCCGCATCTTCCCGCCAACGAGCGGGCGATCGAGCCGCAGATCGCCGCCTTCTATCGCCAGTTCGGCCTCAATGACCGCCAGATCGAGATTCTCGCCCGCGCCACGCCGAAGCGCGACTACTACTGCCAGTCCCGGCGCGGCAACCGCCTGTTCGAGCTTGGCCTGGGACACATCGCACTGGCGCTCTGCGCCTCGTCCGACAAGGCCGCCCACGCCCTGATCGACGAGCTGTTGCGCGACGGATCGCGGGCCTACTTCCTCGAAGCCTGGCTTCACGCCAACGGCCTCGCCTGGGCTGCCGAACTCGTCCCCGAGCTTTCCAACGTCATCGACCGATCCGCCCCCGCCACCCCGGAACTTCCGGCGGCCCCGGAGCTGCCCGTCGCGAGCGACGATCCCGATCCCGTCCACCCGTCAGCCGAACAGGAGGTTTGACCATGCCCCACACCCCTCGAAACGTCCGCCTTCGCCACGCGCTCGCCGGCGCACTGGCGCTGTCGCTCGCCGCGCCCGCCATCCTCGCCGTCACCGTGCCCGCCCACGCGCAGTTCTTCGGCGGCCGCATCGTCTACGACCCGACCAACTACAGCCAGAACCTTCTCTCGGCCGCCCGCGCCCTGGAGCAGATCAACAATCAGGTGACGTCGCTCGCCAACGAGGCGCAGATGTTGCTCAACCAGGCGCGGAATCTCACCAGCCTGCCCACCTCCATGATCTCCGAGATCGAGGGCAATTTCTCGGAGATGAAGAACCTGCTCGGCCAGGCCGAGCGGCTCGCCTACAGCGTGCAGGACATCGAGAGCCAGTTCACCTCGACCTATCGCGACTTCGCCGGCGACAAGACCGGCGAGCAGCTTGTCGCCGCTGCCCGCGAGCGCTGGCAGCAGTCTCTTTCGGCCTACGAGCATTCGCTGAAGGCCGGCGCGACCGCCGTGGGCAATATCGACGGCACGCAGGCACAGACCCGCTCGCTGGTCGGCGCCAGCCAGTCGGCGGTCGGCATCCTTCAGGCGACCCAGGCCGGCAACGAGCTGCTCGCCGTGCAGGCGAGCCAGATCGCGGACCTGACCGCCATGCTGGCCGCGCAGGGACGCGCCGAAGCACTGGAGCAGTCCCGTCGCGCGGCCGCGCAGGAGCAGGCCCGCGAGCAGTTCGGCCGCTTCATGTCCGGCAGCGACTACAGCCCGTCCACCGTGCGCATGTTCAACGACTGAGGACACGCACGCGATGGACCTGAAGATCGCCGCCCGGATGATCGCCGTCCTCGCTATCGGCGCAGCCATGATTGCTGCCGTCGCTGCGCTGCGCGAGGCAGGCTCGGAGGACAACGCCCCCGCCACCCGCCTCCGTGATCCGGGCGGCGAGCCCGCCAATACCGAGCTGGTACGCTGCCGCGACCTCGGCATGGCGGCCGCCGACGATGCCGCCTGCCTGAAGGCATGGGCGGAGAAACGCCGCCGCTTCCTCGGCGCACCGCCTGAGAGCGCGCAGCCATGAACGACGTCGGCGTCATCGACCGCTTCCTCAGCGTCTTCACCAGCTACATCGACTCCGGTTTCGGCCTGCTCGGCGGCGAGATCGCCTTCCTGACCACCACGCTGATCGTGATCGACATCACCCTTGCCGGGCTGTTCTGGGCCTGGGGCGCGGATGAGGACGTGCTTCAGCGGCTCGTGAAGAAGACCCTCTATATCGGCTTCTTCGCCTTCATCATCGGCAACTTCAACTGGCTCGCCAACATCGTCTTCGAGAGCTTCTCCGGCCTCGGCCTTCAGGCCGGCGGCGGATCGCTTTCCGGTTCCGAGCTTCTCCAGCCCGGCCGCGTCGCCCAGGTCGGTATCGACGCCGGCAATCCGATCCTCGAGGCCGCCGGCGACCTCATGGGCTATCTGTCCTTCTTCGAGAACCTCGTCCAGATCGTCGTGCTCATGACAGCCTGGGCGATCGTGCTGATCGCCTTCTTCGTGCTGGCGATCCAGATCTTCGTCACGCTGATCGAGTTCAAGCTGACGACGCTCGCCGGCTTCGTGCTGATCCCGTTCGCGCTGTTCGGCAAGACTGCCTTCCTCGCCGAAAAGGTGCTCGGCAATATCGTTGCTTCCGGCGTCAAAATCCTCGTCCTGGCCGTGATCGTCGGGATCGGCTCCGGCCTGTTCGGAGAGTTCACCTCCGGCTTCCCGCCAGAGCCCACCATCACCGACGCCATGTCGCTGGCGCTCGGCGCGCTCGCGCTGATGGGCCTGTCCATATTCGGTCCCGGCATCGCCACCGGCCTCGTCTCCGGAGCGCCGCAGCTCGGCGCCGGCGCGGCGGTGGGAACCGGCCTGGCCGTGGCCGGAATGGGAGCGGCAGGCTACATGGGCGCGCGCGCCGCGGCCGGTGGCGGTGCTGCGGCGATCGGAGCCGGCGGGCGCATGTCGGCCGCCGCAGCGCGTGGCGGCGCGCATCTCGCCGGCAGCACGTCGGCCGCCTACGGCCTTGCGGCTTCCACCTCCGGCCAGACGGGCATGGGCGCCGTCGCCGCCGGTCTCGGCGGCGTCGCCAAGGCCGGCGCTGGCGCCGCCGCTCAACCCGCCCGTCAGGCCATGTCGCGCGCGGCCGATGCCATGCAGTCCAGCTTCCGCTCCGGACAGGCCGGCGCATGGACAGCTACCGGCGGCCAATCGCCCGTCGCCGGCATGGCGGCCGGGGCGGGCAGCGCCGCCGCCGCGTCCTCAACCGAATCCGGGCAACCGGCCTGGGCCGCCCGCATGAAGCGCGGCCAGACCATGAGCCACGGCGCAACCGCAGCCGCGCATGCCGTCCGCTCAGGCGATTCCGGCGGCGGCTCCATGAACGTCTCCCTCAATCAGGACGACCGCAGATGAACCTCTTCAAACGACCGTCGGTGCGCTACGCACGCACGCCCGAACCGGAAACCCCATACCAGAAGGCCGCACAGGTCTGGGACGAGCGGCTCGGCTCGGCCCGCGCGCAGGCGAAGAACTGGCGGCTCATAGCCTTCGGCTCGCTGCTGCTCGCCGGCGGCTTCGCGGCCGCGCTCGTCTGGCAGTCGACGCGCGGGACCGTCGTGCCCTGGGTGGTGCAGATCGACCGATTCGGCGAGGCGCAGGCTGTCGCATCGGCGGTCGCCGACTACCGGCCGACCGATCCGCAGATCGCATGGCATCTCGGCCGCTTCATCGAGCAGGTCCGCTCGATCCCGGCCGATCCGATCATCGTGCGGCAGAACTGGCTGCGCGCCTACGAATACACCACCGATCGAGGCGCGATCGCGCTCAACGACTACGCGAGGTCGAACGATCCGTTCGCGCGTGTCGGCCGGCAGCAGGTGGCGGTCGAGATCTCGTCCGTCATCCGTGCCTCGCCGGATTCCTTTCGCATCGCCTGGACCGAGCGCCGCTACGAGAACGGGCAGCTCGCTGCAACCGAACGCTGGACCGCGATCCTGACCGTGGTGATCCAGCAGCCGCGCACCACTGAGCGCCTGCGGGCCAATCCGCTCGGCGTCTACGTCAACGCAATCAACTGGTCGAGGGAGATGGGCTCATGATGGGGGCCTTGAGGAAAAGGACTTCGCTGCCGCTGGTCGTGCTGGTGTCTGCAACGGCGCTCGCCGGCTGCGCCAGAAAGTATATTCCGCCGGAGATCGACTACGACGATGCCGCGCCCGCCGTGCTGACCGCCGATCCGCCGGGTCCGGTCCGCATCGTCGAGACGCCGAAGCCGCTTCCGCTTCCCGGCCAGTTGAAGCCGGTCGACGGGGCGGCGGCGAAGCCCGAGCCGGCCGATCCGCGCCAGCGCATCACCCAGGCCAACGAGGCCGCCCGCATGCAGCCCGTCCGCGACGGCTTCATCAACGCCGTGCAGGTCTATCCGTATTCGGCAGGCGCGCTCTATCAGGTCTATGCCGCGCCCGGCCAGGTGACTGACATCGCGCTCCAGCATGGCGAGCAGCTCGTCGGCTCCGGTCCCGTCGCCGCCGGCGACACGGTGCGCTGGATCATCGGCGACACCGAGAGCGGCAGCGGCGATCGTCGCCAGGTCCATATCCTCGTCAAACCGACGCGGCCCGATCTTCAGACCAACCTCGTCATCAACACCGACCGCCGCACCTATCACCTTGAGCTGCGCTCGACGCCCTCGACCTACATGGCGTCGGTCTCCTGGCAGTATCCGCAGGACCAGCTCATCGCGCTGCGCCGCCAGAACGCGCGGGCGGCCCAGGTCCAGCCCGTCGCCTCCGGCGTCGACATCTCGAAGCTCAATTTCCGCTACCGCATCGAGGGCGACGCAGCACCCTGGAAGCCGCTGCGCGCCTTCGACGACGGCTCCAAGGTCTATATCGAGTTCCCGTCCGGCATCGCCCAGGGCGAGATGCCGCCGCTCTTCGTCATCGGCGCGTCCGGCAACTCCGAGCTGGTCAACTACCGCGCCAACCAGAACTATTACGTCGTCGACCGGCTGTTCGCGGCGGCCGAGCTGCGCATGGGCGACAAGGACGCCCAGCGCCGTGTCCGCATCGTCCGCACGGACGGCAGGCCGGCGGCGCGCCGTCCCGCGATCTTCGCCAGGGGAGAAGGGCGATGACCGACGCCCAGACCCCTCCCGGCGGCGACATCCGCGCCGAGCTGCGATTGCGCCCCGAACCGCCCCGCGTGACCCGCCTCTCGCGCAAGGCGCTGATCGGCCTCGGCGGTGTCGCTTCCGTCGCCGTCCTCGGCGCGCTGGTCTGGGCGCTCGACACGAGCCGGCGCAGCGGCCAGCAGTCGTCCGAGCTCTACAGCACCGAGAACCGCTCGACGGCGGACGGCTTGCAGAACTTGCCGCGCGACTATACCGGCCTGCCGCGTCCGGACGTGCCCGAGCTGGGGCCGGCGCTGCCCGGCGATCTCGGCCGCCCGATCCGACGCGCGCAGGAGCAAGGCAGGCCGGTCGCACCGCCGACGATACAGACTCCGCAGGCCGATCCGGAAGAGCAGCGCCGCCTCGCGGAAATCGAGGCCGCCCGCACCGCTAGGCTGTTCACCGACAGCCGCGGCGAGCGCACCACCGGCCAGCAGATCGCGGGCGCCACCGTTCCGGGCGGAACGGGCCTCGACGGGCTGACCCTTCCGGCCGACCCGCCGCCGCTCGATCCCGGCTCCGCGCAGAATATGCAGGACCGCAAGCTCGCCTTCGTCAATGCCGAGACCGACCGCCGCACGGTCAGCGCCGATCGAGTGCAGGACAAGGCGTCGCCCTATGTCGTGCAGGCCGGCGCCGTCATCCCCGCCGCCCTCATCACCGGCATCCGCTCCGATCTACCGGGCCAGGTCACGGCACAGGTGACGGAACACGTCTACGACAGCCCGACGGGATCGCATCTGCTGATCCCGCAGGGCGCGCGGCTGATCGGCCAGTACGACAGCCAGGTCGCCTTCGGACAGCGGCGCGTGCTGCTGGTCTGGTCCCGCATCGTCATGCCGGACGGCACGTCGATAGTGCTGGAGCGGCTGCCAGGCACCGACCCGCAGGGCTTCTCCGGCCTTGAGGATCAGGTCGACTATCATTGGGGCCAGCTCTTCCGCGCTGCCGCGCTCTCGACGCTGCTCGGCGTCGGCACGCAGCTCGCCATCGGCGACGAGAGCGAGATCGCCCGCGCCATCCGCGAGAGCGCACAGGACAGCGCCTCCGACATCGGCCAGCAGATCGTCCGCCGCCAGCTCAACATCCAGCCGACGCTCACCGTGCGGCCCGGATTCCCGGTCCGTGTGATCGTCCAGCGCGATCTTGTGATGCAGCCCTACGGCGCGGCGAGGGAGCCGTCATGACCAAGCTGAAGCTCTCCGCCATCCCCGACGACCGGCCGGTCAAGATCACCGTCGAGCTGCCGGCCGCCGTCCACCGCGATCTCGTCGCCTATGCGGAGATCCTTGCTAGGGCTGCCGGCGATAGAACGCCGCCCGACCCGGCCAAGCTGGTCGCGCCGATGCTCCAGCGCTTCATGGCAACCGACAAGGGTTTTCGGAAAGAGAGGCAAGCAGACATCTCAGCTTCATCGAGAGCGAATGTGTGATCCGCCTATCGGCGGCCAGGAGCACACGAAAAGCAGTGAAGCAATGGCGCGAAACATCCCCAAATCCCGCCAGCTCCTTTACCCGACAGGTAGGGTATGATACCCGTTTTCGGTGTAAGATCGGGTGCCATACCCGTTCTTGAAGGAGGAACTGATCTGCGCTTCGTTACGACCCCTGTGGCCTCACAACTGACCGGGCTTTCGACGGAAAAACTCCGAGAATGGACCAGCAGACGGGCGCTGGTGCCTGCTGACGTCCGTCCAAAGGGAAAGGGTTCCCCGGCCAAGTTCAGTTGGCAGACGGTGCTGATCCTGAGAATTGCGGCGCTTCTGCGCGACCACTTTAAGCTTGAATTGCAAGCCCACAAGGCATCGTTCGCGCGCCTCCGTCGCGAGCTTCACAGGAAGTCGTTCATCAGCCTTTGGGGGCAGCGTCTCTCCCTCGGCGCCGAAGGGTGGACCCTCGCCGAAGATGGCTCACCGCTCCCGCAAGATGATATTTTCCTCGTTCGGCTCGACCCACACCTGGAGGTTTTGCGCGACGGCTTCGCTCTTGCGGACCCCATCTCAGGCCGCAGCCAGCTTGAGCTTTTTTCCCTCCCGAACCTTCACCGCCCAAAACATGGCTCAGGTACGGACGAGGTGGCCAAGGCCCGGCAAAGGCGCTCGGCATGAAAGTTGCCCCCGCCAACCCTGCCACCCGGTGCCATTAAGGGAATGGTTCTCGCCATATGTTCATGATATGTTCTCATCGGATGGCGAAGCGTCAGGATCGCGCCGGTGACGACAATGGCGACACAGGACTGGCTGGAAAAGCTCGGCTATGCGGCCGAGCCGGCCGTCCTGCACCGCCGTGACGAGGCGGTGCCTGAGTCGCATCCATATGCGCTTGAGATCAGGACACTGCTGAAACCCGATGGCGCGATACGCGCCCAGGCGGTGTTCGATGTGGAAGGCGTTCCGACCGTCGTCTTCGTCGGCGATGATGACGGGCCGCTGACGTCGCAGGCCCTCGACGAGGCCCGGAAGCGCATCTGGAACCAGAATCTCGCCACTGTGGTCATCGAGGTGAAGGGCGACCGCGCCGTGGCTTTGCCGGCTCGCAGACTCCGCGATGCGGGAGAACATCTGTCGCTGCAAGAAGCTCGTGCAGACGGGCCGTTCTCGGCCTTGGATGTGGTCTCGGCCAATCTCTCCCGTCGCACGCCAAGCTGGTTCGATGTGAAGGCGCGGGTCGACCGCAAGCTTCTCGCCAATCTTTCCACCGTCGTAGCGGCCCTGTCTGAAGAGGGCTTCGCCGGCCTAACCGACAAGAAGAAATCAAGGCGCTTGGCCGAACTCCTCATGGGCCAGGTGCTCTTCCTTTCCTACCTCGAACACCGGGAAATTGTCGGTTCCACCTATCGTCAGCGCCGAGAGGTCCAAGATTTGCACGGCCTGATCGCACGCACCGATCGGGCCGGAATGCGGACGCTGATCGACCGGCTTCGGTCCGACTTCAACGGCGACTTCCTGGGCGATGATCGGCATGACCCCTGGACCGCCCTTAGCGCCAATGGCTTCGACCTGCTCAATCGGTTCCTGCGCCGCACCGACATGCGAACGGGACAGGGAGACTTCTGGAACTATGATTTCAGCTTTATTCCTGTCGAACTTCTTTCCGGCTTGTACGAGTCATTCCTGTCGCCCGAGCAGCAGGCGAAGGAAGGCGCCTATTACACACCTCGTCACCTCGCGATGCTCGCTGTCGATCAGGCATTCGCAAGCTCTTCCGATCCGCTCGCGGAGACGATTTTCGATGGTGCGTGCGGGTCGGGCATTCTGCTGACGACCGCCTATCGTCGCCTCATTGCGTTGTCGGAAGCGGGCGCCCAGCGCAAGCTCGGTTTCCGCGAACGCGGAGAGCTTCTCAAGGAGCGAATATTCGGCGGTGACATCAACTTCATGGCCTGCCGCGTCACCGCTTTCAGCCTATACCTATCTTTGCTGGAAGGTCTCGATCCGGCCGACATCATGGAAGCCCAGGAGAAAGAGAACGCCAAGCTGCCTCCCCTCAACGACACCAACCTCGTTCACGGAGAGGACAGGGCAGATTTCTTCCGAGACGAGCATGCCTTCAATGGCAGGCGTTTTTCGCTGATTATTTCCAATCCGCCGTGGGCCGAACCGGAAGGGGAAACGCGCACGTCGGCCGACGACTGGGCGGAGCGTGCGGGAGTTCCGTTTGTGCGGCGACAGATCGCCGGCGCATACGTGCTTCGCGCCAGCGATTTCCTCACAGACGGTGGGCGCGTCTGCCTCATCCTGCCTATCGGCCAATTCCTTGGCCCATCGAGCTCCGATTTCGTTTCGCGTCTCCTTGAGGACTACCGGCCATCGCGTCTTATCAATTTCGGCGACCTGCAGGGCCTTCTATTCCCCAGCGCTGAAAACACTTGCCATGTCTTTCTCGGAGAGCGTCGGCCTGAACGCCTGCCTGGCAAAATTCCTTTTGACGAGACATTCGAATACTGCGTGCCGAAAGCCGACATGAGCCTGGCGCTAGGACGTCTCACCATGCAGTCGGCCGACAAGCATCGACTCCAGACCCGTTCCGTCTCCGAAGACCCGCAGCTTCTCGTCACGATGATGTGGGGCGATGCAAACGACCTCGCGCTATGGACGCGGCTTTCGGCTCGTGGAACCTTCGCGGACTTCTGGAAAGGTCCCCGCGAGTTTCGCCGATGGGTCTACCGCAAGGGCATCCATCTGCACGACAAAAGCCGCGAGGCGGTCAGCGCCGCCCGCTGCGCGACACGCCCTTCGTACCGATCGCCGCATTGAGCGCCGGCTCTCCAATCCTTCACGGGGACCTTCTCAAGAAATGGCCTGAAGACGAGGACACGGTCGTTGGCTTGAACGACGCTGTGCTTGCGGTGTTCGACGGGCCACGCGTCCTTTTCCCGGACGGTTTCTCGAAAGAGGAGCAGAATATAAGAGCTGTCTACTACGACAAGCCTGCCACGTTCACCCATAGCGTCGGCGTCATTGCCGGCAGGGGGATGCGGACGCCGCGCTCCTCCAGTTTGTCGCCGTCTATCTCCGCTCGCCCTTGGCTCGCTATTTCCTGATGATGCGGGGCTGGAAGATGCTGTGCGAACGCAACGGCGTCCACCTGAAGGATGTTGAGGCGTTCCCCTTCTTCGACCCGGTGGACGCGCCTGACCCAGATGCCGCTACGGAGGCGTTGGCGACCGTTTCTCGTCATATGGCGACAATTGCGAGCCTGCCTGAGCTCAGCCAGGCGAAACGATACAACGAACTTCGATCTGATCTCGACCAGGCGGTATTCCGTTATTTTGGGCTGACCCCGGAAGAGAAAGTCCTCGTCGACGAGACGGTCGCGATCCTCATGCCGTCCATCCGGCCACGAAGCTTCAAGAGCCTGGACACGCCGGCCCAAAGGGCCGCGGACGCTGATGACTTCAGCACATATGCTCACGCCCTCGGCGAAGCCCTGACCTCATGGCGAACGCGAACCGGCGGCAAGGGCCGCTTCAGCGTCAATGTAGTTGCGAGCGATCCGAACCGCGCGGGGCCGGCAGGCATCGTGCGCATCACTTATGCAGAAAAGCCGACTACCACACCTGTCGTCGACACCAAGGTCAACGACGATTTGGTCCTTCAAACCCTAGGGCAACTTCGCACCTCAGGGCTTCGGGCAATCCCCAGCGGAGATTCGCTGACTCTCGTCCCTGATGCGCATCTGTGGATCGATGGCTCCCTCTATTTGGTTCGACCGCTAACGCAACGAAGCTGGACTGTCCGCCAAGCGTTGCGGGATGCAGAACACATCGTGAGGACAGTCCAGTCCCGAGCGGCGCCCAGGACACAAAAGGTGCCTGCGTGACGACGAGTTCCGATTGGCTAGCCGCCTTCCCGATCCAACCAGCCACCGAAGCTGTTGAGGCGCTCCGGCAAGCCTGGTCCGAGCTTGCTGCCCGGCCTCGTCCAAACTTCAATCCAAAGACGAAGGAGTCGGCGCTTACCAAACGGCTCAAGGTCTACATCGAAAATTACACGGCCCGGCAACGCGGGCTGCTGGGCATGTGGGTGGCCGAAGACATTATCGGGGACATCGATCCCGAGACTGGTGCGATGATCGAAGAACGCCGAACAGACATCGCCTACGGCTGGAATGATCAGGCCCGGGATATGAAGCTGGTGTTCGAGTTCAAGCGCCTCGGAAAACAGAAGAGCCATCGAGACCATTATTTGCGCGATCGCGGCCTCGCGCGCTTCGTAACAGGTATTTACAGCCGCCGCCAAGCAGTCGCCGCGATGGTCGGCGTCCTGCTCGACCCCGAACCCGAAGTTGTTCCACCGATCCGGAAGGCGCTCAGTGACAAGGCGCTGGCAACGGTGCTCCGTTTGCGGCCCAATGCCACTGGCTCGCTCTTCGATCGGCCATCGATCCTGTTTGCGGGCGCCGACTTCGATACCGAGCACGAGCGTGATTCAGCCCTCGCGCCCACACATGGTCATATCCGGGTGTCGCACTTCTTTCTGCCGTTCGGCTATCCGGCCGACACAAAGAAGAAGGCCGGCTGCTGACGCCGAGCAGTCATAAATCCCCATGCGCTCAAACGTCGTGATCTTCGCGAGCATGACCTGATACGTCCGTGTAATTGACCTGTCGGAGAGACTTGATCGGACTTGTCCCGACGCTTTCCATGCGATGCCAAGCCAAGTAACGTTCGCACATGGACAATATCGAGATACAGAACGCGATCAATGAATTCGAGAATCGGCTGCTGAACGGTTCCGATGCCGCGACCGCTCGTGCCGCCCTGCGGGTTCTTCTCTTCGGGCTCGCCGGATCGTCCGCGCAAGGGTCAGTCGGGGACGCGGTTGGGATACTCGCGGACCAGCCTCACCCGCCGAGCATCGCGGCGTCTATAGTTCTCCGCGCTCTTGCGACCGATGGACTGGTTCAGGACAACGCCGCAAACCACCTCGCTCGCAATGTCGTCTACGTCGTGGAGAAGGGTCTTCCCGGTCTCTCAGATTTTCTCGGGCTGCGGCAGAAGAACCAGACATACGAGAAGCTGGATTTGCTACGCGGAGCGATGGCCTGGGTTGAGGGTCAACTTGCGCCGCTTCGCGTTTCATACACAACGCTCGGCTCCATGCTAGAGGCGAGGAAGTCGATATTAAGCGCCCTCGCGCACGGGCGTCTCACTGAATTCGGCGGCGCCTACCATCTCCCGGAGGTCAGAGATGCGGTGGTGTCTGTGTGTTCGAGCCTGGACGACGTGTCGAAGATTGCCGCGACACTGGCCGCGGATGTGGAGACGTGCGAGCGCGTGATCACTGACGCTCGGCGCCTGGCGACGCAATACCCCTCCTTCATTACCGTGTCCTATCTAGAACCCTGGCTGGAATGCGCATTGCAGCGCCTCCACGAATTCATCGATCTCTGCGAGGCCGCTTCACCGCTGTTATCGCGCAGGGCTGGGCAGGCACGGACCTGCCGAAGCGCTATCCTCTGATGGAGGCGGGTCGCGATCTGCGCATTCTCGTCCCATTCAGCAGCGACGGCCGTGGTGCCGCGATGGACGTCCGCATCAGCGTGGCAAGTGATAGTCAGCAGGTCCTGTTCCTGAATGAGGCCGTAGCGCTCGGCAGCGTCTCGCCCGGCAAATTCTCGGTGGCCCTCGACATACACGTCGTCGATTCGTGCCAGGCGGTTTCCGCGATGCTTGAGATCGAGTGGGGAGAGGTTGGAACATCTCGCCGGCAGACCGCGCTCTTCGAGGTCCGCGTGCTCGCGCAGGCGTCAGGGATCAACTGGGAAGCCTACACCTACGCAGATCCCTACAGCACCGGTCCCGCCGAAGGTGAAGCCTTCGTTGGGCGTCAGGAGCAGGTGCAGACGCTCGTGGCCCGCATGCTGCGAAGACCGATGGAGCCCTCCTACATCACTGGCCAGAAGCGCGTCGGCAAGACTTCGCTTGCGACTGCCGCAGCGGAGCAGGCTCGCTTGCGCGATCCGAAATCCAAGCTTTCCTGGCACTACATACTTTGGGGTCAGATAGCGCATGAAGATCCCCGCGTATCCCTTCGTCAGCTCGGGGAACAGATCGAAGAATTTATCACCGGCGAGCTGCCGGGTAATGCCGCGCTGCCGCGTGGATCATATGACGGCTCTCTGTCGTCCCTGATGAAGCTCTCTGCCGCGGCAAAGGATTTGGACCCCGACCGACGCTTCGTGATCATCATCGACGAATTCGACGAGATGCCGCAGGACCTCTATCTCCAGGGCAACCTGGCCGATACCGTGTTTGGCAACATCAGGGCGCTGACCACCACGAGCAATGTGTGCCTGCTACTCGTCGGCGGCGAAAACATGCCTTTCGTCATGGATCGCCAGGGACAGAAGCTCAATAAATTCTCGCGCGTGAACCTGACCTATTTCAATCGCGCTACTGAATGGGACGACTATGTCCGGCTGGTTCGCGAACCTTCGGCCGGATTCCTGGAATGGCATGAAGATGCGATCGCTGAAGTTTACGACCTGACAAACGGCAATCCGTACTTCAGCAAAATCATTTGCTCAAAGGTCTTCGCGCGCGCTCTCAGGGAACACGATGTCGACATCACAAGGGAAGAGGTCCGGGAGGCCGTCAACGCGGAGGTATCACGCTTCGACGACAATCTTTTCGCGCATCTCTGGCAAGACGGCATCTTCGCCCCGGTGGAGGAACGCGAACCGATCGTCCTCAAGCGCAAGCGAGTCCTGGCCGCACTTGCACGATGCGTCAGGGCAGGAAAGCCGGCAACCATCGCCAACCTGTACATGCACCGCAGTACGACCGATCTAACTGAGGGCGAGCTGAGCAGCGTCCTGGCTGACTTCCTAAGCCGGGAGGTGCTCGTCGAGGAGAATGGCAGCTACCGCACTGTCCTGCCCATCTTTCAGTTGTGGCTCGTCGACGTGGGGTTGACACGGCTGGCGGCGGACGCGCTTTCACAGGACCTGGCGGCAGAAGCGCAACGGGCCGAGGATGCCGCTCGCGTCCTGTCTGAGGAACTGGTCGCACTGACCGGTAAGTGGCCGACCTATCGGGGCAGACATGTCGGACCGGAGGAAGTGCGCGCCTGGCTGAATCAACGGCCCGGGAACCGCGATCAGCGAGCGCTGTTCACGATCCTGAAGGCAACCCGCTTTCTCTCCGAGGCCGATGTGCTCGAACGGATAAAAACTGCTCGTTTGGTGGTGCTTGGGCTCGCTGAGGCCGCAGTTCGACACAAGACGACCGACCGGCGCAACGACATTGTCATTACCTACGTGGATGGTGAAGGAAAGAGCGGGCAAAGGTATGCCTCACTCTACGCGGAGGAGAATCTTGTCGCCACGACGGCCATCCTGCCGCCATCCAGCTTCCAGGAGGCGTATGGTCGACACATCGAACGGCACGGCACGCCGAAGGTCATAGTGATAGTCGATGACATGGTCGGGACGGGGCAGTCGCTTTCTGCGAACCTGAAGAGATTCCATGATGAAAATCTCGCCTTGCTATCCGCCGGCCAGCCAATGGTCTTCACCTTTGCACTGTTGGCCACCGCTGAAGGCCAGCAGGCAATTCTCCAGGCTCTGTCAGAATTGGAGTACCCGCGATTCGATTTCAGAGCCGGCGAGATCCTCGGTGAAGGGGACTACATCTTCGGCGGCGATAAAGGTGTCTTTGCGACGCCGGAGGAGCGCGACAGGGCGAAGGCGGTTGCCACTGACATCGGTGCAACCGTCTATAAAAATGCGCCGTTGGGCTACGGTAGCCAAGGGCTGAGCATAGTGTTTCCAACAACAGTGCCCAATAACAGTTTGCCGCTGATCCACTCCCGAGGCAAAGGACCTGCCCCACAGTGGCGACCACTATTTGAACGACTGGTCAACTAGGCGCCCGTTAGTCGCCCTGCGGCGTCGCATGAACGACGGTCTGGACGGCTTTCTGCCACCCTTTGGCCGATCCGCGATGTTTCCAATCGCATGACTATAAACACCAATTTTGATTTTCATGCCGGATTTGGCCGATCCTTTGGCCGATCTTGCCTGCAATCCTCGACGCAATCGTCGACTGCTCAGGCGGCGGCCTTCAGCTCTTGCTCGGGCAGCACCGGCAGGGCGGCCACCTTCGCCTTGTGGAGCCAGCCCAGGTCCGATCCGTCGTCCTTGCCCTTGGCGCTGTCGACGATCACCGTGGAGATGCGCTCCTGCTGCTTGCGCAGATGGTCGCGCAGCAGGCTGTCGCGCGTGATGTAGCCCGCGTTCACGCCGGGCAGCGAGTGGTTCATCAGCAGATGGATGTCCAGTTCCGACACCCCGGCCGCCTGCGCCAGCGTGCGATAGCTCTGGCGAAGATCGTTGCCCCACTTTGACAGAACGTCCCGCTCTTCCTTGTGCTCGATCAGGTGGCCGCTGTCGCTGTCGGCCGGGAACAACCAGAACTCGGCCTGGTCGGGATAGAGGATGCGGCCGGCGCGCATCGCCCGCAGGACGCAGCGGATCATCGGCCGCGACAGTGGAATGTCGAACGCCTTCTTCACGCCGCCCTTCGGCTTGGGGATGTGCAGCAGCCGGCTGCGGAAGTCGATATGCTCGATCCTCACGTTCTTCAGCGCGGTCGGCCGCGACCCGCTCAGCAGCGTCATCAGGTGGAACTCGCGGCGGATCGGATTCGTCAGCGCCGTCAGCTCTGCGAACCACGACGCCATATCGCCGGTGCCCATGCCGGTATCGCGCCGCTGCTCGGTGTTCCAGTCGATCGCCGTCACCGGGTTGACCGGCGGCAGGTCGGGATTGGTCTTCCGTGCATGATTGTAGACGGCCCGCAAGCTCCGCATCGCGCCGTTGGCGATGTAGGGGCCGTTCTCCTCGCTGATTTTGTCATGCCGCTCAGCCACGAGCTTCGGCTGGCGGCCGAGCCTGGCGAGCGGCTTGTCCAGCCAGTCCGCGAACAGCCGCTCCATGTGGTCGCGGTAATTCTCGATCGTCCGCGCATCACGACCCTTGCGGATCATGTGGCCGTCCCGGTAGCGCTCCCACGCCTGGCGCAGCGTGATAGCGCCGGGTTTGATCTTCTGCTCCTCTCCCGGCCGCTCACCCCGCGCGATCAAGCCGATCTCCACTTTCGCCTTGCTGCGCGCCTCCCGCGTCGTCACATCCCCGCACTCGCCGAGCTTTACCTGCGCGGCGAACTCCCGGACCCCATCGCGCCAGAACTCCCCTTGCGCCATGAAGGTCTTCTTCTTCTTTCCGACGAGCACGAAGAAGCCGGGAAGCTCGCTGTCGCGCACCTTGTATTGCTTGTCGGTTGCATAGGGCAGGCGTGCGATCGCCTTGTCGGTGAGGAGCTGCCGGTTGTCGGCCATTTCGGGCCTCCCAATTTTTAGTCTGGGTTTAGTCTGGGGAAGTGTCCGGCGAGGATTAACGCGGTCAAACTACGCCAAAGCACGACAATCTACTAAAAATAGTAGCAAAATCAGTATCTTGCGTCAAGCCGAAAGGTATGGTGACGTAGGCGATAGAGCGTGCCAATATGGCTGAATACATACTACGAATCTGGGGGTCAGAGGTTCGAATCCTTTCGGGCGCGCCATTTAGATCAAGCACTTAGCGCCCACTGCCATTGAATTTCCCGTGTCTTAGGTAACGCCTAAGGTAACACCGGCGTTCGTTGTCACCTTAGGTTTCTCAAACCGAAGGAGACTGACAATGACCACAGAAGCAGAGACTCGCCAGCGCTTGGATGCGCTCGCAGCGCAGTTCATCAAAGACGCCAAGGCAATTGATCCGAGCATCACCGGCGGATGGGCTGGATACGATGCCGTACAGCTCCCACAGCAGCGCCTACATTACCTTTATCTGGAGCGCCCCGAAGCACCCTTTGTGCAGCAGCGGAAAGGCGGTGCAGCATGACCGTTTCCCGCCGTGCGCTCATGATTGGAGCAACCGCCCTTCTCGGCTCGTCCGTCTTGCCGATGCAGACCGCATCAGCAACGACCGCCGAGGAACTTATCGCACTCATCCACGAACTGCCTCCGATGCGGCGGCTATTCGTGGTGCAGCGCCTGTATGACAAGTTCACCGGCGAGGAAGATATATTCGACGGCTCATACACTCAGGATGAGTTCGAAGAAATCTACGACGAATGGCTGGCTGGCTTCTCGCCGTGCGTTATCGAGGCGTTCGAAACCGGTCGCATGAAGGTGCTGCTATGACAACGACACATCAGCCAATCGAACCCGACCTTTCATATTTCGGGCTGGAACCCCTGATCTGCGATACGCACTCGATTGTTGATGTCCTCTTTGGACTTATCGATCAGCATTTTTCCGTCGAACCTGACGAGCACCACAGGTACGTCTTAAGCGAACAGGAAGGCGCTCGCCTTTTCTACCTCGCCGGGCTCGCCTTCTCGATATCGAAAGCGGCTCAGGAGGGTTTCTATGTCGCTCACGACAACGAACGGAAAGCCCAGGGGAAAGAGGCAGCGTGACAACGCTCATCCTCACTGCCGCTGCATCGTTCGCCTTCGGCCTGCTACTAGGCGACCGGCGGGCCGTGAAGCAGTGCAACGACATTCTGGATGCCAACATGCGCGATCTGTTTGCGGCAATCGGAGAGGAACGTAACGCCCTCGCCCCGGATGCTGACACACAGGACGATGCAAGGCCGACCGTCCACTAAAGGCGCACAGGCTTCGTAGGCCAGCGCCCTGCCGCTCGCGCTTTCCTTCGGGCGCGGGCGGCTCACCAATCACCGGAGGTTCCCATGCCTGAGAACACGCCACGCAAGCGCATGTCATCGAAGCGCAGGCACCACATCTTTTCGGAACACTGCACCGGCCACAACGTCGCGCCGTGCTGCATCTGCGGCGAGCCGATCCACCGCACCAATGACCGCTGGATCATCGAGCATGTTCGCCCCCTCGCCTTGCTGGGCAAGGACACCAACACGAACTGCGCCCCGGCGCATTATCTGTGCGGCATCGCCAAGACCGCCACAGAAGCCCGCACAGTGGCGAAAGCAAAACGGCAGGCCAGGACAGCGAAAATCGGCCAGCGCGCACCACGGAGCCGCCCTGAGTCAAAGCGCGGCTTCTGGAAGCCAAAAGACGCGTTCTTTGATTGGCAGCTCGGGAGATATGTGCGGTGATATACGAGAACGGCAGGGGAGAGCTTAAATGCCGCTGGTTGATCAGGATGAGGTGCTTACCGAAACTCAATCGGAAGATAGCGCGGCAATGATGCGGCAGGCGCAGGTGGATTACGCCAACGCCCGCATCGCGAAGCAAAAGCAAGAGGAAATGATCCTGATTGTCCTGGTGATAGTGCTGGTCGCAGCACTCATCACCCTTGCCGTGTTTGCTCGTGTGATCTGGCGCAAGACAACCGACGCTACCCTTACAGCCGCGGCTCAGTCTGTGCGCGTGAAGCGAAAGGCCGGCTCCAAACTAGCGACTCTGAAGGACGAGATTCTCAGGCGCGCGGACGACCCCAATTAGTAGACGGTGCTGAGGGAAAATGATGGAAGATGTGTTCCCGTATTTGTCGATCGGAACGAGCATTGCGGCGGCGATCCTCGGTTTACGCGCCGCGACTATCACGATCCGTGACAGCATGGATCAGTTCATTGCAGATCTGCAGCGACAAGGCCGGTGGGCAGCTTTCGCCGCCACACTTGCCGCCGTCTCCGTTGTGTTCCAATCCTTGGACCGGCTCTTGCAATAATTGCCGAAACGTCCGCTAGAGTTCTGCACTCCACATGACGGCGTGCGTGCCAGTACTCATGAGCGCCACATCCGCAATATCCCATATGGATATCGTGATATTCGTTGCGTCAGCGCTCACAATGCGCACGAAGCGGTCATTCTGTGCCGAAGTCTCAAGCTGCGCTGAAAACACCGTAGGCGTCCCCGCGAGCCCATGCGCAATAGTCTGTGAGAACGGCGGTGGAAAACTAGACCACGGTAGCGGCGGGATTGTCCGGCTGCGGGCGGCGTAAAAGTCGTCCACTTTTTCCCTTTTCTGCGTGGCGCAGGGAGGGAATAGGGATCTACACCGTGGAATTATATCTGAAGGTTCGCGTGGCTTGCGACGGAGGCATGAGCCAGCGCGAGGCAGCAAGGCATTTCGGCATCTCGCGCGACACGGTTCGCAAGATGATGGCGTATTCGGTTCCGCCGGGCTATCGGCGGCAGGCTCCGGTTCGGCGTCCGAAGCTGGACGCGTTCATCGCGGTCATCGATCGGTGGCTTGATGCGGACCGTGCGGTCCCGCGCAAGCAGCGCCATACGGCCAAGCGGGTGTTCGACCGGCTGCGCGACGAGCACGGGTTTGCCGGCGGCTACACGATCATCAAGGACTATATGCGCAAGCGGGATCTGCGCGGCCAGGAGATGTTCGTGCCGCTGGCGCACCCGGCGGGGCACGCACAGGCCGACTTAGGGGAGGCTGTCGTTGTCATCGGCGGCGTTGAGCAGAAGGCGCACTTCTTCGTGCTCGATCTGCCGCACAGCGATGCCTGCTATGTGCGCGCCTATCCTGCGGCGGTGGCCGAAGCGTGGGTGGACGGCCATATCCATGCGTTCGCCTTCTTCGGCGCCGTGCCGCAGTCGATTGTCTACGACAACGACCGCTGCCTGGTGGCGAAGATCCTGCCCGACGGCACGCGCAAGCGGGCAACGCTGTTCAGCGGCTTCCTGTCCCACTATCTGATCCGGGATCGTTACGGCCGCCCCGGCAAGGGCAATGACAAGGGCAGCGTCGAAGGTCTGGTCGGCTATGTGCGCCGCAACTTCATGGTGCCGATTCCGCACTTTGCATCGTGGGACGAGTTCAATCTGTGGCTCGAGGAGCAGTGCCGCAAGCGCCAGGGTGACCGGCTGCGCGGCGAGAGCGAGACGATCGGCGAACGCTTGCTGCGCGATCTGGTGGCGATGCGCCCACTGCCGGCATCACCCTTCGATGCTTGCGACCATGCCAGCGGTCGGGTCACTTCGCAGGCGCTGGTGCGCTACAGGACCAACGACTACTCCGTCCCGGTCGCCTACGGCCACCAGGACGTCTGGATCCGTGGCTATGTCGGCGAGGTGGTGATTGGCTGCGGCGGGGGATCATTGCCCGTCATCCGCGCAGCTATGAGCGCGAGGAGGTTGTCTTCGATCCACTGCATTACCTGCCGCTGATCGAGCAGAAGATCAACGCGCTCGACCAGGCGGCACCGCTACAGGGCTGGGAATTGCCGGAGGCGTTCACGACACTGCGCCGCCTCATGGAAGCACGGATGGGCAAGCAGGGCCGGCGCGCCTATGTGCAGGTGCTGCGCCTGATGGAAAGCTTCGATCTGGCCGATCTGCACGCAGCCGTGAAGCAGGCGCTGCATCTGGGCGCCATCAGCTTCGACGCCGTGAAGCACCTCGTCCTGTGCCGGGCCGAACGCAGGCCACCAAAGCTGGACCTCGACATCTATCCCTATCTGCCCAGAGCCACTGTCGAGAAGACGTCGGCCAAGGCCTATATGCGCCTGCTGGACCGTAAGGAGGAACCGGCATGAGCAGCGATGCTCCAGAACTCCTGCTCGCCCACCACCTCAAGACCTTGAAGCTGCCGACCTTCCTGCGTGAGCACCACAAACTTGCCCGGCAATGTGCGGTCGAGGGCGTGGATCATGTCCGCTACCTTGCCCGGCTGGTCGAGCTGGAACTGATCGATCGGGAACGGCGGATGGTCGAACGCCGCATCAAGGCGGCAAAGTTCCCCGCCGCAAAAAGCCTCGACAGCTTCGACTTCGCCGCCATCCCGAAGCTCAACAAGATGCTGGTGCTGGAACTGGCGCGGTGCGAATGGATCGAGCGCCGCGAGAACGTCATCGCGCTCGGCCCCAGCGGCACGGGCAAGACCCACGTCGCGATCGGCCTCGGCCTGGCGGCCTGCCAGAAGGGATTGTCCGTCGGCTTCACCACAGCGGCCGCGCTCGTCAGCGAGATGATGGAGGCGCGCGACGAACGCCGTCTTCTGCGCTTCCAGAAGCAGATGGCGGGCTACAAGCTGCTCATCATCGACGAGCTGGGCTTCGTGCCGCTCTCCAAAACCGGCGCCGAGCTGTTGTTCGAGCTGATCTCGCAGCGTTACGAGCGTGGCTCCACCCTGATCACCAGCAATCTGCCCTTCGACGAATGGACCCAAACCTTCGGTTCCGAGCGCCTCACAGGCGCACTCCTCGACCGGCTGACCCACCACGTCAGAATCCTCGAGATGAACGGCGACAGCTATCGCCTCGCGCAAAGCCGGGCACGAAAAACCGCCAACCCTCACCAATAAGATCGCCGCTGCTGCGAGCGGAAAACTCTGGTCGGGCTACGCCCTCCCGACGTTCCCCGCTCGCAGCAGCGCCAGTGGCCTGGTTTTGCGCCGCCCAATGGCCGGTTTTTGCTCCGCCGTTGACAGAGTGGGAGGCGATCGCCCATAACCTGACCAGGTGCCGGAATTACCTCTACAGCCTGTCGGTCAATCCCGATCTTGGCCAGGGGCAGCTCAGCCGGGCGCAATATCTCGACTACGCCGACCGTGTCGAGAAGGCGCTCGGGCTTGCGGGCCAGCCGCGCGCGCTCGTCTTTCATATCAAGGACGGGCGCGAGCATTGTCATATCGTCTGGTCGCGCATCGATGCGCGGGCGGGCAAGGCGATCCACCAGCCCTTCGACCATGACAAGCTGATGATGGTGACGCGGGAATTCGCCCGCGATCACGGGCTGGCGCTGCCCGAAGGTTATGCGCGCGGTGGTGATGAGCGGAAGAAGAAGACGCTCTACGAGATGCAGCAGCAGAAATCCTCCGGCATCACCAAGGAGGAGCGCATGGCGGCGGTCACCGCCGCCTGGAAGCGCAGCGACAGCCCGCGTGCTTTCGTGCGCGCGCTCGAAGAGCTGGGCTATGTCCTCGCCACCGGCAACCGGCCCTATGTGCTGGTCGATCTCTACGGCAACATGAATGCGCTGCCGAAGCTGATCGACGACCGGTCGGTCCGCACCAAAGACATCCGCGCCTTTCTGGAAGCCGAATTCCCGCCCGAATCCCTGCCAAGCGTCGATGAGGCAAAAGCGCTGGTCGCACAGCATCGTCAGGCGCGCGAGGATTTCGCCAGAAGCCAGCGCGACGGCAAGGCGCTCGACAGGCTCAAGGCTGCCCAGGCCGCACGGCGGCAGAAGGTCGAGGCGGCGCAAGCGTCCTTGCGGGCACGCCATCGCGATGAGCGGGCGGCGCTGGCGCGGGATCAGCTTGCCGCGCGGCAGGCGCTGAAGGCGCGTTATCTCGCTGAGGTCCGGCGGGTGAAAGCGGCGCGCGCGGCTGCCAGGCCGACCGGGCTTGCGGCCTTTCTCGGGCGGGTGACGGGCGTGTCCTTTGTCCTCGCGAAGATCCACAAGCATCGCGACGCGCAGCGTCATGCGGCCTTTATGACGGAGAAAGCGGCGCTTGCGGAGCGGCAGGCCGATGACAAACGCGCCCTCGCACACCGCCAGGCGTTGCAGGCCGTCACTATCGCGCGGGAAGTGCGGGCGCTGGCGCAGATCGAGGCGCGGGAGCTGAAAAGCTTCGAAGTCGCGCAGCGCCGTGAAGAGCGCGTGCGCCACCGCGCGGGCCATGACCACATGCCGGCGCTCACTCTGGCGCTGAAGCCCAAAGGCCGGTCCGCCGCACCGCACAAGGCGAAGGATCGCTTTCGCAAGCGCGATCATCAGCGTGATGATGATCATCATGATCGTCATGCTGATCGTGGGGTCCAGGATCAGGAGATCGTCATCACCGTCGATCGGCAGGAGAAGGAACAGGGCAGCGCGTTGCGTGAAGCCTTTGCCGGGTCGGTGCGGCCGGCGGTGAAAGAGGATCAGCGCGGCGGGCGTGAGGAGGGCGAGCGTGGTGATGGCGGCGGCGGTGGCGGCGGCGATGATGGTCGTCGCCGCCGACGGCGGCGGCGGGCGCGGGAAGTGGCGGCGGAGGTGCCGGCGCAGCGCGGTCCCGATCCGGGCGCGCCCGCCACCGGCCTGCCGGAGGTGCACTGGACCGAACTGCCGCTCGCCGACAAGTTCCGGGACGCGGCGCGGGATCGCGATGGCGGCAGCGATGATGGCGGGTCCGGCGGGCGGCGGATCAGGCGCTCACGTTCCGCCCGCGGGCCGGAGCACGGTGAGGACGGGAAGGATTTTGAGCGGGAGCGGTGATCTGTACGCGAAGGCGTATAAAGCCGCGATTTACGCGACCGCGTATGGCGGTGGCTGCGGTTGACGGGCTGTCTTTGAGGTAGGGCCGTTTTGTGTACTGTGGGTACACGAAAATGAGCATTCTCAAAGAGCAGCGCGGCCATGAATCGCACGTCAGGGATCGCTGCAGGGTGCGCCCGCGGGCTATTTGTCTAATATCGTCAAGCCGTTAGCAGAATATACGTGTAACTTCACGGCATCAAAGACGTGCAGACGCACGCCATATCGCCCGGATTTTTCGCTGTCCTCATTTTCGGCCGCGGACTATTGATCGCCGAGAAAGTAGTATCCTCTGGCAAAGCCGCCACGCTCCGCACGCTTCCTTCGCACCAGAGCCATCAGTTCGTCCTCGTTGGCGCCATACTGGCCGGCAAGGGCAAGAGCCACCTCGATCAGGTCAGCCAATTCCTCACACTTGGCGCCGGCATCAGTAGCGTGAAGCAGTTCGGCATGCTCTTCGCTGAGCTTGTCGTACAGCGCGTCGCGAAACGCCTTGTCCTGCAGAATTTTGATCTCCGGTTTGCGGCCGGAAGCTTCGATGATTTCGGGGATGCGATCGCGCACCAGCTTGTTCCTGCGCCGGAAGTCCGTCTCATCGCTCGCGCGTTTCGCGCGGTTACAGGTGAAACACAAGGCCTGCAGGTTTTGCGGATCATCGAGGGGTATCAGGCGGCCGTTGAGCCGCACCTTGCCGTTCTTGTCGGCCTTTGCCCGGGGCACGATGTGATCGATGTCGATCGGGCGCACCTCGGCGGCGATTCCGCAAAGCTGGCATTTGCCGTGCGCCTCCTTGAGGACGGCATAGCGGATGGAGGCATTGGCCTTCACCGTGGGATCGGCTGAGCTCTTCTTGTCGAGCCAGGCCGCGATCTTTTCTTCGCAGAGCTGCACGGCCGCCTGCCTCTGGGCAGGGTTGTCGGGGCAGACCGTCAGCCGGAAGACGCTTCCTTTGCGCTCATAGTCAACGATGCCATGCTTGGTGAGCGTGATCTTGGGCCAGCGCATGACGATCCTTTCATAGTACTCCTGCACCGACGTATCGTAGGAGGCGAGGATCGCAGCGAGTTCTGACTTGGTGCGGACGCCCTCGTGCAGCAATAGCTCCCTGATGATGACCGGCTGATACAGGTCGGTCATGGACATGCGGTTGTTGAGGAAATCCAGAAGATCTGTGCTGTTCACCGCAACATCCTTCTGCCCTGGCGATGCCCTGGCAAGTTCTGTGTACCTTTGCAGGCGGGGTAGTTCACGCAGCCGAGGAACGTGCCATTTCGTCCTTGGCGTTCGACGAGCCAACCGTCGGCGCAGGTAGGACAGCCCGGGAAGTTGGCACCGCAGCTGCAATGATAGTTGTCTTGGTCGGCTTGACTCTTCATGGGCAGACCGCTGCCGCAGACGTTGCACGGTTTGAGGGTCTGGCCGCAGAGATGGCGGTGCTCACAGGCATAATACGTACCGCCCGCCTTCGCGGTCTGCGCGAGCAGACGGCCGCCGCATGACGGGCATGGGCGCGGGGCCAGGTCGGGCGCGCCCGTCTCGTTGGTCTCGTATTCAGGATAGGCGACCAGTTCCCGCACAAAGGTTGAGGGTTTTTCCTGGTCGGCGAGGATGGTCACGGTATGGCGGGCGCGGGTCAGCGCCACATAGAACAGCCGGCGTTCTTCCGCATGCTCGAAATTCTCAGGGTCCGGCAGAACCAGATCGAGCAGCGGATCATCGACGATCTCCGACGGGAACCCCATCGTGTCGGAGGCGGCGCGCAGGATGATAACATGGTCGGCTTCAAGACCCTTGGACGCATGGACCGTCATGAAGCGGATCGCAAGGCTGGGGAACGCGCGGATCAGGGTCGGGAGCGCGGCGGGTTTGGCATGATGGTAACGGCCGAGCAGGAGGACGCTCGTGTTGGGCGCGGTGCGGGTGTCCAGGCGCTCAAGCGCCGCCCGGAACGCCGCTCCTTCTTCGTTGCGCTTGTAATAAGCGACGGTGATCGCGGGGCTTGCCGTCGTGGCGGCCGGCTTGACGGTCTTCTTGATCTGGGCCGGATTGCGCAGCACGAAGCGCCGCGCCGCGTGGGCGATTTTGTCGACACTGCGGAAGGTCCGCCCCAGATCGACGATGCTGTGTACGGCGTCGGTGCCGGCAAAGCGGCCGCCGAATTCTTTGCCGAAATCGCGCATCAGGTGGATGTCCGATCCGGCGAAGCGGTAGATCGATTGCCAGTCATCGCCGACCGCGAACAGGCGCGCATCCTCATGCTGCGCTTGCAAGGCGCGCAGCAGTTGGGCCCGCCCTGCGGAGATATCCTGGAACTCATCGACGAGAATATGCCGGTACGGGCTCTTGTAGCGGCCGCTCTGCACATGGGCCGTGGCGCGCACGATCATGTCCTCGAAATCGATCATATCGCCCAGTCGCGCCTCATAGGCGTCGATCAGCGCGTCGAAAATCTTCAGGAACGCGCGGCTGCGCGGTACATCCTGCGCGTTGGCGGCGCGGGCTTCGCAGCTTGCGATGGTCGCGCCCGCGCTTTTGAAATGCCGCAGGAAGGTGGCGAGCGTCTGCGTGAAGGCATCCACCTGTCCCATTGCGGCGAGTGCGGCGAAGAGCCGGTCTTCGGCCACGGGTCTGAGCGTGACGTGAGGCGCGAGCTTGGCCTTGAGATTGGCGAGCAGCGTGCCCTCGACCTTCTCATAGCTGAAGGTCTCGATCAGGGTCGTGCCGTTCGTCGCGTGCAGTTGGCGCTTCCATGCCATGTCGGCCAGATAGCGCGCGCGGTCGATATGGGGCGCGGTCGTGAGGCGGGTCGAGCCGTCCGGTTCGCGCGCCTTCCTGACCCCGAAATGTTCGATATAGATGCCGCTTTCCGTCAGCCGGAAATCAGGCCGGTAGGGGCCGCGCGCATCCGGCGGGAGCGGTCCCTCATAAAGCGGCTCATATTCATGCGCGATACCCTGACGATAGAGCCAGTTGGCGATCTCCCATTCCTCGAAGCTCTTGACGCGATCGCCGTTCAGGGTGCGCAGCTCATGCGCCTCCACCCAGCGGAAGTACGCGTCCTGCGTCTTGAAATCCCACTCGGTCTTGTACGGCCAGTAGAAAGTCGAAAACCAATCCATCAGCAGCGTGCCCAGGCCGGCCGTGGAGGCGACCTCATCGAGCAAGATGTCGCGCAGCAGCGTCCGGAATTTCGCGTCGTCGCTGGCATGAGCGGCCAGCGCCGGGCCTTTGCCCTCGACCGTGCGGATGATGCGATTGCCGAGCGCATGAAATGTCAGCGCGTCGACATCGACACCGGCCCGCTCCTTGATACGGGCGGCCATTTCGGCGGCGGCGTCCCGGCCGAAGGCGAGAAGCAATATCTCTTCCGGCCGGCGGATGCCGCGCTCGATCAGATAGGCGGCCTTGGCGACGATGACGCTGGTCTTGCCCGAACCCGCCCCGGCGAGGACCAGCGTGGCATCCTCGTCCGTCACGACAGCAAGGCGTTGTTCGGGCGTGAGCGGATTTTTCTCGATGTTCTCGAAAAAGCCGTTCATCGCGGCCAGCTCGGAGGCGATGAAGCGGGCGATGGCGGCGCGGCGCGCCTCTTCCGGTTGGTCCCGGAAGGTGCGGACGGTGGCGATCAGCCGTTCCTGATCACCTGACAGGACGCCCTCGGGGATGGCGGTTGGCAGGCAATCGATGATGGCGGTGGCGCGCGTCAGGAACGGCGCGAGCAGGCAGGCTGCCGGGTAGCGGCGGGGCTGATCGAGCCGGCTTACGGCGTCAGATAGCGCGCGCAGTTCATCTTCGGCGGCGGCGCACTGCTCACGTATGTAGGCATGAAAGGCGTCATTGGCAGACGCGATGAAGCGGGTGGCCTCGGGGACGGCAACGCCGGCAAGCCTGGCCGTGTGGTTGCCCGCAAGGGGGATGGTGACGGTGGTGAATCCCAGCGTGCTGGACAGTCGGGCCGGTCCGGCCCAGGCGGTAAAGGGCGCCTGATGGCGGCCGCCCAGCAGCGTGATGCCCGAGCCGGTTTGTTCGGCGGCCCAGGTCGCGTGGCCCATCGCGCGCAGCAAAGCGCCGGGCCATTTGCGTCTTCTGAGTGTCTTTGGCGCGCTCGTCATCAGGTGCCGGCGCTTTCGATCAGCGCGTTGCGGGCCGTCTGGTAAGCGTCGTGCAGCGCCTCGTGGCCTTCGAGCCCTTCGAGCGCGTAGAGATTCAGGAACTGGCGGCCGGCGAAAAGCTTGCGGTCGACGGGGCTGAGCTGTGCTTCATCGCAGATCGCGGGCCAGTGTCGGGCGATCGTTTCCAGTTGCTGTTCGATCAGCGCGGCGGCTTCGGCGTCCTTGAGGTGGTAGTCGGGGGCGGCATTGAGGCAGGTGGCGAGTGTGCTGGAGCGGGCGTCGCCCTTGATCAGCATCGCCTGTGTGGCTTCGCTGCCGGTGCGGCTTTGCGGGCAGATGTCATAGGCCGGCGTGAGGGTCAGGTTCTGCCCGTCCCAGAAGGCGGCGTGATTGCGCGCGTGGTCGTCGGTATTGCCGCAGAGAATATTGAAGCAGATGCGGCCGTAGAGTTCCCGCAGCGTATCCTTCGGGTCGGTGAAGCGGTGGCGGATCAGTTCGGCGAGGTCTTCGTAGGAGGCGTAGCGGGCCATCATCTCATCGAGGCCGAGCATGGTCAGCGCTGAAACCATCGCGCGCCGGGTCCAGCCGTTTTGCGTGTGGGTGCGGTCGAAGCGCTCGATCAGGAGCACGTCCTTCTGTGCGGCGCGGGTCATGGACACGGGGGCGGCGTTCAGGCCGCAGGATGCGGCCAGCCTCATCGCGATGAATTCCGCCTTCACCACGCTGTGCGTGTCGTTGCCGGCTGAGAATTTGGCGATGAATTTCCTGTCGTCGTCATCGACCAGCGCCTTGGGGCGGGCGCCGCCGATCGAGGTGCCGTGATTGAGGGCCTGGTCGAGCGCCGGGGTGAGCGGCAGGCCCTTTTCGATCAAAGCCGCCGCTTCCTGGAGTTCGGCGAGCGAAGCCTGTGCGGCAAGGCGGGGGACATACTCTGTCGCTGATTGTTGGAAATCCAGCGCGCCGATACGGTCGGAGCCGGAATGCAGGAGATAGGTCAGCTCGCTGATCTCGGGGATGCCGGCGGCATCGGGCTTGCTGCCGGTGAGCCGGTTGATGATCACCCGGCGGCCCCAGGCGTCGGGCGAGGCGTCGCGGATGCAGCTGGCCATATTCAGGCCGTTGAGCGGGGCAATCGTGCCTTCCTGGAGCGGCAGCTCGGGCTCATAGAGCGCGATCGCGTTGTCGCGGCGGCGGTAGCTTGCGCCGTAGGTGAAAAGCAGGCGGTTGCCATCCTGTACGAGCCGGCCGGCCACCACCGGCTCCGTGGCGTCCGGCAGCCAGACCCAGACGAAGGCCTCGGTGGGGTCGGTGTTCGTGGCGGCTTTCCTTGTCGTGGCTTTTCTTGTTGCGCCCGTCTTAGAAGTCATCATCGACCTCCTTCACACTGTGGCGGACGCTTTTGGGCAGCAGGGTCAGTTTTTCATCGAGGCGGGCATTGTGCATCTGGAGCGTGCGCTCGTCATAGTCGAACAGCCGCACACCCACGATGGAGGCAACCTCGAACACGATGCCGATCTCAGGTCCCGGTGCGCCCTTTTCGATGCTGGACAAGGTCGTGCGGCTGATGCCGGCACGGTCGGCCAGTTCCTGCGCGGTCAGGCCGCGTTCGGCCCGGCCGATGCGGATCAGCTTGCCGAGCATCGCCAGCGCCTGATGCGTCACCCTTGAATAGCTTCTCTTGCGCGGCACGTCCGTTGTCCTGTCTGTTCATTGGTTTGGTCGCAAGGCGCGTTGATGTGCAGAATTTTGTACATTATGGCATGGTGACAGGTGGGGTGTCAAGTTTTGTTCATTTGATTGGACATAAGAGTTTTTCGCGTCCAAAATTCTGGACGTTAAAGGAGGTGGCGATGGAGAGCTATGAGCAGGAGCGTGTGGCGGCGCTGGATCAGCAGGTCGGGCTGTCATGAAGGTCGGGTACTCGGAATTCTCGTACGGTTATGCCTTCACCGAAAACCTGATCCGCGGTTCGGCTTCGGCCCCGACCGGCGCGCCGATCTTCCCGAACCTCGTGCAGGAGGCGAAGGCAGGCTATGACGTGCGGATCGATTTCCCGCGGTCCCGCTTTTCTTTCAGTACAAGCTGCCCGAGTTGCTTACGCGTACCAGCGCGTTCGAGATTGCCGGCGGCAAGTGTCCCGGACTGACGCTTGAATTCTTCAGGATCGCGCTCATGCGCCGGGATGTGTCGGACCAGCACCGGCTGCTGATCGATTGGGAAGGCCGCTATCCCGGCCAGGTGTTTTATGCCGCGCCCTGCCTGAGGGATGGGGCGGCGTTCAACAAAGCCTATAACGCTGTAGATGTTGCGCGCAGCTCAGCCCTGTTTTCTCCTGTCGCGATAGGGCCGCTGCCGGACGACAAGGTGCATACCATCGCCTACAAGCCGGGCCTGTCTTACGGGTATTTCTGCTCCGAGCCCAAAGAGATCGCGGTCGAGACCTTCGACAGCCTGACCGGGCGTCTGCCCGCGCTGTTCAAGGACAAGCGCTTCGGGGATTTCAGGGGCACGGCGCGGGACGTGCGCAGCGCCGTGCGCGAGGCCGCATCGCCGGCCTTGCGTCAGGCGGAGAATGGCATTGCCGGCAGGTTGCGGCAGGCGCTGCCGCCGGATGGTGCCGACGGCGCGGCGCAGCCTGATCGGGCGGAGGCCATCCTCGATGTACTTGTTGCCCGGGAGATCGCTCGTATCGATCTGGGAATTGATCTCGTAATCGCGCAGCCGCGCTGATTGGTGCCGTCTGACGCGGGCGCGTCCGGCCTGGCCGGACCGGGCTCTAGCCTGGCGGCCCGAGCCGGTGTCTCGGCCCATACGGGTGACGATCCCTCGCGCGGATTAAGGAGGGCTCGGGAGCCCACCAGGCAAAGCAGGCCGGCCTGCTGTCCGGATCGCCGTCGCCCCTCCTCGGGTGAGGGCGACGGACGGCTCCGGACGAAGCAGGCGCAAGTCAGGAGGAGTCCTGTCCAAGGGACAGGTCCTCAAAGCTGCCCATTTCGGAAACCAGACCCCGCGCCCGCAGCGCGGCATCAGCGCCGGCATACCCCGCTTTCAGAAGGAGCGCGCATTCCTGCTGTGAAAAGGGATTGAGACGCGTGCGCAGATTTGCCGCCGCAAGCGCTTCATCCTTGGTCAGGGGTAGCGTATCGGCAAGGCCGTATTCGTAGGGCGCGGTTGCAATGTCCCAGTAAGCGACACGGCGCTGTTCCAGATTGGCCATGCCAAACAGGATGCGGCGGCGCGCGTTCTCCGCCTGCTGCTGGATGACGCTGAGCGTCCTGAACATCTGGCCGATCCAGCGCCCACTGGGTCGCCCAATCTCCGGCACAGTCTTCCCGGCGTTGCTGACGAGTATGGTCCGGCAGCGTTTCCAGATACGCTCCAGCCCGAGATTGTCGTACACGCCGCCATCGGTCAGGACAGCCTCCTCGATGAAAGGCGCGTGATGGAGATCGGCGCCTTCCGCCGGTTTCACAAGCTGGGCGCTCAGGTCGATGCGAACCGGTGAAAGCACGGGTGGAAAGGCTGAGGATGCAGTCACTACCCTTGCCAACGGCAGGGTCGGACGATCGATCAGGCCGACGCGGTAGTCGGCGGCGTAGGCCTTGGAAAAACGCCAGCCGCTGCCGGTCTGGAGGTTGGTCGCCATGAAGGTGAACCGCGGCTGATCGGTGATGTCCTGCAACCCGGCCCCGTCAAACAAATGCCGGTCATAGGCCCGCACAAGACTGTCGGCGGCGCTGCACCCCGGAAGCAAGCCGTAGAGAATGGCGCGGATATCGATGCCCTTGCCGGCGAAAGCCAGGAGCGGTTTCGCGATTACGTCTCTGAAATTCCCGGCCCGGCCGTCCTCATCAAATGTCAGAAGCGACCATTTGAGCGCCAGAAGGGCGGCGGTGATCGATCCGCCTGAGACGCTCGCCACCTCGTCCAGCCGCGCAAGCAGCCCCGCCGCATTCAGACGGTGCAGCACGCCGACATGGTAGATCATCGCCCGGTAGCCGCCGCCCGACAGGCAGAGCCCGATCCGGTCTTCGATCTTGCGCGCCTGAAGGAAATCGCCGGTCGCACCATTGGCGGCGAACAGGCCCTGTATGTCATTGACAGGAAGGTCGGCGCTCACGACGGGCCATCCGACGCAGCGATGTCCGTTCCCGCCAGGATGACGGACAGTGATCCGCGATCACCGGCAATCAGCATCAGGGCCGGCAGTCCCTCATTCTCCAGTTCGCCGGTGAGCCAGCAAATCTGGCGTATGTCGGTGACGCTCGGGCGGGTGGACGAACCGGCCGGATGCGAATGCCACTCGCCCACATAGCGTATCTGATGGAGGGCGCGGTCCGCGGCTTGCTGCACCTTGGCGGCAAGGCCGGTCACACCGCGCTCGAATCCCGTCACAGTACCGCTGCTGTCAGGGGGTTCCGCCAGCGCCTGTATGACATGAATGGTGCGGCGGCTTGTGTCGATGATGCCGAGCAGGATGCCGCCTGTCTCCCGCGGCAGATGCGCCGTACGCAGCGCCGTAATCTCACCGGCGACCGATTGGCTGTAAGTGACCGTCCAGTCGCCGAGCGTCTGACGCTCTACGGCGTCGCCCGCCTGCTGGCGCAGTGATACGGCGTTGTGTTCATCGAGAGTCCAGATACGGATCGCGGACTCGTCCGACGATGCGGCGTCGACCACGGCTTGCGCGGCAATAGCGCTGAGCAGCGCCGCGCGGCCTGCGGGGATGCGATTGGTGACCGCCCGGCAGGACCCGCTATAGCGCAAGCCTGGTGTCAGCGGCTGAAGGTGGGCGGCAAGCCCGTCTTCCAATTGCAGCATCCGGTGATACTGCGCTTCGAGATCGTGCAGCGTAACATCCCGGTTTGCGCTTTCGGCCAGCAGTACGATCGCTGTGCCGGCGGGATTGAAGAAGAGGGACAGGCGCCGGCCCCGCACGTCCGCAAGGCCGGACAAGTGCCGCGATACGGCGACAGAGGCCGAGGCGTCGATGATGAGGTCGGCCTGTGCCAGTTGCTCTTCCAGCTGCGGCTTCACATCCGGCGCGGGGGCGAGGATGTCGGCTGCGATCGGTATGGCTTTTTCGCCCAGCAGAATGTCCAGGCGGCGCGCCAGACCGAGGACTTTCGGTGCGCCAATATCGATCGGATACAGGGCGTGTCGCGCCAGATTGTGGGGAGTAGCACGTCATTATCGACAAGCGTCCAGCAAAACCGGCCCTCGCGCGCGAGATTGACGGCCAGCTGCGAACCCAACGCGCCTGCGCCCACCAGCACGACCGGCCGCTTGTCCGCTTCCGGGAGGCCGCTGACGGCTGCGCCTGTGTTGCGGTCGAAGGCGAGATGCACATCGACAGGATCGATCGGCAGGGGCGGCAGCGTCTGTGCGGGCGTAGCACCGATCAGCTTCACATAGGCCTTGGCGGAGCCGACGGCACTATTGTTCTGCCCGAGGAGGCCGAGAGCCTCGCCGACATCCCCGGCTGTTGCGTGCGTGACGAAGGCGCGCAAATCGTCCGAGGCCCGGCCGCCCGCGTCAGTGATCGGGAAAGCGATGATGAGAGCGAGGTGCGCGTTGAGACGCCGAATGGCCTCTGCACCCAGACCCGACCAGGTAGTGATCTTCTCCTGCAAGATCGCCGCGAGATCGATCCCGCATTCTTTCAGCTGGGCAGCCAGTCCTGCGAGAGTCCGCGGGGCCTGCCGCAGACGCCCCATGCCCTGCGGCGCGGCGCGCAGCGCCACCACGACGAACGCCGTAGGGGCATTGCTATCAGCATCGGCGACGCGGGTGATGATCATCCGCTCGTTTTCTTCGAGCCTGTATCCGAGGAGTTCGGGTGGAGTTTCCCGTTCTTCCAGTGCTGCGGCGGGAACCACGATGCTCGACGGATTGTGGAAGAACAGCGGTTCCAGCGGCTGGGCCGGGTCATGCAGTTCACCCCGCGCGGCCTTGGCGAGCCAGAGCTGGATTCGCCGCAGAAAATCGGCCAGCGTGAATGACAGCTGCGCCTCGTGCCAGGGGCGGTCGTCGACGCACAGCGACAACGGATCGCCTTCGCGCGTGCAGTTCTGATGCATCGTGTGCGGGAATTCGGCGCGCAGGGCGAGGACCGCCGGCTGGAGGGTCTCGCTGCCGAACAGGACGGCGATCGGCTCCACGGCGCGGATGGGAGCGGCCAGGTCCTGCGGGCGCTCCACTTCGATGTCGAGCAGCAGGCCGGCAAGGGCGCGGTCTTCCGTTTCCCGTGCCTCTATGATCGTGATCCCGGGGGCAAGACCCTTTGCAATATGCGCGGCGAGCTGCCGGACGGGGTCGACCGCGCATGAGTCGGGCTCGACCACGGCTCCCAGTTCGGCCCACCACGGATGCAGGTCCGCCATCGCCTTAGCCCGCACGCGCCGGCGTCGAGATGATGCTCGCCGCGCCCGCAGCCGCCGACACCAGAAGCAGCTGCGCTCCGCGTTCATTAACCTGAACCCGGAGCGGTTTCGGTCGGGCGGCAGAGGGCGATTCCATCGTCACCTTGAAGCTGCCGTCTGCTTCCCGCGCCACGCGCTTGTAGTAATTGCCCGCCTGCCGGTGCGGGGGCTGAACGTCACGATCCTCGGCGCTGCCCTTCACCGGCATCGGCTTGCTGGTCGACACCATGATGTGGCGCGCGCGCCCCTGCGTCTCGCACAGCCATTCGACATGCTCCGTGGGCGCGGTCTCATCCTCGCCCTTGTCCCAGCCAATCGCTGTGTAGGAACAATGGTGGGGAACCTTGAAGATGTCCCACAGGAGGCGGTCCGCGCGCCCGTGGCGCTTGGTGGTCACGACAATCTGGTCGATGGAATCGGCGTGGATGTCGGACATGAACAGCGCGTAGGTTTCGCGGCCGCCTTCAAGGAAGGTGGCCTGGAAGACCACGCTGTCCTGATTGCGGTCGATGACCTCGTTTTCATTCTGGCGCCAGCCGAACGGGCTGTGGATGAAAAACTCGACGCGCTCGGGGCCGAACTTGGAGTAGGTCGGCACGACATTGCCCGCGTCGGTGATGAGGTGGTCGCGGGACTCAAGAGTCAGCCCCTGCGCCTCCAGCCAGGCGCGCAGCTTCTTCGGACGGGAGAAAACGCGGATGCCATACCCTTCGCGCAGCCGGTGGCGGGCCTCCTGCCGGATGATGCGGGCACTGTCCTCGCAGCCATCTTCGAGGATGGCGGCAGCGGGGACCCAGAGCTCCCTGATCTTGATGCGCCCTTCGCCCTGGTACTTGCGGGCATGGTCGAGCCAGAAGAAATCGCCCGCGCCGCAGCAATGGTCGTCATCCAGATGGGTAAAGCAGACCACGTTGTAATAGTCGCGCTCCGCCGCCCGCAGGTCGGCCTTCAGCTCCGCCGGAAGGTCAATTCGCTTGTCAAAGGGATCGAGCGGGTTGCGCATGTCCGCATAGTCGACCAGCAGCTTGTCGCCGTTGGCGAGGTCGATGCGGGTACAATCGGCGTTGCCGAGGGGGTGAAAGGTCAGTGTTGCCGTCATTTTGGTCTCCATCGATATGTCAATGCCTTGCGTCCTCTGGCCTTTGACCGGAGGGAGGTCACCAACCGCGATCACGCACGGAATCTGTTGACGGCCTCATGCTCATGGGGTAACTAAATATACGGGTCGTGTTTTGATGTCAATATAGTTTTGATACCCATCTGTGAGAGGCGCGCATGAGCGAGGAAAACCCCGGGATTCGCTGGGGTGTGGAGCAAAGGCTGGAGTTCATAGAGTTCCGGCTGTTTTGGGAGGGCGGCGTGAATCGTTCGGACATCATCGACATGTTCGGCGTCTCCGTGCCGCAGGCTTCCAAGGACCTGTCCCTCTATCAGGAGGTGGCCCCCGGCAATGTGGATTACGACAAGAGCGCCAAGCGCTATATCCCCGCGCCGCGGTTCGCGCCGCGCTTCCTCAAGCCCGACCCCGACACTTACCTGTCCCGGCTGCGCTCGCTGGGCGAAGGCCTCATAAGGAAGGAAGAATCGTGGATCGCGCATGTCCCGCCGATCGACATCGCGCTCACGCCCCATCGCGACATCGACACGGACGTTTTGCGGGCCGTGCTGACAGCCGTGCGCGACGGGGAGTCACTGGAAATTCTCTATCAGTCGATGAACCGCGAGCGACCGGACCCCGTCTGGCGGCGCATCACGCCGCACGCCTTCGGGTTTGACGGCTTCCGCTGGCACGTGCGCGCCTATTGCCACATCGATCACAAGTTCAAGGACTTCCTGCTGCCGCGATCATTGGAAACCCGTAATCCGGGCGAACCTGGCGCCAAGGGCGCGGATGATTGGTGCTGGGTGGAAACCTTCGATGTGGTGATCGCCCCGCATCCCGAACTAACGCCGAGCCAGCAGGCCGTGGTGGCGAAAGATTACGGGATGAATGACGGCCAGTGTGTGCTGCCAATCCGTTACGCCATGCTGTTTTATGTCCTGAAACGACTTGGACTATTGGGCGACCCGGAAAAACAGGAGCCGCGCAGGCAACATATAGTTGTTTTGAATAAAGCGGACGTGCAATCTGCACTGGAACGGGCGGAATCTGCTGAAATGATTACGGAAATTGCAGAAATCAGCGCTTCGGCGCAGTAGGACGACGCATGGCAAGGTTGGAAGACATAAGGGCGGGGGCTATGGTGCGGGGCATTGCGCCCCAGCAGCCTGTACAGGTCGTGTCCGTGGACTGGATCGGGCAGCAGGCCCTTAATGTCGTCTATCGCCATCCCGCCGGAGCGGTCGCCGAGAGCACGCTCTATCGCGATGACGAGCACCGGCTGGAAATCGATGCCAAGGGGCGGTTGTGGGCCTTCGATGCGGACGGCGCATTGCTGCGGCTCGTCACCGAGGCGAACCGCATCAAGCTCGCCCATTATTTCGATCCCTATCTTGCCATCCACACCAGCCTGGTCGATCCGCTGCCGCACCAGATCTCCGCCGTGTACGGTGAAATGCTGCCGCGTCAGCCCTTGCGCTTCCTTCTGGCCGACGATCCCGGCGCGGGCAAGACGATCATGGCCGGCCTGCTGATGAAGGAGCTGATCGCGCGCAGCGATCTTGATCGCTGCCTCGTCGTCGCGCCGGGCAGCCTCGTTGAGCAATGGCAGGACGAGCTTGGCGAGAAGTTCAGCCTGGAGTTCGACATCCTCACCCGGGACATGATCGAGACGTCCCGGTCCGGCAACCCGTTCAACGACCGCAACCGGCTCATCCTGCGCCTCGACGTCCTGGCCCGTAACGAAGACCTGCAAGAGAAACTGCGCGCCGCCCAGGAATGGGACCTGATCATTTGCGACGAAGCCCACCGCATGTCGGCGACCTATTTCGGCGGGGAGGTGAAATACACCAAGCGCTACCAGGTCGGGCAGCTTCTCGGTCAGATGTGCCGCCACCTGCTGTTGATGTCGGCCACGCCGCATAACGGCAAGGAGGAGGATTTCCAGCTCTTCATGGCGCTCCTTGACGGGGACCGGTTCGAGGGACGGTTCCGGGACGGCGTCCATTATGCTGACACCGCCGACATGATGCGGCGGCTGACCAAGGAAGAGTTGCTGCGCTTTGATGGCCGTCCGCTCTTCCCCGAGCGGCGCGCCTATACCGTAAAATACGAACTCTCGGCGCGGGAGGCCGCCCTCTACAGCGCGGTGACGGAGTATGTCCGAACCGAAATGAACCGCGTGCAGCGGTTTGCCGATACGGACAACAAGAAGCGCAACAATGTCGGCTTCGCGCTTCAGATTCTTCAGCGCCGGCTCGCCTCGTCACCGGCTGCCATCTACCACTCGCTGAAAAGGCGCCGCGAACGGCTTGAGGTCGAGCTCGCTGAAGCACGCCTTGCCACGCGCGGGCGGCAGGGCATCGGTGAAGATGGCGTGACTTTGGAAACGCTGCGCAATATCGAGGAATACGGCCAGGAAGAGGTCGATGAGCTTGAGGAGCTGATCTCCACCGGGGCCACCACCGCCGAAACCGTCGATCAGCTGGCCCTTGAGGTTCAGACTCTCAAAGGCCTGGAAACGATGGCCCTGGAGGTCGTGCGGTCGGGCGAGGATACCAAGTGGGCGCAGCTCAACAACATTCTTGATGACGACCTTATGGTCGACAGCAACGGCAATCGCCGCAAGCTGATCATCTTCACAGAGCCCAAGGACACGCTTCATTATCTTGCCGACAAGGTCAAAGCGCGCCTTGGCAATCCGGACGCCGTGGAAGTGATCCACGGCGGCGTGACGCGCGAGGAGCGCCGCAAGGTCATCGAGCGCTTCATGCAGGATCGCGACATGCTCGTTCTCGTCGCGAACGATGCTGCCGGTGAAGGCGTGAACCTCCAGCGCGGGCATCTGATGGTCAATTACGACCTGCCCTGGAATCCCAACAAGATCGAGCAGCGCTTCGGTCGCATTCACCGTATCGGGCAGACCGAAGTCTGTCATTTGTGGAACATCGTGGCCGCGGACACGCGCGAGGGCGAGGTCTATGCCCGCCTGCTCGAAAAGCTGGAGGCAGCGCGCGAAGCGCTCGGCGGCCGCGTTTACGACGTTCTGGGCGAATTGTTCGAAGGCGTGGCCCTGAAGGATCTGCTGTTCGAAGCCATCCAGTATGGCGAGCAGGAGGAGGTGCGGGCGCGCCTGTTCAACCAGGTCGACGGCGCCGTCGACCAGCAGCATCTGCTCGATCTGTTGCAGCGCCGGGCGCTCACCAACGACACAATGCCCGAAGCCAAGGTGCATGAGTTGCGCCTGGAGATGGAGCGCGCCGAGGCCCAGCGGCTTCAGCCCCACCACATTCAAAGCTTCTTCGTCGAAGCCTTCCAGCAGCTGGGCGGTCGCCTGAAGGAGCGGGAGCCGGGGCGCTGGGAGATCACTCACGTACCGATGCGGATTCGCGAGCGCGACCGGCAGGTCGGCACAGGTGCGCCCATCCAGAAAAAATATGAGCGCGTCTGCTTCGAAAAGTCCCAGATCAACCAGCAGCCCGTGGCCACTTTCGTCTGTCCGGGCCATCCGCTTCTGGACGGCGGTGATCAGCATCATCCGGGAAGACTACGATCAGTTGATGAAGCAGGGCGCGGTGCTCGTGGATGATACCGATCCCGGTACAGAGCTGTCGGCTATTTTCCTGCTGGAGCATAGCGTTCAGGACGCGCGCCCGACCAGTACCGGCAAGCCGCATGTGATTTCGCAGAAACTGCAATTTGCAGCCATCGGCAAAGACGGCGTTGCCGTGAATGCCGGCATTGCTCCCCACCTGAATTTGCGGCCGGCGACGCCCGACGAGATCGCGCTTGCGCGGGCTGAACTCGCCGAGGATTGGTTGACCAACGAGCTTGAGCGCACGGCGATCAACTTTGCCACTGTCGAGCTGGCGCAGGGCCATGTGGCGGAAGTGAAAGCCCGGCGCATCCCTGAAATCGACAAGGTCGAGCAGGAGGTGAAGGCGCGCCTCAAAAAAGAGATCAACTATTGGGACAGCCGCGCCTTTGAGCTCAAGGAAGAGGAAAAGGCCGGCAAGAAGACGCGGCTTAACTGGCAGAATGCCGAGCGCCGGGCGGAGGATATCGCCGACCGCCTGAAGCGGCGGCAGGGCCAGCTGGAGCAGGAGCGCTTCATCACATCACAGCCGCCGCGCATTCGCGGCGGCATGATCGTCGTGCCGCGCGGGCTGCTGGATGCGCGCCGGACGGCGCAGCCCGGCAATGGCGCCGCACCGAGCGGTTTTTCGGAAGACCCGATCGCCCGCCGGGAAATCGAGATACTGGCTATGGATGCCGTCATGGCGGCGGAAAAGGAACTCGGCAACGTCCCGACCGACGTTTCCGCGCAGAAAGTCGGTTACGACATACTCTCGCTCGATCCGCGCAGCCAGCATCTGCGCTTCATCGAGGTCAAGGGCAGGATCGACGGCGCCGACACCGTGATGGTGACGCGTCAGGAAATCATCACGTCGCTGCATGAGCCGGAGAAGTTCATTCTCGCCGTCGTCCAGGTCGAGGGCGGATTTGCGCGGCAGCCGCGCATGTCCGGCGGCCTTTCAGCCAGGAGCCCGAGTTCGGTGTGACTGCCGTGCAGGTGCATCTTCCCAGCCTTCTTGAGCGCGCGGAGGTGCCAAAATGAACCAAGTGGCTGAAAGAATTTCGCAAAATGATGCGGAACGGAGGATTTTTGTCCAGATTTCGTCACAGGTAGGACTGGTTGTCAAAGGCGACAATATCTTTCGGCAATTGCAGGAACGTGTGCTCAAGTGGGGTTTCGATCCCAGTAGAAACCTTAGAAACATCCCACCAGGCGCATGGGAGGGAGATGCGTTTGAACCGCCCCGGGTTTGCCGGAGGCCGTTTCTTTTGAGTCACGCGGCCATGGCTGGTTCTTCCAGCATGGCGTAGTAGCGTTCCTCGGCTTCCGCCGGCGGGATGTTGCCGATGGGCTCCAGCAGCCGGCGATTGTTGAACCAGTCGACCCAGGTCAGCGTGGCGAACTCTACGGCCTCGAAGCTACGCCATGGCCCGCGCCGATGAATGACCTCGGCCTTGTAGAGGCCGTTGATCGTCTCGGCGAGAGCATTGTCGTAGGAATCGCCCACACTGCCGACGGAGGGTTCGATGCCGGCTTCGGCCAGTCGCTCGGTGTAGCGGATGCTGACATATTGAGACCCCCTGTCGGAATGGTGCACCAGGCCGCCGCGGTGGATGGGCCGCCGTTCGTGCAGGGCCTGTTCGAGAGCATCGAGGACAAAGCCCGCATGGGCGGTCCTGCTCACCCGCCAGCCGACGATGCGGCGGGCATAGGCATCGATGACGAAGGCCACGTAAACGAAGCCGGACCAGGTGCTGACGTAGGTGAAGTCCGACAGCCACAGCCTGTTCGGCGCGGGGGCATGGAAGACCCGGTTCACATGGTCGAGCGGGCACGGGGCGGCCTTGTCCTGCACCGTGGTGCGGATCGGCTTGCCGCGGATGACGCCCTGAAGGCCGAGGTCGGCCATCAGCCGCTCGACCGTGCAGCGCGCGACGGCGAAGCCTTCACGCAGCATCTGCCGCCAGACCTTGCGCGCGCCATAGACCTCGAAGTTCTCGGCGAAGACGCGCTCGATCTCAGGCCTCAGGACACCGTCCCGCTTCGCCCGCGCCGACAGCTTCTCCGGATCGACGCGCTTGGCGACGTGGTCGTGGTAGGTCGACGGGGCGATCGGCAGAACCTTGCAGATCGGCTCGACCCCATGGACCCCGCGGTGATCGTCTATGAACCCGATCATCGTTTGAACGGGCGGTCGAGCTCCGCCTGGGCAAAATAAGCGGAAGCCTTGCGCAGGATCTCGTTGGCCTGCCGAAGCTCCCGGTTCTCCCTCTCTAGCGCCTTCAGCTTTGCCGCCATGTCCGTCGGCACACCGGCGCGCTTGCCGGCGTCTACCTCGGACTTCTTCACCCACTCGTTCAGCGTCTGGCCCGTGCAGCCGATCTTGGACGCGATCGACATGACCGCAGCCCACCGGGAGGGATGTTCATGTTCGTGATCCAGCACCAGCCGCACGGCTCGCTGGCGCACTTCCGGGGAAAACTTGTTCGTCGTCTTGCTCATGATGGCTCCACCTTCTCAGGAGTTGGAGCCTCCGGCAAACCCGGAGCGGTTCAGTTCGAGATTGATCAGGATAACTCCGAACATGCGGAGGCCGTCCGACTCGATGAGCCTCGGTACTGGGCTTTCCGACTGCAAGAGCGCCTAAAGGATACGGCCAGAATTTGGACGACCGAAGTTGGGATTGCTGAGCGTAGTCCAAGGGAGGTGGTGTTTGGCTGTCGCCTAATCTGCTCACAGCGCGGAAATGTTGAACCCGTGCCACGCTCTATACCCACCTTCGTGCGGGGTATTGTGTATACCCAAGATGCTTACTTGGATGGTAGGTATATTGGGTCGGAGCCCTGGATTGTTGACGCACAAGAGGACGTAGACGAGCTCATCAAATTTCTTGGAGCGGCACACCGCAATCATCCGGTTGTTGTTTTCTCTCTACCCGAAGGTAGTTCCGATGTGGAGCAAACCGCCATCCGCGTGAGGCCGTTTTTCAGGCGAACGGTCGGTTTTGTGCACACCGTTGTTCTCACGTCTGCGGCAGCCTTTCGATTGAGCGACGAGATAGGGCGGGAGTTTTCTGTTTATCGTCAAGCTATCCGAACCTATAATCCAGGCTTTGATCCCCGCACCCACCTTCCGACCGATCATCCCTTGGCAACTGCTCCGCGGATTGCTGAATGGGGTGACGGGGGCGATTCTGACTTCACAGACTTTCTGGTAGAACAGTCGCTGCGCATCACGCGTCCCCGCGATGTTCTAGAGAAAGAGCAACCTTCTTTTCAATCAGTGAAACGTATAGCGGTCCATCGTGCTCGCGAGTCAGTATCGGCAGGCGGCGGCGGTGAAGCGGATCTCCTTCAGCTGGCAGAAGAGGAATTGAGAGCAGCCAAGCAGGAGGCTGAAACAAGTCTTGAGCTTGCTCTCACTGCCGATTCCCGAGCGTGAACAGGCCCTATCGGAACTGCGCCAGTTGAAGGCGAGTTACATCGCCTTACAAGCACGCTTAGAGAGCTACCAGTCCGAGCAAGCTAGTGTGTCACGTCCCGATATTCCAGGCAGCCTTGAGGAACTGGAATCATGGGCGCGTGCCCATCTGTCAGGACAGGTGGAGCTTCACCCCCGAGCGATCAAAGCTGCGCGTGAGTCCGGATTCCAAGACATTGCGCTTGTATACAATTCCTTGCTGATGATGCGAGACCTCTATGTGGTCATGCGCAAAATCGGTGGAAACGAACATAAGCAAGCATTCGAACACCGCTTGGCGGAGCTTGGCCTAGAGAACACAAAATGCTTCAGCCAGAAGAACAAGGCAAAGAGCTTTGGAGGGCAATATTTCGTCCGTTATCAGGAATCGATGCGCGAATTGGAATGGCATCTAAAAGGCAGCAATAGTCGAGACGGGCGACTTGGCTTTCGCCTTTACTATTTCTGGGACCCAGAGACCGAGCGCGTGGTTGTGGGCCACTTGCCGGGGCATCTTCAGAACGACGTATCGTAGGTTGGAATGAGTTATAGGAAAGAAATCATCGAAGTGTCTCTCCCATTGGAGACCACCAACGCCGCCTCCGCGCAAGGGAGTTTGATCCGGTACGGCTATCTCGCGGCCCGTTATTCCGTGTGCGGCCGGCAGTCGTTGGCCGCCTGCCCGAGATGGAGCTGTTCCCCAACCGCTGGCATTGTCTTGCTGCGGAGGATGAAGGCCGGCCGCATCCGGGTCGAAGGCAAAACCAAAGCCGCAAGGTGGTTTATCGCCGACGATGAGAACGTCCAGCGAACAATTGAACCTGATTGAACCAATAGGAGATAATCGGGATGCAAAAAAATGACGCAAAGACAATAAGTTACAGCAGAATTAAACCTGGAATGGGGGAATAATGCCCGCTAGCTACAAAAAGAAGCTGATCGAAGTGGCCATCCCGCTGGAGGCCATCAATGCCGCCTCCGCGCGCGAGAAGTCGATCCGGCACGGCCATCCCTCGACCCTTCATTTGTGGTGGGCCCGGCGGCCGCTGGCCGCCTGCCGGGCGGTGCTGTTCGCGCAACTCGTGGATGACCCGTCTTCACGCGTCGATGAACTGCTGGCCGACAAGAAACTGCGGGCGCGTGCGGAAGCGGAGCTGCCCAAGCGCGTGAAGGCCTGGGAAGAGAGCAAAGCCGCAGCCAAGGGCGCAGCAGCCAGCGCACCGAAACCGACCCTCGAAGACGTTATTGTCGAAATCGAGCGCAAGCGGCTCTTCGACATTATCGAAGAATTGGTGAAGTGGGAAAACTCCACCAACGAGGAGGTGCTGGAACGCGCCCGGGCCGAAATCCGGCGCAGCTGCGGCGGCGAACTGCCCCCGGTCTATGACCCGTTCTCGGGCGGCGGGTCGATCCCGCTCGAGGCGCAGCGGCTGGGCCTGCCTGCCTATGGGTCCGACCTGAACCCGGTGGCGGTGATGATCGGCAAGGCGATGATCGAGATCCCGCCGAAGTTCAAGGACATGCCCCCATCCACCCCGGCATCAAGGAGCGGTCGTTCTACCGCAACGCCGAAGGGCTGGCCGAGGATGTGAAATACTACGGCGAATGGATGCGTGAGAAGGCGTGGGAGCGCATCGGGCATCTTTACCCGCAGGTGGACCTGCCGAAGGAGTATGGGGGTGGCAAGGCGACGGTGATCGCGTGGATCTGGGCTCGGACGGTACCGAGCCCGGACCCGGCCTTTGCCGATGTCCAGGTGCCGATTGCATCCAACTTTGTTCTGAATGCGAAGGCCGGGAAGGAAGTCTGGGTCGAGCCAATCGTTGACAGACAGACAAAGACCATCGTGTACCGGATTCGCCACGGCGGAACAAAGGCTGAGATTGCAAAAGCAAGAGAAGGAACAAAAGCCGGACGTGGGGCCAATTTTCGATGCCTTATGTCTGATACGGCAGTAACCCCAAAACACATCACGAGTTCCGGAAAGAATGGCAGCTTGGGGCAAACCCTTCTCGCAATCGTTGCGGAAGGAAATCGGGGGCGCTTCTATCTGCCAGCTACAAAGAGCGACGAAGAACTAGCGTTCTCAGCGAACCCAGTCTGGAAGCCAGAGCAGAGGCAGCCCGAAAATCCACGCTGGTTCTCTCCACCAGCTTACGGGCTTGAGACATTTGCGGATTTGTTCTCGGCGAGACAGATCTTACTTCTAAACACGTTGATTGATCTGCTCGGCGAAGTTAGGGCCTTGGCAAAGATTGATGCGGTGTCGTCCATCGGAGGGGATCTAACGTCACTTGAGGACGGTGGCCATGGGCCAGCGTCTTACGCAGATGCCATAACTGTATATCTGTCGTTTGCTATTAGCCGAGTGGCTATGTCGGGAAACGCATTTGTTCGATGGAATCCGGTGGGCGAAAAGGCGCAGCATATTTTTGGTCGTCAAGCGATTCCGATGCTCTGGGATTATGCTGAGACCAACCCGCTTGGGAATGCCACCGGTGCGTTTAATGCAGCATATAAGATGGTGATGAATGGGCTGGACACGCTGCCTTGTGGTGACGGCAAACTTGTTCAGGCCGACGCTCAGACAGTTCGATTTCCTGACGGATGCGTATTGAACACTGACCCTCCCTACTATGACAACATCGGTTACGCAGACCTATCGGATTTCTTCTTTTGCTGGCTGCGTCCAATGCTCAGGGACGCGTTCCCCAATCTTTTCAGTCTGCTAGCCACTCCTAAATCAGAGGAGTTGATCGCCACGCCGTATCGCCATGGCGGGCGCGATCAGGCCGAAACTCACTTCATGGAAGGCATGAAGAAAGCAATTCGTAACTTCCAGCAGCAGTCAAGCGAGACTTTTCCAGCAGCGATTTATTACGCATTCAAGCAAAGTGAGGTTGAGCAGGACGGTATCAGCTCGACCGGTTGGGCCACCTTCCTTGAAGCTGTCGTTGCATCTGGGTTCTCAATCGTCGGGACTTGGCCGGTGCGAACTGAAATGCGAACCCGACAGGTTGCTATGGGCACCAACGCCCTCGCCAACTCGGTCGTCCTCGTCTGCCGCAAGAAGGAAGCCTCGGCCGAGGTCATCACCCGGGCCGAGTTCATCCGGGCCCTGAAACGCGAACTGCCCCCGGCCATCGCCGAGCTTCAGGCCGCCAACATCGCCCCCGCCGACATGCCGCAATCGGCCATCGGCCCCGGCATGGGCGTCTTCTCGCGCTACACCGCCGTGCTCGAGGCCGACGACAGCCCGATGACGGTCAAGACCGCGCTGCAGCTGATCAATGCCGAGCTCGACGAGTATCTCGGCGGCATCCAGGGCGAGTTCGACGCCGACACCCGTTTCGCCATCACCTGGTTCGAGCAGAACGGCATGGGCAAGGGCGACTATGGCGTGGCCGACAACCTCGCCCGCGCTCGGGGTATCTCTGTCGACAGCGTGAAGCATGCGGGGGTTATCGAGAGTGCGGCAGGAAAGGTGCGTTTGCTGAAGCGGGACGAGCTTGATGTTGAGTGGACGCCGCAGGCCGATGGGCATCTCACCGTGTGGGAGTGTTTGCAGCAGCTCGTCCGGCTTCATGAAAATGACGGTGTCGCGCACTCCTCGGCACTGATGTTGAAGAAGATCGGCGATAAGGCAGAAGCCGTGAAGGACTTGGCGTACTGCCTATACGACATCAGCGCGAACAAGCGAAAGGATGCCAAGGAGGCGACGGCCTACAACGCGCTGATCGCTGACTGGACCGATTTGACCCGCGAGGCAGCCGGTATCACCGACATGGTGGAAAACCGGCAGACGCGGATGAACTTCTGAGGGGGCGGGAATGGCTAGAAGTACACGTCAGTATGTCTTTGACGGCATGGAGCATATGCAGGCCAGCCTGCACCCCTTCGTGCTACGTAATCTTGACGCCGGGATGGGTAAGGGCTGGCCCCAGGACGTGCTGTCCCGCTTCCCCGATTGGCGGCTTGATCCCAGCGGTGAGTTCACGCTCGACACGCAGAAACTGCTAAAGATCATGGAGCGCTGCTGGAACGAGGCCTTCCGCAATGTTCTCGACCGTACCCACCGCTCGATCGTCAATGAGCTGATTGAGGTTCGCAACAAGCTCGCCCACGATGGCAAGTTTACCTACGACGATGCCGAGCGCGCGCTCGACAGCATGCGTAGATTGCTGGAGGCCGTGAGCGCGGGCGAAGCCGCTGAAGAAATCAGCAAAATGCGCGAATCCATCTTGCGCACGAAATTCACCGAACTGGCTCGCAACGAGGAACGGCGGAAGACGCAGCGGCTGGATATCTCCGTCGAGACCGTCGGCGGTCTCCTGCCGTGGCGCGAAGTTGTGGAGCCGCACCAGGATGTGGCCACCGGCGAATTCCAGCAGGCCGAGTTCGCCGCCGACCTTGCCAAGGTCCATAACGGCAGCGCGCCTTCAGAATACCGGAACCCGCGTGAGTTCTTTGCGCGCACCTACCTCACTGAAGGCCTTAGCAATTTGCTGATCGGGGCGGCCAGGCGCCTGAGCGGTGCGGGCGGCGATCCGGTGGTCGAGTTGCAGACCAATTTCGGGGGCGGCAAGACCCATTCGATGCTGGCGCTCTATCACATGGCGAGCGGAACGGCGGTGGAGGACCTGCCGGGCCTAGACCAGCTGTTGTCGCACAACGAGCTGTCTGTGCCCGCAAAGATTAAGCGGGCCGTGCTGGTGGGCACGTCTCGCGGTCCGCAGGATGTCATATCCTTGGAAGGCGGCCGGAAAATCCGCACCACATGGGGCGAGCTGGCCTGGCAACTTGGCGGAGTCGAAGGGTTCGAAATGCTCGCCGAGAATGACGAGCGTGGCATTGCACCGGGATCTAACCTTCTGGAAGCGCTGTTCAAGCGGTTTTCGCCGTCGCTCATTCTGATCGACGAATGGGTCGCCTATTTGCGCCAGATCTATAGGGTCGAGAGCCTGCCGTCAGGCTCATTCGATGCCAACCTGTCCTTCGTGCAGTCCTTGACCGAGGCGGTTAAGGCCAGCCCCGGGACGTTGCTGGTCGCATCCCTGCCGGCCTCGCAGATCGAAGTGGGCGGCGAAGGGGGCAGGAAGCGCTGGCGCGCCTGAAGCAGACGTTCAGCCGCGTCGAGTCATCGTGGCGTCCGGCCAGCCAGGAAGAGAGCTATGAGATCGTAAGGCGGCGGTTGTTCAAGGACATCCCCGGCGACAAATTCCACCACCGCGACAACACGCTCAAGCAGTTCGCAAAGCTGTATCGGGAAAATGCCAACGAGTTTCCGAACGGCTGCTCGGATGAGGACTACCGGCGAAAGCTCGAAAAGGCCTACCCCATCCATCCGGAGCTGTTCGATCAGCTCTATACTAGCTGGGGCTCATTGGAAAAATTCCAGCGCACGCGCGGCGTTCTGCGGCTGATGGCGCAGGTGATCCACGAGCTTTGGATGGGCAATGATCCTTCTGTGATGATCATGCCCGGCAGCGTGGCGATCAGTTCGGCACGGGTGGAACCGGAACTGCTCCATTATCTCGATTCAAGCTGGCAATCGATTATCGCGGGTGATGTCGATGGTGTGACTTCGACCCCGTACAAGATCGACCAGTCGGCGCCGAACCTGAACCGCTATTCCGCCACACGTCGAGTTGCCCGCGCCGTTTTCATGGGCACCGCCCCCACGCACGGGCAGGAGAACAAGGGGCTGGATGACCGCCAGATCAATCTTGGCGTCGTGCAGCCCGGTGAGCGCCCAGCCATCTTCAGCGATGCCCTGCGCCGGTTGGCCAACCAGGCCAAGTTCATGCACAGCGATCTTGGCCGCTACTGGTACTCCATGTCGGCGAGCCTCAACCGGCTGGCAGCGGACCGGGCGGCCCAGTTCGAAGAGGCGCTGGTTCTCCACGAAATCGACAAAGGCTTGGCCACCTACATCAACGGCTTGGCGGATCGGGGACATTTCGAGGCAGTTCAGGTGGCGCCCGGCAATTCGTCCGACGTGCCGGATGAAGCCGGCGGTGTTCGCGCGGTCGTTCTCGGTGTGGCGCATGCCCATGCCGGAAGGGATGGCTCCGATGCACTGGCCGAGGCGAAGGATATCCTTCTCCAGCGCGGCAGTAGCCCTCGCGTATATCGCAACATGCTGGTTTTCCTCGCGCCCGAGCTAAGGCAGCTCGATAACCTGAAGTCCGCACAACGGGCCGCACTGGCATGGAATGAGATCGTTCGCGAAACGAAGCGACTGAACCTGACCCAAAGCGACAGTGCTCTCGCCGAGGCAAAACTGAAAGAGGCAGTCGACACGCTCAAAACCCGGATGAAGGAGGCTTGGTGCTATCTGATCTATCCGGTTCAGGAGACGGCACAGGCCGATGTCGACTGGATGTCGTCCAAGGTCCCGTCTCAGGACGGTCTGTTGGCCCAGGCCAGCAAGAAGTTGGTTTCTGATCAGGGTATTTGGCCGGAACTCGGACCGGACAATCTCAACAGGCAGCTCCAGAAATACATCTGGAACGGCAAGCCGCACCTGCTTGTGAAGGACCTATGGGAATATCTGAACCGCTACACCTATTTGCCCCGCATTAAGAACCGGGCTGTTCTCCAGCGCGCGATTCAGACGGCCGTGAGCGGCATGTTGCCCGGGCCATTCGCATATGCAGAGCGCTGGGATGAGGCGACTAACAGCTACAAGGGCCTCGCTGTCGAAAAGGCGGCGCACGTTCAGGTCACAATCGATAGCGACAGCGTAATCGTCGATCCCGATATCGCCGCCGCCCAGGTTCAGCGTGAAAAAGCGCAAGCCACGGCTACAGACAACGATGCACGGGTCACGACAGCCGACAATTCGGACGGCGGCTCAACGGACACAGCCGACGGCACCGGTGGTGAGCAGAGCCCCGCCAACGACACGGAGCGGCTTCCGACGCGTTTTGTGGGAACGGTCATGATTTCAGCAGACCGCCCGGCACGGGAGATGCACCAGATCGTCGAGGCCATAGTCGAGCAGCTGACAACCCTTCCCGGCAGTGAAGTGTCCTTGAAGCTGGAGATCGATGCCGAAGTGCCCGCAGGACTTGACCGCAGCAAGGTGCGGACGCTGCTGGAAAATGCCTCAACTCTTGGCTTCATTGACAAGGTCGTTTCGTAGAGCTGTAGCCGTTCCGCTGGCGTAGGACGGCAGTCGCCTCGATCAACATTTCCTTGGCGGGTGGCTCAATTCATGCCGCCATCGCGGCCGGGCGCGCCGCCCGGTCAACGGCCTGCCCGCACCACCCCGGCGTTGCCGGGCCGTGTTGGCCGTACCTGCTTTCAGCAGTGACCCGGCGGCTTGTTCGCCCGTCCTTTCTCCCTGGCGTCTTGAGCCAACCGACAACAAAGGAGAAAGTCATGACCGAGACGCTATCTATCCCTCTTAACAAACTCGTCCTCTGGGACGGCAATGTCCGCAAGACCGGCGTTTCCGATGGAATCGAAGAGCTTTGTGCCTCGATTGCCGCACACGGGCTCTTGCAGGCGCCCATCGTCCGCAAGACCAAAGGCGGCAAATATGCTGTCGTCGCCGGGCAGCGCCGATTGCTCGCCCTGAAACAGCTCGCTGAAAAGGGGAGCATCGCCAGCGACGCGGAAATACCGTGCCAGCTTGTGGCTATCAACGCTGATGCTGGCGAAATCAGCCTTGTCGAGAATGTCGTACGGGTCGCCATGCACCCTGCCGACCAGTTCGAGGCCTTCCGAGACCTCGTGGACCGTGGCCTCAGTGCCGATGCCGTGGCACGGCGGTTCGGCGTCAGCGAAGCTGTGGTTACTAAACGCCTGAAGCTGGGGCGGTTAAGCCCGGTCATCCTTGAGGCCTACCGTAACGGCGATATCGACCTCGAAGCCGCGCAAGCCTTCGCGATATCGGATGATCATACCGCACAGGAGCGTGTGTTCGGCGATTTGCCGGAGTGGAACCGTTCAGCACGCCTTATCCGTAGCGTCCTGACGGAAGATGAAATCGCAGTTTCCGACAAGCGTGTGCAGTTCGTTGGGCTTCACGCCTACGAGGAGGCTGGTGGCCTGGTGCGCCGCGACCTGTTCGACGACAGCCATAGTGGCACAATCCTGGACCCGGTGTTGCTCGACCGTCTCGTAACCGAGAAGCTCGTTGCTATTGCCGACGGTGTGCGTGCCGAGGGCTGGGCCTGGGTTGAAATCATGCCTACGCTCGACCGTACCGTACTGACCGGGTATCGCCGTACGGCTGCCGAGCAGGTTCCGTTGACTGACGAGCAGCAGGCGGAAATCGACGCCCTGACTGCCGAGTACGATGAACTCGCCGACTCCGCTGAAGCTGACGAGGGCGATGAATCGGTGCTGGCCCGTCTGGATGACATTCAGGCCCGTCTCGATGCCATCGAAGCGCAGCAGGAACGCTGGAGCGACGACGTGCTGGCGTCCGCTGGCGCTATCGTCAGCGTGGGCTGGGGCGGTGATGTTGCGGTAGAGCGGGGTCTGATGCGCGGCGATGACGCCGTCGATCCGGAGGTTGCCGAACAACCGGTTGCGGATGTCGTGCCATCAGCAGGGCTTCCGGCCACGCTCATCACCGACCTGACCGCACGCCGAACGGCGGCGTTGCAGGCAACCGCCGCTGGCAACGTATCGGTCATGGTCGCGGCCGTCGTTCATGCTCTGGCTTTACGGGCCTTCTATCGCTTCGCGCATGAGACCTGCGTGAAGCTGTCTGTCGAGGTCGCCAGCCCGGAGCGCAGTATGGGCGTGCCGGAGGCCTGTGCCGCCGTGCAGCGGATGGCGGATTCGCACCGGGCATGGAACGAGCGTCTTCCCGAAGACCCTGTCATACTCTGGAACTGGTGCCTGCAGCAGCCGCAGGGTGTGCTGCTGGAGCTGCTGGCTCATATCGGGGCGCTGTCAATCGACGCCATCCGGCTGAAGGGTGACCGTATCGGTAGCGCGCGTCTTGCCCACGCTGACGCTTTGGCTGAGGCGATTGGGTTCGACATAGCGGATCACTACGTTCCCGACGTTCCGACCTACTTCGGCCGAGTCAGCAGCGCGCAGATCGTATCGGCGCTCTGCGAGGCGAAAGGGACGCCCGCCGCACCGGCATGGAGCCGGATGAAGAAAGCCGAGCTGGCAGCGCTTGCTGCCCGTGAGGTTGCCGGGACGGGCTGGCTTCCAGAAGTTCTTCGCGCTCGTGACCCGTTGTCCGACAGCCTGGACAACGCAGCTTAGTAGCCAATCAGCTACGACGCCAACCGCGCCTTCGGCGCGGTTGGCTTTTTTTTCGTGGTCCAATTCGTCCCGTACGGGACGTTTTGAAGTTATGCTCGGCAGTGAATACGAAAATCATCCCGTTCGGTTCTTTTTCTGGATTTTTAACGGATGTTGCGATAAAATCGTCCCGATAGGGGTGATTTATGCAAACGATCCTAGACAGCAAGAGCTTGGGCCTTCTCATCCGCACAGAGAGGAAGGCGCAGAAATTGACGCAGGAGCAGCTGGCGGGCCTGACGGGTGTCGGCGTGCGCTTCGTGCGCGAGCTGGAGGCTGGAAAGGAAAGTTGCCAGATCGGCCGCGCCCTTCAGGTGGCGGCGTCTCTGGGGCTGACCGTGTCAGTCAGCAGACGGCAGGAGGGCGGCTGATGGCGCATCTGCTGGATGTGTGGTTCGGCGAGACGAAGGCGGGCGCGCTCGCTCAGGACGAGGCGGGGGCTCTGAGCTTTGCCTATGACCCCGGCTATCTCACGGGGGTGGACCCGCGCGCTATTTCTTTTTCGATGCCACTGCAGGAGGCCCCCTACACGGATCGCGTTGTTCGCCCCTTTTTCTCCGGCCTGTTGCCGGATGAAGGCGCGCGCCAGCGTCTGGCGGGTGCGCTCGGAATCTCGGCGGGCAACGCTTTCGGGCTTCTGGAAGTGATCGGCGGTGAATGCGCCGGTGCTTTGTCGCTCTATCCGGCTGGTGAGGCGCCGCCCTCGTCCGACGATGACGGCATCGAAATTTTGAGCCAGCCCCGCCTTGAGGAAATCCTCGGCAAGCTGCGTGAACGCCCTCTGCTCGGCGGCGAGGAAGGAGTGCGCCTTTCGCTTGCCGGCGCGCAGGACAAAATTGCTGTCTGCGTGGAAGGCGATGCCATCGGGCTCGCCAAAGGCGGGCGCCCGACCACGCATATCCTGAAGCCTTTCATACAGGCGCTAGACGGCACTGTTGAGAACGAGCTGTTCTGTCTGCGGCTGGCGGCGCGCCTGAAGCTTCCCGTGCCCGCCGTCGAAATGCGCTACGGCGGAACGATTCCGTTCCTTCTTGTGGAACGCTATGACCGCGCCGCCCACAAGGACGGGACCATCACGCGCCTTCATCAGGAGGATTTCTGTCAGGCGCTCAGCGTGCCGCCAGAATTGAAATATGAGGAAGAAGGGGGCCCAGGGACAGAGCGGTCGCTGGACCTGATCGGCCGGGCTACTGCCCGTCCGGCGGCCGACCGTCTGGCCTTCATCCGCGCACTGATTTTCCACTACCTCGTCGGCAATGCCGACGCGCATGGGAAGAACTATGCCTTGCTTTATCGCGGTAAGGTTCCCGACCTTGCGCCGCTCTACGATGTAGTCTGCACGGCCGCCTATCCGCGGCTCGCGAAAAACAAGCCATGTCGATTGGCGGGCGGGCGGTCCCTGACACCATCCAGTTGAAACACTGGCTGACGCTCGTGCCGGATACGAAGGGCGCGCAGCGTCTTCTGGTGAAAGATTTGGCCGATCTGGCAGGACGCATCGGCGGCGAAGCTGACAGGCTCTTGGCGGAGTTTGAGGAGACGGGTATCACCCACGGAATTCTCAAGGTCATTCACGCCGTCATCGAGACGCGCGCGGCCCACTTACTTCGCATTACGGAAAAGGTTTGATGGCTGGCCTGAGGCCACAACAGAATATTGCTTCCGCCGCAACGGCGTTGCTAGCGGTGCTGGCATTCCCCGACGTGGCCATTTAAAGTTCCAGGGAAGTTACCGAGGGGATCATGGCGAAAATCGAAAATCATAAGTACAGCATTCAGGAAGCATTCCAGGAGTGTTTCTACATCGTACCCGACTATCAGCGCGAATATGTCTGGACCGACAAAGAGGTTAATCAACTTCTTGACGACATCAACGAGCAGATCGACGGAGGTCATGAACGCGAGTATTTCATTGGCACGGTTTTGGTGTCCCCTACAGCGCAGAAGAACCACTACGAAGTTATCGACGGCCAGCAGCGTCTGACTACGTTCTTTCTGCTGTTGTGCGCCTTGAAGCAGATGTTTCAGGGAGAAGCGCAGCACCAGATCATTACCGGCCTGATCTCGGCCAGCTATGTTGATAAAAGCGGCGAGACTCGAACCAACCTCAAGCTGGAGCCGCGATATGAAAACGCCGGTGAAGTTATGGCTAAGTTGGTGGAGCTGAACACCAACCCCTGGCCGTCCGTGCCGGCATTCAGGCAGCAGGCATCACGAGCTTCGGATCGCTGGAGAATCTCGTCAACGCCTATAGCACTATCTACCGCTACCTGGAGGACAACTACGAAGACGCTTCCAAGCTGAAAAAATATTGGGGCTATCTGGCGAACAACGTCGTCTTCATTCAGATTTCGACCGACGTTAGCAGTGCGCTGAAGATTTTTGAAACGATCAACGAGCGCGGCGTTGGTCTGAACCCGATGGACTTACTCAAAAACCTGCTGTTCACACAAGTTCCACAGGCCCAGTTCACGCAGCTCAAGAACGAATGGAAGAAGATCACCGGCCCACTTGAGAAAGAAAAGGAGAAGCCGCTCCGCTTTCTTCGCTATTTCCTAATGGCCAACTACGTCATCGACAACGACCGCAGCGATGCCGTGGTGCGTGAGGACGAGATTTACGATTGGTTTGTCAAAAAGGACAACGCTGCCCTTTGCGATTACCGCAACAAGCCGTTCGAGTTTGTCCGCAAGATCATCCGCAACGTGGACAGCTACATTTCCTTTGGCAATGGGCTTGGTAACGATGGCAAGCCGAGTATCCCCATGGACAGCCTGAAGAGGCTGGCAGGAGGCGCGTTCAGTCTGCACTATGTCCTGCTACTGGCCGCCGCGCCCCTGCCAAAGCCCTTGTTCGACCATTTTGTCTCCCAGCTTGAGAGCTTCCTGTTCTACTACATCTTCACCAAGACTCCGACGAAGGATCTGGAGCGGAATTTCTCGCTGTGGGCCGATGAACTGAGGGAAATCGCCGGCAAGACCGATACAGCCGAGCAGCGTATCGCCCTCAATGCCTTTGTCGCGAACCATTTCCAGAGCAATATGGAATCGAAGGCGCAGGAACTGTCCGACGCGCTCAAGCGCCTCACGCTTCATACCATGCAGCAATATCGGACCCGTTACCTGCTGGCCCGGCTCACGCAGCATGTCGAGATGGCGTTCAACGGCGTCAAAGCACCCGGTAGTCTCGGCTCGTTCACAGACCTTGAGATCGAGCATATTCTGCCTAACACACCCACCGCCGAGTTGCGCAATCAATGGACTGCCGAGAGTCCTCATAGCCTCTATGATGATTACAAGAATCGGCTGGGCAATCTGACGCTTCTGGAGAAGCCAATCAACATCGTCGCCGGGAATGATTTCTATTCGGAGAAAACGGCGGAGTATCGAAAAAGCGGCAACTACCTAACCCGCAGCCTAGTCGAACTTACCGAAGTCGGCCAGAACAGCTCTGTCACCAGAATCAACAAGATGCTGAAGTCTTATCCAGCGTGGAACGCCACATCGATTGATGATCGACATGGCCAGCTCATCGAGCTGGCAAAAGATGTCTGGCGCACTGCGCCACTCGACGGCTGAATGCGGGGATAACTTGGAGAACGGCCGTCTTTCTGATCTACGGGATTTTTACAGTTTGATAGCGTCGCTTGCCGCTCTCAGTTCTCCACGAACCTTGTCGGCTAGCTCTGGCCGAATGTCTTGGCCGCAACGAGGCGTGTATTTTTTTATGGAAGATGGGGAGACTCGATCCGACAGCGGGACCGGGTTGCGCATAGTACGCGTTGGAACTCATGCGCTAAAAGACAGCTCAGGGACGATGCTATGGACACGCCTGTCGCAGCACAAAGGCAGAGTATCAAGTGGCGGTGGAAACCACAGAGGATCGATTTTCCGCCTTATCGTCGGTACGGCTATACTGAATCGCGACAATATTGATCACCCGACATGGGGCCAGGGCAATAACGCCCCAAAAACCATTCGCACAGAGGAAATCTCGCTGGAGCGGCAAGTAAGCAACGTTCTGGGTGCCATGCAATTCCTGTGTCTGTCTGTGCCGGATGCCCCCGGACCGAACAGTCTGCGGGGCCACATCGAGCGCAATGCCATTGCGCTCCTCAGCAATTTCGGGCGGGAGCCGCTTGATCCACCGAGCACGGCATGGCTCGGGCGACATTGCGACCGGGAGCGCATCTGCCGTTCCGGCCTTTGGAACTCAAATCATGTCGACGAGCGTCATGATCCGCTTTTTCTGCGCACCCTCGAACAGGCGATTCTGGCGATGGAGCGCGAGCAATGATTGTCGTAATCCAGTGCGCCGCAACAAAACAACCAAACGCCGGGCATCTTCGGACAGATGACGGCCGCAGAGTCATGTTTGTAGCGCAACCGTCCATGGCCCCGCCTGCCACAGGGGTTCATTATGCCCGGCCCGATGATCTGTCGGGAGCGGGGTCTTCATGGCGGGAAAGGCTGATGCGCTACAACGCCGATCCCCAAGGCGACCCACTTGGCCTGCTACCAGCCATCTCCCTCTACACTCACCCGACGTACAGACGCCTTGCCGAGGCGATTGACCCCAACAGGCTTTTCATTTTGTCAGCCGGGTGGGGGCTTCTTCCCGCGTCATACTTGACGCCGAACTACGACATTACGTTCAGTCCCATGGCCGAGCCGTACAAACGGCGTCGTCGAGCTGACCGCTATCAGGATTTTGCGATACTCCCGGATAATGTCGACGAGCCTATGGTTTTCTTTGGTGGCAAGGACTATGTGCAGCTGTTCGCGTCCCTGACGAGAACGCATAGAGGACCGCGAACGGTGTTCTATAATTCGCAACTGCCGCCCAATGCATCCGGCTGTCGCCTTGAGCGGTTCGCAACGACCACACGGACCAATTGGCACTACGAATGCGCTGGCGGATGGCTAGCACAGCTTCGATCTTGCTAGAATTTATATAGCTCCTACAATGACATAGTGGTGCCCAGTTTCATCCTGTCCGGCGCGCCATTTTTCTAACTGAAGCCGTCGAATGATGAGACCGCACCCAAATTGGTGCGGAGACACCGGTCAGGGTGCCGTGTGCAGGCGGCCGGGGCGCGTAGAGCTGGAGCGCTCGCCGGCGCTGGGACGCTGGGTGCTGCGTGCAGACTGGTTTCCGGCCGTGCTGTCCTGCTACATCGACCGACGACCAACCCGAGGGTGCACCTCAAATCGCCAAGGCAGGGCTTTCCTGGATTACGGCACTCACCAGGATTTCCGCGATCTCGCCAAGGCGGGCCTCGTTCATCGGCAATGACAGGAAGATGTCGCCGCGCGGTGTCAGGAGGAGACCGCGTCCCAGGCAATTCAGGTGAACGAGTTGCCTCAGCATCATCGTTTGCGGGTGTATCTGCGCAACCTTCATGGGCGGCTGCGCACCGATATGGAGGCTGAGTATCGACCCGATGCCGCTGAGGCACACATCGAGGCCGGCCTGCGACAGCCGCGCATTCACCGTTGCGCGGAAAGCCTCGGTGCGCTGGAGGAACGCATCGGCGGCGTCGGGTGTGAAGCTCGAGCGTAGGCCCGCAAGCCCTCCGCTCATCGACATGATGTTGTTGTTGAAAGTGCCCGCATGCTTTAGCGCGCCCGGCAGGCGCGGATCGAAACGGTCCATCAGGGCCCTCGAGCCGCCGAATGCGCCAAAGGACAGGCCCGCGCCGAGATATTTTTGCCGAGGGTCGTCATGTCGGGCACGATACCGTAGTGGCCTTGCAGGCCGGCGCGCCCGAGGCGCGAAGTCTTCACCTCATCAAAGATGAGCACCGCGCCGCAGCGGGTCGCCTCCTCGCGCAGCATCGCCAGAAACGCCGCTTCGGCCGGGATGTTGCCGGCCGCGCCCAGCAGCGGCTCGACGAGGATGGCGGCAAGGTCGTCTTCATGCCGTTTCACGCTGGCGCGTGCGGATTCGATGTCGTTGAAAGACGCCGTGACGAAATCGAACGGGACGTTCATTGGGCTGCCGCCGCCCGCGAAGGTGAGAACGCCGCCATGATAGGCATCCTCGAACACGAGGACACGCTTGCGGCCCGTTGCGTCGATCGCCGTCAGCAGCGCAAAGAGATTGGCCTCGGTACCGGAATTGCAGAATCTCAGCCGCTCCAGCGAAGGAAAGCGCCGGCACAACAGTTCGGCCAGTTCGCTCTCGGCGGTGTTCGGACCCGAAAGGACGAGCCCGTTGTCCAGCACTTCGTGCAGAGCAGCCACGATGACCGGGTCGCTGTGGCCATAGAGACCCGCCGAGAATTCCCCGGCGCAATCGATATATTCGTAGCCGTCGACATCGGTAAGCATGTCCGCCCTGCCCGACGCGATGACGAGCGGGAACGGATCGAAATGCAGGACGCTGCGCGTATTTCCGCCGGGCATCCATGCCTGTGCGCGCTCGTGCCGCGCGCAGCTTTCCGGGTGATTGCGGACATACGCCTCACGCAGGTCGTCCAGTCTACCAGCAGCCTTCATTTCAGCGTCTCCAATGCGGCGTCGAGCGATCTTCCAAGGCGGGCCACGATCTCGGCAAGCTCGTCCTCGCGTGCGTTGAGCGCCGGCGCGAGAAGAATGTGGTCGCCGGCCCGTCCGTCTATCGTGCCACCCGAGGGGTAGATCATCAGGCCGTTCTCCATGGCCGATGCCTTCACCACGGCATGCAGCTTCGCGGCCGGGTCGAAGGGCGCTTTGGTCTCGCGATCCGCAACGAGTTCTATCCCGATAAATAGCCCGCGCCCGCGAATGTCGCCGACATGCCGGTGCTGACCCAGCGACGCTTCGAGCATGCGCCTCAGCGCTGTACCGCTCGCCGCGGCTGCCGCAACCAGCCCATCTTCATCAACGGCGCGCTGGACAGCCAGGGCGGCCGCGCAGGCGAGCGCGTGGCCCATATAGGTGAAGCCATGCGCGAGAGCCCCCGAACCGGCAGCGATGGCGTCTGCGATCCTGTCATGGACCAGCGTGGCACCCATCGGCACGAAGCCGCCGCCCAGCCCCTTCGCGACAGTCACGATGTCGGGGACGACGCCGTCCTCCTCGAAGGCGAACCGGTAGCCGGTTCGCCCGCTGCCGCACATGATCTCGTCGAGGATCAGAAGAACGCCGTAGCGGTCGCAGATCGCACGCACCTCGCTTAGATAACCGTCGACGGCCGGCGCGCAACCGAGCGTCGCGCCAACGACGACCGGCTCGGCGATGAAGGCCGCAACCGTCTCGGGGCCGAGACGCAGGATCGCGTCCTCAAGCTCGGCCGCGGCGCGCAACCCGTAGTCCCGTTCGGTCTCGTCCTCGCGGCGCTCCCGATAGGCGTAGCATGGCGCGATCAGCTCGGCCTCGAACAGCAGCGGCTCGTAGAGCGCTCGGCGCGGCAGGTTTCCGCCGACGGAAAGAGCTCCCAGCGTTGCCCCGTGATAGCTCTGGCGGCGCGCGATAATCTTGCCACGGCCGGGTTCGCCGCGCTCGACCCAATACTGGCGGGCAAGCTTCAGAGCCGTTTCAACCGCTTCCGAACCACCCGAACAGAAGACAACCTTCGACAGCCCCGCAGGCGCCTTCCCGACCAGATAGGCGGCAAGCTCTTCCGCCGGCTCACTCGTGAAGAAGGAGCCGTGGGCATAGGAGACGGCGTCGAACTGGCGCAGGATCGCATCGCGTACCCGCTCGTCACGATGACCAATGGCCGAGACAGCCGCACCGCCCGATACCGCGTCGAGATAGCGGCGGCCATCGCTGTCCGTAACCCACAATCCGTCCGCCTGCGCGACGGCCGGCGGAACCGTATCCGTCTTGCGGTGCAGGATGGCGCTCATGCAGCCCCCGCATGATCAGGGTAATAGGCCTGGAGGCGGTCGTCGGCATTGGCCTCGGAGTCCCTTTCCGCCTGAAGGCCATAGCCTCCGCCGCCCGGCGTGTTCACCTCGATGGTGTCTCCGGGGCCAAGCACGAAATCCTCGCCCTTCGAGATGTGTTCCGGCTCGATCGCCCTTCCCTTCTGGGAAATCGAGATGCGGTTCGGCGCACCCGCCTCGCCACCGAGTATGCCGGGAGGGCCGAAACGTCCGTGTTCCATAAGGAACGATGCCTTGCCGTGGCCCCGCAACAGCCGCAGCTTGTAGCTGACGCCGAAGCCTCCGCGGAAACGGCCGGCGCCGCCCGACCCCTCGCGCAGGGCATAGCTTTCAAAAAGCAGCGGATAGCGCTGCTCGAGGATCTCGACGGGCTGGCTTTTGGAGATGCCGATGGTCGAGCAGCCGTTGGTGAGACCGTCGCCGTTCCACCAGCCGCCGTAACCGCCGCCGGAGAAATAGTACATGATGTAGTTCTCGCCCGTTTCCGGGTCATGTCCGCCAAGGCTGAGGTTGCCACTGGTGCCAGCCGGCGCAGCAAAGAGCCGGTCGGGGATCGCCTTGGCAAGCGCCAGGAACACCGCCTCCATGACGCGCTGCGACACCTCGGCAGCGCAGCCTGCAACGGGACGCGGGTATTCGGCATGGATGAAGGTGCCGAGCGGCTTGTGAACGACGATGGGCTCGAAGCAGCCGGCATTCATCGGCACGTCGGGGAATATGTGTTTGAGCGCGACGTAGACTGCCGAAAGCGTCGTCGCCCAGACAGAGTTCAGGGGCCCCTGGCACGGCAGGCTCGACCGGGAGAAATCAAACTCGATGTCGCTTCCATCCACCTTGACGGAGACCGCGATCTCGAGCGGCTCATTGACGACGCCGTCACTGTCCATAAAGGCGCTCGCCTCGTAGGTGCCATCCGGGATGGTGTCGATATGGGCGCGCATCATGCGCTCGGAGCGACGCTCGAGCTCGGCAATTGCGGCTTCGACGACATCCTGACCGTAGCGGTCGAGCAGAGTCGTGAGGCGGCGGGCGCCAGCCGTCAGCGCTGCAATCTGCGCCTTGATGTCGCCGATCCGTTCTTCGGCAACGCGGATATTGGCGAGGACCATCTGCACCAGATCGTCCTCCATCCTGCCGCGCCGGACCAGCTTGACCGGCGGGATTCGCAGACCTTCCTGATGGATTTCCGTGGCGGTGCTGTTGAAGCCGCCGGGCACCATGCCGCCCGTGTCCGGCCAGTGGCCTGTGTTGGACAGATAGCACCACAGCTTGCCACGGTAGTAGAAGGGACGCACCATCTTCACGTCCATCAGATGGGTGCCGCCAAGATAGGGGTCGTTGACGAGAATGACGTCGCCGTCCTCAAGATCGTCGCGCGCCTCGATGACGCATCGGGTCGTTTCCTGCATCACGCCGAGGAAGATCGGCAGGCCGAGTTCTCCCTGTGCGATCATGCGGCCGTCGCCCAGTCCGTAAATGCCGTTCGAGCGGTCGAATGCCTCCGAGATGACGGGCGAAAACGATGTCTTTTCGTGCACCAGATCCATCTCCGAGCAGACCTGTTGCAGGCCCTTTTCGATGACGGTGAGGGTGACGGGATCGATGGACTGGCCGAGCTTTGCGGCCTGCTGGTGGTTCAGCATGCTGTTTCCTGTTCAGTTCGCGGCCGGGGTCTGGTCGATGGCGACGACGATGTTGCCGTATTCGTCGACGCGGGAAGTGGTGCCCGGATCTAGCACCAGCGTGGAGTCGGACTGCTCGACGATGGCCGGGCCTTCGATGGCCGCGCCCAGCGGCAGGGAATCGCGATCGTAGATGCGGGCCTTTCGCCATTCGCCGTCGAAGTAGACATCGCGCGTGCCCGTTTCGGCTGACGCTAGCGTCCCCTCGGAGGGACGGAATATCGAGAGGTCGACTTTTTCACGCTGCCCGATCACCGTCGTGCGGACATTTGCGAGAACCGGCACCATCTCCGGCAGTTCAAGGTCGAAGCGCTGCTTGTAGGCCCTGACGAATTCGTCGAGCACGGCATCGGCGTCGAACGCCTCCCCTTCATCTCGACCCGCAGCACATGCGACTGCCCCTTGAACAACAGATCGAACTCGTGGACCACGTCGACCTGGCCGACATCGACGCTCTCCCCGGCCAGAAGCGCGCGCCCATCGGCGGCCTGCTGGCGCATGATCGCCACGACGGCATTGCCATCGATGCCGCGCATCGGCAGGTTGACCGTCTGCACGAAATCGTGCCGCACATCGGCAAGCACGCATCCGAGTGCCGAGGTCAGCCCCGGGAAGCGCGGAACGAGAACTCGCGGTATGCCAAGCTCGCGGGCGATGGCGATAGCATGCAACGGCCCTGCGCCCCCGAATGGCATCAGCGCGAAATCGCGCGGATCATGGCCTTTCTCGATCGAGATGAGACGGATGGCACCAGCAAGTTCGGCGATCGCCACGTCGATGATCGCCGAAGCCGCGGCGGTCGCGTCAAGCCCGAGCGGCTTGCCAATCTGCTCCGAAAGCGCCGCTTCGATGCGGGCAATCGGTGCCGGCTTGTTGGAGCCCGTCACGGAGCCCGGATTGAGCCGGCCGAGGAAGAAGTTCGCGTCAGTGATTGTCACGCGCTCGCCGCCACGGTCATAGCCGATGGGGCCGGGGAACGAACCGGCGCTTTCAGGTCCCACACGCAGCATGCCGGCCTTGTCGATGTGCGCGAGGCTGCCGCCGCCGGCGCCGACCGTGTGCATGTCGATCATCGGAATGCGGATCGGCACCGCATAGGCGAGATCCTTCTCCGCAGTGATGACCGGCTTGCCGTCGACAACGAGCGCCACGTCGAGCTGGTGCCGCCCATGTCGCCGGTGATGATGTTGGCAAATCCGGCCGCTTTCGCGATTTCTGCCGACGCTAGGACGCCTCCCGCAGGGCCTGACATGACGGTGTGCGCGGCATGGCTGGCGACGAGGGCGGAAGACATCATGCCGCCATTCGCCTGCATGACGAGCAGTTCGTTTCGGAACCCCTTGTCCTTGAGACTGCTCGCGACACGCTGGATGTACTGGCTGACGATAGGACTGATGGATGCGTGGATCGCGGCCGTGCTGCCTCGCTCGAACTCGCGCATCTCGCGAACGATCTCGTGGCCGGCGATCACGTGCTCGTTCGGCCACATCTCTCGCGCGATTCGCACTGCAGCGGCTTCATGTTCGTCGTTCACATAGGAATGGAGGAAATGGATGACGAGCGATTCCGCACCTTCATCGATGAGCTGCTGCACGGCGGCACGCACGTCGCTTTCGCTCAATGGCGTGACGACACGGCCCTGAGCATCCATCCGCTCGGTCGCCTCCAGGCGCAGCCTGCGCTCGATCAGAGGCTTGAAATTGCCGGACAGGCCGTATGCGTTCGGACGGGTGCGGCGCCCAAGCTCGAGGACGTCGCGGAATCCGCGTGTCGTTATGAGGCCGGCGCGTGCACCCTTTCGCTCCAGGACCGCATTGGTGCCGGCCGTGGTGCCGTGCACGAGCCAGTCGATGGCATCGGCGGGAACGCCGAGTTCGTCGATGCCTTGAAGGAAGCCCCTGGACCGGTCGTCGACCGTGGTCGGCACCTTGGCCGTTGCGAATCGGCCGGTGGCCGAGTCCAGCATCAGGAAGTCCGTGAATGTGCCGCCCACATCGACACCAACGCTAACGCTCATCCAGCCCTCTAAATCTCATTTTATGGAATGTAGTTTCAATAAGTGATATTCAATCGACGAGGCGCGACTTTGTCAAGCCGGTGTCGGCTTGTAGTTGTGTGCTTCGCAGTGCATTGGAACGTGGCGAACAGGCAGGAGGTTTGAGTGGCGACCAACGGATCGGGGCCGATCGAGCGCTATTTCCAGATTGTCGAAATCGTCGCGGCTTCCCACGACGGACTGACGCTTACCGACATCGCTCAGCTGACAGGACTGCCGAAGCCGACGGCGCATCGCCTGGTGCGCACGCTGGTCGATCTCGGCATCCTTGCCAGCGACGACACGTGGTACAAGACGTTCCGGATCGGCGCGCGCATGTGGCGCATGCTTCACCTCGGCGTCGATCGTGACAAGGCCAGCGCGTTCGCCCAACTCGTCGTCGACGACCTTGCCGCGCGGTTCGGCGAAACGGCTTACGTCGTGCGTCTCGACCGTACGGGGGTTCTTTCAATCGCGCGGTCGGCACCCGATCAGGGGCATCGGCTGCATGTCCTTCCGGGCGACCACCTGCCGGCGCACGCCGCAGCCTCGGCCAAGGCGATTCTTGCCTATCAGGACAGTTCCATGCTCGACGCATATCTGACGGAACCGCTTGAGCGACTGACGCCGTTTACGCACACCTCCCGAGACGAAGTGCTCGCCGAGTTCGAGAAGGTCAGACAGACCGGCTACGCGATCTGTGACCGCGAGATCGACGAGAACATCATGGCATATGCCTGTCCGGTTCCCGTCGACAACGTCGGCGTGGTCTATGCCATCGGCATCACCGGCCCGGTGACGCGATTGCGCAAGCAGCCTGCCGAGTTCTGGCTGGAGCCGATGAAGGCAGCGGCGCAGAGGTTGAGTACGATGGTCTCCACGCTGCGCGCCGACTGATGGGGCGGCAGGTTCAGAACATCGCGTTCGGCAGCACGAGGATAATCTGCGGGAAGACCATGCATATGGCGACCGCAACCAGCATCAACGCGATGAACGGAACGACCGACCGGTAGATATCGGTCATGCGCACTTCCGGCGGGGCGACCCCTCGCAGATAGAAGAGGTTGTAACCGAAGGGCGGCGTCAGGAAGCCGATCTCCATCATGATGATGAAGAGAATGCCGAACCAGACCGGATCGAAGCCGAGCGCGGTGATGATCGGCACGAAGATCGGCGCGGTGATCATGATGATACCCACGGTATCGAGCATCATGCCCATGATGAACAGGATCGACAGCATGCCGACGAGAATGAGCCATCGGTTCACCTCCAGGTCCAGCACGAGACCCTCGATCAAGCGGGATGCGCCCATCGCGGTATAGAAGGTCGACAGCGCCGTCGCCCCAATGATGATCCAGAAGATCATGCAGCTAAGCTGCAGCGTCTCCTCGCAGGCCTGCCGCAGCACCGACCAATCGAGACGCCCGAGCACCGCCGCCGCCAGGATCGATCCGGCAGCACCGATCGCACTGGCCTCCGACACGCTGGCGATGCCGGTCAGGATGGAACCCATCACCCCGACGATGAGCAGCACAGGCAGCACCAGGCCTTTGAGGCTGACGAGTTTCTCCCGCAACGAATAGCGCGTCATCTCGCGACCACCGCTGATTTCCGGCTGGAGCCAGCCGCGGATGATCAGATAGGCGATGAAGAGTGCCGAAATGAGCAGGCCGGGCAGAAGCCCCCGGCGTACAGCTTGCCGATGGAGGTGTTTGCAACGATGCCGTATACGATCATCGTCACGCTCGGCGGGATCAGGATGCCCAACGAGCCACCGGCGGCGATCGAGCCCAGCGCGATGTCCTTGCCGTAGCCGCGGGCCAGCATGGCGGGAATCGCGATCATGCCCATCGAGATGGTCGCGGCGCCGCTGATGCCCGCCATCGCGGCAAACAGGGTGCAGATGACGATCGTGCCGACGGCCAGGCCGCCCCGCAACCCGCCGAAGAACTTCTGCATCGTGTTGTAAAGGTCTTCCGCGATGCTTGCGCGCTGCAGCATGGCCGCCATGAAGATGAAGAGCGGAATCGCGACGTATTCGAAACTCGAGGCGGTCGAGAAGGCGCGGATAGGCACCATGTTCAGAGCCATCGGGCTCCAGAAGAAGTAGATCATGCCGATGGAGATGCCGCCGAGCGCGATAGCGATCGGAACGCCCAGCATCAGAAACAACAACATGAAGCCGAAAAGCAGACTCGTCGTCAGAACGGGATCGGCCATCATCATGCGGCCTCTTGCCCGTAAAGCGCGTCGCGCCAGCCACGCAGGAGGTTCAGAATCCACGCCAGCACCAACAGCGCAGCGCCGATGGGCAGCATCGCCTTGGGCAGCCAAACCGGCCCGCCCCAGCCGCCCGTTGCGGAACGCTCGCCCATGGCAAAGGACTTCAGGGCGAAGTCATAACCGAAGGACAATAGCACCCAGATGAAGAGCGCGAAGAGGGCCGTGGAGACCACGGTGTCGACGATGGCCTTCGCAAGCGGCGAAAAATGTTCGTAGACTGCATCGACCCGGACGAAGTTGCCCTTCGCCATGGCCCATGGGCCACCCAGGAAGATGAACGCGACGAGGAGCCACGTGCTTGCATCGCCGGCCCAGCGCACGGAACGGCCAAGCACGGCGCGCGAAAACATCTCGTAGATCATAATGGCGATGATCGCCAGAACGAAGAGCGCGACGACACGGCCAATGCCCGTGATCAGACGCTCGAGAAGATTGATGATGGTGTTCAGCATCGTCCCTCGTCATGAAAAAGCGGCCCTGACGGAGTTCGTCAGGGCCGCGCTGCAAGCTGTGCCTATTCGGCGGCTGCGCTGTCGAGGCGCCCCAGATCGCGAAGGAACTCGTTGAGAAGCTCCACGCCACGAGCGGCCAGTTCATTCTCTTCCGCATAGGCCTGCCAAAGCGTGCGGGCCTCCGCCTCCATCGCCAGCCACTCGGCTTCCGGGATGGTGGAAATCTCCACGCCGGCAGCCTGCATTTCCTGCATGGCCTTGGCGTCGTTGTTCATGCTGATGAGAATGTAGTCAAGCGAGGACGCGACGGCAGCCTCCTGAAGGATCGCCTTCAGATCGTCGGGCAACGCATCCCATGCCTGGCTGTTGACCGCAAAGAAGTTGTTCGGCACCGGCATTGGCGATGGCTGAACATAATATTTGGCGACTTCGTGGAACGAGTTGTTCATGTTGCCGGCGGGGCTTGCCCAGCGTGCCGCGTCGAGAACGCCTGTGGCCAGGGCGGTGTAGATTTCGCCGCCGCTCAGAAAGACCGGCGAGGCGCCCATCTTCTCGTACCACTCAGCTTCCAGACCGAAAGCACGGATCTTCAGGCCGTTGAAGTCGGCTTGCGACGTGATTGGCTTCGTCGACATGATGTCCCAGGCCGGCGAAAGCTGCGGCCCGAGATAGAACACGCCGTGCGGCTGGTAGGCCTCGCGTGCGATATCCAGGAAGCCGCGCTTGTAGAAGAAGTTGAACCGCTCCAGCGGTGTGCGCAGCGAGCCAGGCACGCCGCTCTCGATGCTGGCGATCGGGCCGAGCTTGCCGGCGTAGTATCCACCGGTCAGAACCGCCATTTCGGTGACGCCCGCGCCCACGGCCTCCAGGCCGTCGGCGATCGGAACAGCGCGCGCCGACCGGATAGATTTCAAACGTGATGCGTCCGCCTGACATCTCCGTCGCGAGGTCCGCGAACTTCTCCTGGAGCGCCACGTATCCCGGCTCGCCGGCATTGAGGTTGCTCTGAATGCGCCAGTGTACGGCATCCTGGGCGGAAGCCGCGGATACGCCAAGAAGACCGGCCCCGAGCATCACGACCGCGCGCAGATGGTGTCTGAAACGTGCAAACATCAAGTTTTCCCCTTCAAGAGTTTCATATAATGAGATTTCATCTTGTTTTATGAAACTCTCGCGCATTTCGCCCCTGTCGTCAAGTTGTGAAACCGACGCTCAGGATGCGCTCTGCTATCTCGGAATTGCAGGGATTGGAACTGGCGGCCAAGGCGACCAGGCAATGCGCACAACGCACGCCACGCCAGACGGCGGCTGACTTTCGGCAGGCCGGCATTCGGGTGCCACCGTCAGCGGCACCCGCAATATCTTGAAAGATCGGCTGGCGAACAGCGGCCCTGCGCCAGCGTCTCGGCCCTAGCCGCCGAGTTCGTGCAGGAGTGCGGCTCCGGTCCGGATGCCGTCGACGAAGCGCACAATCTCCAGGTTCTCGTTGGGCGCGTGGTTCGCCTCGTCGGCATTGGCGTAGGGAATGACAAAGGCCGGCTTGTTGAGGATCTTGGTGAAGACGTAGTCCGGCAAGCTGCCGCCGACCGTCGGGTACATCAGCGGCTCCACCCCGCGCGCCGCTACCACAGCCCGGCGGATCGGCTCGGCGTAGCGCGAATCCATCGGGGTCTTCGACGGCAGCATGCCGTTGAGCGGGACGAATTCCACGTCGGGGGCATGCTCCTTCACATGCGCAGCCACCTTCTCGAACACGTATTCAGGCGTCAGGGGCTCGACGAGGCGGATGTCGCATTTCGCGAATGCCTCGCACGGCAGGACGGTCTTCATCCCCGGCCCGCCATAGCCGCCATGCAGGCCGTTGATGGTCAGCGTGGGGTGGAACATCAGCCGGTCGTAATAGCCGCGGTCGTGCGGCTGATCGAGTTCACTGAGGCCAAGGTCGGCCTTCAGCGCGTCGAGGTCGAGCGGCAGGCGGGCGACGGCATCCCGCTCATAGTTCGTTGCCGGAATGACGGCCTCGGTGAGGCCATTGATGGTGATCTCGCCGGTCGGGCTTTTCATGGTCGCGAGCAGATGAACCAGCTTCCAGATGGCGTTCGGCACGACGCCGCCAAAATTGCCCGAGTGCACGTCTCGCGAGGCCGTACGGACACGAAGCTCGAATGCCGCGACGCCACGCACGCCGAACGTGACCACCGGTGCGCCGCTTTCGTGCAGCGGGCCGTCCGAGGTCACCACGAGGTCGGCGTTGAGCCGGTCGGCATGTTCTCGAACGAAATCGGCGATGTGCGGGCTGCCGATTTCCTCTTCGCCCTCAAGCAGGAAGATGACGTTGCAGGGCAGCTCGCCGTGAACGGCCAGGTGAGATTCGATCGCCAGAAGCTGGGCAAAATGCTGGCCCTTGTTGTCACCGATGCCGCGCGCATAGATGCGACCGTTGCGGATGGTCGGCTCGAAGGGCGGGCTTTCCCACAGCTCCAGCGGGTCTGGCGGCTGGACGTCGTAGTGACCGTAAAGAAGCACTGTCGGCTTATCCGACGAGACCATGCGTTTGCCGAGCACCATCGGATGGTTCGCCGTCGGCACGGCCTCCGCGTCGAAGCCAAGGCCCGAAAGATGGTCGACGAGCATTGCCGCCACTTCGCGAATGCCCAGGTTGTGGGCGCTTATCGAAGGGTGGCGGACATAGTCCATCACCCGCTCGATGAAGCTGTCGCGGTTCTGCTCGATATGCGCGAAGACCGGCTCAAGACGGCTATCGATCGTGGTCATTGGGCGGCTCCCTCCCGGGACAGGATAAGCGCGCCGGTCTCGTGGACGTGTCCCGTCCAGCCCGGTGCGACAAATGTGGTGGTATCGAGCTGGGTCAGGATCATCGGGCCGCTGAAGGTGGCACCGGCCCCGAGCCCTGCGCGGTCGACAAGCGGAACCCTCGCTTCGCCCGTAGCGAGATGCACGGTCGCCTCGTCATAGGCCTCCACCTTGTCTCCGTCCTCAATGATACCGATCGGAGCGGCGGCGGTCAGCCCTGAAGCCTCGACACGCAAGGTCACCAGTTCGATGGCAGCGTCAAGCGTGAAGCCGTAAAGCGCGCGATGCTCGTCGGCAAACGCGGCTTCCAAGGCCTCGACGCCGTCCACCCAACGGATGGCAATCTCGCCGCCCTGCCCGTGGTAGCGGAGAAGCGCGACGCGCTGCATGCGGCGCTTCTCGTCGGCGACGCCTTCCTGCTCGAACCAGTCCAGCGCCTGCGCTTCCAGTTCGCCGAAGACGGCGTTCGCCATGGTTGTGTCGATTGCACCCGCGCGCGGCAGGGTACGGCTGAACTCGGCCTTGAGGTCGGCGGCGAGAAGCCCGTCGGCACACAGAACGCCCGGTGCCGGCGCAATCATGATGCGCGAGATGCCGAGCAGCTCGGCCAGCGCACAGCCGTGCAGCGGACCTGCGCCACCGAACGGCACAAGCGTGAACTGGCGCGGATCGTGGCCGCGCTCCACCGAAACGACCCGCACGGCGCCGACCATATGGTTGTCGACAATCGCGAGGATGCCGCGCGCGGCCTCCTCGATGTCAAGCCCCAGCGGACTGGCGACACTTTCCGCAACGACCCTGCGCGCGGCCTCGACATCGAGCGCCATGCGTCCGCCGAGCAGTTTCGACGGCAGGTGGCCGAGCACGACATGGGCGTCCGTCACGGTTGCCTGCTGGCCGCCATGACCATAGGCGGCGGGGCCCGGCCGTGCGCCCGCACTGCGCGGACCGACGGAAAGTGCGCCATCCTCGACGGCAGCAATCGACCCGCCGCCGGCACCGATGGTCACCATGTCGACCATGGGCAGCGGCAGCGGCCATTCGCCCACCTTGCCGTTCTGAGTCAGGCCGATATGCCCGCCCTTGATCAGGCAGATGTCGGCGCTGGTGCCACCGATGTCGACCGTGATGAGATCGTCGATGCCGCAGGCAGCCGCGATCGCGCGGGCGCCGACGACACCGGCCGCCGGCCCGGAGAGTGCGGTCAGTGCCGGTGCCTGGCGGATTGCGGGTGCGCCGGCAACGCCGCCATTCGACTGCATGAGGAGAAGCGGCGCGGACACCGCCTCTTCCTCCAGCCGCTGCTCGAGCCGGCCCACATAGGTGGTCACGCCCGGCATAACCGTGGCGTTGAGCACCGTCGTCAGCGAGCGTTCGTATTCGCGCACGACCGGGAGGACGTCGACGGAGGTCGTCACCGCGAGATGCGGCAGCCGTTGCCGCAGGATTTCGGCGGCGCGGCGCTCATGCGCCGGATTGGCGAAGGCGTGCAGGAGGCAGACCGCGACAGCTTCCACATCCATCGAGGCGATGGCCTCGGCGGCCCGCTCGACGCTCGCCTCATCGAGGACGCGCTCCACGCCGCCGCCCGGCGCTATCCGCTCGTCGATCTCGATGATGCGCGACGCGGGCACCGGTCGCTCCGGCTTCACCCATGTGTAGAGATTGGCCTTGCGGGGAATATCCTGCCGACCGATCGCCAGCACATGCCGAAACCCGCGCGTGGTCACGAGCGCCGTGCGCGCGCCCTTGTCCTCGAGGATCATGTTGGTGGCGACGGTGGTGCCGTGCAGCACCTGCTGCAGCTTCGATGCGGGCGCTCCGGCGTCGGCAAGCGCGAGCCGGATGCCGTTCAGGAACGCTTCCGAAGGATCGGAAGGCACGCTGGGCGTCTTGGCGCGCCAGACCTGTCCGCTGGAACGGTCAAGCAGCGAGATGTCGGTGAAGGTCCCGCCGATGTCGACGGCGATGGAAAGTGCCTGATCAGTCGAGTGCATCGACATAGTCCTTGCGATGGAAACGGCGGGTGGCGGGGCGCTCGGAGCGCAGGCGCCTGGTGGCGACTTCGTCGACACGGCCGTCGACGATCTCGACGCCGTAGAGTGCACGGGCCGCATCGACGCTGACATATCCGCCGAGCACGTCTTCGAGCACCTTGGCGAGCGGCCGGTCGTACGGATGGCCGTAGCCGCCACCACCGCCGGTCTCGATGCGCAGGATATCGCCGCGGACGAGCCGGTTGCCGTCTGACAGCGGCGCGAGCGGCCGCTCCCTGTCCGTTCCCGGGTTGACGACAGCGCGACCCACGCCGCCCGACATGCCGCCCTCAATGCCCCAAGGCGGGTTCTTCACGCTGTCGATTCGAACCGCAAGCACGGCGTCCTCTGCCAGCACCTCATATTCGCGCACGATACCGCAGCCGCCGCGATACGCACCCGCGCCGCCGGAATCCTGCATGACGCCATAGGTGCGCAGTCGAACGGGATAGCCCAGTTCGAGAAACTCGACCGGATAGTTCTCCTGCGCAACGAAATAGACCGCGTCGATGCCATCGGCCTCGGGCCTTGCGCCATAACCGACGCCGATGCCGTCGGCCAACAGGAAGCGCTGGAGATCGCCGGACTCATCGCGGAAATTGCCGCGCATGATCGAGATCACATAGGCGGAATTGGCGGCAGGCGCTCCGCCATTCGCCACGTTGAGCAGGCCGTTGATTGCCGAGATCACCCGCATGGTAGTCAGGCCGCGCATGCCGAGCGGTGCCGGGAAACGCGGCAGCAGCAGCGAACCCTCGCGCAGACGGACTTCATCCAGTGCGTTCGGCCCACCGGCATTGCAGACCTGGGACGGGTCGCCGCCGAGATAATAGAGCCCGAGCGCCATGCCCGGAACGCCCCGGTTCATCAGATAATTGACCGGGCCGGGAGCCTGGTCGTCGCTCTCACTCGCGTCGAAAAGGAAGCGGTCTTCGCCGTCTGCGCCCTTCTCCCGCGTCAGGGAGAAGCGGATCTTGAAGGGGCCGTTGCCGTGCCCGTCACCATCGATGGCATCGGTGAAGGAGTGGGTGCCGTAGTCGAAAGTATCTGCGAGGCGGTCGCGCACGAGGCGGCGCGTACGTTCCAGCAACTGGGCGAAGGCGTCCTCGACGACGTGGGCGCCGAAGCGGTCGACGATCTCGCCCATGCGCTTCACACCGAGATCGACACTCGCCATCAGCGCGCGCATGTCGCCATTGCTCTGCTCGGGAAAGCGCGAGTTGCGGTGGAAGATCGACAGCGTCGCCTCGTTTACCTTGCCCTCATCGGCGAGCTTGGTCACGGGGATGATGATGCCTTCCTGGTAGATCTCGGTCGCATCCGGGCTGATCGAACCCGGCCGCAGCCCGCCGATGTCGGCGAAATGCGCCCAGCTCATCACGAATGCGCAGCGGCGGCCGTCCTTGAAGACGGGCGCCAGCAAGACCTGGTCGTTGGAGTGCGAGACCGCGCCCCGCGAACCGTAGCAGTCATTATACCAGTACAGATCGCCCGGCTTCATCTCGTCGGCCGGGAACTTCTCGAATACCGGGCTCGTCATGTCGCCGAAGATCGGCACCATGGACCCGACCGCCATGATGCCGTCGGCATCGAAGAGCGCGGTGTAGAAATCCTTCTTCTCGCGAATGAATGCGGAAATGGCGGTGCGCTCCAGCAGCGCCTCCATTTCCGATTGCGCGGCGGCAATCGCGCCGCGGATGATTTCCAGAGAGATGGGATCGCAGGCGCGTTCGTCCCTCTCCGGCTGGTCGGCCAGTTTCGCGGCCGTGGTTGGTTGATGCATCGAATGGTTTCCTGTTGATGCGGTTCACAAAGTGACGACGACGTTTCCCAGATTTCCGCCGGCCTCGACGGCGCGGTGCGCGTCGGCGATGTCCTCGAGGGCGAAGGTTCTGGCGATGGCCACGCGCAAATCGCCCTTGGCGGCAAGCTCGGCAATACGAAGCTCACCTTCGAGGCGCTCGGCCTTCGGGATCGCAAACCCCTGGATCACACGCAGGTTGGCGCCCTTGTTGGCAAAAGCGTAGTAGTCGAAAACGGGCTTTGGATCGCTGGTCGACGAATAGGACGCGATCGTGCCGTTTACCTTGAGCGCGGCAATGTCGACTGCGTGATTGGCTCCGAAGTCGACTTCGATCACACGATCCACGCCCTTGCCGACGGTAAGATCGAGGACGTGGGCTGCGACATCCTCCTGCCGGCGGTCGATGATTTCGTCGGCGCCGCCAGCGCGCGCGTGCTCGGCGGCCGCAGGGTTCGAAACGGTGCCGATGACCCTGGCCCCACCCGCTTTGGCCATCTGCACCGCGCAATGACCGACAGCCCCCGCAGCTCCGGCAACCAGAACCGTCTGGCCTTCCACCGTTCCGTCGGCGAAGACAGCGCGATACGCGGTCATCGCCGGCACGCCCAGACACGCTCCCGCCTCGAAAGACATAGCGTCAGGAAGCTGCACCGCCTGCTCGGCAGGCAGTGCGATCAGTTCGGCCGCCGTGCCGAAAGCGCGACCAGCCGTGCCATATCCACCCTGCGCGTTCCACATCCAGACGCGTTCACCCACGCGTGACGGATCGACCCGGTCACCCACCGCAACAATCTCGCCAGCCCCGTCGCAATGTGGAATGACGAGTGGATGCTGCATCGCCATGCCGTTCCATCCGGCGCGTCGTTTCACGTCTGCCGGATTGATGCCGGACGCGCGAACGCGCACCAGTACCTCGCCCGGTCCCGCAACCGGGTCCGGCCTTTCGCCGATAACGAGCACGTCTGCAGCGGGACCGGTCCGGGTATAAAAGGCACAGCGCATCAATCGGCCCCTTCGAAGAGGTGGCACGCGACCTGCCGCGTCCCGGTCTGCCTCAGCTCGGGCACTTCCTGGCTGCAGCGGTCAAAAGCGTGCGGACAACGGTCGCGGAAGACGCAACCTGAGGGTGGATTGCGTGGGTCAGGCGCGCCACGGCCGATCGGCAACGCATCGTGGCTCTGGTTCGGGTCCGGCACGGGAACCGCCGCAACCAGCGCCTTGGTGTAGGGGTGAAGCGGTTCGTGGACGATGTCCTCGGTCGGGCCGTCCTCCATCACCTTGCCGAGATACATGACGATGGTGCGCTCGCACACGTAGCGCACGAGGGCGAGGTCATGGCTGATGTAGATGGCGGTCAGGCCGAGGCGATCGCGCACGTCGCGAAAGACATTGAGCACGCCTGCCCGCACCGACACGTCGAGCATCGACACCGGCTCATCGGCAACGACGAAATCGGGTTCGAGAATCAGCGCGCGTGCCATGACAACGCGCTGCAACTGCCCGCCCGAAAGCTGGTGCGGATAGCGGTCGAGATACTGGCGCGGTTCGGGCAGGCGAACGAGTTCCAGAACGGAGACGATGCGCGCCTCGCGTTCGGCCGAGGGGACGCCTGCATTCTCCAGGGGCTCGGACAGGGTCTGACGGATTGTGAAGCGCGGGTTGATCGCGTCGAACGGGTTCTGGAAGATGAACTGCGCGCGCGAGCGGTAACGCTTGAGCTCCTGCCCCCTGAGGTCGGCGATCTTCTCGCCGTCGAAGCGGATCGCGCCGCCGGTCGCTTCTTCCAGCTTGAGCAGCAGGCGCCCCATCGAGGTCTTGCCACAGCCGGATTCTCCCAGAAGCCCGACGCTCTCGCCACGGCGTATGGTGAAGGTTACTCCGTCCACGGCCTTGACCACTGGCGGGTTGCCGCGCAGCGCCGACAGCGCGCCGCCGACCTTGTAGTGAAGGCGGGCATCCTCGATGCTGATGAGCGGTGCCGAAGTCTGCATTGTCATGCGACCGCCCTCCCCATCCAGGTTTCGATGCGCGCCGCCTTTTCTCGCAGCGCGGCCGCTTCGCCGGCCCGATGGCAGGCCACGGCGTGGTCGGCGGCAATACCCTCGAGGGGTGGCTGCACGGTTCGACATGTGTCGAGGACGAAGGGGCATCGCGGCGCGAAGCGGCAGCCCGGCGGCGGAAAAGCCAGGTTGGGTGGTGCGCCCTCGATCGGGGTCAGCACCCGGACGCAGCGCCCTGAAGGTCGGGAAAAGCGTTGCGCAGCCCCATCGTGTAGGGGTGGGACGGCTCGGTCAGCGTCGCCTGCATGGTTCCGGATTCGACGACCTTCCCGGCATACATGACGACGGTGCGGTCGCAGATATAGGCGACCACCGAGATGTCGTGCGTGACGAGAATGACCGAGATGCCGAGCGCGGCCTGCAGTTCGCGAAGCTGATCGAGGATCTGGCGCTGGACGATCACGTCGAGTGCCGTCACCGGCTCGTCGGCGATGACAAGTTTGGGATTAAGCGCCAGCGCCAGGGCGATCGCCACGCGCTGGCGCATCCCGCCGGAAAACTGGTGCGGGTAGTCCGACAGACGCCCACGGTCGATGCCCACCAGCTCGAACAGTTCCTCGCAGCGCCTGCGCGCATCCCGACGGCCAAGGCCGCCGCGCCGCCGAAGCACCTCGTTGAGCTGATACTCAACGGTGTAGACCGGATCGAGCGAGTTCATCGCACTTTGCGGGATGAATGCGATGTCGCGCCAGCGCAGGGCGTTCATCTCGCGCTCGGGAAGCGTCACGAGGTCCCGCCCGCCGAACATCATCTGGCCGCCGGTGATTGCGGCATTGTCGGCAATGACGCGCGTCAGCGCCCGCGCGACCGTCGTCTTGCCGCAGCCGGACTCTCCGACGAGGCCGACGATCGAGCCGCGGGCACATCGAAGCTCGCACCGTCGACTGCATCGATCCTGCCGGAGCCGACTTTATAGCTGACCTTGAGGTCGCGGACGGAAAGCAGCGGTTCAGTCATCGGCCAAGCTTGGGAAAGAGGATGTTTTCGTAGCCGCGCGTGATGAAGAAGCCGGCGGAAACGACGAGGATGATGCAGATGCCGGGCGGCACGAACCAGTAGTAGGCCTGCTTGGCCAATGCCTGGCTGGCGAAGGCGTCCTGCAGCATGTAGCCCCAGCTTATCGACTGGGGATCGCCGAAGCCGAGAAACGAGATCGAGGCTTCCGTGAGGATGGCCCATCCGATCGCGATCGAACCGTAGAGAAACGACAGCGGCAGGATGTTCGGCGCGATGTGGCGCAGGATGATCTTCATGTCGGAAGAGCCGGCGACGCGCGCGGCATCGACGTAGCCGCGCGAGCGCAAGGTCAGCACCTGGCTGCGGATGACACGCGCCGTGTCGCGCCACAGAACCAGCGCCATGGCGATCACGACGTTCCAGATAGAGGGTTCCAGAAACGCGGCCAGCACGATGACGAAGGGCAGGAACGGAATGCCGAAGGCGATGTCGGCGAGGCGCATCAGGATCACGTCGACCCAGCCGCGAAAATATCCGGATACGAGGCCGACGATGGAGCCGATCAGCGCCACCATGAAGGCGGCCGTGATGCCGATCAGCAGCGCCGAGCGCGAGCCGTGGACGATCTGGGAGAAGATGTCACGGCCAAGGCTGGTGGTGCCGAGTATGTAGCCGTCTTCGCCCGGCCGCAGGTCGGCCGCCAGATTGTAATCGGGTGTAGAGAGAATCTCCGTCGGATCGTATGGCGCTATCTGGTCGGCGAAAATCGCGGTCAGCACGAATACCGCGTAGATCAGCAATCCCAGAACGGCAAACGGGTCGTTCAGCGGTAAACGTAGGCTGCGGAACATGCGTCCGATCAGGCTCGGCTTTCTTTCCACCGCGGCATCAAGCATGGCTGATCCTCGGATCGAGCAAGGCATAGAGAAGATCGGCGATCAGGTTCATGACGATGACCACCACGGCAATCATCAGGAACGCGCCCTGCGCCAGCGGATAGTCGGAAGCCGAAACCGCGTTGACGAGTTCGCGCCCGAGACCGGGCCACGAGAAAACCGACTCGACTACCACATTGCCCTGGAGCTGGTAGCCCACCGCGATCGCAAACGAGGTCATGACCGGCAGCAGCGCGTTGCGCGCCGCATGGCGCACCACGACGGTCCAGTTCGACAGTCCCTTGATGCGCGCCATGGTGACGAAGTCTTCCTTCATGACGTCCAGCATGTTGGAGCGCATGAGAAGCAGCGGCAGGCCCTGGCTGTAGATCGCCAGCGTCAGCGCCGGCAGCGCCAGGTAGGTCAGGAAATCGCGCGAGGTGTAAAGCGCCCACAAACTGTCGTAGTTCGCGCCGGCCGGGCGCGTGCCTCCAGCGGGGAACCAGCCGAGATTGAAGGAGAAGATCGCAAGCAGCACCATGCCCAGCCAGAACTCGGGCATGGCCCGCGTCGTCAGCACCAGCGGGATTGCCGCATTTTCCACGACGCCGCCACGCTTCCAGGCGAGATAGGCGCCGGCAAGAATGCCGAACACATAGGCGATGATAAGCGAGGTGAATGTGAGGATCAGCGTGTTGGGCAGGAGCGCCAGGATGCGGTCGGCGACGGGCTCGCGGTACCGAAAGCTCTGGCCAAGCTCACCCTGCAAAAGATTGCCGACATAGATGAAGTATTGCTCCCACAGCGGCTTGTCCAAACCGAACTGCGCCATCAGCGCCTGCTGCTGCTCGACGGTAAAAGTCGGATCGATGTAGGCCGCCATCGGGTTGCCCGGCATGAGCCTGAACATCAGGAACAGGATCGTCACCACGGCCCAGAGAACAAGCAGAAGCTGAAGCGTACGGCTGAGCGCCGCCTTCAGGTGAGGCATGGGAGAACTCCAACGTCGGCGCAGGAAGCCGAGCGGTACCGCCAAATCGATGGCGGCACGCCGACCAATGCCAGCGTGCCGCCCAGGATCGTCTACTTCGCGAGCTCTTCGGTCTTGTCGCCCGGATAGTGCAGGCGCCCGCCTTCGAGCGTGTAGCCCGCCTCTTCGAGCATCCGCGCCGCGACATCGGTCCCGGTCTCGAACCCGTCCATCACGGCCGCATCGTACCAGAACTTGAGCGCCGGAGAGATGACGGAATTGGACGGTTCCGCAAATCCGCGGAAGGCAGCGCCCACGATCAGACGGCGGTCGACAGCCTGAGAGAGAGCCTTGCGGAATGCGGGATCGTCGAACGGCGCGCGGCGGTTGTTGAACGCCACGTAGCGGAAGCCCATCTCCACCGTGGAGACGACCTCGAGATCGCCGTCCTGCTCTGCCGCCTGAAGCAGCACCTGCGGATCGCCGGCAAACTCACCCATGAAGTTGATCTCGCCGGAGCGCAGCATGCCAAGCGCAGCCTCGACGTTGGGGACGATGCGCAGGATCCAGCGATCGGCCTTCGGCGCATTGAAGTGGTCCTTGTGGGCGGAGAGGACGATTTCCTCATTGGTCAGCCAGCGCTCGAACTTGAACGGACCGGAGCCGATCGGTGTCTGCTCCTGATAGCTCTCGGCGTTCTCTTCCTTTGTCTTCAGGTCCTCGATCACCGGCTCCCAGACATGCTTGGGAATCAGGTTGATCTTGGCAAGGCTGGAGGTGATGAAGGATGCAGCCGGCTGCTTCAGCGTGAACACGAGGTTGAGGTCGTCGACCACCTCGATCGTCTCGATGTTGGACGCAAACGGCGCGTACATCGGCGCTTCACCGGAGACCGCGGTCTCGAAGGAGAACTTGACGTCCTCGGCGGTCAGCGGCTCGCCGTCATGCCATTGCATGCCCTCGCGGAGCTTGACCTCGATGGTCTTGTCGTCACGCCATTCGTAGCTTTCAGCCGCCCAGGGCTTCGGCAGGCCGTCCGGGCCGACGCGGGCGATACGGTCGTAGACCAGCTCGAACACCCAGCTATCGACGCCGCCGGAGATGTAGAGCGGATTGATCGCCTGAACGTTGTCACCCGAATTGAGGATGATGTCCTTCTGCTCGCCCAGCGGTTCCAGCGACATGAAGGTCCAGGTGTTGCGGATGCCGATGCCGCTCTGCTCGACGACGGAGTCCTTGTTCCAGACCGTGTTGTCGAAAGCGAAGGTCTGCCGCGGATGAACCAGCATCATGTTGGGCTGGTCGGCAGCCAGAATTTCCTGCGCCTTGTAGATCAGGCCCTTGCGCGCTTCCTCGTCGATCTCGACGCGCTGCGCTGTCGCCACTTCATCATAGGCCGGATTGATATAGCCGATGAAGTTGTAACCCTTTTCGGCCGTGGAAGAATGGAAAAGGTTGTAGATTATCTCGTCCGGGTCGGAGCGCTCCGGACGGCCCACCATCTGCCAGGCTGTCACATCCCACGCATCGCGCTGGTACCAGACGATGTCGGACATCTGCTCCCACGGCATCACCCGAACGTTCACGTCGAGACCGAGCTTGCGCCATTCCTGGGCGATGAGCTGGATCGACTGGAATTCCTGCGGCTGCGCAGCCTGAGGACGGGTAAAAAGATCGATCGTGCGGATCTGGTCGCCGGCAAGAGCCGGCATCACGGCTGAAGCCGCGAGAATGGCAGCCAAGCTGACCGCCTTGAAGCAGGACCTCATGCTAGTTCTCCTCTGGATGGGTATCGTTTGCTTTTATTGGCGCGTCGCTCATGCAACGCGCAGGGTCTCCACGGACTGCCCGGCCTTCATCTTGGCGGGCGTCGGGAAAGCGGTCTTCGAATGGGAAAGTCCCATTGATACAAGTGTCTCCACGTGCTTGAGCGCGGCCTTGCCGGCATTGACGGCGGGGGCTCCCACGGCGGCCGAGACCTCATCCGCCATGTCGAGGAACGACATCGTCATACAGCCGAAAAGCAAAGCATCCGCACGGTCCTGCTCAACGCATACCTTGGCGACGTCGATCAAGCGGGACTTCGTCGCTTCGGGATCCTTCATCAGATCGAGAACGGGAATGCCGGTTGCGCGCACCGAGGCAAGCTTGGCCTTCACCCCTGCCCGATAGGCGAGAAGCTCCTGCCCGGCGGCCATGCTGTCGAAGATGGTGAGGATCGAAAACTTGTGGCCGAGCCCCGCCGCGAGCAATAGCGAACTCTCGCAGGGCCCCACCACCGGCATCGTCACCATCTCGCGCGCGGCCTCCAGGCCGGGATCGCCGAAACAGCCGATGATGGCACCATCGAAGCCGTCACGCTCGCACTTCATGATCAACTCGATCGTGGCGGGCACGCACATCGCCTCTTCGTAGGCGGACTCGATCGAGGCGGGACCGCTGGGCACATCGACCACCGAGACCTCCGTGCCCGAAAACGCCCAGGAGTTCAGAAGCTCCTCACGGCGACGCATCTCCTTGGCCCCCATCGACGTCTTCGACATCGGCCCTGGCACGACGTAAGCGATCCGCATTGACTCACCCCTCATGTTTCATTAGATGAAACTACGTTTCTTATTCCGCTCACTAAATCACAATTTTCCGATATTGCAACAGCCCATCGGCTGACGCGATAATCGATCCGGGAGGACACCATGACAAAAGAGGGGCAGGATCGGGATTACCGGATCGCAGCGGTAGACCGCGCGCTTCTCGTGCTGGAAGCCCTTGGCGAGAAGCCGGGTCAGGGCGTCACTACGCTTTCGAAGTCTCTTGGCCTGACCAAGTCGATCGTCTTCCGCCTGCTGCAAACGCTCGAGGAGCGCGGCTTCGTCTTCCGCGACCCGGAGCTGGCCGTCTATTCGCTCGGCTACCGGGTGGGCGTTCTCGGCGAACGTGTCGGACGCGACGGCAGCCTTCTGTTTGCGGCGCGGCCCGTGATGGATGCGCTGCGCGACAGGACCTCGGAGAACATCAACCTCGTCGTGCGGGAGGGGTCGCGCTCGCTGGTACTTGCAACACGCGCGGGACACCACTCCATCCGCCTCTTCGCGCAGGCCGGCCGCAACGGTCCCCTCCATGCCGGCGGCGGTTCGCTGTGCCTGCTCGCGTTTGCCGACCAGAGCGTCATCGACGCCGTGCTGTCCGGGCCGCTGGAAGCCTTCACACCCTACACGATTACCGATCGTGACAAGCTGCGCCAATTGCTCGACCGAATCCGCGCAAACGGCTTCAACATCGCGCTCAACGACCTCGACGAAGGCGCGTTTTCCGTTGCCGCGCCGATCATGGGACCGCATGACGATGTCATCGCATCGATTTCCGTCGCAGGCGCGATGGTGCGCTTCGACGAAGAGCGCCGCGAACACTACATCCAGGCCGCGCGCGAGGCAGCGGCCGAAATTTCTTCGAAGCTCTCGCTCCATCCTGGCGACCCCGCGCAGATCGGCACGCCGCTGATCGCCTAGGGCCCGTTTCCCTCTCCACGACCGTTATGCAGGCAAGGCCGGGCGCGTCATTCACGCGACCGGCTTTACCGCGCACCTGAGCTCTGGTAGCGTAAACTCATTGTGAAACAATGTTTCATTCAATAAAACAAACGGGGAGCCTTCCTTCCATGAACCAGATCGAGACCGAGATTCTGTCAGCCGCGACCGTCGATGAACCATGGGCGCTGGTGGAGAGCTTCTCGACATTCAAGCGTGAACATCCCACGGACGTGAACCGCGGCATGGACGAGGTGGTGCAGCGCCTTCGCAAGCACGGTGTCGAAGTGACGGTGCACGAGCCGAGCCTCTATCTCAGCCTTCCGGGCGCGGCACGCGTGGAAGCCGGGGGCAAGTCCTTCCGCGCCAAGCCGCCGGCGTACAGCGTGGATGCGCGCAAGGGCATTTCGGGCGAGCTGGTCTATGTGGGCGCCCGCCACAACGCCATGATAACCGACATGTTCGAGCAGAAGGTCGACACGACCGAAGAGCTGGCGAACCGCGTGCGCGGCAAGATCGTGATTTCGGAAGGCTTCGCGAGCCCCGGCCTCGTCTCGCAGTTCGAGGAAATCGGCGCCATCGGCGTGATCGGCATCAACCCCGGGGTCGATGTCCACTGGGGCATCTGCACCACGATCTGGGGCACGCCCGATCTCGACGACCTGCCGCGCAAGCCGAAGATCGCGGCGGTCGCCGTTAACCAGCCCGATGGCGAGGCGCTGATCGAGATCGCCGAAAAGGGCGGCAAAGTCACGCTCTTCACCGAAATGGAGGAAGGCTGGTTTACCTCCAAATTGCCCGAGGTCTTCATCCCCGGCACCGAAGAACCCGAAAAATACGTCTTCCTGCACGGCCATCTCGATAGCTGGGATGTCGGTGTCGGCGACAACGCTACCGGCGACGCGACCATGCTGGAAATCGCGCGCGTGCTCTGGGCGAACCGGGACAAGCTGAAGCGCTCCGTCCGCATCTGCTGGTGGCCGGGTCATTCGACAGGCCGCTATGCCGGCTCAACCTGGTTCTCGGATGCGTTCGCGCTCGATCTGGAAGAGAACGCCGTGGCGCAAGTCAACTGCGACAGCCCTGGCTGCCGCTGGGCCAGCGAATTCATCAATCTGTGCCGGATGAGCGAGACCGAAACCTTCCTCGCGGATGTTATCGAGGAAGTCGCGGGCAAAGCCATCGAAGGCGAACGCCCGCACCGCGCCGGCGACTACTCCTTCAACAATATCGGCATTTCCAGCTACCTGATGCTGTCGTCGACGATGCCCGACGTCCTGCGTGAGGAGAAGGGCTACTACACGGTCGGCGGCTGCGGCGGCAACATCGCCTGGCATACGGAAAACGATACGCTTGAGATCGCAGACAAGGACATCCTGCTGCGCGATATCAAGGTCTATCTCCTTGCCGTGCTGCGCAACGCCAACGCCACCATCCTGCCGTTCGACTGGCGCGCAACGACGAAGGAGTTCACCGAGACGATCGATGACTATCAGGCCAAGGCCGGGGACCGTTTCGACCTGTCCGCCTCCAAGAAGGCCGTCGCCGAACTGAGCAGCGCACTGGAGGATTTCTACGCCGGTGTCGAAGCCGGAAAGATCGCGCCCAAGGCTGCAAACCAGGTCATCCAGGATCTGGCCCGCATCCTCGTGCCGATCAACTTCACGCGCGTTCCGCGTTTCCATCATGACCCGGCGCTGACCATCCCGGCGCTGCCTTCGATCGCGGTCGCGGCCGAGCTCGACAGCCACGCGGACACACTTGGGTTCGCCAAAACGCAACTGGTGCGTGGCCAGAACCAGCTCATCTCGGCGTTACGGCAGGCGAAGCGGCATATCGCCATCCTGACCGCCTAAGCCGAACAGGGGAGGCGCCACAGGGCGCCTTCCCACACCGCTCGACGGAGCGCGCTACCCTCTCCGTTCATGCAACAGGCTGGCAACGACATGGCCGGCGTCGGGCCCGGCTCCCATGACCAGCGCGGACGCGCGATTGCGCTGCCATGGCCTGCCGACGAAGAACATGCCCGGCACCGGCGAGATGCCGCCGCGCTGAAGAACGCTCCCATCGGCAGCCATCGCTCCGGGTATGTCGATCCACCGATTGTCGTCCCGGTAGCCCACCGCCCAGATAACCGTGCGTATCGCGGCCGAAGTTCCGTCGGCAAACCTGGCTTCGCTGCCGGAGGCACCGGACAAACGCGGCGCGATCCGTATGCCAAGACCGGCAAGAGCACTGAAGCTTCTGCCCCTGTCCGGAAACGCATCCGACTGCTTCAACTTGTTGCCAATCCAGCTTTCTGCAGGCGCCCGAAGCACGCCGGATACGTTCAGCCACCACCACACGGATTTGCCGAACGCGCGCTCCGGAAAGAGCCTGCGGGGCTTGCCTGTCGACAGGATGGTGGACTGACTTTGCGCTGCCTCGGCGGCGATGTCACGACCGCTGGCGCCGTCACCAACGACAAGCACTGGCCCTTCGGGCAACTGATGCGGATTGCGGTAGGTCTGCGTCGTAAGCTGAAGCACCCCGCTTCCGAACTGGCCGGCCACCGCAGGCGTCAGTGCTTGCTGAAACCCGCCAGTCGCCACTATCACATCGCTGGCCCGAATTTCGGATCCATCATCGAGCGCGGCGTTGAACACGCCGTCGTCTTTGCAGAGACGAACGACGCGCGTGTTCAGGCGGACCGGAAACTCGAAATGCGAGGCGTACCGCTCCAGATAGCCGGCAAACTCGTCGCGTCCCGGATAAAGCTCGCGGTTGCCGTCGAGATTGAGCCCCGGCAGCGCGCTGAACTGGCGCGGGGTGAAGAGGGTGAGCGAATCGTACCGTGCCCGCCAGCTATCGCCGACGCGGTCGGCGCCGTCCACGACAACGAACGGCTCACCCGCGCGGGCCAGGTGATAGGCGGCTGCGAGGCCCGCCTGCCCCGCACCGATGACAAGGACAAAACGTTGCATCAGCCGACCGTGTGAAACCCGACCACCATCGAACTTACGCCGCCTCCTTGCCTATCCCATGCCGAAGACATGAGTCTGCAAGCTCTAGCGGCTAGAGATGCAAGCGCTTTCTTTCCAGCAGCATCAAACCCCGACACCGCCCCGGACGACGATTGGCGACGGGGTGGCGACGCGGTCGTAGAGGTCGATGATGTCCTGGTTCATCAGGCGCACGCAGCCGCTAGATACAGCCTTGCCAATCGTCCAGTATTCAGGCGTGCCGTGAAGACGGTATAGCGTGTCCTGACCGCCCTGGAAGATATAAAGGGCTCTGGCACCTAGCGGGTTGGTCAGACCGGGCGGCTGGCCACCATTCTCGGCGCTGTACTTTTCGAGGTCCGGCTGGCGGGCGATCATTTCCGCGGGCGGGGTCCATGTCGGCCAGCGACGTTTCCACTGTATCACGCCGTCGCCAGACCATTCGAAGCCTTGCCGACCCAGGCCGACACCATAGCGCATGGCCTGGCCGCCCTGCAGGACGAGATAGAGAAAGAAGGATCGCGTATCCACGACCACCGTTCCGGGACGCTCCCCGGTCGGGTCGTCGACGAGCTGGCGATAGAAGCGGTCGGGCACCTTGCTCAAATCGACCGCGGAATCGGAAAGTCTTCCTGCGGCATGGGGCCGTACATGGAAAGATAGGCTGGGTCGACGCGGGGCCCTGTGGGCACGGGCCTGACCGGTATATCTTCGGTCGTGGTGCATGCAGGCAAGACCAACCCTGCGGCTGCCGCGCCGGCCAGGCCCAACACCCGGCGGCGGGACGGATATGCTCGATTATCTGAACTATTCACTGTTTCACTCACGATAAGTTCATCGGGCCGCTCGAATTTCAAGCGATGGCTAAAGCGATCTACGACCATCAACCCCTGTGTCGCGGGATGGTTTCCCGCCTGATGCGATGGTCGATCTTTTCGCCGGGCAAACCTATCGGGGTGGAGGGCCAAGTATGGCGGCGAAGGCTCCGAAACCGCTGCATGGGCGCGCCGTCACAAGTGCGCGGACCGTTGCGTGTTCCATCGGTTTCTGCACAGCGACAAGCCAGACACACCCATCGTGACAGTCGGTCGGTTTGCCCGGCAAAGACGAGGACGTGCCGTCGCCGTCTTCCGCGTCAACAGAGAGGTATGCTGCTTCAGGCGGCTCGAAGCCGGCCGTCGCCGGCTGCACCGCGATGTGCAGGCTGGCCAAACACACCAGCAGGAGGAGGGCCAGCGCCTTGATCATAACACCCTATTTCCCGGGTGAGTGAGGATCGGCAAGCGCTGCGGCAGGGCGGCTGATCGGCACGGATGTGAGCGAGGTTCGCTTTGCCAGCGCCGCTTCGCCGCTCCGCTCCAGGAGCTTGCGGAAAGTCGGGTGCATGCCGCCGTCGACGTAGGCGTGAGCGGAAAGCGCCGTGCCCGTCACCGTCAGCTTCTCCATCGCGACACGGTCGGCCTGTGTCTTGGCGGCAACCAGCGGCGATGATGCGTCAAGCGACGGCGGGCAGGCAGCAAGCGCATTCGTCGGTTCGCCGCCCTCAAACTCCCTGTCGAAGACGTACCGGCCACCGCAATGAGAAACTTTCGGCTGGCGGCGGGTCACCTCGAAAATATCGTATCCCTGCTTGAGATCGGACCAGAATGCGAAGTTGGGATCGTTGCGATTCTTCGCCATGTTTTCGGGCGTCATGCGGAAGGGGAATGCCTGGACCTGAAACGACCCCTGCCCACCGCGCAGCGCCTCGCGCGCGACAGCATAGATCTCCGCAACGCCTTCGTCCGTCAGTGCATAGCAGCCGGACGACGAGCAGGCGCCGTGCACCATCAGGGCTTCACCAGTGTAGCCCAGCGCCGATTCAAGCCTGTTCGGGTAGCCGAGGTTGAACGAAAGGTAATATTGGGACTTGGGATTCAGCATGCCTGCCGAGACATGGTAGAAGCCCTCGGGCGCCTGCCGGTCTCCGGTCTGCTTCTTGGGGCCGAGCTTTCCCGACCAACGGCACATCGGATAGGTCTTCAGAAGCGCGAACGTGCCATTTCGGCCTCGCTTCCAGATTTCAAGCTCGCTTTCCTGCTTGAATATCCTGACCAGAATGGGCGCGGAAGGCGACATCGACTTGCGCGACATCTCGGCCTTGAGCGCGGCGGGAATGGGCTGCGTCGCCTTGCTGTCAACGTCGAGAACGGTGGAAACACAGGCGCTCAGCAAAAACGCCAGTGCTGCAATCCCTGCAATTCTCAGTGCTGTCGGCATCATCAACTATCGCTTCTTCGACGGACTCGTACGGCTAGGCCAAGACACGATTGTCCGCTTATCATAGTTAAGATGATGTTTCCGCCCACAACTTCGCGAGCGAGTATGGTGCGAGATGTCCGCGTCGGTAACGGCGTTGGTAACGGACGGATCAAACACGCTTGACTGGCGCGTGCGAGGCCATGGTGAAAGGGTGCGCCGACCGAAACAGTGCGACCCACCCGACGAAATGTTGTTGCGCCTGGGAACTTTCATCGCCGCAGGAGCGGCCACCTACCTCACACTTTCAGTGGTGTTGCGGCTTGTCTGTCTAGCGCTTGGGCATAATGCAACGGAGATGCTCTTCGCCGAGGCTGCGCTCTACCTCTTCTCCCTCGCGGCCGCGGTCGAAGGAGCGCTTTTCCCGCCCGAAAAGGCGAGAGGTGCGGTCTCGTCAACGAGACTGACCCAAAGATTCAGGTCATCCTGCGATTGGCGCTTGAGGTAATAGATTTCCGTTTCCTGCCAGGGCAGCACCTTCTGCTCGACGTTGTCGAGAATGAAGTCGCCGAGATCCGTCACGACGGTCAGGACCGCATGACCTCCGCCACTGGCGTCGCGCGCAACGGTGAGCAGAAGGGCTCCGAGGGGATACCCCATCTCGTTCAGCCGCTTGCGCTTCATCAGCGCGTAATCCTCGCAGTCTCCGACCGTAGTCGGATATTCCCAACGTTCCTCGACCCCGAAAATCTCCATGTCGGTCAGCGGTGCGACAGCTTGGTTCACCTCGGCATTGACCGCGACAATCTCGCGCCAGCGCGGCTTGGTGAGCTGGACCGACGGCCCTTCCGGTGCCCGAGCGCAGCGCTCGGCATAGTTGCGGCAGTAGTTGTAATAGCCGACGGGCATGCTCGTTGTGCCAAAGGTCAGCATGTTGCGCGCACTGGTCGGTTGGGTGGGATTGAAATGAAAGGCATTGGCCGAAGCAGCAACGCACGACATCATGAGCACGAAGGTGCCGAGCATCAGGCGTATCATCTGGTCGTCTCCCCGTTGTCCGTGGGGAAGAGATACTTTAATCGCCTGAAAACGCTGAAAAATCAGATACTTGAATTAGATACAACTTTTCTGAAAATTGCCTGCGTCGCAGCAAGTTTTCGTTGACCAACATGGTTTGTTCCAATGCGGCGAAAGGCCAGTTACAAACCGCTTCGTTGTGGCTAATATCTCTAGAGACTGGAGGATTTGATGCTGACGATCGGAACCCTCTCCCGCCAGACGGGCGTCAAGATTCCCACCATCCGCTACTACGAGCAGATGGGACTGATGGCGGCTGCCGAACGGTCGGAGGGGAACCAGCGTCGCTACGGGCTCCGCGACAGGGACCGTCTTTCGCTCATAAAGCACGCACGTGATCTCGGTTTCACGATCGAGGCCATCAGGGAGCTTCTGGAGCTGAGCGCCCATCCGGAACGCCCCTGCGCCGATGCCGACCAGATTGCTGTTCGCCAGCTCCAGAGCGTGCGCGAGAAAATCGCCAGGCTGCAGACGTTGGAAACGGAACTCGGGCGTATCGCCACCTGCTGTCATGGCGACCATATCAAGGACTGCTACGTCCTGCAGTCGCTCGCCAACCACGAGATGTGCGAAAGCGAGCATCAGTAGCCCAGGCGAGAAGCAGGCCTCCAGCCTCTCTATGCAGCAATCCTGCGCGGACACTGCCGCGCGGAAGGAACGGCTTGCAAAATATGCAGAACCGGCTTTATTTGCAAATGAATTGCAACTGCATATGATTGCGCGTCCATGACCGATCCAACGCCAGACCCTCCCGGAGGCTGGAGCAGCAGACCCAAAGTGCCTTCGATGTCGGACGTTCACCGGTCGGTCCCGGTGCGCGCCGGCGGATCGTCCTGGCGAAGGGCAGCGGCTTTCTTCGGGCCGGGCTATCTCGTTGCCGTGGGCTATATGGACCCTGGCAACTGGGCGACGTCGATCGCCGGAGGCTCAAGGTTCGGCTACACGCTTCTCGTGGTCGCCCTGATCTCCAACATCATGGCGATCGTCCTGCAGTCGCTTTGCGCGCGGCTGGCGATCGCATCCGGCCGCGATCTCGCCCAGGCATGCAGGGACGCCTACCCGGTGTGGGTATCGCGCGTTTTATGGTTTCTTGCGGAGATCGCGATCATCGCCACCGACATCGCCGAGGTGATTGGAACGGCCATCGGGCTCAACCTGCTTTTCGGCATTCCGCTGGAAATCGGCGTGATCATCACCGCGCTGGATGTCTTCCTGATCCTCTACCTCCAGAAGCTCGGGTTCCGGTGGGTTGAAGCGCTGGTGATTGCCCTGCTCGGCATCATCGCCGTCTGCTTCGCGCTGCAGATCGTGCTGGCCGATCCCGACTGGGGTGACGTCATAAGAGGCTTTGCGCCGACGACGGAGATCGTAAGCAATCCTGAAATGCTCTATCTCGCGCTCGGCATCCTCGGCGCCACGGTGATGCCGCATAACCTCTATCTGCACTCCGGTATCATCCAGACCCGTAACTACGGCGACAGCCTGACCGAGAAGCGGGAGGCGTTGAAGTTCGCCACCATCGACTCGACGGTCGCGCTGATGTTCGCGCTCTGTATCAATGCGGCGATCCTGATCCTCGCCGCCGCGACATTCAATGCCACCGGACGAACGGAAATCGTCGAGTTGGGCGAGGCGCACAGCCTGCTGGCGCCGCTGCTCGGCGCCGCGATCGCACCGACGCTCTTTGGCGTTGCGCTTCTGTGTTCCGGTATCAATTCAACCGTGACAGCGACGCTTGCGGGCCAGATCGTGATGGAAGGCTTTCTCGACATCAGGCTGCCGCCGTGGCTGCGCAGGCTGGTGACCCGGGCGATCGCCATCGTGCCGGCGGCGGCCGTCACCATCTGGTATGGCGAAAGCGGCACGGCGCGTCTGTTGATCCTCACCCAGGTTGTCCTGAGCCTGCAACTGTCCTTCGCAGTCTTTCCACTGGTGATGTTCACGGCGGACAAACGCAAGATGGGCGCACTCGTCGCTCCGCGCGGGCTGGCCGCGTTCGCATTCGCAATCGCGTTCATCATCGCGGCGCTCAACATCAAGTTGATCGCGGATTTCCTGTCGGAACGCGCTTAGGATCAGGCCCGCATCTCATCCTCGAAACGGCAGAAATACGACGTCCGGTCCTGCTTGCCCTCCGACGAAGGGACGCCGCGCAGCGTGACGGCGACAACCGGGCTGCCCGGCCGCGTCTGCACCGAACCTTTGATCGTGACTTCCGGATGATCGTCGGGGACTAGGTCGAAACCCGTCTCGCCGCCCCGCGTCTCGCCCCACCGGACCGTACCGGAATCGTAGTCTCCCTCCGCCGCGTAGGTCGGCTCCATCCTGTCCCGGTCGAGGAACAGATAGAATTCCAGGTCGGCGCCCATTGGTGCGCGGCCCCAGCGCCAGGCCTCGGCCTTCTCGACGGACGGCTTCACCTCGCGGACCAGTGCCTCGCAATCGGCGGATGTCGGCGCACCGCCCTCTTGCGGATAAAACAGGAAAACCCCAACCGGCGGCTCGGCGGCGGTGGCCGCCGTGCAGAGCATCAACACGACCGCTGGCGCACGAAAAGTGATGTCAATCGCATGCGTCTTGTATCCCCGCCTGTAGGCCGAGCGCCCCGGGAACCCGGCCGCTTGAGAGCGCTACGGAATGGTCAGCCTCGCGATGACCGGAAGATGGTTCGATCCAAATGTAGGGCCCGTCGACAGATCTTCGAGGCCGACCGACGGCGAGACGATAATGCGATCGATCGGGGTGCCCAACTGCGTCACCGCCCCGTATCTCGTGCTGAAGCGCGTCGGAGCCGGCCACCAGCGCGATTCGGTCGTGCGGTAGCCGGTCGACGACAGCAGGTCCTGGAAGAAGGGAGACCAGGACGGTGTATTCCAGTCGCCCGCCACGATAACCGGTGTCTCAGGCGGTTCGGATTTGAGAGCCTCGGCAAGGTCGCGGAGATAGGCGCTGCGCTCGCGCCACATCGGCGGGGTTCTGGGCGTCTGCGGGTGCACCGCGTAGACGACCACCGTCCGCTCGCCAACGAGCACTTCATAGCGGACCGCGAAGCGGCCGCCGGTATCCGTGCTTTGCGGCGAAACCGTCCTCTCGTCCAAGACGGGAAACCGGCTGAACAGCTTCATATCCGTGTTGGCGTCAAGGTCTCGGCTGCTCTCGTGGGGCCACAGGCCGCTGGCCACCAGCGCATCCTGCCACAACGGCGTCATCTCCTGCAGAACCACGATGTCGGCGCTGGCGACTTCCGGTATCGCAAGAAAACCCGAGGGGTCCGGGTTGTCGACATAGATGTTGGCGCTCACCATGGAGATCGCCGTTCCGGGCGTCGATGGCGCGGGAGCCGGCAGGAGAAAAAAGGGAACGGCGGCGGCGACGAGTGCGAGAACACCGCCTGCCCTGGCCCATCGGGACGGCAGGGCAAAGCCGAACACGAAAAGGCCCGCGCCAGCAAGGAACAGGTGCGGGCGCAGGAAGTTGGCCATGTCCGCAGCCCACACATGGCGTGAAAGGAACAGGGACACGAGAGCCGCCGCGGCGAAGACGGCTTGCGTCGCCACCGTCAGCACAACCAGCAGCCGCACAATGCGGGCGTATTTCCCAAAAGCACCCAAATGCCGCCCCCTCATATAACACCCATTTCTAAAGTGACGCAGAGGCACGCACCGCGCCAAGAAGTCAATCTGACGCACGGCGCAGGTTAAGATTTCCTGCGCCACCCCTTGTCTCTCTAGCCACTAGAGGTCTTATACCGACACTCCTGTGAGTCAGGAGTGTCTACAATGACCGTTTCGAGCCGCCAGACCCGCTTCAGGGTCGAAGGCATGGATTGCGCGAGTTGCGCGGCGAAAATCGATACCGCGGTACGCCGCATGCCGTCCGTTGCCGATGTCAAAGTCTCGGTTGTCGCCGGCACCATGACTGTCGAGCACGACGACAGCCTCGATGTCGCCGCGGTATCGCGGAAGGTAAGCGGGCTGGGCTACAAGACAGTCCCTGCGGGGAACGCGCAGAGCCCGGCGGACGCAAAGGCCAAGGCAGCGCAGGGCTGCACCGGCGACCACGCGCACGAGCATGGCGCCCGACATGGAACGGGCGAACCGACCAGCCATTCGGGTTCGTCCAGGAACAGCTCGCGCGCTGAAAAGTCTGACGGGCTGGAGGGTCTGCACGGACACGACCACGCCCCGCAGGACGGTCCCTGGTGGGCGACATCGAAGGCGCGGCTGACCATCGCCTGCGGCGCAGCGCTTGCCATAGCTTTCGTGGCCGCCAAGCTTTTCCCGCAGACGCAGCCATGGGGTTTCATCATCGCCATGGCCATCGGACTGATTCCCATTGCGCGCCGCGCGCTTGCCGGGGCCACGAACGGCAGCCCGTTCACCATTGAGACGTTGATGACGATCGCAGCGGTGGGTGCGGTTGTCATCGATGCGGCGGAAGAGGCAGCCGTCGTCGTGGTGCTCTTCCTCGTCGGCGAATTGCTCGAGGGGATCGCGACGGGCCGCGCCCGCGCCTCGATACGCGCACTTGCAACGTTGATGCCGAAGACCGCGCTTGTCGAGCGCGACGGCGCAACGGAAACGGTGGCGGCGGAAAGCCTCGGGGTCGATATGGTCGTGCTCACACGGCCGGGCGACAGGATCCCTGCGGACGGCGTAGTGGTCAGTGGCGAAAGCGCGGTCGACGAAGCGCCGATCACCGGCGAATCCGTGCCAAAGCGCAAGGAGCCCGGCGACGTCGTCTTTGCAGGCACCATAAATCAGGAAGGCGTGTTGCGGGTTCGGGTCACTGCTGCCGCCGCCGACAACACCATCTCCCGCATTATCGCGCTCGTCGAGGAAGCACAGGAGACCAAGGCACCGACCGAGCGCTTCATTGACCGGTTCGCAAAATATTACACGCCTGGCGTGATGGTCGTGGCGGCACTGATCGCCATCCTGCCGCCGCTGCTTACCGGCGCAGACTGGGAGACATGGATCTATCGCGGGCTCGCCGCACTTTTGATCGGTTGCCCTTGCGCCCTCGTGATTTCAACGCCGGCGGCAATTGCCGCTGCCCTTTCGGCCGGCGCCCGACGTGGTCTGCTGATGAAGGGCGGGGCCATTCTGGAGAATCTCGGCAAGGTCGACAGCGTGGCATTCGACAAGACCGGAACGCTCACAGAAGGTAAGCCCAAGGTTACAGACATCATCGCGATCGATCGCACGAAGCACGAGGTTCTGCGGCTGGCAGCCGCCCTTGAAGCGGGATCGGGCCATCCGCTGGCAACCGCCATACTGGCAAAGGCCGACGACGAGAAGGTGGCCGTGACAGCGGCATCGGATGCCGGTGCCGTAGGTGGCAAGGGAGTCGTGGGCACCGTCGACGGTGTGAAGCTATTTCTGGCCTCCCCGCGCGCGGCGTCCGAAAAGGTCGTGCTGGACGAGACACTGTCAGCGCGCATCGCCGCCCTGAACGACGAGGGCAAGACGGTGTCTGTGCTGCTTGTGGCAGACACCGTCGCCGGCCTCATCGCGATGCGCGACGAGCCGCGCGAGGATGCCAGGGCGGGCATCGCTGCGCTGCGCGATCTCGGTGCTGAAACGATCATGCTCACCGGCGACAACCGGCGCACGGCGAAGGCAATCGCAAGCACCCTGGGCATGGAAGCCCGGGCAGAACTGATGCCGCAGGACAAGCAGAAGATCGTCGGCGAACTGCGCAAGGCAGGCAGGTTTGTCGCCAAGGTTGGAGACGGCATCAACGACGCTCCCGCACTTGCCGCAGCCGACATCGGAATCGCCATGGGCGGCGGAACCGACGTGGCGCTCGAGACCGCGGACGCTGCGGTTCTGCATGGTCGTGTCATCGATGTCGCCAACATGGTCACGCTGTCGCGCCTGACGATGCGTAACATCTTCCAGAACATAACCATCTCGCTCGGCCTCAAAGCCGTTTTCCTGGTGACCACGGTTCTCGGAGTGACCGGGTTGTGGCCCGCCATTCTGGCCGACACGGGCGCCACGGTGCTTGTCACGGCGAACGCCATGCGCCTGCTCGGCTGGAAAGGCATCTCGGAAAGCTGATCGAGGCTCGATCGCCAATTGCCGCATTCGAAAAACCGTTCATTGAGGGAGCCGTTTCTTGTCATTGCCATTCAAAGTCGTCCTGCTGGCCGGGACGCTCTGTTCCACAGCCGCGTCAGCGCATGAATTTTCTTCCGGCGCTGTCGTGATCGACCACCCCTGGGCGCGGGTTACGGCGGCGTCCGCCCCGGTAGCGGGGGCCTATCTGACAGTCACAAACACAGGATCGGAACCTGACAGGCTGCTTGGCGGCTCCACACCGATCGCGTCGCGCATCGAGATTCACCAGATGACGATGGACGACGGTGTCGCACGCATGCGGCTCCTTCCCGACGGCGCTGAGATTGCGCCCGGCGCAACCATCGAGCTTGCACCCGGAGGCATGCATCTGATGCTCATAGGCCCGGACCGGCAACTGGTCGAAGGAGACAGCTTCAAGGCAACGCTTGAGTTCGCGCGGTCGGGAACGATCGACATCGAGTTCGTGATCCAGCGCACAGCCCTGGGCGGAGCAACCGGGGACGGCGAGCATGCAGGTCACAAGCCATGAAGGGCCTCCGGCTATTCCGGCTGGCCGTGTGGGCGGCTGTCTTCGTGCTTGGTGGCTTTCTGCTCATCTCGATGCAGTTTCCCGAAAGCCAGGTTGGCCGGCAGACAACAGCCAGCGGAACGGCAAAGGTCGGCGGCCCGTTCTCGCTTCTGACGCCCGCAGGCAAACGCATCGACAACCAGTCGCTTGCCGGTCGCCCGTATATCGTGTTTTTCGGCTTCACCTATTGCCCGGACATCTGTCCCACGACGCTCTTCGAACTCACGGACCTGATGGCCGATCTCGGTCCGGACGCAGATAGCTTCGAGGTCCTATTCGTCACCGTCGACCCGGAACGGGATACGCCGGCCGCGCTTTCGAGCTACATGACGTCCTTCGACAGCCGCATAACCGCGCTTCGTGGGTCGGCTACGGAAACAGAGAACACGCTGAAGTCCTTTTCCGCCTACGCGAAAAAGGTGCCGCTCGAGACGGGCGGATACACGATGGACCACACGGCCGGCGTCTTCCTCATGCGGCCCGACGGCGGATTCACCGGCATGATGGACATGCACGAGCCGCGCGAAACGAAACTGGAGAAGCTGCGGCGGCTCGCACGGATGGCGAATACCGTACAAGGCTAACAGCGAGTTCGTTCACTGCTGGCGCAGGGCCCGCGCGCGGTCATCGGCGGCGGTCAGTTGCAGCATTGCCGCCAGAACGCCGACTACGATGAGGGACACCCAGCCAATCGAATAGCTGCCGCTCCACTGGTAGCTCAGGCCACCCAGCCAGGCGCCGAGGAAAGCGCCGACCTGGTGGCTCATGAACATGACACCGAACAGGGCGCCGAAATTCGCCGGGCCGAACAATCCGTTGATGAGGCCGCTGACCGGAGGAACGACACTCAGCCACAGGAAGCCCATGGCCGCTGCAAAGACCAGCGTCGTCTCGACGCTGACGGGCAGCGCGAAGAAGATGGCAACCGACGCGGTACGCAACAGGTAGATCAGCGCCAGCACGTTCCGGTTGCCCCAGCGCTGGCACAGATAGCCTGCAACCAGCGTTCCCACTGCATTGCATATGCCGATGAGCGCAATCGCCTCGGCGCCGACGGAAGGCGGCAGGCCGCATATGGCGATGAAGTTCGGCAAATGCGTCGCGATGAATATCAACTGGAAACCACAGGCGAAGAAGGCAAAGGTCGTGATGACGAATGTGCGGTTGGCGAGGGCCTCGGCAATCGCACTGCGTGCATCGACGCGGCGCGCCGGACTTGAAGCGACCGGATCGACACCCCTCGCCGAAACAGCAACGCCACAGCCGCCATCGATGCCGCCAGCAAGGCGAGACCACCGAGCGCGCCCTGCCAGGACCAGGCGTCGATCATTACCTGCGCGGCAGGTGCAACGACGAAGGTACCGAGCGAACCGACGGCTGCCAGGATCGAAACCGCCGTCGCACGCACGGCAGGTGCCGCAAGGCGTGAAACGATACCGACCAGCACGCCGTGCGAGGTTGCCGCCACCGCCAGGCCGATCAGCAGCCCACCGCCAATGTAGAGCCCGAAATGCCCGCCCGAGGCGGTCATGTAGAGGCCGGCGCAATACAGCGCAGCAGCGATCACGACGACCAGACGCCCGCCGAAGCGGTCGCACAAGGCGCCCATGAACGGCTGCCCGATACCCCAGGCAAGGTTTTGAAGCGCCATCGCGAAGCCGAACGTTGCCACCGTGATGCCGGTCGCGCGCACCATCGGCTCCATGAACAGACCCAGACTTTGCCGCAGCCCCATCGAAAGCGAAAGGATGGTGCCGGCGGCTACAAGGCACAGGATCAGAGCTGGCGTCCATTGTCTGGCAATCGGCTGCGGCACGGGAATCCTCCTCGACGAGTTCCCCCGACGATAAGCCCGCACCGGAAAGGCGAAACTCACTAGTCGGTATACATGCCGATTGGCTTCAGCCGACGGCGCGCACCTCCACGTTCCGGCCGGAGCCGAGCCGGTTAGCAATCCGGCTGGAAACAAGCGTGGCGGCAGCCTCGCCGGCCACCCGCGCGTATGTCACGTCGCGGTGGACGAGCATCAGGGCGATAGCGCCTTCGAGCAGCAGCATCACCTGCTGCGCAAGCGTTTCCGGGTCCCCGGCGCCGCTGCTCCGCAATTCTTCGGCCAGCCACGCCTCGAAACGCCGCTTGTGGTCCGCCGCCATCAACACTGCCGGATGGCCCGGCTGTCCAGCCAGTTCGACGGCCGCGCGGGTAAACCCGCAGCCGCGCCACTTCGGCTGCGCCGCATGCGAAGCCAGCGCCACAAACATACGCCCGATCCTGTCGGGCAACGGCCGGTCGTCATCACCCAGCCAATCGCGATACCGGCTGCGCGTCGACGCGTCGCGCGCCTCCAGATAGGCGGCGATCAACGCATCCTTGCTTTCGAAGTGATAATATAGCGTCCGCTTGGTCACGCCGGCCTGCGCCGCGATCGCGTCGACACTGACGCTGCGCAGGCCATGCGCATAGAAAAGGGTTTCCGCGGCATCGACGATCCTGGATCGCGTGGTTTCCGACATTGGCGCTATCCCCTCTCTGGCTGGCGCAATCAGTTTGCTCGAGCGGCATCATTCCGCAACGGGCCTTCCCGAGCGCTCGTTGCCATATCGACCAGTTGCCTGAGTGCTTCCGACGCGCTGTCGGGTCTCCAGGCCACGCCCACCTCCGTCACCGGAGCCGTTCCGCCGAGCTTCAGATATGTGACCCCCGGCGGCGCGAGACTGCGCATGCAGCCCGGCACGAAGGCGATCCCCATGCCTTCCGCGACCAGGTTGACGATCGTCTGCATCTGCATCGCATGTTGCGCGATGAACGGACGCGCGCCCTGATCCGCGTAATAGCGGGTGACAACATCGTGAAGCGCGGGCGCACCCTGCCTTGGAAACAGGATGAGCGGCTTGTCGCGCAGATGGTCGAACGACACCGCTCCGCCGACAGGCGCAATCTGCCCGGCCTCGATCCACGCCGACGGTACCGCGACCACAAGCTCCTCGGACACGACAGGCACATAGCCAAGCGGGACGGGCACTGCGCGGTTTGGCGGAGGGATAATCAATCCGGCATCCAGCTCGCCGCCGAGAAGCGCCTCGATCTGCACATCGCTCGTCGCCTCGCTCATCACCAGTTCCACCTCCGGGAATGACTGCTTGAAGCGACGTACCAGCGGCGGCAGGAAGCTGTAGCTGACGAAGCTGACAAACGCCAAACGCACCGTGCCGACTTCGCCACGCGACAGACGGCGCGCGAGGTCCGGCAGCACCGCGGCCTCGTCGAGGATCCGCCGCGCATAGGGCAGCCATTCCTGCCCCACGGGGCTCAGCCGCACACTCCGCTTGGTCCGAAAAAACAGCGATAGGCCGAGTTCGGCTTCGAGCGCCTGGATACTCTGGCTGAGCGGTGGTTGGGTGATGCCCAGCCGTTCGGCGGCGCGGCCAAAATGCAGTTCTTCCGCAACGGCGACGAAATGACGAAGCTGGCGCAGTTCCATGTTGCACCTCATTAATATTCTTGCCGACCTAATACCATATAATAAATAGATTTCCTGGATTAATTCACTCGGGTTTATGCTTGGCTCCGCCTAAGCCAGCCGGAGGAGTCAGCCAGTGCCACATAACGAGCGATCGAAAACGATCTCGCAGGGCAATGAGCGCGCACCCAATCGCGCCATGTTTCGCGCCCTCGGCTACACCAGCGACGATTTCGACAAGCCGATGATCGGCATTGCCAACGGTCACTCCACCATCACCCCTGCAATGCTGGTCTCCAACCGCTGGCCGACGCCGCCGCTGCGGCGATCAAGGCGGCGGGCGCGAATGCCCAGATTTTCGGTGTGCCCACGATTTCCGACGGCATGTCCATGGGCACGGAAGGCATGAAATATTCTCTAGTCTCCCGCGAGGTCATAGCGGATTGCGTTGAAACCACCGTGCAGGGCCAGTGGATGGACGGGGTGCTGGTTATCGGCGGCTGCGACAAGAACAAGCCCGGCGGAATGATGGGTATCGCTAGGGCAAACGTTCCGGCGATCTACGTTTATGGCGGCACGATCAAGCCCGGCCGCTGGAAGGAGCAGGACCTTTCCGTCATCTCCGCATTCGAGGCCGTAGGAGCATTCAATGCCGGCACGATGAGCCGGGAGGATTTCGAAGGCATAGAACACAATGCCTGCCCCACCACCGGCGCCTGCGGCGGCATGTACACGGCCAACACGATGAGTTCCTCCTTCGAGGCCCTCGGCATGTCGCTGATGGGGTCTTCGACCATGGCGAACGTCGACGGCGAAAAGCTGGAGTCCACGGCGGAGTCGGCGCGCGTGCTCGTCGAGGCGGTGAAGAAGGGGATAAAGCCGCGCGACATCATCACCAGGCAGAGCGTCGAAAACGCCATCGCGCTGGTCATGGCGACCGGCGGCTCCACCAATGCAGTCCTCCACTACCTCGCCATCTGCCATGCGGCTGAAGTCGAATGGACGCTGGAGGACTTCGAACGGATGCGGCGCAAGGTGCCGGTCATCTGCGACCTGAAGCCATCGGGTCAATACATGGCCGTCGACCTGCACCGGCAGGGCGGCGTGCCGCAGGTGCTGAAGCTGTTGCTCGAAGCCGGGATGCTCAACGGCGACTGCCTGACCATTACCGGCAGGACCATCGCTGAAGAGCTGGCGCAGGTGCCGGCCAGCCCCCTGCCGATCAGGACGTTGTGCGTCCCGTCGAAGATGCACTCTACAAGGAGGGCCATCTGGCGATCCTGCGCGGCAATCTCGCCGAAGACGGTGCCGTCGCGAAGATCACCGGGTTGAAATCGACATCGATTACCGGGCCGGCACGCGTGTTCGAGGATGAGGAGAGCGCCATGCACGCCATCCTGTCGGATGCGATCCGTCCCGGCGACGTGCTGGTGCTGCGCTATCTCGGCCCCAAGGGCGGGCCGGGCATGCCTGAAATGCTGGCGCCGACGTCAGCCATCGTGGGGCGCGGCCTCGGCGACAAGGTCGGCCTCATCACCGACGGGCGGTTTTCCGGCGGATCATGGGGACTGCTCGTCGGCCACGTCACGCCGGAAGCCTTCGAGGGCGGCACCATCGCGCTGGTCGAGGAAGGCGACATGATTACCATCGACGCACCCTCGCGTCTGATCCAGCTCGACGTCGATGACGACGAGATCGAGCGCAGACGGCGCAACTGGACCCAGCCGAAGCCGCGCTACACGCGTGGCGTACTCGCCAAATTCGCAGCGCTCGCCAGCCCCGCCAGCAAGGGAGCCGTCACGGGATAGGTTGCGTCACAATCTTCAACAGGGAGGAAGAAACATGAACCACTACGTTAGACACATCGCCGGCACGATATTCGCCGCTGCAACGACCTTGGCCTTGTCGGTCTTCGCCTACGCGCAGCAGGAGGTAAAGCTCGGCTATGCTCTGGCGACGACGTCGCATTACGGCGTGGCTGCCGAGAAGTGGCAGGAGGTCGTCGAGGCCGAGACCGACGGCCGCCATGTGTTCCGCCACTTCCCCTCCTCCGGTCTCGGCGGCGAGCGCGAGGTCATCGAGGGCGTGCAGCTCGGCACCGTCGAGGCGACCATCGTCTCGTCCGGCACGCTGTCGAACTTCGTGCCGGAGACCGGCGTCTTCGACATCCCCTTCCTGTTCCGTGACCTTGCCCATGCCCGCGCCGTGCTCGACGGTCCGATCGGCCAGGAGATCCTGGCAAAGTTCGACGATGTCGGCCTGGTCGCACTTGCCTGGGGCGAGCAGGGCTTCCGCCACATCACCAACAACCGCAACGCCATTGCAGGGCCTGCCGACGTCGCCGGCCTGAAGCTGCGCACGATGGAAAACCCGACCCACATCACCGCCTTCGAGGCGCTGGGCGCGGCTCCCACCCCGATGGCATGGCCGGAGGTGATCGGCGCCCTGCAGCAGGGCACCATCGACGGCCAGGAGAACCCGCTGTCGGTCATCACGTCCGCCAAGCTGTCGGAAGTGCAGAAGTACCTGACCCTGTCGGGCCACGTCTATTCGCCGGCGATGCTGCTCGTCTCCAAGCAGCTCTGGGACGGCATGTCGGAAGAGGACCAGGAGATCTTCCGCAACGCGGCCTCCGAAGCCGTGACCGCCATGCGCGGCTTCGTCGACGACGTCGAGACCTCCGGCGTCGCACAGCTCAAGGAAGCGGGAATGGACGTCGGAGAACTCAGCGCGGAGCAACGCGCTGCTTTTCAGAAGGCGCTGACGACTGCGTATGAGACCTACTACGGCACATTTGGCAAGGAGCTTGTCGACCAGATCATCGCAAGTAAGTAGCCTTGCGAACCTGATCGTGTGGTTGGCATCGGCGCTCCAATGCCAACCACAATCGTGCCTGCCTAGGCCAGTTGCTTGCGCAGTTCCGTCTTGAGCACCTTGCCGTAGCTGTTCTTCGGCAGTTCGGCGCAGAAAACATAACGCTTCGGCTTCTTGAAAGACGCCATCTCGGCGCGGCACCATGCGTCGAGCACCTTGGCATCGCAGGCGCCTTCGCCGCGCGGCACCACGAAGGCTACGACATCCTCGCCCCACTCCGCGCTCGGCTGGCCGACGACCGAGACCTCGAGCACGCCGGGATGCCGGGCCACCACCTCCTCGACCTCGCGCGGATAGATGTTGGTGCCGCCGGAGATGATCAGGTCCTTGGCACGGTCGGTGAGCGTAAGGAAGCCGTCCTCGTCGAGCCGGCCGATGTCGCCGGTATGGAGCCAACCGTTACGTAGGGTCTCAGCCGTCGCCTTTTCGTTGCGCCAATAGCCCTTCATCACTGTCGCACCACGAACGAGGATTTCGCCCGCTTCGCCGGGTTGCACATCCTCGCCGTCGTTCGCGATGCGCACCTCAACGCAGGACATAGCCTGCCCGACGGAGGCACGGCGCTCTCGCCAGTGCGGATGCGTCTCGTCGGCAACGAGTTCGCGGGTCAGCGACGTGATCGTCATCGGCGTCTCGCCCTGTCCGTAGATCTGGACGAAGCGAGGGCCAAACAGCGACAGCGCCTCGTCGATGTCGGCCGCATACATCGGGCCGCCGCCATAGACGACGGTGCGGATGCCCTCGCCGCGATAGCCCGAAGCCTTGGCGGCCTCGATCATGCGCTTGACCATGGTGGGCGCGGCAAACATCACCGCCTGGCCAAAATGGCGCGACAGCGCCTCGATCTCGGCCGGGTCGAAGCCGCGCGACAGCGGGAACACGTGACTACCGCCGGCGCGCACGAAGACGAAGTTGTAGATGCCGGCGCCGTGCGAAATGGGCGCCGCATAAATCGTCGCCTGGTCCGGTGCGGGCTGGTCGACATCCAGCGCATAGGCAAGCGTTGCCACGCGCATGTTCCAATGGGTCAGCATGACGCCCTTGGGTCGGCCGGTCGTGCCCGATGTGTAGAACAGCCAGGCAATATCATCCCCCGACACGCGCGCCGGCGAGGCATCTCCCTCAACCTGCTCGAAGAGGGCGGACCATTGCGGCGAGCCTACGGCGATCTGTGCGCAGTCGGCCGGCAGGCCTGCATCCGCGCCCAGCCCGTCACCGTCGCAGACGAGAACCGCCGCACCGGCGTCACCCGTAATCCACGCCGCCTCGCGGGGATGCAGCTTGCTGTTGATCGGCACGATGGTGCCGCCGAACCACCAAACCGCATAGAAAAGTTCGAGATAGGCCGGGCAGTTCTTCATGAAGACGGCGACGCGGTCACCAGCCTTGAGGTCGTGCGCGGCCTGCAGGCCTGCCGCCAGTGCACGCACCCGTGCCGCGAAACCGGCATAGGTCGCGTAGAGCTCGGTACCCTCGAAGATCGCCGGCGCGTCGGGTTTTGCCCGGGCCGTGGCGTCCAGCCAGTCGGCTAGGTTCATGCGTGTCCTCCTGTTAGCGGCGTCGCCGTGTCAGTCCGTTGCCCGCCCTTCCATCAGCCTCAGCGGCGTATAGACGATGACGGCTTCGCCGCGCTGGTTGACGATGCGATTGCGCGTGCGCACGAGACCTCGGGCCCCCTTGCTCGCCGCGCGCACCTCGATCACTTCGATCTCGACATGAATCGTATCGCCTTCCAGCACCGGTCCCTCCACATTCAGCTCCATGTGCAGGAATGCAAGCCCCGTGCCCTGCCCGGTCGCGTTGAGCACAAGCCCCTCGGCCAGGGCATAGACCAGCGCGGCCGGCGCCGGGCGGCCCGGGATCGCCGAGTGCTGCGCGCGGTATTCCTTGTCGACGAACAGCGACTCCAGCATGCCGACGCAGGATATGAAATTGACGATGTCGGTTTCGGTGATGGTGCGTCCAAATGTGCGGAACTGCTGGCCGACCGAAAGGTCGTTCCAGCGAAATCCTTCTCCGAGCAGTTTCATGTCGGTTCCTTTCAGATTGTCACTCTGCCGGCGGCGGCTGAAGCGTACGCGGGTGGCATAGTCGCGTCGAAATCCAGAATGGCGAACAGGCACACAGGATCGAGACGCCGGAGAAGATGAAGGCAGCGCGATAGTCGCCCGTCAAATCATGCAGGAATCCCGAAATCCAGGCGCCGAACGCCGAGCCGAACGACATCATCATGAAGATCGTGCCGAAGATCGAAGCCACCGCGCCCCTCGCGAAGATGCGTGCCGTCAGGGTCGATACGATCGGCCCGCGCGCGCCCTGGCTCACACCGAATGCAAGCACATAGACCAGGATGAGGAACGGGCTGGCGACGGCCGAGTAGGCAAGTAGCGCGCTGGCGCCCAGAAAGGTTCCCGTGAAGGACAGCGTCGCCGTGAAGCGGTTGCCGAAACGCGCGCAGAGCCAGCCGGCGAAGACGACGCCGAAGATCGAAAGCATGCCCGAAGCGCCGAAGGCGAGTGCGGCCTCGATCGGCGGATAGCCCTGCTCCACGAGATAGGGCACGGTCTGCACGACGACGACGCTGTAGACGCCGCAGGCGGTGAAGAAGAAGACCTGTACCAGAAGCCAGAACTCGCGCGTCTTTACCGCGCTGCGGATGGTCCAGCCGGTTGGTCTCGACACCGCCATGGCCGGCTGGTCGGCAAGCGGCTCGGCAGCGGAGGGCCGCACGCGTCCCTGGCGGATACGCCCCCACGGCAGCAGCAGCAGCGGCATTACGCAGACGAGGGCCATGGCAATCAGACGATATGTCTCGCGCCAGCCATAGGCATCGATACCAGCCTGCGCCAACGGCACGATGACGAGGATGCCGGAACCGAAGCCGGCATAGGCTATGGCGATGGCCAGGCTCATGTTGCGGTCGAACCAGCGGCCGATCAGGGCTGCCGCCGGCACCATGCCGAGCGCAGAGGCGGCGACACCGCAGAATACGCCGATGAAGAGGTAGATATGCCACAAGGCGGTGGTGGTGGAAGCAGCCCAGGTCGCCGCGATCAGCACACACAGCCCGAACCCGTAGGTGGCGCGTGGGCCCAGCCTGTCGAGCATCATGCCGGACAGCGGCGCCATAAGGCCGACCGTGATGAGATAGAAGGAATAGACGCCGGTGAGCGTCGAGCGGCTCCAGCCGAACTCCGCCTCCAGCGGCAGCATGAACACCATGAAGGTGTCGACCACGCCGCGCGCGGTGAAGTTGAACAGAAAACCGATGGCCACGACCAGCCCGGCCAGTGCAAGCTCGTTCCGCGAACCGCGTTGGTACGCCGGTTTGTCTTCAGGATCGCCGCGAGAGGTCATGGATGCCTACAGTGGAAGACCGCCCCGGCTCGCACCGGGGCGGTTCATATGCGATCAGTCGGCCTTTTCGAGCGCGGCGCGGAACGCGTTGAGGATATCCGTTCCCGGACGCCCGCGGGCGTCGAGGTCGGAAGCCCATTGCTGGCTGACCTCGCCCATCAGCTCGCCGAGGCGGGCCTTGTCCTCGTCGGGCAGGCTGACGAAGGTGACGCCGGAATCGGCAATCGTCTGCTTGTCCTTGAGATCGAGGTCGTCGGCGGCTTCACACCCCTTGGTGATGGCTTCGTCGCCGGCCTGCACGAGCGCCGCCTGCACGTCCTCATCAAGCGCGTCCCAGCGCTCCTGCGAAATCACGTATGTGACCACGAAGGACCCGAAATTCACGTCCTGCGTGCCGTATTTCAGCAGCGGATGGATGTCGTAAGGCAGCACGCTCGAATGCGGGAAAAGCACGCCGTCGATGGTTCCGCGCGAAAGCGCATCGCGTGTCTCCGGGGCGGAAATCTGCACCGGCACCGCGCCGATCTTGGTGGTCGCGATTTCCTTGGCACCGCCGGTCGTGCGCAGCTTGAGGTTGCGCAGGCTGTTGAGATCGGTGATTTCCGAATTCGACGTCAGCACCTGGTATGGCGGCAGCACCATGACGAGGAGCACGCGTACGCCGTTCGGCGCGAACTCCGCCTGATCGAGCGCGCCGCCTGGCTTGGCGATCTCCAGAATGCCTTGGTGCCCTTGCAGGAAGTCGTGAAGTTTTCCGGCAGCTCGGCGACCGACGACAGCGGCAGCTTGTCGCTGACATAGGATGCGCCGACATAGCCGATGTCCATCACCCCGGTCTGCGTCAGCGACAGCAGGTCCTTCGCCTTGCCGAGCTGTTCGCGGGGTAATAGTCGAACGCGACTTCGCCGCCGCTCAGCTCGGTTACGCGCTCCATCCAGAACTTGGTCATGTTCTCGGGGATGTAGTGGCCGACGGGAAAGCTGTCGCCGATACGCAGGGTCAGTTCCTGGGCCTGCGCGGCGTTGCCGGCAGCCAGGGCAGCGCCCACCACGGACGCGGCAAGCAATGTTCTATGCAGTTGGTATTTCATGACGTTCTCCTCCTTCTTGAACGATTGCCTTGCGGTCATTGCATCGTGGACGGAAGCCACAGGATGATGGCCGGAAAGGCGGTGAGCAGTGCGATGACGAGCAGATGCGCCCAGACGTGGGGCATTACGCCCCGGAACAGTTCGCCGAGCGGGCGGCGTGTGTATCGTGCGACGACGAAGACGTTCATGCCGAGCGGCGGCGTCACCATGCCAACCTCGGCGGTGACCACGATGATGACGCCGAACCAGATCGGGTCAAATCCGAGCGAGATGACCAGTGGCAACACTACTGGCACGGTCAGGATCAGGATCGCGATCTGGTCCATGATGAAGCCAAGCACGATATAGCCGAGCAGGATGAAGACCATGATGGTCATCGGCGAGAACGGCAGGCCTCCCACCCAGGTCGTCAGGTCGTTGGTGACCCGCGCCAGCGTGAAGTAGTAGCCGAAGATGTGCGCACCAAGGATGATGAACAGGATCATGCAGCTTGTCTGCGCAGCGCGGCGCAGCGCGCCTGAGAACGCCGGAAGGCTGAGTTTGCCTTCCTTGATCGCCAGCAGCATGGCGACGAACGCGCCGATGCCGGAAGCCTCGGTCGGCGTCGCGATGCCGGTGTAGATCGTGCCGGTAACGGCGAAGAAAAGCAGGATCATCGGCCCGACGCGCTTCAGCGAGGCGAATTTTTCACGCATCGTGTAGGCGCGGCCCGCCGGCGCCGATTCAGGCCAGAGCCAGACCAGTATGGCGATGGTGGCGATGATCGCGACGGTGACGATGAGGCCGGGAATGACGCCTGCGATCAGAAGCGCCGAGATCGAGATGTCGGCAAGGATGCCGTACAGAATCAACGCGATCGATGGCGGGATCAGCATCGCCAGCGTGCCGGAAATGGCGACCACGCCGCCGGCCAGCTTCGGCTCGTAGCCTTCCTTCATCATCGCCGGGATCGAGGTCGAGGCGAGCGTCGCCGCCGCCGCCGTGCTCGAGCCCGAAATCGCGCCGAAGCCGGCGCCCGCAAGCGCGGTGGCCATCGCGACCCCGCCCTTGAGCCGGCCGACCCAGATGGTGGCCGAGCGGAAGAGATCATTTGCGACGCCCGAGATGATGACGAACTCCGCCATCAGGATGAACATCGGGATCGTGATGATCTCGTAGGAATTGGCGGTCGACAGCGGCGACGTACGCAGGATGCCCGACAGCACTGGCAGACCGCCGAAGATGTAGAGCCCGATGGCGCCCGACACGGCCATGGCCAAGGCAACTGGCAGACCGATGACGAGCATGACGACTAGCGCCAGGAGAACGAGCGCGATGGTCATTCCGCGCCCTCCCCGGCATGGGGTTCGGTTTCCGGTGGTGGCGGCGTCTCGACGAGGTCACGACCCGACAGGCCGGATGCGGCATGACCGAAGGTGCGATAGACGCAGCGCAGTGTCATGACCAAGCAACCTGCCGCCACAATGAAATAGGCGACCCAGGTCGGCCAGGGGATGACGGCCGCAATGCGGTCGTCGTTGAGGTAAGCGGATTTGAGCCGCAGCCAGGCCTGCCAGCCGATCAGCGCCATGAGGCCCGAGGACAGGAGATAGCCGACCGCCAGAGCCAGATGCCGCGGACGATGCGGGATCTGGTGCTGAAAGATGTCGATGGCGATGTGGCCGTGATTGTGCAGCGTGTCCGACAACGCGAAGAAGAACACCGCGACCATGAGATAGAGGCCGATCAGGTTATAGGACCACGACAACGGCGCGGCGAACACGTAGCGCATCGCCACGTCGGCAACGACGATCAGCATGATGGCGCCCAGCGACAGGCCCGACAGCAGCGCGAGCACACTCTCGATGCGCGCAAGCAGCGCCGAGGCACCGTTTGCGGGCGGCTGACTTTGCATCATCTTTCTTCCTCCTCCCTGTGGATCAGGCCCCTCAGACGGCGCCGGCCACTTCGGGCCGGTTCACCATCGCCATGATCTTCCGCGCCGCGCGCTCGTGCGGCTTGTCGATCATCTTCCCGTCTATCTTGACCACGCCCGCCCGCGGATCGGCCGCAAAGGCGGCGATCACCTGCTCGGCCCACGCGACCTCCTCCGGCCGCGGCGTGAAGGCGCGGTTCACGGGATCGACATGGCTTGGATGGATGACCGCCTTGGCCGCGAAGCCGTCGCGCCGGGCTGCGTTGGCTTCGGCCTCGACATAAGCAAGATCGCCGATATTGGTGCAGACCGTGTCGATGGCAGCGAGACCGGCTGCCGCCGCGCCCATCAGGCACATGTTGCGCGCCAGCCGGAACGGCTCCGAATAGACGCCGTCGACGCTGTTTTCCGTCGCGCCCAGCGAGGCGGCAAGATCCTCCGCGCCCCACATCAGGCCCCATAGCCGCGGGCTGGCGTCCTTGTAGCTCGACAAGCCGAAGATGGATTCGGCGGTTTCCGTGGCCACCGCGATGATCCGCGTCGACCCGGCTTCGAGCCCGGATGCCGCCTCGAAGGCATCGAGATAGAACGCCAGCTTCTCGACATCCGCCACGCTGGCGCATTTCGGCAGCACGATGCCGTCGGGAAGCAGCGGCATCACCGCCGTCAGGTCGGCGAGCGTCAGTCCCGTGTCGAGCGCATTGACGCGCACGAACCATTTCTGGGCGTTCCGGGTCGTTTCGAGCATCGCGCGCGTGGCAGCACGGGCCGCCTCCTTAGCTTCGGCCGAAACGGAGTCCTCAAGGTCGATGATCAGCGCATCGGCATTGCCGCCGCGCGCCTTCTCGAACTTGCGGGCGCTGTCACCCGGTACGAACAGGAACGAGCGCATCACGCAGCCGCCCGCTTGCGCATCATGCCAGCACGCCTGCAGACGGCGACGACCTCGCCATTCTGGTTCGTGCAGGTGTGCTCGAACTCGACGATGCCGACATCGCCGCGCGACTTGCTCTCGCGTTTTGAGACAATCTTCGTATGGCTGCGTAGCGTATCGCCGGCGAAGACCGGCTTCGGGAAGCGTACGTCGGACATGCCGAGGTTGCCGACAGTGGTGCCCAGCGTGGTGTCCTGCACGCTCATGCCGATCATGATGCCGAGCGTGTAAAGGCTGTTGAACAAAGGCTTGCCCCACTCCGTCTGCGCAGAGAAATGAGCGTCGACATGCAGCGGCTGCGGGTTCATCGTCATCAGGCTGAACGAGATGTTGTCGTGCTCGGTCACGGTGCGCGTCAGCTCGTGCGCGAATTCCTGCCCGACCTCGAACTCCTCGTAATAGAGACCTGCCATATGATCCTCCCTTTGTCGGCGCTCAGTCCGCGTTCTTGTCTCTGCGTCCAAGGACGCCGGTTGTCGTCAGTTCGGCTATGCGTTCTTCCGCAATGCCCCAGTCGCGCAATACGGCGTCACCACTTTGGCCAGGCGCCTCGGGCGGCGTCGGCGCCGCAGCGGGCGTGCCGCTGAAACGAGGTGCGGGTGCCGGCTGCACCAGTCCGTCGACGGTGATGAAAGTGCCACGCTCGGCATGGTGCGGGTGCGACGACGCTTCCGCCGACGACAGGACGGGTGCGAAGCAGGCGTCCGTTCCCTCCAGCAACGCGCACCATTCCGCCCGCGTCTTTTGCGAAAACCGCTCGGCCAGAAGCCGGCGCGCCTCATCCCAGTTGGCGCGCTCGTTCATGTCGGGAAAGCCTGCCGGATCGAAGCCCATGGCGCTCAAAAGCACGGTCTGGAACTTGCCCTCGATCGGTGCGATGGAGACGTACCCGCCATCGGCGCAGCGATAGACGTCGTATTGCGGCGCGCCACTGTCGAGAATGTTTTCGCCGCGCCCGCCCGGCCAAACCCCGGCTGCCTGCAAGCCCATCAGTGGCGTGGCGAGCAGCGAAACCCCGTCGACGATCGCCGCGTCCACGACCTGTCCCTCTCCCGTGCGCTGCGCATAAAGCAGCGCGCTGACGATACCGAAGGCCATCAGCAGGCTGCCGCCTGCGAAATCGCCCAGCAGATTCAACGGCGGTGTCGGTGGCTGACCGCGACGGCCGATAGCGTCGAGCGCACCTGTCAGTGCGATGTAGTTGAGGTCGTGGCCGGCCGCTTGCGCCAGCGGCCCCTGCTGCCCCCAACCTGTCAGTCTGCCGAAAACGAGGCGCGGATTGCGGGCATGGCAAACGTCGGGGCCGAGGCCCAGCCGTTCCATCACGCCGGGGCGAAAACCTTCGACCAGCGCGTCCGCCTTGTCGATCAGCTCCAGAGCGCAGTCGATGCCTTCCGGGCGCTTCAGGTCCAGTGCAACCGAACGCCGTCCGCGCCCGGCAAAATTGAAACGATCGGGGCGCGGCACGCCCAGCCCCGACGCGACCTGCCTGTCGATCCGCACCACGTCGGCGCCCATGTCGGCGAGCAGCATCGCGGCAAATGGCGCAGGACCGATACCGGCCATCTCGACGACACGCAGGCCGGCAAGCGGCCCCTTGCGGTTTTCAGCCACAGGCGACCCTCCCCGCATCGTGCCATTCGCGAGACAGGCTTTCCCGGAACTGCGGCGCAGCGATCGCGATCATGCGTTCAACGCGCTGTGAGAGCGTGCAGCCGCGCAGCTCGGCAACACCCCATTCCGTGACGATCGCGTCGGCGTCCGAACGCGCGCAGTCACCGTTTCCACCCGGCCAACGATGCGCGAGACCGCACCGCCTCGCGCGGTTGAAGGCAGTGCGATGATCGCGCGACCGCCTCGTGAGGCATTCGCACCCCGCACGAAATCGACCTGTCCGCCAACTGCCCCGAGATAGCGTCCGCCGGCGGTCTCGGCGTTGACCTGGCCGGTCAGATCCACCTCGATCGCCGAATTGATCGCGCAGAAACGCGACAACCCGCCGAGAATTCCGTGCGCATGTGTCCAGGCCGGCGGATGCAGGCAAAACGCGCGGTTGTCGTTCGCGAAGTCGTAGAGCCTTCGGCTCCCGAGCAGAATCCCGCCGACGCTGACGCCAGTATCGTATTCCTTGGCCATATTGGTCACCGCGCCGCATTCGATCAGATCGACGACGGCATCGAACAGGGCGCCTGAGTGCAGGCCGAGATCGCGGTGCCCGGCGAGTTTCCCGGTCACTGCCTGCGGTATCGCGCCCACACCGAGCTGCAGTGCGGCCCGATCCGGTATCAGCGAAGCGACATTGTCGGCGATTGCCAGTTCGGTTTCGCCGGGCACGACGCCCTGCTGCTGCAGCGGCGGATGTTCGGCGGCAACGCAGATGTGGATCGGTATGTCCGAGGGCCATTGTGCACCATGGCACCGCGGTACATCCGGGTTTATCTCGGCGATCACCAGCCGTGCCTTGCGCGCGGCATCGAGCACGTAGTCGTTGGCGAGCCCCAGGTTGAAGCCGTCTCCTTCAAGCGCGGGCGCAAGCTGGATCAGCACGCAATCGGCGCGCAGCGTGCCGTCGGCGAAGGCCGGTGCAAGCTGCGAATAATGCCAGGGCAGAACGTCCAGCCTGCCGGCACGCGCCAGCCGCGCACCTTGTCCAACCGCGCCGTACCCCTCGAGCGTCAGCCCGTCCGCGCTGTCGAACGTGTCCGAATTGAGCACCCCGAGAAACACCGAACAGCCTTGCGGCAGCCCCCCAGTGCCGACCAGCCGCCGGGTCAGCGTCAGCGGCTCGGCCGTCGCCTGGCCGACGACGATACGATCGCCCGGCCGCAGCAGGGAGGCAAGATCGAGATCGTCGGCAGCGACGGCGCGCATCGGTCCTCTCCGCGCCTCAGTATGATTTCGGCAGGCCGAGAACTCTCTCGGCGATGTAGGACAGGCAGAGCTGCGGGCTGATCGGCGCGATGCGCGGGATCATCACTTCGCGCAGATAGCGCTCGACGTGATATTCCTTTGCATAGCCGAAGCCGCCATGGGCCATCACCGCCGTCTCGCAGGCGTTGAACCCGGCCTCGCCGGCCAGATATTTCGCCGCGTTGGCGGCGGCCCCTGCCGGCTTGCCGGTGTCGTATTGCCATGCCGCCGACATCACCATCATCCACGCCCCCTCGAGCTCGGCCCAGCACTTGGCCAGCGGATGCTGGATGCCCTGGTTCTGGCCGATCGGCCGGTTGAAGACGATGCGTTCCTTGGCGTAGCGCGTGGCGCGGTTGATCGCAGCCATGCCGAGCCCGACCGCTTCAGCGGCGATCAGGATGCGCTCCGGGTTCATGCCGTGGAGGATGTATTCGAAGCCGCGCCCCTCTTCGCCGATCAGGTCGGACTCGGGGATCTGGAAGTCCTCGAAAAACAGCTCGTTGGAATCGACCGCCTTGCGGCCCATTTTTTCGATCTCGCGAACCTTGATCCGGTCGCGGTCGAACTTGGTGTAGAAGAGGCTGAGGCCGTGCGTCGCCTTCTTCACTTCGTCCAGCGGCGTGGTTCGGGCGAGCAGCAGGATATTGTCGGCCACCTGCGCCGTCGAAATCCAGATTTTCTGGCCGTTGACATGGTAGCGGTCGCCGCGCTTCTCGGCCTTAAGCTTTAGCTGCGTCGTGTTGAGGCCGGTGTTGGGCTCGGTGACGGCGAAGCATGCCTTCTCGCGACCCTCTGCCATCGGCCGGATCATGCGCTGCTTCTGCTCCTCGGTGCCGAAGACTGCGACCGGGTTGAGGCCGAAGATGTTGATGTGCACTGCGGAGGCGCCCGAGAGGCCAGCGCCGGATTCGGCGATGGTGCGCATCATGATCGCGGCTTCCTGGATGCCCAGCCCCGCGCCACCCGAGGATTCGGCCGTGCAGATGCCCAGCCAGCCCTCGCGCGCCAGCGCGTCGTAGAAATCGTGCGGGAAGCCGCCTTCGCGGTCACGCTGCAACCAGTAGGCATCGTCGAAATCCGCGCAGATCCGTGCCACGGAATCGCGGATCGCCTCCTGTTCCTCGGTGAACCCGAAATCCATTCCTTGTCTCCTCAAGCCTGCGCCGGATCGTATGTCACGGCTGTCCGCGCGATGCCGCGTTCCAGCAGATCGGCGATCTCTTCCGGCGAAAATCCTGCCTCGCGCAGCACCTCTTCGCTGTGCTCGCCCTGGCGGGGCGCGTGGCGCGCGGGGCCGGCGGGACTGCGCGACCATTTGGCCGGCACCGCCATGGTGCGGATCGTGCCTTCGCTGGGGTGCTCGATGACGCGGAAGAAATCCGTCGCCACCAGATGAGGGTCCTGCAGCACACCCTGGAAGTCGTACATCGGCATGGCCGGCACGTCCGCCTCCTCCAGCAGGTCGAGCCATTCGGCGCTGGTGCGGGTCAGGAAAATCCGGGTGAGTTCGCCATAGACTTCGTCGATATGCGCCATCCGCGAGACGAAACTGGCAAAGCGCGGGTCGGCCGCAGGCATCTCCGGCCGGCCGATCGCCGCAAAGAAGCGCTGCCAGTGCCCGTCGGTGTAGATCAGCGCGCAGACATAGCCGTCCTTGGTCTGATAGGGGCGCCGGTCCGGCGAGAGCTGCCGCGAGTAGCCACCTGCGTCAAGCGGCGGCTCGAAGGTGAGCCCGCCCATGTGGTCGCCGAGCACGAAGCTGACCATGGTCTCGAACATCGGAATGTCGACGCGCTGCCCCAGCCCAGTGCGCTCCCGCTCGACGATCGATGCGAGGATCGCACCCACCGCCGCGAGACCGACCACGCGGTCGGCAATCGCCGACGGCACATAACGCGGCTGGCCCTCGTTAACCCGCGAGAACAGGAACGGGATCGTCGCGCCACCCTGGATCAGATCGTCATAGGCCGGCCGCGCCGCATAGGGGCCGTCCTGGCCGTAGCCGAACATGCCCGCATAGACGATCTTCGGGTTGACGGCAGATACGTCCTCATAGGAAAGGCCCAATCGCTTCATAGCCTTGGCGCGCACGTTATAGACCAGCACATCGGCATCGGCGCAAAGGCGCAGCAAGGCCGCGCGGCCTTCTGCCTGCTTCAGGTCGAGCGTGATCGAACGCTTGGAGCGGTTTGCGTTGAGGTAGATCGGTCCCATGCCGTCATGGCGCGCCGGGCCGATCTTGCGCACGAGGTCTCCCTCCGGCGCCTCGACCTTGATCACATCCGCACCGAAATCTCCCAGCATCTGGGTCGCATACGGCCCCATCAGCACGGTGGTCATGTCAATGATGCGGATCCCGCGCAACGGTCCCATTTGCCTCCTCCGCAGCCAACCCTTTCGGGAAGCTCCTCGCTGCTTATTCATATATATGGACAATTTGTCCTATTGGATGGACAGTTAGCCGTATGAGTTCGCGCAAGTCAATTCAAAATCTACGTTGGATGCCGTTTACCGGCTTTCGCGGGGCAATCGTGATGAATGAGTCCACGCTGATGGACAACAGCGCCGTAAACTCCTACGATCTTGATGAAACGTGGGGTTACCAGAGGTGGCGGGCAGCTTCGCGCGGGCCATTCGCGCCCAGACACCCCTCAAACACGGGACGTTCCGAATGCTGGTCAAACAGGCAGCCAACGTACTGGATCTACTGGAGTTTTTTGCCGAACAGAAGAAGGCGGCGAGCCTGGCGGAGGTGTCGCAGCATTTCGGCTGGCCGCGCTCGAGCACGTTCAACCTGCTGTCCACACTGGTGGCTCGCGGATTCCTGTATGAGCCGGAGGCGCGCGGACGTTTCTACCCCACGCCGCGCTGGCTGACGCTGGCACAGGAGGTCGCGGCCGCCGAGCCCTTGCCTGAGGCGCTGCTCAGCCTGCTAAACGATCTGGCGAAGCGCACCGGGGAGACGGTCTGGATCGCGGCTCCCAGCGGCCAGCATGCGATCTTTCTCGAGGTGATCGAATCGAAGGCGTCGGTGCGCTATACGGCCAGCGTCGGCACACGCGTTCCGCTTCACGCGACGGCGACCGGCCAGGCGATCATCAGCCAGTTGTCGCCGGCACAGCAGGCCACGCTTCTGCGCAAGGCAGTGTTCAAGCGCTACGGCGAAGGCACACCGATGAGCATCGAAGCGGTGGAGACCAGTATCCGCCAGTCGCTCAATCGCGGCTGGTTCGTCAGCTCGTCGGCCTTCACGCCCGATCTCGGCGGCATCGGCCTGCCGATCGTCTTCGGCGACCGGGTGTTTGCGATCACCGTTGCCGGGCCGTGGTTCCGGGTCGGCGAGCGGCTCGATGAATTCGCCCACATCATACACAGCGCCATCGCGCTGCATTTCGGGCCGGATTACGTGAAGAAGAACATCAAGGGCCTGCGCTCTCTGCTGCCTGAAAACGGCTGAACGCGATAGCGCTAGAATTCATCCGAACACCATGCCGTCGAACAACTTTCGTGCCGTGCGCAGGATGGCGGCCGATACCACCGCCCCGCTGTCGTCGAGCGTCGCCAGCACGGTCATTTCGCCGGTCGGGTGCTCTATCGACAGCGCGCGTCGTTGGCCGTCCTCCCAGACATTGGCAAGGGCCGCAGCGGGGCTCCCCGGCAACAGGCATGCGGTGGCAACGCTGACGGCGCCGAGCACGCCGATGGACGAGTGGCAGCGGTGGGGAATGAAGGTGCGCGTCGAGATCGCGCCGCCGTTGCGCGGCGGTGCGACAAGCGTCAGCTTCGGCACCGATTTCTGCGCGACATCGCCGAGGTTCATCATCGGCCCCGCCTTGCGACGGATCGTTTCCAGCCTTTCGCGCAGTGCCGCGTTCGCTTCCAGCTCGGCCGGCTCCTCATAACCGGTGATGCCAAAATCCTGCGCGCGCAGAACGACGCATGGCATTCCGTTGTCGATCAGCGTGACGGAGATGCCTTCGACCTCATCCGCAGCATTGCCGGTCGGCAGCAGAGCGCCGCAGGACGAACCGGCCGTGTCCTCAAACAGGATGGGCAAGGCAGCCGACGTGCCCGGCACGCCGTCGATGCGCACTTCGCCCTCATATGTCACCGCACTGCCCGGCGTGGCGACGGACGCCACCGCCACCTGGCCGGTGTTTTCCATGAAGATGCGCACGTCCGTCCCGCCCTCTCGGGCCGCCACAAGCCCACGCTCGATGGCGAAGGGAGCGACCCCGGCGAGGATGTTGCCGCAATTCTGCGCGTCCGTGACAACAGGCCTGTCGACGAAGACCTGCAGGAACAGATAGTCGACATCGACGCCCGGACGCGCCGACTTACCGACCACCGCGACCTTCGAGGTCAGCGGATCGGCCCCACCCATGCCGTCGATCTGGCGCGGATCGGGCGAGCCCATCACGCGCAGGAGAAACGCATCGCGAGCCGCCGGGTCGGCCGGCAGGTCCGATGCCAGAAAGTATCCACCCTTCGACGTGCCGCCGCGCATCCACATGCAGCGGACACCGTTGTCAGACATATTTCAGGCCCTTGGCGGCGAGCTTCTCGCGCATGCCGTAGATGTCGAGGCCGAGTTCGCCGGCTATCAGCCGCTCACGCACCTCGGCTTCCTTGGCCTCGCGCGCGAGGCTGGCATCGAGGGCTTCTTTTGCCTCGCCCCGCGGAACCGCGCAGATACCGTCATCGTCGGCGACGACCACATCGCCCGGATTGACGAGCGCGCCGGCGCAGGCGATCGGCACATTGACCGATCCCAGCGTTTCCTTGACTGTCCCTTGCGCCGAGACCGCCCGCGACCAGACCGGAAAGCCGATCTCGGTCAGTTCGCGCACGTCGCGTACACCGGCCTCGATCACGAGCCCGCGCACGCCCCGCGCCATCAGTGAGCGCGCCAGCAATTCGCCGAAATAGCCGTCTTCACAGGGGCTGGTCGGCGCCACGACGAGAATGTCGCCCTCCTGGCACTCCTCGACGGCGACGTGGATCATCCAGTTGTCGCCCGGAGGGACCGAGACCGTCACGGCGGAACCCGCGATCCGCGCGCCGGCATAGATCGGCCGCATGTATGGCCGCATCAACCCTTTTCGGCCCATCGCCTCGTGAACCGTGGCAACACCGCACTTGCCGAGCCCGCCAACGAGATCTGCGTCTGTACGCTCGATGTTCCTGACCACCACTCCACTCATCACAGCTCATCCACGGTTCGCGGGAAGATGGACTGGAAGGCCTCGGCATACTTTGCCTCGCGCCCGCCTGCCTGCCCGCCGGAATTGCGCCGGAACTGGTTGGCGCGGTTCTGGGCCGCGTTTGTGTAATAGTCCCAGAGATGCTGCTGGCCTTCCATGCATTCGATGGCGGCCTTCTTCCTGTCCCACACATCGGTGATGTCGAGGATGGTGTCGGGCTTCCAGTTGCACTGCTCGGTCTGGTGCGGTTCGAACAGATAAAGCTGCGGAGCCCCCAGCACCTTTTCGCCAGGGTTATGCCCCCAGGCCTGCGCCACCATCCGGCATTCGAGCGCCACGCGCGTCGCGTAGGGATGGTCGGTGTTGTAGGGGTCTTCCAGCGAGTGCGACAGCATGAAATCAGGCTGCACCTTGCGGATCACGTCGACAAGGCGGAACCGCTGCTCGCGGTCGAGTTCCAGCGGATAGTCTCCGCAATCGAAAAACTGGATGTCATGAACGCCGAGGGTCTTTGCCGCGTTCTCGGCTTCGACGCGCCGGCCAGCCTTGACCTTTTCGAGCGTCATGCCGTCCTGCTTCCACAGCTTGGCGCTTTCGCCGCGCTCTCCATAGGAAAGGCACACCACCGTCACCGCGACGCCCTTCTGTGCATGCAGCGCGATCGCGCCGCCGCAGCGCCAGACGAAATCGGCAGAATGCGCGCTGACGACCAGCGCAGTCCTTGCAGTCATTCCAGTCCTCCCTCGATGCCGGTTTACCGGGCATACTACCTCCCCAGCGTGCGATGCTCATGATAGAGGCCGGTGCCGCGTCTGTCGCCTGCCCGGACGCCGCTCTATCCGGCCAGTGCTGGCTGGAGCGCATCGCGCCTTTCGCGAGCCCAGTCTGCCGCGGCCTTGATGCCTCCCAGCGGGAAGATATGGATACGCTCGATCAGGCTATCCGGGTTTGCGGCGCCATAGGCCGCCAGTGCGGTCACGACCTCGTCCGGCTCGGAGGGCAGCATCAGCCTCGAGACATCCAGCGCGCGCCGCTGCAGAACCTTCAGCGATGGGCCGACGCCGCACGCGACCGCGTATTTGATGAGCGTCTGCAGTTTGGCCGGCCCCGCGACGCCGACATGAATGGGCATGGTGACGCCGGCGCCGCGAAGCCGCTCCGCCCAGGCGATGACCGGCTTCGCGTCGAACGCGAACTGGGTCACGATTGCCATCTTGGCATCCGTGCGTTCGCTGTATGCCTGCTTCCACAACAGTGCCTTGTTGGCCTCGGCGCTGGAGCCATCCGGATCGATGTCGGCATTGCCCTCCGGGTGGCCCGCCACATGCAGGCGCCGAAAGCCAAGACGGTCAAACAGGCCGGTCTTGAGCATATCGATGGAGCTATGGAGATCGCCGGCCGGTCTTGCCATGCCCCCCGCGAGGAGAAGCGCTTCCTCCACGCCAGCCTCGTCGCGGTAGCGCCTTAGCCATTCCTCCAGCTCGGCCGTATCGCGAATGGCGCGCGCCGGCAGATGCGGCATCGCTGCAAAGCCATCGTCGCGAAGCCTTCGCGCGGTGGCAACCATGTCGTCTATCGGCGTGCCTTCGATATGGGCGATGTAGATGCGGGTGCCCGCAGGCAGAAGTGCGCGGAAGTCATCGATCTTGGCGGCCGTGCGCGGCATGACCTCGATCGAATGGTTCTCGAGCATCTTTGCCAAGGGCACAATCGAAGTCTCCGACCCGCCACGTCCGGCCCCGAAACGCTCCAACCACGCCATAAGCTTCTCCTGCTCTTGACCGCCTACGTCATGCAACTTCCGAAATGATGCGAGGGGCGCGAAACCGGGCCGCCTCGCATCAGCTCCCGAAGCGAGCCCGTCAGCCCGCCTTGCGTGTGCGCCAGCTATCCGCGTAGTTCTCGCGCGCCTCGCGCGCATAAGGTGTCGGCGAAACGCGGACGCGAATTTCGGCCTGCTTGTGGCGCTCGGTGGAAGTCTTGCCGCTGCCCCCGTCGGGCTCTCCCCAGATCATCGTCAGCACATCGCCTTCCTGGACATCCTGGTCGACGACGCCCAGCGACAGCAGGCAGCGCTCGTTGTAGCTGTAGCCATTGAACATCGACATGCCGACCATTTTGCCGTCGCGCATGACCATATCCGCACTCGACGACGCATAGTTCGGCTGCGGGAAATCGATCCACTTGTAGTGATCCTCGCCCGGACGGAACGCTGACGCGATCACCTCGACCACATCTTCCGCGTTCCATTCGAAGGTCACCTTCTTGCGGTTCTTCGCGCCCTTCATCTTTTCCAGAGCGGCCTTGCCGATGAAGTCATCCTTCTTCCAGCCGATGTAGAAGTCGTAGCCGAGCTCGAACGGATTGACGTAGTAGTCCTCGATCTTGTCCGATGCGAAGCTGCCGCCGATCGAGCCGATCGCCTCGTAACTGTCGGCGCCGAGCCATTCGCGATAGGCCTTGAGCATGCCGTCGCCGGTGTAGATGCCCGGCAGCGGCGACGGAATCCAGCCGGATTCCAGCGTGTTGGTCGAGTAGGCGCGGCTGCCGCAGCGCACGAGATCGACGCCGGCCTCCTTCGCCGCCTCGAGGATGCAGGATAGGACATAGCTCTTGTCCTCGTAAGGACCCCAGATTTCCAGTCCGGGCGCGCCGGACATGCCATGGCGCAACGCCTGCACGCGCTTGGAGCCGACATTGATCCAGTCGACGTGGAAGAACTTTATCTCCGGGATCGGCCCGCGGTTCAGTTTCTCGAAGATCTTCGGCGCTTCCGGACCCTGGATCTGGTAGCGGTAATGGGTGCGCAGCACGCGCTCGCCCTCGGGCCGCGAATTGGAGCGCGGATCGTGCCTGAGCCGCACGTTCCACTCGCCATAGGCAGCGCAGAACTGCAGCCAGTTGGCGGTCGGTGCGCGCCCGACAAGGATGAACTTGTCCTCGCGCTCCCTGAAAATGATCTGGTCGCCGATCACATGACCGTTCGGCGTTACCGGGACGAAATGCTTGGCACGGTTCAGGCCGAAATTGGAGAACGAATTGATGCCGTGGTGTGCGAGGAATTTCTCCGCATCCGGCCCCTCGACGATCAGCTCGTCCATATGGTGCGACTGGTCGAAGAGCACCGCCGATTCGCGCCATGCCCGCTGCTCGTCACGCCAGTTGGAGAACTCCGGCGCCACGACAGGGTATACATACATGCCGATTTTCGAGTTGCGCAACAGGTCAACGGCGCTGCCATTCTTGCGCAATACGGCCTCGAGGCTGGATTCCGCCATGATTGATCCTCCCATCGGTTAGCGTTGTTGTATACATTGCGCATGCCCCAGCCGATTGCAAGAGGATCTTCGGCGACCGACCGCGCCAAATTCCCGCATGCTGCCCGCCGGGGCTTTTCAGCCTCCGCCTCAAAGGACATAAGGGCCTCACCATCGTCCTCGACGTCGGCCTTGGCGATAAAAGACAGTCGCGGGCCGGACCGACGCTGTATACACCCACCGAACCAACGAGACTGAACCGGAGTATGAGAATGACCGCACAAAACCCCGCCCTTGTGCTTACCGCCTACTGCGCCAACCGGGCCGGCATCGTCGCCGCGCTATCCAAGGCGATCTTCGAGCTGGGTGGCGACATCCTCGACCTTCAGCAATTCGACGACGCCGGAACCGGGCAGTTCTTCTCGCGGGTCGTCTTCCGGGGCGCCTCGGACCCGATCGCCGAGGATGCGGCGCGGCAGGCGCTCGGGCCGGTACTGGAACAGTTCGGCATGAAGTGGTCGCTGAGCTTACAGGGCGCTCGCCGGCGCGTGCTGCTGATGGCCTCGCGCTTCGATCATTGTCTGGCCGACCTGCTGTACCGCTGGCGCATCGGCGAACTGGCGATGGACGTGCGCGGGATCGTTTCCAACTATCCGCGCGAAACCTATGCAGACCTGTCTTTCGAAGGCGTGCCGTTCCACTTCCTGCCGGTAACGAAAGAGACCAAGCCGGAGCAGGAAGCGAAACTGATCGAGATCATCGATAGCGAGCAGATCGACCTCGTCGTGCTCGCCCGCTACATGCAGGTTCTGTCGAGCGAGCTTTCGGCCAGGCTTGCGGGCCGCTGCATCAACATCCACCACTCGTTCCTGCCCGGCTTCAAGGGCGCAAAGCCCTACCACCAGGCACACGAGCGCGGCGTGAAGCTGATCGGCGCCACTGCGCACTACGTCACCGGTGATCTCGACGAGGGGCCGATCATCGAACAGGACATCGAGCGCATCAGCCATCGCGACAGCCCCCAGGAACTGGTGCGCAAGGGACGCGACATCGAGCGACGCGTGCTGGCGCGGGCCGTCCGGTCGCACCTGGAGGACCGGGTGCTTCTAAATGGCTCGAAGACCATCGTCTTCCCCGAATAGAGGCGCCGCACTGGATTTCAGTGTATACATGCAAGCACAGCTCCAGTTGCTTTCGTCCATACTCCGCCAGCGCGCACACCGGTGAGCGCTGGCGACCGATTCGCAAAAACTCCTTTCGCGCATTCGTCTGAACGACAGCGAAGCGCGCCGCATACAGTGGGATGGAAACCGTCGCTGTCCGGAATGCCTATTGCGAACGCGCAAACGATGTATACACTTCATCCCCGGAGGAGCCGCTGCCGCGCGCGAACGAGCGCGTGGCAAGGCAACAAAAAGGGAGGAAATGCGCATGTTGAACAAAGCAGCAGCGGCGACATTGCTCGGGCTCGGCCTTGCCTGGTCGAGCACGGCACTGGCTCAGGAAACCGTCAAGATCGGCGTCATCCTGCCCTATTCCGGGCCATTCGCGGACGCCGCCAACCAACTCCAGGCCGGCATCGACCTCTACATTTCCAAGCATGGCGACGAGGTTGCCGGCAAGAAGATCGAAATCATCAAGCGCGATACCGGCGGCCCGGCGCCCGACGTCGCGCAGCGCATGGCGCAGGAGCTGGTCGTGCGCGATGGCGTCGACATCCTGGCGGGCTTCGCGCTGACGCCTGAAGCGCTGGGTGCGGCCCCGATCGCAGACGAGGCGCAGAAGCTGATGGTGGTGATGAACGCCGCCACGTCCATCGTCACCGAGCAGTCGCCCTACATCGTGCGCACGTCGGTTACGATTCCACAGCTCAACTATGCCTTCGGCCAGTGGGCGTTCAACGAGGCCGGCATCAAGCAGGCCTATACGCTGGTTTCCGACTACGGCCCCGGCCATGATGCCGAGAGCTCGTTCTCCAAGGGCTTCACCGAGGCCGGCGGCAAGATCGTCGGCTCCGACCGCACCCCGGTCGCCAATCCCGATTTCTCGGCCTATGTCCAGCGAGTCCGCGACGCCAATCCGGAAGCCGTCTACATCTTCGTGCCGGGCGGCGCGCAGCCGGCGGCAATCGGCAAGGCGCTCGCGGATCGCGGGCTGGCTCCGCCGGACACGAAAATCTTCGCGCAGGGTGAGCTGACCCATCCTGAGGCTCTGGAAAGCATGGGCGAAAATGCGCGCGGCATCATCACGACCTTCCATTACACGCTCGAACGCGACGACCCGCTCAACAAGGAATATGTCGACGGCTATCACGCTGCCAATAACGGCCGCAGCCCCGACCTGTTCTCGATCGGCGGCTATGACGGCATGCACCTGATCTACGAGGCGCTGAAGGCAACCGAAGGCGACGCGTCCGGCGACGCGCTGGTCGAGGCCGCCAAGGGCATGTCGTGGCAGAGCCCGCGCGGCCCGATGAGCATCGACCCGGAAACGCGCGATGTCGTCCAGACCGTCTATATCCGCGAGGTGCAGGAGGTTGACGGCAAGCTGCAGAACGTCATCATCCACGAAATTCCGGAGGTAAAAGACCCGCTGCACGGGGCCAACTGAGGGCAGGTTCGGTTCAAGCTGGCATGCGTTTGAGATCGTGATCGGGCAGATCGCCATCGTGCTGTTCGACGGGTTCGCCTTCGGGATGCTCTTGTTCGTCCTGTCGGTGGGCCTGTCGGTCACGCTGGGGCTGATGAACTTCATCAACCTCGCCCACGGCGCGTTCGGCATGCTGGGCGGCTATGTCACCGTGCTGGCAATGCGCCAGCTCGGCCTGCCTTTCCTGCTTGCCCTGCCGGCCGCCTTCTTGGCGGCGGCGCTGGTCAGCGTGGTCTTCGAGCGCACGCTTTTCCGCCGGCTCTACAAGGCGGGCGAGTTGAACCAGGTTCTCTTCACCATCGGCGTGGTGTTCGTCGCGGCGGCAGTCGCGACCTATGCGTTCGGAACGGTGCAGCAGGTCATCATCCTGCCGTCCTGGCTGCGCGGTTCGGTCGAGGTCTTCGGCCTGCGCCTCGGCGTCTACCGCATCTTCCTGATCGCGATCGCGCTTGCGGTGACGGCGCTGCTGGTGTTCGGGCTGGAACGGACGCGGCTCGGCGCACAGATCCGCGCGGCCGTCGACAACCAGCGCATGGCGCAGGGGCTCGGGCTGGACGTCGAGCGCATCTTCGCCATCACCTTCGCGCTCGGCAGCGGTCTTGCGGGGCTCGGCGGCGCGCTGGCGATTGAGATCGTCGGGCTCGACCCGTCCTTCGGCTTCCACTACCTCGTCTACGTTCTGATCGTGGTCGCGGTCGGCGGGCTTGGCTCGATCACCGGCTCTTTCGTAGGCGCAGCACTGCTCGGTATCGGCGACGTCGCCGGCAAATATTTCGTGCCGGAGATCGGCTCTTTCCTGATCTACCTGCTGCTCGTCGCCATCCTGTTCGTGCGGCCGCTCGGCCTTTTCGGAAAGCGGTGAGCGAGTTCATGGACAGACCCGCGCCCTACGTTGCCCCCTATGTCCTGCCGGACATCTCCCCCACGAGGGGGAGATCGGCCTTCATTTCTCTCGGTGCCCATCCTGAGAGGTCGGAGATTAGCTAAAGCCGATGCGCTAGTTGATCTCCCCCTCGTGGGGGAGATGTCCGGCAGGACAGAGGGGGCGCGAAGGAGCGCAGCCCTTCCGTCGCAATACCAACCAGAGCGCCCGGCCATGACGAGCCTCGACAGCTCTAACGACTCGCCCCACGTCTGGCTTGCCCGGCAGAGCCGCTGGTCGCCGCTCGAAATCGCCTTCTGGCTGGCGACGCTGCTGCCGTTCTACTTCTTTCCAACCTATCTGACGCTTGCGAGCCAGATCGCCATCACCGCGCTGTTCGCGATCTCCGTCGACCTCATCCTCGGTTATGCCGGCATCGTCACACTGGGCCATGCGATGTTCTTCGGCCTCGGCGCCTATGCCGCCGGCCTGCTCAGCGTTTATGGCTGGGGCGAGCCGATTTCCGGCCTGCTGTTCGCCGCCGCCATCGCGGGTCTTGCCGGCTGGTTGGCCAGCTTCGTCATCGTGCGCGTGCAGCACCTCGCGCTCATCATGATCACGCTCGGACTCGGCTTCCTGACCTACGAACTCGCGAACGCGATGACATGGCTGACCGGCGGCACTGACGGGCTGCGCGGCATCCGCACATGGCCGATCTTCAACTACTTCCGGTTCGACCTTTGGGGCTACACCGCCTATTCCTATTCACTGGCGGCCCTGTTCGTCGGATTTCTGCTCAGCCGACGGATCGTGAATTCCTCTTTCGGCCTGGCGCTGCGCGGCGTGCGCGAGAACGTGAGGCGCATGCCGGCCATCGGCTCCGACTATCGCCGCCACCTGCAGAAGATCTACGTCATCTCGGCGGCGATCGCCGGCACGGCCGGCGGGCTGCTCGCGCAGACGACCAACGTGGTGGCACTCGACGCGCTCAGCTTCCAGCGCTCCGCCGACGTGGTGGTCATGCTGATCCTCGGCGGTACCGGCAGGCTATACGGTGCCATCGTCGGCGCGGTCATATTCCTGGTGGCGCGCGACCAGCTTGCGGGCATCAATCCGCAATATTGGTATTTCTGGATCGGCCTGCTGCTGATGTTCGTGGTGCTGGTGATGCCCAAGGGCATTCTCGGCGGGCTGGCCAGCCTCGCGGCGCGCTGGAGAGGCCGCGGATGAGCGAAGCCGTGTTGCAGACCAGGGCGCTGCGCAAGAACTTCGGCTCGCTGGAAGTCGCCCGCGACATCTCGCTGGCGCTGTCGCGCGGCTGCCGGCACGCGCTGATCGGCCCCAACGGCGCCGGCAAGACGACGCTCATCAACCTCATCACGGGGCAGCTCAAGCCGGACGCCGGCACGATCACGCTGGAAGGCGAGGACATCACCGCTGCCCCTGCCGCGGCGCGGGTGCGCAAGGGCCTGACCCGCACGTTCCAGATCAACACGCTGTTTCCGGACCTGACGCCGCTGGAGGCGGTCACCCTTGCAATCTGCGAGCGCGAACGCGTGGCCGCGCAATTCTGGCGCGGCCTTACATCGCAAGGTGCGATCGTCGACGAGAGCATCGCCATTCTCGAGCGGCTTGGGCTGGGTAACGCTGCCACGCGGGCCACGCGCACCCTGCCCTATGGCCAGCAGCGGCTGCTCGAGATTGCGCTGGCGCTGGCGACGCGCCCGAAGGTGCTGCTGCTCGACGAGCCGGCAGCCGGCGTGCCCAAGGACGAGAGCGCGATGCTGTTCGACGTGATCGCCGCGCTGCCGGACGACATCTCGGTGCTTTTCATCGAGCACGACATGGACATCGTGTTCCGCTTCGCCACGCAGATCATCGTGATGGTTTCCGGCGGAATTCTGCTGGAGGCGGACCCGCAGACCGTGCGCGACGATCCGCGCGTGCGCGAGGTCTATCTGGGGGCGGCCATGGCTGAGCCGCTCCTCGAATTGGAAGACGTGCGCGCCGGCTATGGCGAGGCCGTGGTGCTCGACGGGGTTTCGCTGTCGCTGCCGGTCAACGGCAGCCTGGCATTGCTCGGCCGAAACGGCGTCGGCAAGACGACGCTGCTGCTGGCCTCCATGGGCTTCGTTGGCATCATGCGCGGAGCTGTTCGGCTCGGCGTCCGCGACATCTCGCGCCTCGCCCCACACAGGCGCGCGCAGGCTGGCCTCGGCTGGGTGTCGCAGGAACGCGACATCTTCCCCTCGCTCAGCGTCGAGGAAAACCTGACCGTCGCCGCACGGCCGGGGCGCTGGGATACTTCGTCGATCTACGCGCTCTTCCCGCGCCTGCGGGAGCGACGCGGCAATATGGGAAACCAGCTTTCTGGCGGCGAACAGCAGATGCTCGCGCTCGCCCGCACGCTGATGACAAATCCATCTGTGCTGCTGCTCGACGAACCATTCGAAGGGCTCGCCCCGATCATCATCGAGGAACTGACCGGCGCGGTGCGGAAGATGATCGACGACGAGGGTGTCGCGATCGTTCTGGTCGAGCAGCATGCCGAAGTGGCCCTGCGCCTGACGCGCGACGCGGTGATCCTGGAACGCGGGATGATCGCGCATCGCGCGCCGTCGCAGGAATTGCTCCACGACCACGCCACGCTGGAGCGCTATCTCGGCCTCAAACTCGGCTGACGCGTTGCCGCGTCACACACCTTTGAAGACCGGTTTGCGCCGGGCGAAGAACGCATCGACAGCCTCGCCGAAATCATCAGTCACGGCACAATCGCCGAAGGCCTGCGCCTCGGCATCGAGCTGCTCAGCGTAGGCGTTTTCGAGCGATGTACGCATGAGTTCCTTGATCCGCGCCTGCGCCATCGGCGCGCCGGCGGCAAGGCGGGCGCAGTTTCGCCGTCTCCGCATCCAGTTGGTCGCGCGGCACGACCCTGTTGGCCAGTCCGAGCCGCAGCGCTTCATCCGCACCGACGGTATCGGACAGCAGCGCGATCTCCAGAGCCCGACGCACGCCGACCAGGCGCGGCAGCGCCCACGAGCCGCCGCAATCGGGCGGCGCGCCGATACGGGCATAGGCAAGGTTGAAGGTCGCGTCGTCGGCCGCCACCAGCAGGTCGAAATTGAGTGCCAGCGACATGCCGGCGCCCGCGACGGCTCCCTTCACGCTGCCCAGCGAGATCACGGGAGCTGCGGCAAGCATCTTCAGCGCGCCATGCAGCGGATCGATCAGCTCAGCGGCAGCCGCCCGCCTGTCCTGTGAGGTCCGGAAATGAGCGAGGTCGCCGCCGGCGACGAAGGCGCGCCCTTCCGAGGAAATGACGACCACCCTCAAGGTTTCGTCGGCCGTCACCCGTTCGATGGCTGCGGCAAACGCCTGCGCCATTTCGAGATCGAGCACGTTGAGCCGGTCGGGCCGATTGAACCTTATCTCGGCTATGCCGCCGGCGCTGGAATAAAGCACCGGTCCGTCATCTGTCTGCATTCGTCATTCTCCCCGGTGTCCACATCGGCGCCGCGCGTCGCCTGCCCCGTTTCTTGCAGGTAATGACTTTACTGGCGAGTGAATAGTCGCCAAACAGCCTGCATGCGACAAGCCTGCGGGATGCTTTTCCGCACGGGGAGAGAGAGGCCTATCGATGCTGCTGAACGAAGACCAGACGATGATCCGCGACATGGCCCGCCGCTTCGCGCAGGAGCGGCTCAAGCCGTTTTCGGCCGAGTGGGATCGCAGCAAGACCTTCCCGCGCGACCGCGTCACAGAAATGGGCGAACTCGGCCTGATGGGCATGCTGGTGCCGGAAGCCTATGACGGCTCGAAGACCGACTATGTCTCCTACGCGCTCGCCATCGAGGAGATCGCGGCCGGCGACGGCGCGCTTTCGACAGTCATGAGCGTGCACAATTCGGTCGGCTGCGCGCCCATACTCGCCTTCGGCAGCGAGGAACAGAAGGAACGCTTCCTCAAACCGATGGCGCGCGGCGAATGGCTGGGCGCCTTTTGCCTGACCGAACCGCAGGCCGGTTCCGACGCCTCCGCGATCAGGACCCGTGCGCGCAAGGTCGGCAACCGCTATGTGCTCAACGGCACCAAGCAGTTCATCACCTCGGGCAAGAATGCCGATGTCGCCATCGTCTTCGCCGTGACCGACCCGGACGCCGGCAAGCGCGGCATCAGCGCGTTCATCGTGCCGACGTCCACGCCCGGCTATCGCGTGGCGGGGCTGGAGGAGAAGCTCGGCCAGCATCTTTCCGATACCGCCCAGATCGCCTTCGACGACATGGAACTGACGCCCGACCTGCTGCTCGGCGAAGAAGGCCAGGGCTATCGCATCGCGCTCTCCAATCTCGAAGGCGGACGCGTCGGTATCGCCGCGCAGTCGGTCGGCATGGCGCGTGCCGCACTGGAGGCAGCCCTCGCCTACGCACAGGAGCGGACGAGCTTCGGCGCGAAGATCATCGAGCATCAGGCGGTCGCGTTCCGCCTTGCCGATATGGCCACGAAGATCGAAGTCGCGCGGCAGATGGTGCTGCATGCGGCCGCTTTGCGCGAGGCGGGCCAGCCTGCGCTCAAGGAAGCCTCGATGGCCAAGCTGTTCGCGTCGGAAATGGCCGAGCGGGTGTGCTCGGACGCGATCCAGATCCACGGCGGCTACGGCTACGTCGCCGACTTCCCGGTCGAGCGCATCTATCGCGACGTGCGGGTCTGCCAGATCTACGAAGGCACCAGCGACATCCAGAAGCTCGTGATCGCGCGTGCGCTGGCGCAGGAGAGCTGACGCGGAACTCTGAAAAAAAAGCGCTTGACCCTCCAGTGACTGGAAGGATTACCCGTGGTTTCATCAGGAAATCCGGAGACTGCCCATGGCGCACAACCACACACATTCCCACAATTCGAGCGGCGGTTCCTGCTGCTCCGCCCATGGCGGCAAGGCGCATGGCGTAACGCGCGATCCCGTCTGCGGCATGACGGTCGATCCGAACGCCGGCAAGCTGACGGCGACGCATGAAGGCCGGACGTTTCATTTCTGCTCGGCCGGCTGCCACAAGAAATTCACCGCTGCGCCAGATCAATATCTGACGGCGACCGACCCGGTTTGCGGCATGGATGTCGACCGCGCCAGCGCGGAACATTTCGCCCGCCATGAAGGTCAGGCCTTCTATTTCTGCTCGGAGCGCTGCCTGAAGAAATTCGAGGCAGAGCCGGCCAAATATCTGGGTGACCGGCCGGCGCCGGAGCCGATGCCAGCGGGAACCGAATGGACCTGCCCGATGCATCCGGAGATCGTGCGCGACAAGCCGGGCTCGTGCCCGCTCTGCGGCATGGCGCTGGAGCCGATGGGCGTACCGACCGGCGAGGAAGGCCCCAATCCGGAGCTGATCGACTTCACCCGCAGGTTCTGGGTCAGCGCAGTGCTGTCGCTGCCGCTGCTGGTCATCACGATGGGGCCGATGCTGGGCCTGCCGGTGCGCGAATGGCTCGGCGAGCGCACAGCAATCTGGCTTGAGTTCGCGCTGGCGACACCGGTCGTTTTGTGGGCCGCGATCCCGTTCTTCCATCGCGGGTGGGAATCGATCGTCAACCGCAGCCCCAACATGTGGACGCTGATATCCATCGGCGTCGGTGCGGCCTACATTTACAGCGTCGTGGCGACGCTGTTCCCCGGCATCTTCCCGCACCAGTTCCGCGGCCATGGCGGCTCCGTTCCGGTCTATTTCGAGGCGGCCGCCGTCATCACCGCGCTGGTCTTCCTCGGACAGGTACTGGAGTTGCGGGCGCGTGAACGCACCGGCTCGGCCATCCGCGCGCTCCTCGACCTCGCGCCGAAGACGGCGCGACGGATCGGCGACGACGGTTCCGAGACCGACGTGCCGCTCGACGAGGTCGCGAGCGGCGACCGCCTGCGCGTCCGCCCCGGCGACAGCGTCCCGGTGGACGGCGTCGTGGTCGAGGGCCGCTCCTCCATCGACGAATCCATGATCACCGGCGAGCCGGTTCCCGTCGAAAAGGCGGAAGGCGATACGGTCACCGGCGGCACGCTCAACAAGAACGGCTCGCTCGTCATCCGCGCCGAGCGGGTGGGCTCGGAAACCGTGCTGTCGCAGATCGTGGAGATGGTGGCCAAGGCGCAGCGCAGCCGGGCGCCGATCCAAGGGCTGGCCGACCGCGTGTCGTTCTACTTCGTGCCGACCGTGGTGCTTGTCGCCATCCTGGCCTTCATCGTCTGGGCCGTCTTCGGTCCCGAGCCCAGCATGGTCTTCGCCATCGTCTCGGCGGTGTCGGTGCTCATCATCGCCTGTCCCTGTGCGCTGGGGCTTGCCACGCCCATGTCGATCATGACGGCAACCGGACGCGGCGCGCAGGCCGGCGTGCTGATCAAGGATGCCGAGGCGCTGGAACGCTTCGCCAAGGTGGACACGCTGATCGTCGACAAGACCGGCACGCTGACAGAAGGCCGGCCGAAGCTGACCGACGTCGTTACCGCCGAAGGTTTCGACGAGAAGCGGCTGCTTGGGCTCGCCGCAAGCCTCGAAAAGGGGTCGGAGCATCCGCTTGCCGAGGCGATCGTCGAAGGCGCGAGAGAGCGCGGCGCAAAGATCGAAAACGCCGCCGACTTCGAGGCCGTCACCGGCAAGGGCGTTCAGGGCAAGGTCGGTGATGCAGACGTATCGCTAGGCAACCGGGCGATGATGGAAGCGATGGGTCTCGACACGCAGGCCCTGCGCCAGCAGGCCGATACGTTGCGCAAGGACGGCAAGACGGCGATGTTCGTCGCAGTCGACGGCAAGCTGGCAGGCATCGTTGCCGTTGCTGATCCGGTCAAGGCGACGACGGCCGAGGCGATCCGTGCCCTGCACGAAAGCGGGCTCAAAATCATCATGGCGACAGGCGACAACGCGCTGACGGCGAAAGCGGTGGCCGACCGGCTCGGCATCGACGCTGTCCGCGCCGACATGCTTCCCGAAAGCAAGAAGGCGCTTGTCGACGAACTGCGCGCGGCGGGCGCATCGGTCGCCATGGCAGGTGACGGCGTCAACGACGCGCCGGCCCTGGCAGCCGCCGATGTCGGCATCGCGATGGGCACCGGCGCGGATGTCGCGGTGGAGAGCGCGGGCATCACGCTGGTCAAGGGCGATCTCAACGGCATCGTGCGCGCACGGCTTCTGGCGCGGGCGACGATCCGCAACATCAAACAGAACCTGTTCTTCGCCTTCATCTACAACGCGGCCGGCGTGCCCATCGCCGCAGGTGTCCTCTATCCGATCTTCGGCACCTTGCTGTCGCCGATGCTCGCGGCAGCAGCGATGAGCCTGTCATCCGTGTCGGTCATCAGCAACGCGCTGCGGCTGCGCCGCGTCAATCTCGACGGCTGAACCGCGAGGGCGGCCGGATCAACCCTGGTCCGGCCGCCACTCCGTCATCTGCAAGCGGTTGCCGCCCAGCCGCTCAAAGGCGCGCTGCCGGCAGGAAAAGACGATGATCTGCTGGTCGCGCGACTGGCGATGCAGCGCATCGAACATCTTCTCGATGCGGTCGTCGTCGGAATAGACGAGCGCGTCATCGAGGATGACCGGCGCGGGGCGTCCGTCGCGTGCCAGAAGCCGGGCAAAGGCAAGACGCGTGAGGATTGCAAGCTGCTCGCGCATCCCGCCGCTCAGCACGTCCACCGGCTCGTCCTGGCCGTTGCGGCGCAGCAGTTCCGGCAGCAGCGTGGCATCGTTGAACGAGACCGAGACATCGTCGAACAGCAGCCCCATCAGCGGCCGCAGCTCGTTCATCACCGGCTCGAAATAGAGATCGCGCGCGGCCGTGCGCGCATCTTCCAGCGCGCGGCGCAGCCTCGTCAGCGCAGCGACTTCCATCTCAAACCGCCGCACCAGCGTATATCGGCGGCAGCGCGCCGTTCGGCCGTCTCACGCCAGATTTCCTCGACCGCGCCGTCCGTCCGGGTACGGATGCTGCCGTTCAGGTCGGCCAACTGTTCTCGCAAGGATGCAGCTTCCTTGGCCGTGGCGTCGACCGCCGATGCCGTACGGCGCAGCGTCGCCTCGACAGTGTCGATATCGGGAGCGCCCGCTCGCAACGTCTCGGCCGCAGCCTTCGCTTCGGCGAACGCGGCTTCAGCCGTTTCGCAAACACGCTGAAGCTCGCCAGCGCGGTCAGCGCGGCCTTCCTCGGCGCCGAGTGCCGCTTCAGCGACCGCACGCTCCGCTGCAATCGAGGAGAGCGCCTTTTCGGCATCGATCACTGCGGCTTCCGCTCTATCCCTTGCAGGGCGGGCCTCGCGTGCAGCAAGCCGCGCAGCGGCAAGCTTCTCGCCTGCGGCGGCATGCGCCTGCCTTGCCGCCTCCGGATTCGCTTCCGTTTGGTCTTCCGGCACAGGCAAATCCTGCAGACGCGCGATCTCCGCGCGCAACTCGGCCACGCCCTGCGGGGCGAGCAGCGCGAGATGCCGACGCGCCGTTTCGAGTTCGATCGCCTTCGCCGAGGCAGCGGCCTGCCGCTCCCGCACGTCGCGAAGGCTTTCGGCGCCAAGCTGGCGAAGCAACGTCCGGTGCCTTTCCACTGCCTTGGCAAGCTTGCCGTCGGACGCCGCGCCTTCACGCGTGGAACGGATCGTCAACGTCCCGACACCTTCGATCCGGAACTGTTCGGTGCCGTGGATGGGCCGCTCCGCCCCGTCCGGCAGCGGCGCACCGCCATCGGTCAGCCGTCCCCCGGCACCATCGTCATAATCTATCCGCAGCGTCGTCGCCCGCGCGGCCTCGGCAGCACGCAACCCCGCCAGTTCAGTCTCGAGGCGTTCCAGTTCGCGCACCGTGTCGGCAGGAACGGCGGCGACACGCAGCGCCGCCTGGCCATCCTCGATCTGCTTGTGCGCCGCTTCCGCTTCCGCAAGGCGCGTCCGCAGCTCCTTCAGCCGTTCCGCGGCTTCCCGCGCGCGCAGGGCGCGGTCCAGCCGGGCGAGAAGTCCGCGCGCCTCCTGCTCCGCCACTTCCGCCTGCTCGGCGGCTGCCAGCGCATTGTCGCTCGCCGTCACAGCTTCCAGCCGCCTGGCGAGCGCATCGTCGCGCCGCGCGATCGCGGCCGTTTCCTGCGATTGCAGTTCGAGCGCGCGCTGCGTTGCGCGGCGGAACATGTCAAGCGCCGCGCGTGCGGCTTCCGCGTTATGCCGCGCGAGGCTCTCCCGCGCTTCGGCGGCGTGCAGTTTCTCGCCATGCGCGCGCGCCTGAGCGAGCGCCTGTTCGGCCTGCGCCCTGGCCTGCTGTCGCGCGGCTGTTTCGGCCGGATCCTCAAGCTCCGCCAGCCGCTCGCGCGCCTTGCGCCGTGCATCGAGCGCGTTGCGCAGATCGCGCACATCGGCTTCCAGACGCGCCTCCTCGGAAGCCAGCCTGTCGCGCTCCTCCAGCGCTTGGTCATAGGGCTCACCGGTCCTCGGTTTCCCTTTTGACGTCACCAATTTGTCGAGCTCCGCGGCGCAGGCATCCAGAATCTGTGCCATGCGGCGGCCGCCGGTCAGCGCCTCGACCTCTCCCTGCACGGAGGCAAGCACGCCCTCGCGCGCCTTGCGCTCTTCTTCCTTTTCGCTGGGCGACCGATTCTCGATGCCGGTGATGCCCTGCCTCACCCACAACAGGCCCGCCGGGCCGCCGCTGCCGCCGTGCACCAGCTCGGCGATGAACCGCTCGGCCTCGTCCGCCTGCGCCACGATGCGGCCGGTCCCAAGATCGACGACGCCGGCGCGCTTGCCGGCATAGAACTGTTTCGTCAGCCGGAAGCGCCCCGCATCCGTTTCGATGTCGGCCTCGACGAGCGGGCTTCCGCCGCTGTAGGGGCGCAGCGACTGCACCGCCTTGGGTGTGCCGGAATGCGGCTGGAAAAAGAGCGCGTGGAGTGCATCGAACGAGGTCGACTTGCCATGCTCGTTGGCCGCCGACAGCACATTGACGCCATCGCCCATGCCTTCGATCGCGACACCCCGCCCGGCAAAGCGGCGGACGTTGTGCAAGCGGACAGCGCGCAGCTTCACGACGGCGCGTCCTCGCAATAGGAGAACAGCCGCGCCAGCGCCCCACGCGCGATGTCGCGCTCGGCCTCCGCGCGCTGCGGATCGTCGCTTTCGGCCAGAAGCGTTTCGGCCGCCTGTCGTAAGGCACCGGCATGGTCTATACGGTCAAGATCACCGCTCTCGCAGACGGTTTCCAAAGCATCGTCTTCATAAATCGCATGAGCGAAGTCCGGCGCAGCATGTTCGACGGCGGCCTTGAGTTCCGCTTTTGCCGGCAGCCGCGTGCGCCCCTGTGCGGCGATCCGCAACAACGTCTGCCGCCGCATCTCTGTCGGTAGCACCTGTGCCAGCGCCTCGTTCACGTTCTCATCGCCAAACAGGCGAAGATCGAGCGTGCGCCACTGGAACGCACCGGTTTCGGCCGGCGTGACGGTCGGTTCGGCGCCTGCCCCCTCTATCGACACGAGGAGTGCGCGACCTGGCTCACGGTGCTTGAACCGATCCGGCTCAGGCGTGCCGCTGTACCATGTACGGGCATCGATGCGGGTCAGCCCATGCCAGTCGCCCAGCGCCAGATAATCGAGACCCGCGCGCGACGCCCGGTCGGGCGCCAGCACGTCGGATGAACTGCCTTCTTCGGAGAAATCGCGGATCGCGCCGTGCGCAAGGCCTATGCGGAGCGTGCCATCGCCCGTCGTTACCCCATCCATCCATTCGCTGAGATCGCGCCCGGGCCGCCTCGTGGTACAAGGTGCCGGCAGCACGACCACGCCGGGTGCAACGTCCACCGGCTCCGGCTCGAGAGCCAGCGTGACGTTGGCTGGAGCGTGCTGCAGGGCGGTTCGCCACAGCTCGTCGGCCACCCGTGAATCGTGATTTCCCGGAAGAACTATCCAGCGCAACGCGGGATCTTCGGCCATCGCCGCAAGCGACTGTCGCAACATCGCCGGTGTCGGCGTTTCGGTATCGAAGGTGTCGCCCGCAAGCAGGACCACAGACGCGCCCTGTGCACGGGCAAGGCCAGCCAGGCGTCCGATCGCCTGATGGCGCGCCTCACGCAGCCGCCCCCGCAAGTCCTCCGGCAGGTTGCCGAAACGCTTGCCTATGTGCAGATCGGAGCTGTGAACGAAACGAAACATGCATCCCGACTAGCAGGATTCGGCGCGGCGCAAGAGCGAAAAACGCTCCACCACCAGAGCAGCACATCGCTACAACTTAAGTAAAATTTTACCGTGTTGCTCGGTTTCCGTTGCGCGAACGGGGCCTATTCCGGAACCATTCCACCCACACCATTGTTTCTATTCACGAAAGGAACGGAAACATGTCTGGAATGAAGGCAAATACGATGCGGGAGGACGCGCTCGACCAACTGATCCGCAAGGAGATCGGTTCGGCGAACAATCGCCGACTTCTCGGCCGCATGCCTGCCTTCAAAGTGGATGCGGACATGCCTGATCAGTTCAACGATCTACTTGCGGAACTCGACCGAGCCGAAAACGGACGGTCGCGAGCGCGCAGCTAGCAAAAAGGGGACGGCTGCCTGGCAGCCGTCCCCCTGAATTTCGTTACCATCACGCAGCGTTTGAGCTGGTCGACGGTGTCGCTTCAACAGCAGCAGGACGCGGACGCGCCGGGCGCATCGGCTTCTTCTTCGGCGAAGGCAGCAGGCCTTCCCGCTGCGCCTGCTTGCGGGCCAGCTTGCGCGCCCTGCGCACTGCCTCGGCCTTTTCGCGGGCGCGCTTCTCGGACGGCTTCTCGTAGGAACGGCGCGCCTTCATCTCGCGGAAGACGCCTTCGCGCTGCAATTTCTTCTTGAGGACCCTGAGGGCCTGATCGACGTTGTTGTCGCGTACAATAACCTGCAATTGCTTTCCTGACTTCTCACGGGTTCGCCCGGCATGTTCTGGACATGGAGGACATGGAAGCGGATCGCAGTGCGATCCGGCGAAGCGGCGCCAAGTCACGAAATGAGAGCGGACGATGCGTGCCGCAGATCCTGCGGGCGCCTGAAGATGCACTCGATATAGACCGCTGACAGCTTAATGCAACCCCGTGGGGCAGAAAGCTCAGGCTGCGGGACGCCTGCGCCAGGAATATCCGGCTCCACAATCGCCTGCTTTGGCTGCTGGCTGGTAGTGGAACGGAATACCGCCAACGCGCCCTTCACCGAGCCGCGAGAGCGCTGTTTCGTTGGTCACCTCGAACTCGCTGAAGCCCGTTCGGATCATCAGAGGGATCTGATCGATCAGCACATCGCCCGAGGCGCGGATGGTGCCGCCGTATCCATGCCGTGAGCGCAGCAGCTCTGCCTTCGAATAGCTGCGGCCATCGTTGAAGGCGGGGAAACCGAGCGAAATCAACGACACCTGGGACAGGAAGGGCAGCAAGGCATCCAGCGCCTCGCCGGGCAGCACATGAACGCCGATGCGGTCGGCCGCTGCCGCCCGCGTGGCATCGTCGAGATCCAGGAAGACAGCAAGCGGCAGGATAACGCGCTGGTTACCAGCGAGCGCCTGAGCGTCCTCCGCATGGCTCCATTCTTCCTCGCGGAAGCCGTCCGGGGTCCATAGCCGGGTGACGGTTTCGGTCTCGCTCATTGCATGCCCTAATGTGTTGGAGTGGCCAGTCGCTCGCCGAGCCCCGGCAGATGAATGCCGCATTCGGTCTTCGCCTGCCCTGCCCAGCGGCCCGAACGCGGGTCTTCGCCCGGCTTGGCCGGCTCCGTGCAGGGAAAGCAGCCGATCGACAGGTAGCCGTAGGCAACCAGCGGATTTTCTCTCAGGTCATGACGGCGCATGTAATCTGCCAGCTTCGCCGTATCCCAGCGCGCCAGCGGATTGATGCGGATGCGCGGCCCGACCGCCTCGAAGACCGGCATGGCGCCCCGCGTCGAAGCCTGAAAACGCTTGCGGCCCGTGAACCATGCGCGGAAAGGTTCAACGCCACGAGCCATCGGCTCCACCTTACGAACGCCGCAGCATCCGTCGACGTCCGTCTTGTGCAGATGTCCGGTCGGGTCGACGTGCGCCAGTGCCGCGTCATCCGGCGTGACGATGCGAATATCGGACAGGCCGAGATCGTCAGCCAGCTGCTCGCGATATTCGAGCGTCTCGCCGAAATGCTTGCCCGTATCGAGGAAGACGACGGGCAAATCCGGATCGGTGCGGGCGATCATATGCAACAGAACGGCCGAATCCGCGCCGAATGACGATACGGCGGCGAGCTCGCCGAGACCGAAGCGTTCCCTGGCCACACCGATGATCTCATGCGGTTCGAGGCCGCCGAAGCGGGCATCGAGCGCCGCCGCCTCCCCGATCGTATCGAGGCCGGCTTCAGGCAGCCTTTGCTTCGCTTCCATAAAGGGCCTCCTTGAATGGGGCGGCCCCCAGCCGCCGATAGGTATCGAGGAACGTTTCTTCGCGGCCTGAGCGGCAGGCGAGATAGGTCTCGACGACCGTCTCGATGGCCCCACCAATCTCTTCCGGCCCGAAGCCGCGACCGACGATCTCGCCGATGGACGTGTTCTGGTCACCCGAACCGCCGAGCGTCACCTGGTAGAGTTCGGCGCCCTTCTTTTCAACACCCAGAATGCCGATATGGCCGACATGGTGGTGGCCGCAGGCGTTGATGCAGCCGGAAATCTTCAGCTTCAGCTCGCCGATTTCCTCCTGCTTCTCCTGCGACGCGAAACGGCGCGAGATGTCCTGCGCAACCGAGATCGAGCGGGCATTGGCGAGCGCGCAATAGTCGAGCCCCGGGCACGCGATGATGTCGGTGACGAGGCCGGAATTCGCGGTCTCAAGACCGATCGCGACGAGCCTGTCGTAAACCGTCTTCAGGTCGGCGCGCGCGACATGCGGCAGGATCAGGTTCTGTTCGTGGCTGACGCGGATTTCGTCGAATGCTAGTTCCTCGGCGATGTCGGCAACCGCGTCCATTTGCGCGTCGGTCGCGTCGCCCGGCGCCTCGCCGATTGCCTTCAGCGAAATGGTAACGGCCGCATAATCCGGGTGGCGGTGTGTGGTCACGTTGCGGCGCAGCCAGGCGGCGAAACCGCGATCGTCGAGCTGCGCTTCCTTGACCACAGCTTCCCCTTCGGGACGCACATTCAAGGCAGGCGGCGCGAAATAGGTCTCAATCGCGCGGATGTCCGCCTCAGGCAGCTTGAGTTCGCCGTCCTTCAGCGCCTCGAATTCCTTCTCCACCCAGCCCGTCAGTTCCTCGGTGCCGGTCTCGTGGACGAGGATCTTGATGCGCGCCTTGTACTTGTTGTCCCGGCGGCCGTGCAGGTTGTAGACGCGCAGGATCGCTGTCGTGTAGGCGAGCAAGTCCGCCTCGGGCAGGAAGTCCCTGATCTTCTTCGCGATCATCGGCGTCCGGCCCTGGCCGCCGCCGACATAGACCGCAAATCCCAGCTCACCCTGCGCATTGCGCTTTAGGTGCAGGCCGATGTCGTGAACCTGGATCGCGGCCCGGTCGCGTTCCGCGCCGGTGACCGCGATCTTGAACTTGCGCGGCAGGTAGGAAAATTCGGGGTGCACCGACGACCATTGCCGCAGGATTTCGGCATAGGGGCGCGGATCGGCCACCTCGTCGGCCGCAGCACCGGCAAAGTGGTCTGCGGTGACATTGCGGATGCAGTTGCCGCTGGTCTGAAGCGCGTGCATCTCCACCGACGCCAGATCGTCGAGGATCGCGGGAATGTCGGCCAGCGCCGGCCAGTTGTACTGGACGTTCTGGCGCGTGGTGAAATGGCCGTAGCCCTTGTCGTATTTGCGCGCGATATGCGCCAGCACGCGCATCTGGCGGGCATTCAGCGTGCCATAGGGGATCGCGACGCGCAGCATGTAGGCGTGGAGCTGGAGATAGACCCCGTTCATCAGCCGCAACGGCTTGAACTGGTCCTCCGTGATCTCGCCGGCTAGCCGCCGGTCGACCTGTTCGCGGAATTCGGCGACGCGGGCCTTCACGAAGCCATGGTCGAATTCGTCGTAGCGATACATGCTGGACTGTCCTTAAAGCGGGACAGCCGCCGGCTCGATCAGGCGGCGACTGCGATTTCGGGGCGGGCCTGCTTGCCCAGGTCGATGCGGTTGGTGGGGCCGGCGGCGCGGATGCGCTCGCGAAGGCGAAGCGGCCGGATCGCGCCGTCCACGACCTCGACGTCGATCAGGTTCACGTCCACGACCTCGTTCTTGAGGAACGCCGCCTTGCCGGTGCGCTCGAGCCGCTCTTCGGTGGTCGCGTCCCTGGCGAGTTCGGCGGCGTCGATTGCTTCCGACCAGGAATGATCTGCGGCAAGCCACACCGCTTCACCGTCGGAAAGCCTGTTCGCGGTCAGTATCTTCATCGGGTCGGTCCTTTCTGCGTCTCAAGCGGTCGGTCGCCCCAGCGGCAATACGCGCGCCGAGCGGTTCTGATCTGTCGAAATTCGCGCCGGCGACCGCGTCGCCGATGATTGTCATGACGGGACCCGCAAGATCCGTGCGCTCCTGCAGCGCGGGCAGGTCGGCCAGCGTACCGTGGAACAGGCGGCGATGCCCCAGGCTGGCGTTTTCCACGACTGCGACCGCCGTGTCGGGCGAAAGTCCGGCATCGGCCAGCCGGCCGGCCACGTCGGCGGCATTGCTGCGGCCCATGTAGACGGCAACGGTCGCGCCATCGATCGCGAGCCGCGCCCAGTCCGGCAGCGACTTGCCTTTCAGGTCATGGCCCGTCGTGAAGACGAGGGAGGATGAAACGCCGCGTAGCGTCAACGGCAGTTCGAAATCGGCGGCGGCCGCGAAAGCCGAGGTGACGCCGGGCACGACCTCGTAGGAGACGTTTGCCGCGCGCATTGCCGCCATCTCCTCGCCGGCACGCCCGAATACCAGCGGGTCGCCCGACTTGAGCCGCACCACTCGCTTGCCGGCCTTCGCCAGATCGACGAGCAGGTGGTTGATCTCGGCCTGCGACTTCGAATGGCAGCCCTTGCGCTTGCCAGCCGCGATCCGTTCGGCGTCGCGGCGTCCGAGAGCGACGATCGCCTCCGGCACCAGCGCGTCGTGGACGATGACGTCGGCTTCCATCAGAAGCCGATGGGCACGCAGGGTAATCAGGTCCTCGGAGCCAGGTCCCGCACCGACAAGCGCCACGTGGCCGTTAGCCTGACCCTTGTACTGCAACAGAGATTGCGCGGCCCGATGGGCACCAGTCTCGTCACCGGCATCGAGCGCGCGGGCCGTCGCGCCGGTGAAGAAGGACTTCCAGAAGGCGCGGCGCGGCGCGCCCTTTGGCACGTGCCGCTCGGCAGCCTCGCGATAAAGGGTCGCCAGCGATGCCAGCGCACCCAGCGACGGCGACAGCATCCGGTCGATGCGGCTGCGGATCATCTGGGCGAGGACGGGACCGGCGCCCTCGGTGCCGATCGCAACCGCGACGGGCGCGCGGTTGACGAGCGCGGGGGTGTAGAAATCGCAGAGTTCGGGACGGTCGACCGCATTGGCGGCGACACCTGCGCGGCGCGCATCGGCGACGATGGCAGCATCGCGCTGTTCGTCGCCGGTTGCAGCAAAGACCAGAACGGCATTGTCCAGATAAGCGGGTGCCCACGCCTTCTGGATTAGCTCCGCGCCATTGGCGTCGGCCCAGTCTGCGAGGGGCGGTTCCGCGGCCTCGGCCACGATGCGGATCGCTGCCGCCGACTGCCCGAGCAGCCGTGCCTTGGCAAGCGCCTCCTCGCCATCGCCGACGATGACGACCCTGCGGCCTTCAACCCGCATAAACACGGGGAAGGCGCTCAGGCGCGTTTCGCGGGTGTGTGGCAGCTTCTCGACCATGGCCGGATTGTCGCTGCCTCGGCCGGTTTTCAGAAGAAACAGCCTCGCTTGGCGGATCGCGGCGGGCAATCGCTTTTGCGCCATGCAGCATCGCCACGCAAAGTTTTGCTCCTGATGCCGATCAAACCGGACAAAGCACGGAACGGCCAACCATCCGCAAGCGTTGAAAGATCAACCGGAAACAAGGCTGAAAGGAGCAGGACATGTCTGGAATCAAGCTGGAGCACGACGCGTGGGTTGTCGTCGCCGATGGCGAGAAGGCGCTGTTCCTTCGCAATGAAGGCGATGCGAAATTTCCGAACCTGGAAGTGTTTCGCGAGATGCATGACGACAATCCGCCAACCCACGAACAGGGCACCGACAGGCCCGGGCGCTTCAACGACGGACCCAATGTTCACCGCAGCGCCGTGCAGGAGACCGACTGGCACCGGATCGAGAAGGAACGTTTCGCGAAGGAGGTTGCCGAGCGGCTCTACAAGGCTGCGCACCGGGGCGATTACAAGCGGCTTGTGATCGTCGCACCGCCGATGGTCATGGGCGAGGTCCGAAAGGAGCTACACAAGGAGGTCGAGGACCGCGTGGTGGCGGAAGTGTCGAAAACCCTAACGAACCACACGATCGACGAGATCGAGAAAATCTTGACGGCCGACTGAGTGGCTGCTCGCATTCTCAGGGGTGCGTCCTTCGAGGCTCGCGGAGCCTGTCCTCGGGCTTGCCGAAGGCAAGACCCGGGGGCTCGCACGTCAGGATAAGGGATGTAGTCTAGGGGCTCGCACGTCAGGATGAGGGATGTAGTCTGATCGAGTCTACGACGTCGTGGGCTCGATGGATTTCTGAAGAACGGCCCTCGAACCCACCGGCTCGCCGGAGCGATGCACAACAGTCCTCATCCTGAGGTGCGAGCGTAGCGAGCCTCGAAGGACGCACAGCTACTCCGCGAGGAAGTCCCGCAACATGGCGATCTCGAAGTCGCTGGCAAGCGTCGGGGCGTGGCCGCAGTCGGGCATGACCTCGAGACGCGGGCGCGGCCCGCGCCGCACCATGTCCTCGGCGATGCCGGCGGGCAGCACGTCGGAGCTTTCGCCTCGTATCAGCAGCGTTTTCGAGGTGATCGCGTCGTAGGAGTCCCACACGTCGAGATCCGACTTGTGGTGCGTGAACTGCGAGACGATGTTGGGATCGTAGTGGACGGTCACGCGGCCATCGTCTGTCCTGCGCGAGGAGGTGTCGGCCATCCGGCGCCAAAAGGCATCGGTGTTGCGGCCGAAGGGTGCGTAATTCTCGCGCAGCCACGCTTCAAGTTCGCCGATCGTGTCGTAGACGGGCGGATTGCCGACATAGGAGGCGATCCGTCCCGTGCCGGCCTCTGGTATGTCGGGTCCGATGTCGTTGATCACTAGATGGGTGATACGCTGCGCGAGCGGGCCCGCCGCAAGCGTGACGCCGATCAGGCCGCCCATCGAGGTGCCGAGCCAGCGCAGGTCGCCGATGCGGTAATGGTCGAGGACCGCCAGCGCCGTCTCGCCGAACACCCGATAGGAATAATCGACCGTGTAGTCGCGCGCCCAGCTCGACAGGCCGCGCCCGAGCGTGTCGGGACAGATGACGAAATAGGTGTCGCTGAGCGCCTCGGCTACCTCGTCGAAATCACGGCCGGTGCGAGCAAGTCCATGCCACATCACCAAAGCAGGCTTTTGCGGATCGCCCCATTCGGTGACGTGCACCTCGAAGCCGTCGCAATTCACATAGGTCGAACGCGGCAGGGTCATTTGGTGCCTCCCTTGCCCATGAGGGTGCCGGCGATGCCAGCCGGAAAGAAATAGACGAGCAGGATGAAAACCACGCCGAGCCACAGCAGCCAGCGGTCAGGGTTCAGCAGGTCGGGTATCAGCGGCACGTCGGCGGTTGCCGCCGCGCCGGCGGCCATGAGGTCCTTCAGGTAGAACTGTGCCAGCGTCATGATGACGACACCGATCACCGCGCCGAACATGGTGCCCATGCCGCCGATCACCACCATCAGCAGGATGTCGAGCATGATGTCGAAGGAGAGCGCCACGTCCGGGCCGGTATAGCGCAGCCACGTCGCCCGCACGACGCCGGCAAGAGCGGCGACGACCGCCGCTATGCAGAAGATGGCGGTGCGATAGGCCACGACACGATAACCGATCGCTTCCGCGCGCATCTCGTTTTCGCGGATCGCCTCCAGCACCGTGCCAAGCGGCGAAGCGACGATGCGCAACATCGTCAGGAACAGAATCAAAGAGGACAGGAAGACGAAATAGTAAAGCGCAAGCCTGCCGTTCGCGGCGACGCCGAAGATGCGCAACGCCTTGCCGTCGCTGCCCTCGATCAGCGTATTTGCCGGCGAGAAGAAGCGCGGTATGGAGTAGGTCATCCCATCCTCACCGCCGGTGAAATCGGAAAGCTGGCTGGCCAGCACCATCATCACCGAGGCCGCGGCAAGCGTGATCATGGCGAAGAAGATCGCCTTGACGCGCAGCGACAGGAGACCGATCAGTACAGCCAGCACGAGCGCCGCAATCACGCCGAGCGACCCGCCAAGCAGGATCGCGTCGAACCCCGCGCCCATGGTTTTCAGCGCAATCGCCACCCCGTATGCGCCGAGCCCGAAGAACATCGTGTGGGCGAAGGACACGATGCCCGTATAGCCAATCAGCAGGTCGTAGCTCGCCACCAGCACGATGAACACGCAGATCCGCGCCGCCACTTCCTGCGCCCGTACATCGGGGAACAGAAACGGCGCGAACATCAGGCAAAGCCCGACCGCAAGCACGACGCCGTAGACGATGAGCCTGCCTGCGGGAACGCGACGATCAATCCTGTGACCGGTGGTGGCTGGCGTCGTTGCTGTCATGTCGCTCACCCCTTCACCGCCGGCTTCAGTCCGAAGGGTCGCCACAGCAGGATCGCCATCATCAGGATCATGTTCGACGCCAGCGACATCTTCGGGAACAGGAAGGCCACGTAGTTCGCCATCAGCCCGACGAGGATCGCGCCGAGCAGTGAACCCTCGATGGAGCCAAGCCCGCCGATGATGACGACGATGAAGACGAGGATCATCATCTCCGAGCCGATGGCAGTCGTGATCAGCCCCTGATAGCCGGCCCACATGGCGCCGCCCATCGCGGCCAGCGCGGAGCCCGCCATGAAGACGGCGATGAACAGCCGGTCGATCCGGAAGCCCAGCGCCTCGACCATTTCCCGGTTCTCGACGCCGGCGCGGATCAGAAGGCCGATGCGGGTTCGGTTGAGCGCGAAATGCATGGCGATATAGACGACGAGCCCGAGGGCGAAAGCGAAGATGCGGTAGAGCTCGATGGCCACGTCGCCGATGACGATCGAGCCGGTCAGCGCAGCCGGGCGCGGCACCGGGATCGGCGCGCCGCCCCAGATCATCAAAATGAGTTCCTCCGCCACGATCAGCGCGCCCATGGTGATGAGGATCTGGCGCAAATGGTCCTTATAGACCGGCTTGACGATGACGCGCTCGAAAGCCCAGCCAGCAAGCGCGCCGAACGCGGTAGCAGCCGCGATGGCCGCCATCAGTGCGACGATGTTCATGGCCGCGCTGCCGCCCGACACCCAGACGCCGAACCATGCAAGCACGCTCGCTGCAATAAACGCCCGAAGGAGACGAAGGCCGAATGGCCGAAGTTGAGCACGTCCATGAGGCCGAAGATCAGCGACAGACCGGACGCCATCAGGAAGATCATCATGCCCATGGCGAGACCGGCGACGGTCAGCGTCATCCATGTCGACGGCCGGCCGATCAGCACGAAGGCGATAAGGCCCAGCGCGACCGGCAGCAGCATGACGCCTCCGAAGCGTTCGAAGGTGGCGGAGAGGGTTTTCATGTTGGCCGTTTCCCCGCGATCGTCCGACCAAAGGAACCCACTCTATGTTGCCCCCTCTGTCCTGCCGGACATCTCCCCCATGAGGGGGAGATCGGCTTTCAGACCGCTCACCGAGCGCTTGGCAACGCCGGCGATTGGCGAAAACTGCGCGACCGGCTGATCTCCCTCCTTGTGGGGGAGATGTCCGGCAGGACAGAGGGGGCGTGACAGAGCGCATACATGACCAACATCCTCAATGCGCTTCCATCGACAGGCTGAGGAAACGGTTCTGGAGCGCCTCGTCGGCCGCGAGCTCGGCCATGGAGCCGCGATGGACAATGCGGCCGTCGTCGATCACGGCGACGGTTTCGCCGAGCGCGCGGGCAAAAAGGAAGTTCTGCTCGACCAGCAGGATAGTCGTCTCGCGTGCGATGTCGCGGAAGGCGTCGATCATCGCGCGGATGATCGCAGGCGCCAGCCCCTTGGTCGGCTCGTCGATGAGTATCAGGTCGCGCCTTTCAATGATGGCGCGGGAGATGGCGAGCATCTGCTTCTGTCCGCCGGAAAGCGCATAAGCCTGCCGATCCCAGAACTTCTCCATCGCAGGAAAGAGTGTGAAGACGCGCTGCAGCCGCTCGTCGTCGAACCGGCCCCCGGTCGCGGCCAGCCGCATGTTTTCCTCGACCGTGAGGCCGCCGAAGATACCCATGTTCTCGGGCACGAACGCCACGCCCAGCCTGGCGATGTCGGGCGTCCGCATGGCGGTGATGTCCTGACCGCGGAATACAATCCTGCCGGAGCGCGCGCGCCAGAGCCCCATGATCGTGCGCAGCGTCGTGGTCTTGCCGGCGCCGTTGCGGCCGAGCAGCACGTGCACGCCGCCCTCCGGCACGTCGAGCGAGATGCCATGCAGAATGTGATATTGCGCGATGTCGGTATAAACATCCTCGATGCGCAGGATCGGCGCGTTCATGCCACCTCCTCCGCACCGACGCCGAGATAGATCTCGCGCACAATCGGCAGCGCCATCACTTCGTCGGGCCTGCCGTCGGCAACGAGTTCGCCATTGTGCAACACCACGATGCGGTCCGCGAGCGCGCGCACCACATCCATCTTGTGCTCCACCAGCAGAATGGTCTTGGAACGGTCCTTCTTGAGTTCGGCGACCAGCTCAAGGATCGCCGGAGCCTCATCGACCGACATGCCCGCCGTCGGCTCGTCGAACATGAAGATGTCCGGCTCCATCGCCATCAGAAGCGCGACCTCCAGCTTGCGCTGGTCGCCATGCGGCAGGGCCGAGGCAGGCAGATGCGCGACAGCGGCCAGCCTGGTCGCTTCGACGAAGCCGTAGGCCTTTTCGCGTATGCCGGTCAGTCCGGCGGCGCGAGTGAAGATGCGGGCACCCTGCCCCGCGCTGGCCTGCACGGCAAGCCGCACATTTTCCAGCACCGTCAGCTTGGGAAACAGGTTGGTGAGCTGGAACGCGCGGCCGACGCCACCCTTTGCACGCGCTGACGGGGAGAGCGCGGAGATGTCGTCGTCGCCCTTGAAAATACGACCCTCGGTCGGCTTCAATTGTCCCGAGACGAGGTTGAACCACGTCGTCTTGCCGGCCCCGTTCGGCCCCACGATCACCGTCAGCTCGCCCGGCTGGAACGCGCAGGTAACGCCGTTGACCGCCGCATGGCCGCCAAAACGGATCGTCAGGTTTTCGGTGCGGAGTGATGGGGGGACATGTCTTCCAGGCAATCGGTTTCAAAACAAGCACCCCACTCCGGCCCTTCGGGCCACCTCTCCCCTGCCCGGGGGAGAGGAAAGGCGCTGCCGCCATGTCGGCGCTTCTCCAGCTTGGGTTCCTCTCCCCGGGCAGGGGGAGAGGTGGCCCGAAGGGCCGGAGTGGGGGTGTTGCGTTCCCGGCTCGAGCCGGGAACGATCGGATGGATTCAAGCCTACTCCTGGTTGTTCCGGCCGACCGGAATGTCCATCTCTTCGGCCTTGATCTCGCGGACCAGTTCCGGCACCGCCCAGTCGACACCGTCCTCGACCTTGATCTTGAAGTGGTACATGGACTGCAGGGCCTGGTGGTCTTCGGGCCTGAAGGTCATCTGTCCCTTCGGGGTGTCGAAGGTCATGCCTTCCATGGTGGCGATCAGCGTTTCGGTGTCCCACTCCTCGGCCTTTTCGAGGGCGGTGACGATGGCCATGGCAGACGCCATGCCGCCGGCGGTGAAGAAGTCGGGCGGCGAGCCGAAGCGTTCCTGATGCTGCTCGACGAGCCAGTCGTTCACCGGATTGTCCGGTGCCTCGTAGTAGTAATAGATCGCGCCTTCCATGCCCGGCACCTGCTTGTAGGCGACGAGCGCCGGCAGAATGTTACCACCGGTGGAAAGCTCGATGTCGTAGCGGTCGAGGCCGGCGCCCGCCAACGGCGTCATGGCGTCGATGCCTGCGACGTAGATCATGATGACCTTGCGGCCGGGCTGATCCTTCAGCGCCGCCGTCAGCCGCTCGATCGTGGCGGTGAAGTCCGTCGTCTGCTGCGGCACATATTCCTCGGCAACGATATGCGCGCCGGTGCCGTCGAGCGCCGCCTTGAACGCCGACACGCCGTCGCGCCCGAACGCATAGTCCTGCGCCAGCGTCGCGACGTAGAGGTTCTCGTCCGGGTTGAGCGCAAGCGCCTGCGCCTGCATGTCCATTGACGAGTTGCGCGAGGTCTTGAAGACGTAGCGGTTGGAATCCGGCCCGGTGAGGCCGTCGGCCACGGCCGGCTCGACAAGCAGGATCTTCTCGTACTCCTCGGCGACGGGCAGCATCGACAACGCCACACCCGAGGACGTATCCCCGACGGCGATCAGCGCATCGTCGTCGCCATAGGCTTCGGCCAGCAGGGCGCGGGCGACATCGGGCTTGAACTGCGTGTCCTTGACGATCAGCTCGATCTTGCGACCCTTGACCTCCATCGTGCCGTCGGTGGCGTATTCGAGGCCGAGCTCGAAGCCGGTGTGGGTCTGCTTGGAATAGGCTTCCAGCGGCGAACCCGACAGGCCGTGAAGCAGAGCGATGCGAACCGTGTCGTCCTGCGCCAGGCCCGGCGTGGCCGTCAACGCGGTCGCCACGGCCAGCGCGGCAAAAAGCTTCTTCATGATGGTCTCCTCCCAGAGTATGACGGAACGCTGCGACTGGCGCGGTTCGGTCTGGCGGCTATTATCGTTTCCGGAAACCGGAACCCGCAATATCGTAGGAATACGAACGGTAGAAATACGCATCATGAGTTGGGCCGAAAACATCCGCGAGCTGGCGTTCGAACATGCGCCGGTCGGGCTCGTGGTCACGGAAAGCCGCGTCATCCGCGCCTGCAATCCGCGCTTTGCGGAGATGTTCGGCTATGAACGCGACGAACTGACCGACAGGTCCTTCGCCATCCTCTACCCCTCCTTCGAGGAGTTCGTGCGCATTCGAGATGTCGGCGTCGCGCCGCTCAAGAAGAACAACCGCTATTCCGACGAGCGCATCATGGCGCGCAAGGACGGCACGCTGTTCTGGTGCCGGGTGCGCGGCCACTCGCTGACGCCGGACGACGACCCGCTGCGCCGCGCGGTCTGGAGCTTCGCCGATCTGTCGGAGACCCGCCCGGTACTCGACCTCACCACCCGCGAACGCCAGATCGTCATGCACCTGGGCGAAGGCCGCACCTCCAAGGAGATCGCGCGCATGCTCGCGATTTCGCCGCGCACGGTGGAGGCCTACCGGGCGCGGCTTCTGAAGAAATGCGGGGCGGCCAATGTCGCCGAGCTGCTGTCGCACCTGTCGACGATGCCGCAGTAGAGCGGCAGCTTCACCTTAGTGCGTCCTTCGAGGCTCGCTCCGCTCACCACAAGGGCGCGGCAGCATCAGACGTGCTGGCCACCGTTGATGTGGATTTCCGATCCCGTCACGTAGGAAGCCTGGCCGGAACACAAGAAGAAGATGATGTCGGCGACTTCCGCCGTAGAACCCAGCCGACGCAAAGGGATGGTCTCGACGATCTTTTCCGTGCCCGGCGACAGGATCGCGGTATCGATCTCGCCCGGCGCGATCGCATTTACCCGGATACCGTGCGGACCGAAATCGGCCGCCATCTCGCGGGTCAGCGAACCGAGTGCGGCCTTCGACGTCGCGTAGGCAGTGCCGGCGAAGGGATGCACCCTGCTACCCACGATCGACGAGACATTGACGACGGACCCTTTCGCCCTGGCCAGTTCCTTGAACAGGCCGCGAGCAAGCATGATGGGGGCGAAGAAATTGACCTGGAACACGTCGCGCCAGACATGCATCGGTGTCTCGATCGAGTTCATGCGCGCGCCGCCCTCGAGCTTGGGCGAAATCGCGGCATTGTTGACGAGCGCGTCGAGCTGGCCACCCTCGGCCTCAAGCCGGTGGCGTATCTCGGCCACGGCCTGCCCCACATCCTCCGGGTCGGAAAGGTCGACCTTGATGTGATCCTCCGGGCCTGATGGCCAGGGACAGTTGTCGGCGAATGCCTGCCTGGAACAGGTGATGACGCGCCACCCTTCGCCCGAAAAGCGCTTGACGGTGGCGTGGCCGATGCCCCGGCTTGCGCCGGTCAACACCAGTGTCTTGCGTGGGTCGGCATCGGCCATGGCAAATCTCCTTGCCGCTATCTAGCGGAAGCCGTTGCCCAAAGCGAGTGCGCAAAGACGCGCATCAATTGCCGAGGATGATGTCCATGATCGAGCCCACGGGTTTCTGAGCCTGTGCGCCAATATCGGCCTGCGGTGTCGGCGCGTCGATCGACGCCGTATGCTCGGTACCGGGCTGCGCGCGCAAAATGTCCTCGACCTGCGAGAGCACCCGCCCGTTCCAGTTGCCAGGCAGGTTGGCGACCGGCACGCCTTCATGCGCGGCAGCCATGAAGTCGTTCCAGGCCGCAGCGGGCAGCGAGCCGCCGGTGATGTTCTTGGTCGCGGTCCCGTCGTCGTTGCCGAACCATACGCCCGTTGTGAGGTTCGCGGTGTAGCCGACGAACCAGGCGTCGCGGGAATTCTGCGTGGTACCAGTCTTGCCAGCCGCCGGCCAGCCGAAGGCCGCGCGCCGCGCCGTGCCCTGCGACACGGTTTCGGCCATCATCGCGTTCATCATGCCGACGATTTCCGGGCGCACTACACGCGGCCCGCTGGTCGACCTATGCTGGTATAACACCGCCGCCGCCGGCCGTGGTGATCCGCTTGACGAAGTGGATGTCCGGTCTGAAACCGCCATTTGCAAATGGCACATAGGCGGCCGTCAGCTCCAGCGGCGTGACCTCCGACGTGCCGAGCGCGATCGACAGGTTCGGCGTCAGATCGGATTCGATGCCCATGCGCCAGGCCGACTCGACGATCGCGGCAGGTCCCACCTCCTGCGCAAGCTGGACGGCAACCGAATTGAGCGACTTGGACAGCGCCGTGCTCAGCGAGACCTGACCGTAGTATTTTTCGTTGTAGTTGCGCGGCGCCCACTTGCCGATGCGGATCGGCGCATCGTTTCGCATCGTATCCGGGAACAGTCCCTTTTCCAGCGCCGCCATGAAGACGAACGGCTTGAAGGCCGAGCCCGGCTGCCGGCGCGCTTCCGAGGCGCGGTCGAACTGGCTCGTCGCATAGTCGTAACCGCCAACCATGGCGCGTACCGCGCCCGAAGCGTCGATAGACACAAGCGCACCCTGGCTGACATTGTGCTTCTTGCCCTCCTCGTCGATCAGGCGGCGGATCGAGCCTTCCGCATAGGTCTGCAGGACGAGGTCGACGGTCGTTTCCACCACGATATCCTGCCGCACCTCACCGATGAGTTGAGGCAGCTCTTCCATGATGCGGTCGGCGAAATAGTGCTCCGAACCTGTCCAGTAGGCGGTGGCGCGGACGGCCGGCGTGCTCATCGCGGTTGCAAGCTGGCTGTCGCCGATCATGTCTTGGTCGCGCATGGCGGCAAGCACGAGCTGGGCGCGCTGCTCGGCCGCCTGCGGATCGCGGGCCGGCGAAAGCCGCGACGGCGCCTTGAGCAGACCGGCAAGCAATGCGGCTTCGGACAGCGAGACATCGCGCGCGGACTTACCGAAATAGCGCCGCGAGGCCGCCTCCACTCCATAGGCGCCCGAGCCGAAATAGACCCGGTTCAGATACATTTCGAGGATCTGGTCCTTGGTGTATTTCTGCTCCAGCCACAGCGCCAGCAGCAGCACTTCCTGCACCTTGCGCTCGATGGTTCGCTCCGGCTTGAGGAACAGGTTCTTGGCAAGCTGCTGGGTGAGCGTCGAGCCGCCCTGGCTGAACCGCGCACCGGCGATGTTGGTAACGACAGCGCGTGCCAGGCCTATCGGGTCGACGCCGAAATGGGAGTGGAACCTGCGATCCTCGATCGCCATTACCGCCTGCGGGATAAAGGGCGACATCTCGTGCAGGCCGACGGCCTCGCCGCCGGTCATGCCGCGATTGGCGACGAGCTGGCCGTTGACGGCGACAATGCGCACGTTCGGCGGCCGGTCGGGGATCGCCCACGTGGTCGCTGCCGGCATCTGCGCGCCGTAGAAGGCAACGAGGCCTGCAGCGGCGATGCCGCCCCAGATACCCATAACCATCATCCAGTAGACGCCGCCGCGCAGGAGGCCGAAGAAGCCGCGCCGCTTCTTTTGTCTTCCTGAGCGCGAACGGTTTCCGGACGATTGCCTGCGGGTCGTTCCGCTCGCCGCCTTCTTGCGGGTCGGGGCTGCCTTGCCCTTTCGCGCTGCAGGCACCACGCGATCGTCTTCGCCGACGAAAAACACCGAAGCGTCGTCATCTCGCGATCCTCCACCGAAGGTCGGTTCTATGCGCGTGTTTCGATTTCGGCTGGCCATCCCGTCCGCGGGTCCGATCTCAGTCTGTGGGCATCGGGTCGGGTGGAGAGTAAATGCGGCTATTTAAAGGGGGTTAAGCCCAAAGGTTGCGTTCGCTATCCGTTGACAGACTGTTGACCGTTTCGACAACAGTGGTATGCAACGCTTCTCAGGCAACGGAACCTCGTCGATTCTTTCGAGAGCGGCGGGGTTCTTTTGTTTCAGACGCCTGAGGGATTAGCTACGAGTTACGCGCCAAAGCGGTAAGTTTCGCGCGATTTCGGCTTGATCTCGATGGAAAAGCCCGGCGCGGACGGCGGCATGTAGGCTGCACCCTCGATCACGCATGGTTCGACGAAATGCTCGTGCAGGTGGTCCACATATTCGACCACCCTCCCCTCGAGCGTGCCTGCGATGCAGACATAGTCGATCATGGCCAGGTGCTGCACATATTCGCACAGGCCCACCCCGCCGGCATGCGGGCAGACCGGCAGCCCGTATTTCGCGGCCATCAGCAGCACGGCCAGCACCTCGTTGACGCCGCCGAGCCGGCAGGCATCGATCTGCACCACATCGATGGCGCCGCGCATGATGAGCTGCTTGAAGATCACCCGGTTCTGGCACATCTCACCGGTGGCGACCTTCACCGGCGCGATGTCCTCGCGGATGCGGCGGTGGCCCTCAATGTCGTCGGGGCTGGTCGGCTCCTCGATGAACCACGGCCTTGCGAAGGCCAGGTCCTTCACCCAGTCTATGGCCTCACTCACCTCCCACACCTGATTGGCGTCGATCATCAGGTTGACCTCAGGCCCGACTGTTTCGCGCGCAATGGTCAACCGGCGAATGTCGTCGGCCTTGTCGCGCCCGACCTTCATCTTGATGTGGTTGAAGCCCGCGTCCACGGCTTCCCGGCAAAGCCGGCGCAGCTTGTCGTCGTCATAACCGAGCCAGCCGGCCGAGGTGGTGTAACAGGGGTAGCCCTCGCGAAGCAGTGTCGCGATGCGTTCGTCCTTGCCTTCGCCCCGCACACGCAGCAGATCGACGGCCTCTGCCGGCGTGATGCAGTCGGTGATGTAGCGGAAATCGATGCAGCGCACGATCTCCTCGGGGCTCATCTCGGCCACAAGCCGCCAGACTGGCTTGCCTTCGAGCCTTGCCCACAGATCCCAAACGGCGTTGACGACGGCGCCGGTCGCCAGGTGGATCGCGCCCTTGTCGGGACCGATCCAGCGGAGCTGGCTGTCGGACGTCATGTGCCGCCAGAAAGCGCCCATGTTCTCCGCGACCTTGGCCATGTCGAGCCCGACCACGAGATGGCGCATGGCCTCGATCGCCGCACAACAGATCTCGTTGCCGCGCCCGATGGTGAAGGTCAGTCCGTGGCCTTCATGCTCACCGTCGGTCTTGAGGATGACATAGGCCGCCGAATAATCGGGGTCGGGGTTCATCGCATCCGATCCGTCGAGATGGAGCGATGTCGGAAAGCGCAGGTCCAGCACCTGCATGTCGACGATGCGTGTCATGGGCGTCCGGCAGGTAAGGAAGGAAAAAGTGGCCGGAGACGCAAGCGCGCCTCCGGCCCATGCTTGTCCTAATCGTATAGAACGGCGGCGATCTCGGGATCGTCGATGTTCGACTTATCGTACCAGTAGAAGCCGGTGTCGATCGCGGCCGGAACTTCCTCGCCCTTGATCGCTTTCACGGCAGCCGCGACGGTCTCGTAGCCGATGCCGACCGGGTTCTGGGTGATGGCTCCGGCCATCAATCCGTCGCGGATCGCCTGCTTCTGCTGCGCGCCGGAATCGTAACCGATGATGACGAGGTCGGTCTTGCCGAGTTCGCGTGCGCCGTTGACGACACCGATCGCCGAGCCTTCATTCGCGCCGAAGATGCCCTTCAGGTCGGGATTGGCCTGCAGGATCGACTTGGTGATCTCCGTCGACTGCAGATGGTCGCCGCCGCCATACTGCACGGTGACGATCTCGATGTTCGGATAGGCCTCCTCGACGCGGTTGACGAATCCGTCCCGGCGGTCGATGCCAGTGCGGCTGGTCTGGTCGTGCACGACCAACGCCACCTTGCCTTCGCCACCGATCAGCTCGGCCATCTTGTCGGCCGCAAGGGCGGCGGCGGCGAGATTGTCGGTCGAGGCGGTGGCGACGGGAATGTCGGAATCGACGCCGGAGTCGAACGCGATCACCGGAATGCCGGCCTCCTGCGCCTTGCGCAGCAGGGGGATCGCCGCCTGGCTGTCGAGCGCGGCGAAGCCGATGGCCTGGGGGTTCTTGGCAAGTGCGGCCGCCAGCATGTCGATCTGGCGGTCGACCTGAGCCTCCGTGTCGGGACCTTCGAAGGTGACGGTGACCCCGAACTCGGCCGCGGCCTTGTCGGCGCCGGCCTTCACAGCCTGCCAGAACTGGTGCTGGAAGCCCTTCGAGATCAGCGGAATGTAGGTCTCCTGCGCGCTGGCGGGCACTGCCGCGCCAAGCATGGCGAGCGCGCCGATCGCGCCCAGGATAGTGCGTCTGTTGAGCATGGCATTTCCTCCTTGGTTACACGTATTGGTACGTTTCCGGAGCGCTGACCGCCCTCTCTTGCTAAAGCTTCCGCCGCCGCAGCATGTCGATGTAGACGGCGAGGATGATGATCGAGCCGGTGACGACGGTCTGCCACTCCTGCGCCACCGACAGAATACGCAGGCCGTTGAGCAGAACGCTCATGATGAGGGCGCCGATCAGCGTGCCGAGCACCGTGCCGCGCCCGCCGGAAAGCGACGTGCCGCCGATGACCACCGCCGCGATGGCGTCGAGCTCGTAGCCCTGACCAAGTGCGGGTTGCGCGGAATTGAGACGCGAGGCGATCAGCAGCCCGGCGATGCCGCAGATGGAGCCGGCGAGCGTATAGACGGCGATCTTCCACCGGTCCGTGTTGACGCCCGACAGGCGCACCGCTTCCTCGTTGGAGCCGAGCGCGAAGGTGTAGCGTCCAAGCGCCGTCTTCGACAGGATGAAGGAAACGGCGATCGCAACGAGGAACAGGATCAACACGCCATTGGGCAACGGCACCGACGGTATCAGCACGCCGACGATCGATCCCTGCGCGATCTCGGTGAAGCCGGGCGTATCGTTGAAATAGATCGGTCGCGTGCCCGAAATCACCAGCGAAAGGCCCTTGAGAATCAGCATCATGCCGAGCGTTGCGATAAATGGCGGGACCTTGAGCTTGGCGACGAACGTGCCGGAACAGAAGCCAGCCGCGGCGCCAGCCAGGATCGCGCCCAGCACGCCGAGCGGCAGCGGCAGGCCCCAGTAGGTCAACACAACGCCGCAGATCACCGCGCAGAAGGTCATCAGCGTACCGACAGACAGGTCGATGCCGCCGGTGATGATGACAAGCGTCGCGGCAATGGCGAGCACGCCGTTGACCGAGGTCGCCTGCAGGATTGCGATGATGTTGCTGGTCTGCATGAAGTTGGGCGACGCAAGGCTGAAGCCCAGGACCAGAACGATGAGGCTGGCGAAGGCGAGCAGCCGGTGATGCGCACCGGAAAGCCTTGCTGCTGCCGGCGAAGGGGCCGCTGGTGTGGCTGCTTCAGTGGTCATGCCGCGTCTCCCATCTGCTGCTGCGCTCCGGTCGCGCCGTTGCGCTGCGTTGCCAGCTTCATGATCTCTTCCTGTGAGGCGCCGGCGGGCAGGATGCCGGTCAGGCGCCCCTCGCACATCACCGCGATGCGATGCGAAAGCCGCAGGATTTCGGGCAATTCGGAGGAGATCACGATCACCGCGCGCCCCTGCGCGGCCAGCGAATTCAGAAGCTTGTAAATTTCGCTCTTTGCCCCAACGTCGATGCCACGCGTCGGCTCGTCGAAGATCAGGATGTCGCAATCGCGCAGAAGCCACTTGGCGATGACGACCTTCTGCTGATTACCGCCCGAAAGCAGCCGCGCTTCCTGCAGGTCCGAAGGCGTCTTGATCGAGAGCATGTCGATGTAGCCGACTGCGGCTTCCCGCATCGCCCCGTCGCGAAGAATCCCGCCCGCGCCGGTGAAGCGCGACAGGCTCGCTAGCGCGATGTTGTTGCGGACATCCATGCCGGTGGCGAGGCCGAACTGCTTGCGATCCTCCGAGAGGTAACCGATGCCGGCGCGCACGGCGTCCTTGGGTTGTGCGATCGCCACTTTGCGGCCGTGAACATGGATTTCCCCGGCGTCGAGCGGATCGGCGCCGAAGATCGCACGCGCGACCTCCGTGCGGCCCGCACCCATCAGGCCCGCGAAGCCGAGGATCTCGCCTTTGCGTACCGAAAAGCTGACGTCGCGAATTTCGGCGCCCCGGCGCAGGCCGCGCACTTCAAGCGCAACCTCGGCGGCGCTCAGATCAGGCACTTTCACCGCTTCATCGGAAAGCTTGCGCCCGACCATCATCGAAATGATGGTCTCCACCGGTGTTTCGGCCGCCGGCACGGTGTCGACGGTCTCGCTGTCGCGCATCACCGTCACGCGGTCGGCGATACGCTTCAGCTCGTCCATCTTGTGCGAGATGTAGACGATGCCGACACCCTCGCCGCGCAGCTTGCGGATGATCGTGAACAGTTCGGCAATCTCTGTATCGTTCAAGGCGGCCGTCGGCTCGTCCATGATCAGCACGCGTGACTTGTAGGATAGCGCCTTGGCGATCTCGACCATCTGCTGCCGCGCGATGGAGAGCCCGTGCACCGGTGTGCGCGGGTCGAGCGACAGGTTCATGCCCTGCAGGATCGCGGCGGCGCGTGCGTTGAGCGCGGCTTCGTCGAGCAGCAGCCCGCCGGCGCGGCGCGGCTCACGCCCGATCAGGATATTCTGCGCCGCCGTCAGGTCCGGCATCAGGCTCAGTTCCTGATGGATTATGCCGATGCCCAGCGCCTGGGCAGCGCGCGGTGACGCGATCTCGGCTGGGTTGCCATCAATCAGGATCGCGCCGCGGTCCTTCTGATAGATGCCCGCGAGGATTTTCATGAGGGTGGACTTGCCGGCACCGTTCTCGCCCATCAGGGCGTGAACCTCACCTGCCAGCAACTCGAAGCGCGCGCCATTCAGAGCACGTACGCCCGGGAAACTCTTGTCGATCCCGGCCATGGCGACGAGGGGCGTCAAAAGTCGACCCCACGGTCAACATGCCGGCCTGGAACGAGCGGATATGTGCTCCCAAACGATCGCATTCGCCGATTGTCCTCCCAGTCAATTGGCAGCGTCTCATTCTATATACAAACAGATCGTTCATATGTAAACTGAAATCGCTGACGTTGGGGCATGAGGTCGGGTGATGGAATCTGCGGTGGTCGAGCAAAGGGACAGACAGACGGACGACCGCTATCGCGCGCCTGCGCTGGACAAGGGCCTCGACATTTTGGAGCTGCTTTCGGAGCAGCCGCGGGGCATGACCCGGGCCGAGATCGTCAAGGCGATGGGCCGCAGCGCCAGCGAGATCTACCGGATGCTCGAACGGCTGGTCGCGCGTGACTATGTCAGCCGCTCGCCGGAGGGCGATCGCTATGCGCTGACGATGAAGCTGTTCGTGCTTGCGCACCGGCACCCCCGTGCGCCGGCTGGTGGCTCGGGCGCTGCCGCTGATGGACGCCTTTGCGCGCGCGGCCCTGCAATCATCGCATCTGGTGGTGCCCGATACCGAACAGGCCATCGTCGTGGCGCAGGCGACATGCCCCGGCAATTGGGAATTCGGCATCAGGGTGGGAACGCAGATCGCCCTGCTGGGCACTGGCTCGGGGCACACGCTGCTTGCCTTCCAGGACCCGCACCTCACGGAGGAAGCGCTCGACCGCTGGCAGCGCGACGGCAAGGATCACGACATGGACGCAATGCGCGCCGAACTGGAGGCCTGCCGCAATGCCGGGCACCGCATCGGACCCAGCCAGCAGATCAGGGGCGTGGACGACATCTCCGTGCCGATCCGGTCACCGGAGGGCCATGCCATCGCCGTGCTGACCTGCCCCTATATCCAGCGGCTCGACGGCAAGGCGCAGCCCGAGATCGACGAGGTGCTGGCGCTGCTCAAAGGCGTGGCGCAGGACCTGTCGCTGTCCTAGTCATCCGGGCTCCGGCCTCCCAAGCCTTGGCAAGGCCTGCTGACGTCAGGGTGGCAGCAAGGCTGTGCGACGTTCGGCGTCGGGCCAGCCAAGGACAAGGGACAGCGACGCCATGACAATTTCTCCGTTTCATGCGGCTCTCGGATCGGGCGGTCCTGCCGCTGGGATCGCCGGCGACATGAGCCTCTATGGATGGCTGATCGGAAGCTGGGAGATGGATACCGTGCATCACCTCGATGATGGTACAACGGAGAAATCGACCGGGGAAATCCATTTCGGCTGGGTGCTCGAGGGCCGTGCCATCCAGGACATATGGATCAGGCCCAGGCGCCCGGCGCCGTCGACCATGTACGGCACGACGCTGCGTGTTTTCGATCCGGGGATCGACGGCTGGCACATCATATGGAGCGATCCGCTCAACCAGGACTATTCGCGCCAGATCGGCCGGGCCGACGGCAACGACATCGTCCAGGTCGGCGAGGATTCGCGCGGCCTGAAGGCGCGATGGCGCTTTACCGAAATCACGGCCGACAGCTTCCACTGGATCGGCGAGGAGCGCGTATCCGACAAAGATCCCTGGCGGGTGACATACGAGCATTTTGCCCGCAGGACCGCTTCCTGAAACAGAAAAGGGCGGAGAGGTCTGCAATGACCTCTCCGCCCTCTCGGCGTTCCTTTTCCGGCCGGTCGCCTACACGTCGAGGTTGGCGACAGACAGCGCGTTTTCCTGGATGAAGTCGCGCCGCGGCTCGACCTCGTCGCCCATCAGGCGGGCAAAGAGCGAGTCTGCGTCGGTCGCGTCCGTCACCTTGACCTGAAGCAGCGAGCGCACGTTCGGATCGAGCGTCGTTTCCCAGAGCTGCTCGGCATTCATCTCGCCGAGGCCCTTGTAGCGCTGCATGGTCAGCCCCTTGCGGCCGGTTGCAAACACGGCGTCCAGCAGCGCCATCGGCCCCGAAATCGGCTCCGAGGTGTCGCGGCGGCGCAGCACGGGCTGCTTGGCGTAGATTTCCTGCAGCCGGCCCGCATAGCGGTCGATGGCGCGCGCGTCGGCCGAGCCGATCAGCCCGGCATCCAGCGTCACGACCTCGCGCACACCGCGTACGGTGCGTTCGAAGACCAGACCGCCCGCGCCCTCGTTGGACGGATTCACGCGACCTTCCCAGCCACGCTCGGTCTCTTCGGCGATCATGTCGAGGCGTCGGGCGACATAGGCGGCGGCTTCTGCGGCTCGCGCCGGGCTCGACAGCACTTCGGCGTTCAGCGCCCCCGCGATCGCGGCCTGCTCGACGATGGATCGCGAATAGCGCGTATGCAGGCCGTTGATGAGCGTGCGCACGGCAATCGCATCGTCGATGACCGCGCGAAGATCCTGTCCGGCGCGCACTTCTCCGCCGTCCAGTTCCAGCGACGCCTCGTCCAGACCGGACTCGATCAGGAATTCCTCGAAGGAACGCTCGTCCTTGATGTACTGAGCCGACTTGCCGCGGCTGACCTTATAGAGTGGTGGCTGCGCGATATAGAGGTGCCCGCGCTCGATCAGCTCCGGCATCTGCCGGAAGAAGAAGGTCAGAAGCAGGGTGCGAATATGGGCGCCGTCGACGTCGGCGTCGGTCATGATGATGATCTTGTGGTAGCGCAGCTTTTCGGGGTTGAACTCGTCCTTCCCGATGCCCGTACCCAGCGCCGTGATCAGCGTGCCGATCATGTCCGAGCCCAGCATCCGGTCGAAACGCGCGCGCTCGACATTGAGGATCTTGCCGCGCAGCGGCAGGATCGCCTGGTTCTGGCGAGAGCGTCCGGATTTGGCCGAGCCGCCTGCCGAGTCACCCTCGACGATGAAGATTTCGGACTTGGCCGGATCGCGTTCCTGGCAGTCCGCGAGCTTGCCGGGCAGCGACGTGATATCGAGCGCGCCCTTGCGCCGCGTCAGGTCGCGCGCCTTGCGCGCTGCCTCGCGGGCCGCCGCCGCCTCGACCACCTTGCCGATCAGCACCTTCGCCTCGGCGGGGTGCTCCTCGAGCCATGTGTTGAGCGCCTCGTTGACGAGGCTTTCGACCACAGGCCGCACCTCCGACGAGACCAGCTTGTCCTTGGTCTGCGAGGAGAATTTCGGGTCCGGCACCTTCACCGACAGCACCGCCGTCAGGCCCTCCCGGCAGTCGTCGCCGGTGAGCGAGACCTTCTCCTTCTTGGAGATGCCGGAAGACTCCGCATAACCCGTCACCTGGCGCGTCAGCGCGCCGCGGAAGCCGGCAAGATGGGTGCCGCCGTCGCGCTGCGGGATGTTGTTGGTAAAGGCCAGCACGTTCTCGTGGTAGGAATCGTTCCACCACATCGCCACCTCGACGGTGATCCCGTCGCGCTCGGCCCTGATCCCGATCGGCGCGGTAATGAGCGGCTTCTTCGCGCGGTCAAGATATTTGACGAATTCTTCCAGCCCGCCGTCATAATGCAGCTCGACCTGCTTGACGTCGGCATGGCGCATGTCGGTCAGGATGATGCGCACGCCCGAGTTCAGGAAGGCGAGTTCGCGCAGCCGGTGCTCCAGCGTGCCGTAGTCGAATTCGGTCTTCGTGAATGTCTGCGGCGACGGCAGGAAGGTGATCTCGGTGCCCGAACGGCCTTCATAGGTGCCGGGTTGCCGGTTCTCGACGTAGGAGCCTGTCACGGCCAGCGGCGCGTCCGCGTTGCCATGGGTGAAAGTCATCTCGTTGATCTCGCCATCGCGGCGGATCTTCAGCCGAAGCTGGGTCGACAAGGCGTTGACGACCGACACGCCGACGCCATGGAGGCCGCCGGAAACCTTATAGGAATTCTGGTCGAACTTTCCGCCCGCATGGAGCTGCGTCATGATCACTTCGGCAGCGGAAACGCCCTCGCCGGAGTGGATCGCGGTCGGAATGCCGCGCCCGTTGTCGATCACCGTGCACGAACCGTCCGGATTGAGCGTCACCGACACGAGGTCGGCGTGGCCGGCGAGCGATTCGTCGATGGCGTTGTCGACAACCTCGTAGACCATGTGATGCAGGCCGGAGCCGTCATCGGTGTCGCCGATATACATGCCCGGCCGCTTGCGCACCGCGTCGAGGCCCTTGAGGACCTTGATGGAGTCCGCGCCGTACTCGTTGCCGCCGTTGCCGTTTTCGGTCTCGTCGCTCATGAAATTCCAATCTCGCAAAGCCCGGAAATGGAGCACCGGACCGGTGCCGAATCATGCTCCAGAAAGATACCCAGATATAGGTGTTTTGCGGCCCGATTTCCAACAAATGCGCGCTGTTTTGCAGAGGAATGGAGCCGTTTCGGGGACAAAAACCGGCAAAATTCCTGTCCGGCCCGATAATCGGGCCAAACTTCGCAACTCATCGGCCCTGACGGCCTGAACCGCACCACACCGCCTGCTGTAATTCGACGCACTGCTGCGGGCTGCGTGGACTGCCAGCGGGCGGCTTCCTACATTCGGCTTGAACCAAGGATCAGCCGATGACCCAGGCCACGCTCTTCGTACCGCCGGCGCCCAAGCCGCGCACAAAGCCGCCGTCGACGCTCGAGATGATACGGATCGTCTATCGCAATCCGCTCGAATTGTGGGGCGAACCTTCCTACAACGAGCCGTGGATTTCCATCTCCACCGGGATCGGCGGCCCGCTGGTGATCGCCAACGACCCGGCGCTGATCCGTCACATCCTCGTCGACAACGCGAAGAACTACCGGATGGCGCGCGTACGCCAGAAGATTCTGCGCCCGATCCTGCACGATGGCCTACTGACGGCCGAGGGCGAGGTCTGGAAACGGTCGCGCAAGGCGATGGCGCCGGTTTTCACGCCGCGCCACATCGCCGGCTTCGCGGGACCCATGCTGCGCGTGTCGCAGGACTTCGCCGCGCGCTACGAGGACGGCGCGATCGTCGATGTCGCCCGCGATATGACGATGCTGACCTATGAGATCCTGGCCGAGACTCTGTTTTCCGGCGAGATTGCCGGCAATCCAGACGATTTCGCGCACCAGGTCGACCATCTGTTCGAAACGATGGGGCGGGTCGACCCGCTCGACCTGATCGGCGCGCCGGACTGGCTGCCCCGCATCACGCGGCTGCGCGGTCGCAAGGCGCTCGCCTTCTTCCGCGGGCTGGTCGCCGATACGATGCGCATGCGCAAGGCGAAGCTCGCGCGGGACCCGGAAGGCTCGCCCAGCGATTTCCTGACGCTGCTGCTGAAAGCCGAAGGTCCGGAGGGGATTTCGGCATCCGAAATCGAGGACAACATCATCACCTTCATCGGCGCCGGGCACGAAACCACCGCCCGCGCGCTCGGCTGGACGCTGTTCTGCCTTGCCGAAGCACCCGGCGAGCGTGACCGGGTGGAGGCGGAGATCGACGCGGTCGTGGCAAGCACGCCCGATCCCTATGAATGGCTCGGCAAGATGCCTTTCACCCGCGCCGCCTTCGAGGAGGCGATGCGGCTCTATCCGCCGGCGGCCTCGATCAGCCGCGAGGCGATCACGCCCGAGCGCTGGCGCGACCTCGACATCGTGCGCGGCGCCCAAATCCAGATCATGCCATGGACGATCCACCGCCACCGCAAGCTCTGGCACGAGCCGGAAGCGTTCATGCCGGAGCGGTTCCATCCGGACAACCGCGACGCCATCGACCGCTTCCAGTACCTGCCCTTCGGCGCCGGCCCCCGCATCTGCATCGGCGCAAGCTTCGCCATGCAGGAAGCCGTGATCGCGCTCGGCGTCCTGATGTCGCGCTTCCGCTTCGACAGCGTGCCCGAGACGAAGCCATGGCCGGTGCAGAAGCTCACCACCCAACCCCAGGGCGGCCTGCCGATGCGGGTGACGCGGAGGTAGGCTGGCGGCGGCGCCGTCCTCATCCTGATCCAGTCTAAGGCAATGACCAGACCGTAAACGGGGCGTGCTTGCGTGATGAGATGCGGCCATGCAACAGCGTCATCCCGGCCAAGGGAGCGTCAGCGACCGCAGGGCCGGGACCCATTGGCCCGAAGATCATAGGGCCCAGCCCGGCTCTCATCCCGGCGCGTTTCAGCGCTTTCGCGCGAACCTTCAACCCGGCCGCGCTGCTCAATAGGTCCCGGCTCTCCCTCGCTTCGCTCACTCGGCCGGGATGACGGTGGAGAAGTAGCCATAGCTACGCCGCCCTGATCATATCGGCCGCCTTCTCGGCGATCATGATAGTCGGCGCGTTGGTGTTGCCGCCGATCAGCGTCGGCATCACGGAAGCATCGACGACCCGCAACCCCTCCAGCCCCCGCACCCGCAATTGCGGGTCGACGACGGCCTCATCGCCGGTCCCCATGCCGCAGGTGCCGACCGGATGGTAGATCGTGTCGGCGCGGGTGCGGATGTGGCTGAGCAGCTCGTCGTCCGAGACGTCGCCCTGCATGTAAAGCTCCTTGTGTCGGTAACGCGCCATCGCCGGCGCGGCGAGAATTTCGCGCATTTTGCGCGCGCCCTTGACCATAAGCGCCGTATCGCGATCGTCGGAGAGATAGCGCGGATCGATGCGCGGCGGCGACAAAGGATTGGCATCGCCCAGCCCGACCTCGCCGCGCGAGAACGGCCGCAGCACGCAGACATGGCACGAATAGCCGTAGCCGAGGTGCAGCTTTCTGGCGTGGTCGTCGACGATGCCGATGACGAAATGCAGTTGCAGGTCGGGCCGGTCGAGGTCCGGCCGCGACTTGAAGAAGGCGCCTGCCTCGGCCGAGGGCGTGGCGATCATGCCGCCGCCCTCGCGCCGCCAGATGCCGATCTGCTTGAGGATGTTCGTCGTGCCTCGAAGACCGACGCCGACGAGATCAGTCTCCTTCGATTTCCACGAGGCGATGAAGTCGAGATGATCCTGAAGATTGCGGCCGACGCCGGTCAGTTCGTGTCGCACCGCGATGCCGTGGCGCTTCAGCTCGTCAGCCGGCCCGATGCCGGACAGAAGCAGGAGTTGCGGCGACCCGAACGCCCCGCCCGACAGCACCACCTCCCGACGCGCGGAAGCGAGCATGTCCTGCCGGCCCCTGCGATAACGCAGGCCGACGGCGCGCTTCCCGTCGAATTCGATGCCAGTAGCGTGAGCGCCAGTGATGACCGTCAGGTTGGGCCGCACGCCCATATGCGGATGCAGGTAGGCAGCGGCAGCGGAGCAGCGCTCTCCGCGATGCGCACCGTCCCAGAACTGCGTCACCTGATAGTAGCCGGCACCTTCCTGTTCCGGGCCGTTGAAGTCGGTGGTCGTGCGTAGCTGGGACTGCGCGCAGGCTTCGATGAAGGCCCGGCTGATCGATCGCGGGTGCGGCTGGTCGCGCACCTGCAGCGGTCCATCGTTGCCGTGAAGATCGTCTGCGCCGCGCTGGTTGCCCTCGGCACGACGGAAATAGGGAAGCACCTCGTCCCACGACCAGCCGTCGCAGCCGAGATCGGCCCAGCCGTCATAGTCGGAGCGATGGCCGCGCACATAGAGCATAGCGTTGATGGCGCTTGAGCCGCCGAGCGTGCGGCCGCGCGGCTGATAGCCCCGGCGTCCGTTGAGACCCTCCTGCGGCTCGGTGGTGAAGGCCCAGTTGTTGATCTTCGGCCGTCCCGGCAGCATCGCCACGGTGCCCATCGGCGTGCGGATGAGGAAGTCACGGCCCTCGCCGCCTGCCTCTATCAGGCATACCTCGACGGACGGATCTTCCGACAAGCGCGCAGCCAAGGTCGCGCCGGCGGAACCGCCGCCGGCGATGACATAATCATAGGACATCGCTTCCCCTCCCCAGGTGAGCCGCCATTGCCGACGACGAGACGGTAGAGCCGGCCACCGATGCCTGTCCAGTCAAGCAGTCAGGCGAAAGCGAAGATACGGGCCGGACCGCCGGTGCCACCGCGCACCTTTGGCGCGCCGACCACGATAGTTGCGCCCGAGGCCGGCAACGCGCCGAGATTGGCAATGCCCTCGATGCCGTAGCGCCCGGAAGGCAGCCAGGTGTTGTGGACGATGAAGTCCGGCGAAGGCCCGAAGTCGAGAGACAGCGTATCGACCGCGATCGCCTTGGCGGAGGTCTCGTCCATCAGCATCTGCACCGCTTCGACATGGAAACCGGGGAAATGCATGGTCTTGCCATCGTCGCCGACATTGCGGAACTTGTCGGTGGCCACATGCCGGTCCCAACCCGAATTCATCGCAATGCATGCGCCCTCAGGGATGTCGCCGTTCGCCGAAATCCAGGCGGCGATATGATCAGGCGTCACCTGCACGTCGGGGTTCTCCTCGGCTTCGGCGGCAATGTCGATCACCACGAGGGGGCAGATCAGATCTTCTATAGGTAGTTCGGCGACCGACTTGCCATCGGCGGTGAAATGCAGCGGCGCGTCGATATGGGTGCCGGTATGTTCGCTCAGGCGCAGTTCGTAGAGGTTGAAGGTGTCCTTTGCGAAATCGTACTGCTTCTCGAAGAAAAGCTGCTGTCCGCCGAAATAGGTCGGGAACGTATCCCATAGCTCATGCGTGAGGTCGCTCCAGCCGGCTGCGGCGGGCATGGACGCGGCCGGGCTCTGGGCGGCGGCTGAAACCGGCAGTGCGCCCAGTGCTGCGGCCCCTGCCACGGCCGCACCACCCTTGAACAGGCTACGGCGCGACAGCATGTTCTGCTTGACGTTTTCAATGACGCAATGATGGCACATCTTCATTCCCTCTCCGGTCATCGTTTCAACGATGCCGGACAGAATGATCCCCCAACGCGGGTTACGCAAGGTAAGGATGTGCACTACTCAGACGCGCTGGAAGATGTTCTCCACATGCACCGGCCAGCGGCGCGGCAGCACCGCCACCATGTCGAAACGGATCGAGAGACGGGCATGATCGGGCTGGCGCATCAGCCAGAGATCAGCGGCGTCCGCGATACGGCGCTCGCTCAGGTGCCCGATGGCCTCCATGGCCTGCACCAGCGTAGAGCGCACCTTGACCTCGACGATGAGCACGAGGTCGCCGCGCCGTGCGATCAGGTCGATCTCGCCGAGTTTTGTGCGGTAGCGCCGTTCGACGATGCGATAGCCCTTGAGCATTAATGCCAGCGACGCCAGCCACTCACCCCGGCTGCCGCGGCGCAGAGCGCGTTGCCGCCTCGCCCGCACACCGTCAGCCATCGCTCTTGAGCTCCATCAGCCGACGGTAGAGATCGGCCTTGCGCGCGCCGGTCATTTTGGCCGCTTCGCCGGCAGCCCGCGATGCCCCCATCTCGCCGGCCAGCGAAAGCAACAGCGCATCGACATCCTCGACCGTGGAGGCAGCTTCCTGCGGAGGCGCCACGCAGATGACGACCTCGCCCTTGGGCGTGTCTTCTCCGGCATAAGCCTGCGCCAGCGCTGCCAGAGCCCCCTACGCATCTCCTCGAAAGTCTTGGTGAGTTCGCGGCCGATGGCGGCTTCACGGTCGCCCAGCACCTCGGCCATTGCCGCAAGGCAATCGGCGAGCCGGCGCGGCGATTCGTAGAACACCAGCGTTGCCGGCACCGCGCGCAGTTCCTCCAGTCGCGTCTTTCGCTGTCCGGCCTTCACGGGCAGGAACCCGGCAAACAGGAACGTGTCGGACGGCAGTCCCGACGCCGTGAGTGCCGTCAGCAGGGCCGACGCGCCGGGTATCGGCACGACGCGGCCGCCGGCTTCCACGACGTCGCCGACCAGCCGGAAACCGGGATCGGAAACGAGCGGCGTGCCTGCGTCCGAAACCAGCGCGACGCTCTTGCCCGCCAGCACTGCCTCGACCAGCTTCGGCCCTGCCTCGGCCGCGTTGTGCTCGTGATAGGCGGTGGTTCGGCGCCTGATGCCGTAGCGGTCGAGCAACACGCGCGTAACGCGGGTGTCCTCGCAGGCAACAATGTCAGCGGCCGCCAGCGTCTCCAGCGCGCGGATGGTGATGTCGCCGAGATTGCCGATCGGGGTCGCCACCAGATAGAGCGCGGGCTCCAGCCGGCGCGCGGAAAATTCCGCCTGCCCGATCACATAGCTGCGCTTGCCGTCGGTGTCCGCCCGGTCCATCGGCCTATCGTGCCAGATCGGCGACCACCGCGTCGAGCACGATCATGCCGGCCGAGGTTGCGCGCAGGCGCGAGTTGCCGACGGGCGCCACCAGCGCCTCCTCCTGGAGCGTGGCGATGCGGCGCGACGACAGCGGCCGGCCCGAAAGCTGCTCGTAGCGCGCAAGGTCGATGCCTTCGGCAAGCCGCAATCCCATCAGGAGGAATTCGTCGGCCTCCTCCGAACGCGTCAGGACTTCGCCGCCGATCACGCCGTGCCCCTTCGCTTCGACAAGATTAAGCCACGTCTCCGGCATCTTCTCGGTGAAAGTGACGATGCGGTGCCCGTCCTCCAGGAAACGGCCATGGGCGCCAGGGCCGATGCCGACATATTCGCCGTAGCGCCAGTAGACGAGGTTGTGACGGCTCTCGGCCCCCGGCCTTGCGTGGTTCGAGATTTCATAGGCCGGAAGGCCGCGCGCCGCGGTCACCTCCTGCGTCAGCCGGTAAAGATCGGCCGCGTGGTCGGGATCGGGCATCGCGAACTTGCCGGCCGCATGCAGGGCATGGAAGCGCGTGCCTTCCTCGATGGTGAGCTGGTAGAGCGACAGATGATCGGCCGCATAGCCGATGGCTTCGTCCAGTTCCTTCTCCCAGGCATCCATAGACTGGCCGGGCCGGGCGTAGATCAGGTCGAAGGAAAGACGCGGGAAGGTCTCGCGGGCAAGCCGGATCGCGCCCAGCGCCTGCTCCACGTCATGCAGGCGGCCGAGGAAACGCAGGTCGCCATCGTTCAGCGCCTGCACGCCGAGCGAGACGCGATTGACCCCCGCATCGCGATAGCCGCGAAAGCGCGTCGCCTCGACCGAGGACGGGTTTGCCTCCAGCGTCACCTCGATGTCGTCCGGCACGGTCCAGTTGGCGGCGATCGCCTCCAGCACGGCGCCGACGGTCTGCGGCTTCATCAGCGAAGGCGTGCCGCCGCCGAGGAAGATCGACGTTACCTCGCGCGGACCGGTGCGTTGCCGCATCGACGCCATCTCGGCCGCGAATGCGGCAGCGAAACGCTCCTCGTCGACCTTCTGGTGGCGGACATGGCTGTTGAAGTCGCAATAAGGGCACTTGGCCGCACAGAACGGCCAATGAACATAGACGCCGAAGCCGGGCTGCCGGTCGTCGGGCATCACGCCTCGACCAGCATGGCGTTAGCGAAGCGGGCGAAGGCGCGGGCCCGGTGCGACAGGCCGAGGTCGCCACGGCCGGCTTCCCAGGAATGTTTCTGCGAGGCCGGCATCTCGCCGAACGTCTCGTCGTAACCGTCGGGCTTGAAGACCGGGTCGTAGCCGAAGCCGCGCTCGCCGCGTGGCGGCCAGACCAGCGTGCCCTCGACCTCGCCGCGGAAATATTCCGCATGGCCATCCGGCCAGCACAGGCAGAGCACCGCCACGAAGCGCCCGGTGCGGGCGTCCGGGGTCACCGCACCTTTTTCCCGCAAGAGGTCCTCCACCTTGCGCATGGCCATGGCGAAGTCGCGGCCGTCACCGGTCTCCGCCCAGTCGGCCGTGTAGACGCCCGGCGCGCCGTCGAGCGCGTCGACGACAAGCCCGCTGTCGTCGGAGAGCGCCGGCAGCCCGGTTGCCGAAGCCGCGGCATAAGCCTTGATGTAGGCGTTTTCCTCGAAGGTCGTGCCGGTCTCGGCAGGTTCCGGCAGGCCGTAATCTGCGGCCGACCCCGCTTGCAGCCCGAACGGCGCGATTAGCTCGGCGATCTCGGCCAGCTTGCCCTTGTTGTGGCTCGCCACAACGATCTTCGCTGCCTCAAGCTTCCGCATCTAAAGTCCCCAGATCTTCGGGTTTGCGATCTCGATCGAATTGCCTGCCGGATCGCGAAAATAGATCGAGCGCCCGCCCTGAGGCCACTCGAAATCGGCCTCGATGACGATCCCGCGCCCTTCGAGGCGGGTTTTCCACTGCTCTATCTCGTCCTCGGTTCCACGAAAGCACAGATGCCCGGCTCCCCTGGTGCCGTGGGGCGGCACAGGCAGCCGCGCATCGGGTGCCGGCGGCTGGACGGTCTTGTCCGGATCGAAGAGCAGGAGAACCCCATCCCCGCAGCGGAAAAAGACATGGCGGCCTTCCACCTTCGCAATGCGCTCCAGTCCCATCACTTCGGTATAGAAAGCCTCGGCCTCGTCAAGATCATCGACATAGAGCGCGGTTTCGAGGATGCCGTAGGGGGTCATCGCTTCGATCTCAGGCGATCGCCATCTTCTGCAGGTTGACCAGCCGGCTGATGCCGGAGCGCGCGAGCGCCATCAGCGCGGCAAATTCCTCCTCCGAGAAAGGCTCGCCTTCGGCGGTGCCCTGTATCTCGACGATGCCGCCCTTGCCGGTCATGACGAAATTGGCGTCGGTGCCGGCCGAGGAATCCTCGTCATAATCGAGATCGATCACCGGCACGCCATTGTGGATGCCGCAGGAGATGGCGGCCACATGGTCCTTCAGCACCTTGCCGACGCTGACCATCTGGCGCGCTTCCATCCATTTGAGGCAGTCATGCAGCGCCACGAAGCCGCCGGTGATCGCGGCCGTGCGCGTGCCGCCATCGGCCTGCAGCACGTCGCAGTCGACGGTGATCTGCATTTCGCCAAGCGCCTGCAGGTCGACGACCGCGCGCAGCGAACGGCCGATCAGCCGCTGGATCTCGAGCGTGCGGCCGCCCTGCTTGCCGGACGATGCCTCGCGGCGCATGCGCTCGCCGGTCGAGCGCGGCAGCATCCCGTATTCCGCCGTCACCCAGCCCTTGCCTGAATTGCGCATCCAGCCGGGAACGCGCTCCTCGAGGCTGGCGGTACAAAGCACGTGGGTGTCGCCGAACCTGACGAGGCACGAGCCCTCGGCATGTTTGGAAAAGCCGCGTTCGAAGGAGATTGCCCGCATCTCGTCGGGCTGGCGCTTGGATGGCCGCATGGATTCTGTCCGGTCCTGTTCAATGTGCCGGGGCTTGTAGCGGCAGCAACGGCGCGACGCAAAGGAAAAGGCAAACGACGCACGACCTTCACAGCCGTTGCGCCCGCGCAGCCGACGATTATATCCTCCATTGAACGAGACAGGCAGACAATGACCAAGCCAGTGATGGACCAGCAGTTGCAGTCGCTCGACGCACGCTCGCGCGACATCTTCCGGATGATCGTCGACAGCTACCTGCGCGACGGTGAGCCGTTGGGCTCGCGCAACCTGTCGCGGCTGTTGCCGCAATCGCTCTCACCGGCGACGATTCGCAACGTGATGAGCGATCTGGAACAGTTGGGGCTGATTTACGCGCCACACGTTTCGGCCGGACGGTTGCCCACCCAGCAGGGTCTGCGCTTCTTCGTCGACGCCTTCATGGAGGTCGGCGACCTTTCCGACGACGAACGTCGCGTGATCGACGCGCAGGTCAAGGCATCCGGCAGCGGCGCGACGCTGGAGCACATGCTGACCGAAGCGAGCCAGATGCTTTCCGGCATGTCGCGCGGCGCAGGCCTGGTGCTTGCGACCAAGAACGAGGTGCCGCTGAAGCATATCGAGTTCATCCAGCTCGAGCCGAAGCGCGCCCTCGCCGTGATGGTCTCGCAGAACGGGGATGTGGAGAACCGCGTCGTCGAACTGCCGGCTGGTGTCACGGCATCGCAGCTTCACGAGGCGTCGAACTTCCTCAATGCCCACATCCGCGGCCGCACGCTGGCGGAGGCGCGATCGGAGATCGCCAAGCTCAAGGAAGAGACCAAGACAGCGCTCGACGCGCTGTCCCAGGACCTCGTGGAACGCGGACTCGCGATCTGGGCCGGCGCGGAAAGCGGGTTGCCTGCGCGGCTGATCGTGCGCGGCCGGTCCAACCTTCTGGAAAACATAACGGCCGAAGCAGACCTCGACCTGCTGCGCCATCTGTTCGACGATCTGGAAACCAAGGAAGGGCTGATCCAGCTTCTCGACCTCGCAGAGGAAGGCTCCGGCGTGCGCATCTTCATCGGCTCCGAAAACAAGCTCTTCTCGCTGTCGGGTTCGTCGCTGGTGGTCGCGCCCTATCGCGACAAGGATGCCCGCGTCGTCGGCGCGCTGGGCGTGATCGGGCCGACACGGCTCAACTATGCCCGTATCGTGCCGATGGTAGATTACACCGCGCAGGTCATCAGCCGCCTGTTGCGCTAGCGAGGAACCGGACATGTACGGACTGATCGGCAAGATGCGGGCGGTGCCCGGCCAGCGCGACGCCCTTCTCGACCTGCTCCTGGAAGGCAGCGGCGACATGCCCGGCTGCCTCAGCTACATCGTGGCCCGCGACCCCACCGACGGCGATGCGATCTGGGTGACGGAGGTCTGGACTGACGAGGCCAGCCACAAGGCATCGCTTGCGCTGCCTGCCGTTCAGGCCGCAATTGCCAAGGCACGGCCGCTGATTGCCGGTTTCGACAACCACACCGTTACCGAGCCGGTGGCAGGCATCGGCCTGCCCGGATAGGAACCTTTTCCCCTCCCCTTGCATCCGGCTCTTGATTTTCGCGCCCCGAACATCGATATCGGGCGCAACTTTCAAGAACCATTCCAAAGACGGGATCTGGCGATGAGCGAACAGCCAAAAGACGAACGCGCGCCCGAGCAAACCGCGGCAAAGAGCGAGTATGCCGAGACGGCTGCAACCGGTGAGGCCTTCCAGGCCGAAACGGAGGCCGATGCGCAGGGGCAGGCAGCCGATTATGAAGCTGTCGTGCGGCTGGTAAAGGAAAACGAGGAAAAGGAACTTAAGGACCGAGCGCTGCGGCTTGCGGCGGAGATGGAGAACCTGCGCCGGCGCACCCAGCGCGACGTGCAGGACGCCAAGTCCTATGCGATCGCCAATTTCGCGCGCGACATGCTGCAGGTGTCCGACAATCTGCGCCGCGCGCTCGACGCCATTCCGGCCGAGGCCAAGGCTGCGGGCGATGCCGGCTTCACCGCCCTGATCGAAGGCGTCGACATGACAGAGCGTGCGATGCTGTCGGCACTCGAGCGCCATGGCGTCAAGAAGCTCGAACCGATCGGCGAAAAGTTCGATCCGCATTTCCATCAGGCGATGTTCGAGGTGCCCAATCCCGAGGTGCCGGCCAATACGGTCGTGCAGGTTGTGCAGACCGGCTACGTCATCGGCGAGCGCGTCCTGCGCCCGGCCATGGTCGGCGTGGCCAAGGGCGGCCCGAAACAGCCTGCCGAGCAGGCGGCGCCCGCAGAACCCGGCCCGCCGGACCCCCAGGCGGAAAAGGACGCCTGAACAGGACCATCGTCGTCCGATCGAAACTCGTCAGTGCGTCCTTCGAGGCTCGCTGCGCTCGCACCTCAGGATGAGGTAGGTGGGTTGCTCGATCTCACTGCAGCGGGCTCGATGGACGTAATTGGAACGACCTTGAGCCGAAGAGCATCGGGCTCGATGCACTGCGGTCCTCATCCTGAGGTGCGAGCGTAGCGAGCCTCGAAGGACGCGCTGACGCAGGCCCACCGCGGCTCTCGAACCGGCATTGCTACCTTCCACACGCCAAGCCCTTCCGCTAGAGATCGTAGCGGGAGGTCGCGATGGACCAGATCATCTTCCTCGACTATGCCGGCGTCGCGGTGTTTGCCGCGACCGGCGCGCTCGCGGCATCGCGCAAGGAGCTCGATGTCATCGGCTTCCTGTTCCTGGCCAGCGTGACCGGCGTGGGCGGCGGCACGTTCCGCGATCTCATTCTCGACGTGCCGGTGTTCTGGGTGCAGAACCACGACTATCTGCTGGTCTGCGCTGCAATCGCGGTCGCCGTCTACTTCTCGGCTCACCTGATCGAGTCGCGCTACCGTCTGCTGCTGTGGCTCGACGCGGTGGGCCTTGCTGCCTATTGCGTGTTCGGCGCCTGGAAGGGGCTTGTCGTCACCGGTTCGGCGATGGTTGCCATCGTCATGGGCATGCTGACGGCCACCTTCGGCGGCATTCTGCGCGACATTCTTTCAGGCGAGCCATCGGTGCTGCTGCGTCCTGAAATCTACGTCACTTCGGCCATGGCGGGCGCAGTGACCTTTACGGTCCTCGACATCGCCGGACTGCCGCTGCTTTTGTCGGCGGCGCCGGCCTTTCTCGTCGCGTTCGCCATTCGTGGCGGCGCATTGCGCTTCGGCTGGTCTTTCCCGCCCTACAAGAGCCGGCCCGGCCGGCGTCCGGAGGATATCCCGTGAGCGTCAGGCCAGCCGGTGCTGCTGGGCTTCCTCCAGCAGATTCTGGCGCGGGCGCGGGCCGATCTGCTGGATAACCAGCCCGGCGGCCAGCGAACCCAGCGCGCCGCAATCGGCAAGGCTGCGCCCGGCCGTATAACCGTACAGGAACCCGGCCGCATAGAGGTCGCCGGCACCTGTCGTATCGACCAGTTCGGCGATCTCGATGGCCTTGATCGGCACCGTTTCCTCGCCGCGAACGACAACCGAGCCGCGTTCGGAGCGAGTGACTGCGGCAACCTTGCAATCCCTGCGGATCTGATCCAGCCCGGCCTCGAACGAAGACGTCTGGTAAAGCGACTTCAGTTCGCTCTCATTGGCGAAAACGATATCCACCGTGCCGGAGCGCATCAGGTCGAGGAACTCGTCACGGTACCGATCGACGCAAAACGGATCGGATAGCGTCATCGACACTTCATTGCCGGCCGCATGCGCGTGGCGGGCCGCCATGCGGATCGCCTCCTTGGCACGTGGCGGATCCCACAGGTAACCCTCGAAATAGGTCACCTTGGCGCCGCTTGCCTTCTCGGCCTCCACATCTTCCGGTCCGAGCTCGACGCAGGCGCCGAGATAGGTGTTCATCGACCGCTCGCCGTCCGGCGTGACGAAGATCATCGAGCGCGCCGTGGGTGGCTCCCCGGTCAGCGGCCTGGTGTCGAAAGCCACACCCTGCGCGCGGATGTCGTGCGTGTAGATCGTGCCAAGATGATCGTTGGACACCTTGCCGAAATAGGCAGCACGTGCGCCAAAGCTCGCAACGCCTGCAGCCGTGTTGCCCGCGCTGCCGCCCGACGCTTCGATCGCTGGCCCCATGCGGCTGTACAGAAGCTCGGCACGCTCGGCGTCGATGAGGTTCATCGCCCCCTTGATGATGCCGTTGTCGGTGAGGAACGCTTCGTCGCAGCGCGCGATGATGTCCACGATCGCATTGCCGATGCAGAGCACGTCGTACTGGCTCATGAATGTCTCCGAAGTGCCGACAAGCGGTCGCCTGCCAAGCATTGAACATCGGCCGGGTTTAGCCGCTGTGCCCCGAAATGCAAGTCCGCGCGCAAGAAGGCTGTTCATCCAAATCAAACTTGAGTATAGGCGCGCATCCTTTCTGACGTTACGGCAATCCTATGGCCGAAAGCTGGTCCTTTCATTTCGACGGCAAGCATCCCGAACGCCGCTATCGCAGCGGACGCGTGCAGTATCATGACGGCCCGTTTCAAGGCTGGATGGAAGGTTCGGAACTGCGACCGGGATTTCATCTCTATCGCATCAACGGCATTTCCACGCACCGCTATGACCTTGCTCCCAAGGGCGTGATGCAGCGCGGTTCGCTCGTTCTCGGCAATATGCTCGGAGGCGCCGGCTGCGTCAAAACAGGCGACGCTGAAGACCAGAGCTGGCGGGACGACCGCAACTTCTTCGCGCTGACGCCTGAGACGCCGGTTTCCTATCACATTCAGCCCGGCAAGACATGGAGCACAGTGGGTGTCGTACTCGAACCGCAGACGCTGGCGGAACTGACGGCCGGCGACGATCTGCCCGACCTCGCGCGCAACACCATTGATGGTAAATCCCGGCCGTTCAGCATGATGCGGCCGCTTGACGGCCCTGCAACGGCGCAGCTTGCAGACGATATCATCAACATGAACTACCAGGGCAGGATGGGAGAGCTCTACCGTCAGGCCAAGTCAATGGAGTTTCTGGCGCGCCTCCTCGATCTACTCGACACCCCGGCCGACACGCGCGCCCTTTCGGCGCGCGAGAAGATGCGCATCCGTGAAGCGCGCGAACGTCTTCTTGCAGATCTGCGAAACCCGCCCGATCTGCACGAGCTCGCGCATTCCGTCGGCCTGAGCGCCAAACGGCTCAACCAGGGCTTTCGCATGGTCTTCGGCACAACGGTTTTCGATCATCTGCGCGACGCAAGGCTGGACCGGGCGCGGCAGCTTATCGCAGAAGGCATCGACATGCCGTTGAAGCAGCTTGCCTGGGAGTTGGGCTACGGCCATCCGACGAACTTCATAAGTGCCTATCGGCGCCGCTTCGGCATCTCGCCTGCACGGCACCGGCGCGACGGTTTCCCCGAAAACTGACCTGCATCTCCCTCTGCCACCCTATGCGCGCGGGGCAAAAGCTATGCGTGCGTGAATTGCCGTTGCCGATGTCGCGGCGTCGCGACTACTCGTCCGCCATCTGCGAGGCGGCTCCCCGGTCTGCTCGAGCCCCTCGCAGGCAATCGCAGGCGAGACGCAGATGGGCTGGTCAACAACCACTCGGCTTGCTTGCCCGAGGGGCCGGCCCGCACCGCGTCGGGCCGGCCCACAGGCAATTCTTGCGTGGATGCAACGGCCGAACCGCCGCGCCGCAACCCGCTCCTCAATTCATATGCACGGATCATGCTCATGAAAGCATTCATCACTCCTTTCACGCCGCTGCCGGCGTTCCGCTCCGACAGAATTCCCAGACCACCCGTACGGCGGTTGCCATGAACAGGCTCGCAATCCTCGCGCTATGCACCTTGCTCGCCGGATGCAGCCAGACCTCGAAGCCGGCCGGTTCCGGGGCGAGCCCTGTTTCGACCACCAACACCGCGGCTGCGGCAACGTCGCGGGCTGCCCCGGCGCATCAGGCAGCTTCCGCGACCGGCGCCTGCGATACGGCAATCAGGAGCCAGGCCAACTCCGCAATGCTGGGTGGTGCGCTCGGCATGGTCGGTGGCTTCGGTGGTTTCGGGGGACGTGGCGGCATGGTTGCCGCGCAGGTCGCCTCGACCGCCGGCGGTGCGATAGCCAGATCCCAGCAAGCGCAAGCCCAGGCCAATGTGATGCGCGAATGCCAGTCACGACAGGGCTACTAGAGGGACCCCACATGAAACGGATAAAGTTTGCGCTGCTGGCCGCGCTCGCCTCGCTTTTCCTTGCCTCCTATGCAGTCGCACTGGAAAGCAGGCAGGCGGCTATCGTTGCCGACGTGCTGGAGACACTGGCTTCGGAACGCGGCGAACCGGTCTATTACGACGAAGAGGCCGCTGACGACTGGCATGAATTCGACGCCGACGGTGACGGCCTCATTCCCGCTGCCGGCTTCACCCGCGAGAGCTGGCAAGTCGCCTACGAGCAGACGATGAAGGGTCTTATGGCACTGATGCCGCAGTCAGAATTCGACGCCATGTTCGGCAATGTCGAGGAGAAGGTCGCCGCGCTTCATGGCCTGACCGCCGAACAGAAGCGCGAGCTGGCGGGCGACTTCATGGCTGAGGCGGAGCGGGTTAAGGCCTACAGGGCCGAAGGCGCGGCCTTTGCCGAAGCGGTGCGGCCCGTGGCCGGCCGGCTGCGCGCGCTCGGCGATCAGTAGCTCAAGCACGTTCGCCGAGGCGGCGGCGTCGTGCCGGGCCTCCGCATCCCTCAGTGCGGAGGCCCACTTCTTGCAGCGGAGGGAGCGGCTGCCTATCTGCGGATGATGCAGGTGCGCCCATGATCCTCCAAGCAGCATCCGCGGCTCTAGGCCGCCTGTTCACGCCCGAATTCCGTGCAGTCTTCTTCAAGACGCTGGGGCTCACCATTCTCGCGCTCATCGGCCTGTGGTTCGCGATCGGCGGCCTGTTCGACGTACTGGCCCTGCCCACGCTGCAGGAGCTGATGCCCGACCTGCCGGGATGGGCGGCCTGGTTCGGCGTTGCTGCGACATTCGTTGCCGGCCTGATGCTGGCGCTGGGCCTCGGCCTGCTGATCGCGCCGGTGACCGCCATCATCGCCGGCTTCTTCCTTGACGATGTCGCCGAGATCGTCGAACGCGAGGACTATCCGCAGGACGCGCCCGGCAAGGCTCTGCCTCTGATGACGGCGGCAATCGTCTCGGCCAAGTTCCTCGGCCTCGTCTTGCTCGGCAATCTCCTGGCGCTGCTTCTGCTGCTGGTGCCGGGCGTCAATCTCATCGCGTTCTTTGTCGTCAACGGCTATCTGCTCGGCCGGGAATTCTTCGAGTTCGCGGCCATGCGCTTCCGCAGCGAGGCCGATGCGAAGGCCCTGCGCCGCCGCAATGCCGGCACGGTGTTCGGCGCCGGGCTGTTGATCGCTGCCGTCCTGTCCGTACCCATCGTCAACCTGCTCGCGCCGCTGTTCGCCGCAGCGATGATGGTGCACCTGCACAAGCTGGTGTCGATCCGCGAGAATGGACCGGCGGCGGCTGTTGCGCGCGCTTCCTGACCGGTCAGTCGGTTCCGCCGTTCCACTTCATGTTCATGTAGACATCGCCACGCTTCAGCTCGTCCAGCATCTGGTCGAGACGTTTGCGCCGCGTCTGCTCGCGCGCGGGGCTTGCGATCCAACGGAGATAATCGTTGCGCTGGTAGGCAGGACGCGCGTCGTAGCTTGCCATCAATCCGTCTTCTTCAAGCGCGTCGCGCACGAAGGCGGGCATCGGGTGCAGGGGGCGTTTCAGGACCATGGACGGAATTTATCGCCGCGAGAATGGCAGGCAAGGTGCCTCGCGCTCGTTCCTGCCATCGCTGTCTGCACCGCCACCGCGTCTTGACAGCGGAAAGATTCGTATCTATCCAATCTTTACGTTGTAAACATTTGTCCGAGGGGACTCACCCGATGACCGATCTCATTCTGGCCATCCTCCATCACCTGCTCGTTTTTGCGCTGTTTTCCATCTTCGCGGTTCAGATGACGCTCGTGCGCCCGGGGCTGGAAGCCTCCACTGTCAGCCGCCTCGCGCGACTGGACGGCGCCTATGGCGGCATCGCGCTGGCGGTCATCATCGTCGGTTTCGCGCGGGCGATCTTCGGTCTCAAGGGATGGGACTACTACAGCACCTACTGGGTATTCTGGGCCAAGCTCGGCGCCTTTCTGCTAGTCGGCCTGCTGTCGGTGCCGCCGACGCTTCGCTTCCGCCGCTGGCTCGGCGCTGCCAGGGCCGACGCAGGCTACATCGTACCGGACGACGAGGTCGGCGCGGTTAGAACGTGGCTCGGCCGCGAAGGGCTGGTCCTGCTGTTGATCCCCATTCTGGCGGCAATGCTGGCGCGCGGTATCGGCTACTGAGCCGCCAAAGGCTCGGGATCGCCGATCGGCACCAGCGGCGCGGGGGTGGAAGTGGTCTTTTCCGGCGATTTGCAGATGTCGGCGATAACGCAGGCCGGACAATCCGGCTTGCGCGCCTTGCAGACGTAGCGGCCGTGCAGGATCAGCCAGTGATGCGCATGGCGCATGTATTTGTCGGGGATGATGCGCACGAGCGTGTCTTCCACCTGCTCGGGCGTCTTGCCCGGCGCAAGACCGATGCGGTTGCCGATCCGCAATATGTGGGTGTCGACCGCCATGGTCGGCTGTCCGAAGGACATGTTGAGCACCACATTCGCGGTCTTGCGGCCGACGCCGGGCAGCGTCACCAGCTCCTCGCGGGTCTGTGGCACCTCGCCGCCGAAATCGCGTATCAGCCCCTGCGATAGTGCGATGACGTTGCGGGCCTTGTTGCGCCAGAGCCCGATGGTGCGAATGTGTTGACCGACCGCCTCCTCGCCCAGCGCACGCATCTTTTCGGGCGTATCGGCGACTGCGAACAGCGCCCGCGTGGCGCGGTTGACGCCGGCATCCGTCGCCTGCGCCGACAGCACCACCGCCACCAGCAACGTGAACGCATTGACGTGCTCGAGCTCGCCCTTCGGCTCGGTGCGCTGCACGGAAAAACGACGGAAAATCTCGTCGATCTCCTGCGGCGTGTAGAGGGTCCGGCGGCGACGGCTTGCAGCGGGCCGCTTGCGCTGCGACGCCGCGGCCGCCTTTTTGCTCTTGGGCTTTTCCATGGGCACTCTATACTCCGTGCCATGGACGAAACGAAAGCCGCAGACGAGCCGATTTTCCGCGCGCTGCTGACCCCCTACCGCTCATTGGGGCGGACGGGTTTCATCGTACTGATGAGCGTGCTCGGCGTGATCTGGCTCGGCACCGGCCTGTTCTTCATGTCGATAGGCGCATGGCCGGTCTTCGGCTTCTTCGGGCTCGACATGGTGGCAATCTATGTCGCCTTCCGGCTGAACTACCGCGCCGCGCGGGTGCGTGAGGAGGTGTCGGTGTCACGCAGCGCGCTCGACATCCGCAAGATCGCGCCGTCCGGTCAGACCGAGGCGCACCACTTCAACCCCTTCTGGGCACGGTTCCGCGTCGCGCGCCACGACGAGATCGGCATCACCGACATGGCCGTCGAAGGCGAAGGAAAACGGGTCGGAATCGGCTCGTTCCTCAACCCGGACGACCGCGAGAGTTTCGCAACCGCCTTCGGCCGCGCACTCGCCACGGCCAAGGCCGGATAAGGCAGGAATCGGGTGGCGAAGACGACCGTACAAAACGATATTGGCGTTCAAGGAGATATTGCCATGAACGCACAGACCGCCATCCTGCAACGCGACGTGACGCCGGTCGGCAACGACTATGAGGTCGTTCGGCGCGCAATCGAGAAGATCAGCCTCGACTATCGCGACCAGCCGTCGCTGGAAGAGCTCGCCGCAGATGTCGGCGATACGCCGACCGGGCTGCAGAAGCTGTTCACCCGCTGGGCCGGACTTTCTCCCAAGGGCTTCTTGCAGGCGGTGACGCTCGACCACGCCCGACGGCTGCTCGACCAGGGCATGCCGCTTCTCGACACCGCCTTCGAGGTCGGCATGTCGGGGCCGGGGCGGCTGCACGACCTGTTCGTCACCCACGAGGCAATGTCGCCCGGCGACTACAAGAGCCGCGGCAAGGGCCTGACCATCCGCTACGGCTATCACCTGTCGCCGTTCGGCATCGCGCTCGTCATGGTCACCGATCGGGGGCTTGCCGGCCTTGCCTTCTGCGACCACGGCGGAGAGCGGGCCGCGTTCGAGGATATGTCCGGGCGCTGGCCGAACGCGACCTATGTCGAAGACCTTTCGGCAACGACGCCCTATGCCGGGCGCGTCTTCGAACCGTCGCGCTGGCGGGCCGACGAGCCGTTGCGCGTGGTGCTGATCGGAACCGACTTCCAGGTCCGCGTATGGGAAGCGCTGCTCAAGATCCCGATGAACCGGGCGCGCACCTATTCGTCGATCGCGGCCGAAATCGGCAATCCGACTGCCAGTCGGGCGGTTGGCGCGGCCGTTGGGGCCAATCCGGTTTCCTTCGTGGTGCCCTGCCATCGGGCGCTGGGCAAGTCAGGCGCCCTCACCGGCTACCACTGGGGCCTGACGCGCAAGCGCGCCATTCTCGGCTGGGAGGCCGGCCACGCAACGATCTGACCGGCTTACCCCGCGCGGCCAAATCGGCTAAAGCCTCCCCGGACACCACCCAGGGAGGCTTTTCTTCGTGATAACCGTCATCGGCTCCGCCAATCTCGACCTGATCGCCACCGTCGATCGCCTGCCCCGGCCGGGCGAAACGGTTCTCGGCGACGGCTTCTCCACGGCGCCTGGCGGCAAGGGCGCCAATCAGGCGCTTGCAGCGCGGCGCGCCGGCGCGGATGTGCGGATGGTCGGGGCGGTCGGTCAGGACGCCTTTGCGGACCAGGCGTTGGCGCTGCTGCAGGAAGGCGTCGTCGACCTGTCCCAGATGCGCCGGGCCGAAACTGCCACGGGCATTGCTGTGATCCTGGTCGAAGCCGCGGGCGAGAACGTGATCGCTATCGTGCCCGGCGGCAACGGCACGGTTTCACCTTCCGACGTCGCGGCAGCAAAGCTGTCGGCCGACGATTTCCTGATGATGCAGCTCGAAATCCCGCTCGACGCAGTCGAAGCGGCGCTTGCCGCGGCACGACTGGCCGGCGCACCGTCGATGCTCAACACCGCGCCTTTCCGCGCCGAGGCCAGTGGGCTGCTCGCCGAGGCGGACTATGTTGTAGCCAACGAGACCGAGTTCGACCTCTACGCCGAAGCGCTCGACCTCGCTGGCGACGAGCGCGAAGCCAGGATGCGCGATTTCTGCGCACGCACCGGGCGCATCGTTGTCGTCACGCTGGGTGCGGAAGGCGTCATGGCCGCCACGCCGGACGGCGTTGTTCGCGCGCGCGGCCTCGCCATCACGCCGATTGATACGGTGGGCGCAGGCGACACCTTCTGCGGTTATCTGGCTGCCAGCCTTGAGCGGGGGCTTGAGCTTGAAGAGGCGCTGCGGCGCGCGGCAGCCGCCGGCTCGCTTGCCTGCCTGAAACCCGGCGCACAGCCGGCCATACCCTTTGCCGCCGAGATCGACGAGGCGCTGAAAGCGAATTGAACCACATCCGGACTCGTGCAAGCTTGCGCCTTCCGGAGGACGTCCATGAACCCTGAAGCCTATTTCGCCTATCTCGCCGTCTGTCTGGTCGCGATCATCGTTCCCGGCCCGACCAACACGCTCATCGTCGCCAACGGCATGCGCCACGGCACCAGGGCGGGGCTGCTCAACGTCGCCGGAACGCAGGCGGGGCTGGCGCTGATGCTGGCGATCGCGGGTTTCGGGCTGACATCGGTGGTCGAGACCGCCGGTCACTGGTTCGAATGGATCAAGTTGCTGGGCGCGGCCTATCTGATCTGGGTCGGATGGCAGATGATCCGTGCCGGCGGCCGCATCGATAATTCACCAACGGCCCGCAAGCCGCGCGGCGGCTTTTTCATGCAGGGTCTGCTGGTCTGCCTCGGCAATCCCAAGCAGCTTCTGTTCTTTGGCGCGCTGCTGCCGCAGTTCATCGATCCGGCGGCCGACCACGCGATGCAGATCGCGATACTCGGCGTCACCGCGCTTTCGCTCGCCGCCCTTTGCGACGGCGCCTATGCGCTCGCTTCCGGCCGGATCGGCCGCGCGCTTTCCGAGCGCGTCGTCAGAACCATTACCCGCGTCAGCGGCGGAATGCTGATCGGCGGCGGGCTCTGGCTCGCTTTCTCGCGGGCGAAATAGGACCGCCGGAAAGGAAAGACGTGCCGTCGCTCAGCCTGCGCATCAATCTCGATCCCGAAGGTCGCATCGGGCCGGGCAAGATCGAACTCCTGGAGCATATCGCATCCTTCGGCTCGATCTCGGCCGGCGCCCGGCAGATGAACATGTCTTACAAGCATGCCTGGGACCTCGTGGAGGAGATGAACCAGCTCTTCGGCAAGCCGGTGCTCGACACGCAGAAAGGCGGCCAGCGAGGCGGCGGCGCGCAACTGACCCCGACAGGCCTTGCCTTAGTCAGCCGGTTTCGCGCCATCGAACGGGCGGCGCTCGCCGCCGCCGAGCCGCACATGGTCGCGTTGCAATCCGAGATCGGCGAGGACTGATCCCCTATTCGCTCTCGCCGTCGAGCGCAGGGATGGCCACGCCGGCGATTTCGGCCGCGGTCAGCCGGGCCGCGCCGGCGCGCGCGATCCGCAGCATCAGCGCCTTGCGGGTCGCAGGCGGCAGCCGGTGCTCCGGCGCATCGCGCAGGATCTCCGCGCCGTAACCGTCGGAGAGGATGAAGCCGCATTCGTCCGGAAAAATCCCGGCCGGCACTTCAGGGTGCGTGGCGAAGAAGAAGCGGTCGGAATGGAGCCGGTATTCCGGCCATTTGCGATCGACCCGGAAATCCTCGATCGAGGACTTGATCTCGATGATCCAGATGTCGCCCTTGCGCGTCAGCGCAACGAGATCGGCGCGCCGTCCGGAGGCCAGCGATATTTCGGGGATCACGGATGCGCCCATTTCCATCAGGAGGCGCTGGACGCCGCGACGCACCACCATGGCGCGCTCGGACTGGCGTCCGTCGGCCAGAGGATTTACGAGAATCGGAGAGATGATCGGCATGAAGCGAGAATGCCATCAAAGGCGTCGGCATTGAACCGTCAGGCGTGCGTATCCTGCAATGCTCCCGCCATATCGTCGAGGATCGGGCAATCGGGCCGGTCGTCGCCGTGGCAGGCCGTGATCAGGCGGTTGAGCGTGCGGCGCATCGATTCCAGTTCGCGCATCTTCTCCTCGATCGCCGCGACATGCGCGATCGCGATCTGGCGCACGTCGTGGCTGGCGCGGCTTCGGTCCCTGTAGAGCGTCATGAGCTGCCGGCATTCATCGATCGAGAAGCCGAGGCCGCGGGCGCGCTTCAGGAAAGCCAGCCGATGCACGTCGTCGCCGGAATAGTCGCGATAGCCGTTTGCGGACCTGTCCGGCTTCAGCAAGCCGACGTCCTCATAGTAACGGATGGTCTTGGCTGGAAGACCCGAGCGCCGGGCGGCTGCCGAAACGTTCATCTAACACCTCTCTTTAGCTATGCCCGCCCTCGAAAGGATGAGCAATGTGGAGCGCGTTTTCTTCACGAAGCCGTGAGAATGTTGCGCATTTACCATAGACCTGCAGTAAGCTGCGACGGGGTCGTTGCACATGGGCGTCGGAGACTTGGCAAACGCCGCTGGGTAAGCCAAACAGACCATGGCAGAAATACGGCTCGAATCGGGCAACAAGCTGGCTGTGGGGGTTTGAGTATCATATGCGACTGAAGACGCTTTTCATCGTTGCGGCGCTTGGGGCTGCAACTGCTCTTGCGGGATGTAGCACCGGGGGCACGATCTTCACCTCGGAATACGGTGCCAAGAAAGACTCCGGCTACCAGCTTCCGCAGATTCCGATCAACAAGGTGCCGAGGCAGTACCACCGGCAGATTGTCAAGTACGACACCAGCGAGAAGCCCGGCACGATCATTGTCGATACCAGCGACAAGTTCCTCTATTTCGTGATGGGCGACGGCAAAGCGATGCGCTACGGCATCGGCGTCGGCCGCGAAGGCTTCGAGTGGAACGGCACGGCGCGCATCGCCATGAAGCGCGAGTGGCCGACCTGGACGCCGCCGGCAGCGATGATCGGTCGCCAGCCCGAGCTCGCCAAGTGGCGCGGCGGACAGCCGGGCGGTCTCAGCAACCCTCTGGGTGCGCGCGCGCTGTATCTCTTCAACAAGGGTGGCGACACCGGTTACCGGCTGCATGGCACGCCGGAATGGAATTCGATCGGCAAGGCGATGTCGTCCGGCTGCATTCGAATGATCAACCAGGACGTCATCGACCTCTACGAGCGCGCCGACGTGGGCGCGAAGGTGATCGTGAAATAAGGCGGACCGTCTAGGCAACACTGACGTCCCAATGCAGAAAACCGGGCGCAAGCCCGGTTTTTTGTTGTTCGTCGACGGTCGCTCGGTTGAGCGAATTATCGGGCAGCGTTCAGGAAATCTGCTCGACCTGCTGCACTTCGGGCACGAAATGGCGCAACAGGTTCTGGATGCCGTGCTTGAGCGTGGCGGTCGAAGACGGGCAGCCGGCGCAGGCACCCTTCATGTGAAGGAAGACCGTGCCGTTCTCGTATCCACGGAAGGTGATATCGCCGCCGTCCTGTGCCACGGCCGGACGAACGCGGGTGTCGAGCAGCTCCTTGATCGTCAGGACGATCTCCTCGTCCTCCTTTTCGTAGAACTCCTCGCCAGCGCTTGCAGCGCGACCTTCCGCTGCCGCGTTCAACGAAGCCATGACCGGCTGGCCGGACATGAAATGCTCCATGATCGTGCCGAGGATCGCCGGCTTGAGTGCTGCCAGTCGTGCTCGTCGGACTTCGTGACGGTCACGAAATCGTAGCCGAAAAAGACGCCGACGACACCGGGCACGCCGAACAGGCGGCCTGCGAGTGCGGATGCGGCGGTCGCCGAATCGGCGTCGCGGAAATCCGCCGTGCCTTCCTCGAGCACGACCTTGCCCGGCAGGAACTTCAGCGTTGCGGGATTTGGCGTGGCTTCGGTCTGGATGAACATCAGCGTTCTCCGTTCATATAGTTTGGAATAATTCTAAATAGGCCTGCCAGCGCAGAACTGCAAGCGCCAATCGGCCTTCATATGGTGAGCGGTGCCCCGCCGCGCAATCTCTGGGAAGGCTCAGGCGAGGCTTTCGATATCCTCGTCGGAGAGATTCATCGGCACGACGGTGACCGGGATGGGGAATGCGGCACCCTTGCCGGCAACCGAGGCGACCAGCGGTCCCGGCCCCTCTTTCGCGCCACCGGCGGCCAGCACCAGGATTGCGATGTCCTGATCGTCCTCGATCAGCTTGTGGATTTCTTCCGTCGGTGAGCCCTCGCGGATCACAAGCTCCGGTTCGATGCCGATCCGTTCGCGCACCTTCGCCGCCTGGGCATCAAGCACCGCAGCAGCTGCGGCATTGATTCCTCGCGCATGATCTGCTCGACGCCGAGCCAATGCTGGAAATCGCCGGGTTCGATGACGTAGAGGAGCACGACAGAGCCGTTGGTCGCCTGCGCGCGGCGCGAGGCATAGGCGATAGCGCGCTCGGACTCCGGCGTTTCATCGGCGACCGCAAGGAATTTCCGCCGGTGACCGGCTTCACGGCTCAGACGTTTGGAAACCATCTAATCTCCCGACCCGGCACCCGCTGCCGACGGCGCAATCTGCCATCGGATGCGGCGGCGGGCAAGCCGTCGCATCCGGGCAAACCGACAGGCCTTGTCAGTCGTTGAGCAGGCCAATGATCTCGCGTACGCCCTTCATGGTGGCTTCCGCGATCACCTCGGCGCGTTCGGCGCCTTCCCGCAGCACCCCGTCGACATAGGTCGTGTCGGCCGAGATGCGGCGCATTTCGGCTGCGATCGGTGCGAGCCTGTCGACGGCCAGATCGGCAAGCGCCGGCTTGAAGGCGGAGAACTGCTGTCCGCCGAATTCGGCGATCACAGCCTCGCGGGTCTTGTCGGCCAGCGCCGCATAGATGCCGACGAGGTTTTCGGCTTCCGGGCGTGCCTTCAGACCGTCGAGTTCGGACGGCAACGGCTCGGGATCGGTCTTGGCCTTCTTGATCTTCTTCGAGATTGCATCGGCGTCATCGGTCAGGTTGATGCGCGACAGATCCGACGGATCGGACTTCGACATCTTCTTGGAGCCGTCGCGCAGGCTCATCACGCGCGTGGCCGGCCCCTCGATCAGCGGTTCGGTCAGCGGGAAGAAGCCGTTGACGGTTTCCTCGCCGACTTCCATCTCCACACCAAGGCCGAGATCACCGATCTTGGCGGAGAAGTCGTTGTTGAACTTGGCGGCGATGTCGCGCGTCAGCTCGAGATGCTGCTTCTGGTCGTCGCCCACCGGCACGTGCGTTGCGCGATAGACGAGAATGTCCGCGGCCATCAGGCTCGGATAGGCGAGAAGGCCGAGCGATGCGTTCTCGCGGTCCTTGCCGGCCTTGTCCTTGAACTGGGTCATGCGGTTCATCCAGCCGATGCGGGCGACACAATTGAAGACCCAGGCGAGCTCGGCGTGCTGACGCACCCGGCTCTGGTTGAAGACGATGTGCTTCGTCGGGTCGATGCCGGCCGCCAGGAAGGCGGCAGTGATCGAACGTGTCTGGCCGGGCAGGTCGTCATGGACGAGCTGCGCGGTGATCGAATGCAGGTCGACGACGCAATAGATGCAGTCGTGGCTTTCCTGCAGCGCGACGAATTTGCGGATCGCACCGAGATAGTTGCCGAGATGCAGGTTTCCGGTCGGTTGAACGCCGGAGAAGACAAGGGGCTTGAATTCGGACATTTCGTTTTTCCTGGCTTGTGGAGGGCCGTCTGAGGTGAATCGGAAGACTGCCGGCTTCGCCCTTGAACCGCGTGGTTGCAATGCGAGACGCGCGCTTATGGCCGAGCGCGCCTCACGGATCAAGCCTCACACGGGGTCATTGTTCTGGTCGCCGCCCGAGGGTATACCCTGCTTCCGCTTCACGTTGCGGCGGATCATGCCCATATCGGCTCCGCCCAATCCGAAAACAGCCGCGAAATAGAAAACCATGCCACCCGCAACGACGGCGGCCAGCGCTGCCGCCTGAATGTAGAACGGCGTTTCCGGCGCAAATTGCGGCTGCATGTAGCTGACGGCGAGGTGGATCGCGCCACCCATGAGCGCGGAGGCGACCAGTATCCGGGGCGCGCGTTTCAAAAGCCCCGCATCGCTGCCCCATTGGCCGCGGCGGACGAGCACGGTGAAAAGAAGCGTCGCGTTGATCCAGCCGGCAACCGCCGAGGCGGTCGCAATGCCGGGCGCGCCCATGGACGGGAACAGCAGAAGCGCGACCGATATGTTCACCGCAACGGAAATGCCCGCGAAAATCATCGGGGTTCTGGTGTCTTCCCGCGCGAAATAGCCGGGCGTAAACGCCTTGATCAGCACGAATGCCGGCAGGCCGATGCCGAAGATCGCAAGCACCTCGGAAACGACAAGCGTGTCTTCGGGCAGGAATGCGCCGCGTTCGTAGAGCACCCGAACGATGGGTTCGGCGATGGTGAACAGGGCGGCGGCCGCCGGCAGTGTCAGGAACAGGGTGAACTCGACCGAACGGTTCTGCAGGTTCGCGGCCTCGACGCGGTTGCCCGCCCGCAGCGCGCGCGCCAGCTCCGGCAAAAGAACCACACCAACGGCCACGCCGACGATGCCGAGCGGGAGCTGGTAGACCCGGTCTGCAAGGTTGAGCGAGGGAACCGCGCCGTCCTGCCCCGTAGCGATCGCCGTGCCCACAAGCGTGTTGATCTGCGTGATGCCGCCGGTGATGGCCGCGGGCAAGGCAAGCCACAAGAGACGTTTTACGTTGGGCGTCAGGCGCGGCCTGCGGAAGCCGATGGACACGCCCGCGCCGCGCACTGCGACGAAGACGATACCGAGCTGCACCACGCCGGCAGCCAGAACGCCCCAACCGAGCGCCAGGCCGACCTCGCGGCCGTCATAGCCGCCGTACCAGGCGACAACGAGGACGCCGACCAGAATGATGTTCAGGAATACCGGCGCGATCGCGGCCGCGAAGTAGCGATGTAGGGAATTGAGCATTCCCGCCATCATGGCGCCCAGCGACATGCAGATGAGGTAGGGGAACATGATCGCCGCCAGCTCGACCGTCAGCAGCAGCTTTTCGGGATCGTTCGCGAAGCCCGGCGCGATCGCGTAGCGGATCACGAAGGGCATAGCCAGCTCCATCGCGATCGTCAAAAGCAGCAGAACGGTGAAGAGGACGCCGAAAACCTCTTCGGAGAACTTTTTGGCGCCGGCAACGCCGTTTGCCTCTATCTCCTTGGCAAAGAGCGGCACGAAGGCGGCGTTGAACGCCCCCTCGGCGAACAGCCGCCTGAAAGTGTTCGGAAACTGGAATGCGGCATAGAAGGCTTCCGCCACGGGCCCGGTGCCTAGCGCCGCCGCCATCATCATTTCGCGGGCGAAGCCGAAGACGCGGCTCAGCATCGTGCCGGAGCCGACAGTGGCAAACTTCTTCACGAGGCTCATTCGATGGGGGTCCCGCCGGTCAACACAGCTTCATTCCGCCGCCGCTTTCGGCGTCGAACCGGTGCCGCGGCCATTGCCGTTGCGCGCGGTGTCGCTGCCGTCCATCACGGCGATCAGCCGCTTGCGGATGTTCTCCTGGCGCGTCGGATTCTCAATCTTCTGCCCCGTCAGGTCGGTGACGTAGAAGGTGTCGATGACCTTTTCGCCGAAGGTGGTGATGTGCGCCGACGCGATGTCCAGCGACAGATCGGATATGGCGCCGGTGATTTCCGAGAGCAGGCCGGGCCGGTCCAGTCCCTTGACCTCGACGACCGAGAAGCGGTTCGACAGGGTGTTGCGCACTTCCGCGCGTGGCTGCACCCGGAACGTCTTTGCCCCCGCCGTGGCTTGGTGCGCTTCTCGATCATCTCCGGCAGCCAGCTCTTGCCGGACAGAACGTCCTCGATCAGCCGCCCCACCCGCTGAGCGCGCCGGCGCTCGTCCTCGTCCATGTCGAACTCTCGCGAGATCAGGATGGTGTCGAGCGCGCGGCCGTCTGCCGTGGTGAAAATCTGCGCGTCGACGATGTTGGCGCCCGCTGCCGCACATGCACCCGCGATTACCGAAAGCAGGCGCGGATGGTCCGGCGACAGCACGGTGATCTCGGTCACAGCCTCGAACTGGTGCGTGCGCACCATCGTCGCCAGCCGCCGCGAGGCCGCATCGGCCTCCCGGATGAAACCGGCATGGCGTACCTGGTCATCGAGATCGACCGTCAGCAGATAGTTGTCGTAGTGCAGGCCGAGATAGCGCTTGCGCTCCTTCTCGGGCCAGTCCGCAAGCGCATCTTCGAGTACGGCGCGGGCTTCCTGGGCACGCTTGGCGCGTGTGACCTCCGAGAAGCCGCCGGTCAGTTGCAGCTCGGTCTCGTAATAGAGCGTGCGCAGTAGCTGGCCCTTCCAGCCGTTCCACACGCCGGGCCCGACGCCGCGGATGTCGCAGACGGTCAGCACCAGAAGAAGCTTTAGCCGCTCTACCGACTGCACGACGTCGGCGAAATCCTGGATCGTCTTGCGGTCGTTGAGGTCGCGGGTCTGCGCCGTCATCGACATGACGAGATGGTTCTCGATCAGCCATGCGATGGTTTCGGTATCGGCTTTGGAAAAGCCCATATGCGGGCACAACCTGCGGGCTATACGGGCGCCGGCTTCCGAATGGTCCTCCGGCCGCCCCTTGGCGATGTCGTGGAACAGCACGGTGACATAAAGGATGTCTCGCAGCGGTTGCAGCGACGGCATCAGCGAATGCGACAGCGGATGCACGGCCTCGGCGTCACCATGCTCGATCTCGGCGAGAACACCCACGCAGCGGATCAGATGCTCGTCGACGGTATAATGGTGGTACATGTTGAACTGCATCATCGCCACGATCTTGTTGAAGTCGGGGATGAGCTTGCCGAGCAGGCCGGCCTCGTTCATGCGCCTGAGATTGAGCTCCGGATTGCGGCCGGAGGTGAGCACATCCATGAAAAGTCGGTTGGCTTCCTCGTTGCGCCGCAGGTTGCGGTCCACGAGCTTGAGCGAGCGAGTCAAAAGTTTCAGCGCGTCGGGGTGGAATTCGAGGCCGTGCTTGTCGGCCAGCCAGAACAGCCGCAGCAGATTGACGGGATCGCGCTCGAACACCTGCTCGTCGGCGATGTTGATGCGGTGATTGTCGACGATGAAATCGCTGCTGCCGGCGAGCTTGCGCTTGCGCCGGGAGAAATTCAGGAAGATGCGGTTGAAGCCGGGCACATGCTTGGCCTGCTCCTCCTCCAGCGCCGCACAGAAGATGCGCGTCAGGTCTCCCACCGTCTTGGCGGTGAGGAAGTAGTGCTTCATGAACCGCTCGACGGCGGAAAGGCCCGGATGGCTGGTATAGCCAAGGCGCTCTGCAATCTCTCGCTGAATGTCGAAATGCAGTCGCTCCTCGGCGCGCCCGGTCAGGAAGTGCATGTGGCAGCGCACCGCCCAGAGGAAATCCTCCGCCTTGCGGAACTGCAGAAACTCCCTTCGCGTGAACACGCCCTTGCCGACCAGCTCCTCGGCGGTCGGCACGCGGTAATAATATTTGCCGATCCAGAACAGGGTGTGCAGATCGCGCAGGCCGCCCTTGCCTTCCTTGACGTTGGGCTCGACCAGATAGCGGCTTTCGCCGCCCTTGGCGTGCCGCTCGTCTCGCTCGGCGAGCTTCGCCTGCACGTATTCGGCGCCCGTGTCCTTGACGACTTCCGCGTCGAACCGGGTGACCAGCGTGTCGTAGATCGCCTCGTCGCCGCTGACGAAGCGCGCTTCCAGGATCGATGTGCGGATGGTGACGTCGGTGCGCGACAGGCGCATGCACTCGTCGAGATTACGGGTCGCGTGGCCCACCTTGAGGCCAAGGTCCCACAGCACGTAGAGGATGTATTCGACGATCTGCTCGCCCCAGGGCGTCTGCTTGTAGGGCAACACGAAAAGCAGGTCGATGTCGGAGCCCGGCGCGAGCGTTCCACGCCCATAGCCGCCGACCGCCACCACAGCCATGCGCTCGGCCGCCGAGGGATTGCGGGTATGGTAGACGTGATCGACGGCGAATGCATAAAGAGCGCGGATCACCTCGTCCATCAGGTGCGAAAGCCGCGCTGCGCAGGCCGTTCCGCCGCCATCAGCCATCAGCATCGCTTCCGCGCGGTCGCGGGCTTCGGCGACGCGTTCCTTCAACAGACGGATCAGGGCAGGCCGCGCACCGGCGGCATCCTTGCCCGCCAGCGCAATCATCTCATCGAGCAGCGCGCGGCCGTCGATGATCTCGTCCAGTTTGAGAGGAACTTTCGCCATGCCCACCGGTCTTGCCGCAATCGCGCGGTCTATAGCGCGAAATTTGCGCCTTGTGTATGGCGCTGTTGCGGCTAGGCCGCGACGACACCCAGACCGGCCTTGCGTTTGCGCTCCGCCAGCGAGACCGGCTGCGGGGTCATGAACGCCACGAACGCCGCGATGTCGAGCGGTCGCGAGATGAAATAGCCCTGCACGAAGTCGACACGCGCCTGCATGCCGCGCAACAGCGCCAGCCTTTCGGCCGTCTCCACGCCTTCTACGACCATGACCCGACCGGTCGCCTCGATCATCTCCACGGCGTGGCGCAGCATCTTGGCCATCACCGTATTGTCGGGCGCCATTGCGAAGGCCCGGTCGAGCTTGACGCCGTCGACGGACAGGGCAGCCAGATTCTGCATGTTCGAATAGCCGGTGCCGAAGTCGTCGATATAGGTCTTGATGCCCAGCCGGCGCAGCGCTTCGATTTCCCGCTGGGCGTTCGGCGGTATCTCGTCGCTTTCGATGATCTCCAGCACCACATCGAAGCGATCCGGCTGCGACTTGAAGCCCGAGAAGATGCGCGCCAGGCTGTCGCTATCCAGGTCGCAGGGGAAGATGTTGAAGTTGACCTGCAGCCGCTTGCCCGCAGGCAGGTGCTCGGAAAGCTCGTCACACGCGCGCTGGGCAACCAGTTCGGTGAAGCGCCGCGTCATGTCATGACGTTCGATGACATTGAGGAAGCGATCGGGGAAGACAACGCGGTCGTCAACATCACGCCAGCGGGCGAGCACCTCGCAGCCCGTGATCTCGCCCGTGTCGAGTTCCATCACCGGCTGGTAGGCGCAGACGATGGATTTCTCATCGAGGTGGCGACGGAAACGCGCCTCGAACGACCAGTATCGTGCAATCAGCGCGCTTGTCTGCAAAGTTGCGAGCGTGGCGATAATCGCCGCCCCCAGTAGCGCCAGGGCGACAAGGCCCTTGTATTGCGCGAGAAGCGCACGCAGATCACCCTCAACGACGACGCAATGCATGCCGTTGGCATCGCAGGAGATCACGCGCATCGTGCCGTCGGCGAGGCCTTCGCCATCCGCAATCAATCGCGTGTAGATGCCCGGGCGACCGCTGCGATGCCACCATTTCCCATCCTCGGCAACCAGCACCGCCTGCATCGACATCCAGTCGGGCCCTCGGAAGCCAGCCTCCTGCGGCGGAACGATGGCCGCGAAGGGCTCGCTCAAAGCGATCGTACCACGCTCGCCCACAAGTCCCAGGAAGCTGAGATCGCGATCAAGCCAGAACGCCACTCCGCGCTCGCCCTGTCGGCCAATTTCCGGCGCTCCGAAATCCACCACCCCGTCAAATGTGGCGACGTTCGCAGAACAGCGCGCACGCCCGCCGGGCGCATAAAGGAACTCGTTGAGGCCGTCGGGCAGATAGGCGATGCGCCGCAATTGTTCCTGGAAAGCCGGAGAACAGGGTTCGGCCGTCAGGTTTGCGTGCATGGCGTCGAAGGTGGAAAGCAGGTTTGTACGCAGCCGGACGAAATGATCCGCCGTGGAACGCGCTTCGTACGTCATCGACCTTCCGGCCTGATCCAGTGCGAACCAGCCGACAAGCGCCAGCACCGCCGCGAAGGCGACGAGCCAGACGATTAGTGAAATCACCCGCCGGTGCGCCGCCGATATGAAGACGCTGACAAACCTTGCCATTGAACGGCCCCCATTCGCCCGTCACTAGGACATGAAAAGCTCAAGCGACCGTTAATGGCCATCGCCTCGTGATGTGCGCCCACGTCCGGCAACCGTTACGTGCGCGCCGCGTTAAAGCCGATTGCAACCGGAGTGCTCGTGATGAAGGACTGGTGGGACAAACCCGTTTGCCTGATCGTCGGCAAAACGGAAACCTGTAGGGTCGAGAGGATGGAAAAGGCAGAAGATATGCTGCTGAACGATTGCCGACGACAGTGGCCCTGCCTATTCTCACGCCAGAGAAGCTCTCACCAAGGCGCTTCAAGACCCGGCAAGCGACAGCTCTCGCAAGGCTGCGCGCCTGGCTTTTGCCGCCGCCGCGGATGAAGCCGGCATTCTGTCCGATGACGCGTAACGGACCGCTGGAGCGACGCTCTCGGCAAGAGATTTGAAAGCGCCAGGTGCACCACCGTTGCCGTCGCACATCAGCTTCAGCGGCGCCTGGACAGTTCCTTGTGCTTCAGCGGCGCACGGACAGTTCCTTGAGCCGATACAGGGCCTCGAGCGCCTCTCGAGGCGTCATCTCGTCGGGGTGCAGGCTCTCCATCGCGTCGGCCAGCGCACCGCCACCCGCCGGCTTTGGAGCCTCGCGTTTTGCAGCAACCGAAAACAGCGGCAGATCGTCGACGAGGCGTGCCGCTTTGCCTGACGTTTCGCCTTCCTCGAGTTGTCGAAGCACCTCGCGCGCACGCTGGACCACCGCGTCCGGCAGGCCGGCAAGGCGCGCGACCTGCACGCCGTAGGACCGGTCGGCCGCGCCTATGCCTACTTCGTGCAGGAAAACGACGTCGCCTTCCCACTCCTTGACCCGCATCGTCACGTTGTGCAGCCGGGAGAGCTTTTCGGCCAGCGCGGTCATTTCGTGGAAGTGGGTGGCGAAGATCGCGCGGCAGCGGTTCTTCTCGTGCAGATATTCGACCGCTGCCCAGGCGATGGAAAGGCCGTCGAACGTGGCCGTGCCGCGGCCGATCTCGTCGAGAATGACCAGCGCGCGGTCGCCGGCCTGATTGAGGATCGCGGCCGTCTCTACCATCTCCACCATGAAGGTGGAGCGGCCGCGCGCCAGATCGTCCGAGGCGCCGACTCTGCTGAACAGCCGGTCCACGATCCCGATATGCGCCGCGGCCGCCGGAACGAAGAAGCCCATCTGCGCGAGGATCGCGATCAGCGCGTTCTGGCGCAGGAAGGTCGACTTGCCGCCCATGTTGGGGCCGGTCAGCAGCCATATCGCGCCGTGCTTGGCATCGCCCTCGGGGACAGGTCGCAATCGTTGGCAACGAACGGATCGGCCAGTTGCCGGTGCAGGGCCTGCTCGACGACCGGATGGCGTCCGCCGTCGATGTGGAACGAAAGGCCATCGTCGACGACAGGCCGGCAGTAGTTTTCCGAAGCCGCCAGCACCGCCGCTGCGGCGGCCACGTCGATTTCGGAGAGTGCCGCGGCACCGGCGCGGATTGCCTCGGCGTGCGAGACCACTTTCTCCAGCAACGCGTCGAAGACCGCCAGCTCGATCTGCAGCGCCCGGTCGGCCGCGTTGGCGATCTTGGTTTCCAGCCCGGCCAGTTCGGTGGTGGTGAAGCGCATCGCGTTCGCCATCGTCTGGCGATGGATGAACCGCGCCTTGGCAGCATCCGTGCCGTTCATCACCTCCGCATGGTTGGCCGTCACCTCGATATAGTAGCCCAGCACATTGTTGTGCCTGATCTTCAACGAGCGGATGCCGGTTTCCTCGGCAAGATCGCGCTCCATGCCCGCAATCACCCGGCGCGACTGGTCACGCAACGCGCGCATCTCGTCGAGTTCGGCATTGTAGCCGGTGCGCACGAAGCCGCCGTCGCGCCGCAGCAGGGGCAGTTCCTCCGCAAGCGCCCGGTCGAGATGGGACGAAAGATCGGCGGGCAGTGACGAGAGCGCGTCGCACGCGTTCTTCAGCCCGTCCGGCAGCATCGCCGCCGACACAGCTTCCAGCACCTGGCGGGCCGCTTCCAGTCCCGCGCGCAAAGCGCCGAGGTCGCGCGGACCGCCGCGTCTGAGCGCCAGCCGCGACAGGGCACGCGGCATGTCCGGCGCACCCTTGAGGACTGCCCGCAGCGCCTCGCAAAGCCGCGTCTCGGCAGACAGGAACGAAACACAATCCAGCCGCCGGTTGATCTCTGCGGGGTCGGTCAGCGGCGAGGTCAGCCTTTCGGCCAGAAGCCGCGCGCCGCCTCCCGTGACGGTACGGTCGATGGCTTTCAGCAGAGAGCCGTCGCGGTTGCCGGACAGCGTACGCGTCAGTTCCAGATTGGCGCGCGTGGCCGCGTCGATGAACAGGCTCGATCCGCTCTCCTCGCGTTCGGGCCGTGCCAGCGGCGGACGCTCCGAAATCTGCGTCTTCTCCACATAGGCGATCGCGCCCGAGATGGCCGCGAGCTCGGCGCGAGAAAACTGGCCGAAGCTCTCCGGCGTCGCCACGCCGTAGAAGCGCGCGATGCGGCCCGATGCGGCGGCCGAATCGAACAGGGCCGCCGGCTGCGGATTGGCCACACGGCCAAGCACGTCGAACACCGCGCGCAGTTCGGGATCGTGATAAATCGGGTCGGCAACGATCAATTCGCGCGGATCGACGCGCAATATGTCCGCGAGCAGCCGGTCGGCCGCGCTTTCGGCCACCCGGAACGAACCTGTCGAGATGTCGATCCAGGCAAGCGCGTAGCTGTCTCCGTTGCCGGACGCGCTGCCGCCCTGCCCCTTCACGCGGCCAAGCGTCATCATATAGTTGGCTTCCGAGGGCGCCAGAAGCTTTTCCTCGGTGATTGTGCCCGGTGTGACGAGGCGCACGACGTCGCGGCGCACCACCGACTTCGAACCGCGCTTCTTCGCCTCGGCGGGGTCTTCCACCTGCTCGCAGACCGCGACCCGATGGCCCTGCGCGATCAGCTTTGCAGATAATCGTCCGCCGCGTGCACCGGCACGCCGCACATCGGGATGTCCTCGCCCTGGTGCTTGCCGCGCTTGGTCAGCGTGATGCCGAGCGCACGGCTGGCGATCTCGGCGTCCTGGAAGAACAGCTCGTAAAAGTCGCCCATCCGGTAGAACAGCAGCGAATCCTGGTTTGCCGCCTTGATCTCGATGAACTGCTCCATCATCGGTGTCGCGCCCGCCGTCGACAGGACGGGCGGTGTCGGCGCGGCGCCGGCGGTGCGGATGGGCGTTTCGTCGTTCAACGGCGGATTGCCTTCTGGAGGAAGCGGTTTTCCTGCTTGGCGATTCACGGCGGCCAAGTGTAGCCTTAATCGATGCGGCTCGGCAAAACTCCACAAGAACGAGCCACCCGGGGAAGGAAACAGACACCATCATGCCGTTGAAAGACAAGTCCACGGAGGGCGGCCCCTCCGTCAGCCCTCAGGAAGCGCTCGATTTCCACGCCTCGGGACGACCGGGCAAGCTCGAGATCAACCCGACCAAGCCGATGGCGACCCAACGCGACCTTTCGCTGGCCTATTCGCCGGGCGTCGCGGTTCCGGTCAAGGCCATCGCCGAAGACCCCAGCAGGGCGTTCGACTACACGACGCGCGGCAACATGGTCGCGGTGATCTCCAACGGCACCGCCATTCTCGGCCTCGGCAATCTCGGCGCGCTCGCCTCCAAGCCGGTGATGGAAGGCAAGGCGGTGCTGTTCAAGCGCTTTGCCGACGTCGATTCGATCGATCTGGAGGTCGATACGCAGGACGTCGAGGAGTTCATCAACTGCGTGCGCTTCCTTGGCCCGTCCTTCGGCGGCATCAACCTGGAGGACATCAAGGCGCCGGACTGCTTCATCATCGAGCAGCGCCTGCGGGAAGTGATGGATATCCCGGTCTTCCACGACGACCAGCACGGCACGGCGATCATCGCGGCCGCCGGCCTCATCAACGCGCTGGAGATCACCGGACGCGACATGAAGACGGCGACGCTGGTGTGCAACGGGGCGGGCTCGGCCGGCATCGCCTGCGTCGAACTCGTCAAATCGATGGGCTTCTCCCCGCAGAACGTCATTCTCTGCGACACCAAGGGCGTGGTCTATCAGGGCCGCAAGGAAGGCATGAACCAGTGGAAGTCGGCGCATGCGGTCAAGACGGACAAGCGCACGCTGGCCGACGCCATGGACGGCGCCGACATCGTCTTCGGCCTGTCGGCACAGGGCGCGTTCTCGAACGCCATGATCCAGTCGATGGCCAAGAACCCGATTATCTTCGCCATGGCCAATCCCGATCCCGAAATCACACCGGAGGAAGTCGCCGAGATTCGCACCGACGCCATCATGGCGACCGGCCGTTCGGACTATCCTAACCAGGTCAACAACGTGCTGGGCTTCCCGTACATCTTCCGCGGCGCGCTGGATGTGCGGGCAACCACCATCAACGACGAGATGAAGGTCGCGGCAGCGCAGGCGCTCGCGGCGCTCGCCCGCGAGGACGTACCCGACGACGTCGCCGCGGCCTACCAGGGCAACCGGCCAAAATTCGGCGCCAACTACATCATCCCGGTGCCGTTCGATCCCCGCCTCATCTCGGCGATCCCAGCGGCCGTGGCCCGCGCGGCGATGGATTCGGGCGTGGCGCGGCGGCCGATCCTCGACATCGAGAAGTACAAGCAGGAGCTTTCGGCCCGCCGCGACCCGATAGCCTCGACGCTGCAACGCATCTACGATCGCGTGCGCCGCCAGCCCAAGCGTGTCGTCTTCGCCGAGGGCGAGGAAGAGCAGGTAATGCGCGCGGCAGTGTCATACGTGAACCAGAAGCTCGGCACGGCGATTCTCGTCGGACGCGACGACCAGATCCGGGAGACCGCCCGGCACGCGGGCGTCGACCTCGACCGGCCGGGCATCGAGATCATCAACGCGCGTCTGTCGCGCCGCAACGCGGTCTATGCCGACCATCTCTACGAGCGAATGCAGCGCAAGGGCTTCCTCTTCCGCGACTGCCAGCGGCTCATCAACAACGACCGCAACCACTTCGCCGCCTGCATGCTGGCGCTGGGCGACGCAGATGCGGTGGTGACCGGCGTGACGCGCAACTATTCGACGGCGCTCGAAGACATCCGCCGCGTGATCGATGCTAAACCGGGCCATCGCGTCATCGGCGCGTCGGTGGCGCTGTGCCGCGGTCGCACCGTCATCGTCGCCGATACCGCCGTCCACGACATGCCGGATTCGCTGGAGATCGCCGACATCGCCGAGGAGGCGGCCGGCTTTGCCCGGCGCATGGGCTACGAGCCGCGCGTTGCGCTTCTGGCCTATTCCACCTTCGGCCATCCGCAAGGCGAGCGCTCGGCGCGCGTTCAGGAAGCGGTGCGCATCCTCGACAAGAGGCGCGTCGACTTCGAGTATGACGGTGAGATGGCCGCGGACGTGGCGCTCAACCCGACCCTGATGCGGCAATATCCTTTCTGCCGTTTGTCGGGGCCTGCAAACGTGCTGGTCATGCCCGCATTCCACTCGGCATCCATCTCCACCAAGATGCTGCAGGAACTCGGCGGCTCGACCGTCATCGGCCCGATGCTGGTCGGCCTCAACAAGCCGGTCCAAATCGTGTCGCTGAACGCCAAGGATTCCGACATCGTCAACATGGCGGCCATCTCCGCCTACAGTGCGGGGACGTAAGGCGGACGGAACCGAGGCTGCGATTTCGAGTTTCCAACCTGCCGCGATGAGCGGGCGATGGGGATGAGGGTGACGACATGCTGATCGCAGCATCGGCCTTGACGGTATTTCTGGCTGTCTCGACGATATTGCCGTTTCTGCCGCTGGCGCACGGCATCGTCCGGGTGGGCGACTTTCCCCGCCAGCAATCGCTTGCGACGGCGCTGTTCGTCGTCGCGGCTTCCCTGCTGCTTGGCGCCGAGGGCACGGCATGGCGCGTCATCCAGATCGTGCTCCTGGCCGTCGCCGTCGTGCAGCTATGGTTCATCCTGCCCTTCACACCGATCTGGCGCCGGCAGTCCGCCGATTTCGACCCGGCCACCGACAAGGGCGAGGCACTGAAGCTTCTGGCAAGCAACGTGAAGATGTCGAACGACAGGTTCGGCGAGTTGGAAAGCGAGATCCGAAAATGGGATCCCGACATCTTCGTGCTGATGGAGGTCGACCAGCGCTGGCGCGATGCCCTTTCAACGCTTATTTCAAGCTATCCAACGGTCGTGGACCAGACGCAGGACAATTCCTACGGCATGATCCTGGCGTCGAAATTGGCGCTATCGGACACGGTCGTCGAATGCCTGCTCACCGACGACGTCCCGTCCATCGTGACCACGGTGACCACGCCGGAAGGGCAGCGCTTCCGGCTTTACTCGATCCACCCGGAACCGCCGGTGCCACATCGCGGCACCGAGGGGCGCGACGGCGAAACCGCCCTGGTAGCGCTGAGGGTCAAGGACGAAACGCTGCCCGTGCTCGTGACGGGTGACCTCAACGACGTCGCCTGGTCGGGCACGACGGAACGCTTCCGCCGGATAAGCCGGCTTCTCGATCCACGTATCGGCCGCAAGGTGTTTTCCACCTTCGACGCACGTTTCCCGCTCATTCGCTGGCCGCTCGACCATCTCTTTCACTCGGCCGAGTTCCGGCTAAAGGCCATGCACCGGCTGCCGGCCTGCGGGTCGGATCACTTCCCGGTTCTTTTCGAACTCGTCCTGTGTCCGGACGAAGACGCGGAATCGGAAACCGAACAGGCGAATGGCGACGATCTGTCCCGCGCGCGCGAACTGGTAGGCGAAGCGAAGAAGCGCGACGAAGATGCGATCGGGACAGATTGGGAGGGCTGAGACAGCCCAACCTCAAGCCGCGAAGCGCTGTGCCTCGGCGCCGTAATAATTGATATAGCGCGCGGAGATGGTCTCGACCGGCAGGATGATGAAGACATCCGTCGTGCCGAAGTCGTGGTCGATCACGCAACCGTCGCCGATCTTGGCGCCGAGCCGCAGATAGCCCTTGATGAGCGGTGGCATGGCGGCGAGCGCCGAGCGCGCGTTCACCGCCTCGGCCGGCATCAGGTCCATCGGGTGATGGCGTCTTGCCACGGCAGGCACGCGCCAGGCACCTTCCGCGCTGCAATTATGGGCGAGGAACGACAACGCCTCGGCATGCGCCGCGGCACCGTGCCATGGAAGGAGGCGCAGCCGGTCATCACGCCGATGTCGTAATGGTTCACATAGGCCCAGATGCCCTGCCAGAGCAGTTCGATCGTGCGCTTCGATCGGTAGTCCGGCAGCACGCAGGAGCGGCCAAGTTCCAGAAAGCGCAGATGGGGATGTCGCGCGACCAGCCTGTCGAGCTCGAACTCGTCGCTCGAGTAGAAGCCGCCCGCAGCCGAGGCGCTTTCCTGGCGCAACAGCCGATAGGTACCGACGATCCTGCGATGGTCCGGCCCCTCGAGCGAGGTATCCATCACCAGCAGGTGGTCGCATACATCGTCGAACCGGTCGGCGTCGCGCCGGTCCTGCATGCCCGCGGCAACCGCCCGATTGCCGAGTTCTTCCCGGAAGACGCGATAGCGCACTTCCTGCGCCGCCTCGATCTCGGCAGCGCTGCACGCAAGCCGCACCAACATCGTGCCGATTCGTCCCAGCGGCTCTCCAGCCAGCAAGGTACGGCCCTTGGCGCCCTGCCCGGCAAGGCAACTGCTTGCAGCACGTTCGGTCATGGCATCCTGCATGGCTGATTCTCCTCGCCGCAGCCACTGATCTGTCGTGGCTATAAGGACAGACTGCAACAGGACTGTGACCTAATTCCACCCCGAGGCCGCGACAGCCGTTCTAATTAGCCGGCGCTCAAGTTCGGGAGTGGCTCTCAACAGCGTCCGCCATCGCAACCGGATCAACGGGTTTGGTCAGAAACCCGGTCGCCCCGTATGCAATCACGCCATGACGGGTCTTTTCCTGACTGTCGGCCGAGAGAACCAGGATCGGTACAGCCGGAAGACCCTTTGCCTCTTCGTGCTTGCGGATGTGCGCGATTGCGTCGAGCCCGTCCATGACCGGCATGTGGAGATCCATCAGCACGATGTCGTAGGCGTGCGCGCGGCGCGGCGCAGTCAACGCTTCGACCGCGGCCTTGCCGTTGCGCACCACCTCGACGCGGTGGCCCGCCTTTTCAAGCGCGGAGCGCGCCAGCAGGGCGTTGATCTCGTTGTCCTCGGCTATCAGAATGCTACGCGAGCGCGATGCCCGGGCGCGTTGACGGTCGCCGCCATCGACCGCGCCACCGGGTCCGGCAGATCTGGACGGTGATGCGAGAAGGACGCGCAGCAGCGTTTCGCCGCGGACCGGCCGGGCCAGAAACGTGTTGTAGCCGCTCGCCCGATATTCGGCGAGCTGGCCGCGATCCGTCGGGGCAATCAGCGTTATGGCTTCCGCCGGGTTCACGCCCGCTTTCTGCAATCTCTTGAGCAGCCGGCCATCCACGCGCTCCAGCGACGCATCCACCAGCACGACATTATAGCCCTGGCCACGAGCGTGCGCCGCCGCTGCCGCCTCCTCCGCAGTGCGTGCGATTTCGGCCAGCCCGCCATGCGCGGTTATGGTACGCGCGATCCCTTCTGCCTCCATCAGATTGCCCGATATGATGATCGCCCGGCAGTCCGCGAGCGCGCCTTCAAATTCCATCGGCCGTTCCACGGCATCCAGTACAGGCAGCAAGATGGTGAACTCGGATCCTTCGCCCGGCTCGCCATCGACAACTATTGAGCCACCCATCGCCTCGACGATGCGCCGCGAGATCGCCAGGCCAAGGCCTGCGCCACCGTGCTTTCGCGTCGACGTTCCGTCCCCCTGCTCGAACTCGTCGAATATGCGGTCAATGTCCTTCTTCTGAAGTCCGGGGCCCGTGTCGGCCACGGAAACGCGCAGCCGCCGCCCCGGCTCCGTGTCGTAAATGTCCACGCTGACCAGCACGCCGCCGGCTTCCGTGAACTTGACGGCGTTGCCCACGACATTAAGCAGCACCTGCCGCAGACGACCGGGATCGGCGGAGACAAGTTCGGGAACGGCCGGGGCGACATGGCAGCCGAGCCCTATGCCCTTGCCATAGGCGCGGGGCGCCAGCAGTTCGACCACGTTCTCCACCAGTTCGCGCGGGCTCACCGGCTGCGGCTCCATATCGAAGCGGCCGACCTCGATTTTCGAATAGTCGAGCAGGTCCTCGATCAGCGCCAGAAGCGCGGAAGCCGACGTGGATACCGCGGCAAAGTAGGTCTGCTGCTCGGGTATCAGCTTCGTGTCGGCCAGCAGCTTGGCCATGCCCATGATGCCGTTCATCGGCGTGCGGATCTCGTGGCTGACGGTTGCCAGGAAGCGCGACTTCGCCTGGTTCGCGGACTCGGCGCGTTCGCGCGCATTGATGAGCGCCGTCTCGGCGCGCTTGCGAGCCGTGATATCGCGGGCGATGGCCCGGTGCGATACCGCGTTGTTTTCCTTGTCGCGCACCGAAAGCTCGATCCACGAGAACCAGCGTATGCCCGCCTCGGTCCGTATCGCCACATCGGCCGAGCTCAGGCACTCACCGTCGGCAAAGGCGCCGTCCGGCACCACGCCGATGTCGATGCCGAGTTCCAGAAGCTTTCGACCCACGAGCGCGTCGGGCTTGCAGCCGAGCATGTCGGAAAGAACGCGGTTGGCGTAGACGATGCGCCCCTCGCGGTCGCGATGAACGACGATGTCGCCCAGCGCGTCGATCAGCCCGTGAAAGTGTTCCTCGCTCTCCTGAAGCTCCCACATCTTGTCGGCGAGGTTTTCGATTTCCTCGCGGCTGCGGTTGACATTCTCGTCCAGCAGCGACGTCAGCCGGCTCTCCTTGCGCAACTCGAGGATCTGCATCACCAGGGCAGCGAAGCTGATGAGGAGAAGCCCGCCGGTGACGATGAGGGAGGAACCGGTGAGATGAGCGATACCGGCAAGCGACAGCAAAGCCGCAACGAGAGCCGGACGGCCCAGCGAACGACGTCTCGGCGCCTGAGGCGCATCCGGCGCCAGCGGCGGAGGGCTGACGCGCAGGCGCGCAGGCGCCGACACCTTTTCTGGCTCCGCTTCCGCTGCCGTCTCGAACTGGTTGTGCTCCACCGTCATCGTCGCGGACGATAGCGAAGAAGGCTTAGGGAAGCTTTTGGCCGTTCAGTACAATTTTAGCGAGCGGCGATGCCGTTACATTTCGATGACCAGACGGCCCCTCACCTTGCCGGCCACGATGTCGTGGGCGGCATTGACGATCGCGTCGAAAGGCATCAGCGTCGAGAGCGCGGTCAGCTTGCCGTGGTCGAGGTCCTGGCCGATGCGCCGCCAGGCCTCCAGCCGGATTTCACGCGGCGCCATCACGGAATCGATGCCAAGCAGGGAAACGCCTCGCAGGATGAACGGCGCGACGCTACCCGGCAGGTCCATCCCGCCGGCAAGGCCGCAGGCCGCCACCGCGCCGCCATATGCCGTCATCGACAGCACGTTGGCCAGCGTGTTGCTGCCAACCGCATCGATGCCGCCCGCCCAGCGCTCCTTGCCGAGCGGTTTTGCCGGCGCTTCCAGTTCCTCGCGGGCAATGACTTCGGCAGCGCCCAGTTCCTGCAGGAAACCGGCTTCCGCCGGCCGGCCCGTGGAAGCGATAACGTGATAACCGAGCTTTGAAAGTACAGACACGGCGACCGAGCCAACGCCGCCGGCAGCACCCGTGACGACGACCGGCCCACGTTCCGGCGTGATGCCGTGCCGCTCCAGCGCCATGACACACAGCATTGCCGTGTAGCCTGCCGTACCGACGGCCATCGCATCGACCGGCGTCATGGCCGCTGGCAGCGGCACCAGCCACTCGCCCTTGACCCGCGCGCGCCCGGCAAAGGCGCCATGATGCGTTTCGCCAACGCCCCAGCCGTTGAGAATGACGCGATCGCCGACCTTCCATTGCGCGTTGTCGGACGCAATCACCGTTCCGGCGAAATCGATACCGGGGACAAGCGGCCAGCGGCGGATGACGGGCGCCTTGCCGGTGATCGCCAGCCCGTCCTTGTAGTTGACGGTGGTTGCCTCGACAGCCACCGTCACGTCGCCTTCCATCAGGTCGTCTTCGCTGAGTTCCACCATGTCGACGGATTGGGTCTTGTTCTCGTCGCGCGAGACGAGCAGCGCCTTGAACGTGTCGGACATGATGGCTTCCTCCCGGTGGCTGTTTCGGACGACTGTGAGGTGCTGTCGCGCGGAGGTCAACAGCACCGTTTATTGCGCGCTGCTGCCCCGCGACCGCCGCCAGACGATGAACTCCTGAAGGATCACCAGCGCCGCGCCCACGGAGATGAAGGCATCGGCCAGATTGAAGATCGCAAAGGACCAGGTCGGCAGATGGAAGAGTATGTAGTCGATCACATAGCCGTGCCAGACCCGATCGATCAGGTTGCCCAGCGCGCCGCCGACAATGAGCGCGAAGCCGAGACGTGCGAGGCGGTGGTCCTCGTCGGTACGCAACGCAATCCACGTCACGACGCCCACCACACCCAGCGTCAGCACGAGGAGTGCGACACCGCTCAGGTCGGAAAACATCGAAAAGGCGATGCCGGTATTGTGCGTGCGGAACAGCGCCAGGAACGGCAGCACGTCGACCTGCACATGCATGGCCAGCTCCGTCTCGACCAGATATTTGATGCACTGGTCGAAAGCCACCGCCAGGATGACGACGGCGGCGTAAAATCCCCGGCTGTTGAAGCTCAATTCTCGTCCTTTCCGACCACCGGCAGGGCGTGCCTGCGAATTTCATAGAGCGCAACGCCGGTGGCCACCGCAAGGTTCAGTGAATCCGCGCGCCCTGCCTGCGGGATGCGGATCAGCGCGTCGCATGAAGCTGCCAGTTCATCCGGCAGCCCCTGCTGCTCGTTGCCCATCACCAGCACGACCGGCCCTTTCGCATAGTCGACCGTGCGATAGTCGACCGATCCCTTCAGATGGGTTCCGACGACGGTCGCCTGGACGCCCTTGCGCCAGGCCAGGAATGCCTCCACGCCGGCCCTTGCGACCGGAACAGCGAAGACCGAGCCCATCGTGGCGCGCACCGTTTCCACAGAGAACGGATCGGTCGTCTCGCCGACCAGGATCACGCCTTTGGCGCCCACCGCATCAGCCGTGCGGATCACCGTGCCGAGATTGCCGGGATCGCGCACGCGGTCCAGCGCGATCCAGACATCGCCGTCAGCGGGGCGGATGTCCTTGAGTGCGGCCCAGCGTTGCTGAAACACCCCCACCACCATCTGCGGGTTGTCGCGACGGGTGATGGCGCCCAGCACCTTCTCGCTTGCTTCCAGCACGAGGCCACCGGCGGCAACCGTGCGTGCGGCGATCTTTTCCACTATGGGATTGCCGCGCTGCGCCTTGGCGAAGACCAGCGTGCGGATCGTCCAGCCGAGATCGAACGCGTCGATCACCAGCTTCAGTCCCTCGGCCATGAAGGCGTTCTGCTGGTCGCGGAACTTCTTCATCGCCAGGGCGCGGATGTCCTTGACGATGGGGTTCGAAAGGCTGGTGACTTCCTTCACCTGCCCGACACGCCGGTTGTCGCTCATCCCGCCACCCACCTTGAAAACAACGAGGTTGAGAGCGCGCGGCCGGCGGATTTTTCGCGGATCACCAGCTCGCCCGACTGGACCTCGCCACCCATGCCCGCGAAGGTATCCCGCATGAGCGCGTGGATCGCGAAGAACGATGCGCGGATCGAGTAGGCCGTCAGCACCACTGCCAGTGGCTTGGGCGTCAGGATTTCGCGGCAGATGTCAGCCATAACCGGAAGGTCGTCGAAAAGCTGCCAGACCTCGCCCTTCGGCCCGCGCCCATAGGCGGGTGGATCGAACAGGATGATGTCGTAGCGGTTGCCGCGGCGTTCCTCGCGCTCGACGAACTTCATTGCATCTTCGCAGATCCAGCGGATCGGCTTGTCGGCCAGCCTTGCAAGCTGCTGGTTCTCGCGCGCCCAGCCGATCGCCTTCTTGGAGGCGTCGACATGGGTGACCTCCGCGCCCGCACGCGCGGCAACCAGCGAAGCAAGACCCGTATAACCGAACAGGTTGAGCACCTTCACCGGCCGGCCCGCCTTGCGGATCAGGTCTTCCATGTGGCTCCAGTGCGAGCCCTGCTCTGGAAAGACGCCGACGTGCCGAAAGGATGTGAAACGGCCGAGATAATCGATGCCGTCATGCTTCATCGGCCAGGTCTCGCCGAGCGGCTCCCTTTGAAAGCGCCAGCGGCCCATGCCTTCCTCGTCTGTATCGCCGGTGAAGACGGCATCGGCCCTGGCCCACTCGGCGGGCGGCAGCGCCGGCTGCCAGATCGCCTGACCCTCAGGACGCTCGATCACATAAGGCCCGTACTGCTCGAGCTTGCGGCCGCTGCCCGAATCCAGCAGCGCATAATCGGCACCGGGCTCCACCTCAAGGATCAGCGGCAGCGTCTCGGCCGGCAGGGGGCCGGGTCTGCGCGTCAGCGGCCGCTTTACAGGCGGTTCCTCCCGCGCGGCCTGCCTGCGGCCGTCGGCAGCCTGCGGCCCGCGTGCGGGGCGTTTGTCGCGGCGCTTGTCTCGCGAGGCGTTCAAGGAAAGGGTCTCCGCATCTTGTCGCCCGCTTTTGGCACAGGGTCATCCGCCTCGCAACAGAGCGTGGCGGGGTGCGGTCTCCTGACACGTTTGAGCGGAGCCATCTCCTATCATGTGCGGATCGAAAGGAGACACATCTTGCCCAATCTCATCATTCTTTATGTCGAAGACCCCACCGCCAGCGCCGCCTTTTACGGCAAACTTCTGGACCGCGAGCCGGTGTTCGCCGTGCCCACCTATGTGTCGTTCGATCTTGGCTCCGGCTTCATGCTGGGACTTCTGTCGAAATCGTCGCCCGCGGCGGTATCCGACAAGGGCTTCGAATTCGCCTTTCTGGCGGACGGTCCAGAAGCCGTGGACCAGGAGCACCAGCGCTGGCGGGACGCCGGCATCGATGCGGCGCAGCCATTCGACGCCCAGTTCGGCCGCACCTTCACCGCGCCGGACCTGGACGGCAACCTCCTGCGCGTCTGCCTGGCCGACTAACCCTTCGAGCGCTCATAGACGGCAATGCCCGCCGCGAGGTCTTCCAGCGCGGCGCCGACCGACTTGAACAGCGTGATCTCGTCGGGGCTCTGCCGCCCCGGCTTCTCGCCGCGGGTGAGCTCGAACAGGTCGGCGACGATGCCTTCATGCGTGAGGGCGCCGGAGGCTACCGCCTGCACGATGTCACCGGCTTCCTTGGTCGCACCCGAGCGCGTATCGACATAGACGCGCGCGGCGGATCGCCTCATCGTCGCTTTCGCGCATGGTTGGCGTGAACGCGCCTACCAGATCGAGATGCGTGCCGGGCGTCAGCGATTCGCCCCTCACCAGTGGCTCGGTGGATATGGTGGCGCAGGAGACGATGTCAGCCCAGCCGATGGCTTCGTCGAGATTTTCGGCTACGCTGGCGTTCAGACCCGCCTCGCGCAATGCAGCGGCCGCCTTGGCCGCATTCTCGGATGTACGGTTCCAGATCCTGATCTCGTCGATCGGCCGCACGGCCGAGTGAGCCTGCGCCAGAAACGGGCACAACGCGCCGGCGCCGACGACCAGCAGCTTTGATGCATCCTCGCGGGCGAGATAGCTGGCAGCAAGCGCGGAAGCGCAGGCCGTGCGCCACTGCGTGATGCGCTGGCCGTCGATCAGCGCGCGGCTCGCCGGTCTTGCCGTCGACCAGGAGGTAGAGCCCCATCACGGCGGGTTTTCCGATCTGGTTGTTGTCGGGCGAAACGGTGACGATCTTGACTCCGATATACCCACCATCGGAGGTGCCGGCTTTCTCGAAGTCGTTCCAGGCGGGCATGAGCAGCAGGGTCGACGCCGCGCCGTCCGGGCGCTGGATCGTGTGGTGATGGCGCACAGGCTGCACCGCGCCGTCGCGAAAGGCCACGCGCAGCGTCTCTACGAGACCTGCAAAGCTAAGCGAGCGGTCGACGCCGTCGGCCGAGATCGTCAACATGTGTGAAACTCCTTCGAGGTCGCCCAAAGGCGACGGGTCAGGCGCGCGGTGCCGGCAGCGCGGCCGCGCCGGTTTCGGGCTTGGCCGCTGGCTTCGGTGCGGCTGCGAGTTCAGCCTCGCGCCGACGCGCCAGCTTACGGTAGTGGCCCTGCCTGAACCAGGTCGCGACACTGCCGACGATCAGCCCAAGCGCGAGGGCACCGAAGAGATAGATGAACAGCGGCAGCGTCACCGTCAGCCCCGGATTGCCGGGATTGAACGGATCGAGCGTAAAATCGACAGGTGCGCGGTTGGCGACTGCAAGCGCCACAAGCACGATCGCCAGCGGAATGAAGACCACGACGGTCATGAAGCGGTTGAGCATGTGCATAATGCCGCGTCAGCGCGGCTCCCGTTCAGAGTTAGTCGGAATTGAGCCGCTCGCGCAATTCCTTGCCGGTCTTGAAGAACGGCACCCACTTCTCCTCGACTTCGACCGATTCGCCGGTGCGCGGATTGCGGCCGACGCGGGCGGGGCGATTCTTCACCGAGAATGCGCCGAAGCCGCGCAGTTCGACACGGTTGCCGGAGGCCAGCGCTTCGGAGATTTCGTCGAAGATCGCGTTCACGATGTTCTCCACGTCGCGGAGAAACAGATGCGGATTTCGGTTGGCGATGGTCTGCACGAGTTCAGACTTGATCATCGGAAAGCTTCCCCGCTGACAGCGTTGTTATCGTTTATGCAAGTGTTTTTGCTTGATTTTTCAGCCACCAAAGGCATCCCGGTCAGGTTGCCAGAGGGACAGCAGCCCGTCAAGGAACAAGCGGTCGGCGCCGATCTTGCGGGCCACGTCAGGACCGAGGCCCTCGAGGCCGAGCAAAGTTCCGGCAGCTTGTGCGAGCGCCAGCGGCGAGAAGAAGCTGTCGCTTTCCGACGACTTCCATTCGATCACGGAGAGCTCGCCGTCCACACCTTTGGAGGCCAGCCATTCGACGGCTTCCTCCTCGCCACCCAGCCCGTCGACGAGCTTGCGCTCCAGCGCCTGCCTGCCGGTGAAGATGGACCCGTCTGCGACGGCCAGCACCTCGGCGCGGCTCAGCGGGCGGCGTTCTTCCACCAGGCCGACGAACCAGTCGTAGCTGTCCATGACGAGGGCACGCAGCATGGCGCGCTCTTCGTCGGTGGTCGGGCTAAACGGCGACGGCTCGGCCTTGAGCGGCGAGGACTTCACGCCCTCGAGCTTGACGCCGATCTTGGCCATCAGCTCGGAAACGTCGGGAAACTGCACCAGCACGCCGATCGAGCCGACGATGGAGGACTGCCTTGCGACGATATGGTCGGTGGCGCTGGCGATCATATAGCCGGCGGAAGCGGCAAGGGTGCCCACCTGGGCAACGACCGGCTTCTGCTCGGCGAGCTTGCGTACCGCCTCGTAGATCGCCTCGCCGCCGACGGTCGTGCCGCCAGGAGAATCGATCGACAGGATCACGCCCTTGACGCTGTCGGCCTTCGCGATGCGTTCCAGCCGCTTGAGAAGCTCCTCGTCCTCGACGATCGTACCCTCGATCTTGACCTTGGCGATATGGTTTCCGCCCGTGCTGGCCAGCCGGTCGCGCATTGCCCAGGACGAAAGTGCTGCGACAGCGAGAACCACGATGACAAGCGCCGCCGCCCGCCAGAACGTCAGCTTGCGACGCAACCGTCTGCGGTCGATGATGTCGTCTGCCCGATCTGTCATGACGTCCTCTCCGGGTTTGCCACTTGTCCGCCGCCTGCGGACAGCTTTGTAGAACAAGCCGGCAAGGGTTAGAAGAGGCAGCTTGCCGCGCCCTGGGAGCGCCTCTGGGCGAAACCCCTTTTGCGGACGGCGCAAGGCGCCTATATTGTAGGGTGCGCTGGTTTATCCAAAAATTACCATATTAGGATGTAACTCGCGTCGACACGATCAGAACAGGTCGTCAGCTCCACTTCGGGAGCACTCTTAATTGCCTGCGGGATACGGCAGGCCAGTATCACCATCGCCCCTGATATCGGGTGCGCAATCAGATTTCGGACCAACGGGGTATGACCATTTCGTCAGCGCAACAGCCAACGGGCACGGCGCGTAGAACGGCCGCCACGCCTTCTGCGCAGGAGAGCCGCGTCGAAGAGGCGTTTTCGCGCGCGCGACGGCATTCCGGGCGGGTGCGATTCCTCAAGCTGACCTTGCCGGTTGTTGCCGTGCTGATGGTCGCTGCGTTCGTGGCCAAATCCTGGCTGGCGACACCCGAAGGCGTTTCCGTCGAACTCGGCTCGACCGCCATCGAAGGCGGCAGGCTGGTGATGTCGGATCCCAAGCTCGACGGCTTCACGCGCGACAACCGCCCTTACAACATGACGGCGGAACGCGCGATCCAGGACATCGGCAACGCCAGCAAGATCGACCTAGAAGGCATCGCCGCAAAGTTGCCGCTCGACGACGACAATTGGGTGACGGTCGCGGCAAAGAGCGGCGTCCTCGATCGTGACGCAAACACGCTCGGGCTCGACAGCGACATCACATTCACCACCGACACCGGAATTCACGCCTTACTGCGCTCCGCAGTGGTCGACATGGCCTCGGGCAAGCTGGAAACCAGCGATCCGGTCGATATTACGCTTGACGGCGCGCGCATCGAAGCCGATTCCATGCGCATCAGCGAAAAGGGCGCGGTGATGGTCTTCGAGAACCCGCGTGCGTATGGAAATTGACGCCAAGCGTCTGCAGACAGCGGCGAATGCCGAGGGGGATACGGCCAATGGAGGGACGAATGAGAATTGACGGCCGTTCCCTGGTCGTGGCCGCATGCCTTGCATTGCTGCCCGCCGGCAATGCACTTGCGCAGGAAGCTGGCCGCCTGACGGGCCTGAAGCTCGACGGCGACAAGCCGATCCAGATCGAAAGCGACCATCTGGAAGTGCGCGAGAACGACGGCGTGGCCATCTTCACCGGCAATGTCTCGGTCGTGCAGGGCCCGACGCTGCTGCGCTCGGGCAAGATGACCGTGCATTACAACACCGAGGGCGGCTCCGCGACGACGGGCTCGGCCGACATCGACCGGCTCGAGGTCGAGGGCAAGGTCTACGTCAAGTCCGAGACCCAGGTTGCCACCGGCGACAGCGGCAGCTTCGACATGCGCTCCGAGGTGCTGGTCCTTTCCGGCAAGGAAGTCGTGCTGACGGAGGGCGACAACGTCGTCGTCGGCTGCCGGCTGACCGTGCAGATGTCTACCGGGCTCGCGACCCTTGACGGTTGCGGCAAGCAGCAGGGGGCAGCGGCGGTCGGGTCAAGATGCTGCTCAAGCCCGGCTCGCAGAACCGGTAGGGCGGCCAGACCATTTCATGGCCAAACCTGCGTCTTCTTTCATCCAGTCGCTGACAGACCGATTCGCCTCCAAAGGCGCTCCGGCGGTGCAGGTGCGTGCCGATCGCGAGCGCTTCAAGGGCACCATGATCGCGCGTGGCCTGACCAAGAGCTACAAGGGCCGCCAGGTCGTCAGCGGCGTGTCCTTCGGGGTGCGCGCCGGCGAGGCGGTCGGTCTGCTCGGACCGAACGGCGCCGGCAAGACCACCTGTTTCTACATGGTGACGGGGCTGGTGCCGGTCGATCAGGGCACAATCGAGATCGACGGTTACGACGTGACCTCGATGCCAATGTACCGGCGTGCGCGACTGGGCATTGGCTACCTGCCGCAGGAAGCGTCGATTTTTCGCGGCCTTTCGGTTGAAAACAATATCCGCGCCATACTCGAAGTGACCGAAAAGGGTCGCAAGGCGCGCGAGCACCGGCTCGACGAGCTTCTTGAGGAGTTCCATATCGCACATCTGCGCAAGGCGCCTTCCATCGCGCTTTCGGGCGGCGAGCGCCGGCGTCTGGAGATTGCCCGCGCGCTGGCGTCCAACCCCAATTTCATGCTGCTGGACGAACCTTTCGCGGGCGTCGACCCGATCGCCGTCTCCGATATCCAGCAGCTCGTGCGGCACCTGACCGCGCGCGGCATCGGGGTGCTGGTCACCGATCACAATGTGCGTGAAACGCTGGGGCTCGTTGAGCGCGCCTATATCATCCACGCAGGACAGGTGCTGACTCACGGCCTGCCCTCGGAAATCGTCGAGAACCCCGACGTGCGCCGGCTCTATCTCGGCGAAGCCTTTACGCTTTAGACACCTTCCAAGCCGTTTTTCCGCGATTTCGCGCTCTCGAGGCGGGTTTTGGCATCGAGAATGCCCTCGCGTAAGCGAATCTAAACCCCGATGCGCTTGACAAGCAAAAGACGGGCCAGTTTCATTCGGCCCGAAATGGCCTGTGGGCGACAGACGCCGCGCCGGTCAATGCAGGTTCGGGGTAAGGGGTAGGTAGCGGTCGCCATGGCACTCAGCGCCAAACTGCAGTTGCGTCAGTCGCAGTCGCTGGTGATGACCCCGCAGCTCATGCAGTCGATCAAGCTGCTGCAGCTTACCCATATCGAGCTGGAACGTTTCATCGAGGATGAGATCGAGAAGAATCCGCTGCTGGAACGCACGGAGCAGCGCGACGACGACCCGCGGCGCGACGATGAGCACGACCGGCGGGCTGAAGGGGCCTCCGACGGCTCCGAGCTCGACCGCATGTTCGATGCTGACGATACGAACGCCGCCGCGATGTCGGAACGGCTCGACACGTCGATGGAAAACGTCTTTCCCGATGATCCGGGCACGGTGGAGCAGCTATCGCCGGACCTTGCCGCACAGTGGAAGTCGGCGCCGTCCGCGACGGGTGGCGGCGAAGGTTTCGACATCGAAGACATGGCTGCCTCCCGCGTCAGCCTCGCCGATCATGTCGGCGAGCAGATCGCCTTTGCCTTTCGGGCGCCCTCCGACCGCCTGATCGCGCGGGAACTCGCCGATTCGCTCGATGAAGCCGGGTACATGCGCGGCGATATGGCGGAGATTGCGGAACGGCTCGGCACGGACGAAGAGGCCGTGGCCCGTGTCCTGACCACCTGCCAGACATTCGACCCTGCAGGCCTTTTTGCACGGGACCTTGCCGAGTGCCTCGCGTTGCAGCTTCGTGCAAACGACCGTTTCGACCCGGCCATGCAAGCACTGGTCGCCCATCTCGACCTGCTGGCGCGGCGCGATTTCGCCCAGCTACGCAAGCTTTGCGGAGTGGAGGACGACGATCTGCTCGATATGCTGGCAGAGATCGCAGCCTCGACCCGCGCCCCGGCCTTGCCTTCACGCGCGGCACGGCGGACACGATCGTGCCGGATGTGATCGTCAGCGCCGCGCGCGACGGAAGCTGGTCGGTGGAGCTGAATGCCGACACGCTGCCACGCGTCCTCGTCAACCAGGACTATTTCACCAGCGTTTCGAAGCAGGCAGCCAACAACGCCGAAAAGGAGTTCCTGGCCGAGTGCCTGCAGAACGCCAACTGGCTGACGCGCAGCCTCGACCAGCGCGCGCGTACGATCCTCAAGGTTGCAAGCGAGATCGTGCGACAACAGGATGCGTTCCTGCTCCACGGCATCCGGCATCTAAGGCCGCTGAACCTGCGCACCGTCGCCGACGCGATCGGCATGCACGAATCAACGGTCAGCCGCGTGACGGCGAACAAATACATGATGACGCCGCGTGGCGTGTTCGAACTGCGCTATTTCTTTTCGGTGGCGATCGCTTCGTCGGCGGCCGGCGGCGACGCACACTCCTCGGAAGCCGTCCGGGATCGCATCCGCGAGCTCATCGACGCCGAAAAGCCGCTGGATGTGCTCTCCGACGACGCCATTGTGGATATCCTCAAGCGTGGCGGTGTCGACATCGCGCGCCGCACCGTTGCCAAGTACCGGGAAGGAATGAGTATTCCGTCGTCGGTGCAGCGTCGGCGCGAAAAACGGGCCCTTGCCTCGGCGGGCGGCTGACCCACGTCTTCCCGTTAGGTAACCTCGCCCGGTTTGACATTGCCAGCCGAAGTGACTAGAAGCCCGCCCGCATACGGCGGACCGCTTCGGAGGCGATGCGACAGCACGTCGGGACGGCGTTCCGCGCTTGAAGGAAGAAGTCCTAACCATCCGAAATGCCGCCAAAAACCTTGTGCGCGACGACCACAGGTATAAACTCCAAGCCCTCTAGAACCGGCACAAGAGAAGGTCAGTTTCATATGAGCCTGCGTATCTCTGGTAAGCACATGGAAATCGGCGACGCTTTCCGATCGAAAATCGAGGGACGTGTCGGGGAGGCTGTGGGCAAGTATTTCGACGGCGGATTTGCCGGGCACGTCACGGTTGAGAAGTCCGGATCGCGTTTTACCGCCGATTGCATGGTCCATCTCGACACCGGCATGGTGCTGCAGGCGACCGGGCAGGCACAGGACCCGCAGTTTGCGTTCGATGCCGCCGCCGAGCGCATCGAAAAGCGCCTGCGCCGCTACAAGCGCCGTCTCAAGTCGCACCAGGCTGGCGTGGTCGCTGACGGCATCGATATCGACTACCGTGTAATGGCGCCCGTTGCCGAAGACGACGAGGAAGTGCCGGAAGACTACGCGCCGGCGATCGTCGCGGAGTCCACGGTCGCGCTGCGGATCATGTCGGTCGCATCCGCCGTCATCGAACTCGACACCAAGGACAGTCCGGTTTTCGTATTCCGCAACGCCGGGAACGAGCACGTCAATGTCGTCTATCGCCGCCCTGACGGGAACATTGGCTGGATAGACACCTCCTCAGCCGTGGTCGCAAGGGCCTAGCCGCCAACAACTCAGCCGGACCGCAGGCGGGGGCTTGCGTCGCGGTTAAAAGGCAGAGCAAAAGGATAATCGGAAATGGATCTCAGCGATCTGATCGAGGTTTCGGCAGTGATGCCGGCCTTGAAGGCCAATTCCAAGAAGCAGCTTCTGCAATTGCTGGCCGAAAAGGCCGCATCGGTAACCGGCCTGCCCGAGCGCGAGGTGTTCGACACGATCCTGCAGCGCGAACGGCTGGGTTCTACCGGCGTCGGCAACGGCATTGCCATTCCGCACGGCAAGCTGCCCGGCATCTCCCGGATCACCGGCATTTTCGCGCGGCTTGAAAATCCTGTCGATTTCGAGGCTCTCGACGACCAGCCTGTCGACCTCGTCTTCCTGCTGCTGGCGCCCGAAGGCGCCGGCGCGGATCATCTGAAAGCGCTGTCGCGGATTGCGCGCGTTCTGCGAGACAGCGACATCGTCGGCAAGATTCGCGGCACCAAGGATGCTGCCGCAATTCATACTTTCCTGTCGCAGACGCCGGCGTCTCACGCCGCCTGACGGCTCCCACGGTACAGGTTCCATCCAAGGCGGCCCATGCGGCCGCCTTTTTCATTTTCGGGTGTGCCCGCGTCAGTGAATGCTGACGGGGGTCAGGTCATTCTGGATCGCCCCGGCGAGCGCCGATGCGCGTGCGTCGGTCAGCAGGATCGGCTGGCCATTGGCCGCAAAAACCGCCCAGAGCTTGGTTCCCGGCGCAATCTCGGGCATGCCCGGAAACTTTCCGCGCAGCTCGTCGCTGTCGATTTCCTTGAGATAGGCCACCGTGCCTTCGCCGAGATGGGCCAGTTCGGCCTGGGTCAGCACGGTCTTTTCTTCTTCATTCACAGTCATGTCAGCCTCCTACGCTTCAGCGGGGCGTCTCCTTGACCAACCCGCAGCAGAGCCATTGGGTTCCGGTGCGGCCGGAACTCAGTCTTTCACGGAAATGTTTATTTTCCGTACCAGTCGTTCCGGTTCGGGCCTGTCGAGATCGATCGCCAGCAGCCCGTTCTTCAATTCCGCGCCGGCAACCTTCATTCCGTCGGCCAGCACGAACACGCGCTGGAACTGCCTTGCGGCGATGCCGCGATGAAGGAATTCGCGTTCTGCATCGTCGGTCTGGCGGCCGCGGACGGTCAGTTCGTTGTCTTCGACCACCACTTCCAGATCGGCTTCGCAGAAGCCCGCGACCGCGAGCGTGATCCGCAACCTGTCACCGGTGTCGCCGCGCAGGCGCTCGATATTGTAGGGTGGGTATCCGTCGCCATTCTTGGCAACTCGTTCGAGCGTCTTCTCGATCGTGTCGAAGCCCAACAAAAGCGGGCTCGAAAAAGGCGTCATGCGCGTCATCAATCATGTCCTCAAAGAGCGACGTGGAAAGGCGGAAACCCGGATGGCATTTTCGCCCGTGCCACTGATATGGTTCGCGCGCTTTTCCAGTTCAAGAACAAAGACTGAAGGGACCGCCAGTGGCAGAAGCGCGCAAAATCATCATCGATACCGATCCCGGCCAGGACGATGCCGTGGCCATCCTGCTCGCGCTGGCCAGTCCCGAACTGGACGTGCTCGGTCTCACAGCCGTTGCGGGCAACGTTCCGCTGGCGCTCACCGAGAAGAACGCCCGCAAGATCTGCGAACTGGCGGGCCGGCCCGAAACCCGTGTCTTCGCCGGCGCGGTGCGACCGTTGACGCGCCCGCTCGTCACTGCCGAGCACGTGCATGGCCGCACCGGCCTCGACGGGCCGGAGCTTCCTGACCCCACGATGAAGCTGGAAACGCAGCATGCGGTCGACTTCATCGTCGAGAAGATGATGGCCGAGCCCGAGGGCACTGTGACGCTCTGCCCGCTCGGCCCGCTGACCAACATCGCGCTGGCGATGATCCGCGAGCCTGCGATTGTGCCGCGCATCCGCGAGATCGTGCTGATGGGCGGCGGCTATTTCGAGCAGGGCAACGTTACACCGTCGGCGGAATTCAACATCTACGTCGATCCGCAGGCAGCAGACGTCGTCTACCGCTCCGGCGCGCCGATCGTCATGATGCCGCTCGACGTGACCCACAAGGCGCTGACCACCAAGGCCCGTATCGAGCGCTTCCGCACGATGGGCACGCGCGTCGGCACCGCCACCGCGCAGCTTCTCGACTTCTTCGAGCGTTTCGACGAGGAGAAATACGGCACCGACGGCGGCCCGCTGCACGACCCCTGCGTCATCGCCTACCTGCTGAAGCCCGAGCTCTTCTCGGGCCGGCAGTGCAACGTGCAGATCGAAACCGTTTCGGAACTGACGATGGGCGCCACGGTGGTCGACTGGTGGAACATAACCGACGGCCCGCGCAACGCGCTCGTCATGCGCGACATAGACGCCGAAGGCTTCTTCGCGCTGCTGACGGAAAGGATCGCGCGGCTGTAGTGGGCGCTTTGGTCTCTACCTCTCCACCGTTATCCCGGCCAAGGGAGCGAAGCGACCGCAGAGCCGGGACCCATTGGTCCGAACATCGTGAAGCGCGGCCCGGTTCAAGTGATAGCGCATGTTGGAGCTGCCGAGCGAGCCCGCCACCCGGCCGCGCTGCTCAATAGGTCCCGGGTCTGTCCTCGCTACGCTCGGTTGCCCGGGATGACGGCGGTGCTGCGGCCAATTGGCCGATCAACCCTCGCAGCCGCCAATATAAAGCCGTTGCAACACCCTACCTGGGCGCGCGCTTGGCCAGGATGCGCTGGAGCGTGCGGCGGTGCATGTTGAGCCGCCGCGCGGTTTCCGACACGTTACGGTCGCACATCTCGTAGACGCGCTGGATATGCTCCCAGCGCACGCGGTCGGCCGACATCGGGTTTTCCGGCGGCGCGGCCTTCTCGCCTGCCGTGCGCGTCAGCGCGGCGAACACGTCGTCCGCGTCGGCGGGCTTGAGAGGTAATCGATCGCCCCCAGCTTCACCGCCGTTACGGCGGTCGCGATGTTGCCGTAGCCGGTGAGGATGATGGTGCGCGCATCGTCGCGCTTCTCGCGGATCGCCACGACCACGTCGAGCCCGTTGCCGTCGCCCAACCGCATGTCCACCACCGCATAGGCCGGCGCGGACGCCTTGACCTTGCCGACCGCCTCCTCGACGCTTTCAGCCGTATCGACGACGAACCCGCGTCCTTCCATGGCGCGCGCGAGGCGGGTCAGGAACGGCTTGTCGTCCTCGACGATCAGCAGCGAGCGGTCCGCACCGAGGATTTCGGCTGCATCGATTGCTGTTTCGTCGTTCATTGGGCGTTTTCCTGCTGTTTCATTCTCTTAATAGGCAATATCGCCCGGTTTTCAAACTTCCGAAGCGTCAATAAGCGAGTTCCGCCCTGCCCGCGGTCGACAGGAAGGCCTGTCGCGGCCAGGCGACCCGCACGATGGCGCCCTTGCCGGGTTGAGCCGCGTTGCCGAAGGTCACCGACGCGCCGGATCGCTCGAGCAGCGTCTTGGCGATGAACAGGCCGAGGCCCAGTCCCCGCCCGCCATCGACCGGCGAGCGCTTGGACATATAGGGCTCGCCGATGCGGTCGATGATTTCCGGCGGAAAGCCCGGGCCATCGTCCACCAGCGTCAGTTCCACGCGCGCGTCGTCCCATTTCCAACGCAGCACCACGGCCTCGCGGGCGAAATCGACGGCGTTCTCGACGAGGTTTCCGAGGCCGTAGATCACGCCGGGATTGCGTCGTCCGACGGGCTCCGGCCCCTGCCTCTCGCCCGGCTCCAGGGTGATAGCGATGCCGAAATCGCGATGTGGCGCAATCACCTCCTCGATCAGCGACGTGAATGGCAGCCGTGCCATATGCGCCTCGTCCTCGGAGGAAAGGCTGGTCAGCCGCTTGAGGATTTCGCGGCAGCGTTCCGACTGGGAGCGCAGCAGCACCACATCTTCCTTGAAGCGCGAATCCGAACCCAGCGCGCGTTCCATTTCCTTGGCGACGAGCGCGATCGTGGCCAGCGGCGTGCCAAGCTCGTGCGCGGCTGCGGCCGCCAGGCCGTCCAGCGCCGAAAGATGTTGTTCGCGCTGCAGGATCAGTTCGGTCGCGGAAAGCGCGTTGGCCAGAAGCCGCGCCTCCTCGGCGACGCGATAGGCATAGATGGCCGTGAACGCGATGGACGACACCACCGCCATCCACATGCCCGCCACATAGATGAACGGCATCGTCAGCGTCATGCCGGGAAACCACGGCAGCGGCAGGTGGAAGAAAGCGAGCAGCGAAGCCATCGCCACCACGGCAAGGCCCAGCAGCATCGTCCAGCGCGCCGGCAGCGACGTCGCCGAAATCACGACCGGCACCGTCATCAGCAAAGAGAAGGGATTGGTCAGCCCCCCGTCATGTAGAGCAGGCCCGCAAGCTGCAACGCGTCGAACAGCAGGATGCCGAGCGCAAAGTGCGGAGGCAGGCGGTGCGTCGCCGGATAGCGGAATGCGAGGAACAGGTTGAGCCAGGCAGAAAGCGCGATCAGCGCGAAGCAGAGGCTCACCGGCAGCGGAAATTCCAGCCAGTAGGCGACGATCAGCACCGCAGCACTCTGGCCGATGATCGCCAGCCAACGCAGGCGGATCAGCGTGTTGAGCCGCAGATGGTGAATTTCGAGCGGGTCGGGTCTGCCCAGTTTCGCAAGCATGGTGGCTCCTTATGCGCTGCCTCGCAGTCCGCGCCAAGTCCTATCTGGCGCGCGGCTTCGCCCGGTTTGTCGCAGCCGCCTGCAACGGGTCTTCAGGCCAGACGTGCTTGGGGTAGCGGCCGCGCATATCGGCGCGCACGTCGGCCCAGGAACCGCGCCAGAAGCCCGGCAGGTCGCGCGTCGTCTGGATCGGGCGGTGTGCCGGCGAGAGCAGTTCGAGCGTCAGCGGTATCCTGCCGCCGGCAATCGACGGATGCCGGTCGAGCCCGAACAGTTCCTGCACCCGGATCGCGAGAACCGGCTGGCCCTCGTCGTAGCGGATCGGCACCGAACTTCCAGAGGGTGCCGAAAAATGCGTCGGCGCGAGGTCGTTGATCTTGCGCTGCAGCTCGTGCGGCACCAGCGACATCAACCCGTTGGAAATCGCCTGGGGATCGATACGCGCCAGCAAGGCTTCGCCCGACAGAAACGGCAAAAGCCAGTCGTCCAGCGCCTCCGTCAGCGCCTCGTCGGACATGTCGGGCCAGGGCGCGCCAAGACCGCTGTGCAGCCACGCCAGACGCCGGCGCAGCGTTGCCGCCCCCTTGCCCCAGTCGAGCAAGGCAAGGCCGTGCTCGCGCAGGGCCGCTATCAGCCGGCGATCCGCCTCTGCGCCGACAGGTGCCGGCAATTGGCGTTCGGCGAGCCTGATGGCGCCGAGCCGTACCGTCTCCCGCGCCCGCAGGGCGCGGCGCTCGGCATCGAAACTCGTCTCGGTCGCGGTTTCCAGCCGCCCTGAAAGATGCTGGCGGATCTCTTCTTCGGTGATCGCTGCGGCAGACGCGATCCGCGCATTCTGGGCCCTGCCCTGCAGGTCGGCGACGACCAGAAAACCCTCCCTTGCCAGCGGCTCGGCCGGATCGAGCATCGCCCCCTGCCATTGGCGAGCACGAAACGACCGTATTCGCCCCGCGCCTTTGCAACCCGGTCGGGGTAGGCAAGAAGCAAAAGCGCGCCGGCGGAGGTCATGGCTGACGACGCCCCGGACGGCCGTTCCTGGGCAGCCGAGCGGTTGAGCCTCTCCGCCATTTTCCTCGCCGCCTGCGCGCGCGGACCCTTGTCACGGCGAAAGCCGGCCAGCCGCCGGTCCAGATCGACCGCGGTGCCGCCCAGTCCGCGTTCCGTGAGCAGCACCGCCAGTTCGCTTGCGGCCCGGCGGTCGCCGGCTTCCGCTACCATGTGGGCAAGGCGTACCGGCAGGGCCAGCCGCCGCATGGCTTCGCCCGCATCGGTAAGCCGGCCATCGCCGTCAAGCGCGCCGAGTTCGACCAGCAGCGCGCGCGCCTCGGCCAGCGCCGGGGCCGGAGGCTTGTCGAGGAAGGACAGCATCGCCGGGTCGGTCACGCCGAAGGCCGCGCAATCGAGGAGCAGACCGGAAAGGTCGGCTTCGAGAATTTCAGGCGGCGTGAAAGCCGGCAGCGCCGCCGTCTGCTCGGCGCGCCACAGCCGCAGGGCCACACCAGGTTGCGTGCGGCCGGCGCGGCCGGCACGCTGGTCTGCCGAGGCGCGGCTGGCACGCACCGTTTCCAGCCGGGTCAGGCCCGTGGCCGGTTCGTATTTCGGCAGACGCGAGAGGCCGGAATCGATCACGACGCGTACGCCGTCGATGGTGATGGAGGTTTCCGCAATCGAAGTGGCGAGCACCAGCTTGCGCCGTCCCTCCGGGGCGGGGCGGATTGCCGCGTCCTGCGCCCTGCCGTCCAGCCCGCCATAGAGCGGCGCGATGTCGACGTCGGCCGGCAACCGGCCCGCGAGGCGCTCCGCGGTCCGCTCGATTTCCCCCTGCCCCGGCAGGAAAGCCAGTACGCTGCCTGTCTCTTCCGCCAGCATGTCGCGGCAGGCCGAGGCCATCGCATCCTCGATGCGCATGTCGGCCGCGCGATCGCGGTAACGTATGTCGACGGGGTACGACCGCCCTTCGCTGGTCACCACAGGCGCCTCGCCCAGCAGCGTACCGACGCGGGCGCCATCGATGGTGGCCGACATCACCAGCAGGCGCAGATCGGGCCGCAGCGCCGCCTGCACGTCCAATGCCAGCGCCAGACCGAAATCGCCGTCCAGCGAGCGTCCGTGGAATTCGTCGAATATGACGGCGGCGATGCCGTCCATTCCGGCATCGTCGAGGATCATCCGCGACAGCACCCCTCGGTCACGACGAGGATACGGGTACGCGCCGAAACCCGGCTTTCCATGCGCATGGCATAGCCGACCGTTCCGCCCGGCTCCTCGCCGAGCAGGGCCGCCATGCGGCGCGCGGCAGCCCTCGCGGCAAGCCGGCGCGGCTCCAGCAGCAGGATGCGCCCTTCACCCCGCCAGCCAGCGTCCAGCATGGCCAGCGGCGCGAGCGTCGTCTTACCCGCGCCCGGCGGCGCAACGAGAACAGCGCTATTGCTCCTGTCCAGCACCTCCAGCAGGTGCGGCAGGGCTGCGGTTACGGGAAGATCGGGAAGCTGGCGCGTCATCCCCGCGATATGCACGATCGCGGGCGCGGCGGCCAGCCTTCCGGTCAGGCCATTTCAGGCTTTGCCCGATGCGGCAGCGAATGGTGGGCAGGTCGCAGCGGCGGACCCGTGAAGACCTCGGGGCCAGCCGGCACGGACTTGCTGCCGCGCACCAGCCCCCGATACCATTCGATGTAGTAGGCAAGGGCGAAATGCGCCCCGATGCCTGCGGCCACGATCGCGATGTCGGTCACAATCGACGGCTCGTGTACCAGACGCCAGGCCTGCGCCACCATCGACAGGATCGTGCCGGTCACGAAGACGGGCAGCGCATGACGACCCATCACGGCAAGCGGATTGTTTGTTGGTCGGCGCGCGAGGCCCGAGATCTGCGGCAGGACCGCGATCAGGTAGGCGGCGGCCAGAACGTGCAGCAAGCGGGGCGCCGAAAGGTAGGTCTTGTCGAAGCCGGTCAGCACAGATGGCAGGCCCATCGAGGTGTCGATGCCCCATAGCGGCACCTGCACCCACGCAAGCGACAGCACGAGATAGGCGGCCGCAGTACCGATCATCCAGAGATGCACCGGCAGCTTGCCGCCGCGCTTCACATGCATGGTTGCAGCGAGGCCGATGACGAACAGAAACTGCCACGACAGCGGATTGAGGAACCAGACGCCTTCGTTGGGAAAGTTCGGAGGGCCGAGACGGAAGAGGCCGGCTGCAAGCCATAGCGCGCCCGATGCTGCTACCATGTGCAGCAGGCCCGCCCGGCTGCCGATCAGCAGAAGCGCAGGCAGCAACAGAAGCACGCCCGCATACATCGACAGAATGTTGTTGTAGCCGAGTTGGTGCCCGAAGGTGACGATGCCGACCAGCGCTGCGGCGGTGTCTTCCATCACCGGGCCGATATTGATCTTCTCCAGCAGTTCGGGCGCGCCGTAATGCAGCGCGAAGAACGAGAATATGCCCAACGTGGCCATCGTGGTGCCAAGCTGCGCCATATAAAGGACGCCAACGCGCCGCCACATCTTCAGCGCGGTTGCGAGCCGCGCACCAGGGCGGAATTTCAGACCGTAGGCGAGCCCGGCCGACACGCCGGAAATCAGCACGAATGCTTCAGCTGCATCGGAAAACCCGAAATTCTTCGACGTCAACGCCTCGAACGGATTTCCCGGCACGTGATTGACGAAGATCGTGATCAGGGCAATCGCCCGGATCACGTCGATCCTGGTGTCCCTAGTGCTGCGTACCTGTGAAAGAGGATTGGTCATACGTCCATGCCGCGAGATGTGAACCGGTTCCCGACCGATCACATGAGCCCTTCAACGAACGCTGAAAGACGCACAACCGGGCGAAGCTGTGGCCATAACGCAGTAGCGCCGCAATGGTGGCACCTTCTCCCATCACATTCGGTGGCAGCCTGTTACGCGGGGCGGCAGGCGGCCTCAGCCCTTACCTTAGAATTCTTCTAACCTATTGATCTATGAGTGCTTTTGTCATGTTTGAATTGACAAGCCGGCCGCCATAGGTGTTTAAGGGGGCGTGCCTGACGGCACACCCTTTGATGTCTGGGCCTTGAACCCTTTCGATTGGAGGCAAGGATGGTTTTTCTGCCGATACGGCGCGAGGGCGCCGCGAGCCTGCGGGTGCGGGCACGCAACAACTCCTATGGCTGGCGCGGCGGCTTCCCTGCGACCGACGCGAAACGGCGTCTTGCATCTATATCGCCCTTGTTTGCCACGGCGCTGCTCACGGCTGCGATCTTCCTGCTGCCGCAAACCGGAAACGGGCGGCAGGCGCGCGCTTCCGTCGATGACATCAACGCATATGCAACCCATATCCAGTACGATTCAGCCGCGGTTGTACCGACGGTGAAGAAGTAGTGCATCTAGCCCGACCGTCCTCGTCGGCGGTCAAGCCATGAGTAGGTAAATGCTGGTCTGCCATTGCAACCTGATTACCCAGAAGGAAATCGAGCAGGTCATCGTCGGGCTTCTCGATGCCGACCCCTGGCAGCTCATCGTGCCTGCGAAGGTCTATCATACGCTCAAGAAGCGCGGTCGCTGTTGCGGCTGCTTCCCAAATGTGGTGGAAACGATCATTCGGGTAACCGAAGAGTACCATCGCCGCCTCGGCGCCGGTGAAACAGAGATCGTACCATTCCTGGACCGCGTACGTGGATTGCGCGGCCAGTACGGGAGCAGCAGCCATGAAGGGCGAAAAACGGATCATCGAGCGGCTTAACGAAGCCTTGTTCCTGGAGCTGGGAGCAGTCAACCAATACTGGCTGCACTACCGCCTTCTCGAGGACTGGGGATACGCGAAGCTCGCCAAGAAGGAGCGTGAGGAATCCATCGAGGAGATGCATCACGCCGACAAGATCATCGAGCGCATCATCTTTCTCGAGGGACATCCGAACCTTCAGAAGGTCGGCGCGCTCAGGATCGGCCAGAACGTCAAGGAAGTGCTGGAAGCCGACCTTGCCGGCGAATACGACGCCCGCACCTCCTACAAGAAGTCGCGTGAGATCTGTCAGGAGCTCGGCGACTACGTCACCATGAAGCTGTTCGAGGAACTGCTTCAGGACGAGGAAGGCCACATCGACTTCCTCGAAACCCAGCTCGAACTGTACGAACAGATCGGCGAGCAGAAGTACGGCCAGCTCAACGCGGCCTCCGCCGACGAAGCGGAATAACATCTCGACAGACAAAAAGGGCTTCCGGCACAGCCGGAAGCCCTTTTTCATGCGCGATTTTCGTATTTGCGCCGCAGACGGATCGGCTAAGCCGCCTCGGGCGACAATTCCCGCATGTTCAGCGGCACCGAGCGCAGCCGGTCCTTGTCGTCCAACAGGCCGCTGGCGCGCAGGAGCGAGGCAAAGCGGCCATTGTCGCGCGCGGCAAGTTCGTTGAAGCCGCCCATCTCAACGATCCGTCCGCGATCCATGAAGATCACGAGGTCGGCGTCGCAGACGGTCGACAGCCGGTGCGCGATGACGAAGGTGGTGCGGTTGCGCCGCAGGCGGTCGATCGCCTCCTTGACCTTGCCCTCCGTCTCGACGTCGAGCGCACTGGTCGCCTCGTCGAGCACCAGGATCGGCGCATCCTTGAGCACGGCGCGCGCGATCGCGATGCGCTGACGCTCGCCGCCGGAAAGCTGGGAGCCGCGCTCGCCGACCACAGTATCGTAGCCTTCGCTCTTGGCGAGGATGAAGTCCTGCGCGGCCGCCGCGAGCGACGCCTCGTGGACCTCGTGGTAGCCGGCATCGGCGCGGCCGAGGCGGATATTTTCCTCGATCGTGCGATTTAGCAGCCCCGCATCCTGGAACACTGTCGCAATCTGGTCGCGCAGCGATTTGCGCGTCACGGTGCGCGTATCGATGCCGTCGACGCGGATCGAGCCGGACTTCGGATCGAAGACGCGCTGCAGGAGGTTGATGAGGGTCGTCTTGCCGGCGCCCGTGGGGCCGACGATGGCCACCGTCTGACCGGCCGCAACGCTAAACGAGATGTTCTGAACGCCCTCGCCCGAATCCGGGAACTGGAAACACACGTCGTCGAAAACCACGTCGCCGCGCACCCGCTCGATCGGACGGGTGCCCATCGGCTCGCTGCGTTCGCCCACGGCATCTTCGAGCGCATAGAAGGGTTCCAGCTTGGCACGGGCCTCGAAGACCTGATTGACGAAGCCCGTCACCTGGTCGAGCCGGCCGATAAGGAGCGTCGCGAAGCCTGCAAAGGCAACGATGTCGCCGATGCGCAGGTGGCCGCGCTGAACGAGGATCGCGCCGATGACCAGAACCACCATCATCGAGATCGTGGCCGACAGGCGCTGCAGGGCGCTGGCTACAGCCCACCAGTTCAAGACCGGGAACTGCGCACCGATCAGCTCGTCCGTGTAGCGGCGTAGCGCGGCAGCTTCATCCGCAAGCCGGCCGTAGCTCTGCAGCACCGAGACGTTGCTGATCGAGTCGCTGACATGCGCGAAGACCTGATGATAATGCTGCTCGACCTGCGCCTGACCGTCCTTGGTGCGCGCCATCACCGCGCGGCTGATCGCGACGTAGGACGCGCCGAGGCAGAGCAGGACGCCAGCCATCCGCCAGTCGAGCGTCAGCGCCGTGGGGATCAGCAGCAGCAGGGCAACGGCCGTCGCCAGGTGCTGGCGCATGAATTCGAGCCATAACGAGAACAACGTTTCCATCGCGCGCAGCAGCGTGTGCAGCGAATGCGAGGTGCCGTGGCGGTGGTGCCAGGACAGCGGCATCGAGATGACCTTCTCGAAGGACTCGCCCAGCACGTCGACGCGCCGCTTATGCGCCAGCCTGTCTGCGCCGCGTGCGACGAGAACGAAGGCCACGATGTTGAATGCGCCCAGCGCGGCCCATGCCCCGACCTGGAATGCGATGTTTTCTTCCTGCGAGATGGCCTCGATGATGCGGCCGAACAGAATGGGCTCGGCGATCATGGCGATCGCGAGCGCCACATTGGCAAGGCTGATGACTGCCACCCGCTGCCTTTCGGCGGCGAGGTAGCTCATGGCCCTCCAGTAAATTGACAGAAGTGACAAACGGAACCCCGTTTTTGTTGCAGTGCACCATGCACGCGGTGACGCTATGCCTCGCCGCGATTTACATCAATGGGCTGCGCGCGATTCCGTTGCCTTGTTTGTGTCAACAAGAGCGACAGAAAGTTACCTTTCGTGATCTTGTAACAGACTGAAATATAATAAAAAATGGCGGAGCGGTGACGAAAGCCGGGCGTCACCGTGTGCGCCCGGCGATCCTTCCATGCTGCAAGTGCGTCAGACCACCGTCACAACGACTTCATAGTCACCGTCCTTGACCGGAATTTGCGTCTTCGTCCGCTTCCCGTTGAGCGTCATTTCGGCCTTTGCGCCCCGCTTCACCGTGATGTGCAAACGGGCATTGCCGAGCCGTAGCCGAGTCTCGAATCCGTCCCATGACGAAGGCAGCGACGGCTCGACGAACAGCCTGTCGCCCTCGCGGCGGATGCCGAGTATCGCCTCCACTGCGGCACGGTAGAGCCAGCCCGCCGAACCCGTGTACCAGGTCCAGCCCCCTCGCCCGGCCTTTTCGCCTTGCGAATAGATGTCGGCCGCCACCACATAGGGCTCGACCCTGTATCGCTCGGCCTCGGCCTCGTCCGGCGCGTGGTTCACCGGATTGAGCATCGAAAAAACGCGATAGGCCTCGTCGGCGCGGCCAAGTTTCGCCAGCGCAACCACCAGCCAAGTCGCGGCGTGGGTATATTGCCCACCATTCTCGCGCACGCCGGGCGGGTAGCTCTTGATGTAGCCCGGTTCCTTCTCGGTGTTCTCGAAGGGCGGGTCGAAGAGCCTCACGATCTTGAGATCGTCATCGGCCAGCAGTTCCATGACCTTGTCGATGGCCTGCGACGCCCTTGCCGGGTCGGCGCCTTCCGACATCACCGCCCAGGACTGGGCAATCGAGTCGATGCGGCATTCGTCCGACTGCGCGGAGCCGAGCGGCGTGCCGTCGTCATAGGTTTCGCGGCGATACCACTGCCCGTCCCAGCCAGCGTCTTCCAGGGCCTTGCCGAGTTTTCCGGCATGCTGCCGCCACGCCTGAGCGCGCGCTTCATCGCCACGCTCGATGGCTAGCGGCTCGAAATCGCGCAGCGCCTTGAGCAGGAACCAGCCCAGCCAGACGCTGGTGCCCCGCCCCTCCTCGCCGACGCGGTTCATGCCGTCGTTCCAGTCGCCACCGAGGATCAGCGGCAAGCCATTCTCGCCGGTGCGCTGCACCGCGAGATCGAGCGCGCGCGCGCAATGTTCGTACAGCGTAGCCGCCTCACGTGAAGTCTCGGGCGTGAAGAAGGCGTCGTGTTCGCCTTCCTTCAGCGGCGGCCCCTCGATGAAGCGGATCTGTTCGTCCAGTACCGCGCGGTCGCCGGTCACGCTCACATAATGATGCGTTCCATAAGCGAGCCAGACGACGTCGTCGGAGATGATGGTGCGCACGCCCGCGCCGCTGCGCGGCAGCCACCAATGCTGCACGTCACCTTCTTTGAACTGCCGCCCCGCCGCGTTGACGATCTGGGCGCGAGCGAGCGCGGGATCGTGAAGCAGCAGGGCAAGCGTGTCCTGCAACTGGTCGCGGAAGCCGAACGCGCCACTCGCCTGATAGAAGGCGGATCGCGCCCGGATACGGCAGGCCAGGCTCTGATAAGGCAGCCAGGTGTTGACCATCGCATTGAAGGCGGGGTCAGGCGTTTCCACCTGCAGCGCATCGGAAAATTCCGCCCACGCAGTGCCGTTCGCGTCCATGCGGCTCTCGAAATCGGTCTCCAGATGCCGTTTCGCGAGCAAAGACACCTCGATGGCCGAGGAGGCGTCGCCGAGGATGACGTGCAGGTCGGCCGTTTCGCCCGCGCCGATCATCACGTCGCACGCGATCGCGGCGCATGGGTCGCGCCCCGCTTCCACTGTGCCGGAGAGGTCCAGCCCCCGCCGCACGGCAACGGGACTGACCGTGGAGCCGCCGGCCCCAAGGAATTCGGTCCGGTCGCAGGTGTAGGTCACTGCCTTGCCATCGGTGACGAGGAAGGCGGTGCGCTCGCCGTAATCGAGGCTGTAGGGGTTATGTGCCATCAGCGCGCCGGTTGTCCCGTCGCGTGCCGGAACGATGAAGGGGGCGGAGCGCGCACGGTTATTGCCCATCAGCCATTCGGCATAGGCATAGACGCGCAGCTTGGCGTTGCCGGTTCCGTGGTTCGTGAGCCGCAGGCGCTGCACCTTGACCGGATCGTTCGGGTCGACGAGCTGCGTCAGTTCCGCGCTGAGCGCGCCCCTGCGCGCATGGAAGCTCGAGACCCCCGGCGCGTGGCGCGCTTCGTAGACAATCGACGGATCGCGCAGCACACAGGCTTGCGGCGAAAACGCTTCACCGGTCTCCATGTCGCGAATGTAGAACGCCTCGCCCGGTCGGTTGGTAACCGGGTCGTTCGACCACGGCGTCAACTGGAAGTCGCGGCTGTTGCGGCTCCAGGTGAACGAGGCGCCCTCGCTCGAAGTATGGAAGCCGAATTCGGGGTTTGCGATCACGTTGATCCAGGGCTGCGGCGTCGCGCGGTTGCCGGAGAGCCGGACGACATATTCGCGCCCATGATCCGCGAAACCGCCGAACCCGTTCCAGAAGGACAGGTCCTCGCCGTCCACCTCCGCGGCAACCGCCTTGTTGTCGTTGCCCGGCGACGGCTCGCGAACGGGCAGCGGCCTGCGTGTCGTTTCAGCCTCCCGCGCTGCGGTCTCCGCCGCCAGCGCGGTCTGCTCGGCCCGCTCGATCTGATCGAGGATCGGGCCGTTGCGGGTGTGCATCACAACACGCGCAGCCGAAAGAAGCGTGCGATAGGAGGTGTCGTCCATCAGGTCGCGGCGCACGGCGAAGATATGCTGGCGCGGCCCGAGCTCGCGGCCGCGCATGCGGGCATTGTCGCACAGCAGCTCGATCGCCTGTTGCAGGTCCTGCACGTAGGACGAGGCCTGCTCGTTGACGATCACCAGATCGGCCAGCAGCCCGTGGGCGCGCATGTATTCCTGCATGCGAAGCGCAGTCGCGACAATCTCGAGATCGGCGACGTCGCCGATGCGCAACGCGAAGATCGGGAAGTCGCCCGAAATCGCCATCGGCCAAAGCGCCGACTGGCGGCCGAGGCCGGCCGAGATGGTCTCTGCCGGTGCACGCAACGTCGGGTCCGGATAAAGCAGGCGGCTTGCGAGCTTCTGCACCCCGGCGGCTTCGGCAAGGCTGAGCCCCACATGGCGCGTCTGCACCTGCGAACGCGTCCAAGCCAGCATCGCCTGCCGGCGGAAACTGTCGGGGTGCAGGAAGCGCTTCATTTCCTGCTCGACATCGGGGCGGTTCGCGGCGACGACCGTCCAGAAGGTCAGCATTACCTTCTTGCGCGCCGGCACCCTCACGCGCGCACGCAGCGCCATGACGGGGTCCAGCACATGACCGGCCGAGCCGGAGAGCCTGGCGCCGGCATCGAAGGCAGCGGCGTTGGCGATCGACCGGCCGCGCCCGATGAAGGTGCGCCGGTCCGTCTCCGCCTCGACATCGCGGGCAACGCCGACGCCGGAGGTCACGAAATGCGCGAGCGCGATCGATGGGTCACCGGACGAGCGCTTGCGGCGCTCCGCGAACACAGTCGCGCCATCCTCACCGCCGATCTCCGTCTTCACGAACATCTTGGAGAACGCCGGGTGCGCGGTGTCGGCCGCCTCGAAGGCCAAGGCCAGCTCGGCGAAGGACGTCACGTCGATATGGCGATCCTGATCGCCTTCGTTCCAGATCGTGAGGCGACGTGCCTCGCCATTGCCTTCGGAAACGACGACGCACTCGACCTCGGAGCGTAGCGTGCCAACGGTCTTGGTGAACACCGCCCGGTCGTCGCCGAAGAAGGCGCGGGTCGTTTCGCCCGGCATGCGTTTCGGCTCCGCCGTGGCCGACCACCAGTCGCCATTCTCGGGATCGCTCAGGAACAGGAACGTTCCGGTGCGGTCCTCGGTCGGATCGCCGTTCCAGCGCGTGATGGCGATCTCGTCGGCGCGGCTGTAGCCGGTACCCGTGCCGCTGACCATGACGTGATAGTGGCCGTTGGACATGAGATTGGTTGCGCGCATGCTGCGCAGGGGATCGAGGACGAGCCGCGAATCCGGACGTTCGTCGAGCACCTCCGGCTTGATCCGCTCGCCGGTCTCCGCGCGGATCGGCATTGCCGGGATTTCGCGCGGCGCCTTTTTTCCTGCAGTAAGAGCTCGGCGGATTCGATCACCGAGTCGGCGTGGAAAAGCGGTCGCGCATACGGCCTTCGAAGACGGCGTTGGCGACCGCGACAATCGACATGCCATGATGGTGCGCCATGAAGTTGTGCACCACTGCGTGGCGTTTGCCTTCGGGCACGCGCACGGCCGTGAAGTCGACCGCATCGTGATAGCCGTAGCGGCCGAGCGCCCCGAGCTTGCGCAGCCAGCGCAGGTTCTCGACGGCTTCGGCTGGCTTGAACTGCGCGGCAAGCAGGCTCGCATAAGGCGCGATCACGGTATCCTGCGCCAACCCACGCTTGAGGCCCAGGCCGGGGACACCGAAATTGGTGTACTGATAGGTCATCTCGCGGTCGCGCGCGTGATAGGCCGCTTCGGATATGCCCCACGGCACCCGCTTCGAGCGGGCATATGACATCTGCTTCCTGATGACGAGATTGCTGGTCTGGTTGAGGATGCCACCCAGCGGCTCCTTCATCACCAGCGGCGGCATCAGATACTCGAACATCGAGCCCGACCATGACAGCAGCGCGCCGTGGAAGCCGATCTCGGTGACGGGTCGGCCGAGACGGAACCAGTGCTCGGTCGGCAGATCGCCCTTGGCGATGCCGAAAAGGCTCGTCAGCCGCGCCTCGGAGGCAAGAAGGTCGTAGCAGGCTTCGTCGAGCTGGCGCTCTTCGATCCGGTAACCGATGGAAAGCAGCTTGCGGTCCTGCCGCAGCAGGAACGAGAAATCCATCTCGAAGGCGAACTTGCGCGTGCGGTCGCGCAGCTGGATCAGCCGCTGCCGCAGCTTGCCGATGCCGGTTTCCTCGACATGCGAATCCGTCAGATGGGCTTCGCAGGCCTTCTCCAGCTTCTCAGCCCAGAGCGCCAGGTCGCCGCTCGCCTGCGAGCCGATCTCTTCGTCGAGCGCCCTGGCAAGCTTGCGGATGTCGGCCGCCAGCACGGTGAGGTTGATGGTGCGGATCGCCGCCGTCTCGGGTTCATCACGGATGGTGTTCACAGCCCGGCGCATGCCCTCGATGCGCTCGGCCAGACGTTGGCGCAGCGGCCGCAGCGCGCGACGGTCGTCGGGCAGCGCCGCCAGCTCCTCCTCGAGGATGGCCGCGACGTCGATGATGCCGCCGAATTCGCCCTGCAGGTGTGCTGCGGGCGCGGCAGCCCAAAGGTCGCAGGCCGATGCGACGGCGACGAGGTGCCCCGCCAGATTGCCGCTGTCGACGGATGAGACGTAGAGCGGATGCAACGGCCGCAGCGTGCGCGTGTCGTACCAGTTGTAGAGATGACCGCGGTAGCGTTCCATCTTCTCCATGGTGGACATGGTTCGGTCCAGACGGTCAATGGTTTCCGAAAGGCTGATCCAGCCGAAGTCGCGGGCGGACACCACGGACAGCATGTAGACGCCGATATTCGTCGGCGAGGTGCGGCCAGCCACGACCGGCACCGGCACCTCCTGGAAATTGTCCGGCGGCAGCATGTGGTGCTCGGCCGTCACGAAGGTCTCGAAGTAGAGCCATGTCCGCCGCGCGATGGTGCGCAGGGTGGCCGCGTCCTCGGGGTCCACTTCCAGCCGATCCTCGGTCTCCGCCGACTGGCTGACCAGCCACGCGAAGGCCGGCGAGCCGGCCCAGAAGATCGCGAAGAACGCGGCAATCACCACACCGGTGGAACCGACCATCAACGGGATCGCAAGGCCAACCAGGGCTACCAACACCACGCCGCTCATGGCGCGATAATGGCCTCCAAGGCTCGCCTCCCAGGAACGCGCCGCCTGCGAGGCCGCCCGCCATTCCAGCAGATGCCGGCGGCTGACGAAAAGCCGATAGAGCGTGCGCACCACGGCATCACCCATCGACCAGGCGTGATGCGCCATCAGCACCACCTTGAGCGCAACCTGGGCGCTGGCAAAGGCGAAGTCGCGCGCGACGGCGGCGAAATGGTTCTTGAGCGTCGCCTCCGGGTCGCGCGGCAGGATCGAATCGACGATGCCGTAGGTGAGCGACAGGAACAGGCTCAGCACAAGAAGCGCCTGCCACTGGGCGGCTTGCGTGAAGGGCAGCAGGGTCCAGCCCGCTACCGACGCCGCGATCCAGAAGATCGGCGTCAGCGACCGGCGCAGATTGTCGATCATCTTCCAACGCGAAAGACCGGGCACGCCCGAGCGCGGATTGAGTATCCACGGCAGAAGCTGCCAGTCGCCGCGCGCCCAGCGATGCTGGCGCGACTCGTCGACGAGATAGCGCGTTGGGTAATCCTCTATCAGCTCGACATCGGTCACCAGCGCCGCGCTGGCATAGCCACCCTCGATCAGGTCGTGGCTGAGGATCGTATTCTCCGGGATGCGATCGCGGAGTGCGGCTTCCATCGCGTCGATGTGATAGAGCCCCTTGCCCGTGAAAGTGCCTTGATCGAACAGGTCCTGATAGACGTCGGAGACGGCGAAGACGTAGGGATCGATGCCACGGTTGGCAGAAAAGATGCGTTGGAAGAAGGACGCCTCGTCGCCGGTCGTCAGCGACGGCGTGATGCGCGGCTGCAGGATGCCGTGGCCGGAGGTCAGGCGCCGCGCCTTGGCGTCGATCACCGGGCGGTTGAGCGGATGTTCCAGCTTGCCGACCAGCTTGCCGACCGCGCCGCGCGTCATGCGCGTGTCGGCGTCGACCGTCATCACATATTCGATGTCCTGCGGCAGCGGGTCCGCGGGCGCGAAGAACGTCGTGTCATGGTCGCCGCGCAGCAGCGTGTTCAGCTCATGCAGCTTGCCGCGCTTGCGCTCCCAGCCCATCCAGCAGCTCTCGGCCTTGTTGTAGAGCCGCCGGCGGTGCAGCAGGTAGAAACGCGCATGGCCATCCTTCGGATAGCGCTCATTGAGCGCAGCGATCAGTTCGTGGGCGTGCTCGAGGAGAGCCAGATCAGCCGCGCTTTGCTCCGTCTGACTGTCGGACCAGTCGGACAGCACGGCGAAATGCAATTCCCCCATGTTTGCGAGGTAGTGCACTTCGAGATTGCGGACGGCTTCCTCGACATCGTCGCGGCTGCCGAACAAGACCGGCGCAACCACAAGCGTTCGCGCATACGCTGGAACGCCGTCCTTGTAGTCATAGCCGATCAGCCGCGTCGGCTTGACGAAGGTCGAGACCAGCGTGTTGAACAGGCCAACGGCCGCCTCGCTCGCCGGAAACGCAAAAAGCGCGACCAGCAACATCACCGCCCCTGTCGAAAGCCCGTAGTCGGCCAGCGCCACCGCACCAGCAGCGAGCAGCAGGCAGGTCACCAGCGCCACCGGCACGACTACACCCAGCCAGTCGCTCTTGCGGTAAATGCGATGGAGCCTCTCACCAAACGACGGGCTGTAACCCAGCGCACGCTCGAACTCCTGTCGCCGCGGCCCGACGAGAAAACAGCCCGCGTCGACGCCGGCGCCGCCGTTCGAACGGCATTCGCCCGCCGTCTCGGCCATGACGACAGCCTGCAGGGCAACCTCGTGCTCCTCACGCCCCGAACGTTTCGCCAGCTTTTCGACGGCGCGCGGTAGGCGTCGCGGGATGCAAAGTCCAGCTTCTCGAAATCCGTCCGCTCGCGCAGCAGACGGTCGATATGGCTGACCTCCTCGAACCACACCGTCCATTCGGTGTCGTCGATGAGGCGCAGGCCCTTGATGATGTTGCCGGTAGTGACATTGCCCGACGACAGGTTGGCGTGCTCGCCGAGCGTGATCTCCTCGGCGTCGCTGCCCGCCGCTTCCAGTTCGCCCTCCAGCCATGCCAGCGCCTTGCTGGAAACCTGCGAGCCGTCGCGCAGACGATGGAGTAGTTGTGTCGCGAATGTGCGGTCGCGGGCCTGCTGCGCATAGGCGCGCAGGATGTCGACGTCCTCGCCGCCCGGAACCAATGCCAGCTTGTCGGCCACCTGATTGGCCAGCACACGCATATCGCGCGCCTTGGCGACGCGAACCGCCAGCCGTCTCAGATTCTCCACCAGCACGAAGCGCAGCAGCGACGGCAGCGCCCAGAGCTCGCCGATGCGCAACGGCTGCACTTCCTGGAAGCCGTCGACCAGCGCGCGGAAGCCGTCGACCGAGACCTCGCTGTCGGACTGCGCCACGTACAGCCATGCGATCGCCAGAACGCGCGGCACGCGCAGGTCCGGCATTTCGGGTAGCTGGCGATAGAAGCGCCGGGGCAGGTCGCGGCGGATGGCCGCGATCGCCTGTTCGATGACGTGCGAATTGTCGAGCAACCAGTTTGCGGCCGGCGTCACGCTCTCGCCATCGAGTTGCGCACGGTTCAGCACATGGACGACGGAGCGGATGCGCTCGGCGCTGTCCTTCGTACGGTCGCGCGGCTCGAAGGGCTCGATATCCTCGATATGTTCTCTGGCACCCTGCGCCAGCGCCGCGCCGAGCCGGCGCAGATCACCGTGATGGGCAAAAGGAGAGCGGATAGGCAGATCGCCCCCGCGAAACGAAAGCTTGTTGTCAGACCGAAGTGTCGGGTCTGCATGAACATTCATTGGGTATGAGCCCCCGGATGGGATTTCGTCGACTTCCCGGCTGCCGGCCGGACGTATGCGGGATGCTCTTAAACCGATTATTGAGGCGATAGTTCCACGGGAGTTTCACTCTGCTCGAACACATTATGTTGCAGCGCGAAACAACAGGCAGACAAGGTGTCCCACGCCCACCGTCCTTACAATGTCGACCGTCACTTTAATCTTCCGTGGCCCAGTATTTCCGCATGGCGTCCCTGCAGCGTCACGATCGCCGAGTCAGGTTCACAAGCGCTGTCTGAGGCATCGGCACAGGCGCAGATGCAGCATCCATAAGACAGTGAACGCTTCATTAAAGCTTTAACTGTTTAAGATTGATCTGAAGAGTTCATCTGCGGCGAGGGGCCCCAATGATAAGTCTTTTCAGATCTTCGATCGTCTACCAGAGCGTGGCGGTCACCGTAGCGCTCATTTTTCTGACAACCGCCGCCATCGTCGGCGTCATGCACCACAATCTCAGGGCATCGGTGCTGCAGGATGCGTCGAGCGATGCACGCGACGCCGCCCGCACTATGGCCGTGCTGGCCGGCGTGTCGCTTTATGGTCTCAACGTTGAGATCGACGGAGAACATATCTCCGACCTCACGGCGACGAGCATACCGCCAATCGCCAATCACGACCTCGTCGACCGCACCGCGAACGCCATCGCCGGCGTCGCGACGGTGTTCCAGACGCAGGAAAACGAATACCGCCGCGTCTCCACCAACGTCCTCAAGCAGGATGGCAGCCGCGCTGTCGGGACCACGCTTGCCCCGGACCATCCGGCACAGGCATTTCTTGCCAAAGGCGAGGCCTATTACGGAGAGGCCGTGCTGTTCGGGAAGGCCTATATGACGGGTTATGTGCCGGTGAAGAACGAAGCCGGCGCCAATGTCGGCATCCTGTTCATCGGCATTCCCATGGAAGTCTATTTCGCCAAGATCGACAGCATGCTTTTGCTGCTGACCGGCGTGGGCGCGGTGTGCCTGCTGGTCTTCGGGGCGGTGGCGTTCTTTGCAATGCGGGCGCTCATCCGCCCGATGGCGACGCTGACCGACTCGGTTCACCGGCTGGCTTCCGGCGACATGACCGCCGAAGCGCCCTACCAGGACAGGCAGAACGAGTTCGGCGCGATCGGCCGGGCGCTTGCCGTGTTCCGCGACAACGCACTGCAGAAGGAACGCGTCGAGGGCGAAAGCGCGCGCCAGCGTTCGGCATCGGAAGCGGAGCGCACCCGTAACGACGAGGAAAAACGCCAGACCGAGGCCGAAATCGCGGAAGCCGTCGATGCGCTTGCCACGTCGCTGGCAGCACTAGCACAGGGCGACCTGTCGCAGCGGATCGACACGCCCTTCACCGGCCGGCTCGAGCAGGTTCGGACCGACTACAACGCGTCGGTGGCGACACTTCGCGAAACGCTCGGCGAAATCCGGCAGAACGCGAGGGCGATCAATTCCGGCTCGGAAGAAATCCGCAACGCCGCCGACGACATGTCGCGGCGTACCGAGCGGCAGGCTGCTTCGGTGGAAGAAACGGCTGCCGCGCTTGAAGAAATCACGGCGACCGTTCGCGATTCATCGCGCCGTGCAGAGGAGGTCGGCGCCCTGGTGTCAAGAGCCACCAAAGATGCCCGCATCTCCGGCGAGACCGTGCAGAAGGCGGTTCACGCCATGACGCAGATCGACGCCTCCTCGCGCGAGATTTCCAGCATCATCGGCGTCATCGACGAGATCGCGTTCCAGACCAACCTTCTGGCGCTGAACGCGGGGGTCGAAGCCGCGCGAGCCGGCGAGGCCGGAAAGGGCTTCGCGGTGGTCGCCTCCGAGGTGCGTGCCCTTGCGCAGCGCTCGGCGGAGGCCGCCAAGGAGATCAAGGCGCTCATCATGACGTCGGCGCAACAGGTGCAGTCGGGCGTCCAGCTTGTCGGCGATACCGGCACGTCGCTGGACTCGATCGTCCGGGAGGTTGCCGAGATCAACGATCACATCGCGGCAATCGTCACCGCCGCGCGCGAGCAGTCGACCAGCCTCGCCGAGGTCAATTCGGCGGTGAACACGATCGACCAGGCCACGCAGCAGAACGCCGCCATGGCCGAGCAGTCGACGGCGGCCAGCCATTCGCTGGCACGCGAGGCGCAGTCGCTCGAGGCCCTCGTCGCACGCTTCTCGCTCGAGGCCCACGAGGCCGCAGGTGCGGAGCTGGTCATGCTGCGCAATCCGCTGCACTCCGCCGGCAACGCCATGCGGCAGGCCGACAACGAAGACGCCGCCACTGCGGTCGGACACCGCTAGCGAGCAGCTCGCACCCTCCTTGACCGAACTCCAAGGCCGGCTGAAAAGCCGGCCTTCGTCGTTTCCGTTGCGGCAACTCATATTTATTAGACTTTAGTTGAACATGATACGCGGAACGGTTCGTAACGCGCGTCACCGGGCAAGCGACGTATTTATACCAACTTGCCTTCCCCGCATCCTTGTGCATGGTTCTGGCAGACGCGGCGACAGACCGCATCGGCCGGCAAACGGCCAGAGCGCTTCCCGGGAGGAGGGCTCATCACAAAGAACACGCCGGAAAGGCGCGAGCGATGAGTGTGAGGAACGTATGAGTGACGGCGTCATTCTGGCCGCTGAGAATCTGACCAAGGAATTCAAGGGCTTCTTTGCCGTCGAAGACGTCAACCTCAGTGTGCGGCGCGGGCAGATTCACGCATTGATCGGCCCCAACGGCGCCGGCAAGACGACCTGCTTCAACCTACTGACCAAGTTCCTGTCGCCGACCAGGGGCAGGATCACCTACAAGGGCGACGACATCACATCCATGTCTTCGGCCGACATCGCACGGCTCGGGCTGGTGCGCTCGTTCCAGATTTCGGCGGTGTTTCCGCACCTGACCGCGCTGGAAAACGTCCGCATCGCCCTGCAGCGCAAGCGCGGCGACAGCTTTGACTTCTGGCGCTCGCAGAAGGTGCTTTCCGCATTCGACGACGAGGCCCGGGCGCTGCTCGCAGATGTCGGCCTTTCCGAATTCGAGACCGTCAACGCCTCCGATCTGTCATACGGCCGCAAGCGGGCGCTGGAGATCGCAACGACTCTGGCGCTCAATCCCGAGATGCTGCTGCTCGACGAGCCTATGGCGGGCATGGCGCAGGAAGACGTCGAGCGTATCTCGGCGCTCATCAAGCGCATTTCCGTCAATCGCACCATTCTCATGGTCGAGCACAATCTGTCGGTGGTTGCGAGCCTGTCCGACACCATCACCGTACTGGCGCGCGGCAAGGTGCTGGCCGAAGGAGACTATGCCACCGTGTCCAAGGACGAGCGTGTGATCGAAGCCTATATCGGAGCGGGACATGGCTGAGGCAGCTTTGGCAACGAATCCGCATGCTGATACCGCAGCGCCGCTGCTGTCGGTCAAGGGGCTTGAAGCCTGGTACGGCGAGAGCCACGTGCTGCACGGCATCGACTTCGACGTGCGGTTCGGCGAGGTGGTGACGCTTCTGGGCCGCAACGGCGCGGGCAAGACAACGACGCTCAAGGCTATCATGGGCGTCCTGCCGAAACGCACCGGCTCGGTGCAGTTCCAGGGCAAAGAACTGATGCACGCGCCGGCGCGCTTCATCGCCAGGGAAGGCATCGCGTGGTGCCCGGAAGAGCGCGGCATCTTCTCGTCGCTGTCGGTCGAGGAGAACCTGATGCTGCCGCCGCAGGTGAAGCCCGGCGGCATGAGCCTGGATCGGATCTTCGAGCTTTTCCCCAACCTCAAGGAACGCCTTTCGAGCCAGGGAACCAAGCTTTCGGGCGGCGAGCAGCAGATGCTGGCGATCGCCCGCATCCTGCGCACCGGCGCCAAGATGCTGCTTCTGGACGAGCCGACGGAGGGGCTCGCGCCGGTCATCATCCAGCAGATCGGCCACACCATCGCGCGGCTGAAGCAGGAGGGCTTCACCATCATTCTGGTGGAGCAGAACTTCCGCTTCGCCTCCACGGTGGCGGACCGGCACTATGTCGTCGAGCAAGGCAAGGTGATCGACATGATCCCCAACGACCAGCTCGAGGCCAATATCGACAAGTTGCACGCCTATCTGGGCGTGTGAGGGAGAGAAGGCGCGAAACGCGCCGCAATCGGAGGAGAAGAAAATGAAAAGCAGATTCGTCCTTGCCGCACTGGCAGGTGTGCTCATGTCGGGAACGGCCTACGCCACCGACGTCAAGATCGGCGTCATGAACGACCGCTCCGGCATCTATGCCGACATCGGTGGCGAAGGCTCGGTGATCGCCGCAAGGCTTGCGGTCGAAGATTTCGACGCGGCCTCCAAGGGCATCAATGTCGAGATCGTGTCGGCCGACCATCAGAACAAGCCGGACGTCGGCTCCAACATTGCACGTCAGTGGTACGACACCGAAGGCGTCGACGTGATCGCCGACGTTCCGACCTCGTCGGTGGCGCTCGCCATCAACGAGATCACCCGCGAGAAGAACAAGATCTTCCTCAATTCGGGCGCTGCGACGTCCGACCTGACGGGTGCCGCCTGCTCGCCCAACACCGTTCACTGGACTTACGACACCTGGCAGCTCGCACATGGCACTGGCAGCGCCATGGTGGAAAACGGCGGCAAGACCTGGTTCTTCCTGACCGCCGACTACGCCTTCGGCCACGCTCTGGAGCGTGATACTTCGGCAGTGGTCAAGGAGGCCGGTGGCGAGGTGATCGGCTCGGTCAAGACGCCGTTCCCCGGCACAGACTTCTCGTCGTTCCTGCTGCAGGCACAGGCGTCCGGTGCGCAGGTGATCGGCCTTGCCAATGCCGGCGGCGACACCGTCAACTCGATGAAGCAGGCGGCCGAGTTCGGCATCACGCAGGCCGGTCAGGCTATCGCCGGCCTGCTGGTGTTCATCAACGACGTCCATTCGCTGGGTCTCGACGTGGCCCAGGGCCTCGTGCTGACGGAAAGCTTCTATTGGGACATGAATGACGGCACCCGCGAGTGGTCGGCCCGCTTCGAGGAGCAGACGGGCAACAAGCCGTCGATGATCCAGGCCGGCGTCTACGGCGCGGTTCTCCATTACCTCAAGGCGGTCGAGGCGGTCGGCAACAAGGAAACCGAGGCCGTCATGGCCAAGATGAAGGAGATGCCGACCGACGATCCGCTGTTCGGCAAGGGCGTGGTTCGGCAGGATGGCCGCAAGATCCACGACTCCTACCTGTTCCGCGTGAAGACGCCCGACAAGTCGGAAGGCGAATGGGACCTCTACGAGACGGTCGCCACGATCCCGGCCGAGAAGGCATTCCGTCCGATCGAGGAAGGCGGCTGCGAATTCGTCAAGTGACGTAACGCTTCGCAAGGGAGGCGCGCGACAGGCGCGCCTCCCTTCTCATACGGCAGCAGGTTCCCAGATGTTCGAACTTCTCGGCATTCCGCCCCAGGCGCTTTTCGGCCAGCTCTTGCTCGGGCTGATCAACGGCTCGTTCTACGCCATCCTCTCTCTAGGGCTGGCGGTGATTTTCGGCTTGCTGAACATCATCAATTTCACCCACGGCGCACAGTACATGCTCGGTGCATTCGTCACCTGGATGCTGCTCAACTATCTCGGCGTGAACTACTGGTGGTCGCTGCTGATCGCACCGGTCGCGGTCGGCATTACCGGCGTCATCCTGGAACGCCTGTTCATCCGGCGATTGTATCACCTCGACCATCTTTACGGGCTGCTCCTGACATTCGGCCTGGCGCTCATCACGACCGGCATCTTCAAGCAGATCTTCGGCGTGTCCGGCCTGCCCTACCAGGCGCCGCCACTGCTCTCGGGCGGACATAATCTCGGCTTCATGTACCTGCCCAACTCGCGCGCATGGGTCATCATCGCGTCGGCGGTCGTGTGCCTGGCGACATGGTTCGTGATCGAGAAGACCAAGCTCGGCGCCTATCTGCGCGCCGCGACGGAGAACCCGACGCTGGTCGGCGCGTTCGGCGTGAACGTGCCGCTGATGATCACGCTGACCTACGGCTTCGGCGTAGCCCTTGCCGGCTTTGCCGGCGTGCTTGCCGCGCCGATCTACGCGATCAACCCGGTGATGGGCGAGAACCTCATCATCGTGGTCTTCGCCGTGGTCGTCATCGGGGGCATGGGCTCGATCCTCGGCTCGATCGTCACCGGCTTCGGGCTCGGTCTCATCGAAGGCCTGACGCGCGTCTTCTACCCCGAAGGCTCGGCGGTGGTCATTTTCGTCATCATGGCCCTGGTGCTGCTGGTCAAGCCGGCAGGGCTCTTCGGGAGGACTGCCTGATGACCGCCACCACGGAAGCAACCGGCGGCCCCGTCGTCGCCCAGCAGACGGCGGGCGGCATGCCTGTCCACCACATCGCGATCTTCGCCGGCCTGCTGGCGCTGCTGATCGCCGCGCCGTTCTTCTTCTATCCGATCTTCATCATGAAGATCCTGTGCTTCGCGCTCTTTGCCTGCGCCTTCAACCTGCTGCTCGGCTATGGCGGGCTGCTGTCCTTCGGCCATGCCGCCTATTTCGGCATGGCGAGCTATGTCTGCGCCCACGCCGCCAAGGTCTGGGGGCTGACGCCAGAACTTGCCATCATATGCGGCACGCTGGTTGCCGGGGTGCTCGGCTTCCTCATCGGTTCGCTGGCGATCCGCAGGCAGGGCATCTATTTCGCGATGATCACGCTCGCTTTCGCGCAGATGGTCTACTTCTTCTCGCTGCAGGCCGAGTTCACCGGCGGCGAGGACGGCATCCAGGCGGTACCGCGCGGCCATCTCTTCGGCCTCATCGATCTGCGCTCGCAGGAATCGCTGTATTTCCTCGTACTGGCGATCGCCTTCGCGGGGATCCTGCTCATCTACCGCATCATCCACTCGCCGTTCGGGCAGGTGCTGAAGGCGATCCGCGAGAACGAGCCGCGCGCGATCTCGCTCGGCTATCGCGTCAACCGCTACAAGCTCGCCGTCTTCGTGCTGTCGGCGACGCTGGCCGGCCTCGCCGGAGCCACCAAGGCCATCGTCTTCCAGCTCGCCTCGCTGACCGATGTCTACTGGACAATGTCCGGCGAGGTGGTTCTGATGACGCTGCTCGGCGGCATGGGCACCGTGTTCGGGCCGATCGTGGGTGCTGCGGTGATCGTCACCATGCAGAACTACCTGGCGACCTTCGGCGCCTGGGTGACCATCATTCAGGGCCTGATCTTCGTGGTCTCGGTGATGCTCTTCCGTGAAGGCATCGTCGGCGTCATCTCGAAATGGACCCGGAAGCCGCTCTGAGCGGCTTCCATCCCTGCCGCGACCCTGCTCAGGCGAGCCAGCGATCCAGGTTTTCGCGCACGAACGCATCGTCGTTGAGTTCGGGATAGTCGCGCATGACGCGCGCGAGTTCCTTTTCCTGGCCCGGCCCCATGGTCTCGTCCGGGTTCAGGCACCAGATGCCCTGCAGCAGCCCCTGCCGGCGCAGCACCTCGTGGATGGCGGCGATGCAGCCGGCGAAGTCGTTGCGCACGTCGAACAGCACGCCGTTGGCATCCGTGGTGCGCGCATCCAGCTCCAGCCATTCGGCGGTTGACCGCTCGTCGGCGCGTTCGTGAATGTCGGCCAGCAACTCGACGGCGCGTCTGGTCCACACGGCCCAGTGGCCGAGCAGGCCGCCCTTGATGCGGACGCTGACCGGCTTGCCGTCGCGCTTGAACGTAAACTTGGTCATCAGGTCGGCGACGATATGGTCGTCATTGCCGGTGTAGAGCGTGATGCGGTCCTCGGCGCCGGCGTCGATCACCGCCCGCACCACGTCGAGCGTGCGATAGCGGTTGAAGGGCGCCATCTTGATGGCCACCACATTCTCGATCTCGGCGAAGCGCCGCCAGAACTCGTAGCGCAACGGCTGCCCGCCGACGGCCGTCTGCAGATAGAAGCCGATCACCGGCATGACCTCGGCGACGGCGCGGCAGTGGGCGACCAGCTCGTCCTCGCTGGCGTCCCGCATCGCCGCAAGCCCGAGCAGCACCGCATGATAGCCCTTGGCGCGCGCCAGCTCGGCCTCGCGAACCGCCTGCTCCGTGCGCCCGATGGCACCGGCAACCATGAAAGGCTGGCTGGCATGGCGCGCGGCTTCTTCCGCCGCCAGCGAAAGCACCGGCTCCAGAAGGCCATGGTCGCGGATTTCGAACTGCGTTGTGTGGACACCGACCGCCATCCCGATTGCGCCCGCATCGAGATAATAACGCGACAGCGCGCGCTGATGGCGCTCGTCCAGCTTGCGCGAGGCGTCGAGCGCCAGCGGATGCGCGGGGATGACGCCGCCCTTGCGGAGCGCTGCGAGCGGGGTGGCGGGGATGTCGTTGATCTTCATGGATTTGCTCTTGATGTGGAAGGCGTCCCGTCGACGGGGCGCAGATAGCCGAGGATGACGTCGATCACGTGCCGGCGACGATCCGCCAGCACTTCCGGCGTCTTCGGCAGGCCGAAGATCGCGGAAAGGGTCGGGCGATTGGCGATGAAGAAATAGCAGATGCTGGCGATGGAGATGTAGAGCTGCACCGGGTCGACGCCGGCGCGAAAGACGCCGTCGCGTTCGCCCCGCTTCAGTATCTCCTCGATCAGCGCGACGAGCGGGCTGTTCAGGTCCCGCGCCTTGGCCGAATGCGCGACATGCACGCCGCCATGCAGGTTCTCGTCATTGATGAGCTTGATGAATTCGGGGTGCTGGCTGACATAGTCGAACGAGAAGCCGATCAGCTCGCGCATCGCCTCCACCGGCGGCTTGTGCGCCAGGTCGAGCTGGCGCTCCGCCAGCCTGATGTTCTCGTAGGTCTTTTCCAGCACGGCGCTGAACAGCGCCTCCTTGCTGCCGAAATAATGGTAGATCAGCGCCTTGTTGCAGCGGGCGCGCGTGGCGATCTGGTCGATGCGGGTGCCGGTCAGGCCCTTCTTGGCGAATTCCTTCACCGCGGCCGTGAGTATGCGCGCGCGCGTTGCCACCGCATCGCGCGTCTGGCGCGGCGCATCCTTCACCGGCTTGCCCGTCGAGACGTCCTTGCCGGACGTCCCGTCCGCATCAGTATTTGCCATCTCGAACCTCGAAATGCGTCGGCTTGTCGAGAGACTTGCCGCCCCCTTGCATCCATTTTGCGGTCCAGTCGATCAGCCGGGGAGCGGAATCGAGGGGTAGCCATGCAACGACTGCTGCAGGCTCGTGTCCACGATCCATGCCTTGCCCTGCTCCTCGCCTTCGAAGACCGGCGTACGCCCGAAGCGCTCCCCGAACTTCTGCGCAAGCCGGCGCACGCTGACAAGCTCCGGACCCGACAGGTTGAGCACGAAAGGCGGCGTTCCTGCTTGGGCGAGCGACTGGAGCGCGATGTCGTTGGCATCACCCTGCCAGATCACGTTGCAATGGCCGCTGCTCACCTGCACCGGTTCGCCGGAGAGTACGGCGCGCGCGACGTCGTGCAGCACCCCGTAGCGCATGTCGATCGCGTAGGAGAGACGGATCAGCGAGACCCGGCACCGTGGACGCGTGAGAAGTGCTCGAACATGCGTTCGCGCCCGACGCAGGAATTGGCGTATTCGCCGGGCGGGTCCAGCGGCAGGTCCTCGCGCGCGCCCTGCCCCGCTATGTCGACGAAGGGATAGACGCAGGCGGTCGAGAACACGGCGATGCGCGACTGCACGAAAGCTTCGGCGACGATCGCCGGCACATGCACGTTCATCGCCCAGGTCAGCGACTCGTTGCCCTCGGACCCGAACTTTCGGCCGGCCATGAAGACGACATTCTCCGTGCGCTCGAGGCCGTCGACTGCCTTGCGGTCGAGCAGGTCGCACTCGACCGTCTCGATATCCCAGCCCTGCAGCTTCTCCCTCAGGCCCGGCTCGGAGAAGCGGGCAACGCCGATGACGCGCTTTTCGGGCGCGGCGCGCTTGGCCATGCGCGCCAGCGTCGGCCCCATCTTGCCGCCCACGCCGAGGATGGTGATGTGTCCGTCGATGCTGCGCAGAGACGCGACGAGTTGTTGTTCGCTCGGCCGCGACAGCAGCTCCTCCAACTCTTCCTCGGTGCGGATTTCTGACGGGATGGTCTGGTCCATTTCAGTCTCCTCGCCGGCTCAGTCTGCCGGTCTTGCGTTAAGCATGGCGAACGTCCAGTCAGCCGGAGCGATGCGCTTGCCGAGATCGGGGGTGAGCGCGCAGCCGAGGCCGGGCACCTGCAGCGACGCGATGTCGAGATGGCCGTCGCGCACCGCGAGTTGCGCCCCTTGGGGCGTCTTTTCATAGAGGTCGGGATGCGCGTTCAGCGCCGCATCCGCCTCGGCGCGGGGCAGATGGTCGAGCCCGTGGAAATAGTGGTGCCCGTTGCGCTCCACATGGGTTATGCCGAGCGAGGCGACCACGGCGAGATCGGCCTGCAACGACACGACCGGCAAGCATGTCAGGTCTTCGGCCGACTGGAAATAGCCGCCCGGCTCGCCTGACGCGGCGTTGTGATGCGCGACCAGCATCGCGTTGAGCAGCGACCGGACGACGCCCTTGCAGTTCTTGTGGCTGACGCCGCGATAGCCCAGCGCGATGGCGTCGCGGAATGCGCCTGTCCAGCCGTCCGCCTCGTCTATCAGCAACGGCTTGCCAATCGCCGCCAGTTCGTCGGCGCCCAGCGGTCCGTCGAGCGCGACCGAGCGCTCCAGCGGCTGTTCGACGAAGAGGATCGAACGGTAGAGCTCGCCCAGCGCCGGGCGCGAGCGGATCGCTTCCATCAGGCCGGCGAAATCGTCGAGGCGCTTATACTGCTCGTTGCCGTCGAGCGTGATCGGGAACGGCCCGCCGACCTGCCTCAGCAGCCCGGCGATCTTCTCGAGACGCGCGATGTCGGCATCGGCGTCGCCGCCCACCTTGATCTTGAGATAGCGAACGCCGTCATGGCGCAGATAGTCGGCCAGCGTCTCCGGCAGGCCGTCGCCGACGCGCTGAGCCGGATCGAGGTCACCGGCATCAATCGGATCGACCAGCCCGACCGTGTGGCGCAGGCCAAGCCGCTTCAGCGGCGTGGCCGGCAACACATCGGCAAGCGACATGCCGTCCAGCTCGGGGAAGACCTGCGCCGGGCGCAGCCCGAGGACGTCGCCGCGGATGCACTCGTGGAAGGTCAGCCCAAGCGATCGCGCGATGCCGTCGATCAGCGCGCGTTCGATCATCGACACGCCGAACGAGGCGCCAAGACGATTGAAGCCGGCGTCGAGCGCGCGCCGCTCGACCTCGCCGTCCAGTGCCCGCCATATCTCGAACAGCGTGCCCGAAGGCAGGTCGCGCGCGACCTTCGCTGCTTCCTGCACCACCCAGAGCAGGTCGGCGACATTGTCGGCCGGCGTCTTTTCCGGCCGCTTGTCGAACCATTTATAGGCCAGCAGGTCGGACGCGTAGCCCACGGCACGCCGGCCGTCGATGCTCAGTTCCAGTTCGAGCGTGAGTGCTGCCGCCGCCTCCATGGTGACGACGCCGAAGCGGAACGGCATGCGGGCAAACGCATTGTCGATCCCGAACCGCGCCTCGCCGACCTTGATTGCTGGCGCGTTCATGGCGTCCTCTCCGTCTGTTCCAGAAGCCCGTTGAGATAGCCCAGCGCCATTGCGGCAACCGTTGCTCCGTCCGGGTGATAATCAAAGGGCTCGACCCCGACGACGCCCTTGTAGCCGCCGTCGACCAGCGCGCGCATCACCGACAGGAAGCCGTGCTCCCCCTGCCCCGGCGCGCGGCGGTTGGGGTCGTTGACGTGCACGTGCCGCAGCAGGCCGGTCGGCAGATGCCGCCGGATGAGCGCGTCGGGTTGTTCCGTTTCGCCGGCCCAGGCGGCCGACGTGTCGATCATCGTCGCGAGATGCGGCGACCCGACCGCGCGCACGATCGCCGCCGCCTCGTCGATATTGGTGGCGAAATCGGTCAGCGCCGGCGACAGCGGTTCCAGGCAATAGACGACACCGGCCCGCTGCGCGGCTTCGGCCGCGCGGGCCAGCACCACGGTCGCGTTGTCGCGCGCCACCTGCGGGCCGCTTGCATCGGCAACCCGCCGCTGGTCCGGCGAGCCGTGAACCAGAACCTCGCCGCCGAGGTCGGCGCAAAGCTCGATCATCGCCTCGATATGGGCGACCGTGCGCGCCCGCAGGGCCGCATCGTCCGTGGTGATCGACAGGCCCTTGGGCACGGTCAGGAGCCAGTGCAATCCGGTGATGGCGATGCCTTCCCGCTCGGCCGTGCGCAGCAGGGCCCGGCGCTTCGCGAGGCCCAGGGACGCCGGTTCTGGGTCAAGCGTGAACGGTGCGAGCTCCAGCCCGTCATAGCCGAGTTCAGCCGCAAGCGCGCATTGGCGCACGAAAGGCAGCTTGCCGAGCACCTCGTTGCAGAGCGAGATCCGAAACGTCCTCATCCCGGCAACCTGACATGGAAGACGACGGTAAAGACGTAGTGGACCACGAAGGCGGCAACCAGCGAGAGGGCGAGAGCCCATCCCGCAAGCACCGGCAAGCCCATCCGGCGTTGCGGGTTCAGCCACTCGGCTCCCACGGTAAACACGAAGACGAACAGCGTCGTCGCGGCAATGAACGGTATCCGGCCGAACAGCGCACCGCCGTAGATGACCACCGTGGCTATCGTGAACAGGGTGCGCTTGACGCTGCCTTCGGGCCATACGCCAATCGGCAATGTCTCGGATGCGCCACGGCCCGCGAGCGCGCGCAACACGAGCATCAGGCCCAGCACCGCGATGACGAAGCTGACGATGCCGGGCGTCAGGCCGGGTACGGTGAACGGGTCGGCGTTGCGCGCCTCGAAACGCGGCATCCGCAAGGCTTCGACGAAACCCGCAATGCCGATCACCGAAACGACCAGCCCCGATATCAGGTCGGTGCGCATGACCTTGTCCACCTTCATGCGGCATCTCCTACCGGTTCGAGCTGGCGCGTGCGGCTCGCGCAGGCCTCCAGCCCCTCGATCACGCGCGCCATCTCCAGCGCGCCTTCATGCGGGTTGCACATCACCGGCCCGCCGCCATCGAGTGCCGTGCCGAAGATCGCGAAGCTGCGGGCAAGCAGGGATACCGGCGTCACCCCGATCGCTGCCTCGCTGGTCAGGCCTTGCGGCATGACGTCGAAGCCGCCTGGCGAGCGGCGATATTCGACGGTGCCGTGGAACAGCCGATTGGCGTTGAAATCGAGCACCAGATTGCCCGTCGATCCCACCAGCCTCAGGCACTTGCTGGTCATCGCGCCGGGCACGAAGCCGTCTTCGGCGAGCCCACCAGCCAGCACACCGAGCCTCAGGCGGCCTTCGATGCCGTTGCCGAATGCGAGATCGATGCGGATATCGTCGACAACTGCCGGATCGAGGTGCCGAGCGAACACAGCGTCGACCGCGCTGACGGGCGCGCCTGCGAAATGACGCATCAGGTCGATGAAATGCACGCCGTCGTTTTCGATGAGTGACGAATCCGTCCGCATCCGCTTCCAGCCGGAGAAATCACCCTCCATCAACAGCAGCTTGCCGATGGCGCCTGCCGCGAGCAGGTCGCGTGCGCGCCGCACGAGCGGGTGGCACCGCAGCACGAGGCCGATCTGAACCGGCACGGTTCCGGCCGCCTGCACGAGTGCCTGCGCCTCGCCAAGCGAGCGCACGGCGGGCTTTTCCAGCAATACCGGCTTGCCGAGCGATAGCGCCTGCAGCGCCAGCGGAAGATGGTGAACCGGCGGCGCGACGACATCGACGATATCGGCCTGCGGCATCAGCGTCGCAGGGTCCTCGGCAACCGCTGCCGGTTCGACGCCGCTTGCAATCGCCTCACCACGCGCCGCCTCCGACGGATCGCTCACCATGAGCCGAACCGAGGGGTCGCAGACGCGCCACGCCTTCGCATGCAGTGCCCCGAAGGCCCCGAAGCCACAGATCAGGACAGAGCACCGCGCGTCAGCCATCGGCGCGTCTCCCTTCGAGCAGCCGCACTTTCGCCTGGCCCAGCATGCGCCGCACCGGCGGCGGCAGCGCCAGCACGATCATCAGCAGCACAAGCAGGGCGATGACGGCGCTGATCGGCCGCGTGACGAAGGGTATCGGGTCGCCCTGTGTCAGCGACAGGCTGCGCCGGAAGTTGTTGTCGAGGATCGGCCCCAACACCACGCCGAGGATCATCGGCGCGATCGGGAAACCGGTTTCGCGCATCAGGAAGCCGATGAGGCCGAAGCCGATCATCACCCAGACGTCGAACAGGCGTCCGGCAATCGCGAAGGAGCCCACCGCGCACAGGACGAAAATGACGCCCATCAGCCATTCACGCCGCACCTTGAGGATGAGAAGCAGCGGACGCGTCAGGAGAAGCCCGAGCACCAGCATCGCCACGCTCGCCCAGAACACCATGGCGACCACCGAATAGAAGAAGTCGGCCTGCGTAATCATGATCAGCGGCCCGGGGCGAAGCCCATGGATCACCATCGCCGCCAGCAGTACGGCGGCCGGCGCGGAACCGGGGATCGCCAGGGTGAGCACCGGGATCAGCGCGCCGGGCACGGCGGCGTTGTTGCCCGTCTCGGCTGCCAGCAGGCCGTCGGTCGAGCCCTTGCCGAAGTCGTCGGGCGTCTTCGAAGCGCGCTTCGCGGCCGCGTAGGAGACCCACGCCCCCATATCCTCGCCGACGCCGGGCACGACGCCCATGAAGGTGCCGATCACGCCGGATCGCAGCCAGGTTCGCACATATCTGAACGATTTCAGGGCGGACCGCAGCACGCCGCCGACCTGCGAGGCGACCAGCGTCGTCGCCTCCTGCCGCATCACCACGAACACCTCCGCGCAGCCGAATGCGCCGACGAGGACGGGCAGCAGCCCGAAGCCCGCCTCCAGGTCAAGAATGCCGTAGGAATAACGTGAATAGGCGTGCAGGCTTTCCTGCCCCACCATCGCGACCAGCAGGCCGAGGAAGCCGGCGATCCAGCCCTTGAGCGGATCGTCCATCGATGTGAGCTGGCCGCAAAGCACGATGCCGAAGACGGCAAGCCAGAAGAATTCGAAGGAGGTGAAGTCGAGCGCGAATTCGGCCAGCCATGGCGCGATCAGCGCGAGGCCGACCATGCCCACCATCGTGCCCAGGAAGGAGCCAGACGTGGCCACCGCCATCGCCTCGCCCGCCCGGCCCTGCTTGGCCAGCGGAAACCCGTCCAGCGCGGAGGCCGCATTGGCCGGCGTTCCGGGGATGTTGAGCAGGATGGCTGTCCTACCGCCACCATAGATCGCGCCGATATAGACGCAGATCAGCACCAGGATCGCGGTGTTCTGCTCCATGGTGAAGGTCAGCGTGGTGACAAGCGCCACGCCCAGCGTCGCTGTCAGGCCCGGTATCATGCCGACCACGATGCCGAGCAGCGTCGCCCAGACGACGACCAGCATGTCCGCGGACATGCCGATCGCGACGACCGCGCCGAAAAATTGATTCAGACCGTCCATGAAACCGATCGCCTGGCAGAGTTACCGCGCGCAGAGACTATCGCGATCCGGCGCGCAGGACGTGCCGGATCGCGTCTGTTGAATGCTTATTCCGGCTTCGGGATGCCAAACTCCGACGGGTCGTTCGGCGCCGCGCCGCTTTCGAACTGCTGCCAGGCATTGATCGAAAGATACGGCATCGCGGCCTTGACCGCTTCCTCGCCATAGGTGGCGTTGAACAGCGCGCCGCGCTCGGCTGCGTGCGCCTTCATGACCTCCGAGCCCGCGATCTTCTCAGCCCAGATCTTGTCCATCGTGTCGAGCACCTCCTGCGGCGCGTCGGCGGGGATGAAGACGCCGAAATAGTTCGGCGCGCTGGCAACCTCCGGCAGCCATTCGGTCACCGGTGGCACCGTGCCGAAGCCTTCGAGCTCGAGGGGCTTGTCGGCCACCACGGCCAGCGGGCGCAGCCGGCCGGCACGGATCATGTCGACCTGCTCGGTGGCGGTCGCCGCGGTAAACTGAGTCTCCCCCGATACGGTCGAGATGACGGCCGGGTTGCCGCCCTCATAGACGATCTGGCGATAGTTGATGTCGGCCGCCTTCTCCAGCGTCTGCATGCTGATGGCGGTCGCGGAAGAAAGTCCGCCGGACGAAACGGTAATGGCTTCCCCGGACGTCTTCAGCGCTTCGAGAAGGTCGCCGAAATCTTCCCATTCGCTGTCGGTGCGAACGGAGATGAGGCCGGGATTGGCGACGTGCAGGTAGAGGCGCCAGTCCTCGAGCTTCGCGTCGAGCGTGCCCAGCACCGGATAGGCGCCGAGGTCGGCCACCGCGCCGGCGGCCATGGTCATGCCGTCATGCGGAGCCTCCCACACGGAGCGGGTGCCCGTCGAGCCGGACGCGCCGGGCTGGTTGAGGATCACGACGTTCTGGCCGAGCACTTCGGAAAGCTCGCCGGCGACGACGCGGGTGACGGTATCGGTCGATCCGCCCGCGGACCACGGCACGATGATCGTGACCGGTTCGCTGGGCTTCCAGTCCTGCGCAACGGCGGGACCGGCGACCAGAAAGGCCGCTGTCGCGGCGATGAATGCGTATGCCTTATTGCCCATTCTCGTTCCCCTAACTAACCAAACGGTTAGATAATAGGAGAGAGAATCCGCATCCGAGTCAAGAAGAAGATTCGGCGACGAAAAAGGTTCTGTCCGCAGCGTCCGTCGCACCGGCCCGCTTGCAGGCGAGATACGGGATCGGGGGAAACGCAAGGAAAGGCTGGCAAGGCAGCAGGCGCGACGCCGAGGGAAAGCAGCGTTGCGGGCTCAGTTCACCGCTTCGACGCTCCAGCGCGCGGGGCTTCGCAGCGCGGCGATGTCAGACACGCCGAGAAAGCCCATGGCGGTGTCCATCTCGCGCAGCATCATCGACAGGATGGCGCGCGCGCCCTCCTCGCCGCCGGCCGCGAGCCCCCACAGCGGCAACCGGCCCAGCATCACGCCCTGCGCGCCCATGGCAAGATATTTCAGTGCGTCGGTGCCGCGCCGCACACCGCTGTCGGCCAGTACGGCCATGCTGTCGCCCACCGCTTCCGCGATCGCCGGCAGGCAGCTTGCGGGAGATGGCAGGCAATCGAGATTGCGCCCGCCATGCGCGGAAACGACGATGCCATCAGCGCCGACCCCGGCGGCCAGTTCGGCATCCTCGACCGACAGCACGCCCTTGACGATCAGCTTGCCCGGCCACTCGTCGCGCAGCCGCTTCACGTCATCCCAGGAAAGATCCGTCCTCAGCCGCACGGCGCCCGCAACGCTGGCGCGGGTGATGGCGCGCCGGAACTCTGGCGGATAATGACCGTAGGTCGGTACGCCTCCGGCAAGCACGTAGCGCAGCATGACGCCCAGCAGCCAGCCGGGGTGAACCGCCATGTCGGCGACGTTTCGCACGGTCGGCTTGAAGGGAATGCCGAAGCCGTTACGCTGGTTGTATTCGCGGTTGGGCGACATCTGCGTGTCGGCCGTCACCACGAGGCATTCGCAATCGCTCGCCCTCACCCGCTTCAGAAGGTCGGCGGTCAGCGCACGGTCACGCCAGACATAGAGCTGGAACCACAAAGCCGCATCGGGTGCTGCGCTGCGGATGTCCTCTATGGTCGTCACGGATTGGGTCGAGACGCAAAATGGGATGCCGAGCGCTGCCGCGGCACGCGCCAGCTTCAGTTCGCCGTCGTGTGCGACGAGGCCCGCCAACGCGGTCGGCGCCACGACCAGAGGCGTCGGCAATCCTTTGCCGAAAAGCGTCGTGCCGGCATCGCGACTTGCATGCCCCGACAGCACCGAAGGCCGCAGCGTCACCGCATCCAGCGAGTCGCGCAGGCGCGTCAGGGCCTGTTCGTCCTCGGTGCCCCGGTCGATATATTCGAACAGGCCGCGCGGCAGTCTGCGCCGCGCTTTTTCGCGGTAGTCGGCTGCATTCAACAGCATGGAGCGTCTCTAGGAGGAGATCACCCAGATCACTTCCGCATCCTCCGGCCCCTGCGAGGTCCAGATGTGCGGCGATCCGGCGTCGTAATAGAGGCTATCGCCCGCGTTGAGGATCAGGGGTTCGTAGATCTGGCTGTGCACGACCATTGTCCCCTTGATCACGGTCACGAAAATCTCGGCATCGCTCACCGGCCACGAGCGGTATTCATCCGGCGACCGCGCCGTCACCCGCGTGCGGATCGGCGTCATGCGCTTGTCGAGCAGGTCGGCGCAGAGCACCGTGTTGGCGCAACTGTTCGACTGGTAGGGACGTCCCTCGTCCGCCCGCGTCACGCTGCGGCGGCCCGGCAGACTGCGCGAAGCCTCCCGGTCGTTGAGCAGCGCAACCACGTCGAGCTCGTAGCCATGGGCAACGCGCTGGAGCGTCGAGATCGTCGGCGACAGTTCGTTGCGCTCGATCTTCGACAGCGCCGATGCGGAGACGCCGGTCCGCTTGCTGGCCTGCTGCAGCGTCCAGCCCTGCTGCTGGCGAAGCTGGGCGAGCCTCGCTCCGATGTCCAGGCCGGGCACGGCCGTTTCGATATCGGGCTCAATGACTTCGGCGGGTCGGACGTTCATTGCTGGCTCCAGCCTTCCTGCTGTCTGGCTACCCGGCGGAACGGCCAGGCGACGCAGTCGCTTATACGATGTCCCTTCCTGTTGGGAAAGTGCGGATAGTACGCTTATCCACTATACGACATTTTTTTGCCGATCCAGCTTGACATGAAAATGTCGTTTCGTATGGTAGACAGCTAAGAGGGGCAGCCTACAAGCCCCCAGGGAAACTGCCAAAAGCATTTACATTTAGGGTGAACTTGAGCGTCGTCGGGCCTGCGCCCGCCGCGTCGGGGTCACTGTGACATTCACCACCGACAGCGGAGTTGAGGAAATGAAATCCATCATACGAAAACTGAGCGTTGTTTGCGCTGCGGCGACAATGAGCCTTGGAACCATGATGATCGGCGCCGCCGACGCGCAGACGGTCGTTCGTTTCGGCCATGTCGACGGCGAAGGCGACCTTCTGGCGAATCCTTATTGGGCCTACACCGAGGTGTTCAGCTCGATCGTCAAGTCGCACACTGGCGGGCGCTACGAGATCCAGGTTTTCCCGAACGGCCAGCTCGGCGATCTGGAATCGCTGCTCGAGCAGAATGCGCGCGGATCGCTGCAGATCGTCGGCGGCCTGAATGCCGGCCACGTCGCAGCCTACGCGCCGGCCGCGCAGGTGCTGGAGATGCCCTACACCTTCTCCACCACGGAAGTGGCGCGCGAGGTTCTCGAAGGCCCGTTCGGCAAGAAGCTCTCCGACACGGTCGCCGAGCAGAGCGGCGTGCGCATCCTCAACTACCTGCCCTCCGCGTTCCGCAACTTCTCGAACTCTGTGCGGCCGATCCGTACGCCCGAGGACATGGTCGGCCTCAAGATCCGCACCCAGCAGGTTCCGATCCATATCAAGATGGTCGAGGCGCTCGGCGCGTCGCCGACCCCGATCGCCTGGGCCGAGCTTTACAGCGCGCTGCAGACGGGCGTCGTCGACGGGCAGGAAAACGCGCCCTACACGATGCTTCTGGCGAACCTGCAGGAAGTGCAGAAGTATTACACGCTGGATCACCACCTCATCAACATGCCGCTCATCACCATCAATGAGGAGTTCTACCAGGGCCTCAGCGAGGAAGACCGCGCGGCGTTCGATTATGCCGGCCGCCAGGCGACGTTCGCCATGCTCGGCATCATCGCGGCCAAGGAATCGCAGGATCTGAAGGTCATCGAGAAGGCAGGCGTGGAAATCTACCAGCCCACGGCGGAAGAGTTCCAGGCCTTCGTCGAGAAGACCCAGCAGCCGATCGCCGAAATCCTAACAGAGCAGGTCGGCGCGGAGCTCATCAGCGAGCTGCAGCAGGCTATCGCCGGCGCGCAGGACTAGTCATCATGGAGCCCGCGCCTCAGGCGCGGGCTCGTTCATTTACGCCGGACAGCCAGTGCTGTCCCGGCTTCAACCATGGAGGCGGCGTTGCTCAGAACCCTCGAAAAGCTCGCAGACGTGCTGGGCTTCATCTCCTCCTTCGTTGCCCGCGTCATGCTCGTCCTCGTGGCCGCGATCCTGTTCTTGCAGGTCGTGCTGCGCTACGGCTTCGGCTTCTCACTTCCATGGCCCGAGGAAGCGGCGCGCTACCTCATGATCTGGGTGGTGATGCTGGCCGGCAGCCTGCTGGTGAAGGACGAGCAGCTCGTGCGCGTCGACTTCTTCGACGGCTACTGGCCGCGCCGGCTGCTCTCGATCCGCAACGCGATCTTCCGGCTGATGCTGTGCGCGCTTCTCGCCGTGCTCGTCTGGAAAGGCTACGAAAACGCCGATTTCGGCCAGCGCCGCATGTCGGCGACATTGCAGCTCAGCTTCTACTGGATCTATCTCTCCGTGCCGGTCGGCGCGGCCCTGATGCTCTTTCACATGCTGGTTCTGGCATTGCGCGACCTCGTCCGCGGCACGCCTGAAAACGACCAGCCCTCCATCCTCAAAGCCGAGATCTGAGGCACCCCGATGGATTACACGCTTCTCGTCGTCATCGGCCTGCTGCTCGTTCTCATGATCATGGGCAGCCCGGTCATTTTCGCCATCGGCTTTGCCGGCATGGCCTATTTCTTCATCAAGCCGGGCATGTCCGGCATGCTCGACATCTATGCCCACAAGTTCTTCACGGGCATGGATGTGTTCATCTGGCTCTCGATCCCGCTCTTCATCATCGCCGGCGAGATCATGACCGCCATCGGCATGACCGACCGGCTGGTGAACCTGTCGAGGCTCATGGTCGGAAGGCTTCGCGGCGGCCTTGCCTATGTCAACGTCGTCGGATCGATGATGTTTTCCGGCGTGTCGGGATCGGCACTGGCTGACATCTCCGCGCTTGGCCCGGTCGAGGTCAAGATGATGGAAAAGGACGGCTACCGGAAGGATTTCGCGGCCGCGCTCACCGTCAGCTCGGCGATCCAGGGGCCGATCATCCCGCCGTCGATCCCGCTGATCATCTTCTCGGCCCTGACCAACACGTCCGTCGCAGCGCTTTTCCTCGCCGGCGCCGTGCCGGGGCTGATGCTGGGCGTCGCGCAGATGGCCGTCATCTACTACCTGGCGCGCAAGAAGGGCTTCCCGCGCAACCCGATCGAGAACCTGACGCTGGGAGTTGCCTTCCACATCTTCATGAGCGCGTTCTGGGCGATCTTCATGCCGCTGATTATTCTGGGCGGCATCATCTCCGGCATCTTCACGGCGACCGAGGCAGCCGCCATCGCTGTTGCCTATGCGCTGCTGGTGGGCGTGCTCGCCTATCGCAACCTGTCGCTCAAGGCCTTCTGGGACATCATCGACCGCGCCGCGCGCACCTCCGCCTCCGTCTATCTGATCGTCGGCTTCGCAACCATCATAAGTTGGGTTCTAGCCAATGAGCGCGTGCCCAGCGAATTGCAGGCGCTCGTGCAGGACATGCAGCTCGAGCCGTGGATGCTGCTGCTGCTTCTCAACCTGTTCTTCCTCATCAACGGGTTGTGGATCGGCGATTCCGTGCAGCTCCTGCTGTTTGCGCCCCTGTTCACGCCGCTGCTCGCATCCATGGGCGTTGACCCCGTGCATTTCGGGGTCATCATGGTGCTCAACGTCATGATCGGGCTGATGACGCCTCCTTACGGACTGGCGCTCTATCTCGGCTCGACCATATCTGGGGTGCCACTCGGCGCGATCGTGCGCCAGAGCGTGCCCTTCCTCCTCTCCAACCTGGCGGTGCTGCTTGTCGTCACCTACGTGCCGGCGGTTTCGCTGACGCTGCCCCGGTTGTTCGGTTTCATGTGATATTTCTGAAAGGACTTTCTGGATGGCTCTGACAAAAGACGACCTGTCGGGTCTCTTCACCGCAATCGTCACACCGTTCACGGATGACGGTTCCGTGGACTTCGACGCGCTGCGCGCTCTCGTCCGCTTCCAGATCGATGCGGGGGCGACGGGCATCGTGCCGATCGGCGGCACCGGCGAGTACCCCGCTCTTTCGCGTGGCGAGCGTGCCGACATCGTACGGGCCTGCGTGGAGGCCGCCGCCGGCGCGCCGGTGCTGCCGGGCGTGCTTGCCACCGGCTTCGCCGATGCGGTAGACGCGGGCCGCGACTTCATCGCCGCGGGCGCCAACGGCGTGATGACGGTCACGCCATACTACGCCGCAGGCACGCAGGAAGGCATGCGCACCTATTTCCGCAACTATCGCGACGCGGTCGACGCACCGGTGCTCGCCTACGAGATCCCACGCCGCACAGGCGTGGCGCTCAAGGCCGAGACCATCGCGGCCCTTGCCGACGACGGTTCGATCATCGGCATGAAGTGCTCGTCCTACGATATGCCGGAATTCATCGAGACCATGAAGCTCGCCGGCGACAAGCTTGCCGTGCTCAGCGGCGAGGAGCCGCTGTTCGCCACGCATGTGGCGCTCGGTGCATGTGGCGGCGTGCTCGCTTCGGCGACCGTTTATCCGCGCCACTGGATCGAGGTCTTCAAGCTCGCCCGCGATGGCAAGCTCGACGCCGCGATCGCCCACCAGCAGCGCCTCGACCCGGTCGTCAAAACGATCTTCCTGGAGACCAACCCCGGCCCGCTCAAATATTACATGGGCCTTGCTGGAATGCGCGCCGGCGGCGTGCGCCTGCCGCTGACCGATCCGACGCCTGAGACGCGCGAGGCGCTCAAGGCCGCCTTTGCCGGCATGACGAAGGCAGACGCTGCGTGAGCACGCTGATCGAGCGGCTGGGTGCGGTTCTCGGCGAACGGGGCCTGATCGCCGATCGGGGCGACATGACGCCGTTCGTCACGGATTTCCGTGGCCGCATGACCGGCACGGCCGACGCGGTTGCGCTTCCGGCAAATACCGACGAGGCGGCCGCCGTGGTGGCGGTCGCGCGCGAACACAACGCCGCGATCTTCCCGCTCGGTGGCAATACTGGCCTTTGCTATGCCGCCGTGCCTACGCCTGCTCCCGGACGCCCGGCAATCGTCGTCGGCATGAGCCGGATGGCGAACCTGCGCGCCATGGACCGTGCCGCCAACGTCGTGACGGTGGATGCCGGCATGACGCTTGCGCGCGTGCACGAGCTTGCAGCCGGCGAAGGCCGGCAGTTCCCGCTCCATCTGGGCAGCGAGGGCACCGCCCAGATCGGCGGGCTGATTTCGACCAATGCCGGTGGCACTGGCGTGCTCCGCTACGGCCCGATGCGCGATCTCGTCTGCGGCATTGAGGCGGTGCTGCCCGACGGCAGCGTCTATCGCGATCTCGACGCGCTGCGAAAGAACAACACCGGCTACGACCTCAAGCACCTGCTGATCGGCGCTGAGGGCACGCTCGGCCTCGTCACGGGAGCCGCGCTGCGCCTGCGCCAACCTAACCGGTCGTTCGCCCATGGCTGGATTTCTGTCACCGGACCCGAGGCCGCGGTCGAGCTTCTTTCGCGCCTGCAGGATCGCTGCGGCGACGCGGTCGAAGCCTTCGAGATGCTGAACCGCGCCGAGGTCGATTGCGTGCTGCGGCATATTCCGCGCACGCGGCTGCCGTTCGAGGCCACGCCGGAATGGTCGGTGATGATCGAGCTCGCCCACACCGATCCCGATGCAGACCTCGTAGCCGCGCTGGAAGAGGTGATGGCGGCGGCGCTGGACGCCGGCCTCGCAGACGATGCGATCGTCGCGCAGAACGAGGCCCAGGCACAGGACATCTGGCACATCCGCCACTCCGTAACCGAGGCGCACAAGATCGAGGGTGTCGGCATCGTGCACGACACTGCCGTGCGCAATTCGGCCGTGCCCGGCTTCATCGCGGCTGCCGACGAAATGTCGGCGAGGCTGTTTCCGCAGGCGCGGGTGCTCGTCGTCTCCCACCTGGGCGACGGCAATGTGCACTACATCCTCATGTTCCCGCACGACTACTGGCGGGCGCTGCCGGACGGCGAGGCCAAGGCGCTCGAAGTCGAAATGGCTGTGCACGACATCGCCATGCGCTTCGGCGGTACCATCAGCGCCGAACATGGCATCGGCCGCAAGCTCACATCGGAGCTGCAGCGGCTGGGCGATCCGGTGAAGCTTGCCGTCATGCGCCAGATCAAGCAGGCGCTCGATCCCGACGGTATGATGAACCCGGGCGCGCTGCTCGGCTGAGCCGACCGCGCAGCCGCCGCTCTCCTTTTGCGGATACAGCCAGCATCAAGCGCCATTGCGCGCGGGGTTTCATCGGCTTCGCGCAGCAATGTTGCGTGCAACCTTCCGTTCTTGATTGTTCCGGTCCAATCCGGCTCATCGGGGTTGCCCGTTAAATATTATGGCCGTATATAGGCAGCAACTTCGATGCCATGAGGGCATCATATAGCCAGCCATTCAATAATCATTTGATATTGCTGAAGGTGCACAACCTTCATGATCCCGTGCAATATTGAATGTTATTTTTGGTCATGGCTGTATTTATTTTTGGACATCACACAATGGATTCATGAAAACCAAAATATCAGGCAAGAATTTATATAAGATATTCGGTGGAAGCGCCGAAGACGCATTGAATCTCCTCGAAGCAGGAAAAGACAAAGACGAAATATTCGAGGCAACGGGACAGACCGTCGGCGTGAACGACGCAAGTTTCGAGGTGGCCGAAGGCGAGATTTTCGTCGTCATGGGACTTTCCGGGTCCGGCAAATCCACTTTGGTGCGCATGATCAACGGGCTCATCAAGCCAAGCGCCGGAGAAATTCTGATTGACGGCGTCGATGTCGCCACTTGCTCGGACGAGCAGCTTCGGTGGGTGCGGCGCGAGAAGGTGGCGATGGTCTTCCAGCACTTCGCCCTCTTCCCGCATAAGACGGTCGCCGACAACGTCGCCTTTGGCCTCAAGATCAAGGGCATGCCCGCCGCCGAGCGGCGCGAGAGGGCGCAGGCGGCCCTCGATCAGGTGGGCCTCGGCGCACGTGCCGACAGCTACCCGGACGAGCTTTCCGGCGGCATGCAGCAGCGCGTCGGCCTTGCCCGCGGTCTCGCCTCGGAGCCCGAAATCCTTCTGATGGACGAGCCGTTCAGCGCGCTCGACCCGCTCATCCGCAGCGACATGCAGCAGGAGCTCATCGAGCTCCAGCGCTCGCTCAAGAAGACGATCGTCTTCATCACCCACGACCTGAACGAAGCGCTGACGCTCGGCAGCACCATCGCGATCATGCGCAACGGCGCCATCGTGCAGACCGGCAGCGCCGAAGAGATCGTCGGCAGCCCGGCCGACGATTACGTTGCCGCCTTCACCAAGGACATCGACCGGTCGCTGGTCTTCACCGCCGGCAGCGTGGCGGAACCCGGCGAAGCGCTTGAGCTCGCTGCAGCCGACCTGAAATCGGCGCTCGCCGCCATGGAGCGGCTGGACAGGGACGCGATCCACCTCGTCGACGACGGCAAGCCGGCCGGCATCGTAACCTATCGCGAAGCCAACGCCGCGCTGGGTCGCAAAGGCAGCACGCTTCGCGATGTCCTGAACGACGACTTCCCTGCGGCCGAGCCCGACACACGGCTGTTCGATCTCTACGAACTGGCGCAGACCGGCCTTCCGATCGCGCTCACCAATGGTGACGGACGGCTCTCCGGCATTGTCGAGCCGAAGGCGGTCTTCGCGCAGCTTTCAGCGGGAGGCGCCTGACATGATCAGCCCATCCGATTTCGACTTTCTCGCAATCCCTTTCGCCGACTGGATCAACCTGTTCGTTCGAGACTGGCTGGTGCCCAACTTCCGGCCCTTCTTCCGGTCCATGCAGTGGCCGGTGAGCCAGGTGCTGAACGGCCTGTCCACCTTCCTAAACGCCACGCCGATGCTGGTGTTTACCGCCGCGCTCGCGCTGATCGCCTGGCGCACGGCGGGCCGCGGCGTCGCCATATTCACGCTGGTCGCGCTCGTCTTCATCGACCTCATCGGCCTCTGGCCGGAGACGATGACGACGCTGGCCATGGTCGTGACGGCAGTGTTCTTCTGCGTCGTGATCGGCATCCCGCTGGGCGTGCTCGCCGCGCGCAGCGACATCTTCCAGGCCGTGCTGCGGCCGATCCTCGACATCATGCAGACGATCCCGTCCTTCGTGTATCTGGTGCCGATCGTCATGCTGTTCGGCGTCGGCGTGGTGCCGGGCATCATCGCGACGATCATCTTCGCGGTTCCGCCGATCATCAGGCTGACCAATCTCGGCATCCGGAACGTGCGCCACGACCTCACGGAAGCCGCCGTCGCGTTCGGCGCGACGCCGTGGCAGTCGCTGGTGGAGGTGCAGTTTCCGCTGGCGCTGCGCACCATCATGGCCGGCCTCAACCAGACGCTGATGCTGGCGCTGTCGATGGTCGTCATCGCCGCGCTCATCGGCGCGGGCGGGCTCGGCCTGACCGTGTTCACCGGCCTCGGCCGGCTGGACGTCGGCAATGCCACGGCCGGCGGCGTCGGCATCGTGCTGCTCGCCATCATCCTCGACCGCATCAGCCAGGCGCTCGGCGAAAAACGCTCCGTGCGCACGGTCTCCCTGATGGAGACGATGCGATCCCTTTTCTCGCCGCGGCGCGACGCCGCCGCCGGCGAGTCGCAGCGGGCAGGCTGACCTGCCCCGACCGCGTCTCGCGCGGTCCCATGCCCCGCCATCCGCGTGGGGCGAAAGAAGAAAGCAAGGAGACTGACATGAACAACCACAACCTATCGCGGCTCTTCGCCGTGGCCCTTGCGGCCGGCACGATGCTTACCGCACCGATGGCGACCGCACAGGCACAGGAAGGGCCCGGTGCCGGTGTGACCGTGCGCATGGCCCAGGCCACATGGGACACCGGCTGGTTCCCCGCCGCCGTCTACAAGCAGCTCCTGGAGCGGCTGGGCTACACGGTCGAAGGACCAACCACGCTCGACAACCCGCCTTTCTACCAGGCGGTTTCGCAGGGCGACCTCGATCTGTGGGTCAATGGCTGGTTCCCGCTCCACAACACCTATGAGGACACCTATTCGCAGGGCGCCGAACTCGTCGGCAATGTCGCCCAGGGCGGCGCGCTCGAGGGCTATCTCGTCGACAAGGCCTCCATCGAGAAGTTCGACATCAAGTCGCTCGAGGACTTCAAGCGCGATGAGGTCAAGGAAGCCTTCGACCGCGATGGCGACGGCAAGGCCGATCTGGTTGCCTGCCCGCCCGGCTGGGGATGCGAGATCACCATCGAGCATCATCTCGATGCCTACGAGCTGCGCGACCACGTCAACCCGATCAAGGCCAGCTACTCCGCCTCGATGGCGGATGCCGTGGCAGCCTACGGCGAAGGCGACCCGATTCTCTTCTACACCTGGACGCCGAACTGGACCGTCGACACGCTGAAGCCCGGCGAGGACGTGATGTGGATCGAGGTTCCCGAGGTGAACCTGCCGGAAGCACAGAAGGACCTCGAGGAGGCCGCGACGCTCGACGGCGTCAATGGCTGCATCAACGATCCATGCAAGCTCGGCTTCCCGGCCAACGACATCCGTCCGGTAGTCAACTCTGCCTTCCTGGAAGAAAACCCGGCCGTGCAGGCGCTGCTTGAGGCCGCCTCGATCCCGATCGAGGACATCTTTGCCCAGAACGCGAAGATGAATAACGGCGAAGGCGACGCCGAGGACATCGAGCGTCACGCCAGTGAGTGGATCGAAGCCAATGAGGAGCTCGTCTCCGGCTGGCTCGAAACCGCCCGCGCCGCTGCCGACTGATCGGCCGGACGCATCAAAACCACCCATCCGCCGGACACGGCGGGTGGGTCCCCTCCGATACCACCCGTCTTTCCCGGTCGGGCTATGTCTCCCGGGAACTCAGCCCCACGGCTTCCACCTTTGAAGGCGTCTCCGCGACGGGCTCCCGATCCATTGCAATCTCATCTTTTTCGTCGTCGAGCGACCGCGGCCGGTGCACCAGCGTCACCAACACGAACGAGATGATCATCAACAGATACCAGGCGCCTAGCTTGTGGATCGACACCGGTGTCCAGCCGTCCTCCTGGCCCGGATAGAGCCAGGCGCGCGACCATGTGCCGATATTTTCAGCGAACCAGATGAACAGCGACACCAGCAGGAAGCCGACGAGCAGCGGCATCCGGTGGCGGAACCGGAAAACGCGGTAGTGCACCGTCGTGCGCAGGAACAGCAGTGCCGTCGCCGCAAAGAGCACAATGCGGAAATCGACGACGAAATGATGCGCGAAGAAGTTGACGTAGATCGCAACAGCTAGCGCCACTGTCGTCCAGAAGGGCGGATAGTTCGTGTAGCGCATGTCGAAGATACGGCTGACGCGCGCCAGATAAGAGCCGACGGCCGCATACAGGAATCCCGAAAACAGCGGAACGCCGGCGATGCGGAAGAAGCTCTCCTCCGGATAGACCCAGGAGCCCGCGCCGGTCTTGAAGATTTCCATCGCCGTTCCGACGACGTGGAAGATGAGGATCACCCTCGCCTCGGAAAGCGTCTCCAACTTGAGGCCCAGCATGGCGAGCTGGATCCCGAGCGCGGCGAGAAACAGGAAGTCGTAGCGGCTTATGATGCTCGCATCGGGCCACAGCAGGCGCGTGCCGATGATAAGCACCAGCATCGCGCCGCCGAACAGGCACGCCCAGCCCTGCTTGAGCCCGAAAACCACGAACTCGACCGCAGCGCCATAGAGGCCATGCGCCGGCAGTCGGTCGAGCACCACATGCGCGGCTGCATCGATCCGTGCCTCAAGGGAGGTAAAGCGCCTCAATGGGCAAGCGCCGCATTGATGCGCGTCAGGAAGCCGGCGAGGTCGTCGGTGACGTAGTCGACGTCATCCTCGTTATCGGCGTCGCGCTCCCATATCTCGGAGAAGGTCAGCTCGAAATTGTTCGGCACGATCAGAACCGTCGTCATGCCGAGCGCCTTGGGCACGGCAAGATTGCGGGCAAGGTCCTCGAACATGACCGCATGGGCGGTGTCGACGCGATGCAGGCCCACGAATTTGTCGTAGGTCTCGCGCGCCGGCTTGGGCGTCAGGTCGGCCGCCACGATGTCGAAGATGTCGTTGAAATGGTCGAGGATGCCGAGTTGCCGCGCCGTGCGCTCGGCGTGACCCCGGTCGCCGTTGGTGAAGATGAACTTACGGCCCGGCAGGGTGCGGATGGCATCGCCGAGTGCCGGGTTTGGATCGACCCAGGAATAGTCGATGTCGTGCACCTTGTTGAGGAAGTCGTCCGGATCGATGCCATGGCGGGCCATCAGCCCGTTCAGCGTGGTTCCATATTCCCGATACAGGTCCTTCTGCAACACGCGCGCCTCGTCGCGCGGCAGTTGCAGCAACTCCGACACATACGCCGTCATCTTCACGTCGATCTGCGAAAACAGGTTCGAGTGATGCGGATAGAGCGTGTTGTCGAGGTCGAACACCCAGTCGGTGACATGGGCGAAGCGCGCGGGATCGGGAAGATTTGTCATGGCACCTGACTAGACGATTCCATAGGCCGAATGAAGCGCCACGATAATTCGGCGAGTATGTCGAATTGGAGATGCGCTCGAAACGACCGATTCACTTTCCCCTGCCATGAGGTCCGCCAACGGAAGGATCGTCATGAAGCAGGTTTTGGCAAAGGCAGCGTTGTTTGCCGTGGTCTCGGCAGCAGCGTCGCTCCTGATTGTGGTCGCACTCGTGCCGCTCATCGGCGGGGTCGTGGAAGGCAACGCGCTGTTGATGGCGCTGCTTTGCCCGCTGGTCATCGCCTTTCCCGCGAGCGGCCACACTTTGTGGCAGAAGAAAAAGCTCTCCGACGCCTTGCTCGAACTGACCCGCGCCCATGACGAGCTTGCCGATGCTCACATGCAGCTCGCCGAGGCGCATGCGCGGCTGTCGGAAAAGGCCCGTCACGACGACATGACCGGCCTGCTCAACCGCGAAGCGTTCTTCGCGGCATTGAAGAGCCTGCGGCGCCGTACCGACAGCGGCGCGCTGCTCATCATCGACGCGGACAATTTCAAATACATCAACGACACCCATGGCCACCAGCAGGGTGACGTGGCGCTGAAGCTGATCACCGAGGCGATCCGCACCGCCCTGCGCGAGGACGATCTCGTCGGCCGCATCGGCGGCGAGGAATTTGGCGCGTTCCTTGTCGGCGCCAATGTGAACGAAGCCATCGAGGTGGCCGAACGCATCCGTCTTGCTGTCGAGGCGATCCGTTTCTCGCCCGGCGAAGGAAAATATCTGCCCCTTTCCGTCAGCATCGGCGCATCCAGGCTGCGTCCGCAGCTGACATGGTCGGAAATGATGCGCGAAGCAGACCGGCGGCTCTACGAAGCCAAGCGCCGCGGTCGCAACCGGGTCGTTTTCGAGACCGTCGCAAAAGCGGCCTGACCAGGGAAAGCCGCATGAGGCCGGGCACAGCCCCCACAAGCAAGATGGGTAAGGAACGGGTGTCGTCTTTCGCAGCTCCATTGCAAGCGTGAGCGCACGGGTCTAGACAGCGTTCGTCCCTCACGCGCCGTCTCCCATGGAACTCTGGATACCCATCACCGTCGCTGCCGCGTTCCTGCAGAACCTGCGTTCTGCGGCGCAGAAGCATTTGAAAGCGGTGATGGGCACCACCGGCGCGACCTTCGTGCGCTTCGGTTTCGGCCTGCCTTTCGCGCTTCTCTTCCTGCTCGTGCTCAGCCGACTTGCCGGCTACCAGATCCCGTCTCCCAACGGCACGTTCCTGTTCTGGGTGGCGGTAGGCGCCTTCGGGCAGATCGGAGCGACTTTCCTGCTCATCCACCTTTTCTCCTACCGCAACTTCGCGGTGGGCACGGCCTATTCGCGCACCGAGCCGGCACAGACGGCGCTGTTCGCGTTGCTCTTCTTCGGCGAGCGGGTCACGGGTGGAACGCTGCTTGCAATCGCCGTCAGCGTCTTCGGCGTCATGCTGATATCGGTCGCGCACATGCATATGAGCTGGCGCAATCTCGTCGCCTCGATCTTTGCGAGGAACGCGCTGATCGGGCTTGCCTCCGGCACGCTGTTCGGCATCGCTGCTGTCGCCTATCGCGCGGCATCGCTGGCGCTGGGCGGCCCGAACTTCATGATGCAGGCAGCCGTCACCCTCGCCTGGACGATCACGCTCCAGACGCTAGTCATGGGCGGCTGGATGCTGTGGAAGGACCGCGCCGAGATCGGCCGCATCGGCAAGGCGTGGAAGGTCTCGCTGTTTACCGGCTTCGTCGGCGCGACCGCCTCGTTCGGCTGGTTCATGGCGATGACTTTACAACAGGCAGCGGTGGTGAAGGCGCTGGCCCAGATCGAAATGCTCTTCACCTTCACCGCCTCGGTGTTCTTCTTCAAGGAGAAGATCAACCGGCTGGAGACCGCCGGTTGCCTCCTGATCGTCGCCGGGATCCTGATCCTCGTGCTTCTGGGCTGATTACTACTGGCTGTCCCAGGCTGAGGCCGTATCGGAACCGTCCAGTTCGGCAAACAGCGCCAGCGCCGCGTTGATGCCGTTGATCGCGGCGGGCCAGCCGCCATAAGCTGCCATCTGCAGGATGATCTCGAGCACCTCCTGCCGGTCCGCGCCGGCGGCGAGCGTGTGCTCGATGTTAACCTTGAGCTGCGGCGCGGTTTGCCCGCCGAGCACCGTCAGCGCGGCGACCGTGGCGAGCTGGCGCGTCTTCAGGTCCAGCCCGTCGCGCGCGTAGAGCCGGCCATAGGCGGATTCGATCAGCGTTTCCGCAAACCCCGGCAGTGCCGTGTCATAGCGGCCTGCAAGGAGCGCTTCCAGTTCGGGGTTCAGTTTCCTCGCAATATCGCGCCCCTTGTCGAGCGCCGGGCGCTCAATCGTCTGTTCAGTGTTCATCGTGTTGGTCCTTCCGGCCGTCCTCGGCGCGGTAGCGCGCTTCGATTTCGGCGTAGTTCTTGATCTTGTAGTCGAGCAGTTCCACACATTCGGTCAGCTCGGCGATCTTCTGCAGCACGGCCTCGCGCTGCTGTTCCAGCATCACGCGCCGCTCAGCCGAGCTTCGGTCGCCGTCGCGGCGGAGCCTTGCATAGGTCTCGACATCGGCAAGCGGCATGCCTGTGGCCTTGAGCATCTTGATGAAACTCAGCCACGCGATGATGTTCTCGTCATAGGCGCGCCGCCCCGCCTGCCGCCACGGCGGATCGATCAGGCCGAGCTTCTCGTAATAGCGCAGCGTATCGATGCTGAGCCCGGTGCGCCTTGCGACGTCGCCGATCTTCATGGCTCGGGCCGGGCACGAAAGCGGGTCAGAACCGCGTCGTGCGCATCCACCAGAAGCGAGGGGCCAGCGCGCCCTGCCCGTGGTCTGCCGGGGGTATTTTCGAGGAAAGGTTGTCGCTGCATGCGTGCATCTCCTCTGTCTGCACACATGCATCTACTTGCTGGAGTGAACTCCAGGTCAAGCGCAATTTTTACGAAGCATACCGACACCAGACTGGCGCCGGAACGAAAACCGGCCCGCGATCCCGCTGGGGCCAACCATCGGGGTCACGAGCCGGGTCGCGCGACGCACCAGGCAAGTCTGCGCCCAGCCGCGTCGGCCAAATGGAAATGCGTTCGCTTATTTGACAACGATGGCGACAGTGCCCGACTGGTAGCGCTTCACCTCGGAACCGGCCTTGATGCCCGTGCCGTTGACCGCGCGCGTGGGGACGCGTTTCTTGCATTGGTTGCTGACACGACTGGAAAGCCCGCCATCGGAATATCTGACCAGGTCCGACTTGGGAATCCGCCGCATCACCGCCTCGAAGCTCGGTGCGGGAGCATTGCAGCCATCGCCCCTGTAAGCGGTGATGTGGGCCGTCTGGCCGACTGCCAGTTCGCGCGTGACGTCGGCGCTGCTGGCGCTCACGCAGCCAGCGAGCGGAAAGAGAAGCAGAGGTGCGAGGCGGTGGTACATGCGATGTTTCCTTCAGTCGTTGCCTGAGACGGCGCTGTGTGGCCGTCATCGACAGAAGCTTCATCGAAATTCGCGATCCGTCGTCTGCAAAATGGGTCGATTGCAGGAAACTGCCGGAAAACCGGGTGCGGAATCGACTGAAAGAGGGGGCTGGTAAAGCGCCTCCGGCGGCCCATTTTTGCGGCCGAGCTATCGCGGGCCAAGCATCATTTCTGATGCCCGGCCTGCGCGGGAATCGCTTGAGGCCAATTCGGCGACATCCGGCACGTGTTCATCCGGAGCGTGTATCCGCTCGCCGGCTGGCTCTATCTGACCGTTGAGGCGGCCTACGGCACGATCAGCGTGCCGGCGCCGTGGTGCGTGAAGAGTTCGAGCAGCACCGCGTGCGGCGCCTTGCCGTTGAGGATGACCACCCCTTCGACGCCGCGTTCGATCGCCTCGATGCAGGTCTCGACCTTGGGAATCATGCCCCCGGAGATCGTGCCGTCGGCGATCAGCGAGCGGGCCTCGCCCACCGTCAGCTCGTCGATCAGCTTCTTGTCCTTGTCGAGCACGCCCGGCACGTCGGTCAGGAACAGCAGACGCGAGGCGCTCAGCGCACCCGCGATGGCGCCGGCGAATGTGTCGGCGTTGATGTTGTAGGTGTGGCCATCGCGGCCCGGCGCCACCGGCGCGATCACCGGGATCATCTCCGAGCGGGCGAGCAGGTCCAGAAGCGTGCGGTCGACCTCGACCGGCTCCCCGACGAAGCCGAGATCGAGCACGCGCTCGATGTTGCTGTCGGGGTCCTTGATGGTCTTGTGCGCCTTTTCGGCAAACACCATGTTGCCGTCCTTGCCGCACAGGCCGATCGCCCATTCGCCCTCGGCGTTGATGAGCGCAACGATCTCCTTGTTGATCGATCCGGCCAGCACCATCTCGACGATCTCGACCGTCTTGCGGTCGGTCACGCGCAGGCCGCCCTCGAACTTGGATTCGATGCCCATCTTGTTCAGCATCGCGCCGATCTGCGGCCCACCGCCATGCACGACGATAGGGTTTACCCCGGATTGCTTGAGCAGCGCAATGTCGCGGGCGAAGGCCTGGCCGAGCTCGGCATCGCCCATGGCGTGGCCGCCATATTTCACCACGACGGTCTTGTTCTCGTAGCGTTGCATGTAGGGCAGCGCTGCCGAAAGAAGGCGCGCCTGCTCTTCGCGGTGGCAAGCTGGTCCGTCGTCATGGAGGAAACCTCGGGATTGCTGGGCATTTCGGTCGGCGGCGTCTTAGCCGCAAACGCGACCCCGCGCAAATGGTTCGCCGTCAGCCGAAGGCATGCGAAAGCATGAAGGCGCAGACGAAACCCGCCGCCGTGATCAACCCGGCGAAATCATGCGCCGTATCGAAGGCTTCCGGGATCATCGTGTCGGCGATCATCGCCAGCATCGCGCCGGCGGCGACGCCCTGCGCAATGGCCACGTAATGCGGCGGCGCGCCGGCGAAGAGATGGAAACCCGCCACGGCACCGATGCCGCACAGAATGGCGATGCCGCTCCACAGGCCGAACACGAAGCGGCGCGACAGGCCCGATGCTTTCATGCCCGCCGAACTCGACATGCCTTCCGGCACGTTGGACAGGAAGATGGCGATCACCACCGGCAGCGAGACGCCTTCTCCGTCGAGCAGGCTCAGCCCGATCACCATCGATTCGGGAATGCCGTCGAAGACCGAGCCGAGCGCGATCGCCATGGCCGCCGTCGCGGGTGCCGCGGCGGACGCCGAGGAGCGTTTGCGGCCGCCGGCATCGCGCCGGGCGAGGTAGAGCGCGCCGAGCGTGAAAGCCATCGCCCCGACCATGAAGCCGGTGGCCGAGGCGGCGATACCGCCCTTGGCGGCAGCGTCATCCATCAGGTCGAACGCGATAGCTGAGATAAGCACGCCGCTGCCGAAGGCCATGACGGCGGCGACAATGCGCGGGCTCGGCCGCGCGAACCAGCCGATCGCGGCTCCGACCAGCAGCGCGCTCCCGCCGAAAAGTCCCCAGCCCAATGCCGTCAACGCACCCACAAATCGATCCCCCTGCGCGGTGGTCAAAACGCTACAGCCACGGCACGACAAGGGCAACATCGCTGCGCCAACCGATGGCGCGGCGTGGTTCTGGCAATGTCCGCCGCCTCGGCTATTGAGCCGAAATGTCAAAAACCCCCACCATAGGGCGCGTTGCCGCGCAGACGCCGTGGCGCGCGGAGTTCCGCGCCATGCTGGCGCTCGCCTGGCCGATGATCCTGACCAATCTCGGCCAGACCGCGATGACGGCAACCGACGTCATGATGATGGGCCGGCTGGGCCCGGAGTCTCTTGCCGCCGGAACGCTCGGCGCGAACCTCTATTTCGCGCCGATGATGTTCGGCCTTGGGCTGATCCTCGCCGTCTCGCCGATGATCGCCTTCGAGCTCGGTCGCAAGCGCCATTCCGTGCGCGATGTACGCCGCACCGTCCGGCAGGGCTTCTGGGTCGCGCTGTGCGTGGCCGTGCCGGTGTGGGTGCTCCTGTGGCACACGGAGGCGATCCTCGTCGCCATGGGGCAGGACCCGGCGCTGGCGGCGGAAGCCGGCCGTTACGTGCGCGTGATGCAGTGGGCGATCCTGCCCTTCTACTGCTTCATCGTGCTGCGCTCCTTTATTTCCGCGCTCGAACGGCCCGGCTGGGCGCTGGTGATCGTCTTTGCCGCCGTCGGCTTCAACGTGCTGTGCAACTGGGCGCTGATGTTCGGCAATCTGGGCTTTCCGGCGCTCGGCATCGTCGGCGCGGGTGCCGCCACTACGCTGTCGAGCCTGCTGATGTTCGGCGGGCTGGCGCTGGCCGTGTCGCTCGACCGGCGCTTCCGCCGCTACCGGCTTTTCGGGCGCTTCTGGCGTTCCGACTGGCCGCGTTTCCGTCAGTTGCTGCGGCTCGGCCTGCCAATCGCGGGCATCATCACCTTCGAGGTCAGCATCTTCAACGCCGCAGCGCTTATCATGGGCTTGATCGACGCCGTGTCGCTGGCCGCCCACGCCATCGCCATCCAGATCGCCTCGATCTCGTTCATGGTGCCGATGGGCGTGTCGCAGGCCGCCACCGTGCGCGTCGGCCGCGCCTATGGCGCCGGCGACCGGGACGGCGTGACGCGCGCCGGCTGGACGGCCTTCGTCATGGGTGTGGCGTTCATGGCCTGCATGGCGGCGCTGATGTTGTTCGCGCCGTACCTTTTGATCCGCGCTTTTATCAACCTGTCGGATCCGGCCAACGCACCGGTGATAGGACTGGCGGTCACCTTCCTGGCGCTTGCCGCGATGTTCCAGATCGTCGACGGGGCGCAGGCCGTGGCCGGCGGCATGCTGCGCGGCTTGCAGGATACGACGGTGCCGATGGTCTATGCGGCGATCGGCTATTGGGGCGTGGGGCTGACGCTCGGCGTGTGGCTCGCCTTCCCCGGCGGGCTCGACGGCGTCGGCATCTGGATCGGGCTGTCGAGCGGCCTTGCGGTGGTCGCCGTGCTGCTTCTGGCCCGCTGGCTGCGCCGCGACCGGCTGATGGCGTCTGCCCCCGTGCCGACCGTCGCAGTCAGTCCATAGGCAGCGACGTTTCCCGCCCTTCGTCGGATACGTCCTGGCTCGCCCGCGAAATGTGCCGATTGAGCAGTGCGGCCGCGAATTTGTAGTCGCCGGAAGCGATCGCCTCCAGAATGCCGAGATGGTCCTTGCAGGCCTCGTCGAGCCGGCGCTTGCTCAGCTTGGAGAAGTCGCTCAACTCGGTCATCCGCCGCAGGCTGTTCTGGCGCTGCAGGCTCTGCACCAGGAACCGGTTGCCCGACCACGATACGATGGTCTCGTGGAACCTCGCATTGGCGCTGAACCAGTCGACGCGGCTGATCTCGTGGATGGGGCGATCGAGGATACCGCGCTGGTCGCGTTCGAGCGTCTTGATCTGCGCCTCGTCGGGCCGGTAGTTCGGCACCAGCAGCGCGCCGCATTCGACGATCAGACGGAACTGGTAGCTCTCGTCGACGGCCTCGTCGGTGACGAGGCATTCGGCGAAGCGCCAGCCATGGCCGGCCCGGCGGCTGGCGATGCCCTCGTCGGACATGCGCATGAGCGCACGCCGCACCGCCCCTCGCGTCGCGCCGAACTGCTCGACCAGCTCCGTTTCCGAGACCTCCTCCGCGATCTCGCCGGTCGCGCGGGCGCTCATCAGGCGGTCATAGAGGCTCTGGCTTTCGGAGGGCGGCACCATGCCCTGGATGCTCTCGCCCGAGGCAAGCGCCCGCACGAGCTGGAAGCCCCTGCTGCCGTTCTGTTCGAGAAGCCCCTGCGCGGTCAGTGCCTGCAACACCTGGCGGACTGGGGTGCGCGAGACGCCGAACTCCCGAGCCAGCGCCGAATCGGAAACCTTCTCCTTGGCCGCCCAACGCCCTTCGGAAATCAGCGCCAGGACCTTGCGTGCGATCTCGGCCTGAAGGCTGCTGAGCGCGGCGGGTTGCTGCAAATCGTTCGGGGAAACCTGCATCGGGCCTCTGGTCGTCATGCCATCTCGGGCAATCGATTGCGACTTTGCATCATCATGACAGGTGGCCGCAGCTTGTTCAAACGCATAATAAATAGGCATAAAACGAATTTCACTCAAGAACGTATGGACATATGTTTTCTGTATCGATAAAGAACATTTTGTGACGTGCCTGTGGAGTGCCAATGCCGGTCGAACCCTTTCCCTTCATCACCGTTTCGGGCGGCGCCTTCGAGCGCGGCCGGCAATACGGCATGCTGCTGGCATCGCGCATCCGGCGCAGCGCCGACCTGTACGGCGGCTCGCTCCATAAGCTTGGCCTTCCCGCAGAGCGCAAGGCAGCCCTGATCCAGAGCTATGCCGACTGCATCGCCGAATTCGACGAGAGCTACATCGAGGAAATGCGCGGTATAGCCGAAGGCTCGGACGTCGCCTTCGAAGACATCGTGATGATCAATGCGCGTACCGAGATCGTCGCCTCGGCGCGGGCCGAGTTGAACAAGCCCGAGCCCGACGAGCCCGATGACGGCTGCACCTGCGCCCTCATCATGCCGGAGCGCAGCAGCACCGGACACCTGATCCACGGCCAGAACTGGGACTGGCGGGTGGAATGCGCCGAGACCGGCGTGGTGCTGCGGGTGCGGCAGGAGAACGGGCCGGACTTCGTCACCTTCGTCGAGGCCGGCGGGCTTGCGCGCAGCGGCTTCAACGCCGCCGGCACGGCAATCACCGCCAACTATCTGGAGTGCGAGCGCGACTTCACCCAGCGCGGCGTGCCGCTCGGCGCGATCCGGCGCAAGGTGCTGCAGAACGAGCATTTCGCCCGCGCCATCAAGGTCGTGGCGACGACGCCGAAGTCCTGCTCCAACAACATCATGATCTCGACGTCTGCCGGCTTCGGCATCGACTTCGAGTGCGCGCCGGACGAATCCTTCCCGCTCTATCCCGAGGACGGGCTGCTGGTGCATGCAAACCACTGGGTGAGCCCGGTGGCGCTCTCCAAGCTGCGCGACACCGGCATTCCCTATGTGCCGGAAAGCTTCTACCGCGACTGGCGCGTGCGCCGCCTGCTGGAGGAGCGCGGCCCCCTACTCGGCCGCGCCGACCTGAAGGCCGCGCTGTTCGACGACTTCCTCACGCCGTTTTCGGTCTGCCGGCCGCCGCGCGAGAACGAGGCGAGCAACATTTCGACCACTGTCGCCATGGTCGTGATCGACTCGTCCAAGGGGTTCATGGAGATCGCAGCCCTTCCGGCGCTCAACCGCGAGTTCCGGACATACGCGCTGGACGACGACGCGCTGCTGCCGGCGGACGCCGGGGCGCCGGCCATCCCGGCATCGGCGGAGAACTGACGGTGCTGCGCTTCGCCATAGGCCGCATAGCGATGGCGATCCCGACGCTGATCATGGTCGGCGTCACGGTGTTCATTCTGGTGCGCATCATTCCCGGCGATCCGGCGTCGCTGATGCTGGGCGATGTCGGCGATGCGGCGGCGCTAGCAGCGCTTCGCGAAAGGCTCGGACTCGACCGCAGCCTGCCGGAGCAGTTCGTGATCTGGGCGGGCCTGCTGCTGCAGGGCGACATGGGCACATCCATCGCCACCGGCCAGCCAGTGCTGCAGACCATCATAGCGCGCTTCCTTATCAGCCTGCAGGTGGTGGTGCCTGCCGTGATCCTTTCCACGCTTGTGGCCGTGCCGATGGGCATGCTGGCGGCATGGCGGCAGAACAAGACAAGCGACATCGCCCTCGTCACATCTGCGACGCTGCTGATGTCGATCCCCACCTTCTGGATGGGCATGCTGATGCTGCTCCTGTTCGGACTGAAGCTCGGATGGCTGCCGATCGTCGGCTATGTCAGCTTCTCGGAAAGCGTTCGCGGCGCTGCCCTCTACCTCGTCCTACCGATCTTCACGCTGTTCCTGCATGAGGTCGGCGTGATCCTGCGCATGGCGCGCGCCTCCACGCTGGAAGTCCTCGGCCTCGACTACATCACCCACGCCCGCGCCAAGGGTCTGCCCGAGAGTACCGTGATGTGGCGCCACGCCTTCCGCAACGCCTTCGGGCCGACATGGACGCTGCTCGGCCTCATCCTCGGCAATCTTCTGGCCGGCGTCGCCATCATCGAGACCGTGTTCACGATCCCCGGCCTCGGCCGGCTGCTGGTCGACGCAATCTTTGCCCGCGACTACCCCGTCATCCAGGGCTGCCTGCTGTTCATCGCCGGCATCTACGTGCTGGTGAACCTCGTCGTCGACCTGCTCTATCCGATCTTCGACCCGCGGGTGACGGCGCAATGAGAACCTATCCGCCAAACCTCGTCATCGGGCTCGCGCTCACGGGCATCATCGTCGTCATGGCGGTCATGGGCGTAGTCTGGACGCCTTACGACCCGGTCGCCATGAACTTCACCGCCCGTCTCGCGCCGCCGAGCTGGAGCCACTGGCTCGGCACCGACGAGTTCGGCCGCGACCAGCTCAGCCGGTTGATGACCGGCGCCGCCGCAAGCGTGAAGATCTCGGTGCTGACGGTGACGCTCGCGATCTCGGCGGGCACTGCGATTGGCATCGTCAGCGGCTTTCTGCGCGGCTGGTCCGACCGCATCATCATGTCGCTCAACGACGTACTGCTCGCCTTTCCGGGCCTGCTTTTCGCGCTTGGCCTGCTCGCCGTGCTCGGCGCCAACGAAACCGGCATCATCCTGGCGCTGGGCCTCGTCTACATGTCTTCCGTGGTGCGCGTCGTGCGCGGCACAGTGCTCAGCCTGCGCGAACGGGAGTTTGTCGAAGCCTCCCACGTCATGGGCAACTCCCTCGGCTACACGATGCGGCGCCATATCCTGCCCAACTGCATTGCGCCGCTGACCGTGCTCGCGACGTCGATGTGCGGCTGGGCGCTGCTGGCGGAAAGCGCGCTCAGCTTCCTCGGCCTGGGCGTCGCGCCGCCGGCACCGACCTGGGGCAACATGCTGGCCGGCAGCCGCGCCTTTCTCGACCAGGCTGTCTGGCTGGTGACCTTCCCCGGCCTCACCATCTCCATGGCTCTTCTCGGCATCAATCTTCTGGGCGACGCGCTGCGTGACCGGCTCGACCCCCCGCATGAGGAGGCGCGTCCTGTGACCCAGCCACTCCTCGAAGTCAGCAACGTCACGCTCGGCATCGGCCGAGCCGGCCCAAAGATCGTGAAGGATGCGAGCCTGTCGATCGCACCGGGGAGATCGTCGGCATCGTCGGCGAATCGGGTTCGGGCAAGACCATGCTCGGCCGCGCGATCCTCGGGCTCTCGCCGGCACCCGTCGGTCTGGTCTCCGGCGACATCCGCTTCAAGGGCCGCTCGCTGGGCGAGCTCGACGATGCCGGTCTGCGGGCAATGCGCGGCAGCGGCGTGACCATGGTCTTTCAGGAGCCCATGACCTCGCTCAACCCGTCGATGCGCATCGGCCAGCAGCTCGACGAAGGACTTGCGTTGCACGGCGGCATCGGGCGCAGGGAGCGCAAGGCCCGCATCCTAGACATGCTCGGGCGGGTTGGCATCGCCGACGGCGAGCGCGCGCTTTCGGCCTACCCGCACGAGTTCTCCGGCGGCATGCGCCAGCATCATGATCGCCAGCGCCATGCTGATGCGACCGGCACTGCTGGTGGCGGATGAACCGACCACCGCGCTTGACGCCGTCACGCAGCGCGACGTCATGGACCTGCTTGTCGGCCTGACGCGCGAACACGGCACGGCCGTCATCCTCATCAGCCACGACCTGCCGATGGTCGCCCGGTACAGCGACCGGATCCTCGTCATGCAGACGGGCGAGATCGTCGAGGCGGGCAAGACCGCCGAGCTGCTGGTCGCGCCGAAACACGATTATACGAAGAAGCTGCTCGCGTCGCTGCCGGTACGCGCGCCGGCACGCGCTACGCCGGAGAACGCGCCGATCGTGTCGGTCGAACATCTCAAGGTCGATTTCCCGGTTCGAGCCGGGCTGTTCGGCCGGCGCGGCGTCAAGCATGCGGTGCGCGACGTCAATCTGGAAATCCGCCCGGGCGAGGTGCTCGCGGTGGTCGGCGGGTCCGGCTCCGGCAAGACGACGCTGGCGCGCGTGATCGCCGGCCTGACGCGGCATCAGGGCGGACGGGTGCTCTTCAACGGTCACGGCATCGAGGCCGGCGCGCCCGACTATGCCGATTACCGCCGCAACTGCCAGATGGTCTTCCAGGACCCGTTCTCGTCGCTCGATCCGCGCATGAAGGTCGGCGCGCTGGTGGCCGAGGGGCTGCGCGCGCTGCCTGACGTGCCGGCCTCGCACTACGCGCGCCGCGTCGAGGAGGCGCTGACCAACGTGGCGCTGGACCCGTCCTTCGCCAGACGCTTCCCGCACGAGCTTTCCGGCGGCCAGCGCCAGCGCGTAGCGATCGCGCGCGCGCTCATCCGCCGGCCCTCCTTCGTCATCGCCGACGAGGCGGTCTCTGCACTGGATGTCACTGTCCGCGCGCAGGTGCTGCGGCTCCTGGCCGACCTGCAATCGAAGTTCGGTTTCGCCTGCCTCTTCATCACCCACGATCTCGCCGTCGTCGAGCAGATCGCCGACCGCGTCATAGTCATGCATGAGGGGCGCATCGTCGAGGAAGGCACGCGCGACGCCATCCTGGATACGCCGCGCCACGCCTATACGCGCCGGCTGCTCAACGCGATCCCGATCCTCGAGACCACGCCAGCCGGCGGCGTCGAATTGCGCTGGCGCAACGAACCAGCCGCCGCCGATGCCACCTGAAGGAGATCGATCCATGTCGAACGCCACAGTCACGCCCAAACCGCCGAAGCGCGAGGGCCACGGCATCAATCTCAGCTTCTATGATTTCGGGCCGACGCCGTTCTTCGCCAGCCAGTACGACCAGCGTTTCAGCTACTGCCTGTATGTCCCGCAGGACTACAGCGAGACCGACGGCAAGCAGTACGACCTCGCCGTCATCGTCCACGGCACCGGCCGCACGGCCGCGCAGTATCGCGACCGCTTCGCAGACTTCGCCGAAAAGCACGGCTGCATCATCCTGGCGCCGCTGTTTCCGGTCGGCATCGTCGAGCCCGGCGAACTCGCCAACTACAAGCGCATCGAGTTCCACGGCATCCGCTACGACCTCGTGCTTCTGTCGATGGTCGACGAGGTCTGCGCCAAGTACCGCATCCGCGATGGCGGCTTCATGATGTACGGCTATTCCGGTGGCGGCCAGTTCTGCCAACGCTTCTTCATGCTGCATCCGCAGCGCCTTCGAGCCGTCTCCATCGGCGCGCCGGGCGTGGTGACGCTGCTCAACCGGGACTACGACTGGTGGGTCGGCGTGCGCGACCTGAAAGCCCGCTTCGGCATCGAGATCGACCTGGAGGCGATGCGCAAGGTCAAGGTCCAGACGCTGATCGGCGGCGCCGACGACGCAACCTGGGAAATCACCATCCCGCGCGAAAGCAAATTGTGGATGGACGGCGCCGACCTTCAGGGCGCCAACCGTCTGGAGCGCATCGCCGCACTTGCCGATTCCTTCGAGGCCCATGGCATCGCGGTGCGCCGCGACATCGTTCCGGGCGTCGCCCACTCGCCGTTCGAGATGGTCGATCCGGCCGAAGACTTCTTCACCAGCATCGTCACCGCAGCCCGCTGAGTGGCGCAATCACAAACAATGGGAGCCTGAGCATGAAACCTTTCGGAATATCCTTCCTGACATCGCTCGCCGCGAGCCTTCTGGTCTCGACTGCGCCGCTGGCCGCGCAAGATGCGGACACGCTGCGCGTGGCAATCCACTCCGACATCGCCAGCACCAATCCGGGCGTCAACCGCGACGCCAATTCGGACATGGTGATGCTGCACGTCGTCGAGGGCCTCGTCGGCTTCTCCGACGACCTGTCCATCAAGCCGATGCTGGCCGAGGAATGGTCGGTCAGCGAGGGCGGCAAGGTCTACGATTTCCGCCTGCGCGAGGGCGTACCGTTCCACGACGGCAAGACGCTGACGGCGCAGGACGTGGTGTGGAACTTCGAGCGCTACCTCGATCCCGAGACGGCCTTCCAGTGCGCGGCCCGCTACAATGGCGGCATCGGCCCGAAGCTTGAGACGGTCGAGGCGCTTGACGACACGACCGTGCGCTTCACCTTCTCCGAGCCGACGTCCAACTTCCTCATCACCATGGCGACCGTCCAGTGCACGCCGTGGATTCTCAGCCCCTCCTCGGTCGATGAGAGCGGCGCCTTCGTCAAGCCGGTGGGCACCGGCCCCTACAGCTTCGACACGCTGGAGAGCGGCCGCTATCTCGATATCGTGCGCTTCGACGACTATGCCGCGCTGCCGGGCGCGCCCGACGGCAATGTCGGGAACAAGAAGGCCAGCGTCGAGCGCATCCGCTTCATGACGGTGCCCGATGCCAGCACGCGGGCCAACGGCCTGCAGTCCGGCGAGATCGACGTCATCGACGAGGTCGAGCCGACGCTGGTCGAGACGCTGCGCGCCCGCGACATCACCGTAGACATTCAGCCGACACCGGCGATGATGACGCTGCAGATCCAGACCGCCGCGCCGGCGCTGGAAGACGTCCGCATGCGTCAGGCGATCGCACATGCCATCGACCTCAAGCAGCTTTCCGAAGCGCTTGGCGGCGAGTTCTATCGCCCGAACCCATCGGTCATCGCCGAAGGCACCTACTATTACGACGACTCCGCCGCCACCTGGCCGGCATACGACGTGGAAAAGGCGCGCGCTCTGGCCACTGAAGCCGGCTACAATGGCGAACCGCTCTCCATCCTCGTCGCCAATCGCCAGAACCGCGTACAGGTCGCGACGATCGTGCAGGCGATGCTCTCTTCGGCCGGCATCAACGTCAATCTCGACGTGCGCGACTGGGCGACGCAGCTCGAGCAGTACCGCGCCGGCAATTACGAACTGGCCGTCTTTGCCTACTCGGCCCGTCTTGATCCGCTCCTGAGCTTCCAGTCCTTCATCGGCGACAAGTCGGTCGAGCCCACCCGCATGTGGGACGATCCGAAGGCGGAGGAGCTGCTCGAAAAGGTTCAGACCCTGCAGGAGCCGGCAGAACGCAAGGCGGTCTTCTCCGAACTGGAACGAGATGGGCAAGCAGGTGCCGATCCTCGGCCTGTTCAACCTGTCGAACGTCACTGCGCTGTCGTCGTCCGTGAAGGGTTATTCCGGCTGGCTCGGCGGCTCCCACCGCTTCTGGGCGGTGACCAAGGACGCCGAGTAGACTGCGAAGGACTGGCCGATATGCGTGCTTCCGAATTCGACTATGCAACAAGCGACGCGATCGGCCTTTCCGAAGCCATTCGGGCGGGGGTGCTGAGCCCGGACGAAGCCGTCAGCGAGGCCTTTGCTGCTATCGACCGGGCCAATCCCCGCCTCAACGCCGTCGTCTTGCGCATGGAAGACGAGGCGCGCGAACAGCTACGCCGCCTGCCGCAGGATGCGCCGCTGCGTGGCGTTCCGACCCTGCTCAAGGACGACTGCCCGTCCTATGCGGGTGCGCCGATGTCCTTTGGCTGCCGGGCGGCGGGTGGCAACGTCTCCGACAGCGACCACGAGATCGTTACTCGCTACCGCGCGGCCGGGCTGGTCGTGGTCGGCAAGACCAACCTCCCGGAATTTTCCTGCAACGTCGCGACCGAATCCTCCCTCCACGGGCCGGCGCTCAACCCGTGGAACACGCAGCGGAGCATCGGCGGTTCGTCGGGCGGTGCGGCAGCGGCGGTCACCGCCGGCATGGTGCCCACGGCCTACGCCAATGACGGCGCGGGCTCGATCAGGATACCGGCGTCCTGCGCCGGCCTGTTCGGCTTCCGGCCGTCACGCGGCCGCGTGCCCTGCGGTCCGGTTTCGACCGAGAACTGGGGCGGCCTCGTCAGCCACCATGCGCTGACCCGCAGCGTGCGCGACTCGGCGCTGCTCCTCGACCTGACCGACGCGCCGGAGCCGGGCGCGCTCTATGCCGCGCCCGCCAAGGATGGCTCCTATCTGGCCGCTGCGGGAAGCGGGCCGCGACGGCTCCGCATCGGGCTCGTCGCGCAATCGGGCCTGCAGACGCAGCCGGAACCGGAGATCGCCGATGCGCTGGACGAAGCGGCGGAGCGGTTGCGGGGCCTCGGGCACACGATCGTGCCGGTTACATTCGCCCACGACGCCGGCGCGCTGAAGGATGCGCTGACGAAACTAATCGCGACCTACACTGCCATTGAGGTGGACGACGTCGCCGGCGCCTTCGGCAAGCCCGCCGACGACGATAATTTCGAGCCCGTCAATCTAGGGCTCGCAGCGTTCGGCCGCGAGCTTGGCGCGACCGAGGTGCTGAGCGCCCGAAATACGGCCAACGCGACGGCCCGCGCTTTCGGTCGGCTGTTCGCCGAGGTCGACGTCATCATGGCGCCGGTAATGCCGAACCTGCCTTTGCCGCTCGGCGCGCTCGACGTGCGCAGCGCCGACTGGCGCGGCTTCGTCGACCTTCTGATGGACGTCACCGCCTTCACCCACCCCGCCAATGCTGCCGGCATACCGGCCATGAGCGTGCCGATGGCGCAGAGCGCGGACGGCCTGCCTATCGGCATCCAGTTCATGGGCCCGCTCGGCGGCGAGGGCCTGCTGTTCGCCCTTGCCGGCGAGATCGAACGCAACTGGCCGTGGGCCGGCCGCCGTCCCCCATTCACGCGTAAGACCGATGCTCTACACGAAGCCCTATTTCCAGCCGCACGACCCGGCCGAACTGTTCGACCTCGTCGACCGCGTCGTGCTCGGCACGCTGGTCACCGCCCACGACGAGGGCGTCGCCATCTCGCATCCGGTCTTCATGGCCGACCGCGCGCGCAACCGGCTCGTCTCGCATGTGGCACTCGCCAACGACCACGTGCGCTTCCTGCGGCAGGGCTTGCCCAGCATCGCGATCCTGATGGACGGCGGCAGCTACATCTCGTCGTCTTGGTATCCGGCCGCCCCGCACCGCGACAGCGCACCGACCTGGAATTTCATGGTCGCGCATTTCCACGGCCGACCGGAAATCATCCCGGAAGCCGCCACCGCGCGCCATCTCAGCCAGCTCGTCACCCATATGGAGCGTGGGCGGCAGGACGCGTGGTCGATGGGTGAACTCGGGTCGGGCGGGCTGGAGCGGCGCCTGCCCAACATCGTCGGCTACGAACTGCCCATCGAACGCAGCGAGGTGCGCTTCAAGCTCGGCCAGGACGAGCGCGCCCGCGACATGCTTGCCGCCGAGGCGCGGCTGCGCGAAGCGGGCCGGAACGATCTGGCCGACAGGATGGCGTGCTACCGCCCGAAGGAAAACGAGTAATGAAGCCTGACGCGATCGACACCCTTCTGCGCGAAAAAGGCATGTCGCTGCCCGCGCTCGGCCCGCTGCTGGCCGGCGAAGTCGACCTGTCTGCGCCAGCGAATGACGTGCACGCCCGGCTGGCGGACCTGACGAAAGGAACATCGCTGCTGGCGCGCGTGGAGCGCATGGACCCGGTGGTCGCGCGGGCACTGCTGCGGCAGGGCGCCGGGCTGGTGCCGGTTCTCGGTGGGGCGGCGCTGCGCCAATGGATCGCAGCCAATGCCGGGGAATGGCATGGCATCATCGCGCCATCGGTACGCGAAATTTCCTCCGTCGAGCTGGAGCTCGGCGGCGCGGTCTCCGACATCGCCGCGGCCTCGGCCGCGCAGGATCGGAAGACGGCCCAGCGCCTCTATGATGCCTACATGGCCGCCCAGGGCGCACGCCTCGGCATAGGCACCTGGCACGAATACCGGACGGTCTACAGCACCGACAACTATATTTCCGTCTTCGATCCTGCCGTCCGGCGCGACCATCATCTCGGCCTCGATCTTTTCTGCGATGCCGGCACGCAACTCATCCTTCCGCTGGACGGCGAGGTGGTCGACGCGCGCATCGTCGACGTGCGGCTCGACTATGGCGGCGTTCTCGTCCTCGAACATGCGTTCGGCGACGACAGGAAATTCTGGTCGCTGTGGGGGCATCTGAGCTTCGCGTCCGCACGGCGCTGGAAGCCGGGCGACCGGATCGCCGCGGGCACCGCCTTCTGCGAGATGGGCGACTTCGAGGAAAACGGCTGGTGGCTGCCGCATCTCCACCTGCAACTCAGCGCCGAGAAATACCCCGATTTCACCATGATGCCGGGTGTCGGCGAAGGCGCCTTCCTGGACATCTGGGGCGACCTCTTTCCCGATCCGACGCCGCTCATCTTCGGCTGATTCGCCATCCGTTTACCGCACAGGCGGCTTGTCATTTGGTTCGGTATTGGTATTGGACCGGTCCCGACCATGTCGGCGCCGGCTGCCTTTTGCCGGCGCTCGCGGCAGGAAACCCGTGCGACGGACGACGATGATTGTCGCGTCCTCGCTCCCGTTTGTGAAACGCCCTTCTCGCGGAGGCAATGTGAGCGACCATCTCTATATCGGCCTTGATGCCGGCACCTCGCTGACCAAGGCCGCGATCTTCGATCTCGCCGGCAACCAGCTCGCCGAGGCCCAGCACCGTACGACCGTGCTGCGGCCGCATCCCGGCTGGAGCGAGCTCGACCCCGCCGAGGCCTGGAAGGCGGCGCTCGACGTGCTGGGACGCGTGGTGCGAGAGAGTGGCGTCGACGCGTCCCGCATTCGTGGCATCGGCCTGACGGCGGCCATGGTCGGCGCGTGGCTCGTCGATGCGGACGGTCAGGCCGTGCGCAACGGCATCACCTGGGAGGACAGCCGCGCGCAGGCGCTCATCGACGCACATGTCGCCCGCGACCCGCAATTCATGCGCCGCATCTTCGCCTCGTCCGGCTCGGTGATGCAGCAGGGCTGCACGCTGCCGCTGCTTGCATGGCTTGCCCGCCACGAACCGGCAACGCTGGCGCGCACGCGCCATGTGCTTGGCTACAAGGATTTTCTGCGCTTTCGCCTGACCGGAACGATCGCGACCGACCGCACCGAGGCTTCGGTGCTGCCCGGTTCTGCGACTGCCCGCACCCGTAGCGACGCGATGATCGCGCTGTTCGGTCTCGAGGACGCGGCCGACCTGCTGCCGCCCGTTGCCGAATCGGAGAGCTTCGTCGGCGGTCTCACCAGCGAGGCAGCACAAGCCATCGGCCTGCCCATGGGCCTGCCGGTCGCGGTCGGCGCGGGTGATGTCGCCGCCACCGTCATCGGCGCGGGCGGGCTTGCCGCTGGAACGGCGACGGCCGTGCTCGGCACCACCTGCATGGTCGGGGTCGCCCACGACCGGCCAATCTTCGAGCCGGCCGACATCGGCCTTCTGTTCACGCTGCCGGGCGAACGCTGGTATCGCGCCATGGTCAATGTCGCGGGCACGCTCAATCTCGACTGGGCGTTCAACGCGCTCGCGCCCGACCTCGCTTCCAGGCCGGAACGGTTCGCCATGATGACGGAGATGATCCGCGCGGTTCCGCGGGCGCGCACGGCCTCGTCTACCTGCCCTACCTGTCGGAAAGCGGCATCATCGCGCCCAGGGTCGATCACGCTGCACGGGCGCAGTTCTCCGGCCTGTCGCCACGGCATGACCGTGCCTGCCTGTTCCGCGCGGTGCTCGAAGGCGTGGCCTTTGCCATGCGCGACCTGTTCGACCTGCTCGCCTTCGACGGCGACCGCGTGCTGCTCACCGGCGGCGGCGCGCAGAACCCCGACTGGGTGCAGATGATCTGCGACCTCATCGGCCAGCCGGTCGAGGTGCCGGAAGGGTCCCAGTTCGGCGCGCGGGGCGCGGCCCTTCTGGCGGCCACTGCCGACGGCGCGTTCGAAACGATCAATGTTGCGTCTAACGCCGTCACCGGCCGCGGCCGCACCTACGCTCCCGACCCGCAGGGCACGGCCGCGCTGGAGCCGGCCTTCGCCCGTTACATCGCGGCCCGCGACAGGCTTCTCGGCTGATCGCCTGCGCCTGAGCGGCCTGACTTAACGCCCCTGCGGAGCCTCTTGACTCCGCAGGTCCTGCGCGTCAAAGTGAGTGGTATATACCACTACAGAGCTGGACTATACCAGCCGCTGGGGACGCGTGATGGACAATGCACCGCTCTATCTGAGGATCGCCGCCGATCTCGAGGCCGAGATCGCGTCCGGCGTGCTCAAGGCGGAGGAAAAGATCGATTCCGAGCGCGCGCTGTCTGAGCGCCTTGGCGTCAGCCGGATGACGGCGCGCCAGGCTCTGCGCCATCTCATCGGCAAGGGGTTGGTTGAAACGCGCACCGGGCAAGGCACCTTCGTCTCCAGCCGGCAGATCGAGCAACGGCTCGAAACGCTGAGCGGCTTTACCGAGGAGATCACGCGTCAGGGCCGGCAGGCCTCGTCCATCATTGTCTCCTCGATCACGCGGCGCGCCGACGAGCAGACGGCACGCGCCCTTTCGCTGCCCGCGACAGGCATGGTCCACTGCCTCACCCGCGTGCGCTTTGTCGACGGCATGCCGGTCGCGCTGGAAACCACCGAAATCATCGCCAGCCGCGCCCCGCACCTGCTGGAGCGCGCCGACTTCCGCACCACCTCGCTCTACGCCACGTTGACGGACGAATACGGCATCGTGCCGACGCTGGCCGAGCAGACGCTGATGGCCGGGCTCGCCGACGCCAACATCGCGCGCACGCTGCACACCGACCCCGGCGCCCCGGTGCTCGACCTCACGCGTCTGACCCGCGATCAGGACGGCAGCCCGTTCGAGTTCGTGCGCTCCACCTATCGCGGCGATTTCTTCGTCATGAAAGTCGACCTCTCACTGGGAGCCCGAACGCAGGCATGAACACCATACAGGACGCGTATTTCTCCGATCTGATCGCCCGGCTGACGGCGCTGAAGGCCACGCTCGCCGAGCCGATGGCGCGGGCGGTGGATGCGATCGTGGAGACCGCGCGGCGCGACGGGCTCGTCTACGTCTTCGGCACCGGCCACTCCCACATGCTCGCCGAGGAAGTGCATTTTCGCGCCGGCGGGCTGGCGCTGACCGTGCCGATCCTCGCCGGGCCAACAATGCTGCACGAGGGTGCGGTCGCAGGCACTGCCTATGAGCGGATGGAAGGCGTGGTCGGCCCCATCATGGACCGCTACCCCATCAGTCCCGACGACGTGCTGTTCGTGTCGTCCAATTCCGGCGTCAACGCCGCGCCGCTGGAAGCAGCCCGCATCGGCAAGGCGCGCGGCGCGACGGTGATCGCGATCACCTCCGTCGACTATTCCAGCGCGGCGGCGAAAGGCCGGGAGCGGCTGGCGGACCTTGCCGACATCGTGCTCGACAACGGCGCCCCGCCCGGAGACGCGGTGATCGGCGTGGAAGGCAGCGAACTCAAGGTCGGCCCGGTTTCCACCGCCATCGGTGTCGCGATCATCAACGCGATCATGGCGGGCGTGGCTGCCTGTCTGGTCGGCGACGGCAACGCACCGATCTATCTGAGCGCGAACATGCCGGGCGCCAGGGAGAACAACGAGCAACTGGTGGCGCGGTTTCGGCCCCGAAACCCGCACCTTTGAAACAATGTCCGGGGCTCAAGTGGAGTGAGGAAAGGGAACACGAGATGAAATCGATACTGAAGCTGGCGCTCGCCACAACCATGCTGATGCCTGTCGCGGCACTCGCGCAGGAGCCTGTCGAAGTGACGCTCTGGCACATGGAGCAGCCGCCGCACCGCGTCGCGCGCGTGCAGGAGCTGATCGACGCCTTCAACGCCGCCAACCCCGACATTGTGGTCAAGCAGGAGCCGCAGAACTGGGGCGAGGTCTATGCCAAGGCGCCGGCCGCACTCGCCGCCGGACAGGGCCCGGACATGCTGTTCGCCATTCCGGATTTCACGCCGATCCTCAAGGACATCGGCGCGCTGACCTCGGTCGAGGACTTCGTCAAGGAACTCGACGCGAAGCATGATTTCGTCGATTCCACCGTCGAGGCCTATTCCTATGACGGCGGCGTATGGGCCGTACCGCTCTACAACATGGCCATGAACCTCTGGTACCGGAAGAGCGTGCTTGAAGAAGCAGGCATCGAAGCCCCGACGACATGGGAAGAGTGGCGCGCTGCGGCCGAGAAGCTGTCGGTCGACGGCGTCTCGGGCATGGGCCTGCCTGCCAACAAGCAGCTCTACACCGACCAGACCGTCTATTCCGTCATGGTCAATGGCGGCGCGACCGAGATCTACAACGAGGATGGCACGCTGCGCTTCGATAATCCGGAGACCGTCGGCGCCTACGAGTTCTATGCCGATCTCAACACGTTCTCGCCGGCCGACTCCACCTCCTGGACATGGGGCGAGGCGGAAGCCTGCTTCTCGTCGAAGGCCTGCGCGATGGTGATGCAGTTCTCCGTCATCGCCACCTACGACACGCAGGCCGAGGGTGACGCGGCCGACCTCGGCGTCGCGGCCATCCCGTCCAAGGACGGCGGCGAGCACAACACCATCTCCTACGCCAACGCCGTGATGCTCCTGTCCAAGGACGAGGCGAAGATGGAGGCGTCGAAGAAGTTCGTTTCCTTCCTGCTCGAGCCCGAGAACTATGGCCGCTTCCTCAACATGGAGCCGGGCCTGTTCATGCCGGTGACGGCAGACGGCGCCGAGGCGGAGACCTTCTGGGCCGATCCGATGGTCGAAAAGTATCGCGAGCAGATCGAGACCGTCATCGACAATGCACAGAACGGCCGGCTGTTCGGGTTCACGAGCGGCCGCACCTTCCCCTCGATCGCTGCGATCTCGGCGCAGAACATCATCGCCGAGACCCTGCAGTCGATTGTGGTGTCTGGCCAGTCCGCAGCCGAAGCCGTGACCGCGGGCCAGGCTCGGATGCAGGAAGTCGCCCAGTAAGGCGCTGACGGAGACAGCCGGATGCAGCAGACAAGAGCCCTGGCCTTCGTTCTGGTCGCACCGGCCCTTCTTTTCCTGGCGGCCACCCTCGGGTGGCCGCTGGTCCAGGCTGTCCAGCTATCCCTGCAGGACGTGCGCGTCATCGGCGCGCCCGGAGCCTTTGTCGGGCTGGACAATTACAGCCGTGTGCTTTCCAACCCGTCCTTCTGGAACGCGGCATGGCTCAGCGTCGTCTGGGTCGTCGCCAACGCCGTCCTGCAGACGGTTCTCGCGCTGGCCGTGGCGCTGGTGCTTAATGAGAAGTTCCCAGGCGTGCGCGTCGCCCGGACATGGGTCATCCTTACCTGGATCGTGCCCACGGTCGTGGTCGTGGTCATCTGGCGCTGGCTGTTCTCGACCTCCGGCGGCATGATCAATCCGCTGCTGATCCAGGCCGGCATCGTCGAGCGTCCGGTCGGCTTCTTCGCCACGCCGTGGACGGCGATGGCGACGCTCGTCTTCATCAATTCCTGGCGCTGGTTCCCGTTCATCGCGCTGATGATGCTGGCCGGACTGACCCGCATTCCCGACGACCTCTACGAGGCCGCGCGCATCGACGGTGCCAACGCCTGGCAGCGCTTCAGGCGCATCACGTGGCCGCTGCTGGCGCCGACACTGGGCGTTCTCGCCGTCATCGGCACGCTGCTTTCCTTCAACGTCTTCGACATCATATGGCTCTTGACCAGCGGCGGGCCGGCTGGCGGCTCGCGGACGCTGCCGGTGCTCATCTACGAGACCGCGTTCAAGGGCTATCGCCTGTCGGAGGCCGCGACCGTCTCGGTGCTCGCCACGCTGCTCCTGATGGCCTTCGCCGTGGTCGCCACCCGCGCGCTCGACCGGGGAGACGACCGATGAACCGTTCGCTCGGCCTCAATGCCGCGCTCGTCGCCGTCGTCGCCTTCTTCGTGGTGCTGGTGGGCCTGCCGTTCTGGTGGGTGGTGTCGGGATCGTTCAAAATCCCGCAGGAGATCATCGCGCGCAGCCCGACGATGATCCCGCAAAGCTTCACGCTGCAGCACTACCAGAAGCTGTTCGAGGCGTCGGACTATCCGGTCTATCTGGTCAACAGCCTCATCGTGGCGGCATCCTCGACGGTGCTGACGCTGCTTCTGGCGATACCCGCCGCTTACGCCTTCTTCCGCCTCGTCTTTCCAGGGCGCGGCATCCTCTATCGCACGATCCTGCTCGCCTACGCGTTCCCGTCCATCGTGGTGCTGATCCCACTGTTCGGGCTGTTCGCCAAGGTCGGGCTGGTCGACCGGCTGCCGGCGCTCGTCATCGTCAACGTCGCCTTCGCGCTGCCGTTCTCGATCTGGATGCTGCGCTCGTTCCTCGCCGGCGTACCCAAGGAAATCGAGGAGGCTGCAGTGATGGACGGCGCGCCGACGCTGACGATCCTGCGGCGCATCATGATCCCGCTCATCGCTCCGGGCATCGCATCCGTCGGCATCTACGCTTTCGTGACGGCATGGACGGAATACGTCTTCGCCTCGGTCCTCATCCTCTCCGACGCGAAACGGACCCTGCCGGTCGGCTTCTCCGGCATCATCGGGCAATATCAGATCGACTGGGGCCTGCTGCTCGCGGGCGCGACCGTCGCGATCGTTCCGGTCGTGGCGATCTTCGCGCTGATCGGGCGCGGCTTCGTCAGCGGCCTCACCGAAGGCGCGGTCAAATAGGGAATCCCGGCATGGCGGAACTGGCGCTCAGCAATCTTCACAAATCCTTCGGTGCCACCGAAGTCATCCGCGGCGTCTCGCTCGCGGCACACAGCGGCGAGTTCGTCGTCTTCGTCGGGCCTTCCGGCTGCGGAAAGTCGACGCTGCTGCGCATGATCGCGGGGCTGGAACGTTCCGACAGCGGCACGATCAGCATCGGCGGCCGCGACGTGACAACCACCGACCCCGCCAAGCGCGGCATCGCCATGGTGTTCCAGACCTACGCGCTCTATCCGCATATGAGCGTGGCGGAGAACATGGGTTTCGGCCTCGAAATGGCCGGCATGGCCAAGGCCGAGCGCCAGAAGCTGGTGCGGCAGGCGGCCGAAATGCTGCATCTGACCGACTATCTCGACCGCAAGCCGCGCCAGCTGTCGGGCGGCCAGCGCCAGCGCGTCGCCATCGGCCGCGCCATCGTGCGCAACCCGGACGTCTTCCTGTTCGACGAGCCGCTCTCCAACCTAGACGCCGAATTGCGCGTGAAGATGCGGCTGGAGATCGCCAAGCTGCACAAGGACCTCGGCGCGACCATGGTCTACGTGACCCACGACCAGGTCGAAGCAATGACTCTGGCCGACAAGATCGTGGTGCTGCGCGCGGGTCTGGTCGAACAGATCGGCAGCCCGATGACGCTCTATTCCGACCCCGACAATCGTTTCGTCGCCGGCTTTATCGGCTCGCCGCGCATGAATTTCATCGACGCCTCCGTCTCCGGCATCAAGGACGGCGCGCTGCTCGTCGATGTGCCGGAGCTCGGCCTCTCGGGCCTGCCGGTGCGGCCGCGCGCGATGCCGGCAAAGACGCCCGCCACCGTCACGCTCGGCATCCGGCCCGAGCATCTCAGCGAAGGGGCCGAGGGCCCGTTCCGGATCACGCTCGCCTGCAACGCCATCGAGCGTCTCGGCGCGATCTCCTACCTCTATACCGCGCCCGGCGACGACGCGACGATCATCGCCCAACTCAAGGGCGCGAGCGGCGTGCGCGTCGGCGAGACCGTCACGGTCGGCGTCGACCCGGACGCCTGTTTCCTGTTCGACGATGCGGGGCAGCGCATCTAGAAACGAAAGAGGCGGCCGACCGGCCGCCTCGCTCCTTTGCAAGGTCACGCGTGGGCAGCGCCCTTCGCGCTGCCACGTCAATGCTTGTGGTGGCCCCCGCCATCGCCGCCCCGTGCGGAGCGCACCGGCAGTCCGACATCCACCGAACCCGCCTTCTCGAATTCGAGCGTGATGGCAACTGTGCCACCTTCGCGGAACGGGTCCGACACGTCGAGGAACATGATGTGCAGGCCGCCCGGCTTGAGCTCGACCGTTTCGCCGGCAGGAATTTCCAGCGCACCTTCCACGGGGCGCATCACCATCACGTCGTCGACGACTTCCATGGTGTGGATCTCGACGCGGTCGGCGGCCGACGCGCTGGCGCCCACGAGCCGGTCGGCCTCGTCGCCCTTGTTGGCGATGGTCAGGTATCCGCCGCCGGCAGGCTGACCGGGCAGCATCGCGCGCGCCCAGGCGGCGGTGATCTCGAGGTCACCGGCAACAACGGCCCGCTCGCCGCCGCCGCCATGGCCGGCGTGATCGTGGCCGCCTTCGGCGGCAAGGATCGTCAGGCCCGGTGCGGGATGCGCAAGCGCATGCGGGTCCTCCCCTTCGGCCGGAATCTCGTTCCACTTCACCTCACCGTCGGCGCATGTCTGCGTCGTCACGAAGAACAGTTTCTGCCCTTCCTCGACGCCGGCCAGCGAACCCGACAGCACGAATTCGTCATAGTGGCCGTCTTCCAGTGAACCGCCGGACCAGGTGACTGCCTTGGTGCCGGACGAAACCTCGCGGCCGTGCAGGTTGTAGCTCTTCTGATAGTCACCGCTATCGACGGCCAGCGTCCAGCCCGCCTTGGGCATCGGCTTGACGCCGACATAGCCTTCCGGGACCTCGACGCGCACGGTGTGGGTGGCCTGGCCCTCGCAGCCATGCGGGATGCGGACGACGGCCTTGTAGCTGCCGGGCGCGGCATTCGCCGTTTCCAGCGAGGCATGCGCGTAGGCGGTGGCGACGGAGAACGCCGTCAGCGCACTGGCCGCAGCGAATTGAAGCATGAGATGACGCATGGTTTTTCCTTTCAGCGTCTGAAGTATCAAAGACCCCTGTTCGAGGCCGGCTCGACTTCAGGCGGAAAGGGGCGGGCCGCGGATCGCCGGCGGCGGATCGTCCGGTCGCGGAGCGAAATTCTCGTCTGCTTCGACGAAGGTGTGAACGAACGACAGCGCCAGCGGCGTCGGGAAGGCCGGCTCCGCAGCCAGCAAGGCCTTGTAGACCGGCCCTGCCTGGCCGCCGTGGCCGAACAGGCAGATCGGGCATTTTTCCTGCAGCGGCGCCGGCAGGTCGGAACCGTCGACCGGCTTCTCCGCGCCGTAAACGGTACAGATCACCCAAAGGTCGTTTTCGCCAGCCTTCGCCGCGGTAATGGGCTGCAGGACGTTCAGGAACAGGATCAGGCAACCGATCAGCGCGAACAGGCCGCGGTCGCGCCGCAGCGTCGCAAACCAGGTCGGGCGGCGAGCCATGTTCATGCCAATGCCCTTAGCGCAGTTGCCGCAACCCCGCCAGCGGGTCGCCCTGCGACATGGCGCGCCGAGGTTGAGCGCGCCCCCGCGCAAACCGCTACCCCTCAAGCGATCTCGTAGAATTCCTTGACGATGTCCCAGGCTTCCTCGGCGGTGTCGACCGCGTCGATCAGGTGCTGGTCGCCGGGCGAGATGGTGCCCTGTTCGGCCAGATAGTCGAGATCGACGGCCTTCGACCAGAACTCCTTGCCGAACAGGATCACCGGAACCCGCTCCATGCGTCCGGTCTGGATCAGCGTCAGCGTCTCGAAGAACTCGTCCATCGTGCCGAAGCCACCGGGGAACACCGCCACCGCCTTGGCGCGCATGATGAAATGCATCTTGCGGACCGCGAAATAGTGGAAGTTGAAGCACAGTTCCGGTGTCACATAGAGGTTCGGCGCCTGCTCGTGCGGCAGCACGATGTTGAGGCCTATCGAAGGCGCGCCGCAGTCTGCTGCGCCACGATTGCCGGCTTCCATCACGCCCGGCCCGCCGCCCGTCACCACCACGAACTCGCGGTAATAGGTCTTGGCCGAATGCTGCGAACACAGCCGCGCGAAATTACGCGCTTCCTCGTAATAGCGGGCGTTCGCCTCGAGGTTCTTGCGCTGGGTCTCGTTCTTGGCCGCCCACGCCTCGCCGCCCGGCTCCGGGATGCGCGCGCCGCCGAACAGCACCACGGTCGAGCGGATGCCGCGCTCGGCAAGCATCATTTCCGGCTTCAGCAGTTCGAGCTGCAGGCGCACGGCGCGCAGCTCGCGCCGTGTCATGAATTCCTCGTCGTCCCAGGCGAGCCTGTAGGCAGGTGCGCGGGTTTGCGGGGTATCCGGCACGGCCTTCGCGCGCTCGAGATCCTCGTCCGAATGCGGCAACGGCGTCCAGCCGGATTTGTCCTCCGGATTCATGAAAATTCCAATCTGTCTCTATGCGCCGCGCAGCGGCGCGCCCCGTCATTGACCCCCACCGCGCATGACATAGTTTCCGCGCCGACCCGAGGGCCACCTCGTTACGTCCAGCCTATTGTCTACCCCTTAACAGCGCGTAATGGAGCATTTCATGACCAAGCCGGATCTGGCGGCCCTCGAGAAGACTGTCGAGAAGGCATTCGATGAGCGCGACGGCGTCAACACCGGCACGCGCGGCGAAGTGCGCGATGCGGTGGAGGCAGCCCTCGAGATGCTCGACAAGGGCCAGGCCCGCGTCGCCGAACGGGCGGCTGACGGCACATGGACGGTCAACCAGTGGCTGAAGAAGGCCGTGCTCCTGTCGTTCCGGCTCAACCCGATGGAGATCGTCAAGGGCGGCCCCGGCGAGGCGGTCTGGTGGGACAAGGTGCCCTCCAAGTTCGACGGCTGGTCCCCGAACGAATTCGAGAAGGCCGGCTTCCGCGCCGTGCCCAACTGCATCGTGCGCCGCTCGGCCTATGTAGCGCCGGGCGCCGTGCTGATGCCGTCCTTCGTCAATCTCGGCGCCTATGTCGGCGAAGGCACCATGGTCGACACATGGGCCACCGTCGGCTCCTGCGCCCAGATCGGCAAGAACGTGCATCTTTCGGGCGGCGTCGGCATCGGCGGCGTGCTGGAGCCGATGCAGGCCGGCCCGACCATCATCGAGGACAACTGCTTCATCGGCGCGCGCTCGGAAGTGGTCGAAGGCTGCATCGTGCGCGAGGGCTCGGTGCTCGGCATGGGCGTCTTCATCGGCAAGTCGACCAAGATCGTCGACCGCGACACCGGCAAGGTGTTCTACGGCGAGGTACCGCCCTACTCCGTCGTCGTCGCCGGCACCATGCCCGGCAAGAACGTGCCCGGCGAGAACTGGGGCCCCAGCCTCTACTGTGCCGTGATCGTCAAGCGGGTCGACGAGAAGACGCGCTCCAAGACCTCCATCAACGAGCTGCTGCGGGATTGATCGGCGCTGCGCGCCGGTTCATCCTGACCTAGAACGCGATCCTGCGGAGACCGCCACCGTGCCTGCGAACCAGATGTTATGGCTCTTTTTCGGCTTTTCCGGCCGGATCAGCCGCGCCGCCTATTTTCTGGCCGGCCTGCTGATGATGATCCTCGTCGTCTTCATGGTCTACCGGCTGACGCTGGCGCAGGAGAGCGGCAGCGGCGGCGCGTTCTGGGAGACGCTGCTCAGCGCGGTCATGATCGCCTCGCTGTGGGCGCAGGCCGCGCTCGGCGCCAAGCGCTTGCACGACCTCGACAAGCCCGGCCTGTTCGCCGCCCTGCTGTTCGTGCCGCTGCTCAACTTCATCGTCTTCGTAGGCTTGTGCCTGATGCCAGGCACGCCCGGCGCCAACCAGTACGGCCAGGCGACCAACCGGCCGAAGTAGCAGGCAGGCGCTAGGCGCCCGCCATATCTTCGGGCGTGAGCACCGGCGATCCCGCACCGGCCCTTTCCGCATCCCGCACTAGCTTCACAACGCGCGCCGACAACGGTGCCGTCCGGCCATGCCGTTCGGCCAGCTCCACGATGACGCCCTGAAACTCGTCGATTTCCGTCGGCCGCCCGCGCTGCAGATCCTCCCACATCGAGGATCGCGCCTGCGCGTCGATCGACAGCATGCGTCGGGCCAGTATGCGGAACAGCCAGTCGGGCAGCCGCAGGATCAAGGGAATCAGAGCCGGGGGCGGTCCGGCTGCCGCGCGAGGCCGGATGCCCGCCGCCCGCAACACGTCCAGCGCCTCGCTCACCTGATCGGCAAACGGCCGCCGCCAGCGGCGGTCGCCAAGCTGCTCGGCCAAGGGCAGGCCCGACAGCGCGTTGAAGGCGTTGTTGAGGTTCATGATAAGCTTGCCCCACAGCACGGCGTCGATGTCGCCATGTTCCGCGACTGGAAAGCCGGCGACGTCAAGCAAATCGCGAAGATCCGGCACACCCGCCGCCAGAAGTGTCGAACCGCTGCTGGCACGATGGAACATTGGCGCGCCTTCCGCCGTCTCGCCGCGCACCACGTTGAACGGCACCATGCCGGTGACGACGGTCATCGTTGCCGGCAAAGCCCGGCGCAACGCATCGGCGTTCCTGACGCCGTTCTGCAGGCTGACGACCACCGCGTCGGCCCGTGCGTGGCGGGCGACCAGTTCGGCCATCGCCGCCGTGTCGCGGCTCTTCACCGTCACGAGCACGACACCGGCATCGGCCAATGCCACCGCAGGATCGCTTTCGGCCCCGATCGCACGTGCCGGCACGTCGCGAGCGCCGCCGCCCAGATCGACGATCCGCAGCCCCCGCTTTTCGACGGCATCGGCGAGCGCCGGCCGACAAAGCAGTGTCACCCCGCGCCCCGCAAGCGCGAGGCAGCCCCCGGCATGGCAGCCGATGCTTCCCGCCCCCGCAACCGCGATCTTCGTGTCGTCACCGATCATGCCAGTCCTCCGCGCGAACCCGGATGGAGACATTCATATCCGGGCGGGTCAATGCCGGGCTGCCGGGAATGCGATGCCGGTGCTTGTGCAGTACCCCCACCCCATACCCCTCCCCACAAGGGGGAGGGGGATTCTGAGCCGACAACGTTTGGCCGAATCGGTGATAGAAAAGGCGATGCGTTGACGGCCCCCTCCCCCTGTGGGGAGGGGTAAGGGGTGGGGGTAATGACAACCGCACCGTTCAAGTGAAGCGCGCGAGGAAGCTTAAACCTGCCCCTGCGCCGCACCCTCTGGCCCTATGTTTTTCACCGTCGACTGAGTCACGCTCCACGTGACAGCTTCGGCGGCTTGGTCTATCCATCGCACACATGAACCTGCCTGTTGATCCGGCGGCGAACCTCGCCGCGCTCATCCGTTGTCCGTCCGTCACGCCCGCCGAGGGCGGTGCGCTCTCGGCCCTGCAGGCGATGCTTGCGCCGATGGGTTTCGCCATCGACAGGCCGACCTTCTCCGAGGACGGCACACCGGACGTCGAGAACCTCTACGGACGGCTTTCCGGCAACGGCCCGCATCTGATGTTCGCCGGCCATACCGATGTCGTGCCGGTGGGCGACGAGGCCGACTGGACGCACCCGCCCTTCGCGGCCGAGGTCGCCGATGGCTGGATGTTCGGGCGCGGCGCGGTCGACATGAAGGGCGGCATCGCCTGTTTCGTCGCGGCAGTCGCCCGTCATATCGAGGCGCGCGGCGCGCCGAAGGGCAGCGTATCCCTGCTGATCACCGGCGACGAGGAAGGCCCGTCCATCAACGGCACCGTCAAGCTGCTCGACTGGGCGGCAAAGCGCGGCGAGAGCTGGGACGCGGCGATCGTCGGCGAGCCGACCAACCCGGAGGCGCTCGGCGACATGATCAAGATCGGCCGTCGCGGCTCCATCTCCGGCGACATCGTCGTTCACGGCCGGCAGGGCCACGCCGCCTATCCGCACCTTGCCGACAATCCGGTGCCGGGCATCGTCATGCTGGTCGATGCGCTCCTGTCGCCGGCCTTCGACGAAGGCACCGGCAATTTCCAGCCGACAAATCTGGAAGTGACCACAATCGATGTCGGCAATCCGGCCACCAACGTCATCCCTGCCCGCGCGAAGGCGTCGTTCAACATCCGCTTCAACGACACCTGGACGGCGGAGACGCTGCAGGCGGAAATCCATAACCGGCTCGACCGCGCAGCCGCGCGCAGGAAGCTGCGGCCCGGCCGTGGGGAGAAGATCAATTTCGAGCTGATCTGGCGCGACCGGCCGAGCCCGGTCTTCCTTACCCGCGACGAGAAGCTGACGGCCGGCCTAAGCGCATCCGTCGAGGCGGTCACCGGCCGCAAGCCGGTGCTGTCGACATCCGGCGGCACGTCCGATGCCCGCTTCATCAAGGATCATTGCCCGGTGGTCGAGTTCGGCCTTGTCGGGCAGACCATGCACATGGTCGACGAACGCGTGGCGCTCTCCGATCTGGAGACGCTGACGCGCATCTACCAGCGTTTCCTGGAAGACTGGTTCGCCTGATATGCCACCCGCCGAGGACATCCAGAGACACCTCCTCGGCGCCTGGCGCATGATGACGGGCAAGCGCGACGCCGTGCGCATGCTGGACCTCTCCGTCGACGGCTTCTGGAACTCGTTCTTCGCAATCCTCATCGCGCTGCCGGTGCTGCTGGTCGGCTGGGTGCCGCTCGCCAACGAACTGGCCGTACCAGAAGCCCGCTCCGTCGGCCGCGTGCTGCTGGTGCTGCGGCTTGCCGTCGTCGACATCGGTTCGTGGGTTCTGCCGATCGCGGCGCTCGCCGCAATCTCCGGCTATGTCGGTATCCGCGACCGCTTCGTCGCCTATGTCGTCGCCACCAACTGGGGCTCGGCGCTGTTTGCCTGGTTCATGCTGCCTGCCTCGCTGCTGCGGCTGGTCGCGCCGGGGCTCGGCGAGGCGGCGACCGCGCTGTCGCTCGGCATCTTCCTTGCCAGCATGGTGCTCTCGTGGCGCCTGACCGATGCGGCCATCGACAAGGGGCCGGGCGTCGCCACGGGCGTCTTCGCCGGCATGTTCATGGCGTCGGTCCTCACCCTGTTCGCGCTGCAGGACCTGCTGGGACTCAGCGCCCCGATGCCGAATTAGGGTATTCTGCGGCTGAGAAACGCAAGCTGGAGCAGCGGACCAGCAAAGAGCAAGGGAACTCCCCCTCCACCGCCTACGCCGGTTCCTCCCCCGCTTCGCAGGGGAGGAACCGGCGTCGCGGCCGTCTGCAACCTTGGATCCTCCTCCGTTTACGGGGAGGGGAACCATGCGCAGCATGGTGGAGGGGTATTTCTCAAAACCCGAAACGACCTACCGCCGCGCGGCGAATGCCGCAGCGACAAGCATCAACGCAACGGCCAACATCGGCAGTACGGCGAAACCGAACATCGCGTGCACCTGGCCGAAGCCGATCGTGCCGACAAACAGCGCCAGATAGGTCATGCCGCTGTTGAGCCCCATGATCGCGCCGCGTCGCGAAGGGTCGAGCGCCGTCAGCCGCATGATCAGCACATTGAGCCCGAAATGGTTGATCAGCCCCCAGGCGAAGACCACCGCCAGCATCGCCACATAGGAAACGCTCGCCACGGCCATGACGGCAAAGACGGCCGCAACGCCCACGAAGATCAGCGGCAGCAGCAGGCCCGGTCCCACCCTGTCGATGAGGCGGTCGAGCAGTGCGGCACCGCCGAAGCCGAGCCCGTAGCTGAGCGCGACGAGGCCGTTCGCACTCAGCGGCAGGCCCAGTTCCCCGTGCAGGTGGTCGCCGATATAGCCGTAAACGCCATAGAACGAGGTCATGAAGGCCGCACATGCCGCCAGCAACGGTGCCACGCCGCGCACGCGCAGCGCCGCGAAGGGCGATTGCGACACGCTTGCGCCGGCCGTGGCCGTCCCAGCCGCAGAGCCTGAAACGGTCAACGCCGCGGCAAAGGCGGTGGCTGCCACCACCGCATAGACCAGACGCCAGCCTGCAAGGTCGGCCAGCACCGCCGAAAGCGAGACGCCGGCGACCATGCTGAGCGTCCAGCCGGTGAGAACGACACCGATGGTCTGGCTCTCGCGTCCAACGGGCGCAACCTCCGCTGCCAGCGTATAGATTGCCGGCAGCGCGACACCTGCGGCGATGCCGACGACGAACTGCGCGGCGACGAGTACCGCAAGCGCCGGCGCCAGCGCGCTGCCGCCGAGTCCTGCGCCAAGCAGCAGCAATGCCGCCAGCAGCATGCGCCGCGCACCGTGGCGGTCGATGAGCCGGCCGAGAAAAACCGCGCTCGCCGCCGTGCCGAGGCCGAAGGCGGCTGAAGCCGTCATCACCGCCGGAACGCTGGTTCCCAGTGCGCGGGCGACCTCGGGCGCGATCGGGCCGAGTGCCAGCGAGTTCGAGCCGATCACGCCGATGCAAGCGGTCAGCACGAAGGCGAATGGGGGATCGGCATCCTTGCGGGGGCGGCCGCGATATCCTGTTGATCGATGTTCGTCATTCCTTCATGATTGCAGAATGATGTTCGGCATCAAGATGGAAATGCGATATGAACGAAAATACAGATGGTATTCGGCGTAAACGCGCCAGCAGCCGCGCCCTCGACGATATGGACCGAAAGCTGTTAGGCGTTCTGGCCGAAGATGCGACCATCAGCTACGCGGATCTGGGGGAGCGCGTCGGTCTTTCGCCACCCGCCGCGCACGAGCGGGTGAAGCGCCTGCGCCGCTCTGGCGCGATCCGCAAGGTCGCCGCGCTGATCGATCCCGAGGCGAGCGGCAAGCCGATGCTTGCCTTCGTGCATGTCGACACCACCGGCTGGGGCAAGACGCCTGTGCTGCTCGCAATCGAGGAGCACCCCGAGGTGGAGGAGATCCACTCGGTTGCCGGCGACACCTGCATGCTGCTCAAGGTACGCACGGAAAGCACGCATGCGCTCGAAGGCCTGCTTGCGCGCCTCTACGACACGCCCGGCGTCAAGGCGACCCGCAGCTATGTGGTGCTGTCCACCTATCTGGAACGTCCGGTGCAGCCCGGCGTCACCGCCGAATGGCCGGCTCTGGTGAAGAACGCGCAGGCCGGTGTCGCTGCGTTCAATAATCGACCCGGGTGAGATAGAGCCCGTCGGGCGGCGCGACCTGCCCGCAGCGGGCGCGGTCGGCGGCCGTCAGTGCCGCCTCGAGGTCGTCCGCACTCCAGCCGCCCTCGCCCACCTTCTTCAGCGAGCCGACCATCGAGCGCACCTGATTGTGCAGGAACGAGCGCGCCGACGCCCGAACCTCGATCAGATCGCCGTCGCGTGACACGTCGAGCCGGTCGAGCGTCTTGACCGGGCTTGCCGACTGGCATTGCACGGAGCGGAAGGTGGTGAAGTCGTGCTTGCCCAGAAGCCGTTGCGCGGCCGTGTGCATTGCGTCCGCGTCCAGCAAGCGCGGCACGTGCCAGACATTGCCGCGCATCAGCGCGGCCGGCGCGCGCCGGTTGAGGATGACGTAGAGGTAGTGCCGGGCGGTCGCCGAAAACCGCGCATCGAAATCGTCCGCCACGCGCGCCGCCGCCAGCACCGCGACGGCCTCGCCCGCCATCGTCAGATGGGCGTTGAGCGCGCCCTGCACCTTGTCGGCGTCCCATTCCCTGTCGAGATCGACATGGACCACCTGCCCCGTCGCATGCACCCCGGCATCGGTGCGCCCAGCGCCGCGGATCGTCACGGTCTCGCCCGAGAAGCCGAGGATGGCCTTCTCGATCGCCTCCTGAACCGTGGCAAGGTCGGCCTGCCGCTGCCAGCCGGCATAGGCCCGTCCGTCATATTCGATGTCGAGCCGGTAGCGCGGCACCGTCAGAGCTCCTGGAACGCCGGCGCGTAGACCAGCCTGCCGCTGGCCGGCGCCTCGCCCCACGAAATCGCCTGCAGCGCCTCGCCCTGATAGTCGCTCTCGAAGCCTGCGGCGCTCTCGTGCGCGTAGCCGAAGCGGCCGTAATAGGCGGGGTCGCCCAGCACGACGCTCAGCGTCTCGCCTGCGGCGCGCAGGCGACGGTGCGCCTCTTCCACAAGCGCCACGCCGATGCCTTGTCCCTGCGCGGCGGGCGAAACCGCCAGCGGCGCGAGCGCGACCGCGGCGAAGCTGCGGTTGCGTGTCTCCACCATCAGCCGCGAGAACAGCACATGGCCGACAAGTTCGCCGTCCCGTTCCGCGACCAGTTCGAGCACATCGTCGCTGGCGCCGACCAGCAATTCGACCAGCCGCGCTTCGCCATCCTGCCCGAAGGCCGCTTCCTCGATCGCGCGGATCGCATCGCGGTCCTGCTCGGTCGCCTCACGGATGGTAATGCCGTTCATGACAGCTCGTCTCCCTCGCCGATCTTGGCGCCGCGCAGGAACTCGCCCGCCGCCATCGGCTTTCCGCCTGCCCGCTGCAGCCCCGTTAGCCGTACCGCGCCCGTGCCGCAGGCTACGGTCAGCCGATCGTCGAGGATGCGCCCGGCAGGCCCCTCGCCCTCGGCCATCGTCGAGCGCAGCAGCTTCACGCGTTCCGTCTTGCCCCCGGCCGTCATCTCGCACCATGCGCCGGGAAACGGCGAAAACCCGCGGATATGATTGTGCACTTCCGCCGCCCCGCGCGACCAGTCGATGCGCGCCTCCTCCTTCGCGATCTTCTTCGCGTAGGTCGCGCCTTCTTCAGGCTGCGGTTTCAGCGACAGCGATCCGGCTTCAAGTGCCGCCAGCGCCCGCACCATCAGTGCGGCACCCGTTGCCATCAGCGCGTCGTGCAGTTCGCCAGCGGTCATGTTGGGGCCGATCGGCACCCGTTCCGTCAAGGCGACAGGGCCTGTATCGAGCCCCTCGTCCATCTTCATGACCATCATGCCGGTCTCGGTGTCACCGGCCATGATCGCGCGCTGGATGGGCGCCGCACCCCGCCAGCGCGGCAGCAGCGACGCATGGCCGTTAAACGCGCCCAGACGGGTGCCGTCGAGGATCGGCTTCGGCAGCAGCAACCCGTAGGCGACCACGACGGCGACGTCGGCTTCCAAATCGCGGAACGCCTTTTGCTCGTCCTCGCCCTTCAGCGACTTGGGCGTGCGCACCTCGACGCCCAGCTCCTCGGCAAGCAGATGCACCGGTGACTTTGTCAGTTCCAGTCCGCGCCGGCCCGCAGGGCGCGGCGGCTGGCTATAGACGGCGAGGATCTCGTGCCCGGCCTCGGCGATCGCGCGCAGCGTCGCGGCCGAAAACTCGGGCGTTCCCATGAAGATGACGCGTAGGGACATGGTGCGGCCTCCGGCTCGCCGGCGCGGGGCTAGCCGGCCATCCGGCTGAGGGGTTTGTCGCGCGCCAGCTTCTTGAACCTGCGCACCACCATGTCGCGCTTGAGCTTGGAGATGTGATCGATGAACAGCACGCCGTTCAGATGGTCGATCTCGTGCTGCAGGCACGTCGCCATCAGGCCATCGGCCTCGATGACCTGTTCCTTGCCGTCGCGGTCGAGATATTTCACCGTCACCGTGTCCGGCCGCTCGACCTCGGCATAATAGTCCGGGATCGACAGGCACCCTTCCTCATAGACAGAAACGCCGTCGCCGCTGGCGACGATTTCCGGGTTGATGAAGACATGCGGCGCCTTCGGCTCGTCCTCCTTGGCGAGGTCGATCACCAGCATACGGCGCGGTTCGCCGATCTGGATCGCCGCCAGCCCGATGCCGGGCGCGTCGTACATCGTCTCGAGCATGTCGTCGGCAAAGCGCCGCAGCGCGTCGTCGACCCGCTCCACCGGCTCGGAAACCTGGCGCAGGACGGGATCGGGAAGGATGACAAGAGGTCTGATCATGCCCGTCAGGTAATCGGTAACCCCAGAGGCGTCAACGGCTTTGGCGATAATGTTCACGTTTTGGTCTTATGCCGGCCAGCCGAATCGTCTATCCTGGAGGGATGAATGATCCGGCCGCACTGCTTTCGCTCCCAGTCGCCCACCTCGGCGCGACCACGATCACGCTGGGCCAGGCCCTTGCGGGCTCGGTGGCGCTGGCGCTGCTGCTGGTCCTTTTCCTCACGCTCGCCCTGCTGCGCTCCGCTCGCTCCCGCACAGAGGCGGCAGCCGAAGCGACGCAGCGCGCCCGCGAGGCGGAAGCGCGCATGGCCGAGATCGCCCGCGCACAGGCCGAGATGCAGGGCCGCATGGGCACCATCGCAGAGGTCTTCGGCAGCCGGCAGGCGGAACTGACGAAATCGATCGGCGAACGGCTCGACGGGATGAGCGCGCGGCTCGGCCATTCCATTACCGAGCAGACGAAGTCGACGCATGAAAACCTGGCGAAGCTGCAGGAGCGGCTGGCCGTGATCGACACGGCGCAGTCCAACATCCAGTCGCTGGCCGGCCAGGTCGTGCAGCTCCAGCAGATCCTGTCCAACAAGCAGACGCGCGGCGCGTTCGGCCAGAGCCGCATGGAGGCGATCGTCGCCGATGGCCTGCCGCACGGCGCCTACGAGTTCCAGGCGACGCTGTCGAACAACAACCGCCCCGATTGCCTCGTGCGCATGCCCAACGGCGCGCCCGACCTCGTCATCGACGCAAAGTTCCCGCTGGAATCGTGGAACGCGATCCGGGCGGCGGCCGAGAGCGAGGGAGCGGATGCGCAGAAGGTCGCCTCGCAGGCCTTTCGCCGCGACGTGGAGGTGCACATCCGCGCCATCGCGGACAAATACCTGATCCCCGGCGAGACGCAGGATACGGCGTTCATGTTCGTGCCGTCCGAATCGATCTTCGCCGAGATTCACGAGAACTTCGAGGCGGTCGTGCAGAAGGCGCATCGGGCCCGCGTGGTCATCGTCTCGCCGTCGCTGCTGATGCTGTCGATCCAGGTGATCCAGGCCGTGCTCAAGGATGCGCGCATGCGCGAGCAGGCACACCTTATCCAGCACGAGGTGGTGCGGCTGATGGAAGATGTCGGCCGCCTCGACGATCGTGTGCGCAAGCTGCAGACGCATTTCTCGCAGGCGAGCCGCGACGTCGAGACGATCCTGACCTCGGTCGACAAGGTCACGCGGCGCGGTGCCAAGATCGAGGCGCTGGAGTTCGGCATCGAGGGCGGCGCGCCGGAGGCGGACGAGCCCGCGCCGCGCACGGCCTCGTCACGCACCGGGCAGTTGCGCCTGCATGTGGTCGAAGACGGCGAATGATGCCCGCATCCTGCCACGATCCTGTTTGAAGAAGCCCACCGTCGCAAATTCGAAGGGCATCCATGAACCGCATCGCAAGAGCAGTCAGCGCCACCGGCGCTGCCGTCATGCTGGCAGGCGCGCTACTGGTCGCCGGCTGCCGGACGGGAACCACGCCCGGCGCTTCGGCCGGGGCGTCACGCTCCGGGCAGGCCTATCTGGCCGAGATTCGCACCTCCGCCGGCCTGCCGGCGCTGAGACCCGATCCGACACTGGAGAAAGCGGCATTGCGCCAGTCCGGCTACATGGCGCAATCGGGCCGCATGGCGCACGACACCGGCTGGCGGCGCGATTTCGCCACCCGGATGAAGGCGGACGGCGTCGCCGCGCCGGCAGCCGAAAACCTCGCGCACGGACGCATGGAGATGGAGCGGCTGTTCCAGATGTGGATGGCCTCCTCCGGCCACCGCCGCAACATGCTCGACGAGCGCTTCACCCGCTTCGGCCTCGCCTATGCGGGCACCGATGACGACCGGCGCTACTGGACGCTTGTGCTCGGCAAATAGCAGCGGCGTCAGTTCAGCCGCGCGCGGGCGAAGCCGGCGAGTTCGTCTGTAAACGTCGACAGGTCGTCCTTGAGGCCGGCGAAACCGCCGGTGCGGTCCAGCGTGCCGTGGTCCATGTAGAGGGCGCGGTTGATCTCGATCTGCAGCGTGTGCCGCCCCTCCTCCGGCTTCCCGTAGCGCTCCACGATCAGCGCGCCCTTGTACGGATCGTTGAGCCCGACACTGTAGCCGAGCTCCGACAGGTGGTCCGCGACGAAGCGCGTGAGCGCCGGATCGCATGACGTGCCGTCGAGATCGCCCAGCACGAAGTCCAGACGCGTTCGGCCCGGGTCGGGCGCCAGCGCATTGCCGACCGGCTGCATCGAATGCCAGTTGATGTGCAGCACTTCGCCGAATCGTTCCGTCAGCCGCGCCATCTCGTCTTCCAGCGCCGCGTGATAGGGCCGCCAGTAGGCATCGATGCGCCGCCGTATCTCGTCCGCGCTCAGAAGCCGGTCGTAGATCGGCACCGCGTCGCCGATCAGCCGGAAGATCAGGCCAACGCCGCGCTCCGAATTGACTGAAGGCGCAGTCTCCTCCGCCCAGTCCTCCGGCAGAAGATGCGGATCGAGATCGTCCGGGGTGCGGTTGGGATCGATATAGGTTCTGGCAAACAGCGCCTTGATGAGCGTCGCGCCATGGCTCGGCGCGTCGATGACGAGGTCGTCGACGAACCGGTCCTCGCCGCCCAGCAGCAGCCGCATCTCGGCCGCCGGCAGGAAATCCTCGGGATAGACCCGGCCGCTATGCGGCGAATCGTAGAGTAGCGGTAGTTCCTCGCCGTCCGGCCGCCGCACCGATACCGCCTGCGGCAGGTCTTCGGGTTCGCCCTGCCTAGACATCGCCGTCCTCGAAGATGCCGGCAGGGTTGGCGCGTGTCGCCATGCGCCGGATATGCGGCAGCAGCTTCTCGGCGAAGACCGAATGCAGCCGCATCAGCTCGCCCACCGGATCGTCGTGGTCGTCCACGCGAATGTCCCAAAGCGGATATTCCTCGCTGGCCACCACATAGACTGTCGAGGAGCGCTCTTCCTTTCGGTCTCCGCCTTCGGCCATGCCCGCAGCAAGCGCATGGATCAGCCGTTCCACGAGCGGCGCGTTCGGCTTCTCGCCGAAGGCCTGCACTGCGTGCTCGATCACCCGCGGCCCTTCGAGCCGGTTGCCCTGCACGCAGAAATCGCGATGCGCCTGCCCGCCGGCCCAAGGCTTGCAGCCCTCGCCGGTCCAAATCGCGGCGCGGCCGTCGCGGTCGATTACGCCGAGCTGCCGCCGATCCATCCGCGGGTCATGCTGGCGCAACGCCTCGATCACCTCATCGGCCCACATGCCGCTCTGCAGCAGCCTTATGCCGTCGATGCCGAGATACGGATTGAGCCGTGCCTGTGTGGCGATCGCGCCTGCGCCGGGCGCGGCGTGCGTCAGAAGCTTGCCGACGGCCGGAAGCGCGGTGATGGCGGCAATGCCGAACTCGCCCGTTCGCGGGCAGCGGGCGACGATGGAAAAGGTCATGAAGCGCCTCTGGCTGGAAACCACGTCAGGGGAACGACGGGCGGCGTCCCCGGTTCCCGCGTCGCGCGTCGGAGGATGGACTGTTCACAGCAAACCGCTTTGCGCGCGATGGATCGGCAGCCTATCTGTCGGAGACAATTCGGGAGACTTCATGATGGAACTCGGCCTCTACACGTTCGCCGATGTCGGCACTGACCCGGTTACCGGCGCAAAGGTTGGGCCGGCGGAACGGCTGCGCAATCTCGTTGAAGAGATCGAGCTTGCCGACCAGCTTGGCCTCGACTTCTTCGGGCTGGGCGAACACCACCGCCCCGACTATGCGGTCTCCTCGCCCGCCGTCGCGCTTGCGGCCGCCGCCACGCGCACGAAGAATATCCGCCTGTCGAGCGCGGTTTCGGTGCTGTCGTCCGACGATCCGATCCGCGTGTTCCAGCAGTTCGCAACCCTCGACAATCTGAGCGAGGGCCGCGCCGAGATCATGGCGGGCCGCGGCTCCTTCATCGAATCGTTCCCGCTGTTCGGCTACGCGCTCGAGGACTACGACACGCTGTTCGCCGAAAAGCTCGAAATGCTCATCAAGCTGAACGAGGGCGAGATCTTCTCGTGGCCGGGTGGCCAGCACACGCCGAAGGTCGACAATCGCGGCGTCTATCCGCGCCCGCTGCAGGAGAAGCTGCCGCTATGGATCGCCGTCGGCGGCACGCCGCAATCGGTCGGCCGCGCCGCCATGCTTGGCCTGCCGCTGGCGCTCGCCATTATCGGCGGCGAGCCGCACCGTTTCGCGCCGCTGTTCAAGCTCTACCGCGAGGCGGCAGCCAAGTTCGGACGCGACCCGACAACCTTGAAGACCTCTATCAACGTGCATGGTTTCGTCGCCGAAACGACGCAGGAGGCGATTGACACGGCCTTTCCGGCACACACCGACGTGATGAACCGCATCGGGCGCGAGCGTGGCTGGGGCCCGACGGGCAAGGACCAGTTCGCCGCGTCCGCGGCCCCGCGCGGCGCGAACTTCGCCGGCAGCCCGGCGGAAGTCACCGACAAGATCCTCGCCAACCACGAGATCTTCGGCTTCGACCGCTTCGTCATCCAGATGGCAATTGGCGTCATGGACCATGCAAAGCTGATGAAGGCGATCGAGCTGTTCGGCACGAAGGTCGCGCCCGAGGTGAAGAAGGCCGTGGCGGCGAAGGAAACAACCGCCGCCGAACATAGGGCCTTAGGTTCCCACCGTCATGGACGTCGCCGCGAACCACCGACGTTGAAGTCGGAACCGCGACCTCTTCGCCGTCATCCCGGCCAAGGCCGCGCAGCGGCCGCCGAGCCGGGACCCATTGAGAGGCGCGGCCGGTCTCCGCAGGTAGCGCCGCGCAGATCACGCACGGCAGGCGCTTTCATGCGTCAAGACAAGCACCGGGCCGTGCTCCACGATGTCCCGACCAATGGGTCCCGGCTCTCGCTCCGCTCGGCCGGGATGACGCCTTCACGGAAGCTTTCCACAAACCGACATTGGCACAAACATGAGGCGGTTGGTGAACGCGTGCGGACATCCTATATCCGACCGATGATACCGCTCTCCGTACTCGACCTCTCGCCCGTGCCTGAGGGCAGCGACGTTTCGCAGTCGCTCGCCAACACGCTCGATCTCGCCCGCCATGCCGAGCGCCTTGGCTACAATCGTTACTGGCTGGCCGAGCACCACAACATGCCCGGCATCGCAAGTGCGGCAACGGCCGTGGTGATCGGCCATGTCGCGGCCGGCACCTCCACTATCCGGGTCGGGGCCGGTGGCATCATGCTGCCCAACCATTCGCCGCTGATGGTGGCGGAGGCCTTCGGCACGCTGGCAGCACTCCATCCCGGCCGCATCGACCTCGGGCTCGGCCGCGCGCCTGGCACCGACCAGCTCACCGCGCATGCGCTTCGGCGCAACATGGGCGGCGGCGTCGACACCTTTCCCAACGACGTTGTCGAACTGATCCACTACTTCAAGCCGGAGGAACCCGGCCAGCGCGTACGAGCCGTGCCGGGCGCCGGCCTCAACGTGCCGGTCTGGATGCTCGGCTCGAGCCTCTACGGCGCGCAGCTCGCCGCCATGCTCGGCCTGCCGTACGCCTTCGCCTCGCATTTCGCGCCGGCCGAGATGGAGCATGCGCTGGAAGTCTACCGCACGCGTTTCGAACCTTCGGAGCATCTCGACAGGCCTTACGCGATGCTCGGCCTCAACGTCTTCGCCGCCGACACCGACGAGGAAGCGCGGCTGCTCTTCACCTCGCTGCAGCAGGCCTTCGTCAATTTGCGCACTGGTCGCGCCGGCAAGCTGCCGCCGCCCGTTCCCGGCTTTGCCGAAAATCTTGACCCGTCAGCCAAGGCGATGCTCGACCATGCACTTTCCTGCGCCATCGTCGGTTCGCGCGAGACCGTGCGCGACGGGCTCAGGGCCTTCGTCGCGCGCACCGGCGCCGACGAGCTGATGGTCACGGCACAGATCTTCGATCACACCGCGCGGGTGCGCTCGTTCGACATCCTTGCTGCCGCCCGCGACGAGCTGGACCGTGCCGAAGCCGCCGAATAGGCAACAGGGACTGTCAACATGCACCTTTGACGTGTATCAACGGGCCGGGCTGAGTTTGGGCTAAAGATCGTTCGTTCGCGAATGAGGGAGGCCGTGTGAACGCCGGGCCGATCTACACCGTCGAGGGGGTGACCAAGGTCTACCGCACCGGGGAGGTCGAGGTGCGGGCGCTACGCGGCGTCGACATCGAGATCGGGGCTGGCGAGTTCATCGTGCTGCTCGGCCCGTCCGGCAGCGGCAAGTCGACACTCGTCAACATCCTTGGGGGCTCGATACCGTCACCGACGGCAAGGTCTTCTTCCGCGACGAGGAGATCACCGGCTTCGGCGACCGCGAGCTGACGAAATACCGCCGCGACCATGTCGGCTTCGTCTTCCAGTTCTACAATCTCGTGCCCAGCCTGACGGCGCGCGAAAACGTCTCGCTCGTCACCGAGATCGCGCGCGATCCGATGGACCCCGGCGAGGCGCTGGAGATCGCAGGCCTGCCGCGCGACCGACACGACCATTTCCCCGCGCAGCTTTCGGGCGGTGAGCAGCAGCGCGTCGCCATCGGCCGCGCCATCGCCAAGAAGCCCGAAGTGCTTCTGTGCGACGAGCCGACCGGCGCACTCGATTCGAAAACCGGCATTCGGGTGCTGGAAGCGCTGGCGCAGGTCAACCGCGACCTCGGCACCACGGTGCTGGTCATCACCCACAACATGGCGGTGGGCCGCATGGCCGACAGGGTGATCCATTTCGCCGACGGCACCGTGGCGCGGATCGAAGAGAACGAGAAGCGCGAGGCACCGGCCTCGATCGCGTGGTGACCCCATGGGTGTGCTCGACCGCAAGCTGATGCGCGATCTCGTCCGGCTGTGGGCGCAGGTCGCGGCGATCGCGCTGGTCATGGCCGCCGGCGTGATGACGCTGGTGCTGGCAGTCGGCGCCCAGCGCTCCCTGTTCGAGACGCGCGAAGCCTATTACGAGCGCAACGCCTTCGCCGATATCTTCGCCACCGCCACCCGCGCCCCGGAACGCCTCTCCGATGAGATCGCCGCCATACCCGGCGTCGCGAGCGTCGAGACCCGCATCCGCGAGAACGCGGTGCTCGACATAGAGGGCATGCTGGAACCGGCCAGCGGCATACTGGTCTCGGTGCCCGACGACGGCCAGCAGGTGCTGAACCAGCTCTATATGCGGCTGGGCCGCCTGCCCTCGCCCGGCCATCCGGCCGAGATCGTCGTCAACGAGCCCTTCGCCCACGCCCACGGTTTCGAGCCCGGCGACACGCTGAGCGCGATCATCAACGGCCGCAAGCGCGCACTCACCATCGTCGGCGTCGCGCTGTCGCCCGAGTTCATCTACGTCGTGCCCGACCTGATGCCGGACGACCGGCGGCTGGGCGTGGTGTGGATGTCGCAGACTGCGCTCGCCGCCGCGTTCGACCTCGACGGCGCGTTCAACGCGGTTTCCGTCAAGCTCCTGCGCGGGCAGCCGCCCGAACCGGTGATCGACGAGATCGACCGGCTGCTCGAACCCTTCGGCGGGCGCGGCGCGCATGACCGGGAAGACCAGCAGAGCCATGCCTTCCTCGATGCGGAACTGACGCAGCTTCAGGCGATGAGCTACGTGCTGCCGCCGATCTTCCTGCTGGTCGCCGGCTTCCTCGTCAATATGATCCTGTCGCGCCTGATCGCGCTGGAGCGCGAGCAGATCGGCCTCATGAAGGCCGTCGGCTACACCGGCGCCGGCGTCGCCTGGCACTACATGAAGCTCGTCATCGTCATCGCGCTGATCGGCGTCGCCATCGGCATCGCCGCCGGCACGTATCTCGGGCGCGGCCTGACCCGCCTCTATGGCGACTTCTTCCACTTCCCGTTCCTGATCTTCCGGCTCAGCCTCGACGTCTACGTCATCGCCATCACGGTTTCGGTGGCCGCCGCGACGCTCGGCGCGCTGCGCTCGGTTCGCGCCGCGCCGCCCTGCCGCCCGCCGTCGCGATGCGGCCGCCTGCGCCCGCGCGTTATCGCCGGCTCTTCGGCGGCGGCTTGCCGTTCGTATCGCTGCTGCCGCAGACGACAGTGATGATCGGGCGAAACATCGTGCGCCGGCCGCTGCGCTCGCTCTTCACCAGCTTCGGCATCGCGCTGTCGGTCGCCGTGCTGGTCGGATCGCTGTTCTCGCTGGACGCGGTCGAGGAGATGATCGACATCACCTTCTTCAGCGCCGAGCGGCAGCATGCGACGATCAGCTTCGTGCACAAGCTGCCTGCCGACGCGCTCTACGAGGTCGAGCGCCTGCCCGGTGTGATGGCGGCCGAGCCGGCGCGGATGGTGGCGGCGCGGTTCCGCAACGGCCACCTTGAACGCCGCCTCTCGATCACCGGCAAGCCGGCCGGCTCGAACCTGTCGCGCCTGCTCGACGTCGACCGTCAGGAGGTGACCATGCCGCGCGATGGCGTCGTGCTGACCACGGCGCTTGCCGACATCCTCGAGATCGGTCGCGGCGAGACGATCGAGGTCGAGCTGATGGAGGAGCACCGCGAGACCGTGCGGCTACCCGTCTCGGCCATCGTCGAAAGCTATATCGGCCTCGGCGCCTTCATGGAGATCGAAGCGCTCAACCGGCTGATGCGCGAGGGGCCGTCCATCTCAGCCGTGCACGTCATCACCGACGCCTCGCAGATCGCCGCCCTTTACGAAGCGGTGAAGAACCTGCCGATGGTCGGCTCGATCGCGCTGCAGCGCGCCTCGGTCGCCAAGTTCCGCGAGACCATGGCCGAAAACCTCACCATGATGGTGACCATCTATGTCGCGCTTGCCGGCATCATCGCCTTCGGCGTCGTCTACAACGGCGCGCGCATCCAGCTTTCCGAGCAGGGGCGCGAGCTTGCAAGCCTGCGGGTGCTGGGCTTCACCCGCGGCGAGGTGTCGTGGATCCTGCTCGGCGAGTTCGCGATCCTGACGCTTGCCGCCCTGCCTCTCGGCTGGCTGCTCGGTTACGGCATGGCCTATTCGACCGCCGAAGGGCTGGCGACCGAGATGTTCCGTCTGCCGCTGGTGATCGAGCGCTCCACCTATGCCTGGGCGAGCGTCGTGGTGCTGGTGGCCTCGGCGCTGTCGGCGCTGATCGTGCGCCGGCGCATCGACCGGGCTCGAACTGATAGAAGTCTTGAAGACGAGAGAGTGACCGATGGCGATTCCGCTTCGAAAATCTGCCTGGATCGTGGCCGGCCTGGCGCTGGCCGGCGCGGCGGCGTGGTGGGCGTTCCGTGCGCAGCCAGTGGCGGTCGACATGGCGCGGTCGAGCGCGGCACGCTGGAGGTGACCGTCAGCGATGACGCGCGCACGCGCATCCGCGACGTCTATACGGTGTCGGCACCCGTGGCCGGCACGGTGCAGCGCACGCCCGGCCACGTCGGCGACCAGGTGGTCGCTGGCGAAACCATCGTCGGGGTGGTTCGCCCGGCCGCGCCGGCTCTGCTCGACACCCGTTCGCGACGCGAGGCGCAAGCCGCCTTTGCAGCGGCCGGCGCGGCGGTGCGGCTTGCCGAAGCCCAGTACCGCGAGGCGGAAACCGCGCTGGAGCTGGCAAGGGCCGAAGCTGCCCGCAACGAGGAACTCAGCCGCCGCAGCATCGTCTCCGATCGCTCGCTGCAGGAGGCGCGGGGAGCCGTCACCCAGGCCGAGGCCCGGCTTGCCAGTGCTGCCGCGAGCGTCGAGATGCGCCGGCGCGAACGCGAAAGCGCACAGGCGCGGCTGGACGACCCCGAAAGCAGCACCAGCAACGGCAGTGGCGGCTGCTGCATCACGGTCGAGTCGCCGGTGAATGGCGAAATCCTGACCATCCACCATGAGAGTGAGGCGGTGGTTGCCGCCGGCACGCCGCTCGTCGAGATCGGCGACCCGACCGAACTCGAAGTGGTGGCCGAGCTTCTCTCGGCGGATGCCGTGCGCGTGCCGTCCGATGCCGACGCCCGGATCGAAGGCTGGGGCGGCCCGCCGCTGGAGGCACGCGTGCGCCGCGTCGAGCCGACCGGCTTCACCAAGGTCTCCGCACTCGGCATCGAGGAGCAGCGGGTGCGCACGATCCTCGACCTGCTCGCCCCGCCGGAGGATCGCCCGGGGCTCGGCCATGGCTACCGGGTCACAGCGCGGATCACCATCGAGCGCCACGAGGACGCCCTGCTGGTGCCGCTCGGCGCGCTCTTCCGGCAAGGCGCGGACTGGGCGGTCTTTGTCGCCGGCGCGGAAAACAAGGCCGCGCTGCGCACCGTCGAGGTCGGCGCACGCGACGCCCGCAACGCCGTCGTCCTGTCCGGCCTTTCGGAAGGCGAACAGGTCATCATGCACCCCAGCGACAGGATCACCGACGGCGTAGAGATCACGCGGCGCTGACTTCGCCGCCCTGCGGACGCCATCGCCCGTCCGGCCCGCGCGTCAGCAGCGGCGTCGCCGTCGCGCCATGGATGGGCACATCGCCCATGCCGGCTTCGGCCAGCGCATCACGCCAGCGTTCGCCCTGCAGCATCGCGAAGATCGCCGCAGCGGGCCGCAGCCCTGCGCGCTGCAGAAGCCGCAGCACCGAAACCAGCGACGCCCCCGTGCTGACCACGTCGTCCACCAGCACGAAGGGTCGCCCCTCCAGCACCGGCAGCATGCGCGGGTCGACATAGATGCGCTTCTCACCGCCGGGACTGGTGATAGAGCGCAGCGGTTCCGACAGCGCCTCGTCGTACCAGAACTTGCGCGAGGTACCGAGCGCGACCATGCGCGGGTGGCCAAGCCGCCGCGCCACGTTGGCCGCCAGCGGCAGGCCCAGCGTCGGCACGCCGACCACCACCGCCGGATGATAGTGCCGCGCCGCCTCCGTCATCGCTCCGGCCAGCGCATCCTCGACGGCGAAGCTTGCCTGGTTGACGATCAGCGAGGCGACGGCGCGGTCGTCGCCACCCGGCAGAACCCGGATCGGCAGCGCCACCTGCCGCCCGTCCGGCAGCGTAGCCGGATAAAGATCGGCAAACCCTTCCGCGATGCCGTCGGCAAAGGTGCCCGGCGCGTGGATTTCCTGCCAGAACTGGTGTGGAGCGAGCATCGGCGACTTGCTTTCCGGGATAAAAGGGCGACCTGCAAAGGCGAGCACCACCTTCTAACCGCATCACGGGACGTGTCCAGAGATGAGCGATTTCCTCGACCCGCAGGACCTCGAAGACCTGGTTGCGCTGCGCCGCGACCTGCACGCCCATCCCGAGCTCGGCTTCGAGGAGGAGCGCACCAGCGCCATCGTGAAGACGTTTCTTGCCGATTGCGGCATCGCGGTCGAGGACGGCATCGGCGGAACCGGCGTGGTCGGCACGCTCAAGCGCGGCAACGGCACCACGTCGATCGCGCTGCGCGCCGACATAGATGCGCTCGCCATGCCCGAAACCGCCACGGAGCGCCCTTACCGCTCGAAATTCCCCGGCAAGATGCACGCCTGCGGCCATGACGGGCACACCGTCATGCTGCTGGGCGCTGCCCGCAAGCTGGCGCGCAGCCGCTCCTTTTCCGGCACCGTGCATTTCGTGTTCCAGCCGGCGGAGGAAGGCCGTGGCGGCGCGCAGGCGATGGTCGATGACGGCCTGTTCGAGCGGTTCGCGATCGACCGTTTCTATGGCCTGCACAACATGCCCGGCATCGCGATCGGCGAGATGGCGGTGGTGCCCGGCCCGCAGCTTGCCTCGTCCGACCGCTGGGAAGTGACCTTCAAGGGCGTCGGCACCCATGGCGGCAAGCCGCATCTCGGCCTCGACCCTACGGTCGCCGCCGGCCAGTTCCTCAGCGCGATCCACACCATCGTGTCACGCAAGGTCGATCCGGTGGAGGCCGCCGTCGTCAGCGCCTGCGCGATCCAGGCCGGCGATTTCGAGGCGCTCAACGTGATCCCCAACGACGTGCGCATCGGCGGCACGGCGCGCGCCTACAGCCACGCGGTGCGCGACCTGATCGAAGCGGAGATCGGCCGCATTGCCGCCGGCGTAGCTGCGGCTGCCGGCATCGGCGCTGCCTACGACTACCGGCGCGGCATGCCGCCCGTCATCAACGAGGCGGACGCAACGCAGCGCGCGCTGGAGGCCGCGCAGGCCGCGCTCGGCACCGCAAACGTGGCGACCGCCTACCCGCCATCCACGGCGGGCGACGATTTCGCGATTTTCTCGGGAAAAGTCCCCGGCGCCTATGTCTGGCTCGGCAACGGGCCGGCGCAAGACGGCGCGCTGCACCACAACACCCGCTACGATTTCAACGACGCCGCCATCGAGCCTGGCGTCCGCTTCTGGACCACGCTGGTGGAGCAGGAACTGCAGGCGGGGTAAGTGGTGCGTCCTTCGAGGCTCCCCTACTCGCCTGACAACCGCGCCGCCAGCAATTCCAGCGCCCCCTCGCTATCGACCTTCACCGCCACTGCAATTGCGCTACCGGCCTTCCGGTCGACGTCGAGCGCACCTGCTTCGGGTGCCTCGCCCAGGTCGACGGCTATCGGCAGCGTCTCCAACCTGAAAAGGTCTGGCCGTTCGGCAAACAGCATGACGCAGGGATCGTGCAGCGGCCGGCTCTCGCCACCGGAGGTCGACAGGAAATAGGCGTCGATCAAGTCGGCCGAGGCGGCAGCGGCGGCGGCCACGCCCGTCTCGCGCAGGGCGGCCGTATAGGCGCGGGTCGCGCGCACCTTGCGCGTCACGTCGAGCGGCACCAGCACCGTCTCGACCCCTGCCCGGAAGACGATGTCGGCGGCCTCTGGGTCGGCGGCGATGTTGAACTCGGCGCGCGGGCCGACATTGCCCGGCTCGTCGACGGCGCCTCCCATGGCGATCAGCCGCCGGACGCGCCGCGCCGCTTCGGGGTAGTCGCTCACGAGCCGCGCGATGTTTGTCAGCGGGCCGAGCGCCAGTATGTCGATGCTGCCTTCCGGCTCGCGCATCAGCAGGCCCGCCAGCCATTCGACCGCATCCGCCAGCGGCGGCACGGCCGGCTCGGGAAACCGCACACCGCCGAGGCCGTCATTGCCGTGGATGTCGGCGGTGTCAAAGCCCTTGCGTGACAGCGGCGCCGGCGCGCCCGCAATCACCGGGATGTCGCCGCGCCCGGCCAGCGCCAGGATACGGCCGGCATTGCGGGTTGTCGTCGCGATGCCGATATTGCCGGCCACCGTCGTGAGGCCGAGAATGTCGAAAGCGGGCGACGACAGCGCATGCAGAATCGCGACCGCGTCGTCGATGCCGGGATCGGTGTCGATCACGGCGCGGATGGTTGCATCGCTCATCACGCCTGCCCGTCGGCGGCGTCGATGCGCGCCATCTCCGCCTTGAATTCACTTGCGACCTGCAGCGCGTCGCGCATCACCTTCCTGCGCTCCAGAGTCTTCACGTCGCGGTCCCGCATCAGCCACGCGCCCGCCACCATCACGTCGCACACGTCCACCGGCATCGCCGAGAACACCAGCGTCGCGTATTGATCGTAGATCGGCTGCATGCGCGCCGCCGAGACGTCGATGCGGATCAGGTCGGCCTGCTTGCCGGGCTCCAGCGAGCCGATCCTGTCATCCATGCCCAGCACCTTCGCGCCCTCGATGGTCGCCATGCGGATCACTTCCCTCGCCGGCATCGGCTTGCGGCTGTGGCCGAGCAGCTTCTGGAACATGGTGACAGGCGCGAACTGCGAGAACAGGTCGAGCGTGTTGCCGCTCATCGGCCCGTCCGTCGCGACGCCGACCGGAATGCCCGCCGCGCGCATCGCCTCCACCGGCGCGATGCCGCGCCCCGCCTTGGCGTTGGAGCGCGCATTGTGCGCGACGCAGACCTGCGCGTGGGCCATCTTCTCGATGTCGCTGTCGCTGACATGCAGGCAGTGCGCGCAGATCAGTCCCTTGCGCAGCAGCCCCGCCTTCTCCACCACCTCGACCGGGCGCATGTTGTGGTTCTTCGCGCACCACTCCATCTCCGAATCCATCTCGGCCAGATGGATCTGCACCGGCACGTCTGGGTGATCGTCGGCCCAGCGCGCGACGCGGTTAATCACCGCGATGTCGGTCGAATAAGGCGCATGCGGCGCGATCGACGCGGTCACGCGCGGATGGCCGGCGAATTCATCCACCAGCGCTTCCGTCAGCGCGAAGCCCTCGTCGATCGTCTTGTGATCGGGCGGGTTGAAATCGGCGATGGTCTGGCCGACCACGCCGCGAATGCCCGCCTGATCCACCACCCGACCGACTTCGGTCTCGAAGTAATACATGTCGGCGACGGTGGTGACGCCGCCCTCGATCAGCTCGAGTGCTGCCAGCGCCGTGCCCGCGCGCACCATCTGCGGCGTCACGAACTTGCGCTCCATCGGCAGCACGTAACGGTAAAGCCGGTCGTCGACATCCTCCCCCAGCCCGCGAAACAGCGTCATCGCCATATGGCAATGCGGATTGACCATGCCGGGCATGACGATGTCGCCGCCGACGTCAACCACCTCGGCGCCCTCGACCCGCGGCGCCGGACCGGCACCGGCCGCGACGATGCGCTCACCGTCGACATGAACGAACCCGCCCTCGATCACCGGCATGTCCGGCGTGCAGGGGATCAGCGTGGCATTGGTGATGAGGGTGGTCATGGGAAACGCCCCTGGATCGCTGATCGCAAAGGCCGCGCTCTACGTTGCCCCCTCTGTCCTGCCGGACATCTCCCCCACAAGGGGGAGATCGGCAGCTTTGCGCTCACCGCTCCTTCTGCAGCGCTGGCGATTAGCGAAAGTCGAGACGAAAGCTAATCTCCCCCTCGTGGGGGAGATGTCCGGCAGGACAGAGGGGGTGCGAAGGAGCGCGACGACTCGGTAGAATATCCACGTCTCTATTCTACCCTCAACACGCAGCACTGGTCGGGAACAGGCACCAGCCGTGCCACCGAGCCCAGTTCCAGCGGCGAGGACAGCGGGCCGTTGGCGATCAGCGGGCCGGCCTCCGTCTCGCACTGGTACTGATAGGCGCGGCCCAGATAGGTGCGCAGGCCGAGCGTGGCGGGCAGGCCCTTCGCGTCGGGATCGGCCGTCACGGCCAGCCCGTCGGCGCGCGCGGCCAGCACGAAATCGTCCGGGATGTCGCCGAAGCGCGCCTTGGGCAGCGCAAGCGCCACGCCGCCCGGCGCCTGCGCCGTCACGTCGTCGCCGTCGCGCGCCGTCACCTTCATCGGGATCAGGTTCTCGAAGCCGACGAAGCGCGCCACGAACGCGTTGGCCGGCCGCTGGTAGAGCACCTCGGGCGTGTCGAGCTGCATGATGCGGCCCTGATGCATGATCGCCACCCGGTCGGAGATCGAGAACGCCTCCTCCTGATCGTGGGTCACGTAGACGGCAGTGGTGTTGTTGGCGCGCTGGAGCTGGCGGATCTCGACGCGCATGTCGACGCGCAGCTTGGCGTCGAGGTTGGACAGCGGCTCGTCGAACATCAGCAGCGGCGGTTCGATCACCAGCGCGCGTGCGAGCGCCACGCGCTGCTTCTGACCGCCGGAGAGCGCACCGGGAAGCCGGTCGGCGAGCTGGTCGAGGCCGACGCGCTCCAGCATCGCGCGTGCCCGCTTGTTGCGCTCGGCCGTCGCGATGCCGCGCTGCTTCAGGCCGAAGGCGACATTGTCCAGCACCGACAGGTGCGGAAACAGAGCGTAGTTCTGGAAGACGAGGCCGATATGGCGTTTGTAGGCGGGCAGCCGCGTCAGGTCTTCGCCACCCAGCGTAATGGTGCCTGCCGTCGGCTCCAGGAAGCCGGCGATGAGGCGCAGCGTCGTCGTCTTGCCGCAGCCGGAGGCGCCCAGCAGCGAGACGAGCTCGCCCGCGCCGACGCTGAGTGAGAGGTCGTCCAGAACCTTGGTCGTCCCGTAATGGGCGGTCAGGTGTTCGACAGCGAGGGGATGAGTCATTGGCTGTTTCTACTTGGCGAGGAAGGTCAGCCCCAGCGTGCGCTCGACAATCGCCATCACTGCGACGGTCAGCAGCATGAGCAGCACGGAGACCGATGCGATGACGGGATCGAAGAACTGCTCGACATGGGCGAGGATCTGGATCGGCAGCGTCGAGATGCCGGGTCCGGTCAGGAACAGCGACACCGAGACGTCGTTGATCGAGGTGATGAAGGCGAGGATGAAGGCGGCGATCACGCCGGAGCGCACGTTCGGCAGCACGATCGTGAAGAAGGTCTTGATCGGACGGCTGCCGAGGCTGATCGCCGCTTCCTCGATGGAGAAGTCGAACGAGGCAAGGCTCGCCGAGATGACCCGCACGCAATAGGGCAGCACGATCAGGGTGTGACCGATCAGCAGCGTCAGGAAGATCGGAGCGGACTGGCCCACGGCGACCAAGCGCAGCAGCGAGAAGCCCAGTACGATTTCCGGCACCAGGATCGGCAGCACGAACAGCGTCGACAGCCACGCCGGAAGCTGGATGCGGTAGCGGTTCAGCGCATAGGCCGCCGGAATGCCGATCAGCAGCGCCAGCGCGGTCGCCAGGAATGCGATCTCGACGCTGGTGACGATCGTGCGCCGGAACGCGCCGATCTCGAAGATGCGCTCGAACCAGCGCAGCGTCAGCCCCTGCGGCGGAAAGGTCAGGAAGGTCGTGTCCGAGAGTGCTGCGCCGAAGACGATCACCAGCGGCCCCATCAGGAACAGGTAGACGAGGACGGCGAAGCCGATCAGGGCAGGATGAAGACGGTTGGGCATCAGGTCGCCATTGGGTTGAGACGGCGGGCGGCCCGCGTCATGAAGAGCACCACGGCCACCGTCACCACCACCATGATGGCGGCGATGGTGGAGGCGCTGACCCAGTCGAAGGCGACCATGGCGCGCTGGTACATCAGCGTGCCCATCACCATCTGGCTTTCGCCGCCGAGAAGCTGCGGCGTCGCATAGGCGGTGAACGAGCCGGTGAAGACCAGCACCGCGCCGACGATCAGGCCGGGCACCGCCAGCGGGAAGATCACCTGTCGGAACGTCGCGGCCGGCGAGGCGCCCAGCGAGGCTGCCGCCTGCACAACGTCGTCAGGGATGTTTTCCAGAACGCCGACGAGGGTCAGCACCATCAGCGGCACGAAGAGATACACCATGGCGACGATCACCGAGCCCTGCGTGTAGAGCATGGAGAACGGCTCGTCGGTGATGCCCATCCCGATGAGGAAGTTGTTCAGGATGCCGTTGCGCCCGAGGATGATCAGCCAGGCAAAGGACCGCACCACCACGCCGGTCAGCAGCGGGAAGACGGCCGCGATGATGAGCAGGCTCTTGATGCGACCCGGCGAGCGGGCGACGACGTAGGCCGTCAGGAAGCCCACCGCGACGGAGATGATCGTGGTGATCAGCGAGATTTCCAGCGTGCGCCACAGCACCGTGCGGCGAAAGCCGCTGGAGAAGAAAGCCTGATAGGGCGCGATGATGCCCGCGGGCTCGATGAAGGTCGCGGTGATGGTCGCCGCCACCGGCAGCACCAGGAACACCACGACGAGGGTCGTGGCCGGCGCGGAAAGCGTCCATCCGGCGAAGCGTTTCAGCACTGTGGTCGTCCCCTTCGGATCATCGCGTATGTCATGGGTGCGTCCTTCGAGGCTCGCGGAGCCTGTCCTCGGGCCTGCCAAGGGCAAGACCCGTGGGCTCGCACCTAGGATGAGGGAGGTCGTGCATCGAGCAACAGAGCAGTGGGTTCGACAAACCGCCATCTTCATCTTGAAGTGCCACCGGATCGAACTCACGGCGTCATGGATTCGGCAGACCACTTCCCTCATCCTGAGATGCGAGCGCAGCGAGCCTCGAAAGACGCACCAAAAACCACGGCTGGCAAGGCACAACCCCCGCCAGCCGTCGATGTCACATCCCGAAAATTTCGTTCCAGCGATCCACCCAGGCGTTCTTGGCCTGGTTCATCTTGGAGTAGTCGACGCGCTTGAGGCCGTCGATCATCTCCTTGCCGTAGGTCCACTGCGCGGCTTCCTCCTCCGTCAGCTCGACGGAAGCGGCAACCGGGGCGTCGACGCCGTTCTGCGCCAGCGTCTTCTGCAGCTCGGGATCGAGGATGAAGTTGATGAACTCGTGCGCCAGCTCGACATTGGCCGCGCCCTTCGGAATGTTGACCGTGTTCAGCGTCGCGATCGCCCCGTCCTCGAGATCGGCCCAGACCACACTCGGCACGGCAGCCTGAAGCTGACCCAGCGCGAAATCCTGTGCCAGCGACACGGTAATCTCGCCGGTCGAGAACAGGTTTATCATCTCCGAGCCGGTGTTGTAGTTCTTCACAACGTTGGGCTTGATCTTCTCGATCTCGGCAAAGGCCGGGTCGGCGTCGTCGAAGGCGTTCGTGCCGGCCTTCTCGCCGGCGATCATGACGACCATCGGGCCGGCGGTGGTGGTGATGCCCGGCAGCGACACCTGGCTGGCAAGGTCCTCGCGCCACAGGTCGGCCCAGCTCGTGATCGGCGGGTTCACCTTTTCCGAATCGTAGACGATGCCGACGCGGCCGATCGTATAGGCCGGGCCGTAGCCGCCCTGCGGGTCCTGCGCCAGCTCGTAGAGCCCGTCGATGTTCGGGATTTTCGAGCGGTCGATCTTCTGGAAGAGGCCTTCCTCGACGCCGATCTGCGAGAAGGAATCGGTTAGGTAGATCACGTCGACGCCCGCGCCGCCGCGAATCTTCACCTTGTTGAGGCGGTCGGCATTGTTGCCGGTCTCGAACACCAGCTCGCAGCCGCATTTTTCCTGGAACGGCTGGACGATGTACTGGTCGAGTTTCTCGCCGTTGAAGCCCCACCACGAGATGGTCAGGGTTTCGGCCTGCGCCGCGCCGGCCGTCGTGGCAAGCACGGATGCCGCGGCCAGCATCGTCTTACGGGGAGTGGTCATGTTTCGCGCCTCTTCTGGATAGGTCGGAACCGGGTTCATCCCGGACTCGATGTTCAGCAAAAGCTTATTTTGACCGCCAAAGCCCCGCAAGCCCAAAGAATGTGCAGCGCACAACTACGGGCGCTCGTGTTGCCGGCAATCCGATGGGGCGAACCTAGCGCTTGCGCGCCTTGCGTGCGGCATAGCGCGCGTCGCGCTTGGCCTTGCGCTCGGCCTCGTCGGCCAGCAGCCGCGAGATCATGTCCTTCTCGGCATTTTCCTTGGCCTCGGCCTCGGCCTTTGCCGCGGCTTCAGCTGCAGCCTCGCGCTCGGCGCGCTCACGGGCCTCTCGTTCGGCCTTCTCGCGCTTCTCACGCTCGCGCTCGGCCTGACGCTGCGCGCGCGCCTCGGCCGCAGCCTTGCGCTCGGCCCGCCTTGCCTGCGCGGCCGGATCGTCGGCGGACGGCATCTTGGCCTTCGCCTTTTCCAGCAGCGCCTTGCGGGCGTCCATCGCGGCCTGTCTGCGTTCCGCGAAACCCTGTTCCTTGTAAATTGCCACTCTTCGCCTTCTCGGTTGCGAGGTTTTCTTCGAGGGGCCTTATTGATGGCTACACGGCCGCAATTCAAGACGAAAAAGGCCCTCTCCGCACAAAACGGAGAGGGCCTCAGTCGATTTTCGGTCAGGCCAGCGCCTTAGCAGGGGCCGGGACGCTCGATGCGGTAGCGGGCGTTCTCCGCCTCGCAGGCATTGCCGAAGGTGCGGCGCTCGCCACGGCGGGTGCCGCAGACAGGTGCATATTCACGCGTGCAGGCCCGCTCTTCGCGGCCGCCACCGCCTCCGCCGCCACGGCATTCGCCCTGGCTGACCACGCGATAGCCCTCGACCTGCGCCGAGCAGGCATTGCCGAAGGTGCGGCGCTCACGACCGCGCACGGCGCAGACCGGATCGAACTGCATGGTGCAACCAACTTCCGGCGGCCGTTGTGGCTGCGGCGGGCGTTCGCTGCGGCACTCACCGCCATAGACGATGCGGTAGCCGTCCGACCGCGCCAGACAGGCGTTCGAGAAGGTTTCACGCTGACCGCGACGCTCGCCGCAGACGGGAGCGTATTCGCGGGTACACATCTCCGGCGGCCTGTCGGGACGCGGCGGGCGTGGACCTGGTCCCGGTCCGGGACCCTCCTCCACCACCACACAGGCTGCCAGCACGGTGGCAACGACGGCCAGCCCGGCCGCAATCTTCGCAATTGAAAGGAAACGCATTCCCGGTCCTCCAGATGTCCCTCGATCATCACAATGCGTCAGTACCGCATTCGATCCCCATATGCGGGCAAATTGCAAGCCCGCATATCGCGCGAGCCCGCCGATCAGCCGAGCGCCCGCACCAGCTCGGCATCGGGGAAGCAGGTCGGCGCTCGCCCGTTCCTTGCCTGCCACTCGCCGATCGAGCGGCGCGTGCGGAAACCGGGCAGCCCGTCGGCGCCGCCGACATCGTAGCCGAGACGCTCCAGTCCGCGCTGCATGGCGGCGATGTCGGAGCGATAGAGCTTCGCCACCCGCCCCCAGGAGCCCGCGAAACGCCGGTCGCCATAGGTGATGCGATCAGCCGCGTGGCCGACGAACAGCGCGTAGAGATCGCTCTCGTTATAGTCCTTCAGCACGTAGAAGTTGGGCGTGACGATGAAGGCAGGGCCCGAGCGTCCGGCCGGCATCAGCAGGAAACCCTCCTGCCGCGCCTCGTGTTCCGGGAACGGCCGGCCGCTGACGCGCGCGACCCCCATCGCCTCCCATTCGGAAATCCGCTTGCCCCGGTCGGGACCTTCCAGCGCGCAGGACACGCTTTCAGGCACCGTAACCTCGAAGCCCCAGTCGCGGCCCTTCACCCAGCCGTGGCTCGCCAGATAGTTGGCGATCGAGGCGAGCGTATCGACCTGTGAGCCCCATATGTCGGCGCGACCGTTTCCATCGGCATCGACCGCATATTTCATGTAGGAGGTCGGCAGGAATTGCGGCTGCCCCAGCGCGCCGGCCCAGGACGACTTCATCGCCGCCACGGAAACATGGCCGCGCTGGACCATTTCGAGTGCGGCCAGCACCTCCTCGCGGAACATGTCCTTGCGCGTCGCCATGAACGCCTTGGTGCCCAGCACCTCGAAGGCGTTGTGCGGGATGTTGGCGTTGCCGAAGCCGGATTCGCGTCCCCAGATCGCCAGCAATATGCCAGACGGAACGCCGAAGCGTCCCTCGATGGCCCCGAGCGCCTGGCCGAGTTGCGCGGCGCGGCTGCGCCCGCCGCCGGTCACACCCGAGACGATGTTCTCGGCGAAATAGTTGCCCGGCGCACCGAACTCGGCCTGATGCTGCACCTTAGGCGTCTGCGACGACTGGCCCGGCATCACGAGGTCCGGCAGCTTGAGATCGGGCTCACGCCCCCGAACGCCGCGTTGAAAGTCTCCTGCGACACGCCGCGGCGCGCGCATCGGGCCACAGATCGTTCTGCAGCCATGTCTGGAACTGCGATGTGACATTCTGCGCGGCGGCCGGAAGTGCTGCAAGGACCGACACCAGAAGTAGGACGCCTGCGAGCAGAGGCGCCCTACGTTGCCCCCTCTGGCTTGCCAGCCATCTCCCCCCACAAGGGGGAGATCGGAAGCTTCACGCTCGCCGTTCCTTCTGCAACGCCAGCGATTGGCAAAAGCCAAGACGGAAGCTGATCTCCCCCTTGTGGGGGAGATGTCCGGCAGGACAGAGGGGGCAACGTAAAGCGAAACCTCTCATCACGTGCACTCCTTGTTCACGCGAGATACTCAAAACGCCGTCCGCGACCGCAGCGCGGCGGCAAGCGTTCCCTCGTCGAGATAGTCGAGCTCGCCGCCAACGGGCACGCCGTGGGCGAGCCGCGTCACCTTCACCTCCATGCCCGAAAGCTGGTCGGTGATGTAGTGGGCGGTGGTTTGGCCCTCGACCGTCGCGTTGACGGCGAGGATCACCTCCTGCACGCCGTCCTCGGCAACGCGCGCCAGCAGCGAGCGGATGTTCAGGTCTTCCGGCCGCACCCCGTCGAGCGGCGACAGCGTGCCGCCCAGGACGTGGTAGCGCACGTTCATCGCCGAGGCGCGTTCCAGCGCCCAAAGATCCGCCACGTCCTCCACCACGATGATCGTCGCACCGTCGCGGCGCGGATCGGTGCAGATCGTGCAAGGGTCGCTTGTATCGACATTCCCGCAGGTCGAGCACACCCGCACCTTCTCGACCGCCTCGCCCATGGAGGCGGCGAGCGGCACAAGGAGCTGCTCCTTCTTCTTGATGAGGTGCAGCGCGGCGCGGCGCGCCGAACGCGGCCCCAGCCCCGGCACCTTGGCCAGAAGCTGTATCAGGCGTTCGATCTCCGGGCCTGCGATTCGTTTCGACATGACGCCGGTTTAGCGGGGAACGGCGAAATTGGGTAGCGCAGGAATGGCACGGCGCATTAAGTTGATGCGTCCTTCGAGGTTCGCTGCGCTCGCACCTCAGGATGAGGACGGTAGTTTGACTTGCCCTACAATGTAGTGGCCTCGATTTACGTCGACAGAACGATCCTCGAGCCGACGAGCTTGCCGGCGTGACGCACAAAGGTCCTCATCCTGAGGTGCGATCCTGAGCTTGTCGAAGGGGAGCCTCGAAGGACGCACCTAAACACGGAGCCCACCCTATGCCTCGCGCCGAAATCACCATCCGCGTCGCCACCCCGGACGACCTCGATGCGCTCGGGCGGCTCATCGCCGCATCCTATGCGGGGCTGGACGACGGTTCCTACGAGCCGGAGCGGATCGCGGCCGCCATGCCTGCTATGTCGAAGGCCAACCCGGTGCTGCTCGCCAGCGGCACTTATTTCGTCGCGGAGATCGATGGCGAGGCGGCCGGCTGCGGCGGCTGGACAAGGGAAAAGCCGGGCAGCGGCGATGTGGTCGACGGGATCGCGCATATCCGCCATTTCGCTACGCACCCCACCCATCTGCGCAAGGGCGTGGCACAGGCGCTGCTTCAGCACTGCCTGCGCGAGGCAGCGAGCGCAGGCATCAAGACCATGAAGAGCCAGTCGACCCTGCCGGCCGAGCCGTTCTATGCCGCCGCCGGCTTCCGGTGCATCGGCCCGATCGAGGTCGAGATGGGCACCGGCGTGATGCTGCCCGCGGTCGAAATGGAACGCGCCCTGCCCTAGAGGAGCGCGTTACTCCGCAGCCAACGGCCGTGTCTGGCCCGCAAGCATGGCGCCGATCGCATCGGCGGCCTGCGGCTCGACGCTGTAGGACATCATCGTCGTGTCCGTCACCACCGTCTCGGCTGGCTTTTCCGCCTCGGCGATCTGCTGGCTCCTGCGGCTGCGCTTCTCGTAGAAGGCGTTGCCGCCGGCTTCCAGCACGTAGTGCATGTTCTTGTAGGGGAATTTCAGGCCCGCCTGATGGAAGAACTGGGCCTTCTTCACGGCGGGATGCCGTTCGCCCTTGAGCACGGCTTCGGCGGCCGCCTGCACATCCGGCAGTGCCTTGGAATTCATCTTGCGGCTGAGAACGCCCGGCGCGAACTGGTTCTTCTGGCCCACCACACCGCAGACCGTATCGGCATATTTGCCCGAATCGAGCCGGTTCATCACCACGGTGCCGACCGCGACCATGCCTTCGCGGCTCGAGCGGTGCGATTCGAAGAACATCGCGCGCGTCAGGCACTCCTTGTCCTTCATCGAATAAGCCATCGGCTTCGCCCGAAGCGACGAGGTCGTCACGCTGTCGAGCGCTTCGACGCTTTGCGAACAGGCAGAAAGGATGGATGAAAACGCGACGACGCACACAGGCGCGAGCCGCAGCCTACGGGATTTCTGGTACACGAAACTGACCCTCTCCGAACGGTCCCCGCCACTTCGGAGCGTCCATCAGAGCCGGACCAATCGGGCAAAAGCGTGGCAAAATGGTTACCGGCGCCTCATTTGGGCCTCTTGCGACCCGAATGCGCCCCCGCCACGCTTCGCAGAAAGCCCTCCCGCCTCGGCTAGAAAGGCAGTTTCATGCCGGGCGGGATCGGCAGGCCGGCGGTGAGCTCCTGCGTCTTCTGCTGCATCACCGCCTCGACCTTGGACTTGGCGTCGTTGTGCGCGGCGAGTATCAGGTCCTCCAGCACCTCGACGTCGTCTTCCTTGAACAGAGAGGGGTCGATCTTCAGCGAGCGCATCTCGAACTTGCCGGAAAGCGTGACCTGCACCAGCCCGCCGCCGGCCTGGCCGCTGGCCTCGATGTTGGCGATCTCTTCCTGCATGGCCTGGAACTTGGCCTGCATCTCCTTCGCCTTGCTCATCATGCCGAGAAGGTCTTTCATCGTGATCTCCGCGCTATTCTAGAGTTCGTCGTCTTCGTCACCAACGCCGGGGTCCGGCATCGGCTCCGCGGTTTCGTCGTCATTGTCTTCCGGCGCGTCTGGAATGCGCACGTCGATCACCTTGGCACCGGGAAAGCGCGACAGGATCGCGGCCACCGCCGGATCGTTGCGCGCATCCGTGAATTGGGCATCGCGCCTGGCCGTCGCGATTTCCGACAGCGTCTGCCCGCCAGGCTCCTTGGACGTCGTTATCAGCCATCGCCGGCCCGTCCATTCCTTCAGGCGTACGGACAGATCGTTAAGCAGGCTCTTCGGTGCATCCTGCGTGAGGGCCACCTCGATGTGGCCGTCCTGAATGCTCACAGGCCGCACATATTTCTTGAGGTTGATCTCAAACAGCTTGTCGCGGTTCGCATCCGCAAGCGCTGCAATGTCGGCCAGCGACCTGATGCGCGCCTGCGGCTCGGCTTCGGGCTCGGGGGCAGCCTGAGGCGCCTCGAAGACAGGCGCGCTTTCGGCAGCCGGCTGCGAGGAGACCAGCCGCATCGCCTGTCCGCCGCCATTGCTGGACGCCGGCATATATTGCTGTCCCACGGCTGAGGCGGCAGGCCCCGACGGCGACGGCGAGGCCGACGCACCGCCATTGCCGCGCGGGACGCCGGCGGACTCGGTCGCAGCGCCGCTTTCGATCGCCTTCAGCGCCTCGTCCAGCGTCGGCAGCGTCGCCGCATGGGCAATGCGGATCAGCACCATCTCGGCGGCGTTGATCGGCCGGTTCGCCGTCTGAACCTCCGAAATGCCCTTGAGCAGCATCTGCCAGGTGCGCGACAAGACGCGCACCGACAGCGACGTGGAAAAGTCCAGCCCCCGCGTGCGCTCGTCCTGCGAGAGCGAAGGATCGTCGCCGGCTGCCGGCACGAAGCGCATGCGGGTGACGAGGTGGTTGAATTCCGCCAGTTCCGTCAGAACAGTCGCCGGGTCGGCGCCGGCGTCGTATTGCGCGCGGAACTCGCCGAGCGCCGCCGCGACGTCGCCCCTCATCAGCGTCTCGAACAGGTCGATGATGCGGGCACGGTCGGCCAGCCCCAGCATGTCGCGCACGGTCTCGGCCGTCACCTTGCCGGAAGAATGCGCGATCGCCTGGTCGAAGATCGACTGCGCGTCGCGCATCGAGCCCTCGGCCGCGCGCGCGATCATCGCCAGCGCGTCGTCCTCCGCCTCCACGCCTTCCAGCCCGCCGATCCGCGCCAGATCCTGCTTGATCAGCGCGGCGTCGATGCGGCGCAGGTCGAAGCGCTGGCAGCGCGACAGGATGGTGATCGGCACCTTGCGGATTTCGGTGGTGGCGAAGATGAACTTCACATGGGGCGGCGGCTCCTCCAGCGTCTTCAGCAGGCCATTGAAGGCCTGGTTCGACAGCATGTGGACCTCGTCGATGATAGACCTTGTAGCGCGCGGAGACCGGCGCGTAGCGCACCTGCTCGATGATGTCGCGGATGTCGTCGATGCCGGTGTGGGAGGCCGCGTCCATCTCGATCACGTCGACATGGCGGCCCTCCATGATCGCCTCGCAGTGGACGCCCGGCACCGTCAGGTCCACCGACGGCTGGTCGATCGCGTCGGTCTTGTAGTTGAGCGCGCGCGCGAGAATGCGCGCCGTCGTCGTCTTGCCGACGCCGCGAACGCCGGTGAGCATCCAGGCTTGGGCGATTCTGCCGGTCGAGAAGGCGTTGGTGAGCGTGCGCACCATCGGCTCCTGGCCGATGAGTGCGGTGAAGTCGCGCGGCCGGTATTTCCGCGCCAGCACGCGGTATGCGGCGGGTCTTTTCGTCCCGTCTGTTCCGCTTGTCTCCATGACGCTTGAACCAGCTCCCTGCGGCGGCGGCACCGAAGTATCGAGTTTCGCCCCCGCGAACCGGCGGCGTCAACCGCTCCGTTCCATGGTCTCCTGTGGATGGGGCCCGATGGATGGGGGAAGGGTGGGAGGCTGGCACGATGACCCGTGCCGTGGCTCGTTAGGGCTGCTTCCTTCCGGACCTGACCCGGTTGGCGAGTGGCTCGTCCACCACCAACCTCCCGATCTCCATATCGGCAATTCGCGCCGCGAATGCAAGGGGAGCGTTGTCACGCGGCAGCATCAAGCCATTGCAACGGCACCGGTCATGATGCCGCGCGGCAGCGGCACGACCCTAACCCTTCCAGCCATAACGCTCGTCGAGCTTGGAGAGCTGGCTCAGGAAGCCTTCCTTCTGCATGGCAGAGGTCTCGGCGTCGTGCATCGGCCACAGCGTCACGACCATGCGGACATGCCCCTCGCCGGCGGGAAAGAATTCCACCTCGATGGTACTGTTGTAGGGTTCCACGCCCGGCAGGAAGTCGATGATCTGGGTGAGCACGAGGCGTTCATACGGCTTGAACTCGCTGAAGGTGCCTCTGATCCCATGGGAAGGCGGCCTGTCCAGCTTTGCCATCTCCGCCACCACCTCCGGCGCATCCGCCACCATGTCGTAGTGGAGTGCACCGTCATGGCGCGCCTCGATCTTGCGGACATCGGCGCGGAAACCCTGCGGCCCCCACCACGATTCGAAACCGGCCTTCGTCGTCCACAGGCCCCACAACTCCTCGGGCTCGGCCGCATAGGTGCGTTCGATGACGATGTTTGCCCTGTCATTCATGTTTCCGGTTCCTTCCTTGTGGCTTTTTGCCGAACTTCGAGTGCGGCGCCGAAGCGATCGAGCCGCGCCTCCCAAAGGCTGCGATACTGCGCCAGCCACTGGTCGAGTTCGCGAAACGGCTCCGGTTTCAACGAATAGAGCCTGCGCTGCCCGTCCGGTCGCATCACCACGAAGCCTGCTTCGTTCAGGATTTTCAGATGTCGCGAGACGCCGGATTGGTGGACCCCCGCATCCTCGACGATGTCGTTGACCTGCCGTTCGCCGCCAAGCAGCGCCTCGACGATGCGGCGGCGGGTGGGGTCGGCCAGTGTCTGGAAAGCATCTAATTGCATAATCATGTATATGCATTGGCGTGTATATTAAGTCAACACCCCGCGAACATTCTTTCCGCAGGACCGCCAAGCCGGCACGATCGCTTGCAGCCGGGGAGCGCGCCTCTAGCCTCCGCAGGAACGACAAAAGAGGAAACGCCATGCCCGCCGTGCCGGCCGGATTCGAACTCGATCCGCGCATAGAGCGCGATACCTGTCCGCTGATGTGGCTGGGTCTGTGCGAATTGCGGCTGATGGACGACCGCCGCTGGCCATGGCTGATGCTGGTGCCGCAGCGTCCGGGCGTCATCGAACTGCACGAGCTCACGCCGCTCGACCAGACCATGCTCACCTTCGAGATCAACATGGTCAGCCAGGCCCTCAAGCGCGTGACCGGCTGCCGCAAGATCAACATGGGCGCGCTCGGCAACGTCGTGCCGCAGCTCCACGTGCATCTTGTCGCGCGCAACGAAGGCGATCCCGCCTGGCCCGGTCCGGTCTGGGGGTTCGGAGACCGCGAGCCCTACCGCCGCGAGGATTTGCACCGCTTCGTCGACACGATAAGATCGGCGCTCTCGCCATAGGATTTCGTCTTCCCAATGAGCTTTTTCTGTTTTCAGCGCCCGAGCGCGAGCCGAGCCAGTTTGTCGGCTTTGCGGGCAACCGGATCGACCGCCAGTCGGAAAACCGCACTGACGAAGCGCTGGAGATTGCGCTCGCCGATCCGCGCCTGCGCATCATGCAGACGCGCGGCGGCCGGCTCTACCTCAAGCTGAACGGTGCCGGCTTCGATCCGTATTTCACCCTCGCCGAAGCGCGGGAGGTGGGCGCCAAGCTCGGCGACAGCGTGCTTCTGGGCCTGTCGGACGCCGGCCCCGTGGTCATGGCGCCGGGCGCGGTCGAGCCCGACGACCTGCCCGAAGGCATCAAGGCGATCGACCACCGCTCGTCTACGTGCAAGGCCTGATCGGGGCCGACATGCTTGGCGAACTGGCGCAGGGAGCCGCCCTTCTTGCGTGGAACCGCAATCACCGCTTCTGCGGACGATGCGGCGCGGAAACGCAGGCGCGCATCGGCGGCTACAAGCGCTCCTGCGCCGCCTGCGGGGCCGAGCATTTCCCGCGCACCGATCCCGTCGCCATCATGCTGACGGTCAGGCAGGACATGTGCCTGCTCGGCCGCAGCCCGCATTTCGCGCCCGGCATGTATTCGTGCCTGGCCGGCTTCATCGAGCCCGGCGAAACGATCGAGAACGCCGTCCGGCGCGAGACGCTGGAGGAATCAGGCATCCGCCTCGGCCGCGTTGCCTACCACGCCAGCCAGCCATGGCCGTTTCCGCATTCGCTGATGATCGGCTGCTTCGGCGAGGCGCTCAACGACGACATCGCGTTCGATGGCAAGGAACTCGAGGATTGCCGCTGGTTTGCACGCGACGAGGTGCTGACCATGATCGCCGGCGCCCATCCCAACGGCCTCGGCGTCCCACCCAACGGCGCCATCGCCAACCACCTCATCCGCGCCTGGGCCGAACACGGTTAGCTGTCTGGGCGACAGGCGACCAGAGTCGACATTTTCTCTCGCCGACGCTGACGATGGAACAGGAGCACTTAAGAAGCCGTCATCCCGGCCAAGGGAGCGGAGCGACCGCCGAGCCGGGACCCATTGGTCCGATAATCGTCAAGCACGGCCCGGTTCTCGCCCCGACACGGGCCACCACCGCCGCAAGCACCGTCCACCCGGCCGCGCTGCTCAATGGGTCCCGGCTCTTCCTCGCTCCGCTCGGTCGGCCGGGATGACGGTGGAGAGGCAGCGGCGCTTCAGCCGTTCAACGTCTCATAAAGATCGTTCCATTCCGGGTTCATCGCCTCGACCAGGTCCAGCTTCCATTTGCGGCGCCATTTCTTGATGCGCTTCTCGTCGTCGATCGCATCGCGGATGTCATCATAGTCGCGATACCAGACCAGCCGATCGACACTGTATTTGCGGATAAAGCCCTGCATCAGCCCCTCGCGATGCTCCCAGATGCGACGTTCGAGGTCAGCCGTCACGCCGATGTAGAGCGTTCCATGCTTTCGCGAAGCAAGAATGTAGACATAGCCCCCATCTTGAGATGGGACCAGAAACCTGTTCTTCCGGCAAGTAGGATTGGGCGCCGTGCCTCTCCACCGTCATCCCGGCCGACCGAGCTTGCGAGGGAGAGCCGGGACCCATTGGTCCGCAAATCGTCAAGCACGGCCCGCTTCTCGCCCCGACACGCGCAACCGCAGCCGCAGCCACCCGCCGACCGGCAACACCGCCCATGGCTTCCGGAGAGCCTGCACTTCGCTTCGGCTTACCGGATAACGGCGGGGAGGGCGTGGCCCAACCTTAATCGCCTGTCTCCCTTTGGGACGGCACGATCCTTGCAACCCGGTTGCCAAGGGTGAGAATTCGGGGAGATCGCCATGAGCATGCAAACCACCGTCGGCGACACGGCAACCTCACCGCGTCCCTGGCAGCATCTGGCCGTGCTTCGCGAGCGCGCCCGAGGCCGGTTCAAGCCGACACTGCTCACCCGCATCGAGCGCTACGGCATCAGGCGCGATCTTACGGTGCCGCGCGATATGCTCCCCACGCGGGTTCCGATCGCGCTGCGGCCCATGACGCACGCCGACGTGGACATATTGTTCCCCGACGATGCGACCGCGCTGTCTCCGAAAGACCGGCAAGAGGTCGTTTGGCGGCGCATGTTCATCGACAAGGCGGGCATCGCCAACGGCATCGTCGGCGTGGACGAGCGCAATGGCAGGCTGTGCGCGGCGTTGTGGCGGTTCTGGCATTCAGACAACGCGCTCGTGCGCCGCATCGGGGGCTTCCCGCACCTGAACCCCGAAGATATTCTCATAGAAGGGCACTACGCGCCGCGCCCCTATCGTGGTGTCGGCGTCATGCCGGTGGTGACCGAAATGGTGGCCCGCGAGGCGGCCGCCGCCGGTCTGCGCTACATGCACGGCTTCGTCGGCACCCGAAACCGGCCGTCCCTCAAAAGCGCGCGGCGCATCGGTTTCGAGCCGCATCTGCTGCACACGCGCCGCTTTCGCCTGTTCGGGCTGCTCGTCGACGACCGCTTCGATGTCTTTCCCGACGAAGACCCGCGCCGTCGCTGGGAACTCTGATGTCCGCCCGTCCCGGAACGGGACGGCACGGAAGTTGCTTGGCGTCGGCAGGGGCAAAAAAACGATCCCCGGAGGAACCGTCATGAGCATGGACAACGCCAAGTCACTGAACGGCAAATCGACCGACATTCTCCATACGCTCGATCATCTCGGGCAGCGCATCCGTGGTCGCCTGAAGCCGACCCTCGTCGCGCGCACCGTGCGCTACGGGCTTCGCCGCGACCTCGCGGCGCCGCTGGAGCATGTCAGCGCCAAGATCCCGATCTCGTCGCGCCGCATGACCCAGGCCGACATCGACATCATGCTGCCGGAGGACGCCTCCGCGCTGCCGCCTGCCGATCAGCTCGAGGTCAAGTGGCGCCGCCTCTTCCTTGACAAGGCCGGCATCGCCAACGGTTTCGTCGCCGTCGACGAACGCGATGGCTCGCCCTGCTACATGCAGTGGCTGTTCGGCCGCACCGAGGCCGACATCGTCGCCGATCTCGGCGGCTTCCCGCGGTTCGGCGGGGACGAGGCGCTGCTCGAATGCGCCTATACGCCGCCGAGCCATCGTGGGCTCGGCATCATGTCGGCGGCGATGGCGCTGTTCGCCGAACACGCGACCGATTTCGGCGCACGCTACGTGCACACCTTCGTCGGCACCGAAAACATACCGTCGCTGAAGGGCTGCCGCCGGGCGGGCTTCGACCCGCACATGCTGCACACCCGCCGCTTCCGGCTGTTCGGCCTGCTGCGCGACGACACATTCGACGTGATGCCCGACGACGACCCGCGCCGCCGCTGGGAGATGTAATCCACGTCTGAAGCGGGGGCCTAGTCCTCGTCCACGCTCTGCGTCGCGCGGAACGGATGCGCGGGATAGACGCCGAGGATGCGGACCTCGCGGGAGAAGAACGCCAGTTCCTTCAGCGCCTGGGCGACGTTCTTGTCGTCCGGGTGCCCCTCGATGTCGGCGTAGAACTGCGTCGAGAAGAACTTGCCGCCGAGCTGGTAGCTTTCCAGCTTGGTCATGTTGACGCCGTTGGTGGCAAAGCCCCCATCGCCTTGTAGAGCGCGGCGGGGATGTTGTGCACCCGGTAGACGAAGGTCGTCATCATGAGCTGTTCGGGATCGACGCGCGGCGCCCAGCTCTTTTCCTTCGACAGCACCACGAAACGGGTGACGTTGTTGTCGGCGTCCTCGACGTTCTCGGCCAGGATGTCGAGCCCGTAGAGCGACGACGCCAGCCGCGGCGCAAGCGCTGCCCAGCTCCGGTTGCCTTCTTCGGCCACCAGACGCGCGGCACCCGCCGTATCGCCTGCCACGACCGGCTTCCAGCGATGGCGGCGAATCACCTTCCGGCACTGGCCGAGCGCGTGGATATGGCTGTGGACCGATTTGATCTCCTCCATCTTCACTCCCGGCAGCACCATGAGCTGGAAGTGGATGGGCAGGAAATATTCCGCGACGATGTGCAGCCGCGATTCAGGCAGCAGGTAGTGGATGTCGGCGACGCGGCCTGCCAGCGTGTTCTCGATCGGGATCATGGCGAGGTCAGCCTTGCCGCTCTCCACCGCGTTGAACGCATCCTCGAAGGTCGGGCACGGCATCGGCTCCATGTCGGGATACATGTCGCGGCAGGCGGTGTCGGAGTTCGCCCCCGGTTCGCCCTGGAAGGAAATCCTGTTCGTCTTTGCAATCATTTCGGCAGGCCTTGTGAAATCAAAGTGCGGGCGCGTTCGAGGTCGCGCGGCGTATCGACGCCCAACGGCACGGCATCGACGATGCGCGCGTCGATGCGCATTCCGGCTTCCAGCGCCCGAAGCTGCTCGAGCTTCTCGCGCTTTTCCAGCGTCGAGGGCGGCAGGGCGACGAAGCGGGCAAGTGCTGCGCGGCGGTAAGCGTAGAGACCGACATGGTGGTAGTGCGGCCCCTCGCCCCAGGGCGCGGTCGCGCGCGTGAAATAGAGCGCACGCAGGCGGCCCGGCTCGACCGGCGAGCCGACGATCTTCACGACGTTCGGGTCGGTCCGCTCCTCGTCATGGACGATCTCGACGCCCAGCGTGGCAATGTCGACGGCGGCGTCGGCCAGCGGTTCGAGTGCGGCGCACACGATGCGCGGCTCGACGGTCGGCAGATCGCCCTGCAGATTGACGACGGTCTCGACCCTGCCGTCCGGGTCCAAGGTCCGAAGCGCCTCGAAGATGCGGTCCGAGCCCGACTGGTGGCCGCTGTCGGTCATCACCGCCTCGTGTCCGCTGGCCACGACCGCATCGCGAATCTCGGCCGAATCGGTGGCGACCACAACGCGTCCCACGCCGCTTTCCACCGCCCGGTCTGCAACGTGCGCGATCATCGGGCGGCCGCAAATGTCTGCGAGCGGCTTGCCCGGCAGGCGGGTCGCCGCCATGCGCGCGGGGATCAGGACAAGGATGGACATGGCTGGGAAACGGGTCTCCGGCGCGAATGGCGAGGGCATTCCCGAGTGGCAAAAGGTCTCACTGGGAAGTGCCCTTATATGTGTTGCAAGGACCGAGCAAAAGACCTAGTTTCCGCGCGATTTCACCGGCATCTACCGCACGGGGGATGTGGCTTGCGCACGAGAAGGGGGCAAGCCCGACGGAGCGGTCGGACAAGGGAGCCTCGGATAGATGATGGATTCGTTTGAACTCAACAAGCTGGTCGGCGCGTTTCTCGCGGTGGCGTTCGTGGTCTTTTCGGTCAGCATTGTGTCCGATTCCATCTTCGCTACCCACGCACCCGAAAACCCCGGCTATGCCATTGAAGTGGCCGAACAGCCAAGCGGCGACGCAGCCCCGGCCGAGGCCGGTCCGTCGATCGCGGAGCTGCTGCAGACGGCAGACGCCGCAGCCGGCGAGTCGGCCTTCCGCAAGTGCCAGGCCTGCCACACGGCCGAAGAGGGCGGCGCCAACAAGGTCGGCCCGAACCTCTGGGACATCGTCAACCGCCCGGTCGCCTCGCATGAAGGCTTCAGCTACTCGGCCGGCATGCGCGAATTCGCAGCCGACGGCACCGTCTGGGACTACGATCACCTGAGCGAATTCCTCAAGGCGCCGCGCTCCTACGTCTCCGGCACCGCCATGGCGTTCGCCGGCATCAAGAACCCGGAAGAAGAAGCCAACCTGATCGCCTATCTGCGCACGCTCTCCAGCAACCCGGCCCCGCTGCCGGAAGTCGCGGCAGAAGAAGCGCCGGCCGAGGACGCCGCAGCGCCCGCCGCCGAAGGCGAAGCCGCCCCGGCAGCAGAGGAAGAGGCTGCTCCCGCCGAGGATCAGGCCGCCCCTGCGGAAGAGCAGACTGCCCCCGCCGAGGAACAGGCTGCTCCTGCCGAGGAAACCGAGGCCGAGCCGGCCCAGCCGGAAACGCCCGATGACGGCAGCGCCGCCGCGCCGGAAACCGATGCCGGCACCGAGAGCGACGAGACGACCCTCAGCAACAATGACAAAGATGTAATCTCAGCATCACGAAAAAGCCGGGTTTCGCCCGGCTTTTTTGTTAATCTGGGGTGCACGGAAACTTGCCTGCGCAGGGTTTTCATATGCGCCGCAAAGGCTAGTTTAGGAATTCGTAGACCACACGCTGAATGAGGATGGCATGGGATTGAAGCGCTTTCGCACTCTGGCTCTGTCGATGATCGCAACAGCCGTGCTGACCGGCGCGGCCGGAGCGCAGGAGGAACCGGAATGGCGCACAACCTCGTCGCTGATCAGCGAAGCAGCCGAGACCGAGACGTTTGAGCGTTACGACCACGTCAACCCCGATGCCCCCAAGGGCGGCACACTGAATACGGTCACGTCGGGCACCTTCGACAGCTTCAACCCGTTCATCGTGCGCGGCACGGCGGCAGCCGGCCTCAACTATTTCGGCGGCCTGCTGTGGGAAACGCTGATGCAGCAGTCGATCGCCGACCCCGGCACCAGCCACGCCCTGATCGCCGAGGCCTTCAAATATCCTGACGACTATTCGTCCGCGACCTACCGGATCGACCCCAGCGCGCGTTGGCATGACGGCGAGCCAATCACCGCGGAGGATGTCGTCTGGTCGTTCAACATGCTCAAGCAGCACAGCCAGGTCCACAATCGCTATTACGTCAACGTCACCGAGGCGGTGGCGCTCTCCGACCACGAAGTCGAGTTCAAGTTCGACCAGGCGGGAAACCGCGAGCTCCCACACATCATGGGCGACCTTCCCATCCTGCCGAAGCACTGGTGGGAAGGCGAAAATGCGCAGGGCCAGAAGCGCGACTTCACCCAGCCGACGCTGGAGCCGCCGCTCGGCTCCGGGCCTTACGAGATCGAGACATTCCGTCCCGGCGCCGACATCACCTGGAAGCGCGTCGAGGACTACTGGGCGGAAGACCTGCCGGTGAATGTCGGGCGCTACAATTTCGACCGGCGCAAATACACCTACATCCAGGACGAAAACGCCGCCTGGCAGGCGTTCACCAAGGGTGGCCTGCACGACATCCGCCTGGAGAACCGCGCGTCGCGCTGGGCGTCGGAATACAACTTCCCCGCCTTCGAGCGCGGCGACGTGCTCAAGCGCACCTACGAAACGACGTCGGGCGAACCGATGCAGGGCTTTGCGCTCAACACGCGGCGCCCGCAGTTCCAGGACAGGCGGGTGCGCGAGGCGCTTACGCTTGCCTACGATTTCGAAAGCCTCAACCGCGTCCAGTTCCACGGGCTCTACGCTCGCACCGACAGCTTCTTCGAAGGTGGCGAACTGGCGTCGAGTGGCCTGCCCCAGGGGCTGGAGCTCGAAATCCTCGAAACCGTCCGCGACGAGGTTCCGCCGGAAGTCTTCACCGAGGAATTCAAGCTGCCGGTCTATGACAGCCGTGAGGCCCAACGCGACCATCTTCGCCGCGCCTCGCAACTCCTCGCCGAAGCAGGCTGGCGCCAGCAAGGCAGGCAACTGGTCAACGAGAAGGGCGAGCCCTTCCGCATCGAATTCCTTTCGTTCAATCCCGACAGCGAGCGCCTCACCGGCCCCTATATCAACACGCTGCGGCGGCTGGGCATCGATGCCTCGCTTCGCATCGTCGACAGCAGCCAGTATGTAAACCGGGTTCGCGACTACGACTTCGACGTCATCACCGGCCTGATGATGCAGTCGCAGTCTCCCGGCAACGAGCAGCGGGAATATTGGGGGTCGGAAGCCGCCGACCTCCCCGACACCCGCAACTATGCCGGCATCAAGGATACTGCCGTCGACAAGCTCATCGAGCGCGTCATCTTCGCCAAGGACCGCGAGGAGCTGATCGCTGCCACCCACGCCCTCGATCGTGTGCTGCTCTGGGGCTACTACTACGTGCCGCAGTTCCACAATTCCGAGGTGTGGGTCGCCTACTGGAACAAGTTCGGCATCCCCGAAGAACAGCCCTCCTATGTCGGCGTGGACGTCGAGTCCTGGTGGATCCGTCCCGATCAGGAAAAGGCGATCGAGCGCAGCTTCGAGGAGACGCAATGAGGGTCGGTGGAATGATTGCCCGGCGCGATTTTCTTGCGCTGGGCGGCGCGGCCGTCGCTGCGCCACTGCTGGTTCGAGACGCCTTCGCCCAGTTGCCGACGGACACGCCGCTTCACGGCATATCGGTCTTCGGCGACCTGAAATACGGACCCGACTTTGCGCATTTCGACTATGTGAACCCGGATGCGCCCAGCGGCGGGCGCATCGTCACCCAGTCGCCGGTACGCATCTACAACCAGAACTTCGACACGTTCGATACGCTCAACATGTACGTGCTGCGCGGCAACGCGGCATTCGGCATGGATCTCACCTACGCCTCGCTGCTGGCGAGTTCGTCCGACGAGACCAGCTCGATGTACGGCTATGCGGCGGAGTCGGTGTTCGTCAGCGAGGACAGGCTGACATGGCGCTTCACGCTGCATCCCGACGCAGCGTTCCACGACGGCACGCCGATCAAGGCCTCCGACGTCCTCTTTACCCTGACGACGCTGCGCGATCTCGGCCACGAAAACATCGCCAGCACGCTGCGCGAAGTCGAGACAATGGAAACGCCCGACGAGCGCACCGTCTCGGTAACGCTGAAACCGGATGCCGGCATATCGGTGCTTTTGACCGTCGCCGGCGCGCCGATCTTTTCGGAAAGCTGGTGGGAAGGCCGCGATTTCCAGGCAACGCTCTCCGAAGCGCCGCTGGGTTCCGGACCGTATCGGGTCGGCCGCTTCAATTTCGGCAGCTTCATCGAGTTCGACAGGGTCGCCGACCATTGGGCGGTCAAGCGCCCGGTCATGGTCGGGCGCTACAATTTCGACCGCATCCGCTACGAATATTATCGTGACAGGACCGCATCCTTCGAGGCGTTCAAGGGCGGCAACATCCTCTTCCGGGAGGAATTCACGTCGCGCAACTGGGCGACGGACTACAATTTCCCGGCCATCAACGACGGCAGGGTCAAGATCGAGGACTATCCCGACGAGACACCGTCCGGCGGCCAGGGCTGGTTCTTCAACACCCGCCGGGAAAAGTTCGCAGACCGGCGCATCCGCCAGGCCATCGGCATGCTGTTCGATTTCGAATGGACGAATGCCAATATCATGTACGGCCTCTACGAGCGTTCCAACTCCTTCTTCGAAAAGTCGGACAACAAGGCGTCGGGCCTGCCGAACGAAGCCGAGCTCGAACTGCTGGAACCGTTTCGCGACCAGCTCCCGCCCGAGGTTTTCGAAGAACCCTATGTCGCGCCCGTCACCGACGGCAGCGGCCGCGACCGCAACCAGATGCGCGCCGCGCTGGCGATGTTCACGGAGGCCGGCTGCAAGCTGGACGGCCGCCGTATGCTGCTGCCCTCCGGCGAGCAGCTTACGATCGAGTTTCTCGGCAACTCGGACACGTTCGAGCCGCACCACAACGCCTTCATTCGCAATCTGACCCAGCTCGGCATCCGCGCCAGCTACCGCATCGTCGACGCCGCGCAATATTCGCTGCGGCTGCGCGAGTTCGATTTCGACATGGTGGTGTCGCGCTTCACGATGTCGCTCTTCCCGTCGCGCTTCATCAGGCAGGTGTTCGGCTCGGTCAGCGCCAATTCGCCGGGCTCGTTCAACATGGCCGGCATGGCCAATCCCGCCATCGACGCCGTGCTGGAGAAAATCATCGCGGCGAAGTCGCAAGAGGAATTCACCATGGCCACGCGCGTGCTCGACCGGATCATCCGCGCCGAGCACTATGTAGTTTTCCAGTGGCACAAGGCCGCGCATTGGCTCGCATATTGGGACTATTACGACCGGCCCGCGGTCAGCCCAAAATACGCCATCGGCGTGCTCGACACATGGTGGACGCGCCCGGACAAGGTCCAGGCCACCGGCATGACCGGCTGACGCAAGCTTCCCATGTGATGACAAAGCCGGTTACAGACGTGTCCAGCTCGAAACCCGAAGGAAACTGATGGGCGCCTATATCCTCCGCCGCCTGCTGCTGATGATCCCGACGCTGTTCGGCATCATGGCCATCTCCTTCATCGTCATCCAGTTCGCGCCCGGCGGGCCGGTGGAACAGGTGATCGCGCGCATGACCGGCGACGGCGGCGGTGCGACCGACCGCCTTTCCGGCGGCGGGGCCGACGTCTCGCAGAATTTCGATGCCGGAAACGACTACAAATATCGCGGCGCGCAGGGGCTCGACCCCGCCTTCATCGCCCAGCTCGAAAAGCAGTTCGGCTTCGACAAGCCGCCGCTCGAACGCTTCTTCAACATGTTGTGGAACTATGCCCGCTTCGATTTCGGCGAGAGCTATTTCCGCGACATCTCGGTCATCGACCTCATCATAGAGAAGATGCCGGTCTCGATCTCGCTGGGGCTGTGGATCACGCTGATCTCCTACTCGATCTCGATACCGCTCGGCATCCGCAAGGCGGTCAAGGACGGCACCGCCTTCGACGTGTGGACAAGCGGCATCGTCATCGTCGGCTATGCCATACCGGGCTTCCTGTTCGCGATCCTGCTAATGGTGCTGTTTGCCGGCGGCTCGTTCTTCGACTGGTTTCCGCTGCGCGGGCTCACCTCGGAGAACTGGGGCGACATGTCCTGGCCGGAACGTATCCTCGACTATTTCTGGCACCTGGCGCTGCCGCTGACGGCAATGGTGCTGTCGGCCTTCGCCACCACCACGCTGTTGACCAAGAACTCCTTCCTGGACGAAATCCGCAAGCAATATGTCGTCACGGCGCGGGCCAAGGGCCTGTCCGAGCGGCAGGTGCTCTACGGCCACGTCTTCCGCAACGCCATGCTCATCATCATCGCCGGTTTTCCGGGCGCGTTCATCTCCGCCTTCTTCACCGGCTCGCTGCTCATCGAGAACATCTTCTCGCTCGACGGGTTGGGCCTTCTCGGCTTCCGTTCCGTGCTCGACCGCGACTATGCCGTGGTGTTCGCCACCCTCTACATCTTCTCGCTGATCGGCCTGTTCGTCAGCCTTCTCTCGGACCTCACCTACACGATGATCGATCCGCGGATCGATTTCGAAAGGCGGGAGGTCTAGATGTCCGACGTGATCGCCAAGGGCGAAGTGGAGAAGGTGCGCGAGCGCACGGCGCGGCCATGGCTGTCGCCGCTGAACCAGCGCCGCTGGCAGAACTTCAAGGCCAACCGGCGCGGCTACTGGTCGCTCTGGATTTTCCTGGTCCTGTTCGTGCTGTCGCTGTTTGCCGAGTTCATCGCCAACGACAAGCCGATCGTCGCGTCCTACAAGGGCGAGATCCTGTTCCCGGTCTTGGTCGACTACCCCGAAGAGAAGTTCGGCGGCTTCCTTGCCGTCACCGATTATCGCGACCCGATCATCAGCGAGGAGATCGAGGCCAATGGCTGGCTGATCTGGCCGCCGATCCGCTATTCCTACCGCACGGTCAACAACGACATCCCCGAATCCGCGCCGGCCAAACCCTCCTGGCTCTATGACGCGGAGACGCGCTGCGGCCGCTATTTCGACGGCGCCGCCGACCCCGCCTGCACGGTCGGCAACTGGAACTGGCTCGGCACCGACGATCAGGCGCGCGACGTGCTGGCGCGCATCATCTACGGCTTCCGCATATCGGTGCTGTTCGGCCTCGTGCTCACGCTGGCCTCGGCCGTCATCGGCGTGTCGGCCGGCGCCGTGCAGGGCTATTTCGGCGGCTGGACCGATTTGATCTTCCAGCGCGTGATCGAGATCTGGTCGTCGATCCCGGTGCTCTACCTGATCCTCATCATCGCCGCCGTTCTGCCGCCGGGCTTCTTCATCCTGCTCGGCATCATGCTCCTGTTCTCGTGGGTCGCCTTCGTCGGCGTGGTGCGCGCGGAATTCCTGCGCGCGCGCAACTTCGAATATGTCAACGCCGCACGCGCGCTCGGCGTCTCCAACGGCACGATCATGTTCCGCCACCTTCTGCCCAACGCCATGGTGGCGACGCTGACCTTCCTGCCCTTCATCCTCAACGGCTCGATCACGACGCTGACCTCGCTCGACTTCCTCGGCTTCGGCCTGCCGCCCGGCTCGGCCTCGCTGGGCGAGCTGCTGCGCCAGGGCCAGCGCAACCTCAACGCGCCATGGCTCGGCATCACCGGCTTCCTGACGCTGTCGATCATGCTGTCGCTGCTGATCTTCATCGGCGAGGCCGTGCGCGACGCCTTCGACCCCCGGAAGACGTTCAAATGAGCGACACACCTCTCCTCTCCGTGCGCGATCTTTCCGTGGCCTTCACGCAGGGCGGCGCGCAGAATCTTGCCGTCGATCGCGTCTCCTTCGACATCGCGCGCGGCGAGACGGTCGCGCTCGTCGGAGAATCCGGGTCGGGCAAGTCCGTCTCGGCGCTCTCGGTCCTCAAGCTTTTGCCCTACCCGGCCGCCAGCCACCCCTCGGGCGAAATCCTGTTCCACGGCGAGAACCTGCTGGCAGGCGGCGAGAAGGAACTTCGCAAGGTGCGCGGCAACAAGATCACCATGATCTTCCAGGAGCCGATGACCTCGCTCAACCCGCTGCACACGATCGAGCAGCAGATCGGCGAGATCCTGAAGATCCACCGCGGTATGGGCGACAAGCAGGCCCGTGCCCGCACGCTGGAGCTGCTGCATGAAGTCGGCATCCAGCAGCCGGAACGCCGCCTCGGCGCCTATCCGCACCAGTTGTCGGGCGGTCAGCGCCAGCGCGTGATGATCGCCATGTCGCTCGCCAACGAGCCGGAGCTGCTGATCGCGGACGAGCCGACCACCGCGCTCGACGTCACCGTGCAGGCGCAGATCCTCGAATTGCTGGACGAGCTGAAGAAGAAGAACGGCATGTCGATGCTGTTCATCACCCACGACCTCGGCATCGTCCGGCGCATCGCCGACAAGGTCTGCGTGATGACCAAGGGGCGAATCGTCGAGGCCGGCCCGACCAGCGAGATTTTCGAGAACCCGCAGCACGAATACACCCGCCACCTGCTCGCCGCCGAGCCGAAGGGCACCGCCCCCAAGGCGAACCCGGACGCCGAGACGGTCATGACGGGCGACGACATAAAAGTCTGGTTCCCGATCAAGCAGGGCTTCTTCAGGAATACCGTCGACCACGTGAAGGCGGTCGACGGCATCGACGTCGTGGTCAAGGCCGGCCAGACGCTCGGCGTCGTCGGCGAATCCGGTTCCGGCAAGACCACGCTCGGCCTCGCCCTGTCGCGCATGATCTCGTCGGAAGGCAGGATCATGCTCGGCCAGAAGGAAATCGACGGCTACTCCTTCAAGCAGATGCGCCCGCTGCGCAGCGAGATGCAGATCGTCTTCCAGGACCCGTTCGGCTCGCTGTCGCCGCGCATGTCGGTCTCCGAGATCATCGAGGAAGGCCTGAAGATCCACGAGCCGAACCTGTCCGTCGACGAGCGCGACGCGATGGTTGTCGACGTGCTCGGCGAGGTCGGGCTCGATCCGGCCACCCGCTTCCGCTACCCGCACGAATTCTCCGGCGGCCAGCGTCAGCGCATCGCGATCGCGCGCGCCATGGTGCTGAAGCCGCGCTTCGTCATGCTCGACGAGCCGACCTCGGCGCTCGACATGAGCGTGCAGGCGCAGGTGGTGGACCTTCTGCGCGACCTGCAGAAGAAACACGACCTCGCCTATCTCTTCATCAGCCACGACCTCAAGGTGGTGCGCGCCCTGTCGAACCATGTCATCGTCATGCGCAACGGCAAGGTGGTGGAGCAGGGTTCGACCGAGCAGATTTTCGAGAACCCGCAAACCGACTATACCAAGGCGCTGATCGCCGCCGCCTTCGACATCGCCACCGCGCCCGCCGGCGTCGTCAGCCAGTAGCTTCACTTTCAGGACCATCGCCATGTCTTCACCTGCGCGCAGCCGCATCCTGCTTTCGGTTACCGGCTACGACCCGAAGCTGTGGAAGGAACTGCTGTCGGTCGAACACGACGTCGTCACCCAGCCGGACGGCGAAGCGATCGACTATGCGGTTGTCTGGAAGCATCCACACGGCGCTCTCGATGGGCTGAAGGGCCTCAAGGCGATCTTCTCGCTAGGCGCCGGTGTCGACCACATTCTTGCCGATCCCGGCCTGCCCGAGGTACCGATCGCGCGCATCGTGGCCGACAACTTGACCCAGCACATGGTCGAATACATGACCTGGCGGGTGCTCGATCATCACCGCAACGGCATGACCTACCGCGCCAATCAGGCGCAGAAGATCTGGCGCGAACCGCCGCAGCCCGTAGCCGGCGAGATCAGCGTCGGCATCATGGGCCTGGGTCAGCTCGGCCGCGCCTGCGCCTCCGCGTTTCTGACGCTCGGCTTCAAGGTCAATGGCTGGACAAGAACGCCGCGCCCTGTGGAAGGCGTCACTACCTTCCACGGCGAAAGCGGGCTGCGCGACTTCCTCGGCGCGACCGACATTCTGGTAGTGCTGCTGCCGCACACGCCGGCCACCGAAGGCATCATCGACCATGCGCTCCTGCGCGGCCTGCGCCGCGAAAACCGGCTTGGCGGCGCGATCCTCATCAATGGCGGACGCGGCAAGCTGCAGAAGGAGGCAGACATCCTTCAGGCACTCGACGAGGGCATCTTGAAGGAAGCAAGCCTCGACGTCTTCCAGCAAGAGCCGCTGCCTCCGCAGAGCCCGCTCTGGACGCACCCGCGCGTCTTCGTGACCCCGCACTCGGCGGCCACCTCCGATCCAGTCCATCTCGCCCCGCTGATGCTCGAACAGATCGCGCGCCACCAACGCGGCGAGGCGCTGCAGAACGTCGTCGACCGCGCGGAAGGGTATTGAGCGAAGGTCACACCCGCCGGAACCTCGTCGGCGGGCCGTAGAGGTAGGCGATTCGTTCCACGGCCGCGGCGAGCGGTTCGCGTGAGACCATCATGGTGTGGCCGTTGGCGTGGATGATGGTTTTCTCGTCGACCATGATCGCCACGTGGCCCTTCCAGAAAACGAGGTCGCCGCGCCGCAGCCCGGCGAGATTGTTGCCCACCTCCAGCGCCGCGCCGATCGTGGCCGCCTGCATGTCGGTGTCGCGGCGCACATCGCTTCCCGCCATGCGCATGGAAAGCTGTACGAGGCCCGAACAGTCGATGCCGAAGGCGCTCGATCCGCCCCAGAGATAGGGCGTGCGCTCCAGCTCTTCGGCGACCGCGACATAGTCGCCACTGACCGTGCCTACAGGCCGCAGGTGCGCGGCGACCAGCGCCTCGCCGCTTTCAAGAAGCGCGTAGTCCGTGCCGCGCGTCGTCGCTCCGCCCACCACCGTCAGCCGGCTGCCCATGGAGAGGGCGCCCGTGGCCGGCTTCTTCATGTCGGCTTCGCGATAGCTGAAGGTACGCGGCACGGCGACGACATGTGTGGGCGCCGCACCCGGCTCTGCCAGCCCTGTTGCGGGCGCGTAGCCGACATAGCCGTCGCGCGCGCCCTGCACCCAGGCGAAGCCTTCCGTTTCCTCGAAGACCATCACCTCGTCTCCGGCCAGAAGCTGGGTGTCGAGCCCGGCATCGGGCCGCGGCGCGTTGCGCAGGTCGAGAACGGGCGCGGCGACCCGCGCCGGGCGGCCGGTAACGAAACGCTGCGCCTCCACCGTGCCTCGCAGCCGCTCGTCGGCGAGATCGGGCCGGAAGGCCTGCAGCCTGCGGTCGAGGGCGTTCATATCGGCAGCTCCGCAGCCTTGTCGATGACGAGATCACCGAAGCGTTCGACGAACAGCGCGCCCTCCACGGTGCGCTTGATCAGAACGTTGCGCTTGTCCTTCTCGTCGCGGTGGCGCGACAACAGCTTGAGCGAGCCCATCGTGTCGAGCGCGCGGGTAATCACCGGCTTGGTCACGGAGAGCTTTTCAGCCAGCCCGCGCACGGTGTGCGGCGGCGGGTCGAGATAGACCGTCAGCAGGATCGCCATCTGGCGCATGGTAAGGTCGTGCGACGCCGCCTGCACCTCCGCCAGCGTGACCTGCTGCCAGAGCCGCAGCGACTGGCTGGGACGCATCGCGATGCCCATCGGCGCTCCACGGAAGGTCGTTTCGGTTCCGTATCATTCAAGCGAAAAAAAAGCGGCCGGCGCAAGGCACCGGCCGCTCTTCATTTCGTCTCTACGGCGGCTACTCGCCAGCCGGCGCCCCTGCGGCTGCGGAGCGTCGTCCTCCACATGCCCCATCTCCTTGGCGGAGATGAAGCTGTAGAACATCGGCACCACGAACAGCGTGAACATCGTGCCGATGATCAGGCCGGTGAAGATGACGAGGCCCATCGAGAAGCGCGCCGCCGCACCGGCGCCAGAGGCGATGATGAGCGGCACCACGCCCAGCGACATCGCCGCCGTGGTCATCAGGATCGGCCGCAGGCGCACCTTTGCGGAGGCGACGATCGCCTCGAAGCGGTCTAGCCCATGGGCCTCGCGCTGCTGGTTGGCAAACTCCACCATCAGGATGCCGTGCTTGGTGATCAGCCCGATCAGCGTGATCAGACCCACCTGCGTGTAGATGTTCAGCGTCGAGAGGCCGAGGTTCAGCGGCAGCATCGCGCCGAAGATCGACAGCGGCACCGTCATCATGATGATAAACGGATCGCGGAAGCTCTCGAACTGCGCTGCGAGCACCAGATAGATCACCACAACGGCCAGCGCGAAGGCGATGACGATCGTGTTGCCCTGCTCGATCTCCAGCCGCGACTGGCCGGAATAGTCGATGAAGAACCCGTCCGGCAGCAGCGGCCGTGCGATGTCCTCGATCAGCGCGAGACCGTCGCCGGTGGTCACGCCCGGCAGCGGCAGCGCGGAGATCGTCGCCGAGTTGAGCTGGTTGAACTGCTCGATGGCGGCCGCGCTGACGCCGGTGGAGATCGTCACCACCGCTGAAAGCGGCACCATCTGGCCGGTGGCGCTGCGCACGAAGAAGTCGCCCAGCCGTTCCGGATTCTCGCGGTACTCCTGCGGCACCTGCATGATGATGTCGTAGCTGTTGGAATCGCGGTCGAACTGCGCGATCGCGCCGCCGCCCACCAGCAGGCTCAGCGTGGAGCCGATGTCGCGCACCGGCAGGTTGAGTGCCGCCGCGCGTTCGCGGTCGACCGTGATGACCACCTGCTGCGCGTTGAAGGCGAGCGAGTTCTGCACGACGATGAAGCGGCCGCTTGCCTGCGCCTCCTGGCGCACCTGCTCGGCCACCTCGTAGACCTGGCTCGGATCGCCGGTCGACTGGATCACCAGCGAGATCGGCAGGCCGCCGCCGGCACCCGGCAGCGAGGGCGGCGCGAAGACCAGCGCCTCGACGCCGGCGATCTTGGACAGCCGCGCCTGGATGTCCTGCTGGATTTCCTTCTGCGACCGTTCGCGCTCGGCCCAGTCCTTGAGCGCCCACACCGAGATGCCTGAATTGGTCTGGCCGCCGAAGCCGACGATTGAGAAGTTCGCGTCGAGCTCCGGCAGGTCCTCCGTCAACGCGCGCATCTGGTCGGTGTACATCTTGGTGTACTCCGTCGTCGCATAAGGCGGCGCGGTCACCAGTGCGAAGAGCGCGCCCTCGTCTTCTTCCGGCGCGAGCTCGCTCGAGGTCTTCATGAACATGAAGCCGGTCAGGCCAACCAGCACCAGCACGATCAGCACCGTCACCGGCCGATAGTTCAGCGAACCGTGGACCAGTCGCTCGTAACGCGCCGAGACGCGGTCGAAGGTATTGTCGACGGCCTGCTGGAAGCGGCTGTGTCCACCGCGCTTGAGCAGCCGCGCCGACATCATCGGCGTGATCGTCAGGGCGACGATGCCGGAGATGACGACGGCGCCGGCCAGCGTCATGGCGAATTCGCGGAAAAGCGAACCCGTCAGGCCGCCGATGAAGGCGAGCGGCGCGAACACGGCCGCCAGCGTGATCGTCATCGCGACGACCGGCCCGGTGATCTCCTTCATGCCGACGAACGCCGCCTGCCGGGGCTCAGCCCCTCCTCGATATGCCGGTGGATGTTCTCCACCACCACGATGGCGTCGTCGACCACGAGGCCGATGGCGAGCACCATCGCCAGCAGCGACAGGAGGTTGATCGAGTAGCCGAGCGCGAACAGCACGAAACAGACGCCGATCAGCGACAGCGGTATCGTGACGATCGGCATCAGCACCGAACGGAACGAGCCCAGGAAGAGAAGAATGATGACAATGACGATCACCACCGCTTCGGAGATCGTCGTGAACACCTCGCGGATCGATGCGCTGATCTGCTCGGTGGCGTTATACATCATCGTCAGCGTCATGCCCTCGGGCAGGCTCGCCTGGATCGCCGGCAACTCGTCGAGCACGGCCGAGGCCGTGTCCAGCGGGTTGGCGGACGGGGTAGGGAAGACGCCGATGAAGGTCCCCGGCTGGCCGTTGAAGGTAACGACCATGTCGCTGCTTTCGGCGGCGAGCTCCACCTCGGCGACGTCGCGCAGCCGCACGACGTCGTCGCCAGTCGCCTTGAGCGGCAACTGGCCGAACGCCTCGGGGTTTTGCAGCGTCGATTCCATCGTCACCGAATAGGTGACGAACTCGTTCTTGGTCTTGCCTGGGGCCGCGAGGAAGTTGGCGGAATTGATGGCGTTCATCACCTCCGCGGCTGTCATGCCGCGGGCGGCCAGCCGCACCGGATCGACCCAGACGCGCATGGCGTAGTTGGCCGCGCCCATGATCTGGACCTCGGCGACGCCCGGAATGGTCGACATGCGCGGCCGGATGACGCGTTCGATATATTCCGTCACCTGCTCGTTGGTCATGTTCGGGTTCTGCAGCGCCAGATACATGGTGGCGAACTGCATGCCCGTGCCCTTGACGATGGTCGGATCCTCGGCCTCGCTGGGCAACTGGCTGCGCACCTGCTGCACCTTCGACATCACCTCCGTCAGCGCGACGTCGGGGTTGGAGCCCAGCCGCATCTGCACGGAAACGACGCTCGCGGAGGGGCGGCTCTGCGAGGTGACGTAGTCGACGTTCTCCGTCGTGGCGACGGCGGCCGAGATCGGCGCGGTGATGAAGCCCTGGATCAGCTCGGCGCTGGCGCCCGGATAGATCGTGGTGATCGTGATCACGGTCTCCTCGACCTCCGGATACTGGCGCACCTGGAGGTTGAAGAGCCCCTGGAAGCCCAGGAGCAGGATCATGATGCCGAGCACCGACGACAGGACGGGCCGGCGGATGAAGATGTCGGAGAAGCTCATTTCGACGCCGCCTGTTCACCGGTCTGTCCGGCCGGATCGATAGTGTTGTCGACGGCGATGGGGGTCCCGTTGTTGAGGCGGTTCTGGCCTGCCGTCACCACCATCTCGCCGCCTTCGAGGCCGGAGGCGATTTCCACCTGGCTGCCGGACCGGCGCCCCACCGTCACGAAGACCTGCCGCGCCTCGAGTTTCTCCGCCTCGCCTTCGGCGGGGACCTGCTCTTCGCCGTCAGCCTCGGGCTTGCGGGCGACGTAGACATAGTCGCCGTAGAGGCTCGTCACGACGGCCGTCTGCGGCAGCGCGATGACGTCGTCCTCCTTCGGCATATCGACATAGATGCGCGCGAACTGGCCGGGCGTCAGACGCTCGTCCGGGTTCTCGATCGCCGCGCGCACCGAAACCAGCCGGCTCGACGGGTCGACCTTCGGATCGATGCCCACGATCTCGCCGGTCAGTTCGTTGTCGTCGCCATCCACGGTCAGGCGCACCGGCTGGCCGATGCTGAGCTGGCTCAGCCGCTGCTCCGGCACGGTGAAGTCTGCCCGCATCGTCTCCAGGTCCTGCAGCGTCACCACGCTGGCGCCCGGCTGCAGATACTGGCCGATGTCGACGCGCGGAATGCCGACGGTGCCGGCGAAGGGCGCGCGGAGCTGCTTCTGCTGCAGCACCGCTTCGAGCTTTTCGGCCTGCGCGCCGGAAGCCGCCGCAGCCGCTTCGGCAGCCTGCAACGACACCGTCGAGCCAACGCCGCGCTGCTGCAACTCCATCGCGCGATCGAGCGCCTGCTTGTCGAGATCGGCCTGGGTGCGGGCAGCGAACAGATCGGCCCGCTGCACGGCGTCGTCGAGCTGCACCAGAACCTCGCCCTGCTCGACCCGCTGGTTGGCGCTAAAGTGCAGCTCCTTGACGATGCCCGTCGTCTCCACCGTCAGGTCCACGCCCCGGATCGCATTCACCGTTCCGATCGCATCGATCGACGGGGTCCACGATTCCGGCTTGACCTCCACCGTGGAGACTGTGACGGTCGCAACCGGCATGTTGGCGAAGAAGTTCTCGATCGCCTGATCGCGGAATAACTGCCAGCCGACTATACCGGCTGCAACGAGAGCCAGCAGTACGATTGCGATGAGGAGGCGCTTGATCATGGGTGTTGGGCTTTCTGGCTGGAACCGACGAGCAAAGGCCAACGGCCTCCGTGAGAGGGCCGCAATAATAACCTTGCAAATCGAGGGCGATCTACTGTACCGTCTGGACGGTATTGTCAACCCCGATTGTAGGTGAAATGGCAGATAAACGACCCAACACCAGGCAGCGTCTTCTCGAAGCGGCAGCAGACATCTCCCGTGAATCGGGAGCCGGCAGCCTCTCCCTCGACGCCGTCGCCGCCCGGGCGGGCACCTCCAAGGGCGGACTTCTCTATCATTTTCCAACCAAGGCCGCGCTCATGGAAGGCGTGGTGGAGATGTTCGTCTCGAGCTTCGCCGAAACCCTGTCGGCGCGCGCCGCCGAAAAGCAGGGCGAACCCAACGGCCTCGCCGAAGCCTATCTCGAGCTTTTCGTGGAAGACCACGATTGCAACAAGCCGCCGCCCTCGGGCCTGCTTGCGGCACTCGCCGAAAACCCGGACTTCCTGAGACCCGTGCGTCGTTTCGAGCGCGAGCTACTCGACCGCATGAAGGAAAACAGCGCCGATCCGGCGCTGTCGATCGTCATCTTCCTGGTCGCGCTGGGCGTGCGCAATTCGGCCCTCATCAACCTCGACGTCCTGACCGACGAGGAATTCCACCTCGTCACCGAGCGCTTGAAAACGCTGCTCGAAGCCGCGCCGGACCAATAGCGCGCCCTCAGCCGCCGTAGCGGCGCGCCAGCACATCCTCGATTGCGCGAATGCCCTGCGCCTCGCCGCCCACGGGGCAATGGGGCCGGTCGACCGGGCTCCAGCCGTACACGTCCAGATGCGTCCAGCTTTGCGCCTTCTCCACGAAACGGCGCAGGAACAGGGCCGCCGTCACCGCGCCTGCAAAGCCATCCGACGTCACGTTGTTGACGTCGGCGACCTTGGAAGCGAGCTTCCTGTCGTAGGGCGTCCATAACGGCATCCGCCACAGCGGGTCGGCCACGCGCATCGAGGCTTCCGCCAGATCGGATGCAAACGCTTCGTCATCGGTGAAGAAGGGTGGCAGGTCGGGCCCGAGCGCCACCCGCGCGGCACCCGTCAGCGTCGCCATGTCGATCAGCAGCTGCGGCTCTTCCTCGTCCGCGAGCGCCAGCGCGTCGGCCAGCACCAGCCGGCCTTCCGCATCGGTGTTACCGATCTCCACCGTCGGCCCCTTGCGGCTCTGGAGCACATCGCCCGGCCGGAAGGCGTTGCCCGCGATGGAGTTCTCGACCGCCGGCACCAGCACCCGCAGCCTCACCTTCAGCCCCGCCGCCATGATCATCGACGCAAGGCCGAGCACATTTGCGGCCCCGCCCATGTCCTTCTTCATCAGCAGCATGCCGGAGGCCGGCTTGATGTCGAGCCCGCCGGTGTCGAAGCACACGCCCTTGCCCACCAGCGTGATCTTCGGCGCGCCCTTCGACCCCATGTGAGGTCGATGAGCCGCGGCGCCTGCGCGGATGCGCGTCCCACTGCGTGGATCATCGGGAAGTTCTTCTTCAGGAGATCGTCGCCGGCAATCACCTTCACGCTCGCCTTGTGCACCTTGGCCAGCTTGCGCACAGCCGCCTCCAGCGCGTCAGGGCCCATGTCGCTCGTCGGTGTATTGATGAGGTCGCGCACGAGGTAGACCGCATCGGCCCGGCGCTGCACCGCCGCGAGGTCCGAGCCGTCGGCAACGGCGAATTCCAGTTTGGGCGTCTCGTTCTTGCGATAGCGGGAGAAGCTGTAGCCACCCAGCGCCAGACCCAGCGCCGCCAGTTCCGGTTCCTCGACCTGCCCGGCAAATCGCCATGCCCCATCGGGAAGCTGGCGCGCGAGTGTTCCCGTTTCCAGCGGCGCGAAGCCGCCGCGCTCGGCTGCCACGCCGAACAGCGCGCCGGCTACGGCGCCGCCTTCGCCCGGCAGCACCAGCAGCTTGCCCGCCTGCCCCGAAAACCCGTTGGCTGCCGCCCAGGCGCGCGACCGGTCGTCGAGATCGAGCTGCTCGAAGCTCTTCTTGGTGACGAGGTGAACGGGACGTGCGTCACGCGCGGGCTTTTCGGTCAGTTTCAGCGGCATGGGAGACTTCCTGATGCCGGACGGAACCCCGGCGCTGGCGGCAGCGCCTTAACCGTCCGTTAGGGTTAACAGACTATTGCTCGTTCCCGGATGCGCCCTCTTGCAGGGCAATGACGGCATGGAGACGAGCGTGCAGATGTTGACCAACCGCGCGACGAACGCAACGGGAAAACGCCTTCGCACCACGGCAGCGGCACTTGCGCTGGCCCTGGCGCTGGCCGGCTGCGCCACCAAGGACCGCATCACGACCGGATCGGTCAGCCGTCCGTCCTCCGCCCCCGTTGAGACCATGTCGACACAGCAGCTCGCGTCCGAGGCGCAGACGCTGGGCCAGATTTACGCCAAGAACCCCAAGGACGTGAACACGGCGATGCGCTACGCCTCCGTCCTGCAGATGAACGGGCGAACCGACCAGTCCCTGGCGGTGATGCGCAAGCTTGCGATCGACTATCCCAAGGAGCGCCAGGTGCTTGCGGCCTACGGCAAGGCGCTCGCCGCGGCCGGCGAGCTGGAGCCGGCGCTTGACGCCGTGCGCCGCGCCCAGACACCTGAATATCCAGACTGGAAGCTCGTTTCGGCCGAGGCAGCGATCCTCGACCAGCTCGGCAAGCCGCAGGAGGCCCGCCAGCTTTATCGCCGCGCCCTCGAGATGAAGCCCGGCGAACCCTCCATCCTGTCCAACCTCGGCATGTCGCATCTGCTTGAAGGCGACCTCAAGACCGCCGAGAACTACATGCGACAGGCCGTCGAGACGCAGGGCGCCGACAGCCGCGTGCGCCAGAACCTTGCCCTCGTCGTCGGCCTGCAGGGGCGCTTCAAGGAAGCAGAAGAGATCGCCAGCCGCGAACTCTCACCCGACCAGGCCCAGGCCAACGTCGCCTACCTGCGCACCATGCTCTCCCAACAAAACGCCTGGAGCCAGCTCGAGCAGGAAGAAAAGAACACCAACTGACAGCGGCGATACTTCGACAAGCTTCACGTCCGCATGCCGGCTGGGGCTTTATGCTGCACTGCACAAAAATGCATGGCGGCTATGTCGAAACGTCGCTTCCGCTGCGGCAGCCGGCTTCCTATCTACGTCGCATCGCACAGCCGATGAGACAGGAAAAATGTCCAACAGATCACTGACGAGGGGAATCTCGGAATTCCTCGACATAGTGGGAAGCGCATTCGCCGTATCGGCGGCCACGCGTGAACACCGGCCCGCAAGGGACGCAGACCTTCTGCGTCTCGGCATCGATCCGGTTCGGTTCCGCGGGATCAAGCGCTTCTGAGAGACCGTTCGAGCGTTCGCTCCGGCGAGGCAGGTGGCGCGGTTTTCGAGAACCGACGCGCAGCGTACCTTCGGTACGTGAGCATCGGAAGCGTAGAAAGCCGCGTCAGATGCCAGCCGGAGTAGAACTATCGAGCAGTCTCTGAAGCGGGCACGCGCCCGCAAAGGATGGCCGGCCTATCCGCGCAGAAATGTGAGATAGGCCGGCGTCCTTCCTTCTCTTATCGCCTTCGCCTCGTAGCGTGTGCCCGGCCAGCCCCCATAGGGCGTGCGCCAGTCTTCAGCCGAGGCCGCGCGCCATTCGAACGCCTCGTGCTTCCGGCATGCCAGCAGCGTCCAGTCGACATAGGTATCGATGTCGGATGCGAAGCGAAACACCCCGCCTTTCTTCAGCACCCTTGCAAAACGATCCATATTGGCTTCGTTGACGAAACGGCGCTTCCAGTGCTTCTTCTTCGGCCACGGGTCGGGATAGAACAGGTCTATCCCGTCCAGCGACGCGTCCGGAAGCCAGTCGAGCAGGCGGGTCGCGTCGTCGTCGTAAAGCCGAAGGTTGCCGCGCGGCTCGTCGTCCAGCAGCGAAGCCATCTTGGCCATGCCATTGACGAAGGGCTCCACGCCGATGAAGCCAGTCGTTGGGTTGCGGCCGGCCTCCAGATGCAGGTGCTCCCCGCCGCCGAAACCGATTTCCAGCCGAACGCCATCGACCGGCACGCCGAACAGGCCGGTCAGGTCGTCCGGCGCCGGGCTGCCGAGGTCGAGCATGAGCCCCGGCAGGAGCCGCGCGGCGGCTTCCGCCTGGGCGGGGCGCAACGACTTGCCCCGCCGACGACCGAAGAAGGCCTCGGTCGCGCGCTTGCGCCGCTCTTCCGCCATTCCCCGATGCTCCTTCAGTACCACCCAAGCAATGCGTCAGGGCGAGTCGAAAATGGCGGCTTTCGAGAACCGGAGCGGAGCGTACCGAGGTACGTGAGCACCGGAAGCGCAGAAAACCGCCATTTGCTGACCGGCCTCACGCGTTGCTCGCCACCGCTTCCTTGAGCGCCTTGACCAGATCGGTCTTCTCCCAGGAGAAGGAGCCGTCGCGGCCGGCCTTGCGGCCGAAATGCCCATAGGCGGCGGTCCTGCCGTAGATCGGCTTGTTCAGGTCGAGATGCCGGCGAATGCCGGACGGCGACAGGTCCATAACCTTGCGGATCGCTGCCTCGATCTGTTCTTCGGTCACGCCCTTGCCGGTTCCGTGCAGGTCCACATAGACCGAAAGCGGCTGTGCGACGCCAATGGCGTAGGAGAGCTGGATCGTGCAGCGCTCGGCCAGCTTCGCCGCCACCACGTTCTTGGCCAGATACCGCGCCGCATAGGCGGCCGAGCGGTCGACCTTGGTGGTGTCCTTGCCGGAGAACGCGCCGCCGCCGTGCGGAGCCGCGCCGCCATAGGTGTCGACGATGATCTTGCGGCCGGTCAGGCCGGCGTCGCCGTCGGGGCCGCCGATCACGAACTTGCCGGTCGGGTTGATGTACCAGTTGCAGTCGTCGGCGATCTTCAGGTCGCCGAGCGCCTCGCGGATATACGGCTCGACCACCGCGCGCACCTTCTTCGAATCCCAGCTTCCGTCCAGGTGCTGGGTCGAGAGCACGATCTGGGTCGCCTCGGCCGGCTTGCCATCGACATAGCGCACAGTCACCTGGCTCTTGGCGTCCGGGCCGAGCTTGCTGGCCTCACCCTCACCAGCGTGGCGGGCGGCGGCCAGCAGTTCGAGGATCTTGTGGCTGTAGTAGATCGGGGCCGGCATCAGGTCGGGCGTCTCGTTGCAGGCGTAGCCGAACATGATGCCCTGGTCGCCAGCGCCTTCCTCGCCCTGCCTGTCGGACGCATTGTCGACGCCCTGCGCGATGTCGGCCGACTGGCCATGCAACAGCACGTCGATCTTGGCGGTCTTCCAGTGGAAGCCATCCTGCTCGTAGCCGATGGCGCGGATCGCCTTGCGGGCGGCGGACTTGAACTTCGACGGATTGATCAGCGGAAACTCCGCCGCATTCGTCATGATCGAGCCGTCCTTATTCTTCCTGAGAAGCGAGTCGGGCACCCGGACTTCTCCGGCGATCACGACCCGGTTGGTCGTCGCCAGCGTTTCGCATGCGACACGCACGTCCCAGGGGTTCATCCCGGTCTTCTTGGCCTCGCGATAGACGAGATCCACGATCTCGTCCGAGATGCGGTCGCAAACCTTGTCGGGATGGCCTTCGGAGACCGATTCGCTGGTGAAAAGGTAGTTCTGGCGTGCCACGGGTATCCCCTCTCGAAAGAAATGCCGGAACGATCCGGCAAAGACGCAATCTGTTACCGAGGCCCGCCTTGTGCCGTCAAGCAAACAAACGTTCGTCAATCCTATGAAAAAGGAGAAAATGGTCGTGCGAAGCCGCTACGCTACCGCGCGGCCACGCCGGTTACGCGAGAACGGGCGGGATCATTCCTCGTCGGCGAGTGCCCTTACGAGATCGATGATCTTTGTCCGGACCTTCGGATCGGAAATGCGCACGAACGCCCGGTTGAGCCGCAGGCCCTCGGTGCTCGACAGGAAGTCGACCACATACGTGGTCTGGCTTTCCTCCGACAGGCCTTCAGCACCTGGTCCTCCCGGCGCGTCCTCGAAGAAGAAGGCGACAGGAACCTCGAGGATCGAGGCGATTGCCTGCAACCTGCTGGCGCCGACGCGATTCGTCCCCTTCTCGTATTTCTGGATCTGCTGGAACGTGATGCCGAGGCTTTCCCCAAGCTTCTCCTGGCTCAGGCCCAGCATGTTGCGCCTGAGACGGATGCGGCCCCCGACATGAATGTCGATCGGATTCGGCTTCTTCTTGTTTTCCGGCATGATTCCCTCGCCGTTACCTGCAAAGGTTGAACTTCCAACTTCCCTTTGCCGGAATGGATCGGCTGGATCCCCCATCGATCCAGCGTGACGAATCCCTCGGCAGACGGCTTTTCACTATGAATCTCTAATATACGCGCTGTCAATCAGACCGGTAGCCGGAAAACAGGCAGGTCAAGACCGACCAAAGGCCTAGAATCACCAGAAAGGATGCCCCTGCAAGAGCCGGCGAGCCCAAACCTTCGACCCGCTGCCGCGGCACCGAAACGTCCAGCACGCCCACTGCATCGATCGCAAATGCGTCGATTACGCGGCCATAGGCGTCGACGACCCCGGAAATACCGTTATTGGCGGCGCGCACCAGAGGCCGTCCAGCCTCGACCGCGCGAATCTGCGCCTGGCGGAAATGCTGGTACGGGCCGGGCGTGTTTCCGAACCAAGCGTCGTTCGTCACGTTGAGGATGACATCCGCGTCGACATTGCCGTAGCCCGCGATGCCCGGAAAGATGATCTCGTAGCAGATGAAGGGCAGCGCCTTTACACCGCCCGCCGTCTCGATGCTGCGGCGAGGGCCGCCCGGCGAAAAGTCCGACACCGACTGCACCAGCCTCTTCATGCCGAACCGTCCCAGCAGATCCGCGAACGGCAGGTATTCGCCGAACGGCACCAGCCTGATCTTGTCGACCGCGTCGTAGGTCTCGCCGGCCGCATTGATGCCGACGACGGCATTGTAGTAGCGCACGTCCTGCGCCTGGCTCGCGCCCTCTACGCGTACGGCGCCGACGAGCAGCTCTGTCTGTCCATCCGCGACGAGCTCGCCCAGCGCCACCAGCGCATCCGGGCGATCAGCCAGGATGAAGGGCACGGAGGTCTCGGGCCACACGATCAGGTCGGGCGCTGGCGCGCCCTCCGCCGGTGGCCGCGCGGACAGGTCGAGATAGGTCGCGAAGATGCGGTCGCGCACGTTCGCATCCCACTTCTCGGTCTGGTCGATCGAGGGCTGCACGATACGCACGTTGACGAGCGTCTCCGGCGCGGCATCCGCCGTCGAAAGACGCCATGCGCCATAGCCGGCATGGGCGGCGATCAGGAGGCCCGCGAGGCCGAAGCCAGCCAGCCGCCCTTTGGGAGACGCCAGCAGCGCCGGCATCGCGAACACGAAGACGGCCAGCGCATTCATGCCCGTCATGCCGACGACACCGACCGATTGCATGAGCAGCGGAACGGGCATCGCCGCCTGCCCTATGGCGTTCCAGGGGAAGCCCGTCAGGACAACGCCGCGCAGCCATTCGGCCACGCCGAACGCAAAGGCGATTGCCGCGATCCGGCCGAGGCCGTCGCTCCACAGGAGCCGCGCGACCACGGCGGCCAGCCCGTGGAAGATGGCGAGCAGCGCCGGCAGGCCGAATACGGCGAGCGGCAGCGCCCAGGCAAAGAGATCGGCTTCGACCAGCAGCGCATTTCCGGTCCACCAGAGGCCTGCCACGAAGTAGCCGAAGCCGAACCACCAGCCCGTCAGGAAAGGCCTGAAAATGCGTCGGAAGAACCGTTCGCCGGGCGCGCTGGCCGATCCGTCCAACAGCCACACCAGCACCGGAAAGGCGATCAGGCAGGCAGCGAAGAAATCGAATGGCGGCTGGCCAAGGGCCGCGACTGCGCCGGCCAGAAAAGCAGCCAGCGCCCTGCGCCACCCCCACAGCAGTATGACCTTGCCGGCCAGGCGCTCCATCAGATCCCCGGAATTGCGTGAATCACCCCGACGATGTTCTAGAGCCTTTCCCTGGAAGGGAAACCTTCGGTGCCGGGAATTCGACGATGGCGCGGCGTCTATCACGCAGCTTTGGCGATGCTCCTGCGCAAACGCTTCTTGGGCTTCTCGGGCGCATCTGCCAGAAGCCTCCGGGCCTCCGAAAGCGCCTGTTTCGACAGCGCCCCAACGTTTTTCCGCAGGAGCCGGTCAAACGGTTTCGTATCGATCGCTTCCGGCAAGCCGAGCGCGCCGCTCGCCAGCCCGTCGCGCATCACGTGAATGTCATTGATCTCGCCGAGCCGTTCGCCCAGTTCTTCAACCTCGGCGCGCCGCTTCTTGATGTTGCCGCCCATGAAATCGCGCAGCAGGCCGAGTTGCGCCCAGTGTGCTTTAACGGCCTTGCGCAACTCGTGAAAATCTTCCGGCTCGCCGCGAGCCCGTGCCTTTTCGAGTGCCTTGCCCCAGTGTTTCAGCGTCTTTGCGAAGCCTTTGGCGAGTACCGCGCCGTCGGAGACATCGGCAAGAGACTGGCCGCGACGAAGCCGTTCCAGCGCCGCCCGGCACATGGCAGCCGCTTCATCCCGCGCCTCGTCCAGCGCCTGCCCAGCGATCCTTGCATGACGGGCGTCGAGCGCATCGCGAATTTCCGCCAGATGGCAGGCCTCGACCTTCTCCGGGAACGCGGCAATGAACCGGTCGACCGTCTCTACCGCAGCGGTCGCCTCGCGCGGTCCCGCGATCAGCCGCGCCGCATCGCGAAGGCGTCGCCCTTCCTCTTTCATCAGCGTCTTGTCGGCGGCGCGCACCAGAAGCAGCAGGGCACGCAGCTTCTTGATGCCCTTGCGGGCCTCATGCAGCGCCTTGCCATGGTCGCCCTCCCCGTCTTCCAGATGCCCTATGACGCGACCGCCGGTCTCGTCGAGGATGCGCATCACCTCGGCGTCGAGCGATCTCGACGGAGCAATGCGGACAACCGGCTGGGCCGTCACGGCGCGCCCTCCAGCGCCAGCGAGAGGTTGTAGAAAGCCCGATCGCCCGTCACCTCGTCGCCGAGCCAGTCCGGCAATTCGTCGTCCGGCACGTCGTCGGGTGTCTCCAGCTCGGCGATCACCAGCCCGGCCAGCGCGCCCTCGAACGTGTCGACATCATATTCGCGCCCGCAATGGGGCACCTTGTGGCGCGTCTTTTCGACGACGTTGCCCAGCGCAAAACGCAGCAAGTCGCGCGCATCTGCCAGCGGAATCGGATATTCGAACTCGTCGCGTGCCCGCGCGGCCCCGCCGAACTTGATCGTCAGCTTCGCCTTCTCGCCATCCACTATGCGCACACGCACGGAGCGGTCCTCGCCGGCGCTCACATAGAACTGGCTGATGGCGGTGGCATCCTTCGCCGCCGCCCGCCAGCCGGAGGTCTTCACCAGAAACTTGCGCTCGATCTCCTTGGCCATGCCGGCATCAAATCGCGCGTGTGGCCGGTTGGCAAGCCCGCGGCGGGCAGCCCGCTCAGCGCTCGTGCACCGCCCTGCTGTCGGCAGGCGCCTGTTCGCGGCGCTCTTCCAGCCCATAGTCGCGCACGACATGGGCGATCCGCAGCCTGTAACCGTCGAAGATGCCGCCCCGGCCGGCCTTCTGCGCCAGCCGGTGCTCGCGCGTGTTGCGCCATGCGGCAACAGCATCATCGTCGCGCCAGAACGACAGCGACAGGATGCGGTCCGGGTCCGACAGACTCTGGAAGCGCTCGATCGAAATGAAGCCATCGATCGGGTCGAGCAGCAGGCGCAATTCGCGGCGAGCGACAGATAGGCGTCGCGGCGGCCGGCGGAGGGTTCCACCTCGAAGATAACCGCGATCATGGCGCAATCCTTTCGCCATGCGGCGCCGAGGCCAGCTTCAGGAAGATGCGGTCCTCCTTGAGGATGAAACGCTTCTCGCGCGCGAACCGATAGTTCTCCTTGCCTATCGGGTCGGCGGCCAACCGCGCCCGATAGGTCTCGTATTCAGCGAGGCTGTCGATCGAATAGACACCGTAGGCCGTCGTTGCGGAGCCCTCGTGCGGCGCGAAATAGCCGATCAGGTCGGCTCCGCAGCGCGGGATCGCCTCGCCCCAGTTGCGGGCATAGGTCTCGAAGTCCTCCTTGCCGAAAGGATCGATCTCGTAGCGGATGAAACAGGTAATCGTCATGTCGTCTCCCTTGTTCATTCGATGACGCTTCGATGCGGAACGAAGCATTTCAGCGTCGTACCGCGCTATGGTTCAACGCCAGGGCGGCTTGCGGCACTCGTGCTCGGCCATGCCGCGCGTGATGCCGATGTCGTCCAGCATTCGGTCCTCGAGTTCGGCGAGGTCCAGACGCTGGCGGTGGCGGTCGTTCCAGCGCCAGAGCCGGCGCATCAGGGCAATGACGCCGCGGCCCGGCGAGGGTGCCTTGGCCAGTGTCTCGGAACGGTTCGGTAGCAAAGGCACGGTGGTGCGCATGGCGGAACTCCTTTGAGTAACACCCTACCGATTGCGTGACGACAACGCTTCGACTACCATCGAACCGTGATGTAATTCAGTGAGCCGGGAGGCACCGATGAAGGAAGGTCCGGATCTGTCGCGTGTCGCAGCGCTTGTCGGCGATCCCGCCCGCGCCAACATGCTGTCGGCGCTGATGGGCGGCACGGCGCTCACGGCCAGCGAATTGGCGCTGGAAGCCGGCGTCAGCCTGCCGACGGCCAGCTCGCATCTGGCGAAACTGTGCGATGGCGGCCTCGTACGTGTCGCCGCGCAGGGCCGCCATCGCTATTTCGCGCTTGCCGGCACGCAGGTTGCGTTGATGATCGAGGCGATCTCCGGCGTCGCGGAGGCTGTCGGGCCGCAGCGCACCAGGCCCGGACCGCGCGACAGGGCGATGCGCGAGGCGCGGGTCTGCTACGACCATCTTGCCGGCGAGCGTGGCGTGGCGCTGTTCGACCACCTGGTGGCACGCGGGCTGCTGGTCGAGGACGCCGAGCGACTGACGCCCAGCGACGCCGGCCGGCGCTGGTTCGAGGCGCTCGACATCGATGTCGGCGCGCTCAAGCAGGCGCGACGTCCGATGTGCCGCGCCTGCCTGGACTGGAGTGTGCGCCGCTCGCATCTTTCCGGCAGCCTCGGCGCGGCCATGCTCGACACCATCACGACGCGCGGCTGGGCGCGGCGCGACAAGCACAGCCGCGCCGTGGTCTTCACCCCGACCGGCCGCCGCGCATTCGACAAGTTGCTCGCCGATTGAACCGTGGAAGGTTGACCCTGCCGGCCCGGCGCTTCAATCTGGCTGTGGGGATCGGAACAGCCTTTCGGCGGGAGGTGGCGTTTCGTGCGCGCGGATGCGGTACATAGGGCGCTCGACGCCTGTTACGACGCGGTGTCGGAGCCGGAGCTCTGGCAGACCACGCTACACGACCTCGCCTCCTCGCTCGATTCCGCCTGCGCCATGTTCTACCCCAAGGATGTCGGCGAGCGGGCAACGCTCGTGCCTTCATCCGTTCATTATGCCGATCTTCTCGAGGACTATGTCGCCGGCGGCTGGTATGACAATCACTACCGCGCCGAACGCGGCTGGCCGCTACTGGAGACGCATCCGACCGGCGTGCTGATCGAGCACGATCTCGCCACCGACGAGGAGCGCCGCAAGCTCGCCCACTATCATGACTTCTATCTGAAATGGGGTTATCCCGGCTTCGCCGCGATCGGTTTCCGCGTGGAAGGCCAGCACTGGTGCCTGCCCCTGCTGCGATCCAGCAGCCAGGGGCACTTCTCCTACGAGGAAGCGCATCTGTTCGCACGGCTCGGGCCGGATCTGCGCCGGATGATGCACCTCAGCGAGCAGTTCGCGCAGGCGCGCGCGGCGACCGGCGTCGAGGCGCTTGCGCATATCGGCCGCGCCGCCATGCTGCTCGACTGGCAGGGCCGCGCTATCGAAATCAATGCGCGCGCGGAAAGCCTTCTGGCTGCCGCATCGGACGCGATCGTCATCCGCGACGGGCGGCCACGCGCGGTGCATGCGGCCAGCGACCGGCAGTTGCAGTCGTTGCTCGCAGGCGCCGGCAGCAACGGCCACCGCCGCCAGCGTGCGGCCGAGGCGTTGCCTGTACGCATCGAGCGCCCCGCCGGGCTGCCCCTGATCGCGGAGCTCGTCTCCGTGCGCGGGCTCGTCGCACCCGTCTCCATGCGGGCCTTTGCCATCCTGCTCCTCAGCGACCCGCACGAGCGGCCGCTCGCTGACACCGAGCGTTTGCGGCAGGCTCTGGGGCTTACGCCCGCCGAAGCGCTTTTGGCGGGTGCCATGGCGGAGGGCCGGAGCCTCGAAAGCTGCGCCGACCAGCTCGGCATCGCGATCGGCACAGCGCGCCAGAGGCTCAAGGCGATCTTCGCCAAGACCGGCACCCACCGCCAGGGCGAACTGGTCGCGCTGCTCAGCCGCCTGCTGCGCTAAGCTGCCGCACCGCGACACTCCGCCCCTGCGACAGGCGGCACCTTTGACCCGCCCGCCGCTACGCCCTAACGTTGCAAGCGGGAGCCAAATGGAGCCGGAAGCCGGTCATGGACGCGCTTATTCTTTCCCGCCTGCAGTTTGCTGCGAACATCTCGTTCCACATTCTCTTTCCGACGATCACCATCGCGCTGGGCTGGGTGCTGCTGTTCTTCAAGCTGCGCTACAACGCGACCGGCGACTCGGCCTGGATGCGCGCCTATTTCTTCTGGGTGAAGGTGTTCGCGCTGTCCTTCGCGCTCGGCGTCGTCTCGGGCGTCACCATGAGCTTCCAGTTCGGCACCAACTGGCCGGGCTTCATGGAGAAGGTCGGCAACATCGCCGGGCCGCTGCTCGCCTACGAAGTGCTCACCGCCTTCTTCCTGGAGGCCGTGTTCCTCGGCATCATGCTGTTCGGCTTCCGCCGCGTGTCGAACCGGGTTCACACGCTCGCGACCTTCCTCGTCGCCTTCGGCACGACGCTTTCGGCGTTCTGGATCCTGGCGCTCAACTCGTGGATGCAGACCCCGGCCGGCTTCGAGATGCGCGACGGCGTCGCCTTCCCCGTCGACTGGTGGGCGATCGTCTTCAACCCGTCCTTCCCCTACCGCCTCGTCCATATGCTGCTGGCTTCCGGCCTGACGGTCGCCTTCCTCGTCGCCGGCCTGTCGGCCCTGCGGTTCCTGGCAGGCGACCGCGCCGAATCGATGTGGAAGGCGCTGCGCACCGGCGTCTTCATGGGTGCGGCACTCATTCCAGTGCAAATCTTCGTCGGCGACATGCACGGCCTCAACACGCTGGAGCACCAGCCGCAGAAGGTCGCCGCCATGGAGGCCAACTGGGAGACGCGGGGCAACGTGCCGCTTGTGCTGTTCGCATGGCCTGACGAAAAGGCCCGCGAAAACCGGTTCGAGATCGCCGTGCCCAATGGAGCCAGCCTGATCCTCAGGCACTCGCTCGACGGCATTGTGCCCGGCCTCAACGACTATGTCGGCGAGCATCCTCCGGTCGCGCCGGTGTTCTGGGGCTTCCGCATCATGGTCGGCGTGGGGCTCGCCATGCTGGCGCTGTCCTGGGCGACCTCGTGGTTCCTGTGGCGGCGCGGGGCGATGCCGAAGCTGCTCGCCTATGCCTACGCGCCGATGGCCTTTTCAGGCTGGGTCGCCACGCTCGCCGGCTGGTACACGACCGAGATCGGCCGCCAGCCATGGCTGGTGACCGGCGTGCTGCGCACCGAAGAAGCGGTCGGCCCGGTCGCCGCCTCCAATGTCGGCTTCACGCTCGCCATCTACGTAGTGCTCTACATCGTGCTGATGATCGTCTATCTCGGCGTGCTCACCCACCTGGCGCTCAAGGCAGCCAAGGACGGCGACCAGTCCCCGATGCCCGGCGTCGAAGACCGCGCCCTGGCCCAACCGATGGCGGGAGAATGACCATGACCCTCGACTGGCCCACTCTTCTCCCTCTCATCTTCGCCGGACTGATGGGTCTGGCGATCCTGGTCTATGTCGTGCTCGACGGGTTCGACCTCGGTATCGGCATCCTGTTCGCCGCATCCGACGCGCACGAGAAGGACACGATGATCGCCGCGATCGGCCCGTTCTGGGACGCCAACGAGACCTGGCTGGTGCTCGCCGTCGGCCTGCTGCTGGTGGCCTTTCCCGTCGCCCACGGCGTCATCCTCACCGCGCTCTACATCCCCGTCTTCGTGCTGCTCGTCGGGCTGATCCTGCGCGGCGTCGCCTTCGACTTCCGCGCCAAGGTGCCGGTCCACCGCAAGAAGCGCTGGGACGCGCTGTTCTGCATCGGTTCGCTCGCCGCCTCGCTGGCGCAGGGCTACATGCTCGGCGTCTATGTGCTGGGGCTGGAAACCGGCCTGCCGGCCATCGGCTTCGGCCTGCTCGTGGCGCTGTGCCTTGCGGCTTCCTACGCGGCGATGGGTGCCGCGTGGCTCATCTACAAGACGGAGGGCGACCTGCAGCGCAAGGCCGTGCGCTTCCTGCGCTCCGCGCTGGTCTTCACCGCCGTCGGCATGGTCGCCGTCTCGCTGGCGACGCCGTTTGCGAGCCCACGTATCTTCGAGAAGTGGTTCACCTGGCCCGAGATCGCCCTTCTGGCGCCGCTGCCGATCGTCACGGGCGCGGCCTTCCTCGGCCTGTGGCTGCTCACCTTCCGCATGCCCGCGCCGGGCGACCGCCACGCCATCACGCCGTTCCTAACGCTGGCGGCGATCTTCGCGCTCGGCTTCGCGGGGCTGGCCTATTCCTTCTATCCCTATGTGGTACCCGATCGGCTCACCATCTGGGAGGCGCGGCCGCGACCGAAAGCCTCGCCATCATCCTCGCCGGCACGGCGGTCGTGCTGCCGGTGATGATCGGCGCGTCCTTCTACGTCTACCGCGTCTTCAGCGGAAAGGCCGGCGACCTCAGCTACGACTGAGGCGCCGCTCGCCGCCTCAATCCATGTGGGCTGCCGCCGGCGCGCCGGCTGCGGCCATCTTCGGCTTCCTGAGCAGCAGCGCCAGCGGTATCGCGCACAGCGTCACGATCATCATCAGCTTGAAGTCGTCGATGTAGGAGATCATCAGCGCCTGCTGGTTGACGAGCTGGTCGAGCTGGCTCAGCGTCGAAACGTTGCCCGCAGCCGCGCCGGGCATGGCCGCGGCAAGGCTCTGGTTGAACGGCGTCAGCCCCGCGGACAGCTCGGCGTGGTTGACCTGCACGTTGCGCGTCAGAAGCACGGTGACGATCGAGATGCCGATCGACGAGCCGATATTACGCACCAGGTTGAACAGGCTTGCCGCGTCCGTGCGGAAGCGCGGGTCGAGCGTGGCGAAGGCCACCGTCGAGAGCGGCACGAAGACGAGGCCGAGGCCGAGCCCCTGCACGACGCCCGAGACGATGATCAGGTGATCGTCCATCTGCGGCGAGAAACCCGTCATCATGTGCAGAGACCACGCCGTCAGCGACAGGCCGGCGACGACGAGCACGCGCGCGTCGACCACCTGCACCAGCCGCCCGACGAGCAGCATGGAGATCATCGTGCCGACGCCGCGCGGCGCCATCACGAGGCCGGTGAGCGTGGTCGAATGGTTGAAGAGCCGCGACAGCATCGGCGGCAGCAGCGCAAGGCTCGCCAGCAGGATCACGCCGATCACGAAGATGAAGACGAGGCCGGTCACGAAATTGCGGTCGGCGAAGATCCGCGCGTCGATGAAGGTGTCCTTGCCGGTCATCAGGTGCACGGCGAAGATCCAGAAACCGGTGATCGCCAGCCCAAGCTCGAGCCAGATTTCTACGGCCGAGAACCAGTCGACCTCCGCGCCGCGGTCGAGCATGAGCTGCAGTGCGCCCACGCCCAGCGACAGCATGGCGAAGCCGAAGAAGTCGAAGCCGCGCAGGCGCACGCCGGCCCTCGGCAGGAAGGCGGCCGAGCCGAGGAAGGCGAGGATGCCGACCGGCAGGTTGATGAAGAACACCCAGCGCCAGCTCGCGAACTCGGTCAGCCAGCCGCCGAGCGTCGGTCCGATGATCGGGCCGACCATGATGCCCGCGCCCCAGATCGCCATCGCCTGGCCGTGCTTTTCCTTCGGGTTGATGTCGAGCAGGAAGGTTTGCGACAGCGGCACGATCGACGCGCCGAACAGGCCCTGCATGACGCGGAAGGCGACCATGCTTTCCAGGCTCCACGCCAGCCCGCACAGCATCGAGAAGATGGTGAAGCCGGCGATGGTCACCAGGAAAAGCTCGCGCCGGCCGAACCGGTCGGCAAGCCAGCCCGTCACCGGCGTCATGATGGCGGCGGCGACGATGTAGGAGGTCAGCACCCAGTTGATCGTGTCCTGCGACGCGCCCAGGTCGCCCGTCATCGTCGGCAGGGCGACATTCGCGATCGTGGTGTCGAGCACCTGCATGATCGTCGCCAGCATGATCGAAACTGTGATCAGGCCGCGATGCGGGTAGTCGGTATCGGTTTTGCTCATTTGGTTAACTCTGAAGGTAGCGTCCTACGTTGCCCCCTCTGTCCTGCCGGACATCTCCCCCACACGGGGGAGATCGGCAGCTTGGCGCTCACCGCTCTTCCTGCGACGTCGGCGATTGGCGAAAGCCAGGCGGCCGGCTGATCTCCCCCCGTGTGGGGAGATGTCCGGCAGGACAGAGGGGGCGACATAGAGTGCGGCCTTCGCTTATCCGTTCCTCCGCGCCAGATGCTGATGCCCGCGGCACGGTAACGGGCTTCGGGTGGGCCGAAGAGGGCCGCACGGTGCCTACTGTGCCGCTTCGGCTGTGGCCCCGAACAACCCCGCAAAAGCCGGCAGGCCGCGCGCATGGCCGGTGTCGACCGATACCACCGCGCTCATGCCGGTGCGCAGCAGCGCCTGTGCGTCCGGGTCTTCCACCTTCAGCCGCACCGGGATGCGCTGGGTGACCTTCACCCAGTTGCCGGTCGCGTTCTGGGCCGGCAGCACGGAGAATTCCGCGCCCGTGCCCGCGCCGATGCTTTCGATGGTCGCGGTCAGCGGCCGGTCCGGAAACGTGTCCAGCGTCACCTCCGCCGTCTGGCCGACGCGCATGTTGGTGAGCTGCGTTTCCTTGAAGTTCGCCTCCACCCAGCTATCGCCGGTTTCCACCAGCGAGAACAGCGGCGAGCCCGCCGACACATACTGCCCCTCCTTGAAGGAGGATGCCTGCGCGACGACGCCGTCGACCGGCGCGCGCACCGTGGTCTGCGCGAGCTGATAGGCTGCCTTGTCGCGCGCGGCCAGCGCCGCCTGCACTGTCGGATGCTCGTCCGTTTCGATACCGGCGTTTCCGCCCAGCGCGGCCAGCGCCCCGGAAACCGCCTCGCGGGCGGCCTGGAGCTGGTCCCGCGCCTGCGCAAGCGCGCGGCCGGCCTGGTCGAGCGACGATTTCGTGCTCACGCCGCGCTTTTCCAACGCCTGCTGACGGTCGAATTCGGACTGGAGGTAGGTCACGTTGTTTTCGGCGTTGTGCTGCTGCGCCACCGCCTGGCTATGGGCCGCGCGCAACTGGCCGACATTCAGCCGGGCGCCTCTTCGAGCGCGGCATCGGCCTGCGCGAGCGCGATCCGGTACGGCTCGGGATCGACCACGAACAGCACGTCGCCGGCCTTCACCTGCGCGCTGTCGGCCACGTCGACCTCGACGATGCGGCCTGCGGTGTCCGCCGCGACCGTAATCCGGGCCTGCCGCAGATTGGCGTTGTCCGTTTCCTGATAGCGTCCGCCCGTCGCCCAGACATAGGCGCCGCCGGCCACCAGCAGCAGCGGCACCGCCAGCATCAGCGCATAGCGCCCGCCGCGCCGCTTCTTCTTCGCGGGCCTTGCGGCCTCCTGCGGCTCCGGCGGCTGCGCGCCGGCTTCTTCCTCTTCGATCTTGGTCATCGCATTCATGCTACGTCTTCCTTCGCGACGGTCGTCTTGCAGCCCTCCGCGGCGCAGTCGTCGTCGGAGAGGTTTGAAATCAGGGTTCTGAGGCCACCGACGAGCGCCGCGCGATCGGCGGGCGAAATTCCGGTCAGTGCCTCCTCGTAGATCTCGTTTGCCACGCTCTTCACCTCGGCGAAGGCGCGGCGGCTCTTCTCGGTGGCAAACACCGTGCGCACGCGCCGGTCCGCCGGGTCCGGCCGGCGCTCGATCCAGCCGGCCTCCTCCATGCGATCGAGCAGCCGCGAAACGCTGATCGGTTCGATCTCCAGAAACGTCGCAAGCCGCGCCTGCGGCACGCCCTCGGCCTTCACGAGGCGCACGAGCAGACGCCATTGCGCCGCCGACAGGCCGTGATCGGCCGCCCGCACCTCAAACCGCCGCCGCATCACGCGCGCTGCGTCGTGGATGAGAAAACCCAGCCCTTCGGTGTGTCCATTTTTCATAAGGCACATATATTATAAGCACGCTTACAAACAAGTGCCCAAAGGCGGCAATCATGTCGCACCCTGTCGCGTAGCGGGTCAGTTTCCCATGAGCGATACCGGCCGCAGTGCGCGCGCCCAGAACGTGGTGGATGATCGAAATCCGCCGCTGGCGATTTCTTATTCGCGTCGAGGCTAGGGCCGCCCACGCAAATCCCGAGTGCAAGGCACTCCTCACCCCTTGACCACAAAGGAGCAAGGAGGCCTTGAGGTGCCACCGTTCTTCACAGGATTTGTACCGAGCGCTGCGGTTCTGAAACCGACTGCGGGGGTCCGAATGACGGGCGAGACAAGCAGCTCGCCCCCGCAAGGGTGGGGTTGCCGCCTGCCCCGTGCTCCCGACCTCGCGGGAATCCGAGAGCCGGCCAGACACGCGGTTCACACTATTGGCCGCGTTCAGCGCACCTCAACTCTACCCTCACGCCGCCCGTCGCGCCGCAAATCGGCCGTCGGGCAGGGCGGTGACACGACCGTAGCGCGCAAGCGTGACGAGAACCTGCCCGACGCGCGCCTCGATGCGCTTGCCGCCGCCCTTGAACGCACGCGCGATCGCGCTTGCATCCATCGCGCCGCCCCCCGGCGGCCAGCAGCGCCTCGATGGCAAGCGGCTGTTCGTGGCGGTCCTTCGGAAAGACCGGCTTGCCCGCGTCCAGCGCCACCACCGTCTCGCCGAGATCGAGTTCGCCGGTCCTTGCCTTCGCGCCCTTGGCGAAACGCGGCACCTGATAGTCCGGCCGCAGCCAGCGCACATGGCCTTCGGCTTCTTCGCGCGCGCGCTCGGCATTCAGCGCCACCAGCCGCTCCAGAATCTGCTCGTCGGACAGGTTCTCCGGCCAGTCATAGGCCTGCGCCGTCAGGCGGTCGATGGTCTCGTGCAGCTCCTTGAGGATCAGCACCAGCCCGCGCTCCTTCACATCTTCGTCCTTGTCGGCGAGCGCGGCGCCCGCCTTCACCTTCTCCAGTACATTGTAGAGCCCCGTCAGCGTGAGATCGGGATGATCGGCCAGCACCTTCTTGCGCAGCGCATCCAGCTCCTCGCCGGCGGCACGAAGTTGCTGGCGGATATCGTCCGATGGGTCGGGGAACGGGAATTTCCCGAAGCATTCAGAATGGTTGTAGTTGGAGTCATTCCCGATGCCGAGCCAAGCGCCGGTGCGTTTGGCCCATTCGATGTGAACGCGAGAGCTAACTAGGGCTAACGTTGCCGCTTCGGAAGTCGCTATGGCGACGATCTTTGCATCGCTCAACATGTCTTTGTCGGCAAAACTGAATAATCTGTGCTTCGCCGTGCGGCATGTCACCACGTATCGATCCAAATGTCGGAGTGCCTCCCGCATCCGAGCACGAGGTTCTGCATATACCCAATATTTTTCTCGGTAAGCGGCACGACTCTTGACCTTGCGTTCTTGCTTAACTCTCTCAAGAACAACTTGAAATAAGCGCGGATGGAGAAGGCGCGCCTCTTCCTCATTCAAGCCGAAGAAGTCGATGATGAACCGCTCTAAGGGAGTCTGCACCAGGTCGCGTCCGATCAAATACTTTCGGATCACAGTCGGAAGATTGCCTGGATCGTATCCGAGTTGAGTAACCTCACTTCGCGTCAGCCTGAAACCTTCGCCGAGAGGGGTTACACCTTGGTGTGCCAGATCAATGTTGGCCGCCAGATATGCCGAATTTATTGTGTTAGGTCCGGCGCTCAGGTCAGCAGATATCGCTCCTGTTTCCTTACTGTACTCGATTGTTGGAGCGTCACTGTCCAAGTTTGATGCGCGTTCGACAGTCATTAGCTGACCATCGACAGTACCCTTTTCAACTACGGTCATCGCAATTCGCACAGCCGCTGATGATCGATCTGATCGTGTCCAAGGGTGGTCTGATATGGCGAATATGATCGACACCGGTGCCTTAGCACCCAAATTCGCTTGAATTACCCTTCGGTTATAATTCTGCGTGATCGAGTTGGTCGTCACCAAGCCGCTGCGACGAACCTTGCCATCAGCTACGGCGGCCGTTGCTACTTGCCACCAGTACATCACGAAATCTACACTCTCGGGCACCTTAGAATAGGTGGAACGAAGAGTCTCGACATAGGCGTCACTTAGAAGCTCCCTCATCCGCTTGTTGCCGATAAACGGCGGGTTGCCGACGATGAACTCCGCCTCCGACCAGTCGGGCCGGCGCGCGTTCGGGTAGGTCTCGACGCGCTTGCCATCCTGTTCAACGATCGTCGGCACCGGATAGCCATCCCATGTCAGCACCGCGTCATAGCCTTCGCGGCGGCCGAAATTGATGTTCCGGAACGCTTTCAGGATCGGCTCGGACGGGTGCCCGTCGCGCGTGCGGTAGTGCTGCTGCAGATAGCCGATCCAGACGACCAGCTCGGCGATGGCAGCCGCGCGGGGGTTCAGCTCCAGCCCGAGGAACTGGTGCGGGTCGACCGCCTCGCGCTCGAGGCCCAGCGACTCGGACACGCCGAGCCGCGCCAGCGTTTCCAGCACCTCGCCTTCGAGCTTCTTCATCAGTTCGAGCGCCACATAGAGGAAGTTGCCCGTGCCGCACGCCGGATCGAGCACGCGCGTGGTGCAGAGCTGATGGTGGTAGCCGCGCACGATGGCGACCGCCTTGTCCTCGTCGCCGCTCTCCTTGGCATCCTCCGCCTTGGTCAGCGCCTTCTGCCAGTCGGCGCGCAACGGCTCCATCACCGTCACCTCCACCAGGCGCTGGACATAGGCGCGCGGCGTATAGTGCGCGCCGAGCTTGCGGCGCTCGCCCGGTTCCAGCGCCTGTTCCAGCAGCGTGCCGAAGATTGCCGGGTCGACATCGGTCCATTTCGCCTTCGCCGCCTCGAGCAGTTCGCCGATCTCCTCGCGGCCGAGCGGGAAGGCGCGCGCGTCCTTGAACAGATTACCGTTGAAGTGCCGCAGCCGCTCCTTGAAGGCCGAAAAGAAGCGTTTGTCCTGCGCCGGCTCGTCCATCTTCGCCCACAATTCCTCGATCATCGGCAGGAAGGCGGAGGGCGAGGCGACGCAGTCGGACAGAAGCTCGGTGAACTTGCCTTTCGGCAGGAGGTCGACGTCCTCGGCAAACATCGTGAAGATGCACCGCATCAGGAAATGCGCGACCTCTTCGGGCGGGTGTTTTGCCTCCAGCGCCTTGCTCACCTCTGCCAGCCGCTTGGCGATCGCGCGCGTGACGCGCGCCGATTCCCGTGCCGGGTCCAGGCTCGTGGGATCGGTCCAGATGCGCGCCAGCAGCGCGCGCACCTCCTCCCTGCGCAGATCCTCCATGTAGATGCGGAAGCCCTTGCGGTCGGGGAACTGACCGTAAGCGCGGCCGGTACCGGTGAAATCGGCGAAGATTTCAAAGGCGTGGCCGACATCGCCGGTGATGATGAAGGGCGGCGCGGGATGATCCGGATCCAGCAGGAAGACGTAGTCCTCCGCCTGCCGCCGCGCGTTCTGCATCATCACATCCCAGCCGCGCGCGATCGAGCGGCGGCCCAGCCTTTCCGGCTCGTCGGGCAGCATGGTCAGCTGCCCCGGCAGCGCGTTCTTGCCGCCCGGCAGCCGCGACTGCTTGGCTTCCAGGATGAAGCAACCCTTCTTGTAGAGGTCGATGCGCCGCGACGAGGCTATCTCGTCGCTCTCGCGCCTGCGCACGGCGCGCTCGAACACGTAGTCGTTCTGCGCGCGCTCCGCGCCCGCCGGCTCCGGCCGCGGCACGCCGATCACGTCGCAGAACTCGCTCAGGAACATCTGGTAGTTGGCCCGCTCCGCGCCGCCCTCTCGCGACGTCCAGCGGGCGATGAACGCCTCGATATCCATCCGCCCCCTCCCAAGGCCGGCGCGCACGCGGTCGCTGCCGGCGGGCAAGGCCCGCCGGCGCCGTCGCGACGCCGGTTGCATAGTTTGGATGGAATTATCTTAGGTTGTGTTTACTGGCGATGCAACCACTGCATGCAATGACGTGAATCTCCGCCGGCCCCGCCGCGCCCGTCGCCGCCGAAATCCCTTCCCGTCCCGGCCTTCGCCTGCTAAAGGCGCGCCATGACCAAGACGCCGCTCTCCCACATCCGCAATTTCTCCATCGTCGCGCATATCGACCATGGCAAGTCCACGCTCGCCGACCGGCTCATCCAGGCGACCGGCTCGCTCGAAGACCGCGAGATGAAGGACCAGGTGCTCGACGCCATGGACATCGAGCGCGAGCGCGGCATCACCATCAAGGCCAACACCGTGCGCCTCGAATACGACGCGCAGAACGGCGAGCACTATGTGCTCAACCTCATCGACACGCCCGGCCATGTCGATTTCGCCTACGAGGTCTCGCGCTCCTTGCGCGCCTGCGAGGGCTCGCTGCTCGTCGTAGACGCCTCACAGGGCGTGGAGGCCCAGACGCTGGCCAACGTCTACCAGGCCATCGACGCTGACCACGAGATCGTCGTCGTCCTCAACAAGATCGACCTGCCCGCCGCCGAGCCAGACCGTATCAAGGAGCAGGTGGAGGAGGTGATCGGTCTCGACGCCTCCGAAGCGCTCATGATCTCGGCCAAGACCGGCATCGGCATCGCCGAGGTGCTGGAGGCGATCGTCCACAAGCTGCCCGCGCCGAAGGGCGGCGACCGCGACGACGCCCCCTAAAGGCGATGCTGGTCGATAGCTGGTACGACGCCTATCTCGGCGTCATCGTGCTGGTGCGCGTCATTGACGGCACGCTGAAGAAGGGCCAGCAGGTGCGCATGATGGGCACCGGCGCGAAATACGGCATCGACCGCGTCGGCGTCATCACGCCCAAGATGGTCATGGTCGACGAACTCGGCCCCGGCGAGATCGGCTTCATCACTGCTTCCATCAAGGAGGTGGCCGACACCCGCGTCGGCGACACCATCACCGAGGACAAGCGCCCCACGGCCGCGCCCCTGCCCGGCTTCAAGCCGGCGCAGCCCGTCGTCTTCTGCGGCCTGTTCCCGGTCGACGCCGCCGATTTCGAGGATCTTCGCGCCGCCATGGGCAAGCTGCGCCTCAACGACGCCTCGTTCTCCTTCGAAATGGAGACCTCGGCCGCGCTCGGCTTCGGCTTCCGCTGCGGCTTCCTCGGCCTGCTCCATCTCGAGATCATCCAGGAGCGGCTAGAGCGCGAGTTCGACCTCGACCTGATCGCCACCGCGCCTTCGGTCGTCTACCGCCTCAACATGACCGACGGAAAGCAGATCGAGCTGCACAACCCGGCCGACATGCCCGACGTGGTCAAGATCGACACGATCGAGGAGCCGTGGATCCGCGCCACCATCATGACGCCGGACGACTATCTCGGCGCGATCCTCAAGCTCTGCCAGGAGCGGCGCGGCGTGCAGGTCGACCTCTCCTATGTCGGCAAGCGCGCCATGGCCACCTACGACCTGCCGCTCAACGAGGTGGTGTTCGATTTCTACGACCGGCTGAAGTCGATCTCCAAGGGCTACGCCTCGTTCGACTACCAGCTCACCGACTATCGCGAGGGCGACCTCGTCAAGATGTCGATCCTCGTCAACGACGAGCCGGTCGACGCGCTCTCCATGCTGGTCCACCGCTCGGCGGCGGAAAAGCGCGGCCGCGCCATGTGCGAGAAGCTCAAGGACCTGATCCCCAAGCACATGTTCAAGATCCCGATCCAGGCGGCCATCGGCGGCAAGGTGATCGCCCGCGAGACCATCTCGGCACTGCGCAAGGACGTCACCGCCAAGTGCTACGGCGGCGACGTCACCCGCAAGCGCAAGCTCCTCGAAAAGCAGAAAGAGGGCAAGAAGCGCATGCGCCAGTTCGGCAAGGTGGAAATCCCGCAGGCAGCGTTCATCGAAGCGCTGAAGATGTCCGACAACTGACCCGCCGTTCCTCGCCCCACGCAGTGGGAGAGGTGGCACGCGAAGCGTGACGGAGAGGGGAGCGCGTGAAGAGGAACGGGCGCTGCCGGCAGAGAGAGGCGGCATGATCATACTGCTCGGCGCCATGGTTGTCGGCCTCGCGGTCGCGCTCGCGCCCGTGTGGCCCTATTCGCGGGGCCGGTCGTGGTGGCCCGCTTTTATCCTGCTGGCAATTCTGATCTTGGTAGCCGGGCTGCTGGCCATAGAGCGTATCGAGGCGGCCGATGACGTTCAGGGGGCCGCGCTCGATGCTGTAAGAAGCGGCGCTCCGGAGCGGCTCGCATAGGCACGAGATCCGGATGGCCGGGTTCGTCACGCCCGACCATCCGCGAAAGGAGCCATAGGTCTGCAGATTGACCTCGGCGTTGTCTCACATGTCAGGGCGCGAACCGGTGACTGGCCTCAGTGGCCTTGCAAACTTCCCAGTTGCGCAAATTAATGCGGTGCCGTGTCGAAATCACCGATGGTCATGCGTCATTGATATGAAACCATCCTGGAGAACGACGATGCAACGACCACTCGACAAATCCTTCGATGCCGCGATTCAGAAGAGCCCCGCGAAGGGCGGCTGGACCTATGTGGTCTGGCCCGGTTCCGCAGATTTCTTCGGAACACGAGGCTTGGTGAAGGTGCGGGCGACCGCCGATGGCGTACCCTTCCAGAGCTCCTTCATGGCTCTCGGCGACGGCACCCACAAGCTGCCGATCAAGGCCGACCTGCTCAATTCCATCGGCAAGCAATCGGGCGACACCGTCACCATCAAGCTGGCGGAGCGGCTGAACTAACGCCACTCCGGCTGCACGATCTGGATCGCCTTGAGGTTTCGCGACTAGCACCCGGAAAAGTGCGCCGCTGGCGCAAGCGCAAGCTCCTCGAAAAGCAGAAAGAGGGCAAAAAGCGCATGCGCCAGTTCGGCACGGTGGAGATCCCGCAGGCAGCCTTCATCGAGGCGCTGAAGATGTCCGACAACTGACCCGCTGTTCCTCGCCCCCACGCAGTGGGGAGAGGTGGCACGCGAAGCGTGACGGAGAGGGGGTGGCCCTCTCCACCTCGTCATCCTCGGGCTGAGAAGCGCCGCCCGCTCCTGATCGTCACTCTCGGAGTGAAAAGCGCGACCCTATCCCCTTCGTCATCCTCTGGCTGAGCGGGAGCGAAGCGACTGCGCAGACCCGAGGATCCATGCCTGACCCTCTCCACCTCTCGACGTTCCCATCACACGCCTGATCCTGACACGCCGGCCTGAACCCCGTCGTTCCGGCATGGATGCTCGGGTTTGCCCTTCGGGCGTTCGTTCGCTCGGAAAGCCAAATCGTTGGCTTTCAGTCTGCTTTGCAGACCGCTCCTCACCCCGAGCATGACGAAGGTGAGTGAACACCGATCCCCACATGACGAACGCCCACCGCTCCGCTACGCTTCCGCCATGACCGGCTATGTCTACATGACCGCGAGCCAGAAGCGCGGCACAATCTATATCGGCGTCACCAACTCGCTTTGCCGCCGCATGCCGGAACACAAATCCGGCGAGGGCTCGCGCTTCACTTCACGCTACGCCGTCACCCGGCTGGTCTGGTACGAAGAACATTTCGACATGCGCGACGCCATCCAGCGCGAAAAGTCACTCAAACGCTGGCCGAGGCAGTGGAAGATCGAGCTGATCGAGAAAACCAACCCGGACTGGAACGAACTTTTCATCGGAACGGGCTGGTAGCGACCGCACCGCTTCGCCGACCCACCCCGAAGACGCCGCCCGCCCCTCAACTTCGTCATCCTCGGGCTTGACCCGAGAATCCATGCCGGAACGTGGCCGTCGCGTCAGCGGTCCCATACTGTCGCGAACATCCGCCGCCATATCCTGTGCCGCCGGCCCGCCCCGCCGGTCAGGCATGGATCCCAGGGTCTCCGCGACGGCCTCCGGCCTGCTCCGCCCTGGGATGACGAAAGCATGGCGGCCACGACATCCGCGAGCTGTGCCCTCCATCAGCAAACGTCACCGTTCCACCTCACCACCAAGCGAAAGGCGCTCCCCCTCTCACCTCGTCATCCTCGGGCGGAGCAGAAGCGAAGCGAACTGCGCAGACCCAAGGATCCATGCCGGAACGCTCCTGTCACTGCAGCGATGCCATGCTGGCCATCCGCAACCACATCATACACCCGTCAGAAAGACGTCCGCCCCAAGGAAGATAGGGGGCGACCAGTGGTCGCCCCCTCCATGTTTCTCACGCTGATGGAAAATCAGGCGGAAGCTGCTTGGCCGGCGGGATATCCGGGAATTTGCGTCCCTTCATCACGTCTGCGATGCGGCCCTGATTGATCTGAAAATACGACGCAATGCGTGCATAATTGTAATTCAGATCACGAGCCAGCTTGATTACCGGAACCATGTCCGGCGTCACTTTTCGGTCGTTCATTTACCTTCCTTTCGAAGGCATAACCGATCAGCGGTTGACGAGATTCGATAAATGAATCATAGTCAAATCAGACAATTGGCCGCTGAAACGGTCATTTTGTTGAACTGCGGTTGTTGCTGCGGTTTTGAAAGGCGACCCAAGTTTTCACTTGAGCCGCCACGGTAGTAGCTAAGCTATTATCATGTACCACCTCCCGGACCGGCTTCACGGCCTTTCGCTGGAGCTTCGAACAAGCCTGCTGACGTTCCGGCCAAGGAATTTTCGTCAGCGGGCTTTTCTTTCGACGGAAGGCTAAACAAGCCAGTCTCCGTATCCTTTTGAATTGCCTTCTCCGTGCGCCACATACGCGACGGAACAGTATTCGCAGATGACCCCATTTCATAATTGTAGCGCTGCGCCACGTACTCCCGATCTGGCGAGGTGCGAGCCCTGGCAGGCCGCGCTGCCTTGCATCCATTAGAGCCTCGAAAACTAAATTCCTGATAGTAGGGAGTTCTTCAGGCTTCTTTTGTGCCGGGCGGGGGAACTTTGCTCGCTTCGGAGCAGAAGTTGATGCCGGAGCCTTTGCTTTGCCGGTCAGGCGGAGGAAGACGCCCTTGGCAATCGTCAACTCATCCAGCTCCTTCTCAACGGCGTCGATGCTCTCCCGGAGACGGGTAAGCTCAGCCTTTAATTCAGCCTCTCGAATCGTGATCAGATCGATATTCATTACCTCTCATAGGAAATGGTGGCTTTACGGTCAACCCTTGAGAGGGCTCTCACAGCCCTCTCCATGAACTGAACAAGAACGTTGTGAGGGCCGGCGCTGCCTGCGACATCCAATTTGTCGCCGGAAGCGATCATCGGCGTCATCCACCAGCCTCTGGAGATGGGAACTTCCGCGAACCCATGCCGGCGGAATGGCGGCGGCAGTATACGACGGTCGCAGCCGGGTAGTGACTCAAGAGGCCGAGAGAGAACACACAAGCACCAGCGGCCCCTTCCATCTCCCCCAAAACCTATCCACCCCCTCGTTACCCGCCCGACAATCCCCGTCGACCGAACCGGAGCAAGGCGGCGATGGACTGGAGTGCGGCGATCGAGACGAACCGGGAGGCGCTGAGGCGCATCCTGACGAGGCTCGTGGCCATGGCCGGGCTTCGCGGCCCGTTTGCCCCGGAGGCGCAAGGCTGTCCCGCCGGTGGCGCGCCAACAGGCGGAGAAGACCGGGACGTTGATGCAGCCAGCAGGTACCCGGAAGGGATGCGTAGCGAAGAACGCCCGACGCTCCCCCGCCAACTTCACCGCGCCGTACTGCGGCTCCTGCGCCCGGCCGAGGCGGCGGCGCGGCGGCTTATCATCGTGATGGCGCGCGACCTGTCTCATCCCGCGCTGCGGGGGCAAGGCCCGAGCCTTGAAGGGCACCCACACGCAGCACCTCCCGCATCGCCGAAGGCGCGCAAAGCCGCGCGGCGCGCGACCCTGCCGCTGTTCGATCCGCTGCCGCGCTGGCGCGGCCCGAGGCGGCCGGTTGCCGCCGGCGTGCCGCGCATCTCGTTTCCCGGCGACGGCGCGTCGGCGCCGCTTCCCCACGCCAGCCGCCGATGCCGGACGATCCCATCGACGCCACCCGCCTTGCCCTGCGCCTACGGGCCGTGGCCGCCGCACTCGACGACCTGCCCGCCCATGCAAGCCGCTTCGCTCGCTGGCGGGCGCGGCGCGATGCGGCCCTAAAGGATCAGGCGCAGCGCCAGCCCGCCCACCGGCGCGGCGTCACGCGTCGCGTCTGGCCGCTGCGCCCCGGCCGTCCGCCTGGATGGCGCCCGGCAGGGCGGCATGCCCACCCGGTCCATGACGTGCTCAACATCGTGCACGACCTCGCCTTCTGGGCTATGGAGCGCACCGACACCTCATGAGCGGCGTGCCGAGCAAACATGCCAGGCCATGGACTTCGCAAGGGACCATGCCCCTTGCGAAAGCGCGCGCCCGTGCGCCGGTCGTTTCCAGATGCGACCGCTCTGCCTGTTTACGGGCGGGCGGCACCGTGCCAAGCATTTCGCCGACTCTCTCGATTGCAGGATTTCCCATGCGCGCGCTCGTCCAACGTGTTTCCTCGGCCTCCGTCACCGTCGACGGCGCGGTTGTTGGCGAGATCGGGCCGGGGCTGCTGGTGCTGGTCTGCGCCATGCAGGGCGACACGGAAAAGGAAGCCGACTGGCTGGCGCGCAAGGTGGTCAACCTGCGGATCTTCCGTGATGACGAGGGCCGCATGAACCGTTCGCTGATCGACACCGGCGGGGCGGCGCTGGTCGTCAGCCAGTTCACGCTGGCCGCCGAGACCAAGGGCAACCGGCCGGGGTTCTCCACCGCCGCAGCACCCGCCGAGGGCGAGCGCCTCTACGGCTATTTCTCGGCCGCCGTCGCCGGCCACGGCGTCACCGTCGCCAACGGCATCTTCGGCGCCGACATGAAGGTCGCGCTCGTCAATGACGGGCCGGTGACGATCTGGCTCGACAGCGCGGCAAAATGAGGACACCCCACCTGCGCCCGCTGCTCGCCCTTGCAGCACTCGCCGTGCTTGCCGCCTGCACCAGCCGGCAGCCTTCCTCGCCCTCGCCGACGCCGGTGCCGCAGGCCCGGCCGGACATCGTGCCGCTGACCCTCGAACAGGAATGGGAGATCGCCCAATAGGCATTACGGCGGCCGGCGGGCCGGTTTGCTGGCCCAGCGTCTGCCCGCTTCCGCCCCACGCGGCAATCGGCTAAAGCGGAAGTCCCGCCACGCGAAGCCCCGCCGCATGTCAGCCGCCCCAGCCATCGCCCAAGACGACCAAGCGCTGTTCCTCGGCATCGACACCGGCGGCACCTACACCGACGCCGTGCTCTGGTCGCCGGCGCCGGCGCCGCGCGGCACCGTGCTCGCCAAGGCGAAGGCGCTGACGACACGGCACGACCTCGCCGTCGGCATTGCGGGCGCTGCCGACGCGGTGCTTGCGCGGGCCGGCGTTTCGCCTTCGGCGGTGCGGCTCGTCTCGATGTCGACCACGCTTGCCACCAACGCGCTGGTCGAGGGACAGGGCGGCCGGGTGGCGCTGGTGATGGTCGGCTTTGCGCAGGCCGATCTCGACCGCGCCGGCCTGCGTTCGGCGCTGGGCTCCGACCCGGTGCTGTTCGTGCCGGGCGGGCATGACGTCCACGGCAACGCGGCCCCGCTTATACTCGACGAACTGGAGGCTGCACTGGCCGGCCTTGCGCCTTCGGTCTCCGCGTTTGCCGTCTGCGCCTATTTCGCGGTGCGCAACCCGGCGCACGAGATCGCGGTGGCAAATCTCATCCGGGAGCGGACGGGCCTGCCGGTCACCGCCAGCCACGAACTTTCGGCGAAGCTCGGCGGGCCGCGCCGGGCGCTGACGACGCTGCTCAACGCGCGGCTGATCGCGATGATCGACCGGCTGGTGGCGGCAACCGAAGGTTTTCTCGCCGCGCGCGGCATCGCCGCACCGCTGATGGTGGTGCGCGGCGACGGGGCGCTGGTCTCGGCGGGTTTCGCCAGGCTGCGGCCGATCGAGACGATCCTGTCCGGCCCCGCCGCCAGCATCGTCGGCGCCCGCCACATGAGCGGGCTCGACAACGCCGTCGTCTCCGACATCGGCGGCACCACCACCGACGTCGCCGTGCTCGACGGCGGCCGCCCGCGCCTCGACCCGGAGGGCGCCACCGTCGGCGGCTACCGCACCATGGTCGAGGCGGTCGCCATGCGCACCTTCGGGCTCGGCGGCGATTCGGAGGTGGGGCTGGAGGATGGCGGCCTGCGCCCGCGCCTCGTACTCGGCCCCCGCCGGCTGGTGCCGCTGGCGCTGGCCGCGCATGCCCACGGCGCTGCGGTCACCGATGTGCTCGAACGGCAACTGCGCGCGCCCAACCCCGGCAGGCTCGACGGCCGTCTTGCGCTGCGCACCGGCGTGCCGGACAGGCTGGCCGCCGGGCTCTCGGGCGCGGAGGAGAAGCTTTACGCGACCATCACGGCGACGCCGCAGCCGCTCGACCGGCTGCTGACGTCGAACGCGCAGATCGCCACGCTCAGCAGGCTCGTCGCGCGGGGGCTCGTGCACATATGCGGCTTCACGCCTTCGGACGCCGCGCATGTGCTCGGCCGGCAGGACAATTGGGACGCCGACGCCGCGCGGATGGGCGCGGCACTCTTCGCGCGCCGGCGCGACGGCCGCGGCGCGCCACTCGAAGCGGATGCGGAAGCGATCTCGGCGCGGGTGCTGCGGGCACTGACCCGGCGCTCGGCCGAAGCGATCCTGGAGACCGCCTTTGCCGAGGACGGGCTCGAAGGTCCGCAAACGGTCGCGCATGCGCTGGTGCAGCGCGCGGTCGACGGCAGCACCGGCATCGCCCGGTTGTCGGTCTCGCTCGACCGCCCGGTGATCGGCCTCGGCGCGTCGGCGCCGCTGCATTATGCCGGGCTGGACGTGCTCGTCGGCAACGATTGCATCGTGCCGCCAGACACCGATGTCGCCAACGCGCTGGGCGCGGTGGTCGGCCAGGTGCGCGTCAGCGTCGAGGCGCAGGTCAGCCAGCCGCGCGAAGGCCTGTTCCGGGTGTCGTCGCCACAAGGTATCCGCGACTTCGGCGACGAGGATGCGGCGCTTGCCGAGGCGGAGCGCGCGGCGCGGGACATGCTCGCCACGCGCGCCGCCGAGGCCGGCGCCGAAAATTTCGAGATCACGGTCGAACGCGACGTGCGTGCTGCGACAGTCGAAGGTCGGCGCAGCTTCATCGAGGCTGTGCTGACCGCGACGGCGACCGGGCGCCCGCGCATCGGCCGGTAGGACACGGCCGCCTCAGGCGGAGCGTTCATGCATCCGCCCCGAGCGCTTCGGCCACGCGGTGACGATGACGGCCATCAGCAGCATCTTGATCAGCCAGTCGCCGGCATGCACTACACCGAGCACCGGCGACATGCCGTCCCAGATCACCGCGCCTGCAAGCTGCACGACATAAAAGCCGAACCAGAGAAAGAGGCCGAGCGCGACCGCTCCCTTGCGATCGTTAATGCCGCAGTTAGCGATCAGCACCGCCAGCACCCATGCCGAGATGATCTCGCGCAGCGGTGCGACGAACAGCTTCCAGATCGGCATGGAGGCCGCGGCTTCGCCGCTTGCGGCCGCCCAGATGTCGCCGAAAAGCAGTGGGCTGTACCAGATCAACGAGAATGCGAAGCCGGCAAGTCCGGCGACAATAATAGCGACGACGTTCGGTCTGAATGAAAGGTTTGACATGATGAGGCTCCCTGCCTGGTTGCGACCGGCGGGAATGCCGATCGCAACCATGTCGCGCGAGGAGCCTCGTTTTCGACAGAGACGGTCAGGCCGGCGCGGACGAAGGTCGCGTTTCGCCTTCCACCGGTGCGGCTGCCCCACTCGTGGCATGGGTCCAGGCGCTGTAGTCCAAGTCGAGGTCGGGGAAGTTGCGCGGATCGAGCACCGGCCGCGCCACACCCGCCCTCAACTGCGCACGGAAGTCGTTGAGGATGCGCAGGGCGACCGGGAACAGCATCATGATCGCCATCAGGTTGACGACCGCCAGCACGCCCATCACCGGATCGGAGAAGAAGAACACCGCGGTGGCACCGGGCGCCGTCGCTCCGAGAAAGACAACGGCGATGATCGCGACCCTCAGTACATGCAGCGCCGCCGGCTGCCGGGTCATCACGCTCAGCGCGGTCTCGCCGAGATAGTAATTGTAGATGATCGAGCTGAAGGCGAAGAGCAGCACGGCGAAGGTGAGGAAGTATTGCGACCACTCGCCGACATGGCTCACCAGCGACTGCTGGGTCAGCGCGACGCCGTCGATGCCTTCCGCACCCGGCACGTAAACCGGGCTCAGCAGGATGATGAAGGCCGTGCACGAGCAGATGATGATCGTGTCGATGAATACGGAGAACGACTGGGTGATCCCCTGGCTGAGCGGGTGCCGGACATCGGCCGTGGCCGCGACGTTCGGGGCGGAACCGAGACCCGCCTCGTTGGAAAAGAGGCCACGCCGCAGTCCCTGCGCAAGTGCCGCGCCGACACCGCCGCTGACCGCTTCCTCGATGCCGAATGCGTTGGCGACGATTGTCCACAGCACGCCCGGAAGTTCGGTGATGTTGAGGATGATGACCAGCAGCGCCATGCCGATATAGCCGAAGGCCATGATCGGGATGATCACATCGGCTGCCTTGGCGATGCGTCGGATGCCGCCATAGACGATGAAGCCGGCGATCACCGCCAGGAACAGGCCGGTCCACAGGCGATCGATGCCCAGGCTGTCCTCTGCAGCACCTGCGAAGGTGTTGCCCTGGAACGCGTTGAAGCCGAAGGCGAAGGCTGCCATCAGGCAGACGGCGTAAAGCACCGCCAGCCAGCGATATTGAGCGCCGAGACCGTAGATGATGTATCCGGCCGGGCCGCCGCGAAACGTGCCGTCGCCGTTGGAACGCTTATAGAGCTGCGCCAGCGACGATTCCACGAGGCTTGTCGCCATGCCGACCAGCGCGATAGCCCACATCCAGAACACGGCGCCTGGCCCGCCGAGTGTGATCGCAACCGCGACGCCAGCGATATTGCCGCCGCCGACGCGACCGCCGACGGAAACGAGAAGCGCCTCGCGCGCGCTGATTGCGTTGGGGTCGCCGCTCTGGTTCTTAGAAGACAGGACACGGAACATCCTGCCGAAGAATTCGAGCTGGACGAAGCCGCTCATGACGGTGATGAATACGCCGAAGATCACGAGGATCGGTATGAGTGACCATCCCCAGGTCAAATCCTCGATCAGTCCGAAAAAGCTTCTGATGAGTTCCATCGGCTGTCTCCCTTCCAGGCATTGCGCCTTGCCGAATGTTGTCGACTGCACCCGTCAGGAACTGGAAACGACTCAACAGACTTCGTGGGCCGACGAATAACTATCCTCCCAAGCGCGCGTCCTTGACAACCTCAGGCTTAGTTCGCCCCTCACCACATCGGCGAATTGACCCCGCGCCCCCGGCGTGGTGAAAGCAGACGGCAACTTTGCCAGCCACGCTTGAAAGACCGGAGACCCCCTGAATGACCGATCAGATCGAGATCCGCGGCCTGAAGGTCGCGCCCGCGCTATACGCCTTCATCAACAAAGAGGCGCTGCCGGGAACGGGCGTGAGCGAGGACGCGTTCTGGTCGGGCTTTTCTGCGATCGCCAACGATCTCGCGCCAAAGAACCGCGCGTTGCTCGCCAAGCGCGACGAGATGCAGCGCCAGATCGACGACTGGCACCGTGCCAATGGCGCACCGAGCGACATGGCGGCTTATGAGGCTTTCCTGCGCGAGATCGGCTACCTGCTGCCGGAAGGCGGAGACTTCAAGGTAACGACGCAGAACGTCGACCCGGAAATTGCGGTGGTCGCCGGGCCCCAGCTCGTGGTGCCAATCATGAACGCGCGCTTCGCGCTCAACGCGGCCAACGCCCGCTGGGGCTCTCTCTACGATGCGCTTTACGGCACGGACGCGATTCCGGAGACCGACGGCGCGGAGAAAGGCAAGGGCTATAACCCCAAGCGTGGCGAGAAGGTCATTGCGTGGGCGAAGGCGTTTCTGGACAGCGCGGCACCGCTCGACGGCGCGAAATGGACCGACGTGACGGATATCGAGGCGGGCGAAACGCTTGTCCTGAAGACGGCAAACGGCGCGGTCTCGCTTAAAGACCCTGAAAAATACGCCGGCCACGCCGAACACGACGGCTGGCGCCATGTGCTTATCAAGAACAACGGGCTCGGCATCGAGATCATCGTCAACCGCGACTGGGAGATCGGCAAAACCGATCCGGCGGGCATTGCGGGAGTAAACCTCGAAGCCGCTCTGACCACGATCATGGACTGCGAGGATTCGGTCGCGGCCGTCGATGCGGAAGACAAGACGCTGGTCTATCGCAACTGGCTGGGCCTGATGAAGGGCGACCTGACCGAGGAAGTCACCAAGGGCGGCGAGACCTTCACCCGGAAGCTCTACAGCGACTTCACCTACACCGCCCCCGACAGCTCGGATTTCGTCGTCAAATGCCGCTCGCTGATGCTGATCCGCAACGTCGGGCACCTGATGACGAACCCGGCGATCCTGCTCGACGACGAGAGCGAGATCCCCGAAGGCATCATGGATGCGGCAATCACAGCGCTGATCGCGCTGCACGATATCGGGCCTGACGGCAGGCGCGCAAATTCGCGCGAAGGATCGATGTATGTCGTGAAGCCGAAGATGCATGGCCCCGAGGAAGTGGCTTTCGCGGTCGAGCTTTTCGGCCGTGTGGAGGCGATGCTCGGCATGCAGCCCAACACCATGAAGATGGGCATCATGGACGAGGAGCGCCGTACCACGGTGAACCTCAAGGAGTGCATCCGGGCCGCAAAGGAACGCGTGGTCTTCATCAACACCGGTTTCCTCGACCGTACCGGCGACGAGATCCACACCTCGATGGAAGCCGGCCCGATGATCCGCAAGGGCGACATGAAGCAGTCGGCCTGGATTTCCGCCTACGAGCAGTGGAACGTGGATATCGGGCTGGAATGCGGCCTTTCGGGCAGCGCGCAGATCGGCAAGGGTATGTGGGCGATGCCCGACCTGATGGCCGCGATGCTGGAGCAGAAGATCGGGCATCCGAAAGCCGGCGCCAACACCGCCTGGGTGCCCTCCCCCACGGCCGCCACGCTGCACGCCACGCATTACCACAAGGTCGACGTGCACGCGGTGCAGGAGGGTTTGAAGTCGCGCGAACGGGCGAAGCTTTCCGACATCCTTTCGGTGCCGGTCGCTACGCGGCCGAACTGGAGCGCAGAGGACATCCAGCACGAACTCGACAACAATGCCCAGGGCATCCTCGGCTATGTCGTGCGCTGGATCGACCAGGGCGTCGGCTGCTCCAAAGTGCCCGACATCAACGATGTCGGGCTTATGGAGGATCGCGCCACGCTTCGCATCTCCTCGCAGCATATAGCCAACTGGCTGCACCACGGCGTCTGCTCGCGCGACCAGGTGATGGAGACGATGAAGCGCATGGCGACCGTGGTCGACCGCCAGAATGCCGGCGATCCGCTCTATCGGCCGATGGCGCCCGATTTCGACAATTCCATCGCCTTCCTCGCCGCGCTCGATCTCGTCTTCAAGGGGCGCGAGCAACCGAGCGGCTACACCGAACCCGTCCTGCATGCCCGCCGCCTGGAATTGAAGGCGCGGGATCGCGCCGGATAGGAAGATCGCGGGAACAGCCTTGCGCCTCCTCGCCATCGATACATCGGCCAACCTGTGCGCCGCCTGCGTTTATGAAGCGGGCGGCGAGCGCGGGCGCGCGGTGCTCGACCTCGGCAAGGGACATGCCGAGCATCTGATGAGCGTGATCGATACCGCGCTCAAGGAGGCCGGGACGGCCTATGGCGACCTCGACGCAATCGCTGTTTCAGTGGGACCTGGCTCATTCACGGGCGTGCGGGTCGGCGTTGCGGCCGCGCGCGGGCTGGCGCTGGCGCTTAAGGTACCGGCCGTCGGCATCACGACGCTCGAGGCCATTGCCGAGGAATGCCGTGACGCCGACCCCGACAGGCCGATCATCGCCCGCATCGACGCCGGCCGGGGACAGGCCTATGTCGCCGCCTTCGCGGCAGATGGCACGCCAACCCTCGATCCGGCCGCAGTCGGTGTAGACGAAGCGGAAGCGCTGATACGGGAGACGGGCGCAGACACGTTGCTGGCCGAAGGCAAGACTGCGGACATCGGGACCTATGCGCGCATCGCCATCAAGCGGCTGGAGCAGGATCCGCACACGGCATCGCTGCCGCCGAGGCCGCTCTACCTGCGCGATGCCGACGCGAAACCACAGGGCGCCTTCGCGTTGCCGCGAAAGGATGCGCCGTGAAGCTGCCGTTCTTCGCGCCGCCGCTGGAATTCGCGATCGAAAGGCTTTCGACCGACGACGCGGATCACCTTCCGAACATCCATGCAGAACACTTTCTGCGCCCCTGGTCCGAGGACGAGTTCAGCTCGCTGCTCGACCAGACGCCGGTTTTCGGCTTTGCGGCGTGGCCGGTGGGCCAGCGCAGGGCGCGGCCGGTCGGTTTCGTGCTGGCAAGGCTGGCGGCGGGCGAGGCCGAGATCCTGACGATTGCCGTGGCGCGCAGCCACAGGCGGCTCGGACTCGGTCGCGACCTGATGGAGGCGGTGCTGCGCACGCTTCATGCCGATCGGGCCGAAGCGCTGTTCCTTGAAGTCGACGAGATGAACATGCCGGCTCTGTCGCTCTACAGGCGGCTAGGTTTTCGGGAGGTCGGCCGCAGGCCCGGCTATTACGAGCAGCCCGACGGGCCGCGCAGCGCGGCGCTTGTCATGCGGCGCGATCTTCGCTAGCCGGTTAGGCGATGCACGGGGGCCGCAAGAAGAATGATCGGGACGATCCGTCTGGTGCTGGCGCTTCTGGCAGCGGCCATCGCTACACCCTGCCTGGCTCTCTGGCAGTTCGTCGCCCTGCGGACGGGGTGGCTCGACGAGCGACCGGCCCCGCGCATCTGGCACAGGCTGGTCACCAAGCTGCTGGGCATGCGCATTCGGGTTTACGGAGAAATCGCCGCCGGGCGGCCGCTGCTAATCGCGTCCAATCACGTCTCATGGACCGACATCATGGTGCTCGGTTCGCTGGCGGACGTGCATTTCATCGCCAAATCCGAACTTGCCGGCTGGCCGATCATGGGCACGCTGGCGCGACTGCAACGCACCGTCTTCGTCGAGCGGGAGCGGCGCGGGCGCTCTGGTGAACAGGCCGGGGAGATCGGCGCCCGGCTGAGCAATGGCGACCCGATCGTGCTGTTCGCGGAAGGCAGCACGTCCGACGGCAATCTCATGCTGCCGTTCAAGTCGACGCTTTTCGGCGCGGCGCGGAAAGCGCTGGAAGCCAATGGCGGAAGGACGGTTACGATCCAGCCGGTGGCGATCGCCTATACGCGCCTGCAAGGCATGCCGATGGGCCGCCTGCACCGCGCCCACGCGGCATGGATCGGAGAACGGGCGCTGGTGCCTCATTTGCGCGAGCTTCTGTCTGAGGGCGCGATCGACCTCGAGGTGCATTTCGGCGAGCCGGTGCTGGCGACGCCCGACGCCGATCGCAAGCAGATCGCCAGAGAGGTGGAACGCCAGGTGCGGACGATGCTCGCAGCGGCACTGCACAACCCCGCCTGATGCGCCCGGAAGGCCGCAAGGCAGGTCCTTAAAAAGCAACGGCAAACCTTATTTGGCGATTAACCAAGTGCACGACTTGGTTTTCGAAAGATTTCGGTAAGGGTATTTCTTAAGCCGTTTGAAAGAGCTCTCTCGTAGTGTGCAGCCATCCGATCGACACAGCAGAAACGTTGACGGAAGTGCTGTAAACACATCGAGTAAGGAGCTCACCATGTCGAAGATCGTTGCACGTTTTGTTAAGGACGAATCCGGCGCGACCGCCATCGAATACGGCCTGATCGCGGCCCTCATTGCACTCGCCATCGTTGCCGGCGCCACCACGCTCGGCAATGCGCTGGACAACCAGTTCAGCTTCCTGGCCGACGAGCTGAAGAACGCTCAGAACTAATTTTGATACCACAGGGTGCTTCGCCACCCCGTCGAATGGCCGCCCACCCGGGCGGCCATTTTCGTTTCGGATTGAAGCGCGCGACTTCACCAAAGCTTAAGCGCGCGGATGCTAGACTATTGCAAGTGAAAATGCCGGCTGGATGGTGCAGCGATGCTTGAAGCGCTGATTTTCGTGGTCTTTCCCTTCTGCATGGTCTTTGCGGCCGTTTCCGACATGCTCTCTATGACAATCGCCAACCGCGTGTCGCTGATCCTGATCGCGACCTTCGCAGTGGTCGCGCCGATGACTGGAATGGACTGGGCCACTTACGGCTGGCACTTCGCGGCGGCAGGCCTCGTGCTTTCTGTGACGTTTTCCCTGTTTGCCCTTGGCGCCATGGGCGGCGGCGATGCCAAGCTGCTGGCAGCGACGGCTCTGTGGATGGGTTTTTCCGGCGAGCTGGTTGCCTATCTCGTCAACGCATCGATCATCGGCGGGCTGCTGACGCTGCTGCTGATCCTCTACCGCGGCTCCAGTCTCGCCGTTCTGACCGGCAACAACGTCTTCCTGCGCCACTTCGCCAATGACAAGTTGGGCATCCCCTACGGCGTCGCGCTCGGCATCAGCGGCCTCATCATGTATCCCTCGACGGCGCCGGTGCAGTGGGCACTGGCACGCCTGACGGCGCTGTAAGCAACGGTACCGTACAGTTCGTGTAAACTTTAAATTAATCACGATTGTAAGGCAGCCATTAACCCTAATTTGACGATTGGAACCGCAAAGTCCGGCTCGGCTATGGGATTTGCCGAGTAAGAGGTTCGGACAATGGCTCCAACGCGTGTGATCATTCTTGGCGTCGCCGTCGTAACGGCGCTCGGCGCAGGCTATGTCGCCAAGAACATGTCGGCACCGCCCGCGCAGATCGTCAGCAGTGCGCCAAGCGAACCGGCAATCCGGCTGACCGAGGTGCTGGTGCTCGACGGCGATGTGGCCATGGGCGCGACGCTCGGCGACAGCCTGAGCTGGCAGTCCTGGCCTTCGGCAGGCATCAACGAGAATTTCATAACACGCGACGCGGACCCGGAAGCCCTCGAGGAGTTCAAGGGCGCTATCGCACGCGTACCGATCTACGAAGGTGAGCCGCTTCGGCGCTCGAAGCTCATCGGCCAAGGCCAGAGCTTCATGTCGTCCATCCTGCCGACAGGCAAACGCGCCGTGGCGACGCAGATCGCAGCCGATACCTCGGCGGGCGGCTTCATCCTGCCAAACGATTATGTCGACGTGATCATGACCCGCCGTAATTCGGCGCAGGAAGGCGGCGGTGACGCCTACGTGACGGAGACAATCCTCAAGAATATCCGGGTTCTCGCCATCGACCAGGCGATCCAGGAAGACGAGGAAGGCCGGCGCGTGCGCGTCGGCGACACAGCCACCCTGGAACTGACGCCGCAGCAGGCGGAGATCATCACGGTCGCCCAGCAGATGGCCGATCGGCTCGCGCTGTCGCTGAGGGCGATCGTCGACACCCAGGAAGTGGTTCAAGACCAAGCAGATTATCTGGTCTCCGGCGAAGGCAGGCGCGGAACCGTGCGCCTCATCAAGTCCGGAGAGATGAGCGAAGTGGGGGCTCGCAAATGAAAGCCTTGAAGGAACTGGGAACGGCAAGGACTTTGCTGCGCGCAGCCGCGGTGTCGCTGATCGCGCTGTCGGCAACCACCGGGGCCGGGCTGGGCCTGCTCGCTACGGCTACAGATACCCATGCGCAGGGCATGGTTACCGTAGGCAATGCCGGGACCAGCCAGCGCATCTCGCTTGGCCTCAACAAGTCGATCGTCATCGACCTGCCGCGCGACGCCTATGACATATTGGTTGCGAACCCAGGTGTCGCCGACGCCGTTACACGCACCGCACGGCGCATCTACCTGTTCGGCAAGCAGGTTGGCGAAACCAACATCTTCGTCTTCGGGCCCAATGGCGAGCAGATCGCGAGCCTCGATCTCCGTGTCGAGCGCGACGTCGCCGGCCTCGACAGTCATCTCAAGCGTTTCCTGCCGAATTCCGACATCAAGGCGGAACTGGTCAACGACAATGTCGTGCTGACGGGTACGGTCGAGACCCCACTTGATGCAAAGCGCGCGGTTGACCTTGCAACGCTGTTCGTGAGCGGCGGCGAGGCTACAACGGGGCAGTATTCGCAGACTGCGGCAGGCGGCAGCGCTGCGGCGGGTGTGGCCATCGACAATCCGGACAGCGGACGTCGACGCAGCGCCATCGTCAACATGCTGCGCGTGATCGGCGAAGACCAGGTGACGCTCAAGGTGACCGTTGCGGAGGTGAGCCGCTCGGTCATGAAGCAGCTCGGCGTCAACATGGTAGCGCAGACCGACGGCTTTCGTTTCGACATGCTCGATCCCTCCCAACTGGTACGGGCGGGAACGGGTCTGGGCGGCGCGGACCTGTTGCAGGGCTATATCAACGCCATGGAGCAGTCCGGCGTCATGCGGACGCTGGCGGAACCGACACTGACCGCCGTTTCCGGCGAGAAGGCGACGTTCCGGGCAGGTGGCGAATACAATGTCATCACCAATGTCGAGAACGAGGATGGTCGTTTCGTCCGCACGCTGACCCAGATCGAGTACGGCATCGGGCTCGAATTCCAGCCGGTCGTGCTGTCGCCCGGACGCATCAGCCTGCGGGTGCGCACATCGGTTTCCGAACCGACGCCCGAAGGTGCGGTCGAGGTCGCTGGCGAAAACATCCTTTCGCTGCGCAAGCGCCTTGCCGACACCACGGTCGAACTGCCCTCCGGCGGGTCGATGATGATCGCCGGGCTGGTCCAGGACAATGTGCGCCAGACCTACAATCGCATACCCGGCCTGTCGCAGGTTCCTGTTCTGGGCACGCTCTTCCGCAGCCGCGACTTCAATCGCAGCGAGACGGAGCTGGTCATCCTGGTCACCCCTTACATCTCCAAGCCGGTGGCGCGGACCGCGCTGGCAAAGCCGGACGATAATTTCACCCCTGCAAGCGACGGCGCAGGCATCTTCCTCGGGCGCGTCAACCGCGTCTACGGGTCGATGCAGACCGACAGGCCGGCCGGGCGCTATCACGGCGTCGTCGGCTTCATCTACAAGTGATCGGAGTGGATCATGTCTGACGTGCTCTTGAACAATGCGCCGCGCCTGACCCTGGTGGCAGCCGTCGCCGCGCTCCTGATGGCGGGCTGCGCCAACCGGGACAGCATCCAGGTCGGCTCCATTCCGGACGACTATCGCACTTCGCATCCGATCGTCATCGGCGAAAAGGACAAGAAGATCGATATTCCCGTCGGCCTGATGGACCGGGGCCTTTCCCGCATGCAGCGCGCGGCCGTGGACGGTTTCATCGCCGACTACGACCGCTCCGCAGCGCCGGTGGTAACGGTTCTGACGCCTTACGGATCACCCAACCAGAATGCGGCATCGCTGGTTTCCGCCGACATGGTCAAGCGGCTGCGCGCGGCTGGCGTCCCGGAAGGCTACATACTGCACCAGCCTTATGAGGCAGCCAGCTACGGCGACAACGCGCCGATCCGGCTGATCTACTCGGAGATGACTGCGTCGACCGGGCAGTGCGGCCGGTGGCCGGCCGACCTGCTCGAAGATTCGGAAAACAAGCATTGGGCCAATTTCGGCTGCTCCTACCAGAACAACCTGGCAGCACAGGTGGCTAATCCGGCCGATTTCCTCGGACCGCGCAAGCAGTCCGAAGTGGACAGCACACGCAGGGGCGCATCGATCGACGAATACCGGCGCCGCACAAGCGGCTGGGACCAGGAAGTCGAATACTGATGAACACCGGGGGCGCATGACATGAGTAATCTCGCCTACGACGCGACGACGGATTCCGACGCCGCCAGCGAAAACGAAATCGCCGCCATGAGCGAATTGCGGCCGGTTCCGCGCATCTCCATCCAGGCATTCTGCGAGACGGAGAGCGTTGCCAGCCCGATCGAGCGGGCCGCTGCCGACAGGCGGATGTCCAAGGCGCACCTGAAGGTGCACATGGGCGGTATCGGCACCGCGATCGACTTCTATCACTCGGCGCAAACGCCGAACCTGATCATCGTCGAGTCGCGCGACGAGCCGAAGCAGCTTGTTGCGGAGTTGCACAGGCTGGCCGAGGTCTGCGATCCCTCCTCGAAGGTGGTCGTCGTCGGTCACTATAACGACGTGTGGCTCTATCGCGAGCTGATCCGTTTCGGCATCTCCGAATACGTGGTCGCCCCGATCTCCATGGCTGACATCGTCTCGGTGATCTCGTCGATCTTCGTCGACCCGCAGGCCGAGCCGCTTGGCAAGTCCATCGCCTTCATTGGCGCCAAGGGTGGCGTCGGATCCTCCACTGTCGCGCACAATGTGGCCTGGAGCATGTCGACGCTGTTCAGCTCGGAAGTGCTGGTGGCCGACCTCGACCTTGCTTTCGGCACCGCCAACATCAATTTCGACCAGGACCCGGCGCAAGGCATCGCCGAAGCCGTGTTTTCGCCGGAGCGCATCGACGAAACCTATCTCGATCGCCTGCTTGCGCAGTGCGCCGAGCGCCTGTCACTGCTGGCGGCGCCGTCGATGCTGGACCGCACCTACGATTTCGACGCCGAGGCTTTCACCCAGATCATCGACGTTGCCCAGCGAAGCACGCCACTGCTTGTGCTGGACGTGCCGCATGTCTGGAACGGCTGGACCAAAAACGTGCTGACGCAGGCGGACCAGGTGGTGATCACGGCGACGCCGGAACTCGCCAACCTGCGCAATACCAAGAACCTGATGGACACGCTGAGAAAGCTGCGGCCGAACGACGGCCCGCCGAAATTGGTGATCAACCAGGCGGGTGTTCCCAAACGACCCGAGATCAGCGCCGCCGACTTTGCCGACCCGCTGGAACTCGAGCCGATGGCAGTGATCCCCTTCGATCCCGCTCTCTTCGGCAACGCCGCCAACAACGGCAGGATGCTGAGCGAGATGGATGCCCAGCACGCGATCGTCAAGACGATCAACGAGGTGGCGCATGTGCTGACCGGACGCTCGGAAATCAAGTCGAAGAAAAAGCCGGGGCTCGGCGACCTGCTGGAACGACTGAAGCTCAAGAAATAATTCGAAAAAAGCGGGATCGGCGCGGAAATGTTTGGCAAAAGAGGCAACGACGGCGGACAGAGCGAGACACCGGCTTTCCGGCCTGCCGGAACACCGGCACCCGCGCCCGCAGCGCCCCGCGAGGCGGCCACGAGCACGACGACAATCGCGCCCGCACGCCCGCAACAGGCCGCAGGCGGTGCAAGTGCCGCGCCCGCAGCCCCGAAGCGCGCCATCGAGGCCCCGCCGCTTGCGCCGGAGCCTCCGAAGCGCGCTCCGCGCGAGCGCAGCGACAGCTATTACGATACCAAGAGCCAGGTTTTCTCGGCGCTGATCGACACGATCGACCTGTCGCAGCTGGCAAAACTCGACGCGGATTCCGCGCGCGAGGAAATCCGCGACATCGTCAACGACATCATTGCGATCAAGAATTTCGCGATGTCGATCTCCGAGCAGGAAGAACTGCTGGAGGACATCTGCAACGACGTGCTGGGCTATGGCCCGCTCGAGCCCCTGCTGGCGCGCGACGACATCGCCGACATCATGGTCAACGGCTCGAAGAACGTCTACATCGAGGTGGGCGGCAAGGTCGAGCAGACGACCATCCGCTTCCGCGACAACCAGCAGCTTCTGAACATCTGCCAGCGCATCGTCAGCCAGGTTGGCCGGCGCGTCGACGAATCTTCGCCGATTTGCGACGCGCGTCTTCCCGACGGTTCGCGCGTCAACGTCATCGCACCTCCGCTCGCCATCGACGGCACCGCACTGACGATCCGCAAGTTCAAGAAGGACAAGCTGACACTCGACCAGCTCGTGCGGTTCGGCGCGATTACGCCCGAAGGGGCGGAAGTTCTGAAGATCATCGGCCGTGTCCGCTGCAACGTGGTCATTTCCGGGGGCACGGGTTCCGGTAAAACCACGCTACTGAATTGCCTGACCAACTATATCGACCGCGACGAACGCATCATCACCTGCGAGGACTCGGCCGAGCTGCAAGCTCCAGCAGCCGCACGTGGTGCGACTGGAGACCCGCCCGCCAAACCTCGAAGGCGAGGGCGAGGTGACCATGCGCGATTTGGTCAAGAACTGCCTGCGCATGCGTCCCGAACGCATCGTCGTGGGCGAGGTGCGCGGCCCTGAAGTGTTCGATCTTCTGCAGGCGATGAACACGGGCCACGACGGATCGATGGGTACCATCCACTCGAACAGCCCGCGCGAATGTCTCAACCGCATGGAATCGATGATCGCGATGGGCGGCTTCGCCCTGCCGCAGAAGACCGTGCGCGAGATCATCGTCGGCTCGATCGATGTCATCATCCAGGCGGCACGCCTGCGCGACGGCTCTCGCCGCATCACCCACATCACCGAGGTGATCGGCATGGAAGGCGACGTCATCATCACGCAGGACATCGTCCTCTATCACATCAAGGGCGAAGACGCGCAGGGTCGCATCATCGGCGAGCACGTGTCGACCGGCATCGGCCGCCCTGCGTTCTGGGATCGCGCCCGCTACTATGGCGAGGACGCGCGGCTCGCCAACGCGCTGGAAGCGATGGAAAAGGAAACGCAGTGACCGAGCGCGTCCTCACGGCAGGCACTGCATAGGAGACTGGGATGTTCGGACTGGACAGCACTGTTCTGGCCTTCATCGCGCTGGCAACGCTCAGCGTCGGTGCGCTCGCCTATGCCCTGCTGTTCACATCGATCGAGAACGAGAAGAAGGCCGGCAAGCGGCTGGAGACCATCAAGCGCGCCGACACGGACCGCGCCACGGTCAAGGCGTCGCGGGACCGCGTTGCCGAGGCGGCACGTCGGCGCAAATCCGTGCAGGATTCGCTCAAAGAGCTAGAAACCAAGCAGAAAACCCGCGCCCTCAGCACCAAGAAGCCGCCTCTCAAGATACAGCTTCGCCAGGCCGGCATGAAAGTCACCATACAGCGCTTCTATATCTATTCCGTCATCTGTGGGCTGGTCCTGACGGCGCTGCTGTTCATCGTGGGCGTGCCGCCCCTGGTGCTACCCGGCGTTTTCCTGGCTGGAACGTTCGGCATCCCGCGATGGGTCGTCTCATTCATGCGCGCGCGCAGGGTGAAGGCGTTTCTGCACGAGTTTCCCAACTCGCTCGACGTCATCGTGCGCGCGGTCAAGTCGGGCCTGCCGCTCAACGATTCCGTGCGGCTGATCGCGGCGGAGTCACCCGAGCCCGTGCGGACCGAATTCCGCCGCATCGTCGAGTCGCAGCAAGTCGGCCTCTCGCTGCCGGAAGCGGTGATGCGCATGCCCGAAACCATGCCTTGCGCGGAAGCCAGCTTCTTCGGCGTGGTCATCCAGATCCAGAGCCAGGCCGGCGGCAACCTCTCCGAAGCGCTGGGCAACCTCTCCAAGGTGCTGCGCGACCGCAAGAAGATGAAGGCCAAGATCCAGGCGCTGTCGATGGAAGCCAAGGCCTCCGCCGTCATTCTCGGCGCGCTGCCGTTCCTCGTTGCGCTGCTCGTCTATCTGTCGAGCCCGAACTACATCATGCCGCTGTTCACCCATCCGACAGGGCATCTCATCCTTGCGATCTCCGGCGTGTGGATGTCGATCGGCATCTTCGTCATGCGCAAGATGATCAATTTCGAAGTCTAGCCTCAGGGAAGCGTCACCATGCTGGACCAGATCGCCAAATCCATATCCGATCCGAGCCTGATGATCTCGATCGTGGTCGCGGTCGCGGTGTTCGTCACGATGTTCACCGCGCTTCCCGCGCTCAGCGGCAATCCGCTCAAGGCGCGGATGAAGTCGGTTGCGCTGGAGCGTGACGAGCTGCGCGCAAAGCAACGCGCACGGCTTGCCGCGGAGGCCGACCGCAGGCGCAAGGGCCTGCGCGAGGAACAGTCAGTCGGGATGCGGAACATTGTCGACAGGCTCGATCTGAGGCGCCTGCTCGCAGACGAGAAAACCGCGGCGCAGCTTAAGGTCGCCGGCTTCCGCGGCCAGAACCCGCTGACGAAGTTCCTGTTTTTCCGCCTTGTCCTGCCTTTCATCGGGCTGGCTCTCGGCCTCGTCTACATCTTCGTGCTCGGAGGCCTTTCCGAGCAGTCGCCGCTGATGAAACTTTTCGTCTGCATCCTGCTTGGCTATGGCGGCTTTTACGCTCCGATCCTCTACGTCAGGAACCGGGCCACCAAGCGCCAGCAATCCATTCAGAAAGCATGGCCAGACGCGCTGGACCTGATGCTGATCTGCGTCGAATCCGGCATATCGGTGGAAGCCGCATTCCGCCGCGTGGCAGACGAGATCGGCATCCAGTCGGTCGACCTTGCCGAAGAACTCGTGCTGACGAATGCAGAACTGTCGTTCCTTCAGGAGCGCAAGCAGGCCTACGACAACCTTGCGGCGCGCACGGGACTGGAGGCCGTGAAATCGGTGACGCAGGCGCTGGTTCAGGCCGAACGCTACGGCACGCCGGTTGCCCACGCCCTGCGCGTCCTGTCGGCGGAAAGCCGCGACATGCGCATGAACATCGCCGAGAAGAAGGCAGCGGCGCTGCCGCCCAAGCTGACAGTGCCGATGATCCTGTTCTTCCTGCCGGTGCTTTTCGGCGTCATCCTTGGACCGGCCGGCATCCAGATTTCGGAGCAGGCGATCTTCAGCAAGTGACGGCGATGCCGTCACTCGTCTGATCAGGCGCTCTGCTTTTCAGGCGCTTTGACTTCGGCAGGCGGCGGCAAGGGCTCGTCTCGCGTGACCATCCGCGCCCTGCGGCGGTCCGCCGCCCTGCCCTGAACGATCCTGACCCGCTTGACGCGGCGGGGATCTGCATCCAGCACGTGGAACTCGAAGCCGGGAATCGCCTGCACGACCTCGCCGCGCGCCGGAACACGGCCGAGCGCGTTGAAGATCATGCCGCCGATGGTGTCGACATATTCCTCGTGCTCACCGCCGGTGAAGGCCTCGCCGATGGCTTCGGCGACATCCTCGATCTCTGCCTTGGCGTCGACGACGAAAATGCCGTCGCCCGTGCGGGTGATCATCGGCTCCTCGTCCTCGTCATGCTCGTCCTCGATGTCGCCGACGACCATCTCGACGATGTCCTCCAGCGAAACGAGACCGTCGGTGCCGCCATATTCGTCGATGACGAGAGCCATCTGGATGCGCGCAGCCTGCATGCGGGTCATCAGGTCGGAGGCAAGCATCGACGGCGGCACGAAAAGCACAGGCCGCACGATGCCAAGGTCGCCGATCGGCTTGCCGAGATCGACATTGGCCAGATCGAGCGGCAGTGCCGGGGTTTTGCGCGTGGCGCGGCCCTTCTTCTGCTTGGCGGCGCGCGTGATGTAACCCACAACGTCGCGGATGTGGACCATGCCGCGCGGATCGTCGAGCGTCTCCTGATAGACCGGCATGCGCGAACGGCCCGACTCCTCGAAGAGTGTCAGAAGATCGCCAAGCGCGGTCGACAGTTCGATGGCCTCGATGTCGGCACGCGGCACCATGACATCCTCGACGCGCAGCTCGCGCAGGCGTAGGATGTTGTTGAGCATGGCGCGCTCACCGACCGAGAACACGGTGCCGGTCGCCTGTTCGGACAGCGCATCCGCCAGGTCTTCACGCAGGCTCGATCCGTTGCGCGGTCGAAACCGCGCAGCCAGCCGTTCGAATAATGAGGGTTTGGTGCCGGATCGTCCGGCGGGCGTACTTTGGGACTCGCCTGACTGGTCGGAGCCCTGTTCGCCGCCCTGCTCCGCAACAGCGGCAGATTGTGCGTTTTCGTTCATCGTCTTTCGGTCGTTTGACCTTTTCAGTTATCCATATGGATCAGGAATGGCAAGTCCGGCGAGTATGCGCCGTTCGAGCGCTTCCATTTCCTCGGCTTCTTCGTCGGTTTCGTGGTCGTAGCCGAGAAGATGCAGCATGCCATGCACGATCAGGTGCCTGAGATGGTGCTCGAAGGGCTTTTCTTCCAGTACCGCCTCCGAAGAAATCGTCTCGAAGGCGAGCACGATGTCGCCCAGCATCGCCGGGAGCGGGTCGCCCGGGGCGATTTCGAAGGCGGGGAACGACAGGACGTTCGTCGCCTTGTCCTTGCCGCGCCAGCCGCGATTGAGCTCGGCGATGTGCGCGTCGTCGGTGAAAAGCAGCGAAAGTTCAGCCGTATTTGCCGCTTTCAGGTCGAGCTCGACCAAAACCGCGTCAACAGTCGGAGCAGCAAGCGCCGAAAGCTCATCCTCGGCCGGCCACGCGCCGGCTTCGATCGCGATGTCTATGTCGATCATCACGATATCAGTGCGTCAAACGTCGATCCGACCCTTGCGGTCGGCGCCGGAACCATGGGCGTCGTAGGCCCTGACGATTTCGGCGACCAGCGGGTGGCGGACGACGTCCACGTCGTTGAACCGAACGGTGACGATGCCCGGAACGCCGTCCAGCACCTGAAGCGCCTCAACGAGGCCCGACTTGGTGTTTGGCGGCAGGTCGATCTGGCTCGGATCGCCGGTGACGATCATGCGACCGCCTTCGCCGAGCCGGGTCAGGAACATCTTCATCTGCATCGGCGTGGTGTTCTGTGCCTCGTCGAGAATGATCGCCGCATTGCGCAGCGTGCGGCCGCGCATGAAGGCCAGCGGCGCGATCTCGATGACCTCGGCCGCAATCGCCCGCTCGACCTTGTCGGCGGGGATCATGTCGTAGAGCGCGTCATAGAGCGGCCGCAGATAAGGATCGACCTTCTCCTTCATGTCGCCGGGCAGGAAGCCGAGCCGCTCGCCGGCCTCGACGGCCGGGCGCGACAGCACGATGCGCTCGACCATGCCGCGCTCGAGCAGCATCGCCGCGTGAGCGACCGCCAGATAGGTCTTGCCGGTGCCGGCAGGCCCTATGCCGAAGACGAGCTCGGAGCGCTCCAGCGCCCGCATATAGGCGTCCTGGTTCAATGAACGCGCATAGATCGTGCGTTTGCGCGTGGCGATCTGCGCTGCCGCCACCTTGCCCTTGCGCTCAAGCGTCGGGAGCGTGAGCTGATCGTCGACGGCTATCGCCATGCGGATCGCGCCATCCACCTCGGAGGGAGACACGTCCGCGCCCTTCTGGAGGAGCTCGTAGAGATAATCCAGCGCGCGCCGCGCCTGCTCGGCAGCGACCGGATCGCCCTTGATGGATAGCTGATTGCCCTTCGAGCGTATATCGACGCCCAGCTTCTGCTCCAGCCGGGCCAGATTCTCGTCGAACTGGCCGTAAAGCGCGCTCGCGTGCTTGTTGTTGTCGAAGGTCAGAACGATATGCGCCATGTCGGAGGCCCCGGCGGGCGGTGCTTTCAGTTCTGTTGCGGCGCTCAAACGTCTCTCCTGATTAACGCCCGTCTCCGGTCACAGGTTCGGAGAAAAGGCTGTTGGGACCCGCTTTCGTGATTCGCACTCTGACAATGTCACCGATTTCGCCGGCCATTTCATCAACAATTACCGGCTGAAGCCAAGGGGAACGGCCGACCCGCTGACCGGGATTTCGGCCGGGCTTCTCGATCAGCAGGTCGATTTCCGAACCGACAAGACTTGCGGCAAAAGCAGTCTGCTGTTCGGCCACCAGGGCCTGCAGGCGTTGAAGCCTCTCATTCTTGACGTCTTCGGCCACCTGTAACGGCAAATCGGCGCCAGGCGTTCCCGGCCTCGGCGAATATTTAAACGAAAACGCCTGCGCATAGGTCACGTCGCGGATAATCCGCATCGTGTCCTCGAAATCCTCATCCGTCTCGCCCGGGAATCCGACGATGAAGTCGCCGGACATGGCGATGTCGGGTCGCGCGGCGCGAATGCGGTCGACCAGCCGGAGGTAATCGGCGCCGGTATGCTTCCGGTTCATCGCCTTCAGGATACGATCCGATCCCGATTGAACCGGCAAATGCAGGTAGGGCATCAGCGACGGCAGATCGCGATGGGCGGCGATCAGCGCATCGTCCATGTCGCGCGGATGGCTGGTGGTATAGCGCAGCCGCGCAAGGCCAGGAATTTCGGCAAGGCGGAACAACAGTTGTCCAAGACCCCATTCGGTGCCATCCGGACCCTCGCCGTGCCAGGCATTGACGTTCTGCCCGAGCAGGGTGACCTCGCGAACGCCGGCTTCCGCAAGCCGCTCGGCCTCCGCAACGAGTTGAGAGACCGGACGCGAGACTTCCGAACCGCGCGTGTAAGGCACCACGCAGAAGGTGCAGAACTTGTCGCAGCCTTCCTGGACGGTGAGAAACGCCGTTACGCCCCTGCTGCGCACCGCCTTGCGCTCCAGTGCCGGCAGGTGCTCGAACTTGTCCTCGATGGCGTATTCCGTCTCGACGACCTTCTCGCCCGCCCGCGCCTTCTGCACGACCTGTGGCAAGCGATGATAGGTTTGCGGGCCGATGACCAGATCGACCACCGGCGCGCGACGGAGAATCTCGTCGCCCTCGGCCTGTGCGACGCAGCCGGCAACGCCGACCAAAGTCTCACGGCCGCTGGCGGCTCGCTCGGCCTTGAGCTGGCGGATACGGCCGAGCTCCGAATAGACCTTTTCGGCCGCCTTTTCGCGGATATGGCAGGTATTCAGGAGCACCAGGTCGGCGTCCTCGATCTCGGCCGTAGGCTGGTAGCCTTCCGCAGCGAGCGCATCCGCCATGCGCTGGGAATCGTAGACATTCATCTGGCAGCCGTAAGTCTTGACGAAGACCTTGCGGGGCGCTGCGCCATGCGCCTCGGACGGCAGGTTTGTTTCGCGCGTAATCGTGTCGTTCATTTCCATGGCGCGTCTCTAGCCGTTTTTGATGTCAAAAAACAGATGAATCGCCAGAGATCCCGCGCCTTAACGGTCGGTTCACCAATATCCTTCATTTTTCCTTCAACTGTCCAAGACCTGGAGAACTCGCATGGCGCGGCGCTGGATCAATTTCGTAACGGGCATGGCCCTGGCGAGCGCGGTGGCATTGCCGGCCCAAACCCTTGCAGGCGAACCGATCCAGGTTCAGATGAACCAGGCCAAGATCGTCAAGCTCGCGCGCCCTGCCGACACGATCGTCATCGGCAATCCGGCGATCGCCGACGCTTCCGTTCAGGACGCATCCACGATCGTGCTTACCGGCAAAGGCTTCGGCGTGACCAATCTTGTGGTTTTGGACAATGACGGCGCTCCGATCGTCGACGAGCAGATCGTCGTATCGCGGCATCTTGCCAATTCCGTGCGCATCTATCGTCGGTCCGACGTGCAGACCCTGTCCTGCAGCCCGTATTGCGAATCCTCGTTCAAGAACGAGGCCGAGACGACCTCGGAAGCTGAGATGCGTCGCTACTCCGAATAAGCGTTAACGAAGGGCTGACTTTGGCCGCTCAATTTGAGAGTTCGCCAAAACGGCCCCTCAACCCGCCTACTGTATGGTCCTGCCATGAGATACCACCGGCAGGGTGCCACCATGCATGATGCAAGCGAGAAAAAACCAGTCGAGACGCGCGGCAAGCCGCGGCGACCAGGCTTTCTGCGTCATTTCGTAAAAGATGCGAAAGGCAGCGTCGCGATCGAATTCACGGCGCTGGCTATTCCGTTCGCCATGCTCGTGTTCGCGATCCTGGAAAGCTGCATCTCGTTTGCAGCCCAGCAGCTCATGTCCAGCATCACTGACGACGTGGCCCGCCAGTTCCGCACCGGCCAGATACAGATTGCCGATGTCGAGGCCGACAAGAACCTGGTGCGCAATAAAATCTGCGACCGGCTGGAGATCGTGGTGTCGGATGGTTGTCCCGGCCTCGAGATCGACCTGCGCAGCTTCAACACATTCGCACAGGCTGCACAGCAGCGTATCGCCTTCACCAAGGACAACGATATCGACACCAAGGGCTTCAAGATCGACCCAGGCAAGGCGCTTTCGAAGAACCAGTTGCGGGTATTCTACCGCTGGCCGGTGATGACCGATTTCCTGCGCAAGTCGATGTCGAACCTGAAGGATGGAAAGACGCTGCACTACGCAACGGTCACCTGGCAGAACGAGCCATTCGAGGAATAGACGGCTCCTGGGCCAGACGTAAGAGATTGCTCTAGCGGGGAGAGCAGGGGATGAACATGAAACGCGCTATTCTCAACGGGCTTGTCGGTACAAAGGCAAGGCTCCTTCGCCTCGTTGGCGACCGGCGCGGGGTGGCCGCCCTGGAATTCGCCATGGTCGCGCCCGTGCTTCTGTCGCTCTACTTCGTGACGATGGAAGTTGCACAAGGCATCGAGGCCAACAAGAAGGTCAGCAGGATCGGCTCCATGGTCGCCGACCTCGTCACGCAGCAGCAAAGCATCAACCGCTCCGAACTGGAGGCGATCATGCAGATCGGCAGCGCAATTCTGCTGCCCTACAACCGCAGCCAGCCGGACATCACCGTCACCGCGATCAAGCTCACCGACACAAGCACTCCCAAGGCGATTGTGCAGTGGTCGCGAAGGATGCGGAACGGCGCATTCATGCAGGGGCCGGTAAAAGGCACCGAAACCCAGGTTCCGACGACGTTGAAAATCAGGGACACGTTCCTGATCCAGGTGAGTGCCGGACTGGAATACCGGCCCGTTCTGACCTGGACGGCGGAAAACAAGGCCGCGATTGGACTGGCGGCTTCGTTCGACAGGATCGACATGGATGAAAGCTACTTCCTGCGCCCCCGCATGACGGCGGAGATCGATTGCAGCGACTGCTGACCCCGAAGATCATTCCGTGGGCGAGGCGGAGTTGGCCGGCATCGCCTTGCCGACTGCGCCGAGTGCCTCAATAACGGACAGGTAATCCTCTTGAGCGGTAGCGGCAAAGCCGCCGCCGTGACGACGTTCCAGATAGTAGTTGAGATCGCGATCGGCGACGACGCCGGTCAGCAGGCGCTGCAACGCCTCGACCTGCTCCTGCGGCAGCGTGTTGCGGACCGCGTGCGGCCCGTATCGCAGCAGGGCCGAGTGCCAGGTTATCTCGAAAGCGGAGGCGTCCACGCCGGCTGAGGCAAGACGGTCGATGGAGCCGCCGGACAGCGACCCGTCTCCAGGTTCAGGTGCGGCCGGCACCCAGCCGAAATAGGCATCGACCGCGCCGCTGAGGAACATGGCCTCGGCCTCGCCGGCGCTTTCGGTCGGGACAAATCCGCCAGCCTCGAGCGCATCCACAGCGCCCGGCCAGGACGCCAGAGGCGCAAGCCGCGTCGCCAGACTGTCATCCGGGCCCACAGCAATGGATTTCGGGGCGGTATCGCTTTCGGCCGGGCGCACGATCAGCACCGAACGGAGCCCGAATGAGCCGTCGATGCCGATGGGCGCCGCAACCGGGCGCAGGCAGGCGCAGCGGATCGATGCCGCAGCATAGGCGGGCGCGGTGTAGATGGCATAGTCGATCCGGCCATCCAGATGGCTTTCGATGAGCGCGGGATAGTCACGGGCAACCAGCACATCGACCGGCATCGACAGCGCGTTCGAGAACGCCGTCTTGATCGCCGAAAGGCCCTCGACGGCCGCGCCCTCCCCGCCGGAAGCCACAAGGCCTATCCGGAAGGGCGTTGCGGGCCCTCCGTCAGCCGCCGTAGCCGCACCTGAAATCCAGCATGCGAAAAATACGGCAGCACCCGCTCCCGAAATCGCCCGGTGTCGAACCACGTTTCCTGCTCCAAGCCGTTGCCAGCGCGGATTTTCGGCTGTTTTGGTTTCATAATTGCCAAGATCGGCGCATGAACCTATGTCTTGGAAGTCACCGAACCGGCAGAAAGCACCCAGTACATGGCCCGCGCATTCCTTTTCGTGCTCGATTCCTTCGGCATCGGCGGCGCGCCTGACGCGGCGTCTTTCGGTGACGAGGGATCGGACACGTACGGGCATATCGAAGCGGCCTGCGCGCGTGGCGAAGGCGATGCCGCGGGCCTGCGGAAGGGTCCGCTTCATGTGCCCAACATGCGGGCGCTGGGGTTGGGTCACGCTGCCGCGCTCGCCACGGGCCGACCGATGCCGGCAGAGGCCACCTCCGGCTTCCACGCGGCGGCGACAGAGACTTCGAGCGGCAAGGACACGCCCTCGGGCCATTGGGAGATCGCTGGGCTGCCGGTCCGGTTCGACTGGGGCTATTTTCCAGACACGCAGCCTGCCTTTCCCGCCGACTTCACCGAAGCGCTGATCCGCGAAGGCAACATTCCGGGTATCCTCGCCAACTGCCATGCGTCCGGCACGGGCGTGATCGAGGAATTCGGCGAGGAGCATATCCGCACCGGCAAGCCCATCTGCTACACCTCCAGCGACTCGGTCATCCAGATCGCCGCGCATGAGGAACATTTCGGCCTGGAGAGGCTTTACGAGCTGTGCCGCACCGGACGCAGGCTGGCCGACGCACTGAATATCGGCAGGGTGATCGCGCGCCCGTTCGTGGGTGAAAATGCCAAGGACTTCGAGCGTACGCCGAACCGCAAGGATTTCGCGACGCCACCACCGGAGCCGACGCTGCTCGACCGGCTGACGGACGCCGGCCGCAAGGTCTTCGCCGTCGGCAAGATCGGCGACATCTTCGCGCATCGCGGCATCTCGGACCTGCGCAAGGCCCCCAACAACATGGCGATGTTCGATGCCGCACTCGCGGCGATGCACGAAGCAGGCGACGGCGACTTCGTTTTCGCCAATTTCGTAGACTTCGACACGAATTTCGGCCACCGGCGCGACGTTCCGGGCTACGCGGCGGCACTTGAAGCGTTCGACGCGCGCCTGCCGGAAGCGCTCGCGCAGCTCGCCGACGGCGACATGCTGATGCTGACGGCGGACCATGGCTGCGACCCGACATGGCGTGGAACCGACCATACGCGCGAACGGGTGCCGGTGCTGGGAACCGGCCCTGGGCTCGGCGGCGGATCGATGGGCGTGCGCACCAGCTTCGCGGACATCGGCGAGACAGTCGCCGAGCATCTCGGCATTGCGCCGGGCAAATACGGCACGTCTTTCCGGGCCAAGCTTTCCGGCAATGCCTGAGCTTCCCGAGGTCGAGACGGTCCGGCGCGGGCTGCAGCCGGTATTCGAGGGCGCGCGCATCGTCGCGGTCGAACAGCGGCGGCCCGACCTGCGCTTTCCGTTTCCCGCCGACTTCGTGGCGAGCCTGACGGGGCGCTCGGTGATCTCACTGGGGCGGCGCGCGAAATATCTGACGATGCACCTCGACCGCGACCCGGTTCTGATCTGTCATCTCGGCATGTCCGGATCGTTCCGCATCCTGGCGGGCAGCGATGATTCCGTGCCGGGCGTGTTTCACCACGAGCGATCCAAGAACGAGGCGCACGATCATGTCGTATTCCATCTGGAAAACGATGCGGGCGCGACCAACCGGGTGGTCTTCAACGATCCGCGGCGCTTCGGCTTCATGCTGTTTTCGCCGCGGGCAACCCTTCACGAACACCCGTCACTGGCCGGGCTGGGGATCGAGCCGACGGGCAACGCGCTCGACGGCGCGATGCTGGGCGATCTGTTGCGCGGGCGTCGCGCGCCGCTGAAGGCAGCACTGCTCGACCAGCGGCTGATTGCGGGCCTCGGCAACATCTATGTCTGCGAGGCGCTGTGGCGGGCAGGCCTGTCGCCGCGCCGCGAGGCCGGGTCCATCGCTCCCCCACCGGGCCGTACCAACGCCCGCTGCGAGAGGCTTGCCGAAGCCATCCGCGAGGTAATCGCCGACGCCATCGCAGCCGGAGGATCCTCGCTGCGCGACCATGTGCAGGCCGACGGATCGCTCGGCTATTTCCAGCATTCGTTCAACGTCTACGACCGCGAGGGCGAGCCCTGCCGCAAGCCCGGCTGCGGCGGCACGGTGCAGCGCATCGTGCAGAGCGGCCGCTCGACCTTCTATTGCCCGTCCTGCCAACGTTAGCTATCTGGGCACGCATCGAAACGCCATTTGGAGGAAAGAAACGATGGCCTATGAAACGATCCTCGTGGAGACGCGCGGCAAGGTAGGCCTCGTTACGCTCAATCGCCCCAAGGCGCTGAACGCCCTCAACAGCATGGTGATGGAGGAAGTGGTCGCGGCACTCCAGGCCTTCGAGGCCGACGAGGCAATCGGTGCGATCGTTCTGACCGGCTCGGAGAAGGCATTCGCGGCCGGCGCCGATATCAAGGAGATGCAGGAGAAGTCCTACATCGACATGTATATGGCGGACTTCTTCGCCGGGTGGGACGCCATGACCCGCATCCGCAAGCCGATCATCGCTGCGGTTTCCGGCTATGCGCTCGGCGGCGGATGCGAGCTCGCCATGATGTGCGATTTCATCATTGCCGGCGACAATGCCAAGTTCGGCCAGCCTGAGATCACGCTGGGCGTGATGCCGGGCATGGGCGGCTCGCAGCGGCTCACGCGCTTCGTCGGCAAGTCCAAGGCGATGGATATGTGCCTGACGGGCCGCATGATGGATGCAGCCGAGGCGGAGCGCTCCGGTCTCGTCTCACGCGTGGTTCCGGCCGCCGACGTGGTCGAGGAAGCGGTCAAAGCTGCCGAAAAGATCGCCGGACTGTCGCTGCCTGCGGTGATGATGAACAAGGAAGCCGTCAACCGCGCCTACGAGACGACGCTCACCGAGGGGCTGCGGTTCGAGCGCAGGGTCTTCCACGCGATGTTTTCGCTGGAGGATCAGAAAGAAGGCATGGCGGCCTTCTCCGAAAAACGGCCGGCGACATTCCGCAATCGCTGAGAACGGCAGCAACGCATTGAAGCGTTGACGCGCCGGAAAAGCTCATCTATAAGCCGCCGCAACTGAGGCGGCCTATGGCTGCCCCTTTGTTTTTGCGCCAGACGATAGGTTCAAGCGGAATCGATCCGTTCTGGCGCTTCACGTGACATAGTGAGAGAGAGGCATCATGGCCAATACGTCTTCGGCCAAAAAGGCAACGCGCAAGATCGCCCGCCGCACCGCGATCAACAAGAACCGCCGTTCGCGCGTTCGTACCTTCATCCGCAAGGTCGAGGAAGCTCTGGCCAGCGGCGACAAGGCAGCGGCCCAGGCTGCATTCACCGCCGCGCAGCCGGAACTGATGCGCGCCGCCTCCAAGGGCGTGCTTCATCGCAATACGGCATCCCGCAAGGTTTCGCGCCTTGCCCAGCGGCTCAAGACGCTGACTGCCTGATAAGGCTTTAAGCCTTTAGTCGAAACATGAACCCGGTGACCCGTTCGCCGGGTTTTGTTTTGCGTGGCGCAGGGGCCCGCATATGTGATCCGGCGGGTGCCGCGCAGCCGGCCGTCTTTTGCCGGCGCAACCTGGCCTTGTTCATCCATGAGTTGAACCGGAACAAGCTGCCGCCGCGCCCGAGCTTTTTAAGCTTATAAAATATCGTTCAAAATCAGTCGCTTATTCGCGGTTGCGATTCCGCAGTCGCATATCCGGCGAGTCCAAAGCGGATACCCGGCTGTCAAGACATTTTTGTGAAAAACGGTGGCTTTTTAGTACCGCTGGCAAAAGGTTTTGAATCGTAACGACTTCTCTCACCGGGGGCTTTCGCCCGCAGTGCGTCAAGCTGAATCTGCGCTCCGAATCGTGAAAAATTCCTTACCTGTCTCTTGCCCTGCGCGCCGCCTTTTCGGTAAAGTCCGGACATCGAATGGGGCAGGCCCAAACCCTGCTGATCCCAGCCAGACAGCGGCAACAGCTTAGCGCGGGCGCAAGTTCGCGAGCGGTTTGATTGTGCCTGTTCGACGCAAGGGGACTGTTTATTTGTGACGCAATTTTGTTCCCGGACGCAAGTTCGGGAGGGGTTCTTGTGTCTTGTGTGTGAGTGAAGCCGGCCAGTGCGGATGGCCGGTCTGGAGAATGAAAGGAATGCGACGCCGGTAGAGAGTAACGAGGTACGGCAAAGACAAAAAAGGCGCCCGCGCACCGGATGCGGATTTCAAGTCGGACGACGGAGCGCCACAACGAATACACAGGGAAGTCAGGCAAAGATGCACAGCGGCATTGCAGAGCGGGCCGAACCGGCCACGTTTGTTCCAGCACAACAGATCGAGGAGAGGACGGGGATGACGCCGGCGAGCGGGCCCGAGGCCAATTTCGAGCGCGTGAAAGCGCAACTCAAGGCCAGGCTTGGCAACGACGTCTATTCGAGCTGGTTCGGTCGAATGAAGATCGCGGAGACGTCCCGCGGCCTGATACGGCTCTCCGTGCCGACGGCGTTCCTGCGCCAGTGGATCAACAATCACTACCTCGACCTGATCGCCGAACTTTGGAAGCAGGGCGACCCCGCCATGCTCAAGCTGGAGATCGTCGTCCGATCCGCCACGCGTAGCGCCGCACCCCAGATCGAGGAGGAGCGCGCGCCGGCCAAGAAAGCGGACCGCCAAGTTTCCGTCGGACTGCAGGCACCCGTGCCAACACACCCACGCATGGAGAAGCCGGCGCAGCCGCGCATGAACGGCGCCGACCTTGCCGGCAAGCAGTCCGTGCTCGGCTCACCGCTCGATAGCCGCTACACGTTTGCCTCATTCGTCGAGGGACCATCCAACCGCGTCGCATTCGCAGCCGCCCGCTCGGTCGCCGAGGCCTCGTCCAACGCCCTGCGTTTCAACCCACTCTTCATCCATGCCTCGGTCGGCCTCGGCAAAACGCACCTGCTGCAGGCGATCGCGGCCGAAGCGATCAGGCTCAAGCCCAATGCGCGGGTGGTCTACCTGACGGCAGAATATTTCATGTGGCGCTTCGCCACGGCGATCCGCGATAACTACGCGCTACACCTGAAGGAGCAGCTCCGCGACATCGACCTGCTGATCATCGACGACATGCAGTTTCTGCAGGGCAAGTCGATCCAGCACGAGTTCTGCCACCTCATCAACATGCTGCTGGACAGCGCCAAGCAGGTGGTCGTTGCCGCCGACCGCCCGCCCTCCGAGCTGGAATCGCTGGAGCCCCGCGTTCGCTCGCGCCTCAATGGCGGCGTCGCGCTGGAAATGGCCACCCCCGACTACGGGATGCGGCTGTCGATCCTGAAGCAGCGCCATGCAGCAGCCGTGGCTGAAGTGCCCTCGCTCGACATTCCCGAGGAAATCCTCGCGCATATCGCACAGGCGGTGACCGGAAGCGGGCGTGAGCTCGAAGGTGCATTCAACCAAATCCTCTTCCGCCAGTCGTTCGAGCCTGAAATGTCGGTCGCCTGGGTCGACGAGGCTCGGCAACGTCTACCGCGCCGGCGAGCCCAAGCGGGTGCGCATCGAGGACATCCAGCGCATCGTCGCGCGCCACTACAACGTCTCGAAGACGGAACTGCTCTCGAACCGACGCACCCGCACCATCGTCAAGCCTCGGCAGGTGGCGATGTATCTGGCAAAGGTGATGACGCCCCGCTCCCTGCCCGAGATCGGCCGTCGCTTCGGTGGCCGGGATCATACGACGGTTCTTCATGCGGTACGCAAGATCGAGGGTCTTTCGGGCGCCGACAACACGATGGCGCAGGAAATCGAACTGCTGAAAAGGCTCATCAACGAACAGGCCTGACGGCGCGGTCAGCAGGCCGGCAGCCATCTGTCGGCCTGGCCGCTATTTTTCTCTTGAGAAACCTCACCTTGGCGGGTCCGCAACCTCCCTGCGGGCTTGCCTTCGCAGGCATTTTCCTGTCAGGTTCGTTGTCCATTTGCGCGTCCGGCAGGCCCGATCGAGGGAAATGCGGCGCGGCCTCCGAAATGCTTTGCTGCGAGACTTGCGTGTCATGCGTGTTACACTCGAACGCTCCAACCTCCTGAAGTCGCTGAACCACGTCCATCGCGTCGTGGAGCGGCGTAATACGATCCCGATCCTTTCCAACGTGCTGCTGTCGGCCTCCGGTGCCAGCCTGGAAATGAAGGCGACGGATCTCGACCTGGAGGTGACGGAAGCGACCGCGGCCGTTGTCGAGCAGACCGGCGCGACCACCGTGCCCGCGCACCTGCTCTACGACATCGTGCGCAAGCTGCCCGACGGATCCGAGGTAATGTTGAAGGTGGACGAGAGCGGCAACTCGATGTCGGTGATCTCCGGTCGCTCGTCGTTCCGCCTGCAATGCCTGCCGCAGGCCGACTTCCCCGAGCTCTCGGCTGGATCTTTCAGCCACATCTTCCGCCTGGATTCTCAGGCCTTGCGCGGCCTGATCGAAAAGACCCAGTTCGCCATCTCCACCGAGGAGACGCGGTACTACCTCAACGGCATCTACCTTCACGCCCACGAAGAGGGCGGCAAGCTGATGCTGCGCTCGGTGGCCACCGACGGGCACCGTCTGGCGCGCGCCGAAGTGGAAGCGCCGGCAGGCTCGGAAGGCATGCCGGGCATCATCATCCCGCGCAAGACCGTCAGCGAACTGCAGAAGCTGGTCGACGATCCCGACGTGGCGGTGACGACGGAGTTGTCCGACACCAAGATCCGCTTCACCATCGGCAGCGTGGTGCTGACCTCGAAGCTGATCGACGGTACGTTCCCCGACTACCAGCGCGTCATCCCGACCGGCAACGACAAGAAGCTCATCATCGACCGGCAGAGCTTCGCCCAGGCGGTTGACCGCGTGTCGACGATCTCGTCCGAGCGCGGGCGCGCGGTGAAACTCTCGATTGCTTCCGGTCAGGTGACGTTGACGGTAAACAATCCCGATTCGGGCAGCGCGACCGAGGAAGTGGCGGCCGACTACGATGCCGACCCGATCGAAATCGGCTTCAACGCCAAATATCTGCTGGACGTCGCCGCGCAGCTTTCGGGCAGCGAGGCGCGCTTCATGCTGGCCGATGCCGGCGCGCCGACGCTGATCCACGACATGACCGACGACCACGCGCTCTACGTGCTGATGCCGATGCGCGTCTAGGCGCGCAGCGGACGATCGTGACCGGAACCGGAACAGCCGAACCGCCGCGAGGCGCGGCGCAGACCCGTATCGAACGCCTGCTGCTGACCGATTTCCGCAACTACGAAAGCCTGGCGCTGGATTTCAACGCCGGCGCGGTTGTGCTGACGGGCGAGAACGGCGCCGGCAAGACCAATCTGCTCGAAGCGATCTCGTTTCTGACGCCCGGACGCGGCCTGCGACGGGCGACGCTTGACGACGTGCCGCGCAGCGGCGCGGGGAGCGGCTTTGCGATCCATGCGCGGGTCGCGGGTGCGTTCGGCGAGGTCGAGATCGGCACGGGAACGCTCGGTGAGCGGAATGCGAACGGCGATAGTGTCGGCCGCAAGGTGCGCATCAACGGTGCGACCGCGCGCTCGGCAGACGAGATGCTGGAGTGGCTGCGCGTGATCTGGCTGGTGCCTGCGATGGACGCGCTGTTCACGGGCGCGGCGGGCGACCGGCGCCGCTTCATCGACCGGCTGGTGCTGGCCATCGACCCCGCCCACGGGCGACGCGCGCTCGACTATGAAAAGGCGATGCGCGGCCGCAACCGGCTGCTTTCCGAGCAGGCGCGCGACGACCAGTGGTTCGATGCCATCGAAACCCAGATGGCGGAGACGGGTACGGCGATCGCCGCCGCGCGGGTGGAGATCGTGCGGCTGCTCGCCGCCATGGTCGAGCGGCTGCCCGGCGACAGCCCCTTTCCGCAGGCCGACATCGCGCTGGCTGGCACGCTTGAGGAAGCGCTGACGCAGCAGCCGGCGATCGAGGTAGAGGAAGGTTTCCGGCGTTCGCTGTCGCAGAATAGGTTCCGGGACCGCGCGGCCGGGCGCACGCTCGAAGGCCCGCACCGCTCGGACCTTCTGGTGCGGCACCGGCCGAAGGACATGCCCGCCGGGCAATGTTCGACCGGGGAACAGAAGGCGTTGCTTACCGGCCTCGTACTGTCGCACGCACGGCTGGTGGCTGAACTCTCCGGGTCGGCGCCGATATTGCTGCTCGACGAGATCGCCGCGCATCTCGACGCCGGCCGGCGGGCTGCGCTGTTCTCGATCCTCGACGAGCTCAACTGCCAGGCCTTCATGACCGGCACAGACGCGGCACTGTTCTCCGCGCTGGAGGGCCGCGCGCAGTTTCTGTCGGTTTCGGCGGGCATGGTCACCGCCGGTTGAGCCGCTGACATTCGCGCCGGCAGCGCTTATGTTGAGTGCCATGGACACGCCCGCGACACCACCGCTTTCGCCCGAGGAACTGGAGCGCTACGCGCGCCATATCGTGCTGCCGGAAGTCGGCGGCCCGGGCCAGCAGAAGCTCAAGCGCGCGCGGGTGCTGGTCGTCGGCGCAGGCGGGCTGGGCGCGCCGGTGCTGCACTATCTGGCGGCTGCGGGCGTGGGGACGCTCGGCATCGTCGACGATGATCTCGTGTCATTGTCGAACCTGCAACGGCAGGTGATCCACGATACCGTAAGCGTTGACTTACCTAAAACCGAAAGCGCAGCGGCGACCATCACCCGCATCAACCCGCACGTGACCGTCGAGCAGCACAGGCTGCGCCTGACGGCGGAGAATGTCGCGGAACTGGTTTCCGTCTATGACCTCGTCATCGACGGGACCGACAATTTCGACACGCGCTATGCGATCGCGGACGCCTGCGCCGAAGCTGAGCGGCCGCTGGTGACCGGAGCGGTCGGGCGCTTCGACGGGTCTATCACAGTTCTCAAACCCTACGAGACCGGAGCGGACGGACGACGCAACCCGTCCTACCGCGACCTTTTCCCCGAGCCGCCGCCGCGCGACCTCGTGCCTTCCTGCGCCGAGGCGGGTGTGCTCGGCGCACTTGTGGGCGTCATCGGCACGCTGCAGGCGATGGAAGCCATCAAGCTCATCACAGGCATCGGCGAACCGCTGGTCGGCCGGCTGTTGATGTATGACGGGCTAGGCGCGAATTTCGACACGGTTCGCTACCGCGCAAAAGGTTAGCCATTGCTTACGGATATAGAACGCCACATTGCGGCGGGCACCGACGGAGCCGCCATGGCGATGCGGATCGTCGCGGAGGCTGCGCGACTGATGGGCGCGCCGCGGCTGATCCCGATAGCGTCCGCGCATATCGATGGGGCGCTTTATCATGGCGATTCCGGCACGCTGTTTGCCGAAAGGCTGGTCGAGGGTGGCGCCAGGGTTTCCGTGCGGGCAACGCTCAACGTCGGCGCGCTCGATCTGACCGGCTGCGCGCGCGTCCGGCTTGAGGAACCGGCACGGTCAATGGCAGCCCGGATGATGTCGGCGTACCGCACGCTGGGGTGCGAGCCGACATGGACCTGCGCGCCCTATCAGGCGGGCCACCGGCCGGCACGCGGCACGGATGTGGCATGGGGCGAATCCAACGCGGTCGTCTTCTGCAACTCCGTGCTCGGCGCGCGCACCAACCGCTACGGCGACTTCCTCGACATTGCCTGCGCCATCGCCGGCCGCGCGCCCGACTATGGTCTGCACAGGCCGGAGAACCGAAAAGCGACCGTTGTTTTCGACGTTTCCGGTCTGCCATCGGATTTCGTGGAGGCCGATTTCGCGTGGCCGATCCTCGGCAGTCTCTACGGACGTGAAGTGGGCGACGCCATCGGCGTCGTCGCCGGCATGGGTGGCAGTCCCGACGAAGACGCGCTCAAGGCGTTCGGCGCGGCGGCGGCTTCGACCGGTGCGGTAGGCCTGTTCCACATCGCCGGCGTCACGCCTGAGGCGGCCGATTTGGAGACCGCGCTGGACCATGCCGAACCGGCTGAGGTGATCCGGGTCGACATCGGGATGGTCGCCCACGCGCGGGCGCGTCTTTCGACCGCCGAACGGCCGGACAGGATCGACGCCGTGGCAATCGGCAGCCCGCACCTTTCCAGCGAGGAACTGGTAAGGCTAGAGCGTCTGGTGGGCGGCCGCAGGCTTGCGGTGCCAATCTATGCCTGCACCGGGCGCCACGTGCTGGCGTCGCTCGGGCCGGATCGGCGTACCGCGCTGGAGAAAACCGGCGTTATCCTCGTGGCCGACACATGCGTCGTCGTTACCCCGATCATGCCGGCACTTGCCGACGGCGTGCTGATGACCAATTCGGGCAAGTTCGCGCATTACGCGCCCGGCAACACTGGCTATTCGGTGCTTTACGGATCGCTTGCCGAATGCGTCGAAAGCGCCGTTTCGGGGAGGCCGCAGTGGACGGGGTCCCTGTCGTGAAGGGCGATGTGCTTGTCGAAGGTGCCAGCGGTACTGGCGAGGGCCTCGTGCTTTCGGCGCCGATCAGCTTCTGGGGCGGCGTCGACCCCAAATCCGGCAGGATCGCCGATGTGCGCCATCCCCAGCACGGCCGATCCATTGCCGGAACGGTGCTTTTCCTGCCGGGCACGATCGGCTCTTCGTCGGCATCCGCGGTCCTTCTGGAACTCGTCAGCGCCGGCAAGGCCCCGGCCGCGCTCGTTCTTCACGAGCCGGACGCAATCCTGCTGCTTGGGCTTGTCGTGGCCAAGGAGATGGGCCTGCACGTGCCTATGGCTGTCAGGCTGGACAGGACCGCGTTTGCGGCTTTCGCGGGTAAGAGCGTGAGCGTCGGCGGGGACGGCATGGTTGCGGTGAAAGCCTAGCGGTAGCGGTCTTACAGTGCGTCCTTCGAGGCTCGCTCCGCTCGCACCTCAGGATGAGGGAGGTGGTTTGTCGGCCCCACAGAGCAGCGCACTCGATGCTCAACGTTCCTCATCCGGAAGAATGTTGGAGATCGAGCCCACAACATGGTCGGCACTAGAGCCAACCTTCCTCATCCTGAGGTGCGAGCGGAGCGAGCCTCGAAGGACGCACCTACCGCCTACACCCGAGACGGCAGCACTCGGTCCGGGGGCGGTGGCCGTCGAAGAAGGTGCGGATGTTGATAATCACCTTCTCGCCCATATCGATGCGGCCCTCGATGGTGGCCGATCCCATGTGAGGGAGAATCACGACCTTGCCCTTGGCGGCGAGGCGGACGAGCTTGGGATTGACCGCCGGCTCATGCTCGAACACGTCGAGGCCCGCACCGGCCAGCTTGCCGGTCTCGAGCATCGTGACCAGCGCATCCTCGTCGATGATGTCGCCGCGTGCCGTGTTGACCACGTAAGCGGTCGGCTGCAGCAGCGCGAGCCGCCGCGCCGAAAGCAGATGAAAGGTTCCCGGCGTCGAGGGGCAGTTGACCGAGATGATATCCATGCGGGCAAGCATCTGGTCCAGGCTGTCCCAATAGGTCGCTTCCAGCGCATCCTCGGTGGCAGGCGCCACCCGGTGGCGATTATGATAGTGGATCGAGAGGCCGAACGCCTTGGCGCGGCGGGCGACGGCCGTGCCGATGCGGCCCATGCCGACGATGCCGAGCCGCTTGCCCCAGATGCGACGGCCGAGCATCCAGGTCGGCGACCAGCCGGCCCATTTGCCGTCATCGGTCAGCATCGCCGCACCTTCGGTGAGGCGGCGCGGCACGGCCAGCATGAGCGCCATCGTCATGTCCGCCGTGTCCTCGGTGAGCACGTTGGGCGTGTTGGTGACCATGATGCCTTTGGCAGCGGCGGCGGCTACATCGATATTGTCCACGCCGTTGCCGAAATTGGCGATCAGCTTGAGGTTCTCGCCGGCCTGAGCGATCAGCGAGGCATCGATTCGATCGGTGACGGTCGGCACGAGCACGTCGGCTTCCTTGACCGCAGCGACAAGCTCCGGCTGGGTCAGCGGCCGGTCCTCAACATTCAGCCGTGCGTCGAAAAGCTCCCGCATGCGGGTCTCGATCGCATCCGGCAGCTTGCGGCTGATCACGACGAGAGGCTTTTTCCTGCCGGCCATCAGTTCCTCGAATCCGGGTCTTGTTGAGACCTCTTTAACCAAGATTGGCGACACTTGGGAATGGCGTCGGCCCGGTCGCGGTTCTCGATCCTGTGTATCAAGCCGCCCTGCCGATGACAAAGAAAAAGGGCCGGTGGCAATGCCGCCGCACCCGAGCAGACTTGGGTATCGTGGGTAAGGTCATGTCTTCACGCATCGTGTTTCGTGCGCTTCTGTGCAGCACGCTGGCACTGGTTTCGCTGGCTACCGTCTCCGTGACTGTGCCCCTGGGACAGGCGGCCGCACAAACTGCGGCGGTCGGCCCCAGCGGATTACCGCTGCCGCGCTTCGTCAGCCTCAAATCAAACCGTGTGAACCTGCGCATCGGGCCCGGCATCAACTATCCGGTGGACTGGCTCTATCTGAAATCGGGCGTACCGATGGAGATCATTCAGGAGTACGACAACTGGCGGCGTGTACGCGATGCGGATGGCGCGGAAGGCTGGATCAACCAGTCGCTGCTGTCGGGCCGGCGCACGGCGGTGGCAGCACCCTGGCAGCGCGGCGAGGATACCGAACTGCTGCTGCGCACCGATCCGGACACGACGTCGCGCATCGTCGCCAAGCTGGAGCCCGGCGTGATCGGCACGCTCAAGACCTGTAACGGGCAGTGGTGCGAGATGGAATTTTCCGGCCATCGCGGCTGGATCAGCCAGACCCAGATCTGGGGCGCCTATCCAGGCGAGACCTACAAGGACTAAGGTTTCGCTGCTTGGCACCGCTCGTGTGTGAAGTGGGTGCGTCCTTCGAGGCTCGCCCGCCAAGACCTTTCTCTAGCCTTACACCGAGACACGTGGCTCGCACCTCAGGATGAGGAAGGTCGTGGCCATCGGGCGCCGGTTCTGGAAGGCTATGGCATTTTCGGCTGGGCACGACCTACCTCATCCTGAGGTGCGAGCCCGCAATCCCTTGCAATGTATGATATTGCAACCGCCGGGCGAGCCTCTAAGGACGCACCCGAAAACAACTACCGCGCCTTTGGCCTCAGGCGCACGACGATGTCGACATTGGCGATTTCCATGCCTTCCGGAGGTTCCGGGAGGTTGTGGACCGAAACCGGGCCGGTCTCGATGTCCATCACGCGGTTTTCGCCCTCGATGAAGAAGTGATGATGGTCCGACGTGTTGGTGTCGAAATAGGTCTTTGACCCTTCGACGGCCAGAATGCGCAGGAGGCCGGCATCCGTGAACTGGTGGAGCGTATTGTAGACCGTCGCCAGCGACACGGCCACGCCCGCAACGAGGGCTTCCTCGTGCAGCTCCTCGGCCGAAAGGTGCCTGTCTCCCTTGGCAAACAGCAACTCGGCCAGAGCAATGCGCTGCCGCGTCGGCCGCAATCCGGCATCGCGGACGCGCGTCTCGACTTCGGCGGGTTGATTGCAGTCAGTTTCCATCAAGCCGATTTGCTTCCCTGATCGACGCCGCGGACCCGATTCGGGCATTTCTCCATACGGCAATGTTGTCAATATATATTCGGTCGCAGAAATGCGATCAATAGCGGCACATTGACCCTCGATGATGCGCAAGATAGAGCGCGTCGGTGGTTTCCTGTCCGAAACAGTCTGTGATAGGGGATGGCCCTAACAGGCAGTGACAGAGCCCGGACGGCGAAGGGACGGAGGACTATGGTCGAACAGAAATCGAGCTACGATTACGAAGATCTGCTTGCCTGCGCACGCGGCGAGCTGTTCGGGCCGGGCAACGCCCAGCTTCCCTACCCGCCGATGCTGATGTTCGACCGCATTACCGACATCAGCGAGACCGGAGGCGAATTCGACAAGGGCTATATCCGCGCTGAACTCGACATACGCCGCGACCTCTGGTTCTTCCCCTGCCACTTCATCCAGAACCCGGTGATGCCCGGCTGCCTCGGCCTCGACGCCATGTGGCAGATGACGGGCTTTTTCCTGGGCTGGCTGGGCGAACCGGGCAAGGGCATGGCCCTTTCGACCGGCGAGGTGAAGTTCAAGGGCATGGTCACGCCTTCGGTCAAGAAGGTCGAGTACGGCGTCGATTTCAAGCGCGTGATGCGCGGCCGGCTGGTGCTTGGCATTGCGGACGGCTGGCTAAAGGCCGATGGCGAACCCATCTACAAGGCCACCGATCTGCGCGTCGGCCTTGCCAAGCAGGAAGCCGAATGAGCGGTCGGCCAACGACATCGAATTCAGGGAGCGTCAGATGAGACGTGTAGTCGTAACGGGCCTGGGCATCGTTTCCTCGATCGGGAACAATGCGGACGAAGTGCAGGCATCGCTTCGCGACGCCAAATCCGGCATCAGCTTTTCCAACGATTTCGCCGAGCACGGCTTCAGGTGCCAGGTCTGGGGGCGCCGACGCTCGACCCGACCGAACTGGTCGACCGCCGCGCCATGCGCTTCCTGTCCAAGGGCGGGGCGTGGAACCACGTCGCGATGGAACAGGCGATTGCCGATGCGGGCCTCGAAGAAGGCGACATCACCAACGAGCGCACCGGCATCGTCATGGGCTCGGGCGGACCTTCGACACGCATGATCGTCGAGGCTGCCGCGATCACGGAAAAGAACGGTAGCCCGAAGCGGATCGGCCCCTTTGCCGTGCCGAAGGCGATGTCGTCCACCGCATCGGCAACGCTGGCGACCTGGTTCAAGATCCACGGCGTGAACTACTCGATCTCGTCGGCCTGCTCGACCTCGGCACACTGCATCGGCAACGCCTACGAGCTGATCCAGTGGGGCAAGCAGGACATGGTCTTCGCGGGTGGCCACGAGGATCTCGACTGGACGATGTCGAACCTGTTCGACGCCATGGGCGCGATGTCTTCCAAGTTCAACGACAGGCCGGAAGTCGCTTCGCGCGCCTATGACCTGAACCGCGACGGGTTCGTCATCGCCGGCGGCGCGGGCGTTCTGGTGCTCGAGGAACTGGAGCACGCCAAGGCGCGTGGCGCCAAGATCTATGCCGAAGTGGTCGGGTACGGCGCGACGTCGGACGGCTACGACATGGTAGCGCCTTCAGGCGAAGGCGCGGTTCGCTGCATGCGCCAGGCGCTTTCGAGCGTGAAGGGGGACGTGGACTACATCAACACGCACGGCACCTCGACGCCCGTGGGCGATTCCCGCGAGATGGGCGCGATCCGCGAGGTCTTCGGCGACAAGCTGCCGAACATTACCTCGACGAAGTCGCTGACGGGCCATTCGCTAGGTGCGGCCGGTGTGCAGGAATCGATCTACTCGATCCTGATGATGCAGGGCGGGTTCATCGGCGAAAGCGCCCATATCGAGGATTTCGATCCCGAATTCGAAGGCATGCCGGTAGTGCGCAAGCGCATCGACAACGCCAAGATCGATACCGTGCTCTCCAACTCCTTCGGCTTCGGAGGCACAAACGCGACGCTGGTCTTCCAGCGCCATCAGGGCTGACGGGACCACACGCATGGACGGACTGATGAAAGGCAAGCGCGGCCTCGTGATGGGGGTCGCCAACGATCACTCGATCGCCTGGGGCATCGCCAAGCAGCTTGCCGACCATGGCGCGGAACTGGCCTTCACCTATCAGGGCGAAGCTTTCGGCCGCCGGGTGAAGCCGCTTGCCGATCAGGTTGGCGCAAAGCAGGTGCTTTCCTGTGATGTCGAAGACAGCGAGAGCGTGGCCTCGGTGTTCGACACGCTGAAGAGCGAATGGGGCTCGCTGGACTTCGTCGTCCACGCGATCGGCTTTTCCGACCGCAACGAGCTCAAAGGGCTCTATGCCGACACCACGCGTGAAAACTTCGTCCGCACGATGGTGATTTCCTGTTTCTCCTTCACCGAGGTGGCGCGAGGTGCTGCGGCGCTTATGGCGAATGGCGGATCGATGATCACGCTGACCTATGCGGGTTCGGTGCGCGTCATGCCGAATTACAACGTCATGGGCGTTGCCAAGGCAGGGCTCGAGGCCAGCGTCCGCTACCTGGCCAACGATTTCGGCCCGCGCGGCATCCGCGTCAACGGCCTGTCGGCCGGTCCGGTTCGTACGCTTGCAGGTGCGGGCATCTCCGATGCGCGGCTGATGTATGGCTACCAGCAGCGCAATTCACCGCTGCGCCGCACCGTGTCGCACGAGGAGGTCGGCCGGTCGGCTCTCTACCTGTTGTCCGATCTTTCTTCCGGCGTGACTGGCGAAATCCATTATGTGGATTCCGGATATCACATCGTTTCCATGCCGACACTGGACGAACTGAAGCGCACCGACGAAGGCTGAAACAGCGCAACCGACGAAAAACCAATTCTAATGAACGTCGGAAACGGTTCTTAAGGAATAACAGATATATCCTGCCAGGGTTCAGGGGACTCTGGCATGGACAAAATGCATAATCCGGTAAGAAGCCTTGGCTTCCGCCTCGCGACGATTGCGGTTACTGGCGTCTGCAGTTTCGTAATCGGCCTGTGGGGCATCAAGCTCGGCTTCGGTCCGCACATCGGCGGTGTACCGGCTGAACTGCTGAGCGCCATGCTTGCGACGCTGTGCGCGCTTGCCGCGTCGCTTGCCGTCATGTCGTTCTTCGCTGGCGTCGAGGAATCCGCAGCCTATGTCTACAAGGAAACGCAGCTCGACAAGCTGACCGGGCTGCACGCCCGCACGGCAATGATCGGCAAGATCGCCGAATCTGCTTCAGCGACGATCCGCTCCGGCGAGCCGGTTTTCCTGATCGACATCGACATCGACCGGTTCAAGCAGATCAACGAATCGATCGGCTACAGCCACGGCGACCAGCTTATCCGGGTATTCGCCCAGCGGCTGAAGGACCTCCTGCCCGAAGGCACCGAAATCGGCCGTATAGGCGCCGGCGAGTTCGCGGTTCTGATCCCCGACACACCGGATACGGGCTCCGTCGACACGCTCGTCGAATATCTCATCGACAATCTCATGGAGCCCTACCAGCTTCCCTCGCACCTGCAATCGGTGAACCTGTCGGTCGGTATCGTCGCCATGCCCAAGGACGGGCTGGACCCGGTGATCCTGCTGCGCCGTTCGAACCTGGCGCTGCAACATGCGCGGGCGGGCGGCATCGGCAACTGGTCGGTTTTCCACCAGCAGATGGGTCTCGTCGCCGAATACCGGCAGTGGATCGAATCGGAACTCCATACCGCATTCGAGCGTGGGGATTTCGTCGTCCACTACCAGCCGCAATACGATCTGCTGAGCGGCAAGGTCGTCGGCTATGAGGCGCTTGTGCGCTGGCGGCACCCCGAGCGGGGCATGATCCCACCGCAGGAGTTCGTGCCGATTGCCGAAGAAACGGGAATGATCGCGCTTATCGGTGAATGGGTATTGCGCAAAGCATGCGCGGACGCCCACCTGATGCCGCCTGAGTGTTCCGTGGCCGTCAACATCTCGACCGTCCAGTTCATGACGAAAGACTTCCTCTCGCAGGTGCGGGGCGTCATCAAGGCAACCGGCATCGAACCGCACCGATTAGAGCTGGAAGTCACGGAAACGGCCATGATGCAGGACCGTGAGCGAGCCGCCACCATTCTGGAGGAACTCGCCAGAATGGGGATCTCGGTAGCCGTGGACGATTTCGGCACCGGGTATTCCAATCTTTCCTATCTGATCGATTTCACGTTCAAGAAACTGAAGATCGACCAGTCATTCGTCCGCCGGCTCGAGACGGACGCCAATTCAGGCGCCGTCGTTTCAACCATCGTGGGTCTGTCGCGCGCGCTTGGCGTGCGCACGATCGCCGAGGGCGTGGAGACGGAAAACCAGGCAACGCTGCTCAAGGCCGCCGGCTGCGAAGTCGTCCAGGGCTATCTGTTCGGCAAACCGGCTCCATTGCAGGTGCGCGAGACCCATGTTGAGCCTCCACGACGGGTCGCAACGGCGTAGCGCGGGATCATCGCACTGCCCAAAGCACCTTGAAGCGTGTATCGCGCACCGTCTCGCCATGGCGGGCAAAAGCGCTTTCCAGCACAGCTTCGTAGGGTAGCTGCCGGTTGGCGACCATGAACAGTCTGCCACCCGGCCGCAGCGCAGCACTGGCAGCCTTGATCATGCCCTCGCCAATAGACGGTTCCGCCGCGCGCCCCTGATGAAATGGCGGGTTCATCACGATGACGTCGTATCTGCGCTCTACGGGCTCGGCCAGCAGATCGTACCAGAGAACCCGGCTTTCGACGCTGCGCACAAGGTTGTTCATATTGGCCTTGGCTGCGACACAGGCTGAAAAGCCTGCCTCGAACAGCTCGATCGTGCGGATGGCAGGCGCGCGCTCGGCCAACTGGACAGACAGATAACCCCAGCCGGCACCGAAGTCGGCTGCGTCGCCTTCCAGATTTTCGGGCAGGTTCTCGGCCAGCAGTTTCGAGGCCGGATCGATGTGTTCCTGCGAAAAGACGCCAGGCACGGTAAGAAACCCGCCATCCAGCAGAAGGGGCGGGTTGGCTGCCTCCAGCGCCTCAATGGCGGCATCGGTCGACTCCGAGCGCATCATCCAGAAGACAACGCCATGGTTCTTCGATGCGTGATCGTCGATCGGCATCAGGTCGGCGAGGCGCTTGCGCAGGCTTGCGGCACCATCGGTCTTGCCGCCTGCAACGACGATGCGACCGCCTTCGCGCGTACGCTTCAGCGCCTCGGCGACCCATAGTTCGTTCTGGCCGCGATGGCGCCCCGTCAGGACCAGGGTGAGATCATACCCTTCGCCGTCGGGCTGCGGAACCACCGTATGGGTTCCGCCCTCAAGCACACGGAATGTCGGGCGAAAATCCTGTTGGAGCGTGACGTTTTCAGGAATCCCGCCGGCAAGACGAAGCCGGGATCTGCGTTGAGAAAGAGAACCCTGGCGTCAGCACCCGGCCCTTCCAGCAATCCCGTATCGAAAGGATGAAAAAGGGTCTTGAGCGTTCCGTCGTTCATTGTTGGCAGTCCTTACAAGAGAAACGGGCGCAAGCCTTTCGGCTGCGCCCGCCCCCCTCAAAGCAGTCAGTCAGATATCAGGCGTCGGCCTCTTCGGCGTCTTCCTTCTTCTTGTCCTTGGCAAGTTCCTTACCGGTCTCCTGGTCAACGACCTTCATGGAGAGCCGCACCTTGCCGCGCTCGTCGAAGCCCATCAGCTTGACCCAAACCTTGTCGCCTTCCTTGACGACGTCCGTGGTCTTCTGGACGCGCTCCGGCGCGAGCTGCGAGATGTGGACGAGGCCGTCCTTGGGGCCGAAGAAGTTGACGAAGGCGCCGAAGTCGGCGGTCTTGACGACCGTACCCTCGTAGATCTCGCCGACTTCCGGCTCGGCAACGATGGTGTGGATCCACTTCTTCGCCGCTTCGATCTCCTTGGCGTTGGACGAAGCGATCTTGACCGTGCCGTCATCCTCGATGTTGATCTTCGCACCGGTCTTTTCGACGATCTCGCGGATCACCTTGCCGCCGGAGCCGATCACGTCGCGGATCTTGTCGGTCGGAATGTTCATCACCTCGATGCGCGGCGCGAACTCGCCGAGCTCCGAACGGGCGCCGGTCAGGGCCTTGCCCATCTCGCCGAGAATGTGCTCGCGGCCGCCCTTGGCCTGCTCGAGCGCGACTTTCATGATCTCCTCGGTGATGCCGGCGATCTTGATGTCCATCTGCAGCGAGGTGATGCCGGCGCTGGTGCCGGCAACCTTGAAGTCCATGTCGCCGAGGTGATCCTCGTCACCGAGAATGTCGGAGAGAACCGCAAAGCGCTCGCCTTCGAGGATCAGGCCCATGGCGATACCGGCAACCGGCTTCTGGAGCGGCACGCCGGCATCCATCAGCGCCAGCGAGGTGCCGCAGACGGTCGCCATCGAGGACGAGCCGTTGGACTCGGTGATCTCGGAAACCACGCGCAGCGTGTACGGGAACTGCTCGGCGGCCGGCAGCATCGGATGAATGGCGCGCCAAGCAAGCTTGCCGTGGCCGATCTCACGACGTCCCGGAGAGCCGATGCGGCCGGTCTCACCCACCGAATAGGGCGGGAAGTTGTAGTGCAGCAGGAAGGCTTCCTTGCGCGTGCCGGTCAGTTCGTCGACGAACTGCTCGTCCTCGCCGGTGCCGAGCGTTGCGACGACAACCGCCTGCGTCTCGCCGCGGGTGAACACGGCAGAGCCGTGTGTGCGCGGCAGAACGCCGACTTCCGAAACGATCGGGCGAACGGTCTTGAGATCCCGGCCGTCGATACGGCTACCGGTATCGAGGATATTCCAGCGCACGATCTTGGCCTGGAGCTCCTTGAACACCGAACCGACCTGCTCGGCAGTCCATGCAGTGTCGTCAGCGCCCTCGGGCAGCAGCGTTGCCTTCACCTTCGCCTTGGCGGCGTCGACGGCGGCGTAGCGGGCCTGCTTGTCGGTGTTCTTGTAGGCGGCGCGCAGTTCGTCCTCGATCAGGCCGAGCATGGTCTGCTCGAGTTCCTTGAGATCGGGCGCAACGTGGTCGCGCGGGTCCTTGGCAGCCACTTCCGCCAGCTTGATGATCGCATCAATGACCGGCTGGAAGGCCTTGTGGCCGAACATGACGGCGCCGAGCATGATCTCCTCGGAGAGCTCATGGGCCTCGGATTCGACCATCATGACCGCATCGGTCGTGCCGGCCACAACCAGATCGAGCTTCGATTCCGGCATCTCGTCGATGTGCGGGTTCAGCGCGTATTCGCCACCGATGTAGCCGACGCGGGCAGCCGCGATGGGGCCCATGAACGGCACGCCCGAGAGCGTCAGCGCCGCCGACGTCGCGACCATGGCGAGGATGTCCGGATCGTTCTCGAGGTCGTGCTGGAGAACGGTGACGATGATCTGGGTGTCGTTCTTGTAGCCTTCGGCAAAGAGCGGGCGGATCGGCCGGTCGATCAGGCGCGACGTCAGCGTTTCCTTTTCGCTCGGACGGCCTTCACGCTTGAAGAAGCCGCCGGGGATCTTGCCGGCCGCGAACGTCTTTTCCTGGTAGTTGACGGTCAGCGGGAAGAAATCGAGGCCCGGCTTTGGCTCCTTGGCGGAAACGACCGTGGCGAGCACAACCGTTTCGCCGTAGGTGGCGAGCACGGCGCCGTCGGCCTGCCGCGCGATCTTGCCGGTTTCCAGAATCAGGGGGCGACCGCCCCACTCGATTTCCACTTTGTGATGATTGAACATGTCTTGTCCTTCAATACGGGAACGGGGCGCGCCAGCTCTTGCGGCACGGAGAATGTTCCCTTGCTTCGTTGCAGGACGAGCCACGGGCAAGACAACGGGACGCTTCGCTTTGAAGAGGGCGGCGGAAACCGCCAAAAGCGCCCTGCAATCCTGCCCCATGACCCTGTCCTGGGGCGGCTCCGACATACTGCCTTGTCCGTTGCGGAGCCGGGCGGGCGGCATGTGGGCCACCCATGTGAAAGGCCGGCGGACCCTCGCGGAACCGCCGGCCAAACTGACTTATCGGCGCAGGCCGAGCTTCTCGATCAGCGTCTGATAACGGGCTTCGTCCTTGCGCTTGAGATAATCAAGCAGGCTGCGCCGCTGTGAGACGAGGGCAAGCAGACCACGACGGGAATGGTTGTCCTTCTTGTGATCCTTGAAGTGTTCGGTCAGGTTCTTGATGCGCTCTGAAAGAACCGCCACCTGGACTTCCGGAGAACCGGTGTCGCCCTTCTTGGTCGCGAACTCGCTCATCAATTCCTGCTTACGCTCTGCGGTAATCGACATCGCGCTTTTCCTTATATGTTGGAGGAAACGGGTCGCCCACAGCCAGGATGTCGTCCAGCAGGGGCCGGTGAACATGCGCTCAAATGCGGATGTTGCGGGGCATATAGTGTAAAATCCGCTGGATTGCCAGCGAAATCGCCGAGCCGGCGCAAAGCCCGTCAGGGTTCGTCCCCGTCGCCCTCGGCATCTGCCCGTTCGGGTTCCAGCCGCGCGATCGGTATCGTGAAACGGCATTCGAGCCCGTTGGGGTGAATGACGCGCTCGATCTGCGCGTCCAGCGTTCCGCCGAGCATGCGCTCGATGACCTCCGTGCCGAAGCCGGGCGTGACTGTGCGCCGTCGTAGACGGGGCACGAATTCGCGCCAGAGAAGATCGAGCTGCCCCTGGCTGCGCTTCCACTGGATCGTCAGCCGGCCGGAAGGTGTGGCGAAAGCCCCGTATTTGGATGCGTTCGTGGCCAGTTCATGCAGTGCCAGACCCAGCGTCTGCGCCGCCTGGTTCGAGAGCCGGAACGCGGTGCCCTTGATCTCCAGGCGCTCGCCGTCGCTTGGCCGGAAAGGTTCGATCTGCGCTTCGATCAGCTCACGCAATTCGACACCGACGGCGCCGCCGGCAATCAGCAGATCGGTAGAACGGGCCAGCCCATGCACCCGCTTTTGAAAGGCATCCTGGAATGCCGCGAAGGTGCGCGCATGACGGGCCGTCTGCTTTGCGATGGACGATACGACGGTGAGCTGGTTCTTTGACCGATGAGCGACTTCCCGCATGAGGAAGCGAATCTCGTTTTCGGCAGCCTGACGATCTACAGATGCTTGCGCCAACGCCAGAGACACGGTGGAAATCTCGGCAACAGGATACTCTGCCGGCTCGACCCTTTCGCCCGCGCCCAAGCGACGCGCATCGCGCGCAAGCCGGCGGATGGGCTTCGATATCTGACGTCCGAGCACCCAGGCAAGCAGTGCGCCAAGGGCGATGATGGTGAGGCCGCCTAGCGCCAGTACCCGCAAGGTGCGTTCCAACGGCGCCTGAACCACGGCGGTGGGCGCCCACACGATAGTCTCCCAATCGCTGCGCGACGAGGAAGACCGGATCGTCTCGTAAGACTCGCCCTCGAGCTCCACGGAATCGCGCAATGTCGAGCCCGCTTCCGACTTGCTGGTCGCTTCGGCCAGAAAGAAGGGCTTTCCGATATCGGAGCTCATATATGACGAGGTGAGCACTGTGCCTTCGCCATCGACCAGCACCGCATTCCAGCCGCCGCGCAGGTTTCGGCTTGCAAGGATCCGAAAGACGCTCCGCGTCCTGCGTCAGTATCAGCAGACGCACCTGCCCATTATCAACACGCACCGGGAGGATTACGTTGAAGACCCAGCGCTGGGCGATCTGCCCGAAGAATGCGCTCGAGACCGCGGGTTCGGCGCTTGCCAGCGCTTTGCGCGCGGTTTCGACATCCGAGATCTTTCCCAGAGGCGAACCAAATGGGACGCGCGTATTCATAAGCTGGTTAAGGTTCTCGTCGGTGATGATGAGATAGGCGTCCGAACCTTCCAGCGCCCGGTCTGCGCGATAATAAAAATCCGCCAGGTTGTCGGCGCCGGCCGAGCGCGAGGTGGCCAGAACGCGCAGTGTCGTCAACATGCCCGAGAGCTGCCGGTCGACGGTTTCAGCGATTGAACCGGCTGTCGCCTCGGCAAGCGTCGAGACCATTTCCTGCTGGGCCTGGTTGTTGCGCTGGAGAAGCATCACCGCGAAAATCAGCGCGGGGATGATGATCGCAGATCATCAAAAGCGACAGGATCGCGCCAACCGAAATCTGGCCTATGCGGTTGCGCGACCTGGCCGCCGACGACGCAGGCGCCCCAGCCTCGGCAAGCTCTGGATTGTGAGCAGGCCGCGTCTTTTGCGACACCTGACTGGTACTATCGCTCATTTTCCAGATTCATCCACGGAATGCATGGGACAGACAATGCCCGCTGGCGCGCGGTTTCGCCAGAGGAAATCAGAGGCTGAAGACCCGTTTTGGCTTGAACATGCCCGCCTCGATCGCGCCGATCGCCACCAGCCTGCCCCGAGCGAAGGCGCAGGCCTCGTCAGCCTGCGCGGGTGCATCGCGTCCGCGCACGATGACAGGGTTGCCGAGCCTGAGACGAGCGGCCGTGTCGTCGTTGACCACCACCTGCGGCAGGCAGTCGAGAGCCGCGCCGGTGTCCATCAGGAGTGCATCGAGCGCCTTCCACTGATCCGGTCCGGGGCGCGGCGCCTGTGGGGCGTCATCCTCTTCGGTCGCCGTCGGCTGCACCGACGCGATTGCCTGCTCGATTTCGGCCATGGTGACCAGCTCATCCGCGGTGAACGGATCGACCTCCGTTCTGCGGAGCTCCGAGATATGTCCGTAGCAGCCCAGGTCGCGCCCCATGTCGCGCGCCAGCGAACGCACATAAGTACCCTTGCCGCACTCGATTTCGAACACCGTCGCATCCGCGCCGCGCATCTCCACCAGATCGAAACGGCCGATTTCCACCTCGCGGGCAGGGATGTCGACGGCTTCGCCTTCGCGCGCCAGATCGTAGGCTCGTTCGCCGGCTATCTTGATGGCTGAAAACTGCGGCGGGATCTGCATTATCACGCCGGTATATTTCGGCAGGAGCGCGCGGATCGCCTGCTCATCAGGGCGTTCCGGCGAGGACCTTGTTACCTCGCCCTCGAGATCATCGGTGGAGCGTTCCTCGCCCCAGCTCACCGTGAAGCGGTAGACCTTGGCGCCGTCCTGTACATAGGGAACGGTCTTGGTCGCTTCTCCAAGCGCAATCGGCAGCATGCCAGAGGCAAGCGGGTCGAGCGTGCCGGCGTGGCCGGCCTTGTCGGCGCCGTAGAGCCACTTGATCTTGGACACGGCCTCGGTCGACCCCATGCCGAGCGGCTTGTCCAGGACCATCCAGCCAGAAACCGGCCGGCCCTTCTTCTTGCGTTGGCGCGCCATTGCTATTCCTCGTCGTTGCCGTCGTTATCGAGATCGCGCGCGACTTCCGGAGAACGCAGCAATTCGTCTATGCGGGCCATGTTGTCGTAGCTGGTGTCGAGCCGGAAGCGGAATTCCGGCATGTATTTCATCTGCTTGAGAGCGCCCGAAACGCGGCCGCGAATGAATTTGGCGTTGCGCGCCAGCGCCTTGATGACCGCCTGGTCGTCGGCAGCACCCAGCGGCGTGACGAACGCGGTCGCGATCTTGAGGTCGGGCGACATGCTGACCTCGGAGATCGAAATCACGGTGGATTCGATGAGATCGTCGCGGACCTCGCCGCGCTGGAGCACGTCGGAGAGAGCATGGCGCACCTGCTCGCCCACGCGAAGCTGGCGCTGGGATGGGCCTGAACTGGAAAAGCGGGACATGGTGGCTGTTTCCTGTGTCGCGGCGGCCGGGATGGAACCGGACGCCCGTTGCACACGCGCCGGCGGCGGGACAACCCGCCGCCAGCGTCAGTGAACTTGCAAGTAGCTGCCGGGCGCTAGAGCGTCCGCGTGACCATCTCGACGCGATAGGCCTCGATGACGTCGCCCTGACGGATGTCCTCGTAGTTGGCGAACGCCATGCCGCATTCCTGGCCGACGGGCACTTCCGAGACTTCGTCCTTGAAGCGCTTGAGCGTCTTCAGCGTACCCTCGTGGATGACGACGTTGTCGCGGATCAGGCGCACGCCGGCACCGCGTTCCATCTTGCCTTCGGTCACGCGGCAGCCCGCCACCTTGCCGACCTTGGTGATGTTGAACACCTCGAGGATCTCGGCGTTGCCGAGGAAGGTCTCGCGGCGCTCAGGCGACAGCAGGCCGGACATGGCCGCTTTGATGTCGTCCACCAGATCGTAGATGATGTTGTAGTAGCGGATCTCGATGCCGGCCTGCTCGGCCGCGTCGCGCGCCTGCTTGTTGGCACGGACGTTGAAGCCGATGATCGCGGCCCCGCTGGTTTCGGCCAGCGAGATGTCGCTCTCGGTGATGGCACCGGCGCCCGAGTGAACGACACGGGCACGCACCTCGTCGGTCCCGAGCTTGTCGAGCGCGGCGACGATCGCCTCGATCGAGCCCTGCACGTCGCCCTTGATAAGAAGCGTGAACTCCTTGAGACCGGTCGTCTGAAGCTGAGACATCATCTGCTCGAGCGAGCCGCGCTGTCCAGCCTGGCGGGCAACCGCCTTCTCGCGGGCAAGCCGCTGACGATATTCGGAAATCTCGCGCGCCCGCGCCTCGTTCTCGACGACGGCGAAGCGGTCGCCGGCCTGCGGCGGACCCTGGAGACCGAGCACCTCGACGGGCATCGACGGACCGGCTTCCTTGATCTGGTCGCCATGGTCGTTGACGAGCGCACGCACGCGGCCCCACTCGTTGCCGGCGACGAGAATGTCGCCCGGCTTGAGCGTTCCGGCCTGAACGAGCACGGTCGCAACCGAGCCGCGCCCCTTGTCCAGCTTCGCCTCGATGACGACGCCCTCGGCCGTCCGGTCCGGATTGGCCTTGAGGTCGAGAATCTCGGCCTGGAGCAGGATCGCGTCGAGCAACTTGTCGAGGTTGGTGCCCTTGGTGGCCGAAACCTCGACGTCGAGCACCTCACCACCCATGGATTCGACGAACACCTCGTGCTGGAGAAGTTCGGTCCGAACCTTCTGCGGGTTGGCTTCCGGCTTGTCGATCTTGTTGATGGCAACGATGATCGGCACGCCTGCTGCCTTGGCGTGATTGATGGACTCGATCGTCTGCGGCATCACGCTGTCGTCAGCGGCAACCACCAGCACCGCAATGTCGGTGGCCTGGGCGCCGCGGGCGCGCATCGCGGTGAACGCGGCGTGACCGGGCGTATCGATGAAGGTGATCTTCTGACCGCCTTGTTCGACCTGATAAGCGCCGATGTGCTGGGTGATGCCGCCCGCCTCGCCAGCCACGACGTTCGCGTGGCGGATGGCGTCGAGCAGCGAGGTCTTGCCGTGGTCGACGTGACCCATGATGGTGACGACCGGCGAACGCGACTTCAGGTCCTCGGCGTTGTCCTCGATATTGAACAGGCCTTCCTCGACGTCGGACTCGGCAACGCGGCGCACCGTGTGACCGAATTCCGAAGCGACCAGTTCGGCCGTGTCGGCGTCGAGCACGTCGCCGGGCTTCATCATCTGGCCCTGCTTCATGAAGTACTTGACGATATCGACCGCCCGCTCGGCCATGCGGTTGGCGAGTTCCTGGATCGTGATCGTCTCGGGCAGCACCACTTCGCGCATGATCTTCTCGCGCGTCTCGCCGTGCATGGCGCGCTTGAACTTCTCCTGGCGGCGGCGCATCGACGACAGCGAACGGCCGCGCGCCTCGTCACCGGCGAGCGCGGCATTCAGGGTGAGCTTGCCACGGCGGCGATCTTCCTCGCCCTTGGCCTTGACGGGCTTCGGGGTGGCAACCTCCGGCTTGACCGGGCCGCGCTTGACGGCGGCGGCACCACGCGGCTTGGCCTCTTCCTCGTCCTCGACGGCCCGCGTTTCAGCGGCAGGGGCGCGGCGGCGCGCTTCTTCTTCCGAACGACGACGGGCTTCTGCCTCGGCCTGGAGACGGGCTTCCTCTTCCGCCTGACGGCGCGCGGATTCCTCGCGCTCGTGGCGGCGGCGCTCTTCTTCCTCGGCGCGACGCGCGGCATCCTCGGCCGCGCGCTTGCGTTCCTCAACCTCGCGCACCTTGGAATCCTGCAGCGCACGACGGCGCGCGTCCATCTCCTCGGTGGAGAGCTCGTTCAGCACCATGCCCGAACGCGACGACGGCGCCGGCGCAGGAACGGCCGGACGCGGCGGCGCCGGCGGCTGCGGCGCCTCGGGCTGCGGCGCGCGCGGCTTCAGCGTCACCGCGGGCTGCGGCGCTTCCTGCTTCTCGCCAGGCAAGGAAAACTTGCGCTTCTTGGTCTCGACGACGACAGCCTTCGTCCGCCCGTGCGAGAAGTTCTGACGCACCGTGCCCTGCTCCATGCCGGGGCGCTTCAGCGTCAGCGTCTTCTTCGGGTTTACGCTCAGCGTCTTGTCGTCTTTGGTATCACTCATTCCATATCCTCTGCGGCGTCATCATGATCGCCGGTTGCCGCAAGCATCATCCGGTCTTCGGGGGAACCGCCCCTGTATCGGTCAAGCGCCACCATGCGCTTAAGCACCGCCTTGCCCGTATCACCAGCGAGCACGGCTGCATGTATCACATTTGTACCCCCAATGCCAAACCCAATTCGGCCTCCGAAAAGAGTTTGTAGGCGGGGATGGACGGGCCTTCCTGCCACACGACCGCACGGCGGGCCTGGTCGAGCTTGCGCACACCATCTGGAGAGGCCTCCAGGGCATGCAGAACCAGCGCGGCCTTGCCGGAGCGGATCGCACTATCGACCTTGGCCGCACCCATGACCAACTGTCCGGCCTTGCGGGCAAGTCCGAGAGAGCCAAGCGCCGCACGCGCCATCAGCATGTCAACCATACCGCCCAGATCATCGGGCGGCGTCACCTTGGCCTTGAACGCCCGGGAGAAGAGGTTCTTGCGGGCCGCTTCCTCGACGTGAATGCGTTCCGCGCTAACCCAGCATCCACGACCCGGGAGCTGCCTCTTGAGATCGGGAACGACGGACATGTCCGGAGCCACGACGAAGCGCAGCAAGCCATCCGGCTCGCCCGCCCGGCGCGTCACTATACATGTGCGTTCGTTCATCTCGTTCAAGGGCTCTCCCGGCCGGACGCATCATCATGCTCCGGTCGCTTCTTCCTCTTCGGCGGTTTCCTCGGCCTCTTCGACCAGGTCTTCTTCGCTGATCCAGCCCATCTTCAGACGGGCGGCGACAACCATCTGCTCAGCATCGGCACGGCTGACGCCGAAGTCCGCGAGCACGCCAGGATAGAACTTCGTCTCGCCATCCTTGCGCTCTTTCCAGCCGACCAGATCGTCGATCGCGTAGCCGGCAAAATCCTCGATCGTCTTCACGCCATCCTCGCCAAGGGTGACCATCATGGCGGTGGTGACGCCCGGAATCTCACGCAGCTCGTCCTCGACGCCCAGTTCACGGCGCTTGGCGTCGTGCTCGGCCTCGATCTTCTCGAGGTATTCGCGGGCGCGCATCTGGATCTCTTCAGCCGTGCCTTCATCGAAGCCGTCGATCGAGGAAATCTCGTCCGACTCGACATAGGCGACTTCCTCGACCGAGGTGAAACCTTCGGACGCCAGCACCTGGCCGACCATCTCGTCGACGTTGAGCGCATCCATGAACAGCGAGGAGCGTTCGACGAATTCCTTCTGGCGACGCTCGCTTTCCTCCTGCTCGGTCAGGATATCGATATCCCAGCCGGTGAGCTGCGAAGCGAGGCGCACGTTCTGGCCGCGACGGCCGATCGCCAGCGAGAGCTGGTCGTCCGGCACCACAACCTCGATGCGCTCGGCCTCCTCGTCGAGCACGACCTTGGCCACTTCGGCAGGCTGGAGCGCGTTGACGATGAAGGCAGCCGCATCCTGCGACCACGGAATGATGTCGATCTTTTCGCCGCCCAGCTCGCCGACGACGGCCTGCACGCGCGAACCGCGCATACCGACGCAGGCGCCGACGGGATCGATCGATGACTCACGCGAGATGACGGCGATCTTGGCGCGCGAGCCCGGATCACGGGCCACCGACTTGATCTCGATGATGCCGTCGTAAATCTCCGGCACTTCCATGGTGAACAGCTTCGCCATGAACTGCGGGTGAGTGCGCGACAGGAAAATCTGCGGCCCGCGCTGCTCGCGGCGCACGTCATAGACATAGGCGCGAACGCGGTCGCCATACTTGAAGTTCTCGCGGGGGATCAGCTCGTCGCGACGGATGATCGCCTCGCCGCGGCCAAGGTCGACCACGACGTTGCCGTATTCAACGCGCTTGACGGAGCCGTTGACGATCTCGCCGATACGATCCTTGTATTCATCGTACTGGCGGTCGCGCTCGGCCTCGCGCACCTTCTGCACGATGACCTGCTTGGCAGACTGGGCTGCAATGCGGCCGAAATCCATCGGCGGGAGCTGCTCGGCGATGAAGTCGCCGACCTGGGCATCGGGGTTGCGGGTGCGGGCATCGGCCAGCGAAAGCTCGCGCGCCGATTCCTCGACTTCCTCGACCACCTCGAGAAGCCGCTGCAGCTTCATCTCGCCGGTGTTGGGGTTGATGTCGGCGCGGATGTTGGTTTCCTGACCATAGCGCGAGCGCGCCGCCTTCTGGATCGCATCGGCCATCGCCGCGATCACGATCTGCTTGTCGATCGACTTTTCGCGCGCGACCGCATCGGCGATCTGCAGAAGTTCCAGCCTGTTTGCACTGACTGCCATGTTAGTCTCCTCGGGCATTTCCACCGGCACCTGCCGGATGCTCGTCTCAGTTGTCGTTATCGGGCTCGTGTTCGGCAGCGTCGTCTTCTTCCGCGCCGCTTTTCTTCTTGGCCTGCTGGCGGGCCTGCTTGTCCTTCTTCAACGCCTCGTCGATGAGGTCGTCGGTCAGGATCAGCCTTGCCTCGGCAATCGCGTCCCAGGGCACGGTCACCACCGGCTCGTCGCCGTAGCTCGCCTGATCGCGCTCGATCGTGACAGCCTCGCCGTCGGTCGACGCGATTTTGCCGCGAAAACGCTTGCGCTCGGCAACCATGACCGCCGTTTCCATCTTGATCAGATGGCCAAGAGCCGCCTCGAAATCGGACTTGCGCACCAGCGGCCTGTCGATACCAGGCGAGGACACTTCAAGATGATACGCCTTGTCGATGGGATCTTCCACATCGAGCACCGGCGAAATGGCGCGGCTGACTTCCTCGCAACCTTCGACATCCATCGTGCCGTCCTTGCGCTCGGCCATGATCTGCAGCGTCAGGCCGTTCTGGCCGGAGAGGCGCACGCGCACCAGCCGAAAACCGATCGTGTCGAGCACAGGCATGATGATCGACGCGACTCGCGCGTCGACGCCAGTCTCGCGAATGATGCGATCATCGCCGGAAGCAGATTCTGCCATTTCGTCTCCAGACGCCGGTTAACAAAAAAGAGCGGGACCGGGTGGACCCACTCTTCGCCATACCGACCAAGAATTTGACGTTGATATAGACGAGACGGCGCAGCTTATCAAGGTCGCTCGGCGGCAATGCGCCAACTGCGTCTTCGGCCTTTGCGCTTCGGAGCCCGACTTGATAGCGTGCCGCGCGCTTTCGACGAACGCTACCCGGCACAGGATGACCCAGCAAACCGACACGCTCCTCGACCGCCTCGGCCGCTTTCTGGCGCGCCGGTTGCAGACGGAATCCTCCGGCTACGAACCCTACACGCCTTCAGACCCCGAAACGCTGCGGCGCACATTGCAGCCCGGCGACATCCTGCTGATCGAGGGCAACCAGAAGATATCGGCCGCGATCAAATATCTGACGCAGTCGACCTGGTCGCACGCGGCACTTTACGTCGGCGATGCACTGGACGAACCGGAGGACGGCTCGGAGCGGCCGCGCCTCATCGAGGTCAATCTGGGCGAAGGCTGCGTTGCCGTGCCGCTGTCGAAATACCAGACCTACAACACCCGCATCTGCCGGGCGCTGGGGCTGACGCCGGAAGACCGCAAACATGTCGTCGAGTTCATGACCTCGCGGCTGGGCCTGAAATACGACACCAAGAACATCCTCGACATGCTGCGCTATTTCCTGCCGACGCCGCCGGTACCGGTGCGCTGGCGCAGACGCATGCTGGCCTTCGGATCGGGCGACCCGACGCGAGCGATCTGCTCGTCGATGATCGCGGAGGCCTATGGCGAGATCGGCTATCCGATCCTTCCTGAAATCACCCGGGCGCCGGGCAGGGCGTCGGCCCAGTCCAGTTTCTCGCGGGCGGAAATCATGCATATCCGCCACCACTCGCTTTATACGCCGCGCGACTTCGACCTCTCCCCTATTTCCAGATCGTCAAGCCGACACTGGTCTATGGGTTCGACTACAAGCAGGTCGTGTGGGGCGAAGCGCCGGCGGGCGATACCGGCGTTCAGCCAGTCGAATCGCTACCGGCAGATACGGGGAAGCAACCGAGCCCAAATCCGCCTCGGGCTGAAACCGAATATGGGCAAGTTTGTCGGGATTGCGCACCACGTATATCCCCGCGATCAGGCCGTTTTCGTCGAGCTCCAGGCTCATCGTCTGGTCGAGTTGTCCGTCCAGCGCGATCACCAGACCCGGCAGGTCGTTGATGCGCGCCAGTTCGGAACTGGCCACACGATGTTCGAGCTGCTTCTGTGCCAGACCATAAAGAAGACGGGCGACCTTATCGGCACCCCTGACGACCTGCAGCGCAGCGGTGACCTTGCCGCCCCCGTCGGATACGAACTCGACCTCATCCGCGAGCAGGCGCTTGAAGGGCTCCAGGTCGCCACTGGCTAATGTCTGCATGAAGCTCTGCTGGAACCGGTCGACATCGCCTGCGCTGGGCCGGAATCTCTGCCCGGACGCAGTCAGCGCCGACCTTGCCCTTGTCGCCATCTTGCGGCACGCCGCGGGGAGCGCTGGAGCGTGTCGGCAATCTCGTGGAACGGCATCTCGAACAGGTCGTGCAGGAACAGCACCGCCCGCTCCAAAGGCGACAGGCGCTCGAGGGCGCGCATGACGCCGAATGAAATGTCCAGCGCCGTCTCGCCGACTTCAGGATCAACGATGCCGGCTTTCTCGATGAGCGGCTCCGGCAACCAGGGGCCGACATAGGTTTCGCGCCTCGCGCGCGCGGACTTCAACCGATCGAGGCACAGATTGGTCACGATCCGCGACAGAAACCGCCCGGCATCAAGGGGCTCGGGCGAGGCCTGGAAACGGATCCATGCATCCTGCACAACGTCTTCGGCCTCGCCTACCGACCCGAGATGCCTGTAGGCAAGGCGCAGCAGTCGCTGCCGATGGGCGAGATAGGCCTCGAGACGACGTTCCTCACCTTCAGCCATCTGCCGCCACCCCTTCGCTTTGAGCCTTGAGCGCGGCAAGGACCGGCTCGCAGGCATTCCCGTGGCCCAGCCCGCGCTTCAACAGTGGGTAGAACATGCCGGATACAGTGGCAGCCGCAAGTCCGGCAAGTCCTTCCTCGCCCCAGCGCGCGCGGCACTCCTCGACCAGCTCCATGTGGTCGGGATGGTTGCCTATAAGCGCCTCGGCGTATCGGCTTGCGAACCGCATCGGTTCGGGAACGGCATCGGCGGGCCCGGCCAGCAGCGCGACGACATTGCCTCGTTCGACGCCCGCCTCCAGCGCCATCGCAACGGCGAGCCGCAGGCACGAACCGCAATCGGCGTGACGCACCGCCGTAATCTTGGCCGCGTAGTAGGCATCTCGCGGTGCCCCGAAGGTGTGGCTGGTAAAGAGCGAGACCAGCCCCAGCTTGACCCCGCCGGCGGGGTCCAGTTCGGCCACGTCTTCGAGGTAACTGGCGTCGTAGTCGTAACGCCGGCCGAATCGATCGAATGCGGCCTTCAGGATTGTGGCGAGCATCATGCACGCTCCCCGTTCGGTATCGTGGGTGCCGACTTCAAGGCGACCAACGGCAGCAGGGCCGGCAACACTATGGTCGTCAGGTCTCTCACGGCAGCGGTCGCCGTCGTGCCGTGGGCGATCATTTCGACAACATGCAGTGCAGCGTGGCCTCCAAGAAAGACCAATGCCGGAAGCAGCGCGCTCCGGTGGCCGCGCGCTACAAGCACCAGCGCCATCGCCGACGCCAGGAAGCCGAGACCTATATCGCGAATGAAATGGACGTTAATCGGCCCCGTGTGCTCGACATCGGGAACAACAGAATACCAGGTTTCGGGCGCTGCGAGCATCACAGCCCCGTTCATGCCGTGATAGGCGGCCAGAACAAAAAGCAGGGTTCGTGTCATGTCAGTTTCCTTTCACTGACATGACGAGATAGCCGCCAGAAGTGTGACCCGGAATTTCGTCCCGGCTGCCGAACCCTCTCGATGAAGGCCTGCTCAGTCGGCAGGCGCGATGCGCAGGATGCCGCCGTTCTGCTCGTCTGTCGCCACGTAAATCGCGCCGTCCGGCCCTTCGGCAACGTCGCGGATGCGCAGACCGAGCGGCTCGAGCAGTCGTTCCTCGTGGGTGACGCTGTCGCCATCGAGTTCCAGCCGCACGAGCGCCGTCGAGGCAAGGCCGCCGACGAAAAGGTCGCCCTGCCATTCCTCAAATGCATCACCGCCGTAGAACATCATGCCCGAAGGCGCGATGACCGGGGTCCATGTGTAGATGGCGTCGACCATGCCCTCCGCGGTTTCCAGTCCCTCGCCGATGGTGCCGCCACTATATTCGACGCCGAGCGTGACCAGCGGCCAGCCGTAATTCGCTCCCGGCTCGATGATGTTGAGTTCATCGCCTCCGCGCGGACCATGCTCGATCTCCCACAAGAGCCCGGTTTCGGGATGGAGGGCTGCGGCCTGCACGTTGCGTACGCCATAGGCCCAGATTTCGGGCAACGTGTCGTCCTGGCCTACAAATGGATTGTCGTCGGGCACGCTGCCGTCGGGATTGATGCGCACGATCTTGCCGAGGTGGGAGTCCAGATCCTGCGCCTGTCCGCGAAACTGCGCCTGCGAACGCTCGCCGAGCGTGACGTAGAGATGGCCCTCGCCGTCGAAAACCAGCCGCGATCCGAAATGCGCCCGGCTCTGCACCTTGGGCTGCTGACTGAAGATGATCTCGACATCTTCGAGCGCCGACAAGTCTTCATTCAGACGACCGCGCGCAACCGCCGTACCGTTGCCGCCCTCGCCCGCCTCGGCGAAGCTGAGATAGACAAGCCGGTTTTCCTGAAACTGCGGGTCGAGCGCAACATCCAGAAGGCCGCCCTGTCCCCGCGCATCGACCTCCGGCACCCCTTCGACGGGTTCCGAAACGGATCCGTCGCTGGCTACACGGCGAAGATTCCCGGGGCGCTCGGTGACGAGCATGCCACCATCCCCGGCAGGAAAGCAATTGCCCATGGGTGGCTGAGGCCCGAGGCAATTGTCGAGACCTGGATCGCGCCGGTTTCGGTCTCGAAGGTTTCCTCGACCGCATAGGCTTGAGATGACACGCCTGCAACGGTCAGCGATGCAACCAGCGTGTGAAACAGATAGCGGTGCATATGTGGTCCCTCTCGATTTCACGGACGTGGCAACTGGCTCCATACTTAAGGCGCGGCGGTGGCATGTGTTCCGCTTCACGGAATGTTGTTGGTGTATTGTGATTACGTCACGGCATGCTAATGGAAGCGAAGGTCGGGCGCTGGGGACTACTGAACTTAACCTACGCTTAATGACGTAGGGTTAGCTTGATTCAAATGTGGGTGCGGATAGCGCAACGGTCCGCAGGGTGGCCTGCGCGGCCATTTACGCGTGCATGGCGAGGGACGGGTTTGGGGACAGGTAGGCCAACGACACAGGCGCCGGACGAGCCGGAGCCACGCCGCGCCGAGGGGGCAGGCAATCGCCCCGATGCCGCGGCAACCGTCGTTTTGACGATGCGCCAGCTCGGGGTCGTGCCGCTGCCGCGCAATTACGAACTGTTCTACGAAGCCGTGACCGCCGGGAACAAGGAGCTGTCCGATGCGCTTTCGGCGCTCGGCGCACGCCCGACACAGAAGCAGCTCGACGAGATCGCGCGTCGGTTCCTGTCACGCCCGAATGAAGGCGACGCCGACGAAGCACGCGATTCGATCACGACCAAGCTGGACGAGATCATCACGCTCCTCAAAAAGGAGCGGTCTTCGATGGAGACCTACAGCAAGATCCTGGGCGAAACGTCGAACGGTCTCGGAAACAGACAGGCCATTACACGCGAATTTCTGGAGAAAATCGTCGGGGTCACCGCGACGGCCACGCGCGCGTCTATCGAGAACCGCAGCCATATCGTCTCCTCCATCACCAACAAGTCGGAGGAGCTGCGGGAGGTCAAATCCAAGCTCGAGGAATACAGGCGCCTTGCGGAAACGGATGCGCTGACCCAGTTGCAGAACAGGCGAGCCTTCGACCAGGCAATCGCAGGCATCTACGACAGCAATCGCGGCATCGCCTTCGGCGCGCTGATCCTCGCGGACATCGACAGCTTCAAGTCGGTCAACGATCGCTTCGGGCATCCGGTCGGCGACCGCATCATCCAGATCGTCGCCAGCATCATGCGCTCCACGGTCAAGGAGCGTACATTCGTCGCCAGGACGGGCGGAGAGGAATTTGCCGTTATCCTCGAAGGCTCAGGAGAGGAAGCCACCGCGCGGGTGGCCGAAGAAATCCGGCAGGCCGTGATGGAAGCGCCGTTCGTGAACGTTGCGAAGGGCACCAATTACGGCCCGATCACGATTTCGCTCGGCATCTGCATGGCCACGCAGGCCCAAGGGCCGGACGACCTTTATGTGAAGGCCGACCGCGCACTCTATGCTTCCAAGTCCGCAGGGCGTAACCGCGTCACGCGTTTCTCGGCGCTATCTGCCAACAACTTCGCCAAAAACTGGCTGATCTATCGCGGCGACTAGCCGGCGCGCGGGCAGCAATCAGCGTGCGGAAAGGTAGGGTCCGACGGTGATCAGGCCTATTGCCGCGATGGCCGCCAGAATGCCCAGTCCCTGAAGCGCGTTCACCTTCTCGCCGAACCACAGGAAAGCGACGAGGTTGACCGCGACAAGCTGAATGACGGCGGAGAGGCTGAGAGCCACACCCATGCCGAACTCGCGGATCAGGCGCAGCATGATCAGGTTGCCCGCCGTATAAAGCGCAAGGACGAGAGCAAGCCGCCAGTGGGTGGGGGTTATCGTCCAGCCTTTGGCGGCGCTGGCTGCCAGCACGAAGATCACGGTCGACGCGCCGAGTTGAAACAGTCCTGAGTAGGTCACGACGCCTCCGGGCAAACGGAAAGGAAACGCGGCCCGTAGAAAGCCAGCGCATTTCGACGCTCTGCGCCCGCGCCGACGTTCCGTCAATAGGCTGCCTTCGCAAAGCCTGTCGGCGGCTGCACCGCGATGGCTGTCTTTTAACTAAAGTTCGGATACATACCGTCCTTCAGGCAGGGGAAAGGCTTGGGCTGTTCGCCCAAGCTGCGGGACCGGGGTATTCATGGCAGCCAGTATTCTGACGTCGCTGAAGCAAAAATTCGCGGCCAGTCTGCGCCTGCGCGTGCTTGTCCTGACGCTGGCGGCGTTCGTCACGGTCGCGATTCCGGCCGCTCTTGCCTTCACATGGATCGTCGACCGGACGGTCGTCACGCTGGGCACGCTTTTTGCCGAGCGGCAGATCCTCTACGACCGCTATCGCGGCCTTGAGGCGCTGCGGCGCGAGGTAGCGCTGGCCGAGACGCTGATGCGCTCGCCGACGATCATCGACTGGGCTCGCAACGAGTTCGGTGACGACAGCAAGGCGCGCGGGATTGCCGAGCTGGAGCATTTCCGGCGAACGTTCATCGACCGCAGCTACTTCTTCATCGTCGGCTCGTCCGGCAACTACTATTTCAACGACCAGGACGGCACCTACACCGGCGACCAGCTACGCTACGCGGTGTCCCCGGCCAATCCAAGCGACGATTGGTACTACAAGACGCTCGCCGCCGGCCCCGGCTGCCATCTCAACGTCAACCACGACGTCGTGCTGGCAGTCACCAAGGTGTGGATGAATTGCGTCATCGAGGAGGATGGCGACGTGCTCGGCGTCGTCGGCACAGGCATCGACCTGACCACCTTCCTGCGCGAGGTCGTCGAGAGCGACCAGCCCGGCGTGGAGAGCATGTTCGTGGACCGGTCGGGCGCGGTGCAGGCCAGCCGGGACGCCAGCCTGATCGATTTCCGCAGCCTGACCAAGGACGACAGCGACAAGAAGACGTTCTTCCGTTTCCTCGATACGGAAGGCGACCGCGCAACGTTCGCGGCCATGATGGACGCGGTGGCTGAGCAAGGTGACGGCAAGGCGCAGGCACGCTTCCTGAAGGTGAACGGCACGGACATGCTCGTCGGTGTCGGCCACCTCCGTGAGCTCGGCTGGTACAACGTCACGCTGATGGACGTCGGCACGATCATAGATCGGCGCCTTTTCGGCCCCATAGCCTGCCTGATCGGGCTGGTGATGCTCGTTGCAGCCGGGCTGGTCACCTACCTCTTCAAGCGCAGCGTGCTTGACCGGCTGGCGCGCACCGAAACCGTCGTGCGACGCATCGAGGCTGGCGACTTTTCACAGGCCGCCGACGAAAAGGGCTCGGACGAGATCGCACGGCTGGCACGGACCCTGAACGTGATGGCGCGGACAGTCGGAACCGACCGGGCCATGCTGGAAGCCGCCGTTCGCCAGCGCACGGAGCAGCTAGAGCGGATCGCCTATGTCGACCAGCTCAGCGGCGTACTGAACCGGCGCGGCTTCGTGGAAGCTTTCGCGCAGGAAGAAAGGCGCATGACCATCAATGCGCCGCGCCCAGGCCTGCTGATCCTCGATATCGACCACTTCAAGTCCGTCAATGACGGCCATGGCCATGTGGTCGGCGATGTCGTCATCGCCGAGGTCGCGCAGCGGCTGCTTGAAGTGACCCGCGAACAGGATCTGTGTGCCCGCTGGGGCGGCGACGAGTTCGTGGTGATCCTCAAGGCCTGCGACATGCGCTCGCTGGCAGCCATCGGCGACAAGATACTCAATACGATCCGCGCGCGCCCAATCGATATCGCCGGCGGCCCGAAGCTGCGCGTCACGACATCCATCGGTGCGCATCTCGTCAGCGTCTCGGACACGCTCGAAAGTGCCGCCAGCAAGGCAGACCACGCACTCTATGCGGCCAAGCAACAGGGCCGCAATCGCATGGTCGTCTACGATCCGGCCGCGCACGGCGAAGCAAAGTCAGTGAGCCGGGTGGTCGCTTAGAGGACCGTCGGGCACTTATTTGGTGCCGTACATCCTGTCTCCGGCATCGCCGAGGCCCGGCACGATGTAGCCCTTTTCGTTGAGCTTCTCGTCGATCGAGGCTGTGAAGACGGGCACGTCGGGGTGGGCCGAGGTGAAGCGCTCGATGCCCTCGGGCGCGGCCAGCAGGCAGAGGAAGCGCAGATTGGTCGCGCCGCGCTGTTTGAGCTTGTCGACGGCCGCGATGGCCGAATTCGCCGTCGCGAGCATCGGGTCCACCACGATGACGAGGCGATCCTCAAGGTCGCCCGGCGCCTTGAAGAAATATTCCACGGCTTCCAGCGTGTCGTGATCGCGGTAGAGGCCGATATGGGCGACGCGGGCGGCCGGCACCAGGTCGAGCATGCCGTCGAGCAGGCCGTTGCCGGCACGCAGCACCGAAGCGAACACAAGCTTCTTGCCCTCGAGCGTCGGCGCTTCCATCGGCATCAGCGGTGTCTCGATGGTGCGTGTGGTCAGGTCCAGCTCGCGCGTGACCTCGTAGCATAAGAGCAGCGAAATCTCGCGCAGCAGGCGGCGAAAGCTGGCCGTCGAGGTTTCCTTGTCGCGCATGATGGTGAGCTTGTGCTGGACAAGCGGGTGATCGACCACGGTTACGCCATTCATGTGCCTTGCTCTCCGAAATCCGTTGATTGCCGGCGATATTAACGACTGCGCGGCAAAGGAGATACCGTGCGCGTTTCGACAACCACAAATTTGTCAGTGACGCGATGCGGGCGCATCGAGCCTTGCCAGCAACGCGGCCCGCGTCTTGCGGTCGACGAAAGCGGCCTCGATCGCGGCGCGCGTGATCTGGTTCAAATCCTTGCCGGAAAGACCGAAATGCTCGGCCGCGACCTCGTATTCGCGCTTCAGCGACGTCCAGAAATAGGGTGGATCGTCGGAGTTCAGCGTGACCTTGCAGCCTGCCTTGCGCAGCGCGGGGAACGGGTGCTCGGCAAAGGACGGGAAGACCTTCAGTTCGATGTTCGAGACCGGACAGACCTCGAGCACGATGCCTTCGGCGGCGATGCGCCTGACGAGATCCGGGTTTTCAATCGCGCGAACGCCGTGGCCGATACGTGACGGTCGCAGATGGTCGAGCGCGGCCTGCACGCTTTCCCAGCCCGCCAGCTCGCCGGCATGGACGGTGATGCCGAGGCCTGCCTCGCGCGCGATCTCGAAGGCGCGGACGTAATCCTCGACCTCGCCGAAGCGCTCGTCGCCCGCCATGCCGTAGCCCGTGACCAGCGGATGGCCGCATTTGGCCGCAAAGCGGGCCGCGGCCTCGACCGATTCGACCCCGAAATGCCGCACGCCCGTGACGATCATGCGGCCTTCGATGCCGGTCTTGGCCTTGGCGCGCATCATGCCTTCGCCGAGCGCATCGGTATACGCCTTCGGCGAAAGACCGGCCTTGGTGGCGTGGTCGGGCGAGGTGAAGACCTCGGAATAGATCGCGCCGTCGCGCGCCAGGCCGGTCAGGTAGTGCTCGGTGAGCTTGGCGTAGTCCTCTTCCGTGCGGAACAGGTCGGCAGCGAAATCGTAGGCGGCGAGAAAGGACGTGAAGTCGTGCCAGACGAAAGATCCGTCACGGATGAAAGGCTCGACCGGCTTGTCGTATTTGCGTGCCTGTTCGATCACCAGGTCGGGCGCGGCGGCGCCTTCCACATGGCAGTGCAGTTCGGCCTTCAGCGCCATCGCTTTCTCCTCGTCTCGCCGCTGCGAGGCGCGGCCGTTCATCGCGGCTTCGACAATAGCGCCCCGTTCCGCGATCGGCTATGGTCCGGCCAAAATTCGAACAGGTGAGCATATGTCGGAACAGCGCACGACCGCCACGGGCGGCATGGAGACGGCCTACGGCTTTCGCGAGGTCGGCGCTGGCGAGAAGCAGGAGCTCGTCAACGACGTGTTCCACAAGGTTGCCAACCGCTACGACCTGATGAACGACCTGATGTCGGGCGGTCTGCACCGTCTCTGGAAGGATGCGATGGTGGCCTGGCTGAACCCACCAAGGCGGCCCGGCTGGCGTGTGCTGGACGTTGCAGGCGGCACCGGCGACATCGCTTTCCGCATCATCGAGGCTTCACAGCGCAATGCTCACGCCACGGTGCTGGACATCAACGGGTCGATGCTGGCAGTTGGCCGCGACCGGGCAGAGCAGCGCGGCATCGCCCAGCATATCGATTTCGTCGAGGCGAATGCCGAGGAATTGCCCTTCGACGACCGGACTTTCGACGCCTATACGATCGCGTTTGGCATCCGCAACGTGCCGCGCATCGATGTTGCGCTTGCCGAAGCGTTTCGCGTTCTGAAGCCGGGGGGCGTCTTCTCTGTCTCGAATTCTCCGAGGTGCAGATGCCGCTTCTGGACAAGGCCTATGAGGCATGGTCCTTCAACGCCATTCCGCGCATCGGCGAAATGGTGGCCGGCGAGGGCGAACCCTATCGCTATCTGGTCGAATCGATCGCCAAGTTCCCCAACCAGGAGAATTTCGCGGCGATGATCCGGAAAGCAGGCTTCGACCGCGTGACCTGGCGCGATTATTCGGGCGGCATTGCGGCGCTTCATTCGGGCTGGAAGCTTTGAAGCAGGCGGCCGTATGAGCACTTTGGGCGCCTATTTCCGGCTCGTTCGCGCCGGCTGGATTCTCGCGCGCGAAGGCGTGTTCGCAGCCCTGCCAGGCGACCAGCTCACCGGCGCGCCCCGAATGGCATGGCGCACGGCGAAACTGCTTGCGCGGCGCAAGGTGAAGAACCGCGAGCGCAGCCAGAGGATGTCGCTTGCCGTCGATCGGCTGGGCCCCTCCTACGTGAAGCTCGGCCAGTTCCTGGCGACGCGCCCGGACGTCGTCGGTGCCGATGTGGCGACGGACCTTGCCAATCTCCAGGACCGGATGAAGACCTTCCCGACCGCGGAAGCTGTCGCCGAGATCGAGGAATCGCTGGGCCGGCCGATCACTGAACTCTACCGTCACTTCGACGCGCCAATCGCCGCCGCATCGATCGCGCAGGTGCATCCGGCAGCCGTTCTGCGGGATGGCAGCGAGACGAAAGTCGCGGTGAAGGTGATCCGGCCGGGGTGCGCCGGCGCTTCTTCAACGACCTGGAGAGCTATTTCATCGCCGCGCGGATGCAGGAGCGCTTCATGCCTTCCTCGCGCAGGCTGAAGCCCGTCGAGGTGACGCAGACGCTTGCGCAGACGACCAAGATCGAAATGGATCTGCGGCTCGAAGCGGCCGCATTGTCCGAGCTGGGCGAGAACACGCGCGACGACCCGGGCTTCCGCGTGCCTTGGGTGGACTGGGAGCGCACCGGGCGCGATGTCGTCACCATGGAGTGGATCGACGGCGTCAAGATGAACGACATCGATGGCCTGCGCGCCGCGGGCACACCCTCAAGGCGCTGGCGGCATCGCTGATCCAGTCGTTCCTGCGCCACACGCTTCGCGACGGGTTCTTCCATGCCGACATGCACCCCGGCAACCTGTTCGTGGAAGCGGACGGGACCATCGTCGCCGTCGACCTCGGCATTGCCGGGCGGCTCGGAAAGAAGGAACGTCGGTTCCTCGCCGAAATCCTCTACGGCTTCATCACGCGCGATTATCTGCGCGTCGCCGAGGTGCATTTCGAGGCCGGCTACGTGCCGCGCACCCACGACGTGCACGCCTTCGCGCAGGCGATCCGCGCCATCGGCGAACCGATCCACGGGCAGCCGGCCGAAACCATCTCCATGGCGCGGCTGCTGACCCTGCTGTTCGAGGTGACCGAGCTATTCGACATGCAGACCCGGACCGAGCTGGTACTGCTGCAGAAGACCATGGTGGTGGTGGAGGGCGTGGCGCGCACGCTCGACCCCGCCTTCAACATGTGGAAGACGTCGGAGCCGGTGGTGGGCGACTGGATCCGGGCCAATCTCGGGCCGCGCGGCATGCTCGAAGACGCCCGCGACGGCGTCGGCGCGCTGGTTTCGCTGGCCCGCCAGGCACCCGACCTTGCTGCGCGCACCGAGCGGTTGTCGCGCGAGATCGACGCGATGGCCGAAAACGGACTTCGTTTCGACGACGAAACGGCCGACAAGATCGGACGCGCCGAGGCTCGGCGGACGCGATCCGGGCGGATAGCACTATGGATCATCGCGGCGACGTTGATCTGGATCGCGGTGCAGCTCGGGTAGGGCAATTTGACTGCAATGCTAGCAATGCTTACATTGATAGCATTCTCGAATGACAATTTCGGCAAGGGGTCAGTCAGTGAGCACTTTGACGATCCGTAATCTCGATCCAAATGTGAAGTACCAGTTGCGCAAGCTCGCCGCGGAGCATGGAGTGTCCATGGAACAGGAGGCGAGGGATGCCTTGGCACGCGGCGTTGCAGTCGAGCAGCCTCGCCGCAAGCCGTCGATAGAAGCGCTAACCCAACTTGGGAGGAAGCCGGATAAGCCGTTCGACTTGAAGAAGGTGAGCGACGAGATGTGGGATGAAGGGCTGCGTTGATTCTCCTCGTTGTGGATACGTCAGCCATCATCGCAGTTCTCAACGACGAGCCCGATTCACCCGTCTTCAAGCAGGCTTTTCATGAGGCCGACCAGGCACTGATCAGTTCGGCGACGCTGTTCGAGGCGACCTGCGTCGCGACGGCGGAAAGATTCAGCGATCGCAGCGAACGGCTAGACCTTCTCATCGACCTGCTCGCGCTGACCATCATACCGTTCGACAAAGATCAGCTTGCCGCTGCCCGACTGGGCTATGCCCGCTACGGCAGAGGATCGAAACACCGTGCCAACCTCAACATGGGCGATTGTTTCGCTTACGCCCTGGCCAAGACACGCGGCCTTCCACTGCTGTTCAAAGGCGACGATTTCGTCCATACCGACGTCGAGCCGGCACTGAAGCCGGCGTGACGTGATCGCGGGCGACGCATGATCCTTTCCGGCAAACGCATCCTGCTCATCATCGGCGGCGGCATCGCGGCCTACAAATGCCTCGACCTGATACGGCGCCTGCGCGAGCGCGGTGCTTCGGTGCGCTGCGTGATGACGGCTGCGGCCCAGGAATTCGTGACGCCACTGGCCGTCGGCGCGCTCTCGGCCGATCATGTGTTCAGCGACCTTTTCGACCGGCAGGACGAGCACGATGTCGGCCATATCCGCCTGTCGCGGGAGGCCGACCTTGTAGTCGTGGCGCCTGCCACCGCCGACCTGATGGCGAAGATGGCGAACGGGCTCGCCAACGACCTCGCATCGACCACGCTGATGGCCACCGACAAGAAGGTGCTGATCGCGCCGGCCATGAACCCGCGCATGTGGAGCCATCCGGCCACGCGCCGCAATCGCGCGACATTGGAGCAGGACGGCGTCGCCTTCGTCGGACCGGGGCGCGGCGAGATGGCCGAGAGCGGCGAGGCCGGTGACGGCCGCATGGCCGAACCGCTGGAGATCGTCGCCGCGATCGAGGCTCTGCTGGACGAGGCACCAAAACCGCTTGCCGGCCGCAAGATCGTGGTGACATCGGGACCGACGCACGAGCCGATCGACCCGGTGCGCTACATCGCCAACCGTTCTTCGGGCAAGCAGGGCCATGCGATCGCCGGCGCGCTAGCGCGGCTCGGCGCGGAGGTGCATCTCGTATCGGGTCCGGTGACGCTCGCCGACCCGGCCGGCGTCAATGTCATCCACGTCGAATCTGCCCGGCAGATGAAGGCCGCCGTGGAAGCGACGCTGCCTGCCGACGCCGGCGTTTTCGTTGCAGCGGTCGCCGACTGGCGCACCGAGGGCGAGGCGGGCGAGAAGATCAAGAAGGAACCGGGCAAAGGGCCGCCGGCGCTGCAGATGGTCGAGAACCCCGACATCCTGGCCACCATCGGGCACCACGCCAACCGGCCGAAACTGGTGGTTGGCTTTGCGGCAGAGACGCAGAACGTGCTCGAAAACGCCCGCGCGAAGTTGAAGAGGAAGGGCGCCGACCTGATCGTCGCCAACGACGTTTCCCATGACAGCGGCGTTAACGCGTCGGGCGTGATGGGCGGCGACCGTAATCTCGTCCGCATCGTCTCCGCCGACGGCGCCGAGGAGTGGCCGGAAATGAGCAAGAACGACGTGGCGACAAGGCTTGCCGCATTGATTGCCGAAAAGCTCGGCGGACAATGAGCACCGTTCCCGTTCTTCACACCGAGCGCCTCATCCTGAGGGAGCATCGCCCGGAAGACCTCGACGCCTATCTCGACCTCTGGACCCAGGATGACGTCGTGCGGTTCATCAGCGGTCGTCCGCTCACCAGGTCGGAATGCTGGGGTCGCATCCTGCGTTCACGGGGCCTGTGGGCCGTGCTGCGCGCCGGGTTCTGGACACTGACGGATCGAGAATCCGGCAAGCTTGTCGGGGAGGCCGGGCTGATGGACATCAAGCGCGCGATCGAACCCACGCTGGACGGCACGCTGGAGGCTGGCTGGGTCCTGCACCCTTCCGTCCAGGGAAAGGGTCTTGCGCGGGAAGCCATGACCGCCATCCTCGGCTGGGCCGATCAGAACCATCGCGGCGTTCCCCTGAGCTGCATCATCAGCGAGGGCAACACGCCTTCCGTGCAGCTCGCTGGTCGCCTCGGGTTTAAGGAAACGGCACGCGGCAGCCTGGAAGACGGAACCGTCATCCATTTCCGGCGTGCGACGGGCGCATAGGCGGTCAGCCCTCGACCAGCAGGATCAGGTTTCCGCAGCCATCTTCGAAGGTCGCCATCAATGGCATGTCCGGCCCCGGTGCGCGCGGCTCACCGCGGAAAACGACGCCGAGCCCCGTCAACCGCTCGTACTCCGCCTGCACGTCATCGCAGCCGAGCTGGGTGAAAGGGATGTCGCGCTCGTAGAGCGCCTTCTGGTAATCCCGGGCGAAATCCATGCCCGCCGGCTCCAGCAGCAGTTCCACACCGGAACCGTCGGCGGCCTCAACGGTGAGCCAGCGCGCCGCTCCGGCCGGAACGTCGTGCTTCTTCACAAAGCCCAGCCGTCCGACATAGAAATCCTCGGCCTTCTGCTGGTCTAGCACCGTCACCGAGGACAGATTGCATCGTATCATCGGGTTTGCCCTTTCGTATTCACCAGGCTCCGGTCCTTTCGTCGACGAGGTGAATGATCGACGAAGGGCTGGATACCCAGAAGCCCTTGAAATCGGAGCCCAGCGGCTCGATTTCATCGCGACGGGCGACGCCGGCCTTCGCCAGATGGTCGGCGGCGGCGTCCTTGTCGTCCATGACGATTTCCAGCCAGATTTCGGCCTGGCTCATGCCCGGCGCCTGGTCGATCCAGAGCTGGTTAGCCCCGAAGTGAAAGCCGACAGCAGGCTCGTGGCCCTCGATCTGGGCAAGGCCGATGACATCGCGATAGAAGCGCACCGTTTCTTCATACTGGTGGGGCGGCACCTTCATGGCGATGTTGCGGCCGCCTGCAAAGTCGGTCATCTGCTGTTCTCTCCGTCGATTTTGTTGAATCTGTCCCGATAGATTTCTTCGAGCCGCGCGTGAGTGCTCCAGAAGCCGCGCGGCGTGTCGCCTGCCAGCCGGTCGGCAAGGATGCCCAGATGCGCATCCCAGCCGCTGGCGACGCTGACCATTGTCTCCGGGTCGCCCAACCTGCGGTGAGTCACGACAAGCAGCACATCACGCCCTTCGGGAAAGAGCTCGAAGGTAACCTCGCTCGCACCGCTGTCGCCGGGCCATGTGTAGGCGAGGGTGCGCGGCGGATCCCATTGCGTGACCTCGCCGTGCATGGCGGGGCTGTCCTCAAAGTCGCGGTATCTTTCCGGGGTTGCCTCGTCGGACAGTTCCCGATGACGGAACAGGTGCTCGACCTGCCCGCCGGGGTGGGGCTCCATGATACCGGCAGCCAGCCAGAGCCGCCGCTTGGCGGGATCGGTGAGATAGTCCCATATGCGCTCGACCGGCCCAGGCAGCAGCTTTTCTATCCGCACCGTCGCGGGCTCGGAAACGATGCCCTGCCCGTCCTGTGTCGGATCGACCCTGAACATGGCTCAGGCCTCCAGTTGAGCCGCGAGGGCGTCGAGCATCATGGTCCAGCCCTTGCGGGTCTGCTCGCCCCACTCGGCAAAGACATCCGGCGCCATCTCGCTCGTCAGGGTCAGTTCGCATCCCTTGTCGAGACGCGCGATTTCGATCGTCACGCGGTCGTATTCCGGGCTGAACGCCAGCACCGCGAAGGTGAAGACCAGCCGTCGCGGCCGGTCGATCTCCAGATAATCGCCGGTATGTTCGATGTCGCCATCCTTGCGGTGGCTGACAAAGGCAAAGCTGCCGCCGACCCGTGCATCCACACGGCCAGTGACGGCCTCACCTTCCTCGCTGCGGAACAACCATTTGCCGGCTGTCTCCGGATCGAGCCAGGCGTCGAAGACCCGCTCCGGCGATGCGTCGAACCGGCGCTTGACCTGCAAGATGACGGGCTGACTGGCGGTCATTTCGAATTCTCCATCTCTTCGTCCTCGGCGCGCAGCAGCGCATCCAGCGCATCGAGACGGCCGGTCCAGAAGCGCTCGTAGTAGCGAAGCCAGGCCTGCGCCTCGGCGAGCCGCGCGGCGTCGAGCCTGCACAGATGCGTGCGGCCTCGTATCTCGCGGCGCACGAGGCCTGCGCCTTCCAGCACCTTCACGTGCTTGGAGGCGCCCGCGAGGCTCATAGAGAATGGCGCGGCCAGCTCGCCGATGCTTCTCTCGCCCGTCGAGAGCGTGTGCAGCATCGCCCTGCGCGTCGCATCGGACAGCGCGTGGAAGACGGCATCGAGTTGGGCGGCTTCATTTTCAACCATATGGTTTAATTAGAGCTCGCCCGACTGAATGTCAACCGATCGGTTTAATGTTTTTCTTACTCAGCTTGAGAGCGCGATGCGGCGGATAACTGGCCGAGGCATACGCGGCCTGCCCTCGCCCAGCGTGTAGGCGGCATGAACCGCCGCTTCCGCCTGGTCCGCGTCGGCTTCATTGGGCGCATGGACGATCGCCAGCGCGTCACCCTTGGCGATGTCAGTGCCGACCGGCGCGAGCGCCGTGATGCCGACAGCATGGTCGATCACGTCTTCCGGCTTCGTGCGGCCGCCGCCGAGCGCAACGACGGCGATGCCGATGTCGCGCGATGCGATTGCCGTGACGAAGCCCGACTTACCGGACTTCACCGGCCGTATGACGGGCGCCTGAGGCAGGTAGGTCTCGTACTTATCTACGAAGTCCGCCGGGCCGCCCAAAGCCGAGACCATGCGGCCGAAGACATCCGCAGCGCGACCAGACGAGAGCGCATTGCCGGCGAGGCTGTCGGCCTGACGGTGGGTGGATGCGATGCCGGCCGCGAGCAGCATCTCGGCCGCAAGCGCCAGCGTCACCTCCAGCCGGCGGTCGCGGGCGCGGCCGGTGAGGAAATCGACGGCATTGGCAACCTCGACGGCGTTGCCGGCAGCGCTTGCCAGCGGCTGGTTCATGTCGGTCATCAGCGCCGTGGTCGGCAGGCCTGCGCCGTTCGCGACCTCGACCAGGCTTTGCGCGAGCCCGGAGGCACTCTTCTTCGTTGCCATGAAAGCGCCATTGCCGGCCTTCACGTCGAGCACCAGCGACTGGAGCCCGGCAGCAAGCTTCTTCGACAGGATGGACGCGGTAATCAGCGGGATCGATTCGACCGTGCCGGTCACGTCGCGAATGGCATAGAAGCGCTTGTCGGCGGGCGCCAGATCGGCCGTCTGGCCGATGATCGCGCAGCCCACCTCGCGCACCACCTTGCGGAACAGCGCCTTGTCGGGTTGGCTGGTGTAGCCGGGGATGGCATCCATCTTGTCGAGCGTGCCGCCCGTGTGGCCAAGCCCCCTACCGGAGATCATCGGTACATAGGCGCCGCAGGTCGCGACGATGGGCGCGAGCATCAGCGAAACGTTGTCGCCGACGCCGCCCGTCGAATGCTTGTCCGTCACCGGGCCGGGCATATCCGACCAATCGAGCACAGTACCGGAATCGCGCATCGCAAGCGTCAGCGCGACGGCTTCGTCGCGCTCCATGCCGTTGAGGAAGATCGCCATGCCGAGCGCCGCGACCTGCCCCTCGGAGAAGGAACCGTCGGTAAGGCCGGCTACGAAAGCGGCGATCTCATCGGGCGTCAGCGGCTGCCGATCGCGCTTTTTCCTGACGATTTCCTGAGGGAGCATGGCCGGCGCCTACCCGTCGACCAGTCCGTCGGCGAACATTTTCTTCAGGATCGTTGCGAGACGCTGGCCGCCGAGCGGTGCCATCTCCTTCGTCTCGTCGTGCGAAAGCTCGCTGCCGGTCATGCCAGCGGCAAGGTTGGTGATGACCGAACACGCGGCCACGCGCAGGCCGAGGAAACGCGCGACGATCACCTCCGGCACGGTCGACATGCCGACGGCGTTGGCACCCATGATGCGCGCCATGCGTATCTCTGCAGGCGTCTCGAAGGATGGTCCGGAGAACCACATGTAGACGCCCTGGTGGAGCGCCGTGCCAGTCGCTTCCGCGGCCTTCTCGAATGCGGCGCGCATGCCGGCGTCGTAGGCTTCGGTGAGCCCGACGAAGCGTCTATCGGTCGGCTCGCCGAAGAGCGGGTTGGTGCCGGAAAAATTGATGTGGTCGGTGATCAGCATCACTGAGCCGGGCCCCATATCGGGCTCCAGCGAGCCCGCCGCGTTGGTGAGGATCAGCTTCTCGATGCCTATCCCGGTCAGCGCCTCCAGCGCCGGCCGCATGGCTGCGGGATTGCCGTGCTCGTAATAGTGGGCGCGTCCGGCCAGCATGATGACAGGCGTGCCGCCGAGGTCCCCGGCGACGAGCTGCCCCGCATGGCCGGTCACGCCGCTGTGCGGAAAGACCGGCAGCTCGGCATAGGGGATGCGAACCGCGTTCTCGACCTCGTCGACGAGGCTGCCAAGCCCGGAGCCTAGAACCAGCGCCGTCTTGGGCGTGCGCCCCTCCAGTGCCTCGGTGATCTTGGCGATGGTGCGGTTCATTTCAGGATGTCTCCGGCAAAGCCCAGCGGCAGGATCTCGCCCATGGTCAGGGTCTGGACGACACCCGTTTCGTCGCACAGGTGAAGCCGTGCGTCCGGCCCGGCGAACTCGGCGAGCCGCTGGCGGCAGCCGCCGCAGGGCGTGATGCGCGGCATCTTTTCGGCGACCACCGCGATCTCGGTGATCCTGCCGCCGCCGCCCATCACATAGTGGCCGAGCGCCGTCGTTTCCGCGCACCAGCCCTCGGGATAGGACGCAACCTCGATGTTCGCGCCGGAAAAGATACGCCCGTCCTCGGTGCGGAGCGCGGCACCGACCGGAAATCTGGAATAGGGCGCATGGCACTTCGCCATCGCTTCGCGCGCGGCAAGAAAAAAAGATCATGCGACATGGCGGCACTCGAACACTTTCAATCAACGCTCCTTCACATAGGGCACGCCGCCGGCGCGCGGCGGGATCGCCTTGCCGATGAAGCCTGCAAGCAGGATCACGGTCAGCACGTAGGGCAGCGCCTGGAAGAATTGCACCGGCACGCGGCCGACCAGCGGCAGCGGCGTGCCCTGCAGGCGGATCGCCAGCGCGTCGAGGAAGCCGAACAGCAGGCAGGCGAACATCGCCGGCACCGGCCGCCACTTGGCGAAGATGAGAGCCGCGAGCGCGATGAAGCCGCGACCGGCGGTCATGTCCTTGACGAAGCCGGCATTCTGCGTCAGCGCCAGATAGGTGCCCGCAACGCCGCAGAGTGCGCCGGTGATGAGTACGGCGCGATAGCGCAGCCATGTGACCGAGATGCCTGCGGTGTCGACCGCGGCCGGGTTTTCGCCCACTGCGCGCAGGCGCAGGCCGAAGCGGGTGCGGAACAGCACCCACCATGTGGCGAAGACCATGAAGAAGGCGAAATAGGCGAGGATCGATTGGCCGGAAATCAGCTCGTAATAGACGTAGCCGACAACCGGGACATCGCGCACGGCCTCGGCAAACGGAAGGGTGATGGCACCGAAGCGGCTGTCGCCGCCGAGCGAGGGCGTGCGGCCGCCCTGGCTGAACCAGGCCTGACCGAGAATGATGGTGGAGCCGGCAGCTATGAAGTTGATGGCAACGCCCGAGACGATCTGGTTGCCGCGATGGGTGATCGAGGCAAAGCCGTGAACGAGCGCAAGAAAACCGGAAACGAGGATCGCCGCGCCGAGCCCATACCACGCGGAGCCGTAGACGGCTGCAGCCGCGCCGGCGGCGAAGGCGCCGGCCAGCATCTTGCCCTCGAGGCCGATGTCGAAGATGCCGGACCGCTCGGAGTAGAGACCCGCAAGGCAGGCCAGCAGCAGCGGGATCGACAGGCGGATCGTCGAGTCGAGGATGACGACGAGGGTGTTGAAGAACTCCATCTCAGGCGTCTCCCTGCCGGGCAGCGGTCACGCCCATGGACTTCGGACTGAGGCTTGCAAACAGCGCCTGAACCGAGGGCCGGAACATGTGCTCGAGCGCGCCGGCAAACAGGATGACGAGGCCCTGGATGATGACGATCATGTCGCGGCTTATTGCGGGCATCTCGAAGGCTAGCTCCGCGCCACCCTGGTAGAGCATGCCGAACAGGATAGCGGCCGGGACGATGCCGGCCGGATGCGAGCGGCCCATCAACGCCACGGCGATGCCGACGAAACCCGCGCCGGTGACGAAATCGAGCTGAAGCCGATTCTGGTCGCCCATCACCGGGTTGAGGGCCATCATGCCGGCGAGCGCACCGGAGATCATCATGGTGATGATGATGATGCGCGCCTCGCCGATGCCGGCATAACGCGCGGCCTTGGGGCTGAAGCCCTGGGTGCGGATCTCGTAGCCCAGCTTCGTGCGCCAGATCAGCAGCCAGACGAGGAAGGCGCAGAGCAGCGCCAGCAGAAACGATATGTTGAACGGCGACGAGCGCACGGTGAAGCCGAACGCCTCCATCAGCCAGTTGAGCTTGGGGAGCTGCCCGCCATCGAGGAAGGTGCGGGTCTGCGGCGCCATCGATCCGGTGGGCTTGAGCACGCCCACCAGCAGATAGACCATCAGGCTGGCGGCGATGAAGTTGAACATGATCGTCGTGATGACGATATGCGAGCCGCGCTTGGCCTGCAGATAGGCGGGAATGAAAGCCCAGGCCGCACCGATGGCCGCCGCGCCGAGAATCGCGAGCGGGAAGGTGAGCCACCACGGCAGAATGGAATCAAACGTCAGACAAACCAGCGCGACGCCGAGCCCGCCGACATAGGCCTGCCCCTCGCCACCGATGTTGAACAGGCCGCCGTGGAAGGCCACCGCAACCGCAAGGCCGGTGAAGATGAAGCTCGTCGAATAATAGAGCGTGTAGGCGATGTTGCGTCCACCGCCGAATGCGCCCTCGACCATGATGGCGGCTGCCCGGAAAGGGTTCTCCCCACCAGCAGCACGACCAGCCCCGCGACCGCGAAGGCGACGACGAGATTGATGACGGGGATCAGTCCATAGTCGGCCCAGGCCGGAAGCTTTGCGTAGGGCGCGCTCATTCCGCGGCCTCCTGTTGTTCGACGCCGGCCATGAGCAGGCCCAGTTCGCCTTCGCTGGCCTCGCCGTCGCGCTCGCCGACGATGCGACCGTCGAACATCACGAGAATGCGGTCGGACAGCGAGCGGATTTCGTCCAGCTCCACCGAGACCAGCAGCACGGCCTTGCCGGCGTCGCGCATGTCGATGAGGCGCTTGTGGATGAACTCGATGGCGCCGACGTCGACACCGCGCGTCGGCTGGCCGACGACCAGAACGCCCGGGTCCTTCTCCATCTCGCGCGCCAGCACGATCTTCTGCTGGTTGCCGCCGGAGAAATTGGCCGTCTTCAACCGCTCGTTGGCGGGGCGGATGTCGTATTTCTCGATCTTTTCGCGCGCATCGGCGCGGATGGCCTCGATGTCGAGAAAGGGCCCTCGCAAATACTGCTTGTGGTCGTGATAGCCGAGGATCGAGTTCTCATATTCCTCGAACGGCAGGACGAGGCCGACATAATGCCGGTCCTCCGGAACATGGGCGAGCCCCCTGTCGCGCAACTCGCCGGGGTCGGCCAGCCCGGTCACGTCGATCGGCTTGCCGTCGAGCATGACGGTGCCGGATTCGGCGCGGCGGATGCCGGCGATGGTTTCAAGAAGCTCGGACTGGCCGTTGCCGGCAACGCCTGCGATGCCGACGATCTCGCCGGCGCGCACGTCGAAGGAGACGTCGTTGACCATGGTCACGCCGCGCGAATCCTTCACCGTCAGGTTCTTGACCGAAAGCTTGAACTCGCCGGGTTTGGCTGCGCCCTTCTCCACCTGTAGCAGCACGCGACGCCCGACCATAAGCTCGGCCAATTCCTCGACCGTGGTTTCGGCGGTCTTGCGCGTGGCAACCATCTGGCCCTGCCGCATGACCGAGACGTTGTCGGTGATGGCCATGATCTCGCGTAGTTTGTGCGTGATCAGGACGATGGTCTTACCCTCGTCCTTCAACTGGGCGAGGATACGGAACAGATGGTCGGCCTCGGCCGGCGTGAGCACGCCGGTCGGCTCGTCCAGGATCAGGATCTCGGCGCCCCGATAGAGCGCCTTGAGGATTTCCACGCGCTGCTGCAGGCCGACAGGCAGTTCCTCGATGATCGCGTTGGGATTGACTTCGAGGCCGTATTCCTTCTCCAGCCGCACGAGTTCCGCGCGCGCCTTGGCGATGGAGGAGCCCAGAAGCGCCTCGCCTTCCGCGCCGAGAATGACGTTTTCCACAACGGTGAAATTCTGCACCAGCATGAAGTGCTGATGGACCATGCCGATGCCGGCCGCGATCGCGTCGTTCGGCGTGCCGATCTGGATCGGCTTCCCCGACACGCGATCTCGCCGCTGTCGGCCTGATAGAAGCCGTACAGGATCGACATCAGGGTCGACTTGCCCGCGCCGTTCTCGCCGATGATGCCGTGAATGGTGCCGCGCGGAATCTCGAGATGGATGTCCCGGTTGGCGTGAACCGCGCCGAAACTCTTGTTTATGCCGACCAGTTCGATCGCAGCTTCTGCCATGCGCCCGATCAACCCCTCTGGAACTTTGTTTTTATCGTTTGGTCAAGACATCTAGCATGGCGATTTCCGCCTTGCCAATGCGCTCAACTTGCCACAATCCCGGTTCACTCTCGACAAATCAGCGCGCCCTTGTCAATTTCGACGGCATGGATACCCACGCCTTTGCCCCCTTCACCTTCAACACAACCCCATCCGTGATCTTCGAGCCGGGGGCCGCGCGCCGGTTCGGCGCGCTCGCCGGCCGCAAGCTCGGACGGGTGGTGCTGTTCGTCACCGATCCCGGCCTGCGCAAGCTCGGGCTTTGCGACAATGCGATAACATCGCTGGAGGCGGAGGGTGCGACCGTCACCATTTTCGACGCGGTCGAGGCGGACCCTTCGCGCCAGACACTTGAAAAGGCGGTGGAAGCAGGCCGTACTGCAGGCGCCACGGGTCTCGCGGGTTTCGGCGGCGGATCGTCGCTCGACGTCGCCAAGCTCGCCGCCCTGCTGATCGGCTCCGGAGAGGATCTCGACACGGCCTGGGGCGTGGCGCAGGCCAAAGGGCCGCGCCTGCCGCTGGCACTGGTGCCCACCACTGCGGGCACCGGATCGGAGGTGACGCCGGTCTCCATCATCACCGTTGGCGAGGAAGAAAAGCGCGGCGTGTCCTCGCCAATCATCTTGCCCGACATCGCGGTTCTCGACGCCGAGCTGACACTGGGCCTGCCGCCGGCAATTACCGCCGCGACCGGTATCGATGCGATGGTGCATGCGATCGAGGCCTATGCGTCCAGGAACGCCAACAACAACCCGCTGTCGCGGATGCTCGCCCGGCAGGCGCTACAATTGCTGGGGGCCAATATCGAAACGGCCGTGCTCGACGGCAGCAACATCGAGGCGCGCGGTGCGATGCTGCTGGGGTCCATGCTGGCGGGCCAGGCCTTCGCCAACTCGCCGGTCGCCGCGGTGCACGCGCTTGCCTATCCAATCGGCGGCACGTTCCACATTCCACACGGGCTTTCCAACGCGCTGGTGCTGCCGCATGTGCTGCGCTTCAACGCGCCGGATGCGGCGCATCTTTACGCGGAGATCGCTGCCGACGCGTTTCCGCAGCTCGCCGCCGAGGACGGCGTGCAGGGTCGCTGCGCGGCCTTCATTGAGGAACTGGCGACGCTGTCGCGCAGGGTGGGGCTGCAACCGCGATTGCGCGATGTCGGCATCGGCGAGGAGCATCTGGCGAAGATGGCTTCAGACGCGATGAAGCAGCAGCGCTTGCTGGTCAACAATCCGCGCGACGTGAACGAGGCCGACGCGCTGGCGATCTATCGGGCGGCATGGTGAGCGAGCGCCCCACCCCATCGAGCCGCGGCGACTACCGCGCGTTCCGCACGATTGCGACGCGCTGGATGGATAACGACCTCTATGGTCACATGAACAATGTGGTGCACTATTCGCTGTTCGACACGGCGGTGAATGGCTGGCTGATCGAACAAGGGGTGCTCGACATCCACAAGGGCGAGCAGATCGGTCTGGTCGTGGAAACCGGCTGCCGCTATTTCTCGGAGATGGCGTTTCCCGACATGGTCACGGCCGGCATTCGTGTGGCGCGGCTCGGCTCGTCGTCGGTGCGCTACGAAGTCGGACTTTTTCGCAACGAGGAGCAGACGGCCGCCGCAGAAGGTTTCTTCATTCACGTGTATGTCGACCGTGCAACGCGCCGGCCGAAGCAGCTCGATACCGGCCTGCGCGCCGCTCTGGAAGGCATCACGGCATGAGCGACGAGGCGCGCCTGACCCAACTCGAAATCCTGGCGGCCGAGCAGGAGAAGACCATTTCGGAGCTGTCGCAGGAGATCGCCGAACAGTGGAAGACGATCGACAAGCTGCAGCGCAAGCTCGACGCCTTGACCGAACGTTTCCTGGAACTGGAAGAACAGGCTTCACCGGACGTCCCGGTGACGAAGCCGCCGCACTGGTAGCGGCGGCTTCGCGGGTGGGGATACGAACTTACATCGCCGGCAGGATGGCGATGTCGCGCAGCGTGCCGTCGAGGCCGCTGAATTCGGACTCCATGGTTGCCGCACCACTTTCGACATTGACGGTGTAGAGGCCGTTGCCGGCGGCGAGCCAGAGAACGTTGTCGTCGATGGCGCGCACCTCGAAATCGATGGCGTAGTGATCGGCGCCTTCGATGCCTAGCATGCCAATGGTGGCCAGCGTGCCGTCATTCGGCGCCGTCTGGCGCAGCAGCGCACCCAACGACGCGTCGATGTCCCACATCGAGGTCTTTTCCGGCTTGTCCAGCCCGTTGGTGTAAGCGGTGGCCACCACGTTGGGCGTGGCTTCGGCGTTCGCGTCGCCGGGCTCGAAGTTGAGGCTCCCGTCGACGGTCGCAGCGCCGGTCTCGACATCGATGCGCAGATTGGTGCCATCCGAGCCCATCAGGCGAAGCTTGTCAGCGACCGGGTTGAAGTTGACGCTGGCGGTCACGCCGTCAGGCAGCTTCTCCGACAGTTCAGCGCCCATGGTGGCGGCGCCGCTCTCCAGGTCGATCGTCACGATCATGCCGTTTCCGTCAACGCCGTAGAGCATCTTGTTCGACGGACGTACGTCGATACCCATCAGGCTATCGACGCCTTCAACCTCGACGCTGCGCGTGACTTCGGCATTGTCGGTGTCAAACCATACGAGGGTCTTGTCGCCGACGAGACCGACTGCGGGTGCTGCGGTGGCCGCGGCAGTCAGCGCGATGAACGATGCGCCAGCGAGCGTGGAACGGATGATTGTCCGGGTGGTGGGCTTCATGGCTTGTCTCCTCTAGGTGTAAAATGGCGTTGGCGGCACATGTCCGCATGGTGGTTACCCGCGAGGCACGCCTGCTGGATGCAGCGAGAGAAAATTTTCTTCCGTCTGCATCGTTTCGATGATTTCGCGTGTAATCTGCATATCGGGCTGGCTGGTGCGAGGAGAGCGATCGCTGCATGAGTGCGGACAATCAGGACGATGCGAGTACCCTTCTCCTCGAACGGGTTGCCGCCGGAGATCGAACCGCGCTCGCGGAACTGTTCAAGCTCGAGGCCGGCCGCCTTATCGCGGTCGCGCGACGCATCGTGCGCCGAGCCGACCTAGCCGAGGAAGCGGTGCAGGACGCATTCGTCACCATCTGGCGCAAGGCCACCATGTTTGACCCGATGCGCGGCTCCGGGCGGGCATGGATGACCAGGATGGTTCGCAACCGTGCATTGAACATGGTTCGTGACGGCCAACGCATGGAATTTGTAGAGCCGCAGATGCTGGCAGAACTTGGCGACGCTGGCAGCGACGCGGATCTTGCCTATGAGGCGCTGCCCGCCGCAAGCGACCTGCGGCGCTGCCTCGATCAGCTGGAACCCGTACGCCGCCGCTCCATCGTTCTGGCTTATGTGGGAGGCTTCACGCACGGGGAAATTGCCGGGAGACTCAAGGCGCCGATCGGCACTGTCAAGGCATGGATAAGACGCGGCGTCATTGCCTTGCAGGAGTGCATGTCATGAGCCGCGAGGAACGCATGGCGCGTGCCGGAGACTATGTGCTGGGTCTGATGGACGAGAAGGAGCGCACACGCGCGGAACGCGACATGGAGGTCGATGCGGAGTTTCGCGACTGCGTCATCCATCTCGCCGAACGCTTCCATGCCTTCGACAAGGACGTGGCGCCCGCCGAGGTTCCCGGCGATATGTGGCAGACGGTTGCCGCGCGGATTGCCGACATGCCGCAGATGACCGCGGCAGACATCGCCCGTGAGCGCCTCGATTTGACAACCTTGCAAGCGCCCGACCCCAGCCGCAAGGGGATACTCCAGTTGAAGCGGCCCTACGCACACCAGTTCGCCGGTTGGCGCGGGGGACTGATCGCCGCCTGCCTGATCGGGGCGCTGGGCGTCGGCTATCTGTCCGGGCAGGCGATGGGACCTGCGCCCGAGCCGGTCGTCGTCGTCGTGCTGGCCGATGAAGACAATGCGCCGGGCGCTTTCGTCGAAGCCTACGGAAACGATGCCGTCCGCATCGTTCCGCTGGTCGATTTCGAGGTGCCGCAGGGCAAGACCCTCGAAGTCTGGACACTTTACGACCGCGACGTCGGCCCGGTGTCGCTCGGAACTTTCGGACGCTCGACCGAGATCACCCTGCAGGGCCCGGACCAGCCCATGCCGCAGCCGCAGCAGCTCTACGAGATCACGCTTGAGGATGCGCCCGGCTCGCCGGTCGGGCGCCCGACCGGACCGATCCTGGTCAAGGGGCTCGCGGTGCGTCCGCCGCGCTAGCTTTCGCTGCCGGGTAGCGGCTCAGGATAGGAAGCATGCAGGCGAGGCCCACAACGGCCACCGCCGACAGGAACCATCCGAAGCCGGACCAACCGAACGCCTCGACCACGGATGCCGCCAATGGTGGGCCGAATACGGTTCCCAGACCGCCAGCCTGGCAGACGAGACCGATGGCCACCGGAACCGAGCCGCCGCGAGGCGTAATTAAAGGAATTGCCGCGAACTGCGCGGACGCCACCAGAGCGCCCGAGATTGCCAGCGCCAAGACCGAAACTGTCGCAAGCACCGGGTCCGCAAGCGTGAAGGCCGGAACCCCGGTTGCCGCACTGACGGCAAAGCCGAACACGGCAAGCCGTGCCATGTAGCCGGCGCCTCTACCTCTCACCAGGACGCTGGCGAGAATGTTGCCGACGGGCACGCTCAGCGCGACCACGCCGGCGGAAATGAGGAAATGCGCGCCATCGCCGGCCACGAAGGTTGGCATGAAGGTAAACATGGAGACGGACAGGACCACGAACGCGCCGAATGCGACGGCCACCAGCACAACCGGCAGCGACAAGGTCTTCGACACGCCGCCCGTCGCGCCGGCTGGCGCGGAAACCGCAATGCCGCTGACGAGCCAGAGCGCGCCTGCGGCCAGAACGGCAAACAGCAGCACCATCGTGAGCAGATAGGCCGGGGGCGCATAGAATGGCAGCATCGCCAGCGCCAGAAAATCCGACGTTGCAAAGCCCAGCGGGACGAACCCGCTCCAGATCGCCAGCACCGGCCCCTTCCAGTTGACCGGAGAGATGTCGGCGAGAATGGCCGGCAGCGCCACACACAGGGCAAGATAGCCGACAGCCTCGACCAGCCTTGCCGCAAAGATCGCAACGGGCGTTTCCGCCAGCGCGAGCGCGATACCACCTGCTGCCAGGAGCAGTGCACCGGTCATGATGGAACGCTTGAGGCCTATCCGGTCGATCAACCAGCCCGCGGGAAGAGCGGCCAACGCAATGAAAATGCCGAGGATCGCCGCCAGCCAGCCGGCCTCGACCAGCGAAAACCCGACCTCGTTGCGATACCAGGGAATGAGCGGCGCGATCTTGCCGAGCTGCGCGCCCGTCAGCACGCCGGCAAGCAGGATGAACACGATCGCCATAAGGCGCGGCGCGATTGCATGGGAGGGGCCGAAGGAATCAGAGCTCATTGCGGGCCACGATAGGCAATGAACGGCGGTCGGTCATTGCACAGAGCGCGAAAACTCATGCGCCAAAGAAAACCGCCGGGCTCGCGCCCGGCGGTTCGCTGCAAGACTTCCGTTCCCGATCAGTACGGGCAGGAATTGTCGCTCATGAAGTCGTGGACCTCGATCTCGCCGGCGATGATCTTCGCCTTGGCTTCCTCGACGGCGGCCTTCATCTCGTCGGTGATGAGCTTCTCGTTGTTTTCATCGACGGCATAGCCGACGCCGTCCTCGGCGAGGCCGAGCACGTTGATGCCGGCGCTGAACTCGCCCTTCTGCGCGTCCGTGAACGCGTTGTAGACGGCCACGTCGACGCGCTTGAGCATCGAGGTTAGCACGCTGCCGGGATGCATGCCGTTCTGGTTGGAGTCGACACCGATACCGAGCTTGCCGGCGTCCGCCGCAGCCTGAAGTACGCCAACGCCCGTTCCGCCCGCCGCATGGTAGATAACATCCGCGCCCTGATCGATCTGCGAACGAGTGATTTCACCGCCGCGCGTCGGATCGTTCCAGGCTGCCGGCGTGTCGCCGGTGTAGTTACGGATGACGGTGGCTTCCGGGTTGGTCTCCATCACGCCCGATGCGTAGCCGCACTCGAACTTGCCGATGAGCGGGATCTGCATGCCGCCGACGAAGCCGACCGTTCCAGTCTCGGATGCCATCGCGGCCAGCACGCCGACGAGGTAGGAGCCTTCCTGTTCCTTGTAGACGACGGAGCGCACGTTCGGCTTGTCGACCACCATGTCGATGATGGCGAAATCGGTATCCGGGAACTCCTCGGCGACGATTTCGAGCGCGGACGCCCACGAAAAACCGGCCATGACGATCGGGTTACGGCCATCCTCGGCAAAGCGGCGAAGCGCCTGCTCGCGCTGGGCGTCGTTCGAGATCTCGAACTCGACATATTCGATGCCGGTTTCGGACTTGAACTTCTCGGCGCCGCCGAACGATGCCTCGTTGAACGACTTGTCGAACTTGCCGCCGAGGTCGAACAGAAGACCCGGCTTGATATCTTCCTGCGCGAATGCCGTAGCGGTCATCGCGGTGGCGGCCAGAAGGCCGAGAACAAAACGCTTCATATGATCCACACCCTGTCGGTTGCTTTTTGGCTTCACGACGCGAGCTGCCGGCTTGCAACAAGCGGCTACCCCCGTCCGGCAGGGGTTTGAGCCCCCGCTCAGATTTTACTGTTGCACGAGCGTTGCAAAAACTCACGCAGAATTTTGACCTTTTGGATAAGAGCAGGAGCACCGGAAACCAAGTGGCTCCGGCGCTCAGCCCTACGCGGTCTGCCGTTGCAATCAGGCGCTGACGGGCGCGGGAACGGCGCAGGCGACGCCGGTGCCCTTCAGGCCGCAATAGCCGAACGGGTTCTTGGCGAGATATTGCTGGTGGTCGGCTTCAGCGAAATAGAATGCAGGCGCCGGCTCGATCTCGGTGGTGATGCGCGAACGGCCGGCAGCGGCCAGCGCATTTTCGTAGGCCTCTTTCGAGGCGACGGCCTCGGCGTGCTGGGCATCGATGGTGGTGTAGATCGCCGATCTGTACGTCGTGCCGACATCATTGCCCTGGCGCATGCCCTGCGTCGGGTCGTGGCTTTCCCAGAAAATCCGCAGCAGCTCCGCATAGGAGACCTCGGACGGGTCGTAGACCACCATCACCACCTCGGTGTGGCCGGTCAGGCCCGTGCAGGTTTCCTGATAAGTCGGATTGGGCGTCACGCCGCCCTGATAGCCCACCGCCGTCACCCACACACCCGGCGTTTCCCAGAACAGGCGCTCGGCGCCCCAGAAGCAGCCCATGCCGAAATAGGCGACTTCCAGCCCTTCCGGATAGGGGCCATGCAGCGGGCGTTTTGAGACATGGTGCTTGGACGCGGTCGGTATCGCGCGCTCACGGCCGGGCAGCGCCTCCTTGGCGGTCGGCGGCTTCAGCTTCTTGTTCAGCATGTCGCTCAGAAAGAACATCTCTTCGCTCCTTTCGCCCTTGCGGGCATTGTCAGCGCTGTACCACGAACCGGCTGGCGGTGCGTTCTCGCCTGCGCCCCGCAATTGCAAGTAAGAGAGCAAGGCCGGCAAACACCGCAAACCCCGGCAAGCTCAGAAAGCCGGTCGCCAGCGGATCGGAGAAGAAGCCCGGCAAATTCTCTGAAATCGATCGCTCAACCGTTTCCAGCGTCGACGGCGCCACGGCGGCCCAGGAATCGCCTAGCGGCGTCAGAACAAGGGCGCTCGCCGCGATCGACCGCGTCGCATCCAGCACCGCCATGATGACGGCGATGGCAAGCATGACCATGGACAACAGGCGCAGCAGTGCTTTGAACATGAAACGTAACGGGCCGTTTGCCCGCGCCGGCGCGACGACAGGCTTCTTCTCCCATCAGATAGGCAAGGAAGGGCACATTGGCAATCGCCGGCGATGTGGAAGCCATCAGCGCGTTCGCAGGAAAGAACGCATTCACGGCTTGGCATTCGGCAAAGGATCGACTAGATGAGCGCCATCGACCGCCCCGCATTAGCGGGGACGTGCTGCGGAGAGGTGGCCGAGTGGTTGAAGGCGCACGCCTGGAACGCGTGTATACGGGAAACCGTATCGAGGGTTCGAATCCCTCTCTCTCCGCCATTTCAGCTTGCCATGCAGTTGCTTTTATTGGCTTTTCTCAAATCCCTTGGGGTACAAACCCTCAATTCACCCCACATTTTTCCTGGATCCTAGTGGACTACATCGTTGCTTTAGCGCGGCACCGCCCGTAGCGGCACTATTCCTTGCCTTTCTCGGACTGAACATCGACAAATGTCTGCAATGCGCCCCCATTTCGGTCGTTCGGGTCAGATGCCAGTGCTCCTTAAAGCGGACATGTCGAACTCGGAGCCGGTACCTCGTACGTCCAAACCCTGAAGGCTTTCAGGCCATGCGGTCCGAAGGAATTGATGAGCGGGATGTCGGCCGCGTCGCGGCCGCGTGCGACAACAATCCTGCCAATCCTCGGCGTATTGTTGCGCGGATCGAAGGTATGCCAGTCGCCATCGAGGAAGACCTCCATCCAGGCGCTGAAATCCATCGGATCGACGACCGGCACGCCGATGTCGCCGAGATGGCCGTTGATATAGCGAGCGGGGATGTTGAGGCATCGGCAGAACGTGATCGCAAGATGCGCGAAATCCCGACAAACGCCAACGCGCTCGTTGAATGTCTCGAAAGCCGTCCGCGTCGAACGGGCCTGCATGTAGTCGAAGCGGATTTGGTTGTGCACGAAGTCGCAGATCGCTTGCACGCGACCCCAACCCGGAGGGATCGCACCAAAGAGGTCCCAGGCAGTCTGGCTGAGACGGTCGGTTTCGCAGTAGCGGCTGCCCATGAGGTAGACGAGGCAATCGTCCGGCAATTCCGGCACCGGCATCTCCCGGGCACCCAGCAGAATCCGGTCCGGCCTGCCGTCGTCCTCGATCGTGGCATCGCCCCACATGGTCAGGTCGCCATCCGGCGCGACCAGACGTTGGCAGCGGTTGCCGAAGAGATCGCGGTAGGTCGACACCGCAACGTCGGGAGTGGTGAATATCGTTTCGGGAACCCTGATATCAGCGGCGCGCTCCTCGTGGACCGAAAGCAGGCAAACCAACGCCGTCGGCTGCTGGCAGGTCAGCGTGATCTCGTAGCCGTAGCGGATCAGCATCGCGAGCCGCCTAGCGGAAATCCGCGACGGTCAGAGTGTAGGACGGCCGGCGCCCGCGCGAATAGGCCTTGCGTGCGATATCGTGGATGGAACTGCGCGCTGCGTCGAAAGCGGTGAGGAAATCCGTCTCGGTCTGTGAGGTCGTGACAGCTCGATGAAGGGCGGCAGTCTCGACAAAGAACGGTACTTCGAACATGCCGTCATGGCCGATGAACCGAACGGCGTCGCGAGCTTCATCGAAGCTGCGGCTTCTGTTGGGAAACTCCAGCGTCATGGCTCGCAATCCTCGATTGGACATCGTTCGATCGGTGTGCGTGGCAGGAGGCCCCCTGAGCCATGCGACGTCCCTGGTTGCCCCGGTTGAGGGACAGCATGCCTTCGGTGGCGTCGACCCGATCGAGGTTGGTCATGTTCTGACCCCCTGACCTCGCAGGAACACCACTGAACACATGGTAGACGGTCCAGGAGCGATCCGTTTCGATGCGACGGCCATACTGTTCGTTCGGGGCATGACGGCCAGCGCCACCTTCATTCTCCCAGACGCCGATTGCGAGAAGATTGCGCAGACGTTCGGTATTATCATCCTGTGGGTTCATCATCGCGAAATTCCTTCGTTCGTCTCCTCGGCGTCGAGAGCGCCGGTATAGAGCACCGCGCCGGCCGCGTCGGTGATCGTTAGGGCATCCGGCCGTTGCGGCATGTCGAGGGTCAACGAAAGCTGCCGTGCGACTTCCATTGCGTCGTCGAGATCCGCGGCCTCCATCATCTCGCGACCGACGACGGCATGCGCGTCGTCGGTGCCCCGCGTGCGGTAGAATTCGATTACGATCCGCATCGCCATCCTTCGTAGTTCCGCAGAAGCGTCATTGCCGTCAGCTCTTGCCTTTGCCGCGTGAGGCGTTGGCGTCCGTGGCGAGCTTGATCTGGTTGCCGAAGGTGCTTTCAGGCTTGGGCGGAGCCTTTTCCTGCTTCGGCTTTCTGATCTCGCGATTGCTTCGTTTCTGTCCCTTGGCCATGGCCAAACGTCCTTTCGATGAGAGTTGCGCCGTCACCGGGCCGCGACATGCCTGCCGGCTCGAGACTGTCCTGTGTCGTCACCCGCTCATGACGTTCGTCGTCATTGCGGATGCGATATTGGGGTGAACCGCCCGTAGGCGGCAGCGTGGCGGTCACGTGGTAGATGTCCGCAGGCAAGGCCGACCTTCCAAAACCGCCCTTCAGGCGGACGCTCTGCCCGACCGCAAAGAGATGCGTTGGGGTCTCCCGCCGCGTCGCCCGGGCGGCATGTCGGATAAGGCTCGTAGAGGTCATGGCTGTTGTTGGTCCTTTTCAAGTACTGAGTCGAGATCGGCGGGGTCAATCGGCACCATCTGCTGCGTCTGACCGTTCATGCCGATGGCCGGCAGGTGGACAAAGGCGCCGACACGTCGCCAGGCAAGACGGGACAGGACCTCGATCAGTTCCTCGTCCTGGTCGACGCGATAATCGCCTGCAGGCTGCGGGGCGTCGAAGCCGGGCAATTGAAAGGGCAAGGAGAGCCGGACGACGGTCTGCGTGGTACGGGTAATCATTGTCAGATGCCTCCGCAGGAGCATGCGCATGCGCCGCCTGCATAAATCCCATCCGAACCGGAACAATCCCGATGCTGCCAGTACATCCGTGGTAAGCGTCGGGTTCATTCCAGGTTTCGAACGGTCGGCATGCGCGCCCGCTTGGCGCGATGCAAATGCTGTCGAGAAGCTGGGTGGTGATTGGCGGGTCCAAGTCTCTGACACCGCGAAGCCAAATCGGCCAAATCAACGTGCCTTATAGATACGCTTCAATCTTGCTCCAAACAAGGGCGCCCGCGCGATTTATTTGCAGGCCGACCCTAGTCGCCCTGATTCCTTGGATTCGGAGAAAGTTCTCACTGAGAAAAAGAGCCGAATTGGTCAGAAAGATACGAGATTTCTGCCTTAAATTACTGAGTTTGATACTATCAGCCACTCAATAATAATTCTGGCACTCCTATCATTCGGGTGCCAAAGGCGCTACATTGATGATGTGGTCGCCCTAAGCGCCGACCTCAGAAAGAATCCGATGAAATTCCGGCCACTCCACGATCGTGTCGTCGTTCGACGCGCGGAAGGCGATTTGATGTCCAAGGGCGGGATCATGATTCCCGACACGGCGAAGGAAAAACCCCAGGAAGGCGAAGTGATAGCCGTCGGCCCCGGCTTGCGTGACGAAAGCGGAAAGCTGGTGCCGCTCGACGTAAAAACAGGCGACGCGATCCTGTTCGGCAAATGGTCCGGCACCGAGATCAGGATTGATGGCGAAGACCTTCTGATCATGAAGGAGGCCGACATCATGGGAATCTTCGAGAAAACGGAGGGGGCCACCAGAAAAGTGGCCTGATCGATCCCCGATCTCAACATCGAACTGGACGAACATCATGTCTGCCAAGGAAATCAAATTCTCCACCGACGCGCGCGATCGTATGCTGCGCGGCGTCGAATTGCTCAACAACGCCGTCAAGGTGACGCTCGGTCCGAAAGGGCGCAACGTCGTCATCGACAGGGCCTACGGCGCGCCACGCATCACCAAGGACGGTGTGACCGTCGCCAAGGAAATCGAGCTTTCCGACAAGTTCGAGAACATGGGCGCGCAAATGGTGCGCGAAGTGGCCTCGAAGACCAATGACCTTGCAGGCGACGGCACCACCACGGCGACAGTTCTAGCCGCTTCCATCTTGCGCGAAGGGGCCAAACTGGTCGCCGCAGGCATGAACCCGATGGATCTGAAGCGCGGCATCGACCAAGGCATTGCCGCCGTCGTCAAGGAAATCCAGGCGCGGTCCAGCAAGGTAAAATCGTCAGGCGAAATAGCGCAAGTCGGCACGATTGCAGCCAATGGAGATGCCACGATCGGCGAGATGATCGCCCGAGCCATGGACAAGGTTGGTACTGAAGGCGTCATCACCGTCGAGGAAGCGAAGTCAGCGGAAACCGAACTGGATGTCGTTGAAGGCATGCAGTTCGACCGCGGCTATCTCTCGCCCTATTTCGTGACCAATCCCGAGAAGATGCGCGTCGAGCTCGAGGATTGCTACATCCTCATCCACGAGAAGAAGCTCGGCAACCTTCAGGCCATGCTGCCGATCCTCGAAGCGGTTGTGCAAAGCGGCAAGCCGCTGCTGATCATCTCCGAGGATGTCGAGGGCGAGGCGCTCGCCGCGCTGGTCGTCAACAAGTTGCGTGGCGGCCTGAAGGTCGCGGCCGTGAAAGCTCCGGGCTTCGGCGATCGCCGCAAGGCCATGCTGGAAGACATCGCCGTGCTGACGGCCGGCCAGATGATCTCCGAGGATCTCGGCATCAAGCTCGAGAACGTCACGCTCGACATGCTCGGCCGCGCCAAACGCGTGGTCATCGAGAAGGACACGACCACGGTGATCGACGGCGCTGGCGATAAGGCCAGCATCGCCGCCCGTATTTCCCAGATCAAGGCGCAGATCGAGGAAACGACCTCGGACTATGACAAAGAGAAGCTCCAGGAGCGGCTCGCCAAACTCGCCGGTGGTGTCGCGGTGATCCGTGTCGGCGGCGCAACCGAGACCGAGGTCAAGGAAAAGAAGGACCGCATCGACGATGCACTTAACGCGACGCGCGCTGCGGTCGAGGAAGGCATCGTTCCCGGTGGAGGCGTGGCCCTGCTGCGCGCCAGGAATGTGCTGGCCACGCTGGCCGGTGGTAATGCCGACGTCACCGCAGGCATCTCGATCGTGCTTAGGGCGCTCGAGGCCCCGATCCGGCAGATTGCAGAAAACGCAGGCTTCGAGGGCTCGATCGTCATTGGCAAGCTGGCAGACAGCAAAGACCGCAACCAGGGCTTCGACGCGCAGACCGAATCCTATGTGGACATGATCAAGGCCGGTATCGTCGACCCCGCCAAGGTCGTGCGCACCGCCTTACAGGATGCCGGGTCGATCGCCGCCCTGCTGATCACAGCCGAGGCGATGATAGCTGACAGCCCGCCGAATAATGCGACCCCAGCCGGCAACGGCGGGGGCATGGGCGGGATGGGATACTGAGCAATGCCGCAGCCGTTCGGTCACCCTGGCCGGAAGGTCGATCCTCAACAGCAATCAGGAAGGAACATTTCCATGGCTACGCAGAGCAATGTTAACAAATCGGTCGCCCAGCGCTGGGACGACTATCGGCCAACAAAATCGACGCTCATCTGGGCGTGTGCCGCGGCGGCTGTCGCCACCATGATCGTCGGATTTTCGTGGGGCGGCTGGGTCACCGGCGGTACATCGCGCGATCTTGTCTCGACAGCGGAAAACGCGGCGCGCGGCGAACTGGCAGGCGACATCTGCGTCGAGCGCTTCAATGCCGCACCGAACTCGGCGGCACGCCTGGTCGAACTGAAGGCGATAACCAGCAGCTCAGCCCAGCGACAATTCGTTGAGGCTGGCGGCTGGGCGACGATGCCTGGGCAGACCAGTCCCGACAGGCGCGGCGCCGAAGCCTGTGCGGTTGCACTGACTGCCTGAAACTCGCCGGAATTGAAACGGCTTCCGCCGGGGCATCCGTCCCGGCGCACATTTCCAATCAACTGAACAAGGAGTGCGACTGATGATCACCTTTGTAAAGAAAGCCGAGCCTCAACCTGCGCCTGACGAAAGCAAAGAGAACCGTTTCGAACAGATCCGCGAGGCCGCAAAGGAGAGGCATCGGAAATCCGACACCGACGGCACCCGCCGCCGCGCCCGCCAGGCGGCCGAGGACAACCGGCTGATCTGAGGTGCACGCGTCCTACCAGAAAAGGCAGCATCCGATGAAATATCTTGATCGAATAACGACGGAACCGTCGCTCTGGCTTCTGATACTGATGTTCGGGGGCATGGCCGGCACGATCCTTTACATGGTTTTCACCAGCATCACCTATTGAGTGATAGTCGGGTGTGAAACAAGGCGCATCGGCACGCCGAGTTTCAGATATCCGCGACGGGTCGGAACTGAAACGATGGAACGCAACAGCCATCAGATCGGTAAGCGGACGCCGCGCTGAGTTTCGATCATCGCGGTGAAGGCGAGTGGTTCCTCGATTACGGCTGAAATATTGCACTTCTGCAATGGTTGTGTGGTCGCAGGGAGTTTGGACACCAGTTCGCCACAGTGCTGCCTTCAGTTAATCTAGGGGATTTACGCAAGGGGGAATGGGAGAATAGTCATGCTGGTCGATATCGGCCCCGCTAAGCGGATTGGAACCAGAAAGAGTATTCTGGATCGCCCGCTGATCGATGAGGACGTGACGTCCTTTAACGGAGAAACGGTTTTGACTTTCTGCGCCGACGGAGTGCATGGGGTGGGGGCACTGTACCGCTACGAGCTTCGCCTTACGACAGCGGACATGGACTTGCTTCGCGCAGCCGTCGGTTCCGCCTAATCATCCACCTCGTTGGGAAACGTCCTGCAACGCGAGCACGACAGTGGCCTCGTTGGGCCGCCGATAGTTTGTTGCTTTCCGTGCCAAAGAAGCACCAATTGTCAAATCGTGAGCAATGTTACTGGCATGCTGAGACAGAGAGACATATCGCGCTCCCGCCATGGCGAGTAGCAGGTATGCCCCGATACTTTTTCACGTCATGGATGGCCACGCTATCGTCGATACCGAAGGTCTCGAACTTGAGAACGACACAGTTGCCCGCACAGAGGCTCTTCGTGGAGCCGCAGAAATGATGGCTAATCGCGGGATGACGCTCTGGCTTGGCAACACCTGGGTGACGACCGTCGTCGACGAGCACGCGAAGGTTTTGCGATACCGCTGCCCGTTCGCCCGTGTCCTTCGGTAGCACACGCCGGCGTGGTCGCGCCCGCAGGGCGTTCTCCCGCATTAGCCGCTCGATGCGGTGCAGGCCGCAGGAGAACCCATCGGCGAGGACATCGTGACAGACCCGACGTGCGCCATAGGTGCGGACGCTGCTCTCGAAGCTTCGATCAATCGTGCGCTGGGAGTCCGGGTGAGCCAGGCATGAAAGCCCGACCGCGACACATCCAGCGCTTCGCAGAGCCATGCCACCGGCCAGATCGAACGGTGCTTTGCAATGAAGGCGAATCTCATATCGCGTCCTTTGCAAAGTGGGTTGCGACCTTTTTAAGATGTCGCGCTCCGCCTTGAGCTTTGCGACCTCCTTGTGCAATCGGTCGATCTCCAACTGCTCAGGTCTCATCTGCCCCTGACCGGGAAACGCATGTTGCGGGTCAGCGCCTAATTCCCTGACCCATTTGCGCAGCACACGCGCGCAGCCTGGGCGACCCACACGCCTCGTTCCTTGACCAGTCTCACCGCGTCAAGCTTGAACTCGCGGCTGAATTTCCTTCTCTGCATTCACAAACTTCGGCTTCGTCAAAAACACCTTGTCTCGGTGTCCACGAAACCGGCAGCAGCCCAAACTCCTACAACTGGCGGACTTGCCAGCAACTGACTGACCTGCTCCAGCGACTGACACCGACGAGAGGAGCGGACGGCGGCTCTATATATGCCTGACCGTAACCGGACGAGCAGAAGACGCCCCGTTCATGCCGAAATCCGAAATCCGAAATCCTTTCGAAGGACGCGTTTCGAGTCGCGGGCAAACCAAGCCAAACGACCGGGTTGGGGTCGTTGGCCGAAGTCATCTTTCTCAGTTTTCCAACCAGAACCGGACAGGCATCAGACGGCCCCGAAAGGGCCACCGAACTTCACCCGGATCAGGTGTCTTCTTTAGCCCGGTCTGGCGGTATCCTCAGATGCCTCAGTCAGAAAATCCGTTAGCAGCGCCGCGCATTCGATGGCATGGCTTGTGATGAGGAAGTGGCCGGCTCCTGGAACGATTGGGGAGCGCGGGTCCGGCAGTGCTTGTTTCAGCGCTTCCATCATAGCGACCATTGCCGGGTTGGCCAATGCGGCTCTGACAAGGAGCACCGGAACCTTCAGAACGGCGTAGTCGTTGCTCGCGGCGTCGAAGCCGAAATCGGTACGCCAGTCCAGGACGTCCGCAGATGCCGTTTCGCGGTAGTAGTTCCGGAAAGGCTCCGGCATTGCGCAAACGTGCCGTCTCCGCCCCAGAAGTCGATGAAGAGACCCGCTGCAAAGGGGTCGTCGTCAACCTCGGCTTCGAATTGACGGCTGAGGGCGTATGCCTCCTGATGGAGCGCATAGTTTGGGTGCGCTCGCAGCACTGAGAGCGGATTGGCCTCGAAGAGCGACACACTCGCGACGTCGATTGCTCTACCGAGACCCGCCGCCAGCGCAACTGTGCCGCCAAAGGAATGTCCGACAAGATGGACATGCCCGCCGGCGCGACGGGTCACCTACTCGACGATCCTCGTCTCGTGCCGCATGTCGAAATCGTCGCGCGTTCGGGTTGCCAAAGTTGTTCCGTAGCCGCAGTGGCTGATCCCTGCGATCCGGTAGCGTCGGACCCGCACCTTTTGGATCGGGCGCCAAGCTGCATGTGTTCTGTAGGAACCAGGAACAAAGAGCACCGTCGGGCTGCTGCCCACTTCGACGTAATCTATGCCGTGCATGCTCGCCTCCCCAGCTTATTCTGCCGTTATGGCGTCAGCAGTGCACCGAGGCGCAAGGCTTCTTGGACGAGAATGTCGAGATCCTCGCGCCGGGTTCGGTGATTGTTGATCGCCACCCGCAGGCAATGCTCGCCATGGATGGTTGTGTCGGAAAGGGCGGCGATACCCTCTTCCTGCAGCCGCAGCATGATCTCGATGTTGAGCGCCTTGCGCGCGGCATCCTCAATGCCATCGGGGCTATAGCGGAAGCAGACTATGTTGATGCTTGTCGGGGCAACCAGTTCGAGAATGGGCTTCTGCTCGATCAACCCGGTGAGATAGCGGGCCTGTGCAATGTTTTGGTCGATCAGGCGGCCGAACTTCGCGACGCCATGTTCCCGCAGTGCCATCCAGACCTTCAGCGCCCGGAAGCCGCGCGTCGTCTGAAGCCCATATTCATACAGCCATTCGGCTGATGCGAGGCCGCGCGGCGTCGATTCGAGATATTCCTGCGAGACAGCGAAAGCGCCGCGATGCGCGGAAGCGTCACGGAACAGGACGCAGCCAACCTCAAATGGGGCATGCAGCCATTTGTGTGGGTCGAGGGCCACGGAATCGGCGCGCGCAATGCCGGAGACGCGATAGGCGTTCGCGGGGGCGATCGCCAGCAGCGCGCCGATGCAGCCATCGACGTGGAACCAGAGACCCTCGCCCGACGCCAAGTTCGCGAGCGCTTCCAGATCATCGATGGCGCCGCTGTTGACCGTGCCGGCCGTTGCGATCAGGCAAGCCGGTTGAAACCCCGCTGCGCGATCTTCCGAAATAGAGGCTCGAAGCGAAGCGATGTCGATTCGCAACTTCGCGTCCGTGGGAATGCGACGCAGCGCCTTGTTGCCCAGCCCGAGCGCTTCCAACGCCTTGCGGTGGCAACTATGCACCTGGTCGGAGGCGTAGAAGCGCAGCGGCTTCTCGACCGCATCGACGCCATCCTCGCGGATATCCACGCCCGCCTTGACGTTGCGCGCGACGGTGAGGGCGATCAGGTTGGCCATCGAGCCGCCGCTGACCAGCGTTCCGCTGGCCGAGGGGGAAAACCCCATCATCTCCTTGCACCAATTCACGACCTGGCTGTCCATCAATGCTGCGGCATGGTTGCCGCCGCCGAGGTTCGATCCCTGGATGGCCGCCAGGAAGTCCGCCAAGGCGCCGGTGACGTTGCTCGACCCCATGTACCAAGACCAGAAGCGCGGATGGATGTTGCCCATCGGATAGGGCATCAAGTTGTCGCTGATCTGCTGGTAGACCTCATTGAGGGGTGTCGGTGCATGCGGCAAAAGTTCCTCGAAGACAGACTCCACCTCCGCCGGCATTTCTTGCCACACCGGACGCTTCCGAATGTCGCGGAGATAGTCGATCGAATCGTCGACCACGCGATGCGCGAGCGCTCGCACATCGCTCCAGTCGGTCGGGTCGAGCGTTTCCTCCGCGTCCGAGATCGCGGGTCTGCGCAAAGCATCCATCTTGTCTCTCCCTGGCGGCGGTTTCACGCGAGTGCGAGCTGGAACCCGGGCGTCGACAGCGAGTAGGCGCGTTCTTGCTCGTCCATGTCGGCCTCGATGCCGTCGAAGAGCGGTGTCGTCATGTACCGCTCGCCTGTGTCGGGGAGAATGCACAGGATGACAGAGCCGGCCGGGGCGCGTCCCGCAATATGGTTGGCCACTGCAAAGCTGGCGCCACCAGATATTCCCGTAAGGATTCCCTCCGCCTGCGCGAGGGCTTTGGCCCATTTGATTCCTTCGGCACCCGCAACAGGGGTCACTTCGTCGTAGAGACGGGTGTCGATGGCTTCCTGCAGGACCTGCGGGATAAAATCCGGCGTCCAGCCCTGAATCGGATGGGGTTCGAACGCGGAGTGGCTTGATGCTGGGGCGCCATTTGGTGCACGCTCCTGCAGATGACCGCTGCCGATAAGCTGTGCGTTTGCGGGCTCGGCAAGCACGATCCGCGTCTCTGGGCGCTCCCGGCGCAGCACTCGGCCAACACCTGCCACGGTGCCGCCGGTGCCATAGCCGGTCACAAACCAGTCGAGCCTCGATCCGGCGAAGTCGTTGATGATCTCGCGCGCGGTCGTTGCTTCATGAATGGCGGCATTTGCCTTGGTCTCGAACTGCCGCGCTAGGAACCAGCCATTCGCCTCGGCCAGTTCGACGGCCTTTTTGTACATGCCGAAACCCTTCTGGGCGCGCGGCGTGAGAACGACCTTGGCGCCGAGCATGCGCATCAGCTTGCGGCGCTCGATCGAGAAGCTGTCGGCCATGGTCACCACCAGCGGGTAACCCTTGGCCGCGCAGACCATGGCAAGACCGATGCCGGTATTGCCCGACGTTGCCTCGACTACCGTCTGACCGGGACGCAGACTTCCGTCGCATTCGGCCTCTTCTATGATGTTGAGCGCCAGCCGGTCCTTGACCGACCCAGCCGGATTGAAGGCTTCCGCCTTCACGTAGAGTTCGACACCGGAAGGGGCGAGTTTGTTGATCCGGATTGCGGGGGTGTCGCCCACGGTTTCCAGCACGCTGGCGAAAAGCCTGCCGCGCCCCTGTGTTGTGCGCATTGTTGTCGCGTCCATCGATTTTCTCCGTTTTGTGATCATCACCCAAGGCGAACCCGCGCGATCGGCGCGGGCGGTCAGTGCCGGTGTCCTGCTGGCTCGAAGAGGATCAGTTCGACTCGGTCGACACCTTCGACATAGGCGTCATGCCCTGGCGGGATTTCGAAGAAGTCGCCGGTGCCGATGTGGGTCTCGATGCCAGTGTCGATCATGCGGACGACCAGCTTGCCCGAAATGCAGTAGCCCTTGTGTCGCATAGGGCAGGAGTCGGGCGACCCAAGAAGTGGCTTCTCGTCAACCTCCCACGACCAGCCGGGTTCGAAGATCGCGTGCATGCCCGCGCTGCCGTCGGCCATCTTTACGATGGAAATGCCACCGCGCTCCTTCATGTCGAGGCGCTCGTCCGGTGTTTCAAATCGCCGGGTTTCTATCGCGTTGTCTTGCATTGTTACGCTCCTTCTCTGCTTGCTTCTGACTCGCGAGGCAGGTTTCGCTCATTGACACTGCGTCATCCGCTTCGGGTATGCTTGATGGAATTCTGAAGAAATCCTGTAGAAGCAGCCAATTGTGCTGTATGCTTCCCCATGACTTGGTCTTTCGGTGACTATCGACTTGACCCAGAGCGATTCCAGCTTAGCTGCCGCGACGAGCGGGTGAGGCTGGAGCCGCAGGTTCTGTCCCTGCTCATCCATCTTGTCCGCAACCGCGATCATATGGTCACGAAGGGCGAGATCGTTGCCTCGGTCTGGCAGGGCGAGGCTGTCTCGGATGCCAGTATCTCCAGTCGCATACGCTCGGCCCGCCAGGCGGTCGGCGACGATGGTGCTCGGCAGGCCGTGATCCGCACGGTTCATGGAAGAGGTTTCCAATTCATCCCCGAGGTGACGAACGAGTCCCCAGGGCATGCGGCGTCGGAGGGTTTCATTCCTTCGCCGCCAAATCACAACGGAGGGCGTCCCTCGATCGCTGTGCTGCCCTTCGAGCAACTTGGCATGGTGCCGGAACTCGCCATCCTTGGCGACGCTATCCCGCACGAGATCATTGAGGCACTGTCGCGGATGCGTTGGCTTGCGGTGATCGCGCGGGGGTCGACTTTCCGCGTCCGACGGGTCGCCGCAGACATTGATCTGGTGTCAACGGCGCTTTCCGCGCGATACGTTCTGTCCGGGGTAATCGAAAGCCCCGGACGAACCATCGCGGTGACCCTCGAACTGAGCGATTCCAGCTCGCGCGAGATCATCTGGGCCGACAGACTCGTCGCACCCGTCAATGAGGTCGAAGAGTTGAGGTCGCGGATCGTTACGCATCTGGTATCAGCGCTCGAGGCGCACATACCCTTCAACGAGGCGCGCATCGCGCGGCTCAGCGATCCGACCGGGCTCGACGCCTGGGCGAACTATCACATTGGCCTCGGGCACCTCTATCGTTTCACGGCAGCCGACAACGCCCTGGCGAAGCTTTGTTTCGAGCGCGCGATCGCAGCGGACCCTAGACTGGCGCGCGCCCATGCGGGGCTGTCCTTTACCAGCTTTCTCGAGGCGTTCCTGCGCCTGACACCCGATCCGGCTATGGCTGCGCAGAACGCTCGGCGTCATGCAGAGCGTGGTTTGGAACTCGACCCTCTCGACCCGTTTGCGAACTTCACGATGGGGCGCACGTTCTGGCTCTCCGATGAGCCCGATATCGCCGCCGACTGGCTGGCGCGGGCTACATCGCTGAACCCGAATTATGCGCAAGGCTTCTACGCCTCGGCGTTCACGGCAATGCTGACAGGAAACGCGCCTGCCGCGTTCGCCGCGCTGGATACCTCGTTGAATTTAAGCCCCCTCGACCCGCTGCTCTACGGCATTCACGGAGTGCGGGCGCAGATGCTCATCCAGCAAGGGGATCATGAGGCCGCGGCCGGCTGGGGCGACCGAGCGGCAACCACGCCCGGGGCGCATTACCTGATTGCCATGATCGCGCTTGTAGCGAACGGGATGGCCGAGCGTCATGAGCAGGCAGCCCGGTGGCGACGGGCGATCCGGCGGCTTAAGCCAGATGCCAGATCGGCGGACTACTTCGCCGCTTTCCCGACGCGCGAAATGGCATCCCGTGCGCGTATCGAAAAGGAACTGCGCCGTCATGGCTTCTGATCCCACGCCTTGAACGTCCATAGCTGCGCGGTTGGCAGGTTTCTCTTGTGGGCAATGCTTGCCGAATGTCCACTATGGTATCGGACGCAGAACGGCAGCTTACCGCTGATCGATCCCCAGAACCGGACAGGCCGCAATCGGCCCCATTCCTGCCTTTGGTGAGCGACAGCGAGCCCGCACTTCGGGGTATGCCCTCGTGTGACACCTGCCGGGTGACAGATCGTGCCGTAACATCGCGGTTGACGTCGGCTATTTGTGACGCGGTAGCCTCGGCTTTTAAGCCTGAGGTGACACATGGCCAAAATAGGGTACGCCCGCGTCAGCACGACTGACCAAGATCTGGAAACACAGCTTGCCCGACTTCGCGGCGAAGGTTGCGAGGTCGTTCGTGCAGAGAAAGTATCCGGCGCGTCGAGGGAGGGGCGGCGCGAGTTAGAAGCGATCATAGCCTTTCTGCGTCCCAAAGGCAGCGGTAGCGTCTACGTCGACGGCACCTTGGATGACGTCAAAGTAAACATTTCCGGCTCAGGCGACACGGAGCTGAGGGGCCTCACCGCCAAGTCGGTGCAGTTGGAAATCCGTGGCAGCGGGAGTGTCTCGGCAAACGGCACAGCCGATGCCGTTGATGTGAACATCTCCGGTTCGGGCGACGCTGCGTTGAGAAAGCTGACCGCCAAATCCGTGCGGGTAAACATTCAAGGCAGCGGCGACGCCAGCCTGACAGCGCAGGTCGATGCTGACGTGTTCATATCCGGAAGCGGCGATGTCGAACTGTCGGGCGGCCCCGTCATGCGGCGCTCCGAGGTCAGAGGCAGCGGCAGCATCCGGCAGGTGCCCTGAACAATGGCAGACGGCGGGTGACGCTTGCCAGCGCCACCCGTGTCGACCAGCTTCTCTCCGCACTTCGCCAATGCTCTCCGATGCACCGGGTTAACAAGTCGGTTAACGAACGCTTAGGGCGGTCGTGACAATGGTAACGGCGTGGCGGGCAACCTCACGAACGAGGACGAGATGACCGCGAAGCCCAGAAGCAAACCCAAGGATACGTCGAGGGCTCAGAATCAGGGGCCTACCGTCGACCTGTTCGATCCCTTCGAGCGGATGTTCCGGCATCGGAGCTGGATAGACTCCTATGCCGGCTTTGCAGAGGTGTCGGATTTCAGCGCTTTCTCAGACGCAGGCAGAGAGCTGAAAGAACGCAAATAACTCCGCCGAAGCGTCGGATGCCGCTTATTGCGGCGCGCTGATCTTCTGGCCGAGACCGCCATCGACCGCGAGCTTCGCCCCGGTGGTGTAGGTCGCCTCGAACGCAAGAAAGACGACCGCGCGCGCCACCTCTTCCGCAGCACCGTTGCGCTTCATCGGCGTGACGGCGTTGCCGACCTCGTGGAAGGCCCTGCGCTCCTCATCCGACATGCCGGCGACGCCCGCAGTGGGCGTGTCGATGAAACCGGGGCTGACCACGTTGACGCGTATGCCACGCGGGAGGAGCTCTGCCGCCAGGCCCGAGGCAAACGATCGAAGCGCAGCCTTGGTAGCGCTGTAGACGCTCATGCCGGGCTCCCCGCCTTCATCGGCGACGGATGACGTCACGACGATCGCGCCGCCTTCGCGGATCAAAGGCGCTAGTCGCTGGATCGTGAAGAACGCCCCCTTGGTGTTGACCGTGAACTGGCGGTCGTAAGACGCCTCAGTCACCTGCTCGAACGGCTCGAGTTCCGCAAGCCCGGCGTTGACATGCAGGAGGTCGATCGTGCCGAGCTTCTCGCGCACAGTGTCGCCCAGCCGGGCAATATCGCCCATGTCGGCGATGTTCGAACGGGCGGCGTGCGCCTTGCCGCCGAGTTCGGCGAGCGCTGCCTGCAGGGTTCTGCTCATTGCGGCTGGTGATCAGCACGCTGGCGCCTTCCGCAGCCAGCAGCCTGGCGGTGGCGAGCCCCATGCCATGGCTGCCGCCGATAATGACCGCATTCTTCTCAGTATATCGCATTGCCTTGCCTCATATATTGCTGCGCGGTTGATCCGCGACCTATGTGGCAATGTGGACGCCCGGTTGAAATCCGTCATATCGGCGACCTTTCATCCACATACGTGGACGATCGATGAGGATGAGCTGCCGTGTCTCGCTTGCCTGGCAGGACCGCGCGTGCAAAGCAGCCGGTTCGAGCCGATCCGGGAAAGAACCATGGCACAGAACATCTATGACAACGCCGATTTCTTCGGCGGCTATTCGCAACTTCCGCGGCAGACTCACGGGCTCGCGGGCGCGCCCGAATGGCCTGTGGTGAGGGGGATGATTCCAGACCTTTCAGGCAAGCGCGCCATCGATCTCGGCTGCGGGTTTGGCTGGGTTTCACGCTGGATGCGGGAAAACGGGGCCGCCAGCGTGCGCGGCTACGACGTTTCGACCAACATGATCGCCCGCGCCCGAGCCGATACTAACGATGTTGCCATCGACTATGTCATCGCCGACCTCGAGACACTGGAACTGCCGGAAGCGTCATGCGATTTCGCGTTCAGCTCGCTGACGTTCCATTATGTCGAGGATTTTGCGCGCCTGTCGCGGACGGTGCATGGAGCGCTCACTGCCGGGTCGTGGTTCGTATTCACGATCGAGCACCCGATCTTCATGGCCGCCACGCATCCACACTGGATCGAGGACGAGGACGGTCGCAAGACCTGGCCCGTCAATCGCTACGCCATCGAGGGCGAACGGCGGACCGACTGGTTTGCCAAGGGCGTGGTGAAGCATCACCGGACCATGGCAACGACCCTGAACACGCTGATCGAAGCAGGCTTTTCGATCTGCTGGGTCGCCGAGTTCGCGCCTTCGGCGGAACAGGTCAGGGAACAGCCGGCGCTGGCCGAGGAACTCGAACGCCCGATGATCCTGATGATCGCCGCGCAGCGCTGAGCAATTCAGCAAACCTCAGCACGAACAGCGGCCGTGGCCGCCGAGGAGGAACGGCTCCTCGAAGGGGCGGCGCGCGACTTCCATCTCGCGCCCGCCCAGATAGACGGCCATAGGCTGCAGAAGCGTCGAGCCCTGTCGGGTCTTGCCCTCGACATCGGCAAAGACGTAGTCGCTGTCGACCTGGCGAAGGACGGTGATGTCGGCAGGCGCGCCGACCCCAAGATGCCCAAGCTCCGGATGCCGGATGGCAAGGGCGGGCCGGCTGGTCGACATGCCGATGACCTGCGACAGCGTCAGGCCGCAATTGAGCAGCTTGCTCATCGTGTGCAGGAGATCGTAGCCAGGGCCTTCGACCGCGATCACATGCACGTCCGAGGAAATGAGGTCCGGCAGGAAACCGTCCCGTAGCGCGGCCTCGGCCGTATCGTAGCCGAACGCGCCCATGCCATGCGCGATGTCGAAGAGCACGCCACGCTCGCGCGCATCCAGTAGCGCCTGCATCACCTTGCCGTCCGGCCCAAGCGCGGAGTTCGGCTCCGGCCGGTAGCAATGGGTGAGGATGTCGCCGGGCCGCAGCATGGAGACGACATCGGCATAGCTCGGCGGCGCGGTTCCGATATGGGTCATCAACGGCAGGCCGACGGCGTCGGCCGCCTCAAGCGCGAGTTCCAGTGCGCCAAGGCCAAGTTCGCCCGTCACAGGACCGCCGATCCGCACCTTGACGCCGACGATGCGGTCGCGGTTTGCCTCGACCTTGGCGGCGCACCGGTCGACCGGCAGCATCTCGCGCAGCGTCGCCTCGCCGATGAACAGTCCCTTGTCGAAGCCGAAGATGCCGGGAAAGGAGATGTTGAGGAACGCGAATATCCGATAGGGCGAATGCGCCATCACATAGTCGCGGAAGCCGTCATAGTTGCCGGCGCCGGCGCTGCCGGCATCGACCATCGTGGTCACCGCCGAGCGGCGGGCGATGAAGCCGGGATCGACGCTCAGCGACGTCGCCTTGTGATAGACGTGGGTGTGGATGTCGATGAGGCCGGGGGCCACGATCGAACCACTCACGTCCTCGACACGGCGCGCGCCTGCGGCGAGGTTTTCGCCGACTGCGGCGATGCGGCCATCCTTGACCGCGACATCCATGACGCCATCGACGCCGTTGCGCTCGTCGAGCACACGACCGCCGGCAAGAACAAGGTCGAAGGCCTGGGCGGCCGCCGGCTCACTCATCGGGTTTCTCCGGTTGCTTGGGCCGGCATCGCGCCCGCTCTGACCTTTGTCATCAACTCACGCGAGTTCGATGGCCCGCTTTTCGTGGATGGACTGCTCTGCCGCGAGCACGATGCGCAGACTGTTGACGGCGGCGTCCATGGACTCGCTCAGGTCAAGGTCCTCACGGATCGCCTTGAGGAAGAATTCCTGCTCGCGGTCGCACAGGTCCTGGTGACCGGGCTCGTCCTCCATGTTGAACATCTCGTCCTTCTTGACGAAGTTCTTGTCGGGGCCGACCTCGGCATGGTGGTAGCGGATCGCGTCGGTCTTGGTATGGCGGTCGATGTCGGCCGAATCCGAGATGTCCGCAAGCTGGTCCTTGCCCTCGGAATGGCCGGGCACGATCGAGACCGCGCCGCGCGGGCCGACGACGTCCTTCACGAAGAAGGCTTCCTCGCTCATCATCGGTCCCCAGCCGGCTTCGTACCAGCCGACCGAACCGTCATCGAACGTCACGTGAAGATGGCCGTAATTCTGCTTGGCGGCGTCATCCCACAGCTTGGCGCCGATGCCATGCACGCGCACGGGCTTGGCCTCGGTGAGCTGGCACATCACGTCCACGTAATGCACGCCGCAATCGACGATCGGAATGAGGCTGTCGATCAGGTTCTTGTGCCAGCTCCACGCCGGGCCGTTGCTCTGCTGGTTGAGGTTGAGCCGCATGACCAGCGGCTTGCCCAGCGTCTTGCCGAGTTCGATGAACTTCATCCAGCTCGGGTGAACGCGCAGGATGTAGCCCAGCACCAGCTTGCGGTTCTTCTCGCGCGCGAACTTCACCACCGCCTCGGCATCCTCGATGTTGGTCGCCAGCGGCTTTTCCATGAAGACATGCGCACCGGCGTTCATCGCCTTGATCGCGTATTCGGCATGGGTGTTTGGCCAGCTGTTGATCGAAACCGCATCGGGCCTCGTCGCCTTCAGGGCCTCGTCATAATCCTCGAAGAGCGGATAGCCCTTGAGCTCGTCGGGTATCGGCTTCGACTTGATCGAACGGCTCATGATGCCCACGATCTCGAAGCCCGGATTACGATGGTAGGCGCTGGCGTGCGACGCACCCATATTGCCAAGCCCAACCACTAGTACCTTAACCGCGTCGGCCATGCCGCCCTCCCAAATCTACGTGTCGTGTGGCGCGGGCGGCAAATGCCGCCCGCCGAACTTCTCTTCGATGCCGTGCTCAGCCCGGCACTGCCTGGGCGTAGAGCCCGGCCTTGACCTTCTCGACGTCGATCGCGGCGAAAGCCTCGGTCAACTCGTAGGCATCGGCATCGGCCTTGACCTTGTCGTGGTCGAAATCGTTGGCCGCTTCGATGCAGGCGTTGGAGCAGACGTCCTCAGCCTTCACCGGCGAGCTGATCTGGCCGAGCTTGTGGATCTCGTCGAAGAAGGTCTGCCAGGCGGCCATGTCGTGATCGCCCCAGCCGGCGCGCTTGTCCATGTCGCCACGGAAGACGTTGATCTGCTGGAGGATCGAGGTCACGCCGAGTTCAGGCCCGATATTGCTCGCCAGTGTCGGGAACTGTTCGAACACGGCCTCGACCGCAGCGCGGGGGTTCTGGTAGCCGAACTCGAGACCCATTGCCCAGGCACGCAGATACTTGTCGAGGAAGGCTTTCCTGTCTGGATCCTCCAGATCGGCGGCACGCACCACGAAGGTGTTTGCAAAGAGCGGCGAATGCTGGACGCCGAGCCAGTATTCGAAATCGAGCCCGGTTCCGATCCACTCCGCACGCAGGCCTTCCCAGCCCAGCGCGGCGTCGCCCTGCCCCGCCTTGAGCGCCGTGGCCCAGGTCGGCCAACCCGCCTCGACATACTTCACCTTGCTGACGTCGACGCCTTGCACAGCGAGCATCGGATCGACGATCGACTGCCATGCGGCGGACCCGAGAAGGATCGTCTTGCCTTCGAGCGTCTTGAGATCGTTGGTGCCCTCGCCCTTGCGGAACGCCAGGCTGAACGTGTCCTTGGCGCCCATATGGAAGGCGGATTTGAGCTTCATGCCGTTTTCGAGCGCAAAGGAAAAGACGCCCGGAGACGGGAAGCCCATGTCGGCCTGACCGACGTCGACGAACTTCACCGTGGCAGTACCGTCCGACGGCCCGGGCTGCATGTCGGTCTCCACGCCGAGATCGTCGAAGTAGCCCATCTTCTTGCCGATCCAGTACGGATAGTCGTCGAGCACCTCAAGGGTGCCGCGCGGCGAGATCCAGGTGAACTTCGAATAGGGTTCCGCGACAGCACGCCCAAGCGTGCCCAGCGAGCTGGCGGTGACGACGCCGGCGGCTGAGACCTGCAGGAAGGTGCGGCGACTGAGATTGCCTGACATCGAGAGCTTGTTCATTGCTTTTCCCCTGTTGATGGAACGTTGCGTTGTTCCCGTTCCCGGCGCCAATCCTCCCGGCGCCGGATTTCGATCAGGCTTCCCAGCTCGCGAACTTCTTTCCCATCAGGAAGAAGAAGACGTAGATGAGGATGCCCAGAATGGAGAGGATCAGGACCACCGCGAAGAATTGCGGCATCTGGATCATCGACGAATAGGATGTGAGGCGGTTGCCGAGGCCGAAGCCGCCGCCGACCATTTCGGCGCCCACGGCCGTGAGCAGGCCGAAGATCGATCCGACCATCAGGCCGACGAAGATCATCGGCAGCGCCATCGGGGCGCGCACCTTCCAGAATATCTGCGTGGACGCCCCGTAGGAGCGCGCCAGCGCGATCTTGGCCTGGTCGACACGGCGGAAACCGGTCGCGGCGTTGATCATAACCATGGGGCCGGAGGCGAGCGCGACCGCGATGATGCGGGGCTCGTAGCCGAAGCCGAAGCGCAGGATCAGCAGCGGCACCAGCGCCAGCATCGGGGTTGTGACCAGCAGCAGGATGTAGGGCGTGACGATCTTTTCGGCGAAAGGAAACTGCGTGATGACGGCCGCCAGGATCAGGCCGACAGAAGCACCGATGGCGAAACCGCCAAATAGCTCGACGAGCGTGTGGCCAAGATGCGGCGCGATCAGCGGAAACTCGGTGACCAGAGCGACCGCGATCTCGCTCGGCTTGGGCAGCACATACTGGGGCACGGCGAAGATGTTCAGCAGCGCCTCTGTGCCGCCGATGACGATGACCGCCACCAGTACGATCGCCACGACCTCGCGCACCGACTTGATACCGGGGCCGGAGGTGAGCGCGGACATGTTGGTGATGCCAACATCGCTGGCGCCGGCGCCCTTGGACTCGAATTCGGGAATGGCGTCGGTCTCGCTCACTGCTTCCTCACTCGGCTGCCCGGGCCGGCTGCGGCGACGCGGCCGTTCCGCCCTGCGGATAACGGCTCTGCCGCGCCCCGACGATTTCCATCTTGATCGTGTTCATCAGGTTGAAGACCTCGCTGCTCGTCATGATGTCGAGCGAGCGCGGCCTGGGAAACGGTATCTCGTGGATGCTCGCCACACGCCCTGGACGCGGGCTCATCACGACGACGCGGTCCGAAAGGAAGATCGCCTCCTCGATCGAGTGCGTGATGAGGACGATGGTGGTGTGCGTATCCATCCATATCTCCTCGACGAGCCGGTTCATCTCCTCGCGGGTGAACGCGTCGAGCGCGCCGAAAGGCTCGTCCATGAGAAGCAGCGACGGCTTGTAGGAGAGCGCACGCACGAGCGCGGCGCGCTGCTGCATGCCGCCCGAAAGCTCGCGGGGATAGCGCCCGCCGAAACCGTCGAGCCCTACCCGGTGCAGCAGCTCATTGATCCACGCGCGGTCAGGCTTGGTACCCTTGATCTCGAAGGGGAAATTGATGTTGGCGTCGAGGTCGCGCCAGGGCAGCAGATTGGCTTCCTGAAAGACCAGGCCGATCTCAGGATTGGGTCCGGTCACGGGCACGCCGTCCAGCAGAACCTCGCCCGAGCTAAGCCCATGCAAGCCCGACATCGACCATAGAAGCGTGGTCTTCCCGCAACCGGACGGACCGACGATGGAGACGATTTCGCCGTCCATGACGTCGAGCGAGCAACGGTCGATGGCGGTCAGATCGCCCGATCTCGTATTGTAGACCTTGGTCGCACCGGACACCCGGAGCTTGGGTTGCGTGGATTGCTTAGCCGTCATTCCGCCTCGCGCAGTCCCTTGCCGACAGGAGGCGGGCATTTTCATCTTACCCGCCCCTTTCTCGCAGTCTGTAACTATCCGACTTTCCGAGTCAAGCGGCAAACATTATGCAGCGCATCACGTTTGAAACCCTGCGTAAGCCGTAGGTTTTGCTCTTGTTCAGTTTGTAACTTTCCTACATAATTCGATCAAATTTCTGAGACGGCAACGCTTCTAGACATGTACAAAGGCCGCACTGAAGAACGGCTCGGCGAAGGACGCTCATGACGGACGCAGAGATGGGACAGCCGCTCGATGAAGAGCGAGCCGCAAACGGAATACGGGATGAAACCGGTTCCGAACCCTATCTGCGGCCGGTGCCCGACATCCTGTCGCAGATAAAGGATTTCTACGGGGAGCTACGTCCCGCGGAACGGCGCGTGGCCGACGTGGTTCTCGCTGACGTCACCTTCTCGGTCGACGCATCGAACGCGGAGATCGCCAGGCGCGCGGACGTCAGCGAGCCGACCGTCACCCGCTTCTGCCGGGCCATCGGCTGCGAGGGTGTGCGCGATTTCAAGCTCAAGCTGGCGCAGAGCGTGGTGGTCGGACGGCTCTACCTCTCGCCGCTGCCGCGCCCCGAATCCGGCGAGGATGGCTCGCCGCTCTGGAACGTCGTGTTCGGCGAGGCGCGCAACGCGCTAGCAGTGGTGGAACGCAGCCTCGACCCGGCCGACGTCATGCGGGCGGCGGAACTCGTTGCAAACGCCCATCAGGTGCTTGTGTTCGGGCTAGGCGGCAGCTCGACGGCGCTCGCGCAGGAAACGCAGAACCGGCTGTTTCGCTACGGCGTGGTCGTTTCCGCCCACTCCGACCCCTACGTCATGAAGATGACGGCTTCGACGCTTAAGCCCAACGATCTCGTCATCGCCATCTCCAGCACGGGACGGACGCGCGAGGTGATCGAGGCGGTCGCGCTGGCCAAGCACTACCGTGCGAAGACCCTCGCGCTGACGGCACCGGCGACCGATCTGGCAGGCGAGGTCGACCTGGCGCTGACCGCCGCCATTCCCGAATTTCCGGATCCGCTGAAGCCCACTGCCTCGCGCTACGCATTTCTGGCGATCATCGATCTCCTGTCCACCGCAGTCGGCTACAGGCTGGATGCGGATGCGCGCGAGACGCTGCGGCGCATCAAATACACCGTCGTCAACCATCGCAAAGGCAGCGCCTCCGAACCGCTCGGAGACTGAGCCTGCGCGCCGGCACGGCCGGCATTTCAGGAGGAACTTCATGCACGACACGGCACCCGCGGCAAAGGCATCGGCCTGGCTGGCGCAATTGGCGGACACGCTCCAGCGTCGCGACGTGGCGGGCGCGCTGGAGCTGTTTGCCGAGGACTGCTACTGGCGCGATCTGGTCGCCTTCACCTGGAACGTGAAAACCATGGAAGGCAAGCCTGCGATCGCCGCGATGCTAGACGCGACGCTTGCCGCCACCGGCCCGCGCGACTGGGCCGTGACACAGGCCGCCGGTTCGGAACCGATAGAGGCATGGTTCAACTTTGCCACGGCCGCGGGGCGCGGGAGCGGCATCTTCACGCTCGAAAACGGCAAGTGCCGGACGATTCTGACGACGCTGCAATCGCTCGAGGGGCATGAGGAACCCCTCGGGCCACGCCGCGCCAACGGCGTTCGCCACGGCGCGGACCGCAACCGGGCGACCTGGGCCGAGCAGCGGGCCGCCGAAGAAGCAGCATACGGGAACGGCACCGACCCCTACTGCCTGATCATCGGCGGCGGCCAGGGCGGCATCATGCTCGGCGCGCGCCTGAAGCAGCTCGGCGTGCCCACGGTGATCGTCGAAAAGAACGCCAGGGCCGGCGATTCCTGGCGCAACCGCTACCGCTCGCTCGTGCTGCACGACCCCGTCTGGTACGACCACCTGCCCTATATCCCCTTTCCCGAGAACTGGCCTGTGTTCACGCCCAAGGACAAGATGGGCGACTGGCTGGAAATGTATGCGAAGGTGATGGAGCTCACCTATTGGGGCGGCACGGAATGCGTCTCGGCGCAGTTCAACGAAGCCGAAAAGCGCTGGACGGTCGAGCTGCGGCGCGACGGCAAAACGATCACGCTGAGGCCCGCCCAGCTCGTCTTCGCCACCGGCGCCTATGGGCCGCCGAAGATGCTGGACCTCAAGGGCGCCGACAGCTTCGGCGGCGAAATGATCCATTCGAGCCAATATTCGGATGGCTCGGCCTATCGAGGCCGCAAGGTGGTGGTGATCGGTGCGGCGAGTTCGGCCCACGACGTTGCGGTCGACCTTTGGGAAGCCGGCGCCGACGTCACCATGGTGCAGCGCTCGCCGACAACCGTGGTGCGCTCGCAGACCCTGATGGACATGGCCTTCGACATCTATTCCGAGGAAGCGGTCGCACGCGGGATCGATGTCGACAAGGCCGACATGATCGCGGCGGCGACGCCGTTCGCCCTGCAGCCGCCGAAGCAGAAGGCGCTCTACGACCGCATCCGTGCACGCGACGCCGAGTTCTATCGCAAGCTGGAAGCGACCGGCTTCCTCCTCGATTTCGGGCCGGACGAGACCGGGCTGATGATGAAGGCCTACCGTACCGGCTCCGGCTATTATGTAGACGTGGGCGCATCGCAACTGATCATCGACGGCGAGATCGACATCAAAGCGGGCGTGGAGATCGACAGGCTGACGCCGACCGGTATCCGCTTTGCCGACGGGAGCGAGATCGAGGCCGAAATCGTCATCCAGTCGACGGGCTTCCAGTCGATGCACGAGGTGGTGGCAAAGATCGTGTCGCGCGAGATCGCCGACGAGATCGGTACCTGCTGGGGGCTCGGCTCCGGCACCCGCAACGATCCCGGCCCCTGGCATGGCGAACTGCGCAACATGTACAAGCCGGTCGCGCAGGAAAACCTGTGGTTCCAGGGCGGCAATCTCGCGCTATCCCGGTTTTTCTCGAAATTTGTCGCGCTGCAGATCAAGGCACGGATGGAAAGTATCCCCACCCCGGTATATTCGACGCCCCTGCAATAGCGGCAAAGGTGGACGCGGCGCGGCGGTCTCGACTGGACCACCGCCGTTCCGCCCCGAGAAGAACGGAGCATCGAATGTCCTATATCCTGGCGGTGGATGGGGGCGGGACACAGTGCAGGGCGGCAATCGCCGCCCTCGACGGCACCATCCTGGGCCGGGCGACGGCCGGATCCGCTAACATGGCGACCGACCCGCAAGGGGCGATGGCAAGCGTGGTGGACGCCGCACGCGCCGCACTGGCCGCGGGCGGTATCGCCGATACGCCGCTGTCGTCGATCCACGCCTATCTCGGGCTGGCGGGCGCAAATGTCGAGCCCGATCACAGCAGCCTGATTGCCGGCCTGCCGTTTCGCGACACGCGCATCGTCGAAGATTCGGTGATTGCCGTGCGCGGCGCGCTGGGGCCCAACGACGGCGTGATGGCGGTGCTGGGCACCGGCTCGGTCTATGGCGGACGGCGCGACGGAAAGATGCTGCGCGCCGGCGGGTGGGGTTTCGTGGTTGGGGACCAGGGCAGCGGCGCACGCCTGGGGCGGGCGCTCATGGAACAGACGCTGCTCGCTTACGACGGCGTGGTGCCCGAATCGGAGCTCACACGCTCGGTGATGCGCGACTATGGCGACGACCCCAACAGGATCGTGGCTTTCGGCACCACCGCGCGACCGGCCGATTTCGCCCGCTATGCACCGCTCGTTTTCGAGGGCGCTGACCGGGGCGATGCCATCGCCATGGCTGTTGTGGCCGGTGCGGTAGCCGACGTGAATGCTGCACTCGGCGCCATTGTCTGGGACGGATGCCAGCACCTGTGCCTGACGGGCGGGCTGGCACCGAACTACGAGCACCGGCTGGCAGAGACGTTCCTCCGGATTCTCAAACCCGTGCGCGGCAATGCGCTGGCGGGCGCGGTCGAACTGGCTGTGGAGACCTTCGCCTCACCGCAGGCCTGAATGCGCGTTGGCGCACGACGCGCCTTGCCCCTGCATAGCAAGCTTTTGCCGCCGCTCTTTCCGTTCTGGCCCCTTCGGACGCCGCATCTGGCCGAGTTGACGAGCGCCGCGGCGTTGCATAGGTTGCGGCCATTCCGAGGGGTGCACCGCACGGTGCTGAGACGGCGTTGAGCCGGACCCTTGAACCTGATCCGGGTCATGCCGGCGTAGGAACGGAAAAAGGGTCCCGCCAATCGGGGCAATCCTGATCTCTTCTTCGCTTCACCTGGATCTCCATGATGACCATCGGGAGATCGCCATGCAGCCATTCTTGTTCGAACGTCCGCCTGATCCTTCGGCCTGAGCGCGAACGCGCATGTCCGCACTGTCGACGGTTCTGCGCACTGTCGTCGTCCTGCTGGTCGCCTGGCAGGCGCTTGTGCTTGTGCTCGAACCGCCCCGCTACATCCTGCCGGGTCCGCTCGACGTCGCCGACGCGCTATGGCGCCAGAGAAGCTATCTCCTTGCCAACACGGCCGTGACGCTGGCCGAGATCGCCATTGGCTTCGCGGCCGGGACTGCACTGGGCATCGTCACGGCGTTAGGCATCGTCGCGCTGCCCCGGTTCGGCGCGGTCGCCTGGCCGCTGGTGCTGGTGGCGCAGGCCTTCCCCGTGTTCGTGATCGCGCCGCTGCTGGTGCTGTGGTTCGGCTTCGGCATGGCCTCCAAGGTTGCGATGACCACGCTGATCATCTTCTTTCCTGTTGCCTCTGCCTTTGCCGACGGCTTGCGGCGTACCGACCCCGACGTGCTCGACGCCGCCGCTTTGACGCAGGCTGGCAACCTCGAAACGCTGTTCCAAATCCGGGTGCCGCTCGCCCTGCCCGCGCTGATTTCCGGCCTGCGGGTCGCGGCCCCGCTCGCGCCGCTGGGCGCGATCATCGGCGAATGGGTCGGCGCCTCCGCCGGCCTCGGCTTCGTGATGATCCAGGCCAATGCGCGGCTTCAGACAGACACCGTCTTTGCCGCGATGACCATCGTCGCAGCCCTCACCCTTGCCCTGCGCGGACTGGTCGACGCGCTGGCGCCGCTTCTCGTGCCGTGGGCAAGGGAAGCATGACGACCGAACCTTCAGGAGCCAACACCACCATGACAAGACCCATCCTTCTGGCCATAGCCCTCAGCCTCGCCGCGATAGGACAATCTCACGCGCAGGAGCGCCTCACCGTTCTGCTGGAGTGGTTCGTCAACCCCGACCACGCTCCGCTTGTCGTTGCACAGGAGCTTGGTCTGTTCGAGGAAGCGGGGCTCGACGTCGAGCTGTTGCCGCCCTCCGATCCCTCCATCGTGCCGCGTGCAATCGCGTCCGGACAGGCCGACATCGGTATCCACTACCAGCCGAACCTCTATCTGGATCATGCCGCAGGTGTACCGCTCATCCGCGTCGGGACGCTGGTCGAGACGCCATTGAACACCGTGACCGTGCTGGCTGACGGCCCGATTGACAGCATCGCCGATCTCGCCGGCAAACGCATCGGCTACTCCGTCTCGGGTTTTCAGGATGCGATTCTGGGGCGAATGCTGGGGAGCGTCGGCGTGGCGCTCGAAGACGTCGAGCTCATCAACGTCAACTTCTCGCTGTCGCCATCGCTGATCGGCGGGCAGGTGGACGCGACCATCGGGGGATTTCGCAATTTCGAGCTGACCCAGATGCGGATCGAAGGTCACGAAGGCCGCGCCTTCTTTCCCGAGGAGCACGGCGTCCCGGTCTATGACGAGCTAATCTTCGTTACCCGGCCTGACCTTGCCGACGACGACCGGCTGCCGCGTTTCCTGCAGGCGGTGGAGCGCGGCGCGATCCACCTGACCAACCATCCGGAGGAGAGCTGGAAGCTCTTCATCCGCGCCTACCCCGACCTCGACGATGCGCTCAACCGGCAGGCGTGGATCGACACGCTGCCGCGTTTCGCCAAGCGGCCGATGGCGCTCGACCGCACCCGCTATCGGCGGTTCGGCGCGTTCATGGTGGAAAGCGGATTAATCGAGGCAGCACCGGAAGTCGATACGATCGCGGTGGAACTGCAATGAGCGATTTTCCCGAACAAGCAGCCGAGATGCTGCAACGCCTGCGCGGCGCCACCCCACGCGTTCACTGCCTGATGAACACGGTCGTCCAGAAATTGGTGGCGGACGGGCTGTCGGCGCTCGGCGCGATACCGTCTATGACGTACGCCATCGACGAGGTTTCCAGCTTCGTCGCCAAGGCTGATGCGCTTGTGGTAAATCTCGGCACGCTGGACGACCAGCGCAGGCAGGCAATCCGGCTGGCGCTCGATACGGCTCACGACGAGGCAAAGCCGTGGGTGCTCGACCCTGCGCACTGCGATTATTCGCCCCCGCGCGCGACTTTCGCGCAGGAACTGCTGGCACGCGGTCCCGCGGTCATGCGGGCGAATGCGAGCGAGTTCGTCCTGCTGTCGGTGCCAGACACCGTTGTGAGCGTCCGTACCGGCGCGAGCGATCTGGTGAGGCAAGGCAAGCAGACACTTGCGATCGAAAACGGCCATGCGCTGACGGCGAAGGTGACGGGCACGGGGTGCCTTTCGGGCGCGATCATCGCCGCATTCCTCGCACTTGAAAGAGACGCCTTCCACGCGGCCGCGGCGGCGATGCTGGTCGTCGGCGTCGCCGCGGAGATCGCTGGCGAGACGGCGCATGGGCCGGGCAGTTTCGAGCCGGCGTTTCTCGATGCGCTCGACAGGATCGGTCCGGCAGAAATCACGACACGCGCGAGGGTGGCTCATGCCCAGGGTTGACTACAGGCTGAATGCGATCGTCGACGGATCACTCTGCGAAGTCGGGCCGCTGCCGGAGCTTGCGGCAATCGCGGCATCAAACGGCGCGACGATCATCCAGTATCGCGACAAGCATGCCTCGACCCGGGCGATGATCGAGAACGCCATCGCTATCCGGGAGGCCATAGCGGGAAGCGGCGTTCCGCTGGTTGTCAACGACAGGCTTGACGTTGCGATGGCTGCCGGAGCGCACGGCGTTCATCTCGGCCGGGACGACATGCCGGCGGCGACCGCGCGGCAGCTTCTCGGCACGAATGCGATCATCGGGCTGACCGTGAAGAATGCAGCCGATGCCAATGCCGCCATCGACGCGCCCATCGACTATGCCTGCATCGGCGGCGTGTTCGAGACCCTGTCGAAGGACAATCCGGACCCGCCTGTCGGTCTCGATGGCTTTACGGCCCTGCGGCGGCGGATTGCGTCGGCACGCGCCGACCTGCCCGTCGGTGCGATCGCGGGGATCGACGTGGAACGCACCCGCGCAGTCGTCGCCGCCGGGCGCATCCGGGGTCGCGGTCATCTCCGCAATCTTTCGCGCCGACGACATCGCGCAGGCGGCGCGAGCGCTGCGCGCGGCAGTGGACGATACCTTGGGAGGGCATAGCTCATGAATGCGATTGCGCTGACCATCGCCGGATCGGACAGCGGCGGCGGAGCGGGAATCCAGGCCGATCTCAAGACGTTTTCCGCGCTCGGCGTGTTCGGCACCAGCGTCATCACCGCCATCACCGCGCAAAATACTCTCGGGGTGCGCGCGGTGGAGGACATCTCGCCGGAGATGGTCGGGCACCAGATCGACGCGATCTTTGACGACATCGCGGCCGGCGCCACCAAGATCGGCATGGTCTCGCGCGTGACAACCATCGCAGTGATCGCCGAACGGCTGAGCCGGCGCGCGGTGCGGCCGGTGCTCGACCCGGTGATGGTTGCGACCTCCGGCGACCGGCTGCTGGCGGCCGACGCGGTGGGAGCGCTGCGGGAACAGTTGCTTCCTATCGCGGCCCTCGTGACGCCCAACCTGCCCGAGGCCGCGTTGCTGGCAGACACCGGCATCGCCGAAAACGAGCACGATATGATCGCGCAGGCCGAGGCGATCCTGAAAAGCGGAGCCGAGGCGGTGCTGGTCAAAGGCGGGCACGGCAACGGCGCGGAGAGCGTCGATATTCTCGTCACCAACAAGGGAACGACGCGTTATGCGGCGCCGCGGGTGCAGACGCCCAACACGCACGGCACGGGCTGCACCCTGTCGGCGGCGATCGCGGCGGGGCTCGCTAGCGGACTGACGCTCCAGGACGCGGTGGCGCGGGCAAAGGCCTATCTGCAAAAGGCCCTGCAGGCCTCCGACCGGTTGCTTGTCGGGGGTGGACACGGACCGGTGCATCACTTCCACCATTGGTGGGAGACCCGATGAAGCCGGCGGCGGCCATCGCACGGTTTCTGGAGCGTGGGCTGGCAGCGGTCTGCGGATTCGTCCTGCTTGCGATGCTTGCGCTCGTGTTGGTCACGGTATTCCAGCGTTATCTGCTGTCGAGCGGCTTCCTGGGAGCGGAAGAGGCAAGCGGCTGGCTGCTGCTGTTGCTTGTATGCCTCGGATATCCTCTCCTGGCCGGCGAAACCTCCGCGCTACGCGTCGATTTCCTCGCGTCATGGACTGCGTTCGGACACGTTCGGCGAGTGCTTTCCGAGGTGATTGTGCTTGCCGCTTCGCTCGCGCTTGTTTCCGGCGGGTGGCGCGCCGGACTCCAACTTGGCGGAACATCCCCGCTGCTTGGGGTGGACGAGTGGATTCGCCCTGCCGGTCTTGCCGTCTCGGGTGCGCTCGCAATCATCCTGCGGACCCTACAATTGCTTGATCGCGGTGAATTTCGCCGGCTCATTATCGCCGCTACTCTCGCAGTGCTTTGCTGGGCAGCTGTAACCACAGGGCCGGCGCTAACGGTCATGCCACCGAGCCTAGCCGGGCTTTGCGTGATCCTTCTGGGCATTGCGGTTGCCGCGCCGCTGCCGCACGTCTTCATTCTCGCCGGGTTCGTGGCGATTGCCTTCGGGAGCCCGCTGACAGAGCCTGCGCTTGCGGCGCAGATCCTGTCGGGCGCGGGCCGTTCGCTGCTGCTGGCGATACCGTTCTTCCTGCTGGCCGGCGCGCTGCTTGTCGGCTCGCGCATGGCCGACGGGCTCGTGCGGTTCGCTGCCGCGCTTGTGGGCGGACGGCGCGCCGGGCTTGGCCAGACCGTGCTTCTGACGAGCCTCACCTTCTCGGGCGCCTCCGGCTCATCCATCGCCAATGCGGCATTCAGCGCCAAGACCTTCTTCCGGCCGATGGTCGACAGGGGCTACCGGCCGGACCGCGCATGCGCGATCATCGCCGCCACGGCAGTGCTCGACAACATCGTGCCGCCGTCGATCGCCTTCTTCATCCTGGCGGCTGCGACGAACCTTCCCGTCGGACCACTGCTTTCAGGTGGGCTCGTCGCCGGCGCGATGCTGGCCCTGGCGCTCGCCGCGGCCATTCACCTTTCTCGACCCCTCAGGCACCGTCACCAAACGACGAGCGCGGCTCCATATGGCTGCTGGCGGCACGCGCCGCACCCTTTTTCGGGCTGGGGCTCATCGTCGTCATCGGCATACGTTTCGGCATCGTGAGTCCGACGGAAGCGGCGGCCCTTGCTGCCGCCTACACGCTTGCAGCCGCGCTTGCCTCGAAGACTGGCTGGAGCGCAATGGCGTCCGCTTTCCGACAGGCAGGGGTCGAAACGGCAGGCATCATCCTGCTCATCGGCGCGGCAACACCGCTTGCGTTTCTCCTGGCAACGGATGGGGTGGCGCGGGCGCGGCCCGTCTGATTCTTGCACTTGGCGAGAACCCCTTCATCGTTGTGGCAACCGCCAACCTGCTTTTGCTCGCGGCGGGGCTCGTGCTCGACATCGGCGCGGCGATCCTGCTGTTCGGGCCCATCCTGCTGCCGGTGGCGATCGCGGCCGGCATCGACGCGGTCGCCTTCGGCGTGCTCCTCGTGGTCAACCTGATGATCGGCGGGCTGACGCCGCCGGTGGGCATCCTCGTTCAGGTCGTCGGCGCTACGACCGGTCACCCTTCAGCCCGAATATTCGCGGCCATGCCGCCCTATCTCGCGGCACTGGTCGGCGCATTGCTGACCATGGGCCTCGGCATCGCGGCTCAGGCGTATTTCTTCTAGTTCAGGGAGCCCATCATGACCATCACGCGCCGTTCGCTACTCGCAGGCTTTACCGCCACACTAGCCCTGCCGGCGATCACCGGGCGGGCCGCCGCGGGACACCGCTGGTGGTGGCGTCGCTGCTCGGCGACGACAAACCGGAAACGCTGGTCTGGAACCACATCCGCGATCTGGTCGAAGCCGAGATGCCCGGGGCATTCACCTTCAACATCGTCCCTAACGCCGCGCTTGGCGGTGAGAAGGAGGTCGTGGAAGGCATGCGGCTGGGGTCGATCCAGGCAAGCCTTTCGACCTTGTCGAACCTGACGGCCTGGGTGCCGGAATGCATCCTGTTCGATCTGCCGTTCCTGTTTCGCGACGACGCGCATCTTGCTGCGGCGCTGCGGAGCGCCACGGCAGGTCGGCTGAAGGAACAACTCGAGCAGGAGGGCCTGATCGCACCGGCCTTTATCGACTATGGCGCGCGGCATCTGCTGGCGCCCCGGCCACTGCTGGAGCCGGGCGCGATGAATGGCAAACGTATCCGCGTTATCCAGAGCCGCCTGCACGCGGAATTATGGCAACGCTTCGGCGCGCTGCCGATCGCACTTCCGATCACCGAGACCTACAACGCTCTATCGACCGGGCATGTGGATGCGATGGACCTGACGATCTCGGCCTATGCCGGCTTCCGCCTGAACGAGGTCGCGCCACACGTGACGCTGACCAGTCATATCACGGCGGTCGGCGCGGTGATTTTCGCCGACAGTTTCTGGCAGGAACTCGACCCGCAAAGGCGGGACGTGCTCCAACGGGCCGCCGAGGCAGGCGCGGAACATTTCAATGCGCTGATGCGGCAGGACGAGCGCCGATCCATGGACGTAACGAAGGCAGCCGGCGCCCACTTTCATACGATTGCGGATCGGCCGGCGTGGGAAGCGCCCGCGCGGGAGATATGGACGCTCTTCGCCGAACAGGCCGGTGGCCTGGAACGCATCGAGGAAATTGCCGGAATATAGGGAGGTCGGTGCTTGCCGCTAGGCGACAAGATTGCGCCGGCCGCGCAGAACCTCGCTGATTGGTTCAGGCCGACCCATCAGATACCCCTGAACCAGATCGACGCCGAGTCGCCTGAGCAACTGCTTCTGCTCTTCGGTTTCGACGCCTTCGACAAGCACGGTGCGACCGAGGCTGCGCAACAGGCTGACCATGCCATGCAGCATGCGGACACCTTGCGCCGTCTGGCATTCGTTGAGGAAGCTGCGGTCGATCTTGACGATGTCGAATTCGAATCGGCGCAGCCAGCCAATTCCGGCATAGCCGGTTCCGAAATCATCGAGCCACATCTGCACGCCGAGGTTCTGAAGGTGGTCGAGATTGCGAGAGACCTGCGGCTCGGGAATGAGGTCGATCCTCTCGGTGACCTCAAGGGCGAGCTGATGCGGCGCGAGGCCATGCCTGTTCAGGATTTCCGCGACACGCAGGGAAAAATTCGGGGCCTTGAGCTGAACGGCAGAGATGTTCGCCGCAATCACGGTGCCGAGCCCGGCCCGCGCCATGTCGGCGCAGGCCTGATCGATGACCCACATACCCAGATCGACGATCGCGCCGCTCTGCTCGGCAGCAGGGATGAAGACATCGGGGCTGATCGCGCGTCCATCGACCTCACGCAGTCGCATGAGCGTTTCGTGTCCGAGCAACCGTCCGGTATCGAGCTCGAATATCGGCTGATAAACCACCGAGATGAGCTGCCTTTCAACGGCGTGCGTCAGCAGATCCGTCAGGTTCTCACTTGAGCGGTCGACACCCACAGTGCGCGGATCGTAGATCGTCACACGTGCCCGGCCGGCGAATTTCGAGACGTAGAGTGCGCGATCGGCCTCCTGAAGGATCGCCCGGAACTCGGCGCCATTTTCGGTCGATGTCAGCGATGCGCCGGCGCTGATAGTCACGATACCGATGCCGTCGCCGCGGTCGGGGTGATAGATGCGCAGCTGCTCGACCGCGCGGCAGAATTCCTGGGCGATCTCGCGAAGACGTTTCGTGTCGGCAACACGGCAAAGCACAATGAACTCTTCACCGCCATAGCGTCCGACAATGGCATCGTTGGCTTCCGCCGTCTCCACGAAGGCCCGCGCCAGCCGAATCAGGCAATCGTCGCCCGCCTGGTGGCCAAGCCGGTCGTTGAACCGCTTGAAGTGATCCACATCGACGAGAATGATTCCGATCTCATAGTTCTCCCTGGACCATTCCCGATACAACTCCAGGAAGTCGCGCGCGATCGCGCGACGGTTCCTCAATCCAGTCAGCGGGTCGGTATTGGCGATCTCGACCAGCTCCTGGCCCTTTTCGATCGCCGCCTGTTCCTGGGTCTTGGCCTGAAGGGCCTCGAGGAACGTCCAGTACCTCTCCACCCCGAGACGCCACGAGAGATAGAGGGAGAAAACGAGGCAGTTGACGAACAGCGCGGCGATGACGATGCGCGAAGCAAGATCGGCCTTCAGGAAGAACAGTGTCGCTGTGACAAACACAACCGCGATGATCGTGGAGGAGATCGCCGACAGCATGAAACGGAAGTTGAAGAACAGGTTGGCGCCAAGCACGAAGACGATGCCGAAGACGATGAAGTGGGACAAAGCCTCCTGATACGCTGTACCCAGCGCGAGGAGCAGCCACGCGACAGCGCCGGTCACGATGGCCGAAGCCGCAATCAAGTGAAGGACAGCAAGCGCTGTGCCACGCCGGACACCCATCTCGATCGCCGCAAGGAATATGACACCCACGGCAATGCGGGCGATCACCAGTCTGGCTGCGATGTCGGGAAAGAGAAACCAGTCGAATACGCCGTAGGCCATGTAGCTGAGCACAGCCGCCCACATGCCCCAACGAACAATATGCCGGTTTTCACCGGCATCTCGCTGGAACAGCAAATTCATAAGCTTGGGGTCGGCCAAGCTCGACCGTGGCCGCGACCGCGCTTCAACGACCTTTCGGGCGATATCGGCGGATAGTTGCATCGCAACCTTCCTTTGCAACAATCGCTTCTCTTAGCAGCCGAGTTGATGGGGATGTCTTAATTCCCCTGCACGCACTGCCGGCCAACCAACGGAAAACATCGAACTACGCTAATCAAGGGTTAACGGATCGTACGCCCGAGCCGCTCATGAGTGTATGCTAAACATTAAGCTTTTATGCGAATTTGATGAAATTGTTTCGCATCGCGGCCAATCCGTCTATACTCCATTTGGTAGCATCGAAGGGGATCACCGTGGCGCAAGGCTCCGAACTGAAGCTCGATGAGCAGAGTCTCATCACGTCCCAGCTCATCAAGAAGCACGCGCCGGCAGTAGATGTCGCCGATGCCGCGGTCGTCAGAGAGAAAACCGCGCAGCTTGCGCTGATGCTCGATCTGGCGCGTCAAGGTTTCAAGGCAGGGGAGCCCGCTGCAACGATCGTCGATCGTCTGGCAGGCCGACTGCACGAGCTGCGAAACCAGGTCAATCCGGCCGTCTGGCAGCAGCTCATCCCGCTGGCGCAGGAGCATCCCGTTTCCGCATTTCTCAGACAGGACCCCTTTACCCGCTGGTCTTTCGACAAGCCGCGTGGCTATTCGGGCGACGCCAGCCTGCTCGACATCTATTACAAGCATCCGAGCGCGGATGAGATCGTGGCCTCCTCGACTGAGCTAGGTCGGGAGATTTATGCCTACACCAGCGAAGCGGCGAGTTCGGCCGCTGGCCGCGAGCGCCGCGACATCCTTGCGCGAACGGTGGATGCGACCGCCGAACGCGTCGAGAACGCGGAGGTTCTGGCGATTGCTTGCGGGCATCTTCGCGAAGCAGAATTGTCCCGGGCGCTGGCCGGGAAGAAGCTGAAGCGCTGGGTGGGGCTCGATCAGGACCCGATCAGCGTCGGCATCGTCAACCGCGATCTGGCGGGTACCGCCGTCGAGGCCATCGACGGGTCGGTCAAGGGCATCCTGCGCCGCGCCTACAATCTCGGCACGTTCGATCTCGTCTATGCGTCCGGTCTGTACGACTACCTGCCGCGTGCGGTCGGCATCCGGCTGATGCAGCGTGCAATGGAGTTCGTGAAACCGGGCGGCGAGTTCCTGTTCGCCAATTTCAGCGACGAAATCACGACAGACGGCTACATGGAGACCTTCATGGACTGGCCGCTGATCCTGCGCTCGGCCGACGACATGTGGGACATCATCAACGGGTCCGTGGACAAGAACACGGTGGACGCCGAGGTGTTTTACGGCACCAACCGTAATATCGTTTACGGCATCGTCCGCAAGCACGCGGAGTAGCGCCCGCCGCGGCCGCTCGGCCAACGGCCCGGGAAGCGAGCGCGTGAACGTCGCGGCGGCTCATAAATCGCCACCGCGACGCAAGCCAGACGCCTAGTCCTGTTTGTAGAGAAATTCCTTCACCCGTTCCTCGCCGCCATAGGCCAGGCGCTGCATGCGGTAGAGGTTCTTGGCGTGGTCGAGGGCGCCCTGACGCGACATGTCCATACCGCGAAGCGAAGCTTCCATCTCGACGCGCAGTGCAACGAGCGGGTGGCGTGCGATGCGTTCGGCGTAGGCTTCCGCTTTGGCAAGCACCTGATCGGCCGGCACCACCGCGTTGACGAGGTTTGCGCGTAGCGCCTGTTGCGCATCCAGCGGATCGCCGGTCAGCAGCATCTCCATCGCCACGGTATGTGGAATGAAACGCGACAGACGCGTCGAACCGCCGGCACCGCCCATGCCATAGGCGATTTCCGGGAAACCGAATTTCGCGTCCTCGGAGGCCACGCGAATGTCGGTCAGGTGGCTTAGATAGATCATGCCCTGGCCGAAACAGTAGCCGCGCACGGCCGCGATAATCGGCTTGAAACGATCGAGCGCGAGCACGTCGCGCGACCAACTGAACGTGTCGGGCTCCTTGGTTTCCATGCGATGCTTCGGCGCCAGGTAATATTCCAGCTCGGCCATCGGTGTGTCGAACTTGGCGTAGGGCGTCTTGATGTCATCGCCGGCGGAAAAGGCCCGGTCGCCGGCCCCCTGCATGATACCCACATGCACATTGTCGTCCGCCAGGAACTCCAGCATGTGGCCGTAGAGCTGCTTGTGCATGGCCGGTGTCATCGGGTTCACGCTTCCGTTGCGGATGGTGAAATATCCGATCTTGCCCTTGCGTTCGTATTCTATCGGCATTCGGTAACCTCTCGTGGTTCAGAGCCAGGCGCCGGCAACGCGGTCGAAGCTGCCCGACCTGAGGTCGGCCTTCTCCGCCACCAGCTTCTGCTTGGCGATTTTCTCGGATGGGGTCTTGGGCAGCGCGTCCCGGTACTCGATGAAGCGCGGAATCTTGAACGCGGCGAGCCTCGTGGCGCAGTGTTCGAAGATCGCGGCGGGCGGCGCGTCATCCGGTGACTTGCCAGGCCGCAGCACGATATAGGCTTTCACCTCCTCGCCGCGCGCCGTGTCCTTCACGCCGACGGCGGCGGCTTCGAGGATGGCGGGATGCTCGCGCAGCACCGCCTCGACCTCGCGCGCGGCAATGTTCTCGCCGCTGCGGCGGATCATGTCCTTGAGACGGCCGACGATATAGTGGAAGCCCTGCTCGTCCTTCCAGAAGAGGTCGCCGGTGCGGAACCAGTCGCCGAAATAGGACGACGCATTGGCTTCCGGCTTCTTGTAGTAGCCCTGCATGATGCCTGGGCCGCGGATGCACAGTTCGCCAACCGTTCCGGTCGGCACCTCCGCGCCGTGCTCGTCGACGATCTTGGCCTCGCGGAAAGGCGACGGCCGCCCGCACGAGCCCGAACCGACCATGTGGGTCGCCTCGCGCGGCAGGAACAGCGCGGAGCCGACCTCCGTCATGCCGAAGGATTCACGCGCGATGGTGTTGAAGCGCCGCTCGAGATCGGCATGGCGCTCCCGGTCGAAGCCGAAGATCGATACCCGCTTCAGGCTGTTCTGCCCGTCCAGCGGATCGGGCGGCTGTTGGTAGACGATCTCGGGAAACAGGCAGTAGTGGATCTCGTATTTGCGGACCCAGTCCATGAAGCGGGACGAGCTTGCGCGGCGGGCAACGAATATCTGACCGCCGGCGCGCATTGCCATCAGCGTCAGCCATTGCGGGTCCATGTAGAAATAGGGCTGGGCTACGAGGATGTTGGTCGCCTGCTCGTCTGCGCCACCGCGCATTTCTGCCACGAGCGACAGCGTGAGCCAGTAGCGATGGGTGAGCATGCAGCCCTTGGGAAAGCCCGTCGTGCCTGAGGTGTACTGGATGTTGACGAGATCATCGATCGCCGGCTGGGGCAGGTCTGCCGGCAGCGCCGGCGCCTCGTGCTGAAGGCTTGCCAGCGAGCGTCCCGAACCGGCATCGCCGTCCACCACGAGGAGGTTTTCCGGCGCAAGAGGCGCGTCGCTGCCAAGGGCCTCGTAGGCCTTGAGGCAGTCGCCATGGATAACCAGAAAGGTCGCATCCGAATCGGTCAGCACATAGTGCAGCTCGCGGCCGGTATAGTTGATGTTGACCGGCACCATCACGGCACCAAGCCGGGCAATCGCCAGCCATGTGGCAGGGAACTGCGGTATGTTCGGGAGCATGACCGCGACGTGCGTCCCCTTGCGAACGCCAGCCTCGTAGAGGGCAGCGGCGGTGCGCTCGACCCGTGCCCTGACTTCGTCATAGGTCGCGGTGCCGCCCTCGCTTTCCTCGAAGAAGGTCCACATCGGCTTTTCGCCATTGGCTGCGACCGCACCGTCGACAAGCGACCAGATGTTGGGCGGCAGTCTGGTTGCCTCGATCTCGGCGACCAGCCTTTCGACGTCGCCGGAAAGGGTTGCCCAGTCGCTGCCGGGGGCGGGCGCGGTTGCAGTCATGTCAGGCCTCGGGAGGTGTTGCGGATTGATAGCGTTGTTCGTTGCGGCGGCGGATGACTTCGCCGATGCCCATGCCGACGATGCTGAGCATGGTCAGCATCACGGCGACGGCGGGCACCGTCGGGTCGAGCTTCAGGCCGAGATCGTTCCAGATGCGGACCGGCAGCGTCTGCGCACCGCCCGAAACGAACAGCGTGATGATCAGCTCGTCGAAGGACGCGAAGAAGGCGAGAATGCCTGCCGCGAACATCGACGGAACCAGATAAGGCAGCGTCACCAGCATGAAGGCCTTGATCGGCCCGGCGCCCAGCACGCGGGCGGCGCGCTCGATGGTGGTGTCGAAGCGGCGCAGGCTCGCCGAGACGATCATGACGACATAGGGCAGCGCCACGATCGCATGCGCCAGAGTGAGCGCGAACACATTGTCCACGAGCTGCCAGCGCAGGAACACGATATAGAGCGCGAGCGCCAGAACAACCGTCGGCAGGATCAAGGGCGCTATGAAGATCGCCGTCAGCGCGCTCTTGCCGGGAAAGTTGCCGCGCACCAGCGCAATCGAGGCAAGCGTGCCGACGACGAGGCTGAGGGCGGTCGCGCCGATGCCCACGCGGAAGCTGAGGATCGCCGCGCCGACCCAGGTCGGGTCCTCGAAGAAGGCCGCGTACCAACGCAGCGATAGCGAGGTGGGCGGAAACTCCAGGAACTGGCTGGCCGACAGCGAGATCGGCACGAGAAAGATCAGCGGCAGGATCAGGAACCCGACCAAAAGCACGAAATAGACGGCCAGCAGTCGTTTCATCGACCCAGCCCCGCGCCGCTGAATTCCACCCGCCGGCGCATAAGCAGCCAGAACACGCCGAGGCAGGCGAGCGTGATCGCCAGCAGGGCGGTCGCGAGCACTGCCGCAAAACCCCAGTTGAGTGTCTGATGCACCTGAAGGTCAATCAAGTTGGCGATGATGATGCTGCGGCGACCGCCAAGCAGGGCAGGCGTCACGAAGAAGCCCAGCGACAGGATGAAGCAGATCAGGCCGCCGGTCGCGGCGCCGCTGACGCTGAGCGGAAAGAACACCTTCCAGAACGACTGCGCAGGCGAGGCGCCCAGCGAGCGGGCCGCCTTCATCAGGTCCTTGTCGATGTCGAGCATGGACGCCAGGCAGGTGATGATGACGATCGGCAACAGGATCTGAACCATGCCGATGTGCACGGCGACATTGGTGTAGAGGATCTTGACCGGCGCCAGGCCAAGTGCCCCAAGGCCGGTGTTGACAATGCCCTCGCGCCCCAGGATCACGATCCAGGTGTAGGTGCGGATGAGAATGCTGACCCAGAAGGGCAGCAGGATCAGGTAGGTCAGATAGGCGCGCACCCGCGGCCGCAGGGTGCTCATGAAGTAGGCGGCCGGATAGCCGAGCAGCAGGCAGATCGCCGTGACTGACGCGGCGAGCATGAAGGTGCGCTCGAGCACAACCAGGGCCACACGCGAACCCAGCAATTCGCGGATCGGTTCGGCCGTGAAGCTGGTTCCGTCATGAACGGTAAGGCTCATCACGCCGACCAGCGGCGCCACGAAAAGAAGGCCGACCAGCAGCATAGCCGGTGCAAGCAGCAAAAGTATGATCGGCCTTCTCATGGTCATCTTGGGAGGACGCCGTCTAGATCAGAAGCCATTCGTTCCAGCGGTTCTGAACCTCTTCGAGGTTTTCGGCCCACCAGCTCGAATTGAACGCGAATTGCTGCTCGGCGTTTTCAGGCGCGGTCGGCAGCGTTGCCACGAATTCCCGCTCCAGAAGCTCCATCATGCCCGGCACGAAACCCGGATACGGCATGACCTTCACGAATTCGGCGGAGGCGACGGGGTCCATGCGGAATTTCATGAACTGCATCGCTTCCGTGGGGTGCTTGGCTCCCTTGGGGATGCCGAGGTAGGAAAGCAGCAATGCGCCGCCGGCCCAGCTTATTTCGACCGGGCGGCCCTCGCTCTTGAGCGGCGTGATGCGGCCGTTCCAGCAGGACGTCATGTTGACCTCGCCATCGACGAGGAGCTGGACGTGCTGGGCGCCATTGTCCCACCAGACCGGGATGTGGTCCTTGATCTCGTCCAGCTTTGCAAAGGCCCGGTCGACATCGAGCGGGTAAAGCTCGTCAAGCGGAACACCGTCGGCGAGAAGCGCGAATTCCAGATTGCACTTGGGCGAGTTCTCGAGCGAGCGTGGTCCGGGGAAGTTCTCAACGTCCCAGAAATCCGCCCACGTCTTCGGCTGCTTGTCTTCGGGGAAGCGGTCGGTCCGGAACCCAAGCACGGTCGAGTAGGATGCGCGCACCATGGCAGTGGGCAGCTTGGCCATCTCGGGAAGCTCGTTCTCCGGATCGACGATCGAATAGTCGATCTCTTCGAGCCATCCTTCCTTCGTCGCAAGCACGACGTCATCGCCGTTCAGTTCGGTGAGGTCCCATTCGACATTGCCGGACTCCACCATCGCCTTGAGCTTCGGCAGGGAGACAGGCGCAGTTGCGCGCACCTTGATGCCGGTCTGTTCGGTGAACGGATCCTCGAAGAGTTTCTTCAGCACCTCGGCCAGCGAGCCGCCCGAACCGTTGACGACGATTGTCACGTCCTGAGCGGCGGCCATGCGCGCGCTCAACGCTCCCAGCGCTACGGAAGCCGCCCCGATACCAAATGCACGTCTCGTCAGATTCACCATGTGACGCTCCTTTGAAGCTTTGTTCAGTTCCCCATGCGCCCCCGGCTCAGGCCGGGAGATAAGTCAGGCTACTGTCGTCGAAATCGAAACGGACCTCGGTACCAGGTGCCGGTACGTCGACCGCGCCGCTGCGCGGTTCGGTGAACGAGACTTCCTTCTCGTCCGTCCCGCGCAGCACGTAGCGGATGGCATTTCCGAAGAAGACCGCCTGCTCCAGCGTCGCGGACGCCCGCCCCTTCGGCGTACGCCTGATATGCTCGGGCCGCAGCGCGACGTAGCCGCGGCTCGGCGGCTCGCGCCCGGTCATCTCGATCGCGCCCAGTCCCTCGATGCTCACGGTCGAGCCCTCCGAGCGGAAAACCTTGAGGATGTTGTTGGAGCCGATGAAGGAAGCAACGAAACGCGATGCGGGCTGGTCGTAGAGCTCCTGTGGTGTTCCGAGCTGCTGGATAACGCCCTTGTCCATGACGGCCAGGCGGTCGGAAAGCGTCAGCGCCTCGCCCTGATCGTGGGTTACGTAGATCACGGTGCAGCCGATCTGGCGCTGATACTGCTTGATCTCCAGTTGCAGGGTCTCGCGCAGCTTGAGGTCGAGCGCGCCGAGCGGCTCGTCCATCAGCAACACGCTCGGCTCGAACACCACCGCGCGCGCAAAGGCCACGCGCTGCTTCTGACCGCCGGAAAGTTCGTGGGGCATCCGATCCGCGAGCCCATCGAGGCGCACCATCTCCAGCGCCGCCAGCGAACGCCGCCTGACCTCGTCGCGCGCCATGCCGCGCATTTCGAGCGGAAACGCAACGTTGCCCATGACCGAGCGATGCGGGAACAGCGAATAGTTCTGGAAGACCATGCCGATGCCGCGCTTCTCCGTCGGCACGCGGGCGATCGAGACGCCGTCGATGAGGATGTCGCCGTCGCCGATGTCGATGAAGCCGGCGAGGCAATTGAGTGCCGTGGTCTTGCCGGAGCCGCTGGGGCCCAGCAGCGTCATGAACTCGCCGGGCGCCACAGTCATGGAGAAATCCTCGAGTGCAACGAAGCTCCCGTAGGTCTTCCGCACGCTTCTGAACTCGATCGATGAACCTTTGGTTGCCATGGTCAGATCGGTCTCTCCATCCCTCAATTCAAAAAGTGACGGTATTGTCATTTTTTGTCAAGCGGCTTTGCGAACGGGCGTCGGCGTTGCTATGGCTGGTCGGACAACTGAAGAGGCGAAAGGCCATGCACGACTACGTCGAGTTTCTCGAGCAGAAGCTTGCGAACGCTCGCAACGACAGGAAAACGGTCAGAACCGAGTTGCAGATCGAGATTGCGACGGCGATGCTGCTGCGCACCAAAGCCTATCACTCCATATCGGTCGACATGATCGCCGAGCAGGCGAAGCTGGCGCACGGCACTTTCTATCGCTACTTCGCGGGAAAACGCGAGGTCGTCGCAAAGACGCTCACCGACTATTTCGAATTCGTTCGTGACGCGCGGCCGCCCGTCCCGCGAGAGGCCTCGGACCTCGAAGCCATCGAGATCGGCAACCGCCATTACATCTACTGCTTCCGCCAGAATGTCGGACTGATGCGCTGCCACTTTCACCTCAAGGATGAGGACGAGATGATTGCCCAGGTCGGCCGGCTTGCGGACCGGGGCATGTCGGAGCGCATGATCCGGCGGCTGCGCAGGAGTGTGCACGTCGACGACGCACAGTTGCCGGAGCTGCGGCTGCGCACCTACTGCCTCATCAGCATGGTCGACGAGCTACTGCTCAAGATCTACGGTCGCACGAATCCGCCGCTGGTGGAGTTTGCAGACGATCCCGACATGGTGGCGTCGACGGTTTCACGCCTTTGGTACGCGGCGCTCTATGCCGATGCACCCAGCGCCGGGACGTCCAGGGTCAATGCCGCCGAACTATAACGTCATGTTATGATTCTTCCCATTCTTGGTATTTGACTTCATTTCGTGCTCGCCCACTTGATGGGGTGGGAGTCAGCGCGCAGCCGCGGTCGCGCGCACAAGTCACGGGTCGAACATGAAGACATCCATCGCCACGGTCTCGATCAGCGGAGACCTGAAGGAGAAGCTCGCCGCGATTGCGGAAGCGGGCTTTGACGGCGTCGAGATATTCGAGAACGATTTTCTCGCTTTCGACGAGTCGCCGGCGGAGGTGGGCCGGATGGTGCGCGACCACGGGCTTGAGATCACGCTGTTCCAGCCTTTCCGCGATTTCGAAGGACTGCCCGAGCCGCAGCGGAGCCGCGCCTTCGACCGCGCGGAGCGCAAATTCGACCTGATGCAGGAGCTCGGCACCGACCTGATGCTGATCTGCTCCAGCGTGTCGCCGGTCGCGCTTGGCGGCATCGACCGCGCAGCTGCCGACTTCCGGGAGCTTGGCGAACGCGCTGCGAAGCGGAACCTGCGGGTCGGCTACGAGGCGCTCGCCTGGGGCAGCTTCATCAACGATCATCGCGACGCATGGGAGGTGGTGCGCAGGGCCGACCATCCGAACATCGGGCTGATCCTCGATTCGTTCCACACGCTCGCTCGCGGAATAGACGTCGCTTCGATCCGGTCGATCCCCGGAGACCGCATCTTCATTGTACAACTCGCCGATGCGCCGAAGTTCGACATGGACCTGCTCCAGTGGAGCCGCCACTACCGCAACATGCCCGGCGAGGGCGACCTGCCGGTGGCCGACTTCATGCGCGCGGTCGCCGCGACGGGTTATGCAGGGCCGATCTCGCTGGAAATATTCAACGACCAGTTTCGCGGCGGCTCGGCACGCTCCATCGCTGCCGACGGACACAGGTCGCTCATCTACCTCATGGACCAGGTGCGGCGCAGCGAGCCGGTGCCGGTCGAACTGCCACCGATGCCGGACCGGGTGGCGGTGGAAGGGGTAGAATTCGTCGAGTTCGCCGCAAACGAGGATGAAGCGCAAAGGCTTGCAAAGCTTCTCGTCTCGATGGGGTTCACGCTCGCCGCCCGGCATCGCAACCGCGATGTGGCCCTTTACCGCCAGGGCGACATCAACATCGTGATCAACACCGGCAAGGAAGGCTTCGCGCACTCGTCGCATACCGTCCACGGCCTTTCCGCCTATGCAATCGGACTGCGCGTGGAAGACGCAAAGGCGACCGTGGAACGCGCGACCGCGCTCGGGGCGGAAGTCTTTTTCGAGCCGCGCGGGCCTGGCGAGCTCGAAATCCCCGCGATCCGTGGCGTCGGCGGCAGCGTTCTCTACTTCATCGACGAGCCGTCGGGACTGTCGCGCGTCTGGGACATCGAGTTCGAAACGTTGGAGCCGGCGGCCTCCGGCGCCGGCCTGCAACGCATCGACCACGTCGCGCAGACCATGAATACCGACGAGATGCTGAGCTGGCTGCTCTTCTACACCTCGATCTTCGCGACACGGAAATCGCCTGCCGTCGATGTCGTCGATCCGGCGGGACTGGTGCGCAGCCAGGTCGTCGAAGGTCTCGATCGCCGGTTCAGGCTGACGCTCAACGGCGCGGAGAGCCGGCGCACGCTCGCCGGCCGGTTCGTGGCCGAAAGTTTCGGCTCATCGGTGCAGCATCTTGCCTTCTCCAGCGCCGACATCTTCGCGACGGCCGAGGCGATCAAGGCCGCGGGTTTTGCCACCCTGCAGATCTCGCGCAACTACTACGACGATCTGGAAGCGCGGCTGGGTCTTGCCCCGGAGCTGGCTGACCGGCTGCGCGAGGCCAACATCCTTTATGACCGAGACATCGACGGCGGGGAGTATTTCCAGCTCTACAGCCCGCTCTTCGGCGAGGGCCTGTTTCTCGAAGTGGTGGAGCGGCGCAACGGCTATCAGGGCTATGGCGCGCCTAATGCGCAGTTCCGGATCGCCGCCCAGCAGCGCGCGCTCGGCCCGAAGGGCATGCCGCGGCGTTGATGCCCGTCAGAACACGACGGGATGCGTCTCGCCCGTCTGGACGTTGACCAGGCCCTGCGGCGCATGCTCGCTCGGCGCCACCAGCACCCAGCGCCATGGCGCGCAGGTCAGCGTGGCGAATGCGAGCCGCTCGGGAAAACCTGGCAGCCAGCGCGGATGGAAGGTCGGCTCGTACATCCAGTCGACCTTGGCGCCCTCGGCATAGAGATGCTGCATCTCCTCGTGCAACGCTTCCGCCGGCCGGCACGACATCAGCCCGGCGATCTCGTAGCGGACGCGGGCGACCACTTCGCCTTCCCGGACCAACGCCCATCCGCCCCTGTTTTCCGCCAGCGCATTGACGGCCTTCGCCATCGCGGCGTCGGACGAGCCGACGCACCAGACATTGTGCTTGTCATGCGCCATGGAACAGGCGAGCGCGGTGTCGGGCGTGCGCGGGCCGCAGCCGAGCCAGAACATCTTCGACACCGCGCCGGCGCCGGAAAAGCGATCGACGACCGCGAACTTGGTGATGTTTCGGCTTTCGTCGCGCTGCACCAGACCGTCGCGTACGGGCAACTCGAAGGTGAGGAAATCGTCGGCCCAGTGGAAGGGGCGCAGCACGGCCGCCTTCATCGTCGCACGGCCGGGCGCGGCCTGTACGGCAAAATCCTCCGCTTCCAGCGACCTACCGATATTGATCGTATCCGCCGCCCAGTCCGGCCAGTCGATCTTCGGCACGGCGGGCAGATAGGTCTTGCCGTCGGAAACCTGAGCGCCGTCGGCCCAGACTTTCGCGATCTCGAATTCCGCGACGTCGGACAGCAGCACGATGTCGGCATACCGCCCCGGCGCGATCGAGCCAACCCACGGGGTCAGTCGCATATGACGGGCCGGGTTGATCGTCACGCACTGCACCGCGATCTCGGGTGCAAGCCCCGCCTTGATCGCAAGTCGGACGTTGTGATCGGTCGCGCCGAGTTCGAGCGTGTCGGAAGCGCTGCGATCGTCGGTCGTCAGCGCGACCTGCGACCAGTCGGCGAGCCCCTTGTCCAGAAGGCCTGCTACGACCTCGGGAAGCGTGTGCGGGCGCAACTCATGAACAGGCCGCGCGAAAGCTTGTCCCAGAACTCCTCGAGTGTCCACGCCTCGTGGTCCGAAGCAAGCCCGGCGGCAGCGAAGGCGTTGATGGTCGGCATGTCGCGAATGCCCGCCGCATGGCCCTCTACGACGCCGCGTTGCTCGAAGGTCGCGCGGATCATGCCCCATAGCCGGCCGTAGGACGGGTTGTCGGGATTCCAGACCGCCGGCCAGTCCATCACCTCGTCCAGCCCGGCCACCATCAGGCTTTCGCGCAGGAAGTCGCGCTGCTCGTCATAGCCGAGCCATCCGCCGCCGTGCTCGTAGCCCGTGGGCGGCACGGCCGAGCCCGGCAGCGGGAATATCTTGAGAGGCGAACCGGCACGCCGCGCTGCAAGCCAGAAGTCGAGCGTGCGGGCACCGTTGACGTTGGAGAATTCGTGGCTGGCCTCGCAGGTCCAGGTGTTGCCGCGCGGCAGGACGAGTGCCGCTTCCCACTCGGGCGTCAGATGCGAACTTTCGATGTGCTTGTGCACTTCGCCAAGCCCCGGGACCGCGGCCAGATCAGGCTCGTGGACCCGCTTCGCGACATCGCCGGGCCAGGTGCCCGCATTGCCCACGTAGGCGATCCGCCGCCCGCTGATGACGATCTCCTGATCGGAAAGCCATGTGCGGGTGTGAACGTCGAGCAGGCGACCGACCCGCAGCGCGACATCGGCCGGCCGTTTGCCCAGCGCGACGAGCGTGAGGTTTTGCCGGATGGCGATCTCGGTGTCAGCGTCGAGTGAGATGTCGTGGGAAGCCTGGGTCATGCGCCGCTTATGTCCTCGCGGGCCGGTCACCTGTCAATGGGACAATGTTTCGACCGCAAGCGCTGGACTGGCGAGCCGCAGCGAGGCATTGTCGCGGCGCAATGCTGACCCTGCGCCAGATCGAAGTCATCCGCGCCGTGATGGTTGCCGGCAGCGTCGCCGGCGCCGCGCGCATGCTCAACGTCGCGCAGCCCGGCGTCAGCCGGACAATGAAGCATCTGGAATCCGTCCTGGGTATCAAGCTCTTCGTACGCAAGGGCGGCCGCTACGTACCCTCGCCCGAGGCTCGAACGCTCTTCGACTTGCTGCAGGACGTGCACAAGAAGCTCGGCGACCTGCAATTCTCCATCAACCAGATTGAACGCGGCAAGGGCGCGGAGCTGTCCATCGCTTCCGTGCCCAGCATCGCCAATGTGATGGTACCGCGCGCGATCGCCGGCGTGCATGCCCTTCATCCCGATCTGCGGATCAGCTTCGACGTCATCAAGCTCGAAGACGCGATCGATTTCCTGCTGCTCGAAAAGGGCGAGCTCGCGGTGATGAGCTATCGGCTGGAGCATCCTTCGCTTACCTTCGAGCCGCTGGCCAGGGGGCATCTCGTCTGCATCACCGCACCCGGCCACCCGCTGGCGCAGCAGAAGGCGGTGAGTGCAGCCGACATCGTGAAGTACCCGCTGATCGGCATCGACCCGAACGACCCTTTCGGCGGCATCATGGCGGGCATCTTCGCGCACGAGGGGTTGGACTACGAGATCGCCATCCGCGCCCGGTTCGGGACGACCGTCTGTGCGCTGGTGAAGCAGAACCTCGGCGTTGCCGTGCTCGACATCTTCACCGTCGCCGACATGCGCAGTGACGAAATCGCGGTGATCCCGATCACCGAGGAGACGACGTTCCAGACCTTCGTCGGCATGCGCAAGGACGCGGCCCTGTCCAGCTACGCCGAGAACTTCGTCGCCCAGCTCAAGCTGGCCATGCAGGACGCCGCGGGCGCTGACCACCCGCCGGCCTCCCGTCAGGGTGTTGTCAGTTGGCTGCACTTCCCGCCGGGCCGCACCGTTCAAAAGGCGCATGTAACCTGCTATATGCCAGCGCCCGGTTCACCGCCCGATAGCTCCAGACCGGCACCCGAAACATGGAAGCAAGACAGTGAACGAAACGCCCTCCGCGCGAGCGATCTTGTCCGGCCAGCAGCCAGCGTTTGCCATTTCAACGCGTGGGCTGGCGAAATCCTTCGGCACGCTTCGCGCCGTCGACGGCATCGATCTCGACGTGCCGCGCGGTATGATCTTCGCGATTCTCGGGCCCAATGGCGCGGGCAAGACCACGTTGATGCGCATGCTGGCGACGCTCACCAAGCCCGATGCCGGCACGGCCACGGTGATGGGCCACGACCTTGTCAGCGCACCGCAGGCCGTGCGCGGCTCGATCGCCATGACGGGGCAGTTCGCCTCGCTCGACGAAGACCTGACCGGACGCGAAAACCTCGTTCTGATCTCGCGTCTTTGGGGTTTCAGAGGCGGGCAGGCCAAGGCGCGCGCCGACGAGCTGCTGGCTGCCTTCGACCTTGCCGACGCGGCGGGCAAACAGGTGAAGGACTATTCAGGCGGAATGCGCCGGCGCCTCGACATCGCCGCCTCGCTGATCGTTACCCCGGGCGTCCTTTTCCTCGACGAGCCGACGACCGGCCTCGACCCCAAGGCTCGGCAGGGCGTCTGGCGCATCATCCGGGCGCTGGCGGCGACCGGCGTCACCGTGCTGTTGACGACGCAATATCTCGACGAGGCGGACCAGCTTGCAGCGCGCATCGTCGTCATCGACCACGGCAGGAAGATCGCCGAGGGCACCAGCCGCGAGCTCAAGGCCGCGACGGGCTCTGGCTTCCTGCATATCGCGCTTGCAGACCCGAACCAGATCGACCAAGCCGAGCGCCTGCTGGCGGAGAAGCTTGACGGAACGGTCCAGCGCGGCGTCGAGGGCGGCAGGCTCTCGGTGATGGCGGGATCGGCCCAGGCGGCCAGCGAAGCGCTCGCCGCGCTCATCGAAGCCGGGATCGAGCCCGCCGACTTCTCGATGGGCTCGCCAAGCCTCGACGAGGTGTTCTTTGCCCTCACCGGCGGACCGGCTGACCAACACGCAAACACGGACAAACCGGCATGAGCGAGACGTCTCCCGAAGCCCTGTCGCAGATCCTGCGGCCGGTCGCACGGCCGAAGGAACCGTCGGCGTTTTCAAACGCGCTGGTGTTCGGCTGGCGTGCGGTGCTCAAGTTCAAGCACGTGCCCGAACAGCTCTTCGACATCGTGATGACGCCCATCATGTTCACGCTGCTGTTCACCTTCGTGTTCGGCGGCGCGCTGGCGGGTTCGACGGGCGATTATCTGCAGTTCTTCCTGCCGGGCATTCTCGTGCAGACCGTGGTCTTCAATGCGGTCTATTCGGGCATGGGGCTTTCGACAGACCTGTCGAAGGGGCTTTTCGACCGATTCCGGTCGCTGCCGATCTGGTCGCTGGCGCCATTCGCGGGGCTGATGGTCGGCGACATATTGCGCCATCTGATTGCCGGCGGCATCATTCTCGCCATCGGGCTCATCCTCGGCTATCGCCCGGAAGCAGGCATCTTCGGGGTGGTCGCAGCCTTCGCACTGCTCATCGCCATCGGCTTCGGCATGGGGTGGGTCTTCATCGTGCTCGGCCTGCTGGTACGCACGCCGATGACGGTGATGACGTTCGGCTTCACCTTCCTGTTCCCGCTGGTCTTCGCGTCGAACATCATGGTCGATCCGGGTACGATGCCCGGCTGGCTGCGCGCCTTTGTCGACGTGAACCCGGTTTCGCTGATGACCACCGCCATGCGCGGGCTGATGAGCGGCAACAGCGACGCCACGCAGATTGCACTGGCGCTCGCGGCACCGGTGGCACTGACCGTGCTTCTGGCGCCGGTCACGCTCTGGCTTTACCGCAGGCGCTGACGATCAGGCAGCCGCCGGACGGCGTATCACCGAAATCCAGGAGAACCCGCGGTGCAGGCGCCGCTCCTGCGTCGCGCCGCCGACGGCTTCGGCGATGCCCGCTGCCGTTTCGAAAAGGTCTTCGCGGGGTGCAACGTGATGCAACCGCAGCCATGAATAGACGGCCGAGCGGAACGAGGCTGGAAGCCCGGCCATGTCTCCGAAGTCGGCGACATGCAGTTCGCCGCCCGGCGCAAGGCGACGGGACGCTTCGGCCATGACGGCACGCCATTGCGGGATCATCGACACCGCATAGGAAATGAATATGCGGTCGTAGCTCTCGCTGCCGAAGGTCAGGCGCGGGTCGAAGGTTGCGGCGTCCGCGCAGGCCAGCCGCACACGACCGCGCAGCCCGGCGGAGGAAATCGCGTCGCCGGCGGCAGCGAGCATTTCGCTCGATATGTCGATGCCGTGAAAATGCGTCTCGGGATAGCGACGGGCCGCCTGCACCAGATTGCGCCCGGTGCCGCAGCCGATCTCCAGCACCGTGCCCCCGGCCGGCGGCGCCAGCGAAGCGATCATCGGGTCGCGGCCGAGCAGATAATATTTGCGCGTGGCGTCATAGATGCCGAACCGCCGCTGATAGCGGTAGATGCGGTCCATCAGCAGCGCGTGGTCGGAACGTGCATCCATGGCGTTCATCCCCGGAAAACGTGAAGGTGGAAGCCGCCGTAGATCGAGGAGCGGTCGCGCGCGTGGAACGCACGCGATTCCGCCTCGCGATAATCCCAGCGCGAAAGTGTCGCGTCCTCGACCCGGCCCGGCAGCAGGTTGTCCGCCGCGGCCGTGCGGAAAATGACCCGCGCGCCGGGCTTGGCCGTGCGCGTTATCTCGGCCCATAGCGCGTTCAGCTGCTCGTCGGACATCCAGTCCTGTGCGTCGAGCAGAACATAACGGTCGACCGATGCGGCGGGTTTGGCCGCCAGCATCTCTGTGATCGAGACATTGACCACCGAGGCGCGATCGGCGCGGGCCCGCACGGCCTCGAAATTCTCACGCGACAGATAAGGCGGCAGCGGCGAATCACCGTCGCCATAACCGCGGCCGAAGGCTTGCCAGGCGAAATAGTTCTCCGACAGCGGAAAATCGCAGGCAAGCTTTTCGAGGCGCGCGCGCAGCACCGTCGCCATGTCGCTGCCGCCCGCGAGCGCTTCGTATTGCTGCGGTGGAATGCCCAGGCCGAAGAGCGATGATTTCTGGCCCGCGGCCCAGCGAACCAGACGCTTTTCGAACAGCGGGGCGATGGTGCTGTCGAAGAAGCGCCGCTGGTCCTCCAGCGTCCGCGCCTGCAGCAGGCCACGCGGGTCCGCGCCGTAGAGGCGCGCCACGCGATGACCCCAGCCGATGAAGTTTCCAAGCAGGCCGTGGCGATAGAGACGCCGGCGGAAGATGGAAATGCGCTTGCGGCCCGAAAGGGTGCGGCCCTCCCAATAGGCGCGGGTTTCGGGATCGAGGACCGGGGCAAGGTGGCGTTCGTAGGTCGCAATGTTGGCGCGGTCGTCGGCCCTTGCGTAGAAGCGGTGGAATGTCTCGTAGTCGGGCAGTGTCGTCAGCGCCGCAAGCTTCAGGCGGTTGAACGCGACATGGGCGGGGTTCAGGTCGACGGCCTCGACCCGCGCCGGGTCGGCCAGCAGGTAGGAGAGTGCGTTGCAGCCGCCTGAAGCGATGGTCACCAGATGATGGCCGGGGCCGATCTCGAGCGCCGCCATGTCGACCTCGGGATCCTCCCATATCTGGGCGTAGACGAGCCCGTGAAAGAGGCGCGCGAAGACGTATTCGGAAAGGCCGGCGGGCGACAGCAGCGGATTGCGGCGAACGGCCTGCTGCAACCGTGCGCCGGCCAGCTTTTTCGAACCCGTGGGCGAAGCTTGCCGATATGCGGCGGTGGCATTCATCGGGAGATACCTTCTGTCATCGACGCCGGCAGCCTGAGTGTCTCGACAGGCAGACAATGCCGGGCTGCTGGGAGATTGCGGAGGAATTGCTGGCTGCATTCGCGCCAGTCATAGGCTTCCGCCTTGGCGCGGGCGGCCACGCGGGGAACGGCAAGCGCGGTCATCGCGGCCCTGGCGAGGTCTTCATCGACAACCAAGCCTTCATGGCCGTCGCTGGCGATGTCGAGAGGGCCGGTTACGGGGAATGCGGCGACCGGACAGCCGCTCGCCAGTGCCTCGAGGATCACATTGCCGAACGTATCGGTGCGGCTCGGGAATACGAAGACATCGGCCGATGCGTAGATCGCGGCGAGGTCTTCGCCGGTAAGCGTACCGAGGAAATGGACGCCGGGATAGCGCGCCTTCAGGCTATCGAGGGCAGGACCGTCGCCGACGACGACCTTGCTGCCCGGAAGGTCGAGATCGAGAAAGGCGGGCAGGTTCTTCTCCACCGCCACCCGACCGACGTTCAGGAATACCGGCCCCGGCAGACCCAGATCGTGCCGGCGATCGGGGCTGAACAGCGACGTATCGACCCCGCGCGACCACAGGCGAATATTGTCGAAGCCGCGCTCGGAGAGTTCCTGCCCGAGCGAGGGCGTGGCGACCATCATGCCGGCGCCGGCATTGTGGAAACGCCGGAGCCAGCGATAGCTCCAGCTTTCGGGCACCGGCAGACGCGCGCGCAGAAACTCCGGGAAACGCGTGTGATAGCTGGTGGTGAACGGAATGGCGCGCGACAGGCAGACCCGCCGCGCCAGAAAACCCAGCGGACCCTCGGTAGCAATATGGATGCTGTCGGGCCGCACCTCGTCGATGCGGCGCGCCACTTCGCCGGGAAGCGCCAGCGCCAGCCTGATGTCGGGATAGGAAGGCATGGGGATGGAGTGGAAACCGAGCGGCGTGAGGAATTCCACCTCCACGCCCATCTCGCCAAGCGTTTCGCCAAGCTTCTCCAACGTGCGCACGACGCCGTTTATCTGCGGCCGCCAGGCATCGGTGACGATGAGGATGCGCAACGGCGTGAGCCTCAAGCCGCCCGATGGCGACGGAAGGGAATGGCCGCCGCCCGGCGCGCGTTGAGCGTCTCGCTCACCTCGGACCAGTGGATGATCTCCATGCGTCCATTCTCGTGCTCCACCAGCGCCGTGCAGCTTTCCACCCAATCGCCGGTGTTGATGTAGGTGAAGCCGTCGAAGTCGCGCATGGCTGCGGAGTGAATGTGGCCGCAGATGACACCGTCCACGCCGTGCCGCTCCGCCTCGGCGGCGAGCGTCTCCTCAAAGCTGCCGATATAGTTGACCGCGTTCTTGACCGTGCGCTTCGCCCATGCCGATAGCGACCAGTAGGTAAAGCCGAGCTTGCGGCGTACCCAGTTGATGCGTGTGCTGACGGCCAAGGCGACCTCGTAGGCCCAGTCGCCGAGGAAGGCGAGCCACTTGGCGTGGCGCACGACCATGTCGAAGACGTCGCCATGAATCACCAAGTAACGCTTGCCGTCGGCCGCGACATGCACCGTGGTCTCGCAGACCTCGATGCCGCCGAAATGGGTGCCGTAGAAATCGCGCAGAAACTCATCGTGATTGCCCGGCACATAGATGATGCGCGAGCCCTTGCGTGCCTTGCGCAGGAGCTTCTGGACAACGTCGTTGTGCGATTGCGGCCAGTACCAGCCCGAGCGAAGCCGCCATCCGTCGACGATGTCGCCGACGAGGTAGATGGTATCGGCGTCGTGCTCTCGGAGGAACTCAAGCAGGGCGTCAGCCTGGGCGCCCTTGGTGCCAAGGTGAATGTCGGACAGAAACAGGCTGCGATAGCGGCGAGACCGATCGGCGCTGTTCGAATCGTTTGGCCAGGGCGCTTCCATGCGTCACCTTTCAGCAGATTCCGATGACAGGTGGATGACGTGAGCCGACTAAACGGGCAATGTCTCAGCAATAGCCTTGCGAGGTGCGGGAGCCATGGCGCTCCCATCAGCCTCCGCCAGACGCCTGCCGGTTTCGGCGTCGAACAGGTGGACCGCCGACGGATCTATCTGAAACGACACCGCCTCGCCCTGCTGGAAGGACCTGTCGCCGAAGGCGTGCGCGATCAGCGTGTGGCCTGAAAAATTGCAGTGCATCAGCTTGCCGGAACCGAGCTCCTCGGCGAACTCGAAGGACCCGGTGATACCGCCGGGTGCGAGCCGGACGGCCTCCGCGCGGAAGCCGGCGGTCACCGGTCCGTAGCCGACGTCGGGCCAGCGTTTGGTGTCGTAGGAAAGCTGCTGGCCGTCCGGCAAAGTCACCTTGCCCTTGTCGGGATCGGCCGTGGCAGCGATGAGGTTGAGCCCGGGCGAACCGATGAAATTGGCCACATAAGTGGTCTCGGGCCGCCGGTAGATTTCAGAGGGCGAGCCAACCTGCTCGACGACGCCCTTGTTCATCACCACGATACGGTCGGCGAGCGTCATCGCCTCGACCTGGTCATGGGTGACGAACAGCGTCGTCGTGCCGAGCCGCTGGTGCAGCTTGCGAATCTCGATGCGCATGGCGACACGCAGCTTGGCGTCGAGGTTCGAGAGCGGCTCGTCGTAGAGGAAGACCTTCGGCTCGCGGATCATCGCGCGCCCCATGGCCACGCGCTGGCGCTGACCGCCGGAAAGCTGCGCCGGCCTGCGATCGAGAAAATCCTCCAGCCCCAGCGAGGCGGCGACCTTGCCCACACGCTCGTCACGCTTGGCGCGCGGTACCCCGGCGATCTTCAGCGAATAGCCGATGTTCTGGCCGACGGTCATATGCGGATAGAGCGCGTAGTTCTGGAAAACCATGGCGCAGCCGCGCTCGCGCGGTTCGAGCTGGTTGACGACCTTGCCGCCAAGCTCGATCTCGCCCTCGGTGATGCTCTCGAGGCCCGCCACCATGCGCAGAAGCGTGGACTTGCCGCAGCCGGACGGGCCGAGAATGACGATGAACTCGCCGGCAGCAACGTCGAGATCGACGCCGTGGACGACCTCGGTCTTGGCGTAGGATTTACGGACGTTGCGAAGGGTTATTTCGGCCATGGTCGATGACCCTCTATTTGTCGGTTGATATGAGGCCGCGCACAAACCAGCGCTGCAGCAGGATGGTGACGAGAACCGGCGGCGTAAGCACGATCAGGTTGGCAGCCATCGCCGTGTTCCAGATCGGCGGCGCGCCGAACAGGGGGCCCGGGACCACCTTCTGCAACTGCATGGTAGCGGTGGCGTAGTTGGCATGGTCGGTGACGATGAGCAGCGGCCACAGATACTGGTTCCACGACCACACGAACATGATGGTCGCCAGTGCGGCCATGTTGGTCTTGGACAGCGGCAGCAGCACTTCGAAGAAGAAGCGTAGCGGCCCCGACCCGTCCATCTTGGCCGCCTCGGCAAGCTCGTCCGGGATCGTCATGAAGAACTGACGGTAGAGGAACGTTCCGGTTGCCGTTGCCACCAGCGGCAGGATCAGGCCGGAATAGGAATTGAGAAGGTTCCACTCGGGCAGGCGAATGCTGATGCCGATAGCGTTGAGGATCGCCTCGAACGGACCCAGCGCATTGGCCGCTACCGCATAGGTCGGAACGATGCGCACTTCCAGCGGCAACATCAGCGTGATGAAGATGAGCCAGAAGAGCAGCATCCGCAGCCGGTAGCTGAAATAGACGATCGAGAAGGCAGACAGGGCCGCGATGCAGATCTTGCCCGCGGTGACGCCGACGGCGACGATCACGGAGTTCAGCATCACACGGTCGAAATTGCCGGCCGCCCATGCTGCCGAAAGATTTTCGAACAGGTGAGAGCCGGGCCACAACGGCATCGGCACCTGGTTGACGGTCTGGTAGTCGTGGCTGGCAGCCACGAACACGACCCACAGCGGCATCAGCAGCGCAACAAGGCTCAGAACGAGGATCGTCTGGGTGATGAAGTCGAGAACGGGAGTGCGTTCGATCATGGTCGCGGCCCTCGTCAGGTGTAGTGGACGCGCCGCTCGATGAAGCGGAACTGGATGAAGGTGAGGGCGACGATGAGGACCATCAGCACGATCGACTGGGCGGCGGCCAGTGAGTAGTCCTTGCCCTGGAAACCGTCGGTGTAGATCTTGTAGACCATGAGGTCCGTGGCGCGGGCCGGGCCACCACCTGTCGTGATGTCGACGATACCGAACGAGTTCACGAAGCTGTCGGTGATGTTGATGACGATCAGGAAGAACAGCGTCGGCGTGATCAGCGGAAGCTGCAGGTCCCACATGCGCCGCATGACGCCCGCGCCATCCATGGCGCCGGCCTCGCTCATCGTGCGCGGGATCGACTGCAGCGCCGCCAGGAAGAAGATGAAATTATAGCCGACGAGGCTCCAGGCCTGCGCGAGGATGATGAGAAGCAGCGCGTCGAAACCATCGAGTGCCGGGTTCCACAGCCCCGGAAAGAACTGGTTGATGGCGGAGACGAAACCCGCATCCGGCGAGAAGATGAAGCGGAAGGCGAGGCCGACGGCAGGGGCAGCAAGCGCGTAAGGCAGGAAGAAGGTGAATTTGTAGACCTGATGGCCCGGTAGGCGGCGGTCGACGAACAGCGCCATCAGCACGGCGATCACCAGCGACAGCACGGTGGCCGCGATGGCGAAGATCATCGAGACCCGCACCGAGCTCCAGTATTTAGGGTCGCCGAAGACGCCTTCGAAATTGTAGAGGCCGACCCACTCGTTGCCGCCGCCGAAAGGGCGCTCGAGCGTGAAGGCCCAGTAAAGCGCCTCACCCGTGGGCCAGTAGAAGAAGACGAAGACCAGCAGCATCTGCGGCAGGATCAGCGCCGCGGCGAGCCATGTGTTCGAGAAGGTGACACGCTTTTCCAAGACGGCATGCTCCCGCTTGTATCAAGTGTTGGAAGGGAGACGCCGCGTCGGCGGCGCCTCCCGATCGGTGCTTTGAAGCGGTGTCAGATCACGGCAGGTCGGCGCCGCGATAGGTCTGCTCGTAGCGGCGCAGGATCTGATTGGAACGGTCGGCCGCATCGCTAAGGGCGGTCTCCATGTCCTTCTGGCCGGTAAAGGCAGCTTCCAGCTCGGCGCGGACTTCGGCACGGATCGAGGTGAAGTTGCCGAGGCGGATGCCACGCGACAGCGGGGTCACGTCCGACGCAGTGAGCGATTCGATCGCGATCTCGCGGCCCGCATAACCTTCCTTGTCGTAGAAGCCTTCCGACTTCAGGAGCTCGAAGCCGGCCGTGGTGACCGGGATGTAGCCGGTGTTCTCGGCGATGTACTTCTCGCCGGTATCGGGAGCGGTGACATACTTCACGAAAGCGGCGGTGGCTTCGTACTCCTCAGGCGTCTTGCCTTCCATGATCCACAGCGACGCGCCGCCGACGATGGAGTTGGTGCGCTTGCCCTCTTCGAGGACCGGCAGCATCGCGACATCCCAGTTCATGCCTTCAGCCTTGGTGGAGCCGACGACGCCGTGGTTGGCGATGGAGCTGGTGGTCGACGCGCAGGTGCCGTCTGCGAAGGACTGGATCAGGTTCTTGCCGACCTGGCTGGTCTGGATCTGGGCATAGCCCGCGTCCATCCAGTCCTTGAAGTTGTTCATGTGATCGGCGAAAGCCGTCTGATGGAACTCGACCTCGGCGCCGAGACCGCCATAGCCGTTGTCGAGCGTGGCGATCGGCAGGCCGTTGATGGCGGAGAACTGTTCGAGGTTCATCCACGTGTCGAAGTCGAAAGCAAAACCGCACTCGACGCCGGCTTCCTTGAGCGCCTTCAGGTCAGCGGCGAATTCGGCCCAGGTCTTGGGCGCCTCGGACTTGCCGATCTTCGCCCACTGGTCCTTGTTCCAGTAGAGGACGGCGGTCGACGAATTATGGGGGAACGACCACATCTCGCCGGTGGAGGTCGCGTAGTAATTGGCGATGCCGGGGAAGTAGGCATCCCAGTCGACATCAATCCTGTAGTCCTCGGCGAACTTGTTGGCCGGATAGATCGCGCCGGAGAGCATGAAGTTCACCGTGCCGGCGTCGTAGATCTGGACGAGGGTGGGGTGCTGCTTGGCGCGATAGGCGGCGATCGTATTCTGTTCGGCCTTGTCATAGCCGCCCTGGCCGACGCATACGGCCTCGTATCTGTCCTGGCTCTCGTTGAAGAGCTGGCACTGCTTGGCCATCACTTCTCCGAGCTGGCCGGTCAGGCCATACCAGAATTCGAACTTGGTGCGCTCCTGAGCGTGAGCGCCCGACGCCATCACGATGACCGATGCGGCCGCGGCGAGAAGGGAATACCGTTTCATTATCAGCCTCCAGAGGAAGATTGGCGCGGGGTCGATCCCGCTGCCGCTTCCCTAGAGGCGGTCAATGACAGTTTTGTATTGGCGCGATTACAGTCCCGCGACCGTTTTATGAACTTTGGACGTCAGACCCCGAGCTCGCGGATTTCGAAGACGTTGCCGCCAGTGGTGACGAAGATTCCATCCTCGCCGCGCCTGATGCGATAGCATTTCTCGAGCCCCGAGCGCGCCTCGCCCCAGCGGGTGCAGACCTGGTCGCCACGCAGCGCCCAGCGCCCGACATCGTGCTGCGTCTGCGGCCGCTCGACGGTCATCTCGGCAGCGCCGTTGGGCAGCAGGAAAAGGTGACCATGGCGCCAGCCTTCCGTTTCCCAGCAGGCGATCTGCCTGCCGACCAGCTCGTCTTCGATTTCGCCATGCGTGAGGTCGGATGCCGATGCCGCGCTTGGCAGCACTATCAGGAGACAAAGCAAGAGATGACGCAACATCGCGAATTCTCCGGGAATCACCGCCGCATGTGACGGCTGGATGACAAGGAAATGACATTCGCCGGCTCAAGTCGAGCCCCTGCCGATCACGGTTGCGACAAATGCCGGACAGGCTGCTGCGAGCGGATTTCCGGGCATGCCGTCAGACGAGCGTCATAAAAGCCGCCGATCATGGTATGGTCACAGGGCATATCGCCCTCACCCAATCCCGCGAACGAGGACCACCAGACATGCTTGCCAACGGCGCTACCGGCACGGGCATTTCGGCCCACAAACGAGCCAACGATCTCAGCGACTTTTCCGACGAACTGGACATGATCGAGGCGCTGGGGGTCGAGACGATCGAGCTGCCCACCTACGACATGGATATCGTCGTCGGCGGCAAGATCCGCCGCCCGCAGATGGACGCGCTCAAGAAGGCCTGCGCCGGACGCGATGTCGCCTATTCCGTACATGGCCCGCTGGCGATCAATTTCATGGATGAGGCCTGGCGGCTGCCCCGGCACATGGAGGTGCTGAAGGCTTCGCTGGACGTGGCGGCCGAGGTTGGCGCAGAGCATTACGTCATCCATTCGGGGCTGGTGCCGCAGCAGCAGGGCGAAGGCGTCGAAGCGGCTTACGACCGCCAGCGCGAATGGCTGTCGCGCGGTGGCGATATCGCGGCCGAGCACGGTCTGATCCTGTGCGTCGAAACGCTGTTTGCGGGCTATGAAGGCAAGGGCATTGCTTCCCCGCCGAAGCGGCTGGCGGCAGAACTGGCAGCAATCAATCATCCCAACGTTCTTGCCACGCTGGATTTCAGCCATGCATGGCTCAAGCTCGACTATGACGGGCGTCGTGACGATTTCGTCGAAGAGGTGAAGGCACTGGCGCCGTGGTCGCGCCACCTGCACATCCATGACAGCTTTGGCAGGCAGGACGACATCTGGATGTTTACCGATGGCGAACGCGTCGCCTACGGCCATGGCGACCTGCACCTGCCGGTCGGCTGGGGCGAGATTCCCTGGGACAGGATCGTCGCCGAATGCACGTTTCCCGAAGGTGTTCTCTTCAACATCGAGCTGAACCAACGCTACTGGTATGCGGCGCAGGAAACCGTCGACGCCACCAAGCGGCTGGCTAGCGCGGCACGTACCGCCGCGCAGGCCGAAGCGGCCTAGAGCCCCTCGGCCACCACCAGCTCCACACGGTCGGCGGCAAACAGGGTCTCGGAGAACTGGATCGCGCGTCCTTCCGGGTCCTCGTTGATCGCCACCGTGACGAGCACGATGGCACCGGCCGACAGGGACAGGTCTGCAAGCACCGTGGCGTCGGCATGGCGTGCCGACACCACAGTCGAACGGCGCATGTAGTCGTCGATGCCGCAGCGGGCGAAGGCGGCAGTGATCGAGCCGGTCTTCGCGTAGGCTTCCTCCATGCCGGCGAAGCGGATCGCGTCGAACCAGCTCGTCGCCCGCGAGACGGGGTGACCATCGGCTTCGCTGACGGTTTCGAGCCGCAGAACGGACGCGCCGGCGTCGAGACCGAGGGCGCCAGCGGTCCGGCTGTCGGCCGGCACGACCGCACTGGCAAGCAGCCGCCCTTTCGTTTCGCGAACCTGGCCTTGCAGGTTGGCTGAAAAGCGCGTGTACCGGCCAAGCGCATAAGAAATCCGAGGAGCGTGCTGGACAAAAGTGCCCCGCCCTTGCTCGGCGCGCAGTACACCCTCCTGCACCAGCGCCGCGATCGCGCCGCGCACCGTATGCCGGTTGACGCCGAAGCGCTCGGCCAGCGCGATCTCGGGCGGCAACCTGCCGCCCTCCTCGAACGTGCCTTCGGCAATGCCCTGCCTTATGCGGTCGGCGATCTGCCGCCACAGGGCCACACCGCTGCCGCGCTCCATCGCCGTCACTGAGCCCGGCGCCTCGATCGTCTCTGTCATCGTCCTGTCATCCTACCCCGCTACGGATGCATGGTAAGTTGTATAGTTGTCTATAACAATAGATGAATTTGGAGATTTCGGCAATGCGGCATGTGAACCGGAGCGGCAACCTCAGCGAAGCGCGACGCGCGGCGATGGCTGTGCTCGCTGCCGTTCCGGCGGTCCAGCTCCATCGCTGCTGGAAAGAAGCGGCGATAGTCGCAGAGGCGGAAACGCTGCGCGGTCCTGAAACCGGCTTGGTGGCGGTACGCGGGCGGATCGGCGGTGGCGGTGCGCCTTTCAACGTCGGCGAAGCGACCGTGACACGAGCCACCGTGCGCCTTGCCACCGGCGAGGTCGGCCATGCCTATCTGCTCGGCCGCGACGGCGAACGCGCGCGGCTTGCAGCGACCGTCGACGCCCTCCTCCAGCGCGTCGACAAGGCCGGCGAGGTGGAAGAGCGGGTTCTGGTTCCGCTGCGGGCACTGCAGACCGCGCAGGAAAACAGGCGCCGCGCCGAAACGGCGGCAACAAAGGTGGACTTATTCACCGTCGCGCGAGGAGAGGATTGATGCACGCATCGCACATCGAAGGTGGTTTTGCAGAACCCGTGCTCGACGCGCAGGCCGCGTTTCGCGCGGTGATGGACGCCATGGCGCGGCCCGGTACGGCCAGCACGCTCGCTGGGACGGCGACGCCGCCCGCACCGCTTTCGGCAACGGCCGCGACGGTGGCGCTGACATTGTGCGACCACGACACGCCGGTGTGGCTCGACCCGGCCCTGAAGGGCTCGGCAGCCGTTGCGGCGTGGCTGGGCTTCCACACGGGCGCACCACTGGCGAACACGCCGGCAGAAGCGCATTTCGCGCTGGTCGCAGACCCGGCGGCGCTGATCGCGTTCGAGAATTTCGCGCAAGGCAGCCAGGACTATCCCGATCGCTCGGCGACCTTGATCCCAGGTCGACAGCCTCGACGGCGGCGCGCCGCTGCGGCTGGAAGGCCCAGGCATCGAAACCGTAGCAACACTGGCGCCGACACCGATGCCACGCCACTTCGTCGAGCAGTGGCGGCAGAACAGCGGCCGTTTCCCGCGTGGGGTCGACCTCGTGCTGGCGACCCCAGGGAAGCTCGCCTGCCTGCCGCGCACCACCCGTATCTCACCGGCGGAGGATTGAGCCCGTGTATGTCGCAGTCAAAGGCGGCGAGACCGCCATCCGCAACGCACACAGGCTGCTGGACGACCGCCGGCGCGGCGACCGTTCGGTGCCGTCGATCGGCCTCGACCAGATCGTCGAGCAGCTCGCGCTGGCCGTCGACCGCGTGATGGCGGAAGGGTCGCTCTACGACCGTGAGCTAGCCGCTCTGGCAGTCAAGCAGGCGCGCGGCGACATGATCGAGGCCATCTTCCTGGTACGCGCCTACCGCACCACGCTACCGCGTTTCGGCTATACACGGCCTGTCGACACTGCCGCGATGCTGGTCGAACGGCGCGTGTCGGCAACCTACAAGGACCTGCCCGGCGGCCAGCTTCTCGGGCCTACCTTCGACTACACCCACCGACTGCTCGACCCCGAGCTCGCGGGGGACGCTTCCGTTCCGGAGCCGGAACAGCGGAGCGAGCCTATGGAAGCCGTCATGCGGGTTTCGGCGATCCTTGCCAATGAAGGGCTTATCGAAGCCGACGGCGAGCTGCCGCAAGACCATCGGCCGGGCGACATCACACGCGAGCCGCTGGAGTTTCCGCTGGAGCGCGACACGAGGCTGCAGGCGCTGGCACGCGGTGACGAAGGGTTCCTGCTGGCGCTCGCCTATTCCACGCAGCGCGGCTACGCGCGCTCGCACCCCTTCGTCGGCGAGGTTCGCATCGGCGAGGTCGAGCTGGAACTGGAGGTGCCCGAGCTGGACTTTGCCGTGCCGCTGGGCTCGATCCGCGTGACCGAATGCCAGATGGTCACCCAGTTCAAGGGATCGTCGAAGGTGCCGCCGCAGTTCACGCGCGGCTACGGCCTCGTCTTCGGACAGTCGGAGCGCAAGGCTATGGCGATGGCGCTATGCGACCGGGCGCTGCGCGCCAGCGAGTTCGGCGAAGACGTCGTAGCACACCAGCGCAGGACGAGGAATTCGTCATCTCGCACTTGGACAACGTACAGGCGACCGGCTTCGTCGAACACCTGAAGCTGCCGCATTACGTCGACTTCCAGGCCGAGCTCGACCTCATACGCCGAATGAGAGCAGAGCAGGCCGACGCTGCGTCCGAACGCAAGGAGGCGGCGGAATGACCGCGCTAGACGTCCTGATCGGGTGTCCGGCGACCGCGCGCCCGCGCCGCATAACCGCGATAGATGAGGTAGGCCGTCAGCAGCAGGGCTGCGATGGCCGGTATCAGCAACAGATCCATAAGAGCCTCCTTTCAGTGAAGGAAACGCCTCATGCCGCCTAGCGTTGCACCGGCTGCCGCCGCCAGTATCGCCGCCTACAACTTCGCCTATCTGGACGAACAGACAAAGCGGATGATCCGGCGTGCGATCCTCAAGGCGATCGCCATTCCCGGCTATCAGGTGCCGTTCGCGTCGCGCGAGATGCCCATGCCTTATGGGTGGGGAACCGGCGGTGTGCAGGTGACCGCCTCGATCATCGGTCCGGACGACGTGCTCAAGGTGATCGACCAGGGCGCGGACGACACAACCAATGCTGTCTCGATCCGCGCCTTCTTCCAGAAGGTCGCGAATGTCGCCGTCACCACGCGCACGGCGGATGCCACGATTATCCAGACGCGGCATCGCATCCCTGAAAAGCCGCTCAAGGCGGGACAGATCCTCGTCTATCAGGTGCCCATTCCCGAGCCGCTGCGCTTCCTCGAGCCGCGCGAGACGGAGACGCGAAAAATGCACGCGCTCGAGGAATACGGGCTGATGCATGTCAAGCTTTACGAGGATATCGCAAGGCATGGCCGCATCGCCACCTCCTATGCCTATCCGGTGAAGGTCGAGGGGCGCTATGTGATGGATCCTTCGCCGACGCCGAAGTTCGACAATCCCAAGATGCACATGTCACCGGCGCTGCAGCTTTTTCGGTGCCGGCCGCGAGAAGCGCATCTACGCGCTGCCGCCGTTCACCGACGTCGTCAGTCTCGACTTCGAGGACCATCCCTTCGAAATCCAGAGCTTCACCGAACCCTGCGCGCTGTGCGGCGCCAAGGGTGTCTATCTCGACGAGGTGATCCTCGACGACCAGGGCGGGCGGATGTTCGTCTGCTCGGATACCGACCATTGCGAGGAGCGGCGCGATGACCAATGAAATCAACGACGACGAACCGCTTCTGCGCGTTTCAGGCCTTTCGAAATTCTATGGCGCGCGGGTGGGTTGCGAGGACATCTCGTTCGAGCTGTGGCCCGGCGAGGTGCTGGCCGTCGTCGGCGAATCCGGCTCGGGCAAGACGACACTGCTCAACTGCCTCGCAACGCGACTGATCCCGTCATCAGGCAATGTCTCCTATCGCATGCGCGACGGCGAGATGCGCGACATCTACCGCCTCAGCGAGGCGGAACGCCGTTTCCTGATGCGAACCGACTGGGGTTTCGTCCACCAGAACCCGGCAGACGGCCTGCGCATGACGGTCTCGGCCGGCGCCAATGTCGGCGAACGGCTGATGGCCGTCGGCGAACGCAACTACGGCAGCATCCGCAGCACCGCCACCGACTGGCTGGGCCGGGTAGAGATCGCCGCCGACCGTGTCGACGACGAGCCGCGCGCCTTCTCCGGCGGCATGCGCCAGCGCCTGCAGATCGCCCGCAACCTCGTCACACATCCGCGCCTGGTCTTCATGGACGAGCCGACCGGCGGCCTCGACGTGTCCGTGCAAGCTCGCCTGCTCGACCTTCTGCGCGGGCTGGTCGCAGACCTCGGCCTGTCAGCGATCGTGGTTACGCACGACCTCGCCGTCGCCCGGCTGCTTTCCCACCGGATGATGGTGATGAAGGACGGCCGCGTCATCGAGCACGGGCTGACCGACCGCGTGTTGGACGATCCGCACGCGCCATACACCCAGCTTCTCGTTTCCTCGATCCTACAGGTGTGACGATGCCGACACCTCTGGTTGTTTCCGAACTCGCCAAGACCTTCACCATGCATCTGCGCGACGGCATTGAGCTGCCGGTCGTGGAAGGCGTTTCCTTCGCGCTGCGAGCCGGCGAATGCGCGGTGCTCGGCGGGCCGTCCGGCGCCGGCAAGAGCTCCATCCTCAAGATGCTCTACGGCAACTACTCGGTCGACACGGGCCAGATCATCGTCCAGCATCAGGGGCGGCTGGTCGACGTCGCCGCTGCCGCGCCCCGCACGGTGCTAGGCGTTCGACGCCATACGATCGGCTATGTCAGCCAGTTCCTGCGGACCCTGCCGCGCCTTGCGGCACTCGACATCGTCGCCGAGCCGTTGACCGCGCGCGGCGTGGCGGCGGCCAAGGCCCGCGACAAGGCGGCCGGCCTGCTGTCGCGCCTGAACCTGCCCGAAAAGCTGTGGTCGCTGCCGCCGGCGACCTTTTCCGGCGGCGAGCAGCAGCGGGTCAACATCGCGCGCGGCTTCATCACAGACCATCCGGTGCTTCTGCTTGACGAGCCCACGGCTTCGCTCGACGCGAAGAATCGCGAGGTGGTCATCGCGCTGATCGCGGAGAAGAAGCAGGGTGGCGTGGCATTGCTCGGCATCTTTCACGATGCAGGCGTGCGTGAAGCGGTTGCGGACCGCATCATCGACGTGACCCAGTTTGCGATGAACAGGCGCGTGTCGTGACCAGACTTTCGGAAACGCCCCTCGTGCACCCAAGCGCAGAGGTGACGCAAAGCATGCTCGGCCGCTACACGGAGATCGCCGACCGCAGCCGCATGCATGAATCGACGCTCGGTGACTACTCCTACGTCATGCAGGATTGCGGCATCTGGTGCGCGACGATCGGCAAGTTTTCCAACATCGCGGCAGCCGTGCGCATCAACGCCACAAACCACCCGACATGGCGTCCAACGCTGCACCACTTCACCTATCGGGCCTCGGACTACTGGCCTGATGCCGCCCATGAGGACGAGTTCTTTGCGTGGCGGCGGGCGAATGCAGTGACGATCGGGCACGACACCTGGCTCGGCCACGGTTCGACCGTCCTGCCGGGAGTGACGGTCGGCGACGGGGCGGTGATCGGTGCCGGCGCGGTCGTCTCGAAAGACGTCGCGCCCTATACCATCGTTGGCGGGGTGCCCGCGCGGCCGATCCGCGCGCGCTTTCCCGACGCCATTGCCGAGCGGTTCCGCGCGCTCGCCTGGTGGGACTGGGATCACGAGCGCCTGCGGGCGACGCTCGAAGATTTCCGCGCGCTGTCAGCAGAAGCCTTCCTGGAAAAGCATGCCGGCTAGGCATTTGCACGCATTGCGGGCACCGGGGCGCGACCAAACTGTGAACCGTCACAAAAGCGCAGAAAAAGCGTAATCGAGCTGTCGCGAAAGACCATTAGGGGACAGGGCCAGCAGGCCGGAAGAAGTCCGGACCGCGCTTGAAAAGTTCACCCTCCAAAGCGTCTGGAGCCCGACATGTTTACCCTTCTCACCCGCACCACGGCAGCCGCTGCTATTCTCGCCTCCGCGCTCGCGACACCGGCGATCGCCCAGGACTGGAAGTCCGACCTTCCCGCTTTCCGCGTCGGCCTTCTCGGTGGCGAAAACGAAGCCGACCGCCTGCGCAAGAACGAATGCATGGTCGAGCAGCTCGGCGAAAAGCTCGGCGTGCCGGTCGAACTCTATCCGGCGTCCGACTATGCCGGCGTCATGCAGGGCCTGCTCGCTGGCCAGCTCGATGCCGCCCAGCTCGGCGCCTCGGGTTATGCCGGCATCTATCTCCAGAACCCGGAAGCCGTCGAGCCGGTCTTCGTGGCGCTCGAGAACGACGGATCCGACGGCTACTATTCGGTGATGTACACGCGCGCCGATTCCGGCATCGAGAGCATCGACGACATGAAGGGCAAGACGCTTGCCTTTGCGGACCCGAACTCGACCTCCGGCTACCTCGTGCCCAAGGCCGAGCTGGAAATGCAGGAAATCAACCTCGAGGATTATTTCGCCTCGACCGGTTTCGGCGGCGGACATGAGCAGGCGGTCGTCGCCGTTCTGAACGGGCAGTACGACGCCGGCGTCACCTGGACCTCGGGCGTCGGCGAAGAGTCCGAAGGCTTCAGCCGCGGTGCGCTGCGTTCGATGGTCGACAAGGACCTGCTCGACATGGCCGACCTGCGCATCATCTGGCAGTCGAACCTGATCCCCAACGGCCCGTGGGTCGTGCGCAAGGACGCGCCGCAGGAAGCCAAGGACATCGCCATCGCCTGGATGGAGACGCTGAACGAGACCGACTACCAGTGCTACGTCGACGTGTCCCAAGGCGAAGGCCAGGGCTTCAAGCGCGTGGATCACGAGTTCTTCACCAACGTCGTCGAGATGCGCCGCCGCGAGCTCGAAGGCTCCCGCTAAATCATCCTGACATCGCCGGCCGCCGCCCATCTGGACGGCGGCCGGCTCGTATTCAGGCCGGACGAACGGAGCCGCCAATGCTGACGACCGAGAAACTCACCAAGAACTTCAAGACCCGCAACGCGGTCTCCGACGTCTCGCTTTCCATCCCGCAGGGCCAGATGGTCGGCGTGATCGGCCGCTCTGGTGCCGGCAAGTCAACGCTGTTGCGCATGGTTAACCGGCTGGCCGAGCCGACCGGCGGCAGCATCACCTTCGAAGGCCGGGACGTGACCGCTCTGCGCGGCCGCGCGCTGCTCGAATGGCGCGCGACCTGCGCCATGGTCTTCCAGCAATTCAATCTCGTCGGCCGCCTCGACGTGCTGACCAACGTCTTGACCGGCCGGCTCTATCACCACGGCTTCGTCGCCTCGATGCTGCAGCTCTTCACCGCTTCGGAGCGCGCCTTCGCGATCCGCGCGCTTGACCGGCTCGGCATGGCGCATACCGCGCTCCAGCAGGCCGACACGCTTTCAGGCGGCCAGATGCAGCGCGTGGCGATCGCCCGCGCGCTGGTGCAGGAGCCGCGCATCCTGCTTGCCGACGAGCCCATCGCCTCACTCGATCCGCTCAACGCCAAGGTGGTGATGGACGCACTGCGCACCATCAACCGCGAGGACGGTATCACCGTCGTCTGCAACCTGCATACGCTCGACACCGCGCGCTCCTATTGCGACCGCATCATTGGCCTGAAGGATGGCGTACTGGTCTTCGACGGCACGCCCGAAATGCTGACGCAGGAGATGGCGCGGGAAATCTACGGTGCCGAAGCCGACGACGCGTTTGCCGAAGGCCTGACCTCGACTTCGCTGGGTGGCGTGCCCGCCAAGCAGCGCCTGACCGAGCGCGACCTGGCGAAGAACGCGCAACTCGGCCTGGCGGCGAGCTGAGCAGATGGCCGCCATGACATATTCCGGCGACGACACGGTTGCCGAATTCGAACGGCACCGTGCCGAACTGCTGCGCAGCAAGCGCGCGATGACCGCGCTGTTCGTGGTGCTGTTTCTCGCCGCACTCGCTGCGTCGATCTATGTTTCGCGCTTCTACCCGGATCGTCTCCGTCCGGTCTGCCGCGCATCTTCGAATATTTCGGCACGATCATGCCGAACCTCGAGCTCGACAAGCTGTTGCTGTCGCGCGGCGACGACGGGCGCGCGATTCCCGGGTCGATCGCCTACTGGTATTCGGATTTCTGGACCTATATCCAGCTCATCGTCGAAACCATCTTCATGGCGCTGACTGCGACGATCATCGGAGCCGCGGCCGCATTCCTGCTGTGCTTCCCGGCTGCGCGCAACCTCGCGCCCAACAGCGTCATCTTCCTGCTTTCGCGGCGCTTCATGGAAATCTGCCGCGGCGTGCCGGAAATCCTCTACGCGCTGGTGCTGGTCTTCGCCATCGGCATCGGCCCGCTGGCCGGCGTGGTCGCCATCGCCATCCACACCGCAGGCGCACTCGGCAAGCTCTTCGCCGAAGTCAACGAGAACGCTTCGCTGCGCCCTGTGGAAGGCATTCGCGGCGTCGGCGGCAACTGGTTCGAGGAGATGCGCTACGGCGTTCCGCAGGTGATGCCGAACTTCGTCTCCTACACGCTGCTGCGTTTCGAGATCAACGTGCGCGCGTCTTCCATCGTCGGTTTCGTCGGCGCGGGCGGCATCGGTACAGAGCTCAATCGTGTCATCAGCCTCTATTCCGATGACCGCGTCGTGGCTGTCCTCCTGCTCATCGTCCTGACCGTCACGCTCATCGACCTCCTGTCGGAGCGCCTGCGCACGCACTTCATCGGCAAGGAACATTTCGCATGACCGCCGCAACTCTGGCCGGCATCGGCCCGGACGAGATCGCCAGCGTCCGACGCATGCACCCGCAGGCTTTCGGCTCGTGGCGAGGAAAGCTGGTCCAATGGGCCGTATGGGTCGGCGTCATCGGCTACGTCATCGGCTCGCTTTGGTACTTCGACGTCTGGAAATTCGCCTATGCGTCGGACCGGGTCTGGCGGTTGATCGCGGCCATGTTCACCTGGAAGGACATGGAGACCTGGCGCTACGCCGACATCTATACCGGCATCGCGCAGACGCTCGCTATGGCGTTTCTCGGCACGATGCTTGCTTCCCTTGCAGCCTTGTTCATCGGCTTCTTCGCAGCCCGCAACACAATGCCCTTCGGCCCGCTTCGCCACCTGGTGCGCCGCATGCTCGATGTGCTGCGCGGCGTCGACCAGCTCATCTGGGGTCTGGTGTTCGTCCGTGCCGTGGGGCTCGGACCGCTGGCCGGTGTGCTCGCCATCTTCGTCTCCGACACCGGCACGCTGTCAAAGCTCTACTCGGAAGCGATCGAGAACATCGACCGCAAGCAGGTCGAGGGCGTTCGCGCCACCGGTGCAGGGCCGATCAAGGTGGTGCGCTACGGCTACCTGCCGCAGGTGCTGCCCGTGTTCATCTCGCAGTCGCTTTATTTCTTCGAATCCAGCACCCGCAGCGCAACGATCCTCGGCCTCGTCGGCGCCGGCGGCATCGGCATGATCATCATCGAGCGTTTCCGCGCCAACCTGTTCGATCAGGTCGCCTTCGTGGTTCTCAACGTGCTCGTCTGCATCTTCGTGATCGACTGGCTGTCGCGGAAGATCCGCGAGCGGTTCATCGGCGAGACATCTCACTGAAGCCGACAGACAGTCGTCAACCTGTCACGTGACTCGCCTAAAGCACGGGTCGATGTGTGACAGGGCAGGAAGCGACCATGCGCTATGCGATCTATTACACGCCGGCCGAGCGTGATCCGCTGACGGTGCTTGCCACGAGCTGGCTCGGGCGCTCCGCTTTCACCGGCGAGAGCACGCCGCCTCGCGCCATCGGCAGGCTGCCGGCGGCCGAGGTCGCCTATCATACGGCGGCAGCGCGGCGTTACGGCTTCCACGGCACGATCCTGGCGCCCTTCACCCTTGCGGATGGCGAGACGGAGCATGGCCTGCGCGCCGCACTGGACGCTTTCTGCGAGGCGCAGGACGCGTTCTGCGTGCCGCGCGTGGTTATCACCCGGCTCGACGGTTTCTTCGCGCTTGTCCCCGAGACGCCCAGTCAGGCGCTGAACGGTCTCGCGCGCGACGTGGTGGTGGCGTTCGACCGTTTCCGCGCTCCGCTGAGCGAAGCCGAACGGACACGGCGCAGTGCGACCCATCTTTCGCCGTCGCAACTGCGGAACCTCATGCAGTGGGGCTATCCCTACGTGTTCGAGGACTTCCGCTTCCACATGACGCTGACCGGCCGCGTCGATGAGGCAGAGGCCGTACGCGTGCATCGCGCCATCGAAGAGCATTTCGGACCGGTGCTGGAAGAGCCGCTGGAAGTAGGCTCGCTCGCGCTCTTCCTGGAGACGGAGCCTGGGGCCCCGTTCGTGGTGCGCTCCCTCCATCAGTTCGACATCGTCGCCGAAAGCGAAACGCAAAGAAAGACCGCCTGAACATGCCTGCCGAAACGAGTTTCCGGAACGCCCGCATCGTCCTTGCCGACGAGATCATCGAAGGAGACCTCAACGTCGCGAATGGCGTTATCGCGGCGTTCGATGCAGGCAACAGCCAGGTTGGCGAAGATTTCGAAGGCGACTTCCTCGTACCCGGCCTCGTGGAACTGCATACCGATCATCTCGAAGGGCACTACGCGCCGCGCCCGGGTGTACGCTGGAACGCCGTTGCGGCGGTGCAGGCACACGATGCCCAGATCGCCGCCTCGGGCATCACCACGGTCTTCGATTGCCTGCGCATGGGGTCTGAGGGCACCGACGGCTTCGCCAAGGGCGAGATGCGGGAGCTTGCAGACGCCATCGACCAGGCGCAGCGGGAAGACCGGTTGCGCGCGGAACACTTCATCCACCTGCGTTGCGAGGTCTCGACGCCGGACGTGCTGAGCGATTTCGAGTCGTTCCGCGCCGAGGGTCGAGTGCGGCTCGCCTCGCTGATGGACCATGCGCCGGGCCAGCGGCAGTTCCAGACGATGGGCCAGTATGAACTCTACTACAAGACGAAACGCGGCCTGAGCGACGAAGCGTTCGCGCGGTACGTGGCGATGCGCCAGGAGCAGTCGGCGCGTTTCTCCGCACCGCACCGCAAGGCAATCGCCGAGCATTGCCGCGCCAACGGCGTCACCCTTGCAAGCCATGACGACGCCACGCTCGACCATGTGGGCGAAGCGCTTGATGACGGCGTCAGGCTCGCGGAGTTCCCGACCTCGCTGGACGCCGCCGCGCGCGTCGCATGAGGCCGGCATGAGCGTGCTGATGGGTGCGCCCAACATCGTTCGCGGCGGATCACATTCCGGCAACATCGCCGCGCGCGACCTCGCCGAGGCGGGGCTGCTCGACGTGCTCTCCTCCGACTACGTTCCGTCAAGCCTACTGCATGGCGCCTTCAAGCTCGCCGAGGATGTCGAAACAATCAGCCTTCCAAAGGCGCTGGCGCTGGTAACGCGGCGGCCGGCTGAAACGGTTGGCTTGAGCGACCGCGGCGAGATCGCGCCGGGCAAGCGCGCCGACCTGCTGCGCGTGCGCTGGCACGGCGGCGTGCCGGTGGTGCGCGGTGTCTGGCGCGAGGGCAGGCGCGTCGCATGAACGAAGAGCCGCTCGGCTCGGGCGTCTTCATTCCGGTGATCGGCCCCAGCGGTGCCGGCAAGGATTCACTCATCGCCCGCGCCCGGCAGCATCTCGACAGTCGACCCGGCTTTCTGTTCGCGCGGCGGATCGTGACGCGCCCCAGCAGCCCCGACGCCGAAGACCACGACACGCTGGACACCGCCTCCTTCGCCGAAGCCGAGGCCGCCGGCGCGTTCGCCCTTGCATGGCGCTCGCATGGCCTGTCGTATGGCATTCCGGTGAGCATCGATGAGACCATCCTCGACGGCGGCGTGGTCGTGGCCAACGTCTCGCGTGGCGTGGTCGCGGCGATCCGCCGGCGTTACCGGAACACGTTGCCGGTGCTGGTCACCGTTTCTAGGGACGTGCTGGCCGCACGCCTGGCGACACGCGGGCGTGAGACAGCCGAGGAAATTGCGAGCCGCATTCGTCGCAACGACGAATACGGAACACTCGACGCGGATTGCCGTGTAATCGACAACAGCGGCGCGCTGGAACACGCCGCCGCGCGGTTCATCCAGATCCTCGAGGCGGCGCGGGAGCGCGACCTGCTAGTCCGCAGCGGGAAACGAGACCGTGAAACGGGTGCCCCCGCCTGACGGCCGTTCATGGCGGACGGTGGCGCCGTGGCGCTCGGCAATCTGCCGCACCAAAGCCAGACCGAGACCCCATCCGCCCGCCGCTTCGGCGCGACCTGTCGGGCGGTAGAATGGCTCGAACACCCGTTCCCCTTCGCCGTCGGCGATGCCTTCGCCATGGTCTCGCACCGAGAGTTCCACCGTTGCGCCTACCTTGCGCACTTGCGCGTCGAACGGCGCAGCGCCGTGGCGCTGGGCATTCTGCATGAGGTTGCGCACCAGCCGTGCGAGAAGCCGGGGATCGCCTTTGACCGTCGCAGCATCCCCGGTCACGCCGATGCCGTTCCGCGCTCCTTCTTCCGCCGCCAGCGCAAGCAGGTCGACGCTTTGCGACAGGTCGACCGGCTGATTGTGATCGAGCCGGCTCGACAGCAGGATTTCCTCGACCAGTTCGTCCAGCTCGGCAAGGTTGCGGACAATCTCTTCCTTGCGCGCTTCTCCCGGCTGCTGCTCGTAGAGATCGATCGCCATCCGAAGCCGCGCCAGCGGCGACCGCAATTCATGGCTGGCATTGGCAAGCAGCGAACGGTGCGCAGCGATCAGCTTTTCGATTCGCTCCGCCGCCCTGTTGAAGGTGGCGGATACCGCCGCGACCTCATCCTTGCCCTTGACCGGCACGCGCAGCGCCAGATCGCCCTGGCCCCACGCCTCGACACCATGGCGCAGGCGCTCCAGACGCCGCGTCAGATGCCGCACGATCGGCCACGCGGCGATGGCCGTGACACCTGCGATCAATGCCAGCCAGACCAGGGCATTGGTACGGGATGGGCCGAACGGGATGCCGACCCGCGCCGCAAGCACTCGACCGTCCGGCAGGCGGGTGACGAAATGACGGAGCTTGCCTTTGCGATAGGACTGCCAGGAGTGCTCACGAGGAAACGCCAACGGTTCTCCAACCGTGGCGATGGTGTCGCCATCACTCTCGAACAGGGCGATGTCGGCCTTGAACGCCTCGCCCAGGCGGCGCACGACGATCCGGGTTTCTGCCGGGTCGGCTTCGGCCGGCAGCAATGCGGCCAACACGGCGTCGCGCCGCCCGCTCCAGCCGCGCTCGTCCTCGTCGTCACTGAAATGCACGAACATGCCGCTTGCCAGAGCCAGGACAACCAGGCTCGCCAGCAAGGTCAGGTACACTTTCAGAAACAGGCTGTGACGCATGACCCGCCTACCCATCGTCATCCTGCCTGCGCGCGAAGACGTAACCGGCGCCACGGACGGTCACGATGCGGCGCGGACTTTTCGGATCGTCCTCGATCGCTGCCCGGATGCGCGAAATGTGGACATCGATCGAGGGTCGAAGACATCGAATGCCTGCCCCTTCAACTGGTCCACGAGCTGCTCGCGGGTGAGCGTGCGCCCGGCATTTTCGGCGAGTACGACGAGAAGGTCGAACTGATGACCGGTCATCACGCAGTCGCGCCCGTCGACGCGCGCCATGCGCGAGGCCGGATCGATCTCCAGCCTGCCGAAGCGCAGGACCTTGCCCGCAGGCACCGCACCGGTCCGGCGGCGCAGGATCGCCCGGATGCGCGCAAGAAGCTCGCGCGGATTGAACGGCTTGGGCAAATAATCGTCGGCCCCAAGTTCCAGCCCGACGATGCGATCCGTCTCGTCGCCCTTCGCGGTGAGCATCAGGATAGGCACGTCGGAAACCGCGCGGATGCGCCGGCATGTCTCGAACCCGTCGAAATCGGGCAGCATCACGTCGAGGATCACCGCGTCCGGCGGGTCGCGCGTGAGCTGAGCGAGACCGGCACCGGCCGTCGGGGCGGAACGCACGGAAAACCCGTTGCCGGTCAGGTAATCGGACAGCATGGCGGAGAGCCGTGTGTCGTCATCGACGATCAGAATCTCGTCCGCCATGCTTGGTGCTGTCTCCGGTTCGGCCTTGCTGGCCGATCCTACCACCGGCGGCCGAACCTGCGCTCCTCAAAATTCGCGATCAGCTTGGCGCGCTGCTCTGGCGTCAGTACTTCCGCGGCCTCGATCAGTGCGGCGGTCATCTTCCGCGACGCGTCGTCGAGCATCGCGATGCGTTCTGCGCGCAGCGTCTCGGCGGCCTCACGATCAAGCGTCGCGGCGCCGATGAGTTCGGCCACGGCTTCGCGCGTGCCGCGGAAATCTCGCATCATCGGGCGCAATTCGGCACGCGCCTCGTCGATGATCGCCCAGATCTTTTCTTCCTGTTCGGGCGTGACGTCGACCGCATCGAGTGCGCGGGCGAAGCCATGACCGGCGAAGCCCATACCATGGTTCATGCCGGCCTTGACGACGTAGTGACCCATTCCATCGGCGACGCCCGTGGCAGTCGCCACGCCGATGCCTCCGGCTGCAACAGCGGCAATGCCGCCCGCGACCATCAGGCCGCGCGCGAAGCGCCTGCCCTTCGATGCCGGTTCGATAATCTCGATCTTGTGCTCGTCACGTTCCATCGTCCGTTCCTTCCGTTGAGTGTCCGCGGCAGCGGCGGCACGGACAACCTAGACCGGGACTGTTTCCGCCGTTGCCGGGGTTCGTGAAGAAATGTAAAGCGCCATGGCGGTTACGCGGCCCGCCTGATCGCTGTCAGCCACAATTGTCGTCGCGCTTGCGCGAGGCGACCACGCGGTAAAGGCCCGCAATATCGTCGCCGCCGAACCCGCAGGCGATGCGATGGGCCATCAATGCCCGCATCGGCACGATCAGGCCCGAGTCCACGCCCTGGGCATGCGACGTCGCGATGATGTTTTCGACCGCCACCGCCTGCATGGCCAGATTGGAACCGTCGGCAGCGACGTAGTTCCGCGCATCGATCTGGCGGGCAATGTCCGGCAGCACCCCCGTCATTGCATTCAGCCACGGCACGAGCATCACGGTGAACCGCCCCGCTTCGACCTTTTCGCTGCCTGCGAGTGCCGTGGCATGGAGGAAGCCTCCGAACAAGCCGTACATGGCCGAAAGCAGCGCCAGATCGTAAAGTGGCGCGAGGCCTGCATCCGGACCAAGAAACTGCGCAGCCCCCAGAATCTCCAGCGTCTGACGATAGTCGTCGAACGCTTCTGCGGTGCCGCTGTAGAGAATGAATGCGTCGCGGCTACCGATCATCGGCGGTACCGCCATGATGCCGCCGTCGATGTAGCTCGCGCCTTGATCTTCGACCCAGGCCGCGATGTCGCGTGCGTCCTGCGGGGTGCCGTTGGTGAGATTGACGATCGTCCGCCCCGCCAGTTGATCCACCGCGCCCGACAGCACATCGCGAACGGCGGCATAGTCGAGAAGGCAGATTACGACCAAAGGTGCTGCGCCAATCGCCTCGGCGGCTGAACCGGCGATACCGGCACCGCGACCGGCCAACGGGGCGGCCTTTTCGGCAGAGCGGTTCCAAACCGTGACTCTTCGCCCGGCCCCGAGGAGGGCTTCTGCGAGCGCCGCGCCCATCGCGCCAAGGCCGAGCACTGAAATCCCGTGCCCTGACCTGCCGTGACCTTGGCCCGGTCCAGTATCAGCAGGCTTCGGATCTGGCCGATTGGGCGTTGCGGTCGAATGGTCGTCATGCGGTTCAAACATCGTCCGGTTCCTGAAAGATTGTCGTAGTCCGCAAGATGCTTTTGTGGACGATAGAGCGCCAGTCCGCTATTCATGGACCAACCGTGCATATTCGTGGACGCCGATGCTCAATCTCAACGATCTCCATCTGTTTGTGCGTGTCGTCGACCACGGCAGCTTCGCCGCGGCGGGGCGTGCGCTGGGCCTGCCGAAATCGACGCTGTCCAAGCGGGTGGGCGAGCTGGAAAGGAGCCTCGGCGTCAGGCTCATTCAGCGCACCTCGCGCTCGTTCACGGTGACCGAACTCGGGCAAGACCTCTATCGGCACGCGGCGGCAATGGTGATCGAGGCGGAAACAGCGGAAGGGCTGGTGCGCGGGCGGATGGCCGAGCCGAGCGGAACCGTGCGCATCACCGCCTCGGTGCCGACGGCGCAGATTTCTCTCGCTCCCGTGCTGCCGGGTCTAGCGCGGGCCTACCCGCGGATCACGGTCCTCGCCTCGGCCACAGACCGGTTTGTCGACATCGTGCAGGAAGGCTTCGACATCGCGTTGCGCTCGCATTTTTCGCCATTACCGGATTCCGGCCTGGTGCAGCGGAAGCTCGGGACCGATCCGGGATGGCTGGTCGCTTCGCCTGCCTATCTCGACGCGCGTGGCAGACCGGGAACTCCGGACGAGATCAGCCGACATGACGGGCTGCTTACAGCCCCTTCCCAACCCTCATGGCAGCTCGAAGGCGATGACGGGGCGGCGGAGGCCGTGCCGCAGGCACGTTTCTTCGCAGACGAATCGATGATCCTCCTGGAAGCCGCAGCGGCCGGTCTCGGCATCGCATGCCTGCCGACCAAGCTTTGCCGGCAGAGCGTCGAGCAAGGTCGGCTGGAACGCGTACTGCCGCGCTGGAGTACGCCGGGCGTCACCACGACACTGCTGATGCCGCACCGGCGCGGCCAGTTGCCTTCCGTGCGTGCCGTCGCGGATTTCCTCATCGAGAAGCTCACAATGTGAGTTCGGCCCTACGTTTTCAGTCGCCCGCAGCGGTCGCGCGTGGTTGAATCGTCAGGACCACGCGGGAGGCATTGGCTTGGCTGATAGAGACACGTTGAGGCGATCGTTCGAGATCGGACGGCATGGATTGCGCGAGGTGTCGCGGGAGACATCAGAGGCGGACGGATATATCGTCGAACGCGTCGGATTCGAGACGCATGCCGGTGAAGCGGTGCGCGGACTTGTGACGCGGCCACTGGACGCTGTGCGCGCGCCAGCCATCCTCTATCTCCACGCCCATGGCGGGCGCTACGGCATCGGCTCGAACGAGTTGCTGGACGGGCGGCCTGCCCTGCAATCACCGCTCGGCCCGGTGCTGGCGGCCATGGGTTTCGTGACGCTGGCCATCGACATGCCGTGCTTCGGCGAGCGCGCGACCGTCACCGAAAGCGCACTATCGAAAGCGCTGCTGTGGCAGGGCAAGTCGCTGGCCGGCCAGATGCTTGGCGAGCAGGCGGCCGCGCTCGACTGGCTGGCCGCCCGCGAAGATGTGGACGCGCGGCGCGTCGGCGCATTCGGCATCTCGATGGGCGCGACCTTCGGCTACTGGCTAGCCGCCGTGGATCCGCGCATCGCCTGCGTGGCGCATCTGTGCTGCTATGCCGATTTCGGCGCGCTGATCGAGAGCGGAGCGCACGACCTGCACGGCATCTACCTGACAATCCCCGGCCTGCTGCGACAGGCGTCCAATGGCGAGATCGCCGGGCTGGTTTCGCCCCGCCCGCAACTAATCTGCATCGGCGACCAGGACCCGCTGACGCCGCCGGCGGCAGTTGACATCGCGCTGGTGCAAACTCGTGCTGCCTATGCCGCCGCCGGTGCTTCCGACAGATTGAGCCTGCACCGCGAACCAGAAACAGGGCATCGCGAGAGCCCGGCTATGCGCGCGGCGGCCCTTGCCTTCTTCGCCGATCAGTTCGCGGCCGGCTGAAGCCTGACGCCATCCTTGTCAAAAAGATGAAGGTCAGCCGAAACGAGGCCGAAACGGGCAGTTTCCCCCGCCGCGACGTCATGCTGGCCCGACAGAACTGCGAGCAGGCTCTGCCCGCCCGCCGTGCGCGTGTGAACCACCGTCTCGGAGCCCAGGGCCTCGACCAGCGACACTTCGGCCGTCATGCCCTCGCCACCGTCCACCAGCCGTAGCTGATGCGGGCGAAGCCCTAGCGTTATTTCGTCGCCAGCCGAAGCCGCAACCGCTTCCACCTCGAGCGAACCGGCGCCTTCGAGGTCTAGCCGCGTGCGACCGTCTTTCGTGCCGCCTATTTTTGCCGGCAAAAAATTCATGCGCGGCGCGCCGATGAAACCAGCGACGAACAGGTTGGCCGGACGGTTATAAAGCTCCAGCGGGGTGCCGACCTGCTCGATGCGGCCTGCGCGCAGGACAACGATGCGGTCGGCAAGCGTCATCGCCTCGGTCTGGTCGTGGGTGACGTAGATCATCGTCGCCGACAAACGCTCATGCAGCGCAGCAAGCTCGGCTCGCGTGGAGATGCGCAGTTCGGCATCGAGGTTGGACAGCGGTTCGTCGAGCAAGAATGCGGTCGGGTTGCGCACGATGGCGCGGCCGATGGCGACACGCTGGCGCTGGCCACCGGAGAGCTGGCCGGGACGGCGGTCGAGATAGGGAGCGATTTCGAGCATGCGGGCTGCTTCCGCGATGCGCTGATCGATCTCCGCGCGCGGCATACGGGCGTTCTCAAGCCCGAAGGCGAGGTTCTGGCGCACGCTCATATGCGGATAAAGCGCGTAGGACTGGAACACCATTGCCAGTCCGCGATCGGCCGCCGCCACACGGGTGACGTCCTCATCGTTGATCGCGATGGTGCCTTTGGTGGGCCGATCGAGCCCGGCGATCAGACGCAAAAGGGTCGACTTTCCACAACCGGACGGACCGACGAAGACGACCAGTTCGCCGTCGCGAATGTCGAGATCGATGTCGTGCAGCACCTGCACCTGCCCGAAGGATCTCGATACGCCGGTTAGGGTGATACGGCTCATGAGCCCTCCTACTTCAGGCCGGCGCCGGCGATGCCGGTGGTGATAAAGCGCTGCAGGAAGATGAACACCAGTACGACCGGGATCATCGTCACCACCGTCATGGCGAGAATGAAGTGCCATTGGACGTTGAGTTCGCCCGCATAGGTGTTGAGGCCGACCTGCAGCGTGTAAAGCTCGCGCCGCGACAGCACGATCAGCGGCCAAAGGAAATCGTTCCAGCGCCAGACCACCGAGAAGATGGCGAGCACCGCCAGCGCCGGTGCGGTCAGCGGCAGCACGATGCGCCAGTAGATCTGCCATTCTGAGGCCTTGTCCATGCGCGCCGCATCGATCAGCTCGTCCGGAATGGTGAGCATGTATTGCCGCAGCATGAACACGCCGGTCGGCGTCGCCACCGTCGGCAAGATGACGCCCCAGAGCGAGTTGAACAGGCCCATCGCCGAGATGACCGAATAGAGCGGCACGATGATGACGGAGAGCGGCACCATCAGCGTGGCCACGATCAGCATCATCACCGTCGAGCGTCCGCGAAACTGATATTTCGACAGGGCAAAGGCCGCCATCGAATTGGTCAACAGCGTGATGATCGTCGCCATCACCGTCACGAACACCGAATTCCAGAGATAGCGGAGGAAGTCGTTTGCCACGAGCGGCTCGACGTAGTTTTCGGTCGCGAAGGAGACCGTGCGCCTGGGTGTCCTGTCCTGGATATTGACCTTGATGATCTCTCCCGGATTGGCGGGATCGACCATCTGCGCGACGATGCCGATGCGCCGCACCTCGGCCAGCACGCGCGCATCGCCGTTCTCGTCCGTCACTTCGTAGAGCGGCAGCGGATTATCGTAACCCTCCACTTGGATAAGCTCGGTGACATAGGGCAGCAGCGTGGGTGGAAATTCCGCCAGCGCGGCCGGTGTCTTGAAGGAGGAGTTCACCAGCCAGGCGGCCGGGCCGAACATCAGGATGAAGCCGCCGATCAGCCAGAACCAGGTGAAGACGTCGGTCCAGTCCCAGCGGGTGCCGCCCCGCCGGCGGAGAAGGAAGCTCGAGACCCTGCTCATCACTTGCCTCCCCGCCTGTCGTTGCGACGCACGATGCCGAGCTGGAACAACGTCAGCACGATCAGCACCAGCCCCATGAGGATCGAGGCGGCGGAAGCCAGGCCGGGATTGCGCAGATGCGAGGCGAAACCGACCTCGTAAATGTATTGGGTAAGAAACAGCGTACTTGTTCCCGGCCCGCCGCCCGTCAGCACGTAGACCTCGTCGAATATCTGCACGGCGCGGATCAATGTCAGCACCAGCACGACAAGCAGGTTCGGCATCAGCAATGGCAGGGTGATGCGCCAGAACACGCGGCCCGGCTTGGTGCCGTCCATCTCGGCGGCTTCATAGAGTTCCTTGGGGATGGCCTGCAGCCCGGCAAGCAGAATGAGCGCATAGAAGCCCACATGCGCCCACACCGATACGCCGACGGCCGCCGCGAAGGCCCAGTTGCGTTCAACCAGCCAGTTGACCGGCTCGAAGCCCAGTTCGTAGAGGCCGAAATTCAGCAGACCCTGCCGCTGCAGGATCCAGCGCCAGATCAGGCCCACCACCACCGGCGACAGCAGCACCGGAAAGAAGAAGACGGCGCGCCAGAAGCTGCGCGCCTTGAGGTCGCGATTGAGCACCAGCGCGGTGACCAGCGCCACGCCGACCATCAGCGAGACCTGCAGGACGACGAAGGCCGAAGTGTTCCAGACCGCAGTCCAGAACAGGTCTTCGCGACAGGTCTGCCGGTCGAGATAGTTGCCGCAGTCGAAAAGGCGCTCATACTGGTCCAGCCCGACGAATTCGCGGTTGGTCAGGAACAGCGCGTTTCCGCCGGTCATGGAATAGGCGATATTGACGGCAAGCGGAAACAGCACGAACACGCCGAAGATCAGCATGTTCGGGGCGAGGAAGAAGGCGGCCATCGCATTGGTGCCGCCAAGCTTTGCAGGCCGCGCAACGGCGGGTCGAAGACACGCGCAAGCAGGGCCACCGGCGCCATAACGATGGCGCCGGCCCTGCGTGCGATGCTCGTGTTGGCTTGCGCCGTCACGCTAGCTCTCGCTATTTCGACGCTTCGGCGACCTGCGCCTTGATGTCTTCGTCGATGCGGGTGAAGGCGTCGTCGATCGACAGTTCGCCCGCCATCGCCTGGCTGATGCGTGTCACCAATGCGCCGTAGACCGGCGTACCCCACTTCCAGGCCGGCAGCGCGTTGGCGTTTTCATGCACCTGGCCAGTTGCCTTCACGAAAGCGTTCAGCGCCGCCTTGACGTTCGGATCGTCGCTCTGGAAGTCGATCTCGCCGGCGATGACGCCCTTGTGAGCCGGCAGGAACAGCGTGCGCTCGGTGAACTCGCGCACGACGTCCTCGCTGGCGAGGTAGTCCATCACCTTTCCGACTTCCTCAGGATTCTTGGTGTATTTGATCCCGACGAGCGCGGCACCACCGGGCAGGCCGGAGCAGGCAACCGTGCCGCAGGGCGAGCCGGTCGCCACCCAATCGAACGCATCGCCGATCTTCGTCGACAGGTTGGCGACCTGCCAGCTACCCGAATAGTAGTAGGCTATCTGGGCGTTGATGAAGTCGTCGGCTGCCGCCCGGTACGTCGTACCGGCAGCGGACACCCAGACGTCCTTGTTCATGCGGCCGCTTTCGGTCCACTCGACCAGCTTGCGCGCAAAAGTCTTGGTGCCTTCATCGACCGGGGCCGGAAGCCGGTCTGGCCCAATATAGTTGGCACCGTAGGACACGTTGGGCGCCGATATGCGGTGGCCGCTTCGGTCGATTGCGAAGGCCGCGTTGAGCTGCTGGCTGTCCTGCACCTTGCCGGCCGCCTCGACCCACTCGTCCCATGTCGCTTCCGCTCCGGGGATCTCGACGCCCGCCTGCTCGAACAGCGTCTTGTTGGCAAAACCGCCGGTCAGGGTTAGCTGAGTCATGAAGCCCGGGATGATCTCGGAGCCATCCGGCCGCATCCAGTCGAACTGAGCGCCGAGGTTGGTGCGCCAGTATTCGGGGTCCGCCAGATAGGGCGTCAGGTCGAGCCAGTGATCGGCCAGCGTCTTGATATTGGTGACACGGGCGATGTCGGGGCCACGACCCGCTTCCAGCTCGATCGGAAGCTGTTCCTGGATCACCTGATAGGCGACGTTGTCCAGGATGACGTTGATGTCGGGGTTTTGCTCCATAAAGCGGTTGAGCAGGTCCTGGATGACCTCGCCTTCCACGCCGTCAGAATACCACATGACGCGCACGTCGCCGGCAAATGCGACCGTCGACGACATAAGGCCTGCCGTCAGGGCCAGCACAATCTTTCTGATCTGCATCGTAGTCTCCTCCTTTGGTGCGGCTCCCTATCCGCGTTTACTTGTCTATCGCTGCGCCCGGCAGCGCGCCGGCCTCATGGAAGGCGGCTTCTCCCTTAACAGTCCATTCTGCCGGGTCGACGATCCGGCCCTCCGCCCCCACCCGTCCATCCCGATGGAATCGGACCTCACCATACTCCGGATCGTCAACCAGCAGCAGGCCGTCGGTTTCACGACGAAGCTGCAAAGTGGAAAAGCGTTTTCCGAAGGTCTCGAGCGCGCCATGCCTGCCTACATCTCCCAGCCGCACGATCCATACTGTCTCGCGGCCGGCCGCGCGCAGTTCGTTGCCGGCAGTCGGTCCGCTCTCGACGATGTGCAGCCCAGTGTCGGTTTTCAATTGGAGCAGGCCGTCGCCGCCGCGCGCAAGCGCGCGCCCGCCATCCACCCACGCCTCGTCGAACGCGGCTTGGGGAAACCAGGCATGGGTGAAATCCGGCTGTTCGGCTGCGCAATCGAAAAGCACCACGGCGAGGCCACGATATTGCTGTACACGCGGCAAGGTTCCCGAACCGCCCCAGTAGGAGGGCCGGCCATAACCGGAATGGATCGTCTCCCCAGGATGGTTGATCCAGACCTGGGCGTCCGGGTTGCCGCCCATCCGCAGATGCAGCACCGTTTCCTGATAGCCCCACTCGTTCCAGCGATAGGCCGCCGCCGTGCCCATGGCCCATGCGCTGGTCTTGTAGTGGTAGAGTTTGGCGATGCGATCCTGACCCTGCGCAAAACACCATTCCTGAGCACCCTCGCGCTCGAAACACGCGATGTTAGAAAGGGCCTCCGGAACGACCAGACCATAATCGCGGATGCAGAGCGCCAGTTGCGGCAACGCATGGAAACGCATGCCGTAATTGCCGTGGCCCCACAGCATGCGCGCGATGCCCGAAAGTTCCAGCGAACGCGCGGCGCGCAACGTGTGCTCGTAAGATCGGCCCTGGGCGCCGGTCAGCACGCCGCGATGCGCCGAGCGCGCGACGATTTCCAGAAGACGCAGGATCGCCGCGCCGGCGCGGCGGCGAACGTCCTCATCTGGCGCGAGCGCGTAGAGGATCGTCAGGCCCTTCAGATCGATGGGGAAATAAGGAGCCGAATTGAACTCGGCCATTTCCCACCGTTCGAAATGGTCGAGCCAGGCACGCACGCGCGAAAGACCGACCGCCGATTGCTCCACCCCCGTGCGCCCTGAACGAACGAAGCGCTCAGACTGCATCATGTGGCCGGCAAGATAGGCTGCCGTGTGGAAGAGAAGCGCGTGGTTTTCGGAAAAATACCACTGAACGTCGTTGCCCGGCTCGTCCATCCAGTAGCGATAGCCAAGGATGGCGCTATCGATGCGGCCGCGAAGGTCGTCCGACATTTGGTCGGCAAATGAATGACGGCACCACAGAAGCGGTACGAGAATGAAATCGGCGCAGTCGTGACAATCCTCGATCGCGGGCAGGGCTGCCGCGATCATCGCTTCGGTTTCGGGCCCGTCTCGTCCCGTCGCAAGGCGCGCGAGCGCCCGAACCGTGTCGGCCTCCGCTCGCTCGGCCACCTCGTCCAGCGCCTCGTCGACCCGATCCGACAGCGCGGCTGGCGCTGCGCCTTGCCGGTCTGCATGGCAAATCTCTACACCGAAAACCCGTGACGCGCTGAACCCGCCGACGGAAAGCGCGACGGTGAAATGGCGGAAATCTGCGGGCAATTCGTCCGTCCCGGCGACGGCCAGCCGTGTCTCGCCTGCCTCCATGCGGCGCGCGAACGACACCGGTTCCTCGATCGACATGAAGTCACCTTCGACGGTGATCGAGACGTCCGCTGCCACCGGCAGAGACGCGGGAGTTATCAACGCCACCTCGCCACCCGTGTAGGTGGGGCGCTCGAAATGCATCGTTGCCAGCGCATGTTCGATGGCCGCGGCGAGCGTACCTTCGACGGCGACAGGCAGGGCCTGTTCGGCCGCCGGACCTTGCAGATAGTCGAGCTGGAAATAATAGCGTGCATCGCGCTCGGCCAGATCGTCGAACCAGATGCGGATCTCGTTGTCGCCGGCAACGAGGTCGGCCTCGAAATCGGCTTCGGCCTCCAGGTTGCGGCCGTAGGGCGCCATCCAGCCGATTTCCGTTCCGTTGACGAAAAGAACCGCCCCACCGCAGGTGCGCAGGCGCAGCCGGGCGCGGCCGGGAGTGGAAGCCGCAAGCGCCGTGCACGCCCATGTGCCGATTACGGTGGGGCGGAACCAGAAACCTGAAAGATCGACACGCGGCGAACCGAACGGAAGCCAGGTGCGCGCCGCGTCGAACGCTCCGACGGGAAGCGGACGTGTGCCACGGCGCTCGGCCGCGAATTGCGTGCGGCAGGGATATTCGTGCGGGATGAAGTTCTTGTGCTTGGTCAGGAAGAAGAAGGGGTCCATCTCCCCCTTCATGGGTTGGTCGGGCACGTCATAGCGCTGCTCGGCCGTATTGCCGAGCTGCCAGTAGACAACAGGGGACCCGGCCTCGAGCGGCCGGCGCAGGGCAAAATCGCCTCTGACTTGCCCCGGTGCGTTCATCGCAGCGTCTCCACGGGGACCGGATTGACGTCGTTGTAGGCCTGGTTCTCTCCGGTCATGCCCCAAACGAACGCATAGGGGCCGGTGCCACTACCCATGTGAATCGACCAGGCCGGCGAAATCACGCAGTCGCCATTGGCAACGATGAGATGGCGCGTGTTGTCGGGCCGGCCCATCAGATGGATGACGCGGTCTTCCGACGCCATGTCGAAATAAAGATAGGCTTCCATACGCCGCTCGTGCAGGTGCGGGGGCATGGTGTTCCAGACGCTGCCGGGCGCGAGGTCGGTGATGCCCATGAGAAGCAGGCAGGAGGGTGCGACCTCCGGATGGATATACATTGCCAGGCACCGCTTGTTGGCGCGCTTCTCGTCGCCCAGTTCCAGTGGCTTGGCCTCTTCCTTGCGGATCAGGCGATGCTCGATGTCGGCGCCAGCGGGAACCGAGTTCATGTAGAACCATGCAGGCTGCGCCGAATCGGCGCTTTCCAGCACCACTTCCTGCGCGCCGCGACCGACATAGACGATGTCGCGGTTGCCGACCTCGAAGCGCTTGCCGTCGATCGTGACGGCGCCGTTGCTGCCGAGATTGGCAATGCCCATTTCGCGGGCGGTGAAGAAGAGCGGCGTGCCGACTTCGGCACCGTCGCCGAAGGAAATCGGCGCATCACGCGGCACGGCGCCGCCGACGATCATGCGGTCCACATGGGTATAGGCGAAGGCGATCTCGCCCGGAACAAACAGATTTTCGATCAGGAATTCGGCACGCAGCCGCTCCGTTCAGCCAGCCATCGATGTCACCGGGACCGGCGCCGTAGAGTACCCGCATGTTCATGCCGCCCTGCCTTCTTTCTCTGCTTCGTAATGGATGACACCCTCCGTCAGACAGAGAATCGCCAGCGCCTGCCCGTAGCCCGTCGGCTGGATCGGGATGTCGCGATAGAACTGAAGATCATGCCCCATGCGCGTGCCATAGGACACGTTGCCGAGCACGCCATCGTCGTCAATGTTGGAGAGGACCGCGCCTAGCGCACGCAGTCCCGCCTCACCGCAGCCGCGCGGGCCGAGACCAAGTCGCGCCGCCTTGAGCAGGCCATAGCCGAAACCCGCTGTTGCCGACATCTCCTCGTAGGACGAGGCGTCGTCCAGCAAGGTGCGCCACGCCCCGGAAGGCGCCTGCACGTTCAGCAGCGCCTCGATCTGGGTGGTCAGGACGCCGAGCAAATAGGAGCGGACGGGCTCGTCGATGCCGCCGAGTTCGATCAAGTCGAGAATGCCGACCGTAATCCAGGCATTACCCCGCGCCCACAACGCGCGGGCGAAATTGTGCCGCCCGGCAAACGTCCAGCCGTGGAACCAGAGTCCGCTATGCGGGTCGGCCAGATAGCGCGCATGGATTAGAAACTGACGCTGCGCCTCGACCACCAGATGGGGCTTGCCGGCCGCATGGCCATAGGAAGCCAGGAAAAGAGCGACCATGAAAAGCGTGTCGTCCCACAGCTCATCATCGTTGATCCTGTCGGAGACGTCGTGCTGGAAACCCGCTTCCGGCGTGCGCGGCAGGCGGCTCACCACCTCGTCCGCCCAGGCGGCCAGCGGCTCTTCCCATCGCGGGTCGCGGGTCTCGCGCCACAGCACGGACAACGCCAGCATAGGCGCGGTCGTATTGACGTTGAGAGGCGGCAGGCCTCGCTCGATCTGCCTTGAATACCAGTCCTCGACGATGGAGCGCAGCGCAGGGTCCTGCGTATGCATCCACAGGCGCACGATGCCGTAGAGCCCTACCCCTTGAGGCCATTCCCACGAATTGAAGGAGATGTAATCGCCGGCGGTACCGTCGAGATTCGGCTCGTCGAAGCGCCCATCGTGGCGCAGCGCCGTCATGCCGCCCACCAGGCGCTCCAGATGCGAACGTATCAATCCTGCCGACGGGGCCACTGCTCCTCCCAAATGCTTGCGGAACCCACAACAGAGGTTCCACATTGCAAAGACTTGCGCAATCTGAAAATTATTTGCACAGTACGCGTCTCTTTGAGCACTGGAGCGCATACCGCGATGGCGTCGGAGGCAAAGCGTGGAACGCCCACCCGGCGGGTGCGTCTCGAGGACGTCGCCGCCCAATGCGGCGTTTCGGTCAGCACCGCATCGCGCGCGCTCGCGAATGCCAAGGGGGTGCGCCCGGACCTGCGCGCGACCATCCTTGAGACAGCGCGCCGGCTCAACTACACGGTTCCGACCTCGATTGCCGGCCGCAAGGTCATTCTCGCGGCCTCCAGTGCGGCCATGCTCGATTATGTGCGCAACCAGTTCACCTTCTATGTGCTGGAGGGACTGGCGGAGCGGGCCAAGTCCCTGGGCGTCGAAGTGGTCTCGCGGGCCATCGCCAACACGGCGGAGGAAGCCGCCCTGCTCGCCGATGCCAGGGCGGATGACGGAGTGGTCGGCTGCCTGTTCCTCACGCTTGACGACGAATCCGTGCTGACGCTCGCCAGCGATTTCGACAAACCCATCGTGCTGGTCAACGGCGACGATCCCGAGATGCGACGCTCGAGCGTCACGCCGTGCAACAGGTCGGCTGCGCGGCTGGCGACGGAACACCTGATTGCCCAGGGGCATGAGCGTATCCTGTTCCTGATGCGGCGCGGCCGTCGCACCATCGAACGGCGATACGAAGGATGGCAGGACGCGCTGCGTGCGCACGGGCTGGAGGGTTCCGCGGATCTCGTCGTCGATGTGCCAGACTGGCTGCCGGAACTCGCGGCCGAGGCGATCACACAACGCATCGCGCGCGGCGGACGCGACTTCACCGCGATCCTTGCCGCCGGCGACAGCCTCGCGGTCGGCGCGATGATGGGGCTTGAAAGTGCGGGCCTTAGCGTGCCGGGCGACGTCTCGGTGATGGGCATGGACGACCTGCCACAGGCCGCGTTCCATAACCCGCCCTTGTCGACGATGCACATTCCCATGCGCGAGATCGGCGCCGCCGCGCTCGACCTGCTGCTTGACGATCTCGGCACCCAGCGCATGCCACCCCGCCGCATCGAATTCGCCTGCCACATCGTCGAGCGTCAATCGACGGGGCCTGCCCCTGCCGACAGTCGGGGCGGCGCGAAGCATCACGCGAACCTGTCGAACCGGCCGTAGCCACCGCCTGCAAACAGAAGCGGTTCGCCCTCCGCAAAGCTGGCGGCAACGACCCGTGCCACGACGATCGCATGGTCGCCTCCGTCATGCGTTGCCAGCCGCGCGCATTCGAAACGGGAGAGGCACCCTTTCAACAGCGGTACACCCGCCTCGCTGCGGTCATGTTCAAGCCCGGCGAACGCCTCGCCGGCACGCGCGAAGCGGCGGCTGAGTTCGAGCTGGTCCGCGCCCAGCACGTGAACGGCGAAGTCGCGGCATTGAGCGAAGGCCGGGAAGCGCCGCGAATGGCGACCGATCGACCACAACACGATCGGCGGGTCGAGCGACACGGAAGAAAAGCTGTTGGCGGTAATGCCGACCGGACCCTCCGGCGTGTTCGTCGTCACCACGGTCACGCCGGTCGCGAAGCGGCCAAGCGCATCCCTGAATTCACGCTGGCGTTCCGGGCCGGGGACAAAGCTTTTCATCGGTCGGCCGTGATCGCTGTCGGCGAAGTGATACATCAGGCAACCTCCCTGCCGAGCGCGGCGGTGTAGAGTTCGAACCAGGTTTCACGGTCCATCGGAACCGTGAAGGCATCGGCAAGCCGCGCGATGCGGGCGGGATCGTTGGTGCCGAGCACCGGAAGGATCCGCGCCGGATGCGCGAGCAGCCACGCAACCGCGACCGCACCCGCATCGACGCCGAATTTTTCCCCGAGCCCGGCCAGCAGCTCTGCAAGCGGACCCTGCGTCTCGCGCACCAGCCGCCCGCCACCGAGAGGCGACCATGCCATCGGCGCGATGGCCCGCTCCTGCAGGAACGCCACGTCGCCGTCGATGAAGGCCTCATGCGCGAGGAGCGACAGTTCGATCTGGTTGGTGAGCAGCGGCGACTTCATGGCCGACTGCAGGAGGTTCCAGTCATGCGGGCGGAAGTTCGACACGCCCACCGCACGAACCTTGCCCGAGCGTACAGCCTCGTCGAGCGCGACCCCCGTCTCGTGATGGTCCATAAACGGGTCCGGCCGGTGGATCAGCAGCAGATCGATGCGCTCTATGCCCATCGCGCGCAGTGATTGATCGATAGAGGCACGAATATGATTAGCCGACGTATCGTAATGCTTCACGCGCCGCTCAGCGTAGCGTCCCATCGGCGCGACGATGCCGCATTTGGTGACGATCTCCAGCCGGTCCCGCAGCGCTGGCTCGGCTTTCAGGCAAGCGCCCAGCAGCGCCTCCGCCCCATAGCCACCATAGATGTCGGCCTGGTCTATGGTGGTGATGCCCTGCTCCAGGCAAGCTTCTATCTTGGCCTGAACGCGCGCGGGCGAGGTATCGCGGTCGTCGCCCAGCCGCCACATGCCGTATACGATGCGCGACAGTTCCAGCCCTTCGCCAAGTTTCACCCGTTCCATCAGCGGCGTTCTCCCGTTCCGAGAGGCGTTGCCGGCACGTCGGCGGGCACGCGGTCGTAGACATGCGGCAGCGAGCAGGTTTCCAGACGCGGCAGAACCAGCCTGCCGAACGCCTCGCATTCTTCGAGATGCGGATAGCCGGAGAAGATGAAGGCGCGGATGCCCATCTTGCGATAGGCCTCGATTTCCGAGAGAACCTGATCAGCCGAGCCCACAAGTGCGGCACCACAGCCCGAGCGGGCCCGACCGACGCCGGTCCAAAGATGCGGCTCGATGAAACCCTCCGCATCTGCCGCATCGCGGTTCTTCGCCTGATGCGCCACGCCCAGCGATGTCGAGTCGAGTGCGCGCGAGCGGATGGCGGTTCCCTGCTCGTCATCCAGTTTCGAGACCAGTTCACGGGCATATTCCCGTGCCTCAGCCTCGGTGTCGCGCACGATCACGTGCACCCGCAAACCGTAATCGAGTGTACGGCCACGCACTGCGGCGCGTTCATTGACCGCGCGCATGCGCCCGGCAAGCTGCTCCTTCGTTTCGGGCCACATCAGATAGACATCGCAGTGCTCGGCGCAGAGTTCGAGGGCGTCGGGTGAATAGCCGCCGAAATAGAGCAGCGGGCCGCCGTTCTGCTGATAGGGCCTGGCGGGATCGGCCGAAACCTTGGCCAGATCGTAGACCTCGCCTTGATGGTCGATCTCGTCGCGCGTCCAGGCCTGCTTGAGGATTTGCACCACCTCGCGCGAACGCTGGTAGCGGAAGCTGCTGTCGGCGGTCTCGCCGGGGAAATCGGACGAGATGACGTTGAGCGTCAGACGGCCTTTCAGCATGTGGTCGAGCGTCGCTACCGTACGCGCCAGCATGATCGGCTGCATCTCGCCGCAGCGGATGGCCGCAAGCAGGTTGATCTTCGAGGTGATGGGCGCGCAGCCGGCGACGAAGGAAAGCGTGTCCTGCCCCACCTGATACGACGAGGGACAGAGGATGTTGCGGAAACCCAGCGCCTCGGCACGGGTGACGATTGCGGAACAATGTTCCCAGCTCGACCGCAGGCTGCCGTCGGGAACGCCCAGATAGCGATAATCGTCCGAGCAGAGCGCCGAGAACCAGGAAACTTCAGAAGCTTCGAGATCGGCGGATGTCACCGGCACGACGGTCATCGTTTCATCCCTTTCCCACAGCGAAGGACCGAGCCCGTCGGGCTGCTTTGCGATCGGCTGCAATTTCCTATTGCGTAACACTCACATTGATGTAGATCAATAGTGTATCAATTTTTGCTGCGCCCCTATGTCCGACCGCTACGCTCTCCCCTTCACCAGCAGATCAGCGAAATGCTGATCCGCGAGATCGCGGCCGGGCGCATGATCGACGGCGAAAAGCTCGCACCCGAGCGCGAAATGGCCGCAAACCTCAACGTCGCCGTCGGAACGCTGCGCAAGGCACTCGCCGACCTGCATGCCAAGGGTCTTCTGGAGCGCGTGCAGGGTTCGGGCAACTATGTCCGCTCGCGGCCAGACGTCGACAGCATCTATGCGATGTTTCGTCTCGAACTGACCGAAGGCGGCGGGCTGCCGACAGCGCGCGTTCTTTCGGTCGAGCGGCTGGCAAAGACCGCCGACATGCCGCGTTTCGGCACAAGCAACCAGGCGCATCGCATCCGCCGGCTACGGAGCCTCGGCGGCAGGCCGGCGGCGGTCGAGGAAATCTGGCTCGATGGCGACTACGTCGAGACGATCGCGGCGGAAGACCTCTCCGATTCACTCTACCTATTCTACCGGCAGGCACTGGGCATCTGGATTTCGCGGGCGGAGGACCGCGTCGGCGTCGATGCCGTGCCGCCATGGGCTCCGGCGGAGTTCGGGCTGGCTGCCGGGGCGCCGGCTGGCTTCATTGAACGCATCGGCTGGACACAGGACGGCGCGAGCGCGGAATTTTCACGAACCTGGTTCGACCACACCAAGGCGCGCTATGTCGCGCGGCTGCGATAGGAACAAGCATGGGCCGGCATATCTCCTACGGCGTCGTCGGATGCGGCATGATGGGGCAGGAGCATCTGCGCAACATCGCGCTGCTGCCGGATGCCGACGTGGTGGCGATCTTTGAGCCGGATCCGGCGATGCGCGCCATCGCCGCCTCGCTCGCACCCAAGGCAGTGCTTGTCAGCTCGCTGCCGGAACTGCTCGCTCGTCCGGAACTCGACTGCGTGCTCATTGCAAGCCCCAACCATTTGCATTCGGCACAGTTGCGCGAGATCGCCGCAACGAGGGCGCTGCCGCTGATGGTCGAAAAGCCGCTCTTTATCGATCAGGACGAGGCCGAAGCCATGCGGGCTTTCGCCACTAGCTATCCGGCGCCCGTGTGGGTCGCGATGGAGTACCGCTACATGCCGCCGGTGGCCAAGTTCATCGCCGAGGCTGAGGCTGCGACCGGCGGCATCCGCATGCTGACGATCCGCGAACACCGCTATCCTTTCCTGAAGAAAGTGGGCGCCTGGAACCGGTTCAATCGGACCTCGGGCGGGACCTTCGTTGAAAAATGCTGTCACTTCTTCGACCTGATGCGCCTCATCCTGCGCTCCGAGCCGGTACGGGTAATGGCGTCCGCCGGGCAGGCGGTGAACCATCTCGACGAGCGCTATGGCGACGACGTGCCGGACATATGGGACAACGGTTATGTGCTGGTCGACTTCGCAAGCGGCGCGCGCGCGATGCTGGAACTGTGCATGTTCGCGGATGGCAGCCGCTATCAGGAGGAGATTTGCGCGGTGGGCGCGGGAGGCAAGATCGAATGCCTGGTACCCGGACCAACCCGCTTCTGGCCGCCGCAGGCCGGCCCCGCCCCCGTGCCGCTGGTGACGGTGAGCCCGCGCCGCCCGGACACGCCCTACACGTTCGAGCTGCCGGTCGACCCTACCCTGCTTGAAGCAGGTGACCACAACGGCTCGACCTTCTACCAGCACCAGCGCTTCTGCGCGGCGCTGCGGGGCGAGGGCCGTGTCGAGGTGACGCTGGATGACGGCTGGCGCGCCGTCACCATGGGCATGGCTGCGCAGCGTTCGGCCCGCGATGGCATCGCTATAGCCGATCCGATGGCCCAGCGGTTGTCCTGATTACCTGGCAGACGTCAGACGTCATACCCCGGCGCTGCGATCAACCACCCTGTTTCTGAGGATGCCCAGCCCCTCGATCTCGAGTTCGACTACGTCGCCATGCTTCAGAAACCGGCCGAGCTCCAGCCCGCAGCCGCTGCCGACGGTTCCCGAACCGATGAATTCGCCGGCATAAAGCGTCTCATCGCTCGATATGTGCGCCAGCACGGCAGGAAACTTGTGGTGCATTTCGCCGGAGTTGCCGCGCGACCACTCCTCGCCGTTAATCCGTGCCGTCATCGTCAGATTGTGCGGGTCGGATACCTCGTCCGCTGTGACGAGCCACGGTCCCATCGCATTGCCGGTATCAAAATCCTTGCCCTTGGCCGGGCCAAGCTGGCCGGTCATTTCGCGGAGCTGTGCCGTCCGCGCCGTGAAGTCATTGAAGATGCAGTAGCCGAAAATGTGGTCGTACGCGTCCTCCGGGCGGATGTCCTTGCCCTTCCGTGACAGGAATACGCCGAGTTCGAGTTCATAGTCGAAACGCGTCTCGCCGCGGGCACGATCACGTCCACGTCCGGCCCCACGACCGAGAAGCGGTTTGCCTTGTAGTAGATCGGCTGCTCGTACCAGACCGCCGGCACGTCGACCTTCGCCGGATCGCGCGGAAACCCTTCGAAACCGAAGAGATGGCGGTTGGCGCGCGCCTGCCGAAGGTGCTTTTCGAAGCACAAGGCGTCGCGCATCTGGCGAGGTTCGGGGACGGGTGCGAGCAGGCGTATTCCCCGGCTTCGTGAACGTTTTCCCGCTTCGAAAGTACCCCACGAGCTTCCTCGAGCCCACGCTCGCCAGCGTCGATGAGCGCAAGCATGGAGCCGAAATGGGGAGCAGCGGACGCGGCAAATTCGCAGACGGCTCCGCTTTCATCGAGCACCGCGCCGATGCGCTGGCCCTCTTCACCACGGAGATTGAAGGTAACCAGCTTCATAGCGCGACTTCCTGCAATTCGGGATAACGGTGCGAGAGGCGGCTTCCCTGATAATAGGTTGCCGCGTTGGCTGGCCGCGCGCGCATGGCGGCGAACCAGCGACCGACGTCGGACGCCTCCGACCACATCGCCGCGGGCCGAGATCGGCCATACGATCGAAGGTCGGATAGACGCAGATGTCGGCGAGCGTCAGCGCGTCGCCGCAAAGCCATACATCGCCGGCAAGCCGCTTCTGCATGCGCGCTATCGTCTGCGCGAGCGCATTGAAGGACGCCTCGACCTCCTGGTCTGAGAAACCTGTGCGGCCCATTTTCTGGTAGAAGTGAGTGCGCAGAGGCCGCGCCTTGGCTTCGGCACCAAACTGCTCGTCCGTCAGGCCGGCGAAGTGGCGCACGAATATCTGGGAGAAGGACGGGACACGGATCGCGGCCGTCGGCACTTCCTCGAAATAGCGCAGCCATGCCCGCATATCGGCGCGGCCGACTGGACCGTCAGGTGAGAGCGGCACCTGCGGGAACACCTCGTCGAGATATTCCATGATGACGGACGAATCGACGATGGGCTGCCCGTCATGGACAAGAGTCGGCACGACCCCATTCGGGTTGAGTGCGAGATAGTCCGGCGCAAGGTGCTCGTTCTTGCGGAAGTCGATCTGCGTATCCGTAAAGGGCAGTCCCTTCTCATGAAGGCACAGGCGCACCTTCTGGCTGCAGGTCGAATAGGCGTTGTTGAGAAGTTCGATCATCGGGACACCTAGTGCTCGTGGCCGCAATTGCAGGCGGGGGCCTCGTTCGGGGACCGATCGCCGGCCCGATACCGTCCCATCAGTTTCTGCAACTCGGATCGCTCGGGGAAATGCTGCCGCCGGAGAGCTCGCGATAGATCTGCGCGACATTGACCACGACACGCTCGCGGTCGAGCCAACTGTCATATGCATCGAAGGCGATGTCCCAGGCCGCGTCGGCATAGTTCATGCCCGCTTCGTAACGCGCCTTGGCCGCGTCGCGGGTGTAGACGAGGTAGTCGCGCATGGCGCGCAGCGCCTGCTTGTCGCCGACGGGCCCGTGTCCTGGCACGACGATGTCAACATCCCAGCCGAGTATCGCCTCGCACGCATCGATCCAGTTGCCGACCGGTCCTGCCCACAGGATGGGATGCCCCTCGGAGAACAGCAGGTCGCCGGTGAACACCGTCTTCGCCGACGGAACATAGGCGACGATATCGCCACGCGTGTGCGCAGGGCCGAATTCGTGTAGTTCGACCTGCGTGTCGCCGACCATCACATCTGTCCGGCCACTGAAGGTCGTGTCCGGCGGCGTGAAGACGATGCCGGAGAAATCGAAATGGGCGCCCATCACCTCGTGCATGAACCGGCCCGCCTCGCCGTTCTCGCGCCACCGCTGCATGGTGTCGCGAAACTGCTCCGGCGGACGCTCCCGCATCTCTTCGAGGCAAGCGGCCGAGGCGACGATGCGCGCGCCCTCGACAAGCTGATTGCCGAAGGTGTGATCGCCATTGGCGTGGGTGTTGACCAACGTGTCGATATGCCTGGCCGCCGGCTTGGCGTCGCGGAAGGCGCCGAGCATCTCCCGCGTGAGATCGAGCGTGAACAGCGTATCCACCAGCAGGCTGCGGTCGCCGTCGGTGATGAGGCCGGCGTTGCTCCAGCCCCAGGAACCATCAGGCTGGACATAGGCGAGGAGACCGTTGCCGAGATCCTCCACACCCTTGCGAAATGCGCGTTGCGACATGCGAATTGCCTTTTCGTATTTTTACAGAAGAGCGGTCGCAAGCTGCGGTATCAGCAGCACCAGACCGATCATGACGAGCATCGCGACGACGAACGGAAACGCGCCGGCGAAGATGACGTTGAGAGGGATATCGAGCTTTTCCAGATTGGCCTTGATGACGAAGCAGGCGATGCCAAGCGGCGGCGTGAGCAGGCCGACCTCGACGGCAACGATGGTCAGGATGCCGAACCAGATGAGGTCGACCTGAAAGCTGGCCATGATCGGCAGGATCAGCGGCAGCACGATCAGCATGATCGACGACGAATCGAGGATGGTGCCAAGCGCTATGATGGCCAACAGGTACAAAGCCATCACCGCGAACAGACCCAGCTCGTAATGCTGGATCAGCGCATTCATCTGGCTGGGCAGGCCGGAAAGCGCCAGCAGCCTGGCATACATGTGAGCCGCGACGATCAGGAAGGTGATTGCCGCCGTTACCCTGCCGGTTTCGACGAGAAGGCCCCAGAACTGCCGCCAGCCCAGGCTGCGACGCGTGACGCTGATGACGAGTGCCGCCAGCGCGCCCACCGCGCCCGCCTCCGTGGGCGTGAAGACCCCGCCATAGATGCCGCCGAGTACGATGATGATCAGAAGCACGACCGGCGCCGATTTGCCGATCATCTGAGATGGCGAAAGATCGTCGGCGACGAGGCTTCTGGCGCCTTCCTCAGGCTTGGCCAGTACGAAGCCCGGCCTGAATTTCGCCAGAAACAGGATCGTCGCCACGAAGAGCAGGGAGAGAACGATGCCCGGCAGGACGCCGGCGGTGAAGAGATCGCCGATCGAGACCTCCGCGATGATGCCGTAGAGGATTAGCAGCAGGCTCGGCGGGATCAGCATGCCAAGCACCGACGACCCGGCTACCACGCCGACGGAGAAGCGGCGCGTATAGCCCGACCGCAGAAGTTCCGGCACGGCGATGCGCGTGAATACGGAAGCCGACGCGATGCTAGTCCCGTTGACCGCGGCGAAGATTGCATTGGCGAAAACGGTGGCGATGCCGAGCCCGCCCGTCAGCCTCCGGAACAATTGCCCGGCGACCTCGAAGACATCGCGGCCCAAACCAGAAATGCCGACCAGAAGTCCCATCAGAACGAAGAGTGGAATGACCCCGAACGAGTAGCGCGCCACACTTTCGAGCGCGGCCAGGGACAAGAAAGTCCCCGCCACGTCGAAATTGCCACGGATAAGCGCGACGCTGAAAAAGGAGACTGCAGCCAGCGCGATCGCCACATGCAGGCCGGATTGGATCAGGATGAGGATGAGGACGATCGACATCAGGCCGATCTGAAGATTGCTCATGCTGCGCCTCCCGAGGCCGGACCGGAGATCAGCCGCCGCATGCAATGGATGGTCTTCACGGCATATTCCACGGTCGCCAGAGCAGCACCAAACAGGACGCCCGCGTAGAATGGCCAGACGGGAGCCAGAAAGACGCCGTAGACGCCGATCGTGTGACCGGCCGTGTAGGCGCGCGCGACCTTGGGATAGACGTAATAGACAAGCAGAGCGAGCATCAGCGTGCCGGCGGCGTTGAAGAGCGTTTCCATCGCAAACGCCACACCGGGCCGCTGGCGGGTCAGCCGCTCGATCCACATATCGGAACGGATCATGCGATCACTGCGGATGCAGTCGGGGAGCTGCAGGAAGATGATGGTGACGATGGAGGCCGAAACGATCTCGGCCACGCCGGGTATCGGCTGGTTGAAGAGATACCGCATCGCCACGTCGGAATTGATGAGGACCATGATGCCCACGATCATCAATGTTCCGACTGCCGAAAACGCCTCGGTTACCCGACCCAGCGGTGAGGTTCGCCGCAACGGCGAACCTGCCGCGGAGGGTTCCCCCGCGAACAGATCCTTGCCCATGTCGATGCCTATTCAGCCAGCCAGTCGCGGGAGAAGCTGACGCCGGCTGCCTCGGAAAGGCGCAGATAGGCTTCCAGCGCCTTGGTGCCGGGAACGCCGCGATCGTCCAGCGACTTCGCCCATTCCAGCGCGATGTTCGGCATGGCATTGGCGAAACCGGCGCGCATCTCGTCGGACGCTTCCTTGATCTCGGCACCGCCCTCGGCGGCGATGTTCAGGCTCTTTTCGGCGCTGTTGGTGTAGTTGTCTGCGGCGTAGTCCTGATACTCGATCGCAACCTGCTGGATAATCTCCTTGAGGTCGTCGGGCAGGCTTTCCCAGACATCGAGATTGACGGTGAGCGCCGATGCCGACTGGGCGCCGAAATTCACCTTGGTGATGTGCGGTGCGACCTCGAAGAACTTGTAGGGCGCCATCGCCGACCCGAACGTCACGGTTCCTTCGGTCAGACCGGTCTGGATGGCGTTGTAGTAATCCGGCAGCGCGCCGGCGACCGGCACAGCGCCCGTACCGCGCAGCCAGTTGGTCTGCAGCCCCGCGGTGGACAGCTTGCGACCGCTGATGTCCTCGACGGAGTCGACCGGAAAGGTCGTGGCCAGATGATAGGTGTCGACGCCGACAGCGGCGAGCATGAGCTGGTTGTTGTCCCGCCAGGCCTGCGCCATCTCGGGAACCTCGTCGTGCAGGTCGCGAACGAGGCGCATCATGGTCTTCAGGTCCGCCGAGCCGAACGGCGTCACATAGGTGATCTGCTCGAGCGGAAGCTTGTCGGCTTCGAACAGGTGCGGAACGTAACCGAAATCACCGACGCCGCCTTCGACAGCTTCAAGAACGCCCTGCACGTCGGCAAGCGCGCCGGCGTAGGCTTCGTTCCAGGTGATCGTGTGGTTGCCGCCGGCTTCCTCGAGACGACGGTTCACCTCGGGGATGAAGAAGTCGCGGATTGCGGCGACGCCGGCCGTAATCGGCGGGTGACCCGCCACGACGGTGAACGAAAAGTCGTCAGCGGCCGCGCCCTGTGGCCACGACGCTGCAGCCGCCATGACAGCGGCTGCCGAAACGGCAGCAATAGTTCTCATGTCTTCCTCCCGTAGAGTTGGTTCTTGATTTCAGTTGCGGTCGGCCTCTCCCACGCGGACCGAACCTGCCTCCTGCAGGTTCGGCGCGCCCGGATCGCCCGGCGGCCCCGACAGCATGTTGATAAGCACCCGACGCAACTGTACGGCCAGAACGTCGGCCTGGGCCGTGTCGCACTCGCCCTGCGAGAGGCTCAGCAAGCGCTTGGAGCGCGGTGCGTCGGACAGTGCGAAGATCACCGTGCCCGGCATGAAATAATAGCGCCAGTAAAGCTCCGACTTGTCGCGGTCCGGCAGCGCCAGATGCAGCGCGTCGACGAATTCGCGCGCGAGCGGATCGAACTGGCTGGCGATGATCTCGCGCGTCCACTGCGTCGGCTCCACCCGATGCAGCATGACCAGGTGAACGAGCAGCATGGATGTCCACGGCTCTTCCCTGCCGACATAGGGCTCCAGGAAAATGTCGACGAGATCGTCGACGCCCGGCAAACTGCCCGCCGCCTCAGCAGCTTCGATACACCTTGCGATTTCCTCGCGCCGCTTGGTGTTGACGCGCTCGGCCAGGTCGCGGAACACCGCGTTGGCAAGCGCTTCCTTGCTGCCGAAATGGTAGTTGACCGCGGCCATGTTGACCTTGGCCGCGCGGGTGATTTCCCGCAGCGTCGTGTTGGCCACGCCGTTCTTGGCGAACATCGAGGCCGCCGCATCGAGGATGCGGGAGCGCGTGTTCTCGGATTTGCCCAACGACTGTTTCAATTCCATGTTTCAAACATATGTTTGAATTTTGATGCGAGTCAACGGCCTTCGTGTCCGCGAAGGCGAGAAAGCGCAGAGCGACGGGGAAACGATTTCACCGCCGGGCGGAAATCGATCCGCCCGGCGGCTCTGTCGTCAGAGGAATTCGGAAATTCCGGTCTTCAGGCGCCCGACTTTCCGGCCCGCTTGCCGAAGACCGAAACGAGCCCCTTCGGGAAGAACAGCAACACCAGCACCATGGCAATGGCGACCAGCATGAAACGGCCTTCCGCGAGGCCATCGACATTGGCGAGCCCTTCGGAAATGAAGGTCAACGCCAGAGCCGCGATGACGGGGCCGTAGATGCTCGACGTGCCGCCGACCAGAACCATGCTCAGGATGAGAGCCATGGTCGAGAAGTTGAAGACCTCCGGCGACGCGACGCGCAGGTAGATGGCGAAGAAGCCGCCCGCGATGCCGGCGAAAAATGCGCTCGCCACCAGCACCTTCAGACGCTGCAATCCGATCGGGATGCCGCGCGCCAGCCCGTAATCCTCATTGTCGCGCAGGGCACGGATCGACAGACCGAAATCCGTCCTGGTGATGAAGCGCAGGCACAGGGTCGAAATCACCAGCAGCGCAAAGGCGACGTAGTAGTAGCCGAACTTGTAGTCGCGCAGGAAATTATAGCCGAACAGCTCGATCGTCGGCACGCGAACCAGACCCTGCGTTCCGCCGGTGATCTGCGACTGGCTGATGACGAACTGGAGCACGAGCTGGCTGAAGGCGAATGTGACGAGCACGACATAAATGCCCTGCAATCGCACGACCGGCAGGGCAACGACAGCGGCAGCCGCCGACGCCACCACTCCGCCGATCAGCATCGCGATCCACGGATCGATGCCGAGCAGCTTGGCGCACAGGCCCGTCGCGTAAACGCCGATGCCGAAGAAGGCGACGTGGCCGAAATTGAAGATGCCGGCATATCCGAGACTCAGATCCCAGCTCGCAGCCACGATCGCGTAAATGAACGCGATGATGAACAGGTGGCGGACATAGGTGTCTTCGACAAATACAGGCACCAGAAGGCCAAGGATCAGGACAGCAGCGATCGCGAGGGTTTTCATGTTGAAGGCGACAGGCATCAGCGCACCGTCTTTCCGAAGAGGCCCTGCGGCCGAAGCATCAGTACCGCGATGAGAAGCGCGAAGAGCATGGAAGGCGCCCAGTAGATGCCGACGAAGAAGATCAAGGCAGCCTCGACGACGCCGATGATATAGGCGGCGGCGATGGTGCCGCTGAGCGAACCGAGCCCGCCGAAGATGACGATGATCAGCGCCTTGACCAGCGGCTCCGCGCCGAAGGTGGGCGTGATGAAACGCACCGAGCCAAGCAATATGCCGGTGAGGCCGGCAAGTGCGGCAGACAGGGCGAAGGTCAGGATGAAAAGCTTCGACACGTCGACGCCGATCAGCTTCGCTGCGGCCGGGTTCTGGCCGACCGCGCGGATGCCTCGACCGGTGTTCGAATAACGCAGGAAGGCCCAGAGCGCACCCAGCAGCAGCGGCGCCAGTACGATAATCAGCGCCTCCTGCGCCGAGATGGTCGTGCCGATCAGGTTGACCTGCCCCGGCACCAGAGGTTCGAGCTGCTTCAGCCGCGCGCCCCACATGAACTGGATGCCCTTCTCCAGGAAGATCATCACCGCAAGCGTGGTCATGACGGTGATGAGGAGGATGTCCTTGTCATCGTAGAAGGGGCGGATGACGGTTCGCTCGATGAGGATGCCGACGCCGACCATGCCGGCGACTGCGATGGCGACCCCAGCGCCGAGCCAAAGATTCAGGCCGGCAGCGTCTGTCATCGTCCAGGCGAAATAAGCGCCCAGCGCCATCAGGCTGCCGTGGGCGAAATTGAAGATGCCGAGCGTCGTCCAAACCAGTGACAGGCCGCTGGCCATGAGGGCGTAGACCGAGCCCAGCACCAGCCCGCTGACAAGAATTGCGCTGATCATATCCATCGTCATGACGACACGTGCCCCCGAAATACATGTCCATGATCTCGTCATGGTCGACGTCGCCGCCGCGCGCGACCTCACGCGTGATCTCGCCGTGGTCGATGAGGTACATCCGGTCGACCAGCGAGAGCACGAACGCGATGTCCTGCTCGATGAGCAGCAGCGGAATCCCGTCCGCCGAGATCTTGCCGATCGCCACCGCCAGCTCGTCCTTGAGCTTGGGTGAGAGGCCAAGCGTCGGCTCGTCGAGCATCAGCATGCGCGGCGCGCACATCAGGCCGACGCCGATCGACAGCATCTGGCGCTCGCCGCCGGAAAGGGTCTTCGCCTCCTGGCGCCGCCGCTCGGCAAGGCGCGGGAAAAGCTCAAGAACATGCTCCAGGTTGGCCTTGCGATCCTTCCGGGCGCGCGGCGTGTAGGCCGCGAGCTCCAGCGTCTCCATGATCTCCATATCCGGAAACATGCGGTTGGCCTGCGACACGTGGACGAGACCCATAGCGACGATCTCCTGTGCGGAGCGCGCCTCCAGCGAGATCGCCCATGAAACGCACCGAACCGGCCCGCGGCTGGATGAGTTTCGAAACGGCATTGAGAAGCGTCGTCTTGCCGTGGCCATTGGGGCCGAACAGCCCGACGCGCTCGCCGACGCCGACATGCAGGCTCATGCCCTGCAGCACGTCGAAGGCATCGTAGCCGGCGCGCAGGTTCTCAACCTCGAGGGCTCTTTGAATGTTCGTCAAAGTGCTGCCTCCCGCTTGCCCAGATAGGCCTCGACGACCTGTGGGTCGCGCACCACCTCGGCCGGTTTGCCCGAGGCGATCACCGATCCGTGGTTGAGGATCATCAGATGCTGCGACACCGAAAGAAGCAGCGGCAGCACATGCTCGATCAGAAGAACTGTGACGCCGCGGCCGTTGACGGTGCGGATCAGCTCGGCCAGCGCACTGACCTCCGGCCGGGTGAGGCCGGCAGCCGGCTCGTCCAGCAGCAGGATGCGCGGCCGCCCGGCGATCGCCGACGCGATCATGAGCTGCTTGCGTTCAAAGACCGTCAGATCCCCGGCTGCCTTGTCGCGCCGTTCCTCGCCCAGGCCGACATCGTCCAGCGCCTTGGCTGCCTCGTCGCGCGCCTGAGCGCCCGAAAGGCCCGCACAATAGACCGCCCCGGCATAGGCGTTCTCGAAAGCGCTCAGCGTCGCGAACTCGGCGTCCTTCTGGAAGGTACGCGCGATGCCCGCCCGGCTGATCTCGTGTGGCCGCAGATGCTGGATCTCGCGGCCTTCGAGCAGCACCTTGCCGCCGCTCGGTCCGAACGGAATGCCCGTCATGACGTTGAAGAGCGTGCTCTTGCCGCTGCCGTTCGGGCCGGCGATGCCGAAGACCTGCCCCGCAGGCACGGTAAAGGACACATCGTTGACGGCCACCAGCGCGCCGAAGCGCCGTTCGACATTGCGCACTTCGAGCAAGGGGGCCTCGTGCGTGGATTGAGCCACCTGTTCCTCCTTCCCGGGGAATACAGAGCCGCGGCCGCGCGGTTTTCCCGCGCGGCCGCATCCGAATGGACTACTTCATCCAGGGCGGGGTCTGGAATTCCTCGGTGGCGTACCGAGCCGGGTAGAAGAGCTCGCGCTTGCCATCCCAGATCTGGAAGAACTGGATCGGGATCGCATCTTCGCCCTGCACGGCCAGATGGGTCTCCGGATCGAAGCGCAGCATGCCGGCAGCGATCTGCTTTTCCGTTTCGCCGATCGCCTGGCCGATCGCCAGCCTGTCGGTCGGATCGCCGACCTTGGCGAGCGCATCGGCGTAAAGGTAGACCTGCTCGTAGAGGGCGGGACCATAGACGCCGGGTGCCGCGCCATACTTGGCCTCGTACTTGCCGACCACCTCGGCGGCGCGCGGGTTCTGCGGCGTATCCAGCACGCCGCCCAGCATGTTGTAGACGACGCCGGTTGCGCGATCTTTCGTCAGCTCAAGGAATTCGGGCACCGACGGCGCATACTGGATGAAGACGAGGCTGTCGGTCGGCTGTTCCAGGAACTGCGTCATGAAGGTCGCCGCATTGCCCGGCAGGTAGTCGGTGTTGATGATGACCGAAGGGGCTGCCTGACGCACGCCCGCGAGGAAAGCGCGCCAGTCGTTGATTTCGCCGAAGGGCAGAAGATCCGCCGAAGTGACTTCCCAGCCGGCTTCCTCGAAGTTCTTCTGCAGCCCTTCCATGATCGTCTTGGAATAGGGGTTGTCGGACGAGATCAGCGCCACCTTCTTGTTCGGCAGTTCCAGTGTGCCGCCATCGAGCAGTTGCTGGATGACCGGCACCATCGCCGTCTCGTAGGCATCGTAGGACGGGGAGATCGACCACACGGTCGGGAAGTCGTCCGGGCTCGGCGCGATGATGTCGCGCGTCTGCGCGGCGTTCGCTGAGATGATGTAGGGCATCTCCTGCTCCGCCATCAGCTCAATCTCGAAATTGCTGCCGCTGGCGTAGCCGGTCATCATCACGTTGACATCGCGGTCGCCCGCAAGGCGCTCGAATGCGCTCGTCACCGTGTCGGCAGCCTGGTCCTGCGTGTCGCCGACGACGACCTCGAAGGTGTAGCCGGCAATGCCGCCGGCCGCGTTGATCTCTTCGACGGCAAGGCGTGCGCCGTTGACCATCTCATTGCCGTCGGCGGCCGCGCCGCCCGTCATAGGCGCGAGTACGCCGATCTTGGCCACTTTGTCCTGCGCCTGGGCCGACGCCACCGAAAGCGCGGAGGCGGCCAGTAATGCCAGTCCCAACTTGCGTATCGTGTTCATGTCCATTTCCCCTGTTTGGTGTTGTCGTTGTGCAATCAGCGGACGTCGCACCAGTCGATGATGGCGGCCGCGATGGTCTTGGTCGCTTCCTGCAGCGAAGCTATTTCCACGTATTCGTCGTAGCCGTGGAAGCCATCACCGCTGGGGCCGAAGATGACGCTCGCGACGCCGGCGCCCGCATAGTGGGCGGCATCCGTAACCGCCTCGAACCCCTTGATGACGGGCGCCTTGCCGAGCATCGTCTTGCGGGTGACGAGCGACTGGATGACCGGATGGTTCGCGTCGGTATCCATCGGCGGGAAGTAGAGGCCCGAATAGTCCCAGTCGACGGTGATCGGGTGCTCGCGCAGCCAGCGGTCCTGCTGGCAGAAATGGTGCACGAAGCTCTCGAACTCCTTCTTGACCTCGGCCGGGTCTTCGTTCGGCAGGAACTTGTAGTCGAGATCGATGACGACCACGTCCGGGATGATGGCCGGGTTGGTCAGGATGATCGGCAGTCCGTCTTCGCCCAGGCCCGCCCCGCCGCGAATGACGCCCGGATTGATGGTGTTGAGGCCGGGCGGCACCAGCGGATGATAGCTGGTGCGGCAGCGGATACTTTCAAACTCGCGCAGTGCGGCGAGGAAGCGCGTCGAGAGCTCCACCGCGTTGACGCCCGGAAGCGTGCGGCCGGGAAGATCGCGCTGCGGCCATACCTCGTTGAAACGCAGGCCCGCGTGACCCTGCCGGCCCTTGATCGTGACGCGGGTCCAGAAAAGCCCGCCCTCTGAAGGGATGACGTCGCCCCAGGTCGGCTCCGCAACGATTGCCGCCTTGGCAAGCTTGCCCTTGGCGACCGCGTCCATTGCGCCGAAGCCGCCAGCCTCTTCGTCCACGACGGTGTGGATCGACAACCGGCCCTGAAGATCGACGCCCGCCTTGTTCAGGGCGCGCGCTGCCGCGATGCAGGCTGCGACACCGCTCTTCATGTCGACGGCGCCACGGCCATAAAGCTTGCCGTCGGCGATCTGCCCGCCGAAGGGCTCGACGGTCCATTCCGACCGCTCGCCGATCGGCACGACATCGACATGGCCGCAAAGGATGAGGCTCTTGTCTTCGTCGCCCGGAAGGTCGGCGACGAGGTTCGGGCGGTCGGGAAACACTTCCCAACGGTCGGACTTGAAGCCGAGTGCTTCGGTTTCCTGCTGGAGCCGATCCTGGACGGCTGCTTCGCGGTTCTGCTCGGCATCCGTCACGAAGCGCGGGTTCACCGAGGGAATGCGAACGATGTCCTGTGTCAGCTTGACGACGTAGTCGGCCTCCTCGTCCAGGAGCTTCCAGACTTTCTCGATTGCGGTTTCCTTGTCGGCCATCCTATTCCCCTTCTTGTTTCGTTCGGCGACGGGTCCGGCACTTCCTCCGGGCATGGTGATTGGTTCAGCCAGCGATCTCCGCGAGCAGTTCGTCGGTGCTGATCTGGCGGCAGTAGCCCTTGATGGCGCGCAGCGAAAAATCGTGCCGTTCCTGCGTATAGGTCCCGCATGCGTCGGGAACGAGCGTGACCAGGTAGCCGAGGTCGCAGGCGTCCCGGACCGCCGATTCAACGCACTGGTCGGTCAAAAGCCCGCAAAGCACGAGCTGGCGGACACCGAGATTGCGCAGGATGTAATCGATGTGCGTGGAGACGAAGACGCTGGACGAGCTCTTGGGCAGCACGATCTCGTCCGCGCCCGGCGCAAGCTCGTCGACCACCTTGCCGTCCCACGATCCGCGCGGAACGTTGAACCCGGTGATCTTGTAGTCGAGGCTGCGGTCGCGACCGTCGAGCGTCAGGCTTTCGATCGTCGTGTACATTACCTCGATGCCGGTGGCGCGAAAGCCCGCCTGAAGCTTGCGCATGTTGGGCATCGCGATCTTGTCCAGCCGGTCGAAATAGTAGCCGTACCGGGCTTCCATCTCTTCGGCGGGCACGTCACTGAATTCGCCGCCGTCGCGGCGCGCGGAAAAATTCTGAACGTCGATGAAGAGGATGGCCGACTGTGCCGGCACAAGTGGCACCTCGCGGGTCAGATTATCCTGCATTTCCAGCCTCTCCCTTGATCGACACGGCAGCGCGAATGGCGACCGCCAGAAATTCCGCCCATCGCGCCTGCCCGGCCGCATCGGCGATCAGATCGTTGCGTATCTCGATCAGAACATGCTCGATGCCGCGCTTCTCGCCATGCACGGGTATGGCGTAGTCGGTCAGGTCGTTTCCGGTGTAAGGCTCGTTGAACGCCGCGTTGACGGTGTCGTCCAGACCGACAATCGCGGTCATCAGCTTGCGGGCCAGACGGTCGTCTCGATTGTAGAGCAGGCCGATCTGCCACGGGCGCTCTATGCCGTCTTTCATCAATCGAGGCGTAAAGCTGTGTACGGACACCAGCGCCGTTCTATGCCGGCGCCCATGCCGATCCAGAAGCCGGCTAACCTCTCTATGGAAAGGAACGTGGATTTCCTCGTACCGGGCCAGCCTCTCAGCCTTCGAAAGAGCCCGATTGCCGGGGATTAGGGTCGTATCGCTCGTGGACGGCATGCAGTCCACTGAGTCGAAGGCTCGATTGCAATCCACGACCAGCCGGCTGTAGCGCTGCAGGACAAGCGGCGCGTCGAGAGCCATCGAAAGACCTCTTGCGACCCCCTCGGCGCCGATGTCGTAGGCGATATGCCGCTCGAACTCGTTCTGGGAAATGCCAAGGTCGCCGAGCTTGCCAGGAACCTGTCGTCCCGCATGCTCGCACAACAACACGACGCGGCTGGCGCCTTCGCCATTGGCGATTTCGAAGGGAGCCGGATCGTCTGGACCCAGCAATTTCCCATCCGCCCTGGCATCCGTATTTCCTGTCTGCAGCATGCGCTTCCGTTCAATCCCGTCACTTCGACCAAGGCTTCGCCCTCGGCCGGGACGACAAATTCCCGGCCGCCGCCACGCATGGGTCGGGGCATCACATGACCGGGATTGGAACGAAAATAGTTCGTCAAAGTCAATCATAATTTTCGGATTGATAAATTATTTTCGAGATGCCTATAGTCGGCGACAGAGGGGCCATGAGGAGGGCCGATGACCGAGGGCACCGGAACAGGCAGCCTGAAGGACAGGATCAACGCGGAGATGGAGCAGCTCACGGCAAGTGAGCGCAAGATCGCCAACGTCGTCCTGGCCGACTACCCGTATGGGGGCTCGAAACCATTCAGGAGCTTGCGCGGCGAACCCGCGTCAGCGCACCGTCGATTACCCGCTTCATCGCAAAGATCGGCTGTGCCGGCTACCAGGATTTCCAGCGCCAGCTCATCAGCGAGCTCAAGCAGCGCGAACTTTCGCCCATCGAATTGAAGATCACGGAGGCCCCGCCCGAAGGCGCGCACCTCCTGACCGACTATACCCGCCGCCTGATACGGCAGATGACCTACATGGCGGAGAATATGCCCCAGCGGCAGTTCGACGAGGTCTGCGAGCTCATCGCCGACCCGAGCCGCAACGTTTTCATTATCGGTGGCCGCGTCACAGACAGCATTGCCCAGCTCCTGTCGATCCATCTGCGCCAGATGCGCAGCCGCATCTACCATATGCCAGGAAACCCCGAGCTCTGGCCTGAATATGTGCTGCGCATGCGAAAGCAGGACATCGTCATCGTCTTCGACGTACGCCGCTACCAGCCGCAACTCGCGCAACTCGCCCATCTCATTTCGGAGCAGCGGCAATCCACCATCGTCGCCATCACCGACAAGTGGATGTCGCCGGTTGCGAGCTATGCGCGGCACGTCTTCGCCGTGCCGATCGAACTTGAAACAGCATGGGACACGCAGGTGTGCCTCGTCACTCTCGTCGAGGCGATCATCGTTCGCGTCTCCGAGATGGACTGGACGGCAACCCGCAAGCGCATCGAATCCTGGGACCGCATCCGCTTCTCGCTGCAGGATGCACTGAAAGAAGGGGGAGGTACGGAACCCGATGCAGAATGAGCATGTGATCTACGCCTGCGCGACCGATATCGCGGGCAAGGTGCGCGGCAAGGGGTTTCCCGCCGCGGAATTCGAGAAACGGCTGAAGCGCGGCATCGGCTGGGCGCCGACCAACGTTCAGATAACCTGCTTCGACGCCATCGCGGAAAGCCCCTTCGGCTCGCTCGGCGACATGGTGCTCATCCCTGATGCCGCCACGCGCGTCAGTGTGCGGTCGGAAGAAAGCGGTCTTTCGGAAGACTTCGTGTTCGGCGACATCCGCCATACCGACGGCACGCCATGGGACTGCTGCACGCGCTCCATCCTCAAGGCCGCTCTGGCGAGACTGGAAAAGGCTGCCGGGCTGACGCTGGTCAGCGCCTTCGAGCACGAATTCCAGTTCAAGGGCAAGGCGATGCCAATGGGTACCGCCTATACGATGTCTGGCTTCCGCCAGCGGCGCGCCTTCGCGGAAAAGCTGATTGCCGCCATGCGCGCGGCAGGCCTCGACCCCGACACGATCATGAAGGAATACGGCGCGGACCAATATGAGGTCACGATGGGCCCGCAGCGCGGCGTCACCAGTGCGGACCATTCGGCAACGCTCCGCGAGCTGATCCAGGCGGTGGCAGCCGAGGCCGGCGAGGAGGTGACGTTCACGCCGCTGCGCGATCCGGCCGGTGTTGGCAATGGCGTTCACATCCACATGAGCTTCCTCGACGCCGAGGGGAAGCCCGCCACCTACGATCCGTCGGGGCGCCACAGGCTGAGCAAGCCGGCCGGCCAGTTCGTCGCGGGCCTGCTGAAATATCTCGACAGCTATCTGGCGCTGGTCGCGCCGAGCGTGATCTCCTACGGCCGTCTCACGCCGCATCGCTGGAGTGCGGCCTACAACAATCTCGGCCTTCAGGACCGCGAGGCATCGGTGCGCATCTGCCCGGTCTCGGCGATGAGCGATATCGACAAGGCGCGCCAGTTCAACTTCGAGTTCCGTGCCGCCGACGCCACGGCAAGCCCGCATCTGCAACTCGCAGCGATCGTAAATGCCGGCGTCCAGGGCATCGAGGAAGGGCTCGACGTGCCGGATGCAACGGAGGAAGACCTGTCCCTCCTGCCGGCAAGCGAGCTCGCGGCGCGCGGACTGAGCCGGCTGCCGACCACGCTGCAGGAGGCACTCGATCGCTTTGCGGCAAACGATGTGGTCAAGAGCTGGTTCACGCCGCGCTTCGTCGACGTCTACACCAAGCACAAGCGCAGCGAGATGGCCTTTCTGGACGACAAGAGCGAGGCGGAGATCTGCGCCGCCTACGAGACGGTCTACTGAGCCTTGAACTGCATTCGAAACTGAGGTGAAGCATGAGCGGGCTTGTCGCCAGAAACCTGAACATGGTGCCCTTCGTCAGTGTCGAGGACATGATGAAGCTGGTTCTGAAAACCGGGACGGAGCGTTTCATCCAGGAGCTCGCCGGTTATATCCGGGATGATTTCGGGCGCTGGGAGAGGTTCGACAAGACGCCGCGTGTCGGGTCCTACGGCCATGAAGGCGTCATCGAGCTGATGCCCACGAGCGACGGCGAGCTCTACGGCTTCAAATATGTCAACGGCCATCCGAAGAACACGCGTGACGGTCGCCAGACCGTGACGGCGTTCGGGGTGCTTGCCGATCTCGGCAATGGCTATCCCATGCTGATTACCGAGATGACGCTGCTGACGGCGCTGCGCACCGCCGCAACGTCGGCGCTGGTCGCGAGTCACCTAGCACCAAAGGGATCGCACACGATGGCGCTGATCGGCAACGGCGCCCAGTCGGAATTCCAGGCGCTGGCCTTCCGGTCCCTGCTCGGCATTGAGCGGTTGCGGCTCTACGACACCGATCCGGCGGCAAGCGAGAAGTGCAAGGCCAATCTTTACCCGCTCGGTTTCGAGATCGAAATATTCCGGACTGGCGAAGAGGCGGTGGAAGGAGCCGACATCATCACCACCGCAACGGCCGACAAGCGCAATGCCACGATCCTGACCGACAACATGGTCGGGCCGGGCGTGCACATCAACGCCGTGGGTGGCGACTGCCCCGGCAAGACCGAGCTGCACCGCGACATTCTTCTCCGGTCCAGCATCTTCACCGAGTTCACACCGCAGACGCGGATCGAGGGCGAGATACAGCAGCTCGACGCGGACTATCCGGTCACCGAGTTCTGGCAGGTCCTTGCCGGCACCGCCGACGGCCGGCGCGGCGAACGCGACATCACGCTGTTCGATTCCGTCGGCTTTGCCATCGAGGATTTCTCGAGCTTGCGTTACGTGCGCGACCTCGTTGGGCCGACCGGGCTCTACGAGGAACTCGACATGCTCGCCGACCCCGACGATCCGCGCGACCTTTTCGGCATGCTTCAGCGAGCTGCTGCGCGCCTCTAGCCGATGCGGCGCAGGTGATTGTCCCAGCCGACGGCAGGCTGTTCCGCGACGGATCGAAGCCGGCTTCTCGCAATGTCGACGGCTGCAATCGTGCCGCGCCCGCTGGTCGCAAGGATGCCGCCGTCTTGCAGCGGTGCGATACCGCAGCCGTCGGCAAGCGACGTCTGCCCGAGATTGCGGCCGGTGGCGGCGTCCCAATAGGTGATTAGTCCGCCTAGCGGCGACGACGTCGCGACGATCTCGCCTGACAGGTCCACCGCCACAGAGCCGACATAGTTGTCGAGCGCGCGCAGGGTTTCGGCCGGGCCTGCAAACAGCACAGGCTCCTCGCCGCGCCGATGACGTCCGACCAAAGGCGGCCTGTCGGCGGCTTCGCCCTCATACTGGCAGCCGAACCAGACGACGCCGTACGCGTCCACAACAAGATGGCGGATCGAAAGACGATGGAGTTCGGGCGCCAGCCGAACCTCTTCGACCAATTCGCCACTGTGCAGGTCGACATAGGTGAGGCTCGGCGTCATCTCGTCCAGATTGAGCTTGATGCCGTCATAATCGGGATGGGTAAGGATGCCGCCATTGGCGACGCACAGTGTGCGCCCGTCCGGCATCAGCACCACGTCATGAGGACCGACCCCGCCGCTCGCGAACTCGCCGATGCGGCGGCACCCCGCCGCAACGTCGTAGACGCCCAACACCCCGCGACCTTCATCATAGTCGTTCTCCGAGGCGAGCAGCAGCTTGCCGTCGCTGGAGAAGATGCCGTGTCCGAAGAAATGGCGCCCGGGCGCCGCCACCAACGGCAGCGGGTCCTTGCGATTGTCGACGTCGAAAAGCACTGCATGGGTGCCGGGCGCGCGGTCGAACGCGACCGCCATCCGGTTGCGGGCATCGATCGCAAAGGAATGACCGCGCGCGTCGACGGGGATGGAGAAAAGCTCCGAACCGCGGCTGTCGAACACCGCGATGGCGTGGCGGCCGGCTTCGGTGCGGGCCGCGAGGAAAAGCGGCTCGCTGTCGGGTGCCGCAAGAACGTTTGCCGGCGCAACCAGAAGGCCGCCGAACAGCGCCATCAATCGTCTGCGGTCAATCTCCATCGAGCGCATTGAACCCCATGGTCAGGCCGAGTGCGGCCGAGAGGTCCTCGGAGACAATGTCCCGCGCGTGATCGAGCGCCAGCAGCGCGACAGCCAGGTGGCCGCGCGCCGCCTCGTCGGCGAAGGCCGCTTCCGCCGGCAACCCGATCTCGCCAAGCTGCGTCGAAGCCGTGTTCAGCTCGAAGCGCAGCGAGTCGATTGCATAGGCCTGGTCCGACGGAACGGTTTCGGCATAGCCGCTCGCGTCGAGCAGCGCCTGCACCCCGCCAACGCGTGCCCGTGCCAGCGCGAAGGTCAGGTCACTACGCCACAGCGGGGCGCGGCGGCCATTGGCCTTTTCCGGCGTTTCGCCAAGCGGCGGACGCAGTTCCGCCGCGCCGAGAAACTGCAACGCCGTCGACATCGCCTTCACGATTTCGCCGTCCACTTCCCTTGGTGATCGATAGATTTCCGCGTCGGCGGACGGAGCGGTGAAAGACCGGGCGAAGGCGGTATCCGCCGACCAGCCGTTCAGGGTTTCGGCAGCGATTAGGCCGATATTGCGGGAAATAGCGGCGGCATAGGCACACCGGAACGCTCCGTCGCTGCTCGCAAGCTGCTCTGAGCCACTGCCGAACAGCACGAACTCGAGCGCCGGAATACCCTGCAAGGCAGCGCTCTTTTCGGCAAGCGTTTCCTGACGGGCAGCGGTGTCATCCGCCTTGGCCAGAACGCCCTGCACCTGCCTGAGCGCGATGCCGCGCGGGTCGGGCCAGAAGAACAGGCGCTCGATCCGGCTTTCGGCCGCCGACGGTCCAAAGCGCAGAACGCTCGCACGTCCGAAATCGGTGACGAGCGTGCCGAAAGTCTTCCGTGCAGCCTCCAGCCTTTCCGCGCCGGGTTCGACGCACAGGGCATCGACAACAATGCTGTTGCGTTCGGCCGCATCCACCAGCGCCTTCAAGGCCGGTCGCGCGAACTGGTCGGCGATCCGCGTCCCTGCGCCATCGGCAGCCTGCGCGGCGAAACCGGGCAACAGCAGGAACATCAGGATAATAACGCGTTTCATAGCGACTCCAGAAAAGCGATCAGAGCGTCGCGGTCGGCCTTTTCCATTGTTGCAAAGGCGTCGCGCGAGGCCTGGGCCTCGCCACCATGCCACAAGATTGCCTCCACCAGCGATCGGGCGCGCCCATCGTGGAGAAAGCTCGCTTCGGCGCTCACCTGATGCGCGAGCCCGATGCCCCAAAGCGGTGGCGTGCGCCATTCGCGCCCGTCCGCCAAACCTTCCTCGCGGTTGTCGGCCAGCCCTTCACCCATGTCGTGCAGCAAAAGATCCGTATAGGGCCATATGAGCTGGAAGCGGTGCGCCTCGTGCTCCGCATTCCGGGTGGTGACGAATTTCGGCACATGGCAGGCCACGCAGCCTGCGCCATAAAAGGCCTTCTTGCCGGCAAGCACCTGCGGCGCATCGATCTGGCGTCTAACGGGCACGGCCAGATTGCGGGAATAGAACACGACGAGATCGAGCAGGTCCCGAGGCACCTCCTCGTCGCCGAATTGCGATTGCGCCCCGTGTGGCAGCGCCCGGCACTCGGGCTGACGTTCGGTGCAGTCGCCCCAATGGTCGGGCGCGACCGGCGTCGAAAGCCCCATGTCGCCGGCAAAGGCATGCGCGGTCTGGCGCTCCACGGTCGGCTCGACCGCCTTCCACCCGAACCGGCCAAGCACCAGCCCGCCCTTGCCGTCGCCGACCATGTTGGGACGGCCGGAGATACCATCGCCGTCGCTGTCGTCCGGATCGGCAAGAGCCAGAATATCGGCGTGGTGGATCGCCTCCAGCAGTCCCATGCCGCTCATCGGCGGCGATACGCGCGCCGACATCCTCAATCCGTCCAGATCGGCGTCGGGAGACGTGTCCACTATCGAAAGCCGGGGCGGCGGCGCAGCGCGACGATCTCGCCGCCTGCGAGCTCTACGAGTTCCTCGCTGTAGTCGATGCGAATCCTGCCCTCCGGGTTCAGCCCGGCGGCGGCGTTGTCCTGAAGCTGGAAACCCAGCACCGGATGCGGCGCGGCCGGCTGCAGTCCCTTTTCTATCCGCTCTCGCTGTCCGGCGTCAGGCTCCACCGATAGGCGAACGAGCAGCGATGTTGCATTGCCTTCCGGCTCCAACGGTGCGTGGCCCCGACCGTCCTTGATGTGGCAGGCCTGGCAGGCGCGTGCATTGAAAAGCGGGCCCAGCCCGTCCGAAGCGATCGTCGACGACGGCGCGGTGACCCAGTCCTTGCGGAAAAGCCCGTTGCCGACCAGAAAACGCTGCTCGTCCTCGAAAACGAGATTCTCACCGGGATGAGAAAGCGCGTTGGCGTCGGAGACGCGTTTGGTGGTGCCTGCCCCGCCCTGCATCAGCTCGAATGGCTCCGGCCGGGAGAAATCCGTCGCAGGACGCGTCACGGCCTCGACGCGGGCACGATCGGCCTCGGAAAGGTCTTCGCGTGACGACTGCGCCGCCGCGACGGTTGCTGGCATAAGCAGCAGTGCGACGGTCAGGAGCCTGGCGGAAAAGCTTGGCATGGTCCCGCGGTTACGAACCGCTCCCTATTCGAAGACGGCGTCGGGATTGTCGAGGCTGTCGGAACCTTCGATGGTGACACCGCCAAGGTCAAGCGCTGCGATCACGCGTTCGAGCGAGCGGGTCTGCTTGACCAGCCCGTCGATGACGGCCTGCACCACCGCATTGCCCTCATCGTTGCCCTCGCCGATCATCTGGTCATAAGCCTCGCCGGCTTCCGCGCGCGCCTTGAGCGCGGTTGCCGCTTCCACGGTCGCTGCAAGATCGGCCTCGATCTCGTCGGCGACCGCCGCATCCTTCTCGCGCACGAATTCGGCCAGAGAGGCACCCGACACAGTGGATCCGTCAACGCGCTGGTAGCTGCCGTGATAGACGTTCGAGATGCCCAGCACGTCGTAGTAGTGCGAATTGTGAGTGTTGTCGGAGAAGCAGTCGTGCTCCTCCTCCGGGTCATGCAACAGCAGCCCGAGCTTCATGCGTTCGCCCGCCAGTTCGCCGTAGGACAGGGAGCCGAGACCGGTGAGGATGGCCGAAAGCCCGGCCTCGGGCGATTCCTCGGTCAAGGCCGCACGCGCCGCGCCATCGGTCTGCCAGTTGGCGACCATTTCCTCGAGATCGGCGATCAGAAGATCCGATGCAGCCGCGAGATAGGCGGCGCGACGGTCGCAATTGCCGTTGCTGCAATTGGCTGTGTCGAAATCAGTCGCCGGGCGTGCGCCGGCGCCAGCGTCCGTGCCGTTGAGGTCCTGCCCCCAGAGCAGGAACTCGATCGCGTGGTAGCCGGTCGCGACATTCGCCTCGATGCCGCCGATCTCCTGAAGCGACTGGATCAGCTTGGGCGTAATCTCCGAGGCGTCGACCGTCTGTCCGGCGGCGCTGACGGAGGCGTTGGCAATGATGTTGACGGCGTAGAACTGGTTGGTGTCGCTCTCCATGCCGTAGCTTGGGTCGACATAGTCGATGAGGCCTTCATCGAGCGGCCAGGCATTCACGCGGCCCTCCCACTCGTCGACGATCGGATTGCCGAAGCGGAAAGCCTCCGTCTGCTGATAAGGCACGCGGGCGGCAAGCCAGGCTTCGCGCGCGGCCGTCAGATTGCCTTCGGTCGGGTCGGCGGCCAGCGCCTCGATCGCGCCATCTAGCTGCTGCGCCGTTTTCAGACTGTCCTCGTAGCCGGCCAGCGCGATGTCGGCATAGGTATCCAGAATGGCGGCAGGCTCGGCAGCCTGCGCCTGCGCGCATAGCGCCAGCGGAGCAGCAGTCAGAAGCAGAATGCGGGCGATCGACATGGCGGTAATCCTCCGTGGTTGCCCGCTATATCTCACGCTAAAACATGAATATCAAGGTCAGCTTATGAAGCGTTTCCTAGCGCGCCAGTACCGAGCCGTCCACGTCGGTGATGCGTCGCTTGCCGCACAGTGCCATGGTGATGTCCAGCTCCTTGCGGATGATTTCCAGCGCCAGCGTCACGCCTTCGCGGCCCATGGCCCCGAGCCCGTAGAGGAACGGGCGGCCGATATAGGTGCCCTGCGCACCAAGGGCGATGGCCTTCAGGACGTCCTGACCGGAGCGGATGCCGCCGTCGACATGAACCTCGATCCGCCCATCGACGGCCTCCACGATACGCGGCAGCATCGAGATCGACGACCTTGCGCCATCAAGCTGGCGGCCGCCGTGATTGGAGACGATGATCGCGTCGGCGCCCGTCTTCGCCGCCATGCGGGCATCCTCCTCGTCAAGAATACCCTTGATGATGAGCTTGCCGCCCCAATGCTCCTTGATCCAGGCGACGTCGTCCCATGAAAGCTTCGGGTCGAACTGCTCGGCGGTCCAGGACGACAGGGACGACAAGTCGCCCACGCCCTTTGCATGGCCGACGATGTTGCGGAAGGTACGCCGCTGCGTGCCCAGCATCGCAGCACACCAGCGCGGACGCAGCGCCATGTCGAACAGGTTGGCAATCGTCAGCTTGGGCGGCGCCGACAGTCCGTTGCGGACGTCCTTGTGGCGCTGGCCGAGGATCTGCAGGTCGGCGGTGAGCACGAGGGCGGAGCAATTCGCAGCCTTGGCCCGGTCGATCAGATTGCGCACGAAGTCGCGGTCGCGCATCACGTAGAGCTGGAACCAGAACGGCTTCGTCGTCACCGACGCCACATCCTCGATCGAGCAGATGCTCATCGTCGACAGCGTGAAAGGAACGCCGGCCGCTTCGGCCGCCTGCGCGGCCAGCATCTCGCCGTCTGCATGCTGCATACCGGTCAGTCCGGTGGGCGCCAAGGCCACGGGCATCGATACCTTCTCGCCGATCATCGTCGTTTCCAGCGAGCGGTCGGTCATGTCGACCAGCACACGCTGGCGCAGCTTGATGTCGGCGAAGTCCTCCTCGTTGGCGCGATAGGTGCCTTCGGTCCACGCGCCGGAATCGGCGTAGTCGAAGAACATGGTCGGCACGCGCCGCCTGGCGAGTTCCTTCAGGTCGGCGATGGTGAGGAGATGGGACATTGCGTGGCCTGCATGCGGATGAACGTCTGGCCTTGCGGCCGGCTGGCATTTCGGATGCCGGAATTTTTGCCCCCGGCAAAGAAACCAAATGCCTGCGGATGCCCCGCTCTGCAAGTCTTCTCTATGCCGAAGCGTCTGTTTCCGCCGATCGCGCAAGCCGGATCAGCATACGGGGATACATCTCGTCCAGTGTGTTGATGCCCAGCAGCGCCATGTTCCGGTCGATCTCGTCGTGAAGGATGGAAAAGGCGTGGCGCACGCCGGGCTCACCGCCGATGGCGGCGGCATAGATGAACGGCCGGCCCAGAAAAACGAACGACGCGCCGAGCGCCAGCGCCTTCAACACGTCCGTTCCGCGCCGGAATCCGCCATCGATCATCACCGGGATCCGGCCGCCGATCTCCTCGGCGACCGCGGGCAGGATACGCAGCGGAGATGCCGTGCCGTCGAGCTGCCGGCCGCCATGATTGGACAGGATCACGCCGTCGGCGCCGCGATCGAGCGCGATGCGTGCATCTTCGCGCGTCATGATGCCCTTGACGATGAAACGCCCGTTCCACCGCTTGCGGATGAGGTCGAAATGATCCCAGCTCAGCCTGTCCTTGGGGCCGAACTGGCGCACGACATTGCGCGACAGGATCGCCGATCCGCGCTCGACCGACGCATTCTCGAAATGCGGCATGCCGTGCCGGACAATCGTCCGCAGAAAGGTTCCAAGGCTCCAGCGCGGCCGCACCATGCCATCCCAGAACAGGCGCGGGGTGGGGCGCATCGGCGTCGAGAAGCCGTTGCGGATGTTGTTCTCGCGATTGGCCATGACCGGCGTGTCCACCGTCAGCACGAGCGTACCGAACCCCGCCTGGGCGACACGATCGACGAGCGCCAGCATCCAGCGCTCCTCTCCGGGCACGTAGGCCTGAAACCAGGCCTGAGGATTGGCGGCGGCGATCTCCTCCAGCCGGATCAGCGACGTGCCGCTCATGATCATTGGCATGCCGCTGGCGGCGGCAGCCTGCGCCAGCACCAGATCGCCGCGATAGGCGGAAAGCGCGCTAAGACCGACGGGCGCGATGCCGAAGGGTGCGGCATAGGTTGTGCCGAAAAGCTCCCGCTTCTGCGAGCGTTTGGAAACGTCGATCAACGCGCGGGGCAGGAAACCGATCTCGGCAAAGGCCGCGCGATTGTCATGGAGCGACGCGTTGGTTTCGGCGGCACCCGAGACATAGCCGAAGACCGGTCTCGGCAGATGCCGCCGCGCCGCCACCTCGAAATCGTCGAGCGCCAGAATGTTGCGCAACCGGCGCGGGGCCGTTGCGGGCGTCCCGTCATATTTCACGCTCATGCAGTTCTTCCCCTGACGACAGGAAGACCATCTTCGCGCCGGCGGACGCACCCCGCAACCGCAAAAGACCTGCTGGCGGATCAGCTTTCGGGAAACAGCCCCTTCAACCCTTCGGCTGAGGCTTCGGCGACACCGCGCTCTGTGATGAGACCGGTCACGAGCCGCGCCGGCGTCACGTCGAAGGCGGGATTTGCCGCCTCGGTCTCGTCCGGCGATATGCGAACCTGCACCACCTCGCCGGAGGGCGCGCGGCCCCAGACCAGAGACACCTCGTCCCCCGAACGCTCCTCGATCGGGATTTCGGCGAGCCCATCCTTCACCGTCCAGTCGATGGTTGGCGACGGCAGGGCGACGTAGAACGGAACGCCGTTGTCGCGCGCGGCCAGCGCCTTCAGATAGGTGCCTATCTTGTTGCAGACATCGCCATTGGCCGTGGTGCGGTCGGTGCCGACGATCACCATGTCGACCTGGCCGCGCTGCATGAGATGGCCGCCGGCATTGTCCACGACCAGCGTGTGCGGCACGCCGTGGCCGGCCATCTCCCATGCGGTGAGCTGCGCGCCCTGATTTCGTGGCCGTGTTTCGTCAACGTAGACGTGGACGGGAATGCCCTCTTCCGTGGCCATGTAGATCGGCGCGGTGGCGGTGCCATAGTCGACGGTCGCCAGCCAGCCGGCATTGCAATGGGTGAGGATGTTGACGCTTTCGCCCGGCTTCTTCGACGCGGCGATCTGGCGGATCAGCGTCAGGCCGTGCGAGCCGATCGACCGGTTGAGTTCGACGTCCTCGTCGGCGATCTCCGCGGCGCGCGCGTAGGCGGCGTCGGCGCGTTTAGCCACGGGCAGCGGCTTCAGGAGCCGCGTCATCTCATCAAGCGCCCAGCGCAGGTTGATCGCCGTCGGACGTGTCTCGTGAAGCGTATGCCATACCGCTTCCAGCGCTTCGTCAGACGGATCGGCGCGCATGGCGAGGGCGACACCGTAGGCTGCGGTGACCCCGATCAGCGGCGCGCCACGCACCCACATGTCGCGGATGGCTGTCGCAACGTCCTCTACGCTCGACAGGGTTACGATCCGGAACTCGTGCGGCAGCCAGCGCTGGTCGATGATGTCGACCGCTCTGCCATCGTCGTTCAGCCAGATGGTACGGAAATGTTTGTCACCGACCCTCACGCCACCGCTCCCGTCTCGATCAGCGCTGCAAGCGCATTGGCTTCCTTCATGCCGTTCAGATGGGCACGGTTGACGGCGATCTGCCGTCCGAACTTGAGCGCTTTCGCCTCACATTGCGCCCGCATGTCAGGATCCTCGATCGTCTCGAAGTCGGCGTTGTGCGCGAGACCGAGGATGCGGCGGTGAATCTCGATGCCGGCGAAACCGAGCAGGTCGACCCACATCTCGCGCAGCAGCTCGCCCCGCGCCTGCTCCGCGCCGAGCGGGTCGTCCTGCGCTTCGAACAGGCTCTTCTGGTAGAGGATGCCGTTCCGCTCGGTGCGCCACAGGCGCGAAAACTCGGCCAAGAAGCCGTTCCAGCAGCGCTCCTGCACATCCAGAAGGTAGGCGCGCATCGCATCGCGATTGCCCTCCTGCTCGTGGCCCGACTGGGAGAAATAGGACATCCAGAAATTGGCGAAGAGCATGCCGACATCGAAGGCCATCGGGCCATAGAAGGCGAATTCGGGATCGATGACCCTGGTGTCAGTCTCCGTGACCATGATCGAGCCGGTGTGCAGGTCGCCATGCACGAGCGTCTCCGCCCGCGCGGCAAAGATGTGCTTCATGCGCTGCGCGGCAACCTTGAGGTCGCGGTCGGCACGCAACTGCGCCACCAGACCGTCGAGCTGCGGTGAGGTGTGCGAATTCATCTCCGCGTCGAAATAGGGGTCGGAGAAAACCAGGTTCTCGGTAATGTCGCACAGTTCGACATTGTCGGCGAAGAGCGCCAGATCGGCCTTGCGCTCCCGGGTCTGCATGGAAAGGTCCGACCCACGGAAAAGCGTGCGCGCCATGAACAGCGCCAGGTCGTCGGCGATGCGCGGCAGCATCCGGCCGTCGATCAGCGCACGGCGCAGGATCACGTGCGGCGACAGAAACTCCATGACGATCAGCGCCTGCTGCTCGTCGAAATGGAAGATCTCCGGCACCTGGCCGGGCGCGCGTGCAGCCTGGCGCGTCAGCGTGTGGTATTCGAAGAAGGAGCGCTTAAGCGGCAGCGGCCAGCTCTCGCCGACAAGGCGCACATAGGGCAGGGCCTGCTTGACGATCAAGCTGCCTTTGTCGCCGTCGACGATGAACACCAGGTTGAGGTTGCCATCGCCGACCTCGCGGACGCGCCATGCGGACGGATCGTCTCCGAGACGGGCGCGCAGCGCCTCCAGCCCACCCAGCCTCGGGCCCAGCGTTTCGGCATTCAGCGCCTCGAAAGATGCGGCGTCCATGCAACTCCTCCCGTCACTGAGCATGGTTGCGGATACGGTCTTGATACGCCGGTTCTCCGCCTCTGAAGGAAAACGCTAGAGACGAGACTGGCAATTGTCAATCATGTTGACAATTGCCGATACAGTGCCGTAGCGTCCGGTGCCAGGGAGGAGTTGGCGGCCATGGAAGCCATGTTCCGCATTGCGGGTCTGGAGAAGGCGTTTGGCCCCATTCGGGTGCTGAGCGACGTCGATCTCGAGTTGCGCGCAGGCGAAGTCACCGTGCTGATGGGAGCCAACGGCGCCGGCAAGTCGACGCTGGTGAAGGTGATCAGCGGCGTGCATGCGCGCGACCGCGGAACGATGCATCTTTCAGGCGAGCCGTTCGATCCCGCCTCGCCCGCCGAGGCGATCCGCGCCGGGGTGGTGACGGTTCACCAGAACATCAATGACGGCGTGGTGGCCGCCCTCGACGTCGCCACGAACCTGACCATGGACAGGCTCACCGGCAAGGACGCGCCTTTGCTTTTCAATCCGCGCCGCGTCAGGCGCGAGGCGCAGGCGGTCGCCGACCGGCTTGGGCTGCAGGTCAACCTTTCCGCCAGCATCTCCGAGCTTTCGCTCGCCGACCGGCAGATGGTGGCAATCGCGCGCGCCATGGCGCACGAGCCCAAGGTTATGATCCTCGACGAGCCGACATCGTCGCTGTCGAGCGCGGAAGCCAACCGCCTGTTTGCGGTGGTCGAGCGGCTGCGCGAGCATGGCGTCGCCATTCTCTACATCTCGCATCGCATGTCCGACATCCGCCGCATCGCGGACCGCATCGTCGCGTTGCGGGATGGGGTGATTGCGGGCGTCTTTGCCGACAAGCCGCTCGACTACGAGGGCGCGGTCGACGCGATGCTCGGCCGGGCTATGGATTTATCGACGGTATCGGTGAAGGACGCGACGCGAAAGGTCTTCGAAGCCAAGGACCTGCGCATCGCAAGCCAGGCCAGACCCTTTTCGCTCGCGGTCGGCGACGGCGAGGTGGTCGCGATCACCGGGCTTGTCGGCGTCGGCAAGACCGCGCTGGCGGAAACGCTGTTCGGTGTGCGCCGACCGCTCGGCGGGACGATGACGCTGGAGGGGCGCGAGTATCGCCCTCGTTCGCCGGCCGACGCCATAGAAGAAGGCGTCTTTCTCGTCGCCAAGGATCGTGCGGAAAGCGGCATCGTCGCCGATTTCAATCTCTACAAGAATATGAGCCTGCCGTTCCTGCGCCGCCTCGCGCGGCTGGGCGTGTCGCAGCCGCGCGCCGAGCGCGCCATCGCCCGCCGGCAGATCGAGGATCTCGGCATCGTCTGCCGTGGCGAGCGCGACCGGATGCAGACCCTTTCCGGCGGCAATCAGCAGAAGGTGATGGTAGCGCGCTGGACTGCGCAGCCTTCCTCGCTGCTGATCCTTGACGAGCCCTTCCAGGGCGTCGACATCGCCGCAAGGCGCGACATTGCGGCGAAGCTGCGCGCCGGCGCGGCGGGTAGGGCAACGCTCCTTCTCCTGACCGAACTCGACGAGGCGCTCGAGACCGCCGACCGCATCCTCGTGATGTCGGAACACACCATCGTTGGCGAGCACCGAAACGCCGGCCTGGACATGGACAGACTGCTGGCGCAGGTCGCCGGCGAAGATATACGAGGCGCCGCCTGATGGCCGACACCGTCATCCGCTACGGATTCCTGGCCCTTCTGGCCGCACTGATAGTGTTCTTCGCGTTCGCCGCACCCGGCTTCGCCTCGCCGCAGAGTGCCGTCTTCATCTTCCAGTCGGTTGCCATCACCGGCATCCTCGCACTGGGCGTGACGGCAACGCTCGTCGTCGGCGGCTTCGACCTGTCTATCGGCTCAGTCGCCACCAGCGCGATGATGGCAGCCGCCTACGCGATGGTGGTGCTGGAGCAGAACGCGCTTGTCGCGGTGCTCTTCTGCCTGGCCATCGGCGCCCTGGTCGGCCTCGTCAACGGCATCATCATCGTCTACATGCGCGTGCCCGACCTGCTTGCCACGCTCGGCATGATGTTCCTGCTGGTCGGGCTGCAACGCATACCCACGGAAGGCCGCTCCATCGCCACAGGCATGACCATGCCCGACGGCTCGACGGCGACCGGCACGTTCAGCCCGACGTTCCTGGCGCTGGGGCGACACCGGCTCGACTTCTTCATCGACAACCTGCTTCCGGTCTCCGTCGTGGTGTTGCTGGTGCTGGCGGTCCTGATCTGGTTCTTCCTCGAATTCACGCGGTTCGGGCGGATGATGTATGCGGTCGGCAGCAACGAAAAGGCGGCTGAACTCGCAGGGGCGCCGGTCAAGGCCTACAAGATCTGGGCTTATGTCATCTCCGGCGTCTTCGCCTCGATCGGCGGCATTCTGCTCGCCGCGCGCTTGGGCCGCGGCGACATCGCCTCCGGCAACAATCTGCTGCTCGATTCGGTGGCCGCCGCGCTGATCGGCTTCGCGGTGCTGGGTGCCGCCAAGCCGAACGCCTTCGGCACGGCGATCGGCGCTCTTTTCGTGGGCGTCCTGCTGCAGGGGCTGACGATGATGAACGCGCCCTACTACACGCAGGATTTCGTCAAGGGCGCGGTTCTCGTCGTCGCGCTCGTCTTTACATTCGCGCTCTCCAACAGGGCGAGATGAAGGGTTCAACAAGGCTGCAACAAGCCACAGAGTGGAGGAAACGAGCATGAGCATTACTCGCAGGACATTCAGCGCCCTTGGCCTTGCCGCGGCCGCGGGCATCTTCGCCTTGCCGGCGCTGGCACAGGACCGGCCGGCGCCGTTCGACAATGCCGCCGACGTCCAGATCGCGCTGGTGCGATACCTGTCCACCGGCGACTTCTTCCAGGCCTATCTGGCCGGCGTCGAATCGCAGGCCAAGGCGCTGGGCGTCGACCTGCGCGTGCTGGACAGCCGTCAGGATGCCGCGCTGCAGGCCGACATGGTCGACCAGGCGATCGCGCTCGGCGTCGACGGCATCATCATCCAGCACGGCCTGACCGAATCGATGAAAGAGGCCGCCCAGCGTGCAGTCGACGCTGGCATCAAAGTCGTCGCCTTCGACGTGAATGTCGAGAACGAGGCGATCCCGCAGATCGAGCAGTCGGACCGCGACCTCGCAAGGCTCGCGCTGGAACAGGCTATCGAGGACAATGGGGAGGCCTGGAAGGCAGCCTATGTCTACGTTGCCGGCATCGCCCCGCTCGACCGGCGCGACGAGACCTGGCGCGAATTCAAGGAGCGCTATTCGGGTATCGAGGAAGTCGCCATGTTCGGCACGCTCGACAATCCGATCGCCAACTCCGTCGCCAATCAGGCGCGCTCGGTGCTGACCGCCAATCCTGGGATCCAGGTCGTGTTCGCACCCTATGACGAGTTCGCGAAAGGCGTGAAGATCGCGGTGGACGAAGCCGGGCTTTCCTCGGACATCAAGATTTATTCGGCCGACATTTCCACCGCCGACATCTCGGCAATGCGCGAGCCCGGCAGTGCATGGGTCGCGACGGCCGCCACCAACCCGGCCGTCGTCGGCCAGGTTTCGGTGCGCGCGCTCGCCATGATGCTCGCAGGCGAGGAGCCGGGCGCCAGCGTCATCGTGCCGCCGACGCTGATCACGCAGGCCGAACTCAACGACAGCGACATCAAGAACATGGAGGAATTGTCGGCCAAGATGCCCCAGTTCAACCATGCCGACGTCGCCATGCCTGAGTGGATGCCGAACCCGAACGAGTAGGCGGTTTCAAGCTTCGGGCGGGGCGGTTCGCAACGGACCGTCCCGCCCGTTTCACTTTACCGGTCTCGCTCGCGCGCAGTACGTACTTTTGTCATGACGACGAAAGGAAGGGACAGAGCCATGCCAATCCGCCCCGGCGACCAGATCGTGCACAAGGCCGCGTGGCTCTACTACACGCATGGCCTGCGGCAGGACGAGGTCGCGCGGCGTCTCGACATTTCGCGCGCATCGGTGGCGCTCTACCTGCGCAAGGCGCGAGAAAGCGGCATCGTCACCATCGCCACGTCGACGCATCTCTTTGCCAGCGACGTGCTGGCACGGCGCGTGGAGGACACCTACGGGCTCGCCGGCGTGTGGGTCGCGCCTGAAACGGGACCGGTCTTCGAGCCTGCCGTCGAAATCCCGGCACTGGCGGCAAGCGTCTTCCTTTCGCTGGCGGCCAGCGGCCAGAAGATAGGCATCGCCTGGGGCCGAACGGTCTATTCGATCGCAGACGTCATGTCCTATGCAGATCTTCAGGACGTTACCGTCGTGCAGCTTTGCGGCAATCTCGGCGCGCCCTACTCCTACCGGCCGGACCAGTGCACGATGGAAATCGCCCGGCGACTCAATGCCAAGGGCCTCAATTTCTACGCACCGCTGGTCCTGTCGAGCGAGCGTCTGGCGCGCGAACTGCGGGACGAACCGGTGATCCGAGAGCAGCTCGCGGGTGTGTCGGATTGCGATCTGGCGCTGTTTTCGGTCGGCATGGTCGACGAGGACGCCCACGTGGTCAAATGCGGCGCGATGACCGCCGACGAGGTGCACGCCGTGCGCGATCGCGGAGCGGCGGGCGTCATCGCCGGCCAGATGATCGACGCCACGGGCGAGCTCCTCGACTGCGACTACAATCGCCGGGTCATTTCCGCCGACTTCGCCTCTTTCCGGCATATCCCGAAGCGGATGATGGTCGTGCAGGAAAGCGCCAAGCTCGACCCGCTCAAGGCCGCCCTTGCCGGCAAATTCGCAACCCATCTGGTGCTTTCGCAAAGCATGGCCGAACGCCTTCTCGCCGAAGCGGCCGACGCTGCGGCCTGACATTCGTATCCTCCCAAAACCACTGACGGACAAGACATGAAGAACCTCTGGAAAGACACCGACGCCGAAGCCCTGGTTGCCGCCTATGGGCAAAAGGGCGTCGAGCGCGACCTTGCGCTGCGCGTCTACACCACCCGCCTGCTGGGCGGAGAGCCGCGCCTCGTGCTGCATGGCGGCGGCAACACCTCCGTCAAGCTCGAGGCAACCGACCTCGTCGGCGACCACTGGCCGGTGCTGTGCGTGAAGGGCAGTGGGTGGGACATGGGCGTGATCGAACCGCAGGGCCTGCCGGCAGTGAAGCTCGCGCCGCTGCTCAAGGCGCGCGCGTTGGAGAGCCTTTCCGACGAGGACATGGTGTCGCTGCAACGCGCCAACCTGATCGATCCCGGCTCGCCGAACCCGTCTGTCGAAACGCTGCTGCACGCCTTCCTGCCGCAAAAGTTCGTCGACCACACCCATTCGACAGCCGTGCTCGCCATCGTCGACCAGGGCGACGACAGTGAAGCGCTGATCCGCAAGGTGTTCGGGCCGAAGATGGGATACGTGCCCTATATCAAGCCAGGCTTCGATCTCGCCAAGGCCGCAGCTGAAATCTACGATCAGGATCCTTCGGTCGAGGGGCTCATCCTCGACAAGCACGGTATTTTCACATTCGCCGAGACGGCGAAGGATGCCTACGATCTGATGATCCGCTACGTCACCGTGGCGGAAGACTATGTGGCGCAGAACACCGCGAACCCGCTGGTGCCGGTCACGCTACCCAAGCGCCTGCCGGACCCGGCGCAGATAGCCCCCTGCTGCGCGGGGCGGTCGCGATGCGCCACGGCGAAGGCCGCTTCGACCGGATGGTCAGCGACTTCCGTACGTCGCCCACGATCCTGGAATTCCTGAACGCGGAAGGGCTGGAGCGTCGCGCCGCCCGAGGCGTTTCCACGCCCGACCTTTCGATCCGCATCAAGACGGGTCCAATGGCGCTGCCTGCACCCGACGCCGACAATCTGGACGCCTATGCCGAGACGGTGAAGACGCATGTCGCCGACTATGTCGCCGAATACACCCGCTACTTCGAGGAGAACGACGCGCGCGACGAGGTGAAGCGCACCATGCTCGACCCGATGCCGCGGCTTCTGCTCGTGCCGGGGCTGGGCATGTTCGGTTTCGGCCGCACGCTGAAGGACGCGAAGATCGCCTCCGACGTCGGCGAGATGTGGATCGAGGCCGTGCGCGGCGCCGAAGCGATCGGCGATTTCCGCCCGCTTGCCAAGTCCGACCTTTTCGAGCTCGAATACTGGTCGCTGGAGCAGGCCAAGCTCGCCGGCAACAAGCCGAAGCCGCTGACGGGGCAGGTCGCGCTTGTAACCGGCGGCGCCGGCGCCATCGGGGCCGCAACGGCAAAGCTGTTCGCCAGCCAGGGCGCACATGTGGTTGTCGTCGACCTCGACGCTGAGAAGGCAAAAGAAGCGGCCAAGGCTGCAGGCAACGGCTCGATCGGCGTCGGTGCCGACGTGACGAAGCCGGAAGACATCGCCGCCGCCTTCGAACAGGCCGTGCGCAATTACGGTGGCGTCGACATCGTGGTCTCGAACGCGGGAGCCGCCTTTGAAGGCGGTATCGGCGAGTTGGACGACGCGCTGCTGCGCAAGAGCTTCGAGCTCAATTTCTTCTCGCACCAGAACGTCGCGCAAGCGGCCGTGCGCATCTTCAAGCAGCAGGGCACCGGCGGCACGCTGCTGTTCAACACCTCCAAGCAGGCGGTCAATCCGGGTCCGAAATTCGGCGCCTACGGCATACCGAAGGCCGCAACGCTGTTCCTGTCGCGGCAATACGCGCTGGAATATGGCGGCATCGGCGTGCGCGCCAATGCCGTCAACGCCGACCGCATCCGCTCCGGCCTGCTTACCGATGAGATGATCGCCAACCGCTCGAAGGCGCGCGGACTTTCCGAAAAGGACTACATGTCCGGCAACCTGCTCGGGCTGGAGGTGACGGCCGAACACGTGGCGCAGGCCTTCCTGCACCATGCGCTGGCCGAGCGCACGACCGCCGACGTCACAACCGTCGATGGCGGCAACATAGCGGCAACGCTGCGCTGAGCCGTTACACACTCGCCCGCGTCGCGCCCTCTGGCGGCGACGTGGGCAACATCACTGCGCGTATCTACCTTCTCGTAGATGGAAAATCCTGAACTAGCCTTATTGCAGGGTGTATTTTCTATTTCCTAGACATACGAACCCTTAAACGTACCTCTTCCGCGATTGCGAAGGCGGATATTCTGCGTGTATTGGACGCATGTCCTTCCTCACGGAGTTCCTCATGAAACGCCTTCTTCTCGCCGGCGCCGCCGCCGCGCTCCCTTTCGCCGCGCCCGCGCAGGCGCAATCGCCGGACAAGATCCTCAACTCCTCCTACGACATCGCCCGCGAGCTTTTCGCCGCGATCAACGAGGCCTTCGTGCCCGCCTATAAGGCGCAGACCGGACGCGACGTTACGGTGGACCAGTCCCACGGCGGAACCTCGGCCCAGGCGCGCTCGATCGCCGAAGGCCTTGAGGCGGATGTGGTGACCTTCAACCAGACGACCGACATCGATTTCCTCGTGCAGCAGGGCTTCGTTTCGGAGGACTGGCAGAGCGAGTTCCCGAATAACGCCTCGCCCTACTACTCTTTCCCGTCGTTCCTCGTCCGCGAAGGCAACCCGAAGAACATCACCGACTGGGACGATCTCGCCCGTGACGATGTGGAAGTGATCTTCCCCAACCCCAAGACCTCCGGCAACGCACGCTATACCTATCTCGCCGCGGTCGCCTACGCCAAAGAAGCCTTCGGGGACGACGAGGAGAAGATCGCGGAATTCGTCGGCAAGATCTTCGACAATGTCCCGGTGTTCGATACCGGCGGCCGTGGTGCCACTACGACGTTCATCGAGCGCGGCATAGGCGACGTGATCATCACATTCGAGGCCGAGACCCGCTCGATCGCCCGCGAATATGGCGAAGACAGCTACGACAGCGTCGTGCCGTCGGTGAGCCTGCTGGCCGAGTTCCCGGTGGCCATTGTCGACCGCGTTGCCGAGCGGCGCGGCAGCCAGGAACTGGCGAAGGATTATCTGGATTTCCTCTATTCGGAAGAGGGACAGCGCATCGCCGCAACGTTCGGCAATCGCGTCCACGATGAAAAGGTGACGGCCGAGTTTGCCGACCAGTTTCCCGAGGTGCGCTTGGTGACGGCCGAAGACGTCTTCGGCGGCTGGGACCGCATCCAGGAGGAACACTTCGCTTCGGACGCCAAGCTCGACCAGATTTTCGGCGACCGCTGAGTCCGTCAATTCGCTAGTGTGCGGCCGGCGGTTGGAAACCCGCCGGCCGCAACCCTTGCCCCGAAAGGTCCAGCGATCTTGAGACGTCGAATTCTGCCCGGTCTGCCGCTGTCGCTTGGCATCACGCTGTTCTATGTGGCGCTGATCGTGGCGTTGCCGCTCGGCGCGCTCATCTTCAAGGCCGCCAGCCTCGGACCCGAGGAATACTGGCGCATCATTTCGTCATCCCGCGCCATAGCCAGCTACCGCGTCACGGCCTTGTCCGCGCTCGCCGCGACGGCGTTCGGCCTCGTCTTCGGGCTGGCGCTTGCCTGGGTCCTGGTCCGGTACGAATTTCCCGGTAAACGGCTGATCGACGCGCTGGTCGACCTGCCTTTCGCGCTCCCGACCGCGGTTGCCGGCATCGCCCTTACCTCGCTATTCGCGCAGAATGGCTGGCTCGGCTCGATCCTCGCCTCGGTCGGCATTCAGGTCGTCTACACGCCGCTGGGCATCATGGTGGCCATGTTCTTCACCAGCCTGCCCTTCGTGGTGCGCACGGTGCAGCCTGTGCTGGAAGACCTCGATCCGGCGCTCGAAGAAGCCGCGCAGTCGCTCGGCGGTTCGGATGGCACGATCTTCCTGCGCGTGATCCTGCCACTGCTGACGCCTGCGCTTCTGGCCGGCCTGTCGCTTTCATTCGCGCGCAGCCTCGGCGAGTTCGGCGCCGTCATCTTCATTGCCGGCAACCGCCCCTCTTCGACCGAGATCACGGCGCTGCTGGCCTTCATCCGTCTCGAGGAATTCAACTACAGCGCCGCGGCAGCGATCGCTTCGGTGCTGCTGTTCACGGCCTTTGTCATGCTTGCCGTGACGAACTACCTGCAGGCGCGCGCCCTGCGCTACATGGCGAGGGCATGACTATGGCGCAGCACCCCGCCAAACCGCCACGGGTCGGCGATACGCCCGCCATTCGCTGGACACTGATCGCCTTCGTCGTTTTCTTCGGCTCGCTTCTCGTGCTGGCACCGCTGCTGGTGATCTTCACGCAGGCTTTCGCGCTCGGTATCGGCCATTTCGCGGAAACCATTGCGCTTCCGGATACGCGACACGCGATCTTCCTGACCGTACTGACGGCACTGATCGCCGTGCCGCTCAACACGATCTTTGGCATCGCGGCCGCCTGGGCGATCACCAAGTTCGAGTTCTGGGGGCGGCGTTTTCTGCTGATCGTGATCGAAATCCCGTTCTCGATCTCGCCGGTGGTCGCGGGCGTTGCCTATCTCTTCGTCTACGGGCTTCAGGGCCTGTTCGGCCCGGCGCTGCAATCGGCCGAGATACAGATCCTGTTCGCCCTGCCCGGTATCGTGCTCGCCTCGATGTTCGTCACCGCGCCGTTCGTCGCGCGCGAGCTGATCCCATTGATGCAGGCGCAGGGGCGGGACCTCGAAGAGGCGGCGACCTCGCTGGGCGCCTCGGGCTGGCGTACATTCCTGACCGTGACGCTGCCCAATATCCGCTGGGCGCTGCTCTATGGCGTGGTGCTCTGCAACGCGCGTGTGATGGGCGAGTTCGGCGCGGTCTCGGTGGTGTCCGGAAAGATCCGCGGCCAGACCAACACGCTGCCGCTGCACATCGAGCTGCTCTATCACGACTACAACACCGTCGGCGCATTCGCGGCCGCCTCGATACTCGCCGTGCTTGCGCTCGTCACCATTGTCGCCAAGCTCGCGCTGGAGCGCCGCGGCGCGGGACGCGCAGGCCGTCCGGCGCTGGCCAGCCCAACAGTCGCCATCCAGGAAAAGACGTCATGAAGATCACCCTCGACCAGGTCGTGAAGACCTTCGACACGTTCCGCGCCGTGCATGGCGTCTCGCTGGAAATCGAGAGTGGCGAACTTGTCGCGCTGCTCGGGCCTTCCGGCTCGGGCAAGACGACGATCCTGCGCATGGTGGCGGGCCTCGATATGCCGATGCCGGATCAATCCATTTCGGCGACGAAGACGCCACGAACATCCCCGTGCGCGAGCGCGGCGTCGGCTTCGTCTTCCAGCACTATGCGCTGTTTCCGCATATGACGGTGGGCGAGAACGTGGCCTTCGGCATGAAGGTGTCAAAGGTGCGCCGGTCGAAGGACGAGATCGCGCGGCGCGTCGAGGATCTGTTGCGGCTCGTGAGGCTGGAAGGGCTGGGCAACCGGTTCCCGACGCAGATCTCCGGTGGGCAGAGGCAGCGCGTGGCGTTGGCGCGGGCGCTGGCGGTCGACCCCAAGGTGCTGCTGCTCGACGAACCGTTCGGCGCGCTGGACGCCAATGTGCGGCGTGACCTGCGGCGCTGGCTGCGCGAAATCCACGACGAGCTCGGCATCACGACGCTGTTCGTGACCCATGACCAGGAAGAGGCGCTGGACCTCGCCGACCGCGTCGTCATCCTCAATGAGGGGCGGATCGTGCAGCAGGGCACGCCGGAAGATGTGTGCCGGCGGCCGGGATCGGCGTTCGTCATGAAGTTCCTGGGCGACACCAACCGCCTGGCCGGAACGGTGACCGGCGGCATCGCCCGGGTCTCTGGCGCGACCGTTCCCGCTCCGGGTGTCGGGGACGGGCCGGTCGAGATACTGGCGCGGCCGGTAGACCTCGGCTGGGCGACGGCGGGCGACGGCATTCCGGCGCAGGTGGCCCGTGTGATCGACCAGCCCCAAGGTCGGCGCATCCTGGCCCGCATCGAGACCGGAGAAGCTGTCGAACTGGATGTGCCGGCCGACATGCAGGTCGCGGCCAGCGACCATGGCTATGTCAGTATCCTGCGCGGCAACGTGTTTCCGGTGTCGTGATCATCGCCGGCACTGCCGATGTCGGAGCCTTGCGGCTTGTATGTGCCGCCGCCCGATCCTATGAGGAATGGGTGCCTCGCCGCGACAAGGTAAAGCTGGATTGACTGGCCGTCGCATCGCTCTTGCGTAGGCGCGGTGGTCGGAGAATGATGCGGACATGCTCACCAAGAAGGGCAAATACGGCCTGAAGGCTCTCGTTTATCTGGCTCACCTGCCGCCCGGCCAACTCGCCTTCGTCAACGACATCGCCGTTGCCCGGAACATACCGAAGAAATTCCTCGATGCGATACTGGGGGAGCTGCGGAATGCCGGCTTCGTCGAGAGCCGGAAAGGCAAGGACGGCGGTTATCGGCTGGCAAAGCCGGCCGGCGACATCAGGATCGGCCATGTCGTGCGGGTGCTGGATGGGCCGCTCGCGCCGATCTCCTGCGCGAGCCAGACGCGCTACCAGCGCTGCGAGGACTGCGACGAGGCGACCTGCGAGGTCCGGCAGATGATGCTAAATGTTCGTCGCGCCATTGCCGAAGTGCTCGACGGCCAGAGCCTTGCGGAAATGCGCGATGCCGACAATGACGCGGTTGGCGGCCTTCGTGAGGTACGCGTCACAGGCGCTATCTAGGCAACCAGGCCGAAGACGAAGGCTGCGGTGAAAACCACCGAAACCGTGAAGATGAGATAGGTGAAGGCGCTGCCGCGTGGGCGAACGATGGCCCGTTCCGCCGCCCCTTGGTGTGCCTGGCGGCTGGATCGATTGCTGTTTCCGTAAGACATGGTTCCTCCGTCCATGTCTTTAATCTATAAAATCAGTAGACTTTGTCGACTATAAATTTTCTACCGTTCACCGCTTCGTCGCCGCCTGGCCCGGAAAATTTGCGACAACCGGCGAAAAATATTCCACTCAGTCAATCAGACCGGCTGCGAATGCGCCGGTCTGCTGCCGGAACGGCGTCCCGTCGATGGCCGCCGCCATAAGGGCCTGGGTGTAGGCTTCACGCGGGTGATCGAAGATCGCGTCCGTCGGCCCCTCCTCGACGATCCGGCCCTGTTTCATCACCACGATGTGGTCGGCCATCGCCCGCACAACCGCGAGGTCGTGGCTGATGAAGAGGTAGGAAAGATCGTGCGCTTTCTGCAAATCGCGAAGAAGATCGACGATCTGCTTCTGCACGGAACGGTCGAGCGCAGATGTCGGCTCGTCGAGCACGACAACCTTCGGCTTAAGGATCATCGCGCGGGCGATGGCGATGCGCTGGCGCTGGCCGCCGGAGAATTCGTGCGGATAGCGATTGCGCATGGCCGGGTCGAGCCCGACCTCGTCCAGCGCCTCGATGGCGCGCCGGTCACGCTCGCGCGCAGGCAGTTGCGGCTCATGTACCTTCAGGCCCTCGGTCACCACCTGGCCGATGGTCATACGCGGCGATAGCGAGCCGAACGGGTCTTGGAAGACGAGCTGCAGTTCCTTACGCATCGGCCGCATGGCACGCTTGTCGGCGGCGCTGATGTCGGCCCCTTCGAAGCGGACCGTACCCTCGCTCGGCAGGAGCCTGAGCAGCGCGCGACCGAGCGTCGACTTGCCGGAACCCGACTCGCCGACGACACCGATCGTCTGGCCCTTGTGCAAGGCGACCGAAATTCTGTCGACGGCGCGGATTTCGGCCTCTGGGCCCGAGAACCATCCGCCACCGCCGCCAAAGACAACCTCGACGTCACGTCCCTCAAGCAGGATCGGCGCCTCCAGCGGTGGCGGCGCCTTGCGGCCGGTCGGTTCCGCTGCCAGAAGCTCCATCGTGTAGGGGTGCTTGGGCGTGTCGAACAGAACCGATGTCTCCCCTTCCTCCACTACCTCGCCGTAGCGCATCACATAGACCCGGTCGGCGAAGCGGCGGACGATGCCAAGATCGTGCGTGATGAAGACGATGGCCATGCCCAGCTTGCGCTGCAACTCGGCTAGCAGCGCGAGAATCTGGGCCTGTATGGTTACGTCGAGCGCGGTGGTGGGCTCGTCGGCAATCAGCATGTCGGGATCGTTCGCCAGCGCCATGGCGATCATAACGCGCTGACGCTGTCCGCCGGAGAGTTCATGCGGATAGGCATCGACCCGGCGGGCGGGATCGGGAATGCCGACAAGCTCCAGCAACTCGATGACACGCTCGCGGGCAGCCTTTCGCGACATCCCCCGATGGAAGACAAGCGGCTCCGCGATCTGCCGCCCGATGCGATAGAGCGGATCGAGCGAGGTCATCGGCTCCTGGAAGATCATGGTAATCTTCTCGCCGCGGATGCGGTTGAGCTTGCGCTCCGATAGGCCGATCAGCTCCTGGCCGCGATAGGTGGCGGAACCACGGGCGCGGCCATTGCTTGCAAGCAGGCCCATCAGCGCCATGGTGGTCTGGCTCTTGCCGGACCCGGACTCGCCGACGATCGCCACGGTCTCGCCCGGCTTCACGTCGAGATCGATGCCCCGGACGGCGTGAACCATGCCGTCATTCGTCTCGAACTCGACATGCAGGTCGCGCACGCTGAGGATGGATTCCTGCGTCATGTCAGCGATCCTTCGGGTCGAGGGCGTCGCGCAATCCATCGCCCAGGAAGTTGAGCGCGAACAGGATCGCCGTCAGCGTCACCGCCGGATAGATTAGAAGCCATGCTGCGCCGCGCATGTTGGCCGCACCTTCGGCGATCAGCAGGCCGAGACTGGTCAGCGGCTCCTGTACGCCGAGGCCTAGGAAGGACAACAGGCTTTCAAGCAGGATCGCCTTGGGCACCAGCAGCGTGACGAACACGACCACCGGGCCGAGCGCGTTGGGAATGATGTGGCGGCGCACGATGCCGGCATCGCTCACGCCAAGCGCTTCTGCCGCCTGCACATATTCCTGGCGTTTGATGGTGAGGGTCTGGCCGCGAACGATGCGCGCCATGTCGAGCCATTCGGTGCAGCCGATCGCGATGAAGATCAGCACGAAGTTTCGCCCGAAAAACACCACCAGCAGGATGACGAAGAAGATGAAAGGCAGCGAATAGAGGACGTCGACCACGCGCATCATCAGATTGTCGACACGGCCGCCGAGATACCCCGCGATCGCGCCGTAGGTGACGCCGAGCAGCAACGCCATCATCGATGCCAGCACGCCGATCGCCAGCGAGATGCGGATGCCGATGAGGATGCGCGTGAGCAGGTCACGGCCGTTGGCATCCGTGCCAAAGACGAAGCGCAGCCGCTGAACGTCCGCCACCATGAAGGCGCTTGTCGCGCCTTCCATCATCTCGTTGCCTTCTTCATCCTCAAGGCGCGCATTGGAGAAAAGGTCGGAACGGTCGATGTAGCGCACGATGCGCGGATCGAGCGCTTCGTCGTCGGAGACCGGGGCGCGAACGGTGGAGCCGGAAAGCTCGATCTCGCCGATGTCCACCCGCGCCCGTCCGAGCGCGCTTTCGAAGGCCGGCACGATAGCGTCCTCCTTCGGATATGCCTCCAGGCTCGCCGGCGCGCGCACATATTGCGGATAGATGCGGTCATAGGGATGCGCATGGATCCAGGGACCCACGATGCCGGCAAGCGCCAGCAACAGCAGGACAACGGCGCTAGCGACAGCCGCGCGATTGCGTCTCAGGCGAAGCCAGGCATCCTGGCCGAGGGACCGCCCAGCGACCAGGGGCTCCCGAGGACCTGATGCTTGTTCAAGCGTGGTGTTGCTCATTGACGCCTCCTCAGTCGTAGCGCACGCGCGGGTCGAGCCACGCATAAAGCACGTCGACGATGAGGTTGAAGACGATGACGAAGCAGGCGATCACCACCACCGTGCCCATCACCAGCGTATAGTCGCGCCCGAGCGCGCCCTGCACGAAATAGCGGCCGATGCCGGGGATGCCGAAGATGGTTTCCACGACCACCGAACCGGTCAGCAACGCCGCGGCCGTCGGTCCGAGATAGGACACCACCGGCAGGATCGCGGCACGCAGCGCATGGACGCCGACCACAACATAGGATGGCAGGCCATAGGCGCGCGCGGTGCGCACATGATTGGATCGCAATGCCTCGATCGTGGCGCCGCGCGTCAGCCGGGCGATGATCGCGATCTGTGGCAGGGCCAGCGTGGCGATGGGCAACACCATGTGCTGCCAGGTGCCCCAGCCGCCGGCCGGCAGCCAGCCCATCATGACGCCGAAAAAGAGGGAAAAAACCGGCGCAATCACGAAGGTCGGGATGGTGATACCGAAAGTCGCCGTGCCGACCACCATGTAGTCGACCCAGGTGTTCTGGCGCAGTGCCGCCAGCGCGCCGAGGAACACGCCGACGACAAGCGCGATGGAAAGCGCAATGCCGCCGAGCTGGATCGACACCGGCAGGCCGGTCCTGAACAGGTCGACCACCGAGAAGTCACGGCGTGTGAACGAGGGCCCGAGGTCGCCCTGCGCCAGATTGCCGAGATAGATTAGATATTGCTGCCAAAGCGGCTTGTCGAAATTATAGGCGCGTTCGAGGTTCTTCATGATCAGCGGATCGAGCGGGCGTTCGAGATCGAACGGGCCGCCCGGCGCCAGCCGGATCATGAAGAAGGCGATGGTGACGATGATGAACAGCGTCGGCACCGCTCCGGCAAAACGCCTGAGCACGTAGGCAAACATGGCCTGCCCGGTCAAGGTCGCCCATGCGCGGCCGGGGCCGCGCATGGGCAAGTCGTGTCTGGGATTACTGCTCGATCGACATCCAGCGGGTGCCGTGGACGTTCATCACGTTGTCTTCCCAGCCGTTGAGCTTGTCGGAAACGAGCGAACCCGACGAATAGTAGAGGATCGGGATGATCGGCATTTCTTCCAGAAGCAGAGCCTCGGCCTCCTTGAGGATTTCCGCGCGCGCGTCGATGTCGATCGTCCCTGCGGCCTTGTCCATCAGGGCGTCGTAGTCGGCATTCTCCCAGCGGGGATAGTTGAAGCCGAGATTCTCGCTCTCGAACAGGAACAGGAAGTTCTGCGGATCGGAATAGTCGCCGATCCAGCCGGCGCGCGTCATGTCGAAGTCGCCGTCCTGCTTCATGTAGTCGAAATAGCCGGTGCCCTCCATTTCGACGATGGTCGAGTTGATGCCGATGTTCTTCAGCATGTCGCTCAGCGCCGTCATGGTGTTCTTGTGGTTCTCGCCGGTGTTGTGGCGCAGCTCGATGCTGAGCGAACCCTCGGCCACGCCGGCTTCCTCGAGCAGGGCCTTGGCGGCATCCTCGCGGTCGAGGATGTCGTCCTCGGCATAGGGGAGAGTGGCGTTCTCACCGTAATTTCCGATGCCTGGCGGCACGAAGGACCATGCCGGGATCATGGTGCCGCGCCAGATCTCGTCAGCCAGGAACTCTCGGTCGATGGCCATCGAGATCGCTTGGCGCACGCGCGGATCGGCAAGCTTTTCCTTCTTCACCTTCACCGGCAAATAGTAGACGCCGAGATAGGGCGCGATGCGGAGCTGCTCGCCGAGGTTCGCCTTCATGTAGTCCATCTGCTGGTTGTCGAGGTCCGAGCAGGAGTGGACTTCACCCGCCTCGAAGCGACGCAGGCAGGTGGCGCGGTCCTCGAACGGGATGAAGTTGACGACGTCGATCTTGACGTTATCCGCATCGTGGAAATGCGGGTTCTTGCGCATCGTGATCTTGTCGTTGGGTGTGAAGTTCTCCAGCATGTAGGCGCCGTTAGTCACCATGTTGCCGGGGCGGGTGAACTCGGTGCCGTGCTCTTCGACGGAAGCCTGATGAAGCGGCAGGCCGGTCTGATGGGTCAGCAGTTCGAGAAAGTAGGGGTCGGCGCGTTCAGCGTGATCTCGAGCGTGTTGTCGTCCAGCGCCTTGGCGCCGAGTTCCGCAAGCTCCTTCTCGCCCTTGTTGATCGCCTCGGCGTTCAGGATCGGATACTGCATGTTGGCGTAGGGCGCCGCCGTTTCCGGGTTCTGGATGCGCTGATAGGTGAAGACGAAGTCGCTTGCCTTCACCGGGTCTCCGTTCGACCACTTCGCATCCTGCCGCAGCTTGAAGGTGTAGACGAGGCCGTCATCGGAGATTTCCCAGCTCTCCGCAACGCCCGGAACCACTTCGGCCTTGTTGTTCTGAACCACGAGACCTTCGTAAAGGTCGCGCATCAGGTGACCTTCCGCCACCGTCGTCGTTTTGTGGTGGTCGAGGGTCGTCGGATCGGTGTCGTTGCCGCGGTTGTAGACCACTTCGGCAAAAGCCTGGGTTGCGACGAGGCCGCCGGGCACAACCATCGCAGCCGAAAGCATGGCCGCATTCATCAATTGACGTAGCATCGGTACTTCCTCCTCTGGAACCGGTCCCCGCCGCCGGGTGAGGCAGATTATGAACAAGCCTAATCCGAGAGCAAGCGTGAATCGGACGCGCGGCCGCCCATGCGCCCTTTCCGCAATGCGATTAGCCTGAAGGCATAATTTTCGCACGAACACGCGCATCAAAAAGGTGAAATTGACGGAATCTTGCTCTCCGGTGCATGCAAGAAAGTCTTCACCAAGCCAGCAAGATGCCCGCCGTTCCGTTGGCGGGTTAATGGTTCGCTGGCCTCGGCGTGCTAGGTTTGCGCCCAATCAAAAGCGCATTCCGCAAGCGCAGGGAGCACGAAATGGCTGAAACCGCGACACGCATCGGGTGGGTCGACATCGCCAAGGGCATCTGCATCATCTTCGTGGTGATGATGCACTCGACGCTCGGCGTCGGCAGCACCATGGGCGGCGAAGGGTTCATGCACTATGTCGTGGCGTTTGCGCGCCCCTTCCGAATGCCCGACTTCTTCCTGATTTCCGGCCTCTTCCTCGGGCTCGTCATCGACAGGCCGTGGCTGCGCTACGTCGACCGGAAGGTCGTGCATTTCCTATATTTCTACGTGCTGTGGCTGACGATCCAGTTCGTCTTCAAGGCGCCCGGCATGGTGGCCGAAGACGGGCCCGCCGCGCCACTGACAGCCTATCTCTGGTCGTTCATACAGCCGTTCGGCACGCTGTGGTTCGTCTATATGCTGCCGATCTTCTTCATCTTCACGCGGCTGGTGAAGACGCTGCCGGTCTGGCTGGTGCTGGGTTTCGCCGCCGTGCTCGAGATTCTGCCGATCCACACCGGCTGGGTGCTCTTCGACGAGTTCTGCTCGCGCTATGTCTACTTCTTCGCCGGCTATGCCTTCGCAACGCGGATTTTCGACCTTGCCGAATGGGTTGCCGCGAACCGCGCCAAAGCTCTCGGTCTTCTTGGGCTGTGGGCGGTCATCAACAGCATCTTCGTCTTCACGCCAGCGCCGGCCTCCTTCGCCATCTTCCACCAGCCGGGCGGCGATTCCGCCGGTGCCGCGGGACTGGCGGTTCTGCCGTTCATTTCGCTCGCGCTTGGCGTCGCCGGCGCGATGGCGATCGTAACCGTGTCGGCCCTTGTCGCACAGGTTTCATGGATGCAATGGCTATCTTGGCTCGGCGCGCACTCGATCGTGATCTACCTCGCCTTCTTCCTGCCCATGGCCGTATCGCGCGTGATCCTCATCCGCACCGGCATCATCACCGATATCGGCACGATCTCGCTGCTCGTGACCATCGCAGGCGTGATCGGCCCGGTCATGCTCTACGGGCTGATCCAGTGGACCGGCTGGGGCAAGTTCGTGTTCGAGCGACCTGACTGGGCGATTATCGACCGCCCCGCCAGGCCGCAGCGTGCCGCGCTGCCGGCCGAATAGAACGGCAAAACCTCTCTCACGAGTGGGCGAAGATGTCCTGCTCGTCCCAGCCCATCAGATCGAGCCTGGCGCGGGTGGGCAGGAAGCGGAAGCAGGCTTCGGCCTCTTTCGTCCGTCTGTCGCGCTCCAGCCTGAACAGCAGCTTTTCGCGAAGCTGGTGCAGGTAGAGAACGTCGGAAGCGGCATATTCGAGTTGCTCCGGCGTCAGCGTCTCGGCTGCCCAGTCGGACGATTGCTGCACCTTGGACAGGCTGACACCCAGCAACTCGTTGCAGATGTCCTTGAGACCATGGCGATCGGTATAGGTCCGGGTCAGCCGTGAAGCGATCTTGGAGCAGAAGACCGGCTCCGGCATCACGCCGAATGCGTGGTAGAGCACCGCAAGATCGAAGCGGCCGAAGTGGAAGAGCTTGGTGATCTTGCGGTTGCGGAGCAGCGAGACGAGGTTGGGCGCACGCTTCTGACCGGGCGCGATCTGGATCACGTCGGCCGTGCCGTCACCGGGCGAAAGCTGCACCACGCAGAGGCGGTCGCGATGCGGGTTCAGCCCCAGCGTCTCGGTGTCGATCGCAATCGCATCGACGTCATAGTTGGCGAGATCGGGCAGGTCGCCCTTGTGAAATCGGATGGTGGTCATCGAGCGGCCTTTCGGGTTCAGGAGGTCAGCGCGGCGAGGATGCGCGCCCAGCTTCTCTGGCCCTTGTGGAACGAGGTGAGGTCGTATTTCTCATTGGGCGAATGGATGCGGTCGTCATCGAGGCCGAAGCCCACGAGCAGGGTGTCCATCCCGAGGCGGCGCTTGAAATCGCCGACGATCGGGATCGAGCCACCCATGGCAAGCACGAGGGCCTTGTTCGGCCATTCGTCCGTCAGCGCCGAAGCGGCCTTGGTCACCATCGGGGAATCGTAGGCAAGCTGCAGCGCCGGCGACCCGCCATGCTTGTGAAAGGTTACCGAGCAGTCGGCCGGGACCCTGTCCTCGACGAACTTGCGGAATGACGCGCGGATCGCCTCGGGGTCCTGATTGCCGACGAGGCGGAAGGACACTTTCGCCGATGCCTGCGCGGCGATCACCGTCTTGAAGCCCTCGCCCTCGTATCCGCCGGAGATGCCGTTGAATTCGGCGGTCGGGCGCGCCCACACCATTTCCGGGATCGAGCGTCCCTTTTCGCCCGACGGGACCGACAGGCCGATGTCGCCCAGAAGAGGGCTGATGTCGAGCTTATCCCAAGATGCCTTGATCTGGCTCGGCGTCTCTTCCACGCCGTCATAGAAGTCGGGGATCGTGATGCGCCCCGTCTCGTCGTGCATGTCCGCGAGGATTCTGGAAAGGATGCGGATGGGATTGGCCGCCGCACCGCCATAGACGCCGGAGTGGAGGTCTCGGTTGGCGGCGTGGATCGTCACCTCCTCGCCCACGAGTCCGCGCAGGCCGACCGTGATGCAAGGCGTGTCGCGGTTCCACATGCCGGTATCGCAGACCATGGCGAAATCAGCCTTCAGCTCCTCCGAATTGGCGTCGAGGAACGGCTTGACCGAGGGCGAGCCGGATTCTTCCTCGCCTTCGAACAGCAAGGTGATCTTGCACGGCAGACTGCCATGCACCTGCTTCCAGGCGCGGCAAGCCTCCACGAACAGCATGAGCTGCCCCTTGTCGTCGGACGAGCCGCGGCCGGTGATGACCTTTCTGCCGGGCTCCAGATCCTTGATGCTCGGATCGAACGGGTCGGCATCCCACAGGTCCAACGGGTCAACCGGCTGAACGTCGTAATGGCCGTAAAACAGGACATGCGGAGAACCTTCCGGCCCGTCGTGATGGGCAACGACCATCGGATGGCCGGGCGTGTCGCGCACGCTTGCATCGAAGCCGATGCCCTTCAGATCATCGACCAGCCATTCGGCGGCGCGGCGGCAATCCTTCGCGAAGGCCGGGTCAGTCGAGATGGAGGGAATGCGCAGCAGCGAGAACAGCCGTTCGAGGCTGGATTCGAGGTCTGCGTCAATACGGTCGAGGACGGGAGCGAGTGCGGACATGGTTGGACCTTTCGATTCTGCGGCCGCGACCCTATCGTCCGGCGCACCGCTCGAAAAGCCCTGCTTCCTTATGCCAGCAGCACAAGAAAGTGCCGCCGTGGTGGAGGGGAACCACGGCGGCCTTACTCGAAACGATGCGGGAGCCCGGAGAGGGGGATGAGGCTCCCGCAATGTCCGGTTCAGGCGGGGGACGGGCCTATTTCCCGGACTCGGCGAAAATTGCCGATGACCTGCATTTGGGTCTTTGAAAATGGCGATTCAAGGGCGTCAACATTACATCTCTGTAACATGGCTGTGATGGGCGGCCTGCCCCGACGACGTGGCAGGAACAAGGGGCTCTGAAGCGGTTTGCGATGGACACCACGGATGCCCCGCGCTAGGCGTTTGTCCATGAAAAAGGCGATCATCTCTTCCTCGTCGACGGCTCCGGCTACATCTTCCGCGCCTATCACGCACTGCCGCCGCTCACACGTAAATCCGACGGCCTTCCTGTCGGCGCGGTCTCCGGTTTCTGCAACATGCTCTGGAAGCTGATGCAGAACGCGCGCGACACCGATGTCGGGGTCACGCCGACGCATTTCGCGGTCATCTTCGACTATTCGTCGAAGACGTTCCGCAACGAACTCTATCCGGAATACAAGGCGAACCGCTCGGCGCCGCCGGAAGACCTGATCCCCCAGTTCGGCCTGATCCGCGAGGCGACGCGCGCCTTCGACCTGCCATGCCTGGAAATGGAAGGGTTCGAGGCGGACGATCTGATCGCCACTTATGCGCGACTGGCATGCGAGGCCGGCGGCGACACCACCATCATCTCCTCCGACAAGGACCTGATGCAGCTCGTGGGTCCCACGGTGTCGATGTACGACCCGATGAAGGACAAGGAAATCAACGTCCCCGAGGTGATCGAGAAGTGGGGAGTGCCGCCGGAGAAGATGATCGACCTGCAGGCGCTGATGGGCGACTCGGTCGACAACATTCCCGGCGTTCCCGGCATCGGCCAGAAGACGGCGGCGCAGCTTCTGGAGGAATATGGCGACCTCGACACGCTGCTGGAGCGGGCGGGCGAGATCAAGCAGCAGAAACGGCGCGAGACGCTGATCGAGAATCGCGACAAGGCGCTCATGTCGCGCGAACTTGTGCGGCTCAGGAACGACGTTCCCGGCGTCGAGCCGCTGGACGATTTCGTGCTGCAGCCGCCGAACGGCCCGAAGCTGATTTCCTTCCTCAAGGCGATGGAATTCACCACGCTGACGCGGCGCGTCGCCGAGGCGTCCGGCGCCGAGGCCGCCGAGATCGAGTCGGCGCAGGTGGACGTCGAATGGGGCGAGGCAGCGCACGGTCCGGATGTCGGTTCAAAGCCTGCTGACGCAACTGCCGAGGGGGATGCCGCATCGGCTGCGGCGGCGGCTGGAGACACGCCGGGCGCGCTCGTTGCGGCCCGCGCCGCCGAGGCGGTCGCGCAGAAGGTCGACAACACCGCCTATGACTGCATCCGCGACATCGCCACGCTGCGCGAATGGATCGCGGAGGCGCGCGAGGCGGGCGTCGTCGCCTTCGATACGGAGACGACATCCCTCGACCCGATGCAGGCGGAGCTGTGCGGCTTCAGCCTCGCCACGCGGCCCGGACGCGCTGCCTATGTGCCGCTGATCCACAAGTCGGGCGCCGGCGATCTGCTGGGCGGCGGGCTGGTGGAAGGCCAGATTCCTGCGCGAGACGCGCTGGCCGAACTGAAGCCCCTGATGGAAGATCGCAGCGTCCTCAAGGTCGCGCAGAATCTGAAATACGATCTCGTCATCATGCAACGCCACGGCATCGACGTTGCGCCCTATGACGACACGATGCTCCTGTCCTACGTGCTCGACGGCGGCTCCAACAGCAGTCACGGCATGGATGCGCTGTCCGAGCGCTGGCTGGGCCATACACCGATCGCCTTCAAGGACGTGTGCGGTTCCGGCAAGGCGATGGTCACCTTCGACTTCGTCGATCTCGACAGGGCCACCTGCTATGCCGCAGAGGATGCCGACGTGACGCTGCGGCTGTGGCGGGTCCTCAAGCCACGGCTTGCCGAAAAAGGCCTCGTCTCCGTCTATGAGCGGCTGGAACGCCCGCTGGTGCCGGTGCTCGGCCGGATGGAGCAGCGCGGCATTTCAGTCGACCGCCAGATTCTGTCGCGGTTGTCAGGCGACTTCGCCCAGGGCGCGGCGGCACTGGAGGATGAAATCTACCAGCTTGCCGGCGAGCGCTTCACCGTCGGCTCGCCGAAACAGCTCGGCGACATCCTGTTCGGCAAGATGGGACTTCCGGGCGGATCGAAGACCAAGACCGGACAGTGGTCGACCACCGCGCGCGAACTCGAAGATCTTGCGGCAGCAGGCCACGAGCTGCCGCGCAAGATCGTCGACTGGCGCCAGCTCACGAAGCTGAAATCGACCTATACCGACGCGCTGCCCGGCTTCATCAACCCGCAGACGAAGCGCGTGCACACGTCCTATGCGCTGGCGTCCACGACCACCGGTCGCCTGTCGTCGTCCGATCCCAACCTGCAGAATATACCGATCCGCACCGCGAAGGCCGCAAGATCCGCACCGCCTTCATCGCCGAGCCCGGGAACCTGCTGATCTCGGCCGACTACAGCCAGATCGAGCTTCGCGTGCTCGCCCATGTCGCCGATATTCCCCAGCTTCGCCAGGCCTTCGCCGATGGCATCGACATTCACGCGATGACGGCATCCGAGATGTTCGGCGTGCCGGTCGAGGGCATGCCGGGCGAGGTGCGTCGGCGCGCCAAGGCGATCAATTTCGGCATCATCTACGGCATCTCGGCATTCGGGCTGGCCAACCAGCTTGCGATTTCGCGCGAGGAGGCCAGCGCTTACATCAAGAAGTATTTCGAGCGCTTTCCGGGCATCCGCGACTATATGGACGCGGCCAAGGCGCATTCGCGCGACAACGGCTACGTCGAGACGATCTTCGGCCGCCGCATCCACTTCCCCGAGATACGCTCGCCGAATCCCTCCGTGCGGGCGTTCAACGAGCGCGCCTCGATCAACGCCCCGATCCAGGGCTCGGCCGCCGACATCATCCGCCGCGCGATGGTGCGGATGGAGGCTGCGTTGGAGAAATCAGGGCTGCACAACACTCAGATGCTGCTGCAGGTGCACGACGAACTGATCTTTGAAGCGCCGGAAGGCGAGATCGAGGCGGCCATGCCGGTGATCCGCGATGTCATGGAGAATGCCGCTATGCCGGCGCTCGCCATGAAGGTGCCGCTGCACGTCGACGCCCGCGCCGCGAAGAACTGGGACGAGGCGCATTGAGGTGGAAACGGTCGCCGTCGCGCTGCCGACACTGCTCTCCTTCGCGCTCGCCTCGACGATCATCGAGCTGACACCCGGCCCTAACATGACCTATCTGGCGCTGGTTTCGGCCTCGGAGGGACGACGGGTCGGCTTCGCTACCGTTGCCGGGGTCGCGCTTGGTCTGGCCGTGATCGGGTTCGCGGCGGCCTTCGGCGTCGCAGAGCTCATAAGCGCTTCGCCGCTTGCATACGAAATCCTGCGCTGGGCCGGCGTGGCCTTCATGCTCTATCTCGCCTGGGACGGATGGCGCGGCGGCGGCGATGTCGTGGCATCGGATGCCAGGGTCGGAGGCCGTTACTTCCTGCGCGGGCTCGTCACCAACCTGCTCAACCCGAAGGCTGCGATGTTCTACGTCGCCGTGCTGCCGACATTCATCGACGCTGCCGGGCCCCTCCTGGCGCAGACCGTGACGTTGACCGTCGTCTATGTCTTGGTCGCAACACTCATTCACGCGGGCATCGTCGTGCTGGCCGGTGCGCTCGAACCGCTGCTGAACGACCCGCGCCGGGAGCGGATTGCGCGACGCTCACTTTCAGCCCTGCTGGCGCTCGTCGCGGTCTGGTTCGGCTGGACCACGGCCCGCTGAAAGGACACCGACGTTTCCTAGACCATTCGCCCCACGGCTGTATCCGCCGCAGAACGGATGGCGGAGATGTTCGTGGCATAGGCGTCTTTCGATCCGCCCTTGAACACCGCCGAGCCTGCGACAAGCACGTTCGCACCGGCCTTCGTGACCAGCGGAGCCGTTTCCGGCGTCACGCCGCCATCGATCTCTATGTCGATTGGCCGGTCGCCGATCAGCGCCTTCACGCGGCGCACCTTTTCCACGACCGAGGGAATGAAAGCCTGTCCGCCGAAGCCGGGATTGACCGTCATCAGAAGCACGAGGTCGAGCCGGTCGAGCACGTATTCGATGACGCTTTCCGGCGTCGACGGGTTGAGCGATACGCCGGCCTTCTTGCCGAGCGCCTTGATCGCCTGCAGCGAGCGGTCGAGGTGAGGACCGGCCTCGGCATGGACGGTGATGATGTCGCAACCGGCATCCGCGAAGGCGGCCAGATAGGCATCCGTCGGCGCAATCATGAGATGGCAGTCGAACACCTTATCGGTGCGGTTGCGGATCGCCTTGATGATGGGCGGGCCGAATGTGATGTTCGGCACGAAATGTCCGTCCATGACATCGAGATGAATCCAGTCGGCGCCTGCGGCAACCACCGCCTCGACCTCGTCGCCGAGCCGGGAAAAGTCGGCCGAAAGCACGGACGGTGCGATGATGGTTCCGGTCATTGCGGACGGCTCCCGTTGATCTGCCGTCCGCCTAGCGTGTGCGTTCGCCGTTGTCGAGAGGCCGAAGACCTTATCCTATGCCCATCATCTTGCGCAGCGCGGCGCGGTCGACACCGGAATCGGCGAAATCGTCGAATGCCTTCTCGGTGACACGGATGATGTGGTGCTCGATGAAGGGCGCGCCTTCGGCCGCCCCGTCCTCCGGGTGCTTGAGACAGCATTCCCATTCGAGCACCGCCCACCGGTCGTACCCGTACTGAGCGAGCTTCGAGAAGATACCGCCGAAATCGACCTGGCCGTCACCCAGCGAACGGAAGCGGCCGGCCCGCTCGGTCCAGCCCTGATAGCCCGAATAGACGCCCTGCCGGCCGGTCGGATTGAACTCAGCATCCTTCACATGGAAGGCCGAAATGCGCTCGTGATAGATGTCGATGAAAGCGAGGTAGTCGAGCTGCTGCAGCAGGAAATGCGACGGATCGTAGTTGATGGTGCAACGCTTGTGGTCGCCGACCGCATCCAGAAACATCTCGAAGGTCGCGCCGTCGAAAACGTCCTCGCCCGGGTGGATCTCGAAACCGAGATCGCAGTCGGCATCCTCATAGGCATCGAGGATCGGCTTCCAGCGTTTGCCGAGCTCGCCGAATGCCTCCTCGACGAGACCGGCGGGGCGCTGCGGCCAGGGATAGAGATAGGGGAAGGCCAGTGAACCGGTGAAGGACACGCTCGCCTTGAGCCCCAGGTTCTGCGACGCCTTCGCCGCTAGCTTCATCTGCTCGACCGCCCACGCCTGCCGCGCTTTCGGATTGCCGCGCACCTTCTCCGGCGCGAAGCCATCGAACTGCGCGTCGTATGCAGGGTGGACGGCGACGAGCTGACCCTGGATGTGGGTGGACAATTCGGTGATCTCCACGCCCGCCTCGGCGCAGACGCCCTTGACCTCGTCGCAGTAGTCCTTCGACGACGCCGCCTTTTCCAGGTCGAAGAGGCGCCCGTCATTGCTCGGCACCTGAATGCCCTTGTAGCCGTGTCCGGCTGCCCACCTGGCGATCGATGGCAGCGTGTTGAACGGCGCCTCGTCGCCAGCGAATTGCGCCAGAAAGATCGCAGGGCCCTTCATCGTAGCCGGCATGTCATGTTCCTTTCCTGTGTCGATTTCACGGGCGCGCGTAGCGCACGTAAGCGAAGGCAGTCGAGTCCGGCGCCCAGCAGGGCACATTGATCGACCCCTGCCCGCCAAACAGCGAGACGGCGGTGCGGATGCCGCCGCCCTCGGGGTTCATCAGGCGCAGCTCCACGTCTCTGTCGCGCGGATGGCCTTCCGTGCCCGCTTCATAAGCCAGATAGAGCACCGCGGTTCCGTCCGGAGAGGGGTGCGGAAACCAGTTCACGCGGTCGTCATTCGTCATCTGCTCGATGCCGCTGCCGTCGGTGCGAACGCGCCATAGCTGCATCGTTCCGCCCCGGTCGGAATTGAACCATATCCATTTTCCGTCCGGTGTGTAGTCCGGCCCGTCATAATGACCGCCACCATCGGTGAGCCGGGTCTCTTCGCCGCCGGAAGACCGGACAGTGTAGATGTCCATGCCGTCATCGCGCGCCGCCGCGTACGCCATCGTCCTGCCGTCGGGCGACCAGCCATGCCACCACGACGGTACGTTGTCCGTGATCCGCCTCGGCACGCCACCATCGATGGGCAGCGTGTAGATGCAGGACTGCCCGGTTTCGGACTTGTCGCTGATGACGAGCGTGGTGCCGTCCGGCGAGATGCCGTGATCGTTGTTGCAGGCCGTGGCGAAGCCGGTATCGATGCGCTGCGGTTTCGCGCTGTCTGCAAGATCGAGCCGCCAGATCAGGCCATCGCCATTGAACACGAGAAACGTCCCGTCGGGCGACCAGTTTGGCGCCTCGATCAGCACGTCGGTGACATAGACCACGCGTTCGCCACCCGTCGCGGGCTCGTGGATGACGATTTCGCTCTTCATCCCACGCGCCCGTAGGTGAACCAGTCGAAATCGGCATGAAGGCCGCTGCCGCTGGTGTCGAATGCGGCCATGCCGACAAAGGCCCCGGTAAACGAGCCGTGCTCGCCGCGACCGCCTTCGTCCGAGATCACGCTGGCGTCGAGCGTCGGCCCGACCTGAATCCACTCGCCCTCGCGCTCGTAGCTGAAGTCAAGCGTCGCGCCACGAACCTCGGCCGCCAGCGTGACGGGCGCATCGCCCGGCAGCGGGACCGGGTTGGAGAGCGGAAAGGTCAGCCTGCCGTCCGGCCAGTCTCCGGGGCAGCTCATCACGGTCAGCACACGGCCGTGGCGCGCGTCGTGCGTGACGGCGAGAAAATGGAACTTGTGTCGATTGTAGTAGTGGACGAGACCGGCGGCCTGCTGAAATGTCTTGGGCTCATAGTCGAGCCGAGTCTCGGCGCGGAAGGAAAAGACGTCCTGTCGCCGCGCGACAAGCGCCTGCTCGTACCAGCTTCCGATCGACTCGCGGCCGAACAGCCGCAGGAAGCCCGGGCGGTCGCTCAACGAGAACAGTCGCTGCCAATCCGGCGTGCGCAGCCACTGGAATTCGAGTGGCAGCTTGCCATCATCGAAATCGTAGCGCTCGACGGCTGGCGCATCGACAGGCTGCACGTCCAGCGGCGCGGGAACCTCGACCGCCGGCACCTGGCCGCCCTGCTCCAGATAGAGCCAGCCATCCTCCTTCCAGACGCATTTCTGGATTGCCGTTTCCCGGCCGAGCGGCGAGCGCCGCAAGCCGGGCAGCGGCCGCGAGGTCAGATGCGTGTGGTAGATTTCGCCGTTCGGCGTCTCCACAAGCTGGCCGTGCCCTGCGCGTTGGAGAACCGCGTCAGGATCGTCCTTCGAAGTGATGAGATGGGTGCGCGGATGCAGCTCGTAGGGTCCGTCGATGGCCCGGGAGCGTGCCATGGTGACGGCATGGTCGTAGCCGGTGCCGCCCTCCGCCGTCGTCAGATAATACCATCCGGCCCGCTTGAAGAGATGCGGCCCCTCCACCAGCCCGTGCGGACTGCCGGCGAAGATGTTGCGCGCCTCGCCAACAAGCGTCTTCGCCTTCGCGTCCCACTCCTGCAACAGGATGCCTGCAAAGGACGGGTGCTTCGGCTGTCCGCCCACGCCGGACGAGACATGGTTCCACACCATGTTGAGGAACCACTTGCGGCCATCCTCATCGTGGAAAAGCGACGGGTCGAAGCCGGACGAATTGCCATAGACCGGGTCGGACCACGGCCCCTCGATGGACGGCGCGGTGACGATGTAGTTGTGGGTATCCTTGAAGGCCCCGTCGATGCGTTTGACGTCGGTGTAGACCAGCCAGAACAGCCCGTCGGCATAGGACAGGCACGGCGCCCAGATGCCGCCGGAGTCCGGATTGCCGCGCATGTCGAGCTGGCTCGCGCGATCGAGCGGCCGCCCGACCAGCCGCCAGTTGACGAGATCCTTCGAGTGGTGGAGCTGCACGCCCGGATACCACTCGAAGGTGGATGTCGCGATATAGTAGTCGTCGCCGACCCTGCAGATCGAGGGATCCGGATTGAAGCCGGGCAGGATCGGGTTGCGGATCATCTACTTCCTCTGCGGCCCTTCGCGTTCGGCGGATGCCGCCCACAGGTTGATGTCCGCATCCTTGGCGAACTGGTCGATCTCAGCGAGTTCCTCGGTCGTGAAGTTTGGATTGGCGAGCGCGCCGACGCAGTCCTCCACCTGTTCAGGGCGGCTGCGCCGATCAGCGCCGTGGTTACACGGCCGCCCCTCAATACCCAGGCCAACGCCATCTGCGCCAGCGTCTGTCCGCGCCGGGACGCTATCTCGTTGAGCGCACGGATATTGGCCAGGTTCTTCTCGTTGAGGAAGCCGGGACGCAGTGATTTGCCCTGCGCCCGCGCGCGTCGTCGGGGATGCCGCCGAGATATTTGCCGGTCAGCATGCCCTGCGCGAGCGGCGAGAAGACGATCGAGCCCACGCCGAGATCGTCGAGCGTGTCGAGCAAACCGTCCTCCTCAACCCAGCGATTGATCATCGAGTAGCTTGGCTGATGGATCAGGCACGGCGTGCCGAGTTCCTTGAGGATCGCCACCGCCTCGCGCGTGCGCTTCGAGTTGTAGGACGAGAGGCCGACATAGAGCGCCTTGCCGGAGCGCACGGCATGGTCGAGCGCCATCATCGTCTCTTCAAGCGGCGTCTCGGGATCGAAGCGGTGCGAATAGAAGATGTCGACATAGTCGAGCCCCATCCGCTTGAGGCTCTGGTCGAGCGAGGCAAGAACGTATTTGCGGCTGCCCCATTCGCCATAGGGGCCGGGCCACATGTTGTAGCCGGCCTTCGCCGAGATGATCATCTCGTCGCGATAGCCGGCGAAATCATCGCGCAGCATCTCGCCGAAAGCGACTTCGGCAGAGCCCGGAGGCGGGCCGTAATTGTTGGCGAGATCGAAATGCGTGATGCCAAGGTCGAAGGCCTTGCGGCAGATCGCCCGCTTGGTTTCGTGCGGCGTGTCGCCACCGAAGTTGTGCCATAGGCCGAGCGAGATGGCAGGCAGCTTGAGACCGGACCGTCCGCAGCGGTTGTAGGTCATGGTGTCGTAGCGGGTATCGGCTGGCTGCCAGGTCATGTCGGTTCCTTTCACGAGGGGCCGGCGCGGAAGACGCGCCGGCCCCGTCGTAACTATTTCTTCCGCGCTAGCATAGCCTTGGCCTGCGCGGGCGAAAGCGCTTCCGGCCGCTCGCAGGTCGTGCGCATGGCTACGAACCTGCCGGTCTCGCCCGAACGCAGGATGCCGGTCATCACGTCGATGACGTGCAGCGAAAGCTCCAGCGAGCAGCGATGCGGCCGGCCCTCCAGAATGCCCAGCGCCATGTCGGCGAGACCCGACGCGCGGTAGTTCGCCATCATGCCCTGGGCATGCTGCTGGTTGGGCACTGCGAAGGCGTGCTCCCATTTCGGCAGCTTCTTCACCGCATCGTTGCGATTGGTCATCATCACGTCGCCGCCGAAGAAGTTGGGGTCGGGAACGAAGATCGTGCCCTCCTCGCCATAGAGCTCGATCGGCGCATGGCCGTGCTTCCACACGTCCCAGCTTGCATTGAAGGTCACCGTGGCGCCGTTCTCGAACTCCATCAGCGCATGGATCGTCGTCGGTGTCGTCACCTTGATCTTCTCGCCGAAGCGCGGCTTGGAGGTGATCGTACGCTCGCTCGCAGGTGTTGCCGCGAGCGCGGCCACGCCACGCGCTTCACCGGGCCGATGAGCTGGACGAGATTGGTGATGTAGTAGGGGCCGATGTCGAGGATCGGCCCGCCGCCCGGCTGGAAGAAGAAGTCCGGGTTCGGGTGCCAGTGCTCCATGCCGTGGCTCATGACGTAGCACGTGCCGCTGGTCACGCGCCCGACCTTGCCGCCATCGATCAGGCTGCGCACGCGCTGATGCGCGCCGCCGAGGAACGTGTCCGGCGCCGAACCGACACGCAGCCCCTTCCGGTCCGCCCGCTTCTTCAGGTCCTGCCCTTCCCGCACCGACAGCACGAAGGGCTTTTCGGAATAGACATGCTTGCCGGCATCGAGAATCGCCTTCGACACCTCATAATGAGCTGCCGGAATGGTCAGGTTGACCACGATGTCGATATCGTCGCTGGCCAGGAGGTCAGCGACGCTGGACGCACGCACGCCGAACTCCTTGGCGCGGGCCTGCGCCATCTTCATGTCGAGGTCCGCGCCCGCGCGCATCTCGATGCCCTTGAACAGTGGCGCAAGCATGAAATAGGCGGCCGAGATGTTGCCGCAGCCGATCACGCCGACTCCGAGTTTCTTCGCCATCCCGGTCTCTCCTAAAAGTTCTTTGCTGCCTCGATCGACCGCCGCGCGAAACGCCCGGCATCGCTCGGGTTGTCGTGTTCCATGACGAAGATGCGCGCCGGCGTCTTGTCGCGCAGCGCCTTCATGATCGCCGGCCAGTCCATCGTGCCGTGGCCGACATCGGCCCAACCGTCCTCGTCCTGGGCTTCGCCTGCGGGCGCGATATCCTTCACATGGGCTGCAACGATGCGAGAAGCGTATTCATCGATCCATCGCATCGGGTCGGCGCCGCCGCGTACCACCCACGCAACGTCCATCTCCCAACCGATCTCCGGCGCTGCATCGAGGATCACGCGCTGCGGCACCGGGCCGTCGCTGCAAGGCACGAACTCGAAATCGTGGTTGTGCCATGCAAATCGCAGGCCGGCCTTGCGGCAATTCTCATGCACGGCGGCAAGCCGCGCCGCGAAGGCCCGCCAGCCGGCTTCGTCGGACGGTCGGGCCTCGGCGGCGATATGCGGGCAGATCAGCGTGCCGATGCCAAGCGTCTCGGCGATGCGGCGCGCAGTGGCAAAGTCGTCCTCCAGCATGTCGAGGGAGAAGTGTCCCGTCGGCATCGTCAGGCCGTTGCGATCGAGCATGGCGCGCAGGCCGGCGGGTCGTCGTAGAGACCGCCGAACCCTTCGACCTGCGCATAACCTGCCTTTGCGACCATGGCGAAGACGTCTTCCCAGGGCTGGAACTTGCGGGCGGAGTAAAGTTGGAATGACCAGTTCATCGTATCTGTCCGTCGGTTGGGAAAATCAAATGCGTTCGCCGGTGCCGGCGTCGAAAATGGAGGCGCGGCCGGGGTCGAAGCCGATGCGCACCATGTCGCCCTTGGCGACCGCCCGCTCGGCATCGATGCGGAAGCTCAGGTTCTGGCCGCCGAACTTGCCCCAGACCAGCGAGTCGGAGCCCATCGGCTCGACGATTTCGATCGTCAGGTCGGTCTGGAAAGGCATCGCACCAGCGCCGTCGCCGAGCATCACGTGTTCCGGCCGCACGCCGAAGACTGCCTTTCCGGTACGCGCGCCGCCCGCGAATTCGTAGCGGTCGAGCGGCACCTTGACGCCATTCGCCTCGAAGACGGCGCTGGCGCTATCCGAGACACACTCGCCCTCGATGAAGTTCATGCCCGGCGAGCCGATGAAGCCGGCGACGAAACGGTTGACCGGACGCGAATAGATCGCCTGCGGCGTATCGAGCTGCTGGATAATCCCGCCACGCATGACCGCGATGCGGTCGGCCAGCGTCATCGCCTCGATCTGGTCGTGCGTGACATAGATCATCGTGTTCTCGAGCTTCTGGTGAAGCCGCTTGATCTCGACGCGCAGCTCGGAGCGCAGCTTGGCGTCGAGGTTCGACAAAGGCTCGTCGAACAGAAACACGTCGACGTCGCGGACCAGAGCCCGACCGATCGCGACACGCTGCCGCTGGCCGCCGGACAGTGCCGATGGCTTGCGCTTGAGGAGCGGCTCGATCTGCAGGATCTCCGCTGCGCGCGCGATGCGACGCTCGATCTCATCCTTGGGCAGCCGGGCGTTCTTCAGCCCGAAAGAGAGGTTTCCCTCCACGGTCATCTGCGGGTAGAGCGCGTAGGACTGGAACACCATGCCGATGCCACGGTCCTTGGGCTCGTCCCAGGTGACGTTGCGGTCGTTGATGAAGATCTGGCCGGCGGAGACGTCGAGCAGTCCTGCGATGCAGTTGAGCAGCGTGGACTTGCCGCAACCCGAAGGACCGAGCAGAACGAGGAACTCGCCTCTGCCGACCTCCAGGTCGAGGCTTTTCAAGACCTCGACGGCACCGAAATTGAGCGAGACGCCGCGCACCGCCACACTCGGCGTGTTGCTGGTATCCATCATATGCATCAACCCTTGACCGCGCCCCGGCGATGCCGCGCACGAAAAGCTTGCCTGAAATGAAGTAGACGATCAGCGGCACCAGCCCGGTGAGCAACGTCGCCGCCATGTTGACGTTGTATTCCTTCACGCCCTGGACCGAATTGACGATGTTGTTGAGCTGAACCGTCATCGGGTAGTAGTCGGGACGCGTGTAGACGACGCCGAACAGGAAGTCGTTCCAGATGCCCGTCACCTGCAGGATGACCGCCACGACGAAGATGGGCAGCGACATCGGCAGCATGATCTTGAAATAGATGCCCCAGAACCCGGCGCCATCGACGCGCGCGGCCTTGAACAGCTCTTCCGGCAGCGAGGTGAAGTAGTTGCGGAAAAGCAGCGTCAGGATCGGCATGCCGAAGATGCAGTGGACGATGATCAAACCGTAGAGACCGCCGTAAAGCCCGATCTCACGCAGCATGATGACGATCGGGTAGAGCATCACCTGATAGGGGATGAACGCGCCGAAGATGAGGATGGTGAAGAACACATCGGCGCCCTTGAAGCGCCAGTTCGCCAGCGCATAGCCGTTGACCGATGCGATCGCGATCGACAGCACGACCGAAGGAACGGTGATGCGCACCGAATTCCAGAAGCCACGGCTGAGCCCCTCGCAATTGAGACCCGTGCAGGCTTCGGCCCAGGCCTTGACCCAGGGCTGGAAGGTGATCTCGACGGGGGCGAGAAGATGTTGCCGAGGCGGATTTCCGGCATGCCCTTCAGCGAGGTGACGATCATCACATAGAGCGGCAGCAGGTAGTAGACGGCCACGACGAAGAGCGTGCCGTAGAGGATGATGTTGCGCCGGGAGATGACCTTGCGGGGACGGGGACCGCTCGGACCAGCAAGTGGCTGGTCCGCGTGGACGGCCGGCGCGGAAACGGGAATAGCGACGTCAGCCACGCTTCTTGCCTCCGAATTCGAGATAGGCCCAGGGGATCAGCACGATCAGCACGGTCAGCAGCATCATGGTCGATGCGGCGAAGCCCTGGCCGAGGTTCTGCGACAGGAACATCGCGTCATAGACGTATTTGGCGGGCACCTCCGACGCGATACCCGGCCCGCCGCCGGTCTGGGCCACCACGAGGTCGTAGACCTTGACGATGCCCGAAGCGATTATGACCAGCGTCGTGATGAATACAGGGCGCATCATCGGAATGACGATGAAGGCGTAGGTCTTCCACATCGGTATGCCGTCGACACGCGCGGCCTTCCAGATGTCCTCGTCGATGCCGCGCAGGCCAGCGAGCATCAGGCACATGATGAGACCGGTGCTCTGCCAGAGGGCGGCAATCAGAATGCCGTAGATGACGATGTCGGCATTGTAGAGCGGATCGAACGAGAAGCTTGTCCAGCCCAACGAGCGAACGATGCCCTCGATGCCGAATTGCGGATTGAGGATCCACTGCCAGACAAGGCCGGTGACGATGAAGGACAGTGCGAACGGGTAGAGGAAGATGGTGCGGAAGGTGTTTTCGAACCTGATCTTCTGGTCCAGCAGCGCCGCCAGCAGAAAGCCGACGACGAGCGAGAAGACGAGAAGGCAGACACCATAGATCAGCAGGTTCTGGATCGAGATGATCCATTTGCTGGACGACCACAGCCGTTCGTACTGATCCAGCCCGACGAAATTCTCGCGCGGCAGAAGCCGCGAATTCGTGAAGGAATAGATGATCGTCCAGATCGTGCCGCCGGCAAAGACCACCAGCGCGGTGAGGATCATGGGGATCGCGGCAATCTTCGCGCTCAGATTCCTGAACAGCGGGTTCGGGCGCCGGGCCTCGTGCATGACGGCAACTCCCTGATGAGGGTCACGCTTGCGCCCGCCGCCCCCGACTTCCAGGGGCGGCGCGGCGCTGCTGGCTCGCAGATCAGTCGGCGTTGGCCACCAGGTCAACGAAGCGCTTCTGCGCGTCCTCGGCCGTGATGCTCGTATTGTTGAAGAACTCGACGAACAGATCGTTGATCTGCGTCAGCGAGTCCGCCGACATGAGCTGGTCGGGCGACTGGATGATGTTGCCCTGGGCAAGAATCTCCAGACCCTTCTTCATGCAGTCGTTGGCCGCTTCCAGGTCGACATCGCCGCGCACGGGCAACGAACCCTTCTTGAGATTGAAGGCGACCTGCACTTCCGGCGACAGCATCAGCTTGGCGAGGTCCGCCTGGGCGGCGCTCTTCTCCTCGTCATCCAGAACCGGGAAGTAGAAGGCGTCGCCACCGGTCATGATGACCTCGTTGACGCCCAGTCCGGGCAGGCAGGTATAGTCTTCGCCCGCCACCTGGCCGGCGACCTGGAATTCGCCCTGAGCCCAGTCACCCATGATCTGGCCGGCGGCCTGGCCGGTGATGACCATGTTCGTCGCCTGGTTCCAGTCCTGCACGTTCGACTTCGCCGACATGGAACGCGCCTGCGCGGCTGCCTCGAAAACCTTGGCTAGCTCTTCGCCGGCGGCAAGGTCTGCATCCTTTTCGCCGAAGATCTTGGTGTAGGCATCCGGCCCGGCAATCGCAGTCAGCAGGACCTGGAACGCCAGCGTGGTCTGCCACGGCTGCTGGCCAACGGCGAGGGGTATGATGCCCGCTTCCTCGAGCGCGGGAGCGGCGGCGGCATATTCCTCCCAGTTGGTCGGAACCGGCACGCCAGCCTTTTCAAAAGCCGCGTTCGAAAGCCAGAGCCACTGCTGCGAGTGGATGTTGACCGGCACGCAATAGATCTTGCCGTCGAGGGTGCAGGAATCCAGCAGCGAGCTCGGATGCACCACCTCGCGCCATTTGCCTTCCTCGGCAATGTCGGTCAGATCGCGCATCAATCCGGCTTCCACCAGCTCCTCGGCCTGGCGTCCGTGGTTGAATTGCGTGGCACCCATGGGGTCGCCGCCGGTGATGCGGCTGATCATGATCGGCCGGGCGGTGCCGCCGGAGCCGGCAATTGCGCCGTCGATCCATTTGTGACCGCTGGCGTCGAACGCCTTCGCGAACTCGGCAACGGCCGCCGCTTCGCCTCCAGAGGTCCACCAGTGCGTGACTTCGAGTTCTGCGGCCTGCACCGGGCCGGCAATGTTGAGAGCCGCCGTCGCAGCGAAGGTGGCGGTAAGGAGCCTATAACGCATCATATTTCCTCCCTGAAACTGTAACGTTACAGATCAAAGCGTAGGGTAATCCAGAAGGTCGCGCAACGGGGAAAGCGGCGTCAGCGGCGATTTTTTCGAACCTCGAACTAATGTACTACTCGCTCCTGCGCAGCTCGGGCTCGTGGCGAAAACATGTTGCATTGCGGTATTTCGCTTCGAATTTGTATCTAAAGCGCTGATTCATAGAAGCTGTGCGTTGCAGCATATAGCCCGCCGAGTGCGCCATTCTGACCCCATGGAGATCAGATCGATTTCACCAATCGGCAGATTTCCCGTGCAACTCTTCTCAAAAACTGTAACGTTACAGTTTCCATTTTCAGCTCGGGACTGGTGCGGCTGGGGCGAATGCGTTAGGCCGTGCGCCGGGTTAACGGGCAGCGACGTATGAACGACCAGCGCAGGAACGGACAGAACGAGGCGGCAGCCGGCGGCCGACCCACCCTCAAGACGATCGCCTTCATGACCGGGCTCGGCGTCACCACGGTTTCGCGCGCCCTGAAGGACGCACCCGACATCGGCGAGGAGACGAAGAAGCGCGTCCAGCTCGTCGCGCGCCAGGTCGGTTATCGCCCCAACCGCGCGGGCGTTCGCCTGCGCACCGGCAAGACCAACGTGATCTCGCTTGTCCTCAATACCGACGAGCAACTGATGGGCTTCATATCCGACATCATCTACGGTGTGTCGGAGGAGCTGGCCTCGTCCTCCTATCACCTGATCCTGACGCCCTATTCCAGCCGCAACGATCCCATGGATCCGATCCGTTACGTGGTAGAGACCCATTCTGCCGACGGCGTCATCATCTCGCAGACGGAACCCAACGATCCGCGCGTGCGCTACCTGACGGAACACGGATTTCCGTTCGCCACTCACGGGCGCACGCATACGGGGATCGAGCACCCGTGGCACGATTTCGACAACCACGCCTTCGCCATGCAGGCCGTGCGAGCTCTGGTGGCAAAAGGCAGACGCCGGCTTGCCCTGCTCGCGCCGTCGCCGAAGCTCACCTATTACCGTCACATGAGCGACGGATTCGCCGAAGGTGTCGAAGAGCAGGGTTGCGCCGCCATCCCGTTTCGCGATGCCTGGGTGGACATGCCCGTCGAACAGATCAAGGCAGCCGCGACGGCGCTTCTACGACGCAGCACGCCACCTGACGGTCTCGTCTCGGGCAGCGGTGCAGGCGCCTTTGCACTTGTCGCAGCCATAGAGGAACGCGGGCTGCAGCTAGGCCGCGACATCGACATCGTCACCAAGCAATCGACACCACTGGTTCAGATGTTCCGCCCTCAGATCCTTGTGGTGAACGAGGATTTCCGCCTTGCCGGTCGCGAACTGGCCCGCGCTGTCAGGGCGAGCATCGACGGCGCAGTGCCGGCATCATTGCAGACGCTTGCCGTACCCGATGGCGTCGAAGCCCCCAGACCCTGACCTCAGCCCTTAACTCGCCGCGCCGGATCCCCACGGTCCATGGTGTTCACCCTCGACGTCGACGCGCTCGAAGCCGTGGGCTCCGAAATAGTCGCGCTGGGCCTGGATGAGATTGGCGGTTCCACGCGCCTGCCTGAACGCATCGAAATAGCCCAATGCTGCCGAAAGCGCGGGCGCGGGCAGTCCTCAAGTGCCGCGTGCGAAACCACACGGCGGAGTGACGGCTGCGCCTCGTTCATCATCTCCACGAAATCGCCGATCAGCAGGAGGTTTTCCGCCTTCGTATCGGCTTCGAAGGAGCGCGCCAGCGTTCCAAGGAATTGCGAGCGGATGATGCAGCCGGCGCGCCAGATGCGCGCTATCGTCGGCATCGGCAGGTTCCATTTGAACTCCGACGACGCCTCGGCCATCACCGCGAAGCCCTGTGCGTAGGCCGCGATCTTGCCGGCAAACAGGGCAAGTTCGAGATCGTCGATGAAGGCCTTGTCCGGAGCGCGCGGCGACGGCTCGGAAGCACCTCCGTAGGCGCTGGCTGCAGCCTCGCGCAGCTCCTTTTCGGCAGACAGGCTGCGCGCGGCGACGGCCGATTCGATCGCGGTCGCCGGCACCCCCATCATCTGCGCCTCGACCGCCGACCAGCGGCCTGTGCCCTTCTGGCCCGCCCGGTCGAGGATCATGTCGACCATGGGTTTGCCCGAAACGGGGTCGGCAGCTTCCAGCACGGCGGCCGTGATCTCCACCAGATAGGAGTTCAGCCTGCCCTCGTTCCAGCGCGCGAAGATCGCGCCGATCTCTTTCGCTTCCATGCCGAAGCCGTCGCGCAGGATGCCGTAAATCTCGGCGATCATCTGCATGTCGGCATATTCGATGCCGTTGTGGATGGTCTTGACGAAATGACCCGCCCCGCCCTCGCCCAGCCAGGCGCAACACGGCTCACCCTCGTAGCGGGCGGCGATGGCGGTGAGGACGGATTCGACCCGCTTGTAGGCGTCTTCCTTGCCCCCGACCATGATTGACGGGCCGTGACGCGCGCCTTCCTCGCCGCCAGACACGCCCATGCCGATGAACGTCAGGCCCGACCCTTCAAGCTCGGCGAAGCGACGCATCGTGTCGCGGAAGTTGGCGTTGCCGGCATCGATGATGATGTCGCCCTTGGCAAGCAGGTCGCGCAGCCCCTCGATCTGCTCGTCGACCGCCTTGCCGGCCTGCACCATGAGGATGATGGGGCGCGGCGGCTTGATCTGCGCGACGAGTTCCTCGAGGGAGGCACAGGGCACGATGTTGCCCCGCAGGTCACCGGCATTTTCGAAGAAGGCACCGGTACGGGTCGAGGTGCGGTTGTAGACGGCTATGGGATAGCCCTTCTCGGCGATGTTGAGCGCGAGATTCGAGCCCATGACACCGAGGCCGATCAGGCCGATTTCCGCTTGGACATGAGGCGTTTCCATCGATGTGGGTTTTTTGTTCTGGCGGCAATGATGAACGCCAGCCAATCGATGCGTCAACCTGCTCCTTCCGCATGGCAGCCATGACGGAAGCGCTGCACAACGCTATGGCAAAAGAACCGCGCGGGCGGTCCGACGATCCTCAGGGCAGGACCGCCGTGGCCTCGATCTCGACCTTGGCCTCATCCTCGATCAGGGCAACGACCTGAACCATGGTCATCGCCGGGAAATGCCGGCCCATCACGGCCCTATAGGCTTCGCCGATACCCTTCAGGTTGGCGAGATAATCCTGCTTGTCGGTGACATACCAGGTCATACGGACGATGTGTTCCGGTCGGCCACCGGCTTCCGCGAGGATCGCCACGATGTTTTCCAGCGTCTGCCGCGTCTGGCCGACAAGGTCCTTCGCCTCGAAGACCTGATCGCCGGTCCAGCCGATCTGGCCGCCCATCCAGACGGTACGGCCTTCCGTCATCAGTCCGTTGGCATAACCCACAGCCTTCTTCCAGGATGCTGGATGGAGAAGTTGGTGCGGGGTTTGTGTGTCGGTCATCGGTATATCCTCCGATAGACAGGCGCTTGCCGCCTGTTCTTCGTTGCGGCGTCAAACGCCGAGATAGCGGTCCTGAAGCGATGGTGTGAGTTCATCCGGGCGACCGCTCCAGACGGTAGCGCCCTTTTCCAGCACCACGCAGCGATCGGCCGAGGGCAGCAGTTCGGACAGCGTCTTGTCGACGATGAGGATCGACTGGCCCTCCGCCTTCAGCACGCGGATCACGGCCCAGATGTCGTTGCGGATCACGGGCGCGAGGCCTTCGGTCGCCTCATCGAGGATCAGCAGGCGCGGATTGGTCATCAGCGCGCGGCCGATCGCCAGCATCTGCTGCTCGCCTCCCGAGAGTGTGCGCGCCATCTGGTCACGTCGCTCTTCCAGCCGCGGAAACAGCCGGTTAATCTCGCCGAGGTTCCAGCGGCCCGAGCGGGCGGCGGCGGCAAGCAGGTTCTCCGCAACCGTGAGATTGGGGAAGCAGCGGCGGCCTTCCGGCACCAGTCCGATGCCCAGCCGGGCGATCCGATGGGGCCGCATGGCCTGTATCTCGCGCCCGCCAAGCCGCACCTTGCCGGCACGCGCCGGGGTCATTGCGAGTATCGAGCGGATGGTCGTGGTCTTGCCCATGCCGTTGCGGCCCATCAGTGCCACGACCTCGCCCTCGGCAACGTCCAGATCGACACCGAACAGCGCCTGGCTCGCGCCGTAGAAGGTCTCCAGCCCGGCAATCTCGAGCAGCTTCATTCGGCACCTCCCAGATAGGCGCGTCGGACCTCCGGATCGCTGCGTATCTCATCGACGGTGCCGGTTGCGATCACCCGGCCATAGACCAGCACCGAGATGCGGTCGGCCAGCGCGAACACGGCGTCCATGTCGTGTTCAACCAGCAGGATCGGCGCCTCACGGCGCAGCCCGTCGAGGAAACCTGTCAGGGTCTTCGACCCCTCCGGGCCCATGCCGGCCATCGGTTCGTCGAGCAGGAAGGCCCGCGACCCGAGCGCGAGCGCGATGGCGATCTCGAGTTGGCGGCGCTCGCCGTGCGAAAGCTCTGCGGCCGCAACACGGGCGCGGTCCTTGAGGCCGGCGCGTTCCAGCGCCGCCATCGCAGGCTCGACCAGCGTCGCATCACGCATCACCGGCTTGAAGAAGCGGAAGGATGTTCCCTGCCGCGACTGAACGGCAAGCATGACATTGCGCAGCGCCGAGAATTCGGGCGCCAGCGAGGACACCTGGAACGAACGCCCCAGGCCCATGCGGGCGCGCTCTGCCGCGCCGATATGGCTGACAGGCTTTCCTAGAAACTCGATCTCGCCGCTGTCCGGTTTCAGCGTGCCGGCGATCTGGTGGATGAGCGTCGACTTCCCGGCTCCATTGGGGCCGATCAGGGCGTGAATTTCGCCCGGAACGAGATCAATGCTGACATTCTCCGTTGCCCGCAACGCCCCGAAAGACTTGCACAGATCACGGATGGCAAGAACGGCTTCAGCCATGACGCGCCCTCCCGGCAAGCAATCCGATCAGCCCTCCACGGGCGAACAGAACGACACCAAGCAGCAGGAGCCCGAGGAAGAACTGCCAGCGTTCGGTCAGGCCGCCGAGGATGTATTCGAACATGACGAACAGCATCGCGCCTGCGAGCGGGCCGCACAGCCGGCCGACACCGCCCAGAATGATGAGCACGATGAACTCGCCCGACATGTGCCAGGACAGCATCGACGGGCTGACGAAGCGGTTGAGATCGGCATAGAGCGCCCCCGCCAGCGCGGTGATCATGCCCGAAATAACGAAAGCGACGAGCTTGATGCGGAAGGGCGCAATGCCGACGGAAGCGACACGCACCTCGTTCTGCCGCGAGGCCTGCAGCGCCGCTCCGAAACGCGAGTCGCGCAGCAGGGCAAACAGCACGAGGCCGACCACCAGCAACGCATAACAGATCAGGAAATAGTTTTGAGGCACGAGCGTGTTAACGCCCGGAAACGTGCTGCGGATCGTGATCGACAGCCCGTCTTCGCCGCCATAGGCGGGCCAGGAGATCGCGAAATAATAGGTCATCTGCGCGAAGGCGAGCGTGATCATGATGAAATAGACGCCCGACGTACGCAGGCTTATGGAGCCGATCGCCGCCGCAAGCAGCCCGCCCGCCAGGATGGCAGCCGCCCATATCACGGGCATCAGCTTGCTGCCCGGCACCGCGAACAGTCCGAAATCAAGCGGCTGGCCCGAAAAGGCATGGCTAGCCAGGATGCCGGCCGCATAGCCGCCGATGCCGAAGAAGGCCGCGTGGCCAAACGACACCAGGCCGCCCAGGCCCAGCGCAATGTTGAGACCGATGGCCGCGAGGCCGAGGATTGCCATGCGGGTCGCAAGCGTGACGTAGAACGGCTTGCCGAGCTGCATGGCGATGAAAGGCACGGCCAGCAGCAGCAAGGCCAGAACCAGATTGATCGCCGTTTCGCGTGAGATCGTCATCGCCTTACCCCTTCGCCGCAAAGAGGCCCTGCGGGCGCACCGCAAGAATGATGGCCATGACGATGTAAATCAGCATCGATGCGACCGCGCCGCCGACGAGACCCGCCCGCGACGGGTCCATAAACACACCGAAAAGCTGTGGCAGCAGGATGCGTCCCATCGTGTCGGTGAGACCGACCAGCAACGCGCCGACGAGCGCGCCCTTGATCGAGCCGATGCCGCCGATGACGATCACCACGAAGGCGAGGATGAGCACCGGCTCGCCCATGCCGACCTGCACGGATTGCAGCGCGCCGACCATTGCGCCCGCAAGGCCGGCAAGTGCCGCGCCCAGCGCGAACACAACCGTATAGAGCGTGCGGATGTCGACGCCCAGCGCCCCAATCATCTCACGGTCGGACTCGCCGGCGCGGATGCGCATGCCCAACCGGGTGCGCGAGATCAGGAGGAACAGCCCGACGGCGACGGCGACGCCGACGCCGATGATCGCCAGCCGGTAGAGCTGGTAGCGGGAGCCGCCCGGGATCGGGACGGTTCCCTGCAACAGCGGCGGGATGTCCAGATAGAGCGGAAAGGACCCGAAGAGCCAGCGCGTGCCTTCGGAGAAGATAAGGATCAGGGCAAAGGTCGCCAGAACCTGGTCGAGATGGTCGCGTTCGTACAGCCGCCTGATGACGAGGATTTCGACCAGCGCGCCAGCAGCCGCAGCCGCAGCGAGGCTGGCCGCGAGCCCCAGCCAGAACGAGCCGGTCGCACCCGCGACCGCGGCACAGGCGAACGCGCCGACCATATAGAGTGACCCGTGGGCAAGGTTGATCAGCCCCATGACGCCGAAGATCAGCGTCAGCCCGGCGGCCATGAGGAACAGCATCACACCGAGCTGTAGCCCGTTGAGAATCTGTTCGATGAAGAGAGCGGTTTGCACGGGTGGAATGTCCGGGTCAGGCCTGTTGCTTCGCTGTCTGATGGGTGCGGCATTGTTGTCCCCTTTCCCCGTTCGTGGAGAGAGGTTTGAAGAAGGGGCGGCACGATGGTCTCAACAAGTCCCCGCCCCCTCATCCGCCTGCCGGCACCTTCTCCCCGCCTGCGGGGAGAAGGAAGCCTGCCGCTAAGCGATGGACCTACTGCAACGAGCACTCGGCCGCGTAGGCGTCCTTGTGATCGGTGAAGGCAGTCGAGACGATCTTGTTCGTCAGCACGTCACCTTCCTTGATAACTTCGCGAACGTAGATGTCCTGTATCGGATGGTTGTTGGTGTTGAAGGAGAACTTGCCACGGACGCTGTCGAAGTCGGCTTCCTTCAGCGCGGCCCGGAACGCATCCGCGTCCTTGACACTCGCCTTGCCCGCCGCAGCGACGATAAGGTTCGCCGTGTCGTATGCCTGTGCGGCATAGACGGACGGCAGGCGGCCGTATTCGGCCTGGAAGGTTTCGACGAACTTTGCATTCGCCTCGTTGTCGAGATCCTTCGCCCAAGAACCGGAGTTCTTGACGCCGAGGGCCGCGTCACCGATCGCGCCCAGCACATCCTGGCTGAACGAGAAGCCGGGACCCATCAGCGGGATGTCGACGCCCGACTGCGCGTACTGCTTGGTAAAGGCGATGCCCATGCCGCCCGGAAGGAACATGAAGACGGAGTCGGCGCCGGAAGCGCGGATTTGCGCGATCTCGGCTGCGTAGTCGGTCTGACCGAGCTGGGTGTAGACCTCGCCCGTCAACTCGCCCTTGTAGAAGCGCTTGAAGCCGGTCAGCGCGTCGGTACCGGCCGGATAGTTCGGCGCAAGGATAAAGGTCTTCTGGTAGTCCTGGTTTGCATACTGGCCCATCGCCTCGTGGAAGTTGTCGTTCTGGTAGGCGACGTTGAAATAATTCTCGTTGCACTGCGACCCGGCAAGCGGCGAGGGCCCCGCGTTGACAGAGAGGTAGAACTTGCCCTGCGCCACGGCGCTCGGCACGACGGCCATGGCAAGGTTCGACCAGATGATGCCGGTCAAAATGTCGACCTGGTCCGACTGGATCATCTTGTCGGCGATCTGCACGGCGAGCTCGGGCTTCTGGCCGTCATCCTCGGTCACGACCTCGATCTCGGATGCCGCGTCGCCGGCATTCTTGAGCGCGAGCATGAAGCCGTCGCGGGCATCGATGCCGAGGCCAGCACCGCCGCCCGAAAGCGTGGTGATCATTCCGATCTTGACCGGCTCCGCAAAAGCCGCGCCCGATACGCTCATGGCAAGCGCGGCAAGACCCGCTGCAATCACTTTCTTCATAGTTTTACTCCCGTTGTTACCTGGAACCCCTCTGGGTTCCCTACGTTGGAAAAATCCGCGGGCCTTGGCCAGCCCGTCTCCTTAATTTTGTTGGGCCTTTGCGGCCGCCGCATCAAAGCTCCGTCCTCACGGTCCAGAGTTCGGGGAAAAGCTCGACCTCCAGCATGCGCCGGAGATAGGAGACGCCTGCGGTGCCGCCCGTGCCCCGCTTGAGCCCAATGATACGTTCCACCGTCGTCACGTGATTGAACCGCCAGCGGCGGAAATAGTCCTCGAAATCGACCAGCTTCTCGGCCAGCTCGTAAAGCGCCCAATGGGTTTCCGGCGCCCGATAGACGGCCTGCCAGGCAGCCTTGACGGCATCGTCCGGCTGTCGCGTGGCGCGCCAGTCCGTCCGTTTCGCATCACCGCCGATGTCGAAGCCGTTGCGGGCAAGCAAGGCAATGGCCTCGTCGTAGAGGCTCGGCCGCGCAAGAATGGATTCGAGCCGCGCCAGGATTTCCGGCCGATGGTCGTGCGGCTTGAGCATGGCCGAATTCCGGTTGCCGGCAAGGAACTCGATGGCCCTGTATTGCCAGGACTGGAACCCCGACGACTGGCCGAGATCGCCGCGAAACCGCGTATATTCCGACGGCGTCATCGTGCGCAGGACGTCCCAGGCGCTGTTGAGCTGCTCGAAGATACGGGCAACGCGCGTCAGCATCTTGAAAGCCGGCTGAAGATCGTCACGCCGGATCGCCTCCATCGCCGAGGAAATCTCGTGGATGGCAAGCTTCATCCACAGTTCGGATGTCTGGTGCTGGATGATGAACAGCAACTCGTCGGGCGAGGCGGACAGGGTCTCCTGCGCGTCGAGAATTTTGTCCAGGTGCAGATAGTCGGCGTAGGACATCCGGCCGCGAAAGTCGGTCTGCGCGCCTTCAGGCGTCGTGGTCTTGGCGTTCTCTCCGGTCACGCCACGCCTCCTTCACGCAGCCGGAACCGCTGGATCTTGCCGGTCTGCGTCTTCGGCAGTGCGGTCACGAATTTCACCGAGCGTGGGTATTTGTAGGGCGCGATCGTCGCCTTGACGTGGTCCTGCAGGGCGCGGATCGTATCGCCGTCGGCCACGGTTCCCGCGGCAAGCACGACATAGGCCTCGACGATCTGGCCACGCTCGTCATCCGGCGCGCCGATGACGGCGCATTCGGCAACGAACGCATGCGCCAGCAGCGCGGCCTCGACCTCCGGCCCGGCGATGTTGTAGCCGGCGGACAGGATCATGTCGTCGGAGCGGGCGGCGAAGCGGAAACGGCCGTTCTCGTCCTGCACGAAGGAATCGCCGGTGAGGTTCCAGCCGTCGCGCACATAATCCATCTGCCGCTCGTCGGCGAGATAGCGGCAGCCGGTCGGTCCGCGAACGGCAAGCCGGCCGATCGTGCCGCGTGGCAGTTCCTTCATGTCGCCGTCGACGATCTTCGCCTCGTAGCCGGTCACCGGCCTGCCGGTCACGCCGGGTGCGCGATCGTCCAGCCGGTTGGAGATGAAGATGTGCAGCATCTCGGTCGCACCGATGCCGTCGAGGATAGGCTTGCCGGTCTTGGCAACCCACTCCTCGTAAACCGGGGCAGGCAGCGTCTCGCCCGCCGATACAGCGATGCGCAGCGACGACAGATCCGCGCCCTCGTCCATCGCCTTCATCATTGCGCGATAGGCGGTCGGTGCTGTGAATGAGATCGTCGCTTTGTAGGTCTCGATGATCTCGACCATGTTCGGCGGCGTCGCGCTTTCGAGCAGCGTCGCCGCGGCACCGAACCGCAGCGGAAAAACCGCCAGCCCGCCAAGCCCGAAGGTGAAGGCCAGCGGCGGCGAGCCGACGAACACGTCGTCCGGCGTCACGTTCAGCACTTCGCGTGCGTAGGCATCGGCGATGATGAGAATGTCGCGATGGAAATGCATGGTCGCCTTGGGCACGCCCGTAGTGCCCGACGTGAAACCGAGCAACGCAACGTCGTCGCGACCGGTTTTCACCGCCTCGAAGGTAACCGGCTTGTCGAGCGCGGCACGGTCGAGTTCCGCATCGTGATTTGCGGTGCCGTCGAAACCCACCACCTGCTTGAGGAAACGGCTGTCCTTTGCGCAGGCGACAAGCTCGTCCTTGATGCGCGTGTCGCAAAGCGCGAGTGCGATCTCCGCCTTGTCGACGATCTTGGCGAGTTCGCCGGCGCGCAGCATCGGCATGGTGTTGACCACCACTGCGCCAGCCTTTGTCGCCGCCAGCCAGCAGGCGACCATCGCAGGATTGTTGGGCGAACGGATCAGTATACGGTTGCCGGGCTTGACGCCGTAATTCTCAACGAGCGCACGCGCCAGCCTGTTGGTCCAGTCCGATAGTTCCTTGTAGGTCCGGCGCCGGCCGTTGCCGATGAGCGCCGTGCGGTCCCCGTACCCCTTCTCGACCAGACGATCGGTGAGCTCGACCGCGCAGTTGAGGTAATCCGGATAGTCCAAACCCTGCTGCGGTAAATCCGGCCACTGGTCGAGAGACGGAAGGTTGTCGCGACTGAATGTATCGACGTGCCCGCTGGGCCCGAGGCTCATGACGCTGCTCCCCTTGTCTGCCGCGCGATCACCACCTTCTGGACGTCTGATGCGCCCTCATAGATGCGCAATGCGCGAATTTCCCGGTAGAGGCTCTCGACGATGTGTCCCCTGCGCACACCGTCGCCCCCATGTAGCTGCACCGCCTTGTCGATCACGGCCTGCGCGCGGTCGGTGGCGTAGAGCTTGGCCATCGCCGCCTCGCGCGTGACGCGGGCGGCACCCGCATCCTTGGTCCATGCCGCGCGATAGACGAGCAGCGCGGCCGCATCAACATCAAGCGCCATGTCGGCGACATGACCCTGCACCATCTGCAGGTCGAAGAGCGGCGCCCCGAAGAGTTCCCGGTTGCCAACACGAGCAACGGTTTCATCCAGCGCGCGGCGGGCGAAGCCCAGCGCCGCGGCCCCGACGGTCGAGCGGAAGACATCCAGCACCGACATCGCGATCCTGAAGCCTTCGCCCGGCCGGCCGATCATCGACGATGCAGGGACCCGCACCTGATCGAAAGACAGACGGGCCAGCGGGTGCGGCGCGATCACCTCCAGCCGCTCGGCAACAATCAGGCCGGGCGTATCGGCTGGGACTACAAAAGCGGAGATGCCCTTTGCGCCCGGCGCCTCGCCGGTACGGGCGAAGACACAATAGAGATCGGCGATGCCGCCGTTGGAAATCCAGGTCTTCTCGCCGGAGAGCACGTAGTCGCCGCCGTCCCGCGTCGCCGTCATCTCCATGTTGGCGACGTCGGATCCGGAGCGCGGTTCGGACAGGGCAAAGGCGGAGATGGCCTTGCCCGCGCGGGTCTTCTCCAGCCATTGGCGCTGCTCCGGCGTGCCAAACAGGCTGATTGCACCGGTGCCGAGCCCCTGCATGGCGAAGGCGAAATCGGCGAGGCCGTCATGCCGGGCAAGCGTCTCTCGGGTGATGCAGAGCGTACGCACGTCGAGCGGCTGCGGGTCGGCGGGATCGACCGCCGTCGGCTTCAGCCAGCCAGCATCGCCGAGGGCCCCGACGAGCCGACGGCAGGCCGCGTCGACATCCGAATGGTCGACCGGCAGGTTGGCCGTGCTCCACGCTTCCAGCCGTTCTGCATGCTCGCGATGGCGGTCCTCGAAGAAGGGCCAGGACAGGAAGGAACGGTCGGCCATCAATCCCCCTCGAACACCGGGCGTTCCTTCGCTACGAACGCCCGATACGCCCGTTCGAAGTCCCGCGTCTGCATGCAGATCGCCTGCGCCTGTGCTTCCGCCTCGATCGCCTGATCCAGTCCCATCGACCATTCCTGGTTGAGCTGGGTCTTGGTTATGCCATGCGCGAAGGTGGGACCGGCGGCCAGCTGCTGCGCCAACTTCAGCGCTTCGGCCTCGAGTGCGTCGGCTTCAACGAGGCGGTTGTAGTAGCCCCAGCGCTCGCCTTCGGCAGCGCTCATCGTGCGGCCCGTATAGAGCAGCTCCGCCGCGCGGCCCTGGCCGATGATACGCGGAAGCATGGCGCAGGCGCCCATGTCGCATCCTGCAAGGCCGACGCGGGTGAACAGGAACGCGGTCTTCGCCTCCGGCGTCGCGAGCCTTACGTCAGAGGCCATGGTGATGATCGCACCGGCCCCGACCGCAACACCGTCGACGCCCGAGACAATCGGCTTGCCGCAATTTATCATCGCCTTGACGAGGTCGCCGGTCATGCGGGTGAAGGCGAGCAGGCCCTTCATGTCCATGTCGACCAGCGGGCCGATAATGTCGTGCACGTCGCCGCCCGAGCAGAAATTGCCGCCATTGGGCAGGAAGCAGACGACATCGACATCTTCGGCATAGACGAGGTCGCGGAAAGTGTCGCGAAGCTCGGCGTAGCTTTCGAAGGTCAGCGGGTTCTTGCGCTCGGGCCTATCGAGCCGCACGGTCGCGACCCGGTTCTCGACGCTCCAGAGAAAATGCTTCGGCTTGAGGCCCGCCATCTGGCTCAATGTTCGTTCTCCCAATTGCTGCGGAAGGCTTTCAGCATGACCGAAAGCCGCCGAGCATCCTCCTCGCTCACCTCGCCCAGAAGCTCGGCGATCCATATCTCGTGGGCCTCAGCCATCGCCGCAAACCGCGCCGAGCCAGCTTCCGTGAGCCTCGCGATCGATGTGCGCCGGTCGCCGTCGCGGTTGGCGCGCACGACGAACCCGTCGGTCACCAGCCGGTCGACGATGCCGGTCACGTTGCCGTTCGAAACCAGCAGAAACCGCGACAGGTCGCTCATCAGCATGCCTTCGGGTTGGCGATAGAGCGCCGACATCACGTCGAAACGCGGCAGCGTGGTGTCGAACTCGCGCTTCAGCCGCTCGCGCAATTCACCCTCGACGACCCGCGCGGCGCGCAGCAGCCGGATCCAAAGGCGCAGCCGCTCCTTGTTGGCAGCGGGTTTTTCCAGCGTCTCTGGGGATGCGTCCATCGTCATCCGCCTCCCGAGATCGGAATCGCCTGGCCAGTCACCGAGATGGCCGCATCGCTGACGAGCCACATGGCGGCGGCGGCCACCTCCTCCGGCTTGATCAGCCGGTGGTTGGGATTGATCTCCGCAAAACCGCGCCGCGCTTCTTCTTCGCTGCGGCCGGTCTTGTCCATGACGCGGCGGATCGATTGCTCCAGCATCTCGGTCTCGACATAGCCGGGGCAGATGGCGTTGACGGTGACGCCGGTCTTGAGCAATTCGGCGGCAAGCGAGCGGGTGAGGCCGACCACGCCGTGCTTGGAGGCCACATAGGGCGCGACATAGGCAGAGCCGTGCAGGCCGGCGACCGACGCGATGAAGACGATGCGCCCGCGCCCGCGCTCGGCCATGCCGGCAAGCGCCGGACGCACGGTCAGGAATGCGCCGGTGAGATTGACGTTGACGATGCGGTTCCAGTCCTCGAGCGTCGTGCGATGCGCGGGCGCGCTGGAAGCGATGCCGGCATTGGCCACGACGATGTCGAAGGGACCGCGTGCGGCTTCCGCCTGCGCATAGAGCGCCCGGACCGAATCCTCGTCGGTCACGTCGGCGACAATCGCGTGGATGTTGTCTGCCTTGTCGGCGACCTTAGCCAGCTCGCTTTCGCGGCGCCCACAGATGGTCACGGCGACGCCCGCTCCAGCCAGCGACAACGCGATCGCGCGACCGATGCCCGACGAGCCGCCGGTGACGAGCGCGTGCTTCCATGCCATCGTCATCACACTTTCCCCGACATCTGTTCCTGCCGTTCGGCAAGGCGATAGAGCTGGTCGCGGCCCGGCAGGTAGGGGTCGGGCCACACCACGCCACGGTCGCCCAGTTGGGCTGCGGCGTGAAGCGTCCAGTACGGGTCGGCCAGATGCGGCCGGGCCAGGCACACCAAGTCGGCGCGGCCCGCCATCAGGATCGAGTTGACGTGGTCGGGCTCGTAGATGTTGCCGACCGCCATCGTCGCCATGCCCGTCTCGTTGCGAATGCGATCCGAGAAGGGCGTCTGGAACATGCGGCCATAGACCGGGCGCGCGCGCTTCGAGGTCTGGCCTGCAGAGACATCGCAGATGTCGACGCCGGCGGCCTGCAGCAGCCGCGCGATCTCCACCGCCTCGGCCGGCGTGATGCCTTCTTCGCCCACCCAGTCATTGGCCGAGATGCGCACGGAGATCGGCTTGTCCTCCGGCCACACGGCCCGCACCGCACGGAAGACCTCCAGCGGATAGCGCATCCGGTTTTCGAGGCTGCCGCCATATTCGTCATCACGCAGGTTGGTCAGCGGCGAGATGAAGGATGACAGCAGATAGCCGTGGGCCATGTGCAGCTCGAGCATGTCGAAGCCGCAGCGCTGCGCCATCTCGGCAGCCGCCACGAACTGGTCGCGCACCATATCCATGTCGGCGCGGTCCATCGCCCTGGGCGTCTGGTTTTGCGGGGACCATGGCACCGCCGATGCGGCAAGCAGCGGCCAATTGTCTTGCGTCAGCGGAGCGTCCATTTCTTCCCAGCCGAGCTGGGTCGAGCCCTTGGCGCCCGAATGGCCGATCTGTGCGCAGATCTTTGCCTGCGTCTCGGCGTGGACAAAATCGACGATGCGTTTCCACGCAGCCTCGTGCTCCGGCGCGTAGAAGCCGGGGCAGCCGGGAGTGATGCGTCCTTCCGGCGAGACGCAGGTCATCTCGATATAGACCAGTCCAGCACCACCCTTGGCGCGCTCGCAATAATGGACGAAGTGCCAGTCGGTGGGGCAGCCATCCACGGCCTTGTATTGCGCCATCGGCGAGACGACGATGCGGTTCTGCAGCTCCATGCCGCGCAGCCTGTAGGGTGCGAACATCGGCGCGCGGTTCTCGTTGGCGGCGCCGCCCGCCTGCCGCTGGAACCACGCCTCGGCGCTGCCCAGCCATTCGGCGTCGCGCAGCCGCAGGTTTTCGTGGCTTATGCGCTGCGAGCGCGTCAGCAGCGAATAGTTGAACTGCACGGGGTCGAGATCGAGATAGCGCTCGACCTCCTCGAACCATTCCATCGAGTTGCGCGCCGCCGATTGCAGCCGCAGCACTTCCAGCCGGCGCGCCTCCTCGTATTTGGCGAAAGCGGCTTCGAGCGTCGGTTCGGAATGCAGATAATCGGCCATGGCGATGGCAGACTCCAGCGCAAGCTTGGTGCCGGAACCGATCGAGAAGTGCGCGGTCGCAGCCGCATCGCCCATCAGCGCGAGGTTGCGATACGACCACCGCTCGCACAGCACGCGCGGGAAACTGATCCAGGCTGATCCGCGAATGTGGTTGGCGTTGGTCATCAGCGCGTGACCGTCGAGGTGATCCCTGAAAATCTCCTCGCAGACGGCGATCGACTCCTGCTGGCTCATGTCGCCGAAGGCGAACTTCTCCCACGTCTCCTGCGAGCATTCGACGATGAAGGTCGCTGTATCCGGATCGAACTGGTAGGCATGCGCCCACACCCAGCCGTGCTTCGTCTTCTCGAAGATGAAGGTAAAGGCGTCATCGAATTTCTGGCGGGTGCCGAGCCAGACGAACTTGCATTTGCGCGTGTCGATATCCGGCCGGAAATGCTCGGCGAACTCCATTCGCGTCTTCGAGTTGAGCCCGTCGGCGGCGATCACCAGATCGTAATCGGCCATCAGTTCGGCGCGGTCGCCCACTTCCGTCTGGAAACGAAGATCGACGCCGAGCTCGCGTGCGCGCTCCTGCAGCAGCAGAAGCAACCGCATGCGGCCGATGCCGCAGAAACCGTGTCCGGTGGACAGCGTCCGTACGCCCTTGTGAATGACGGCGATGTCGTCCCAGTAGGCGAAATGTTCGCGGATCGCGGCCGCGCTCTTGGGGTCGTTGGCAGCGAGGTTGTCGAGCGTCTCGTCCGACAGAACGACGCCCCAGCCAAAGGTGTCATCAGCCCGGTTGCGCTCGAACACGGTGACGTCGTGCGCGGCGTCGCGCAGCTTCATCGAGATGGCAAAGTATAGGCCGGCGGGGCCACCGCCGAGCACTGCAACCTTCATCCGTCACGTTCCCCGTTCTTTTATTTTCAGGGAGCATGGCACCGATCCCGGCATGCTTCAAGCCTAAAATTTCAAGGTTGAAATATTTTGCGTACTGGACAGTATGAAGCCGGCAGGCGAAGGAATGGAGCAGGGAGGGCGTGAGCCGACATGATCTATCACCGCATCACGGACTGGGACGACGCTTATGCCAATGGTGCCAACATACCTCAGGGCGATCGCTGGCCGCAGGCTTGGGTCGAGCCAGCAAAGGCGTTCCGCGACCGGCTTGCCAGGGACGGGCGCGCGCAACTAGGGCTTGCCTATGGCGATGCGCCCCGCAACCGGTTCGACCTGTTCATGCCGCAGGGCGAGGCCAAAGGTCTCGTCGTTTTCGTCCATGGTGGTTTCTGGCTGCGGCTCGACAGGAGCTTCTGGTCGCATCTGGCCGCAGGCCCGCTTGCGCATGGCCACGCTGTCGCCATGCCCTCCTACACGCTCTGCCCGGACATCCGCATCGCCGGCATCGTCAGGGAGATCGGCTCGGCCGTCGAAGCCGCGGCCGGCATGGTGGCCGGTCCGATCCGCCTCACCGGGCATTCGGCCGGGGGCCATCTCGTCAGCCGGATGATCTGCGCGAACTCGCCGCTGCGGGACGCCGTACGATCGCGCATAGCCAACACCGTTTCGATCTCCGGCGTGCACGATCTGAGACCGATGATGGCAACGGCAATGAATGAGACGCTCAGGATCGATCGGGCGGAAGCGGAAGGCGAAAGCCCGGCGCTGCTGGAGCCGATGGCGGCTGCGCGGATCGCCTGCTGGGTGGGCGCGGCCGAGCGCTCCGAGTTCGTGCGGCAGAATGCGCTGCTCGCCAATGCATGGACCGGACTCGGCGCGGAAACGCTGACGGTCGAGGAGCTCGACCGGCATCATTTCAACGTCATCGACGGGCTGGCCGACCCGGACCATGCGCTGACGCGAACGTTATTGACAGGCTGACGGCCAGACACGAGTCTGGCTGAAAGAGAGTGCGTCCTTCGAGGCTCGCTCCGCTCGCACCTCAGGATGAGGGAGGGTGTGCATCGAGCCCGCTATGCCGGAGTTCGACAAACTACTTCCCTCATCCTGAGGTGCGACCCTGAGCTTGTCGAAGGGGAGCCTCGAAGGACGCACCAACATTCCGGAGTATTTTTGATGAGAGCGGTTTTCGTACAGCTTCAGGTTTCGCCGGGCAGGACCTACGAGGTCGCCGACGAATTGTTCAAGCGCGAGGTCGCGTCCGAGCTTTATTCGACCAGCGGCGACTACGACCTGCTGATGAAGATCTACATCGAGGAAGGCGTGGATATCGGCAAGTTCATCAACGACAACGTCGCCAACGTGCCGGGCATCGTCCGCTCGCTGACCACGCTGACGTTCAAGGCGTTCTGAGGCTCACTCCATCCGCTCCAGCGCCTTCCTCTGCTGGTGCATTTCGAGGAACACCCGGTAGTCGCGGTCGAAGCGCGCGTGGGCGGCGGCGTTGGGCTGGCGCTCGCGACCTTGCTGCCGCATGCCGGCGCAGGCTTGCGCGAGCGAGGGGTAGAGCCCGGCGGCAGCGGCAGCGGCCATGCCGGAACCGGTCAGCACGGCATCGTCGCCAAGAGGCTCGACCACGCGGCAGCCGGTGGCATCCGAATAAAGCTCCATCAGGATCGGGTTGCGCGTATGCCCGCCGGTGACGTGCAGCGTGTCGATGACGAAGCCGCCGTCATTCAGCGTATCGAGGATGTGACGGACGCCGAGCGCAATCGCCACGCAGGTGCGCCAGTAGAGCTTCGCGAGGCTGTCGAAGGATGAGTCCAGCGTCAGCCCGGAGATCACGCCGACCGCATGCGGGTCCGCGAGCGGCGAGCGGTTGCCATGGAAGTCCGGCAGGACATGCAGCCGGCCGGCAAAACCATCTCCCTGCTCGGCCCGCAGCACGGCAATACGCTTTCCGATGCGCCGGTGCATGGCGGCGTCCCGCTCCCCACCCGCGCCATGCCAGCGGATGACGTGATCGAGCAAGGCGCCCGTCGCCGACTGGCCGCCCTCGATCATCCAGAAGTCCGGCAACGTCACGCCCCAGTACGGACCCCAAGCCCCTGCAAAGGACCGGCGATCCCTGGACATCGCCATGACACAGCTCGACGTGCCCGCAATCAGTGCCATGTGGCGCTCGAGCTCGTCGTCATCGGCAGCGAAGCCTCCGATGACGCCTAGCGCGCCGGCATAGGCGTCGATCATGCCGGCCGCGACCCGGCAGCTTGTCGTCAAGCCGAGTTCGCGGGCCGCCGCCTCCGTGAGCGCACCGAGGTCGGCTCCGACGGGGACCGTCCGATCCGGCAAGCCGCCATGCGACGGCAGCTCGGGCAGGCCGACGGCATCGAAAAATCGCGCTGCCAGCCCGGCTCGGCATGCGCCAGGAACGTCCATTTGCAAGCCAGCGTGCATTGCGACCGCGCCAGCGATCCGCTGGCGCGGTAGGTCAGGAAGTCCGCGAGGTCGAAGAAATGCCCGGCGGCCTGCCAGCTTTCGGGCAGATGGCGCTTGACCCACATCAGCTTGGGCGCCTGCATCTCCGGTGACATCACGCCGCCGGCATGGTCGAGGACGGCATGGCCGGTGGCGGTGCATTCGTCGGCTTCTGCGATGGCGCGGTGATCGAGCCAGACGATCGTGTCCCACCTTGCCTCACCGGTCGACGACAGCGTCAGTTGCCGACCGGCCGTGTCTCGCGCCACGAGTGAACAGGTAGCATCAAAGCCGATGCCGACAATCGATTCCGGTGCCGCGCCGGAAACGGACAATGCGGCGCGCACTGCCGCACACACCGCCGACCAGATGTCTTCCGAATCGTGTTCGGCGTGGTCAGCGCTGGGCCGATTCATCAGTATTGGATGCTCGCCGCGCCCGAGCAGCCGCCCGGTGCTATCAAGCACGCCGGCCCGCGCGCTGCCCGTTCCGACATCGACGGCGCAAACCAGCGGCTCGCTCACGGAAGCGACGCCTCCGCGAGAAGCGCGGGCAGGCTCCGCATGTCATCGAAAACCAGATCGGGCCCGAGCGTTTCAAAGGCTTCACGCAGGCGGCCCGGTCCGGCATGGGAGCCGCCGGCAAACGCAAAAACCCGCATGCCCGCGGCTTTCGCCGCCTCGATGCCGGCAGGGCTGTCCTCGATGACGATGCAAGCGGCCGGGTCTGCCGCCATCTGGCTGGCGGCATGCAAAAAGAGATCCGGAGCAGGCTTTCCTCGCTTCACCATGGTCGCACTGTAGATGGCCGGCTCCAGCAGGTCCAGAATGCCCGCGACCTCCAGCGACAATCGAATGCGCTCCGGTCGGCTGGAAGAAGCCACGCAGCGCTGGTGCGGAAGCGCCAGCAGCGTTTCGCGTATTCCATGGATCGCCTTGAGTTCGGCGCGGAACCGCGCCGACATCAACCGGCGCGTCTCTTCCAGGTGCTCTTCGGTGAAGCGCAGGCCGTAGCGCAGCACCAGCGTCTCGCCGATCGTCGTCATCGAGCGGCCGAGGAACAGCCGGTAGGCGGTTGCCTCGTCGATGTCGCAGCCGGCGCTTGCGATCACGTCGCGGAGCACCGCGATCGAGATCGGCTCGCTGTCGACTAGAACGCCGTCGCAATCGAAGATGACCAGTTCGGTCTCGCGTTTCATGGATATTCAGTCGCCTCCGGCAAGGCCGGTCAGAGCTTGCCGGCGAGATAGGATTTCAATGCGCCCCTCGCCCCCTGCTCCCACACGGCATTGAGGTTGCGGGAAAAAGCGTCCGCGAAGGCGGGCACATTGCCCATATCGCCGAAAATGTCGGAAAGCGCCAGAAAGGCCTGCGGCGACTGCCGGGCCTGAAGGGCCGCCTGTTTGAGGCGCTCCGCACTCGCGTCATTCGGCTCGATGGTCCGGCCTGAGTCACTGGTCCCCGTGCAGTAGCGGCACCACAGCGCCGAGACCAGGGACAGGCCGGTCACGCCTCCGCCAGCCTTCAACCGGTCGGCAGCCGACGGCAGGATGAATTTCGGTTGGCGGTTGGAGCCGTCCTGGCACAGCCGCGCAACGGTGTCGCCGATCTTGGGGTTGGCGAAACGCCGCTCTATCAACGCCAGATAATCCTCGAGCTTCGTGTCGGGCACCGGCGGCACGACCGGAATGATCTCCTCCCGCTCCAGCTTTTCGAGGAAACCGCGGATCAGCGGTTCCTCCATCGCCTCGTGCACGAAATGAATGTCCATCAATGCCGCCGGATAGGCGATTGCCGCATGGCCGCCATTGAGCATGCGGATCTTCATCAGTTCCCACGGCGCGACATCGTCGACTAGCGTCACGCCGACATCTTCCAGCGGAGGCCGGCCGGCCGAAAACCTGTCCTCCAGCACCCATTGCCGAAACGGTTCGCAGAAGACGGGCCAGGCATCGGTGACACCGAATTCGCGCGCGAGAATCTCGCGTTCGCGGTCGCTGGTGGCCGGCGTGATGCGATCGACCATGGCGTTGGGGAATGCAACGTTCTCCTTCACCCATTGCGCGAGGTCCGGATCGACCAGCGAGGCAAGACCGGCGACCGCATCTTCGGTGACGTGGCCATTGCCCGGGATGTTGTCGCACGACATGACGGTGAAGGGCGCGATGCCAGCCGACCGCCTCCTCATCAGGCCGGCAACGATCATGCCGAACACCGTACGCGAGGCAGCAATGTCGCGCGCATCGGCGACGATAGCGGGATGCGCCGCGTCGAACCGCCCCGACGCGGAATCTATGAAGTAGCCCCCTCGGTTATGGTGAGCGAGACTATCCGGATTGCCGGGTCGGCCAGCCGCGCGATCGTCGCCTGCGCGTCGCCAGGCTCGACAAAGTCGATCATCGCGCCGGTTACCCTTGCGCTCATATGTCCGGCATCCTGCTCGACCAGGGTCGAGAGGAAATCCTGCGCGGCAAGCTTCTGCCTGCCCGTCCGCTCCGCTTCCAGCACGCCGGCACCCACGATCGCCCAGTCGTGCCCCCGTCCCGCGTTGAAAAGGTCGTCCAGATAGGCGACCTGATGCGCACGATGAAAATTGCCGACACCGAAATGCAGAATGCCCGGTGAAAGCGCCTCGCGCTGATATTGCGGGCGCGCGACGCCTTCGGGCAGGCGGTCGAGCGTGGCGAGGGAAAGTGTCGTTACCATCTCAGCTCATCCAGTTGCCGCCGTCGACATTGTAGGTCTGGGCGACCACGTAGTCGGCTTCCTTGGTCGCCAGAAAGATCGCCATTCCGACGAGATCCTGCGCGGTGCCCATGCGGCCATAGGGAACGGCCGCGCCGACCTGCTTCTTCTTTTCGCCCGGAGCCAAACCTTCATGCTTCGCAAACAGGAGTCGACATGCTCCCAATGCTCGCCTTCCACGACACCCGGCGCGATCGCGTTGACGTTGATGCCGTGCCGGATGAGATCGAGGCCCGCGGATTGGGTGAGCGAGATGATCGCGGCCTTGCTGGCGCAATAGACGCCGACCAGCGCCTCGCCGCGACGCCCGGCCTGGCTGGCCATGTTGATGATCTTGCCACCCTTGCCGCGCGCGATCATCGACCGGGCGACGGCCTGCATGGTGAACAGCGCGCCGGCGACATTGACGGCAAACAGGCGATCGTAGCTCTCGCGGGTGATATCGACGATCGGCGCCATGTCGAACAGGGCGGCATTGTTGACGAGAATGTCGATGCCGCCGGCATGTTCTTCGGCAGCCTTGACCGCCTCATCGATGGAGCTTTGGCGGGTCACGTCGAGCTGGAGCGCGTAGGCAGCATCGCCGATCTGACGCGCGGTCTCACTGGCCCTGTCGAGATCGATGTCGGCGATGGCGACCGTCGCACCCTCGCCGGCATAGGCTTCGGCGAAGGCGCGGCCGATGCCACGCGCCGAGCCCGTGATCAATGCCGATTTGCCGGCCAGACGCCCCATCAGATCGCGTTCCCGTCCGCGTCGAAACGATGAATCTTCGACGGTTCGGGCGTGAGCCAGACCGCATCGCCATGGTGCACCGTGAATTCGCCATCCGCGCGCGCCGTGACCTGGCCGACGCCTTCGACCTGGATGTGAAGGAACGTGTCCGAACCCAGATGCTCCGCGACACCGACCACCCCTTTCCAGGCACCGTCGGTGGTCGACAGCCTGATATGTTCGGGCCGCACGCCGATGGTCGCCGCGTTGTGCCTGGCAGCTTCTTCGCCGGTGACGAAGTTCATGCGCGGCGATCCGATAAACCCTGCCACGAAGAGATTGCGGGGCGAACGATAGAGGTCGAGGGGCGAGCCGACCTGCTCGATGTTGCCGGCATTCAGCACCACGATCTTGTCGGCCATCGTCATCGCCTCGACCTGATCGTGGGTGACGTAGATCATGGTCGTCTTAAGCTGCTGGTGCAGCTCGCTGATCTCCAGCCGCATCGTCCCGCGCAGGGCGGCGTCCAGGTTGGAGAGCGGCTCGTCGAACAGGAAGGCCGAGGGCTGGCGCACGATGGCGCGGCCGATGGCGACACGCTGGCGCTGGCCGCCTGAAAGCTGCCCCGGGCGCCGTTCGAGATAGGCGGTGAGGTTCAGCGTCTGGGCCGCTGCCCGCACCTTGGCGTCGATGGTTTCCTTGTCGGCCTTCGCCATTTTCAGGGGAAGGCGATGTTGTTGTAGACGCTCATATGCGGATAGAGCGCATAGGACTGGAAAACCATTGCCAGGCCGCGCTTGGCGGGTGCCTCGCCCGTCATGTCGGCGCCGTCGATCAGGATGGTGCCGGAGGTGGTGTCTTCCAGACCCGCGATCAGCCGCAGCAGCGTGGACTTGCCACACCCCGATGGGCCGACGAAGACGACGAACTCGCCGTCCGAGATCTCAAGGTCGATGTCGGGGATGATGACTGTCGCCCCGAAAGCCTTGTGCACATTCTTGAGCGTGATGTTGCCCATGGCTTCCTCCCGAAACCTTATTTGACGGCGCCGAAGGTGAGCCCGCGCACGAGCTGGCGCTGCGAGAACCAACCCATGATGAGGATCGGCGCGATGGCGAGCGTGGATGCCGCCGACAGTTTGGCCCAGAAGAGACCCTGCGGGCTGGAGAAAGAGGCGATGAACGCCGTCAGCGGGGCTGCGTTCGCCGCCGAAAGGCGGATCGACCAGAACGCCTCGTTCCAGGCGAGAATGATGTTGAGCAGCATGGTGGACGCGATGCCTGGCACCGCCATCGGCGTCAGCACATAGACGATCTCGCCCATCAGCGTCGCGCCGTCCATGCGCGCGGCCTCGAGAATCTCGCCGGGGATTTCGCGGAAGTAGGTGTAGAGCATCCACACCACGATCGGCAGGTTGATGAGCGTGAGGACGACTGTCAGGCCGATCCTCGTGTCGAGCAGGCCGGTATCGCGGAAGATGAGGAACATCGGCACGAGCACGCCGACGGCCGGCATCATCTTGGTCGACAGCATCCACATAAGGATGTCCTTGGTCCGACGCGTCGGCGAGAATGCCATCGACCATGCGGCCGGGATGGCGATCAGCAGCGCGATCAATGTCGAGCCCAGCGAGATGATCACCGAATTCAGGAACGGCTTGAAATAGTCTCGCTGGGTCTGGACCTCGACGTAGTTCTCGAAGGTGCCGGAGGGGATGAGGCTGATGCCTGCGATCGCCTCGGGCTCGGTCTTCAGCGAGGTGACGACCATGTAGAAGATGGGAAAGAAGATCACCAGGGCGACCACCCAGGCGGCTGCCGTGGCGATCCATTTGCGGCGTGTGGAGACTGCGCGTGCCATATCGTCTCTCCCTTACCTGTCGAGGTTGCGGCCGACGGCGCGCATCAGGAAGATGGCGACGATGTTGGCGAGAACGACCGCGATCACGCCTCCGGCCGATGCGCCGCCGACGTCGTAGGACAGAAGCGCCGTGCGGTAGATCAGGAAGGCGAGGTTTGTCGTGGCGTAGCCGGGGCCGCCATTGGTGGTGACGAGAATCTCGGCATAAACGGCGAGCAGGAAGATCGTCTGGATCAGGATCACAACCGTGATCGCCCGCGCCAGGTGCGGCAGGGTCAGATACCAGAAGCGGTTGGCGAAGTTGGCGCCGTCCATTTCGGCCGCCTCCTTCTGCTCCTCGTCGAGCGACTGCAGGGCCGTCAGCAGGATCAGGGTCGCGAACGGCAGCCATTGCCAGGCGACGATGATGATGACCGAGGTGAGCGGATATTGAGCGAACCAGTCGACGGGCTGGAGACCCAGGAAGCGCGAGACATCCGCCAGCACCCCGTAGCCGGGGTGCATGATCATGTTCTTCCAGATGAGCGCCGCGACCGGCGGCATCACGAAGAAGGGGGAGATGACGAGGATACGCACGATGCCCTGGCCGAAGATCGGCTGGTCGAGCAGAAGCGCCAAAGCGATGCCGCCGACGATGGTGATGAACAGCACCCCGACGACAATGAACAGCGTGTTGATGATCGCCTGATAGAAGGCCGGATCCGTATAGAAGTAGACGTAGTTGAAGAAGCCGGCGAAGCCGCGCATGGCCGGGTTCAGCATGTTGTAGTTCTGGAACGAGTACCAGATCGTCATGGACAGCGGCACGATCATCCAGATCAGCAGCAGAACGACGGCGGGGCCATCATCAGGCGGGCAAGCGTTCTGGTTTGTCGCGTAGCCATGGCAGGGGTCCCTTGCTGGGTTCCTGTTCCGTATCGTCCGGCGAGATTTGCCGGAAAGTGCGTCCTTCGAGGCTCGCTGCGCTCGCACCTCAGGATGAGGGAGGTAGTTTGATCGAGCCAACCGCTTGTGGGGCTGATGCACGGCAGTCCTCATCCTGAGGTGCGAGCGCAGCGAGCCTCCAAGGACGCATGATCTTCCGAAAGGGCGGCCGCCCGGCCGGAGCCGGACGGCCAGGCTTCGGGAGGAAGCCTATTTGATGTAGCCGGAGCGGGTCATTTCGCGGGTCGCGACATTCTGTGCCTGCGCCAGCGCGTCATCGACCGACATCTGCCCGGCGAGAGCCGCCGAGAAGAGCTGGCCGACCGTCGTGCCGAGCCCCTGGAATTCCGGGATCGCGACGAACTGGCCACCTGTGTAGGGCACCGGCTTCACCGACGGATTGGTGATGTCGGCAGCGTTCATGGCAGCAAGGGTTGGCTCCGCGAAGGGCGCGGCTTCCTTGTACGCCTCGTTCTCGTAGAGCGAGGTGCGGGTTCCGGGCGGAACGTTGGCCCAGCCCTCCTTCTCCGCAACCAGCTCGGTATAGGCCTTGTTCGTCGCCCAGGCGATGAAGGTCTGCGCCGCGTCGGCCTTGGCCGAGCTCGCCGGCACCGCCAGGTTCCAGGACCACAGCCAGTGACCGTGATTGCCGTTGCCGGTATCGGGGAAGATCGCATAGCCGACCTTGTCGGCCACGGTGGAATCTTCCGGATTTGAGACGAAGGATGCCGCGACCGTCGCGTCCATCCACATGGCGCACTTGCCCTGCTGGAAGAGCGTCAGGTTCTCGTTGAATCCGTTGGACGAGGCACCCGACGGGCCGGCCTCGTTCATCAGGTCGACATAGAACTGGAAGGCTTCCTTCCACTCCGGCTGGTCGAACTGGGGCTGCCAGTTCTCATCAAACCAGCGGCCGCCATAGGAGTTCACCAGGGCGGTGATGAACGCCATGTTCTCGCCCCAGCCGGCCTTGCCGCGCAGGCAGATGCCGTTCACATCCGGGTTGTCCGCCTTGATCTTGCGCGCTGCCTCGCCGATGAATTCCCAGGTCGGCGATTCCGGCATTTCGAGGCCCGAACCCTCGAACAGGTCGGTGCGGTACATGATCATCGCCGACTCGCCGTAGAACGGCGCGGCATAGAGCTTGCCGTCCACGGACAGGCCGCCACGAATGGCGGGCAGCAGGTCGTCGACGTCGTAGTCGTCTCCGAGACCGTTGAGCTCGAGCAGCCAGCCCTGCTTTGCCCAGATCGGCACCTCGTAATTGCCGATGGTCATCACGTCATACTGCCCGCCGCTGGCGGCGATGTCGGTGGTGACCCGCTCGCGCAGAACGTTCTCCTCCAGCGTCACCCACTGCAGCTCGATATCCGGATGCTTGGCCGTGAAGTCTTCGGCGAGCCGCTGCATGCGGATCATGTCGCCGTTGTTGACAGTTGCGATGGTGATCGTCTCGGCGAGCGCAGTGCCCGACAGGGCGACGACGGAGCATGCGCCGAGCAGCGCAGATCTCAGTTTCATGGATATCCTCCCTAGAACCATGATGAGCAATTGCTAGTTTGTTGGGCAAATATTCAGTTTAACTTGCCGAAAGTCAAGCCGGATTCGATGCTGCGGCGCAGCATCGATCTCAGGCGACGGACACCTCGATGCGGGATTGCCTCAATCCGATTGTGACGCCGCAGCCTCTGCTAGGATCCATGATCGGAAGGCGCTGATCTTCGGCAGGTTGCGGCGCCCCTGTGGATAGACCAGCCAGAAGGACGCCTCGTCCTCCCATAGGAGATCGAAAGGCTGAATGAGGCGGCCCGAAGCGAGTTCGCTCGTGAAGAAAAATGGAGTCAGGATAGCGACGCCCTGACCCGCGATCGCCGCGCGCGCCTCATTGGCCTGCGAGCCCATCTCGTTCTGTGGACGACCCTTCAGTCCCTCCGGAGAGACGCCCGCGGCCGTCAGCCACTGTGCCCACCAAGGATCAGTCGGGGTCAGGATCGGCAGGCGCAGAAGATCGGCAGGTTCGTTGATGCCGCCGATCGAGGCTGCAAGCTCCGGACTGAGCATCGGGGTGAAAATCGTCGGCAGCAACGGATGAGCAACAAGGCCGGGCCAGTTGCCGGTGCCGACCCGGATCGCAACATCCACATCTTCCCGGCTAAAGTCGACGTAGCGCGGCGACGTTTCCAGCCGGACCGCGATCGACGGATTGGCAAGCTGGAACAGACCCAGCCTCGGCGCCAGCCAGTTGGTGGCGAGCGTGGGCACGGTGCTGATCGTCAGCTTGCCCGCAACATCGTCACGCATCGTGCCGAAGGCTGCGGAGAGGACGTCGAGCGCCTGCGTCGATGCTGCGGCGAGACGAAGTCCCGTCTCCGTCAGCTCGACCTGACGGGGCCGCCGCAGGAAGAGCGGCGCCCCAACGCGCTCTTCAAGCGCCTTGATCTGATAGCTCACCGCCGCCTGCGTCATGCCGAGCTCGTCGGCAGCGCGCGTGAAGCTGCCGTGACGCGCCGCCGCCTCGAAAACGCGCACGGCAGAAAGTGGCGGCAGGTGACGATACATAAGTAATCCTTATGTCTGATGATCGACGTTTTGTTGGATTTTAGCGCCTTTTGGGACGATCTGAAACACTGATGCATAAGCAGGCTTTCAGGAAAGCGGCCCCCTCATGGTTACAATAGAATCCCCGATGCGACATCGCGAGCGCACAAGGTCAAGCTGGGCAAGCCTGGTGCATGCCATTCTGTCGCGATTGACGCGCAAGAAGACGAGAAGGACAGAAATCCGCCACTTGACGGGCCACATGAAGCGGGACATCGGACTGATCGACAGCCACGATCCGCGAAGACGAATCTAGCCGCTACATGGCGAGAAGGGCAGCCGCCGTGCGCTCGTCGGTAATCAGGCCATTGACGAGGCGACCGCTGACGGCGGCGAAGATGCCCGGCAGCTTGCGTTCGCCCATGGCGAGCGCGATGACCTCGGACGAATCCCGCGAGGGTATCGGTGTCGAGGCGACGCGGTCGTTGATGACATCCTCCACCGGTCTGCCCTTGCTGTCGAACGCCCAGCCGACGATCTCGGCGACTGCGCCGGCCTTACGCAACGCCTCGAGCTCGTCCTTGGAGATAAAACCGTCCTGGTAGAGCGGCGCCTCCGGCCCGAGATCGCCAACGCCGACAAAGGTAACGTCGGCCTGGGCGGCGAGTGTCATCGTCGCGCGGATGAGTTCCTGACCGTGCAGCAGGGCGCGCTCTTCCGGCGACGAGGCGATGACCGGCAGAGGCATCGGGAAAGAGCGCGACTTGACCTTGTCGGCCATTGTGAAGACGACATTGTAGAAAGCAGCCGAACCGTCCGGCGCGATATTTCCGGTCAGCGACACGACCTTGTGCTGCTGGCATTCCATCGCAGGCAGCTTTTCGATGGCGGCCTTCAGCGTGCGCCCGGTGCCGAGCGCCATCACGATCGGCTGCTGTGAAGACAGCCGCCTCTCGATCTCGGCGGAAGCGGCTTCCGCGACGCCAAGCGTTGTCGAAGCCGATCCGGGGTCGCTGGGCACGACCTCCACAAGATCAAGCCCAAACCGCTCGCGCAACCGGGAGGCCAGTTCGAGGCAGTTCGCAATCGGATGATCGATGCGTACCTTCACCAGCCCTTCGGACACCGCCAGCGATACAAGGCGTTGCGCAGACTGGCGCGAGACGCCGAGCTTGGTCGCAATCTGGTCCTGCGTGTTGCCAGCAACATAGTAGAGCCAGCCGGCTCGGGCCGCATCGTCGAGCCTGGATGATGTGGTATCGCGAACTGTGCTCATGGGTACCTGTGCAGGACCGGCGAGAAACAAATGATCGCCGCGTCGCAGCGATCAACTCTGGCCGCGCAGGCACGCACAGTCAATCCGTGCCTTTCGGCCGCTCCCTGTATGGTCAATCGTTATCGCGGACGACCAATACCGATGTTTTGGAATGGCGCACGACGCGGGCAGCGTTCGGACCGATCAGGTAGTCCTCAGGCCCCTCTCGTCCCGCGGCGAGCACGATCAGATCGGCCTTCACCACACCGGCATAGTGCAGGATCTGGCGATAGATCGAGCCATGACCGACGATATGGCGATGCTTGACCTCGGCCGGCATGTGCTTGCCGGTGAACTCGTGCAATGCCTTGTTGGCGTGGTCGATCGCCTCCTGTTCGTGCCCCTTGGGGAAGAAACCGCCAACGATGGAAAGGCCATAGTCGGGCACCACCGTCATCACATGCAGCGTCGCGCCGAAGAGCCTTGCATAATCGACGGCGGTGCCAATCGTGCGCGTTTCGTTTTCGGCGTCGCCAAGATCGACCGAGACCAGGATGTTCTTGTACATGGTCGTACCTACCCTACGCGGCTTTCGGATTGCCGAACAGCGTGCCGCCGCGGCGGCGCTGGGTGAAGACGACCAGCCCGAAGAGCAGCAGCGCGGGAATGTAGAAGATCTCGCGCGGCATCCGCTCGGTGGTCACTTCGATGGCAGTGATCTGAACCGGACGTTCCGGATCGTAGAAATCCAGGTTCGACAGGGTGCGGCCGGCAAGGCTGTTCATGTCCATCGGCTCGTCGAGGATCGCCTTGTCATCCTGGACGGTGACATTCATGCCCATGGCGTTCTCGAAACGAGCCTCGCCGCTTTCGCCCTGGGGTCCGAGGTCGAACGCCATCGTCCGCTCGACCAGGGTGTCGGGATTGTCGAAGTCGGGGCCGGTGATGACGAGACGGGCCTGGGCACCGTCGGGCTCACCTTCCATCACCTCGAACAGGCGCGTTGGCTCTACCTGCTCGTAGGGCGGCTGCACGAGGTCGAGGAAGAAGCCCGGCCGCAGCAGCATGAAGGTGACGAGCAGAAGTGCTGCCGATTCCCAGAGGCGCGAGCGGGCCATGAAGAAGCCCTGCGTGGCGGCTGCAAATATCAGCATCGCAAGGGTTGCCTGGATAACCACCCAGATCGCCCCTGCCCAGCTCACATCTATCAGCAGCAGATCGGTGTTGAAGACGAAGATGAACGGCAACAGCACGGTGCGCAGCGAATAGAAGAACGCGGTGAAGCCCGTCTTGATGGGATCACCACCGGAAACCGCCGCCGCCGCGAAGGAGGCAAGCCCCACCGGTGGTGTGACGTCGGCCATGATGCCGAAATAGAAGACGAACATGTGGGCCGCGATCAGCGGGATGAGGACGCCGTTAGCGGCGCCCAGCTCCACGATCACCGGCGCCATCAGCGAAGAGACGACGATGTAGTTCGCCGTGGTCGGCAGGCCCATGCCCAGGATCAGGCTAATGATCGCGGTGAAGACGAGGATCAGGAAGATGTTGCCGCCGGAGAGAAATTCGACGAACTCCGCCATCACCTGCCCGATGCCGGTCAGCGTGACCGTGCCGACGATGATGCCGGCGGCGGCCGTTGCGCAGGCGATGCCGATCATGTTGCGCGCACCGGAAATCATGCCGACGATGAGATCGTCGAAGCCTTCGCGCATCGCGGCGCTGGTCTCAGCGCTTTGCATGCCCCTGAACATGGCCTTCAACGGCTTCTGGGTGAGCATGATGATGATCAGCAGGATGACCGCATAGAAGGCCGACAGCCCCGGCGAACGGCGCTCGATCATCAGGAACCAGACAAGCACGAACAGCGGCAGCAGATAATGCAGCCCCGTCTTGATCACCTCGGACGCGATCGGCAGCTCCACCACGGGCGCATTGGGATCGTCGAGTTCAAGATCGGGCTGCTTGGCGGCATACCAGATCAGCAACACATAGGCCGCCAGCAGGGCAAGCAGCAGCACCGGCGCGGAAATTGCCGGCAGAAGCCATTTCACCATGTTGATCGCGTAGTAGATCGCGCCTGCCAGGATGACGATCGACAGGGTCACCAGGCCTGCACGCAGCAGTGCGATCCTGGCCGGGTGCTGCACCCGCTTGGGCAGCGAGGGCATGTCGTTCTTCACCGCCTCGAGATGCACGAGGTAGAGCAGAGCGATGTAAGAGACCACCGCCGGCAGGAAAGCGTGCTTGATGACCTGCAGGTAGGAAATGCCGACATATTCGACCATCAGGAACGCGGCCGCGCCCATGACCGGTGGCATGATCTGACCGTTGACCGAACTTGCGACTTCGACCGACCCGGCCTTTTCGGCGGAGAAGCCCACCCGCTTCATCAGCGGGATCGTGAAGGTGCCGGTCGTCACCACGTTGGCAATCGAGGAGCCGGAGATCAGACCGGTCATCATCGAGGCCAGCACGGCCGCCTTGGCAGGGCCGCCCTTGAGGTGCCCCAGCAGCGCGAAAGCGAGCTTGATGAAGAAGTTGCCGGCGCCTGCGCGGTCGAGCATCGACCCGAACAGCACGAACAGGAAAACAAAGGCCGTCGAAACACCCAGCGCAACACCGAAGACGCCACCGGTCGACAGCCACATCTGGTCCATGGCGCGCGCGAACGATGCGCCACCCCAGCGGATGATGTCAGGCACGAAGGTCGACGAACCGAAGAATACATAGGCCAGGAAGACCAGTGCGACGATCACCAGCGGCGGGCCGAGGGCTCGTCGTGTCGCCTCGAGCAGGAGAACCATGCCGAGCCCGGCGGCAACAAGGTCCTGCGTGATCGGCAGGCCTGGGCGCTGGGCAAGGTCACGGTAGAAGATGAAGATGTAGAGCGCGCAGAAGGCAGCCAGAATGCCCAGAACCCAGTCGAGCAGAGGGATTCGGTCGCGCGGACTGCTGGACAGGGCCGGAAAGGCCATGAAGGCGAGGAATACGCCGAATGCCAAGTGGATGGAGCGCGTCTGCGTGTCGTTGAAGACGAGTTGCAGACCGGTCATGCGAGACAGCATGAAGGGCAGCGGCGAAGCGATGTAAAGCTGGAACAGCGACCAGCACAGCGCAACACCTGCGATCACCAGACCGGCCGTGCCGACCGGATTGCGCGCGCCGGTATCACTCGATGCCACGAGATCCTGAAGTTCGTCGTCGGTCATGGCCGTTGTTGCCTTGCCGGCAGTCTTCGGATCGTTCGCCATCTGGGTCCCCTCCTGACGCGCACATTGCCCTAATGGGCCATGTTGATCGAAAACGGGGCGCCCGGCAATCGGACGCCCCGAATTTCTGGTTTTACTGGAGCCAGCCCTTCTCCTTGTAGTACTTCTCGGCGCCCGGATGGACCGGCGCGGAGTTGCCCTGGCCGACCATGTCTTCCGGCGTCAGGTTGGCAAGCGCCGGATGCAGGCTCTTGAAGTTGTCGAAGTCGTCGAAGACGGCTTTGACGAACTGATAGACGACTTCGTCGTCGACGGTAGCCGAGGTCACGACCGTGGCGCCGACACCGAAGGTATTCACGTCATTGTCGGTGCCGCGATACATGCCACCGGGGATCACAGCCTTGAAGTAGTACGGATTGTCCGTGACCAGCTTTTCGACGGCCTCCCCCTCGACCGGAACGATCACGCTGTCGCAAGTCGTTGTGGCTTCCTGGATAGCGCCCGCCGGATGACCGACCGTGTAGGCGAAGGCGTCGATGTTGTTGTCGCAGAGCGCGGAGCTCTGTTCGGCCGGTGCCAGCTCGGCGGCGAGCGCGAAGTCGGCGTTGGTCCAGCCCTTCTCTGCGATCAGCAGGTCCATCAACGCACGCTGGCCGGAGCCGGGATTGCCGATGTTGACACGCTTGCCCTTGAGGTCGTCGAAGCCGGCCACGCCTGCTTCGGAGCGTGCCACGACGGTCAGCGGCTCGGCGTGAAGCGAGAACACCGAACGCAGGTCTTCGTGCGCGCCACCCTCGGCAAAGTTCGCCTCGCCATTGAACGCGTTGTACTGCACGTCCGACTGCACGACGCCGAACTCGAGGTCGCCGCCCTTGATCGCGTTGACGTTGAAGACCGAACCGCCAGTCGATTCGACCGAGCAGCGGATGCCGTGTTCGCGGCGGGTCTGGTTCATCAGGCGGCAGATCGCGCCGCCGACCGGGTAGTAGACGCCGGTGACTCCGCCGGTGCCGACGGAGATGAACTGCTGCTCCTGCGCAACGGCGCTACCGGCGGCCAGCGAGCCGCCCATTGCCATCGCCAGGCCGAGGCCGATCAGGTTTCTGGGTTTCATATTTGCGTCTCCTTGCTCCTTGCACGTTCCCCTTAGCGGGTTGGTTGATATAACCCGGATCCCTCCGTGCGCGAGGGTCGGTTGTTCGGTCACCCGGAGGCTGCCGAAATCTCGCTGACGGCCGATGCGGGTACTCGCCAAAGCCTGCGCAAATCCGCGGCCTTTGCAACCCCACGATCGCAATCTCCTGCCTTCGCCACCGTCGCAGCGACGATTGCGGCGTTATCCGACGCCAATGACCCATCGGGCAACCAGAGATTGTTCTCGAAACCGACACGGGCGTGCCCGCCTGCGCGCGCCGCGCGCGCCATGAATTCCGTCTCGCGGGGCCCGAAGGCGCACAGCATCCACTGATGCCGATCGATGCCGGCGGAAAGGAACGCGGCGAGCTCGCCATCCGTGGCGCCCTGTTCGGTGTACCGGCCGAGCACCGCGAGCACTGCAAGCGGCCCATCCGGCAGCAGACCGCGCGCGGCAAGCGCGTCAAGGCGCGCCAGTTCGGCCGCCTCGTAGATGATGATCTGATGCAGTGTGCCGGTTTTCTCCATACGCTCGAAGAGCGAGGCGGCCAGGCGCTCGTCACCGTTTTCGGGCAGGATTTCGCGCAGTGCGATCGATACGGATTCCGGCTGCAACGCGTCGATGACTGCAACCTGCTCGTCAGGTGTATAGCGTCCGACAGCTTCGGTGGTGACCTGCACGACCAGATCGTTCCCGACGGCCTTGCGCACGGCTGCGACTGCCTCGCGATAAAGCGCCGCGTCGAGCGTGTGCGCTCCGGTGCCGTCGCGCACATGAAGATGAATCATCGCCGCACCGGCGGCCAGCGCCTCTGCCGCATCGCGCGCGATCTCGTCCGCCGTCATCGGCAGGCGCGGATGATCGGCTTTTGTGCGCCGCGCGCCGTTCGGTGCGACGGCAACAGCGAAAGGATGGGACATCAGGAGCCGATTCCGGCAGCAGTGGCCGCCGCGGCGACTGCCCGCTGGAGCTTCTCGACGATCATGCCGACATGATCCTCGCCGATGATGAATGGCGGGGCGACCAGAACATGATCGCCGGCCTTGCCGTCGACCGTTCCCCCAGCCGGATAGACCATCAATCCTTCCTCCATCGCGGCAGCCTTGATGCGCGCATGCAAGCGCAGGGCGGGATCAAAAGGCTTCTTCGTCTCGCGATCTTCGACCAGTTCGACGCCGATGAACAGGCCACGGCCGCGAATATCGCCAATACGAGGATGGCTTGCGAACGCCTCGCCGAGACGCTCTTTCAATCTCGCGCCCATGAGGCGGCAGTTTTCAAGGAGCCCGTCTTCCTCGATGACACGCTGGACGGCCAGCGCGCCTGCGGCTGCCGTCGCGTGGCCGATATAGGTGAAGCCGTGCTGGAACGCCCCCGAGCCGCCGGTGATCGTTTCGAAGATGCGCTCGGAGAGGATCGTCGCACCGATGGGCTGATAGCCGGCTCCAAGCCCCTTGGCACAGGTGAGAATGTCGGGCGCGATGCCGTCCTGCTCGCAGCCGTAGAGCGTGCCGGTGCGACCCATGCCGCTCATGACTTCATCGAGGATCAGCAGGACGCCATAGCGGTCGCATATCTCGCGGATTCGACGGAAGTAGCCCGGCGCCGGGGGCACGGCTCCCGCGGTCGCGCCCACGACTGTTTCGGCAATGAAGGCGATAACGGTTTCCGGCCCGAGCCTGAGGATTTCGACCTCCAGCTCGTCGGCGGCGCGGATGCCGTATTCCTCCGATGTCTCGTCCGATCGACGGTTGCGGTATTCGAAACAGGGCGCGATATGGCTGGCCGGCAGAAGGATCGGCTCGTAGATCGCGCGCCGTCCCGCATTGCCACCCACCGAGAGCGCCGCAATGGTGTTGCCGTGATAGCTCTGGCGACGCGCGATGAAGTGCCGCCGGCCTGTCTCACCGCGTTCGAAGAAATATTGCCGCGCGAGCTTCATCGCCGTCTCGTTGGCCTCGGAGCCGCCCGAGACGAAATAGACATGGCCGAGCCCTTCCGGCGCGCGTTTGATCAGATGATCGGCAAGCGCCTCCGCCGGCTCGTTGGTGAAGAAGCCGGTGTGTGCGTAGGGCAGGCGGTCGAGCTGCGCCTTGATCGCGTCAATCACGCGACGCTTGCTGTGTCCGAGGCAAGACACGGCCGCGCCGCCGGAAGCGTCCAGATAGCGCTTGCCAGCGCTGTCGATGACGAATGGTCCATCGCCGCTCATGGCGACGGGCAAGTCGCGGGATGGTTCACGATGCAGGATGCGGGTGTGGTTCGCGCTCATGGCTTAGGCTCTTCTGGCAGATAGGCGGAGATGGCTTCGAAGGTGGCCTCGCGGCGGCGCAGCGCGTCCAGCGCGCCATCACCGGCGCGCGCCAGCACCAGTATGGCCAACGCCTGGGCGGCAGCGATCGGTCCGATGGGCGAGGCGATGTGGGCCGGGCTTTCGTTTGCCGCGACAAGCGTGACGTCGGCAAGCCGGGCAATCGGGCTCAGCGGACCGTCGGTGATGGTGACGACGCGGACGCCCGAGTTCCGTGCATGGCGCGCAACATCGACGGTCTCGCGGCTGTAGGGCGCGACCGAGACCACCACCAGACAATCGTTCTCGCGCAGATGATGCAGCTCGTCGAGCGGAGCGCTTCCGATGCCAGTCATCAGCCGCACATGCGGCATGAACAGCGACAGCGAGTAGTGCAGGCTGAAGGCGACGGGGAAGCAGCTTCTGATGCCGGCGATTGCCACCGCGGGCGCGGCGACCAGCATGTCGGCGGCCTGGACAAGGCTGCGTCGCGCCTGCGAAGCGAGCGCACGGGAAACGTTGTCCCCCTCGGCCTCGGCCATCGCGTCGAGCAACAGGTCTTCTGCGCCCGGCCCCCTCGATCCGCTGATGACGCGGTCGGCACGATCCGAGAACGCACCCTGCCTGCCTGCGGTGAGCCATGCGCGATGGGCTGCCTGAAACGCGTCCCAATTGTCGATGTCGAGCGCCTGCATCAGACGGGTCATCGATGTCGGCGAGACGCCTGCCTGCCGCGACAGCGTTCGCAGCGAATGCAGGGCGACATCCTGCGGGTTCTCTCGGACGAAACGGGCGGCGCGACGAAGCTGCGGCGAGAATGCGCCGTAACGGGCTTCGATACGCTGCCAAATTTCCTGAAGGCTCACGACGCTTCCGCCCTACGAAACACTTGTCACGCAGTAAAGCTGGAATGAAACGTTTGTGTCAATCAGATTCCGTCAGGCCGGAACTGGGCGCGGTCGGCTGCTGCGAAGCAGGATCAGCACCATGATCGAGATGTTCATGACGTTCCAGCCGATCCCGTTCCAGAAGGCGGCCGCGTAGGAACCGGTGAGGTCGTAGATCCAGCCTGAAAGCCAGCCGCCTAGCGCCATGCCGGCGATCGTCGCCATGATGACAACGCCAACGCGCTGTCCGGCTTCGCGTGCCGGCAGATATTCGCGCACGATCATGGCGTAGCTCGGCACGATGCCGCCTTGCGACAAGCCGAAGACCATGGACACGATATAGAGCGAGACCAGGCCGTCGAACGGCACATAGGCGAACAGCGCCAGGCATTGCAGTACGGAGCCGATCAGCAGCGTCTTTACGCCGCCGATATAGTCCGCCAGGAAACCGGAGACGAGCCGGCTCGCGATGCCGCCGACCAGCATAAGCGACAGCATCTCCGATCCGCGCGCGACGCCGTAGCCAAGGTCGACGCAGTAGGCGACGATGTGAACCTGCGGCATGGACATCGCCACGCAGCAGCCCACGCCGGCAAGGCACAGCAGCAATTGCAATGCGCGCGGCGAGAGATCGATGGAGCGCTTATGCGCCACGCCTGTGGCAGCGACTGACTCCGGCTCGGCATAGGGCGCGCGGCGGCGCAGCAACTGCGCCAGCGGTACCATCGTCACCAAACAGAAGATGCCGATCGCGATATAGGTGAAACGCCAGCCCTCGGTGGGCAGCGTAAACTGCATCACCAGCGGCCAGATCGCGCCGGCAAAATAGTTGCCGCTCGCGGCGGCGGCGACAGCAACGCCGCGACGACGGTCGAACCAGTGCGAGAGATCGGCGATGAGCGGGCCGAAGGTGGCGGACGCCCCGAACCCAATCAGTGCCTGCAGCAGCGCGAACAGCCAGATGGAGGGTGCGATGGCTGCCAGCACGTAACCTGCAAGGAGCGAGCCGGCCGCAACCATCATCGGCAGCAGGATGCCGGCCCGATCGACGAACCTGCCGATCATGACGTTGCCGAAGGCGAAGCCGATCATGGTGGCGGTGTAGGGCAGCGAGGCGACGCCACGATCGACGCCGAATTCCGCCTGCACCGCCGGCAAGACGACGATGACCGACCACATGCCGACACTGCCGATCGTGGCGATCAGCACCGAGACGAGCAGCCTCGTCCAGGCATAGCGGCCGTCTATGTCGGCCCGAGCCTTCGCGTTCGCCGCGGCATCCATTGCGTTTCCGATCCCTTTCGGCGGCGGTCCCGCCATCATGTTTTCAATGGCAGCATCGTCGCTTCGGGCCGCGGGCCAAAGCGCCACGGGCAAGACATCGACCATTCCAGACAGTTCAGGTCGGCGTGATGAAAACTGCTATCAGATGAGCCATTGCGGGTTCAGGCCCAGTCGCCGCCGTCCTTCCACTTGATCGAGCAGCCTACAGAGGCGACCTGCTCGCGCGGTCCCTCGCCCGTCTGCGCGATCTTGACCATCGCTTCGTAGAGATCGCGGCGAAGGTCGGCCGGCCCCTGCTCGCGGCGCGAGGCATCGAGCCGGCCGCGATATTGAAGGCGCATGTCCGCGTTGAAGCCGAAGAAGTCCGGCGTGCATGCGGCGCCATAGGCCCGTGCAATCGACTGGTCCTCATCGTGGAGGTAGGGGAAGGCCATGCCGTGCTGGCGCGAGAACGCCTTCATGTTCTCGAATGAGTCTTCCGGATAGGCGTCGGCGTCGTTGGAGTTGATCGCGACGAAACCGATGCCGTGGGCGCTCAGGTCTCGCGCATCGCGCACGATGCGGTCGATCACCGCCTTCACATAGGGGCAGTGGTTGCAGATGAAGGCCACGACGAGGCCGCCGGGGCCGACATGCTCGGAAAGCTGATGCTCGTTACCATCCACACCGGGAAGGATCGCGTCGATCCCCTTCCAGCCAAAATCGCAAACGGGCGGAACCGCCGCCATGTTCATCCTCCATCGTCGGTGCATCGACGCCCATCATAGACATGTTTGGCTGCACCCGCGAAGTCCGGCGGCTCAATCGGAAAAAGCATCGGCCCGCCGCTCGGGAAAGCGGCGGGCCGGAAAGCCGGCTGCCAGGCGAGGGGAACCCGGCTGCGGCGTACTACTCGTGGACCCTGGGGTCTATTCGGCAGCCTTGAGGTTGACCCGACTCTCAGCCAACTTCGTCAGCTTTTCGTCAGTTGCCTTTTCCTCGTCGAGGTTCTTCTGAAGGACGGCGGCGCAGTCGTTGCGTCCCAGTTCCTTCGCCCATGCGACAAGCGTGCCGTAGCGCGTCATTTCATAGTGCTCGACGGCCTGAGCGGCGGCGATCAGCGCGGCGTCGAGCACGCGGTCGTCGTCGACCTCACCAGCGACTTCGTCCGCTTCCTTCAGGATGCCATCGATAGCCGGGCAGTTTACCGCCTTGGCCTCGACCCCATGCATCTTGAACACCTGCTCCACCCTTTCGATATGGCCTTCCGTCTCAGCCATGTGCTTCTCGAAGCCCTTGCGGAGTTCGGCGCTCGTCGCCTTGTCGATCATCTTGGGAAGGTTCTTCAGTAACTGCTTTTCCGCATAGTAGATGTCGCGGAGCGTGTGGACGAAGAGGTCGTCCATCGTTTTGATGTCCTTGGAAAAAATGCCCATCGTCGTAGCCTTTCTTGCTTCTTCTTTTTAAGGGGCGGCTGGCTCCCGGCGTTCATTCGATTGACGCCGGGGCCAGTGTCTGTCCGGACATCTCTCCAACGTCGAAGCGCGGAGGCGGTTCCGCTTGGTCCTGGCCAATCGGGATAATTTTTCGGCAGCGGGGCGGCGAGAACGGGCGTTGCGCAAATGCAACACGGGCAGGCAATCGTCGCGCAGCCGCGAAAGGGCCGCGAATCACTCGCAATTGCGTCACGGATCGCGCCCTAAACAGCTACCCATTAACAACGCGTTCACGGGTTATTCACGGGTCTGCGCTACAATCAATGCCATTCGGAAGGGACATCCGAGAGGACGGGAAATTCGGGTCATGACGGTCTGGGCTCACATCATCAGCCGCGCAGTTTCGGTGCGCGAATTCTTCATGCCGAGCTACCGCCCGGAGCGCCATTACATGCGCGGCCCCGGCCCCGCCTGCGCACGCATCCGCGGCGTGCACCCCGACGCCAGCTTCCAGTAAGTCAGGGCTTTCCGCAGGGTTCGATGACGACCGGCCCCGCCGCGTCAGCGCCCACCTCGACACACCGGCCCTCCGCACAGACCGTCCAGCCCGAAGCCGTTGCGCCCGAGGCGGCAAGTACCATTCGCGGCAGTGGCGGTATCGACGGCTTCCAGCGCCACCATCCATCATGAAGAACCGAACCCTCGGGCGGGTCCATGCCGGCGCCCGAGCCCTTGACGCGTGCCTGCAACGCGTGAAGGCCGGCCGGTGTCGCCAGCCAGTCCTCCTGCCATGCGGTCTTCTCGACCGAGTGCTCCCAGGAGAGCGTGAACAGGCTCGCCGCCAGCATCAGCGTCTTGCCGGCCGCGGCGATGCACACGCTCATCCTATTCGCCCGCCTCGCGCGCAGGCGGCACCTGCTCGCGGGTGCGCCACCAGTGCAGGCCGATCATCGCGGCCGCCAGCGCAAAGCCGATCTCATCCGTTGCCGGCAGGGCGGCGATCAGCGTGAAGGCGGCAGCGGCTGCAAGCAGACGCTCCCATATCGCGAGATCGGCGCGCAGATAGCCAATGACGGCGACGCCCCACAGCATGATCGACAGGCCGGTCTTAAAGACGATGTAGGCCACCGCCGGCCAGAAGCCGATCGACTGGGTGAGAGCACCGCCGTCCTGCAGCATCAGTGCGGGCGTATAGACGGCCATGAACGGGATGACGAAACCGGCGGCGGCGATCTTGATCGCCTGCATTGCGATCCTCAATCCGGTTTCCCTGGCGATCGGCGCGGCCGCGAAGCAGGCAAGCGCCACAGGCGGCGTCAGATCGGCCAGAATGCCGAAATAGAAGACGAACATGTGGCTGACGATCAGCGGAACGCCCAGCGCCAGCAGAGCCGGACCGGCGATGGTCGAGGTGATGATGTAGTTGGGGATCGTCGGGATGCCCATGCCGAGGATCAGACAGGTGATCATCGTCAGGACCAGCGACAGGAACAACGAGGTCTGGCCGACCGATACGATGTACTGACCGAAGGTGTTGGCGACGCCGGTCAGCGTCATGGTACCGATGATGACACCAACGACCGCGCAGGCGACACCAACAGGCAGGGCAGTCTTTGCGCCCTCGGCGAGGGAATCGCGGCAGGCCGCGAGCGTGTCGCGACCGCCCGCTATGAAAACGTTCACCAGGATCAGTGCCACAACAGCCGCCAGAATGACATTGATGCCGAGGCGGAAGAAGCTTGCCGCAACCACGCCAAGGCCGATCCAGAAGACGTAGCGCAACACCGTGTTGGGCAGGCCGAGCGCAACGGTGGTGCCGAGGATGAGCAGGACTGTCAGAGACAGTCCGACGGTGCCGGCGAAGAGCGGCGTGTAGCCGGAAAAGAGCAGGTAGACGAGTGCCGCCAGCGGCAGGATCAGATACCAGCTCTCGCGGAGCGCGCGCAGCGGAGACGGCAGTTCGGAGCGAGGCAGGCCCATCAGGCCGCGCTTACCCGCTTCCAGGTGAACCATCCAGAAGGCCGAGGCGAAGTACAGGATCGCGGGGATGATCGCCGCCTTGACGACCTCGTAATATTCGATGCCCAGCGTCTCGGCCATGATGAAGGCCACCGCACCCATGACCGGCGGCATGATCTGCCCGCCCATCGAGGACGTCGCCTCCACGCCGCCCGCAAAAGCGGGGCGGTAGCCGAAGCGCTTCATCAACGGGATGGTGAACTGGCCGGTTGTCACGACGTTTGCGACGCCCGAGCCGGAGATGGTGCCCATCATGCCGGACGAGATGACGGAGACCTTGGCTGCGCCGCCGCGCGCATGACCGACCCAGCCCAGCGATACGTCGGTGAACAGCTTGATCATGCCCGCCCGCTCCAGGAAGGAGCCAAACAGGATGAAAAGGAAGATATAGGTCGCCGATACGTAGATCGGGATGCCGTAGATGCCTTCAGTGCCGAACGCCATGTGGTCGATCACCTGATCGAAAGCGTAGCCGCGATGGTTGAGCGGTCGCGGCAGGTATTGGCCGAACAGGCAGTAGGCGAGGAACAGGCCCGAAATGATCGGCAGCGCCGGTCCCATGATGACCCAGGCGGCGATGAATACGGTGACAATCGCTACGACGCCGACGGCGATGTCGCGCGTGAGCGGAAACCCCGTCCGCTGAATCAGTGGGACGTATTCCCACCACTGATAGAAGGCGACCGCCATGCCGGCGGCACCCAGCGCCCAGGCCACGGCGCGCACGGGAAGCGCTCGGCCGGTCATCGCCGCGACCAGCGGGAAGGTCAGCAGCACCAGAAAGCCGAGATGGAAGGCGCGCACCACCTGGCTCGGCAGGTTGATGATGTGCGCTGCGGAACCGATCTGGTAGAGCGAGAAGGCTACCGCGATCCAGAACAACACCCTGCCTTCACGGGTCAGCGGAAAGCTGCCATGGGTGGGGTCGTGAATGGCTGCCGCGGCCTCGTCCGCCTTGGACGGGCTGGATGCTGCATTGGTCATCGCGTGCTCCGAAAAGGATAGCCACGTTGCTGCGGGCAACGGGCCGGCGCGAAACCGCGCCGGCCGATTGCACGCCCCGAAGGCGAAGGCCTAGAGGAGGCCAGCTTCCTTGTAGTAGCGCTCTGCACCCGGGTGCAGCGGGATCGGCAGGCCCTGCGGCCCCTTCTCCGCCGAGATCGCGCGGGCGGCAGCATGCGCGGCGACCATCTCGTCGAGGTTCTCGAACAGCAGCTTGGTCATCTGATAGGCGACCTCGTCGGTGACACCGTCATGCGTGACGAGGATGTTGGTGATCGCCACGGTCGGCACGTCCTCGGCCTGGCCTTCATACGTGCCGGCAGGGATCGTCGCCGCGATGAATGGCGCGCCCATGCTTTCCGCGATCTCGGCCGGCACCGCCACGACAGTGGTCGGCAGCGAGATCGCCAGATCCTTGATCGAGGCGACGCCGAGGCCGGCGGACTGAAGCGTAGCGTCGAGCTGGCGGTTCTTGATGAGTTCGACGGATTCGGCGAACGGCAGGTATTCGAGCTTGCCGAGGTCGTCGTAGCTCATGCCGGCCGCCTCGAAGATGGCTCGCGCGTTCAGCTCGGTGCCCGATGCGGGTGCGCCCACGGACAGGCTCTTGCCCTTGAGCCCTTCCAGATCGGTGATGCCGGACTCCTGCGAGGCGACGATCTGAACGTAGTTCGGATAGATCGCGGCGATGGCGCGCAGCTTGTCCAGCTTGCCAGGGAAGCCGGCTTCGGTGTTGCCCGCCCAGGCGTTCTGAACCGAGTCGCCGAGCGCCAGCGCGATCTCGCCACGGCCCTGCTGCAGCAGGTTGAGGTTTTCGACCGACGCCTTGGTCGACTGGACCTGCGTCTGCACGCCATCCATGTTGTCGCTGTAGATCTTCGCCAGCGCCACGCCCAGCGGATAATAGACGCCCGAAGTGCCGCCGGTAAGCACGTTGATGAATTCCTGAGCCTTGGCAGCGGTCGCGCCGAAGCCCAGCGACACGGCGACAGCGCCGGCGGCAAGCAGATTTCTGGTGACGTGTTTCATGATGCAAAGTCCTCCCTGACTTCCTGTCGTGACACGGCACCGATGCCGTGCACCCGGATGAAACCTAGCATCCTGCGTGCCATTTCCAAGCATTTCGCCAAACCCTTGGAATTCCCGGCTCTCAGCGAGCTTCTTCCTGCTGGTCGCGGCAGGATTCCGCCTGACCCTACGAAAGCGCGGCAAGAATCCGCCGAAGTCTCAGGATCGCGACGGCCTCAGCCCATGGCGCTGGATCTTTTCGTTCAGCGTTCGCAACGGCACTCCAAGCAGGCGGCTCGCCTCCTGCGTATTGCCCCCGGTTTCGGCCAGCATCTGTGCAATGAGCCGCGCCTCGTAGGTCGCGACGCGCTCTGCAAGCGACGGCTGGTTAGCCTGCCCCGCGACCGCCGACCCCGGATCCAGCGTTAGTCCGAGCGCAAAGCGTTCGGCGGCGGCGCGCAGCTCTCGCACATTGCCCGGCCAGTCGGTATCCTCGAGAGCAGTCAGCAGGCCCGCATCCGGCTCTCGCGGATCAACGCCGTGGCGGTTTGCCGCCTCGATGCAGAAATGGCGGAACAGCAAGGCCACATCCTGGCGGCGCTGGCGCAGCGGCGGGATGGTGACGATGACCGTCGCAAGGCGGAAATAGAGGTCGGCGCGAAAACGCCCCGCGTCGCTCTCCGCACGCAAATCCGCCTTGGTCGCGGCAACGAAGCGGACATCGACCGGCACGTGCCGGTTCGAGCCGAGCGGTTCGACCTCGCGTTCCTGTATCACACGCAAAAGCTTCGCCTGAAGGCCAAGCGGCATCGATTCGACTTCATCAAGGAAAACCGTGCCGCCATTCGCGTGCTCGATGCGACCGACGCGTTTCTGGGCCGCTCCGGTGAACGCGCCGCGATCGTGGCCGAATACCTCGCTTTCAAAGACGCTTTCGGGAATGGCGGCGCAATTGAGGGCGACGAAGGGACTGCCGCTGCGCTTGCCGAAATCATGCAGCGCGCGCGCCACGACCTCCTTGCCGGTACCCGTTTCGCCATGGATGAGCACATCGACGTCGAGCGATGCCAGTTGCGCGACCTGCGCGCGCAGCGCCCGGGCCGGGCCGGAATCGCCTATGAAGCGCGTCTCGACCGACGCGGAAGCGCCAACCGCATCCCGCAGCCGCTCGACCTCGCTGTTCAGCCGGCGTTGCGAGACGGCGCGGTCGAGCACGGCGACCAGATGGTCGGCGTCGTAGGGTTTTTCCAGAAAGTCATGCGCGCCGCCACGCATCGCCTCAACCGCGAGGGGAACATCGCCGTGACCGGTAAGGAGGATAACGGGCAGAGCGGGGTCCCTGCGTCGTGCCTCCGCAAGCAGCGCGAGACCGCCCATGCCAGGCATGCGGACATCCGTGATCAGCGCGTCGCAGCCGCGCGCGTTGAACCCCGCCAAAGCGGCCTCGGCGTTGGGTGCGGTCACAACATGGAACCCGCTGAGGACAAGCCACTCCCGCGCGGATTCGCGCACATTCTCCTCGTCATCGACGAGCAACACGAAGCCCCGGCTCATTCGGCGGCCTCGCGGAGCCGGTTCTCGCTGATCGCGGGGAGGTCTATGCGGAAGGTGCAGCCGCCTTCCTCGCGCGTTTCGAAATTCATCCCGCCACCGAACTCGTCCAGGATCGCGCGCGATATGGACAGGCCGAGCCCCAGCCCCTCGCCGGTGAGCTTGGTCGTGAAGAACGGTTCGGCGATGCGTTCACGCAGATGGTCCGGTATGCCGGCGCCATTGTCGCGAACGAAAAGGCGCACGCGCTGCCCGTCGTGCTCGCTCCACAGCTCGACCTCTCCCTCCGGCCTCTCCTTCACCGCATCCAGCGCGTTGACAACCAGATTGAGGATCACCTGTTCCAGCCGTGTGGTGTTGGCAAGGACACTCGGAGGCGACGACGATTTGCGCAGCTTGACCTGCGCGCCCTGCTCGGTTGCGCGCGCCGCGCCAACTCGACCGCAACGGCCATCGCCTTGTCGACATCCACGGGCTCGAGCCTGACCGGTTCGTTGCGCGCGAAGGACTTCAGGAGCTTGACGGTTCGCTGGATGCGGCGCACCAGATCGCGCGCCGAACGCACCTTGTCCGCCACTGCGGCCGCGTCACCGCGCGACGCCAGCAGTCCGGTCGAAGCAAGTGTATTCTCCATCGCCGCGAGCGGTTGGCTCACTTCGTGAACAATCGCAGCCGACATCCGTCCGAGTGCCGCCAGCTTGGCCGCTTGAATGAGGGACTCCTGCGCCTGACGCAGCTCCGCTTCGGCGCGGCGGCGATCCTCCACCTGCCTGTTCAGTTCGGCGGTTCGTTCGACCACGCGCCGTTCGAGTTCGGCGTGGGCATGCAGCCGCGCCCGCGTGAGCTGGCGCCGCTGTCGCATGTAAAGGCCGGCGCCGGCGATCAGCAGGCCGGCCAGCGCGGTCAGCAGCGCCAGCAGCAGGCTGTTGGCGCGGATCGGCGCGAGGCTTGCGAGCCCGAGCAGCCTCCATCCATCCGGCTCTATGCCCACCTGCAGAACGAGGCGGCGCGCATCCTCGCCGTCGACAAGCGCCGTTTCCGGAAGCCTGCCGGCATCGGAAAAGATCGGGTTGGCTGATGCGAGATCAGCGCTGCCATATTTGCGGGTGCGGGCGAGGTCGAACAGGGTTTCCTCGCTCAATGCCTGCAGCGGCCGGTATTTCCACGGCGCATGACCGGTGAGGAATACGACCCCGTCAGCGTCGGTGACCGCGACGATCGACCGGGCATCGGTCCACGTCGCCTCGATCTTGCGCATGTCGACCTTGACGATGGCAACGCCGACGATCCGGCCGTTGTCGCGAATGACCGAGGACAGGAAATAGCCGGGTATGCCCGTCGTCGCGCCGACCGCATAATAGCGCCCCTCGCCGCGCGCGAGCGCGTCGGTGAAATAGGGGCGATACTGATAATTCTCGCCGACAAAGCTGGTCGGCTCGGCATGGTTGCTGGCGGCGACTGCCAGACCGTCCAGCTTCATCACGTAGAGTTCGTCGGCGCCGGAATCAGTTCGCACTGCCTCAAGATAGGCGTTGGCGCGCTCAATCGTCGCTGGCTCGGGAGAGGCCAACACGTCGAGAATGCGCCGGTCTCGCGCAATCACGGCGGGCAGGTAGCGGAAGCGCTCGATCTCGCCCTCGACGGTGCGTGCAAGCACATGCAGCTCGTCGTCGAGAGCCGCCAGCGCACGGCGCTTTCCAGCCTCAAGCGAGATGAACCATACCGCCGACGCGGCCGACGCGATCAGCGCCAGTATGGCGACGAGGCCGCGGCGAAAACGGAAACCGGGCATGGTCCTCCCGAGATGCTGCCCATTGCGTGGCCTCATAGTAGAAGCCGCGCGCTCGTCGATGCAACTACGACCGCGTAGCGATCGCCGCGGCGGCGCCAGCCATGAAGGTTGCCGCCGTGCGGTTAAGCGCCTTGAGCGCGCGCGGTGTCGCCAGGAACCAGCGTGCCTTGGCAGCCAGCGCCAGGTAAGGCATCAGGACCACGAGCAGAACCATTGCGGTGATTGCGATAAGCACGCCGTAGTCGGACGGGGTGATCGAAGCGATGTCGATGATGGTCGGCGTGATCGCCAGATAGAACACCATCACCTTCGGATTGCCGAGCGTGACCAGCAGCCCGCTCAGCACGCAGGTCCAGATGCCGCCGCGGGTACGGTCGGCATCGACCTTTTCGGCGGTGATGCCGGTGCGCCAGAAGTTCCAGGCCATCCAGGCGAGATAGGCAACACCAACCCACTTGATGACGAGAAAGGCGGTGCCGAACGTCTGGGCTACGAGTGCCAGCCCCAGAACCACCGCCGTCAGATAGACCAGATCGCCAAGAACCAGCCCGAATGCCATGAAGATGGCCGAGCGGAAACCGGAGCCGAGCGCCCGCGCAATGAGAGCGACGACGCCGGGGCCAGGAATTGCCGCTGCGATGGCGAGCGCACCGGCATAGGTGACGAAGCCTGCGAGGGTCATGTCTGGGAAGCCTCCGAGAATTGCGGCTTCCCTATCGCATGACGCGGGCCTCTTTGGAAGCGCGTCGCCTACCCGCGCGCGGGTATGGTGAGGCCCTTCTGGCTTGCCGGCCGCGCCAGGCATCGATCCAGCCACGCGATCGTTTCGGGGAAGTCGTTGAACCCGATAATTTCGTCAGCCTCATAGAAGTCGCGCAGCGTGCGCACCCATGGGAAGGTCGCTATGTCGGCAACGGTGTATTCTTCCCCCATGAGCCACTCGCGACCCTTCAATCGCGCCTCCAGCACACCCATCAGGCGCTTCGATTCATTGACGTAGCGCTCGAGCGGCCGCTTGTCCTCGATCTCCTTGCCGGCAAACTTGTAGAAGAAGCCGAGCTGACCGAACATCGGTCCCACGCCCGCCATCTGGAAGAAGACCCACTGGATCGTCTCGTAGCGGGCTGCCGAATCCGCCGGAATCAGCCTGTCGGTCTTCTCGGCGAGATAAAGAAGGATTGCCCCGGACTCGAACAGGGCCAGTGGCTTGCCACCAGGCCCATCCGGATCGACGATTGCCGGGATCTTGCCGTTGGGGTTGAGGGACAGGAAGTGGTCCGTCCAGGTCTCGTTCTTGGTGATGTCGATCAGGTGAGCCTCATAGGGCAGGCCCAGTTCCTCCAGCGCTATCGAGATTTTCACGCCGTTGGGCGTGGGGAAAGAATAGAGCTGCAGCCTGTCTATGTCCCGGGCCGGCCAACGCGTGGCGACCTGGAAGCCGGAAAGATCGGTCATGGGAACGTCCCTGTTACGGTGGTGCCACAGAACGCGGCGGGAGAGGATAACCGGTTTTAGATAGCGAGCCGGCTTGCCGATACAAGGCAACCGGGACCGGCTTCCTGACACTGTTTCAGGGACGGTATGCCTTTACGGCAACAGTCGCGTTGGTGCCTCCAAACGCGAAAGAATTGCTGATTGCGGCGCGTATCTCGCGTTGCCGCGCCGCGTTGGGCGTCACATCGAGGTCGCAGGCCGGATCGGCTTCACGATAATTTGCAGTCGGCGGCACGACCCCGTCGGTGATCGCCTTGACGCATGCGATCAGTTCGATCGCGGCCGTCGCCCCGAGGCAATGGCCATGCATGGACTTGGTGGACGAGACCGATAGCCGATCCGCCGCCGCCCCAAAGGCACCACGGATCGCCTGCGTTTCTATCTGGTCATTTGCCTTCGTGCCGGTGCCGTGCGCGTTGACATAATCGACGTCTTCGGGCGCGAGCCCGGCGTCCTCGAGGCAGTTGCGGATCGCGTTCGTCGGCCCGTCGACAGTGGGGGCGACGATATCGGTGGCGTCGGCCGACATGCCCGCACCCGCGTATTCTGCAAGAATGGTCGCGCCACGCGCCAGCGCGTGGTCGAGCGTCTCCAGAACGACGACGCCGGCGCCCTCGCCGATAACCAGACCTTCGCGATCGGCGGAAAACGGCCTGCATGTCTCCTTGGCAAGAACCCGCAACGCCTCCCAACCCTTGAGGATGCCCCAGACCAGCGGCGCTTCAGTGCCGCCTGCCAGCATCACATCGGCTCGGCCGAGCAAAAGCTGGTCGACGGCACTGCTGATCGAGTGATTGGCAGTGGAACATGCGGAACTCACGCCGTAGACAGGCCCGCGCAGCCCGAGATCCATGCTGACCTGACCAGCGGGTGCGCCGGTCATGGCGCGCGGCACGGAGAATATGTTGGCGCGCGGCCGGCCATCCAGCAGGATGCCCCGATAATTGTCTTCGATGGTTTCCCAGCCGGCAACGCCCGCGCCAATGACGGCACCAACGCGTCGGGTGTTGTTCTCGTCGATGCCAAGGCCCGCCTGTGCGGCGGCCTCACGCGCGGCGATCACCGCAAGCAGGCTGAACCGGTCCATGGTGACGAGCCGGCGATGCTCGATGCCGTGCTCTGGCAACGTCTTTATCTCGGCGCCCGTATTCACCTTGAGATCATGCAGCGGAACCGTCGTCAGCGGGCCGATGCCCGAGCGGCCGGCACGCATGGCGTCCCAGATCGCCGCTACGTCGGTGCCGAGCGCGCAGACGCCGCCCAGGCCGGTAATGACGATCCGCGGTCTGGCCATGTCAGGATTTTTGCTGGATCAGGCCGCGCACGGCTTCGACGATATCGCCGACATTCGAGAGATTGGACCAGGCATCGACCGTGCTCATTTCGATCTCGATGCCGAACTCGTCCTCGAGGTCGAATATGATTTCGGTCAGCTCCAGCGAATGGATGCCGAGTTCCGTCAGGTCCGTGGCCAGCGTGACCTCGCCTGCATCAGGGCTGGCGTGCGCCTTGATCTTTTCGATGATTGTCGCCGCCAGTTCGTCACTCATTCCGCTACCCCCAAACCAGACTGTGCCCGCAAACGGGGCAAAACTCCTTGCATGCGCCTCTCCACGCACCTGTGACCTCTATAAGAACCCATTCGCCCTTGCGCAACAAGTGTCCCTGGCGACAATGCGCGGCAGCGGCGCGAATGGCACGAGCGTTGCTTTCATTTTGCGGCAAGGAGCCCGCATCGGATGAACCAACTGCAACCCCGCCTCGAGCAGACCAAGCTGCAACGCGTATCGGCAAGCGGTGGATTGTCGGTGCGACGGCGCGACGGCACCACCCGCCTGGAAAGGCTCTATCAGGAAGGCGCCGCCAAAATCCGGCTGCCGGCGCGCGGGGACGGCCCACTGGAAGCGATCCTGATCAACACTGCCGGCGGCCTGACCGGCGGCGATCGGCTCGCATGGGACATAGAAGCCGGCGAAGATACGGCCGTCACCGTCACCACCCAGGCCTGCGAAAAGGTTTACCGGACCACGGCGGGGCATGCCGAAGTTACCTGCAAAGTCGTGGGCAGATCGGGCGCGCGGGTCGCATGGCTGCCTCAGGAGACGATCGTTTACGACCGCTCCGCTTTCCGTCGCACGCTCGATGTGACCCTTGCCGAGGATGCCGAGGCATTGCTCGTCGAGGCGACCATCTTTGGGCGGCGGGCGATGGGCGAAACCGTTCGGACGGCGATCTTCCGCGACCGCTGGCGCGTGCGCTGCGGAGATCGACTGGTTCACGCCGAGGACTTCGCGATCGGCCCCGATGTCGCGGCCACAATCGGCAGGAAGGCAGGGCTTGGCGGCGCTGGAGCCTGCGCCACCGTCCTTCTCGTGGGCGCTGCGGCTGGCGCCCATCTCGACTCGGTGCGGACCATCGTCGACGGTGCCGGCGGCGCGTCGGCATGGCAGGTCGGTTCGACTGGCAAGCTTCTTGCGAGGCTGGTCGCAACCGACGGCTACGCCCTGCGCGAGCGGCTGGTTCCGCTTGTCGCGATGCTCAACGGACAGGCAGGCCTGCCTAAAACCTGGTCACTTTAAAGGGTGGAGAACGATGAACCTGACGCCGCGTGAAAAAGACAAGCTGCTGATTTCCATGGCCGCCATCGTGGCCCGCAGGCGGCTGGAGCGCGGAGTCATGCTCAACCATCCCGAAGCGATCGCCCTGATTACCGATTTCGTCGTCGAAGGCGCCCGTGACGGCCGTACCGTTGCAGACCTTATGGAGGCCGGCGCGCATGTCGTGACGCGGGAACAGGTGATGGAGGGCGTGGCCGAGATGATCCAAGACGTGCAGGTGGAAGCGACATTTCCCGACGGCACCAAGCTCGTCACCGTGCACGAACCGATCCGCTAGGAGTTCGCGATGCTTGAACTGCGCCCCAACTGCGAGTGTTGCGACCGCGACCTGCCACCCGCGGCACGGGACGCCGTGATCTGCACCTTCGAATGCACCTTCTGCGCAAGCTGCGCCTCCGACGTGCTCGGCGGCGTCTGCCCGAATTGCGGGGGCGAACTCGTTCGCCGTCCGATCCGGCCCGCCGACAAGCTTTCACGCTTCCCTGCATCGACGCAGCGCGTGCTCAAGGCGGATGGCTGCGCGCCGAAGGAAGCCGCATGAAGAGGTTTCATCGAGATGACAAACCAAGGGAACACTCCATGACAAGAACCAGGATCGCATCGCTTGCGGCATTCGCCTTCATCGCGAGCGCAAGTCCGGCTCTCGCCCACCTCGACCCCGTGGAGCACGGCTCCTTCATGGCCGGCTTCTCGCACCCGCTGTTCGGCACCGACCACATCCTTGCCATGGTCGCGGTCGGCCTGTGGGCAGCACTGCTTTCCGGCCGAGCCCTGTGGCTGGTCCCGCTTGCCTTCGTGGGAACCATGCTCGCCGGCTTCCTGGCCGCGATGGCCGGCGCGCCGCTGCCATTCGTGGAGCCGGCAATTCTCGCCTCGGTGGTCGTCATCGGGCTGCTTGCAGCGATCGCGCTCAACGTGCCAACCGGGGCGGCGATGGCCATGGTCGGCTTCTTCGCATTCTTCCACGGGCACGCCCATGGCGGGGAGATCGGCGAGGCGGGCGCCTATGCCTATGCTGCCGGCTTTGCCATCGCCACGGGATTGCTTCACGCTGCGGGTGTGGCGCGGGTCTATTCGTCGGCAGGCTCTTCGGCGGCGATGCCGGCCGCACGGTCACGCGTATCGCTGGCGCTTTGACGGCGCTGGGCGGTATCTGGCTGGCCATCGGCGGCTGAGGGAGGCGTCAATGATACCGGGCGAGATAATCACCGCAGAGGGCGAGATCGAACTCAACGCCGGCCAGCCGACGGTGACGATCAAGGTGGCAAACAGCGGCGATCGGCCGATCCAAGTCGGCAGCCACTACCACTTCTTCGAGACGAATGAGGGGTTGCGCTTCGATCGGGAAAAGGCACGCGGAATGCGTCTCGACATTGCCTCCGGCACGGCCGTTCGTTTCGAGCCCGGGCAGGAGCGCGACGTCACCCTCGTGCCGCTCGGCGGCCAACGCCAGGTCTACGGCTTCAGGCAGCAGGTAATGGGCCCGCTATGAGCGGACAGGCGGCCAGCCCTGCCTTCGTATTATCAGGGCTCGCCGCCCGCGACGAAGATCGTCACGGCGTTCTGGTCGTGAAATTCGAGGGCGATGACGTCGGTGAGCAGGACAGAACGCGAATCGATGGCATGGTAGAAGATCGCGCTACCCTGGATAGCTTCGCGCAGAACGGCGACGTCGTCCTTGTACTCTTCCATCTTCGCTTCGACTGCCGTTTCTTCCTCGCCCAGATCCGGGAGGAAGACGATCTCCACATCATCGATGGAGAACCGCTTGCGCACGTCCGCTGCGTTGTCGGTCGACTTCTCGATCGCCGCCAGAATGCGCTCTTCATCGGCGGCCGTCTTGCTTTCACCCGTCTTCACATCAGAACCGACGATGGTGTCGATGGCCTCCTCCGAATCCAGACCCTGTGCGAGCAGTGCGACATTGGGCGCAGATGCGAGGAGAAAGGCAGTCGCGAATACGGCATGAAGCCAGTTCGGCCTGTCGGAGGCAATCGTGAATGGCAAAAGTCAGGCTCCCTTTCATTTGATCGGGCTGATCGCGCCCGAACCAGACTCATCAATGCGCGACCGGCGCATTTGGTTCAGGCCAAGCCTACACAAGCGGTCGGCACAGCGAAACCGACGGATCGTCGCGCATCAGTCGGCCGGCGCGAGATCAAGCTCGCGCCGGCCGATGAAAGTAAGCGACAATCACATCACGTAGACGGTAACCTGACCATCCGCTTCAATCTGGGCCGCAACCACCGCCGAGGTGTCGACGCCCTGGCTGCGAAGTTCCTCGCTGAGCGCCGCATTGGCGCCGATCGATGTGCGCAGCTCATCCACACTGTCGCTGTTCTGGCTCACGGCCTGATCGAGCGCGGCCTGATCGTGACCTTCCAGATCGCTGACGCTGACAACCTTGACGGTGTCGACCTCGCTCAGCGTACCGATCGCCTGTGCGTTGGACGAGCCGGCGCCGATCGCCGTCAGCGCGGATTCGAAATTCCCACCGATCGCGGCCGTGGTGCCGGTATCGACGTCCGGCATCGTCGTGGTCGCGCCGGCATCGCCGGAGAGGTCCATCTTGCTCTCCGCAAGGGCCGGAGCGGCGAGAACCGAAGCACCCATAAGAGCGGCGGTGGTGAGGCCAAGAATGCGTTTCATGATCGTACCTTTCATTCCGTTCGGGTTTGTCCCTTCTTTCGGAGCGACCGCGTCGAGGCGGCCACCGGGGAAATGCACGGGCCCGCCTCCGGTTTCATGAACGCAGCGACCTTTTCGGGGTCATTTGGTGGCGGCAATGTGCAAGCCGCCCGACGCCTTCGCCAAACGCCTTTTACGGCTCCGCCGACAGCACACTGATCCGAGGGAAACAGCCCATGCCCGCAAGAATCCAGCGCTCCGCCTATGCCCGCATGTTCGGCCCAACCACGGGCGACAAGGTGCGGCTGGCCGATACCGAACTGTTCGTCGAGGTCGAGAAGGACTTCACCGTCTATGGCGAAGAGGTGAAGTTCGGCGGCGGCAAGGTGATCCGCGACGGCATGGGGCAGAGCCAAGCGAGCCGCGCCGACGGCGCCGTCGATACCGTCATCACCAATGCGCTCGTGCTCGACCACACCGGCATATACAAGGCCGATATCGGGCTCAGGGACGGACGCATCGCCGGCATCGGCAAGGCCGGCAATCCGGATACCCAGCCGGGCGTCACCATCGTCGTCGGGCCGGGCACCGAAGCAATCGCCGGCGAGGGCAGGATCCTGACGGCGGGCGGCTTCGACGCGCATATCCACTTCATCTGCCCGCAGCAGATCGAGGAGGCGCTGATGTCGGGCGTCACCACGATGCTGGGCGGCGGCACCGGCCCGGCCCATGGCACGCTGGCGACGACCTGCACGCCCGGCCCATGGCATCTCGGGCGGATGATCCAGTCGTTCGACGCGCTTCCGATGAACCTCGGCCTGTCGGCCAAGGGCAACGCATCGCTGCCGGCCGCACTGGAGGAGATGATCCTCGGCGGGGCCTGCGCGCTGAAGCTTCATGAGGACTGGGGCACGACGCCGGCGGCTATCGACAACTGCCTGTCGGTCGCGGACGACTACGACGTGCAGGTGATGATCCACACCGATACGCTCAACGAGAGCGGCTTCGTCGAGGATACGGTCGCGGCCTTCAAGGGCCGCACGATCCATGCCTTCCACACCGAGGGAGCGGGCGGCGGCCATGCGCCGGACATCATCAAGGTGTGCGGGCTTTCAAACGTGATCCCCTCATCCACCAACCCGACCCGCCCCTATACCCACAACACCATCGCCGAGCATCTCGACATGCTGATGGTGTGCCACCACCTCTCGCCTTCGATTCCCGAGGACATCGCATTCGCCGAAAGCCGCATCCGCAAGGAAACGATCGCGGCGGAGGACATTCTCCACGACATGGGCGCCTTCTCGATCATCTCGTCGGACAGCCAGGCGATGGGCCGCGTCGGCGAGGTCATCATCCGCACCTGGCAAACCGCGGACAAGATGAAGCGCCAGCGCGGCGCGCTGAAGGAGGAGAGCGGCGACAACGACAATTTCCGCGCCCGCCGCTACATCGCCAAATACACCATCAACCCGGCGATCGCCCACGGGATCAGTCATGAGATCGGCTCGATCGAAGTCGGCAAGCGCGCCGATCTCGTCTTGTGGAACCCCGCCTTCTTCGGCGTGAAGCCGGACATGGTGCTGATCGGCGGCTCGATCGCGGCCGCGCCGATGGGCGATCCCAACGCCTCGATCCCGACGCCGCAACCGGTGCACTATCGCCCCATGTTCGCGGCGTATGGCAAGGCGGCCACCAATTCGTCCGTCACCTTTGTCAGCCAGGCTGCGCTCGACTTCGATCTCGGAAGGAGGCTGGGTGTCGAGAAGAACATGGTGGCCGTCGCGAATACGCGCGACGGCATCGGCAAGCATTCGATGCTGCACAACGATGCTACTCCGTATGTCGAGGTCGATCCGGAGACCTACGAGGTTCGCGCCGATGGTGAACTGCTCACCTGCGAGCCCGCGACCGTGCTGCCGATGGCGCAACGCTATTTTCTGTTCTAGCGTGCCGGCCGACATGCACAGGGAGGCTGCCAGCCATGATCTACGTCGTCGCCACGCTCACCATCAAGCCCGGTTCACTGGAGGCTCTGCGCGAACCCGCAGCAGCCTGCATGGCAGAAACCCGCAAGGAGAAGGGCTGCATCTCCTACGAGTTGTTCGCAAGCCTCGCAGACCCCGAGAAACTGGTCTTCATCGAGCAGTGGGAGACGCGCGAGGACCTCACCGCCCATTCGAAGCAGCCGCATCTCCTCGCCTGGCGCGATGCCAGCGCGCCGCACCTCGTCGAGCGCCGGATCGAGATTGTGCATCCCGAGCAGATCGAGCAGTTCTGAAGCGCTGCAACGCAAGGGAGGACAACGCATGTATCAGGCCGTCGGATCGCCGGGTTCCCGCCTCATCCGGGTCACCTGGATGCTGGAGGAGCTCGGCCAGACCTACAGCATTCTCAAGGTCAAGCAGCACACCGACGAGATGCGCCGCTACAATCCCTCGGGCAAGGCGCCCGCGCTGATCGATGGCGAGGTGGTGGTCACGGATTCGCGGCGATCTGCGCCTATCTCGCCGAAAAGCATCCCGAGAAAGGTATGGCGCCGCAGACGCCGGCCGAGCGCGCCCACCTCAACGCCTGGCTTTTCTTCGCCCAATCGGAACTCGAGGCGCCGTTGTGGAACAAGCTCAAGCACCGCATGCTGCTGGCCGAAGAAGAGCGGGTCGATGTCGGACCCTGGACGACAGCGGAATTCACCCGCGAGATACGCGCGCTGGAATTGCGTCTCGGCGAGCACGAATACGCCATGGGCGACCGCTTCACCGCTGCGGACGTGATTCTCGGCCATTGCGGGCAGTGGGCACGCAGCGCGCGCTTCGACGTGGCCTCGGACCGGGTCAATGCCTATTTCGACCGGGTGCTGGCCCGCCCCGCACTGGCGCGTGCGAAAGCCCGCGAGGAGGCCGCGTGAAGCTGCAGATCAACCAGGATTTCACCAAGCTGCCGCGCGCAGGCGCGTTTGTCCGCGCGGCCGAGGCAGCAACCGGCACAGAGCCGTTCGACAGCGTTGTGCTGGTGCATGACGAGCGGCACCTGCGCCGGCGCGTGGTCGAGCTTGCCGGCGGCGATAAGGTGCTGGTCGACCTGCCGGAGCCCACGGCGCTGGAAGACGGCGACCTGCTGGTGCTTGACGATGGCCGCACGGCGCTGATCGTCGCGGCGGAGGAGGAGGTCTACGAGATCGTACCACGCGACAGGCTGCACCTTGCCGAATTGTGCTGGCACATCGGCAATCGCCATCTCGCCGCGCAGATCGAGACCGGGCGCATCCTCATCCTGCGCGACCATGCATCAAGGCGATGCTGGAAGGGCTCGGCGCGACGGTCAAGGACATCGTTGCGCCCTTCAACCCCGTGCGCGGCGCCTATTCCGGCCATTCGCACGGACACGACCACCATCATCATGGCGAAGCCGACAAATTCGGACGCCTTCCCGGCGACCCGCATTACGGGCACAACCATGCTTGAAGGCGGGACGGCCTCGCTTCTGCGGCTGATGGCATGGCTGTCACCGGCCTTTCCCGTCGGATCGTTCAGCTACAGTCACGGGCTGGAGCGCGCCGTTCATGACGGGCTGGTCGAAACCGGAGCCGACCTTGCCGAATGGATCGCCACCCTGCTGACCGAGGGTTCCGGCTGGAACGACGCGGTGTTGCTGGCAGAGAGCTTTCGCCTTTCCGCCAACGGGGCTTCGCTAATCGACGTCGCCGAACTTGCCGAAGCGATGGCCGGCTCCGCAGAACGGCATCTGGAATCGACGCTTCAAGGCGCGGCTTTCCTCACATCGGCAACAGCCTGGCAGCCTGATATTGCCGATCGCCTGCCGGCCAACTGCGCCTACAGCGTGGCGGTCGGCGCGGTGGCGGGGATGCAGGGCGTGGGACTGGAAAGCGCGCTTGCCGCATATCTCCAGGCCTTCGCATCGAACATGATCCAGGCCGCGATCCGGCTATCGGTCATCGGCCAGAGGGAGGCGGTCGCAATCCTCGCCGGGCCCGAAACGACGGTGGCGCAAACCGCCGCGCGTGCCTCACTCTCTTCGCTCGACGATCTGGGTTCGGCGACGCTCGTCGTCGAGATCGCGGCGATGAACCACGAAACGCAATATTCGCGGCTGTTTCGCTCATGACCCTGGTCGCCATCCTCGTTGCGCTGGTGCTTGTGCTGCTCGCGGCACTGCATGTCTACTGGGGTCTTGGTGGGGTCTGGCCGGGGACGGACCAGAAATCCTGCGCGCGGGCGATTGCCGGGTTCAAGGGCATCGATCGCATGCCGTCGCCGCCTGCGGCTTTTTGGCGTGGCGGCCGCACTTGCCGTCGCGGCCCTGATCGCGCTGGCTCTGGCCGGCATCGTCACGTTGCCGCTGCCGGCCGCGCTCATCCGGCTGGGCGGGCTGGGCGCCGCACTCGTCTTTCTAGGGCGCGGCATCGCGGGCTTCACACCTGCCTGGCGGCGGATCACGCCGGAAATGCCGTTCGCCCGCAACGACCGGCTTTATTTCTCACCGCTCTGCCTGCTGATCGGCGCGGGCTTCACCCTCCTGCTCATTCAAGGAGTAGCCACATGACCTCACCAAACGGCCCCTTGCGCATCGGCATTGGCGGACCGGTCGGTTCCGGCAAGACGACGCTGACGGAAAAGCTCTGCAAGGCGCTGCGCGACGATTTCTCGATCGCCGTCATCACCAACGACATCTACACCAAAGAAGACGCGCTAATGCTGGCGCGGCTGCAGGCGCTGCCGGAGGAGCGCATCATGGGGGTGGAGACCGGCGGCTGCCCGCACACCGCCATCCGCGAGGACGCCTCGATCAATCTGCAGGCGATCGCCGAGATGCGCCGCAAGATTCCCGATCTCGACATCGTCTTCATCGAGTCGGGCGGAGACAATCTCGCGGCGACCTTCTCGCCGGACCTCGCCGACATCACCCTCTACGTAATCTCGGTCTGCCAGGGTGAGGAAATCCCGCGCAAGGGCGGGCCGGGCATTACGCGCTCCGACTTCCTGGTCATCAACAAGTCCGACCTCGCGCCATATGTGAACGTCAATCTCGACGTGATGACGGACGATGCAGGGCGGATGCGCAAGGGCAAGCCTTTCGGCTTCACCGACCTGTCGCGCGGGCGCGGCCTCGACGCCGTCGTGGGCTTTATTCTTGAGCAGGGTGGCCTGGAACCGGTCCGCAAGGTTGCGGCAGAGGCCTGATCGGGCCATGCTTGCGCCGAACCAGCGGAGCATCCAGAGATGAGCGTTACCCAGCTTTCCGAACGCAACCGGTCGAACCTTCCGTTTCAGGAAGAGCGCGCCGATCTCGCGGCAGCATTTCGCTGGACGGCCCGGCTGAATATGCACGAGGCGGTAGCCAATCATTTCTCGTTGGCCGTCAACGAAAAGGGCACGCAGCTTCTCATCAATCCGAACCAGATGCATTTCTCGCGCATCCGGGCGAGTGACCTCTTGCTGATCGACGCCGACGATCCCGAAACGATGAACCGGCCGGACGCGCCCGACCCGACCGCGTGGGGCCTGCACGGCGCGATCCACCGCAACTGCCCGCATGCGCGCTGCGTCATGCATGTCCATTCCGTGCACGCCACGGTGCTTGCCTCGCTTGCCGACTCGCGGCTGCCGCCCATCGACCAGAATTCAGCGATGTTCTTCGACCGCGTGGTGGTCGATGAGCATTATGGCGGCCTCGCCTTCGAGGAGGAGGGCGAACGCTGCTCCAGGCTCTTCGCCGATCCGAAGGTCAAGGTGATGGTGATGGGCAATCACGGCGTGCTGGTCATCGGCGACACGGTGGGCGATACGTTCGACCGGCTCTATTATTTCGAGCGCGCCTGTGAGACATATATCAAGGCCCTTTGGACGGGCAGGCCGCTACGTATCCTTTCCGATGCGGTCGCCGAAACGGTGGCAAGCCAGATGGACGATTATCCCGTGAACAGCGCCGGCCGCCATCTTCAGGAGCTCAGGCTTATCCTCGACGGGGAGGGCTCGAACTACAACGCCTGACTATCAGCCGTTCCTGATGGTCTCGTCGGGTGGGCGGCGGGAGGCCAGCACGCGCTCGGCATTGGGCAGGTCGTTGGAGAACACACGATTGCGCGCCTCGTCGGCGGCATGCCCATGGTCGAGCCAACGCTGCACCAGCCGACGTTCAAGTTCCTGCATCGGCACATCAAGCCAGACGGAGTAGTCGAACAGCGGCCCAAGCCCATACCAGCGGCTTTCGTCGAGCAACAGGTAGTTGCCCTCCACGAGAACGAATCGGGCCTCCGCCGGCACAACCGCCGCGCCTGCGCGGGCAAGATCGGCCTTGCGATCGAACACTGGAACGGTCACATCCGCATCGGCTCTGCCCAGGCGTTCCAGCACATGGCGCAGGCCATCGAAGTCGAAGGTTTCCGGCGCGCCCTTGCGGGCCCGCAAACCGCGGGCATCCAGCACCGCGTTGTCATAGTGGAAGCCATCCATCGGCACGGTCACGGCGGTGCCTTCGGGCAGCAAGGGCATCAACGCTTCGGCGAAGGTCGACTTACCCGAACCCGGCGGCCCGGCGATCGCCACCACAATCCGCTTGCGGCCGGCCGCCTTGCGAAACAGCGTCGCCGCCAGATGCGCAATCTCCGACATGGCCTCCTCCGTACGGCCCGATTGTCAGCCGAGCCACCTTCGATAGTCCGATACGAGCAGGTGCGTCGGCTCGACATCCTCCTCGATCCTCGCGAAACGCTTGATCGGCTCAGCGAAGACATTGTCGGTCTCGTCGTCGTTGACGGTGGAGACCTCGCCGATCAGCACATCATCGTCCTCGGCCCAGAAGGCATGCCAGACGCCGGGCAGCAGCGTCACGCTCTCGCCGGGATGGAGCTTAAGGATGCCGCCGGGTTCCAGCGTGCGCACCACGCCGTCGGTGGACACCTTAACCTCGGCCGCCTCGTCGATCGAGCCGTCGGGCGCAGACATATAGAGCTTGAGCGCCAGCGTACCGCCGCCGCGGTTGATGATGTCCTCCGCCTTGACGTCATGGCGATGCATCGGCGCGAGCTGGTCCTTGCGCGAGATCATGATCTTTTCGGCATAGAGCATGCCCCGGCCGTGGGCCAGGTCGGCTGCGTTGCCATTGCGCACGGTGAACAGGAACAGGCCGGTCGAGGCAAAATCGCCGGTGCCGTAATCGGTGATGTCCCAGCCGAGGCGCGCATCGACAATGCCGCCGATCCCGGCGCGCCGCGCCTTCATGTCCTCAGGCGACCAGTAGGCGAATGGCGGCAGCACATAGCCGTGGGATCGGATGAAGGCATCCGCATCGGCAAGGATGGCATTCACTTCAGACCGCTTCATCATGTCTCCTCAGCGCGAGGCGCTCGCCTGCGACGCGCGCGGCATATAGACCTCGATCAACTGTTCCATATGTTCGTTGCGGACGGCCGCGCTTTTGCCGCCCATGACAATGGCGACGATGCGCCGCCCGCCGCGCCCGACCGACGTTGCCAGGTTGAAGCCGGACGCGCGGATATAGCCGGTCTTGAGCCCGTCAACACCCGCAACCCGCCCCAGCAGGTCGTTGTGGCCGCGAATGACCTTGCCGGCATAGGCAAACTCGCGGTTGCTGAAATAGTGATAGTAATGGGGAAAGCGCTTGCGCAACGACATGGCCAGGATCGCCATGTCGTACGCGGTGGTCTGCTGCTCGGCGTCCGGCAGGCCGGAGGCGTTGCGGAACGTGGTCGAGCGCATGCCCAGCGAACGCGCCTTGGCCGTCATCATCGCAGCGAAGCGTTCCTCCGTGCCGCCGAGATACTCACCAACGGCCGAAGCGACGTCATTGGCCGACCTTACGCAAAGCGCAAGGATCGCCGAGCGAACGTCGATGCTCCCGCCCTTCTTCAAACCGAGCTTGGACGGCGGCCGCCCGGCTGCGTAGGCGGAAACGGGTATGCTCGTCATCACGTTGAGCTGCCCGCTGTCCATAGCCTCAAACAGCATGTAGAGCGTCATCATCTTGGTGAGCGACGCAGGGTAGCGAGGCTCGCGGGCTTTGTCTTCGTAGAGGACCCGCCCGCTATTGGCGTCAACGACGATGGCTGCGTATTTCTCCGACGGCAGCGGCGCAACCGCCGACTGCATGACCGTCTGCGTCGTGCAGCCCGCCAGAAACACGAATGCCGCCATGATGATGGCGGCGCGGCGCGTGATGCCCGTTACGGCACGAGTTGCGGCTTGCAATAGGTCCCCGAGTGATCGATCCGGCAATATCTGACGGATTCGGATCATGCCCGAGCCTGTCCGCCATCGCAATCCCGTCACAAAAACGGCGGCGATGGCATCCATCGCCGCCGTATGCATGACCTGGTGCTTGTGCAGATCAGGCCGAGGGCTGCTTGGTCTTGCGCAGATAGGGCAGGATCGTCTCGTAGGAGCCGAAACGCTTGGTGGCGTCCTCGTTGGAAACCGCCGCGGTGATGATGACGTCCTCGCCCTGCTTCCAGTTGGCCGGCGTCGCCACCTGATGCTTGGCCGTAAGCTGGATCGAATCGATCGCGCGCAGGATTTCGTCGAAGTTGCGCCCGGTGGTCATCGGGTAGGTGAGCACCAGCTTGATCTTCTTGTCGGGGCCGATCACGTAGACAGAGCGCACCGTGGCGTTGTCGGCCGGCGTGCGGCCCTCCGCGCTGTCGCCGGCGTCGCTCGGCAGCATGTCGTACAGCTTGGCGACCTTCAGGTCCTTGTCGCCGATCAGCGGGTAGTCGACAGCGAAGCCCGTAGCCGTCCGGATGTCGTCTTTCCACTTGGCGTGGCTTTCGACAGGATCGACCGAGATACCGATGATCTTGACGCCGCGCTTGCGGAACTCGCCCTCAAGACCGGCCATCGTGCCGAGTTCCGTCGTGCAGACGGGCGTGAAGTTCTTCGGATGAGAGAACAACACGGCCCAGCCGTCGCCGATCCAGTCGTGAAAGCTGATCTGTCCCTGCGTTGTGTCGGCCGTGAAATCCGGTGCGGTATCGTTGATGCGAAGGCCCATGGCGTTTCTCCTCAATGGCTGTTGTGCTGATCATAATGCAATGGCGGCGCAAGACGAGAGTTGACGCGGCAAATTGCGACGATTTGTAGAACGGAACGAGCGATTATGCCGTCCGTTCAGGAATGCTTTGCTCAGCATTGACTTAGCTGAAGGGCATACCGCATCTTGGCAATCAATCCACCAAAAATAGTCGTCCACCCGCACCCGGCCCGATTGTCGCGAAAGCGGGACAGGCGTAGATTTGGCGCATCGGCTGGAGTGGCAGCACAGGCCGAACGCTATTGCGTTGCGATCAAACGGCCTCGACCATCGGAGGGGCAAACGGTCGCCCCTGCTGCAATTTGGGGAACATCATGCCATTTCTTGCTACACTCTATTTTCGTACGGCCATCCTTTTCCTCATTATAGGTATCGGTATCGGCCTCCACATGTCGATTTCGGGCAATCACGGGGTCATGGGCGCGCACGCCCATCTCAACCTGCTCGGCTGGGTGACTTCGGCGCTGTTCGGCACGTACTACGCGGTCAATCCGCTCAAGGCCGCCGGCAGGCTGCCCTTGCTGCAATACGCCATCTACGTGATCGGCATCGTGATCATGATCCCGGCGCTCTACGTCCTGCTTGCAGGCAATCCGGGTGCGGAGCCTATCGTGGCCATGGGGTCGCTGATCGTGTTTGCCGGCGTTCTGCTGTTCGGCTGGATCATCTTCAGCGGGGACGGTGTCGCCAGGGCAACAGGCATGCGCCAGCCGGCAGAGTAGCCACGCCGCCGCGCAGGGCATTCAATGCTGTCTTCGGCTACGCCGCGTCGCGGACCTGATAGTCCTTGATCGCGGCGAAGCGGATTTGTTTCCACCGTTCGGCCTCATAGTTGAGGCCGAATTCGTGCGGGGCCAGGAAGACGGGATCGCCGTCGAGATCGCGGGCGATGTCGCCGCGATGCGCTTCGACGAAACGCTCGAGCTCCGCGCGGCTATCGGCCGAAATCCAGCGGCAGACGGTGAAGCGCGCCATCTCGAAGTCGACGGGCAGTCCGTATTCGACGTTCAGGCGCTCCTTGAGCACGTCGAGCTGCAGTGCGCCGACGACACCGACCATGGCGGGCGAGCCATCGTCGGGCGAAAAGAGCTGGACGACCCCTTCCTCGGCCATCTGCTGCAGGGCTTCCTTCAGCTTCTTTGCCTTCATCGGGTCGCCGAGCCGCACGCGGCGCAGGATTTCCGGCGCGAAGTTCGGAACGCCGCGGAACAGGATTTCCTGCCCTCGGTCAGCGTATCGCCAATGCGCAACGTGCCGTGATTGGGGATGCCCACAACGTCCCCGGCATAGGCCTCGTCGGCGGTGATGCGCGATCGTGCGAAGAAGAACTGCGGCGCGGACAGGCTCATCGCCTTGCCGGTGCGTACCAGCTTGGCCTTCATCCCGCGCTGCAGCGTGCCCGAGCACACGCGCACGAAGGCGATGCGGTCGCGGTGGTTGGGGTCCATGTTGGCCTGAATCTTGAAGACGAAGGAGGTCATCTTGCCCTCGGTCGCCTCGACGCGGCGTGAATCGGCTTCCTGGGCGCGCGGTGCAGGGGCCCATGCGCCCAGCGCCTCGATCAGGTCACGCACACCATAATTGCGCAGCGCCGAGCCGAAGAAGACCGGCGTCAGGTGTCCTTCGCGGAATGCGGCAAGATCGAACGGCCGGCAGGCCTCGCGCGCCAGCTCCAGCTCCTCGATGAAGGCCGGCCGCTCGTTTTCAGGCAGCAGCCCGGCGACGCGATTGGAGTCTGGACCGTTGACCTTGGTGCGCTCGACCTCGTCGTCGCCGCGCCGGACGGCATTGTCTGCAAGGTGGTAGGTACCGGAGAAGGTCTTGCCCTGGCCGATGGGCCAGGTGATCGGCGCGGTGTCGAGCGCCAGCTTCTGCTCGATCTCGTCAAGGATCTCGAAGGTGTCGCGTGCCTCGCGGTCCATCTTGTTGACGAAGGTGACGATCGGGATGTCGCGCAGCCGGCAGACCTCGAACAGCTTCAGCGTGCGCGGCTCGATGCCCTTGGCGGCGTCGATGACCATGACGGCAGAATCCACCGCCGACAGCGTGCGGTAGGTATCGTCGGCGAAATCCTCGTGGCCCGGCGTGTCGAGCAGATTGTAGACGTTGTCGCCATATTCGAACGTCATCACCGAGGTGACGACGGAGATGCCGCGTTCGCGCTCGATCTTCATCCAGTCGGAGCGCGTCTGGATCTTGTCCTTCTTGGCCTTCACCTCGCCGGCGAGCTGGATCGCGCCGCCGAACAGCAGCAGCTTTTCAGTCAGCGTCGTCTTGCCCGCGTCGGGGTGCGCAATGATTGCGAAGGTGCGGCGGCGCGACACCGCCTTTTCGATCGTTTCGGCCATGTGAAGAGGTTCCTTCGGTCGGCGGGCTTATAGCTGCGGCGTCGAGCCATGTCGAGAAAAGCCGACTGCACTTTTCATCGGGCTGTCATCAATCTGTGTGGCCGGCCGGGTAGGCAAACACGACAAGCTCCGGCGTACGCGCCGAGCTTCGTTGCAAGCCACCGGATGAGAAGGGAGCAAGCCATGACCGATACAAGACAGGAAAGACCGACATTCGACGAGTGGGACGAGATCAATTTCCCGCGCCCCGAGGAAAACGAGTTCGACCGCGTTGTGGAACGGGCGATCTCGCGGCGCGGTTTTCTGGGCGGCGTGCTCGCCTTCGGATCGGGCGCGGCCGTCATGGGGGCCGGCATTCTCAATTCCGTTCCCGCTCGCGCCGCACAGGATTCGCGCTTTGCCTTCAAGCCGATCCCGATTTCCACCGACAACACCGTGCATGTGCCGGAGGGCTATCGCTGGCAGCGCCTGGTAAGCTGGGGCGACCCGCTGTTTTCCGGCGTGGCCGAGCTCGATCACGCAACCGGCGGTTCGCCAGCAGACGCGGAAAAGATCTTCGGCGAGAACACGGACGGCATGGAGCTGTTTATAATCGGCGGCAAGCAGGTCATCGCGGTCAACCACGAATACACCAATAACGACGTCAACCTGCCCGGGGCCACGGACGGCGTACCACGCGACGCGCAGGACGTGTTGAAGCTGCAGAACCTGCAAGGGGTTGCCGTCTTCGAGATCAGCGAAACCGACGGCAGCTGGTCCGTGGTCAAGGACAGCCCGTTCAACCGTCGCATCACGCACAACACGCCGATGCGCATCGCGGGGCCGGCCGCAGGCCACGACCTGATGAAGACCGAGGCCGATCCGACCGGCACCGAAAGCCTTGGCACCTTCAACAATTGCGGTTCCGGCAGGACACCCTGGGGACCTATCTGACCTGCGAGGAAAACTTCAACGGCTATTTCGGCGCCACGGGGAGACGCAGCTCGAAGGGCTGACCGCCGAAGGCTACAAGCGCTACGGCATTGCCGCGGAAGGCTGGGGCTACGACTATCACAAATGGGATGGGCGCTTCGACACGTCGAAGAACCCCCACGAACCGCACCGCGCCGGCTGGATCGTCGAGATCGACCCTACCGATGCGGCAAGCACGCCTGTAAAGCGCACCGCGCTCGGCCGCATCAAGCACGAGAACGCGGCGGCGACGCTCGCGCCCGACGGTCGTGTGGTCGTCTATATGGGCGACGACGAGCGCGGCGAGTTCATCTACAAATTCGTCTCGCGCGACATCTATGTGCCGGGCGGCGACACCTCGACGCTGCTGGACGAAGGCCAGCTTTACGTTGCCCGCTTCGACGATGACATGACCGGCAAATGGATTGCCCTGACGCCGGAAGCAACCGGCATGTCGGCTGCCGAAATCGCCGTCTTCACCCGGACTGCCGGCTCCCGGGTCAACGCGACGACGATGGACCGGCCGGAATGGGTCGCGATCAACCCGCTCGCCTGCGAAGCCTATTGCGCGCTGACAAACAACAGCCGCCGCGGCGTCAGGGCCAATGCGGGCGGTGACTGGACGCCCGTCGGCGGGCCGAACCCGCGCGAGGCCAACGAATACGGCCAGATCGTGCGCTGGCGCCCCGCCGATGACGACCATGCGTCGGACACGTTCGAATGGGACCTCTACGTCATGGCCGGCAACCCGACCGTCCACGAGGGACCCTATGCGGGCTCCGAGAACGTCAACGAAGGCAACCTCTTCAACTCGCCCGACGGCATGGCGATCGATTCCACCGGTCTGATCTGGATCCAGACCGATGGCGACGATTCCAACGAAGGCCACTTCGCAGGACAGGGCAACAACCAGATGCTGGCCGGCGACCCGGTCACCGGGCGTATCGAACGGTTCCTGACCGGCCCGAACGGATCCGAGGTGACGGGTCTTTGCTGGTCGGCGGACAGGCGCACGATGTTCGTCGGCATCCAGCATCCGGCCGCACCCTTCCCGGACGGCGAGGGCAAACTGCCGCGCTCCTCGATCATCGCGATCAAGCGTGAAGACAACGCCCCCGTCGGCTGACCGGAACACGCCATGGGCGCGTTATGAAACGCGCCCATGGAGCCTTCGCTGAATCAAATCGCCAGATCAAACCCGCCTTCGGCCACCGTGTCGCCGTTCAGCATCAGCTCCACCTTGTGGAAACCTGCATTGTGGGTGCGGGTGGTGAAGTCGCGGATTGTCTGGGAGATGGACAGCGGCTGCGTCGCACCTGGCTCGAGCGCGAAGGTCTTGAGCTTGAAGACCTTGCGCGAGGCGGCACCGTTCTTCTTCACATAATGAACGGCATAGTCGGCAACGACCTGCTGCGTCTCGCGCGCCTGCGAAACGACGGTCGCGGCAATTGTCAGGCGGTCGCCCAACGCAAGGCGCACCGGCGCAACTGAAAAACCCTCGATCCGGGCCTCAACCTTCTCGGCCGCCCCAACCAGCGCCAGCGCAGAGCGGTCGCCCTTCTTGATCAGGGTGCGCAGGGCCTGCCTGACGATCCATCGCGTGCGTTCGTCCTCCTGCGGCCAGCCTGCCAATTTATCGACAAGCCAGGCCGGATGGTCCTTGCTGATGTCGTTGAGGTGGTTGGCGACGGATTTGCGAACGTAGAGGCTTGGATCGCTCTTCAACGCCTCCAGGATCGGCCATGTGAGCGACGGGTCCGCGACGATCGGCCGGAGCTGGAACGACCATGGCAGGCGCGGCCGCGCCCCTCGCTGGCTAGCCTGCGGACGTGTTCGTTCCCGTCGAGCGACCATTCCCGCATCATCGACAACGTGCGGTGAAGGTCGTGTTGGAGGAAATGCCGGATCGCGAACTCGGCCGAGCCATACCGGGTGAACAGCTTCAACGCGTCCATCGAGCGATCGAAATCCTCGAGGCCCCGCACGATGACGAATTCACACAGTGTGATCGATGCAAAGCCATGCCCGATACGCGGCGCGAGTGCCGAGAGAATTTCCAATGCCCGCTCATAGTCGGACGGCAGCGTCGCCGCGAAAGCGTCCGCCGCCAGCCGCATGCGCTGCATGATGCCGAGATCGTCGAGCCCGGTGGTGGCGAGCGTCTCGAACCGATCCGCATCGAAATCCGGCCAGATGGTCTTCGTATCCTCGGCGAACCGGCGCATGCGCGCGCGGTCGAATATTTCCTTCAGCGCGGCGGCAGCCGGTTGATCGCTCACGTAAGCACCCGTGTGTTTCGTCAGATGCCGCGACCATAGACGCTACTCCCTGACGGATGATGTCAGGAGGTGACGAAATCCACAGCACCTTGCACGATACGCAGATGTCAGCCGAACACTGACCAGCCCATGCGCTCGGCCAACTGCTCCAGCGCGAGCGTGCCGAGAAGCGAATTCCCGTTGTCGTCCAGTCCCGGCGACCACACGCCGATGGATGCAACACCAGGTGCGATAGCCAGAATGCCGCCGCCGACGCCACTTTTCGCCGGCAGGCCAACCCGGAAGGCGAACTCGCCCGATCCGTCATACTGCCCGCATGTCAGCATCAGCGAATTGACGCGGCGTGCCAGCATTCGCTGCTGGTCGGTCGGTTTGTCGCCGCCGTCCATCAAGTAGCGGCCGGCGAGCGCGAGCTGTCGCGCAGAAAGGGCGATCGCGCACTGGCTTACATAAGGCTTCATCACCGCCTCGACCTCGTGGTTGAGGTTGCCGAACGACTTGCACAGATTGGCCATGGCGCGGTTGTTGAATCCGGATGAGGATTCCTTGTCGAACACCTTGCGGTCGATACTGACATCCTCGCCGATCTGGTCCGCAAGGAATTCTCGCACCGTCTTGTGCGTATCGCTCTTTGCCGAAATGTCGAGCAGCATGTCCGACACGACGATCGCGCCGGGGTTGATGAACGGATTGCGCGGAATGCCCTTCTGTCGCTCCAGATCGACGATGGAATTGAACGGATCGCCGGACGGTTCGCGGCCGACCCGTTTCCAGACCTCGTCGCCGAAAGCCTGCAACGCAAGCGTGAGCCCGAAAACCTTGGAGATGCTCTGTATGGCGAAGGGCTCGTCGGCGTCGCCGCCCGCGGCCGTGGCGCCACCGGCGGTGACAATGGCTATTCCGAAGCGGTCGGTATCGATCTCTGCAAGGCCCTCGATGTGGTCTGCGGCCTTGCCGAAGCGTTCAATCACGCCCATGCGGCCGACGACTTCCTCGACCGCGCTTTCGAGTTCCTTGATTTCGACTTTCACGCCGCGCTTCGCCATTGCCTTCTCCGGTTGGTCCGGAGCGCAACGCGCAGCGCGGCGTTTCGATCCGTCAGGCGGGGAGCCCCTCCGCCCGGAGCGCCGCCTGTACGGCAGGGCGCGCCTCCACCCTGGCAGCGAAATCCAGGAGCCGACCATCGACTTCGTAACCGAAATCGCGCGCCCAGCGCACCATCACGTAGAACAGCGCGTCCGCGCCGCTGAAGACGTCGCCGAACAGGTAGTCGCCCTCGATCCGCCCGGCCAGATAGGTGAGACGGGCAACGATCGCCTCCCGCGCAGCCTGCTTTTCAGTCTCGGCGGGCGAGAACATCGAGCGCATGAACGGCCGATGGACCTCGGTGGCGAGAAAGGCGAGCATCTCGATATTGCGCGCCCGTCCGAGCGGACCGGGAGGAGTGAGCGCTGGAGTCTGGTCCGACACCCAGCCGATAATGGCGACGTTCTCCGTCAGCACGGAGCCGTCATCGAACTCGAGGGCCGGTACATAGCCTTTGGGATTGATCACGGTGAAATCGTCACCGTGCTCGGTCGTGCGTGTGCGCAGGTCGACCTTTACCGGCTCGACGGTGATACGAGCCTCGGCCAGCGCGATGTGATCGGCAAGGCTGCAGGCGCCGGGGGTGAGATAGAGCTTCATCATGCCGCCCTGCCGCTTTCGAGATAGGTTTCGAGGCCGTCCAGCGATTCGTTCCAGCCCTCCGCATGGCCATCGCGCGATGCATCGCTGAGGAAGAACGCCTGATGGAACGTCAGCCGGGTCTTGCCGTCTTCGACCGGCTCGAGGGTGATCGTCACCACCGTCTCGTGTTCGCTGTTGCCGGCCTCATCCTGCCAGGCGTGCGTGAAGACGATCTTCTCCGGGGGCGTGAGTTCGCGGTAGACGCCGCCGACCCAGTGGTCGGTGCCGTCCGGCGCACGAAGGCAGGAGCGGTAGCTGCCGCCAGGCCTGACATCGGCTTGTGAATGCGGAACGGTGAAGCCTTTCGGGAAGAACCAGTTCTTCATGTGCTCTTCCTGCGTCCAGCAGGCGTAGACCAGCTCGCGGGGCGCATCGAGGACCCGCTTGATCGTCAGTTCGGGCCGGGCTTGGGCTTGTGTCGAGGCATTCATCAGCGGTCTCCCTTCTGGATTTCCTTGAGGTAGTCGTCGAGCTGGTCGAGGTTTTCTTCCCAGTAGCGCCGGTAGTCTTCCAGCCATCCGGCGAGGTCGCGCAGCGGATCGGGGCGTAGGCGACGGGGCCGGAACTGCGCTTCGCGTCCCTGCTCGACCAATCCCGCCCGCTCCAGAACCCGCAGATGCTTGGACACGGCCGGCATGCTCATCTGGAATGGTTCCGCCAGTTGCGAAACCGTTGCCTCGCCACGCGACAGCCTGGCGAGGATGGCCCTGCGCGTCGGATCGGCGAGGGCTGAAAGCGTGAGGCTCAGGGGATCGTTTGGCATCTATTGAACCATCTGGTTACTTAACTTTCTGGTTCAATACATTTCGCGACCTGTAGAGTCAACCCCCTGTCAGTCACCGCAGGAAAAAGGCTCCCAAGGCACCCCTCCGGGCCGCCTCGGACTTCAAGGTCGTTCAGCAGAGCCCGTGACGACCCACCCAGGAGGCAATGGCCTTGCCGATCGCTGCCGGCTGATCCTCCGGGCACACATGACCGGCCAGCCCGCACCGCTCGATCTCCAGAGACGCGATGTTCTGTCGGGCCCAATCGGTCATCCTGGGTCCGATCATCAGCGTTCCTTCCTCGCCTTCGAAGGTCAGCAGCAGTTTTGGCGTGTCGGAAGAATCCGCCAGCCAGGCATCGTAGGCGACGATTCGCTCTATCGTGTCGGCGGGTTCGCCCTCGATCGGTATCTCGCGCGGCCAGGCGAGCAGCGGACGCCTGCTCTCGCGCGTCGCGTAAGGCTTTCGGTAGACGTCGTGATCCTCCGGCGATAGCCCGCTGCGGACGGTCAATTTCAGTGCCTGCTCAATGAAGAAGTTCTCGTCGAGCACCTTGGCCTCGCCCGTGCCCTCACCGCGCAGCGTCTCGTATCGGGCACGATGCGCGCCTGGAAAATCGGCCCAGGTCATGGGTCGCAGGATCGTTTCCATCAGAACGATGCCGGCGACGCGGGACGGGTTGCTGGCGGCCCAATCCATGGCGAGCGCGCCACCCCAGTCGTGCCCGACCAGAACCACCCTGTCCAAATCCATCGTGTCGAACCAGGCATCGAGGTAGGCAGCATGGTCGGCGAAACGGTATGCGATTTCGGGCTTACCGGACTGCCCCATCCCTATCAGATCGGGGGCAATAGTGCGCACCGGCGCATCGATATTGGCGATGACGTTACGCCAGACATGAGAGGAGGTCGGATTGCCATGCAGGAACACCAGCGGCACACCGGCTCCCGCATCTCTGTAGAAAATCGTTGAGCCAAGGACAGGCAGGACAGGCATGGGTTTATTCCTTCTGTTCGATTTGGTAAGGTGCCTGTCTATATCCGTTTAGACAGGCGCCTGTCAATATGCCCGATAGCTCATCCTCTGCGCCGCGATCCATCGGCGTGCTTCTGCGTCTCGCCCATCAACAATTTTCGTCCGCCGTCGACGGCGCACTGGCGGAGCAGGGTTTCGGAGACATCCGCCCGCACCACGCCAATGTCTTCACCTTCGTGCCGCCTGAAGGCATTCAGGTATCGGACCTCACGCTGAAGGCAGGTGTGCGCAAGCAGACGATGGCCCAAGCCGTGGAAGAGCTGGAGGCGCTTGGTTATGTCGAGCGACGGCCGCACCCCACCGACAGGCGGGCGCGCCTCGTAATGCTGACCGAGCGCGGGAAGCAGATTCGGCCGCTGGCGATGGCTACCGGACAACGCGTAGAAGAAGACTGGGGCAAGCGCCTGGGGCAACAACGATTGGAAGCCCTGCGCTCCACCCTTGAGCAAATCCTCGACGTCTCCGAGGATCGCTAACGCGAACCGTCAGCCGGCTAGAGCGAGCGAGGCCACAGCCGGCGCGAAGGGGCGAACGCTCATGCCTGCACGCGTCATCGTCACGAAGCTGCCTTCAGGCACCGGCGCCCATTGGGGTCCGTCGCGATCGAACGGCTCGGAAACGAGACAGCGGCCCGACCCGCCGCGCAGTTCCCCCGCATAGAGGGTCGGCGCGGTGCCGATCGTCGCATAGCGTATCGCATAGAGCGTTTCGCCATCGGCGAAGGCTGCCGTCAGCTTCAGGGCAGATTCCATCGCCGCCTGACCGGCAGCGGCCACGACATGCGCAACCGCGCGTGTGGCAGCGCCGTGCGGATCGGTTTCAAGGCCCTCGGCCAGCATCAGCAGGAAAAAGAGTTCCGAATCGGTGGTGCCATGCAGTTCCGCGTAGAGCGCGTCGGGCAGGCTTTCTTCCAGCCGGCGGCGGATACGCTCGAAACCGCCGATCTGGCCGTTATGCATGAACGACCAGCGGCCTGAAACGAAGGGATGGCAATTGTCGCGGCTGGTCGCACCGCCGGTCGAGGCGCGCACATGCGCGAGGAACAGCCCGGACCGTATCTGCCGGCACAAGCTTCTCAAATTGCAGTCGGACCAGGCTGGGAGGACGTCGCGATAGCGGCCGGGCTCCGGCCGCTCGCCATACCAGGCTAGGCCGAAGCCATCGCCATTAGTGGCCGTCTTGGCTTCCAATGCCTGATGGCTTTGGGCGATCAGCGAATGGCAGGGTGCCGCTACAACGTCTTCCAGGAAGACGGGATCACCGAGATAGGCCGCCCACCGGCACATTGCTGTTGCTTCCCCTGTTGTGTGTACGCTCGTAGAGTTCGCGCACGATCCTCGACGCCGTAGTCTCGAACAGAAACGGCAAGAAAGCGTGAACGAGGGCCGCGCCGGCCGCCATGAACAGCCGCGAGGCAAACCACGCGGCAAAGGCCATATGGCCGAAATAGGTCTCGCCGACCGTTTCGGGATGGGCGGTGAAGATGCGGGCGACGCGGCTGGCCATGGACTGTTCCCCTGTAGTTCGAGCCGGTTCATGATACCGCCCACGGCCAAGGGGAAATCCCAATCTGTCCTTGTCTTGTCTTCCATCATGGGACATTGTCCCGAGATGAAGCATGATATCGATACGATTGACCGGCGCCTGCTCGCCGAACTGCAACGCGATGCGACGCTGACCGTCGACCAGCTCTCGGAGCGGCTGAACCTGTCTCGAAACGCCTGTTGGCGGCGCGTCAAGATATTGGAGGAGAAAGGCGTCATCACCGGGCGCGTGGCGCTGGTTGATGCGGACAAGCTTGGGCTGGGGCTGTCCGTCTTCGTGATCCTGCGCACCTCGCATCACGATCCGGACTGGCTGAAGCGGTTTCGCGACGCGGTCACTTCTTTCCCGGAGATCACTGGCGTCTATCGCATGTCGGGCGATCTCGATTACGTGCTGCGCGCCCGCGTGGCCGACGTGAAGGCCTATGACCGGCTCTATCAGCGCCTGATCGCCAAAGTGCCTTTGGATGATGTCTCCGCGTCATTCGTTATGGAGGAGATCAAGGACACCACGATCGTGCCTGTCGAGGTGCGGTAGCGCCGAAAAGCGCTGGAAAGGGTACTGCGTCGATTGACCAGAGCGGCATGCCCCGCCATAGCATGCGCGTCATGAAGCCCGCTCCCGACACCCGCTCCGCACCAGTCCTCGGCATCGTCCGCATGCCGCATTCGCAGGGGCTGGCGCTGCCAGCCTATGAAAGCGACGGCGCGGCCGGCATGGACTTGCGCGCCGCGGTGCCGGAAGACCGTCCGATGATATTGCTGCCGGGCCGGCGGGCGCTGGTGCCGACAGGGCTGATCTTCGAGATTCCTGCCGGCTACGAAGGACAGGTGCGGCCCCGCTCCGGCCTCGCGTTCAAGCATGGCATCACCTGCCTCAACACGCCGGGAACCATCGACAGCGACTATCGCGGCGAGGTTCAGGTGCTGCTCGTCAATCTTGGTCACGAGGACTTCGCGATCGAGCGCGGCATGCGCATCGCGCAGCTTGTCCTCGCGCCCGTCAGCCACGCGGTGATTGAGGAGCGCGATCTGGCCGAGGAGACGGCAAGGGGTGCTGGCGGTTTCGGCTCGACGGGTACTAAATGAGCGCAGTTACGCACACGCCGCCGGGCCTCGTCATCTTCGATTGCGACGGCGTTCTGGTGAACACAGAGGAGCGGGCCAACCGGGTGCTCGCCGAATGGTTCTGCGCGGCGGGACATGACGTCACCTACGAATACTGCCGGCGCGTCTATTCAGGTCGCAGCATGAAGAGCGTGCAGGAAGAGATCGAAGCCGGCGACTATCGGCTGGGCTTCGATCTCACCGAACGGTGGTATGGCTCGCTTGACGAGATTTTCGGCGCCGGCGTCGACGCCATCCCCCATATCGAGCACGTGGTAGATACGCTTCGCGCACGCAACGTACCCTGGTGCGTAGCCTCGTCCGCCAGGCTCGAGAAGATGCATCTGACGCTCGGCTCCACGGGTCTGCTTCCCCATTTCGGGCACGCGCTTTACAGCTCGACCATGGTGGAGCGCGGCAAGCCGTTTCCCGATCTCTTTCTCCATGCTGCACGTGAGATGGGCTTCGAGCCTGCAAGCTGCGTGGTGATCGAAGACAGCGTGCCGGGCACCCAGGCGGGTGTCGCGGCGGGCATGCGTGTCTTCTCCTATCATGCCGACCCGATGTCGGATCGCGAGGCGCTTGCTGCAGCCGGCGGCTTACCATTCGACGACATGCGCGAACTGCCGCGCCTGCTCGGTCTCGCCTGACCGTTTCGGCAACGCGCAAGTGGCCAAAAAATCTTGAACGATTGATAGCGTCGCGCGTTCTTCAAGCGGAGCGGGGGATAACTGGAGGCGAGAATGCCAACTATCCCTGAATCACGCATCATGATCCTTGCAACCAACGGTTTCGAGCAGTCGGAACTTGAGGTGCCGCTGGAAAAACTGCGGAACGCCGGCGCAACGGTCGATGTCGTTTCTATCGAGAACGGCGAGATTACCGGCTGGGAAAAGAAAGACTGGGGTTCGGCCGTCAAGGTCGACCGGACCCTGAGCGACGCTCGGGTTGAAGACTATGACGCGCTGGTGCTGCCGGGCGGACAGATCAACCCTGACGTGCTGCGCACCGAAAAGGCGGCAGTAGGGTTCATTCGCGATTTTCATGCGACCGGAAAGCCTGTCGCGGCGATCTGCCATGCACCGTGGCTGCTGATTGAAGCCGGTCTGGTGAACGGGCTGAGAGCCACATCCTACCACTCGATCCGGACCGACATGGAAAATGCCGGCGCGCGCTGGGAAGATTCCCAGACGGTGCGTGACGGCAATGTGATAACCGCCCGCAAGCCTGACGATCTGGAAGCGTTTACGGCGGCCATCGTGGAAGCAGTGGAAACCGGTTCCGGGCAGCGCGCGGCGGCAGAATGACGAGGTTCGGCCGCTGAGTAGCGGATCAGTCTCGCGGCCGGGCAAGGCGGCGCTGGCGCCCTTACGGGCTGCCGCGCCGCTTTCTTTTCGTTCCCCAAGCGCAAACGCCCATGTCAGGATGGTGCCGCTGGCCCAATTGCGAGCCTTTGCTGACGCGTCGTCGGCGACCTAACGTGGCCCTCGCGGCAAGCCAGCGGAGGATCTCGTGAGCAAGGCGGAAGAATTCAGACGGCTGCACGACGGCCCGGGCGCCTTCGTCATCCCAAACCCATGGGATATAGGCACAGCCAAGCTGCTGGCCGATATGGGCTTCAAGGCGCTCGCCACCACGAGCGCGGGCTACGCGTTCTCGCGCGGCCTGCCCGATGGCGGCGTCGACTTCGAAACGATGCTCGCACATTGTCGCGAACTGGTGGAAGCCGTCGACTTGCCGGTCTCTGCAGACCTCGAGAAAGGCAAGGGCGACAGCCCGGAAGATGCCGCGGAAACGATCAGGCGCGCTGCGTCCACGGGACTGGCCGGATGTTCGATCGAGGATTCCACCGGCGACCCGGACAGGCCGATCTTCGAATTCTCGCATGCCGTGGAACGCGTCGCGGCGGCCGTTGAAGCGGCCCGCGCGCTTGGGCACGAGTTCGTCTTCACCGCGCGTGCGGAGAATTTTCTCTGGGGCCGCCCCGATCTCGACGACACGATCCGCCGGCTGCAGGCATTCGAGAAGGCCGGCGCCGATGTGCTCTACGCTCCCGGCCTCTCAGACATCGCCGGCGTGAAAACCGTCTGCACAAGCGTCGGCAAGCCGGTTAACGTTCTGGCGGTGCCGGGTTTTTCCGTCGCCAGCCTGTCGGAAGCAGGTGCCCGGCGCGTCTCGGTCGGTTCCAAGCTTACAACGGTAGCCTTTGGCGCCGTCGAGGCCGCGGCGAAAGAGATGCTCGAAGACGGCACCTTCGAATATGCACGTCACGCAATGTCGTTCGCCAAGCTTCAGGCGATGTTCTCGAAAGGGCGCTGATGCCGGGCAGCTTGCGCGTTGTCGACATGCATACCGGCGGCGAGCCGTTGCGGATCGTTACCGACGGCTATCCGCCGCTGCCGAAAGGCACGATCCTCGAAAAGCGCGCCTTCGTGCGCGACAATCTCGATCATCTGCGCCGCCTCCTGATGTTCGAGCCTCGCGGGCACTTCGATATGTATGGGGCGCTGCTTGTCGAACCAGACCTGCCGGACGCCGACCTCGCGGTGCTGTTCATGCACAATGAGGGCTATTCGACGATGTGCGGCCACGCCATCCTGGCGCTGGGCCGCTATGCGATTGACCAGGGGCTGGTCGCGAAGACCGAGCCCGTGACCGTGGTCAATATCGAATGCCCCTGCGGACTAGTGAGGGCCGAGGTGGAAGTCGACAACGGCCGCGCCGGCGCTGTCTCGTTCGAAAGCGTACCGTCCTTCCTCTTCGCATCGGACTGCCAGGTCGAAGTATCCGGTTATGGCACCATCCGGTTCGACATCGCCTATGGCGGCGCGTTCTACGCCTTGGCCGACTGCCGGCAGTTCGGGCTTGAATTCGGCCGCGATTCCGTTCGTGAATTCGCCGATGCCGCTGCGGCGCTCACCGAAAGCGCGAAGGCCGCCGTGCCGCTTTCACATCCGGACCATGGAGACCTCGCGTTCCTCTACGGCTCGATCCTGACGGATGGCGGCGATGGATCGGGCGGGCACCCGACGAAAAATGTCTGCGTCTTCGCCGACAGCCAGGTCGACCGGTCGCCGACGGGTTCCGGCGTCACGGCGCGACTTGCCGCGATGCACGCCAAGGGAGAAGCGGCGGTGGGCGAGACGCGCACTTTCGAAAGCATCGTCGGCTCGCGCTTTGAGGGAACCGTCGCCCGGTCGACCAAGGCCGGGCACATGGATGCCGTGACCGTGCGCGTGTCCGGCCGTGCCTTCTACAGCGGACGCGCTGAATTCGTCGTCGAGGATGACGATCCGCTAGGCGCCGGCTTCATCGTGCGCTGATCGCGGGCTGGCGGGAGCAGCACGCATCTGCGACCAGGCGAAGGCTGCGACGAAGACCAGCGTCATCAAGACCACGATGGTCGGCGCGGGCGCGCTGTCAATGAAGAACGACAGATAGACGCCCAGGAACGCGCAGCCGACCGCGACCGAAACGGCAACCGCCAGCATGGCCTCGAACCGGCGGGTCACGAGAAACGCAATCGCGCCCGGCGCTATCAGCATGGCGATAGCCAGGATGATGCCGACTGCCTTGAGCGCGCCGACAATGGTCAACGACAGGACGGCCAGAAGCCCATAGTGGTAGAACCGCACCGGGAGGCCGATAGCGCGGGCGTGCTGGGCGTCGAACGCGTGCAGAAGCAGGTCGCGGCGCAGCAGGCCGACGAAGCCGAGCGCTATCAGCGCGATGACGCCTGTTTCGGCAACATCGCCCCAGGTCACGCCCAGGATGTTGCCGAACAGCACATGCAGCAGGTGCAGTTCGCTCTCGATCATCGAAAACATGACGATGCCGAGGCCGAACATTCCGGAGAACACGACACCCATGACGGTGTCCTCCTTGACGCGGCTGTTTTCCCTCAGGAAACCGACTGCGAGCGCGCAGAACATGCCCGCGCCGAAGGCACCGATTGCTAGCGGCAAACCGGCAACATAGGCCAGCACGACGCCCGGCAGCACCGCGTGGCTGATAGCATCGCCCATCAGCGACCAGCCCTTGAGGATCAGGAAAGATGACAGCAGCCCCATCGGTGCTGCCACCAGGATCGCAATCACAAAGGCCTGCTGCATGAACGGGAACTGGAAAGGCAGAAGCAGCGTATCGATCATCGCACAGCCTCGATCGCGGCCCTTGCCTGCCTGCGGGCCGCAAGCAGCCCATGCTTCGGCGCGAAGAAAAACGCAGCGAGGAAAATCAGCGTCTGCAGCACCACGATGATGCCGCCCGTCGCGCCGTCGATGAAGTAGCTCGCATAGGCGCCGACGAAGCTCGTCAGCGAACCGATCGCGACACTTGTGACGATCAGGCGTGGAAAGCGGTCGGTCAAAAGATACGCCGTCGCGCCCGGCGTCACGACCATTGCGATGACGAGGAAGGCACCGACCGTCTGCAGCGCAGCGACCGTACAGGCCGAGAGCAGCGTGAAGAACAAGACGCGCAGCAGCCCGGGCCGCAGACCGATCGACCTTGCATGGTTCTCGTCGAAGAAGGTGACCATCAGGTCCTTCCATTTGGCGACGAGAATCGCCAGCGAGACGCCGGCGATGATGACGAGCTGCAGCGTGTCAGCCGGCGTCACCGCAAGGATGTTGCCGAGCACGATGGTCTGGATGTTCACCGAAGCCGGCGACAGCGACACCATGAAGAGGCCGATGCCGAAGAAGGAGGTGAAGATAAGCCCGATTACTGCATCCTCGCGCAGTCGTGTCTGGGTGGTCAGGAACAGCATGGCACAGGCGGCAAGCCCACCGGAAAAGAATGCGCCCACGGCGAAGGGCAGCCCCAGCATATAGGCGCCCGCCACACCGGGAACGATGGCATGCGAGAGCGCGTCGCCGATCAGCGACCAGCCCTTCAGCATCAGATAGGCCGACAGAAAGGCGCATACGGCGCCGACCAGCGCCGACACCCACATGGCGTTGACCATGTAGCCGTATGAAAACGGCTGAAAGAGCAGTTCGCTCATTGGGGGTCATCCCCGCGTGCGGCGGCATTGTCCTCCGCGTCGGCAGGGCCACTGCTCGACTGCGCCTTGTCGCCGTAAAGCACGAAGGGCCGCTCGTCGTCGGTCAACACCGTCAATTCGCGCCCGTCCTCGTCGTCGTGCAGCACCGGACCGCCGAGGACGAAATGGCGCAGGACGCCGCCGAAAGCTGCCTCCAGATTGGGCCGAGTGAAGACTTCGTTCGTCGGGCCGGCGGCCAGAATGGTGCGGTTGAGCAGCACCGCGCGGTCGCAGAATTCGGGGACCGAGCCGAGATTGTGTGTCGAGACCAGCATCACGCGGCCCTCGTCGCGCAGAGAGCGCAAAAGGGCGATGATCGCCTCCTCGGTGGTGACATCGACACCGGTGAACGGCTCGTCGAGCAGGATCACCTGCCCCTCCTGCGCCAGCGCGCGCCAGGAAGACGCGTTTCTTCTGGCCACCGGAAAGCTCTCCGATCTGGCGCTTGCGGAAGCCGGACATGCCGACACGCTCCAGCGCTTCGTCGACCATGCGCCGGTCGTTCGCCGAAGCGATGCGCAGAAAGTTCATGTGGCCGTAGCGGCCCATCATCACAACGTCCTCGACAAGGATCGGGAAGTTCCAGTCGACCTCCTCGGCCTGCGGGACATAGGCGACGACGTTGCGGCGCAGGGCACGGCCGGCCGGCTCGCCCATGATCGAGACGGAACCGGCGGCCAGCGGCACAAAACCCATGATCGCCTTGAACAGCGTCGACTTGCCGCTGCCGTTGACGCCGACGAGTGCCGTGATGGTGCCGCGCGGGATCGAGAAGCCGGCATCGACCAGCGCCGCCTGGCCGTTGCGGTAGGTGACCGTTACATTCCTGACGTCGAGGCCGGCGCTTGACGCACCGGCCTGCATGGACAGCGACTTTTCCGCCGCGACATTCATTGAGAAAGGCCTTCGGCTATCGTTTCCGTGGTGACCCGCAGAAGATCGAGATAGGTGGGGACCGGTCCATCGGCATCGCTCAGGGAATCGACGTAGAGAACCCCGCCATAGCTGGCGCCCGTTTCGCGCGCCACCTGCTGGGCCGGGTTCGGCGAGACCGTGCTCTCGCTGAAGATAGCGGGAATGCCGTTCTCGCGCATCTGGTCGATCACCTTGCGGATCTGCTGCGGCGTGCCCTGCGCATCCGCATTGATAGGCCAGAGGTAAAGTTCCTTCAGGCCGAAGTCGCGCGCAAGATAGGAAAATGCGCCTTCGCTGGTCACCAGCCAGCGACGCTCTTCGGGAATGGTCGAAAGCCTCTCGCGGATCGGTTGCACCATGGCTTCGATCTCGGCCGAATAGGCAGCCGCATTGGCCGCATAAATCTCGGCGTTGGCCGGATCGTGCTCGGCGAAGGCGGCACGGATATTCTCGACATAGGTCAGAACGTCGCTCGGCGACATCCAGGCATGCGGGTTCGGCTTGCCGCTATATGGGCCTTCCGTGATGCCTATCGGCTCGACGCCTTCGCTGACCACCACGCCGGGCACGTCGCGCAGGTTCTGGAAAAAGCGCTCGAACCAGAGTTCGAGGTTGAGGCCGTTCCAGAGGATCAGGTCGGCGTCCTGGGCGCGCAGCATGTCGCCTGGCGTCGGCTGGTATTCGTGAATTTCGGCGTTCGGCCGGGTGATCGATTCGACGTCGGCAGCCTCGCCGGCAACGTTGCTGGCAATATCGGCGATGACGGTGAACGTGGTGACGACCTTCAACCTTTCCTCCTGCGCTGCGGCAGGCAGCACGGCGAGGCACAAGGCGAGGGCGGCTAGAGCGGATCTGGCGAACATGAAGGCTCCGGAATCGGCAGGATAGTACGCGGACTATCAGCACATAGCGCGCTTTCGCACTTGCGTCAATGCAATTGCAAATCGTTTGCAAATAGAAGCTCTGTCCTCGGCTTCCAAACCAGGACGCCATGCGGAATGGCGACCTGCGCCTTGCCACGGAACTCGCACCACAGCGATCATTCTTTGCAACGATTGCCCAAAAGAAGCATATTCGCCCCATGAACCAGACCGTGATTCCGAAGCCTGATTACGAGGCGGCATTGCGAGAGGCCGGCGTGCGCATCACCCGGCCTCGCCGGGTCATACTCGGCATTCTTTCCGACGCGGGCGATCATCCCGACGCGATGGAAATCTTCCGTCGCGCGGTTGCGATCGACAGCAGCATATCGCTGTCGACCGTCTATCGGACGATGAAGCTGCTGGAGGGCATCGGCGCCATCCACCGCCACGCCTTCGAGGGCGGACCATCGCGTTTCGAACCTGCCGTGGGCGATCATCACGACCATCTGATCGACATCGAGACCGGCGACGTGATCGAGTTCCAGTCAGACCGCATCGAGGAGCTTCAGCAGGAAATCGCGCGCGAGCTGGGCTACGAGATCGTCCACCACAGGCTCGAGCTCTACGGGCGCAAACGTCGCCGGCGTTAGGTCCGGGCCTGCGCGACCGAGCCGCGCACGACGAGATCGACCGGCCACACCTCGCCCCGCGCGCCCTCTTCGAGGCCGCCTATGCGCGCTGCCAGACGCTCGGCGATGCGCTGGCCGGCGGACCGGATCGAAGATCGCGTGGTTGCCAGCGGCACCGGGAAGTTTTCGGGGCGCAGAAAGGGAAACACGTCGTCATGCGCGACAAGCGAAACGTCGCCCGGCACGCTGAGCCCCGCATCGCGCAACGCCCGGATGATGCCCAGCGTCATCAGCATGCTCGAGCACATGATCGCCGTCGGGCGCTCCTTTGCGGCAAGGATTTCACGGGCGGCGGAATAGCCGTTTTCCTCCGTCATCGGCAGTGCCCGGATGCGTGAAGGGGGCAATTCGACCCCGCTTGCCACCATCGCCCGTCGTGCGCCGCGCTCTCGGTGGATGGCGAAGGTCTGGTCAGGATTGCCGTTGATCAGCGCGATGCGGCGGTGGCCGAGCTGCACCAGCAAACGCGCCGCTTCATAAAACGCGGCCTCATTGTCGATATCCAGAAATGGGTAGTCGAAGTCGAGCCCCTCCGAACGGCCGTGCACGATGAACGGAATGCCCAGCTCGTTGAGCAACCTGATGCGACTGTCTTTCGGGCGCGGCGAGGAAATGTAGACCGCATCGACCTGGCGATTTGCGACGATGCGGCGGTAGGTGGTTTCCTCATCTTCCATGGTCGAAGGTGACAGCGCGAGGTCGAGCTCATGCGTACGTGCATAGTCGCCGAGGCCCGAAAGAAACTCGACGAAATGCGGATCGATCTCCACGCTGGCGCCCGTGGGCATGACATAGCCGATCATGCCCGCCTTGCCCGTCGCCAGGCGCCTTGCGCTCGGGTTGGGGCGATAGCCGTGCCGCTTGGCGGCGTCGACGACCCGTCTGCGCGTTTCCTCGGCAACCTCGGGATAGCCGTTGAGCGCCCGGCTTACCGTCGTCTGCGACAGATCCAGCATACTGGATAACTGCTTGAGGTTCACATTCCTGCTCCACTGCCGACGCCAACACTTCGTGCCATTTCATCCAAATCGCTTTGAATGATCGAGCTAAATTCGGTGTCGATATCGCTTTCTTCCCATGAATATTAGGGCTGACCGTTCCCGCTGGCAAAGCGGAAATTCGTACCGCATTGCCGCAAACCTATGCTGCAGCGCGCCATTGCGGGCACATTAAATCGATTAGGTCGCTGCCCCTATTGACTTTGCGTCAATTCGGTGTCGAAGATGCGAGTAGTCAAAGCGCTTTGGATTTCGTGTCGGAGCAACCGGCGAAACAACGCGCTGGCCGTGTGCGCAATGGAGGTTGCGTGCATCGAATGATGTCGATTTCGAACGGGAGGAAATCATGAGGAAATCCCTGCTGGCAGGCGCAGCGCTTGCCACCATAGCCATGTATGCGGCCCCGGCCGCAGCCGAGCTCAAATTCGCGCCGGGCGAGGACAGCCGTTTCACCTGGTCGGACTACGAAACCTTGCAGCAGACCGACCTGTCTGGCCAGACGCTGACAGTTTTCGGACCCTGGCGCGGCGCCGACGAAGACCTAATCCAGTCGATCCTCGAATATTTCCGAGAAGCGACGGGTGCCACCGTCAACTATTCGTCGTCAGAGAACTACGAACAGCAGATCGTCATCGACACGCAGGCGGGCAGCCCGCCCAATATCGCGATCCTGCCGCAGCCGGGCCTTATCCAGGACCTTGCATCGAAGGGCCTGCTCACGCCCCTCGGCGAAGACACTGCCGCCTGGGTCGCCCAGAACTACGGGGCCGGCGAATCCTGGGTCGATCTCGGCACCTATGCCGACGATAAGGGCGATGAACAGTTCTTCGCCTTCCCCTACAAGGCCGACGTGAAATCGCTCGTCTGGTATTCGCCGGACAATTTCGAGGACGCCGGCTACGAAGTGCCGGAGACCATGGAAGAGTTGCTGGCGCTGCAGGACCAGATCGTCGAGGATGGCGGTGTGCCGTGGTGCATCGGCCTGGGTTCGGGCGGCGCGACCGGATGGCCAGCGACCGACTGGGTCGAGGACATCATGCTGCGCATCCACGAACCGTCCGTCTACGACCAGTGGGTGAAGAACGAGATTCCCTTCAACGACCCACAGGTCGTGGAGGCGCTGGAGATCTTCGCCTCCATCGCCACCAACAACGATTACGTCAACGGTGGCGCTGCCGCGGTCGCCGCGACCGACTTCCGCGACAGCCCGAAGGGACTCTTCGACATTCCGCCGAAGTGCTACATGCACCATCAGGCGTCGTTCATCCCGTCCTTCTTCCCCGAAGGCACCGAAATGGGCATCGACGCGGACTTCTTCTACATGCCGCCCTATGCGGAGAAGGATCTCGGCAAGCCGGTTCTCGGCGCCGGCACGCTGGCGATGATCACCAAGGATTCGGATGCCTCGCGGGCCTTCATCGAGTTCCTGAAGATGCCGCTCACGCATGAACTGTGGATGGCCCAGTCCGGCTTCGTGACCCCGCACAAGGGCGTCAATGTCGATGCCTATGCGAATGAAGAGTTGAAGCGTCAGGGGCAGATCCTGGCAGACGCCACGACCTTCCGCTTCGACGGATCGGACCTGATGCCCGGACGCATCGGCGCAGGATCGTTCTGGACCGGCATGGTCGAACTCGTCGGCGGCAAGCCGGCCGAGCAGGTCGCCACCGAAATCCAGACGAGCTGGGACGCCATCAAATAGGGCGGGGCTCCTCCCCGAAACATACGGTCCGGGTCGCGCGCGGCCCGGACCGGCAGGCAAGTCGACATCTTCGGCTAAATCTATCGCACCGAGGTCGGCGTGGGACGCTTCCCGCGCAAGCCCCGGCCAGCAGTGGGAGGATACGATGACGGGCCAGATCATCTCTGCGATTCTGACTGTCGTTCTGGGCGTTTCGGGTTGCGTCGTCTATTTCTGGGGCGCCAACCGACTGCTGGACATGATCTTTCCGGCGCACGGCGTTTCGAGCCAGTCGGCCATCGACAATCTGCGACGCCAAGGGTTGATCCGGCCGTGGCTGTTCCTCGGGCCCGCCCTCCTGATCCTCACGATTTATCTCATCTACCCCGTGATCGAGACGGCGCGCCTCTCGTTCCTCGATCGCGGCGGTCAGAATTTTGTCGGCACCGCCAATTACGAATGGGCGCTGGGCGACAGGGAATTCCGCCAGGCGATCTTCAACAATTTCCTCTGGCTCGCCGTTGTGCCGGCGGCCTGCACCTTCTTCGGCCTCGTCATCGCCGTGCTAACCGACCGCATCTGGTGGGGCAACATCGCCAAGATGTTCGTCTTCATGCCGCTGGCCATCTCGTTCGTGGGCGCCAGCGTGATCTGGAAGTTCATCTATGAGTACCGCGGCGACGGCCAGACGCAGATCGGCGTGCTCAACGCCATCGTGCAATGGTTCGGCGGAGAACCGCAGGTATGGATTTCGCTGCCCTTCTGGAACAACTTCTTTCTGATGGTGATCCTCATCTGGATCCAGACGGGCTTTGCCATGGTGATCCTGTCGGCCGCGCTGCGCGGTATCCCCGACGAGACGATTGAGGCTGCGACCATCGACGGCGCCAATGGCTTCCAGATCTTCTGGAAGATCATGGTGCCGCAGATCTGGGGCACGATCGCGGTGGTGTGGACCACCATCACCATCCTGGTCCTCAAGGTCTTCGACATCGTGCTGACCATGACAAACGGGCAGTGGAACACCCAGGTTCTCGCCAATCTGATGTTCGACTGGATGTTCGCGGCGGCGGCGATTTCGGCCGCGGCGCGACCATCGCGATCATCATCATGCTCGCCGTCATACCGATCATGATCTGGAACATCCGCAACGCCACGCGCGAGACGGGAGGACACTGACATGGCTGCGACCGGCAAAAGCTTTGCCCAGCGCTGGGGCGTTCATATCGCCGTGCTGCTGATCGTCATCGTCTGGACCGTCCCGACGCTCGGCATCCTGGTGTCGTCGCTGCGCGACAAGGACCAGATCGCCGTTTCCGGCTGGTGGACCGCGCTGACCACCTCGTCGCAGACGGGGCAAGGCCGCACCGACGCCGCCGACGCCCAGGTCGAGCAGGGCGGGCGCTTTGTGATCTCCGGCAACCTGCTGGAGGACGGAACCGCACTGCGCATCACGGCCTTCGGTACGCGCATCCAGGAGCCGACCGCGCATCAGGCCGGCACAGTGGCCGAACTGGAAGATGGCGTCACGCTGCAGGTGAACGAGGACGGCAGCTATGTCTATTCCTCGCCCGTAGCCTTCGAGGGTCGCCGCGGCGAGCGCGTCTTCTTCGAGGCGTCGACGCCGCCGCGCTTCACCACGGAAAACTACGAGACGGTGCTGTTTTCGGAGGGCATCGGCCGATCGTTCATCAACTCGCTGACCGTGACGATTCCGGCCACCATCATCCCGATCCTGATCGCGGCGTTCGCAGCCTACGCGCGCCTGGATGCGTTTTCCCGGCCGCGCGATCCTGATCGCCGTCGTCATCGGCCTGCTGGTCGTCCCCCTGCAGATGTCGCTGATACCGCTGCTCAAGCTCTATAATGGCGTCGGCGCCTTCTTCGGCGTGCCGGCCAAGACCTATCTCGGCATCTGGCTTGCGCACACGGGCTTCGGCCTGCCGTTCGCGATCTACCTGCTGCGCAGCTATATCGCCGGCCTTCCGCGCGAGATCATGGAATCGGCGCGTATCGACGGAGCGAGCGACTTCGAAATTTTTGTCAAGATCGTGCTGCCGCTCTCCTTCCCCGTGCTCGCCTCCTTTGCGATCTTCCAGTTCCTGTGGGTCTGGAACGACCTGCTGGTGGCCATGGTGTTCCTGGGCTCAGGCTCGAGCCAGCTCGTGCTGACCGGAAAGCTCAATGCGCTGCTCGGTTCACGCGGCGGCGATTGGGAAATTCTCACGACATCGGCCTTCGTCACCATAATCGTGCCGCTTATCGTGTTTTTCTCGTTGCAACGCTATTTCGTCCGCGGGCTGCTCGCGGGCTCCGTCAAGGGTGGTTGATCGATGCAGGCTGCAATGCATATCCAGAACAGGGAAGGCGCGGAACCGGCGGTGGAACCGGACCGCGACTGGTGGCGGGGGCGGTCATCTACCAGATCTACCCGCGCTCCTTCCAGGATTCCGACGGCGACGGCATCGGCGACCTGCGCGGCATCCTGACCCGGCTGCCGCACATCGCCAGCCTCGGCGCGGACGCGGTCTGGATTTCGCCTTTCTTCCGCTCGCCGATGGCGGATTTCGGCTACGACGTCTCCGACTATCGCGACGTCGAGCCGATGTTCGGCACGCTGGACGATTTCGACGCGGTGGTCGCCGAGGCGCACCGGCTCGGGCTCAAGGTGATGATCGACCTCGTCCTGTCCCATACGTCGGATGCGCATCCCTGGTTCCGCGAAAGCCGGGGCTCGCGCGACAACCCGAAGTCTGACTGGTACGTATGGGCGGACGCAAAGCCCGACGGCACGCCGCCCAACAACTGGCTGTCGATCTTCGGCGGGTCCGCCTGGGCGTGGGATGCGCGGCGTCAGCAATATTACATGCACAACTTCCTGGCCGAGCAGCCGGATCTCAACTTCCACAACAGCGAGGTCCAGGACGCACTGCTCGACGTCACCCGCTTCTGGCTCGAGCGTGGCGTCGACGGCTTCCGGCTCGATACGATCAACTTCTACTTCCACAGCCAGGGGCTCGAGGACAATCCGGCACTGGCGCCGGAATCGCGTGACTATTCAACGGCGCCGGCGGTCAATCCCTACAACTGGCAGGACCACGTCTACGACAAGAGCAGGCCGGAAAACGTAGCGTTTCTTACCCGATTCCGCGCGCTGCTCGACGAGTATCCGGCGGCGGCGGCAGTCGGCGAGGTAGGGGACGCGCAACGCGGCCTGCAGATCGTGGCGGACTACACGGCCGGCAGCGACCGCGTGCATATGTGCTACTCGTTCGACTTCCTGTCGCCCGACAAGATCAGCGCAGAGCGGGTGCGCACCGTGCTGGAGGAATTCGACCGTGTCGCCAGCGACGGCTGGTCGTGCTGGGCCTTTTCCAACCACGACGTGATGCGGCATGCATCGCGCTGGGCGGCCAGCGAATGGGATCGCACTGCCTATCTTAAGGTGATCTCGGCGCTGTTGATGAGCCTGCGCGGTTCGGTCTGCATCTATCAGGGTGAGGAACTCGGCCTACCGGAAGCGGACCTGGCCTTCGAGGATCTTCGGGACCCCTACGGCATCCGCTTCTGGCCGGAATTCAAGGGGCGGGACGGCTGCCGTACGCCGATGGTGTGGGATTCGCACCAGCCCAATGCCGGATTCTCGCCGGCCCGGCCCTGGCTTCCGGTGCCGGCCGAGCATCTGACCATGGCGGTCAACACGCAGGCCGACGACGATAACTCGCTGCTCGAACATTATCGCCGCATGCTCGCCTTCCGCGCGGCCCATCCGGCGCTGATCAAGGGCTCAATCACCTTCAACGATGCGCAGGGCGACGTGGTGGTCTTCACCCGCCGTCACGGCAACGAACAGATCCTGTGCGCCTTCAACCTCGGCGGCAACGACGCCGCGCTGGAACTGGGCGACGGCGTTTCACCGGTCTCGATACCGGGGCATGGCTTTTCGGGCACAAGCGCGGGTGGAACGATCAGGCTCAGCGCTTATGGCGCGTGGTTCGGACGGATCGCCTGAACGAACGGAATCGGGAGGAGGAAAACATGGCCAATCTGCTGCTCAGGGACGTGAAGAAAGCCTACGGCAACCTCGAAATCCTGCATGGCATCGATCTCGACATCAAATCGGGGAGTTCATCGTCTTCGTCGGCCCGTCCGGCTGCGGGAAGTCGACACTGCTGCGCACGATCGCCGGACTCGAGGACATAACAGGGGGCGAGCTGCAGATCGACGGAGACGTCGTCAACGACGTGCCGCCGTCCAAGCGCGGCATCGCCATGGTGTTCCAGTCCTATGCGCTCTATCCCCACATGACGGTCTACGACAACATGGCTTTCGGCATGAAGATCGCGAAGGCCAGCAAGGCCGAGATCGACGAGCGCGTGAAGCAGGCGGCGGAAATCCTGCAGCTCACCAAATATCTCGACCGATTGCCCAAGGCGCTCTCCGGCGGCCAGCGGCAGCGCGTTGCTATCGGTCGCGCCATCTGCCGCAACCCAAAAGTGTTCCTGTTCGATGAGCCGCTGTCGAACCTCGACGCCGCACTGCGCGTCGCCACCCGCATAGAGATCGCCAAGCTCAAGGAGCAGATGGCCAACACGACGATGATCTACGTCACCCATGACCAGGTCGAGGCGATGACGCTCGCCGACAGGATCGTGGTGCTCAAGGACGGTTATGTCGAGCAGGTCGGCTCGCCGATGGAACTCTATCGCCACCCCGGCAATCTGTTCGTTGCCCAGTTCATCGGTTCGCCGTCGATGAACATCGTGCCGGCGACGATCGAGCGGGCGGGCGGGCCCACCGCCGTCCGGCTCGCCGACGGGACGGTCGCGCACGTGCCCACCCAGACGCCGGACTCGGCCGCCGGCACACAGGCCAGCTTCGGCGTGCGACCGGAAGACCTGCGCGTGGCAACGGACGCGGATGGCAGCGTGCTGTTCGAAGGGCGCATCGACTATATCGAGCAGCTCGGCGAGGTGCAGCTTCTCTATGTCGATCTGGGTCGCGAAGGCGAGCCGCTGGTCGCCAAGCTGCCCGGCAATGCCGAGATCAAGCGCGGCTCGACCGTGCGGCTGACGGCAGACGCCGGCGACCTGCACATCTTCGACAGCGATGGCCGCTCGTTCGCGCGGGAACGCTTGGCCAGCGCGGCCTGAGCAGCCTGACCTGATTGAAAGAAAAAGGGCGGCACAGGTGCCGCCCTTTTCGTTGAGACGATCGCGTCAGATGTCGAACGAGACGCCCTGCGCCAGCGGAAGCACGGTCGAGTAATTCACCGTGTTTGTGGCGCGGCGCATGTAGCCCTTCCACGCGTCCGATCCGGATTCGCGGCCGCCGCCGGTTTCCTTCTCGCCGCCGAATGCACCGCCGATCTCCGCACCCGAGGTGCCGATATTGACGTTGGCAATGCCGCAATCGGAGCCGTCGGCCGACAGGAAGCGCTCGGCCTCGCGCATATCCAGGGTGAAGATCGACGAGGAAAGCCCTGCACCCACTGCATTGTGGTCGGCAATTGCCGCGTCGAAGTCGGAATATTTCATCACGTAGAGGATCGGCGCGAAGGTTTCTTCCGTGACCGGCGAAACCTGCTTCGGCATCTCGACCAGCGCCGGGCGCACATAGAAGGCGGTGTCGTGGGCCGTCTCGATGCGCGCTCCGCCGGTGATCTCGCCGCCCGCGGCCTTTGCCTTTTCAAGTGCCGACTGCATGCCCTTGTAGGCAGCGGCGTCGATCAGCGGACCGACCAGCGCGCCGGTCTCGAGCGGGTTGCCGACCGAAACGCTTTCGTAGGCCTTCCTGAGACGCGGCACGAGGTCGTCATAGACGCTCTCGTGTACGAACAGCCGCCGCAGCGTCGTGCAGCGCTGGCCGGCCGTGCCCATGGCGCCGAAGGCGATGGCGCGCAGCGCCATGTCGAGATCGGCGGACGGGCAGACGATGCCGGCATTGTTGCCGCCGAGTTCGAGGATGGCGCGCGCGAAACGCTTCGCCAGCCGCGGGCCGACCTCGGCGCCCATACGGGTCGAGCCGGTGGCGGAGACGAGCGGAACCTTCGGATGGTCGACAAGCACCTCGCCGATGGCGCGGTCGCCGATCAGCACCTGCAGCAGCCCCTCCGGCGCATCACCGAAGCGCGACGCGGCGCGCGCGAAAATCGCCTGGCAGGCGAGCGCGGTCAGCGGCGTCTTTTCGGACGGCTTCCAGACGACCGAATTTCCGCACACCAGCGCCAGCGCAGCATTCCAAGACCACACGGCGACCGGGAAATTGAATGCCGAGATCACGCCGACGACGCCGAGCGGGTGCCAGGTCTCCATCATCCGGTGGCCGGGGCGCTCGGAGGCAATGGTCAGGCCATAGAGCTGGCGCGACAGACCGACAGCGAAATCGCAGATGTCGATCATCTCCTGAACCTCGCCCAGACCCTCGGACGGAATCTTTCCCGCCTCGATGGAAACGAGACGGCCGAGGTCGTCTTTGGAAGCGCGCAGTTCCTCGCCCAGCAGGCGCACGAGTTCGCCACGGCGCGGGGCCGGCACATTGCGCCACTGGCGGAATGCCTCGTCGGCCGCATCGATCGCCTTTGCCGCGTCCTGCGCCGAGATCGGCGCCAGGTCGGCGACCTTGCCGCCCGTCAACGGGCTGTAGGACGGCATCGATCCGCCGGCCAGCACAGCCTTGTCCACGCCGAGGCGTTCGAGAAGCGCCGTCGTTTCCTTTGCGATATCCATGATGTTCAAAGACCCTTTTCAAGCTTGCGGGTCCGCGCAGGCGCGGACCTTCATTTCATTACGATCATGCCTTGGACGGCTGCCTTAGAAGAATGCCTGCAGACCCGTTTGCGCACGGCCCAGGATGAGGGCGTGAACGTCGTGCGTGCCCTCATAGGTGTTGACCGTCTCCAGGTTCTGCGCGTGGCGCATGACGTGATATTCGATCTGGATGCCGTTGCCGCCGTGCATGTCGCGCGCCTGCCTGGCGATGTCCAGCGCCTTGCCGCAATTGTTGCGCTTGACGATGGAGATCATCTCCGGTGCGAACCTGCCCTCGTCCATCAGGCGGCCGACGCGCAGGGAGCCCTGAAGGCCAAGCGCGATTTCCGTCTGCATGTCGGCGAGCTTCTTCTGGAAGAGCTGGGTCTGCGCCAGCGGCCTGTTGAACTGCTTGCGATCGAGGCCGTACTGGCGGGCGCGGAACCAGCAATCCTCGGCCGCGCCCATGGCGCCCCAGGAGATGCCGTAGCGAGCGCGGTTCAGGCAGCCGAACGGTCCCTTGAGGCCGGAGACGTTCGGCAGGAGCGCGTCCTCGCCGACCTCTACGTCCTCCATGACGATCTCGCCGGTGATCGACGCGCGCAGCGACAGCTTGCCGCCGATCTTCGGCGCAGAGAGCCCCTTCATGCCCTTTTCGAGCACGAAGCCGCGAATCTGGTTGTCATGCGCAGCCGACTTCGCCCACACCACGAACACGTCGGCGATCGGTGCGTTGGAGATCCACATCTTGGAGCCCTTGAGGCGATAGCCGCCGTCGGTCTTCACCGCGCGCGTCTTCATGCCGCCTGGATCGGAACCGGCATCCGGCTCGGTCAGACCGAAGCAGCCGATCCACTCGCCCGAGGCGAGCTTGGGCAGATATTTCTTGCGCTGCTCTTCCGAGCCATAGGCATAGATCGGATGCATCACCAGCGACGACTGGACGCTCATCATCGAGCGATAGCCCGAATCGATACGCTCCACCTCGCGCGCCACAAGGCCATAGGACACGTAGCCTGCGCCCGAGCCGCCATATTCCTCGGGGATCGTCACGCCCAGCAGGCCGGCCTGCCCCATCTCGGAGAAGATGGCCGGATCGGTCTTTTCCTCCAGATAGGCTTCTTCGACACGCGGCAGCAGCCTGTCGGAAGCGAACCCGGCCGCAGCGTCGCGGATCATGCGCTCGTCTTCGGTCAGCTGATCGTCGAGCAGGAAGGGATCGGACCACGAGAACGACGCCATCTTTTCGTCCTTGTGCGGAGAGGTCTGTGCGGAAATGTTCATGCCTGTCCTCTTTGAACGGCGAATTGAATACGGAAGCGGTCGCGGCAGCAGAGCATGCCACGACCGGACGTTCCAGCCTTTGATATATTATGAGCCGCGTATTATGCAGGCAAAACGCTTTTTGGTCGATCAAACATGTCGAATCCGCATATTTGGAGCACGCCCCGGCGGCTCCAGCCCTCCATCAGCCTGCTGGCCGCCTTCGAGGCCGTCTGCCGCACCGGTTCGACGGCTGCGGCCGCGCGCGAGCTGTCGCTGACCCAGGGCGCCGTCAGCCGCATGGTCAAGACGCTGGAGGAACAGCTCGAGGTCACGCTGTTCAAGCGCGAGCGCAAGCGTCTCAAGCCGACCGACGCGGCCAAGGCCTATGCGCATGACGTGCGCAAGGCGCTGGACCTGATCGCGCGCTCGACGCTCGGGCTGCGCGCCAATCCCGGCGGCGGCACGCTGTCGCTGGCGATCCTGCCGACCTTCGGCACACGCTGGCTGGCCCCGCGCCTGCCGCATTTCCTCGCCGCGCACCCCGGCGTCACCATCAATCTCGGCACGCGCCTGCAACGGTTCGACTTCGCCCAAAGCACGTTCGACGCCGCAATCCATTTCGGCGACCCCGACTGGCCGGAGACCGAGCACGTCAAGCTGTTCGACGAGCGCATGATCGCCTGCTGCGCGCCGGACTTCCACAAGCGTCATCCGCTGGACGAGGCGCGCGACCTTCTGACTGCGCCGCTTCTGCTGCTCGAAACGCGGCCGAGAGCATGGACGAGCTGGTTCGAGGCGCATGGCTGTGGCGCGCAGCCGGCGCGCGGCATGATGTTCGACCAGTTCGCAACGATGATCCAGGCCGCCATTCACAGCATGGGCGTGGCGCTGCTACCGGCGTTCCTCGCATCGGGCGAGATCGAGGCAGGCCGGCTCGTTCCCGCTTATGGCGAGGCGATCTCGGGTGTCGGCGCCTATTACCTGATCTGGCCGCAGAGCGGCGCGCAGCATCCACCGCTGCGCTCGTTCCGGGCCTGGCTGGAAACGGAGACGGCGGACCTGCAATAATCGCAAGGCCGCCAGGTCAGAGCCGGAACGTCCAGAACAGGCAGGCCAGCGTCGCGGCGATGAAGACGACGAAGAAGATCGTGCGCAGCAGCACGTTTCGGCGCAGTTCGTTCATCAGCAGGTGGGCGGCGATGATCGCGCCGGCAAAGAGGAACTGCCAGTCGAGCAGGGCCCAGAGCGCGGCCCGGTCACCAAAGGCGAAGCGGGCGACGAGCACGCCGACGATCGTCGCCAGCAGCACCAGCGTTGCCGCATAGGTTGGCGTCGCACCATTGGTGTGGACGAAGCCGGCGGCACGCAGCGGCAGGATCATCATCAACACCGAAGCGAAGGCGTAAATAGCTGCAAGCGGCACGAAGGTCGCCGCGTTAGCGAGGTTGTCGAGCCGGGCAAGGCCGAGCGCGCCGAAGGCATAGCCCTTCTGCTCGACGGCGAAGCTGAGCGCGGCCAGCGCCGCGGTCAGCACGGTGACGAGCAGGAAAGATGCGACGGTTCTGTTCATGGCGCGCTCCAGCGATAATCAGCGAAATCTATCCTCTCGGGGAGCTATACCAGAATCGCCGCCGCGATAAGCTTGGCCGTCCGCTGGGCGAGGCAGCGGACAGCCAGCCTGTTATCGGCCCATCACTTGTCCCTCGCGGCGCTTGTCGGCAGCGCCGATCAGCTCACCGTTTTCCAGCTTGATGACGTGGAGGCCGGAATTGAGGTTGGCAATCGAGACCTCATGACCGAGCGCGGTCAGGGCGTCCGCCGTCTGCTGGGCGCCGTCGCCCTCTTCCACACGCGTCGTACCGTTCAGGTTGACGACATGCGGCAGGTCCACCGCTTCCTGCGGGTCCATGTTCCAGTCGAGCAGAGCAACGAGCGACAGCGCGACGTAGTTGATGATGTTGGCGCCACCCGGGCTGCCGGTGAGCAGGACAGGCTGCTCATCGCGGAACACGATCGTCGGCGCCATGGAAGAGCGTGGTCGTTTGCCCGCTTCGACACGATTGGCGACCGGCTTGCCATCTGCCTCCGGCGCGAAGGAGAAGTCGGTCAGCTCATTGTTGAGCAGGAAGCCATTGGTCATGACCCGGCTGCCGAAGCCGCTTTCGATCGTCGTCGTCATGGAGATCGCGTTGCCGTCGCCATCAACGATGACGAAGTGCGAGGTGCCGTGGCGCGGTCGCTCCACGTCGGGGGCATAGAGCTTCGTCTCGTCCCAGGGCGGATCGCCGGCCTCGGCCTTACCCATGGATGCCGCCGGATCGATCAGCGCTGCACGCTCGGCGAGATAGGCGCGGTCAAGAAGCCCCTTCGGCATGTCGACGAAATCGCTGTCGGCCATGTACATGCCGCGATCGGCAAAAGCCAGGCGCGAGGCCTCGGCAAAGAGATGGCGCGCCTCGACGCCTTCACCCATTGCCGGCAGGTCGAAGGCCTCGAGCATGGCCAGCATCTGGCCGACAGTGAGACCGCCCGAACTCGGCGGGCCCATGCCGCAGACCTCGTTCTGGCGATAGTCGACGCAGACCGGCTCGCGCTCGATCACCTCGTAGCGCGCGAAATCCTCCATGGTCAGCAGACCGGGATTCGTCTCGGTCCGCACGGCTGCGACGATGTCGCGAGCGATCTGGCCCGTATAGAACGGTGCCGCGCCCTGCTCGGCGACAAGCCTGAGGGTGCGCGCATAGGCAGGGTTTTCAAGCGTGGCGCCCTCGGCCAGCGGCGTGCCTCCGGCATCGAAGAAGTAGCTGCGTGTCGTCTCGAAGGTGTCGAGCCCCGGTGCCTGCGGGATCGCGTCGGCAAGCCGCTGCGAGACCGTGAACCCCTGCTCCGCGGTATCGATCGCCGGCTGCAGCAGGCCGGCCCAGGGCAGCCGCCCGAACTTGCCGTGCAGCGTTTCCATCAGCTTCGGCGTTCCCGGCACGCCTGCCGAGCGACCGCCGACCACGGCGGCGATGAATTCCATCGTTTCGCCGTCCTCACCCAGCCAGTACTTCTCGTCGGCGGCGAGCGGGGCGGTTTCGCGCGCGTCATAAGTGGTCAATTCGTTGAGTGCGGCATCCCAGTAAAGCGCGAAGGCGCCGCCGCCGAGGCCGGAGCTCTGCGGCTCAACCAGACCCAGCATCGCCTGGACCGCGACCGCGGCATCCGCAGCGGTGCCGCCCGCCTCGAGCACGGCATAGCCGGCACGTGTTGCTAGCGGATGGGCACTCGCGACCATGAATTCCTTGGCCCGCACGGAAACGCGCTCGGCCAGTTTCGTCGTGGCTTCGGGCTGGGGCGCTTCCTGGGCGATTGCTGCCGGCATTGCCACCGCCAGCGCCAGGACCAATGTGTAACCGCGTAACGAACGCATGAATTCCACCTCCTCGATTGCCCTTCCCGCAGGGGAAAGCTAGCAACCGCCGGCAGGCCTGAACAGGGTCGCTACACAGTTCGACAATGGTCCAGACCTGATCGGTCTTGCCAACGCGCGCGGAAGATGAATCATTGCGATGTCGGGGCGGCAACGAAGGAGACTTCATATGGAAGACGCAAGCGTGGGCTGGATTGCGGCCATCATCATAGGCGGGCTGGCGGGCTGGATCGCATCCAGCGTCATGAAGAGCGATACCGGCCTCTTCCTCAACATTATTCTGGGCATCGTCGGCGCGGCGGTGGCAAGCTTCCTGTTCGGGCTGCTCGGCGTATCGTTCGGCGGCTGGCTCGGCTATCTAGTCGCCGGGTTCGTTGGCGCCTGCATCCTCATCTGGGGCGCACGCGCCGTTCGAAGCTGAGGCGTTCAGGCGCACGCCTAGCGGCTGTCAGGGCCAGGCAGCGAATGACGGAGCACCGGTTGAAGCCGGTGCCCGCGGCGGCAGGGTGAAATCGACCTTATCTGCCTGACACGGCGTTCCACGGCCCGCACAACTTCTTCGGCGGACGACCGGTAGTCGAGCCCGGTGGATCCTTCACCCAGAGCTGGTGGTTCGGCAGCGTGGTGATACCCGCGCCGCCGAAGCCGGACCGGTCCCGGATATCGCATAGCCGATCCGGACGGAGGTCCGTTCCTGTGCCGACGTGTCCTTGAGAAGTTGGTGGTCGCGACGGCTCGATTTATTCCCGGCCTGTCCTTCCCGCAGGCTGTGGAAGATCCCGGGGAATAGACATTTTCGCCGGAGTCTTGGACTTTTGACGTAATGCGCTGCGGCTGACCGTCGGGTTCTTACGGCAATTCGTCGAAGAGGTAGCGCTGCACCGTGCCGCCGATCATCGCGATGGCGACCTCAGGCGCGACATCGCCATCGGACAGGCCAATGACATAGCGCGCATAGGCAAGGCCAAGGATCTGCGTCGCGATCAGGCTGGCGCGCTCGCACACGCGGGCCGGACCGGCTACGCGGGCGACCATCATGCCGACCTGCTCGGCCAGGACCCCGCGAATGCGTGACGCGGCTTCCTCGTTCGTTGCCGCCGTCCTGATCAGCACTCGCAAGAGATCGTCCTGGGCGTCACCTTCCCAGCGCCTGAAGAAATGTTCGACGAGCGCATGGCCTATGCGGTCCCTGGCGACGCCCGAAAGATCGGGAAAGGCAAGGTCGATCGAAACCGCCTCGGCAAAGAGTTGTTCCTTGCCGCCGAAATAACGGTTGATGAGCGCGGGGTTCACGCCGGCTTCGGCCGCGATCTCCCGCACCGTGGTGCGCTCGAAACCGCGTTCCGAAAACGCCTTTCTCGCTGACGCGACCAACCGCTCGCGTGTTGCCTGCGCATCTCTCGCCATCGCCGACGGATTCCTTTGTAAACGCTTGTTGACTTTGTGGGCGCCGCACCGTAAGTAAACAAACGTTTACAACATCGATCGGAGGATCGCAATGTCCAGCCTGACCACTCAAGTCCTTATCGTCGGTGCCGGCCCTGCCGGACTGGCAACCGCTATCGGGCTCGCCGAACGCAATGTCGACTTCATCATCGTCGACGCCTTGCCGGAGGCGCAGAACACCTCGCGCGCTGCCGTCATCCACGCCGCAACGCTCGAAAGCCTGAAGCGGTTGAAGGTTGCAGACCGGCTGGTCACCCAGGGCATCAAGGTGCCGCATTTCAGGGTCAGGGACCGCGACTCGATCCTGCTTCATGTGGATTTTTCAGTCCTGCCGGGTCCGACACCGTATGCGCTCATGATCCCCCAGGACGAGAGCGAGCAGATCCTGATCGAGCGGCTCGCCGAACTCGGCCATGCGGTGCGCCGGCCGGTCAAGCTCGCGGGTTTCGAGAAGACCGCCAATGGCATTCGGGCGACGTGCGAAGGCGCCGACGGGCAGTTCCTGGTCGAGGCGCGCTACCTGATCGGCGCCGACGGCGAGAGGAGCACGGTGCGTGCCGGCGCGGGGATCGATTTTCCCGGCGACACGTACGGCTCCTTCCTTCTCGCCGACGTCCGCATGGACTGGCCGATTGCCAAGGACGAAGTGACCTTGTTCTTCTCCGAGGCCGGTACGCTCGTGGTGGCCCCGATGTCGCGGGATCGCTACCGGGTGGTGGCGCAACTGCCGGACGCGCCTTCGGTGCCGACGCTGGAGGACGTGCAAAAGGTCATCGACGCCAGAGGCCCGCGAAGCGGCGCCCGGATTCGCGAGGTGCTGTGGGGGTCCCGCTTCCAGGTGCACCACAAGCTCGCGCAAAGTTTTCGCGACGGTTCCGTTCTGCTCGGCGGCGACGCAGCCCACGTCCACAGCCCGGCAGGTGGGCAGGGCATGAATCTTGGCCTTCGCGATGCCGAGGCGCTGAGTCTTGCCGTGACCGAAGCGCTGCGTACGGGATCGGACGCTTCGTTGGACGGCTACGCCCTGGAGCGGCGAAAGGCGGCAGCGGAGGTTCTTGAAATGACCGACCGCCTGACGAAAGTGGCCACGCTCGCCAATCCGGTCTCGCGCTGGTTCCGCAATCGCTTGATCGCTACGGCGGCAGCACTTCCCCTTGTCAGGCTTTTTGCCGCAAGGACACTCGCCGGCTTCAATTGAGGCCGGCTTCGCACGGAACTCAGCCTTCGACGGCTTCGCGGTGCAGATCGAGAAGTGCACTGCGAAGCGCCGGCGCGTCGACCTCGCGCCCGGTGAAATGGCGAAAGGCCTGGACGCCCTGATGGAAAAAGAGCTCCCACCCGCTCATTACCGTCAGGCCTGCCGCGCCGGCACCTTGGAGGAACTGGTATCGACGGGCGTATAAACCGCGTCGAACGCCCATGCCGGGCCTTGCATTGCATCCGCTGGAAACGGTGAACCCGGGTGGCCTGCCATGCCGATCGGCGTGCAGTTGATGAGGCCGTCAGAACCATCCGCCGCCGCCGCGATCGACTCCGCCACGCTCGTCTGCATGGGAACGCCGGTCGCGGCCAGCGCCGCCGCCAGCGCGCGCGCGCGCGAAGCGTCCATGTCGTAGATGCGCAGTTCGCGGGCGCCAAGGCGCGCAAGCGCGAACGCGATGGCCTTGCCGACACCGCCCGCACCCGCCATCGCGACGGCGCCCGGCGATACATCGCCGAAAGACGCCCGGAACGCGGCGGCGAAGCCGGAAAAGTCCGTATTGTGCCCCTGCGGCAAACCATCGCCGAACAGCACCGTGTTGCAGGCGCCGATGCTGGCCGTCAGCGGGTCAGGCACCTCCAGCCGCGGCACGACCGTCTCCTTGTAGGGATAGGTGATGTTGATGCCGCGGTAGCCTTCGCGTGCGCAACGGTCGAAGACGGCGTCGAAATCCATACCTATGTCGGCGGGGATCAGCCGGTCGTAGGTCACATTGAGATCGCAGAGCCTGCCGGCGAGCACATGCAGCCGGGGCGATTGGGAGCGGGCTATGTGATCGCCGATGAGGCCGAGCCGTATGGCGGCCATGGTTGATGCTCTGGAACCGGGTTGATCGAACGCCAAAGCGTACTCGCAGCGCGGCGGTCACGCAACACACAAAATCCGATATGTCTGGTGTTTTGTGTTTTATATGGTGATCTATGAGGCGATCGTGCCGGTGGCAAGCGCGTGCTCGACGCCACCTTCCACATGCCGCACGAGCACCTCGCGCGCCTTTGCAGCATCTCTTTCCAATGCGGCATCGTGCATGATGCGATGTTCTTCCGCCGCAATGTCGCCTCGGAACGACAAGGCAATCATCTGGTAACGCAGATATTTGTCGAACACACCGGCATGGGTCTCCATCAGCACGACGGAGCCGCAGGCGGAAATGAGCGCCTGGTGAAATTCCCAGTCGTACCGCTTCCACAGCTCCGTTTCGCTGAAGTCGCCGGCGCGCATGCAGCGCTCCAGCGTGGCGAGCTTGTGATGCGCCGCAACGACGCGACCTTCCCAGTCCATATCGCCAGCAGCGAACGACTGTTCCAGCGCATGGCCTTCGAGGAGAAGGCGCAGTGCAGCGATCTCCCGCAGGTTTTCGGCGGAAACGGGCGCCACCTCGAAACCGCGCTGGCCTTCGGCCACGACGAGGCTTTCCGAGGAGAGTCGGTTCAGGATCTCGCGCAACGTACTGATACTGGCGCCATAGGCGTCGCGCAGGCGCTCCAGCTTCAACTTCTGCCCGGGTGCCAGTCGGCCGAAGACAATGTCGGATCGAATCCGACGATAGGCATTTTCTCCGATAGTCGGCGCGGGTTCGTTAGCGTGCGGGGCGGCTTCTGGGTTCATACGATCGTCTTAATGTCGGATGAACTCGCCTGCAATGGCGCAGCGGATCAGGCCGGCAGCAAGCCGTTGCGAACCGTGTGCTCGACGCATGCCCGTATGTGCCTCGCCAGAATGGCCATCGCGGTGTCATGATCGCGTTTGAGCGCGCAGTCGAGAAGCTGACGGTGCTCGGCCGAAGCTTCCTCGCCACGATAGATGACGGCGATGATCTGATAGCGCAGGTAGTGATCGAAGATCTGTCGGTGCGCCGACATCAGTTCGTTCGAACCGCAAGCCGAAATCAAGGCCGCGTGGAACTCGCGATCGTAGCGTTTCCAGTCCTCGGTGACCGACCGGGCGCCACCCGCCATCTGGGCTTCCATACGCGCCAGCTTGTGATGGGCGGCCAGAACCGCGCCCTCCCATTCCACATCGCCGCGCAGGAAGGATTCCTTGAGCGCATGGCCCTCCAGCAGTTCGCGCATCGCCGCCACGTCGCGAAAATGCTGTTGCGACACCGACGCGACGGCGAAGCCGCGCTGGCCTTCGGCAAGCACCAGCCGCTCTGACGCCAGTCGGTTGAGGATTTCGCGCAGCGTGCTCACGCTTGCCTGATAGGTTTCCCGCAGGCGCTCCAGCCGGAGCCTCGCCCCCGGTGCAAGGCCGCCGAAAATGATGTCGTGGCGGATATGGCGATAGGCTGCTTCGCCCGCGGTATCCAGTGCGGAGGTCAGTTCGGACATGATGCGCTTCCCGGTCGAGGCGTTCATCGCAGCTTCGCGAGCGGCCCGCAAGACGTCGACCTGCAATATCACTTCGAATGATGGAAACAGAAATATAGGAGATTTTTGATAACGCCTATTGATCGAAGGTCTGTCTAGTGGCAAGAGTCTCTTCATGACGGGCAGTGCCACGCTGGCCGTTGCCAACCGAATGGCCAGGGAGGACTGCCATGATCGATTTCACAAGACGAGCGCTGCTCGCGGCGGGCGCCGCACTCGCGCTTGCCGGCTCCACCGTCGCCGCGACCGCGCAGGACAAGGTCGCGTTGCGCTTTTCCGCCGTATTCTCCGAGCAGGACATCCGTGCGGAGATGATGAAGAAGTTCGCCGAGCAGATCGGTGAAGAGTTCGACTATCAGGGCTATTATGGCGGCACCCTGTTCAAGCAGGGTACGGAACTCGTCGCTCTGCAGCGCGGGAACCTCGAGATGGGCAATATCGCTCCGCAGGACATTTCCAACCAGATCCCAGCGTGGTCGGTGCTTACCTCCGCCTATCTCTTCCGCGATGCAAACCACCTGCGTACGTTCTTTGCCAGCGAACCCGGCCAGGAAATGAAGCAGATGGTCGAGGACCAGCTTGGCGTGAAAGTTCTGGGCCCGACGTATTTCGGCGCGCGCCAGGTGGGGCTGCGGGTGGACAAGAAGATCAACACGCCGGCTGACATGGCCGGGATCAAGCTGCGCATGCCCGGTGGCGATGCGTGGCAGTTCCTCGGCCAGGCGCTTGGAGCAAACCCGACGCCGATGGCCTATGCCGAGGTCTATACCGGCCTGCAGACCGGTGCGATCGACGGGCAGGACAACCCGCTGCCCAACGTGCAGAACATGAAGTTCTACGAGGTCATGTCGCAGATCGTCATGACATCGCATCTCGTCGGCTACGATCTCCTGACCATTTCGCTCGACGCATGGAACAAGCTCAGCTCTGAGCAGCAGGAGAAGGTCCAGGCCGCGGCCGATGCCGCGATCGAGTGGAGCACCGGCGAGCATCTCAAGCGCGAGGAGGAGCTGGCTTCGTTCTTCAAGGAGCAGGGGCTGGAAATCTACACTCCCGACCTGGAAGCCTTCCGTAGCAACGCGCAGAAGATGTATCTTGAATCCGAACTGGCCAAGGACTGGCCGGAGGGCATGGTCGATCGCATCAACGCGCTCTGATCCAGGGCCGATTTTTGCAACCCGGGCCGCCCGACAGGGCGGGCCGGGAATTTCTTCCCGCGGCGCCGGACCGCGGATACCGGCTCGGAGGTCGCCATGCGGTTCGCTCGCATCGGGCAGTTTCTCTATCGACGCGCGGAAAACCTGCTGGCGCTGATGCTGGCGGTCATGTTCCTCGCCTTCATGGCGCAGGTGATCTTCCGCTACTTCCTCAACTTTCCGATCGGCTGGACGTCGGAACTCACCGTCATCATGTGGCTGTGGCTGGTGTTGTGGGGCGCGGCGTTCGTGCTGGGCGAGGATGAGGAAATCCGTTTCGACCTCGTCTACGGCTCGGTCAACCCCGCCGTGCGGCGCGTGATGACGATCCTGTTCGCCGTAGCGCTCGTCGTCATCTACGCGCTCTCCTTTCCCGCGGTCTACGACTACGTGACCTTCATGAAAGTCCAGTCAACCGCGTACCTCAAGATCCGCTTCGACTACCTGTTTTCGATCTATCTGCTGTTCGCGGCCGCTGCGATCCTTCGCTATGGCTGGCTGGTGTGGAGCGCCATGCGTGGTGACATCGCCGGCCGCGACGCGGAACATACGGGTTCCGGCCTATGAGTTTCACCGATCCGTTCACGCTTTGCCTGATTGCTATCATCGGCCTTAGCCTGCTTGGCCTGCCGATCGGCCACGCCATGATCGCCGGCTCTATCGTCTATCTCTACCTGGCCGGCCTCGACATGGGCACGGCGGCGGAGCAGCTGCTCAACGGCATGTATACGAGCTACATCCTGCTCGCGGTGCCGCTGTTCATCCTCTCCGCCGAGATCATGAACAGCGGTTCGATGACCGAACGTCTGCTGGGCTTCTGCAACGCGCTGGTCGGGCGATTCCGGGGCGGTCTCGCCCAGGTCAACGTCGTCCAGTCGATCATCTTCGCCGGAATGTCCGGCTCGGCCATCGCCGATGCCGCCGGCGTGGGCAAGATGATGCAGAAGATGATGACCGATGGCGGTCGTTATCCGGCGAGCTTCGCCGCCGCGCTGACCGCCGCGACCGCCGTCATCGGGCCGATCATTCCGCCCTCGATCCCGGTCGTGCTCTACGCGCTCGTGTCTGACGCGTCGATCGGCTACCTGTTTCTCGGCGGCATGGTGCCCGGGCTGCTGATGGGCCTGATGCAGATGGGGCTGGTGGTGCATATAGCCCGCAAGCGCAACTTTCCGGTCGAGGAGCCGGTGCCGCTGCGCGAGATTCCCGGCATCACGCTGCGCGCCCTTCCGGCGTTGATGATGCCGGTGGTGCTGCTTGGCGGCATCTATTCCGGCATCACCACACCGACGGAGGCGGCCGCTATTGCGGCGGCCTATGCGTTCCTCGTTTCGGCATTGCTTTACCGCACCGTGACCTGGCGCGGCACATACAAGACGCTGCTGTCGAGCGCCCGCACGACCGCGTCGATCGGCATGCTGATCGCCGGCGCGCTGGTCTTCAACTATGTCGTGACGGTCGAGAACATCCCGCGGACGCTGAGCGTGTTCCTGCAGGGCTTCGACCTGTCGCCGACGACGTTCCTGATCATCGTCAACATCCTGCTGCTGGCACTCGGCTGCCTTCTCGAAGGCACGACGATCATCCTCATCGTCATCCCGGTGCTGATCCCTACCGCGCAGGCCCTCGGCGTCGACCTCGTGCATTTCGGCATCGTCTGCGTAGTCAACATCATGATCGGGCTGATCACGCCGCCCTACGGCCTGCTCCTGTTCATCATGACCAATATCGGACAGGTGTCACTGCGCGCACTGGTGCGCGACATCCTGCCGTTCCTCTATGCGATGCTGGCCTCGCTGGCGCTCATCACATTCTTCCCCGACCTCGTTCTCTTCCTGCCCCGTCTGCTGGGCTACCAGGGCTGATCCTTCATGACTGCACCGATCTACGTTCTCAACGGCCCCAACCTCAATCGCCTCGGCACGCGTGAGCCGGCAATCTATGGCAGCACGACGCTGAGCGAGGTCGAGGCGATGTGCCGCTCGGCAGCCGGCGAAATGCCGGTCGAGTTCCGGCAGTCGAACCGTGAGTACGAGATCGTCGACTGGGTTCACGAGGCGATCGACCGGCCTGCCGCCGGCATCGTCATCAACCCGGCCGCCTTCACCTTCACATCCATCGCCATTCTGGACGCGCTGAAGATGTTCCCACGGCCGATCATCGAGCTGCACATATCCAACATCCACCGCCGGGAAGACATCTACCAGCATTCGCTGGTTTCGAAGATCGCCACGGCTGTCATCGCCGGGCTTGGCCCCAAAGGCTATGCGACTGCTATGCGGGCGATGAAGGACCTGATCGGATAAGCGAATGCTGGCCTTCGCAGAATCATGTTTCGCTAAAATTCCCAGATGAGGAATGATATTCTAGCGCTGCCGTGCTTGCTCGCGCAGTCGTGCGCTGACTCAACACGCTCCGAAGTCTAAAACCCATTCAGGATCCCGGATCGATTTCGGGAAATGATACGGAGTTCGATCACATGCGCATCGCTTCATTGGCATTCACGCTTTCGATTCTCGCCGCCCCGGCGCTCGCGGCGGATGCCGGTCCGCTGGTTGACGCCGATTGGGTCAAGGCGAACGCCGGCAAGGAAAACGTCGTCATCCTCGACATTCGCGATAAGGTCGCCGAAACGGAACTGGGAGACACGCCCTATATCGAGGGCGCGGTGGTTGCTCCCTACGCAAGTGCGGGCTGGCGTACCGAGATCGACGGGGTCCCAGGCAAGCTGCCGCCGCTGGACCAGATCACCAAGCTGATCGGCGACCTCGGCATCGACAATGACGACCATGTCGTCATCGTGCCATGGGGCACCGATTCCTCCGAATTCGGCGGCGCGACCCGCATCTACTGGACATTCAAATATCTCGGCCACGACGATGTCTCCATTCTCGACGGCGGCTGGCGGCAGTACGATGCGGCCGGCGGCGCGCGCACTGCGGAAGCGGTCACGCCCGAACCGGCCACCTTCACCGCGGACCCGCAGGAAGACCTGCTTGCCACCACCGAGGAGGTTGTCGCGGCGCTGGAAGCCGGGACGAAGCTCGTCGACGGCCGTCCCGCGGAACAGTTCACGGGCAAGTCGAAAAGCCCGGTCGTGCGCGCCAACGGCACGATCCCCGGCTCCGTGAACATCCAGCATTCCGACCTCTACAGCGCGGACTATGCGAGCTTCGCGCGTCCCGAGACGGTGAAGGCGCTGAGCGAAGCTGTCGGCCTGGCGACTGACGAGGAAAACATCGCGTTCTGCAACACCGGCCACTGGGCATCCGTCGCTTGGTTCGGGCTTTCCGAGGTGCTGGGCAACAAGAACACCAGCATGTACGATGGATCGATGGCCGAGTGGACCGCCGATCCGGCGCGCCCGGTCGAGAACAAGTCCGGCAGCTAGGTCGAAAACGCTCCTCAGCCGCCACCTGGATGGCGACACAAGTGTCCGGAATTTTCCGGACACTTGCAGTTTGGGAACGCCGCACCGCGGCGGACTGTGAATGACAGACGTGACCATCGGCCGCCCGGCCGCCCTTCCCGCCCCGATAATCGATCGCGCACCGGCCCTGGTCGCCGGCGGCGCCCTGCTGGTCGGCTTCCTGGCGATAACGCAACTGATCGATCTGAGGCAGGCGGCACTCTTTATGGTCGGCGGACTGCTCGGCGCCGCGCTCTATCACGGCTCCTTCGGCTTCACCGGCGGCTGGCGCCGGATGGTCGTCGAGCGGCGGGGACGCGGCATCCGCGCGCAGATGCTGATGATCGGCGTCGCCGCGGTGGCGATGATCCCGCTGATCGCCGCCGGTAATCTCGGCGACCAGGCACTGGTCGGCGCGATGGGCCCGGTTGGCGTGTCGGTGATCGTCGGGGCAACGATGTTCGGGCTTGGCATGCAGCTCGGCGGCGGCTGCGGGTCGGGCACGCTGTTCACGGTCGGCGGTGGCTCCTCACGCATGCTGGTGACGCTGGTCTTCTTCATCATCGGTGCGCTCGTGGGTACCGCGCATCTACCATGGTGGCTGACGCTGCCGTCGCTGGGTACGATCGACATCGGCCGCGAACTCGGGACCGGCACGGCGGTTCTGGCGGCTCTTGTCGGCCTTGGGCTCGTCGCGTTGGTGACGGCCCTGATCGAACGCCGCGCTCATGGAAACATCGAAACGGAACCGGTTCCGAGCCGGGCCGGCTGGAACTGGCTGACCTACGGTCCATGGCCGCTGGTGGGTGCGGGGCTTCTGCTCGCTCTGCTCAATATCGCCACCCTGCTGCTTGCCGGCCATCCATGGTCTGTCACCTTCGGCTTCGGGCTGTGGGGCGCCAAGGCCGCGCAGGCCGTGGGCGTGCCGGTCGAGACCTGGGAATTCTGGAACTGGCCGGGGCCGCAGACGGCGCTTCAGTCGAGCGTTCTCGCCGACGTCACCTCGGTGATGAATTTCGGTATCGTCCTCGGGGCAGCGCTGGCGGCGAGCCTCGCCGGCAGGTTCGCACCCAAGGCCAAGATCCCGCTCGGCTCGTTCCTGGCTGCAGTGGTGGGCGGCCTGCTGATGGGCTACGGGGCGCGGCTTTCCTTCGGCTGCAATATCGGCGCGCTGTTCTCCGGCATCGCGTCCGGCAGCCTGCATGGCTGGCTGTGGTTTGCCTGCGCCTTTGTTGGGTCGCTGGCAGGTGTCTGGGCGCGGCCGCTGTTCGGCCTCGATGGGTTCTCCAGGAAATGAGTACGTCCCGTAATACGTTGCTCTTCGGCGCCGCGCTGACCGTGGCCACCGCCGCCGTCGCAGTCGACCATTACACGCATCCCGTTCCGCGCGCGCAGCCGGGAGCCGCTTCCGGGGCCGGTGGCGGTTCGCCATGTGCGGCTGCAGCTCCTTGCGCTGCAGGCTCGCCCTGTGCCGCCGGCGGGCCGCGTGCCGCACCTCCTCCGCCCCCGGCACCAGTGCCGGCCTCGCCTTGCGCACCCGCGGCGCCCAAGCTCGCACCACCCCCGCCGCCGGCTCCCATGCCCTCCGGCGAGAAGAAGCTCGCGCCGCCCCCTCCTCCTCTTCCGAGGCCGGCAGAGGACAATGGCTGAGGACGGCAAGGCGCTCGCGCTGCGCGAGATCGCGCTCTGCGAGACCGTGCTCGCCAAGGGCGGGCTCAACGTGCTGTCCGAGACCTTTCGCGGCGTCGCCGACATCACGGCATGGGAGCATTATCCACCGGGCGACGTGTTCGACCCGGCGAGTGGCGCCCAGTGGTATTATCACTGCCATACGGCGGACGCGGGTGAGACAGAGCACGGACACTTCCACTGCTTCGTACGCCCGCAGGGGCCCGAAGGCCCGATCCACCATCTTGCCGCTGTTGGCGTCGATGCCTACGGCCGCATGCTTCGCCTTTTCACAGTGAACCAGTGGGTTGTCGGCGACGACTGGCTCGACGCGGAAGCGACGGTCGCGCTCCTGCCGCGCTTCGATATACAGATGCCGCAGCCTTCTTACCTCGTGAACCGCTGGCTGACCGCAATCTTCACCGCCTATGAGGCTGAAATCGCCGAGCTGATCCATAAGCGCGACCGCGCGCTTGCCTCCATCGGCCGCCCGAGGGCGTCGAAGCGAGGCAGGACAGGGCGCTGGAAGTCGTCTCCGAACTGGTCATCCCGCCGCGATAGTTGGCGGACAACTACGCGAGGCTGGGGCAAGCTTGTCAGGAGCTTTTGTCATCCGTTGGAATTTGGCCTTTTCGCGACGCCCGGTTTCAAGCAATCTAACAACTCAACCTGAAGGTATGCCCGTCGACGTCTTTCCCCGATCCGAAAGCCCAGTTCGATGCCGCTCTATGAACTTGCCGCACTGGGGGCGGCGACATGCTGGGCCCTCACCGGCATCATTTCGGCGGGACCCGCCAACCATCTCGGCGCGCTGGCATTCAACAGGGCGCGACAGGTCTTCGTTACCGGGCTGCTTGCGCTCTACGTGTTGGCTTCCGGTACGTGGCGGGAGCTCGATGCGGGTGCTGTCGGTCCGTTACTGCTGTCCGGGTTCATTGGCATCTTCATCGGCGACACGCTGCTGTTCGCCACGCTCAACCGCGTCGGCCCGCGCCGCTCCGGCATCCTCTTCGCCCTAAACGCGCCGCTGGCTGCCATCCTCGGGTGGCTCGTGCTCGGCGAGGAGCTGCCGGGCATCGCCGTCTTCGGCATCGCATTGACGATCGCGGGCGTGCTGCTCGCCATCCTGTTCGGCAAGCGTCGGTCGCAGCTTCATCAATGGGAGGCGGTCAAGGGGCCGCTCTGGATCGGCGTGGCGCTCGGACTGCTGGCTGCCACCGGGCAAGCCGTCGGCTCCATCATTGCCCGGCCGATCATGGCAAGCGGCGTCGATCCGTTTGCCGCATCGATGCTGCGCGTCGGCATCGCCGCACTCTGCCTGACGGTCCTCATCCAGCTTCCCATCCCGGCTGTGAAACCGAAGGGGGCGCTCACCCTCAGCATCGCGGCGCAAACCGCGCTGACGGGCATCCTGGCGCTGGCGATCGGGATGACACTGCTGCTCTATGCGCTTTCGGGCGGCAAGGTCGGCATCGTATCCACGCTCTCTGCGACGTCGCCGGTCATCATCCTGCCCATGCTGTGGCTGCGCACCGGCGAGCGGCCTGCGGCAGGCGCCTGGGCAGGCGCGGCGCTCGTTGTTGTCGGCATGGCGCTGCTGTTCCTCCGCTAGATCCGTCGATGCCCACGATCTTCCGGGCTGACGACGGAAAAAATGCGACCGCGTCACAATACCTGCCTATGGATCGTCAACCGGAGATAAGCCACCCTTTCACGAGGAGGACCCTCGGTCATGTCGAAGAGTAACCCTTCCAGCGCAGCGCGCGACAGCGATGCGCATATCCGCTTCTTCGAAGAGGCCAGGCCACGACTTCTCGGTATCGCTTATCGCATCCTGGGTACGCGCGCCGAGGCCGAAGACGCCGTGCAGGACACGTTTCTGCGCTGGCAAGCCACCGATGTAGACAGCATCGAATCACCCGGCGCGTGGCTCACGACAGCATGCACGCGACGATCGATCGACATGCTGCGCGCTGCCTACCGCAGCCGGGTCGACTATGTCGGCAACTGGCTGCCGGAGCCGATTCACGCGATCATCGACAGCGACGCGGAGGCGCAAATGGAACTCTCATCATCCCTTTCCACCGCGTTCCTGCTCATGCTGGAGCGACTGACGCCGCGCGAGCGCGCCGCCTATCTGCTGCACGAAATCTTCGACATGTCCCACGGAGACGTCGCCGCATCCCTGGACATGACCGAGCCGGCCTGCCGCAAGCTCGTCTCGCGGGCGAAAGCACGCATCGGCGAAGATCATGTGCGCTTCACGCCGACGCAGGAACGTCAGGAGGAACTGCTTGCTGCCTTCGAGGAGGCGATCCGGTCGGGTCAGCCGGGCCAGCTCACCGCGATGCTGGCAAGCGATGTCCGGCTGACGGCCGACGGCGGCGGAAAGGTCGCGACGGTGACCGACGTGCTGGAAGGCAGCGCCGTCACGGCCTTCCTGACGGAACGGCTCAGTGGCTGGTGGCAAAACTATGAATGGAGCTTCGCCGATCTCAACGGATCGCGCGGTCTGGTGCTGCGTGATGGAGGGACGATCGTCGCCGCAGTCTCGTTTGCCTATGATGCGGCAGGCCGCATCGCCGAGATCTTCGTCGTGCGCAATCCGGACAAGCTTGCCGCACTCGATGAAGTGACGATGCACTAAGAGGCTAACAGATTGGCTATGTCCTTTCTGGCGTCCCGGGCAGGCGGGCGATCCGGCGTTGCAGGAAGTCTCTTGCGGCTTCGTCCGTCGCCAGCCCAAGCGCTGCGGTCAGCGCCTCCCTTGCTTCCAGGTTCCGGCCTGCTTCAGCCAGGAGCGTGCCACGTGCCGCCCAGTAGGGCTGGTAATCGACGAGCCTTGGATCTGCACCGATCTTCTGGATTTCGTCCAGCACTTCCTTCGCGCCATATATGCGCGCGCGCGCCACGAGGCGGTTCAGCGCAACGACCGGCGTCGGCGCCAGCGCGAAGAGCACATCGTAAAGCGCGACGATGTCGGACCAGTTGTCCAGACCGAGCAATCGGCGCGCCACATGCGCGGACTGGATTGCAGCTTCGATCTGAAAGCGGCCGCTACCCTCCATTCGGTTGGCGTCCTTCATAAGCGCTTCAGCCTGCCGAATCTGTGACAGGTTCCACAAGGCGGTGTCCTGATCGTCGAGCGGAACATAAGACCCGTCAGGTGCGGAGCGCGCACTGCGCCGGGCATCCAGAAACAGCATCAGGGCAAGCAGTCCCTTGACCTCCGGTTCGTCGGGAATGAGTTCCGCCATGACCTGCCCCAGCCAGATGGCCTCTTCGGAAAGCCTCCCCGCAGACCCTTCGCCGGCCTCAGCCCAATCTCTGGAATAGGCCGCGTAAACGGCCTGCAGCACCGCATCGAGGCGATCGGGCAAATCGGCACGCTCAGGAATGGCGAAGGGAATGCCGGACTGTTTGATGCGGGCTTTTGCCCGCACGAGCCTTTGGCCCATCGTCGCCGGGGAACCAGGAACGCCGCCGCGATGGCTTCAGCGGTGAAGCCGAGGATAACCTGCAGGATCAGCGGCGTACGGATGGCCGGTTCGATCTCGGGATGGGCGCAGGCAAACATAAGGGCAACGCGCCGGTCGGGTATTTCCCGCGATGTCTGCAGGTCGGCGTCCAGCTCTTCGGAGATGAGCTTGAGATGCTCCTGGAAGCGTTCGTTTGTTCCCCTGCGCCGCGACGAGTCGATCAGCCGCCTGCGGGCGACCGCAAGCAGCCACCCTTCCGGATTGCGCGGAACGCCTTGCGCCGGCCATTGCCGCAGCGCGGCTGCAAAGGCCTCCGCCAGCGCGTCCTCGGCGCTGGCGACGTCTCGCGTGATGGATGAAAGCAGGGCCACGAGACGGCCGTAGCTTTCGCGTGCCGCCCGGTCGGCGGCACGCCGGCTCTGGTCGAGGCTACTCATCTCCAAGATCGATGATCTGCCGCACCTCGATGGTTCCCCAGGTCGCTGCGGGGCAGCGCGCGGCCCATTTGATGGCCTCGTCCATGTTTTCGGCCCTGATGATGTAATAGCCGCCAAGCTGTTCGCGCGTTTCGGCATAGGGGCCGTCCTGCACCTTCATCTCGCCGCGGTCGACATGCACCGTGCATGCCGTGTTGGTGCGGGCCAGCGGCGCAGTCGCCACGAAGGCATTCGCCTTCCGAAGCGCCTCCCTGTAGGCGTGGAGCTGGTCCATGAAGCCCTTCATGTCTTCCGGCGGTATGTTCGAACCAGCGACCTCGTCGGCATAAAGCATCAGCATGTAGTTCATCTCGTTTCCTTCCGTGTTGGTCCGGCGAACCTGCTCGCCGTAACCATGTCGCGCCGCCGTCGCGGATTTCGACACTCTCTTCGCGCGTACGCGAAAAACAAATCGTCCCGGCCGGGCGTCACAAACCGCTCGTCTCGAACGTCACGAGGATATGGGCGAGATGCCCGATCACAAGCGGCCGACGGCCGCACCGTTTCGAGGAGTTGATCATGAACAGGAAAGCACTTTACATCAGGCACAAGGCGCAACCCGGCAAGCGCGACGAGGTCAAGCGCATCTGGGAGAAATATGCCCGCGCCTATATCGACAACGCCGACGGGCAGATCGCCTATGTCTATGGTTTCGACGACAACGACCCGGACGCGATCGTGGCCTACCAGCTCTATACCGGCGAGGCCGGTTCCGACGATTTCGTCAACCAGCCCTGGTTCAAGGATTACGAGGAGGAAACAGCCGCACTGCTGGCCGGCCCGTCGGAATTCCGCACCATCACGCCGCAATGGATCAAGGGCGACGAAGCCTGATGAAGCTGATGCCTGGAACCCGGCAGGATCGTCTGCCGGGTTCCAGCTTGCAGGCTGACAGGCAGGTCGAGAAGCGGAGGCCAGCTTTTTGTTGCAAGCTGGCTTGTCCGTCCTACGTTAGATGATGGGCATGAGGCCAGGCTCGCAGAGGCTGCGCCATACGCCCCATTGCAACCGGGTCACCGACCTCCAGGCAGGAGCATCACGTTGAAAATCGTCCGCAACAGCGACCAGCCGTCGGCCAAGGGACCGGCTGAATATTTCACCGGTTCCGTGCGCATAGACAGCCAGTTCGCCGCTCCTGAACCGGCGCGTGCGGCGGCAGCAGTCGTCACTTTCGAGCCGGGCGCAAGAACCGCCTGGCATACGCATCCCCTGGGACAGCGCCTGCTGATCGTTTCGGGCGAGGGATGGGTCCAGAAGAAGGGCGAGGCAAAACAGCTCGTGCAGGCCGGCGATACCGTCTGGTTCGAGCCGGACGAGAAGCACTGGCACGGCGCGACCGATACCAAGGCCATGGTTCACATTGCCATTCAGGAAGCCCGGGACGGTTCTCCGGTCAACTGGATGGAGCAGGTGTCGGACGACGACTACCTTGGCTGAGGCGGCCGCGTGGCGGCGTGAACGTCAATGCGGTCAGATTCGCCGGCCACTGTCCACGGGCGCTTGACGCCACCTAGGCTTTCGCCAACGGCAAGGCCCGCCTGAATCGCGTCCTCATGGAAGCCGGAACCGAAATACGAACCGCAGAACCACGTGTTCGCCCGCCCCTGCAGCGACCATAGCTGGCGCTGCGCGTCCAGCGTTGCCGCGTTGAAGAGCGGATGACGGTAGACGCCCTGCCAGAAGATCTTGTCGTCGGCTGGCCTGAGCAGCGGGCTCAGCGTGACGAACAGGGGTGTCTTGTCCGGGATATCCTGCAAGCGGTTCATCCAGTAGGTCACGCAAGGCTTGCCGCGCGCTTCGCCCGCCGCTGCTGACTGAGACAGATAGTTCCAGCTCGACCAGACGCGCCGCCGGCGTGGCATCAGCCTTTCGTCGCCGTGGAGAACGGTTTCGTTCAGCCCATAGGCAAAGGTGCCAAGCAGCTCAGTTTCCTGATCGGTGGGATCGCCAAGCAGGCGCAGCGCCTGGTCGGCGTGAGACCCGATAACCACATGGTCGAACCATTCGGGTTCGGCAGTCGATGTGGAGACCTGCACGACACCGTTGACGCGCCGGATTTCCGTGACGGGCGCGTTGGTGCGGATGCGATCACGAAAGGGTGCTACCAGCCTTTCGACATAGGCTCGGCTGCCGCCATCCACGGTGCGCCACACGGGCCGGCGAAAGAACTTCAGCAGCCCGTGGTTCTCGCAGAACCGGACAAACGAGACCGCCGGATAGCTTCCTATCTCGATGGCAGGCGTGGACCAGATCGCCGCAGCCATCGGGTAAAGGTGGTCCTCGCGGAAGGCGGTCCCGAAACCGGCCCCGTCGAGATATTCGTCAAGGCTGGCAGACGGGTCGAGGCCTCTGATCCCGGCCGGCGCCTCGCGGTAGAAGCGCACCAGGTCGCGCAGCATCGACCAGAAGCGTGGGCTCGCGATGTTCTTGTGCTGTGCGAACAAGCCGGCCAGGTTGGTGCCCGAATATTCGAGCGCGCCCTGATCCATCGAGACCGCGAACGACATGTCCGAACGCTTCGTCGGCACGTCCAGATGCCGGAAAAGTGCGGTGAGGTTCGGGTAAGTCGGCTCATTATAGACGATGAAGCCGGTGTCGACCGAAACGTCACCCACATCGACGGTATGGCAATGGCCGCCAACGCGGTTGTCAGCCTCGAAGACGGTCACGTGATGCCGTTGCGAAAGAAGCCACGCCGCGGAGAGAGCAGCTATGCCTGAACCGACCACCGCGATCTTGAGTGGACGTTCGGACTGGGGAAAATGACGCATCGGTCTCCTAGGCGTCGCGATCAAGCGACTGTCGATTTGGGTCTGCTCTTCGGTTACGTTCTACGAACGATCACGGGCGCCGGATCACCGGCAGAACGGTTTAATGCGATGGTTCGGTGTCGACGTGATCCGCTTTTGAATGATCGGCGTAGAAGGGTGCATGCATGAGGCCCACAATCACATCGGCGAAAAGCCAGGCTGGAGTGTTGCCACTCACAGGCGGCTGTCCGTCGTGAACTCGGAGGAAATTCCGCCGGCACCGGCGGCGGCCGAGTTCGTCGAGATGTTGTTGTCCGTCGCGACCCGTAAGGATCGGCAGGCCTTTGCCGCACTGTTTCGCCATTTCGGTCCGCGGCTGAAAACCTTCTTCATGCGTGGCGCCATGTCGGCCGGGTTGGCCGAAGACCTCGTACAGGAGACGATGCTCACCGTCTGGCGCAAGGCATCCTATTTCGACCCGGCCCGTGCCGGGGTGGCAACATGGATATTCACGATCGCGCGCAATCGCAGGATCGATCACCTGCGCCGGCAACGCGATCCTGCCAGCCTGCCGTTCGATCCTCCCGAAATGCCTCCATCGCAGGAGGAGGTTTTTGTCGTCGCCGAAAGAGACACGCGCATTCGCAGTGCGCTCGCCGGTCTTTCGGAGGAACAGCAGACGATCCTTCGCATGGCCTATTTCAGCGAGAAATCGCAGAGCGAAATCGCCGAGGAACTGGGGATTCCTCTCGGCACCGTGAAATCGAGAACGCGGCTGGCCATGAACCGCCTGCGCACTCTTCTGGAAGACGAAAAATGAGTTCCAACCATCACGCCAAGGACGAAACGCTGATGCGTTTTGCAGCGGGCACGCTGGCCGCAGGGCCGTCGCTTGTCGTCGAAGCACATCTGGCCGGTTGTTCGACCTGTCGGGCGCGCATAGCAGAATACGAGGCCGTGGGTGGCTCTTTCCTCGAAGACATCGAGCCGACCCAGCTCTCGGAAACAGCCCTCGCCGACACGCTCGCGATGATCGACCAGGAAGACGAGATGCCAGCGCCGGTATCGGCGCAGAAGCCCGTCGAAATCGACGGCATACGTCTGCCGGATGCACTGCGCGGCTGCGACATCGGGCGGTGGCGCTGGGCGGGCCCCGGCGTGCGGATGAGCCGCGTCGGCGTGCCTCACGACCCGGAGGCCAACCTCATCCTTCTCAAGGTCGGTCCCGGTCGCGCGCTGCCGGACCACGGTCATGTGGGCACCGAGTTCACCTATATCGTATCAGGCTCCTACACCGACAGGTTCGGGCAGTTCCGGCCGGGCGATCTCGCTGAAATGGACGAGGATGTCGAGCATCAGCCGATCGTCGACCAGGGTGCGGACTGCATCTGCCTTGCCGCGATGGAAGGCCGGATGCGCTTCAACAGCGTCATCGGCCGGATGCTGCAGCCGATATTCGGGATCTAGAGGTGGGGCCGGTTCTGCTCCTTCTGTTGGTGGCCATCTTCCTGTCACTGGCGATGACGGGGGCGTGGTTGGCAGTGAGCCGTGGTGCAAAATCCGGCTGGGTGGACGCGACCTGGTCGTTCGCCATCGGCGCGGCGGGCATAGCGGCAGCACTTGTTCCCGTCGAGGGTTGGGAAGGCGATTGGCAACGGCGCATCATCGTTGCAACGGCTGCCGGCCTGTGGTCGCTGCGGCTCGGCCTGCACATCGTTAGCCGCACCGTGAACGGCGGCGAGGACCCGCGCTATGCCGCGCTCAAGCGGGAGTGGGGCGGGCAGTGGCGCCGACAGATGCTCCATTTCCTGCAGATGCAGGCTGCCGCCGCCCTTCTTCTTGCCTGCACGATCTTTTTGGCCGCGCGCAACCCGATGCCAGGCCTGCAATGGAGCGATCTTGCCGGTATCGTCGTGCTTGCGATCGCCGTTGCCGGCGAGGGCATCGCCGATGCGCAGCTCTCACGGTTCAAGAAACGCGACGCCAACGCGGGCAAGATATGCGACGCCGGCCTTTGGGGCCTGTCGCGGCATCCAAACTATTTCTTCCAGTGGCTCGGCTGGACTGGCTACGCCCTGATAGGAATCGGCCCCTATGGTGATTGGGCATGGGGTTGGGCTGCGCTCGTCGGGCCGGCCTTCATGTACTGGCTGCTGGTACACGTATCCGGCATTCCACCGCTGGAAGAGCATATGAGACGCTCGCGCGGCGAAGCCTATGAAGCCTATGCCCGCCGGGTGAGCGCATTCTGGCCATTTCCGAAACAAAGGGAGGTCTCGACATGAATCTCGCCGTTGCAGCGATTTCCGCTGCAGAGCGTCTACCGCTGCCCGACAAGGCACTGCGGTTCGGAATCGACCGGCTTGTTGGGCGAACCGAGCAGAAGCTTGCGAGCGGCGACGACAATGTCGATGCCGATTTCGCACGGGCGATGGATGGCTGGCCGATTGCTGTCAACACCACCGAAGCCAACGACCAGCATTACGAGCTGCCGCCTGCCTTCTTCGAGATCGTGCTCGGACCGCGCCGCAAATATTCATGCTGCCTTTATCCGGACAAGGATACGATGCTGGAGGAAGCGGAACTGCTTGCGCTGGACGAAACCTGCAGGCACGCGATGCTGGAGGATGGCCAGACGATCCTCGAGCTCGGTTGCGGGTGGGGATCGCTGTCCCTCTTCATGGCCGAACGGTTCCCCGGGTCGCGCATCCTGTCCGTCTCCAACTCAGCCCCGCAGCGCCGCCACATCGAAGCCGAGATCGCGAAACGCGGGCTCACAAACCTCGTTGTCGTGACCGCCGACATGAACGCGTTTTCGCATGAAGGCCGTTTCGACCGCATCGTCTCGGTGGAGATGTTCGAGCACATGTCTAACTGGCGGCTGCTGCTGGAACGCGCGCGCGGCTGGCTGCATGACGACGGACGGATGTTCATCCATGTCTTCTCGCACCGGAACAGCCCCTACCGCTTCGATCATGCCGATCCCGCGGACTGGATTGCCCAGTACTTTTTCACCGGCGGGGTCATGCCCAGCCACGGCTTGATGCGTGAATTCTCAGAGTGGTTCAGCGTCGAGCAGGACTGGCGATGGAACGGCAGGCATTACGAACGAACTGCGCTCGACTGGCTCAGGAACTTCGACGCCAACGAAGCTGAAATCCGCTCCATCTTCGCCGAACGATACGGCCGTGACGCGCCGCTGTGGATGCGCCGCTGGCGGATGTTCTTTCTCGCGACCGCTGGCCTGTTCGGCTACGCAGATGGCGAGCCGTGGGGCGTCAGCCATTACCTGCTGCGCCCGGCAGTCAGGGCCTGACGATGAGGGCGATCGACCTCGTGCGCTCGTATGCGGCGCACCCCGATCCCCTCGTCGCGTCCGCCAATTTCATAGCCCTGCTGGTAGCATCGAACCAGCCGTTTTATCCGCTTTACGTCTACTGGCTCGCCACGGCGAATATCGAGCCGGTCTGGTACACGTTTCTGTCGACGCCGTTCTTTCTGGCCGTTCCGGCGCTGTCGCGCTGGAATACCGTGGCAGGGCGCGCGCTGCTGCCATTGGCCGGCATCGGCAACACGATCCTGTGTGCGCAGCTCTTCGGCGTGCAGTCCGCGGTGGAGATCTTCCTCATCCCCTGCGCGGTGCTGGCGATACTCCTGTTCCGCCCGGCCGAAAGGACGATCGGGTTCGCCATCGCCGGCATCGCCTTTATGGCTTTCCTGCTTCTCGGCAGCCGATACGGAACGCCGCTGGTCGCCTATGACGTCGAAGAATATGCCGCGCTCGTGCGCCTCAACGCGTCGAGTGCCGGTCTGCTGACAGTCTGCGCTGCGCTGATCTTCTCGAATGTCCTTGCCGCTGCTGAAAGGTCAGCCGAGCCGGTCGGAGACGATAAACCCGGCTGACGCGCCGACCGCGGTCACGAACATGCCCCACGGAATGTCTGCCAGAGTGAGGGTCAGCGGCCAGTCGCGCAAAGTGGCCTGGTTTGTGAGGTCGTAGGTCGCGTAGGCGACCAGCCCCAGCACCGCTCCATTGAGCGCCGCCTTGGCAACACCGCCCCCTTCCAGCGCCGGTACGACCGCGAAAAAGACGATACCGCCGATATAGATCAGGTAGAACACGATCGCCGGAACCAGCCTGAACTGTGGCGCGAGCATCTCTCCAAGCAGCGGCCGGTAGAGCGTATCGGCCATCGTGTAGAGCCAGATCGCATCGACGATCAGGAACGCGATTGCGGCGGCGAGATATGCAATGAGGATTGTCTTCATGGTCGTGCCTTTTGCGGGACTGTCTCTCCTACGGCGCTAATGTCCTTTCGGATCACCGGCAGTGAACCGAAACGGGTGTTCGAACGTATCTTTGGAAGAAAAACCGAGGACGAAGGCGATGAAGCAGCCGGCATTCTGTGTATTTGCGACTATGCTTTTCATGGCGAATCCTGCCGTAGCACAGGATGCGGCCGATCCCAGCGGTGTCTGGCTTCGTGACGACGGCAACGCCCGCGTCCAGATTGCCCCCTGCGGTGCGGACATCTGCGCAACGAACCTGTGGATCGGCGACACCAGCAAGGGGGAAGAGCCCGGCGACAAGCTGGTGATGTCCCTGGAGCCCCAGTCGGCGGATACGCTTGCCGGCACGGCCTACGATCCCAAGCGGGATCGCAGCTACTCGATCACGCTCAAGGTGGCCGAGCGCGCGCTCGTCACACGTGGATGCATCCTGGGTGGCGTTCTGTGCCGGGATGTCGGCTGGACGGCTGCGGACTAGAGATGACCCGCGAGCGCATCACGACAACCGATGCGAACGGAGCGCCGCCGGAAGCCGCCGGAACGCTCTACCCCGGCAGGGTCATGCACCAGCGCCTGAGACCGTTCGGGCACCGCTTCAGCTATCCCGTCTTCTCCCTGCTTATGGACATCGACAGGCTCGTAGAGCTGGGCCGCATGTCGCGCCTGCTTGGCGTCAACCGGGCGGGTCTTGCATCGTTTCAGGAGCGCGATCATGTCGAAAACGACGGTGAAACCCTTCGACAATTCGTAGACAGGTTACTGGCAAATGCTGGCCTGGCCGCGCCCGCAGCGAGGGTACTTCTGCTGTGCTTCCCACGCATTCTCGGCTACGTCTTCAATCCGATCTCCGTCTATTTCGCCTATGACGACACCGGCAGGCTGATCGCGCTCATATACGCGGTGCGCAACACGTTCGGTGGGCGTCACGCTTATGTCGCACCTGTGCTGGCCGGCGAGGAAAGCGCGGCCGGCATTCGTCAGGAACGCGGCAAGGCATTCCACGTCTCGCCCTTCATCGGCATGAACGCGCGCTATCATTTCCGCGTGCTGCCGCCCGGCAAGACGGTGCGTCTGCGCATTCACGAGACGGAAGACAACGCGCCTCTACTGGCCGCGACCTTCAACGGCGACGCGCTCCCGCTGGACGATGCGCATCTTGCCCGCTGCCTGGCGCGCTTTCCGTTCATGACGCTGAAGGTGGTTGGCGCGATCCATTGGCAGGCGCTCAAACTCTGGCTGAAGGGCGCGCCGTTTCACAAGAGCCCCCGGCCATACCGGCCAGACAATCGCCGCAGGGTACTCGTTGAGCGCGATTACCGCTCGCCGTCCATTTCGGCGAGCTTCCTCACGCGCCGGCGGAAATCCTCATCCGTAGAGAATTCCGCTTCCAGATAGGCGGTCACGAGATCCTTGGCGAGCCAGGCGCCCACGATCTGCGCCCCGATGCACATCACATTGACGTCGTCATGCTCCACCGACTGATGAGCGGAATGCACGTCGTGGCAGACCGCAGCGCGGATGCCCTTGACCTTGTTCGCGGCAATCGAGGCGCCGACCCCCGTGCCGCAGACCATAAGCCCACGTTCAGCCTTGCCGTCGAGGATAGACGAGGTCACCACCTTGGCTATGTCGGGAAAGTCGACGGGATCGGGCGTGTAGGACCCCGCATCGTGCACCTCATGTCCGAGCGACCGTATATGGTCCATGATGGTGGCCTTGAGCGGAAAGCCGGCGTGGTCTGAACCTATGACGATGCGCATGGATGAACTCCGAGGGGTCTTTACTGGGCTATCATACGTGGGAGCCACAAGGTGAAATCCTTTGCGAAGGTAAGGATCATCAACGTGGTCAGCAGCGGGATGTAGAAAGGCAACAGCGCCTTGAGCAATTGCCGGATCGATACTTTCGCGATGTCGGCCACCAGAAACAGCGACAGACCCATGGGAGGCGTCAGCAGGCCCAGCATCAGGTTGAAGATCGTGACGATGCCGAGCTGGACCGGGTCGACGCCGGCCAGGACAAGCGGCGGCGCAATGATGGGGACGAGCAACAATGTCGCCGTCGTCGTGGAATCCAGGAACATGCCGGCCACGAAGAAGACGAGGTTGGCGATGATCAGCAGCATGATCGGGTCGCGCGACAGGCCCAGCAGCGCTGCAGCAAAGGTCTGGGGAACCTGCTCCACGGCCAGGATCCAGCCGAACAGGGCGGCGGCGGCCACGATGATCAGTATCGCCGAAGAACTGCGGGCCGTCAGGATGGCGGAATTCCAGAGATGCGCCAGGGTCAGCTCGCGATAGAGAACCGCGCTTATGATGACCACATAGACCGCGGTTATCGCAGCAGCTTCGGTGGGGGTGAAGGCGCCGAACGTCATGCCTGCGATCATCAGCGCGGGCGCAATGATCGCCGGGATAGCCGGCAGGAAATCGCGCACGACCTCGCCGATGGTCGGCCAGCGATCCGCGCGGGGATGCTTTTCGCGCGTGGCGATGACAAGCACCGTCGTCATCAGCAGCACGGTGCACAGGATGGCCGGCATGATGCCGGCGACCAGCAACTGAACGATCGAAACGCTCGTGACCGAACCGTAGACGATCAAGGGAATCGACGGCGGAAAGATAGGCCCGATGGTTGCCGATGCGCCCGTGACCGCGCCGGCAAAGGCGGCGCTGAATCCACGCTTGCGCATGGCCTCGATCTCGATGCGCCCGAGCCCTCCAATATCCGCCAGAGCGGCACCCGACATGCCGGAAAAGATGAGGCTGCCGAAAACATTCACCTGCGCCAGCCCACCGGGCACCCGTCCGACCAGAGTATAGGCGAACCGGAATATGCGGTCGGTGATGCCCGACAGGTTCATCAGATTGCCGACGAATATGAAGAGCGGCACGGCCACGAGAGGAAAGGAATCGAGCGCGTAGGTAATGCGCTGGGCCAGAAGCCCGAGCGGCAAACCTTCAATCAGCACATACGCGATCGATGGTAGCAGGATCGCATACACTACCGGAAAGCCCAGCATGAAGAGGGCCAGAAAAGCGACAATGACGGCGAAGCCCATGATTACAGCACCACGTTCTTGTCCGCCTGCGGCGGCTTGCGCAGATGAAGGAGGTGAACGACCGCCGCGCCTGCGAAGCCAAGAAGGGTCGCGCCGAGAAACAGCCAGAACGGAATACCGAGCGTCGGCGTTGCGTTGTTCAGGTTCCGGGAGATGTTGCTGGCAGTGACGTATGCGATGAAGGCGGTTGCAGCGATGGCGCCGATCGAGATCAGGACGTTGAGCACCCGCCTCGGCCGGTCCGGAAGAGCGGCCTTGAACTCACCCATGACGATGTTCTCGCCCTTCTGCACGACCAGCGGATAGGCACAGAAAATCAGGCAGATCAGCAGGAAACGCGTGAACTCTTCCGCGCCGATGAAGGGCTGGACGAAAACACCGCGCATGATGACCTGCGCGGTCGGAACGAGCACCAGACCCGCCAGGATCATCACGACCAGCGCGGTCATGATGCGTTCGACGATGCGCATTCTTCCTCCCTGCCCGCCGCCTTCGCGGGTTCGTTTTCATGAGACTGAACGGCCGGGGCGGAAAACCCCGGCCGGCTCTCGGTGCGTTATTCGACCGCCTGGATCTGCTCGATCAGCGGCGTGAAGCTCGGAAAGTCCTGGGCGATCTGCTTGTTGACGCTTTCGCGGAAGGCGGTGAGGTCGAGCCCGTCGGCTTCGGTGATGAAGGTCATGCCGCGGCCCTTGAGCTCTTCGACCAGCTTTGCCTCCCCTTCCTGGGCCATCTGCAGAGACTTCGTCGCCTCGTCGTCAAGCACCTTGGTGATCGCCGCGCGCTGGTCTTCGCCCAACCCCTGCCAGACCTCCTCGTTGACGAACACCGCCAGCACGGCGCGCATGTGTCCGGTCATCGAGACATGCGACTGCACCTCATTGAGGTTGTTGGCCGCGATCATGGTGAGCGGATTTTCCTGACCCACACCACCCGCCGGTCATGAGCGCGGTCGGCAGTTCCGCCACCTCGACCGGGGTCGGGATCGCGCCGAAGCCCTTCACCATGGACACCCACAATTCGAGCGGCACGGCGCGGAAGGGCTTGCCGGACAGGTCGGCCGGCGTCTTCACGGGGAAGTTGGACGAAATCTGGCGGTCGCCGCGATAGATGCGGCCGATGATGCGTACGCCCTGTGCGACCAGCTTCTCGTTGATGGCCTGAAGGGCCGGTGAGGTTGCAGGATCGGTCGCGGCGAGTGCGTGGGCGCCATCGCGGTAGATGAAAGGCGCGTTGAACACGGCAACCTCAGGCACGAGGCGCGCCAGAGAGGCAAAGTCGTGATGGCCGATCGAGATGGAACCCATGCGGATACCATCGACCATTTCGGCGACGCCGCCGAGCTGGCTCGCAGGATAAACGGTCACTGTGACATCGCCATCTGTCGCCGAAGCGATGCCTTCGGCCGCCTGGGCAGCGTAGATCGTCTGGATGTCGCCTTCGGCGCCCACGTGGGCATAACGCAGTTCGGCGGCAACGGCCGCTCCCGTCATGGCAAGTGCTATGGCCGCGCCGGTGAATGCGCGCGTGATTGTCCTATGCAGCATATCGAAATCCTCCCTTGATTTTCAGGCTTCGTGCTTAGGTCTGCGGCCTCCGGGTGAAGGCCGAGATCAGGCTGCGGCGACGAAACTCGTCGCCGATGGCGAAGTGGTCGCGCAGCTTGCGATCGGCTGCGTCCGCGTCGCGCTCCACAATCGACAGAAAAACCTCCCGGTGCGCCTCGACGAGATAGTCTACAATGCCGGGCTCCGAGACAGTCACCTCGCGACGCTGAACGTGGCTGCGCCGAAGGAGCTCGCCGATCGCCCCGTAAAGCGTGACCAGCGCCTCGCTACGGCTTGCCTCGACGATCGCCTGGTGAAAGGCAAAATCGGCAGCACCGCCGTCCATCGGGTCATGCAGGGTATCCATGAGTTGCGTGAGCCTGGAGCCGATGTGCTTGAGGTCCGTCTCGGTGGCCCGCTCGCAGGCCAGGCGAATCGCCTGGCATTCGATCGCGATACGCGCCTGCATTACGTCGTCGAGAATGTCGGGCTGCTGGGCGAGGCTGAAGGTGAAGAAGTCCGACAGCACGTTGATGTCCGCCTGGCGCACATAGGCGCCCTTTCCGTGCCGGATATCCAGAAAGCCCAGCATCGACAGCGAGCGCAGCGCCTCGCGCAGAACCGGCCTAGACACGCCCAGCCGCAGCGAAAGCTCGCGCTCACCCAACAGCCGCTCACCGGGCTTCAGCGAACCGTCAACCAGCGCATCGCGGAAAAAGGCGAATACCTTTTCCGCGCCCGACAGGTCGTCATTTTCGGCAAGCACCGTCGACATCGGCCGGCTCTCCTCCCAAGTGGCCTTACAGTGGTCTGACCACTGATTCCCGAATCCGAACCGGCTGTCAAGCGCGCTCGCAACGCGGCCCGGTCGGATCGGCTCGGATCGGATCAACAGAGACGGAAAAGTCAGATACCTGCGGCAGTCACCGCGAGAAGTGCTCCAGCGCAGTTTTCATCTACCGCCGCATGCGGTCGAACTCGAATGCCCCCGGCCTGGACCGGCAAAAAGCCACCAGCCGACACAAGAGGCATATAAAACAGATCGTTTGGGGAAATTGGTGGAGCCAAGCGGGATCGAACCGCTGACCTCCTGCATGCCATGCAGGCGCTCTCCCAGCTGAGCTATGGCCCCACACCGACCCGGAAGGCCGGAGCCGTCTCCGGCTCTATCCCGGCGCGCATGGGAGGCGCGCCGGTTTTCGATGGCGGCTTCTAAACCCGCCCGCAGACAATATCAAGCCTCGCAAGAGGCCTTTTTAAAGTCAGCTTTCGTCGTCGTCGTCGCCGACGCTGATGATGCCGGAAACGTCGTCCTCGTCTTCCTCCTCATCGGCCAGGAAAGCGTCGTCATCGTCGTCGCCGAGATCCACGTCCTCTTCGTCCTCGATCGAGACGTCGTCGCTGTCGCCCTTCGCCTCGTCGTCGGCATCCTCGAGCGACACGATTTCCGCGCCGGATTCTTCTGCGTCGAGTTCCTTTTCCTCGACCTCGTCGTCATCGCTGACCGAGGAGGAGCCGCTGTCGAAATAGGACAGCGGGTAGCTCTGGCCCGTATAGGGAGAGACGATCGGGTCCTTGTTCAGGTCGTAAAATTTACGGCCCGTTTCCGGGCAAATGCGTTTGGTGCCGAGATCGGGTTTAGCCACGTCTTGCCTCTTGTTCTGCTTGCTTTCAGGTCGCCGTCGTTGGAGCCGCGGCCAAAAGGGCGGCACACTTCGGCGACAGCCCCTTCCTCGAAAAAAGTGGGGTCCCCATAACTGCAAGTTGGCGTGCTGTCAAAGCCTATGTCAACAGGCTTTGCACGGCGGCGTTGCGTGTAACCCCCATTGCTGAAAAACCCTTTTCAGGCAAGGGCTGCCGGCAGGGGATGACCGGCTCCGAGGCTCATGGTAGAGACCGGCCCAAACTGGAACGCCCCGGCACGGGGCCGCAAGGATCGTCAGCATGAACAGCCTCGCCTCCCCAAGCTCCGCAACCGCGTCGAGGTCGGAAACGCTTTCCGGCAGTGTGCGGGTCCCGGGCGACAAGTCGATTTCGCACCGATCGTTCATGTTCGGCGGGCTGGCGGCAGGCGAGACGCGCATCACAGGCCTGCTTGAGGGCGAGGATGTATTGCGCACCGGCGAGGCGATGAAGGCGATGGGCGCGCGCATCGAGAAAGCTGACGACGAATGGATCATCCAGGGGGTCGGCAATGGCTGCCTGCTGGAGCCGGTCGCACCGCTCGATTTCGGCAATGCCGGCACCGGAGCGCGCCTGACCATGGGGCTTGTCGGCACCTACGACATGGCGACGACGTTCGTCGGCGACGCGTCCCTTTCCAAGCGACCGATGGGGCGTGTCCTCGATCCGCTGCGCGAAATGGGCGTGCAGGTGGTTTCCGCCGCCGATGGCGGGCGCCTGCCGCTGACGCTGCGCGGCCCCAAACGGGCCGCACCGATCAGCTACCGGGTGCCCATGGCTTCCGCGCAGGTGAAGTCGGCTGTGCTGCTCGCCGCGCTGAACACGCCGGGCATCACCACCGTGATCGAACCGATCATGACCCGCGACCACACCGAGAAGATGCTTGCGGGCTTCGGCGCCGAACTGGAAGTCGAAACCGACGCCGAAGGCGTGCGCCATATACGCATCCAGGGCGAGGGCCGGCTTTCCGGCCAGACGATTGCCGTGCCGGGCGACCCGTCGTCGGCTGCTTTCCCGCTGGTTGCGGCGCTGATTGTGCCCGGTTCGGATGTCACGATAGAGAACGTGCTGATGAACCCGACGCGCACCGGGCTGATCGACACGCTCATGAAAATGGGCGGCAACATCGAGGTGATCAACAGGCGCGATGCCGGCGGCGAGGAGGTCGCCGACCTGCGGGTGCGCCACAGCGATCTGAGCGGCGTGACGGTGCCGCCAGCACGCGCGCCATTCATGATCGACGAATATCCCGTGCTTGCCGTGGCGGCCAGCTTCGCCGAGGGCGAGACGGTGATGGACGGGCTCGACGAGCTCCGCGTCAAGGAAAGCGACCGCCTTGCCGCCGTCGCGCGCGGGCTCGAGGCGAACGGCGTCGACTGCACGGAGGGCGAAGCGTCGCTCACCGTGCGCGGGCGCCCCGGCGGCAAGGGACTCGGCGGCGGGACGGTCGAGACCCATCTCGACCACCGCATCGCCATGAGCTTCCTGGTCATGGGACTTGCTGCCGAAAAGCCGGTCACGGTCGACGACCGCGGCATGGTGGCCACCAGCTTTCCCGAATTCTTCGACCTGATGAAGGGGCTTGGGGCGCAGATCGACTAGCTGCAGTATCTCGCGGCGGTGCTGTGCCAACGGCACGGCGTTTCCCTTGTCCGGCTCGCGTGTTAGCCAATGTCAGGTTCGGCAAGGGAGGAGCACGTGCGACAGATCGACTTCTATTTCGACATCATTTCCCCTTTCGCGCATGTGGCGCTCGCACGGTTCGGCGAATTGCCGGCAGATGTGGAGGTAAAGCCGAAGCCGATCCTGCTTGGGCCGTTGCTCGCCCATTGGGGACAGCGTGGCCCCGCAGAAATCGCGCCGAAGCGGCTGCACACCTATCGCGTCTCGTGCTTCCTCGGCGAAAAATACGGACTGGCAATGCGCTTCCCGCAGCGCCACCCGTTCAATCCCCTGGCAGCCATGCGGCTGCTGGCAGGTGCGGACGCAGACCTTGCAACGGTGCGCAAAGCCTTCGACTTCGTCTTCTCGGACGGCCGCGCACCGGATAATGAAAGCGATCTGGCGGCCTTCGCCGCGTGTACCGGCGTCGACCCGGCCTTGGCCGGCAAACAGAACGCCAAGGACCGATTGCGCGCACTGACCGACGAGGCGATCGCCCGCGGCGTCTTCGGCGTGCCGACCTTCGCGGTGGATGACGAACTGTTCTGGGGTGTCGACGCCTTCGACATGCTGCTTGCCTGGCTGGAGGAACCCGAAATATTCACGCGCGCGCCCTATGCCGGGCTGGATCAGATCGAGACCGGCATCGTCCGCAAGGCGGCGACCGGCTGACTGCCGGCAACTCTACTGAGAATCGAAAAAAGGAGAGAACAATGGCTGGCGACAACAAGGTTGCGATGGTGGTCGGCGGCGGCTCCGGCATGGGGGCGGCCTCGGCGCGCAAGCTGGCTGAAAGCGGATACGAGGTCGCCGTGCTTTCGTCTTCGGGCAAAGGGGAGGCGCTGGCCAAGGAGCTGGGCGGACTGGGTTTTACCGGCTCCAACCAGTCGAGCGAAGACCTCGAGCGTTTCGTGACCGCCGCCATGGATCGCTGGGGCCGGATCGACGTGCTCGTCAACGGCGCCGGCCACGGGCCTCGCGCGCCGCTCCTGGAGATCACCGATGAGCAGTGGCACATCGGTTTCGACGTCTATTTCATGAACGTCGTGCGGGCCACGCGCCTCGTCGCGCCGCTGATGGCTAGGAACGGCGGCGGCGCTATCGTCAACATCTCCACGGCCTGGGTGGACGAGCCAAGCGCGATGTTTCCGACCTCGGCGGTCGCGCGGGCGGGACTTGCGGCCTACACCAAGCTCTTCGCCGATGAATACGCGACGCGCAACGTACGCATGAACAATGTCCTGCCCGGCTGGATCGACAGCATCGCCCCGACGGAAGAACGCCGCGAGAGCGTGCCGATGAAGCGCTACGGGCGAAGCGAGGAAGTGGCCGAACTCGTACTCTTCCTGGCGTCGGAGAAATCCTCCTACATCACCGGCCAGAGCCTGCGCATCGATGGCGGACTGATGCGTTCGACCTGACGGCCGGCCAGCACTTACCCGCGAGGTAATTGGCGGCCACACCCATTTTCTATCTCTGCCTGTCGCACCGGTTCAAGAGGAGAAGATCATGGGACGCATCATCGCAACGCAGTACATGTCGCTCGACGGCGTCATCCAGGATCCGGTCGGCATGGAAGGCTCCGGCCTAGGTGACTGGACGGGTCCGTTCAGCCGCGGCCCGACGGGCGACGCCTTCAAGCACCGCGAACTGGCGGATGCGAACGCCATGATCTACGGGCGGGTGACCTATGACGGGTTCGCCGCCGTGTGGCCCTTGGTGAACGATCCGGAAGGCTACGCGGCACGCATCAACAGCCTTCCCAAATACGTCGCGTCACGGACGCTCGAAACCGTTGACTGGTCCAATTCCAGCCTGATCGAAGGAGATCTTGTCGATGCCGCGCGAAAGATCCGCGCCAGCGTCGACGGCGACGTCCTGATCTTCGGCAGCGCTTCTATCGTCCACCAGCTTCTGCCGCACGGCCTCGTCGACGAGCTTAGGCTGATGGTCTTTCCGACAATCCTCGGGCGCGGTACGCGGCTGTTTCCCGACGGCGTGGCGGCAACGCTGGAACTTGCCGGCAACGAGCAGTTCGGCGATGGCATCGTGCTGCTGCGCTACACGACCGTACAGCCGTAGTCATGCCCGGTTCCGGCATCAAGCCGATAGCCGCGCGTTGAAAATTCGGCTATGCGCGGTCGCATCGAAACGAACGGGATGCCGGATTTGCTGATCGCCATCGACGGGCCGGCCGGTGCGGGCAAGGGTACGCTCGCTCGCCGGCTGGCCGACCACTTCCACCTCAACCTGCTCGATACCGGGCTCAGCTATCGTGCTGTGGCGCACCGGATGCTGGCCTACGGGCTGCCGCTCGACAACGCCTCGGCCGCCGAGACCGCGGCGCGGCAAGTGGACCTTGGGGCCATGGATCGCGAGGTGCTTTCGGCGCATGCAATCGGCGAGGCTGCATCGCAGGTAGCGGTCATTCCCGCCGTACGGCGCGTACTCGTCGACAAACAGCGCGAATTCGCCCGCACCCCGCCCGGCTCCGTCCTCGACGGGCGCGACATCGGCACGGTGGTGTGCCCCGATGCAGACGTGAAGCTCTATCTTACTGCCAGCGCCGAGGTGCGCGCGCGACGCCGCCTGGCCGAGATCGAGGCGCGAGGCGGCACCGCCGATTTCGAACGCATCCTTGCCGACATAGAGCGCCGCGACGCGCGTGACATGGGCCGGGCCGACTCGCCCCTGCTGCCGGCGCCAGACGCCCACTTGCTCGATACGAGCGAAATGGATATAGAGACGGCGTTCCAGGCGGCGGTAACACTGGTCGAAACGTCCATGGCCGCCCGGAGCGAAGACTAGCAACGAGACGCGACGCATCGTCTTCTCAGAAGAGGGAAGGGCCTGCGGCGCATTTTGTTCATGTCGAAACCGGCCCGCCCGCATTGTCATGCGCCGGAGATGCCGCCAGAAGCGGCAAGCCGATCCGCCAGGCCGGATCGCGATGCACGGCAGGCCAGACGCAACGCAAACCCACGGCGCACGCCCGACGAAGCCGATATGGCCCGGGCATTCCAGGAGCACATATGTCCAACGCAAATCCTACCCGCGACGATTTCGCGAGCATGCTCGACGAGTCCTTTTCCGCCGAGCACTCCGCTGAAGGTTCGGTCGTCAAGGGTCTCATCACGGCCATCGAAAAAGACATGGCCATCATCGACGTCGGCCTCAAGGTCGAAGGCCGCGTCCCGCTGAAGGAATTCGGCGCCAGCGCCAAGGAACTCAAGGCCGGCGACGAGGTCGAGATCTATGTCGAGCGCATCGAGAACGCGCTTGGCGAGGCCATGCTGTCGCGCGAGAAGGCCCGCCGTGAAGAGAGCTGGGTCCGTCTCGAAGCCAAATTCAACGCCGGCGAGCGCGTCGAAGGCGTCATCTTCAACCAGGTCAAGGGTGGCTTCACCGTCGATCTCGACGGCGCCGTCGCCTTCCTGCCGCGTTCGCAGGTCGACATCCGTCCGATCCGCGACGTCACGCCCCTCATGCACAACCCGCAGCCCTTCGAGATTCTCAAGATGGATCGCCGTCGCGGCAACATCGTGGTTTCGCGCCGCACCGTGCTCGAGGAGAGCCGTGCCGAGCAGCGCTCCGAGATCGTCCAGAACCTCGAAGAGGGTCAGGTGGTCGAGGGCGTGGTCAAGAACATCACCGACTACGGTGCGTTCGTCGACCTCGGCGGCATCGATGGCCTGCTGCACGTGACCGACATGGCATGGCGCCGCGTCAACCATCCGACCGAGATCCTCAACATCGGTCAGACGGTCAAGGTACAGATCATTCGCATCAACCAGGAAACGCACCGCATCTCGCTCGGCATGAAGCAGCTCGAGAGCGATCCCTGGCAGGACATCGGCACCAAGTTCCCGATCGGCAAGAAGATCACCGGAACCGTCACCAACATCACCGACTACGGCGCGTTCGTCGAGCTGGAGCCGGGGATCGAGGGCCTCATCCACGTTTCCGAGATGTCGTGGACCAAGAAGAACGTTCACCCCGGCAAGATCCTGTCGACCACGCAGGAAGTCGAGGTTGTCGTTCTCGAGGTCGACCCGCAGAAGCGCCGCATCTCGCTCGGCCTCAAGCAGACGCTCGAGAATCCGTGGGAAGCATTCGCCCGCAACCATCCTTCGGGTTCGGTTGTCGAGGGCGAGGTCAAGAACAAGACCGAGTTCGGCCTGTTCATCGGCCTCGACGGCGATGTCGACGGCATGGTCCACCTCTCCGACCTCGACTGGAACCGTCCGGGCGAGCAGGTCATCGAGGAGTACAACCGCGGCGACATGGTTTCGGCGCAGGTGCTCGACGTCGACATCGAGAAGGAGCGTATCTCGCTCGGCATCAAGCAGCTCGGCCGCGATGCCATCGGCGAGGCCGCTTCTTCGGGTGAACTGCGCAAGGGCGCGGTCGTGACCTGTGAGGTCACCGATGTCAAGGACGGAGGCCTGGAAGTCAGGCTCGTCGACCACGACATCGACACCTTCATCAAGCGTTCGGACCTGTCGCGCGATCGCGACGAGCAGCGTCCGGAGCGTTTCCAGGTCGGCCAGAAGGTCGACGCCCGCGTCATCGCCTTCGACAAGAAGACCCGCAAGCTGCAGGTCTCCATCAAGGCGCTGGAAATCGCCGAAGAGAAGGAAGCCGTCGCACAGTACGGTTCGACCGACTCCGGCGCGTCGCTGGGCGACATTCTGGGCGCAGCGCTCAAGAAGCAGACCACCAAGGACTGATCGTCCTGAAGTGATTTGAACAAAAAGCCCCGCCGGAGCGATCCGGCGGGGCTTTTGCTTGTCCGGGTATTGGTTGCCGGTGATCAGACTTCGCGGCCGAGCCTCGCGTCGACCGAATGGCCATTGGCGCCGCGAATGGCGAAGAAGAAAAAGATCGCAGCCCAGAGGATCGACTTCTCCGCGCCCATATAGCCCTGGCCGAGGGTAATCCAGTGGAACCAGACGGTGACCAGCAGCACGATCATGGCCGCAAATGCCGCCGGTCTGGTCAACAGGCCGACCGCGATGAGCATGCCGCCGAAGAATTCCGTTGCAGCCAGAAGCGGCGACCAGAACACGCCGGGATAGAACCCCAACCCTTCTACCATCTCGACACTGCCGAAGGGTTCGCTGATCTTGCCTGCTCCGTGGACCACGAGGGCGAGCCCGGCGACAACACGCAGCACCGTTTCGGCAAGCTCGTGCAGCGGTGCATAGACATTGCCGAGGGCGGGAATCAAAAGCCGCCGCGAGGGATGGGGTTGGGAAACGGATTGGGACACGAAAAACTCCTTGCTGATAATGTTGCGGTGCACAATCAGCAAATCATGAGCCTGACGGTCAAATAAACAACGGTTGATCGAGTGTTTACCGCGCCGGCTGCGATGTCGTCACGCCAACAGTCGGTCCAGCAGCGCCTGTTCGATGACAATGCCGTTGCGCGCCGCGTTGGAAGCCGCCTCGCCCCGCGTCTCGCCGGGCATATGGATATTGTGGCTCTCCTTCAGCCGGTGGAGATGACCGTCCAGACGTTGCCCGAATTGCGGATCAAGCAGGTCGGGCGCGATGGCGATCACCAGTAAGCCGCTGCCCGGGCTCTTGTCGCCGGAAACAAACGAAGGCGCGTCCAGCGACCAGTTGGCACCCGTCAGCCCGGCGGCCAGGACTTCGACCATCAGGGCAATGTTTGCGCCGCGCGCGCCTCCATAGGCGAGCAGCGCGCCCTTGACCGCAGCCGCGGCGTCCGTTGTCGGCCTGCCGTCGGCGTCGAGCGCCCAGCCTGGCGGGATCGGCCGGCCCTCCTTTGCGGCGCGCCGAACATTGACGAAGGCGGTTTCGCTGGATGCCTGGTCGATCAAAAGCGGCGCCCCCGAGCTTCGCGGCGCGGCGAAAGCCAGCGGATTGGTGGAGAACACGCGCGTGGTGCCGCCCGACCCCGCCATCAGCGCCGGGCCGTTGCTGGCTGCGATCGCTACCAGGCCCTCGTGCGCGAGCCTTGTGGCAAACCAGCCCAGTGCGCCGCACGTGTAGGCATTGTGCTGGGCAAAGAGCGCGATGCCCAGGTCGCGTGCCGCGGCCACCAGCGCCTCGAACGCGATGTCGAAGCCGAGCTGGGCGGTGCCGCCTCCCGCATCGCTATGGAAGATGGCCGCCGCCGGTCGCGACAGCACCGGTACTGCATCGCCCTTGATGCGGCCGGCTTTCAGCGCTTCGAGATGGTCGATCAGGTGCGCGAACCCGACATTGGGTTGGCCTGCGGCTTCGGCGGCCACCGTAGCCTCTGCGAGCGCTTCAGCGGCGGGCAGACTTGCTCCTGCACGCTGCAACGCCTGGCGGGCAAGCGTGGTCGCATCAGGCAGCGTCAGCCGACGATTCCTGGAACTCATGCCGCCGCTCTCCGTTTCATATGTCCAAGTGATCGAAATCACTCAAGAAAGGACGATGACAATGAACTGGAATCAGATCGAAGGGAATTGGGAGCAGTTCAAGGGCAAGGTGCAAACCCAGTGGGGTAAGCTGACCAATGATGACATTGACGTCATCAAGGGCAATCGCCGCCAGCTCGCTGGCCGCCTGCAGGAACGCTACGGCAAGGCGGAAGACGAAGCGGAGCGCGAGATCGACGACTGGCTTTCGCGCCACTGATCTGAATTGCCTTATGAAGGAGCCCCGCTTTGGTGGGGCTTTTTCTTTGCCTGCCGTACGGTGAACGCTGCTTGCCAGCGGCGCAGCAGCGCGGCAAGGTCCCGTCCGGTTCCAGATACGGGGTCTGTATGAAAACGATCTTTTCGCCACGCCATGCCGGGCATGCAGGCAATGTCGAGCTTGAAGAAGGCGGAATCGTTCCGGCCTACGAGAAGCCTTCGCGCGCCGAGATCATTCGCGCACGCATCAACACCGTTTCGCTCGGACCGGTCAGCGAGCCCGAGGAGCATGACCTGGAAACGGCGGCAAAGGTGCATCGCCACGACTACCTGGATTTCCTGCCGACGGTTTGGCCGGAGTGGGAGCAATCCGGGCGTAGCGGTACCGCCATGCCGTTCGTGGCCGACGCGCGGCCTGCGTGGCGACGTCCCTCCGACCTCGATCATAGCAAGGCTCGGTTTCTATTCGTTCGATGCCGGTGCAACCTTCGTGAAGGGCACCTGGGACGCGATCAAGTCGTCACACGACACCGCCATGACGGCGGCAGATCTCGTCCGCAGCGGCGAACGCTCGGCCTTTGCACTGTGCCGGCCGCCGGGGCATCATGCCGGCTCAAACTTCATGGGTGGCTACTGCTTTATCAACAACGCTGCGGTCGCGGCCCAACGGTTTCTCGATGGCGGTGCCAGCAAGGTATCGATTCTCGATGTTGACTATCATCATGGCAACGGAACGCAGCAGATATTCTATGCTCGCAACGACGTGCAGGTGTTGAACCTCCACGCCGACCCGATGAGCGAGTACCCCTTCTTCCTCGGCCATGCCGACGAAACCGGCGAAGGAGAGGGGCAAGGCTTCAACCACAACTTTCCGATGCCCGCAGGGACGAGCTGGGTGCAGTGGGCCGCAGCTCTCGAAGAAGCCTGCCGCCTGATAGCCGGCTATGGACCCGAAGTGCTCATCGTTTCGCTTGGGGTCGACACCTTCGAGCGAGACCCCATCAGCCGCTTCAAGCTCATCAGCGGCGACTATCCGAAGATCGGCCGGCGCATCGCCGGTTTGAAGCTACCTACCCTTTTCGTGATGGAAGGCGGCTATGCTGTCGAGGAGATCGGCATCAATGCCGTCGGCGTGCTGACCGGTTTCGAGGAAGCTTGAGCCGCCTGAAAGCTATGCCTGCGCCGGCTCCAGAAAGGGGTGGCGGAGCCGTCGATAATGCCGCGCTAGCGCGGCGAGCGGCGCTCAGCTCGCCCCGGCAAGGCACGTGGTAAGCGAGGTGGTGAGGTTGCGGATCAGTTCGAAATAAAGTTCCGGCCCGTCCTCCAGGTCGGCACCGAGCGGGTCGAGCACGCCAGTACGCGCCTGCGTTCCTTCGGCCACCACCGAGATGAGGCGCGGTTCGAATTGCGGCTCGGCGAAAATGCAGGTTGCCCCAAGCTCGGCAACCTTGGCCCGAATATCGGTCAGCCGCTGTGCGCCGGGAATGGCCTCCGGGCTGACGGTGATCGAACCGGCCGCCTGAATGTCGAAGCGGTTCTCGAAATACTGGTAGGCGTCGTGGAAGACGACGAACCCCCTGCCGCGCACCGGCGCCAGCGCCGCGTCGGTTTCCGCGATCAGCGCATCCAGCTTCTCGTTGAGTGCGTCGGCGTTGGCCTCGTAGGTGGCAGCATTGTCCGGATCGGCCGCGCTCAGCGCCTCTTCGATCTCGTGCACGAAGGCTTTCGCGTTACTCGGGTCGAGCCACAGATGCATGTCGATCGCGCCGTGATCGTGGCCCTCGTGCCCATGACCTTCGTGGGCGTGATCGTCGCCGCCGTCATGATCGTCTCCATCATCTTGGTCATGGCCATGAGCGTGGTCGTGCCCTTCGTGGTCGCCATGGTCGTGCGCCTCGAACGGCCCGCCTTCACGGAAATCAAGCTCGACCAGATCGTGCGCTTTCACCAGTTCGACGACGCGGGCGTTGCCACCCAGCGTCTCCAGCGGTCCCGCCAGGAATGTTTCCATGCCCTCGCCGACCCAGAACACCACCTTGGCCTGCTCGAGCGCACGCGCCTCGGACGGTCGCAGCGCATAGGCATGCGGGGACGCCGCGCCCTTCACCAAAAGCTCCGGTTCGCCCACACCTTCCATCACCGCCGCAACCAGCGAGTGCACGGGCTTGATGGACGCCACGACCCCATCGAGCGCCCAGGCAGGCCCGCCGCACAGAACAGCCGCCGATGCTGTTGCGAAGCCGAGAGTGCGAAGCTTGTGACGGATCATGGGGGTAGCTCCCTTCAGGTACGTTGAGCCCGACATGTAATGATATTACATTGCGAAGCGCTATAACCTGTGCCATATGCCGCTGACAACCCCCGGACCAATGCAGATGCTGAAAAAATCCGATCCCACCGAGCCGGCACGCCGCGAAATCCTCGTGAGCCTCAAGGGCGCCGGCGTGCATCGCGGCGGTCGCTGGCTGGTGCGCAACGTCGAGTTCGACATTGCCCGCGGCGAGATCGTCACGCTGATCGGCCCCAACGGGTCGGGCAAGAGCACGACGGCGCGCACCGCCATCGGCGTGCTCAAGCCGGATGAAGGCAGCGTCAAGCGGTTGGCGAGCCTGACCGTCGGCTACGTGCCGCAGAAGCTCGCCATCGACTGGACCCTGCCACTCACCGTCGAGAGGCTGATGACGCTGACCGCTTCGCATCCTGCGGCGGAGATCAGGGAAGCACTCGATTCCGTGGGCATCGCGCATCTGGCGCGCGCCGAGGTGCAGGCATTGTCCGGCGGCGAGTTCCAGCGCGCGCTGCTTGCCCGCGCGATCCTGCGCAAGCCGGACCTCCTGGTCCTCGACGAGCCGGTGCAGGGTGTCGACTTTTCGGGCGAGGTCGCGCTCTACGAACTCATCGGCGCGATCCGCGACCGCACGGGCTGCGGCATCCTGCTAATCTCGCACGACCTGCATGTGGTGATGGCCAGCACCGACACGGTGATCTGCCTCAACGGCCATGTCTGCTGTCGCGGTACGCCGCAGACGGTGGTCGCCAGCCGGGAATACCAGAAGCTTTTCGGCGCGCGGGCTGCGGGCACGCTTGCGATCTACCGGCACCATCACGATCACACGCACCTGCCCGACGGACGCGTGCAGCACGAAGACGGGTCGGTCACCCAGCATTGCCACCCCGACGATGGCCATCATCACGACCACGATCATCATGACGAGGCCGGCCATGCTCGATGATTTCTTCAGCCGGGCGCTGGTGGCCGGTGTCGGGCTGGCGCTGACGACCGGGCCGCTCGGCTGTCTGATCGTTTGGCGGCGCATGGCCTATTTCGGCGACACGATGGCGCATTCCGCCCTGCTGGGCGTGGCGCTGGCTTTCCTGTTCGAGATCAATCTGACCGTCGGCGTCTTCATCGCGGCGATGCTCGTCTCCATGGCGCTGCTCGCTCTGCAGCGGCGCGGAGCGCTTTCGACCGACGCGCTGCTCGGCATCCTCTCGCATGCGACACTGGCGATCGGCCTCGTCATGGTCGCCTTCATGACCTGGGTGCGCGTCGACCTGATGGGCTTCCTGTTCGGCGATATTCTGGCCGTCTCGCGCCTCGACATCGCCCTCATCTACGGCGGCGGCGCACTGGTGCTGGGCCTCCTTGCGTGGCTCTGGCGACCATTGCTGGCCGCCACCGTCAACGAGGAACTGGCGCGCGCCGAGGGCATGGCGCCGGACCGCTCCCGTTTCGTTTTCATGGTGACGATGGCGCTGGTGATCGCTATTGCCATGAAGATCGTCGGCATCCTGCTTATCACGGCGCTGATGATCATCCCGGCGGCAGCGGCGAGGCGCTTTGCTTCGACGCCGGAACAGATGGCCGTCATGGCCTCGCTCTTCGGCGCGTTGGCCGTGATCGCCGGCCTGTTCGGCTCGCTGGAGTTCGACACTCCGTCAGGCCCCTCCATCGTGGTTGCCGCGCTCGCCCTTTTCCTTCTCAGCCTGCTACCCTACGCTGGACTCTTGAAGCGTGGCGGCAGCGCCAATGGAAGGCCCGTACCATGAATGCGACCCATCAGGACCTGACCCGGAACCAGACGCTGGTGCTCGACACGCTGGCCAAGGCCGACGGTCCGCTTTCCGCATACACCATCCTCGACCGGTTGCGGGGCGATGGGTTTCGCGCGCCGTTGCAGGTCTATCGCGCGCTGGAGAAACTGCTCGGTTTCGGTCTCGTGCATCGGCTGGAATCGCTGAATGCGTTCGTTGCCTGTGCCCATCCCCACTGTCACGCGCACGGGCTGATCGCCTTTGCCATCTGCGAGGATTGCGGACAGGTCGACGAGTTCTCCGATGCCGTGGTGCGGGAACGGCTCGGCGCATGGTCGGCAGAAAACGGCTTCAAGGCGGAAAAACCCATCGAGATCCGCGGCCATTGCGCGAACTGCGCAGCCGCCTGAAGCCGCACCCACTGCATCCATCGTTACTGTAGCCATCACAGCGCCGCGCATGGCGCGCGTGTGGCTTATCTTGACTTTAATCAATCGATTGATTAAATTATAGCCATGAAAAGCGACAGCGACGCATCCGGCGCGAGCCGATCGGCCGAAAGCACACGGGCCGCCCTGATCGAGGCGGGCCTGAAACTGTTCGGAGAAAAGGGTTATGCGGCGACTTCCACGCGGGAGATAGCGGCGAAGGCCGAGGCCAATATCGGCTCGATCGCCTATCATTTCGGCGGCAAGGAAGCGCTCCGCGACGCGTGCGCGGAGCATATCGTGAAGACGGTGCGCGGCTTTGCCGAACCTGCCATCATGGCCGCCCCCTGCCTGCCGACGCATCGGCTGCGGAAGAGCAGCTATGTGCGGCCATCCAGCGCATCAGCGGCTTCCTGCTCGCAAGTCCGGAGACGGCCGGCTTCGTCCGTTTCATCCTGCGTGAGCTGCAATACCCGACGACGGCGCTCGACATCATCTACCATGGCGTATTCGAGCCTGTTCATAAGCTTCTCTGCCGCTTCTGGGCGACGGCGACCGGCGAGGACGCCGAGAGCGAAGACGTCAAGATCGCCGTCTTCACCATGATCGGCCAGCTCGTCTATTTCCGGATCGGCCGCGAAGCGGTCATGCGCCGTCTGAACTGGGCGGAGCTCGGCCAGGATGAGACACAAAAGATCACGCAAGCGGTCGCGGTCAACATCAAGGCTGCCATCGCAGCGCGGCGGAGCATGTCATGAGCTTTCTCTGCGCAGTGCCCTTCGCGACCTGGCTCATGGCCTCCTGTGTGCAGCCTTCGACGCTGGCCGTGGGCTATGTCGAAGGTGAATATGTACTGTTGGCCCCGATCGAGACAGCGCAGATCCTTTCGCAGGACGCGCGGCGTGGGGATCGGGTCGAGCCCGGCCAGGTGCTGGCGACGCTTGAAAGCGACGACGCACGCATTTCAGTCGCCGAAGCGGAAGCTGCGCTCGCCCAGGCGCAGGCGCAGCTTGCCGACCTGAAACTCGGCAAACGACCGGAAGAAATCGCCGTGCTGGAAGCCGCCATGCGCGCCGCAAAGGCGCAGGCGTCGGAAGCGCGCCGCGTCGTCGAACGAACGGGCGACCTGCGCCGGCGGGGCATCGCGACGCAGGCCGATCTCGACCGCGACGAGACCGCGCTCGAACAGGCGGAAGCGGCTGTCGGTCAGGCCGAGGCCAATCTGGAGGTGGCACGCCTGCCTGCACGCGAAGAGACCATACGGGCAGCGGAGGGCGCGGTCCGTCGCGCCGAGGCGGCGCTGGAACAGGCGCGATGGAAACTGGAAAAGCGTACACTGGTTGCACCGGTCGCCGGCCGCGTCGACGACGTCATCAGGACACCGGGGATACCGCTGGACCGGCCGCACCGGTCATTTCGCTGCTGCCCGAAGGCGGCATCAAGCTCAAGCTCTACGTGCCTGAGCCGCGTTTCTCGTCGATCGAGGTCGGCAGCGTCCTTTCTGTCGCCTGCGACGGTTGCCCGGACGGTCTGACGGCCAGTGTAAGCTATGTCTCACCCGATCCGGAGTTCACACCGCCGGTGATCTATTCGCTGGAGACCCGGCAGAAGCTCGTGCATCTGGTCGAGGCGAAGCCCGAAGGCGACGCGCGCAACCTCAAACCCGGCCAGATCGTCGACGTGGACCTCGCGCCATGAACGCCGTCGAGGTCAGCGGGCTGGTCAAGCGCTTCGGCGACAAGACGGTCGTGGACCACGTTTCGATGACCATCCGCGAAGGCGAGATCGTCGGTTTCCTGGGCCCGAACGGATCCGGCAAGACGACGACGATCCGCCTGATGTGCGGGCTGCTCACGCCCGACGAGGGCGAAGGGCAGGTGCTCGGCTTCGACCTGATTACCGATGCGCTGAAGATCAAGCGCGAGGTCGGCTACATGACGCAGAAATTCTCGTTCTACGAGGATCTGACGATCGCCGAAAATCTCGAATTCGTCGCGCGGCTGTATCAATTGAAGCCGGTCGGCGAGCACGTCGACAGGACGCTGGAGGAACTGGGGCTCAGTTCGCGCCGCCGCCAGCTCGCCGGCACGCTTTCAGGCGGCTGGAAACAGCGCCTGGCGCTCGCGGCCTGCATCATGCACCGGCCCAAGCTGCTTCTGCTCGATGAGCCAACCGCCGGCGTCGATCCCAAGGCGCGGCGCGACTTCTGGGACGAGATTCACCGGCTGGCGGCGGGTGGACTGACCGTCCTCGTATCCACCCACTACATGGACGAGGCCGAGCGCTGTCACCGCATCAGCTACATCGCTTACGGCCGGATGCTGGCAACCGGGACGGTCGACGAGGTGGTGCGCGATGCGGGGCTGACCACCTTCGTGGTGCGTGGACCCGACGTCCATCGGCTGGCGCAGGAGATTTCGTCCTTGCTCGGCGTCGAGCAGGCCGCGCCGTTTGGCACGACGCTGCATGTCGTCGGCAGCGACGCGGCAAAGCTTGAAACCTCGCTTTCCGAATTCACCAAAGAGCGGCACGGCATCTCGTTCGAACGTGGCGAAACCAGCCTGGAGGACGTCTTCATCCAGTTCATGGGCGGCGCGCGGGACAACATGCAATGAGTGACCGGTTCTCGTTCGGCCGGCTCGGCGCCTTGTTGATGAAAGAATTCATCCAGATGCGGCGCGACCGCATCACCTTCGCGATGATGCTCGGGGTGCCGCTGATACAGCTTCTTCTCTTCGGCTACGCCATCAACTCTGACCCCAAGCAGCTTCCGGCGGCACTGGTGGTTGTCAGCCAGGATCACTACACGCGCGCCATGGTCTCCGCGCTGGAGACGACCGGCTACTACCGCTTCGATCATGTCACCGCCAGTGCTTCGGAAGCCGAGTCACTGATAGCGTCCGGCGCGGTGGTCTTCGTGGTGACAATCCCGTCCGACTTCGCCCGGCGCGTCGATCGCGGCGACAACCCGCAAATCCTGATCGAGGCCGATGCGACGGACCCCTCGGTCGCCAGCGGCGCGATCTCCACGCTCGGGACGGTGGCCAACGAGGCGCTGCTGCGCGAGCGAGGCATGCAGACCGCGGCGGCGCAGGATGCCGCCAGCCGGCTCGATGTGATCGTGCACCGCCGCTACAATCCGGAAGGCGTGTCGCAATACAACATCGTTCCCGGCCTGCTGGGTGTGATCCTGCAGATGACGATGGTGATGATGACCTCCATAGCGCTGACCCGCGAGATCGAGCGCGGAACGATGGAGAACCTGCTCGCCATGCCGGCAAGCCCGTTCGAGATCATGATCGGCAAGGTTCTGCCCTATCTCGTTGTTGGCTCGGTGCAGGTCGTGGTGGTGCTGTCGGCGGCAAAACTGCTGTTCGATGTACCCTTTGTCGGCGGCATCAGCCTGCTTCTTGCAGCCGTCCTGATCTTCGTGCTGTCGCTGGTGCTGCTCGGCTATTTCATATCGACGGTGGCGCGGACGCAGATGCAGGCGCTGCAGCTCACCTTCTTCTTCTTCCTGCCATCGATCATGCTTTCGGGCTTCATGTTCCCGTTTCGCGGCATGCCGCAATGGGCGCAGTGGATCGGCGAATTCTTTCCGCTCACGCACTTCCTGCGCATCGTGCGGGCGGTGATGCTCAAGGGCGCGAACCTGTCGGAGGTGACGACGGAAATCGTCATCCTCTGCCTGTTCATAATCGCCTATGGAGGGATTGCGCTCGCGCGCTTCCGCCGGACGCTGGACTGACCGGCTCGCGGCCGCTGCCAAGAGACAGCGGCCGCGACAAGATCAGGCGATGAAGATGAAGGTCGCCAGAATGAAGACCGGCACCAGTATCGCCACCGACCACAGAATGTAGCCGAAGAAGCTCGGCATCGCGATGCCCTGGCTGCGCGCGATGGCGTAGACCATGAAGTTTGGCGCGTTGCCGATATAGGTGAGCGCGCCCATGTAGACGGCGCCCGCCGAGATTGCGGTCAGCGTCGGCGCGAGAACCGTCATTAGCTCCTGCGGGTTGCCTCCGGCCATCTCGAAGAAGACGAGGTAGGTCGGCGCATTGTCGAGGAAGCCCGACAGGGTGCCTGTCAGCCAGAAATAGGCGACATTGTCCGGCTGGCCGGCAGCGCCGGTAACCAGCGAAACGAGGGGCGCGAAAGCGCCATCGAGGCCAGCCTGCAGGATCGCAATCACCGGGATGATGCAGATGAATATGCCCGCAAACAGCTTTGCGACCTCCCGGATCGGCTCCCAGTTAAAGCCGTTGGCGTCCCGGAATTCCTGACGCGACACGGCCAGCGACACGAAGGCGAGCACCACTATGATGGCGTCGCGCAGGAGATTCTGCAGCTCCAGCTCGATCCCGTGCACCATGAAGGTGACGCCCGGATCCCAAATGCCCGACATCAGGATGGCTGCGATAACGCCGCCAAGCAGCGGCGCGTTGATGAGGCCGCGAATACGAACGCGGGAATCCGGAGTCGGGTCGATAACGCGCATCTCGCCTTCACGCCGGTAGAGCATCGTGTCGAGCAGGTAGAAGACGGCAAGCAGGATCACGACGATGAAGGTCGCGGACGGCAGCATATGCGTCGTCGTCCAGAAGAAGTCGACGCCACGCAGGAATCCGAGGAACAGCGGCGGGTCGCCCAGCGGGGTCAGCGAGCCACCGATATTGGAGACCAGGAAGATGAAGAAGATAATGACGTGCGCGTTGTGCTTACGACCGTCATTGGCGCGGATGATCGGCCGGATGAGGATCATCGACGCACCGGTGGTCCCCACGATCGACGCCATGATCGCGCCAATCAGCAGCAGACCTGTATTGACCAGCGGCGTGCCGTGGATGTTGCCGGCAACCAGAATGCCGCCGGAAATCGTGAACAGCGCGAAAAGCAGGATGATGAACGACATGTATTCGAGCAGCATCGTGTGCAGCACCGCTCCGAGCGCGGTGCTGAAGCCGAAACCGAGGGTCAGCGGCACGACAACCAGTACCGCCCAGAAAGCGGCGATCTTGCCGTAGTGATGTTCCCAGAAATGCGGAAAGAACAACGGGCCGGTGGCGATCGAAAGCAGGATACCGGCGAATGGTATGGCCCACAGGAGGGACATCGAATCGCCTGGCAGGCCCTCGGCCGCAAATGCGGTTTCCGGAACGACCAGCCCACCCGCAACAAGCACGGCCATCCACACCACAAATCGCATCGACTCCCCTCTCCTGTTCGCATTCTATCGGTCCCGTCTTAACCGTCAGGTTCGGTCTGGAGAAGCAGAATCGTACCGAATGCACCGAATTGAAGCACTTTGCCGCGGCGAACAGCGCTCTTTGCCTTTGGGCGCGAAAGCATTAAGAAGCGGCTGAACAGGCAATTTTCTGGAGAGCCAGCGATGACATCCGTCATAAAGGTCCCCCCACTCGTCACCGTCTTCGGCGGGTCGGGTTTCCTCGGTCGCCACGTCGTTCGCGCGCTGGCAAAGCGCGGCTACAGGGTGCGGGTTGCCGTTCGCAACCCGAACCTTGCCGGACACCTTCAGCCGCTTGGCAATGTCGGACAGATTCAGGCGGTCCAGGCCAATCTGCGCGTGCGCTGGTCGGTCGATCGCGCGGTGCAGGGCGCCGACCATGTGGTCAACCTCGTTGGCATCCTGTTCGAGAGCGGCCGGCAGAGCTTCGATGCGGTGCAGGATTTCGGCGCGCGCGCCGTCGCCGAAGCCGCAAGAGCTGAAGGTGCGACGCTCACCCACGTTTCGGCAATCGGCTCCGGCAAGGAATCGCCTGCAGACTACGCGCGCACGAAGGCGCGCGGCGAGCAGGCGGTCCTTGAAACGATGCCGGACGCTGTGATCTTCCGTCCCTCGATCATGTTCGGACCCGAAGACGGCTTCTTCAACCGCTTCGCTGCAATGGCGCGCCTCTCGCCTGCACTGCCGCTGATCGGTGGAGGTCACACGAAGTTCCAGCCGGTTTATGTCGCCGACGTTGCCGAAGCGATCGCGCGTTCGGTCGAAGGCAAGGTCGAGGGTGGCCGCATCTACGAGCTCGGCGGCCCCGAGACCATGACCTTCAAGCAGTGCATGGAAAAGATGCTCGAGGTGATCGAGCGCAAGCGCATGCTGGTCTCCGTGCCGTGGGGCATGGCGCGGTTGCAGGGCTCGCTGCTCGGGCTGCTGCCCAACCCGCTGCTGACACGTGATCAGGTCGAGATGCTGCGCACCGACAATGTCGTTTCGCAGGCGGCGGAGCAGGAAGGCCGGACCTTCGAGGCGCTCGGCATAAAGCCGCAGGCGATGGATGCAATCCTGCCATCCTATCTCTGGCAGTACAGGCCGGCCGGCCAGTTCACGCAGCCCAACGCCGCCTGAGCGGCGGCTTGGACGCGCTCGCCGCCGCCCTGCCGGAAGGTATCGGCACCTCAGCGGCAGCAGTGCTCGTCGTCGCTTCGTTCTTCACGTCGGCGCTGACCGCTGCGTTCGGACTTGGCGGCGGCATCGCGATGCTGGCACTGCTTGGCGTCTTCGTGCCGGTGGCCGCCCTGATTCCCGTACATGGCGCCGTGCAGCTCGGTTCCAATACGGGCCGTGCATGGCACCAGCGCGCGCATGTGCGTACCGATATTTTCGGGCCCTTTCTTGCAGGCTCTCTGCTTGGGGCCGCCGCGGGCGCGGCCATGGTTGTGCAGCTGCCCGACGCCGCGCTGAAGGTGGTGCTCGGGCTTTTCATCATCGCCGTCACATGGGCGAGGATACCCGGCTTCGACCGTCTCGGCCGGGCCGGGCTCGCGATCGGGAGCGCCGTCACCGCGCTGGTCACGATGTTCGTCGGCGCCACGGGTCCGCTGCTTTCCGCCTTCTTCGCGCAAATCCTGCCGGACGACCGCAAGGCGCTGGTTGCGACCCACGCCGCAGGCATGACCATCCAGCATTTCCTGAAGGTGGTGGTGTTCGGCTTCGCGGGTTTCGCGTTCGCGCAGTGGCTGCCGCTTGTCGCTGCCATGGTAGCGTCGGGTTATCTCGGCACCATCTATGGTAGCGCCTGGCTGGAAAAATTGCCCGAGAAAACGTTTCGCCGCTGGTTCCGGATAGGCATCACGCTTCTGGCCGCGGACATGATCCGGCGCGGCCTCCATTCTGGCCTCGGCTGATCAGCCCCAGATCAGCAGCGCGACCAGACCGACGGTCCCAACCAGCAGCCGCCAGTACGCAAACGGCGCGTAGCCGCGACGCGACACAAAATCGAGCAGCTTGCGCACAACCACGACCGCAGCGATGAAAGCGAACAGGAAACCGGTTGCGATGATCGGAAGGTCGTTGGCCGACAGGATGTCCCGGTTCTTGTAGAGATCGTAGGCGAAGGCGCCGGCCATTGTTGGCATGGCGAGGAAGAACGAGAACTCGGCTGCGGACCGTTTGTCGGCGCCAAGGAGAAGCGCACCCACGATCGTCGCGCCCGAGCGCGACGTGCCGGGGATCATCGCAAGGCACTGGAAAAGGCCAATCCGGAAATAGACCGACAGCGGAAACTCGGAGGCTTCGGTATATCTGGGCTTGATCGCCCAACGGTCGACCCAGAGCAGGATGAAACCGCCGAGAATCAGCGTGATGCAGATCAGCATCGGGCTTTCGAACAGCACCTCCTTGATAAAGCTGTGCGCGAAGGCGCCTATTATCGCGGCCGGCAGAAAGGCGATCAGGATGCCGAGAACGAAAGCCTGCGTGGAACGGTCGGACGGTAGCTTGATGAGCATGTCCCAAAGCCGCGCGAAATAGACAGACAGAATCGCCAGAATCGCGCCGAGCTGAATGACCACCTCGAAGACCTTGCCGGTTGACTGGAAGCCCATGAAATGGCCGGCCAGAAGGATGTGACCGGTGGATGAGACGGGAATGAATTCAGTCAGGCCTTCCAGGATGCCGAGAATCGCGGCCCCGACGATCGTCTGTTCGCTCATGTCTGCTCCGGCAGTTTATGCGCCGCTTGCTTGTCAGGAAATGGATGAGCGCCTATAGGACGAGACCGCCTCGCGCCCGACTCAGGAACGGGTTCGAGACTTAGACCCGCTGCCCTAAAAGGCCAGACCATTCCTGTTTGCCGGTGCCATGCTGACTCTGTTCCATCATCCGCTTTTCCCCGCGTGCCGGTTCGTCCGCCTTTCCTTCGGCGAGTATGGCGAGGAACTGGCGCTGATCGAGGAGAAGCCCTGGCTCCGGCGCAAGGAATTTCTGACGCTCAATCCCGCCGCGACTCTTCCCGTTCTGCTCGCCGAAAGCGACGAACCCATCGTCGGCGCCACGGTGATCGCGGAATATGTCGACGAGACGCGCGGCGTCCTCAAGCGGGACAAGCGGCTGTTCGTAGAGGACCCGCTGGCGCGTGCGGAAATCCGCAGGCTGGTGGACTGGTATCTGGTCAAGACCGAGGCTGACGTTGCCCGCCATCTGGTGCGCGAGCGCGTGCTGAAACCCGTGATGGGCAGCGAGCACGGCGGCGGCTCGCCGGATTCCGGCGCGATCCGGGCCGCCAGAGCCAATGTGCGCCAGCACATGAAATACACCAACTGGCTGGCCGGCACGCGCAACTGGCTCGCCGGCACGCGCCTGACCTATGCCGACATGGCCGCGGCCGCGACGCTTTCCGTGCTCGACTATCTCGGCGAAATCTCCTGGTCGGACTATCCGGCAGCCAAGGACTGGTATTCGCGGATGAAGTCGCGACCCTCCTTCAGGCCGCTGCTGGCCGACCGGGTGCGCGGCCTTTCGCCGGTTTCGCATTACGCCGACCTCGATTTCTGATGAAGGCCGGCCTGAAACCAGTCTCAAAAGACCGGCTTCGGGACTTTCTGAACCTCGAAGCAAAACGACAGGGCTTCGATTCGATCGCCGTCGCCAGTCCGGATTCGGTCCCGCTCGCACCGCGCCGGCTTGCCCACTATGTCGACAAGGGCAGACACGGCACGATGGAGTGGATTGCCGAAACGGCAGCGCGACGCGGAGACCCGCGCGCGCTGTGGCCAGAGGTGCGCTCGATCGTCATGCTGGCGATGAACTACGGGCCCGATACGGATCCGCTGGCGCTTCTGGCGCGCAAGGAGCGCGCGGCAATCTCGGTCTACGCACGCCATCGCGACTATCACGACGTCATCAAGGGACGTCTCAAGGAGATCGCGCAGAAATTCGCCGCGCGCAGCGGCGCGGACGTCAAGGTCTTCGTCGACACCGCGCCGGTGATGGAAAAGCCGCTGGCAGAGGCGGCCGGCATCGGCTGGCAGGGCAAGCATACGAACCTCGTCAGCCGCGAATACGGGTCATGGCTTTTCCTCGGCTCGATTTTCACAAGCGCGTACCTTTCGCCGGACGCTGCCGAGCGCGATCATTGCGGCTCCTGCCGCGCCTGCCTCGAGATCTGCCCCACGGATGCTTTTCCGGCACCCTATCAGCTCGATGCGCGGCGCTGCATCTCCTACCTGACCATCGAGCACAAGGGGCCGATTCCGCGCGAGTTCCGCGCCGCGATCGGCAACCGCATCTACGGATGCGACGATTGCCTTGCCGTCTGCCCGTGGAACAAGTTCGCCAGCGCGGCATCCGAGGCCAAGCTGACCGCGCGGGAAGACCTTAAGGAGCCACGGCTGGCAGATCTTCTCCAGCTTGACGATCCAGCGTTCCGCGCGCTCTTTTCCGGCTCGCCGGTCAAGCGCATCGGGCGTGACCGCTTCATACGCAATGTGCTGGTTGCCGCCGGCAATTCAGGCGAGACAGCCCTGATACCGCCAGTACAAACGTTGCTTGGCGATCCGTCGCCGCTCGTGCGCGGCATGGCCGTATGGGCGCTCTCCCGCCTGCTCGATGGCGATGCGTTCGAAATGCTGATGGCAGACCACCGCGCGGGCGAAACCGACGGGGACGTGATCGCTGAAATCGGGAGTATCGTTCATTGAGCATGAGACTGTTCATCTTCGGCGCCGGTTATTCCGGTCGGGCCATCGCACGCAGCGCCATTGCAGACGGCGCATTCGTCGCCGGCACGACCCGTTCGGCGGACAAGGCCGAGGAACTGCGCGCCGACGGCATCGAGCCGGCGCTGTTCGACGGTGGCCCGCTGTCGTCCGAGATCGAGGCGGCACTGGGCGAAACGACGCATTTGATCGTCTCGATTGCGCCGGGCGAGGTCGATCCTGTTCTAGCCGCCGCGCGGGACACAATCGTCAATCGGATGCCCGCGCTGAGATGGATCGGCTATCTCTCGACCGTCGGCGTCTATGGTGATCACGGAGGCGCCTGGATCGATGAAAGCGCCGAATGCCGCCCGGTCTCGCGCCGGTCGCAGGCGCGGCTCGCAGCCGAACGTGCGTGGCTGGCGCTTGCCGTGGAAACGGACCTTCCGGTGGCGATCCTGAGGCTCTCCGGCATCTACGGGCCCGGCCGCAACGGCTTCGTGAACCTCGACAAGGGCACGGCCCGGCGCATCGTCAAGCCGGATCAGGTGTTCAACCGTATCCATGTCGACGACATAGCCGGCGCGACCATGCTACTGGCGAAGGAAGCCAAGGGCGGCATCTTCAACGTCACCGACGACGAGCCGGCACCGCCGCAGGATGTCGTTGCGTATGCCGCATCGCTAATGAGCGTAGCGCCGCCTCCGGAAATCCCCTTCAACGAGGCGGAAATGACACCCATGGCGCGCTCGTTCTATGGCGAGAACAAGCGCGTCGCCAACGCGCGCATCAAGCAGGCAGGCTACCGCTTTCGCTTTCCGGATTACCGCGCGGCCCTTGACGATTTGTGGTCGAGCGGCACATGGCGAGGTCATGCCGAGGGCGCGGACGCACGATCGAAGATCGGCGACTGAACTGTTATGATTCGATTAACCATGCACCTGCAAGCTAGAGCGCGGGCATTGGGGCATCTGTGAATCCATCGATTACCGGAGGCCGGTACATGCGTCTTTCAACCGTTATGCGTCATCTTGCCAGTGCTGTCGTCGCGTTTGCCGCGGCCGTTTCGGGTGCGATGGCGGATCCGCTTGCCAAGGACGCATTCGGCGCACAACGCCTGCCGGCCGCCACGCAGGCCGCGGCTTACGGTTTCTATTCGAAGGGCTGCTTCGCCGGCGGCATGGCGATCGCCACGGATGGCCCGAACTGGCAGGCGATGCGCCTGTCGCGCAACCGCCGCTGGGGTCATCCGGAAATGATCGCGCTGCTCGAGCGGTTCTCGCGCGAGGCCGCGCAAGATGGATGGCCCGGCCTGCTGATAGGCGATGTCTCGCAACCGCGCGGCGGCCCGATGCTGTCCGGCCATGCCTCGCATCAGATTGGACTGGATGCGGACATCTGGTTCCTGCCCATGCCGAACCGACGGCTGTCGGCAGGCGAACGCGAGAATCTCGATTTCGTCTCCATGCTGCAGCCCAATTCGCTCTACGTGGACGATCGCAAATGGACGCCGGCGCATGCCCGGTTGCTCCACCGGGCCGCGAGCTATCCGAATGTCGAGCGGATTCTGGTTCATCCGGGCATCAAGAAGAAGCTTTGCGACACCGTCGGCGGTGACCGCTCCTGGCTGCGCAAGGTGCGCCCGTTCTGGGGTCACGATTCGCACTTCCATGTCCGCATCGGCTGCCCCGTCGACTCGCCCGGCTGCCGGACGCAGGATGCAGTTCCGCGTGAAGAGGGCTGCGACCAGTCGCTGGCATGGTGGTTCACCGAGGAACCGTGGCGGCCCGCGAAGGGTCCAGCCAAACCCAAGGCGCGTGATGTACTGCGTCTTTCCTCGTTGCCCTCCGCCTGCGAGGCGGTGCTTGCCGCGCCGGCGCCGATATCGGAAGCAGCCGTAACCGTCAGCGGGCGTGGCACGCCGATGATCGCAACCACCAATGCCCCGCCGGTCACGGCCAACGCCTTTGCGCCAACGCCCGAACGGACGATCCCCCTGCCGCAGCCCCGCCCCTACGACTGAGCGGTTTCCTTGACAGCGGGCGCGCCGGGGTCATAAGAGATTTCTAAATCGATTTAGCTTTTCCCTTACGGACCTCGCCTTGGCCGACCGCCTGCGCCTTGCCTTGATCGCTCATGATGCAAAGAAGGACGACCTTGTTGCCTTCTGCACGACACATGCGAATTTCATCGCTGGCTGCGACATCGTCGCCACGGGCACCACAGGCGGCCGCATTGCCGATGCCGATCCGCGCTTTTCGGTGCGCAGGCTGCGCAGCGGGCCTCTCGGCGGCGACCAGCAGATCGGCGCCCTGATCGCCGAAGGCGTTGTCGATGCCGTGATTTTCCTGGTCGACCCGCTGACCCCAATGCCGCACGACGTAGACGTGAAGGCGCTGATGCGGCTCGCCATCGTCTATGATATTCCGATTGCGCTGAACGTCGCCACGGCCGAAATCATTTTGACCGCCATGGAGGCGAACGGCCGCAACGGGGACCGGAGCTGACATGCCAGGCGAGGACCAGACCATCACCATGCTCAAGTTTCCGGTTCTCATCGGCGACATCGGCGGCACCAATGCGCGCTTCGCGATCCTCGTCGACGCCTATGCCGAGCCGAAGGAATTCCCGATCGTTCAGACGGCGGACTTCGCGACCATCGACGAAGCGATCCAGACCGCCATCCTCGACCGCACGTCCATCCTGCCATTGTCAGCGGTGCTTGCCGTGGCCGGGCCCGTCGACGGCGACGAGATCGAGCTGACCAACTGCGACTGGGTGGTCAGGCCAAAGCAGATGTTCTCGACGCTCGGTCTGGAAGAGGTGCTGGTGCTCAACGATTTCGAGGCTCAGGCGCTTGCCGTCGTCGCGCTCGGGCCCGAGCACATGGAGAAGATCGGCGGCGGCGAACCGGAGCCAGCAGCCGGGCGTGTCGTGCTCGGACCGGGCACAGGTCTCGGCGTCGCAGGGCTGGTCCATGCGCGACACACCTGGATACCCGTCCCCGGCGAGGGCGGTCATGTGGACATCGGTCCACGCAGTCCGCGCGATTTCGAGGTGTTTCCGCATATCGAGAAGATCGAGGGCCGTATCTCCGCGGAGCAGATGCTGTGCGGCCGCGGTCTCGTCAATCTCTACCGGGCGGTCGCCAAGGCAGACCAGACCACGCCACGTTTTTCGACGCCCGCCGAGATCACCAGCGCCGCGCTGGACAACAGCGACGCGACCGCCGGGGAAGCGCTCGACATCTTCGTCACCTGCCTTGGGCGGCTGGCAGGGGACCTCGCATTGATCTTCATGAGCCGCGGCGGCGTCTTCCTTACCGGCGGCATCGCCCAGAAGATCGTTCCGGCCCTCAAGAACGGCCGCTTCCGCGCCGCTTTCGAGGACAAGGCGCCGCATAACGACCTGGTCAAGGCGATGCCCGTCTACGTCATCACCCATCCGCTCGCTGCGCTGTCGGGACTGGCTGCCTATGCCCAGACGCCGGCACGCTTTGGCGTCGAGATGGAGGGACGGCACTGGGTAAATGCCTGACCCGGCGTCAGAAGGTCTGCGGATTGCCGATTGCATGAGGCTGTGCGAAAGGGCATAGCCAAGCGCGGAAAAGGCATGACCGGGAAGAACGGTTTGGCGGTAAAAGACGAAAAGGGAGCGCTCGAGGCCCTGCGAGGCGACGTCCTCCCCGTGCTCAAGCGCGTGCTGGCGGAAAATGCGCGCGACTATGTCGGGCTCTACGTCGCCGCCATCGGCTGCCTGCTGGCGGTCGCGGGCGCCACCGCCTTCATTCCCTGGGTGATGCCGCCGCTGATCGACGGCGTCTTCTACGAGGAGCGCTTCGACCTGATCCCCTGGATCTGCGGCGCGGTCATCCTAGTCTTTCTCATTCGCGGTGCCGCCACCTACGGGCAGGCGGTCATACTCGCCACGATCGGCAACAACCTCGTCGCCCGCTACCAGCGCCGTATCTTCGACCACCTGATGCGGCTCGGACTGGACTTCTACACGGAGCAGCGCTCGGGCCGGCTCGCCGCACAGATCAACGAAAACGTGCTGGGCGTGCGTGACATGCTCGGCATGACGCTGAAGTCGGTCGTCGGCGATGCCGTACTGCTGCTCGCCCTGGTAGGCGCGATGATCGTGCTCGATCCGAAGCTTTCGGCCATCGCGCTCCTCATCGGCCCACCGCTGATCTTCGCGGTCAATCGCATCATGCGGCGGCTGCGCAAGGTTGCGCGTCAGGCCGTCGAGGTGAACGCACGGCTCGTCGGCGCCATGCAGGAGACCACACAGGGAATCGCCGTGGTGAAGGCGTTCACCATGGAAGAACAACTTGCGCGCCGCATGGACGGGCTGGTCGCCGAGGCGGAAAACCGCGCCAACAAGATCGCGCGCGTCTCCGAACGCGTCACGCCTATCTCCGAAGCGCTGGCCGGTTTCGCGATCGCCGGCGTCATCGCCTATTCGGCCTATCAGGCATCGGCCTCAGGCACGCCGCCTGGCTCGGTCTTCGGTTTCATCACCGCGCTGCTGCTTGCCTACGATCCCGCGCGCAGGCTTGCGCGCGTCCAGGTCAATCTCGAGCGCTCGCTGGTGAACGCGCGCATGATATACGAACTGCTCGACATCGAGCCACGCCAGCGCGATGGCGCGGATGCGAGGCCGCTGGACGTATCCCGGGCCGAGGTGCGGCTCGACGGCGTGTCGTTCTCCTACGCCGATGACCTGCCAGTGCTGCGCGCGGTCAGTTTCGTTGCCGAGGCCGGCAAGACGACCGCCCTCGTGGGCGGCTCCGGCGCCGGCAAGTCAACGATCGTGGCGCTTCTGCAGCGGTTCTACGACCTTGCCGAGGGCGCGATCCTGATTGACGGACAAGACATCGCGCACGTCACCAAGGCTTCGCTTCGCGCCAACATCGCCTATGTCTCGCAACATCCCTACCTGTTCGAGGGATCGGTGCGCGACAACATCCGCTATGGCCGGCCTGACGCCACGGATGCCGAAATCGAGGAGGCGGCGCGCCTCGCCCATGCGGACGAATTCATCGCCGGAATGGCGCAAGGCTACGACACGCCGGTTGGCGAGAACGGCGTGACGCTTTCCGGCGGCCAGCGCCAGCGGCTGTCGATCGCCCGCGCCATCGTGCGCAACGCGCCGATCCTGCTGCTCGACGAGGCGACCTCCGCGCTCGACACCGAATCGGAGGCCCGCGTTCAGGCTGCACTTGAAACGATCATGCAGGACAGGACCACGATCGTGATCGCGCACCGCCTGTCGACGGTAGTGAAGGCAGACCATATCGTCGTGCTGGAAGCGGGCCGCGTGGTCGAGGAAGGCACGCATGCGAGCCTGATGAAAAGCCAGGCCGGCGCTTATGCACGGTTTCACCGGCTGCAGGGCGAACCGGTTTCCAGAAAGGGAGGGAATGCCGCGTGACTATGGGGCTCGTCGTCGTGGGTGCTGCAGGCCGCATGGGCCGCACGCTGATCCGCGCGGTGCACGAGACGCCGGGCGCAAGCCTAGTCGGCGCCGTGGAACGGGAAGGCTCGCCGTTCATCGGCCAGGACGCAGGCATGCTGGCAGGTGTGGAACCACTCGACGTAACGATCAGCGACGATCCTCTGCCGGTATTCGCCAGGGCCGACGGCGTGCTCGACTTCACCGTTCCGTCAGCCACGACGGTTTTCGCGGGCTATGCCGCCCAGGCCCGCATCGCGCATATCATCGGCACCACGGGCTGCTCGGATGCTGATGACGCAAAGATCGCCGCGGCGGCGCGCCACGCGACGATCGTCAAGTCCGGCAATATGAGCCTCGGCGTCAATCTGCTCGCCGCGCTGGTGGAACAGGCCGCCAAGGCCCTCGACGCCGGCGATTTCGACATCGAGGTGCTTGAGATGCACCACCGGCACAAGGTCGACGCGCCGTCGGGCACCGCGCTGCTGCTTGGCGAAGCAGCGGCGGGGGGCCGCGCGGTCGCCCTGTCGCAGAACAGCGTGCGCGTGCGTGACGGCCACACCGGCCCGCGCGAGGAAGGCACGATCGGTTTTGCATCGCTCCGCGGCGGCTCCGTCGTCGGCGACCACTCCGTTATCCTTGCGGGAACAGGCGAACGCATCGTGCTTTCTCATCACGCGGAGGACAGGGCGCTGTTCGCGCGCGGCGCGGTCAAGGCGGCGCTCTGGGCGCACGGCCGCAAGCCCGGCCTCTATTCGATGCGCGACGTACTCGGCCTCTAGCCTCAATCCAAACAATCAACAGCAGGAGAACCCCATGTCCGGAACGCTGGTCCTCGTCCGCCACGGACAGAGCGAATGGAACCTGAAGAACCTGTTCACCGGCTGGCGCGACGTCGGGCTGACCGAGCAGGGCCATGAAGAGGCCAAGACTGCCGGCGCTAAGCTCGCCGCGCGCGGCCTCAAATTCGACATCGCCTACACGTCCGCGCTCGTTCGCGCGCAGGTGACCTGCCAGCACATCCTCGACGCGGTCGGCCAGGCCGATCTGCAGACGGTGCGCGACCAGGCGCTGAACGAGCGCGACTATGGCGATCTCGCCGGTCTCAACAAGGACGACGCGCGCGCCAAGTGGGGCGAAGAGCAGGTTCATGTCTGGCGGCGCTCCTACGACGTCCCGCCGCCCGGCGGCGAGAGCCTGCGCGACACCGGCGCGCGGGTCTGGCCCTATTACATGCATGTGATCCAGCCGCATGTGCTGCGCGGCGAGACCGTTTTGGTCGCCGCCCATGGCAACTCGCTGCGCGCACTCATCATGGCGCTCGACGGGCTTTCGGGCGAGGAGGTTGTCAAGGTCGAGCTCGGCACCGGGGTGCCGATCGTCTACCGCCTCAATGCCGATTCGACGGTCGCCTCCAAGGAGATCATCGAAAGCTGAGCGGCTTTGCGCGCCTGTCGCGAGATTGTCATTGACAGCACAGGCGCGCCCGCTTACATCGGCCTCGCACCACGCATGGTCCCCGTAACCGAACTCTTCGGGAAGGCCCGTGCGGTCATCTAGCCCAGGTGGCGGAATTGGTAGACGCGCACGGTTCAGGTCCGTGTGCCGCGAGGCGTGGAGGTTCGAGTCCTCTCCTGGGCACCACTACACCGCTGAGCTTCCAGCCGAAGCATGTCGCGAGCCTGCCACTACTTCAGGTGGTGTCCGAAATGCTGGTAAACGACGTGGTGCCGCTCTACCCTATTGATAATACCTTCCATGAAACGGGCGCAGCCAAGCTGTTGGCGCGGTGTGCCATCGGGACAGATCATCGCGCCGATCTGCTCACGGGACATTCGTAGCGTCTCTATACAAAAGCGACCAAGCGGATAAAACTCGCTCCCGATCCGCCGCATGCTGAACGGCTCGATACTTTCCGTGCCGATCCTCTGGAGCCGCATGTGCAGCGCTGCCAGCGCATCGCGCTCACTGGGATCATCGCAGCTAAGAGCCATCCGGCCGATGTTGCGCGCATGACGCCTGAGTGTGCCAAGGTGGTAGGGCTCGCTGCTCTCCCCATGGCGAACAGTCGGGCGGCGGCAACGATGGCGGTTTTCTCGTCGGTCATATCTGCGGCTCACGCTTCCGGGGCCAAATAGGAGGCAATCGTACAGATTTTTCTCCATTGCGGAATCGCCCAGATCGAGCATGACCGCGACCTATTCTAGCGTCAAGCGCCGCCTGAACAGGCAGAAGAAGGCCATGTCCGAACAATCGCTCTTGCCCCTGTCCGATTCCATCCGGCACCCATCATCCCAAGTGAGTACAATAGGCCGTGCAGGCTCGCTGAGGCGAACAGCAGGTGCCCTCGTGTCTACGCGTAAGGCTTTTCGGTGAAGCGACGAGTTTCACCCGATGTTGCGTTGACTGCATGCCGAGCAAAAAGATGCCGTCCCACGTTCTGAAAAGCTCAGTGGAAATGCAGGCTTCGCCTTCACGAATGTGGTTGATCTCGCCTCTGTGCGAGTGTCGCAGCGAGCACGCTCGCCAGTACCGGCGGCGGGGTGGGCTTGGAAAAGACCCTGAGGCTTGGATACTGCCGTTCCAGTTCGGGCCCCAAACCCGCGCCAGTATGCACCAGCAACTGGACGTCTTCGTTCGTCAACGCCGCGATGACCGGACCGATATCACCGTCTGGAAGGTTCACGTCGAGAATTGCGGCTTCCACCTGTTCTGTATCGATCAGCGCCAGGGCCTGCCTGACGGTGGCGGCAGGGCCGACCACGGTTCCACCCGCGCTTTCGATCGCATCCGCCAGATCAAATGCAATGAAGGGCTCGTCTTCGACGATCAATACACGCCGTCCATCCAACGCAGACCGGGTAATGTTATCAATCTCTTTCATGGTCTCAGAATAGTTCAACTCGACTGAAATGCCATCAACGCTGGAGTTGTTCCATCGGCAGCCTGAAATGAATGTGAACGCCGGAGGCGCGCCAGTCGTAGCTTATCTCTCCCCTTAATTGGCCTGTCGCGCTGGAGTTTGCCAGCTTGCTGCCGAATCCTGCAAGTGTAGGGGGATGAATTTCCCGGTCTGCGACAGTCTCTTTCCAATGAAGCTCCAGTTGGTCGTCCGCCACCGCCCATTCGATGGCGATCGCGCCATCGTGAGAGTGCAAGGCACCGTATTTTGCAGCATTGGTCGCCAATTCGTGAAAAATAAGCGCGAGGCTCGTGGAGGCATCCTTGCCAAGCCAGACCTCGGGTCCGCTGATCGAAAGCTGGCGGCCGTCGGCGGGTTCCACATGCGGCCTGGTGACCTCTTCGACAAGCGAGAGAAGCGATGATTTCTGCGAACTGTCGGCGTCGGTCGCGATAGCCGAGCGGATCAGTTCATGTGCCTTGGCAAGCGCGCCCAGGCGCCCCCTCAACCTTTCGCTCATCTCATTAACCGATGGAGCGGTGCGCGCCGTCATCGTGATCATGCCGGAGGCGATCGCAAACAGGTTCTTGACCCGATGATTCATCTCCCTGAGCAGGAGTTGTCGCGCTTCTTCCGCCTCCTTCAGATCATGGATGTCGGTACAGGTTCCGAACCACCGCATGATTTCACCGTTGGCGTCGCGTATGCACTGGGCGCGGCCGATCACCCAGCGATACTGACCGGAACGGTGTCTCAATCGGTACTCGATGTGGTACGGTTCACCGGTTGCAAGGCTTTGGCGCCAGACCTGCCAGGCGCGCTCCTGATCGTCTGGATGGAACATGCCGTTCCATGCCTCGCCGTCAGTCGACCCATAGGGCATGCCCGTATATTCGTACCACCGGTCATTGTAATAGTCGTGGAAGCCGTCGGGGCGCGTCGACCAGAGCATCTGGTCGATCGCATTCACCATGGCCTCATATTTGGCCTCGCTGGCGCGTAGCGCATCTTCGGCCCTGGCTGCATGCGTCACATCCGTGGCCTGTACGAAAACACCGCTGCGCAATCCGGCAACGTTCGTAAGCGGCTGATAGACGAAATCGATAAGACGCTCCTCCATCGGACCGCCGGGCGTGCGCGATAGTTCCACCGAAACCGCGCGCCCGACAAATGGCTCGCCCGTTTCGAAAACGCGATCGAGAAGTTCGATGAACCCCTGGGTCACAACCTCCGGCAGGACCTCTGCAACAGGCCGTCCAATCAGGTCCTTCCGCCCTACCAGTTCCTCATAGGCAGTATTCACGACCTCAAAGACATGATCCGGGCCGGCGAGCATGGCTACAGCGCTTGGCGCCTGGGCAAACATGTTGCCCATTCGCTCGAGCTCCGCCTCCGCCTGCCGGCGCGCCAGCACCGCGTGGGTCGTTTCATTGCCCTGGTTGAAAACCCCGACAACCGAACCGTCCTCACCCCGGATCGCGGTGAAACTATAGTTCCAGTATGTTTCTTGCCTTAAGCCGTTTCGGACCATCGGCAGCATCTGGTCGAAAACCGAAAAGCCCTCTCCGGTTTGCATGACGTGCTCGAATTGCGGGCCCACCACATCCCAGATGTCCGCCCACACGTCGGCGGCCGGCCTGCCGAGAGCCAACGGGTGCCGATCCGCCGGTATTGGCGCCCACGCATCGTTATAGAGCAGCCTCAGCTCCGGACCCCAGTATATCGCCGTGGGAAAGCTCGAGTGGAGGCAGATTGAAAGCGCGGAACGCAGTGATTGCGGCCACGTCGTCGGGCTTCCGAGCGGGGTCTCGCTCCACGGGTAGGACCGGATGAATTGGCCCATTTCGCCGCCCCCGACAGAAATGACACCGGTTCAGGCGAATTCACATCGGCGTCCATATGTCTTGATAGCCTTGTTTCCCGGAAGCGCGGGCGCGTTGTTTACGGCCGATATGCAAGCTTCTGTCTTCGTCATAACGCTCGTTTCAATGCTTATAACCCTGCAAAGATTAAGCGCCGTCTCCGTTCGGCAGATAAACACTCAAGACATGTGCTGCCCCGGGCCGGTTTTTCGCGAGTTGCAGATTCCTCGCGCACTGCGCGGTAAAGGCCCTCTGAATTTGCGGCTATGTTGCATGAAACACCCCTCGGCAAACGCATGAACGCCCGAAAGACAACAAGGTTCCACACATAGCCGACTTTTTGAGAGGCACCGACACCACGAAAGCAGGCGCGCTCCCGCGCATGATAGACCCCGAGCGCCTCTTGCGCGGGAGTGTTGTGCTTGGTCTGCTGCTCACGCGCCGACCGACAGCACTTCTATCGCCCGGTGGTCGGGCGAGACGCCATCGACGATGAAGATGTGGCCTTCGGCATTGTCGCTGCGAAGGGACTTGATCGCGGCATAGGCATCGCTGTGATACCAGTCGCGCGCATGCTGGTAGTCGGGAAACTCGAGAATGATGGCATTGCCTTCCGGCAGGCTGCCCTCGAAGTGTTCTATCTGGCCGCCATGGGCGATGAAGCGGCCGCCAAAAGGCGCGAGCGTCGCATCGATGCGTTCCAGATATTCGACGATGCCGGGGCCAAGATTGACGTTCCAGAGATATCCGATTCCGTAGGCTGCCATGGTCTGCTCCCGTTGCGGTTTGAGTTGCGATTGCGGGTGCACCATGCCTTTGGTTGCGCGATCCAGCGATTACGCCTCACGTAATTATTTTGATTTTCCCGGAGAGAGGCGAAATGCGCGTTTCGGAGTTTCGATCAACTTGGCTGTTTACACCCGGACATGCTTCGCAGACTGTGCAAGCGTCGCCAGCAAGCGGAGGAAAAGCCGGAATGAAACTCGACGAGCTCGTCGCGATCGACATCCATACCCATGCGGAAGAGCCTTGCTGCGGACCGCGCGACGACGGCTACGACGAGTTTCAGGCCGGCATGGCGAAATATTTTAGGAACCCCGCCGGCGCCAAGGGCATGCTGCCCTCCGTGCAGGAAACGGCAGCCTATTATCGCGAGCGCAGGATCGGCTGCGTGATCTTTCCGGTCGATGCAGAGCGCGAGACGGGTTTCCGGCGCTACAACAACGAAGAAGTGGCGCAGATCGCCGCCGAAAATAGCGACATCATGATCCCGTTCGCCTCCATCGATCCGGCCAAGGGCAAGGCAGGCGCCCGCGAGGCGCGGCGGCTGGTGCGCGAATTCGGCGTTCGCGGGTTCAAGTTTCACCCCACGATGCAGGGCTTCTATCCTAACGACCGCTCTGCCTATGTGCTCTATGAAGCGATTGCCGAAGAGGGCGCCATCACGCTGTTTCACACCGGCCAGACCGGGGTGGGTGCCGGGATGCGGGGCGGCATGGGCATGCGGCTCAAATATTCCAATCCGCTCCATCTCGACGACGTTGCGGTAGATTTTCCGGACATGCCGATCATTCTCGCGCATCCCTCCTTCCCGTGGCAGGAGGAAGCGCTGTCCGTCGCGACCCATAAGCCCAACGTCTATATCGACATGTCGGGCTGGTCTCCGAAGTATTTCCCACCGATCCTCGTGCGCTATGCCAACACGATGCTGAAGCACAAGATGCTGTTCGGCTCAGACTGGCCTGCAATCACGCCGGATCGCTGGCTTGCCGATTTCGAGAACATCGAGATCAAGGACGAGGTGCGACCGTTGGTCCTCAAGGACAACGCGGCGAAGCTGCTGAATCTCCGCTGAATATAGGTCAGTCCAGCGCCGCCGCCTGACTTAATATTACTGGCTGTCGCCATTGTTGTACCGGCAGAGTGTTGCCGGCCTCTCGATTGCCCGATTCCGTTCCTAGTGCCGCTTTCGATATCAACGGAACCGGACCTTTCAGATGAATAGAACCAGCCTGCGGATCGCGGCAGCAAGCCTTTCCGCCGCGACACTCCTTGCGTTTTCCGCCACCACGGCTTCCGCCCAATGCGGCAGCGCTTCATGGTATGCGCTGACCTCGAAGACTGCCTCGGGCGAGCGCATGAACCCGGCCGCGCTGACGGCGGCGCATCGCAGCCTGCCGTTCGGCTCGAAGATGAAAGTCGTCAACCAGCGCAACGGCAAGTCGGTTGTGGTGCGGATCAACGACCGCGGGCCGTTCATCAAGGGGCGCGTGATCGACCTGTCCAAGGCGGCCGCGCTTGAACTCGGGTTCATCCGGGCGGGTCACACCAAGATTTGCATGGAAAAGCTGGGCTGAACTTCCGAGCCAGCGGCTAGCCGCGCCGGCGGTCTCGCGCCATGCCGCGATACGCTTCTCTAAGATACGCCATCGTCGCCTCGGCGTCGCTCGGCTTGCCGAACAGGTAACCCTGTCCGCCCGCGCAGCCGAATTCGACAAGACGGTCGGCCTGGGCTTCCTCTTCGATGCCTTCGGCCACTACATTCATGCCGAGCCCTTCGCACATGGCGAGAATGGCGCGAATGATGTGCTCGGACGGCTTGTCCTCCAGGATCGACGAAACGAAGCTGCGATCGATCTTCAGCTTGTCGAAATGGAATTCGCGCAAGCGGCCGAGCGATGACTGCCCGGTGCCGAAATCGTCGAGCGACACGCGGATGCCAACCGCCCGCAGATCGTTGACGATTTTCTCCGCCGATGCGGGATCGGTCATCAGGCCGGTCTCGGTGATCTCGATCTCGAGACGGCGCGGGTCGAAACCGGTACGCGCCAGGATTGCCAGAACCTGCTGGGCGGTGTTCTGGTCGACAAGCTGTGAAGGCGACAGATTGAACGACAGGAAAAGTTCGTCCGGCCAGTTGCGCGCGGTTTCCGTCGCCTTGCGCAGCAAAAGCTGCGAGAGGGCACCGATGATCCCGCGTTCCTCGGCGATGGGGATAAAGACGTTCGGCGGGATTACACCGAGATCCCGATCCGTCCAGCGCGCCAGCGCCTCGAAACCGATCACGTGCCCGGTCTTCAGTTCAACGATCGGCTGGAAATGCGGCTCGACCTCTTCTGCGGCTACGGCGCGGCGCAGCGCCTGCTCGATATGCGTCACCCGCCGTGCGGCCTCTTCCATCTCGCGCGTGTAGACCATCACCTTGCCACGGCCGGATCGCTTGGCATGGTAGAGTGCCGTTTCGGCCTTGGAGATAAGTGTCTCTGTGTTCTCCTCGCCGGAGTAGAACAGCGAGCAGCCTGCTGATGCCGAGAGGCGCGCCGTCCGGTCGCCGACATCGTAAGGCGCGGACAGAATCTCGATCAGCATCAGCGCGCGTTCCTGGGCGGCCTCTTCGCTGAACACCAAGGGGTACAGGAAGGCGAACTCGTCCGCGCCGACACGGGCGACGGTCGAATGCTGGTCCATCGATGCCTTCAGCCGCATCGCAACCTGCTGGAGTATATTGTCTCCAGCCCTGCGGCCGAACAGATCGTTGATCGGCTTGAAACCGTCGAGATCGAGAATGCCGATGGCAAAAGGTGCGGGGTCGTCGGCACGATCAAGGATCAGCCGGTCGATCTTGTCGAAGAAGCGCCTCAGATTTCCGAGGCCTGTAAGCGGATCGGTAAAGGCCAGATCCGCCGATTCGTTCCCCATCTTGCCGCTGCCGAATGGATGCTGCATCGGCGCCCCTTATTCTGTTTTTCTTATTTCCAGGCCTGCGGGAGAGAACCTTGGCAGCAAACCCTTTAGGAAAGGTATCCCGGAGAACAATTTTTTCGCATAGCGGTCAGCGGTGGTCGCGCACCTGCCAGATTTCGATGGGCGCGTCCGCCGTGCCGGCCACCGGCACCAACCATGAAGGCGTGTTGCCGGCAAAGAGAGTTGCCAAAAGTCCTTCAGGTGCCCACCGACGCAGGGACGTCGTTTCCGGGTTGCCGCGACAGAGCGCGACGTAGGTTACTCCAAGCCGCTGTGCGGTATCGGCGGCTGTGTGCGGATTGCCCATCAGCATGTCCAGCGCGGCCAGATTGCCGGCGTTGTTGCGATGATAGGGCCCGTTGAGCACGCGGTGGCCGGTCGCGCCCAGAATCGTCGAGCCCTGGTTGGACACTGCAAGCACCAGCCCAGCCGGCAGGGTGGCCAGGGTCGTGTAATCGGAGAGCGAGTAACAACGTTCAAGTTTGGCTATCTCGTCGCCACTGCCTGCTTCCGGAGTGGGTTTCAATGGCAGCGCGGCGAGTTGCCAGACAATGTTCAGCGAGGCTAGCCAGCTCGCCACCATGGCGAGCTGGGGCAGCGCACCACCTCTCATCTCAACACTGCGGCGCAATCCGCCAACCCAGGCGGCAAGCGCAATAGCGGCAAGCGGCACCGAGAACATCGCGCCGCGCACCTGCCAGAAGCTCACGAGCATCGCGATTGCAAGAAAAGCCGCCGCAACGATCCACGCACGATCGCCGCGCTCGCGAACGACGGCCCAGCCGCAGACACCAAGCGCGATGAGGGGCGTGACATAGAAGCCGGCAAACATTGCCGGATCGGAACGCAGCACCGACACGACGGACTGCGCTTCCGAAACCGCGCTCAACCAATAGCGTTGCAGGCGCGGATCGAGATCGGCATAGGGATCGGCAAGACATTGGGGGAAAGCAGCAAGCAACAGCGCCGCCGCCAGCCCCCCAGCACCACCAGGCCGGCAAGCCGTCGCCGAGGGGAGGCCGCAAGAGCCGGCGTTGCCGCAATCGCGGCAAGGCCCGCCCCGCCCAGCACCTCCAGAGACGCCTGCGGAAACGAAAAGGCATCACACTCTACCGCGAGCCAGTCGCGCATCGGCACGGTCGCCGCCAGCGCCACCGCGCCCACGACGGCGAAAGCCGCGCCGAACCCGCGTGCCACCAGCGCATCGCCATCGTCGCCAACCAGAAAGCCGATGGCCGCGATGGCGCAGGCAGCCGCCACATAGGGTGCGGCTTCCATGCCGACCGCAAGCATCAGCGCCGCGCATGCGCCTGCGACCAACCCCGCGTGACGCTGGACACGCGCATTCACCAGACAAAGGAAAGTCGCCAGCGCCAGCACGAGCTGTATGTTGTGATGATCGAGCGCGGCAGGTGGAAAGAGGTCGACGAAATAGAGCGCAAGCCCGCCGATTACCGCTGCGGGCAACACGGCCCATTCGCCGCCAAGGGCGCGTGTGGCTCGCACGATGAGAAAGAGCGCCACGGCAAAGAGAAGCGTCGGCCAGATCACCAGCGCCGCAGGCTCGCCGAACCCCGCGACAAGGAGAGCTATCGGCAGGTCGACCAGCCGCGACCAGTGCATCTCGAAGCCGCCTTCAAGGCCCATCCGGTATTGGGTGAGATCGAACCAGCCCTGGCCGGCGAGCAGGTCGCGGACCTGAACCAGCCGCATGACGCTGTCGTTGTCGCCCTTGCTGTCGGCGAGGGTAGGAAAGCCACGCACGGCATGCATGACGAGCATCAGAGCAGCAGCCCCGAAGGCCACCGCTGCATCGACAGCGAAATGTGAGCGCAACCGCGCCCAGGTGGTGGGTGTGGTGACCGTCGCCAAGACGCGCTCCGCCCGTTTTCGTCTGGCGCTAAACCTAGCCTTAACGGCTTCAAGAAATAGTAAAGCCCACTGTCCGACCCCGGAGCGCCGCATGAAGAGCCTGCACCCGGCCGACCCCGCGATTGCGGTGTTGCTGCCTTGCTATAACGAGGAACAGACGATCGGCGCGGTGGTTCGCGGCTTCCGGGAGGCGCTGCCGCAAGCCACCATCTATGTCTACGACAACAACTCGACCGACCTGACCGCGCTCCAGGCGCGCGCCGGCGGCGCGATCGTCATCCGCGAGCCACGCCAGGGCAAGGGCAACGTGGTGCGTCGCATGTTCGCCGACATCGAGGCCGACATCTATGTCATGGCCGACGGCGACGGCACCTACGACCCGCAGGATGCACCGCAGCTCATCAACGCGCTGCTGACGGAACGGGTCGACATGGTGGTCGGCACGCGGCGTGGCGTGACCGACGATGCCGGCCGCGCCGGACATGCCTTCGGCAACCGCATATTCAATACGCTCTACCAGTTCCTCTTCGGCCGCGATTTCACCGACATCTTCTCCGGTTACCGCGTGTTCTCGCGTCGCTACGTGAAGAGCTTTCCCGCCGTTTCCGGCGGCTTCGAAATCGAGACCGAGATGTCAGTTCACGCTTCGGCGCTGCGCATCCCGGTCTGCGAGATGCCGCTCGACTATGGCCGCAGGCCGGAAGGCTCCGAATCGAAGCTGTCGACCTTCCGCGACGGTGCGAATATCCTCTGGATGTTCGCGATGCTGATGAAGGAGACCCGGCCGGCACGCTTCTTCGGCGCTCTTGCGATCCTGTCGCTCGCAGCAAGCGCCGGCTTCGCCGCCCCCGTGCTTTACGAATATTTCGCCACCGGCTACGTGGCGAAAGTGCCGACCTGGATCCTGTCGATCGGGCTGCTGATGCTGTCGATGATCATGATGGTGGCGGGACTGATCCTCGATTCCGTGGCGCGCGGCCGGGCCGAGCAGAAGCGTATCCATTATCTTAGCCACGCACCCGCGCAGACCATCGCCAAGACTGCGGGCGAGGCCGACAAGCACCGGTCCATCCGGGCAGCATGAAGCGCATCGCCGCGTTCGTGCTGGCGGGCGGCGCGGGTTTTGCGACCGACGCGGCCGTTCTCTACCTGCTGACCGGGCCAGCCGGCGTGAATCCGCTCCTTGCCCGGCTTGTCTCGTTTGCTGCGGCCGTCTGCATGACCTGGGCTATCAACAGGCGCGTGACCTTCGGCCCAAGCGAGAGGTCCCTTGCAAGGGAAGGCGCACGCTACGGCATAGTCGCTGTTGCGGTCGGGCTGTTCAATTATCTCGCCTATGCCGGGCTGCTTCTGGCGTTCCCGGGCTTGCACCCGGTTGGTGCACTTGCGATCGCATCGCTCGCGGCGATGATCCTGTCGTTCCTCGGCTATTCACGCTTCGTCTTCGGGACGGGCGCGGGATAGACCACCGGCGCACAGCGATTGGCCCCCGATTGGCAAGTGCCGCGCCAGCCGGTAGAGGTTTGGCCGACACGTGCAACAGGTGGAGCGCCGCATGACCCTCAAAGTCGCCGTCCAGATGGACCATATCTCGACCGTCTCGATCGCCGGCGATACCTCGTTCGCCCTGTCGCTTGAGGCGCAAAGGCGAGGCCACGCGCTGTATCACTATACGCCCGACCGGTTGTCGATGGTCGGCGGCAAGGTTTTCGCACGGGTCGAGGCGATGGAGGTTCGCGATCTGGCAGGCGATCACTTTACGCTTGGCGAGCAGGTGCGCACCGATCTTTCGGAGATGGACGCGATCCTGCTGCGCCAGGACCCACCCTTCGACATGAACTACATCACCACCACGCACATGCTGGAACGCATTCACCCCAAGACCCTCGTGGTCAACGATCCGGCATGGGTCCGCAACAGCCCGGAAAAGATCTTCGTCACCGAATTTCCGGACCTGATGCCGGAGACGCTGATCACCAAGGACGCACGCGAGGTCAACGCCTTCCGCAAGGAACATGGCGACATCATCGTCAAGCCGCTCTATGGCAATGGGGGCGCGGGCATCTTCCACCTGCACGAGGCCGACCGCAATCTGGCCTCACTGCTGGAAATGTTCCAGCAGATGTTCCGCGAGCCCTTCATCGTGCAGCGCTATCTCAAGGACGTGCGCAAGGGCGACAAGCGCATCATCCTGATAGACGGCGAGCCGGTTGGTGCGATCAACCGCGTGCCGGCGGACCACGATTCCCGCTCCAACATGCATGTCGGCGGCCGCGCGGAAGCAACCGAGCTCACCGAACGGGAGCGCGAGATCTGCGCGCGTATCGGACCTTCGCTCCGCGAGCGCGGCTTCATCCTCGTCGGCATCGACGTGATCGGCGACTACATGACCGAAATCAACGTTACATCGCCGACGGGCGTGCGCGAGGTGAAGAAGTTCGGCGGGGCCGACATCGCGGCGCTGTTCTGGGATGCCGTCGAGGCAAAGCGAGCCTAAGTGCGAATTTTTTGGTGGGTGGATGTCGGACAGCGCGTCCGGTGAACGTCCTAGGGGCATCCAATAGAGAGGAACCACCGATGACCACCAAGATCGACGCCACCCCATCCGACGACCGCGAGCTGGTGCTCAGCCGTATCATCGATGCCCCACGCGAAAAGGTCTGGCGCTGCTGGACCGAGAAAGAACTGCTGAAGCAATGGTTCGTACCGAAGCCGTGGAGCATCGCGGCAGTGGACGTCGACGTGCGGCCCGGTGGCCGCAGCAACATCACCATGCGCGACCCCGAGGGCAACCAGTATCCGAACCTTGGCGTCTACCTCGAAGTCGTTCCCAACGAGAAGCTGGTCTTTACCGATGCCTTTACCGAAGGCTGGAAGACGCCCGAGAAGCCGTTCTTCGTCGGCGTGCTGACGTTCGAAGACGAGGGCGGCAAGACCCGCTATACCGCGCGTGCCCGCCACTGGAACATGGAAGACAAGGAAGCGCACGAGAAGATGGGTTTTCATGAAGGCTGGGGCCAGTGCGCCGACCAGCTCGAGGAACTCGCCAAGACGCTCTGAAATCGTTGCTTACAGCAAGCCAAAAAAGGCCGGCCATCGCGCCGGCCTTTTTTCGTTCCAGCGGAACATGCGTTCTTTCTTTGCAACCGGCCGCAACCTGAGCACACGCCCAACGCGATTTTGTTCCGGTAATGTTCTTGCCGTTGGGGCAGCTTTGTGCTTCACTGGAAGCTGGCTGGTTCAATCCGGGACAGGGGATCGTTGCTTGGCTCGAGCCGGCGGCGGGAAAGGCTGGGGCAGCATGGTTTCGCGCGTAACGACAGTTGCATTCGAAGGTATCGAGGCCGTGCCGGTCGATGTCCAGGTGATGGTGGCGCCGGGCAAGGTCGGCATGCAGATCGTCGGGCTCGCCGACAAGGCGGTGACCGAGAGCCGTGAGCGGATACAGGCTGCGCTGCATGCGTCGGGACTGTCGATGCCGGCCAAGAAGGTGACCGTCAACCTTGCGCCGGCCGACCTGCCCAAGGAGGGCAGCCACTACGACCTCCCGATCGCGCTCGGCCTGATGGCCGCGCTGGGTGCGATCCCGCATGATGCGCTCGCAGGTTATGTCGTCGTCGGCGAACTGGCTCTCGATGGCACGACGGCGCCGGTCGCCGGCGCACTTCCGGCGGCCATTGGGGCCAATGCGCTCGGCAAGGGTCTGATCTGCCCGCATGGCGTGGGCTCCGAGGCGGCATGGGCCGGCGCGGATATCGACATTCTCGCGCCGCGCAGCCTGATCGCCATTGCCAACCATTTTCGCGGGACGCAGGTTCTGTCGCGACCCGAGGCCGCCGTTCATGCAACTCCCGGCAACCTGCCGGACCTTGCCGATATCAAGGGCCAGGAAAGTGCCAAGCGGGCACTGGAAATCGCGGCTGCCGGCGGCCACCATTTGCTGTTCTGCGGTCCACCGGGTTCCGGCAAATCGATGCTGGCTCAGCGCCTGCCTTCAATCCTGCCGCCGCTGTCGCCGCGCGAACTGCTGGAAGTGTCGATGATCGCCTCGGTGGCAGGCAGCATTGTCGGCGGCAAGCTGTCGGACAGACGGCCTTTCCGCGCGCCGCATCACTCGGCAACCATGGCCGCCCTGACGGGCGGCGGCTTCCGCGTCAGGCCCGGCGAGGCCTCGCTCGCGCATCACGGCGTGCTGTTCCTCGACGAATTGCCAGAGTTCTCGCCGCAGGCGCTCGATTCGCTGCGCCAGCCGCTCGAAAGCGGCGAATGCGTGGTGGCACGCGCCAACGGCCGGGTTGCTTACCCTGCACGGTTCCAGCTCGTGGCGGCGATGAATCCGTGCCGCTGTGGGATGGCAGGAGAGCCCGGCCATCGCTGTGCACGGGGACCGCGCTGCCAGAACGACTACCAGGCGCGCATTTCGGGACCAATGCTCGACCGTATCGACCTGCGGGTCGAGGTGCCGGCCGTCACCGCCGCCGATCTCATCCGGCCGGCTCGCGCCGAATCAAGCGCTGCGGTCGCCGAGCGCGTGGCCAGAGCGCGCGCTGTCCAGGCCAACCGCTTTACGAGCCTTGGTCTGGAAGGGGTCACGGTCAATGCAGCCTGTCCGGCCGCCATGGTCGAAGAAATCGCGGCTCTCGATTCAGGTGGCGCAGCACTGCTCGGCGAGGCCAGCGAGAAACTCGGCCTTTCGGCGCGTGCCTATCACCGGGTGCTCAAGGTCGCACGAACGCTCGCTGACCTCGATGGCAGCGACACGGTCGGCCGCCTTCATCTGGCGGAAGCGATTTCCTATCGCATGGCCGGCGAAAGGATCGCGCAGGCGGCGTGACGGTTACATGGAATCGTCGCAGAGGGGTTGGCCGCACTCTCAGCGGCACGGCTGTGTTCACGCCACTCCCCTCGGCACAAGGAAGAGCTTTACCGGCCGATGCCGGGAGCTCGGCGCCAAATAGCTGCTTAATTCGCAGCGCCTGACAGGCTCGGCGGCCGCTTCATGACCACCACTAAGTGGCGGCAAAGCATCCGAGTTGAGGAAGCGCTACTCGAGTGCGCCCACCAGCATGTTCTGGTCTTCGCGCAGCGTTACCCAGCGGCCTGTATGCGTGCTCGCCTGGCGCTTGAGATAGCGATAGCCCGTCTTCTGCCAGGGGCGCAGTTCGTCGCTCAGATTGTCGAGGATGAAGTCACCACGGTCGGTGCGCAGGGTCAGCACGGCATGGCCCTCGCCATCGGGCTTGCGGACAACGGTGACCAGCAGATTGGAAAGCGGAATGCCCTTGGCGGCAAGCTGCCTGCGCTTTTCCAGCGCGTAGTCCTCGCAATCGCCAACGCCCTGGTCAGGATAGGCCCACACCTCGTCCTTCCCGTAGATGTCGAAGTCGCTCATCGGCTTGACCGCACGATTCACGTCCAGGTTGACCTGAATGACCACGCGCCTCAGCGCGTCTGTCAGCACGATCGGTCCGCGGTCGCGAAGGCGGGAGGAACACTCGGACGGATTGGCGCGGCAGAATTCGTAGTGACCGATTGGCTGCGAGGTCAAACCGCCCGTTGCCATGGCGCCGACGCCAGATGCCTCTGACATCGTTCCGGTCGTTGCCGCGAGGAACATCACCGCGGCCGCGAGCGGCCACAGCCGCCACCTCCCAAGTGTGGCATTCATATCGCCCAAGCCCCTATCACCGATTCTTTTGCTTGTTAAAGAAACGTTAAGCGGGGTTTTTCGACCCGTCAATTGACGGGATCGTGAGGATTGGCGGGATGGTTACTGTAGCTGCGACAGTGTGGCGTCTCGCACACAGTGCGAGACGGGCTCAGCTCTTGGAACTGACGAGGCGCGGCTTCGCGGCTGGTTTCGCCTTCGTCTTGCCATGGCTTGCCATGAAGTCGACGATGCGCGGAACGATCTCGGCGCGGAAACGCGAACCGTTGAAAACGCCGTAATGGCCGACCTTCGGCTGCATATAGTGCGCGCGCATCTCTTCAGGGATGTTGACACACAGATCGTGCGCGGCCTTGGTCTGGCCGACACCGGAAATGTCGTCGTTCTCGCCTTCAACCGTGAACAGCGCGACGTTGCGCACCGCGCTCAGGTCGACCAATTCGCCGCGATGTTTCATCCGGCCTTTCGGCAAATCGTGCCGCACGAACACCGTTTCCACAGTCTGGAGATAGAACTCCGCCGTAAGGTCCATGACGGCCAGGTATTCGTCGTAGAAGTCGCGGTGCTTTTCCGCCGAATCGCCGTCGTCCTTCACCAGATGCATGAAGAAGTCCTTGTGGGCGATCAGATGGCGGTCGAGATTCATGCTCATGAAGCCCGAAAGCTGGAGAAAGCCGGGATAGACATCGCGCATGAAGCCGGGATTAGGCCACGGCACCTGCATGATGACATTGTCGCGAAACCACTCGATGCCCTTTTCCTCGGCAAGCAGGTTCACCGCGGTCGGGTTGCGTCGCGTGTCGATGGGCCCGCCCATCAGCGTCATGGAGGCAGGCGCGAAGCGATCGCCGCGTCCCTCCATCAGGGCTACGGCTGTCAGCACCGGCACCGATGGCTGGCACACGCCCATCACATGCGTTCCCGGCCCGATGTGGTGCAGCATGTCGATAACGTAGTCGACATAGTCGTCGAGGTCGAAACGCCCGTCGGCCAGCGGCACCATGCGTGCGTCCGTCCAGTCTGTGATGTAGACGTCTGCATGCGGCATCATCGCCTCGACGGTACCGCGCAGCAGCGTCGCATAGTGGCCGGACATCGGCGCGACGATCAGCAGCTTGGGATCTGGCCGGCGGCCGGCGGGCAGTTCGCGCTGAAAATGAATGAGGTTACAGAACGGCCGCGACCAGACCACGCGCTCCGTTACCGCCACCTCGGAGAAATCGACCTTGGTCGTCTCTAGCCCGAAAGCCGGCTTGGCGTAGCGCCGTGTGGTGCGCTCGAACACCTCGGCGGCAGCCGCAGCCGAGCGACCCAGAGGCGTTGCAGAGAGAGGGTTCAGCGGGTTCTGATAGAAAAGCCGCATCGCGTCGGCATAGGCACGAAAGGGCTGCAGCGCAGCATGGTTCAATTCGTAGAGCTGATAGTACATCGGCGCTCCTGACGGCTGCGGCCGGCAGCGGGACACAAGATCGCCGGTCGAAGCAGATGTTATGCGGCAAGCTAACAGTCTTTTGCTGCATTGCAATAGAATACGGCCTTGCCGCGTGTTTACGATGCGTCCTTCAATTTCAGCATGGATGCACCATCAGAACGCGCGACGTGGCCGCAATGCCTTCGGGCAACTCCTGATGGAAGACGTCGCGCAACGGCGCCGACGCCTGTTCGAGCGGCAGTTCTACGAACCCCAGCGCGGCATAAAAGGGGGCGTTGAACGGGACGGTCCTGAACGTGGTCAGCGTCACGCCGCGCAGTGCCCGTTCAAGACAGCGTGCGATCACCGCGCGTACCAAGGCGGAGCCCAGGCCCCGGCGACCATGATCGGGATCGACCGACAACTCCCGCAAATGCAGGAAATCGCTCCGTGCTCCGGAAACGGCATAGCCGACAGGCCGGTCGTCGCCTGCCACCGCCACCAGCACCTCGTGCCCCGTCGCCATCGCGCGGAAGTCGTCGACGCTGGCAAACGGATTGTCGGCGATCTCGGGATAGCCATGCGCCCGGAAGAGCTGCGCTGCCCGGTTCTCGATTCTCAGCAGCGCTGCATCGTCAGCCGGGCGATGCGCACGGATGCTGTAGCCCGGCGGCGCTTCGAATGCCGCCACGAATGCCTGTTCAGCCGTCATTGCCTTCCACGATAGTGATCTCACCGTCGGCGACGGTGACCCGGATCGCCTTTGCGGCCTGATACTCTGGCGAGTTGTAGCAGTCGAGCGCCGCCTGCATCGACGGGAACTCGATCACCACGTTGCGCGCGCGGCCGGCTCCCTCCATGGCCTGCGAGGCGCCGCCTCGCGCGAGGAAGCGTGCGCCGAAGCGTTCGAATGCCGGCTTGGCGGTCGAGACATAGTCCTTGTAGCGCTCGGGGTCGCGTACATCGACATGGGCAATCCAGTATCCTTTTGGCATTTCATCCTCCCTGGTTTGACTCAGGCTGCCTGCATCTCGGCCAGAATGGCCTGCGCGGCCGCGCGCTTGTCCGGCGCGGCAACGATCGGTCTTGCCACTACGAGGTGGCTTGCGCCGGCGCGCAGCGCGTCCGCCGGCGTCATCACGCGTTTCTGGTCGCCATGGTCGGCACCGGCCGGCCTGATGCCGGGCGTGACCACTGCAAGGTCAGCGCCCACGATCTTGCGCACCGCCGCCGCTTCGGTGGCAGCGCAGACGATGCCGCCCATGCCGGCCGCAAGTACCTGCTCCGCGCGGCGCAGCACAAGCGTGTGCGGATCGTATTCGTAGCCGGCCTCCACAAGATCCTGCTCGTCCATCGAGGTCAGCACGGTAACGCCCAGCAGGCACAGATCCGACCCCTTGGCAGCGGCAACCGCCGCGCGCATGGCCTTTGGATAGGCATGCAGAGTGAGCATGGTCACCCCCATGTTGACGACGCTCTCGACGCCCTGGGCCACCGTGTTGTCGATGTCGAGCAGCTTCATGTCGAGGAAGACGCTCTTGCCGTCGGCGACGAGGTCGCGGGCGAGTTCCAGTCCGCCGGCGAAGGCCAGCCGGTACCCGATCTTGTAGAAACTCGCGACGCCGTCGAGGTCCCGAACCGCCTTTTCGGCGTCGGCAACATTCGGCAGGTCCAGCCCCACGATCAGTCGTTCGGTCATGTTGTCAGATACCATCGAAATCCTCCATCGGTGTCCAGTCGCAAAGCAGGCCGCCATCGGCCAGGGTGAATGCAAAGATGTTGCCGCCGCCGGGTGGCTGGTCCCTGTCGCGCGCGATAGCCGCACCGGTTAGCCGACACTTGAGCAACGTTCCCACGCCGCCATGGCCGACGAGCAGGACCGGTTCCGTGGGCTCGTGGCGTGTCAGCGCGCGTTTCACCGCGCGTTCGATGCGATCGGCTGCGTCGACGGCGCGTTCCCAGCCGTTCCAGCTTTTGTCCGGTTCCGCGAAAAACTGAGTGGCGGCTGCCTCGAAGGCGGGAGGCTCCAGAAAGCCTGTCGAAGAGCGGTCGTTTTCGCCCATTTGCGGGTCGATCTCGATCGGCACGCGCAGATGAGCGGCGATCATGGCGGCAGCCTCCACCGCCTTGGTTTCGTCGCTCGACAGTATGTATTTCACCGTTCGCAGCCACGGCCTGTCGAGCACCGCTTCGACACGGGAGCGACCAACGCCTGAAAGTCTCCAGAGAGGAACGGGAATTTTTGAATCTATCTCAACCTGGGGATGGGTGAGATAGTAGCCGATCACCGCGCCACCCTGTCGGAGGCCTGCCAGGCGCGCTCGATCAGTACCTCGCAAACGCGATGCATCGACTTGCGCAGCCGCTCCTCGCGGAATGCGCCATCCTCATCAAAGGCCTGGTCGGCGTTGGGCACCGAACATTGCGGCGCGATCACGTCCATCTGGATATGGGCCAGAACGGCGCGTAGATGCGCAGCACTGCGGATACCAGCGAAGTGGCCGTCCGAGGACGAGCAGATCGCGACAACCTTGCCCGGCAGCGGGCGCAGCGGCCTGCCGTCGTCGGTCTTGACACGACTGATCCAGTCGATCGCGTTCTTCAGAAGGGGCGGCATCGAGCCGTTATATTCGGGCGTGGCGATCAGGATGCCGTCATGGGCGGCGAAGAGCCGCGCCAGACGATAGGCGTTTTCGGGGACGCCTTTTTCCTTCTCGAGGTCCTGATCCATGATCGGCAGGGGATAGTCGGCAAGCGAGATGCGCGTCACTTCCGCGCCCTGCACCGCCAGTTCCTTCTGCGCCACGTCCGCCGTCTTGCCGCTATAGGCTCCGGTGCGGATCGAGCCGGCGAAGACAAGGATTTTCGGCGTCATGTCGGGGGTGGCCTCCCGTTGGGTCGGCACCGCATAGTCCGATCTGGCCTGCTTGTCAAAGGTGGCGGCGTTTTATCGGCCGCGCTTCCTCAGGAGGCCTTTGGCCTGCTGTAGAGCCACAGCTGGGTCGGCGGCAAATTCCTGATGATGAAGTCGAAATGCGCCACCGTATAGTTGCCCTTGCCCGGAGGAACAGGCGAGAGCGGACCGTATGTGAGCTGCACGATCGGCCGGCCGGCGGGGATACGATCGAGCAGGCTCTCTACATATGCAATGCGCTGGGCGACGGGGAAATTGAGGAGCGGCACACCCGAAATGACGGAATCGAATACGGTGTCGCGCTTGTCGCCCAACGTCTTGTCCAGATCGAAGGCGTCACCATGGATGACGTTCACGCCGGGGTAATTCAGACGCAGATGCTCGACAAAGTCCGGCGAATATTCGATTGACCACAGATTTTCGGGCTTCACGCCAGCTTCGAGAATGGCCTTGGTGATAACGCCCGTGCCAGGCCCCAGCTCAAGCACAGGCAGTCCGGACTCGGGATTTACGACGCTCGCCATCTTCCGCGCCGTGACGCTGCTCGTGGGCACGATGGAACCCACTGCACGAGGCTTGTCGATCCAACCTTTGAAGAAGCGCAGTTCTTCATCGAAGCGGCGCGCAAGCGACCTGCGAGGGGTTTCTGCCATGCGATGTCGCCTCCCGGGTAGGAAATGTCGCTTACTAAACTAAAGTGGCCTTTTTGCGTTGCAAGCCGGCCTGTAAATTTTACCCCGAAATCAAGGCGCGCCAAAACCGCTACGCCTTGTCGCCAAACGATTCGAAGAAATCCTTCATGCGGGTGAAAAAGCCCGTCGATTGCGGGTTGTTCTCCTGCGAGGAGATCTTTTCGAATTCCTCCAGCAATTCCCTCTGACGTTTCGTCAGGTTCTGCGGCGTCTCGATCGCCACCTGAATGTAGAGATCGCCGATCGTCGGCTGCCGCAGGATTGGCATGCCCTTGCCGCGCAGGCGGAACTGCTTGCCGTTTTGGGTGCCTTCAGGAACCTTCACCCGCGTCTGCGTGCCATCGAGCGTGGCCACCTCGAACGAACCACCAAGCGCGGCGGTGGTCATGGATATCGGCGCCTTGCAGAAAAGATCGGCGCCGTCGCGCTGGAAGAATTCGTGCGGCTTCACCGAAAGGAAGATGTAGAGATCGCCGGAAGGGCCGCCACGCAGCCCCGCCTCGCCTTCGCCGGCAAGCCTGATGCGGGTGCCATCCTCGATGCCTGCTGGAATGTTGACCGAGAGCGAGCGCTCCTCGGTGACGCGGCCCTGGCCAGCGCATTTCGGGCACGGATCCTCGATGGTCTGGCCGCGGCCCTGGCATTGCGGGCATGTGCGCTCGATCGAGAAAAAGCCCTGCGAGGCGCGCACGCGGCCGGAGCCCTGGCACATCGAGCAGGTCACCGGCTGGGTGCCCGGCTTCGCCCCGCTTCCGGTGCACTCGTCGCAGACCACGGAAGCCGGCACGTGGATCTGGGCCGTCTTTCCGTTGAAAGCCTCCTCGAGCGTGATTTCCATGTTGTAGCGCAGGTCGGCGCCACGCTCGCGGCCGCCGGAGGACCGCCGCTGGCGACCCATCATGTCGCCGAAGATGTCCTCGAAGATGTCAGCGAAGCCGCCGGCGCCAAAGCCCTGCGCGCCACCCACTCCACCATTTTCGAAGGCGGCGTGGCCAAAACGGTCATAGGCGGCCCGCTTTTGCGGGTCCTTGAGCGTTTCGTAGGCCTCGTTGATTTCCTTGAACTTCTGCTCACAGGCGGAATCGCCCGGATTGCGGTCGGGATGGAACTGCATGGCGAGCTTGCGGAACGCGCTCTTGAGTTCCTTTTCGTCCGCCCCCTTCTGCACCCCGAGCGTTTCGTAGAAATCAGCCTTCATCGTCTTTCCTGGGCGGTTGGCCGCCTTGGTTCAAGCGTCGGCGCAGGGTCTAGGTCTGCGCCTTCACGCGGCTGGACATCGATTTAATGAGCCTTGGCCGCTTTTGCCATAGTCCGCGCTTTAAGGATCGGCTTTGGCGACTTCGGGAGGGTGGCTCCCGTCCGTACACGGAAAAACCCGGCGCAAGGCCGGGTTTCCGTCGTTCGGCAGGCCGTTCAGGCCGACTTCTTCTTGTCGTCGTCGTCGATTTCCTCGAAATCGGCATCGACGACATCCTCGCCGCTCTTTTCAGCGTCAGCCTTGGCATCCGCCTCGGCGGTTTCCGCCTGGCTGGCCTCGTACATGGCCTGGCCCAGCTTCATCGAGGCTTCAGCAAGCGCGTTCGACTTCGCCTTGATATCCTCGGCGTCGTCGCCCTCGATCGCGGTCTTCAACTCGGCCACGGCATCCTCGATCGCCTTGCGGTCGTCCTCGGAGACCTTGTCGCCATAGTCCTTCAGCGACTTCTCGGCCGAATGGACAAGCGCTTCCGCCTGGTTGCGAGCCTCGACCGCCTCGCGGCGCTTCTTGTCGGCGTCGGCATTGGCTTCGGCGTCCTTGACCATCTTTTCGATGTCGGCGTCGGACAGACCACCGGAGGCCTGGATACGGATCTGATGCTCCTTGCCGGTGCCCTTATCCTTGGCCGACACGTTGACGATGCCGTTGGCGTCGATGTCGAACGTGACCTCGATCTGCGGCACGCCGCGCGGTGCAGGCGGGATACCGACCAGGTCGAACTGGCCAAGCATCTTGTTGTCCGCCGCCATCTCGCGCTCGCCCTGGAAGACGCGGATCGTCACAGCCGACTGGCTGTCTTCGGCGGTCGAGAAGACCTGGCTCTTCTTGGTCGGGATCGTGGTGTTGCGCTCGATCAGGCGGGTGAACACGCCGCCCAGCGTTTCGATGCCCAGCGACAGCGGGGTCACGTCGAGCAGCAGCACGTCCTTGACGTCACCCTGGAGTACGCCGGCCTGGATGGCCGCGCCCATGGCGACGACCTCATCGGGGTTCACGCCCTTGTGGGGTTCCTTGCCGAAGAACTGCTTCACGACCTCGTGGACCTTGGGCATGCGGGTCATGCCGCCGACCAGAACCACCTCGTCGATCTCGCCGGCATTGAGGCCGGCATCCTTCAGCGCCGCCTTGCAGGGGCCGATCGTGCGCTGCACCAGATCGTCGACCAGCGACTCGAACTTGGCGCGGGTCAGCTTCATCGTCAGGTGCTTCGGACCGGTCTGGGCCGGCCGTGATGAAGGGCAGGTTGATCTCGGTCTGCGAAGAGGACGACAGCTCGATCTTGGCCTTCTCCGCAGCCTCCTTGAGGCGCTGAAGAGCCAGCTTGTCGTTCTTCAGGTCGATGCCCTGTTCCTTCTTGAACTCGTCGGCCAGATATTCGACCAGACGCATGTCGAAGTCCTCGCCGCCTAGGAAGGTGTCGCCATTGGTCGACTTCACCTCGAACACGCCGTCGCCGATCTCCAGAACCGAGATGTCGAAGGTGCCGCCACCAAGGTCATAGACGGCGATGGTCTTGCCGTCCTTCTTGTCGAGACCGTAGGCGAGTGCGGCCGCGGTCGGCTCGTTGATGATGCGCAGGACCTCAAGGCCGGCGATCTTGCCGGCATCCTTGGTCGCCTGGCGCTGGGCATCGTTGAAGTAGGCGGGAACTGTGATGACCGCCTTCTCGACCTTTTCGCCGAGATAGGCTTCCGCCGTTTCCTTCATCTTCTGCAGGATCATCGCCGAAATCTGGCTCGGCGACTGCTTCTTGCCGCCGGCGTCGACCCATGCGTCGCCATTGTCGCCCTTGACGATCTTGTAGGGGACGAGCTTCTTGTCCTTCTCGGTGACCGGATCGTCATAACGACGGCCGATCAGGCGCTTGATTGCGAAAAGCGTATTTTCAGGATTGGTCACCGCCTGGCGCTTGGCAGGCTGGCCGACAAGGCGTTCGCCGTCGTCCGAAAAAGCAACCATGGAGGGCGTGGTGCGCGCGCCCTCGGCGTTTTCGATCACCTTGGCGTCCTTGCCGTCCATCACGGCGACGCAGGAATTTGTCGTCCCGAGGTCGATACCGATAACTTTGGCCATGTTCATTCTCTCCGTCTAGCAGGTCGTCCTGGACCCTATGAGGCGTTCCGGGGACGGCCCCTTACACTCTGGATTTTCGCGGAACCGTCATCTTCGACGTCCCCGCGACGTTGCGGCGTATATAAGAAGCACCGATTTGACACGCAAGTCGCTGTAACAGGCGATTTCGCTGGAAAGGGCGTAGTACAGCCTCTTTTGGATACAACTCAACACTCCCTTAATACCGTGGACCCATGATGGTGTGGTCGGGGGAAACCATGGGCGACGATCTACAAACTGCTGCGCAGGCGGGAATCCGCCTTTCCGAGCTCGTCGGCGCGCTCAGCTATGCGCTCGACATCAGCGAGGGCCATCCGACGGGTCACTGCGTCAGAGCCTGCTGGCTGGGTTTTCACGCGGGCAGGGAGCTTGGTCTTTCCGCACCGGAGCTTTCGGACCTCTATTACACGATCCTGCTCAAGGATGTCGGCTGCAGCAGCAATGCGGCGCGGATATGCCAGCTCTACCTGGCCGACGATATCGCACTGAAGCAGGATTTCCATCTGGTCAAGGATAGCATGCCGCACATCCTGGGCTTCGTGCTGTCGCGCACCGGCATGAAGGCAAAGTTGGCGGAGCGCTTCCGCGCCCTTCTCAACATAGCAATGCACGGCGGGACCATCGTCAACGAGCTGTTCCAGACACGCTGCCAGACGGGCGCCGAGATCGTGCGGCAGATGCGCTTTCCCGAATCGGTTGCGCGCGGCGTGCACGAGCTGGACGAGCACTGGAACGGCACGGGCAATCCCATGGGGCTCGAAGCCGAAGCCATTTCCATACATGCGCGCATCGCGCTCGCCGCGCAGATCGCCGATGTTTTCCATGCGAGCGCCGGGAGCGAGCGGGCCATTGCCGAGCTGCGGGCGCGATCGGGGACGTGGTTTGACCCGAGGGTGGTAGAGGCGTTCGAGCGTGCGGCGCAGATGCCCCATTTCTGGACCATGCTCGATTCGCCGGAACTTCAACTCGCGGTGGCGGATCTGATAGAAGGCGACGTGCAGCAGCCGGTCGACGATGATTATCTCGACGACATCGCAGCCGCCTTCGCGAAGGTGATCGACGCAAAGTCTCCCTTCACCAGTGGCCACAGCGAGCGCGTCGCGCTTTTCACGGACATGATCGCTGAGGAGCTCGGATACTCCGATGACAGCAGGCGCCGTCTGAAACGGGCGGCGCTGCTGCACGACATCGGCAAGCTCGGCGTTTCCAACCAGATACTGGACAAGGCCGGCAAGCTGGACGAGGCGGAATGGGCCTCCGTCAGAAACCATCCCGTTCTGGGGGAAAAGATTCTCCGGCGGATCGGCATCTTCAGTGAACTGTCCCGGATCGCAGGCGCACATCACGAGCGCCTTGACGGCAAGGGTTATCCGCGCGGACTGCATGCCGACGCGATCGATACGGACACCCGCATCGTCACGACCGCAGACATCTTCGATGCATTGACCGCCGAGCGGCCCTACAGGGCGGCGCTGCCCGTCTCGGAAGCCTTCGCAATCATGGAGCGCGACGTTGGCACCGCTGTCGATCCCGGCTGCCTCGCTGCCCTGCGCCGCGCCATGACGACTGTGGAGGCGGCTGCGGCCTGACGCTTCGGTAACAGGCCCGCGGGCATTTCCCTGAGCAGACCAGTGCGGAATCTCCGCAGACCAAAAACCGCGCCCACTTTCGGCCCGCCCCGTCTATAAACGTGGTGTGCCCATGCTTGCGCGGCTGGCTGCAAACTGCCATCAACATTTCCCAATCCGAAAGGACCCGGTAGCAGGATGACGGACAGCGGGCGCATTTTCATCGTGGTCGGTGGCCTGGCCGGCGCGGCCGGTGTCGCCCTTTCGGCAGTCGCGGCCCATGCCGGCGGCGGCAATGTCGGCACGGCCGCCTCGTTCCTGCTTGCCCATGCGCCCGCCTTGCTGGCGATCGGCCTGATCGGCGGCAACCGAGTGCTGAAAGGTGGCGGGGCTATCCTGCTCCTCGGCCTCGTGCTCTTCTGTGGTGATCTTCTCGCGCGTCACTACGCCGGGTCGAGGCTGTTCCCGATGGCCGCGCCCGCCGGCGGGACGCTGCTCATCGCGGGGTGGCTGGTGGTCGCCGCGTCGGCGCTCGCTGGCAGCTCCAGACGTTAGACCGGCTCCCAGCCGTCCTTTTCACCCTCGCGATAGATCGCGTCGATCAGCTTCTGGTTCTTCACCGAATCCTCGAGCGTGAAGACCGGCGCGTCCTCGCCACGGGCGGCGCGGGCGAAATTCTGCGCCTGCAACCGGTATTGCTGCGTTCCGGGGAAACGGAACACCTGCGCTTGCGCGTGGTCGCGATCGTGCAGGGTGACACGGTGGTGGTCGTAGCCCCCGGCATTGAACGGGGCCGCAACCTCGATGAACCCCGCATCGCCGTGGAACACCATCGACTGCCGCGCCGCAAGCTGTGTCGAGACATAGAAGGACAGTTCGAACGTGCCGAAATCGGCGCGCATGCTGGCGTAGATGTCGGTGCCGAAGGTGGGGTCGCGCTCGACGCTCGCCTGAACGCGTATCGGCTCCGCGCCGGTGACGAAACGGGTAGTGACGGTCGGGTAGACACCGATGTCGGGCAATGCACCGCCGCCGAGCTCGGCTGCTGGTTGCGCATGTTGTGCGGGTCGACATTGTGATAGGCGAACGCCCCCTGCACGTGGCGCAGCCGGCCGATGGCGCCGCCGCGCACCAACTCGCGCACCTTCAGCCATTGCGGATGATGCGTGACCATGAACGCTTCCGAGATCAGCACGCCGTTGCGGTCGCGCGCTTCTATCACTGCCTGGATGTCGCCCGCCTTCAGCGCCAGCGGCTTCTCGACCAGCACATGCTTGCCGGCATCGGCCGCCCTGATTGCCCATTCGACATGCTGCGAGGTCGGCAGCGGGATGTAGACGCCGTCGATCGTGTCAGAAGCCAGCATCGCCTCGTAGGAGCCGAACGCATGCGGCGCGCCGAAGCGAAGCGCCGCGGCGCGTGCGCGCTCGGCATCGCGGCTGGCAATCGCCGAAAGCACGCCGTTGTCGGCCTCGACGATAGCAGGAATCACCTGCTCGCGGGCGATCTTTGCAGTGGAGATAACCCCCAACGGAACATCATTGCGTCTCCCGAACGGTTTTTGAGGAGGCTAGTCGGCGGGGAGGTAAAAGGAAAGCGCGGCTACCAGGGTTCGACAGTTACCTCTGGCCAGGTCGTCACGGCGCGAAGACCCTTCGCCTGGTGCGTCGTGCGGTTGTCGAGTACGCGATTGGGAGTGAGGCGAAAGGAAAAAATATCGTTAAGTCCGAAAGGCGCTGTCAGTTGGAGCCGGCCATCATCCAGCAGCCGGACTCCAACCGCGTGTGTCTTCGATGCGAAATGTGCGACCGAATGCTCTGAACTCAGATATTGGGGGCAGGCTCGCCCGAATTTCGCCGGGCCCATAGATGCACCCGCGCCTGATTGCGAATCTCGACCGGCAATGTCAGGTGCGCAAAGGCTGGCGCAGCGCGCGCGATCACCGCATATTCCCCTCGTAGGAGAGATCGTCGCCATCGAAGTAGAAGAGATCAATGTCCTTCGTACCGTAGCCCGGCGGACGCCCGGTCAGCGCATTCCAGACGCGTTATAGAGCACGCCGGAAACGACGAGCCAGTCCGGCAGCGCCAGATCACGCGCGGCGCAGAGCGCCGCGCGAACATTTCGGTCGGCCCAGATAATATCGAGAAAGAGGCGTTTCTGCTCCGCGTCAGGCAGGTTGGCGTAACGCAGATGCATCGTCACGCCATCACCCCCGCAGCACACCGCCCGTCTGCTTGGCCACATTCTCGACGATGCGGCCTGCCAGCGCCTCGAAATCCTCGTCGGTGAGTGTGCGCTCGACCGGCTGGATGGCGACCTCGATGGCGACCGACTTCTTGTCCGCGCCCAGCGACGGCCCCTCGAAGATATCGAAGACGCGCACGCCGGTGATCAGCTTCCTGTCGGCGGCGCCCGCTGCACGGGTCAGCGCGGCTGCCTCGACGCCCTTGTCGACGACGAAGGCGAAATCACGCCGCACCGCCTGGAACGGCGACAGGTCCAGCCGCGGCTTGGTGCGCGTGGCCTTCGCCTTCGGCTCGGGAACGGCGTCGATGAACACCTCGAAGCCGCAGAGCGGCCCCGACACGTCGAGCGCCTCCAGGGTCTTGGGGTGGAACTCGCCAAAAGTTCCCAGCACCACCTTGGGGCCGAGCTTGATCGTGCCCGAACGACCGGGATGGTACCAGGCCGGGCCGCCTGCCTCGACCTGAAGCTTGTCTACCGGCGCGCCGCAGGCTTCGAGCGCGGCGAAGGCATCGGCCTTGGCGTCGAAGACGCCGACGGATGCAGCATTGCCGGCCCAGTGGCGCCCCTGGCCTTCCATCTTCGCCGTGCCGCGCCGCACGCCGCCGGCCACCCGTCGCTGCTGCTCCGGCCTGTCGCCCTCATAGGTGCCCGACACCTCGAACAGCGCCACGTCGGCGAAGCCGCGATCGGCATTGCGCTGGGCAGCGGCAATCAACCCCGGCAGCAGCGACGGGCGCATGTCCGACATGTCGGCCGCAATCGGGTTCGCCAGCTTCAATTCAGGCTGCCCACCACCGAAGAGTTCGGCATGCCTTGCGGGGATGAACGACCAGGTCACGGCCTCCATCATGCCGCGCACGGCCAGCGCACGCTTGGCCGCACGGGTGCGGATCTGCAGGGTCGTCAGGATGCGGCCGTTGACGGCATCATGAGAGACCAGCGGCTGCGGGTCGATCTTCTCGACGCCGTGAATGCGCATCACCTCCTCGACCAGGTCAGCCTTGCCGTCCACCTCCGGACGCCAGGAAGGCACCGCCACGTCGACCCGGTCGCCGGACGGCACGGCATGCACGCCGCTCGATGGCATGAGCTCGGCAAGCCCGCCAGGAGCCGAAATCGTCATCTCGACCGCATCGGCCACCGTGAAGCCGAGACGCGACAGGATCGACCGGCTTTCCTCCGGCGCGACCTCGATGCCGGTCAAACGCTTCACCTCGGCGAAGGGGAAGGAAACGACCCTGGGCTCGTGGCCTGCATAACCCACCACATCAGTCTCGCTTGGCGTGCCGCCGCACAGCTCGGTCACCAGCTTCGTCGCCAGCTCGATGCCCGGGACCATGAACTCGGGATCGACGCCCCGCTCGAACCGGTAGCGGGCATCGCTGACGATGCCGAGCGTACGGCCTGTGCGGGCGGTCGCCATCGGGTCCCACAGCGCCGATTCGATCAGCACGTCGGTGGTTGTCTCGTCGCAGCCCGAATGCTCGCCGCCCATGATGCCGGCGATCGATTCGACCCCGTTATCATCGGCGATGGCGCACATGTCCGGCGTCAGCGTGTATTCACGCCCGTCGAGCGCCAGCACCGTCTCGCCCTCCTTCGCGCGACGCACGACGAGATTACCGGCAACCTTCTTCGTGTCGAAGACGTGCAGCGGCCGGCCCCGGTCGAAGGTGACGTAGTTGGTGATGTCGACCAGCGCGTTGATCGGACGCAGGCCGATGGCGATCAACCGCTGCTGCATCCATTTCGGCGACGGGCCGTTTTTCACGCCCCTGACCAGCCGCAGCGCGAAACCGGGGCAGAGCTCCGGCGCTTCGATCGTCACCTTGACAGGACAGACGCCTTCGCCAGCCACCGGTGCGACCGCACCGTTCTTAAGCGTGCCGAGTCCGGCGGCCGCAAGATCGCGCGCGATACCGTAGACGCTGGTGGCGTCCGGCCGGTTGGGCGTCAGGTTGATCTCGATCACCGGGTCGTCGAGCTTCGCCCAGGTCGCGAAAGGCATGCCGACGGGGGCGTCTTCCGGCAGATCGATGATGCCGTCATGCTCGTCGGAAAGCTGCAGCTCACGCTCGGAGCACATCATGCCGCGGCTTTCGACGCCTCGGATGTTGCCCACCGACAGGGTCACGTCGATGCCCGGAACATAGGTCCCGGGGGCCGCGAACGCACCGACGAGGCCGGCGCGCGCATTCGGCGCGCCGCAGACGACCTGCACGGGATCGCCCGAGCCGGTGTCCACGGACAGAACCCGCAGCTTGTCGGCGTCCGGGTGCTTTTCGGCCGTAAGCACCCTGGCGATGACGAACGGCTTCAGCGCAGCCTTGTCGTCGACGCTCTCGACCTCAAGACCGATCATGGTGAGCCTGTCGACGATCTCCGCCAGCGAGGCGTCGGTGTCGAGGTGATCTTTCAGCCAGGAAAGGGTGAATTTCATGGTTCAGTTCCGTTGCTCGGGCTGGCGTTCGATGGAGAAGCCGTCGAGGCGCGGCAGGCCGTCATCCATATGCACGAATGGCAACCGCCGCTTCTCGAAAGCATGCAGTGTCGGCGGATAGCGCTCCGGCTCATCCATGAAGCCGAGCGCGAAATAGAGATCGCCCGGCAACAGGTCGTCGCGATAGCCGATCTGGCTGCCGCAATGCTCGCAGAACGAGCGCTCCACGCCGCCGGAACGAAACGTCTTCGGCGTGCCGAACCAGGCAATCTCGGTCTCGCGCCAGGCGACAAAAGCCATCAACGGCGCGCCTGTCTGCTTGCGACAGTCGCGGCAATGGCAATAGGAGCGCAGAAAGGGCTCCGTCCTCATCTCCGCCGAGATGAGCCCGCAGCGGCAGGAGCCGGTGTGGACCTTGCTCACGAGCTCAGTCCCCCGAACAGCGTCGGCAGGTCGAGCGGTCGGAAGCCGTAATGCGACAGCCAGCGCACGTCGGCGTCGAAGAACGCGCGCAGGTCCGGCATGCCGTATTTCAGCATCGCGATGCGGTCGATACCCATGCCCCAGGCGAAGCCTTGATATTCGTCCGGATCGAGCCCGCCGAAACGCAGTACGTTCGGATGCACCATGCCGCAGCCGAGGATTTCCATCCAGTCATTGCCCTCGCCGAAGCGCACTTCGCCCGGCCGCGAGCGATCGCACTGGATGTCCACCTCCAGCGACGGTTCCGTGAACGGGAAGAAGGACGGCCTGAACCGCATGTTGAGCGACGGCACCTCGAAGAAGGCCTTGCAGAACTCCTCCAGCACCCACTTCATGTTGGCGACATTGGCGGTCTTGTCGATCACCAGCCCTTCGAGCTGATGGAACATCGGCGAATGGGTGGCGTCCGAATCCTGCCGGTAGGTCTTGCCCGGAATGACGATGCGGATCGGCGGCTTCTGCGTTTCCATGGTGCGGATCTGCACCGGCGAGGTGTGGGTACGCAGAAGCATGCGCTCGCCCGCCTCGTTCGGACTGAAGAAGAACGTATCGTGCATCTCGCGCGCCGGGTGGCCTTCCGGGAAATTCAGCGCGGTGAAGTTGTAGTAGTCGGTCTCGATATCCGGCCCCTCGGCGATCGCGAAACCCATGTCGCCGAAGATCGCGGCGATCTCGTCGACGATTTGACTGATCGGGTGGATGCGACCGCGCTCGGCGGGCGACTGGCGCACCGGCAGGGTCACGTCGACCTTCTCGGCGGCGAGACGGGCGTCGATCGCCGCATCGCGCAGCTCGTTCCTGCGCGCCGAAAGCGCCTCAGCCACGCGGTTTTTCAGACCGTTGATCGCCGGCCCCATCACCTGACGCTCTTCCGCGCTCATCGCGCCCAGCGTTTTCAGCTTCTCGGAAACGCTGCCCTTCTTGCCGAGGGCCGAGACGCGCACCGCCTCGATCGCCTGCTCGTCGGCCGCGCCGGCGATGTCGGAAAGCAGCGCGGCTTCAAGTTGTTCCAGTTCGGCTTGCTGTGCGCTCATGTCTTCGGGTCACTTCCTGCGGTCAGATTCACGTGAAACGCGCTCGGCGGATACGAAAAAACCCGCGCCAGCCCTGCCAGCGCGGGTTTCCCAATATCAGTTTTCGAATGCTTGGGAAGCGCTGGTCTTAAGCGACAGCGCTTTCAAAAGCGTTCGGCGTGGTGTCCTTGAGGTATTCGAGCGCGGTCTTCGACTTGGCGACCAGCGTAGCGAATGCCTGCGGCTCATGGATAGCCATGTCGGACAGAACCTTGCGGTCGATCTCGATGCCGGCCTTGTTGAGGCCGTCGATGAAGCGGCCATAGGTCAGGCCGTGCTCGCGGACGGCCGCGTTGATGCGCTGGATCCACAGGGCGCGGAAATTGCGCTTGCGGTTCTTGCGGTCGCGGTAGGCGTACTGCAGCGACTTCTCGACCGCCTGCTTGGCGATGCGGATGGTGTTCTTGCGGCGGCCGTAGAAACCCTTGGCCTGGGAAAGAACCTTTTTGTGCTTGGCGTGGGCGGTAACGCCCCTCTTCACGCGTGCCATGTCATGATCTCCTTAAATCTCGTATCCAGCCGGCTCAGAGGCCGCCGCCGTTGGGCAGGAAGTTCTTGATGACCTTCTTGGCATCCGGTTCTGCGAGAACCATCGTGCCGCGGGCATCGCGGATGAACTTGTTGGTACGCTTGATCATGCCGTGGCGCTTGCCCGCGGCAGCGGACTTCACCTTGCCGGTGGCCGTGATCTTGAACCGCTTCTTGGCGGCCGACTTGGTCTTCATCTTGGGCATTTTGCTTCCTTTCTGGAGACGCAGTGAAGCGCCGTTGTCTTGCTTCGGACCGACCAAAGTCCGAAAAGCATAAAAGACCGCCACGGCATGCCCTGCCGGGCGGCTTTCTGTTTTGAACGCGGCCTTATAGCGGCGAGCCCGAAAAAGCGCAACAGCCGATTAGAAGACTGCCCGCTCACCAGACATGCAGGATCACTGGCAGAACTCCAGCCTCCTGAAGCCCTTCCACCAACTCGAAGAACGGAAAGGCGAGCACAAAAAAGAGGCCGTCGGTGAAGGTACGGTAAAGCAGCTTGGGCTTCACGGCGAGCATTTCACTTTCCCTGAAAAGCCAGGGCTTGGGAAAGAAGCGGGGAACCTGCTCCATATAGCGCAGGTAGGGATCACCGAAATTCTGCTCCAGGAAACGCTCCTCGACCTGGATCACAGCCAGAAAAGCCAGCCATGTGAGCACAGCGAAGGCCAGCGCGATGATGATGCTGCCGGTCATGGCGCCAATACCTGCTGCGCCTATCGAGGAAAACACATAGAGAGGGTTGCGGGTCACCGAGTACGGGCCCTCGGTGACAATCTCCGCGCTTTTGCGTCCGCCAATATAAAGCGTGCACCACGTGCGACCGAGGATGGCCACCAGGATCAGCACACCGCCGATCCATTCCATGTATTCGTGCATCGCCTGCCCGGGAGCCGCCTCGGAGCGGACAAATAAAAGCGCCAGGAAAATCAGACCGATCAGCAAGGCGAGTACGTAGCGCCGGCGGCGTTGATAGCGACGCAGTTCGTCGTAAGACTTGGCCTGCCTTGTGGCGTGGCGACTGGTGTCGGTCATCAAAACCGCCTCCCCGCGAAGTTTACCTGCCCGTCACCGCGCATTGAAACGCAATCGTGGCAAAAAAGCAGAAGGCCGCCGAAGCGGCCTTCCATATTTCCGTTTTAGGAGGTCTGCGCCGTCATTTAGGCGCCAGGACCATCATCATCTGACGACCTTCGAGCTTCGGCTCGGCCTCGACCTTGGCGATTTCGCCGACCTCTTCCTTGACCCGGTTGAGGAGCTGCATGCCAAGCTCCAGATGCGCCATCTCGCGGCCGCGAAACGAAGCGTCAGCTTGACCTTGTCGCCTTCGTCGAAGAAGCGGCGAACGGCCTTCATCTTCGTCTCGTAGTCGTGGTCGTCGATGTTCGGACGCATCTTGATCTCCTTGATCTCGATGGTCTTCTGGCGCTTGCGAGCCTCAGCGGCCTTCTTCTGGCTCTGATATTTCATCTTGCCGAGGTCGGCGATCTTGCACACCGGAGGCTGGGCGTGGGGCACGATCTCGACAAGATCCATGCCGGCGTCTTCCGCGGCAAGCAGCGCATCATTGATTGAAACGACGCCGCGGTTCACACCTTCGGCATCGATAAGCTGCACCTGCGGAACGCGAATCTCGAGATTTGCGCGCGGCCCTTCCTTGACCGGGGCTGCGGCTCTGTGTGGTCTGCGAATGGTCGTAGTCTCCTCGAATCGTTGACGAGATTGGTTGTAGAATATGCCTGCGCATGCCTTGCAGCGCGCTCGGCGCGACCGTCATTAGCACATGAGCGGAAGAATCACGAGCCCCCTGAACGCTTTGCCTCGAGGGAACGAGCGTCATCGGTGATCGTCACGGGGGTAGGCGTGCCGGCAAGCTCGTCATATAGGAAGGCCCGGAGGTTTCGTCCATGCCAAACAGCACTCCCGAATACCTGTCGGTCGATGGTGACCGCATCGCCGTGCGCCACCGCAACGGCAAGACGCCAGGCATCGTGTGGCTCGGCGGCTATCGCTCCGACATGCTGGGCACGAAGGCCGAGACGCTGGATCAATGGGCGGCGGAGCATGGCCATGCGTTCACCCGCCACGACTATTCGGGTCACGGTGAATCGGGTGGCGCATTTGCGGACGGGACGATCTCCCGCTGGCTCGCGCAGAGCCTCACCGTTTTCCGCCAGCGCACGGTCGGACCGCAGATTCTCGTCGGGTCGTCGATGGGCGCCTGGATCGCGCTGCGCATTGTACAGGAGTTGCACAAGGCCGGAGAAGGGGGAGCGCGTCGCCGGCATGCTGCTTCTGGCGCCGGCGCCCGATTTCACGGTCGAGCTGATGGAGCCGCAGCTGGCCGACAGCCAGCGCCGCGATCTCGAGGAACAAGGTTTTTCGCCGAGCAGTCGGACTATTCGCCGGAGCCCAACATCTACACGCGCGCGCTTTTCGAGGACGGGCGCGCGAACCGGGTCATGGTCGGGCTCATCGATACGCACTGCCCGGTGCATATCCTGCAGGGCATGGCCGATCCCGACGTACCCTACGAGCATGCGCTGAAGCTTGTCGAGCACCTGCCGGCCGACGACGTGACACTTTCGCTGGTTCGCGACGGCGACCATCGCCTGTCGCGGCCGCAGGACCTGTCGATGATGGTCGCCGCCCTTGAAGGCCTGGTCGAACGCGCGGCGGAACGCTCCTGATGCGCACATCCGTTCCGGCTTCGGCGTTCGTCGCGGCAATCGTCGGCTTCGGCGGAACGCTCGCCCTGATCATCGCGGCGGCCAGCGCGGTCGGCGCAACCCGCGAGCAGACGACGAGCTGGGTCGCGGCGGTCTGCCTCGCAATGGCCTTCGAAACGGCCTGGCTTTCATGGCGCTACCGCATGCCGGTGGTGACGGCATGGTCGACGCCGGGCGCCGCACTGGTCGCGGCGAGTTCGGGTTTCACCATAGAGCAGGCCGTTGGCGCCTTCATCGTCGCCGCCCTGCTGCTGGTCGCAACAGGTCTGTTCAAGCCGCTGACCCGCCTGATCTCGCGGATACCGGCTTCGATCGCCTCGGGCATGCTTGCCGGCATCGTCGTCAGCTTCGTGATGGCGGCGGCAAGAACGGCGCAGGCGGATGCCAGCCTCGTGTTGCCGCTTTTGGCGGCATTCTTTCTGATCCGGCTGGTCAGCCCCGCCATGTCGGTGCTTTTCGTGCTCGTCGGAGGTGTTGTCCTGGCATGGCTGACGGGCCGGGTGCCGACATTGCCGCCCGTCGAAATCTCGACCCTGACCTGGATCACGCCAGAATTCTCGCCAACCGCGGTCATCGGGCTGGCGATCCCGCTCTATCTGGTAACGATGGCGTCGCAGAACCTGTCCGGTCTCGCCGTGCTCAGGGCGTCGGGCTACGAGCCGCCCGCCGGCCCGCTGATTGCGGTAACCGGTTTCTTCTCGCTGGTTTCCGCACCATTCGGCGCAATCACTACCAATCTGGCAGCGATCTCGGCCGCGATCTGCACCGGGCCGGATGCGCATCCCGACCGGGAGAAGCGCTGGCTGACAGGCCCATTCTACGCGCTGACCTATCTGGTCTTCGCCTTGTTCGGCGCATCGCTCGTGTCACTTTTTGCCGTGCTGCCGCCGAGCCTCATCGTGCTCGTCGCCGGACTCGGCCTCCTGGCGCCACTTGCTAACGCGCTGTCGATCGCCATCGCCGAACCGGGCGATCGCATCGCCGCGACGGTCGCGTTCGCGGTCACCGCGTCCGGCCTCACAGCGGCCGGGATCGGCTCCGCCTTCTGGGGCCTGGTCGCCGGCATAGTCGTTCTGGCGCTGGACGCAGCGAAAATCCGCTTTTCCAAACAGTAGCTTATCCGGTTTTCCACTGCCCAGTCTTGAATGGCGATTTGGCCGTTCCCATTTCGAAATCATGCAGCCGATCGGGGCTGCGCCCAACCAAAGGGAACGGATGATCATGACCAAGACCGCTCTGATCCGTCCTGCGTGGACGCCTGCCACCATCGCGCTGATGGTCGTTGGTTTCATGGTGTTCTGGCCGCTCGGCCTTGCCATGCTCGCCTACATTCTGTGGGGCGATCGCCTTGAAGATTTCAAGGGTGACTGGAGCAGGACCCGCGAAAGCTTTTTCGGCTCTTGCCGGAAAGGAGCACACATGCACGCACGGACAGGAAACGTCGCTTTCGACGACTGGCGCGCCAAGGAACTCGAGCGCCTCGCTGAAGAGCGTCGCAAGCTCGACGAAATGCGCGAGGAATTCGACGACTATGCCCGCGAACTTCGCCGGGCGAAGGACCAGCAGGAGTTTGACCGCTTCATGGCCGAACGCTCGAAGTCTACCCCTGCCCCCGCAAGGGCAAGAAGGGTGGCGAAGGCCTGCTCGACGAAGTCTGATACTGGTTTGCACGCAAGTGCATCCTCCCGGAAACGGCGCTGGAAATCTCCAGCGCCGTTTTCGTTTGAGCGTATTTGCTGTCACTCCACCACCACGGCGAATCGGATAGATTATCGACATGGTCCTTGGCTTTCTCAGACAATCCCGCACGACGAAGGCAACGCGCAGCGTTGCGCAGGAGCGCCTTCACGTGGTCGGAAGCCGCGAATTGCCGCTGCGGATCGTCGAGAACGACCGTGCCAAGCGTTTGACGCTGCGCATCGATGCGGGCGGTCGGGGGCTGCGGATCACGGTGCCGCCCGGTCTGGCGCGCGGCGAGGTCGAGCGCTTTCTCGACCGACACCAGGGCTGGCTGGAGACGAAACTCGCCAAGGTGCCGGATCAGCCGCAGGTGCGGACGGGTATCAAGATCCCGCTACGAGGCGTGCCTCATCTCATCGTCCACGAACCGGGCAAGCGCGGAACCGTCACCGTGGGCCGGCAAGACGATGTGCCTGCGCTTTTCGTGCACGGAGAGCGGCGGCATCTGCCCCGGCGTCTAGCAGACTTCCTCAAGCGCGAGGCCAGGCGCGACATCGAGGCGCTGGTGGCCAAGCACACCGCAGCCGTCGGCAGGGCGGCGAAAGCTGTGCGCTTCAAGGATACCTCTTCACGCTGGGGGTCCTGCACGGCCGATGGCAGCCTGTCCTTCTCGTGGCGCATCATGATGGCGCCCCCGACGGTGATCGACTATCTCGTTGCCCACGAGGTCGCGCATCTGCGTGAAATGAACCACGGGCCGAAGTTCTGGGCACTGTGTCGCGAACTCTGCCCACGAACGGACGAGGCCCGCGCATGGCTCAAACGCAATGGCGGCTCCTTGCAGGCGATACAGTTCGCTTAGTCAATCATCGTTCGCGGCGTTGAGGTCTTCGGGGCGGGTGCCTTCGGAGGCGGTTCGAGGCCACGGTAGGAAATCGGGCTCGAACCGATCGCTTGCGAAATAGTCGAGCGCGCGCTGGCCTTCGGAACCGGCTGCCAGACCATCGCCGAGCAGCGATGCGATTACGGAGCGGGCCTGCTCCAGCTTTGCGCGCACCTTCATCGTTTCGTTATCGCTCATCGCCACCTTCTCCCGCCTCGCTGGATCAGGTCTAAACCTAGACCATGACGCCATCGGATTGAACCGCCGGGTTTCTCGACTTGGTCGGCATTTCATGGCAAGCGTTGCCACGTTGCGCGTCCCCGGAGGCCGGATTGGACTTCTTCAATTTCGCCAAGGCAGTCGAGCAGGGCATCTACGATGTGATGATGTGGATACTTTTCTATCCACTGACACTGCTGCGCATGATCGTGCGCCCGGCTTCAACACTGCAATATGTCTACGCCGAATCGCGAGGCGATCCAGACGTGGCCTTTTCGGAGGCCATGCGCCCGGCGCTCATGATCTTCATCTCGATCACCATCGGTACGCTCCTCACTCCCTTCACCGACGAACAGCGCGCCCTGTTGCTTGGGACAACCATCGGCAGCCTGCTTACGAGCTCATGGTTCTTCCTGATCTTCTACAGGATGGTGGTGTTTTCGTTTTTTCCGCTCTGCGGCGCGCTGCTGCTCGACCTGCTGACGCCGGGCTCTATCTCTCGCGAAACGCTGCGAACGCCATTTTATCTGCAGTGCTATATCTGCGCCCCTTTCGCGCTGATCGCATCGCCGACGCTGGTCAACATCCAGCACGATTCCATGCCCGTCTATGCCGCGTTCGCGGCGGTGACCCTCTGGTTTCTGGCCGTGCAGTATATCTTCTTTCGCGACTACGCACGTCAGACCGTTGTGCGTTCGCTGCTTCTGGCTCCCGCCGTGCTGCTGCTCGGCATCATTGGCGGCATCGTGCTCGGTCTCGTGGCAGCTTCTTGAAATCTGCCGTTTTTCGTGCCGATAAGAAACGTATGACCTTCGACATCAAGATATGCGGACTGAAGACGCCGGAGACGCTGGATGCTGCCGTTGCGGGCGGCGCCTCGCATGTCGGCTTCATCTTCTTCGCCAAGAGCCCTCGCAACGTGGCACCGGAGCAGGCGGGTGCTCTACGGCTGGCCGCGAGAGGCAAGGCGCAGGCGGTGGCCGTTACCGTCGACGCGGACGACGCGTTTCTCGACGCGATCGTCCAGGCAATGGCGCCGGACATGCTGCAGCTTCATGGCAAGGAAAGCCCCGAACGCGTGGCCGAGGTCAAGGCGCGCTACGGCCTGCCGGTGATGAAGGCCTTTTCGGTCAGCGCGGCGGCTGATTTCGACCGGATCGCCCCCTGGCGTGGGGTCGCGGACCGGTTCCTGTTCGACGCCAAGCCTCCCAGGGGGTCAGAACTTCCCGGCGGCAACGGCGTTTCGTTCGACTGGCGTCTGCTGGCAGGCCTTGACCCGAGCATCGATTACATGCTTTCGGGAGGATTGAACGCCGCCAATATCGGCGACGCGCTGAGGTTAGCGAACCCGCCCGGCATAGACATCTCGTCGGGCGTGGAAAGTGCACCGGGCGTCAAGGACACGGCGTTGATCGAAGATTTCTTCAAATCCGTCAGGATTGCACGGGGCAGAAGCGCCGCCTGACGGGACCGTTCCCGAGGAGACCGGCCGTGAACCAGCCTGTGACCCCCAATTCGTTCCGTACCGGCCCCGACGAGCAGGGCATGTTCGGTATGTTCGGCGGTCGTTTCGTTGCCGAAACGCTGATGCCACTGATCCTCGATCTCGAGTCCCACTGGAACGAAGCCAAGAACGATCCTGAATTCAAGGCCGAGCTGCAGGCACTGTCGACGCATTACGCCGGCAGACCTTCGAAGCTCTATTTCGCGGAAGGGCTGAGCCGGCATCTCGGCGGCGCGAAGATCTACTTCAAGCGCGAGGACCTCAACCACACCGGCTCGCACAAGATCAACAACTGCCTCGGGCAGATCCTTCTGGCCAAGCGGATGGGCCGTAAGCGCATCATCGCGGAAACCGGCGCCGGCCAGCACGGCGTGGCCTCGGCCACCGTCGCGGCGCGGTTCGGCTTTCCTTGCGTTGTCTATATGGGCGCCACCGATGTCGAGCGTCAGAAGCCCAACGTCTTCCGCATGAAGCTGCTCGGTGCGGAGGTGAAGCCGGTTTCGGCCGGCCACGGCACGCTCAAGGACGCCATGAACGAGGCGTTGCGCGACTGGGTCACCAATGTCGAGGACACCTATTACCTGATCGGCACCGCGGCCGGCCCGCACCCCTATCCGGAACTCGTGCGCGAATTCCAGTCGGTGATCGGGACCGAGGCGCGCGGCCAGATCCTGGAGCAGGAAGGCCGGTTGCCCGATGTGGTGATCGCCGCCGTCGGCGGCGGATCCAACGCGATCGGCATCTTTCACCCCTTCCTCGACGACAAGGACGTCAAGATCATCGGCATCGAGGCCGGTGGGCACGGGCTCGACGGCGACGAACATTGCGCCTCGATGAATGCCGGAAGACCCGGCGTGCTGCACGGCAACCGAACCTATCTGCTGCAAAACGATGACGGGCAGATACTGGACGGCCATTCGATCTCGGCCGGTCTCGATTATCCGGGTGTAGGCCCTGAGCATTCGTGGCTGCGCGACAGCGGCCGTGTCGATTATGTGCCGATCATGGACGACGAGGCGATGGAGGCTTTCCAACTTACCACGCGGACCGAGGGCATCATCCCGGCACTCGAATCGTCCCACGCCATCGCGCACGCGATGAAGATCGCTCCGAAAATGGGCAAGGACGAGATCATCGTCGTCAACCTCTCCGGTCGGGGCGACAAGGACGTGCACACCGTAGCCAAGATGATGGGCATGGAGATCTGAGTTGGCCGGCGCGCAATTCGTCGACATCTGGATCAACTGTCCCGATCGCGCCATTGCCGAACGCATAGCGGAAGCGGCGGTCGGCGACAGGCTCGCCGCGTGCGCCAATGTCTTTCCGCAGATTTCCAGCGTCTATCGATGGAAGGGCGCGGTGGCGCGGGCCGACGAGATCCCACTGCTGCTGAAAGCGCGCTCCGCTCATTTCGAAGCGATTGTCGAGCTCGCAAAGTCCATCCATCCTTACGAGACGCCGTCGATCGGCGCGACCGAACTGGTTGCCATCGACGCGGGCTATGCCGACTGGCTGGCCGCCGAAACCAGGGAACCCTGATCCATGACCGATACCCGCATCGACCGCCGCATGGCGAAACTGAAGGCCGAGGGCCGGCCGGCGCTCGTGACCTATTTCATGGGCGGCGACCCCGACTATGACACCTCCCTGGCGATCATGAAGGCGCTGCCCAAGGCGGGCTCCGACGTGATCGAGCTTGGCATGCCGTTTTCCGACCCGATGGCGGACGGTCCCGCAATTCAGGCGGCAGGTCTGCGCGCACTCAAGAGCGGTCAGACGCTGGCCAAGACGCTGCGCATGGCGAGCGAGTTCCGCGAAGGGGACGACGAGACTCCGATCGTGATGATGGGCTACTATAATCCGATCTTCATCTACGGTGTGGATCGCTTCCTCAAAGACGCGAAAGAGGCGGGCATTGACGGGCTCATCATCGTCGACCTGCCGCCGGAAATGGACAACGAGCTGTGCATTCCGGCGGTGAAGGCCGGCATCAACTTCATCCGTCTCGCCACGCCCACGACGGATGACAAGCGCCTACCCAAGGTGCTCGAAAACACCTCGGGCTTCGTCTATTACGTGTCGATGACGGGCATCACCGGCTCAGCCCTGCCCGACACGAGCAAGGTCGGCTCGGCCGTCGCGCGCATCAAGGCGCATACCGAGCTGCCGGTTTGTGTGGGCTTCGGCGTCAAGACGGCGGAGCAGGCGCGCGCGATCGGGGCTTCCGCGGATGGCGTGGTGGTCGGCACCGCGATCGTCAACGCCGTCGCAAATGTCATCGGGGCGGACGGAAAGTTGGTCGCCGACCCCGCCGAGGCGGTTGCGACCCTGGTCGACGGGCTGGCGCACGGTGTTCGGCGTGCCCGCCTTGCTCCGGCCTGATAGACGCTCCATCTAGAGCCTGTACGCAGTATCGAGGACATCGCCATGAACTGGATCACCAATTTCGTCCGCCCGAAGATCAATTCCTTCCTCGGCCGCCGCGAGATGCCGGAAAATCTCTGGATCAAGGATCCGGAGACCGGCGAAATGGTGTTCCACACCGAGCTGGAGGGGAACCAGTGGGTTATCCCGTCTTCCGGCTACCACATGAAGATTTCGGCGAAGGAACGCCTCAAGGCGTTTCTCGACAACGGCGCCTACGAGCTGATCGAGAACCCCAAGGTCGCGGCCGATCCGCTGAAGTTCCGGGACGAGAAGCGCTACACCGACCGCCTCCGGGACTACCGGACCAAGACCGGCCTGGAAGACGCGGTGCTTTCGGCCACCGGCGCCATCGAGGGCCTGCCGATCGTCGTCACCGTGCAGGATTTCGCCTTCATGGGCGGTTCGCTCGGCATGGCGGCCGGCGAGGCGATTGTGAAGGCGTTCGAGACCGCCGTCGAACTGAAGCGCCCGATGGTGCTGTTCTCGGCCTCGGGCGGCGCGCGCATGCAGGAGGGTATCCTCTCGCTGATGCAGCTCGCGCGCACGACCGTTGCCGTGGATCGTCTGAAGGAAGCCGGCCTGCCCTATATCGTGGTGCTGACCAACCCCACTACGGGCGGTGTCACTGCTTCGTACGCCATGCTGGGCGACATCCATATCGCCGAGCCGGGCGCGGTGATCGGCTTTGCCGGCGCCCGCGTGATCGAGCAGACTATCCGCGAGAAGCTTCCCGAAGGCTTCCAGCGCTCCGAATATCTGATGGAGCACGGCATGGTCGACATGGTCGTGTCGCGGCTGGAGATGAAGGAAACCGTGGCGCGGCTTCTGAAGATACTGGTCAAGGAAAAGGTGGTGGCAGACCCCGAGATGGAAGTCCTGCCCCCGCCTGCCGAACCGGCCGTAGAGAACCGCCCGGAAGCATGATCTTGGGGTCGAAAGCCCTGCAACGACGCCGGGATTGGTCACGATGACCACGCAAGCACACGCCGCAGAGCGCGAGATCGAGCGCCTGATGACCCTTCATCCGAAGGGTTTCGACCTTTCGCTGGACCGCATTTCGCGACTGCTGGAGCGGTTGGGCAACCCCCAGGATCGCATGCCGCCGGTGATCCATATCGCCGGCACCAACGGCAAGGGCTCGGCCGCCGCATTTTCGCGCGCTCTGATCGAGGCATCGGGTCTGAGCTGCCACGTCCATACCTCGCCGCACCTGGTCAACTGGCACGAGCGCTATCGCATCGGCGCGCCCGGCGGCAGCCGGCTGGTCGAGGATTCGGTGCTGGCTGACGCGGTTGCCCGCGTTGCCGAGGCCAATCAGGGCGAGACGATCACCGTCTTCGAAATCCTCACCGCGACGATGTTCCTGCTGTTCTCCGAACATCCGGCAGACGTGGCAATCGTCGAGGTGGGACTGGGCGGACGCTTCGACGCCACCAACGTGATCGCCCGGCCGGCGGTCAGCCTCATCATGCCGATCTCGCTCGACCACGAAGCCTATCTCGGCGACCGGGTGGAATTGATCGCTGCCGAAAAGGCCGGGATCATGAAGCCCTCATGCCCGGTGGTCATCGGCGCGCAGGAATACGAGGACGCGCGCGATGTCCTGATCGAAACCGCCGACCGCCTCGACTGCCCGCTTTTCGTTTACGGGCAGGATTTTCTGGCCTTCGAGGAAAACGGCCGGTTGATCTATCAGGACGATGATGGGCTGTTCGACGTAACGCCGCCACGCCTGCCCGGCAGACATCAATATGCCAACGCTGCCGCAGCCATTGCCGCCGTCAAGGCGGCCGGCTTCGAGATCGGCCACCGCGTTGCCGAAGCGGCGATGGCGCGCGTCTACTGGCCGGGGCGCATGCAGAAGCTGACCGAGGGGCGGCTGGTGGATCTCGCACCACGCGGCGCCGAAATCTGGATCGATGGTGGACACAATCCCGGTGCAGGCGCGGCCGTGGCCGAGGCACTGGCCGACCAGGAGGAAAAGCGGCCCCTGCCGCTGGTGCTGATCGCCGGCATGATCAATACCAAGGACCAGACCGGCTATTTTCACAACTTCGTCGGCATGGTGCGGCACGTCTTCACGGTGCCGGTCAATGAGAGCGATGCAGGCATACCCAACGATGAGCTGGCCGCCCGTGCCATTGCGGCGGGGCTTGCTGCCGAACCGGTTGCATCAGTCGAGAACGCTCTGATGCTGCTGCGGGACGCCTGGGACGATCCGGAGCATCCCCCGCGCATCCTGATCTCGGGATCGCTCTACCTTGTCGGCGAAGTGCTGGCGAAAAACGGTACTCCGCCTGTGTGATCAAAGAAAAAGCCCGACGCAAAGGCCGGGCTTTTTGTCGGTACCTGCCTGACCGTCAGGCGACGGCGCCACCGATCCATGCCGAGAGCGCGGTCTTGGGAGCGGCGCCAACCTTCATGTCGGCGACTTCGCCGTCCTTGAAGAGCATCAGCGTCGGAATAGAGCGCACACCGTACTGTGCGGCGAGTTCCGGGTTCTCGTCGATGTTCAGCTTGGCGATCTTCACCTTGCCGCCGAGTTCCGTGGAAATTTCCTCGAGCGCGGGCGCAATCATCTTGCAGGGGCCGCACCATTCTGCCCAGAAATCGACCACCACAGGCTCGGAAGCCTGGAGCACTTCGGCCTGGAAGGTGTTCTTGTCTGTGGTGACGGTGGCCATGTGGGTCTCCTTGATAGGATTGTGTCGCCAGATATGTGGGACTCTCGGAAGCCCCATTCAAGCATTGTTCTGTCACGCATGGGTGAGTCGGGCAAGCGCGTCGTCCATCGTCTTCGCCGACACGGCAATCAACACCGGCGCCTCGGTGTAGACAAGGGCAGCCCGGATTTCACGACCCGGATAGAGCGGTGCTAGAAGCGCTCTATATAGCGCCATCTGAGCTATATGCGTTTCCGGCACTTCGCGCAGGCTGCCGGGCGGCGGACGATTGGTCTTGTAGTCGACGATCAGCACTGCATCTTCGGTGATGACAAGCCTGTCGATGCGTCCTGAGACGGCGCGTTCTCCGCTTCCGAGCGCCACGCGGCCCATGATTTCCACTTCGGCGCGCGACCCGTCATCGAAAATCGCGGCGAAACCGGGATCGTGCAGCACGGTATCGACGGAGTCCCATAATCGTTCAGCCTCACCATCCGGCCAGGCATTTCCGATGCGCGCAAGATAGCGGCTCCCGGCGGCGGCGCGTTCGGCGAAGGGTACCGCCGGCAGAACCTGCAGCAGCCTGTGCACCGCCAGCCCGCGCTCGAGCGCATAGGACTGCGCGGCGGGCGCGTCGAGTACCGGCGAGCGGGACCCGGGCACGACGTCCGCATCGCGTTCGACCGTCACACCGGCACCCGACGGCGACAGCGGGCGGGGCAACAAAGGGGCGGGCGGTAACGGTTGGTACAGGGCGGTCGGCGGCGGATTTGCCGAACCCGGCTTCTCGACGATCCCCTGCGCCGCGACGACCGCACCTGTTTTCGTCACTTGGTAACGCAGGACGGTTTCGCCTGTGGCAGGATTCCGCACTTCGCTCGTATGCGGGGACGCCATGAGCGCATCGCGCGCCATCGCGTGCCAGCTCCCTTCCGCCTGGCCGCGCTTTCCATGGTAGCCACAGATAACCAACCGGTCCTCGGCACGTGTCATGCCCACATAAAGGAGACGCCGATATTCCTGCTCGGCCTTGCGACGGGCGGATGCCGACAAGCCGAGAGCGAAGCTGTTGTTCATGTCGGCGGTGGCGCGCCACAGAAACCCGTTGCCGACCCAACCGCCGGATGGCGCGGCAAAGGGCACGAGGCGCGGAAGGTGACTGTCGGAAAAGGCCGCCGAGCCGCTGTCGACGAGAAACACGACGGGTGCCTCCAGCCCCTTAGCGGCATGAGCCGTCATGATACGCACCTCGCCGCGGGTCTGATCCATCTCGCGCTTGATTTCCGGGCCGCCGCCGTCGAGCAAAGCAATCAGCGCCTCAAGGCTGTTCACGCCGGTCCTTTCGGCGGCAAGACAGAAATTGAGGAACTCGTCGACCACGTCGCCCGCCTCCGGCCCCAGCCGGGCTATGAACTTTCGGCGCAAGCCATCTCGGGCAAGCAGGTTGGCGAAGAACTCGAATGGCGGCCTGTAGCCGGCTTCATTTCTCCAGCGAGTCAGCGTTTGCCAGGCCTGGGCTATTGCGTCGTCACTCTCGCCGGCGGCCCGCATCGCTGAAAGCAAGGAGCGGCCCTCCGGCCGCCTCGCAGCCAGCTCGAACAGCATCTCTTCGCTGAACCCGAACGCCGGGCTCTTGAGCAATGCCGCAAGCGAGAGATCGTCCTCCGGCTGCAGGGCGACACGTGCAACCGCCATCAGATCCTGCACGGCTATATGGCCGGTCAGCATCAGCCGGTCGGCGCCTGCCACGGGAATGCCGCGCGTCTTCAGTTCGCGGCCGAGCGCGTGGATGAAGCGATCGCGCTTCCTGACCAGCACCATCACGTCGCCGGGCGTCAGACGTCTGCCACGACCCGGGATCATTTCATCCGACGACAACCAGTGTGCCACGGTGTCGGCGATCTGGCGCGCGAGCCGCACGGCGGGCGCGGACGCATGATCGATCGCCTCGGTCCAGTCGTCGGGCTCCTCGACCACCATGGGGCTGAGCGATGCCCATAGTTCGACATGGCCCGGCGCGTTCTCGCGAATGGCCAGATGCTCGACCGGCTCGGGGTCGCGGGTGAGGCCGTCGCGGGCCACCTCGGAAGCAAAGACGAGATCGACCGCCGAAAGCACATCCTCCGTCGAGCGGAAAGAACGGGTGAGCTTGACCTGCTCGAACGCCCCGCGAGCCGCCAGAACGCGATCACGGAAGGTCCGCCCACTGAGCGCAAAGGATCGGGCTCCGCACCCTGAAAGGAATAGATCGACTGCTTTTCGTCGCCCACCGCAAATACGGTTCGGCTCTCGTTCTCGCGCGCGCCTTGCCCGGAAAAGAACTCGGCTGCGAGCGCGTTGACCACCGCCCACTGGTCCGGGCTCGTATCCTGCGCCTCGTCGAGCAGGATGTGGTCTATGCCCTTGTCGAGCTTGTACTGCACCCAGGCGCCGGCATCCTCGCGGGATAGCAGCGCCGCGTGCGCGCGATGAGGTCGTTGAAGTCGAGGAAGCCGCGCGCACTCTTGAGGCGTTCGTAACGTGCTATCAGCCAGTCTGCGAGAACCAGCGCCGCACGGGTAGCCTCAAGCATGGACAGGAGCGCGACGCGGTCGCAGGCCGTCTCGATCACTGAGGCAAATCGTTGGAACTCCTGCGCGAACTCCGGAAAATACTCGCCGACACCCTTGGCCATGATCCGTGTCGCGGATTTCGGCGACCAGACACCGGCCTTCCTGGTCAGGAAGATCGTTCGCAAGGTCTTCAGCCGCTCGACAGGATCGGCGAGCGCGCAGGCGCCTGAAAGATCGGTCGAGAATGTCTCCGCAATCGCCTTGCCGGCCGCCGTCGCCCGGCTGCCGATCGCGTTGGCCAGGGACGGATTGAAATAGGGGTCGGGCCAGATGGTTTCGGCCAAGGTGGCCGGCGTTTCCCCGTCGGCAAATCCAAATTCGGCAAAGAGCGGGCGAAAGCGCGTGTCGGCCTCACCCGCCTGCGCGATGAAGCGGCCTAAGGCGCCACGCTGCGCGATGATGGCACCGAGCAGGGATTCGAGCCCGCTTTCACCGCCATAGGCCAACACGCTTGCAAACGCTTCGGCAAGTTCCGGCTGGCCATCGCCGGCAGCCAGCGCGACCATTTCGCGGCGCGCCTCGGCCACCAGTGCCGCCTCCATCTGGCTGCTGTCCAGCAACTGGAAATGGCCGGCAATGTTCGCTTCCAGCGGGAACTGATGCAGCACCGCCTCGCAGAAGGCGTGGATGGTCTGGATTTTCAGTCCGCCGGGCGTCTCCAGCGCGCGCGCAAAAAGCTGGCGGGCAAAGCGCAGGCGCTTCTGATCCGGGCTTCTTCCGTCAAGTTCCGCCAGTTCTGTCGCAAGCTTGTCTTCGTCCAGGGTTGTCCAGCGCGCGAGGCTAGCAAAGACCCGGTTCGCCATATTCGCCGCAGCGGCCCGCGTATAGGTGAGGCAGAGAACGCGCGACGGCTCCGCACCGCCCAGCAACAGTCGGATGACCCGCTGCGAGAGCACGTGCGTCTTTCCCGAGCCGGCATTGGCCGATACCCAGGCAGAGACGCCTGGCATCGAGGCCGTAGCCTGCGCCGTACGCGTATCCTCCGGGACCGTGAGCCGCGCGCTCATTCGCCCTCGCTCCCATCACCCGGGCCGTCCCCACCGGCCGACCATTCCAGCACGCGTGCGAGATGGTCGTAATACCCGCTCGTATCGCCCTCGCGGAAAGGCAATGCCCGCGACAGATAGCCGGTCTTTTCGCTGCCGTAATGGGCCAGAAGAAGTTCCAGCCGCTCCCACGCCTCGGTCGATAGCTGATCGGCGGATTTGACCTGCCGGTTGTATTCGAGGATCGATTCCTCGACGACCTCGCCATTGGCCTTCATGCGCACATGGGCAAGTTCCGCGGGCGTGGCCGCGCCCGCATCGGCAAAGGCGCCGCGCATCAGGAGCGCGCCTTCCAGCGCCAGTTGGGGCGACAGGAGCGTATGCGCCTGCGCCTTGGACGGGGACGATCCGGTCTTGAAGTCGAGGATGTCGGCCATGCCGGCTGCCCTCAGATCGATGCGGTCAGCGCGGCCGGAAAGCGAGACGCCGGTCGCGCCGACGGGCGTGGCGTCTGCCTTCACTTCGGCGAGCCTGCCCTTTATGCCCGGAGGCCGGCCCCGCTCCCACACGATGAAGTGGCTCGCCATGCGCACGAAGCGCGGCCACCAGACTGCGTCGATGTCGGCCGGAAGTGCTGCGCGATCGAACAGGTCGCGGCCGATCTCGATCAGACGCGCTTCCGCCTCGGGCGCAAACGGATCGGTGCCGGACATTGCGAATGCGTGCACAATGTCGTGGAACAGCGTGCCGCGTTCCGCCGCTCCTGGATCGCGCAACAGGGGCTCCAGCGGCTCCAGCTTCAGGATGCGCCGTGCATAGACCGCATAGGCGTCCCGGCGCAGGGTCTCGATCTCGGTGACGGAGAAACGTTGGGGCCTCAGCGCAAGCGGCGGCTTGGGTGAAGGCCGCGGCGCAAAGGGGACGGGCTCGGCCTTGTCCAGCTCGCGCGCCCATTCGAGCAGGGTACGACCGCGCGCAGCCATGGATTCGACGGCTTCTTCGCCGGCAAAAGTCTTCAGCCTCTGCAGCCAGCGCGACGCGAGCGCGGGTGCGTCGCCGGCGCGCGCCGCCCGGCTCAGGACGATTTCGGGCGCACCCATTGCCATGACGAAATCATGCGCGGCCTGACCGATACGCCGTTCCGGCGGCTCCAGCTCCATGCCGGCCTTCATGAACCGCGACATGAACGGATCGGGCTCCGCCTTGCGCGGCCACGAGCCTTCATTGAGCCCCCGATCACAAGCGTATCGACCGACTGAAGCCGCGCCTCAAGCGCCCCCAGATCGCGACGCGGCTGTCGCCGGTCACCGAGGGCTTGACCGTGGCGCCGGCGATCAGTGCCTCGAACACGTCCGGCCACTGCCCTGCCTCGACATCGAGCGAGACGCCGGTGCCGGCCAGCGAGCGCAGGAAGGAAGCGAAGGCCTCGCCCGCATCGCCGCGATAAAGTTCTGTCAGCGATCCATCGGCGTCGCGGCCAAGCGCTTCGAAGCACTCGACCGACATCCGGACGAGCGCGGCAATCGGCACGCCATTGCCGCGCAAGGCAGACAGCGCCTTCATGGCCTCGGCGACCTTGACGAGCAGGAGCTGCGCCGCGTCTACCTGATCCCCTCTAAGGCGTGAGAGCCAAGGCGGCTTTCTCGGGTTCGCGCGACGTTCCTCGAACCGGCGTTCGAAATCCGCGCCCAGACTGGCGATGTCCGGCCGTCCGGTCCCCCGCGCAACGCGATCAGATCTATCGTTTCCGAGCCGTCCCGGACCCGCTCGCGACCCAGACCCGCCTGCAGCAGCGGATGCTTGAGAAGCGCCATGATCGAAACCGGATCGCCCGGCGCGAAAGCGGTCTGAAGCATCAGCCGGAACAATGATGCGGGCGGCGTCAGGACCAGCGGGGTGCCACCGGAATCGTCCGCCTCGATCCCGAAACGGCGCAGTTCGCCAGCCACCCGCCGCGCTAGTTCGCGATCGCCGGTTACCAGGGCCGCCGATCTGTTTCCGTCAGCGATGGCCAGCCGCAACGCCACCGCTATCGCCGACGCCTCTTCGCGTTCGTTGGCGGCTTCGACGAGACTGACGCCTTCGAATGCTTCCGGCCTTGCGGCATCGCGGTTGCGGATCCAGGCGTCTGTCGTCTCGGCGGGACGAAGCGCCTCGTTGACAGCCGCGATGCGGGCGGCAACGGACGGAAGCGACGTGGCGACCTCGACCACGTGATCGCGGCCGAGACCCAACACGCCGAGCAGCTTTTTCAGGCCGGCCTGTGGGTGTCCGAAGCTGGCGGGCGGGCTATCGGGCCGGCCAATCTCGCGCCAGCTTGCCTCGTCGAGCGCCAGGTCCAGCCCAGGCAGCACGACCGCGCCCTCGGGAAGCCGCGAGATCGCTGCCAGCAATTGCGCTGTCGCGGGTATCGAGCCCGTGGAGCCGGCAGCGATCACCGGGCCAACCGGCGGATTGCCGGCAAGACGCTCCGCCTCGGCGAGTATCATCCTATTGCGATGCGCTGCGGGGTTGGAGCGGTCGCGTTCTCTCAGAAGGTCGGGCCAGGCGCCCGTGACGATCTGCAGGAATTCGAGCGTCACCTGCCACCAGTTGGCGAGGTCTTCCGGCACGAGCTGCGTGAGGCGATTCCATTCCGCACCGCCGGTCTCGATCTCGTCCATCAGCGCGGCAAGATCGCGCGCCAGCCAGATCGCATCGGCCAACGAGGCCGGCACCACCACCTCTTCGTCGAACAGCGCCGCCACATGGGCAGGCAGGCGGCGCTTCCAGGCCTGAACCAGTGGGCTCAGGAGCAGAATGCGGTCCAGCGACTCGATCGGCGGCGCCAGCGTCAGTTCGTCGGCTTGTCCGCCCTCGAATATCGCAGCGTCCTCATCGAACTCGCCCAGCGGCCGGATCGTCGGCAGGATGGCGGACACGCCGCCAAGCCGGTCGACGAACGCGCTGCGAAGCGCGCGGGCGGCACGGCGTGTTGGCAGGTAGATGGTGGCTGAAGCCAGTTTGAGCGGATCGCCGTCAACGGCGAAGCCCGGCACGAGGCGACCCGACAGAAGAGCGTCAGCCAGTGTCGGCAGGAACGGCTGGCCGGGTGGAATGGTGAAAACGCGCGGCGCAGGGCGGCCGGTCATGACCCGCCCTGGCGCGCTATCGCGGCTTCCGCCGCTGCGACCGCATCCGGCGTGCCGACGGTGATCCAGTGGCCGCGCATGGACATGCCAAACAGCCGGCCAGCCGCAATGGCGCGGTCGAAATAGATGTTGAGCGAATGCGGCTCCGCAACCGCACCCTCAAAAATGCGGGGATGCACGATTGCCGCCCCGGCATAGATCAGGCCCTCCGGCGCGCCGCGGGCGCGCGCAAGCCTGCCTTCGGCGTCGAGCAGAAAATCTGTCGAGCCGCTATGTCCGGTGGCATCGTGGGGTCGGGCAAGCATGAGAAGAATATCCATGCGCGCGCCGTCCCACGCAAGGGCAAGCCGCTCGAGATCCCGGCCGTCACGGTCGATCCAGAACGTATCGGCGTTGAGAATGTAGAAGGGCTCGGTGCCCAGTTCGGGCAACGCCTTGACGATGCCGCCTGCGGAATCGAGCAGCAATCCGCTCTCGTCGGACACGACGATATGCGGTCGGCTGCGCTGGGCGACATGATCGATGATCTGTTGCGGCAGGTAGTGGACATTGACCACCGCCTTCTCGACACCCGCTCCAGCCAAGGCGTCGAGGCCTCGGTCGAGCAGGGTTTTGCCGGCTATGCTTATCATAGGCTTCGGCATAGTGTCGGTCAGCGGGCGCATCCGCTTGCCGAGCCCGGCAGCCAGAACCATCGCCGTCTTCATAGGATACCGAGCTCCGCATAGAGGTCGCGCACCGGCCGCAGCGCAGGATGCTCGATGGCGCGGGCGACATAAGAGCGGATTCGCGGCAGATGCCTCAGATAGCCGGGCTTGCCATCGCGGACATCGAGACGCACGAAAATGCCAAGGATCTTCGTGTTGCGCTGCGCGGCCGTGATGGCATAGGCCGCCTCGAAAGCCTGTCGGTCGAAGCCGCCCTGCGCCTGGCGCGCGGCGACATATGCCTCGACAATTGCGTTTTCCAGTTTCGCCGGGATCGTGACGCGTGCGTCCATGGCGAGCGATGCGACATCGTAGGCGGATGGGCCGATCATGGCATCCTGGAAGTCGATGAGCCCGATGCGATCGGACCCCGAACGATTCTCCCGCCAGATGATGTTGGGCGAATGGACATCGCGGAGAAGGATGCTTTTCTCGCAGTGTTCGAGCGTGTCGAACACTGCGCCCCACGCCTGCGAGAAGGCCGCGCGTTCCGCATCCGTTGCCGGGCGGCCGGCAATATGGGGCAGATACCAGTCGACAAGCAGTTCGCTCTCGATCGAAAGGGCGTCGCGATCGAAGGGCGGGATCGTGTGGACTGTGCCTGGCGCAGCCTCGATCTGCGGCTGCCATTCGTGGCGATGTATGCCTGCCAGAAGTTCAGCCGAAGCAAGATAGCGCTCGCCTATCGGCTCGCCGTCGGCATCGAGAACACTCTCGCTGCCGAGATTCTCGATCAGCAACAGCCCCCGCTCGAAATCCGATACGTAGACCTCCGGAGCGCAGAAGCCCTTGTCGCGCAGCGCCCGTGCGATGGCGACGAACGGGACCACCGATTCCGATATATGTGCGATCTGCGCATAGGGCTTGCCATCGCGGACGGCTGGACCCGACGGCGGACGCGGCGCGTTCATCAGGATGACCGGCGCGGCTTGCTTGAGAGATATGGTTTCGTATGCGCGCGCAGAAGCATCTCCAACCAGATAGGCACGGGCCGCACCCGCATATCCGGATCGATCGAGGAATGCGCGGATGGCCAGGGACCGGTCGAGCCGCGCCATGAAATCGGCCGGACCGGTTATATGTGCGTGTCGACCGGATCCATGTTCGGACAGGGCCACCGTTACGGCGTCGCCGGGCAATCTTTCTTCCGCGCGTTCCGGCCATTCGATCAACGCCACGCCATCGCGGACCGCCTCGTCGAAACCCAGCTCCTCGAATTCATCCGCGGCGGCCAGGCGATAGAGGTCGAAGTGATGGATCGGAAAACGCGCCTCATAGGCCTGCACGAGCGTGAAGGTCGGGCTAGGAACCTCCAGATCCGGCTCCCCGTGAAGGCCGCGGATGATTGCGCGTGCGAGCGTCGTCTTGCCCATCCCCAGATCGCCGTGAAGCGCCAGCACGTCGCCGGGGCGCAGCACCGCAGCCAGGTCTTCGCCAAGGATGGACGAGGCGGTCTCGTCTGGCAGATCCAGTTCGATCGAGCGCTCGACCATGAACGCTATTCCGCCGCCTCCCGGAATCCTTCCGGCGCCATGGGGAAGCGGCAGATGACCGTTGTGCCGCGGCCTTCACCGGTATCGATCTCGATCGAACCATCGTGCAGCTCGACAAAGCTCTTGACGATCGACAGGCCGAGTCCGGCGCCGCGCTCGCGACCGCCATTGGCATGCGGCTCGAACCGACGGAAGATTCCGTCGAGCACATCGGGCGGGATGCCCGGCCCGTCGTCATGAACCCTGAAAGCGACGCCCGCCGGATCGCGCATGCAGGTCAGCTGTATCGTCGATCCTTCCGGCGCATAATTGGCAGCGTTGCTGAGCAGATTGAACAGAATTTGCCGGAGGCGGTTTTCATCTGCGTGAAATGAGGCCGGGGCCTGCTCCAGCTCGATGTCCAGTGCAATGGAATGTTCGCGCAGCCGCTCGGCCACGAGATCTGCTGCGGAGCGCACCGTACGCTCGATGACAACCTCGCTGATCTCCAGCTCCATGATGCCGGCATCGATGGTGGCCAGGTCGAGGATATCGTCCACGATTGTCTCCAGTTCGAAAGACGAGGAGGCAATGTGGTCGACATAGTCGCGCTGGCGCGGATTGAGCGGCCCGGCCGTCTCCTGAGCCAGCAATTCGGTGAACCCGCTGATGCTCGTCAGCGGCGAACGCAACTCGTAGGAGACGTGGCGGACGAAATCGTTCTTGAGCTGGTCGGCCCGCTCGAGCGCCTCGTTCTTGTCCTTGAGCATGCGCTCGACGTTCACACTGTCTGTCACATCGATGAACGTCGTCATCACCTGCCCGTTCGGCAGGTGGATAACCGCAAAGCGGAGTACGTTGCCATCATTGAGCTCGACCTGGCCGTGGCGGTCCTGACGGTCCTCGTCGAAGCCGGTCACTGCGGCGGCGAGTTCGCTCCAGGGGCTCGCCTTGGCGAGCGTCTGGCAAGCAGCGCGGATCACGGAGATATGCGTGCCGGCCTTCACCAGCCCCTCGGGCATGCCCCAAAGGTTCGCGAAAGCCGGATTGGAGAGCCGCACGCGCCCATCCGGGCCGAACACGGCGACGCCCTCCGCGAGATTGTCGAGCGTGACGCCCTGGACCCGCACGATCGTGTTGTAGCGGCTTTCCAGATTGATCTTCTCGGTGAGGTTCTCGAACACCCAGGTCACGCCGCCATTGGGCTGCGGGTTGGCGACGACACGCAGGGTACGGCCATCGGGCAGGTGCCACAGATGCTCCTGCGGCTCCACGGCGCGATAGGCCCCCAGCAGGTTCTCCTTCCAGCGGCGCCATTCGGGCTGTTCGGCAAGCTTGCCGTCGCTGCGCAACCTGTCGAGCAGCAACGTGTTGTCGGGCCGGCTTTCCAGGAAGGACAGATCGAGCTCCCAGAGCTTCTGGAAGGCCTGGTTGAAGAAGCGCAGCTTCTGGTCCGTATCGAATATCGCGACCGCCGTGTTGAGCTGGTCAAGCGTATCGGCATGGCTGCGGACCGTACGCTCGTGCTCCTCGCGGATCGTTTCGACATCGCTGACATCGCAAGCCAGCCCTGCGGAACCCTCGCCGTCGACCACGTCCGTAACCGTGAAGATGCGCCGATCGCCGCCGATCACGGTCGACAGGCGTTGCGCGAAGACGGGCGACGAAAGGTGATCGCGCGCGATCTGCTCGCGTGCGCTGGTTCCAAGGAATTCGCGGCTTTCGTTTATGGCTGCCGCAGCGTTTGCTGCTTCCACCGCCTGCGCATAGGCCGCATTCACCCATTGCAGCCTGCCGTCGCCACCGCGTAGCCAGGCGGGCATCGCGAGCGCATCCAGAAGCTTCAGGACCGTTTCGTGCTCGCCGCGCAGTTGCTGATGCTCGATACGCAATTCCGCATGTTCGCGCCGTGCATCGGAAAGTGTGAGAAAACGCACCGCGACATGGTTGGCGGCGATGCGTCCCTGTACCTCGAGGAAAGCCCTCTTGTTGGTCTCGACGACGAGATCGAAGGTCTGCTTTTCTTCCCGCAAGGAGGAAATTGCGCGCTCAAGACGGGCGGCGCTGCGCGGGGCAAGCCATTTGCCAAACGCCAGAAACGTGGCCCGATCCTCCGGCGCATCAGCGCGGGAGAGTGAGCCAACGAGCTCCGGTTTCCGTTCGTCGCCGAACCAGACGAGGATGCGCTGATCCTTCAGGTTCAGCAAGGCCTCTGCGCGCTGGAGCGCATTGCCGGTCTCGGCCACACGTTCGCGAAGGCTCACATTCTCGCTGGCCGTGCGGGCCCGTTCGCGTATCAGCAGGATCGCCGACAGGATGGCCGCTCCGGTAATACCCGCGAACAGCGCAAGCTGGACGACGTCCATGGTGCTGACTGGTATCTTGGTTGCGAGCTGGATCGCGTTTTCCTGCGCGAGCGCCGAGGACGACCAAACAGTGCCCAGAAGCGCCGACAGGCGAACGGCAACCAGCTTCCGTCGTTTCACACGCAATCCCGGACCGACGCTGGAATCGCTCCGGTCGCCGGTGCCGGATTTCTCCGCATCCAGTCGCTGCCCGCCTGGCATCTTCAAATGTCCTCTCCGCCGCACGAGCGCCAGATTCGCCAAGAATGGACGCACCCTTTTCGGTTTCCCCTCACCATAAACGGACGCGTCACGAATCACATCACTGTACCGTGTGACCGAATCGCCGTGAAGGCGAACGGCGCGCAAAAAAGACCGAGCGACAAAGTCAATCGCCCGGCCTCAATATATTGTGGTGAATGGTTAATAAATCAGTAGCGGTAGTGTTCGGGCTTGTACGGGCCCTGCTGCGTCACACCGATATAAGCGGCCTGTTCGCTGGACAGCTCGGTGAGCTTTGCACCGACCTTGTCCAGATGCAGCCGGGCGACCTTCTCGTCGAGGTGCTTTGGCAGCACATAGACCTCGTTCTTGTACTGCTCGCCCTTGGTCCAGAGTTCGATCTGCGCCAACACCTGGTTGGTGAAGGACGCCGACATCACGAAGCTCGGATGGCCGGTGGCGTTGCCGAGATTGAGCAGTCGGCCTTCCGACAGCAGGATGATGCGGTTGCCGCCCGGAAACTCGACCAGGTCGACCTGCGGCTTGACGTTGGTCCACTTGAGATTACGCAGCGCCTCGACCTGAATCTCGTTGTCGAAGTGGCCGATGTTGCCGACGATCGCCATGTCCTTCATCTTGCGCATATGGTCGATGGTGATGACGTCCTTGTTGCCGGTCGTCGTGATCACGATGTCGGCGCTCGCGGCGGCGTCGTCCAGCGTGACGACCTCGTAGCCGTCCATCGCAGCCTGCAGGGCGCAGATCGGATCGACCTCGGTGACCTTGACGCGTGCGCCTGCGCCGCGCAGCGAGGCGGATGAGCCCTTGCCGACATCACCGTACCCACAGACGACCGCGACCTTGCCGGCCATCATCGTGTCGGTCGCGCGGCGAATGCCGTCGACCAGCGATTCCTTGCAGCCGTACTTGTTGTCGAACTTGGACTTCGTGACCGAGTCGTTGACGTTGATGGCCGGGAACGGAAGCAGCCCCTTCTTCTGGAGCTGATAAAGGCGGTTGACGCCGGTGGTCGTCTCTTCGGTGACGCCCTTGATCGCCTGACGCTGCTTGGTGAAGAAGCCGGGCGTCGCTTCCATGCGCTTCCTGATCTGCGCGAAGAGGATTTCCTCCTCCTCGTTGCCCGGCTTGGAAAGCACATCCTCGCCTGCTTCCGCGCGGGCGCCGATCAGGATGTACATGGTGGCATCGCCGCCATCGTCGAGGATCATGTTGGAGAGGCCGCCATCGGCCCACTGGAAGATGCGGTCGGTATATTCCCAATACTGGGTCAGGGTCTCACCCTTGACCGCGAAGACCGGGGTGCCGGCGGCGGCAATGGCGGCGGCGGCGTGGTCCTGCGTCGAGAAGATGTTGCACGAGGCCCAGCGCACTTCGGCGCCGAGCGCCTGCAGCGTCTCGATCAGCACGGCGGTCTGGATGGTCATGTGGAGGGAGCCGGTGATGCGCGCGCCCTTGAGCGGCTGGCTTTCGCCGAACTCCTCCCGGCTGGCCATCAGGCCGGGCATTTCCGTTTCAGCGATCTCGATCTCCTTGCGGCCCCAGTCCGCAAGTGAAATGTCGGCGACGATATAATCCTGCGCGCTCATGGCGTTCACTCCAAATCCGGTGAAATCAGCGCGCTCGGGCGTGTATACAGGGCGCGCAAGTCTGGCCCGCCGAGTAGCAGAAAACCGCATTTGCGGCAATAGGACATAAAGAAATCTTTATCCGTGCATGTGAAGCGCTGGCGTCAGCACTCCTCGCCGAAACGGGAGGCGACCAGATCGGCAAGCGCGTCCATCAGCTCCGCGGCCTGGGGCCCGCTTGCACTGACGCTGATGGTGCAACCAGGGCTTGCGGCCAGCATCATCAACCCCATGATGGACGTGCCGCCCACCTTCACGCCATCCTTTTCGACCGCCACTGCCGCGTCGTAGCCGCTGACAAGCTGGACGAAACGGGCGGAGGCGCGCGCATGCAGCCCGCGCTTGTTGACGATCGTGAGGTCCCTGCTGATTACGCCGGTCATTTACCGCTCAAGAGCTGGCTCGCGACATTGATGTATTTACGGCCTGCCATCTGGCCTTCCTGAAGAGCTGTCGCCATATCGTCACCGGCCCGCACGCTGGTCAGCTTGATCAGCATCGGCAGGTTCACGCCGGCGATCACCTCGACCTTGCCGGAGCTCATCACGGATATGGCGAGATTGGAGGGCGTGCCGCCGAACATATCGGTCAATATGATCACACCTGTCCCGGTGTCCGCGCGCGCGACGGCATCTACAATGTCGGTGCGACGCTGCTCCATATCATCGTCAGCGCCGATCGAGACGGTCTCGAAGTTTTTCTGCGGGCCCACCACGTGTTCGACCGCGTGACGAAATTCCTCGGCCAGGCGGCCATGCGTGACGAGTACGAGACCGATCATGCCGGCAACCAGCCCCGGCAGATGCGGGAACGTTGAACAGGCGATGATCGTTTCGAGGAGTCCTCGCCGGGCCTACAATAGCCACCGGCATCGTCAGAATTGATCAACAATCACTCCCGTCACACGCGCTTGCGCTGCCATTCGTGACCCGCGCAATCCGACTTTGCCCCAAACCCCTGCTTCCGGATAACGCGGCGCGCGGAGCCAGACGGCAAGGTGCGCTATCTTGTCAGCGGTTTAACCTTTGACAAGCCCAAATTTGCACCAAACAAGGCCAAATTGCCGCAGTTTTGCGCAAAGTCTGGCAACAAACGGACCAGCTACCCCGGCTCGCCGGCTAACCAGGCGAGAATGGCCGGGACGTTCGCCTCGACATTACGTTCCGGCAGCGCGAGGCACGGCAGACAAACGCCGAGCACCGTTTCGGACATCGCTTCGCGATGGCGCGGCGCGGCGGCGGGTTCGACAAGTGCCACCATTCGGTCCATCACCGCCCGCTTCTCGGACGCAGCCCGCGCCGGCCCATACCCGCGCAACTCGATCAGGCCGGCGATCATATCGGGCGCTTCGGCAACAAGACGTACCCCCAACCTCTCCACCCAGATCTGATCGTCCGAAACCAGCACCGCGAAGTCTCCGCGGGCGTGCAGGGTCTCAACAAGACGGGCAGCCAGTAGCGATTTCCCGGCGCCCGAGCGCCCGGTAATCAGGAGTCCGCTTTCGCCGGCCACGAGTGCGGTCGCGTGAAGATTGGTCCGGCCCATCAGGCTTCGGCGGGCAAGGTGACGATGAAGCGCGCACCCTGGTACTGACCTGGCTTGGCGCCTGGAATATTCTCGGCGGTGAGGCGGCCGCCGTGCGCTTCGACGATCTGACGGCTGATTGACAGGCCCAGTCCCGAATTCTGGCCGAACGCCTCGCTCGAGGGACGATCGGTGTAGAACCTCTCGAAGATCCGCTCGATATCGTCGACGGTAATACCGGGGCCGTTGTCCTCGACAGTGACGACCACGTGCCGCGTCGTGCGCGACAGCGTGATGATGATGCGTCCATCGTCTTCCGGCACGAAGGAGCGCGCGTTTTCGATCAGGTTCGTGAGCACCTGGCCAAGCCGCAGATCGTGACCTGCGACAAAGAAATCGCGCGCCGGCTGATCCTTCTTGGCGGTGCGAACCTCGATCGCCACGTTCTTCTTCTCACGGCGTGCCTCGCGAGAGGCCTCAGCGATTTCGGTAATCAGTTTCAGCAGGTCGACACGACGACCATCCTCGCGGGCGAGCTCAGCATCGAGACGCGATGCATCCGAGATGTCGGTGATGAGCCTGTCGAGGCGGCGAACATCGTGCTGGATCACCTCAAGAAGGCGCGCCCGCGACTCCTCCGTCTTGGCCAGTGGCAGGGTTTCGACCGCGCTGCGCAGCGATGTAAGCGGGTTCTTCAGCTCATGGCTGACATCGGCGGCAAAACTCTCGATCGCCTCGATGCGCGCATAGAGCGCGTTCGTCATGTCCCTCAGCGCCACGGACAGATTGCCGATTTCATCCTGCCTGTCGGAAAAGTCGGGTATCTCCTCACGGTTCTTCACGCCGCGCCTCACCCTGACGGCGGCTGCCGCCAGGCGGCGCAGCGGATTTGCGATCGTGGAAGCCAGCAACATGGAAAGGATGGCGTTGACCAGCGCAGCCACGCCGAAAACCCTGAGGATGGCGCGCTGCTCGGCGGCCACGATCTTGTCGATGTCCCCACCCTGGGTCGACAGCATCAACACGCCGAGCACGGCCCGGAAGCGCTGGACCGGCACGGCGACGGAAACGATCTGCTCCCCTGATCGCTGCGGCGCACGATGAAGGACGGACTGCCCTGTAGGGCCTGCATGACTTCGGGATAGGCTGTGCCGCTGCCGCCAGGCTGTTCGTGGTAAAGTGGCAGGTCGGAGCGCCGGAAGAGGCTGAGCAGAAGCTTTTCGGCCCGCTCCAGCAGGCCCGGCTTTTCTTCCTCAACGGGCGGAAGGCCGTAACGCAGGATCTGGCCGCGTGAATAGAGCGCGCGGGAATCGAGCAGCAGATTGGCGTCGCGGTCGAAAATGCGCGCCCGCGTCAGCGTCGGCGAAATCAGGCGACGCAGGACCGGCGCGACCCGTTCCGGGTTGATGGGGAAGTGCAGGCTGTCCAGTTGCCCCGATCCCGGCGGCAGGCTTTCTCCCGCTTGAAGCTCTAGGAGTTTCTCGGGATCGATGGTGATCGAATCGGTCTCGACCGTCGCCGACGCGGCAATCGCGCTGGCGATGATCTCGCCCTGGATCATCAGGCTTTCGATCCGCGCCTGAACGAGCCCGTCGCGAAACTGGTTGATGTAGAGAATGCCGACAACCATGACCCCGAGCGCGGCCAGGTTCAGAACGAGGATACGGCGCGTCAGGCTCGAGAAGACATAATGGCCCAGCACCCGCCTGACCGGCACCAGAACGTGCCGGCTCAAGGGCCTGGACCCGCGCTTCACCTCGGACTTTGTCCCGGTGACGCCTTTTTCGATGTCTGCCGCCATTCAGCCCTGCAGTAGTCGCCTCGCGGGCGTCATGCCTCGCGGAAGCGGTAGCCTACCCCATAAAGCGTCTCGATCATGTCGAAATCGTCGTCGACGGCCTTGAACTTCTTGCGCAGCCGCTTGATGTGGCTGTCGATGGTGCGGTCGTCGACATAGACCTGCTCGTCGTAAGCAGAATCCATAAGCGCATCGCGGCTCTTGACCACGCCGGGGCGCTGCGCCAGCGAATGCAGGATAAGGAATTCTGTGACCGTCAGCGTAACCGGTTCGCCCCGCCACGTGCAGGTGTGACGCTCCTGGTCCATGACAAGCTGGCCGCGCTCCAGCGAGCGCGCCTGCTGGCCGGGGTCTTGACGCCTGCCTCGCGAGCGTTGGCACGGCGCAGCACGGCACGGACACGCTCGACGAGCAGCCTTTGCGAGAACGGTTTGCGGATAAAATCGTCGGCGCCCATCTTCAGCCCGAAGAGCTCGTCGATCTCGTCATCCTTGGAAGTGAGAAAGATGACCGGCATGTCGCTCTTCTGGCGCAAGCGCCGCAGCAACTCCATGCCGTCCATGCGGGGCATCTTGATATCGAAGATGGCGAGATTGGGCGGGCGCGCGGAAAGACCCTCAAGCGCGGAGGCGCCGTCGGTATAGGTCTCGACGCGATAGCCTTCGGACTCCAACGCGATCGAAACTGACGTCAGGATGTTCCGGTCGTCATCGACAAGCGCGATAGTTGCCATTTCAAGTGGCTCCCTCATGAGCGGGTGTCCCTTCCTGCATCGAGAAGGGGCTGTAGACGGACAAATTGGGTACAAATTGTGGCATGCCTTTTCCCCGCATGCACGTCCGGCGCGATAAAGGCAAGCGGCCCTTCCGCTTCGCCGGCCTGTCAGTCTTCGGCCAATATGTATCGGCCGCTGGAAGATTTAAACCGTTACAACCGATTTAAACAGAATTGAAAATCTTTAAATCGATTAATGATTTGAAATCAATGAGCTTTTCTGTTTCTGAACCTTTCACCTCCAGATCGGGCGCGTTTTTGCAGCAGCGTCGGGAGGGAAAGTATCTCGGTTCGGCTCCGGTCCTTGGTGGTAGAGATGACAGAAATCGGCCTGCGCAATCCCGACAATGGGATCGACACCTGCGGTTTGAAGACCTCGGGCACCGTTCACTACAATCTTGGTCCCGCCGAGCTGGTCGAGCACGCGCTTCGCCGTGACGAAGCGAGACTGACGGCCCACGGTGCACTTGTCGCCACAACGGGACAGCACACGGGGCGTTCCCCGAAAGACAAGTTCGTCGTGCGGGATGCGAACACCGACGCGCAGGTCTGGTGGGACAACAACAAGCCAATGTCGCCGGAGCAGTTTGCGCTCCTGCACGACGACTTCCTCGCTCATGCAGCGAAGCTCGATCTCTACGTCCAGGATCTCGTTGGCGGCGCGGACGAGGCGAACAGTCTGCCGACACGTGTCGTCACGGAATATGCCTGGCATTCGCATTTCATCCGCAATCTGCTGATCCGCCCCGCGCGCGAGGCCCTTTCCAGCTTCGCGCCCAAGATGACGATCATCGACCTGCCGTCGTTCAGGGCCGATCCTGCCCGACATGGCTGCAGGACCGAAACGGTCATCGCGATCGACTTCGCACGCATGGTGGTGCTGATCGGCGGCACGTCTTACGCCGGCGAGATGAAGAAGTCGGTCTTCACCGCGCTGAACTACCTGCTGCCGGCGCGCGGTGTGATGCCCATGCACTGCTCGGCCAATGAAGGGCCGCAAGGCGACGCGGCCGTGTTCTTCGGCCTGTCCGGCACCGGCAAGACCACGCTTTCGGCCGATCCGCGACGCACGCTCATCGGCGACGACGAACATGGCTGGGGCGAAGACGGCATCTTCAATTTCGAAGGCGGCTGCTACGCCAAGACCATCAAGCTTTCGGCCGAAGCAGAGCCCGAGATTTTCGCGACGACGCGGCGCTTTGGCACCGTACTCGAGAACGTGGTGCTGGATGACAACCGCGTGCCGGACTTCGACGACGGCTCGCTCACCGAGAACACGCGCTGCGCCTATCCGCTCGACTTCATCCCCAATGCCAGCGCCACGGGGCGGGCTGGTCATCCGAAGAACATCATCATGCTGACCGCCGACGCATTCGGCGTGATGCCGCCCATCGCCAGGCTGACGCCGGCTCAGGCGATGTATCACTTCCTTTCAGGCTACACCGCCAAGGTCGCCGGGACGGAAAAGGGCGTCACCGAGCCCGAGGCGACCTTCTCCACCTGCTTCGGCGCACCGTTCATGCCGCGTCATCCTTCCGAATATGGCAACCTGCTGCGCGATCTCATTGCGCGCCACCGCGTCGACTGCTGGCTCGTTAATACCGGCTGGACAGGCGGCGCCTACGGTATCGGCAGCCGCATGCCGATCAAGGCGACCAGGGCGCTGCTTTCGGCCGCGCTTGACGGCTCCCTGAACGAGGCGGAATTCCGCACCGACGCCAATTTCGGCTTCGAGGTGCCGGTTTCGGTACCGGGCGTGGATGCATCGATCCTCGATCCGCGCTCGACCTGGGCGGACAAGGAAGCCTACGACCGGCAGGCCAAACGGCTGGTTGGAATGTTCATCGACAATTTCGGCAAGTTCGAAGCCCATGTCGACGCAAGCACGCTGAGCGCCGCGCCCCGGCTGCAAGAAGCGGCTGAATAGAGACAATCCACTGCAACTTTCATGAAGGCCCGGTTCAAAGCCGGGCCTTTTCTTTGTGTTGCGGTCATGATTGCATGCGGAAAACGGGAGGAAACCGTCGATGCTCGCTATGCACAAACCCTTGGCCTTCGCCGGCTACTCGCCGGAAGAAATGTCGACGCGCGCAGCCGATTTTCGCGCGTTGATGGACAGGCGACGCACGGTGCGCGATTTCTCCTCGCGGCCCGTGCCCAAGAAACTGATCGAGGATTGCGTGATGACGGCTGCCACAGCCCCATCGGGCGCAAATCAGCAGCCGTGGACGTTCGTGTGCATCAATGAGCCCGGACTCAAGAGCCAGATCAGGGTGGCGGCCGAGAAGGAGGAGCGCGACTTCTATAGCGGCCGCGCATCGACCGAATGGCTGGATGCGCTCGCACCGCTTGGCACCGATGCAGACAAGCCGTTCCTCGAGACCGCGCCCTGGCTGATTGCCATCTTCGCGCAGCGCTACGGGCTGGGTCCGGATGGCAAACGCGCCAAGCACTATTACGTCCCGGAATCGGTCGGCATCGCTACCGGCCTGCTGATCGCCAGCCTGCACAATGCTGGTCTTGCGACGCTGACCCATACACCGTCGCCGATGGGCTTTCTGAACGATATTTGCGGCAGACCGGAGCATGAAAAGGCGCTGATCCTGCTCGTGGCCGGCTATCCCGCCGACGAGGCCAAGGTGCCCGATATCAAGCGCAAGCCGGTCGAGGACGTCATCGTCTGGAAAGACTAGCCTCGTAGCGGCAAAGGCCAATCTGGCGACATCTCGGCGGTTCACCGAGATTTAATCTATTGCGCGTCTTCTGGCGGCGAGGGTCCGGGCACGCATCGCCCGGCCAGACATGATGTCGAACCTCCGCCGGCGCCGGCATTCCAGACCTTATCTCACCAGATTTCCATGCCCGGGACCGCTTCGGTCGCCGGATGCCGCTCCGAAGGCTCGACCATGAACCTGTTCGCGTTTCGCATTTCCCATCGCATCGCGCTGATTGCCTTGGTGGGCGTAGTCGGCGTGCTCGCCGTTGCCGGGCTTCTTGTCTACGAGCGCAGTCTCATCAGTCAGATCGATGCGACGGCTTCTCAGGCGAACCAGGCCGCAGCGGTGACCAGCGAGCTTCAGATCGGTCTCCTCGAACTGCGTCGGAACGAAAAGGACTTCTTCCTGAGCCGCGACGAGAAATACGTCGAAATGCATGCGGCGCGCAGTGAAGAGGTCGCCAGGTCGCTCGAAACGATCGAGGCGATCATCGCTCGCAACCAGCAGCGCGACGTGCCCGGCGAAGGCGTTCTGACACAGGGTTACCAGCGCTATCTCCAGGCGTTTGGCGAAGCCGTGGAAGTGACCCGACGGCTCGGCGTGAGCGCCGAAAAGGGCCTGCAAAGCGAGCTCCGCGCGGCAACCGGCTTTCTCTCCGAGCAGCTCGCGCGCATTCCCTATCCCGCGCTGAAAGTCGATGTGGCGCAAATCTTCAACCGTGAAAAGGATTTCGTGGTCACGCCAAGCGAGCAGAACCGCGCCCGCGTGACCGAGGCAATCGAGACCCTGCGCTCCCGCCCCGGCGGTGTTTTCGGCTCCTCGAGTGGCCATACGGCGGTTATGGCGACGCTGGATGCCTATGAGGCGACCTTCAAGGATTTTGCCGACGCGTCAGCGCGCAGCCAGGAGCTTGATGCCGAGGTGTCGGAGAGCTTTTCGGCGATCGAGCCGGTCTTTGACCGCATCCGCGCGGAGATCGAGAACGTGCGCGGTGAGGTGAGTACTGCGCGCATCAACGCCACGACCTCGATCGAACGCATGGTCATGGTGGCGGTCGGCGGGGTCCTGCTTGCCGTTCTGGCGTCCGGCTTCCTCGTCTGGCGTTCCGTCGCTCTTCCCATCTCCCGCACGGCGCGTTCGATGCGCGCACTCGCCTCCGGCGAACTGGACGTGGAGATACCGGGGCTCGGCCGCCGCGACGAAATCGGCGAGATCGCCGATGCCTTTCAGCTCTTCCGCGAAAACACCATCCGCAAGGTCAACGAAGAACGCGACGCCGCGGAAGCACGCCAGCGCGAAGCGCGCGAGCGCGATGAACTCGAGCGCGATGAGAAGGAACGCCATGCGCGCGCGCTGCAGCATGCGGTGGACGTGCTTGCAGATGGCCTGAGCCGGCTGGCAGACGGCGACGTTGCCCAGCGGATCGATGAACCGTTCACGGCATCGATGGAAAGGCTGCGGGCCGACTTCAACAACTCGGTCGCAAGATTGCAGGCCGCGTTGCAGACGGTTGGCGAAAACGCCAATGCGATCCACGCCGGCTCGGACGAAATACGGAACGCTTCCGACGATCTTTCGAAGCGTACTGAACAACAGGCGGCATCCGTCGAACAGACTGCGGCTGCGCTGGAGCAGCTCGTCACGACGGTCCGCGATTCCAGCCGACGCGCCGAGGAAGCAGGCGCACTGGTTGCCCGCACGCGGACCGGGGCAGAGCGTTCAGGCGCCATCGTGCAGGACGCGGTCGCGGCGATGGATCGCATCGAGGTCTCGTCGACGCAGATCAGCACCATCAACGGCGTCATCGACGAGATCGCCTTCCAGATCAGCCTGCTCGCGCTCAATGCCGGGATCGAGGCGGCACGTGCCGGCGAGGCCGGCCGCGGCTTTGCGGTGGTTGCACAGGAAGTGCGCGACCTCGCCCAGCGGGCCGCCAATGCAGCCAAGGAAATCAATACGCTCATCACCACGTCGGGCGAACATGTCCGCGCCGGTGTCGAGCTGGTGGGCGAGGCGGGCGAGGCACTGCGCACCATCGTCTCGGAGGTGCAGGAGATCAGCACCAATGTCGTGGCGATCGTCGAGGCGTCCCGCGAACAGGCAACCGGCCTCAACGAGATCAACATTGCCGTCAACCGGATCGACCATGGCACGCAGCAGAATGCCGCGATGGTCGAGCAGTCGACGGCTGCGAGCCACAAGCTCGCTAGCGAAGCCTCGGCGCTCAACGCTTTGCTGGCACAGTTCAAACTGGGCCGCGAAGCACCCGCCAGTAGCCTGCGCGAGCCGAGATCCGTGCCGAAGAATCCGACATCGGGAATCCGCGCCGTCGGTCAGCGCCTCGCCGTTGCATTCCGGGGTGGTTCCGGCGCCGCAACAGCGCAGGCCGTCACGCCTGCGGACGAGGCTGGTTGGGAAGAATTCTGACCGGGGTTTCCGCGCCAGCAGCGCCGTTCTATGTAGTGTTTGCCCGCTTTGCGGGTTCGGACACGGAACAACGGCATGAACGCGGACAGGGGATTGCATATCGCGCCGGGCGTCGAGGTCGGCGCAGACGAGCTCGAGGAGCAGTTCATCCGTTCCTCCGGGCCCGGCGGCCAGAACGTCAACAAGGTCGCCACCGCCGTGCAGCTTCGGTTCGACGCAGCCAATGCGCCCGGCCTGCCGGAAAGGGTGCGCGAACGCGCGCTCAAGCTCGCCGGGCAGCGCGCGACCAAGGATGGCGTCATCGTCATCGAGGCTGGACGCTTCCGCACACAGGAGCAGAACCGGGCGGATGCGCGGGCGCGGCTTGCAGCACTGCTGGCGAAGGCCGCGGAGCCGCCGCCCAAACCGCGCAAAAAGACCAAACCATCAAAAGGCGCGGTCGAGCGACGGCTGAAGGAAAAGGCCGGCCGCTCCGGCATCAAGAAAATGCGCGGCAAGGTTGCTCCCGACTGACCCTGGGCGGCGGTCGCCGAAGCGAAATCCTTGCTTTTCTTTTCGGTTTCGCTGGGCCAATGTCGCCTCAGGGGCGATCATTTCTTTGCAGACAACAAGGAGACTGCGGCATGGGCCTGTTCAGTTTTGCGAAATCCATCGGAAAAAAGCTCGGCTTCGGCGACGATGAGGAACCCAAGGTTGAGGAACTCAAGAAGGAACTCGACTCACACGGGCTCGGCACCGACAAGGTGCAGGTCGAAGTTGTCGGCGGAAAGGCCGTTCTGAAGGGCTCCGTTGCCGACCAGGCGACGCTGGAAAAGGCCGTCATCGCGATCGGCAACACCGCCGGCGTCGAGGCGGTCGAAACCGAACTGGTCGTCGAGGACGCGCCCGACAAGGCCGAGAAGGAGCCAACGCTCTACACCGTGGTGAAGGGCGACAACCTCTGGAAGATCGCCGAGCGCCACTACGGCAAGGGCAAGGGCACCAAGCACACGCTCATCTTCGAGGCCAACAAGCCGATGCTCAGCGACCCGGACAAGATCTATCCTGGACAGGTGCTGCGGATCCCGCCGCTGGAAGGCTGACAGCCAGTATCATCTCTTGAAAATATTCCTATCCGGCGGCTATCATGCCGCCGGATTTGTTTTATCATGGTAATCTGATGGCTCTGGCTTTACCGCAAGGTGTGAGGCACATACCTGACTTTCTCGACCGTACCGCCCAGGAAGCGCTGCTGGAGGATATCCGCGCGGTGGTGCAGGCAGCGCCACTTTATGTGCCCACCATGCCGCGCACCGGAAAGCCGATGAGCGTTCGCATGACCAATTGCGGCTCACTCGGCTGGGTGACCGACAAGGACCAAGGCTATCGCTATCAGCCGACCCACCCGCTGACAGGCGAACCATGGCCGCCGATCCCCGAACGGCTGATGGCGCTCTGGCGAGAGGTCGCGCGGTACGAAGCACCGCCGGAGGCCTGTCTCGTCAATTTCTACGAGGCCGACGCGAAGATGGGACTGCACCAGGATCGAGACGAGCAGGATTTCGCCGCACCCGTGCTTTCGGTATCGCTGGGCGACACCTGCCGGTTCCGGGTGGGAGAAACGACACGCGGTGGCAGCACGTTATCCTTCAAACTCGCCAGCGGCGATCTGGTGGTGCTGGGCGGAGAGGGACGCCTCGCCTTCCACGGCGTCGACCGGATCTATCCGGCCACCTCGACGCTCCTGAAAAATGGCGGCCGCATCAACCTGACGCTGCGGCGGGTCACCAACCCGCGCTAGGAGAATGTTGAGGTTTGTTAGCTAGGGTCCGCCCGTCAAAGATTGGCAGGAGCCTTGGCCATGACCGGATTTCTGCGCTGGTGCAGGAACACGATTTCGGAAACTGCGCGGATGGTGCGCGCCGACGCAGCGCTCTATCTGTTCGTTCTGGCCTATACCGTGGCAGGGCTTTTCCTGCTTCAGCTCACGGACACTGAAGACAGCGCCACCTACTGGGTCTATGTCCGGCGCTGGGCGATCCTCTTCATTCTGTTCTTCCCGATGGTCGCCATCATTATCGATGCCGCGCGGGTCGTGCATCGGCTGAACGCCCGCCGCGGTCTTGCCATGCGCCGGGCATTTTCACCCGCGCGCATGGCCACGCTCGCCTCAGGCGTCGCGCTCCTGATGGTGATGGTGCTGTTCCAGGGAACCTTCACGTCGCTGAAGAACGCAATGACGTACTGGCGCGACGGCTTCCAATACGACAGAATTCAAGCGGATATCGACCGCCTGCTGCATTTCGGGGTCGACCCGTGGCGACTGCTTTACAGCTTCGGCGAGCACGATGTCATACGCACGATGGTTGAGTGGAACTACAACGTGCTGTGGTTCGTGCTCTGCTTCGGCCTGCTATTTTTCGTTGCGACCTCGCCTCGAGCCGCCGCGATCAGGGGGCGCTACATTACCTGCTTCATGCTGACATGGATCGTGTGCGGCAATGTGTTTGCCACGCTGTTCCTCTCGGCGGGGCCTGCCTTCTATGGTGAAGTGACGGGCGACGCGGCGCGTTTTGCCGAGCAGCTTGCCTTTCTCGCTCGCGGCGCGGAAAGCCCCAATTCGCGGTTGCCTACCAGGCTTATCTCTGGTCGCTGCATGAGTCCGGCGCCACGAGCTTCGGCTCCGGCATATCCGCGTTTCCGAGCGTCCATGTCGCGCTCGTCGCCATGAACGCGTTCTTCATCGCCGAATATTCGCGGCGGCTGGGCATCGCGGCTTTTGCGTATGTCGCGTTCATCATCGCCAGCTCGGTCTATCTGGCCTGGCATTATGCGATCGACGGCTATGTCTCCATAGCGATCGTCGCTGTCATCCACGTCTTGGTAAAGCGCTACGCACGGACAGGCATGGCAGACAGGCGAAGGCACATTTCCGCCCCCGAGCCTTCGGCACATCCCGAGACGGAGGCAGCCGCTACAGCTTCCTGAGGGCCACTTCCTCGATAAGGTGGTTGGCACCCTTGCGCAGGACGAGGTCGGCGCGCGGCCGCGTCGGCAGGATGTTCTCCCTGAGGTTCTTCAGGTTGATGTTGGCCCACAGCCCCTCGGCGATGGCGCGCGCGGCTTCTTCGGAGAGCTGCGAATAGCGATGGAAGAAGGATTCGGGGTTCTTGAATGCCGTTTCGCGCAATCGCATGAAACGGTCGATATACCAGTGGTGCACCATGTTCTCGTCCGCGTCGATGTAGATCGAGAAATCGAAGAAGTCGGAAACGAACGGCACGAACTTGCCGTCCTGCGGCAGGTCGCGGGTCTGGAGAACGTTGATGCCTTCGAAGATCAGGATGTCGGGCCGGTCGATGGTCACGTAGGCGCCGGGCAGCACGTCGTAGGTCATGTGCGAATAGAGCGGCGCCTGCACGTCCGGCTGGCCGGACTTGATGGCCGACAGGAACCGCAGCAGCGCGCCGACATCGTAGCTTTCCGGAAAACCCTTGCGCTCCATCAGGTTTTCGCGCCGCAGGACCTCGTTGGGCAGCAGGAAACCGTCAGTCGTCACCAGGTCGACCTTCGGGCTCGACGGCCAGCGCTGCAGCAACTCCTTCAGCACGCGCGCCGTGGTCGACTTGCCTACGGCCACGGACCCGGCGATGCCGATGATGAACGGCGTCTTGACCGCATTGTCGGAATTGAAGAACACGCGGCGCTGCCGGAAAAGAAGTTGGCTCGCCTCCACATGGGCGGAAAGCAGGCGCGACAAGGTGAGGTAAATGCGCCTGATCTCGTCGAGATCGACCGGGTCGTTCAGCGAACGCAACCGGCGCACTTCGTCTTCCGCCAGCGTCAGCGGCGTGTCGGCGCGAAACTCTGCCCAGCGTTCGGCGGAGAAGATGCGATACGGTGAGTATTTCTCGCCGGGCGTCAGTTGGTCCATCGGCATTCGTCCCTGCCCCGGCTCCCTCAGCCAGAATTGCGCGCGGCCTTTTCGGCAACGCCCGAGCGGTTCGTGCGCGCCTCGAGCTCGGCCAGCACTTCATCGAGACTCACGCCGGACAGCGCGAGCACCACGAGCCAATGATAGAGCAGATCGGCGCTTTCGGAGATCACCGCGTCGCGCTCGCCCTTGACGGCGGCAATGACGGTTTCGACCGCTTCCTCGCCCATCTTCTGGGCGGCCTTGTCGATGCCCTTGGCAAACAGCCGGGCCGTCCAGGAATCGTCTGCGCCCGAGCTGCCACGCTCGGCCACGATCGTCTCCAGATCTTTCAGCGAGAACCCTGACAAGGGTGTCTTTCCTCCCGACATTCAGGCGGCGTCGAGCCGCATCGGCAGGCCTGCTTTTGCCATGTGCGCCTTGGCCTGCGCAATGGTGAAGGTGCCGAAATGGAAGATCGAGGCCGCCAGAACGGCGGTCGCGTGGCCGTCGCGGATGCCCTCGACCAGATGGTCCAGCGTGCCGACGCCGCCGGAGGCGATGACCGGCGCGCGCACCGCATCGGCGACTGCGCGGGTCAGGGCCAGATCATAGCCCGCCTTGGTGCCGTCGCGATCCATGGAGGTCAGCAGGATCTCGCCCGCGCCGAGGTCAACGACCTTGCGGGCGAACTCGACCGCATCGATGCCGGTGGCCTGCCGCCCGCCATGGGTGAAGATCTCCCAGCGATCCGTCTCGTCGGCCTGTGAGACCTTCTTTGCATCGATGGCCACGACGATGCACTGGTTGCCGAACTTGTCGGCCGCTTCGGCGACGAAGTCGGGGTTCTTCACCGCCGCGGTGTTGATCGACACCTTGTCGGCCCCCGCCAGCAGCAGCTTGCGGATGTCGGCCACCGCGCGCACGCCGCCGCCGACGGTGAGCGGCATGAAGCAGTGATCGGCTGTGCGGGCGATCACGTCGAAGATGGTTTCGCGATTGTCCGACGACGCGGTGATGTCGAGGAAGCACAGCTCATCGGCGCCGGCTTCGTCATAGGCCCTGGCCGATTCCACCGGGTCGCCGGCATCGATCAGGTCGACAAAGCTGATGCCCTTGACGACGCGGCCGTCCTTGACGTCCAGACAGGGAATGACGCGCGCCTTAAGGGTCAAAGGACGGCCTCCATTTTCGTTTGCGCGTCCTCGCCGCTACGCCGCTGCGGGCGACGCGGGCCGTCCTTGACGTTGAGGCAGGGGATGACACGGGCCTTAAGAGTCATGCCGCTCGCTCCCGCGCTTCACGCAGGATCGCCAGCGCTTCTTCCGGGTCGATGCGGCCGTCATAGAGGGCGCGGCCGGAGATGGCGCCTGCGAGCCGGCGCGCGTCGGGCATGGTCATGCGCACGATATCGGCGATGGACGCGAGCCCGCCGGATGCGATGACGGGAATGGAGACGGCTTCGGCAAGGTCGATCGTCGCGTCCCAGTTGATGCCGGCCAACACGCCGTCGCGGTCGATGTCCGTGTAGATGATGGCGGCGACACCGGCGCCCTCGAACTTCTTCGCGAGTTCGATCGCGCCCAGCGAGGAGGCTTCGGCCCAGCCCTCGACGGCAACCTTGCCGCCGCGCGCATCGATACCGACAGCCACCTTGCCCGGAAACGCCCTGCAGGCTTCCTTGACCAGATCGGGATCACGCACCGCGACCGTGCCGAGGATCACCCGCGCCAGCCCCTTTGCCAGCCAGGCATCGATATGGGCCATCGAACGGATACCGCCGCCAAGCTGCACCGGGTTCTTCGTCGCCTTCAGGATCGCCTCGACCGCCTCGCCGTTGCGGCTTTCGCCGGCGAAGGCGCCATCGAGATCGACCACATGCAGCCACTCGAAACCCTGCTCCTCGAAGGCGCGCGCCTGAGCGGCGGGATCGGTGTTGTAGACCGTGGCGCTGTCCATCTCGCCCAGCTTGAGACGGACGCACTGGCCTTGCTTCAGATCGATGGCAGGAAAAAGTATCAACGGATCATACGCCTTCGACGATGGCAAAGTGAGCGTTCGAGAATTGCTGACGCAGCTTCAATGCGGCTTGGTATTCCGGCGAATGGTAGCAGTCGAGCGCAGTCTGATAGTCCTTGAACTCTATGACCACCAGCCGCGATGCCGCCGGGCCTTCGAAGACTTCGCACTGTCCGCCGCGCACAAGGAACTTCGCGCCGTATTTCTCGAAGGCGGCAGCGTTTGCCGCCACGTATTGCGGATAGCCATCGGGGTCGGTCACGTCGACCATGCCCATCCAGTAACCCTTCTTGCTCATGGCGTCCTCCTCACGGGTTCCAGCGCAGGAAATTGGCGATCAGAGCCAGGCCGAGCGCCTGGCTCTTTTCGGGATGGAACTGGGTTCCGGCCATGTTGCCGCGCGCGACCAAGGCCGTTACGGGACCGCCATAGTCCGTGACCGCAACGACATCCTCCGCCCGCGCCGCGTCGAGATGGTAGGAGTGGACGAAATAGGCATGCAGCCCGTCCTCGCCGGTGCGGATGCCGGCCAGAAGCGGATGGTCGTGTTTCACGTGAATCGTGTTCCAGCCGATCTGGGGGATTTTCAGCGACGGATCGGAAGGCTCGATCTCCTTGACGTCGCCAGCAATCCAGCCGAAGCCGCTGGTGATGGTCTTTTCCAGCCCGCGCGACGACATCAACTGCATGCCGACACAGATGCCGAGGAACGGCCGGCCGCGATCGGTCACGACTTCCTCGATCGCCGCCACCATGCCCGGCACGGCATCGAGCCCGGCACGGCAATCGGCATAGGCGCCGACGCCCGGCAGCACGATGCGGTCAGCACTCCTCACCCGCCCGGCGTCCGCTGTCAGATCAATCTCGGCAGCGATGCCCGCCTCGCGCGCGGCTCGCTCGAAAGCCTTGGTCGCCGAGCGCAGATTACCGGATCCGTAGTCGATGATTGCAACGCGCATCTCAGTTTCGCCCCGGATAGCCGAGCATGCCGAGCGCAGGGCCGGAACGGGTCGGGGTCGCGCGCTGGGCAGTCATGACGGGAGGCTGCGGAACAGCATCGGAGACAGTGTCCCGCGCGACGTGGCCGGGGCCAATATCTACGAGATAGCGAATCTCGGCGTCGCGCGCATCGCCAGCCTCGACCACGCCCCATTCGCGCCAGCCGCGCCGGCGCAGGGCTGCCAGCCTCAGAGCCGATCCCTCAAGGCCGACGAAAAGCGCAAGCATAAGCGATGCGAGCGAAGCCGTGCCGCTGCCCCACCAGGCACCCAACAGCCCGATCACAAAGCCCGCGAGCAAAACGGCCAGCGTCTCCAGCCACAGCCGGTGAACGAGCAGCCAGATCGCCGGCAGCAGGAAGGCGAGGATATGAAACCCGTCGCGCACGATGACGGCCCTCTCCTCGGCGGCGCGGCCGGGCGGCTCCATTACGACGAAACTAGCCATGGCGAACGCTCATCCGTTCAGGGTGCCCTTGGTGGAAGGGATCGCTCCCTCCTGGCGCGGGTCCGGTTCTATTGCGGCGCGCAGCGCGCGGGCCACCGCCTTGAAGCAGGTCTCCGCGATATGGTGATTGTTGGCGCCATAATGGTTCATCACATGCAGCGTGATGCCGGCGTTCTGCGCAAGCGCCTGGAAGAACTCGCGCACCAGCTCGGTGTCGAAGGTGCCGATCTTCGGCGCACTAAACGCCACGTTCCACACCAGGAACGGGCGGCCGGAAACGTCGACGGCAGCCTTGGTCAAGGTCTCGTCCATGGCAAGGTCTATCGATGCGTAGCGGGTGATGCCGCGACGCTCGCCCAGTGCGCGCGCCAAAGCCTGACCGATCGCGATGCCGGTATCCTCGACCGTGTGGTGGTCGTCGATATGCAGGTCGCCCTTCGCCTCGATCTTCATGTCGATCAGCGAGTGGCGGGCAAGCTGGTCGAGCATATGGTCGAAGAAGCCGACGCCGGTCGAGATTTCCGACGCGCCCTTGCCATCGAGATCGACCGAAACGGCGATCTCGGTTTCCTTGGTCTTGCGCGCGACACTCGCTTTGCGCTCGGGGCTGGCCATGCTGGGCGACCTTTCCTGCTTCTGGGCGAAAGCCTCTTATCAGCATGCCCCGCCGATTGCCAGCGGCGGCGATTTGCATTCGCGGCCCGGGCGCATACATAAGCCTTCACGCGGCCGGCGCTGCACTGACCCGAAGGCCGGCTGAAGGCAGTATCGGAGTTGATATGTCGAATGAACCGACCATGCACGCGACGACGATCGTCACCGTGCGCAAGAACGACAAGGTTGTGATCGCCGGCGACGGGCAGGTAAGCCTCGGCCAGACGGTCATGAAGGGCAACGCGCGCAAGGTGCGCCGGCTCGGCAAGGGTAACGTCATCGCCGGCTTTGCCGGTGCAACCGCCGACGCATTCACCCTGCTCGAGAGGCTCGAAGCCAAGCTCGAACAATATCCCGACCAGCTCACCCGCGCCTGCGTCGAGCTCGCGAAGGACTGGCGCACCGATCGCTACCTGCGCCGGCTGGAGGCGATGATGCTGGTGGCCGACAAGAATGTGACGCTTGCGCTCACCGGCACCGGCGACGTTCTGGAGCCGGAGCACGGCGTGATGGCCATCGGCTCGGGCGGCAACTATGCGCTGGCGGCGCGCGCGCGCTTATCGATACCGACAAGAACGCGGAAGAGATCGCCCGCAAGGCGATGGAGATCGCGGCCGACATCTGCGTTTACACCAACGGCAATGTCGTGATGGAAACGCTTGATGCAGAATAGCCAACCCGAGATCGCGTTCCGTCCCGTGGAGCGCGAAGACTACGAAACGCTGCGCGGCTGGCTCAACCAGCCGCACATGCGCGAATGGTGGGGCGACCCGGAGGAGGAGCTTGGGTTCATCCGCGACATGGTCGAAGGGCGCGACACCACGCGGCCGTTTCTCTTCATGCTCGACGGGAGGCCCATCGGCTATATCCAGTACTGGTTCATCGGCCACCACCAGAACGAGGAATGGATCAAGGACAACCCGTGGCTGACGGAGCTGCCCTCCGATGCAGTCGGCGTGGACCTGTCCATAGGCGATCCGGCCCTGCTGTCTAAGGGTTATGGATCGGCAGCGGTGACGGCTTTTGTCGCCCGGCTGATCGGAGAGGGCCACAGAACCATCATCATCGATCCTGAACCCACCAACCATCGTGCAATCCGCGCCTATGAAAAGGCCGGGTTCCGCACCATCCCGCATCTCGAGGGACGCACCGGCGATACACTCCTCATGGAGTATGTGCCGGATTTCGCAGCCTGAGTGCAGACATGCGTGACGGACCTGCTGCGCGCCTCCATAATAGCGGAACACCCGATCGCGAGGACAGCCATCATTGATCAGCACTGAAACGCTCGAAAGCGCTGTCGCAAACGGCGTGATCACTGCCGATCAGCGCGACCGGCTCCTTGCCATCGAACGCGGCTCGGCGGAGACCGACGAAGGCACCGAAGAGAACCTGCGCCTGATTGGCGGCGGCAACGACCTTTTCGTCACCGTCGGCATCGTTCTTCTCACCGCGGGGTTCTATTTTGTCCTGAATACGACGATCACAGGACAACCAATTTTGATCGCCGGGCTTCTGGCTGCGTTTTCATGGATCGTCGCGGAATTCGTCACGCGGCAGCGGCGTATGAAGCTGTCTTCAACCGTGCTGAGCCTCGCCTTCACCGTGGCTGCGGTTGTTGGATTATCGCTGCTTGCCAATGGCAGCTATCCGATCCGGCGGCCCGATTCGTTATGGCAGCTGCTGGCTTTGCGGCAGATGGTAGCCCCGGCCGGCTACATCGTGTTCGGCGGAACGATAGCGGCGGCGATCCTCTATTTCTGGCGTTTTCGCGTTCCGGTTCTCGCCGGCGTGATCGCTATCGCCGCGACGCTGCTCGCGTTCCTGCAGACCGCCTTGCTGCTTTACGACGGCGTTGCGGCTGGCACAGTCGCTGCTCCGCAAATCGAGGATATGCCGGAACTGCTGCGCGCGGCACTCTATATGCCGCTGGTCTGCGGCCTCGTCGTCTTTGGTGCAGCCGTCATGCTCGATCTGCACGATCGCGAACGGCGAACGGTCTGGTCCGACTGCGCGTTCTGGCTGCATGTCGTATCGGCGCCGATGCTCGTGCATCCGTTGTTCATCATGGCCACCGGGCAGGACGTGGTTCTGGGCAATATCGAGCCGGACGGAAACGCATCCATCATGCTGGGCGTGCTCATCCTCGGTTTCGTCTATGTGGCGCTGGCGATCGACCGTCGCTCGCTGCTGGTGCCGACGCTTGCCTATTTCGGCTCTCTCGGGATTTACTACCTGATCAATTCCACCGCCAACACCACCGGAATCCCGCCCTTCGCGCTGATTCTGCTTGTCGTTGGAACATTGATCATCATCTTTGGCGCCGGCTGGCAGCACATCCGAAACTTGATCGTGCGCCCGACTCTCCCCACATCCCTGCTCAACAAGCTCCCTCCCATTAAGGTTCAAGCGTACAAGTAGATGACCACTTTTTCTCCCCGCGAGATCGTTTCCGAACTCGACCGCTACATCATCGGCCAGAAGGACGCCAAGCGCGCCGTGGCCATTGCGCTGCGCAACCGCTGGCGCCGCCAGCAGCTCGAAGGCCAGTTGCGCGAAGAGGTGATGCCCAAGAACATCCTGATGATCGGGCCGACGGGTGTCGGCAAGACAGAAATCTCCCGCAGGCTAGCGAAGCTAGCGGGCGCGCCCTTCATCAAGGTCGAGGCGACCAAGTTCACCGAGGTCGGCTATGTCGGCCGCGACGTAGAGCAGATCATTCGCGATCTCGTCGAAGCGGCTATCGGCCTGACGCGCGAGAAGATGCGCGAAGATGTCAAGGCAAGGGCGCATCTCAACGCCGAGGAACGCGTGCTGGAGGCGCTGGTGGGCAAGAATGCCAGCCCGGCCACGCGCGACTCCTTCCGCCGCAAGCTGCGCGACAACGAGCTCGACGACAAGGAAATCGAGGTCGAGGTTGCCGACACCGGCACCGGCGGCATGCCGGGCTTCGAAGTTCCGGGAATGCCCGGCGCGAATATCGGCGTACTCAACATCAACGACATGCTGCAAAAGGCCATGGGTGGCCAGCGTACCAAGATGCGCAAGACCACCGTCAAGGAATCCTACGACCTGTTGATCAATGACGAGTCCGACAAGCTGCTCGACCAGGACGAGGTGGTGCGCCGGGCGCTCGAATCGACGGAGAACGACGGCATCGTCTTCCTCGACGAGATCGACAAGGTGGCCGCGCGTAGCGATATTTCCGGCGGTCCCTCGAGGGAAGGCGTTCAGCGCGACCTGCTGCCGCTGGTCGAAGGCACAACGGTTGCGACCAAGTACGGACCGGTGAAGACCGACCATATCCTATTCATCGCATCCGGCGCATTCCACGTCGCCAAGCCGTCGGACCTGCTGCCCGAATTGCAGGGCCGACTGCCGATCCGCGTCGAGCTGCGCGCGCTGGAGAAAGACGACTTCCGCCGCATCCTGACGGAAACCGAGGCGAGCCTCATCAAGCAATACGTAGCGCTGATGGAGACCGAGGGCGTAGCCCTCAACTTCACCGACGATGCGATTGATCGCCTAGCAGGCATCGCCGTCGACCTCAATGCGAGCGTCGAAAACATCGGCGCCCGCCGCCTGCAAACCGTGATGGAGCGGGTGCTCGACGACATCTCCTTCAACGCACCCGACAAGTCCGGGTCGGAGGTGACGATCGATGCCGGCTATGTGGACACGAATGTAGGTGACCTCGCCAAGAACACTGACCTGTCACGATTCATTTTGTAGGCTGCATTTCGCTATTCGGGAGCCCTGACGAGAGATTGAACGCAGGGCTCTCGACTCCTTCCGCCGCAGCAACTATTTTCGCCGGCCTGTCTTCCTCCATCTTCACAAGGTCGGAAATGAACCCTGCAGTGCGGCTCCTCGTATGCCTGTGCCTGGTCGCGACAAGCGCTCCGGCTGCTGCGGCAACGCTGGTACCGCCCGGAAACCGCTTCGAGGAGCAGCCGCAGGTGCCAGCAGCCTCGGCCAGCCGGACCCGCGCTGCCAAATCGACCTACGAGGCGAAATACAAGAAGGTCTATGCGCTGTTCGCGAACGACAGCGTCCTGCGCGACAAGATCAAGAAGGTGGCCGCGCAGTACAAGATCGACCCGCTTCACATGGCGGGCGCGATTGTGGGCGAACACACCTACAACGTCGACGCCTATGACCGACTGCAGACCTACTATGTGAAGGCCGTCTCCTACCTCAAGACGAGCTTCAACTTTTCGCATAACGGCGAAAGCGTCAGCGATTTCATCGAGCGCCCGCAATTTTCAGCATGCGCGAAGCTGTCGGACAGTTACGATCTGTGGTCCTGCCGGGAAACGGTATGGAACAAGGAATTCCGCGGCAAGACGGTCGAAGGAGCCAGCTTTCCCAATGATCGTTTCAGCGCCGTCTTCTTCCAGCCATTCTATGCTGGGCAGACCTTCGGCATCGGCCAGCTCAACCCGTTGACCGCGCTGCAGATGAGCGATCTTGTGGCCAGGGTGTCGGGCCTGCCGAAGCTGGATCATGAGGATCCGCAGCAGGTCTACCGTACGATCATGGACCCGGACCTGACGCTCGCCTATGTCGCCGCTACGCTGAAGAAGTCGATCGAGGCCTATCGCGATATCGCTGGCTACGACATCTCCAAGAACCCGGGCATCACGGCGACGCTTTACAACATCGGCAATCCCGAGCAGCGCGCACAAGCGCTCAAGGCGGAGAATCGCAAGCGTCGGAGCGCTGGCCAGACGGCGCGGCTGCCGGAAGAGAATTATTATGGCTGGCTTGTGAATGACAAGCTGGACGAACTGAAAAAGCTCTTCTGAGGATCAGCGGCGCTTGCCGCGTTCCTGCATCTCGGCCAGTTGACGAAGCAGGTCCCTTATGTCGTCCTCGTCGAGGCCAGCAATCTGGGATGCAAGGCGATTGGCCAGCAGCGTCGCCGAGGCTGACAGTCCGGTCGTGTCGACAACCACCCGGGGATGGGAGCTTTCCGCGACCCGCTGCAATTCCTCGGCTTCGTCCCAGATGATGTTGAAATAGCCGACGATCTTCTGCACCAGCGGCCAGCTCGGCGCGCCGCGCCTGCCGTGCTCCAGAGCCGACAGATAGGCGGGGCTGATGCCAAGCGCAGTCGCCATCTCCTTCTGGGTGACGCCCTTTTTCGCGCGCAAATCACGCATTTTCGTACCGAACGGCGTCATCCCGTGCTTCCCGAACGCCGCAGCCTCACGTAAAGAGCGCCCGAACCGCCGTGGCGCCGCGCCGCATCTTCGTGAGCGCTCACCAGCGCACGAAACGGCGGCGTCGCAAACCAGGCCGGCACCGCCCTGCGCAGGACACCATCCGAACCAAGCGACGAGCCTTTGCCCGTGACGACCAGGACATGACGGCGTCCGTCGGCATAAGCGCGATGCAGGAACGAAAGCAGCAGCGTATGCGCCTGGCTTTGCGTCAGGCCGTGAAGGTCGACCTTGCCTTCGATCGGCAGACGACCCTTCGCCAGCTTTTCGCGAACCGGCGCGTCTATCCTGTGCTGTCTTGCATGGTTGGCCGGACGGTTCGGTTCCGCAGACTGTGCCTCGGGGCGAGTCGACCCGCTCTTACGCGGTGCGTCGAGAAGACTGGCGAAGTCCTCGGCGGGTGGCGCCTCCTCGTCCACCGCCTTCCCGGGCAAAGGCGTAGCCGACCGCGCGACCCTGCCCCACAGGATACGGTCCTCCATCGAGAGCTTCTTGTCCGATGGCGCAGTCATGCTGGACCAGCCTCCAGCAAAGCGCGCGGCACCAGCGCGTAGAAATCCGCAGGATGGCGAACCACGCCGGCGATCTCGCCAGCCGCATAGCCGGACCCGGCAAACAGATCGCCGCGCGCGGCTCCGACGATTGCCGAGCCGGTATCCTGCGCGATCATCAATCTGCGGAACGGAAAGTCGTCGAATGCTCGAAGCGCCGGCGCATCGACGAAAAACGGCGTTGCAAATGTGTGCAGCAGCCGGTCGACGGCCATGGAACGACCGGCCGTCAACGGCACCTTGGCGGCAGCGATCGGCCCCATCCCCGTATCTTCGACCTCGGCGAACCGGAAGAAAATGTAGGAGCGGTTCTGATGCAGGATTTCGTCCACGCGATGCGGGTTGCGCCGGAACCACGCCCTGATCGCCTGCATGGATATTTCGGCGCCCGGTATCTCACCCATCGCCACCAACAATCCGCCCGGTCCGGTAAAGCGCTGGCCGGACTTGGCGGCGTAGGTGACGCGCTTTACCGAGCCATCGGGCATCGACAACCGCACCGCGCCTTGTACGTGCACGAAGAACGCGTCAACGGGATCGGCTAGCCAGGCGAGCGCCGAAGCCCTCTCGCCAAGCGCGCCCTTCTCGATTTCTGGCCTGTCGAAATATTCCACTATTCCGGCTGATGTCGATCGGCCGAATGCCAGATACGGATCCAGCCCGTCCGGGCGATTCGCGTCATCGACTTTCACGAGATCGTCGGGAACGCCGAGCAATGGCACAGTGAACTCGTCCGTGCGCACCGGCGAGGCCGCGACCTCAGGTTCATAAAAGCCGGTGACGAAGCCGAAACCGTCTCCTTCGGGAATTACCCTGCAAGGAAGGAACCAGCGTTCGAAGAATCCCCTGGCTGCTTCGTCATCAAGAGTTTCGGCTCTGTCGGCGGCGTGAAAGGCTTCCTCGAAAGCACCCGCGTCGATACCGAGCGAGCCTGACTTATACGGTTTCTGGAGCGCTCGGCGCGCGCTCAATCGGAAAGCCGCAAAAGCCTCGCCATGTCGATCCGCGCGCCAGCCCGGCAGATCGTCGAAACTCTTGGGTTTGAGGAGTGGCGAGAGCGTCACGGCGCAGCCCCGTCGCGCGGTTCTGGCCGGAACGTTCAGTCGTCGGCTTCTGTCGCGACCAGTTTCCAGTTCGGATCGCGCGAGCGCGTGTCGCGGGCAAAGGTCCATACATCCTTGACCTCGGCGACCGTCTCCGGATCGCCATCGATCACTTCACCGGCACTGTTGCGGGTCGCCGAAATCAACTCGCTGACGATCCTCAACGTCACATGGGCCTCGCTGCCCTTCATCTCAGCGTTGACGATATCGGCCTTGTCGATGCCAACGAAGGAGGACTGGATCTTTTCCGACCGGCTTTCGCGATCGGCTATCGCCGCGACGAAGCCATCGAAAACCTCCCGCGAAAGAAGGTTCTTCAGCGTACGGCGATCACCATCGGCGTAGGCCATGACGATCATCTCGTAGGCCATTTTCGCGCCGTCCACGAACGTCTTCGGCTCGAATGACGGATCGGCGTCGCGGATCGCACGCAGGCTCTTGTTGAGGTCAGTACCGGGCTTGGCGAATGCGTCTATGGCGACATAGGCGTCGTCCGCCTCGGACCCGCCCTTGCGACGCGGCAGCGAAACGACGTTCTCCGAGGCGGTAGAATCGGACTTCTCGCTGGTGCGTGCGGACGTATAGGGATCGAATGGCTGGCGTTCGTTACCGGTGCGGCGGCCCAGCACGTTGCGCAACTGGAAAAAGATCACAATTGCCGCGACCAGAAAGAAAATCGTGCCGAAGTCGAAAAATTCCATAGCGTCCGCCAAACCTCTTGTCCGGCAAAGGCCTCGCTTTGCCGGTTGTCCCCTTGCATATAGAACGCATCCCGCCATCATTCAAATCAAAGCGGCGGCACACTATCTAAACTGATCGACCTTAAACGCACCTCACTGGAAAGATCGCATTTTGGCCTTCCCTTTCATCCCCTTGCTGCTGCTTGCATTGCCATTGGCCGAGATCGCCGTATTCGTCATGGTCGGCAGCGAGATCGGTGCACTTGCCACTGTCGGTCTCGTCATAGCCACCACGATCCTGGGCTCGATCCTGTTGCGCGTCCAGGGTTTCGGCATCCTGACACGCATACGTGAAACCATGGATGCAGGCGGGTCTCCGGGCCGGGACCTCGTGCACGGCGTCATGGTGTTGCTGGCGGGGGTGCTGCTCTTTCTTCCCGGCTTCGTCACCGACGCCCTAGGCTTTCTCCTTTTCATTCCACCGATACGCGATCTGGGGTGGCGGCTTATCAGAAGCCGTATCACCATCGTCACCGCCGCTGCGGGTCCAGGCGGCTTTCGCCGGCCGGGACGTGGGCGAACCATCGACCTGGATGAAGACGACTTCGCCCGGGACGACAAGCCGCAGCCCCAGCGCCCCTCGATCACGGACGATCGCTGAGGCCACGCGGGCGACAGGCTCCCAAGCTTGTCACGCCGGACCTGCCATGGTAGCCAACGCCGCGTTTTCATTCCCGGCCGGGAACGGCTGAAATAGAGAGGATTCCGGCTGATGGCCAAGAAACCAGAAGAAACCACGACCCCGCCGCCCGCCGGTGCCGCCAAGGCAGGCAATGGCGCGCAGCCGTCGCTGAACGTACTTGCCCAGTACATCAAGGACCTCTCCTTCGAGAGCCCCGGCGCACCCGCCTCGCTGCGCGGTCGCGACAAGGCGCCCGGCATCAACATCAATGTCAACGTCAATGCGAATCCGATCTCGGAAACCGAATACGACGTGACATTGACGCTGAACGCGCGAGCGGGCGTCGAGAAGGACGTGCTCTTCAACGTGGAGCTGGTCTACGGCGGTGTCTTCCGTGTCGTCGGCTTCCCGCAGGAGCACATGCTGCCGCTCCTCTTCATCGAGTGCCCACGGCTTCTCTTCCCGTTTGCCCGTCAGATCATTGCTGACTGCACGCGCAATGGCGGTTTCCCGCCGCTGATGATCGATCCGATCGATTTCGCGCAGATGTTCCAGCAGCGCATGGCGGAGGAGCAGGCCAAGGCCAAGGTGCAGCCGAGCGGCACGGCCTGATCCTGATCAGCGAATCCCCTTCAAAAAGGCCCGGATCGATCCGGGCCTTTTTCGTTTGGCAGCATCTTTAACTGCCGATGGTTTCACGTGAATCGCTGGCTAGCTCGTCGCGGCCTCGTCGCGATAGCCGGGCTCAACCTCCAGCCAGATGGCGGATGAACCCAGCGTGGCGACGAGGGCCTGATGGGCTTGGCGGTCCGCCTCGCTGAGCCGCGACGCCAGCGGCCGTTCGCGAACACGGACCGTCGCTCCGACCATCTGCTCAACAGTCACCGTGGTCGTCTGAACCTGCACATCGAGGCTGAACGCAGCCTGCTTGCCACCCATGAGCTCGATATAGACTTCGGCCAGAAGCTCGGAGTCGAGCAACGCGCCGTGCTTTTCGCGGTGGCTGTTGTCGATGCCGTAGCGCCGACACAGGGCGTCGAGCGAATTCGGCCCCATCGGATGCTTCCGCCGCGCGAGCGCCAGCGTGTCGATCACCCTGCCCGGATCGACGGCCGGCATCCCAAGCCGAGCAAACTCGGCATTCAGAAAGCCGATGTCGAAATTGGCGTTGTGCGCGACGAGCATCGCCCCGTCGAGAAAAGAAACGAGATCCTCGGCGATTTGCGGGAAGGTCGGCTTGTCCGCCAGATCGGCATCGCTGATGCCATGAACGGCAAGCGCCTCGGGATTGACCGTGCGTCCCTGTGCATTGATGTACTTGTGGAATGTGCGTCCGGTCGGGAACTTGTTGACCAGCTCGATACCGCCGAACTCGATGATGCGGTCCTCGCGGGAATCGAGCCCGGTCGTTTCCGTATCGAATATGATCTCGCGCATCGATTCGCTCCTTTGTGCTCAGGATGCGTGTCGCCAGCGGGCGCGGCAAGCCTCAGCCGGCGGCTTCTCTGGACTTGCCCCCAGTCAATTCATCGACAATCTCGGCGACACGGCGGCGCGCCGCGTCCATGCCCTGCCCTGTATCGATGATATAATCCGCGCGCCGGCGCTTTTCCGCATCCGGCACCTGCCGGGACAGGATTGCCTCGAATTTCTCTTCCGTCATGCCTGGCCTGACTAGCACCCGTTCCCGCTGTACTTCGGCAGGGGCGGTCACGACGACGATTCGATCGACGCGATCCTCTCCGCCGGTCTCGAACAGCAACGGAATGTCGAGCAGGGCCAGTCTCGCGCCTTCCTGCCCGTGGCGTTCGAGGAACGCATCGGCATCAGCGCGTACCAGAGGATGCACGATCCGTTCCAGATCCTTCAGTGCATCTGGCTGGCCAAGCACCGCCTTCGCAAGCTTTTCCCGGTCGACCACACCGTCGTGAACGACGCCCGGAAAGCGCTTCTCGATCAGCCGCGCCGCCTTGCCGGCATAGAGGCGATGCACCGTCTCATCGGAATCGTGCACTGGGACGCCTGCGTCGCGGAACATACGCGCCGTCGTCGATTTGCCCATGCCGATCGACCCGGTGAGGCCAAGCACGATCATGAACGAGCTCCCTCTATGTCTGCGACGATGATCCCGCGAAGCCGGTCGGTCACCTGGGGACGGACGCCGAACCAGCGTTCGAACCCCGGAACGGCCTGATGCAGCAGCATGCCGAGACCGTCGACGGTCTTCAGTCCGCGCTTTGCAGCCGCCGCAAGAAGCGGTGTCTGCAGCGGCGTATAGACGATGTCGACGACCGTCGCGTTCGCCGGTAGTTGCGCAACGTCCAGCGGCATCTCGCCCTGCCCGTTGAGGCCGACGGAGGTCGTGTTGACTAAGAGGTCGCTCGTCGACGCCAGATCATTCGCATCCTGCCAGTGATGTGCTTGTAAGCCCGTTCCGAAACGCTCGGAGAGTTCCTCGGCGCGCGCAAAGGTGCGATTGACCAGCCGGATGTCGGCAATGCCTGCCGTCGTGAGCGCGTGAAGGATTGCTCGCGATGCTCCGCCCGCGCCCAGCACCAGCGCCGATTTGGCGGAGCGCCAGGATGAAGCGTGCACATCGAGATCGGCGGCAAAGCCTGTAGCATCCGTATTGCCCCCGCAGATCGCGCCGCCGTCAAGCCAAAGCGTGTTGACCGCGCCGATCGCGCGGGCCGCCTCGTCGAGCCGATCGACCAGCCGACACGTCTCTTCCTTGTGGGGAATCGTGACGTTGCCGCCAACAAAGCCGCTCTCCGGCAGGTTTCGTATGAAGCGTTCCAGGTCGTCGGGAGCGATGTCGATGCGTTCGTATGTGCCGGAAATTCCGTGACTTTCGAGCCAGTAGCCATGAATGAGCGGGGATCGCGAATGCGCGATGGGATGGCCGATGACGAAGGCCTTCATCGTCTCAGCCATCGATGGCCTGCATTTCGCGAAGCTTTGCGAGCAGCGGCAACAGCGGCATTCCGACGATGGTAAAGTGGTCGCCCTCGATCGTCTCGAAGAGCTGAATGCCTTCGCCCTCGATCTGGTAGGCGCCGACGCTCGAAAGCGCCTTTTCGCCGACATGCGACAGATGCCGGCCTATGAAGCCCGGATCAAGTTCGCGCATGGTCAGCCGCGCGACGCCGACATGGCGCCATAACACCTCTCCGTCCCGCATCAGGACGACGGCGCTGTTCAACTGATGCGTCCTTCCCGAAAGCGCCAGCAGACGGCGGCGGGCTTCCTCCATGTCGCGCGGCTTGTGCAGCACTTCATCGCCAAGCGACAGGGTCTGGTCGGTGCCGATGACCAGCACACCGGGGCGATCCTGGGAAACTTCGAGGGCCTTGGCCTCGGCAAGTATCAAGGCCAGGTCTTCCGGACCCACGCCCGAGTTGGCGACTGCGGCTTCAACTGCGCGCTCGTCGATCTGCGGCTTCTCGACCTCGATCTCGAGGCCGGCATCTTCAAGCATCTTCCTGCGAAACGGGCTGCCCGAGGCGAGTACGATGGCGTCCGACATGATGCGATCTCCTGTCCGGCGGGGGTTAACGTGTCTTGCCACGCAGCGCAACGATGGCCGCCGCGGTTTCCTCGATCGAGCGACGGCTGACATCGATGGTCGGCCAGCCGTGTCGCGCACAGAGCTGCCGGGCATAGGCAAGCTCCTGTGCAATGACGGTGCGGTCGACATAGCTCTGCGAGTCGTAGCCGACCGAACTGCCCAATATTCGGTTCTGGCGGACATGGGAGATGCGTTCGGCGGTTGCGATCAGCCCCACGACAAGCGGGCGCTTGGCATAGATGACACTTTCGGGAACGGGTACGCCCAGCACGATCGGGATATTGGCAGTCTTGATACCGCGATTGGCGAGATAGATGCTGGTCGGCGTTTTCGATGTCCGCGATATACCCATCAGGATGACGTCGGCCTCTTCGACATCATTGATGAGCTGACCGTCATCGTGCTCCATGGTGTAGTTGAGCGCATCGATGCGGCGGAAATATTGCGCGTCCAGAACATGCTGCGCGCCGACGCGGCGTCCCGCAGGTGCCCCTAGATAGGACTGGAACACCGCCAGCACCGGCTCGAGCACCGAGACGCAGGGCAGGCCCATCGCAGCGCATCGATTGTCTATGAGACGTCCGAGTTCCTGATCGACAACCGTGTAGAGGACGATGCCCGGCGTTTCGTCGATCTCACCGAGCACCTTGAGAAGCTGCTTTTCCGTGCGGATCAGAGGATAGATATGCTCGATCGCGCGCGCATCCTTATATTGCGCAGCAGCGGCACGGCCGGCCGCGAGCAGCGTTTCGCCAGTCGCATCCGAGATAAGGTGAAGGTGGAAGAAGCTCTGCGGTTTATTCACAGCCCGGACCGGCCCCTGTTGGCAATTGTGGATACCGGGCAGAGTTTTCCCGCCGGGCGGAGCCGGACTGTATCAGACCCCCGTTCATCCACAATTCACCCTACGCTGGAGATCGAAACGATGATGTGCGTTAGATTGGGGAAATCAGCCGGTTGTTCAGCATGCATGACCGGACATGCGAATCCGGCAGCGCTGCAACATATTGATTCCAAAAGGCGATCGGGAGCTATCCGGGTAATTCACAGGCCTGTATGAAAATCCGCTGCGTCGCTTTGCGCGTTGAGTTTTCACGGCTGCAGGTGGACAAGCCGTAATTGCCGATTCCAACAGAGTCATAGAATCAAAAGATTCTCTTAAAGATTCTTTCTTTATTTCAGGCGCCAATCCGGAGAGGACCAGTATGACCGAAAAACGGATCGTCATGGACGTGCTGCGGGGAGAAACGGTCTTCCCTCCTCCCATCTGGATGATGCGTCAGGCTGGCCGCTATCTGCCGGAGTATCGCGAGACACGGGCTCGAGCCGGAAGCTTCCTCGATCTCTGCTACAACCCCGATCTGGCGGTGGAGGTAACCCTTCAACCGATCCGCCGCTTCGGCTTCGATGCTTCGATCCTGTTCTCCGACATCCTTGTTGTCCCGCATGCGCTTGGCCGAGACCTGCGCTTCGAAGAAGGTCGCGGCCCCTTGATGACACCGATCGAGCCCGATGAAATCGAGCGCCTTGAAGGTGCTGGCTTTCATGACCACCTTGCGCCGGTCTACGAGACCGTGCGCAGACTGCGGAGCGAGCTTCCTGCCGCCACCACGTTGCTGGGCTTCTGCGGTGCGCCATGGACTGTCGCGACCTACATAATTGCCGGCCACGGGACGCCGGACCAGGCTCCAGGACGGCTGTTCGGATACAGGCACCCGGAAAGCCTGCGCAAGCTCCTGGAGACACTTGCAGACCGGTCGGCAGACTATCTCATTCGCCAGATCGATGCGGGAGCTGACGCTGTCCAGATATTCGATTCCTGGTCGGGCGTGCTCGATGAAGCCTGCTTCGAAGCCTATTGCATCGAACCGGTAGCTCGAATGGTGAAGCGTGTTCGAGCGGTACATCCGAAAACGCCCATCATCGGCTTTCCGAAAGGTGCAGGTACGCTCTACGGGTCATATCGCTCGAAGACGGGCGTTGATGCCCTCGGTCTCGACTGGAGCGTTCCCTGGAGCCAGGCGTTGTCGCTGCAGGCTGAAGGCGCCGTGCAGGGCAATCTCGATCCGTTGCGGCTGGTTGCCGGCGGCAAGGCGCTGGAAGATGGTGTTGCTGCCATCCTGCGCAGGCTTGGTGACGGTCCCCTGGTCTTCAACCTTGGGCACGGGATAACGCCCGAAGCACCGATTGCACACGTCGAAGCGATGGTCCGGATGGTGCGGGAGGCGAGATAATGACCGAACCGCAAATGAAATCCGAGGCTGGCCCGGCCATGCGGGCGGCAGGCGCTCTGGCGATAGCGGCTGCGCTGGTGGCGCTGCTGTTCTGGCTCGATCCCGTCGCGCTTTATCCGTGGGTCAAGGCCGCCCACGTGATCGCTGTCATTTCGTGGATGGCGGGGATGCTCTATCTGCCACGGCTGTTCGTCTATCACGCCGAGGCCGAGCGGGGCTCGGACAAGTCCGAGACATTCAAGGTTATGGAGCGCCGGCTTCTGCGTGCGATCATCAATCCGGCGATGGTGGCAACCTGGGTGCTTGGGCTCTGGCTGGCCTGGCGAGGCTTCGGATTCGTGGGCGGCTGGCTGCATGCAAAGATCGCCGCCGTGCTTCTGCTTTCCGGCGTGCACGGGTACCTTTCGGCCTCGGTGCGGCGCTTCGCTGAAGATCGCAATGAGAAGCCAACCCGCCATTGGCGCATCGTCAACGAGATCCCGACTGTGCTTATGATCGTAATTGTGATCCTCGTTGTGGTGAAACCCTTCTAAATCGGGAACGGAATTCCCATATTGCGCTTTGGGAGGAGGGACGCTAAGAGTCACATCCTCTCTCCCCGCATGGCGTAGTGCTTTCTGTCTTTCCAGGCGCGTCCCGCGCTCACTCTCGCCCCGCACCCCCTCCTGTTGCCCATTCCAGAGTCCGCATCATGCAGGAAATGAAACTACAAGAGCTGAAAAGCAAAGGTCCTACGGACCTGATCGCGTTCGCCGAATCGCTCGAGGTCGAGAATGCCAGCGTCCTGCGCAAGCAGGAGTTGATGTTTGCAATTCTCAAGAAGCTTGCGGCGCAGGACATCGAGATTATCGGCGAGGGCGTTGTCGAGGTGCTGCAGGACGGCTTCGGCTTTCTTCGCTCCGCCAATGCCAACTATCTGCCAGGTCCGGACGACATCTACATCTCGCCGTCGCAGATCCGGCGCTTCTCACTGAAGACCGGTGACACCGTCGAAGGCCCGATCCGCAGCCCGAAGGAAGGCGAGCGCTATTTCGCGCTGCTGAAGGTCAACACGATCAACTTCGAGGATCCCGAGAAGATCCGGCACAAGATCCATTTCGACAATCTGACACCGCTCTATCCCAACGAGCGGCTGCGTATGGAAACGGAAAATCCGACGACCAAGGATCTGTCGGCCCGCGTCATCGATCTGGTTGCCCCGCTCGGCAAGGGCCAGCGTGGCCTGATCGTCGCGCCGCCGCGTACAGGTAAGACGGTACTGCTGCAGAACATTGCGCATTCGGTCGCGACCAACCATCCGGAAGCATATCTGATCGTGTTGCTTATCGACGAGCGCCCGGAAGAAGTGACCGACATGCAGCGCTCGGTGAAGGGCGAAGTCGTGTCCTCGACCTTCGACGAGCCCGCGGTCCGTCACGTTCAGGTGGCCGAGATGGTCATCGAGAAGGCCAAGCGCCTCGTGGAGCATGGTCGCGACGTTGTAATCCTGCTCGATTCGATCACGCGCCTGGGCCGCGCCTACAACACGGTTGTTCCGTCTTCCGGCAAGGTGCTGACCGGTGGTGTGGATGCCAACGCCCTGCAGCGTCCGAAGCGCTTCTTTGGTGCGGCACGCAACATCGAGGAAGGCGGATCGCTGACGATCATCGCGACCGCGCTGATCGATACTGGCAGCCGTATGGACGAGGTGATCTTCGAGGAGTTCAAGGGTACGGGTAACTCTGAAATCGTGCTCGACCGCAAGGTCGCCGACAAGCGCATCTTCCCGTCGATGGATATCCTCAAGTCCGGCACCCGCAAGGAAGACCTGCTGGTCGCGCGTCAGGATCTACAGAAGATTTTCGTGCTGCGCCGTATTCTGGCCCCGATGGGAACCACGGATGCGATCGAGTTCCTGATCGACAAGCTGAAGCAGACGAAGACAAACTCGGACTTCTTCGACTCGATGAATACGTGATGTCAGCCGGTCGGCCTGCGAAGCAGGTCGGCCAGCTCGGCGCCGGAGCGAACCGGCGGCAAACAGCTCTGGCCGATACAGAGCCAGGCGCCTGGACGGGTGCTATCCAGAACCACTCCACCAGGCAATTCGACACGATCACTGGCGCCTTCCCCGACGTCTAGAAACGTGTCGGTTCTCAGAAAATCCGGGAAGCGATTCGCCTCCGTAACAAGCTTCTTCTTGTCGTCGTCGACAATGACCAGCTTTCGAGGCTGCCGAGCTTGTTCGGCTGAGTAAATGATACCGGCCTGTCCATAACGCTGCTGGGCGATCCGCCCCAGGGCTGCCTCGGCGGCGGTCACTGTGCGACCGTAGAGCAAGTCGTCCCCCGTCAGCATCGAGAGCCTTAGCATAGCCCGGATGGTCTGGGCCGTGGCGCTCGGCACTGCCTCGTCGACGTCCCCACGTATGCGCATCGGCACATCCACGGCGTCGCTCGCTGTCAGATAGTGCCCTTTGCCATCCTCGTCGGCGTGCCAGCGATCGAGCATCTCAAGCCAATCTCGCGCCTTGGCCGTATATTCTCTGCTGCCTGTCGCTTCGGACAAGGAGATGGCCGCATTGATCATCGCCGCATAGTCCGTCGACATACAGGGAAAGAGCCGGTCCTCACCGAGGATGGAGTGAGGAAGCCGGCCGTCAACGGTCGATTCGGCTACGCAATGAAATGCATCCTGCGCAAGTTCCAGCCAGTCGCTGCGCCCGAACACCCGAGCTGCGTTCGCGATGGCGGCGATTGCCTGACCGTTCCAGTCGACAAGCAGCTTGTCGTCGCGACCGGGACGGATCCGGTGCCCGCGTCGGGCTATAAGTCTCTGTTTCGCCTCAATAAAAAACGGGTCGGCGTCGGCTTCGCCAAGCGCGGGCGATGACAGCCGGTGCAATATCGGGTCGCCTTCCCAGCCTTCTGGTGCCGTCAGTTCATAGATGGAAAGAAAGCGCGCAGCGTCATCTTGGCCGAGCACCGCGTTCAGTTCCTCGCGGGTCCAGAGATAGAACTTGCCTTCTTCCCCTTCGCTATCGGCATCGAGGCTCGAAGCGAAGCCTCCTCCTGGCAATATCATTTCGCGTCGAAGCCAGCTAATCGTCTCTTCGATTCGGACACGAAACAGATCGCTGCCTGTTGCGCCGTAAGCCGCGGTGGCAAGTTCGATAAGCTGCGCATTATCATAGAGCATCTTTTCGAAGTGCGGCACCAACCAGCGGTCATCGACCGCGTAGCGGCATAGTCCGCCACCGATGTGGTCGTATATGCCGCCGCTGAGCATCATTTGAAGGCTGGAAAGGACGGAATCGCGGTGAGCCGGTACGCCGTGTTGCAGCCAGCTCGTCCATAAGGTGTACATAAAGGGCGCATTCGGGAACTTTGGCGCGCCGCGCAGGCCACCTTTTACCTGATCGATCGACGACTGGATCGATTCCGCTAGGGCAGGCAAAAGGCCTGCATCCATGGCGACGATGTCGGTGTTGGGCGCCAGCCTGGAGCGCACATGGTCTGCCAGGGCGCCTGCGCTTCGTGCGAGTTCGTCCCGCTTGTCGTCCCAGGTTCGCGCGACCGCTTCCAGAACCTGTATGAAGCCTGGCCGGCCGTAACGTGGTTCCTTCGGAAAGTAGGTGCCTCCCCAGAATGGCTGTCCGTCGGGAGTGAGGAAGATGGTCAGCGGCCACCCACCTTGTTCGCCCATGGCCGTCAAGGCCGCCATGTAGATCTGGTCTATATCTGGCCGCTCCTCGCGATCGACCTTGATGTTCACGAAAAGGCGGTTCATGACAGCTGCGACTTCGTTGTCTTCAAAGCTCTCATGGGCCATGACATGGCACCAGTGACAGGCGGCGTAACCGACTGAAAGCAGGATCGGCTTGCCGGCGCTGGCAGCTTCGTCGAGTGCTGCTCGCGACCAGGGCCGCCAATGTACGGGATTATCCTTGTGCTGCCGCAGATAGGGGCTGCTTTCGTGAGCGAGCAGATTCTGAGATAGATTCGTCATGATACACCGTTGCTGGCAGCGAAAGTAGGGCGCAGGCAGTGAGCCATCAATCCTTATTCCGCGATACGATCTTCGCCCTGTCGTCCGGCGGGCTCCCCTCAGGCGTCGCGGTGATCCGGCTTTCAGGGCCCCAAACGGTTGCGGTTCTCGCCAGCATAACTAAGGGCCGCGTCCCACCGCCACGCAAGGCCGCGCTCAGGGAGCTCGTCGACGATGACGGAGAACCGCTGGATCGTGCCATTGTGCTCAGTTTCCCGGGTCCGGCGAGCTTTACGGGAGAGGACTGCGCGGAACTTCATGTCCATGGAGGCAAGGCGGTCGTTGCGGCCGTACTGGAGCATCTGGGCGGGAAAGACGGCCTGCGCGCGGCCGAAGCGGGGGAGTTTACCCGCCGCGCGTTTCTGAATGGAAAGCTCGACCTGACCAGCGCCGAAGGCCTGGCCGATCTGGTCGCCGCAGAAACGGAGCTCCAGCGCAGAATGGCGCTGATCAATGCAGAAGGCGGCCAGCGTGACATCTACGACGGGTGGCGCAAGCGCCTGTTGCATGCTCGAGCAATGATCGAGGCGGAACTGGACTTTGCAGATGAAGGCGACGTACCGGGCTCTGTCGCCGCAGATGTCTGGACTGATATGTTCGCGATGCAGCAAGAAATTGCTAACCATATCAATGGTTACCATGCCGCCGAGATCATAAGAGATGGGTACCGGGTGGTGCTGTTGGGTGCGCCTAATGCGGGCAAATCCAGCCTGCTCAACGCCTTGGCCCGCCGTGACGTTGCGATCGTGACTGAAATTGCAGGTACGACGCGTGACCTTGTTGAAGTATCGCTCGACCTGGATGGGCTGAAGGTCATTGTCACGGATACGGCCGGGCTGCGCGATTCTTCCGACACGGTTGAGCGGATCGGTATTGAGCGAGCTCTCAGGGCTGCCGAGGAGGCGGACCTCGTCCTCAAGCTTAAGGATGGCTCACCAGATATGCCTGGCTTTGATCTGGCTGACCTTGAGAGCAAAGCGCTGTCGGTGGGGACGAAGGCCGATATTGCCCCACATCGTACTGGTGAGTTTCACCATATCGTTTCGGTGATCGACGGCGCCGGCCTGTCTGCTTTGGTTGAAGACATCGGACGGCATGCCAAGGGTGCTGTCTCCGCGGCGTCCGGCGTGCTTCCGTCAAGGTTGCGTCAGTTGGAGCTGCTTCGGTCATGCGGGCATCATCTCTCTCTCGCTGCCGGGGTGCAACAGGATCTTGAGAGCTGCGCGCGGAGGAGCTGCGTTTGGCAGGCGACGCGTTGGGGCGGATCACAGGTGCGATAGACGTCGAAGATTTGCTCGGCGTCATCTTCTCGGAGTTTTGCATAGGCAAATGACTCACGTGAAACACTGACTGGTAAGGCGAAACACTGACTCACGTGAAACATCGAGCCACTGCTCCCATAGAAATCGTTTCACGTGAAACCGCGTTGCGGCTTGACTTCGCCGGCGGTCGGGAACATCTGTTCGATCGACTAAAGAGACTGGATCATGACCGAAAACTTCGACGTCATTGTTATCGGCGGAGGCCATGCCGGCTGCGAGGCAGCTTCAGCCTCGGCACGGGTAGGTGCGCAAACCGCGCTCGTGACGATGAAACGCGATACAATTGGGGTGATGTCTTGCAATCCTGCCATTGGCGGCTTGGGAAAGGGCCATCTGGTTCGGGAAATCGACGCGCTGGACGGGCTTATGGGCCGTGTCGCCGATCGTGCCGGCATTCAGTTTCGCTTGCTTAACCGGCGGAAGGGACCGGCGGTCCGCGGCCCGAGAACACAGGCAGATCGCAAGCTCTATCGGCAGGCGATGCAGGAAGCCATTGCAAATCAACTAAACCTCGAAGTCGTCGAAGGCGAAGTTTTCGATCTGCAATTCCAGAACAATCGGGTCGCAGCCGTGGTTTTGGCCGACGGCCGACGGTTAAGCTGTGCGGCAGTTGTTCTGACTACCGGCACCTTCCTCCGCGGACTGATCCATATTGGTGACGAGCGCTTTCCGGCCGGCCGCATGGGCGAGGAAGCCTCTCTGGCGCTTTCTGCTACAATGAGCCGCCTTGGTTTCAAGCTGGGCCGCCTGAAAACGGGTACGCCGCCGCGCATCGACGGACGTACCATTGACTGGCAATCGCTGGACAAGCAACTGGCGGACGAGTATCCCGAACCCTTCTCATTGCTGACGGATTCGATCGACAACCCGCAAATTGCCTGCGGTGTAACGCGAACGACATCCGAAACGCACGACATCATCCGCGCTAACCTGTCTCGCTCTGCCATGTATTCGGGCTCTATCGAAGGCATCGGTCCGCGCTATTGCCCATCCATCGAGGACAAGATTGTCAAGTTTGGCGATCGCGATGGCCATCAGATATTTCTGGAGCCTGAGGGTCTGGACGACGACACCGTCTACCCCAATGGCATCTCCACATCTCTTCCCCGGGATGCGCAAGAGGCGCTCGTTGCGTCGATCCCTGGCTTGGAACGGGCTTCAATCACGCAGCCGGGTTACGCGATCGAATACGACCATGTCGATCCACGCGAACTCGAAACGACGCTCGAAACCCGCCGCGCACCGGGCCTCTATCTGGCCGGGCAAATAAACGGCACGACGGGCTATGAAGAAGCCGCGGCGCAAGGTCTCGTGGCCGGAATGAACGCTGCGCGCGCGGCGGGTGGCCTCGACCCGGTCGTTTTCGGAAGGGGCGATGCCTATATCGGCGTCCTTGTCGACGATTTGACCCGCCGCGGAGTAACAGAGCCCTATCGAATGTTCACGTCTCGGGCGGAGTTCAGGCTGTCGCTCCGCGCCGACAACGCCGATGAGCGACTGACGCCATTGGCCATCGATCTTGGCATTGCGAGTGAAGCGCGTAGCAAGCGATTCGGTCAGGCCCGCCACGAGTTGGAACGGGCACGGGAACTAGCGAAATCGTTGTCGATAACGCCGAATGAAGCAACGGGCTTTGGCCTCAATCTTAACAAGGATGGGCAGCGTCGAACTGCCTACGATCTTCTATCCTATCCCGATATGAGCTTGCAGCGACTGAGCGCAATCTGGCCGGAGCTTGGCACCATAACGGGCAAGACGGGCGAGCGGCTCGAAACTGAGGCCCGTTACGCAGTCTATCTGGACCGTCAACAGGCGGATGTCGCCGTACTGAAGCGGGAGGAAGCGCGAGCCATTCCGGATGGCTTGGATTTTACGATGCTACCCGGGCTCTCAAACGAGTTGAAGCAGAAGCTGGCGAACCACCGGCCGCGATCCCTGGCGGAAGCACAGCGGATCGACGGAATGACACCAGCCGCGCTCGCCATTATCATCTCTGCCCTACACCAGAACGATCATCGTGAGCGGGGCGCCGCGTGACGGGTAATCGCCTCGAAGAAATTCGTGAAGTTGCCGGAACAGTTTCACGTGAAACACTGGAGCGACTTGAGTCGTTTGAAGCAGAGTTTCGTAAGTGGTCTACGCGCATAAATCTCGCTGCCCCTTCAACGCTGGACGCACTTTGGAGCCGGCATATCCTGGACAGCGCACAACTCGCCGCGCTGAAACCGGGCGCGCTGAAATGGCTGGATCTTGGCTCTGGGGGCGGGTTTCCGGGTGCGGTGATAGCAATTCTTCTCCGAGAGCGCAGTGGGGCGAGTATCGAGCTCGTCGAAAGCAACCATAAGAAGGCAGCGTTTCTGCGAAGCGTGCTGGGCTCCCTCGGGGCCCCGGCAAAGGGTGAACATATGCAGGATCGAGCAAGCATCCGGCATTGGCGAAGGCGTGGAAATCGTCACCGCGCGGGCGCTGGCCCCACTTCCCAAGCTACTCGACCTGTCGGCGCATTGGTTGACAGGCGGGGCGACGGCTCTCTTTCACAAAGGGCGGGATTACGCGACAGAAATCGCCGAAAGCCGTGACGCCTGGCAATTCGATCTGATAGAACATCGGAGCAAGATCGATCCGACAAGCCGAATCCTCGAACTTTCGAAGGTTGAACTGGGTCGATCACGACCAGATATCGCCAACAAGCCTGTCCGGTGACTGTCCGCCATGACCGTGCATCCTCGCATCATCACCGTCGCCAACCAGAAGGGCGGCGTCGGGAAAACGACCACCGCGATCAATCTCGCCACTGCCCTGGCCGCCATCGGCGAGAAGGTGCTGATCGTCGATCTGGACCCGCAGGGCAATGCCAGCACGGGCCTCGGAATCGACCGGCAGGATCGTGCGGTATCCTCCTATGATCTGCTGGCCGGTGACGCCACGGTTGCAGAGGCGGCGATGCCCACGGCGGTGCCGGGGCTGAGCGTCATTCCTTCAACGCTCGATCTTCTCGGTATCGAGATGGAGATCGCATCGGCGCCGGACAGGGTTCTGCGCCTGCGCAACGCGCTGCGGCGTTCCCGCGAAACCGGCGTCGATTTCTCTTATGTGCTGATCGACTGCCCGCCATCGCTGAACCTGTTGACCCTCAATTCGATGGCAGCCGCCGATTCCGTCCTCGTTCCGCTACAATGCGAATTCTTCGCGCTCGAGGGTCTCAGCCAGCTCCTACAGACGGTCGAGCAGATCCGCAACTCGATCAATCCGGATCTGACGATACAGGGTATCGTGCTGACCATGTTCGACGGTCGCAACAATCTCGCCAATCAGGTTGTCGAGGACGTCAGGGCGCATATGGGCGACAAGGTCTATGACACGGTGATTCCGCGCAACGTTCGCGTCTCCGAAGCCCCGTCCTATGGGAAGCCGGCGATCCTCTACGATCTTAAATGCACCGGCAGTCAGGCCTACCTGCAGCTTGCCTCGGAAGTGATACGGCGTGAGCGGCGGCTTCGGGCCGCTTAAAAACAAGACTCGATTCGATGTCGAAATGATGCGGAATGAACATGAGTGACGATCCCTCCAGAAAACGGCTCGGCCGCGGTCTCGCCGCGCTGATTGGCGAGATGGACAAACCGGCGCAGCCGCAGGCCACGCCCAAGATAGGGGCGGATAGCCGCGTTCCCATTGAATTTGTTACTCAAAATCCGCGCAACCCAAGGCGTAACTTCGCCGAGGCGGAGCTTGCGGATCTTACGCAGTCGATCCGTGAACATGGAATCGTGCAGCCGGTAGTGGTGCGAACCGGCGCCAATGGTCGCTATGAGATCATAGCTGGCGAGCGCCGCTGGCGCGCGGCCCAGCGGGCGGGGTTGACCGAGCTCCCGGTAATCATCCGGGAAGTGGATGATGGGTCGCGCTTGAGCTGGCGATCATCGAAAATGTCCAGCGCGCCGACCTGAACCCGGTCGAAGAAGCTCAAGGCTATCAACAACTTATCGACGAGCACCACTATACGCAGGCCGATCTCGGTCAGGTGATCGGCAAGAGCCGTAGTCATGTCGCAAACACGCTCCGGCTGCTTAAATTGCCAGACGTCATTCGCGATATGCTCGTTGATGGCTCGCTGTCAGCCGGACACGCGCGTACGTTGGTGACAGCAGAGGATCCTGCTTCGCTGGCTAAGCAAATCATCGAAGAGGGGCTTTCCGTGCGCCAGGCCGAGGCACTGGCGCAGCAGCCCGCCCGGCCGCCGCAGCCCCCGACGCGCTCTAGCGCACCCGTCGAGAAGGACGCGGATACGCTCGCGCTGGAAAAGGCGCTATCCGACGTAACGGGGCTCAGGGTGACGATTTCCCATGGCCAGAAGGGCGGGGAACTGAAAATCTCGTACAAGACGCTCGAGCAACTCGACGAATTGTGCCGCAGGTTGCAGCGCTGACTTGTCAGCGCCGGGCGGCGCGCGCGGATTCGACCAGAAGCGCAATAAGCGCCTGCCGCGCCGTTGCCGTCGCAAGATCCGGTCGGCGGCGCGTTAGGAGTACTGCCGCCTGAAGTCTCTCGAGCGCCCGTGACAGAGCGGGCGCGGTCCAGCGCTGCAGCGCCGTTTCCACCAGCTTCCGCCTTGTGAAGAAGACCGGGGGCGAGCTGAGGCGACGACCGCGCCGGGCGCCTTGCCTGCGGAATCCATCTCGTTGCGCATCAGGCTGAGAGCCTGAAACTGCCGCATGGCGCCGGCCAGCACGAGAAACGGGTTCGTACCGGAGGAGATCAGGCGCGCGAATGCCGTGTCGAAGACAGCGGCGTGCCCGGACAGCACGGCGTCAATCGCGTTGTCGAGGCTCAACACTGACACGTCGCCCGTCATCAGGTTGATGTCATCGACGGTGACTTCGCGCGCGCCGTGGCAATAGAGCGCCAGCTTTTCGATTTCGCTTCGGGTCGCCAGGCGGTCGCCGCCGAGATTGGCGCGCAAGGCCTGGCGGCCCTCCATGCCGATGGTAAGCCCGTCGCGCGCCAGGACTTCGTCAATCACGGCGTCTATCGAACGCCCCTCATCGGCATAGCACGGCAGCGCCATCGCGGCCGAAGCACTTTCCACAGCGCTGCGGAGGGCAACGCCCTTCTTGAGATCGCCAGCCTCGATGAGAATGATCGAGTCGCGCGGTGGCGACGCGGCGAGGAACTTCACCTCATCTGCAAGTTGTTTTTGCGCGCCCGCACCCTTGATCCATATCAGGCGCTGGTCGGAGAACATGGGAACCGTGCCTGCCTCGTCCGACAACCTGCCTGGCGCGGCTTCGACCTCGCCTGCATCCAGCCTGACCGAAGAGAAGGGATCGTCGGTGTTAAGCCCGGTGGATGCCACAAAAGCCTTGGCGCGCTCGGATACGAGGCCGCGGTCAGGACCATAGATGAGCACGATCCGAATGTTGGGATCGGGACGCCTTAGCCACGAATCGACTTCATGCGCTTTCTTCTGAGCCATGCCGCTTGGCTACCACAGGTTTTGACGAAGAAAAGCCCAAACGGAACCCTCAGCCGTCTCGCGGCGTTATTGGTCACGATAAAGTCAGGAATATCACGGAGAACGACAATGTCAGACCAGAACAATATTGATCCGCGTCGCGTCGATCCCGGCCATCCGGACGGGCCGCGTGTCGCTCCGCGCTCGCCTTATACCGATCCCGCAGCTGATCCGCGCGTGGTCAACGAGACCGTCGTACACAACAGCAACGGTCGCGGCGGGCTGATCGCGGCAGGCGTTATTGCCGTGCTGCTCGTTATCGCCCTCATCGCCTTCAGCAGTGGGCCCGGGACGGATGCCGGCACGACCGCCGTTATTCCGGAGCAGCAGAATGAGCAGACTGCGCCTGCCCCGGCTCCTGAGGCAGCGCCGGCGCCGGCTGAGGAAGCAGCGCCAGCAGCCCCTGTGGAGGAAGAGGCTCCGGCTGCGCCGGCTGAAGAGCCTGCACCGAACCAGTAAGCGTACCGTGTAACCTTGCGTAAAATGAAATGGGCCGGATCAAGCAGATCCGGCCCATTTCATTATCGAATGCGCAGAAGTCTACATATGGATAGGCTTGGCAAAAGTCGCCAGCGCCGCCTCCTTGACCGATTCGGACATCGTCGGGTGGGCGTGGCACGTTCGTGCCAGATCCTCGGAGGATCCCCCGAATTCCATTAGAACCGCCGCTTCGTGGATCATCTCCCCGGCGCCGAAGCCGACGATATGAACACCCAGCACCCTGTCCGTCGCCTTGTCGGCGAGAACCTTGACGAAACCGTCGGTCTGCAACATGGCGCGGGCCCGCCCGTTGGCCGTGAACGGGAACTTGCCGGCCTTGTAGTCGACGCCCGCCTTCTTCAACTCTTCCTCGGTCTTGCCGACTGAAGCGACTTCCGGGCTGGTGTAGACGACGCCTGGAATGACGTCGTAATTCACGTGGCCCGCCTGGCCGGCGATGATTTCGGCTATCGCCACACCTTCGTCCTCGGCCTTGTGCGCAAGCATTGGCCCCGCGATGACGTCGCCGATCGCATATACGCCCGGCACCGAGGTCTGGAAGTGATTATCGGTCTGAATGCGGCCGCGCTCATCGAGCACCACTCCGGCCTTCTCCAGACCAAGTCCATCAGTGAACGGCTTGCGGCCGGTCGCGACCAGCACGGCATCGGCCTCGATCGTTTCCGCGTCGCCGCCCTTGACCGGCTCGAACGTGACCGATGCGCCTTTCTTGGACTTTGCGACCCCGGTCACCTTCGCGCCAAGCTTGAACTCCATGCCTTGCTTGGCCAGCAGGCGCTGGAACTGCTTGGCGACCTCGCCGTCCATGCCGCCGAGGATCGTGTCGAGATATTCGACCACAGTCACCTTCGCGCCGAGCCGTGCCCAGACGGAACCGAGTTCGAGCCCGATGACGCCGCCGCCGACCACGACGAGATGATCCGGCACCTTGTCGAACGCCAGCGCGCCGGTGGAGGAGACGATCACCTTTTCATCGAAATCGACATCGACACCGGGAATGCCGGCGACGTCCGAGCCGGTGGCGATGACGATGTTCTTCGTTTCGATCTCCTGGACCTTACCGTCTTCTCCCGTCACGGAGAGCTTGCCCTGTCCGAGCACTTGCCCGGTGCCCTGGAACGTGTCGATCTTGTTCTTCTTCATCAGGAAGACGAGGCCCTTGGTGTTCTGGTCCACCGTCTGGGTCTTGTGCACCATCATCTTCTTGAGATTGACCTTCGGCTTGCTGATCTCGATGCCGAGCGCGTCGAAGGAATGTTCCGCCTCGAGCAGCATTTCGGTCGCATGCAGCAGGGCCTTGGAGGGAATGCAGCCGATATTGACGCAGGTGCCGCCATAGGTGTCGCGCTTCTCCACCAGAGCCGTCTTCAGCCCCAGTTGCGCAGCCTTGATGGCGCAGACATAGCCGCCGGGGCCGGCTCCGATAACGACGACGTCATAGCTCATGGCTTATTCCTTCCTTGCCGCAATGGCGGGTCAGCGCCCGCCGCTGGTAGTCAAAATCGCGCCCGTCGAATACGACGCCTCGTCAGACAGTAGCCACAGTGCCGCGCGCGCGACTTCCTCGGCCGTGCCTTCGCGCTTCATCGGCACGAGGCCACGCATGGCGGCAACCCGATCCGGCTGGCCGCCGGACGCATGAATTTCTGTGTCGATGATGCCTGGCCTGACCGCATTGACGCGAATGCCCTCGGCTGCGACCTCGCGGGCAAGCCCGACGGTCAGGGTGTCGACCGCGCCCTTTGAGGCCGCGTAGTCGATGTATTCACCCGGCGCGCCCAGTACGGCGGCGATCGACGAGATGTTGACGATCGCTCCGCCTGCGCCGCCATGGCTGGTCGACATGCGCCTCACGGCTTCGCGCGCGCAAAGTGCGGTGCCGATCACGTTTATGCGCATCATCCGGGTCAGGCGTTCTACGCTCATTTCATCGAGACGTGCCTTGCGATCCACAACGCCGGCATTGTTGACAAGCCCGTGGAGTTTCCCGAAGCGTGCATCGACCGCCTCGAACATGGCGATTACGTCCGCTTCCTCGCCGACATCGCCACGGATGGCGAATGCTTCGCCGCCGGCGGAGACGATCTCGTCCACCACGCGAGCGGCAGCTTTTTCATTGGACGCGTAGTTGACGGCGACACGCCAGCCGGCGGCCGCACCGAGCCTGGCGATCGCGGCGCCAATGCCGCGCGAACCGCCTGTCACGAGCATCGTTTTCGCCGACATCGTTCCTCCGTAGCCTGGATCGGGCGTCTCGAAGCCTACAGGTCCAGAACCAGACGCTCGGGATCCTCAAGCGTTTCCTTGACGCGAACCAGGAAGGTCACGGCTTCCTTGCCGTCGACGATCCGGTGGTCATAGGAGAGCGCGAGATACATCATCGGACGGATGACGATCTGGCCACCGACGACCATCGGCCGTTCCTGGATCTTGTGCATGCCGAGGATGCCCGACTGCGGCGCATTCAGGATCGGCGTCGACATCAGCGAGCCGTAGACGCCGCCATTCGAGATGGTGAAAGTGCCGCCCTGCATGTCGGCGACCGAGAGCTTTCCGTCGCGCGCGGCGACACCCAGCCGGCCGATCTCCTTCTCGATCTCGGCGATGGTCATCGCGTCGGCGTCGCGCACGACGGGGACCACAAGGCCCTTTTCGGTCCCGACCGCCACGCCGATATGCGCGTAGTTCTTGTAGATGATGTCGGTACCGTCGATCTCGGCATTCACAGCCGGGATCTCCTTCAATGCGTGCGTCACCGCCTTGGTGAAGAAGCCCATGAAGCCAAGCTTAACGCCGTGCTTCTTCTCGAACAGTTCCTTGTACTTGGCGCGCATGTCCATCACCGGCTTCATGTCCACCTCATTGAAGGTGGTCAGCATGGCGGCCGTGTTTTGCGCATCCTTCAGGCGGCGCGCGATGGTCTGGCGCAGCTTGGTCATGCGCACGCGTTCCTCGCGGGCGCCGTCGTCTTCCGAGGAAGGCGCGCGGGCTGCAGCAGGAGCGGCGGTTGCAGAGGCTGAAACACCCTTGGCGATGGCGTCGAGCGCATCTCCCTTGAGGACTTGACCGCGCTTGCCGCTGCCGGACACCTGGTCTGCGGAAATGCCGGCCTCGGCGAGCGCCTTGGACGCTGCCGGAGAAGCGGGCATGTCGGTTTTGCCTGCCGGGCCCTTGTCGGCTGCGGGCTCGGGCTTGGCCGCTTCCTCTTTCGGCGCCTCGGCCTTCTTCGGCTCTTCCTTCTTGGCGGATGCAGCGCCCGCGCCTGCGTCGATCATGCCGAGCAGCGCGCCGGGCTCGACCGTGTCGCCTTCATTGACCGTGATTTCGGCAAGCGTGCCGGCGGCGGGGGCGGGCACCTCGATGGTCACCTTGTCGGTTTCCAGCTCGACAACCGGCTCGTCGGCGGCGATGGCCTCGCCGGCCTTCTTGAACCACTTTCCGATTGTGGCCTCGGTGACGGATTCTCCGAGGGTGGGAACGCGAATTTCGGTAGCCATTGTTCTTTTCCGTTGCCTGATTTCGCTTCGCTTAGGTCAGTGGTGCTGGTTCATTCACCCAGCGCATCCTCGAGGAAGGCCTCGAGCTGTGCCAGGTGCTTGGACATGAGGCCCGTCGCCGGGGATGCGGCGGCCGGCCGGCCGGTGTAGCGCACGCGCTGGTGCTTTGCGTCGATGTGGGCGAGCACCCACTCCAGATACGGATCGATGAACGACCACGCGCCCATGTTCTTAGGCTCTTCCTGGCACCAAACCATCTCCGCATTGCGGAAACGCGACAGTTCGTTGATCAACGCCTTGGCCGGGAACGGGTAGAGCTGTTCGACGCGCAGCAGGTAGACGTCGTCGACACCGCGCTTCTCGCGCTCCTCGTAAAGGTCGTAATAGACCTTGCCCGAGCACAGAACGACACGGCGGATCTTGGAGTCCTTGACCAGCTTGATCTTCTGGTCCGGCAGCATCTGCGCGTCGTCCCAGAGCAGGCGGTGGAACGAGCTTTCGCCCGACATTTCCGACAGTGTGGAGACTGCACGCTTGTGGCGCAGGAGCGACTTCGGCGTCATCAGCACGAGCGGCTTGCGGAAGTCGCGCTTGAGCTGACGGCGAAGGATGTGGAAGTAGTTAGCCGGCGTCGTAACGTTGGCCACCTGCATGTTGTCTTCCGCGCACATCTGCAGGAAGCGCTCGAGACGGGCGGAGGAATGCTCCGGGCCCTGCCCTTCATAGCCATGCGGCAGCAGGCAGACGAGGCCCGACATGCGAAGCCATTTGCGCTCGCCCGATGAGATGAACTGGTCGAAGACGACCTGCGCACCGTTGGCGAAGTCGCCGAACTGGGCTTCCCACAGCGTCAGAGCGCGGGGTTCGGCAAGGCTGTAGCCATATTCGAAGCCAAGCACGGCTTCTTCAGAGAGCATCGAGTTGATGACCTCGTAATTGGCCTGGGCCGGCCCAAGATTGTTGAGCGGAATGTAGCGGTCCTCGGACTTCTGATCGTAGAGCACCGAGTGGCGCTGCGAGAAGGTACCGCGCTCCGAATCCTGCCCCGAAAGGCGGATCGGGTTGCCGTCCATGAGGATCGAGCCGAAAGCCAGCGCTTCGCCGGTCGCCCAGTCCAGGCCTTCGCCCGATTCGATCGCCTTGCGCCGGCTGTCGAGGAAGCGCCCGATGGTGCGATGGACCTCGAAGTCCTTCGGCATGTCGGTCAGCTTCTTTCCGATCTCCTTCAGCGTCTTGAGCGGAACGGAGGTCTTGCCGCGGCGCTGCTCGTCCTGATTGTCGGCCGTGCGCAGTCCCGACCAGGCGCCGTCGAGCCAGTCGGCCTTGTTGGGCTTGTAGGCCTGGCCCGCCTCGAATTCCGCTTCGAGGTTGGCCCGCCAGTCGGCGCGCATCTTCTCGACCTCGTCCTGCGTGATGAGGCCCTCGGCAATGAGCTTGTCGCTGTAGAGCTGGACCGTCGTGCGGTGCGAGCGGATCGCCTTGTACATGACCGGCTGGGTGAATGCCGGCTCGTCGCCCTCATTATGGCCGAAGCGGCGATAGCAGAACATGTCGATGACCACCGGCTTGTGGAAGGTCATCCGGTATTCGGTCGCTACCTTGGCCGCATAGACGACCGCTTCCGGGTCGTCGCCGTTGACGTGGAAGATCGGCGCCTCGATCATCTTGGCAACGTCGGACGGATAGGGCGACGAGCGCGAGAAGCGCGGGTTGGTCGTGAACCCGATCTGGTTGTTGATAATGAAATGGATCGTGCCGGCAACGCGGTGGCCGCGCAGGCCCGACAGGCCGAGGCATTCGGCAACGACGCCCTGACCTGCGAAAGCCGCATCGCCGTGCAGCAGCAGCGGCAGCACCTTCACGCGCTCTTCGATCGGCACAGCCTCTTCGCGGGTGCGACCGAAAACCTGGTCCTGCTTGGCGCGCGCCTTGCCCATGACGACAGGGTTGACGATCTCCAGATGCGAGGGGTTGGCCGTCAGCGACAGATGCACCTTGTTACCGTCGAACTCGCGGTCGGAGGAAGCACCGAGGTGGTACTTCACGTCGCCCGAACCTTCGACGTCATCCGGCGTGTAGGAGCCGCCCTTGAATTCGTGGAACACCGCGCGATGCGGCTTGGCCATAACGTTGGTCAGCACGTTGAGGCGGCCGCGATGGGCCATGCCGAGCACGGCTTCCTTCAGCCCCATGGCGCCGCCGCGCTTGATGATCTGCTCGAGCGCCGGAATCAGCGATTCGCCGCCGTCGAGGCCGAAGCGCTTGGTCCCCTTGTACTTGACGTCGATGAACTGTTCGAAGCCTTCGGCCTCGATCAGCTTCGACAGGATCGCCTTCTTGCCTTCGGAGGTGAATTCGATGCCCTTGTCGGGACCCTCGATGCGCTCCTGGATCCATGCCTTCTCGGCCGGATTGGAAATGTGCATGAACTCGACGCCAAGGGTCGAGCAATAGGTGCGCTTCAGGATGTCCAGCATCTGCCGGACGGTGGCGTATTCCAGTCCCAGCACATGGTCGATGAAGATCGGGCGGTCGTAATCGGCCTCGGTGAAACCGTAGGCCTCCGGCGACAGTTCGTTGTAGTCCTCCTTGGCCTCGGCGAGACCGAGCGGATCGAGATCGGCATGAAGATGGCCGCGCATGCGGTATGCGCGGATCATCATGATGGCGCGAACCGAATCGCGCGTGGCCGTCAGGATGTCGGCGTCGGAAAGTGCGGCACCCTTCTCGCTGGCCTTTTCGCGAACCTTCTTCTCGAAGTGCTTTTCGGCCGCGCCCCAGTCGCCATCCAGCGCCGAGACGAGTTCGCCATTGGCCGCGATCGGCCAGTTGGCCTTCGTCCAGGAGGCGCCCTGCGCGCTCTTGCGCACATCCCCGGCATCGTCCTTCAGCGCGGCGAAGAAGTCGCGCCACTCCGGATCAACCGAAGACGGATCGTCCTGCCAGGCGGCGTGAAGGGTCTCGATATAGTCGGCATTGCCGCCATACAGAAACGAGGTGAGTGAAAACTGGTCGTTGGCCTGATCCTGCCGCGCCATCTTGATCCTTCGGAGCCCCGTGCTCCGTCTCCTGTGTGAGAGGAGTAGGTAAGTAGGGCAGTAAGGCAAACATGTTTGGTGCGCCTACTGCCCTATTCCCTTTCTCCCTTAACCCTTGATCGCTTCGACCAGCGTCTTGCCGAGTCGGGCCGGCGAAGGCGAAACACGGATGCCCGCCTCTTCCATCGCCGCGATCTTGTCTTCAGCGCCGCCCTTGCCGCCGGAAATCACGGCGCCGGCATGGCCCATGGTGCGTCCGGGCGGTGCGGTGCGGCCCGCGATGAAGCCGGCCATCGGCTTGCGGCGGCCTTTCTTGGCTTCGTCTTTCAGAAACTGCGCTGCTTCTTCCTCGGCCGAGCCGCCGATCTCGCCGATCATGATGATCGACTGCGTCGCGTCGTCGGCCAGGAACATCTCCAGCACGTCGATGAATTCGGTGCCCTTCACCGGATCGCCGCCGATGCCGACGGCCGTCGTCTGGCCAAGGCCTTCGTTCGTCGTCTGAAACACTGCTTCATAGGTAAGCGTTCCGGAGCGGGAAACAACGCCCACCGAACCCTTGCGGAAGATGTTGCCCGGCATGATGCCGATCTTGCATTCGTCGGGGGTGACGATGCCGGGGCAATTCGGGCCGATCAGGCGCGATTTCGATTTGTCGAGCTTCGCCTTGACCTTGACCATGTCCATGACCGGGATGCCCTCGGTGATGCAGACGATCAGCGGCATCTCGGCCTCGATGGCCTCGATGATCGCAGCGGCAGCACCTGCCGGCGGCACGTAAACCACAGAGGCGGTTGCGCCGGTCTTGTCGCGGCCCTCGGCGACTGAGGCGAAGATCGGCAGGTTTTCACCGCTGGCGCCGGTCCAGGTTTCTCCGCCCTTCTTCGGGTGGATGCCGCCGACCATCTGCGTGCCGTGATAGGCGAGCGCCTGTTCGGTGTGGAACGTTCCGGTCTTGCCGGTGAGGCCCTGAACGAGAACCTTGGTGTTCTTGTCGATAAGAATGGACATCTAGGCTCAGGCCCCCTTCACGGCATTCACGATCTTCTGGGCGGCATCGTCGAGATCGTCGGCGGAAATCACGTTCAGCCCGCTCTCGTTGATGATCTTCTTGCCCAGTTCGACATTGGTGCCTTCCAGGCGCACCACGAGCGGAACCTTGAGGCCGACTTCCTTGACGGCTGCGATCACACCCTCGGCGATGACGTCGCACTTCATGATGCCGCCGAAGATGTTGACGAGAATGCCCTTCACGTTCGGATCGGCAGTGATGATCTTGAACGCGGCCGTGACCTTTTCCTTGGAAGCGCCGCCCCCGACGTCGAGGAAGTTGGCGGGCTCGGCGCCGTAGAGCTTGATGATGTCCATCGTCGCCATGGCAAGGCCGGCGCCGTTGACCATGCAGCCGATGTTGCCGTCGAGCGCGACATAGGCGAGGTCGTATTTCGAGGCCTCGATTTCCTTGTCGTCTTCCTCGGTCACGTCGCGCAGCTCGACCACGTCCGGGTGACGGAACAGCGCATTGTTGTCGAACGAGACCTTCGCGTCGAGGACGCGCAGCCGGCCGTTTTCCATGACGATCAGCGGATTGACCTCGAGCAGGCTCATGTCCTTCTCGGTGAAGGCCTTGTAGAGGAGCGGGAACAGCGTCTTGCCGTCGTTCGCCGCATCGCCTTCTAGCTTCAGTGCTTCGTTGAGCCTGGCAACATCCGCATCGGTCACGCCCGTTTCGGGGTCGATCGCGACGGTGACGATCTTCTCCGGCGTCTCTTCGGCGACGGCCTCGATGTCCATGCCGCCCTCGGTCGAAACCACGAAGGCGACGCGTCCGACGGTGCGGTCGACGAGGATCGACAGGTAGAGCTCACGGGCGATATCGGCGCCGTCTTCGATGTAGAGACGGTTGACCTGCTTGCCGGCCTCGCCGGTCTGCTTGGTCACCAGCGTGTTGCCGAGCATCTCGTTGACGTTGGCGACCACGTCCTCGACGGACTTCGCCAGCCGAACGCCGCCCTTGGCGTCGGGACCAAGTTCCTTGAACTTGCCCTTGCCGCGGCCGCCGGCATGGATCTGGCTCTTGACCACATAAAGCGGGCCCGGCAGCGATTTGGCGGCAGCTTCGGCTTCGCCGGCCTTGAGGATCGCGACACCGTCGGCGACCGGTGCGCCGAAACCCTTGAGAAGCTGCTTGGCCTGGTATTCGTGGATGTTCATCCGCCGTCCCCCTTACTTGCCCAAGGCCGGCGCGATGCCGATGCAGGCCTCGCAGAGACCCTGCACTGCCGCGACCGACTTGTCGAACATCTTCTGCTCGGACTTGTTGAAGTCGATCTCGATGATGCGTTCCACGCCGCCAGCGCCGATCACCACCGGCACGCCGACATACATGTCCTTGAGGCCATACTGGCCGGACAGATGCGCCGCGCAAGGCAGAACGCGCTTCTTGTCCTTGAGGTAGCTCTCGGCCATGGCAATCGCCGATGCGGCAGGCGCGTAGTAGGCGGACCCGGTCTTGAGCAGGCCGACAATCTCGCCGCCGCCCTTGCGGGTGCGCTCGACGATGGCGTCCAGCTTCTCCTTGCTGGTCCAGCCCATCTTGACGAGATCTGGCAGCGGGATGCCAGCAACGGTGGAATAGCGGACCATCGGCACCATGTCGTCGCCATGGCCACCGAGCGTCATCGCGCTCACGTCCTCGACGGACACGTTGAATTCTTCGGCGAGGAAGTAGCGGAAGCGGGACGAGTCGAGCACACCGGCCATGCCGACGACGTGGCTCTTGGGCAGGCCCGAGAACTTCTGCAGTGCCCAGACCATCGCGTCGAGCGGGTTGGTGATGCAGATGACAAATGCGTTAGGCGCGTACTTCTTGATGCCGGCGCCGACCTGCTCCATCACCTTGAGATTGATGCCGAGGAGATCGTCGCGGCTCATGCCGGGCTTGCGCGGCACACCGGCCGTCACGATGCAGACGTCAGCGCCTTCGATGGCCGCATATTCGTTCGCGCCGACATAGCGGGTGTCGAAACCGTCGACCGGCGAGGATTCCGCGATGTCCAGGCCCTTGCCCTGCGGAATGCCTTCCGCGATGTCGAACATGACGACGTCGCCGAGTTCCTTGAGGCCGACCAGATGGGCGAGCGTGCCGCCGATCATGCCGGATCCGATGAGGGCAATCTTGTTGCGAGCCATGGTGATTGGTTTCCCTTTTGTGCGCCGGTCTGCTGCCGCGCCGGCCTGAAAACTGCGTTGCCGAGTATTGTTATCCGGACACGGGAGGCCGTCCGAATTCGGGCTCGGGCATAGACGCATCGCCCAAAAAACTCAACCGATTCTTACCACGCGAACATTTTCAATCGTTTAGATCATTATTATCTTACGTAAACGTAAGAATCCGTAGGGCTGGATTTGCCTCGATCGCCAGTTTGAACCGAAATGGAACAGTAGCTGCAAACCACGAAGCAACGGGATTGTCGCCAATCTGCTGACTCCGCGATGTCAGCACGTCTGCGTTTAGACTGCCGCTTTGCCATATCGAAGGGAGGCAGTGGATGTTTGAGCGATCGTTTGAAACGACATCTTTGCGGATGGAGCAGTTGGTGCTCCTGAGTTTTCAGGCGCCCACCGAGGATGTCGATCGCATCATGAAGGCGGTGGTGGCGATAACCCCGCTTGCCATGGGCAACTACGACGGCAACGCCTATCAGAGCGGGACCGGCATTGAGCGATATCGCCCTCTGGACGGCGCCGCGGCCGGACCGGAGAGCGAGGTTAGGGCCCGCCCCGGGGTGGTCGAGGTGTCCTTCGAGCTTCCTGCCGACCGGCCGATTATCGACCGGGTGATCGAGGCGATCTTTCAGGTCCACAGCTACCAGGAACCGGTCATTCGTATTCAGACCATACTCGGCAGCCGCTCCAAGGGGCTCGACGACAGCAGCAATCCCAACCGATGGTGGAACACCACGGGAGACTGGAAGCAGGCAGAGAACGGCTAGCGTGGCGTTTCACGCTGCCGCACCGTCTCCAGCCAGTCGCGGGTCTGCATTTCCGTCAGGCGGGACGCCGTGCGGGCGAACTCAAAGGCTTCCGTGCCGCTGGTGCCGGCATAGAGCTGTTCCGGCGGCGCTTCGGCACTTGCGACAAGCCGCATGCGGTTGTCGTAAAGCGTGTCGATCAGCAAGATGAAGCGCTTGGCCTCGTTGCGCTTTTCCTGACCCATCACCGGAATGCAGTCGATGAACAGCGTGTCGAAACGAGAGGCGATTGCCAGATAGTCGCGCGCGCCCAGCGGCTTTTCGCAAAGTTCGCCGAAGGTAAAGCGCGCCGCCGTGCCGTTGGCGCGTAGAATAACCAGTTCCCGGCCTTTCACCGCGAGTCGCGTCTCCTGCGTCGTGTGGCCGGCGGTAGCTGCGTGCCATGCTTCGTCCATCTGGCTGGCGGTCTCGGCATCGCAAGGCGTCATATAGACCCGCATCCGGTCGAGTTTTTCGCGCCTGTAGTCGGTCGGTCCGTCGAGCGCGATCACTTCCGCGTGGCGTTCCAGGATACCGATGAATGGTTCGAAGAGCGCCCGGTTCAAGCCATCGCGGTAAAGATCGCGCGGCGCCACGTTCGACGTCGCGACGAGCACGACGCCTTCCGCGAACAGGCTGGAAAACAGCCGCGACAGGACCATGGCGTCGGCGATGTCCGTCACCGCGAATTCGTCGAAGCATAGAATCCACGCTTCTTCGGCCAGTGCCTTGGCAACCGGCGGGATCGGATCCGTCTCCTTCGTCTCGCCGCGTTTCAGCGCCTCGCGATGGCTCTGTATGCGATCGTGGACGTCGGCCATGAAATCATTGAAGTGGGCGCGCCGCTTGCGCTTCACCGGAACCCGTTCGAAGAACAGATCCATGAGCATTGTTTTACCGCGCCCGACGCCCCCATAGACGTACAGACCCTTCACGGTCTCGCGCGGCTGCTTTCGTTTGGCGAAAAGCCAGCCCAGTGCGCTGGATTTGGATGCCAGACGCTTGGTCGAGACGTCGGCGATCAAACGGTCCAGCGCATCCACGATCCGTAGCTGCGCCGGGTCAGAGATGATGGTGCCGGCCTGCTCAAGATGCTCGTAATGCTGCCGCAACGTACGGAATGTCGACAGGTCGTCGAGCGAAGACATCGGCGGGGCCTGTATGCTGTCGCGCTATATGATGTGGCTCAGCGGGACAGTGAAACCGGTACGCCCGTGCTCGTCTGGCCGTCGAAACGCTCACCACCCGAGGAATAGAGGCGTGCAAGCACTTCGCCGTTGTCGTTGTAGAGCGCGAGCTGGCTGCCCGATACGTTCCACGACTTGACGCCGTCGAGCGGTGCCGGGCACCGCAGCGGCCCGGCGCGATAGCCCTGGCCGAAGCGCGTTTGCGGTGTCGCGATGCGGCAGCTCTGTCCGGAGACGCTGGCATTCCATACGCCTGCGACGCTACCCGTGGTGATCTCAGGCGCATTGGCACCTGGATCGACGGCTGCGACCTGGGTCCCGTCAGAGGGAAGCTGTCCCGGTTGCGCGCCCGGGGCTGCGGGGAACTGGCTGGGATCCGTCACGCCCGGCTGACCGGGTGGCGGAAGCTGGCCGGACGTCACCGTACCGGCCGGTGCGGGCGACAGTGGCGCCGGCGCAGGACCGCTCGAATCCAGCCGCGAGAAGCGTTCGCTCTGGCAACCGGCCAATGCGAGCGCGATAAATGTCGTGGCCAATACGCCGGTAGTTCTGAAACCCATCGATTCCCTCCGTCGAAACGGTAACCCGTTTCGTACGTCCAATTTGAATCCCTTCAATCGCCAGAATAGTGGCAATCCCAAGGATAATCCAACGCATATGGTTAAATTAGGGTTCCCGGCAACCCCAAGGCAGCTGACGCGAGGTCCGAGCCGCTTGCCGGAATGCCGGCAGGCGTTATCCTGAGGGCCATGAACAGGCGCGGGTTGATGAAGTGGATCGGGCTCGGCGGCGTCGCGGCTGCCGGAGGCGGAGCAGCGATGGCGAAGAGTGGATCTGGCAGTCGGTATTACTCTGGGCCGAAAAGCGATCATTTCGACGGCACCGTCTTTTTCAATCCTCAGGGTAAACCGCCCGCGGGCTTCACCGACCTTTTGCGCTGGCAGTTCGGCGGCGGACGCGCCCGCTGGCCGGACGAATGGCCGAGCTCGTTTCCCGAAGCGAAGCCGGAGCCGCGTGTGGCAGGACAGCGGCTGGTGGTCACGATGGTCGGTCATGCCACGCTGCTGATCCAGACCGGGGGCATGAACATCCTCACCGACCCTGTATGGTCCGACCGCGTTTCGCCGCTTTCGTTCGCGGGGCCGCGCCGTATAAACGCGCCGGGCGTCGCCTTCGAGGACCTGCCGCCAATCGATCTCGTGCTGCTCAGCCACAATCACTATGACCACATGGACGTTGCGACCCTCGCGCGGCTGAAGCAGGCGCATGACCCGCTGGTCATCACACCGCTGGGAAACGACACGATCGTTCGTCAAAGCGTGCCGGATATGCGGATCGCAGCGCACGACTGGGGCGACATGGCGATCTGCGGTTCCATGCCGGTTCACATCGAGCCGGTGCACCACTGGTCGGCACGCGGAACCGGCGACCGCCGCATGGCCCTGTGGGCCGGTTTTGTCGTCGATGCGCCGGGTGGTGGCATTTACGTCGTCGGCGATACCGGCTTCCACGGCGGCATCAACTACCGCGAAGCCGCGCGCAAGCATGGCGGCTTCCGGCTGGCGATCCTGCCGATCGGCGCCTATGAGCCGCGCTGGTTCATGGAAGCCCAGCACCAGAACCCGTCGGAGGCGGTCGAAGGTATGGTGCTGGCCGGCGCAGCATTCGCTGCAGGTCACCACTGGGGCACGTTCCAACTCACCAACGAGCCGATCGAGGAGCCGCGTGACCTGCTGCATGCCGCGCTCGACCACAAGGCGATTTCACGCGACCGTTTCCGCCCAATGCAGCCCGGTGAGGTCTGGGACGTGCCGCCAGTAATCGGCTGAGCGGAACTTCGATTAGGACGCGGCGTTCCTGGGGCATCCAGAATTCGCGCTTCAATGGAGGTTCCGCAATGCTCAAATGGATTCTCATTCTCCTGATCGTCGCGGCCGTTGCCGGCCTGCTGGGTCTCAACACGATCTCCGGCGCAGCCATGACGGGTGCGAAGATCCTCATCGGTATCGTGCTGGTTCTCTTCCTGCTCGCCGTGCTCGGGATTGTCGCCATCGCCTGATCGCGAAAGGCCGCGCACTGGTAATCAGCGCCCTTTTCCGCCATATACCGGCGCATGAGCGAACGCGCACCCTTTGCGAAGATGAATGGCATCGGCAACGAGATCATCGTTGTCGATATGCGTGGCCGCGCCGACCGGGTTGCGGCGGCGGCCGCCATTGCGCTCAATGCCGACCCGTCGACGCGCTTCGACCAGATCATGGCGGTGCACGATCCCCGCACGCCCGGCACCGATGCCTTCGTTGAAATCCTCAATTCGGACGGCTCGCCGGCGCAGGCCTGCGGCAACGGCACGCGCTGCGTCGTCCAGGCGCTGTCAGCTGAAACCGGCCGGTCCGTCTTTACCCTTGAAACCGTTGCCGGCCTCCTGAACGCGCGCGAGCATGAAGACGGCACGATCTCGGTCGATCTGGGCATGCCGCGCTTCGGCTGGCAGGATATTCCGCTGGCGGAGGAGTTTCGCGATACGCGAATGATCGAGCTGCAGATCGGCCCGATCGACGCCCCGGTGCTGCATTCGCCCTCGGTGGCCTCAATGGGCAATCCGCATGCGATCTTCTGGGTGGACGAGGACGTCTGGTCCTATGACCTCGACCGGTTCGGGCCACTGCTCGAAAATCACCCGATCTTTCCCGAGCGCGCCAATATCACCATTGCTCAGGTGACTGCACCGGATGCGATGACCATCCGCACCTGGGAGCGCGGCGCGGGCCTCACCAAGGCATGCGGGTCCGCGGCATGTGCGGCGGCCGTGTCGGCTGCCCGCACCGGGCGCACCGGGCGCACCGTCACGGTCACCGCGCCCAGCGGCGGCAAGCTCCTGATCGAATGGCGCGACGACGATCATGTGATCATGACCGGGCCGGCGGAGTGGGAGTTCTCGGGTCTGCTCGACCCGGCCACCGGTTCGTGGGAACGCGAGGTCGAGGGCGCGGCATGAGCGGGGGCAAGGATACCCCCGGGGGCATCGATGTCGTCACCTTCGGCTGCCGGCTCAACACTTACGAATCCGAGGTGATGAGGCGCGAAGCGAATGCCGCCGGGCTCGGCGATCTTGGCGGCGGTGCCGTGATATTCAACACCTGCGCCGTCACGGGCGAGGCGGTGCGACAGGCCAGGCAGGCGATCCGCAAGGCGCGCCGCGACAACCCCGGCGCACGCATCATCGTCACGGGCTGTGCTGCCCAGACCGACCCCGACAGCTTCGTAGCGATGGACGAGGTCGATCTCGTCCTCGGCAACGAGGAGAAGCTGAAGGCGCACAATTATCGCGCGCTTCCCGATTTCGGGGTCAACGATTTCGAGAAGGCGCGCGTGAACGACATCATGTCGGTCACCGAGACGGCCTCGCATATGGTCGACGCCATCGAGGGCCGCGCGCGGGCCTTCGTGCAGGTGCAGAACGGCTGTAACCACCGCTGCACCTTCTGCATCATTCCTTACGGGCGCGGAAACTCGCGCTCGGTGCCGATGGGCGCCGCGGTCGACCAGGTCAAGCGCCTCGCCGGCAACGGTTATGCCGAAGTGGTTCTGACCGGCGTCGACATGACCGGCTACGGCGCCGATCTGCCGGGCAGCCCCAGGCTCGGCCGGCTGGTCAAGACGATCCTGAAGCAGGTGCCGGACCTCGCGCGGCTAAGGCTGTCGTCGATCGATTCGATCGAGGCGGATGACGAGCTGATGGAGGCCATCGCCACCGAGCCACGGCTGATGCCGCATCTGCATCTTTCGTTGCAGGCCGGCGACGATATGGTGCTGAAGCGTATGAAGCGCCGCCACCTTCGCGACGATTCGATCCGCTTCTGCGAAGATGTGCGGCAGCTTAGGCCCGACATCGTCTTCGGCGCCGACCTGATCGCCGGCTTCCCGACGGAAACCGAAGAAATGTTCGAGAACTCATTTAAGATCGTCGACGAGTGCGGACTTACGCACCTGCACGTCTTCCCCTTCAGCCCGCGCGAGGGTACGCCCGCGGCGCGCATGCCGCAGGTCGATCGGACCGTCGTGAAGGAGCGTGCGGCGCGGCTTCGTGCCGCCGGCGACGCGGCCTATCGCCGGCATCTCGATGTGCTGGTCGGGACGCGGCAGCGCATTCTCGTGGAACGCGAAGGTATCGGCCGCGCGGAGGGCTTTACGCTGGCTGCGGTCGATGCGGGCAAGCCTGGCGACGTTGTCGAGGTTGCCGTTTCAGGGCATGACGGGGAGCGGCTGATCGCGCGCCCCCTCGCGGCGCAGGCTGCGTAAGGGGTACGCGGAAGACATGGCATTCGGTTTTATCAAGAAAATCTTCTCCTTCGGCAACAAGGAAGTCGAGGAGCGTCCGGCGGACGATGCGCCTGCTGCGCCGACGCCGGCACAAGCTGCCGAGGCGGCGCCGACACCGCCCGCCGCGACGCCCGACCAGGCCCCGGTGGAAGGCCCGGTTCCCGAATTTCTGCGCCGGCCGGTCGAGGAGACCGCGCCGACCGCCGAGCCCGCACCTGAAACTGCCGAACCCGGCGAGCCCGAGCCGGTTCCCGCCGAGGTGCCGCCGGTTCCGCTTGAGCCGGATGTGGTGCCCGCCCCGGAATCCCGCCCCATACCCGAAATTCCGCTTGAAGTGCCGGAACCGGCACCGACAATTCCAGAGCCAGAGCCAGAGCCAGAGCCAGAGCCAGAGCCAGAGCCAGAGCCAGAGCCAGAGCCAGAGCCAGAGCCAGAGCCAGAGCCAGAGCCAGAGCCAGAGCCAGAGCCAGAGCCAGAGCCAGAGCCAGAGCCAGAGCCAGAGCCAGAGCCAGAGCCAGAGCCAGAGCCAGAGCCAGAGCCAGAGCCAGAGCCAGAGCCACTTCGGCCTCGCGCTGACACCCTCCCCGCTGAGGCGGAGAATCGCGAACCGGCTGCAAAGGAGGAGCGGTCTTCGTCCGCATTGCCGGACGAAGAGGACGATGCTGCAACGGCGTTGCCTCCCTCTCGTTCTTCATCGGACGACGGTAAGGGTGAGGAGCTCGCGCCGACGGCTGCGCCGGTTGATGCGCCACCTCCAGCCAGGGTCACGGTTTCCAGGGCGGTCGAGAAAAAGAGCGAGCCCGCGCCGGTCGAAGCCGCGCCTGCGCCGCGTCTGTCGTGGTATCAGCGTCTCAGCCAGGGTCTTTCGCGTTCCTCGCGCGAGCTGCGCGACTCGATCTCGGGCGTCTTCACCAAGCGCAAACTCGACGACGACACGCTGCAGGATCTGGAAGACGTTCTGATCCGTGCCGATCTCGGCATGGAAACCGCGATCCGCGTCACCGACACCCTCGCCTCCGGCCGTTACGGCAAGGATGTCTCCGGCGATGAAGTTCTGGCGGTGATGGCCCAGGAAATCGAAAAGGTGCTCGGCCCCGTCGCCCTGCCGCTGGAACTCGACCTCAGCCACAAGCCGCATGTCATCCTCGTGGTCGGCGTCAACGGGACCGGCAAGACAACGACTATCGGCAAGCTCGCCGCCAAGCTGACGGCGGGCGGTCTCAAGGTGACGCTCGCCGCGGGCGACACGTTCCGCGCCGCGGCGATCGAGCAGCTCAAGATCTGGGGCGAGCGCACCGGTTCGCCTGTCGTCGCATCGAGGCTCGGCGCCGATGCTGCCGGGCTGGCTTTCGACGCCTACCAGCAGGCCAAGGAGGCAGGCTCCGACGTGCTCATCATCGACACCGCCGGCCGGCTCCAGAACAAGGCCGAGCTGATGGCCGAACTCGAGAAGATCGTGCGCGTGCTCGGCAAGCACGATCCTGAGGCGCCGCATACCGTGCTTCAAACGGTCGATGCGACGACGGGCCAGAATGCCCTCAATCAGGTCGAAATCTTCCGCAATGTTGCAGGCGTCAACGGCTTGGTGATGACCAAGCTCGACGGCACGGCGCGCGGTGGCATTCTTGTCGCAATCGCTGCGAAGCATAAATTGCCGGTTTATTTCATCGGCGTCGGCGAGCAGGTCGACGACCTGGAACCCTTTTCTGCGGGCGACTTTGCCAAGGCGATCGCCGGAGTGAATTGATGAACGATCCCATTCTCGAGCGCGGTCCCGAAGACCCGAAGAAGAAAGAAATGAACCCCTTGCTCAAGCTTGCGCTGGAGCTGGGGCCTCTGCTCGTCTTCTTTTTCGCCAACGCGCGCGGTGAAAGCCTGATCGAGACCTGGCCGTCGCTGGGCTCTCTTGGTGGTCCGCTTTTTCTGGCCACCGGCCTGTTTATGGTCGCTACCGCCATCTCGCTTTCGGTGTCGTGGTTGCTGACCCGGTCGCTGCCGATCATGCCACTGGTGTCGGGCGTCGTCGTCTTCGTCTTCGGCGCACTGACCCTGTGGCTGCAGGACGAGATCTTCATCAAGATGAAGCCGACCATCGTGAACACGCTCTTCGGCACGGTGCTGCTCGGCGGGCTTTTCTTCGGCAGGTCGCTGCTTGGCTATGTGTTCGATTCGGCCTTCCGGCTCGATGCTGAAGGATGGCGCAAGCTGACATTGCGCTGGGGCCTGTTCTTCTTCTTCTTGGCCCTTGCGAACGAAGTGGTCTGGCGCAACTTCTCGACCGATTTCTGGGTTGCATTCAAGGTCTGGGGCATCATGCCGATCACCCTTGCCTTCACCTTCAGCCAGATGCCGCTGATCATGCGCCACGCGCTGGAAGACAAGCCGGCCGAGTAAGAGGACATCCGATGGAGTTCATCACCACGCGCGAAGGCCTGAGGCAGCATTACCGGCAACCGGGTGACGGGCCGCTGCGCAAGGAACTACGCCTGCTCGACCATCACGCCCGCTCCTTCATCGGCAGGAGCCCTTTCGTGCTCATCGGCTCGTCCGACAATGCGGGCAATGCGGATGTGACGCCGAAAGGCGACAGACCGGGTTTCGTTGCCGTGCTCGATGACCACACGCTCGCGATTCCCGACCGGCCGGGCAACAACCGCCTCGACACTTGGGAAAACGTCGTTGCCAACTCTGCTGTCGGCCTGCTGTTTCTCATCCCCGGCATGAACGAGACACTGCGCGTCAACGGCGAGGCACGCATCACCGCGGACGAAACGCTGCGAGACAGGCTAGCCGTGGACGGCAAGTTGCCGATCACCGTGCTGATCGTGTCCGTCCGTCAAGGCCTGCTACATGCATTGCGCCAAGGCCTTCATGCGATCGGAGCTGTGGAAGCCGGAAAGCTGGCCAGAGCGCGGCACGATGCCAACTCTGGGCGAAATCCTGCGCGATCAGCTTGCCTTGTCGGAATCGGCCGCAACGGTCGACAAGTCGCTCGACGAAGCCTACCGCAAGACCCTGTGGTAAGATCGGGTTGCGGCCACCGCTCACGCAACGACAGCCGCAACCGCGTTGATCTTTGTCGGCAATTGGCGCTAAGTCGACGCCATGATTACGAATCCCCGAGCGGGCCGTGGTGCCCATCGCGTCGTGTTGCTTTGCGGTTTCGCTTTTCTCCTTGCGGCCTGCGTTGCCGATGGACAGCAATCCGGCGGCGCGGAAGAGGTCGTGGCCACAACGCAGCCGCGTCACGCCACTTACAATTGCGGTGAGGACGGTGCGATATCGGTCGAGAATCGCAGTTCCTCGGTCAGGCTTGTTGAAGCGGAGGGCGATAGCTACGAGCTCCCGGCATCGCCGCCCACCCAGACCAGCCGCTATGGCGAGGGCGGGCTTGCCCTGGTTGTCGAAGGCCGTGAGGCGCTCTGGATGAAGGCTGGAAGCGAACCGCTTACCTGCGTTCGCTGATTCGTTTTCGTGACGTCGGTCCGGTCCGCACGACTTCAATCGATTGAAGCGAACTGCGGTCGAACGCATTGTGATCCGGCGTGGTTTTCCGGCTTTGACGCGCTGCAAAAACCGCATTAGAAAGCCGGCAGCCACAGGTCGCGTTCCGAACCGCCGATGCCGTTTTCAGCGGGCTTTGCGAGCGTAGCCGCCATCTCCCGGGGAGCCATGAGCAAATCCGCAGCCACCCGCGCCAGACCGCTTTCGCCGCATCTGTTCATCTACAAGCCAATTCCGACGATGATGATGTCGATCGTGCATCGCATCACTGGCGTCGCGCTCTATTTTGGCATTGTGCTGTTTGCGGTCTGGCTGCTGGCCGCCGCGACGTCGCAAGAGTGGTTCGACACGATCAGCGCGGTCTACGGCTCCTGGATCGGTCGGCTCATCCTGTTCGGCTTCACCTGGGCGCTCCTCCACCACATGCTGGGCGGTATCCGTCATTTCGTCATGGATGCGGGCCTCGGTCTTGAGAAACATTTCTCGACCAGGGTTGCCGTTGCGATGCCCTTCGTTTCCGTGGCTCTGACCATCATCCTGTGGGTGATCGGCTATCTCGCGCGGGGAGCCTGACATGACCGATTTTCGTACGCCGCTTTCGCGTGTCCGCGGCCTCGGGGCCGCTCGTGAAGGCACTGGCCATTTCTGGTATCAACGCGTCACCGCGGTCGCCAATCTGCCGCTGGTGTTGTTTTTCATAGGGCTCGTCATCGCGCTCAGCGATGCCTCCTATGCCGATGTGCGCGCCACCCTCGGCAATCCATTCGTGACGCTCGCGCTCGTGCTGGCTGTGATTTCGATCTGCTATCACATGAAGCTCGGCATGCAGATGGTGATCGAGGATTACGTCCATGACGAACTCCTCAAGATCATCTCGCTGCTGCTCAACATCTTTTTCGCCCTTATCGTCGGCGCGGTCTGCATCTTCGCGCTGCTCAAGATCGCATTCGGAGGCTGAGGCGTGGCCGAGACAAGAAACAACGTCGAAAAGCCGGGCGTGACTGGAAGCGCCTACACCTATGTCGATCACAAGTTCGACGTCGTTGTCGTGGGTGCCGGCGGCGCCGGGCTGCGCGCGACACTCGGCATGGCCGAGCAGGGCCTGAAGACGGCCTGCATCACCAAGGTTTTCCCGACACGCTCGCACACCGTCGCCGCACAGGGCGGCATCGCCGCCTCGCTCCAGAACATGGGGCCGGACAACTGGCAGTGGCACCTCTACGACACCGTCAAGGGCTCGGACTGGCTCGGCGATGTCGATGCCATGGAATACCTCGCGCGCGAGGCGCCAGCCGCAGTCTACGAACTCGAGCATTATGGCGTGCCCTTCTCGCGCACCGAGGATGGCCGCATCTACCAGCGTCCGTTCGGCGGCCACATGCAGAATTTCGGCGACGGCCCGCCCGTGCAGCGTACCTGTGCCGCCGCCGACCGCACCGGCCATGCGATCCTGCACACGCTCTATGGCCAGTCGGTCAAGAACAACGCCCAGTTCTTCATCGAGTATTTCGCGCTCGACCTGATCATGACCGACGGTGTGTGCACCGGTGTCGTGGCCTGGAACCTCGATGACGGCACCATCCATCGCTTCGCAGCCAAGATGGTGGTGCTGGCGACCGGCGGCTACGGCCGCTCCTATTTCTCCGCCACCTCGGCTCACACCTGCACCGGCGACGGCAATGGCATGGTCGCACGCGCCGGGTTGCCGCTGCAGGACATGGAGTTTGTCCAATTCCACCCGACCGGCATCTACGGCGCGGGCTGCCTCATCACCGAGGGCGCGCGCGGCGAGGGTGGCTATCTCGTCAATTCCGAGGGCGAACGCTTCATGGAGCGTTATGCGCCTTCGGCCAAGGACCTTGCCTCGCGCGACGTCGTTTCGCGCTGCATGACGATGGAAATCCGCGAAGGTCGCGGCGTAGGCAAGGCCAAGGACCATATCTTCCTTCACCTCGACCATCTTGACCCGGCGGTCCTTCACGAGCGCCTGCCGGGCATCTCCGAGTCGGCGAAAATCTTCGCCGGTGTCGACGTCACCCGGGAGCCGATCCCGGTGCTGCCGACGGTGCACTACAATATGGGCGGCATCCCGACCAATTACTGGGGCGAGGTGCTGAACGCCGACCACGACAATCCGGAGCGCATCCAGCCCGGCCTGATGGCGGTCGGCGAGGCGGGTTGCGCCTCGGTGCATGGCGCCAACAGGCTCGGGTCCAATTCGTTGATTGATCTGGTCGTCTTCGGCCGCGCGGCGGCGATCCGTGCCGGCCAGGTGATCGACCGCGAGGCGCCGATTCCGGCGGTCAACGTTGCCGCCTGCGACAAGATCATGGAGCGCTTCGATCGTATCCGCCACGCCGACGGCTCCCAGCCCACGGCTGAGCTGCGTGAAAAGATGCAGCGCGCCATGCAGGAAGACGCCGCCGTCTTCCGCACGCAGGAGACGCTCGAGCAGGGCTGCAAGCGCATCTCGGCGATCTGGAGCGAGCTCCCCGACATCAAGGTCCACGACCGGTCGATGATCTGGAACTCGGATCTCGTCGAGACGCTGGAGCTCGAGAACCTGATGGCCTGCGCCATCACCACCGTCTACGGCGCGGAAGCTCGCAAGGAGAGCCGCGGGCGCACGCCCGCGAGGACTTCGACAGCCGCGACGACGTCAACTGGCGCAAGCACACGCTGTCGTGGGTGGACGAGGCCGGTAACGTCAAGCTCGACTACCGGCCGGTGCACACCGAGACGATGCTGCCGGAATCGGAAGGCGGCATCAGCCTGGCCAAGATCGCGCCCAAGGCGCGGGTTTACTGATCGCGAGGCAGAAGAATGGTTGAACTCACCCTTCCCAAGAACTCGCGGGTCAATGAAGGCAAGGTCTGGCCGAAGCCGGAAGGCGCCACCAACCTGCGCGAGTACCGCATCTATCGCTGGTCGCCCGATGACGACGAGAACCCGCGCGTCGACACCTATCATGTCGACATGGACGATTGCGGCCCCATGGTGCTCGACGCGCTGTTGTGGATCAAGAACAAGGTCGACCCGACGCTGACACTGCGCCGCTCCTGCCGCGAAGGGATCTGCGGCTCCTGCGCCATGAACATCGACGGCACCAACACGCTTGCCTGCACCAAAGGCGCGGACGAGATTTCGGGTGCGGTGCGCGTTTATCCGCTGCCGCACATGCCGGTGGTGAAGGACCTCGTGCCGGACCTCACCGTGCCCTACGCGCAGCTCTCCTCGATCCAGCCCTGGCTGCAGACGGTTTCGCCGGAGCCGGCGAAGGAATGGAAGCAGAGCCACGAGGATCGCGCCAAGCTCGACGGTCTCTATGAGTGCATTCTCTGCTTCTGCTGCCAGACCTCATGCCCGTCCTACTGGTGGAACGGCGAGCGCTATCTGGGGCCGGCCGTGCTGCTCCAAGCCTATCGCTGGCTCATCGACTCCAGAGACGAGGCGACCGGCGAGCGTCTCGACAACCTGGAAGACCCCTTCCGCCTCTATCGCTGCCACACGATCATGAACTGTACGCAGGCCTGCCCGAAGGGGCTGAACCCGGCCAAGGCGATTGCGGAAATCAAGAAGATGATGGTGGAACGCCGGGTCTAGGCGGCTCGCGATGCTGCCAGCCAGAGTCACGGAACTGTTCGAACGTCAGGCCAGGGCGGGCGAGGATCTGGGCTCGCCCTTCACTGCCATGCTTTGCCGGGCCCTGGCCAGCGTCGTAGACGACGGAACGGCCACAGGTCGGCGGATTATCGGCTGGCAAGGAGATGCAAGGGCAGCACTCGTCGTGACCCGCCTGTGCGGTGGTCTCCACCGGCTCGTCCTGTCGGGCATGGACGACGACCTGCGTGCAGCCTATCCGCCCAACAGGGTTTCCGATGCCGAACTGGCGGGCGCGCTTTCACGTGCCATCGAGCGACACGACAGGCTGCTTCGCGATTGGCTGGATTCGGCGCCACAGACCAACGAGATCGCGCGCTCGGCGATGTTGCTACCCGGCTTTCTGGCGATCGCGCGCGAGAGCGGCCTGCCGCTGACGCTTTGCGAGATCGGTTCGAGCGCGGGGCTCAATCTGCTTTTCGACCGCTTTTCCTATAGCTACGGTGATGCGCACTGGGGCGACAGGGCTTCACCGGTTCACCTTGCACCGCAGATCAAGGGCAATGTGCCGCCGCTGGACGGCGTGCTTACGGTACGGTCACGTTGGGGCTGCGACATCGCTCCCGTCGACATCGCGTCGGAAGAGGGCCGGATGCGGCTGCGCTCCTATGTGTGGCCGGACCAGCCCGAGCGATTGCAGCGTCTCGACGGTGCGCTGGCGCTAGCCGAACAGCATCCTGTCGCGGTGGCAAAGGCGGACGCCGGCGAATTCGTGCGGGCAACGCTAGCGCAACGGTCGGCAGGCGAGGCCTTCGTCGTCTTCCATTCGATCATGTGGCAATACATGCCCCGCCAGACGAAGGACGAGATTCTGGCGGCGCTGTCCGAGGCCGGCCGGGAAGCGAGCACTGCCGCACCGCTCTACAGGCTTCGCATGGAGCCGCGCGATCCGCAGGACGGCTGGGCGACGCTCAGCCTGACGACATGGCCCGGCGGCGAGACGCGCAGGCTCGCCAGATGCGACTTCCATGGCCGCTGGATCGAGTGGCAGGATTAGCCGCACGCAATCTCAGGATGCGTCGTAGCGGATCACGAAGGCCGTCCAGTCGGCTGGCGCAGCGATCTGCTCGTAGAGCTTGCGGCCTTCCTCGGGCTGGCGCGGCGCATTGAGCGCCAGCCGCGACCAGCCGCGTTCCTCGGCCTGATCGGCGAGCAAGTCGATCAGCGCCTTGGCGATTCCCTTCTTGCGATGGTCGTGGTGCACGTAAAGGTGATCGACCTGACCGCAGCGCAGCCCGGTGACGGGGTCCGGCAGGTCGGTGAAGATCGCGAAGCCGACGAGATCGCCGTCGATCCGCGCGCCCATCACCTCGGCTGTGCGGTCCTGCAGGAGCGTCTCGGCGTAGAACTCGTCCGGCCGGCGCGGGGCGCCGCGCTTCAGCGCCTGGGCATAGGCGGCCAGCAACGGCGCCAAGTCGCGCGCGTCGCGCAGGCGCAGGAGGGTGATGTCGATCTGGTGATTGGCAGCCATGGAGATGTCCTCGTGTCCGGTCCCCCTTTCAGTCCTTTCGCGCCGGCCTGTCAATGCGGCCAACGGGCTATAGCGCGGTCACCACGCCGCTGGTCCGTCCGCGCGCGGTCGGTTAACCATATTGCTGCGTCACGGTGCAGCGGCGGCGCGAGGGGCCTTAACAAAGGTTAATAAGTCGTTAAAATCCCGGGTCGAGCTGGCGTCCAACCTGGGAGCAATGCCATGCGCACAATCTGTCTCGCAATCGGTGCGGGCGCCCTTGCCGTCATGGCGTCAGGCGCGGCCATGGCCGGAGACTACAGGGATCGCGTTCACGCGGACTCCTTTGGCAATCTGGTCATCTACAGCCATGCGGGCCACCAGCGAATTCTCGTCGGCATGGGCCATGTCGCCGAATCCTACAACCTGACCGGCTCCTACTACGAGCCGGAGGAGCCACAGGTCGTCTATCTGGACGAGGAGCGCGACATGCAGCAGATCCGCCACTGCTCGCGACCGCCTTATGTCTGGAAAGGGCGCGACCGCATGTACGGTCTGCCGGAGGGAGTGGTGCCGCAGGCGCCACTGGTATGCCGATAGCAGCCGTCGTGCCGGCAGCATGATCCGGTCATCTTTCCTGCGCCAATGGCAGGACAAGGAGCGTCGATGAGCAAGGCTCGCACCGCGCGCCGTCTGAAAGAGCAGGTCGCCTCGCTGGAGACGATGACGCGATTCGTGCTGGCCACGCTGGCGCTGGCGAGCGGCGTCTACACCTATCTCGGCGTGCGCAGCCTGCTCGACGGCGATGCCGTCCTCGTCTTCTTCGCGGCAATTGTCTACTCGGTCGCCGTTTCCGTCGGCATCTACGGGTTCTGGGTCTATCTGAGCCGCTTCCTGCCAGAGATGCGCGACGGCCTGTCACGACTGGCGCTGTTTGCGATCATGGCGGCCGGTTCGGTGATGATCATCGCCATGTCGTCCTGGCTCAACGCCGCGGCACTTGCCGGCTCGGCTGCCGTCGAGCAGCATCTCGCCACGACGCAGGAAGGCTACACCGCCGATCTCGACCAGGCACATTCGAACGCTTTGGGCGCACTGTCGCTGCTGCCGGACATCCAGCGCGCCGCTGAGCGCTTTGCCCGCCTTGCCGATGACGAACGCGAATCGGGCGCGCTGACCGGCACATCCGGCTCGGGCACCGTCGTGCAGCTCCTGACGCAGATGTCGGCGCAGATGGGCGAACTGGAATCGACGATCCAGGCCTCGCGCGAAACCGTCCGCACGCTGTTCGAGGAAGGGCAAGGCCATCTTGCGACGATGCGCGGGCTCGTTTCCGGCAGCGGACCGGTTCAGCCGCGCGCGGACCAGTTTGCCGAGCAGGCCGTCCAGCTCGCCGGCGTGATCTCGGCGCTGGAGCAGACCTCCATCGCTCCCTCCGTGGCGCGCGCGGCCGCGGACCTGTCGCTCGGCTTCATCGCGCCGGTGGCCGGCGGCAATACGGCCGACCTTGCCGGACGGCAGAACGCGGTGATGGACACGATCCGCACTTCGGTCGCTTCCCAGTCGGAAGCGCTGTCGGCGGCGGCCGGCGAAATCCTCAACCAGCCCAAGGTCGAGGAACGCCGCTTCGTGCCGCTCTCGTCGGCCGAGGCGGTCATTCTCTATGCCGGAAGCTTCCTGCCGAGCTGGGCTGGTGCCATCTCAATCGATCTCCTGCCGGGCGTGCTCGTCGCCATTCTGGCCGTTGCCCACGCCGTCATGCGGCGGGGCGAAGAAGAGATGGACGACGCAGAGCGCATAACGGCAGCCGACATGATGCGCTCGCTCGAAATCCAGGAGGCGATCGCCGCCCGTCGGCGCGCGCTCGCGGCGCAGGAAGACGCCAGCGACGCCAATCCCGTTGGGGTCGCGCAACACCACGATACGACCGAGCCGCCGGCAAAAGCGGAAAACGTCACCCCCTTTCGGTGGCCGAGAGGAAACGGCACGACCCATGAGCGAACATCAGGCAACGATCGGCGGCCAGCCCCGCCACAACATGTTCATGCGCTATATCGAACGCTTCGACGATGGCGAGATCGCCCGCTGGGCTTTTCGCGGGCTTCTGGCCGGTGCCATCGTCGTCATCGGTCTCGACCTGAAGGCGTTGTATGACGACCGGCTCATGCTCGACCCGACGGCTACGGGCACCACCGTCATCGTCGAACCGGTCCTGCCGCCCGCGGTGCGGCCCGGCAGCGAGGGGCAACCTACGCTGGATCCGCGCGAGAACGTGACGGCCGACGACGATGCGATGCGCCGGCCACTTCGCTTTGAGCTGCATTCCGGCGGGGTAATGTCGGCGGAGGGCTCCATCGACGTGGGCGCGGCACAGCGCTTCGCAGCCGAAATGGATGCGCGCGGCGAATATGTGAAAACGCTGACACTCAATTCGCCCGGCGGTTCGCTTGACGACGCCATGGCTATGGCGCGGCTGGTGCGTGAGCAAGGCATTGCGACCGAAGTGCCGGACGGGGCTCTGTGCGCGTCGTCCTGCCCGCTGGTGCTAGCCGGCGGCGCTGTCAGGAGCGTGGGCGAGAAGGCGGCTGTCGGGCTGCACCAGTTCTATGCGGCGACGAAGGGTACCAACGATCCCGCTCAGGCGATGTCGGACGCCCAGGCGACGGCTGCCCGTATCGCGCGCTATCTGAGCGAGATGGATGTCGATCCCGCTTTGTGGCTGCATGCGCTCGATACGCCGCCGCAGGCGCTCTACTACCTGTCCGCCGAGGAGATGACGCGCTACCGTCTCACCACCGGCGGCGCGACGCTCGCCAGCTGGTAGCTACTGAACGGCAAACGACCGGCCGTCATCGATGATCTGGTGCACACGGGCTACCCGTACGCAGTCGCGGCCTGCGCGCTTTGCTTCGTAAAGCGCGGCATCTGCCCTCATCATCAGCGCCAATGGTGCTTCGGTGGGACTCATCTGGGTAACGCCGAAACTGGCGGTGAAACGGTGTTCCGGCGGCAGTTCAGCAGGGTCGAGGCGTGTCAGCGTGCTCCTCACCCGCTCCGCGAACAGGCGCGCCGCCGCGACGTTGCTCCCCGGCAGCATGACCGCGAATTCCTCACCGCCGATACGGCCCAGTACGTGGTGATCCTCCGCGCAGGCGCGCAATGTTTCTGCGAACAGGACGATCAGCCGGTCGCCTACGGCGTGGCCATAGGTATCGTTGACCATCTTGAAGTGATCGAGATCGCACATGACAAGCGATACCGGCAGTCCCCTTGCCAGATGCCGGCGCGCGACTTCATCCAGCCGCTGCTCGAAACCGCGCCGGTTCAGCAAGCCCGAAAGCATGTCGGTTTCCGACTTGGCGGTGATGTCCTTGACGAGATCGGCGATCAGTACGCCCAGCAGCGTCAGTGCGGTTGCAACGGCGAGAATGGCGCCCACGGTCTGTGAGAACATGGCATAGGCGGTGCCGATATATTCCTGAGGGCTGGCCCCTGCACCGCCGAGCAACAGCACAACTGCCGCTTTTGAAAGAAAGTGCAGGGCGGTCAGCAACAGGAAGACTGCAAGCAGCCTGTCGACCAACCTGCGTCTGTGCGCCGAAAGCACTATATAGACACCGACGGCCTGCATGAGCGCGAATGGGGCTTGATAGGCAAGCATGCGCCATACGGAATCACGCTCCAACCCCAAAGAAAGAACGGTTGAGGTCAGCGCGATGACGAACGCGGCGGCGAGCAGCCTGGCAGGCGGCGTCATGTCATAGCGATAGGCAAGCCCGATATTGACCAACATCAGGGCGCCGATGAAGGCGATGCTACCCAGGAACACGCCAATCCGTGGGTCGGGCAGAACCGGCAGGATAACCTCGAGCGCGACATAAAGCCCGCCGGCGGCATAGCCGGCGGCAAACCACCATGCCGATCGGTAGCGGCTGTAGAGCGCGATCAGGATGAACGCCGCGCAAAACAGCCCGGCAACCGCCAGGTTGATGACAAGGATAAAGGTTGCGCCGCTCATGCCGATCTCGTTCCGCGCGACCATATTCCGTCAAGCGGGCGAAGAAGTGGTTAACGCGAGCTATGGTAGCAGGTCAACGACCGGCAGTCTCGGGGTGTGCTGTGAAGGGGCGAGCGGCGCGGCCGGAGACCGCAACGGATTGTCTACCCGAACGCGGTCGCGGCCTGCCTTCTTGGCTTCATAGAGCGCCCGGTCGGCGCGCATGAAAAGCTCGGCCACAGTTTCGCCGTCGCGCCACTCGGCAACGCCGAAACTCGCGCTGAAGCGCATGTCGCCAGGCAGGTGCGGTACGGGCAGGAGGCCGAAGCCCGCCCGCACGCCTTCGGCAAAAAGGCGCCCGCTATTGCGGTCGCTACCGCACAGCAGAACGGCAAACTCCTCGCCGCCGATGCGTCCCGCAATCTGGTTGGAACCGGTGAAATCGCGCATGCAGTTGGCAAATGTCATGATCACATAGTCGCCGGCCGCGTGGCCATAGGTGTCATTCACCGACTTGAAGTGGTCGAGGTCGCAGACGACCAGTGTAACCGCCATGCGCCTGCGTCGGCTGTTCCGAAGCGTTTCGGCAACCCCCTGTTCAAAGCCGCGCCTGTTGAGCAAGCCCGACAGGGGGTCGGTATGCGATTCCAGCCGAAGTTCCTCCATCACGTCGAGCGCAATGGCGGTGATAAGCGAAAGCGCGAAAATCAGCAGGAACAAAGAGGCGGAGAAGGTGAGCGTGATCCAGTAGAGCGACTGGTGAATGTTGTCGTAGCTTTCGTACGGCCCATCGATCCAGATGACGAGAACCGGGCGCACAAAGAAGCTGACGCCATAAACGAGCAACAGTCCGAGCAGGATGTTGTCGACGAAATTGCGTCGGGGCGCCCGACGCAACTCGGCGGCCATCGTCAGCGTGATCGCCCCGAAGGCGAAGTTGAGCGAATAGATTCGCCAGATGATGTCCGGCTGCACGAAGAGGAACCATATGAAGGCGCCAAAGCCTACCGCCGCAAACAAGGCGGTGGTGAGAACCGGGGTTTGCGTTCGAAGCGTGCCAGGCCGCCGATTGCAAAACCCACCCCGCCGGCCAAAAACAGGAAGTTCGCGGCGAGCTTGAGAGCGCCAGGCTGTACAACGTGAAGTAGTGCAGGAAAAAGCCGCCGCCGATCGCCAGAAAGGAGGCACCGAGCAGGGCGATGTAAGCCTGCCGCCGATGTTGCCATAGCAGAAAGAATGTCGCGGCAAAGATCAGCGACATGGCGGGATTCGTCAATGCGATGATGACGTTCGCGTCCAAACATCCCGCCCCGGTTTCCGTTGGGGCAGGATGCTAGCGTCGAAGAAACAACAAGCCGTTAAACGGCGGTCAGTTCCAGTCGCGAATGTCGACGAAATGGCCGGCGATCGCAGCCGCCGCAGCCATGGCCGGCGAGACCAGATGCGTGCGCCCCTTGAAGCCCTGCCGGCCCTCGAAATTGCGGTTCGAGGTCGATGCGCAGCGCTCATGTGGCTTCAGCCGATCGTCGTTCATGGCAAGGCACATCGAGCAGCCCGGCTCGCGCCAGTCGAAGCCCGCCTCGATGAAAATCCTGTGCAGCCCCTCGGCTTCGGCCTGTGCCTTCACCAGACCCGAACCCGGCACGATCATGGCGTCCACGGTCGGCGCGACCTTCTTGCCCTCGACAACCTTGGCGACGGCGCGCAGATCCTCGATACGGCCGTTGGTGCACGAGCCGATGAAGACGCGGTCGAGCGTGATGTCGGTCATCTTCGTGCCCGGCTTTAGGCCCATATAGTCGAGCGCGCGCTGCTTGGAGGTGCGCTTGGTCTCGTCTGCAATGGCGGCCGGGTCCGGAACCTGACCGGTGATCGCAACGACATCTTCCGGCGAGGAGCCCCAGGTGACGATCGGCGGCAGGTTGGCAGCGTCGAGTACGACCACCTTGTCGAAATGCGCGCCCTCGTCGGTCTTCAGCGTCTTCCAGTAGTCGAGCGCCATGTCCCAAGCCTTGCCCTTCGGCGCGCGGGGCTTGTCCTTGACGTAGGCGAATGTCGTTTCGTCCGGCGCGATCAGGCCGGCTCGCGCGCCGCCCTCGATCGACATGTTGCAGATCGTCATGCGGCCTTCCATCGACAGCGCACGGATCGCCTCGCCCGCATATTCGATCACGTAGCCGGTGCCACCGGCCGTGCCGATCTCGCCGATGATGGCGAGGATGATGTCCTTGGCGGTGACGCCTTCGGGCAACTGCCCGTCGACGCGGACCAACATGTTCTTGGCCTTCTTCTGGATCAGCGTCTGGGTGGCGAGCACATGCTCGACCTCAGACGTGCCGATGCCGTGGGCCAGCGCGCCGAACGCGCCGTGGGTCGAGGTATGGCTGTCGCCGCAGACGATGGTCATGCCCGGAAGGGTGAAACCCTGCTCCGGCCCGATGATGTGGACGATGCCCTGCCTGATATCGGCGGCGTCATAGTATTCCACGCCGAAATCGGCGGCGTTCCTGGCCAGAGCCTCGACCTGAATGCGGCTTTCCTCGTTCTTGATGCCGTTCTTGCGGTCGGGCGAGGTCGGCACGTTGTGGTCGACCACGGCGAGCGTCTTTTCCGGCTGACGAACCTTGCGACCGGCCATCCGCAGACCCTCGAAGGCCTGCGGGCTGGTCACCTCATGAACCAGATGGCGGTCGATGTAGAGCAGGCAGGTGCCGTCATCCTGCCGGTCGACGACGTGCTCGTCGAAAATCTTGTCGTAGAGTGTGCGCGGTGCGGTCATTTTGCGTCAATCCGTCGATATGGAGCCATGGAAGTTGGGGCGGCCCTTGTAGGGCCGAACTCGGAACGTATGCTCAGCCGAGGCGGGCGAGCGTCGCGCCGGTGATGCGGACGAAGAATCGTGCAGGCAGACGCTTTACGTCCTGCAGCACAAAGCCCTTGTAGGCCGGATGTCCGAAAAGTTCTTCCATGGCCAAGCTCATACCAGCGTTTGGGCGGCTCGGCAATCGGGACGGTCTAGTCGCCGGCTGGCGGTTTTTCCGCCTTTCTCGCGTTCTCGCCGACGACAGCCTTTTCCAAAGGGTGCATGACGCCGAGCACGACCACCGCAAGCACCGTTGCGAAGCCGGCGATCTGCCAGAACCCCAATCCGGCAGCCAGACCGATGGCGCCAGCCAGCCAGAGGCCCGCGCCTGTTGTCAGCCCCTTGATGCGACCGCGCGCGACAATGATGGTGCCTGCCGCAAGAAATGCGACGCCAGCGGTGACGGCCTCGATCAGACGCAGAGGATCCTGACGCGCTCCGTCATCCTCGAACTGCGAGGTATGAACAATCTCGATGCCGATGATCGTGAAGCACGCCGCGGCCATTGAGACCAGTATGTGGGTGCGAAGTCCCGCGGGATGATTGCGCCACTCGCGCTCGAAGCCGATGATCGCGCCCAGAACGGCAGCCAAAACCAGACGGGCCGCGATAACCGAGAACGGCAGCCATGTGGCGTGGCCGACGTCATCCAGTATGTCCTGCATCAAATACCCTCGTAAACGGCGCCCTCTGCACCGTCTGCCTCAACGCGGATTGATTGAGCGGGTTCCGGTTAAACGATTTCAAACACGAACGCCTTCACCTTCACCTCCGGCTCGGCCAGTACGAAGGCGCGGAAGGGCTCGCTTTCTTCAACTCTGCGCCAGCGTCCCGCATCTTCGAGCCGCCGGAACGTCGCTGAACCCGCCATCCTCCAGCAACAGGTCGCGCACGGTGAAGATCGCATGGCCGCCCGGGCGCGTGATGCGAACCAGCTCTTCGAAACTCGACGCGGGCGCATGGCCCGCCGTGAACACACCACTCGAGAGAAAGGCTGCGATATGGTCGTCGGGCCACGGCAGGGTCGTGCCTAACTCGGCCTGCCTGAGTTCGCGGTAGGCGTTGCGCTGCCCGGCCAGATCGAGCATCTCGCGCGAGTAGTCGAGGCCGACGAGATCGTCATAGCCCAGTGCTTTCAGAAAAGGCCCCGACAGGCCCGTTCCGCAGCCGGCATCCAGCAACGGGCCATCGCCGTGCGGCACGTGACGGGCCACCCAACCGGCAATCACGAAGGGCAGGCTGTATCCGAGCGCAATCGTGTCGCGGTCGTAATCTGCGGCCCAATCGGCATAGGCTCGCTCAAGCTCCCGGGGCGACTTGGCGGCATAAACGCGATCGAGCGCCTTTTCCTCGTGGCTCATTCGTGTGCTCCCTTTCTCAGTTTGCGTTCAAGTGCGCGCAAGGCCAGCGACAGGGTGACGGTCAGCAACAGATAGATATAAGCCACGATCGAGTAGGTTTCGAAGAAGCGGAACGAGCCGGCCGCATAGACCTTGCCCATCTGCGTGATGTCGGCGACGCCGAGGACGGAGACCAGCGAGGAATCCTTGACCATGGCGACGAAGTCGTTGCCGAGCGGCGGCAGGATGGTACGTAGCGCCTGTGGCATGACGATCAACCGGAAGCGCTGGAAGCGGGAAAGCCCAAGCGCCTTCGCGGCCTCGATCTGTCCCGCCTCGACCGACTGGATGCCCGCGCGGAACACTTCCGAGATGAACGCCGAATAGCCGATCGTCAGCGCGACGATGGCGCGCCACAGAAGCGAGATGTCGCGCACCAGCAGCGGCTCGATGATGCCGGCCTGCGCCAGCGGCGCCGTCGCCCAGTTCCAGCCTGCCACGAATGCCGGCACCCCGGCAAAGGCGATCCAGAACAGCAGTACCAAGATGGGTACGCCGCGGATGATCTCGACATAGAAACGGGCCGCCTGTCGCAGGACGCGCGACTCCGACAGGGCCATCAATGCGATGCCGAGGCCCAGCGCGGAGGCGAGTGCAAACCCGATGACCGTAACGAAGACGGTGATTCCGAGCCCACGCACGACGATGCTGAAGACCTGCGAATAAAGGTCGTTCGCCGCGACGAAAATGGCGATGACAATGGCTATCGCTATCGCGGCGGCGAGCCAGTAGGGAAACTCCTTCCGGCTCGCGGGCGGATGCGCTGCGCTCACTCGCCCATCTTGTATTCGAGGAACCACTTCTGGTTCAGCGCCTCGAGCGTCCCGTCCGCCTCCATAGCGGCGATGGCGGCATTAATCGGCGCCACCAGATCGGAGCCCTTCGGGAAGATGAAGCCGAAATCCTCCGAGCCGAGCGGGCCGCCAATGATCTTCAGCGCGCCGTCCGAGGCATCGACGTAACCTTGCGCGGCGACGCCGTCGGTCATCACGAGATCGACGTCACCGGCGCGCAGGGCCTGAACCGTCGCGCCAAAGGTCTCAAACAGCTTGATGCGCGGATTGGCCTCGTTGCCGTCGAGGATGTCATAGACGGCCACATAGAACGGCGTTGTGCCGGGCTGGGCGGCGATCAGCAGGTCGTCGTTTTCTCCAAACGCCTTTTCGTCGGCGAAGCGTTCCTCGTCGGTGCGCACGAGCATGCGCATCTCGGAATGCATGTAGGGGTCGGAGAAGTCGACCTTCTCCCTGCGGTCGTCGCGGATGGTGATACCGGTCATGCCCATGTCGTACTGGCCGTCGGAGACCGACTGGATCATCGCGTCCCAGCTCGTGTTCTGGTACTCGACGACGAAGTTGAGCCGCTGCGACATCTCCTTCAGTGCATCGTATTCCCAGCCGATGGCATCGCCCGTCTTGGGGTCGACGAACTGGAGCGGAGGGTAGGCGTTCTCGGTGACGATAACGACGGTGCGTCCGCCGAGGTCGGGCAGGTCCTGCGCCTGCGCGGTTGCAGCGACAAAAACCGTGGCGGCAAAGGCCGCGAAAGAGGCAAAGCGACGGATCATCGGGGTCTCCTGAGGTGATTTCGCCGCAAACCTAGACTCCCCAACCCCTGATTGCCAAGCGTGGCGGGATTCGATCCCGCCACGCCGGTTACCGGACAAGGCGTCGCCAGGCGTCAGGCGGGGCTCGGCTGGGCGCCCACATCGAGCACGTCGATATCGCCCGCATTGTCGTAGCGTTGCTGGTCGAGAATGCCCTGCCGCTTGGCGACGATGGTCGGCACCAGGGCCTGGCCGGCGACGTTCACCGCTGTCCGGCCCATGTCGAGAATCGGGTCGATGGCAAGCAGAAGGCCGACGCCGGCGAGCGGCAGGCCCAGCGTCGAGAGTGTCAGCGTCAGCATCACGGTGGCGCCGGTGAGGCCCGCGGTGGCGGCGGACCCGATGACCGACACGAACACGATCAGGATGTAATCCTCGATACCGAGCGGGAGATGGTAGAACTGGGCGACGAAGATCGCCGAGATCGCCGGATAGATCGCCGCGCAGCCATCCATCTTGGTGGTCGCGCCGAGCGGGACGGCGAAGGCTGCATATTCGCGTGGCACGCCGAGGGCCTTTTCTGTGACCGTCTCGGTCACCGGCATGGTGCCGACCGAGGAGCGCGATACGAAGGCGAGTTGGATCGCCGGCCAGGCACCGGCGAAGAAACGCGCCGGGTTGAGGCCGTGCAGAGCCAGCAGGATCGGATAGACCCCGAAGATGACGAGGGCCAGACCGATATAGATCGCCATCGCATACCAGCCGAGCTGGGCCAGCGTGTGCCAGCCATATTGCGCGACGGCGTTGCCGAGCAGGCCGATCGTGCCGATGGGCGTCAGGCGGATGACCCACCACAGCACCTTGCGCACGATCGCCAGCAGCGAGCGGTTGAACGCGAGGAACGGCTCGGCGGCCTCGCCGACGCGCAAAGCGGCCGCACCCACCGCGATCGAGATCACCAGGATCTGCAGGACGTTGAAGCCCAGTGCCGTAGTAGCACCGTCGTCCGCGAGCCTTGTCGAAGCCTGCAGGCCGAAGATGTTGGCCGGCACCAGCCCCTTGAGGAAGTCGAGCCAGGAGCCGGTAGTCGAGGGCTCCTTGGCGGCTTCTGCCAGCACCTGGGTGTTGAGACCGGGCTGGATGAACAGGCCCAGCGCGATGCCGATCAGCACCGCAATCAATGCGGTGATCGCGAACCAGAGGAGCGTCTGCCAGACAAGTGCGGCGGCGTTGGATAGCTGCCGCAGATTGCCTATTGAAGCCACGATCGCCGTAAAGATCAGCGGCGGCACGAGGGCCCGCAGAAGCTGCACGAAAATCGAGCCGACGGTGGAGAGCGTCGCGGCGAGCCAGTTGGGATCGCCGGCGGCGTCCGGTCCCATCGAGCGGGCGATGAAGCCGAGCACGAGGCCGAGCACCATGGCTGCCAGCACCTGAAAGCCGAACGAGGAATAGAACGGCCGGGGAGCGGCCGAAGCGGAAGAGGATGAACGAGACATCACGATTTGCCTTGAAAGGTTGGGCGGCAGCCAGATCCGGGGCATGGCAGCCGGAATTCGTTTCGATATACGCCTCGTTACGAGTGGCAGATAGAAATCGAATTCTCCGCACCAATCTCCAGTGGGAAAATCATTCTCGTTCGAATATCGGCCCCGTGCATATGAAAATGGCGGCCAGTGGCCGCCATCATCAAAATTCAGGAAATGTGGAGCGGGCTTACTCGGCCGCGCTGTTTTCCTTCTCGGCAGCCTCTGCGGCGGCCTTTTCAGCGGCATCGGCAGCAGCCTTCTCGGCAGCAAGCGCCTGTGCCGCGGCCACCTTCTCGGCCTCGATGCGCGCCTTTTCGGCGGCGAGCGCGTCGCGCTCCGCATCGTTCAGCTTGCGGGCGCGCACGCCGGTGTTCTCGACGATACGGGCCGACTTGCCGCGGCGATCGCGCAGGTAATAGAGCTTGGCGCGGCGGACCTTACCGCGACGCACGACTTCGACAGCCTCGACCAGCGGCGAGTAAACCGGGAACACGCGCTCCACGCCTTCGCCGTAGGAGATCTTGCGGACGGTGAAGCTTTCCTGGAAGCCGGAGCCGGAACGGGCGATGCAGACGCCCTCATAGGCCTGCACGCGGGTACGCGTACCTTCTGTGACGCGCACCTGTACGCGAACGGTGTCGCCGGGCTGGAATTCGGGGAGCTTGCGCTTTTCCTCGATCTTGGCGGCCTGCTCGGCCTCGAGCTGACGGATGATGTCCATTGGAATGATTCCTTAGTTCTTGTGAACCGTCAGAGCGCTCGTCTCACCGGCAGTCCGTACCGCCTCGGAAAGTGCCCATCCATCGAGAAGGGAACAGGAGCGAATTCACGTGTTCTGGTTAAATTCCCGGCCATCGGCCGTTTCGTGGGCGCACATACACCACATCCAAGGCTGAATCAACTGGCAGAGCGGTCGTCCTTCACCCGTCCGATCCGGCCCAGATGTGTATCCTGAAAGCCACTTTCGCGCTTCAGGCCGTAGCCGAGCGCCCGGTCGATCGCGATGTGAGCGGCAAGGATGATCGCGATCTGCGCGAGGAGCGGCGCGCCCGCGGCCAGTGCAATCAGCCAGAGCGCTGCAGGGGAGAGCCAAGTGTGCACTGCATTGTAGCACCAGGCACCCACCCTGGGTCCGCCGAGATAGCCGGCCATCGAAAGATCCGGAACCAGGATCAGCGCGGCGAACAACCACCAGCTCCCGCCCGAAATATGGAAGGCGACGAGCGCCGCAAACGCCAGCGCGGCATGTTCGAGGCGGAGGAACAGGGTCACTTCTTCGACCCCTTTTCCGTTTGACGGGCAACGAAAAGATCCGGCCGCCGCTCGGCCGTCAGCCGCTCGGCTTCCCGCGGCGCCAGTCGGCGATCCGTCCGTGATTGCCGGAGGTCAAAATCTCGGGAATTGAGCGGCCCTCGAAGTCCTGCGGCCGGGTGTAGTGCGGATGCTCGAGTAGCCCGCTTTCAAAGCTTTCCTCGGCCCCTGAAGCATCGTTGCCCATGACGCCTGGAAGCAGGCGCACCACCGCGTCGAGCAGCACGAGGGCAGCCGGCTCGCCGCCCGACAGAATGTAGTCGCCGATGGACATCTCCTCCAGGCCCCGCGCGTCGATCACCCGCTGGTCCACACCCTCGAAGCGACCGCAGACGATCACCGCGCCGGGGCCTGCCGCCAGCGCGCGAACGCGTGCCTGGGTCAGCGGCTTTCCGCGCGGGCTCATCAGCAGTTTGGGGCGGGGGTCGCCATCGGGCGCGGCATGATCGACGGCTTTCGCCAGAATGTCGGCCCGCAACACCATGCCGGCGCCGCCGCCCGCCGGCGTGTCGTCCACGGTGCGGTGACGGTCGGTGGCGAAGTCGCGGATATGGACCGCTTCCAGCGACCAGTCGCCGCGCTCCAGCGCACGGCCTGCCAGCGACTGGCCCAGCGCGCCGGGAAACATCTCCGGATAGAGCGTCAGTACCGTGGCCGAAAAGCTCATTCGCCGTCATCCTCGTCGACCAGCCCCGCGCTGGCGCTGTCGATGCGGATGAAGCCGTCGCGCACGGAGATTTCGGGGATCGCGGCGAGCGTGAAGGGGATCATCACGGTTCGCCTGCCGGCAAGGGCGACCTCGACGATGTCGCCGCCGCCGAAATTCTGGATCGCTGCGACCTTGCCGATCGATGAGCCGGTTTCGTCGCGCACGGCAAGGCCGATCAGGTCGGCGTGATAGAATTCATCGTCATCGAGATCGTCGGGCAGGGCGGAACGGTCGATGAAAAGTTCGGTGCCGGTCACGGCTTCCGCGGCCTCGCGGCTGGCAATCTCCTTGAAGCGGACAACGACGACGATCTTTGCCGGTCGGATCGCCGCGACGGTGAAGATCCTTCCATCCGCCGCGCGCGCAGCGGGCCGTAATCGCCCAGCGCCAACGGGTCGCCGGTGAAGGTCTTGACCCGCACCTCGCCCTTCACGCCGTGCGGCGCGCCGATCACCGCCATCTGGACGGATTTTTCATCCTGTGTCATCGCCCGTCTCTAATGGTGCGGCCGACGCAATTCAATCCGGAGCAAGCAGGGGCGGCGTTTGCCTTCCCGTCTTCTTTGAAAGCGGCGGGCGGTATTCACGCGCTGCTAACCACGATGCGGCAGGATGGTCTTCATGGAAGAATTCCTTGTCTCCGCGCGTCCCGACCTGCAGAAGGCGCGGCAGGACTGGCTTGCGTCGCTTGCCGCTGAGCGGCGGCTTTCGGCCTTGACGGTCGATGCCTATGAGCGCGATACGCGTCAGCTCCTGCAATTCCTGACCGGTCATTGCGGTGGTGCGCCCGGGATTGCCGACATCGCCGAGCTGAAACCCTTCGACCTGCGCGCTTTCCTGGCGTATCGCCGCAACGGTGGCGCGGGGGCGCGCTCACTGGGCCGGGGGCTGGCGGGCATCCGCTCCTTCCTGCGTTTCCTCGAAAGGCGCGGGCTGGCGAATGCCGCCGGCGCGGCCGCCATGCGGGCGCCGAAGCAACCGAAATCTTTGCCCAAGCCGCTGACGGCGGTCGACGCCAAGCGGGTGGTTTCAGCCGGCGAGCAACTGGCGGAGGAGCCGTGGATCGCCGCGCGCAACGCGGCGGTGCTGACCCTGCTCTATGGTTGTGGACTGCGCATCTCCGAAGCGCTCGGACTGCCGGGCGAAGCCCTTGCCGACAGCGCGGAGACGGTGCTGCGCGTCACCGGCAAGGGCGGCAAGACTCGGCTCGTGCCGGTGCTGCCGGTGGCGCACAGGGCCATTGCCGAATACAGGCGGCTATGCCCCTATCATCTCGGGGCGGACGCGCCGCTGTTTCGCGGCGCACGCGGCGGCGCGCTGCAGCCGGCGATCATCCAGCGCGAGATGCAGAAGCTGCGCTCTGCGCTGAACCTGCCGGACACGGCGACGCCACACGCACTGCGCCATTCGTTTGCGACGCATCTGCTTGCGCGCGGCGGCGACCTGCGCACCATCCAGGAGCTGCTCGGCCACGCCAGTCTGTCGACGACGCAGATCTATACCGGGGTCGACACGGCGCGGTTGCTCGACATCTACGATTCGGCCCATCCCCGGGCGTAGAGGTTGCGCGATTTTTGAGGTGCGAGCGGAGCGAGCCTCGACGGACGCACGCCAGCAATTTTTCCGATTGGCTTAACGGTTTGGCCGCACTTGTCTGCAAGATTCCGGCCATGAAACCCGCTACTGCCATAACCGAGCGCGCTGCCGATCTGTCGCTGAGACTGATCGCGGCGTTCAACCTTCTTTTCCTGATCGCATTCTTCGCGACACTGCTGTTCGCTGCCACGCAGGCGAATGCGCGAGATGACGCTACGGCATGCACCGGCCGCGACCTGATCGCAGCGATGAAGCAGGATGATCCGGCAAAACTCGAGCAGATACGGGCGGAAGCGGCCGGCGTGGCGAACGGCGATGCGGTGTTGTGGCGGATCGAGAAGGATGGCGTCGAGCCCTCCTATCTGTTCGGTACGATGCACATGTCGGACCCGCGGGTGGTTCGGTTGAGCGACGATGCGGAGGCCGCACTCGAGGCCTCCAGGACCGTGGTTATCGAAACCACCGAAATTCTCGATCAGTCGAAGATGATGGCAGCGATGGCCGCACAGCCGGAACTGATGATGTTCACCGACGACACGACGCTGTTCTCGCTGCTGTCGGAGGAGGACAGAGCGGCGGCGGAAGCCGCGCTCAACCAGCGGGGGATACCACCGGCCAGCGTGCAGAAGATGAAGCCGTGGATGATCGCCTCGATGGTGGCGCTGCCGGCATGCGAGCTGGCGCGAAAGGCATCCGGCGCGAAAGTGCTCGACATCGAGCTCGCCGAGCGCGCGCAGGCCGACGGCAAGGCGCTGGAGGGACTTGAGACGATCGTCGACCAGCTCGGCGCAATGGCCTCACTGCCGATGGAATTCCACATGCGCGGGCTGGTGGATACGCTGGCGCTGGGCGACCGGATCGACGACGTCATCGAAACGATGATCGTGCTCTATCTTGACGGCGAGACCGGCATGTTCTGGCCGTTCTTCCGGGCGGTGCTGCCTTCGGACGAACAGTCCGCCGCCGGGTTCGCGGCATTCGAGGAGGCCATGATCACCGCCCGCAACGACACGATGGCCGCACGCGCCGCGCCGTTCATCGATGCCGGCGGCGCGTTCATCGCCGTGGGCGCGCTGCACCTGCCCGGCGACGAGGGCCTCGTCTCGCTCCTGCGCGAGGCCGGCTACACGGTCAGCGCGGTGCAGTGATCACGGCAATCGTGATTTGGCGGCAACCGGGTCGCCTTGCTAGCCTGTGGGCGTATCGAAGCAGAGGATACGCACCATGAAGACAGCCTTGACGCTCGCAGCCGTTCTTGGACTTTCCGTTTCGGTCGCGGCCGCCTGCCCGATGAAGCGCGATACAACCGCTTCGACGGACACCAAGCTGACAGTCGCCAGCATCTCGTCGGGATCGATGTCGACCCCGGTGGATGCAACGACGGTCAAGAAAGAGAAGTAGGCCGGGTAGGCCTCTTTCTCGAAACCCTGTGAATGTTCCTTTTGCCCGCTCCGCAGCCTGTGGGGCGGGTTTTCACGTATCAGGTGCCGCGGCGCACATATGTGATATCGGGCAGCCCTTCCTCATTTCCGAAGCCGTCGCCGAAGGCTTCGGCCCGGAAACCGTGCCGCTCGTAGAAACGGCGCGCGCCGTCATTGGCCTGAAAGCAGTGAAGCCTGGAGACCGGCATGTTAGCCGTCGCGAGGGCAAGAAGGCGGCTGCCGATGCCGCGGCCGGTCCAGGCCGGATCGAGATAGAGCTGCTCGATCCATTCGCCTTCTACGGCGATGAAGCCGACGATACGTCCGCCGACCTCGGCGATCGTCTCACCCTCTGATTCGGGAGCAGGTGGCCGCGGACGAAGCCTCTGTCCTCCTCCGGCGTGTGCAGCATGGGCATCCATGGTAACGAGCCGAGGCTTGCCCGCATGACCCTGGCTATGTTGTCCGCGTCCGACGTGACCGCCGGGCGCAGGACAACATTGGCCGATGTCAATTCAGGCGGCCTGCTTCTTCGGCTGGATCAAGCCGCGGGCGACCAGCAGCTCGGCGATCTGCACGGTGTTGAGCGCAGCACCCTTGCGCAGATTGTCGGAGACGACCCACATGTTGAGGCCGTTCTCGACGGTCTGGTCCTCGCGGATGCGGGATATGTATGTCGCATCCTCACCGGCGGATTCGAGCGGGGTGATGTAGCCGCCGTCCTCGCGCTTGTCGATGACCAGACAGCCGGGAGCTTCGCGCAGGATCTCACGCGCCTCGTCGGCGGTGATCGGGTTTTCGAACTCGATGTTGACGGCCTCGGAATGGCCGATGAAAACCGGTACGCGCACGGCCGTGCAGGTGACCTTGATCTTCGGGTCGAGCATCTTCTTGGTCTCGGCGGTGACCTTCCACTCTTCCTTGGTCTGGCCGTCTTCCATGAAGACGTCAATGTGGGGAATGACGTTGAAGGCGATGCGTTTGGTGAACTTCTTGGCCTCGACCGGATCGGCGACGAAGACGGCGCGGGTCTGGGTGAAGAGCTCGTCCATGCCCTCCTTGCCGGCACCGGAAACCGACTGGTAGGTGGCGACCACGACGCGGCGGATCTTCGCGTGATCGTGTAGCGGCTTCAGCGCAACGACGAGCTGGGCGGTCGAGCAGTTCGGGTTGGCGATGATGTTCTTCTTCGAAAAGCCCTCGATCGCATCCGGATTCACTTCCGGCACGATCAGCGGCACCTCGGCGTCGTAGCGCCATGCGGAGGAGTTGTCGATGACGACACAACCCTGGCGGCCGATCTTCGGGGACCATTCCTTGGAGACGTTGCCGCCTGCCGACATCAGGCAGATGTCCGTGTCGGAGAAGTCATAGGTGGAGAGGTCCTTCACCTTCAGCGTGCGGTCGCCATAGGAGACTTCGGTGCCGACCGAGCGGCGCGAGGCGAGCGCGACGACCTCATCGGCTGGAAAGCCGCGCTCCTCCAGGATGTTGAGCATTTCGCGCCCGACATTGCCCGTGGCGCCGGCGACTGCAATCTTGAAACCCATTCCCGTTGCTCCTGTTCAGTGCATGGTCCTGCAAGAGAAGCGGATTTCATCCGCAGGATCGTGCTCAAGCTCTCCGCTGGTTTTGGAAAGAACCCGCCGGCTGCGGGTCGCCCCTCGGGCCGGACCCGGGGAGAGAGGGCGAGCAGGCCGAGAGACGTCAGACCGTTTTGGCGGTCGTCGATTTGGCCATAGTTTTGGTGAAACGCGCGCGTGCGGCATCGCTGCCCGCAGCGGAAAGAAGCCCGCCATGGGAGAAGAATGCAATATATGCCGTCAAAAGGCCGCGCATGGCGTTTGTCCCGGTTCGCGCCCGCCTTTTACGCGCTTCCGGTAAAGAGTCAATGACAGCTATGCCAGCATCATCGCGGCCTGTTCGCGGACATTGCGTTGGAACTTCAGAAGGACGCGCCGATTATCAAGATAAAGGAGCCGACCCATGTCAGAGCTCAAGCGCCAGAAGGAGTTTTCGGGCCGTGATGCACGTCAGGGCGAGATCGTCCTGCGTACACCGATGCGGAAGGCGATCTTCATCGCCGGACTTGCCGGCTGCGTGTTGCTGGCGGTGCTGTTAGCCGTCTCGGCCTGCGTGCCGACGCCATAAGCCGTGGCGCCGGCGTCGAGGACCATTTTCCACTGCCGGATCAGGCCGCCCGGAACTTCTCCACGATCGCGTCGCCCATGGCGACGGTGCCGACTTCGGTCATGCCGTCGGACATGATGTCCTTCGTGCGCAGGCCGTCGTCGAGCACGGCCGAGATGGCGGCTTCGAGGCGGTTGGCCTCGGCGACCATGTTAAAGGAATAGCGCAGGCACATGGCGAACGACGCGATCATGGCGATCGGGTTGGCGATGCCCTGGCCGGCGATGTCGGGCGCGGAGCCGTGCACGGGCTCGTAGAGCGCCTTGCGCGAGCCGGTCTTGGCGTCCGGCGCGCCGAGCGAGGCCGACGGCAGCATGCCCAGCGAACCCGTCAGCATGGCGGCTACGTCGGAGAGCATGTCGCCGAACAGATTGTCGGTGACGATCACGTCGAACTGCTTGGGCCAGCGCACGAGCTGCATGCCGCCGGCATCGGCCAGCATGTGTGTGAGTTCGACGTCGGAATATTTCGCCTTGTGGGTGGCCGTGACGACCTCGTTCCACAACACGCCGGACTTCATGACGTTGCGCTTTTCCATCGAGCAGACCTTGTTGCGGCGGGTCCGCGCCAGCTCGAAGGCCACGCCCGAGATGCGCTCGATCTCGAACGTGTCGTAGACCTGCGTATCGATACCGCGCTTCTGGCCATTGCCGAGGTCGATGATCTCCTTGGGCTCGCCGAAATAGACGCCGCCGGTCAGCTCACGCAGGATGAGGATGTCGAGACCCTCGACCACGTCGGGCTTGAGCGACGAGGAGGAGGCAAGAGCGGGGTAGCAGATCGCCGGGCGCAGATTGGCGAAGAGCTCCATCTCCTTGCGCAGGCGCAGAAGGCCAGCCTCGGGGCGCACTTCGTAGGGCACGCCATCCCATTTCGGCCCGCCGACGGCGCCGAACAGCACGGCATCGGCAGCCATCGCCTTGTCCATGTCGGCATCGGAGATCGAAGCGCCGTGCGTGTCATAGGCGCAGCCGCCGACGAGGCCTTCCTCGGTCTCGAAGCCGGCATTCATGTCGGCGTTCATCACCGCGATCAGTTTCCTGACCTCCGCCATCGCCTCGGGGCCGATGCCGTCGCCGGGAAGGAGGAGGAGTTTGCGCGATGTCATGGGAAGACCTTTCGAAAGAATGTTCAGCCGGCGTCTTGCTAGCGGCATGGCAGCGGGCGCGCAAGCTCAGATGTCAGGCCATCGCCTCGGTTTCGCGGCGAAGCTGGAGGGCGGGCGTGTCGGCAAGCGGCTCGACATCGTTCAGCGTAACGACCTCGCCGGTCTTTACCGGACATGTGATCCGGACGCCGTGGGCAAGGCCTATCGGCAGCGCCTTCGTGGCCACAGAGGCTCGCGCCGGCATAAGCCTGCCCCAGACAGTGTAGCCGCCTTCACCATCGAGCATGTCACCCACGGCAAGGTCGCGCTTGGCAACGGCCACGGCGTCACCACGGAAGAAGCGGCTGTGGCCGGTCGGCTCACCGCGCAGGGCGGCGGAAAGGACGGAAATGCCGAGCTCCAGCCCGATGAGGTGGAACGGCTTGTACATGGCCGCATAGCGGCCGGTGGAATCGACAGGCAGGCCGTATTGCCTGAAGCATGCGGCGGCATAATCGTTCGGCGCTTCCAGCACCACATAGACGCCCCAGCGCAGATCGCGGAAGACAGGCCGCCCGTCGCGCTCGAGCGACGAGATCACCTCGACCATGCCTTCGCCTTCGAGTTGCCCGCCTACGGCGCGCGGCCGTAGCAGATGAGCAAGGTCGTCGACGCCGCAGGGCGGAAACGAAAGCCCGGCTTCCGGAACGGCGAGGCCGCAGGCGTTGGCGATGGCCGCCATTTCGATGGCCGACTTGGTGCCGTCGAGAAAGGAATTGAACATCTGGCTGTTCATGCCGGCCGCCTTCGCGGCATCCGGCGTGAGACCGTAGTGGGTCCACACCTCGTCGGGCGTGACCTGGTGGTAGGCAGGCAGGTACTTCGTGCCCTTCCCGGCGGCTTGAACCGTAAAGCCCGCGGCACGCCCCCAATCAACCATCTCGGACACAAGAGCGGGCTGGTCGCCATAGGCCATCGAATAAACGGTGCCGGCCTTGCGGGCGCGGGCGGCAAGCGCCGGCCCGGCCAGAACGTCCGCCTCGACATTGACCATGACGATGTGCTTGCCGTTTTCGATCGCGGCAAGCGCGTGAACCACGCCGGCGCCCGGCGAACCTGTCGAATCGATGACGACATCGACAGCGTCGGAAGCGCACAGCTCGGCGCCATCCTCAACGAAACTGGTCGCAGCGATGCGCTCCTCGCTCCAGCCAACAGCCCGGCAGCTTTGCCTTGCGCGCTCGGGCGACAGGTCGGCAATAACCGTCACCTGAAGCCCCGGCGTGCTCGGCACTTGCGACAGGAACATCGAGCCGAACTTTCCGGCTCCGATCAGCCCTGCCCGCACAGGCGCATTTGCGTCCGCGCGTGCCTGCAGCAACGCATGAAGGTTCATCCTCTCCTCCCCGTTCGGTTCATTCGCGGTCGCGCCGGAGCGCCGTCACCTCGATCTCGATCTTCATCTCCGGCTCGTTGAGCTCGCAGACGACCATGGTCGCGGCCGGGCGGATGTCGCCGAAATGCTCGCCGAGGATCGGAAACACCTTCTGTACGAAGGCGCGGTCGGTGACGTAGTAGCGGGCGCGGACCACGTCGGCGAGAGTGAAGCCGCCTTCCCGAAGTGCCGCAGCGATGGTCGCCATGCAGTTGCGCGTCTGCGCCTCGACGGTTTCGGGCATGGTCATGGAGGCGTAGTCGTAGCCGGTGGTGCCGGCAACGAAACACCAGTCGCCGTCAACCACGGCGCGCGAGTAGCCGGCGGTCTTCTCGAAGGGCGAGCCGGTGGAAATGAGGTGGCGTGTCATCGGCTGCTCAGAAATCGGAGGGAATGAGGGCAGCGGCCGCCTGCGGCCACTCGGTCCGGTCCGGCCAGAAGCGCGTCTCCTCGCCCTGCTGGGCGAAATAGAGCGTCTTTTCGTTTCGGTCCACGATCATGAAGGTATCGGAGACGCCACAGGCATGCGGCACGCAACCCCGCGCGCTCAGCAGGCCATCCGCTTCCTCCGGCGCGCTGGAGGTGCCGAGGCCCGTCGCCACCTCGCTCAGCGCATCGCCGAGCAGCGATTGCGCCGTGGCGTAGATGGACGCGTTGCGGAACAGATCAAGCGGATGCGGGGCGGCGGCCAAGTCGAGACTATCCCAATCGGTGCCCGGTTCCGGCGCGTAGGCGATGACGCCTTGCAGCCGGAAGCCGTCGTCCGGGTTCCACGCGCGGACATCGGCTGTGTCGCCCGGCAGAAGGTAGGGAACGAAAAAGACGTCGTAGTCGGAGACCGCGGCGGCCGGCGTGTTGCACTCTTCGTCGAGTTTCGCGGTGGTCATCTCCGCGTCCTGCGGCTTCCAGACCATCACGGTTGCCGGCGCGCAGGCGTTGCCTCCGGGGCCGACACTGAAGAAGGCAACGGCTGTGCCGCGAACATCGACGATCCTGTCGAGCATGACGACGTAATCGCGCGCGAGCTCGCGGCCGTCGAAGGCCAGCACCTTCTCGTATTCGTCGGTTTCCGTGATCGTGAATTCGCCGCCGGCGAAGGGGACGGTTTCGGGCGCATCGTCCTGCGCGGCAACCGGCGACGCTGCGAGCGCGATCAGGGCTGCGGAAAGAATGGTCTTGAACGCGAAGGACATGACGGTTCCCGTGCTGTTGCGGCGGGCACCTTAGCCGGCTCGCGCCGATCGCGAAACAGGGATCGCCCGGTCAGCTTTCCCGCACGATGTGGCGCAGGATGCGACGCACGAATGGCGCCACCACCAAAACGGCCGGAAAGGCGAGCGCCCATGACGGCAGCCATGCCGCGAGCCAGACGGACGGCAGGCTGGCGTCGACGCCGCGCGCAATCACCGTGGACAGGCCCGAGACTAGAAACGACATCAGGCCAGACAGGAGAAGCCCGAACACGATGTGCTCGAAGCGCCTGGGAATGAACGGCTGCATTCGTCAGCTCAAGCCCAGGGGCGGCTTTCGGTGTTGCGCTTTTCGAAGACGTCGATGGAGCCGGCCTTTTCCATGGTCAGTCCGATGTCATCGAGGCCGTTGAGCAGACAGTGACGCTTGAAGTCGTCAAGGTCGAAGGTGACCACGCCGCCGTCGGGACCGCGGATTTCCTTTGCCTCGAGGTCGACGGTGAGCGTGGCGTTGGCGCCGCGGCTGGCGTCGTCCATCAGCTTGTCTAGGTCTTCCTGGCTGACGGTGATCGGCAGGATGCCGTTCTTGAAGCAGTTGTTGTAGAAGATGTCGGCAAACGAGGTGGAGATTACACAGCGAATGCCGAAATCGAGCAGTGCCCATGGCGCGTGCTCGCGCGAGGAGCCGCAGCCGAAATTATCGCCGGTGACGAGAATCTGTGCGTTCCGGTAGGCTGGCTTGTTGAGTACGAAATCGGGGTTCTCCGAACCGTCCTCGTTGAAGCGCATCTCGGCGAAGAGGCCCTTGCTGAGCCCGGTGCGCTCGATGGTCTTGAGGTAATCCTTCGGGATGATCATGTCGGTGTCGACATTGACGATCGGAAGGGGAGCGGCGACGCCTGTCAGCTTGGTGAACTTGTCCATGGTTCTGCCTGTCTTTCGGCCTTCGGATTTTCTTCCCGCCCGCTTTACACACAAAGCCCGAAAATTCAAAGCGGGTGATGCCGCGATCACGGCGGAGAATCCAGGTTAACGGACGCGCGGTCGACCCCCACTCCGACCGCTTCGCGGCCACCTCTCCCCGTTCGACGGGGTAGAGGAAGCGCTAGACGAACCGCCTGGAACCCTTCCTCTACCCCTAATTAGGGGAGAGGTGGCTTGCGAAGCAAGACGGAGTGGGGGTGATTGGCGCTGCGTCAACCCGAGCTCGCATCCCCGTGGCGTCATCGTGCCCGGTCGGCCTTACTCCGTGCCGGCTATGTGGCGTTCGGAGCGCCAGCCTGCCGTGTATGGCAGCACGAACATGTAGACGCCGGTGATCAGAAGAAAGGCCAGCGGCAGCAACGGCATCAGGTAGAGCCACTCGGCGGGCTCCTGCCCGAGGCCGAGCACAGCGAACAGGGCCGCAATGATGGCGACGAAGAAAACCGAGACCCAGCGGTGGGTCTGGCGGATCCATTTGTTCCAGTTCATGAAAATCGTCCCTAGCGCTTTTTCTTCTTCGATACGTTCAGCGCCACGGCGGCGCGGACGAGCGTCTTGAGTGCGTCGGCATCGACGGCCTGGCCTTCGCTGAAATCGATGGCGCGGCGGACATTGCCGTCGAGGCTGGAGTTGAAGAGGCCCGCCGGGTCCTCGATCGCCGCGCCGTGTGCGAATGTCAGCTTCACCTTGTCCTTGTAGGTCTCGCCGGTGCAGATGATGCCGTCGCGCTCCCAGGTCGGCACGCCGAGCGGGTTCGACGGCTTGCGCCACTTCACCGCCTCGACGATGTCGGGGTCGGCCTGCCTGATGATGTCCCGGAGACGGCCAAGCATCATGCCGCGCCAGTCGGTCATCTGTTCGATCCGGGCGTCGATCAGCCGGGAAGGGTTCGCTTCCTCGTTCATGTCGTTCATTCTTCGTCACCTTTTCTTCCGGTTGCCGGGCGCGCGGCTACATCTTTTCGCCGGGCAGCCGGCTTGCCTGCTTCACCCAGTCGGCGAACAGGACTTCATCGAATCGGCCGTCCTCGTGGATGTGGAGGTAGCGCACATCCTTCTGCTTCGAGCCGACCGGCGGGAGAGGGTCGAGCGAAGCGCCCTTGAAGAAGGCGACCTTGATGTATTTCGTCATGCAGTGGAAACCGAGGAACCAGCCCTGGTTCTCGCCGCCAGCGCCATAGAAGGGCGAGTTCCATTTGACGGCCTTGCGCACGTTTGGAACCGCTTGCACGACGAGCGCGTCTATGCGGCGGCCGACATCGCTCTTCCAGTCCGGCATGGCCGCGATGTAGGCCCGCACCGGGGCGTCGCCATAACCCTTGGCGATCTGCGGATTGCCGCCGGAGAGAAGCACGACCTCGCCGGGCTTCGCCTTCGGCAGCGGCTTGCGATCCTTGCCTATCGATGGGTTTGCCATTGTGTTTGCTCCTTTGCGGGGGCCTTCAATCCATCCGCGCCAGCACCTGTTCCAGCCCGTCGAGGAAACGCGGCCAGCCAACAGTCGCGCCGCGGTAATAGGGCTGCTGGTCCTGACGGAAGCCGGACTGCTCCATGCGCAGGAGGGTGCCGCGGCTGGTGGGCGTCAGCGTCCAGACGACGACGCTTCTCAGATCCTTGGTGTCCCAGGTGTAGGAGAGCGTGCGGTTCACCTCGACCGACTGCACCTGACAGTCGACGGTGCCCCAATCGGCGCTGAGATTGAAGCGGTGGTCCACGACAGGCTTGAACTGGTTCTTCATCAGCCACTCCTCGAGGAGGTGCGGTTGGGTGAGGGCGCGCCAGATCTTCTCCGGCGGATGGGCGATGTCGCGCTCGACGACGACGGACAGGGGTGCGGATGCGGCGTCGTTCATTGATCCATTCTTTCGAGCAGGTCTTCGAGATCGTCGAACCGGTGATGCCAGAACTGGGACATGCGGTGGGTCCAGTCGATCAGCGGGGCGAGCGCGCCGAGATGGGCGCTGTAGTGGGTCTGCCGGCCCTGATGACGATCGCGCACGAGGCCGGCCCGTTTGAGCACGCCGAGATGCTTGGATACGGCGGGCTGCGAGATGCCGGCGCGCGCGGTGAGCGCGCCGACTGTCTGTTCTCCCTCGCGACAGAGCCGCTCGAAGATGGCTCGCCGGCTCGGGTCGGCCAGCGTCCGGAAGAGGATTTCATGCGGCTGTTCGGTCACTATTCATAACCTTGTGGCTATGGTTCCAACCCATAACCGGAGGGATATGAATAAGTCAAGATCGGGAGATGAACGCGAAGCTCATGTTTCGCAGGAGATTCAACGGACGCTGGAAAGGCCTTGTTCGGACGGCTAGAAATGGTCGTAGCGAATGGAGGTGGCGATGAGGATCGAGGCGTTCGGGGTCGAGATATGGATGAACCGGCACGAGAATCATTGCCGCTACAACCTCGCCGAGACATGCGTGGAATCGCTGACCGTGGCCGAGCTGCTGTCGCTGGCCGGCAAGCCGAATTCCGTGCTCGACGATCTCCTGCCGATGAAGCTGACCTATGGCGCGATCGAGGGCTCGGCGCGGCTGCGCGACGCGATCGCCGGGCTCTATGAACACCGCAGCGCGGACGAGGTGCTCGTCGCCCATGGTGCGATCGGCGCCAATGCGCTGGTCTATACAGCGCTGGTGGAGCCGGGCGACCGTGTCGTTTCCATCGTGCCGACCTATCAGCAGCACGTCTCGATCCCCGAAAGCCTCGGCGCGGAGGTGCTGACGCTGCCATTGCGCGCGGAAGACGGCTATGCGCCCGACCTCGACGCGCTGCGGCGGCTGGCGGGTGACCGTGCAAAGCTGATCGTGTTCGCCAATCCCAACAACCCGACCGGGGCGTTGATGGACAGAGCGGCGCTGGAGGAGGTCGTGCGCATCGCGGAAGGCTGTGGCGCCTGGGTGCTGGCCGACGAGGTCTATCGCGGGCTCGACCAGCAGGGCGAAGGCAGCACCGTTTCGGTCGCCGATCTCTACGACAAAGGCATTTCCACCGGTTCCATGTCGAAGGCGTTTTCGCTTGCCGGGCTGAGGCTAGGGTGGATCGCGGCGCGGCGCGACCTGCTGGAGGCCGTTTCGATCCACCGCGACTACAACACGATCAGTGTCGGCATGATCGACGACCTGCTTGCGGCCATCGCGCTGGAGAGCCGCGACGCGGTGCTGGTGCGCAACCGCGCCATCGTGCGCGAAAACCTGGCGGTGCTCGACGCATGGGTCGCCGGCGAGCCGTCGATGTCGTGGGTGAAGCCGCGTTCAGGCACGACGGCGCTGCTGCGCTATACGTACGAGATGGATTCGGAGGCGTTCTGCACAAGGCTGCTGAAAGAGACCGGCGTCCTGTTCACGCCGGGATCGGCGCTGGGTGCGGAGGGTACGGTGCGGATCGGCTATGCGAACAATCCGCAGATCCTGCGCGAGGGGCTGGGAGCCGTGTCCGGCTTTCTGGCCGGGCTGGAAAAGCAAGGGGCGGCCTGAGCGGGCCGCCCCTTCGGGTCGTCACGCGCGGTGGAGCGCCATCACGCCGGTCTCGGTGCCGGTGAGCCGGCGCGAGCGGCCATCGGCGCCCACGACCATCTCGACACGGCGGCGTTCGGCCGCGAAGTGCCGCGAGGTCGATGCGTTGACCGGCGGGTCGAAATGCACCGTCACGCGCCACAGCGACGGCTTGATGGTCTCGGCAAGACCGATGATGCGGCCTTGGGCGGGACTGTCGTTGAAAGTGCCTTCGACGCGGTCGCCGACGTTGAAAGGCGTCGTTTGTGCGGTCGTTTCGGAACCGTTTTCCTTGGCTGCGAGCGTATTCCAGTCGCGCGCGCCGTTCTGGCGCGCGACGAGTTCCAGCGCCTTGCCGTGCGATACGGCGATGCCATCCGCGGCAAGCGCGTCGCGCAGGCGTTTTGCATGGGTCTTGTAGTCGGATGACGTATCGGTCATCGCGTTTCTCCTATCTTCAGGTCGACGGCATGCTGTTCACGGGAGCCCGCATTGCCGTTTCGGCCGTCGGATGACAGGGAAACGAAATCGTCTCGTGAGCAGCGGATTCCGCTTTTTCGGTCCGATGCTCCGGGAAGCTTCACCATGGCGTCAGCCTGCGGGCGGCAGGGGCTTCCCAACCCGGCCGCTCACATAGGGATTGCCGGACGCTGCGTCAATGGCGGCCGGGAACGCGCTAAATCACATTGAGTTCGCGGAAGGGGCGGCCATCGGCGATGCGCTGCCAGGCAAAGGGGCTGCAGTCGACGGTGCGATAGGCGCCGTGGACGATTAATTCGGCCAGCGCCTTGCCGACAGCCGGCGCCTGCTGCAGGCCGTGGCCGGAAAAGCCGTTGGCGAACACGAAGTTCTGAACTTCCGGGTGCGGGCCGATCACGGCGTTCTGATCGAGCGTGTTGTATTCATAGTGGCCGGCCCAGGCGCGGCCGGGCCTGATCGCCTCGAAGGCAGGAATGCGGGCGGCGAGCGTCGGCCAGACCACCTCCTCGAACAGCGACCAGTCCGGATCGAAATCCGCCGGATCGGCCGGGCCTTCGCCGTCCTCGTTCTCGGCACCGCCGGTGATGTAGACCGAGCCTTCCGGTCTCACCCAGACGCCGGATGGATCGACCAGCAGCGGCATGTCCTCGAAGCGCTCGCGCGCCTCGAAGACGAAGACCGATCGCTTGCGCGGCTCGACCGGCAGGACAAGGCCGGCAAAGGCGGCGACGCGGCCGGCATTGGGGCCTGCCGCGTTGATGACGAGGCCCGCATCGAGGCTTTCGCCGTCGGCAAGGGTGACGCCGGTGACGCGGTCGCCCTCGCGCCGGATTGCGCTGACCTCGCCCGTGATCATCTCCACATTGCGATGCCTGAGCGCCTTGCGGAACAGCATCAGCAGCGCATGGGCGTCGAACCAGCCTTCGCCCGAGCGGCCATAGGCGCCTGCGGAAAGACCTTCGCCGGACAGCCATGCGAAACGCTTCGCAGCGCCTCGGCGTCCTCCAGCACGATGTCGGCGCCTTCGGCCAGTTGCACGGCGTGGTTGGCTTCGAGGATCGAGCCGCCTTCGGGGCCGGCCAGAATCAGGTAGCCTTTCTCGCGAAAGCCGATATCGGCGTCGTCGCCGAAGTGCTTTTTCAGCTCACGGAAGAGGCCGAGGGTGAACCGTGACAGGCGGATGTTCTCGGCGATCGAGAATTGCTGGCGGATCGAGGCGGCCGACAGGGTGGTGGCGGAGCAGGTGAATTGCGGGTCGCGCTCGATCAGCGCGATGGAACCCGCAAAGCCCTCCTCGCGCAGGGACCAGGCGATGGAGGCGCCGACGATCGCGCCGCCGATGATGACGATGTCGGTACTGGCCATGCCCGGCTCTTCCTCTGTCGATGCGGCGCGGACAGAAACAGTTTCGTCGCCGGGCTGCAAGTGGGGCATTGCCGCGCGCTTGCGCTTGCGCGGGGAAATCCGTTGCGCCAGAAAGGACGCCATGCAGATCAGACCGCCTCGCCCGCGCCGCTCAGTGCTCTATGTTCCCGCCGCTAACGAAAAGGCGCTGGCGAAGGTGACGAGCCTTGCCTGCGACTGCGTCGTCGTCGACCTCGAGGATCCGGTGGCACCGGCGCAGAAGGTGGCAGCGCGCGAGCGCATGCGCGATTTCGTCGCCGCGCGAGGCGAGGGCGGGCCGGAAATCGTCGTGCGCGTCAATGCGCTGTCGAGCGAATGGGGCAGCGCCGACCTCCTGGCTGCGCGCGAAGCCCGCCCGGATGCGATCCTGCTGCCCAAGGTGGAGACGGCGCGCGACGTGCTGGAGGCGAACGACGTGCTGGACGAAACGGAAGCGCGGGCCTCGCTGTGGCTGTGGGCGATGATCGAGACGCCACGGGCGATGCTCAACATTGGCGCGATCGCCGCGTTGGGGCGCGATCGCGGGGCGCGGCTGGCCTGCCTGGTGGCCGGCACCAACGATCTCGTTAAGGAAACCGGCGTTCTCGCCACCCCCGACCGGCGCTATCTGGTACCGTGGCTGATGCAGATCGTGCTGGCTGCGCGCGCGGGCGGGCTCGACGCGCTGGACGGGGTCAGAAACGATTTTTCTGATCTCGAAGCCTTCACGGCCGAATGCCGGGAAGGCCGCAACATGGGCTTCGACGGCAAGACACTGATACACCCGGCGCAGATCGGCCCCGCCAATACGGCATTTTCGCCCTCCGCCGAAGCCGTCGCGGAAGCGCTGGCGATCCGCGCGGCCTTCGCGCTGCCGGAGAACGCGGCCAGCGGCGTCATCTCGCTGGATGGGAAGATGGTCGAGCGGCTGCATCTCGACCAAGCCGAGCGGCTGTTGGCGAAAGCGGATTTGGGAAAGGACCAGACGCGATGAAACTCTACCGATTCCTGACCGGACCGGACGATTCGAGCTTCTGCCACAAGGTGACGGCGGCGCTGAACAAGGGCTGGCACATCTACGGCTCGCCCACCTATGCGTTCGATGCCGAAACCAAGACCATGCGTTGCGGGCAGGCGGTTTTCAAGGAAGTCGAGGGCAAGGACTACCACCCGGACATGAAGCTGGGCGAGCAGTAGCGCGTCGGGCTTCAATAGGCGCTAAGCCGATCAGACGCTGACCCCGAACAGTCGGCCTATGCCCGCAGTGACCGCCATGGCGAACACGCCCCAGACAACGACCCGTGCGCTGGCCCTGAGGACCGGTGCCGCCCCGGCCTTGGCGCCGAGCGCGCCGAGAATGGCGAGTGTCGCCACGGTGACAATCAGCACGACCGGGATGACGGCCCCATCCGGCGCGAACCATGCCGCGGCCAGCGGGATGGCGGCTGCTACGCTGAAGGTGACAGCCGAGGTGAAGGCTGCCTGAAGGGGATTGGCGGCGAGGTGCTCCGAAAGGCCAAGCTCGTCACGGACATGGGCGCCGAGTGCGTCGCGTTCGGTGAGCTCGCGGGCGACCTGCATGGCCGTCGCCTCGCTCAGGCCACGCTCGCGGTAGATGGCGGCCAGCTCGACCAGTTCGGTTTCCGGGTCGTCGCGTAGAGCGACCTTTTCACGGGCAATATCCGCTTTTTCGGTATCCGACTGCGAGGAGACCGAAACATATTCGCCCGCAGCCATCGACATGGCGCCGGCCGTCAGCCCGGCAATTCCCGCGATGATGACGGTTTTGGGGTCGGGGCCGGCTGCCGCCACGCCGACGATGAGCGAGGAGACCGAGACAATGCCGTCATTGGCACCCAGAACGGCGGCACGAAGCCATCCACTGCGGGTGATGTAGTGCGGATCATCCGGATGCGCTGAGGGGACGGTCACGGTTTTCGCCTCATCGATTGTGGGGCTCGCCCTGGGAATAGCGTCACAGGTCTGCAAGCAACTACCGAAACGCCGGAATTGTGGGGTTTAGCTAGGGCCGGGTCTCGGCGTTTTCCTCGATCTGCGCCATGTCGTCGTCGGACAGGCCGAAATGGTGACCGATCTCGTGGATCAGCACATGGGCGACGATGTCGCCCAGCGTCTCCTCGTTTTCGGCCCAGTAATCCAGGATGGCGCGGCGATAGAGGGTGACGCGGTTCGGACCCTCTCCGGTGGAAGGGTTCCAGCGCTCGGCGATGCCGCGGCCCTCGAACAGTCCGAGCAGGTCGAACGGCGTCTCAAGCGCGAGGTCGTCCATGATCTCGTCGGTCGGGAATTCGGCAATCTGGATGACGATCTCGCCGGTGAGCTTGCGGAATTCGCCGGGCAGATGCGCATAGGTTTCCAGCGCCAGAAGCTCGAACTCCTGAAGCGAGGGCGAAAGCTGATCGGTCCAGTCGCGGGTCTGATAGATGCGGGCCATGCAGTGTCCTTTGGCCGCCATATAGACCTTTGCAGCGCGGCTTTCGACCCCTGATTCCGCAAGCGTTACCGCGCCAGACGCGCACGATGCCCGATTGGCCGCCAGAGTAGAGGAATAAATTCTTCGAGACTCCGCTTGACTCTTCGGTGCGGCTCTGGAATCCATTAGAACATAATAGGAACATTTAGCGCGAAAGAGCAGCATCATGGCGACATCCGCCGTGGCGCGAGAGGCTGTTTGTGCCTTGCGCCGGGAAATTGCGAGGATCGAGGGCACGCTGCCGGAGCGGCTGGAGCCGGCTGAGGTGGCCGGCTCGGCCAGTGCCGGGGCGGACATTGTCCTGCGCCGGCAGGGCGCTGCCGACGGCACGGCAGGACTTCTGCCGACGGGCGCAGGCGGCCTCGACGCCGCACTGGGCGGCGGGTTGCCGCTCGCGGCTCTGGTGGAGATCCATGGCAGGGAAACGCGCGATGCAGGCGCCGTGGCCGGTTTCGCGCTGGCGATGGTCGCGCTGGCGCGCAGGCAGGCCACGGTGAAGGCGCCGCTTCTGTGGGTGACTGCGGGCGAAACGTTCCCCGAGGCGGGAAGCCCTTATGCGCCCGGTATCCTGCACCGGTTCGGCCTGCCGCCGGCGGCCCTGCTGGTCGCGCAGGGCCGCCGGCTGGAGGATGCGCTGTGGGTGGCGGAGGAGGCCGCTGCGCTTGGCGCGCTTTCGGCGGTGCTGCTCGAGGTGCGGGGGCACACGCCGAAGCTCGACCTGACCGCCACGCGCCGCCTGCACCGGCGCACCCAGGCCGCGGGCCGCCCGCTCTATCTCCTGCGCCATGCCGGCGAGCCGGCGCCGACGGCAGCACCAGTGCGGCTCGTCGTCTCGGCCGCGCCCGCAGCGAAGCGGCATTCCCTTTCGGGTGCGCTTGCCGGATCGATCGGTCCGCCTGCCTTCACCGTCGCGGTTTCCCGAAGCCGCCTGGGCATGCCTGCAACCTTCACACTGGAATGGAACGACGATGAGCGCGCCTTTAACGAAAGACGATCCGACCCCGGCGGGGTGCAGGATCATGGCGCTGTGGTTTCCCCTGCTGCCGACGGAGCGCATCCTCAGGGCACGGCTGGGGCGGGCCTGGCGTTCAGAGGCGCGGCGTGAGGGCACAGGCGCCCGCCAGCCGCTCGCCGTCAGCCACCGCGAGAACAACACGCAACGCATCGCAGCCCTCGACGAGACGGCAGCGGCCCTCGGGCTGCGTCCGGGCATGGGGGTCGCCGACGCGCGCGCCATGCATCCCGGGCTGGACGTGATCGAGGCGGAGCCGGAGGCCGACCGCAGGCTTCTGGAAAGCCTTGCTGACTGGTGCGACCGTTATACGCCGCTGGTCGCGCTGTGCGGAGAGGACGGGCTCTTCCTCGACATCACCGGTTGCGTCCACCTCTTCGGCGGCGAACAGGCGATGCTCGACGAGGTGCTGGAGCGGCTTTATAGCCAGGGCTTTCGCGCCCGTGCGGGGCTCGCCTCTACGCCGGGCATGGCATGGGCGGCCGCCCGTTTCCTGCGGCCCGTGCCGATCGAGCCGGGCGCGGAGGCACCGGCGCTCGCCGGCCTGCCGCCAGCGGCGCTGCGGCTTGAGCCTCCCGCATGCAAGGGGCTCGAAAGCCTGGGCCTGCGCACCGTCGGCGCGCTGATGGAAACGCCGCGCGGGCCGCTCGTGCGCCGTTTCGGCAAGCTGCCGGTCATGCGCCTCGACCAGGCGCTCGGCCGGCTGGAGGAGGCTGTGTCGCCACGCCTGCCCGTCGCGCCGCTTTCGGTGGAGCGCCGCCTCGCAGAGCCCGTGGTGCTTGAGGAGGATATCGAACGGCTGCTGCTTCTCCTGTCGGCGACGCTGAAAGCCGATCTGGAGCGGCGTGACGAAGGTGCGCGCCTGCTGCAGCTCGCCCTTTTCCGGGTGGACGGCGCCGTGCATCGCCTGACCGTCGGCGCGTCGCGGCCGCTGCGCGAGCCGGCGCTGATCCTCAAGCTGTTCCGCGAAAAGCTCAAGGCTGTAGGCGGCGTCGATGCCGATTACGGGTTCGAAATGGTGCGGCTTTCGGCACTCGAAGCCGCACCTTTCGCGGCGGAACAGGTCGACCTGGCCGGCGAAAGCAAGGCGGATGATGCGGGGCTGGCGCTTTTTGCCGATCGTGTCCGCGCCCGGCTGGGCGACCGTTCGATCCTGCGGCCCGTCACGGTCGAAAGCCATATCCCCGAACGCGCCGTTGCGTTTGTTCCATTCGCGGGCTTTGCGGAAGGCGCCCCTTCGAAAGGGGAAGCGTATTTCCTTTCCAGAGAGCGGCCGGTCAGGCTTTTCCCGCATCCTGAACCGGTCGAGGTGATGGCCGAAATTCCCGAGGGGCCTCCGGCCCGCTTCCGCTGGCGGCGCGCATCCTATCGCGTTGCAGGCGCGGAAGGCCCCGAACGCATCGCCCCGGAATGGTGGCAGGAAAAGGAGGCGGGCGAAACGCGGGACTATTACCGGGTCGAGGACGATAGCGGTCGGCGCTACTGGCTTTATCGCGAAGGCTTCTACGACAAGGGCGAAACGCCGCCGCGCTGGTTCATGCAAGGGGTCTTTGCATGAGCGCTCCGCCTGTCTCCTATGTCGAGTTCGCCACGCAATCGAACTTTTCGTTCCTGCGCGGGGCGTCGAGGCCGGAGGAACTGGTGGTTGCCGCTTACATGCTGGGTCACGCCGCCATGGGACTTGCCGATCGCAACACGGTTGCGGGCGTGGTGCGCGCCTGGAGCCAGTCGAAGCAGATTCTTCCGGAAGAAAAGGGGGCGGCATCGAGCCTGCCCTACCATCCCGGCTGCCGCCTCGTCTTTGCCGACGGCACGCCCGATGTGCTTGCCTATCCGCGCGACCGAAAGGGCTGGGGGAACCTGTGCCGCCTGCTCACCCAGGCGAATTTTCGCGACGAGAGCCCGAAAGGCGACCCGAAGGTCTATCTCGCCGACCTGCTCGAATGGGGCGGGCACATGTCGCTGGCCGTGATCCCGGCACTTTCGACGGAGGTAACAAAGGAGCGCGATCTTCTGAGGCAGTTGCGGGAGCATTTCGGCCGGCATGCGGTGTGGCTCGCCGTTACACCCCTGTACAACGGCAATGACCGCTTTCGCATCGAGCAGGCGGCGGCGATGGCCTCGGAAGCCGGTCTGCGGCTGATGGCGATCAACGACGTGCTTTTTCATGCCGCCGAACGACGGCCATTGCAGGACGTGCTTACCGCGATCCGCCTCAACACGCCCGTCGCCAGGGCAGGCTACGCACTGCAGGCCAATGGCGAGCGCCATCTGAAACCGCCGGCGGAAATGGCGCGGCTGTTCAAGCGGTATCCCGGTGCCCTTGCCGAAACGATTCGGTTTGCGGAAACATTGAAATTCTCGCTGAGCGAGCTGGAATACAACTACCCGGACGAGCCGACGGAATCTGGGCTGGCGCCGCAGCAGGAACTGGAGCGCTTGGCATGGGAAGGCGCGACGCACCGTTACCCGGAGTGCGTGCCGGAAAGGGTGAAGGAATTCATCCGCAAGGAACTCGACATCATCGCGACGCTCAACTACGCGCGCTACTTTCTCACTGTCCACGACATCGTGAAGTTTGCCCGGTCGAGAGGCATCCTTTGTCAGGGGCGGGGTTCGGCTGCCAACTCCGTGGTTTGCTACTGCATCGGAATCACTGAGGTCGGCCCAGACATCATCGACTGCCTTTTCGAGCGGTTCATCTCCGAAAAGCGCGGCGAGCCGCCGGATATCGACGTCGATTTCGAGCACGAGCGACGCGACGAGGTCATGGCCTACATCTATGAGAAATACAGTGAAAAACATACGGCGCTGGCCGCTTCGGTCGTCACCTATCGCGGACGATCGGCAATGCGCGAGGTGGCCAAGGCGATGGGGCTTTCGGACGACGTCCAGTCGGCGCTTTCCGGGTCGATCTGGGGCTGGTCCTCGTCCGAGGTCGGCGTGAAGGAAGCCAAGGCCGGAGGCCTTGCCGAAAGCGATCCCATGACGGTGCGAGTCATGCAGCGCGCCAACGAAATCATGGGTTTTCCTCGCCACCTCTCGCAGCATGTCGGCGGGTTCGTCATCACCAGGGACCGGCTCGACGAGATGGTGCCAATCGTCAAGACGGCGATGGACGAGCGCAAGATGGTCGAATGGGACAAGGACGACCTGGATGCGGTGAAAATGCTCAAGGTCGATGTGCTGGCGCTAGGGATGCTGACCTGCCTGAAGCGCGCCTTCGTCCTGCTGGACGAGCACTATGGGCTAAATCTGACGCTCGACAGCATGAAAAAGGAAGACGAGCGGGTCTATGACATGATCTGTCGGGCCGACACGCTCGGCGTGTTCCAGATCGAGAGCCGCGCGCAGATGTCGATGCTGCCGCGGCTGAAGCCCCGCGAATTCTACGACCTCGTCATAGAGGTGGCGATCGTGCGGCCTGGTCCAATACAGGGTGATATGGTTCATCCCTATCTTCGGCGTCGCGAGAAGAAGGAAAAGCCCGACTATGTGATGCCCGAGCTTGAGACGATCCTGGGAAAGACGCTCGGTGTCCCGCTGTTCCAGGAACAGGCGATGAAAATCGCCATCGTAGCCGGCGGCTTCTCGCCAAGCGAGGCCGATGAACTGCGCCGAGCGATGGCGACCTTCAAGCGCCTTGGAACCATAAAGGATTATAAGAAGCGGATGATCTCGGGGATGACGGCGAAAGGCTATCCCGAGGAATTCGCGCTGCGTGTCTTCAAGCAGATCGAGGGGTTCGGCGATTACGGCTTTCCGGAAAGCCATGCAGCTTCGTTCGCGCTGCTGGTCTATGCGTCATGCTGGTTCAAGACTTTCTATCCGGACGTCTTCTGCGCAGCGATCCTCAATTCCCAGCCGATGGGCTTCTACGCGCCGGCGCAGCTCGTCCGCGACGCGGCCGACCACGGCGCGGAAGTCAGGCCGGTCGACATCAACCATTCTGACTGGGACTGCACGCTCGAGGAAGCGCCATTCGATCCCGCGAAGGTCGCACACCGGCACAGGGAGATGCGCAGTGTCATCCTCACCCGCCATGCGGTGCGGCTGGGATTCCGGCAGATCAAGGGCCTGTCCGAGGCGGAGATGACGACATTCGTGCAACAGCGCGGCGGCGGCTACGAATCCGTGCGCGACGTGTGGCTGCGATCGTGCCTCCATGTCGACGCGATCAGAAAGCTGGCGGAGGCCGACGCGTTCCGCTCCATCGGCCTCGATCGGCGCGCGGCGCTGTGGGCGGTACGCGCGCTTGACGGCAGGAGTGCCGCCGAGCGCCTGCCGTTGTTCGACCGTCCGGAGGTCCGCCTGCCCGACAATGAACCCGAGACGACACTTCCCGCCATGCCGCTCGGCGAGCATGTCATCCACGACTACCGCCTGCTTCGGCTTTCGCTCAAGGCGCATCCGGTCTCGTTTTTGCGCGCCGGGCTGGAGCGGGACGGTGTCACGCCCAATGCGATGCTGCCCGATATTCGCGGTGGGCGCCGAATCTCGATCGCGGGGCTGGTGCTGGTGCGCCAACGCCCCGGCAAGGGCAACGCGATCTTCCTGACGCTGGAAGACGAGAATTCGATCGCCAACGTCATCATCTGGCCGCGCGTGTTCGATCGCTATCGCCCGGTCATCCTCGGCGGGCGGCTGGTGCGGGTGACGGGGAAGCTGCAATCGGAGTCGGGCGTCATCCATATTGTCGCCGAGCGGATCGAGGATCTGAGCCATCGGCTGGAGGCGCTTTCGGAAGCGGCCCAGACCGTCGATTTCCGTTCGCCGCCGGACGAGATCAAGCGGGCTATCGACCACGACAGCCGGGTCCGCCCGAACAGGCGGGGGTCGATCGAGAAGCCCTGCGAGAGCCGGCCGGGCACATTGGCGGCGAGCCCGCCGCCAATGTGAAGAAGCTGATGCCCAAGGGGCGCAACTTTCACTGAACCGGGTATCGATGGTCAGGAGAATGCCAGCCACCAACAACCGATCAGTCGAACTGTCTGTATCCTTATGCGGCTGGGTTCGCTGCATCGCGCCCCGCGCCCAGCCGACCCACCTGCCGGCTGCAGGGATCGGCCGGACCTCGCTCGCAAACGGCTGCATCATGTGCCGATGGGAATGGCCGGACGCATGGCACTGAACTCAGATCAGCGTCGCGCGGAATGCCCCTACTCTGACTTGCTTCGCAAGCCACCCTCCCCCGAAGGAGAGGAAGACTGCCAAGCGGTACGGTCGGCAATTTCTCTCTGTCTCTCCCGCTTCCCGAAGGAGAGAGATGGCCGTGAAGCGATAGAGGTCGGCGAAACATGCGCGAGCCCGCTTTGAATGCAGTGGCATAGGCCAGCCGCCGGGTTACCGGCATCCTGCGTGGGGCATACAGATACCGTTGGTTGGCCTGAGCCGTCACTGGGCGCCAAGCAGGCGCTCCATGCGGCGGAAGCTTTCCGAGAGCACCGTCGCGTCCTTCAGCGCATGGGCGAGCATGATGCCGCCCTGCCATTCGACAAGGGCCGCGCGCGCCTGCGCCAATGCCAGAGATGGGCGCTGGCCGGTGCGGCCAAGCTCGCGCGCCATGAAGCCGATCAGCATGGTGAAGGATTCGGCCGCGCGGTCCGAGGCCACGGGCGCATCGCCGCGAAAGTCGCGCACGCACAGCGCGATCGGACAGCCATGGGCGACACGACTCGGTGCGCTTCGTGAAAGCCGCGCCACCAGTGCGCCCAACCGACGGCGCGGCTCGGTCTCATCCTCGGCGGTCGCCTGAAGCATTGCCTCGGTCTCCGCGCAGAACACGTCGGCGACAGCATGGGCGATGTCTGCCTTGCTGCGGAAGTAATAGAAGAGATTGCCGGGTGGGACATCGGCCGCGGTCGCGATGCCGGCAATGGTGCTGGCCGCATATCCCTCGCGCCAGAAGAGGCTTGCCGCCGCCGCCGCGATCGCCTCGCGGTTGGCGTCGCCCTTGCGCCGGCGCGCCCGTTCATGCCTGGCATTTCCAGCCGACCCAGCGGCTACGACGCCCCGCCTGCTCACCGGCCAGTTTCGTCGTTGCCGAGCTGACGCGCCTCCGATGGCAACATGATCGGCACGCCGTCGCGCACCGGATAGGCGAGCCTTGCTCCCGGCGAGATCAGCTCACCCTTCTCCGCATTCCATCGCAGCGGCGCCTTGGTTAGCGGGCAGGCGAGCATCTCGAGCAGCTTGGGGTCGACCGTGCGGGTCGCCATATCCCTGCCCATCGGCTTGCGCTGGTCCCCGGTTCCGCTCATTGCAGGCTCGATCCGAAATCCTCGTCGTCGCGCGCAAGCGCGATCTCGGTGATGGCGATCAGTGTTTCGGCGCGCGTCTTCAGGTCGGGCGCCTCCAGCAAGGCCTGCTTTTCGGCCGCGCCGTAGGGTGCCATCATCGACAGCGCATTGACCAGCATCGCGTTTTCCGCGCGGCTGACACTTTCCCAGTCAGCATCAAGATCGTTCGCCTTCAGATAGGCGCGAAACGCCTTGAGCAGGGCCGGCCGGTCGATCTCCGCCGCGCCGGCCTCCATGTTGAGATCGGCGATAAAGGACTTGATCCGGCATTGCCTGAACGGCGTCTTTGTGCCCACCTCGGAAACGACGCGGAAGCGGCATACGCCCTGAAGCGAAATCAGATAACGCCCGTCGCCGGTCTCGGCAAAGGACGTCAGGCGACCGAGGCATCCGACTTCGCACAGTTCGGGTTCGCCGTCGCCGCGCACCGCTCCGTCGAGCCGAGGCTGAACCATGCCGATCAGGCGCTGGTGCGACAACGCGTGATCGATCATCTCAAGATAGCGCGGCTCGAAGATGTTGAGCGGCATGCGGCCGCCGGGCAGCAGCAGCGCGGCTTCGAGCGGGAACACGGGGACCGTTTCGGGAAGATCCCTTGCCGTTCGGTATCGCGCGTTTCCGGCCTGCACTTTACGATTCTCCCTGCCTTGCCGCCCCGCACATGCGGCGCGGCCGGTCGCCGCTCAGGAAAACAGCAGCGATGAAAGCTTACGCCGCGCCGCAAGCGTCGCTTCGTCCGCCATGCCCCATGCCTCGAAGAACTTCAGCAATTGCAGGCGGGCGCCGTCGTCGTTCCAGCCGCGATCCGCCTTCATGATCGCCAGCAGCGCGTCGGCCGCCTCTTCGCGTCGATCATGCGCGTTGTGGATCAGCGCGAGGTCGAAGCGCGCCTGATGATCCTTCGGGTCGGCCGCCAGGCGCTGTTCCAGCGCCGCGGCGTCGCCAAGTGCGGCCACCTGCTCGGCGAGCGCCAGCTTTGCCCGCACGCCTGCAAGCTCCGGGGCGTCGGCCGCAGCTTCCGGTGCGCGGGCGAGAACCTCGCGGGCCATATCGGCGTCGCCACTGTCGAACAACATTTCCGCGAGACCGCCGATGGCGCCGAGGTTCTCGGGTTCCTGCTGGAGGATTGCCGCATAAATCTGGGTTGCGCCCTGAGCGTCGCCTTCCGCGCGCAGCTCGGCCGCGGCAGCCAACGCGTCTGCGGTCGCCTGGCCGGCATCGGCGCCGGCGACCTTGTCGATGAACTCGTGAATCTTGCTTTCGGGAATCGCGCCCATGAAGCCGTCGACCGGCTGGCCGTCGCGGAACGCGATCACGGCGGGGATCGACTGGATGCCGAGCTGTCCGGCGATCGACGGGTGTTCGTCGATGTTCATCTTGACGAGTTTGACGCGGCCGCCAGACTCGCGCACCGCTTTTTCGAGCGCAGGCGCAAGCTGCTTGCAGGGGCCGCACCAAGGTGCCCAGAAATCGACGAGCACGGGCTGCTGGCGCGACTCCTGGATCACATCGGCCGTGAACTGCGCCGTCGTGGTGTCCTTAACTTCGAAACCGGCCGCGCCCTGACTGTCGACGTTTTCCGCGCCGCCATTGCCGTACTGCACGGCGTAGCCGCCACCGAAGGGATTATCCTGAACGCTCATCGAAAATCCTTGCTTTGCCGCCTTTCCGTCAACGCTGTAAACCCAAGCTTGCCGCGGGTCGAGGGGCGATGACCTGAAATGTGGCGTCTAGGCCGACAGTTTCAAGACGAGTGGTTCGTGTCCGGTGGCCTTTATGAACCGCAGCAGATCGTCGCGCCCGATCGAGGTCGTGGCTTCGTTAGTGAGGGGATGCGCGTTGATCGTGTCATGGCGCATCAGTGTTTCGTCGAGCACGATCGTCACTTGGTTTTCCGTATCGTTGACGATGCCGAAAGCCGTCACGGCACCGGGGGTCACACCGAGATAGTCGAGCAGCTTCTCCGGCTTTCCGAAGGATACGCGGCCCGATCCACCGATGACCTGGTGGATGGTTTTCAGATCGACTTCAGCATCCTCCTCGACCGTGAGCAGAAAATACCGCTCCTTCTTGTCCCTGAGGAACAGGTTCTTCGTGTGGCCACCCGGTATCTCACCGCGCAGGGCCTGGGAATCGGCTACGGTGAACAGAGGCGGGTGGGTTGCCGTCTTCACGGCGATGCCGAGTTCGGAGAGAAAGGCGAGCAGTTCGTCAGGGGTCTTGGGCATGGTCGGTATAGGCCTGTAAAACGTAGCTTTCCTGCTTAACCGAGGGGGCGGGGAGCCGTCCAGCCCGTGGTTTTCCGTGCGTTTCGGCCGCACGAAAGGACGCCGCAGAAATTCGCACCTTTCCCTGTTGCAATCGCAAGCGAGTTCGGTCATATAAGCGCGGCTTGCGGCGAGAGCCGCGTGAGCGGGTGTAGCTCAGGGGTAGAGCACAACCTTGCCAAGGTTGGGGTCGAGCGTTCGAATCGCTTCACCCGCTCCAAATCATCTAACATCGAAAAGCCGCGGTTCGCCGCGGCTTTCGTGTTTTCCGGGCAGATGAAAGCTCAGGGCCGGTCCATTCGCTCCGGCCGCGGTATGCGCCGGTCACCTATTGCGACAATCGAGATTGGATCGCCGCGTGTTTCCGGCTTTACTGCGAGCCGGCGGAGGCCGTTGCCGTCGTTTGGCGAAGGTGTGGGTGAGGATGACCGTTTCGAACCGGCTGGATCTTGGTGTTTTCGACTACGTGATCGTGGGGGCGGGTTCGTCCGGGTGCGTACTTGCGAACCGGCTGAGCGCGGATCCCGGCAAGCGCGTGCTGCTGTTGGAGGCTGGCGGTTCCGACAATTACCACTGGATCCATATTCCCGTCGGCTATCTCTACTGCATGGGCAACCCGCGCACCGACTGGGGCTATTCGACGGTCAAGGAGCCGGGACTGAACGGGCGTTCGCTTGCCTATCCGCGCGGCAAGGTGATGGGCGGATGCTCGTCGATCAACGGCATGATCTACATGCGCGGCCAGGCGGCCGACTACGACCACTGGCGCCAGCTCGGCAATCCCGGCTGGGGCTGGGACGACGTGCTGCCCTTGTTTCGCAAATCGGAGAACCACCACGCGTCGGGCGCGCCGTTTCACGGACAGGACGGTGAGCTCAGGGTCGAGCGCCAGCGGCTTTCGTGGCCGATACTCGACGCCGTACGGGAGGCTGCCGAGGAGCTGGGCGTGCCGCAAGTAGACGACTTCAATGACGGCGACAATTTCGGCTCGTCCTATTTCGAGGTGAACCAGAAGGCGGGCCTCCGCTTCAACGCCGTACGCGCCTTCATCCGCCCGGTGCGGCATCGCCGGAACCTGACAGTGATGTCGCATGCGCAGGCCGAGCGCATCGTCTTCGACGGGCTGCGCGCCAAGGGCGTCGATCTGAGGCTCGGCGGCAAGCCGGCGCGGGTGCATGCTTCGGGCGAAGTCATCCTTTCTGCAGGCGCGATCGGCACGCCCCAACTGCTCCAGCTTTCCGGGCTCGGCGCGGGGTCGCTGCTGCAGGGGCATGGCATTCCAGTCGTGCGTGACACGCCGGCTGTCGGGGAGAATTTGCAGGATCATCTTCAGATCCGCACTGCATTCAGGATAGCGGGGGCGCAGACGCTCAACGAGCGGCAGTCGACGCTTGCAGGCAAGGCGCGAATCGCGCTGGAATATGCCTTCAGGCGTTCGGGGCCGATGTCCATGGCGCCGAGCCAGCTCGGCATCTTCATGAAATCGGACGCGATGTTCGACACGCCAAACATCGAGTTCCACGTGCAGCCTCTTTCGCTGGAGGCGTTCGGCCAGCCGCTCCACGATTTTCCCGCAATCACCGTCTCCGTATGCAACCTCCGGCCGCAGTCGCGCGGCACCGTGAAGATCGTCTCGCCCGAATTCGACCAACACCCGGAGATCGCGCCCAACTATCTTTCCACCGACGGGGACCGCCAGGTTGCCGCCGACTCGATCACGGCCGCCCGTCGCCTCATGGCCACGCGTCGCATGGCGCAGTACAAGCCCGAGGAGTTCAAGCCGGGAACGGCGATCCAGTCGCCCGAGGAGCTGGCGCGCGCCGCCGGCGACATCGCGACGACAATCTTCCATCCGGTCGGCACCGCGCGGATGGGGACCGACGAGCAGGCCGTTGTCGACCCGCAATTGCGCGTTCGCGGCGTCGAGGGGCTGCGGGTCGTCGACTGCTCTATCATGCCGACGATCGTATCCGGCAATACCCATGCGCCCGCCGTCATGATCGCGGAGAAGGCCGCGCAGATGATCGTCGCCTGAACGCCGGCGATCGAGAGCAGCCGCTTTGCGCCCACCGACCAAGTTGATCTGCCTCCCCGCTAACTAAAGTTGCCGGCGGCCTTGCCGTGAACACAATCGATCCCTATATCCAGTCAATCGATCTTGTTGACGAACTTTGTTTCTGCGCTACAGCGCTCCGACGATCTTCCCTCTCAATTTCGAAGACTGCGACGTTTGGCATCCGGCCAGGCGTCGATGATCTGTGCCGATTTGAAAAGGAAAATCGATATGGCTACTGGAACCGTAAAATTCTTCAACTCCACCAAGGGCTTTGGCTTCATCGAGCAGGACGGCGGACAGCCGGACGTGTTCGTGCATATTTCGGCAGTCGAGCGGGCTGGCATGTCCACGCTCGCCGAAGGCCAGAAGCTCAGCTTCGAGGTTGTCAAGGACAACCGCAACGGCAAGAGCGCAGCCGAGAATCTTCAGGCTGCATAAGGAATAGCGTTTCTGGTCTTTGACCACGGATGTACTGGCACTGGCCATCGAGACGCTCAGGAGAAGGTCGGGAATTCCCGGCCTTTTTCACTTTGAGGAGACCCAATCATGGATGACGTTTTTATCAATGCCGTTTTTCAGCCCAAGCCTTCCAAGCAGGAAACCAAGGCGGACGTCACAACCAAGACCGCGCGTGCGATAATCGACCACGAGCTGTCGGCCCGCGAGGCCAAGACCGAGCGGCTGCGGGCAGCACGGCTGGCGCGGGAAGAAGCCATGGTGACCGAGGCGCCTGCCGCGAAGAAGCCGCGCAAAAAGAAGAGCTGACCTGAAGAGCCAATTTCGCGCAACGGGTTGCGCGCGTTCGCCAGTAATCAGCATGGACAGCGACCATGCCCATAGGCGCCACAGCGGATGAAGCGGCTCATTCAGTTCTTGCCGCGCGGGCGGGCGACGTCGTTCGAGCCTTCGGCCTCGGGTCCGAAGCCGTAGCTCATGCGCTTCATCTGCGCGATGACGCGTTCCATCTCGTCGTCGGGCAGCACCGGCGGCTCGCCGAGCGCCAGCGCCTGCACATACATGCGCGACAGTGTCTCGACCTCGATCGCCAGCCAGAGCGCGGCCTCCAGCGACGTGCCGAGCGAGATCTGGCCATGCTGGCCGAGCAGGCAGGCAAGCCGCCCCTCAAGCGCTTCGAGTGCTGCGTCTGACAGTGCCTGGGTGCCAAAGGTCGCATAGCGCGCGCAACGGATGGTGGTGCCGCCGGCAACGCCGGTCATGTAGTGAAATGCCGGAATGGTCTTGTGATGGCAGGCCAGCGTCGTCGCGTAGACCGAGTGGCAGTGCAGCACGACATTGATGTCTTCGCGGGCCTTGAGAATATCGCGATGGAAGCGCCATTCAGAAGACGGGCGGCCGCCGACATAAGTGCCATCGAAGTCCATCTCCACGATGTCGTCCGGCGTCATGACGTCGTAGGGCATGCTCGACGGCGTTATCAAGAAGCCGTCGCCGGAGCGCACGGAGAGGTTGCCCGCCGTGCCCTGGTTGATGTCGCTGGTATTCATGCGGCGGCAGATGGAAACCATCTCCTCGCGCAGCTTCTGGTTCGTCATCGTCCTTATTCCTAATCCATATGAAAAACGCGTTGCAGCGGCACGACGACCGGCTCGTTGCGGTCGCCCACCTGCATGATGTCGGCCATAAAATCCCACCAGCGGCGGTTGATCTGCGTTTGCGGCAGGTCGTCCATCGTATGGTCGTCGGCGCGCACGAGAGTGGCGAAGAGATGGTTCGTTTCCGGGTCGAGCCAGATCGAATAGTCCGAGATGCCGGCCTCGCGCAGGGCTGCCAGCATCTGCGGCCATATCTCGTCGTGACGCCGCCTATATTCCTCGACCTGGCCGGGATTCAGCACCATTCGAAATGCGATCCGCTCGGGCATTGGCCGATCCTCCTAGACAATGCCGCCACCGGCTGCGGCAACCGCCGGGCGCTCCGCGGTGACCTTGGCGCGGTAGCCTGCCGCGCGATAGGCGGACACCGGGTCGATGGCTCCGCCTGCATTCAGCCGCGCCATGGCAAGGATCGGCTCGACATCCGTGCGGTAGGCTGCCTTCAGCGTCTGCGTGGCCATCAATGCGTCGTTGTCTTCCTGAAATGCGGTGAGCGCGTCACGATCGACGAGCAGCGCCTGCGCATAGGCGCGCTGCACTTCCGTGGCCGACAGCATCAGGCTCTCGATCGGGTCGGTGACGTTATGGCTCTGGTCGAGCATGTGGGCGGGGTGGAAGGCTTTGCCGGCGGACAGTTCGGCATCGACCAGCTCGTTGAAGACGAGGAACAGGCGATAGGGATCGATGGACCCTGCGTCGAGATCGTCGTCGCCATACTTGCTGTCGTTGAAGTGGAAGCCGCCCAGCTTGCCGAACTGGATCAGCCGCGACACGATCATCTCGATGTTGACGTTGGGCGCGTGATGGCCGAGGTCGACAAGGCAGAAGGCCTTTGGACCCAGCTCCTTCGCGATGATGTAATTGGTGCCCCAGTCCTGCACCACGGTCGAATAGAAGGCAGGCTCGTACATCTTGTGCTCGGTGAAGAGCCGCCAGTCGTCTGGCAGGGCTGCATAGATGTCGGCCATTGCCTCCAGATAGCGTGAAAAAGCGCGGGCGAAATTCACCTGCCCGGGAAAGTTGGAGCCGTCGCCGATCCAGACGGTCAGCGCCTTCGAGCCGAGGGTGTTGCCGATCTCGATACATTCGAGATTGTGCTCGACCGCCTGCCGGCGCACGGCCGCATCGGCATGGCTGAGCGAGCCGAACTTGTAGGAAAGCTTCTGGTCCACCGCGTCGGAAAAGGTGTTCGAGTTCATCGCGTCGAAGCCGAGGCCGAAGCGCGCGGCCGCCTGCTTCAGGCGCTTCGGGTCGGCCTTGTCCCATGGGATGTGCAGCGACACGGTCGGTGTGGCGCGGGTAAGCTGCTGGACAACCGCGCAATCCTCGATCTTGTCGAAGATGTCGCGCGGTTCGCCGCCGCCGGGAAAGCGGGCAAAGCGGGTTCCCCGGTGCCGACGCCCCATGAGGGGATCGCGACGCCGAAGGCCTCCACCTTTGCCAGAACAGCATCGATGGCGATGCCCCGGCGTGCGAGCTGCTCGCCGAGTGCGGCATAGTCGGATTTCAGCGCGGTCTGCCTGGCCTCGTTTTCCCGCGAGACGATGTCGGTTTCTATGATCGTTTCCATCTCGTCCTCCGTGCGGGGGTCACCATGCGAAAGCCGGCAGCAGAAAGTCGGGCGGCGCGCCGTGCTCGGCAAACAGCCGCTCCCGCTCCGTGGCGGTGCTGGTTTCCAGTATGCCGGTCGCGACCAGCGCCGTGTTCAGCCCGGCCGCCCGGCCGCCCGCGATGTCGTGCTCGATGCTGTCGCCGACACAGACGATATGGTCCGGCGCTGGATTGCCGAGCAGCTCGAGTGCCGCCTCGTAGATGCGTGGGAAGGGCTTGCCGATCCACTCCACCGCGCCGCCCAGTTCCGCATAGAGTTGGGCGATCCGGCCGGCACCGAAGCGCGGCCCGACGCTCGTCAGCATCACCTTGTCGGGATTGGTGCAGAGACAACGCACGCCGCCGACGGCCGCCGGCTCCAGCAGGCGGCGATAGTGGTCGAGATCGTAGCGATCTCCCTCGCTGCCCGACAGAAGCACGATGTCGGCGTCAGCACCGCTTTCCGTCACGGTCAGGGGCAGGCCTTCAATCGCCGAGCGGTCTCCGTCGCGGGCGATGAGCAGGCAGCGGGCGTTGACGGTATCACTCAGTTCTTCGGCAAGCATGCGCCATGCGACCTCGCCGGACGACAGGAAATGGTCCCAGCTTCCAGGCTCGAAGCCCAGCCGCACCAGCCGCGCCTCGTTGGGGGCGGAGCGCTTGCCGGAATTGGACAGGAGCAGGCTTCTTTTGCCTGCCGCCTTCAGCCGTGACAGCGCCTCTACAGCGCCGGGATAGGGCGCGGCGCCATCGTGCAGCACGCCGAATTGGTCGAGCACGAAATAGTCGAACTGTGCTGCGAGTTCGCTGATCCCGGAAAGCGGTTGCGGTGCGGCCGTGCTCATGCGGGCTCCCGGGAGTGTTCGAGCCCCTTCAGCGCCAGCCGTGCCGCGCCGGCGGCGGCCTGTTCGGAATGTGCCGGCAGGAAAGGAACGCCGAGCCTGCGCTGGCGGATGGCGGTCCAGGCGACATTGCCGGCGCCGCCGCCGACGCTGCGAACGGAGCGAAGCGCGGGTGCGCCAAGATCGGCTAGGCGGTCATAGCCGCGTTTCTCGATCGCCGCGATGCCTTCCAGCATGCCCTTCAGGAACGCGGCGTCCGATGCCGGCCTGGGCTCGAGGCGCGGCTGCAAGGCGGGGTCCATGACCGGGAACCGCTCGCCGGGTCCGAGTAGCGGGTAGTAGTCGAGGCCGGTTTCGTCCTCATGACCGATTTCATCCGAGAGCCGCGCGATCTCAGCGCCAGTGAAATATTGCGCAAGAACCCTGCCGCCCGTGTTCGATGCGCCGCCGGCGAGCCAGAGCCCGTTGATGCGGTGGCTGTAGATGCCGAATTCGGGGGCGAAGACGGGCTGGTCGCACAGGAGTTTCAGGGTCAGCGTCGAGCCCAGCACGGTGACGCCGTCGCCCGGCTCGCTTGCGCCCGTGGCGATGAAGGATGCGCATCCATCCGTCGTACCGGCGACGATGGCGACATTCCTCGCAAGGCCGAAGCGTTGCGCCATGGTCGGCGCTATCGTGCCGACCGGCGTGCCGGGGGCAACCACACGCGGCAACAGCTCTGGCCGCAGACCGGTTGCGGCGATCCATTCCGGCCACCGCGCGGCGACCGGGTCGTAGCCGGTCTTGAGCGCGTTGTTCTCGTCGGTCGTGTCGAAGCGGCCGGAAAGCCGTCCCGCGATCCAGTCGGCCTGATGCAGGACCTTGGCTACGCCTGGGACGCCTTGGAAGACCAGCGCCTTGGCGAGTCCGGACGTCGCGCCGTGGGCCCCGCTGTCGCGCGCGATGACCGGCGCGATACGGGCAAGCAGGCCCTCGTCCTCGACCTTGTCGCTATACATGAGTGGCCGGGCCAGCGGCGTGCCGTCGGCATCGACCGGCAGCAGCGTGCCGGAGGTGCCGTCGACGGCAATCGCGCGGACGGCCGACCGGTCGACGGCGGTCAGCACGTGCTCAAGCGCGGTCTCGACGGCGCTCCACCAGATGTTTGGATCGCGGGCGTTGGCGCCGTGGTCGGTCAGGGCTGACGACCCTTCCGCCACGATCTCGTGGTCCGGCATCATCGCGACCGCGCGCGCGCCGGACGTGCCGAGGTCGATGCCGATCGCGAGGGGAGTCAAGGATGACGCTCCGATGTGGCGACGGCGGGCGCGCAACTGTCCATGTCGGGTATCCCAAGCACCATCACGCCGACTTTCGCGCTGCCTTGCGGGCCAGTTCCTGCCGGTATTTCTCGGCGTCCCAATCGTTGAGCTGCAGGTGTTCTTCGGCGGTGAGCACACGCAGGGGCGCGCCAGGCGGGATGCGGGTCGCCACGTCGGCGAGACAGCGCGCCATGGCGTCGGCGCTCGCGGTAGCGTCCTCGCGCATCAGGATGCCGATGCCTGGAAACACGATCGAGACCGGTGCTGCACCGATGCGCGCGACGACCGCTTGCGCATCTTCCACCGGTAGCGCGATGACGGAACCTTCGCCAAGGAAGATTACATGGTCCGGATAGAGGCTGCCGCGCGCGGCGATTTCGGTGCAGGCCGGATCGGTGGCGACGGCATGGGCGGCGTCGCTTTCGGGCAGGCGAAACGCCACGTTTTTCGACGCGGCCGCAAGCGCGCGCAGTTTTTCCATGTCGGCGGGAGGAGCGGAGCGCGGTTCGGTGGCGAGCCTTCGCGTGACGTCAGTCAACAGTGCTTCGGCCGCCTCGACGGTTTCCGCGGCGACGACCAGACCGTGATTGGCCAGCACCAGAACGTCCGGGCGTTTGGAGGAATGCTCCGCTATGGCCAGCGCCAGCGGAAGGCCCGGCCTTGCATAGCGCACCAGCGCCCAGTTGAGCCCGTCGAGCCTTGTCGCCAGCTCCGCCCCGCAATCGGTGCGCACGGCAAGGGCTATGGTGTTGACGCAATGCACGTGGACGACCACGCGTTGCGTCATCAGCGCGTGGACAGTCGTCTCGATCGAGGGCCGCAGGCCGGACGCGCCGAGGCCGGCAACGACGAATTGCTCCGCCCGCTCGGCGGCGGGGTCCACGGACGAGACGGCGCCAAGCAGCGGTGCAATCTCCACCGGAACCATGATGTCGCGTTCCAGCGCATTGGCGAGCCATGTACCCGAAGCCTTGATCCAGAGGATGCCGTCAGCCTTCAGCGAAGTGTTGCCGCCCGCACCCTGGATGAGAAGGGGATCGGATCCGATCCGTGCCGAAAGCGCCCGCAGGTCGGCGAGCTCGGCCCTTGGTGAAGCCGCTTCTCGCATGGTGCCGATCCTTTCCCTTGTCTGACTGCCTGCATCGACTGCCGAGCAGTGCGGGAGGGGTAGAACCCCTCCCGAAATCCGAGCAACGGGCGTTCTGACGAACGCAGCTCCGTTGCTCCAGTTTCGTTTTCCTAGCCGCATTTGTGCGACGCCAGACGATTCCGCCTGGCTGCAAAATGCTCTAGAAGTCGAAGTCGTTGATGTTGTCCTTGGTGAACACGAACGGCGCACCCAGAAGGATCTCCGAGCCGTTGATGACCTGGAGTTCGCCCAGCTTGCCGGCTTCCACCGAGGTGGCACCCGGCTCCAGCGTTCCATCGGCAACTGCGCGCAGCACGTAGGCTGCCGCATAGCCGAGGTCGACCGGGTTCCACAGCACCACCGACTTGACGCAGTCCGAGGCGACATAGGGCTTCATGGCGTTGGGCGTGGCGAGACCGACAACGGCGACGTTGCCGCACTGGCCCGCCTGCGTCACCGCATCGGCGGCAGCCGGCGTGGCGACGCTGGTCATGCCGAATATACCCTTCATCTCATCGCCATACTTGTTGATGAGCGTGTTGGCCTGGTTGAAGGACAGGATGTTGTCTTCCTGCGCCTCGACCGTCTCCAGCCACTTCATGTTGGGGTAGCACTCGCTCTGATAGGCCTCCATCTCGGCGATCCAGCGAGCCTGGTTCGGCGTGGTGAAGGTCGAGGTGACGATGGCGAATGCGCCGTCCTCGCCGATCTCGGCGGCCATCGCGTCGACCATCGATTTGGCGATGCCGTTGAACTCGGCCTGGTTGACGAACCACTGCCGCGCATCCGGTTCGGAATTGGCGTCGTAGCCGACGACATTGATGCCGGCCGCGAGGGCCTTCTTCAACACAGGCGAGATGGCCACCGGGTCATTGGCGGCGAACAGGATGCCGTCCACGCCGCTGGTAATGTAGTTGTCGATCAGGGTGATCTGGTCGTCGATATTGGCGCGGCTGGGACCGTCGGTCTTGGCATTCATCGTGCCCATCTCGGCGGCCGCGTCGGCGATGCCCTTCGAGGTGGCGTTGAAGTAGCCGATGCCGACGAGCTTCGGCACGTCGACCACGGTCAGCGTCTTGCCCTTGCGGTCGGGGGCGTCGGTCGGCTCGCCGCCGTCATAGGGGAACGCGGCCGCCGCGGCGGCGGCACCGTCGCAGGCGAGCGGGCTCGTCGGCAGGTCGTCGCCGCCGGTCCATGTCGACTGGGCATGGCTGAGGCTGGTCGAAAACGACAAGGCCAGAATTGCAGACAGAACTATCTTACCCATGTTTTCCTCCACTGAGCGTCGAGGCACCCGCGAGCGGCGGTGCCCGGCGAAAGCGTTCCTCCTATCGGGAGCCGCTCCTCCCGAATATGTTGCTGACCAGGATGGCCAATATCAGCACGGCGCCGATCAGCATGATGGTGCCGTCACCCTTGACCCCGGCGAGCGAAAGGCCGTTCTTCAGCGCCTGAATGAGGCAGAGTCCGATGATGGTGCCGAGGATCGTGCCGCGGCCGCCGAATATCGACGTGCCGCCGAGCACCACGGCGGTGATCGCGTCGAGCTCGATGCCGGTGCCCATGTCGGAACGTGTCGTCGACACGCGCGACACGAAGATCACGGCCGCCAGCGACGCGGCGAAGCCTGAGGCGGTGTAGAGCGCGAGCTTCGTCTTCTCGACCGAAAGACCCGAAAAGCGGCTGGCGACCTCGTTGGAACCGATGGCGTAGACCGTCCGCCCCCAGCGCGTATAGGCGAGGATGATCGCGGCGATGATCGCGGCGGCGAACAGGATCCAGAGCTGTGTCGGCACGCCGAGCACCTGGCCCTGGCCGAGCACGTAGAACCAGTCGGGATAGCCGCGCACCGAGCGGGCCTGGCTGATGCCTTCGGCCAAGCCGCGATAGAGCGCGAGCGTCGCCAGCGTCGCGATCAGCGGCGGGACGCGGAAGCGGGTGATGATGAAGCCGTTCATGAAGCCGGCAAGGGTGCCGGCCGCGATGGCTGCCACGATGGCCATCGGCAGCGGGAGGCCGACATTCTGCCAGAACACGCCGAGCAGGATCGCCACAAGGCCGAGGATCGAGCCGACGGAAAGGTCGATGCCGCCGGTTGCGATAACGAAGGTCATGGCGATCGCGATCAGGCCGATCTCCGTCATCAGTCGGCCCTGGTTGAGCAGGTTCGAGACGGTGAAGAAGCGGTCGGACTGAAAGGACAGGACGATCAGCACCAGCACGAGGAGCAGCGCCAGAAACGTCTCGTGGCGGATGAGGGCGCGAAGGTTCATGGTCGCTCCCTCATGTCCGCCGGTGCCTGCGCAGCATGTCGGCGAGCACCGTCGCCAGGATCAGCAGGCCAATCACGGCCCTGAGCCAGTATGCCGAGACGTTGATGAAGATGAGCGCCGAGCCGATCGTGGCGAACAGTATGGTCGCCAGCGTCGAGCCGATGACCGTGCCGGACCCGCCGAGGATCGATACGCCACCGATGACGGTCGCAGTGATGATCGTCAGTTCGAGGTTCGGCGGCACCGTCGACTGGATGACCTGAAGCTGGGTGGCGAACAGGATCGCGGCGACGCCGGCGAATGCACCATGGATGGCGAAGACGGAGACCAACCGCCGCTCGACGGGGATGCCGGTGGCGACTGCCGCCTCCGGGTTGCCGCCGATGGCGTAGATGGAGCGGCCGAATGCCGAATAACGCATCCACAGGAAGGCCGCGATGGTCAGGACGATCATGAACAGGAACGGCACGGGCAGGCCGAGGAGCCGTTTCTGCGCGATCAGGAAATCGGGCGGCAGGTCGCTGATCCACGTGCCGCCGGTGACGCTGATGAGGCCGCCGCGCAGGATCGACAGCGCGCCCAGCGTGACGACGATGGACGGAATCTTCGCGTAGGCGACGAGCACGCCGATGACCGTGTTGACCGCCATGCCGACGAAGATCGGTGCCACCAGCGCGAACCAGATCGGATAGCCCGAGACGGCCAGCGTGCCGGCGACGGTGGCGAGCACGCCGATCAGCGCGCCGACGGAGACGTCGATGTTTCCGGTCATGATGACCATCGCCATGCCGATGGCGGCGACCGCGATATAGGCGTTGCCGGAGAAGATGGTGACGAGGTTGTTGGCGTTGATGAAGCGCGGATTGACGAGCGTCACCACCACGAACAGCAGCACGATTGCGGCCAGCACCACGCATTCCTGGCCGTATTCGGCGAAGATGCGGCGCAGCAGGCCGGGCCGCTTCTGGCCTGTCGGCGGCCGGATCGGGGGAAGGTTCACCGCCATGCTCATCAGGCCGCCTCCGCGCCGCGATGCGCCGTCATGGCGGCGCCGACGCGTTCCGGCGTCGCCTCGGCCCGATCGATCTCGGCTGTGACGCGGCCACCGCTCATCACGAGCATGCGATCGCTCATGCCAAGCACTTCGGGCAGTTCACTCGAGATCATCAGGATGGCGACGCCGCGCTTGACCAGCTCGCCCATGATCGTGTGGATTTCGGCTTTCGCGCCGACATCGACGCCGCGTGTGGGTTCATCGAGGATCAGCACTTTCGGCTCGGTCTCCAGCCATTTGGCGATCACCACCTTCTGCTGGTTGCCGCCGGACAATTCGCTGACCGGCTGGTCGATGTCGCGGCAGCGGATGCCGAACCGCCTGACCGCCTCTCTTGCCCTGTCCGCTTCCGCCCGCGCCCTGATGAAGATGCCCGAAGACAGCTTCTCGATGGTGGCCATGGAGACGTTCTTGCGGATCGCCATCGGCCGCACGAGGCCCTGCAGCCCGCGATCCTCCGGCACGTAGGCGATGCCGAGGTCGCGCGCCTGGCGAGGCGAGCCGATGTGCACCGGCACGCCTTCCATGAGGATTTCGCCCGAGGTCGCCGGCGTCATGCCGAACAGGGTCAGGGCAAGCTCGGTGCGACCGCTGCCGACGAGACCGGCAATGCCGAGGATTTCGCCGCGCCGGAGCCTGAACGAGATGTCCTGCACATGGCGGCCGTGATTGAGGCTCTTCACCTCCAGCACGGTTTCGCCGATCTCGGCCTCGGCCTTAGGGAATAGGCTGTCGATGGGGCGGCCGACCATCATCGAGACCAGTTGCTGCTCGTTTACCTCGCCGATGTCGCAGGTGGCGACATGCGCGCCGTCGCGCAGGACGGTGACGCGATCTGCTAGCGCGAAGATTTCCGACATGCGGTGGCTGACATAGACGATGCCGACGCCGCGCTCCCGCAATTGGCGGACCACCTGCATCAGCCGCTGGACGTCGGATTCCACCAGCGAGGCCGTCGGTTCGTCCATGATGAGGATGCGCGCGTTGCGGCTCAGCGCCTTGGCGATCTCCACCCGCTGGCGCTGCGCGACAGACAGCGTCAGCACCTTGGCGTCGACGTCGAGATCGTGGGTGTCGAGCTGGTCGAGCAGTTCACGAGTGCGCGCGCGCACGGCCGCCCAGTCGATCCACCCGGCGCCGGTACGTGGATAGTGGCCGAGGAAGACGTTTTCGGCGACGGTCAGCTCGGGGAAAAGCAGAAGCTCCTGATAGACGGTGGCGATGCCGGCGGCGGTGGCGTCGCCGGTGGCGGCGAACTTCATCTCCTCACCGTTCACGGTGATGGCGCCGCTGTCCGGCTTGTAGAGCCCTGCCATCATCTTGATGAGCGTCGACTTGCCGGCGCCGTTCTCGCCGAGCAGCGCGTGGACCTCGCCCTCGCGCACGTCGAAATCGACATCCTTCAGAACCCTGATGCCGACAAAGGACTTCGACATGCCGCTGAGGCTGATGAACGGCTCGTGCGAGGTCATCCGGTTGCCTCCTTGATCGCGGCAGCCGAGGCCCGCGCGGCTGCGCGCCGCGCTGCGGCCAGTTCGCGCCAGCGGTCGCGATAGGCTTCCAGGCCGGGTACATCGCTTGGCGCGACGGGTACCGTCTCGTCGCGGAAGGGCGAGAGGCCGAGCGCCTTGAAGGCGAGGGCGGCGGCACCGGTGGCCGATCCCTCGCTCATGGTCGAGCGCACCACGGTCTGCGACGGACGAAGCTGGCCGAGCATCGCGGTGAAAAGATCGATCCTTGCGAGGCCGCCATCGACGATCAGCAGGTTGTCGGACCTGATCAGGTCGAGCGACAGGTCGGTCATCATGACCACGTAGAGCACGGCGACGGCGGCGCGTTCCTCTCCCTCGACATCGCCTCCGACGATCTCGCCGGTCGTTTCCGGAAACGGGCCGCCGGCCGCCCATGACGGCATGGCGAAGATGCCGCGCGCCATCACGCGCTCGACGGCATCCCGTGTGATCGGCTTGTCCCAGCCTCCGCTGATGACGTCATATTCGCGGCCACCCATGAAGCGTAGCGACGGCGCCGGCTCGCCGTTGACGGTGACGTTGGCAATCATGTCGCGCTCGCCGTCGAGCGCATCCAGCGGGCAGTCGAGGTTGATGATGATGACCCAGGTTCCGGTGGAGACCAGCGTGAAGCCGGAGAGGCCGGTCATCCGGTAATAGGCGAGGGCGGCGTTGGAATCGTGGACGCCGTTGTGGACGTTCAATGTGCGATGGGCGCCGTCGGGAAGCGTCACCTCGGCGGTGCCGACCACTGCACCGGCTGGCGCGATCTCCGGGAAGAGATCGCGCCAGCCCAGCCGGTCTACCAGGGAGGAAAAGTCACGCTTCAAAGGAGCCCAGAGCTGGTTGTGCGCGCCGAGATAGGACCATTCGGCCAGAGGCCTGCCGGTGAAACGCCAGACCCAGTATTGCGGGAAGCAGAGGATCGACCGGGTCTTGGCGAAGCGTTCGGGCTCCTCGGTTTCGAGCCAGTGGATGTGGCGCGCGATCGAGAAGCCGAGCGGCAGGCGCGGCGTGTAGGTCTCAGAGAAATCCGGCAGGATCGGGTCGATTTTCGCGGCCACCGCATCGGGGATTTCCTGCTCGTAGTCGAGGACCGGGTGAAGCAGCTCGCCGTCGCGCACCAGCGCGAAGGCGCAGCCATGCGCGGAGATCATCAGGCCGGTGACGCCATGCTTGGCGGTCACATCGGCGAGTTCGGCGCTCATCCAGGAAAACAGCGCCTCGTCATCGAGCACGCCCCGGCCGTGGAAGTCGTTCCAGACCGGCCTGGTGCGGCGCTCGTCCAGCAGCCTGCCGTGGGGCGCGAAGACGAACAGCTTCGAGTTCGTCTTGCCGAGATCGAAGACGGCGAGCGGGCCGGCTTTCGGGGGCGGCCTCGTCACGGCCGATGCTCCGCGGCGACAAGTTCGTGTTTGCGACGCGCGGTCTCCATGCCGACATCGATGAAGCGCCGCGCGTGGCGGGCGAGCTCGACATTGTCGGACCAGAGGTTGCGCCAGATCGCCGTCTTGCGCGAGAGGTTCTCGTCGACGATCTCGGACGAGAAGGATTCGAAGGAAACGTCCTTCGAATAGCCGACAGCGACGAGCGCGTCGAAGATAGCCCGCCAGTCGATGCTGCCGGTGCCGAGGAAGCCGCGATGGCTTTCGCCGATATGGAAATAGCCGATCTTGTCGGCCGCATGCCTGATGGCGAGCGCGGCGTCCGCCTCCTCGATGTTCATGTGAAACGTGTCGAGGTGCAGAAAGATATTGTCCGACCCGGAGGTCTCGATATAGGCGAGGCCTTGGGACGCGGTGTTGAGCAGGTTGCTCTCGAAGCGGTTGACGATCTCGACATTGAGCGAGACGCCGGCGCGTTTGGCACGCTCGGCGACTTCGGCAAGCGTGTGGGCGCTGCGGTTCCAGCCGTCCTTCGTCGGCATCTGCGTCTGCAGGCCATGGCTCGTCTGCAGGATGCCAGCAAGGACATTGCCGCCAAGATCGCGGGTGAGCGCGACCATTTCATCGAGGATCTCGACGCCGCGCGCGGCGACTGCCTTGTCGGCACTGGAGATGTCGCCTTCTTCCGGCAGGCCAATGCTGATCGCGACGCCAAGCCCATGTTCGGCGATGCGTTTGGCGAGACGGTCGATGTCGACGTCGGCCGGATCAAGATAGGAGAATTCGATCAGGTCGAAACCTGCTTCCTTCGTCTGCTCCAGCGTGCGGTCGAGCGCCGACTGGTCGGATGCCGCCGACCAGACGAAGGAATGAATGCCGACATGCGCCATGGTTCTTTCCCCGTTCGAAGTGAAAGGCTTCCGGCCGCGATAGACGCGACCGGAACGTGCGCTTGGTTCAGCGGGCGGCGGTCCAGCCCTGGTATTCGCCGAGATTTTCCGCAGTGATCAACTTCGGATCGAGCAGGACCGTGGGTTCCGCAGGCTTCTCGCCCGCAAGCACGGCGGCCGCCATATCGAGGGCCTGCCCGGCCATCACATACGGGTCCTGGGAGGCCGATGCCTTGATCATGGAATTGCCGCTGGAGAGTTCCTTCTCGATGTCCGGCGCGCCGTCGACGGCGGTGATGATGAACTCATTGCGGTTGAGCTGGCGGGCAGCGAGCTGGGCGCCGATGCCGGTCGGATCGTTGATCGCGAAGACTGCGTCGATCTTGTCGAAGCGGGTCAGCAGCGCCTGGAAGACCTTCAGGCCGCCGTCGCGCGAGCCTTCGGCGTTCTGGTCGTCCGACAGGATGGTGATGTCGGGATGCTGCGAAAGCACGTTCTTGCAACCCTGAACGCGGTCGATGATGGACGACGAGGCTGGGCCGTTGAGGATGACGTAGTTGCCCTTGCCGCCCGTGTGGTCGACCAGATACTGGCAGGCGACCTCGCCGGCCTTGACGTTGTTGGTCATCACGGTGACGTCGGCGCCCGGCGCGGAGACGTCGAAGGCGGCAACCACGATGCCTGCTGCCTGCGCCTTCTTGACGGCCGGTTCGATCGCCTTGGCATCGACGGCGTTCAGCATGATGACGTCGACGCCGGCGGCGATGAAGCTGTCGACCTGCGAGACCTGCTTGTTGAGATCGTAGTCGGCCGACACCGACGTGACCTCCACGTTCGGGTTGATCTTTTTCGCGGCGTCCTCGATGCCCTTGATGGTTGCAACGAAAAACGGGTTGCCCAGCAGGCCAACCGATATGCCGACCTTTTCGAGATCCTTGGCGGATGCAGGGGCGATGGCAACCGAGGCAAGCGCGGCTGCGCAAAGCAGTTTGGTGATGCACTTCATTTGCTTCTCCTCCGATTGCGCCGCGCCTCTCGCGGCGCGATGCTTATGTCCGGCCGGCGGCCGGCGCGTTGAGGCCAATCATGTTCGTGCTCCTGCCTGGAGCCTGTAGCGGTCGAGGGCGACCGCGACGATGATGACCAAGCCCTTGATGATGTACTGCCAGATGTCCGAAACACCGGCGAGAATGAGCCCGTTGGACAGCACGGCGATGATGAGGCCACCGATCAGGGTGCCCCAGATGGACCCGACGCCGCCGACGAAGCTGGTGCCGCCGAGGATGACTGCGGCGATGGCGTCGAGCTCGTAGGATTGCCCGAGCTGGAGGCCGTTCGCAGCGTAAAGACGCGCGGCCGACAGAGCCCCGCCGAGGCCGGCGAGCAGGCCAGAGACCCCGTAGACGAACAGCAGCACCAGAGGCACCTTGATGCCAGTGAGCCTTGCCGCCTCAGCGTTGCCGCCGACGGCATAGATCCAGGTGCCCAGCACCGTGCGCCTGAGCACGAACCACGAAATCACCACGACCAGAAGTGCGATGATGACGAGCCAGGGGACGCCGAGAAAGGTGCCGTTGCCGAGGAAGGCAAAAGGCAGATCGGAATTGAAGACGGTTGTGTCGTTGCCGAGCAGGCGCGCCACGCCGCGCACCGCCGTCAGCGAGCCGAGCGTGACGATGAAGGGTGGCAGCTTCAGATAGGCGATGAGCACGCCATTCATCATGCCGAAGGCGAGACCGGCGAGAATTGCAGCCGGTACGCCGAGCATGCCGATTTCCGGCATCAGCGACACGATCACGGCGATCATCGCCGAAGCCGCCAGAATGGAGCCGACCGACAGGTCGATGCCGCCCGTGAGAATGACGAAGGTCATGCCGGCGGCAAGAACGATGTTGATCGAGGATTGCTGCAGAACGATCAGCAGGTTCGTCTCGGTCATGAAACGCGGATTGATGACCTGGAAGATCACCGCCAGCAGGATGAGGGCAGGCAGCATGCCGAGTGCGGCGAATGCAACGCGGAAGCGCGCCTGCCGGGCGCCGTCGCTCGGTGCGGTGCTTGTCTTGTCAGTCATGTGCCTGACGCTCCGGTGGCAAGTTCCATGATCTCTTCCTGGGTGAACCGTCGGTCTGCGCGGGCGGATACTTCGCCGACGATCTCACCGTCGCGCATGACAAGCACGCGGTCGGCCACACCGATGATTTCCGGCAGCTCGCTGGAGATCATCAGGATGGCGATGCCGTCCTTGGCGAGGTCGTCGATGATGCGGTAGATCTCGGACTTGGCGCCGACGTCGACGCCGCGCGTCGGCTCGTCAAGGATGACGACCTTCGGCTTCGTCTCCAGCAGGCGGGCAAGAAGCACCTTCTGCTGGTTGCCGCCCGACAGCGAACCGACATTCATGCGCGTCGAACTGGTGCGGATCGACAGATCCGACACCGCGCGCGCGGCGCGTTTGTCGGCCACCGCAAAGTCCCGGAAGCCCAGCCGGCGTGCATCGCGCGCCATGACACCCATGTTGATGTTGTCGGCGATCGACATGTCGAGGAAAAGGCCGAGTTCCCTGCGGTCCTCGGTGAGATAGGCGATGCCCGCTTCCAGCGCGGCTCCCGGCGAGGCGATCTCCACCGGGCGTCCGCCAAGCTCCATGGTTCCGACGGTCTTACGGTCCGCGCCGTAGATCAACCGGGCAAGCTCGGTGCGCCCGGAACCGATCAGCCCCGAGAGCGCCAGGATCTCGCCCTCGTGCAGATCAAGCGAGCAGTCTTTCACCAGCCGCTCGGCGGACAGGCCGCGGACCGAAAGCGCGACCGGCCGCTGCGCACCGGGCGCCTGATGCTCCTTCTTGTAGAAAGACGAGATGTCGCGCCCCACCATCATCGAGACGAGGCGTGGCGCATCGAGGTCGTCGCGGTCCAGCGTGCCGACATAGCCGCCGTCGCGCAGCACGCTGACGCGATCGGCGAGCTGATACACCTCTTCCATGCGGTGGCTGATGTAGATGATGGCGATGCCCTGCGCCTTGAGCCCGGCGATCACCTCGAACAGGCGATCGGTCTCGCGCGAGGTGAGCGATGTCGTTGGCTCATCCATGACGATAATGCGCGCATCGGTGGACAATGCACGCGCGATCTCCACGAGTTGACGCTCGCCGAGGGAAAGCTGCGAAACCCGGGTGCGGGGCGAGAAGGTCAGACCAAGCCGGTCGATGATCGGCCTTGCGCGCGCCATCATCGCGCCAACGTCGACGACGCCAAACCGGCGTGGCTCGTTGCCGAGGAAGATGTTCTGGGCAACAGTGAGGTTCGGCGCCAGCGACAGCTCCTGATAGATGACCGCGACGCCGTTCGCGCGCGCCTTGATCGGGTCGCCGGTAGTGACGGGCTGCCCGTCGATGAGAATTTCGCCGCCGGGATCGGGCCGGTAGGCGCCGGACAGCATCTTCATCAGCGTTGATTTGCCGGCCCCGTTCTCGCCCATCAGGGCATGAAGTTCGCCTGCGTGCACCGTCAGCGAGACATTCCGCAATGCCCGCACGACGCCGAACGTCTTGCTGATATCGCGCATTTCCAGGACGGGCGCGGCGCCGGCCATGTCAGCCTCCAAGCCCGTTGGCGGAGACAACGCAAAGGCTGACGCCCGCGTTCTCCAGCATCTTGGCATGCTGGTCGGCGATGCCGTCGTCGGTGATGAGGGTGGCGATCCTGGAGAGCGGCAGGGCGACGTTGCGGGCGTGGATCGAAAACTTGCGGCTGTCGGCCAGCACGACGATCTGGTCGACATTCATGCTGAGCTCCTGGATCGAGCGCACCATCAGCGGATGCGATTCCAGGAGACCGTCGGGGCTGATGCCCTGGGCGCCGACGAAATATTTGGATGCGAAGAACGAAACGGGCTGGGCAGGCGAATAGATGACACGCGGTTCGCGGTGCAGTTCGCCGCCAGCGACGGTGAGGCTGCATTTGCCGTGATCGCCCAGATAGGCGGCGAGCGGCATCGAGTTGGTGAACAGGCGGATGTTGCGCTCGGCGAGCTTGACGCCGAGGTGGAAGCAGCTTGAGCCGCCATTGACGATGACGGAGTCGCCGTCGGCCACCATGGTCGCGGCGCGATCCGCGATCTGGCGCTTTGCGTCGACCGCGAGGTCACGGTTCTCGTCATAGGGCCGGGCGAATGCGGTTGCCTGTGCGGCGCCGTCGAGGGCCGAGATGCCGCCATAGACCTTCCGCGCGGCGCCGGAGCCGTCGATCTTGTCGATGTCGCGCCGGATGGTGGCGGCCGAGACGCCGAGGCGCTCCTGCAGGTCGCGCACGGAGGCAAACGGCCTGTCACGCAGGATCTCGATGATCTGCTTGTGGCGGCTCAGGTCGCTCACGATTCCTCCTCCCGTGGCGCCGCGAAACGCGTCGTATGAGCTAAGTTACGCAAAATGGCGCTGCGCGCAAGCGGATAGTGACAATCTTTGCTCATATCGCAATGCAAACAAAGGCTATTGCGTCGCAATATGAGCGACTTCACTCTTTTTGCGATTGACAAACCGCATGTGTTGGCCTGAATTGCCGGCAGCGAAGCGGCACTCCCTTCGTGCCGCGCCGGGAGGAGTGTGGAGATGGTCGAGAACGGGGCCGCGCGGCTTGCAAACCTGTGGGATGACGCCAGGGCGGCCGCGATGAGCGAGCCGGAACGTCTCGTCTACCGCTCCAACCTGCTCGGTTCCGACAAGCGCGTGACCAACTATGGCGGCGGCAACACCTCTTCCAAGATCACACAGAAAGACCCGCTGACAGGCGAAGACGTCGAGGTGCTGTGGGTCAAGGGATCGGGCGGCGACAGCGCCTCGATCAAGCTCGACGGTTTCGCAACCCTCTACATGGACAGGCTGAACGCGCTGAGGGGGCTCTATCGCGGGCTCGCACATGAAGACGAAATGGTCGGCTACCTGCCGCATTGCACCTTCAACCTCAATCCGCGCGCGGCCTCGATCGATACACCGCTGCACGCCTTTGTGCCGCACCGATATGTCGATCACATGCACCCCGACGCAATCATCGCGATCGCGGCTGCCAAGGATTCCCGAAGCGCTGACGAAGAGGATCTTCGGCGACGCCATCGGCTGGCTGCCATGGAAGCGGCCGGGCTTCGAGCTCGGCCTGTGGCTGGAAAAATTCTGCCGCGAGAATCCGCAGGCCAAGGGCGTCGTGCTGGGAAACCACGGACTGTTTACCTGGGGCGACACGCCGAAGGACTGCTACGCGGCCACCATCGACATCATCAACCAGGCGATCGCCTGGTTCGAGAAGGAAGCGGCCGGCAAGCCGGTCTTCGGCGGACCCGCGACCCGCTCCCTGCCCGCTGCGGAGCGCCGGGCGATTGCCGCGCGGCTGATGCCGCGCATACGCGGCATGATCTCGGCGGACGGTCCGCGCAAGGTCGGGCACTTCGACGATTCCGATACAGTGCTCGAATTCGTCAACTCCAGCGAGCTGCGGCCGCTCGCGGCGCTCGGCACATCCTGTCCCGATCATTTCCTGCGTACCAAGATCCGGCCGCTCGTGATCGAGTTCGATCCCTTGCGACCGGATGTCGATGCCGTGGTCGCGGCGCTGCCCGGCGCGCTCGACGAATACCGCGCCGGCTACCGGGCCTATTACGAGCAATGCAAGCATGCGGATTCGCCCGCCATGCGCGACCCCAACGCGGTGGTGTACCTGATGCCGGGCGTCGGCATGTTCACATTCGCCGCCGACAAGGCGACGGCGCGCATTTCCGGCGAGTTCTACGTCAACGCCATCAACGTGATGCGCGGCGCTTCATCGGTTTCGAGCTATGTCGGCCTGCCGGCCCAGGAGGCGTTCGACATCGAATACTGGCTTCTCGAGGAGGCAAAGCTGCGGCGCCTGCCGAAGCCCAAGTCGCTGGCCGGACAGGTCGCGTTCGTGACCGGCGGGGCGGGTGGCATCGGCAAGGCAACCGCGACACGGCTGTTGCGCGAGGGCGCATGCGTCGTGCTCGCCGATATCGACGAGCCGGCGCTCGGCAGCGCCCGCGATGAATTCGCCAAGGCCTTCGGCGCCGACTTCGTACGCACCGTGAAACTGGACGTGACCGACGAGACGGCAGTCGCCTCGGCCTATGCTCGTGCCGCGGTCGAATATGGCGGCGTCGACATCCTCGTCTCCAATGCCGGCATCTCGTCCTCGGCGCCGATCGACGAAACGGAACTGTCGATGTGGGACCGCAACATGGACATCCTCGCCAAGGGGTATTTCCTCGTTTCGCGGGAAGCGTTCCGCACCTTCAAGCAGCAGGGCGTGGGAGGCAACATCGTCTTCATCGCCTCGAAGAACGGACTGGCCGCCTCGCCGAACGCGGCAGCCTACTGCACGGCCAAGGCCGCGGAAATCCATCTCGCGCGCTGCCTGGCGCTGGAGGGCGCGGAATACCAGATCCGCGTGAACACGGTCAATCCGGATGCGGTGCTGCGCGGTTCGAAGATATGGACCGGCGAGTGGCGCGAACAGCGTGCGGCCGCTTACGCGATGGAGCCCGACCAGCTCGAGGAGCATTACCGCAAGCGCTCCATGCTGAAGCGGTCGGTGTTTCCCGAAGACGTCGCCGAGGCCGTGTACTTCCTCGCGTCTGACATGTCGGCGAAATCGACCGGCAACATCATCAATGTCGATGCGGGCAACGCGCAGAGTTTCACCCGGTAGAAGCGGACCCGGTACAGCTTGCCCTTCATTGAGGAAAGAGTTCCGAGCTTCGGTCGATGATGCAGCCGGAGAGCGATCCCGGCTGTATGCGGTCTTCCGGACAGGTTTCGTTTGACATTCGTTATGATTTCGAAATAATTCCTCTCGGTTTTCATACTGCGGATTTATGCTGCATTGCGAAAGCAAGGGGAATCCTGCGTGGGCACTGCAAGCCACGACATTTTCATCATCGGCGGCGGCATCAACGGATGTGGCGTGGCACGCGATGCCGCGGGGCGCGGCTACTCGGTTTTCCTTGCCGAGATGAACGATCTGGGCAGCGGCACCTCGTCGGGCTCGACCAAGCTGATCCATGGCGGCCTGCGCTATCTCGAACACTACGAATTCCGGCTGGTGCGCGAGGCGCTGATGGAGCGCGAGGTGCTTTGGCGCGCCGCACCGCACATCATCTGGCCGATGCGTTTCGTGCTGCCTTATGCCGACGGCATCCGTCCCGCGTGGCTGATCCGGCTCGGACTGTTCCTCTACGACCATCTGGGCGGGCGGAAGCTCTTGCCCGCGACGCGGACGCTGGACATGCGAACGGATCCGGCCGGAAAGCCGCTCAAGCCACTTTTCCGCAAGGCGTTCGAATATTCGGACGGCTTCGTAAACGACGCCCGTCTGGTCGTGCTTAATGCGCGCGATGCCGCCGACCGCGGCGCGGTGATCCGTACCCGGACAAGGGTAACGAGCGCGCGCCGCGAGGACGGGCTGTGGATGGTGACGATCGAGGATACAGGCACCGGCAAGACCGAAGAGGTGAAGGCGCGGCTGCTCGTCAATTCGGCCGGGCCATGGGTCGACGAGGTTCTGGCGGGCACGCTGGGGCGCAACGACGTTCACAATGTGCGGCTGGTGCAGGGCAGCCACATCGTGGTCCGCAAGAAGTTTTCGGACCCGCGTGCCTATTTCTTCCAGAACCGGGACGGCCGCATCATCTTCGCGATCCCCTATGAGGAGGATTTCACCCTCATCGGCACCACCGACCACGACTATGAAGGCAACCCCGCCGACACGTCGATCACCGAAGAGGAGATCGATTATCTGTGTGCGGCGGCCAGCGAATATTTCACCGAGCCGGTCGAGCGCGCCGATATCGTGTGGACCTATTCCGGCGTGCGCCCGCTCTATGACGACGGGGCTTCGAAGGCGCAGGAGGCCACGCGGGACTATGTGCTCGCGGTCGAAAGGAGCAATGGCGAAGCGCCACTGATCAACGTCTTCGGCGGGAAGATCACCACCTATCGGCGGCTCTCGGAAGCCATGCTCGAAAAGATCGAAGGTCTTCTCGGGGCTAAGGGGAAGTCCTGGACGGCGGATGCCACCCTGCCTGGCGGCGACTTCCCGGCCACCGGCTATGATGCGGAGGTTGCGTCGCTTCGAAAGGATTATCCGTTTGTCGACCAGCGCATGGCGCAACGACTGGTACGCCTCTACGGCACGCGGGCCCGGATGATCCTGGGTTCGGCAGCGTCGCTCGTCGATCTCGGACGTAATTTCGGCGCCGATCTCTTCGAGGCCGAAGTGCGCTATCTTGTCGAGAACGAATGGGCCGTCACCGCTGACGACGTCCTGTGGCGGCGTACCAAGCGCGGGCTGCATCTGAGCGCCGAGGAGGAAGCGGTGCTCGAGAAATACATGAAGGAACTGGGAGGGCGCCGGCACACAGCCGCCGCGTAAACGACAGCACGGCATACGATCTGGGAGGAGGATCAATGCTCGAACTGCGCAACGTATCGAAGGTTGTCGGACGCGACACGCATATCGGCGACGTGTCGCTGACGCTGTCGCACGGCAGCCTCAACGTGCTGCTCGGGCCGACCCTTTCCGGCAAGACCAGCCTGATGCGCCTCATGGCAGGCCTCGACGTGCCGACCTCCGGTTCGGTGTGGCTCGACGGCAAGGACGTGACCGGCGTTGCCGTGCAGAAGCGCAATGTCGCGATGGTCTACCAGCAGTTCATCAACTATCCGGCGATGACGGTCTATGAGAACATCGCGTCACCACTGCGGGTCGCGGGCCATGACAGGGCGGCCATCGACCGCGAGGTCCGGCAGGCGGCCGAGCTCCTGCGGCTGACGCCCTATCTCGACCGCAAGCCGCTCAACCTTTCGGGCGGACAGCAGCAGCGCCAGCACTTGCCCGCGCCATCGTCAAGAATGCGGGGCTGGTGCTGCTCGACGAGCCGCTGGCCAATCTCGACTACAAGCTACGCGAGGAATTGCGCGCCGAGCTGCCGCGCATCTTCTCGCAGTCTGGCGCGATCTTCGTCTATGCGACCACCGAGCCGTCGGAGGCGCTGCTTCTGGGCGGCAACACGGCGACGCTGTCGGAAGGACGGGTGACTCAGTTCGGCCCGACCATCGAGGTTTTCCGCAAGCCCAACGACCTGCTCACCGCGATGACCTTCGCCGACCCGCCGCTCAACACGATGCTGCTGACCAAGAGAGGAAACCGCTTCGAGCTGGATGGCGGACTGAGCCTGCCGGCGCCGGCCCATCTGGCGGGCATCGCGGACGGCTCCTACACGATCGGCTTCCAGCCGCATCATCTCACACTCGCGCCAGCCGACGACCGGGCGGTCGCGGTGAAGGCGAAGGTGACCGTCACCGAGATCACTGGCTCGGAGAGTTTCGTTCACCTGGCCGTGGCCGACGAGAAATGGGTGATGTTGGCGCGTGGCATTCACAATTTCGAGGCCGACCAGATGATCGACGCCTACATCGATCCGCGGCATCTGATGGTCTTCGACAGCACTGGCCGCATGGCGCAGGCAGCCTGAGGGGAAGAGATGGCACGGATCGACCTCGACCACATCCGCCACTCCTACGGGCCGAAGCCGCAGGGCCCGGCCGACTATGCGCTGAAGGAAGTGCATCACACCTTCCGCGACGGCGGCGCCTACGCGCTGCTCGGGCCGTCGGGCTGCGGCAAGACCACGCTACTCAACATCATATCCGGGCTGGTGGAGCCGTCGGAAGGTCGCATCCTGTTCGACGGCAACGATGTCAGCCGGCTTTCCACGCAGGAGCGCAACATCGCGCAGGTGTTCCAGTTCCCGGTCATCTACGACACGATGACGGTCTACGACAATCTGGCCTTTCCGCTGCGCAATCGCGGTGTGCCGGCGGACGAGATCGACCGCAAGGTCCGCGAAATCATCGAAATGATCGACCTGCAGGAATGGGCGCAGCGCAAGGCGCGGGGGCTGACGGCCGACCAGAAGCAGAAGATCTCGCTCGGCCGCGGGCTGGTGCGCTCCGACGTCAACGCCATCCTGTTCGACGAGCCGCTGACGGTCATCGATCCGCACATGAAATGGGTGCTGCGCTCGCAGTTGAAGCAGCTTCACCGGCGCTTCTGTTACACCATGGTCTATGTCACGCACGACCAGACCGAGGCCCTGACCTTCGCCGACGATGTCGTCGTCATGTATGAGGGCGAGATCGTGCAGATCGGCACGCCGGACGAGCTGTTCTCGCGGCCGAAGCACACCTTTGTCGGCTATTTCATCGGCTCGCCGGGCATGAACGTGCTGCCGGTCGCGCTCGACGGCCAGAAGGCGCAGCTCGGCGGCCAGACGATCCAGCTTCCCGCCGCGCCTGCCGGCAAGCCGGCAGGCGCTATCGAACTCGGCATCCGGCCCGAATTCGTGCGCGTGGGGCGCAGCGGCATGCCGGTCGAGATCAGCAAGGTTGAGGATGTCGGGCGCTACCGGATCGTCCGGGTCATGCTCGAAGGCCGCGAGATCGCGGCGATCCTCGGCGAGGACGAAGACATCCCGGCCGATCCGAAGGTGAGCTTCGATCCGGCAGGCATCAATCTCTATGCCGATTCCTGGCGGATAGCGACGGAGGGCTGACCATGGAGAAGACATGGAACAATCGGGCCTGGTTCATGGTGCTGCCGGTGCTGCTGCTGGTGGCGTTCTCGGCCGTGATCCCGCTGATGACGGTCGTCAACTATTCGGTGCAGGACACGTTCGGCGGCAACCAGTTCTTCTGGGCCGGGACCGAATGGTTCGAGGAGATACTCAGCTCCGACAGGTTCTGGCTGGCGATGGGCCGCAATCTCGCCTTTTCGGCCATCATCCTGGCGATCGAGATTCCGCTCGGCATCTTCATCGCGCTCAACATGCCGCGCAAGGGCTGGGGTGTGCCGGTATGCCTCGTGCTGATGGCGCTGCCGCTGCTGATACCGTGGAACGTGGTCGGCACGATCTGGCAGGTCTTCGGCCGCATCGACATCGGCCTGCTCGGGCGCACCCTCTACACGCTCGGCATCGACTACAACTACGTCAACGATCCGATCGATGCCTGGGTGACGGTCATTGTCATGGACGTGTGGCACTGGACGAGCCTCGTCGTGCTGCTGTGCTATGCCGGCCTCGTCTCAATCCCGGAAGCGTACTACCAGGCGGCGAAGATCGACGGCGCGTCGCGCTGGGCGGTGTTCCGCTACATCCAGCTGCCGAAGATGAGCCGCGTGCTTCTGATCGCGATCCTGCTGCGGTTCATGGACTCGTTCATGATCTACACGGAGCCCTTCGTGGTGACGGGCGGCGGGCCGGGCAACTCGACGACGTTCCTGTCGATAGATCTCGTGAAGATGGCGATCGGGCAGTTCGACCTCGGCCCGGCTGCGGCGATGTCGATCATCTACTTCCTGATCATCCTGGCGATGTCGTGGGTGTTCTACACCGTCATGACCAATTACGACGCGGAGAAGAAGTGATGGCCGGCGACGAAAGGACGGCCACGATGCGCAACGGCGAGGCCGTGCCGGAGACCCGAACCACGGCCGACAAGGCGGCGGCGAACGAGCGCGTGCTGCGGCAGATGCGCCGGCGCGGCGGAGAATCCCGCTTCTGGTGGCTGGTGCCGACGCTCTACATCATCTTCCTGATGCTGCCGATCTACTGGCTCATCAATATGAGCTTCAAGACCAACCAGGAAATCCTCAACATCTTCTCGCTGTGGCCTCAAAGCCCGACGCTGCGCAACTATGCGGTGATCTTCACCGATCCGTCCTGGTATTCGGGCTACATCAACTCGATCATCTACGTCGTGCTCAACACGACCATTTCGGTGCTCGCGGCGCTGCCGGCGGCCTATGCCTTCTCGCGCTACAGGTTCCTCGGCGACAAGCATCTGTTCTTCTGGTTGCTGACGAACCGCATGGCTCCGCCGGCGGTCTTCGCGCTGCCGTTCTTCCAGCTCTATTCGGCCTTCGGCCTGATCGACACGCATATCGCGGTGGCGATCGCGCACTGCCTGTTCAACATTCCGCTGGCGGTCTGGATCCTCGAAGGCTTCATGTCCGGCGTGCCGAAGGAAATCGACGAGACCGCCTATATCGATGGCTATTCCTTCCCGCGCTTCTTCGTGAAGATATTCATGCCGCTGATCGCCAGCGGCATCGGGGTGGCTGCCTTCTTCTGCTTCATGTTCTCTTGGGTGGAACTGCTGATCGCCCGCACGCTGACAACGACCGACGCCAAGCCGATCGCCGCCACGATGACCCGCACGGTCTCCGCCTCCGGGCTCGACTGGGGCGTGCTGGCTGCAGCCGGCGTGCTGACGATCATCCCCGGCGCGCTCGTGATCTGGTTCGTGCGCAACTACATCGCCAAGGGCTTCGCCCTGGGGAGGGTATGATGACGCAAACACGCCGCTGGCAGATACCGCTGGCCGTCGTCCTGGCGATCTACGCCGCGGCGGTCTGGTTCTTCATGCAGCGCCTGCCGGTCGAGGATGGCGAGCGGGACTGGTTCGCCTCGCTGTTTCCGCGAAGCTGGATGGCATGGTCGTTTCCGACCGCGCTGTTCTTCTCGACCATCTTCCTGCTGCTCGCGCTGATGGCGGTGTGGGAATACGCCCGGCCCGGGGGCATCCTCGTGTGGGCATCCTGCGCTTCGAGACGACGCGCGGCGACCGCCTTTTCGTTTCGCTGCTCGGCAGCGCCTTCATCCATCTCGCTTGGCTTGGGCTGGTCGGGCCCGGCCTGTGGTGGGCACTCGCACTTTCGGTCGTCTACGCCATCGGCGTGTTTCGATACGTGTAGCGCGGGAAACTGCGGATACGGCACACCTGCGCCGCATCCGGATCGCATTCAAACCCTAGGGAGGAAATCAATGCGACGGCAGCTTTTGGCATCAACGACAGCAATAGCGCTCCTGGTCGGAGCGGCGCCCGCCTTCGCCGACATGGAAGCGGCGCGGGCATTCCTCGACGCAGAGATCGGCGACATGTCCGCGCTCAGCCGCGAGGAGCAGGAAGCCGAGATGGAGTGGTTCATCGACGCTGCAGAGCAATTCAAGGGCATGGACATCAAGGTGGTGTCGGAGACCATCACCACGCATGAATACGAATCCAAAGTGCTTGCGCCGGCCTTTGCGAAGATCACCGGCATCAACATCACGCACGACCTGATCGGCGAGGGCGACGTCGTCGAGAAACTGCAGACGCAGATGCAGTCGGGTGAAAACGTCTATGACGCCTATGTCAACGACTCCGACCTGATCGGCACCCACTGGCGCTACCAGCAGGCCCGGTCGCTGACCGACTGGATGGCGAACGAGGGCAAGGATGTTACCAACCCGAACCTCGATCTCGACGACTTCATCGGCCTGAAGTTCACCACCGCGCCGGACGGCGATCTCTACCAGTTGCCCGACCAACAGTTCGCGAACCTCTACTGGTTCCGCTACGACTGGTTCAACGATGAGGCGAACAAAGCCGAGTTCAAGGAGAAATACGGCTACGACCTCGGCGTGCCGGTCAACTGGTCGGCCTATGAGGACATCGCAGAGTTCTTCACCGGCCGCGAGATCGACGGCAAGAAGGTCTATGGCCATATGGACTATGGCAAGAAGGACCCGTCGCTGGGCTGGCGGTTCACCGATGCCTGGCTGTCGATGGCCGGCAACGGCGACAAGGGCCTGCCGAACGGCCTGCCGGTCGACGAATGGGGCATCAAGGTCGACGAGAACTCGCGTCCCGTGGGCTCCTGCGTGGCGCGCGGCGGCGACACCAACGGCCCGGCTTCCGTCTATGCGATCCAGAAATATCTGGACTGGATGAAGGCTTACGCGCCGGCCTCGGCCCAAGGCATGACCTTCTCGGAATCCGGACCGGTTCCCGCGCAGGGCGAGATCGCTCAGCAGATGTTCATGTACACGGCCTTCACCGCCGACATGGTCAAGGACGGGCTGCCGGTGGTCAACGAAGACGGCACGCCGAAGTGGCGTTTCGCGCCGTCGCCGCATGGCGTCTACTGGAAGGACGGCATGAAGCTCGGCTATCAGGACGTGGGTTCTTGGACGATCCTCAAGTCCACCCCCGACGATCGCGCCAAGGCCGCCTGGCTCTATGCGCAGTTCGTCGTGTCGAAGACGGTCGACGTCAAGAAGAGCCATGTCGGCCTGACGCTGATCCGGGAATCGAGCATCCAGCACGAATCCTTCACCGAGCGCGCGCCCAAGCTCGGCGGCCTGATCGAGTTCTACCGCTCGCCGGCCCGCGTGCAGTGGTCGCCGACCGGCACCAACGTGCCTGACTATCCGAAGCTCGCGCAGCTCTGGTGGCAGGCAATCGGCGATGCGTCCTCGGGCGCGAAGACCGCCCAGGAAGCCATGGACTCGCTCTGCGCCGAGCAGGAGCGGGTGATGGAGCGCCTGGAGCGCGCAGGCGTGCAGGGTGATATCGGTCCCAAGCTCGCCGAGGAACACGACCTCGAATACTGGAACAAGGATGCCGTGGAGAAGGGCAACCTCGCGCCGCAGCTGAAGATCGAAAACGAAAAGGAACAGCCTCAGACCGTCAACTACGACGAGCTGGTCAAGAGCTGGCAGTAAGATCGGCTTTTCCCGATCCGGAAGCAGGGGGCCGCGATCGCGGCCCCCTGTCGTTTTTGCCTCCAGGAAACCGATTGCGCGCCGAGGCATTTTGCAATGAACCGAAAACGGCCGGACTGCGTAGTCTGGATATGAAGATGGAATCGACGAGCAGGGGAATGCCGGCACGATGAGCCACGACAGACCGGACGGTCAGGGAACGGTGCTCGTCCTGTTCCGCCACGATCTGCGGGTTTCCGACAACGGCGCGCTGGCAGCGGCCGCGCAGACGGACAAGCCGGTGCTTGCGGCCTATGTGCTGGATGAGGAAAGCGAAGGCATGCGTGCGCCCGGCGGCGCGGCGCGCTGGTGGCTGCACCATTCGCTGGCGCGGCTGAGCGAAGACCTCGAAAAGCGCGGGGTCCGACTGGTGCTACGCAGTGGGGCGATGTCGGACGTCGTGGACGATCTGGTCAGAGAAATCGACGCCGACACGGTGTTCTGGAATCGCCGCTATCATCCGGCCGGAGCGGCGGCGGACGCGGCGATCAAGAGCGCGCTGCGCGAACGCGGCCTGCGTGCGGAAAGTTTCGACGGACAGCTTCTGCACGAGCCGTCTCGCCTGCAGACGGGTGCGGGGTCGTTCTACAAGGTGTTCACGCCGTTCTGGAAGGCGATGTCGGCCGGTCCCGATCCGCGCGACCCGATCGATCCACCGCGCAGGATCGCGGGCTATGACGGCAAGGTCACCTCGGAGGCGCTTGACGAGCTGTTTCCATTGCCGCGATCACCGGACTGGGCCAAGGCTTTCGGCGAAGTCTGGACGCCCGGTGAAGACGGCGCGCATGCGCGGCTTGAAAGCTTCATCTCGGAACGGCTGGACGATTATGCGGATGGCCGCGATTTTCCGGCCGGCGGGTCGACGTCTGGGCTGTCGCCGCATCTGGCGCATGGCGAGATTACGCCCTACCAGATATTCGCGGCGTTGCGCGCCGAGGCGAAGGAGGTCTCGAGCGCGAACCTTGCCAAGTTCCGCCAGGAAATCGGCTGGCGCGAGTTCTGCCACCATCTGCTGTTTCACAATCCGGGGCTCTGCGAGGAAAACTTCCAGCCAGCCTTCGATGCCTTCCCATGGAAGTCCGACAAGCGGGCCTTGCGCGCCTGGCAGCGCGGCAAGACCGGCTATCCGATCGTCGATGCCGGCATGCGCGAACTCTGGCAGACCGGCGTGATGCACAACCGGGTGCGCATGATCGTCGCCTCGTTCCTGACCAAGCATCTGCTAATCGACTGGCGCGAGGGCGAGCGCTGGTTCTGGGATACGCTGGTGGATGCCGACGCCGCCAGCAATCCGGCAAACTGGCAGTGGGTTGCGGGATCCGGCGCGGATGCCGCACCCTATTTCCGGATCTTCAATCCAGTGCTGCAGGGCGAAAAGTTCGATCCCGACGGCAGCTATGTCCGAAGCTTCGTGCCCGAGCTGGACAAACTTCCCGATCGATACCTGCACAAGCCATGGGACGCGCCGGACAAGGTGCTGGCAGACGCCGGCGTGGACCTTGGCTGCACCTATCCCAAGCCTGTGGTCGACCACGCGGCTGCGAGAAAAAGCGCCCTTGCGTCATACGACGCGGCCAAAGAAGCGCAGTAGGCCACTTGGGGCCGTTTTGCCGCCCCGCTCCAAATTCTTGACTCCTGCGGCAGCCGAGCCGCTTCGCCCATCGCTACAGGGGCAAAGAACCCGTCGTCTTGCGCACGGGTGAAACGCCCCTTGACGTTACGGCTCAATATGGAATAAATATTTCATACTGACCGAATATGGCGCGAACATTCTGAAATGGGCGATCCGGGGAGGAATTGCCATTCCGGCTTCGCCAGTCGAGCCACGAAAGACAGGTCTGCCGTCATGCGGCAGGCCTCCGGCAATAAAATCGGTGCAGCCGGACACCGAATGTGGAGGAGAACGACAATGAGGAAGCTTCTATTGGCGCTCGGGCTGGCCGTTGCGACGGCCGCAGGAGCCGCCGGCACGGCGCAGGCCGAAGGCGAGCGGTTCGTTTTCGTCAGCCATGCGCCGGATTCCGATTCATGGTGGAACACGATCAAGAATGCGCTGAACGTCGCCGCCGAGCAGATGGACGTGACGGTCGAATACCGCAATCCACCGACGGGCGACATCGCCGACATGGCGCGCATCATTGAGCAGGCCGCTGCCTCGAACCCGAACGGCATCGTCACCTCGATCGCTGACATCAATGCGCTGGAGGGACCGATCAGCGATGCGGTGGCGAAGGGCATTCCGGTGATCACGGTCAATTCCGGCACGGTTGAGCAGTCGAAGCAGCTCGGCGCAATGCTGCATATCGGCCAGCCGGAATATGACGCCGGCAAGGGCGCCGGCGAGCGCGCCAAGGAGGCGGGCGTCACCAAGTTCGTCTGCGTGAATCACTACATCACCAACCCGGCCTCGGTCGAGCGCTGCCAGGGCTTCGCGGACGCGCTCGGCGTCGAGCTTGGCAACCAGATGATCGATTCGGGCATCGACCCGGCCGAGGTTAAGAACAAGGTGCTCGCCCATCTGCGCGCCAATGCCGATACCAACGGCATTCTGACACTGGGACCAAACTCGGCGGAACCGACGCTTGCTGCGCTGCAGGAGAACGGCATGGCTGGCGAGGTCTTCTTTGCGACCTTCGACCTGTCGCAAGGCATCTCCGAGGGTATCAAGGCCGACGTTATCGACTTCGCCATCGACCAGCAGCCTTATCTGCAAGGTTATCTGCCGATCGTGCTCCTGACCAACTATGCCCGCTACGGCGTGATCCCGCCGAACTCGATCAATTCGGGTCCGGGCTACATCACCAAGGACAATATTGAGCAGGTCGAGGCACTAGCAGGCGAATACCGCTGAGCCGCTGAACTCGTGCCGGGGGTGGATGCGCCCCCGGCCCTGAAATCCGGATCGAAACGACTTTGAATGTGCCAGACACGCGGGTCTACGCGCCCGGTCGATGGCGCGTGGGCGATCGAGGGAGCGACACATGAGCGAGAGCGTCCAGCCAAGCGCGCAAGGCGCGTCCGGTCAGCCACCCGAGAGAGACGAGCGGGTTCGCGAGGTCTCGCGCTTCCGCAAAGCGTTGATCCGTCCCGAGCTGGGCGCCATCTGCGGGGTGATCCTCGTCTTCGTCTATTTCCTCATGGTCGCACGCGACACCGGCATGTTCAGCGCCGAGGGCGTCATGAACTGGGGCGTTGTCTCAGCGCAGTTCATGATCATCGCCGTCGGCGCCTGCCTGCTGATGATCGCTGGCGAGTTCGATCTTTCGGTGGGCTCGATGATCGGCTTTTCCGGCATCGTCATCGCGCTGCTCTCGGTGACGTATGGCTGGCCGATGTGGGCGGCGATCGTCGCCGCCTTCCTGCTGGCTATGGCGATCGGCTGGGTGAACGGATTCCTCGTCATCAGAACCGGCCTGCCGTCCTTCATCGTGACGCTGGCGTTTCTCTACATCCTGCGCGGCCTGACGATCTTCATCTCGATTTCGACGACGCGCCAGACGATCATCGGCGGCGTCAAGGAGGCAGCCCAGGGCGACTGGCTGGCGGCGCTGTTCGGCGGCAAGATCCTCGGCGGGCTGTTCGTATGGCTCGCCGACATCGGCGTGATCGGCAAGTTCGTGGCCGGAACGCGCGCCGGCCAGCCGGTGATCGACGGCATTCCCATGCTGATGGTCTGGGCGCTTGTGCTGATTATCTTTGCGCATGTGCTTCTGACCCGCACCCAGTTCGGCAACTGGATCTTCGCCGCCGGTGGTGATGCCCAGGCCGCGCGGTATGTCGGCGTGCCGGTCGACCGGGTAAAGATCCTGATGTTCGTGTTCACCGCCTTCTGCGCCACGGTCTTCGCAACCTGCCAGGTGCTGGAGTTCGGTTCGGCGGCGGCCGACCGCGGTCTCCTGAAGGAGTTCGAGGCGATCATCTCCGTGGTTATCGGCGGCGCACTGCTGACCGGCGGCTACGGTTCCGTGATCGGGGCGGCCTTCGGCGCGCTGATCTTCGGCGTCGTGCAGCAGGGCCTGTTCTTCGCCGGCGTCGAAAGCTCGCTGTTCCGGGTCTTCCTCGGCGTGATCCTTCTGCTCGCGGTGGTGCTCAACACCTATATCCGCCGCCTGATCACGGGGGAGCGCTGAGATGGCAGACACACCGCTCATCGAACTGCGCGACATCGAAAAGCATTTCGGCTCGGTGATCGCGCTGGCCGGCGTATCGGTCTCGGTCATGCCCGGCGAATGCCACTGCCTGCTGGGCGACAACGGCGCCGGCAAGTCGACCTTCATCAAGACGATGTCGGGGGTGCACAAGCCGACGCGCGGCGAAATCCTGGTCGATGGCGAACGCGTCGCTTTCACCAGCCCGCGCGACGCGATGGCGCGTGGCATCGCCACCGTCTATCAGGACCTCGCGATGATCCCGCTGATGTCGGTGACGCGCAATTTCTGGATGGGGCGGGAGCCGAAGCGGCGCGTCGGCCCGTTCCGCTTCTTCGATTTCCAGACCGCCAACAGGGTGGCAATGGAGGCGATGCGCGAGATGGGCATACGCCTGCGCGAGCCGGACCAGGCTGTCGGTACGCTTTCGGGCGGTGAGCGCCAGACGGTGGCGATCTGCCGGGCAGTCCATTTCGGGGCGCGGGTTCTGATCCTCGATGAACCAACCTCGGCGCTCGGCGTGCGGCAGACCTCCAAGGTGCTTGCCACCATCGACCAGGTGCGCAAGAAGGGCATCGGCGTCGTGTTCATCACCCACAATGTGCGCCATGCCATGGCGGTCGGCGACCGGTTCACCGTTCTCAATCGCGGCCAGACGCTCGGCACGGCGAAACGCGGCGAGATCACGACCGAAGAATTGCAGGACCTGATGGCGGGCGGTGCCGAGCTAGCGGAGCTGGAGGGCTCGCTGGGCGGGACGGTCTAGGGCTTACCCGCCTGAAAGCATGGATGAAAAACCGGATGGGGACGCGGGTCGCGTCCCCCGTTTTGCGAGCAGAAAGCAGATGACACTATCTTTCGCCCTTCTTGGCGCCGGCCGCATCGGCAAGGTCCATGCGCGTGCCGTCGCCTCCAACCACAAGGCGCGGCTCGTCGCCGTCGCCGACGCCTTTGCCGACGTCGCCCAGGAGCTCGCCGCGATCTACGGTGCGACGGTGAAAAGCATCGACGAGATCGAGCGGGCGGACGATGTCGATGCCGTCATCATATGCACGCCGACCGACACGCATGCCGACCTCATCGAGCGGTTCGCGCGCGCCGGCAAGGCCGTGTTCTGCGAAAAGCCGGTCGATCTCGACATCGGCCGCGTGGAGCAGTGCCTGTCCGTGGTGGAGCAGACCGGCGCCACGCTGATGGTCGGTTTCAACCGGCGCTTCGACCCGCATTTCAGGGCCGTTCGGCAGGCAATCGACGATGGCGCGGTCGGCACGGTGGAAATGGTGACAATCATCTCTCGCGACCCCGGCCTGCCGCCGCTGGACTACATCCCGCGTTCCGGCGGCATCTTCCGCGATATGACGATCCACGATTTCGACATGGCGCGCTTCCTGCTGGGCGAGGAGCCGGTGACGGTGAGCGCCAGCGCCTCCGTGCTGGTTGACGAAAGGGTGGGCGAACTCGGTGACTACGACAGCGTCAGCGTGATCCTCACGACGGAGTCGGGCCGCCAGTGCACGATCTCCAATTCGCGCCGCGCGACATACGGCTACGACCAGCGCATCGAGGTGCTCGGCTCGAAGGGCATGGTGGCGGCCGAAAACCAGCGTCCGGTGTCCATCGAAGTCGCAAATGCCGCGGGTTATACGCGCCCGCCGCTGCACGATTTCTTCATGACCCGATACACCGAGGCCTACGCCAACGAGATCGCGGCCTTCATTGCGGCCGTCACCGAAGGCGAGGCGCCTTCGCCGAGCGGAGCGGACGGGCTTGCGGCGCTGCGGCTCGCGGACGCGGCGCTGACCTCGGCCATGGAAGGCCGCGTGGTCCGGCTGTAGCCGTGTGGTCCCGCCGGTCTATGCGGCGGGGTGGGCGACGTCGATCCAGCGCCGTTCGGCATGCGAGCGGGCCATTGCATGCACGGTCCGCTCGATCTCCAGCCCGGCGTCGAAATCGATGATGCGGGCATCCGCGCCGGAAAGGCACGTGATCAACTCGTGGCATTCGATGGTCTTGAGGTCGTTGAACCCCAGCCCATGGCCCGGCGCGGGAATGAACTGGCCGTAGGGTTCGTGCGCGTGCGCGCTGAGAATGGTGCGGAAGCCCTGTTCGCCGGCGGGATCGGCGGTGAGATAGAGCTGCACCTCGTTGAAGCGCTCCTGATCGAACAGGATGGTGCCCTTCGAGCCGAAGATCTGGATCGCGATGCGGCCCTTGCGGCCCCATGCCGAACGGCTGACCTGCAAGGTGGCCGGGATGCCGCTTTCGAGCTGCATCAGCGCGGAGGCGATGTCGTGGGTTTCGACGTCTCGCCGCCCGCCGCCATGCATCGGCCGGTCGGGATAGGGCATCGACATATCGCAGACCACGCGCGCGACGCGGCCGAACAGTACCGAAACGATGGAGAGCGGATGCACCGCGAAATCGTCGAGCGCGCCGTAGCCGGACTTGGCTTCATGTTTCCAGAAGAACATGGCCTCCGGGTCGGCCATGAAGTCCTCGTCCATCTCGATGCGCAACTGTGCGATCGTGCCGATGGCGCCGTCGGCGAGAAGGCGATTTATGTGCCGCATCGCGGGGCTCTGGATATAGTTGTAGCCAAGCACCGCAACCTTGCCGCTCGCCCGTGCCGCCCGCGCCATGCGCTCGGCATCAGCGAAGGCGGGCGCCATCGGTTTCTCGCACCAGACATGCTTGCCGGCTTCGAGGGCCGCGATTACCATTTCGGGATGGAATTCATTGGGTGCGGCAATCGACACGACATCGACCTGTGGATCGGCGACGACGGTGCGCCAGTCGTCAGTCGACCGGGCAAATCCGAACTCGTCGGAGCGTCGCCGTGCCAGATCGGCATCGACCTCGGCGAGATGGGCAAGGGTGATTGCCGGCATGTCGGGGAAGACGGTGCCGACCGCCTTCCAGGCGAGCGTGTGGCATTTGCCCATGAAACCGGTGCCGATCAGGCCCACGCCGATATTCGCAACCATGCTCTCTCCCATCGCTTGGCAAGCCAATGCGAATGATTTAGTCTATTTCCATCAAAAATGGAACGTTTAGTTCATCTGCGCCAGCGTGGCGCTTTATCTGCCTGTGAGGCCGGGAGACGACACTGGGATGAATGACCGATCGCCGGCCGGCGAGGCTGCCTATCCAAGAGATTATGAAACGCTGCGGGAAACGATCCTGGAGCAGCGTAGCGTCTTACCGAAGCGCATTGCGCAGGTGGCTGCCTATGCGCTGGACAACCCCGACGAGATCGCCTTCGGCACGACTGCCAGCATCGCGGCCTCGGCCGGCGTGCAGCCCTCGACGCTGATCCGCTTCGCACAGCAGCTCGGCTTCGACGGGTTCACAAGCCTGCAGTCGGTGTTTCGTGAACGTCTGCGCGAGCGCAACACGACCTATGAGGAGCGGCTGGCCGCACTGCGGGACGAGGCGCAGAACGGCACGACCAACCGGGCGATGCTCGACGGGTTCCTCGCCGCATCGGTCCGCTCGCTGGACCTGATGGCGCGCAGCGTGGACGAGGCCACGCTCGACAGGGCGGTTGGCATCCTCGCACGGGCGGAGACGCTCTACATCCTCGCCAAAAGGCGGTCGTTTCCGGTCGCCAGCTATCTCGGCTATGCGCTCGGAAAGCTGCATGTGCGCAGCCAAATCATCGAATCGGCCTCCGGGCTCCAACCGGAGATGATCGGCTTCGCCACGCCGCGCGATGCGGTGATCGCGGTGAGTTTCTCGCCTTATGCGCCAGCCACGATCGACGAGGTGCGGGTGCTCCACGAGCGCGGGGTGCCAATTGTCGCCATCACCGACAGCGCCTTTTCGCCGCTGGCGCAGTTCGCTGCGGTCTGGTTCGAGGTTGCCGAATCGGATTTTTCGGGCTTCCGCTCGCTCGGCGCGACCATGGCGCTGGCGATGACGCTTGCGGTCGGTTGCGCGGAGGAACGGCGCCGTCTCGCCGGCTAGGAAACGGCATAGCCACAAAAGGAATGTCTATTCCATATTGACGTTACATTGGAATTGATATTTCGTATTGAGGATGCCGGCGGCTAGAGGCCGGCATTTCGGCCTTGCGAAAAGCTGGAGGACAACATGGCCGCCTCGGCAGGCGAACGCACCGCTGAACTCGACGTCATCACCATCGGGCGCGCCTCTGTCGACCTTTATGGTCAGCAGATCGGCGCGCGGCTGGAGGATGCGGCGTCTTTCGCCAAGTCGGTCGGCGGCTGCCCCGCCAACATCGCGATCGGCACGGCGCGGCTGGGCCTGCGCTCGGCGCTGCTGACGCGCGTCGGCGACGAGCAGTTCGGCCGTTTCATCCGGGAGCAGCTCGGACGCGAAGGTGTGAGCACGGACGGCATCGTCGCCGACCCGGAGCGGCTGACGGCGCTGGCGATCCTCTCGGTGCAGGACGACAGGTCGTTTCCGCTGCTTTTCTATCGCGAGAACTGCGCCGACATGGCGCTTGGCGAAGATGACGTCGCTGCCGATTTCATCGGCCGGGCGCGCGCCGTCGTCGTCACCGGCACGCATTTTTCGCGGCCGGGAACCGAGGCCGCTCAACGCAAGGCGATGCGGCTGATGCGCGAGGCCGGCGGCAAGGTCGTGCTCGACATCGACTACCGGCCGAACCTGTGGGGGCTTGCGGGCCATGCGGACGGAGACAACCGCTACATCGCCTCGGCCGCCGTTTCGGCAAAGATGAAATCGGTACTTGCCGAATGCGACCTGATCGTCGGCACGGAGGAGGAAGTGCTGGTCGCTTCGGGCGAGAGCGAACTGCCGGCAGCGCTGAAGACGATCCGTGTGCATTCGCAGGCCGTGATCGTGCTGAAGCGTGGCCCGATGGGCTGCATCGTCTATGACGGCGCGATCCCCGACGATCTGGAGCGGGGCATCGTCGGGCGCGGCTTCCCGATCGAGGTCTATAACGTGCTTGGTGCCGGCGACGCCTTCATGTCGGGTTTCCTGCGCGGCTGGCTGCGCGGCGAGCCGCTGGAGACGGCGGCGACATGGGCCAACGCATGCGGCGCCTTTGCCGTGTCGCGACTGCTCTGCGCGCCGGAGATCCCGACCTTCGAGGAGCTGCAGTTCTTCCTGAAGCATGGCTCGCGGCATCGCGCGCTTCGCAAGGACGAGGCGATAAACCATATCCACTGGGCGACGACGCGGCGCACCGGAATCGCCTCGATCATGGCCTTCGCAGTCGACCACCGCGCGCAGTTCGAGGAGATCGCTGCGCGCCATGGGCAGGACGCGGCGCGCATCGGCGTATTCAAGACGCTGGCCGTGAGGGCGGCGGCGAAGGTTGCCGGCGGCAGGCCGGGTTACGGCATGCTGATCGACGAACGGTTCGGGCGCGAGGCGCTGTTCGAGTTCGCGCGGCACGACTTTTCGTGGCTCGGCCGGCCGGTCGAGGTGCCGGGCTCGCGCCCGCTGCGCTTCGAGTTCAGTCAGGATATCGGCTCGCAGCTCGTGGAATGGCCAGTCGACCACTGCATCAAGTGCCTGTGCTTCTACCGGCCCGACGATCCGCCGGCGCTCAAGGCGGAGCAGCAGGAGAAGCTGCGGGCGCTGTTCGATGCCGCGCGCAAGGTCGGGCGCGAACTGCTGATCGAGATCATCTGCGGCAAGCACGGGCCGCTCGCCGACGACACGGTGGCGACCGCGCTGGAGGAGCTCTACGCGCTCGGCATCAAGCCCGACTGGTGGAAGCTCGAACCGCAGGCCTCGCCTGCGGCGTGGAATGCCATCGCATCGGTGATCGAACGCAACGACCCTTGGTGCAGGGGCGTCATGCTGCTCGGGCTGGAGGCGCCGCAGGCCGAACTCGAGGCGGCATTCGCGGCAACCGCCGATGCGCAGGTAGTGAAGGGTTTCGCCGTCGGCAGGACACTGTTCATGAGCGCGGCCGAGAGCTGGTTTGCCGGCGAAATTTCCGATGAAGCCGCGATAACCGAGATGGCGGAGCGCTTCGACAGCCTGACACGGGCCTGGCAATCGGCAAGAGCGGACAGGGCGGCGTGACCATAGAGGGAGGAAGGACATGACGAGGACCGTGCGCCTGACGATGGCGCAGGCGCTGACGCGCTTCATGGCCCGCCAGATGACCGAGATCGACGGCGCGCGCGTGCCGGTTTTTGCAGGCGTATGGGCGATCTTCGGTCATGGGAATGTCGCGGGGCTCGGCGAAGCGCTCTATCAGGTGCGTGAGACCCTGCCGACCTATCGCGCCCATAATGAGCAGGCGATGGCGCATGCGGCGATCGCCTATGCGAAGGCGAGTTTCCGCCGCCGCATGATGGCGGCAACGACGTCGATCGGCCCGGGCGCAACCAATCTGGTGACGGCGGCAGCCCTTGCGCATGTGAACAGGCTTCCGGTGCTGCTGCTGCCCGGCGACGTGTTCGCCAGCCGCATCCCCGATCCCGTTTTGCAACAGGTGGAAAGCTTTGCCGACGCGACCGTCTCGGCCAACGACTGCTTCCGGCCGGTCTCGCGCTATTTCGACCGCATCGCGCGGCCGGAGCAGATCGTGCCGGCGATGGCGCGGGCCATGCAGGTGCTGACCGACCCGGCCGACTGCGGGCCGGTGACGCTGGCGCTTTGTCAGGACGTGCAGGCGGAAGCCTACGACTATCCCGAAAGCTTCTTCGACGAGCGGCTGTGGCTGCCGCGCCGTCTGCGTCCGGATCGGGGCGAACTCGAAGGGGCTGTCGCAGCGATCAGGGCGGCGAAAAAGCCGCTCATCATCGCCGGCGGCGGCGTTCTCTATTCGGGTGCTGCCGATGCGCTGGCAGCGCTGGCGGAAGCGGGCGGCATTCCCGTCTGCGAAACGCAGGGCGGCAAATCCTCGCTGCCGGACAGTCATCCGCTCAACATGGGCGCGGTCGGCGTCACCGGCACCGAAGCCGCCAACAGGCTGGCGCGCGAGGCCGACCTCGTGATCGCGGTCGGAACCCGCCTGCAGGATTTCACCACCGGATCCTGGTCGCTGTTTGCCGATCCAGACAAGCGCATCGTCGGCCTCAATGTCCAGCCGTTCGATGCCGGCAAGCATCGCGCGCTGACGCTGGTGGCCGATGCGCGCGAGGGGCTGACGGAGTTGTCGGATGCACTCGCCGGCTGGGCCGCGCCCGCCGCCTGGACGACGGGCGCGGAGGCAGGCAAGGCCGCATGGCAGGAGGCCGCTGAGCGGGTCACGGCCGCCACCAACGCGGCGCTGCCGAGCGATGCGCAGGTGATCGGCGCGGTGCAGCGAGCGATCGGCAATGACGCGATCGTGCTGCACGCGGCAGGCGGCTTGCCGGGCGAACTGCATAAACTCTGGCAGGCCGGCGGGCCGGGTTCATATCATGCCGAATACGGCTTCTCGGCCATGGGCTACGAGATCGCAGGCGGCCTGGGCGCCAAGATGGCGCGGCCGGACAAGGAGGTGGTCGTCCTGGTCGGCGACGGGTCTTATCTGATGCTCAATTCCGAGATCGCTACATCGGTGATGCTCGGGCTCAAGCTGACGATCGTGCTACTCGACAATCGTGGCTTCGGCTGCATCAACCGGCTCCAGGTTGCCACGGGCGGTGCGAGCTTCAACAATCTGCTCAAGGATGCGCAGCACGAGGTACTGCCGGAGATCGACTTCGTCGCCCACGCGGCGAGCCTCGGCGCGCATGCGGTCAAGGCGGCCTCCATCGCAGAACTGGAGGCGGCGCTGCAGGCGGCGCGTGAATCCGACCGTACCAGCGTTGTTGTCATCGACACCGATCCGCTTGCCAGCACCGAGGAGGGCGGCCACTGGTGGGACGTGGCGGTGCCCGAAGTCAGCCAGCGCGAGGACGTGCGCAACGCCCGCGCATCCTATGAGGACGCTCGGGAAAAGCAGCGCATCGGCGACTGACGGATCCGAGACAAGGCAACTGGAGATACGACCAACATGATCCGCATCGGCGCCAACCCCATCGGCTGGTCCAACGACGACATGATCGAGATCGGCGGAGATATTCCGCTGGAGCGCTGCCTTGCCGAGGCGCAGGCGGCAGGCTTCGTCGGCATGGAACTTGGCAACAAGTTTCCGCGACGCTCGGCCGAGCGTGGCCTGTTCTCGAACGCTTCGGCCATGCGCTGGTGAGCGGCTGGTGGTCGACCGAGCTGCTGGTTCGGGATGTCGACGCCGAACTCGCGGCAGCGCAGGCTCATGCGACCCTGCTTTCCGAGATGGGTTGCAGCGTCTTCATCGCCGCCGAGACGTCCAATGCAATCCACAGCAACCGCGCCGTGCCTTTATCGGCGCGCCCGGTGCTTGCAAAGGACGACTGGGCGCGGTTCGGGGAACGCTACACAGCACTTGCCGCGGCGCTGAGGGCTGAATACGGGCTGCAACTCGTCTATCATCACCACATGGGAACCTGCGTGCAGACCGAGGCCGAGATCGACCGCTTCATGGCGGTAACGGGCGATGGCGTGCAGCTCCTGCTGGATACCGGCCACGCCACATGGGGCGGCGCGGACCCTGCGCGGCTCGCGCGCCACTATCGGGACCGCATCGGCCACGTTCATTGCAAGGATGTGCGCGAGGATGTGATGTGGCGCGCCAATCGCGAGGACTGGTCGTTCCTCGATTCGGTGCTGGAAGGCGTCTACACCGTGCCGGGCGACGGCATGATCGACTATGTGCGCGTCCTGAAGGAGCTGCCGGGCTATTCCGGCTGGGTGGTCGTGGAGGCGGAGCAGGACCCGGAAAAGGCCGAACCCGCCGCCTATGCGCGGCTCGGCCACGCAAACCTGACGCGGTTTCTTTCCGAAGCGGGGCTTTCATGAACGGCAACGATTTCTTCCGCCCGCTCTGGCTGCGCGTCGGCATCGTGCTCGCCTGTTTCGGCTGGGCGGTGCTGGAACTGGTGAACGGACAGACCGGCTGGGCGATGCTGGCGGGGGCGGTGGGGGCCTATGGCGTGTGGAGCTTCCTCATCGCCTACGAGCCGCCAAGCAAGGAGTAGAACCATGCCGCGACTGCATGTGAAACCGCAGGGACGCTCGGGCAGGGTGATCGCCGTCACCCCGGAGAACGCCGGCTGGCAGCATGTCGGTTTCGAACTCTACCGGCTGGCACCGGGCGAAACGGCGGAAGCCGAGACCGGGGGCGGGAGGCGTGCCTCGTCTTCATCTCGGGCAAGGGCGAGACCGTGGCGGGTGGCGAGCAGCTTGGCGTGCTCGGCGCGCGCATGTCGCCCTTCGAAGGCAAGCCGTGGTCGGTCTATGTGCCGCAAGGAAAGCACTGGTCGGTTACTGCAGAAAGCGATGTGGTGCTTGCAGTCTGCACCGCGCCGGGTCTCGGCGGCGGGCTGCCTGTGCGGGTCATCGCGCCGGACGCGCTGGGCCAGGAGGTGCGCGGCAAGGGCACCAATACGCGTTACGTCACCAATATCCTGCCCGAAGGCGAGCCAGCGGATTCCCTGCTCGTGGTCGAGGTCATCACGCCCGGCGGCCATACGTCGAGCTATCCGCCGCACAAGCACGACCGCGATGACCTGCCGCGCGAGTCGCTGCTGGAAGAAACCTATTACCATCGACTCAACCCGCCTCAGGGCTTCGCCTTCCAGCGGGTCTATACCGATGCCGACGAGACCGGCCGGCGCGAACTCGACGAGACGATGGCGGTCGAAGACGGCGACGTTGTGCTGGTGCCCAAGGGATACCACCCCTGCGCGGCCTGCCACGGCTACGACCTCTATTATCTCAATGTGATGGCTGGCCCGAAGCGCACGTGGAAATTTCACAACGCGCCGGAACATGAGTGGCTTCTGGGTTAGGGAATTCCGGCCAGCGGGAAGAACCCCTCCCGTTTCCGGGAGAGGGCAGGATGCGGATCAGTTCCGGCCGGCGAGCAGCGGTTCCGTCATGGCGCGGCTGTAGGCATGTGCCGTCTGGTAGTAGGCGTCGTAGCTTTCAAGGACCCGCGCGACATCCTCGCTCTGGCCCCGCAGCCCTTCGCGAACCTCGTCCCAGGCGCCGCGCATCGCGTCGATCACGTCCTTGGGAAAATCGAGGAACTCGACGCCCTCATCCTTCAGCGCCTTGAACGACTGAGCGTTGAAATAGTCGAACTGCGCGTGCATCTCGAGCGCGGCTGCGTGGGCGGCGTGCTGGCAGATGGTTTGCAGGTCGGCGGGCAGTTCGGCCCAGGCGTCCTGGTTGAAGACGACCGCGACGGCAGCGCCGGGCTCGGCATAGGCCGGCATGTAGCAGATGTTGGTGATGCGCTGCAGGCCGAAGGCCTGGTCGAGCATCGGGCCAACCCATTCGGCCGCGTCGATGGCGCCGGACTGCAGTGCCTGGAAGATTTCCGTCGGCGGCAGCAGCACGGCGTTGACGCCAAGCTTGCGAAGCATCTCGCCGCCGAGGCCGGCAATGCGCATGTTGAGGCCCTGCAGGTCGGCCACGCCTTCGATGCGTTTCTTGAACCAGCCGCCGGACTGCGTGTTGGAATTGCCGGAATAGAACGGCTTGAGGTTGCGCTGGGCGTAGATGTCGTCCCAAATTTCCTGACCGCCGCCCCATTTCAGCCATGCGACATGCTCGGTCGAAGTGAGGCCGAAAGGAACGCCAGTATACCAGTGCAGCGCGGGATTCTTGCCCGCCGCGTAATAGGTCGGGCCGTGGCCCACGGGCACGTTGCCCTGCTGGACCGCATCCTCCACGCCGAAGGGCGGGACCAGCTCGCCGGCGCCGTAGACCTCGAGCTGGATGCGGCCGTCGGACATGGTGGCGACCATCTCGGCGAAACGGGTGACGTTGGTGCCGACGCCCGGGGCGGCCTTGGGGAAGGCGGACGCGATGTTCCACTGCACACGGCCCTGCGCGATGGCGGGCGCTGCCAGGCTGGTTGCTGCGGCAAGACCGGCACCGCCGGCAAGAAAAGTCCTGCGTTTCATGGTTCCTCCCAAGGTTGATGGCAGCCCTAGCCGAAGATCAGCGAAGGCAGCCATGTCGCAAGTTCCGGTATTGCCACGAGAGTGGCAAGCGCAGCAAGCTGGAGCACCACGAATGGCGCTACGCCGCGATAGATGTCGCCGGTGGTGATCGAGCGGGGAGCCACCGAACGGAAATAGAAAAGCGCGAAGCCGAAAGGCGGCGTCAGGAATGATGTCTGCAGGTTCATCGCCAGCAGGACGCCGAACCAGACCGGCGAGATGTCGGTACCGAGGATCGCAGGCCCCATCAGCGGCACGACGATGTAGATGATCTCGACCGCTTCAAGGATGAAACCCAGCAGGAAGACCACCAGCATGATGACCAGCAGCGCGCCCATCTGGTCGCCCGGCAGGCTGCGCATCAGTTCCATGACCAGACGGTCGCCGCCGAAGCCGCGGAAGACGAGCGCGAGCAGCGAGGCGGCAATCACGATGCCGAACACCATGCCGGAAATCTTCATGGTTTCGCTAAGCGAAGGCTGCAGCAGGCCGCTGCGCCAGAGCTTAAGCGCGGCGGCAAGCGTGCCGACCGCGATCAGCGCCACGGCGACGATTGCGAACAGGCCCGCGGCGCTGTCGGTTGCGGTCCTGCCGATACCTGCCGCCCGCAGTGCAACGAGGGCGAAGGCAGCGAGCCCCGCAGCCGCGAGCAAGGTCCGGACGCCCCGGTTTTCGGTTGTGGCGAAGGCAGCCATGAGCAGTGCGCCAACGGCGCCGAGCCCGGCGGCCTCGGTCGCCGTCGCGACACCGGCAAGGATCGAGCCGAGCACGGAGAGGATCAGCAGCATGGGCGGCAGGAAGGTGAAGATTACCTCGCGCGGATGGACACGCGGCGGCGATGGCGGCTTGGCTGCCTGACGCGCGGGGCGCATCACCACGGTCAGGTAAAGCGCGTAGAGCGCGACGAGGATCAGGCCGGGGATCAATGCACCGGCGAAGAGATCGGCGACGGAGACGGGCAGCGGCGCAAAATTGCCGGCCTGCTGCTGCGCCTCCAGATAGGTGTTGCCGATCTGGTCGCCGAGCAGCACGAGGATGATGGATGGCGGAATGATCTGTCCCAGCGTGCCGGAAGCGCAGATCAGGCCGCTGGCGCGGCGCGGCGGCACGCCCGCTTCCAGCATCGGCTTGAGGCTGACGAGCACCAGCATCACGATTGTGGCGCCGATAATGCCGGTGGCGGCGGCGATCATCGCCGAAAACAGCAGAACCGAGAGGCCCATGCCGCGCGCGCTGCCGCCCATCATGCGCGCCAGAACGGTCAGCATGTTCTCCGCCAGCCGCGCCCGCTCCAGCAGCACGCCCATCAGCACGAACAGCGGCACCGCCATAAGCAGGCTGTTGGACATGATGCCCCAGACACGGGCAGGGAAGAACTTCAGGAAGGAAAGGTCGAAGACGCCGAAGAGGCTCGCGATCGCTGCGGTCACCAAAGGTGCACCTGCGATGGCGAGCATGGCCGGGATGCCGCTGAGGATGCCTGCGAACAGGCCGAGGAGAAGCAGCAGCAGGAAGAATTCCTGCGCGATCACGATGAGGCCCCCGCGCCGGGCTCGCCGCGAAGCACGGCGGCTATGCCCTGGACGATGGTAAGGCCAGCGGCGATCGGCAGCGTCGTCTTGACCAGATAGAGGCCCGGCAGCCCGCCGGTCTCGATCGACGCCTCGCGAATCTGCCACGCGTAGCGCAGCTCCGGCCAGTAGGCCCAGATCAGCAGGCCGAAGGCCGGGATCAGGAACAGGACCAGCGCGACGGCATCGGCGACCCTCAGATAGGACGGGCCCATGCGCTCCGAGATCACCTCGACGCGCACATGGCCGCCCTGGGCGAGGCAGACAGGAACCGAAAGCGCAAGCAGGATCGCGAAGGCATAATTGGCGAAGTCCTGGAGGCCGATATAGCCAACCCCGAAGCCGTAGCGCAGCACGACGATCGTCAGCACCGCCGCCACCAGCATCAACACCGCGACCATACAGGCGGCACGCGTGATGCGGTCGAGTAGAGCTGCAATATTCAGGAAAAGCCCGCGCATGGCCCTGTTTGCTCTATCCGACGCAAGATCACAAGCGCTGCGGCAAGCCTTCGCGATGGGCCAGCGGGAAGCATGGCCACTCGGTTACCTGACCCGATTGATCGCATGGGCTGCCTCCGACGCGAGCGGTGCGAACCGTTCGGCGAAGGCGCTGGGGGTCCATTCACTGAGCGAGCCCGCGATATGGATGGCGCCGAGCGGTCTTCCGTTTGGGCCAAGCACGGCGACACCGAGTGCCACCTCACCGACCAGCACCTCCTCGACCGTCAGCGCATAGCCGAGCTGGCGGGCTTCTGCGATTTTCTCGCGGACTTCCTGCGGATCGGTAATCGTCTTGTCGGTAAACGGGCGCCGGTCGGACCGCGCGATGATGTCCTCGACTTCCACGTCCGGAAGACGTGACATGACGGCCCGTCCGCCGGATGTACACAGCGTCGGCACGGAATGGCCGACCAGGGTGGCGAAGAACGTCTCGCGCTTGCTCTGCATGCGCACCGCGTAGACCATGCGCAGATCGTCGAACAGGCTGAAGTCGACGCGCTCGCGGGCGTTTCTGCGCAGATCCAACAATACCGGCGTTGCGCGTTCGATGAGCGAATTGAGCCGCAGATAGTCGTGACTGTGGTCGAGTAGCCTGATGCCCGGGATATAGCCGCGCCCGTCCTCGTCACGCTCGATGTAGCCGAGTGTCTGAAGCGTATGCACCACGCGCTGGGCCGCGCTGCGGCCGACGCCGCTCGCCTCCGCGATCGCCGTCAGGCTCAGCGGCCTCTGCGTGCGATGAAAAGCGGAAAGCACCTGCATCGCGCGTGCCACCGCCTGCACGAAGAGCGGGTCTTCGCGCACGCCGTCGTCGGGGTCGCGAATTCCGTTCTCGCCGCTGACTATGTTGCGTAGCATTCCATTCCCCGCTTGCCTGTTGACGAACTGTTTGACCCTCACTACCGTTGAGTAGCGATATAACTGTATCGCCTGTCGATACAAGCTATTCTCGCACTGGGTCAATCGGGACAAGATGGTAGGTTGGATGAGCAAACGTGTTGCCATCGGCGGCTTCCTCCACGAGACGAACACGTTTGCGCCGACACTGGCCCGCTACGATAATTTCGAACAGGGCGGTGGCTATCTCCCGCTGAGCCGTGGCGACGAGATCCTAACCCGCTGCGGTGGCGTCAATCTCGGCATCAGCGGCTTCGTCGACTACGCGAAGGAGGCGGGCTGGGAGCTGGTGCCCCTGCTGTGGACCGGCGCGATCCCGTCGGCGCATGTCGAGAAGCAGGCATATGAAGCCATAGCGGACGAACTGGTCGAACGGCTGCGCGCGGCTGGCCCGCTCGACGGACTTTTGCTCGACCTGCATGGTGCGATGGTCGCCGAGCATGTCGACGACGGAGAGGGCGAACTGCTGGCGAGGCTGCGCGCGGTTGCAGGGCCGAACCTGCCGATCGCGGCGAGCCTCGACCTGCACGGCAACGTCACCCGTCAGATGGTGGACCTTGCCGACGTGCTGGTCGCCTTTCGCACCTACCCGCATGTCGACATGGCCGAGACCGGCTATCGCGCTGCCGCACAGCTTGACCGAGTGATGGCGCGGGGCAAGCCGTTCGCGAAGGCGTTCCGGCAGTTGCCTTTCCTGATCCCCATCCCGTGGCAGTGCACGATGATCGAGCCGGCAGGGTCGCTCTACGAAGATGTCCGGGCGGCGGAGGCCGGGCCAGTTTCGAGCGCATCGATCCTTACCGGGTTTCCGGCAGCCGACTTCGAGGATTGCCTGCCGAGCGTGCTCGCCTATGCCGAAACGCAGGAAGAGGCGGATGCCGCGGCCGATCGCCTGGAGCGGGCGTTTCTCGACCGTGAGACGCGGTTTGCCGGCAAGGCCTATTCGCCTGCCGAGGCGGTGCGCGAGGCGGCGCGCCTTTCCGCTGGCGCGAGACGCCCGGTGGTAATCGCCGATACGCAGGACAATCCGGGCGCCGGCGGAGACTCCAACACGACCGGCATGTTGCGCGCCCTGATCGATGCGGGTGTGGAACGCGCGGCGACGGGCCTGATGGTTGACCCCGAGGCGGCGAGGGCCGCCCATGAGGCAGGCGAGGGCGCGGAGATCACGATCGCGCTGGGCGGACATTCCAAAATCCCCGGCGACGCGCCGCTGGAGCGCACGTTCCACGTCGAGCGCATATCGGATGGCCGATTTGCGGCGACAGGGCCGTATTATGGCGGGGCGCAGATGAATCTCGGCCCGTCCGCCTGCCTTTCCATCGGCGGGGTCAGGATCGTCGTATCGACCTTCAAGGCTCAACTCGCCGACCGGGAGATGTATCGTTTTGTCGGCATCGAGCCCGAAAAACAGGCTATTCTCGTCAACAAGAGCTCGGTGCATTTTCGCGCCGATTTCGAGCCGATCGCCGAAGCAATCCTTGTGGCAACCGCGCCCGGTCCGATGGCGCTCGATCCGGCCGACCTGCCGTTTACGCGGCTGCGGCCGGGGACGCGGCTGTCGCCCGGCGGCCGCCCCTTTCAAGGTGAGGAGGCCGTTCGCCGCGCGGTATGAGGCGGCTCCGTTATACCAACCGGCAACAAGACCGGACTGAACCACAGGCAAAAATCAAACGAAGAGGGAAACAGATGACACTGATGTCTCACGACTTTTCAAGGTCGATCCTGGCCAGGGGCCGCACGATTGCCGCTGCCGCCATGCTGGCGGCGTCCACGGCCATCATACCTGCCGGCGCCGCGCTCGCTCAGGACGGCGAAACGATCACCGCGGTGATGCATTCGGGCCTGCGCGTGCTCGACCCGATCATCACCACGGCGCATATCACCCGCAATCACGGCTACATGATCTATGACGTGCTGGTCGCGCAGGACAAGAACTTCACGCCGCAGCCGCAGATGGCGGAGTTCGCCGTCTCCGACGACGGGCTGACCTACACATTCACGCTGCGCGACGGCCTCAAGTTCCATGACGGCGAACCGGTGACGGCCGCCGATGCGGTTGCCTCGCTGCAGCGCTGGGGCAAGCGCGATTCCGGCGGTCAGCTCATCTTCGACGTGACTGCGAGCCTGGAAGCGACGGACGACAAGACCGTTACCTGGACCCTGTCGGAGCCGTTCGGCCCGCTGCTCGACATCGTCAGCAAGCAGTCGGCGGTGCCGCCTTTCATCATGCCTGCGCGTGTAGCCGAAACCTCCGCCGATGAGGCGATCACCGACTATACCGGGTCTGGGCCGTTTGTCTTCGTGGAGGAGGAATTCGAACCCGGCGTCTCGGTGACTTACGCCAAGTTCGCGGACTATGTGCCGCGCGAGGAGCCCGTCGACTGGATGGCGGGTGGCAAGGTCGTCAACGTCGACACGGTGAAATGGGTGGCGATGCCCGACGCCCAGACGGCGATCAACGCGCTGGTTTCGGGGAGATCGACTATCTCGAGCAAACGCCGATCGACCTGCTGCCGATCCTCGAGGCCAGCCCCGACGTCGTGGTGGAGGTGCGCGATCCGCTTGGCTATCAGACGATGGGCCGCATGAACTTCAAGCACCCGCCGTTCGACGACGTGAAGATCCGGCAGGCGGCCCTGATGGCGATGAGCCAGGAGCCGGTGCTGGCAACCCTGATCGGCAATCCCGAGTACTACCAGATGTGCGGTGCCGTGTTCGGGTGCGGAACGCCACTGGAGTCCGCTACGGGAACGGAGAGCCTCACGGGTGCCGGAGACGCGGCCGGCGCCAAAGCGCTGCTCGAAGAGGCCGGCTATGACGGCACGCCGATCGTGCTGATGCAGCCGACCGACGTGGTGACGCTTACCGCCCAGCCTGTGGTGGCTGCGCAGCAGTTGCGCGAAGCCGGCTTCAACGTCGACATGCAGGCGATGGACTGGCAGACGCTGGTGACGCGCCGCGCCAGCCAGTCGGCGCCTTCGGAAGGCGGCTGGAACATCTTCTTCACCAACTGGATGGTGCCAGAGATTTCCTCGCCGCTGATCAACCCGATGGTCAACGGTCGCGGCGACGCTGCCTGGTTCGGCTGGCCCGAGGATCCGGCGCTGGAAGAGCTGCGCGCGGAGTTCATCGCCGCCACCTCTGCGGACGCGCAGAAGGAGATCGCGGAACGCATCCAGGCGCATGTCATCGATGTCGTGAACTACGTGCCGCTCGGTCAGTATCTGCCGGTCCAGTCGCGGCGCACGAACATCGTCAACATGATCCCCGCCCCGGTACCGGTGTTCTGGGAGGTCGACAAAACCGAGTAAGGCCCGCTTCGTCCCCGCCTTCGCGGCGGGGGACGTCATTTCCTCCGAGTCCAGAAGGGGCCACCTCGCCGATGCTTGGCTACATCATCCGGCGCATCCTTGCCGTCATTCCCGTGATGGCGATCGTCGCGATCTTCGTCTTCCTGCTTCTGCGCCTGACGCCGGGCGATCCCGCGGCGATCATCGCGGGTGATTCCGCTACACCCGCCCAGCTCGAGCGCATCCGGGAATCGCTCGGCCTGTCCGAGCCGCTCCACGTGCAGCTCGTCACCTGGATCGGGCAGCTCTTCCAGGGCGACCTCGGTACGTCGATCATCTCCAACCAGCCGGTGACGCGGCTCATCGGCCAGCGCATCTGGCCGACGCTACAGATCGGCACGCTGACCATCATCCTGTCGGTGCTGATTGCCGTGCCGCTCGGCGTGCTCGCCGCCTGGCGCCACCGGACCTGGGTCGACTACGCGGTGATGACCTTTTCCGTGCTCGGCTTCTCGATACCGGTCTTCGTCATCGGCTACATCTTCATCAAGATCTTCGCGATCGACCTGCGCTGGCTGCCCGTGCAGGGCTACAGCGCGCCGAGCGAAAATCTTCAGGCTTTCTTCCTGCGGGCGATCCTGCCCTGCCTGACGCTGGCGACGATCTACGTCGCGCTGATCGCGCGGATGACGCGCGCGAGCATGCTGGAGGTGCTGGGCGAGGACTATGTGCGCACCGCCCGCGCCAAGGGCGTGAAGGAGCGGATTGTGCTGTTCCGTCATGCGCTGCGTAACGCGGCGGTGCCGATCATGACCATTATCGGCACCGGTTTCGCACTGCTGATCTCGGGCGTGGTGGTGACGGAGAGCGTGTTCAACATCCCCGGCATCGGCAGGCTCACCGTCGACGCGATCCTGGCGCGGGATTATCCGGTGATCCAGGCGATGATCCTGCTGACGAGCGCGATCTACGTGTTCATCAATCTCCTTATCGACATCTCCTATACCTTCTTCGATCCGAGGATCCGCTACTGATGGCCGGCCAACCGCAACCGACCTCCGCCATGCAGGTTGTGCTCGGCGCGATCCAGCTTCCGGCGTCCTTCCGCCTCGGTGTCGGCCCGATCATCGCAGCGGTCGTGCTCTTCCTGATCGTGCTGGCGACAGCCACGGCCTATCTCTACGTGCCGCACGACCCGATGAACATGAACGCACTGCAACGCCTCAAGGGGCCGAGCGAGACCTTCTGGCTCGGCACCGATCCTTACGGCCGCGACCTGTTCTCGCGCGTTATGATCGGCGGGCAGGTGTCGCTGCTGATTGGCGTCGGCGCGGCAATCGTTTCCGTCTTTATCGGTTTGGTGATCGGCCTCGTCTCCGGTTTCTTCCGTACCGCGGACGCGATCATCATGCGCATCATGGATGCCCTTATGGCGATCCCCTCGATCCTGCTGGCCATCGCGCTGGTCGCGCTTAACGGGCCGAGCATCTGGTCGGTGATCTTTGCGATCACCATTCCGGAAATCCCACGGGTGGTTCGCCTGGTGCGCTCGGTCGTGCTTTCGGCGCGCGAGGAGCCCTATGTCGAGGCGGCGATCGCGCTCGGCTCCTCGATGTCGAAGATATTGTGGCAGCACCTGATGCCGAACACGCTTGCGCCGATCATCGTGCAGGGTACCTATATCTGCGCCTCGGCGATCCTGACCGAGGCGATCCTGTCGTTCCTGGGCGCCGGCGTTTCGACCGAAATCCCCACTTGGGGCAACATCATGGCCGAGGGGCGCATGTTCTTCCAGATCAAGCCGGAACTGATCTTCTGGCCGGGACTGATGCTGTCGCTTTGCATCCTCTCCATCAATTTGCTCGGCGACACGGCGCGGGACATGCTCGATCCGCGGCTCAAGAAGCGGGAGGCCTGAGCGATGATCTTCCGCAACCGTGATTTCTCGGACCGTCCCACGGCTTTGCAGATCAAGGGCCTTTCAGTCGCCACCGTCGGCGGCAGGACGGAAACGCAGATCCTTTCTTCCATCGACGTGACGATCCGTGACGGGGAGACCGTTTGCCTCGTGGGCGAGTCGGGTTCCGGCAAGTCGGTCACCTCGCTCGCCGTCATGGGCCTGCTTCCCAAAGGCTCGCTCGAGGTCACCGGCGGACGCATCGAGCTGGAGGGTCAGAACCTTCTCGACCTTGATGCCGGCGCGATGCGGGAGATGCGGGCGCGCCGTATCTCGATGATCTTCCAGGAACCGATGACGGCGCTGAACCCGGTCATGACGGTTGGCGCGCAGATCGAGGAAGTGCTCGACAGCCACACGAGGCTGGGAGCCGCCGAGAAGAAAAAGCGCGTCATCGACATCATGGAGCAGGTGCACCTGCCCGACGTCGAGCGCATCTACGGCTCCTACCCGCATCAGCTTTCCGGAGGCCAGCGCCAGCGCATCATGATCGCAATGGCGCTGATCCTCGAACCCAAGCTGCTGATCGCCGATGAGCCGACGACGGCGCTCGACGTGACGACGCAGAACCAGGTGCTCAAGCTCATCGCCGAGCTGCAGGAGCGCCACGGCACCGCCGTGCTCTTCATCACGCACGACATGGGCGTCGTGGCCGAGATCGCCGATACCGTGTACGTCATGCGGCATGGAGAAATCGTCGAACATGCCCCAGTGGAAACGCTGCTTCGTTCGCCCCGCAAAGTCTATACGCGCGAGCTGCTCGCCGCGGTTCCAAGTCTGATCCCGCGCGCGGCACGTGCTTCCCGTGATGACGCCCCGGCGCTGGACGTCAAGGGCCTGACCAAGATCTACGATACGCGCGGCGCCTTCAAGAAAGGCCGGCAGACGCGGGCGGCCGAGAATGTCGATTTCGCGATCGGCCGTGGCCGCACACTCGGCATTGTCGGCGAAAGCGGATCGGGCAAGTCGACGGTGGCGCGCTGCATCATGCGTCTCATCGATCCGACCGACGGCGAAATCCGGGTCGGGCAGGCCGACATCGCCAAGCTCAATCGCGCCGCGCTCCAGCCGCACCGCAAGCATATCCAGATCGTCTTCCAGGACCCGTTCCGGTCGCTCAATCCGCGCTGGACGATCGGCGACAGCCTCATCGAGGGACTGCTCAATTTCGGCCAGTCGCGCGACGAGGCCCTCAAGCACGCCGGCGAACTGATGGAGCTGGTCGGCCTGCCGCGCGACGCGCTCAGGCGCTATCCGCATCAGTTCTCGGGCGGCCAGCGCCAGCGCATTGCCATAGCCCGCGCGATCGCGATGCGGCCCGACATCCTCGTCGCCGACGAAGCCGTGTCGGCGCTGGACGTTTCGGTTCAGGCGCAGGTGCTGAAACTGCTGGACGACCTGCAGGAAAAGCTCGGCATCGCCATTCTCTTCATCACGCACGACCTGCGGGTCGCCGCGCAGATCTGCGACGAGGTGGTGGTGATGCAGCATGGCCGCATCGTCGAGCACGACACGGCCGAGAACGTGCTGGGCCGCCCGGCGCACGATTATACGCGGGCGCTCATAGAAGCAGCGCCCGGTCGAAGCTGGGACTTCGCCAATTTCAGGGAACTCGCGACGAACTGAGCGTCGCACATGCCAAGGAGACGACCATGCCAAGCCTGCCCCGGATCGAGGAATATGCCGACGAGCTGACCGCCATCAGGCGCGACCTGCACGAGCATCCGGAGATCGGTTTCGAGGAGACGCGCACGGCGGGCATCGTCGCGGAGAAGCTTCGTTCCTGGGGCATCGAGGTGCATACCGGCATCGGCAAGACCGGTGTCGTCGGCGTGCTGGAGGGCAAGGGCGGCGGCGGCCGCGCGGTCGGACTGCGCGCCGACATGGACGCCCTGCCGATGGACGAGGAAACGAACCTGCCGTGGCGCTCGAAATCGGCGGGCAAGTTTCACGGCTGTGGCCATGACGGGCATACGACCATGCTGCTGGGTGCGGCACGCTACCTTTCCGAGACGCGGGACTTTTCCGGCAAGGCGGTGTTCATCTTCCAGCCCGCCGAGGAAGGCCTTGGCGGCGCGCGCGCCATGCTTGCCGATGGGCTTTTCGAGCGGTTTCCCTGCGACGAAGTCTACGGCATGCACAACAACCCGCTCGCCACCCCCAACAAGGTTGGCGTGAAGCCGGGACCGGCGATGGCGGGATCGACCTTCTTCGACATCCATGTGAAGGGCGTCGGCAGCCATGGCGCCATGCCGCACCATTCGAAGGACCCGATCGTTGCGATTACCTCACTGGTGCAGACGCTGCAGTCGATCGTCAGCCGCAACGTGCCGGCGGTGAAGCCGGCCGTGCTGTCGGTCACGCAAATCCATTCCGGATCGGCCTACAATGTCGTGCCCGACAAGGCGATGATCTGCGGCACGATCCGCTATTTCGACGACGAAGTCCGCGATCTCATCCACAAGCGGATCGAGGAGATGTGCGAGGGCTATTCGAAGCTGTTCGGCATCGAGGTGACGGCGGATCTGCGGCCGATCTTCACCGTACTGATGAACGACGCCGATCTGAGCGAAGCCTATCTTGAAGCGGCTTCCGATATCGTGGGCGCGGACAACATTACCACCGAGAACGAACTGGTGATGGGCAGCGAGGATTTTGCCGACATGCTGAAGGCCGTGCCGGGTGCCTATTGCACCATCGGCCATGGGGGCGACGTGCCGGTTCACAATCCGGGTTTCGTCTTTGACGACGCCATCCTTCCGGTGGGCGCCAGCGTCATGGCGCGCATCGTCGAAAAGCGCCTGCCGCTGAGCTGAGCTTAACATTCGAGGGCGGAACCCCGACGCATCGGCGGGGTTCGTGCGCCCGTCCGGCGATTTCAGCCGATGCCGAAAGACGCATTCATGAACCTGAACGCACTTCCCTTCGACAGCGACGCCATGCTTTCCGGGCTGAAGCCCTGGATCGAGTGCGAAAGCCCGACATTCGACGCAGCCGCCGTCGACCGGATGATGGACCTTGCGAGCTACGATCTGGCGGCCGCAGGCGCCGAGATCGAGCGGATCCCCGGCCGCATGGGGTTCGGGGGCTCCGTCCGCGCGCGGTTTCCGCACAAGGATTTCGGCAAGCCGGGCATCCTGATCTCCGGCCATCTCGACACCGTTCACCCTATCGGCACGCTTGAGAAGCTGCCTTTCCGCCGTGACGGCAACAAATGCTACGGCCCCGGCATCCAGGACATGAAGGGCGGCAACTACGCGGCGGTTGAGGCGGTCCGGCAGCTCGCGCTGGCCGGCATCGAAACGCCTCTGCCCGTGACAGTGCTGTTCACGCCGGACGAGGAGGTCGGCACGCCCTCGACCCGCGAGCTGATCGAGATGGAAGCGCGGAAGAACAGATATGTGTTGGTTCCGGAGCCCGCGCGCCCCGACGGCGGCGCGGTGACCGGCCGCTACGCTATCGCCCGGTTCAATCTGAAGACAGAGGGCCGGCCGAGCCACGCCGGCTGGGCGCTGAAGGACGGTCGCTCGGCGATCGCGCTGATGGCGCGCAAGCTGCTTGAGGTGGAAGCGATGACCACCGACGACTGCACCTTCTCCGTGGGCGTCATTCATGCCGGCCAGTGGGTCAACTGCGTTTCGTCAGTCTGCCATGCAGAAGCGCTGTCGATGGCGAAGCGCCAGGATGATCTTGACCGGGGCGTCGAGGCGATGCTGGCGTTGACGGCGGAGGAGAACGACGTCCGGTTCGAGGTGACGCGCGGGGTTACCCGTCCTGTCTGGGAGCCGGACGCGGGCACCATGGCGCTTTATGAAGTGGGCAAGGCGGTGGCCGCCGAGATCGGCTTCGACCTGACGCATGGCAGCGCCGGCGGCGGCTCGGACGGAAACTTCACCGGCGCGCTCGGCATCCCGACGCTCGATTCGATCGGCGTGCGCGGCGCGGGGCTACACACGCTTGGCGAACATATCGAGGTGGACAGCCTTGCGGAACGGGCGCGGCTGATCGCGGGTCTGCTCGCCCGCCTCGACTGAAACGAGGATGCGGGCGGTAAGCGTGGTGCTGTAACGGCAAGAAGCGCGGCGCCGCGATCTACCCGGCGCGCTCGGCCTCTTGCTGGAAGCGCTTCCATGAAAGGTCTATCCGGTCTCGCACGGCGGGGTTAGGCTTGTGGACCCGCGCGATCCGGACCGAGCGTTCGACGACCGCAGCAAGGTCCGCAGGCTCTGCGGACGCGCGCGCGAGGATCGCTGCGCCGGTGGCCGACGTGTCGCGTTCGGCGACGACACGCACCTCGCGATCCAGCACGTCGGCGATGATCTGACACCATGCAGGCGACTGGGCGCCGCCTTCGGCAAGATGGACCCGCTCAAGCCCGACGCCGGCCACCTCGAAGCTTTCCAGACAGGCACGGATGTTGAAGGCGACGCCCTCATAGACCGCGCGCACGAGATGGCCGGCTCCGTGGGTGACGTTCAGTCCCGCGAAGGCGGCAAAGCGCGATGGGTCGTTCCACGGCGTGCCGGCGCCTTCGAGGAAAGGCAGGAAAATCGCAGCGCCCGATCCTGGCTCCGTTGCCTGAACAAGGCGTTCAAGGTCGTCAAAGCCGAAGGGGCGGCCGGCAAAACCGGTGCCGAGATTGCGGAGCCAGGCGATCGAGAGGCCGCCGGCGGGGATGAGCCCAAGCCATAGTTCGCGGTCGGGCGTGACGTGCGCCATGCGCCACAGACCCGGAACCAGCGCCGGCGGCTGGTTGGGAACGGAGGCGACGATATGGCCGGCTGTGCCGAGCGTCACCGCAGCAGTGCCGGCCGCGAACGCGCCGCAGCCGACGCCGAGCGCGCCGGTGTCGCCCGATCCGGGCACGACGCCGAGGCCACGGGGCAGGCCGGTTGCTGCCGATGCCTCGGCGGTGACGCGGCCGACAATTTCGGTTGAGGCGCGGATCGAACTGAAATGGCCGGGCGCGAGGCCCGAGAGGGTCACCAGCGCCGGGTCCCATTGGCGGCTGGCGAGGTCCATCATCAGCGTCGCCGACGCCTCATTGGCATCCGTCGCGACGGCGCCAGTGAGGCGCCACAGGATGTAATCCTTGACCTGAAACACATGTCTTGCCCGCTGCATTCGCGCAGGCTCATGCCGGGCCAGCCATTGCAGTTTGGGCAGCACCGCGATCGGAGAGGTTGGGGACGAGACCTTGGCTGCAAGCGCCTCGGCATGCGAGCGCTCGAGTTCGGCGACCTCGTCGCTACAGCGCTGGTCGAGCCAGATGAGGCTCCGTCCAAGAGCCGCGCCGTCGGCATCGATCAGCACGATACCGTTCAATTGTCCCGACAGGCCGGCCGCTATAACGCTCGCGGGGTCGATTTCCGCCATGGCGGATGCGGCAGCGGTCGAAAGCGCGCGCCACCAGTCCTCGGGCTCCTGTTCGGCGCGATCCGGTGCGGGCTTGAAGGTCTCGTAGCCGCTGCTCGCGTGAGCCGCGACCGTGCCGTCCCCACGCAGCGCCACAACCTTGACCGCGGAGGTGCCGAAATCGATCCCGAGCGTCAGGCCGTCAACCACGCCGGCCCTGCTGGTAGATGATGGCCGCAACGGCGATGACCAGACCCTGCACGATCAACTTGCCTGACTGGTCCACACCGAACACCGTCAGCAGGTTGAGGACCATGACGAGAAGGGCGGCACCCAGCACGGTTCCCACTGCGCCGCCGGCTCCGCCGCCGAACACCGCTCCGCCGAGGATCACAGCGGCAATCGAGCTCAGCACGTAGTCGGCGCCGAGGTTCAGCGAGCCGACGCCGACGAGGCCGGAAAGCAGCAGACCGCCGCTCGCCGCAAACAGCCCGCTGAGGACATGAGAGACGAGTAGCGTACGATTCACCGGGATGCCGGAATAGGTGGTGGGCAGACGGGTTGTCGCCCGCGGCGAAGATGTAGCGGCCGATCGTGAGCCGGCGCATGAGCAGATAGGCGACGATGGCGAAGCCGAGCCAGATGAGGCCGGACACGGGAACGACGCCGATGCGGCCACGGCCGAGCCACTTGATCACGTCGGCCATTGAGCTGCCCGGCGCGCCGCCGGTGTAAAGGAAGCCTATGCCGGTGATGATGGCGGCCGTGCCAAGGGTGACGACGACGGCCGATGCGCGCAGCACCGTTACCAGCACGCCGTTGACGAGGCCGATGAAAAGTCCGGCGGAGAGCGCCACGGCGATGGGTACGGCTGGGGGATAGCCGTTCCACATGGCGTGCGAGACGATGAGGTTGACGAACGCGATCGTCGCACCGACCGAGAGATCGAGCGAACGATTGGCCACGACGAATGTCTGGCCGAGCGCAACGATGCCGAGCGGTGCTGCCTGACGCAGCAGGATCATCAGGAAGGGAAGCGACAGGAACTGCGGCTGGGTGAAGGCCGCAAACACGCAGACCGCTATCAACCCCCAGAAGGCAGGGGGAAGGGAAAGAAGCATCCTCTTCACAGGCCGGCCTCGCGTCTGCGGAAGAGGCTTACGGCGGCAATCAGCATCGTGCCTTTCACGACGAACTGGTAGTAGGGCGATACGCCAGCCAGATTGAGCCCGTTGTTAAGAATGCCGATGATGAGCACGCCGGCAATGGTTCCGATCGGACCGCCGACGCCTCCGGAGAGGAGCGTGCCGCCGAGAGCCGCGCCCAGGACGCTATCGAGCCCCAGTGCGCTGCCGACATTGGGGTCGCCCGACGCGAGGCGTCCGGTCAGGTAGGCACCGGCGAGCGCGGCCGCCAGAGACGAGATCACATAGGTCGATACGCGGATTTTCGGCGCTGCGATGCCGCTTATCCAGGCGGCCTGCGGGTTCTGGCCCGTCGCATAGAGCTTCACGCCGTAGCCGGTCCCGTGCATCAGCCAGATCGCGGCGACGACGCCGGCGACGATCCAGTAGAAGCCGGCGGGAAGGCCGAGGAACGAACCGGACGCCAGCCCGACAAGTGCGCGCGGTGCAACGCCGCCGGGCGTGGGGAGGAGGATCAGGGCGATGCCCTGCACGATCGAGCTGGTCGCCAGCGTCATGATGATAGGATGAACGCGCAGATAGACGCAGCCCATACCATTGGCGAGCCCGACGGTAGCGGCCGCGGCGAAAGCGAGCGGTATCTTGACCGGGTCGGCCAGATCCAGCGTCAGAATGGCCGAGGTCAGCGAAATAACCGCGCCGACGGAGAGGTCGAACCCGGCGCCCAGAAGCACGAAGGTCTGGCCCAGCGAGACGAGAAAGAGGGGTGCGAGCTGGCCCGCAAGGTTCGACAGGTTCGTGCCGGAATAGAAGCTCTGGGGCACGATGACCGACAGCGCGGCCAGCATCAACGCCAGGATCGCGAAGGACAAGGCCGCGCCGCGCTGGCGGTACCAGAACGCATCCTGCCGGAAGCGGGCAAGAAGCCTGCGCGGGGCACTTGGCGATGCGGCGCTCATGCCGCCTGGCTTTCGACGGCAGGCAAGGCCGCCCGCAGCAATTCGCTCTCGGTCGCGCCCTCGGCCGGAACCTCGGCGACGATCCTGCCGTCGCGGATGACAAGAAGACGGTCGCAGAGGCCGATAAGTTCTGGCAGTTCGCGCGACGTGACGAGTATTCCGCGCCCGCCGGCGGCGAACTGCCTGAGCTGGCGGTAGATTTCGCGCTTGGCGCCGACATCGACGCCGCGCGTCGGTTCCTCGCAGAGAAGGATACGGGCGCCCGCAAGCAGCCAGCGGCCCAGCACCACCTTCTGCTGGTTGCCGCCCGAAAGATCGACGACCGCCGTTCGTGCGTCCGGCGCCTTGACGGCAAGGTCCTTCATGATGCCGCCGACCTGCTGCCGCATGCCGGGAACCCAAGACAGAATCCCACGCCGCGCGATGGCGGCCGTGGCCATGTTGGCGCCGATGTCGAGCGACAGGAACAGCCCGTCATCCTTGCGGCTTTCCGGGACGAAGCCGATGCCCGCCGCCATGCGCCGACGCTCCGAGTGCCCCTCGATCGCATTGCCGCCGAGGACGAGCGAGCCGCCATCGGCTTTGTCGAAGCCCGCCAGAAGGCGCATAAGCTCCTGCTGGCCCTGGCCTTCCAGGCCTGCGATCCCGACGATCTCGCCCTCGCGGATTTCGAGCGACAGAGGATGCGGCGACGCCTCTCCGCGCAGATCCTTTGCGGCGAGCAACACGGGTCCGGGTTGCGCGGCGCGCGGCTCGAAGAGCTCCTCGATGGGGCGGCCCACCATGCCCTGGATGACCTCGTCGACGTCCGTTTCCGCCGCCGGCACGCAACGGACGAATGCGCCGTCTTTCATGATCGTGATGTCGTCGCAGATCGCGAAGATCTCGCTCAGCCGATGGGAGATGTAGAAGATGACCTTGCCTTCGCCGGCGAGCCTGCGGATCAACGCAAACAGGGTCTGGACTTCGTGCGAGGCAAGCGCGGCGGTCGGCTCGTCGAAGATGAAGACCGACGCGTCGGCGAGGACCCCTTTGGCGATCTCGATCATCTGCTGCTGGCCGACGCTCAGTGCGCCGACCCGCCGGTCGGGATCGATGCGAAGGTCGAGCGCGGCAAGTGCGGCGACCGTCCTCGCCTTCATCTCGCCGCGCCCGACGGCCCTGCCGTTTTCGCCGGTGCGGCCGAGAAAGAGGTTTTCCGCCACCGACAGGTTGGGCAGCAGGGAAAATTCCTGGAAAATGGTGGAAATGCCGGCGTGATGCGCATCGCTGGGATGGTTGAACTGGACCGTCTCGCCACGCAGGCGGATCGTTCCGGCATCCGGCCTGAACACGCCCGAAAGCAGCTTCATCAGCGTCGATTTGCCGGCTCCGTTCTCGCCCATGACGGCATGAACCTTGCCAGCGTGGCCGACGAGCTGCATGTCGCGCAGGGCCTTGACCGGGCCAAAGCTCTTGCTGAGGCCTTCGACCTGGATCAGGGGAGTGGCAGCCACCATCGCATCCAAACTAAATCACAGATTTGCGCAGCGTGCCGCGCATGCCATCGGCCCGGCAAGGCCGGGCCGACAGGATGATGATAGCCTCAGTTGCCGTAGAGTTCCTTCAGCTTATCGTCGGGCAGGATGGAGCCCACCCAGTAGGAATCGTTCAGATCCGGACGATAGAGCTCATCGAGGTCGGCCGAGGTATAGGGCTCGGCGACGACCTTGTATTCGCCGTAGATGTCCTGGCCATTGAGCACGCCCACGGCGGCGGCCACACCTTCGGCAACCATCCAGGTGGGGTTCTGCGGTGCGATCGAGTCGAAGCCGGCAGACTGGTTGTCCTTCCATGCGCCGAAGAAGCCGTTATTGGCCTCACCGGTCATCGGGACGAGATCGCGGCCCAGCTCGTTGAAGACCTCGATGCAAGCCTGCGTCATGGCGCCGCCCGACGACCACACGCCGTCGATCTGCGGGTGAGCCAGCGCAAGGCTCTCGCACGCCTGGCGGCCCTGGTCATAGGCCCACTGCGCGTAGACCTCGCCGACGACCTCGATGCCCGGATGCTTTTCGAAAACCTCCGCGGCGCCCGCCCAGCGGTCGGTGTCGACCGAGATGCCGGCGATGCCGCGCAGTGCGATAACCTTGCCTTCGCCGCCCATGGATTCGGCGAGGAATTCGCCGCCGTCGCGACCGAACTTGACCTGATCGGCGAGGATGCGGACGGTCGCCTTCTCCGTCTCGGCGTCGGCCGCGACGATGATTACGGCTACGCCTGCGTCATAGGCCTTCTCGAGCACGGGCACGACGGCAACCGGCGAGGTCGGGTTGATGACGATCGCGTCGACGCCCTGAGCCAGCATGTCCTCGACGTCGGCCACCTGCTTCGAGGGGTCGAAATTGGCGTCGGTGACGATATAGCGCTCGATCTCGGGAAACTGGGCGGCGCGCCATTCGGCTTCGGCAAGAAGCTGGACGACCCAGCTATTGCCGGTGAAGACGTTCGAGAAGCCGATCGTATATTTGCCGTCGCGGCGCGCTTCATAGCGCGAGACGTCGACGAGTTCGGCGCCCTCGGCGGGCCCGAGACCGGGATGAAGCTTCACCTCGGTCTGCGCGTGGGCAGCCTGGGTGAGAAGTGCGAGCGCCACGCCCGTGCAGATGCCGGAAAATCTCATTGCAGTTCCCCTTTGCGTTGACCGGCGCCCCCGCAACGATGAGCGACGCCAGCTTCCATCGAGGAAACTCTAACAGCCCAGCCAGAAATGTAAAGATTTTCCTTTTCGGCTCACGACTTTATATCACTTTGAATTTGCTATATTTTTTCATGCAAAAATTTTCATTGTTAGGACTCAGGGCTTTGGCCGCGCGCAAGGCCCGCCTTGATCTTGGCAAGAAGGCCTTCCCGGTCCAGTTCGGCCGACTGTCCGATATGGAATGCCAGCAGCCCGATGACATAGTGGTAGGCGAAATGCGAGATCGACGGGGTGTAGATGTCGATCTCCTCGAAGACGGATATTTCCAGGAGGATGTCGGCCTTGCGCGAAAGCGGCGTATGCGGTGCGGTCATGCAAAGCACCTGTGCGCCCTGGCGATGGGCCATGTCGGCTGCGTCGAGCACTTCCTGCGAATGGCCGGTGTGCGAAATGCAGATGGCGACGTCGCCAACGCCCAGCAGGCTGGAGGCGATGCGCATGAAATGCGAGTCGGCCACATAGGTGGCTTCCAGGCCAAGCCGCATGAGACGCATTGCCGTTTCCGAGGCGATGAGGCCGGACACGGCTACACCGAAGGTGCGTATGCGCCTTGCCGAGCGTATCGCGCGGATGGCGTCGACCAGCGCTTCCGGGTTGAGGCGGGTGAAGGTCGAGTTCAGCGAGGCAACGACCTGCTGGAGATAGAGATATTCCAGCCTGCCGCCGGCGATCTCGACCTCGTCGAGAGCCTGGATCGACTGGTGGTAGTAGGGGCTCTGGGCGCTCTTGGCCTGCGCGATCGACAGCTTCAGTTCACGGAAGCCTTCGACCTCGAGGAGCCTGCTGAAACGGGTGAGCGAGGAGGCCGAGACACCGGCAGCCTCGGCGACATCGGTAATCGAGCCGCGCAGGAAGAAATCCGCATCGGCGAGGATGAGGTCGGCGATCTTCTTCTCGGCCTTCTTCAGCCCGGGATAAATCTTGGAAATGCGGCTGAAGACGTCGTTCATGATCGGTCCTGGATCGACTTGGCGATGGGACCGATATGGACCACGTCAGGCTTCCGCGCAAATCTCGCGGACGGCGCGCGCCATGGAGTCCACGAAGATCGAGAGCATCGCCTCGCCCTTCTCGGCAGTGGCAAGCGTGGCGTCTCCGAAAACGCCGCTCTCGCTGAGCTCGCCCATGGGGCGACCGCCCTGGAAATAGCCGCGGTCACGGTCGGGATATTCCCGGACTGCCTTGTCCATGTCGACAAGGTGCGGAGCGACGGCGAGCATGAGCGACGTCTCGAACTCGCAGGCATGGACGATGCCGTGCCAGGTCGGGCTTTCGCAGTGCTCGGCCATCACGGTGCCCAGATCCGGATAGAACAGCCGCCAGACCTTGACGCCGGCATGGTCCCATAGGCGGCGGGAGGCGTATTTCATCGTGGCGCCGTTCGCCTCGTGCCCGTTTATCAGGAACACGTGCCGGACGCCGTGACGGGCGAGGCTTTCCGCGATCTGGACGATCACATCCTCAAGCGTGCGGGATTCAACCGTTACCGAGCCCGGTGCGTCGCGCCATACCCAGGAATAGCCGTAGGGCATCGCCGGCATCACGGTTGCGCCCGTGGCCTCGGCGACCCGGACGGCCAGCGCCTCGGCGAGGATGATGTCGACGCCGAGCGGCAGGTGATAGCCATGCTGCTCCGTCGCGCCGAGAGGCAGGATCACCGCGGGAAATTGCGCGATGCGTGCGGCAAAGGCATCGCGGGAAAGGTTCTTGGCTTCGACAGTCATGGATAGCTCGCCGCTGGTCGTTGGTTTCAAAGGCTCAGAACCGGGCGAGCCAGCGCACCGGATTCTTCTTGAAGATGGTGTCGATCACATCGTCCGAAATGCCCTCCTCGCGCATGCGGGGAATGAACTTCGTCGCGATGAAGGCAAAGCCCGGCCCGCCGCCATAGCCGGCAAGATAGGAGGCGCGCCCCATATCGCCCGAAATCATCAGGCGCGACGCATGGCCGGCCTCGACCAGGGCCTTCACGCAGGCGATGCGCACGGAATCTGGATGGTACTTGACCTTGGAAACGCCGTCGAACTGGACGGTCGCGCCGCGCCTGGCGATCGAGGCGTGATACCACGGGTCCGGATTGCGGTCGGAGTGGCCGACAACGACCGCCTCGAGGTCGACACCCTCGCTTTCGAGAATATCGAGCATCTCCAGGCCCATCGTACCGGCTTCCGTGTGAAGCCAGACAGGCGCGCCGGTTTCCTTGTGCGCACGCGCGACGGCGCGGGTCGTCTTGTCTTCCAGCGCATGGATGAAGTTGTAGGAGCCGCCGGATTTCAGGTGGCCAGCCTTGTGCGATCCGCCGTCCATGCCTTCCATAACGTCGCGCACGAGCTTGTCGGCGATGCCGTTGACCGGCGTCGTCTCGACCCAGCGCGGGAAATAGGCGGCCTTGTTGAAGCCGCTAACGGCGACGACCGGCACACCCGCCTCGGCGGACATGCGCGCCATCGCCGACGGGTCGCGGCCGTAGTCGAGCGTCGTCGCCTCGACCAGCAGCGTTCCGCCCGACTCCTTGAAAATGACCAGCTCGCGCAACGAGCATTCGTAGCTCGACAGTTCGAGATCGCGATCCTTCTGGACCGCCGGAGGATAGGTGATCAGGTGCTCGTGGGTGTAGACGAGCCCGAGCCTGTCGGTCCCGATGTCGCCCAGAACGGTGCGGATCTTGGCCATGTGCTTCTCACGGTTTGCGCTGCAAACGGCGCAGCGATGGCCAACCTACCAAAAGCGAGCGTCATTGCAATTATTTTCGTAGATGCGTGTTGTGACTTTATGATGCCGGAAAATCAGCTATAATCTTTGAGAAAACTATTTTCACAAGGATATGGATCATGGCCTTCGTTCGAACCGTGAGTGGCGACATCGACCCTTCGGAAATGGGCGTGACCTATGCGCACGACCACATCTATTGCATTCCGCAGCTCTGGAAGGAAAAGGGCGATACCGATCTCCTGCTCGACAGTCCCGAGGCCTCGCAGGCGGAACTGGAACTCTTCGCGAAGGCGGGCGGGCGCACGATCTACGACGCCACGGCGATCGACTACGGTCGCGACGTCGGCACCGTCAAGCGGATCGCGGAAGCCGCCGGCGTGCAGGTGATCGCGACGGCCGGTTTTAACAAGGCGATCATGTGGCCGGGCACGATGCCCGGCAAGGGGATGACCTTCAACGAGTGGATCGCCTCGCAGAGCCGCGACGCACTCGCGCGCCACGTGGTCGCCGAGGTCACCGAAGGCATGGACGGCACTGATGTCAGGGGCGGTGTCGTCAAGTTCGGGACCGGCTACAACACGATGAACGAGTCGGAGATCAAGATATTGCTGGCGGTGCTCGACGCCCACAAGGAGACCGGCGCGCCGATCCATTCGCACACCGAACTCGGCACGATGGCCCTCGAGCAGCTCGACCTCGTCAAGGCGGAAGGGGTCGATCCGGCGCGGCTCACCATCGCGCACCTGGACCGCAACCCGGATCCGTGGCTGCACCGCAAGGTGGCCGAAACCGGCGTGTTCTTCTCCTTCGACGGCATCACGCGGGTCAAATATTATTCCGAAGACGTGCGAACCCGCTGCATTCTGGACCTCGTGCGCTGGGGCCATGAGGACCAGATCATGGTCGGCGGCGACATCGCCCGGCGGACGATGTTCGCCAGCTATGGCGAGGGCGGGCTGGGCATGGGCTTCATCCTCGAAAAGTGGAAACCGCGCTTCATCGAGGAGGCCGGGGAAGCCGGCTTCGACGGCGAGAAGCTGGTTCACAAGTTCTTCGTCGAGAATCCCCAGCGCGCCTTCGCGTTTACGGGCTGAGACCCCGTCGGCCCGGTCAAATCTCGTCCAGCGGCCAGATGGGCCGCCGGATGTGCCTGTAGGGACGAGCGAAGAAGTTCTTGGTCGACAGCGCACCGGTGTCGACCTCGATCACCTTGCGGGCGATCGGCTCGAAGGCAGCGCGGAAATGCTGCATAGACTTGACGATAAGCGTGGATTTGCGGTGCGGGTCGACGCCGAGTGACGTGAACTGCGCCAGATCGGTCGCCTGTCCGTTATTGGTGATCACCGCGACCTCGACGCCGTCGATCCGCAGAAGCGCGCTGAGGCCGTGGTTGCGCCATGTTCCGCCGCCGATCGGCCCGTAGGCGATGAAGCGACCGCTGGAGAGCGTGACCACCTCCGCCGTCACATCCAGCGGCGCGCCGCCGATGGACGGGTCGACCTTGCCGCCCAGCTTCAGGCGAACCGTGTTGCCGACGCCCACTTCCTGCGCCTTGAGCGCTGCTTCGGGATCGCAAATGGCATGGAAACCGACATTGGTCAGCCCTGCCTCCAGGATCGAGCGAAGCAGGGTCGTCGCGTCGCCATAGGCGCCCGATCCGGGGTTGTCGGAATAGTCCGAAATCACCAGAGGCCTGTCGTCGTTCGACGGCGCGGCCGCCTCGGCAAGCGCTTCCTCGAGCGGCGTAAAGGTGATCGTCGACCAGTGCCTTTCCTGCCAGACATAGTCCATCAGTTCTTCCGCGATCTCCTGAGCCCTGTTCCTGTCCTCGGCCGTGACTAGGATCGAGGGGCCGATGTCGTGAACGTCGGCAGACGAGAAGCCTGCCTGGACGCTGACGACCAGCGCCTCTCCCGACGCTTCGAGCGCATCGGCCCGCGCGAGCAGCTCGACCATGGGTCTGGATGTGGTCCGACCGCCATCCAGTGCATAGAGGATCGGTCGACGAGCGACGGCGACCCTTGGCCGGATTTCGCCGCGCAGCGTGCGGTCGAGCAGAGCTGCCGCCTGATGCCCGCGCTCGTACTGGTCGATATGCGGATAGGTGCGGTAGGAGATCAGCGCGTCGGCGTTGTCGGCCATGGCCTGCGTTACGGTGGCATGCAGATCGAGGACGACGACGATGGGGATGGACGGCCCGACGGCGGCCCGCATGCGCGCCAGCAATTCGCCTTCGCCATCGTCATGGCTCTGCGTGGACATGGAGCCGTGGAGATGCAGGAGGATGCCGTCCACCTCTCCTGCGGCGGCGAGCAGGATCGCGGCAAACTCCTCGAAACATGCGTCCGTTACTCGTCCTGCCGGCGTTGCGCCGGCAACAAGGGGTGTGACGATCGACCAGTCGAATTTTTCGGTGGCCTCATACCCCGCACCCATGAATGTGTGGGTGCCCTTGAAGGCTGCGGATATCTCGTTGTCGAGATAGAGCGTGCCCTTCTCGAAGCTCGTACGGTCCGTCTTCTGGACGCTGAACGTATTGGTTTCGTGCATGAATTCGGCGATCAAGACGCGTGCTGGCATATTCAAGAGGCCTCGTAACTGGATATCTTCGGCGTCGGCTGCGACGGTGCAACTATAGCCGGAGCCAGCATCCACGCTCCAGATAGCGTTGCGCCAGAGCCCCTCGTCAACGGATGCCGGCTGCTTGATCCTGCGGTGAGGGGTGTCTGGACCGATGACCTCCTCTCCGCAACCGCTATAAAGGTGCGCCACGCGGAACAAGAACAATGAACTGGGGACGGGATGGCGACAGCGCGCGAACTGGGGCTGATGATCGGGGGCTGCCCACGGGACCTCTCAATGCGATCACGGATGTTACCGGCGTGGCGGTGGGGCATCGAACGATATCTGGCAACGGGATTGCCACCGGGGTTACCGCGATCCTGCCGCATAAAGGCGACCTCTTCCGGCTCAAGCCGCGTGCCCGGTCGACGTCATCAACGGTTTCGGAAAATCGGCGGGGCTGATGCAGGTTGCCGAACTTGCAACGATCGAGACGCCGATCCTGCTGACCAATACGTTTGGGGTGGCCGCCTGCACGCAGGCGCTGATCCGCAGGGCGGTCGCGGCCAACCCGGAGATCGGCCGCAGCACGTCGACCGTCAACGCGCTCGTCTGCGAATGCAATGACGGCGGGATCAGCGACATTCAGGCGATGGCGGTTATGCCCCACGATGCCGATATGGCGCTGGATGCCGCAAGGCCGGGCGGCTTCGCCCAGGGTGCGGTCGGCGCGGGGACCGGCATGACGGCGTTCGGCTTCAAGGCCGGCATAGGCACGTCATCCCGGCTGATGCAAATCGATGGCGAGGACTTCACGCTGGGGGCGATGGTTCTGGCGAATTTCGGGCCGGCTGGGCAACTGGTCCTGCCGGACGGCCGGCGACCTGTGCCCGCCCGCGATGCCGAGGCGGAAAAAGGCTCGGTGATCGTGGTTCTGGCGACCGATCTGCCGCTCGGCGACCGTCAGTTGCAGCGGGTGGCGCGTCGCGCAGGCGCGGGGCTGGCGCGGCTTGGCGCGTATTGGGGCAATGGCAGCGGGGACCTTGCCGTCTGCTTTACCACCGCCGATCCGGTCGAGCATGCGCCACAAGCCGCGTTCGCTCCACAGCGGCGTCTGGACGATGCAAAGATCGATCTCGCCTTCCGCGCCGCCGCCGAGGCGACGCAGGAAGCTGTTCTGAACGCGCTGTGTGAGACGCCTGCAACACAAGGCCGCGATGGCCGCCATTACCCCTCGCTCGCCGATTGGCTCAAGGAGAACCCGCTACGATGAAGATTTTCATTTCCGCCGATATCGAAGGCACGGCCGGCATCAACCACTGGGATGAAACGATCCACGGCCATGCCGACTGGCCCGAATATCGCGCCCTGATGACGGCCGAGGTTCTGGCCGCATGCGACGGCGCGCGGGCCGCCGGAGCGACCGAGATCGTGATCAAGGACGCGCATGACAGCGGGCGCAACCTGCTGGTCGAGCGACTGCGCGACGATGTGCGGATCGTGCGCAACTGGTCGGGCCATCCCGACGGTATGATGTTCGGCCTGGACGAGAGCTTCAGTGCCGCCATCTATACCGGCTATCATGCCAAGGCGGGGACCGAGGACAATCCGCTTGCCCACTCGTTCAATCTGAAAATCTCGCGCCTGCTTCTGAATGGCGAGGTGGCGTCGGAGTTCACCGTAAACGCGCTGTGCGCGGCGCTCTACGGTGTGCCTTCGGCGTTTCTTTCCGGAGACGCCGGCATCTGCGCCGACGCGCGCGCGATGGTACCCGGCATAGGGACGGTAGAAACGCTTTTTGGCGCCGGGCCTGCCTCCAATTCCATCGCGCCGGCGCGATCCTGCCGCCTGATTCGTGAAGGGGTCGAGGCTGCTCTGACGGGCGGCGCAGGCGGCATTCCCTCGACGGAGGGACCGTGGGAGGTGGTCGTGGAGTTCGTCAATCCGGTCAACGCGTATCAGTCGCGCTGGTACCCCGGAGCGCGCGAGCACGGTCCGCGGGCAGTGGCGCTCGAGGCGCGGGAGTTCTTCGACATCATGCGTGCCCTGCGGTTCATCAAGGGTTGATTTCGGCCTGAATCTGCTCGGCCGCACGCCACATCGTCTCGACCGGTTTCGATCGGTTGGCGTATTGGCGGTAGAGACGGATCTCGAGATCGAGATGCCAGTCGTCCATTGTGGTGGCGACGACGAGCCGTCCATCCGCCAGTTCCTCGGCGACGAGGCTTTCGGGCAGCCAGCTGAGGCCGAAGCCGGTCATGGCGACCTTCTTGAGCCCGGCACTGATCGTGTTCTCGTGCACGGTGCGACGCGCAAAGGGCGGGCGCTTGGCCAGAAGATGCCCGAGGGCTACCCCGAAGAAGGACGCATAGCCGTAGGACAGGCATGGCACGACGAGATCGCCGGAGACGGCGCGATCGAGGATGCCCGCTCCCTTGTGCGGCGTTCCGAAGATGCGGACCTCCGGTGCCGCGACCGGGACCAGCCGGTCATGTCCGATGGTCAGGTGCTCGAACTTGGCCCGGTCGAGGCGAAGCGGTACCTCGGGATGGGCGTAGGTGAGGAACAGATCCGCGTCTTCCGTGACCATCGCCTCGACATTGGCTTCGATCCCGCCCCGGTCGGGAATGAACGAGGTGCCGAGGGGGCCTGCGACGGCCTCCAACCGACCCAGCCATTCGGGGAAGAAGGTCAAGGTGAGCGTGTGAAGAGCGGCGATGCGCACGAGCCGTGCGCCCGGTGAAGGCCGCAGCGTTTCGCGAATGGCATAGAAAGTGCTGATGGTTTCCTGCGCGACGGGCAGAAAGGCGCGACCCTCCGAGGTCAACTGGGCTGGTACTGTGGCGCGGGTGATCAGGGTTGTACCCAGCCACGATTCCAGCTGCCTGATGCGGCGGCTGAATGCGGACTGGGTCACGTTTCGCAGCTCCGCGGCGCGCGAAAAGCTCGAGGTCTCGGCCAGCGCCACAAAATCTTCGAGCCATTTCATTTCCAACGCAGGCACCCCTTTCTGTCGGCGGCACTATCGGCACTCCCGGAAGCGACGACAAGGATGTAACGCACACATTATGCAGTTTTTGCATGGTCATTTGTCAAAAGCGAATTTGCCAAGCACCGGTCGGGGTCCCACTGTTGGGGCTCTGACAAGGGGCGCGCCAAGATGCCCGTCACAGGAGAATAACGGGGATGCATGGAGGGACCGGCCGGGGCTCGGTATAAATCCATTCGGCGTCGCAGTACGCGGGGGCGTGACGCCAGTCAGAATCACTTCACGATGCATCGGCGGTTCTCCGCTGTGATCCCCTGCTTTGTTTCGGCGCCGCGGGCGTCAATTTTCGGAGGCTTTTTTGTCCAGTCGTATCTTCGCTGACCTTATCCTGATCAATGGCAACATCTGGCGCGGCTATGAAGACGGCCGCTGCCAAGCGCTGGCCGTATGGCAGGGCAAGGTGCTGGCCACGGGCACCGACGGCGAAATGATGGAGCTCAAGGGGCCGGAGACGGAAATCGTCGATCTGCAGGGCCGCTTTGCAAGCCCCGGCCTGATCGACAATCACCTCCATCTCATCGCGACCGGCCTGACCATGGGCATGGTAGACGTTACCGCCACGGCAGCGCCGACGCTGAAAGCAATTGTCGATGCCATTGCCGAGCGTGCGCAACAGACGCCGAAGGGTGAATGGGTACTGGCGCGCGGCTACGACCAGGTCAAGCTCGATACCGGGGTGCACCCGACGCGCGCGGACCTCGACCGTGCCGCCCCGGACCATCCCGTGCTGGTGACGCGCGCGTGTGGCCATGTCGCAATTGCGAACTCCAAGGCTCTGGAGCTGGCCGGCGTATCCGAATCCACCCCAACGCCGGATGGCGGTGTGATCGGCATGACCGGCAACCGCCTGAACGGCCTGCTGGCCGAGAATGCCATCGGCATGGTCAGGTCGGCGATCCCGAAACTGCCGGTGGAACGCCTGGTCGACGCGATCGAAATGGGCGGCCGCTACCTGCTGTCGCTGGGCATCACCAGCACGATGGATGCAGCGGTCGGACAGGTGGGCGGTCTTTCCGAAATCCGCGCTTACGAACTGGCGAAGCTGGCGGGCCGCTTGCCCGTTCGGGTCTGGCTGGCGCTTCTGGGCGATCCGGAACGGTCGATCGTCGAGGATTGCTGGAAGATGGGCCTCGTCTCCGGCGCGGGCGACGACATGCTGCGCGTTGGCGCCGTGAAGATTTTCCTCGACGGTTCGGCCGGTGGCCGCACCGCCTGGATGACCGAGCCATACAAGGACGAGCCGGAAAATCTCGGCGTCCAGATGCTGCCCGACGAGCAGGTCTATGCGCTGGTGCAGGACTATCACGACAAGGGCTACGCGCTGGCCTGTCATGCCATCGGCGACGGCGCCATCGAGCAGCTCATCACCGCCTATGAGAAGGCGCTCGCGGCCTCTCCGGATGCCGAGCGCCGGCACAGGATCGAACATTGCGGCTATCCCAGCGACCAGCAGAACCGGCGCATGCAAGCCGCCGGCATCCTGCCCGCGCCGCAACAGGCCTTCATATACGATTTCGGCGACAGCTACGTCTCGGTGCTGGGCGAGGAGCGCGGGGCACGGTCATACCCGATCGGCACGTGGATGGAGATGGGGCTGAAGCCATCGACGGGATCCGATTCTCCGGTGTGTTCGCCCAACCCGTTCCCGAACCTTTATACGATGGTCACTCGCCGGACATGGAAGGGCACGCTCCTTTCCGAATCCGAGACGCTGAGCCGTGAGCAGGCGTTGCAGGTTTTCACAGAGTATGGAGCGTATTCGCAGAAGGCGGAAAACGTGAAGGGTCGGCTGGTGCCGGGACAGTGGGCAGACATCGCCGTCTTCAACGAAGATCTCGTGGAGACGGCACCCGAGACCTTGCGGGATGACACGCGCTGCGTGCTCACCTTGCTTGCAGGCCGCGTCGTTCATGATGCACGATAAGCGGCAAAGCGGCCTCATTGCGCGGGCCGTTGCCTGAGGAGGTTACGACAAACAACGATAATCGCGCCCGAGCGTAAGGAATGGCGCGCCACCAGAGGAGAGAAAGAACGATGTTCAAGACACTTTCATTAGCCGCGGTTCTAAGCCTCGGCACTGCGACGCTGGCCTGGTCGGCAGATGAGCCGCGACATGGCGGCACGTTCAACTTCACGGCGCCCTACGGCTCGGCATTCTCGACGCTGGATACCCATTCCAGCCCCAACATCCAGGAACAGTTCCTCACCTTTGCGATCCACCGCAGCCTGTATTCATGGGATTCCAACGCCAACAAGCCGGTGCTTGAGCTGGCGGATTCGGTCGATGTCTCCGACGACGGCACCACCTACACCTATCATCTCAAGAAGAACGCGGTCTTCCACAACGGCAAGCCGCTGACCGCCGACGACTTCATCTTCACCTATGAGCGTCTGGCTACCGCCTCCAACGCATTGTCGGGCGCGAGCTACCTCTCCATCATCAAGGGCGTCGAGGAATTCGGCTCCGGTGCTGCGACCGAGATCGCGGGCCTCAAGAAGATCGACGACAATACGCTAGAAGTCACGTTGAATGCGGCGGGCAATCCGGGCTTCAACCTCATGGAAGCCACGACGGCGATCTATCCCTCCGACGTGCCGCTCGAGCAGCAGGCGATCAACCCTGTCGGTCTCGGCGCCTTCAAGTTCAAGGAGCACATTCCCGGCTCGCAGATCGTGGTCGAGCGCTTCGATGACTATTACGAGGAGGGCAGGCCCTATCTCGACCGGGTCAACATCATCGTCATGGCCGAGGGCTCGGCGCGCGACGTGGCCTTCCGCAACAAGGAGATCGACGTCTCGATCCTCGGCCCGGTGCAGTATTCGGCCTACCAGGCCGATCCCGAGCTGAAGGACAACCTTCTCGAGGTTGCCGAAACCTTCACCCGCAATATCGGCTTCAGCCAGACCCAGGTCGAGGCGTTCAAAGACAAGCGTGTCCGCCAGGCCATTAACTACGCGATTAACTCGGATCTCATCATCGAGCGCCTGGTCAAGGGCAAGGCGGTGCGCGCCACGAGCTGGCTGCCGCTGGGATCGCCTGCCTTCGACAGCGAAGCCAAGCCCTATCCCTACGATCCGGAGAAGGCCAAGGAGCTGCTGAAGGAAGCCGGCTATGAAGACGGCTTCGAATTCGAGGTCACCGCAACACCGAACGAAAGCTGGGGCGTGCCGATCGTCGAGGCGATCCTGCCGATGCTGGCAGAGGTAGGCGTTACCGTCCGGCCGCGTCCGATCGAATCGGCAGCGCTCGGCTCGACCGTCCAGTCGGGTAATTTCCAGGCCTATATCTGGTCGAACCTTACCGGGCCGGACCCACTGACGGTGATGCGCTGCTTCTGGTCGCAGACGCCGCAGTCGGCTTGCAACTACACCGCCTATTCGAACCCCGAATACGACAAGATCTATGAGGCGGCCCGTGCCGAGCGGGACCCGGACAAGCAGTTGGAACTGCTGAAGCAGGCCAACAACTTCATCCAGGAAGAAGCGCCGATCTGGTTCTTCAACTACAACAAGGCGGTCATGGCCCATCAGCCGTGGGTGCACGGGCTGGTACCAAACGCGACCGAACTCGCGCTCCAGCCTTATGACGACATCTGGATCGACGACACGGCTCCGGAAAGCCGCAAGTAGGCGGAAAGCGCCGTCCACGGGAAGACATGCTTCTCGTGGACGGCTTCTTTGCGAGTGTGCATCACTCCGCAACCTGACGCGGCCTGAGACGGGACCCGCCCATGCTACGTTTCGCGCTTCGGCGCATTCTCCAGATCATCCCCACCGTGATCGTCGTCGCCCTGCTGATCTTCGTGATCTTCAGTGTTGTTCCAGGCAGCTTCGCGGCCAGTCTGTTCTCCGACGGACGGACCAACGCCGATCCGCAACTCATTGCCCGGATCACCGCCCAGTTCGGCTTGGACAAGCCGCTCCACGAGCGCTTCTTCACCTATATATGGGACCTGGCACGGTTCGATCTGGGTACCTCCTTCCGCACGCGTCTGCCCGTGATCCAGATGATCAATGAGCGGATGTGGGCCTCGCTGGAACTTGCCACAGCCGCGATGGTGTTCGCGATCGTCATCGGTGTGCCGCTCGGCTTCCTGGCCGCGCTGCGTCCCGGATCGGTCCTCGACACCGTCACGATGATCGGGGCTGTTTCGGGCCTTTCGCTGCCGCAGTTCTGGCTGGGCCTGCTGATGATGCTGCTCTTCGCGCTGCATCTGAACTGGCTGCCGAGCTTCGGTTACGGCGACGGGTCGTTCCGCAACCTCATCCTGCCCGCCATGGCGCTGGGGGTGACGCCGCTCGCGCTGTTGGCGCGCACGACGCGTGCGGGCGTGCTCGATGTGATGAATTCGGACTTCATTCGCACGGCACACGCCAAGGGCATGAGCGAGACGGCGGTGGTGCGCCGCCACGTCGCCCGCAACGCGCTGGTGCTGATCATCACCACCGTGGGGCTGCAGTTCGGCTCGCTGATCGGCCAGGCCGTCGTCATCGAGAAGCTGTTTGCATGGCCGGGCATCGGTTCGCTGCTGGTCGACAGCGTGGCGATCCGCGACATCCCCGTCGTCCAGGGCACGATCCTCGTCATCGTGCTGTGGTTCCTGGTCATCAACACCCTTGTCGATCTGCTCTATGCAGCCATCGACCCACGCATCAAGCAGGAGTAAGCGGCGATGCGTCTAGGTTTCAATCTCCTCTTCGGAGGGTTCCTCACCGCCGTGGTGATCCTCGCCGGCGCCCTTGCACCCTGGCTTGCTCCGTTCGACCCGGTTCTGGGTGCGAACCTGATGAATGCCGAGCTCCCGCCGGACAGCGAGTTCTGGTTCGGCACGGACAGCCAGGGTAGGGACGTCTATTCCCGCATCCTTTACGGCGCGCAGATATCGCTGACGGTCGGCATCGTCTCGCAGGTCATCAATTCGGTGATCGGCGTGACGCTTGGCATGACCGCCGGCTACTGGGGCGGCTGGTGGGACGATCTGGTCAACGGCCTGACCAACGTCATGCTGGCGATACCTTCGCTGATCTTCGCGCTGGCGGTGATGGCCGTTCTGGGACCGGGCTTGGTGTCGCTGCTGATCGCGCTCGGGCTGACGAACTGGAGCTGGACGTGCCGGATCGCGCGCTCCTCAACGCTCTCGCTCAAATCGCAGGGCTACGTGCTTGCGGCACAGTCGCTCGGCTATTCCGACCTGCGCATCATGTTCACCCAGATATTGCCCAACATGATGGGGCCGATCCTGGTTATGGCGACGCTCGGCATGGGCAGCGCGGTGCTCTCGGAGGCGGCACTGAGCTTCCTCGGCCTCGGCATCCAGCCGCCATTCCCGTCCTGGGGGTCGATGCTGACGGATGCGCGCGAGATGATCCAGCTCGCTCCATGGGTGGCCATCTTCCCCGGGCTCGCGATCTTCCTGTCGGTGCTGGGCTTCAACCTGCTCGGCGACGGCCTGCGCGACAGTCTCGACCCGCATATGAGGACGCGCAAGGCATGACCGATCCGCTTCTCGAAGTAAAAGACCTGCATGTCGGCCTGCCCGCCGGCGGCGGGCAGATGTATCCGATCCTGCAGGGCGTTTCGTTCAAGATTATGCCGGGTGAGGCTTTCGGCCTCGTCGGGGAATCGGGTTCCGGCAAGTCGGTCACTTCGCTCGCCACGATGGGACTTCTGAAGAAACCATTGCGCGCGACGGGTGGCGAAATCCTCTTCCGGGGCCGCGACCTGCTGAAGCTTTCGAAGCGCGAAATGCGTAAGCTCAGGGGCGACCGTGTCGCGATGATCTTCCAGGAACCGATGACCGCGCTCAACCCGCTGGTCACCGTGGGGCGGCAGATCGCCGAGATGTTCTATCTGCATCAGGGCAAGTCTTGGGCGGAGGGAGAGAAGCTGGCGATTGAGGCGCTCGCGAATGTGCGGGTGCCCAATCCCGACCGCCGGGCGAAGAACTATCCGCACCAGATGTCAGGCGGCCTGCGCCAGCGCGTGATGATCGCCATGGCGATGGCCTGCGATCCCGACCTGCTGATCGCCGACGAACCGACCACCGCGCTCGACGTGACGGTGCAGGCCGAGGTTCTGCGGCTGATCAAGGAACTCTGCACGGAGCGTGGTACGGCGGTGCTTTTCATCAGCCACGATCTCGGCGTTATCGCATCGACCTGCCAGCGCGTCGGCGTGATGTATGCCGGAACGCTGGTCGAGGAGAACTGGACCGAGGCTCTCTTTGCCAACCCACGCCATGAATATACGCGCGGCCTCCTGGGAGCCTTGCCGCGCCTCGGCAGCCGCTCGTCGCATGGCCGGCAGCGGCTGGTCGACATCGACAGCATCATCGACGACCGCTCCAAGCTCACTCAAACGCGCTTCATCAGCCCGCGCGAGGAAGGAGCGCCAGCGTGAGCGCACCAATTCTCGAGGTCGACAACCTGCACGTCCGCTTCCCCATCACGGGCGGCGGCATGCTGGGAACCGGCAAACGGACACTTTACGCGGTGACGGGTGTCAGCTTTTCGCTGGCCAAGGGCGAATGCCTCTCGATTGTGGGCGAATCCGGTTGCGGCAAGTCTACAACGGCACTGTCGATCATGGGCCTGCAGGAGCCCAGCGAAGGCACGATCCGCTTCAAGGGCCAGCCCATCACCGGTCCCGGAGCGCCGAGCCGGATGGCGCGCGCCAAGGCCGCGCAGATGGTCTTTCAGGATCCCTATGCCAGCCTAAATCCGCGCCAGACGGTGAACGCGTCGCTGGCGCAGCCGCTGAAACTTCACGGGATTACCGGCTCGGAAGCAACGGACCGCATCGCCGCCATGCTCGGGAGCGTCGGCCTCACGCCCGAACAGGGCACGCGCTACCCGCATGAATTCTCAGGCGGCCAGCGGCAGCGTATCGGCATAGCGCGCGCTGATCCTGGAACCGGAGATCGTCGTGCTCGACGAGCCGGTCTCGGCGCTGGACGTGTCCATCCGGGCGCAGATCATCAACCTCCTGCTCGATCTGCAGGAAGAGTTCGGCCTGTCCTATGTGATGATCTCGCACGACCTGTCGGTGGTCGAGCATATGAGCGACCGGGTGCTGGTGATGTTTTTCAGCCAGATCGTCGAGCAGGGCGGCTGGAAGGAAATTTTCGAGAACCCGCAGCACCCCTACACGCGGCGGCTGATCGACGCGATCCCCGACCCCGATGTCGCGCTGGGGCATGGCGGTCTGGCGGCAGGGGCAACGCAGCCCGCCGCGCCGGCCGGCTGGCGCTTTGGCTCCGACGGCAGCGCCGCACCGAACGTGTTCTCACCGCCCGAGCCATCGGAACTGGTCGACGTTGGCCCCGAACACAAGGTCCGCCTGTTGCGCGCTTGACCCGCGCCGCTTTGTCAGGCGTCGGAGCGTCGTCTCCGCTTCGAGGACGTGCCGAGCCATGCGCCCGTTTTGCGCGTTAAATACGGGGGCACGCAGTGGGGTCCATAGAGAGCCGTTGGCTTCAGACCAGCAGCAGCGGGTCGACCGATGTAGAGCGCTTGAGCGCGCGCAGCGCAAAGGTCGAGCGCGTGTTGCGTATGCCGGGCAGTTTGTAGAGCCTTTCCCGCAGGAACCTTTCGAAGTGCAGCGTGTCTGAGACTGCGACCTTGATCAGGTAATCGTAGTCTCCCGTTGCAAGGTGAGCCTCCACGACTTCAGGTATCCTGAGTAAGGCTTCACCAAACTCGGCCAGTACCGTGTCGTTGTGCTTGTCCAGCGTCACCTCGACGAACACCGTGTTGAATAATCCAAAAGCCGCGTGATTGAGCAGCGCGACATACCCTTCGATCGCTCCACTCGCTTCAAGCTTCTTGACCCGTGTCCAGCAGGGCGATGGCGACAGCCCCACCTTTGCGCCGAGCTCGCTGGTGGTCAGCCGCCCGTCGGTGCGCAGTGCGGACAGGATCTTGCGGTCCATCAGATCGATCTCGCCGGAAATCCCAGTCATCGTAGATCGAGAACGTTTGTTTCGTGAAGCTGCCATTTATGTGATTCCTGTTCTGCAATCCTGGCGCAATAGCATAAAGTTCGGGAGATATTCGCGGCTATTATTGGCCAACATCCTGCGCGGAAACGTCGGTGCACCGTGCGGGAGAGAATGGTGAATAAGCAACACGTCGCGGCGCCTGAGGGCGTCCATACGTTACGCGACCCTGACAGCGGCCTTGAAGGCCTGATCGTTCTTCACTCGACGGCGCTCGGGCCCGCGGCTGGCGGGTGTCGGCTGCTGCACTATCAGGACGCATCCCTGATGCGGGCAGACGCTTTCCGTCTTGCGGAGGGCATGAGCTACAAGAATGCGCTCGCCGGCCGCTATATTACGGCGGAGGATGTCGGCACCAGCGTCGAGGATATGCAGGCGGTGTCCGAGAAAACGCGCTTTGTCGCGGGGCTGCCCTCAAATTCTGACGGCCCGGGCGGCGATCCCTCTCCGTGGACGGCGCAGGGCGTCTTCGTCTCGATGGAGACGCTCGTTCGGCGTCATCTTTCCAAGGACCTTTCGGATTGCGTTGTTGCGGTCCAAGGCCTCGGCCACGTCGGCCATTCACTCGCGCGAATGCTGCATCAAGCCGGCGCGCGGATGATCGTTGCGGATGTTTCCGAGCAAAACGTCAGACGCGCAGTTGCTGAAACCGGAGCAGCGGTGGTTTCCGCCGAACAAATTCTCTCGGTGGAGGCCGACGTTCTCGCCCCTTGCGCGCTGGGCGCGATCTTCGACGAAACCAGCATCGGCACCATCCGGGCAAGAATAATATGCGGTGCTGCCAACAACCAACTCGCCACACCCGATGACGGCGCGCGGCTTGCCCGGCGTGGCATCCTGTACGCCCCGGATTACGTGGTGAATGCGGGCGGCATCATCAACGTTGCCGGCGAATATTTCGGCTGGACGGAAAAGGACACACAGCGACGCATAGCCGATACCGGCAACAGGCTCATCCGCGTGCTGGATCACGCATCCGCAACCGGGGTCGCTCCCAACCAAGCTGCAGACGAACTGGCCCGCGCCAAGATTGCGGCAGGCTCGTCACTGTTCCTCGCGGACAGCGCCTTATGAGCGCCCCTACCGCTGGCCGTCAGCCAGCATACCGCCTGCTGATTACCGTCGACAAAGGCATGCAGGCGGTGATGCGCGTTCTGGATGTACTTGCCCAACGATCGGTGATGCCCGAAACAATCCATATTGAGCAAGGGCTCGAAGCGCTGACCATCACGGTCACCGTACGGGAGTTTGCAGAAAGCGATGCCTCTTCAATCGCATGCCGGCTACAGACGCTTGTCACCACGCGCATGGTGAACGTCACGCCGATTCCATGAGCGCGCTTTCGAACTAGCGATGCGAAAGTAGCCAATTACGCACGATCGCCACGTCCGGCCGATCGAAGCTGGCGACCGGCGTCATCAGGACGTAGGGGATCCTGACGGGGAAATGTATCTGGAAAGGGTCGACCAACAGGCCTTCGGCCAGCTCTTTCTCGATCAGAAAATTAGGAATGAGCGCAAAGCCGGCGCCTGCCAGACACGCTTCGATTGCGAGCACGAGGAGGTTGACCGACGTGCTGAATTTCAGCGTGATGTTCGTGAAGCCCGCTGCGTAGAACCAGTTTTCCCAACTATCGACGTTCCAGCCCGGCTCGGAAAAATCGACCTTGATCAAGGGCTGTTTTACCAGATCTGCCGGCGTCGGCTGGGGCGGCAATCTTTCGACGAAAGCCGGCGTACACACCGCCGTGAGATGCCCCGCCAACAAGAGGTCCTGCTGCATATCCTTTTTCTCGGCGAGGCTATGGTAGATGGCGAGATCAGGGGTCGGGTCCTGCGCGTTCCACTTCTGCGACATAGCCGAAATCCGGATCGCTATGTCCGGATGGACTTCGTGGAACTTCGCCATGCGGGGCGCAAGCCACCGCATTGCCAGTGAATATTGGCACCGGATCAGCACCTCGCTGTCCAGTTCCCTGGAACGCGCGGAGAATGAGGCAACCGAGATCTGATCGAAAATCGCGCCAAGTTGCTTTGAAAAACTCACGCCCCTGGACGTCAGCGTTACGCCGTGTGCGCGACGTTCGAAAAGCGTGCCGCCGACCCATTCTTCGAGCTGCTTGACCTGGTGGCTGATCGCGCCGGGCGTGACCCCCAGCTCTGCGCCGGCTCGTACAAAATTCAGATGCCGGGCGGCTGCTTCGAATGCACGCAGCGCGGTCAGCGGAGGAAGGCGGCGAACCATTCTTTCAGACCTAACTCAGTTATGCCTCAGATACAGGATTATTGGTTTGTGTTGAAAAGTGACGTGTGGCTTAATTTTGTCAACCTGAGTGTTGAGGAAAATTATGTCTCGCGAACGAGCTATCGCCGCTGCCCGCTCCTACTGTCGCGAGGGTCGCTTTCTGCATGATCTTGCTAAACGGGTCGCGATCCCGACCGAGAGTCAGAATCCCGATCGGTTGCCGAACTGCTACCAGTATTTGAAGCTTTTCGCCGACGACCTCGCGGAACTTGGCTTTGAAGGGCGCATCATCGACAACCCGACAGCCGTTGGGGGACCGTACCTCATTGCCAGGCGCATTGAGGACGAAACGCTGCCTACCCTTCTGATCTATGGCCATGGCGATGTGGTCGCGGGGATGGAGACGCGCTGGAGCGATGGGCGCGACCCCTGGAAACTCTCTGTCGAGGGCGAAAAGATCTATGGTCGCGGAACGGCAGACAACAAGGGGCAGCATACAATTGCTGCCCTCGCGCTCGAAGCGGTTCTGACGGCGCGCGAATCTCTCGGCTACAACGTCACGTTCTTTGTCGAAACGTCCGAGGAAACCGGCTCTTCGGGGCTTCATGAGACCTGTGAAACGCATCGTGACCTGCTTTCGGCGGACTGGCTGATTGCTTCCGACGGCCCACGGCTGTTTCCTGAAACGCCTACGCTGAAAGGTGGCACGCGCGGGGTCTACACATTCGATCTAGTTTGCAATCTTCGTGAGGGCGCACATCACTCCGGCAATTGGGGCGGACTGATCGCCAATCCGGCAACGATACTGTGCAATGCGGTTTCCAGCCTGATTTCCGCTGAAGGGCACATTCGCGTTCGCGGTATCGTGCCGCAGCAGGTTCCTGCGGCAGTCACCGATGCCTTGCAGGGCATAAAGCTGAGAAAGACAGAGGAGGGGCCGGACCTTGACGCGTGGTGGGGCGAGCCCGGTCTTTCCCCGGCGGAGCGCGTCTTCGGGTGGACCGCGCTCGAGGTGCTCGCCATGACCGCCGGCACACCGGAGCTTCCTGTCAACGCAATCCCGCCGGTTGCGTGGGCGCGGATGCAGATCCGCTATACCGTGGATGTCGACCCCAGCACATTCGAATCAACCATCCGCGCGTTTCTCGACGAGAACGGATTTCAGCAGATTCAGTTCATCCCGAATGTGGAACGCGACATATCCGGCGCGACCCGCCTCGAGCCGGATCACCCCTTGATGGCGTGGGCGGCGTCATCTGTAGCCAATACTACCGGCAAGCAGCCGATCATCCTGCCGAATGCCGGCGGCTCGCTTCCCAACGATTGTTTTTCGACCCTGCTGGGCATGCCGACGATCTGGGTCCCTCATTCGTATTGGGGTTGCAATCAACACGCCCCGAACGAACACCTTCTGATGCCACTGGCCGAGGAAGGACTTGGGGTCATGGCGGGCCTCTTTTGGGACCTTCACGAGACACCGCCGCCGTCGCCTCGCGCAGGCGCAGCGAGCCTCTGACCCCACCAGAAATCCGAATGTGCAATCGGGTGCATACACATCGCCATGCAGTGCGGTGAGCGAATAGTAGATGCCGGACAATGCCTTTTTGGTTCGGAAATTAATAGAAATCCCGGACAGGAACGCCCGGGATACATAAGCGGGGAACTTGGAATGAAACGTATTGTGCTTTCAGCCATGATGCTTGGGTTGCTGTCGCCGCAGGCGATGGCGCAAACGATCACGGCTTCCATCGCCCAGGATGTTCGCAGCACGAACCCGGGCGTCAACCGCGATGACACGACCGATGGCGTCGTGCTGCATATGGTCGAGGGCCTGGTCGGCTATCGCGAAGATGGCTCTGTGGGTCCACTGCTCGCGCAGAGCGTGGACATGTCCGCGGACGGGCTGACATACACATTCAAGCTGAGGACAGGGATCACCTTTCACAACGGTGAAACCTTCAGCGCCGAAAACGTCCTGTGGAACTGGACCCGTTACATGGACCCGGCAACCGAATGGCGGTGCCTCGCGGAGTTTGACGGCCGCAACGGCCTGAAGGTCGAGAGCGTAACCGCACCCGACGCGCAAACCATCGTGATGACAATTAACCAGCCAAGCGCCGTTTTCCTCGATGCGCTTGCGCGCACCGACTGCGGCATGGCAGGCATCCTGCACTATGCGTCTGTCAACGAAGACGGGACGTGGAACCAGCCGATCGGAACCGGCCCGTACAAATTCGGAACCTGGAAGCGCGGCGAATATTTCGAGCTGGAAGCATTCTCGGACTATGTGACGCCCGCTGGCAGCGCACCGGACGGATATGTCGGTGCAAAGAAGCCGCTGGCGGAAAAGGTCCGCTTCTACGTCATCAGCGATCCGGAAACGATCAAGGCCGGCCTACTGTCCGGCACAGTGGACCTCGCCGCCGTTGCCAGCACCGATGTGCCGGAGTTCGCAGCAAATCCGGACTTCAATGTCGCGGACTCGGTCGACGCGTCAAAGCACACCTTGTCTCTGCAGGTCGCCGATCCGCTGCTCTCCAAGGTCGAAATGCGTCAGGCTATTGCCGCCGCTCTGGACCTGCCGACGCTCGTAACCCAGGTGACCAACGGCTACGGTCGACCGAACAACTCGGCCATCTTTCCACAATCGATGTATTACAGCGACGTGCAGAAGCAGGCGTTCGCGCATGATCTGGACAAGGCGCGGGAGCTACTTGCCAAGGCAGGCTACAAGGGCGATCCCATCACCATAATTGCCAACAAACGGCCAACCACGCCGAGCTTCGAGACGGCTGTGGTGGCGCAGGCCATGCTGCAAGCTGCTGGTATCAATGCCACGATCGAGGTGATGGAGTGGGGCACGCAGCTTAGCCGCTACTTCTCCGGCAATTACCAGATGATGGCGTTTTCATACTCGTCCCGCTTCGACCCAGCTCTCAGCTTCGAGCAGTTTTCAGGCCCCAAGGACACCACCTCCGGCAAGGTCTGGAACAATCCGGAAGCGCTCAAGCTGATTCACGAAGGCAAGGCCGTGTCCGATCCCGCAAGGCGCCAGGCGATCTTCGACGAATTGCACACGCTTCTCCTGCACGATGTGCCCATGATCATCTACAGCAATGGCGTCAACGACATCGTATCGAACAAGCGACTGCAAGGCGTCGTGTCATGGCAGTCGAAGCTGCGCCTCTGGGAAGTGGCAAAGCAGTAGATTTTCATCTGATCACGGTAAGACAATGCTAAAATTCGCAATAAGCCGGATTATTGCGGCCATACCGACACTGTTCATCGTGTCGGTATCCGTCTTCTTTCTTATTCGGCTAATCCCGGGCGACCCAGCCTCGCTGATGTTGGGCGATCTTGCCGACGCGGCCAGCCTTGCCGACCTACGGTCACGGCTCGGACTTGACCAGAGCATTCCAGTTCAGTTCACGATCTGGCTGGGCAACATACTCAGCGGAGATTTTGGCAGGTCGATCACCAGCCAGCAGGAAGTCCTGCCTCTCATCCTCGGGCGGCTTCGTGTCAGCGCGGAGATCGTGCTGATAGCGGTGCTTCTTGCCAGCGTCATAGCCGTGCCTGCCGGCATGATTGCCGCCTGGCGTCAGAACAGCCTCACCGACGTGGCCCTGGTGAGTATCGCGACGGTTCTGCTTTCCATTCCCGCATTCTGGATGGGCTTGTTGCTACTCCTGCTGTTCGTGCTCAAGCTCGGTTGGTTGCCGTTGGTCGGATATGTCTCGATAAGCCAGGATTTCACGCAGGGCCTTCTCTACATCATCCTGCCAGTTGCAACGCTTCTGCTCCACGAGATCGGCGTGATCATGCGGATGGCCCGCGCGTCCACGCTTGAAGTCATGCAACTGGACTACATCACCCATGCCCGTGCCAAGGGCCTGTCCGAAGCCGCGGTCATGTGGCGACATGCGTTCAAAAACGCTTTTGGTCCGACATGGACCCTCATCGGAATTGTTCTTGGAAATCTGCTCGGCGGCATTGCCGTCATTGAAACCGTGTTTGCGATACCAGGCCTCGGGCGGCTGCTTGTGGAAGCAATCTTCGCCCGCGACTACCCGGTGATCCAGGGCTGCCTGCTGATGATCGCGACCATCTACGTCCTCGTCAATCTGGTGGTGGATTTGCTGTATCCGGTGTTTGACCCGAAAGTGAACGCCCAATGACCCGGCTATCTCCAAGTGCGGTTCTGGGTGTGCTGCTTACCGGAGCACTTCTATGTGCCGCGTTGCTGGGGGCGGTATGGACCCCTTACGATCCGCTGGGGCTCAATTTCACCCTCAAGCTGGCTGGTCCAGGGGCCGCGCACTGGCTTGGCACGGACGAGTTCGGGCGGGACGTGCTCAGCCGATTGCTGACCGGCGCTGCAACGAGCTTCTGGATAAGTTTCCTCACCGTATGTCTGGCAGTAAGTGCCGGCACCGTGATCGGGATCGTCACCGGCTATTTTCGAGGCTGGGTCGATCGCATCGTGATGATGTTCAACGACGCGCTGCTGGCTTTCCCCGGCATTTTGCTGGCGCTCGGTCTGCTCGCGATCTTCGGCGCAAACAAGTACGGCATCGTGCTGGCTCTGGGGCTGGCTTATACGCCGACCGTTGTCCGCATCGTACGTGGCGCCGTCATGTCGCTTCGAGAGCGGGAGTTCATTGAAGCGTCCCGTGTCATGGGTAATTCGAATGCCTACACGATGCTGCGTCACATTCTGCCAAACTGCATCGCGCCACTGACGGTTCTGGCCACATCGATGTTTGGATGGGTGTTGCTTGCCGAAAGCGCGCTGAGCTTTCTCGGACTCGGTGTGCCCCCACCCGCGCCCACCTGGGGGAACATGCTCGCGAGTGGGCGCCCTTTCATCTCGCAGGCGGTTTGGCTGGCCATCTTCCCAGGCCTTTGCATCTCGCTCACGCTGCTCGGAATCAATCTCCTGGGCGACGCGTTACGGCACAAACTCGACCCAAGGATGAGACATTGACGATGCACGAGCCAAGGCCCATCCTCGATGTGCGCGACCTTTCCCTCGAGGTGGGGCGAACAGGGATCCAGATCCTCAAGCACATCAGCTTCAATGTGAATGCCGGCGAGATTGTCGGCATCGTGGGCGAATCCGGTTCCGGAAAGTCGATGGCGGCGCGTTCCATCGTCGCTCTCAACCCACCCGACATCCGACGCACCAGTGGCTCGATACGATTCGAAGACCGCGACATCTGCACCATGAGCAAGCGCGACCTCCGGGCGCTGCGCGGCGCCCGCGTCGGCATGGTGTTTCAGGAGCCCATGACCTCCCTCAACCCGTCGATGACCATCGGCCGGCAAATGGAAGAGGGGTTGCGCCTTCACAGTCGGCATACGAAGCGCGAACGCCACCAGTTGATCGTCGACATGCTCGCCCGTGTCGGCTTGAACGATCCGAGTACGGCGCTTTCGGCAATGCCGCATCATTTCTCAGGCGGCATGCGCCAGCGCATCATGCTCGCTGCGATGATGCTGCTGAAGCCGGCATTGCTGATCGCCGATGAACCGACGACCGCGTTGGACGCGGTGGTGCAGCGCGACGTTCTGGAACTGATGGTCGAACTGACGCGCGAGAACAACACGGCCGTGCTGATGATCAGCCACGATCTGGCGATGGTGGCGACCTACTCCGACCGCGTCGTTGTCATGTCGCAAGGCGAAATCGTCGAGCAGGGCGAAACGCAAAGCCTGCTGGAGGCGCCGCAACATGCCTATACGGGCAAGCTCCTGTCGGCTCTGCCGCAGCGCATGCCTGCTCGCGCAATCGAGACTACGCCGGTGGCGCGGATCGAGGTCGAAGGGCTCGTCGTGGATTATGCCGCGCGCCAGGGCCTGTTTCGCGAGGGAAAACCCAAGCGCGCGCTGAACGGCATCAGCCTGAATGTGATGCCGGGGGAAGTCGTTGCGGTGGTCGGAGGATCGGGTTCGGGCAAGACGACGCTCGGCCGGGCGATCGCCGGGTTGATTCCCCCGACGGAAGGCCAGGTTCTCTTCAACGGCGATCCCATATTGCCCTCGTCGACGAATTATGGGGACTATCGGGTAAACTGCCAGATGGTTTTCCAAGATCCTTATTCGTCGCTCGATCCCCGGATGAAAGTCGCTGGCCTGGTGGGGGAAGCGTTGCGCCACCGCAACGACCTGTCGGCGGGCGAAAAGCGTTTGCGAGTGACTGAGGTTCTCGACGAAGTTGGCCTGGCTGCATCCTTTGCAACCAGGTTCCCGCACCAGCTCTCGGGAGGGCAGCGCCAGCGTATCGCCATAGCCCGTGCCGTCGTGACGCGGCCGCAATTCGTCATCGCCGACGAACCTGTATCCGCGCTGGATGTCACGGTCCGGGCACAGGTCCTTAAACTTTTTGCCGATCTGCAACGCAAACACGGCTTCTCATGCCTGTTCATCAGCCATGATCTGGCCGTTGTCGAGCAGATCGCCGATCGTGTGATCGTAATGAAGAGGGGCGTCGTGGTCGAACAGGGAAGCCGCGATGCGATCTTCGACAATCCCCAGCACGAATACACAAGGGAATTGCTGCAGGCCATTCCCACCCTTGTCCGAACGGGCCACGGCGGGGTGAAACTGGGATGGCGTTTTGACAGCGATGTTGGGCAGGCGGGACCGAAAGCGGCCGAATAATCCAGGAGCGGCGCAATAGAGCCCGGCCACCTGTTCTTATTTCTGCGATGTGCGGAGGCTGGACCTCGCCGTCATCTTCGGGACCCAGGCCGAGCGCAAGTCAATCAGCGGGATGCGAACGCAGCATCTCCGAACCAGATCCGCCGCGGACTTGCAGTGCCCTGTGTGTCTCCGAAAAGCGCTTTCAGGTTGAGGTATCGCTTGGAAGCCGTTGGTGGAGCCGAGGGGGATCGAACCCCTGACCTCGTCATTGCGAACGACGCGCTCTCCCAGCTGAGCTACGGCCCCGTCCAGCGGATGGGCGGCATTTACGAGCGGCGGCGGCTTCGTGTCAAGCGTCAGATGGCCGGCCCTGCCACCCGCATCGGATCTGCGCGCGATCCGTAACGGGCGTTTACCGTGCGGGGGCCGTGCGGCAGCTCGGCACTTGCCGGTTGTGCCGGCAATGGCTACATGTCGCGGGCGTTCGAAGGGAGACCGGCATGCTCGCGCTTATCCAGACCATCGTGCTCGCGCTCGATCTTTACTGGTGGATCATCATCGCATCCGCGATCTTCTCGTGGCTCTATGCATTCAACGTCATCAATGCGCGCAACCAGTTCGTGGGCTCGATCGGCAACATGCTGTTCCGCCTCACCGAACCGGCACTGCGTCCGATCCGGCGCTTCATGCCTGATCTCGGCGGCATCGACATCTCGCCGATCATCCTGCTGCTTATTCTCTTCTTCATCCGCCAGCTCCTTCTGACGACGGTCGCGCCGATTCTGCTTTCCGCCTGATCGCGATGTCGGCGGCACCGGCTTTCCACCGCCGCCATGCGGGCGGCGTAGAGCTGTTTGTCCGGTTGACGCCGAAATCGGCGCGCGACGCCATCGAGGGTGTGGAGGCCGGCGCCGATGGCCGTGCATTCCTGAAGGCGCGGGTGCGGGCCGTGCCCGAGAAGGGCAAGGCCAACCAGGCGCTCGAAAAACTTCTCGCATCGGCGCTTGGCGTGCCTGCGAGCTCGGTCAGCGTCGTTGCCGGCGGCACCGCGCGCCTCAAGACCGTTCGCGTGGCAGGTGACCCGGAACTTATCGAAGCGCAGCTTGCACTGCTCGAAGGCTGAGCAGAGGCTGGGCGCATGGCCGCCGTTAGGTTAGGTTTGCCCGAACCAGATCATGGAGCAGCCGATGCGTATCATCCTTTCAGCCCTTCTCCTGCTTGGCGGCGCCGGTATCGCAGGCGCACAGGAGATCGTCAGCGCCTACACCAATCTGGAAGCCGATCACCACTGCTCCGTATTCGCAACGGCGGAGGAAGGCGACGGCGACTGGGTCGACATGGTCTGCTCCGGCTATCGCGGATATCCGATCGTCATCTATTACGCCGACGCACGCGAATCGATCTTCTACGGCTTTCCGCCGGACGGCGATCTCGCGCCGACCTGGGAGAGTTTCGACGGCTTCAATTCAGCGGGACCCCGCATCGAATGGCGCATCGAGCGCGACGGCGCGCGCGAGACGCCTTTGCGACCATCCATCGCTGGTTCGTCAGCGAGCCCGACGATGCGGACACGAAGACCGAGGTGCTGGTGGTGGAAAAGGTCGGCCAGATCCATGGCCGGGAAGGGTGCGCCGTCGGCTATGTGGTCGCCACGGGCAATCCCGATGCCAACGAGAAGGCGCGGCGCATAGCCGATACGCAGGCGCGCGATTTCGCCTGCGGGGACCAGCCCGTCATCGACGCCGGAAGCGTGCCGGTGCCGCCGTTCAGCCGCGCAGAGAATTGAGGCCGATCACTCAGGCCGGCCTCGTTCGTATCAGGATTTCGCGCGCTCGATGGCCTCGACGATCATCTTGCGGGCCGCCGCCGCGCCGCGCCAGTCGCCGATCTTGACCCACTTGCCGGGCTCCAGATCCTTGTAGTGCTCGAAGAAATGTTCGATCTGCTTGAGCGTGATCTCGGGCATGTCTGTATGCTCGTGCACGTTCTCGTAGCGCCGGGTCAGGTGCGGCGAGGGGACGGCGATGATCTTTTCGTCCTTGCCGGCATTGTCTTCCATCACCAGCACGCCGATCGGGCGCACATTGATGACGCAGCCGGGGATGAGCTGGCGGGTGTTGCAGACCAGAACGTCGATCGGGTCGCCGTCCTCCGAAAGCGTATGCGGCACGAAGCCGTAATTTCCCGGATAGGTCATCGGCGTGTAGAGGAAGCGATCCACCACGAGCGTGCCGGCGTTTTTGTCCATCTCGTACTTGATCGGCTGGCCGCCGACGGGCACCTCGACGATCACGTTGACGTCTTCCGGTGGGTTGCTGCCGATGGCGATGGCGTCGATGCGCATGGTCGTCCGTTCCTGATGCTGCGTTTGCCCCGGCCGCCACGATTATGAGCGTGTCGCCGCAGGCGTCAAATCCGTCGGGCCAGCGGATATACCGCGCAGCCCGATATTGCAATGCAGCAAGGAGGGTAGGGGCGCGTCACCCAGACGAAGGCGACTTTGCGCAATGCCTTCTGGTCGAAAACCTCGACGCCTTCGGCGACGTCGCGGCCGCCAGCACCGGTGTAGAAACCGATGGCATTGGCGTTTTCTTCCAGTGCCCAGACCACCAGTCCGGACAGGCCGTGCGTGGCAAGCTTCTCGCGGGCAGCGGCGAACAAACGGCCACCGAGCCCTATGCCCTGATATTCCGGTTTCAGGTAGAGCTCGTAAATCTCTCCCTGCTGCGGCAGCTCGCGGGCGCGGTTGCGGCCAAGCGTTGCATAGCCGACGACCTCGCCGCCGATCTCGATCACCAGGACACTGGCAGCGCGGCGAATCGCGTTGCCCCACCAGGATGTGCCGCGACGGTTGATCATCGCCGTCAGCGCCCGATAGGGGATGATGCCGGCGTAGGCACCCTGCCATGCTTCATGATGCACGCCGGCGATCGCGTCTGCGTCGCGTGGTTCCGCCCGTCTGATGTCGATCGTCAGTGTATTCATGATTTGTTAAGCATAAACCGGGCGGCGGCATGGCGGCAAGAGTCCGGCTGCGCGCACGATCATTTCTCACAGGGTGTTGCCGGCCTGCCGATTCACATTTCGACGACGTGGTCGTCGAGCTCGTTGGGATTGTTCGTGCCGCCCGGGAAATGTCCGGAAAGCAGGGCGCCGGCGCGGTCGACCGCGTCCGCAAGGCCCTCGGCAAGATGGTCGGCGGCCGCGGCCGCGACAAGCCGCTCGACGATGCCGTTCCACTCTTCCTGCGGCACTTTGGCGTTGATGCCGGAATCGGCCACCACTTCGGCATACCGTTCCGCAAGCGAAACAAATATCAGGATGCCTGTCCGCTGTTCGGTGACGTGGACGTTGTGGGCGAGGAACTGCTTGAGCGCGTTGTCGTGGGCGCGCAGGTAGCGCAGCCTTCGTGGCACCAGCAGGATGCGCAGCCGTGGAACGGACCACAGCAGCAGGCAGGCGACGCCAATTGCTGCGAGTTGCGACAGCACAAGCGTCAGGTGTGGCAGGCCGAGCCAGCTCCGGTCGAGCCAGACGACCACCGGCAGGCTGACGAGCATGACGCCCAGCGCAAGCATGAAGGCTGCCGGATAGGCGTAGCTGTCGCTCGCGCGTGCGACGACGCAATAGATTTCGCCCCGGGTTTGCGCCTCGGCCTGCCGGATGCGGGCGGCCAGCGATTCATGCTGTTCGGGGGTCAGCGGCTTGGTCATCTCGTCTCCCTACCAGCTTCCCGACGCGCCGCCGCCACCGGACGAACCGCCACCACCCGAGAAGCCACCCCCGCCGGACGAAGACGACCAGCCGCCGCCGGAAGATCGTCCGGAGGAGCTTCGCGATGACTGCGTGTAGTCGAACTCCATGCCTAGCCATTTGTAGCGCTTGGCGCCGATCTTGCGGCCGAAGACGGGAGCCAGAAAGGCGAACGCGAAGGCGCCGAAGAAGAGAACGCACCAGACGAGGATGAACAGCACGACAAACCACGGCATGCCGTCGTCCTGTGCCTGATTGCGCTCGGCGCGCGCCTCGAGTTCGGCTGCGTTGCCTTCGAGGACCATGATGATGTCGTTGACGGCGCGGGTGATGCCGCCGGAAAAGTCACCCGCCCGGAAAGCCGGCACCATCGTGTTTTCGATGATGAGCTTGGAATGCAGGTCGGTGAGCGTGCCCTCGAGCCCGTAGCCGACCTCGATGCGCATTCGCCGGTCGTCGCGAGCGACCAGCAGCAGAACGCCATTGTTTTCGCCGGCCTGGCCCAGGCCCCACTGACGGAAAAGCCGGTTGGCGTATGGCTCGATGGCCTCCCCGCCAAGCGATTCGATCGTGGCGACGACGATCTGGTCCGACGATTTCTGCTCGAAAGCCTCCAGCGTGGCGACCAGCGCGCTTTCGTCGGCCGGATCGATCATGCCCGCGTTGTCGACGACGCGGCCGGTGAGCGCAGGCAGCGACTGGGCGAGCGCTGGCAGGCAGAAGAGCAGCGCGGCCACGAGAAACGCTGCCGCGCACCAGCAATGCGATGACGCGGGGACTGGCGAAAGCCGGTGCCGTTGGGGCGGGACCTGCATGGTTATGTGCGTAGCCCGCCTAGCCGTCGTTGCCGAAGTTCACCTGCGGCACCTCCAGCTTGTCCTCGGCGACTGTGAAGTTCTGGAAAGGCTCGTTGTCGGTGAACCAGATCTTGGCCCATATCATCGACGGCAGGGTTCTCAGGGACGTGTTGTAGACGCGTACCGCTTCGATGTAGTCGCGCCGCGCGACCGCGATGCGGTTCTCGGTGCCTTCGAGCTGGGCCTGCAATGCCAGGAAGTTCTGGTTGGCCTTGAGGTCGGGATAATTCTCGACGACGGCAAGCAGCCGCGACAGAGCGCCGGTAAGCTGGGATTGGCTCTGCTGGAATGCCTCGAATGCTGCGGGGTCCTGCAGTAGCTCCGGCGAGACCTGCACCTGGGTCGCCTGGGCGCGGGCCTTCACCACCGCCTCAAGAACTTCGCGTTCGTGGGCCGCATAGCCGCGCACGGTCTCGACTAGATTGGGTATCAGGTCGGCGCGCCTTTGATACTGATTGAGCACCTCGCTCCAGGCGGCCTTGGCGCGTTCCTCGTTGGTGGGGATCGTGTTGAAACCGCAGGCCGAAAGCAGCGGCAGCATCAGGGCGAGAAGCAGCGCAGACAGAGCAGGCCGTGGCAGGGAAAGGGAAATGGCGCGTGACGACATGATTCGGTCCCCGAGGTTATGGAGGCAAAGACCTTAGCGACATTCGCGCGCGGCGAAAATGCGCTATCGCAAATCTGCTTGCGCTTGTGCGCGGCGGCGCCAAGCGTCTAAGGTCCGCGCAGCCAAGGAAAGGGCCGCGGATGGGCCGGGACGACGACAGGAAAGCGGAATCGCAGCGCATCATCGGGCGCGTCGGCACCGAGAGCGAACCGACGATGGCCGGTCGCGTGAAGGACCACATGACTGGACGCGACGCCGAGGAAAAGGACTGGGCCGAATTGTGGGGTACGCGCATCGGCCGATGGTTCGGGCTCGCCTTGCTGCTCTATCTCGTCTGGTGGCTGATCGACTTCACGGCAAGTGGCGGCTGAGACAATGACAAGCGAGGGACCGGGCGGGCGCAGCGCCGTCATCGTCGTTTCCAGCCACGTCGCGCGCGGCGCGGTCGGCAACCGGGCGGCCGTATTCGCCCTGCAACAACTCGGCTTCCCGGTCTGGGCGGTGCCGACTGTGGTACTGCCGTGGCATCCGGGGCATGGAGCCGCGACAAGGATCGTTCCGGACCCGGATCAATTCGCGGCGCTGGTGCGCGATCTCGAGTCATCTCCATGGATCGGCGAAGTGGGTGCGGTCCTTTCCGGCTATCTCGGCGATGCCGATCAGGCCGTCGCCGTCGCGTCGCTGGTGTCGGCGGTCAAGGCGCGCAATCCGGAAGCACTCTATCTGTGCGACCCTGTGATGGGCGATGCCGGCGGCCTCTATGTCCCGGAGGCGACGGCTGCCGCCATGCGCGACCTGCTGATGCCGCTTGCTGACATCGCCACGCCAAACCGCTTCGAGCTCGAATGGCTTGCCGGCGAGACGCTCGGCGACAACCGCGCCATAGGACAGGCCGCGCTGCGCATGGGGCCGTCGCGAATGCTGGTCACGTCGGCTCATGCGCTGATGGCCGGCTCGATCGGCAACCTGCTGGTGACGCCGCGCGAGATGGTGCTTGCCGAGCATCGCTCCGTGCCCAAGCCGCCCAATGGCACCGGCGATCTCGCCGCTGCCCTGTTTCTGGCAAGGCTGATGGAAGGTCGCAGTGCGGAGAAGGCGCTGCAGATAACGGCGGCGTCGGTGTTCGAGGTGGTGGCGCGCGCGGTCAAACGCCAGGCCGACGAACTGATGCTGGAAACCGACGCTCAAAGCCTCGTGCATCCAATGGCAATGGTGCAGATGCGACGGCTGGTGCATCCCGACGGCGAAAGGCGTGCATGAGAAGTTGCGCCGGCGTTGACGGCTGCAAAGCCGGCTGGGTCGCGGCGATCCGCCGGCCGGACAGTACGGTGGAGGTGGCGGTCTTCGGCGATTTCGCCACGCTCGTCGATTTCCTGCCGCCTGACGCGACGATTGCCGTCGATATGCCCATCGGGCTGCCGGAGACAACCGGGAGGGGTGGCAGGGGTCCGGAACCGCTGGTGCGGCGGCATCTGGGCGCGCGCCAATCAAGCGTGTTCTCGATACCGTCGCGCGCGGCCGTGTATGCGCGGACCGGTCCTTTTATGGCATCGAAGCGTGGTACGCAGCGCATCGGCAGGCAAGCGCGGTCGCGCGTGAAACATCCGATCCGCCGCGGGGAGTTTCCATTCAGGCCTTCGGCATCTTCTCGAAGATCCGCGAGCTGGACAGATTGATGATAGGTCGTCCGGACCTGCGGGCACGCGTCATCGAATCCCATCCCGAAGCCGCATTCTGGCGCCTCAACGGCGAACAGGCGATGAGCCTGCCGAAGAAGGTGAAGGGGCGGGTCAACGCGCCGGGCATGGCCGAGCGCAAGGCGCTGCTGGCACGGTGCGGCCTGCCGGAAGCATTTGTGTCGGCCTCGCCGCCGCGCGGTGCCGCGGAAGACGACTTTCTGGATGCCTGCGCGGTGCTTCTGGTCGCCGAGCGATATGCGCGGGGCGAAGCTGTTCCATTTCCCGATCCGCCGCTTGAAGATGCACATGGCATCCCCATCGCCATCTGGATCTGAGCAAGGCGATTGCACGTCCGGCGGTTTGCGGCTAGTGGCAAGGGCATGGAACATCTGCCGCAAAGACTCCTCGAAGGCTACAGCGCCTTCATGCGTGGCCGCTACGCTGCCGAGCGCGACCGCTACCGCGAGCTCGCCCGCGAAGGCCAGACGCCAGAAACGATGGTCATCGCCTGCTGCGATTCACGCGCCGCGCCCGAGACCATATTCGATACCGGACCGGGCGAACTCTTCGTCGTCCGCAACGTCGCCAATCTGGTGCCGCCCTACGCGCCGGACGGCAAGCATCACTCAACTTCCGCCGCGCTGGAATTCGCGGTGCAGAGCCTGAAGGTCAAGCACATCGTCGTGCTTGGCCATGGGCGCTGTGGCGGCATCCAGGCAGCGCTTTCGCCAACCGCGGAGCCGCTCTCGCCGGGCGATTTCATCGGCAAATGGATGAACCTCGTCGCGCCGGCGGCGGAGACGGTAGCCGGCAATGCGATGATGACGGCATCGGAGCGTCAGACGGCTCTCGAGCGCATCTCCATCCGCTATTCGATCGCCAACCTGCGCACCTTTCCCTGCGTCTCGATCCTCGAGCGCAAGGAACGGTTGAGCCTGCATGGCGCGTGGTTCGATATTTCGACCGGCGAATTGTGGACCATGAATCCCGAGAGCGGGGACTTCCAGCGACCCGAGGTCGACTGACCCGCTATTCGGCCGGAGGCGGCTGGGTCTCGGCCGTGCGGGCCAGAACGACGCTTGCCATCGCGGGTTCGGGCAGCGAGCGCCACCACGCCCAGCACAGGATCGCCAGGATCCCGAGGCCCGGCACTACAGTGGCGATCGCAGTCACCGGATCGTCGAAGAGAGCCGCCAGCAGCCCGCCAACCAACCCGCCACCCATTTGCAGGAAGCCGCCCAGCCGCGCGCCGCGCCCGCGATGTGCGGGAAGGGTGCGAGCGATGCGGTGGACATCGCGGGCAGGATAAAGGCTGCGCCGAAGGCATAGAGCGCAACGGGCCCCATCACGATGATGAACGACGGCTCCATCACCCGCAGCAGCACCGCCAGCGCGAGGCTGCCGGCCGCGATGAAGGCAAGCCCTGCCGGCATGATGCGATAGGCGCCATAAACGCCCATCGCGCGCCGCACGACCAGAGAACCGGCGAAGAAGGCTCCCGATTGAAAGAGCATGCCGAGGCCGAACTGCGTCGGCGACAGGCCCACCCGACCCATCAGGATAAAGGGCAGCACGACGGCGAGCGTGTAGAAGGCGCCAATCGCGCCGCCCAGCGCCAGACCCGACGACATGAAGTAGCCGCTGCGCAGAAGCTGGCCATAGGAGCGGACCAGCGCGCGGGGGCGGATGCGCGAGACGTCGCGAACCACCGTTTCGACGAGCATGAAATGGATGACCAGCACGATGACGATGCCGAACAGCAGCATCAGCGCAAAGATCGAATGCCAGCCGAAAAGTTCCATCGTTATGCCGCCCAGCGTCGGCGCGAAGGCCGGGCCGATGCCGAGGATCATGCCGATCAGGTTCATGATCCGGGCCGAGCGCTCGTTGGTGAAAAGGTCGCGCACGACGGCACGCGAGATGGCAACGCCGACCGCTGCGCCGATACCCTGCAGGAAGCGGGCGGCGATCAGGAATTCGATGGTCGGGGCAAAAAGGGCCAGCGCACTCGCGAGCAGATAGATGCCCATGAAGGCGAGCGCCACGGGCTTGCGCCCGAAGCCGTCGGAGAGCGGGCCGCAGACGAGCTGGGCAAGCGCGAAGCCGGCAAAATAAAGCGACAGCGTCATCTTCACAGCCGCTTCGGTGGTGCCGAAGGCGCGCACGATCTCGGTCATGGCCGGGGTGAACAAGGCCATCGATATGGGGCCGATTGCGACAAGCAGCGCGCCGAGCAGGCTGACCCGACGTTCGCTCATCAAGGGTGCGGCGACCGGGGGTCGGATGGACGTTCATGTGCTGGAACTTCCTTTCCCGAAGTCCGGGCGCATGCCGGCCAGGGTCGTGCGCATCGTTTTCAACCCGTCGCGAATCTCTTCGAGCTGCTTAGGCGCAAGCGAGACGGAGATGTCCGTGCGCAGCTCAGCGCCAATCCTCGAAATCTCCTCAAGCACCGGCTGTGCCGCTTCCGTGACCTCGACAAGCTTGGCGCGGCGGTCGCTCGGGTCGGGGTCGCGGCGCACGAGACCATGGGCTTCCAGCCGGTCAAGATAGGCGGACAGCGTCATCGCCTCCACGCCCATGCGCTCGGCGAGCACGGTCTGCCTGACCCCACCGGCGCGGGCGGCGTTGACGAGCGTGCGCGCGTCGCCCGGCGTCAGGCCGAGGCCGCTATTGGCCGTTCGGCGGTCGAATTCGGCGCGCAGCAGGCGGGCGACATCGGTGATCAGGAAGCCGATCGCGTCTGGATCGAACCTTGCGGGCATTCGTAAGATATCCTTATTATCTCGGTTTCTTATCGGCGCGGCCCTTTGCCGTCAAGGATCGGGGCGGCGCGGCGTTGCGCTTGCGTGGCGCGGCACCTAAATCAGGCACGACGTTCCAGCGCCGTTCGCGCATTCTTCTCCGAGGTTCCGCATGTCCACCGAAGCAATCGATCTTGACCGCCATCCGCTGACGCATTGGACGGCGCCTCTCGGCCTGCCTGATTTCACGGCGATCAGCGATGATCAGTTCGCTCCGGTCTTCGACGCGGCGTTGGCCGCACATGAGACCGAGATCGCAGCGATTGCCGGCAACGAGCAGGAGCCGACCATTGCCAACACGCTGGAGGCGCTGGAGTTGGCTGGCGAGGCGCTCGGCCGGGTCTCGGCGATTTTCTGGGGTCGGGCTGGGGCGCATACCAACCCGCAGATACAGGCGCTCGAACGCGAGATCGCGCCGAAGATGTCGCGCCATTTCTCGGCGATCTACATGAACGAGGCGCTGTTCGCACGCATCGATTCGCTCTACGCGCGGCGTGACGCGCTGGGGCTCGACGCGGAGACTGCACGCGTGCTCGAGAAGACGTGGAAGCGCTTCGTCAAGGCCGGTGCGAAGCTTGGAGCCGAAGATAAGAAGAGGCTGGCAGCGATCGGCGAGAGGCTCGCTTCGCTGGGTGCGCAGTTCGGCCAGAATGTGCTGGCCGACGAGGCCGAATGGGCGCTGTTCCTCGACGATGGCGACGATCTCGCCGGCCTGCCGGACTTCCTCAAGGATGCGATGGCTGAAGCTGCCGAATCGCGTGGTCAGGCAGGGCGCTTCGCGGTCACGCTTTCCCGCTCTATCATCGAGCCGTTCCTGACGTTCTCCGCACGGCGGGACCTGCGCGAAAAAGCGTTCGCGGCTTTCACGTCGCGCGGGGAGAACGGCGGCGAGACCGACAATGGCGCGATCGTGAAGGAGACGCTGGCGCTGCGGGCGGAGAAGGCGAAGCTGCTGGGTTATACCAGCTATGCCGCGTTGAAGCTCGACGACACGATGGCGAAGACGCCCGAAGCGGTGATGGAGCTGCTGGTTCCGGTCTGGGAGAAGGCGCGCGAAAAGGCAGCTGCCGACAAGGCGGAGCTGGAGCGCATCGCGCTGGCCGCAGGCAGCAACGACAAGATCGCCGCAGCCGACTGGCGCTACTGGCAGGAGAAGCTGCGCGCGGAGAAATACGCCTTCGACGAGGCCGAGCTGAAACCCTACCTCCAGCTCGACCGGATCATCGATGCGTGCTTCGATGTCGCTAACCGGCTCTTCGGGCTGACCTTTGAGGAGAAGAAGGGCATCATCGCGGCCTGGCACGAGGACGTGCGCGTCTTCGAGGTGAAGAATGCCGACGGCTCGCATCGTGCTACCTTTCTGGCCGATTATTTCAACCGGCCATCCAAGCGCTCCGGCGCCTGGATGAGCTCGCTGGAAAGCGGCTACCGGCTAGGAGATGGGGCGTCGCCGATCATCTACAACGTGATGAACTTCGCCAAGCCGCCCAAGGGGCAGCCGGCGCTTCTGTCGATGGACGATGCGCGCACGCTGTTCCATGAGTTCGGCCACGCGCTGCACGGCATCCTGACCGACGTCACATGGCCGTCGGTGGCGGGAACCTCGGTGTCGCGCGATTTCGTGGAGCTGCCCTCGCAGCTCTATGAACACTGGCTGACAGTGCCTGAAATCCTGGAAAAGCACGCGCTGCACTATCGCACCGGCGCGCCGATGCCCAAGGCACTGCTCGACAAGATGCTGGCTGCGCGCACCTTCAACGCGGGCTTCGCCACGGTGGAGTTCACGTCAAGCGCGCTGGTCGACATGGCCTATCACGCGGAAGCGGATGCCCCGGAAGACCCTGGGGCATTCGAGGCTGAGACGCTGCGCAGGCTCGCCATGCCGGACGAGATCGTCATGCGCCATCGCACGCCGCATTTCCTGCACGTGTTCTCAGGCGACGGCTATTCCGCCGGCTATTATTCCTACATGTGGTCGGAGGTTCTCGACGCGGACGCGTTCTCGGTATTCGAGGAAACAGGCGGCGTGTTCGATCCGGAGATGGCCGGCAAGCTGCGGACCTTCATCTATTCAGCGGGCGGCTCAAGAGACCCGGAAGAACTCTACACCGCATTCCGCGGCAAGATGCCATCGCCCGAGGCGATGATGGAGAAACGCGGGCTGATCTAGCCCGCTACTTCAGGCAGGGTGCTAGGCCGCTTGCCGGGTCCGCGCAGGCAGGCTTCCTGCCGTCGCGTGGGGCGAGAGGCCCGGTGACGGACGCGAAATCAACGCCCTCGGTGCCGGGGCGGTAGGTGTCGTCGCGAAGGATATCTGTCGTATCCACCCGTGGGGCGGGCGCGGAAAGGGCAACCCCCATTCCGACCATAACGGGAATGACTGCTGCTGCGGCAAGTTTGAGAACCCATGCGGGCGTCGTCATCGTGACCTCGTGTCGATCTTCGCCACGGTAACGCACAAGCGTTAAGAATGTTTCAAGCTTTCGTTAACGCAGATGCCCGCGTCGTCGTTTTGGCAAAGCAGACAGCCGGTTTGCCGGCGCGCATGCCGTTTCCAGTCAATGGCTTTCCACAGTCACGGAACAGTCAGCAAAAATTCATGCAGCGGACAAATGCCTGCAACCTTGCTCGGGGACGTTGCCGTGGTTTCCAGCCATCAGGATGAGAGCCATGAACATGATCCCCTCCCTTAACCGGCGCAGGCTTTTGAAGAGCGCCGGCGCCACCGCCGTTCTGGCAGCTTCCGGTCTCGCGATGCCGGCGCTGTCGCGGGCGAGCAGCCGCCCGGCTTTCACGCACGGCGTCCAGTCCGGCGACGTGGATACCAGTTCGGGCATGATCTGGACCCGGACCGACCGCCCGTCGCGTGTCATGTTCGAGGTTTCGACGACCGAGAGCTTCGCCAACCCGAAGCGTCTGGCGCCGCTCGACGTGCTGCCCGACAGCGATTTCGCGGTGAAGCGCCTGCTCGAGGACCTGCCTTCCGACCAGGAGATATTCTACCGCATGGTGGCCGTCGATCTTTCGGATACGAACGCGATGTCGGAGCCTGTCATCGGCCGTTTCCGGACCGCGCCGGCGGCGCGCCGCAATGTCCGCTTCACCTGGTCGGGCGATACGGCGGGCCAGGGCTGGGGCATCGACGATCAGGGCATGTACACCTATGCGACGATGGCGGGGCACGAGCCCGACTTCTTCCTCCACTCCGGCGATACGATCTATGCCGACGGGCCGATGAAGGACGAGGTCGAGCTCGCGGACGGCACCAAATGGGTCAACAAGGTGCTTATCGACGAGAAGCGCAAGGTCGCCGAGACGCTCGACGAATATCGGGGCCAGTGGAAATACAATCTGATGGACGAGCACTGCCGCGCCCTCAACGCCGTGTGCCCGACCTTCTTCCAGTGGGACGATCACGAGGTGACCAACAACTGGTCGAGCTCCAAGGACCTTTCCGGCGACGACCGCTACAGCGAGAAGTCGGTGGGGCTGCTCACCGCCCGCGCAGCGCGCGCCTTCCACGAGATGACGCCGATCCGCTTCATGCCGGCCGAGCCGGGGCGCGTCTACCGCAAGATAGCCTATGGTCCGCTGCTCGACGTCTTCTTCCTGGACCTGCGTTCCTATCGCGGCCCCAACGGGGCTTCGATGGAAGAGGAAATGACCGACGCGTCGCGAATTCTTGGCGCGGAGCAAATGCGGTGGCTGAAGCGGGAGCTGGCGAACTCGCGGGCAACCTGGAAGGTGATCGCATCCGACATGCCGATCGGCGTGATCGTGTGGGACAATTTCATGGAGAGCAGCGGCGCGGAGGCGATCGCCAATGGCGATCATGGCCCGGCCAAGGGGCGGGAGCTGGAGATCGCCGACCTGCTGCGCTTCATCAAGAATGCCGGTATCGACAATACGGTGTGGATGACCGCCGACGTCCATTACACGGCGGCGCACTATTACGATCCGAACAAGGCGCAGTTCCAGGACTTCAATCCGTTCTGGGAATTCATCTCCGGACCGATCCATGCCGGCACCTTCGGCCCGAACGATCTCGACATGACCTTCGGACCCGAGGTGAAATACGTGAAGGCCCCTACGGCAGAACAAGGCGCCAACCTGCCGCCCTCGGCCGGGCTGCAGTTCTTCGGTATCGCGGACATCGACGGGCAGACCGAGCAGATGACGGTTCGGCTGATGGATCGCGACGATAACGAACTCTACAGCGTGACGCTCGATCCCGTGCATTCGACCTGATTTCAGGGCCTTCTGCGAAGCCGCCGCTGCCGAAAGGAGCGGCGGCTTTTGTGATACTGAAGGAACGTCAGACTCCGAGCTGGTCGCGATAGCGGCGCGAGCCCCTGATCTCCGAGCCGTCGCGTAGCCGAATGCGGAAATCACCGTCACCAGCCGGAACGATTTCGGTGACCATCGAGCGGTTGACGATATGGGAGCGGTGGACCCGCACCATGTCGACGCCTGCCTCGCGGAGCTGCTGCTCCAGTGCCGTCAGCGTCACACGCGGCAGCAGGGTCCGTCCGCCCGCGCAGATCTCGGCATAGTTGCCCGCCGCGCGCGCCCATTGCGTGGTGCCGGCGTCGATGAAGAAGGATCGGCCACCCGATTTCAACGTCAGCCGCCCGGTCTCGCGGGCCTCCGCGCGCGTAGCCGCCGCCTCGCGCCTGCTTTCCTCGACGCTGCGGGACAGGGTCGCGATGGCGATGATGCCGGCATAGGGGAACAGGTCCTTGCGGAATTCATAGACAAGATCGGTGACCGGGTCGTCGAAGAACCAGTAATTGCCGCCGAGCACCAGCGGCGCCAGCAATGTGCGCAGCAGGACCATGCCGGCGATGTGCAGCAGGGAGAACGCGACGCTCCCGGCCGCCAGTATGGCAAGCGAGCGCAGCAGTTCCCCAGGGGCCAGCGGAAACCGCCTTTCAAGCAGGATGACGAGCGGCGCCAGCGCCAGGATCGCGGCGATGCTGGTGAATTCGTAGAACCATGGCTGCAGCGGATCGACCGCCAGACCGATGCGCACGGCGTCCGTCCACCAGGAGGCGGCGTTGATCGCCGCGACAAGTGGGAAGAAGGTCAGACAGATGAGGAAGACGCGGCGGCCGATCCGGCGCTCGATCTCATCGTCGCTCAACACGTCCGGCATGGTCATGACGCGACAGGTGCTCCCGCTGGCGGCCGCCGTTCGTCCCATTCGCGCCGCCGCTGGTCACAGGTGTCGAATTGCGCCGCGCCGCTCGTCCCGCCGGCCCGGCATCCGTCACCCGGCGCTGTTCGTCGCCGCGCGCTGGTGAATAGGCTCGCTCCGCAACACAGCTTTCGGAGACAATTCATGTCCGCCCTCATTTCCGTTCCGCAATCCACGCGCCGTCACGATCTCGACTGGCTGCGCGTGCTCGCCTTCGGCGCGCTCATCTTCTACCACATCGGCATGTTCTACGTGACGTGGGGCTGGCACGTGAAGAGCGATCACGCCTCACCGTTCCTGGAGCCAGTCATGTTGCTGCTCAATCCCTGGCGTCTCGCGCTCCTGTTCTTCATCTCGGGTGTCGCGCTGCGCTTTGCTGTAGACGCGCGCGGCTTCAAGGCGCTGCTGCCGGAACGGAGCGCGCGCCTGTTCGTGCCGCTTGCCTTCGGCATGCTGGTGCTGGTCGTGCCCCAGGCCTATTTCGAGCTCTGCTACAAGGGTGAATTCCGGGGCGGCATCGTCGACTTCTATCCGCGCTATCTCGGTTTCGGGGAAGGCTTCTCGATCATCACGCCGACCTGGAATCACCTGTGGTATGTCGCCTATGTGCTCGTCTATACGTTGCTGCTGGCAGGGCTGGCGCCGCTGCTGAAAACCGTCGAAGGCAATTTCGGCGGCACCGTCACCGGCTGGCTGCGGCGGCATCCTGCAACGATCCTGCTCATTGCCGCTCCCTTCGTGTTCTACTCTCTCGTGCTCAATCCGATCTTCCCGACAACCCATGCAATGGTCGATGACTGGGCGACGCACGCCAACTATCTGACCGTGCTGCTGGTCGGCTGGTTCGCGGCCCGCAACGAGACATTCTGGTCGGCGGTCGACCGTGTGCTACCGGTTGCGGGAGCGATCGCCCTGGCGCTCGGCGTCACGATCATTGTCGCGAGGCTCAACCTCGCCGAGCTTCGCCGGATCGACGGTTTCTGGCCGGTCTTCGGCGTCGTTCGCACGATTTATGCATGGACCGTTATCATAACGTTGCTCGGTCTGGCGCGGCGGTTCCTCAATTGGACCTCGCCGGCGCTGAAATACATGACCGAGGCGGTGTTCCCCTGGTACATCCTGCACCAGACGATCATCGTGGTGGTCGGCTATGCGATGATAGGTTCGGGGTTGCCGGTATGGGGCGAGGCCAGCATCATCGTGGTCGCGACCGTCGGCGGCTGCCTGATCCTCCACGAATATGTCATCCGGCGGGTCTGGTGGCTGCGGCCGTTTTTCGGCCTGAAGCGCGCCAGCAAAGGACGCGGGGCAGCGGCAGCCAGCGCGATGGCTTGAGGAAGCCAGCCCCTCTCCCGTTTTGTGCGCGGGAGGGGCGGGCCCTTCGGCTTCGAATGCCGAAGGTTCGGCAGCCCCTTTCGCATTTGCGAAAAAGCCTGTATGAGCGCGGCAACCGAAAACGCCCGTGCCCTGCCGGGCCTGCCGAACCTCCGAGAGACCTATGAAGCTCCGCAACATCGCGATCATCGCGCATGTCGACCATGGCAAGACCACGCTCGTCGACGAACTGCTCAAACAGTCGGGCTCGTTCCGCGAAAACCAGCGCGTCGCCGAACGCGCGATGGACTCGAACGACCTCGAGAAGGAGCGCGGCATTACCATCCTCGCCAAGGCCACGTCGGTGGACTGGAAGGATACGCGCATCAATATCGTCGATACCCCCGGCCACGCCGACTTCGGCGGCGAGGTGGAACGCATCCTGTCGATGGTCGACGGCGCGATCGTGCTGGTGGACGCTGCCGAAGGCCCGATGCCGCAGACCAAGTTCGTGGTCGGCAAAGCGCTGAAGGTCGGCCTCAAGCCGATCGTCGCGATCAACAAGATCGACCGGCCGGACGCACGCCATATCGAGGTCGTCAACGAGGTTTTCGACCTGTTCGCCGCCCTCGACGCTACCGACGAGCAGCTCGATTTCCCGATCCTATACGGTTCGGGCCGCGACGGCTGGATGGCGGAAGCGCCGGAGGGACCGAAGGAAGACGGGCTGGCGCCGCTGTTCGACCTCGTGCTCAAGCACGTGCCGGAGCCGACGGTGAAGGAAGGTCCGTTCCGCATGATCGGCACCATTCTCGAGGCCAATCCCTTCCTCGGTCGCATCATCACCGGCCGCATCGAATCGGGCTCGCTCAAGCCGAACCAGGCGGTGAAGGTGCTGCACCACGACGGTTCGCTGCTCGAGAACGGCCGCGTCTCCAAAATCCTCGCCTTCCGCGGGCTTGAGCGCCAGCCGATCGAAGAAGCACAGGCCGGTGACATCGTCGCCATTGCCGGGCTTTCCAAGGGCACGGTCGCCGACACGTTCTGCGATCCGTCCATTTCCGAGCCGATGCAGGCCCAGCCGATCGACCCTCCGACGGTGACGATGTCCTTCATCGTCAACGATTCGCCGCTGGCCGGCACCGAGGGCGACAAGGTGACGAGCCGCGTGATCCGCGACCGCCTGCTCAAGGAGGCCGAAGGCAACGTCGCGCTCAAGATCGAGGAATCGGCCGACAAGGATTCCTTCTACGTCTCCGGCCGTGGCGAATTGCAGCTCGCCGTGCTGATCGAGACCATGCGCCGCGAAGGCTTCGAGCTTGCCGTGTCGCGTCCTCGCGTGGTCATGCAGAAGGACGAGGACGGCAACCTGCTCGAGCCGATCGAGGAAGTGGTCGTCGACGTCGACGAGGAACATGCCGGCGTCGTCGTTCAGAAGATGTCGGAACGCAAGGCCGAGATGGTCGAGTTGCGCCCCTCTGGCGGCAACCGCCAGCGCCTCGTCTTCCACGCGCCGACCCGTGGCCTCATCGGCTACCAGTCGGAGCTGCTCACCGACACGCGCGGCACGGCGGTGATGAACCGGCTGTTCCACGCCTACCAGCCCTACAAAGGCGAGCTGCCCGGCCGCGTCAACGGAGTGCTGATCTCCAACGACCAGGGCGAGGCCGTCGCCTATGCGCTGTTCAACCTGGAGGATCGCGGCCCGATGGTGGTCGACCCCGGCGTGAAGGTCTATCAGGGCATGATCATCGGCATCCACAGCCGCGACAACGACCTCGAGGTCAATGTGCTGAAGGGCAAGAAGCTCACCAACATCCGCGCTGCCGGCAAGGACGAGGCGGTGAAGCTGACGCCACCGATCCGCATGACGCTGGAGCGCGCGCTGTCGTGGATCCAGGACGACGAGCTGGTCGAGGTGACGCCGAAGTCGATCCGCCTGCGCAAGCTCTATCTCGACCCCAACGAGCGCAAGCGCTTCGAGAAGCAGCGGACGGCTGGCGCGGCTTAATTTTCGCTCACGGGCCGCATCGCCGCCTTCCGGCGGCTGGCCCCCGCGGGGGGCGCGCCACGAGGCGCGACGCCCGGTCGGGCTTGCAGCCTTCGGCTGATCCCGTGTGCTGTTCGACGGCTCGCCGTTTGGCGAGTCGCGCGAGCGGGCTTGCCGCCGATGCGTTCAGGGCCTATTGAAGCGCTTCCGCAACGTACGGACGCCTTGAGCTTTGCCACAGTAACGACCGGTCTCATCGTCAGTCCCCAACGGGCGCGCCAACGGCCCGCGAGATCGTCTTCGTTCGTGAGGGGCGGCGGTTCGAGACCGGTATGGCATCGCCTGCCTCCGGACACGCCGTTCCGAACATCTCCTAGCGCCGCCGCACCGAGCCTCTTTCGAGGCGTCTCGCCCCGCATGCCCCGCCGGACCCTTTTCAAGGGCAAGCGTTTATGCCGGGCACGCTGTGCATCACCTGGACCATTACATCTTCCTCCTCACCCATGCCGATACTGCCTTGCGCGCGCTGCAAAAACCAGCGCGCGTTCGCGAGCAGCGGGCGATTTCGGCTCAACGCCAACGGCAAGCGTCTCGACGCATGGCTGATCTATCGCTGCACCGTCTGTGACCAGACCTGGAACCGACCGGTGTTCGAGCGCCGGGCCCGAAACACGGTCGATCCGGCGTTGCTCGACGCATTGCAGCGCAACGATCCAGGGCTTGCGTCGAAAACCGCTTTCGACACGACCAGCATCAAGCGTTGGAAACACGGTGGCGATCACGGCCTATCGGTCGCGAAGGCGGTCGTTTCAGCCTGCGTGGCTGATGCCGCACTTCTGGAAATAACCGTACGCATGCCGTCGCCGGTGCCGGGCAAACGGTGCGACAAGCTGCTGGCGCTCGGGCTCGGCGTTTCGCGAAGCGCCGTCGGAAAGCTGGCGCGAACCGGATGGCTGACGTTCGAGCCGGCGGCGGTGAATGCTCTGGCCAGACCGGTGCGCGACGGGCAGCGGGTATGGCTCAAGCTCGACGGACTGAGCGATGCGACGCTACTTCGAGCTACCGCATCCGGACGGGCTGACACTCCGATGTCAGCAGCGTCCGCGCCGGTCGATTGACAGCGTCCGGCTTCCGGCGATGATGCGGGTTTTCCATCGGGAGGCCTGCATCGTGGACCTGGCATTTCTGATTACGGCCCTGATCGTCGTCGCATCGCCCGGCACCGGCGTTCTCTACACGCTTGCGGTGGCGCTCGGTCGCGGCGGGGCCGCGTCGGTGGCCGCGGCCTTCGGCTGCACGCTGGGTATCATACCGCATATGGTGGCCGCGATCCTCGGGCTTGCGGCGCTGATGCACACCAGCGCGGTGCTGTTCCAGATCGTTAAGTTCGCCGGTGTTGCCTACCTTTTGTGGATGGCCTGGAACACGCTGAAGGAGCGCGGCCTGCTCGATGCCCAGCCGGAACGGTCCCGGCTGTCGCATTTCGCGATCGCCCGGCGCGGCGTGCTGATCAACATCCTCAACCCGAAGCTATCGATCTTCTTCCTGGCCTTCCTGCCGCAATTCGTGCCGGCTGATGCAGCCGCGCCGACGGCCACTATGGTCTGGCTCGCCCTGATATTCATGGCGATGACCTTCGTGGTCTTCGTCATGTACGGCCAGATGGCCGCACTGGTGCGCGGGCGTGTGCTGTCGAGCCCGGTCGTCATGGCGTGGCTGCGGCGGAGCTTCGCCGCCGCGTTCGCCCTGCTCGGCCTGCGGCTGGCACTGTCGACACGGTAGATGCCCGTGATCCGGGAGGGCTGAACAATGGAACTGACTTCGCTCGTCTTCTTTGCCGGTGCCCTGCTGGTTGCAGCCGGCTCTCCCGGCCCTTCGATCGCAGCGCTGGTGGCGCGTGTGATCTCCAAGGGCTTTCGCGACGTCTTCCCGTTTCTGGCCGCGATGTGGATCGGCGAGGCGATCTGGCTGTCGATGGCCGTTTTCGGCCTCGCCTTCGTGGCGCAGTCCTTTCACATGGCCTTTGTCGTGCTGAAATGGGCGGGCGTCGCCTATCTCTGCTGGCTCGCCTGGAAGATGTGGACGGCACCCGTGACGATCCGCGAAGGCGAGATGCCGCGCGCCGAGTCGCCGTGGCGGCTGTTCATGGCCGGCATGGCCGTCACGCTCGGCAATCCCAAGATCATGATGTTCTACATGGCATTGCTACCGACCATCATCGACCTAGGCACGGTGACTCTGGTCGGCTGGGCCGAGCTGACGGCGACGATGGCTCTCGTGCTGATCGCCATAGATCTCGTCTGGGTCGCGGCAGCCGTGCAGGCCCGACTACTGTTGCGCAGCCCACGCGCCATGCGCATCGCCAACCGGGTCTCGGCGACAACCATGGCGGGGGCCGCCGCCGCGATTGCCGCGCGGTCGTGATGTTCCTTATCGGCGTCCAATGGAGCCAGAAAGTTCAGACCGACTCCAAGAGATTCATACTGTCTGACGTACCAACTTTCCAACCGGCGAAGCAGCCCAGTACTCCGCACGCGGTGCACCGGGTCCCGACGTAGAGCCAGCGAATGCCGCCCCGGTCGGGATAGATTGAAAACCCGACACCCACATTGGTGGACTCCGATCCACATTCAATGCATTTCAGACGCTCCGGCTCAGCGTCGTTCCAGTATTCGCCGCTGTCACATATGAAATGCTCGGATGCACAACTCGTACACGTTCGCCGCGCGACACTCTCATTGTCGTCCGCGTCCAAGAGAAACGCTAACGATCCGCAGTTGCATTGAGCAAACCGGAGTTCGTGAACCTCATACCCTTTGGGGGCATAGGCTACCAAGAAGCCCGCGATATCGCTCGGCTCGCTGCCAACCCACCAGGTGCCTGACGTATCTATGCTCATCGTTTACCGTGCCATGGCGTGGTATTCGGCGTTGGGGCGCATGTCGATGGCGGCCGCGACGCGGTTGGACATGTTGAAGAAGGCGGCGGTCGAGGCGATGTCCCAGATGTCGCGCTCGGAAAAGCCGGCATCGCGCAGGCCCTGCCGGTCGGCCTCCTCGATCGTGTCGGGCCGCTCGGTCAGCTTCACGGCGAAATCGAGCATGGCTTTCTGCTTCGCTGTCAGATCGGCTGCGCGATAGTTCATCACCATCATCTCGCCGAGCGCCGGGTCCCCGGAGAGCTGGCGCACCGCCGCGCCGTGGGCCGTGAGGCAGTAGTAGCAATGGTTCACCGACGACACGGCGACCGCGATCATCTCGCGCTCGAGCTTGGATAGACCCGAATCGCCAAGCATCAGGTCGTTGTACATGTCGGTGAAGGCGCGCAGCTTCTTTTCGTTGAACGCATAGGCCAGAAGCACGTTGGGCACGAGGCCAAGCTTCTCCTCGCATTTGGCGAAATAGGCCTTCGTCGCATCGGAAAGCTCGCCCTCCTGCGCCAGATCTAGCGCCGTCACCTTTTCGCCCATCGCTTCATCTCCCTTTCATCGCTTGTCTGCATATTCGCCGCGCGCCGGTGGTCAACCCGGCTCGTCAAACCGTTTTTGTCTGCTACGATACCGACAAAAGTATTATTTGGGAGAGGGAATCGCCATGGTTGCGGGCACCAGGAAGCCGACCGCCACAAAGTCGAAAACGGCTGAAGTGGAGAAGCTTGCGGCCTTCCTCAAGGCAAGGGCCCCGGCCGAAGACCTTTCCGATTACGATCCCGGCGTCTTCGAACATGCAGCGGCGCTGGCCCACGCCGCCCTGAAGCGGCACAAGCGCGGCGACAGCGTGATCTCCATCGACGAGGACCCGGCGCTCCTGCGGCACGGCCGCCCGGTTTCGGCGATCACCATCGTCAACGACAACATGCCGTTCCTGTTCGATTCGATTACCGGCGAGATCGCGGAGAGCGCCGGCGAGGCGTCGCTGGTGCTGCACCCGGTCATTCTGGTCAAGCACGACAAGAACGGGGTAGCCGATCTGGTCGGCGACGGGTCGGCTGGCAAGTCCGACCCTCACGCGGACCGCGTCAGTCTCATCCATGTGCATGTCGCCCGCATGGGCAAGGAAGCGGCGGATGCGCTCAGAGGCCGGCTGGCGCATATCCTCTCGCAGGTGCGGGCCGCCGTCAGCGACTGGAAGCCGATGCTTGCCCGGCTCGACCAGGCGATCCACGATTTCCGCTACGTGCCGGTGCCGCTCGACAAGGACGAGGTGACCGAGAGCATCGCGTTCCTGGAATGGCTGCGCGACGACAATTTCACCTTCCTCGGCATGCGCGAGTTCAAATATGTCGGGGCGAGAAGAGCGGCTCGCTCGAGCGCACCAAGAAGGTAGGCCTCGGCATTCTCGCGGACCCTGATGTGCGGGTTTTGCGTCGCGGCGCCGAGCCGGTGACCACCACGCCCGAGATCCGCGCATTCCTGCACGGGCCGGAGCCGCTGCTGGTGACCAAGGCGAACGCAAAGTCGGTCGTCCACCGGCGCATCTATCTCGATTATATCGGGGTCAAGACCTTCGACGCGAAAGGCAAGCTGACCGGCGAATTGCGGATCGTCGGCCTGTTCACCTCGACGGCCTATACGCGCTCGGTGATGAAGATCCCCTATCTGCGCTCGAAGGCCAACGCGGTCATCGCGCGGTCGGGGTTCGATCCGGGCGACCATTCCGGCAAGGCGCTCATCAACGTTCTGGAATCCTATCCGCGCGACGAGCTGTTCCAGATCAGCGTTCCGATTTTGCGCAAGCATGCGGAGGCGATCCTGGCGCTGGGCGAGCGGCCGCGCGTGCGGGCACTCTTCCGTGTCGACCAGTTCGACCGCTTCGTCTCCGTCATCGTCTTCGTGCCGCGCGACCGCTACGATTCCAACGTGCGCGAGCGAATCGGCGATTTCCTCAAGACGATCTTCGACGGACGTTTGTCGGCTTATTATCCGGCCTTTCCGGAAGGCAGTCTCGCCCGCGTCCACTTCATCATCGGCCGCTCGGGGGACAAGACCCCCAAGGTCGAGACCGCGGCGCTCGAGGCGGGTCTGCGCGCCATCGTGCGCACCTGGGACGACGCTCTGCGCGAGGCGGCCGCCGATGCCGGTGTGGCGCCGGCGATGGTCGCCATCGCCAACCGCCTGCCGCAGAGCTATCGCAACTCGTTCCCGGCAGACATTGCGCTGCGCGACGCGGGCAGGATCGCGAATGTCGGCCCTGAGAACCCCATTGCGATCGATTTTTACAGGCTTGGAGACCACACGCCCTCCGATGCCGGACTGAAAATCTATCATCACGGCATGCCGGTGGCGCTGTCCAAGCGCGTGCCTCTTCTCGAAAACATGGGCTTCCGCGTCATCAGCGAGCGCACGTTCGAGATCGAGGCCGAGGAGGGTGCGGCTCCGACCTTCGTCCACGACATGGAGCTGGTCAACGGCTTCGGGCAGCCGATCGACCTTTCCGACGGCGGCGCGTTGCTGGAGGAGGTCTTCCTGTCGGTCTGGCGCGGCGAAACCGACAACGACGCCTATGCCGCGCTGGTGCAGACCGCGGGCATGGGCGCCCATCAGATACAGCTCCTGCGGGCCTACGGGCGCTACCTCCAGCAGGCCGGCATTCCGCAGAGCCAGGATTTCATCGCTGCCGTGCTCAACCGATACCCCGACATAGCGCGGGCGCTGTTCCAGCTTTTCGAGGCGCGGTTCGACCCGGCCATGCAGAAGGAGGGTGAAGTCACCGCCCTTCACATCAAGGCGGCGATCAAGGATGCGCTCGACGCGGTGCCGAACCTCGACGACGACACGATCCTGCGCCGCTACCAGAACCTTATCGAATCCTCGTTGCGCACCAACTATTTTTCGGTTTCATCCGAAGGTCCGCGTTCGCTTGCGATCAAGCTCGATTCGCGGGCCGTTTCCGGCCTGCCGGAGCCGCGCCCATGGCGCGAGATATTCGTCTACGGCTCCGAGGTCGAGGGCGTGCATCTGCGTTTCGGCGCCGTGGCGCGCGGTGGACTGCGCTGGTCGGACCGGGCCCAGGACTACCGCACCGAGGTGCTAGGCCTCGTCAAGGCGCAGCAGGTCAAGAATGCCGTGATCGTGCCGGTGGGCGCCAAGGGCGGCTTCTACCCGCGCTTGCTTCCGACAGGCGGCAGCCGCGCCGAAATCTTCGAGGCCGGCAAGAAGGCCTACATCAACTTCATCTCGACGATGCTGTCGATCACCGACAATCTCCACGGCGACAAGGTCGTGCCGCCGAAGGGCGTGATCCGCCGCGATGGTGACGATCCCTATTTCGTGGTCGCGGCCGACAAGGGTACGGCGACGTTCTCTGACACCGCAAACGCGATCAGCCAGTCGCATGACTTCTGGCTCGACGACGCTTTCGCCTCGGGCGGGTCGGCCGGTTACGACCACAAAAAGATGGGCATCACCGCGCGCGGTGCGTGGGAGGCGGTGAAGCGGCATTTCCGCGAGATGAACCGCGACATCCAGACCGAACCCTTCACGGTGGTCGGCGTCGGCGACATGTCGGGCGACGTGTTCGGCAACGGTATGCTGCTGTCGCCCTGCATCCGGCTCATCGCAGCGTTCGACCATCGCGACATCTTTATCGACCCCAACCCGGACGAGGCGAAATCCTTCGCCGAGCGCAAGCGGCTGTTCGAGAACCCGCAGCTCAACTGGCAGGACTACAACCGCGAGGCCATGTCGGAAGGCGGCATGGTGATCCCGCGCTCGGCCAAGTCGGTTTCGCTGACCCCGCAGGCCATGAACGCGATCGGGCTCGACAAGACGACGGCCTCGCCGGCCGAGATCATGAATGCCATCCTCAAGGCATCGGTGGACCTGCTCTGGTTCGGCGGCATCGGCACCTATGTGCGCGGCGCGGGCGAGATCGAACGCCGAGGTGGGCGATCGCGCCAACGACGCAATCCGCATCATCGGCGTCGAAGTGCGGGCCAAGGTTGTCGGCGAAGGCGCCAATCTGGGCATGACCCAGCGCGCGCGCATCGAATATGGCCTCAATGGCGGGCGCTGCAATTCCGACGCGATCGACAATTCTGCCGGCGTGAATTCGTCGGACGTCGAGGTCAACATCAAGATCGCGCTGGCGGCTGCCATGCGCAAGGGCTCGCTCACACGGCCCGCGCGCGACAAGCTGCTCGCCGAGATGACCGAAGAGGTAGCGGCGCTGGTGCTCGCCAACAATTACGAGCAGACGCTGTCGATCTCGCTCACCCGCCGGCGCGGGTTGGCCGATCTTGCTCATCAGGAGCGCTTCATGCAAGCGCTGGAGGGGCGGGGGCAGCTCGACCGGGTGGTCGAGGTGCTGCCGAGCAGTGCCGCACTGGCCGAGCGCGAGGCGCGCGGCGAGCCGCTGACCCGCGCCGAGATCGGCGTACTGCTCGCCTATGCCAAGATCGTCCTGTTTGACGACATCGTGGCCAGCAAGCTGCCCGACGATCCGCATTTCCATGCCGACCTGATGGGCTATTTCCCGGCCCGCATGGCCAAGAAATATGCGACCGAAATCGAAGGACACCGGCTGCGGCGCGAGATCGTCGCGACGGTGGTTGGCAACGATGTTATCAATCGTGGCGGGCCGTCCTTCATCACGCGCATGCAGGATTTGACCGGCTGCGCGGCGGCCGAAGCCGTCGCTGCCTTCTCGGTGGTGCGCGACGGTTTCGAATTGCCGGCGCTCTACAGCGAGATCGACGCGCTCGACAACAAGGTGGACGGCAACCTCCAGCTCGAACTCTACCAGTCGGTCGGGCGGCTGGTGCATTCGGCGACCACGTGGTTCCTCAAGCACGACGACAACGCCGCCCCGCTGGGCGAGCGCATCGCGACGCTGCGCGCCGCGCGCAAGGCACTCGAGGGCCGCATCGGCGCGATGTTGCCGTCCTTTACCGGAGACCGGCTGGAGGAGCGTACCCACGAGCTGTTCAAGGCGGGCGCGCCGGAGGCGCTGGCCAAGCGTGTCGCCTTCCTGCCCATCGCTGAGTTGGTGCCAGACATTGCCCGGGTCGCGCGGGATGCAAAGTCCGGCCTGGTCGAGGCGGCGCAGGCATTCTTCGCCGTCACCGACGCTTTCCGCATCGGCCGCATCTCGGATGCCGCGCGCGCGATCACCCCGTCCGACTATTATGACGGGCTGGCGCTCTCGCGTGCCACGGAGACGATCAGCACCGCCCGCAACGATATGGCCGCCGCCGCTCTCTCCCGCTTCGGCAAGCAGACCGACCCGGTTGCGACCTGGCTGGAGGCCGGTGGCGAACGCGTCGCCCGCGTACGCGACCGGCTGCAGGCACTGACCGAGGGTGGGGAGCTCACGGTCTCGCGCCTCACGGTCGCGTCCGGCCTGATGTCCGATCTGGGATAAGAGCAACCGGGCGACGTGTCCGTCAGGATATCGGGAGGGGTGATGGTCGAGGAAACGCGCGCGCCGAAGCGCGGAATCTGGGGCTGGATGCTGTTCGACTGGGCGCAGCAGCCTTTCCACACGCTCATCATCACCTTCGTCTTCGCCCCCTATTTCGCAGCCGCCGTGGCGCCCGACGCCGCGCGCGGGCAGGAACTCTGGGGGTATGCCACCGGCATAGGCGGCCTGCTGATCGCGCTGTCGTCGCCGGTGCTCGGCGCGATTGCGGACGCCAGCGGCCCGCGCAAGCCATGGATATTCGCGTTCTCGATTCTTGGCGTGATCGGCTGCTGGGCGCTGTGGTTCGCTGTGCCCGGCATGGAGAACCTGACATTCGTGCTCCTGGCGATCGCGCTGGCGGTGTTCGGTATGGAGTTCGCAGCCGTCTTCAACAACGCGATGATGCCGACGCTGGTGCCCCGCTCCGAGCTCGGCCGGCTTTCGGGCTCGGCATGGGGGCTCGGCTATCTTGGCGGTCTCATCACGCTCGTCCTCGTGCTCGGCTTCCTCTCCGCATCGCCGGAAACGGGCCGCACGCTGCTGGGCTTCGAGCCGCTGTTCGGGCTCGATCCGGCCATGCGGGAGGGGGACCGGTCTTCAGGCCCGCTGACGGCGCTGTGGTACGTGGTGTTCGTGCTGCCGATGTTCCTGTTTACGCCCGATGTGAAGCGCAAGCCTTCGGTCTCCGGTGCGGTCAAGGAAGGGCTTTCGCAACTCGGCAAGACGCTGCGGCGGCTGCCGGGCGAGCGCAGCTATTTCAGCTTCCTGATGTCGAGCATGTTCTACCGTGACGCGCTCAATGCGCTCTATGCCTTCGGCGGCATCTATGCGGCGGGCGTGCTCGGCTGGTCGATCATCCAGATCGGCATCTTCGGCATCCTCGCCAACATCACGGGGGCGGCCGGCGCCTGGCTTGGCGGCCGCGCCGACCAGCGCTACGGCCCCAAGGTCGTGGTGAGCTGGTCGATCCTGATCCTCACCTTCTGCTGCCTGCTCGTCATTTCGACCACGCAGACGCAGGTGCTCTTCATCACGGTTGCCGAGGCCGCCGGCGGTAGCGGCCTGCCGGACATCACCTTCTATGTCGCCGGGGCGCTGATCGGCGCGGCCGGCGGTGCAATCCAGGCCGCTTCGCGCACGCTGCTGGTCGACCAGGTGGACCGCGACAAGGTGACAGAGGCGTTCGGCCTCTACGCGCTGTCGGGCAAGGCCACCACCTTCATCGGCCCGCTGGCGATCGCGTTCGCCACCGCCTTCTTCGCGCAGGAAGCTTTCGGGCTATCGACCCAGGAGGCACAGCGGCTGGGCGTCACGCCGATCATCGTACTGTTCATGATCGGGCTGGTGCTGCTGCCGATGGTCAAGAGCCGGCAATATGAGGTGGCAGGGCCCTGAGGTGGAGGGGGCGTTCGACAGCCTCAATGCCGGAAGTGGCGCACTCCGGTGAAGACCATGGCGATGCCATGCTCGTCGGCCGCCGCGATGACCTCGTCGTCGCGCATCGAGCCACCGGGCTGGATGACCGCAGTAGCGCCTGCCTCGACGGCTGCGAGCAGTCCGTCGGCAAACGGGAAGAAGGCGTCGGAGGCGACCACCGAGCCTTTCGTCAGCGGCTCGCCGGCCCCGGCAGCTTCCGCTGCATCCAGCGCCTTGCGGGCGGCAATGCGCGAGGAGTCCACGCGGCTCATCTGGCCTGCGCCGATGCCGACGGTTGCGCCGCCCCGCGCGTAGACGATGGCGTTGGACTTGACGTGCTTGGCCACGCGGAAGGCGAAGCGCAGGTCGACCATCTCGGCATCTGACGGCGCGCGCTTCGTCACCACCTTGAGGTCGAGGTCATCGACCACGGCATTGTCGCGTGATTGCACCAGGAGGCCGCCTGCGACCGACTTCGCCATGATGCCGGCGGCGCGCGGGTCCGGCAGGCCGTCGGTCACCAGCAGCCGCAGGTTCTTCTTGGCCGCGACGATTGCGGTGGCTTCGGGCGATGCCTCGGGCGCGATGATCACCTCAGTGAAGGTCTTCACGATCTCCTCCGCTGCTTCCGCGTCAAGCAGGCTATTGAGCGCGACGATGCCGCCGAACGCGGAGACCGGGTCGCAGGCAAGCGCCGCGAGATAGGCCTCGCGCAGGCTATCGCCCTCGGCGACGCCGCAGGGGTTGGCGTGCTTGATGATCGCCACGGCGGCGGTGCGCGCCGGGTCGAACTCGGCGACGAGCTCGAAGGCCGCGTCGGTGTCGTTGACGTTGTTGTAGGAAAGCTGCTTGCCCTGGAGCTGGCGGGCGGTGGCAACGCCGGGTCGCTTGTCGCCGTTGACGTAGAAACCGGCCTTCTGGTGCGGGTTCTCGCCGTAGCGCATGACGGTTTCAAGCTTTCCGCCGAAGGCGCGCCAGGCCGGAGCCTCGATGTCGAGCGCTTCCGCGAACCAGCCCGAGATCGCCGCGTCATAGGCGGCTGTGCGCGCATAGGCCTTCGCCGCCAGTTCCTGACGGAAGCGGTAGGGCGTGGCGCCGTCATTCGCGGCCAGCATCTCCGTCAGAAGCGCGTAGTCGGCGGGGTCTGTGACGATCGCCACATAGGCGTGGTTCTTGGCGGATGCCCGCACCATGGCCGGGCCGCCGATGTCTATGTTCTCGACGATCGATGCGTAGTCGCCGCCGGCTGCACGGACTTCCTCGAACGGGTAGAGATTGATGACGGCGATGTCGATCGGCCCGATGCCGTGCTCCCGCATTGCCGCTGCGTGCTCCGCATCGTCGCGGATCGCGAGAAGGCCGCCATGAACGGATGGATGCAGGGTCTTGACGCGGCCGTCCATGATCTCGGGGAAGCCGGTGATGTCTGATACGTCCTTCACCGCGATGCCCGCCCCGGCGATCGCCTTTGCCGTGCCGCCGGTCGAGACCAGCTCGATGCCAGCTTCAACGAGCGTCCGGGCGAGATCGACCAGCCCGGTCTTGTCGGACACGGAAAGCAGCGCGCGGCGCGCCTTGACGAGATCGGGAGCGGGAATGTTCTTCGAGGCGACGGCCATAAGCGGCAGGCTCCATCTTGCGGCTGTGGGGATCGGCGGGCCGTAGCACAGCGGGGCTGGAATGCAAATGACCGGACGTCAGATGCGCAGGAAGCGCCAGTGGATTTCCGGGTGTTCCGAGGCGTTGTAGGCCAGCACGATCTGGCGGCTGCGGCGCGGGCCGCCGAGGCCGGCGAAAAACAGCGATTCCTCCACCTCCGGCGCAAGTTCCTCGCAGGAGAATTCCCAACGTTCCTCGTTGCCGGGGTGGCAAGCACCAGCTCGCTGCGCTTGTTCTCGAACAGCGCGACGTCGGGGTGAAGGTGAAACCGCACGACAGTCCGGTCGCGGCCGTCGGCCCTTGCGACCTCACACCCCCGTCGGAATATGCGGTCGATACCCTCCAGCACTTCGCCGCCCGCACTCAGCGCGACCTCGCGCTCGTGATAGAGGCCGAAGCGGGCGACATAGGCGTCGTGGCGCGCGACGAAAGACTGTATGCCCGCCGAATCCATGCGTTTGCACGGGACGGAGCGTGGCCCCGAAAGCAACGGCGCGCCGATGATGCCTGCAAACCCCTGGGTCAACGCGAAGCGCGCGGAAGACGTATCGTTGAGCGTCGCGGTGGAGTGGGCCGCCGTTGAGCGCGCCAGCGGCCTGAAATCGTCGGATCCGTAGGTGTCGACACCGCAATTGACGACGAAATGGCTCCTGCCGGACGACAGCTCGAAGGACAGGCATCCCGCCTGCGCGGCATGCGACACCTCCGCCGGCGGCGGCATACCCGTGTCCGCGATGACCGTCACCCCGCCCATCGAAAGCCGCTCGTAGCCTGAATAGGGCGCGTGCAGCAGCGGCGCGCCGGCGGTATCGTCGTGGTGGAGGATCGCCGCGACCCGGTCGTGACTGGTGGCGCCCATGCCGTTGAAGCGCGCGAGCGTGCCGTCCTGGTGACGATAGAAGCGCAAAGCCGGCAGCATGCGTTCGACCGCGCCAATCAACGCTTCGGGCGGCGCCTCGGCCTGATTGGAATAGGTCTGGCGCAGTGGCAGCAAGTCCGCCAGCAATTCGAGGATGGCTTCCGGATTGCGCGAGATGTGCCCGCCGTCCGGCAGGATCTGCCGCTCCAGTTCGGCTGACAGCAGGCGCGACGCATTGCGCAGGGCCGAAGGCGGGGCAGGCAGCGAGAGGGCCGCGAAGGCAAGCGCGATGCGGGCGCGCAGCTTGTCCTCTCCGTCCGGCATTTCCGGCGCGGTTGCGCGCAGATAGCGGATCTGGACGGCAAGCGACTTGAGGAAGGCGCGATAGAACGGAAACTCCGCACCCTGCAGAACGACCGCGGAATGCTGCAGCCATGCGATCACGCGGCGGGCGGTGATGGCGGGGGTCCACGCGACACCACCGATCCGACGGCCGTGCAGGGCGATCCAGTCGCTCACCAGAGCGCGGGCATTGGCGGCCGCAAGTTCCGTTTCGGCAGCGCGCATGTGGCGCAGCCAGCGAAAGCCGTGCAGCGAGGCAAGCCAGGCGGCGCTCGGTATTTCGACGGCGAAGGGCGATGCTCCGTCCGTTTCGACCATGTAGCCCGCGAACGGGAAGCGACCGTGATAGATCTCGTGGGCGATCTGCGGGTCGGCGAGCCGCAGGTCCGGCGGAGCGATCAGCACGCGCTCAGGCGTGCGGCCGGTGAACCGCCATCGGTAAACCGGGCCGACGCGCAACCTGCCGCGCAGCCTTCGCCACATCGTCGATGCGACAAGTGCCCATATTTGCGGGGAATTACCCCTCGCAACCGCCAAGTTGTCCAACCTCCGAATCGCAGCCCCGGACCGCCGAAGTTGCCAATACACTAGATGATTCAAGAATTTATGCGAAGGCTGAAATTCTCTTGGAGATCACCCGCGACGGCGCAGGCGCGCTGCGAAAAAGCCGTCTAGGCCTGACAGGGCCGGCTCGCCGAGATCGAGACCGGCCGGCGTCGTGCGCACGGTTCCATCATCGCCTAGAAACGGGTCGGCAAAGCCAAATTCGCCGGGCTTCACGGGTTCGGGCACGGTGTCCGGGTGCGTTGCAACGAAGTCTCGAAAGAGCGCCTCGCCTTCCACCGGGTCGAGCGAGCAGTTCGAAAAGACGATAAGCCCGCCTGGCTTCACCATTTCCACCGCGCGCGCGAGCATACGCGCCTGCAGCGCGGCCAGTTTTGCCACATCCTCGGGCCCTTTGGTCCATGGCACGTCGGGATGGCGGCGAACCGTACCGGTCGAAGAGCAGGGCGCATCCAGCAGCACGGCATCGAACGCGGTCGCGGGCTCGAATACGAAGAGGTCCGAAACGACGATCTCTGCCTCGAGCCCTAGCCGCTCCAGATTGGCCGACAGACGGCGCGCGCGGTTGGCCGAGATTTCAAGCGCGGTCACGCTGGCGCCGGCGAGCGCGAGCTGCGCGGTCTTGCCGCCAGGCGCGGCGCACAAATCTGCGACCCGAAGGCCGGCGATGTCGCCAAGAAGCTGCGCGGGGATGGCGGCTGCGGCGTCCTGGACCCACCATTCGCCTTCGGCAAAGCCGGGAAGCTCGGTGATAGGGCCCTCGACCGTCCCAAGCCGCACGCCGCCTGTCGGCAGGACGGTGCCGCCCAACCGCTCCGCCCAATCCTGGGGGTTCGACTTGACGGTGAGGTCGATTGGGGCCTCGATCCGGTGGGCGGCGAGGATCGCTGCCGCCTGCGTCTTACCATAGGCGTTTTCCAGCCGCTCGACGAACCATTCCGGCGCGTCGACTGCCTTGGCCAGGGCTGCCGGCAGCGCGCGCTCCTTGCGCCGGGCGATCTCGCGCAGCACGCCGTTGACGAGCGCCGCGAAGCGGCTGGTGCGAGGATCGGACTTCGCCCGCGTGACGGCGATGTCGACGGCGGCCGAATCCGGGACGTCGAGAAACAGCATCTGGGCGGCTGCGACGTGAAGCACGTGCGAAAGCGCATGCGCGTTGGCCGGCAGCGGCCGGTCGAGGCGCGCGTCGATCAGGCCCTGGATGGTGCCACGGAAGCGCAGAGCCGTCGTCAGGATCGCACGGACCAGTGCGCGGTCGTGCATGTCGAGCGCCAGGAATTGCGGATGGCCGTTCTCGTGATCCGTCAGTCCGTCGAGCGAAGTCCGCGCGTCGACAATCGCCGCCAGCAGGCGGGCAGCCGCCTTGCGCGAAGCAAGACCGGGCGTGTCGGCGAAGGGGTCTGGCTTGCGGGCGGGGCCGCCGTGAGCGCGGCGACGACCATCCGTCACGACCTGCGGCTCCGCGGGCCCGTCGGATTGCGGCCCCACGGATTTGACTGCGGTTTTTCAGGCGCGGCAGGCGGCGGTGCCGGCGTAGGCCTGCCACCCCATGGGCCGGCCCGGGTTTCATCGCGCGTCGGCCGCGGCTGCTCCTGGGCAGGTTTTGCCGGCTGGCCGCCGCCACCGAACTCCTGGGCCATCGCGCGCAGCGCGGCGATACGGTTCTCGGTATTCGGGTGGGTCGAGAAGAGATTGTCCATCCGTTCGCCCGAGAGCGGATTGATGATGAACATGTGGGCCGTCGCCGGATTGCGCTCGGCGTCTTGGTTGTGGATCGCCTTGGCGTTGCGGGCGATCTTGTCGAGCGCGGAGGCCAGCCATATCGGCTGTCCGCAGATTTCGGCGCCGCGCCTGTCGGCGGCGTATTCACGCGTGCGGCTGATCGCCATCTGCACGATCATCGCGGCAATCGGCGCCACGATGATCGCCAGCAGCACGCCGATAATGCCGAACGGATTGTTATTGTCGCGGCTGCCGCCCATGAAGAAGGCGAAGTTGCCAAGCATCGAGATGGCGCCGGCCAGCGTTGCCGTTATCGTCATGGTCAGCGTGTCGCGGTTCTGCACGTGCGCCAACTCGTGCGCCATGACGCCGGCCACTTCCTCGCGGCTCAACCGCTGCAGCAGGCCGGTGGTGGCGGCCACCGCCGCGTTCTGCGGATTGCGGCCGGTGGCAAAGGCGTTGGGCTGCGCGTTGTCGATCAGGTAGACCTTCGGCATCGGCAATTCGGCGCGTGCGGCCAGCTCACGCACGATGCCGTAATATTCGGGTGCGTTCCGCTCGTCGACCTCGACCGCGTGGTGCATCCGCAAGACCATCTTGTCGGCGTTCCAGTAGCTGAACAGGTTCATGCCGGCAGCGATGACGAACGCGATCATCATGCCGCCCGAGCCGCCGATCATGTAGCCGATGCCCATGAAGAGCGCCGTCATCAGGGCAAGGAGCATCGCTGTGCGGATCACGTTCATGCAGAACTCCGTTTCCGAAACTGGTCGTCCCGGGTCGATCCCGCCCGGCGAACCGTCTATATGATGGGCAGCGATCAAAGGAAATTCAATGTTTCGAGGGAAAGCCGCATGCGTGACGCGCCCGTGACCGAACCATCGGAAACCCGGGACGAAACCGCGCCCAGGCCGCTGAGCGATGCCGCCCGTCGGGCGCTCGCCGAGGCAGAGGCCCGCCGCGCGCAGTCACTGAAGCGCGAAGCCGAAAGACCGAAGGAGCTCGGTGGACGCGACGGGCTCGATCCCGCCCGCTACGGCGACTGGGAGGTCAAGGGCATGGCCAGCGACTTCTAGGCTCGGGTAACAACCTAGCAGGGGTGCTTGCGCACAGATCATGATAGGAATATGATCCTATGATGACCTATGCGCGGCTCATATCGATAGCCATTTGTGTTTTCTGGTTGCTCCCAGCGTCAGCTTCCGAACTCGTGGACGGGCCGGTCAACGCACGCGTGCTGCGTGTTATCGACGGAGACACCTTCGAGGCAGAAGCGCTTGTGTGGCCGGGGCACAGGGTACGGGTTGCCGTGCGTATCCGAGGCATAGACGCGCCTGAGCTGCGCAGCCGCTGCCGCGCGGAAAAGCGAGCGGCCATGCAGGCGAAGGCCGCACTTGAGCGGCTGATTGAGGGGCGGCAGGTGGTGCTCTCGCATGTCGGCGGCGGCAAATATTACGGCAGGGTCCTGGCCGATGCGGCAATCGCGGCAGGCCCCTCGATCGCGGAAGCCCTGATTACCAAAGGTTTGGTGCGTCATTACGGGAATGGGCGTCATGTGCCATTTTGCGGCAATCGCGATGCCAGCGGCGCAAGTTGATCTGAAATGAAACACATGGATTCCGGATTGCCGACGAGGCGGTTTCTTTTGTCTCAAAACGTTAACCTGTCACCAACCACACCAACAGCTTCAGCCGGTAAAAAACATGACCTTAACGTATTTCGCGCCTTATCGACCGTGATTTCGCCCGCACCGGCCCATGGGATGCAGGGCGGTGGCGAACGATGTCACTTGTTGTGAATGGAGACAGGCGATGCGGAAGGTCGGGGGTTTCGGGCGGCTCGGAGCGCGCTTCAGGCGCAATCGCCGCGGCAATTTCGGTTTGATGATGGCTGTGACGGCACCGCTGCTGGTGCTGGCATCGGGCTACGGCCTCAACGTTGCGCAGATATCGATTACGAAGTCGAACCTGCTCGCGGCGCTGGACTCGGCGGTGACGTCCACGGCCCGCGACCTGACGACGGGCGTCATCACCAAGGATGAGGCGCGGGGCGTGGTGGAGGCCTTCCTGCTGGCCAACGGGCAGCGCGCCTATGCCGAAGAAGGCCGTTTGACGCTCGACAGCATCGTTATCGATCCTGTGGCCCGGACGGTGGAAGCAAAGGCAAGCGTGGAACTCGACCTTGCCTTCGCCCTGTTCGGGACGGCAAACCATCAGAAGATTACTGCCGAATCCGCAGCGATCTACTCCGATCGTAAGATCGAGATTGCAATGGCGCTCGACTTGACAGGCTCCATGAAAAAGGCCGGATCGGACGACAAGCTGGGTGACCTCCAGAAGGCGGCAACGAATGCGGTCAACCTGCTGCTGGGTGGCAAGAACCTAGATGACCGCGTGCGCATCGCACTCGTGCCCTACTCAAACTCCGTCAATGTCGGTTCGTCCATCGCCTACAAGTCCGTCTATGTCGAAAAGAGCAAGTCGGATCGCGGCAGGAGCGTTCCCAACACCAACCTCCTCAACCTCGTCTCCGCGCTCCTGCGTCCGGACAACTGCTCGACCGAGCGAAGAGGTGCCGAAATCTACACGGACAAGGGTCCGAATGTGGCGATGGCCAACAGGGATTATTTCCTGACAGAGTTCGCAGACGGCGATGCGGGGTATACGAAAAGCGTACGCTGCCCAGCGGCGGCCCTGGTTCCGCTGACTGCCAACAAGAAAACCCTGACCGACACCATCAATAACTTCGTTGCCGACGGCGGCACCGGGGGCATGTCGGCATTCAGTGGGCCTGGTACATGCTCTCCGACAAATGGAAGGATGTCGTCCCCGCCAGCGCGGCTGCCGGCCCCTATGACGAGGAGGAGGTCGGCAAGTTCGCCATCCTCATGACCGATGGCGAGTTCAACCTGAACTTCGCCGGAGCGACGACCGCCAATCTTGCCTATGGCAATGCTGCCGCGACGCGCTCGATCCCGCATGCAAAGCAGCTTTGCACGAACATGCGCGCCGCCGGCATCAAGATATTTACCATCGGCTTCAAACTGCCGAACGCGTCGGCGAGGGACCTGATGAAGGATTGCGCCTCGCCCGCAACCAGCGGTGTTACCTTCTTCTACGACACGTCGTCGGGTTCAGAACTCGATCAGGCTTTCAAGGCTATCGTCAGGAACATCGAGAGCCTGGCTCTGACAAAGTAAGAAAACGCAAACGGCAAGAAAAAGGGCCGCTCTTTCGAGCGGCCCTCGTGTTTCCGTTCCGTGGCGCGACCCGTGGCTGCAACCGTTGCCGAAGCTCAGGTCGCCGGCCGCGCTTCACGCGCCTGTCAGGAAGACTGCTTCCCGAAAGGACGATCCGCCGGGACCACGCTACGGAACATGGAATCACTCGACATTGGATCACCTCCTTTCAGTTCGTTGAACACATGCCCAATGTGGGACAGTCAGGACGTTTTCGCAAGTCCGCGCTTACGCGACGTCACTTCTTCTTGTTTTGTCGGTTCTCGACCAGATCGTCCACCACACCGGGATCGGCGAGCGTCGAAGTGTCGCCCAGCGCGCCGAAATCGTCCTCGGCGATCTTGCGCAGAATGCGCCGCATGATCTTGCCGGAGCGGGTCTTGGGCAGGCCGGGTGAGAACTGGATCAGGTCAGGTGAGGCGATCGGGCCGATCTCCTTGCGCACATGGGCGACCAGTTCCTTGCGCAACGCGTCGGAGCCTTCCTCGCCGGCCATCAGGGTGACGTAGCAGTAGATGCCCTGGCCCTTGATGTCGTGCGGATAGCCGACGACGGCGGCCTCGGAGACCTTGTCGTGGCTGACCAGTGCCGATTCCACCTCGGCCGTGCCCATGCGGTGGCCCGACACATTGAGCACGTCGTCGACGCGGCCGGTGATCCAGTAGTATCCGTCCGCGTCGCGCCGGCAACCATCGCCGGTGAAATACTTGCCCTTGTAGGTGGCGAAGTAGGTCTGGATGAAACGGTCATGGTCGCCATAAACCGTGCGCATCTGGCCGGGCCAGGAATCGACGATGCAGAGATTGCCGTCGGCAGCGCCCTCGAGCACGTTGCCGTCATTGTCGACGAGCTGCGGCTGGACCCCGAAGAAAGGCCGCGTCGCCGAGCCTGCCTTGAGGTCGGTCGCGCCGGGAAGCGGCGTGATCAGGATGCCGCCGGTCTCGGTCTGCCACCATGTGTCGACGATGGGTACCTTCTTTTCGCCGACGACGTTGAAATACCATTCCCAGGCTTCCGGGTTGATCGGCTCGCCGACCGAGCCCAGCACCTTCAGCGTCTTGCGCGATGATTTTTTCACATGGTCGTCGCCAGCGCCCATCAGCGCGCGGATGGCCGTTGGGGCGGTGTAGAAGATGTTGACCTTGTGCTTGTCGACCACCTCCCAGAAGCGGCCGGCGGTGGGATAGTTGGGCACACCCTCGAACATCAGCGTCGTCGCACCGTTGGCGAGCGGCCCGTAGACGATGTAGGAGTGACCGGTGACCCAGCCGACGTCGGCCGTACACCAGTAGATGTCCCCGTCATGATAGTCGAAGACGTATTGGTGCGTCATCGAGGCATAGACGAGATAGCCGCCGGTGGTGTGCAGCACGCCCTTCGGCTTGCCGGTCGAGCCGGAGGTGTAGAGGATGAACAGCGGGTCTTCCGCCTTCATCTTCTCGGGCTTGCACTCAGCCTTAACCGTGCGCACCTCGTCGTGATACCAGAGGTCGCGGCCGTCGGCCCAGCCGACCTTGCCGCCCGTGCGCCGCACCACCAGCACGTTCTTGACCATGACATGGTTTCTGGCGGCGATGTCGATCGCCTTGTCGGTGTTTTCCTTGAGCGGAATGCCGCGACCGCCGCGCAGGCCCTCGTCGGCGGTGATGACGAAGGTCGATTCGCAATCGACGATGCGGCCTGCCAGCGCGTCGGGCGAGAAGCCGCCGAAAACGACCGAATGCACCGCGCCGATGCGGGCGCAGGCGAGCATCGCGTATGTCGCCTCGGGGATCATCGGCATGTAGATGGTGACGCGGTCGCCCTTCTTGACGCCGTGCTTCTTCATCACATTGGCCAGCCGGCAGACGTGCTCGTAGAGCTCGTTATAGGTGATCTTCTTGTCGTCGTAGGGGTTGTCGCCTTCCCAGATGATCGCGACCTGATCGCCGCGCTTCTTCAGGTGGCGGTCGATGCAGTTGTAGGCGACGTTGGTCTGGCCGTCCTCAAACCACTTGATCGAGACCTTGCCGGAAAACGAGGTGTTCTTGACCTTCGTATAGGGCTTGAACCAGTCGATGCGCTTGCCATGCTTGCCCCAGAACTTCTCCGGGTTCTTCACGCTGTCCCGATACCATTTCAGATAGGTGTCGTTATCGATCAGCGCGCCTTTCTTCCACGCTGGCTGGACGCGATGAAGCTTGACTTCGGACATGAATCTCTCTCCCCGGATTGTTCAGCCTTCCCACGTGCGCGGGCCGGCAGGCGAAGGATGGTCGCCATTCGCGGCGCATTATTACCAATTCGCGCCGGGCCACAACATTAGACCTTGTGGTCAGGGTGTATGGTCAGCAGCACCTGTGCCCACGGCACTTGCGGCGGACCTGTCAGCACTCGAGTTCAATTGCTGCCAAGCCATTGGAATCGCATCATAAAACTGTTGTGAAGTGATTATAGTCCGATAGACGGCTCATCGATTTCCCGGCACACTCCGATCCTGGAGGAGACAACGGCAACGGGAGATCCATCATGTCCGAAAATGGGGAAATGGAACTGATGCTCAAGGGGTACGGGCTGACGACGGCACAGATCCTCTATCACATGCCCGATCATCCGGGCCTGCTGCAAATCTTCATCTGGCAGCACTACGACGTCGCGCCCAAATTTCCCGCCCTCTACCGTTTCATCGACTTCTGGCAGGAAAAGATCGAGGGCGCGCTGCATTCGGTGGCCTACACCCACCGAAAGCTGATTGCGCCGAACGAATGGCGCAACGTCGCCGGCGAGTTGCAACTGCACTGACCGGCGACGCTCTGGGCGCTTGTTTTAGACCGCGGGCGGATTGAGGCGGGCGAAGCCCTCCTGGCGCCAGTAGGGGAAATGCGGGTAGGGGGCGGTGACCTCGCTGGCGTCGTCCAACCTTGCGACCTGCTCCGGCGTCAGCGACCAGCCGACCGCGCCGAGGTTCTGCCTGAGCTGCTCCTCGTTGCGCGCGCCGATGATGACCGACGAAACGGTCGGGCGTTGCAACAGCCAGTTGATCGCCACCTGCGGAACGGTCTTGCCCGCCTCGCCAGCCACCTCTTCCAGCGCGTCGACGACCGGAAGAGATGCTCGTCCTCGACGGGCGGGCCGAAGCTTGCCGTATCATGCAGCCTGCTGCCTTCCGGCAGAGGCTGGCCGCGCCTGATCTTGCCGGTCAGGCGGCCCCATCCGAGCGGGCTCCAGACGAGCGCGCCGACGCCCTCGTCCCGGCCAAGCGGCATGAGATCCCACTCATAGTCGCGGCCGACCAGGGAATAATAGACCTGGTGAGCCACGTAACGCGGCCAGCCATGCCGGTCGGCGGCGGCCAGCGCCTTCATGATCTGCCATCCGGAGAAGTTGGAAACGCCGACGTAGCGGAGCTTGCCGGTGCGAACCAGGGTGTCCAGCGTCGACAGGACTTCCTCGACGGGCGTGCCCGCATCGAAGGCATGAAGCTGGAAGATGTCGATCCGGTCGGTGCCGAGCCGGCGCAATGCGTCCTCGACGCCCTTGATCAGCTTTGACCGCGACGAACCGCCGTCGTTGGGGCCATCGCCCATCGGCAGCGACATCTTGGTCGAGATCAGCACGCCGTCGCGCAATCCCTTGAGAGCTGTGCCAAGCACCTCCTCGGAGGCTCCGTTCGAGTAGACATCGGCCGTATCGAAGAGGTTCACGCCCGCTTCGAGGCAGATTTCGACAAGTCGGCGCGCTTCGGTGGCGTCGGTGTTGCCCCAGGCGCCGAACAGCGGGCCGGCGCCACCGAAGGTGCCCGCGCCAAAGCTGAGGGCCGGCACCTTGAGGCCGGAGGCTCCGAGACGTCTGTATTCCATGGTTCGAACTCCTTGCTGGGTCGTTTGTAGGGGAGGGCTTATTCTGCCGGGTCCGGGCAGGCCGGCACCGGTGCGAGAGGTGCGTCGAGCCGCTGCAGCCGCAGGGCGGCGAGGGCGACGAGCAGCGCTGCAAGCGGCACGAGGCCGGCGATCCAAGGGATCGCACCGAGACCGGGACCGTGGGCGATGATAAGACCGCCGAGACCGGCGCCGATTGCGTTGCCGAGGTTGAAGGCGGCAATGTTGAAGCTCTCGATGCCAGGCCCTGACCCGCACCCTCGGCCTTCTCCAGCACCCACATCTGCAACGGCGCGACGGTCGCGAAGGCGGCGGCACCGAGCAGCCCCACTGCGATGATGGCAAGCACGCGGTTGTGGATCGCGAAGGTCATGCCAAACAGCACGACCGAAAGAACCACGAGGCTGCCAAGCATGGTCGGCACAAGGCGCCTGTCTGCAAGGCGACCGCCGAGCAGGTTGCCCACCACGAGGCCGCCACCGAAGACGAGCAGGATCGGCGAGACGGCAGAATCCGAAAAGCCGGTGATCTGCGTCAGGATCGGCGCGATGTAGGTGAAGGCAGCGAAGACGCCGACCCAGCTCAGAACCGTGGTGAGCAGGCCGAGCAGCACAGGGCCGCGACCGAGCACGGCAAGTGCGCAGCCGGTATCTGCTTCGTCCTCCGCTTGCTCGTCAGACGGCACCAGAAAGGCGATCACCGCCAGCGCCGCGATGCCGATCAGCGTCACCGCCCAAAAGGTCGCGCGCCAGCCATAGGCCTGGCCGAGCCAGGTGCCGAAGGGGACGCCGAGGATATTCGCCACCGTGAGGCCGGTGAACATGATCGCGATCGCCGACGCCTTCCGGTGAGGCGCGACGAGGCCTGTGGCGACCACCGAACCGACGCCGAAGAAGGACGCATGCGCAAAGGCGGTCAGCACGCGCGCCGCCATCAGAGACCAGTAGTCGGGGGCCAGCGCGCAGGCGAGATTGCCGAGCGTGAAGACCACCATCAGGCTCATCAGCAGCGTCTTGCGCGGCCATTTGCCAGTGAAGGCGCCGAGCAACGGCGCGCCGGCCACCACGCCGAGCGCATAGCCGGAAATGAGCAGGCCGGCCGACGAGATCGTCACGCCGAGATCGGCACTGACTTCCAGCAGCAGGCCCATGATGACGAATTCGGTGACACCGATGCCGAATGCGCCGGCGGTGAGTGCATAGAGGGCCAGAGGCATCGGACGCTCCGTTCAAGACAGGTCATGCGCCTCGGTGGGCGCGAGACCTGAAAGATCGTGACCTCAGGCTCTGTGAACCAGCCTTGCCGTTGGCATATTTTCTGTGAAATAGATTCCACAATGGCGAGACCCGAGATCAATCGCTCCGGCGAAATGGAAGTGTTCGCGCGCGTCGTGGAAACGGGCAGCTTTTCCGCCGCTGCCCGTCAGCTTCGCATGACGCCATCGGCCGTCAGCAAGCTGATTGCGCGGCTGGAAGCGCGCCTTGGCGCGCGTCTCGTCAGCCGCTCGACGCGCAAGCTGCAACTGACACCGGAGGGGGCCGGATTCTACGAGAGCGCAACGCGTATTCTGGCTGAAATGCACTTAGCCGAGCACGAGGCCGCGGCGGGTTCCGCACCGCGCGGGCGCTTGCGCGTCAACAGCTACGTGCCGTTCGGCCAGCTCAAGCTGATACCGCTGCTGCCGCACTTTCTGGAGCGCTTTCCTGAGGTGAGCGTCGACGTCGTGCTGACCGACAATGTGATCGACCTGATGGAGGAGCGCGCCGACGTGGCGATCCGCGCCGGGCCGCTCGGCGAATCAAGCCTGATCGCGCGCAAGCTCGGCCAGAGCCCGATGGTGCTGGTGGCGGCGCCTTCCTATCTGGAAAAGCGCGGCGTGCCACAAACGCCGGACGATCTTGCCAGACACAACCTGCTCGCGTTCTGTTTCGTGCGCCATATCAGCGGCTGGCCGTTCCTTGGCGCCGGCGGCGAGACGATGGTGGTCAACCTCTCCGGCAATGCGTTGGTGAGCGACGGCGAGGCGATGCGGCACATGGCGCTTGCCGGGGCCGGCATCGCGCGGCTTGCGCGCTGGCATGTCGGACCGGACATCGAGGCCGGGCGGCTGGTCGCGCTGCTTGAGCCGTTCAATCCCGGCGATAATGAAGTGACCCACGCGGTCTATGTCGGGCAGGGCAAGCACCTGCCGGCGCGCGTGCGGGCTTTCCTCGATTTTCTCGTGGAGACGGTGCGGATGACGTGAAGGTGTTGGCCTTCAGCGCGTGCCGAAGATGGCCGAGCCGACCCGCACGCTCGTCGCGCCGAAGGCTATCGCCTTCTCGTAGTCGCCCGACATGCCTATGGAGAGTTTTTCCACGCCTCCTTCGTGCGCGAGTTTTTCGAGCAACGCGAAATGCGGTCCCGGATTCTCGTCGAAGGGCGGGATCGCCATCAGCCCCTCGATCACCAGGCCATGGACGTCGCGGCAACGCTTGACGAAGGCAACCGCCTCGCGCGGGTCAATCCCCGCCTTCTGCTCTTCGAGCCCGGTATTGACCTGAACGTAGAGGCGCGGCGCCTTGCCCTGCTTGTCGATCTCCCTGGCCAGCTCTGCGGCGATCTTCTCGCGATCGACGGTTTCGATGACATCGAACAGGGCGACCGCTTCCTTCGTCTTGTTGGATTGCAGCGGACCGATCAGGTGCAGTTCCAGATCGGGGAGGTCTTCGCGCAGCGCCGGCCATTTCGACTGCGCCTCCTGCACCCGGTTTTCGCCGAAGACGCGTTGTCCCGCCTCGATCACGGGGCGGATGTCGTCGGCACCAAAGGTCTTGGAGACGGCGACGAGCGTGACCGAGCCGGCCGCGCGGCCGGCCTCTTTCTCGGCACTGATGATGTTGGCCTTTACCGCCTCAAGCCGCGAAACCGCCTCGTTCATGGTCCAAATCCGCTGTTTTCATTGCCTGCGCGCCCGCCACGGTTGACGGGTCCGGGAAACCGTGGTGAAGGCATGGCACTTCTTTCAAGTGACCTTCACTTGGCAAGTGTGAATCCCAGCGTCTTTTAGGTGAAATTCCGGACATGGCAACCGAACGATACAATCCCCGCGCATCCGAACCCAAATGGCAGAAGGCCTGGGACGATGCGAAGCTCTTCGAGACGAAGAACGACGCGCCGGGCGAGAAGTATTACGTGCTCGAGATGTTCCCGTATCCCTCGGGCCGCATCCACATGGGCCACGTGCGCAACTATGCCATGGGCGACGTGGTCGCGCGCTACAAGCGCGCGAGGGGCTTCAACGTGCTGCATCCGATGGGCTGGGACGCGTTCGGTCTGCCGGCGGAAAACGCGGCGCGCGACAACAAGGTCAATCCGCGCGACTGGACCTACGCCAACATCGAGACGATGAAGGGCCAGTTGAAGACGATGGGCCTGTCGCTCGATTGGGCGCGCGAGTTCGCGACCTGCGACCCGTCCTACTACCGCCATCAGCAGAAGATGTTCCTGGACTTCTGGAAGGCCGGTCTGGTCGAGCGCCGCAACGCCAAGGTCAACTGGGACCCGGTCGACATGACCGTGCTCGCCAACGAGCAGGTGATCGACGGCCGAGGCTGGCGCTCGGGCGCGCCCGTGGAGCAGCGCGACCTGACGCAATGGTTCTTCAAGATCACCTCTATGGCGCAGGAGCTGCTCGACGGGCTTGAGACGCTGCCGCGCTGGCCCGAGAAGGTGAAGCTGATGCAGTCCAACTGGATCGGCGGCTCCGAAGGCCTGCAGATTCGTTGGAAGCTGGACGCTGCCTCCGCGCCCGCAGGCGAGAGCGAACTGGAAGTCTACACGACACGCCCGGACACGATCTTCGGGGCCTCGTTCATGGCGATCGCCGCGGACCATCCGCTGGCGAAGAAGGCGGCCGAGAACAATCCGAAGCTGGGCTCGTTCATCGAGGAGATCAAACGCTCCGGCACGTCGGCGGCGGAAATCGAGACCGCCGAGAAGAAGGGTTTCAACACCGGTATCCGAGTCGTCCATCCGTTCGACGATAGCTGGACGCTGCCGGTCTATGTCGCCAATTTCGTACTGATGGATTACGGCACCGGGGCGATCTTCGGCTGCCCTTCGGGCGATCAGCGCGACCTCGATTTCGCCAACAAATATGGCCTGCCCGTGGTGCCGGTCGTGAGGCCGGAAGGTGCCGATGCGGCGACATTCCAGATCACCGAGGAAGCCTTCACCGACGACGGCGTGATGATCAACTCGCGCTTCCTCGACGGGATGAAGCCGGCAGAAGCCTTCGACGAGGTCGCGCAACGCCTGTCGGGTGTGACCATCGGCGGGCGGCCCCAGGGCGAGCGCAAGGTTCAGTTCCGCCTGCGCGATTGGCTGATCTCGCGGCAGCGCTACTGGGGCTGTCCCATCCCGGTCGTCCACTGCGACGATTGCGGCGCGGTGCCGGTTCCCGCCGACCAGTTGCCGGTGCGGTTGCCGGACGACGTTTCGTTCGACAAGCCGGGCAATCCGCTCGACCATCATCCGACCTGGAAGCATGCCGCCTGTCCGAACTGCGGCAAGGATGCCCGGCGCGACACCGATACGATGGACACGTTTGTCGACTCGTCCTGGTATTTTGCGCGTTTCACCGATCCCTGGGACGAGGCCCAGCCGACGGACCTCGCCTATGTGGACGGGCCGAACGGGTGGCTGCCGGTCAACCAGTATATCGGCGGCATCGAGCACGCGATCCTGCACCTGCTCTATTCGCGCTTCTTCGCGCGGGCGATGAAGGTTACCGGCCACCTCAACAGCGTGGAGGAGCCGTTCCAGGGCCTGTTCACGCAGGGCATGGTGGTTCACGAGACCTACAGGCTGGGCAGCGGCGCCAACGGAACCTGGGTGACGCCGGCGGAGGTGAAGGTCGAGGAGACCGATGGGACGCGGCGCGCCAGCATGATCACTTCCGGCGAAGACGTCACGATCGGGCCGATCGAGAAGATGTCGAAGTCCAAGAAGAATGTCGTCGATCCGGACGACATCATCGCCGGCTACGGAGCCGATACGGCGCGCTGGTTCATGCTGTCGGATTCGCCGCCCGAGCGCGATGTGATCTGGACGGAAGCGGGCGTCGAAGGCGCGCACCGCTTCGTGCAGCGCGTGTGGCGACTGATTTCCGAGATCGCACCTGCGCTCGCCGGTGTGGCGCCTGCGCCCTCGCGGGAGGGCAATGCCGCTCCCACCTCGAAGGCCGTCCACAAGACGGTGAAGGCTGTCGGCGAGGACATCGAGAAGCTCGGCTTCAATAAGGCGGTCGCGCGGCTTTACGAGCTGGTCAACGTACTGTCGCCGCAGGTTGCGGGCGCAGGCGCAGCCGACGCGACCACCAAGGCGGCGCTACGCGAGGCGGTCGAGGCGCTGGTGCGGATGATCGCGCCGATGATGCCGCACCTGGCCGAGGAGTGCTGGGCGGCGCTGGGCGGCGAGGGTCTGGCGGCGAATCAGCCATGGCCGGAATTCGACCCCGCGCTGGTCGTCGACGACGAAATCGTGCTGCCCGTTCAGATCAACGGCAAGAAGCGCGGCGATTTGACAATCGCGCGAAACGCGGATCAATCTGCCGTCGAGGAAGCAGCGCTTGCGCTGGATGTGGTGCGTGCTGCGCTCGAGGGAAAGCAGCCGCGCAAGGTGATCGTTGTGCCGCAGAGGATCGTCAATGTCGTCATCTGATCTGGGACACGCGCACCGCACGCCCGGCCTGCGGAAGCGGTTTCTAACCCTGGTTTCCGTTCTGGGGCTGGCGGTTGTCGCCGGCTGCACTGTCCGCCCGCTCTATGGCGACGTGACTTCGGCGACCGGGCCACAGGCTTTCGCATCCGCACGGCTCGAGTCGATCGAGATCGCGCCGGTGGACGACCGCGTCGGCCAGGAAGTGCGCAACCATCTCATCTTCCTGCTCGGCGGCGGAAAGGGCCAGCCGGCATCGCCCGCCTACAAGGTGCAGCTTTCCGTACGCGTGACCGACGCGCGCGCGAGTTCGATCAACACGAGCCGCGTGAACCTCGACCCGACATCGGGCATCGTCACCGTTCAGGGCTCGTATGTGCTAACCGATTCCAGCAATGGCGAACGTATTTCAGCCGGTACGCGCTCCGTTCAGGCGCCATACGATATTCCGCGGCAGGAATTCGCAGCACTCAGGGCCGTCCGCAACGCCGAAGACAGGGCATCGCGCGAGCTCGCCGAAGTGCTGCGTCTGGCGCTTGCCCAGGAGCTGGAGCAATCCACCTCCAAGGTTGCGCCTGCAGACGTTCCCGTGAGTCCCGAGGAAGCCCAGAAGCTGGGGCAGGACGAATCCGAGGAATTGTAGGGCCAGCCGTGAACGGGCTTCAAAACGAGATGGAACCTTTCCCGATGCATGGCGTTTCAGGTTGTGGGAGAGTTCGGCCTGTCACTGCGCTGTCACTTTCCTAAGCCAGTCATGGCCCGACGGAGTGGTTGCCAATGGAATTCAGGTCGATGCCCGGTTCAGTGGTCTCAGCGCTTGAGAACGAACGAGCCGGTTCGCAAGTGAAGCATATCGTCGATCAGCTTATCGCCGAGCGCGCGACCCGGCTTTCCCGCAGCCCGCTCTGGCCGGTCCTGCGGCCGATCATCTATCGCACCTTCCACTACCGGCAGGCCGTGTCCATGGCGAACGACATCGGTCCGATGTCGGGCTGGGACGCGTTCGACTATCTGAGCCGCCTGCTTTCGCTGGACGTTACAGCGACCGGCACCGAAAACCTTCCGAAAGAGGGCGCGTTCATTCTGGCGCCTAGCCATCCGACCGGCATTGCCGACGGCATCGCGGTCTTCGACCTGCTGAAGGGATGCCGGCCCGACATGGCGATTTTCGCCAACCGCGATGCGCTGCGCGTGGCGGCCGGTTTCCGCGATCTGATCATCCCGGTGGAATGGCGCCAGGGGAGAAGTCGCACTCCAAGAGCCGCGACACGCTCGCCATGACCGCGCGCGCCTTCGGCGACGGCAAGGCGGTGGTGCTGTTCCCTTCGGGGCGTATTGCCTACTGGAACGAGGGCAAGCTGACCGAACGGCCGTGGCAGGGATCGGTGGTCGCACTTGCCCGGCGCTTCGGCGTCCCGGTCGTCCCGGCCCGCCTCACGGCGCGCAATTCCGGCCTGTTCTACCTTCTGTCGAAATATTCGACCGAACTGCGTGACATGACGGTCTTTCACGAACTGCTGAACAAGAAGCAGGACGCTTTCCGCATCACCATCGGAAAGCCGATCGCGCCCGATCTGCTCGACGGCGAGCCGGGCGAGGTCGCCGCGCTGCTGCAGCAGCACACGGTCGAAAAAATGGCGGCCGACCCGGCCGCCATATTCACGCGATCATAATCCGTAGCTAACCGGCTCAGCCGATCTTCTGGCCGGTCTTTGCCCAGTCGGCGAGGAAGGCTTCCAGGCCCTTGTCGGTCAGCGGGTGCTTGACCAGCGCCTTCAGCGTTGCCGGCGGCACGGTGGCGACGTCGGCGCCGATCAGAGCGGCCTGCTTGACGTGGTTCACGGTGCGGATGGAGGCGGCGAGGATCTCGGTGTTGAAGCCGTAATTGTCGTAGATGGTGCGGATCTCGGAGATCAGCTCCATGCCGTCGACGCCCATGTCGTCGATGCGGCCGATGAAGGGCGAGATGAAGGTCGCGCCGGCCTTGGCGGCCAGCAGCGCCTGATTGGCCGAGAAGCACAGCGTGACGTTGACGAGGCGGCCGCCGGAGGTGATCGCCTTGCAGGCCTTCAGCCCGTCGAGCGTCAGAGGCACCTTGATGCAGATGTTGTCGGCGATTTTCGACAGCACGTCGGCTTCGCGCATCATCTCGTTGTATTCGGTCGCCACGACCTCGGCAGAGACGGGGCCTTCGACGATCGAGCAGATTTCTTTGGTGACTTCCGTGATGTTGCCGCCCGATTTGAGGATGAGCGAAGGGTTGGTGGTCACGCCATCCAGAAGGCCCAAATCGTTGAGCTCGCGGATTTCCTTCACATCGGCGGTATCGACGAAGAACTTCATGGTCTCTTTCCCTGACAGTCTCGCGACGGTGGCGCCGTCGCTTCGCATTGGCCCTTGCTCTAACGCAGGAAGCGGGCAAGGTCACGTCCGATGAGCGAAGATTCGTCCAGAAACAGAATCGTTCCCGTGCTTGTGCCGATGCCGGCGGAGCGGCCCTATTCCTATGCGGTGCCCGATGGCATGGTTGTCGGCCCGGGGTCGATCGTGCGCGTGCCGCTCGGTCCGCGCGAGGTGGCGGGCATCGTCTGGGATACGCCGACCGACAGGGTCGACGCGAAGAAGCTGCGGCCGATCAGCGAGGTGTTCGACTGTCCGCCGCTGGCCGATGCTGACCGCCGGTTCGTCGATTGGGTTGCGGCCTACACGCTGTCGCCGCCAGGCATGGTCGCGCGCATGTTCCTGCGCGCGCCGGCCGCATTCGACCCCGAGCCGCCGCTGGAAGGTCTGGTCTTCGCCGGGGGCGAGCCCGAACGGGCGACAGCGGCGCGGGCTCGCGTGCTGGAACTGGCGCGCGACGGCATGGCGTGGACGCGTTCAGGCCTGGCGCATGCGGCGGGCGTCTCACTCACGGTTGTCGATGGCCTCAAGGCACAGGGTCTGTTCGAGGCGGTCAAGATTCCCCCACCGCCGGTCGTCGCCGCGCCCGACCCGGCCTATGCTACGGCCGACCTGACGCTCGACCAGCGGGATGCGGCGGGCACGTTGAGCGACAAGGCGCGTGGCGGCTTTTCCGTCACGCTGCTCGACGGCGTGACCGGTTCGGGCAAGACGGAGGTCTATTTCGAGGCGATCGCGGCGGCTGTGAAGGCTGGCCGGCAGGTACTGGTGCTGGTGCCCGAAATTGCGCTGACTGCGGCCTTCCTCGATCGCTTTCACGATCGCTTCGGCGCCAAGCCCGCCGAATGGCATTCCGATCTGTCGCCGAGGATGCGGGAGCGCGTCTGGCGGCAGGTTGCGGAAGGCCGGGTACGGGTGGTGGCCGGCGCGCGCTCGGCACTTTTCCTGCCGTTCAACGATCTCGGGCTGATCGTCGTCGACGAGGAACACGACCCGGCCTACAAGCAGGAGGACCGTGTCTATTACTCGGCGCGCGACATGGCCGTGGTGCGCGGCCATATCGGGGGCTTTCCCGTGGTGCTGGCATCTGCAACGCCGGCCGTGGAGAGCCGCGTCAACGCCGATCAGGGCGATACGAGCGCGTCGTGCTGCCGGCCCGTTTTGCGGAAGCCGCGATGCCCGACCTGCGCGCCATCGACATGCGCCGCAGCCCGCCGGCGCGGGGCGGGTTCCTGTCTCCGGTCCTGCTGGGCGAGGTGGAAAAGACGGTCGCGCGCGGCGAACAGGCGCTGCTCTTCCTCAACCGCCGCGGCTATGCGCCGTTGACGCTGTGCCGCGTCTGCGGACACCGCTTCCAGTGCCCGAGCTGTTCGAGCTGGCTGGTGGAGCATCGGTTTCGCGGGCAGCTCGTCTGCCACCATTGCGCCCATACCGAGCCGCGTCCGGAAGCCTGTCCCTCATGCGGTGCGCTCGACCATCTGGTCGCCTGCGGGCCGGGCGTGGAGCGGATCGCCGAGGAGGTGGTGGGACGCTTCCCCGACGCGCGCACCATCGTGCTGTCGTCCGACATGCTGGGCGGCGTGAAGCGGCTGCGGCTTGAGCTCGACGCGATCGCCAAGGGCGAGGCCGACATCGTCATTGGCACCCAGCTCGTCGCCAAGGGGCACAATTTCCCGAACATGACGCTGGTGGGCGTGGTGGATGCCGATCTCGGCCTTGCAAACGGCGACCCGCGCGCCGCCGAGCGCACTTTCCAGCTTCTGAGTCAGGTGACCGGCCGCGCAGGCCGCACCGGTCGCAAGAGCCTCGGCCTGATCCAGACCTACCAGCCCGCGCATCCGGTGATGCAGGCGCTCGTCTCAGGCGATGCCGAATCGTTCTACGAGCGCGAGATCGCCGAGCGCGAACGCGCGGGGCTGCCTCCATTCGGCCGGCTCGCGGCGATCATCATCAGCGCCGCAACGCGCGCCGAGGCCGAAAGTCACGGTAGGGCGTTGCGGCGCGCGGCGCCGGCTGCCGCCGACATTTCGGTGCTGGGGCCGGCAGAGGCGCCGCTCGCGCTGGTGGCGGGCCGCCACCGCTTCCGCCTGCTGATCCACGGCGAAAGGCGCTCCGACATGCAGGGCTTCGTCCGTGCGATGGTGGCGGCGGCGGAAAGGCCGCGCGGTTCGGTGCGCGTGTCGGTCGACATCGATCCGCAGAGCTTCTTGTGAGGAGGGTGCCAGGACATGCGCGCCAGCATCGTGCACTCCTGCGCGACAGCGCCTCCGGCATTCGCTAATGTCGCGTCGCGATTCGATTTGAGGGGATGATCATGGAATTCGCGTTTCCGTGGCCGGTGAGCCAGGGCGAGTGGCTGGCCTGGTCGGCAGCGGCCGTTACGCTCATCTTCGGCCTGTTGATGCTGTTCGCGCCCGGCCTCACGCTCAAGGCACTGCGCCTGCAGACGATTCCCGAGCATCCGGAGGCCGTGTCCGAGGCGCGGGCGACGATGTCCGGCTTCTATCTCGGCAGCGGGCTTGCCTGCATCCTGCTCGCGCAGCCGTTGCTGTACCTGTCGCTTGGCCTGTGCTGGGGGCTGACGGCGTTCGGCCGCATCATCTCGATGCTCTCCGACGACGGCAACACGATCTATAACTGGCTGTGGCTGGTGATCGAAATCGCGCTCGCGGGACTGGCTCTGTCGTTTGCGGTTGGCTTCATCGCCTGATTCCGCGCCAGGCTCGCACCTTCGCGCGCTGACTGCGACAAAACTGCCGCAAATCCTTACCTTTCGCCTTGTTGCGAGTCGGGAAAGCCTGTGCTAGACGGCAAGCGACTTTCGGCAGGGGGATGCGGCAAGCCCATAGTTCCGGCTGAGAAATTTCAACAAGGTCAAAGATTTAGCCAGAGTCCGATGCTCCAGCGGAAAATCTTCTGACCTGTCAGGCAGAGAGAAAAGACGGTCCGTGGCACAGTCTGGCTCGATGATCTCCGGAGTGGCCGAACGCTATGCGGGTTCGCTCCATGAACTGGCTTCACAAGCCAACTCCGTGGCCAAGGTCGAATCCGAGCTTTCGCGCTTCGAAACACTGATCGAAGGCAGCGCCGATATGCGGCGACTGATCGAGAGCCCCGTGTTCTCGGCCTGACCAGTTCAAGGCGATCTCCGCCATTGTGGACAAGGCCAAGATCACTGGCCTTACCGGCAATTTCCTGCGCGTGGTTGCGCGCAACCGCCGTCTCTTCGCCGTTCCCGGCATGATCCGCGCCTTCCGTCGCATCGCGGCCGAGGCGCGCGGCGAGGTCGCCGCCGAGGTTTCCTCGGCGCACGAACTCACCGCCGCACAGCGCTCCGAACTGACTGCCGCGCTCAAGACGGTGGCCGGCAAGGATGTTGCGGTGAACCTGACGGTGGATCCCACCCTTCTCGGCGGCATGGTGGTCAAGATGGGCTCGCGCCAGATCGACACGTCGCTCAAAACCAAACTCGCTTCGCTTAAGCTCGCACTGAAAGAGGTCGGCTGATGGATATCCGCGCCGCGGAAATTTCCGCAATTCTCAAGGACCAGATCAAGAATTTCGGCAAAGAGGCCGAGGTTTCCGAGGTTGGTCAGGTTCTCTCCGTCGGTGACGGCATCGCCCGCGTCTACGGCCTCGACAATGTCCAGGCCGGCGAAATGGTCGAGTTCCCCGGCGGCATCCGTGGCATGGCGCTGAACCTCGAAGCCGACAATGTCGGCGTCGTTATCTTCGGCAACGACCGTGACATCAAGGAAGGCGATACCGTCAAGCGCACCGGCGCCATCGTGGACGTGCCTGTCGGTCCCGAGCTGCTCGGCCGCGTGGTCGACGCCCTCGGCAACCCGATCGACGGCAAGGGCCCGATCAAGGCCAAGGAGCGCCGCCGCGTCGACGTCAAGGCGCCCGGCATCATCCCGCGCAAGTCGGTGCACGAGCCGATGTCGACCGGCCTGAAGGCCATCGACGCCCTGATCCCGGTCGGTCGTGGCCAGCGCGAGCTCGTCATCGGCGACCGTCAGACCGGCAAGACCGCGATCATTCTCGACACCTTCCTCAACCAGAAGCCGCTCAACGATGGCGACGACGAGAGCCAGAAGCTCTACTGCGTCTACGTTGCCGTCGGCCAGAAGCGCTCCACCGTCGCGCAGCTCGTGAAGGTGCTCGAAGAGCGCGGCGCGCTGGAATATTCGATCATCATCGCCGCGACCGCTTCGGATCCGGCGCCGCTGCAGTACATCGCGCCGTTCTCCGGCTGCGCCATGGGCGAATATTTCCGCGACAACGGCAAGCATGCGCTGATCGCCTATGACGATCTGTCCAAGCAGGCCGTGGCTTACCGCCAGATGTCGCTTCTGCTGCGCCGTCCGCCCGGCCGTGAAGCCTATCCGGGCGACGTCTTCTACCTGCACTCCCGCCTGCTCGAGCGCGCTGCGAAGATGAACGACGACATGGGTGCCGGCTCGCTGACCGCGCTTCCGGTCATCGAGACGCAGGCCAACGACGTGTCGGCCTACATCCCGACCAACGTGATCTCGATCACCGACGGCCAGATCTTCCTCGAAACCAACCTGTTCTTCCAGGGCATTCGTCCGGCCGTGAACGTCGGTCTGTCGGTGTCCCGCGTCGGCTCGGCCGCGCAGATCAAGGCGATGAAGCAGGTTGCCGGCTCGATCAAGGGCGAGCTCGCGCAGTATCGCGAGATGGCTGCCTTCGCGCAGTTCGGCTCCGATCTCGACGCTGCCACGCAGCGTCTGCTCAACCGCGGTGCGCGCCTGACCGAGCTGCTCAAGCAGCCGCAGTTCTCGCCGCTGAAGACGGAAGAGCAGGTCGCGGTGATCTTCGCCGGCGTCAATGGCTACCTCGACAACCTCGCCATCAACCAGGTGTCGAAGTTCGAGCAGGGCCTGCTGTCGCACATGCGTTCTGACGGTAAGGCGGTGCTCGACGCGATCCGCAAGGAGAAGGCGCTGTCGGACGACCTGCGCGCCAAGCTCAAGGCCGAGATCGACGCCTTCGCCAAGAACTTCGTCTGAGGCTTGCCGGACAAAGGGGATAGGTTAGCCTCATGGCTTCACTGAAAGACCTTCGAAACCGCATCGCCTCGGTCAAGGCGACGCAGAAGATCACCAAAGCGATGCAGATGGTCGCCGCGGCGAAGCTGCGCCGTGCCCAGGAGGCGGCCGAGGCCGCGCGCCCCTATTCGGAGCGCATGGCAGCGGTGATGGCCAATATCGGTCAGGCGGTTTCGGCGTCGGATGCGCCGCCGCTGATGGCCGGCACAGGCAAGGACGACGTGCATCTTCTGGTCGTCGCGACTGCCGAGCGCGGTCTGTGCGGCGGCTTCAACTCGCAGATCGCCCGCCTTGCCCGCGATCATGCCCGCAAGCTGCTCAGCGAGGGCAAGACGGTGAAGATCATCACCGTCGGCAAGAAGGGCTACGACATCCTGCGCCGCGACTTCGCCGACAAGATCATCGACCGGGTCGAGCTGCGTGACGCCAAGCAGGTCGGCTTCGTGCATGCCGACGGCATCGCCAAGAAGGTGATCTCGCTCTTCAACGAAGGCGGGTTCGACGTCGCAACGCTGTTCTACTCGCAGTTCAAGTCGGTCATCAGCCAGGTGCCAACGGCGCAGCAGATCATTCCCGCTTCCGCCCCGGCGGTCGACGGCGAGGCAAATGGCGGCGCCGTCTACGAGTATGAGCCGGAGGCGGGCGACATCCTCGCAGACCTCATCCCGCGCAACATTGCAGTGCAGGTCTTCCGCGCGCTGCTGGAGAATGCTGCCGGCGAGATGGGCGCGAAGATGACAGCGATGGACAACGCCACGCGCAATGCGGGCGACATGATCAACAAGCTCTCGATCACCTATAACCGCCAGCGCCAGGCGCAGATCACCAAGGAACTGATCGAGATCATTTCAGGCGCGGAAGCGCTCTAGCCGCCGACAGGCGCGGGGCCGGGCGGCCCCTGCGGCGACCGGACGGACAACAGGAACACGAAAGAGGGTATTTACGATGGCTAAAGCAGCTACCCCCAAGAAGGCCCCGGCGACCACCGCCAAGGCCGCAGCAGCGCCGAAGGCGGCTGCCACCAAAGCGGCTGCGCCCAAGGCGGCTGCTGCAAAGGCTCCGGCCGCACGCAAGGCCGCTCCGGCCAAGGCGGCGGCAACCAAGACCAGCGCCGCGCCGCGCGTCAAGGCAACCGGTGCTACCGGCAAGGTCCGCCAGGTCATCGGCGCCGTCGTCGACGTATCATTCGAAGGCGATCTGCCGGCGATCCTGAACGCGTTGGAGACCGACAACCAGGGCAACCGCCTTGTGCTCGAAGTCGCCCAGCACCTGGGTGAGAACACGGTGCGCTGCATCGCCATGGACTCCACCGAGGGTCTCGTACGCGGCCAGGCGGTTACCGATACCGGTGCCGCGATCTCCGTTCCGGTCGGCCCCGAAATGCTCGGCCGCATCATCAACGTGATCGGTGAGGCGATCGACGAGGAAGGGCCGCTCAACGCGACCGAGATGCGTCCGATCCACGCGCCCGCGCCCGAATATATCGAGCAGTCGACGGAAGCCGCGATCCTCGTCACAGGCATCAAGGTCATCGACCTTCTCGCTCCCTACGCCAAGGGCGGCAAGATCGGCCTGTTCGGCGGCGCCGGCGTCGGCAAGACCGTTCTGATCCAGGAACTGATCAACAACATCGCCAAGGCGCATGGCGGCTACTCCGTGTTCGCCGGCGTCGGCGAGCGCACCCGCGAGGGCAACGATCTCTATCACGAGTTCATCGAGTCCGGCGTCAACAAGAAGGGCGGCGGCGAAGGCTCGAAGGCGGCACTCGTGTACGGCCAGATGAACGAGCCGCCCGGTGCGCGTGCGCGCGTCGGCCTCACCGGCCTGACGGTCGCCGAGTATTTCCGCGACCAGGGCCAGGACGTGCTGTTCTTCGTCGACAACATCTTCCGCTTCACGCAGGCGGGTTCGGAAGTGTCGGCGCTTCTCGGCCGAATTCCTTCGGCCGTGGGCTACCAGCCGACGCTCGCCACCGACATGGGCGCGCTGCAGGAGCGCATCACCACCACGCAGAAGGGCTCGATCACCTCGGTGCAGGCCATCTACGTGCCGGCCGATGACTTGACCGACCCTGCGCCTGCAACCTCGTTCGCGCACCTTGACGCGACGACGACGCTGAACCGCTCGATCGCCGAGAAGGGCATCTACCCGGCGGTGGATCCGCTCGACTCGACCTCGCGCATGCTCGACCCGCAGATCGTCGGTGAAGAGCACTATGCAGTTGCCCGCGACGTGCAGCAGACGCTGCAGCGCTACAAGTCGCTGCAGGACATCATCGCGATCCTGGGCATGGACGAGCTTTCCGAAGAGGACAAGCTGACCGTTGCCCGCGCCCGCAAGATCGAGCGCTTCCTGTCGCAGCCGTTCTTCGTGGCCGAAGTGTTTACGGGCGCCCCGGGCAAGCTCGTCGACCTCGCCGACACCATCAAGGGCTTCAAGGGCCTGGTTGCCGGCGAATACGATCACCTCCCGGAAGCGGCCTTCTACATGGTCGGCTCCATCGAGGAAGCGGTCGAGAAGGCACAGAAGCTGGCTGCGGAAGCGGCTTAAGCTGGGCAATAGCGAATAGGGAGTAGCGAATAGGGAACAGGCTTCTGGCGGATTGGTTCTGAAAACCATTCCCTGTTCGTCTTTCCCTGCTCGCTAATGAAACATGGCTGAACCCTACAAATTCGAACTGGTCTCGCCCGAGCGGCTTCTGATCTCGGAGCAGGTCGAGTCGGTCGTGATTCCGGGGACGGAAGGCGAGATGACGGTCATGGCCAAGCACGCGCCGGTGATGACCACGGTCAAGCCGGGCGTCGTCACCGTCAAGCCGGTGTCTGGCGCCGAGCAGCGCTACGTGGTGTTCGGCGGCTTCGCCGACATCCTGCCGGAAGGCTGCACGTTGCTGGCCGAATCGGCCGTCGCCGTGAAAGACATCGACCGCGCGGACCTCGCACGCCGTATCCAGGAAGCGAAGGAAGACGTTTCCGACGCCAGGGACGACGAGAGCCGTACTAAGGCCGAGCAGTTTCTCGCTCAGCTCACCACGCTCGAAGGCGCTATCCTGCCCGCCTGATTGCTGGCAGCAGGGACATTATTCAAAAGGCCGGCGCAAGCCGGCCTTTGCGTATGGGGTGCCGGCATTGCCGGCTCATCTTTCCTAGGCTTGTTGGTCGGGATGCCGTCGTCATGGATGTTTCCTGCCAGTCGCCAACACTGAAGACTGGACGGAACCTCCCTGCCGTCATTCCGGCCAAGTGAGCGGAGCGACCGCCGAGCCGGGACCCATTGAGCAGCGCGGCCGGGTGACGGGTTTTCTCAGCGGGGGATGATCGGCGCGACCTCCTGAACCGGGCCGCGCCACACGGTCTCGTGGCCAATGGGTCCCGGATAGCCTTCGCTGCGCTTCAGCTTCCGGGATGACGCGGAAGAGGTGGGCGCTGCCGCCGCAGGCTCACCAGTGCGCGCCTCACGCCTCCTGCGCTGCCTTCGCTTTTCGGGTCATGACGGCCTGGTAGGCCGCTTGCAGTTCCTCGCGCACGGTTGGTGAGGCTGCGGCCTGTTCACCCGGCGCGGCGCCGATATGCTCGGCGCGCAGTTCCTGCATGAAGCGTTCCCACATGACCGGCCCGCCTTCCTCCAGAAGTTGCGCCCGGATGCTCAGTTCCTCGCTGACGGGCAGGTAGCGTCGCCCCCAGGCGCCGATATGCGCGAAGATCGGCAGCAGTTCCACGCCACGCTCCGTCAGGCTGTAGATCGCCTTCTGCTTGTGGCTCGGATCGTCGCGCTTGGAGATCACACCCTGCGCCAGCAGGCGCTTGAGCCGGTCGGCCAGGATGTTCGAAGCGATGCCCTCCTCGGAGCCATGCAGCAGCTCACGGAAATGGCGGCGATTGCCGAACATCATGTCGCGAATGATCAGCAGGCTCCATTTGTCGCCGAGAATCTCGAGCGTGAGGTTGATCGGGCAACCCGACCGATGCCGTTCATTCATGCTGCTCTCCAAAACCGATTGCAATATCGCATCAGTTATGAAATAAGACAACCGATTGCGACATGCAACTGCTAAGGCGGGGGAACGACCGGCAGCGGGCTTTACTTCCAAGGTTATTGAGGCGCGTGGGCAGGCTGACAAAGGTGCGGTGCCGTCGCTTTCACTTGCCAATCGGTCGATCGGACATGCGGGCAGAGACCCAACGGAGGAGGCGAAGGCAATGACGAAGATGATCCCCAATGGCGATGCGGAACTCGCGACTGAAGCTTTCGGTGACCCGGCGGACCCGCCCGTGCTGCTCATCATGGGCGCCATGGCGTCCATGCTGTGGTGGCCGGAGGCGTTCTGCCGGGCGCTCGCGGCGCGCGGCCGCCATGTCATCCGCTACGACAACCGCGATACGGGACTTTCGACCGGCTATGAGCCGGGAAGTGTGTCCTATTCGATGGAAGACATGGCCGACGACGCGTTTGCCGTGCTCGATGCATACGGGATCGACGAAGCCCACGTCGTTGGCATGTCACTCGGCGGTATGATCGCCCAGCTTGCCGCGTTCGGCACCCCTGATAGGGTCAGCACCCTCACGCTTATCAGCACATCGCCGATGGGTGTCGATACGGCCCGCCTGCCGGGCATGAGCGAAGCATACAAACAGCACGGCGCCGACGGCGAGAAGGTGGACTGGTCCGACCTTGGCCAGGTCATCGACTATGTCGTCGAGGATACGCGCATGATCGCCAGCACCAGGCATCCTTACGATGCTGCCGCTGCGCGGCAGTTCGTCGAGCAGGATGTCGCCCGTGCGCGAAACTTTCTCAGCACGACCAATCATTTTCTGGTCGACGCCAAGCGCGACTGGTCCGGTTGCCTGGCACGGCTGCGCGTGCCGCTGCTCGTGATCCACGGAACATCCGACCCGGTGTTCCCGGTCGAGCACGGCCGTGAGATCGCGCGGATCGCGCCGCTGTCCCGTTTCGTCGCGATCGAGGGTGGCGGGCACGAGCTCCATCCGCTGGACTGGCCACGGATGATCAACGAAATCGCAGCGCACAGCGCTGCCGAATGAACCGGAATTGTGGAGCCGAGCCATGACCAGTATAGATCGTCGCAACATGTTCAAGGCCGCAGCCGCCGGCGCCTTTCTGTCCGCCCCTGCACTTGCCGCCAGTGGCGGCGAGCCGGATCGTCAGACGGGCGCGGTGTCGACAAGCAAGGGCGCTGCGGCGTCTCCAAAGTCATCAAGCAGCAATCTTTCGGCGGAAAGGCTGGAAAGGATGAAGGCCAATCTCATGGGCCATGTCGAGCGCGGCGACCTGCCGGGCTTCGTCGCACTGGTTCACCGCAACGGCGAAACGCATGTTCTTACGGGCGGCAGGCAGGCACTCGGTGGCACGCCGATGCGGCGCGACACGATCTTCCGCATCGCATCGATCACCAAGCCGGTCACGGCCGCGGCGGCCATGATACTGGTCGAAGAGGGCGTTCTGCGGCTCGACGACCCGGTTGATGTGTTGCTGCCGGAGCTTGCGAACAGGCAGGTGTTGCGCAGCCTGGAAAGCGATCTCGCCGACACCGTTCCGGCCAATCGCCCGATTACGCTGCGGGACCTCCTGACACTGCGCTTCGGGCTCGGGGCGATCATGGTCTGGCCGAGCGCATACCCGATCCAGTTCGCCATGGAAGAGCGTGGCGTGGCCCCCGGTGTCGACCTCTTCGACGGCTCGCCGGAAGAATACATGAAACGCCTTGGCGAACTGCCGCTCGCGCATCAGCCGGGCGATGGCTGGCTCTACGATACCGGCATGCATGTCGCCGGCATCCTGTTGTCGCGCGCAAGCGGAAAGCCGCTGGGCGACCTGCTTCGTGAGCGCATCTTCGACCCGCTCGCCATGAAGGATACCGGGTTCTTCGTACCTGCCGACAAGCTCGACAGGTTCGCCACCTTCTACCACAAGGACCATCAGTCGGGCCGACTGGTCGTGCACGAGGAGCCGGTGGCTGGAGATTTTGCAAGCCAGCCGCCTTTCGAATCGGGTAGCGGGGGCTGGTATCCACTGCCGACGACTATCTCGCTTTCAGCCGCATGATGCTTGCCGGCGGCATATATGAGGGCCGACGGCTGCTGTCGCGGCCGGCCGTCGCGCTGATGACGCGCGACCACCTGAGCGCGCAACAGAAGTCCGGCCCGCACGGGGCGATGTTCTTCAACGGCAATCGCGGATGGGGTTTAGGCATCGCTGTCGATCTGCGTCGCGACGAGATCGAGATGTCGTCTGGGCGCTTCGGCTGGGATGGCGGCTACGGCACCTCGGCCTATGCCGACCCCGCCGAAGGCCTGATCGGCATATTGATGACGCAGCGGATGATGGATTCGCCGACTATGCCACTGCATTTCCGCGATTTCTGGACGGGCGCCTACACCGCGATAGACGACTGACGGGGCCTATGCGGCGAGGTGCCGGAAGGCTCCTATGACCTCTTCATAGGCCTTGCGTTTGAAGGGCACGATAAGCTCCGGCAATTCGGCCATCGGCTTCCAGGCCCATGCGTCGAACTCGGCCTCGTGCCCGCCGGGAGGCGGGTTGATGGCGATCTCGCTCTCGTCGCCGTCGAACCGGAAGGCGAACCATTTCTGTGTCTGGCCGCGATATTTGCCCTTGAGCGCGATGCCGACGAGATCGCGCGGCAGGTCGTAGTTGATCCAGTCGGGCGCTTCCGCCAGCAAGGTGACACTACGCATGCCGGTCTCCTCGTAGAGCTCGCGCATGGCTGCCGGGAGCGGGTCCTCGCCCTTGTCGATGCCGCCCTGCGGCATCTGCCAGAGCCGGTCGGTTCCCGCCATTTCGCTGTCGCTCAAAGCGATGCGGCGGCCCGCCCACACGAGCCCCTCGCGGTTCAGCACCATGATGCCGACGCAAGGCCGGTAGGGAAGGTTCTCGGGGTCGACCGTCTTGTTCTTCGTCATGGAAATCAGCCTCTCTCGGGATCTTCCGCGATTGCCGAGATCGGCACGATCTCGATGCCCCGTCGTTTCGCTTCCTCGGCCCACGTGGAAACCGCGTCCACGGTAACCTCGAAAGCCGAGCCGGTCGCGACCGCGAAACCCTTGGCGCGCGCGGTGCGCTCTGCTTCGTCGAGCTTCTTGAGGATAGCGCCGCGGTCCCGTTCGCCATCGATCGCGATATCGACGGCGGCAAAGGGAACGCCCTGTCGCCGCGCGGTGTCCGGTGCGATGCTGCGCGCCGAGGAACCGTCGTCGAGATACATCAGGCCGCGCTTGGCAAGTTCGCCGAAGAAGGGCGTCATCGCCGGCTCGCTGGTGACGAAGCGTCCGCCCATGTAGTTCATCACGCCGGTGTAGTTGGTGATGCGCGAAAGCGCCCAATGCAGCCGGTCGCGGTTCTCGACCGGATCGGCCTCCACCGTCAGCGTGTTGCGGCCCGGATCCACTGACGGGTAATCGAAGGGCTCCAGCGGCACCTGCATGACGATTTCGTGGCCTTCGCGACGGGCTGACTGCATCCAGCGGTCGAGGCTGTTGCCGCCGCTGGCGAAAGCGAGCGTCACCTCCGGCGGCAGCTTGGCGATCGCCTCCTGTGTGCCGGTCTGGGAGACGCCGAGCCCCCGATGACGATCGCCACACGGGCGCCACGGGTTCCGGACCACGGGCGCGCATAGACGTCGAAGGCCCGGCGTCCGTCGGCCGCTCTTATCGGCAGCGGGCCAATGTCCGTGTCCTCTATCAGCGCCCTGTCGGGCAGATGCGCGGTGCGCGGATTCTGACCGAGCGAGGACGGGTCGCGAATGATCACGACATTGCTGCTCTCGTCTGTATCCGACGGCTCCACCTTGATGATCGAGGGGCCATCTGCGGCCGAACGATCGGGATATGCAGCGGCGGTTTCGCTGGCTGTCGCCGTTCCGGCTTCCGGCGTTTGCTCGGGCGTCGATACGACGACCTGCTGTGGTGTGCGGAAAGGATCGTCACCCAGGGCGATGAAGCCGGCAGTTCCGAACAGGCAGAGACCGGCGAGTGCCAGAACGACCTGACCGGCGCGCAGGCGACGGTGCGTTTTTCGGCCGGCACCGCGTCTCCCGCTACCCACGCCCAGCGGCTTGTCGATGTCTTTTTCGGGAGAGGCTTTGTTCACGGGCAGCGAACGTCCTTGCGCGGGTCGATTCGTAAAACCGCGCCGGCGTCCGAGGTGGAACGCCGACGCGGATAACTGGCCAGGACCGGCGGGAAGCCGGAACCGGGATACGCTACTGGTTCAGTACTGCCTGATCGGGATCCGGCGGGAACGCAGGGTCGGTCTTGACGCCGCGCAGCAGGTCGAGCGCGTAGCCAAGCTGTATGTCGTCCTTGGGATCCGGCGGGACATAAGCGACCGAGCCCGAGCCGGTCTCGTCCTCCTCAGTACCCTTGATGTGGCCCTTCAGGTCCGACTCGCCGCGCGAGACGTCGCGTCCCTGAAGCTCTTCCGGCAGCGGCTGCTCGACCTTGATGTCGGGCGTGATGCCCTTGCCCTGGATCGACGTTCCGGCCGGCGTGTAATAGAGCGCCGTGGTGAGCCGCAACAACGCGCCGTTTTCCGCCAGCGGGATGATGGTCTGCACCGATCCCTTGCCGAAGGACTGCGTGCCCAGGACGGTGGCGCGACGGTGGTCCTGCAAGGCGCCGGCCACGATTTCCGAGGCGCTGGCCGAGCCGCCATTGATGAGAATCACCAGCGGCTTGCCGTCGATCTCGTCACCAGGGCGCGAATCGAAGCGGGTGATGTTCTTCGGGTCGCGGCCGCGCGTCGATACGATCTCGCCACGATCCAGGAAGGTATCGGTCACGCTGACGGCCTGGTCGAGCAGACCGCCCGGGTTGAGGCGAAGGTCGAGCACATAGCCGCGCAGATCTTCCGCCGGCACCTGGCTCTTGATGTCCTCGATCGCCGCCTGAAGGTCGTCGAAGGTCTTTTCCGTAAAGGAATTGATCTTCAGATAGCCGACATTCTCCTCGACGCGATGGCGTACCGCGCGCACCTTGATGATGTCGCGCACGATGCTGAGCTTGATCGGCTCCGTTGCGCCCTCGCGCAGGATCGTCAGCTCGATCGCGGTGTCGACGGCGCCACGCATCTTGTCGACGGCATCGCTGAGCGACATGCCGCGGACTTCCGTGCCGTCGATCTCCGAGATGAGGTCGCCTGCCAGCACGCCCGCGCGTTCCGCCGGGGTGCCTTCGATCGGCGCGATCACCTTGACCAGCTCGCTTTCCATCGTGACTTCGATGCCGAGCCCGCCGAATTCTCCGCGCGTCTGCACGCGCATGTCCTGCGCCGCTTCCGGGTTGAGATAGGAGGAATGCGGATCGAGCGAGGTCAGCATGCCGTTGATGGCGCTTTCGACCAGCTTCTTTTCTTCCGGCGGCGTGACGTATTGCGCCCGCACACGCTCGAAGATGTCGCCGAAGATCGCCAACTGGCGATAGGTTTCCGACCCGGCCGCATTCGCCGTCGTTCCGCCGGCGCCGTAGACTACGCTCATGGCGGACGCGCCCATCAGTGCGCCGGCAAGCAGAAGCGACAACTTACGTATCATTTCCTGTCCTTCCAGAATCGCGCTCCGCCCACCATGGGGCCGGATCGACGGGTTTTCCTTCCTTGCGGAACTCTACGTAGAGTTCCGGGCCGGCGCTTGCCTCGGCGAAGGCGACGGCGCTCACCACTCTTGTCTCGCCCATGAGGCCGACCGGCTCTCCGGCGAGGACGGATTGGCCCGGTGAAACGCTAATTCTGCCCATGCCCGCCAGAACGATATGATAGCCGTCTCCCGCATTGAGGATCAAGAGTTGGCCGTAAGAGCGGAACGGACCGGCATAGAGCACCGAACCGTTGACCGGTGCGGTCACGATTGCGGCTGAATGTGTCGCAACCATGTCCCCCTGCAATGTTGAGCCGCTATCGTCGCTTTCGCCGAATCGTTTCGCGACGCGGCCGGCGACCGGCAGGACCACACGTCCCTGCATCTGCGAAAATGGCTCGGTACTGGCCTCAAAAGCCTGGCGTGCGCCGGTTCCGTTCGGCGTATCGGTCGATTCTTCGCCCAGGAGGCCATGCGGTTCTCTTCGGCCGCCTGTCGTGCGGCGATCTCGATCTCGCCTTCAAGGGCGTCGATCAGTTCGCGCAGAGAGCTGGCCTGTCCCGCCAGCTCTTCGGCGCGCTTCTTTTCCGCGGCCAGCATTTCCTCCGATGTCGCCTGCAGCCGCTGCTTCTCCTCAAGAAGAAGTGATAGCCGTCGCTGCTCGGAGGCCTGCTCCTCTATCGTTGCCAGCAGGCGCGCCTGCTCGCTCTTGATGGTCGCGACAATGCGTGAAAGCTCCCTGAGGTCGCCGATCAGCACCTCGGTCTCGCCGCGCAGCTCAGGCACCACGGCAGCCAGCAGGATGGAACTGCGCACCGAGGCGAGCGCGTCTTCCGGGCGCACCAGGATCGCAGGCGGCGGGTTCAGCCCCATGCGTTGCAGGGCACCCAGAACCTCGGCGAGCACGCCACGCCGCTCGGCAAGCGATTCACGCAAGCCGTTTTCCTGAAGCTGAAGCGTTTCCAGGCGCGCGGCGATGTCGGCAACGTCTTGGCTGAGCTTGCGCTCGGTCTTGGCGGCCTGCACGAGCGCGGCCGAAAGGGACGCGTTGTCCTTGCGTATGGATGCGATCTCGGCTGCGATCTCCGCTGCGCGTTCCTCAGACAGCGTCAATGCCTGCGATATGCGCTCGTGTTCGAGCACGCTCGCTGCGCGGCGGGTCTCCAGTTCGGCTGAATCCTGCGCACGCGCGGCTCCTGCCGCTGCGAAGAAGAGCGTCAGCGCCGTTGCAAGGAGAAGCTGTGTGGTCCTGCCCGTCATGTCTCGCATGTCGATCAAAGTTCGAAGGCTAGCGGGGCTTCGTTAACGAACCATCAACCATGTAATGGCGGACGGCTATCCACCGACGCCGTTCAGCTTCGGTGATAGGGATGACCCGCAAGGATCGTCGCCACCCGGTAGAGCTGTTCGGCCAGCATGACCCGGACGAGCTGATGCGGCCAGGTCTGCGCGCCGAACGAGATGACCATGTCGGCAGCAGCGCGCGAGGCGGCATCGTGGCCGTCAGGTCCGCCGATTGCGAACACCGCCTGCCGCCTGCCGTCATCCCGTATTCGCGCGATGCGCTGGGCCAGATCCTCCGAGGTGGGGTTCTTGCCGCGTTCGTCGAGCAGAAACAAAGCTGCGTCGCCGCGATAGGTCTCGAGCAAGGCGGCTTCCTCGCGCCGCCGCTCGTCCACACTTCTGGCGCGGCTCTCGGCAATTTCCGAGATGCCCGAAAACTCCAGTCCGATCGCCGGACCTGCCTTGGCGAAACGCCCGAAATAGCGGTCGACCAACTCCCTCTCGGGGCCGGCTTTCATTCGACCCACGGCGTGAACGCCTATACGCATGCCTGCCTTCCCGCAGGCCCCGCCCTAAGCGGACAGGGACGGCTAGTGGAGCGTCTCATCCTCCAAGTCGGGAGCCTGCCACATCTTTTCGATGTTGTAGAATTCCCGGACCTCCGGACGGAAGACGTGGACGATAACGTCGCCCGAATCGATCAGGACCCAATCTGCATTGGCGAGGCCTTCGACGCGGGGGAGGCCGAGACCGGCATCCTTCAGCGCCTTGATCAGGTGATCGGCCACCGCCGAAACGTGGCGGTTGGATCGTCCCGACGCGACGACCATGTAGTCGCCGAGGCTGGACTTGCCCTGTATGTCGATTGAGATGATGTTTTCGGCCTTTGAGTCGTCCAGACTGGCAAGGACCGTTTCGAGGGCGCGGGAGGCATCGGCGTTGCCGCTGATCCCGGCCGGCGAAGGCTTGATTTCCGCCTTCTTCCGCAGTGCTGTTCTCAGTGTCTTTCCTTTCCGACAAGAACAAGCTCGCCGCATGCATTCGTGCACCCGGCACCCCTTAGATAGGCAGAGTCGAACAACAGTTTCAAGACATCGGGCGATTCGGGGCTTCGGTATCCTGTGCGACTGTGTCTTCGGTGTCGAAACCGAGTTCGACAGGCAGGGGAACCTGCGCCGTCATCGGCGCGAAACTTCCGGTCTCGTCGGCCGGTACCGCGGGATTTCGCGCGATACGGACGACCACGAACACGCTGAAGGCAGCACCTATGACGATGGCGATGGCCATGAAGGCGGCCGTACCGAAGACGGCGGTCAGGGCGGTACCCACCGCCGGCACGATGAAGCCAGAAACCGACCACGCAAACAGCATGGTGCTCGAGAGCGCGACGAGATCGTCCTTGGTGGCGCGGTCGTTGGCGTGGGCTGACGAAAGCGAGTAGATCGATTCCGACGCGCCGCTCCAGACCATGTAGATGACGATCATGAGCGGCAGCGCGCTGCCGTCGAAAATGCCGGCCGCGATGCCGGCCACGACAACCAGCAGCGAAGCCGCGACCAGCACATAGCGCCGGTCGATGCGGTCGGACACCCAGCCGAAGGGAAGCTGGAATATCAGCGTTCCGAGCGGCATGGCAAACATCAGCGTTGCAACCTGGCTCTGGCTGAATCCGCTGGCCGTGGCGTGGATCGGCGCGAAACCGGCAATCATCATCGAAAGCCCGCCGACGGCCAGCATGCCGGCGACGCCGACCGGCGAGATTGCCCAGGCGCGTGCGAAAGCGACGGAGGCGCGCTCCGGCGGCGGGGGCGGCGGCAATCGCGTCAGGCCCACGGGCAGGATCGACAGCGCGGTGAAGGCGATGCCTATCAGCGGTATCGATGCGCCGGAAATGTCCAGCAGTCCCATGAGCCACGAGCCGACGCCGAGCCCGACGATGTAGCTGACATAGAATATCGCCATCACACGGCCACGAACGCTGTTGGCCACGGCGTCGTTCAGCCAACTCTGGCCGACGATGAACATGCCGCAGATCGCGAAGCCGTAGAGCGCCCGCGCCGCGATCCAGAGGACAGGATGGACGCCGGCGCCGATCGAGGCGTTGGACAGCACGATCAGCGCCGAGAAGATCATGAAGGCGCGCGCATGGCCGACGCGGCGGACGAGCAGGCCGGTCAGCAGGCAGCCGGCGATGCCTCCGGCCGAAAGACCGGTGAGGATCAGGCCAGCCCAGGTGGGATCGAAGCCAGAAAGGCCGAGACGCACCGGAATGTAGGCGAACATCAGCCCGTTGCCGACGGCCGCGCAGGCCATGGACACGATGACGCTCGCCACGGCGACGAGCGTCGCGGAGCGGGGAGATTCGGTGCTGGTTGCGACTGCATCGACCATGCGGCGAAACCTGCACCCGCTTGCGGGCGCTGCGCCGCAGTAAATGCGACACAAAAGGTCTGGTCCGAGACTTCGCCGGTTCTGGATCAGCCCTTTCGGGCGGCGCGGATCGCAGTCGATGACAACAGGGAGCGCGGACCGTGGATGAACGTCCATGCAGGCGGGCGCATGCGTGCCAGCGTCCCGGCCAGCCGCTCCGGTACGCGCGCATGGTCGAAGGTCTTGGCCATCACCGACGACATGAAGGACAGCGTCGAACCGGGGCGGTCGATCACCGCGATCGGCATCGTCAGTGCGATTTCACGCCAGCGCTGCCAGCGGTGGAAATCGGCGAGGTTGTCGGCGCCCATGATCCAGACGAAATCGACCCCGGATTGCGCGCCCGTACCAGCGCCAGCGTGTCGGCGGTGTAGCGCACGCTATAGGCGGCCTCGAACGCCGTGACCTTGATGCGCGGGTCGGTGGCGATCGCCTCCGACAGCGCTATACGCTCGGCGAGCGGTGCGATCTCGCGGCCCGCCTTCAGCGGGTTGCCGGGTGTCACGATCCACCAGAGCTGATCGAGGCGCAGGCTTCGCAGCGCAATCTCGGCGACAAGCGAATGGCCGGCATGAGGCGGATTGAATGACCCGCCGAACAGCCCCACCTGCATGCGCTTCTCGACATGAGGCATGCGCAGGTGGTGGGGAGAAACGCCGTCCAGCAATTACGGCCTGACCTGACCGTTGCCGCGCACGCGGTATTTGAAAGAGGTGAGTTGCTCGACGCCCACGGGCCCCCGCGCGTGCATTCTGCCCGTGGCGATGCCGATCTCCGCGCCCATTCCGAATTCGCCGCCATCGGCGAACTGAGTGGACGCGTTGTGCAGCAGGATCGCCGAATCGATCTCGTTGAAGAAGCGCTCGACGGTGGCGGCATCCTCCGCGACGATCGCCTCGGTATGATGCGACGAATATGTGTCGATATGATCGATCGCACCGGCTACGCCATCGACCAGCTTTACCGAAATGATCGCATCCAGATATTCGGTCGACCAATCTGCTTCGGCCGCGGGCACGGCCGCGGAAAATGCCGCGCGGACTTCGTCCGTCGCCCTGACCTCGCAACCCGCATCGGCAAGCGCCTGCAGGATCGGCACAAGGTGCGTCTGGGCGACGGCGCGGTCGACCAGCAACGTCTCGGCGGCGCCGCAGATGCCGGTGCGCCGCATCTTGGCGTTGACTGCGAGCGGCACGGCCATGTCGAGCTTGGCCGAGCGGTCGATATAGAGGTGGCAGATGCCTTCGAGATGCGCGAAGACGGGCACGCGGGCCTCGTTCTGCACGCGCTCCACGAGGCTGCGACCGCCGCGCGGCACGATCACGTCGACATTGCCGCCCAATCCCTTGAGCATCTCGCCGACGGCCGCGCGGTCCGTGGTCGGCACGAGCTGAATGGCATCCGCCGGCAGGCCCGCGGCCTTGAGGCCCTCGACCAGGCAGGCGTGGATCGCGGAGGACGAGTTGATCGAGTCCGAGCCGCCGCGCAGGATGACGGCATTGCCGGCCATCAGGCACAGCGCGCCGGCATCGGCCGTCACGTTCGGCCGGCTTTCATAGATCACGCCGATGACGCCGAGCGGCGTCCTGACGCGCTCGATGTGGAGGCCGTTGGGCCGGTCCCATTCGGCGATCACGTCGCCAACCGGGTCGCGTAGCTCCGCAATGGTGCGGATGCCATCCGAAAGGGCGCGGATGCGGTCGGGCGTCAATTTCAGTCGGTCCATCATCGCAGGCGAAAGCCCAGCTTCCTCACCATTGGCGAGGTCGATGGCGTTGGCTTGCAGGATGGCATCCTCGCCGTGCCGGATCGCTTCGACCATGGCGACGAGTGCGGCATGCTTGCGCTCGGCGGTCGCCAGCGCAAGCGGTCGGGAGGCCGCGCGGGCCCTGCGCCCGATCTCCGCCATCAGGGCGGTGACGTCCTCGCTCTTTGCCTCAGGCACGTTCAGCATGGTCAACCTCCACTTCGGATGCCCGCGCCATGACCATGTCGTCGCGATGCACCATGGCGGAACGGGCCTCGTAACCCAGTACCGCCTCTATCTCGGCCGTCTTCAGGCCCGCGATCCTTACGGCATCCGGGGCATCATAGGCAACAAGGCCACGCGCGATCTCGTGTCCGGCGGGGTCGAGGATCGCCACGGTGTCGCCGCGTGCAAAGCTGCCGGAAACGAGCGTGACGCCCGCCGGCAGCAGCGATTTACCGGATTTCAGCGCCCTGACGGCGCCGGCATCGACGGTGACGCGGCCGGCCGGCTCGAGATTGCCGGCAATCCACGTCTTGTAGCCGCGCACCGGCACGGATGCGGCATCGAACCAGGTCGCCCGTTCGCCGGCGTCGATCGCCGCCAGAGGGTTGAGCCTGTCGCCGGCGGTAATCACCATAGTCGTACCGGCAATGGTCGCGATCTTGCCGGCATCGAGCTTGGTGCGCATGCCGCCGCGTGAGAACTCCGACGCAGCGGCACCGGCCATTGCCTCGATCTCCGGCGTGATGCGCTCGACGCGCGGGATGAAGCGCGCTGTCGGGTCGAGCGCGGGCGGGGCGGTGTAGAGCCCGTCGATGTCGGAAAGGAGCACGAGCAGGTCGGCGCCCATCATGGTCGCAACGCGGGCGGCGAGGCGATCATTGTCGCCGTAGCGGATCTCGCTGGTCGCGACCGTGTCGTTTTCGTTGATGACGGGCACTGCGCCCAGCTTGAGCAGCGTGGAGATGGTGGCGCGCGCATTGAGAGGTAGCGCCGCCGCTCCTCGGTGTCGCCGAGCGTGACAAGGACCTGTCCGGATTTCAGGTTCCTGCGGGCGAGTGCTTCCGCCCAGGCGCCTGCGAGCTCGATTTGGCCGACGGCCGCCGCCGCCTGGCTTTCCTCCAGCCGCAAGGTGCGCGACTGCAGGCCCAGCACGGTGCGCCCCAGTGCGATCGCGCCGGACGATACGACCAGCACCTCCGCTCCCGTGGCGGCCAGCGCACCGATGTCGTCGGCAAGCGAGGCCAGCCAATCGCGCTTCAACCCTTTTGCACGGTCTACCAGCAGCGCCGAGCCGATCTTGACGGTGATGCGGCGATAATCCTTGAGCGGGCGCATCGTTACCTGACCCAGCGTGTGTCTTCGACGGGCGCTTCTTCTGAGCGGGCGTCCTCGACGACGGCGATGAGCGCGCGCAGAGTGTCTTCCACGCCTTCGCGGGTGACGGCGGAGAGCAGGATCGGCGCGTGCCCGCAGGCGCGTTTCAAGGCAGCGACCTTCTTCTTGCGCGCGTCAGGGTCCAGCGTGTCGACCTGGCTGAGCGCGACGATCTCCGGCTTCTCCGCAAGGCCATGGCCGTAGGCCTCGAGCTCCGCACGCACGGTCTTGTAGACCTTGCCCGGATGCTCTTCCTGCGCAGAGACCAGATGAAGGAGAACGCGCGTGCGCTCGACATGGCCAAGAAAGCGGTCGCCGATGCCGATGCCCTCATGCGCGCCTTCGATGAGGCCCGGAATGTCGGCAATGACGAATTCGCGCGCGTCCACCCGCGCGACACCGAGGCCCGGATGCAGCGTTGTGAAGGGATAGTCGGCAATCTTCGGCTTGGCCGCCGTGACGGTCGCCAGGAAGGTCGACTTGCCGGCATTGGGCAGGCCGACCAGCCCGGCGTCCGCGATCAGCTTGAGGCGCAGCCAGATCGCGCGCTCCTCGCCGGGAAGGCCGGGGTTGGCCCGCCGTGGGGCCTGATTGGTCGAGGTCTTGAAATGCTGGTTGCCGAAGCCGCCATTGCCGCCCTTGGCGAGCAGGAAGCGCTGGCCGACCTCGGTCAGGTCGCAGATCAGCGTCTCGTTGTCCTCTTCGAAGATCTGCGTGCCGGCGGGCACCTTCAACGTCACATCCGTGCCCTTGGCGCCGGTGCGGTTGCGGCCCATGCCGTGGGTGCCGGTCTTGGCCTTGAAGTGCTGCTGGTAGCGATAGTCGATCAGCGTATTGAGGCCGTCGACGGCCTCGGCCCAGACATCGCCGCCACGCCCGCCGTCGCCGCCGTCCGGACCGCCGAACTCGATGAACTTCTCGCGCCGGAATGAGACCGAGCCGGCCCCGCCGTCGCCGGAGCGGATATAGACCTTCGCCTGATCGAGAAATTTCATCGGATTGACAGTCTGCTTCTTCTTCTGTTCTGGAACGGACCACTAGCGCATGTAATGCGCGGAATCACGCGCGAAAACCAGCAGCGGGGGTCGAAACGGCATGAAATGCGTCAGCTACAACATCCAGTTCGGCTTCGGCCAGGACGCCCGGTTCGATCTGGAGCGCATCATTGACGCCGTGCGCGGCGCCGATGTGATCTGCCTGCAGGAGGTGACGCGTAACAGCCCGATGAACGAAGGGCGCGACCTCGTCGCCGACATACGCAGCCTGCTGCCGGACTATTTTGCCGCCTACGGTCCCAATTTCGAGGCCGAGATCGCCAGCCACGTCAAGGATGGCAAGGCTGTCGACGTGCGGCTCCAGTTCGGCAACATGATCCTGTCCAAGACGCCGATCCTCCTGTCGCGCAACCTGCTGCTGCCGCGCACCCGCAGCTACGACAAGGTCAATCTCCAGCGTGGCGCGCTCGAGGCCATGATCGATACGCCGTTCGGCCCGGTGCGGTTCTATTCGCTGCATCTCGACCATCGCGGCGCCGATGAGCGTGCTGCGCAGCTTCGATTTCTGATGGAGCGCATGCTGTCCTACCCGCTGGAAGGTGGGGCGATCAGCGGCATCTCGGAGATGGGCTTCCCCGAACCGCCGACGCCCGAGGCCTATGTGCTGATGGGCGATTTCAACATGCTCGAAGGCTCGCCCGAATATCATATCGTTGCCGGCATGCCCGACCACGAATTTGGCACGCCACTGGTTGCGCGTTATGCCGTCGATGCCGCGCTGTGCGGGGGTGGAGACAGGCAACCGACCTGCGTCAATCTTGAAGACCCGGCTGACACAAGCATGCACAAGCGCATCGACTACTGCTTCGTGCATCCGCTGCTGGCGTCGAAGGTGAGGTCCTGCCGGGTCGACACGGAAGCGGTCGGGTCCGACCATCGTCCGGTCTGGGTGGAGCTGGGTTAGCGCATCGTCTGCGGCAGCCAGGTGGCGAGCTGCGGAAAGAAGACCAGCAGGACCACGACTGCGAGCGAGGCGGCCACGAAAGGCCAGACGCCGGCGAAGATGCGGCTTGCCGGCACGCCGGTGGCACGCTCGAGCACGAAGACGTTGAGCCCGATCGGTGGCGTGAGCATGGCGATCTCCATCAGGATCGTCAGATAGATGCCGGTCCAGATCGGGTCGTAGCCGAGTGCGATGGTAATGGGCAGCACGAGCGGCAGCGTTAGGATCAGCATGCCGAACGTGTCCATGATCGCGCCGAGCAGCAGGTAGACAAGCGCCAGCGCCAGAAGGATCACCTGCGGCGACGCGTCCAGGTCGGACACGAGGCCGACCACGGCATCCGTCAGCCGGGTCTGGACGAGAAAGCGCGACAGGATGATGCCGCCGGTAAGGATCAGGAAGATCGCAGCCGAGGTGCGGATCGTTTCCTTCAACGCATCGCGCATCATCGTCAGGCCGAGGCGGCGGCTGACAAGCGCGATGACGAGGACGCTCAGAACGCCCACGCCCGAGGCTTCGGTGGGCGTGAAGACGCCGGCATAGATGCCGCCGATGACGATAACGAAAATCACGACCACCGAAACCAGCCCCACCGCATGAGCCGAAAGAGGTCGATCGGCGACGGCGGGTTCTGCCCGGGTTGCGGCGGCGTATTGGCGGCGCTGCAGCATCACGGTCGCGACGAAGGCGAGCATAAGCACAAGGCCCGGCACGATGCCGGCGATAAAGAGCGAACCGATCGAGGTCTCGCTCCAGACGCCGTAGATGACCAGCGGCACGCTGGGCGGGATGATGATGGCAAGCGTGGCGGCACTTGCCACCGTTGCCGTCGAAAGCTTGTCGCTATAGCCACGCTTGATCATCTGCGGCACGGCGATGTTGCCCATCGTCGCCACCGCGGCGACGCTGGAGCCGGTAACGGCGCCGAAGCCGGCGGAGGCAAGCACGGTCGACACGCCGAGCCCGCCGGGCAGGCGCCGCAAGGCGCGCTGGGCCAGCGAGAAGATGTCCTCGGCCAGCCCGGCGTGGAAGATGAGCTGTCCCATCAGGATGAAGAGCGGCACGGCGATGAACAGGAAGTTGGTACCGTTGTCCCACAGTGCCAGGCCGACCTGGGTGAGGGCCTGGGAGGGGCCGGAAAGCAACGCGTAGCCGATGGTGCCGGCGCCGAGCAGGGCGTAGCCGACCGGCAGACCCAACAGGACGACGACGAGCATGGCGGCAAGCACGACGATGCCGAGCGTCAACGGGTCCATCAGCGGTTCTCTTTCAGCGCGCGGACCGCGCGGACGAACTCGGCCAGCGCCGAAAGGGCGGCTGCCAGCGTGACGAAGGCGGCGAACGGCCAGAAGCTAATGGCGATCATCTCGGCACGGTCGCCATAGCGATACATGTCGAGAGCCATCAGCAGCACCGCATAGGCAATGGCAACGGCGACCATCCCCGTCAGAAGGTGGCGCAGCGCAACCCAGAGCTGGCCGGCCCGATTGCGAAACAGCCGGTCGAGCAGGCCGACGCGGATGTGCTGGTCGGCGAGGCTGACGCCCGGCAGGGCGCCGACGACGACAAGCAGCAGCAACAGCTCCTTGACGTCGTTGCCCCACCGCAGAGGCAGGTTCAGCACGTAGCGCAGCACCACATCGGCTCCCACCAGCAAGGCCAGTCCGGGCAGAAGCAGATAGGCGACCCAGCCTTCCAGGAAGTTGACGATGCGCTGCATTTACTGGGCCGCGGGCAGCAGCCCTTCGACGGGCGTGTTGACGGTCATCTCGAAGATTTCCTCAGCGCTCTTGTCACCATATTCCGCGCCGAGGCGACGGATGTCCTCGACCAGTTCGCGTGCCGGCAGACCCTCAGCCTCGCGCGCTTCGATCCAGGTGTCGAGAACCGGCTGCAGAGCATCCTGCCAGGTCTTCTTCTCCTCGTCGGAAAGCTCGATCAGCTCGACGCCGTTGTCGGCATAGGTCTTGAGTGCCTGTTCGCGGAACTCGACGCCGAGGCGCTGGCTCACCGCATGGGCGATACTCTGCTGGAACTGGCCGAAGACCGGCTTCAACGCATCGGGCAGGCCGGCATAGGCGTCACGGTTGATGCAGGTGTCGATGTGCTGGGCGGTGAGGCCGAGGCTGGTATGGTATTTCGCCAGTTCGTAGATCTTGAACGGCACGAAACCCGGATCGACCCAGATCACCGCGTCGGCGATGCCCTGCTGGAAAGCCGTGTAGATTTCCGGGAAGGGAATGTTCAGCGTGGTGATGCCGAGCGCCTCGGCGGCCTCCGGCGGGAAGCCCTGGGCGATGACGCGCAGGCCCTTCATGTCTTCCGGCGTGCGGATCGGCTTGTTGCTCATGATGTCGGAGACGCCGGCGATCACGGTGTATCCGTAGAGCACGCCGCGGCCTTCCCATTCCGACACGAAATATTTCGGCGCCAGCTCCTGGATGATGCGGGTGGCCGCCACCGGGTTGGACGGCGTCACGAAGGGCATCTCGATCGCCTTGTGCAGCGGGAAGCCGCTGCCCTCATAGGAGGTGTAGCAGGCCGCATAGTCGCTGACCCCGTTGCGCACGGCGCGCCAGCCGTCCGCAGCGGCATGCAGGGTTCCGCCGTGATATTCCTCGATCGTCAGCTTGCCGTCGGTCGCCTCGTTCAGCCACTTGAAGCCCTTGGTCCAGACTTCCGGCACCAGCGATGCGGCCGGGTTCGGCGAGGAGAATTTCATCGTCACCGGATCGCCGTCATAGGCGATTTCCGGCTCGGCGGCCGGCACCTCGTGCGCCAGCCATTCGGCGACGGTGAACGCATGGGCGGGCGCGGCCGACAACGCCAGCGCGAGGGACAATACGAAACGACGCATGGGGAACTCTCCTGTAATGGCGTGCTGCCTATGCCCGGCGGCCGGCTACGACAGTGTCGCCGGCGCGGAGCGTGTTGCTGATGGTGCAGATGTCTTCGGCCGCGTGGATCAGGCGATCCTGAACGTCGGTGTCGAGCGGATCGGAGAAGGTGACGGAGGCCTCGAAGCGGCCGAGCCGGCTCGGCTCGCCCTCGGCCTTGATCGCCTCGACCTCGACGTCGATCTCGCCCAGTTGCCCCACATCCATGGCGCGGGCGGCGATGCGGATGCTTGCCGCGATGCAGGCGGCCAGTGCCGCTGCCTGGATTTCGAGCGGCGTGAAGCCGTCGGCCTTGGGTGAGAAGACCGCCTCGATCACCTTGTCGCGGTCGTTGGTAACGGTGCAGGAAGCGGCCGTGGCGCTATGCGCGCGGACTTTGCGGATTTGACTGCCACGATGGCCTGTTCCCTTGTTCGAATGTCAGCGGGATAGCAGGCATAGGTCTACAGGCAGAAGAAAAGAAATTCCACGTCCGAGACAATGTTTGGCACACCGTCAGCGTAAGTGTGCCCCGGCCGCGTGAGCGGCCGGGGCGATTGCTCAAACCTGTCCCCAGCTCCTGAGGCTGACCCAGGTGGCGCGGTCAAGCGCGTAGCGCTCGGTGGGTACGCGCCCGGCATAGACGGATTCCAGCATGCCCTGCCCGGAATACTGGAAACCGCATTTGTGGATCACGCGCCGCGACGCGGAGTTGATGACGCGGCAGGAGACGTACAGACGGTCGATCAGCGTAGCCCGGAAGGCGAGATCGACGAGCGCATGGGCTGCCTCGGTCGCGTAACCGCGGCCCCAGTAGGGCTCGCCGATCCAGTAGCCGAGCTCGAGCCCCTGGCTGCGCGGATGCAGGCCCGCACATCCCAGGAACGCACCGTTATCGGCCAGCGTGACGGCATAGGTGCAGCCGGCGATCGCGCCATTGCGGGTGCCTTCCAGGAAGGTGTGGGCGTGGTTCTGGGTGTAGGGGTGGGGCATGCGCCCCAGCATCTCGGCGAGTTTGCGGTTGTTGGCGAGTTCGACCAGCTCCGGCACGTCGTCCTTGTGCGGCGGGCGCAGCACGAGGCGCTCCGTCACCAGGACCGGGCAGTCTATGTGCAGACTCTCGTCCTCGACGTCTTCCTTCTCGGCAACCATGGGTCAGTCCTCCAGATGAAAATGAAAAAGGGGAGATGGCGACCCATCTCCCCTGTTCCTTTTTCCGGACTGTCCGGACACCGGTCCCGAGATGGGGCGCCGGTGTCTTGGTGCGGATCCGGCTTACTCCGCTGCTTCCGTAATCGGGTTTACCGACACGTAGGTTCGGCCATTTGCTTTGCGTGCAAAGGAAACGGCGCCTTCCTCGAGTGCGAAAAGGGTATGGTCCTTGCCCATGCCGACGTTCACGCCCGGGTGCCACTTGGTGCCGCGTTGACGGATGATGATGTTGCCGGCCACGACCGATTCGCCGCCGAACTTCTTGACGCCAAGGCGCTTGGACTCGGAGTCGCGACCGTTGCGCGAAGAACCGCCAGCTTTCTTGTGTGCCATCGTAGTGCTCCTTTGCGCCCTGACGAGCGCCTCAATCTCTCAATGCCCGCTTTCGCGGGAAATTTCAATCACCAGGCGAAATTACTTCGCCAGCTCCTTGGCCTGCTCGCGCCAGTCCTTGATCTGGTCGGCGCTGAAAGGCATCGCCTCGTCGATGCGGACGATGTCCTCGTCGGAGAGACCGGCCACCTGCTTGAAGGTGGTGATGCCCTGCTCGTTGAGCTGGCCGGCAGCCACCGGGCCGATGCCCTTGATCTCCGTCAGGTCGTCGCCCTTGCCCTTCGGCGCCTTGAACAGGGGCGCCGCGGCAGCGGTCTCGGCCTTGGCGGCTTCGGCCTTCGGAGCCTCGTCCTTCTTGGCGTCCGCCTTCGGTGCTTCCTTCTTGGCGGCAGCCTTCTTCGAGGGCTTCGCGCCGTCGGTCAGGATTTCCGAGATGCGCACCGTGGTGAGCAGCTGGCGATGGCCGCGCGTGCGGCGCGAGTTCTGGCGGCGGCGCTTCTTGAACGCGATGACCGTCGGAGCCTTGCCCTGCGCAACGACTTCGGCGGCAACCGAAGCGCCATCCACGAAGGGCGCGCCGATGGTCACGTTCTCGCCTTCGCCGAAGGCCAGCACGGAGCCGATCGTTACGATATCGCCGACTTCGCCGACCACCTTCTCGATCTTCAACACATCGTCGGCGGCGGCGACGCGGTACTGCTTGCCGCCGGTTTTGATGACTGCGAACATTATTCTGCCTTTCGCTGTTCGTCCGGCCTCCAGCGACCGCAATGCGGTCCGGCCGTCTTTTTGTCAGTCGGTTTCGGGAGTGCGTCCCACAGCGCCATGTTCGCGCAAAGAACGACCGGCGCGGAGAGACTCCACGCCGGATTTGCGGTCCCGATACAGGAGGGGCCACAGGGAGTCAAGATGAAGACGCTTCAGACGGCGGCGGAATGCCGTGCCGTGCCGCTGGCGAAATAGCGGTCGAAGCGCGCGGCGGCAAGCCGGACCAACGGGCGGCGGGCGGAAGGGATGACGAACCTCTCGCCGTCGCGCAGCAGAAGCGGTTCCGGTTCCTGCGCCATCGCGGCCGCCTCGGCAAGGATGGTTCTTGCGGCAGCGCCGAAACGCGTGGTGGCTTCCGGTACGCTGAAGCCGAAGTCGCACATCAGTCGCTCGATCGTCCAGGCGCGCAGGCGGTCGTCTTCCGAGAGGGCGATGCCTCTGGCGATCGCGAGAGAGCCCCCTCGCGCGCGCCGTTCATATTCTGCCGTGGCGGGCACGTTCTGGGCGTAGCCTTCGCGGAAGTGGCTGACAGAGGACGGGCCAAGCCCAATCAGCGTCTCGCAGTTGTCGTCGGTATAGCCCTGAAAATTGCGGCGCAGCGATCCGGCCTTTGCGGCAGCGGCAAGCGAATCCTCGGGCAACGCGAAATGGTCGAGGCCAATCGGCACGTAGCCCGCACGCTCGATCAGGCGGGCGGCCAGTTCGCATTGTGCGAGCCGTTCACCACTGTCAGGCAGCGTCGCCTCGTCGATCATCGTCTGGTGCTTCTTGAACCAAGGCACATGCGCATAGCCGAAAAGCGCGATGCGGTCGGGATGCAGTGACAGCACCTTGTCTACGGTTGCGGCGAGGCTTTCCCGTGTCTGGTGCGGCAGGCCGTAGAGCATATCGAGATTGACCGAACCAACGCCGCGATCGCGCAAGCCGTCGACCACCGCACGCGTCGCCTCGAAGCTCTGTTCGCGGTTGATCGCCTTTTGCACGCGCTCGTCGAAATCCTGGATGCCAAGGCTGGCGCGGGTCAGGCCGATCGCGGCAAGCGCATCGAGCCTCGGCTCGTCCATGTCGTTGGGATCGATCTCGACGCTGATCGAGGCGTCGGCCCCAAAAGCGAAACTCTTCCGCAGAGCCGCCATCAAGGCAACAAGGTCGGTGGGTGTCAGCAGCGTCGGAGATCCGCCTCCGAAGTGGAGCGCGGCGACCTGGGTATCGTTACCGGCCAGCGCGCCGACGGTCTCGATCTCCTTGTGCAACGCCTCGAGGAAGGCGGCGACCGGTTCGTAGCGACGTGTCTGCTTGGTATGGCAGGCGCAGAACCAGCAGAGGCGATCGCAGAACGGGATGTGCACGTAAAGCGACAGCCTTTCACCCGAAGGCAGTGCGGCGATCCAACCCTTCACCTCGTCGGCGTCCACGCCTGCATGGAAATGCGGGGCTGTGGGATAGCTGGTGTAGCGGGGCGCTGTATCTGTCTGCATGGCGCGGACCTCCGTTCGACCGCAGATGTCGCGTCACCGCCAATGCCGCGCCTTGACCTGGATCAAGGCGGCGGCAGACGCGTCAGGCGATGGGTGACAGCCGGACGCTCGCGCCATGGGTGCAGCAGCGTTCGCATGTTCATGCCGCCGACGGGGGTCCAGGGAATGAGATTCGGAGCTGCAATACCAGGGATCGGGCTGTTCGCCTTCGTAGCCCTGATAGGGGCCGCCTTCGGCGTTGACGCGCCGTTCAGGCAGCATATGTGGGTGCTGTTCTTCACGCTTGCCGCATTCACGGTGATCCTGATGCGGCGCACCAGCTTCGAGCCGGCCGTGCCGGCCGACCCGTCTACCTATATGGACGAGCCGATCCGCTACGGTTCGATCGCGACGATGTTTTGGGGCATCGTCGGGTTGCTGGTCGGCGTCGTTGTGGCGCTGCAGCTCGCCTTTCCTGATTTCAACATCGAGCCGTGGTTCAATTTCGGCCGGATGCGTCCGCTGCACACCTCGGCGGTCGTGTTCGCCTTTGGCGGCAACGCGCTGATCGCCACGTCCTTCTATGTCGTGCAGCGCACATCGCAGGCCCGCCTCTTCGGCGGCAACCTCGTCTGGTTCGTTTTCTGGGGCTACCAGCTCTTCATCGTGATGGCGGCGACCGGCTATCTGCTGGGCATCACCCAGAGCCGAGAATATGCCGAGCCGGAATGGTACGTCGATATCTGGCTGACGCTTGTCTGGGTCGCCTATCTCGTGGTGTTCCTCGGCACGATCCTGAAGCGCAAGGAACCGCACATCTACGTCGCCAACTGGTTCTACCTCGCCTTCATCGTGACGATCGCGATGCTGCATGTGGTCAACAACCTGGCGGTGCCGAGCTCGCTCCTGGGCTCGCACTCCTACTCGGCCTTCGCCGGCGTGCAGGACGCGCTGACACAATGGTGGTACGGCCACAACGCGGTCGGCTTTTTCCTCACCGCGGGCTTCCTCGGCATGATGTATTATTTCGTGCCCAAGCAGGCGAACCGGCCCGTCTATTCCTACCGGCTGTCGATCATCCACTTCTGGGCGCTGATCTTCCTCTATATCTGGGCCGGGCCGCACCATCTGCACTACACCGCGCTGCCCGACTGGGCGCAGACGCTGGGCATGGTGTTCTCGATCATGCTGTGGATGCCCTCCTGGGGCGGTATGATCAACGGCCTCATGACGCTTTCGGGCGCCTGGGACAAGATCCGCACCGATCCCATCATCCGCATGATGGTCGCAGCCATCGCCTTCTACGGCATGTCGACCTTCGAGGGCCCGGTGATGTCGATCAAGGCGGTCAATTCGCTCAGCCACTACACGGACTGGACGATTGGCCACGTGCATTCCGGTGCGCTGGGCTGGGTGGGTCTGATCTCGTTCGCCGCGATCTATCACATGGTGCCCAAGCTGTGGGGCATGCCGCGGCTCTACTCCGAACGGCTGGTGATCTGGCACTTCTGGCTCGCGATGATCGGCATCGTCATCTACGCGGCCGTGATGTGGGTGTCCGGCATTATGCAGGGTCTGATGTGGCGCGAGTACGACGGGCAGGGCTTCCTGGTCTACTCGTTCGCCGAAACCGTGCAGGCCATGTTCCCCTACTACGTCATGCGGGCGGCGGGCGGCGCGCTCTACCTCGCCGGCGCGCTGGTGATGGCCTTCAACATCGCGATGACCATCCTTGGTCACCAGCGTGAGGAGGAGCCCATCGGCGGCAGGGCCGCAAGACCCGCGCCAGCACTCCAGCCTGCCGAATAAGGAAAACGCATCATGGCTTTGATGGACAAGCACGCGATACTCGAACGCAATGCCACGCTGCTGCTGGCGGGTTCGCTCTTCGTCGTGACGATCGGCGGCATCGTCGAGATTGCGCCACTCTTCTACCTCGAAAACACGATCGAGAAGGTGGAAGGCATGCGGCCCTACTCGCCGCTCGAGCTGGCAGGTCGCAACATCTACGTGCGTGAAGGGTGCTATGTCTGCCATTCGCAGATGATCCGCCCCTTCCGCGACGAGGTCGAACGCTACGGCCACTACAGCCTGGCGGCGGAATCGATGTACGACCATCCCTTCCAGTGGGGATCCAAGCGCACCGGGCCAGATCTCGCCCGCGTCGGCGACCGCTATTCGAACGAGTGGCATGTGCAGCATCTGATCGAGCCGCGTTCCGTCGTGCCGGAATCGGTGATGCCCAGCTACGCCTTCCTGAAGGACACGCGGCTCAAGGTGGAGGATTTCTCCACGCATCTCGTCGCCAACCGGCGCGTGGGCGTGCCTTACACGGACGAGATGATCGAGAATGCCGAGGCCGACCTGAAGGCACAGGCCGACCCCAATGCGTCCACGTCCGACCTGGAAGCGCGCTATCCGAAGGCCAAGCTCGGCGACTTCGACGGCAATCCTGCGGCTCTCACCGAGATGGATGCGCTCGTGGCTTATCTGCAGATGCTTGGCACTCTGGTCGACTTCTCGACCTATGACGAAGCCGCCGGTTATCGCTGAGGGAGGGCGCGATGGACACCTATACCGCGATGCGTTCGTTCGCCGATTCCTGGGCGCTGCTCGCAATGACACTGTTCTTCATTGGCGTCGTCGTCTTCGCCTTCCGGCCGGGGAGCCGGAAACAGGCCGACCACGCCGCCCGTATTCCCCTCAAGGACGATTGAGATGAGCGACAAAAAGATCGACGACGTCACCGGCATCTCGACCACAGGCCACGAATGGGACGGGATCAGGGAACTCGACAACCCGATGCCCCGCTGGTGGCTGTGGACGTTCTACGCGACCATCGTGTGGGCGCTTGCCTACACCATCGCCTATCCGGCCTGGCCGCTCATCTCGTCTGCAACGAACGGCATGCTCGGCTATTCGAGTCGGGCCGAACTGCGCACCGAGCTCGACGGCGCCGTGGCCGCGCGCGCCGATTATGCGGCCGCCGTTGCCGCCGCGCCGGTCGAGGATATCATCGCCGACGAAGCGCTTCGCCAGTTCGCGACTTCGGCAGGTGCCGCGGCCTTCAAGGTGAACTGCGTTCAGTGTCACGGTTCGGGAGCTGCCGGGTCCGCCGGCTATCCGAACCTCAACGATGACGAATGGCTGTGGGGCGGCACGCCGGAGGACATTCGCGTCACCATCGCCCATGGCATTCGCTTCGAGGCCGACGGCGAAACGCGGTTTTCGGAGATGCCGGCCTTCGGGGGCATGCTCGGCCGTGACGAGGTGACTGCGCTGGCAACGCATGTGAAGGCGCTTGGCGAGGGCGGTGACCTTTCCGGTCCTGGCGCGGAGCTCTTCGCCAACAACTGCGCGTCCTGTCATGGCGAGGCCGGCAAGGGCGACATCACGCTGGGCGCGCCAGACCTCACCGATGCGATCTGGCTCTACGGTTCGACCAGCGCCGACATCGCCGCCCAGATCCGTGCGCCGCGGCACGGCGTGATGCCGGGCTGGATCGATCGCCTTGGCGAAACCACGGTCAAGGAACTCACCGTCTACGTCCATTCGCTCGGCGGTGGGCAGTAGGCCCCACCTTGGCCATCGCCGAGTGGGGAGCGGGTCCGGCAGGTCGCGGGGGCCTTGCCGGACCCGAGCCTTTTCGCAGGTGCGGCAAACGCTTCGCCGTTGACGTGGATCAAGGCTGTTTCGGTACAGACGCGGCATCTGGTGGGCTGCAATGCCACCGGGAGAATAGAATGTCGGGCACGATAGAGGTCGAGCGGCACGAGGCCGAAGCCGTCAACTCGGCCAAGCTGCGTCAGCCGCTCTATACCGCGCGCCGCAAGATATTCCCGAAGCGGGCATCGGGTTCCTATCGCAGCTTCAAGTGGCTGGTGATGGCGGTGACGCTCGGCATCTACTACCTGACGCCGTGGCTGCGGTGGGACCGGGGGCCGCACGCGCCGGACCAGGCGGTGCTGGTCGATCTCGCCAACCGGCGCTTCTATTTCTTCTTCATCGAGATCTGGCCGCAGGAATTCTTTTTGGTTGCCGGCCTGCTGGTCATGGCGGGGCTGGGGCTTTTCCTCGTCACGTCGACAGTCGGGCGCGCATGGTGCGGCTATACGTGTCCACAGACCGTGTGGGTGGACCTTTTCCTGGTCGTCGAGCGCGCAGTCGAGGGCGACCGCAACGCGCGCATCAAGCTTGATCAGGCTCCGTGGAGTGCGCGCAAGCTGGGCCTGCGCCTTGCCAAGCACGCGATCTGGATCGCGATTGCGGTCGCGACCGGCGGCGCATGGATATTCTACTTTGCCGATGCGCCGACGCTTTTCGTCGAGCTTTTCACGGCCCAGGCGGCGCCAGTTGCTTACATCACCGTCGCGATCCTCACCGCGACTACATACACGTTCGGCGGCCTGATGCGCGAGCAGGTCTGCACCTATATGTGCCCGTGGCCACGCATCCAGGCGGCGATGCTGGATGAGCATTCGCTGACCGTCACCTACAATGACTGGCGCGGCGAGCCGCGCTCGCGCCACGCCAAGCGCGCGCAGGCGCAGGGCATCGCCACCGGCGATTGCGTCGACTGCAATGCCTGCGTGGTCGTCTGCCCTATGGGTATCGACATTCGTGACGGCCAGCAGCTGGAATGCATCACCTGCGCGCTCTGCATCGACGCCTGCGACGGCGTGATGGACAAGCTCGGTCGCGAGCGTGGCCTGATCTCCTACGCTACGCTTGCCGACTACAACGCCAATATGGCGCTAGCCACCGGCAACGGCGCGCATGCGATCGAGCCCGCCAAAGTGCGCGATGCCGGCGGGGCGCTGTCGGAGGCGGTCGCGCATTTCCACCTTCGCAAGATCTTCAGGCCGCGCACCTTCATCTATTTCGGCGGATGGGCGCTGGTTGGGCTGATGCTGATTTACGGCCTCGTCACACGTGACAGGCTCGAGATGAACGTTCTGCACGATCGCAACCCGCAATTCGTCGTGCTGTCGGATGGGTCGATCCGCAATGGCTACACGGTCAAGCTGCTCAACAAGGTGCCAGAGGTGCGGACCGTGCTCGTCAGCCTGCACGACCTTCCGGGTGCCACCATGAACGTTGTGGGCATCGACCTGCCGGACAGCGTCTCGGTTCCGGTGACGCTCGAACCCGACCGTACGAAATCGCTCAAGATCTATGTGCGCCAGCCGCGCGAACTGGGTGCCGGCGGGGTGCAGGCACTGCGCTTCACGGTGGAGGACAGGTCGACGCTTGAGGCGGCCGACTACACCACGAGTTTCGAGAGCCCGGAGTGAATGCGATGAGGACAACCGACAGCGGCAGCCAAGGCGGGTTCACAGGCTTCCATATGCTGGCAATCATGATTGCGTTCTTCGGCGTCATCATCGCCGTCAACGTTACCATGGCAGTGACCGCAAGCACGAGCTGGACGGGGCTGGTGGTGAAGAACACCTACGTCGCCAGCCAGGAGTTCAATCGGAAGGCCCAGGAAGGCCGCGCTCAGGCCGCGCTCGGCTGGACGGCCACGCTGACGGTCAGGGACGGCGCGGTGCGTTTCTCGCTTGCGGATACTGACGGTGCGATGAAGCCGATGCAGGGTGGCACCGCTACCTTTCGCCGGCCGGTCAACGATGTGGAGGACACCGTCGTAACACTGGCCGCGGAGCCCGACGGTAGCCTCAAGGGGCCGGTCGCGCTGGCGGACGGGGCATGGATCGTCGAGGTGCAGGCCGAAGCGGGGTTGGCGCATCCCTATCGCGAAACCCGCCGCCTGAACGTACGCGACGGAGCAGTCAGATGAGCTGCTGCGCACCGGGGGCCGAAGACGTCGCTGCGATCCGGGTGGCGCTGCCGTCCGAGGAGGAGCTGCGTTTTGGCGCGCGCGATCTCGGGAACGGGGTCCGCCAAGTGGAGCTGTCGGTTCCGTCAGTCCATTGCGGGGCTTGCATCCGCACCGTCGAACACGCGCTCGACGCGCTGCCGGGGGTCGAAGGCGCGCGGGTGAACCTATCGACAAAGCGCGTCAGCATTCGCTGGCGCGGCGAGACCTTGCCGCCGATCGTCGACGCACTGGCGCGGGTTGGCTATCCGCCGAACCTCTTCGATGACGGCAGGGAAGAAAAGGACAACACGCTTTCCGAGCTGCTGCGTGCGGTGGCGGTCTCCGGCTTTGCGGCCGGCAACATCATGCTGCTTTCGGTGTCCGTATGGTCCGGCGCGGAGGGCGCGACGCGCGACCTCTTTCACTGGGTCTCGGCGCTGATCGCGCTGCCTGCTCTGGTCTTTGCAGGGCGCATCTATTACCGTTCGGCCTGGAGCGCGCTGCGGCACGGGCGGATGAACATGGACGTGCCGATCGCCATCGGCATTACATGCGCCTACGCGCTCAGCCTCTATGAAACCGTCAATAGCGGCCATCATGCCTATTTCGATGCAGCGGTGACCCTGCTGTTCTTCCTCCTGATCGGCCGCACGCTCGACCATGTCATGCGCAACAGGGCGCGCACGGCGGTGATGGGCCTTGCGAGGCTGTCGCCGCGCGGCGCGCTCGTGCTTAATGCGGATGGCAGCCGGGACTACAGCCCGCTGGAGGAAATCGAGCCCGGCATGCGGCTGCTGGTGGCTGCGGGCGACCGTATTCCGGTCGATGCGAGGATCGTGCAGGGAAGCTCCGATCTGGATTGCTCGGTGGTGACCGGCGAAAGCGCGCCGCAGGCGGTGTCGGCGGGCGAGAGCGTGCGCGCCGGCATGCTCAACCTTAACGGACCGCTGACGCTGGAGGCCACGGCACGCGCTGCCGATTCGTTCCTCGCCGAGATGGTCCGCATGATGGAAGCGGCCGAAGGCGGTCGCGCGCGCTACAGGCGCTTGGCGGATCGGGTTTCGGGCCTCTATGCGCCCGTCGTACATCTGGCTGCACTTGCCACCTTCATCGGCTGGATGATCGCTACGGGCGACTGGCACCGCGCCACCACGGTGGCGATCGCGGTGCTCATCATCACCTGCCCGTGCGCGCTCGGGCTTGCCGTGCCGATCGTGCAGGTGATGGCGGCACGGCGGCTCTTCGAGCAGGGCGTGATGGTTCGCGACGGCGGAGCGATGGAGCGGCTGGCCGAAGCAGACACGGCGGTGTTCGACAAGACCGGCACGCTGACCCTTGGCGAACCGGTGCTGACGAATGCCGCCGCGATCGAGCCCGGCGTTCTGGCCATGGCGGCGTCGCTTGCGGCCCATTCGCGCCATCCGCTGTCGCGGGCGATTGCCGTGCACGACCGCAGCGTCGTCGCCTTCAGCGATGTCGTCGAGCATCCGGGTTTTGGCGTCGAAGGGCGGGCGGATGGCCGGCTATGGCGGCTCGGACGGGCAGGCTGGGCGAGCGAAGCCGGGGAAGGCACCGTGCTTTCGCGCGATGGTGTCGCTGTCGCCGCTTTCGCCTTCGAGGACCGGCTGAGGCGGGATGCGGCCGAGACGATCTCTTCGCTCGAGGACCGGCTGGGGCCGGTAGAGATGCTGTCCGGCGACACGGAAACCGCCTGCCGTGCCGTCGCGAGCCAGCTCGGTTTAACGAAGATGTCGGCGGGGCTCTTGCCGGCCGGCAAGGTGGCGCGTATCGATGAACTTGCGCGACAGGGGCGCAAGGTGCTGATGGTCGGCGACGGCCTCAACGACGCGCCGGCGCTGGGCGCGGCCCATGTTTCTTTCGCGCCGGCGAGTGCGGCCGATGTCGGGCGCAACGCCGCCGATTTCGTCTTCCTGCGGGAAAGCCTTTCGGCGATCCCCATGGCACTCGACGTGTCGCGCCGTGCCGGCACGTTGATCCGGCAAAATCTCTTCCTGGCCATCGCATACAATGTCGTTGCGGTGCCGATCGCGGTTCTGGGTTATGCGACGCCGCTGATCGCAGCCGTTGCGATGTCGAGCTCATCCATCATCGTGATTGCCAATGCGATGCGGCTTGTCAGCCCGAGGGCCGGGGCGCGCGTCGCCGGTCGGCCGGGCATGTTCCCCAATGCGGAGACCCCACGATGAGCATGCTCCTGTATCTGGTGCCGGTGGCGCTGTTTCTGGGCGGATCGGCGTTGCTTGCCTTCCTGTGGGCGCTGCGGGCCGGCCAGTATGACGACCTCGACGGGGCGGCCGAACGCATCCTGTTCGATGACGACAGCGACGCTCGGCCGCACGGCAACAACCCCTTGTAGCTTGACCCGAAGGCCGCGTGGAACCAAAGTGGCCCGATCACAGGGATCGGCGATGAACTTCGAAGCCTTTTTTGCCACGAAGCTGGACCTTCTGCGCGAGGAAGGCCGCTATCGCGTGTTTGCAGAGCTTGAGCGCAAGGCGGGGTCTTTTCCCTCTGCGAGACGGTTCGACGGCAAGGGCGGCGGCGCGCCGGTGGGCGAGGTGTCGGTATGGTGTTCCAACGATTATCTCGGCATGGGCCAGCATCCGGACGTGATCGCCGCGATGCATGAGGCGCTGGATGCCTGCGGTGCGGGCGCCGGCGGTACGCGCAACATCTCAGGCACCAATCATTATCACGTGCTGCTGGAACGTGAGCTGGCCGACCTGCATAGCAAGGAGGCAGCACTTCTGTTTACGTCGGGCTACGTGTCCAACTGGACGAGCCTGTCGACGCTCGGCGCAAGTATACCGGGCTGCGTGATCTTTTCCGATGCCGGCAACCACGCTTCGATGATCGAGGGCGTACGCCACTCGAAGGCGGAAAAGCGCATCTGGAAGCACAATGATGTCGAGGACCTCGACCGCCTGCTTTCCGAATACGGCCCGGAGCGACCGAAGATCGTGGCATTCGAGAGCGTCTATTCGATGGACGGCGACATTGCGCCGATCGCCGATATCGTAGCGGTGGCCGAGAAGCATGGCGCGATGACCTATCTGGACGAGGTGCATGCGGTCGGCATGTACGGCCCGCGCGGCGGCGGCATTGCCGAGCGCGAAGGGTTGATGGACCGCATCACGCTGATCGAGGGCACGCTGGGCAAGGCGTTCGGCGTGGTCGGCGGCTACATCACCGGTTCGGCTGCACTGTGCGATTTCATCCGCTCGTTCGCGAGCGGATTCATCTTCACAACCGCGCTGCCGCCGCATGTGGCGGCCGGCGCGCTTGCCTCGGTGCGCCACCTCAAGCGCAGCGACGTCGAGCGGATGGGCCAGCGCGCGGGGGTGAAGAAGGTGCGCGCGCGGCTCGACGCGATCGGCATTCCGGTGCTTGCCAACCCCAGCCACATCGTGCCGGTGATGGTGGGAGATGCTGCCAAGTGCAAGTGGATCAGCGACCTTCTGCTCGACGAGCACGGCATCTACGTGCAGCCGATCAACTATCCGACGGTGCCGAAGAAGACCGAGCGGCTGCGCATCACGCCGACGCCGCTCCATACCGACGCTGAGATCGATCGGCTCGCAACCGCGCTATCAAGCCTCTGGTCGCGCTGCGCGCTGGCGCGGCAGGTGGCATAAGGCTTCCTACGGGGCTTTCGGCCAACGTGCCTGTCCGTCCATTGGTCCAGAGGGCAGAAAGTCGCGCGCAGGCGGTCAAGATGCGCTAAGTGAGAGCGTCTTTTCCTGCTTTCCGCGCCGATGACCTCCGTTTCAGCATCAGACGACCGCTTCGCCGCCTTTCGCCATTCGTCCTACCTGCGGTTCTGGGCGGCGCGGTTTCTCACGACCTTCGCCACGCAAGTGGTCTCGGTCGCCGTGGGCTGGCAGGTCTATGATTTGTCGCGCAACCCGTTCGACCTCGGCCTGGTCGGCCTGATCCAGTTTGCGCCTTCGCTGCTGCTTGTGCTGGTGACTGGCGCGGCCGCCGATCGCTTCGGACGACGGCTCATCATGTCGCTTGCGATCCTGCTGGAAGCGCTGTGCGCGGCAGCACTGCTGGTGCTGACCTTGCGCGGGCTGACCTCGGTGTCGCAGGTCTTCGTCGTTCTCGCGGTCTTTGGCATTGCCCGCTCGTTCTTTGGTCCCGCTTCCGCCTCGCTGGTCGCCAATCTCGTGCCGCCCGAGGATTTCGCCAACGCGGTGGCGTGGAACTCTTCGGCCTGGCAGACGGCCACGATCGTCGGTCCGGTCGCGGGCGGCCTGCTCTACGGTCTCGCGCCGGAAGCCGCCTACGGAGTTGCTGCCGCGATGATGGTTTCCGCCGGCGGCCTGATCCTGTCGATCCCGAAGCCGCAGCAGCATACAGAAACGGAACGCCCGTCGCTTGCCACGATATTCGCGGGCTTCAGATACATTCGCAGCGAGAAGATCGTGCTTGGCGCGATCTCGCTGGACCTGTTCGCAGTGCTGCTTGGCGGCGCGGTGGCCCTGCTGCCGGTCTATGCGCGCGACATACTGGAACTCGGGCCGTGGGGCCTGGGTCTTCTACGCGCCGCGCCCGGCATCGGCGCCATCGTCGTGGCGGTATGGCTGGCGGGGCACCCGATCCGCGACCACGCCGGTCTCGTCATGTTCTTTTTCGTCGGTCTCTTTGGGCTGTTCACGGCCATCTTCGGGATATCGACGATCCCCTGGGTGTCCATTACCGTCCTGGCATTGCTGGGCGCGGCCGACATGATCAGCGTCTATATCCGCGAGACACTGATCCAGCTCTGGACGCCGGACCGGGTGCGCGGCCGGGTCAATGCCGTCAACATGGTCTTCGTCGGTGCTTCAAACGAACTCGGCGAGTTTCGCGCCGGATCGATGGCGGCGCTCGTTGGCACCGTGCCGGCCGTGGTATTTGGCGGGATCGGGGCGATCGGCGTTGCTGCGCTGTGGGCCTGGCTGTTCCCCGAACTCAGGAAGGCTCGCCGTCTCGACGGTCGGGTGTGACGTTCGTCGCCACAGCGTGGGCGGTGGCGGGCATGCGCTGCGGCTGCCGGCCCTCGAACACCAGCCCGAGGAAATCCTCCAGCCAGCGCTTCAGCCTGATGTCCCACAGCATGCGGCCGTTCAGATGGTCGCGACCGACCTGCGCACCCGGCAGCACGAAGCGGTGTGCGCCGCGCACCACCCAGCGCTGCATCATCACCCGCGTCAGCTCGGCATGGAACTGGATGCCCCAGGCATTGCGGCCATAGCGGAAGGCCTGGTTCGGGTAATGCTCGGCTTCGGCCAGCAGGGTTGCGCCGGACGGCAGCGAGAACCCCTCGCGGTGGAACTGGTAAACCATCTCCGGCCAGTCGATCAGCCCGCTGCCGGCCTCGGTCGGCCGGATCGGATACCAGCCGATCTCAACCAGGCCGTCGTCATGCCCGGCGACCGAGCCGCCAAGATGATTGACCAGCATCTGTGCGCCGAGGCAGATGCCGAGGAAGGGCTTGTCCTCGGCCAGCGGCACCGCCAGCCAGTCTGTTTCGCGTCGGACGAACTCGCTGGTGTCGTTGGCGCTCATCGGGCCACCGAACACCACTGCGCCAGCGTGGTCCGTCAGAGTGTCGGGGAGCGGGTCGCCCAGCGGCGGCCGCCTGATGTCGAGGTGGAAGCCCGATTCGACCAGCAGCTGGCCAACCCGGCCAGGGCTCGACAGCTCCTGGTGCAGGACGATCAGGATTTTGCCCTTGTCGCGCGCCAGCATCACCCTTCAATCGCCCTGTTCGTCCTCGTCGGCGTCCTGTTCATCGCGCACGCGCTGGCGCATGAGCACCCTGTCGCGTTGCGACACGCCGATCAGCTCGGCGGTGCGCCAGACGATGTTGTCTTCCAGTTCGTGGATTTCGCCGTCGGCGTAAACCATCTCCCAAAGAATGCCGATGAATTCGATCTTCGCCGTCTCGTCTAGGCTTCGATTGAGCACACTGGTAAAGGCGAACAGATCGACCGCCTCGTTGTGGGCTTCGTCGCCGGCTTTCACGATCTCGTCGAGCTCGTTGCCGGATAGCGCATAGGAAGCGGCCAGCACCTCGCGCAGCCGTGCCCGTTCCGTCTCGTCGCGCACGCCGTCCGCATCGATGACGAAAACATCAAGGCGGCGGCGGCCACGCGCGGATCATCGGCCTTGAGGCCTCCGCCGCGCGGCTTTTCCGGCAGTGCGCTGAAGAACGACTTCAGTCTTTCGAGCATAGGCTATCGCATCCTCGCGGTGTCAGATCGGCGGTGAGGGCGGTGAGCCCCCGCCGCCTATTCCATTCCTAGCGCGAACCTGCCGGTCAGAACAACCGGAAGCGCTGCGGCTCAACTCGGTCCGCATCATCCGGATCGACACCGGGATCATCCGGAAGGCGGATGGTCTTCTGATTTGCCTCCTCCTCATCCGGCGGTGGCGCATCGAGGACGGGCGCTGGCGCGACCACGGCTGGACCGACGACCGCACTGTCCTTCTTCTCGGGCGCCGGTTTGGCTGCGGCAGGACCGGTCGCCGACGCGGGCTCCGCCGGCCTGGCGGTGGCGGAAACAGGCTTGTCTGCCGGTTCTGTCGACTTCTCGGGCTGCGGGCTTTCCGCGGACGCCTCCGCAATCGGCTTGGGAGCGGCCGGGATCGGCGCGGGTGGCGGCTCGACGACTGCGTCCTCGACCTGGTCGTCGACGGTTTTCGGAGCCTCCCTGACGGGCTCGGCCGGCGCTATGGCGCGGGGCGCGGGGCGGGGCGGTTGCGGTTCGTCGTGGAGCGATTCGACAAGCTGCGCGAGACGTTCGGCCGGCACCTTCCACTCGAAGGCGTCGAGCCGGCCGGTCACCGGCGAAACCGGAGCCCAGCGTTCGGCGACAACGCCGTCGGCTACCCATGCCGGGTCGCGCGGCGCGCGCACAGCCTTGCCGAGCAACTGGCGCACCTTGCCCTGGTCTCCTGTTTCGGCCTCCTCGACATCGGCCAGAAGGAGCCAGGACGCCTCTCGCGGATCGAGCCGTGCAGCAGCCTCGGCCTCGCGCCGCGCCAGCTTGAACTCGCCCGTATCGAGCGCCGCACGGGCAACGGCAAGGGCCGATTCGACATGGTTCTGCCGCAGCGACTGCAGCTTTTTTGCCCTCGTGAGCCGGTCATGGGTCGAATCGCCCGGCCGGGCGTGGACGTAGATGTCCGCGATCTCGGGATGTGGGTCCTTTTTCCAAGCGGACTCCAGTATCTTGGAGCCCTTCCGGATATCGGCGAGGCGGAACAACGCCCTGGCGGCGGTCGTCGCGGCCGGCACAAGCTCAGGCGCCAGGCGGTTAGCCTCGAGCGCGGCGGTCTTCGCGCCTGCGGGATCGGCATCGAGGGTTGCCATCGCCTTGGCCGTCAGGAGGACGGCCTTGCGGCGGTTCGCCGCCTCGCGCTCGATCTGCCTTGTCGACTTCTGCGCGCTGACGAGGCGCAGCGCCTCGTCCCATTCGCCGGCCTCGGTCTTTTCCTCAAGCGTCGACTCCGACGCCCATTCAAGCTGGGGTGCCGCCTCTGTCGCCTTGGCGGCATAGTGGCGCGCGGCAGTGCGATCGCCCAGTCGCTCTGCCTCCAGATAGAGCCCCCGCAGGCCGAGAAGCCGCGTCTCAGGGTCTTCGAGCATCGCCTCGAACTTGCGCCGCGCCGCCTCGTGGTCGCCTTCCAGCAGCGAGGCCTGCGCGTCGAGCAGGTGGATGAGCGGCTCCTGATCGGCGCTGATGAGCTTCATCGCCTCCTTCTTCTTGCGCCGTGCAAGCCCGGCATCTCCGGCGCCGGCGGCAATCATACCGGTCGACAGCGCCTGGTAGCCGCGATCGCGGCGGCGGACGCGGAAATAGCGGGAGACGGTGTAGGGGCTGTACCAGATGCTCTTGAGCAGCCACCACGAAAGCATCACCGCAAGCACGATCGCAGCGACGATGACAGCCGCGACCATCAGCGTGACCTGATACTGGTAGCCGCCGAAAGTGATGACGAGATCACCCGGCCTGTCGGCCAGCCAGGCAAAGCCAAGCCCCATAAGGAAGACGAGGCCGAGGAAGAAAAGGATACGCAGCATCGGATTTCCTTCCTTACTTCGCGAGCGCGGCGGCGAGCGCCTCGTCGTCGATCAGCCGGTCGGCGTTCTGGCGCGCGCGTACCTTTTCGATGAAGCCGGCGCCGGCGGCCCTGGATGGCTCCGGCAAGGCGTCATACTCGGCGAGCGCGCGTTCGTAGTCGCCTGCCTGAACAGCAGCGTCGAGCCGGGCGACGATCTCCGGCACGCCGTCGCCTTCGACCATGCCGACCGGGCGCACCTGGACGAGGCTCATCGCACTGCCCATCAGCCTGTCGATGACGCCTGCCTGCGGATCGACCGGCCGCGCGGCCGCGATCATCGCATTGGCTGCCGCATCCGCTTCTTCCGCGATCTGAGCGCGCGTCGGCACACCGTCGACTGCCAGTGCGCGCAGATCGGCGATCTGCGGTGCCTGGGGAGCAAGCGCTGCAAGGGTATCGAGTTCGGCCGTGAAGGGCACGCCGCGTTCGATCGCGGCCTTGAGCGCGGACGCGGCGATGATGACCGCCGTGGCAGGCGTTTCGGCGGCTTCGTCGACGCGGCCGCTGAGGTCTCCGATGGACTTTTCCACTGCATCGAGCCGCGTGCCCGCCGCCGCCTGGGCTTCACGAGCGGCGGCGATTTCGTCACCCAGCGCCGTCAGCCTCTCCTCCACTGCCTGCGACGGACCGGCGTCGCCAAGCGCGCTTACGGTGCCTTCAAGGGTGGCAAGCCTCTCTTCCAGCGGGGAGAGATCGACAGGGGCAGCGGCCTCGCCGCCGGGCTCCCGCGCGATGCCCGCCACTTCGCCGCTCAAGCTCTCGATCTGAGATGCGAGCGCCGCGACGCGGTCCTCGGCCTGGGATACGCGACCGCCAAGTTCGGTGCCGGAACCAGTCGCACCGCCGATTTCGCTGCGGAGTGCCGCGATTTCCTGCTCCAGGGCGTCGATGGAGGCTGTTGGGTCAGCAGGTTGCTGGCCGCTGCTGCCGGGCGCCGGCAGCAACCCGGCAAGCTGAAGCCCTCCGGCAAGCACCAGCGCGATCACGCCACCGGCGACGCCAGCGGCGAGCGCACTGCTGCGCCCGGATGAGGATGGCGCGGCGGGTGCCGCCGTGTCCTTTTCCTTGCGGCCGAAGGTCTGGCTGCTGCCGGTCGCTGCCGCTCCCGGCTTCTGCTGACTGCTTGGGGCTGCGGGTTCGGGTTGCGACTTTGCGCTGTGCGTATCCGCGCCGGAAGCTGCGCTGCTCTGGTTCGCCGGCTTGGAATCTTCGGGCTTCGGGGTTTCTGCCTTCGCGTGCTGCGGTGTTTCGGACTGCTTCACCGGATCGGCCTTCTCGGCCTCCGCCTTGGCGCGCGAGACTTCGCCGGGCGCAAGATCGATGGTCACCGGCTCCTTGCTGGTCTTCGAGTGGCGGGTTCGGGGCGTCTTGACCATTCCTGATTTCCTTCAGCCGCTGTTCGGGCAGGCGATGCCGCCGGCTCCTTCTGATCTAAAGGGCTGGATAGAAACTGAAAAGGGTTGGAATGCGACGAGGCCTACCGCTGCGACGAAAGCAGCACCATGACGCTGTCTTCGGTGGGCTTGTCGCTTACACTTGCTCGGTCGCCTACCGTCGGCTCCAGCACCTGCGCAACCTTCCGCGAAATGCAGAAAAACCGTGTTTCTTCAAAGGTATGCGAGAGTTCTCGGTTGGCCACCAACTCGTTTAGAAAGACTGCACCACGCGTCGAGAGGACTGGACACCCCCATATCCGACGCCCGGCGAAGGTCTCTATCAAAAAGTCAGTGATGTAACTGACTTTTTCAGCGCCATAGACCTCGATTACCCTCACGCTGAAGCCTCTGTCATACAGTGCTTCTGCAAAACCCCTGTGCGCTCCCTGCCGGCGAGGTGAAGGATGTGGGAGCGGATGGGCATCCGTGTCTCAATAGCCGCGGCGAGATCAATTGCGGTTCCGGCCGCGGACGTTACGAAAGCAAATCCCGACTGACGCGCCGCTTCGGCCGTTGCATCGCCGACTGCGAAAACCGGTTTGGCCGAAAGGGCGGCAAGCATTGCCGGTGACGCGTGCCGCAGGGCGTTGACGCTGGTCACCGCAACCGCATCGACGGCGTGCGGATCCGGCGCGGGTCCTGCATCCAGTGGAACGATGTGGGTCAAAGGCAGGACGACGGTCTCGAAACCGAGCGCCTCGAGGCGCGCCACCGTCTCGCTCGCGCCGGGTTCCGGCCGCGTGACGAGAACGCGCCGTTTCACGACCAGCCGTCGAAGAAGCCGGTGCCCGCTTTGGCGCGGACGCGTTCGCCGGCATCCGCGCCGAGGCTCGCCGCCTCGCTGGTCGGTCCCGAGGCATCGACTTCGTGCGCCTCGCGCCCGTCGGGTGTCAGAATCATCCCGTTGAAGGAAAGGTTTCCGCCGTCGATGCGCGCGTAGCCCGCGATCGGCGTGCGGCAGGAGCCGTCGAGTGCCGCCAGGAAGGCGCGTTCGCAGGCCAGTGCCTGCGCGGTCGGCAGGTGGTTGATCGGGGCGAGCATGGCGGTCGTGGCTGCATCGCCGATCCGGCTTTCGATGCAGATCGCGCCCTGGCCGGGAGCGGGCGGGAAGGTCTCGGCCGGCAGCAATTCGGTGATGATGTTCGCCAGACCGAGCCGGCGCAGCCCGGCGTTGGCGAGCAACGTGCCGGCCACCTGTCCCTCATCCAGCTTGCGCAGCCGCGTCTGCACGTTGCCGCGAAATATGACCACGTCTATGTCCGGCCGCAGCCGGCGGATCAGCGCCTGACGACGGAGCGACGAGGAGCCGACCACCGCGCGTTCCGGCAGGTCGGCCAGCTTTGCTGCGGCCCGGCCGATGAAAGCGTCGCGCACGTCCTCGCGCTCGAGAAAGGCGGACAGCTCCAGCCCTTCCGGCAGCGCTGTCGGCATGTCCTTGGAGGAATGGACGGCGATGTCGATGCGACCGTCGAGCAGCGCTTCCTCGATTTCCTTGGTGAAAAGGCCCTTGCCGCCGGCCTCCGAAAGCGGCCGGTCCTGAATGCGGTCCCCGCTGGTGGATATGACGACGATCTCGAAGGCTTCTTCGGGCATGGCGTGCGCCGCCATGAGCCTTGCGCACGTTTCGTGCGCCTGCGCCAGCGCCAGTGCGCTGCCGCGCGTTCCGATCTTCAAGACATCCGTTTGCATGTGCCGCTTCGTCCGTGATAGTGCCGGCCAACTCCTATCGAGGAATGACCACCACAGCAATGATCCGCATGCTCGGCATCGAAACCAGTTGCGACGAGACGGCCGCCTCCGTGGTCGAGCTTGGCGACGACGGCGCGCCCCGCATTCTATCCAACGTGGTTCTGAGCCAGATCGAGGATCATGCCGCATTCGGCGGCGTCGTGCCGGAGATCGCGGCGCGTGCGCATGTCGAGACGCTGGACGGCGTGATCGATGCGGCGCTGGACGAGGCAGGCGTGCCCCTGGGCGCGGTCGACGGCATTGCGGCGACGGCCGGACCCGGATTGATCGGCGGATTGATCGTGGGGTTGATGACGGCCAAGGCGGTGGCGGCAGCGGCCGGCAAGACGCTCCTCCCGGTCAACCATCTCGAAGGCCATGCGCTTACCGCGCGGCTGACAGACGGGCTCGATTTTCCGTATCTCCTGCTGCTGGTCTCCGGCGGCCACACGCAGGTCGTGCTGGTGCGCGGCGTTGGCGACTACGAGCGCTGGGCGTCGACCATAGACGATGCGCTGGGCGAGGCGTTCGACAAGACCGCGAAGCTGCTGGGCCTGCCCTATCCGGGCGGACCGAATGTCGAAAAGCAGGCGGCTAACGGGGATGCCGCGCGCTTTTCCTTTCCGAGGCCTCTGAAAGGCGATGCGCGGCTCGATTTCTCGTTCTCCGGCCTCAAGACGGCCGTGCGGCAGGCGGCGAGCGCCATCGCGCCGCTGTCCGAACGCGACGTCGCCGACATCTGCGCGGCTTTCCAGCTTGCGATCACCGAAACGCTGGAAGAGCGTGTCGGCCGCAGCCTCACGCGATTTCGTGAAGCATTTCCGGATCTTGCGCGGCCGGCGCTCGTGGTCGCCGGTGGCGTTGCCGCCAACAAGGCGATCCGCGCTGCGCTGGATGAACTATGCGAGCGGCACGGCATGAACCTCGTTGCGCCGCCGCTGCATCTGTGCACCGACAACGCCGCCATGATCGCCTGGGCGGGTATCGAGCGGATGCGGGCCGGATTGGTAGAGGATGACGCGATGGGCTTTGCGCCGCGATCCCGCTGGCCGCTCGATACCGGCGCGCCACCGGTCATCGGTTCGGGCAAACGCGGAGCCAAGGCATGAGCGCGCCCAAGAAGATCGCAGTGCTCGGCGGTGGGGCGTGGGGCACTGCGCTGGCCGCCACGATGGTGCGGGCCGGCAACGCGACCGCCTTGTGGGCGCGGGATGCTGAGATTGTCGCTTCGCTCAACCAGTACCGAGAAAATCCGCGCTACCTGCCGGACATCGTGCTGGAAGCGGGCATCAAAGCGACCGAAAGCCTCGATGAGGCAATCGACGGCGCGGATTGCGTGCTCGCGGTCGTGCCCGCGCAGGCCATGCGCGGTCTCCTCGCTTCACTCGCCGACCGCCTGCCGTCCGGCGTGCCGCTCGTGCTCTGCGCGAAAGGCATCGAGCGCGACAGCGGCCTGCTTCTGTCTCAGATCGCCGCCGAATTGCTGCCGCAGACGCCGATTGCTGCCCTATCGGGGCCGAGCTTTGCCACCGACGTCGCGCGCGGCCTGCCGACAGCGGTGACGGTCGCCGCCGCCGACCCGCAGCTTGCCTCGTTGCTGGCGCTGCTGCTGTCGGCGCCCGCCTTCCGCTGCTATTCGAGCGCGGATCTCACCGGCGTCGAAGTGGGCGGGGCGCTTAAGAACGTGCTGGCGATCGCCGCAGGTGCGGTATCAGGCGCAGGCCTTGGCGCCAGCGCGCAGGCAGCGATGGTGACGCGAGGCTTTGTCGAACTGCGCCGTGTCGGCGCGGCTTTCGGAGCCGAGGCGGAGACCCTGATGGGCCTTTCGGGGCTCGGTGACCTCATCCTCACCTGCGGGTCACCCCAGTCGCGCAACTTCTCATATGGTCTGGCGCTTGGGCGTGGTGAAAGCCTGGAGGGCCGGCCGCTCGCCGAAGGCGCGTCGACTGCCGGGATCGCAGCGCGGATCGCGCGCGAGAAGGGCGTGGACGCGCCGATCATTGAGGCTGTCGACCGCATCCTTCGCGGTAAGGCCAGCATCGCGGAGGCCGTGGCAGCGTTGCTGTCGCGGCCGCTCAAGAGCGAACAGGAACAACGTCAAGGCAACGGAGACCACCGATGATCTTCACTTTCATCTGCAAGGACAAACCCGGCCAGCTCGACGTGCGGCTCGCCAACCGGCCGGCGCATGTCGACTATCTGATGGCGCTGGATCGCGAGGGCGCGCTCAAGTTCGCCGGGCCGTTCCTGGGCGAGGACGGCAAGCCGATCGGCAGCCTGGTCGCGGTCGAGGCACAGGATCGCGCCGGCGCCGAGCAGATCGCGGCGGGCGATCCTTATGCCAAGGCCGGGCTGTTCGAGAGCGTCGAGATCCTGCCGTGGAACTGGATGTTCAAGGCTCCGGAGGCGAAGTGATGGCTTACTGGCTGTTCAAGTCCGAGCCCGACGCCTGGTCGTGGGACCAGCAGAAGGCCAAGGGCAAGGCCGGCGAGGAATGGACCGGCGTGCGCAACTACCAGGCGCGCAACAACATGCGCGCCATGCAGATCGGCGATCTCGGTTTCTATTACCACTCCAATGAGGGCCTGGAAGTGGTCGGCATTGTCGAGGTCTGCAAGCTGGCGCATCCAGATTCCAGCACCGACGACCCGCGCTGGGAATGCGTCGACATCCGCGCGGTGCGCGACATGCCGAAGCCGGTGACGCTCAAGGACGTCAAGGCCAATCCCAATCTCGCCGACATGGCGCTCGTGACCTCGATGCGGCTTTCCGTGCAGCCGGTGAAGCCTCACGAATGGGAAGAGGTCTGCCGCATGGGAGGTCTCGTTCCCGCGCCGTGACGCCGCCGATTTTCGCCTGGCCGGGCCGAGGCCTTCATCCGGGCGAACACGGCCCTCATCGCGCCGCCGCATGTGCCCGAAATCCGGTTGCATCTGGCCGACGAGGCCCACGACCTGTGGCAGCGGACGGAGGAAGAGCTGGAGGCGATCGGGCTGCCGCCGCCTTTCTGGGCGTTTGCCTGGGCCGGCGGGCAGGGGCTTGCACGTCATGTGCTCGACAATGCCGGGCTCGTGCAGGGACGCAAGGTGCTCGATTTTGCGAGCGGCTCCGGGCTGGTGGCGATCGCTGCGGCAAAGGCTGGCGCTGCGCATGTGCTTGCCGCCGATATAGATGCGTTTTGTGCCGCAGCCGTGCGGCTCAACGCCGCCGCCAACGGCGTGGCAGTCGATTTCACCGACAACGATCTGGTGGGGACGTCCGGGGCATGGGATGTGATCCTGGCCGGGGATGTCTTTTACGACCGGGCTTTCGCAGATCGGCTGTTGCCGTGGTTTGCGCAGATGCGGATATGTGGCTGCGAAATCCTCGTCGGCGATCCCGGCCGAGCCTATCTGCCGAAAACCGGTCTCGAAGGGCTTGCAACCTACGAGGTCCCGGTCACGCGGGCGCTCGAGGATACAGAGGTCAAGAAAACGACCGTCTGGCGATTCGGCTGATCCGTTTTGTCTCCGCAGGTCAGCGCGACACCACTATCACCGTCCTTGGCGAAAGATGCGGCAGCATCCGGGCCATGACGCGCGGGGTTATGGCCACGCAGCCCTCGGTGGGCCGAAAACCATCGCTCGCGATGTGAAAGAAGATGGCACTGCCCATGCCGCGCCTGCGCGGGGCTATGTTGTAGTTCAGCACGATGCAGCAATCGTAGAGGTTGTCGTTGCGCTGCATGCTTTCGCAGCTTGCCGGGTAAGGCAGCGTGACCGCGCGATTGTAGTTGCGGTCGCCCGGGGCGTCGCACCAGCCGTCACGCGGGCCGATTCGTCGAAGCGCAAGGCCTGAGCGCAGGTTTGCGAGCCTGCCGTGGCGGAACCATCCGTCGATCAGCCGCATCCGGCCGAGAGGCGTGGCGCCGTCGCCCTCGCGCTTGATCGCGCGGATGCCGCCGCGTCCCAGCGCGCAGGGAAACACCGTGCCGCGCCAGACGAGCAGACCTTGCGTCGGCTTTCCCGGACGCGGTCGAACCACGATCGGTGCGTTGCGCGCAAGGCCGCTTTTCGCCGCCTCATTGCGTCCACGATATTTGGGGTATGATGTCACTGTGGAACAAATCGTCGTGATATTCTTTTTCGGCGCTATGCTTCCGCATAAACCGAGGTGCGGTCAACTGCCGCCTCCAGCTACGGATAGAACATGACGTCACGCACCATCCTCATTGTCGACGACGACGCCGATCTGCGCGAAACGCTTGTGGAACAGCTTTCGCTCTACGAGGAATTCGAAGTGCTTGAGGAGGCCACCGCCGGAAAGGGCGTTCAAACGGCGCGCGGTGGCATTATCGACCTGCTCATCATGGATGTCGGCCTGCCTGACATGGACGGCCGCGAAGCGGTGAAGCTGCTGCGCAAGGGCGGGTTCAAGGCGCCGATCATCATGCTGACCGGACACGATACCGATTCGGACACGATCCTGGGCCTTGAGGCCGGGGCCAACGACTACGTCACAAAACCGTTCAGGTTCGCGGTACTGCTTGCGCGCATACGCGCCCAGCTTCGCCAGCACGAGCAGAGCGAGGACGCCACCTTCTCTGTGGGCCCTTACGTCTTCAAGCCGAGCCAGAAACTGCTCACCGACCAGAAGGGCGGCAAGGTGCGGCTTACCGAAAAGGAAGCGTCGATCATCAAATATCTCTACCGGGCCGACCAGAAGGTGGTGACCCGCGACATCCTGCTCGAAGAGGTATGGGGCTACAACTCCGGCGTCACCACGCATACGCTCGAAACACACGTCTATCGCCTTCGCCAGAAGATCGAGCGCGATCCCTCGAATGCGGAAATTCTTGTGACGGAAAGCGGCGGTTACAAGCTCGTCCCTTGACTGTTTTCCCATCGCGGCGGAAGAACCGGGTGGGGGCGCAACCGGGGACCGCGATTTGGCGCTTGACGACGATATCCGCATTTTGTCCGGCGTCAGCCTGTTTTCCGGACTGAGCGCGGAGCAACTGAGACTGCTGGCGTTCGGCGCGGAAGCCGTACGCTTTCAGGCCGGGCGCGAGATTTATCGCGAAACCGCCCCGGCGGATTGCGCCTATATCGTCATCTCCGGCAAGGTCGTTCTCTATCGTGATCACAATGGCGAATCGGTGGCCGTCTCGCGTCTGGGGCCGGGCGCGATTCTCGGTGAACTCGCATTGATCGCAGATAGCAGGCGCCTGACCTATGCCGCGGCGGAGACCGATGTGGAGATGATCAGGCTCAACCGATCTCTGTTCCGGCGCATACTGGAAGAATATCCGGAAGCCGCCGCCGACCTTCATCGGCGCATGCTCGAAGATCTCCAGGAGTTTCTCAAGAAGATCGAGCGTCTCGGCGTCAAGTTCGCCGACTAGTTTAATCCAGATCGAACGAGGCGATGACGGGCACGTGGTCCGACGGCCGCTCCCAGCCGCGGGCATGGCGTAGCACCTTGATGCCGGTCAGCGCCGGCGAAAGGTTGGGTGACGACCAGACATGGTCGAGACGCCGACCGCGATCGGAAGCCGCCCAATCCTGCGCCCGGTAGCTCCACCAGGTGTAGAGCTTTTCTTCCGGGGGATCGCCTGGCGCATGAGGTCGACCCAGTTGCCGGCGCGGCGCATCGCCTCGAAGCTGGTTGTCTCGATCGGGGTATGGCTGACCACGTTGAGAAGCTGCTTGTGCGACCAGACGTCGGTTTCCAGCGGTGCGATATTGAGATCGCCGACGAGTACCGAGGAGAGGTTGTCGGCTTCCAGCGCCGGCACGTCGTGCATCTCGGCTACGAAATCCAGCTTATGACGGAATTTCGGGTTGATCTCGGGGTCGGGCTCATCGCCTCCTGCCGGTACGTAGAAATTGTGCAGCAGGATGCGCCGGCTGCCGGCCTCGACGTGGACGGACAGATGGCGGCAGTCGCCATTGTCGCAGAAGCGGCGCTTCTCGACGATCTCGATCGGCCGCCGGGCAACGGTTGCGACCCCGTGGTAACCCTTCTGGCCGCTGATCGCGACGTGCTCGTAGCCAGCCTTGCGAAAAGCAGAGAGCGGAAAGAGGTCGTCCGGGCATTTGGTTTCCTGAAGGCAAAGCACGTCCGGCTGGTAGTCGGCCAGAAACTGCGCGACCAACGGCATCCGCAGCCGCACGGAGTTGATGTTCCAGGTGGCAATGGAAAAAGGCATGGCGGGAATCGAGTCTCAGGCAATCGGGTGCCGGACCCTGCCAGTCGAGCGCCGACAAGACAAGCCACGGCTGCGTAAGCCACCGGCCTCGGGCGCTATTCCACAGAAAGCGCAGCTTGTGCGTTCGTCAGCGGTTGTGGCTGCGCTGCTGCATCTCCTGCACCTTGCGGTGGTCGATGGCGAACACCGAAGGATCAAAAACCACGCCCTGCTCGACGTTGAAGATCATCACCGTCGTGTCCTTGCCTTGGGCATCAGTAATGGTCCACTGCCGCAACTCGAAGCTGGCAGGGTCGAACATCATCGTAATGGTCGAATCACCGAATACCGACTTGTCGGCAAGCTGGATCGTGGTCAGGTCGTCCTCTTCCTTGACGGCGCGCACCTTGTTGCCGGAGAGGTCGATGCGGTCGTCCAGCAGGAGCTTTAGCGGGGTGCGTGACAGCGGATAGATGTCTGCGGTCCGGAGCTTTGTGTTTTCAAGCACGACGGTCGTGCCGTCGGATGTCACGCGGAAGTTCGACGGCGCTTCGTAGTTGAACCGCACCTTGCCCGGACGCTCGATGTAGAACTTGCCGCCGGTCTGTTCGCCGCGCGGGCCGAACTGCACGAATTCGCCCATCATTGTGCGGACGCTGGCGAAATGGTCGGCTATGCGCTGTGCGGTCGCGGCCTGTGCGTCGGCCGTTGAAACGAACGGCCCGGTGACCTGTGCCAATGCGAGCACGCCAATGCCCAGCGCCGCGGCGCCGAGAAAGCTGCGACGCGTCATGCCAGATACCGGTTGAGCGGCAATGGTCTTCGCCATGGTGTCCATCGTATTCCGTCCTTGCTTCATGCCTTTTCAGCTAGGCGTTCAGTTGGGCCGAAATTGGGCCAGCCCGTTCCGCCCTCAAACGGGGACCGGGCCCACCGGGTTGCATCGATCTAGAACTTGTCTTCTTCCGTCGGCACGAGGATCTCGCGCTTGCCGGCGTGATTGGCTGGGCCGACGATGCCCTCCTGCTCCATTTTCTCGATGATAGAGGCGGCGCGGTTGTAGCCGATGCCGAGCCGGCGCTGGATGTAGCTGGTCGACGCCTTGCCGTCGCGCAGCACCACGGCCACGGCCTGGTCATAAGGATCTTCCGAATCCTCGAAGTTGCCGCCGGACGAACCGCCCTTGCCGCCACCACCGTCGCCATCGTCCTCGTCGTCATCTTCGGTGATCGCGTCGAGATATTCCGGCACACCCTGAAGTTTCAGGTGCCCGACCACCTTCTCCACCTCGTCGTCGGAGACGAAGGGCCCGTGGACGCGCTGGATGCGGCCACCGCCAGCCATGTAGAGCATGTCGCCCATGCCCAGGAGCTGTTCGGCGCCCTGCTCGCCCAGAATCGTGCGGCTGTCGATCTTGGAGGTCACCTGGAAGGAGATACGGGTCGGGAAGTTGGCCTTGATGGTGCCGGTGATGACGTCGACCGACGGGCGCTGGGTCGCCATGATGACGTGGATGCCGGCAGCACGCGCCATCTGGGCAAGGCGCTGCACAGCGCCCTCGATGTCCTTGCCGGCGACCATCATCAGGTCGGCCATCTCGTCGATGATAACGACGATATACGGCATCGGATCGAGATCGAGGTGCTCCGTCTCGTAAATGGCCTCGCCGGTCTCCCGGTCGAAGCCGGTCTGCACCGTGCGGGTGATCTGCTCGCCCTTCTTCTGCGCCTGCGCGACCCGCTGGTTGAAGCCGTCGATGTTACGCACGCCGACCTTCGACATCTTGCGATAGCGGTCTTCCATCTCGCGCACGGTCCATTTCAGCGCGACGACGGCCTTCTTCGGATCGGTGACGACCGGGGTCAGCAGATGCGGGATGCCGTCATAGACGGACAGTTCCAGCATCTTCGGGTCAATCATGATGAGGCGGCACTGCTCCGGCGTCATGCGGTAGAGCAGCGAAAGGATCATGGTGTTGATCGCGACCGACTTGCCCGAGCCGGTGGTGCCTGCGACCAGCACGTGCGGCATCTTGGCGATGTCGGTGATGACGGCCTCGCCGTTGATGGTCTTGCCGAGCGCCAGCGCCAGTTTGCACTTGGTCTGCTCGAAATCGCGGCTGGCCAGGATCTCGCGCAGGTAAACCGTCTCGCGCTTGACGTTGGGCAGCTCGATGCCGATCGCGTTGCGGCCCGGAACCACGGCGACACGGCAGGCAATAGCACTCATCGAGCGGGCTATGTCGTCGGCAAGGCCGATAACGCGGGAGGACTTGATGCCCGGTGCGGGCTCCAGCTCGTAGAGCGTGACCACCGGACCGGGCCGGACATGGATGATCTCGCCCTTGACGCCGAAATCCTCCAGCACGCCTTCGAGCAGTCGTGCATTCTGTTCAAGCGCGTCCTGTGACAGCGATGGGTCCCGGGCGACGTTCTTGGCCTCCGACAGGAAATGCAGCGACGGCATTTCGAAAGCGTCGGTGCCGATCAGCGAGCGCTGCGCCTCGCGCTGCACGCGGGCTCCCTGCTGCGGCCGCGCTGCCGGCGCTTCGACGCGGGTTGCCGCATCGGAGCGGAACTGGCGCACCTGGGCCTGAGCGTCGCTCGCCGGTGGGGTCGGGCGGATGACCACGTCGTCGTCGAAGTCGTCATCATATGCCTGATAGTCGTCGGAATTTCCGACGTCGAAGGGCGGTTCGACCTCGTCGAGGCGGGGCGCATTGTCGAAGCCGGGTTCGATGCGGTCGGCCCGCCGCGCGACCACAGGCATTTCCGGCATATCGTCTTCATTGTCATAGCGATCGAGAACGCGCGGGCGCGGAATGCCGGCCGTGTGACGCCTGACGAACGCCCGCGTCGACAGCCACCAATGCGTGACCGCGCCAAAGGCCGCGAGCAAGCCGCCGCGCTCGTCTTCGTCTTCCTCGAGATCGTCTTCTTCTTCCACTTCCTGCGCGCGGCGTTTGCGGGCGGGACGGCCCGAGGCTGCCGGAGCGTCTTCGTCAACGGGTCGGCGGATGATCGCCGCGCCGAAAGCAAGCAGCCACAGGGTCGGCACCGCATAGAGTGCGATGGTCAGGATCGCAGCCGCACCTGTCGGATAGCCGCCGGCGAACCAGGACGGGATCGCGAGCGCGACATCGCCGACTACGCCGCCGAGGCCGGAAGGCAGGGGCCAGGTGGGCGGCGCGCCGATGCATCCGACGATGCCGGCGGCCAGGGCCGCTCCGCCTGCCCATGCCGCTGCACGGCGCGGCATGCGGTCGACACGGCGGGCCATCAGAAGCCACGTGGCCCAGGCAAGGCCCGGCACCAGCGCGACCACGGACGAAAGGCCGAAAAACTGCATCAGCAGGTCGGAGACAACAGCGCCGGGATACCCCATCGCATTCGTGACGGGATTGTCGGTGGCATGGCTGAAGCTTGGATCGGCGACACTCCATGTGCCCAGGCTGGCGAGGCAGAAGGCAATCGCCGCCAGTCCGCCGAGCCCCGCAGCCCGCGTCAACTGGCGATGAAAGAAACCTCGCAGGCCGTAACCCGCATCGCCGATGGTCATCTGCGCTGACGCACCCGAACGCATGAGAACTCCCCGTCAAGCATGGTTTGCGCAGGCCAGGACGGCCGCGCGGAATCGAGTGCAGGTTAGGCGGTGGAGGTTAAGGCGGCATTAACCATGCGCCACCGCGCGGTGCGGTGTTGAGACCGGTCTGTTCCAGTGCGCTGACGATGTTGACCGCTCGCCGATTCCCGTCTAGCGGGTAAGATCATGAGTAGCGACATGGTTTCGATCGTAGTGGGAAGGCGCGTGGGCAAGGTGGCTTAGGCTGCCTGGCGAAAGCACCCATGCGCGGTAAGCCGGCCCCGGATGGGGCCTTTTTTATGCCTCTGAACTTGTCCGCTCCCGAAGCCGATCGTCATGTCGAAAACAACAAACGCACCACACCTCGTCACGCTGATCTTGTTGTCGGCGCTTGGAATCATCCCCATCAACATCTTCCTCCCGTCCTTGCCTGCGATGGCTGCCGAGTTCGGGGCGGGCTATGGCGTTGTCGGTCTGGCGCTGGCCGCATACGCCGCCGTTTCGGCGTGCCTGCAGGTGGTGATGGGACCGTTGTCGGACAGGTTCGGTCGAAGGCCGGTGATCCTGTGGGGGCTTGCCGTCTTCATTGTGGCCACGATCGGTTGCATCATGGTTTCCGACGTCCGGACGTTCCTCGCTCTTCGTATGGTGCAGGCCGTGATTGCGCCGACCTATGCGGTGGCGCTGGCGGCCATCCGCGACACGACCAGCAGGGAAGATGCGGCAAGCAGGATCGGTTATGTGGCGATGGCCTGGGCGCTGGCGCCCATGCTCGGCCCCAGCCTCGGTGGTTTTCTCGACCAGATGTTCGGATGGCGGGCGAGTTTCTGGTTCCTCGCAATCTTCGGCATCGGCGTGTTCGTCCTGTGCTGGTTCGATCTGCGTGAAACCAACTCCAACCCGTCCAGCACACTTGCCGAACAGTTTCGCGCCTATCCCGAATTGCTCGGGTCAAACCGCTTCTGGGCCTATTCGCTGTGCATGGCCTTCTCGATAGGCGCCTTCTACGCCTTTCTGGCCGGGGCGCCGCTTGCCGCTGCCTCTTTCGATCTGTCGCCGACGACACTCGGTCTCTACATGGGCTCGATCACGGTCGGGTTCATGTTGGGAAGTTTTATTGCAGGGCGCTTTGCGCATCGCTTTCAACTGACGACCATGCTCGTTTGGGGACGAATGGTGGCCTGCGCCGGTCTTCTTCTGGGCTTGGTCCTCTGGGCGGCTGGAGTGGCTCATGTCTGGGCACTGTTCGGTCCCTGCATGTTCGCCGGCCTCTCGAACGGCCTGTCGATGCCGGCGGCGAATGCAGGCGCGATGTCGGTTCGGCCTCATCTGACTGGCAGTGCGGCCGGTCTTGCGAGCGCCATTGCTGTGGCCGGGGGCGCCGCCATGGCGTCGATCACGGGAGCCGTTCTGACGCCGGACAATGCCCGTTACGGGATGCTGGTCGTCATGCTGGGTTCCGCGGCAATTGCCTTTGCCGCGGCCTTGTACGCAGGCCGGCTGGAGTGCGCTTCGGCGGCAGCCAGCCTTCAATAGGCTGGTTCGGTCACATAGCCGCGGCGGCGGCGATGTCCCTTGCGAATTCACCGATCATGCCTTCGTAGGCCGTGTTGGTCAGCGAGACGACTGTTCTCTTTCGTGTGAAATCGATGCCCCACCAGTTTCCGTAGACACCGCCCCACGAAACCGATCCCGGGCTCCAGGCGCTGCCCGCCGTGCCGGGATCGACCAGCACGGCACCGAGCCAGGAGGCGCCCCAGCCCGGTCCGGCCATCTGCGCCTCCGCGCCGGTGCGAGGGAGCCGGGCGGCCTGGCGGAGATCGTCGTGCAGGAAATTGCCGGTTCGGTAAGCTTCCAGGAGGGTCAGTACGTCGCTGGCGCGGCCGGCCATGCCGGCGCCGCCGGAGGGCCACGCAGTGTGCAAGTGGATGCGCCCGGGATCGAAGCGGACGCCGGGGCCCTCGACGAACGGCAACGGGACTTCCACCGGCCCGGTCATTCTCGCGGGCTGCGGGTCGGCGTCGTAATACGGAATGGCGAGATCGTCGCCGGGCCACGCAAAGGCTGCATTGAGCCCCAATGGACGGCAGACCAGTTCACCGATCGCCTTGTCGAGCGGCTCGCCAACGACTGCCTCGATCACCGCGCCAAGAACATCCGTTGCCACTGAGTAGCGCCAGCCTTCACCGGGCGCCTGATCGAGCGGCACGCTCGCAATCCGTTCGAGGTTTTCTGCCAGCGAGCCCCTGCCATCGTCGAGACCGTCGGAAATGCCCGCGCCGGCGTAGGTGCCGTCTGCCTGCTGGTTGAAGCCGTAGTCGAGCCCCGCCAGATGCGCCATCAGGTGGCTGATCCGCATATCGGCCACGGCGCCATTTGCTAGGCGGGGGCGGAAGACGGGCAGATGATCGGTCACCCTGTCCTCGGGCGAAAGGCGGCCGGCCTCCATCAACTTCAACGCCGCCATCGTCGTGAAGGGTTTCGTCACCGATGCAAAGCGGAAAGCGGTGTCGAGTTTCATCGGCAGGCCCGCTTCGCGATCGGCGTAGCCGGCGGCGCGCTCGTAAACCAGCTCACCGCTATCGGCCACGAGAACCACGCAGCCCACGATCCTTTGCTCTGCAAGGGCTTTCTCTATCGCAACGTCGATACTGTCGCCGAACCGCTGCTCCGGGTCCGGCATTTTCGGATTGGTCATCCCGGTCATTCGTCACTCCATCTTCTGAAAGGGAATGAGCGATAGATGGCGCGGCTTGATCGTGAAGTTGAGCCGATGCATTCTTCAAGCGTCATGAAGAGATGCTAAATGATTGTTCCGGAAGTCTTCCCTCTTCTGCCTGCTTTCCGAATGGTGGCTTCGGCCGGCGGCTTCACCGCGGCTTCCGGCCGGTTGGGCATGACGCCTTCGGCGGTATCCCAGAAAATCCGCCAGCTTGAAGGCATGGTTGGCGTCAGGCTCTTCGAACGCACCAGCCGCAGTGTGCGTTTGACGGAGGCAGGCGAACTTCTGTTGCGGGATACCGAAAGGGCTTTCGGTGACATTACCGACGCGCTCGACCGGGTCCGCACCGTTGGCAAGAGGCCAGCCGGCAATTTGCGCATCAACCTGTCGCGGCTGGCCGCGCAGGTCTGCATTCTGCCAAGGCTCGCAGCTTTCATCAGGGCCTACCCGGAAATCACCCTGGAGCTGACGACCGACGACCGACTGGCCGACATCGTGGCCGGCGGCTACGACGCGGGTATCCGGTTTCCGAATGCGCTGGAAATGGACATGATCGCCCGCCCCATCGGGCCAACGCTTCGACGGGTCATGCTTGCTTCGCCGGGCTATCTGGAGATCGCGGGCATTCCCGATGTGCCGGGCGACCTCGAAGGCCACCAGATCATCCGCTATCGGCTGCCGGGCAGCCAGCGGCTGGAGCCACTGACCTTCAACGTCGACGGCCAGGTGCTGCGGATCGATCCGAATCCGCGGCTGGTGCTGGACGACAACGACCATATGGGCCTGGCGGTGCGCGAAGGACTTGGCATCGCTCAACGCTTCAGGGCAACGGAACTTTCGGCTATCGAAGCGGGCGAACTGGTCGAAGTCCTGTCACGGTTCGAGCCTGCACCGGACCGTTTTCAGCTTTACTATCCGTCGCGCGGGCAGCCGCCCAAACTGCAGGCATTCATCGACTGGTTCTGCGGCTGACGGTCTCGGCGATCGACAAAAATGAGGCCCGGCGGGAACCGGGCCTCAAAGGTGCGGCGGCCTTTATGACCGCCGCTACGGGATGGGTTTCGGCGCGTCAGCGGCCCGCCGAGAACTCCGGATAGGCCTCCACGCCGATCTCCGCGAGATCGAGGCCGGCCATTTCGTCTTCGGGGCTCGCACGCAGGCCGATGGTGGCCTTGATGATGAACCAGACAACGAAGGAGGCGACCAGGGTGAACAGGCCCATGGCGACAATGCCGACGATCTGCGTGCCGAAGCTTGCGTCCGCGTTGGTGAACGGAACGACGAGCGTGCCCCAGATGCCTGCGAAGAGGTGGACGGGTATCGCGCCCACGACGTCGTCGATCTTGAACTTGTCGAGCATCGGCACGGCAAGCACAACGATGACGCCGCCAACGGCACCGATGAGGATCGCGGCGAACGGCCCGGGGGCGAGCGGCTCGGCGGTGATCGACACCAGACCGGCCAAAGCGCCGTTGAGCACCATGGTGATATCGACCTTCTTGTAGAGGATCTGGGTCAGAACCAGCGCGGCGACCACGCCCGCTGCCGCGGCAAGGTTGGTGTTGGCGAAGATACGGCTGATGTCTGCCGCGTCACCGATCGTGCCCATGGCAAGCTGGGAGGCGCCGTTGAAGCCGAACCAGCCGAGCCACAGGATGAAGGTGCCGAGAGTCGCGAGCGTCATGTTGGAGCCCGGAATGGGCTGCACGGAGCCGTCGGAGGCGTATTTGCCATTACGCGCGCCGAGCAGGATCGCACCGGCAAGGGCTGCCCAGCCGCCGACCGAGTGAACGATCGTGGAGCCGGCGAAGTCGGAGAAGCCCATCTGGCTCAGCCAGCCGCCGCCCCAGGTCCAGGCGCCGGTGATCGGGTAGAGGATGCCGGTGAGGATGACGACGAAAGCGAGGAAGGGCCACAGCTTGATGCGCTCGGCGAGCGTGCCGGAGACGATCGATGCGGCGGTCGCCACGAACACCATCTGGAAGAACCAGTCCGAGGCGGTCGAATAGCCGGTTTCAAGCAACGCCGCCGTGTCGGCGCCTTCAAGCCCGACCGGATCGAAGCTGTATGGAGCAAACGTGCCGAAATAGCTGCCGACGTCGACATACATGAGGCTGTAGCCAATGACCCAGTACATCAGGCCTGCAATCGCGTAGAGGGCGATGTTCTTGGTGAGCTGGATCGAGACGTTCTTGGTGCGCACCATGCCTGCTTCAAGCATCGCGAAGCCAGCAGCCATCCACATCACCAGGAAGCCACCCATCAGGAAGAGCAGCGTGTTGAAGATGAATGCAGTGTCGGCCGCGGCGGCAAATTGCGGCGCAGCCTCTGCGGCCTCTTCGGCCGCACCCTCGGCGGCGTCCTGCGCCCAGGCGGGCATCGCGGTGAACGCGGTCAGCGCCAGCATGCCGGCGCTCGCGCGGGCAGCTGAAACGAAGGTTGGAATTTTCATAGCAATCTCCATGGATGGTCCGTGCCGCTCAGAGCGCGTCGGTGTCTGTTTCGCCGGTGCGGATGCGCACGGCCTGATCGATGCCGTAGACGAAGATCTTGCCGTCGCCGATCTGCCCGGTCTTGGCCGCGCCGGAGATCGCCTCCACGGCCTTGTCGACGAGATCGGTGCTGACAGCGACCTCGATCTTCACCTTGGGAAGAAAGGAAACGGCGTATTCCGCGCCGCGATAGATTTCCGTGTGACCCTTCTGCCGCCCGTAGCCTTTGACTTCGGTGACAGTCAGGCCCTGGATCCCGACGGCGGTTAGCGCTTCGCGCACCTCGTCGAGCTTGAACGGCTTGATGATTGCCATCACGATTTTCATAAGGTTTCACCCTTCGCTTTTGCGGGTCCCCCGCGTTTGCCGTGACATCGCCGGTCTGCCTGGGCAGCCGAGGAGTGCCAAAGGTGAATCAAGCCGCGTGCCAGTTGCCCCGGCGCGCAGTTAACTGATTGTAAATACGTGAAAAATTCTGAGACCGGCCGACCGCCGTTCGCAGGTGCAGCAACACAATTGCCTATAAATTAGGCAATTGCACAGTATCGACTATTTCTCGCGCGGCGTGCGAAGGCGCACCAGCCCTTCCTGGGCGGTGGAGGCGATCAGCGCACCGTCGCGCGCATAAAGAAAACCCCGCGAGAAGCCTCGGGAGCCGATCGAATTGGGGCTGTCCTGCGTGTAGAGCAGCCAGTCGTCGAGCTTGTGCGGGCGATGGAACCACATTGCGTGGTCGAGGCTCGCCATCTGGATTTCGGGATCGAAGCCGATGCGCCCATGGGCGAAGGTCGACGTGTCGAGCAGGGTCATGTCCGACAGGTAGGCGAGGATGGCGGCCTGCAACCGCCGGTCGTCCGGCACCTCGCCGCTGGCGCGCACCCAGACATGCTGGCGCGGCGGCAGCTTGTCGCGCGTGGTGTAGTGCTCGATGTTGACGGGCTTGATCTCCAGCGGCCGCTCGCGCGCCCAGAACTTGCGCACCGATTCCGGCACAGTGTGGCCGGTTTCCTGAAGCAGCTCGATCTGTGAATGCAACTGTTCGGGGCCGGGTACGTCGAGCGGCATCGGCATCTGGTGCTCGAGCCCGTGCTCCTCGATCTGGAACGAGCATTCGAGCGAGAAGATCGCATGGCCGTGCTGGATCGCAGTGACGCGCCTCGTGGTGAAGGAGCCGCCGTCGCGCAGGCGGTCGACCTCGTAGACGATCGGTACCGCAGGATCGCCCGGCCTCATGAAATAGCAGTGCAGGGAGTGAACATAGCGCTCGCCATCGACGGTGCGCTGGGCTGCCACCAGCGCCTGCCCGATGACCTGGCCTCCGAATACGCGCTGCCAGCCGACCTTATGGCTGCGACCACGATACAGGTTGTGTTCAAGCTGCTCGAGGTCGAGTATGTCGAGAAGCTCCTGCATGGCCTGCGTCATCTGGTCTGTCCCCGGCAATGAAAGTCATCCGGGTTTCGACAGTTCGGCGGAACAAGTCAAGCGCGGGAGGGTTCCTGCGGATGGAAACGGAAGGGATGCGCGATGCCGGCTCGGCCCAGAAAAGATGACGACGCCCGCCTCGACGTGATCGTCGCCGGCGCCGGCTATGTTGGGCTCGCGGTCGCGGTCAGTATTGCACAGGCAAGCCCGCACCTTGCGATCGCAGTGGTGGATGCGGCCCCTGCCGGGGTCTGGCAGAAGGACGGTCGCGCTTCGGCGATTGCCGCGGCCGCCACCCGCATGCTCGGGCAACTTGGGTGCTGGGACGAGATCGAGCCCAATGCACAGGCCATGACCGAGATGGTCGTGACCGATTCACGCACTGCCGATCCGGTGCGGCCCGTATTCCTCACCTTCGACGGCGAGGTGGCGCCCGGCGAAGCCTTCGCGCACATGGTCGCGAACCGGCACCTCAATGCCGCCCTTCGACGCCGCGCTGCCGAACTCGGCATCGACATCATCGAAGGGGTGGGCGTTTCCGGCTTCGAGGCGGGTGCGCAGGAAACGCTCGTGCATCTTGCCGACGGCGTGACGTTTCGCACGCGGCTGCTGGTGGCCGCCGACGGTGTGCGGTCGCGGCTGCGCGACATGGCCGGCATCAGGACGGTGAACTGGGAGTACGGCCAGTCGGGCATCGTCTGCACGGTCGAGCACGAGCGGCCGCATATGGGCCGCGCCGAAGAGCATTTTCTGCCCGGCGGGCCATTCGCCATACTACCGCTCAAGACCGGCGAAGACGGGCGCAACCGCTCTTCCATCGTCTGGACGGAGCGGACGCAGGACGCAGAGCGGCTTGTATCCGAGGACGAGATCGTCTTCGAGGCCGAGCTGGAACAGCGCTTCGGCCTCAAGCTCGGCGAGATCAGGGTTGCGGACAAGCCCCGCGCATGGCCACTCGGGCTGACGCTGGCCCGTGATTTCGTGAAGCCGCGATTCGCGCTGGCGGGCGATGCCGCGCATGGCATCCACCCGATCGCCGGGCAGGGCCTCAATCTCGGCTTCAAAGATGCGGCAGCACTTGCGGAGGTCGTGGTCGAAGCCGACCGGCTCGGGCAGGACATCGGCGCGCTCGACGTGCTGGAGCGCTACCAGCAGTGGCGGCGCTTCGACACGCTGCAGATGGGTATTACCACCGATGTGCTGAACCGGATGTTCTCCAACGATTTCGGCCCGCTGCGCGCGGTGCGCGATTTCGGGCTGGGCATTGTCGAGCGCATGCCGCGGATGAAGGACTTCTTCATCCGCCAGGCGTCTGGACTGTCGGAGCACGCGCCGCGCCTTCTGCAGGGCGAGCCGATCTGATCAATCGTGGATGGAATAGGCTTCGCGCACCTCCACGTGGCCGGTGCGGGCCAGCGGCAACCTGCCTGCGATCTGGACAGCCTCCTCCATATCCCGCGCCTCGATCACGATCAGGCCGACAATCTGCTCCTTGGTTTCCGCGAACGGCCCGTCGGTGATCATGGGCTTGCGGCGACGGCTGCGCACCGTCTTGGCCTCATCGGGCAGGCGCAGCGCCTGTGCCAGGAACAGTTTGCCCTGGTCCATCAGTTCGCGGTCATAAGAAAGCGAATCGGCCTGCATAGCGCTGTGTTCGGCCTCGCTCATCTGCGCGAAGGCTTCCTGGGTATGATGGATCAGGCAAACGAATTTCATCGTGCATCCTCCGTTGTCGGCGTTGCATTCACGCGCGACAGCCGACCGTCGCCATCGTGTAATATCGATGCCAGCGTAAATCCCAGCAGCGCGAAAGCGAGAATCGCGAGACCAGTTCCGGCAAAGTTCCTCCGGTGGGCGCCGCGTGGTTCCTCAGCCAGTTTCCGCAAATGATCAGTCATCGGCAACAGGTCCATGATGTCGTCTCCCTTTTGCCGCGCCGGAATGGCGCGCCTGACTGGAGACGAGGTGACGCGGGACGAGTCGACATTTTTGCACGAACATTTTTTGGTGCTTGCGCGCCACCGCCGACGATTGCGATGACCAACGGGTTGCGGGGAGGCGCGACCTTGGCTAACCGAAAGCCATGAGCCTCGAATCTGTCAGCACCTTCTTCGCCGAAAAAGCCCCGGACATTTCCGTCATCGTTACCGAGCAGAGCTCTGCGACGGTCGATCTCGCAGCGACCGCGCATGGGGTCGAGCCAGCGCAGATCGCCAAGACCATCTGCCTGCGCGTGGGCGAACAGCCCATGCTGGTAGTGGCTGCCGGAACCGCGCGGCTGGACAACAAGAAGGCCAAGGCCGTTCTTGGCGGCAAGCCGCGCATGCTGGGCGCGGAAGAGGTCGTCGCCCTGACCAGCCATCCCATCGGCGGCGTCTGCCCGTTCGGGCTGCCACAGCCCTTGCCGGTCTACTGCGACGTATCGCTCAAGCGCTTCGAGGAGGTCGTGCCTGCTGCCGGCGCGATCAACGCGGCGGTGCGCATCGCGCCGGACCGGCTGGCCGCCCTGACGGATGCGCAATGGGTCGACGTCTGCCAGTAGGCAAGTTTCTGTCGCATCATGGAACGCCGGGGCCTGCTGCCCTATGTTGAAGCGGAACCGTCGCGTCCGCGGCGGCAACGCAGCTCAATTTGCCAGGGAGACCACCATGGATCGACACGCAACCGCGGTATGGAAGGGTAATCTGAAGGAAGGCACGGGTGCCATCGACCTTCAGAGCGGGGCCTTCTCAGCTCACCCATATTCATTCAAGGCCCGTTTCGAGGACGAACAGGGCAAATCGGGCACGAATCCCGAGGAACTGATCGCGGCTGCCCATGCCGGCTGCTTTGCCATGCAGCTTTCGCATTTTCTGGCGGAGAACGGCACCCCGGCTGAAAAGCTGGAGGCGAAGGCCGTCGTCACCCTGGTACCCGGCACCGGCATTACCGGCAGCGCGCTGACGCTTGTCGGCGCGGTTCCAGGTATCGACGAGGCCAAGTTCAAGGAGCTGGCAAACAAGGCCAAGGAAGGCTGCCCGGTTTCCAAGGCGCTTGGCGCCATCGACGTCACCCTCGACGCTCGCCTTGCCTGACCGATCTCGCGGGCGCGGCCGTCGGCTGCGCCCGCGACATATTCGGCAATGCTAATCGGTTGGTCCCGCAACGTAAGAACGTCTTTCCGGGCCACTTCGAAACCAAAAACCGTGCTGCCGCGCTAGAATTACACCGGAAACGCAACATCCGGGAGGAACGTATGCTGCAGACAAGGGAGGCGCGCACGCTGCGCCCAGCCACTGCTTCGTCGTCATTGAAACTGACCGACATCACCGCGAAGGCCGCGCGGCTTGCCGCCTTCGACGATCACGAACAGATCTGGCTCGGTCAGGACGACGAACGTGGTCTCACCGCCATTGTCGCGATCCACAATACCGCGCTTGGACCTGCATTGGGTGGCACGCGGGTGTGGCCGCACGCGACGTTCGACGCCGCACTCACCGACGCGCTGCGGCTTTCGTGCGGCATGACCTTCAAGTCTGCCATCGCGCGCATGCCGTTCGGCGGCGGCAAGGCCGTCATCAAGGCGGATTCGAAGACTGAAAAGACCCCGGCAACGCTCGAGGCCTATGCCGAGATGCTGGCGGCCCTGAACGGCCAGTACTACACCGGCGAAGATGTCGGGCTGACGCTGGATGACGCCAACTTCCTGCGTGAACGCACGCCGAATGTGTCCGGCACCACCGTTGGCGGCAGCGGCAACCCTTCGCCCGTTACGGCGCTCGGGACGTTTCTAGGCGTCAAGGCTGCGTTGAAGCACGCGCGCGGTTCGGATGCCGTTTCAGGCCTGCGTATCGCCGTCCAGGGGCTGGGCTCCGTTGGCTGGTCGCTCTGCGAGCAGCTTCACAGCGAAGGCGCGTCGCTGATAGTCGCCGACATCGATGCGGCGCGCGTAGCCAAAGCCGGGGAGGCTTTCGGAGCCGAGGTGGTGGAGACGGAGACGATCGTCGCGGCTGAGGCCGATCTTTTCGCACCATGCGCGCTGGGCGGCGTGCTTTCGGCCGACACGATCCCGCATATGAAGGCACGCATTGTCGCAGGTGCGGCCAACAACCAGCTCGCACGCCATGAGGATGCGGCCCATCTGATGCGGCGCGGCGTGCTGTACGCGCCCGACTACGTCATCAATGCCGGCGGCCTCATCAACGTGGCCGCCGAGCTTGCGCCGGAAGGCTACGACCGTGCGGAGGTCATGCGGCACGTGGCGCTTATCCCTGAGACACTGACAGACATTTTCCAGCGCGCCGAGGCCGAACAGCGGCCCACCAACGACATCGCGCAGGCAATTGCCGAAGAGCGTATCGCGCAGGCGCGCGCGGCCTGACAAATTCGTTCAGGGGAACCGGACGGGTGACCGCACACAGAAGGCGGCCCCGGACGGTCATCTTTTGTTCGTGACTATTCTGTCGCGAGTGCTTTTCCGGATTTCCGGCATCAGGCCGGTGACGATCGAATCCGGCGTGAACGGGCCGACATGCTTCCAGGCGATGCGGCCATCCTTGCCCACGAGAAACGTCTCCGGCACGCCGTAGACGCCCCAGTCGATCGCGGCTCGGCCATTGCCGTCGACTCCGATCTGCGCGTACGGATTGCCGAGTTCGCCCAGAAAGCGCCGGGCGTTTTCCGGTCTGTCCTTGTAGTTGAGGCCGGCTACGACGATGCGGGGATCCTGCGCCATCTGCATCAGCAGCGGATGCTCCTGCCGGCAGGGCGCACACCACGAAGCCCAGACATTGACCAATGTCACCTTGCCCTCGAACCGGGTCGAATCGAGACCGGGCAGGCCGGTACCGTCCAGCGGGGGAGGGACGTTTGCGGCGCCTCGGCGCCGATGAGTGCTGACGGGACCACTGAGTTGTCGCGGCCGGAAAGAAGCTGGGCGAGAAAGATCGCAGCAAGCGCCATGAAAAGCCCAAGCGGCAGCAGGGCCAGCCAGAGCCGCCGCGACCTGGGCCGGGCGCTTTCCGTTTCGGTGCTCATTGCGCGGCCGGCCTCGCGTCAGAGCGGCGGCGGATGCCTGCCGCCTCGAGCCGGGACAATTCACGCTTGCGGTTGCGCTGGTCGATCAGAATCCAGCCGATCAGGCCAAGGATCACCAACGCGGAGATACCATAGGCGGCAGAGACGTAGAGGGCATGCGCGCTCACGAAGCGGTCCTTTCCGCGTCGGCCGACCGGACTGCCAGCCGCCGCATCGCGATAACCCGGCGTCGCCAGATTTCCGTTCGCATTGTCATCATGTGCAAGGTGAAGAACAGCAGCGTGAAGCCGAGCGCACAGACAAGCAGCGGCCACAGCAGCGTCGGATGGATCGTCGGGCCGTCGAGCCGGATGACGGACGCCGGCTGGTGCAGCGTGTTCCACCAGTCGACCGAGAACTTGATGATGGGAATGTTCACGAAGCCGACCAGCGTGACGATCGCCGCAGCGCGCGCTGCGGGAAGGATCGTCGAGCGCGCGCGTCAGCGCGATGATGCCCAGATACATCAGGAACAGGATGAAGACGGAGGTCAGGCGCGCGTCCCAGACCCACCATGTGCCCCACATCGGCTTGCCCCAGATCGAACCGGTGGCGAGTGCAAGCAGCGTGAACGCGGCGCCGACGGGTGCGGCTGCCTTCAGCGAGACGTCGGCCAACGGATGCCGCCAGACCAGCGTGCCGAGCGCCGAGACGGCCATCAGCGAGTAGCACATCATCGCCAGCCACGCGAACGGCACATGCAGGTACATGATCCGTACGGTTATGCCCTGCTGGTAGTCTTCGGGTGCTGCGAAACCCATCCAGATGCCGGCCGCCAGTGTCAGCGCCGAAAGCGCTGCCAGCCACGGCACGAGCCGGTCGGCCAGCGCGACGAAACGGGTCGGGTTGGCTAGGTCGATCCAGCGTGTTGTCTGTGCGGTTGCGGTATCGCTCATGCGCTTTTCTTAGGCTCACGCTCGGGCGCTTGCAATTGCGGCGCATCAAACTCGCGTGAGTGTCTTCGCCGCACGGTCGTCAGTCGGACCCGCCCTTGAGAGCCAAAGCGGCTGCAAACGGCCCGATCACGGCGAAGAACAACGTCAAGGCGGCAAGAATGAGGAAGGGAGGGAGGAATGGATCGGGATCGTTGACCGCGCCGTAGGCTGCGGACACCCCGAAGATCAGCACGGGTATGGTCAGCGGCAGGACAAGCACCGATACAAGCAAACCGCCGCGCGGCAGAGCGACCGCGACCGCGGCTCCGACCGCGCCGATGAAGGCGATGGCCGGCGTGCCGACGAGCAGCGTCAGCGTCGTCGCACCGATCCCCAGCGGGTCCATGTTCATGAACAGGCCAAGCAGAGGCGAGGCGACCACCAGCGGCAGCACCGCCGCCGTCCAGTGCGCGAGGCATTTGACGAAGACGCTCAGCGCCAGCATGTGACGGCCTTCCGCCAACAGGATCACGTCCAGCGCGCCGTCCTCGCGCTCTGCCTGAAACAAACGGTCGAGGCCGAGCAGCGAGGCCAGAAGCGCGCCGATCCACAGGATGGCGGGGCCGATGCGGGCCAGCAGGTTGAGGTCCGGTCCGACACCGAACGGAACGACGGCCACCACGGCGAGGAAGAACAGGATGCCGACCAGCGCCCCGCCGCCGGCCCGGATGCCAAGGCGAAGATCGCGGACGAAGAGGGCTAGCATGGGGCTTCATGCCCTGGTCTGGGTAGGCAAATAGCAGCCTTGAGCCCTATGTTGCCCCCTCTGTCCTGCCGGACATCTCCCCCACGAGGGGGAGATCGGCAGCTTAGCGCGCACCGTTCCTACTGCAACGCCGGCGATTGGCGAAAGCCGCGCGGCCGGCTGATCTCCCCCTCGTGGGGGAGATGTCCGGCAGGACAGAGGGGGCAACGTAGGGAGCCGTCATTCCCGGTGCTCTCCCATCTTCAAAGCCTTCGCCCCTTCGAGCCCCAGCGGCAGGTGGGTGGCGGCGAGGATGATGCCGCCGTCCTCGAGATGCGCCCGCATCAACGCGGCGAATTGCCCTTCAGAAGCCTTGTCGAGCCCTGCCGTCGGTTCGTCTAGCAGCCAGACCGGACGGTAGCTGACAAGCAGCCTGGCAATCGCGATGCGCCGTTTCTGTCCGGTGGAGAGGTAGCCGTAAGGCAGGTGGCCGATCTGCGGAAGGCCCACCATGTCCAGCGCTTCGTCGATCGGAAGATGCGGCTCGCCGGCAAAGTCCTGCCAGAAATGCAGGTTCTCATCCACGCTCAGCGCTGTCTTCATCGCGTTGGCGTGGCCGAGATAGTGGCAGGCCGAGGCTATGTCTGGCCATTGCTCGCCGCCACCGTCCAGCCGAATCAGGCCGCCGCTTGCCGGCAGGAGGCCGGCGACAATGCGCAGCAGCGTCGACTTGCCGGCGCCGTTCGGGCCGGTCACGACGAGGCCTTCGCCCTCTCCGATGGCAAAGCTTACATCGGAGAAAACCGGCTCTCCGCCGCGTTCTCCCGCCAGGTTCTCGGCAATCAGCCGCATGCCTTCCAGTTCTCCGGCTGCGCCGGACCACCCGGTGCGATGCAGCAAATTCACCCCAAAGCGCTCTAGAACTATTCTACGAAATTCTCTATATGCGGGGCAACCGTGCCAGCGGTCGGCACGGGAACCATATTGCGCCGAACCAGCGCGCGCGCCGCCTTGAACGGCCGGGTCGCACGGGAACGGACAGCGGAAATGACCGTACCCGCACCTTTGCGCGTGATGAGCATGCACTGGCGTCCGTTACCCAATCGGCAACCGAACGTTAGGGATCGCACGTGTCACAATCACTCGACAGCTTCAATTGCCGCAGGACGCTCAATGCGGGCGGTGCGGAATACACTTATTTCAACCTCGTCGAGGCCGAAAAGAATGGCCTGACCGGCATTTCCAAGCTGCCCTTCTCGATGAAGGTGCTGCTTGAGAACCTGCTGCGCAACGAGGACGGCCGCTCGGTCACCAAGGAGAGCATCTCGGCGGTTGCCGCCTGGCTTACCGACAAGGGCACGGCCGGCGTCGAGATCGCCTACCGGCCGGCGCGCGTGCTGATGCAGGACTTCACCGGCGTTCCGGCCGTCGTCGACCTTGCCGCGATGCGTGACGCGATGGCCTCGCTGGGCGGCGATCCGCAGAAGATCAACCCGCTCGTTCCCGTCGATCTCGTCATCGACCACTCGGTCATCGTCGACGAGTTCGGCACGCCGCTGGCGTTCGCCCGCAACGTCGAGCTCGAATACCAGCGCAACGAGGAACGCTACAAGTTCCTGAAGTGGGGCCAGCAGGCGTTCCGCAACTTCCGCGTCGTACCGCCCGGCACCGGCATCTGCCACCAGGTCAACCTCGAATATCTTGGCCAGGTCGTCTGGACCAAGGATGAAGAGGGCGAGACGGTCGCCTACCCTGACACCTGCGTCGGCACCGACAGCCACACCACCATGATCAATGGCCTCGGCGTTCTTGGCTGGGGTGTGGGCGGCATCGAGGCCGAGGCTGCCATGCTTGGCCAGCCGGTTTCCATGCTGCTGCCGGAAGTGATCGGCTTCCGCCTCACCGGCAAACTGAAGGAAGGCGTGACCGCGACCGACCTCGTGCTGACCGTCACGCAGATGCTGCGCAAGAAGGGCGTCGTCGGCAAGTTCGTCGAGTTCTTCGGTCCGGGCCTGTCCTCGATGACGCTGGCGGACCGCGCGACGATCGGCAACATGGCGCCGGAATATGGCGCAACCTGCGGCTTCTTCCCGGTCGACAACGAAACGCTGCGCTACCTGACGACCTCGGGCCGCGACGAGGATCGCATCGCGCTGGTCGAGGCCTACTCCAAGGCTCAGGGCATGTGGCGCGAGGACGGCATTGCCGATCCGGTTTTCACCGACACGCTGGAGCTCGACTTGGGCGCCGTGGTGCCGTCGATGGCCGGCCCCAAGCGGCCGGAAGGGCGCATTCCGCTGGAAGACATCGCATCCGGCTTCGCCAAGTCGCTGGAGACCGAATACAAGAAGACCGTCGACGTCTCCAAGCGCTATGCCGTCGAGGGCGAGGATTTCGACCTCGGCCACGGCGATGTGGTGATCGCGGCGATCACCTCCTGCACCAACACATCGAACCCTTCGGTGCTGATCGGCGCGGGCCTGCTTGCGCGCAACGCCAACCGCGTCGGCCTCAAGCAGAAGCCGTGGGTCAAGACGTCGCTCGCGCCCGGCTCGCAGGTGGTGGCCGAGTATCTCGAAAAGTCCGGCCTCCAGAAGGAGCTCGACCAGATCGGCTTCAATCTCGTCGGCTTCGGCTGCACGACCTGTATCGGCAATTCCGGCCCGCTGCCGGTGCCGATCTCCAAGACCATCAACGACAAGGGCCTTATCGGCGCGGCCGTGCTCTCGGGCAACCGCAACTTCGAAGGCCGTGTGTCGCCCGACGTGCAGGCGAACTACCTCGCCTCGCCGCCGCTGGTGGTCGCACACGCGCTTGCCGGCACGGTGACCAAGGACCTGACCACCGAGCCGCTCGGCGAGGGCGCCGACGGCCAGCCGGTCTATCTCAAGGACATCTGGCCGACCACGCAGGAAATCCAGGAGTTCATCGAGAAATACGTCACGCGCGAAATCTTCGCCACGAAGTATGCCGACGTGTTCAAGGGCGACGAGAACTGGCAGAAGGTTCAGGCACCGTCCGGCGAGACCTATGCGTGGGACGACCAGTCGACCTACGTGCAGAACCCGCCTTACTTCGTGGGCATGGGCCAGAAGGCGGACGCGACAGCTCCGGTCAAGGGCGCTCGCATTCTGGGCCTCTTCGGCGACAAGATCACCACCGACCACATCTCCCCGGCCGGTTCGATCAAGGCTGCGTCGCCGGCTGGCAAGTATCTCACCGACCACGGCGTCGGCGTTGCCGACTTCAACCAGTACGGCACGCGCCGCGCAACCATGAGGTGATGATGCGAGGCACCTTCGCCAATATCCGCATCCGCAACCACATGCTCGGCGAAAACGGCAAGGAAGGCGGCTTCACGATCCACTATCCCTCCAAGGAGGAGATGTCGATCTACGATGCGGCCATGCAGTACAAGGCCGAGGGCGTGCCACTGGTGATATTCGCCGGCGTCGAATACGGCAACGGTTCGTCGCGCGACTGGGCTGCCAAGGGCACCAACCTGCTCGGCGTTCGCGCCGTGATCGCGCAGTCGTTCGAGCGCATCCACCGCTCCAACCTCGTCGGCATGGGCGTCGTGCCGTTCACGCTGGACGAGGGCACGAGTTGGGCGTCGCTGGGCCTGAAGGGCGACGAGACCGTCACCATTGACGGGCTCGAGACCATCAAGCCGCGCCAGAAGATGGTGGCCAAGGTGACCTATGCGGACGGCACGGTGAAGGACGTTCCGATCCTTTGCCGCATCGATACGCTCGATGAGCTGGACTACTTCAAGAACGGCGGCATCCTGCAGTACGTTCTGCGCGATCTCGCCGCGTAGTCACCAGCCGGGAAACGAAACGCCAAGCGCCTCGGTTTCATCGTTGATGATGCCGAGGCGCGCTTCCATCGCCGCAATTTCCTCCTGCGTGATGGTCCTACGGGCCTCGATCTCCAGGAACAGCTGCTCCAGGCCGCCCGGCGTCACGGTGGCGAACATCTGGCCTTCCTCGTCACTGATATTCACCCAGCCATGACGCACATGCGGCGGCAGCACCACAACCGAGCCGGGTGGCGCGTCGAACTCGTCGTCACCGCAATGGAAGCGATAGAGGCCGCGGATCACACGAAAGACCTCGGTCTCGCGCGTATGTGTGTGCGGTGCGGGGCCTTTTCCGGGTGGCGTGAACGTCTCCCACATGCCGAAGGCGCCGTCGGTCTCGGCAGCAGTGGCATGCACGATCATGCGCGCGCCGAAGGGCGTTCGCCCAATGCGCTCACTGCCCGGTATCGATACGACTGCGCTTGTGAAGCTGGACATGGGAACGACCTCTCCGTGTCATCCCCGATCATACCATAGTTGCGGCAAGGCGACGCTTACTGCAAAGGGGCCTGCAGGTTCATCCGGCCGACTGAATGGGTGGCCGTGCGAGCCGGGCATCGCCTGCGGCTCCATATCGCGCAACGGCTGCCAGCAGCACGCCCAGAAGGAGCCCGTTGAGCGTGTGCCAGAGGAAATGCGTGCCGAGCGGCATGGCTTCGCACACATGCGGGTCGAGTGCACGGAAGCTGACGGATACGACGAAGATGCCGGCGGCTGCCAGGTTGTACCAGCCGGCCGGGTGTCCGCTTCGCAGAACCAGCAGACCGAACACGAATAGCGCCAGGAAAGGCGGCAGATAGCCGGTCGAACCGTTGGAGGCGTCACGCAGCCAGTCTGGCACGAGCGCCGTGAAAACGCCGGCTACGACATAGAACGCCACGAACGCCATCAGTGACGACAGCCAGGGCAGGCCCATGAATCGGCGCAGGTTGAACAGGGTATAGGCAAGCGTGAAGCCGGCTATCGGCAGGATGTCGGCCCACATAGTGAGCCGGGTGGCGAAGGTGTGGAACAGGAAGGAGCCGACGCCGATCGCCACTACCCACCAGCAAAGCAATTCCGAGAAGGCGTCTTTCCCGCGCCGCCGCGTTGCGTAAAGGCCCCACAGCCCGGCCATCACGAAAGCGAGATTGGTCAGTGCATTGACGGGCTCTGACCAGAATTCCGGCCCGGTACGTTCGCAATAGAGGTCGAAACGGATCTGCAGATCGTCAAACATTCGCGGCTCCGAAGCACAGCATTGAAGATTGGTACAAAAATTTCACCGCAACGTGACTTTCCGTTGAGGGCTGCGATGCCTAATCTGCGCAGCCATCAAGAAGGGTCCGGTCGGGGACCCGACAGGGAAATTCGGAAACAACCATTGGGCGTGAACCTTCTCAGGCTGGCGACGGCCGTGCTCCTGCTTGCATTGCCCTATGGCGCGCTCGCCGAGGAAAATGTCAAGCGGCCGAAGGCTGTCGTGGAGCTCTTTACAAGCCAGGGCTGCAATTCGTGTCCGCCAGCGGACGAGACGCTAAGTCGCCTTGCGCTAGCCGGTGACGTGGTGGCTCTGGCCTACCACGTCGACTACTGGGACTATCTCGGTTGGCGCGACACGCTCGCCAGCGCCGACAACACCGCGCGCCAGCAGGAATACAACCGCGCCTTCGGGAACCGCTCAGTCTACACGCCCCAGGCGGTCGTCAACGGCCGCCAGCAGATGAATGGCGCCAAGCGCGGCAAGGTCGAGGCGGCCATAGAGCGCATGTCGGGTACCGCGGAAGGCATGGTCGTTGACGTCAAGGTCTCCTACAGCGGCGATTCGGTCATCATCGAGACCGGCGAATTGCCGCGTTCGGTCGACGAAGCACATGTCGTGCTGGTCTATTTCAATGCGGCGAGCGAGGTGGAAATCACCCGCGGCGAAAATCGCGGCCGCAACTTCACTTATCTGAACGCCGTGTCGGGCTTTCACTCGGCAGGCATGTGGCACGGCAAGAAGGCGCGGTTCGAATTGCCGATGAGCGAAGTCGCCAAGAAGGGCGCCGGCGGCTGCGCCGTGCTCGTGCAGGAGATGGTGTCGGGTGGACTACCCGGCCCGATCCTGGGCGCCGCGATCGTTACCCGTCCCCCAAACTGGTGAAGACACCGTCAGACGGTTCCCGTAAAAACAAAAACCGGCACTGGGACCAGCGCCGGTGATTGCTTGCTTTGGGATCGTCGTGCCCTTGACGTCCGGGCGTTCACCCGGAGTTGGTTCGATCCGACCTTGCCCCGTGGGCGGGGGCTTGGGGTTACAGGGCCTTGCCGGACCGAACCGTCTCAGGCAACAGGTGGATGGTCGCCACACAATGGGGCGTCAGCTTGGATAAAATGCGGCGACAATAAGGCGAGCCATCACCAATCACGACACGCCGTGGCACTTTGTGATGCAATGTGACGGAACTTTTTCGACTTCACATCGAACCCTGACGTGACCCGCGCTGGGCAACGGGGCTTGCATTTCCGGTCTGGAAGCGCGACCTTCGTATTGTCGTCGAACTGTCACGAAAGGCCACTGCATGACCGATCACGGCACCGGAGCGGAGGGTAAGGACGATTCCGCAATATTGATCCCGCTCCACGAAAGGCGGCGCGAGCGGGATGAGCTTCCGGTAACCTTTCATCGGCGAGAGCTCGATCAGATCCTGAAAATCTACGGCACCATGGTCGCGGCAGGCGAATGGCGCGACTACGCCATCGACCATCTGCGGGACCGTGCAGTGTTCTCGGTCTTTCGGCGCACCAGCGAAGTGCCGCTCTACCAGATCGTCAAGACGCCGGCGCTGGCGCGACGACAGGGCGCCTTTTCGGTGGTCGCCGCGAGCGGGATGATCCTCAAGCGCGGACATGAACTCGGCCGCGTTCTTGCCGTTTTCGACAAGCCGCTGAAGCTGGTGGGTACCTGAACGCCTAATGACCGGGCGCGTCGTCGTCGGTGTCGGCCTCGTTGCCGCCCGCCGGCTCGATCGCGGCAATCCAGCGGTTGATTTCGGCATGCGCCGCGGTATCCGAAGCCTCTGCCGTCACATGGGCCTGCTGGCGCAGGGCCAGTCGCATCGCGACGCGGCCGAGGCGCGTGCGCGGCAGACCATAGCTAGTCGGTTCGTCGGCACGTGAAACCGCCTCCAGCACCCGCGTCTTTTCGGCGACGGCTTCCGTCGATCCGAAACGGACGAGCATCTGCTGGAAGGCTTCATGCAACGCGGCGTCGAACGGGCGGTCTTCGCCCATCGCGCCGATCACGGGATTGCCGGGATGAAGCGAGCCGAGCGGCAGCAACCCTTTCGGTATCGGCGTGTTTGCCGAGTGCGTGCGACCGGTGGCGAGCAGTTTGGGTAGCAGGTGGGTGTGGGGTCCGGGCGGGGAGACGCCGCCCGTGTCCGGCCCTCCGATCTTCTGATAAACCTCGACGCGACCGATATTGGTGATCGCCACGCGGTGCGGATGGGCCGCGAGGATGGCCGGCATCGCCGGATTGCCGGGTTCGAACAGCGAGCGCCCTTCGGCCTGCCGCAAGGTTTCGAGCAGCGCCGGATCGGCAGTCCTGATGCAGAAATCGCATTGCGGCAGCGAAAGCCCCATGTCGAACAGTACGCCATCGCGGTCCTGCGGCCGCACAGCGTCGGTGTCAGGCCCTAGCTCGGTGAGAACGGTGCGGGCGGTGCGGCGTGCCGCGTGTTCCGGCAAACACAATGCGACCGCCTGCGTCCAGCGATGGGCACGCGGGCTCAGGGTTTCGTAGGCGATGGGCACGATCTCGGCGACACCGTCGGCATTGATGCGGATACCGCCTCTCGATGTAGCTCTGGCAAGGCCGGCTGCGTCGTCAACCTGCGGCTTTTCCCCTTCGTCGTGATGGAACTCGGCGATCGCGCCGAACGTGCCCATGCTCCAGCCGGAGCGCCAGTCGCAAAGATGTTCGGCAAGGAGTTGCGGCAGCTGCGTCATTGTCTTCGCCTCGTCATTCGGCCAGATCGAGCGGGTGGACGACGAGGCCGCCGCCGTCTTCGCCCAGATAGGCCTGGATGCCATATACGTCGCGCAGACGCGCGGCGGTGAGAACGTCCCGCGGCGGGCCATCGGCGACGATCGATCCGTCGGCCAAGAGAACCAGCCGTGAACACCAGCGTGCGGCGAGTCCAAGGTCGTGCAGGCACGCGATGACGCTCCGTCCCTCCTTGGCGAGCCCGGCAAACACGCGCATCAGCGTGATCTGGTGCGCGGGATCGAGCCCGGCCGTCGGCTCGTCGGCCAGCATCAAGGGCGCCTCCTGCGCCAGCGCGCGGGCGATCAGCACGCGCGCCTTCTCACCGCCTGAAAGCTCGGTGGCGCGGCGGGTTGCGAAGTCTTCGACATCCATACGCCGCATAGCCTCACGTACCGCCGCTTCGTCCGCCGCGCCGGGACGGGCGAAAGGCGGCAGGTGGGGCGCGCGGCCGAGGCCGACAAGACGCTCGACGGTTACCGGCCAGGCGATCTCGCGCTCCTGCGGCAGGTAGGAGACGAGCCTGGCGCGTTGCGCCGCGCTCATCGATGCTGCAGCCTGGCCGCCAAGCTCGATATTGCCTTGGGACGGCGTCAAGCCGAGGATGGTGCGCAGCAGGGTCGACTTTCCGGCCCCGTTGGGCCCGATAAGGCCGACGAATTCACCTTCCTCGACCGTTAGTGCCACGTCGCGCAGCACGGTCTTGCCGCCGAGTTCCGCCGACAGACTGGAAAGGGAAAGCAGCGTCACAGCATCCGCCTCCGGGTGCGCCAGACGAGCCACAGGAAGAACGGCGCGCCGACGATGGCGGTCAGCACGCCGAGCTTTAGGTCACGGCCGGGCGCGATCAGGCGGACGAGTATGTCTGCTGCAAGAAGCACTGCAGCTCCACCCAGTGCGCTGGCTGGCAGCAGGCGGGATGGCACGGCACCAACCAGCGGCCGCAGCACGTGGGGCACCACAAGTCCAATGAAGCCGATCGCGCCGGCGATCGCGGTAGCGGCGCCGACAGAAGCCGCCGTGCCGAACACGGCGAGGAACTGGACCCGGCGCATGTCGACACCCATGCTGGCGGCGGCATCCGAGCCCAGCGTGAGAACGTCGAGCGGCCGCGCCAGCATGCCAAGCATCACCCAGCCCGCCACCATGAAGGGCGCCGACAGCCACAGATGGGTCATCGAGCGGTCGGTGAGCGAGCCCAGCATCCAGAATACGATTTCGGTAGCGGCGAAGGGGTTGGGCGACAGGTTTAGCACCAGCGATGTCATTGCGCCGGCAAAGGCCGAAATCGCGACGCCTGCCAGGATGATGGTGAGCGTACCGCCGCGCTCGCCGGCCATGACGCGCAGCAGCAGCACGGCCAGCACGGCGCCCGCCAGGGCTGCAAGCGGCAGGCCGAGCGGAAAGGCAACCGAGATACCGGTGTAGATGGCGACGACGGCGCCCAGAGAGGCCGAAGCGCTGATGCCGAGCAGGCCAGGCTCCGCAAGCGGGTTGCGCAGATAGCCCTGCAGTACCGCGCCGGACAGGCCGAGGGTCGCGCCGATCATCAACCCCAGCAGCGCGCGGGGGAGGCGTATCTCACGCATCACCAGGGTCAACAGGTCGGCGTCGCCGGAGACAAGCGCCCTGATGCTCTCCCCGAAGCCGACATCCGCCGGTCCGGTGGTCAGCGAGACGAAAAACAGCGCAAGCGTTGCCGCCGCAAGCGCGCCAAGCACCGCCGCATAGCTGATGCGATCGCTCATCGCGCGGCCTCTGCATGGGCATTCGCCGCATCGCGCAGGAGTCGCGCCGCCTCGAGCGTGAAGGGCGCGCCGCATATCCAGTAGCGGTCGGGAATGCGCACCAGCCGGTCCTGCGAGGCGATCGCTGTGAAGGCGGGATGCCGGAAATTCTCATGGGCGAGGGCCGGCCGGTCGTAAGTACGTTCGCCGAGCACGACCAGATCCGGGTTGGAAAGCACGAGCTGTTCGAGCGGAAGGCGCTGGACGCCGACGATGCCGAGCCGGTCGGCGATGCTTTGCAGGCCTGCAGCCTCAATCACGGCGTTGGACAACGAGCCGTCGCCGGACGTGTAGCTGTTGGCGGAGTAGAGAGCGACTGAAAGTGGCGGTGTCGGCTCACTTGCCAGTTCCGCCAGCCCGGCATCGAGCTCCCCTATCAATTCATCCGCGCGCTGCTGCCGCCCAAGCAACTCGCCCATGCGGCGTATGTTGGCCCGCACGCCCTCGAACGTGCCTTCGGGGGCGAATTCCTCGACCCGAAAGCCCAGGCGCCGCAACATGTCGATGGTTGCCCGCGTGGTGAAAGTGCCGGCAATCACCAGGTCCGGCTGCATCAGGAAGATTTCCTCGCCGAGCCCGTGATTGACGACATAGCGTCCCGCCTCGTCGGCCAGCACGGACACGCCCGGATCGCCGGCAAGGTGCGAAACGGAATGGAGCTGCCCCTCCGCGGCCAGCAGCATGGCGAGCTGATCCGTGCAGACATTCATCGAGACGACACGGCTTGGTGCGCCGTCGGTCGCCCACGCCGGCGAGATCCCCGCAGCAATTGTCAGGGAAACGGCAAGTATGGCGCGGGCGATGAACACGACGCGTTTCCCGATCAGAATTGCCGGGTCAGGCTCAGATTGACCGTCCGGCCCAGCGCGCGGTAGCCCGCAACCGTCTCGTACGTCTCGTCGAACAGGTTCTCGACCGAGAACTTCATCGTCGACTTTTCATCGAAGCGATAGCTGGCGGACAGATCGACCGTAACATAGTCCGGCGCCCTGGTGGTGTTGGCCACGTTCGAGTGCCTGGAAGCGACGTAGAGCACCTTGGCCGACAGGTCGAGCCTGTCGGTGGCGGCAAAGTTCAGCTCCGCGCCCGCCTTGAAGCGATCGCGGTTCGGGATATGGAGCCCGTTATCGAGATTGACCGGATCGCGCACGTCGAGGGTCACCTTGCCGCTCCAGCGCTCGTCGAAAGCGTGCCAGACCGATGCTTCGAAGCCGGTGATGCGCGCACGCGCGACATTGAACGGGATATAGGTCGGCGGCATGGAGGCGATCGCGTCACGCAGCCACGTCTGGTAGAAAACGAGATCGACGCTGGTATCGGCGTTCGGCTGCCAGGCTAGCCCGACCTCGTAGGTCTGCGACTTCTCCGGGCGCAGGTCCGGATTGGAATAGCCAGGGTAATAAAGGTCGTTGAAGGTCGGGGCGCGGAAGCCCGTACCATAGGATGCGCGGCCGACGAGGCCCGGCACGAACTCGTAACTGGCGCCGATATTGTAGGTGGTCGCATCACCGAACTGCTCGTTGTAGTCGTGGCGGATGCCGCTATCGACGGTAAGCGCGCCATAGTCGAGCGAGTATTGGGCGAAACCGGCTGCAAGCGTGCGGCCCGTGACGGCTAGCGGCAAGGTGGTGTCGACGCTTTCGCGATAGACCTCGAAGCCGCCAAGCAGCGTGTGGTCGACCAGTCCAGTCGTGAAGCTCTTTTCTGTCGATGCAAGAACGCCATAGCGGGTTGTGTCAAATTCGTCCTCGCCAGGCACGCCGTCACGGAAATTCGTGCTCAGGTCCACGCCGCTCGAAAATTCAACCGTCGACGACCAGTCGTCGGTGTGGTCGAAGGTTGTACCGGCCTTGCCAGCGAAAGTCGTGGTGTCGACCTCGTTGAAGCCGGGCGCGGTGGCGTCATACTGGCTGCGGCCACGCGAGAAGAGACCGTCGGCATAGAGCCGGCCCCAGTCGAACTGCTTCGACAGCGAGAAATTGAACGAGCCCTGCATGAACCCGTCATCATCGGGTTCGTGCCCCCAGGTCGTCGGCAGGGTGAAGTCGTAGCCACGCGTGCCAAGGATGCCGCCGCCGACCGAATATTCGAGGCCGTCCACCTCGCCACGAAGGTCTGCGGATAGCTGCGCGCCCCAGGGATGGCTGACGCCCGCCGTCACGCTGCCGCAGAAATTGCGGCCGTCACCGCAGGCACCGCCGCGCTTGGTGATGACGTTGATGACGCCGCCCATCGCATCGGCGCCGTATTGCGACGAATGCGGCCCCTTGGCGATCTCGATACGCTCGATCGCCGACAGAGGAATATTGAAAAGCGAGCTGGTGCCGCTTGTTGCCGCTGCGGTGCGGACGCCATTGACCAGCACCAGCGTCTGGGTCGAGGACATGCCGCGAAGTTGCACGTTGGACGAAGCGCCCTGGCCACCGTAGCTGGTTATCGAAACGCCGGTGTAGCGCTTGAGCAGAGAGGGCAGGTCGGCGGCCGCCGAGCTTGCTATCTCGGCCTCGTCGACAACCGTCACCGACGACGTCGAACGGATCAGCGGCGTCTCGCGCCGCAGCGGCGTCGTCACCACGATCCTGTCCAGAAGTGTTGCGTCTTCGTCGGTGCCAGGTGCTGTCTGCGCCTGTGCCGTCCCACATGCGAGCGCCAGCGCGCTTGCCGTCAAAATCCACTGTCTCATGTCTGTCCCCGCTTCCAGGCAAGGGCGCTACGCGCCCCGGTTTCATCAGAACCGCAGACGGTTTCAGGCTTGAGGCTTATGACGGGCGAATGCACATCGAACCCCGGCCGTTTCCGGCATGCGGCAACTTTCGATGTCACCGCGACGGACGACCGCGCTAGGACACACCCCGTATCCTGGCTTGGGTGACTGGAACGGCAGGTCTCCTGGCTCCCGTGTCATCGCCTCCTTCCACCTTCCCGGCCGATCGAGGCCAGTGGCATGTCCGGTAGTTGGCTCAACGGTTACAGTTGCGGGGGCAGCCGCGGCATTGGCCCGCAAAGGCCGCACCGCGTTCCCATTTTCATCCGCCTCGCGGCGGAACCAGTTCCAAGATCGTGCTATCGCGTGCGAAGCCGCTCGTCAACGCAGTTGGATGCCGTTGGATCAACGGGTGTTGCCGACCCTGATCGCTTCGAGGATCCGCTGGGCGGCCTTGCCGTCCCCGTAGGGGTTGCTGATTTCGCTGACACGCCGGTAGGCATCGGGAGAATCGAGAAGCTTCTCCGCCTCGCGCACGATGACGTCGGGATCGGTTCCGACCAAACGTGCGGTGCCGGCTGCCACCGCTTCCGGCCTCTCGGTCACATCTCGGGTGACGAGCACAGGCTTGCCGAGCGACGGCGCTTCCTCCTGGATGCCGCCGGAATCGGTGATGATGAGGTGCGACCGACGCATCAGGTAGATAAACGGCAGATATTCCAGTGGATCGATCAGGAAGACGTCGTCTACGCCGGACAGGGTCTCGCGCGCGGCCTGCTGTACGTTCTCGTTCAGATGGACCGGATAGACGACCTGCACGTCGCCGCGTCGCGCCAGTCTTGCGAGCGCCTCGCACATGCGGCGCAGGCCGCCGCCGAAGTTTTCGCGGCGATGCCCGGTCACAAGCAGGAGACGTTTGGCCGGATCGAGATAGGTGAAATCCGAGGCGATCGCATTTTGCCTCGCCGCGTCGCCCTCGATCAGATCGGAGGCCATCAGCAACGCGTCGATGACGGTGTTGCCGGTAACGGCGATGCGCGAACCGTCGATCCGTTCGTCGAGCAAGGCCTGGCGCGCCTGCGGCGTCGGGGCGAAGAGCCAGCGTCCGACCACGTCGATGACGCTGCGGTTCATCTCCTCCGGCCACGGGCGCATGATGTCGCGCGTACGCAGACCCGCTTCGACATGGCCTACCGGCACCTGATGGTAGAAGGCCGCCAGCGCCGCCGCCATGGCCGTGGTCGTATCGCCATGGACCAGAACGACGTCCGGCCTGTGCTCGCGGATCACCTTTTCCATGCCCTGCAGCACACGCACGGTGATGTCGGTGAGTGACTGGCCGGGCGTCATGATGTCGAGATCGATGTCAGGCTCGATCCCGAAGATGCCGAGCACCTGATCCAGCATCGTGCGATGCTGCCCGGTCACGCAGACGAGGGTCTCGAAAGCGGAATCGGCGCGAAACGCCGCCACGACGGGCGCCATTTTGATGGCTTCCGGGCGGGTTCCGAATACGATTGCTACCTTCAAGTGCTGCTCCGCCTTTCTAGCGCCGTATCATCAGGCAGCGGGCTGCTCGGCGGATGGGTCGTCTCCGGTCGCGCCGCCGGTCTCGCTTGCCGTGAAGAAGGCGGATGCCTTCGGCACGGACCCCCTGAACGCGATCCTGCCCTTGCGCATCACGACGGCCCGTGTGCAGAGCGCGGACAGGACGGCGGTTGAATGGGAGGCCACCACGATGATGCCGCCGGACGCTGTGAACGCTTCCAGCCGCTTTTCCGCTTTCGAATGGAAACGCTTGTCGCCGGCCCCGATGACCTCGTCTATGAGGAGAATGTCGGCCTCCAGCGCGGTCATGAAGGCGAAGCCAAAGCGGGCACGCATGCCGGCGGAATAAGTGCCGACCGGCAGATCGAAGAAGTCGCCCAGCTCGGTGAATTCGACGATGTCCTCGACGACGTCGGGGATCCGCTTCGGGTCGAGCTGGTGGAGAGCGGCAAGCCGCTGGACGTTTTCCAGGCCGGTCAATCTCAGGTCGATGCCGGCGACGGGGGCGGGGTCAGGGGCTAAGAGACCGCGTCGCCCACACAGCCGGGATTTCATGTCGCCACCGCAGGTCATCGTCGCATCCGCGCACCCCTACATGCCGGAGATGCGGCTGGGTACCTCCTATCTCGCCGAGGCGCTTGCCAACCGTGGCTGGGACGTCCTTTACCTCGACCAGCCAACCTCGCTGCTCCATCTCGTGCACCCGAGATCGAGCGGCATCGCTCGCAGGAAGCTGAGAAGCGCGGCCGAAACGGCGCGCGGCCGCGAGCAGGTGTTCGCCACGCCGGCCGGCGGCAGCGTCAGGCTCCTGAGCGTCGCGGCTTGGTGGCCACATGTGAACGTTCCCGTTTTTCGCAATGCGTTCATCCTCGATCGCTGGTGGCGCCATACCTACCCTTCGATCACGCGCTACGTGGCGGCCAGCGGCTTCTCGGACGCGCGGGCCCTGCTGTTCGACAGTCCCTATTTCCATTCGCTGGGCGGCGCACTGGGGGTGCCGACGGTCTATCGCTACGCCGATCGCATCCAGTGCTTTCCCGAGGTGACGCCGGCTCTGGTGGAGAAGCAGCAGGAGGTGTTCCGCGACGCCGCGCTTGTCGTGCACACGTCCAAGGCGCTGCTCGACGATCTGGGTGGTCGCGAGGGCAAGACGCTTTACCTGCCCAACGGCGTCGACATCGACCGGTTTTACGGCTCGTGGGACGAGCCGGAGGAGTTGCGGGGCATCGCCGGGCCGAGGATCATCTACGCCGGCACGATCGGGCCATGGTTCGACTGGACAGCATTGCTGGCGGCCGCGCAGGCCTCTCCTGATCTGCAATTCGTGCTGCTGGGTAAAGTCACGACCGATCTGCCGCAGGCCTTGCCGGGCAACGTCCATCTGCTTGGCGCGGTGCCTTTCGCACGGATCCCATCGTTCCTCGCCAACTGCCAGGCGGGTATAATTCCGTTCGACGTTTCCGCCATGCCGGAACTGGTGAACGCGATAAATCCGCTCAAGCTCTATGAATACTGCGCCGCCGGCCTGCCGGTGGTGAGTTATGCATCAGCCGAGATCGAGGCGGCCGCCGGCCACGTGCGGCTTTACCGGACGCCCGGCGAATTCGCGGAAGGTGTCAAAGCGGTACTCGCCGAGGAAACCGCGCCGGCACGCGAAGCGCGTCGCGCATGGGCGGACGGAACGTCCTGGCGACGGCGTGGCGAAGAGCTGGAGCGCGCTATTCTGGCGCTGTGAGGGCCTCGCTTGCGGCCAGGCGATCGATCGCAACATCGTCACGCTCGAGCACCACGTCGAAAAGCGGCTTTGCGCGCGAAAGCAGCGGAAAACGGTTCGGCTGTGACGGCTCGACCAGAACCGTTACGAGCCCCTGCCGCCGCGCCTTGTGAAGCATGGCTGCGGCCTCGACGGTAGCGGCTGGATCGCGCAGCGTGAAGACGTGGTGCCAGCCGGGCTGGCGAGCCAGTTCATCGGTGTCGATGACGAGATGGGTCGGCTCCAGCGTTCTCCAGTCGCCATCCCACCGGTCATAGGCGAGGCAGGCATCCTTGACTGCGCCGCCCCACCTCGTGGCGATGTCGGGTCCGATCACGCCTACGAGGCGCAGCAGATCGGCACTGGTCCCGTGCAAGGTCGCTTGCCGGATGATCCTGGTGCCGACAGGCGATTCCTCGACCCGCTTGCGCAAGAGGTCGGAACCCGACGCGCCCAGCATATCGTAAAATTCGTCAGGCCGCTTTGGCAGGGCAGGCGCGTGCGCCTGCATAGGGCGCATCGCCTGCCTGATCTGGCGCAGCAACTGCGGAATGCCGCCGATCCGGCGGTTCTTGGCGAAAGCAACGAAGGCGTTGCCGAGGCGGTAGCTGTGGGAGACGCGCAACTGCGTGTTCTCGGTGGCGAGTTGGCGATTGACCTTTTCCAGCTCCCGGAGATAGCCGCCGATTTCCCGCATGCCGTTGTCGGAGCTCATCAATACAACGTCCTTCAGCGCTACCGCCGTGCGCGCATCGCCCGAACGGGCCGCATTGCGACCGGATACCGGTCCCGCGCGAAGGCAGGGGAGTTCCTTGCATCCTCGGGATGCTCTCTCTAGAGAGGCTGATGTCGCAGACATTCCTAGCGAAATCAAGAAGGCTCCCATGAAGGTCCTGGTCTACGCCAGCGTCGGACTCAACCTCATCGACGGCTCGACCATATGGGTCCAGAGCATCGTGGAAATCCTGTCGCAACAGCTCGGTTGCGAGGTGATCGTGCTCAGTCGCGACCCTCTGGCCGGCAAGGGCGTCTTGCCGGCGCTCGAGCGGCTCGAGAATGTGCGCATCGTCTGCTACGGCGACTTCGAGGCAATCGCTGCGGAACATCCGAACCCCGGCGACAGCGCCGGAATCGCGAAGATCGTCGAGCATATCGACCAGCAGGAAGGTCTGGACCGGGTCGTAGTGCGCGACATGGAAACCGCGCAGGCGCTCGTGCGCGTCGGTGGCCTGCGTGCGCGGGTCTGGGCTTATCTACTGGAAAGCCCGTCGCTCGATCTTGACGATGACCGTTCTGCACTGGCGGAACTGACGGAGAAAGCCGGAGGGCTTCTGGTCCAGTCCGATACGCAGCGGGGCCTTCTGGAAGCGGTCTTCAACGGCGCGGCAAACAAGGTGTCGGTCCTGCCGCCGATGGTGAAGCCGGTGGCGACCGAGGGGCGCCCCGCCGCATCGGGCCGCCAGCCCGTGCGCCTTGTCTATTCCGGCAAATATTCGGCCGACTGGAACGTAGAGGCATTCTTCGACATTCCGACCGCATGCCGGGCAGCCGGGCTGGAAGCCACCGTGTCGATGATCGGCGACAAGGTCCACAACGAAAAGGACGATCCGGGCTTTCGTGCCCGCATCTTGGAAAAGTTCAAGTCGACGCCAGGCATCACTTGGCACGGTGCGATGGATCGCGAGGTCGCGATGCGGGAATCCGCAGGCCACGATCTCGGCCTCTGCTGGCGTACCGACGCGCTCAACGATTCCCTTGAAATCTCGACGAAGTTCCTGGAATTCGCGAGCGTCGGCGTGCCCTCCGTCGTCAACAGGACCGCCGCCTACGAGGCACTCCTGGGCGCCGACTATGCCTATTTCGCCGAGACTATGGGCGATGTGATTTCAGCCGTGCGTGGCGTTGCCACCGATCCGGGCCGGCACGACGCGATGCGGCAGCGCTGCCTGGACCTTGCCGCAGCCTTTACCTACGAGGCCGCCGCGCAGCGCCTGCGTAAAGCTTTGCTGCTCGAAAGGCCGCGCCGCGCCGTCGGCCAGGCAAAGCCGAAGGTGATCGTCGCCTCGCATGATTTCAAGTTCATCGACACCGCGCTGAAACGGCTCGCGGAGGCCGGCGACTGCGACATCCTGCGCGATCACTGGTATTCGGCCTCGACCCATGACGAAGCCTACAGCCGCTCGCTGCTGCGCGATGCCGACATCATCTTCTGCGAGTGGTGCGTGGGTCAGGCGGTATGGTACAGCCGCAACAAGCAACCGCACCAGAAGCTCTATGTGCGGCTTCACCGCTTCGAGGCGTTCAGGCCGTTTCCACGCGAGGTGGTCGGCGACGCGCTCGACGGCGTCATTGTCGTCAGCGACCATTTCCGCGACATCTGCGTGCGGGAATTCGGCTGGAGCGGCGAGCGGATCAGCGTGCTGCCGCAATATTGCCTGGCCGATCAGCTTCGGCGTGACAAGAATCCCGGCGCGGAAAAGACGCTCGGTTTCGTCGGCATCAATGGCTATCACCACAAGCGTTTCGACCGAGCCCTCGACATCCTGCGTACCGTTCGCCGCAGCGATCCGGAGTTCCGCATGCGCGTGCGTTCCGCAATGCCGTGGGAGTTCGAGTGGATCTGGAAGGACAACGCTCCTGAGCGCGAGGCTTTCGAAACGCTTTTCCGTCGGCTGAATGCCGATCAGGATCTGCGGGACGCGGTGATTTTCGACCGGCCGGGCGCCAACATGGCCGAATGGTATCGCAATGTCGGGTTCATCCTGTCGACGTCTGAAAGCGAGGGCTGCCACACCTCGGTCGCGGAAGGCATCTGTTCCGGAGCGGTGCCGATCGTCATCGACTGGCCCGGCGCGCGGTCGGTCTACGGCGACGCGGCGGTCTTCGAGACCGTCGAGGACATGGCGCGCGCCATTCTGGCTGTCGATGCCGGCGCGCGCGCGGGGATGACCGCGATGCAGGAGACGGGTGCGCGCGATTTCGACATCGCCCGTACGGTTGACCATCTGGCGGGATGGTTTCGCGGCTGACGGGCCGCCGTCAGTCCCGTTGGTTGCGGCGTGACAACGCGCTTTCCCATGAAAGCGCATGTCCGACGATCGTGTCGAGATCGTCATAGGCCGGCTTCCAGCCGAATTCAGCACGGGCAAGGCTGGAATCGGCGACGACGGCCGCGGCGTCGCCCGGCCGGCGTGGGCCCATCTCCACGGTAAAATCCTCGCCGGAAACGCGACGCACCGCGTTGATGACTTCCAGCACGGAATAGCCGTGGTTGTAGCCACAATTGGCGATGAGGTTGCCGCCCCCGGACCGCAAGCGCTGCAGCGCCAGAAGATGCGCAGCCGCCAGATCCGACACATGGATATAATCGCGCACGCAGGTGCCATCCGGGGTCGGGTAGTCGTCGCCAAAGACGGTCAGTGCCGGCCGCTTGCCGAGCGCGGTTTCGCTGGCGACCTTGATGAGATGGGTGGCGCCGGGCGTCGACTGGCCCGTGCGTCCGCGCGGGTCCGCGCCCGAGACGTTGAAGTAGCGCAGCGCAGTGTAGGTGAAATCATGTGCGACGGCAGCGTCCCGCAACATCAGTTCGCTCATCAGCTTGGAGGTGCCGTAGGGCGATTCAGGCGCAAGTGTTGCGTCCTCGCGCACCGGCTCCAGGCCGGCTGCGCCATAGACGGCCGCGGTCGACGAAAAGATGAAGTGCTTGACCCCGCCGCGAACGGCAGCTTCGAGCAGGTTGCGGGTTTTGCAGGTATTGTTGGCGTAGTAGCCGAGCGGGTCGCTCACGGATTCGGGAACCACGATCGAGCCCGCGAAGTGGATGATGGCGTCGACGGCATGGGTTTCGATCAGCGACGCGACCAGTTCCTGGTCACCAATATCGCCGACCACCAGCTCCGCTTCCGGGGCCACGGCCCATCGAAAGCCGGTTGAGAGGCGGTCGAGAACGACCACTTCCTCGCCCGCATCGACCAGCGCCCAGACCATGTGGCTGCCGATATAGCCGGCACCGCCCGTCACCAAGACTGCCATTCGTTCAATCCTCGCCCACAGGGCTTCCACGCGCCATCGATGTCGCCGCCATGCAAATGCGGCCGGCCCGTTATGACAACACCCGATTTCGGCTGAGTTAACGGCGCATCAGAAACCGCTGATATGCGGCAGCCAGGTCGAAACGGCCGGCACGAAAGTCAGGATTAGTAACACGATGACATGAGCGATGAAGAAAGGCGGCATTTCGCCGACAAGCTCGGTCACGCGCAGCTTGACGGCGGATGAAACCACGAACAGCAGGCTTCCGACCGGCGGCGTGATAAGCCCAAGCGTCAGGTTCACGATAACGACGATGGCGAAATGGACCGGGTCGATGCCGAGCGAATGGGCGATCGGCGCGAGAATCGGCACCAGCACCATGACCCCGGGCAGCGGATCCATGAAGAGGCCGAAGGCGAGGAGCAGAACGTTGATCGCAAGCAGGAAGACGATCGGGCTCAGTTCCCAGCTCACGATGACCGCCGCAAGGGTCTGCGGCACGCTCTGGATTATGAGCACCCATGCAAAGGCGCGCGCCGCTGCGAGGATGATGAGGACGGCGATGCTGACGAGGGCCGCGCGATAGATGATGTCCGGCAGATGACGCAGCTTGAGCGAGCGATAGACGAACATGCCGCAGAGCAGGGCATAGAAGACCGCGACGACGGACGCTTCAGTGGGAGTGAAGATGCCGGTGCGGATGCCGCCGATGATGATGACGATCAGGAAGAGTGCGGGCAGCGCGTAGAGCGTGGTGCGAAGCATTTCGCGTGCGCCCGGCCGTGGCTCCGTGCTGCGGTAGCCGCGTTTGCGGCAGATGTACCAGTTGGCCGCGCACAGCATGAGCATGATGAGAAGACCGGGCAGGATGCCGGCCATGAACAGCGCGCCGACGGACACCTCCTCCACCTGCATGGCATAGAGGATCATGATGATGGAGGGCGGGATGATCGGCCCGATCACGGCTGCCGAGGCGGTGAGTGCGCCGGCATAGGACTTGTCGTAGCCGCCCTTTTCCATCATGCGCACCATCATGGCGCCGGGACCCGCGGCATCGGCCAGCGCCGAGCCGGAAATGCCTGCGAACATGGTCGAGGACAGCACGTTTGCGTAGCCGAGGCCGCCGCGCAGGTGGCCTACGAACTGCGAGGCGAAGCGCAGCAGGATGGTGGTCATCGCACCGCCGGACATCAGTTCGGCCGCGAGGATGAAGAACGGCACTGCCATCAGCGGGAAGCTGTCGAGGCCGGAGAACATCTCCTTGACCACGACGATCAGCGGGTAGCTTGAGCCGAAATAGACGGCGAGCGCTGCGGCAATCGCCATCGAGAAGGCGACCGGCACGCCGATGACGAGAAGCACGAAGAAAGAGCAGAAGAGGATCGCGATCATCCGGCGGCCCCCTCCGTCGGAACATTATCGGTCGGCAGATCCTCGCCGAGAATGTAGCTGCGCGCGATCAGCAGGAAATGCGCGATCATCAGGGCGAAGCCGATCGGCATGGCGGCATAGATATAGCTGAATGGAATGCGGGTTGCCGGCGTGAGCTGGCGGCCCATGCGGTTCATGTATTCGTAGCCGATCCACATCATGGCGACGAAAAAGCAGATCAGCAGCAGGCCGATGAATGCGCGCAGGGCGCGCTGGGGCCGGGTACCCAGGAAGTCATGCAGGTTGGTGATGGCGACATGCCCGCCGATGCGCAGCGACAGGCCCGCCCCGAGGAATGTCATCCAGATCATCAGATAGCGGGCGACTTCCTCGGCCCAGGTGATCGAGAAGTTCGAGAGATAGCGCAGCGAGACGTTGGCGAAGACGATCGACGACATCGCCGCCAGCAGCAGCACCACTACCCATTTGTTGATTGCAACGAAGATACGCTCGAAAGTGTGCATCGGCTCCCCTCCCAAAGGCCGGCGCGGATGGCCCGCGCCGGTCAGCCTGTCACGGTCGGTGGCGACCTATTTCGTCGCGATGATCCGGTCGATCAGTTCCTTGCCGTAGGTGCCGTAATACTGCTCGTAGGCGCTGCCGAGCGCGTTCTGGAACATCGCCTTCTGCTCGGTGCTCAGCTCTCCGACGTCCATTCCGGCTTCCTTGAGCTGCGCGACGCCGGAGGTCTCGACGTCGTCGACGAAGCCGCGCATGGCGGTCACGGCTTCGGACGCCGCGTTGCGGAAGATCTCCTGGTCCTCTTCCGACATGCCGTCCCAGAGCTGCTTGGAGACGAGCAGCATCGCCGGCGAATAGACGTGGCCCGACAGCGTCAGGTACTTCTGCACTTCCGACAGCTTGGCGGACGTGATGACCGACAGCGGGTTCTCCTGGCCGTCGATGGTGCCCTGCTGCAGCGCGCCGATCACCTCCGGCCATGCCATCGGGGTGGGAGCCGCGCCCAGCGCCTCGAAGGCGGTGATGTGGGTCGGGTTTTCCATCGTGCGCAGTTTCAGGCCGGCGACGTCGGCAGGCCCTGCAATGGCGTTGCGGTTGTTGGTGATGTGGCGGAAGCCCTGCTCGCCCCAGGCAAGTGCGACGAGGCCGACATCGTCGAACTTGGCCAGGATTTCCTGGCCGATCGGGCCGTCGAGCACGGCGCGGGCGTGGGCAAGGTCACGGAACAGGAACGGGATGTCGAAGACGCCGGTCTCCGGCACGAAGTTCGACAGCGTGCCGGACGAGACGATGGTCGCCTCTACGGTGCCGAGCTGCACGCCCTCGATGACCTCGCGCTCGCCGCCGAGGCCGGAGGAGGGGAAGTGGCGGAACACGTAGCGGCCATCTGTCTCGGCCTCGACGACCTCCTGCCACTTCTCGGCAGCCACGCCGTAATGCGACGTCGTCGCCAGAGCGTAGCCGAGCTTTACCTCCTGCTGCGCGTAGGCGGCGCCTGAGAAGCCGAAAACGGCCATACCGAGCGCCATGGCGGCGGGCGCAAAATGTCTGGTGAATAGGGTCATTGCCTCTTCTCTCCCTGATATGCGGGCTATGCCGCCAAGAAACCTCGACCGTTGGCTTTTCACGGTACGGTGATGGCTTATGCCAGCTTAGCAACCGAGGTTCAACGTGCTGCGAACAGTGCTTTAAGCCTTTCGACCTCGGAGGGCTGCCAGCCTTCGGGTGCGGTTACCTGCATCCACGCGTCGATATAATGTTCGGGGGCATAGACATGGCCGTAGCCCATCGGCGTGGTGGTCGCGAGGCTCATGTCGAGCGCGAGCTGCAGCAGCGTCACTATCGGATACCAGCGCAGCTCGGTCGATACGTCAGGCCCGCGTGGCCCGCGCATCCATGCAGGCTCCCGATAGACCGAAGCGGGATCGAAGAAGGTGACGGGGTCGCTGGCATATTGCAGATAGACGATGCGGATCGGCCCCCACTGCGCGCCGGGTCGCTGCTGTTGCATGCCGTTCTGGTTGGCGAACCGGATCGCGGAACCGTCTCGGAAGCGCGGCAGCCAGGCGGGCGATTGCGGGTCTCGTCCAGCCGTTGCAGCACGCCACGTCACACTGGGAAACGGGGGCCGCTCCAGAGCGCGCCCTGGAAGGGATCTCCGACGATATCGAAGATGTTGAAGGACAGGTCGGAATTGAGCGCACCGAGGCTCAATCCATGCAGGTAGAGCTTCGGGCGGGCATCGGTCGGCAGGCTGGTCCAGTAATCATAGACGACGTTGAAGAGCGCGCGTGCGGTATCCGCGCCGTAACCGGGTTCGATCAGCAGCGACAACCAGCTTGTCAGGTAGGAATACTGCACCGCCACGCTCGCGACGTCGCCGCGATGCAGATATTCGAGCATGTCCATGGCTGCCGGATCGATCCAGCCGGTGCCGGTGGGCGTTACGATGACGAGCGCGGAGCGCTCGAACGCACCGGTGCGTTTCAACTCCTCGAGCGCGAGAGTTGCCCGCTCCTCGACCGTGTCGGCCGAGTTGAGGCCGACAAACACCCGGATCGGCTCCAACGCTGCACTGCCAGTGAATGTCGCCAGGTCGGTGGCGTTCGGACCGGTCGAGACGAACAGACGCCCGGCGCGCCCCAGTTCCTCCCAGCCGATGGGCGAAGCGGCGCTACCGGTCTTGAGCGGGTCGGCAGGCGGCGCAATATCGCTTTCGATCAGTGCGTCCAGTCGCTGGAACGAGCTGTCGGCGAGACGTAAGCCATAGCGCAGCATCACGCCGTCGGCCACCGACCAGAACAGCAGGATCGCCACGGCCGCACCAAGCACGTTGGCGACACGGCGCGGGATGTAGCGCTTCAGCCATTCGGAGACGATATGGAGCGTCAGCTTGAAGAGCCGCGCCAGCATCACGATGACGATGAAGACGGCGAGCGCGATCACACCGACTTCCAACGGGCGCGAGCCTTCCACCGGCTCAAGGCCCATCAGGGCATGGATCGAATTCTGCCAGTCGGACGCGCGCCACAGGAAAGCAAACGCGGTCGCGAGCGACAGCACCGTGGCAACGGCCTTGACGATGAGCTCGACATGCGGCGCCGGTGAAGGCAGCTCCAGATAACCCCAGAGCCAGCGCGCAAAGACACCGATGCCGTAGCCTGCGGCAAAGGAAACGCCCGACAATACACCTTGAAGCGCGTAGTCCCGTGGCAGCAGGCTGGGCGTAAGGGATGCGGCGAAGAAGAGCGTGCCGAGCAGGAGGCCCACGGTGCAGAACGAGGCTACCAAAGCGAGTAATTGGCCCTGGAGCGCGGCAACTACGGTTCGTCTGTCGGTGTCCGGCGCAGTCATGCGACCATTTAAACGCCGGGGGCGCTGTTTCCTAGAATAATCGGCGGAGGTCGATGTCGCAGGGTGGCCCGGCTCAGGCGTGCTGGAGCTGGTAATAATCCATGTACCAGTCCACGAAGGCGTTGATGCCGTTCTCTAACGACGTTCGCGGTGCGAAGCCCACAGCCGCTGCAAGATCTTCGACATCGGCATAGGTCGCGTGGACGTCGCCAGGCTGCATCGGCAGCATGCGTTTGACGGCGCGCTGGCCAACGGCATTTTCGATGACGGCTATGAAGCGTTCGAGCGGCACCGGCGTATGATTGCCGATATTGTAGACGCGGTGTGGCGCAGGTCTCGTGCCTGAAGCATCTCGCGCCGGCTGAGGCGGCCGGCCGACGAGGGCTACAATGGCGTCGACGACGTCGTCGACATAGGTGAAGTCGCGTTCCATCCGGCCTTCGTTGAAGACGTCTATCGGCTCTCCCGCCGCGATCTTGCTGGTGAAGGAGAAATAGGCCATGTCCGGCCTCCCCATGGCCCGTAGACCGTGAAAAAGCGCAGGCCGGTGGCTGGAATCGCGAACAGGTGCGAATAGGCATGCGCCATGAGCTCGTTGGCGCGTTTCGTCGCTCCGTACAGCGAAACCGGATGGTCCGCCTTGTCCGCCTCGGAGAAGGGCAGTTTGGTGTTGGCGCCATAGACCGAGCTCGACGATGCGTAGATCAGGTGCTCGACCGGATGTTCGCGGCAGGCTTCCAGCACGTTGAGAAAGCCGGTCAGGTTGGCGCTGGCATAGGCTTGCGGGTTGGTCAGCGAATAACGAACGCCGGCCTGGGCCGCCAGATGAATGACGGCATCGGGCTTGAACGCCGCCATTTCCCGCATCAGGCCGGCTGAATCGGCGATGTCGATCCTGGCAAAGGCGAAGCCGGGACGGACGAGGCGATCCAGCCGCGCCTGCTTGAGCGAGACGTCGTAATAGTCGTTGAGATTGTCGATGCCGAGCACCTGAACGCCGGTGTCGAGCAGCCGGCGCGCAACATGGAACCCGATGAAGCCGGCCGCGCCGGTGACGAGGATGCGTCGGCCGCGTAGCGCCGCCGACTGTATGCCGGCATTCATTCGGCCGCGATCCCCATTCCTTCGCCGATTTGACCATATGGTGCCATATCGGTGGGGCGGCCGATGCCGACATAGGTGAAGCCATGTCGCTGTACCTCATCGGGCGGATAGACGTTGCGCAGGTCCACCAGCACGGGCGTGTGCAGCAGGGTCCGCAGCCGCGCGAGGTCGAGCGCGCGGAAGGCTTCCCATTCGGTGACGATGACGATCGCATCGGCGCCGTCCGCACAGCTATAGGCATCGGCGAAATAGGTGACGTCGGACAGGAGTTCTCGCGCCTGGCTTTCACCTTCGGGGTCGTGCGCGTGCACGATCGCGCCCCCATCCTGCAAGGCGCGGATGATCGAGAGGGACGGCGCCTCGCGCATGTCGTCGGTGTTGGGCTTGAAGGTAAGGCCCAGTACGGCGATTCGCTTGCCGCGCACCGAGCCGCCGCATGCAGCAACCACCTTGCGCGCCATCGCCCGCTTGCGCTGGTCGTTGACAGCAACGACTGCCTCCACGACGCGCATCGCGACGCCATGGTCGTTGGCGCTCTTGACCAAGGCGAGCGTGTCCTTGGGGAAACACGAGCCGCCATAGCCCGGCCCGGCATGGAGGAATTTCGGCCCGATGCGCTTGTCCAGACCGATGCCGCGCGCCACGTCCGACACATTGGCGCCGACCTGCTCGCAGAGATCGGCAATCTCGTTGATGAAGGTGATCTTGGTGGCCAGAAACGCGTTGGCTGCGTATTTTGTTACCTCCGCCGTCGGTCGTGACACGAAAACGAGTGGTGCTGCATTGAGGTAGAGCGGTCGGTAGACCTCGCCCATGACTGCCCGGGCGCGCGCATCGTCGGTGCCGATGACAATCCTGTCCGGCCGCTTGAAATCGTCGATGGCCGCGCCTTCGCGCAGGAATTCGGGATTGGAGACAACCGCGATCGAGGCTTCGGGGCGGAGTTCGCGGACGATCCGCTCGATCTCGTCGCCGGTGCCGACGGGCACCGTCGACTTGGTTGCAATGACGCCGTTTTCCGCCATCAGCGGCACGATCTCGCGCACCGCGGCGTAGATGAACGATAGGTCGGCGAATCCGTCGCCGCGCCGCGACGGTGTGCCGACGGCCAGAAAGACCACGTCGGCGCCGGGAACGGCCGATGACGCGTCGGCCGTGAAGGACAGCCGACCGGCGCGTACGTTGCGCTCGACGAGGTCCGCCAGGCCCGGTTCAAAGATCGGAATGCGCGCCTGTCGCAGCGCGGCGATCTTGCTTTCGTCCTTGTCGACGCAGATGACGTTGTGGCCGAAATCGGAAAAGCAGGCTCCGGAGACGAGGCCGACATACCCCGCGCCGATCATCACGATCTGCATCCATTCCCTCCTGGCGTCTCCACCGGGCAAAACCCGGCGCGGCAGTCGTCGCTCAGTCAGCCATCCGAACCGAGCGACAGACAAGCCGACCATCCTGATGCGTCAGGTGATTAAAGCGGCAACGGATCAGCCTTCCGCATGATGCCTTCAGGCGATAGTCGATGCGGACGAAACTTCGATGACAGGCGAAGCCGGCGCACGGGTTCCGCGCGCCGGCTCGCAGGAAACGAATGGGAAATGTGTGTCGAGGCCGAGGGTTGGCCCCGAAACAAGGGGTTGCGCCGGGTCAGCCTTCGACGGCTGGCGCCGCGCTTGCCCGGCTTTCGTGCCAGCCGAGAAGGCGCCGTTCGGCAGCGCCCAGCGCGACGTAGAGCAGGTAGCCGATCAGCGAAAGCAGTATGACAGCGACGAGTACGAGCGCGACATCCGCGGTTTCCTGGCCGAGGCTGAGCAGATAGCCCAGGCCGGCGCGCGCACCCATCAGTTCGCCGATCACCGCGGCCGTGACGGCGAGCGTGACACCGACCTTCATGCCGGCGAAGAGGAGCGGCAGCGCCTGGGGGAGCTCTATGCGCCACAGGCGCTGGAATGCGTTCATCTTGAGGATGCGGGCAAGCGCTCCGTAGTTCGGATCGATCGAGCGCAGCGCGCTCAGCATGTTCGACAGAACCGGGAAGAAGCTGACGATGGCGACAAGCACGATCTTGGGCGTCGCGCCGAGGCCGAGCCACAGCAGCAAAAGCGGCGCGATCGCAATCTTGGGCGCTGTCTGGATGAAGATGATCAGCGGGTTGAGGACCACTTCCACCATCGGGAAGCGCGTGAACAGGACCGCCGCGGCCACGCCCACCACCGTCCCGATGACGAAACCGACGACGATTTCCATCACCGTCACCGGCACGTGGCCAAACAGGCCTGCCTGCGTCGTCAGGAACCAGAATTTCTCGGCCAGTTCCAACGGTGAGGGAACCAGGTAGGAAGGCACGTCGAACAACGCGACCAGGCCCCACCAGGCAAGGATGAAGCCTGCAAGCGACAGCAGCGTTCGGATCATGACGTGTTCCTCAGAAGGAGGACCCCGGCGAGCCGGGGTCCGGTTCGCGGATCAGAGTTCGGACGGCTTTTCGACGACGAGGTCGGCAGCGTCGAACTTCTCGGGGATCGCCTCATATTCGAGAGCGGTGTCGATGGTCGTCTGCCAGGATTCGAGATTGCCATAGCCGAAGCCGTTGGCTCTGGTGTCGTCGCTCTGCCACAGCGTCTTGACGAACACCTCGTTGATGATCTCGGTGACGATCTCTTCCTGGCCGGCGAAGGTCGGCGAATATTCCTTGATGGCCATCGCGACCTCGGCGGCGACGTCACCTTCGACGATGTGCTTAAGCGCCTTGTCGAGGGCGGCGATGAAGGCCTTCACCTGCCCGGTGTTGGACGCGAGATAGCTTTCGGAGGTGACGAGCACGTTGCCCTTGGAAGGCAGGTAGTCGTCGGATGCGATCATGCCGACATCGACCCCTTCGGCCTGCAGGGCGTAGTAGCGCAGCATGGAGAAGACGATGGCGTCGACCTGGTCGGACTTGAGCGCGTCGAGGATCGCGCCGGTGCCGACGATCTCGACGTTCACGTCGTCGATCGACTTGCCTGCCTGCGCCATCATCACCTGAAGCTGGATGTAGTTCGGGCTGCCGTAGCTGGTTACGGCGACCTTCTTGCCTTCGAGGTCGGCGGGCGATTCGATGCCGCTAGACGTCTTGAAGAGCACGGCGCCGATGCCGCGCTGATAGGTCGAATGAACAACCTTGACCGGCAGGCCGTTGGCGCGGGCGGAAATCACCGCGTCGCCGTTGGGGAAGCCGAACTGGACGTTGCCGGCCGCGATGTTGTTGAGGATGTCGGCGGCGTTTGCATAAAGGAACTCGACCTCGAGGCCCGCTTCCTTGAAGTAGCCATAGTGGTCCGCGACGAACATCGGCAGGTAGTAAGGCACTGCCGCGCCGTCGATCTGGATCGTCACCTTCTCCTGGGCCTGCGCGGCGCCGAGGCCGAGCGCAAGCCCGGCGGCGACGAGCGCGCCCCTTGCGAATGCGTTGATTGTCGAAAACAGTTTCATTTCAATTCTCCTCTGGTCCTTTGCATTCAAGCTTCTATCGTCCGGCAACCGCGCGGGCGGCAGCCATTGCACCCAGACGCAGCAGGTCGCGCTGCGTCTTGTCATAGTCTTCGAGCCAGCCGTCGCTGAGGCGATGGGCGTGGACGGCAAGCACCGCCCCCGTCCGCATGCCGAGCGCATGGCCGGCAGCAAGCACGATCTCGGCTTCCATCTCGACACCGTCGGCGCCGAGCGCGGCGAGCTGGTCGAGGATCGCGGGCGTGCCGTCGCCGTCGGGGCGATCCGGTCGGCCCTGTGCCCGATAATAGCCATCGGCGGTCGCGCAGGTTCCTGGACGACCGGGCAGCCCAAGTTTGCCCCTTGCAGTATCGAGCAGCGTCACGATGCCGATGTCGGCCAGCACCCGTTCGCCGGGTTCAGCATAAAAGGCAGCAACGCCGCTGTTGCGGATCGCCTCGACGACGACGAGGAAGTTACCCAGCGCAAGGTCCGGCGCGAGCGCGCCCATGCCACCGGTGCGGATCGCGACCTCGACGCCGAGCGCGGCGAGCTCGACCATGACGATCTCGGTCGACGCGCCGCCTATGCCGGTCGAGCAGATGCCGACCGCAACGCCATCCAGCGTGCCGACGCCCATGCGGAACTCGCGGTTCTGGCCGACAATCTCGAAGTTTTCGAGCACCTCGGCAGCCTTGTCGACGCGGCCGGGATCGCCAGGCAGCAGGAATGCCTTGGGCATGTTGTCGGGGCGCGGCAAATGAGGCGGCACGTCGCCCTTCCACGGCCAGATCGCGGAGCGCTCCTTCATCGCCATGACAGCAGCCACTTCTCGGTAAGCGCGAGCGCCTGATAGACGGCGATGCCGAGCAGCGAGGTGACGAGCACCATCGCGAACAGCAACGGCGTCTTGTAGGTGGTGCCGGCGAAGACCATGAGGTAGCCGAGGCCGGTGCCGCCCGAGAGCCATTCGGCAAGGATCGCGCCGATTGTCGCCTGCACTGCCGCGACCTTCAGGCCGGCGAAGATTTCCGGCACGGCCGCGGGCAGTTCCACGCGCAGCAGCTTGTCGCGCGGCGAGAGTTTCAGGATGGCGCACAGCGCATGAAGGTTCGCCGGCATCGATCGCAGGCCGAGCATGGTGCCCACCATGACCGGGAAGAACACCAGCGATACCGTCAATACGATCTTGGAGGTGAGGCCGAGGCCAAACCACAGGATGAAGAGCGGTGCGAGCGCGATCTTCGGGGCGGTCTGGAAGAAGAAGAGGTAGGGTCCGACGATCCGCTCCACACGCGGCCATTTGCCAAGCGCGAAACCGAGCGCGAAGCCGGCCGCCGAGCCGATGGCGAAGCCGGCGACGATGATGCCGACCGTGTGCGCGAGATGCGGCCAGATGGTGCCGCCGGCAAACAATCGCACCAGCTCCTCGAACACCGCATCCGGCGGTGGCAGCACGAAGCGCGGCACGTTGAACAGCTCGACGTACCCCCACCACGCGGCGATCAGCAGCAGCGGGGTCGCGACCGTGAAGATGCGTCGCAGCGCCGTGTCGTTCACCGCAGTTCCTTTCGCAGCGTCGAAAGCCACTGGTAGAAGCGCGGATCGTCCTTGATCGCTTCCGAGCGCTGCGGCCCGAGATCGAGGTGGTGAATGGCGCTGATGCGGCCGGGGCGCGCCGACATCACCGCCACGCGGTCGGAGAGGTAGGCCGCTTCCTCAATCGAATGGGTCACAAAGACGATGGTCGAGCCGGTCTCGGCCTTGATGCGCAGCAGTTCGTCGTTCATGCGGTCGCGCGTCAGCAGGTCGAGTGCGCCGAAGGGCTCGTCCATGAGCACGATGCGCGGGCTGTAGACCAGCGCGCGGGCGATCGCGGCGCGCTGTCGCATGCCGCCCGAAAGCTCCTTTGGCAGCGACTTTTCGAAAGCCCCGAGGCCCACCAGCGCGAGCATGGCGCGCGCGCGCTCGTTGGCCTCGGCGCGCGACGTGCGAAAGACATCGAGCGGGAAACGAACATTGTCGAGGATCGACAGCCACGGCAGCAGCACCGGTTCCTGGAAGACGAAGCCGACATCGGAGCCGGCGGTCGGGGGTCCGTCGCGCCACTTCAACGTTCCGCCGGTCAGCGGCTCAAGGCCGGAGAGGATGCGCAACAGCGTCGACTTGCCGCAACCCGAGGGGCCGATGAGGCTGAGAAATTCGCCTTCGTGGATGTCGAGCGTCGTTGGTGCCAGCGCTTCGACGCTGTCGCCATGGCGCGAACGGTAGATCTTCGTCACAGCCTGCGCGCTGACGAGAACCGGAAGGCTGCTGGTCTTTTCGGCCGGTTTCAATTTTTCGACTTTATGCCCCATTGTCTCAATTATGCGACGATGCTTGCAAAATTGAACTGCCGCGTCAAATGCGTTTGCGCAGGGCCGTTCATATTTTTGTCGCGATGCAGAGCCGCATAAGCCGCGGAAATGCTGGCTTTTGCACGCCTCGCGCGAAGCGCGGTGCGACGGTGAGGCGGATTCTGCAAATCGAATCAAGCGAATCGTTGGCAGCCGCGTGCAATCACCGCGCGCATGCGACCCCGTTGACATTCGATAGCTTGGTCATATGATTTAATCAATTGACCAGTCTCTCTGGGAGGAGAAATGCTGCAGCCCGCTGCCAATGCGGAGCGCCGCGATGCCGCGGACGCGATCCTCGACGCCGCGGAAGCGGTGTTTGCGGATCACGGCTTCGCCGCGGCCACCACGCGGGCCATCGCGGACCTCGCCAAGGTCAACCTGGCGCTGATCCACTACTATTTCCGGACCAAGGAGCAGCTTTTCGAGGCGGTCTTCGTGCGCCGCTCGGACGAGATCAACGATCGTCGACGGAGAATTCTCGCGGAACTCTTCTCCGGAGATCGGAGCCAGCACTGGAGCAGATTCTGGTGGCGCTGCTGCGTCCGACCATCGAGGTCGGCCGCATGTCCAATGGCGGCGGCTTTCACTATGCGCGCATGGTGGTCAACGTCGCCAGCGGTCATGACGAGCGCTCCACCCGCCTGACCGGCATGCAGTACAACGGCATCGCCCGCGAATTCATCGATGCGATCCAGAAGGTCATGCCGGGCATCTCGCGCGAGATGGCGGTGTGGTCCTACATGCACGCCATCAACATCGCGATGCCGCTGATGGCGCGCAATCACCGCCCCGCAGTGCTTTCCGACGGGCTTTGCCGCGACGACGATCTCGACGCGGTGATCGACAACGCCGTCACCTTCATCGCCGCCATTCGCGCGCTGGCGATATCGCATGCCGTGGACGAGGCCGGCAGGCTCCGTTCCGGAAACAGCAGCACGCCCGCCTGAAGGGCTGCAAACCAGGAGGAAACATGAACACCCATCTGCGTCGCGCCCTCGTGGCCGCAACTTTCCTTGCTTCGACCGGCGTCTCCGCCCAAGCCCAGGAGGAGATCAGCGTCACGCTGGTCAACGGTCATCCGCCGGTCTTCCTGTGGGTCAAGCACCTGACCGAGACCTACATCCCCACCGTCAACAAGGCGCTGGAAGGCTCCGGCTACACGATTGCGTGGAGCGAAGCCTATGGCGGCACGCTGGCGGCCGTCGGCGGCGAGCTTGAAGCGCTCGAGGACGGGCTTGCCGAAGTCGGCGTCGTGCCGACGGTCTTCGAGCCGACCGCTTTGCCGCTTCAGAACGTCTCCTATTTCACGCCGTTCAGCACGCCGGATCCGCGCCTGGTGCTGGAAACGGTCAATGCGCTGCATGAGAGCGTGCCGGGCATGGTCGATAGCTGGGAGCGCTACGACGTCGAATATCTCGGCGGCGGATTCGCGCTCGACAACTACCTGCTGATGACCAACTTCCCGGTCGAGTCGATCGACGACCTCAGCGGTCGCCGCATCGCCGCGCCCGGGCCGGCGGTCAACTGGCTGGAAGGCACCGGCGCGGTCGGCGTGGCCGGCAACCTCACCACCTACTACAACGACATCCAGACCGGCGTGTTCGACGGCGTGATCGTGTTCCCGACGGCGGCGGCTCCGGCCAAGCTGCAAGAGGTGGCGCCGCACATCACCATCACCGACTTCGGTGCGCAGTATGCCGGCTCGGTCGTGGCCAACAAGCCATGGTTCGACGAGCAGCCGGAGGCCGTGCAGGCGGCGCTGCGCGAAGGCGCGAAAGCCTACACCGAAGCCTATCTGCAGGAGCAGAACAGCCGCGTGGAGGCTGCCCTTGCCGGCATGCAGGAAAACGGCGGCACGCTGACCACGCTGTCCGACGAGGAGAAGGCCCGCTGGGCAGCGGCGCTGCCGCAGATCGCCGACACCTGGGCCAAGGCAGCCGAGGCTGACAACCTGCCGGCGTCGGAAGTGCTGGACGCCTATATAGGCGCGCTCAAGGAAGCCGGCGCACCGCTGCCGCGCGACTGGTCGCAACGCTAGGTCGCACTGAGAGAAGCCTTCTCGACGAAGGCTTCTCCTTGCCTGTTGCCTGCCGGGCCTGTCCCGGCAGGTCTCCGCTGATCATTTCAAACCCGTTCGACAGGTGAAGACATGCTTCCCGCAACGCTCGGCGAACTGCGAACCGGCTATCGTCCGGTCGACCTGGCCGCGAGGCTGCTCGACCGGCTGACGGTGGCGATGAGCGTCGTTGGTACGCTGGGCATCCTCGCCATCATGGTGCTGATCGCCTGCGACGTCATCGGCCGCGGCATGTTCGGCAGGCCGATCATGGGTGTGCCGGAGATCATCTCGATGTCCATCCTTGGCATCGTCTTCCTTCAGCTCGCCAATACGCTGGCGCGCGGAAAGCTGACGAGGGCCGATGCGCTCATCAACCAGCTTGCGCGCCGCGCGCCGCGTGTCGGCCTGTTCGTCGACGCCGTGATGCACGCCGCCGGTGCGCTGTTGACCGGCGTACTCGTCACCGCCTTCTACCCGCTGTTCCTGCGCAGCTATGGCCGCAACGAGACCGTCGGCACCGTCGGGCAGTTCATCGCGCCGATCTGGCCGGTCCATTTCATCGTGCTGGCCGGCGCGACCGTGCTGTGCGCGGTTTTCGTGATGCGTGCGGTGGCACTCTTCATCCTGGCGTTTCAGTCTGCGGCCCAAGAACGGAGTGAGTCATGAGCGGCGTCGAGATCGGTCTCGCCTCGCTCGCGGCGATCCTCGTCCTGATCTATTCGGGTTTGCATGTGGCGATCTCGCTCGCCCTCGTCAGCTTCGTTGGCATCTGGCTTTTGCGCGATAATGCCGACCAGGCGGCACGCATCCTGTCACTGGCGGCACGCGAGAGCATTTCGAGCTACCTGTTCGGCGTCGTGCCGCTGTTCGTGCTGATGGGGCTGGTGGTGAGCCGCGCCGGCATCGGCCGCGATACGTTCGATGTCGCCAACCGCCTGTTCCACAAGGTGCGCGGCGGTCTCGGCATGGCGACAGTCGGCGCCAACGCTATCTTTGCCGCCATCACCGGAATTTCCATCGCGTCGGCCGCCGTCTTCACCAAGGTCGCCGTGCCGGAGATGATACGCATCGGCTACACGGCGCGCTTCGCCACAGGCATCGTTGCCGGCAGCTCGGTGCTTGGGATGCTGATCCCGCCGAGCCTGCTGCTGATCCTCTACGGCATCATCGCCGAGCAGTCGGTCGGCGCGCTCTTCCTTGCAGGTGTGGGGCCAGGTGTCCTGCTTGCGCTGGCATATTGCGCCGGCATCTGGGCGATGGTTCGCTTCTGTAAGGGTTTCACCGGGACGCCCAACGAACTGACCGCCGAGATGCCCGAAGAGCAGTCGTCGGTTGCCTCGGACACCGTTTCCAAGCTGATGCCGATCCTCCTGCTCGTGGCGCTGGTTCTCGGCGGCATCTATGGCGGTCTGTTCACCCCGACCGAGGCCGGCGCCATCGGCGCGCTGGGGGCGATCGTGATCGCAGCCGCCAAGCGGCGCATCGGCCCGCGCACGCTGTGGGACGTCTCGCTCGAGACCGGCCACATCACCGCGTCGATCTGCTTCCTGATCATCGCGGCCACCATGTACAGCCGCATGCTGGCGCTGTCCGGCCTGCCCGCCTTCCTGACGGAATGGGTGATCGCGCTCGATATAGGCGTCTACGGCTTTATCGCGCTGTTCGTGCTGGTGCTCATCGTGCTCGGCACGATCCTCGATTCCTCCTCGATCATGCTGATCACGCTGCCGCTGGTCCTGCCGGTTGCCACTTCGATGGGGATCGACCTGATCTGGTTCGGCCTGATCACTGTGCTGGCGGTCGAGATCGGATTGCTGACGCCGCCGATGGGGCTCTCCGTCTACGTCATCAAGAGCACGCTCGACGATCCGTCGATCGGGCTCAATGACATCTTCGCCGGCGCGGCTCCGTTCGCGCTCATCATGCTGCTCGTCTTGCTTGCCGTGGTCGCCTTCCCCTGGATCGCGACGGGCATTCTCTAACCCCGCAAGGACTGAAACATGGCACGCCGCATCATCGACCTGTCCGTTCCGCTGGAGGCGGGCATCGCCTCCGACCCGCCCGGCCACGAACCGAAGATCACCTATCTTCCGCACAAGGACACGGCAGGACAGATCACCGGCTTCTTTCCCGGCCTGAAGGCGGAAGACCTGCCCGGCAAAGAGGGCTGGGCGATCGAACTGCTTCAGATCACGACGCATAACGGCACTCATCTCGACGCGCCCTACCATCACCACTCGACCATGGATGGTGGCAAGCGCGCGATCACCATCGACGAGGTGCCGCTCGACTGGTGCTTCCAGCCGGGCGTGAAGCTGGACTTCCGCCATTTCGCCGACGGCCAGATCGTCACCGCGGATGATGTGAAGCGCGAGCTCGAAAGGATCGAGCACACGCTAAAGCCGCTGGAAATAGTCGTGGTCAACACATCCGCCGGTACCGCCTATGGCCAGCCCGACTACACGCATCGCGGCTGCGGCATGGGCCGCGAGGCGACGCTGCATCTGCTCGAGCAGGGCGTTCGGGTGACCGGCACCGACGGGTGGAGCTGGGATGCGCCGTTCTCGCATACGCGCAACCGCTTCGCCGAAAGCAAGGACCCCTCGATTATCTGGGAAGGCCACCGCGCCAGCATGGAGATCGGCTACTGCCATATCGAGAAGCTGACCAACCTGGAGCAGCTTCCAGCCACCGGTTTCCAGATTTCCTGCTTCCCCTTCAAGATCCGCGCCGCTTCGGCGGGCTTCGTTCGCGCCGTCGCCATCATCGAGGACTGACGGCCCTTCTTCCGACCTTCACGAGGACATAGACACATGAGCAAGAACACCGGGAAAGTCATCATAAGCTGCGCCGTCACCGGCGGCATCCACACGCCGTCCATGTCGGACGCGCTGCCCTACACACCGGACGACATCGCCCGCCAGTCGATCGAGGCGGCAGAGGCCGGCGCAGCAATCCTGCATCTCCACGCGCGCGACCCGGAGACCGGCCGGCCGACGCCGGACCCGGCCGTGTTCATGCAGTTCCTGCCGCGCATCAAGCAGGCGACCGGCGCGGTGGTGAACATCACCACGGGCGGCGGGCTCGGCATGTCGCTGGAAGAGCGGCTGGCAGCCCCCATGCAGGCTGCACCGGAGATGTGCTCGCTCAACATGGGATCGATGAACTTCGGCATCTTCCCGATGGCAGCCAAGGAGCGCGACTGGAAGTTCGACTGGGAAAAGCCCTATATCCTCGGCACGGACGACTTCATCTTCCGCAACACGTTCCGCGACATCGAATACATCCTCAAGAATCTCGGCGAGAAGCACGGCACGCGCTTCGAGCATGAGTGCTACGATGTCGGCCACCTCTACAATCTCGCTCATTTCGTCGACCGCGGTCTCGTCAAGCCGCCCTTCTTCGTACAGATGATCTTCGGCATCCTCGGCGGCATCGGTGCGGCGCCGGAAAACCTGATCTTCATGAAAGAAACGGCCGACAAGCTGTTCGGCGACGACTATCAGTGGTCGGTTCTGGCGGCGGGCCGCCACCAGATGCCGATTGCCACGCAGGCCGCGTTGATGGGCGGCAACGTGCGGGTCGGGCTGGAGGATTCGCTCTATATCGGCCGCGGCAAGCTTGCCGAATCGAACGCCGAGCAGGTGCGCAAGATCAGGCTCATTATCGAGGAACTCGGCTTGGACATCGCAACGCCTGAAGAGGCCCGCGCCACGCTGGCCCTCAAGGGCGGCGACCGGGTTTCGTTCTAGCACCAGCACAATAGCAATGGAGCCGCCCCGCTGCGGGGCGGCGGGGAGGAGCGTGATGGCGGGCAATCCGATAGACGGCTTCGAGGTCGATCCTGCAACGGTCGGCTTCATTGGCGAAGGGCTGCAGCGGCCCGAATGCATTCTGGCCGAACGTGACGGGAGCCTGTGGAGCGCCGATGCGCGTGGCGGGGTGGTTCACATCCGGCCGGATGGCTCGCAGCACCTTGTCACCCAGCAGCTCGACGAGCGCTTTTCTGCCAATGCCGACGAGGCTGAGCGCTTCACCACCGGCACGCTGCCGAACGGCCTCGCCTTCGACCGCGACGGCTCCTTCCTCGTCTCCAACTTCGGCACCGACAGGCTGGAGCGGATGACCCGCGAGGGCCAGACCGCGGTGCTGGCGGATACGCTGGACGGGAAGCCCATCGGCAAGGTCAATTTCGTCCTGCGTGACAGCAAGGGCCGGGTCTGGCTGACGATCTCGACCCGCATGGTCAACTGGATGCAGGCGATCAGCCCCAACCTCGCCGACGGCTATGTCGCCGTGTTCGACGAGCAGGGCCTGCGCGTCGTCGCCGACGGCTTCCGCTTCACCAACGAGATTCGTTTCGATGCGGCGGAGGAATGGCTGTACGTCGTGGAGACGACCGGCCGGCGCGTCACGCGGCTGCGCATCGACGACCGCTGCGAAGTGACTGCACGCGAAACCTTCGGGCCGGACGACACCGGCGGGTTCATCGACGGCATCGCCTTCGACAGCCATGGCAATCTGTGGGGCACCCACGTGATGTCCGACCGCATCTTCGCGATCACGCCGGAAGGCGACTTCCGGGTGATACTCGACGACGACAACCCCGCACCGTCGAAGGTGCTCTATGACGCCTTCGCGCGCGATGCCGTGACACCGGACCTGATGCTGGCCTGCGGCGGCAAGCTGGCACCCTGGTTCGCTTCCGTGACGTTCGGCGGACCGGATCTCAGGACGGTCTATATCGGTTCGCTGCGTGGAACCCGGATACCGTTCTTCCGGTCACCCGTTGCCGGCCTGCCGATGTCGCACTGGTAGGCGATCAGCCGGTCGGCACCGCAACGACGGCGGCGCAGTCGCCGGCCTTGACGAGGCCGGGAAAGTGGCGCGCGGCGAGCAGCCCGTCCATCTTTGCGCGGATTTCCTGCGGCGCCGTACCAGTGCGGCCGACGCCGTGAATGCGCGCGACGACCATGCCCTGCTCGACCCTGTCGCCCAGATCGATCATCGTCTCGATCATGCCGTCGTCCTCGGCGAAGGAGAAACAGTCGCTTGACGGCATGTCGAGCCAGGCGGTCGGGGACTGCTCGACCGCGCCGGAGACGATGCCGGCATGGCGCAGCACGTTCATGACACCACGCCGCGCGATCCTGACGGTGCGCGCGCGGGAGGTTCCGCCACCGCCCAGCTCGGTGGTGACGAAGGTCTTGCCCATGTCCTCGGCCGCGGTGTCGAACATGCCGACCGCGTCGATCTCCAGCATCTTCACAGACCACGGCGCAGCGAAGGCCTCCACGGCCGCAAAGGCGCGCGCTTCCTGCACCTTGTCGGGCAGGACGTGCGCGGCGCAGAACGGCACGAAGTCGAGCGTGCGGCCGCCCGAATGGAAGTCGAGAACGATGTCGGCGCGCGGCAGCAAATGGCGCTGCACGTAGTCCGCGATCTTTTCGGTCACCGTGCCGTCGGGCTTGCCGGGGAAGCTACGGTTCATGTTGCCCTTGTCGATGGGCGACGTACGGGTGCCCGCCTGGAAGGCCGGGTAGTTGAGCGCGGGCAGGATAATGACCGTGCCCGACACGTCCTGCGGATCCAGCGTGCGAGCCAGATCGTAAAGCGCCAGCGGTCCCTCATACTCGTCGCCGTGGTTGCCGCCCGTCAGCAACGCCGTGGGTCCGCGGCCGTTGCTGATCACCGCGATTGGCACCATCACGGAACCCCACGCCGAGTCGTCCCGGCTGAAGGGCAGTCGCAGGAAACCATGCTGTGCGCCGGATCCGTCGAGGTCGATCGTCGGCACGATGGGAGAGGGACGAAGGTTCTGGTCGAGCATTGCGCTCAGTCCTTGACGAAAAGCTGCCTCGGCACATTGGCCAGGCAGTCCACACCGGTTTCGGTAATCAGGATGGATTCGGTGATCTCGAGGCCCATGTCCTCGAGCCAGAGGCCGGTCATGAAATGGAACGTCATGCCGGGTTCGAGCACCGTCCGGTCTCCCGGGCGCAGGCTCATCGTGCGCTCGCCCCAGTCCGGCGGATAGCTGATCCCGATCGGATAGCCCGTGCGGTTGTCCTTGACGATGCCGTATTTCTTGAGAACCGCGAAGAAGGCGTTTGCGATGTCCTCGCATGTGTTGCCGGGCCGCGCTGCCTCGAGACCGGCTTCCATGCCTTCGAGTGTCGCCTTCTCCGCATCAAGGAAGGCTTCGGTCGGCTTGCCGAGGAACACAGTGCGCGACAGCGGGCAGTGATAGCGGTGATAGCACCCGGCAATCTCGAAGAAGGTACCTTCATTGGCCTTCATCGGCCGGTCGTCCCAGGTCAGGTGAGGTGCCGAAGCGTCCGCGCCCGACGGCAGCAGGGGCACGATGGCGGGATAATCGCCGCCGAAATCGTCGACACCACGAATGCCGGCATCGTAGATTTCGGCAACGAGATCGCATTTGCGCATGCCGACTTCCGCCTTGTCGAGAATGCGGGCATGCATCGCCTCGACGATGCGCGCCGCCTTGCGCATATAGTCGATCTCGGTCGGGCTCTTGACCGCGCGCTGCCAGTTGACGAGCGCTGTGACATCCACGAAGCGTGCGTTGGGCAGCCCTTTCTGGAGTGCTGCGAAGGCTGCGGCCGAGAACCAGTAATTGTCCATCTCGATGCCAATCGCCAGACCGTCGAGACGACGGTCGCGCAGCACCTGCGTGAGGAAATCCATCGGGTGGCGCTCGGTGGACTGCACGTAGTGGTCGGCATAGCCGATGATGTTCTCGTGGCCGAGATAGGCCGTGCGCTTGGCGCCGTTGGCATCCTGGCCCGTCCGTACCAGATCGGCTCGCCCTGCGGCGGCACGATCACAGCCTGGTGCACGTAGAACGACCAGCCGTCATAGCCGGTTAGCCAGGCCATGTTCGACGGGTCGCTGACGATGAGAACGTCGATGCCACGCCGTTCCATCGCGCGGCGCGTCTTGGCCAGACGCTGGGCATATTCCTCACGCGTGAACTTGAGATTAGGCGAACTCATGAAGTGGGGGTTCCTCGCTTGGTCAGCTTTCGAAAATCGTTCCTGCCCGGGCCGCCGCCGCGCGCTGCCGGGCAAGTGTGGCGATGGCGGTGTCCTGCGCACCGGTGCCTGTCAGGTCGCAAAGGGTGATCGCCGTCGGCGACCGGCGCCCGCGCATCTTACCTGCCACGATTGCCCCTAGTTCGGGGAAGGCGGCATCGCCGGCAACCGCGCCCGCCTCGATGGCGTGGTGCAGTTCGCCCAACCGTCTGGTCTGTTTCAGGCTGTCCGCGACATAGGGTTCGGCGCGCTTGACCACAGCCGGGTCGATCTCGTTCTTGTGCTCCGCATCAGAACCCATGGCCGTGACATGCTGGCCGGGAGACAGCCAGTCGGCATTGATGAGCGGCTGCTCGGAGGGCGTGGTCGTTACCAACACATCTGCACCCGATGCCGCCTTCTTCGGGTCGGCTTCAGCGCGAACAAGGATACCCAGTTCCTCGCGCAGCCTTGCTGCCAGCGCCTCGGCCCTGGTCGCGTCTCGCGCCCAGATGCGCGCCTCGGCGATCGGCCGCACCAGCATCAACGCCTTGAGCTGCAGGCGCGCCTGCACGCCGGCTCCGAAGATCGCCGCGACGGTCGAATCCGCCCGCGACAGGTGCTTTGCAGCGACCGCACCGGCCGCCGCCGTGCGGATGTCGGTCAGGTAGCCGTTGTCGAGCAGCAGCGCTTCGGTCAGTCCGGTCTTTGCCGAGAGCAGGACCATCATGCCGTTGACGCTCGGAAGACCGAGCTTCGGATTGTCGAAGAAGCCGGGGCTGATCTTGATGGCGAAGCCGTCGACACCGGGAACATAGGCGGTCTTTACATCGACCTCCCCGCGATGCTCGGGAATGTCGAGCCGCAGGATCGGCGGCATGGCGACCGGCAGGGTGGCCAGCGCGCGGAAGGCGTTCTCTACGCAGTCGACGGCTTCCAGGTCGAGCGGCACGAGGTTCCGCAATTCGGCTTCGGTGAGGATGGTCATGCGGGTCATGCTGCGGGCTCCCCGGCAAAGGGGTTGTCGCCGCAGACGATGCGGCGGTGAAGTTCCATGTCGATGTTGCGGCCGGACAGGATAAGAACCGTCGGTCCGGCCGGCTTCACCCTTGCCGACAAAAGCGCCGCTATGCCGACGGCACCCGCACCTTCGACGATCTCGCGCTCTGCCTCATAGGCATGCGCTATGCCCGCGGCGATCTCTTCCTCCGACAGCAGCACAACCTCGTCGAGCAGGTCGCGGCACATGGCGAAGGTCAGCCGGTTGTCGAGGCCGATGCCGCCGCCGAGCGAGTCGGCCAGCGAGGCGACTTCCTCGACCTGCACCGGCGCGCCCGCGTCGAGGCTCGCCTTCATGGCCGCGCCCCGCGTCATCGAAACGCCGATCACCCGTGTCGATGGCGACCTGCCCTTGACGGCGGCCGCGATGCCTGCCGCAAGCCCGCCGCCCGAAAGCGGCACCAGCACTGTCTCGACCTCTGAAAGCGCGTCGACGATTTCGAGGCCGAGCGTTCCCTGACCCGCGATGACGCCGGGATGATCGAAGGGGGCACCATCGTCATGCCTTCATCGGCAACGAGGCGCTCCACCTCGACCTGGGCATCATCCTGGCTGTTGCCGACAATGCGGATCTCCGCACCCAGCCTGCGGATTTCGGAGACCTTGTTGTCGGGCACGAGGCGCGACATGCAGATCGTGGCGCGGATGCCTTCGGCCTTCGCTGCATGGGCAAGCGCGCGGCCGTGGTTGCCGGTGGACGCCGCCACGACACCGTGTTTGCGCTCTTCTTCGCCGAGCAGCGTTATCGCATTGGTCGCGCCGCGCAGCTTGAAGCTGCCGGTCGTCTGCCGGTGCTCCAGCTTCAGATGGACAGGAACGCCAAGGGTCTCCGACAGTGTCGATGACGTCACGAGCGCGGTTTGCTCGATCCTGCCGGCGATGCGTTCGCGGGCGGCGAGAATGTCGGAGAGGCTGATTGCGGCCGGGGTCATGGCGCGGCTCAGCGGGTAGGCAAAGGCAGCGTCATAAGACGCCCGTATTCGGGTTTGGCGGTTTCGTCACCGCAGAGGCGCAGGCATGTCCATGCCGTCGCCTGATTGCTGGTGACGACCGGCCTGCCGATCGCATCCTCGATGCGGGCAGCGACAGAGGCCGAACGCAACGCCGTGCAGGAGATGAACAGCGCCTCGGCGTCGGGCGCAGTGGCCTGCCTTGCCGCCTCCACGATCGAATCCAATGCGATCCGCGCCATCTTGCGATCGTCCTCGTAGCCGAGGCAGGTGAAGCTGGCAATGTCGAAGCCGTGCGCGGCAAAATAGTCCGCCATCGGCCTGCTGGTCTCGACGGTGTAGGGCGTAAGCACGCTGATGCGGCGCGCGCCGAGCGCTGCAAGAGCGGCCACCGCTGCAGTTGTGGGCGTGACCACTTTCGTGCCGGGCTTGCCGGCTGCGATGGAGTGCTCGATCTCGGCATCGCCGATGACGACCGACGCCGATGTGCAGGAATAGCAGATCGCATCGAGTGGTTCGTCCGGCAGGATCAGGGCGGCCGCTTCGCTGAGCGCCGGCTGCATGGCGCGCAGGTTCTGCGGCGTCGTCGGATTGGCATATGCGACGCGCGCGACATAGGTGCCGATGCCAGGGCCGGCGACCATGCGCGCGAAGTCCGGCTCGGTCGTGTGATCAGTGGCGAGAATGATCAGCCCGACCCGCCTTTCCATCGGCTCGGGGTCGATCGAAACCCGTCCGTAGGCAAGACGGATCGGTGCTGCCTTCGATGATCGAAGACTGCGAACGCATTAGTGGCTCACTTCACGGTAAGGCAGGGGCAGGAGGCAAGGCTCGTCACCTTGTGCGATACGCTGCCCAGCAGGAAACCTTCTACATCTCCCAACCCGCGGCTGCCGAGCACGATCAGATCGAAATTCTCGTCGCGAGCGACGTTCACTATGGTGCGCGCAGGGGGCCGCGCTTGACCATGGTGCGCACCTTGCTTACGCCCAGCCGCTCCAGTTCTTCGGCAGCGACGCGCACCACCTCGCGTGCATGCTCTGAGAGTGCCTTGTCTGGCGGGGATGGATCGGTAGCCCTCACCATAGACAGCGAACTTTCCAGCGGGCTGTGGTGTCGATAGACGCAGATCACGGCCATCTCGGCGTCGTAGCGGCCGGCGACATCGGCAGCCACGGCGAGCGCGCGCATGGCCGGCTCGGAGCCGTCGACCGGGAGCAGGATCTTGTTGAACATGGCCGTTTCCCCCTTCCTTTTACCTACTAGCGGAACGCCAGGTCACGCAGGAACAGCGCGATCTGCGGGAAGAAGATAAGCGCCACCGACACGCCCAGAAGCATGATGATGAAGGGCGGAGTGCCGCGAACGACTTCGAAGTAGGGGCGCTTGAAGACCGCAATCGCGGTGAAGATATCGCACCCGAAGGGCGGGGTCGCCGAACCGATCGCAACCTGTAGCGTGATGATCGTGCCGACGAGCACCGGATCGAGACCGACCGAATCCACCACCGGAGCAAAGATCGGCACAAGGACGAGGATGACCACGATCGGGTCGACGAACATGCAGCCGATGAAGAATGCAATCGAGATGACGAACAGGACGCCGATCTGGCCCATGTCGGCGATGCCGACGGATTCGAGGATTTGCTGGGGGATTTGCGCGAACGAAATGACCCACGAGAAGGCAGCTCCCGCACCAACGAGGATGAAGACGACCGCCGTGATCAGGCCCGTCGACTTTGCCGTCGCATAGACCTCCTTGAGGCCCATCGTCCGGAAGATGACCAGTTCGAGGATCAGCGCGTACAGGACACAGGCCGCCGCTGCCTCGGTGGGGCTGAACACGCCGCCATAGATGCCGCCGACGATAATCGCGGGGAAGCCGAGCGGCCACAGCGCCTGCTGGACGGCCGTCGCGCGTTCGCCCCAGCTTGCCTTCGGCTCGGTCGGCACATTGTGGCGCGTCGCATAGATGACCGCGTAGATCGAGAAGATCGCCAGGATCAGAAGGCCGGGGCCGATGCCCGCAATGAAGAGCTCGGCTATGGAGGTGCCCGACACCACGCCATAGATGATCATGCCAATCGATGGCGGGATCAGGAAAGCGATGTCGGACGAATTGACGATCAGCGCCAGAACGAAGCTGTCCTTGTAGCCGGCCTTGAGCATGCGCGGGCGCAGCGGGGTGCCGACGGCGACGACGGTCGCCTGGGTGGAGCCGGAAACGGCGCCGAACATGGTGCACGCGGCGGCGGTGGAGACGGCGAGACCGCCGCGGATGTGGCGCACGAACGCCATCACCATGTCGATCAGTCGCCCGGCGGACGTGCCGCGTGTCATGATGTCGGCGGCGAATATGAACATCGGCACGGCGATCAGCGAGGCCGGGCGGATGCCGGCCAGCATCTGCTGGACCATGGTCTCCAGTTGCCCGAAGCCGCCGAACAACACGAAGAAGCCAGCGAAGGCGGCCGCGATAAGCGGGATCATCATCGGAAAACCGATGAGGAGCAGCACGATCATGATGAGGAAGATGGTGAGTGCCATGTCGGGATCCTCAGACCTGATTGTCTTCCTCGTAGCCCTCGAGCACGAGCGTCGAGAGCCAGATGTCCTTTTCTGTCAGGTTCTTCACTGCAGTCAGCGCATATTGCGCGCCGGTCATGAAGAAGCCGACAGGCACCCAGACGTACATCCACCACACAGGTATCTGCAGCGCAGGCAAAAGCCTGCCGCGTCCGGCCAGCGTGATGACGTAGCCGGTGGCATACCAGCACAGACCGAACATGAAGATCGCAGTGACCACGGCGATCAGCACCATCGCGGCCCGGCGCGCGGGCGCCGGCAGCGTGTCGAAGATCGCCGACATACGGATATGGCGCCCGTGCCGCGCGGCATAGCTGATGCCGGCGAACGTGATCAGCACGATGAGGATCGAGTTGAGTTCCTCGGAAAAATAGATGCTCCTCTGAAGGACGAAGCGGCCGATCACATTGGCGATCGTGTTCGCCGCCATGAGCAGCACGCCGGCCGCAAGCATCACGGCTTCGATGCGCGCGATGGCTGTATCGATCACGCCGAGGAGGCCCGGCAGGTTTGATTCAGTCTGCGTGCCGGTGACTGTCTGGTCGCTCACGGCGCTTCTCCACGGCGAGAGTGGACGGAATGCGGCGCGTCCGGAACGCTAGGCCCCGGACGCGCAACGAGCCTCTAGTCAACCGCTGCGAGATCGGCCTTCATCTGGTCGAGGATCGCCTTGCCGCCGTCGCCGGTCATGCCGATAAATTCCTTCTCGACTTCCGCCGCGGCTTCCATGAACGGCTTGCGCTCTTCCTCCGACAGGATGTTGATCTGCATGTCGGGCTTGGCTTCCTTGATCTTCTCAAGCGACTCCGCCTGGAGGCCCTTCTGGTAATCCAGGATGTAGTCAAATGCCGACTGGGTCGCGGCCTGAACCAGTTCCTGGTCTTCCGCGCCGAGGCCGTCGAAGAAGTCCTTGTTGGCCATCATCGCCGTCGTGAAGTTGTTGTGGCCGAGACAGGTGATGACGTTCGTCACCTCGTACATCTTGGTCGATTCTAGGAAGAAGCCGGGATTTTCCTGGCCCTGGATGATGCCGGTCTGCAGCGCGCCGTAGACCTCACCCCAGGGCAGCGGCGTCGGCGTCGCGCCCCAGGCGGCATAGGCTTCGACCAGAAGCGGGTTGGTCATGACACGGAACTTGACCTCGTTGAGATCGGCCGGCGACTTCACCGGCTCCTGCGTGGTCAGGCAGACCTCGCCTTCCGGGAACATGGTCAGCAGCTCGAGACCCTGCTGGGCGTAGAGCTCAGGGAACATCTCGTTGATCGCCTTGGACGTGCGGAAGAACTCGAACAGCTTCGTCTCGTCCTGTGGCAGCAGGTAGGGCACGAAGAAGACCTGCGCCTCGGGGATCAGCGCGCCGGTGAAGCCCGGCGACTGGTCGACGAACTGCAGGATGCCGGCCTGCGCCTGCTCCATGATATCGGCCGACTCGCCCAGCGTGCCGAACGGGAACAGCGTCACGGTGTGATCCGAGTTCTCCTCGATGTACTCCTTGAACTTGGTCGCGTAGACGCCCTGGACCTCGTTCAACGCTTCCTCGAACGCGTAGCGCCACTCGTCCGCATGTGCGGAAAGCGGCATTACCGCGAGCGCGACGCCGGCAAGCAGGCCGCGTGAAATGGTCTTCGAAAGATTGCGCATGAAGGTTCCCCTTGTTTTGGCCGAGTCTGATGCCGTTCGGCTTGAAACGCCCGCTCGGCGTGCCGATCGAGACATGGCCTTACTTCAGGGAAGATTGTAAATCATGTCAATCAGAAAATAATATCATGACAATTATTGCTTAGCCGCACAATTGGCGGGCAACAGCGCCTATATCGCGAGCAGAAGATGCTCGGGGTCGGCGAGCAGAAGTTTCGCGACAACGCCTAGACCGGTCCGCAACTCTGCCTCGTCGGTCGAGCCGAGCGAAATGCGGACCGCGGGCGCCCATGGCGCTTCGGAGGTGCGGAAGGAAAGGCCGGGCGCTATCGCAACGTTCTGTAGCCGCGCCTGCGATACGAAGCTTTCCTCGCTGCGGCCGGGCGGCAGGGGGAGCCAGATGTGCAGGCTTTCAGCATGTGAATGGAACCGTGCATCCGCCAGCACCTCGGCGGCGATGGAGTGGCGCTTGCGGATTGCCGCGCGCTGCCACTCGACAAGCTGCATCGCCGTGCCGTCCTGAACCCATTTCGTGGCGATCTCGGCGACGACGGGCGTCGCCATCCAGTTGGAGACGAGGTGGCGGTTGGCAACAGCGGCAACGAAGCGGTCGGGCGCCGCCAGATAACCGATCCTGAGACCCGGAACGGTGATCTTGGTGAAGCTTGTGACGTAGAGCGTGCGCTCCGGCGCGAGTGCTGCGAGCGGCGGCGGCCGGTCTTCTATCAGCGGCCCGAGAACGTCGTTCTCGATGATGGTGATGTCGTGCCGTCGCGCCACCTCGATGATCGCGGCGCGGCGCGCCTTGCTCATCAGCGTTGCGGTCGGGTTGATGACCGAGGGCTGAACGAAGACGGCGCGGATGTCTGAGTGCCTGCAAAGCTCGTCGAGCGCATCCGGTATCAGCCCGTCTTCGTCGATCGGCAGGCCTTCCAGATTGAAGCCGAGATAGGTCGCGAGCGGTACGAGCGTATGGTGGCCGATGGCCTCGGCCGCGACGGTGGAGCCGGGCGGAGCAGCAGCCATCAGCGCCACCGTCATGCCGGCGGTCGCGCCGTTGGTCACGCTGACGTTGAGTTGCGAGGTTTCCAGACCGCAATGGCCCAGCCACTCGACCGCAGCGGCGCGGTGGCGCGGGAACACGACATTCGGGCGGAAGGACAGTGCCGCGCTGGCCGGCAGGTTCTCGGCGAGCCAGCCAAGCGCCTGCTTCATCTTGTCGTGATGCATCGTCTCGCAGACGGGTTTCAGGATCGAGAGGTCGATCACTTCTCCCAGCCGCTCGGGCAGATAGGGTGGGACGGGCTCGGGCTTGCGCGTCTGCACGAACGTACCGCGGCCGATCTCGCCTGCCACCAGGCCGCGGCGGATCAGCTCCTCATATGCGCGGCTGACGGTCTGCACAGAGAGGTGCAATTCGTCCGCGAGCCGCCTGTGGGTCGGCAGGCGCGTGCCGTTTTCCAGCCGCCCGTCATGGATCGCCCGCGCGAACTGGTCTGCAAGCGATAGATATGCAGGGCGTCGTATGAGGGCAGGATCGGGGCGCCAGATTGTCATGACTTCATTAGAGAACACAATCAGTGCAATTGACAATCGAAATCGCGCGCCATCATGGTGTCGCCGCAACAGGCTCGCATCCATGACCGCATCCAGACTCGACGCAATCGACCTCAAGATCCTCGACGCGATCCAGCGCGACGGGCGGATCACGAAGCTGGCGCTTGCGGAAAAGGTGGGGCTTTCGCCGACGCCTTGCTGGATGCGGCTGCGGCGGCTTGAGAAGGCCGGCATCATCTCGGGCTATCACGCGAGGGTCGATTTGCGACTGGTCGCGCCGGTGGCGACGGTGCTGGTCGAAGTGACGCTCGCGAGCCACCGGCAGGCCGACTTCGACCGCTTCGAACGCGCGGTGCGCGGCAGCCCGGAAGTCATCGCCTGCTGGTCGGTCGGCGGCGGTATCGATTACATGCTCAAGGTCGCCGCGCGCGACATCGACGCTTATCAGCGCTTCATCGATGCCATGCTGGAGCGCGAGATCGGCATCGACCGCTATTTCACCTACATCGTCACCCGCACGGTGAAAGAGGAGATCGCGCTGCCGGTGGCCACGTTGCTGCCGCCCGAGGCATGACAGGGTAGAGAGAATCTCCCCTTCTGGTCGTTCCACACAGACGATCTGTCTGCGCGGCGGCACAGGAACAGTCTCACTCTCTTCCTCTTCGTGGCTACCGTTGCCGTCGAACCCTATCGAGAGGCTCGACCATGTCCGCCCGTTTTGCTCCCACATTGCGTCACGACGCACTCGACAGTCTGGCCGACCGTCGGCTTCACCGGGAACTCGCTTATGTTGATGGCCACTGGACGGCGGGGGATGCCGGCGAGACGTTCGAGGTCACGGACCCCGCCACTGGTGAAAGCCTGGCATGGGTTGCATCGCTTGGCGAAGCGGAAACCGGTCGCGCGATCGACGCGGCATCTGCGGCGTTGTCCGTCTGGCAGGCGAAGCTGCCGCAGGAGCGGGCGGCAGTGCTGCGAACGTGGTTCGACCTGATCAAAGTGGCACGGGATGACCTTGCCCTGCTGATGACGCTCGAACAGGGCAAACCCCTGCAGGAATCTCTTGGCGAGATCGACTACGCCGCCTCCTTCGTCGAGTGGTACGGCGAGGAAGCCCGGCGCGTGAACGCCGAGAGCGTGACCAGCCACCTGCCCGGCGCGGAGATGATGGTGCGGCGCGAGCCACTGGGCGTCGTCGGACTGGTGACACCCTGGAACTTCCCTTCGGCAATGCTGACGCGAAAGGCCGCCGCTGCTCTGGCCGCCGGTTGCACGGTCGTGGCGCACCCGTCTTCCGAGACGCCGCTTTCGGCGCTCGCGCTGGCGGAGCTGGGCGAACGCGCGGGTCTGCCCGCCGGCGTGTTCAACATCGTTACCGGCGATGCTGCGACGATCGTTGGCGCACTATGCGCCGATATGCGCGTCCGGGCGCTGAGCTTTACCGGATCGACGGAGATCGGACGGCTGATCGCGAGCCAATGCGCGTCGACGATGAAACGGCTCGTGATGGAGCTCGGCGGCCATGCGCCGCTGATGATCTTCGACGATGCCGACATCGACAAGGCGGTGCGGATCGCAGTGGATGCGAAGTTCGCGACGTCTGGGCAGGACTGCCTTGCCGCCAACCGCATCTATGTGCAGCGCTCGATCTACGGGCGTTTCTGCGAGGCCTATGCAGCGCGGATCGACGCGCTCAAGGTTGGGCACGGGCTCGATCCAGGCGTCGAGATCGGACCGCTGATGCACGAGCGCGCGGTGCGCAAGGTCGAGGAGCAGGTGGCGGACGCGATTGCAAACGGTGCGCGGCTGCTTGCCGGCGGTGAGCGTGGCCAAGCCGGATCGCTTTTCTATCACCCGACGCTTCTGGTCGATGTTCCCGACAGCGCCGCGATCATGCGCGAGGAAACCTTCGGCCCCGTTGCGGCGGTGACGCCCTTCGACACCGAAGCCGAGGTCGTGGCCCGCGCCAACGCGACCGAATACGGGCTCGTGGCCTATGTCGTGACCGAGAACGGCGCGCGCCAGCTTCGCATGGGCAGGGCGCTCGACTATGGCATGGTCGCGATCAACCGGGTGAAGATCACCGGCGCGCCGGTGCCGTTCGGTGGCGTCAAGCAGTCCGGCCTCGGCCGCGAAGGCTCCCGCCACGGGCTCGAAGCCTTTACAGAACTCAAATATCTCTGCCTCGACGCAGCCTGAAGAAGAAGGAAGAAAGACGATGCTCGACCGCTCCAACGAACTCGCAGCCTGGGACCGCGACCATTTCTTCCATCCCTCCACCCATATGGGTATGCACGCGCGGGGAGAAGCTCTCAACCGCGTGATCGCCGGTGGCGAGGGCGTCTACATCACCGATGCGAACGGCAAGACGAGCCTCGATGCCTTTGCCGGCCTCTACTGCGTCAACGTCGGCTACGGGCGCCAGAAGATCGCCGATGCGATCGCGGAGCAGGCGCGCGAGCTTGCCTATTACCACGCCTATGTCGGCCACGGCACGGAAGCCTCGATCCGGCTTGCCAAGATGATCATCGACCGGGCGCCGGAAGGCATGAGCCGCGTCTATTTCGGCCTTTCCGGTTCCGATGCCAACGAGACCAACATCAAGCTGATCTGGTACTACAACAACGTGCTGGGGCGGCCGGAGAAGAAGAAGATCATCTCGCGCTGGCGCGGCTATCACGGCTCGGGCGTCATGACCGGTTCGCTGACGGGGCTCGAACTCTTCCACAATGCTTTCGACCTGCCGCGCGCGCCGATCCTGCACACCGAGGCGCCCTATTATTTCCGGCGCGAGGACCGCTCGATGTCGGAGGAGCAGTTTTCACAGCAATGCGCAGACAAGCTCGAGGAAATGATCCTCGCCGAGGGGCCGGACACGATTGCCGCCTTCATCGGTGAACCGATCCTTGGCACGGGCGGTATCGTGCCGCCGCCGGCCGGCTACTGGGAGAAGATCCAGGCGGTGCTGAAGAAGTACGATGTGCTGCTCGTCGCCGACGAGGTCGTCACAGGCTTCGGCCGGCTGGGCACCATGTTCGGTTCCGACCATTACGGGATGAAGCCCGACCTCATCACCATCGCCAAGGGCCTCACCTCGGCCTATGCGCCGCTCTCCGGTGTGATTGTCGGTGATCGTGTCTGGAAGGTGCTGGTCGACGGATCGGACAAGCTGGGTTCGCTCGGCCATGGCTGGACCTACTCGGCGCATCCGATCTGCGCGGCGGCGGGCGTCGCCAATCTGGAACTGATCGATGAACTCGATCTCGTCACCAATGCCGGAGAGACGGGGGCCTATTTCCGGGCCGCGCTTGCGGATGCGGTCGGCGGGCACGCGAATGTCGGCGAGGTGCGCGGCGACGGGCTGATGGCGGCGATAGAGTTCGTCGAGGATCGCGACGATCGCAAGTTCTTCGATGCGTCGCGGAAAATCGGGCCGCAGGTTGCAGCCGCGCTGCTCGATCGCGGCGTCATCGGCCGGGCCATGCCGCAGGGCGACATACTGGGCTTCGCGCCGCCGCTCTGCCTGACGCGCGAGGAAGCCGACATCGTGGTTGCCAAGACTGCCGAGGCGGTCAAGAGCGTGTTCGACCAGGGCTGAACCCAGGTTCAATCACCAGATAATAAAAATGGCGGGCCGAGGCCCGCCATTTGCTTATGCAGCAGTGAAAACCGCGATCAGGAAGCGGCTTCTTCCGAAGCTGCTTCCTCGGCCGGAGCGGCGGCGGCTTCGGCAGCAGCAGCGGCCTCTTCCGCGGCCTTTGCGGCGGCGGCTTCCTCTGCCTGCTTGGCGGCTGCGACGCGCTCCTGCGCCTTCTTGCCGGGCTGCGCCTTGGTCGGGTTGTTGCGTGCGTCGCGCTTGGCGAGGCCGGCTTCGTCAAGGAAGCGGGCGACGCGGTCGGTCGGCAGCGCGCCGTTGGCGAGCCAATGCTTGATGCGCTCCTCGTTGAGCTTCACGCGCTCGCCGTCCTTGGGCAGCATCGGATTCCAGGAACCGATCTGCTCGATGAAACGGCCGTCGCGGGGCGAGCGGACGTCGGCAACGACGACGTGGTAGTAAGGGCGCTTCTTGGAGCCCGCGCGGGCAAGACGGATTTTCAGTGCCATGTCATTTCTCCTAAAGTTTGGCCTGCGGCGTTCGGTTGATTTCAGGTTTCGGCATCCGCACCGGAGGCGATCGCCTCGTGGTGGCGGATGACCTCGCGGATGACGAAGTTCAGGAACTTCTCCGCGAAATCGGGGTCGAGGTTTGCATCGTGAGCAAGCTGACGAAGGCGCGCGATCTGCTGGCTCTCGCGCGCAGGGTCGGCCGGCGGCAGGTCGTGCTTCGCCTTGAGAACGCCGACCGCCTTGGTGCAGCGAAACCGCTCGGCAAGCATGTGGATCAGCGCCGCATCGATGTTGTCGATCGAGGCGCGGTATTCGGCAAGCTGCGCGCGGGCCGCGTCCATGGGTGTCGCGTCGTTCATCCTCGCCTCACTTCTTCTTGCCGCCGGGCAGCCCTGGAAGCTTCATGCCGCCTGGAAGGCCCGGCAGCCCTCCACCCGGCAGGCCGGGCAGACCGCCCGGCAGACCTTTCGGCATGCCGCCACCAAGACCGGCGGCTTCCGCCTGCTTCTGCAGCGCTTCGAGCTGCTTGGGGTCCATCTTCGACAGGTCGGGCATGCCGCCGCCCGGCATCATGCCGCCGAGGCCCATCTTGTTGGCCATGCCGCCCATCAGGCCGCGCATCATTCCGCCGCCCTTACCCTTGCCGCCCATGGCCTTCATCATGTCGGCCATCTGGCGGTGCATTTTCAGAAGCTTGTTGATCTGCGCCGCGTCGGTGCCCGAGCCGGCCGCGATGCGCTTCTTGCGCGAATGCTTGAGCAGGTCGGGATTGGCGCGCTCGGCTTTCGTCATCGACTGGATGATGGCGATCTGGCGGCCGAACATCTTGTCGTCGAGGCCCGCGGCGGCGATCTGGTCCTTCATTTTGCCCATGCCGGGCATCATGCCCATGATGCCGCCCATACCGCCCATCTTCTGCATCTGGCGGAGCTGGTCCGCGAGGTCGTTCAGGTCGAACTTGCCCGACTGCATCTTCTTCGCCATCGCCGCGGCCTTTTCCGCGTCGATGGTTTCGGCTGCCTTCTCGACGAGCGAGACGATGTCGCCCATGCCGAGGATGCGGTCGGCGATGCGCTTGGGGTGGAACTCCTCCAGCGCATCCATCTTTTCGCCGGTGCCGATGAGCTTGACCGGCTTGCCGGTCACCGCGCGCATCGACAGCGCTGCGCCGCCGCGGCCGTCGCCGTCCATGCGGGTCAGCACGAGGCCGGTGACGCCGACTCGCTCGTCGAAATTGCGGGCGAGGTTGACGGCGTCCTGACCGGTCAGCGAGTCGGCGACCAGCAGAATTTCGTGCGGGTTCGAGACCTTGCGGATATCCGCCATCTCGACCATCAGCGGCTCGTCGATATGCGTGCGGCCGGCGGTGTCGAGGATGACCACGTCGTGGCCGCCGAGCTTGCCCGCCTGCACGGCGCGGCGCGAGATGTCGACGGGGGTCTGGCCGGCGATGATGGGCAGCGTGGCAACGCCCGTCTGCTCTCCGATCTGGCGAAGCTGTTCCTGCGCGGCGGGGCGGCGCGTGTCGAGCGACGCCATCAGGACCTTCTTGCCCTGGCGCTCGGTCAGCCGCTTGGCGATCTTGCCGGTGGTGGTGGTCTTGCCCGAGCCCTGCAGGCCGACCATCATGATGACGACCGGGGCGGGCGCGTTGAGGTCGATGGTCGCGCCTTCGGCGCCGAGCATCTCGACGAGTTCGTCGTGGACGATCTTGACGACCATCTGGCCGGGCTTGATCGACTTCAGCACCTCGGCGCCGACGGCCTTCTCGCGCACCTTGTCGACGAAGGAGCGGACGACCTCGAGCGCGACGTCGGCCTCGATCAGCGCACGACGCACCTCGCGCAGCGCTGCCGAGACATCGGCCTCCGACAGCGCGCCGCGGCCGGTGAGGCCGTTCAATATCGAACCGAGTCTTTCCTGTAGGCTCTCAAACATCCGCTTTTCCCGTTCCCTGACTTTTTCGTTCGCCAGAGAGGTAGTGCCTGTGCTTCGACATGCCAAACGCCAAAACCGAAAAGCACCCGGGGGCGCATCGCGCTGCCGGGTGTTGACCTCCGGGATCAGCCTGCTTTGAGCAGGTTTCGCCCCGGTCGGCGGCTCGGAGTTGTCACTCGTCGCTGATTTCAGCGCGCTCTAGACAGGAAAAGTGCTTCGGAGTCAAGGAGAATGCCTTGAAACGGGAAGGGCCGCCTGCTTTCGCAAAGCGGGCGGCCCAATATCCCATTGGTGGTTCGTGCAATTAGCGCACGATGTAGACGACGCGGTTCGTACCGGGTTCGACGAGGACCGGCTGTCCGTTCACATAGACATAGCGATACTCGTAGTCCGGAATTTCACGAACCTCGACGGTCTCGGGCAGTGTAGCACCTACCACGACCTCGCCTTCCAGATAGACCGGCTCCACGGGATTCTCCTCGACGTAGGTGCGGACCTGCGGAGCGGGGTCGATAATGCTGCCCGTTACGCCGCCGCCAGCCGCGCCGGCTATACCGCCAACCGCCGCGCCGACCGGGCCGCCGATGATCGCACCGGCGATCGCGCCGGTCACACCACCGGTTACGCCACCCACGGTACCGCCATCGGCAGGCGCAGGTTCAGCGGGGCGCTCATAGACTGCAACCGGAACCTGCATTTCGGCCGGGCGCTCGGTGACGATGACTTCCACGCCGGAATTGTCGGCGATCAGATAGTCGGAGTAAGCCCAGCCGGAGAGGTCTCCGTAGCTCACTTCACACCATTTGCTGCCCTCGATGCAGCCATTGAGCGTTGCCTGGTCATCGACTGCAATAGCGCCCACCACCGGATACTGGGGGCCGGGGCCGGAGCGGACGTTGAGGTCGGTGGTTGCCACGACGGATGTCTGAGCCGCAGCCAGAGAAGCGGAGGCCAGAAGCGCGCCGGCTGCTACCGACAGAAAAAGACGAGATTTCATAGCGATGTTCTTTTTGAGGTTTTCCCCTTCGGCGGCAATAACGAGCCAGGAACGGCAACGTTCCAAAATCTTGACCGCACCGGGATCACGATTCCCTACGGCGCTTTGCCGGATATGAAGTCAGGAAAGGTGGGCGATGACCTTGTCGGCCACATCTTCGCCTGAAAGACGGGCGCCGCCGCATGTCTGGATGAGCGGTCCTGCCAGATGTTCGCCAGCGAACCAGATGCGTTCGCCGACAGGGGCGGACAGTGCCGCGCGCGCGGCGGACTTGCCGGGCCGGGCCGCTGCATATGCGCCGCGTACATAGCGCTCGCCGCTCCAGCGCGTCATCGTCGTGCGCCCGACATATTTGCGCGCATCGTTGCCGAACATCGCGCAGAGCCGGTGCACAACATAGTCAACGCCCGCATCCTCGCCCGCCGCTTCCATTTCCCAGGCAAAATCGCCGCCGACGAAACCGACCATGAGGTCGATGTCGAACGGAAAGCACAGAAAGAAGAGGTCGTGGCGGGCATGACCTTCGATGAGAAGGTCATCGAACGGGCTCAATCCGAAGCGGCCGCCGCTGATCTCGACAGGGATCTTGGTCAGCATGCCCATCGGCAAGTCGAAGATCGCTTCGCGGTGACCGAGCGGCAGGCCCGGCAGGAATTCGATCTCGTCGAAGGCCAGCACTGCTGGAGAAGCTGTCACGATCACGGCGCGGGCACGTATGGTGCCACGGTCGGTGCCGACGGCAACACCCGGACCGCCCCAGCGAATGTTGCGTACCGGCGTCGACAGCTCGACGGATATGTCCGCGCCAAAGCGGGCGACGAGCGCGCCGAAGCCCTCGCGGGTGAAATAGTTGGGGTCGAGGCAGGCGGCGGCCTTGAAGTCGGCGATTGAAATCTCGTCGTCGTCCTTGCCGAAGTCCATCGGCCCGGAGAACGTGGTCGCGGCGCGCAGCGCGTGGCCTTGCCGCAGCAACGATGAGAGGCGGTCTTCCGGTACCGCGTGGGCCTCGATGAGCGCCTGCATCTCCAGGTCGGCGGCCTTGACAGCCTCGACTTCGGCGACGCTGGCAGCCCGGTCGTCGAAATAAAGCCGATCCAGCGCCATGTCGTGATGGAACAGGGTCCATCCGGCGTCCTGCGCTTCCTGGAAGTACGGGTTGCGGTCGGCTGCGTGAAGCCAGGCGCAGCCGATGTCGAAAGGAATGCCGAAATGTTCGCTCGACGTGAAGGCGCGTCCGCCGATGCGGTCCATGGCCTCCAGCACCGTGACGCTCTTGCCGGCCGCTCGCAACCGTCTGGCGGCGGCCAGTCCGGCAGAGCCCGCGCCGACGATCACCACATCGACATCGCCCACAGCCCCCTCCATGTAAGGCTCCGGTAATAATGGCAGGTTATTGAAGTTCAGCGCCCTGCGCCAGCGTTTTGCATTTCGCGAGAACTTAGCTGTGCAGGTGACAAGGCGCCGTCAGGCTGGCAAAGTCGCTGGCAACGTAGAATCGTTCTATCAAGGAGAAACGAATGGCGGCCAAAGCTAAGGGCAAGGTGCTGGCTGTGTTGATGCTGGCTCTGGGGCTGTCAGGCGGCGTCGCGCATGCGCAGCAATGCGGCAACAATGCCAACGGCTTCAACACCTGGAAAGCGGAGTTCCGTCAGCAGGCGGCGGCCCGCGGTGCGGGGCAGCGCGCTCTCGCGGCGCTTGAAGGCACCCGCTACAACAACGCCACGATCAAGGCGGATCGGGGCCAGAAGAGCTTCAAGCTCTCGCTCGACCAGTTCATGCAGCGCCGCGGGCGCCGGCGATCGTGCGCAAGGGACGCCAGCTCAAGCAGCAGAACGCGCAGCTTTTTGCCAGCATCGAAAGCCGCTACGGCGTGCCGCCCGGCGTGCTACTCGCAATCTGGGGCATGGAGACGAATTTCGGCGGCTTCATGGGCAACCAGAACATCGTCTCGGCGGTTGCGACGCTTGCATATGACTGCCGGCGCTCCGAGTTCTTCACCCGGCAGCTTCATGCAGCGCTGCAACTCGTGGATCGCGGCTCGCTGCGGCCCGATTCCATCGGTGCGGCTCATGGCGAAGTCGGCCAGACGCAGTTCCTGCCGGAAAACGTCGTCAAGTTCGGCGTTGACGGTGACGGCGACGGTCGCATCGACCTGATCCGCAGCAAGGCCGATGCGCTTCACTCGACCGCCAACTTCCTGCGCGGCCATGGATGGCGGCCGGGCGGTGGCTACCAGCCCGGCCAGGCGAACTATCGTGCGATCCAGGGCTGGAACGCCGCCAGCGTCTACCAGCAGGCAATCGCCATCATGGCGGCCGATATCGACGGCTGACCTATTGTTGATTTCCCTCCCTCCCTCGCGCGAGGGAGGGAAGTCGCTCAGCTCTTGCGCTTGCGGGCAGCGAGCGTGCGCAGCCGCAGCGCGTTCAGACGGATGAAGCCTTCGGCGTCCTTCTGATCGTAGGCGCCCCGATCGTCCTCGAAGGTCACGAGCGCGTCGGAATAAAGCGACTTCGGCGAACGACGGCCCGTGACGATGACATTGCCCTTGTAGAGCTTGAGGCGCACCTCTCCCTCGACATCGTCCTGGCTTCTGTCGATCAAAGCCTGCAGCATCTCGCGCTCGGGCGAGAACCAGAAGCCATTGTAGATCAACTCGGCATAGCGCGGCATCAGCTCGTCCTTCAGGTGTGCGGCACCGCGGTCGAGCGTGATGGATTCGATGGCGCGGTGCGCCTGCAGCAGGATCGTACCGCCCGGCGTCTCGTAGACGCCGCGCGACTTCATGCCGACGAAGCGGTTCTCGACGAGATCGAGCCGGCCGATGCCGTTGTCGCGACCGAGATCGTTGAGCTTTGCCAGGAGGGTCGCCGGAGAGAGTTCTTTGCCGTCGATCGCGACGGCATCACCCTTGCGGAAGGAAATGACGAGCTCGGTGGGCGTGTCGGGCGCGTCCATCGGCGAAATTGTGCGCATGTGGACGTATTCGGGCGGCTCCTGCCACGGATCTTCCAGCACCTTGCCTTCCGAGGAGGAGTGCAGAAGATTGGCGTCGACGGAGAATGGTGCCTCGCCCTTCTTGTCCTTGGCGACGGGAATCTGGTGTCGTTCGGCGAAGTTGATCAGGTCGGTGCGCGACTTGAAGGTCCAGTCGCGCCACGGCGCGATCACCTTGATGTCGGGATTGAGCGCATAGGCCGAAAGCTCGAAGCGGACCTGGTCGTTGCCCTTGCCGGTGGCGCCGTGCGCAATGGCGTCGGCGCCCGTCTCCTCTGCGATCTCGACAAGACGCTTGGAGATCAGTGGGCGCGCAATCGACGTGCCGAGCAGGTACAGGCCCTCATATTGCGCGTTGGCGCGGAACATCGGGAAGACGAAGTCGCGCACGAACTCTTCGCGTACGTCCTCGATGTAAATCTCCTTGATGCCGAGCATCTCGGCCTTCTTGCGTGCCGGCTCCAGCTCCTCGCCCTGGCCGAGGTCCGCGGTGAAGGTCACGACCTCCGCGCCAAGCTCGGTCTGCAGCCACTTCAGGATGATCGAGGTATCGAGGCCGCCCGAATAGGCCAGCACCACCTTCTTGACGTCTTTCAGTTTGGACATATCGCCCCCGGTTCGTTTCATGCGCGGCGGCAGGCCGCCGCGCGAGGATCGGCGGCACTTTTATCAGGAATGCAGGGCCGGGCAAGCGCGCTCGCGCAATCGGGACCCAAGCCGTTCATCCGATTGTGAGATAGCGATGTCTTGCCGCCCGTTTTGCCATCGATAGACTTGCCGGGGCTGATTCTATGCGTTGAAGAGGGGAAGGAAGACTTGTCGTATCAAGCAGGCGGCGTTGCGCGTATGCAAGGGCTGGTCGGCAATGCGTGGCGCCGACGACTGGCACTGTCCTGCGCGGCGCTGGCCGTTGCGATTGCCTGGCAGCCCGCTACGGCACAGCAGCCGGACCGCTGGGTTGCGGACGAGACGCTGGCGCGCGCGACGCTGCCCGCGCCGAGCACCGGCGAAGTGGTGTCCGCCACGCTTTCCTGCGAGGCGCAGCGCTGGTCTCTGGTGCTAGATCTGGGCGAAGACGCGAATGCCAAGTCGGGATCTGCAAGGATCTCGGTCGGCAGTCAGCGGTACGAACTCGATATGCGAGCGGACGGCAATCTGCTGACGGCAAGGCTGCCGAGGGAGGCGCTTGAGCCGCTCAAGAACGGCTCGCGGCTGGAACTGGCGCCGGCGGCGACTTCGGGTGAGGAGGCTGCGCCGCTGGTCTTTTCGCTGCGCGGATCGAAGCTTGCCATCACCAGTGCTCAGGAACGATGCAGCCTGCGCGACATGTCGGCCTATCAGCCGGTGACCTTCACGCCCTATTCCTCGTACATCAATCTCGCCAGGACGCTGCGCGCAGCCGATATCGCCGCATTCGCGCAAGCGACCGCATCGCAACCGAAGCTGGACGTGGCGATGGTGGAACTGGACGACGGCAGGCGCGTGCTGTTTGCCCGGCTGTGCGGTTCATCATGGTATTACGGTCTGTCCGGCTGCAACATAACCGGCTTCGCGCCGAAGCCAGTAGGGTCGGCAGAGGGTGGCGAGGACGATCAAGCTGCGGAAGCCGCGTGGCAAACAGTCTACGATACGGAGAACGTGCTCCTGTATCTCGACCAGAACTCGCTTTCCCATGGCTGGCCCGACGTCGTCACGCTGCCGGCCGGAACCCCGGGCACCGGCCTTGTCTGGCGCTGGGACGGCTGGTCCTACGCCCTGAAGGGCGAGCTTCCCGAAGAGGCGGACGATTTCGACCCGCAAGCGCTGCGGCAAGGACGCGATTGAGGCTCTAGCGACGAGCTGAACGCCTTTTGAAAAGTTGCGTTCCGAAATCGTAGGCCGCAAGCGCTATGCCGATCAACGCGACGACGATCAGCATGGGGTGCGCAACCGAGACGACGATCACGCCCAGGAAGCCCGCGAAGAACAGGAAGGCGATTGCCGCCATCATGCGGTCCGCTGTCATTTTCTTCTCCTTGCCTTCCACATCGCGCCAGACCTGCTAGCGGCCATACATCAACTGCGGCAGCCAGTAGATGATGGCCGGCACGTTGTAGACCACGATCATCGTCAGGAACACCATCGCCACATAGGGCAGCGAGCCGGAGAAAATCTCCGTCAGCTTCACATGCGGCGGCGCAATACCCTTGAGGTAGTAAGCCGACATCGCCATCGGCGGCGTAAGGAACGATGTCTGGAGGTTCAGCGCGATCAGGATACCGAAGAACAGCGGATCGATGTCGAACAGCGGCAGCAGCGGCAGGAATATCGGCACGAAGATGATGATGATCTCCGACCATTCGAGCGGCCAGCCAAGCAGGAAGATGATAAGCTGCGCGAGCAGCAGGAACTGCAACGGGGTCAGTGACAGGCCTTCGACGAACTCGCGGACAACCTGCTCGCCACCGAGATAGGAAAAGACCGAGGCGAAGACCCAGGATCCGACAAACAGCCAGCACACCATCGCTGTCGTGCGTACGGTGAGATAGACGGATTCCTGCAAACGCGCCCAGGTCAGCGCGCGGTAGGCGGCTGCAAGCAGCAGCCCGCCCAGAGCGCCGATGGCGGCAGCTTCCGATGGTGTTGCCAGCCCGAAGAGGATCGCTCCAAGCACCGACAGGATCAGGATTGCCAGCGGGAAGAACGATGTCAGCATCATCCACAGGATGTGGGTAACCGGCACCTTTTCGTCGCTCTGAGGCGGGCGCGGCGCAAGGTTTGGCTGCAGCGTGGCCCGGATGATGATGTAGACGAGATAGGACCCGGCCAGCAGGAAGCCGGGCAGAAGCGCACCGGCATAAAGCCGGACGATCGATACGCCGGACGACGCCGCATAGACGATCAGCATGATCGAAGGCGGAATGAGAATGCCTAGCGTGCCGCCGGCGCAGATGACGCCCGACGCGAAGCGGGAATCGTAGCGTGCCTTGAGCATCGCGGGGAAGGCAAGCAGGCCCATCAGCGTGACGACCGCGCCGACGATGCCGGTCGCGGTTGCGAACAGCGCGCAGGTGATGAGCGCCGCAACCGCCATCGAGCCGGGCAGGCGGCGCGTGGCGACGCTCAGCGTCTCGAAAAGCCGGTCGACGATATTGGCGCGTTCGACGATGTAGCCCATGAACAGGAAGAGGGGGATCGCCGTCAGCACGTCGTTCGCCATGACCGAATAGGTCTGATTGACGAACAGGTCGAACACGCGGTTGTCGAAGATGTGCCGCATGCGATCGGCATCGAAATAGGCGTAGTAGCCGAAGCCGATGCCCATCGCCATCAGCGTGAAGGCAATGGGGAAGCCGAGCATGATGATGAAGATGAACAGACCCAGCATCAGGATCGCGATTTGCGGATCGGTCATCGACGCGGCTCCCTCGGCTCGACCACGTCTATTGCTTCGCTGCCATGCGCGATGGCCGAAAGTCCTTCCTTCTGCAGCACGGCTTCCAGTTCCTCCACGTCGTCATCGGGCTTCAGCCACTCGCCGGTGCGGATCGCCAGGATGCAGCGGAACACCTGGGCGATGCCCTGGATGACCAGCAGCACGCCGGCGGCGACAATGACGCTCTTGAATTGATAGATCGGTATGTTTGCCGGGCTCATCACGCTGACCTCGAGGTAGCGCCACGAGCGGCCGGCATAACGCCAGCCGGCGAAAACGAGCGCCAGCACGCCGGGAAAGAAGAAGATGAAGTAGAGCACCAGTTCGACGGTGGCCTGCGTGCGGATCGACCAGAGGCGATAGACGAAGTCGCCGCGGACATGCGCGTCGCGCGACAGCGCGTAGGCGCCCGCCATCATGAACATGGTGCCATACATCATGTAGGTGAGATCGAAGGCCCAGGCCGTGGGCCTGTTGAAGAGATAGCGCGCGAAGACCTCGTAGCCGACGCCGAGGGTCATCACCATCACGCACCAGGCGAAAGCCTTACCGAACCATGCAGAAAGCTTGTCCGCCAGTCGAATATAGCGTTCCATACTGTCCTTCACCGCACCTAGGACGCTGAGAACGGGGCAGTCAAACCGCCCCGTTCATTCATGCGTGACGCTTCCAGGCGATCAGATCTTGCCCGGGAAGTAGTGCTGGTAGGCGAGCCTGTAGTCGGGTGCATTCTGGAGGGTGTAGAATACCACCCGCTCGCACCACGCCTTCTGGCTCTCCACAACCTTGGCGAAGAATTCATCTTCCATCAGCGGCGGCAGGATCTGGTCCCAGGCAGCGAGCTGCGCCTTGAGGACGTCGTCCGGCGTGCGCATGACGTTAACGCCGGACTCGTTCTGCAGCTTGGCTAGATCGCTGGAGTACTGGTCCATCGCCAGCGCTGTGTTCGACAAATGCACCGATTCGACGGCGTATTTCAGAATCGCCTGCAGGTCGTCGTCGAGGCTCTCGAACTTGTCCTTGTTGAAGATAAACTCGAACGATTCCGACGCCTGATGGTAGGAGGCGAGCATGTAGTTCTTGGCCACGTCCTGCGCGCCGAAACGCATGTCGGAGGTGGGGTTGTTGAACTCGAACGCGTCGATGACACCGCGCTCCATCGCTGGCACGATTTCGCCGCCCGGCAACTGCGCGACGGCGCAGCCCATAGCCTGGAAAAGATCGGCGGCGAGGCCGACCGTGCGGTATTTGAGGCCGGCGAGCTGGTCGGCGCTCTCGATGGGGTTCTTGAACCAGCCGAGCGGCTGGGCCGGCATGCCGAATGCAAAGAAGCCGACGACATTGAGACCGAGAATGTCCTGGGTCAGCTCGCGATAGAGCTCGTTTCCGCCGCCATGATACATCCAGGCAATCATCTGCGTGGCATCGGCGCCGAAGACCGGACCGGTGCCGAAGAGCGAGGCAGCCTTGTTCTTGCCGTACCAGTAGACCGGAACGTCGTGCGCGGCGTCGAGGACGCCGTCATGGCAGGCGTCCTGCACCTGGAACGCGCCGACGACCGCGCCGGCAGGCAGCAAGTCGATCTTCAGCCGGCCGCCGGACATCATCTCGACGCGCTCGACATATTGTTGCGCCATCTCCTGGAACACGTCGGAAGACGGCCAGGACGATTGCATGCGCAACAGTACCGGTGCCTGCGCCAGCACAGCAGGCGCGGCCAGTGTGGTTGCTGCAGCGGCAGCACCCGCACCCAGGGTCGAGTTGCGCAGAAACCTGCGGCGAGAAATCGCAGCTTCACTCATTCTATCTATCTCCTCCCAAATAAGCTGAAACTTATATTTTTTGTGAATTCAGCCTGCATACATTATGACATCTTGTTGCTGTTGCAACCGTTTTCGACTCGTGTGATTTCAGAGGTAGTGCTGCCCCAGTCGAGGGCGCTTTCGTGATCCTGGCGCACGCATTGCCAAATGCGCTATCAGCAAGGCTCAACGTCGCCCAAAAGAAGAAGCCCTGCCGATGGCATACATTCCGGAGTTCGCGATCATCGCGCAGTTCGCGCTCGCCACGCTCATCATTGCGATCACGCCCGGTCCCGACATGACGCTGTTCGTGGGCCGGACGCTTTCGCAGGGCCGCGCGGCGGGCCTTGCCTGCATGGCAGGCGCGATGAGCGGCATTCTCGTTCACACGCTGCTTGTTTCACTGGGGCTCTCGGCGCTGATCGTGGCTTCGCCGCAGGCCTTCCTCGCGCTCAAGATATTCGGAGCGGGCTATCTGATCTGGCTGGCGGTGCAGGCGATCCGCCGGGGTGCTGCGTTCTCGCCGGAAAAGGCCGCAGGGCCGCGGCGGTCGCTGGCGGGCAACTGGGCGATGGGCATCGCCATCAACCTGCTCAATCCGAAGATCGTGCTGTTCTTCATGACCTTCCTGCCGCAATTCGTCTCGGCAACCGATCCTTATGCGCCGCAGAAGCTTCTCTTCCTGGGTCTGCTCTTCATCCCGATCTCTTTGCCGGTCACCGTGCCGATGGTGCTTGCGGCAGACAGCTTTGCCTCGATGCTCAAGCGCATGCCGCGCGTCATGCGCGTCGTCGACTATCTTTTCGCGGGGATATTCTCGGCCTTCGCGCTGCGGATACTGACCGCATCGGCCCGATAGCAGCGGCGCGGTTTAGCGACCGTGCAGCCAGACGCCCGAAGAGCGTCCCGCCACGGCCCAGTAGGCGATTCCGGCCACCAGGCCGCAAGCAACCATGATCAGGAACGGCCACGTGTCGGCGCTCGAGACGGGAACGCTATGCTCCCAGGCCAGCAGAGCGGCGGCGGCTGCCACGCCGGCACCCGCAAGCGCGTGAAACAACCAGTCGCGGCGGCCAAGAAGCTCGGCGACCAGGATGGCGGCCAAGGCCGGGGCAAAGGCATAGTAGGCGAACAGGGCGGCCAGCACGGACACCATCAGGTAGAACGGGCCGTCCAGCACGGGCAGCGGGCTGTCCGGTTCTCCGCTTCCGGCAAGCAAAACCGCGCCGAAGGCGCTTGCGACAAACGCGGCAAAGGCAAAGCCAACGATGATGACTGCGAAGCGCCAGAGATAGCCCAGTACGCGGCTCACGCTTCGCCGTGTCCGGCGATCATCATCGCTTCGAGCGCAAGGCGCTCGGATTTGCGCATGCGCTCCGATTCCGACTTAAGCTGGCCGCAGGCGGCCAGGATGTCGCGCCCGCGCGGGGTGCGGATCGGCGATGCATAGCCGGCCTGGTTGATGTAGTCGGCAAATTTCTCGATCGTTTCCCACTCGGAGCACTGGTAGTTTGTGCCCGGCCACGGGTTAAAGGGGATCAGGTTGATCTTGGCGGGGATGCCGCGCAGCAACCGCACCAGTTCCTTCGCGTCGTCCAGCGAATCGTTGACGTCCCGCAGCATCACATATTCGAAGGTGATGCGGCGCGCGTTGGAGAGGCCCGGATAGTTGCGGCAGGCGTCCATCAGCGCTTCAAGCGGATACTTCTTGTTGATCGGCACCAGCATCGCGCAGGTCGTCGCGCACGGCATGCAGCGAAATTGCCAGCATCACGCCGATCTCTTCGCCGGTGCGCGCGATCTCGGGAACCACGCCGGAAGTCGACAGCGTGATGCGCCGCTTCGAAAGCGAGAGGCCATCGCCGTCGGATGCAATCAGCAAAGCCTTTTTGACATTCTCGAAATTGTAGAGCGGTTCGCCCATGCCCATCATGACGATGTTGGAGACCTTGCGACCCTCGGCCGGGACGATCGCGCCGTCGGGCGTATCACGCTCCGGAAAATCGCCCAGGCGGTCGCGTGCGGTCAGCAACTGCGCGAGGATTTCCTCGGCGGTGAGATTGCGCACGAGCTTCTGGGTGCCGGTGTGGCAGAATGAGCAGGTGAGCGTACAGCCGACCTGGCTCGAGATGCACAGCGTGCCGCGCCCTTCCTCGGGAATGTATACCGTTTCGACCTCGACAGGGCGCCCGGCGCCGCGCGGGGGAAAACGGAACAGCCACTTGCGGGTGCCGTCGTTCGAAATCTGCTCTTCGACAACTTCTGGTCGGGCTACCGTGAAATGGCGGTCGAGTTCGGAACGCAGGTCCTTCGAGATGTTGAACATCTGCGAGAAATCGGAAACGCCGCGCACGTAGAGCCAGTGCCAGAGCTGCTGCACACGCATGCGACGCTGACGCTCCGGGATGCCGGCGACGGCCAGGGCCTTGGCCATCTCCTCGCGGCTGAGGCCGACGAGCGAGGGCTTTTCAGGCGTGCGCGCATTGGCGCCGAGAGCGGCGCGGGTCTGCGCGGAGGTGAGGTCGAGCGTCAGTGTCATGATCGGAAAGAGATAGTGGCGGCCGTGGCCGCGCGCCAGTGTTGGGCGCGACATAGCAGAAGAAGCCCGTCACGTCACGGGGGCGGGCGCTTCATGCCGTTCGCCAAGGCGGCCAGGGCTGCAAACGAAAAGGCCGGGCGCATGGCCCGGCCTTTCGAATCCCGTTCTGCCCGCTACTGGCAGTTCTGGATCGAGTTGAGTGCTGCGGTAATGCCGCGCAGCGAGAACGTATAGCTGGTCGCGTTGCCGCGCCCGGACGTGGCCTGAATCCGCATGTCGGCGCCGGCACGCATCGAAGCGATGAGCTGCGGTTCCTCTGCGGCGTTTTCCATCCAGGCCGACTTGCCGCGCGTGAACATCGAATAGTTCTTGTCGCCGATCGTGACCTGCACCTTCGAATTCGACTGGAAGTCGTAGGACGCGATGAACTGGGGCTCGTAGGACACGTTCTGCCCCGGCTTCTGGCTGACGAAGAAATAGATGTCGCCGTGATCGAGGCTGGCGGGCTGCTTTTCGGTGGGCACCGTCAGCACGTAACAGACCTTGCCGTTGTTGGCCTGGTAGGAATAGGTGCCCCAGGCATTGTGCTGGCCGATCTTGGTTGCCGATTGGGCTACCGCCGGCGTCGCCGCCGCCAGCATGGCGAGGCAGGAGATTGTCAATATTGTTCCGCGCATCGTCGTAGCGTTATCCCTGTGCGTGGTCGTGTACGGGTGTTCGAACTGGTTCCAAATCAGGTTCCAATCGCTTCATGTTAATTTAATCAGGGTTACCAAAGCGTGAACCGCACCGATCCGCAGCGCCCCGAAACTTTGCCACCCGACTGCCACACGAACCCATTGCAGGCCCGTGACCTGGCTGCCTCATCCCTTGCACTGTTTTGAAAAGGGGAAAAGCGGCGAGAGTTTGACTTGATCCGACTGGAAAGATCAGTCCAGTTCCCGCTCCAGCGCCTCGCGGGCAGCAGCGCGGTGCGTGGGCTTGATGTGCCCCTGGATGGCCGTTACGGCTGCGGTCAGCACCGCCAGATCATCGGTAAACCCGAAGCCGATCAGGAAGTCCGGGATCATGTCGACCGGCATCACGAAGTAGGCAAGCGCGGCCAGCAGGATGCCGCGCACTCTCGTCGGCGTATTGCGGTCGGTGGCCGCATAGTAGCTCGCCACCACGTCTTCCATGAACGGGATATGCCGCGCAGCGCGTTTTGCCGTGCGCCAGAAATTCTCGCGCACGCGCCGTTCCCGCTGCCGGTCTTCATCGGCGGAAACCGGCTTGAGAATCTCTCCGACCTTGGCCTGGCTGATGACGCTCTTGTTCATAACCTTGAGATGGGCGGTCTTATCTTGCGTTGCAAGAGCCGCCCCGCTCTGTCAGGCCGCCATCTCCACTTCGCGGGCGCGCCCGATGGTCCTGATCCACTCTGCGAATTCCGGGCGGGCCTTCGCCTGATGGCCGTAATGGCGGCGCAGGGCCGCGACCAGCCGGCCTTCGCGTCCCAGCATGTCGTCAGCCATGCCGACCATGACCGAATTCGGCCACGCCTGAGACCTGATCTCGCGCAGGCGTGCGAAGAGGACATCCTCGTCGGTGTCCGGCTCGGTCTGCGCCATCAGCGTGAGCATCGCGGCGGTGGAGCGCGATATGCCCATATGGCAGTGCACCAGCAGATGGCCGTTCGGGCCTTCGCCGCGCCAGCCGCGCAGCCCCGTCCCGAAATCGAGGATCGCTCCCACATGTTCGCGGGCCGGCATCACCATGCCGGCGGCCGGGTCGATGATATCGTGAAAGTGCAGCGTCGTGCGATGATGGTCGCCATAGGCGGCGAAGGCATCGATCTCGGCGCGGCCAGGATCGAGCACCGAGAGCACATGCGATACCGAGCGCGAACCCTGGGCGGGCAGTTCGTCGATGCCGCAGATCGTCAGGACGGAAATGGAGGCGGGGATCATGGCTCGGCACCTGTCGCTGGAGGAATCGCGGAGAGGTCCCTACACCAGAATTGCCGATTCGGGCAGGTCTGCCCGGGTTCAACTTCCGCGACGCGGTCCATTCGGCGCGCCAGATCGAAATCGAGCCCGGTCAGCCCGCCTGCGTCATGCGTGGTCAGGCGCACGTCGACTTTGTTGTAGACGTTGAACCATTCCGGGTGATGGTCGAGCTTCTCGGCGGCCAGCGCCGCCCGTGTCATGAACCCGAACGCCTCGCTGAAGGTCTTGAACGCAAAGCGCTTCTCGATCGCGGCGCCGTCTTCGGTCCGGGTCCACCCATCGAGCCCGGCAAGGGCCTCCGCGATCAATGTTTCGTCCAGTTTTTCGCGCGCCATGACCGCTACCGCATGAATTGCGATGCGTCGAAGGCTTCTTCGCCCGAACCTGGACGGGTGGTGTCCCGACCCAGCAGCGGCCATGCCTCCTCGACTATGTAAGGGCCGCCGCCAACCGAATCGCGCGAGGACATCAGCACGAAGCGACCGACCTTGAATGGCATGGCGGCAAAGTTCCCGCGCGAGGACAGGTATCCTGCGACCTCGATCGGGCTCGGATTGCGCAACCGCGCAAGCGTCACATGCGGAACGAACTTTCGTGGATCCGCCGGCAGGCCGAGGCGCTGGCAGATGCGTTCGATCTCGCCTTGGAGGGCGGCAAGATCGGGCGACGCGACGACGCCTGCGTAAAGGGAATGCGGTTTCTTGGAGCCGAAGGCCCCAACACCGGAAAGTGTCAGGCTGAAGGCCGGACGGCGCACCCTGTCCAGCGCATTGGCGACCTCGTCGGCCACGTGGCCTTCAACATCTCCGATGAAGCGCAGTGTCAGGTGGTAGCTTTCGACGTCGATCCAGCGTGCGCCCGGAAGGCCGCCACGCAGGAGCGACAAGGAAAGGGCGGCGTCGCGCGGTATCTCGAGGGCGGTGAAAAGTCGCGGCATTGCTACCTCCTCGAATCGACTGCTCAAGGGCAGCGAATCATCGATCGGGCCGACGGGCAAGCGCTTTTGTGAGCACATGCCATTCCGTTGGGGAATTGTTGCTGCGGATCAACTTCCCTGCCCGGCGCCGGCGAGCGTGGTTTCCATCAGCGGCATAAACTCCTCGACCATGCGGTCGACGCCTTCCGCGTTCGGGTGCATCCCGTCTCCCAGCAGCAAGGAGCTCTGGGCCGCTACGCCTTCCAGAAAGAAGGGATAAAGCGGCAGATCGTAGGTTTCGGCCAGGCGCGGGTAGATCGCTTCGAATGCCTCGCCATAGTCGCGACCCAGGTTAGGTGCCGCCAGCATGCCCACGAGCAGCACGTCGATGTCGCGTTCCTGCAGCCTCTCGATCATTGCGACGAGGTTCTTTTCGGTCAGTTCCGGCGAGATGCCGCGCAGCATGTCGTTGGCACCGAGTTCCAGAATCACGAGGTCGGTTTCGTCGGGCACCGACCAGTCGAGCCGCGAAAGGCCGCCAGCCGTGGTGTCGCCGGAAACGCCGGCGTTGGCTATCACGACATCGTGACCGTTGGCCTTCAGCGCCGCTTCAAGCTTTTCGGGGAAGGATTGGCCCGCTTCAAGCTGGTATCCGGCCATCAAACTGTCACCGAAACCCACGATTCGCACGGGATCGGCGGCACTTGTCGTCACTACCAGCAGCAACAGTGTGCCCGTTGTAAGCAAAAGGTCCCGGAACCGTTTGAAAGCCATGTTATCCAACCCATATCTGACCGACGCCGTCGCCGACGATCACACATATAGGAAAGCTGCCCCGTGACAGAAACCGTCATCCAGATGAAGGACGTATCGCTGACCCTGGGTGAAGGGGCTTCCTCGGTACATGTGCTGAAGGGCGTCAGCCTCGAGGTGCTGCGTGGAGAGGCGACCGGGATCGTGGGCCCGTCCGGTTCGGGCAAGTCGACGCTGCTGATGGTGCTGGCGGGTCTGGAGAAGGTCGATGCCGGCGAAGTCTGGATCGCGGGTGAACGCATCGACGGGCGCAGCGAAGATGCGGTTGCGGCCTTCCGGGGACGCAATGTCGGCATCGTGTTCCAGTCGTTCCATCTGATCCCGAACATGACGGCGCTGGAAAATGTCGCTGTGCCGCTGGAACTCGCCGGCCATGCCGATCCGTTCGCAGTTGCACGGGAGGAGCTTGCCGCCGTCGGGCTTGCAGAACGGATAACGCATTACCCGGGCGAATTGTCGGGGGCGAGCAGCAGCGTGTGGCCATCGCCCGTGCGCTTGCACCCGACCCGAAAATACTGATCGCCGACGAGCCAACCGGAAATCTCGACCAGGCGACCGGACGACAGGTCGCGGATCTCCTGTTTTCCAAGGCGCAGGAGCGCGGTATGACGCTGGTACTTGTCACGCACGATCCAAGCCTCGCCGCACGCTGTGCACGGCAGATCGCGATGCGCTCGGGCCGCATCGAGACATCGTCGGCGCTTGCCGCCGTGCCGGCCTGAGTCACGGCGCATGGGGGCTTTAGACACGCTTCGCCTTGCCGTTCGTTTTTCACTTCGCGAGATGCGGGGCGGGCTTTCGGGATTCCTGATCTTCATAACCTGCATCGCCTTGGGCGTGGCTGCGATCGGCGGGATCAACTCGGTCGCGCGCGCCATTACCGTCGGCGTCGAATCGCAGGGGCGGGAACTGCTCGGCGGCGACATACGCTTCCAACTCATCCACCGCGAGGTCGATGAGCGGGAGCGCGCCTTCCTCGATGAGCTGGGCACGGTGGCGCAAAGCGCCAATATGCGTTCTATGGCCCGGCTGGCGGACGGTTCCGACCAGACGCTGGTCGAGGTCAAGGCGGTGGACGGGCTCTATCCGCTTTACGGCACGTTCGTGGCTGAGCCAGCCATGCCGCTCGACGAAATCCTGGCGGAAACCGACCGCATCCATGGTGCTGCGGCGGCGGATATCCTGTTCGACAGGTTGGGCCTTTCCATCGGCGACCGGGTGAGTTTGGGCAATGCCGAATTTGAGCTGCGCGCGCAGGTGGTCAGCGAGCCGGACGCGATCTCCGATGGGTTCGGCCTTGCGCCGCGCCTTCTGGTTTCGCTCGACGGGCTACGCGCTTCGGGGCTGATACAGCCGGGAAGCCTCGTGGAACATGCCTACAAGGTGAAGCTGCCGGAGCCGACGAGTGAAGCCGCGCTGCGCCAGATCGCCGAGCGCGCGACCGAAGCGTTTCCCGAGGCCGGCTGGAGCATACGTTCGCGCACCAATGCCGCGCCGGCGCTATCGTCCAATGTGGAGCGGTTCTCACAGTTCCTGACGCTGGTCGGGCTGACGGCGCTGGTTGTCGGCGGTGTGGGCGTCGCCAACGCGGTGCGCGCCTATCTCGACAGCAAGCGCGGGGTGATCGCGACGTTCAAGAGCCTCGGTGCTTCGGGGCGTTTCGTTTTCACCGTTTATCTGGTCCAGATCCTGGCTATCGCGGGTATCGGCATCGCCGTCGGCCTGGTGCTGGGCGCATTGATGCCGCTGGCGGCCAGCGCGATGCTGTCGTCCGTGCTGCCGGTGCCGGCCGCGGGTGGTCTTTATCCAGGCGCACTGGCCCTTGCAGCGCTGTTTGGGGTGCTGGTGACGCTGGCCTTCGCCCTGCTGCCGCTGGGACGCGCGCGCGACGTGCCGGCCACGGCGCTGTTCCGCGAAATGGGGTTCGATCCCCGCGGCCTGCCGCGTCTGGTCTATGTCTTTGCAACACTCGCGGTCGCGGTCGCGCTGGCGGCGCTCGCCGTGTGGACGTCGACCGACCGGCGCATCGCGATCATCTTCGTCGGCGCCGCGATTGTCGCGTTCCTGGTGCTGCGCCTCGTCGCATCGCTGGTGCAATGGCTTGCCCGCCACAGCCCGCGTGTGCGCTCCACCGCGTTCCGGCTCGCCATCGGCAACATCCATCGCCCCGGGGCGCTGACGCCATCCGTCGTGCTGTCGCTGGGGCTGGGGCTTACGCTGCTCGTCTCGCTCGCGCTGATCGACGGCAATCTGCGGCGTCAGATCGCGGGCAACCTGCCCGAACAGGCGCCGAATTTCTTCTTCGTCGATATCCAGAGCGGCGACGTGGATGCGTTCGCCGATCTCGTCCAGGCAGAATCGCCGGAAGGAAAGCTCATTCGCGTGCCGATGCTGCGTGGCCGGGTGATGGCGCTCAACGACGTCGATGTGCGTGAGCTTCAGGTGCCGCCGGAAGGCGCCTGGGTGCTGCGCGGCGACCGCGGCATCACCTATGCGCGCAATGTGCCTGAGAACTCTACGCTGACGGCCGGCGAGTGGTGGCCCGACGGATATGAGGGCGAGCCGCTGGTCTCCTTCGCTGCGCAGGAAGCGGGCGAGCTCGGGCTGAAACTGGGTGATACGGTCACCGTCAACGTGCTTGGGCGCAACATAACCGCGCGTATCGCCAATTTGCGCGAGGTGCAGTGGGAATCGCTCGGCATCAACTTCGTGATGGTGTTTTCGCCCAATACGTTCGCAGGCGCGCCGCATTCCTGGCTCGCCACCCTGGCGGACGAGCAGGCGACATCCGCCGACGAGGCGCGGTTGCTGAATGCCGTCACGCGTGCCTTTCCGGGCGTGACCAGCGTGCGCGTCAAGGACGCGCTCGAGATCGTCAACACGATCGTCGCGCAACTTGCGGTGGCGATCCGGGCGGCGGCGGCGATTGCTCTTGTCGCTTCCGTGCTGGTGCTTTCCGGTGCGCTGGCAGCCGGAAATCGTGCCCGGGTCCACGATGCCGTGGTGTTGAAGACGCTGGGCGCGACACGGCGCACGCTAATCCAGGCTTTTTCGCTGGAATACACGATCATCGGCCTCGCGACTGCCCTGTTCGCGCTTCTGGCGGGTGGTGCGGCCGCGTGGTTCGTCGTTTCCCGCATCATGACGCTGCCTTCCGCCTTCCTGCCGGAGGTCGCTGTCTCGACAGTTGTGATCGCGCTGGTGCTTACCGTCGGATTCGGCTTGATCGGCACGTGGCGGGTTCTGGGCCACAAGGCAGCACCCGTGCTGCGCAATCTGTGAGGCGGGCGATTGCGTTAACCTTCGGCGCGGTTCGATGTCGCAGATGAACGCTTTGTGAGCCTCACGAAGCGTTTCCGCGTGCAATTGCTCTTGTCCGAACGATGGGGAATGAGCATATTTCATGTCAGGCATGCTGGAGTTCCGCCAGCGGCGCCTGGGCGTATGCCCGACACCCGACGGAACATGAGCAGAAAAGAGGAAATTATGGCTGACCTTCGCAACTATCAGGCTCGCGTGGCGACCGCCGGTTCGCGCGCTGACGCCTCGATCGACGAGGGGCTGCGCGCTTACATGATCAGGGTTTACAACCTGATGGCGCTGGGCCTCGCGATCACCGGCATTGCCGCACTCGGTACCGTCATGCTGGCAACCACGAACGACCCGTCCGCTGCCGTCGCGCAGCTCGGCAACGGCAAGATGCTGACCGGGCTCGGCACCGCGCTCTACGGCTCGCCGCTGCGCTGGGTGGTTATGCTCGCCCCGCTGGCGATGGTGTTCTTCCTGTCGTTCCGCGTGGAAAAGATGAGCCTTTCGGCCGCACAGACCACGTTCTGGGCCTTCGCCGCCGTGATGGGCATCTCGCTGTCGTCGATATTCCTGGTCTACACCAGCGCTTCGATCGTGCAGACGTTCTTCATCACCGCCACGGCGTTCCTGGCGCTGTCGCTATTCGGTTACACCACCAAGCGCGACCTGTCGGGCATGGGCTCGTTCCTGATCATGGGCGTCTGGGGTCTGATCCTGGCGTCGATCGTGAACATCTTCCTTGGATCGTCCGCGCTTCAGTTCGCCATCTCGGCGATCGGCGTGCTGGTGTTTGCGGGCCTCACCGCCTACGACACCCAGCAGATCAAGGAGATGTACTACGAGGGCGATGGTGCTCTGGTCGCTGGTCGCAAGGCGATCATGGGCGCCCTGCGGCTCTATCTCGACTTCATCAACATGTTCATGTTCCTGCTGCAGTTCCTGGGCAACCGCGAATAGCAGTCGGCAGAACCAAAAAAGAAAGGGCGGCTCTCGAGCCGCCCTTTTTCTTGCCGGTGTTTCCCGCGCTCAGTGCGACAGCAGCGTGGGGCGAAGCGGGTTCTTCAACACGTGAGCGGTAGCGCTGCCGAGGAAGAAGTCGCGGATGCGCGAGTGCCCGAACGCGCCCATGACGAGCAGATCTGCGTCCGCCGCCACCTTGTCGAGGGTCTTGCCGACCGTTTCATTGCCACGATCGACATGCTCCAGCGTCACCTTCACGTCATTGCGCGCAAGATGGGCGGCCAGCTCAGGCCCGGTTGCATTGTCGGGCATGGCCTTGTCCTTGTTGACCGTGACGAGGCGCACATCCTTTGCGCGCCGCAGCAGCGGCATGGCGTCGCCGATCGCGCGCACCGATGCCCGGCTGGCATCCCAAGCCACCACGACGCTGTCGAGGCTGAACGTGTCCTGCTTGCCCTCCGGCATCAGCAGCACCGGCCTGCCTGACTCGAAGACCAGCGCCTGCACCAGATCGATGCAGGCCTGACTGTCCGAGATGGCGGGCACCACCGTCAGATCGCGCATGCGTGCGTAGTCCATCGCGGGATGGGAGCTTCCTTCCGAAACTTTGACGATGATGCCCTGGCGGGCGATGCCCGCGCGTTCCGCCTCTGCCTCGAAGGCGTCGAGCTGCGCCTGGGCAACCGTATGAACTTCGCTCTGCCGGGTCTTCAGCTGCGTTTCCAACTCGGTGCTGAACGGATGGAAACCCACCGGCATGGGCACCGCGGTCTCCACGACCAGACCTGTCAGGTGCGCCTCCAGCAGCCTGGCCATGTCCACGGCCCGTCGCAACTCGTTGGGAGACGCGGTCTTGGGGTAGGAGGGCAGTGGCAGCAGAATGTCTTTGATCATGTCGTCCTCGATTGGGCTTTCGAACGTTCGGCCGCCATTATCAGAGGCCGAAGGCCTGCTGTCACCCTCGCCTGTGGCCAGATGCGAAAATTAGGGTCAGCATCGACACTGCGACGTCGCCTATTCGCTCATTTCACGCAAGGCATGCCACCTTACGATCTCGACGCAACGCAGGCTTGCAAGCCTGATGACGCCCTTTTCCTTCAGCTTGGTGAAGACGCGCGACACGGTTTCTATGGTGAGGCCCAGATAGTCGGCGATATCCATGCGCGACATCGGCAGGTCGAACCGAGTGTCGCCGCCCTGGCGCTCGGCCATATCGACGAGAAAAGCCGCGACGCGCTCCGGCGCGTGCTGCCGGCCAAGCACCAGAAGATGCTCCTGGGCCCGCACCAGACTCTTCAATGCCAGCGGCAGGAGCGCTCGTGATACGTCGCCGGCCGAGGCCAGCCGCATGATGCGGATACCCGTTGTGCCGATCGCCTCGGCGAAGAAGTGGTGGGAGCCGTCGGTCTCGAACCCGAACACCTCGCCAGCCATATGAAATGCGGCGATCTGGCGCCTGCCGTCGGCCAGCAGGCGATAGACCCGTACCGCCCCGAATTCCACCTGGTAGAGGCAGTCGGCCTTTTCGCCCTGCGCATAGATTTCGGCTCCGGGGTCAAAACAGGTGACCGGCTGCAGCGCGTTGCCGGAGGCATCGGCGACAGCGAAGGGAAAGGCATCGAAGCCTGTGGGCAGCGGGTGGATGGTCATGGCGGTTTCCCCATCTGTATCGTGAGACAGAGATCGCGCGGATCGCGCCGTGGCGAAATTCGGTTATGTCCCTACGGGAAACTACGTAGCGCTGGCCTTTGGCTCGTTGCCGACCAGAGCTACCACCGTGTCGACGAGCCTTCGGCCGAGCAGGGGCTTGGTCAGGATCGCGATTTGCGATGTGGTCTCTGGTACGTTGCGCAGGCGATCGACCAGGAGCACGATCGGTCGCGGGACCGGGTCCAGCCGATCCGCAATGCCGCTGCGGCCGGACACGGCATTCTCATCCACCACGCTGCACACCATCTGCCCGGCTGTTGCCGCCTGCAACGCTGCAGCGAGCAGGGCGTGCGAATCGACGCGGAATCCCTCCGCCTCCAGCGCAAACTCCACCGATCTGCGCAGCTCCGGATCTGGAACAACGACGAGCACTTTATGCTGCGGATGCAACGCGACCTTCTCCACGGCAATCGGGATGGCTGATCCATCCAGCGTGCCCCTCACTAGGCCGTGTCGCGAGCCAGCGCTTTGCGCGAGGTCAAATTGTCGCGGCTCAAACCGGGCCGAAGCCGGCGGCCAACGCCATGCGCACCAGTTCCGGCAGGCTGCGCGCCTCCATCTTGAACATCACGTTGGCGCGATGGACCTCGACAGTGCGCGGGCTAATGTCGAGATCGTAGGCGATCGTCTTGTTGGGCAGTCCCGCGACGACACCGGAAAGCACTTCGCGTTCACGCTCGCTCAGTCGTTCGAGGCGGGTCCGGATGGCGGCTACGTCTTCTCCGCCCGGCTCGCTGGAAAGCTTCGCGGCGGCACGTTTGATGGCCTCGATCAGCACCTCGTCCTCGAAGGGCTTTTCGATGAAGTCGAGCGCGTCGGCTTTCATGGCTGCAACGGCCATCGGTACGTCGCCATGCCCGGTGATGACGATCGAGGGGATATGCGCTGACATGGCGCCAAGCTGGCGGAGCAGTTCCACACCGCTCATGTCGGGCATGCGCAGGTCTGTAACCAGGCAGCCTTTGCGGATCGATGGCGCGGCCTCGACGAAAGCGGTCGCCGATTCGTGGACCCGTACGGTGAAGCCGGCCATGGTCAGCAGGAAGGCCAGCGATTTTCGAACAGGCTCCTCGTCATCCACTATGTGGACGGTGTAGTCTGCGATGTCCATTCAGCTCTGCTCCTCGTATGCGGGCAGGGTAAAACGGAAGGTGGCGCCCCCGTTCTCGTTGCGGACCACGTCGATCTCGCCGCCATGCGCCTCGATGATGCGCTTGGACAGCGAGAGGCCTATGCCCATGCCGCCTGCCTTGGTGGTGACGAAGGGGCGGAAAAGCTGGGGGCGACCTCCTCCGAAACACCCGGCCCGGTGTCCGCGACTTCAACCACGATTTCGCCCGGCGTGCCCGGCGCGACGCGCACATTGAGGTTGCGGCGCTCGCTGTCGCGCATTGCGTCCATGGCGTTGCGCATCAGGTTGATCAGCACCTGCTGGATCTGGACCCTGTCGGCCATCACTATCTCGGCGCCCGGTTCGAAATCGAAAACCGAACGCACGCCGCGTTCGCGCGAGCCGACCAGGGCCAGCGCGCCGGCTTCCTCGACCAGTTTGCGGATGTCTTCGGGCGCCTTCTCGGTTTCTCCGCGCATGACGAACTCGCGCAGGTGGCGGATGATGCGCCCGGCGCGCAGCGATTGCCGTGAAATCTCCTCGAGCGCCTCGCGCATGCGTACCGATACCGCTTCGTCCATGTCGCGAAGCAATCTGGTGCAGCCCTGGGCGTAATTGGCGATCGCCGAAAGCGGCTGGTTGAGCTCGTGGGCGAGGGTGGAGGCCATCTCCCCGAGTTCGTTGAGGCGCGCCAGCCGCGCCAGTTCACCCTGGATTTCCTCCAGGCGTGCCGCAGATTCCTGCCGCTCGGTGAGGTCACGGATAAAGCCGGTGAAATAGGTGGTTCCGCCGGACGACACCTCGCCGACCGCGAGCTTCATCGGAAAGGTGGAGCCGTCCTTGCGGCGACCCACCACGACGCGGTCTATGCCGATGATGCGCTTCTCCCCGGTCTCCTGATAGCGCTGGATGTAGCCGTCATGGCCACTGCGGTAAGGCTCCGGCATGAGGATGTTGACGTTGCGGCCGATGACTTCCTGCTCGGTGTAGCCGAACTGGCGCACCGCTGCGGCGTTGAAAGACGATATGCCTCCCTTGGCGTCGATAACTACCGTGGCGTCGGGCACCGTGTCGAGTATTGAGCGCAAATGCGCCTCGCGATCCACCAGCGTGACCCGCGTCTCCTCGATCTGGCGTGCAGTCCGATGAAACGCACCGCCGATCCAGACGATCATGGCGCCGGCAAGCGCGAACAGTCCGAGTTCCAGGATACTCGCCAGCGTTGCGCTTGCAGGGCCGCGCGCATAGACGGACGCGGCAAGCGACAGTGCCAGCGAAAGCAGGCCCGCGCCCGAACCACCGGCGACAGCCGCGATCAGGATCGCGGGCGCAAACAGCACGAATACCGCGTGGTCGTTCAATATGCCGCGCAGCAGAAGCTGCGCAGCCAGCGCGATCGCGACCACGACAATGGCCAGGCCATAGCCCGTCCACCCGCCGAATCGGTTGGCAAGCACAGCTTCGAAAAAGCGGCTTGAAGGTCTCGCGTTGGAATGGTCGAGCATGGGCGGGCATCGATGGCTGAAGCGGGCGTTGCGGCCACGCTTGCGCGACCGTCACGCGAACCTTAGCGATGAGCCCAGTTAGCGCAAGCGCGGCGGCATGCCGCGCCGGACAGACAACTCAGGGTTTCTCGACCCGCGACACCTGATAGGTATGCATTTTACCAGCGCGACCGATCGAAACATATTCGCCGGTGACGAAGCGCTCGTCGCCGAGCTTGAAGCCGATCTCGTCGTCCTGCTCGCCCTCGACATAGTCGAAATACCAGGTTCCGCCGGGCTTGCGACGCAACCGGCCGACCTTTTCGGTGTTGCCGTTGCTGAAGTGCCGGACCCGGCAGGCGGCCTGATGGGTTTTCCAGTCTCCGGCATCCAGACGCCCCTCGCCATCCAATGGAACGAGCAGGTCGTAGCCTTCCTCCGTGTCGCCGGCGGGATGGCCGCTTTCGCGGGCCAGCAGCAGCCGTACGTGGCGGAAACGCGGTGTGAGGTCCTTCATCTCTGTCATGGGGTGCTCCAATCGTTGCCTGTTGGCTATCCCAGTGGACAGGATCGGGTCCTTGATCACGATCAAGGCGGCCAGGGCCACCTTACCGCATTGGTGGCACGACGGTCCTGCGCGGGAGCCTCCGGGCCTGATGAATTCGGCTCGACAAAGGAGATCAGCCGTGAAGATGGAAGCCTTCGTTCCCCTCGTTACTTATCTCGATCCCAATTCCGACGCGGTCGCCGCTAATGTCGTGGCGATGGCCGGTCATCTCGAGCAACGCTTCATGCGCTTGCGATCAACGCGGATATTCCGCCGGTCTCCAATGCCTTGTCGCATTTCCTGCTCGACGTGCCGGAAATGATCCGCGAGGCGGAGAAGCTGAGCCGGGAGCGCGGGGATCACCTGCTCACGCTCATTGTGGAGAGGGCGCAGGCGGCCGGTTTGACCGCCTCCACCAACGCGATCGCAGTCAAGCCCGCGCTGCTGGCCGAAACGGCCGCCGTCCATTCACGCTACCACGACATAAGCCTGCTGGGCTGGGAGGCTGGTAATCCGACGTCACGCCTTACCGCCGAGACCGTCATCTTCGGCGCCGGCCGTCCGACCGTTCTGTTGCCCGAACTCTCACCTGTTGGCGCGCTTGAACATGTTGCCGTCGCCTGGGATGGCAGCCGTGTGGCCGCGCGCGCGGCCGCAGATGCAGCGCCGCTGCTGGCTCGCGCCACGCGCGTCTCCGTTCTTTCGGTTGTCGACGACAAGCCGTCCAGCCGCGACGCGGCAGAGCGTTTTGCCGGCGGGCTCGTGCGCCGAGGCGTCGAGGCGGCGGCAATTCCGCTTCGCGCGCAGGGCGCGCCAATCGCCGAGACGTTGCAGCAGACGGCGCTGGAACGCGGCGCCGGCCTGCTGGTCATGGGCGGCTATGGGCACTCCCGACTGCGCGACTTCGTGCTTGGCGGCGCGACGAAGGGCGTGCTGGACGATCTTCTGATGCCGGTTCTGCTCTCGCACTGACCCGTTGCATCAACCGCGCGGTTTTCCGCGCAGGATGACCGAGCGGAGTTCCAGGTTGCGATCGAGCACGACGAAGTCTGCTACCGCGCCCGGCGCGATCCGCCCGCGATCCGTCAGGCCGAGATAGTCCGCGGCGATCGTGGCCGTGCGTCGCGAGGCTTCGTCGATGCCAAGACCGATCGAGACGAGATTGCGGAAGGCTTGAAGCATGGTGAGGCTGCTTCCGGCCAGCGTCCCGTCGGCGAGGCGCACGCCGTTGCCGCATTTCTTCACATGCTGGGTGCCAAGCCGATAGTCGCCGTCGGGCATGCCGGATGCCGGCGTGGCGTCCGTCACGGCGTAGAGGTTGGGGATGGCGCGCAGCGCGGCGCGGATCGCACCGGGGTGCACGTGGAGGAGGTCCGGAATCAGCTCCGCATGCTCGGCATGGGCAAGCGCCGCGCCGACGATGCCCGGCTCGCGGTGATGCAGGCCGGACATGGCGTTGAACATGTGCGTCACGCCGTGGCGTCCGCTCTCGAAACAGCGTGCCGCCGTCTCATAGTCGCAGGACGAGTGGCCGATCTGCACACGCACGCCGCGTTCGTTGAGATAGCGGGTGAGTTCCCCCTCCGGATCTGCTTCCGGCGCAAGTGTCACCACGCGGATGCGAGCGAGGCCCATCAAGTGCTCCATCAGGGCCGTGTCGCCGTCGATAACGAAATCGGGCTGTGCGCCCAACCGGCTGCGGCTGATGAAGGGACCTTCGAGGTGGACGCCCAGAACGGCCGCTTCGCCGTCGCCTGGCTCGAGTGCTGCGCGGTTGGCGGCTGCCAGCGCCTGTTCGATGTCGGGCACCTCGGCCGTCATCGTGGTGGCGAGCAGGGCCGTCGTGCCTGCTGCCGCATGGGTCGCTGCCACTGTATGCGGCGCGTTGCCGGCCTCCATGATGTGTCGGCGCCGCCGCCGCCATGACAATGCAGGTCGATGAAGCCCGGCAGCACGATCGCGCCGTCATTGCCAGTATCCGTCTCCTCCACCGCCTCGATCCGCCCATCCCGCCAGCGCACGCGCCCCTCGATCCAACCGGTTGGCGTCAGCACGCGGCCTGCGATCTCACCTGTCTGCATTTCCGATCCGTTCCATGATTGCCAAATGGATTATGATGTTATAACCAATTCTCCGCGAGGATACCACATAACTCTGACACAGAGGCTTCCGGAGGTTGATCATGATGAAACTGACGCGACTGAAACTGGCGCTTGCCGCAGCCGTTGCGCTGCCCGCCTCGGCATTCGCCGAGCCCGTGAATATTTCCTACCTGACCCATTGGTCGCCCGAGACCGTCGCGCTGCTCGAAGCTGCGGCGGCCAGCTACAGCGAGGCCAATCCCGATGTCACGATCACCGTGCAGGCGGTGCCGTTCGGTGACCTGCTGACGACCATCCGCTCGCAGGGCGGCGGCGCGGGTGGACCGACCATTGCCAGCATCTACGATCTGTGGCTGCCGGAACTCGCGCGCGATGGTCTTGTCGAGAAGGCGCCCGAGGCGGTCTCCGGTGACGTCGGCGCCGCATGGCCGGCGGGCATTGCCGCAGCCGCCAGCGTCGACGGCGCGGTCTACGGTATTCCCAACGAGATCAACGTCTACGCGCTGAACTACAACAAGGCGCTGTTCGAGGAGGCGGGCATCGCCGAGCCGCCGGCCACCTGGGATGCGCTGAAAGAGGCCGCCGCCGCAATCACCGCCAGCGGTGAAGGCCGCCAGGGCTTCGGCATGATCAACTCGTGGGCTGCCGGTGTCGTACATCCGTTTTCATCGCTGCTGGTTTCCAATGGCGGCGACCTCGTGGTCGACGGCAAGCCGGCGCTCGACAGCCAGGCCGCTGGCGAGACGTTCGCGCTCTACGAGGAAATGATCAAGGAAGGTTATACCGATCCTTCCATGGGCACGGCCGACGCCAACACCACCGGACCGTTCCTCGACAATTTCGTGTCCGGCAACACCGGCATGATCATCATGGCCAACTGGTGGGAAAGCGCGCTGCGCGCCGGCATGGGCGACCGCTTCGACACGATTGGCACCGCGCCGATCCCGGTCGGACCCAGCGGCGACACCGCCCGCTCGATCTCCTATTCGTGGCTGACCGTGGTCAATGCGGGCGCGGCCGATGCGGAGCGCGAGGCGGCATGGGATTTCCTGTCCTGGCTCAACGGTGCTGAATCCGGCGAGAACGGCGCGTCGGCGATGTCGGGCATCCTGATGTCGATGGGCATCCTGCCGTCGCGCAGCTCCGACGTCGAAGCCTATCAGGACGATCTCGGCCGAGACTTCCTTGCCGGTTATGTCGATGTGCTCGAGAATGCCAAGGCATTCCCGGTCGTGCTTGGCGGGCAGGAGTTCTCCGAGGCCCTGCAGCAGGTGATTGAATCCCTGCAGTACGGCCAGGTCGACGCCCAGGAAGCGCAGGCCAACGCACAGGCCGACGCCGAGTCGATCCTGGAGCGGGCCAAGCAGTAGCAATGAGAATAGCCGGGTGCGGCGGTGCCGCATCCGGCTAGATACCCGCCTTCGTCATGGATTTGCGTATCTCCATATGGCCACGATGACCAGAAGCACGATCACGGTGATGCTCGCGCCGGCGGTGACGCTGATCGGCGTGTTCATCCTCGTGCCGATGGCGCTGACCGTCTGGCTGTCGTTTCACGACTGGTCGACGCAGACCGGCTTCGAGACGGCGCGTTATGTGGGGTTGCGCAACTATCAGGACATCGTCGGCCCGATCTCGGTGGGCCGCGATTTCAAGCGCGCATTCGTCAATACGGCGATCTACACCGCGCTGTCGGTCGCCATCATCCTGCCGCTGTCGGTGATGCTGGGCCTGCTCGTCTACCAGACGCGCGTGCGGGGCGGGCACCTGCTGCGGGCGGTGCTGTTCTCTACCTATATGGTGCCGATGGTCGCGGTCGCGCTGGTGTGGTCGAAGCTCTATTCGCCGGCCGAAGGGCCGATCAACCAGATGCTCGGTTGGGTGGGCGTGGCGCCCGGCACTTGGCTTTCCTCGCCGGATACGGCGCTTGTCTCGATCGTTTTCCTCAATGTCTGGCAGCAGGTCGGTTATTTCACGGTGCTGATCATCGCCGGCCTGACCCAGATACCCAACGCCCTCTACGAGGCCGCGCGCATCGACGGCGCGAACCCGGTGCAGGAATTCTTCGGCATCACGCTACCGCTGCTGCGGCGAACACTGCTTTTCAGCGCGGTCATCGCCGTCATCAACGCCGTGCAGGTTTTCGAGCCTGTGGCGCTCATCACGCAAGGCGGGCCGGCAGGGTCGACCAACGTGCTGACCTATCACATCCGCCGCGTCGGCATCGAGCGGGCGCAGGGCGGGCTGGGTTCCGCCATGGCTGTCACGCTGATGCTGTCGCTGATCGTCGTCGTCGTCGCGCTGTTCGCGTTTGCCCGCAAGGGAGAGCGCGAATGAGCGGTACGACAAAACCCTTCCGGCGCAACAATCCGAGCGGCTTCGACGCCCTGCTCATGCTGCTGATCGTCGTCGCGGCCGTGGTTGCGGCGTTCCCCCTCGTCTGGATGGTGCTTTCCAGTTTCAAGACGCCGGCCGAAAGCATGCAGGTTCCGCCGGTCTGGCTGCCTAAGACGCCGAGCCTCGATTCCTATGCGGAGGTCGCGGGTGTCATCAATGCCGGACGCTCGTTCTGGAATTCGGCCGTCATCGCCACGGTGACTACGGCGGGCATTCTCGTTACCAGCCTGATGGCCGGCTACGCCTTCGCGAAATATCGCTTCCGCGGCCGCGATGCGCTGTTCGCGCTGCTGATCGCGACGATGTTCCTGCCGCCGATCGTGACGCTGATCCCGCTCTACCGGCTGGTGAGCTATATCGGACTCAACGGAAGCCTGTTCGGCGTCATCGTTCCGCATTTGGCCAATGCCTTCGGCATCTTCCTGATGCGCCAGTTCATCGCCGGCGTGCCGGACGACCTGATCGACGCGGCGCGCGTCGACGGGGCTTCGGAGCTGCGCATCGTCTTTTCGGTGGTGGCACCAGCCGTCGTGCCGGCGCTTGCTGCGCTGACTCTGTTCGCCTTCGTCTATCACTGGAACACCTATCTGTGGCCGCTCACCGTGCTGCAGGGCAATACCGACGACTACCCCATCGTCATCAGCCTGAGCCGGCTCCTCTCCTACAATCGCGGGGCGATGAACACGCATCTGGTGATGGCCGGCGCAACGCTCGCCGTACTGCCGCCGCTGGTCATGTTCGTGCTGCTGCAACGCTTCTTCGTCGACAGCATCGTCAGTTCGGGGGTCAAGGGATGAGCCGGCTGCTAGCGCTCGACCTCGGCGGCACCAACCTGCGCGCGGGCGTGGCCGATGCCGGCCGGCCCAGCGTCGTCGAATCAATCGGCCACTGGCCGGCGCCGGCGAACCTGGCCGGTTTCGAGACCCTCTTGCGTGAGCTTGTCGAGAGGGATGACCCGGCCCGCATTGGTATCGCGATCCCGGGGCTCGCCACTGGCACCACCTGCACCTGGGTGCCGAACCTGCCGTGGCTGGATGGCGTCGACGTTGCCGCAATGTTTCCAGGCCTGCCGCTTGTGCTTGGCAACGACGCCCAGCTTTCATTGCTGGCCGAAGCAACCGGAGGCGCGGTTTCGGAACTCGAAGACGCGATCCTGCTGGCGATCGGCACCGGCATCGGATCGGCCGTTCTATCCGGCGGCCGTGTCGTGCGTGGCGCAGGGGGTGGCGCGACGTCGTTCGGCTGGGCCTGCGCCGACCCTTCCGATGCAGGGGACGACCGGGACGGCTGGCTGGAGCGCCATGCGTCCGGGCGCGCCCTCGATCGGCTCGCGGCAACCATCGGGCTTGCCGATGGAGCCGGGCTGATAGAGGCGGCACGCGGAGGCAATGCGCAGGCACAGCACCTTCTCGAAGGGCCGGCATCTGCACTGGGCACTGCGCTGGCCGGTGCCGTGGCGCTGCTGGATGTGCGCGCCATCGTCTTCGCGGGCGGGGTGGCCACGGCGCTCGATGTTCTGGAGAAGCCCATCATTGCCGCGCTGCAACGACAGCTTCCGCCGCATCTGCGCGCTGTCAGGTTGCTAGCCGGTCAGTATGGGCCGGGGGCCGCGCTGGCCGGCGCTGCCATTGCCGCAGCAGGAAGTACGCTTTGGAAGGATCGGAAATGACCGAAATCGCACCGATAGCCAAACCGGACCGCAACCGCCCCGAACCGCTGTGGCATCAGGCCGAACAGGCGCTGCGCGGGTTGATCGCAGACGGCACCTGGACAGACGGCATGCAGATCCCCAATGAGGAACGGCTGAGCACGATGCTTGGCGTCAGCCGCATCACCATCCGCCACGCACTGCGCAACATCGAGGATTCCGGCCTGCTGCGACGCGAACACGGGCGCGGCACTTTCGTACGTTCATCTACGGTCATTGCCGGCGTGCGCGGGCTGACCAGCTTCACACAGGAGATGGCGGGGCTCGGCCTCATCGTCGGTTCGCGCATTCTCGAACGCGACGAGCAGGCCGCCTCGGCCGAGGTGGCGAGCGCGCTGGAAATCCGCCAGGGCGAACCGGTCGTGCGGCTGCGTCGCCTGCGCATGGGCAATGACGCGCCGATCGGCGTCCAGACGGCGTACATGCCGCTGGCGCGGGTTCCCGGATTTCTCGCACTGGAGCCATCGGCATCACTCTATCAGACGCTGAGCGCGCATTTCGGCATTGCGCCGCGCGAGGCCCGGGAGGTCTATCGCGTCGGCACCGTCGCTGCGGAGGACGCCGCCCTGCTTGGCATCGAAACCGGCAGCCCTGCCTTCGTCGTCGAACGCATCACCTCGGACGCCATCGGGCCGTTCGAATTCGTCCACTCCATCATGCGGGGCGATCGCTACGAGATTCGTTCCCGTCTCCACATCTGATCCCAAGCGAAAGGCAGAACATCACCATGTCGACCCTCTATATCAGCCGTCTCACCAAGCTTGCCGAAGAGGCAGCACAGACCAACGAAGCCGCGTTCGAGACCGTCTCGACGAAGCTCGCAGATTCGCTGCAGGGCGGCGGTCTGGTGCACCTCTACGGTTCGGGCCACTCGGTGCTGCCGTGCCAGGAAACCTTCCCGCGCTACGGTTCCTATGTCGGCTTCAACCCGCTGACCGACCCGCGCGTGATGTGGCACAACGTGCTTGGCGCCGGCGGCGTGCGCGAGCTTCTGTGGCTGGAACGCACCGAAAACTACGCGGAGAAGTTCCTCGACCATCAGCCGTTGAATCCCGGCGATTCGATCATCATCTTCGGTCATAGCGGCCGCAATGCATCTGGCATCGATACCGCGCTCTATGCCAAGAAGCGCGGGTTGTTCGTCACCGCGATCACCTCGACCCACAATCTGGACAAGCCGGCCACCCATTCTTCGGGCAAGCGGCTTGCCGACGCCGCCGACGCGGTCATCGATACGCGTTCGCCGATCGAGGATGCGGTGGTGCCGGTGGAAGGCTGGTCGCGCCCCGTGGCCGGGTCTTCGACAGTGCTCGCGATGATCCTGATGCACGAGCTTGTCGCGCGCACCGCGCAGAAGCTTGGCGAGCGCGGTGTGGAACTGCCGACCTTTGCCTCACCGACCATCGCCGGCGTGACGCTGCACGACACGGACGTCATCTACGGCAAATATCGTGAGCGCATGATCGACGCCCAGCAGAAGCATCTGGACTTCTTCAAGGGAAGGATGCAGGGCGAGGCCTGATCAGCAAACGGGCATGACAGGGAGACACGAACAATGACGCAGACGATGATGGCGCGCGAGATCGCGGAGATACCGGCAGTGACCGCGCGTCAGCTCGGCGAGGGCCTTTCCGCCTATCAGGCCATCGGCCGGATCCTGCGTGACCGTGCCCCCTGTTTGCCGCTACATCGGCGCGCGGCACGTCGGACCATGCCGCGACCTACCTGAAATATCTGGTGGAAACGCGGCTCGGTCTGCCGGTCGCGTCCATCGGGCCGTCGGTGGCCTCGATCTACAAGGCGCCGCTGCATCTGGAGCAGGCGGCACTGTTTGCCGTCTCGCAATCCGGCGCCAGCCCGGACCTGCTGGCGCTGCTCGAGGCCGGGCGGAAGAGCGGAGCCGTCACCGTCGCGCTGCTCAATGCCGAGGGCTCGCCCGCCGCGAGCGTCAGCGAGCATGTGGCGCCACTGCTGGCTGGTCCGGAAAAGGCGGTCGCCGCCTCCAAGAGCTATGTCGCTTCGCTCGTTGCCATGGCGGCGATCGTCGCGGAATGGACCGGTGACGAGGAGTTGACGCGCGCGCTTGCAATGCTGCCCGACGCTTTCGCAGACGCTTTGCGCTGCGATTGGAGCGCGGCGGACGAGGCCTTTGTTGCGGCGGAGTCCGCATACTGCCTCGGCCGTGGCCCGGGTCTGACGATTGCGGCAGAGGCAGCACTGAAGTTCAAGGAAACCTGCGCGCTCCACGCCGAGGGGTTCAGCAGTGCGGAGGCAATGCACGGTCCGCTGGTGCTGGCTGGCGAGGGGCTGAAAGTGCTCACCTTCGTACCCGGCGACGTCGCGCGCGCTGGCGTGCTCGACACCGCGCAAAAGATGGCGCAGGCCGGCGCCGACGTCTGGCTTGTCGACCAGGAGCAGGCGGAGAAGAATTCGCTGCCGGCGGCACGCGCACCGCATCCGGCGCTAGTGGCTCCGGTGCAGGCGGTGTCCTTCTATGTCTTTGCCGAGCGGCTGTCACGCCTGCGCGGCCACGATCCCGACCGGCCGATGCATCTCAAGAAGGTCACCGAGACCGTCTGACGAACACAGGGATTATTGCCGCATGGCGACGCTGCAGCTCAGCAACATCGAGAAGACCTATGGCTCGGTCGAGGTCATCAAGGGCATCGACCTCGACATCGCGGATGGCGAGTTCGTGGTCTTCGTCGGCCCGTCCGGCTGCGGCAAGTCGACCCTACTGCGGATGATCGCGGGGCTGGAGGAGATCAGCGGCGGCGATCTGTTCATCGACGGTGAGCGCTGCAATACGCGCGCGCCGAAGGATCGCGGCATCGCCATGGTGTTCCAGTCCTACGCGCTCTACCCGCACAAGACCGTCTATCAGAACATGGCGTTCGGCCTGAAGCTGGCCGGGCGGCCGAAAAGCGAGATCGACACGAAGATCCGCGAGGCCGCCCGCATCCTGCAGATGGAGCACCTGCTGGAGCGCAGGCCGCACCAGCTTTCAGGCGGCCAGCGCCAGCGGGTGGCGATCGGCCGCGCCATCGTGCGCAATCCCAAGGTGTTCCTGTTCGACGAGCCGCTTTCCAACCTCGACGCGGCGCTGCGGGTAAGCACCAGGCGCGAACTCGCCAAGCTGCACGCCGACCTCAAGGCGACGATGATCTACGTCACGCACGACCAGGTCGAGGCGATGACGCTCGCCGACCGCATCGTCGTGCTCGACGGCGGCGTCGCCCAGCAGATCGGCAGCCCGATCGAGCTCTACGAACGTCCGCGCAACCTGTTCGTGGCCGGTTTCATCGGCTCGCCGAAAATGAACTTCATCGCCGCAAGCGTTGTCGGGCGCGACGGAAGCGGCCTGCGGGTGACAAGCGAGGAGACCGGCGAACTCGTCGTTCCGGTCGAGGATGGGACACATCTCGCAGAGGGCGCTGCCGTGACACTCGGCATTCGACCCGAACATCTCGTTCCAGCCGGTGCCGGGGATTGCGCCATCGACGCAGCGGTCGAACTTGTCGAAAGGCTGGGAGACCAGAGCCTGCTTGAACTGCGGACCACGACAGGGACGATGATCGTTGCCCGTGCGGAAGCAAGCTCGCCCATCAAGGTCGGTGACGCGATCAGGGTCGGCTTTCCGCTCGACCGGGTTCATCTGTTCGGGACGGACGGGCAGGCGCTGCGGGCATGGCCGCGCAACGCCTGATCGCCCGCTACAGTGCCGGCTGCCGCCGGTTCATGATCCAGACCGCGATGCCGCCGACGATGTAGGCGACGAGCCCGTATGCGGCAGGCGGAATGGCGAGCTCGGGATCGTTGAGCATGAATTCGCTCATCGCCAGCGCGATGACAAGCGCGGCATTGCGGATGCTCATCGACATGGAGAGCGCGACGGCCTGGCGTCGTTCGACGCCCAGCAAGCGCGGCAGGAAATACCCGACTGCCAGCGCGATCAGGTTGAAGGCAACTACGACAGTGCCGACGGTCGGCCCCCAGGAGGAGAGCAGGCTCCACTGGCTGATGAGCGCGAAGATCACGACCAGAGCCAGGAAGATCGTGGCGAGCGCCTTCACCGGTCGGTCGAGCTTTGCGGCGAGGTCTGGGTACCGGCTGCGAATGAAAACGCCGATGAGTGCCGGCACGATTGCGATGGCGAAAATCTGCAAGACCTGCACGATTTCCAGCCGGACATCGGTCGTTTCATTATAGAAAGCGAAAAGCGACAGGTTGACGATGACCGGCAGCGTCAGCAGCGCCAGCATCGAGGTGAATGCCGCCATGGACAGGCTGAGGGCGACGTCGCCGCGCGCGAGGTGCGTGTAGAGAGCGGCAGATGTGCCGCCGGGGCTTGCCGCCAGCAGCATCATGCCCATGGCGACGGCCGCGGGCACGCCGGCGACCTTCACGAGCGCGAAACAGAGTGCGGGTAGAAGCAGGATATGGCAGAAAAGGCCGATGACGACCGGCCATGGCCTGGCGAGGACGCGCGTGAAATCCTCGAGCCTGAGGGACAGCCCGAGCCCCAGCATGATAATGACGAGCGCCGCCGGCAGGCCGACACTCAAGGCCAGACTGGATTGCATATGACCATCCCCGATTTCGGCGCGAATATTAGCGGAAAGTCATCTATGAAGTCTTACCATGCGGCGAATGCACAGCGGACCATTGCAATGACGGCGGGACGCGCTAGCTTGATCATCCGATGACGTCACCCAGGCCCACCTCGCAGGACATCACCAAGCTTATCGTTCGCGTGTCCATGAAGGACAGGGCGGCATTCGATTTGCTTTACCGACGAACGAGCGCGAAACTCTTCGGCGTTTGCCTTCGTGTCTTGAGCGACCGGGGTGAGGCTGAGGAAGCGTTGCAGGACGTCTACGTCAAGATATGGACCAAGGCGGATCGTTTCGCGGTATCCGAGCTGAGCCCGATCTCGTGGCTCGTCGCGATAGCGCGGAACCATTCGATCGACCGGATACGCGCGCGTCGTGAGCGGACGACGGCGATCGATGCCGCGCTCGAGGTGCCGGACGAAAAGCCGGACCCGGAAGCGGAGGCGGTTGCGGGCGGCGAGCGGGATAGAATTCATTCCTGCCTCCAGGAGCTGGAGCAGGACAGGGCAGCGGCTGTGCGAGCAGCCTATCTGAACGGCGATAGCTATGCAGAGCTTGCCGAGCGTTTCTCGGTGCCGCTCAACACGATGCGAACCTGGCTGCGACGCAGCCTGATGAAGTTGAAGGAATGCCTGGAGCGATGACGCCGGCTGACGACAGAGATCTGGAACACGGAGGCGACGATGCACTCGCCGCCGAGTACGTTCTGGGCGTGTTGCCTGGCGACGAGCGGCTGGCCGTCGCGCGGCGTATCGAGGAAGACGCAGCGTTTTCCATCCTCGTTGGCGCCTGGGAGGAGCGGCTTTCGCCCCTTAACGCGGGGTACGAGGATGTTGAGCCGCCTGCCTCGCTCAAGACGCTTGTCGACGCTCGATTGTTCGAGCGGCCGGATCGTAAGCCGAAGCCTAGGCCCAGTTTCTCTGAGAGCCTTGCCTTCTGGCGGGGCCTTGCCGGTGCGGCTGTAGCTGCTCTTGCCATCGCGATCGCCCTGCCGTTTTTGCAGCCTGCGGCAGTGCCAGAGGCTGCGCCACGTCTTGTGGCGTCGCTGGCAGATGACGGGACCGACGTGCGCTATCTTGCGGTTTACGATGGACACTCCGGCGACATCGGCCTGTCCCATGTGACAGGCGACAGGGCGCAGGGGCGCGATTTCGAACTCTGGTTGATCGAGGGCAATGCGGCTCCGGTGTCGCTCGGTGTGGTGCCGGTCGGTGCCAGCGTGCATGTTCCCGTGGCGCCGGCGCACCGTCAGATGATTGCGTCCGGCGCGCTCTTTGCGATCAGCCTGGAGCCGGAAGGCGGTTCGCCGACCGGCCAGCCGACGGGACCGGTCGTGGCGGCGGGCGACCTGCGCTCCATCTAAGCGACTTAACGTCTTTCCGGCTGCTGCCTGTCGCGCCCGAGATCAATCGCCCGCATCTTTTTTCACAATGTCTGAAACTTCCGGAAAGTGGTGTCCGTAGCTCTGTGCGTCCCCATCAGAGGGATTGAAAATTCGAGAGGAGTATCAGGACATGCACAAGATCACATCCACCATCCTCGCTGGCGCATTTGCCGCCACTTCGGTTGCAGGCTTCGCCTTCGCCAAGGACAACCCGATGGTCGGCGGTGCCGCCATGTATGCGGACAAGAACATCGTCGAGAACGCGATGAACTCGGCCGACCACACCACGCTCGTCGCAGCGGTCAAGGCCGCCGGCCTCGTCGAGACGCTGCAGGGCGAAGGACCGTTCACGGTTTTCGCGCCGACCAACGAAGCTTTCGAAGCACTTCCGGCCGGCACGGTCGATGAACTGCTGAAGCCCGAGAACAAGGACCAGCTCGCCAAGGTTCTGACCTGCCATGTCGTGGCTGCGGATGCGATGTCCGACGCAATCGGCAAGATGATTGCCGACGACAATGGCGATCACCCGGTGAAGACGGTGGGCGGCTGCACGCTGCAGGCCAAGATGGACGGCGACAAGATCACGTTGACCGACGAGACCGGCGGTGTGGCCACCGTCACAATCGCCGATGTGGACCAGTCCAACGGCGTCATCCATGTCATCGACAAGGTTCTGCTGCCCGCTGGCTAATTGCGGGGGTCGCAGGCCGGCGGAGCGTCGCTACCCGACCCTTCAGCGCCGCAAATCAAGCCGGCAGATACCTGCGCGATGACAGGAAGAGGCCCGGGACGCTGTCCCGGGCCTTTTCTGTATCCGATTTCTATTTGACGTATCTGCGCTCACTGGTCACGTGCGGCTTGCAACCGCGATGATGGGCAGCGTTGTCCCACAGGCGGATCGGCGGTGCGAGGCTGACCAACTGCGACGAACCACCCTGCAGCAGAACGCGGTAGGGTCGCATGCCCGGATAGCCACCGTTGATCGCTTTCGAGTTGACCATGCCACACACGGTCACGTCGCCATAGGCATTGTCGCGCACTGCGATCATGTGGCTCCAATGGGCGGAGCGCGGGTCGAGAAGATGGCCGGAAACGGTTGCTTTCGTCACTTCGATGTCTGCCGGTGTCAATTCGTGAATCCAACCCGTTTCGACGGTTGAGCAGCCGCTTAGCGCAAGCAATGCCGCAGCGAGCGTGGCGTTCTTGAATTTTCCCATTAGGCCGGTCCTCGAAGTTGCAGCGTCATTCTCCCATGGAATGGCTTGCGCAAGGCTGGTCAGTTCCGTAATGACGCCAGAGGGGCCGATTGCAATCGAAGCTGCCTGGCCGCGACAGGGTGGCATGTCACGGGCGGGAAGACAGGTCGTATCGGAAATAGCTTGACGTACAAGAATGCCTTCGAGCGCAACAACGCGATCTCGGTCTTTCTGATGGGCGCACTTCCCGCGGTCGCCGGCAGTGCGATCTCGGTGATGCTCGTCAGCTTCATGGTCTGGGCTGTCATATCCCTCGCATTCCGGCGGTTCGAGTTTCATCTCACTCCCGGTGACCGGCTTGTCGCGTGGACGTTTACCGCCTTCGTTGGGCTGGTGCTTGCAACCGCTCTGTTCGGCGAGAACCTGGAGCAGATCCCATGGCATACGCTTTGGCTGCTGCCGTTTCTTTCGGTCTGGGTTGTGATACGCGGCTGCGAGCCACACCCGATCTTGATTATCTGCACATATTCGCGGTTGGAGCCGCGGTTGGCGCGGTTGGAGCGCTTATTATCGGTCTCGTCCAGGTCGTGGGGTTCGATCAACGGGCCGAAGGAGGAGCTGGGAACGCGGCCGTCTTCGGCATCATATCTCTATGCCTTGCCGCAATCGCGAGCCTCAACCTTGACGATCCACGCAGGAACTACCGCATGCTGGCCGTCGCGGGCATCGTTGCCGGTCTGCTTGCGGTCGTTCTGTCGCTGACGCGAGGGGTGGCCATCGTGGCTATCGGCGTGCTGATCGTCATCGTCATCTATGCGCCGCGTCAGCGGTTGACCAATGCTACGCGGGTGGCTTGGCTTGGCCTTGCCGTCGCCGTCGCCGCCGCGCTCTATGGCGCGGCCGACCTTATCGCCGACCGCCTGTTGCTTACCGTCGAAGAGCTCAACAGCGTGGTCTCCGGCGAAAACTCGGCCAATATCGGCGAGCGGTTGCGTCTGTGGATCGCGGGATGGAGTGCAATAGGCGAGTCGCCGCTTTGGGGTCACGGCATCCAGAATCGCATGGCGAAGGTTTCCGAGCTGCTGCTGCGCGACGGCTTGCCTGTCCAGCATTATAGCCACGCCCACAATGCATTTATCACCTTTGCGATTGACGGCGGAATCGTCGTCCTTGGCGCGGTGATTGCGGTGCTGATCGTGCCGGTCTTCGTTGCGTGGCGCGCCCCGCGGGACATACGTCACCGCAAGCGCTTTTTCCTGGCGTTGCAGGTCAGCCTTATATTCGGTCTGTGCGGCCTGACCCAGATCATGTTCAAGCACGACATCATGGATGCCTTCTACATCTTCTCCGCCATTCTGGTGGCAGCCAGCATTACGGATATGCGGGTGCGAGACGGTGCTAAGGCCCCGATGCCGTCCGAGGACTGAACTCAGTTCGCCTGCCGCCCGGCCATGTATGCCGCAAGGCGTCTGCTGGTATCGTCGGCCGGCTGCCACCCCGTCGCTGCCAATCGATCCGGTGAGACTACCAGCGGTCCGGACAGCCGCTGCCATAGGTCGCGCCGCCCGACCATTGCCGACAGACCCGCAAGCAGAGGCTCGGAAACCGTGAAAATGCCAGGGCTCCGCCCGTTCCCCTCGCGCATGGTGGCAACGATCCCGGCTAATGTGAGTGGACTGCTGTCGCTGACGATGTAGTTGCCGTCGGCGACCGGGTTCGACAGACAATGTAGGACCGCCGCGCCGAGCCGTTCGACGTCGAGCAAGGATCTGCGAGCCTGGATCCCGCCGAGCGGAAGCGGAAAGGGTGTATGTGCGAGGCGAAGCAGGCCGGCAAGCCCGCCGCGCATGCCTTCACCATAGACCGCGACCGGTCGGAACGTAACGAGCTGTCGGCTGTCGGCGGCGAAGATTTCAGCGAGCTTCTCCTCCGCCTCGAGCTTCGAACGCCCGTAGTCGTCACTGGGCCGGGCAGGGGAACTCTCGGTCAGCACTTCCGGGGATGTCGGGCCAGTGATGGCGCGGATCGACGAGAGAAAGACAAATCGCCCAGGCACATGGCGCCGAGCCGCCTTTGCGAGTTGAACTGAAAGATCGACATTGGCGACGCGATAGTCGTCGTATCCCAAACCGGCCGATGCATCCGCAATGCCGGCACAATGGACGACGTGGTCGACGCCGGAAACAAGCTGATCCCATGCTCCGGCGCCGTCTTTTGCGGCCGGCATCAGCGCCCGGTCTTCCTGCGGCAGGTCGAACTGATCGGGGTTCCGCGAGGCGGCGCGTACCTGATAGCCGCCGCTTCGCAGATGCGCTGTCACGGCACGTCCGATGAAGCCGCTGGCCCCGGTGACAAGCACCTTCTCGGACCGGTCTCCGCTCATTTTTCCGTATATCTGAACAGAACCTCGACGGCGGCCTTGCGGTCCGCGTTCGCCACGGCGCCGCTCAGTTCGGCCAGCATGTCGGGAACGGTATCGCCACTGCCGTTCATCCTGTGCGCGCGCAGGATCTTCGAGTGAGCGGTCGGTGTCACACCCTCGGGATTGTAGAAAAGCTCCTCATGGAGCTTTTCGCCCTCGCGCATGCCGATTGTGACGATCTCGATATCGCCCTCGGGATTGCGCGCATCGCGCACACTGAGGCCCGCAAGGGCAATCATATCCTCGGCAAGATCCCGGATGCGGATCGGATCGCCCATCTCCAGGAGCAGGATGTCGCCGCTCTCGGAGAGCGCGCCCGCCTGCACGATCAATTCCGCCGCCTCGCGCACGGACATGAAATAGCGGGTCATCTTCTCGTCGGTGATCGTCACCGGGCCGCCATTGGCGATCTGTTCCTTGAATAGCGGGATCACGGACCCGCTGGATCCGATCACATTGCCGAAGCGGACGCAGGCGAAATTCCGTTCATAGGGCTTATCCAGCGTCCTCACGCCATGATAGCGGACGATTTTCTCCGCCCAGCGCTTCGTCGCGCCCATGACGCTCGCCGGGCGCACCGCCTTGTCCGACGAGATCAGGATAAAGTTGCGGACGCCGCAATCAGTTGCCGCCCTAGCCAGCGATTCCGTGCCGAGCACGTTGTTGCGGATGCCTTCGAGGCTGTTCTGCTCCACGAGATGAACATGCTTGTAGGCGGCGCAATGATAGATCGTCTCGATGTCGTTCTCGCGGATGATGCGACGAACAAGGTCGCCATCCGTAATCGAGCCGAGCACCGTCACCAGCGGGAAGAGCGCCTCGCGCTGCAACTCCCGGCCTATCTGGTAAAGGCCGTGTTCGTTGGTATCCAGCAGAACCAGTCGTGCCGGCTTGAGCTGCGCTATGATGCGGCAGAGAGCCGAGCCGATGGAGCCTGCCGCACCCGTCACCATCAGCGACCGCCCCTCGATCATGCCTCGCAGCAGCGCCGGGTCGGCCGGCACCTGCGAGCGGCCGAGCAGGTCGTCTATGTCGATGTCGCGAACACGGCTGACGATATATTTGCCTTCCGCCAGGTCGACGATGGACGGCAGGATCCTGATGTTGACGGGGGCAGTGCCGATCTCGGCAATCAGTTCACGACCGTCCTGCCCCGCAAGGGTCGGCGTGGTGACGATGATTTCCTCGACGCCGATATTCGTCACCAGGCGCTTCAGTTCGCTAGGCGCGTAGACGCGGATGCCGAGCACGTCGAGGCCATGCAGCGAGGCATCCTTGCCGATGAAGCCGATGACCTCGCGCTCGCCCGCCGAACGTAACGCTCCTGCGAGCTGCGTCGCGGCATCGCCTGTGCCGTAGATCAGCGTCTTGGTCAGCCCCTTGCTCGCGCGGCTGGTCCGCCAGATCAACCACTTGGCGCCGAAACGGCTGCCCGTGATCGTCAGGATCGAAAGGACCCAGAACACCGCGGGGATGCTGCGGGGAACGCCAGGTGCCCCGGTCATGGCCGTCAGGAACGCGAGTGCGACCCAGCTCAGCACAGCCAGCGTCACGACCTGCATGATGGTCCATACGGCGCGGTCGGGAAGATATTTCAGCACCGCTCGATAAAGGCCCATGCGCGCGAAAATGGGTATCGCAAGGGCTGGAGCTGCGAGGATGATGAAGACCTGAGAGGGGTTTGGCCGGAAAGGCTCGCCAAAGCGCAGCGAGAAGCTGAGCCAGCACAGAAACGTCAAGGCGACCGCATCGAAGAGGATCAGCACCCAGCGCTTGCGGTTGCGCGAGCTTCGCGAAATCCGATCCCGCAGGCGGTTCAGCGCTGGCGATACGGCAAACATCTTCATGCCCGGGCTTCAGCTACTCGTATCGCGTTCTGATCACGCCGTTCAACCATCCCCAAGGACGGCCAGGCACTTGCCACCTCGATAAAGACGGCAACTCCTTGCTCAAGTCGCGCACCCACCGTCACGCCCCCGAAAGCCTTGAAATTGTGCGATGCCGCAGCGTTTCGCGATCATCTTCCTTGGCTTCCTCCACCTCGCCAGATAGCCAATTCACAACAGGAAGGCAACAACGGCGGTCCAGGCAGCGTCGGGCTGCTGTACGGGCCTGTGCTATATGCATCATTGCTGCTATGGCGAGACGATGAAGGAAGCCGCAGTTCAGATGGACCAGCCCGCTCTCGTCAAGCGCATGTTCGACCTCGCTCTGGCACTGCCGGGTCTTGTGGTCGCGGCGCCGATCGTGCTGGTGGCGATGGCGTTGATCCGTGCAACATCGCAGGGACCTGCAATCTTCGCCCAGGAACGGGTCGGCCGGCACGAGCAGCCATTCCGCTGCTATAAGTTGCGGACGATGTATGTGAACACACCGCATGTAGCTACACATGAGGTCGCCGTTTCCGCCATCACACCGCTCGGCGCGTTTCTCCGGCGCTTCAAGATCGACGAATTGCCTCAACTTTGGAATGTGGTGATCGGGCAGATGAGCATGGTCGGCCCGCGCCCGTGCCTTCCTGGACAGGAAGAACTGGTCCGCCATCGCAGGACGCTGGGGATCTTTTCACTCAGGCCAGGCATTACCGGCCTCGCCCAGGTGCGCGGCATCGACATGTCCAATCCGCAACGCTGCGCGGAGACCGATGCTGAATACATGCACGCGATTTCGTTGCGCGAAGACCTGCGGCTGATCGTGCGCACGATCCTTTAAGTCACCGCCATATTTATGGTTAGCATCTCGTTAAGCCTTCCGGTGCAGAATTCACCCTGCATCAATCTGCGTACGGAGAGCTCTACCGGTGGTAGTACGGGAGGGGCGGGGCGCACCCGAGACGACTGAAGCGGCGAGCAGTAGCGGCGGGCCCGGCGAAAACGCCGGGACGGATGCCGTTGCGCTCCTTTCGCTGGAGGCTGACTGGTTCTGGGAGACCGATGCGCAGCACCGGATCACCCATCTGTCGGAAGGCTATCGCGAGGCGACCGGTATCGATCCGGCTCGTGTACTTGGCCGGTCGAGGCTCGATCGCTGCTTGAAGGTACTCGGGCGGACGATCAACATGGCAGCCAGCTTGACGATCTGCGAGCCAAGCGGCCGTTTGCGGGCTATGTCTATTTGATCCGCGACGCCGGCGGCAACCGGCGATTGCTTTCCATTTCAGGCGTGCCCAGGGCTGATACGGATGGGACTTTCGTCGGCTACCGGGGGTAGGACGCAATGTGACCGCATTGGCTGAAACGCTGGGCGGCGCGACCCCACCCGGCGGAGCCGATTCGGCTCTGGATGCCGCGCGTGTGGAGGCCGAGCAGGCACGAAGCCGTATGCAGGCTGCCATCGACGCGCTGAGCGACGGCTTTGTCATATGGGACAAGTCCGACCGGCTGCTGGCGTTCAACACAGCGTTTGCAAGGCAGTTTGCATTCCTACCCAATCTCCGGACTGGGCGCGGTTTTCGCGAATTGCTACTCGACTTCGCGCAGACTGGAATTGTCGAAGAAGCGAAGGGACGCGAGGAGGCGTGGGTCGAGGAACTGGTCGTCAACCGCTCTGCGGAACTCGGGCAGGATATTGTCTTCCAGACCCATGACGGCCGCTGGATGCTGCGGCGCGACATCCTTGCCGAGAATGGCGACCGCGTCGGCATCCGCAAGGATATCACCGAATTCAAACGCCGCGAGGCTGAGCTCGATAAGGCGAAGAAGCAGGCTGAAACCCTGCTTGGCGACTTGCAGAGCACGCTCGACTCTCTGGATATGGGCGTGGTTCTGCTCGATCCAGAGCTCAACGCGGAGATGATCAACAAGGCCTTTTACGACATCTGGAAACTTACGCCGGACGATGTTTCCGTCGGGAGCCCGTTTCGTGCCCTTATGGACATCAACCGGCATACAGGGATTTACAAGGTCGCCGATCAGGAGTGGGAGGATTATGTCGCCTACCGTCTCGACGAGATCAGGGGCGAAGGGGTAGAGCCAAGGGAGTTCCAGCGTGGCGACGGCCAGACACTCATCTATTCGGTGACAATTCTTCCGGCGGCAAGCGACTTGTCTCCTATTTCGACATAACTGCGATCAAGGATCGTGAAGAACAGCTTGCCAAGGCGCTGGAGCAGGCGCGCCTGGCCGAGGCAGTCATCAACAGCGTTCCCAATCCGATCTTCGTCAAGGACGAAAAGCTCAATTTCGTAATGGTCAACGAAGCCTTCGCGGCGTTCCATGATGCGACGCCCGGCGAACTGATCGGACGGGGCGCCGCGGATATCGTTGGCGCCGACAATGCCGGATTGTTCGAAGATAGCGAAAAGCAGGTCTTGAGGACCGGCGAAATCTACGAAGTCCAGGAGGACTTCGACGTCTCGGGCAGCGAGGGCTCGCGGATCGTGCGCAAGAACCGGGTGCGCACCGCCAGCGGTCGCGACTACATCGCCGGCTCGATTTTCGACGTGACGGAGATGAAGCGGCGCGAGCGGGAGAGCCAGAAAGCGCGCGACTACCTCGCTGGTGTGCTGGAATCGTTCCCCGCCGGCGTCATCATCTATGACAGCAACGACCGGTTCGTGCTTGCCAACCGAATGCTGCAGGACATGCTTCCCGAACTGGTGCCGACGTGGCAGCGCGGGTGCACCTATCGCGAGGCCATCGAGCTCGGACACAGCTTCGGCTATTTCCGTGCGTGCGGCGATCCGGAGGTCGATGCTCTTTACGACAGCGACTACGAGGGATGGGTCGCAGGATACATGCGACGCCATGAGCTTCCGCATGCCGTCTTCGAGCGCCGGAACCCGGACGGGCGCTGGTATCAGGCGCTCGATACGCGGATGCCCGATGGATCGTTCATTGGCATCCGGCTCGACATCACCGATCTGAAGGATCGCGAAGCCGCGCTCAAGGCGAGCATGGAGCAGATCGAGCTTTTCAAGCATGTACTCGACGACTTGCCTGTTTCCACCTACGTGAAAACGGATGCGCTCGCGTTCGAATTCGTCAACAAGGCCTGGTGCGAGATCACCGGTGTTGCCAAGGAAGAGGCGCTTGGCAAGACGGACCGGGACTTCTTCGGCGAGGAGGGCGAGGGGTTCGCCGGTCGTGACCTGAAGGTGCTCGAATCCGGCATAATGGATGAGACCGAGGAAATGCTTACGCGGCGAGACGGCACGGTGCGCCAGCTTATCGCGAAGAAAAGCCGGCTTGTCGGGGGCAACGGCAAGGTTCACCTCATCGGGTCGAGCACCGACATCACCGAACTCAAGCAGCGCGAGGCCGAACTGCAGGAGGCGCAGCGCAAGGCCGTGCTGGCCGATCGCGCGAAATCCGAGTTTCTCGCCAATATGAGCCATGAGATCAGGACGCCCATGAATGGCGTGCTGGGCATGGCCGAACTGCTTGCCAAGTCCGACCTGGATTCGCGCCAGAAGACATTCACCGACATCATCGTGAAATCCGGCAATGCGCTGCTGACGATCATCAACGACATCCTCGACTTTTCCAAGATCGATGCCGGGCAGCTGGTGCTCGATCCCGCGCCGTTCCATCTGGCCGAAGCGATCGAGGATGTTGCGACGCTGGTTTCCGCACGCGCAAAGGAAAAGGATCTGGAGCTGATCGTGCGGGTGCAGCCGGGGCTGCATGATCATTACGTCGGCGATGTCGGCCGGATCCGTCAGATCATCACCAATCTGCTCGGTAATGCAGTCAAATTCACGGATTCGGGCCACGTGCTGGTCGATGTCACCGGCGAGGAAGCCGGTAACGATACGACGCTTCGCGTGTCGGTGACTGACACCGGTATCGGCATTCCGGAAGACAAGCTGGCTCAGGTTTTCGACAAATTCAGCCAGGTCGATGCGTCCTCGACCCGGCGGCATGAAGGCACCGGTCTGGGCCTCGCCATCACTTCGCGCCTCGTTGCGATGATGGACGGCGAGATGGGAGTGAACAGCAGGGAAGGCGAAGGTTCAACATTCTGGTTCACGATGATGCTGCCGCGGGCCGGAAAATCCGGAAAGGAAAGGGCCATGCCGATCGATGTTTCCGGGGCGAGGGTCCTCGTGATCGACGACAATGCGGTGAACCGGACGATTCTGCTTGAGCAGCTTGGAAGCTGGGGCTTCGACGCTTGCGCGGCTCAAAGCGGTCAGGAGGGCATCTCCGTGCTCAACGCCGTGGCGGGGTTGGGGCTGCACGTCGACTGCGTTGTTCTCGACTACCAGATGCCTGGCATGACCGGGGGCGACGTCGCCCGCGTGATCAGGGCAACGCCGCAGATCGCCGGAACGCCTATCGTGATGCTGACGTCGGTCGACCAGTCGCTCGGTCAGGCGACATACCGCAGCCTCGACATAGACGCACATCTCATCAAACCCGCCCGGTCGTCTGCATTGCTTGAAGCGCTCGTGTCGGCGATCCAGAAATTTCGGGGACACGCCCCAGATCCGGCAGCAGAGGCAGCTCCTGCGCCTGCACTGGAAGCAGCGGTCCCCGCCGTGGCGGCCCCGCGGCCCGAACTGCGCATCGCGCGCCGACCCGCAACTGGTGAACACCGCATCGACATTCTCGTTGCCGAAGACAACGAGGTGAACCAGCTCGTCTTCACCCAGATACTCGGTGAAACCGGCCATAGCTACGAGATCGTCAGCAATGGCAAGCAGGCAGTCGAAGGCTATCGCACCCTGAAGCCGTCCATGATCCTCATGGACGTCTCCATGCCCGAAATGAACGGCCTGGAAGCCACGGCCAAGATCCGGGAGCTCGAGGCCTTGTCGGGCGAGCATGTGCCGATCATCGGCGTGACCGCACATGCGCTCAAGGGTGACCGCGAACGTTGCCTCGAAGCCGGCATGGACGACTATCTTTCCAAGCCGATCAGCCCCAAGACATTGATGCAGAAGATCGAGCGCTGGATGGGCGGAACGCTCCAGGCGGGTCATCTGGCCGGATAAATCCTTCGTCGGCTATCCGGCGGCGGCGTTCTTACATTTTTCGAGCTTTCCGCGCGGCGGTCGGGGTTTAATCCGACTGACGCAAAACTGTCATCCGACTGTCATACAGGGCCGTTATTGCCACTCCCGACGCGTCAAGGCGTCCAACCGAATTCCGAGCAGGAGTAGGCCCTATGAATAAATTCTTCCTCACGGCGTCGGCGGCTTCGATCGCTGTTGCCGCATCGGTCGGCGTTGCTGCGGCGCAGTCCCGCGACACGATCCAGATCGCCGGTTCATCCACCGTTCTTCCCTTTGCCAGCATCGTGGCAGAAGAGTTCGGCAACGCGTTTCCCGAGTTCAAGACCCCTGTCGTCGGCTCCGGCGGTTCGTCGGGCGGCCTTCGTCAGTTCTGTGGCGGCGTCGGCGAAAACACCATCGACATCGCCAACGCGTCGCGCCGCATCCGCGCCGGCGAGATCGAGGCCTGCAACGCCGCCGGCGTCAAGGACATCCGTGAAGTCATGATCGGCTATGACGGCATCGTGTTCGCCACCGGCGCCGACAAGGAAGACTTCGCGCTCGAGCCGGTCCACGTCTTCAAGGCGATCGCCGCCAAGGTGCCGGTCGACGGCGAGCTGGTCGACAACCCCTACACCACCTGGAACGAAGTCGACGAGTCGCTGCCGAACCAGCCGATCGCCGTCGCGATCCCGGCTTCCAACCACGGCACCCGCGAAGTCTTCGAAGAGCGCGTCGTTCACGAAGGCTGCGAGAATGCCGGCATGCCGGAAATGGAAAAAGAGGCTCTCGAGGCTGCCTGCCTCGCGCTGCGCCAGGATGTCGTGGTCGAGATCGCCGGTGACTACACCGAGACGCTGGCCCGCCTGCAGGCCAATCCGGACACAATCGGCGTGTTCGGTCTGAGCTTCTACGACCAGAACCGCGACTCGCTCAAGGTTGCGACCATGTCCGGCGTGACCCCGTCGCTCGAGACCATCGCCGCCGGCGAGTATCCGGTTTCGCGTCCGCTGTTCTTCTACGTGAAGGGCGAGCACATCGGCGTCATCCCCGGTATCGAGGAATATGTCGAGTTCTTCTTGTCCGACCAAATGGCGGGCCTCGGCGGCACGCTTGAAAGCGCCGGCATGATCCCGGCTCCGGCCGAAGAGACCGCTGAGGTTCTCGCCGCGTTCCGCGAGGGCAAGTCCCTTACGGCTGCCGACCTGCAGTAGAGCCTGCAATGGGCGGGGCGCTTCCATGGCGCCTCGCCCTTTCAGCCTTTCGATGATGTCTGGGGCACGAATCCGGTGAATACAGCTCTCGTTGCCGCCCTGCTGCTTGTGTTGCTTGGCTTCGCCTACCAGATGGGCTGGTCGCGCAGCCGATCGCTCGTCACGGGTGGAAGCAAACTCCATTCGCGCCCCTCCTACCACGGCTCCCTCGCAGCCATATGGGCCTTGCTGCCCGCCCTCCTCATTCTCGGTCTGTGGGCGCTGCTCGGCACCACTGCCACACGGGCATACATCATTGCCCAACTGCCGCCCGAGATCGCATCGCTGACCGGAGCAGACCTTGCAGGCGCGATTGCGCGCATCCGCCAGATCGAGACCGGCTTCGGTGTGCTTGGCGAAACCGCGCCGTGGGAAAATGCCGCGGCGCAGGCGCTGCGCGAATTCCGGTTGCTCACCTATGCCGTGGTGCTTGCCGCCGCAGCGGGTACCGGCGCGCTTGGCCTCTTCATGGCGCGGCGGCGCATTACCGCGCGGCTCCGCGCCCGCAACGAGGTCGAGGGTGTCGTCCGTGTGCTGCTGATCGGCTGTTCCGTGGTCGCCATCCTGACGACAGTCGGCATCGTTGCCTCGCTGCTTTCAGAGGCGATCCGCTTCTTCACCTTCGTCAGCCCGGTCGACTTCTTCTTCGGCACGGTGTGGAATCCGCGCTTTTCTTCCGTGGGTTCGGGTTCCGGCGACTACGGGCTGCTGCCGCTGCTCTGGGGTACGCTGATGGTTGCGACCATCGCGATGATCGTCGCGCTGCCCATCGGCCTGATGACCGCGATCTACCTGTCGCAATACGCACCGCCAAAGGTGCGCAGCACGGTCAAGCCGATTGTCGAGGTTTTGGCGGGCATTCCCACCATCGTCTACGGCTTCTTCGCGCTGGTGACGGTCGGTCCGTTCCTGGCTGCCATCGGCAACACGCTCGGCATCGATATTCGCGCCACCAGTGCGCTGACGGCCGGCGTGGTGATGGGCATCATGATCATCCCGTTCATCTCGTCGCTGTCCGACGACGTGATCCGGCAGGTGCCGCGCGCCATGCGAGACGGCTCGCTGGGGCTCGGCGCGACGCAGTCGGAGACCATCAAGCGGGTGATCCTGCCCGCAGCGCTGCCCGGCATCGTCGGCGCGTTCCTGCTGGCAGTCAGCCGCGCCATCGGCGAGACCATGATCGTGGTGCTTGCGGCCGGCAACAGTCCCTATCTTCGCCTCAATCCCGGCGAGCCGGTTTCGACCGTCACCGTCACCATCGTCAATCAGCTCACCGGCGATACCGATTTCGCGTCGCCGCAGTCGCTCGTCGCATTCGCACTCGGGCTGACGCTGTTTGCGATGACGCTCGTCCTCAACGTTGTCGCGCTCTACATCGTGCGCCGCTATCGGGAGCAGTACGAATAGCCATGGCCGACATCATCTCCCGTCCGACCGCTCCGGCTGACGACGCCGACGCAATCCGCCTGAAGAAGATCAAGGACGGACTGACCCGCCGGCACGCCCGGGAACGCCGCTTCCGTGCCTATGGCGTCGCGGCCATCGTCGCAGCTATCGGCTTCGTCGTGATCCTCTTCTCGATGATCCTCTACAAGGGGCTGCCGGCATTCACCCAGGCCGAACTGTCCCTCAACGTCTATTTCGATCCCGAAGTGCTCTCCGCTGACGAGCCGCCGGTTCAGGGAGAGGGACAATCCGCCGCCGAGTACCAGCGTGCGGTGCTTGGCTGGCAGCGCCAGGTCACCATGCTGAACTGGAACCGGCTGATCGAAGCAGCGATTATCGAAGCCGCTCCCGACGCGCAGGTCGACACGCGCTCGGCGCTCTCCATCGTGGAAACCAGTGAGCGCTTCGTTCTGCGCGACATGTTCGTCGAGAACCCCGGCCTGCTCGGGCAGACAATACCTGTTTCGCTGCTCGCATCCGCCAATGCCGATAACTGGCTGAAGGGTAATATCGACCGCTCGCTGCCTGACAGCCAGCAGCAGCTTTCGGCCGATGCGCGCGCGCTGGCCGACCGGCTGCTTGAAGAAGGCAAGATCCGCTTCGCCTTTGCAGGGCACATCTTCACGAATGTGGATTCGCGCTCGGCGCCGGCATCGGCCGGTCTCGCGGGCGCCTTCGTCGGTTCGCTCTACATGATGCTGGTCGTCATCGTGCTGGCGGTGCCGATCGGCGTGATGAGCGCGGTCTATCTGGAGGAATTCGCGCCCAAGAACCGGCTTACGGACCTGATCGAGGTCAACATCAACAACCTCGCAGCCGTGCCGTCTATCGTGTTCGGTCTTCTGGGCGCCGCCGTCTTCATCAACTATTTCCGGCTGCCGCTGTCGGCGCTGGCCGCTGGTTGGCGGCCTGGTTCTGACGCTGATGACGCTTCCGACGATCATCATCGCTACGCGTTCGGCCCTGCGTGCCGTGCCGCCGTCGTTGCGACAGGCAGCACTCGGCCTCGGTGCGTCGAAGACGCAAACCGTGTTCCACCACGTTCTGCCGGTCACCTATCCTGGCATCCTGACGGCCACCATCATCGGTGTCGCGCAGGCGCTGGGTGAAACGGCACCGCTGCTTCTGATCGGCATGAACGCATTCGTTGCACAGATACCCGGGACGCCCATGGACCAGTCCTCTGCGCTGCCGGTCCAGATCTATCTCTGGCAGGGCAATGAAAACCGCAACTTCTTCGAAGCGCGCACGTCGGCCGCGATCATCGTTCTGCTAGGGCTGATGCTGACGCTCAACGCCATCGCGATCTTCCTGCGGTCGAGACTGGAGAGACGAAATTGAACGAACATCTGGAAGCGGAGGCCAAGGAAATGCAGATGCCATCCGAGAAGATTGTCGCCAGCACGGACCTCTATTCGATGAAGTCGTCCACGATCCGGACTCCGGATGCCGAGGCACGCCCCGTCCGGGTCAAGGCGCGCGAAGTCTGCGTCTTCTACGGCCCCAAGCAGGCGCTGTTCGACGTGTCGATCGACATTCCCGAAAAGGCCGTCACCGCCTTCATCGGCCCTTCGGGTTGCGGCAAGTCGACGTTTCTGCGCTGCCTCAACCGCATGAACGACACCATCGAAGGCGCGCGCGTCACCGGCCGCATCGAACTGGACGGTGACGACGTCTATGACGCCAGCCTCGACGTCGTGGAACTGCGCGCGCGTGTCGGCATGGTGTTCCAGAAGCCCAACCCCTTCCCGAAGTCGATCTATGAAAACATCGCCTACGGGCCGCGTATCCATGGCCTCGCCGCCTCCAAGGCGGAGATGGACGGAATCGTCGAATCGAGCCTGCAGAAGGCAAGCCTCTGGGACGAGGTGAAGGATCGTCTGCAGGAACCTGGCACTGGTCTTTCGGGCGGCCAGCAGCAGCGCCTGTGCATCGCGCGCGCCATCGCCGTGTCGCCGGAAGTGATCCTCATGGATGAGCCGTGCTCCGCGCTCGATCCGATCGCGACCGCCAAGATCGAGGAACTGATCGACGAACTGCGCGAGAACTACACGATCGCCATCGTCACGCACTCGATGCAGCAGGCCGCGCGCGTCTCGCAGCGCACCGCCTTCTTCCATCTCGGCAATCTCGTCGAGGAAGGCCCGACTGACCAGATATTCACCAGCCCCGCCGAAAAGCGGACGCAGGACTACATCACCGGCCGCTTCGGCTGACGATCCCGGAAGAGCCCGAGGAGGCAAACATGGGTGAGCACACGGTCACGTCGTTTGACGACGATCTCGGCCATATCGACCAGTTGATCCGCGATATGGGCGATCTCGCCGGCGCGATGGTCGCCGCCGCGACCCGGTCGCTGTTGCAGAACGACACCGCGCTGGCGCAGCGGGTGATTTCGGATGATGTGGTGATGGATGCCCGTCAGCGCGAACTGGATGACCGCGCGATCACGCTGATCGCCAAACGCCAGCCGATGGCGCAGGATCTGCGCTCGGTCGTCGGCGCGATCCGCATGGCGGCAGACCTGGAACGTATCGGCGACCTGGCCAAGAACATCGCCAAGCGCGTCAACGCGGTGGGCGAAGGCTCGGCGCCGCGCGGGCTTTCCCATTCCATTGACACGATGGCCCAGATGGTGATGGACCAGGTTGGCGCGGTGATCGCCGCCTATGAAGCGCGCGATGCGCAAAACCTGGTGAGCCTGCGCGAAGACGACGAGAAAATCGACGTGCAGTACACGGCCGTCTTCCGCGAGCTGCTCACCTACATGATGGAAGACCCGCGCAACATCACCGCCTGCACGCATCTGCTGTTCTGCGCCAAGAACCTGGAGCGCATCGGCGACCATGTGACGAACATCGCCGAAAACGCGTATTATATCGTGACCGGCCAGCAATTGCCGCTGAACAGACCGAAGCTGGACGAGACGTCTGTGACAGTCGACAGTGAGTGACCGCAGAGAGACCTGTAGATGATTGCACCCAAGATCATGGTGGTGGAGGACGAGGAGCCGTTGGGGGTGCTTCTCAAATACAACCTGGAAGCCGAAGGGTATCAGGTCGAGGTGATCGGCCGCGGCGACGAAGCGGAGATCAGGCTGCGGGAAAGCACACCCGACCTGCTGGTGCTCGACTGGATGGTGCCCGGCATTTCCGGGATCGAGCTGTGCCGGCGGCTGCGCATGCGCCCTGAGACCGAGCGCCTGCCGATCATCATGCTGACCGCGCGCGGCGAGGAAACGGACCGGGTGCGGGGCCTGTCGACCGGTTCCGACGACTATCTGGTCAAGCCGTTCTCGACGCCGGAGTTCATCGCCCGGGTCCGCGCGCTGCTGCGCCGCGCCAAGCCCGAGGTGCTTTCATCGGTGCTGAAGGTCGGCGACATCGTGCTCGACCGCGAGACGCATCGCGTGCATCGCGGCAAGTCCGAAATCAGGCTCGGCCCGACGGAGTTCCGCCTGCTGGAATTCATGATGCAGCATCCCGGCAGGGTCTTCTCGCGTGGGCAATTGCTCGACAATGTGTGGGGCGAGACGATCTACATCGACGAGCGCACCGTGGACGTGCATGTCGGCCGGCTGCGCAAGGCGGTCAACAATGGCCGTCTGCCCGACGTGATCCGTACCATACGCGGCGCGGGCTACGCGATCCGCGAGGCATAGCGGCAGATACTCCTGCGCTTCGGTTCCGCTTGCAGGCGGCAGGTGCGCCATGCTTTCCTGCCTTCACTGAGGGAGGAGCGGGCAGGGCCCGTAATCGGTGATGCGTTTTCTTGTCCATGTCGTGCTGATCGCGGCTGTTCTGGGTCTTGCGGGACCCGTCCGCGCGCAATCCGACGAGAGGGCCGTGGAAGTTGCACGGACCTGGTACCGGCTCACGCTCGAGCTGGTGCGCCATACGCCGACCTATTCGCCGCCCGTCGCCAGCCGGTCCCTGGCATATCTGGGCGTTGCCGCGCAGGAAGGGCTTGCCGGCGGGCGGCCGTCGACGCGCTCGTTTGCAGGCCAGCTCAACGGGCTCGAAGCCTTTCCTCCACGGTCCGAGGGCGTCTACGACAAGGCCGTCGTTCTGCAGAGCGCGCTCACGATCTCGACGCGCCACTTCTTCAGCAATACCGGGCCGACGGGCCAGCGGGCGATGGATGCCATCGGGAAGCGTCTCGACGCTCTGGTCTCGGAGGGCGCCGATGCGGACGTTCTTGCGCGGAGCCTTGCGTATGGGCGCGTGATTGCCAGCCATGTGATCGAATGGTCCGCCGACGATGGTGGGGCTGTCGTGGAGAACATGGGCTTTCCGCACGACTATGTTCTGACGAAGGGGCCACAACATTGGGTTCCCACCAGCCTCATCGCTCAGCAGCAGGCGCCTTTGCTGCCTAACTGGGGCACCAACCGCACGTTCGCCATGCCCGACGGCGCCACATGCGGCGTCCCGCCACCGCCCGATTACAGCGAGGAGCAAGGCAGCGCGTTCCATAACGAGGCCGTGGAAGTCTACGAAGCGGCCAAGGGGCTGACGCCGGAGCAGCGGGAGATCGCCCGGTTCTGGTCGGATGATCCGATGCTGTCGCCGACACCGCCCGGCCACTGGATTTCGATTGCGCTGCAACTGCTCGAAGCGGAAGGTGCGGATGCCGAGCGCACCGTCGACGTGCTCGCGCGGCTCGGCATCGTTCTCGCCGATTCCTTCATCGGATGCTGGGAAGCCAAATACCGCTACGATCTCGTGCGACCGGTGACGTATATCCGGCGTCACATCGACGCGAAATGGCAGCCCGACCTGATCACGCCGCCGTTTCCCGAGTATCCCAGCGGCCACAGCACGCAATCGGGCGCTGCGGCCATCGTGCTGGAGAATCTGTTTGGTGCGACGTTTGCCTTCGAAGACGAAACCCATGTCGATGACGGGCTGCCGCCCCGGCATTTCGAAAGCTTCCGAGAGGCGGCCGAGGAGGCAGCGATCTCGCGGCTCTATGGCGGGATCCATTATCGAGCTGCCATAGAGCGCGGGCTGGAGCAGGGCTACTGCATCGGCGCCTATACTAACGGGCTGGTGACGCGGGGATCGGAATGATGCGCCACGTCGTTTCAGCGCTCTTTCTTTCGGTCGGCATTTGCGTACCCGTGCTTGCCGCAGACGGACCGACCGTGCCGAATTTCGTCGAGGAGACGGCGACTGCCGGTGTCAACGCGGTTTACGAAGGTGACTGGGAATTCATGGTCGGCGGCGGTGTCGCGGCATTCGATTGCAGCGGAGACGGTTTTGCCGATCTCTATGTCGCCGGCGGCGCCGCGCCGGCCCATTTCTATCGCAATGTCAGCCACGTGGGCGGAACGCTGCGTTTCGAGCGCTTCGAGGCCGGCCTCGAACTTGAAGGCGTGACGGGCGCCTATCCGATCGACATCGACAGCGACGGCATCACCGACCTCGCAGTCCTGCGTGTCGGTGAAAACGTATTGATGCGCGGGCTTGGCGGATGTCGTTTCGAGCGTGCAAACGAGACCTGGGGTTTCGATGGCGGCGAGGCTTGGTCGACCGCTTTCGCCGCGACCTGGGAACGCGGGGCTTCCTGGCCGACGTTGGCTGTCGGCAATTACATTGATCGCAAGGAGGAAGGCTTTCCCTGGGGCTCCTGCACGGATAACTGGCTGCACCGTCCCGCCGCCGGCGCGAATCGGTTCGGCACGCCGCTTGCGCTGAAGCCCAGCTACTGCGCGCTTTCCATGCTCTTCACGGACTGGAACCGGTCGGGCACGCCGTCGCTGCGCGTCTCCAACGATCGCGAATATTACAAGGGCGGCCAGGAACAGCTCTGGCGCATCGAGCCGGGCGCAACGCCATTGCTGTACACGGTAGAGGAAGGCTGGGAGCGGCTGCGCATCTGGGGCATGGGCATCGCGTCCTACGATCTCGATGCCGACGGCTATCCCGAATATTTCCTCACCAGCATGGCCGACAACAAGCTGCAGGCGCTTGCCAGTGGCGAAGGTCCGTCACCGCGCCCACTTATGCCGACACCGCCTTCGCCAAGGGCGTGACGGCGCACCGCCCCTATATCGGTGACAATCTGCGGCCAAGCACGGCGTGGCACGCGCAGTTCGAGGACGTCAACAATGACGGCCTTGCGGACCTCTTCGTCGCGAAAGGCAATGTCGCGAAGATGCCTGATTTTGCCGAGGAGGACCCGAACAACCTCCTGCTGCAGCGGCCCGACGGCACGTTCGAGGAAGCCGGCGACCGGGCCGGCGTTGCCAGCACGAAGATAGGGCGTGGCGCGGCGTTGGCCGATTTCAACCTCGACGGGCTTCTAGATCTGGTGGTCGTCAACCGATGGCACACCGCTCAGACCTGGCGCAATGCGGGTGGCGAGACCGGGCGCTGGGTGCAGGTCCGGCTGGAGCAGGATGCGCCCAACCGCGACTCTCTCGGGGCCTGGATCGAGGTTCGCTGCGGCGACACGGTGTTGCGACACGAGGTGTCGTCAGGCGGTGGGCATGCCGGCGGCCAGAGCGGCTGGCATCATTTCGGGCTCGGAGACGAGGCGAAGGGCGAAATCCGCGTCATCTGGCCGGACGGCGACGAAGGCGCATGGCAGGATTTCGACGCCGACGGCTTCTATGTGCTGCGCCGCGGTGCTGCTCCAACAGCCTGGACGCCGGAATAGCTGGCGCGTTCTTCAGGCCACGGCCTTGCCGGCGGTCTCGACGGCGGTGCCTGCGGCGAAAATGTCCTGATCGACGAAGGTCAATGCCTGGCGTGCGCAGCCGTCACGTATCAGTGGCGTCTCGTCGGGTTCGAGATCGAACGAGATCGCGGCGTTATGCTGGCCGCCGGCGGTTTTCGAGATCGCGTCGCGCAGTGCCGGCTCGATCACGTCGAAGGCCGAGGATCCAAGCCCGACGATTGCCACCGGCGCGGGATCGAACAGGGCAAAGAGGCTGCCGAGGCCGAAGCCGATCGCCTCGCCAGCCTTGCGGAAGGCTTCGCGTTCGCGGCCATCGTGATCGCGTGCGGCAGCCGCCAGCGCCAGCATTGTCGCGTCGTCGATGTCGGCAGCAGGCTGGGCGTATTCGCTTTCGCCGCGCGCATGCCGGAATATGGCGTAGTTGCCCGCATAGGCCTCTATGCAGCCGCGCCGGCCGCAGCGGCACTGCGCGCCGTCTGGCACATGGATCATGTGGCCGAACTCGCCGCCCGAGGAGTGCGAGCCGGTAAAGAGCTCGCCGCGCAGCACCAGCCCCATGCCGATGCCGTTCGACAGGAGGATGGTGAAGAAGTTGTCGCGGTAGCGGTCGGGCGCACGGCCGCGCAAGGCCACGGCGATCATGTTGCAGTCGTTTTCCACGGTGACCGGAATGCCGAAGGCGGTTTCCAGCGCATCGGCGAATTGAATGTCGCTATGCGGCGTGATCGGCGACCACATCAGCTTGCGCGCCTCGGAATCGGTGATGCCCTGGATCGCAAGCGTCATGCGCAGCACCGGGCCGTGGTCCGGTTCCATGCGCGCCAGCAGCCTGCCAACGGCGGCGGTGACGGCTTCGACGAGGCCGCTGGCCGTCATCGTCAGCGTCGCGGGGCGCGAAATATCGTGTATGATCGCCTTGCCCGAATAGTCGATCAAGGAAGCGGAGAGCGAGTTGAGCGAGAGGGCGATGGCGACGACGGTGGCCGCGCGTGGGTTTAGGCCGAGCGCGACCTGCGGACGGCCGCGCTTCAGCGCTGCCGTTTCTCCATTCTTGGCCTGCGCCAGAATGCCTTCCTCGATGAGGTCGGCGGAGATCGTCGATATGGTGGAATTGCTGAGCCCGGTGACGGCGGCGATCTCTGTCCGCGATGGCTGTCCGGCACGCCGCACGGCGGCAATCACCATTGCGCGATTGCGGCGCCGAAGATCGTCGTGGCGTACGCCGACCGTCATGTTCCCATCCTCCCTGGTGCGCCGCCGGTCTAGCCGCCTTCCGGCAGCTTTGCCAGCACCGCGCGGAAGATATTGACACAGGGCTTCCGCTGAGTCATTATTTTTTTCGAGGCTCGAAAAAAGAGCTTCGCATCTGTTGTAGAGCAAGTGTCATCAAGCGCTCCAACGGGGCGCAGGGAGGAACATCATGAAGAGATTTGCAACCGCCATGCTGGCGGGCGTCGCCATGTCGCTCACGCTTTCTGCCGCGGCTCATGCCGAAGGCAAGATCATCGGCGTGTCGTGGTCGAACTTTCAGGAAGAGCGCTGGAAGACCGACGAAGCCGCGATGAAGGCAGCGATCGAAGGCGCCGGCAACACCTACATCTCGGCCGATGCGCAGTCGTCCGCCGCCAAGCAGCTTACCGACGTCGAGGCGCTGATCTCGCAGGGCGCCAACGCCCTCATCATCCTGGCGCAGGATGCCAGCGCAATCGGCCCCGCCGTCGAAAACGCAGTCGCGGAAGGCATCCCGGTCGTGGGCTATGACCGCCTGATCGAGAATGCCGACGCCTTCTACCTGACCTTCGACAACAAAGAAGTGGGCCGCATGCAGGCGCGCGCCGTGTTCGAAGTTGCGCCCGAAGGCAACTACGCGTTCATCAAGGGCTCGTCGGCCGATCCGAACGCCGACTTCCTGTTCTCCGGCCAGATGGAAGTTCTCAAGGAAGCGATCGACAGCGGCGCCATCAAGAATGTCGGCGAGGCCTACACGGATGGCTGGCTGCCGGCTAACGCACAGCGCAACATGGAACAGATCCTGACCCAGAACAACAACGAGGTCGACGCGGTCGTGGCGTCCAACGACGGCACCGCCGGCGGCGTGGTTGCTGCGCTCGAGGCACAGGGTCTTGCCGGTTCGGTGCCGGTTTCCGGCCAGGATGGCGACCATGCCGCGCTGAACCGCGTTGCGCTCGGAACCCAGACCGTTTCGGTCTGGAAGGATGCGCGTGAACTCGGCAAGGCTGCGGCGGAGATCGCCAACCAGCTTTCCGACGGCACCGCGATGGATGCGGTGGAAGGCGCAATGAAGTGGTCCGACGGCCCGAATGGCGTCGAGATGAACGCGATCTTCCTGTCGCCCAACCCGATCACGCGCGACAACCTCAATGAGGTCATCGATGCGGGCTGGGTCTCCAAGGATGTCGTCTGCCAGGGCGTTGCCGCCGGCACCGTGGCTGCCTGCGACTGAGCGCGGCTGACTGCCCTCGCAAACGCCGCGGTTTGACGAGAACCGCGGCGTTTCATTGCTGAATTTGCCGGCGCCGGTTTCCGCGCTCCGGATGGGAGGACGACAATGTCGGATGCAACAACGCATGCGCCGGCTGACAAGGCACGGGCCAGCGAGCTTGGCCCTGTCGCACGCTTTCTCAAGGCAACGGAACTCGATACACGCATGCTGGGCATGATCGGGGCGCTGCTGCTGATCTGGATCGTGTTCCATCTGCTGTCCGGGGGCTTTTCCTGACCCCGCGCAATCTTTGGAACCTGTCGGTTCAGTCGTCATCCATTGCGGTGATGGCAACCGGCATGGTGCTGGTCATCGTGACCCGAAACATAGACCTTTCGGTCGGTTCCGTCCTCGGCTTCGCCGGTATGATCATGGGCGTGACACAGGCGGAAGTACTGCCCAGCCTCATCGGTTTCGGCCATCCGGCGATGTGGTTGCTGGCCGCCCTTGTCGGCCTTGCGGTCGGTGTTGCCGTCGGCGCGCTGCACGGGTTCATCATTGCCTATCTCGGCGTTCCGGCCTTCATTGTCACGCTGGGTGGATTGCTCGTTTGGCGCGGCGCGGCCTGGTGGGTGACCAGCGGGCGAACCGTCGCGCCCATGGACGCCACGTTCCGCCTTATGGGTGGTGGACCGGATGGCGCGATCGGCGCGATGTGGAGCTGGATCGTCGGCCTCGTAGCCTGCGCCGCCGTCGTCCTGATGCTGATTGGCGGGCGTACCCAGCGGCGGCGTTTCAACTTTCCGCTGCGCCCGGTCTGGGCGGAGGTGTTTCTTGCCGTGGTCGCCTGCGGTCTGATCCTTGCGGCCGTGATGGTCGCCAATTCCTATCCATGGCCGGTCGGCATCGTGCGCCGATATTATGAGGCGCTTGGCGAAAGCGTGCCGGAGAATGCGTTCATTGCGCATGGCATCGCCATTCCGGTTCTGATCGCGCTCGGCGTCGGCATCATCATGACATTCGTTGCCACGCGCACCCGCTTCGGCCGCTATGTCTTCGCCATCGGTGGCAATCCGGAAGCCGCCATGCTTGCCGGCATCAACACACGCTGGGTGACGATGAAAATCTTCATGGTGATGGGCGCGCTCGCTGCCATCGCGGCCATGATCTCGACCGCACGCCTCAACGCCGCCACCAACGCTCAGGGCACGCTCGACGAGCTGCTGACGATCGCCGCGGCTGTCATCGGCGGCACCTCGCTGTCGGGCGGCGTCGGCACGATCGCGGGAGCGATGATCGGCGCGGTGCTGATGCAGTCACTCGCCTCGGGCATGATCCTGCTCGGTGTCGACACGCCGCTGCAGAACATTGTCGTCGGTTTGGCGCTTGTCGTGGCCGTGTGGCTCGACACCGTCTATCGCCGTCGCGTGCAGTAAGGGAGGATGACCATGGCAAGCCAGGCACCGCTCGTCGAGATGAAGAACATCTCGATCTCTTTCGGCGGCATTCATGCCGTCGACGACGCCTCGATCGACCTCCACGCAGGTGAGGTTGTCGCATTGCTCGGCCACAACGGCGCCGGCAAGTCGACGCTGATCAAGATCCTCTCGGGCGCATACAAACGCGACGAGGGGCGGATTTTCGTCAATGGCGAGGAAGCCTCGATCCACAATCCGCGCGACGCAAAGAAATACGGCATCGAGACGATCTACCAGACGCTGGCTCTGGCCGACAATGTCGACGCCGCCGCCAACCTGTTCCTCGGTCGCGAACTGCGCACGCCATGGGGCACGCTCGACGACGTTGCGATGGAGTCCGAAACGCGCAAGGTGATGGGGCGGCTCAATCCGCGTTTCCAGCGTTTCAAGGAGCCGGTCATCAAGCTCTCGGGCGGTCAGCGGCAGTCTGTGGCCATTGCGCGCGCCATCCACTTCAACGCACGCATTCTGATCATGGATGAGCCGACGGCGGCGCTCGGTCCACAGGAGACCGCCCAGGTCGGCGAACTGGTCAAGCAGCTCAAGGCCGACGGCATCGGTATCTTCCTCATCAGCCACGACATCCACGACGTGTTCGATCTCGCTGATCGTGTTTGCGTGATGAAGAACGGGCAGGTGGTTGGTACCGCTCGGACGGAAGACGTCACCAAGGACGAGGTGCTGGGCATGATCATCCTCGGCAAGTGCCCTCCTGGTGCAACGCCCGGCCCCGGCGCGATGCGCGAGGCGGCCTGACAGTTCTGCCAATCGTCGGCGCAAACTAAAAGGGACCCTCGCGGGTCCCTTTTCGTCTGGCGAGATGCCGAGCGACTAGCAGCGGTCGGTGTAGACCTGGCCGTACTGATCGCGGTAGCGGCAATAGCCCGGGCGATCGGCAACCCGACCGATCAGATAGCCGCTGGCGCCGCCAATGGCCGCACCCGCAAGGGCGCCGCCTACACGGCCGGTCGCGAGACCGCCGACAGCAGCACCAACCGCCGCGCCGCCAACTGCCGTCTGTTCGGCCGTCGTGCAGCCGGTTGCAGCAAGGCCAGCCACAAGCGCGGCCGCCAACATAACTTTCTTCATACCTGCCTCCATTGTTGCAATCACCCTTCCGCTGGCACCATGCCGCCAGCTTGTGGCCTTATCAAGTCCCCACTTGGGATGCATCCGCGCCACATGATTGCGTCGGGATTTGACCACAAGGAAACTTGCGAAAGGCGAAAGGGTTCCCGACAAGCCGGAACGGCCCGTCGAAAGCCTTCATATTTTGACAATGCGTCGGGCGCTAGAGTCCAGGGATCGGCGAAGAGGCATATGAATGAAGGGCGCGGCAAGGCTCGAAGCATTCCTTGAGATGATGAGCGCGGAGCGTGGAGCGAGCGCCAACACGCTCGAGGCCTATCGGCGCGATCTCGAAGACGCCGCTGGCTTTGTCGACGGGGGCTTGCATCGGCGAACGCCGACGATATCCGGCGCTGGCTCGACGATGTCGCTGCGCGCGGTTTCGCGCGATCCTCGCAGGCGCGGAAGCTTTCCGCCGTGCGTCAGTTCTTCAAGTTCCTCTACGTCGAGGGCATGCGCACCGACGATCCAACAGGCATCGTCGACACCCCTAGGAAGGAGCGGCCGCTTCCCAAGACAATGGGAGAAGACGCGGTCACGCGTCTGCTCGAACGGGCCGAGACTGACAGGCAAATGGCGGAGAACGACGCGGACAGGCTCGCTGCGTGCCGCCTGCATGCGCTTGTCGAAACGCTTTATGCGACTGGATTGCGCGTGTCCGAACTGGTGTCGCTGCCTCTCACCGTGGCCTTGCGTGACGAGCGCTTCTTTGTCGTGCGGGGCAAGGGCGGCAAGGAAAGAATGGTTCCGCTGTCGCAAAAGGCCCGTGCGGCGCTGCGAGACTGGCTGGAGATTCGTGCGCAATATGCGTCTTTCAAGGATAGTCCGTTCCTTTTCCCGGCGACTTCAGAGAGCGGGCATCTGCCCAGGCAGGTTTTCGCGCGCGAATTGAAGGGACTGGCGAGCCGGGCCGGGGTGCCGGCCGCCAAGGTGTCGCCGCATGTGCTGCGGCATGCTTTCGCCAGCCATCTTTTGCAGAACGGCGCCGATCTGCGCGCCGTACAGCAGCTTCTCGGCCACGCGGACATCTCCACGACCCAGATTTACACTCATGTGCTTGAAAACCGGCTGGTTGAGCTCGTAAGCCAGCATCATCCGCTTGCCGAGTAGCGCTCGGATCGTTATGTGAAGCCCCCAACAGCGCATTTTTCGCGCCTTTCGACCGCTCAATCACCTCCAGATACAGTAGGGCGAATGTTCAACTATCTCGATTTCGAAAAACCGGTTGCCGACCTCGAAGGCAAGATTCTCGAGCTCAAGAAGCTCTCAGAGAGTGGCGAGTCGGTGGATGTCGGAGATGAGATCGCGCGGCTGGAGAAGCGATCCCAGGAAGCCCTGCGCGAAGCCTACAGGCAGTTGACGCCCTGGCAGAAGGTGCAGGTCGCGCGTCACCCCGACCGGCCGCATTGCCTGGATTATGTGCAGGGCCTGTTCACGGACTTCACCCCGCTTGCAGGTGACCGGGCGTTCGGCGAGGACAATGCGGTCATCGCCGGGTTCGCGCGGTTCCAGGGTGAGGCGGTTGCCTTGCTGGGGCTCGAGAAGGGCAACGACACGCAGACCCGCATCAAACATAATTTCGGCAGTGCGCGCCCCGAAGGCTACCGCAAGGCGGTGCGCGTCATGGAAATGGCGGACCGTTTCGGCATCCCGGTAGTCAGCTTGGTCGATACGGCCGGCGCCTATCCGGGCATCGGCGCGGAGGAGCGCGGCCAGGCGGAAGCCATTGCACGGTCGACCTCGGCCTGCCTGTCGCTGCGCTCGCCCAACATTTCGGTCATCATCGGCGAAGGCGGCTCCGGCGGCGCGATCGCGATCGCCGTGGCCAACCATGTCTATATGCTCGAGCACTCCATCTATTCGGTGATTTCGCCGGAAGGTGCGGCCTCCATTCTCTGGCGCGATACGACGCGCTCCAAGGATGCCGCGACCAACATGAAGATCACGGCGCAGGATCTTCTGGAGCTCAAGATCATCGACGGCGTGATCGCGGAGCCGCTGGGCGGTGCGCACCGTGGCACAGACGCGGTCATCAAGGCCACCGGCGAACAGATAGCCAAGGGGTTTGAGGACCTTTCCGGTGCGAATATGGACTATCGCGAGCACCGTCGCGAAAAGTTCCTTGCGATGGGCCGTACGCTCTAGCGGGCAATTGCACCACCGTTTTGCCACAAAATCGCCGCGTCTGTACTTTCAATGAAAGTGACGCTGCATTGCTTTCGCCGGGTGCGAAAGGTAAATATTGCGGTAAGAATTTTTCAAGGTTAACCGATCAATGATCGGTATCGGGGCACAAGCAGTTTCGGGGACGGACGGCCCCGGCATTCAAACCAGAGTACGATCCGCGATCCAATGAAGACCAGTATCGCACGCGCCAGCCTCTTGATGATGGCAGCCCTTTTCATCGCGGGTTGCACCGAGGCCACATTCGAGGATATCGCGCCCAAGGCGGAGAAGAGGCTGCCGCCCGCGCTCGTGCAGTCCATGCGCGCCAAGGGCATGTCGACGACCTCGCCGATCATGGTGCGCATCTTCAAGGAAGAGGCGGTGCTAGAGGTCTGGAAACAGAAGGACAACGGCCGCTACGACCTCGCCACCAGCTACGACATATGCAAGTGGTCCGGAAAGCTGGGGCCTAAGTTCACGGAAGGTGACAGGCAGGCGCCCGAGGGCTTCTACACGGTGCGCCCGCATCAGATGAACCCGCAGTCGAGCTATCACCTCTCGTTCAACATCGGCTTCCCGAATGCTTACGACCGGGCGCACGGCCGCACTGGCCAGCATCTGATGGTGCATGGCGCATGCTCGTCGGCGGGCTGCTACTCCATGACCGACGAACAGGTCGAGCAGATTTACGCTTTTGCCCGCGATGCATTCAAAGGCGGCCAGACCGACTTCCAGATACAGGCTTTCCCCTTCCGCATGACGGCCGCCAACATGGCGCGTTACCAGGACGATCCGAACTACGAGTTCTGGACCATGCTCAAGGAAGGCTACGACCATTTCGAGATCACCAAGGTCCCGCCGAAGGTCGATGTCTGCGGCAAGCGTTACGTGTTCAACCAGATCGCGCCGGCCGGCACCACATTCTCGCCGACCGCCGCCTGCCCGGCGACCACGCAGCCGGAATCGCTGTCTGTTGCCTACAAGAGCTATCAGTCCACTTACGATTCCGCCTTCTCCGCGGCTCTGGGCTCGCGCAAATCGTCGACGCCTGCGCCGACGATTGCCGGTGTGAAAGAGGCAGCGCTTGTCGCCGACTGGTCGCGTCGCCGCGCGCGTGGCGAGAAGGTGACCCGCCTGCCGCCGTCGCTGGAGCGGCCGCAGGTCCTGATGGCCGAAGAGCAGAAGGCACCTCAGAAGCTCGAGGCAACGGTTGCTGCCGTGCCGACGCCGGCGCCGGCCACTGAACAGGCCGCTGCACCGGCGGTCGAGCCCGAGGGCAACGCGCAGTCCGAGACCGTTGCTGCCGGCGCGCAGGCTACGCAACCGGAGCGTGAGGGCAAGAGCCTGCGCCGCCGGCTGCTCGGCATGTTCGGCGGCTAATTGCTTCGCGACGCAGCCGAAACGTATGATCTCAGGGGTTTGAACTGCCCCCTGCCGGTACTGCGCGCAAAAAAGCGGCTGGCCAGCATGGCCCAGGGCGCACGGCTGTGGCTCGAGACCACCGACCCGCTCGCCATCATCGACATTCCAGCCTTCTGCACCGACAGCGGCCACAGGCTTGTCGCCACCGAGGATGCGCCCGGTGGCGGAAACCGCTTCCTGATCGAACGGGGCGGCTGAGCGCGGTCGCTCAGACCTTGTAGCCGGCGATGGCGAGCGGATTGTCCGCGAGAGCCGCTCGGTCCGGCGTGTCGATAGCCGGTTCGCCCGTGAAGGCGGTAAAAAGCCGCCTCACATAATCCTCCGGCAGGTCGAAGGCGATGATGACGATCCTGGTGCCACGCGGGCCTTCCGGCCAACCTGCAAGCCGCGCGGGCGGATGAAGCAGCGTCTGAACGCCGTGAATGACCAGCGGGCGGCCCGGGTCTTCCGCGAGCTCGATCACGCCCTTCATGCGCAGCAACTTGCTGCCCTGGGTCGAACGCAGCAGGTCGAGGAACATTTCGATCGTAGAAAACGAAACCGGCCTGTCGTGGACGAGTGACACCGTGGTTACACGATCGTCGTGATGATGGTGATGGCCGTGATCATGATGCTCATGGTCATGATCGTCATGATCATGATGGTCGTGCTGCCGTTCCTCACCTAGCCAGCGGCGGACATCGGCGATCTTGGAATTCGGATCGTAGAGCCCGCAATCCAGCAGGTCCGACGCTCTCGTTGAGGAGACGCTGCCGTCAAGGATCGGTGCATTGGGGTTGAGCGCGCGCAACCGCGCGCGCAGCGTCCCGCTCTCGTCGGCGAGATCGGACTTCGTCAGCACGATCCGATCGGCCACTGCTATCTGCCGCACGGCCTGCTCGTGGGTGTCCAGCGTTGCCGCCGCATTGACGGCGTCAACCACGCAGACCACGCCGTCCAGCCGCAGCGCCTGGGCCAGCACAGGGTGTCCCATTACCGATTGCAGGACGGGCACAGGATCGGCCAGTCCGGTCGTTTCGATGACGATGCGTTTCAGCGGGGCGATGCGGCCGGTCTGCACCCGGTCGATCAGGTCAGCCAGCGTGTCGACGAGTTCGCCGCGGACCGTGCAGCACAGGCAACCGTCAGATAGTTCGATCACGCCGTCCGACGCCTGCTCGACCAGCATGTGGTCGATGGAGACCTCGCCGAATTCGTTGACGATGACAGCGGTGTTCTGAAGCGCCGGGTCTTTCAGCAGCCTGTTGAGCAGCGTGGTCTTGCCCGCCCCGAGGAAGCCGGTGAGGATCGAGACCGCGATCGGTTCGTGGATCACCTGTTCAGCCGCCTTCCGCCATCGCCGCTGGCGCATAATCCGGGCGCGGGGTAGGGATCGGCACGTCGGCATAGCGCGGTGCCTTCGATTCCGGGCCTGTCGCACCGCCAAGCGCCACGGCGACCGCTACGCGCTCGCGCGTCGGCTCCTTGATATAGGGAGAGGTGTACACGGGGTGCCCTTCGGGACCGCGCGCTTCGGTGACCGCCTTCCAGTGCGCCTCGGTGCAGATCACCGGACGCAGGTTCACAGCGCTCGGTGCCTCCTTGCCTGAAGGGCGTAGCTGGCCGAGATAGGGCGCGGTATCCCCCGGGGTCGCAAAGCCGCGCTCCAGCAGATTGGCGGCCTTGTCGGCGCGCGCCTCCACTGTCGGCTCGCCGATCACGACGGCCATCAGGCTGCGTCCGCCTCGGGTGGCGGTGGCGATCAGGTTGAAGCCGGAGGGGCAGGTGTAGCCCGTCTTCATGCCGTTGGCGCCGTCGAAGCGCATGATCAGGTCGTTGTGGTTCTCGAGCAGTTTGCCACCGGCCTGCAGGGCTTCCATGCTGAAATAATGCGCGTGTTGGGGGAACTCGTTGCGCAGGGCCATCGCCAGCACTGCGAGGTCGCGTGCGTTGGTCGTCTGCTCGTCGGCATGAAGCCCGTGGGGATTGACGAAACGTGTGCCGGACATGCCGAGGCGCTGCGCTTCGGCGTTCATGCGTGCCGCGAACGCGCTGCGCGAGCCAGCAACGCTTTCGGCGAGCGCCGTTGCGATGTCGTTGGCCGACTTGACCATCAATATCTTGATCGCATTGTCCACGGTCAACACGGACCCAGGCTTGTAGCCCATCTTGCTGGGCGGCTCCTTTGCGGCGCGCTCGGAGATGCGCACCGGCGAATCGAACGCGATCTCCCCAGCCTTCACGGCACGAAAAGTCACCAGCACCGTCATTAACTTGGTCAGCGAAGCCGGATACCAGGGCGCAAACGCATCCTCCTGCTCCAGCACCTTGCCGGTGTTGAGGTCCACAAGAACCGCCGGGCCGGCCTGTGCCGCGCCTGCCGCGAACACGGTCGCCAATGCCAGCCCTATCGTCGGGAAAAAACGCCGCCGCATGATCAATCCAAAATCGCCTCTTGCCGAATTCGCCCGCTGGTCATTAAGGTTCCGCCGAGGTGGCGAGCGCCACCCATCATTTGCCGAAACAACAGGACCCGGACGTTCACCCCCTGCTATTTAGCCTATGTGACGCCAAGATGGCAAAGCCGTCGTGGTTTGATACCGGTTGGGGAACGAATACGGGGCAAGCATGAGGGGCTGAGCGGATGCCAATTCTCAATCGCGTCGCGGAGCTGCACGACGAAGTCACCGGATGGCGCCGCCACCTGCACACCATCCCGGAACTTCTCTACGATGTGCACCAGACGGCAGCCTTCGTCGAAGGCAAGCTGCGGGAGTTCGACTGCGACGAGGTCGTGCCCGGCCTGGGGCGGACCGGTGTTGTCGGCATCATCAAGGGAAACCTCGGCGACGGGCCGACGATCGGCCTGCGGGCCGACATGGACGCGCTGCCGCTCAATGAGATCACAGGCAAACCCTACGCCTCGCAGACGCCGGGCAAGATGCACGCCTGCGGCCATGACGGCCACACCGCCATGCTGCTGGGCGCGGCGAAATATCTCGCTGAGACCCGCAATTTCGCGGGCTCCGTCGCGGTGATCTTCCAGCCGGCCGAGGAAGGTGGCGCCGGCGGCAGGGCCATGGTGCAGGACGGGATGATGGAGCGCTTCGGCATCTCTCGCGTCTTCGGCATGCACAACATGCCCGGCCTGCCGGTCGGCCAGTTCGCGATCCGCCCGGGGCCGATCATGGCGGCGACGGCCGAGTTCACCATCACTGTGAAAGGGCGCGGCGGTCATGCAGCCATGCCGCACGGCACGGTCGATCCGATCGTGATCGCCAGCCAGATCGTGCAGGGCCTGCAGACGATCGCGGCGCGCTCGGTCGATCCGATCGATTCGATCGTTGTGTCCGTGACCAAGTTCCACGCGGGCGACGCCTACAACGTCATTCCCCAGGAGGCGCAGCTCGCCGGTACGATCCGTACGCTGCGCACGGAGGTGGGCGAGGCTTCCCGTGAGCGCATGCGCGCCATCTGCCAGGGCATAGCTGCCGCGCACGGCGCTACCGTCGATGTCGACATCGACGTGAACTACCCCGTCACCTTCAACAATGCCGAGGAAACCGAGTTTGCCTCGGGCATCGCCATTGAAGTGGCCGGCGCGCCGCAGGTGAATACCGACATCAACCCGGTGATGGGCGGCGAGGATTTCTCCTACATGCTGGAGGCCCGTCCCGGCGCCTTCATCTTTGCGGGCAATGGCGACACCGCCAACCTTCACAACCCCGCCTACGACTTCAACGACGAGCTGATCCCGCACGGAATTTCGTATTGGGTGCGGCTGACGGAAACCGCGCTCGGACGGGCCTGACAGGCCCGTTCGTCGGCCCCAAAACGGTTGGCGAAAGCCCGCGAAACGTCTATACCGCGCTCAGCGGTCCCGTAGCTCAGCAGGATAGAGCATCAGATTCCTAATCTGAGGGTCACAGGTTCGAATCCTGTCGGGATCACCAGCGCTCTCTTCCCGCAGAAAAAGTTTGCCGTGGCGCTTCAAGTGATTGGTGGCCACTGCGTACCGCTTCGCATTCATCTCCAAAAGCTATGCGCGCGTGCAAAAGTGTATGCCCGAGGGATCGCCGGTACGTTCGATTGCCGTAGCCCGGTAATGGTCTCTCTGCGGCATAGGCTCGCCATCACGGCGGGCTGACACAGCCGTTTCAATGCAAGTCAGCGCAATCCGGATGCCGTTCCGCGGTGGGGTCGATGCTGCTCGCGGTTTTTGCACAGGAGGCATTCATGGCAGATAGGGCGAAGGCTTGGCGCGGGCGCCTTTTGGGCGCGATCGCGGTCGGTCTTTTGGTTTCGACGGGAGCGGGCCCGTCCATGGCATCTGGGGAGGCACCCGCTGCCGTGACCCGCAAATTCGAGAAGCACGAGGCTTTGTGGGCGAAGCTCGCGGCCAACCCCGAGGCGCGGCTGCCCGTCATCGTGCGTTTCGACATGCCCGCGCTGCCCGATGCCGCCAGCTTCGCGAGCCCGGCTGCGGCGGACGAGGCCCATACAAAGGCAATCCGTGCCGCGCAGGACAGGATCCTCGCGACGGCTTTCCCGCAAGGCGCACTGTCTTCCGCGTCAGCGGCGGAGAAGAATCTCAAACGCATGGACTTCTCGCCGATGTTCGGCATCGTTGCCAGCGCGGACGAGATCGCGCGCCTTGCCACCGATCCGAACGTGACCCTCATCCAGGAGGATCGCCTCAGCAAGCCGTCACTGAACGAGTCGCTGCCGCTGATCCAGATGCCGGCAATGTATGCGGCCGGCGCAACGGGCAACGGGCACCACGTGGCTGTGCTCGACACCGGCGGCCGGCGTAGCCATCAATTCCTTTCGAGCCGTATCAATTCCGAAGCCTGCTACAACACAACCGGGATCCAGGGTTCCGTCAGCCAGTGTCCGGGTGGCGCCAGTTCCTCGACCGCCACGGGATCGGGCGAGGACTGCACGGCGAGCAACATCTATGGATGCGGGCACGGCACGCATGTTGCCGGCACGGTCGCCGGTTACAATACCTCGCCTGCCTCGGGACAGCCGACAAGCGGTGTCGCTCGCGACGCGCGTCTCATTTCGATCAACGTGTTTTCCCGCTTTCCAGCGAACTCGAGCAGCCCTTGCGGTGCAATTTCCGGATACACCCATTGCGTCCTGACCTTCGACACGGACCAGATACGCGGGCTGGAGAGGGTCTATGCGCTGCGCAACACCTATAAAATTGCAGCCGTCAATATGAGCCTGGGTGGCGGGGAGGTTTCCGCACACTGCGACAACGACGCGCGCAAGCCGATCATCGACCAGCTAAAGGCCGCCCGCATCGCAACGGTGATTGCGGCGGGCAATGACGGCTACGATTCCGCCGTCGGAGCGCCGGGTTGTATTTCCAGCGCGGTCACGGTGGGTTCGTCCACCAAGTGGGACTTCCGGTCCGACTTCTCCAACTGGGGCAATCTGATCGACGTGGTCGCACCGGGCTCGGACATCTATTCGTCCTACATCAACGGCAGCGCCAACAACTACTTCTCCTTCAGTTCGGGGACCTCAATGGCGTCGCCTCACGTTGCGGGTGCGTTCGCGGCGCTGCGCAACGCCTTCCCCAACGCCACAGTCGATCAGATCGAGAACGCGCTCAAATCGACGGGCGAGGGTATTTCCTCGGCAGGGGTGGTGAAGCCGCGTATCAACGTCAACGATGCGCGCATCGTGCTCGGCGGTGGAACGCCGCCACCACCTCCAACCGGGCCTGCAAACAACCACTTCGTTAACCGGATCACGGTGCCGCTCCCGGCTGTCGGCGGTACGCGGACGGTCACTGGCTCGAATGTCGGCGGAACTGCAGAGGGCGGCGAGCCGATCCATGCTGGCAAGCACAGTGCGCTCAACAGCGTGTGGTGGCGTTATACGCCGACTGCGTCGGGGCCCATCACCATCGATACGCTCGGCAGCAATTTCGACACCGTTCTCGCCGTCTACCGGGGTCGTCTGTTGGCTCGCTGGCGGAAGTCGCCTCCAACGACGATGCCGATTACTACACGATCCAGTCGCAGGTCAGATTCAACGCCACTGCGGGCGTCGAATACCAGATCGCGGTCGCCGGCTACATGAACGAGGCAGGCAACATACGCCTCAGCGTGCATGGTGGTGTGGCGGCGGCACCGGCCAACGACAATTTCGTCGACAGGCAGAATGTAAATCCGCCTTCGCGCGCTGGCTCGCGTCGAACCGTTGCCGGTTCGACTGTGCTTGCGACCGCAGAGCGCTTCGAGCCCTACCACGCCGGCTGGAGAAACTCGCGCAACAGTGTCTGGTATCGTTTTACGCCACAGAGCACGGGCCGGGTGACGATCGATACCAGAGGCAGCGATTTCGATACTATCCTGGCGGTCTATTCCCGCAACAGCCTGCGTCACCTCACCGAGGTCGCATCAAACAACAACACCGTTGGCCTCGGGCGCCAGTCGCGGGTCAGCTTCCGGGCACTTGCTGGGCGCCAATACCAGATCGCGATTACCGGATACGCCAACCGAGGCGGGAATCTAAGACTTAACATCACCGGTGGGGAGCCAGTCAGGCGATCGTCGGCGCTGGACAACACTGCGGCTGCCGACAGGGTCAATGGCTCGTCTGCTCCATCACAAGCTGTCGACGGGGTATCCTCCAACGCTGCAGCGCAGTCCGTAAGCCCATCAGCTGCAACACTGCCGCTGTTGCAGCAGGGCAAGCCGTTACGGGGGCAGGCGATACGAATGACATCGCAACCGGCTTAAAGCCGGCGCCGACCAGCAGCGTCGACGGTGTAAAGCTTGTCAGCACGATCGTGGCTTCAGGCACTGATGGCTCGCTGCCGGATGGTGGGGACGAGAGCGTTGCGATGCTGGCCGTTACGAATGCCGGCAGCCGGGCGGCTAGGCTCACGGCGGTGCTGTCGGTCGTCTCGGCGGACGGTGTTTCAATTCCGGTTCCGGCAGGGCTGTCGATCTGCCGGACCGACGCAAGCAGCGGAACATGCGTCGGCGTCAAGGCGACGTCCGTGGTCTTTGATGCCGAACCGGATCGCGTGATCACATTCGCGGCGTTTGCCAGCAGTCGCGAGGACGTGAGCGCGCTTCAATCCGGCCACGGCGTTCTTCAGGTCCGGTTCCGGCAGGGTAATGACACCATTGGAACTGCCAGCCTGGAAATCGGCGGTACGCACGTAATCGGTTCGCTGTAGCGCTCTCCAGCGGTAGGTCTGAAAGTCAAAAGCCCCGCGGCCGAAAGGCTGCGGGGCTGTTGCCTGAGCGACCCCCTCTCCGGGCGTTGCATTCATGGGTGACAGATTCATACCGCTGGGGCAAGTCAGCCCTCAAGCGTCCGGGGAGAAAAAGCTCCAGAAACAGAAAAACCCGCCGGGGGAGGAGGATCCGGCGGGTCAATCTGAAGCGCGGCAAGGGAGGAGGTTCGCCGCGCCAGGTTGTCGGCTTTCTGGGAGGAGGAAGATCGCCGACACCGGTGAGATAGAAATTGCCGTTCACGAATTCAATTGCAGAATCTGCATGGCTGCCTTGCGAGAACGGCTGCGCCGTTCCGCCGCACGTTCAGAAGCGATCCGCGCCTCGCGTGGTGCTGCTGGACAGCGCCTTCGCTGGGGTCCATGATCCTCTTGTCTCAGGAGAGGAGGCCCCGAATCATGGGCATTGAAAGTCTTATCGTCTTCATTCTTATCGGTGCGATTGCGGGCTGGCTGGCTGGCCAGTTGGTCAAGGGCTACGGGTTCGGACTGCTGGGCAATATCGTGGTCGGCATCGTCGGCGCGTTCATTGCCGGGTTCCTGTTCCCCGCGCTTGGCATCAGCCTGGGTAGCGGCGTCATCGCAGCCATCATCCACGCCACGATAGGCGCGGTGATCCTGCTGGTGCTCATCAGGCTCATCAAACAGGCCTAGGGCTCTGCGCCGGCGCTAACGGCGCCGGCTGCCCAGTATCGCGGCTGCGGCGACGGTCAGAGCCACCAGCCCCACCACTGCAACGGTCCGCGTCGGATTGGCGCGGATCGTTTCCTCGAAATCGTGAGCGCGCCGGCGGATGACGGGCAAAGCGTCCGATACGCGTTCCGCAAGTTCTGCATAAAGATCGCTGGCCTGGTCGCGCGTGTCGCGATAGGCGCTGCTGCCTTGCCGGGACGCAGCCTTTCCGAGAGCCGCGACTTCCTTGCGCAGCGCCCCGATTTCCTTATGGAGGTCGAGTGAGGACTGGTGTCTTGAGAAAAGCGCCATGCTGTAAACTCCATGCCTGAAAGGGTCAGCGCCAAGCCGCCGCTGCGAAGGCAGCGGCGGTGCTGTAGTGGCAACGGAATTGCGTGGCAAATGGTTCCGTCCGGACGGCGGGCACGACGTAGGCCGCGGCGCCCGCCCTCGGGAGCGGCCGGTCAGTCCAGGCCTCTTGCGATGGTGCGCGTTCCGACGAGACCCTTCTGGTAGACGAAGACCCCCACGGCAATCACGAGACCGGCGATGTCGGTCGCCAGCCCGCCCTTGATCATCGCCAGGGCTCCTGCCAGCAGCAGCACACGCATGACTGCGTTGAGCGGACCGAAGAACCATGCCTGCACGGCTGCCGAAAGCAGGTAGACGCCAAGGCAGGCGGTTGCGAACACGTGCAGGATTTCGAGCCACGAGCCCTGCATGAGCAGCGCCTGAGAATAGAAGAACATGAACGGCACCACGAAGGCGGCGAGGCCGAACTTGAAGGCTTCCACCGATGTTCGCATCGGATCGGATCCTGACAGTGCAGCCCCGGCGTAGGCTGCCAGCGCGACCGGCGGCGTGATCGCGGACATCACTGCGTAGTAAAACACGAAGAAATGCGCGGTCAGCACCGGTATGCCCAGCGAGATCAGGCCCGGCGCGACGACGGCGGCCGCGACCGCATAGGCCGCGGTCGTCGGCATGCCCATGCCGAGAATGATCGATATGCACATCGCAAAGAACAAGGCCAGCAACTGGTTCTGTTCCGCGATGCCGAGGAGCAGGGTGGAGAAGCGCGCGCCGACGCCCGTCAGTGCGATAACGCCGACGATGATGCCCGCGCATGCGCAGACGGCGACGAGCTGTATCGACATCTTGGCGGCAAGTTCGAAGGCGCCGAGGATGGCGCGCGGTCCCATGCGGTGCGGGGTCAGCCAGCTTACCACTGCGGCAGACACCATCGCCAGCGTGCCGGCCCGGATCACCGAGTAGCCCGCGAAGAGCGAATAGATCAGGATCACGATCGGGAAGAACAGATAGGCCTGCTTCAGGAGTTCCTTGAAGACAGGCAATTCCTTCTTCGGCAGGCCCTTCATGCCCAGCTTGGTCGCCTGCAGGTCGACCATGAAGTAGATGGAGGCGAAATAGAGGATTGACGGGATCAGTGCCGCGATCACGATCTCGGTGTAGGGGATGCCCGTCACCTCGGCCATGATGAAGGCGCCGGCACCCATGATCGGCGGCATGATCTGTCCACCCGACGAAGCGGCAGCCTCGATCGCGCCGGCGCTCTTGGCGGGGTAGCCGACGCGTTTCATCAACGGGATCGTCAGCGAGCCGGTGGAGACGACGTTGCCGGCCGACGTGCCGTTGATCATGCCCATCAGGCCTGATGCGAAAACCGCCACCTTGGCCGGGCCGCCACGTGCTCGACCCGCGGCGGCAAAGGCGAAATTGACGAAATAGTCGCCGACCTTCGACGCCTGCAGGAAGGCCGCAAAAGTGATGAACAGGATGATGTAGGTGGACGACACGGCGACGGGGTCCCCGAGGATGCCCTGGTCCGTGTAGATGTAGGTGAAAAAGCGCTCGGGCGTGTAGCCGCGATGCGCCAGGAAGCCCGGCAGGTAGGGACCTGCGAAGGAATAGATAATGAACACGCAGGCGATGGCGACAAGCGCAAGGCCTGCGACGCGACGCGTTAGTTCGAGGATGAGCAGGGCGCCCACGAGGGCCGCATGGAAATCGGCGGGTTGTGCCAGCGCGGTACCCGCGCGCAGGCGGATCGCCTGGACGTTGAAGAGGATGTACCCGGCGACCGTTACGGCCGCGATGGCCAGCAGAAGGTCCGACCAGTGAACACCGTCCCGGTCCTTGCGCGGGAAGAACCAGCTTCCGGCAATTGCCGCGATGGTGCCGACGATCAGCGGCAGGCCGTAGCTGCCGAAAACCATGGCAGGCGGGCGAACGAGCCCGGCTGTCCACCACGCAGCCCAGGCGAAGCCGACCATGGCCGCGCCGTAAAGCACACCGGCAGCAGCGACCAGAGCGATCGCGGTTTCAAGCGGCTTGAGCTTCAGGAAACGCGTGCTGGCGTCGGTGCCGCCAACATTGCTCGAAGAAAACAGGATGAAGCCAATGAGCAGGCCGCCGGCGACATGGGTCACACGATAGGCCCAGGTCTCCAGCGGATAGAAGTTCATCACCCCGATGTGGAAAACCGTGTAGGCGATGCACAGCGCCATCAGCAACCAGCCCAGGCGCGCGCCGGTGAAATCGCGCTGATTGGTGGCCAGTGCTTCCTCGTCGGCCCCGCTGGATACGATCCGCTCGACGGGTGCGGCGTCCGTCCTGATTTTTTCTGCTTCGGTCATGGCTGTCCTCCCTGGCGTGCGCGTGCGTCTGCAGCGCCACTGCCGATACTTGCCGTGAGCGGAGGCCGGCGCCGATCGGATTGATCGCCGCCGGCCAGATCGCCTCGCGCGATTACTGTCCCTTGAGCTCGTCCGGGATCGAGATGCCGGCTTCCTCGTAGTACCGCACCGCACCGGGGTGGTAAGGCAGGAAGCTGTTCTTGTCGGTATTGGCCGCGATGGTCTCGGCTGCAGTGGCGTGGATCGCCAGCATGCGGTCGTTGTTCTCCATCACCAGCTTGGTGATCTCGTAGGCCAGCGATTCCGGCATTTCCTGATGGGCCACGGCGAAGTTCCAGAGGCTGACGGTGCCCTGCGGGTCCGGGTAGCCTTCATAGAGGCCGCCGGGAATGTCGAAGGCGGAGAGTTCCGGGCGCGCTTCGAGGATCTTGGCCGCCTCGTCGCCGGTGAAGGCGAAGATGTTTACGGGGTTTTCCGCCGCGATCTGCGCGAAGGCTGCGATCGGCACGCCGGCTGCGAAGGCGAAGGCGTCGATCAGGCCGTCCTTGACCTGGCTGACGGCGTCGTTGGCGCCCGAATAGCTGATGTCGGCGGTGATGCCGTTGATTTCGAAGAAGCGCGGCCAGTAGGTCGCTGCCGTGCCGCCTGCCGGGCCAACGGAGACGCGCTTGCCTTCAAGGTCCGCCAGCGACTCGATGCCGGACGACTTCAGCGCCACGGCCTGAAAGGGTGTCTGATACATCGGGAACAGCGCGCGCAGGCTTTTGTGCTCCACGCCCGGTGCAAGCTCGCTCTCGCCGATCCAGGCCTCATAGGCCGGGCCCATGGTGACGAGGCCGATCTGGTGGTCGCCGGTCTCCACCAGCGTCGCGTTCTGCACCGGGCCGCCGGTGACCTCGCCCGAGGCGTTGACGCCGAGCGACTCGGTGATCAGGCCGGCAAGGCCGGTTCCGTAGATGAAGTAGGTGCCGCCTTGGCTGGCGGTGCCGATCGTCAGGCTGGTCGGCCAGCCCTCACGGTCCTGCGCAGAGGCGGGGACGGCAAGAAGCGTGGCGGCAGCCATCGCTGCGATGGTGAAATGGCGCATGGGTAATCCTCCCGGTTTGCGTAAGATGTCGGCCGCCCGGTCCGCAAGTTTCCTCCCGAAGCCTTGGCGGTTGCGCGCAGCACACGCAGACGCGACACCGGCGCGCAACGGCCCGATCGCTGGCAACCGGGCATTGGAAGTGACTAATTTTGCCTGATGGGTGGATTTCGTAACATTGGGCGCGATTGGCGTGTGGTTTCCCACACAAGCGTGGGCTGGTCCCTGTTGCCTACGCCTCGGTGGTTTCGCCGTCGCGGCCCAGCGCATAGCGCTGCATTTTTTCGTAGAGCGTCTTCCGGGAGATGCCCAGTTCTTCATAGACCGACTTGAGGCTGCCGCCGTGCGCTTGCAAAGCGGTGGCGATGACCGAGCGCTCGAAGCGCGCGACCCGGTCTGACAGCTTTGCCGTCATATCGTCGGCGCCATCGTCCACACCTTCTATATCGAGCCCGAGTACATAGCGATCGGCTGCGTTGCGCAATTCCCGAACATTGCCGGGCCACTCGCGGCGCGCGATCTCGGCGAGCAGTCGCGGCGAGACCTCACCCATATCACGACGGTGGCGTCCGGCCGCCTCGCGGAGAAGCTGCAGGAAGAGGATCGGCACGTCCTCGCGCCGGGAAGACAGTGGTGGCACGTTCAGGGTCACTACATTGAGGCGGTAGAGCAGGTCGGCGCGAAACCGCCCCTGCGCGACCTCGTCCTCCAGCTTCACCTTGCTGGTGGCGATGAAACGCACGTCGAGTGGTATCTGCTCGTTGGAACCGAGACGCACGATGACGCGGTCCTGGATGACCCTGAGCAACCGTGCCTGCAGTTCGGCGGGCATGGAACCTATCTCGTCGAGCAGCACCGTGCCGCCGCGTGCGTGCTCGAACTTGCCATATCGCGCCCGCAGCGCGCCGGGAAAGGCGCCGATCTCGTGGCCGAAAAGTTCGCTCTCGATTAGGTTGCCGGGCAGAGCGGCGCAATTGATCGCGACGAAGGGGCGGTTCGCTCGGCTGCTGATGTCGTGCACGGCGCGCGCGACGACCTCCTTGCCGACGCCCGTGTCGCCGACGATCAGCAGATCGGCGTCGGTGCCGCCTACGGCCCGGAGCCTGTAACGCAGGTCGATCATTGCAGCCGAGCGGCCGGGAAGCCGCGACTCGATGTCGTCGGGGTGGCCGGCCGCTGCGCGCAGCAGGCGGTTCTCGAGTACCAGCATGCGCCGGTCGAGCGCACGCTTGGCGACATCGGCCAGATGCTGCGCCGCGAAGGGCTTTTCGATGAAGTCATAAGCGCCTTCGCGCATCGCCCGAACGGCTAGTTGCACGTCGCCGTGTCCCGTCACCAGAATGACAGGCAGATCGGAATCGATGTCGCGAACCTTGGCCAGCAGGGTCATGCCATCCATGCCGGGCATGCGGATGTCGGTGACGAGCACGCCGTTAAGGCCGGGCGTCACGTAGCTGAGCGCGCTTTCGGCGCTTGCAAACTCCTGCACCGCGATGCCCGCAAGCTCCAGCGACTGGGCGGTCGAATGCCTGATCTCCTCCTCGTCGTCGACGAGGAGTACGGCGGGCGGTTTCATTCGGCCGCCTCGCTTATCGGCAGCTTGGCGGCGTCAAGCACGATCGACACCAGGGTGCCGCCTTCGGGATGGCGCTCGACGGCGAGGCTGCCGCCGAAATCCTTGACGATATTGTAAGAGATCGAAAGTCCGAGGCCGAGGCCCTTGCCGACGCCCTTGGTGGAGAAGAATGGATCGAAGATGCGTTCGGCGATGGCCGCGGAACGCCGGGACCGCGGTCGCGAATCGTGATCGTCACGCGGCCGCCGGCAGTGGTCGCGGCCAGGTCGATGCGCCTGTCCGGCAATCCTTCGATCGCGTCGGCCGCGTTGGAAAGGATGTTGACCAGAACCTGCTGGAGCCGCACCGACCCCGCCTTGACGACCGGCGGTTGCGCGCCCAGATCGACGGCGATCTCGGCGTCGGCTGCATTCAGCCGCCAGGCGACGATTTCGAGCGTGTCCCTGACAACGTCGTCGAGCGAAACGGGCCGCAGTTTCTGGTTCGGCTTGCGGGCGAAATTGCGCAAGTGCCTGCTGATTGCCGCCATGCGGTCCGTCAGTTTGGAGATGCGGGCAACGGCATCTCCGGCCTCGTCAGGACGGCCGCGCTCCAGCAGGATCGCCGCATTGTCGGCATAGGTTCGAACGGCGGCCAGCGGCTGATTGAACTCGTGCGACAGTGCAGCCGACATCTGCCCGAGGGCCGCCAGCTTGCCGGCCTGGACGAGATCCGATTGTGTCTTGCGGAGCGCGCGTTCGGTAGCGCGGCGCTCGGTGACTTCTTCCTCGAGCCGGTTGTTGACGGCGGCAAGATCGGCGGTGCGTTCCTCGACCCGCCGTTCGAGTTGCTCCTGTGCCTCTCGCTGGACCTGAAGGCGCTCGGCCAGGCGCGCCCGGCGCTGCAGCCAGGCGGCGAGGCCCGTTGCTCCAAGTCCCAGCAGAAGCACCATTGCGGCAACGACCGTCAAAGCCTGCGCGCGCGCGGAGGCGGTGTCCAGCAACACACTTACCGTCCAGTCGGCCTGCGGCATGCTTTCGCCGACGACAAGGTATTCTCGCATTCCGTCTTCGTTGGAGATCGTCAGCAGGTTGTGATCGCGATGTGTCATACCCGCGCTTACCGGCAATTCAGTTAGGTTCGCGTTGGCGTAGCGGCGTGTGGCCGCCGTGCGGGCGAGGCGTTCCTCGGTCAGCGGCAGGATGGCCGAAAACAGCCAGTCTCTCCGCCCGGTCATGAAGATGATGCCCTCGGGGTCGGTGACGATGATCTCGTATTCGTCGCCGCGCCACGAGCTTTCAATCGAGTCTATGTCGACCTTGAAAACCACCACGCCGCCGATGCTGCCGTCGATGCGGATCGGCGCGCCGAAATAATAGCCCCGCTTCAGGGATGTGGTTCCGAGCGCGAAGAAGCGACCCTCGCCGCCGGCGATGGCATCGAAGAAATAGGGCCTGTAGCTGAAGTTCTCGCCGACGAAGGTCGGGGTCTGATCATAATTCGAGGCGGCGATCGTGAGGCCGTCCGGGAGCATGACGTAGATGTCGGAGGATTCGAGCAGCCCATTGACCGATTTGAGATATCGGTTCATCGCGTCAACGGCGGCCCGATCGCCGGGATTGCTGACGAGATTCTTCACGTCCTGATGATCGGCTATGAGTTCGGGCAGCTTTTCATATCGCGCGAGCTGGCCCCGCAGCGCCGTCACTGCGAGGCCGAGCGTGTTTTCGCCACGTATTGCCGCCTGGTCGAGATAGTACGCGGTCATCAGGCGCGAGCCGAAATAGGCGACGAGCACGCACAACAGAGCGGCAGCCACTCCCAGGATAATAGAATGTCGCCGCCAAAGCCTGTTCATGCGTCGTCGCCGGTTCTCGCTCTCATGCCGACTATAGCGCGGCGCGAAGCCCCGAGTCGAACGGATGCAGGACCGCTATTTCTTCAGCACGTCCGCCCATTCCGGATGACGGCGGAACTGCGCGGCCGCGAAGGGGCACAGGGGAATGATTGTCTTGCCGGCGGCCCGCGCGTCCTCGACCGCCCGAGTAACGAGCCGCGCGCCGACACCCTGGCCCCGGAACGCGTCCGGCACTTCGGTATGGTCGATGATAAGCTGATGATCGCCGACCCTGGTGAAGGTCATTTCCGCTTCGGCACCATTTGGTCCCTTGAAGACATAGCGGCCCTTGGCGCCATTGTCCTCGAGTTCGATCCCGTTTTCATCGGTCATGTAAATGCTCCTTTTGCCGGCGCTGTGGACAGGAATGCCTCGGCGCCCAGAATTTCCGGCTGACGTATCTCGTGGCCACCTTCATGCCACAGCAGCTCCACATCCGCCCCCAGCTTTCGCAGGTCAGCTTCCAGCTTCTGCGTCAGCGCTGGTGGGCAGATCGGATCGCGCTGGCCGGCGGTCATCAACACCTGTGTGCCGTCGAGCGTGCCGTCCGCCTGCGGCTCGAAGGGTATCAGCGGGTGCATCAGTACGGCCTTGTCAAACAGGCCTGGCGCGGCAAACAGAACCGAAGCGAGAATGTTGGCGCCGTTCGAGTAGCCGAGACCGAAAACCGCCGAGGGCTTCTTCTCGTCGACGTGGGTGCGAACGAACTCGACCATCTTCTGCGTTGCGCGCTCAAGATCGTCCATGTCGTAGACGCCTTCGCCGGTGCGACGGAAGTAGCGGGCCGCGCCATGTTCGGAAACGTCGCCGCGCGGTGCGATAACGGTTGCCGCAGGCATCAGCTCGCGACCAAGGCCGAGGAACTGGTTTTCGTCGGCCCCGGTTCCGTGGAACACGAAGAGCAGGGGGCCGCCGGGTTCTCCCCGGCGGTCTTGTGGATATACGCGTCGCTCGTCATCGCCTCAGTCCTCGATCGGCTGGAGATGGCTCTCCAGATAGGGCCGCAGGTGCTCGTGCTGCGACGGCAGCTTCAGCGCCTCGCCGAGATGTTTCGTGTCCTCGTCGCGGTCGAAGCCGGGTTCGTTGGTGGCGACCTCGAACAGCACCCCGCCCGGCGTGCGGAAATAGATCGCCCAGAAATAATCGCGGTCGATCACCGGCGTCACCTGGTAGCCGGTTTCCATCAGTGCCTTACGGACTTCAAGCTGCTTTGCGCGGTTCTCGACCGCGAAGGCGACGTGATGGACCGAACCCGCACCCTGCCTTGCATGGCCGAGGACAGGCAGGGATTCGACATCGATCACATCGGCGCCGTTGCTGTCGCCCTTGACCGCGAAGCGGCGCACCGAGCCTGACTTGTCGATCTCCTCATAGTTCATGAACTTGAGGAGTTCGGCTGTCGCGCCGCCGTCCTGCAGTCGCATGGACACCGAGTGGAACCCACGGATCGCCTCGTCGCTGCCGACGCCGCCGTTGGTCCATGGCGCGCGACCGTCGTCACGTGTCTCGACAAGCGCGAAACCGTCGCCATCCGGTCCTTCGAAGGTCAGGCGCTGCTCGCCAAAGAGCTCGGAACGCTTCAACCCGGTCACGCCCTCGCTGACAAGACGCTGCGCCCAGAAGGCAAGCGTGCCTTCGGGCACGGAGAACGCGGTGAAACCGACCTCTCCCGTACCCGGACGACCGCGGGCCGCATCCGGGAAAGGAAAGTAGGTCATGACAGAGCCGGGCGTGCCGAACTCATCGGCATAATAGAGATGGTAGACATCCGGCGCGTCGAAATTGACGGTCTTCTTGACCCGGCGAAGGCCGAGCTTGTGGGTGAAGAAGTTGTTGTTCTCTTTGGCGTCGCGCGCCAGAGAGGTCACATGGTGAAGTCCCTTGATCTGGTCGAGCATGGTCGGGCTCCCTTCTATCCGCCGCAAGATCGCGGCGCTTGACGCCATATGTCGTGCTAAAAGGCCCAGAGGGAAGACTGCGGCGGCGCGATGGACTGTGCTGTATTATCGAACAATGATGCTTTCATCGTTCACCCATTTGCCGCAAGCAAAGAAAAGGCCCGCGCTTCAAGCGCGGGCCTTCATCAATTTCCGATCGGAAATGTTACTGGACCGTCAGAAGCTGGTCGTCACGGTTCTCGGCAAACGAGCCTTCGTCATAAGCGGCCTGTGCCTCGAGCTGCTCCTGGGTGAACGTCGTGTACAGATAGTACTCGCCGTCTGCATCCGACAGGAACGCCAGATTATCCATGCTGACTGCAACTTCCTTTTCGCCGATGCCGAGGAAACCGCCGACGTCGATGATAACAGCTTCTACCTGCCCATCATCCGACAGGATGATGTCGCCGATCTCGCCGATATTCTCGTCATTGGCACCGTAAACGGTGGTTCCGACAAAATCATCGGCGCTGATGTCACCGACCTGCACCTCATTCAGCGACGAGCGATCGATCGCGGACGTCTGGGTTTCATCCGTCTCGGTCATCGTATCGTCGGCAGGGGCAGCAGCCGTTTCCTCGTCTGCCGGTGCAACTTCCTCGCTGGCAGCCATGTCATCAGCAGGTGCTGCTTCCTCGGTTGCGGCCATATCGTCTGCGGGAGCGGCTTCTTCGGTCGCAGCCATGTCGTCACCAGCAGGAGCCGGAGCGGCAGCCATGTCATCAGCCGGAGCGGCCGCGTCGTCGGTCATGCCGGCTTCATCTTCGGCCACCGGTGCAGCGGCGAGATCTTCGGCAGTGGCGGGCTGGGTGTTGCCAACCTCGGCATCAGCCGGCTGCATCTCATAAGCTGCAAGGTCGAACTCGTCCTGAGCCTCGAGAGCCTCGCGAGTCGTCTCGACGACGATATATTCCTCACCGTCCATCTCGGTCCACTCGACCAGATCATACTGCAAAGCGACCTGCTTCTCGCCGATGCCGAGGAAGCCGCCTACACCGACGACGATAGCCTGGATATTGCCCTCGCTGTCGAGGACGAGATCCTTGACCTCGCCGATGTTTTCGGCGTCCTGACCGCTACCGTTATAGACGGTCTCGCCGATCAGGTTGGACGCAAGGTGTCCCTCGGCATGCTTCACCTGAGGTGCAGCTTCCATCGGGCGTCTGCCGCCGGGGCGGGAGCGGTGGTCTGAGCCACGGCTGCGCCGGTTGCGATAAGCGTTGCGATTGCAGTTGTCGCCAAAAGGTTCCGGATCATGTTAAACTCTCCTTGTGCATGTTCCTTTGCACGGTCGCGTCCGGAACCAAACTTTCGCAGGAGAGGTCCGGACGTGACCTTCACAACCCGACAACGTGGCCACCGCCGATCTGGTTCCGACTCGAAAAAAATCAGCCGTTCACTCAGCCGTACTGGAACGATACGCAATGTCAGCGCATTAAGCTTGGCTAAGGCGCCCCGCCGGCGCGCCTGATTTTCCCACAAATCAAGTCTGGAGACCTGCAAACGATGCGCTTCCAGATAATCCTCAACCGTGAAGGCGGAACGCTGCGCACACTCGACCTTGCAGTGTTCACCGCACGCCTGCGCGAAACGGTGCAGGAGGCGGGCCATCAGGTGATGGTGGCCGTGGTCGCAGGCAAGGAAATCGAGCACGCGCTTGACGAGGCGCTTGCCGGGGACTGCGACGTCGTCATGGTTGGCGGAGGCGATGGCACGGTGTCCTGTGCCGCTGGCAAGCTGATGGACAGCGACAAGGCGCTTGCGATACTTCCAGCCGGCACCATGAACCTTTTTGCAAGAAGCCTGGGCGTCCCGCTCGAGCTCGAAGCCGCGGCTGCCGCGCTTTGCGGCGGAGAATTTCGTGACGTGGATGTTGCGAGCGCCAACGGCAAGCCGTTCATTCACCAGTTTTCGGTCGGGCTTCATGCCAAGCTTATTCGCCTGCGGGAGAAGGAAGTCTTCCGCTCCCGGCTCGGCAAGATCAGGGCGTCCATACGCGCCGGTTTTGGAGCCTTCTTTCGGCCGCCCCGGATGAGGATCGGCCTCACGCTCGATGATGGCGAGGAGAGGATGCTGGCAACCGCCGGCATCGGAATCACCAACAATGTCTTCGGAGAAGGCCACCTGCCGTATGCGGATGTGCCGGATGGGGGTGTGCTTGGGGTCTACGTCACGCGGTCACGCACGCGCGGGGACATGATATTGCTGGCCCTCAATATGCTGCTTGGTCGATGGAAGACAAACGATCAGGTCGAAATGCTGACGGCGCAGGAGGTACGGCTCCGCCTGCTCGCGCGGCACGAACGGTTCGGATGCGCCATGGATGGCGAGCTCTGCGAGCTTGAGAAAGAGACGACCGTTCGCTGCCATCCAGGTGTGCTGAAGGTGCTTGCTCCCGCAGAGCCAGCATAAAATACGCTACCCGGCGGGCTGCGTGCCCTCTGCGGCAGGCTGTTCTGCGGGCGCCCCGCCCACGGGATCTTGTGGATCGATTGAACTTCCGAAGATACCCACGCCCCACCAAACCAGCATGGCAAGTGCGAGAGCGCAGACAAGCACGACGAGCACCTGCCATCCACTGCGCCCCTGACGGGCCTTGTTCTTGTCCACGGTCTTGGTCATTTGGAAGCTCCGATGTCAGAAAGGTTTTCTCCGACACCAATGCGGCCACGGGACCCAGGTTCCCGGCAAGGCCGTCGATAAAACTCAATCCGGAGAATTGTCTGCGCCGTCTGTCGGCGACGTATTCTCGCGCATTACCGCCCAAGCAAGAGCCGCCACTGCAGGCACCACGAGAGCGAGGCCAGCTTTGCGGCTCGCAAGCAGCGTAGGAAGCATCGCAAAGGCAGCCGCTCCGGCGAGGGCTCTCGCCTCGCTTTTGCGGCGCCTGGCGACGCGGCGTTCACGAGCCTTGGCGGTTATGGAACTGATGCCCAGCAACAGGAACGCGACGACTATAAAGCCGCCGGCAAATGCCAACGCCGCTTCGACCGCACCGATTTCCCTTGCCGCGGCAATGAAGCCGGCAACGATTAGGGGAAGCTCACGCCGCAAAGGCAAAAAAGCCCTGCGGCCAAGTACACAATTGCCTTTCGGCGCGCGCGTGCGACCGCTTCCGATGCTTCACCGGAAACGATCGACGCGATCAATGATGCAAGCGCTCCCACGTGTCAGCGACGCGACAGAAGTGCGAGGAAATAGCCGACACCCACCGCTATCGCGAGGGAGCTAATGGGCTTTTCCCGAACGGCGTCCGACACCTGCCTTTCCATATCGCTGGCATTGGCGCGAATATTCTCCATCGCGGCCTCACCCTTGACGCGGAGCTGTTCGGCACCCTCGGTTGCCGCCCGTTTCGCCGCGGAGTAGGAGTGCTGGCCGGTAGCGGACAATTGTGCGCTCAGCCGGGCCACATCTTCGCGCAACCGCGCGATCTCGGCTTCAAGGTCTTCCGGCTTCGCCTTCGTGCCGTTGCCGCCTCTGGTAACCTTGCCGGTGGGTGCCGTTGCCATATCGTTACTCCCTTTGGTGTTGCCGGGGACAACGCTCGACCATAGCGCAGGTTCCCGAAGTGGGTGAAGTGCCATCAGGACCGTCGGTCATATGAAGGGACGAGCAATCTCATTCGACGGTTCCCAACCCGATAATTCCGCCAACTTGTCGGCATCGAGGACCTCGCAACCGCCGTCGCGCCAGCGAACAAGCTTTCGATCTATCAGCTTGCGGATCGTCTTGTTGGTGTGGACGAGTGAAAGGCCTAGTGTGTCGGCAAAATGTTGCTGGGTTATCGGTAGCGTAGTGGTCCCGTTGAACATACCTACCGCATGCGCCCGGTTGGTCAGAAAGGCTATGAGATATGCAAGCCTCTCCAGTGCGGAACGCCGGCCAATGCTCAGAAGGTTTTCATCGAGCATGCATTCCTCGCGTGAGGCCAACCATGTCACATCGTAGGCAAGTTCCGGATGCTCGCGGTACAGCGACATCAGTTCGCCGCGCTCGAACACGCATAGCGTCATCGGCGACAGTGTTTCAACCGAGTGCTGGATTTCCTCCATCAGCGTGCCCTGCAGACCTACAAGGTCGCCGGGCAGCACGTAATTGACGATCTGCCGCCGTCCATCAGACATAAGCTTATATCTAAAACCCCAGCCCATAAGCACGGTATAGAGGTGCGGGTTCCGTGTGCCTTCGGCGAGCACGGTTGCGCCTTTGTCGACGGAGAGTTCGCCCCGCTTGAAGCGCGACACGAATTCCAGTTCCTTTGGTTTGAACCTGCGGAAGGCGTCGCGAGGAGCCAGAGGACACTTCTCGCACGGATACTTACGCTCCGAACGCACCGTCGGCTGTTTTTCCATGGTAGTACCGCCCCCTCACTGGTCGCCCGACCCTTTTACCTGGCAGCAAAACGCGCCACTGTGGGCAAGGTTGCCGCTGTGTCTTTTTAAATGACAGACGGCATGCAATCGGCCACATATCGCACCTCACGGAGGTTAGTGATTTTGCAAGAAGTTCGCCTGGACGGCATGCGCGTCCTTGTCATGGAGGACGAGTTCCTCATCGCAATGGATGTGGAACAGCTATGCCGGGAACATGGTGCGGCTGAAGTTACAATCGTTCGCCAGATCGAGGATCTTGGCGACGACCCCTTCGCTGGCCAGGCGTTTCATGTCGCCGTTCTGGATCTGATGCTGGGCGGCAATTCCACGACGGAATTCGCAAACTCCCTTTCCCAACGCGGCATACCATTCGTTTTCGCGACCGGACATACAGATGTCCAGGAGCGTTTTGGTATCGTTTCCGACATCGAGGTGGTTGCCAAACCTTACGGCGGAACTGACCTCATTGCCGCGCTCGGTCGTGCGATCGAGCGCGGCCGTGATCGTTCAAGCGGCGTTTGATCCCATAACCTGAGCGGAAATGGCATCGGGTCCGAAATCAGCCTCACCGCTCACGTTGAGAATTTCCTGAAGCCTGCTGCGCGCCCGGCTCACCCGGCTCTTGATCGTGCCAACGGCGCAGTCGCAGATTTCGGCGGCCTCTTCGTAAGAGAAGCCGGACGCGCCGATCAGGATGATCGCTTCGCGCTGGTCTTCAGGCAATGTCTCGAGAGCCGTGCGAAAATCGTCCAGGTCCATGGAGCCCTGCTGAGCCGGATGGACAGCCAGACGCGCCGTGATGACACCGTCGCTGTCCTGCACCTCGCGGCCACGTTTGCGCATCTGCGAATAGAATTCGTTGCGCAGAATAGTGAAGACCCAAGCCTTGAGGTTGGTGCCGGGCTGGAAGGATGCCTGCTTGTCCCAGGCCTTTACCAGCGTTTCCTGTACGAGATCGTCGGCCTTGTCCGCATTTTGCGAGAGTGACATGGCGAACGCTCGAAGGCTTGGAATGGCGCTCAGCAGATCCTGTTTGAAGGTCGATGCTGCGTCGGCCATGATCATTGTCCCTCGCCGGCTGGCGTGGCGCCGGAATTTTCACTCTCCTCGAGCTGCTTGAGAAGGTTTGCGAACCTGTCCGGCACCTCGTCGGAAACGAGATCGTCATAATATTGCTTGAGTTTGCGGCCGATTTCCGAATTCGGTCCCAGCGTTTCGGAGCTGCGCCCCGGCTTCTTATGGCCGCCCGTCGCGGCCGCTATATTTGGCTTCATGCTTATGTCTCTAGCCCCCGGTCTGTCGAACACTCAACCTCAGGTCAGCCGTTCGCACGGGCCTGCGAACGCTCGAATGGTGGGCTTCAACGTGTGTGTTTGAATATCGTTCCGCAAATGTTGGAACTTTTTTGGATGTACCGCGTTTTCGACTTTCTGAACGCCGGCCGGCTTCCGTCCTCCGGCTTTCATCCTAACGTCACTGAGGGAGACGCCATATCATGAGTTTGTCCGCAAGGATCGCGCCGCACCTTCCCTATTTGCGGCGCTTTTCCCGCGCCGTAACGGGTTCGCAGAACAGCGGCGATGCACTGGTCGCAGCAACGCTGGAAGCGATCATCACCGACGTCAGTGTTTTTCCGAAATTGTCGAGCGACAGGATTTCGCTGTATCGGGTTTTCACCGCCCTTTTCACCTCCGTGAGCATTCGCGTACCGGAAGCCGATGATTCGGCCGGCTGGGAAAGTCGTGCTGCCGCAAATCTGTCCGCTCTTGCGCCGATGCCGCGTCAGGCGTTCCTGCTCGTGGCCGTCGAGGGCTTTTCGGAAGCCGAGGCCGCCGAAATCCTCGACGTCGAGGAGGATCGTTTCGCGGAGCTGATCGCAGAGGCTAGCGACGAGATTTCGCGGCAGGTCGCGACCGACGTGCTCATTATCGAAGATGAGCCGCTCATCGCCATGGACATCGAAGAGATGGTTGAAAGCCTCGGGCATCGCGTGGTCGGCACCGCGCGCACCCACAAGGAAGCCGTGGCGCTGTTTTCGACCAAAAGGCCGAAGATGGTGCTGGCGGACATCCAGCTTGCCGATGGCTCCTCAGGCATCGATGCCGTCAACGAAATCCTCGCCGGTACGCCGGTTCCGGTCATTTTCATCACCGCTTTTCCGGAGCGGCTGCTCACCGGCGAGCGGCCGGAGCCTGCGTTTCTCGTGACCAAGCCGTTCAATCCGGACATGGTCAAGGCGCTTATCAGTCAGGCGCTGTTCTTCGACCGGCAGGCGAAGGCTGCCGCCTGACGGCAGCTCATGCTGGTCGATCAGCAATGAGGGCCGCCTGTCCGGCGGCCTTCTCTTTGTCGCTGTTTCTGCCGGAATCCTTCCGCTTGCGGCCCGGGAACAAAACGCAGAAGGCAGCGTTTTTGGAATATAAGTTCAAGGAGACACGCCATGCTTTACTGGGCTCTCGTTTTTCTCGTCGTTGCGATCATTGCCGGTGCGCTCGGATTCGGCGGCATCGCGGGTGCTTCCGCCGGTATTGCGCAAATACTGTTCTTTATCTTCCTCGCCTTCCTCGTCATTTCGCTCATTGCAGGGCTGATGCGCCGGGCAGGCTGATGTCCCGCGCTTCGATGCATCTCCGCTCGCGGTGGTGCATGGGAGAGGCGGAGTTCGCAGACCCCTCAGCTCGCACTTCGCCACCCGCCGGATGCCGCAAGTCATCGACTTTGCGGCGTCCGGCGGCGTCAATTTGGAACCGCGAGCTGCAAGTTTCGTTGCATAGTACAATTTGCGTTTTGCATCGACCGGGTAGAGCGCCATAATTCCGGGGTGGATTTATGCATACGGCGAAAGTCGGGGGATGAAGTGGAAATGAGGCGCGGCATGTTGCGCGCACTGCGCAACACGGGCATCATCGTCATCTATCAGACGCCCGACCTGCATGTGCAGTGGGGCCAGAACGTGCCTGCCGAATGGTCGTCCGACGACATTGCCGGCAAGGTCGATAATCAGTTCATGCCCGCCACGGCGATCGAGCGTATAGTCGAGCGCAAGCGCGCCGTTTTGGCATCTGGCGCACCGGAAACGCTAGAGTTCAGATCGAGTGTCGATGACGGCGGGCGCTGGTACGATATGTGGATCGATGCCGATACCGACGATGATGGCGTCATCGCTGGCGTTGTCACGACCATCGTCGAGATCACCGAGCGAAAGCGGCGGGAGCAGACACTGCGCACCTTGCTGCGTGAGGTCAGCCACAGGTCCAAGAACCTGCTGGCAATCATCCAGAGTATCGCTACGCAGACGGGCAGGTACTCGACCAGCATCGACACCTTCCTCGACAGGTTTCGCGGTCGGCTTCAGTCGCTCGCCTCTTCCCAGGATCTGGTAACATCCTCCAACTGGCGCGGTGCCATGCTGAGCGAGTTGGTGGAAGGCCAGGTGGCGCGATACAGGGGTGAGGATGACGACAGCGTCAGCCTCCAGGGTGTCGATGTGTATCTGAACCCCAACGCCGCCCTGCATATCGGGCTGGCGCTTCACGAACTGGTGGTTAATTCCATGAGCCATGGGGCGTTGGCGCGCCCCAACGGGCAGGCACATCTGACAAGTGCCTTGAACGGTGCGGGCGGAGATGGTCCGCCTACGCTCGTCCTGACCTGGAGCGAACGTACCAACGCAGCCGAGATGCAGGACGAGAAACGCTTCGGCAGTGTGGCGCTCGAACGCGTCGTTCCGCTTTCGCTCGACGGCAAGGCGGAATTCCACGTCGAGGATGATCGCCTCGACTATCGTCTTGAAGTGCCGGCAGCGAATTTCGAGGCCGACTGACCCTTTCACAAGCGAAAAAAACAAGCCGGTCGCATGACCGGCTTGTGACGAATTTCAGGGTGTTGCCTTGGTTGTCGACCGGCCGCCCATCGGAGGGGGCGATTGGGGGTGCGGGCGACCGGTCACTGACAACAAACGCACAGTGGGTGCGGTGGTTCCATGCGACGTGCATTAACTTTTCACAGGAACCGCGAGCCCCTTCGTACGTTCATTTGCGACCTTGACCTGTCATGGAGATGACGATGATTTCGCAGATGAACGCGGTTCATGAAGGTGCCCGGCTCGCGATGGGCGACCACAGGGCTGCCGATCCGCTGCTGCGGCGCCGGCGCCAGCCTGTGGCAAGTCTCCAGCAGCGGATTCTGACGACTATTGCCGGGATACTTCTGGTCGGCGTGCTCGCGGCCTTGCTGGTTGTGTGAAAGCTGCTGCGCCTACTGCGCCGGGTTGAGGCGTTCCGGCGGGATGCGGACAGTCATCTCGCCCTTGTTGGGCTCAACATAAAGAACCAACGCATACATGCTGCCGTAAACCAGACCGGCCAGGACCGCCAATATGGTCAGAAGTCGGAACAGAGTTGGCATGCATCGCCCTTGAACTTTTTGCCGATTGAACCGGTCCCGTTATGGGACGGGTGCGTTATCATTTCAAGGATCAGAACCAACGCGAACAGGCCGCGATGCTTGACGCGGTGAGGCTTTTCATGTCGATACCGCCTTCAAAGGACGGAGGCGATGGCGGACGCGATGTGTCCCGACATTTCGAGCTTGCGCCGCCGCATGCACTGCGATGCGGCATCGATGTCGCGCGGTTTCCTCGCATTGCTGAGGACGGCGTCGTGACGAACACCGGCCCGCATCTCGTTTCGACGTTGCGCGATCGCCTCGGCGATCGTGTCGTCGTTTTCGTGGGGCTGATGGGAGCAGGCAAGACCGCGATCGGGCGCAAGGTCGCGCAGGCGTTGCAGCTTCCGTTCGTCGACAGCGATCACGAGATCGAAACGGTGTCGCGTATGACGGTGCCCGAGCTATTCGAGCGCTACGGCGAACCGGAATTTCGCGCACTCGAACAGCGTGTCATCGAGCGTTTGCTGCGTGAAGGTCCGCGGGTGGTTTCCACCGGAGGCGGCGCCTTCATGAATGCGCAGACGCGCGAGGCGATCGCAGAGCACGGCATCTCAATCTGGCTCAAGGCCGATCTCGACCTTTTGATGGAGCGCGTGGCGAAGAAGCAGAACAGGCCGCTGCTTCAGAATGCGGACCCGCGCGCGATCATGGCCAAGCTTATGGCGGACCGGTATCCGGTCTATGCGCTTGCCGATGTCACGGTGGAGACCCGCGACGCGAAACGCGAACTGATCATGGACGAAGCCATCCAGGCCCTTGGCGACCATCTGGAGCGGTTTGCCACCCGTGACGAAACGAGAACTGCTTGATGACCACCGACACGCCAGACATACGCACAGTTCACGTTGCCCTCGGCAGCCGCGCCTATGACATTCTCATCGGCGGCGGTTTGCTGGCTTCAGCCGGCGATACACTCGCCAGGCGTTTTCCCGGTGCGCGGGCAGCGATCGTCACCGACGAGAACGTCGCTGCCCGGCACGCGGCCACCCTCAAGCAAAGCCTGGAAGGCGCAGGTATCGCGACGGCGACGATCACGATCGTGCCGGGCGAGCGCAGCAAGAGCTTCGCCGTGCTTCAACAGGTCGTCGACGAGGTGCTTGCGGCGCGGCTCGAGCGCGGCGACATCGTTATCGCGCTCGGCGGTGGGGTCGTCGGCGACCTTGCTGGTTTCGTCTCGGGCATCGTGCGTCGCGGCATGGCCTTCGTGCAGGTGCCGACCTCTCTGCTGGCGCAGGTGGATTCGTCCGTCGGCGGCAAGACCGGCATCAATACCACGCATGGCAAGAATCTGGTCGGGGTCTTCCAGCAGCCTGGGCTCGTCATCGCCGACAGTGACGTCCTCGACACGCTGCCCGAGCGCGAGTTCCGCGCCGGCTATGCCGAGGTGGTCAAATACGGCCTCATCGACCGGCCCGATTTCTTCGCCTGGCTGGAAGCCAATTGGCGGGACATCTTCTCCGGCGGCTCCGCGCGCGTGGAAGCGATCGCCGTCTCCTGCCAGGCCAAGGCCGATGTCGTGGCGCGCGACGAGTTCGAGGCGGGCGACCGTGCGTTGCTGAACCTCGGCCATACTTTCGGCCACGCGCTTGAGGCTGCGACAGGCTATGACAGCGCGCGTCTCGTCCATGGAGAGGGCGTTGCGATCGGCATGGCGATGGCGCATCGCTTCTCGAGCCGAATGAACCTGGCAAGCCCCGACGATGCAGCCCGTGTCGAGGCCCATCTCTCGGCTGTCGGCCTGCCAGTCGCGGTCTCCCAGATTTCGGGCGATTTGCCGGGCCCGGAGCGTATGCTCGACTATATTGCCCAGGACAAGAAGGTCTCGCGCGGCTCCCTGACCTTCATCCTGACACGCGGCATAGGCCGTTCCTTCGTAGCCAGGGACGTGCCGGCCTCGGAAGTGCTGTCATTCCTGAAGGAGAACCTGCCCTCATGACCCTGGAGATGTGGCTCACGCTCGCGGCGATCGTGGTGCTGATCGCCATGTCGTTCCTGTTTTCCGGCACGGAGACCGGCATGACCGCGGTATCGCGTGCGCGCCTGCACTCGCTGGCCAACAGCGGCGACAAGCGCGCAATCCTTGTCGAGCGGCTGATAGAACGCCGCGACCGGCTGGTGGGCGCGCTGCTGATCGGCAACAACCTCGTCAACATTCTCGCCTCGGCGCTGGCGACTAGCTTGCTGCTTTCGATCTTCGGCCAGAGCGGCGTCGTCTACGCCACGATTGCGATGACGGTCACGCTGGTGATCTTCTCCGAGATACTGCCGAAGTCGTGGGCGCTGGCCAAGCCGGAGCAGTTTGCGCTTTTCGTGTCGCCGTTCGCCAGATTGGTGGTTCTGTTGTTCGGCGCGCTGTCGACCGGTGCAAACTGGATCGTGCGTCACCTGCTCTCGCTGTTCGGCGTCAGCCTCGCCCGCGACGATTCGATGCTGTCGGCGCACGAGGAACTGCGCGGCACAGTCGCCGTGCTTCATCGCGAGGGCTCCGTCGTCAAGCAGGATCGGGACCGCATGGGCGGACTGCTCGACCTGCACGAACTCGAAGTCTCTGACATCATGATCCACCGCACCAATATGCGCATGGTGAATGCGGATGATCCGTCAGAAACGCTGGTGCGCGAGATCTTGCAGAGCCCGCATACGCGCATGCCGTTATGGAAGGGTTCGACGGAAAACATCGTCGGCGTGATCCACGCGAAGGATCTGTTGCGTGCGCTCAACGAGGTCGGCAACGACTTTGCCAAGATCGATATCATGAAGGTGGCGTCTAAGCCCTGGTTCGTGCCCGACACCACGTCCCTGCAGGATCAGCTTAACGCGTTCCTGCGCCGCAAGTCGCATTTCGCGATCGTCGTCGACGAATATGGCGAAGTGGAAGGGCTGGTGACGCTCGAAGACATCATCGAGGAGATCGTCGGCGAAATCGCCGACGAGCACGATGTCGAGATGCAGGGCGTGAAGCAGGAGGCCGACGGTTCGGTGGTCGTCGAGGGGTCCGTGCCGATCCGCGATCTCAACCGTGCGCTCGACTGGAACCTGCCCGACGAAGAAGCGACCACAATCGCCGGCCTCGTCATTCACGAAACGCAGTCGATCCCGGAGGAGAAGCAGGCCTTCACCTTCCACGGAAAGCGCTTCATCGTGATGAAACGCGACAAGAACCGCATCACCCGCATCAGGATCAGACCAGCCGAAGGGGCGTAGGGGAGCGAGCATGCCCCGACCGAAGCTGCATAGCGACGATGAAATCCTCGAAACGGCCCAGGCCGTGCTGTTGCGTAAGGGACCATCGGATTTCACGTTATCGGACGTTGCCGTTGCCGTGGGCCTGTCGCGCGCCGCGTTAATTCAGCGATTCGGCGACAAGGCCACGCTCCACGCTCTGGTCATGGAACGGATGACGCAGGAAGTTCGCGACTATTTTGTGCAAGCGCCATCCGAGCCGGGTTTGGGACCGCTGTGGTTCATGCTCAAAGACCTCATTGCCGGGATGGGCACCGGCGAGGGCAGCGAAGCCTATCTCCTGCTTCTGTGGGGCGACGTCCGCGACCCCGCTCTGCGTGTGCTTGCGAACGAGCGCAACGAACTGGTCAGGGGTGCGATAGAAGTGCGGCTTCCAGCCGGCCCACATGAGCCTTTCAAAACGTCGCTGCTTATTCAGGCCGTCATTCAGGGAAGCTGCATGCAGTGGATGGTCGCCCGTGATGGGGACCTCGCTTCGTTCATGACTCAAAGCACCGCCAATGTGCTGTCGGTACTGTACCCCGATCAGGAGTTTCCGGCAGCGCCATAGCTACAGCCGCTTGAATATAACTTACGCGTCGGTTATTTATGTAGCGATTGTCACCTATGTGTGGTGACGCCGCACGGACCGACCATGCACCTCTCAGAACTCAAGTTGGATGACAGCCTCGAGGGCGGGAGCCCTCGTGTGCATGCTCTCGACCTCACAGCCAGACAGTTCGATATGCTGGCCGCGGCATATGGCACAACAATAGACTATCGGGACCTGTTCTCACCGCAGCGTGATTTGCCAGGTCGACTGCGTGACTGGGCCGACAAATCGGGGATCAGACTACGGAAGCTCTCGACCAGAGCCCGGGAGCGTGGAAGCAGGTCTGAAAAGGTGCTGTTTGGGCTCGACGACGGCTATGCGATCGAAACCGTTCTCATTCGCCGCCGCGATGGCATGACTGCTTGTGTTTCCTCACAAGTGGGTTGCGCATTCGCCTGCCGCTTCTGCGCGTCCGGTCAAGCGGGCCTCAAAAGAAACCTGAGCGCCGGCGAAATCGTCGAGCAGGTCGTCAGAGCCGGCCCCAAGGTCAATCGCATTGTTTTCATGGGAATCGGCGAACCGCTGAACAACTATGCCAATGTTCTGGATGCAGTACGAATCCTGCGGGACAGGCGCGGCATGGCGCTTCCGACGTCGGGGATAACTGTCTCGACGATTGGTATTCCCAAGGCTCTGCGAAGCCTTCGCGAGGAGCATCTTGCGATCAATCTGACGATTTCGCTGCACGCGACGACACAGGAGGTGCGGGATCGCCTCATCCCCGGAGCGCGCAAACATGCCTTGCGCGAGGTGGTCGCCGGCGCGCTTTCATGGGCGCAGCGGCACAACCGTGTGGTGACCTTCGTCTATCTCGTTCTGCCGGGCATCAACGATACCCACGCGGATCTGCAGCGGCTGATCTCTATGTTTTCAGGCCGGCCGGCCCGTATCAATCTGATGCGATGGAATCCGGTCGACTCGGTCGACCTGGCGCCCACCAGCGATGACCGTCTCCGATTTTTCCGCCAGAAGCTTGAAAGGGCAGGCGTGCCGGTGGTCGTGCGCGACACGCAGGGACGTGACATCGGCGCTGCGTGCGGGCAACTGTGGCTCCGCGACCTTACCGGCATCAGGATAGGCTGACGGGCTTCACCATCGCGTCTTTTCGCCCGGCGCCGCGGGCTCGATCGCGAGCGCGTGGACGCTTGCAGCCAGCTCATCGGCCAGGAGCGCGTTGACTGCGCGGTGACGCTCTATCCTGCTCATCTTTGCGAAGGCCTCTGCCACGATACGGACACGGAAATGGGTTTCACCCGTGCCGTCGAACGTCTCGTGGTGGCCGGACTCCGTATGGTGGTGTCCCGCGTGCAGGTGGCTCTCGTTGATGACGGCGAGGCGTTCCGGTGAAAAGGCCGCGGCAAGCTTCGCTTCGATCGTGGACTGGATGGACAAGGTCGGTTTCCTTCACCATATGAGGACGGTTCCGCACCGCCGACATCGTTTCGATTCATGCGGTTGGGGGATGATCCCGCAAATGTCAATTCTTGTATCGCACTGCGAAGAGACCATAATCGTCTGGCTGCTTCGGCTCAGGAACGGATGAAACCGTATTCAAAATATTTCGAGAAGATCAAAGTCCGCCGCGACCCGCAGGCGGAGCTGAAGTCGCACGCGCCCATATGTCAGTGGGATGGTTGCGAGGAGGCGGGCACCCATCGCGCACCCGTGGGCCGCATGCGCGAGGGCGAATATTTCCAGTTCTGCTTCAACCATGTGCGCGAATACAACAAGGGTTTCAACTACTTCTCGGGGCTGGCCGACAGCGAGGTAGCGCGCTACCAGAAGGAAGCGATGACGGGCCACCGGCCGACTTGGAAACTGGGCGTCAACGGTCATGCACGCTCCACGCCAGACTACGCGCAGAAGCGCTCGGGTGCGGCGGGCTATTACAATCGGGTGCGCGATCCGTTCGGCATGTTCGGCGGCGAGCCGGATCCGGAGCGTCCGCGGACGCGCAAGCTGAAAACGCTTGAGGCCAAGGCGCTGGAAACGCTTGGACTTGAGGCCAGCGCGACTGGCGCGGCCATAAAGTCGCGCTATAAGGAGCTCGTGAAGCGCCACCATCCGGATGCGAATGGCGGCGACAGGGGTTCGGAAGACCGGTTTCGCGATGTTCTTCAAGCTTACCGCGTGCTCAAACAAGCAGGTTTGTGTTAGCGACGCGGTCTGCTAAAGACGGCCCCCGAAGATGACAGGAACACTGGCGGCAGCGTTGCTTCCGCGTGTGGAGGCATGATGAACAAGCACGATCGCGACATCGCAAACCTTCCCGACACCACCGTCTCGGTGAAGGACACTTTCGGTTTCGAGTCCTCGATGGTGGTGCCGGCCTATTCGGACGCCAACGAACATGTGCCGGACGTCGATCCGGACTATCTGTTCGACCGTCAGACCACGCTCGCCATCCTCTCGGGCTTTGCCTACAACCGCCGCGTGATGGTCTCCGGCTATCACGGCACAGGCAAGTCGACCCATATTGAGCAGGTCGCGGCGCGGTTGAACTGGCCCTGCGTACGCATCAACCTCGACAGCCATGTCAGCCGTATCGACCTCGTCGGCAAGGACGCCATCGTCGTCAAGGAAGGCATGCAGGTCACGGAATTCCGTGATGGCATCCTGCCTTGGGCCTATCAGCACAATGTCGCGCTGGTCTTCGACGAGTACGACGCCGGCCGGCCCGACGTGATGTTCGTCATCCAGCGTGTGCTGGAATCGTCCGGCCGCCTGACGCTTCTCGATCAGAGCCGCGTCATTCGTCCGCACCCGGCATTCCGCCTGTTCGCCACCGCCAATACGGTCGGCCTCGGCGACACGACCGGCCTCTATCACGGCACGCAGCAGATCAACCAGGCGCAGATGGACCGCTGGTCCATCGTCACCACGCTCAACTACCTGCCGCATGACAACGAGGTCGAGATCGTCCTGGCGAAGGCCAAGCACTTCCGCACCGAGAAGGGGCGCGACATCGTCAACAAGATGGTGCGGGTCGCTGACATGACGCGGTCCGCCTTCATCAATGGCGATCTGTCGACCGTTATGAGCCCGCGTACGGTCATCATGTGGTCCGAGAACGCCGAGATATTCAACGATGTCGGCTTTGCCTTCCGCCTCACATTCCTGAACAAGTGCGACGAGCTGGAGCGCGCCGTCGTGGCCGAGTTCTATCAGCGCGCCTTCGGCGAGGAATTGCCGGAAAGCGCTGCAAACGTGGTGCTGGGGTAGCCGTTGGCGGGCCCAGGCGACAATACGCGCAACAAGCCCGGCAAGGGCGGCGACACCGACGCGTTCAAGCGGGCGGTGTCGGTCTGCATGCGCGCGCTTGCCGGTGACGGTGAGCTCGAAGTCGCCTTTGCCAAGGAGAAGCCGGCGCTGGCAGGCTCGCGCGCGCGCCTGCCCGACCTGCCCAAGAAGGCTTCGGCCGCAGACATTGCCGTCACGCGTGGGCTCGGCGATTCGATGGCGCTGCGCCGCGCCTGTCACGATCCCCGCGTCCATACGCGCCTTGCGCCCGAGGGCAAGCAGGCGCGCGCCATCTTCGACGCCGTCGAGCAGGCACGTGTAGAGGCGATCGGCAGCCGGGCGATGCAAGGCGTGGCCGACAATATCGGCTCGATGCTGGAAGACAAATACGCCAAGGCAAACCTCGCCGACGTCGCCGACCAGGCCGACGCACCGCTGGAGGAAGCCATCGCGCTGATGGTGCGCGAGAAGCTGACTGGCCGTGAAGCGCCGCGCAGCGGCCAGCGCGTCGTCGATCTCTGGCGCAAGTGGATCGACGACAAGGCCGGCGGCGACATTGCCGGGCTCGCCGACAAGCTGGACGACCAGCAGGCCTTTGCCCGCGTCGTGCGCGAGATGCTCGCCTCGATGGAAATGGCCGAGGAGCTGGGCGAGGACGAGCAGAGCCAGGAATCGGAAGACGAAGAAAACGAGCCGCAGGGCGAGGAAAGCAGCGAGCAGGGCGGCGAGGACGATTCAGGCTCCGAGCAGTCGCAGGCCGAGGAAAGCGACAGCGCCAGCGAGGATGAGGAGACCGGCGAAACGGAATCCTCGGAAGCCAGCGCCGACGAGCTTTCCGATGACGAGGACCTCGACGCCGAGACGCCGGGCGAAGCCAAGCGGCAGGACAACCCCTTCGCGAACCTGCCCAAGGAGATCGATTACAAGATCTTCACCGGCGCGTTCGACGAGACGGTCGGGGCCGAGGAGCTTTGCGACGAAGAGGAGCTGGAGCGCCTGCGCGCCTTCCTCGACAAGCAGCTCGCCAATCTGCAGGGCGTGGTCGGCCGGCTTGCGAACCGCCTCCAGCGCCGCCTGATGGCGCAGCAGAACCGCTCCTGGGACTTCGATCTGGAAGAGGGTGTCCTTGATACTGCGCGTCTGATGCGTGTCGTTATCGACCCGATGCAGCCGCTCTCATTCAAGTGGGAGCGCGACACCCAGTTCCGCGACACGGTGGTCACGCTGGTGCTCGACAATTCGGGCTCCATGCGCGGTCGCCCGATCACCGTCGCCGCCACTTGCGCCGATATTTTGGCGCGCACTCTGGAGCGCTGCGGCGTTTCGGTGGAAATCCTCGGCTTCACCACCCGCGCCTGGAAGGGCGGACAGTCGCGCGAGAAGTGGCTCAAGGAAGGTAAGCCCGCCAATCCGGGTCGGCTCAACGACCTGCGTCATATCATCTACAAGTCGGCGGACGCGCCCTGGCGGCGCGCCCGGCGCAATCTCGGCCTGATGATGCGCGAGGGCTTGCTGAAGGAGAATATCGACGGCGAGGCGCTTTTGTGGGCGCATCAGCGGCTGATCGCGCGGCCCGAGCAGCGCAAGATCCTGATGATGATCTCGGACGGCGCGCCGGTCGACGATTCCACGCTGTCGGTCAATCCGGGCAATTATCTGGAGCGGCATCTGCGCGCCGTGATCGAGCTGATCGAGACGCGTTCGCCGGTGGAGCTTCTGGCGATCGGCATCGGCCACGACGTGACGCGCTACTATCGCCGCGCCGTGACCATCGTCGATGCGGAAGAACTGGCCGGCGCCATGACCGAGCAGCTTGCCGCACTGTTCGGCGAAGAAAACCAGCGCGATGCGCGGCGTGTCGCCCGTCGCGGGCGATGAGGCGTTTTCACGCGGCGCTTGGCGCCGTGCTGTTGTTTCTGACAGGCGGAGCGGGCCATGCGCAGGAAGGCGCACCCGAACCCGTCGAGCTCCAGAGTTCCCAGATCACGCGGTTCGCGCTCGGCTCGGCCGAGACACGTTTCGGGTCGCTCGAATTCGTTGGCGGGCTCGAGCTGAGCGCGCAGGATCGCCGTTTCGGCCAGTTTTCCGGTATGCGCTTTCTGTCGGCGGGAAGCGTGTTTCTCGGCGTTGCCGATCACGGTTACTGGTTCCGCGGGCGCATCGAGCGCGACGGCGCTCATGTGCCGGTACGTGTCAGCGATTTCAGCCTGCAGGCGATGGTCGACGCCAACGGGAATATCGTGGACGCAAAGGAAGACAAGGATGCCGAGGGCCTGGAGGTCCATGACGGCATCGCCACGGTCGCCTTCGAGCGCGATGCGCGCATCGTCGAATATGCCATAGGCCCGGATGGGATGGCCGGCCCGCTGCGCGAGATCGACTTCGTCGTGCCGCGCCACGAGCTGCGCTACAATCAGGGCTTCGAGACCGTCGCGCGCGCACCCGATGACAGCGCGCTCGCCGGAGCCCGCATCGTGGTCGCAGAACGCAGCATCGATACCGAAGGCAACATCTTCGCCGCGATTGTCGAGGGTCCGCAGCGTGGCATCTTCAAGGTTCTGCGCAGCGACGATTTCGACGTCACCGACGGGGCATTCCTGCCCGGCGGCGACCTTCTGCTTCTGGAGCGACGCTTCTCGATCGCACAGGGCGTGGCGATGCGGCTGCGACGGATCGAGGCGGCAAGCCTCATGCCGGATGCGTTGGTCGACGGCACCGTATTGATGCAGGCCGATCTCGCCTACAGGATCGACAACATGGAAGCGCTGGACGTCTGGCAGCGCGAGGACGGCGAGACGATCATCTCGCTCGTCTCCGACGACAATCAGTCCTTCCTGCAAAGGACCATCTATTTGGAGTTCCGCCTGCTGGACTAGGTTGTGCGTCCTTCGAGGCTCGCTCCGCTCGCACCTCAGGATGAGGACTGTAGTGCATCGCTCCTGCATGATGGTGGGTTCGAGGGTGGTCTTGTCGGCCTTTATCGAGCCCACCGCGAGCGGGTTCGATCAAACCACATCCCTCATCCTGAGGTGCGAGCGGAGCGAGCCTCGAAGGACGCACCAAAGCCAAGGCCGCTGTGCCGCTACTGCAGCGCCCTTTGCACCTTGGTCCTGATCTCGTTGAGCGTGAACGGTTTCGGCACGACGTCGATGATGATGTCGGCAAGGTCCGCGGCGCGTTCGCGTTGCTCGGCATAGCCGGTCATCAGCAGGATCCTGAGACCCGGGAATTCGCTGGCGGCGCGCTTGGCCATCTCGATGCCGTCCATGGCAGGCATGCGGATGTCGGAGAGTACGAGGTCGTAGCCGCCATCGGCGCTGCGGATCGATTCGAGCCCGAGATCGCCGTCTTCGGCAGTCTCGACCTCATGGCCGCCGGCCGCGATGGCGCGTGCGGTGAAGGCGCGCACGGATTCGTCATCCTCGACGATCAGTATCCTGGCCATGCCTCAGGCGTCTCCCTTGACCACGCCGACAAACGGCAGCTCGCGAAAGGCGTGCGCGACGTCCATGCCGTATCCGACCACGAAATAGTCGGGGCAGTCGAAGCCGACGAAGTCGGCCGTCAGGTCGGTCTGGCGCTTGCTGTGCTTGTCGAGCAACACGGCGATCGAGACGCTCTTCGCCCCGCGCGACATCATCAGTTCGCGTGTGAACTTCAGCGTCTTGCCCGATTCGAGAATGTCGTCGATCAGAAGCACGTCGCGGCCGGCGACTTCGTTGTCGATGTCGCGCAGCACCTTCACCTCGCCGGAGGTGGTTCCGGTGCCGTAGCTGGAGATGAAGATGAACTCGACTTCCGGCGACAGCCCGGTGTCGTGCATGGCGCGAATCAGGTCGGCCGCAAAGATGAACGAGCCCTTGAGGATCGAGATGACCAGCAGGTCCTCATAGTCGCGCTCGGCGATTTCCTTGGCCAGTTCCAGATTGCGTCGTGCGATGGCCGAGGCGCTGAACAGAACCTCGATTTCCTTGCCGCGTACCACAGGCATCAGCGGTTACCTTCCCGGAAGCTGACCGAAACGGATTTCACGCCGTACCTAGGTGCCTCCAGGCGGCTCGAAAAGGAGTAGCGGTCGCCTGGCTGCAGTTCGGCGCCGTTTGTCCCCAGAAAATAGTGCGTTGCCGCGCCTTTGTTATCGGTGACCATGATTTCGATCGGCGGCACCGGACTGGCGCTCCCGCCGTGGTTTTCGGCAAGTCCGTCGATGAACAGCACATCGCGACCGTCACGGTTCTCGATCCGGCTCTTGACCTCGCCGATCCGCAGCGGCTGCAGCCGCTCGGAAGGGGCGGGAAGCACGACGTTGCGCACAAGCGCATGGCCGCCGGAAATCCAGAAGGCGAGGATGACAAGGGTGAGACCGAAAGACCAGAAGAGGGGCCCGCCCTGCCTGCCGCGCGGTTCATCCTGCGCGGCGGCGATATCGGCCTTGAGAAAATCCATGCCTGTTGCCGGCGCGACAGGCTCGAAGCCGCGCGGACTGGCATTTGCCGGACCGTCAACCGTTTCGTATTCCGCGTCCGTGACATCGGCCTTGCGCACGTTTCCGCTGCGTATGGCCTCGCCTGTCATGATTTCGCCGGAAACCGGGCGTGCCTTGTCGTCCTCGTTCATGCGGCCGGCCGTCCTTTAGCGTGGTGCTCCTGCAGGCAGTAGACCGAAATGGTTAATGCTTCGCTGCGGAAACACCCTTCAGACGTGGAATTTAACCCGGCCTTAACCATGCCGATGGATGTTCGGGCTTGCCCCGTTCCGCCGAAACGCAACCGGCCAATCGCAAGACGTAAGGACTCCCGGTGATCCGATTCGAGAATGTCGGCCTTCGCTATGGCATGGGACCGGAGATCCTCCGCGACATCTCATTCGATCTGCCTGAACGCTCGTTCCAGTTTCTGAGCGGCCCGTCGGGCGCCGGCAAGACCACGCTGCTGCGCCTGCTGTTCCTGTCGCTCAAGCCGACGCGCGGGCTCATCACGGTCTTCAACAAGGATCGCGCGCGCATCACACGTCGCGAACTGCCGATGCTGCGGCGGCGCATCGGCGTCGTGTTCCAGGACTTCCGCCTGCTCGACCACATGACCACCTACGAGAATGTGGCCTTGCCCCTGCGTGTGCGCGGGCGCGAGGAGGCCACGTATCGGTCGGACGTGATCGAGCTTCTGAAATGGGTGGGTCTGGGCGAGCGCATGCATGTGCTGCCGCCCGTGCTGTCGGGCGGCGAAAAGCAGCGCGCGGCAATCGCGCGGGCGCTGATCGAACAGCCGGAAATCCTGCTGGCGGACGAACCGACGGGCAATGTCGATCCGCCGCTGGCGCGCCGGCTTCTGCGCCTCTTCATCGAACTGAACCGGCTGGGAACGGCGGTGGTCATCGCCACCCACGATCTCGGCCTGATGGAGCAGGTCGACGCACGGCGCATGATCCTCGCTGACGGGCGGCTGGAAATCCATGATTGACCGGGATCCAGCAGAAGAGGCCGAGCACGAGGAAGCGGCCCCGGCACGTCCCGAGCGCACGCCGCGCAAGTCTGCGCCGATCGTGCCGCCGCAAAACGTTGCCGGCAGTGCGCTGATCCTCGTCATCGCCATCATGACGTTCCTGTCATGCCTGACGCTTGGCGCGGTCACGCTGGTGCGCGACACCGCGGCGACATGGCAAACCCAGATTGCCCGCGAGGCGACGATCCAGATCAAGCCGGCCGAAGGTTTCGACATGGAGGCGGGCCTGGCCACCGCGCAACGCATCGTGTCGGGTTTCGCCGGCGTGCGCTCGGCCTCGATCGTCGGCGCCGAGGCGACGGTCAGGCTGCTCGAACCGTGGCTTGGCTCGGGCCTCGACATCGACGAACTGCCCGTACCGCGTCTCGTGATCGTGACGATCGATCCGGCATCGCCGCCGGATTTCGCCGCGATGCGTACAGCGCTCAGCGCTGAAGTGCCTCAAGCGTCGCTCGACGATCACCGCACCTGGGTCGACCGGCTGGTCGCCATGGCGCGCACGACCGTGACAATCGGCATTTCGGTGCTGGCACTGATGCTTGCAGCCACCGTGCTTTCCGTCGTCTTCGCCACGCGCGGTGCGATGGCCGGCAATGGCCACATCATCGAGGTGCTGCATTTCGTCGGGGCCGAAGCGCGCTTCATCGCCGGCGAGTTCCGCCGCCATTTCCTGCTCACGGGCATGAAGGGGGCCGCGGCGGGTGGATTGGCCGCGATCATTGTCTTAGTTGCCTTCTCATGGTGGTCTTCGCGCAACATGGCGACGCCCGAAGCCGATCAGGCCACGGCGCTGTTCGGCAATTTTGCAATCGGTACAGCGGGTTATGCAGGTGTGGCCCTGGTGGTTGTCGCCGTCGGTGCGCTGACTGCAGCCACATCGCACCTGACGGTGGTTTCCTATCTAGGAGACATCGATGCCCGTCATCATGACGGTTGAAAGCTGCTGAAACTCTTTCAGAAGCGGCTATTCATTGCCGCAATTCGCAGTTAACCATGGCACTATGAAGGGGCCCGTAAGGACAGTTGCGCCACAGAGGCGCTGGCTGCGCGCGCTTGCCGTCTCGGCAGTCGTGCTTCTGTGCGGCTGTCTTGCGTTTCTCGGCGGGTTTGCGGCCTTTTCGACGCATGTGGCCCGACTCGCCACGCCTGCCGAGCCGCGCGATGCCGACGCCATCATCGTCCTGACCGGCGGTGAGAAGCGTCTCGACGCGGCATTCGACCTGCTTCGCTCGGGCAAGGGGCAGCGGCTGCTCATCAGCGGCGTGAACCCCTCGGCGCGCGTGGTCGACCTGCAACAGGCGACGGGTGGAGACCCGGATCTCTTCGCTTGCTGCGTCGATATCGACCGCGCCGCGCTCGATACGATCGGCAACGCCGAAGAGAGCGCCAAATGGGTGACCAGTCATGCCTATGGCAGCGTCATCGTGGTCACCAACAATTATCACATGCCGCGCAGCCTGCTCGAACTGAAGCGTTTGATCGGCGACACCGACCTGCTGCCCTATCCGGTCGTAAACACCCGCCTCGATGGTGGAGAGTGGATGACCAACCGTGATGCGCTGCGGGTGCTGTTGACCGAATACGCAAAATATCTCGCGGCAGTGGTGCGCGGGGCGTTCCCGCGTCTGGGCTCGCAGCAGGCCGGCATGGTGGAGGTGACGGCGCCTGCTTCCGCCGAAATGGTCCAATAGGACCCGCTCGGGCCGCGACGCATTCCCCTTTGCGGCTGCTTGGTGTAACCAGACCTCCGCACGACAACCCCTCAGGCCGGTCCCCATGCTCGTCGTCAGGTCGCTGGCGTTCAACGTCGCCTTCTATGTCAGCCTTATCGTCCAGATGATCTTCTGGACACCGTTCTATTTCATCGCGCCGCGCCACCTCGCCTGGTTCGTGCCGAAATTCTGGGCGCGGTCGAGCCTCAAGCTGCAGGAATGGATCGCCGGCACCGAAAGCCGGATCGTAGGCATGGAAAACCTGCCGGAAGGGCCGTTCATCCTGGCGCCCAAGCACCAGTCCTTCTGGGATACGATCTCGTTTTTTCCCTACCTGCGCGACCCGGTCTACATCCTCAAGCGCGAGCTGATGTGGATCCCGATGTTCGGCTGGTACGTCGGCAAGATGCGCATGATCCCGATCAACCGCGGCAGCCGCTCCAAGGCGCTGAAACAGGCGCTGGTGATTGCGCGCGAGCGCATGGCAGAGAACCGGCAGCTCATTATCTATCCGGAAGGTACGCGCCGCGCGCCCGGCGACGAGCCGGCCTACAAATGGGGCATCGTCGAAATCTACTCGGCGCTGGGTGTTCCCGTGGTGCCTGTTGCGCATGTCGCGGGTCTCTACTGGCCGCGCCGCAAGTTCCTGCGGTTTCCGGGCGTCATCCATGCCCGCTTCCTGCCTCCGATCGAGCCGGGGCTGGGAAAGGAAGCGTTCATGGAGCGACTGGTTTCCGAAACCGAGGCTGCCTGCGATGAACTGCTGGTCGAGGCCGCGCGTTCGGCCAACCCACCGCAGATGCCGCCCACGGCCGTAAAGCGGCTCAGGGAACTCGGGGTGGAACCGCCGGCTGCGAGGGACTGAGGCGCTCGGCGACCCGCTCCAGCCAGTGATCACGGATGCCCAGTGCCCTCAAGTGGCCGATCGTGTTCAGCACATACTCCTCGTTCGGGCCGGACTGGCCGACCGAGCTGCGGACGGTTCGCGCTGCTTCATCGACATCGACGCGCGCTGCATATTGCAGGTGATGACGGTCGACGACGTAGGTCACGGCTTCAACCGTGTCGCCGCTGTCGAGCCTGATAGGAAGCCTTTTTTCCAGGTAGACGTTTGTGACGAGCTCGCGTTCGCGCAGATAGGCCATTACCTCGCCGGAAAGATCGTCCGGGACACGGAAGGCGAGGCCGAGGCAGGATCCACCACGATCCAGACCCAGCACAAGGCCCGGCCGATCCGGAGTTCCGCGGTGGACGTGCGAGCGCACGCACAGCGCCCGGCGATAGCCCATGAGACGCGCCCTGTGCGTTTCGGTATGGGCAAAACCCGGCCGCCACATCAGCGAGCCATAGCCAAACACCCAAAAATCGCCCATATCGCCTAACCACACTGAATGCACCGGACAGTTCCGGGGCGAGGGGTAGCGAGAGCGAGGGCATGGCGTCAAGCGGTGCAGGACGACCCAATTATAGCAGACGGTTCTTCTGGTTCGCGCTGGCGATCGTGCTGGCGGTCGTGCTTTATTCGTTCGGCTGGCACTATGCTTCCCGGCGTCTGGTCGACGAGGTCAACGCGACCGTGGCTGGAGTTAACCGCGATGGGCGCCGCGCGAGCTGCGAAAACGCCGAGGCGCGGGGCTATCCGTTCCGCATAGGCGTGTTCTGCCGGTCGGTGATGTTCGAGGACGGACGAAACGGCATCGGCTTCCGGGCACGGCAGTTCCGCTCGGCCGCACAAATCTATGCGCCGAAGCACATCATAGGCGAACTCGACGGGCCGGCGACACTGCAGGTGCCGGGTCTCAACGCGCTCGATCTGACCTGGTCGAGCCTGCAGGCCAGTGTGCGGCTCGCCTTGCCGCTGCCCGAGCGGATGTCGATGGAAAGCCGCGACCTGGTGGTAAGGCTGGATGAGCCGGGCGACCTGTCACCGCTTCTCGGGCAGGCGGAGAGCTTCCAGCTTCACATGCGACCGGCCGGCGCAGACCTCGATCTGGCCGCCCGTTTTTCCTCTTTGCTGCTCGATGCCGAACTGGTCGGTGCAACCACCCTGCCACCGCTCGACGGGCTGGTGGACGTGTCGCTTGCCGGATGGGCGGAACCGATCGAGGACCGTCGCAGCCTGCGTGGCCGCTCGGGCACGATCCGCAACATTACGCTCTCGACGGCTGAAGGAGCGGGCGTGACGATCACCGGACCTGTGGTGATCGACGAGGCGGGGCTTGTCGACGCCGAATTGAGCGTCACGGTGCGCGAGCCTCAGGCGCTGGCCAGCATCCTGGCCGAGCTGATGCCCGAATCCCGTAGCGAAATCGAGCTCGCCATGACGGGACTGTCGGCGATGGGAGACACGCCCACATTGCCGCTGCGTATCGACGGCGGCGAAGTACGTCTGGGCTTCCTGTCGCTGGGCTCGATACCGCCGCTCTGAAGTTCAGCGCTTTTCCGGATGGGAGGCGACGAAGCGGCCGAAGTCTGGCGCGTCGATTTCCTGCCCGGCCTCGATGATCGAGCGGCGCACGGCTCGCGTTCGCGTGAACATCTCGAACAGCTTGTCGCCGTCGCCCCAGCGGATCGCGCGCTGCAGCGAGGCGAGGTCCTCGGAGAAGCGCGACAGCATCTCGAGGATCGCGTCCTTGTTGTGCAGGCACACGTCGCGCCACATGGTCGGGTCGGAGGCCGCCAGTCGCGTGAAGTCTCGGAAGCCGGAGGCGGAATATTTGATGACCTCCGACTTGGTCACCGTTTCCAGATCGTCGGCGGTGCCGACGATGTTGTAGGCGATGATATGCGGCAGGTGCGACACCATCGCCAGCACCATGTCGTGGTGCTGCGGGTCCATCGTGTCGATGTTCGAGCCGCATTCGCGCCAGAAGGCGGCGAGCCGATCGACAGCTGCTTCATCGGTGCCTTCCAGAGGCGTCAGGATACACCAGCGGTTTTCGAACAGTTCCGCAAAGCCGGCATCAGGACCGGACTTTTCCGTGCCCGCGAGCGGGTGGCCGGGAATGAAATGGACGTGTTCCGGCATGCGCGGCTGCATCTGCGCGATCACCGACGCCTTGGTCGAGCCGACATCGGTCACGATGGCGCCCGTCTTCAGCGACGATGCGATGAGCTCCGCCACCGCGCCGGAAGAGCCGACAGGCACCGAAACAATGACGAGGTCGGCTTCCACGACCGCTTCGGCGGGATCGGACAGGTATCGGTCCCCGAGGCCGAGCTCCGCGGCGCGCGCCAGCGTTTCTTGGCTCCGGGTCGAAATGACGATCTCGCCGGCAAGATTTTCCTGGCGGATCTTCCGCGCCAGTGACGAGCCGATGAGGCCGATGCCGATCAGCGCGATCCGGTCGAACATGGGGTCGGACATGGTTCAGTCTTTCAGAAATTCGGAGAGGGCGGCGACAACGCCGCGATTGGCTTCCTCCGTGCCGATCGACATGCGCAGCGCGTTGGGAAAGCCGTAGGCGGCGACACGGCGCAGCAGATAGCCGCGCGCGCTCAGATACTCGTCGGCTGCGGCCGCCGAGTATCGTGCGTCGTCCGGGAAGTGGATGAGGATGAAGTTGCCGACGCTGGGCGTGACCCTCAGCCCAAGCTTGCGCAGTTCCTCGCTCGTCCAGTTGCGCCACTCCTCGTTGTGGGCCGCGGAGCGCTCCACATGCGCGCGGTCGAGCATGGCAGCGACACCCGCCTCGATCGCCATGGCGCTGACATTGAACGGATCGCGCACACGCTCCAGCACGTCGACGACATGTTGCGGCGCATAGATCCAGCCGATACGCGCGCCGCCCAGGCCATAGACCTTGGAGAAGGTGCGGGTCATGACGACGTTGGCGGAACCGGCGACGAGCTCGACGCCCGCTTCGTAGTCGTTGCGGCGCACGAATTCGGCGTAGGCGGCGTCGATGATGAGCAGCACGTCCCTGGGCGCAGCGCTGCATGCAGCCGGCGTATCTCGCCGAAGGGCAGATAGGTGCCGGTTGGGTTGTTGGGATTGGCGAGGAACACCGCTTTCGTCTTCGGCGTCACGGCGGCAAGGATTGCGTCGACGTCGGCGCGTTCGTCGGTTTCCCCGGCCACGACCGGGGTGGCGCCGGCCGCGCGGATGTAGATCGGATAGGCAAGGAAGCCGTGCTCGCTGTAGATCGCCTCGTCGCCGTCGCGCAGATAGGTGCGCGCCATCAGGGCGATGGCCTCGTCCGAGCCGTTGAAGGCCATTACATTGGCCGCGTTCAGCCCATGCACGCTGGCAATCGTCTCGCGCAGGCGCGTCGACGAACCATCGGGATAGAGTTCCAGCCGGTCGGCGATCGCGCGCACGGCCTCTACCGCCTTCGGCGATGGCCCGAGCGGGTTCTCGTTGGCCGACAGCTTGTGAACCTTCGCAACACCTGCCGGCGCATGGCTCTTGCCGGGCACGTAGGCATCGATCTCCATCACGCCGGGGCGCGGTTGCGGGCGAAGCTCGGTGGTCATGGGCGTATTCCAGCTTGAAGGGCCGCCTGCCTCTAGCAAGCTTTGCCGTTGACGCAAAGGGCGGGCAGGCCTAAAAGCAAGATCAGACCCGTGGTGATTTGGCCGGTCGGCTTGCAGCCACGTTAAACAAGTTGCTAAAGGGCCGTTTGCAACATGTCCGTTGGGACCGGCCGCGAATTCGCCGCCGGTTTTTTTGTTTTTGGAGTGTTTGCAGTGCCGATCAAGATCCCCGACCAGCTTCCCGCCCGAGACGTACTGGTGCGCGAGGGCGTGTCCGTCATGGACGAGCGCTCGGCGTTGCGGCAGGACATCCGGCCGCTGCAGATCGGTCTGCTCAACCTGATGCCCAACAAGATCCGCACGGAGACGCAGATTGCCCGGCTGATAGGCGCGACGCCGCTGCAGGTGGAACTGACGCTGGTGCGCATCGGCAATCACAAGGCCAAGAACACGTCCGAAGAGCATCTCATCACCTTCTACCAGACGTGGGAGGAGGTCCGGTCGCGCAAGTTCGATGGTTTCATCGTCACTGGGGCGCCGATCGAGCTGCTGCCTTTCGAGGACGTCACCTACTGGGACGAATTGACCAAAATCCTCGACTGGACGACGACCAACGTGCACTCGTCCTTCTTCATCTGCTGGGGCGCCATGGCTGCCGCGTGGCATTTCCACCGCGTGCCCAAATACACGCTGGAGAAGAAGGCGTTCGGCGTTTACCGCCACCGCAACCATGCCCCGGCGTCGCCTTTCCTCACCGGGTTTTCCGACGATTTCGCCATACCGGTCTCCCGCTGGACGGAGGTTCGCAGCTCCGATATCGCGGCCAATACCGGGCTGGAGCTGTTGATGGAGTCGGATGCCACCGGCCCTTGCATGCTTGCCGAGAAGACCGGCAACCGGCTCTATATGTTCAACCACATCGAATACGATTCCACCTCGCTGAAGGAGGAGTACGACCGCGATGTCGCGGCCGGTTCGCCGATCGAGGTGCCGCACGAATATTACCCGGGCAACGATCCGGCGCGACCACCGCTCAACCGCTGGCGCTCGCATGCGCATCTGCTCTTCGGCAACTGGATCAACCAGGTCTATCAGACGACGCCGTACGACCTGGCGGAGCTCGGCGGCAGCTCGGAGGCGGTGGTGGCCTGATCACGCAGCCGGCCGTTGCTTCAGCCGGCCGGCTTCCTGCGCCGCTGCGATCGCGGCTTGCTTTCAGGGATCGGCGTCTTGAAGACGATCTCGCGGTGCGGGTAGGGATCGCGATGCCGGCCTCCTGAAAGGCATCCCACAGCGCCAGCAGCACCTTTCCGCGCACGTTCGTCAATCCCTGCTGTGGGTCCTTGATCCAGAAGCGCAGAACGAAGTCGAGCGAGGAATCGCCGAACTCGGTCAGCCAGCAGACCGGCGTCCGGCTGGCCTCGACGCGCGACACGGTCATTGCGGCCTTGATCGCTAGTTCGGAAACCTGATGCGGGTTGGCATCGTAGGAGACGCCGAACTTCACGTCGAGCCGCACCAGCTCATCCGAGAACGACCAGTTGATCACCTGCTGCGTGATGAAATCCTCATTGGGGATCAGATATTCCCGGCCGTCGCGGGTAACGATGGAGACGAAACGTGCGCGCAGATCGCGGATCCAGCCGAAGGTTTCGCCCAGCGATATCGTGTCGCCGGGCTTGATCGACTTGTCGAGCAGGATGATGATGCCAGAAACGAAGTTGGACACGACCTTCTGCAATCCGAAGCCGACGCCGACGCCGACCGCGCCTGAAAAGACCGTCAGTGCCGTCAAATCGACGCCGACCGCCGACAGCGCGGCGGTGCCGGCAAGCACGATCAGCGCGAACTTGACGATCTTGCCGATGAGTACCCGCAGCGAGGGCGTCAGGTCGCTTGCAGCCTTCACCCGGTCGTCGATCATGTTGCCGATCATCACGGCCAGCCAGATCGCGGCGATCAGCAGCAACGTCGACTTGAGCAGCAGAAGAACGGTCAGCCGCGTTGTGCCCAGCGGCAGTGCAATGCTCTCCAGCGCCAGGGATGCGTCGTCGTCAAGGTCGAGAATGGTCAGGCAGGCATAGATCCAGGCCAGCCACTGCACCAGCCGCGCAGCGAACCTGTTGCGGATAATGCGTGATGCGACGGTAACGACCAGCCAGGCAAGCGCAAGCGACAGCGAAATCGACACCAGCACGGTGTTGCTCGGCCAGGTGACGCGATTCAGCACGACGAGCGCAGCCGCCTGGAAAGCGACGAACAGGATCCAGTCGACCCGCCGCAGCAGCGCCACCAGAACGCGCAGCATCGCCGGCTGGCCGCGTATCTGCCGGGCGCGCTCCTCGAGTGAGGCTTCGAGGCGGCGGGCGATGAGTTTCGCCGCAAGGAACAGGAGCGCGATGAGAACGAGCTGGTAGGCAAACCAGGGCCGCATCGCGTATTCGAGCCATGACTGGCCGGCGTCGACGAGTTCCTGAGGCATCAGCGATCCTCCCTCTTGGGAGGTTAACGACTGTACGCAGGATTACCAGCGCTATGGGCCTAAGGTGCGGGCGTCTTCGCGAATCGCCCGTGTCGCGCCCTGCGGGGAGAGTACCGGCACGAACACACGCCGCGAGGCCCGCGCCGCGACAGGCACGCCCTGGTACAGCCGCTTCTGGGCTTCAACCACGATCACGCCGGCAAAGATCGGCCATAGTCGCCGGCCGGTACGCTCCAGCAGTACGTGCAGTCGCATCATCCAGCGTCTTCGAGATGGTGGAAAATGCAGCGCGTCCGCCCATGACCCGGGCGTGAAATTGGTGTCCCGGAGGAGGTTGTTGAGCTGCGTACGGGAAAACGGCCGCCCGGTTCCGAAAGGCGTGTGCTCAAACCGCGCCCAGACGCCGCGACGATTGGGTACCACGATGACCAGCCTGCCGCCTGGCGCCAGCACGCGCCAGATTTCCATCAAGGTCTCGCGCGGGTTCTCGGCATGTTCGAGCGCGTGGACGAGCAATATGCGATCGATGGACGAATCGAACAGCGGCAGTTCCTCGTCAAAGACGAGCGCCGTAGCCGAGGGGCCGCCGGCGGGCCAGTTCACCGCCCCCTGCAGCGCAGGCATGAAGGCGAAGACTCGCTCGGCATCACCGCCGAAGCGCTCCAGCCACGGCAACGTATAGCCAAGGCCGACCAGCCGCTCGTTGGGCAGCGATGCCCAGACCGAGGACAGTGCCATCGCGATCGAGCGCTCGGCGAGGCGGCCCAGCGTCGAGGTGTAGAAGGCGCGCAGATCGATGATGTCGGACAACATGGCGCGAACCGTATCCGTGGGCCGGCGCGACTTCAAGGCAGCTCTCTCGGGCGGTGACAAGGCGCGTGCTCGGCCCTATCGTGCGGCCCAATCAAAGGAGGCACGACATGGCGGTCGAGATAGAACAATTCATGTGCCGAAGTGACAATTTCGGTGTTTTGGTGCGCGATACCACAAGTGGCGAGACGGCGCTGATCGACGCGCCGGAAGAAAGGGCGATCCTCGAGGCGATCGAGCGCACCGGCTGGACGCCGACGATGATCCTGACAACGCACCACCATCTCGACCATGTGGAAGCCAACCTTGCGCTCAAGGAGCGTTTCGGCCTGCGCATCGTCGGGCCGAAGGCCGAAGCATCGAAAATCCCGGGCATCGACGAAACGGTCGCCGAGGGCGACACGGTCCGGCTCGGCGGCGAGGAGGTGCGGGTCATCGAAACGCCGGGCCATACGGCCGGCCACGTATCCTACTACCTGCCGCGGTCCCGCGTGGCGTTCACCGCCGACACGCTGTTCGCGCTCGGCTGCGGACGGCTGTTCGAAGGCACGCCGGCGACGATGCTCGCCTCGCTGAAAAAGCTTGCCGGGCTGCCGGCCGAGACCATCGTCTATTGCGGCCACGAATATACGCTGTCCAACGCCCGCTTCGCGCTGACCGTCGATCCGACCAATCCGGTGCTGAAGCAGCGCGTGAAAGCCGTTGAGGCGTTGCGCGCCGAGGATCAGCCGACATTGCCGACGACCATCGGCGAGGAAATGGCGACCAACCCCTTCATGCGCTGGCACGACCCTGCGATCCGCCGCAATCTGGGCATGGAGAATGCCACCGACGAGGCCGTGTTCGCCGAAATCCGCAAGCGCAAGGATGTCTCCTGACATGCGGGCGGCCGACATCATTGCCACGCTCGGCATGCAGCGGCATCCGGAAGGCGGCTGGTATGTCGAGACCTTCCGCGACGATGCCGGCGGCGAGCGCGGTCATTCGACCGCGATCTATTTCCTGCTGGAAGAAGGTGACCGCTCGCATTGGCACCGCGTGAAGGATGCCGCCGAGATCTGGCATTTTCATGCCGGCGCGCCGCTGGAACTGACGATCTGGTGCGAGGGCGACGTCGCGGTCGAGCGGTTGCGGCTCAGTGCCGACCTTGCGGCAGGGGAGCGCCCACAGGGCATCGTGCCGGCCGGTTGCTGGCAGGCGGCGCGTTCGACTGGTGCCTGGACGCTGGTCGGCTGCACGGTCGCGCCCGGCTTCCTGTTTTCCGCTTTCGAACTTGCCCCGCCGGGCTGGGAGCCGCCCGTCAGAGGATGAAGGCGAGGGTGATCGCGACCTGCGCCAGATAATACAGCATCCACACCGAGGGCGCCGCCCAGGCATGGTGGCGCGATGCCGGCGCGAAGAGGAACTTCGCCGTGGCCAGTATCGCGTCGGAAACAACGAACATCGCTGCGCCAACCATCACCAGCGGAGCTGCAACCGTCGCCGAACTCCACATCATGGCAAGGATGGCGGCCGCATAGGCTGCCACGGCAAGACGCATATCCGGTCCCGCCGCGGGCAGCAGCCGGCGCAGCAGCGGCAGAGCTGCCAATGTGACCGCCACCGGCAATGCCAGCCGCCATGGCTGCACGGCGAGGATTTCGGTCCCCGCGCCGGTAGCTACAAACAACGCGACATAGGCAAGATGGGCGACGAGAAAGCTCGCAAGCCCGCCGAGGAAGGCCTTTTCGCCGTCCTGTGCCAGAAACGCGTCGCCGATCGCGCTCAGCGCCAGGGCGGCGACCAGCAGAAGCGGCCCACCCTCGACCTGCGCCAACACCGCCAGCAGGGCAACCGAACCCGTCTTGACGACCGTTCTCCGCCAGGATGGCGGCCGATGCAGCATCAACAGGTAGAGAAAGGCGGCTACGGCGGAAAGCAGCAGCGTGCCGTTGGAAAGCGACTCCGGCCCGCCGGCAAACGGCATCATGCGCCGACCTCCCGTCTTGCCCGGGTTCTGGGCTTGAACAGCATGGACTTGGCGGCCAGGACGGCGCCGGCCGTTATCAGGATGCACGCAATGAGGATATTGAGGCTGGCGGTTGCAGCACCCGCGGCGATCAGCACCAGCGTCGAGAGCAGCGGCGCGGCATAGCTGGCCGCGCCAAGCACCTGTATGTTGCCGCGTTTTACGCCGTGATCCCATGCGTAGAAGGCCGCGCCGACGGGCATCAGGCCGAGCCCCAGCACGGCCAGCCACTGGCCCGCATCTGCCGGCCAGATGGTTTCCTCAAGCAGCAGGTGGCATACAAGCGAGAGCAGGGCCGTCGCCGCGCAGAACCAGGTGACGACGCTGGTCGGCACCGCCGGGAACCGTCGTGACAGCAGCGAATAGGACGACCATGTCAACGCGCACAGGCCGGCCATGGCGTAGCCAAACGCATATTGCGCGTCGAAGGAGAGCCCGCCACCGCGCGAGACGATCAGGAACGCGCCGGCAAGCCCCAGCACGGTACCCGCAATATGGTGCCAGCGCAGCTTCTCGCCCGGCAGCAGGGCCGAGCCGACCACGATGAGCAGAGGCCAGAGATAGGCGATCAGGCTGGCCTCGACCGCCGGCGCGTTGCGCAGCGCCGTGAAGTAGAAAAAATGGTAGCCGAACAGGCCGGCGATGCCGATCAGCCATACGACTGGCGGGATCGGGGCGCGCGTTGCGGGTGGGCTGACGGCGCGCATGGCGAGGCCGACGCAAGTGCCGATCGCGAAGGTAAGGGCGGACAACTGGAACGGCGGCACCGCGCCGGAGGCGGCGGTAAACAGCGCCAGCAGCGCCCACATCACGACCGCAGAAAATCCGATCAGGGTTGCGCGCGCCATCGATGGTGCCTCCTCGCCTCGTGCGCGCAGCGTTAGCCGGATGGCGGACTGGCGGCAAGGGCTGGAAGGTCCTTAGCGCGCTTCGATGCGCTGCGCGGTGATGCGCACGGGGCCGATCTGGGTGCCGACGGATGCGTCCACGGGCGTGAAGAAGCCGGTCTTCCCCAGCGGGGCAAATGTGATCGCGATGCGGCTTCTTGTTTGCAGGAAGTCGATCTGCTTGCGGCCCTTGCGATAGCCGGATACGGCAACGAAGCGTGCGTCGCAGGTGACGCGGCCGTTCGAATCGGCCGGGCCGCGGGCGAAAGCTGTAGATCGGCGCGCATCTCGCCGTCGAATGCCCGGATGGTGCGGTTGCATACGGCGTCAGGATCGGAAGTGCGGATCAGCGTCGACGTCAGGGGGTCGAGTGCTGCGCGCAAGTGGTCTTCGGCTACCGGTATCCAGGTGTCACCGCGCTTCGGTTCCGGTTTGTTTTCAACGCTCGAGACCGTGCCGCGCGCGAAGCGTATCGTGGTGCGGCTCTTCTTGCGGCCGGAATCGTAGTGCGAGCGGAAGGTGCGTGGAAACGCTCCATCCCTGCCGATGGAGCCTTCGACGCGCGTGGTTCCGGTCGTCTTGTCGAAGATGCGGGCGATGCCCGAACTGGTGAGCGACCCGTCGATGGTGAAGCTGTCTGCGGTGAACGTGCTGTCGAAGCGCGCCTTGGCGATCGGCAGGCCCAGCAGCGTCACCGAATAATCCGCGCTGAAGGATTGCTGTTGCGCAGCCGCAGCGGGCACGGTTGTCGCGAGGACAACAAGAACGAGACATGAAGCAAGCGAGCGGGCCATAGGCACCTTCCGTCTGGTAGGAGTGTCCCTTCCGTTACCTCCGGGTTGTCCGCTGCTTGGCGGTCAAATCCGGCGAATATAAGGATGGGCGCGGTGGTTTTGCGCGCTCACGGTGAGCTTGCGCTTGACCGGATGGCCAAATGCCACTATGGGAACGGCAACTTTTCCAAGAGGCCGCCTGATACTGCCCGCGCGCCGTTCGCTGATGGTGCGGCAGTGGGGTATGGCCCGGCAACGAAACGAAGGTACAAGACATGTCCCGCGCTTGTGAACTGACCGGCAAGGCCGTGATGACCGGCAACAATGTTAGCCACGCCAACAACAAGACCCGTCGTCGCTTCCTGCCCAACCTGTGCGACGTGACGCTGATCTCGGAAGCGCTCGGCCAGAACGTGCGCCTGCGCATCTCGGCAAACGCGCTGCGCACGGTCGAGCATCGCGGCGGCCTCGACGCTTTCCTGCTCAAGGCCAGCGTGTCCGAGCTTTCGCAGCGCGCCCGCCTGCTCAAGAAGCAGATCGCCAAGAAGGTTGCCGAGCAGGCTGCCGCCTAAGCGCGCGGCCGCTTCCGCGTCCTTTCGATGATGCGGCGGGCATCCGGCCCGCCCACTGGTTCCATCACCCAGGATAAAAAAATGTCCAGACAGCTACAGGTCTGGCCCTTCGTGGCCTCCATGGCGGCAGTCGTCGTCGCATCCAACTTCCTCGTCCAGTTTCCATTTGCGCATTTCGGGCTTCAGGATCTCCTGACCTGGGGTGCTTTCACCTATCCGCTCGCCTTCCTCGTCAACGATCTGACGAACCGGCGCTACGGCCCCGCCGCCGCGCGCAAGGTCGTCTATGTCGGCTTCGCCATCGCGGTGGTGCTGTCGATCTGGCTGGCGACGCCACGCATCGCGATTGCTTCCGGCTCGGCCTTTCTGGTGGCGCAACTTCTCGACGTCTCCGTCTTCGACAGGCTCAGGGAACGTGCCTGGTGGCAGGCGCCGCTGATTTCCTCGGTGATCGGCGCCATCGTCGACACGGTGCTGTTCTTCTCGCTGGCCTTTGCAGACCGCTTCGCCCTCCTCGACACCGCGCTCGGCCGCGAGGACAGCTCGCTCGGCTTTGCCGTGCCGTTCCTGCTGGGCGGCGAGGTGCCGTTGTGGGTGTCGCTCGCACTCGGCGACTTTGGCGTGAAGATGCTGATTTCCATCATCATGCTGGCGCCTTACGGCGCGCTGCTGAGCGTGCTCAAGCCGGCCAGGGCGTGATTCTTTCGCTCACGGGCCGTACGCTCGCTTTACTCGCTGGCCCTGCCCCTTTGACAAGCTCAGAGGCGCGCCGGACGACCGGCGGCCCGTCAACTCGCGGCCGTTTTCGCCTACACGCGGCATTGCTCTCGTCGGTTCGGCGATCTTGCTGCCGGACAGCGTCTCCCTCTCCACCGTCATCCCGGCCGACCGAGCGCAGCGAGGGAAGAGCCGGGATCCATTGGCTAGAAAATCGTGTGGCACGGCCCGGCTCAATGTGTAGCACCCGTCACCGCGAGAACCCGCAACCCGGCCGCGCTGCTCAATGGGTCCCGGCTCAGCGGTCGCTGACGCTCCCTTGGCCGGGATGACGCCGGAGAGTACTCAGCGCATCTCCAGTAGGCGCTCGAGGTAGTTGCGTTCCAGTTCGGGGCTGAGCGCGTTGCCGAGCCTGCGGCGGATTTCCTCCAGGATGCGGCGCGCGCGCTGCACGTCGACCTCGTCGGGCACCTGCACGGAATCGCCGAAATCCGGCCCGGTGGTGGCGCGCGGCCGGCCGAGCGGGTCGCGATCGGAACTCTGCTGGCGGCCGCCTTCCTCGCTACCGCCCTGTTCGCCCTGCATGGCCTGCATCATCTGCTGCATCATGTCCTGCGCGCCACGGCGCAGCGCCTCCAACGCCTGCCCCTGCTCGCCGACGGCGCGGTCGCCCTGCTGGTCGCCAAGGGCGCCCTCGGCGCGGCCCATGGCCTCGCCGGCCTCGCCGAAACCTTCGCCAGGCTCCATGCCCATGCCCTCAAGAGACCGGGTCAGTGCATCCAGATCGCGTTGAAGCTGCCCCTGGCCTTCCTGAAGCTGGCGCATCGCCTCGGCAAACTCCTCAGGCGTCATCGGCTGTTGGCCGCCCTGTTGGCCCTGTCCCTGCTGCCCCTGCTCGCCCTCCTGGCCGGGCTGCATCTGGTCGAGACGGAAGGTCTCGTTCATCGTCTCCTGTTGACGGCGCATCAGTTCGCCCAGCTCGTCCATCTGCCGGCGCATCTCACTCTGCTCGCCTTCGCCGGGGTTCATCTGCTGCTGGTTGCCGGCCTGCAGATTGTTCATCATCTCCTGGAGCTGCTGCAGCATTTCCATGGCCTGGTCGCGTGCCCCCGAGCGGGCGAGGTTCTCGAGCTGGTCCATCATGCGTTCGAGATCGCTCTGGCTCAGCTCCTGCCCCTCCATCGGCATCTGCATGGCCATGTCGGGATTGCGCTGCGCGCGCTCGGCGAATTCGCGCAGGAATTCGCGCATCGCCTCGCGAAGCTCGGCCATGAGCTCTTCGATCTCCTCGTCGCTCGCGCCGTTCTCGAGGGCCTGCTTGAGAGCCTCCTGCGCCTGACGCAGCCGCCGCTCGGCGGCAGAAAGGGCGCCGTCCTCGATCGTCAGCGCGATTTCCCACAAATAGTCGGCAACGTTGCGAAGCGCTTCGTCGGAGTCGGCCATGACAAGGCGCGTGCGCGCCGCCATGATACCCAGATAATGCGATAGGTTGTCGAACGTATCATCCGGCCGCAGCGTGATCGCGTCGATGAGGTCGAGCACGCGCCCCTTGCGGTTGGCATCGAGCGCGAGGATTCGCCGCTGCTCGACGATCGCCCTGGCCAGCGGGTTGGCGAAGGGACGCTCCGGCAGCACGATCTCTTTCGTCTCGCTACGAGCCCGTTGCTCGGCGCCGTCGAGCGCTTCAAGGGTCAGGTTGACGCGCGTTCCGGCCCACGGGTGTTCGGTAAGGTCCAGGGACGTGCGGGCGGCAATGTCGCGGCCGTTGCGGCGGGGCAGCACCAGCGGCATCTCGGGCGCCTCATAGAGCGGCCGCGCGCCGGTTGCCTGCGGTTCAGCCTGCTCAAACACGGCTTCGGCACTGGCCGCGCCATAATCGTCCTCGACCTCATAGGCGAGTTCCAGCGCGCCGTTGATCGCGCGCTTCGGCTCGTCGGCAAAGCGGATCGCGGGTGGATCGTCGGGAATGACGTTGAAAGCCCAGCGCTGCAGCTCGCTGCTGCCGGACTGCAGCGTCAGCATGCCGTCGGAGTCGAGCGTGCCGGCAAACTGGCGCGCGGTCGTCGATGCGGCGGTATTTGTGTCGGACGAGGCGGCTGCGGGCTCAATTGCCAGCGCCTCGCCGGTATGGGCGTCGAGATAGGAAAGCGTCTCGTCGCCAGCGCCGCCGGTCACGCGCACTGCTATGGCGCTGCCTTCCGGCACCTCGAATACCGGCGCTTCCTCTTCGCCCATACGTGCACTCAGGAAGAGCGGCGCGCGACCGGTATAGGCAGGCGGTGTCACCCAGGCGTCGATGCGCGCCGGCACCACGTCGGCGCTGGCATGGCTGCGGAAGGCGTCACGCGGAGAACCGCCCAGCGGACCGAAGGAGAAGGCAAAGGCGACGACCAGCAGGAGCGCCGCGATCGCGCGAAGCCCCCACGGATCGCGCTCGGGCACGCGTGCGCGAGGCATGTCGCCGGAAAGCCGGTTGAGTCGTGCCGCCATACGTTTCTGGTGTTCGCGCCACAGCGCCTGCGCAAAGGGGCCCTGCGCGGCCTGCGAAAGCTGGTCCGTCTGTGTCAGCACCGGCGCGTGCTCGAGGCGGTTGGCATGTTCGATGCGCCGGTCGATCTCGGTGGACTTCGGTGAACGGTAGAAGCGCAACGGGTAGAGCGCCGCCATGCCAGCCAGCGCCAGGACGCCGAGCAGCAGCATACGGGGCCAGTCCGGTATCATCCGGAAGATGCCCAGCCATGACAGGCTGAGGAACAGGCTGGCAACGATCAGGAACGGGAGGACAAGCGGCCAGAGGCGCTCGATGACGATCGCCCCGCGCACCACCGCGCGCGTACGCCCGAGTCGGGCGAGCAATCCGCGCTCGACAGCCGGGTGCGTCCTTCTCTCGCCGCTTTCCGCCATCCGGTCCTTTCGGGAGCCATCATCTCTGCGGTGCCGGAATCGCACCGCTCTACGAAAGGATAGCAGCAAACGCGGCGAAGGCGAGGCGGCGCGCGAAATCGTGATTGACGCCTGACTTTTGGCGCTACAGCCAGCCCGGGATCGAATCCATCCCTATCACATCGTCGTAAGTGGGGCGGGGGCGGACGACGTGGAAACGGTCGCCGTTGACCAGCACTTCCGGCACCAGAAGACGGGTGTTGTAGGTCGAGGCCTGCACTGCGCCGTAGGCGCCGGCGGTGGCGACGTAGACGAGATCGCCGGATGCCAGCCTCGGTAGGTCCCGATCGTGGCCGAGATAGTCACCTGTCTCGCAAACCGGGCCAACCACATCGGTCATCAGTCGCGGTGCGTCGGCCGGCTGCTCGATCACGGGCCGGATGTCGTGAAAAGCGTCGTAGAGCGTCGGACGGATCAGGTCGTTCATCGCCGCATCCACGATCAGGAAATTCCTGGCGTCGCCTTCCTTCAGATAAATGACCTTGCTGACGAGAATACCGGAATTGCCGGCAATCAGCCGGCCGGGCTCGAAGATCACCTGCAGGCCGAGCGGCTTCATGTGGCGATTCACCACCGCCGCATAGGCATCGGGCAGTGGCGGCGGTTCGTTGTCGTTGCGGTAGGGGATGCCGAGCCCGCCGCCTACATCGACATGAGTGATCGCGTGACCTTCGGCGCGCAGCGTCTTGGTCAACTCGACCAGAAGCGCGATCGCGTCATCGAAGGGCTGCAGCTCGGTGATCTGGCTGCCGATGTGCATGTCGATGCCGCAAACCTTCAGTCCCGGCAGCGCGGCGGCGCGGGCATAGGCGGCACGCGCGTCCTTCCAGGCTATGCCGAACTTGTTCTCGGCCTTGCCGGTGGAAATCTTCTTGTGCGTCTTCGCGTCGACGTCCGGGTTGATGCGCAGCGAGGTCGGCGCAGTCCGGTTGGCGGCAACCGCGCGGGCTGAAAGCAGTTCCAGCTCCGGCAGAGATTCGACGTTGAAGCAGCGGATGCCGGCTGCCAGAGCGAAGTCCATCTCGTCCGCCGTCTTGCCGACACCGGAAAACAGGATCTTGTCGGCCGGTATGCCGGCTGCCAGCGCGCGGCGCAGTTCGCCTTCCGAGACGACGTCCGCACCCGCGCCCAGCTTGGCAAGCGTGCGGATGACCGCCTGGTTGGAGTTGGCCTTGGTTGCGTAGCAGACGAGCGCGTCGAGTTGATCGAACGCCTTTGCGAAAACGTTGTAGTGCCGCGTCAGCGTCGCGGTCGAATAGCAATAGAACGGCGTGCCGACGACGGAAGCGATCTCCGGCACTGAAACGTCTTCGGCGTGCAGAACGCCGTCGCGATACTCGAAATGGTTCACGGAAGCCGCTTTCTAGATCAGGCCGTCGAGGAAGAATTTGCGATCCTGAACCGGCGGCTTTGGCTCTGGCGGCAGCGGCTGATCGTTGCGCCGGGCTTCCTCGCGCGCGTCGCGGGCCGCTTCGTAAGGCGTGTCGAGCGTGCCTGGACGGCGGCCGCAGGCGGTCACGGCAACGCCGATCGCCGCCAGCAGAAGTGTCGTTCTGATAAGGGTTCCGGCGTGCATCCTGCCTGTCCGTGCAATTGAGTGTGCGGTGTTTCTAGCGGAGTTTTGCTGCCGATGCATCCCGTTTCAAGCGCTTGCGCCAGTAGCGCACCTGACGACGCACCTCCTGCGGGGCGGTGCCGCCGAAGGACGAGCGGCTCTTGACGGAGGCGGCGACGGAAAGCACGCCGAACACGTCCGCAGTGATGCGGCTGTCGATTTCCTGCAGCTCCTCCAGCGACAGCTTTTCGAGCGCAACCTTGCGGGCTTCGGCGGCGGCAACGGCCCGGCCTGTGACATGGTGCGCTTCGCGGAATGGTAGTCCGGCCTCGCGTACCAGCCAGTCGGCGAGATCGGTCGCGGTCGAATAGCCGGAGCCGGCGGCCCGCTTCATCGAGGCTGCGTTGATCTCCATGTCGCCTACCATGCCGGTCATTGCCGCCAGCATCAGGTCGAGCGTCTCGGCGGCGTCGAAGACGGCTTCCTTGTCTTCCTGCATGTCCTTGGAATAGGCGAGCGGCAGGCCCTTCATGACCGTGAGCAGCGCGATGAGGTGGCCGTTGACGCGGCCGGTCTTGGCGCGCACCAGCTCGGCGGCGTCGGGGTTCTTCTTCTGCGGCATGATCGAGGAGCCGGTCGAGAACTGGTCGGACAGTCGCACGAAGCCGAACTGCGGCGTCGACCAGATGACGATCTCTTCCGCCAGCCGCGACAAATGGGTGGCGCAGATGGCTGCCAGCGACAGGTATTCCAGCGCGAAATCGCGGTCGGACACGCTGTCTATGGAATTGCGGGTGGGCTCGCGGAAGCCGAGCGCCCTGGCCGTACGGTGGCGGTCGATGGCAAAGCCGGTGCCGGCAAGCGCTGCCGCACCCAGCGGCGACTCGTCCATGCGCTCGATGGCGTCGCGCACGCGCGAAAGGTCGCGCGCGAACATTTCCACATAGGCCATGCAATGGTGCCCGAAGGTGACCGGCTGAGCTGTCTGGAGATGGGTGAAGCCGGGCATGACGGTGGCAGCATGATCCTGCGCGCGGTCGAGGAACGCCTCTATCAGGCCAACCAGCGCCACGTCGGTGCGCTGAAGCTCCTCCTTGACCCATAGCCGGAAATCGAGCGCCACCTGGTCGTTGCGCGAGCGTGCCGTATGCAGGCGGCCTGCCGAAGGGCCGATCAGGTCGGCCAGCCGCGCCTCGACATTCATGTGAATATCCTCAAGCCTGGCCGAGAACTTGAAAGTGCCCGCCTCGATCTCTGACAGGATCGTGTTCAGCCCGTGAGCGATCTTCTTTTGATCGTCGGCAGATATTATGCCTGTTTCCGCCAACATCTCGGAGTGAGCGATCGAGCCGCGGATGTCCTGTGCGTAGAGCTTCCTGTCGAAGCCGATCGAGGCGTTGATCGCTTCCATCACCGCTGCGGGACCCGAGGCAAATCGTCCGCCCCACATCTGATTGCTGGCCTTTTTCTCGCTCATGGTGATAACGGGGCTCCCGAAGGACTGAGTGGACTGACTGATGGCAAACGGCAAATTCCATCTACCGACCGGACGGCTGATCACGCTTGCAATCGTGGCTGGCGTCACTGTCGGTGCGATCGGCGTATACGTGATGGGCGCACCTTCTGGCAACAATCCGCAGCAGGTTGCCGCGCTCGATGCGGACACTGCGGCCTGTCAGGCTAAGGCCGAAACGCTCGAGGCCGTGGATGCAGCAGCCCGCGGCGAGGTCGCGGCGATACTGGCCGCCAACCCGCCGCAGTCGGTCAAGGATCTCGCCTTCAATGCCCCGGACGGAAGCCCGATGACGCTTGCCGACCTGTCCGGCAAGACGCTGCTGGTCAATCTCTGGGCGACTTGGTGCGCGCCATGCCGCGAGGAGATGCCCGCGCTGAACCAGCTCCAGAAGGATATGGGAAGCGATGCCTTCGAGGTGGTGGCTGTCAACGTCGACACGGGCAGCGACGAGAAGCCCAAGCGGTTCCTAGAGGAAACGAAGGTGGACGCGCTTGGCTACTATCGGGATTCGACGCTCGGCCTGTTCAACGAACTCAAGCGGCGCGGGCTGGCGCTTGGCCTGCCGGTGACGCTGCTGGTCGACGACGAAGGCTGCATGATCGGCCACATGAACGGACCTGCCGAATGGGCCAGCGACGACGCCAAGCGCCTCATCGAAGCGGCGATGTAAAGAACGTAGCCGTCATCCCGGCCAACCGAGCGTAGCGAGGGAGAGCCGGGACCCCATTGGTCCAGAAATCGTGGAGCATGGCCCGGTTCAGGATGTGCCGCATGTCATCGCCGTCGCGAGAACCCGCAACCCGGCCGCGCTGCTCAATGGGTCCCGGATAGCCTTCGCTACGCTCCGGCTTCCGGGAAGACGGGTTTCACGTCACTTTCGCGCCGCCATCGCGGAACGTTCCGGTATCAGGCCGCGCGGGGCGAAGCGCAGCACCACAAGCAGGATCACGCCCATCAGAAGCGGCCGCATGTATGGCGCGGCATCGGCGAGGTGCAGCCGGACCGGGTTGGTCGTCGCCATGCCGGCCGTGATGACAGACATCAGCCAGCCGCCCACGGGTTCCGCCTCGACCCAGATGAACCAGATCAGGAAGCCGCCCAGCACCGCGCCCCAGTTGTTGCCGGAGCCGCCGACGATCACCATCACCCAGATCAGGAAGGTGAAGCGCAACGGGTTGTACTGACCCGGCGTGAACTGACCGTCGAGCGTGGTGAGCATCGCGCCCGCAATGCCGACGACGGCAGAGCCGAGCACGAATATCTGGAGGTGACGGCCGGTCACGTCCTTGCCCATCGCTTCTGCTGCGTCGCGGTTGTCGCGAATGGCGCGCATCATGCGGCCCCAGGGCGAGTTGAGTGCCTTCTCCGCCAGCCACATCAGGACAATGAGCACGACGGCGAAGAGCAATGCGTAGGAGAGCCGAACGTAGATCGACGAGAACGAGATCGGATCGATTCCCAGTCGCGTGGACAGGTCGACGAACCATTGCGCCTGTTGAAGCTGCACCTCGTAGGCAACGGGGCGCGGCAGGCCCGACACGTTCTTGACGCCGCGCGTCAGCCACTCCTCGTTGCGCATGAAGGCGATGATGATCTCGGAAATGCCCAGCGTGGCGATGGCGAGGTAATCTGCCCGCAGGCCGAGCGCGATCTTGCCGACCAGCCATGCCGCACCCGCCGCGAAGACGCCGCCTACCAGCCACGAGAAGATGATGGGCATGCCGAGACCGCCGAGATAACCGGTGCGCGCGGCATCGAAGCTCTCGATGGCCGAGACAGCGGGATCGAAGAAGCGGCGAATGACGAAATAGCCGATCACCGCGATGGCGAGGGTCGCCAGTGTGCGCACGCTGCCGGAGGTGCGCCCGCGCACGAAGACGGCGATGCCCACCGTGCCCACCAACGCCAGAAGCGACAGGCCGATGCCGACGCCGCCGGCCGACCAGGCGCCCGGTATCGGCGGCATGGAGACGATCACGCCGGCGAGCCCGCCGAGTGCTGCAAACCCCATGATGCCGACATTGAACAGGCCGGCATAGCCCCACTGCATGTTCACGCCCAGCGACATGATCGCAGAGATCAGGCATAGGTTCAGGATCGTGAGGCTCAGGGTCCAGCTCTGGAAAACGCCTACCGTGACGAGCAGGATCGCCATCGCGCCGTAGAGATAGATGATGCGCTCGCGGTTGCTCATAGCACGCGCCCCTTGAAGATGCCGGTCGGCCTTATCAGAAGCACGAGGACGAGGATGACGAAGGAGATGGCGAACTTGTATTCGGTCGACAGGAGCTGGACGAGCCCTTCCGGCTGGAACCCGAGATACTCCAGCACCCGCTTGTAGGCATAGGTCAGCGTCACTTCGGAGAAGGCGACCACGAAGCCGCCGGCGATCGCGCCTAGCGGCTGGCCGATGCCGCCGACGATGGCCGCGGCGAAGATCGGCAGAAGGAGCTGGAAGTAAGTGAAGGGCCGGAAGCTCTTGTCGAGGCCGTAAAGCACGCCTGCGATCGTCGCGAGCGCTGCCGCGATTATCCAGGTCACCATGACGACCTTGTCGGGATTGATGCCCGACAGCAGCGCCAGGTCCTCATTGTCCGAATAGGCGCGCATTGCCTTGCCCGTGCGCGAATATTGCAGGAACCAGAACAGCGCGGCGACGACGATGACGGCGACGATCACGGTGATCGCCACCGGCAGGCGGATCGCCAGCCCCTCGGCGAGCCCCGTATATTCGCGGAAGCCGCGCACGGTGACGAGGAAGCGTTCGCCGTCGGCAAACCGCTGGTCGTTGGGGCCGATGATCAGGCGAACGATGCCGTTGAGCACGAACATGACGCCGACCGAGGCCATGACGAAGACGATGCCTGCCGATTTCTGCTTGCGGTAGAAGCGAAAGACGAGGCGGTCGATCAGCAGCGCCATGGCGACGGCGCCGATGATGCCCACCGGCAGCGCCAGGAGAGCAGTAGGCAGCGGGCCGAGGGTGACGCCCATGCCGATCAGCCACCACGTCACCAGAATCGTAATCATGGTGCCGAATGCCATCAGGTCGCCGTGGGCGAAGTTGGAGAAGCGCAGGATACCGAACACGAGCGTGACGCCCAGCGCGCCGAGCGCGAGCTGCGCGCCATAGGCGAGGCCCGGAATGAAGACGAAGTTTGCGAACACCACCAGGGCGTTGAGGAAACCTTCCATGACCTCAGCCTCCCAGGAACGATGCGCGGACTTCCGGGTTGGCAAGCAAGGCCTCCCCGGTGTCTGTGAAACGGTTGCTGCCCTGCACCAGGACGTAGCCGCGATCGGCAATGGCGAGAGCCTGGCGTGCGTTCTGCTCGACCATCAGGATGGCGATGCCGGTGGCCGCCACTTCAAGAATACGGTCGAACAGTTCGTCCATGACGATGGGCGATACGCCGGCGGTCGGCTCGTCGAGCATCAACACACTCGGCCGGGTCATCAGAGCGCGGCCGACTGCAACCTGCTGGCGTTGGCCACCGGAGAGCTCGCCCGCCGGCTGGCGGCGCTTTTCCTTCAGGATGGGGAACAGGTCGAAGACCTGCGCCATGGTATCGGAGAAATCGTCCTGGCGGATATAGGCGCCCATCTCCAGGTTCTCCTGCACGCTCATGGTGACGAAGACGTTGGAGGTCTGGGGCACGAAACCCATGCCGGCCTTGACTCGGTCCTGCGGGGAAAGGGCGGTGATGTCGCGGTCGCCCAGCATCACGCGACCTTCGCGCAGGCCGAGCATGCCGAACATCGCCTTCATGGCGGTGGACTTGCCGGCGCCGTTGGGCCCGACGATGACGGCGATCTCGCCTTTTTCGACAGCGATGGTGCAGGAATGCAGGATGTCGGCGCCACCATAGCCGCCGGTCATCGCCTCGCCGATCAGGAAGCTCATGCACTGCCTCCCTTCGACTTCTTCGCAGGCCTATTCTTGAGACCGCGGCCCAGATAGGCCTCGATCACCTGCTCGTCGGCCTTGACCTCCTCGGCCGAGCCCTCGATCAGCACCTTGCCCTCGGCCATCACGATGACCGGGTCGCACAGGCGGCCGATGAAATCCATGTCGTGCTCAATCATGCAGAACGTATAGCCGCGCTCTTTGTTGAGGCGGATGATGGCGTCGCCCAGCGTGTTGAGCAGCGTGCGGTTGACGCCGGCGCCCACCTCGTCGAGGAACACGATCTTGGCATCGACCATCATAGTGCGGCCGAGCTCGAGCAGCTTCTTCTGGCCGCCGGAAAGGTTGCCGGCGAACTCGTCGGCGACATGCGAAATCTCGAGGAACTCGATCACCTCGTCGGCACGGGCACGCACCTCTTCCTCGCGTGCGCACTTTGATGGGCGAAGCCAGACGTCGACGAGGCTTTCGCCCGGCTGCTGGTCGGGAACCATCATGAGGTTCTCGCGGACGGTCAGTGTGGAGAATTCATGCGCGATCTGGAATGTGCGCAGCAGCCCCTTGTGGAACAGCTCGTGCGGGGTGAGGCCGGTTATGTCCTCATCGCCCAGCCAGACCGTTCCGGAGGACGGCTTGTAATGGCCGGCGATGACATTGAAGAGCGTGGTCTTGCCGGCGCCGTTCGGACCGATCAGGCCGGTGATCGAACCTTTGGCGATCTCGATGCTCGCCCCGTCAACCGCCCTGATACCTCCGAAATGCATATGCAGATCGTCTACACGGATCATTCGGTTCCCCTGAGCCGTTTGCGGCTCTTGTTCTCGTTGCCTGGAATGAAACGCGGGCCTTCTGCCCTTGAATCCTTGGAAAAAGCAAGCTGCGAGCGGCCGATTTGTCAGATTTTCGCATCTTATGTGCGAAAATGTAGCGCCTTACGCAGCGTTATACTGCGCTTTCAGTCCGCATTTATCCAGATGTCGTTGTGGCACCCACCCGGCTGCCGCATGCTCCATGTGCGAAAAACCCGGCCTCGCGGGGAGGCCGGGTCTTGTCGTCTTACGCTGGCTTAGCGGAACTGGACCGTCTTGAACTCACCGTTTTCGATGATGTACTCGCGGTAGGTTCCGGCCGCTTCACCGGGGCCGATCAGCTCGACATTGGTTGCGCCGACATAGTCGATGTCACCGCCGTCCTTGAGGATCTGCAGGCCCTTGGCGAGGTCTGCCGCAATGATCTGCTCGCCCGGTGCGTTGGCGACCTCAAGCATCGCGTCGCGGATCGCCGTGCGGTCCGTGGAGCCTGCCTTCTGCATGGCCAGCGCGATCAGCGCAGCGGCATCGTAGCTTTCGCCGGTGTAGGAGCTCGTCGGGTCGAGGCCCGCAGCCTTCGCAGCTTCAGCGAACTTGGCCGAACCCTCACCCTCGGCACCGGGGATCACGCCGATCGTGCCTTCGATGCTGTCGCCCATCGCGTCGATGAGGCTCTGGCCGTACATGCCGTCGCCGAGCGCGAAGCGGTCGAACGCGCCGGTGTCGACGGCCGAGCGGATGATGCCGACACCGCCCTGATCGACATAGCCGAGTACGACGAGAACGTCGCCGCCGGCGGCTGCGAGCGCGCCGACCTCGGCCGAGTAGTCGCCCTTGCCGTCGTCATGCGGGGCAGCGATCGTCACCGTGCCGCCGGCCGCCTCGAAGGCAGCGACGAAGGAGTCCGAGAAGCCCTTGCCGTAGTCGTTGTTGGTGTAGCTCACCGCGACGGAATCGATATCGTATGAACGGATCACCTCGGTCAGCACTTCGCCCTGACGCGCGTCGGAAGGCGCGGTGCGGAAGAAGTAGTCGTTGTCCTCGATGTCGGTCAGCGCCGGTGAGGTCGCCGACGGCGAAACCATCACGACACCGTTCGGCACCGCGACGTTGTTGACGATACCGATGGTCACGCCCGAGCAGTCGGCGCCCATGATGGCGGCAACGTTCTCGGTGGTGACGAGGCGCTCGGCAGCGGCCGTCGCGGCAGCGTTGTCGATGCAGGTCGAGTCCGCGCGGACCGGCACCAGCGTCTGGCCGTCTAGGAACAGGCCGCTGTCGTTGACTTCCTTCAGCGCGAGCTCGGCGCTGCCGCCCATTCCGGGCGTGATGCTTTCGAGCGGGCCGGTGAAGCCCAGGATGATGCCGACCTTCACTTCCTGCGCCTGCGCGACGGCGGACGCGGCAAAAAGGAGCGCGCCGGCGACGGACGCGGCAAGCGCGTTGCGAGTTCTGGATGACATACGAAAAACCTCCACTTGGTCGTGTTTGTGCGTCTTGTTTTTGGCCCGGCCCCCGCTAGGGCTGGATTGAGGCCGATACTCTTACCGCGCCGCGGCTTTGTAAAGCCGGGAACGGTCAAGCCGCGAAAACAAAACGGAAATTGGCTAACGGGCGCACGAAAGGAGCAGCGACCCTGTCACCAGGGGCGCGGTTTTGCGCGCTGCAATTGTGGGTAGCGCCGTGCCTTGGCTCAGCGGGTCGGGACGGGATGCTCGCCGCGATAATCGTAGAAGCCGCGTCCGGCCTTGCGACCGAGCCAGCCGGCCTCGACATATTTCACCAGTAGCGGGCAGGGGCGGTACTTGGAATCCGCGAGACCGTCATACAGAACCTGCATGATCGACAGGCAGGTATCGAGGCCGATGAAATCCGCAAGCTGCAGCGGACCCATCGGATGGTTGGCGCCCAGCTTCATCGCCGTGTCGATGGCTTCCACCGAGCCTACGCCCTCGTAGAGCGTGTAGATCGCCTCGTTGATCATCGGCAGCAGGATGCGATTGACGATGAAGGCCGGGAAGTCCTCGGCCACCGTGATCGTCTTGTCGAGATTCTGGACGAATTCGCGCGCAGTCTCGAAGGTCGAATCCTCGGTGGCGATGCCGCGCACCAGCTCGACCAGCTTCATCACCGGCACGGGGTTCATGAAATGAATGCCGATGAAGCGCTCCGGCCGGTCGGTCTGCGCGGCAAGGCGCGTGATCGAGATCGACGAGGTATTGGTCGCCAGCAGTGCTTCGGGATTGAGGATCGGGCAGAGCTGGGCGAAAATCTTGCGCTTGACGGTCTCGTCCTCGGTCGCCGCCTCGATGACGAGATCGACGCCTGCGAGATCCTCTAGTGTCGGAGCTGCGGAGATGTTGGCGAGTGCGGCCTTGCGCACCTCCTCCTCCATCTTGCCGGACGAGACCTGCCTGGCCATGTTGCCGTTGATCGTGGCGATGCCGTTCTCGATGCGCTCGGGCGAGATGTCGTAGAGCTTGACCTTGTAGCCTGCCTGGGCCGCTACGTGGGCGATGCCGCCGCCCATCTGGCCGGCGCCGATGATGCCTACCGTTCCGATCTTGCCAGTCATGACGCTGATCCCGTGGTCGGGCCGTTTTTCGGCCGTGCTTTTGTTGCGGTGCAAACTAAAAGGGCGGGGTGACTTCTGTCTACCCCGCCCTTCACAAATTAATACGCCGGTCGGCGGTGCGTCAAAGCGCCTTTTCGAGTTCCGGCAGAACAGTGAAGAGGTCGCCGACGAGACCGTAGTCGGCCACCTGGAAGATCGGGGCTTCCTCGTCCTTGTTGATGGCGACGATCACCTTGGAGTCCTTCATGCCGGCCAGGTGCTGGATCGCGCCGGAGATGCCGACGGCGATGTAGAGCTCAGGCGCCACGACCTTGCCGGTCTGGCCGACCTGCCAGTCGTTCGGCGCGTAGCCGGCATCCACCGCGGCGCGGGACGCGCCCACCGCGGCACCCAGCTTGTCGGCGACAGGCAGGATGACTTCCTGGAACTTTTCCGAAGAGCCCAGCGCGCGCCCGCCCGAGATGATGATCTTGGCCGAGGTAAGCTCCGGACGATCGCTCTCCGAGAGCTTGTTCTCGACGAAGGTCGAAAGACCCGGATTGGCGGCCGCCGAAACGGTCTCCACCGCAGCGGAGCCGCCTTCGCCTGCCGCCTGGAAGGAGGCCGTGCGGACCGTGATGACCTTCTTGGCGTCGGTCGACTGCACGGTCTGGATGGCGTTGCCGGCATAAATCGGGCGCTTGAACGTGTCGGGCGAGACGACCTCTATGATCTCCGACACCTGCATGACGTCGAGCAGGGCTGCGACGCGCGGCATCACGTTCTTGCCCATCGTGGTGGCCGGCGCGACCAGCGCGTCGTAGCCGTCGGCGAGCGACACGACGAGGGCCGCGGTCGGCTCGGCAAGGCGATGCTCAAGCTCATCGGACTCGGCCAGCAGAACCTTGCGTGCGCCCTTGAGCTTGGCGGCGGCGTCGGCGGCAGCCTTGGCGCCCTTGCCGGCGACAAGAATGTCTACGTCGGAGCCGATCGCCAGTGCAGCGCTCAGCGCCTTGGCGGTCTGGTCGGAAACGGTTGCGTTGTCGTGCTCGGCAACGAGAAGAATGGCCATATCGATAATCTCCCTTTTCCGGACCCTAGAGGACGCCTGCGGACTTCAGGCTCGACACCAGCTCGGCGACGTCCTTGACCTTGACGCCCGCCTTGCGGCCGCCTGGCTCCTCGGTCTTCAGCACTTTGAGGCGCGGCGACGCATCGACGCCGTAATCGGCGGCCGACTTCTCGTCGAGCGGCTTCTTCTTCGCTTTCATGATGTTGGGCAGCGAAGCGTAGCGCGGCTGGTTCAGGCGCAGATCGGTGGTCACGATGGCCGGCATCGACAGCTCCACCGTCTGCAGGCCGCCGTCGACCTCGCGGGTGACCTTGGCCTTGCCGCCGTCGATCTCGACCTTGGAGGCAAAGGTGCCCTGCGACCAGCCGAGAAGTGCCGCCAGCATCTGGCCGGTCTGGTTGGCGTCGTCGTCAATTGCCTGTTTGCCCAGAATGACGAGCTCCGGCTTTTCCTCGTCGACGATGCCCTTCAGGAGCTTCGCAACGGTGAGCGGCTCGGTGGTCTCTTCGATCTTGACCAGAATGCCGCGGTCGGCGCCCATGGCGAGTGCGGTGCGGATCGTCTCCTGCGCCTGCGCCGGGCCGATAGACACGACGACGATCTCCTCGACCTTGCCCGCTTCCTTCAGACGGATCGCCTCTTCGACGGCAATTTCGTCGAAGGGGTTCATCGACATCTTCACATTTGCGAGTTCGACGCCCGATCCGTCCGACTTGACGCGGATCTTCACGTTGTAGTCGACAACCCGCTTGACAGGGACAAGAACTTTCATGCGCGTGAGACCTTTCCGAGATTTTTGTCGGAGCTGCGTAGCAGCCCCTCATGCCGATCGCTTGCCGGATACCGACATCGTCGGGACGAAACTCAGCACGTCGCGCCGCCCGCCGGGCAATGCGTGCCGTGGCCGCATGAGGCTGTAGTCATCCGTCGCGCCAGCGTCAATATCCGCTGCCGGCTCAAACCGTTTGAATTGTGCAGCGGGCCGTCAGCGCCTGCCCCAAGGCGAGGGTGCTTCGGCCGGCGGTGGTGGCGCGGGCCTTTCAACCTCGGCTGCTTTCGGCGTGACCACTGTCTGGTCCAGCAGCGGAACGTCGCGCCGGCGCAGCACCAGCACGAGCACTGCGCCGGCGATGATGCCGCCGACATGGGCCGCCCAAGACACTTCGCCCTCGCCGTCTAGCGCGATCATCGCGAACTGAAACAGGATCCACAGCGCCAGCAGGATCCAGGCTGGAAGGCGCAGCGGCACGCGACCGAAGGCGAGCACCCAAACTTTCACGCGCGGATGCAGGATCAGGTAGGCGGCGATGATGCCGGCGACGGCACCCGAAGCGCCGATCAGCGGTGCGTGGGAGGTCGGCACGAGCAGGCCGTGCATGAACGCGCCGGCGGCCGCACAGGCCAGATAGAAGATCAGGAACCTGAAATGGCCGAGCGCATCCTCGACATTGTCGCCGAACACCCAAAGAAACAGCATGTTGCCGCCCAGATGGAAGATGTCGCCGTGCAGGAATGAATAGGTGATGTAGGTCGCCTGGTCCGGCACAAGAACCAGATTGGGCGGGCGCACGACATTGTCGAACAAGGTCGCCGGTATGTAGCCCAGCCCGATCACGGTTGCTTCGATGAACTGCTCGCTCGCGACCGCCGTCAGCAGGTAGACGAGGCAGTTGGCGGCGATGAGGCCCAGCGTTACATATTGAAGGCGGATGCGCTTGAGCGTGTTGGCGTCATGAAGCGGTATGAACATGTTCCCCCGCGCCCCGCCTCGGCACTGGGGCTATCTGTTTTGTCCCGGCACCCATAACACATCGCTTTCGCCATTGTCATTGACGGCGCGGGCGGCGACGAACAGGAAATCGGAGACGCGATTGATGTATTTGATCGCTTCCGCCCCGACGGTTTCACCATCCTTCAGCGACAGTTCGACCATCAGACGCTCAGCGCGGCGTGCGACCGTGCGCGCGAGATGAAGCGCGGCCGCTGCTGGTGAGCCGCCGGGCAGGACGAAGGTGCGCAGCGGCTTGATGTTGCGGTTCAACGTGTCGATGTCGGCCTCCAGCCGCGCCACCTGCGAGGCGACGATGCGTAGCGGCTCGTAGCCGAGGTCCTGCCCGGTATCGGGCGTAGCGAGGTCTGCCCCGAGATCGAAAAGATCGTTCTGGATGCGGCCGAGCATCGCGTCGATCTCCGCATGGGCGCTCGCGGTATGGAGCCGCGCCATGCCGATGCACGCATTGGCCTCGTCCACCGTCCCGTAGGAGGTAACCCGCAGGTCGTATTTAGGCCGCCGCTCGCCGGAGCCCAGCGCCGTCGTGCCGTCATCTCCGGTGCGGGTGTAGATCTTGTTGAGTACGACCATCTTGCAGTTCCCCGATCGTTCAGCCGCGCGAGAAATAGAGCGCAAGCAGAATGAACACGAGCGCGAAGAACTGAAGCAGCACGCGAGCCTGCATCAGCTTGTTGGAGGTGTTGCCGGACCCGCCACGCAGCATGTTCATGAGGCCACGGATAAGCACGATCACCACGGCGACCATGAAGAGGATGGCGATGATGTTGAAGGCTGTCGACATGGTTGGTTTCCGATCTCGTTCAGGCGCGGTTGGCAAGGAAGCGGTATAGCACGGACGCCGGCAGCAGCCGCTTGAGCAGCGCGCCTATCTTTGCCGGCGTCGTGACCAGGTAATGCGGCCGTGGGCGCGGGCTTTCCAGCGCATGTTTGAGAACTGCATATACCGCGTCGGGCCCGAGTTTCATCCGCGACCTGACGCCGCCCTGACGTAGCCGCGCCAGTTGTGCCTCGTAGTCCGGCCGGTGTGGCGATGCCTCGACATCGATGTATCGCTCGAACCAGGCAAGGCCGTTCGACGGCAATTTCGATTCGATCGGGCCGGGCTCGATCATCGAGACCTCGATGCCGGATCCGTCGAGTTCCGACCGAAGCGTCAGCATCAGCCCCTCGAGCGCGAATTTCGACGCTGTGTAAGCGCCGCGATATTTGACCGGCAGGAGGCCCAGTATCGAGGAACAGTGAACGATGCGGCCATGCCCCTGCGCCCGCATGACCGGCACGATCCGCCGCGTTAGGTCGTGCCAGCCAAAGAAATTGGCCTCGAACTGCTCTCGCAACGCCTCCACGGGCAGGTCTTCGACCGCGCCGGCCTGCGCGTGGGCTCCGTTGTTGTAGAGGGCGTCGAGACGTCCGCCCGTACGGGTCGTCACCTCCGCAACGAGCGCCTCGATCGAGGCGGGGTCGCGGTAGTCGAGGAACAGGGCCTCGATGCCCTCGGCCTCCAGGGCTGCAATGTCTTCAGGCTTGCGCGCCGTTGCGAACACCCGCCAGCCATCACGCTTGAGCGCGCGTGCGCAATAAGCGCCGATGCCGGACGAGGCGCCGGTGACAATGATTGTGCGCAACTTGTCAGCCTGTTGCTTCGTATCTGTATCGATGCTTGCCATGAAGGCGATTCCCTTCCCATATTCGCACGTGCGATACAATCGGCCGGAAAAATGCTGCGCAGACTGGTTATCATCAAACGCGTCCTCGGCGACGCCATCGGACATTTCAACTATGATGACGGGTGGGCGCTCGCCAGCCATCTCGCCTTGTCGGCCCTGCTGGCGCTGTTTCCTTTCCTGATTTTCGCAACGTCGCTGGCGAGCTTTCTCGGTGCCGATGCCTTTGCCGAAACGGCCGTGCATCTCATTTTCGACACCTGGCCGGAGGAGATCGCAGCGCCGATCGCTCGCGAGGTGTCGAGCGTGCTGACCATCCAGCGCGGCGATTTCCTGACCATCGGCATCCTCGCGGCCGCCTTCTTCGCCTCCAACGGCATCGAGGCGTTGCGCGTGGGGCTCAATCGGGCCTATCGGGTGCTCGACCGGCGCTCGATCTTCTTCCTGCGCGCGCAGAGCCTCGCCTTCGTGCTGGTGGCGACGATCGGCTTTCTGGTCGTCTCGTCGCTGCTCGTCGTGCTGCCGGTCGCCATCGGCATCGCGCAGCAGCGCCTGCCGTGGATCGAGCCCTATATCGGTACGATCAATCTGTGGCGCATCCTGATTGCTGCTGTCATCATCGTTCTCGCGCTGATCGCGGTGCATCTCTGGCTGCCGGCGGGCAAGCGCCGGTTTCGCGAGATCGTGCCCGGGCTGATCTTCACGCTCGTGTTCTGGGTGGTCGGTTCATCCCTGTTCGCCACCTATCTCAGCTACTACTCGACCTATGCCTCGACCTATGCGGGGCTGGCCTCGATCATGATCGCGCTGGTGTTCCTCTACATCGTGTCGGCGATCTTCATCCTCGGCGGCGAGCTCAACGCGTCCATCAAGCGGTACCTCGATGCGCGCGCCAAGGTGGCGCAGTAGTCTGCAACCGGACACCAACTTTAAGTCGGCAAAGCAATAGCGATTGTTTAACCTTGTCGCTGGTAGTTATGTTGCGGGCGAGGCGAACAAAAACGGACGGGCAGGTAGGCCCGCTTTTCGGTGGATTCAGGCGCTGGAGACCAGTGTCGCAAGGTCTTTTAAGACCGGAACCCGAAAGGCTTTGCCATGCCGAAGCTGCTTTCCGCGCTTCTGTCCGACGACAGCGCCATCGTAGCCGCCATCGACCGCTCGCAGGCTGTCATCCACTTCGATCTCGCGGGCAACATTCTCTTTGCGAACGCCAATTTCTGCGCGGCGATGGGCTATGAATTGTCGGAGATCGCCGGCCGCCACCATCGGATGTTCGTAGACCCGGCGGAAGCGGACAGTGCCGAATATCGCGAATTCTGGGCGCGATTGGCGCGCGGCGAATACGACCAGCGCCAGTACAAGCGTTTCGGCAAGGGCGGTCGGGAGATATGGATCGAGGCGTCCTACAATCCTCTGTTCAGGCGCGGTAAGCCCTACAAGGTGGTCAAGTTCGCCACAGACGTTACCGCGGCGCGGCAGCGAGCGGCCGAGGATGCCGGCAAGCTGGCGGCGATCTCGAAATCCCAGGCGGTCATCGAGTTCACGCCTGAAGGCGAAATCCTCACTGCCAACGACAATTTCTGCGAAACGCTCGGCTATGAGCTTGCCGAAATCCAGGGCCGGCATCACCGCATGTTCTGCGATCCGGGCTATGCCCAAAGCGACGAATACCGCCAGTTCTGGCCGAGGCTCGCCCGGGGCGAATTCATTGCCAACGAATTCGTGCGCTACGGCAAGGGCGGCAAGGAAATCTGGATCCAGGCCGCCTACAACCCGATCGTCGATCTTAACGGCAAGGTGGTGAGGGTGGTGAAGTTCGCAACCGACGTCAGCGAGCGCATGAGCGCCGTCGTCGCGCTGGGAGGCGGCTTGCGCGCGCTTGCGGAGGGCGACCTCGAGCAGCGACTGGAGCGCGCCTTCGTGCCCTCGATGGAGCAGGTGAGGACCGATTTCAACGAGGCCGTCGGCAAGCTCTGCGCAGCGATGCAGGCTGTGGGCCATAATGCAAGGTCGATCGCGGCCGGTGCGGAGGAGGTGCGCTCTGCCGCATCGGACCTTTCGAGGCGGACCGAGCAGCAGGCGGCCTCGGTCGAGGAGACTGCCGCGGCACTCGAGCAGGTTACTGCGACTGTCTCGGATTCGAGCAAGCGGGCGGAGGAAGCGGGCAGCCTTGTGCGGCAGACGCGCGAGAATGCGGAACGCTCGGCCGACGTGGTGCGCAATGCGGTTGCCGCCATGGGCGAGATCGAATCATCGTCCCAGCAGATTTCCAACATCATCGGTATGATCGACGAGATCGCCTTCCAGACCAACCTGCTGGCGCTCAATGCCGGCGTCGAAGCCGCTCGTGCAGGAGAGGCCGGACGGGGTTTTGCCGTGGTGGCGCAGGAGGTGCGGGAACTCGCGCAGCGGTCGGCAATGGCGGCCAAGGACATCAAGGAGCTGATCGGCACCTCGGGGAGCCAGGTCGAGCGCGGCGTCTCACTTGTGGGAGAAACCGGCAAGGTGCTGGAGCAGATCGTCCAGCAGGTGCAGGAGATCAACACCAACGTCGCTGCCATCGTGCAGGGCGCGCGCGAACAGGCGACCAGCCTCGCCGAGATCAACCGCGCGGTGAACACGATCGATCAGGGCACGCAGCAGAATGCGGCAATGGTTGAGGAATCGACCGCAGCCAGCCACTCGCTGGCGGGCGAGGCGCAATCGCTGTTCAGCCTGCTGACGCAGTTCAAGACGGGTGAGGCGGCTGCAACGCCTGCTGCTTCCCAGCAATCGCAACCGGCGCCATCGCCCGCGCGGCAACTCGTTCGGCAGGTGAAGAGTGCCTTTGCCGGAAACGCGGCGCTGGCAAGTGACGACTGGGAGGAATTCTGACGCGTCCCTATCGGCGGGTCGCCATCGCGACGCCGATGGTGGTGATCGCCATGCCGACGAGCTGGACCGGTGTCAGCGTTTCGCCGAACAGCACCCACGCGATGAGGGCTGTGACCGCGGGCACGAGGTAGAAGAGTGACGAGACCTTCGACATCTCGCCCTCGCGGATCATCATCATCAGAAGGAAGATCGCACCGATTGACAGTACCAGCACCAGCCACGCCATGGCGAAGACGAGTTCGCCGGTCAGCGTGAACTGGCGCGTCTCGAAGGCGAATGAGCCGATGGCCATCACCATGGCGGCGCCGAGATATTGCCACAGCGTCGCGGTGACGAGGTCGGCGTTGGATACGAACTTCTTCTGCCACACGGTGCCGGCGCTGATCGCCACCGCGCCGGCCAGGCAGGCCAGGAATGTTGCCAGCGTGACGCCGCCGATTGCCTGGCCGATCTTCGGCGCCAGCACAATCACTATGCCGAGGAAGCCCGCGGCGAGCCCCGCCCAGTGGCGGGGCAGGATACGCTCGCCTAGCGCCCAGCCTGCCATGACGGCGGTGATCAGCGGCTGGAGCCCGATGATGAGAGCGGAAAGCCCGGCCGGCAGCCCATGCCGGATCGACCAGAACACGCCCCCGAGATAGACGCCGTGGATCAGCGCGCCGGCAAATGCGGCATGCGCGGCCTTGCGTGGAGGCAGCTTCTTCGAACGCATCACCAGCATGATCAGCAACAAGACGACCGCCGCGAGCACGAAGCGTACGGCGAGGAAGCTGAACGGCTCCGACCATGGCATCGCGTAGCGGGCGCCAATGAAGCCGGTTGCCCAGAGCAGCACGAATAGAACGGGAATGAAGCTTGCAGCGCGGGACATGGCTCGGGCTTGGGATCGATGGCAGGCAGCCCGCTCTAGTGCCGATCGCCGCGACAAGCAAAGGATTAGAATTGAGCCAATGGTTTCGTGTCACTGACAGGCAAGATTACAACGCCACCTTGGCGGAGCAGGCTCCTGTGTCGTCTAACGGTCAACCAGGCGCCAGCCGCTACAGACCGACCATGCGCGTGACGTCCGTCGGCGTGAGGCCGGCGGTACGCAGCGCGGCGAGGCCGGTGTCCTTCCTGCTTTTGGACAGTTTTCGGCCGTCGTCTCCCAGCACCAGGTCGTGGTGCAGATAGACCGGCGCAGAAAGCCCAAGCAGCTCCTGCAACAGCCGCTGGACGGCGGTGGCGTGAAAAAGGTCACGGCCGCGCACCACGTGGGTGATGCCCTGCAACGCATCGTCGACCACGACGGCGAGGTGGTAGCTTGTCGGCACCTCCTTGCGCGCGATCACGACATCGCCCCATGCCGCCGGATCGGCTGTGATGCAACCGGTCTCGCCTGCCGGGCCGCTGCCCTGCTCGTCCCACAGGATGGGACGCGCGACATGCGCGAGCGCCGCTTCGATATCCAGCCGCCAGGCAAAGGGCTCGCCCTCGTCGATCCGGGTAAGTCGCTCCCTGCTCGAAAGACTGCGCTCGGCCGTCGGAAACAGCGGCGCGCCATCCGGATCGCGTGGCCATTCGCGGCCGACGGCTTCAGCCTCGACGATCATTGCGCGCGCCTCGCCCCGGCTCATGAAGGAGGGATAGGCAAGCCCCGCATCGATCAGCCGGTCGAGGGCTTCGGCATAGTCGGCGAAATGGTCCGACTGGCGGCGCACGGGTTCTTCCTATTCGATGCCGAGCCAGGCGAGATCGCGATAGATCGCCTCTTCGAATTCCGGGGTGCAGCGGCCGATGTCGATATCCTCGATCCGCAGCAGCAGGCGGCCGCCGGTCTCGCGCGCAAGCCTCGCGTTCAACAGCGCCGAATAGGCGTGGCCGAGATGCAGTTCGCCATTGGGGCTCGGCGCGAAACGGAAGACCGGCCGTGTCATGAGAATGTCGGCAATCGGATTGTGAGGTTCATCGCGCGATTGCTACGGTGGCCTGCAATCAAGAACAAGGGCGAATGATGCGCAGGATCGAGACGCTGGAACACATTGCCGCAGGGCTTGATGCGTTGGTGGCCATCGATCCCCGGCTGTCAGCGGTCGTCGCTGCCGCCGGCGAGGTGCCGCTGCGCCTGTCGGAACCGGGCTTTGCCAGCCTCGTATCGATCATCGTCTCGCAGCAGGTTTCGCGGGCGAGCGCCGACGCGATCCTGGGCAGGCTCGTGGCGCTGGTCGATCCGCTCGATGCGCCGGGCGTGCTGGCGGCCGGCGAGCAGGCGTTTCGCACCGCCGGCCTCTCGCGGCCCAAACAGAAGACGCTGCTGGCGATAGCCCGTGCGGTTGTCGAGGACGGGCTCGACCTCGACCACCTTGCCGCTGCGGATCCCGACGAGGCGATGGCGCGGCTGACCGCGCTGCACGGCGTCGGGCCGTGGACCGCGGAAGTCTACCTGCTGTTCTGCGCCGGCCATCCCGACATCTTCCCGGCTCACGACGTCGCGTTGCAGACCGCCGTCGGCCATGCGCTGGCTATCGAACCCCGCCCCGACGCGAAAACGCTCTACCGAATCGCCGAATCATGGACGCCCTGGAGAGGCGTCGCGTCGCGGCTTTTCTGGGCCTACTATCGCGAATTGCGCGGACGGGACGCTGCACCGCCCACCGAAACGGCGAAAAAGCCGCAAAAACAGCATGATTTGGAATTTTGCGGCGCGAAATAGCCGCTTCACATTCCTGCAATCTCGGGATTACAGTATCCGCGCCGATCGAAGCCCGAGCCCAAGGAGGTCAGTCAGTGACGATCGCAGTCTCGCCGGATGCGCTGCCCGCACTGGTGTTGAACGCGGACTATCGTCCGTTGAGCTATTACCCCTTGTCGCTCTGGTCCTGGCAGGACGCGATCAAGGCGGTCTTTCTTGATCGGGTCAACATCGTTGCCGAATACGAGCACGCGGTGTCGTCGCCCTCCTTTTCCATGCGCCTGCCGAGCGTCGTCTGCCTCAAGAGCTATGTGAAGCCCTCGCGGCATCCGGCCTTCACCCGCTTCAACGTCTTCCTGCGCGACCGCTTCCAGTGCCAGTATTGCGGCACCCATGAGGATTTGACCTTCGACCACGTGATCCCGCGCCGCTGCGGTGGTGCGACCACCTGGGAGAACGTCGTCGCGGCCTGCTCGCCATGCAATCTGCGCAAGGGCGGGTTGATGCCGCGGGACGCCAAGATGTGGCCGCGCCAGAAGCCGATGCAGCCCACCGTGCACGACCTGCACAACAACGGCCGGCTGTTTCCGCCCAACCATCTGCATGAGAGCTGGATGGATTATCTCTACTGGGATGTCGAACTGGAGCCGTAGGCGGCTTCCATCAGATCTCCGCGAATTTTGCGGTTCCGGTTCTCAGGCCTTGCGAAACGCGGCGACGTAGGCGATCGCGGCGAGCGCGAGGCTTGCCACCACATTCCAGCCGGCGAAGGAGAGGCCGAGGAAGCGGCCGGCCGCCTGGTCGCATGAGGGTGGGATCACCGCATCGAGCTGGTCGAGAAGGCTGCCGCCGGAGGGTGCCGGTGCCACCACACCGCAATCTGTCGGGCCGGGCCACCATGCCCATTCCACACCTGCGTGGAAGATGCCGAGATAGAGGCTCCATGTCATCAACAGCGCACCGGCAAGCAGCAGGCCGCGCGTCACGATGGCCGGTCCCCTGAAGAGAGCCGAGACCAGCGCCAGCACCATCACCGGGATGCCGATATAATAGGGCAGCCGCTGCTCGAGGCAGAGCTTGCACGGGATATAGCCGCCGACGTGCTGGAATCCCAGTGCGGTGCCCACAGTCACGGTCATGCCCAGCACCAGAAGCGCTGCGGCGGCGGTTTGAATCTTTCCAGTGGCGGCGGTCAGCGACATCGGACCCCTCAGAATATGTAGCGCACGGCGACGAAGCCGCCGATCAGGAGAATCATGAAAAGGGTGAAAAGAAGGCCGAGATTTTTCTCGATGAAGGTCCGGATAGGTTCCCCAAACCTGTAGAGCAGCCACGACACCAGGAAGAAGCGCAGACCACGCCCGACGATCGAGACGATGACGAGCGTGACGATGTTGAAGCCGGTGAAGCCGGAGAAGATCGTCAGCACCTTGTAGGGGAACGGCGTCACCGCACCGAACAGGATGCCCCACGCGCCCCAGGTGTCGTACCAGCCCTGCACCTTCGCGAAGGCGTCCTCCGCCTGGTAGAGCTCGATGATGTGTGTTCCGATCGCGTCGAACAGAAAGGCACCGATCACATAACCAAGCAGCGCGCCGAGCACCGATGCAACAGTGCAGATCAGCGCGTAGCGAATCCAGCGCGCGCGCTCGGCCAGCACCATGGGGATCAGCAGCACGTCCGGCGGGATCGGGAAGAACGAACTTTCGACGAAGGAAACGGCGGCCAGCGAGCGTTCTGCATGACGGGTGCGCGCGAGCGACATCGTCCAGTCGTAGAGGCGGCGAAGCATGGAGGGACCCCGGTTGCGGAAGCCTCTCCTAGAAAGAAAACTGTTGCCGCGCAATGGCGCGGTCCGCCGCATCCGATTGAACTCGCGCGATAGTTACCGCGCTCGAACGCCGCTTTTTCCACCGTGATGTGTGCGTTCCGAAACAGGGTTTCTGCCTGATGTTCCGAAATCCACCCATGGCGGACGGCTCCTCCTACATTTCTGCCCTTGGGTTCGATTCCTGCCTTGCCGTCCCGGGCGGCAATGCGTTCGCTCGACCTGTCGCGCGATGGAGGAGGCCGTTGTCCGCTGAATGGTGGGGTATCAACGCGCTGGCGCGACGCTAGAACATCCATGCCCGAGACAGGAGGAAAACTCGTGATCCAGAAAACACGCGCCGTGGTGATCGCCGCTTTCGTGGCGATGCTGCCGTTCCACGCGCTGGCACAGGATGCCACAGAGCCGGAGGAAGATGGACCCCGCCAGGTCCTGTTCGTTGGCAACAGCTATTTCTATTACAACAACAGCCTGCACAATCACGTCCGTCGAATGGCGGTCGAAGGGCTTGGCGTTCCGCTCGGCGATCTCGACTATCGGTCGATCACGATTTCAGGCGGATCGCTGATGCACCATCCGATCGGGCATTACCTGACGCCGGGTGCGATCGGCTATGACACGCCGTTCGACGTGGTGATACTGCAGGGGCACAGCGGCGCGGCGCTGAGCGAACGCCGCACCGGCTCCTTCAATGAGACGGTCGCGGCTGCAAGCGAGCAGATCAGGGAAACAGGCGCAAAGGTGGCACTCTATATGACCCATGCCTATGGCGAGGGTCACAAGGATTTCGCCGCGGACAACACCGAGATTATCGCTGACCTCTATGGCAAAGCTGGCGAATCGGCCGGTGCTGTCGTCATTCCGGTGGGCCTTGCTTTCGCCGAGGCGCAGCGGCGCGATCCCGAACTCGTCCTGCACCAGACCTACGATGACAGCCATCCCAACGTGAATGGCTCATACCTCGCAGCGGCTACCGTCTACGCAACGTTGTACGGGCAGTCGCCGGAAGGCCTCGAATACGATTATTACGGAGCGGTAGACCCCGACATGCGCGTCTTCCTGCAGGAGGTCGCAGCCGACACGGTCGAGGCCTTTGAGGCGCGTTGATGTCCATGTTTACGCAGCGGTGATCGCTTGACGCACCCATTATCGTTCGTATAGTCCCGGCGCGTTCCGCGAACCTGTGCGGAACGCGCCCTTCTGGGCCCCTGTGGCGGAATTGGTAGACGCGCTCGACTCAAAATCGAGTTCCGCAAGGAGTGCTGGTTCGATCCCGGCCAGGGGCACCATTAGCCTTTCCTGATTGATGCCAATCAGTCCCAACTAGTTCCAGGACGTACTGATTTTTCATAGGAAATTGGCATATCGTCGATTTCTGCTGTCCCTCATGATCCCGATCCGTGCCACCCAATCCACGGAAAAATGCAGTAAGTTTCCGGTTGAGTTACTGCATGGGCCAACTTAGTTACTGCATAGGAGGTTCCCCTATGGCGTTGACGGACCTGAGTCTTAGGAAGGCGAAAGGACGCGAAAAGCCGTACCGGATCAGCGACGAGCGCGGTCTGTACGCGATTGTTCGGCCCACGGGCGCGGTATGGTGGCGCTTTGATTACATCGTCAATGGGAAGCGCAAGACGATGTCGATGGGGGTCTATCCTGATGTCCCCCTCTCAGACGCTCGCGAGGCGCGCGACCAGGCGCGGAAGCTCGTTGCCAAAGGAGTCGACCCGGTTGCGGCCAAACGGGAGGCTGAGAAGGCGAAAGTCGAAGGCATCGGCAATACGTTCCGTGTGATTGCGCAGGAGCATATCGACGATCTTAGAGAAAAGGGGCGGACCCCTAAAACCATCGAGAAGAACGAATGGTATCTGTTCGACCTCGCCTCTGAAATTTGTGATGACCCCATTTCCGAGATACCGGCGTCCAAAGTTCTCAAGGTCATCCGCCATATCGAGGCGAGTGGGCGCGTGGACACAGCCCATCGAGTCAGGGCTGCAATCGGGTCGGTCTTCCGCCTTGCAATCAGAACTGACCGGGCCACCGTCGATCCGACACTTGCTTTGCGCGGAACGCTTCTCCCGATCAATGCGACCCCCAAGCGGCCATCGTCGATGAGACCTCCTTCGGGCGGCTCCTGCAATGCGTCGATGAGTATGATGGGTGGCCGACGCTCCGTGCCGCCTTGCAGATAATGGCGCTGTGTTACCCGCGTCCTGTCGAACTGCGGAAAGCCGAATGGAGCCACATCGACCTAAAGGGCAAGCGCTGGACAGTCCCCGCCCATCTGACCAAGATGCGCCGGGAGCACATCATACCCTTGTCCCGGCAGGCGGTGACGATCCTTGAGGCGGTCCAAAAATTCTCGGGGAAGGTCGGCTTGTGTTTCCGTCGATCCGCAACATGAAACGCCCCTTGTCCGAGAACGCCATGAACTCGGCTTTGCGGCGGATGGGCTACGCCTCGGATGAGCACAGTTCCCACGGCTTCCGGTCGAGCGCCAGTTCCATACTGAACGAGCGGGGTTTCCGCTACGATGTAATCGAAGCTTCGCTGGCACATCTCGATCCGAATGAGGTCCGACGAACGTACAACCGCACGGCCTATCTCAAGGAGCGAACCGAGATGGCGCAGTCGTGGGCCGACATCTGCGATGAACTCAAGAAGCGTAAACGCCGGGATCACGGCGACCTGGTCTGAGCGGAAATCCACAAGTCCCAATCCGTCCTCTTGCATGACCACTTTCAGTTGACTATACCAACTGAAAGTGGACAGTTTGGGACAGACGAATTGGGACAGGCTCATCACACTGACGAAGACCTTCGCCTCCTGCGCATTGATCGGGTGCTCGATCTGGTCCCGCTTGGCCGGTCTTCGCTCTACAGGTCGATCAAGGATGGCTCCTTCCCCGCACCGATCAAGCAGGGCGGCGTTGCCATGTGGCCGAACAGCGAAATCCGGTCCTGGCTCCATGGGAAGCTGGCTGAGCGCCGCGACAATGGGGACTTGATCTGACGTGCGCCGCCATGACGACCTTGTAGGCGGCGAAGAGGATGTCGAGCAGATCAGTCTTCGCACCGCAGATGTTCACTCGGTAGTCGGCGGCGTTTCGCTGCCTTGGCTGATGAAGGCGTTCCGCCTGGGACGCGGCACCGCTGAGCGGAAGCTGATGGGCTGCGCGCCCATCGGCACGGGCAAGCATGGCACCCCTCTTTACGACCTTCCCGAGGCCGCTGCCTACCTCGTGAAGCCCCGCGTCGACATCGAGCAATACATCAAGACGATCAAGCCTGACCAACTGCCCGAACGGCTTCGGGAAGCCTACTGGTCCGCGAAGCTCAAGAGCCAGCGGTGGGAAGAAAAGGCGGGACATCTATGGCGCACCGAGCGCGTTCTGACTGTGTTCTCGGAAGTGCTCCAATCCATGAGAACTAAGTTGCAACTCATCCCTGATCGGGTCGAGCGCGCACACGGCCTTACCGTCGAACAGCATCAGGTGATCAGCGCCATCGTCGATGAGGTTCAGGACGAAATCTACAAGGAGCTTGTCGAGTTCGCGAAGAGCGGGAAGACGCCGAACCAGATGGGCGAGGAAGGTGATCCTCCCGAGCGTGACGAGGACGATCTGATATGAGGCAGTTCACCACCCTCGAACAGATGCTCCTTGCCACGGCTGAGGCGATCCGACCGCCTGAGAGGCTGACAGTCGCGGAAGCCGCCGAAAAGTACCGGAGGCTGAACAACCCCGGCCACTACATCGGCCCGTGGGACAACAAGATTGCGCCCTACCTCACGGAGGTCATGGAGGCGCTGACCTCCTTGGAGCACACCGGCACGATTTTCGCTGGTCCCGCTCGTTGCGGGAAATCGGACCTCTTCTTCAACTGGCTCACCCACACGGCGATCTGCGATCCCGCTGACATGATGCTCGTGCATATGACGCAAAGCACGGCGCGTGACTGGTCGCAGGGTGATCTTCGCAAGGCGTTCCGCCATTCACCTGACCTCGGATCGAAGGTGATCCCCGGTCGGCAGAACATGAACGTCCACGACATCCGTTTCCTCTCGGGAATGCGGCTGCTCGTTAAGTGGCCGACGATCACCGAACTTTCGGGCAAGACCATCCCCCGCTTGTGGGCGATGGACTATGACCGGATGCCGCAGGACGTGGACAAGGAGGGCACCCCGTTCGATCTGATGCGGAAGCGCGCACAGACGTTCGGGCGCTACGGTATGGCGGTTGCCGAGTCCTCGCCCGGTTTTGAGGTCGAGAACCCGCGCTGGCTTGCCAAGACACCCCATGAGGCTCCCCCGACCGAAGGCATCCTTGCGCTCTACAATCGCGGCGACAGGCGGCGCTTCTACTGGCGTTGCGCGAACTGCAAGGAGCCATTCGAGGGCGATTTCAAGCACCTGTCATATCCCGACAGCAAGGACCACGTCGAAGCTGCCGAGATGGTGACGCTCGACTGCCCGAAATGCGGCTACAGCCACACCCATGAACCCGGCCCCGGCCAGCCAGGCAAGCACGAACTGAACTACTATGGGCGGTGGGTACGTGAGGGGATGCTGTGGCTCCCCGATGGAACGATGTCCGGTGCGCCCGTGCGATCCGACATTGCGTCTTTCTGGCTCAAGGGGGTCGCCGCCGCTTTCGTCAGTTGGAAAGAACTCGTTTTCAAGTACCTCAAGGCGATGGAGGAATACGAGAACACCGGCAGCTTCAAGGCGCTCAAGGTGACGGTAAACACCGATCAGGGCAACGCTTTCGTCCCGCCCACCATGATCGGCGAGCGCCTGCCGGAAGACCTCAAGGCCCGCGCCCGCGACTACGGCGAGAAGGTGGTTCCGCCTGGCGTCCGCTTCCTCGTCGCCACGATCGACGTTCAGAAGAACCGCTTCGAAGTGCAGGTCCACGGCGTTGGCGTCGGCGGGGACATCTGGATCATCGACCGCTTCAATATCAAGAAGTCCGACCGCCTCGACGAGGATGGCGAAAGGCTTTGGGTGAGCCCGTCGACCTATCTGGAAGATTGGCACCTACTCGTCGAACAGGTGATCGAGAAGACCTACCCACTCGACGACGGGTCAGGTCGTCAGATGAAGATCAAGACCATTGGTTGCGACTCGGGCGGTCGCAGCGGCGTCACCGGCATGGCCTACAAATTCTGGAAGTGGCTCAAGGACGAGCACCCCGGAAACCACCACGTCCGCTTTCAGTTGATCAAGGGTGAGCCGAAGCCGAACGCGCCTCGGGTTCGCATCGGCTACCCCGACACTGAACGTAAAGATCGCCACGCGGGCGCTCGCGGCGAGATTCCGGTGCTGTTCCTCAACTCGAACATGCTCAAAGATCAGGTGTACGGACTGCTCGGTCGCACCGAGGCGGGCGGCGGCTGCGTTAATTTTCCCGACTGGTTGGAGTCGTGGTTCTACACGGAACTGACGGTCGAAACGCGCACGACGAAGGGATGGGAAAACCTCAAGAACCATCGCAACGAAGCGTGGGACTTGTTGGTCTACTGTTTCGCAATCATGGTTTCGCGCCACGCTCGGATCGAAGCAATCGATTGGGACAGCCCACCGTCCTGGGCGGAAGAGTGGGACGGCAACGACATGGTCTTCTCTCCCGATGAGGGTGTGCCCTTCGCGCACGACGACGAGCCAGCGGTCAGCCTCGCGGCTCTTGGGGAGAGCCTTGCCTAAAGTGTCACCTAATAGTTGATATGACCACTTTTACGTGTTACGTCGGCATTAACCCTAATGGCGGTGTATCCCGTGGCAACGACAGCAGAACTCCAAGCGCGATTGGCTGAGGCCGAAAAGGCGTATCACGAAATCGCTACTGGCGGTGGGGTTCGGACGCTCGTCGATCAATCGGGGGAGCGGATCGAGTATCAGCCCGCCAGCCTGTCCCGTCTTCAAGCCTACATCCTCGACCTCAAGCGGCAGCTTGGCATCCTTCCCCGTCATGCGGGGCCGTTGGGGTTCTATTTCTCATGAGCTTCCTGGCTAACGATCCTGAAATGCAGGAGTTGCTTGGCGGGCCTCCCGGTCAGGCGACGGAGCCCGAGCGGGTCGAAGTTCTCCCGGCTCGCTCGGGCGACCCGATGGCGACCCTACCAGGCGGGGCATATGAGGGTGCCAGTCAGTTCGACCGCGAGCTTGCGCTTTGGCGTCCGAACCTCAATTCCGTCGATGGGGAGATCATCCCCGACAAGCCGGTGCTCGACGCGCGCACTCGCGACATGCTGCGCAACGACTCTTATGTCGCCAGCGGCGCGAACATCCACAAAGACAACATCGTCGGCGCGGCGTTCCTGCTCAACTCGAAGCCGGTACATCAGGTGCTCGGCCTCGACGAGACGTGGGCTGAAGAGTTTCAGGAAGAGGTCGAAAGTAAGTTTACGCTTTGGGCCGAGAGCATCAACAACTGGCCCGACGCAGCCCGCAAGGGAACGCTGACGGACCTCGTCCGCCTCGCTGTAGGCGTCCATCTGATGTCAGGCGAAGTTCTCGCGGCGGTCGAATGGATCAGGAGTCCGCTCGGCCCTATAATACCGCTATTCAGATGGTCGACCTCGACCGCCTGTCGACGCCTCCCGGCATGATCGAAAGCCGTCGTCTGCGCGCGGGTGTCGCGAAGAACGGTCACGGCGCGCCCATCGGCTACCATATCCGCAAGGCCCATCCTAACGAATGGCTCGACGCGGACTCGTACCAGTGGAAATACATCCCCTCCCACAAGCCGTGGGGTCGGGTCCAGATGATCCACATCTTCGAGTCCATGCGGCCCGATCAGACGCGCGGCGTTGCCGAAATGGCTTCCGCGTTGCTCGAAACGAAGATCGCGCGGAACTTCCGCAAGGTGGCGCTGCAACGCGCTATCGTCGACGCCACGTATGCGGCCTCAATTGAGTCCGAACTGCCGACTGAGGCCGTTTATCAAGTCCTCGGCGCAGGGAATATGTCGGCAACAGATGTCCAGAAGGCCATCCAAGGCTACGCGACCGGCTACCTGAACTCGATCAACGAGTATTCGGGTGCCAAGGGACACAAGATCGACGGGGTGAAAATCCCCCACTTCTTCCCTGGCACCAAGCTCAACATTCGCCCTGCCGGTCACGGCGGGCCGCTCGGCACCGAGTTCGAACAGTCGCTCCTGCGCTACATCGCCGCGAACCTCGGCATCTCCTACGAGCAGCTTTCGCGCGACTATTCGAAGACGAACTACTCGTCCGCGAAGGCTGCAATGGCCGAGACGTGGAAGTTCATGCAGTCGCGCAAGAAGGTAATCGCCGACCGCTTCGCCAGCCACATCTACATGCTGTGGCTCGAAGAGGCGATTTCCAAGGGGCATATCGATTCCCTGCCGCGCAACGCTCCGAACTTTTGGGAAGGGCTCAACCGCGAAGCCTATTCGGCTTGCGAGTGGATCGGCGCGAGCCGGGGGCAGATCGACGAACTCAAGGAGACGCAGGCGGCGGTTCTTCGGATCAAGTACCACCTGACAACTTACGAGGACGACTTGCCCGCCTCGGCAAGGATTGGCGCAAGGTTCTCGCTCAGCGTGAGCGTGAGCAGGCGATCATGGACGAACGCGGTCTCACCGTCGACCAGCAAGACAACATGATGAACGCCGCGACCGGCGCGCCGCGCGAGTCCGAAGCCAAGGACGAGAAGGACGACGGCTCAGAGGACAATGCCGATGCTTGATACCCTGCTCGCCCGCTTCCACATGATGCAATCGCTCATTGCCGAAGAGCAGTCAGGCGTCCTTCTGTCGTCGCTTTCGGCGGTGTCCAATCATGAGCGGGCCGAAGACCTGACAAGCGCCACTATGGCGAGCGACGAGGACTTCTGGCCCTCGGCGGATAGCTGGCAGGCGCGCTACCGGCCATACAACGTCGTCAACGGTGTGCTGCAAATCCCGGTTCGCGGCGTCCTCCTTCACGACTTTCCGTGGCAACTCGGGTCGTGGGCGACGGGCTATGCCTACATCTGGAAAGCCATCGAACGCGGCATGGCGGACTTCAACGTCAAGGGCATCGCCTTCATGATCCACTCGCCAGGCGGCGAAGTGGCGGGCTGCTTTGAACTGGTCGACCGCATCTACGGCATTCGCGGCCAGAAGCCGATCCGCGCGTTCGCGCACGAATACGCATACTCGGCGGCTTACGCGATTGCCTCGGTTGCAGACGACATCACAGTTTCCCGCACGGGCGGCGTCGGCTCCATCGGCGTCGTCACGATGCACATCGACGTTTCGAAGCTGATGGAAGACATCGGCTACAAGATTACCTTCATCAAGCGCGGCAAGCACAAGACGGACGGGAACTCATACGAGCCCCTTCCGGCCCACGTGGAAGCCCGCATCCAAGCGCGGATCGACGCGCTCGGAGAAGTGTTCGAGTCCTCCGTGGCTCGAAACAGGGACATGAACGCTGAGACCATTCGAGCATTCGAAGCGCTCACATTCATGCCCTCGGAAGCAGTGTCGAATGGGTTGGCCGACAAGATCGGCCCGCTTGACGATGCCATGGCCGCATTCGTGGCCGATCTCTCTAAGGACGAAGGAGAAGAGCAGATGTCCACTCAGAAGGACACGGCAGTCGATCAGGCTGCCATTGATACCGCTCGTGCCGAGGGCCGTGCGGAAGGTAAGGCCGAGGGTGTTGCCGAGGGCAAGACCGCAGGTCTCAAGGAAGGTGCGACCGCCGAGCGCGAACGCATTTCGGCGATCATCGGCTCGGAAGAGGGTCAGAAGCGCCCGGTCGCCGCGATGGCGGCAGCGCTGGATACCGACATGCCGGCTGATCAGGTTACGGCCTTCCTGGCGAAGCTGCCGGAAGAGAAGTCCGACGCGCCCAAGGGCAAGGGTGAAAACGGCCAGGACTTCTCGAAGGCCATGGGGCAGGACAATCCCGATGTCGGGACTGGCGGCGACAAGGCCGAAGGTGAAGCGGACGCTGACGACGCTTCCGGCGTCGTGAACTTCGCGGCTTCGATGGGCCTGCCGGGGCTGCGCAAGCGCACCGCCTGATGGCCTAAATTTCCACCTTTAAGTGACAAAACCTATTGGAGGCTGAAATGGCCGAAGTCGCAGTTCCCTACCTCGAAGCCGGTGAAGCGGCGTTCGAAGTGCTCGACGAATACACGCAGAGGTTCCTTCTGTCGGGCAATCACCCGCCGCTCGCACCGGGCTATCCGATGCGCGTGGACGCCGATCAGGCGCTTTCGCAGTTCCACGTCGTCGGGCTCGACGCCGATGGAGACCTCGTCCCTGCAACTTGGAATGCCGATCCCGCCCTCGCCGTGAAGGCCATCGGCGTGGTGACGCAGGCCGTCGTCGGCAACTCGGACGGCACCACGACGGTCCCCGTCTTCTATTCGGGCTGCTTCAACCCGGATGCGCTGGTTTGGGACGCCAGCTTCGACACCGAGGGCAAGAAGATGACCGCCTTCAACGGCTCTCCCACGCCGACCACCATCACGCTCCGCAAGCGGGGCTGACGCGACCACCCGATCACAACCCGCAGGTTGACGATCTGTAGAACTTGAAAGGAACCTGAAAATGGCAAACCCGTATGAGGTTTGGAATACCCGCAGGTCGCTCGGCGTGATGCGAGACGTCGAACCTGCGTTCACCTACTGGACCGACATCGGTTTCAGCCGCAGCCTTACGTCCACGGACGAGTGGGTTGACTTCGAGAAGCTTCCGGCTGTCGCCCGCAAGCTCGCCCCGTTCGTCCGACCGCTCGGCAGCGGCAAGCCGCTCTATGACGACCGCTCGACCGGATTCCGGTTTAAGCCTGCCTATGTGAAGCCGAAGGATGTCATCGATCCGCTGATGCCGCTGACGAAGCGCGCCGGTATCGACCGCTCGATGATCGAGCCGTCGCAGATCACTCCGATGCAGCGCCGCGACCTGATCCGCACGGCCATGACGATCACCCACGTTCAGGCTATCGAACGTCGGTGGGAATGGATGGCCGCGCGCGCCATCATCGACGCCAAGGTTACGATCGAGGGCGAAGAATACCCCTCTGTCGAACTCGACTTCCGTCGTCAGGGCAACCTCACCGTCGTCAAGACCGTCGACTATTGGGGCGATACCGGCGTGTCGATCTTCTCGGACATCCAGACCTGGGCGGATCGCATGTTCAATGCTCCGTTCGGCGGCTTCCCGACGCGCATGACGGTCGGCTCGAAGGTTTGGGCGGTCATGCGGATGGACAAGGAGTTCATGGAGCACATGGACACCAACATTCGCAATCCGCGCGCCACCATCGAGCGTGGTCTGATCGGTGCAGACAAGGTCGTCAAGGTCGGCGAACTGGCGGTCGGCGGCGCGTCCGGTGCCGTGATCGAAATCTTCCTCTACCGCGATACCTACGTGGATGAGGCGGGCATCGAGACCCCGTTCATGGCCTCGACGGACATCGTCATGACGGCGTCCGACGAACGGATCATGGGCTACCAGTGCTTCGGCGCGATCATTGATCCGTCCGCGCAGTATCAGCCCGTGCCGATCTACCCGCGCAACTGGCAGGAAATCGGCGATCCGATCGTCGAATACATCATGCACCAGTCGGCACCGCTCTTCGTGCCGCTGAACGCGAACGCCACGTTCAAGGCAACCGTCGTCCCCGAGTAATCCTCGGCGACTCTCCGACAGGGCGGCTCTTGAGCCGCCCTGTTCCACCACGCACTGAAACAGCCACTCAGGAGAATGAAAAATGAGCACCAAGCTCGTCGTCGCCGTTCACGAGGTCGAATACCTCAACGGCAAGAAGAAGGATTTCGCAGTCCCCGGTTCGATCTTTGGCATCGAGTCCGATCTGGCCGCGAAGCTCGAAAAGCGGGGTGCCGTTCGCGAGCCTACCGAAGCGGAACTGGCCCTCTACGAGAAGCAGAACAAGGCCCCTGCGAAGAAGGCCGCTGCCAAGACTGCCGACAACGGCGGTGACGGTGACAATGGCGGCAACGGCGGCAAGGGCAAGGGCGGCAAGCGCGAGGAAGCGCCGGTCTAATGCCTGGCCGTTTTCGCCAGCATATCAGAAAGGCGCGGGGACAGCTTCATGATCACATGAGCGTCCCCGCGCTCTACTTCGCGTCTCCCTACGTGCCGGGGGATACGCCGGTCACGGAAATCAGCGTCCGCGTCCATGATACGCCTATCGTGCTTGGCGACCTCAAGGGCACCAATTTCAATTACGCCGAGATCGAGGACAACTCGCCGCGAATCATCTTCCTGCGTAGCGAGGTCGAGCCCGCCCGAGGCATGATCGTTTCGGTTGAGCCAGGTGTCGCATACCGCGTCGACACAAACCGCGCTCCCAACGACATTACCACTACGTCGCGCGTCGTGCGCCTGACCAAAGACGAAGCCGCTGGCCTCCCCGTGCCAGGCGACCTCATCCCCATCAACGTTCGCATTGAGGCGATCTTCCCCACGTTCACGGTCGAAGCGTCTGCCGTGCTCCCCGTCGCTGCGCTCGGCGACCTCGCCTTTCCTGCCGCCACGGTCGAGGGAGAGGGTTCATGAGGACGAACGCCATCTACACAAGCAAGGGCAGCTACGTCTTCATGATCGAAGGATTGGAAGACCTTGGCTCGCTCGATGATCTAAAGCCGCAGATCGTCCAAGCGGCACATCAGGCGATTAATCGAACCCTCGATCGTGCGCGAACCGCATCGGCGCGCGAGATCCGAAAACAAGTGAATTTCCCCGCTGCGTATCTTCAGGGTGAGGATAGTCGACTCAGTGTGACGCAGCGCGCGAGCAGCAGCCGCCTCGAAGGCGTCATCACGGGCCGCAGGCGCGCGACATCCCTTGCGCGCTTCGTCGTCGGCAGCAGTCGGGGGAAGGGCGTCAGCGTCAAGGTCAAGCCTGACAAGGTCGAGACGATGAAACGCGCCTTCCTGATGAAGCTGCGCGCCGGAAACGCCAGCATCGACACCAAGAGCAACCTTGGGCTGGCCGTTCGCACCCGTGACGGGAAGAAGCCGAGCGCCGCCTACAAGCCGGTCAAGATCGGGGAGAACCTGTATCTGCTCTACGGCCCCTCGGTCGATCAGGTGTTCAGAACGGTTCGCGAGGACGTTGCGAAGGACACCCAGGAGTTCCTGAACCGTGAGTTCAACCGACTATTGGACCTGAGACTATGAGTGAACCGCACGTAGACCCGTTTCGCCTGCGAGTCTTGAAAGCGTTGAGCGGCGTCCTTGAAGAGGTCGCCTACGACGGTGGCACTATGGCGGGCAAGTCGTTCCGTGGCCGAATGCTCTACAGCGATGACGATCCGCTCCCCATGCTTTCAGTGCTTGAGCCACCGATCCCGCTCGACGTGCTGTTCAGCAAGGGCGACAACCCGAACTCGACGGGCATGTGGGAACTGCTCGTTCAAGGCTTCGTCAAGGACGACCCGGAAAACCCTACCGACCCCGCCCATCACCTGATGGCGACCACGAAGGCACGACTGGTTCAGGAAAAGCGCCGGGATCGCGGCATGAACATCTTTGGCATGGGAGGCCGGGTGGTCGAAATGTTCATCGGGCAAGGTTCGGTACGGCCCGCCGATGACGTCTCGCACCGGGCGTTCTTCTGGCTCACGCTGACTCTGCGCCTCGTTGAGAACCTTGAGGATGCCTACGAGTAGCTATGGTTAACATTTCAACTGTGTGTTATCAAAACCATGTCTAAGTTGAAATAGCGAGGCGAACGGACGTTGCGACCTTTGAGGGCGCTCACCTGTACCCACAGTGTCAACCTCTTGGTGCCAACACGTAAGCAAAGTGGAAATAGACGGCCTAAAGGAGAAACCCAATGGCGAACAACTATACCCTCGGTCGTGGCGAGCTTTGGTTCGCCCCGTTTATCCAGAACACGCAGACCCCTCGTGGCGAGCGCTACATCGGCAACTCCCCGAGCTTTCCATCACGGTCGAAACGGAAAACCTCGACCACTACAATTCGGATCGCGGCGTTCGCGAGAAGGACGAGTCGATTGCGTTGCAGACTGATCGCAATGGCTCCTTCACCACGGACAACGTCGATCCCGAGAACCTGGCACTGTTCTTCTTCGGCTCCACCACGGCGCTCACGGATGCAGGCGGCACCGTCGAAGGCGAAGCCATCGGCCCGGTCGAGGTCGGCCTTACCTATCAGCTTGGCGTGAGTGCCAATAACCCGGCAGGCGTCCGCAACGTCAGCGCTGTGGCGGTGACTGATGGCGATGCGACCACTTACGTCCTCGACACAGACTACGCCCTCGACGCCGAGCTTGGGCGCATTACGATCCTGGCGGGCGGCGCAATCACGGACGAAGCCGCACTGGAAGCCGACTACACGACCGAGGCGAGCACCCGTGAACGCATCGTGTCGGGCTCCCAGGCTATCGAGGGTCAGCTTCGCTACATCTCCTACAACCCGGCAGGCAAGCAGTTCGACTACCTCCTGCCGTGGGTGAAGATCACGCCCAACGGCGACTTCGCCCTCAAGGGCGACGAGTGGCAGACCATCCCGTTCAGCGTCGAAGTCCTCAAGAAGGGCAACATGCAGGCCGTCTACATCGACGGTCGCCCGATGATCGCCTGACGACCACCCGGCCATTAGAAGGAGAACATAATGGCGCTCAAAGGCTATCGCCTTCCGACTCTCGATGTGGAGCTTCCGGGTGGGGACTCGTTCCCCGTTCGGGGGCTCTCCCTCCCTGACATCACGTTCCTCGTCAGCCGCCACGGCGACACGATGCGAACACTGTTCGACAGATACAGCGGCGACGAGACCATAGCGATTAGCGACCTCGCCAGCGTCGGCACGTCGATCCTTGAAACCGCCCCGACCTTGGCGGCGGAAATCGTCGCTGTCGCGGCGGACGAACCCGACGAAATGGAAACCATCATGAGGTTGCCATTCCCGGTTCAGGTCGACGCGCTTGAGAAGGTCGGGAAACTTACTTTCGACACGGCAGGTGGACCAAAAAAGTGGTCGAGACCGTCATCCGGGTCTTCCGAGGGATCAGCGACATGACAGCCGATCTACGGACCTCGAAGGCTGGCTCCTTGGTGTCAGGCGGCAAGTAAGCCTCCTGCGCTCCGAAGGCCACATCAATGTCGACGAATACCCGGTCGGCATGGTGTGGGTCGAAGCGGGATTGGTCGTCCAGCGCATCAACCGCATGGAAGCGACCCGAGCCCTCCTGCTTCGAGATGCGGTCTCGGCTGTGATCACCAAGAAGGCTCAGAACAAATTCAAGGAAACAATCGACAAGTTGAACGCCGAAGACTAGCTCGGCTTTCAACCCTATGTTATCAAGACCACTAATGGTTGACATGAGGCGGGCGAGAGGATGGCCGACAGAGACGTCAAGCTCATCATTCGAGCAAAGAACGAAGCCACCCGCGCCATTGACTCGGTTTCCGACGCTCTCAAGGAACTGAACAAGTCGCAGGAGGACACGGGCCGTTCCGCCTCGAAGGCGGACGGTCTCCTTAGCGAACTCGGCTCGGAGTTCTCGCGGCTCAACAAGGAAATCGCGGGACTCAACGCCCTGTCGAAGGTGGCGGGCGAACTCGGCAAAGTCGAGAAGGCCGTGTCGGGCTTGAGTCCGACCTGCGCCGGTCAGCGGGCGAGTTCGCCAAATACGCCCGTGAGGCAGAGAAGGCGACTACGAACACGGCGCGGCTCAAGGGCCAGACGGATCAGTTTCGTCAGTCTGTCGAGCGTGAAGAAGCGGCCCTTCGCTCGCGCCGCGAAGAGCGCCGCAAAGCTAACGCCGAGCTTCGCAAGTCAGAGACGGCCTACCGCCGCCTGCAAGCCGCAATGGCAAAGCAGAAGGGTGGACCTTCGGCGGCGGCACGATCGGCGGAAGCGTTCCTCGCTGCCGATGTGGAAAAGGCTCGCGCCGCAGCCGAGCGGGCCTCAGCCGCGTTCGAGAAACAGGGCACAGTGGTCCGCAGCGCCAAGGGCGCGCTTAAGGAACATAGCGCCGAGGTCCGCCGCTCGGAGGCCGAGCAGGAGCGCCTTGGCAATGCGACCCGCCAAGCGGCGGCAGAGACGCAACGCAACCGTACCGCCCTTGCGCAGTCGCGCACCGTGCTTGGTGAAATCAGGACCGCAGCGACCGGCGCTGCTCAGTCGCTCGGTGGCGTAGCCGTTTCGCAGCGCGAGATTACCGAGGCTTCCCGGCAGACCGCAGCCACACTCGGCGCGGTCGGGGCCGAACTGGCGGCAATGAAACGGTTCTCGGACGGGGGCGGCGGCTTCACCAATCCGCAGACCGCCGAAGCGATCCGCAGGCAGCGCGAAGAAGTCGACAAGGCTCGCGCGTCCTACGAGGTTCTTGAGGCCCGCGCTCAGCGCCTCGCGGCGGCGCAGCGGCGCATTGGAGCCCCGACCCGCACCGCAGCAGCCGCGCAGCGTGAAGCTGCCGAGGCTGCTCGCGTGGCAAAGGAAGAAATGGAACGGCAGATCGCCGTTCTGAACCGGATGCCGGGGGCCATCAACCGCGTTCGTGGCCTGCGAGGCATCTTCTCAGGCTTCTACGGCGAGTCGCGTCAGGCGATGTCGGTGTTCCAGCGTATGCGTGGCGAGATCCTGTCGCTCGCCACCGCCTATGCGGGCCTTTACGGGACGATCCAGAATATCGGCGGCGTCATCACCGCGTACCAGTCACTTGAGGCCGCTCAGAACCGCCTCGGCGCTGTCTTTAATCAGAACGACACGGCAGTTCGCAACGAACTGTCCTGGCTCGAACGGCAGGCCGCGCGCCTCGGCATTTCGTTCGACACGCTCTCTAACCAATATTCCAAGTTTGCCGTGGCAGCGCGAGCGGCCAATTTCGAGTCCGAGGCGACCCGTAAAGTCTTCCTTTCCGTGGCCGAGGCTGGCCGCGTGAACAAGTTGTCGCTCGAACAGATGAGCGGCATCTTCCTCGCGCTCGAACAGATGATTTCGAAGGGGAAGGTGCAGTCGGAAGAACTGCGCAGGCAGTTGGGCGACCGCCTCCCCGGTGCCTTCAACATCATGGCAAAGGCCCTCGGCGTCACAACCGCCGAACTCGACAACATGATGAAGAAGGGGAGGTACTGGCGAACCAGTCCACCCTTATCAAGTTTGCCGACGAACTGGACGACCGCTTCGGCGGACAGCTTGGGGCCTCGCTCAAGTCGACGACCACGCTTATCGGGCAGTTCACGAACGAGCTTTTCCAGGCACAGCTTCGCGTTGCCCGTGGCGGCTTCATCGAGTCCCTTAACGTTGCCCTCGCCAATCTGAACCAGTGGTTCCGCTCCCGTGAAGGGCGCGACTTCTTTCTGTCGCTCGGGTCTGCCCTCGGCAAGTTCGTGACGGTGCTTGCAGAGGTTCCCAAGTATTTCGGGCTCATCAGTTTCGCCGTGAAGGCGTTCATTGGCCTCAAGCTCGCACAATCGTTCCTGCAACTGACTGGCGGGCTGCGCGGGGCGAACGGCGCACTCGTTACCCTCGGCGGTACGCTTGCCACCGTGCGCGGCGGTTTCTCGACCTTTGGAACGACCCTGACGCGGATCACCGCGACCCTTGGAACTGCCAGCACCGCAGCGATGTCGTTGACCCGGATCATCCGCCTGCTTGGTGCGGCGATCATGCGTGTCCCCATGCTCGCACTGTTCTCGGTCGCGGCCTACGCCATCACCGAGCTTCTGACCGGATGGGCTGGCGGGATCGACGACGCGACGAGTGCCCTCGACGAACATGAACGCCTCCTTCAGGAGGTCATCAGCGCCTATGAGGTCGCCAAGGACAAGACCGAAGATTGGGCCAAGGCGGTCAAGAGCGGCACGTCGACGCAAATTCGAGCGGCGCTCGTGCAACTGCGCTCGGAACTCAAGACCGAGATCGACAAGGTCACGCAAACCATTGAAGACGCGATGGCTGGCCCGACCTGGCTCTCAAATGCCGGTCCCGCCTTCCGCCTCACCGGAGCGTCGAAGGAACAGGTGGAAAGCCTCAAGCGCCTGGCCGATGGCCTGCGCAACGGCGCTGTCGATTTGGACGTATTCCGTCGATCCGTCGACGACATCGGAAAGCGCACGAACAGCAAGATCGTCCTCGAACTGGCTCAGCAGTTCTTGGAAGCGGCGGACAAGATCGGCCAACTCAAGGACGCCAGTGATCAGAGTGAGGCCGCGCTTCGGCTTCTTAGCGGGGTGGCAAGCGAAGCTGACGAGGAAATCCTCGGCCTCAACGCCGCTGCGAACGAATCCGCCGACGCTTTGGGTGGGGCAACGGACTCCGTCAACGGCTACGCCGAGGCCCTGAATAAGGTGAAGGGGATGATCCCCGAGCTTGCCGACGAGATGTCGAAGCTCGCCGACATCGCCAAGCTCGATGAAGCCTACGCCGCCATGATGAAGAACGCCCGCACTATGGGCGAAATCATGCAGGCGAACCAGTGGTACGCTCGCGCCCGTGGCTCGATCAATGAGCGCTACACGAACTACGAGGCCGTCTATACCGGCCAGCGCGGAACGCCGCAGGGCGCGGAAATGGAACGCCTTGTCTCGGCGACGATCCGCCTCGCCGAGCAGATGGGCCTTAGCGCCAAGGACTTGCTCACTGCAATGTCTTACGAGACGGGCGGCACGTTTGACCCGTGGAAGGCGGGTCCGACAACGCAGTGGGGTCAGCACCGTGGCCTGATCCAGTGGGGCGAGCCGCAGGCCGCGCAATATGGCGTCAGTGCCACCACATCTATCGAGGATCAGATTCGCGCAGTCGGAAAGTACCTGACTGACGCGGGCGTGAAGGCGGGCGACGGGCTCCTGCAAATCTACGCCGCCATCAACGCCGGTAGTGCGAGCAAGATCAACGCCTCAGACGCGAACAATGGTGGCGCGCCGGGGACGGTACTCGACAAGGTCAGCGGTCAGATGGGCGGGCATCAGGCGCGCGCCGACGGCCTCCTTGCGGCCTACGGTGGCCTCGTCGAGAAGACTAAGGAACTCGTCCAGAACGAGCAGAAGGCGAACGAGGAACGGGTCAAGGGCGAGGAAGCTACCGCAAAGCTCCTTGCCGACACTGAGTTCCAGATCGCGCAGCAGCAGTTGATCGCCGAGGGCAAGAACCGCGAAGCCACGATCGAGGAAGCGATCCGGCGCGCGAAGGAGCAGAACAAGAACCTCACCGCCGAGCAGATTGCAGCGATCACCGAGGCGACTGGCAAGCTGTGGGACATGCAGAACGCGACGGCGGGCGTCGAAGCCGCAGAGAAGCGCGTCAACGACCTGTATCAGCTTCGCCAGGAGCTTATGCAGCAGATCGAGTATTTTCAGGGGCAGGGTGAACTTGGGAAGGCGGACGCCCTCAAGTCGCAACTCGAAAACGTCAACGCGGAACTCGAAGCAGCCATCGCCAAAGCCATTGAAATGTGGCGCGCCATCGGCGGGCCGCAGGCTGATCTTGCGATTGCCAAGCTGAACACCACGAAGATGGGAATCGCAGATGTCGGCAAAGAGGCCGTCATCAGTGGCAAGCAGATTGCCGAGCGGTTTGCCAGTGTGCTCACCAACGCGCTCAAGTCCATGGCGCAGGCTATCGCCGAGGGCAAGGATGCGTGGGAGGCGTTCTCGACGGCCTTCCTGCAAGGCATCGCCGAGATGCTGATCGAAATCGGCGAACTGATCCTCAAGCAAGCGATCCTGAATGCGCTACAGGGCTTCTTTGGCGGCTTCGGTGGCGGCGGCGGCGGACTCCTCGGCGGGCTCCTGCGTCACGATGGCGGTCGCGTGGGCGCTGGCGGGCACACCCGCGCCGTTTCGCCTGCTTGGTTCGCGGGGGCCATGCGTCTGCATGAGGGCGGTGTCGCCGGTCTGCGCCCCAACGAAGTTCCGGCGATCCTCGAAAAGGGCGAGGTCGTGGACCCCGGCGACGGGTCGATCTTCCGCAAGATGTTCGGCGGTGAGCAGCAGCCTCCGACTGTGAAGGTGGTCAACACTTTCGACAGCGCCGACGTGCTCAGCGAGGGACTGAACAGCCCGGTTGGCGAGCAGGCGTTCATCAACGTGGTCAAGCGCAATGCGGGCAAGGTCCGCCAGATTCTCGGGCAGTAGGATGGTCGTCAGCACCCAAATCCCCTACCGCCAGTATATCGAATGGGCGGTCAACGACAGCCTCGGCGATTTCGCCGGGGTGAGCCTCATCTATGGAGACGGACGCTTTGTCGCCACTGCGCACGGGGATGAGCCGCGCGTTGTTTCATCATTGACGGGACTGAATTGGGCGGATGCACTCACGGGTTCGAGCATCCGGGCAATCGCCTACGGCGACGGCAAATACGTTGCCTTCCACAGCCCCTCGCGGCGGGTTTGGGTTTCTTCCGATCTGGTGAACTGGTCGTGGAACCTGAGCCCCGACGAGTCCGGGACGTGGCGGGAACTGACGTATGGCGATGGCATGTTCGTGGCTGTCAAGCAGGATGGCGACGAGCGCATCGTAACTTCACCGGATGGTGAGAACTGGACCCCCGTGTCGCGCCGGGGGACAGCAATTGGTCGGCAGTCGCCTACGGAAATGGCCTCTTCGTCGCTGTCGCGTTTGCGGGCGACGACCGGATCATGACCTCGCCTGATGGCGTCAACTGGACACTGCGTAGCGCACCCGCGAACCGATCCTGGCGGGCCATTGTCTTCGCTGACGGCCTCTTCGTTGCTTCCGGCGTTGGGGGTGTCGCGACCTCCCCGGATGGGATCAACTGGATCGACTATCCGGTGGGAGGTTTGCAGAGGTGGGAATCCGTAGCCTACGGGGATGGCTGGTATGTCGCCGTGGGCGTGAACGGTCTCAACAACCTTCTTACCTCTCGCGACGGCGTCACATGGACCGTCTCGTCCGCCCCTGAGCCCAACGAATGGACCGACATCGTCTTCGGCAGCGGTCGGTTCCTTGCTATCGGTAGGCAGGGCGACAACCGCGTGATGATAGGGACGCCCCGCTCGGGCATTGGCGATGAGCCGGTGTTTCTGCCGCTCTCACCGAATTGGGCGCAACCGCTCCGAGAATCTTACGAGTTCAAGACCGACATCATCACATCATGGGATGGTAAGGAACAGCGGCGCGCTGTCCGCTTCAACCCGCGTATCGAGATCGACTTCCTCGCCCACCTGCACGGCTGGACCAAAAGCCAACTCGATCAGTTCATGGCCGCGCGACAGCCTCGCGAAACTTGGTTGCCACGGTTCGTCCAGTTCGCAACGAGCACGATTTCCATGCCGCCCGAGGCCACGGTGCTCGCGGTGTCTGGTGACACGTCCTGGCTCACGCCGGGAATGACGGTGGCCCTCTACGACGGCAGGGGGAAGCTCGAGTCCCGTGTCGTGGCATCGGTCGGGGCCGGAACAATCTCGTTCACCGGCGAGTCTATGACTGAGTTCCCCATCGGGAGCCGGATCAGCCCCGTCTATCGGGGCCGCATACAGGTGACGCCGAAGGTTGAAAGGCTGACCAACGACATCGCCACGATGCGGGTGCAATTCTCGGTCGACCCCGGATCATTCACCTACGTGCCTGCGCCGGGAGACAGCTTCGTGGATTTCCGCGAGGCGTTCATGCGTGGCCCGAATTGGGGTGGCGGCGTCACTCTTGATCATGTCTGGCCGCGTGAAACCGTGGACTACGAGTTCGGCAGAGTCGAGCATTTCGTCCCCTATGATTTTCCCTCGCGGATCACGCGGATGAACTTCGTGGGGCGAGACAAGGACGACGTGAAATCGGCTATCGACTTCTTCTGGCGTCACCGTGGCCGGTGGAAAGAGTTCGTCATGCCGACGTGGGAGAACGACGTTCCCTACGCCTTCATCGCGGCAGGTTCGCGCTCGATCCTAGTCGACGGGACGGACTTCGGCGCGGCCTACGCTGACAGCACCGTCTATCGCCGCATCGTCCTTCGCCTGGCTGACGGTACGTTCCATCACCGAGCCGTCGATTTCGTCGATGTCCTCCAAGACACCGACACGTCGGTCCTCTGGACGACCGAAGACCTGCCAACGCTGAGCCTCACGCCATCGACGATGTTCGGCATCTCGTGGGGCCTCGTGAGCCGCCTCGCCAGTGACCGCCTCGACATCGATTGGCTCACGGACTCGGTGGCTCAATTCAGCCTGACCTTTCAATCTTTGGAGAACTTCGACATCCAATGAGCTTTCAGCCGATCGAAGAGTCGCAGGAACGGGGCGCGCCGGTTGAACTCTATGAGTTCATCTACGGGTCGACCTCGGGCGCGCGCTATCACTACACGAACGCAGATCAAAACATCTCGTTCGGCGGGGCCACATATAAGGCCATTGCCATCGACCGCGACACCTATAGCGCGGCGGGAAAGACTGACCGTCATTCGGTAAACATCCGCCTCCCCGTGACGGCGGACTTGGCCTACCTGTTCACGTCGTATCCCCCGACGCAACCCGTCGTCGTGATCATCCGACAAGGGCATCTGACCGACAACGAGGCGGACTTCATTGCCGTCTGGACGGGGCGCTGCCTGTCGGCGGCGAAAGAGGGGAACGAGCAGGTGTTGACCTGTGAGTCAACCATTGTGTCGCTCAAGCGCCCCGGCCTTCGCCGCAACTATCAGTTCGCGTGTCCCTACGTGCTCTACGGCGAGGGATGTTTCGCCAACAAGGCTGCGGCGACCAGCAACGCGACCGTTGTCGAGTTCAGCAACGGCAAGCTCACACTCGATACGAACTGGTGGGGCGAGGATGACCCGCAGGACTACGCGGGCGGCATGATTCAGTGGAACACCGACAAGGGGCTTGAGGCGCGCACGATCCTGACCGTCGACGAGGAAGGGCGGATGAGCCTGATCGGGCCGCTGCGCGACATCGTCACTGGCGAGGTCATTCAGGTCATCAAGGGCTGCAATCACCGAATGGATGGGTGCCGCAAGCACAACAACATCCAGAACTTCGGGGGCCAGCCGTGGATACCGCTCAAGAACCCCGTCAAATACCATCCGTTCTGGTGATCCGAAATGCTGTGGAACATCATCATCGGCCTCGGCCTCATGATCCTCGGCTACGTGCTGATGCCGAAGCCGAAGCTCGATAAGCCCGACGAAGTCACCGAAATGGACAGCCCCACGTCCGAGGCAGGCAAGCCGATCACCGTGATCTTCGGAGACATCACCGTGACGTCTCCGAACTTCCTGTGGTGGGGCGACAAGAAGTTCTACGAGCGCAACGTGAGAGGCGGGAAGAAGTCGTCATGAGTGATCGTCTGACCATGGGAGATGTGCGCCGCGCGGGCTACTGCGTAAGAGGTTCCCGGCGCTGGTTCGAAGCGACCGGAAGGGACTTCAAACTCTTCCTGCGTGAGGGGATGCCGATGGATGAAGCGCGGCAGATCGACGACGCGGTTGTGAAGGACATCCTCAAGAAGATGGGGGTGAACGATGGGTAAGTTCAAAGGGGGCGATAGCACCCCATACATCGACTACCACCTGTCCTTCCATCTCGGCTTCTGCACCGGGCCGGTCGATTCCCTTGAGGGAATCTGGATGAAGGACAAGGAGGTCCACGGCGAACAGATGCTCGGCGGCGACATGGTGGCCGTGGACAAGCCGGAACTGTTCGGAGGGAACCAGCGCGAGGGTGGCGTCAAAGGCAACATCCATTTCAGGGATGGCAACTTCGCGCAGCTTGTGCCAGGCGCGTTCGCATCTCGTGTGGGGCTCGACGTTGAGGATACCCCCGCCTTTCGGGGCATCGCATCTCTCTACTTCTTTGGCCCCGATGACAGTGGCGGGTTCAAGGTCTCGGCGAACTACCCGACCGTTCCGCCTGTAAAGGCCCGCTTCCGCCGAGGATCGTGGTCGCTCGGGGCCACCCACGCGATCATCGAGAACGTCATTGAACCAGAAGACGAAGAGGACGAGGATTCCGAACCCGTCGTTCGCCACGATAGCAACGGTTCGCACATCATCTATGAATGCCTCGTCGATAGGATTTGGGGCATGGGTGGGGCACCGTCGCTGATCGACGCACAGTCCTTCCGTGACGCGGCTGAAACACTCTTCAACGAGAAGTTCGGCCTGAGCATGAAGTGGGTTCGATCGACGACGATCGAGGCGTTCGTTCAGGAAATTCTCGACCACATCAACGCGCTGTTCTTCTTCAACCCCGGAACGGGCCTCGCGACCCTAAAGCTTCTGCGCAATGACTATGACCGCGACAACCTGCCAGATCTCGGCCCCTCGAACTCGCGGCTCATCACGTTCCGCCGCAAGCTTTGGGGTGAGACGGCCAACGAAATCGTCGTCACATGGACGAACCCGCTTTCGGAAGAAGAGGAAACCATCACCTACCAGTCGCTCGGCAACATCGCCATGCAGGGCGAGGTCGTCAACGAGGGCCGGAACTACTACGGCGTTCGCTCGCCAACGGTCGCGAGTGAAATTTGCGCACGAGACATCGTCTCTGCGTCGTATCCGTTGGCGATGGCAACGGTCGAGGTTGATCGGCGGCAATGGAAGGTTCTCCCCGGCGATGTCGTCAACTTCACCTGGCCCGTCGAGGGGTACGGCATCGGTAGGATCATCATGCGCGTCATGGAGATTGACTACGGAAAGCCTGCCGAGGGCAAGATGCGTCTCGAACTGGTCGAGGATGTGTGGGGACTCGATTCAGCGGAGTTCCTTGGCCCGCCCCCTGAGAGCGAATGGAAGAACCCCGACCAAGACCCCGAGGACCCGATTTACGAGTTTGCGATCCCGACGAAGTTCGCAGCAGCGCCGTACCCCGTGGTCCAAACCCTTGCCGGTAGGTTCTACGATCCGAGCGACGACGACTACCCGGTCATCGTGGTCGCCATCATGTCGACGCCCACGACGCAGATGTCCGACCTACAAAGGATTGTCGTGTGGAAACCCGGCATCCTGCCAAACGGCGATCCCGGTTATGTCAGCATCGGCGAACGCAATCTAACCGGCAAGGCGAATACGACCATCGCTCTCATCCCGGAATCCATCAGCATCGTCACATTCGCGAATCTGGTGGGAGGGGAAGGCCCGGTCGAAGGCGGCTTCGTGCTGGTCGGCGACCGTGACGAGTTCGGGGCTGAGTTGATCCAGTTGCTTCACTATCTCGGTGACGGCCAGTGGGAGGTTGCGCGCGGCGTGATCGATACCATCCCGCGCGCATGGCCAAGCATGACGCCCGTCTGGTTCCTCGGCCCCGACTTCTACGCCTTCGATTGGAACGAACCGCTTGCTGATACGACGCTCGATTACCGCATCCAGCCGCGCACGTCGGAAGGCGTCCGCGATCTGTCGGGCGTCACCGTCCAGTTCACCGAGCATCCGGCGCGACACTACTTCCCATTCCGCCCTGCCAATGTGAAGGTGGACGGTGTTGACTTCGGTATCGTCGACCACAGCCAGGATCATAACCCGCGTGTTTGGGAAATCCCCGTCACCTGGTCGAGCCGACACCGTAAAAACGAAGATGTCATCATTCGTAAGTGGGATGAGCCGCCAGTCGCTCCCGAACCGGGGCAAACGACTTCGGTGATCCTGCGCGAGGGTGAAGTCGAGTGGCACAACCTTCCCGACAACAGCTTCGACATCGACGTGATGGAGACCGGGCGCGGCGTCAACTTCAACGTGGAAGTGCCATCCTTTCGTGACGACTTCCGATCGTTGCAGAACATCGCCACCCCACTCCGATTGTATCCCAAGGGCTATGGCTGCGATTGGGGGTACTTCTACGGAGGCTGGCCGGGGACTCCGCTCGACCTCGTCGAAGCATGGGAGTTCCTTTACGAAGCGCATGACTGGACGGGGCACGATGCCATCGTCTCGGTCGAGGGTGACGGCTGGCTCAACTACCTTCCGGTTGCGGCGGACGCCGGTCTGAGGAAGGTCAACCTTGCGCATGACACTGCCGAGATCGAGGCCGTCGAAGTCGTTCTGATGCGTTTCAGCGGCGCTGGCGATTGGATCGGCGAACTCCGGTTCAGGATTGGCAGCGGGAACTTCGACGAATTTTCACCCGTGACGATCGTCGAGCCTCCTGACGCCGACAGCGACTTCGTGATTGCCCGTTGGGACATGACCGCGGCCCCCGGATGGAGCGGCACGTTGACTGGCCTCGAACTTCGCCTGTGGCTCCCCGAGACCGAGGCCCGCATCCAATCGATTTCACTGATCAAGGCTGAACAATGACACATCTTGCAGGAATGACGTTCGCGAAGTTCTCCCGATACTCCCACAATTGGGACCTCGGGATGAACCACAACTTCACCAAGCTCTCGATGCTGTTGCATCCGTCCGTGACTGCGCTGGTGACGAACTTGCCTGCATCGGCGGGCGAAAACGAGTGCTTCATCGAAACGTCGACGGGCCGTATCGGCATGTGGTCGAACGGCGAATGGTGGACCGTTGATCCCAAGATCGGCGTCCTGGCCTACGTCGCGGGGCTTGATCAATATTGGCAGTTCAGTCCCGACGAAGAATGGGTGCTGGCCTTCGACCTTAACGCGGACTTCGCTCCGATCGAGCGCAATCTGTCGTTCTACGCGCCGGGACTGGTGAGGCCGAATGCGCCGTTGTTCGCCTACGTCCCGACGATGGAGTTCACGCTTCCTGCCGGTGCGCCAGGCTCCCATGCAGTGCTCGACGTGGCCCCCGCAGGTGGCAATCTCATCCTCACGTTCGCCGGGGGCACTATCACTTTCCTTGACGGGCAGACCGAGGGAACGTTCTCGGTGGCCTCGGACTATGTGATCCATCCCGCCGAGACAGAAGGTATGTACGCGCAGCCGACAGTGCTGACGATCACGAGCGGTAGCACGTTCAACGCACAAGGGCTGTCGGTGTCCCTGCGCGGCAAGATCAGGGCTATCGACTGATGCCGGTTCTCATCCTCGAACGCGACTATCTCGACATTGATCGGCAGAATACCTCGTGGGAGCTTCGCAACCAGAACTACACTGGATGGGGCAACGGCGAGCACCTGTGGAACGTCGATGTCAACAACAACCTGACCTTCGCCTCGTGGTGGCAGTGGTTCGGCGTCCATAATCGCCGCCAGCCATGGGCTCCCTGGAACGTCATGTACCGCTGGTATGTGACGCCGGGGCAAGACCTTTATCATGCAGGCGGCGAGGGGGTGACACTCCCACCATTCGTCGGCGCGAAAGACTACGTTTGGGCTGACCGCACCTACATCGGATACTCGATCAGCGGGGCATGGAAGCCGATGGGCTACGTCTACCCGTGGCGTCCAATGGTCGAGGTCAGCCTGTTTTCGAGCTACCCGGTCGCGGGGGAGACGTGTTGCGCCTATGTCGTCGAGCGGGCCTTTTCGCTGACCAAGTGGGGGCCGCAGGGCGATGCTCGCTACAGCCGCTTCCGAAGCGACCGGGTGGATAGTGGCTCACGATCAATGTCGTTCGACGTGCTGGTCAACGGCGTGAAGTTCGGCACGGCAACCCATAATCGGCCAGCCGGTGCGCCACAGACATCGCGCCTTCGCCTCGACGGTCCCGCTGTCGTCGGTGACACAATCACCTTCAACGTCGGCGACGTGATCAGCATCGTCGCCCCGGCAACCATTTGGGGCACCCGATGGGCCTGCCTCTCGATCCTCGGAAAGGTCATCGTTCCATGAAGTACCTCGTCGGACGCTCGCTTCTCAATCCGCCCTATCTCGAAATCGTCGAGGTCGAGAACGACATTCCCGGCCAGTCGCTCGAAATGGTGCCGCCGCTTTTCGCACCCGCCGAGAAGCTGCGTTTCCCGCGCGACAACTCACAGATGATGGTTGCAACTAAGTTTCGTCGCGAGTTCGTGCAGGGCATCGGAAACCCGACCGAAGTCGTCCCGACCGAGGGTCTGCGCCTTATCGCACCGAACGACGCATTCGTGCTCTTCGGGGGTACAGCGACCATCGACCCGGTTCTCTATCAGCGGCGTGGCCCCGGCTACGAACGGTGGGGCATCGCCATCCCCACGGGCGAATACGTCATCACCGCCGCGTTCTCAGCGAGTAGCCGTTACCTCTTCGTCGTCACGTCCGATGACGACACAGAGGTCAAGGTTTTGCGCAGGGAGTCGACCGGCTTCGTCCAAATCCATGCGATCGACCTGGCCTTCGCTGTGGTCAATGTGTCGGTGACGGCGGGGGACGCCTACGTCATCATTGAGGGCGCTTCGGTCTTCGTGGCGCACCAGAACCTTGACTCGCAGTCGACGCCCTACCCGGCGATCCCCACCACCCCTGTCGGAAAGCTGATGGCGATCTCGCCTGACAACCGATGGTACGTGATGGATATGGGCGGCAGTGCTTCCGATCTTACTGTCTACGAACACTCGACCGGAACGTGGACCGCGCTTCTCGATCTGGACGACACAGACGGCAACAACCGCAAGGCCGCGTTCTCACCGGACGGGACGGTGCTTGAGGTCAGCTTCGCTCGCGCAGGGTCCAACTATAGCCCCGCCTTCTTCTCGGTGCAGGAGGGCACCTTTGCTGCCGCAGCCGGTCAGTTGCGGACGAACGCGGGGAACCGGGACTATCGTGGTGTGAAGTTCTCACCGGATTCCGAATACATGCTCCACGCATGGCGCGATGGGACTGGCGTCTCAACAGCCGAGCTTTTCGGCAAGACGCTGTTGCCGACGCCTCCGTTGCAGTCGCATATCAACCCATTCCCGAGAGCTTTTGCAGCAGTTGCAGCAGGGGCCTTTTCGCCGAATGGTCAGCATTTCTTGTGCGGCAGCGCCAACGTTTCGTCGGTCTTCCTCTACGACATCGTTGGTGACACGTTCGAGGAGCCGCTGCGAGCCCCATCGCACTCGGTATGGCTGGTGCCCGTGTGATCGCCTGGTCGCCAGACTCGGCGTTCGTCGCCGTTGGTTCAGCATCGTCCCCCTATCTGAAAATCTTCGAAGTTAACGCGGGGGTGTTCACCGATGTAACCCCGGCAACCGGCCTCCCGGCCAATTGGGTGAATGTCATCGAATGGTCCCCGGATGGTGAGTTCCTTGTTGTGGGAACCAATATCTCGGGCTCGTCCTACATGCACATTTATCAGCGCACGGGCAGCAGTTTCGCCGAGATTCCCGCACCTGTGACCCCGAGCACCATCCAAGGGGCAGCGTTCTCACCCGATGGCGTTCATCTTGCCATCACCGGAGCGGGGGTGGGGCACCTTGAAATATACAAGCGCTCGGGATCGACCTTCACCAAGCTTCCCGACCCCGCAGTGATGCCGACGCGCATCGGGTGGGAATGCCGGTTCTCCCCGGATGGGGAACATTTGGTCGTCACCGGAGGGACCGGCACGGGTGACTATCTCACGCTCTACACGGTCTCGGGCGACACGTTCACTCATCAGGCCGGGGCGTTCGACTTCATCCCGAACTCTCAGACGCGCCTTGCCGCCTTCACGTCTGACTCGCAATGCCTGTTCGTCTTCTCGGACACCGAGCGATTGAAGGCGTACCGGCGAAACGGTGACAGCTATGAAGTCCTGCCCGACTCCTCACCTGCGTCGGCAACGGCGCAGCCGAACATCCTGTCTCTCGATGGAGCGGACACCTTCCTTGCGGTGAATAGCTACGCCTCGTCGCACGAGATTATCATCTACAAGTATGTCGGCCTCGGCGATGCGTGGACCTACGAGCAGATTGCGATCCTCGGGACCGATGGGGCTTTTCATGAGCTTTGGGGCTTCTCGCCCGACAGCGCGATCATGCACTACGGCGCGGGAACCTCCTACGCCCACCGCGACCCTGAAAACCCCACTGTCGATCTGTCGACCGTACCTTTCGACACCGAGTATGCGGCCAGCCAGATCAACGATGTTATGTGGAGCCGAAGCGGCAATTTCGTGCTCTACAGCAACCCCGATGGCCCGAGCGTGTCGGTCAAAACTGGCGAGGCTGACGACTTCACGATGGCGAAGAACCTGAACGGGTTGTTTGTTTCGAAGTACGTTCGCGACGGGGACCAGTTGGTCGAAACCGAGTACGTGATGCACGACATCAATGCGGTTCTTACGAACCCGACCTACTCCGCAACCGGGCTGGCGTTCAGTTACTTCCTGATGGACGAGCCTGGCACCAGTGGCCGGTACATCTATGACAGTGCGGATGACAAGTTCGATCTCAAGGGGATCGACTACGACCCTCGGATGCAGGCGTCCTACATCGGTTTCTCGCCGCATGAAACGCACTTCGTCGTCACCTATCAGATGAGCGATGATGCTCACGAAATCAGGTTGTTTTCGTTCGGCAGCAACCGCGTTTACAACCTCCATGACACCGAGCTTACACCGTTCGGGCCGGTGGATATGTCGAAGTGCGATGATGTGCTCGTTGCCAACGGTGGACTGGTCAATCCCTTCACGCTGTTCTCGATTACGGACATGGAACTGACGCAGGAGCCTTTTCCTATCACGAATTGGGACAAGGAAGGCTTCATTTTCGACGTGCTGTGGATGGACGATTGCAGCGGCTTCTATGGTGTTCTCCCCGAGGAAATTATCGTGGTCGATGAAGAGGGGGAAATCATCGACGAAAGTCCCATCGAACCGCCTATCGACGAGGATGATGACCCGGAACTCGACTACATCGACGACGAGGAAGATGAGGATGATGAGCGCATCCGGTTTGACGACGGGGGCGATGGTGACGATGGGGGCGACGGCGGCGGAGTCTATCGCCCAACACCGGGCGGGCCGATCATCGACGTGACGTACCTGAACTACTCGACAGTTCATGTGAGCTATCGCCGTTAGCGTATTGAGAATTTCCACTTTTTAGGGTAGTGACCACATAGGGTTGAAAAGGAGACTCCTATGGCTGTCAGAATTTCTATTGCCGCAGCAATCGCAGCTTGCGATTCTATTGTGGCATCGATCGACGAGGGTGCGGGCGCAAACGGTACGCTGGTGATTTATGAGGGTGCGCGCCCCGCAACCGTCGACACGGCAATTGGCGCACAAGTCGCACTCGTCACTTTCGCCTTGGCGAACCCGTCCTTCGCGGCTGCACAGGACGTGTCCAACAGCGGCCATGCAACCGCCAACACTATCGACCCGGTTCAGGCCGACGCGAACGGCACCGCGCAATTCTTCCGTGTTTTCGACGCGGACGGCAACGCGGTCTTCGACGGCTCGGTCACTGACACGGGCGGCAACGGCGACCTCAAGCTGTCTTCGACGGCAATCATCGAGAACATCGACGTGACCGTGGTCTCGCTCACCGCCTCCATGCCTACGGCTTGATCCGATGGCGCAGGGCCGCACCCGACTCGCCGCCTGGTCGGCGGATGACACGCTCCGCTTCTATGAACTGACGGAGACAGGATTCTCCCAGGTCGGGGCGGTCGGCATGGCGCACGACGCAACGGCTGTCTCCGAGGGTCGTCCGCCGATCCTCGGTTTCATCAAAGACGGTCGGTTCCTCTCCGCACTGTGGCAGGTTGCCCCCACTTCGTCGGTGCGGCTCTCAGCCTTCAATATGGTTCCCGCCGAGGTCAGCAATTCCGCGTACTCGCTAAGCGGAATTTCGTTCCGAGTGGTGTCAGACTGGAATGAGCCATTCGGCTATCGGCCCTTGTTGCGTGGGGACAACACATCCGGCTACGGGTTCGCAATTGACGACGCCGCCGCCGTTACGAATACCGGCACCGAGTCCGGTTTCTCTGTCGCAAGCCGCCGCTCGCTCGCGTTCTCCCCGGATGGGCAGTTGGCGGTTCTCGGTGCCGACAGCGGGCAGAGTTCAATCCACATCGTGGATAGCCCGACTATTGGGAACCCGGCTTTCGTCCCCCTTACGACTCTGTCGGAACATCTTGCGCCGGTTGATGCCGTCTATTGGTCGGACGATGGAAACTTCTTTTTCGCGGTCGACCGTAGCGCAGGTGGGAAGGTGACGGTGTTCCGTCGTGGCACCGCAAACGCCTTCGACGCGGTGTGGGAAATCAGTTCCGCTCACGGCGATCCACACGCTGTCGCCGTGTCGAGGGACCGCCGCCACGTCGCCGTGTCGTTCGTCGGTTCCGGGGTTTATACGACGGTGGTCTATCGTCGCCTCGCGAACGTCTTCCAGCCCATCCAGACTCTCGCTCAGCCTATGGGACGGCTGCTCGGCTTCTCGGGTGACGGGGCATTGCTCATCGACGCAAATGCCAAGGTGGCCTATCGGAACGTCGAGGGCGTGTTCGAAGAACAAGTTGGCCTGTTTACCAACGTCGCGGGCACCGTCATGGCGCAGGCCGTCAGTCCGCACATGGATCAGATCGTCTCGACATCCTCGTTCTACGATGGTGCTCTTGCGGCGTTGGTGACTGACACAGTTGATCTTCAAGCCCTCAAGGTCGTCCTTCTGTCTGACGCCGCAGAGTTCGACCCCAACGCCAGCACTCTCGCTGAGGTCACGAACGGCGGCGCATACGAGGTTCACGGCAATGGATGGACCGAAGGCGGTGAACCGCTGACCTCAGTCGCGAATAGCGAAGTCAACGGAAACTTAGTTGCGCTCGTCGCGGACGACATTAGCCGGATCATTTTCGGCGGCGGGATCGAGTTCCGCTACGCGGTGATTGTGGAAGGCTCGACGCCTCGCATCTTCACCGATTTCAGCCAGCCGGTCATCGTCGGAGCGGACAAGGAACTCGGGTTCGACTTCTCCAACGGTCTCGTCGTCTACAGTCTATAGGGGGCGCGGCAATGCCGATCGAGATACGGAAGCAGGCGAACCCCGCAACGTTGCCTACCGCACAGGCTTACGTGGTCGCGGTCTCGCGCGACGGACAATATGTTGCAGTTGGGTTCGAGGCGGCACCCTACTTCCACTGCTACCGGAAGGTCGACGGATCGTGGGTGAAACTCGCCAATCCTGCGATCCTCCCTCCGGGGGTGTGCAGGGGAATATCCTTCTCGCCCGATGGTTCGCTGCTGGCGGTGTCCCACTCCCCATCGCCTCGGGTGTCGATGTATATCCTGTCAGGAGATACGCTCACCAAGACGAACGACCTCTCCCCGCTCCCGCCGAGCAATTGTAGGGGGTCCGCATTCTCCCCTGACGGGGCCTATTTCGGCGTGGCGCACGTCAATCCGCCCCGCTTCTCAGTCTATGCGATTGACGGGACCACGTTCACCAAGATTGCGGACCCGGTCGAACTGCCTCCGAACCACGGAGAGTCTTTCGCATGGGGGAAGCAGGCGACATCGTAGCTGTCGGTTCGGCGAACCAGAGCGGACAGGCGAACGGCTACGTCTACACGTTCGATCCGGTCTCCGACAGCCTAACCAAGATGGCCGACCTCGACACTCGCCTGTTTAGCTCGGGCTATGGGGCGGCTGTGCGTCCTGACAACGCGCACGTAGCCTTCTCCCATCCGGGAGTTCCCTACGTTTCCATCTATGACGTTACCAGCGGCTCGCCCACGAAGTTGGCTGACCCCGCCGTCCTGCCGACAACGAACGCTCGCGGTTGCGCCTATGATCCGAGCGGGCGGTTCCTTGCGGTGGCCTACGGGGCTGCACCATACGTGATTGTCTATGAGTATGACGGCGCGAACTACGTGAAGGTTGACGACCCTGACATCCCTCCCACGGGAAGCGGGATGGGTGTTGCCTTCTCGGCGGACGGAACGATTATGGCCGTCTCCCACAACACTGCGCCATACCTGTCGATCTATGAGGTAGGTGAGTCCATTAACGCCGAAGGTGCCCCCTATTCCCCGCATTCGTCGCGGCGGGCGAGGGGAGATTATCGAGCCTACGGAGTATGACATCGAAGGCGACTTGGCCTTCCCGAGATTCACGGTCTCAGGCGAACTTGCCGAGTTCGAGCTTGAGCCGATCTGGTCCCCTCCCGTCATCTTCGGTCCTGCGCCCATTCTGCTCAGCGGCCCCGACATCCCTGTGTCGATCAGCGACCCGCCACAGTTCGGATATGCGGAAATCGCGCTCCCGACGTTTGGAGTAGCGGGAACCGCAGCATTCCCCATCCCGGTCGATGGTGAGGCGGTTTTCCCCGCATTCACCGCTGAAGGTATTGCTGATCAGGAGCAACCCGAGCCCGTCGACGTTGAAGGCGCGTTCTCCTTCCCGAGTTTCAATGCGACCGGTGAGCTTAGCGCCCCCATCGGCGCGATTTTCGAAGGGCAGTTCCCGAGCCTCGCGGCTGATGGCCTCGTTTTCGTCGACGTTTTGGTCGAGGCGGACGCGCTCTTCCCCGCCTTCTCCGTATCGGGCCAGTTCGACATTCCGATCACCGTGGAGGCTGACGCGCGGTTCCCGGCGTTTGCGCTGCAGGGCTTCGCCGCGCCCGACACCATGGCCGATGGCAACCCCATCTTCCCACGCTTCGCCACGGCAGGTCTCATCGCCCCGGATACCGTGGTCGACAGCGGCTTCGTTTTCCCGCGCTTCACTGCCAGCGGTACGGCTCGCCGACCATTGGTCGTGGACGCGAATTTTGCCTTTCCGGGTTTCGGCGCTCAGGGAAGCGCCGCTGTTCAGTACCGGGCCAGCGGCGATCTGGCTTTCCCGCGATTCCGCGTCAGCGGCTACGACGAGGGCGGCGGATCGAGCTACGCCGGGATCTCAGCCGCAAGCCTCGGCGGCGGGATCAGCGCCACATTCCTGCCGATTGCATCCGTGCGGATCGGCTTCGGCAACAACATAACCATAGGATGAAGCATCATGGCGAGCACCCTGGCACACACGATCGACGAAGAATGGACCCTCGTGGCAACGGGTATGCGCAACGTTGCGATCCAGCTTTCCCGACAGGGGCAGTTCGAAGTCCACGTCGCCGATAGCGAACCCGACGAGAGCGCCGTTGGTATCGAAATTGGTAACACGCTCACGGGTATGCCTTCGACCTTCGCAATCGCCGCGCTCGGGGAATCCACAAGCGTTTGGGTTCGGAGCGTCAGGGGCGCGCAGATCGTGGTGCTTGCTTATTGAGTGAGTTTCCACTTTCTGTTATCAAGACCACAATAAATTGAATCAAATCGAAGGAGCACTACCATGTCGATGCGCGAAGTCACCGACCGTTTCGGTTTCGCCAAGTGGGTTTTCGGCTTCGTCAAGATGAAGCAGGCGTGGGAGCAGGCCGCTCCCGTGATCGACGCCCACCTTCTCCCACCTTTCACCGCCGACGACATCGGCAAGACGCTCGTGATCGAGGACGACGGCGAAGGTAATCCCGTCCTCGCGTGGTCTGCCGCTTAATCCCCTAGCGCCAGGAGAACGGCCATGCAGCTTACAGAGGCTGAAAAGAAGCTCATCGCGGGAATCGCGCAGATGCACAATCTGCCGACCGCGACCGCTATGGCCGTGATCGAGGTCGAGAGCGCGGGCCACACCTACACCGTGATCGACGGACGCAAGGAGCCGTTGATCCGGTGGGAAGGTCACTACTTCGACAAGCTCGTTGACCCCAAGAAGCGGGAACAGGCGCGCAAGGCCGGTCTCGCCAGCCCCAAGGTCGGCGGTATCAAGAACCCGTCCTCGCAGGCCAAGCGCTATGCCATGCTCCATCGTGCCATGCAGATCGACCGGGACGCCGCTATTATGTCCTGCTCGTGGGGCGTGGGGCAGGTGATGGGCTCCCACTGGAAGACCCTCGGCTACAAGTCGGCGGTCGACTTCTACAACAAGGTCTCCGAGAACGTCATCGGCCAGGTCGATGCGATGTTCCGCTACATCGTCAAGTTCGGCCTCGTCGACGAGTTGCAGCGCTACGATTGGGCCGGGTTCGCGCGCGGCTACAACGGCCCGCTCTATGCGAAGTACGGCTACCACACCAAGCTCGAACGCGCATTCTCGCGTTACAACGGTGCCGCAGCGCCAGTGTCGTCCGCCTCGGGGATGCTGCGCATGGGCTCGAAGGGCAAGCGTGTCCGCGAGCTTCAACAGCTTCTCGTGCGCTCGGGCGCGGCCATCAAGGTCGACGGTGACTTCGGTCCCGCCACGAAGGACGCCGTTCTCGCCTTCCAGCGTTCGCACGGACTCACGGTCGACGGTGTCGCCGGTCCTGAGACGTTGAACGCGCTCGCGCTCTTCCGCCCTGACCCTGAAGAGGATGTCGGCGCGATCCCGCCCACTGAGGTCAAGGAAGTGACCGACGCTGCCAAGGGCCTCGGCCCGGTCGCGGTCGTTATCGGCATTCGTGACCAGGTCGCCGAACTTGCCTACGGACTGCTCGGAGTCGAGTTCGAGACTGCGCAGACCGTCGCCAATGTGTTGCTGGCAGGATCGTCCGCCATCGGCGTCGGATTGGCCGTCTATGCCGCCTACGGGTGGTGGAAGTCGGGCAAGACCTACGAAGGCGTAAGCTGATGTTCGACTGGCTGCGCGAGAGCGTCATCTACTCGACCCCGTGGTGGGTGTGGGCGGCCCCTGCGATTGGGGCGGGCGCAGCCATGCTCGTGACAGTCAGCCGCGTCGTGGGGCTGCGCAACGCGCTCCTGGCAGGGGTTGCCTACGCGGTGGTCGTTCTGACCGCCATGAGCCACCTGAGAGGCCGTCAAGCCGGGTGGGAAGATCGCGCGAGGAAGGATGCCCGCGATGCTGAGAAGTTGGTTCAACGGATCAAAAACGCTCGCCGCAACAACGCTGCTCGTCCTGCTGGCAGGCTGCGCGACGACGACGGCTATAAGCGTCGATGAGAAGCTGCTTTGCGGCGACCCGGAGTCGGGGTTCGAGGGGCTTGTCAGGCCCTTCCACTGGCACGAGGACGATACCTCGGAGTCGATAGCGCAAGCTAAAGAGCGCAACGCCGAATACGAAGCGACCTGCAAGAAATGACCGACGAGAAGAGCATCGAGATCCACACGCAGCTTGCCTCACTCGGCGCTACGATCGAGGCCGTGGGTAAGCGCGTGGTGGAAAGCGACCAACAGCGCCAGGAGGCCGAGCGGCGGGCGCAGGAGAGCCGTGGCAGGCTCTATGAGAAGGTCGAGGATGTTGCGAAGGGGTTCCACGGCTTGCAGATCGTCAGCGCCCGCATGGAGGCGCAGATGGCCGCTCAGGCGCACGAGTTCAAAGCCTTCGCCAAAGACATGGAAACCCGTGTGGCAGCGGTCGAGGAAGAGCAGCGAGCCGCGAGAGCCGATCTGAACACCATGAAGCCCAAGGTCGACCTGTTCAGCAAATGGGAACAGCGGGGCATTGGCATCGGGATCGCTCTCACGGTTCTAGGCACCCTCTTCGGCGCACTGCTAGTGACGTTTCGGGACAAGCTGCTCAGAATGTTCGTCGGCTGATCCGACAATCATCGAAGCGATCCCCGACATAAAACCTACGCTGATACCGCTGAGGTCCGCCGAGGGCTCCATGTCGTTGAAGATGCGGCGCACCATCATCGGGCTACCGTCCTCACTCAGGTAATCACGAAGCTCAAGCGCCAGCTTCTTCCCGGCTGCGACATCGGCATCCCAATTGTCGGTTGGCGCTACGTTCCAGAATGATTTCTTACCCGGCCCACAGGCCGATACGAATGACAGGCCCTCGCGCCCCACTACCACTTTGCTCAACTTCTGCTCCTTACTCGCAAGCATTTCCTTACCCTCGGGCTTTCTGTTTCTCCGTTTCTCACCCGACGTTTCAGCCTGTAACATCTGCACAGGGGTTTCAACTTTTCTTTGACATGACCACAATTCCTTAACCATTGCCTGTGGATAACTTTCAACCACGTGTTGAGAGGACTATTTTCCTATTTCTCTGTCAACCCCTGGACCAATCCCGAATCTCTACGCTAGCAGCCCCATTAGGCACCGACCGGTGAGGGGGTGGATAAACCCCCGATGCACTTTTTGCGTCTGGCGTAACTAAGTTTCACATCCGTGCCGCTGCGTAAGGCACGTCGCCCCTCGCGGAGCCGTCCATCTAAATCAACTCTGATGAGTCTTGACTCGCGAAAGTTGAAATAATGGCGCGCAAATATTCGTCCGCGATCGACGGATCGACCATGGGAAGTTTGAACCGCCGCCTGATGTCATCAGCGTGGTCGGGCTCGCGCTCTACAAGCAGCGCATTCATTCCCTCGGCGAGTGCTGCCGCACCTGTCGTCCCCGAGCCAGCAAATGCGTCGAGGACCGTGCCACCGGCAGGCGTGGTGAGCCTTACAAAATGTCGAAGGAGACCGACAGGCTTTACCGTAGGGTGAGACGATCCGTCTCGGTCAGCCTTCTTTGCCTTGCCGTGGTAGGTGATCGCGTCGATGTCGGGCGGGAAGCAGTTGAAGAACCGAGCAGCCGATCCGGCGTCCGACCGCCTTGCCGAGGGCACTCGGCCCTTGAACTCGTTGTAGATGCCGTTGGTGACGCCCGAGGGCTCGTTGCCCTTCACGTCGCCTTTTTGCCCCTTGCTGGCGGGGAACAGCCCCACGACATCATCGCTACCGTCATGCAGGAGGTTCGCGGGCCAGCGTCCCTCGGGCTGAACAAATTCGAGGCCCTGATCGCGGCGGAAGCTGTTGTTCTCGCCCCATTCGTCGTCCCGTGCCTGGCCGCTCTTGGCGTAGGCACCGCCGTTCAGATCGTCCTCAGTCGGCACAAGGCACTTCTTGATGTTAAGTGCGCCGACGCCGTGCGTCAGAACGTTGCGAAAGCCGGTCTTCGTGTCGAACGGCTTCTGGCCGATGTAGACAGGTTCAATCGCAGGCTTCGTGCTTTGGGTGCCGTAGTACCAGCCTTCCCATGCAATCAGTTCAGCCTCGGGGACCCCCGCCTTACGTGCGAGCCGCGTTACGCTATGGGCCTTCGGGAAACCCGAGCCGTACACCCATCCGGTGAACGGGTGCATGATGAAGCCTGCAAGCTCCATTGCTGCCGCTTGCCAATGGCCGGTGCGCGGCGACGAGAAGGCGAGGCAGTAACCGCCAGGGAGCAGCAGATCGTAGACCAGTGACCAGAACTCGGGGTCATGGGCGATCCGGTATCCGCTCTCGTCGGCGGCGTCCCACACACGGCCCATGAACCCCTTTGACTGGCGGGTGAAGCGCCCGTCTGATCCCGCCTTCGCCGGGGCCGATCCACGTTTGCCGAAGCGCTTTGCCACGCTCTCAAGGTAGTAGGGCGGGTCCATGAGGGCCGTGTGGACCTTTCGGCCCTGCGCGACCAGTCGGCGCAGCACTTCGTTGGCGTCACCCTGATAGAACTCAACCGTCATTTCATGTCCCTTGCGGCGCGCCGTATCTGCGCTCGAATATTCAGATGGGCTCGGCGGTCGCGGTCGCTTGCGCGGTTGTTATGCGGCAGGATGCCTACGAGCCGTGCGCCGAGATAGAGCTTGATGTGCTTGGTGCCGACGCTCGTGCTCCAAGGGAGGCCGGTTGCGTCGAGTTCGGGCCGTAAGGTCGATAAGAGGCTCATCAGATCAAATCCTCGCTCGATCGACGAACGGGGCGGACTTCCTCCCGGCCCGTCTTCTGGTAGGTCGCCAAGACTGCGTCGAGTGCTTCGCCAGGTGTGTCGCCGTGCATGATGCGCCACGAGCCATCCGGGTTTTGGAAGTTGCCCTGCCAGCCCTTCGACTCGGTCTTCCAGATCGTGATGGCCTTGATCCGGTGCCGATGCGCAACGTGATCCAGGCGGTCGAAGTCGCTCATACGAGGTCGTCCACGGATCGGCGCTTCGACTTGACCTGGCGGGCGACGGGCGGCGGATTGTCCTTCGGCGGCTTCTGCCGCAGCGGACGCATGGCCTTTTCGATGGCGACGATGGGGTCTTCGTCCTCGACCGAGTCGTGCTTCCTGCCGCTGTCGTTGAGGTACGTGGCGATCCACATCTTCGGATTGGCGCTGCTCTTGTAGAGCGCGATGGATAGCAGCCCGCCGTGTTTGATGGCCGTGCGCAGCTTCTCTTCGAGGTCCATCAGACCATCCCCAACGCCGCCATATAGAGGTCGACGATGGCCTCTTCCTCCTGGCGCTCGGCGGCATCCTGTTTGCGCTTTTTCAGGATCGTGTTGATGGCCTTAAGGTCGAAGCCCGCCCCCTTGGCCTCTTGTTTGACCTCCTTGATGTCGTCGGACACCGTCTTCTTCTCTTCCTCAAGTCGCTCGATGCGCTCGATGAAGGATCGAAGCTGTCCAGCGGCGACCGTCTGTACGGATTCGCGGTTATGTCGTCACCGGAGTTGTGGCCGATCAGATCGTCATCGTCGCGCCGTGCCATGGTATCCCTCTTCTGTTGTCTAGATTGCCGGGGGTGGAAACTTAGTTTGCGCGAGCGCCGTAGCGCGCGGCCTCCTTCGCCCCGGAATGAGGAAGCCAACGGCTTCGCTCGAAGTAACGGTTGCCGCCGCCGTTGTAGCGGGGGTTCCTGCCGGGGTGAGACCCCCAATGATCGCGAAACGCCGGATCGTCCATCTTCGAGACGTGGCGCACAACCGCCTTGCTCCGCGAGCGCTTCTTCTTGGGCGCGGGATCAGGTGCCATCACGTCGGCGAACCGGCGAGAAGGCTCGGCCCCGCCGCCGAACACGGCACCGAGACCTGACAGCGCCGCCGTAGCAGCCATGGCGAGAGAAGTGGAAAGACGCATGGGATCAGTCCTGTGGAAAGAGGGAGTCTTCGGGGTAAATCTCGCGACGGATCATCGCGATATAGGCTTCGAGCGCGGACACGAACTCGGTGCGAAACTTGGTCGACTTGCCCGCGATAACCCACCGTTCAAGCGCCAGTAGAACGCCATGTAGGTCGTCGGGGATTTGGTTGACCGAGATGAACTCGACCATGGAGATTCCCTTCCGGCGATCCCGGTGGGGATGGTACTCTTCCATGTCCAGTTCGATCCGCTGACGGGCGTAGTGAAGGGACTTTTCGAGGTCGAGAAGGCCGTTCTTGTCACGCCAGCGGATCACGTATTTGAAGATGTTCTGCGCGAAGGCGTCCCAATTGTTCGCCGCGACGAAATGATTGGGCTGGATCGGGTACTTGACGTAGTGCCCACCGCCGACCTGATAGCTCAACGCGCTCATCGGACTGACCTCAGACGGCAGCAGCCGCGCCGGTCGCGGCGGGTCGCTGATAGACCGGCGTCCGCTTCGTCGTTTCCTCGGACTGCTTGTTGATGTCGATGGACTGGTACTCGGCCCAAATGCGGCTGATGCGCAGCGCGTCTTCGGCCTCGAACTTTGAGCCGCCCTTGAGCTTGGTGATGGCGCGCAGATCGTTGTTCAGGACTTCCGCGAAAATCTTTGCGGCGTCTGCGTCCTGGGCGATGGTTGCGTTGTTGAGAATGCTGGAAATGCTCATGGTCGTTCTCCGTGGTTACACGAGGTCGTCAGACGGTCGTGCCTTGCTTTGGTCGAGGAATTTGAGTTCGCTCAGGCCGGTGATTTCGAAGATGGCGGCGATGTCGGCTGGGCCGAAGTGGACAACCACGTTGTCGCCGTCCTGATGCGCCCACACCCGTTCGAAGATTTCGGCGACAGCCTGCTTCACTGACTTCGCCGGGGCCTTCGGCTGCTTCTTCTCAGCGGCCTTTCGGACGTGCTTGGCAGTCGCGCGATCCTTGCCCGACTTCTTCGCCTCCTTCACGGCCTCCTTGAGTTCCTTGGCCGCAGCCTTGGCCTCGCCCTTGTGCTTGTTGAGCGTGGTGATCGCGAGCGTCGACGAAACCTCGCCCGAGCGAACCAGATCGGTCAGCGTCTTCGGGGCCGCGACCAAGGCGATGAGGTTCGAGACGTGGACGCGGCTGATGCCCGCCTTCTTGGCGATGTTGGATTCCGTCCAGCCCAGGTCCGTGAGGCGCTTGAACACCTGCCCCTGCTCGATCGGCGTCAGCGGCTTGCCCGAATTTCGAACGATCATCGAGAACGTGCGCTCGGCCTCGTCGGCGTTGCGGTTCTCCGTCACGACAGGCACGAGCATTTCGCGGTCAGCGCCGAGGGTGTCGATGGCGTACATCGCGGCGGCGCGGCGACGGTGTCCGTCCGAGACGAACGCCTTACCGTCTTCCCAATAGGCAGTGAGGGACTGTTTGACGCCGATTTCGGCGATGGACTGCGCCAGCGCGAGGTCTTCGATGTCCTCGGGGTTGAAGTCGTTCTCGCGGGCGTTCCAGCCCTCTTTCGTATGCAGATCGAAGGGGCTCAAGCGGTACTGATCCGACCGCCCCTTCGCCAGTTCCTTAATGCCGGTTGCCATCATTCGTTCTCCTAAAATGATGGCGCACCGTAGACTCGTGTTTATGGTCGTGTCAACAGTGGGTTGAAACTAAGTTGACAGTTTATCGCCCTCGGTGATGCGAATCTGGTCCGCGATTGAACCCCGTGACGAGACCGACAACTCGAATGCGAGCCCCTGCCACGCATCGCCCTTCACGTCGTACTTGGCGGGGGTCAGGCGCACCTGGTCAATCTCGAAAGTGAACTGCTTCCCGACCGGGTTCTTCGGGACGAATTTGAAATCGACCTTCCGTTCGCCGCCGAAGAACATTTGCAGGTTTTCCATGCTGATGTTCTGGCAAATCATCAAAATCCGATACCGGGAATATTTGAACCCGAATTGCAGGAGGTCGGTGTTGCCGATGCAGCGCCCGTCAATCCAGACTTCGCCTCGCCCGATGGTGTAGTTGTTCTCAGTCATCTTCCAATCCTTCTATGGTCTTTGGCGCTGCCCTGCAGGGCACTGTTGAGGGAAACGCGGTCGACGGCGGGTCCTCCCTGCAGGGCGCTGTTGAGGGAAACGCGCTCGCCCGCGATGAGGCCGCTCAGGTAGTCAGACTCGAAGTCCCGGCTGGATCGCATGTCGCGCTGCTTGATCTTCACCGGCATGGCCGCGTCGATGAGCTGGCCCCGCAACACGATTAGGCCGGTGCCGGTGGGCTCGGGCTGCTTGAGGGCGCGGATGCGGCGGGCGAGGGAGTCCGCCATGCCGTCCATGAAGGGGATGATCTTGCGGCGCTTGGCCGACAGGGTGAGCAGCCCGTATTCACGGTGGAGCCGTTCGAGGTTGTCGTTCATTGCCCTGGCGCAGATCGCGAGCAGATACTTCGAGACATCGACCTCGTGGGCGAACCCGAAGAAGTTGATTTCGACCGGGCGGACGCCGATGGGCGAGGTCCAGTAGCGAGATCCAGTCAGATGCGCGATGGCGTCGGCCACCTTCCACAGCCGGTCGCCCACGAAGTCGTCATGGTGCTCGGTGTGGCGCTGGAACGGGGACTCGCGAAGCTGGACCTCGTCGACGGTGAGGTTGTATTTGGCGAGCATTTCCGCCGCCTTCGCGGCAGCGGCAACCGCCTCGTCCTCGGTGCATCCGTTCTCGACCGTCTTGGCGAGTAGGGCGCGGATGCGCGCCGCGATCCTGTCACGGTCGTTCACGCTTCAACATCCCCTCAAGCTTCTTTACGATCGAGGCGACGGTGATCCCATCATCATAGTCGTCGTCTTCGGCCCATCGTTTGATGTTCGCGATTTCGGCGCGGATCGCCTGAGCCTTGGTCTTCGCGAGCTTCGGGGAGGCTTCTCGCCGACCCGCCATTTCGTGCGCCACATGGGGTCGATACTTGGGAGCCAGCCGTAGTCGCCATGTTTCTTCGAGAGCTTGCCCCATGTGCAAATGCTCTTCTGGATCGCGTGGACATAGCCGCCACGGATCGTCCGAACGATATGCTGTTCGAACGTTACCTTGCCGGTGCCGTCCGCGACGAAGCATTCCAGATATATGTCACCCACCTTCGCCATGGTCAGTCCACCTTCGGTGCGACGACGAAACAGGCACAAGCGAAGAGCAAGGTCGGGTAGTCAATTGGGTGCCCGAAATAGTCCATGGCAACGGTTCCGCCGAGGACAATGGCGATCCAAAGGATATGTGGCATCACTCGCATGGCGCTGACCTCCCGCCGCCAAAGACGTAGTCACGCCAGGCGATCCAGCACCACTTGCCGTCACGGTTCTTGAGGAAGCCCCACGGGCGACCGCCCTTGCCCCGCCAAACCAGCGTGACGATAGCGCCGGGACCGTATGCGGCCCTGACCCCGTTCTTCTCGCACGGCTCGCCGCCGACGTATCGCCCGAGGACGCGATGCGTGTGCTCGGCGGGACGGAAGGTCCAGCGCCACGCACGAACGATCTGACGGCGCACTTCATAGCGCTCTTCGGTGTGGCCGAAATCAAAGGTTTCGTTGAGCGCGTCGACCGGCACCACATGATCGCTCACGCGAACGTTCCGGCGCTCCGTGACTTCCTCGACATATGGTGTCAGCGGGAACGTCCAGAAGTCCCAAGGATGGTCGTGCGGATCAGCGTCAAGGTCGCCCCGGTGGAAGATGTGGAGACGCAGCCGCCCGATCCACATGCGCGTCATGTAGGGCGAGCCGTCGTCACCGTGGATCGTGTGCCGTCCGAGGAAGCTTTCGCCCTTCTCCCTCTTCGCGCTGCGCCTGCTATCCCAATCCTCGGGTGGGCCAGGTGGCAAGTCTTCCAGGCTTTTGCCTTCTCGCATGAACTCGCGGATGTCCTCGGACAGCCATCCGCGCTTCAAAAGCTCGTCGACGAGAACCTTTTCCTTCCAGCAGACGCAGTCGTCAGGGTGGCGCGGACATCGTTCCTCGGGGTCGTCCTGACCCTCGCAAGTCAATGGGACGTGGACGGCGCTGCAAACCATGCAGACGTAGGAATCGATCCGCATGGTTTGGTGCCTGTAGTGCGGGAGCCAGTCGTGGTCCCGACCGAGTTCGGCGCAGTCGCGGGTCATTGTTCCTCACTCGCGCTGAGTAGGTCGAGAATTTCCGTCCGCATCAGCGACATGCGCGCGGCCAGTTCGAGCGGTGGCACCCGCTCGTCGCGGAAGTGGTTCGCCATGGTCTCGAAGCGCTGCGCGATCTTCTCGCGGACGTTTCGGACGGGTTCTGCTTGCTGTGTCATTGGAACCTCTGTCCGGTGATCTGCATCGCGCGGACTCGAGACTGTTCGAGCGCGATCATGGGTTCGAGCATCGACGACGGAACACCCGCCTGGACGAGTGAAATCACGTCGACATACTCTTCGTGAGCGTCGACCTCGACGAAGGCGAAGGTGGCGGGATCGCTATGGTTCGCCCAATTCTTGATGTGCTCCTGCGCCGCCGAAACGCTGCCGAAGCTGACCGCCTGGCTGTGTCCGACGCAGTCGAGCAACGAGAAGAAGCCGAAGCCCATGGCGTTGCCGAGGTAGACCCCCATCTGAGGGTGGGTGATGACGACACGCTTCATGCCTGAACCCCCGTCACGGCCTTCACAAGCCAATTGTTGTCATCCAAGAAGCGCCTCCGCAGCCTCCCTCTGCGGGTGGCGTAGTCGACGAGTGATCCGAGGTTTTCGCTCAGGTGGGTGCCCCGGTATTCGCCACGATAGAGCTTCGCGAGAACCCACCCCTTGTGCTCACGGGAATAGGAGATGCGGAACGGCTTCATGCCTTCACCTGCCGCAGCGGATTGTCGCGTTGGAAGCGCATCCGCGCCTCGTGTTCCTCGCGCCGGTCGCGGTTGTTGAGATACCTGCGACCGGCCTCCATAAGCATGAATGAGGCCATCAGGTTCATGGTCACGAGGAACACCACGAAGAGCATTCCGATCTTGTCGATAACTTCGATCATCGCTTCACCTGCAACTCAGTTTCAGGCTCGGACCCTAGCTCGGTTATCTTGGTAATGTCAACAGCAGGTTGAAACTAACTACCGCGAAATGACATAGGTGCCCGGTTGCGGGTTCGCCTGGGCGCGGTCGGGGGTGCCAGCGTTCGAGAAGATCATCATGCCGAGCACGACGGAGGCCGCGAGGCCAAACGGGATGAACGTGCGGAAAGTCATGGTGGTATCCTTCCTTTGAAAGGGAAACGCCCCACGCCCCGATGGGTTCAGCCCATGCCCTTCGACGGTTCGAGAAGGGCGAGCATTTCCTTTGCGCACTGGTCCGGTGCGTAACAGTCTACGGGGATGCTCAATTTCCATCCTTCGCCGCGTCTGTAGTTGGTCGCGCCGAGCGCCTTGCCACAGCGTTTGCAGGGCCAGTCTCCGTTCTTCACGGTGACGGTTACGGACGGAATCTCGTTCATCCTACCAACTCTCGGATCTCGGGAGCCCGTCGCTCTTGCACCTGTAGCAGAATCTCGCGTGTGCCCGACCAACGCTGCTTCTCGTCGAGCATCCTGGCCGTGTTGTCGATGTAGTCGGCCCGCGCAATTTCGCGCTCGCAGTAGGCGATGGCGTCACTGAGTTTCATAGCCGCCGTCCTCGGTCTCGACGTAGCCGAGCGGCTTGCCGATTGGCGAAGGCCGCACTTCCCCCATTCGACCGGGTGGCCCTTGCCGGGTCGACGCGGTGCCAGGAGGCTAGCGGCGACGACACAGGCAAGCAGCATGAGGAAATGCAGGATCAAGGTCAGCGTCATGTCGGCCACTCCGCTGTCAGTTGCTCCCACGGAACGTGGTAGGCCCGAGCGATGTCGCGCATACACAGTTCCACATATTCCGCCATGTAGTAGGGGGCAGAAGGGGTGCTGATCATCACCGTTGGGCCGGGTAAGGTTTCGATGTCGACGACCGCGCTTGCCGCCTCAGACATGCCGAGCTTTGCGGGCAGCGGGATCGTGCTGGCGGCAACGGTGGCCGCTGATCCAAGAAGAAGCTGACGGCGGTTCATTCTGACTCCTTCGGTCGATAGGCCGCGATTGCCTCGTGCGCCAACGTGCGGGGGTCATTGTGCCCATCGGCGATCTGCTCAAGCACCTTGAAGAACCGAGGCCCCGCCCATTCCAGACGCTGCTTGTTGTAGGCCGCTTTCTCTCGCTCGTCGGAAACGGCTTTGCGAGCCTCTACCTTCTCGGGGTCATGTTGTTTGCAATACGCCCCGTCTGGTCCGTGTCCGCGCTTTCGGGCGCACTGGCCGTAGTGGGGCCAGTTCCCGATATAGCGCGTGACCTCGACGCAGCAGCGCTCGAAGTCAGGGGCGGTTTTTCCATGGTCCCCATAGGCCGCTTTATAGCGCCCGTTGTCCATCACTCGACCTCTTCCGGCTTCACGCGCTCCATCTGGACCGGACGCCAACCATCGGGAATATGCGGTTGCAGCATGTAGAACTGGTCCGTCATCTGCTCGGCGTTCTCAAGCGCCACGATGTCGAATCCGTCGACGGAAATCCAGTGGGGCCCACCCTCGGTGCCCTCGCTCGGTGCGATCTTGATCCACAGCGTTTCGAGGGGCTTGCCGCTGTTCTCGGGCAGGAGCCGCGCGACTCGCTTCCCGCGCCCGGTGATTTCGTACTCCCGAACTGCAGGGCCATCCTGCCGGATCGAAGTGGCGTTGGTGTCGTCGAGCAGGCCCCTCTTTGCCAGATCGAGCGTGACGTTGTGCGCTACGGTGTCGGCCTCGACGCGAATGCGCCCGTCCTCATTCCGATAGGCGGTGATCAGCGCGTCACGGGCGTTGAGGTCCAGCTTGCGGACAAGGGCTTCATCAGGTGTCGTCATATCAAGTCGTTCTCCCGGCAGCGGCGAGCGGCCTCAGCCATTCCATGATCATATCGTAGCTCATCGTTCCGCCGCCACGACTTGAGGGCCGTTTCGTAGCTGAGCGTGAGAGGGTGAAGGGGGTCGCCCGATGCCGTGAAACCCCAAACCAACACTGGCTTGCCCGAGACAAAGAGCATGTCCGCGAGGTTGTCGAAATGAAACCGCAGCGGCGCGGGAACCTTGTTTCGGCTCCCCCAACACGGCACGAGGATGTCCGCCTCGGCGATGATCTGCGCAAGGTACCGAGCGTTCTCGTGACCGACTGGATCGCCAGCCTTGGCGAGTTCTCGCACGTCCGTCGCCCGGTAGGCGAAAGCATTGCCGACGATGAACCGGGAGCCGCCGTTCTGAGCGGTGAAGCCTCGCCACTTCCTGACCGTGTGGTCATCCTCGTCGGCGTCGGCAGTCGAGCCGTTGACGCCGAAATAGGCATAGACCGGCCCGCTGTGGGACACGCCACGTTCGAGGCGGTAGCGGTAGCGGAAGCACGGAGAAAGCACGGTTCCCATCACTCGACCCCGTCCAATCCGAGGGTGTGCATGGCGAGATGCGTCTGAACACCGACGACCCGATGCCGCCCTGTCAGGGGGTTGCGAGCCGGGAAGCGGATGTGCATCCAGAAGAACACCCAATTACCGGCTGGCGCTTGGAAAGGTGCCTTGGGCCGGTGGCCGAACAGGCGCAGTCGCGCGAAGTGCCAGGGCCTCATCATGCCTTCGCCCCTCCATCCCGATTGGCGCGCTTCTGGCGGCGGATGGCCTCTCGAAGCGCGGCCTGTTCGCTGCTCTTGTGGTCGAGGCGGCGACCGTCCACGGTCACGTCGAACCCGCCCGTGGCGCAAGCCTGAATGCCGAAGCAGGCGGCACCGTTGATCGCAACCGGGATGTCGTCGACGGTCAGTTTCTTCTCGGGGTGCTGGCTCATTAGTGAAACACCGCAATCAAAAGGCAGATGAAGATCAGCCCGATAGCGCCAGCACCGACCCCCGTGAGAAATGAGGGCATGTGTACCGCGAACTCAATCACGCTCATGACTCCGCTCCTGCGCTGCGCAGGGTTCGTGCCTGCGAATCCGTTGCCGCACGTCGCGCGTCCACCGCCGCCGCGATGAGCAGCCCGACCGTTGTGCATTCGTCCCACTTCTCGTCGGGCACCGTGACGCCGAACTCCCGCTCGACGTGGATGACCAATTCCGTGCGGTCGAGGCTGTCGATCTGCAATTCGTCGATCGGCGTTTCCTGCGTGACGGTGACGCCGACAGGGTCGCCATAGAACCGCTGGACGTGCTCGATGATTTCCTTGGTGATGCTTCTCATGGTCTGAAAACCCCGCCTGTGTGGAAGAACTTCCGGCCTTTTCGGCCTATAGGGAAAGTTGCCTCACCACGCTCCAATACGGCGACAGCTTCACGCTGATAGGGTTGCAACCCGAAGTGCCGAAGAGTGTCGTCTTCGAGCTTTTCTTTGAAGCGTTCGAGTATCTGAGCCTTCATGCGTTCGAGGATGTCCCCGAGGGCTGGCGGCAAGGGCTCGGCGCGCTCAATGTTCTCGATCATAGCGATGTATTCGGGAGTCCGCGGTGTCTTGCGGAATGCCGGTGAAACCCGGTCTTCTACCTTGATGTTGATCACCACCGGGCGGGCCTCCATATCGAGCTTCGCTCCCGGCATCAGGTGGGGAATGTATGTCGTCACAGTAGGCTCTCCTGGCGGGCCGGAAGCACGGCCTTGGGGTTGATCGACCAGACGGTCATGAACTGGCGGACGCTCTCGCCGCGCACGAACACGCAATTGCCAGTCGGGCGCTTCTCGCGCTTGACGACGCCTTCCTTGCGCAGGATGCCGAGGCTCGCGGACACCCGCGAGACGTTCACGTCGGAGAAGTGCGTCTCAAGCGAACGCTGGATCATCTTGGCCGTCGCAGGCTGCACGGCGAGTGCGTCGATGATGGCCCACTGCAACCGTGTCATTGCTCGGACCCTCGCGAGCGGATCGTGTGGTGCTGGCAGTAGCGCCCGTGCGCCGCGTGGCCGCAGAAGATGCCAGGGCGAACCGGCCAACGGCACTCTTGGTCCGTCACGTCGAGCGGATAGACACCTGGCGCTGCGCTGTCGTAGGCGTGTGCCTCGTCCTCGGTGAAGCCGACGATCTGGACCGTCACCGGCTTCAAGCTCGGCGGTGCGTCCTCGGCGGAACCCTTTTCACGGATTCGTGCCATGGACACGTTGAGCGGATGAGTGCGGTCGAGGACCGGGTTTGCCCGATAGACATCCGCGACTTCCTGTCGGCGGACCTTCTCGCCCGTCGTGAGGCTGATGGACTCAGCAAGGCCCGAGGCCGTGTGTCCTTCCTCGTAGTGGCTTCTGATCAGGTCACATTGGGCGACCCGTGAAGCGCCTTTCCATGTTGGTCGTACAAGCATCCCGCTTCCTCTCGATGAGGTCGGCACACTTACACGGGATATTGGTCATGTCAACCGCTTGTTGAAACTGGCTTTGCACTTGAAGAATCCGCTTCGCACTATTCGTTTTGAGAAATTCGTTTTCGTTTGAACGGATTCGTTTCGCGAGGAAGACATTCCTGGCTCAGTGCGGCAGGATCATTTTCCTAGGAAAAACATCCCATTCAAAGGCGCGGTCGTTTTGGGGTAAACTTAGTTGCAGCCCTCGATCGTCGATCAGTCGGTGAGCGATTGGCCGAGCTTGTTCATCCGGTATTGGTCATGCAGTTCGGCCCCGCGCTCTCGGCTGCAACGGAGCATCCTGTCCCAATCCGTCCCGCCTCGCATGTTGCGATCGCGGCACTCGATCACACTGTTGATAAGCAGCTTCGCCAACTCAGGCGATGCCCCGCCCTCGGCGAAGTTTCGGAGCCCGGTCATCACTTCCCGCATTTCCTTGACGGCACTCGTTTGTCTCGACGAACAACGCTTCCATAACCGCGAGCCTCGGTCATAGCGGTTGGCGCACATCGCCTGAGAATGAGTTGTGGGATTGTCGGTGGTCATCGCGAGCGAGATCCTGAGTTCCCGCAACGCCGCATCCAGATCGGCGGAACCTCGTCTGACCTCGGCGGCACTCGCACTCATCACCGGCAGTGCGTCCACCGGGCTCGGTGTCGATGGCGTTTGGTGTCCGATGAAGTAGCCGGTCAGCAACGCCAGGCCGACCGCTGGCAGGATCATCAGTCGCATTCGCGTTCTCCCCGCGCTTCTTGCAAGCTCTCGCGTTGTGTTCGCACACTCGGGTTAAGATGCGCTCAACCGCGCGCACCCGCGAAAATTCCAGAAATGAAGTTGGAGTTCCAAGGTAAGAACTGAAGTTCAAGAGCCAAGGTAAGCAAGGTAGTGTGGCGCGGCCAGGCGTTTTTGTTTTTCGGGAGAGCCGCCGCGTTCTCCTGCGCCGGATATGGTTAACATCAACTTCGATTCAAATACGGTCTATTAGGGTTAACCGTGCGGGCTGGACGGGTCGACGATCGACGACGGCGCGGCAACCGTGGCGACGATCCGCGCGCCGCTCAGGGAAGCTCAGGGACGGCAGTTAGAGCGCTGGACGGTCGACGGGTCGCGGGAAGCTCAGGCGCGGCGCTGGACCTCTTCCCCGTCGACGGGTCGCGGATCGTCACACGGTCGCCCAGGCGCGGCGCTGGCGTCCCTGCTAGGCCGCGTTGCGGATTGTCGCCACGGTCGCCCAGGCGGACGCCTAGACGCGGAAAAGCCGCGCCACGGGGAAACCGTGACGCGGCTTTGATTGAGTGTGCGAACGGGTCCCTATTCGTAAAGGAAATGCGAGAAAAGCCAGTAGAGCGCTAGGCCGATGGCGATTGCCGTTCCCGTCGCGCCGTAGGATATGACGCCAGCGGTTAGAGCTAGTGCGAAAAGCCCTTTCATAGGCCGAAACGCTGCAACGCGACCAATGCGCCCACGCCTACCAGAACGAGTCCGCCAAGCCGCACGGTAAGCACAAGCGTTTGACGCTCTATCGTGTGCTTTAGTTCGGCGATGTCGGCTTTTGTCGCAAGTTCCGGCATGACAAATTCCCGAACGGCTTCCGCGTGTGCTTCCGCTTGCCGCTCATCAATGCCAGCGGCGCGAAGATGCTTCGTAAAAGCTAATGTATCCATTGCATGTGCCATTTACCAATCCTTTCCAGCCTGAATCGCCGCGACCATGTCCGCGCCATCTGAGCGCGCCGTGTAACCGTGCGATTGAATGTCACTGACAAGCGCGACCAATGCCGCGCCGTCGAAATCTTGCGTATCGAGCGGACCCCCGTCGTCGCGGAAGGCTTCCAAGTCGACAAGGTCGCCGCGCGCGTCGAAATGTGCGACCACGCAAGCCAGTTCATCGGGGAAACGGTGGCATGGCCATTGCGCTTTGAAAGCTTCGATCATGTCGACGCCAGCGCCGAAAACTCCCGTGCGGCGGATCATCCGTGAATCCTCCCGTCGTCGCCGAGATACAAATCTACGTTGCCGAAGGCTTCCGCCGCTTTGTCGAGCGCGGACGCGGCAGGTTCCGGCCAATCGCCATCCCAAAAGCCCGCGCCATGGCCGCACCTGGTTAGCCAGAAATCATGTCCAGCCATTGCAGCCTCTCGCGCCGCTATCGAGCCTTCAAACTCACGGGAAAGCGGTGCGCCGTCGCAATGGATATGCTCGGAATTGGCGACATAGAACGCGGCGCAATCCCTAAGCATGGCTTGTGCGGTCCACGGGGACAGGTCCGAAATATCGTGGTTCCTGTCCAGCGGTTCCCCGCCGCTTTCGTCCGACTCGTCGTTTGTGGACCAAAGCGCGGCCCCGACATAGGCGCGGAAAAAATGCCATTCGGCGCTATGCCCAGGATGCGGCGAGTCCGCGCGCATAAGCTCGATAACCTCAGCCATTGTCGGACTCCAGATATGAAAGGATGGCGGTTTGCGTGTCGCGCGGAAGGTCCGCCCATGCGACACGCTTGCGGCGGTTGCGTTCCCGATAGGCGCGCATCTCGTGCGGCTTCAAAAAGAAATGACATCCGCGCGCGCCGTCGCGGTCGAAATCGAGACCGGACATTTCCCCGCAATCAACGTCACGAAAGCACACGTCGAAATCTAGCGGCGCTGGCGGATCAATGCGGATCATGTCGATTATGCTTTTCCGCACTATCGACGGCGCGCCTTCCATAAACCGCGCTGGCATTCCCCGTGGCACATAAGACATTGTGATAACCTCTTTCGGTTGACTGTAGGCGCGCGCCTACAGCCGGATTCGGATTAGCTTCGTGTGAACGCGAGCCGTTGCGAATGTGTCGACGGGCAACGTCTCTAAGGTCTCGGCGTCCCCGTGCTGGAATGTCACGGGGACAAGCGCGACAAGAGTCGGCGCTTCCGTGTGACCATTCCGCCCCATTAAGGAAACTGCCGCCGCGACGTGTTTGCGAACGTCGCTGAAAGGCGGGTTCATGATGACGCGCGGAAACTGGACCTTTCCAGCAACTTCGGCGGACCATTCCAAAAAGCAGCGGTTCACAACTGAGCCGAACTTGTCGAGACCAGCGGCGAGTCGAATATGTCGCTCAACCTGGACAAGCTCAAAACGACTGTGGCCCGCAACTAGAAGAGCCTTCGAAAGCTGACCCGTTCCGGCGCTCGGCTCTAGCGTCAAGAAATCGCCTTGCCGCCCTAGATAGTCGACCATTCGCGCGGCCACGTCGTCAGGCGTGACGTGGCATTCCGTTGCACGGTCGACCCGCACGGGTTCGGCAATCTCGACCTTTTCTAAGTCGCCGAAACGTTCCCGCCGCTGGACCGTAAGCACCATTGGCTTATTCGGTCGACGATACACCGCGCGTTTCATTCTGCCGCCTCCGGCATGGCGTCTAGAACGCAATCGCTATCCGGCTTCGGATGAACCTTTGAGTCGGTCAGGAAAACCGCGCACCATCCCGCCATATAGCGCGGAACATCCGTGCGCGGGTTCGGGCAAACCTTGACGCGGAAAGTTCCGTCAGCGCTGAAAAACGTGCCGCGCTGCTCAGAATAGATTTTGCCGTATTCGGCTTTCGTCATCTCGACAACGGGCAGAATTTGCCGCTTGCCAAAACGGTTCACCATGATTCCGGCCGCCTTGACGTTGACGATTGACGGCTTTTCGTTCCGCTTCACGTCGGGAATCGAATAGCCACAATCGCGCATCAGGTCGCGCCATTCGTCGGGCGATAGCTCTAGCGTTTTTCCGCTGGCGATATGGGCGGGAAGCGGAACGGAAGACTCGAGCACAAAGCCCATATCCGTTGCCGTCGCCTTCGGCTTGTGTGCGCCGTGCTCGCGAGCGAACATCTGAATTGCGGTCTCTCGCAACTCGCCTTCGTGGCGCGCGACCGTGCCGAGCAATTCCCTTTCATAGGAAAGCCGGTTGAGCGTGTGCGAGATCCAGCGTTCCCAATAACCGGAGTCGAGCGCCTTTTGATAGGCTTCGATACGCTCGGCACGGAGTCCTTGCGGCGTCTTTTCGCCACTCTGCAAAGCACCATAGTCGCCGAACTTCGTAAACTTGCCGTAGTTTGCGGCCTTCACGATTGTTGCGTCATCTGTCACGCGGTCCCAAAACGCAAGCGCCGCGTGGCAATCGTTCAACTTGCCTTGCAGGTCGCGAAGTTCGGCGAGTAGCGTTTTGATCCGCCGCGCTCTCACCTTCGGATCGTTCTTGCGGTTTGCGTGGCGCTCGACTCCTTCGGCTCGATAAAGCCAATAGTCGGCGAGCTTCGCGGCCTTGTTTGCCTTAGCCTGCGCGGAGTCCATCCGCTCTTTTGTTTTCATGGCTTTGCGCTCGGAATGGTGTCCGACAAGAATCGGCTGACCATGGGAAAAGGCTTCCGATAGTTGCTGCGCGGCGCGGTTGAATGCGTTCGCTTCCCGATGGCGCTTGTGTGCCAGGTCGTCGAGACGTTCCGCCTTTGCCTGCGCGCGCTCGGCAATCGTCATTTCTTCCGGCTCGATTTCGCCCGCTAGCTCAATCAACAAATCTTCACGGCGCGGCGACCATTTCGGCGCAACAAAAAGCTCTTGCTTTGGAGCCCATACGAAGCCCGTAGCTTTCACGCGGGCGAATGTTTCCGCGTCGAGACGCGAAGAGGCGTAGAGCCTGAGTTTGTTATCTTCCGGGCTGTAAGTGGCGGTATAGGTGATCATTGCGAGACTCCTTGAAACTTAGTTGCAATGGCAAGTTTTGGTTGATTGTTAGGCCGCGCGCTTGCGGACGGATTGCGCCGTCTCGCGAAACACGATTGACATTCCCTCTCCGAATCCGCGTCCCGTGTATTCCCGCTCAGCTATCCGCGCGCGGAATTGGTACATGGTCGAGCCGATAAAGGACGCGACTCGCCATTTGGACGTGATGAACGCGCGGCCTAGCTCTAAGCCCGTCCAAACCGTGACAGGATGCGGGACTCCGCACTCATAGTTGCAAGCCTGCCGGTCAGCCTTGCCGATATACGCCACGAAAGCGCTAGGCGGGTTTGTCAGGATTTCGAATTGCTCGACACGTCCGCGTGTCGTTATTGCAAGCCGCATAGTCAGGGTGCGCGGCCTCTTCCGCAGTCAGATAATTGCGGACGCGCTTCCCGTTCGGCGACATGATGGACTCCGCGTAAGCGTGTGCCTTGTCGCAAATCGCCCGCTCTATCGCGTAGGTCTCAGCGTCAAGCCGTGGGTTGAGTAGCATTCTCAGACTCCTTGATTGTCAACTGATAGTGGAAAGTGTGCGCAAGCCACGGCGCAAGCTTTGGCGTTCTGTCCAGCTTCGCGCGGCGCGGATCGTCGCGGTAATGGGACTCCGCGTCCCGTTGCCAAAGGTCGCCGCTCATCCGTCCGACTCCCAGGAAAAGCGAAACCACGCATAGACGGACTCGCCATCGTTCGCGCCGTCGCTCTTGTCGGGTCGACCTTTGAAGGCCGCGCGCTTGTCAACATCGCTAAAGCAATATTCAACGGCGCGGCGGACGGCTTGCGCGGTCACGCATTCGGGAAGCTTGTCGCCATAGGCGCGGACCTCATCAAGCACGGCGCGGAAAACGTCGCCATTGCGTGACGTGTGGTCGACGGGAACGCCGCAAAGCCATTCAGAGTCCCCGTTGCAATGGTCCGCCACATAGTCGGGCAAGCACGTGTCGACGTGGCGAACACTCAGGCGAAACTTACTTTCCATCGGACGACTCCACGTTCAAGCGTTCGCAAAGCGCGTCGATTGCGTCCGCGTCCAGTGAGACCACGGAGTCGCCATTCGTCGCTATCTCGTGAATTGCGTTCGAACGGTTCCCAGGGTCGCCCATGCCGGACTCCTGATAGAACCTGAGCGCGGCAAGCACGGTCGCTAGTTCCTGAGCGTCCAGCGGCGCGCGCTTCACCATGTCCGCAAGCTTTGCCATGCGCTGCAATTCAACGCGCGCAATCCGCTTTCCCTCTTCCGTGCCGTTCTCAATCGCAAGCAAGAGCAACGGCAACGTGCCTTCCCAGGAAAGGGATATGGCAAGCGTTCCCGCCTGGACGGCTCCGGCTCTTCCGTGGTCGACGGGGACTCTTTGGTGCTGGCGTTGATTGCCTCTTGAACGTAGTTCGTGAACCAATCGGCAGACTCGCGCGCCTCAACTCTTGCGCGCTTCCCCATGTGCGACACGTTCTCTTGATCCGTGAAGGCATTCCAGCGGAGAATAACGACGGTCGCGCCTTCACAGACTAGCGACACTTGCGGGCGAAACGTCGCGCCGTGGTCATCCGTATAAATGCCCGACTCGGCATAGATCAAACGATCATGCTGGCGTGACACGTCGACCGCGTAAGCCGTCATATCGGCGAGATTGGCAAACCTCTTGAACATATCCCCGACTCCCTTACTCAATCACAAGTTCGCACTGGACCGTGTCGCCACGGCGCAAGGCGCGAAGCTCTGTCCAATCGTCGCCGCGACCTTCCGTCACGATCAGCGACCCGACGCGGTAGGTCTCGATTGCGGCCATGCACTCGGAAGCCGTGAGTCCCTCATCGACGACGTAGGCGTCTCCCGCGCCGTCCGCGCCGAACATAACCGCCACAATTGCGAAGCTCTTAAGCATGGTCATACCTCATCAAAGTTGAAACTTAGGCCGCAAGAGCGGAAAGGATGGCGAACGCGGACAAGCCAGATGCGACAAGCATCAAAAGCGATTGCGCAATGCCGTCGACCGTCTCACCTACGCTAGGGCGGACAGGCGCAAACATCGCCTTAGCCGCGCGTTCCCGAATGATCGTCTCTAGCGCCGTCGCTTTCGCCTTGCTCGTGTGCATCGTCATGCCTTCCGTTACCTCAAATCGCATTTCCTATATGGCACACTAAACGGGACATATCAACAAACAGTTGAAACGCAAACTAAGTTTCAAACGGTCCCGACCGTCCAGGCTTGCGCCTATCGCTCGACGATCGTCGATTGAGTGCCAGCACGAAACCAAATCAGCGAAACGCTATCGCCAATCCCTATCCGTCTAGCCTGGTAGGCGCGCGGTCCCCTGCAGGTCGATTGACTGAGACTAGGCGGGACAGTGTGGCACGGCATGACATGCACTGAGACTATACGGGACGCCTTGCCATGCGTTGCCGTCATCATGCGGCGGACTAGGCGGGACCAACTCACACAACATGGGACTAGGCGGGACAGGGACGCTCTAGCATATGGGAATATATGCCTATGGGGGTCGCTCCGGGTCCTTCCCACGGTATTTGTGTGACGCGGGGGCGCTGAGCGCGGTGAGCAAGAGTTTTCGGAAATTTTTTCAAAAGTGTTTAGGGGTGCCGCACTATAGCACGGGACAACCTGGGACACTAGTTCCGTAGTCAGGGTGACTACGGAACTGACTACGGAACTGACTACGGAACTAACAGGGAAAAAGATAATAAAAACAACAACCCTCTCTCTCCTTTACCAGTTTCGTAGTCACTTTTCCTAGACCCCCCACACCCCTCGGATTCTACCTCGAAAAGCCAAGAGAGGGGGTGGTCGAAAAAGTGACTACGGAACTGCCTCAAATCCTTAGCGCGCAAGGGTTTTATGCGTAGTCAGTTCCGTAGTCATTCCGTAGTCACCCCGTCGACGGAACCCGCATCTCGAAAATGCAGGTCGAACGATGGGTAGCGGTCGACAAAGTGGTGGTGCATTGCCTGCAACTGATGCACCACTGCGTTGCTAAGAGTGTCGACAAGGACGCTCGCCTGTTCAAATTCGTTCCGCGAAAGAAGCGTACCTTCTTGGAACCTCGGCGGCACTAGCACGGTGAACGGAAGTCCCGTGGTGTCCGTCCCGCGCATCACCCTGGGTTCGGAATGCTCAATCGCTGTGACATCGCTATGTGCAAATATCTGGTTCCGCTTGTCGATCAGGCTATCATGCAGCTTTCTCACGAAAGGCGTTGGCTTTACCCCGAGCGCTCTGAAAGACAGTCGAGGAAGGCCACCTGTCGATTCGGAAAATGGACGGCAATAGGCGACGATCAGCGTGGTCTCGTAGCAAATGAAGCGGCGTAGTTCTGCGAGTGGGTACTTCGCGTCGAAATCGACATCCTCCCGAACGAAGACGATGGAACTGCGAGCATGGGAAAAATCGCGAAGTGACAACATGAGCCGTTGGAACAGGGCGAAATCTTTCAGGCGGCTCTCGGGAAATTTTGTCAGGTCGGGGGTGGAAAGGCCCTAATGCTGTAGCTGACGAGTGATCCGTTGGCCTCCGAATAGAACCATTCTTCAGGAAACCCGTAGGGATGTGGCTGAGCGTTCTCGTTCACTGTCTGCCCCGTCATTGATAGGGCATATTGATAGAATGTTCGCCAAAGAAAAACCCCGCCGAAGCGGGGCTCTGTCTCAATCAGTCTCGCGTTCGAGGCGCGACGTAGGCTTTTCGTTTTCGCCCGTTGTTGTCGCGGCCCTCTTTCACGATGTCGATGAAGGCGACACCATAGTCCGTCTTGAGGCGTGAGAGCACTTCGTCGCGGAAACGACGATCGAGGCGCTTAAAGCCGCGACAATGAAGGACGATGTCCCGTTCCGTCGCGCCCTGTTTGCCTCCCTTCTTGACCACGTCGAACGCAGCTTCGGCAACGGCTTCCAATTCGCTGCGACCGATGTTCGCCGAGAAGTGTTCGGCCATCTGCCGGTGATAGAAGAACACGTAGTCCCGCGCCCATTCCAGATGCTTGGGCCGGATACGCCGCGCGCCGTCACTGACTGCCACGATCAGTGCCACGCGCATTGCGATTTCGATCGTGCGTCCGAAAAGCTCGGCCATGCCGTGCGCGTCGAGCGCGTCCATGTCCTTGAGGATTTCGATTTCCATTTGACGCAGGATCTCGTCACACTCGGGCGCGAACGGCACGGTGATCGGTTCCGTCACCATCTGCGGTTCGAGCTTGGCTCGGACATCGCTCATGTCGTCCTCTTCGGACGCAGCGTTCAGCCAGGCGTGGTCCTTCACCCACTGGATCAGGCGCGACGGCGGCTTCGACAGATGGGTGCCCCGGCTCAACTGGCGCTCGACCGGGCTGTTGACGATCAGGAAGCGATTCAGGAAGCCGTCCTTAACGTCGATGCCGCTCAGGGCCTCGTAGAAGGTCGTCGGCGTCGTCATGCCGAGGATCGTGAGTGCGGGCCGGATGATCTTCCGGTCCTTCACAGCCTTCGCCTGATCTGCGGTCATGCCGTGTGTCGAGTAGCCGGTGCCACGATAGATGCCGTCGAGCCGACCGAAGATTTCCATGAACGCGCTCTGCACGTCCTGCTTGTTCGCGTTGCCCGACGCGCGCGATGAAGCGAGGTAGCGGCCCAACTCGTCGGCAACGCTGATGTGACGCGGCTGCATGAGCAGCGCTGACATGACACCAGCTTCCGACGTGTACGCCTTCGGGCCGACCAGATCGGCTTCGCCCGACTCTTCGAGAATGCGTTCGACGACGCGCTTCGAGTGCTCCTTACCGCTGGATGTCGGCGCGATGTTCAGGAGGTAGAGCGAAGTGAAGTTGTCGCGGTCGGTGCGCCAGTTACGTCCGAGAACGACGGAGCCGAGCGCCAGGGCGGTTTGCACGGCGAACTGTGGCTGCGGCTTCTTGGCGGTCTTGTTGTAGTAGGCGACAGCGTCACCGAGGACGCCGTCTATGTCGAGCAGGTGCCTCGGGACACCCTTGAGCTTCGGTGCCGCGTTCTGCAGGGGCGGGAGGTCTTCAAATTCGTCCGCGATGTTGGCTTGTTGAGGCACCGCGGATTCGGGCTCATCCTCTACGTCGTCGAACTCATCAGGGATATGCTCCCACTCGCGCGCTCGGATTTCTTCGTTGGCGACATCGACGACGGTGCGGAACGTGACGGGCCGTCCGGTCATCTTCCGGTCGAACGACTTCCACTGGTATTTCAGGTCGGCGAGGTCGAACTTGCGGCTCTGCTTCGAGAAGTCGCGCCACACGGCGAGAGCTTCCTTGGAGCCTTCGAACTCATGATGCAGCGCCATGCCGACCGTGATCCATCCTTCACGGTCTTCGCACCAATGGTCGAGGTCCAGTTCTTTCAGGTAGTCTTCGGCTTCCTTGTAGCTGATGCCGAGCGGATCAACTTCGGCGTCCTCGTCGACCGCTTCTTCCTCGCCATAGATCAGGTCGGCGATGAGGTCCGCGTCGACTTCCGGGTAGCGACCCGACAGGTCGAACTCGCGTTCCCACTCATAAAGCTTGCCGGTGTCGGGATGCACGGACGGCGGGATCGCCACCTGCTTGCCGGTGCCGAATAGCTCGATTTCCCACGTCCAGTGCTTCTTGCCGTCATCGCCGACGAACTTGCGCCCGCTGTTGGCGAGCTTCTTCGACTGGAACGGCTCCGTCGTGACGAAGTAGATATGCCGGGACGCGCCGCCCGAGCCGGATTTGACGCGCGGGAATTTCCAAATGTCGATGCCTGAGAACAGGTCTTCTAGCGCCGCTTCCGCGTCGTCGGCTTCCTCGGCCACGCGGATGTCTAGATCGAGCACATGCAGATAGAAGCCGTCCACCTGCGACCATTTGCCGAGGCGGACGCCGATGTTGTTGCCGTCGCGGTATCGCTTCTCAAGCTGTGCGAGAGTGGCGACCGGCTGCTGCGACCAGTCATCACCAATCGGTCGTTTTGACCGTGGGTGGAGCCAAAGCAGCGCAAAGCCTGCCATGGCGAGTTTCTTGTTGATAGAGTCCAAGGTCGCGCCTCGTGATCTGGAATGGCAGGTGAGCCGAGGCCGACTCAGTCTTCCAGAACGAAGGCGAGCAAAGCATCCATCGTAAGGGTGGAACCGGGCAGGCCCATCAGGGGCTTGACCTTCTTGGGCGGGACCGACTGACGGTCGAACCAACGGTAAATCGCCTTGTCGCTGATCCCGAGGTCGTCCCCGAGCTTGCGGCAGTCGAGAACGCCTTCGTTCGTCTGGCTGCGGTGCGCGGGGAGCCCGTCATGCAGAACCTTGTAGAGTGGTGTGGATCGGCTCGTCTCGCCGCCGACGAGATCGCTGTTGTCGCCCATTTTTCTGCCCTCGTGGATGGAAGCTAAGGAGCCTGGACCTTATCGGTCTCCCCAAATAGTTTCAACCCACTGTTGACACTGCCAAGTGAAAGTGGTCTTTTCGCCGACAGCCGAAACGGCACCCACTTCACCCAAACAGGAGAACCAGCATGTCCCTCGAAGAACGTCTTGACGCTCTGACCACCGCCCTGAACCGCAACAGCGACCTTCTGGAAGGTCTGACGGCCAAGGCGAAGGCCGGTGCCGCCGCTGCCGCCGACAAGGGCGACGACAAACCGGCGCGCGGGAAAGACAAGGACGACGACAAGCCTGCTCGCGGCAAGGGCAAGGCCACCAAGGAGAAGGCTCCGACCGTCGCCGAAATGAAGAAGCTGGCGGAAGACTATCTCGATGTGTCGGACGAGGACGAATACAACGAGCGCCGCACCCTGATCCGCGCCATCGTCGACCACTTCGGCGCTGAGAAGTTCACCGCCATCGAGAGCAAAGACCGACTGGTCGCTTCGAAGCTCGTTTCCATGGCGGCGGACGGCGAGAACGTCGATCCCGAAGACATCGCAGGCGCGATCGAGGAACTGGACGGCGGCTCGAACGACGAGGCCGAGAAGCCCTCGCGCCGTCGCTCCGACGACATCTGATCCAGGCGGACCTCTGGAAGCCTCGGCCTTCGGGCCGGGGTTTCTGGCGATCAGCGTGTTCGGTGAACCCCAAGCCCCCGCTTACCTCGCCGCCGAATGCGCTGATCACCCGAAACCCCGAGCGAAAAGGAGAACTGCAATGGGTACGAAGATTGAACTTGGCCTGACCTACAAGGACTCGATCACCGGGTTCGAGGGCGTGGCTACCGGCCACTGCGAATACATCAGCGGGTGCAATCAGACGCTCTTGGTGCCGAAGGTCGACGAGAAGGGCGCACATCGCGACAGCTATTGGTTCGACGATCAGCGGATGGTGCTCATTCCCGACGCCACGAAGATCGTCCTCGACAATGGTGCAACCCCCGGCTCGGACAAGCCTGCTCCGATCCGCTGACCATGGCCCCTACGTCCCACGCTCGTCTTTCTCCATCCTCGGCGAGCCGGTGGCTGCGATGCCCCGGCTCGGTGAATTTCCTTGCGGATGTAGAAGACGAGGGTGGGATACCGGCTGCTGAGGGAACCATCCTTCACAGCTTTTGCGAAGACTGCCTGCGCGATGACCGCGAGGCCCACGAGTTCGTCGGCGAGGTACGTGAGCACGACGGCTACAAGCTCGAACTCACCGAGGAACTGGCCGATCTGATCCAAGACGGCCTCGACGAAATCGACACCATTCCCGGCAAGCTCTACATCGAACGGCGGGTCGACCTCGGGCGCTGGATGCCCGGTCAGTTTGGCACCCTCGACGTAGGGATCATCGGTCGACGGATCATCCACATTTGGGACTGGAAGTGGGGATACCTGCCGGTCAGCCCCGTGTGGAACGAGCAAGAAATGCTCTACGGCCTGGGCTTTTGGGACAAGATCGCCCGCCATATCACCGACGCCACCGACTTCCGGCTCCACATCTTCCAGCCCCGTGCGCCAGGCGGCGGGGGTCGTGGGACGTGACACTCGACCAACTTCTTGAGTTTGGTCGCGAGGCGAAGAAGAAGGCCCGCGCAACCTATGACGAAGACGCACCGCGCATCCCCGGCCCGAAACAGTGCATCTACTGCGACGGCGCGAAGTCGCTCACCTGCCCCGAATACAACGAATACCACCTGAAGCTCATCGTTGACGAGTTCGACGAAATGGACGAGCGGATCGAGCTTGGCGTTGGCCCCCGACTCCCCTCGTCGAACCAGATGACCCCCGAGCGGCGCAGCTTCATCCTTGAGAACTGGCCCTCCCTCGTGAAGTGGCACGAACGTCTTCACGCGGACGCCCTCGACGACGCGATGAAGGGTCTGCCGGTGCCGGGGCTCAAGGCGGTGATGGGACGCAACCCGCCGCGCAAATGGAAAGACGCCGAGGCCGTGCAACCGGCATTGGTGCGCGCCCTCGACGACGACGCCTATACCAAGAAGCTCGTGTCACCGACGCAAGCAGAAGCCCTCCTGCCGCCGAAGCTCTACTCGAAGCTGGCGAATGAGCACCTTGCGAAGCAGGAGCCCAAGCCCACGCTCGTTTCCGAGCACGACAACCGGGAGCCGGTCGCCACCATCATCGACCTGTTTGACGACGACTAAGTGTCAACCAAAAGTTGACATTAACAATGATGCCGTGAAAGGAGATTCCAATGGCTGATAACGAACGTGATCCCCGAAGGGTCCAACTCAAGGATGTCCGTATCGGCCATCCGCAACTCTTCAACGCCCGAGGGTTCGGCAAGAGCAACAGCGGTGAGAAGGCATACAGCGCGCAGTTCTACATCGACCTGTCCACCAAGCAGGGTAAGGCGCAGGAAGACGCCATTCTGGACGCCGAAGAGGCCGCAATGGAGCGGGAGTTCGGTGAGGACCGGAAGAAGTGGCGAAGATCAAGAAGGACAACAAGCCATATTTCTACGGCGACGATGTCGACGAGGACGAGCGCAAGCCCGAGTGGGAAGGAATGCTCGTCGTGAAGTCGCGGAACAAGAAGCGGCCCCGCGTCCTCGACCGTGACAAGACCGACCTCGACGAGGCGGACGGCCTGCCCTACGGCGGCTGCTACGTCGACGCTATCGTGCAACTGTGGGGCCAGACCTACGAGGGCATCCCCCGACTGAACAACGCCCTCGAAGCTGTTCGCTTCCGTCGCGACGGTGAGGCGTTCGGCGCTGCCCCGGTCGACCCTGACGAGTTCGACGACCTGGATGACGAGGATGATGATCGCGGTTCCCGTCGCCGTGGCCGCGACCGTGATGACGAGGATGACGACCGAGGCTCGCGCCGCCGTGGCCGTGACCGCGACGATGAGGACGATGATCGCGGATCGCGCCGCTCCCGCAGCCGCGACGATGACGACGATGACCGTGGCTCGCGTCGGGGCAGGGGTCGGGACCGGGACGACGAGGATGATGATCGCGGCTCCCGGCGCTCCCGAGACCGCGATGACGATGATCGTGGATCTCGCCGTTCGCGCGATCGCGATGATGAGGACCGGGATGATGATCGCGGTTCCCGTCGTGGCCGAGACCGGGATGACGATGACGGGGACCGCCGCTCGCGCCGTAGCCGCGACAGCGAGGATGACGACGTGGACCGTCCGAGCCGGAACAGCCGAGCCCGCGACCGCGACGACAGGGACGATGACCGCCGTTCCCGCCGTCGACGCGACCACGACGACATCTGAGCCAAGGGAGGGCCGGGGAAACCCGGCCCTCACCACCTATGCGCCGCACCCTCGTATTCGACATAGAAGTCTACAGGAATTTTTTTTCCTCATCGTGTTCATGGATGTGAACACGGGGAAGTTCTTCTCGTGGGAAATGGCCGAGGGTGAAAAACTCGAAATCGCCAGCCTCAAGCGGTTCGTTCGCAAACATCTGATCATCGGTTTCAACAGCCGGAATTACGACCTCCCGGTCCTCTTCGCCGCCCTGGCGGGCTTCTCGACGAGCAAGATCAAGGACGTCTCGGACGACATCATTCAGGGCAACATGAAGCCGTGGGACATCGAGCGGGAGTACCGCTTCTCGATCCCGCGCGATCTGGACCACATCGACCTCTACGAGCTTCCCAAGGGGCAACTCAGCCTCAAGCTCTATAACGGCAGGCTCCACGGCAAGCGGATGCAGGACTTGCCGATTGAACCTGACGCGATCCTCACGCCTCGTCAGATGGACGACATCTACGACTACTGCTGCAACGACCTGTCGGCGACCAAGCTTCTCTACACGACGCTGCTCCCGCAGATCGAGCTTCGTAAGAAGATGAGCAAGGAATACGGCATCGACCTCCGCTCGAAGTCGGATGCTCAGGTGGCCGAGGCGGTCATCAAGTCGGAAGTCGCCGACATTCTCGGGCGCGACGTAAAGCGACCGGAAATCACCCCGGCACCGCCTATCCGTACAACATCCCTGATTTCATCCAGTTCAAGGACAAGGGCCTGAACGACATCCTCGACACGATTGAGGAAACTAAGTTTCGCATCGGCAACAACGGCGCGATGATCCTGCCGAAGGCTCTGTCTGAGGCCAAAATCAAGATCGGTCGCGGCGTCTATCGCCTCGGGATCGGCGGGCTGCATAGCTCCGAGAAGTCCACATGCCACGTTGCCGGGGATGATTATATCCTCGTCGACCGCGACGTGGCGTCCTACTACCCCGCCATCATCATCAACCAGAACCTTCACCCCAAGCAGATGGGGTTCGCCTTCCAGAAGGTCTACCGGAGCATCGTCGCGCGCCGCCTCAATGCGAAGAAGGACGCGAAGCTCGCCAAGGAGGAAATTAAGCAGCTTAAGGAAGCCCTCAAGGGCTCCAATAGCAATGGCGGGCCGTCGCTCATGGAAGAGCGCCTGGCCGAACTCTTGGCAGTCGCCGACGAGGCTACGGTCAGCGCGGACTCCCTCAAGATCACCATCAACGGATCGTTCGGCAAATTCGGCAGCAAGTGGTCAGCGCTCTATGCGCCGCAACTGCTGATCCAGACGACTATCACCGGACAGCTTTCGCTCCTGATGCTGATCCATCGCCTTGAGCGCGCGGGGATCGAGGTTGTCAGCGCCAATACGGACGGCATCGTGATCAAGTGCCATCGGGACGATGTAGAACTGATGGAGCGGATCATCCGCAAATGGGAGGCGGATACCCGCTTTGAAACGGAGGCGACCGAATACGCCGCGCTCTATTCGCGCGATGTGAACAACTACATCGCCGTCAAGCCCGATGGATCAGCGAAACGGAAGGGCGTCTACGGCACCACCACCCTCGATAAGAACCCGCAGAACGAAATCTGCGCGGACGCGGTGGTCGCATTCCTGACCAAGAAAACACCCCTTCACAAGACCATTCGCGACTGTCGGGACATCACCAAGTTCGTGACTGTGAGGACCGTTCAGGGGGAGCGATTAAGGGCCGTGCGTACCTCGGCAAGGCGATCCGCTGGTACTACTCGAACGAAGCCGAGGGGATCATCACCTATCGTAAACCCACGGCCAAGGGGACGCTCAAAAAGGTCCCCCGCACCGAGGGCGCTCGCCCGCTTATGGGGCTTCCCGACGAGTTTCCCGATGACATCGACTATCAATGGTATGTCCGCGAGGCGCGCTCGATCCTCGAAGACATCGGCTATCAGAAGGCACTCTTCTGATGCTCGAATCCTACATCGAGCGGAAGGTCTGTGAATACGCGAAGAAGCTAGGATGGCTCGTCCGCAAACTGCAATGGGTGGGCCGTCATGGCGCGCCCGACCGGCTTTTCATCCGCGCTGGCCGTGTCGTCTTTATTGAGTTCAAGGCACCTGGCAAGAAGCCGACCGAGCATCAGCGTCTAGAGCTTGAACGCCTTCGTGAGCAGGGCATGGAAGCCTACGTCGTGGACGACATCGACGAGGGCAAGTTTATCCTGTCGAGCGGGCGGAACCACGAGGCGCTGATATGAGCGCCGTTCTCGACCTCTACGGGATCGGCCACAACGGCGGACCCTCGATCGACGATGACGTGCTGCCGCCAGCCAAGCGCAAGCGGTCTGATCTGAGGCGCTACCAGCGCATCTTCGTCAACAAGATCAAGCGGCTCCCCTACCTGATCTTGGCGCTCCCGATGGGGTCGGGAAAGTCCGCTACGACGCTGACCGCGATGCTTGATCTTCTCGACGATCGAGAGGTCAAGCGGGTGCTCATCGTTGCGCCCCTGCTTGTGGCCTCGGCGACGTGGCCCGATGAGATCGAAGAATGGGAGCACACCCGGCTTCTCGACTGGACTCTCATCCGCGCCGAGGACGATGACGACGACATCTCTGATGCCAGGCACCGGGCCTACCGCACCGCTCGCGATCTGATCGGCCTCGATCCGAAGGAGTCGCAGCGCTTCGCCGGTCGCCGCGCCACCGTCGCGAAGGAGTGGAAGCGGGTCCGCCTGGCCAGGACCGACAGTGAAGTTCACATCATCAACCGCGAGGCACTTCCTTGGCTGTGGGACTTCTTCGGAAAGGGCAAGCGGTGGCCCTATGACATGATCGTCGTCGATGAGGCGTCGATGTTCAAGAACGGTAAGATGCGGACGCCGAAGAAGCAGCTTACCCGCTTCGGTGTCATGGCGAAGGCTCGCAAATACGCCGACCGCGTCGTGCTGCTCACCGGCACCCCCGCGCCGAAGGGTCTGCAAAATCTGTGGGGCCTTGCGTACATCGCCGACCTCGGGGACCGGCTCGGCTCCAAGAAGAAGAACTTTGAGGACCGCTGGTTCAACAAGGACTTCATGGGCTGGAACCTTGAGCCAAAGCCGAAGGCCAAGGCGCAAATCATGGATCGCCTCGGCGACATCATGTTCAGCCTGGCCGAAGAAGACTGCGTCGATCTTCCGCCGATGAACCCGGTCGAAGTGAAAGTTAGTTTACGCCCACGAGTCCTTGCCGAATATCGGCGGTTCGAGGAAACGCTGTATTCCGAAACCTATGACATCGAGGCCGTCAACAAGGGGGTCCTTCACGGGAAGCTGCTGCAATTTGCTAACGGCAGCATGTATAATGAGGACGGCAAGGACGTATGGATTCACGACGAGAAGCTTGAGGCACTTGAGCAGATCGTCGAGGATTCTGAATGGCGCGCCGGTCCTTGTCGGATACACGTTTCAATTCGACATGGCACGAATCCTTCGCCGCTTCCCGAAAGCGGTCATCTTCGGTCGTGGCGACGTTCGGAAAACAAAGGCGTCATGGAATCGTGGGGAAATCGACCTCATGTTGGCGCACCCGGCGTCGATAGGCCACGGACAGAATATTCAAGACGGCGGAAACATAAGCGTTTGGTATGGGCTGACGCCCGACCTCGAACTCTATCAACAGTTCAATAAGAGGCTTCATCGGTCTGGTCAGAAGCTCACCGTTTGGAACCACCATATCATCGCCCGTGGAACCTATGATGAGAAGCTACTTCCGTTGCTGAGCAGCCGGGATGCCGACCAAAGCGAAATCCTTGAGTCAGTCCGCGTCCACCTGCAACGAAACTAAGTTTCGGGGAGCACCGGAACGAATCCTTTAACCCATTAGGAATTGAATCCTTTGGGCCAGATTGACAGTTCCACTGCAAAACCTTACCTCTTCAACATAACGTTGACATTGCAAGGTTTGGGGTGAAACAAATGAGCAGGCCGAAAACGGCAAATAATCCGATCATCGAGAAGGCGCTTGCCCGCCGCATCGAAGAGGCTTGCAACCTCGCAGATCACATCCCCGAGTATAATTTCGGTCGCATCCGGTGGATGGTGGACGAACTCGCCAAACACGGCGTAACGGCCAGCAAGGAGTCGGTGCGTAAGTGGTTCGCGGGTGAATCCCGTCCACGACCCGACAAGCTTCGAATCCTTGCCAAAATTCTCAAGGTCGATGAAGCATGGCTGGCCTTCGGCAGCAAGCCCGCTATGACCACTGAGAAAGAGCAGCTTGCCAACGTCGATGGTGCGGTGAACCTCGTTGCGGGCCTGTTCGCAATGAACGGGATCAACTACGGGTGGGCCAACGGTAAGGACAACGTCCACTTCCACGCCATCGTTAAGGGGCAGTCGCGCGCCATCTTCGTGGCCTCGGGCACCGTTACTAAATCCGGTGTCACCTTTGCCCTGCCGATCCAATCGGAAGAGAGCATCATCATTGGTGTTGTGAAGCGGGGGATGTTGAGTTACGACCTCTATCGACTTCCCTACGCCATGATTTCGAAGAGCGGCCTCAGCAAGGGCGGCTATGTCGAACTCACCGCTACTGACCACGGGGATTGGCTCCTGGCGTCGGGCAATCGGGCACCCAAGCTCAGCGATCTTGCTGAACTGGATCAGTAACTTTGTCAGTAACTGCCGCAGGGGCGTCCTGATTCCGTCATATAAATCAACCGCTTAAATGACGGATTCGATCCCGGCCAGGGGCACCAACGGTCTCGCAGCAGCCTGATCTTTTGAGATTGGCACGCTTCGAACTCCGCTTCGTCAGTGCCTGTTTCAGAAGTGTCAGGTCTTGGCGCCCTTGCCGTTGGCGCTTTCCGCGCGCTCCTCAAACCGGTCGGCGCCCTTTTTGAGGTCACTTCCTTTTCGAGCTTCTACCTTGCGCTCCTCCTTCGCCGCAGCGGTGCGGAGATGCTTGCCGGCTTCGCTTCCCTTCTTCGAAAGTGCGTCCTTCCCACCTGCTTTAGTCGTTGCCATGGTTTTGCTCCTCATGGATATCGCCCTCCCGACTAGAACGGGCCGCGAGGCGCCCGGTTGCGCGCCTCGGAATGTATTTTCGCTCCGCCGATTCAGGTTGCGTGCCCGAAATCCAAGAGAAAGCACCCAGGCAAGGTTGCAGGCCGACATCTAATGTCATGGGTGCCGGCAGGAACCGCGGCGGCGCTGGTGCATTTTGTGGCGCATCCCCTGCGGATGTTCTCAGGTGACTGCCCGTCGTCTGCCATCAGGCGGCGGGCTCACTTTGCTGTTTTTTCAGCTCTGCGTCAGGGCACTGGAAATCATGCCGCTTTTTTGCATGATGCAGTGCAATACAGCCATCGTCTGGTGCGCTGGTGGATCCGGCCGGAGCGCGACCTCATGCTAGAACGAAACGATAGCTACGAAGCTCTGGCTTCCGGCTTCCGCTGGGAAATTCCAGCACGTTTCAATATCGGCGTTGCGGTCTGCGATCGCTGGGCGCAGGCGGAGCCGGATCGTGCCGCCCTCTTCGCCTATCGGCCCGAAGGCAAGCCCGACGTTCTCACCTATGGCGAAATGGAGCGTCGGTCGAACGCCTTCGCCAATGCGCTGCGCAAACTGGGCGTCATGCGCGGCGACCGGGTGGCGCTGCTGCTGCCGCAGGGTTTCGAGACGGCCATCGCCCACATCGCCATCTACAAGCTCGGCGCGATAGCGGTGCCACTGGCCCTGCTGTTCGGCGTCGAGGCGCTGGAATACAGGTTGCAGACCGCCGGCGTGAAGGCCGTGGTGACGACCGAGGCGGGTGCCGTGAAGCTTGCCGGCATCCGCGCGCGCCTGCCGCTGCTGGAGGCGGTCGTGTCGATTGACGGTGCGGGTGCGGGCGCGCTCGGTTTCGATGCCCTGCTTGCCGATCACGCCCCGGACTTCAAAGCGGAATCTACCTCGCCCGACGACCCGGCGATGATGATCTTTACCTCTGGCACGACCGGCCCGCCCAAGGGCGCGTTGCATGGGCATCGCGTGCTGCTCGGCCACCTGCCGGGCGTGCAGATGCCGCACGAGTTCCTGCCGCAGCAAGGCGACAGGCTGTGGACGCCTGCCGACTGGGCATGGGCCGGCGGGCTGCTCAACGTGCTTTTGCCGGGCCTCTATTTCGGCGTGCCGGTGGTAGCCGGCCGCTTCGAGCGTTTCGAACCCGAGGCGGCGCTGGGGCTGATGGAAAAGATGGCGGTCCGTAACGCCTTCATTCCACCGACGGCGCTGCGGATGCTGAAATCGGCGAGCGGCATCGCCAGCCGCTTCGACCTGAAGCTGCGCACGATTGGTTCCGGCGGCGAGGCACTCGGCCGCGAGACTTATGACTGGGCGAAGGCCGAGCTGGGGCTGACCATCAACGAGTTCTACGGCCAGACGGAATGCAACCTGGTGCTCGCCTCCTGTGCCGCGCTGGGGGTCAGCCGCGGCGGTGCGATCGGCAAGGCCGTGCCGGGCCACGAGGTGGCGGTGATCGATGGTGACGGCCGGCGGCTCAAGACCGGAGAGCCTGGCCAGATCGCTGTGAGGCGTCCCGATCCGGTGATGTTCCTCGAATACTGGCGGAACCCGGAGGCCACGGCCAGGAAGTTCATCGGCGACTGGATGGTGACGGGCGATCAGGGCATCGAGGACGGCGACGGCTACGTGCATTTCTTTGGCCGCGACGACGACGTCATCACGTCGGCCGGCTACCGCATCGGCCCCGGCGAGATCGAGGATTGCCTGACCGGGCATCCGGCGGTGGCGCTCGCAGCCGTCGTCGGCAAGCCCGATCCGCTGCGCACAGAGATCGTCAAGGCCTATGTCGTGCTGAAGGATGGCGTCGAACGCAACGAGGAGCTGGCCGGCGACATAAGCCTGTGGGTGCGTGAGCGGCTCTCCGCCCACGAATATCCGCGCGAGGTGGAGTTCGTCGATTCCATGCCCCTCACGACGACCGGCAAGGTCATCCGCCGCATCTTCCGCGACCGGGCGAGGGCCGAGGCGGGGTAGCCGGCAGACAAGGAATCGACCGCCTCAAGCCTTACCGAACGCCTTCTTGACCTTGTTGCGCAGGATGCGCGCCATGTTGCGCGTCTGGCGGTCACGCAGGAGCTGCGAGGCAGCGCGACGCGTCAACGCTTCGGAGCCGGGCGTCAGGCCGATGACCATGGTGCCCAGCGAGCGCCGTTCGCTCCACAGACGGCTGAGAACCGGATGATCCGGCACCGCGCAGGAATCGGTCGCGTCGATGTTCGGGTCCTCGAGATGCGTCTTGGTGGTCTCTATCATCAGCAGCATGCCGGGCGAGAAACGCGCGTATTCCTCGTCATAGGCGGTTTTCCAGGTATAGGCGCAGCCGGATTCGACGAAGACCACAAGGCTCGCGATCGGTCGGCCGTCGAGATAAAGCGCATGCACGCGGCACAGGTCCTTTTCCGCCAGCCGGTGCGCCGCCTCGCGCGCGAAGGCCGCCCGGAAGCGATCGATCGCCATGGCGGTACGTGCCCGACCCTTCCAGCCCGAGGCCTCGAGTGCGAGGAATTCCTCAACCCCGCGCCGGACCTCGTCGGGCTGGCGGGCGATGCGGTATTCGAGCTGGCCAAGATCGGAGAGCCGCCTGCGCAGGCGGCGGAATTCGCCGGCATGGTGATTGCTGAGCGTGGACTTCACGTAGTCGTCGCCGCCGAGATCGCTGTGCAGATATGGCCGCTCCATCCTGTTGGTGATCTCCAGCGGCAGGTTGCGGCTTTCGGCAAGCGCGTTGACCATTGCCGCGAACGGGCCGTCGAGGCGCACTTCGGGCATGACGAACACCTTCGGCAGGTTCAGATGCGGGCGCGCCAGCATGCCGAAGAAGTCCTCGATCACCCCGGCCGGATCGTCGCTGTCGACGAGCGGTGTTCCAAGGGGGCCGAACGGGTGCGACCAAGTGCGCAGGATTGGCACGCCGAAAGGCGTCGTGGGCTTCTCGATGGTGAACGGCACCAGAAGGCGCAGGCGGCTGCGATATTCGGTGCCGTCGCGGATCACCGCGAGGCGGACGTCGCGATCCTCGAGGCGCGGCATGGCCGGCGCCAGGAAACGCGGATTGAAGAAGATGTTCGGCTCGACCGAGCGCGCGCAAAGATAATCGAGTTCCTCGACCAGTTCGAACCCGGCGGAAGCGGGGTAGATCGCCAGCTTGCGCGGTGGACGGCTGTCCATCTGCTCGATGAGGGCAGCGGGAACGCCTTCGGGTGTGTACTCGGCGAACTCCCCGATCATGCGGCCGGATGCGCTGCCGCTCAGTTCTTCAAGCAGGGGGACTGCGGCCATCTAGGCGACTCCCATATTGTTTCGTCCCGGAAACGGAACGATCATGACGATTCCCAGCCTGCGCCAGACGGTGAATGACAGCATCGCCGCCTCGCACGCCATGGCGACCGCGGTGGAGATCGCCGCGCCCCACAAGCCGTAGAGCGGGATCAGGAACACGTTGAGGATGACGTTGAGGGCTAGGGTGGCGCCGTAGACGACGGCGCAGATGTTCTGGTTGCCGCTCATCGTCAGCAGGCTTTCCGCCGGGCCTACGGAGGCGCGGGCAACCACGCCCGCCACTAGCACGAACAGCAGCGGGTAGCCGGCATCGAAGCCCGGGCCGAACAGGGCCAGCATCGGCTTGCCGATGACCAGCACCGCCGCGCCCATGGCCAGCGACGGCCAGAAGGTCCACGCGACGGTTTCGCGGGCGAACGCCGCCAGCTTCTCGGGGTTGCCGCCATGTGCGTACTGCGCATAACGTTGCGCGACGCCCGCCTTGACGGCGAAATAGACGAAATGAACCAGCGCCAGCGTCTTGACCGTGGCGAAATACACGGCGACGTCGTCAGGGTTCATGAACCAGCCGACCATCAGCACGTCGGCATTGGTCAGCATGAAGAAGAAGCCTTCCACGAGGAAGATCGGCAGCGACACCACCACCCATTCGCGGATGCGGAACAATGGCGGCACGTCGCGCACTTCGCGGCCCGTCTGCGGAGCGATGGCGGCAAGCTGGAACAGGGTCGTCGCATAGGTCGCGACGATGGCGACGACGATGCCCGTCTTTGCGTCGGGCAGATAGCCTGCGAAGATCGCCGCGCCCATCAGCGCGAGGATCAGCACTGGGCGCAGCAGGTAGATCGGCGCCAAAGCCAGTATGGCCCAGGAGTTCGCGCGCGCGGTGCCCTCGAGCGTATCTGAAAGCGCGATCATCGGCAGGCAGACGATGCCGAGATAGAACGGCACGACGTAGTAGCTCTCGACGGCGTCGGAGAACAGCCACAGGCCGATAAGGCCGGCAGCGGCGAATAGCGTCGAGGTGGCGAGCACGAAGGCGCGGCTTGCCGCCATCACGCCGCGCAGTTCGCCGAGGCGACCGCGCTCCCGGTATTCGGGTATGTAGCGCACGATGGAGGTGTGGAAGCCGAGGCACGAGAGGTTGCCGACGATGATCATCGTCGTCCAGACCAGCACGAAGATGCCGTATTCGAAGCCACCCATCCACCGGGCCATCATGATCTGGCTGATGAGCGCTATCGCTGCACTGACAATGCGGATTGCAAAGGCGGTCAGCGAGGTACGGCTTGCCTGACCGCGGTCGTCTGCGGTGAAGACCACGGAATCGAGCCGATCAAGGAACGGGCGTGCCCGTGCAGCCAGAGGCTCCGGCAGTAGCCGGTCGGCCGTCGATGCAGCGGAAAATCGCAACCCGATACACTCCGTCTCTTCGCGATGGTCACGGAACCCATAGCGCGGAGTCTTTAAGAAACGGTGAGACGGCGGCCGTCGAGCCCGGGCCGGAGGTGCTGCAACCGCTTCGAATCACGCCGAATGCCTGCTATTGGTTGCATCTCGGTACAACCTCCCGACGAGCGCCCGGTATGAACATTCTGGACAGGTTCACCCTCAAGGGGCAGATCGCGATGGTTACCGGCGCAGGGCGCGGTCTCGGCTTCGAGATGGCGCGCGCATTCGCAGACGCCGGTGCGCATGTCTTTGTGACCGGCCGCACCACTGAAACCCTTGAAGCGGCGGCTCATTCAATCGTAGAGGCGGGCGGCAGTGCGGAGGCCGTAGCCTTCGACCTTACGGATGCGTCCGCGCGCGGCTCGGCCATTGACAGGATCGTGGGCAGGCATGGACGGCTCGACATCCTCGTGAACAATGTCGGTGCGCGGGACCGTCGCCCTCTCACCGACTTCGAAGACAGGCATATCGCGGCGCTGCTCGACACGGATCTGCTTGCCGCCATCTCGCTGTCGCGCGATGCGGTCAAGGTTATGGCTGCACAGGGCAGGGGCAGGCTGATCTTCGTCACCTCCATCGTGGGCGAGATGGCGATGCCGGGCGATGCCGTCTATCCGGTCGCCAAACAAGGGCTGACCGGGCTGATGCGCAGCCTCGCGGTCGAATGCGGGGCGCACGGCATTACCAGCAATGCTATCGCGCCCGGCATGTTCGCCACCGAGACCAACGCAGCGCTGGCCGAGAACCCCGACATGGTCGCCTTCGCACGTCAGCGCGTGCCGCTGCAACGATGGGGGCGGCCCGACGAGATCGCGGGCGCCGCACTCTTCCTTGCCAGCGATGCAGCTTCCTTCGTCAACGGCCATGTGCTGACCGTGGACGGTGGCATGTCGGTGCGGATGTAGCGATCGCTTCAGGAGGTTCGGGGCGGGGCCGGTAGGGATCATCGCGGCGACAGTGCGGTCGCCGGCTTTCTCGCTCTCAGCAAGGCCCGCCGCGACGCCGATACGATCGGTTTCCGGCCGATTTTGGCTCATCTTGCGTTTGCCCTGCAGACGCGCGATCGGCAGGCGCAGGCCAACGATGCCGCGAAGCTGCGCACCGATGAAGGCGTCCGGCGCGTCTGTCACCGCCCATGGCTGCTCGCGCGATTTTTCGTGAAGCACCGTCAGGCGGGTTACCACGTCGCGCAGACGCGCCTCATCCTCGAAGAACTCTACCGGCCCATAGGCATGCACGGCCTCGTAGTTCCATGTCGGCACGACCTTGCCGTGTTCCTGCTTGGTCGCATACCAGGAGGGGGTGACGTAGGCCTCGGCCCCGGAAAAGACGACCAGGGCGTCCTGAGCCGTGGGCAGCTTCCACTGCGGATTGGCTTTGGCGACATGGCCGTAGAGCGTACCCAACTCGCCTTCGGTTTCGGCGAGCAGCAAGGGCAGGGGCGTTGCGACGAGCCCTTCCTCTGTGGCCGTTATCAACGTCGAAAGCCGCGCGTCGCGTATGATCCGGCGGAGGGTTGCGGGGTCGTCTTCGCGAAAAGCTGGTGGCGTATACATGAGGCCAGACTATCAGCCTCCCGCGTGTCAGCATAAGGCGGCTGCGCGGAGGCGTTGATGGGCCAGCTTCGGGCTTAGACCGCGCGGTCCATCCCCGGACCAAGCGCCTCGGGGATTTGTCTCGGGCCTTCTGCGCGCGGTCCTTGATGTCGCCGTCGCGACAGACGCTCTGCGGTGCGACAGGATTGCCCGCTGCGGTTGTATCAACTATAACATGTACCCATGGGGTTTTTGGGGCGAGTAGCGATCACGCTTCTGGTGCTGGTTTTTGCGATGTCCGCGCGGGCGGACACGTATCGGCGCGATTCGATTGCGTTCGACCGCGCCGGGCTCAGTTACGATCACTGGAACAAGAAGCCGCCGGAAGACTGGACACCGGTTTTGAGCAGTGAGGCACGGCTGGGGCTTCGCCTTCCGCTCGACTGGGACGAGCACTACAGGGTCCGGTTCGAGCAGTATTTCCAGCCCAACGTCTTCTACATGAACTCGTCTCTCCTGTGCAATTTCGCGCGCAGGAACCGGGATAAGAGACGCGAAGCCGGGCGGCTGTTCCACGCCATGTATCTGCGGATGATGGAATTCGCCGAGAACGAGGATGGCCTGATCTTCATTCGCAGCGACTTTCCCTTTTCGCCCGGCGGCAACGCGCTATCCGGTACCGAGCAGGCTTTGGAAAGCGTGGCGAATTTCTTCGGTAAGACTCTCGTGCGCGATCACATGGAGGCGGGCTGGTCCAGCGCGATCGTCAACGGCTTCGTGATGGCGGGGCTCGTCAAGGCGCTCGATTGCTTCGACCGACCGGAATATCGCGAGACGCTCAAGGGGCTGGCGGCAGCCTATTCCCGTTTGCGCGTGGCGGGCCAGCCGGCGCCGGAGCGCTGGATTTCCTATGTCGATGGAGACGGATATCTGTGGTTCGAGGAATACCCGCTGACGGATGGCCGCCCCACGCTTGTTCTCAACGGACACATTTTCGCATTATTCGGCCTCGTCCTGTATGCTGACAAGATCGGTGACGAGAGCGTCGTTCCCCTGATCGAGGGCGGCCTCACCACCTTGCGCGACAATGGCGAACGTTTTCGCCGCGAAGGCCAGATCAATGCGTATTCGCTGCGGATCAAGGACTATGCCGACTACTCTCCCGATCGCACAGTCAGGCAGCAGTGCCAGCTCTATGCGATGACGGGAGAAGAGACCTTCCGCCGCCTGGCCTATGCATTCCGCACCGACATCGAGGCGTCCGGCCGCCCGGTGTCCGATTGGACCGTACGTCTTTGCGTGCAAAGCGCTGAACTCGCCGACTGAGTGAACGCACTCGCTATCGCTATCCAGCTTCCAGCCCGATTTGGCTGGCAATCACCTCGACCAGCCGGTCGAAGCCCGAGCCTGTGCCGACGACGCGCTGGTGTCTGTCCTCCGCGCTGCCCAGAAAGGCAAGTTGCTCGGTGTAGAGCATGAGCGTCTTCGCGCCGGCGGGTTGAAACTCGACGGTGGCCAGTGAGACGGATTGCCGGGTGCCGCCAAAACTCATCTCGAAAGCATAGATGATCCGGCGTTGCGGCTCGATGTCGAAATAGCGTGCGGCGAAGGTCTGTTCGTGGCCTTCTAGCGTGCGCCAGCGGCGCGCTTCGGTGCCGCCGACATGGAACTCGAAGACGTCCTCCAGCACGGTCCAGTCCGGATGGCAGGCGTTCCAGCGCTGCTTCATCTCCGGGTCCGACCAGAAGCGGAACGCATGCTTCGGCCCGGTGGGCAACTCGCGCTCGACCACGAAGGTGGAATGGTGTGCTGCGCTCATGCCCCGTCTTCTCCTTCCGGGTTTTCGGCTATCGCCAGGACGAGGCGATCGAAGGCGGCGTTCATGGCGGTTTCGCGCTGGCGGACCCATGCGTTTATCGCGCCGAATGCCGCCGGATCGATGCGATAGGTCCGTGTTCGGCCGGCCTTTGTCGAGACGACGATGCCGCCCTTTTCGAGCACGCGGAGATGCTTGAGCGCCGAAGGCAGGCCCATGCCCGCCGGTTCCGCCAGTTCCTTGACCGTCGCCGGGCCGACGCTCAGCCGGTCGACCATCCCGCGCCGGCCCGGATCGGCCAACGCGGTGAAGATGTCGTCCAGCTTTCGTTCGCCCGTCCCCGTCATGCTTTCCACTCGCCACGCAGGAAGTGCGCCGGCATGGCGTCGCGATAGGGGAACATCGAAAAATAGGGCAGGGCTCCGTCCAGCGTGCGGCTTACGGAGGCGCGCGCCAACAGCCGTTCGAAATAGGCTTGCAGGTTCGTATGGCCGGGCTCGAAGGGATGCACGATCGAGGCGAAGAATAGCGCAGGTGCAGCCGCGCAGTCTGCCATGGTGAAGCTGTCGCCGGTCGCCCACTCCCTTGCGGCCAGATGCGCGTCGGCCATGGCGTAGGCCGTATCCAGCGACTGCCGCGCATCCGCAACGCCTGTGGGGTCCGTCGCGCCATGCGGGCGGATGCGGTCGAGGACGATCTTCTGCATCGGTACGCTGACGTAGAGATCGAAGAACCGATCCCACAGCCGCACGTCCAGCGCACCTTCAGTGTCAGCCGGCAGAAGCGCTACCCGACCGGGATAGTGTTGCTGCAGATATTCGGTGATGATGCTCGTTTCCGGCACGACACGGTCGCGTGTCTGGTCGTGCAGCACCGGAATCTTGCCGACCGGCCACCGCGCCAGCAGCTCGGCTGCCGAGCCCGGATCGCCCAGATCGACAGTGACTGGTTCGAAAGCCGTACCGTTCTCGTAAAGCGCGATCAGCACCTTGTGGCAGAACGAAGCCAGCGGATGAAGATAGAGCGTCAGACCCATGGAGTACCTCGATAGTTTCTGCTTGCGGAAACTATCGAGGTAGAGATGTTCAGGCAAGCAGAAAGTTTCCGCAGATGGAAACTTTCATGCCGCTCTATCCGACGCGACGAACCGGGTGGCCCATTCGGTTACGCCGGAAAGCCGGTGCGTCGCTAGGCGAACGCGCCGTGGCAGTGCTTGTACTTCTTGCCCGAGCCGCAGGGGCAGACCTCGTTGCGGCCGACCTTGCCCCAGGTAGAGGGATCGGCTGGATCGCGCTGCTCGGCCGGCACGATGCGGTTGTCGGCAGGTGCGAGCGCCAGTGCGGTCTCGCCGAAATCGTCCTCGCCGGTGGTGGCGTCGATGTGTTCGCCGCGCATTGCGGCAGGTGCCTGCGGCGGCGGGGCGTCGGCTGCCTCGCGCACCAGTTCCACGCGCATGAGCTGCGAGGTGACGACCTGGCGCAGATTGGCCAGCATCGCCTGGAACAGCTCGAAGGCCTCGGTCTTGTATTCCTGCAGCGGATCGCGCTGCGCATAGCCGCGGAAGCCGACGACCGAACGCAGGTGATCGAGATTGACCAGATGCTCGCGCCACAGGTGGTCGAGCGTCTGCAGCACGATCGACTTCTCGACATAGGCCATGATGTCGGGGCCGAACCGTTCCGCACGCTCGGCGGCGGCCTTGTCGGCGGCCTCCATGATGCGCTCGCGGATCTGCTCCTCGTCGATGCCTTCTTCGGCCGCCCATTCGGCAACCGGCAGGTCGAGGTTGAGGTAGGCGGTCACGCCTTCCTTCAGCCCGTCGAGGTCCCACTGTTCGGCATATGCGTTTTCGGGGATGTGCTTTGAAACGAGTTCCTCGACGACGTCTTGGCGCATCTCGGCGACGGTTTCGCCGAGGTTCTCGCCGTCCATCAGCTCGATGCGCTGCTCGAAGACGACCTTGCGCTGGTCGTTCATCACGTCATCGAACTTCAGCAGGTTCTTGCGGATGTCGAAGTTGCGCGCTTCGACCTTCTTCTGCGCCTTTTCAAGCGCCTTGTTGATCCAGGGATGGATGATGGCCTCGTCTTCCTTGAGGCCAAGCTTCTGCAGCATGCCGTCCATGCGGTCGGAGCCGAAGATGCGCATCAGGTCGTCCTGGAGCGACAGGAAGAATTTCGACCGGCCGGGGTCGCCCTGACGGCCTGAGCGACCGCGAAGCTGGTTGTCGATACGACGGCTTTCGTGGCGCTCGGTGGCGAGCACGTAGAGCCCGCCGGCGTCCAGCGCCTGCTGCTTGAGCTTCGCGATGTCCTCGCGGATCGCCTTTTCCTTCGCGTCGCGCTCTGGGCCCTCGGCCATGTCGGCGAGTTCCTGCGCGATGCGCATGTCGGCGTTGCCGCCAAGCTGGATGTCGGTGCCGCGGCCGGCCATGTTGGTGGCGATGGTGATCGAACCGGGACGGCCCGCCTGTGCGACGATAACGGCTTCCTGCTCATGGTGGCGGGCGTTGAGCACCTGGAAGTCCTTGAAGCCCTCAGCGCGCAGGCGTTCGGCCAGATGCTCCGACTTTTCGATCGACGTGGTGCCGACCAGGGTCGGCTGGCCCTTGGCGTGCGCCTCGCGGATTTCACGCACGATCGCCTTGTATTTTTCCTCGACCGTCCGGTAGACCTCGTCGTCCTCGTCGATGCGGGAAACGGGGAGGTTGGTCGGAATCTCGGAGACTTCCAGCCCATAGATGTTGCCGAACTCCTCCGCCTCCGTCAGCGCCGTGCCGGTCATGCCGGCCAGCTTGTCGTACATGCGGAAATAGTTCTGGAAGGTGATCGAGGCCAGCGTCTGGTTCTCGGGGTGGATCTTGACGTGTTCCTTGGCCTCAAGCGCCTGGTGGAGGCCTTCCGAGAAGCGGCGGCCAGGCATCATGCGGCCGGTGAACTCGTCGATGATGACCACCTCGCCGTTGCGGACGATGTAGTCCTTGTCGCGCTGGAACAAGCGATGCGCCTTCAGCGCGTTGTTGACGTGGTGCACGATGGCGACGTTCTCGACGTCGTATAGCGACTCGCCCTTGAGCATGCCGGCTTCGCGCAGCATGTTTTCGAGCTTTTCGGTGCCGTCCTCGGTAAAGGTTGCCGTGCGCTGCTTCTCGTCGATCTCGTAGTCGCCTTCGTCCAGCTTCGGGATGAAGGTGTCGATCGAATTGTAAAGTTCCGATCGGTCATCGAGCGGGCCGGAAATGATGAGCGGCGTGCGCGCCTCGTCGATCAGGATCGAGTCCACCTCGTCGACGATGGCGTAGTTGTGGCCGCGCTGCACCATCTGGGCGCGATCGTATTTCATGTTGTCGCGCAGATAGTCGAAGCCGAGCTCGTTGTTGGTGGCGTAGGTCACGTCGCAGGCGTAGGCGGCCTTGCGTTCCTCGTCGGAAAGGCCGTGGACGATGACGCCGGTGCTCAGCCCGAGAAAGCCATAGACGCGGCCCATCCATTCGGCGTCGCGGCTGGCAAGGTAATCGTTGACAGTTACGACATGCACGCCTTTGCCCGACAGCGCGTTCAGATAGACGGGCAGGGTGGCGACCAGCGTCTTGCCCTCACCGGTGCGCATCTCGGAAATGCCGCCGTCATTAAGAACCATGCCGCCGATAAGCTGAACGTCAAAGGGGCGCAGTCCGAGGGCGCGCCTTGCAGCTTCGCGGGCTACCGCGAAGGCCGGCACCAGAAGGTCGTCGAGCGACTTGCCGCCGGCGATTTCCTGCCGGAACTCTTCGGTCTTGGCCCGGAGCGCCTCATCGGAGAGGGCTTCCATCTCCTTTTCCAGCGCATTGATCGCCTCTACGCGAGGCCGGAAGCCCTTGATGCGACGGTCGTTGGACGAACCGAAAATCTTGCGGGCGAGAGAGCCAAAGCTGACCATCAAAGGTCCTTTCAGAACGGATTGCCGGGCGGTGCCTCGGCAAGGCCCGCTACGGACGGTGCTGGCGGGCCGGAAAACGGAGGAAAGCGCCTCAAATAGCTTCTGGACGCCAAGTCGAAGGACAGATAAGAGGGGCCACAACCGATGTCAACGTTGCTTCCCCGGCATGGAGCAAGCGGAAAATCGCCACATTTTGGCTGGTTGAAGGGGCAACGCCCCATACCTTCATTCCCCTCACTGGAGAGTTTCTGATGAAGCACACGTCCCGTCGCCTGTCATTCGTTCGCCTCGGCGCGGCCGCAGCCATTCTGGCCCTTGCCGGCACTGCCGCCATGGCCCAGGAGAACGCAGTCGTTGCAACGGTGAACGGACAGCCCATCACGGAGACCGATCTGGAGATCGCGATTTCCGATCTGGAGCAGCAGTTCGCGCAGCTGCCCGCCGAGCAGCGTCGCGCCGCCGCACTCTCCGCCGTGATCGAAATCAGGCTGCTGGCGGCAGAGGCCGAGGGCAAGGGCCTTGCAGACGGTGATGATTTTGCGCGCCGCATGGACATGCTGCGCCAGCGCGCGCTCCACAGCGCCTATATTGAGCAGGAAGTTGCCGCGCTCGTCACCGATGAGGCAGTCCGCGCCCGCTATGACGAGGAGATCGCCAAGATCCCGGCCAGCGAAGAAGTGCGCGCCCGCCATATTCTCGTCGAGACCGAGGAAGAAGCCCGCGAAATCATCAAGCAGCTCGACGAGGGTGGCGATTTCGAGGCGATTGCCAAGGAGAAGTCGACCGACGGCGCAGCCGCCCAAGGTGGCGACCTGGGCTATTTCGGCGCCGGCCAAATGGTGCCCGAATTCGAGACGGCCGCGTTTGCGATGGAAGTCGGCGCGCATTCCGCCGAGCCGGTCAAGTCGCAGTTCGGCTGGCACGTCATCAAGCTCGAGGACAAGCGCGCCAAGCAGCCGCCGGCATTCGAGCAGGTTTCTGGCCAGCTCCGCTCGGTGCTTTTGCGCGACGCCTATATGAAGGTCGTCAACGACCTGCGTGCTGCCGCCGATGTCGAGATCGAGGACGAGGCGTTGAAGGCCATGCTCGAGCCCGCCGCGGGTGAAGATGCTGCCGAGGGCGCCACGCCTGCCGAAAAGCCGGCCGAATAGCGCGCAAGCGGATCTGATCTGAAATGAGGTGAGGGGCGCATTGAGGCGCCCCTTGCTGCTTAAGGCAGCGTTTCCGCTGAGGATTGGCTGCCTGACTTGACGATTCCGCAGAGCATCACCCTCGCGGCGGCGCGCACGGCCTCGTCCGTCTCGTCCAGCCTGCCGGTCAGGAGGTGTGACCAGGCGTATGCGGAGATCAGGTCGGCCACCACCAGCGGGTCGACCTCGCTGCCGACCTCCCCACGGCGCTGCGCGCGCGCGATCATGCCTCCGGTCTGCACGCGGCGATCCCGCGCGTAGCCGGCAAGCGCCTCGGCTGCCTTCTCGTCGGACTGGGCCTCGGCGATGATGGATCGAAAGATGCTGCCCGACGGTGTGTCGCGCCAGTGGCTCAGAAGCCGCTTCAGGAAACGCACGATGTCCTCCTCAACCGAGCCTGTATCGGGATAGACGACATCGCGCTTCTGCCGCTGGTAAACGTCGAGCAGCAGCGCGGCCTTGCTCGGCCACCAGCGGTAGATAGTCGGCTTGCCCGCCCGCGCCCGACGCGCCACGGCCTCGATCGAAAAGCCGCGATGACCTTCCTCCATGAGCACGCTTTCAGCTGCCTCCAGAATGGCCTCGGCGCTTTTCGGGTTTCTCCTGGCGCCTATCGAACGGCGCACTTCGTCTTCGGTCACTGGCAGTCCTCCTGCACGCAGGATAGCAGGCCTCTTGACAAAACGAAACGGCCCGTTTTATATAACGGAACGTTCCGTTCCTATTAAAGCGCTCCAAAGTTGCCCGCCGTGTCACAGGCGGGGTCTTTCAATCGTCTTCCATCGACATCCGCAAAACCCGGAGAAATGACATGACCTTGACCGCCGATAACCCTGCATCCATCCCAACCGCCACGCAGGCGGCTTCGCGCTTTTCCCGTCCGCGCTTCGCCGTTCTGGTTGCGCTCGGCGTCTATCCGCTCATTACGGGCCTGCTCTACCTGATCTTCCCGCTTACGGACGGCTGGCTGCTATGGCAGCGCACCCTCCTCATCGTCCCGATCATGGTGACTACCATGGTGTGGGGTTTGATCCCCGGCGTGCAGAAGCATTTCCGCGGCTTTCTCAACCCGCAAAGTTAGCGCGTCGGGACCTGCGGCGGTGCAAAACGCCTTGCGCCGCCGGGACATATCAGGCAAACGACGCCTTTCTCACCCTTGCTCATCGAGTTGCCATGTCGGACACCGTTTCGCCCCTCGCACCCCGCAAGCAACCCAGGATGCCGGCGGTGTCCGGCGTTCGTATCGCGACCGCCCAGGCTGGCATCAAGTACAAGGGTCGTACCGATCTGCTGGCCATGGTGTTCGACGAGGGCACGACCGCGGCGGGCGTCTTCACCCGCTCCAAATGCCCGTCCGCACCGGTGGAATTCTGCCGCGCCAATCTGCCCGGCGGCAGCGCTCGCATCCTCGTCGTCAATTCCGGTAATGCCAACGCCTTCACCGGCAAGCGCGGCCGCGAGACGACGGCGGCGACCGCCGCGGCGGCCGGCAAGGCCACGGGCTGTTCGGAAAGCGAGGTGTTCCTCGCTTCGACCGGCGTGATCGGCGAGCCGCTCGATCCGGCTAGGTTCGCCCATCTTCTCGGCGACCTCGTCGACCGGGCCGAGCCAGCCATGTGGGCCGAGGCCGGCAAGGCGATCATGACCACCGATACCTATCCGAAATATGCCACGGCCAAGGTGCTGCTGGGCGATGTCGAGGTGACCATCAACGGCATCGCCAAGGGTGCCGGCATGATCGCGCCCGATATGGCGACGATGCTGTCCTTCGTCGCCACCGATGCGCCGATCGATGCGCCGGTGCTGCAGGACATGCTGTCGAAGGGCGTCGGCAAAACCTTCAACGCGGTGACAGTCGACAGCGATACGTCGACCAGCGACACGCTGATGCTGTTTGCCACGGGGGCTGCCGAGAAGTCCGGTGCGCCGCGCATCAGCGATCCCAAGGATGCGCGGCTTTCGCAGTTCCGCCGCGCGCTGAACCGCATGCTCAAAAATCTTGCGCTGCAGGTGGTGCGCGACGGCGAGGGCGCGCGCAAGCAGGTCGAAGTGACCGTTACCGGGGCTAAGTCGGCGCGCTCGGCCAAGCGCGTGGCGCTGTCGATCGCCAATTCGCCGCTGGTCAAGACGGCGATTGCCGGCGAGGACGCCAATTGGGGCCGTGTCGTCATGGCCGTCGGCAAGGCCGGCGAACCCGCCGACCGCGACCTTCTCGCGATCTGGTTCGGCGACATTCGCGTTGCGCACGAAGGCGAGCGCGATCCTGCCTATTCAGAGGCGGAGACCTCCGCCTACATGAAGCAGGACGAGATCGTGATCCGCGTCGATCTAGGGCTCGGGCGCGGCAAGGCCACGGTGTGGACCTGCGATCTGACCAAGGAATATGTCGCCATCAACGGCGACTACAGGAGCTGAGGCACGCCGCTTGATGGAAACCGGACGCCCATCCCCGGCAGACCTGCCCACCGTGCGGCGGTTCGAGGCCGCCGGTTTCAGGGCCTGGCCGGCGACGACCGTCTATTACGACGGAGCGTGGGCGGTAAGGCTGACCGGCGGGCATCCGGCCAAGCGTCTCAATTCCGTCAATCCGCTGGACCCGGGCGACGATGCACGTGTTCCCGAACGCGTCGCACGTGCGGCACGACGCTTCGCCGCCTACGGCCGGCCGCTGACGTTCCGCATGTCGCCACTTGCCGGTCGGGAGGTTACGAAGCATTTCGATGACGAGGGCTGGAGCAGCTTCTCCACTTCGCTTGTCATGCGGGCAAAGCTTGAAGACCGTTTGCTGCGCGACGCCATGCATCAGATTCCGCTGAAGGACATCGGCCGGTTCATCAATGCGGCGATCGCCATTCGCAATCTCGATCCGGTGCTGCAAGCCGGGGCTGTCCGAAATCATAGGTTCGATCCAGCCTCAGGTGGGATTGTTCGTGCTCGAAGAGAACGGGACGCCGGTCTCGACCGCAATCTGCGTGCGAGATGGCGATCTTGCCGGCCTGTTCGAGGTGGCGACCGAGGAGAGCCAGCGCGGCAAGGGTTACGGCCGGCGCACACTGCTGTCGGCACTGAAATGGGCGCGCGCGCAGGGTGCCCGCAGCGCTTGGCTGCAGGTCGAGGCGGATAACGACCAGGCCATCGGGCTCTATCGATCGATGGGCTTCGGCGACCTCTACAGCTATCATTACCGCCAGCCCCCGCGTCGGAGACCGCATGAGCCAGCCGGAGGAATCGAAGCGGCTGCTGCTGGTCGCGGCCTGCGCGCTGGTCGATGGCGACGGGCGGGTGCTGATAGCGCAGCGCCCGGAAGGCAAGCAACTCGCCGGCATGTGGGAATTTCCCGGCGGCAAGGTCGAACCGGGCGAGACGCCCGAGGAAACTGTCGTGCGCGAGTTGCGCGAGGAGCTGGGCATCGAGACCAAGGTCGCCTGTCTCGCGCCGCTGACCTTTGCCAGCCACGCCTATGAGAGCTTCAACCTGCTGATGCCGCTTTTCGTCTGCCGCCGCTACTGGGGCATTCCGCAGGCGCAGGAAGGGCAGGCGCTGAAATGGGTGCGCCCGAACAAGCTGCGCGACTATCAGATGCCGCCGGCGGACGAGCCGCTCATCCCCTTCCTGATCGACCTTCTTTAGCTGACCGCCTCGCCGCGGATCGTTAATCAATCCTTCAGAGCCATATGAAATTTTGAGTAAACGGGCGGGCTTTCCGTCCCGTCACCTGGCCTTTGGCAGGAAGGAAAGCGATGTCGTTTCGTGACGATTGGGAAGCGCCGCGCCAAGCGCGTGGATGGAACATCGGTCCGGCGGGCATGGGCGCGCTGCGCGTCGCGCTGCTGTTCGGGTCGGCTGCTGTCGCTCTCGCGCTCATCCTGACACCGATGCTCGAAGACCGGACGCGCAACATGGCCTATTCGGCCTATCCCGGCGGCCTCGACATGATGCCGACAGGCTCCATCGGCCAGCGTTCCAATCCAGGCGAATATACGATCCGCCGCAGCGTCCTGCAGCCGTCGCCCAACGCCGTCTGCATCATTCGCGGCAACGGCATGCGCACGGGCGATTGTTGATCTGCCGTTAACCCTGCCGGTTAACGGTTTGGTTCAAGCCCCGACGTATAGTGACCGCATCGACCCCCAGCCAACTGGACACGAGGCGATGCTGGTCAGATTTATCAAGGACGAATGCGGCGCGACCGCAATCGAATACGGCCTCATCGTGGCGGTTCTGTCGCTCGCGATTGTGGGCAGCCTCGGCTTGTTGATGAACAACATCGAAAACAACTTCGATTACATCAGCAATATCGTCACCGATTCCAGCAGCGGCAATTAGCCCCTAACGCTCAGCCATCCTTTTCTTCGCCAAGCACCTTTGCCAGCGAAACCGTCGCGCTGCCGGGTTTCAGGGGCTTCTGCTGCGATGAATGCGGCGCCCAACCTGAAAGCCAGATCGTCGAGAAGGTCGCCCGAATGCGCCCGTCCGGGTCCGAAAACCGTTCCGCGTAGATTTCGGCCGCGCGCATGAACAGCGCGCGCGTTGCCGGCTTGCGGCTGCGTCCAGCAAGTGCATTGGTCGCGCCCATAGCCCGCAGGTCGCGCATCAGTGCAAACATGGAATCGTAGCGCACCGTCACCGTTTCGAGGTCTGCGACCGGCAGCGCGAAACCGGCCCGCTGCAATAAAGCGCCGGCATCGCGGACATCGGTGAAGGGAGAGACCCGCGGGCTCGCGCCGCCGTGAAGCTCGGTCTCGGCCGCCAGCAGTGTCTCACGCAGTTCGCCCAGCGTCCCGGCGCCCGCCATGCAACCCAGAAACAGCCCGTCGGGCCGCAACGCCCGGCGGATCTGCACCAGCATGCCAGGCACGTCGTTCATGTCTTGCAGCGCATAGAGCGAGACGACGAGGTCGAGGCTTTCAGGTTCGAAGGGCAGGGTCTCCTGCGGAGCGACCTCGCCCGCGCCCTGCGCGAGCAGGGCCGCGTCGGCCTCCACACGTCCGATCGTTTCGGCCTTGCCGCTTGCCGAGACGGCGTCCGATGCCTCGGAGGTCATCGAGAAAAGCGACACGGCGCGGTCGAAACGGCGTTCCACGGCCGCCAGCCGGTCTTCGAGATCGCCCGCCGCGCGTTGCATCAGGAAGCCGGCGCCCGCATCGGCGATGCGCAGCGCACGGCGCTTCTTCGCCAGCAGGCTGTCATGATCGAAGATCGGTTCCATGAAACTCCTCGGTGCAACCGGATGGTGCCGGATCGCCGGCATCTCTGATATGGTGCCGGCGGGGTGGGATTTCTCGTGGCCGATCGCGGGGCGGAGTTCAAGAGGTGGAAGGAAGTGCTGGCGAATTTGCCGGCGCGCATCCTGTTTCCGCCCGTATGCGCCGGCTGCCGAAGGCTGGTCGCCGCGCCTGGCACGCTGTGCGGCCAGTGCTGGCCGACGCTTCGCTTCATCGAGCGGCCATGGTGCGAGGTACTTGGAACACCGTTCTCGCACGAGATCGGCGAGGGCATCCTGTCTGCGGACGCCATCGCGAATCCGCCGCCATTCGCGCGCGCCCGCTCGGCGGTCGTCTATGAAGGGGCGGCGCGGCAGATGGCGCTGGGGCTCAAGTTCCGCGACCGCACCGAGCTCGGTCCCTGGATGGCGCGCTGGATGATGCGGGCCGGCGGCGAGCTTGTCGCCGATGCCGATGTCATCGTGCCGGTGCCGCTGCATCGCAGGCGCTTCTTCTGGCGCCGCTTCAACCAGTCGGCCGAGCTTGCGCGTGCGATCGGCGTCCAGTCCGGCAAGCCGTTCGCGCCCGACGCGGTCATTCGCGTGCGGCCGACGCGCCAGCAGGTCGGGCTTGGCGCGCGGGAGCGCGAAACCAATGTGCGCGGTGCATTTCGTGTGCCCACGGAGGCCGAGATTCTGGTGCGCGGGCGCAGGGTCCTGCTGGTCGACGATGTCTATACGACCGGGACCACGGTTTCAGCCGTCACCCGCGCGCTCAAGCGCGGCGGTGCCGCCGAGGTCGACGTGCTGACCTTCGCGCGGGTTCTGCCGGGGGACTTCCGGCCGGACGAAGCCGGGACTATATGAAGGTTACAAGACAAACAGGACCGACCATGGCCGAAGTCACGATCTATACGCGCATGATGTGCGGCTACTGTGCCGCCGCCAAGCGCCTGCTCGACAACAAGGGCGTTGCCTATACCGAACACGACGCAAGTTTCTCGCCGGATCTGCGGCAGGAAATGATCAGCCGTGCCAACGGGGGCAGCACGTTTCCGCAGATATTCATTGGCGATACCCATGTCGGCGGCTCCGACGATCTTCATGCGCTGGAGCGCAGCGGCCGGCTCGATGCGCTTCTCGCAGGTGGGCAGGACTAGGAGGGCGGCATGGAGACTGTGAGGGTTGCAGCGTTGCAGATGCGCTCGGGCATGGACCCGGCGCGCAATGCCGCGGATTTCGAGGCGCTTGTGCGCGAGGCGGCTGGCAAGGGCGCGGTCTATGTGCAGTCGCCGGAGATGACCGGCGCGCTAGTGCGCGACCGGGCAGCGCTGGAGGTGCTGCTAAAACCCGAGGCCGACGACATCATCGCACGCAAGGCCGCGGCACTGGCTGGCGAACTCGGTATTTTCGTCCATGTCGGCTCGACCGCGATAGCACGGCCGGACGGCAAGGTCGCCAATCGGGGCTTCGTCTTCGGGCCGGATGGCTCGAAGCTCGCCACCTATGACAAGATCCACATGTTCGACGTCGACCTCGACAATGGCGAAAGCTGGCGCGAGTCGGCCACCTACGAGCCGGGTAAGGTCAGCACCGTTGTCGACCTGCCCTTCGGCCGGCTCGGCATGGCGGTGTGCTACGATCTGCGCTTTCCGCAGCTTTTCCGCGCCCAGGCACTGGAAGGCGCGCAAATCCTCACCGTGCCGGCCGCCTTCACGCGACAGACGGGCGAGGCGCACTGGCATGTGCTGCAGCGGGCGCGGGCGATCGAGAACGGCGCGTTCGTCATCGCCGCCGCGCAGGGCGGCGTTCACGAGGATGGCCGCGAGACCTATGGCCACTCGCTCATCGTCGATCCGTGGGGCCGCGTGCTTGCCGAGGCCGATCATGACGAGCCCGCCGTGGTGATTGCCGATCTCGACATCGCGGCGTCCGCCGCGGCGCGCGCCAAGGTGCCCAATCTCAAGAACGGGCGCGAGTTCCGCGTCGAGGCATCGGGTGCGCAGACGCAGCAGAGGCAGGCGTCATGATCCGCTTCCAGCTCTGCTGCGACGCCGATCACGAATTCGATGGCTGGTTCCGCAACGGCGACGATTTCGACGTCCAGAAGAAGCGCGGGCTCGTGTCCTGTCCGGTTTGCCACTCGGCCAAGGTCGAGAAAATGCTGATGGCGCCTGCCGTCTCGACCGGCCGCAAGAAGGAAACCATGGCGCTTGCCATGGGCGAGCAGCAGCGCAAGGCGATCGCGCAGCTCAAAGCGCTGGCCGAGAAGGTGCGCGAGAACGCCGATTATGTGGGCGACAAGTTCGCCGAGGAGGCCCGCAAGATCCATTTCGGCGAGACCGAGGCGCGCGGCATCTATGGCGAAGCGACGCCGGACGAAGCGCGCGAGCTGGTCGAGGATGGCGTAGAGTTTATGCCGATCCCGGTGTTCCCGGACGACCAGAACTAGAGTGCAGCGACCCTACTGCGCCGTCTTCTCGGCTAGCACCATGTAGTTGACGTCCATGTCCTTCGAGCGCTGCCAGCGGTCGGAGAGGGGGTTGTAGGTCACGCCGGTGCGGTCGATCACCCCCATGCCGGCGGCGGTCAGCGCGCGTTCCAGCTCTTCCGGCCGCACCAGCTTGCCATATTGGTGGGTGCCGCGCGGCAGCCAGCGCAGCACGTATTCCGCGCCGACGATGGCCAGCCCCAGCGCCTTGAGCGTGCGGTTGATGGTGGCCACGAACATGATGCCGCCCGGCTTGACGAGATCGGCGCATTTGTCGACGAAAAAGTCGACGTCGGTGACGTGCTCGACCACTTCCATGTTGAGCACGACGTCGAACTGCTCGCCGGCATCCGCCAGAGCCTCGGCTGTGGTGGCACGATAGTCGATCGTCACGCCGCTTTCGGCCGCGTGCAGCTTCGCAACCTCGATATTGGTTTCCGACGCGTCCGCGCCGACTACCTCGGCCCCCAGCCGCGCCATCGGCTCGCACAGGAGCCCGCCGCCGCAACCGATGTCGAGGATGCGAAGGCCGCTGAAGGGCTTTGCGGCGCGGGGATCGCGGCCAAATCTGGTCGCCACATGATCGCGGATATAGGCGAGGCGGACGGGATTGAACTTGTGCAGCGGACGGAACTTGCCGTTGGGGTTCCACCATTCCTGCGCAAGCGCGGAGAAGCGCTCCACTTCGGCGGAATCAATGGTCGTTCGTCGGGCTTCTGGCATCGGTTGGTCTCCCTCTCGAGGCAATCAAGTCGGGCGCAAGGGCCAGAATGTCAAGCCGCGATGACGTCACGCAGGGGCTCCCGCCATATCCATGGCGGTTCATGTCAGTAGGGTGGCCGGGGCGTGCGGCGAAGGATTGCGCTCGCGCGGTACGAACCTATATGCGCAGTTCCCGCCTGCCTTATTTGAGGCTTTTTCATGACCGCCGCCGTTTCCATCACCAATCTTTCCAAGACCTATGCGACCGGTTTCACCGCGCTCAAAGGGGTCGACCTCGAAGTCCGCAAGGGCGAAATCTTCGCGCTGCTGGGGCCGAACGGCGCCGGCAAGACGACGCTGATCGGCATCGTCTGCGGCATCGTCAACGCCACCGGCGGCACGGTGCTCGTTTCAGGCCACGACGTCGTTTCCGAATACCGCAAGACGCGCTCGCTGATCGGCCTGGTGCCGCAGGAAGTGTCGATCGACGCGTTCGAGAGCGTGTGGAACACGGTTTCGTTCAGCCGTGGCCTGTTCGGCAAGGGGCCGAACCCGGCGCACATCGAAAAGGTGCTCAAGGCGCTGTCCCTGTGGGACAAGAAGGACGAGAAGGTACTCAACCTCTCCGGCGGCATGAAGCGGCGCGTGCTGATCGCCAAGGCGCTGTCGCACGAGCCCGAAATCCTGTTCCTCGACGAGCCGACGGCCGGCGTCGATGTCGAGCTGCGGCGCGACATGTGGGAAATGGTGCGCGGCCTGCGCGAGACCGGCGTCACCATCATTCTCACCACCCACTATATCGAGGAAGCCGAGGAGATGGCCGACCGCATCGGCGTCATCAATCATGGCGAGATCATCCTGGTGGAGGAGAAGCGCACGCTCATGCGCAATCTCGGCAAGAAGCAGCTTCGGCTTGAGCTCTTGTCTCCCGTCGATGCCCTCCCCGAGACGCTTGCCGGGCGCGGGCTGGAGCTCGCCGACGGCGGCGCCACGCTTGTCTATTCCTACGACACCCACGGCGAGCGCACCGGCATAACCGCGCTCTTGGGCGACCTCAATCAGGCCGGCCTGCGCTTCCGCGATCTGGAGACGCGCCAGAGCTCGCTCGAGGAAATCTTCGTCAATCTGGTGAAGGAGCGGGCATGAACCTGCACGCCGTCAAGTCGATCTACATGTTCGAGATGGCGCGGACGTTCCGCACCGTCATGCAGTCGATCATCTCTCCGGTCATCTCGACCTCGCTCTATTTCGTCGTGTTCGGGGCGGCCATCGGCTCGCGCATCGAGCAGATCGGCGGCGTCAGCTACGGCGCCTTCATCGTGCCCGGCCTCATCATGATGTCGCTGCTGACGCTGTCGATCTCCAACGCGTCCTTCGGCATCTATTTCCCGAAATTCACCGGCACCATCTACGAGGTGCTGTCGGCGCCGATCTCTTATGGCGAGATCGTGCTCGCCTATGTGGGGGCGGCGGCTACCAAGTCGATCATGATCGGGCTGGTGATCCTGGCCACCGCCGCGTTCTTTGTCGATCTGCGCATCGAACATCCGTTCATGATGCTGCTTTTCCTGGTGCTGACGGCCGTCACCTTCTCGCTGTTCGGTTTCATCATCGGCATCTGGGCCGACGGGTTCGAGAAGCTGCAGATCGTGCCGCTGCTGATCGTCATGCCGCTCGCTTTCCTTGGCGGCACCTTCTATTCGATCGACATGCTGCCGCCCGTCTGGCAGACGATTTCGCTCGGCAATCCGGTGGTCTATCTCGTCAGCGGCTTCCGCTGGAGCTTCATCGGCACGTCGGACGTCAATATCGGCATCAGCCTGGCGATGACGCTGTTCTTCCTCGTCGCATGCCTCGCGATCGTCGCGTGGATATTCCGGACCGGATACAAGCTGAAGACCTGATCGGCCGCCGCCGCTCCAAGGGGCGGCATGTCCTTGCGCGGCAACCCGCTTTTCGCTATGGAACGCGCGCACTTCCAGCCCTTCGTTTCCGGGGCTCTCATCTTGACGGCGAGGGGCATTGCCGCCCCGCGTCACTTCGCAGGGACTGATCGCTTCCATGGCGCGCATCGTGATGAAATTCGGCGGGACTTCGGTCGCCGACATCGCCCGCATCCGCAACGTGGCGCGGCACGTCAAACGCGAGGTGGAGGCCGGCCATGAGGTCGCGGTGGTCGTGTCGGCGATGTCCGGCAAGACCAACGAGCTCGTCGGCTGGGTCAAGGATGCCTCGAAGGCCGAGGGCTCCAACTTCAACATCTACGATGCGCGCGAATACGACACCGTGGTCGCTTCCGGCGAGCAGGTCACGTCGGGCTTGCTGGCGCTCGTGCTGCAGTCGATGGGCGTGCATGCGCGCTCGTGGCAGGGCTGGCAGATCCCGATCAGGACCGACAACGCGCATGGTGCTGCCCGCATCGCCGACATCGACGGGTCGTTCCTCGTCCAGCGCTTCGGCGAGGGACAGGTGGCCGTCATCGCCGGCTTCCAGGGCATCGGCCCCGACAACCGCATCGCGACGCTGGGGCGCGGCGGGTCCGACACCAGCGCCGTGGCGATCGCGGCGGCGGTGAAAGCCGACCGCTGCGACATCTACACCGACGTCGACGGCGTCTATACGACCGACCCGCGCATCGAGCCCAAGGCCCGGAGGCTTGCCAGGATCTCCTTCGAGGAGATGCTTGAAATGGCCTCGCTCGGCGCCAAGGTGCTGCAGGTGCGGTCGGTCGAACTGGCGATGGTGCACAAGGTGCGCACCTTCGTGCGGTCTTCCTTCGAGGATCCGGACGCGCCTGGAATGGGCGATTTCGACAATCCGCCCGGAACCCTCATTTGTGACGAGGATGAAATCGTGGAACAGCAGGTCGTCACCGGTATCGCCTACGCCAAGGACGAAGCGCAAATCTCGCTGCGACGGGTCTCCGACCGTCCGGGTGTCGCCGCCGGCATCTTCGGGCCGCTGGCCGAGGCCGGCATCAATGTCGACATGATCGTCCAGAACATCTCCGAGGACGGCTCGTTCACCGACATGACCTTCACGGTACCGTCCGCCGATGTCGGCAAATCGCTTTCCGTGCTCGAAAAGGTCAAGGAAACGATCGGCTACGACGCCGTGCAGCACGACGACGGCATGTCCAAGGTCTCCGTCATCGGCATCGGCATGAGAAGCCATGCCGGTGTCGCCGCTACCGCCTTCAAGGCGCTGTCGGAAAAGGGCATCAACATCCGTGCCATCACCACGTCCGAGATCAAGATCTCGATCCTGATCGACGGTCCTTATACGGAACTCGCCGTTCGCACTTTGCATTCCGTCTACGGTCTCGATAAGCAGTAGACGACGATACACCCCGGCACCGCGTGTCGGGACGGCGGCCCCTGGCGGGGCAGGTGCCGTCTTCGCGGAGTCGGTCCGGCGTTGGAGAGAGAAGCCCGATGCGTGACACGGCCGCAGGCCCACGCCTATTGCTGAGACGGCTTCGCGAGCTCATGGCGGAAGCTCTCGAGCCGCAGGCCAGGCTTGACCGCATCGTGCACCACATCGCCCAGAACATGGTCGCTGAGGTCTGCTCTCTTTACGTGCTGCGGGCCGATTCGGTTCTCGAGCTATACGCCACCGAGGGCCTGAACCCGGGATCGGTCCATCTGGCGCAGCTTCGCCTCGGGCAGGGCCTCGTCGGCACCATTGCCGCGAGCGCGCGGCCACTCAACCTGCCGGAAGCGCAGAAGCATCCCGCCTTCGCCTATCTGCCGGAGACCGGGGAGGAGATCTACAACTCCTTCCTTGGCGTGCCGGTTCTGCGCGCCGGCCGCACGCTCGGCGTGCTGGTGGTACAGAACCGGACGATGCGCCAGTACCGCGAGGACGAGGTCGAAGCGCTGGAAACCACCGCCATGGTGATCGCCGAGATGATCGCCACCGGCGACCTGTCGCGGTTGACCCGGCCGGGCCTCGAACTCGACCTGTCACGACCGGTTACCATCAACGGCATGTCCTTCAACGAAGGCGTCGGCCTGGGCCACGTCGTACTGCACGAGCCGCGCATCGTCGTCACCAACCTGTTCAACGAGGACAGCGACGAAGAACTGCGGCGTCTGGAGACCGCGCTCGGTTCGCTGCGGCTTTCCATCGACGACATGCTGTCACGCCGCGAGGTGGCTTTCGAGGGCGAGCACCGCGAGGTGCTGGAAGCCTATCGCATGTTCGCCAACGATCGCGGCTGGGTGCGCCGGCTGGAAGAGGCGATCCGCAATGGCCTGACGGCGGAAGCCGCGGTCGAGAAGGTGCAGAGCGACATGCGCGCGCGAATGCTGCACATGACCGATCCCTATCTGCGCGAGCGGATGAGCGACTTCGACGATCTCGCGAATCGCCTGCTGCGCATGCTGCTCGGCCACGGCCCGGAGGCGATGGCCAACGCGCTGCCGCGCGATGCGATCGTGGTGGCACGCACCATGGGAGCAGCCGAACTGCTCGACTATCCGCGCGAGAAGCTGCGTGGCCTAGTGCTCGAGGACGGGGCGGTCACCAGCCATGTCGTCATCGTTGCCCGTGCCATGGGTATTCCCGTCACCGGCCAGATGAAGGGCGCCGTCTCCATGTCGGAGAATGGCGACGCGATCATCGTGGATGGCGATGACGGTGTCATCCATCTGCGGCCACAGTCCGACGTCGAGGCGGCCTATGCGGAGAAGGTCAGGTTCCGCGCCCGCCGGCAGGAGCTCTACCGCGAACTGCGCGGCAAGCCTTCAGTGACGAAGGACGGTGTGCAGATCGACCTGATGATGAATGCTGGCCTTGCCGTCGACCTGCCGCAACTGTCGGATTCAGGCGCGGCCGGCATCGGCCTGTTCCGCACCGAGCTGCAGTTCATGGTGGCGTCCACATTCCCGCGCGCCGAGGCGCAGGAGCGGCTCTATCGCGATGTTCTAGAGGCAGCGGACGGCAAGCCGGTGACTTTCCGCACCATCGACATCGGCGGCGACAAGGTGCTGCCCTATTTCAAGGGCGTTGGCCAGGAGGAGAACCCGGCGCTCGGATGGCGCGCGGTGCGCCTGACGCTCGACCGTCCCGGGCTGCGCACCCAGATGCGCGCTTTGCTGAAGGCCGCCGGCGGCCGTGAGCTGCGCGTGATGCTGCCGATGGTGACCGAGATTTCGGAGATCAGGCAGGCGCGGGAGATCATCGACAGAGAAGTGCGGCACCTGTCGCGCTTCGCGCATCATCTGCCCACCAAGCTCAAGCTCGGCGCGATGATCGAGGTGCCGTCGCTGATGTGGCAGCTCGAGGAGCTGATGAGCGTCGTCGATTTCGTCTCGGTCGGCTCCAACGACCTGTTCCAGTTCGTCACGGCCACCGACCGTGGCAACACCCAGCTTGCCGGCAGGTTCGAGCCGATTTCGGTTCCGTTCCTGCGCCTGCTGCGCCAGATCGCCGAAGCCGGCAACAGGACCGGCACGTCGGTGACGCTCTGTGGCGAGCTTGCCGGTCGGCCGATCTCGGCGATGGCGCTGCTCGGGGCCGGCTACCGTTCCATCTCCATGTCTCCGGCGGCGATCGGTCCGGTGAAGGCGATGCTGATCGAGCTGCCGCTCGAGCGCCTGACCCGACTGATGAACGAGACGCTCGACGCTCATTCCAGCGAGGCGGACGTGCGCGCCATGCTGCACGCCTTCGCGGCCGAGCACGACATTCCTCTTTGACGAGTACCCACATGATCGAACTGCCGCGCGACCGGATGGACCAGGTCCTGAAACGCTTTGAAATGCTCGAAGCGCAGATGGCCGCCGGGCCGGATCCGGACGCCTATGTGAAGATGGCGTCGGAATATTCCGATCTGGAGGAGATGGCGCAAAAGATCAGGGCGCTGCGCGCGGCGGAAGCCGAATTTGCCGATCTCGAGGCGATGCTGTCAGACAAGTCCACCGATGCCGAGATGCGCGAACTCGCCGAAGCCGAGCAGCCCGAGATCGAGGCGCGGATCGAGGCGCTGCAAAAGGACATCCAGATCCTGCTGCTGCCGAAGGACGCGGCAGACGAAAGAAGCGCGATCCTGGAAATCCGCGCCGGCACGGGCGGCGACGAGGCGGCGCTGTTTGCCGGCGATCTCTACCGCATGTACGAGCGCTACGCCGCCTCGCGCGGCTGGCGGTTCGAGCTGGTTTCGGCGAACGAGGGCGAAGTCGGCGGCTTCAAGGAGGCGATCGCCACCGTTTCGGGCAAGGGCGTCTTCGCGCACCTGAAGTTCGAATCCGGCGTGCATCGTGTGCAGCGCGTGCCGGAAACCGAGGGTGGCGGGCGCATCCATACATCGGCAGCCACGGTCGCGGTGCTGCCGGAGGCCGAGGACGTCGACATCGACATTCGCAACGAGGACATCCGCATCGACACGATGCGTGCCTCGGGGGCGGGCGGGCAGCACGTCAACACCACGGATTCGGCGGTGCGCATCACCCATATCCCGACCGGCATCATGGTCGTCTCGGCCGAGAAGTCGCAGCACCAGAACCGGGCGCGCGCCATGCAGATCCTGCGGGCGAGGCTCTACGACATGGAGCGCGAGAAGGCCGCGGGCGAACGGTCCGAGGCGCGCCGGCTTCAAGTCGGCTCGGGCGACCGCTCGGAGCGTATCCGTACCTACAATTTCCCGCAGGGCCGCGTTACCGACCACCGCATCAACCTGACGCTCTACAAGCTGGACCGGGTGATGGAGGGCGAGCTCGACGAAATCGTCGACGCGCTGATCGCCGACCACCAGTCTAGGCTGCTTTCGGAGATGGGGCAGGATTGACCGGCATGGCGACGCTCGGCCCGCTGCTGCGGCATGTCCGGACGTCCCTGGAGCAGGCCGGAAAGCCCGAGGCCGCGCTCGACGCTCGCGTGCTGGTCGAGCATTTCACCGGCACCAGCCGGACCGATGCGATCACCGATCCCCAGCGTTCTGTGTCCGAGGACCACGCCGAAGCGGTCCTCGCGGCACTGGCGCGGCGGATCGGTGGCGAGCCGGTTCACCGCATCATCGGCGCGCGCGAATTCTACGGCATGCGGCTGACGCTGTCTCCGGGCACGCTGGAGCCGCGCCCCGATACCGAAGCGCTGGTCGATCTTGTCCTGCCCTTCGTGCGAGCCGCCGCAGACCGGCACGGGACTTGTCAGATACTTGACCTCGGCACCGGAACCGGCGCGATCGCGCTGGCGCTGCTGTCTCAGGAGCCTCGCGCGCAGGCGGTCGGCGCGGATATTTCCGGCGATGCGCTTGCAACCGCCGCAATCAATGCCGATATGACCGGCAACACCGGACGTTTCCAGGCGGTGCGCTCGCACTGGTACAGCGAGATCGAGGGGCGGTTTCACATCATCGTCTCAAATCCGCCTTACATAACGTCCAAGGATGTATTGTCGTTGGAGCGCGAGGTGCGGGACCATGATCCGCTTGCCGCGCTCGATGGAGGGCCGGATGGCCTGGCGGCATATCGCGTGATCGCCGCGGGCGCGGCTCAATATCTGGAAGAGGGCGGCATTGCCGCTGTCGAGATCGGGCATGACCAGAGCGACGCGGTTAGCGGAATTTTCGCGGCTGCGGGCTTCCGTTCGGCGGGCCGGGCGCAAGACCTCGGCGGTGTGGTGCGAGCCCTTGCGTTCAGCCGTTAGAGCCGGACTGGCGCAGTGCAGAAAACGCTTGGCAAGGATGGATATTGCGGATAGTTTCCGGCTACCGGATGAGACGAAGCAGGCAGTGCTGTTATCGATTCGGTTCCCAGGGAACAAGCTGCCTTCTTGCGTAAACGACGCCTCAAGCTTCGTGCGGGGATCGTCCGGCAACTGACATGGATCGGGACAGGGATCGACGTGGCGGCGGCGCGAACCTAGCGGCTGATCGCCAACACCAAACCTGAAGACGGCGGCTCCGTCCGCGTCTCCGGAACGGACAGCATTCTCAACAGAAGAGAGAAGAATGAGGCCACAGCAGAACAGGCGCATGCGCGGACGCGGCGGGAACGGCAACAATCCCAACCGTAAAGGTCCCAATCCGCTGACCCGCAGCTATGAAAGCAACGGGCCGGACGTCAAGATCAGGGGCTCCGCGCAGCAGATCGCGGAGAAGTACACCACGCTGGCGCGTGACGCGCAGAGCGCAGGTGACCGGGTGATGGCGGAAAACTATCTGCAGCACGCCGAGCATTACAACCGCATCATCATGGCTGCGCAGGAAAACATGCCGCAGCAGCAGATGCGCAACCAGCGCGACGAGGATGACGAGGACGAGGAGGGCAACGGCTCTTCCGCCAACGAGCAGCCCACGCAGCCGCATCAGCACAACCAGCAACAGAATCATAACCAGAACCGCAACAACGGCTCCGGTCCGCAGCCGGTGATCGAGGGCGTTCCCGCCGAGGTCGCGTTGAAGCAGGGTGGTGGTTCGGAAGCGTCCGCCGAGGCCGCGCCGGAAGGCGAGACCAAGGGCGAGGAAGCGTCTGCCGAGGCTGCGCCACGCAAGCCGCGCCGTCCACGCCGTCCCCGCGTGAAAGCCGGCGAAGAGGGCGCGCCGAACGGCGACCAGCCTGCTGGTAGCGACGAACCCGTCACCGAAGCCGCGCAATAGGCGCGCCTTGCGATGACGAACGATGAAACGGCGGGCTTGTCCCGCCGTTTTTCGTTTGCGACCCCGCGTTGCGATCTTGAGGTCATGGGAAAACATACCCATATCCGCTAAAGCTGGACCTGCCGCAGCGGTCTTTGACATTGGTCATTGTCCAAGGGGGTCCGTCACCTGAATACTGACCCGGTGCCGCGAAGCGGGCCGGCGAGGGAATGGAGACGCTTATGAACATCGAGAAATACTCCGAGCGCGTTCGGGGCTTCATCCAGTCTGCCCAGACGATGGCCCTTTCGCGCAGCCACCAGCAGTTTACGCCCGAGCACATTCTCAAGGTCCTCATCGATGATGAGGAAGGCCTTGCAGCGTCGCTGATCGAGAGCGCCGGCGGGCGCCCGCGCGACGCCAGGCTCGGCGTCGATGCCGCGCTCGAGGCAATGCCGAAGGTCGAGGGCGGCAACGGCCAGCTCTACCTTGCGCAGCCGCTTGCCAAGGTGTTTTCCACCGCCGAGGACCTCGCCAAGAAAGCCGGCGACAGCTTCGTCACGGTCGAGCGCCTGCTGCAGGCTCTGGCGATGGAAAAATCCGCGAAGACCGCCGACATTCTCGCCAAGGCCGGCGTAACGCCGACCGCGCTCAACCAGGCCATCAACGATGTCCGCAAGGGCCGCACGGCCGATTCGGCGTCCGCCGAGCAGGCTTATGACGCATTGAAGAAATATGCGCGCGACCTGACGGCCGACGCGCGCGCCGGCAAGCTCGACCCGGTCATTGGCCGTGACGACGAGATCCGCCGTACGATCCAGGTTCTGTCGCGGCGCACCAAGAACAACCCGGTTCTGATCGGCGAGCCCGGCGTCGGCAAGACGGCGATCGCCGAAGGCCTTGCGCTGCGCATCGTCAATGGCGACGTCCCCGAATCGCTGAAGGACAAGCAGTTGATGGCGCTCGACATGGGCGCGCTGATTGCGGGCGCTAAATATCGCGGCGAGTTCGAGGAGCGGCTGAAGGCCGTCCTCAACGAAGTCACGGCAGCCAACGGCAACATCATCCTGTTCATCGACGAGATGCATACGCTTGTCGGCGCCGGCAAGGCCGACGGTGCGATGGACGCCTCCAACCTGCTCAAGCCGGCGCTGGCGCGCGGCGAGCTGCACTGCGTCGGCGCGACCACGCTCGACGAGTACCGCAAGCATGTCGAGAAGGATGCCGCGCTTGCACGCCGCTTCCAGCCCGTCTTCGTCGACGAGCCGACGGTCGAGGACACGGTGTCGATTCTGCGCGGGCTGAAAGAGAAGTACGAGCAGCACCACAAGGTGCGCGTATCCGATTCCGCGCTGGTTTCTGCGGCGACCCTCTCCAACCGCTACATCACCGACCGCTTCCTGCCCGACAAGGCCATCGACCTCGTCGACGAAGCGGCCTCGCGGCTGCGCATGCAGGTCGATTCGAAGCCGGAAGAGCTCGACGAACTCGATCGCCGCATAATGCAGCTCAAGATCGAACGCGAGGCGCTGAAGGTCGAGAAGGACGAGGCGTCGAAGGACCGGCTTGTCCGCCTTGAGAAGGAACTGACCGACATCGAGGAGCAGTCGACCTCGCTGACGGCGAAGTGGCAGGCCGAGAAGGAAAAACTCGGTCTGGCTGCCGACCTCAAGAAGCAGCTCGACGAGGCGCGCAACGAACTGGCGAGCGCCCAGCGCAAGGGCGAGTTCGCCAAGGCGGGCGAGCTTGCCTATGGCCGCATCCCCGACCTCGAGAAGAAGCTGGTGGAAGCCGAATCGGCCGAGGCGCAGGGCTCGATGGTCGAGGAGACCGTCACGCCCGCCCATATCGCGCATATCGTGTCGCGCTGGACCGGTATTCCGGTCGACAAGATGCTCGAGGGCGAGCGCGAGAAGCTGCTGCGCATGGAAGACGAGCTCGCAAAGCGCGTCGTCGGCCAGGGCGAGGCGGTTCAGGCCGTGTCCAAGGCGGTGCGCCGGGCGCGCGCGGGCCTGCAGGACCCCAACCGGCCAATCGGCTCGTTCATGTTCCTCGGGCCCACCGGCGTCGGCAAGACCGAGCTCACCAAGGCTCTCGCGAACTTCCTGTTCGACGATGAGAGCGCGATGGTTCGCATCGACATGTCGGAGTTCATGGAGAAGCACTCGGTCGCCCGGCTGATCGGCGCGCCTCCCGGCTATGTCGGCTACGAGGAGGGCGGTGCGCTGACCGAAGCCGTGCGCCGCAGGCCCTATCAGGTCGTGCTGTTCGACGAGGTCGAGAAAGCGCACCCGGATGTCTTCAACGTGCTCCTGCAGGTGCTCGATGACGGTCGCCTGACCGACGGTCAGGGCCGCACAGTCGACTTCCGCAACACGCTGATCATCATGACGTCGAATCTCGGCGCCGATTTCCTGGTCTCGCTGGGCGAGAACGAGGACGTCGACAAGGTCCGCGACGAGGTCATGGGCGTGGTGCGGGCGTCGTTCCGGCCGGAGTTCCTCAACCGCGTAGACGAGGTGATTCTGTTCCACCGGTTGCGCAGGCAGGACATGGGGCAGATCGTGGCGATCCAGCTCAAGCGGCTGGAGGCGCTGCTGGCCGATCGCAAGATCGAGCTCGACCTCGACGCCGACGCGATCGAGTGGCTGGCCAACAAGGGTTACGACCCTGCCTACGGCGCTCGCCCGCTCAAGCGCGTAATCCAGAAGGAGCTTCAGGACCCGCTGGCCGAGAAGATCCTGATGGGCGAAATCCTCGACGGCTCGACCGTCAAGATCACGGCCGGTTCCGACCGGCTCAACTTTCGTGCCAAGCCGCGCGTGGTGGAAGACGCCGAGGCGGCATAAGCGACACGAAATCGAAACCAGAAAGGGCCGGTCATCTGACCGGCCCTTTTCTCGTCTGGGCTTCACGATTGCAGGCCGGATTTGCGGCACATCACCGATCGGTTGTTGTCTTGCGTGGTTCAGCGTTGAACTCCTCTACGAGGAAATCGAGAAACACGCGGATCTTCGGGGCGATGTGCTGTCGTGACGGGTAGATGGCGTAGAGCGTGGTCTCCACAGTCTTCCAATCGTCCAGCACCGTTTGCAGCCGGCCGGCCGCGGTGTCCGCCTCGACATAGGGGCGGGGTATCAGGCTCAGCCCGAAGCCGGCCCGTAGCGCGTCGCGCACGGCGAGGCTCGACGTCACTGAATAGCGGCTTTCGACGGAAACGCGCTCCGTCTTTCCGTTTCTGGTGAATTCCCACACATCGGCGTGGCCGGAGAGGCTGAACCGGACGCAGCTATGCGCGCGCAGTTCGGCTGGCGTGGCTGGCACTCCGCGCTCGGCGAAATAGGACGGTGCGGCGCAGACGACATGGGGCATGACACCGAGCTTTCGCGCGATCAGGCTCGAATCCTCGAGATTGTCGCTGCCGCGAATCGCCATGTCGAACCCGTCCCGGATGAGGTCGACCCGCCTGTCATCCAGGTGCAGGTCGAGTTTCAGGTCGGGATAGCGTGAGAGGAAGGCGGGGACGGCGGTTGACAGCCGGGTCAGCGTCACCGTCATCGGCGCGCTTACCCGCAGCGTGCCGCCCGGTTCCGACTTGATCGGACAAAGCGCCCGGTCGGCTTGGGCCAGCGCGTCGAGGGCGCGCTCGGCATGTTCGAGGTAAATCCTGCCTTCCTCGGTAAGCGCCATACGGCGCGTCGTGCGGTTGATGAGCCGCGCACCGAGATGCGCTTCAAGCTCGGCAATGTTCTTGCTGACTGCTGGCGCAGACAGGCCAAGGCTCTTGCCTGCCTGCGAGAAACTGTTCAGTTCCGCCACCTGACGGAATACCTGCATGGCCGTGAGCCGGTCCATCCGATATTTTCCTCACTGTGAATTATATGTTGCTATTTGCGATTATTATCATTCCTTGGTGAATTGAATAGGTGTTGTCCAAGCAACCCATTGCCTGGAGACACCATGACCAATCCGACCCTCGCCCTGATCGAAAAACGCGTATCGGCGAATCTCTTCGACGATACCCACACGCTCTCGGACCGGGAAATCGAAGAACTCATTCGGCTCGCGACGCGCGCGCCATCCGCCTACAACCTGCAGAACTGGCGCTTCATCGCCGTGCGGACGCCTGAGAGCAAGGCGCGGCTGCGCGCGCTGGCCTATGGCCAGGCCAAGGTGGAGCAGGCCGCGGTGACCTTCATCGTCTGCGGCACGCTGCCGGACCATGCGGCGGTGCCCGTCCGTCTGCGTCCCTTCGTGGAGGCCGGTTTCATGCCGTCCGACATGGTATCGGGCTGGCTGGAAGGCGCGCGCGGCCAGTATGCCGATCCGCAGTTGGCGCGCGACGAGGCGGTGCGCTCGGCAACGCTGGGTGCTGCGACGCTGATCTATGCGGCCGAAGCGCTAGATCTCGCCTCGGGTCCGATGGTCGGCTTCGATGCCGGTGGGGTCGCGCGCGCCTTCGGCCTTGCGGCCGATGAGGTTCCGGTCATGCTGGTCGCCGTGGGGCGTGCAGCGCCCGGCAACTGGCCGCAGAAGCCGCGGCGCCCGCTCATCGACGTTCTGGAAATCTCATGAAAACGCCCGGCTCCGACCTGCTTTTCACCGCGGTCACCCCGATCGTCTGGGGCAGTACCTATATCGTTACCTCGCAGTTTCTGCCGGAATTCTCGCCGATGACGGTGGCGATGCTGCGCGCTCTGCCGGCCGGACTGTTGCTGCTTCTCATCGTGCGCCAACTGCCGGAAGGCATCTGGTGGGCGCGTGCCTTTCTGCTCGGTGCGCTCAACATCTCGTTGTTTCTCAGCCTGCTTTTCGTTGCAGCCTACAGGTTGCCGGGCGGCGTCGCCGCGACGGTCCTGTCCGTGCAGCCGCTGATCGTCATCTTCGTTGCAAGGCTGCTGCTCGGCAGTCCGATCCGCGCGCTGGCGGTTCTGGCGGCAGGCGCCGGTGTGGCCGGTGTGGCTCTGCTCGTGCTGTCGCCCGGTGCCGCGCTCGATCCGCTGGGCGTCGCTGCGGGGCTGGCCGGTGGCCTCTCCATGGCGTTCGGCACGGTGCTCAGCCGCAAATGGCAGCCGCCGGTTTCGCCGCTCGCGTTCACTGGCTGGCAGTTGACGGCCGGCGGCCTGCTGTTGGTTCCCGTGGTTCTGGCCTTCGAGCCGCCGATGCCCTTGCTAACGCCCACCAACCTGCTGGCGCTTGGCTGGCTCGGGCTGATCGGCGCAGCGCTGACCTATGTGCTGTGGTTCCGCGGGATTGCCCGACTACCGTCGGCTGTCGTGTCGTCGCTGCTGTTCCTCAGCCCGCTGACGGCCGTGGTGCTCGGATGGTTGTTCCTGGGACAGGCGCTAAGCGTGCCGCAGATGGCCGGCTTCGTCCTCGTCATCGGCAGCATCTGGCTAGTCCAGCGTGCCGAAGGCATCACGCCGCCGTCGTCACGCATTGCGGAAAAGGCTGCATGAAGCCGGCACCTGAAAAGACGAAGCCCCCGCGCATGGCGGGGGCCTTTCCGTGGGCTTAGGCTTCAGGCTCTGCCGGCGATGCCGGTGTTGCCGGCGAGGCGCGAGGTCGCGCCGGCCGCCTGTTCGCAGAGTTCGAGATGCTTCGCCAGGGCCTCGTTCGACAGCACCGCGCTGATCGTGGTGATGTCGCGCCCCTGATACCTAGGCATCTGCTGGACTTCCTTCAGTCTTTCGAGAAGTGCTAGCCGGGTCATGATGGCCCTCCTTTGCTGATGTGACAGGGGTTGCGGCGGCCGGTCAGGCCGCCTTCTTGCGTGTGCCCTTGCCTGCCTCGAACGGTATCTCGATGTCGACGGCAAGGGTGGAGACCTGGGCGCCGCGCTCCATCTTCACGCTGACCTTCTCGTCGTCGATCTTCATGTGCTTGGAGATCACGGCGAGGATTTCGTCGCGCAGCTTGTTGACGAGGTCGGAGCCGCCGGTGGATGCGCGCTCGTGGGCGAGCAGCACCTGCAGGCGCTCGCGCGCGGCCGGCGCCGATTCCGGTGAACGGGAAAAGAAACGAAGCAGGTTCATGCCGCCTTCCTTCCGAAGATCTTGCCGAAGAAGCCCCGCTTCTCGCCCGGAACGGTAATCGGCAGCGCATCACCCTTGAGCCTGCGTGCTGCCTCGAAATAGGCCCGCGCCGGCGCGCTGGCGCCGTCTGCGAGGGTGACCGGCGAGCCGAGGTTGGAGGCGCGCAGCACGTCCATGCTCTCCGGCACGATGCCCAGCAGCGGGATCGACAGGATTTCGAGGACGTCGTCGACCTTGAGCATGTCGCCGCGCTCTGCGCGCGCCGGCTCGTAGCGGGTCAGAAGCAGGTGCTTTTCCATGCGCTCGCCCTTTTCCGCCTTCACGGTCTTGGAATCGAGCAGGCCGATGATGCGATCCGAATCGCGCACCGAGGAGACTTCCGGATTGGTCACGACGATGGCGACGTCGGCATGGCGCATGGCCAGCGTCGCGCCGCTCTCGATGCCGGCGGGGCTGTCGCAGATCACCCAGTCGAAGGCGGTCTTCAGCGCCGCGACGACCTTCTCGACACCCTCGGGCGTCAGGTTGTCCTTGTCGCGCGTCTGGGAGGCCGGCAGCAGGTAGAGCGTTTCGACACGCTTGTCGCGGATCAGCGCCTGGGTGAGCTTGGCCTCCCCTGGATCACGTTGACGAGGTCGTAGACCACGCGCCGCTCGGCGCCCATGACGAGATCGAGATTGCGCAGGCCCACATCGAAGTCCACGACCACGACCTTGTCGCCGTTCTGCGCAAGCGCGGCGCCTAGCGCGGCGGTGGAGGTCGTCTTGCCGACGCCGCCCTTGCCCGATGTGACCACGATTACCTTGCCCATTGACCTCTCCTGTTCTTCTGGGACGCGCCCCGGCTCAGCCGAGAATTCCGGTATTGACCTTTTCGCCATCGAGCCAGATCTGCACGGCCCGCCCGCGCAGGTCCGGCTCCATGTCCTCGGCCGTCTTGTAGAAGCCATCGATGGCGATCAGCTCGGCTTCGAGCTTGCTGCAGAAAATGCGCGCCGCACCGTCACCGCGGGTGCCAGCCATCGCGCGTCCGCGCAGCGTGCCGTAGACGTGGATCGAACCGCCGGCGACGACTTCCGCGCCGGATGCGACCGAGCCCACGATCGTCACGTCGCCTTCGGGAAAGAAGATCGACTGGCCCGAACGGACCGGCTCTGTCACCACGATCGACGGCACGACGCTTCCGCTCAAAGGCTGGGCGGGCGCCGCTTCCAGCTGAGCCGCAGCCTCCTCAACCTCGTCACCGTCCGGTTCTTCGAAGTCCGATGCAGGCCGACCGTCGGTCATGGCAGGCGGCATGTCCGATCCCAGCATGGACGGGCGCGCGCCCTCGATGCCCATGATGCGCACGTTGCGCTTGCTGAGTTCCTCGATCAGCTCGCGCAGCTCAGCCCGGTTCGTGTCGAGCCCGTCGACGTCGAGCACCACGGGGCGGCGCAGGAAGAAACCTGCGGATCGCGCGGCGAGATCGTCGAGCCGTGCGAGCCAGTCCTCGAAGGGCAGCTCCGGGGTCAGCGCGAGGGCAAGGAAGGACCGCCCCTTGAGGCGGATAGGCCTGGGTTGAGTTAACACGTTGGTCATCTTGGTAAATTTTCGGTTGACCCGATCTACCGAAAAAATGGTTAACAAGTGGTAAACACAACCGCTCCCAGTGGGGCGCGGCTGAAAATGTGATCGGCTGTAATATGGCCGGTTCGCCGCGTGATTACCGGCCTTCTGGAATCGTCTTCGTCGCCCGGAATGCCCACGTAAAGAAGGTCTCGTCGGAAAGGCTTCTGAGAAGGGCGGCAATCAGGGCTGTTGCCGCCACCGCGAAAGCCAGCCTGCCGAACAGAACACTGCTCATGTCCGCGCCGAGCGCCATTACGACCAGCGTGTCCTCGATGATACTGTGGGCAAACCCCATGAAAACGCAGGACAGAAAGACCTGGCGCGGCGGTACTGCGCCCGACCGCGCCTCGCGAATCAACAGACCGCCTCCATAGGAAATTCCGAGAAACAGGCCGACCGCGGTGAAGTGCCCGGCTTCCTCACGTATGCCGGCCAGCCGCAGCAGGGGCGCGAGCCCCTTCATCATGAGTTTCAGGATGCCGGTGACGCGCAGGATCTCCAGGCCCCACGACAGGACCAGTAGGATGACGAGCATGGTGATCATCATCTCGAGCAGGCCGACGAAGAAGCCGGGCCAATCCTGTGTCGCGCTCATCGGGATCAGGGCCGGGTTCACCGGTGCCGAAAGCCAGCCGGTGGCTGCAAACAGACGATGAAGGATGAATGCGTAGAGCACGCCGCCCGCGATGCGGAGCAGTGTGGTCGCGATCATGCCGGGACCGGCCTTCTGGATGATCTTCTGCTCGATCGGCAGACCATGCGCGAATAGGAGCAGTGCGGAGAAGATGGTCACATCCGCCACGCTCAACGACGACACCGGAACAAGCGTGAAGACCAGGGGAATGGCGCCCCATATGCCGACCAGCATCCCGCTGAGCCATGCCAATCCCAGTTCCGGCGGCATGCCGACGATTGCCATCACTGGCGCGAATGCAGGTGCAACGGCCTCGACGACACCCATGCGCGACAGGACTTCCGCGGCGATCGTGATCGGAACCATGATCCGCGCGAGCACCCAATAGATTTCGAGGGTTTCGCGCGTTTTGCGCAGAGCGGTGGTTAAGACGGGCATTCGAGGGGCTCCTGTTGCCTTTGCCCTGATCTGCTAGCGGAATCGGTTTCGCATTTGTGGTCAAAGATTGCATTTGTGTGCAATTTTATTGCACTCTTTGTTCATCAAGGAACCTGCGCATGGACCGGATCGACAAAAAGCTTCTGAACCTCCTGCAACGCGACGCCTCGAGGACAAATGTGGACATGGCCGAAGAGGTCGGCCTGTCCCCGTCCAGTTGCCTGCGCAGGCTTCGGCGGCTTCGCAAGACGGGCGTCATCGACCGCATCGTGGCTATCCTGAACCCCGCCCGGGCCGGCCGCGTGCTAAAGGCTCTGGTCACGGTCGAGCTCAAGCTTCATGGCGAGCAGCACATGCGCCGCTTTCTCGACCTGGCGACGGCCGAGGAAGCCGTCTCGCAGGCCTATGCGGTGACAGGCGAGACAGATGTCGTGCTGATGCTGCGCCTGCGCGACATGGACGAGTACGACGCGCTTTGCGACAGGCTCTTCCGTGACAGGACCAACGTGGCCCGCTTCTTCACCATGGTGGTGATCCGCACCGCCAAGGACGAGACGGCTATTCAACTCTAGAGACGGCTTGGATCATGACCCTCGACGACTACAACGAATTCTGTGGTTCACTGCCGTACACCACGCATGTGGTGCAGTGGGGCGGCGCCCATGTCTGGAAGGTCGCCGGCAAGGTCTTTGCGATTGCCGGCTGGAGCGACGGCGGTACGCTCGGCGTAACCTTCAAGGTTTCGGAGGTGGGGTTCGACATCTTGCGCGAGCAGCCCGGTTTGCGGCCGGCACCTTATCTTGCCTCGCGCGGCATGACATGGATCCAGTGCGTTGGCGACGAATCGATGGACGATGCGGCCCTTGCTGATTATCTGCGCGAGAGCCACAGGCTGATCGCGTCGAAGTTGTCGCTGAAGCAGCGGCGAATGCTCGGTTTTGACTGATTATCGGTCCCGATGTGCCATGCGATCGCCATCTTCATGTCCCGTTCATGTCGCATCGTCGAAGGATATAAGCCTGATTGCGGGTATGCGGGACAAAAGGGAATGAACGGCAGACTTCTTTCATTGGCAGCGGTGATGGTTCTTGGGCTATCGGCGGAAGCGGCGGCGCAGGCCCGCGAAGTCGAGATCTTTTACGATCGCTACGGCCGCGAGGTGATGCTGGATCCTTATACCGGCGAGGTGCTCGGCGTGCGTGAGCCACGGGATTCGCTCCCTCGCTACGAGGACGAGCCAGCCTATCGTCCGCGTTATGATGATGAACCGGTTTCGGCCGCGTTATGACGATTATCCGCGACGCGATCCCTATGATGCGCGCGCGCGCCGCGAGGAGCGGATGCGGGAGCTGGGCCGCGAGCCTTTCCCCTCGGTGGACCCGCTGCCCGAATATCGCGACTACCGCGCTTTGCCCGCGCCGGACGATCGCGAAAGTGAATTCGCGCGCGAGCAGCCGGGCTACGGACAACCCCGGCCCGGCGTACCCGAGCGCGAGCAGGTTGAGCGCGCGCCGCTCGACCGGTCGCCATCGATTGTCACCGTTCCCGATTCGCAGCAGCCGGGCACGACCATCGAAGGACCGCCGCAACAGGGAACGATTCCCGACGTGACGGAGCAGCCCGAGATCGCGCGTTCAGGCGCCACGGAAGAGATCGCCAAGATTCAGGTGCTTCTCGACCGGGTTGGGGCGTCGCCCGGCGTGATCGACGGCCGCATCGGCGACAACGTCAACAAGGCGATCGCCGCCTATCGCGAGCTGACGGGAGAAACGCTTCGCACTTACGATGTCGATTATGTCGAAGCGCAGCTTCAGGCGACCGGCGGCGATGCTTTCACCACCTATGAGATCACGTCGGTTGACGTGGCCGGCCCGTTCGTCGCGTCGATCCCAACCGACTACGCCGAGAAGGCGCAGATGGAACGTATGGGTTTCGTCTCGGTGGCCGAGATGCTGGCCGAGCGTTTCCACATGGACGAGAAATATCTGCGTGCGCTCAATCCCGGTGTCGCGTTCGACCGGCCCGGCACGATCATCAAGGTCGTCAACACCGGCAAGCTTCGCACTGGCACGGTCACGCGCATCATCGCCGACAAGGGCAAACGTCAGGTGCGGGCCTATGGCGAGGATGGCAGCCTGATCGCCATCTATCCCTCGACGATCGGCTCCGCAGCGACGCCGTCGCCCACGGGCACGCATTCGGTGGAGCGGATCGCGACCGATCCCGAATATACCTACAATCCCAAGATCAACTTCCAGCAGGGCAACAACACGAGCGTGCTGAGGATTCCGCCCGGGCCGAACGGCCGGTGGGCACGATCTGGATCGCGCTGTCGAAGCCGACCTATGGGATCCATGGCACGCCGGACCCTTCCAAGATCGGCAAGACCGAATCGAACGGCTGCATCCGCCTGACCAACTGGGACGCGCAGGAACTGGCGAAGATGGTCAAGGTCGGCGCGAGCGTCGAATTCGTGGAGTAGGTCAGTCGCGGGTGCCGTGTTTGGCGTCGCCCGAACGATTGTCGAGCCCAGCCAACTCGATTAGCAATGGGCGATGCAGTCACCCTGCGAAGCCGGAAGCGAGCCCGCCCCACAATCCGTTCCGCACACCAACGGAACGTTTTGCCCGCAGTCGCGCCGGCGGTATGTGCTCATCTCGGCTATCCTTGCTTCTGCACTGGGTTTCATCGACGGTTCCGTCGTCTCCATCGCCCTGCCGGCTATCCGCGCCGATCTTGGCGCCTCGCTTGTCGATGCGCAGTGGATTTCCAACGCTTATGCGTTGACGCTATCTGCCCTGATTCTCGTCGGGGGCGCCGCCGGTGACCGGTTCGGCATGCGTCGCGCATTCATCGCGGGCATCAGCTTCTTCATCGCGACGTCGCTGCTGTGCGCCTTCGCGCCCAACGCGCCGTTTCTGATCGGCGCGCGAGCCTTGCAAGGCGTCGGAGCGGCGCTGATGGTGCCGGGTAGCCTCGCCATTATCGCCAAGGCCTATCCGAAGGCGGAACGTGGCCGTGCAATCGGCATCTGGGCTGCCGCCTCGGCACTGACGACCGCGCTTGGACCGGTGGTCGGCGGGATGGTGCTTTCGGCGTTCGACGATTCGGTCTGGCGTGCGATCTTCGCGGTGAACCTGCCGCTGGGCGGGCTGGCCATCTTTCTGTTGATCGCAAAGGTCCCAGACGATTCGCCGGCCGAAAAGCGCAAGCTCGACATTGGCGGCGCCGCGCTGGCGACCGTGGCGCTCGGCAGTCTCGCTTATGGACTGACCTCCGGAGCAAGCGGAGCCGGTCCGGTTGCGTTCATCGCAGCGGGCCTTTTCGCTCTGGCGGTCTTCCTGTGGTGGGAGGCGAGGGCGGAGGCGCCGATGATGAAGCTTTCGCTGTTTTCCATTGCCGCCTTTTCCGGCGCCAACGCCGCCACTTTCTGCCTGTATTTCGCCCTGTCGGGGATCCTGTTTTTCCTGCCGATGCTGCTGATTGCGGGGTGGGGTGTCGACGAGGCACAGACTGGCTTCATCTTCCTGCCGCTCTCCGCAGCGATTGCGCTGCTTTCAGGCTTCGTCGGCAGGCTGGCCGACCGGATCGGCCCGCGCGTGCCCATTGCCGGCGGCAGCCTGGTCGTGGCGCTGGCGTTTGCCGGCCTTGCCTTGCTGGTCGGTTCAGGCATCCGGCACTTCTGGACCGGGGTCTTTCCATTGATGGTTCTGATGGGGCTTGGCATGGCGCTGGTTGTCTCGCCGCTGTCGAGCGCGGTGATGACCGCGTGAAGACGACGATACGGGCGCTGCCTCCGGCATCAACAATGCGGTCTCGCGAATCGCAGGCCTGGTGGCCGTCGCGGTACTGGGCGTCGTCGTTGCGGGACGGTATGCGGCTGTGCTCGACGGAGCGCCGGACATGCCGGGCTTCGGTGAGCCGGGCAACCTGCCTGGCGATGCCGAGGCGTTGAGGATTGCCGCAAGCGATGCGGCATTCGCGGCGGTCGCATGGGTTACGGCGGCCCTCAGCCTTGCGGCGGCATTGATCGCCTGGGCGACGACGCCGGGAGCGGGTGACGCGGCGCAGGCCAACGATATTCATGAAAAGGTTGCGGCGTAAGACCCGGAACGGCGCGGCCGTCAGCCGCCGTTGTTGTCTGCGCTCGCCATCTTCAGCGCGGGTGTTTCCTGCTCTTTTAGCAGGTCGTCGATACGTTCGCGCTCCTGCAGGAACACTTCCAGCTCCTCGCCCTTGAGGGCGCGCTCGACGGGCAGGCGCACACGCATCGGGTCGACCTTGGTGCCGTTGACCATCAATTCGTAGTGCAGATGGTTGCCGCTGGAGAGACCTGTGGAACCGACATAGCCGATGACCTGGCCCTGACGAACCCGCCCCCTCGACCACGCCCTCGGCGATCGCGCTCTGGTGGCTGTAAGACGTCTTGTAACCGTTTGCGTGACGAATCACGGTCTGCCGCCCGTAGCCGCCGGTCCAGCCGGCCTGCTCTACCAAGCCGTTGCCCGACGCGATGATCGGCGTGCCGCGCGGTGCAGCCCAGTCGACACCGGTATGCATGCGCGTGTAGCCGAGAATCGGGTGGCGGCGACCGCCAAAGCCCGAGGTGAAGCGGCCGTTGGGGACGGGGTTGCGGAGCAGGAACTGGCGGGCGCTGCGGCCTTCCTCGTCGAAATAGTCGACGACGCCGTCCTCCATCTGGAAACGATAGAAGGTGCGGGTGTGTCCACCGAAGGTCGCCTGCACGTAAAGCAGTTGCGAATCTTCGGTCGCCTGGTCTTCGGTGTCGGGCTGGGAGAAGAAGACCTCGATCTCGTCGGCCGGATTCAGCTTGGCCTGGAAATCGACGTCGGATGCGAGGAGCTGGATGAGCTGGCGCGTCATCGGCCTCGACATGCCGTAGGAGAATGCCGCGCGATAGATGCCGTCATATACGGTCGGCAGGTCGCCACGCGGGCGGATCACTGCCGGCTCAAGATCGAACGCGGCCAGCACCGCCGGGTTGGGTTCCGGTTCGCTACCCTTCACATATTGCCGTTTGTCGTTCAGCGCGATGGTCAGGATATGGCGGCGGCCATCATAGAGGCTTGCACGAACGATCCGGCTCAGGTCCTCACGCGTTTCGATGCCGAGGCGCAGCAAGTGGCCTTCGCCGACATCCTCGCTCTTCAGCAGCGTTGCGAAGGCCGATGCCATGCCTTCCGCATCAGGTCCGGTATACCCTGCTTCCTCCAACGCCTCTGTGAGCTTTCGCTCGGCGGGGAAGAGGACCATATCCTCGGCATAGCTGTCGGCCGTCCCGCCTTCCGTATCGCGTGTCGCGACCGACACGTTCTCGGGCACGATCCGGATGCCGAACGAAGCGCCGAGCGTGCGGGTCACCGGCGTTTCGCCGAAACGCTGTGGATCGACGTAGTGCAGCGCGGCGACCTGCACGTCGCCGTCGGTCAGGATCGCGCTTGTGTTGCGCACCACGCCTTCGACCTCGTCGGCAGACAGCGCGCTGCTCTCGTCGAAGGCGGCGGTCTGGATCGGGAAGTCGACAGTTCGGAGGCTCACCTCGCTCTCGACCTTGGCACCATAGATGACGCCTGTGGCCATGCTGGCGCTCGCCTGGGCGGCGCCATCTTCGGCAAACACCTCGAGCGGGTCGAAAGGCGGATAGCTGCGGTTCGTCGTGTGACCGGCTGCCAGCGCCATCTTCACCTGGACGAAGGGAACCATGCGTACCACGTCGCGATCGCCCGAGCGCGTCATGGTGGAAACTTCCATGCGACGCTTGTCGCTGGTGTTGCC
>NZ_JABETK010000001.1:2262500-2349206 GCF_013240295.1 Neoaquamicrobium sediminum
GATGCGCCGGACGACCTCGGCTTGAGCCTCGTTTATGGTTCGATCGCCTCTGATCGGTTCGCCGTTGCCATCGAGCTTCTTTACGACGTCATAACCGTAGGCATTGCCGCCGCCCGATTTGCCGGCTTCCACGCGCCCGCGCTGACCTCTTCGCGTCTTGTCGGCCAAGTCCTTGAGGAAAAGCGCGTTCATCGTGCCCTTCAGGCCGACATGCAGGTGCGAGACCTCGCCCTCTGACAGGGTGAAGATCTTCACGTCCGAATAGGACATCCGCTTGAATAGACCAGCAATGTCTTCCTGATCGCGCGAGAGGCGATCCATGGCCTCCGCGAGGACGAGATCGAAGCGTCCGCGTGTGGCATCGGAGATCAGCGCCTGTACGCCGGGCCGCAGCAGCGAGGCGCCTGAGATGGCATGATCGGAGTATTCCTCGACGATGATCCAGCCCTGCTTCTCGGCATGGAGGCGGCACATACGGAACTGATCGGCGATGGAAGCGTCGCGCTGATTGTCGGAAGAGTAACGGGCGTAGATGGCGACCTTCAATGTGCGTCTCCCAAGGCGATCAGGAGCCGCGCGAGCCCTGCTTCTTGACTTTCTGCTCGTAGAACTCGCGAGCCGCCTGTCGCGCGAGAAACTCGACCAACCGGACGAGGCGAAGGTCGGGATCGCCCTCCGGCGTGAAGCTCAGCTCCGGCGCCTCGACGAGCAACGCCTCGAGCAGCTCTTCGCGCTCGCTCGGCACAGTCATTGATCTCGGTTGGCTTGCTTTCCGGCTCATAGACGCCAGAATTCACGCCGGATCGGCAATAAACAACTGAAATCACGTTGGAATATTCGGCGGTGTTGGGCTGGTTCATTCGCATCTCTGCGGGCTTCCGCGCATCGTGGCGGGCGCTGGCATAGCGAAATGACCTAGTTCGGCTTAGCGGTTTCGGCGCGTTGGGCATGTGAACTCCCGCCTCGCAACTCCGAGAGTCATGTGCGAACTCGGACACATCGCTCGTTGCGGTAATGATCTCGTACATCGCGCACCTCCAAAATAGCCTACTTGGCGGAGTCGTCCAGCGAAATTATCAGTATGAGATAGTCTCATACGAATTTTTCTTGTTAAAGGCCATGTTTCGACGCATACTGCCCAAATGAAGCATCTGAGCGACATCGCAGAGATTCTTAGCGGCATCCTTCCCCCGAAAGGCGTCGGCCGAGAAGCGGCATACGTACAGATCAAGGATTTGCGCGATTCCGACAGCGAGTTTCTTCGGGGGCGGCGCCAAAAGCAAGGCGGGCGACGCGTATTGCTGTGCGCGATCTTCTTGTGCCGTCACGTGGTGACCAACTCGCTGCGTTTCGTCCAACGCCGAACATGATCGGGGCCTTTGTTGGACTTGATGTCTACTTGGTCCGGCCTGCAACCCGGCGCGTCGATCCTGACTTCCTTTTCATTGCGCTCAACGACATCGCCGCTGTCCGGCAGCTGAAAGCCTCGGCGACGGCTGGCGCTTTGCCCCGCATTCCGAAGCACGCGCTGGAAGATGTCGTCCTACCCCTGCCGGCAATAGAAGAACAACGCCGCATCGCACGGCTCGGCATCCTCGCAGCAGACTGCGAGAGGCTTCAGCGCCAGCGCTTGGCCGCCGAGGCGAAACTCAACGCCGCCCTCATTTCACGATTGCTTAGAACCGCCGCATAGGAATGATCCCATGACCAGACCAGAAGACATCAACAACGCGGTATGGGCGGCGTGCGACACGTTTCGCGGCGTCATCGACGCGGAACAGTACAAGAACTATATCCTCGCGCTGCTCTTCCTGAAATACATCAGCGACGTCTGGAACAAGCATTATCAGGAAATGCTGGAGGAGTTCCGCGACCACCCCCAGCGCGACCTCCGCATCCGTCGCCGCCTTGAGCGCGAGCGCTTCAAGCTCAAGGAGATCGGGTACCGCAATGAAAAGGGCGAGGTCGTCGAGACCTTCCTCTCGAGCTTCGACAGCCTCTACGAGCGCCGCAATCGCGATAATGTCGGTGAACTGATCAACATGGTGCTCGACGCCATAGAACAGGCGAACGAGCCGAAGCTGAACGGCGTCTTCCGTAATATCGATTTCAACTCCGAAATCAGTCTTGGCCAGACCAAGGACCGGAACCGCCGCCTAAAGAACGTACTGGAGGACTTCGCCAAGCCGAGCCTCAATCTCAGCACCGTCAGCGAAGACGCGATCGGTGAAGCCTATATCTATCTCATCGAGCAGTTCGCGGCTGACGCGGGCAAAAAGGCTGGCGAGTTTTTCACCCCGCGCAAGGTTTCAGAAGTCGTCGCCAAGCTCGCAGCGCCGAAAGACGGTGCGCTGATCTGTGACCCGGCCTGTGGCTCGGGCTCGCTCTTGCTGCGCGCTGGCGAAGAGGTCGGGACGAATAACTTCCGGCTCTACGGTCAGGAGGCGAATGGGCAGACCGTCGCGCTCGCCCGCATGAATATGTTCCTGCACGGTCGCGATGCTGCCGACATCCGCTGGTGCGACACGATCAACGGCCCGACGCTGCTCGAAGGCGACCACCTGATGCGGTTTGACACGGTCGTCGCTAATCCCCCGTTCAGTCTCGACAAGTGGGGAGCGGAGAACGCGGAGGACGATCCGTTCCGGCGCTTTGCGCGAGGGGTGCCGCCGAAGTCCAAAGGCGACTACGCCTTCATCCTGCACATGCTGGCAATCGCCCGCCCTGGTGAGGGGCGTGTCGCCGTCGTCGCGCCGCACGGGGTTCTCTTCCGGGGCGGCGCGGAAGGGCGCATCCGTGAGAGCATCGTCCACGACAATCTCCTCGACGTGGTGGTCGGACTGCCCGCACAGCTCTTTCCTACGACAGGCATTCCTGTCTGCGTCATGGTGTTCGACCGGGCGCGCGAAGCCGGCGGCGCGCGCGAGAGCGAGCGCGACGTGCTCTTCATCGACGCCAGCCGCGAATTCGGCTCCGGGAAGCGCCAGAACCAGCTCCGCGACGAGGACGTCGCCAAAATCGTGTCAACCGCACGCGAACGCCGCGAGATCGAGCGCTATTCGCATCGCGCCTCCTTCGAGGAGATCGAGCGCAACAAGTTCAACCTCAACATCCCGCGCTACGTCGACACCTTCGAGCCCGAGCCGGAGATCGATATCCAGGCGGTGCAGAACGAGATCCGCGAGCTAGACCGCCAGCTCGCCGAAACCCGCGCTGAGATGAACCGCTATCTGAAGGAGCTCGGCATTGAAGTCTGACGCTGCAAATTACCGCGCGCGGCGCATCGGACGCACGCTGAAGCTTTTTCTCGTCGACGGATCGCCGACGGGTGTGATCACGGCCGAACTTGGCAACTGGTCAGGCAAGGCTGTTGTCGCGCCGCGAACCGCGCTGCCTGACCTCATCAAGCGCGAGGAAGCCTCGCGCACCGGCGTGTACCTGTTGATGGGTCCGGACCCGGACAATACTGCTCGCACCCTTGTCTATGTCGGTGAAAGCGACAGCGTGCGCACGCGGCTCGCCAGCCATGATTCCGACGATGCCAAGCAGTTCTTCACCCGCGTCTGCCTGATCGTTTCCAAGGACGAGAATCTCACCAAGGCACATGGACGTTATCTCGAAGCGCGCATCATGGCGCTGATCCGGGCAGCCTCGCGCGCCGTTCTTGTCAACGGGACCGAGCCCGAGTTTAAGGGGCTGCCGGAACCCGAAATCGCCGACATGGAAGGATTCCTGTCTGAAATCGAAATCTTGCTGCCTGTGCTTGGTTTCGATGTTCTGCGCCGCGCTGCGGAAAGCGGCGACGCTGACAGTCCGGCGCGCGCGGACGAACCGGTCTTCGCGTTCACTGAAGCCGGCACCGATGCCCGGGCGCGCGAGGCTGGTGGCGAGTTCGTCGTGCTCGCCGGTTCATTGGCGCGGGTGAAGGAAACCAACACCATCCATGATGGTGCAAAGGATCAGCGCCGCCAGCTCGTCGAGGACGGCGTCTTGGTGAGGACCGCCGATGGCCAGCACTATACCTTCGGCCGCGATGTCGCCTTTTCCTCGCCGTCTGGAGCTGCCGCCGTCGTCTACGGAGGAAACATCAGCGGCCCCGCGACCTGGCGGCGCGAGGGCGACGGGCTCACTTACAAGGACTGGCGTCAGCAGCAGCTCGCGCAGGCACAGGGAGGCGAGGAGTGAGTGCCTCCACAACGCTTGGAGACTTCTTCCGGGTTCGGAAGGAGAAGGGAGAGGCAGGTCTGCCCACGCTCTCCGTCACCATGAATGACGGGCTGGTCGACCGTGCCGACCTCGACCGGAAAATGGAGACGAACCTCGCACCCGAAGAACACCTGCGGGTCCGCGAAGGCGACATTGCCTACAACATGATGCGGATGTGGCAGGGCGCCTTCGGTCGGGCGGAGAAAGACGGAATTGTCAGCCCAGCATATGTCGTCGTCGAGCCACGCGAGAACATGGATAGCCGCTTCGCCGCACATTGGTTCAAGTCAGCGCGGATGATCTATCTTTTTTGGGCCTACTCGTACGGCCTCACGCAAGATCGTCTGCGCCTCTATGCCGACGATTTTTGTCACATACCTGCGGGTCCTCCTTCGTTGCCAGAGCAAAAAGAATTGCTGAAGCGCTCGATGCCTATGACCAAGCGATTGCGCGCGAAAACGCTTACGTTGCCGCTAAGAAACGTCAATTTAGCTGGCTCTATAAGGAAATATTTCCCGATTCCAGCGCGACCTTGCCGGATGGCTGGAAGGCTGAGCCGATTACCAGTGTTGCAAAGGTTCGCTTTAGCGGCGTCGACAAGAAATCCGCTCAGGGCGAGATAGAGGTTCGGTTGTGCAACTACATGGACGTTTTTAACAACCGTCGCATCACGGCAGACCTTCCCTTTATGGACGCGACGGCGACTGCCCGCGAGATCGAAGCCTTCGCACTGCAACATGGCGACGTTGTCTTCACGAAAGACTCTGAAACAGCCGAAGATATTGGTGCCAGCGCCGTTGTCGCAGAGCCTTTGGATAATATCATTTGTGGCTATCACCTCGGCATTGCTCGCGCGAAACCGAAACACGTCACTGGCGAATATTTAGCCTACGCCCTTAGACATCCTTGGGTGCGGGAGGAGTTTCGGAAAGCGGCAAATGGCGTCACTCGCTTTGGGCTGAACCTAGATGTCATGGACCAAGTCCATGTACTGGTGCCTTCTCTCGAAAGGCAGAAGGCGATTGCTGCTGCACTACATGCAGTCGAAGACGAAATCGCTATTCTGACAAAGCAAGCAGACGCTCTCCGACTTCAGAAGAAGGGAATCATGCAGCGATTCTTTGGCGAGGAAAGTCTCGTTGCGAACGAGGCCGCTGAATAATGGTGGCGGCCGGCGGCTACATCCTTCAGGTGCCGAAGGACAGACGTAAGCTGCTTCTCGACGAAGCCGAACACGGCGGTTCGTTCTATTCGCCGAAACCCTTTGTCTCGGAACCTGTTCCGCGCTTCGACCACAGCCGTCGCGCCCCGCTTGCCGTCTTCGCGTCCTTCGAGGATGGCTTCATCACGCACATCGCCGGCGGACGAAAAGGACAGTCAGCGGGCACAGGCCTCGTCCGTCTGAATCTCGAAGAACTCCAACCGCTGAAGCGGCCCGTGAGCTTCGATGAGATCCTTGCTGGTATCGACATACGCGTTGCCCGGCACGTCAAGCAGCGCCTGGAAACAGGCGGCCTGCTCCCGCCGAAGTCGCTCGGCGCATTTGTTGATCGTATCACGCAACTCGATGAGACCGTCAGCCCACGCCTTGCGCGCTATTCCGAGCGTCGCGCCCAAGCGCTGCGGCGGCTCGAGCCCCGTGCCCGCGAAAACCTCGCCTACCAGAAGGAAACGCTCGGCCTCGCACTCGAGATTGCTGGAATGTCGCGAGACGACCTTTTGGCGTGGACCCCGACGGACGCTCGACAGCAATCCTTCCTTGACGGACTTCCGGGCGCACAGGTTCGGGAAGATGCTATGCTTTTGTCCGACTTCTCGACCGTGCCGGGTTTTGAAGCTGTGGGCGAAACCACCCACTACGGCTCGAAGGTTTTCGCGAGCGAAGGGGACTCGTCGAAGCGGTTGACGGTGATCATGGCCAACCGTCTGCCCCTCGAACAACAGACCGGCGCCGACCTCATCTACTTCAACGAAGCCTACCGCAGCTTCGTGATGGTCCAATACAAGGCGATGGAGAAGCGCGAAGACGAGGTGGAATTTCGTTGGCAGGCGAAGGATCAGTTCTGCGACGAAGTTGAGCGGATGGAGAGCCTGTTGGAGGAGCTCAGGAAGCTCCCGAGCGGCGAGCACCCTGACGGGTTCCGTTTCTCGGACAACCCGTTTTTTCTGAAGTTTTGTCCGCGCGTTGTCTTCAACCCCGACGACAAAGGGCTCTTCAAGGGCATCTATCTACCTCTCGATTTATGGAAGCGGGCGGATGCCGCTGGTTTGTTCACGGGGCCGCGCGGCGGCAAGGTTCTGACCTTCAAGAACGTCGGTCGTCGAATCAACAATTCGGAGTTTGTCGGGCTCGTGGCCGGTTCGTGGGTAGGCACGTCGATAGAGCAATCCGCTGTACTCAGCGAGATTGTCCGGCAGGTGCTGGAAACCGGGAAGACCGTCACGATCGCAATCAAGCACACCCCGCCTCCTCATGCGCCCGAAATGGAGGCCGCCGGATGAGCAACACACAGAAGCTTTCAGTTCGCCTTTTGCGAGATGGCCTCGCCCCGGCCGACGCGGTCCGAGATGGCGTGGACCTGACGCCATGGGACAAGCTGGAAGGCGCACTCATTTCATTGGCAACGCTCGGCGGTGGCGCGCCGAAATGGGCGCGCTTCCTCGATCTGTCTGAAGACGAGAAAAAGAAGGTTTTCAACCACACAGCCTTCGGACTCGTGTTCGTCCAGGCGTCTGGACGCTGGTTCGCGGTGTCTTTTGGCATGGGTCACGTGAAGCTCGATCCTGCGGCGTTCGAGCAGGATTTTGGGCTGCGGGTTGTCCTCAACGCCGTTGACCCGAAGCAGTTGAAGAGCGCGGACGTGCGGACACCGGATGAGAATACCCTGTCCCGCCGTACGCAAACCAGCCGGGGCTCCGATCAGACTGCCTTCGCCATCGACATCGAGCGCGACCTTGTTCGTGGACTGGCAGGGACGCCCAAAGATGCAGGGTTCGGCTCCTATGTGGCCGGGACGGATGGCCTTACGCTCAACCGAAAGCTTGAGATCGCGGAGCTGGCCCAGGCCTGTGCGGACGCGTATGCGATCTACCAGAAGACCGACTACAAGACCGACTTCGGCTGGATCGATCAGATCCGCCACATCCGTGAGCAAGAATTGATCGACAAGCTGGACGCCAAGCTGGTCGAAGCTTTGGGGAAGGCGGTCGACGAAGGCGAGACCGACGGAATTCACCTCGCATTTCCGGTCATCTATGACCCTGAGAAATCAAGCCTCATCCGCTACAAGGGGTTTCGCAGCTGGCAGCTTTATGCCGACCTCGACTTGCCGGGTTACCTCGACGCATTGAAGGAGCGCGAGAAAGCCGGCTACTCGGACGAGGACCTCCGCAATCACACCGTCCACGAAGTCGATGATGATGGCCACGACTGTGGTGGGAAGTGGAAGTTGCGGGAATGCATCGTGTTCGAAACAGAACTCGATGGCTCGACCTACGTCTTCTCTGGAGGCCGCTGGTACCAGATCGACCAGAACCTCGCCAAAGAGGTACAGGATTTTTTCGACGCGACTAGCAAGGTCGGCATGCCTGCCGCTGAGGCTGACGAAACAGAAGAGACCTACAATAAGCGCGTCGCCGGTCTGGATGCGGACATGATCTGCTTAGACCGTCGGCTCATCAAGCCGACCGGTGCTGCGAGCAAGATCGAGGCCTGCGACTTTCTCGGCCGTGAGCGTCAATTGATCCACGTTAAGGACAAGACGTCCTCGTCACGACTCAGTCACCTTTTCAGCCAGGGGACCGTCTCCGCACGCGTCCTCGCGACCGACCCGCCGTCGCGCGACAGCGTCCGGAACGAAGTGATCGCGGTCCAGGCTGAAACCGGACAGACCGGCTACGAGGACATCATTCCGAATTCCGCAAATGACTTCACCCGTGGCGATTTCACTGTCGTCTACAGCGTCATTGCCGCATCGGATAAGCCGAAACTTCCCTTTTTCAGCTTGGTGTCGTTCCGCCAGGCTGCGCGCGAATTGCATGCTCTCGGCTACAAATGGGCTTTCGCCTGGATCGAGAAGCCAAAGTCTGGCGCGAAAGCGAAAGCTAAACGATCCACGAAGGGCACTGGAGAGGATGCGGAGGTCATAGAATGACCGAAAGCCCAAAATTCTCCCTTTCCGAAGCTGGTCGCGAGCAGCTTCAGGCGCTCATGACGCTGTCGGCGCTCGGCTGGCACTATGTCACGCGCGCGGAGGTCGATCGACAACGGCGGCACCGTCGCACTGGCGTCCTGCTTGAGGACACGCTGCGCACTCAGCTTGCAGCGCTTAACCGCATCCGCGCCAGCGGCCGCACGCATGCCTTCTCGGAGGGGAACATCGAGACGGCCGTCGAACGTCTCAAGGATGTCCGCTTCGATGGGCTGATGCGCACCAACGAGCGCCAGACCGACCTGATCCACCTTGGCGTCGCGCTGCCGCAGACGGTGGATGGACAGTCGCGCGAATGGCCGTTCCGCTACATCAATTGGGGCCTCGACGCGGACAGTATACGGGCGAACGCCTTCCATATGACGAGTGAGTTTCCGGTGGACTGGCCGGAGGGCGCGAGCATCCGCCCCGACATCGCTCTGTTCGTGAACGGCATTCCGTTCGCGGTCATCGAGGTGAAGCGGAGCCAGGAAAAGGTCGCGCAAGGCATCAGCCAGCATCTGCGCAATCAGAAGCCCGATCTCGGTGCGCCAAACCTGTTCTTCACGGCGCAGCTGCTCATCGCCGCGAATTCGCATGAGCCCCGCTACGCGACTGTCGGCACGCCGGCGAAGTTCTGGTCGGCCTGGCGCGAGCGCGAAGACGCGCCCGGTTACGTCGCCGAGGTCGTCAACCGCGCGATCGACACAACAGATCAAGACGCGATCTTCCAGGACTTCGGACTCCACCGCCGCAAGCATGACGGTCTGCGTGAGGCGGGGGACCGCTTCGTCACACCGCTCGACGAAATGCTGGTAAGTCTCTGCCGCCCAGAGCGCATCCTCGATCTCGCGCGCCGCTTCACGCTCTTCGACGGAGGTGTGAAGAAGGTGGCGCGCCATCAGCAATTTTTCGCGGTGAAGGACCTGCTGAAGCGTGTCGAGGCACGCGACGACGGCGGACGACGCGCAGGCGGCGTTGTCTGGCATACGCAGGGATCTGGCAAGTCGCTGACCATGGTGATGCTCGCGAAGTCTCTCGCGATGAGTGTTCCCACGGCGCGTGTCGTGCTGGTGACCGACCGAACCGATCTCGACGACCAGATCGATAAGACCTTCGCGGCGACTGGCCTGTCGCCCGAACGCGCCAAGACGGGCGAACACCTAGTCGAACTCATCGAAGCTAGGACGCCGGTCATCACGACCCTCGTTCACAAGTTCAAGGCCGGGCTAAACAAGCGCCGCGTGGTCGATGCAAGCACGGACATCTTCCTGCTCGTCGATGAGAGCCACCGCAGCCAGTACGGCGACATGGAAAGCCTGCACCAGAAGATGCGCGACGTGCTGCCGGGCGCTTGCTTAATCGGCTTCACCGGAACGCCGATTGCGAAGAAAGAGCGCAATACCTTCACCAAGTTCGGACCGCTCGTGCAGCCGGTCTATTCTATGAAGGATGCCGTCGCGGACGGTGCTGTCGTGCCGCTGCTCTATGAGGGCCGTCACGTCGAGGAGGATATCGACGAAGACGCGGTCGATGCCTGGTTCGACCGTGTGACCGTCGGCCTCAGCGAAACACAGAAAGCCGATCTCAAACGCAAGATGAGCCGCCCTCGGACGCTCATGGGCGTGTCAGCACGTCTGCGCTGCATCGCGTTCGACGTCAGTCGGCATTTCGCGGACAACTTCCAGTCTGACAGGCTGAAAGGTCAGCTCGTCGCGCCGTCCAAACGCGACGCGATCGCTCTGAAGAAGCTGCTTGACGAGTTCGGCGAGGTGTCCTCCGAGGTCATCATCTCCGGGCCGGATCAGCGCGAGGGCGAACACGCCATAGACGAGGAATCTGACGATGAGGTGGTGAAGTTCTGGCGCCGGATGATGGAGCGACACGGCGGCGAGGAGGGCTACAACAAGACCATAATATCAAAGTTCAAGGGGCCCGGCGAACCGGACATCCTGATCGTCGTCGACAAGCTGCTCACCGGCTTCGATGCGCCGCGCAACACAGTGCTCTACATGGCTAGACCGCTCCGCGAGCACGGCCTTTTGCAGGCCATTGCGCGCGTCAATCGTGTTTTCGACGAGGATGGCGCGCCTGAAAAACCCTTTGGCTTTATCATAGATTACTGCGGTGTGCTTCGTCACCTCGGCGAGGCATTGACCGCTAACGACGCGCTGCGGGACTTTGACGAAGCCGACCTGCAGCAGTCGGTCAGCGCAATCGCTGATGAAGCGCGTACGCTTCCCCAGAAGCACGCTGCACTCCTAGATCTCTTCGTTGGCGTTTCGAACGTCTACGACGAGGAAGCCTATGCACGAGAACTCGCAGACGATGCACTGCGCGATGACTTCTACCGCCGCCTCTCAGAGTTCTCCCGCACGCTGACCGTCGCTGTCAGCTCCCGCGTATTCATTGAGGAAACACCTGCGGACCGGCTGCAACGCTGGCGAACCGATGAAAAGCGCTTTCTCGCGCTGCGCGCCCATGTGAAGGCTCGTTACGCGGACGCGGTGGACTGGAGCGACTACGAGCGACGTGTGCGCAGTTTGCTCGACCAGCACGTCACCGCGCACGAGGTCACGACGATCGTGGAGCCCTTAGCCGTCTTCGACGATGGGGCAATCGAAGCGGCACGGAGCGAGAAAAAGCGCTCGGATGCGTCGATTGCGGACGAGATTGCGCACCGGACGCTCCGGACGATTGAGGAGAAGTGGGACGAGGACCCTGTCTTCTTCGAGAAGTTTTCCAAACTCATCCGCCAGACCATCGATGACTTCCGTCGCGGTCGCCTGGACGAGAAGGCCTATCTCGAACGCATCCGAACGCAGCGCGACAAGCTCGACGCCCGTGACGATGAAGACGATCCCACGCCGCATCAGCTGCGGGGCAAGGGCAACGAAACCGCATTCTGGGGGATTGCCAGAAAGGAACTGCGCCGCGTGGGGATCGATGATCCCCGCCTTTCAGTGCGTATTTCGCTGTCGCTAACCGAGATCATCGAGAAGCGTCGGCGCGTTGGATGGCAACATGACCGTGACATTCAGAATGACATGCGCAATGCGATCGATGACTTCTTTTTCGATGAGGTGATGGGCCCCGGCGGCGTGGACCTCGACGCAGCCGTGATGGACAGTATCGTCAATGAGGTGCTCTCGGCCGCACGGGTCCGCATGCAGGACGATGGCCGTGTCCGCTGATGCTTGTTTCCAATGGGGGCGACGACGGGTTACCTACCGCGTCAGTCGGGATGAGCGAAGACGTCTGAAGATCACCGTCGCGCCGTCCGGCATGGTGGATGTAACTGCGCCGGTCGATGCAACGGATGAGGAGGTCCATGATCGAGTTCGCCGCAAGGGTGGGTGGATCGCTGCGCAAATCGCTGACTTCGAGCAATACCGTCCGAGAACGCCACCTCGGCAATATATCAGTGGCGAAACGCACCTTCTGAGAGGCGTTCAATACAGACTTCGCGTTCGACAAGGGGCTGCATCCCGCATCTCTCTGAGTGGCGACAGGATTGTCCTTGAAACCCCGCACACCGAGAGCCTTATTCACAAGGCGGCGCTGCTGCACCATTTCTATCTTGAAGCACACCAAGAATTTCCGCTTCGCCTACTGCAACTGGCCCCGCTGTTTTCATCCGAAGGGATGGAGGTGCCGAAGTTGATAATCCGTCCGATGACAAAACGGTGGGGGAGTTTTACACCGAAAGGCAGCTTGGTGCTCAATCTAGATCTTATCCGAGCGCCGATACAGTGCATCGACTATGTCATTGTTCATGAGTTGGCACACGCTTTTGAGCCCGACCATGGGCCGCGCTGGCGCCGCCTGATGGACAAGGCGATGCCGGACTGGCGCGATCGCAAGCAAAGACTCGAGACAAAGCTCGTGTAGTTTCTCTTTCAGCGATGCCGCCCGCGCGATCAGCACAGTCTTGTGATATAACCTCTGCAGTTCTGCGAATGCGGTGAGGAATTGTCACACGAGTGCTGGGTGCGCTGCCTTCAACAATGAGATTTGAGGAGTTGCTAGCGATGTGATAAAACCTCTGCACTTCTCTATAAGAGCAGAGCAAATGTCATCCCGCAATAAGACACAGCGCGACACGGCCTGCGACCTCTTCCGCCAGACGGGGCTTGTCCGCATGCGCGATCTGCGCGAGGCCGGTGTCGGGGCCGAGACCGTTGCCCGCCTGGTTCGCGAAGGCGTTGTCATGCACGTGGCGCGCGGCCTCTATCAACTTGCCGACGCGATGCCGGATCCCCGGCGCAGCTTCGCCGAGGCCTCGGCCCTCGTGCCCAGGGGCGTGATCTGCCTCACATCCGCGCTGCAGTTTCATGAACTGACGCTGCAGATGCCCTCTGCCGTGTGGATCGCCATCGATCGCACCGGATGGAAGCCCAAGGTCGAATATCCCCCGATCCGCTTCGTGCGGTTCGGCAGTCAGGCCCTCAGGGAAGGCGTGAAACGGCATCTCATCGAGGGCATCGAGGTCCCGATCTTCGAGCCCGCCAAGACGATCGTCGACTGCTTCCGGTATCGCAACAAGATCGGGCTCGACATCGCGCTGGAAGGCCTTCGCGAAGGGCTGCACACCAAACGCGCCACGCCGGACCAGCTATGGGAATTCGCGCGCTCCGCCCGTGTCTGGTCAGTGATGCGGCCCTATGTCGAAGCGATGGTCGCCGATGGCGCGTGAGGTCCACAATATCGGCGCCTCGGTGCGCGCCCGGCTTCTGGACCGCGCCCGTGCGCAGAAGACGGATTTTCAGATACTCCTCACGCGCTACGCGCTTGAGCGGCTGCTCTACCGTCTCAGCGTCTCCGACCAACGCGAGCGGTTTGTCCTGAAGGGAGCGATGCTCTTCGCCGTCTGGCGAGACGATCCGTTCCGTCCCACTCGCGATCTCGATCTGCTCGGCCACGGCGACCCCGAACCCGCCGCAATTGCCGAGAGCGTCCGGTCCATCTGCTCGATGGCCGTGCCTGACGACGGCGTCGTCTTCGACGTTGCCGGTATCGAAGCCGCGCCTATCCGCGACGAAGCCGAATACGCTGGCGTGCGCGTCAAAACCAGTGCAACGATCGCAGGAGCGCGCGTGCCCATCCAGATCGATGTCGGATTTGGCGACGCGATCACACCCGGCGCACTCGAGATCGAATATCCCGCCCTCTTGGACGCGCCGGCGCCAGCGCTGCGCGCCTATCCGCCCGAAACCGTCGTCGCCGAAAAGACCGAAGCGCTTGTCTCGCTCGGTGTCGCCAACAGCCGCATGAAGGACTTCTATGATCTCTGGGTGATTGCACAGACGTTCACGTTTGAAGGCGGGGTCCTTGCGAAGGCCATCCAGCGCACCTTCGAACGGCGCCGGGCATCCTGGCCGGAACAGCTGCCCGCCGGCCTCAGCGACGCCTTTGCCCACGAAAAGGATACCCAGTGGCGGGCCTTCCTGGCGCGCGACCGGCTCGGAGCGGCGCCCGCTTCGCTCGTCGAAGTCAATGGCGATCTGCGTGCCTTCCTGCAGCCTGTGCTAGCTCGAGAGGAGCTGACTACATGGCCCTCCGGCGGCCCTTGGACGCACAAGGAGGCCGTCTCATGACGTCGCAGTTACCCCGCACACTACAGGAGGCAGAGGGAGAGCCGCGCGAGGCCGTCTTCATCAGTCACGCTGCGCCAGAGGACAATGCGTTCACGATCTGGCTGGGCGCCAAGCTTGCCGCCATGGGCTACGAAGTCTGGGCAGACGTGCTCAAGCTCAAGGGTGGTGACGACTGGCAACGCAAGCTCGAAAACGCGCTGCGCCACCGTGCCGGCAAGATGCTGCTCGTCGCCAATCCCCGAGCGGTGGACAAGCAAGGCGTGCGCAACGAGATTCAGATCGCCTCCGAGGTCGCGCGCAAGCTCGGCGACGCCGCCTTCATAATCCCTCTGCGTATGGAGCCATTCGAGGCACCCTTCCTGATCGCACATGCCCAATACATCGACTTCACCCGCGGCTGGGCGCACGGGCTTTCGGAGCTGCTAGAGACGCTGCAAGAAACCTATCGTGTCCCGCCCAATGCCGGGGGTGAGGAGAAGATCTGGCGCGAAATCCAACTCATTCACGGCAAGACGCTTGTCGCCGAACCAGAGCGGCTGATCTCAAACTGGCTCTCGATCGATCAACTGCCGACAAAGATCCGCTATTACGAATTCAAGGGGCAGGTGTCCGAGCGTCGAGCCCAGGCCCAGATGACCGAAGCGCCGTGGCCGTTGAAGCCGTTTCGCCGGGGCTTCCTCACCTTCGCTCGCATCCACGATCTGCAAGACCATTTCGGACCAAACCTTCCGATCAGGCCGAAAGAGGAGCGGCGCGTCGCGGGCTTTCTGGATAGTGGCTGGTCCAAGCTCGATATCGGACGGCTCGACGCCCGCAACCATTTCAGCGATCTCGCCCGCCAGGCGTTTGAAAAGCTGTTCGCTGAGCGCGGCCTTCTCCAATACGCGCTGTCAGGTACCCAGTCGGCATGGTGGCCTCCTGTCGATATCGCGCCGACGACGAAGATTGGCTTCCGCTGGGGGATGTCGCCGGTCTGCGCCAGATCCAAGGCGTATCGCTCAAGCGGCAGATGAACTGGCATTTTGCTGTGAGCGTCGCCGCGCGCTCAGCGCCTGTGCACCATGTTCGAATTGTCAGCCGCCTTGTCTTCACAGAAAATGGCCACAAGCCATTCGACGATCCCGCAAAAATGCATCGGCTCCGGCGCTCCTTTGCCAAAACCTGGCGCAACGCCCGCTGGCGCGACATGCTCCTCGCCTTCCTGCATTGGCTCGCCGAAGGGCGGAACTCGCTCTCCGTACCCGTCAGTTCCGAAGAAGGCATTGTTCTCGGATTGCCGCCGATGTCCTGGCAGGTGCCGGTCAGCCTACCAGTCGAGGACGAAGCCCCCGAGCCGGACGATGACGATCCCAGCGACGACGACGAGCCGGACGAAGCCGACGGTCCCAGCACGGCCGATGGCCCCGAGGAGGCGGGCGATGACGCCTAGGCCGCAACCATTCACGCCTCGGATGCTGTATCTTGAGGAACCGCAGTTGGAATTCCGCCACGGGCAGCGCCTCGTCTATCCCCGTGACGGTCTTTATCTCTACGGACCCGTCGGGGACACAAAGGAATTGCCGACCATCCGTTACGGGGTGATCGGCACACCGGACGGCGTGCGCCGCTTGAAGGCCTGGGCGAAGACCATGGCGGGCTTCATCGACATCCCGGTCCCGGGGCCGCGGTCGCGGGCCGTCGAACCGCAGCACGTGCCTTTCCCTGGCTTCGCCGAAGCCTTCCATGCCGACTGGCCGGTCGAACCGCCCTGTGTCGTTGACAATCTGGATCCCGAGGAGATCGAGCGAACCCTCCGGATCGCCAACCGCCATGAGGCCGTGCGCGGTACTGTTGATATGTTCGTGTCCCGCCTCGTCGCGGAGAACAACCGGCTAGAGAGCGCGCCGCAATTCTGGTTCGTCGTCATTCCTGAAAAAGTCTACGAACTCGGCCGACCGAAATCGACGGTGAGACGCGATGAGCGGGTCGCCGGTGCGGTGACCATCTCGCAACGCCGCGCGCGGGCGTTGCAAAGTCAACCGACCCTGTTCGGCGACGACGAGCGCGAGGCCGAGGTCTATCAATATGCAACGCATTTCCGCCGGCAGTTGAAGGCGCGACTCCTCAAGGAGCGGATCGTCACGCAGATCGTGCGCGAAACGACCCTGGCACCGGGCGATTTCCGCCGCGAGAGCGGAATGCCCATCCGGCGCGTCGAGGACCCTGCGACGATCGCCTGGAAACTCGGGACCGGCGCCTATTACAAGGCAGGCGGAAAGCCGTGGCAGCTGGCCGATGTCCGCCCCGGCGTCTGTTATGTCGGCCTGGTCTACAAGCGCAGCGAATTGACCAGCGACAAGCGGCATGCCTGCTGTGCGGCGCAGATGTTCCTGTCGGACGGCGAAGGCGTCGTCTTTCGCGGCGCTCTCGGCCCCTGGTTCCAGACCGACACGAAACAGTTCCACCTCGATAAAGACGCCGCCCAGAACCTCATCAAGATGGTGGTGGGCGAGTACACACGTCTGCACGACGGCCCCCCACCGAGCTCTTCATCCACGCAAAGTCCGCCTTTACGGATGACGAGTGGCGCGGCTTCTCATCCGCTTGCGGCAATGAAACGAACCTCGTCGGCGTTCAGATCGGTGACACCCGCGATGACCTGAAGCTCTACCGGCCCGGCGAGTATCCGGTTATCCGCGGCACGGCACTTCAGATCGGGGAACGTCACGCGCTGCTCTGGACGTCCGGCTACGTCCCGCGCCTCGATACCTATATGGGACCGGAAACCCCGAACCCGATCTCCGTGCGCGTTCTTCGGGGCGATTGCGCTTTGACGACCGTACTCGCCGACGTGCTCGGCCTCACCAAGATCAACTTCAATTCCTGCCTGCACAACGACCGGCTGCCGGTGACGATCCGATTCGCCAACGCCGTGGGTGATGTCCTGATCTCAGCGCCGATGGATGGAGAACCGAAGCTGCCGTTCAAATTCTACATCTAGTGCCGCATGGCAGCGCCAAGTTGATGACGCGACAGAACCGAGAACAAAAGATGGCTTTCTTCACACAGGACCAACTGGAGGCGATAGCAGGAGCGCTTGGCGACACAGATGCCGGCCTGACCGGCAGTGAAATTCAATACCTGCTTGCATCTAGCAGGATGGCGGATCCCGGTCCCATTACGAAGCGTGTCCGCATTTACAACGCCTTCGTCGAAAGCCAGAACAGCAAGAAGAATCGCACAAACATTCTCGAATTCATCCGCCTTGCGATGAAGCCGGCGCGCTACAGCCGTGAGCCGGAACGCTATGAACCCATGCGCGCGCTTCTGAACCAGGCCCTGGCTTTTGCCGGCCTTGTCGTTGACGACGCAGGCAATCTGACAAAAACCGATGCCGCGCATACGTTGCCGGAGGCACAGCGCCGTGCCCGAGATTTGAGGGCCGATCTGGAAGGACGGGGAGTCCATCCGGACGTTCTGAAATTTTGTCGGGCCGAGCTCCTTGCCGACAACTACTTCCACGCCGTTCAGGAAGCCGTGAAAAGCGTCGCGGACAAGATGCGCAACTGGACCGGATTGACCGATGACGGTGCCGCGCTCGTCGATCGGGCCCTCGGCGGTGATCCTCCGCTGCTGGCGATCAATTCGCGCACCACCGCGAGCGAACACAGTGAACAAAAGGGCTTTGCCAACCTGGTGCGCGGGACCTTCGGGATGTTTCGGAATCCCACGGCGCACGAGGCCCGCATTCGCTGGGTCATGACAAAAGAGGACGCAGAAGATCTGCTGACAATCGTTTCGCTGATCCACCGCCGCCTCGACCAGACTCGCATGCCGCCGCGGGTGTAGTTTGGCCTCTGCCGGCACATACGAGATCGCCTCACGCCATCAGATTGTCGTTCGCGAACCGCCTTAAGCCGAGGCCTCAGGATCCCTGCTTGACCGGATCATGGCGGCGCGCCAAGACACCTGGTACCCGCTCTTCGATCCAACCCGCGAGCTTCTCCACCTCTGTGATCGCCGCACCCAGATCCTCCTCGGTGATCTCGAGCCTGGGGGCAAGCAGAGTTTCGGGGTCGGCACCATCGTCGACCCACATCCTGAGCTCGCCTTCGCTCGCGAAAATCAGGTCGCGATGCCTCGTCAGGGTCTTGGGATCATGCCGGGCACCGAGCATTGACAGGTGCTCGCCATGCTGCGCGCGATTGCGCGCCAGCACGATCTGCTCAATGACGTCGAAACGTACCGGGCAATCTGCCCAGTCGGTTTCGAGCAGTTCGCCAAGCGCACCTTTGTACGCCGACAGGAAGCCCTCTTTCTTCGCGATCGCCCTGCCCTCCGCACTCAGGCGGAAGCCCAGCTGCTGTTCCAGTGCTTTGAAGTACAGCTTGAGGGCATCGGACAGAAGCGAAACCGCGGACCGTCCGACAACCTGTGACGCCTCATCGGCTTCGATCCACTCCTCGAGGTAGGCCGGTTCGCCGTACTCGGGATCAAAGGATGGCGGCGGCTCATCATAGGGGCTCTCCTCGGCGTCGATCTTCCGCTGAACCTCACGGAACGGTTTGACCCCCGTGGAATAGTAGCGCCCGATGAAGCGTGTCCGCAGACGCAGAAAGAACGCCGCGTCCACGTTCAGTCTTCCACTTTGACGGCCGCTTCGGAAATCGCGGCAACCTCGGCGCCCGGCTCATCCAAGCCCATATCTTCGGCCAACACCTCGTCAATCGCCTCTCGTTTCAGCCAATCGATCCATTGCTGCAGGAAAGCCCGGTAGTCGACCATTTTGATCCGGAGGAAGTGGAGCTTCGTCGGGTTGTACGACCTGTCCGTACTCACAAAGGCGAAGCGCCGCACTGGAGCCCCCGAATTCGAGCGGCCATGCTGATCCAGGTACAAGACACCGCCATGGGCCAAGGCGTTGCGGAGGATACGGCAGAAAGTGTCGGCGGAAAGGGATTTCGCATGTTCAATCGCCTCTGGTTTATCGAGTTGTGCCGCGACGGCATCAGGCAATCCCGCGACCGCGAGGTTCGGAAAGCTCGCCCCTTTTTCCAGCGACGCGTATTGCCACGGGCCGGTGAAGAACTTCGCCTCGTGAACCTCTCCCTTGAGGTCGATGGCACGATCGATGGCGTCTGCGAGTCTTGTGTTCAAGACCGCGTCATTCATGTGACCCTCGGCGTGCTTCTGCTTGTATTTCAGGATGCGTTCGATGGGCAGGATTACGATGGGCATGGAGACGGACAACAGAAATGTCGCCTTCAGTGGCAGCCTCGTTCCGTCTGAGTCGGTTAGCTGCTCGTACAGGTCGCGAAGGAGTTGATGCGCCCGCTTCGGCACCTCGAGACTGAAATGTGTAGGACTCCCCATGGGCTGACCCTCCGTTCGAACAGAATATGCCAGCATGGCACAGAACCGCGAAGACTTCAGATTGCCGAAAGACTGGGAAAGCTCGAAGCGGTTGGAGGGTTTCACAGTACTCACGTGTCCTGCCTTTGGATACGCACATCGTCTGCCCATCCAGAATGTCCTGGAGGGGGAAGGCCTTCCCCTGCGTCCGAGCCTGTAGTCTCGCCCGACCCCTTCTGCGGGGACACCCCGCAACGCCCCGAGAGTGAGAGTGCGGACCGGTTTATCGTGACGGGTTGAAAGCCGAGGGAGAGGCCCTTGGCGCCCGTCGCGGAGAACCGCGATGTCCAGACACAAGCGAAACGCCGGCGCCAGGCGCGACCGGTCCAATCTCTATTCCGAGATCACCGACAAGATCATCACCGAGCTGGAGGCCGGCCGGGTGCCCTGGGTCCAGCCATGGGGCACGGCGGCGGCGAAAGCGCAGCTCGGCCTTCCGAAGAACGCCTCGACCGGCCGAACCTATTCCGGGATCAACGTGCTTCTCCTGTGGGGCGCGGTAATCGAACGTGGCTTCACGGGCCAGAGCTGGCTCACCTTCCGCCAGGCGCTGTCGCTCGGCGGCAATGTCAAGAAGGGCGAGCGCGGCACCACTGTCGTCTATGCCGACCGCTTCGTGCCCGAAGACGAGAAGCGGCGCGCGCGCGAGACCGGCGAGGAAGTCCAGGCTATCCCGTTCCTGAAGCGCTTCACGGTCTTCAACACCGACCAGTGCGAGAACCTACCCGAGGATGTCGCGACCGCAGCGCCGCCGGTCCCGACGGGGCTGATCGAACCGCGCGTCGAGGCGCTGATCGAAGCCACCGGTATCGATTTCCGGATCGGCGGCGACCGCGCCTTCTACGTGCCGGCGCACGACTACGTGCAGGTGCCACCGCCGCAGGCCTATTTCGAGCCGATCAACTGGCATCGCACGGCGCTGCACGAACTCGGGCATGCCAGCGGCGCTCCCCACCGGCTCAACCGTGATCTCTCCGGCTCCTTCGGGTCGAAGAAATACGCCTTCGAAGAGCTCATCGCCGAGATCAACGCCGCCTTCTGCTGCGCCTCGCTCGGCATCGAGCCGACGGTCCGGCATGCCGATTACATCGGATCCTGGCTGGAGGTTCTGCGCGAAGACAATCGCGCCATCGTCCGTGCCGCCAGTCAGGCGAGCAAGGCTGCCGACTGGCTTCTGAGCTTCCTGCCTGAACATGACCAGCAGCGCGATGAGGAAGAACGCCCCCTTGACAGGAGGGTGGCATGATCCTCCTGACCGACGACCTGCGCGATCTCCTGCTCGCCAATGGTCGGCAGCGCGATGTCGACCATGTGCCGGTGGTCAAGTTCTTCGACCCGCTCGGCGCCGGCACCTGGCTCGCCACGGAGCTGGATGCCGACAACGATACCCTGTTCGGTCTCGCCGATCTCGGCTTCGGCTGTCCGGAGCTCGGCAGCTTCAGCCTGTCCGAGCTGACCTCGGTGCGCCTGCCCTTCGGCATGGGCATCGAGCGGGACATCCTGTTCGAAGCCGCATTCCCGCTATCGGTCTATGCCGAGGCGGCGCGTCAGGCGGGGAGCATCGTGGAGAGCGAACGGCTGCTCACGATCAGTGCCGCGCCCCTGCGGGGCGGACATTGACGTTCGTTCCGCTCCGTCGGTTCGGTCTTCTCGCTGTCGCGACGGCATCACGCTGGAGCAACTCACGGCCTTACCGTCTCGTCCGACCATTCGCGGAAGGAGCGGGTCCGGGAGGCGATCTAGCACAGCTGGTCGATGGAACCCAACCAGATCCGGAGAGGCTGGCCCTCACTCGCCCGCTTTCCTCTCATAGTGACGTCGTGACTTGGCGGCGTTGCCGCAGGTCGCCATATCGCACCATCGGCGGCGCCCCGCCTTCGACCTGTCGATAAAGAGCCAGCCGCAGTTGGCGCCGTCGCAGATGCGCAGCCGGTCGGTGTCTACTGTCCTGGCCAGTTCGAAAGCCTGATACGCGAGCCGGTCGGTGATGACGCCAAGCAGGAGCGCTTTCCTTTTCGGTTCAAGAACGAGACGTCCCTCTTTTATATTGGGCGCATGGCTATCGGCCGCCTTGCGCCAGCGCGAGAAGAGGCTCTCGATCACACGGCTATCCGGTGTGGTTTCGCGAGCGATGGCACAGAAATACTCATGAATGTCTTCGCGCAGAGACCGCGCCTGCCGAAGCGCCATGCCCGCCGCCTTCGGCTCGATTTCTGCTTGTCGCCTGAGGGCGGCACTTAATTCATCCGGAATCACGCCGGCCTGCCGCGCCCAGCCGGCGAGGCTATCATAGCCATCGAGCCAGTCGCGGGGGTTGCCGTTCCATCCAGCAATGGTGTTCGCAAAGTCTAGCGCCGGCTCGCCGCCGACGAAATCGGCGGGCGAGAAGGCATGAGATTCAATGCACACCGGTAAAACATGCTTCAACGGTTGACGACTTTCCAGTGCCTTATATAACCTTTATAATGAAGTTTACCGGTTGTATCGAAGGTTTCACAGATGGTCAATCGACGCCCCATTGTCGCCGCAGCCGCCGCACAGTTTCGCCTGATCACGGCGCCGACCAGTCTGGGACTGCGCCCTCCCGCACCGGGTGTTGAACCCGGCACATGGCGGGCGCCCGAAGTCCTGTTGAAAGCAGGACTTGAAGGCGCTCTCGGCAATCCGGATGTCACAGCGCTGTCGAAGCCCGCCTATCATGAAGAGGGTGAAGATGGTACGCGCATTCGAAACGGCCGCGCTATTCGCGAATATATGTTCGCCATCGCCGAGGCCGTAGGCGACGCGCTGTGCGTCGGCTCATTCCCCGTAGTCATAGGCGGCGACTGCACTGTCGTGCTTGGCGCCCTAATCGCGCAACGCCGCGCAGGAGGAAAAGGCTTGGTCCACGTCGACGGACACAGCGACTTCTTTCATCCTGGCAACTACGACACGACCTCACGCCTTGGCGCGGCGGCGGGTATGGACCTCGCCCTTGCCACGGGACGCGGCGAAAAGCTGTTAACCGAGTGGGACGACGTCGACGGACCACTCGTCGCGGAAGAAGACGTCATTCAGATAGGCGAACGCGAAGCAGTCCTGCCTGATTACGCCTTCCATGACATGGATGGCACAAGAATTTCCCGCATAATGATCGAAGACGTCCTGTTGGCGGGCGTGGACGATACCGCCGATCGTGTCGATGCGCATCTGGCGGAACGCGGGCTCGAAAAGGCCTGGCTGCATGTGGATCTCGATGTCCTCGATATGAAATTCATGCCAGCGGTCGATTGTCCGGGGTCACCGGGCCTCGATTTCGATCAACTGGCGTCGCTTGTTTCCGGCCTCGCGGAAAGCGACCGCATTGTTGGCGCTGACTTCACGATTTACGACCCCGACCGCGATCCGGAGGGAGCCTACGCCGGCTCAATCGTCGATGTCATTGCCAGAGGCCTCGCGCCCATCGCTCGGAAAAGCTTCGTCGAGAACCCTCCGCCTTCGATCTGAACCGCCGGGCGGCCCTGCGTCACGTTGAAATTCACCGCACCAGCCCCGTTTGCGGCCGAAGCTCCAGGCGGCCCTGTCTCTGAGTTTTCAAACGAGAGTGAGAGGGCTGCGCCCTGTTTCCGTGACGGGTTGGAAGCCGAGAGAGAGGCTCTCGGCGCCCGTCGCGGAGTAACTCACCATGGCAACCGCAAGCCAGAAGATCACGCTCAGCGCCTCGCGCGACATCCCCTTCAACAAGCTGGTGCTCAGCCAGTCCAACGTCCGGCGGGTCAAGGCCGGTGTCTCGATCGAGGAACTCGCAGAGGACATCGCTCGCCGCGGTCTCCTGCAGAGTCTCAACGTCCGCCCGGTCGTGGATAGCGACGGCTGCGAGACCGGCATGTTCGAGATTCCCGCCGGCGGCCGCCGCTACCGGGCGCTCGAACTTCTCGCCAGGAAGAAGCGCCTCGCCAAAACCACGCCGGTGCCCTGCATCGTGCGCGAGGTCGGCGGCGACATCTCCGCCGAGGAGGACTCCCTGGCCGAGAACGTCCAGCGCGCTCCGCTGCATCCGCTCGACCAGTTCCGCGCTTTCCGGACCCTCCGCGAGCAGGGTCTGAACGAGGAGGAGATCGCCGCACGCTTCTTCGTCTCGGTCAACATCGTCAAGCAGCGGCTCAAGCTCGTCTCGGTGTCGGAGAAGCTGCTCGACATCTATGCCGAGGACGGCATGACGCTGGATCAGCTCATGGCCTTCACCGTCTCGTCGGACCATGCGCGGCAGGAGCAGGTCTGGGAGGCGATCGAACATAACTGGTCGAAGGAACCTTATCAGATCCGCCGCATGCTGACGGAGAACACCGTCCGCGCGTCCGATCGGCGCGTGCGCTTCGTCACCGTCGATGCCTATGAAAAGGCCGGCGGCGCCGTCATGCGCGACCTGTTCCAGGACGACGACGGTGGCTGGATTGAGGACGTGCCGCTGCTCGAACGGCTCGTCGCCGACAAGCTCAAGGCCGAGGCGGAGACCATCGCCGAGGAAGGCTGGAAGTGGATCGAGGTCGCGGCCGATTTCCCTTACGGCCATACGCACGGGCTGCGGCAGCTCGTCGGCACGCCGGTCGTTCTGACCGACGAGGAGCGCGCGAGCCGCGAGGCCCTGCGCGAGGAGTTCGACCGGCTCGAAGCCGAATATGCCGAGGCCGACGAGTTGCCCGACGAGGTGGATGAACGGTTCGGCGAGATCGAGACGGCGCTGGAGGCCTTTGAGGATCGGCCCATGCGCTACGACCCTGCCGAGATCGGTCGTGCCGGCGTGTTCGTCGGCATCGGTCATGATGGCAGGCTGTCCGTCGATCGCGGCTATGTCCGTCCCGAGGACGAGGCGCCCGAGACCGATGATGACACCGGCGCGGGCGTCGATCGCAACACGGTGACCGGTTCTAGCGGCGCCGTGCAGGGCACGGTGATCATCGTGGGCGGTGAGGCTGAGAACTCTGATGAGGAGGAAGATTCGGTCAAGCCGCTGCCCGAGCGGCTCGTGACCGAACTCACGGCGCATCGCACGCTCGCCCTGCGGGACGCGCTGGCGAACAATCCGCATGTCGCGATGACGGCGCTCCTTCACAAGCTGGTGCGCGATACCTTCCGGCATGTCTCCTCGACCGGTTGCCTCGACGCCTCCGTCCGCCAGGTCTTCTTCCCCGTTCAGGCCGACGATCTGAAGGACAGCCCGTCCGCCAAATCCGTCGAGGAGCGGCAGGAGGGGTGGCAGGCAGACCTGCCGAGCGATGACGACGCGCTCTGGGTGAAAATCGACGGGCTCGACCAAGCAAGCCGCCTGGCGCTGCTCGCCCATTGCGTCTCGTTCGGCGTGAACGCGCTCTATGAGAAGGCCAGTCCCTACGGTGCGGGTCCGACGTCCCAAGGCATGCAGCAGCGCATCAACGCGGCGGATCGGCTCGCCCGTGCCGTGGGGCTCGACATGGTGGAGATCGGCTGGCGGCCGACGGTCGACAACTATTTCGGCCGCGTGACCAAGCCCCGCATCCTCGAAGCGGTGCGCGAGGCCAAGGGCGAAGAGACCGCGCAGCTCATCGACCATTTGAAGAAGCCGGACATGGCTAAGGAGGCCGAACGCCTTCTCGCCGACAGCGGCTGGCTCCCCGAACCGCTGCGCCTCTCCACGCCCGATGACGTGAACACCGACAATGACGGCGCCGAGTCCGATGCGCTTCCGGCCTTCCTCGCCGACGACGAGGACGCTGACGCCGACGGCGCCGACGATCCACAGCCGGTCGCGGCCGAATGAACCAAGGGCGGGGCGGCTCCGGCCGTCCCGCCGTGCATTCCCACCAATCTCCATCGCCCGGCCATCGCGCCGGGTTTTCTCGTTTCAAGAGGCCGCTATGGCTGACTATTTCACGCACTTCTCGTGCCTGCTCGATGTTGGCACGCCCGACGACACCGCCCGCGCGCTGGATTTGTACAACGACCTTTGTGCGGAAGGCGCCGCGGAAGACCCGCCCTCCGATGGCTTTCTCCTGTCGCTCGATCCCGCCCACGGAGGCTTGAACCTCTGGATGCGGGACGACGGCACCGGCGATCCGCAACGCGTCATCGACTTCGTCCTGCGCTGCGCGGACGCCTTCGCGCTCACCGGTCGCTGGGGATTTCAGTGGGCGAACACATGCTCGCATCCACGGGTGAACACCTTCGGCGGCGGCGCGCATGTACTCGATCTCGGACGCCGCGACACGGTCGCCTGGATCGGCACGCATGGCTGGCTCGACGAAACGATCAAGGGAGGCCGGCCATGAGCATTCCCGATCATGCCCGCGCCAATTTCCAGACGCTGCTGCGTGCGGCCGCCGATGGCAATCTCGCCCTGCTCGAGTGCACCGACGCCGCGACCGGCGCTCCGCGCTACGTCGTCTGCGCTGTCGGCCGGAACGGCGAGGATTTTCTCTTCACGCCGTTCGGGCATCTCGCCGAGGGCAACCCCTACGACGCCTACATCCCACCGGAGTCGGATGCGCCGTGAGAGGGAGAGACAGGCCGGGACGGGTTTGAGCCGATGCGGTCCGAGAGAGAGCGCCGGCCGGCTCGTCCCGTTCCCGCTCTCCTGAGGTTCCCTCCATGACACAGATCGCTTCAACGGCGGCTCGCGCCAGCGCCGGCAAACCGCTCTTCCCGGTCAATTCCATGCCCGTCCTGGCCGAGCCCGCCCGCCTTCTCCTGCCGCGTCTCGAACAGGGTCGCCGCATCGATGCGCCGGCCCTGCGCACCGCGATGGACGCCGCCTTCGGCGGCTCCGACACCGATGGCGTATGGGACTGGAAGACAGCTTACGATGCCTGTGAGGGCGCGGCGGTCCTGTTCCTGCGTAAATACGGAAAGGCGCTTTTGCGCAAAGCCGGGTCTCCGGCCGCCGCGCTCCCGCTGCTCGCAAAGATCGCCGATCTTCTGCCCTCGCACACGCGCCGCTCCGAGGAGAGCGAAGTCTTTCAGCAATTCTCGACGCCGCTCGCGCTGGGCCTTGCCGCAGCGACCGCCGCCGCCATCACGGCCGACGACATTGTGCTGGAGCCGTCTGCCGGCACCGGCCTGCTCGCCATTCTCGCCGAGATCGCCGGGGGCACCCTCCGCCTCAACGAAATCGCCCAGACGCGCGGCGACCTCCTGTCTTCTCTCTTTCCGGCTCTATCCGTTACGCGCTTCGACGCGGCCCAGATCGATGACCATCTGGACGCCAATATCGTGCCCAGCGTCGTGCTGATGAACCCGCCATTCTCGGCAATGGCAAACGTGTCGGGACGCATGGCCGACGCCGCCTATCGCCATGTCGCCTCGGCGCTGGCGCGCCTGGCGCCTGGCGGACGGCTCGTCGCCATCACCGGCGCCAGCTTCGCGCCCGGTGCGCCCAGATGGCGGGACGCCTTCGTCCGGCTGCAGGAGCACGGCCGCGTCGTCTTCACTGCCGCCATCGATGGCACCGTTTATGCGCGGCACGGCACGACCATCGACACGCGACTGACGGTGATCGACAAGATCGCGGCCGAGGATCCGGCCGTGTTTCCCGAATCGCCGGGTATCGCGGCCGATGCGGCCACGATGCTCGCCTGGGTCCAGGCGCTCGTGCCGCCGCGTTCGCCCGTAGCGCTGCCGACAGGCTCCCCGCATGTGAACCGCCCGGCTCTCCTGAACGAAGCAATCTCCAGGCGGGTCGATACCACGCGGGCGCCGATCCTGTCCGCGCCGGAGGGTGCAGTGCTCGACTACGAGACCATCGACTGGACACCGCCGCTGGGCGCGCGGCTCACAGATGCGCTTTATGAAAGATACGCGCTTCAGTCGATCCGTATTCCCGGGTCTCAGGCGCATCCGACCAGGCTCGTGCAATCCGCGGCCATGGCCTCGGTCGCCCCGCCAAAGCCGAGCTATCGTCCGCATCTGCCGGCAGATTTCGTCGAGACCGGCGTTCTGTCCGACGCCCAGCTCGAAAGCGTGATCTATGCAGGCGAAGCCCACAGTCAGCACCTCGCCGGCGCCTGGACCGTCGATGAGACCTGCGATGTCGTCACCGCGGCCGCGGATGATCAGGACGGCGCTGTCCGCTTCCGGCGCGGCTGGTTTCTCGGCGATGGCACCGGCGCCGGCAAGGGCCGCCAGGTCGCCGGCATCCTGCTCGACAACTGGCTCAAAGGCCGCCGCCGCGCCGTCTGGGTCTCCAAGTCCGACAAGCTGATCGAGGACGCGCAGCGCGACTGGACGGCGCTCGGCCAGGAGCGACTCCTGGTCACGCCGCTGTCGCGCTTTCGCCAGGGCACGCCGATCCGCCTCTCGCAGGGCATCCTTTTTACAACCTACGCCACGCTGCGCTCCGACGAGCGCGGATCGAAGGTTTCGCGGGTCCGGCAGATCGTCGATTGGTTGGGCAAGGACTTCGATGGAGTGATCGTTTTCGACGAGAGCCACGCCATGCAGAACGCCGCCGGATCGAAGGGCGAACGCGGCGACCAGGCCGCCTCGCAACAAGGCCGTGCCGGGCTGCGTCTGCAGCACGCATTGCCCGATGCGCGCGTGGTCTATGTCTCGGCGACCGGTGCCACCGCGGTCCACAATCTCGCCTATGCCCAGCGGCTCGGCCTATGGGGCGGCGAGGATTTCCCCTTCGCCACCCGCGCCGAATTCGTCGAGGCGATCGAGGATGGCGGGGTCGCGGCGATGGAGGTGCTGGCGCGCGATTTGAAGGCGCTCGGCCTCTATCAGGCCCGCTCGCTCTCCTACGAAGGCGTCGAATATGAGCTGCTCGAGCACCAGCTCACCGACGAGCAGCGCCGCATCTATGACGCCTATGCTGGCGCCTTCGCGATCATTCATGGGCATCTCGACGCCGCCATGCAGGCGACCAATGTCACCGGCAGCCCAGAAAGCGGTGGAGCCACGCTGAATGCGCAGGCGAAATCCGCCGCGCGGTCCGCCTTCGAAAGCGCCAAGCAGCGCTTCTTCAATCACCTCATCACGGCGATGAAAACGCCGTCGCTGATCGCTTCCATCAACACCGACCTCGCCGCCGGCCATGCCGCCGTCATCCAGATCGTCTCGACCGGCGAGGCCCTGATGGAACGGCGTCTCGCCGAGATCCCGACCGAGGACTGGAACGACGTCCAGGTCGACATCACGCCGCGCGAATATGTGCTCGACTATCTGGCGCACTCCTTCCCGGTGCAGCTCTACGAGCCCTTCACCGACAGCGAAGGCAATCTGTGCTCGCGGCCGGTGTTCCGCGACGGCCAGCCCGTCGAAAGCCGCGAGGCCGTCGCCCGGCGCGACCGGCTGATCGAAAAGCTTGCTTCGCTGCCGCCCGTGCCCGGCGCGCTCGACCAGATCGTCCAGCGCTTCGGCACCGATGAGGTGGCCGAGGTGACTGGCCGCTCTCGCCGCATCGTCCGCAAGGGTGATCGCCTCGCCGTGGAAGGCCGCGCCGTCGCCGCCAACCTCGCCGAGACCACGGCCTTCATGGACGACGCCAAGCGTATCCTGGTTTTCTCGGATGCCGGCGGCACCGGGCGGTCCTATCATGCCGACCTCGCAGCGAAGAACCGGCGGCTGCGCGTGCACTATCTGCTTTTGACGTATTCCTCGTTGGATATCCTTAGCGCGGTACGGCCGCAGAGTCGACGGTTACGGGAGACTTGGCCGCGACACTTACGGCCGGGATCGGCTGCTGCTGTGTTGGCGGAGGGCGTAGCCCGGAGCCAACACAGCAGCAGCCGATGGCCTTTCAAATTCTGGGGTGCAGGGGGTTGCGGGAGCGAGCCTTATGGAGATCCTCAACTTGTCGCGGGCCGGACGGCGCGGTTGAGAGCAGCATAGTTTCGAGCCGCCCTGTTGAGATAGTATCGCAAGCTACGCCAGTCGGAATGCCCAAGTTCTTCTGCGGCGTCGATCAAGATCTGGTGGTCATCGAACAGGATGTCGGAACTCCCCTTTGCCAATGCATACAGCCGGAAGACGACTTCCTCCGCAAAGCAGGCACGCAATCGATGGCCGCTACCCCGAACGTCAGCCACGACGAAGGCATCCTTGACGATATCTCCGACTGCCTTGGCGGTTAATCCATCTTTGGTTTTCAGCGACAGCCACAAATATCCGTGAAACACCGGCCCGGAAGACTGCACCTTGGCGCGTTCCGACCATATAAAGTCGAGGGTCTGGTGGAGTAGTTGAAACGGCACCTTGATTTCGCGGGTCTTTCCGCCCTTCTCTATGATCTCTGCGGTGACGAATGTGCGGCCGCTCTGACGGAAGCGTTCCACCGCGCCGCGCATCTCCGTACGAGATTTCGATGATGTGCCTGCGCGCGTAAAATGTTCGTTGGGCGCGAGAATGCCCTCGGCGACCAGCGACGCCCGCAAGCGTTCGATCGTCAACGAGGCAACGCCCGCACGACGTAAGCCCACGTCTCGCATCCAGCGTGCGATCAGCCAGTTCCTCGCGGCGAGATAGGGATTATCCGGACTGGAAAGCACATCCAGCACCTGTTCGACCGCATCATCCGACGGCGTCGGGCGGCCACCGTTTTTGGCTTTTGCGCTATAACCGAACGTCACCTTGCCTGTGCTGGGGTCAGATAAACGGGCATCCAGACGCGCAACATAGTTTGCCGCGCGCCATTCCTCATGGCCCTGCGAGTAGCTGTGTTCCTGAAGCAGGTAACGATGGAAGCGTGAGATTACGTCGAGGCAGCGCGACAGGCGGCGACGCGTTCTGGCTCCCGGGTTTCCGAGCCTCAGACGTTCGAGTTCCGTTCCTGTCCAGCTGACAATCGAGTCGAGGCTTATGCTGCTCGTCGCGGGTTGCCCGAGTACGAAGTCCCACCAGGCGCAGAGAATATAAGCCTCATCTTCAATACTTCCCGGCGCCAGATGGCGCTGAACGGCCTGGGCGCGCAAATAGTCGAAGATCGGTTCGACCAACGCCCCGCCAGGATCGAGAACGAGCGGGAATCGCGGTAGACGATGCTTTTGCAGCACAAAGTCTTCGGATGCCCGCACGATCCTGGTACGGCCTAAGCTGGCCTTCATCGGATCGGCACAATGCGGGCGAGCTCGGATCGCGCTTCCGCAAGTTGGGCCTGGGCGATCTCCTTCAACTGTCGCTCACGGGTCAGAGCTTGTCCCATAAGTCGGTGCTCGCTGGAGAGGACAGCCATTTGCTGGGCGAGCGCCTGGACCTCTCGTTTCAGAGACTGAAGTTCCGTGCCCGGTCGTTGTACGGGTTTCAAGAGCTTGGCCGCAACCGTATCAAAACGCGCGCGCAATTCTGGATAATGACCGGACGGGGCCGGAGCTGCCAAATTGGGATTCGACCAGGCGGTGAGCCCCCGTTCCATATCGACCCAACGGGCAAGTTCTGCTGGCCCGCGTGGGCAATATTCTCCCTCCGGAAGGCCTCCCTTCGCAGCCCAGGATTCGAGCAATTCAACTTTGCGCTGAAAGGATTCCCTGGCAGCAGATGGTTTCATTTCTGATCGACTCCATGGAAACGGGCCAGGTGATCTTCGGCCGCTTGCCGTCTTTCGGCCATCCTGGCTGCCAGCACTGTTCCCGGGCACATGAGGCAAGCGCTATTGGCGCTTTCTATCACCTTTTCCCAGTATCTCCTGTTCTCGGCCAACTGCACATTGTGCGGGCATCCGGCGCAGATCAGATCTTCAGCGTACCGTAAATCGGGACCTTGGCGTCGTTGTGCCTCCGGATTCTTTCTTCGGGCCGCAATCACACAGCCCGCCACGCTGAGGTCCTTTTCCGAGTTACCACACGCGCAATAGGAATGGCCCTGGCCATTCGGTTCCAGACTTTGCGCCCCCGCAAACTCAATGAGCAGTCGATCGAATGTCGGCCCGTCTGCACCGTAGTCGCCGACCTCGGCGCGTGCTTGCCAATCAGCCTTGAGACGTTGAAGGTCGTTCAGGATCCTTGTCCCGGCCCTGCCGCTGAGTTGCTCATGACCATCGAGTGCCCGACGATAGATCTCGAGACGGAAGTCGAGGCCGACCTCCTCGAATGTTCGCAGCCTCAGGTCTTCGCGTGCAAGCGCACGCCTGGCCTGTTCAAGGTCTGCTCGGGCATGGTCGACAAGCTTGAAGAAACCTCCGAACCGCGCTTCGGTGATGTACGAACGGGTGCTGTCCGGATCATAGTGGCAAAGATATTGGGATAGGGCGGTCAGCGAGCGGTCCCGATACCGATAATAATAGACGACCGCGAAAAACCGACGGAACTGGTGTGGAGCGAAGGACCAATAAGTGCCGTCGGGAAGCGCAGGCACCTTCATCTCCTCGGCAAAGGCCAGCAAGCCGCGGCTGATGTTGGGGGTCTGGACCGACGGGGCCCTGGCGAATGGGTTGTGTAACTGTAGCAGCCACCGTGATCCGGATTCCTTGCGTGCGGTTGCACTCAGCCACATCAATATCTCCACGGCTTTTGCTACCGCCGCCGGGGCCGGAATCCGCTCCCGACCGCGGACGCTTTTGGCGATGAAGGTCTTGAGCCAAAGCTCACCGCCATCATCCTCCAGGCAATCATCTCGTAAGCTGAGAATTTCCTCGATCCTTCTTGCCGAGAAGGCCGCGATGACGATCACGCACGCAGTGGGAAGCAGGCGCAGGAAGATATGGTGGAGGCTGGTCGTGACATTGTTGATAGCCGCGCCATCGAAATGGCCGATGCTGGGAATGCCCAGTGCTCCATCCTCGCGCACATGCTTGAGCGCCGGACTGTTCCAGATGTCGTGGACCAGTTTTGCACGACGCCATTTGCCAGGCTCGTTCCTGAACCCTCGCTCGGCATGACGGACGTCATCGACAAGTGTCTTCAGATCGTCGGCGTAAAACAATACCCATCGAAGTGCGCGATCAATGAGAAAACAGGTTTGGGTTGCCGGCGCGGTCGGGGTTTTGGAAAGCGGTGCACCGAGCTTCCTGGCTAACCGGGCGGAGTCGATCCTTCTGTTGAATGGTCTATATCCAATCGGATCATGTGTGAGTTCTTCCTGGAGGCGGCCAAGTCGTTCCCAAACGCGCATATAGCGATCTAAGGATTGCCCACAGAATGTCTGATCTCTCTTGCGATTGTTTACCCGGTTATGAAGACAGGGGGTGATTTTGAGGCCGTTCTCAACGGCCCAATCAGCAAAAATCTTCGCCGCATTGTCCGATAGCTGTTTGCTATATTCGAAACCGGCCAGCCTGCTGGCCGCTTCGACGGAGAAAGTATTCGGGTCACTTTGTTGAACAGGCGGAGCGCGGCCGGCATGACGACATCTTTTAACGGCTTCTCGCGCCGCAGCTTCAGATCGGATCAGTCCTTCCATGCCGGCGTGCTTCAGGCTGTCGCAAAACTCCTCGAACCAGGCCTGTGTCAGATCCGACATGCCAGGAAGCCCACACGCGGTGCGCCAACGAAGGAATGCAACGAACCCCGCATATTCCTCCCGGATGGTCGAGGCAGAGCGGACCCAGGCATTCGGCCCGGTAAGCGCGTAATAGACGTATTTCTTGGCGGTAAGGAGATCTCGCCATTCGGCGTAGTCCGTCAGGCGTCGGTCTGGTGCGATCAAGATGTCGAACCGGATCGTCGTGCTCGCGTGCCGGCGTATCGTCGGGTTGTCGAGCTCAACCAACCAGGCATTATCCTCGAGAGTGCCGTCCTTGAGCCAGAGCGGCCTCGGGTTTTGCAGGAACTCGCAAAAGGCGGCAGCACCTGCCTCGCGGGCGTGTCGTGGCGGTTGATGGACCCGGCTCACCATAACTCGATGGCCCGCACAGTGCCCGCCGTCAGGCCGGCATCGACTTCGGCCTCCATCATCCTGAGAGCGCGACGGTGATGGGAGGACCGCAACCGATCAAGAATGACTTCGCAGAGAGCCTGGAAATTCAGCCAGACCTCGGCCCATCTTGCAGGATTGTTCGCCTTGAACGCTTCCTCCTGCCGGCCAAGAGATCGTTGGAAAAGGACAAGCGCCCGGATGCTATCGTTGCTCGGCCGGAACTGCCGGAAATGACAAGTCGCGCATTTGTCGATGGCCATGCAGGGTCCTGTATCCTCGTTGTTGGACGTCTTGGGGGCCGTGCAGAGAAAGCCCAGGCCCGTGGTTCTGGCGTGGTCCAAGGCGCTCTCGTGCGTCATCGATGTTCCAAGGGTATCGGCCGCTCCTTCGATGGGTTCGATGAGGCCCGCTTCTAATGCGGCTAGGAATGTCCGCATTTTTGAGGCAAGAAGGGCTTTGAACCACGGACGGCTCAGATACCGCATGGTGGTGGCTGAGTTCTTGTGCTGAGCCAATCGCGCCGCGACCGTATGTTCGAAATTGGCGCGCGCCGCTTCCAGTTGAAGGACCGTGGGCCGGATCATCTGGCGACGTAGCGGTAGCCGGCCAATGACGGGGTGCTCGAAATTCTCGGCCAGCATCGCCTGCCAGTGGTGATCGATGGCAGCGGTTGTCATCGGACCGATACGGTTGCGGTCGGATTTATATCCAGGCACGATCCAGAGCTTATCGGCAGTGGGCAATTCGAGGTATCGGGCCGTTGCCCGAATGCGCTCCGACAGCTTCTGCCAGGCGCGGATCGCTTCGGCACCGCTGAGATCGCCGTCGTTGTGGCGGACGTCAATGTCGGCGCCTTCCCAAAGGGTGCCTTCCTGGATTTCGCCACGGGCGCGCAATTTTGCCGCGGCGACGGTGATGATCCGGACTTTGCCCCGGTGAATATCACCGATGAAGGGATCTGCGGCGAGCCGGTCACAGGTCGATACATTGAATGCGGTGTCGATCATGACGATGGTTTGCGCAGCGAGCAGCAACCGAACGTTGCCCTCAACGTGACTGACGGCTTCCGTCCAGCCACCGAGCGCCGTGCCATGGCAGCCCAGCATCGTATTCTTCCAGTCGTTGAAACTCCGTCGATGCGGTTCCGCCAGCGCGAGATAGCGCACCATGATGGCCATGCCTCGCTGTCTGGCATTGGCACGATTCTCGTCGGAGAGCGTGGCTCTTCGGACGTGAAGCGCGCTCAAATCCTGGAGGAGGTCCTCTGGTGTCCGCGGTGTCGGTAGATCCCGCGCTGCTGTGAAAGCCTGACCAGTTTCCCACTTGGCTATTCCGGCGCGCAGAGTACGCACGCAGATTGCCCGCAGCGCATAAAGTCGTTCATCGTTGAGACGGATGACTTCGCGCCAGTCGAGCTGGTCGTATTTCGGTCGTACCCACCCTTGTAGATCCGTCGGCAGTTCGACCTTGTTGAGTTCGCCGAATGATGGAATGTTCCGTCCCGTCAGTTGCCCCCGGGCAACGGGTGTAAATCTACCGGGATCGCTCCAGAGGCCGGCGCGGGACAGCCGCCGCAGGCAACTGACAACGGCTTCGAGGAGAGCTTTCCTGGAAAGCAGGTTGGTGTTGTTGATGATTTCGAAGCACTCGATGTCGCGTAACCGTGACGCCCAAGCCTCGCCCACCTCGTACATGAGCATTTTCGTCAAGCGCTCTGACCGCCCGAGCTGGATCGAATTGAAGAATAGGGCCTCTGCAGATTCTGCGCATATTTCGGCCCTCAGAGCCACCCAGCGGAGAAAGCGGACGAACGCCCGAAAATAACCCGCAGTTGTCGACGCGGTACAGCCGATGAATTGCTGCTCCCACGCAGACGCGAGGCGCTTGGCCGCCGCGGTGCCATAGAGCGGAACCACCACGGCGAAATCGAAAATCCTGCCGTCGACCTTGACTTCGAAGCTGTCCAACGTACCCTCCAATCAAGCCTGTGAGGATACATATCGAGTCGAGCAGATTCGCTAAGCGGCTGTGTTGATAGCGAAAATCTGATTCGATATCGATCGCAAAACGCCAAAAATCTGCTGGAGCCGGGCTGGAAAGCTGACGCCGCGATCCAGGGCCTGGGGCGCACCAACCGCACCAATCAGGCACAGCCGCCGCTCTTCCGGCCGGTCGCCACTGACGTGAAGGCGGAGAAACGCTTTCTCTCCACGATCGCCCGCCGCCTCGATACCCTGGGCGCCATCACGCGCGGCCAGCGCCAGACCGGCGGTCAGGGCCTGTTCCGCGCCGAGGACAATCTCGAAAGCGCCTATGCGCGCGCCGCGCTGCGACGGCTCTATCTCCTGATCGTCGCGGGCAAGGTCCAGGGTTGTTCGCTCCAGACCTTCGAGGAGTCGACCGGCCTCAAGCTCACCGACGCCAATGGCATCAAGGACGAGCTGCCGCCGATCACCACCTTTTTGAACCGGCTCCTGGCGCTCACCATCGATCTGCAGAACATCCTGTTCGCGCGTTTCGAGCAGCTTCTCGCGGCGCGGATCGAAGGCGCAATCGCCAGCGGCACCTATGACGTTGGACTGGAGACGCTGCGCGCCGAACGCTTCACCGTTCTCGATCGCCAGGCCATCCACACCCATGCCGCGACGGGCGCGGTGACGACGCTGCTGACCATTGCCCAGCGCGAGCGCAACCGCCCGGTCACGCTCGATGACGCGCTCGACCATCTGGCCGATCCGCGCGCCGCGTCGCTGGTCAACGAGCGCTCCGGGCGCGCGGCGGTGCGCGTACCCACCACCAGCCTCATCAATGATGACGGCTCGGTCGAACGGCGTGTGCGGCTGATCCAGCCGATGGAGACGACCAATGTGCCCGTTGCGATGATGGGCGATACCCATTGGGTGGAGGCAGATCGCGCCACGTTCACCAAAGCCTGGGAGGCGGAGGTCGCTTCGGTGCCCGAGTTCACCGACAGCACCATCCACATGGTCGCCGGCCTCCTGTTGCCGATCTGGAAGCGCCTGCCGAACGAGTCGACGCGCGTCTACCGGCTGCAGACCGACACCGGCGAGCGGATCATCGGCCGGCGTGTCTCGCCCGCCTGGGCCGCGACCGCCACCACAACCGGTACGACGGCGCTCGCCCCGGACGATGCCTTCGCCGCGCTGATGGACGGCCGCACGATCCTCGACCTCGTCGAGGGACTGCAACTTCGCCGCGCCCGCGTCATGGGCGCGAACCGCATCGAGCTCACCGGCTTCACCGACACCATGCGCGACCGCCTCAAGACCTACGGCCTGTTCGGCGAGATCATCTCCTGGAAGCTGCGCCTGTTCGTTCCGACCGACATCTCCGGCACCGCGATCCTTGCCAGGCTTCTGGAGCGCTTTCCGATCGAGCGCGTCGCCGAGCGGGAGGCTGCATGATGACCCGCGACGCATCCGAACTCGCACACCGTCTCGGCCAGCAGGCCGAGGCCGTGTGCCGCGAATACCTGTCTGCCGGACGGCGCGAGGGCCGCTACTGGATGGTCGGCGACGTTCGCAATACGCCAGGGCGCTCGATGTTTGTGCGCCTCGTCGGTCCGGGATCCGGCAAGGGCGCGGTGGGCAAATGGACCGATGCCGCCACCGGCGAGCATGGCGATCTTCTAGACGTCATTCGCGAGAGCTGCGGCCTTGTCGAATTCAAGGACGTTGCCGACGAAGCACGGCGCTTCCTCGCTCTGCCACATGCGGTACCGGAACCGGCATCATCATATCGACGGAAGACGCCCGTACCGACGGGTTCGCCACTCGCAGCGAAGCGGCTGTTTTCGATGGCTCGGCCGATCACGGGCACACTTGCTGAATCGTATTTCCGTAATCGCGGCATTACGGCTTTGCACGGAACCGAAGCGTTGCGATTCCATCCGCGCTGCTATTACCGGTCCGACGAGCATGCGCCGACGGAGATCTGGCCGGCACTGATCGCCTCCGTCACCGATCTCGATGGACACCAGACGGGCGCACATCGTACCTGGCTCGATCCGAACGGGTTTAGCGAGGCGAGGCTCGGCAAGGCGCCGATCGACACGCCGCGACGGGCAATGGGCGACCTCCTCGGCAATGCGGTGCGCTTCGGCGGGGCGGGCGAGATCATGGCCGCCGGCGAAGGCATCGAGACAATGCTGTCGCTACGATGCGTCCTGCCCGACATGCCGATGGCGGCCGCGCTCTCCGCAGCCCATCTCGCCGCCATCCTGTTTCCGGACACGCTACGCCGGCTCTACATCGTGCGCGACGACGATCCGGCGGGCGACGGCGCGCGGGATACCCTCGTCCAACGGGCAGATGCGCTCGGCATCGAGGCACGGCCGCTCTCACCGATGCTGGGCGATCTCAACGAGGATCTGCGCATGCGCGGGCTGGATGCGCTCACGGCATCGGTTCGGGTCCAACTCGCCCCGCAGGATGTCGCACGCTTTCTGAAGACCGCTCAGTTGGCCTGAACAGGAAACGGCGTGGCGGGGCCGGTGTCGCCGCCGTCACGCGCGGGCTCTCCCATCGATGTCGCAGAGGGCCGCGCCCCGGCCTTCTTCAGAGGGCGACCGGACGGCAGGCGGGCCGGTCCGGCAACGGCTGCGGCCGACGATTTTCCGGCGCGGCCTCTCGGCCGCTTTCCATCGCGAGGCAAAATCGCCGGCCTCCGCCATCCTCCGCTCACGCTCCGGCCCGTCCGCTGCCGCTCCCGGGTGCAGGACCGGACCGCCCGCCGTCTTCCGGCGCCATGAAGGCCGCGGCGGGCGCGGCCAACCGACAAGGGAGCATCACCATGGCACATGAAGACGACGATATCTTCGAGCCGCACCACCAAGCCTCTCCGACCGAGCATGCACTGAGCGAACTGCAGCTCTACGGCTACCGCCACGACGGGCACGGCCCGGACCCGCGCCTCGTCCCGGAGGACAACGTTATCGCAGGCGCTGTCTCCGACATCTTCGACGCCCTCATCGCAACCATGGCTGACACGGCACTCGATGGCGAACTCGACGATCTGCTCTGGTCGACCGTCAACATGTTCCACCGTGCCGCCGACCGGATTGAGCGCAAGCTCGACGACAACGAACAGGCGCAGAAGCGCGGGCAGCGCGAACAGGACGGCTCCGAAATCAAGGCGGTCGAACTGGAACGCCTCATCGAGACCGGACAAGGCCTAATCCAACGCCGCGACAGTCTGGAAGTTTTCCGCGACAGCGCCGCCGAACTGTATCTGCGCACGACCGGCTCCCCCTGGTCGCCACGCACCGGCTCGCAGGTGAACCATCGTGCACTGACGTCGGCGATGATCGACAGTCGCGATTTCATCGCCGAGCGCAAACGGGCCAAGCGTGAAGTGCTGTTGCCCGCAGGGCCGAAGGTCGCTGTTTCAGGTGGAGCCGACTTCAATGATCACAAGCTGATCTGGGACAAGCTCGACCAGGTCCGTGCCAAGCATCCCGACATGGTACTGATGCACGGTAAATCGCCGAAAGGCGCCGAGAAGATTGCCGCCCGGTGGGCCGATCACCGCAATGTCACCCAGATTGGTTTCGCGCCGGACTGGACGAAGCACGGCCGCGCCGCACCGTTCAAGCGCAATGACCAAATGCTTGACGTCCTGCCGATCGGGGTCATGGTCTTCCCTGGCACTGGCATTCAGGAGAACCTCGCCGACAAGGCCCGCAAGCTCGGCATTCCGGTTTGGTGGTTCGGATGATTCGTGGCCTATGCACGCTTGGCGGACAAATTTGCCAATACTTGCATTCGAAATCGAAGACTCCGTCTGTTTGTCTGATATGTTCCTACTTTTTCACTGAGCGGAAATGCGGATGCACAGTACAAATTATCATGACACCCTCATTACCGTATCGGCGGATTGTCCCGTGACGGCGGCATCACCTCCGGCGAAACCTGGAACAATTGCGGGACGCCAATTCGCCCTGCTGAACGCTGCTCCTTACGAGATGACTTCGGATGAATTGCTTCTCGCTGTTGAGAACGAGCGCAAGGGTCCGGTGAGCGCTGCCACGTTCTTCTCAACGCCAAAGGCTTGCCTCCGCGCCTCGCCACTGGTGAAGAAGCATGGCTATGGCCTGCATCACGACCGGGACGGAAGGATTGCACTAGTCCCGATGGAAAGCGAAGAATACGCACGACTCTTGGCAGCAACTTCAGTAGAAAAACTCGCCGGAATGCGCAGTTCGCGAGCCTGACATCGCGCGGGGACGATCAGAGCTTCCGACTATCCCAGAGCATGCGGATGCTGGCCTCACGATCTGAGCAGACCTTCCTCTCGCAGCTCAACAGCGAGCGTGGTATTATTCTGAGTTGTGCCATGGTGGTGGTGGAGGCGCGACCGTTTGAATCTCATCTTACGGAGACGCCACCATGATTATTGCGATTCTCGGATCCATCGCTGCAATCGGCGCCATCTGCTGGCTGCTGTTCACGCTCGCCACCTATGCCTTGCCTGCGCTCGGTGGCGTGGCGGCCGGAATGTGGGCCTATCAGACCGGCGCAGGCCTGCCCGGCAGCGTCCTTGTCGGACTCGTCGGTGCGGCCCTTGTGTTCGGCATCGGGCAATACCTCATCCTGTTCGCCCGGCCCGTGTGGCTGAAACTCGCCACCGCGCTCGCCTTCGTCGCGCCGGCGGCGATTGCCGGCTTCCACGCCACCCACGGCATCGTCAAACATCTCATGCCATCGGAGACCTGGCAGACCATCTTCTCCGTGATCGGCGCGGTGGCGGTCGGGATCACAGCCTTCGTTCGCGTGACCTCCATGGCCTCGACCGGACCTGGCGGGCAGACTGCGGCCAGCGTCTGAACGCCATCGCAGGCAGGGACGGGAGGTAAGCTCTTCCACCGCGCCCCATATCGAAGCCTGAGGGAGTCGGACATGCGGTATGCGGGACGGATCTTCAGTTTCAGTCCCGGATCGGCGCCTGCGGACGGCATGGCATAAGCTGTCCCGACTGGCGCAGCCAGAGATGCACGGGAGATGCTTGTGGAACCGTATCCGGCGGCAGCGCCGGATACGAAGCGAACTGCCTGCAGGGCAGCAGACGATTTGTGTCCCTTCGCCGGCCAAGAGAGTGAGCGCACGGTGTCGCCACTGTCTCCTTGAACGATCCCCGAGAGCCGACCGCTCCAAACGGCCTCTTCAATGGGCTGATCTGGCCGAAGACCGGCTGCGCCTCGATCGCCTATGGCACAATGGCGCCCGTCGGGTTTCTTCCCCTGCCGGCTGCGCCGCCATTCCTCGCGAGACAAGAAACCCGCCGGATCGCCATCCTCCGCTGACGCTGCGGTCGCACGCGATGCGCCGTCGATCGCCTCCGGCCTCTCCGATCGCCATCGAGGCCGCAATGGTGCGGGCTCGAAACCAGCGATCAAGGAGAACTACCATGGCAACCATCGGCACCTTCAAGAAGTCCGGCAACGAATACACCGGCGAAATCGTCACCCTCAATGTGCAGGCCAAGAACGTCCGCATCGTCCCCGAAACCAACCACACCAGCGAGAACGCTCCCAGCCACCGCGTCCTGGTCGGCCGCGCCGAAATCGGGGCCGCCTGGTCCAAGCAGTCGAACGAGGGCCGCGACTATCTCGGCCTCAAGCTCGACGATCCGAGCTTCACCGCCCCGATCTACGCCAACCTCTTCGACGACGAGGACGGCGACGGCTACAGCCTCATCTGGTCCCGCCCCAGCCGCCGCAATGGCGACTGAACCCGCGCGAGTCCCGCCCGGCAACACCGGGCGGGGCCAACGCCGCCGAGAACGACTAGAATAGATGGGGTATTTGGCATGCTCTTTCAGGCTGCCTTTGAACGGGCGGACCTTGTAAAAGGGCCGGCGATTTCGCGAAACTTCTGCCGCTGCGCCTCTGGATCGCTTGAGGATGGCTTCCGCGACACAGTCATCGGCACGATTCTGCAGGATAAGTACCTCCACTTGGGCCAAAGCGGAGTGCGGTTTCGGTCTTCAAGGCGGTCTACATCGAAAAGCGCGATGCGCCGGGTCGGCGGATCGAGCAACGTGCCGCTCGGCTTCTTCTCCCTGACCGAGAACCTGATTATGATCGCCATGACGATCTGGATCGCTCTGCCTAGGGTAGCTCGGCGGTCAAGGCGAGAGTCAGTTCGCCTGCGACACGTTCTCCTGGTAGGCCCGTTCGCGTTCCGGCCATGTGCTCTTGATGAAGTCGAGAACGGCGCGGATCTCCGCGTCGCTCAACACGTCTGCGAAGCCGGGCATGTCACTCTCGTATCCGCCACCGACGATGGCGGCGGTGCCCTCCTTGACGATGCGGAAGAGGACCTCGTCGGAATGGTGCCACGTATGGCCGGTCTCGTCATGCGGCGGTGCGGGCGATCGGCCGGAGGGAAGCTGTGTGCGCCAGTCGGGCTGGCCCTCCAGATCAGCGCCGTGGCAGGCGGCGCACTGATCCGCATAGATCTGCCGTCCTTGCGCGATGACCTCTGCCGACGCGACGGAGTTGGATGCGGTACCGGCATGATGCCAACCGGTAAAGATCGCGAGGATCACGCCTCCGACAACCAGGCCGATCCCGACAGTATTTCGGAGAGTTTTTCCCAAGACGTCTGTCCCCGATCATTGCGAAATATCAGTCGCGTCCCGCCGAGACCACGTTGTGCCAGCGGTGAGGCGCGCCACGGCAATAGACATTCTCGTGAGCAATGCCTATCTTTGAATGATGATCGCCCGTCTCGTCTCCATGCTAGCCATACTTGCGATCACCGTGGTGACAACGGTGGCCCCTGTGCATGCGGCGCGCATGAACATGAAATTTAGTCCGGAGCACGCGATCCACGTCGGCGAGATGATGCACTCTCCCGGCCTTGCCCAGCCGGTTTGTGAAGGTAAACAGCACTGTGGATCGGCCGATGCCGGGATGTGCGAGTTCGTCTGCGCAGGTCTTTCGGCCTTCCTGACATCGCCAGTCGGAGAATCCGGACACGCCTACGGTCCCGTCAGCCATGACTTCCCGTTCGAGGCAAGCCACGTCGGCCATCCGCCAGGACTGAACGAACGACCTCCCAAGTTCCGTCTCCTCTGATCGCGCCCGGGCCGACGCCCGCGGCGTCCCATCGGCATTGATGAACGGGACGGATGTCCCGAGGAGACGACCATGAACACCCTATCGCGCCGCGGCTTTCTTGCCGCAAGTGCTGCCGCCATTGGTGCGGCGCACATGCCCCGTCTTGCCTTCGCGCAGACCGTGGCCCCAATCAGCCTCTCCGCTGCAACCCGGACGCTCGACATTAACGGGCGCGCGGCCACGGTCTTCGGTCTTGCCGGTCCCGGCGGTCAGGGGCTTGTCCTCGACCCCGGCCAGAAGTTCCGTGTCGATCTGACCAACGATCTCGACGTGGGCACGATAATCCACTGGCACGGCCAGATTCCGCCAAATGCTCAGGATGGTGTGCCCGACATGCCGATGCCGCTACTCGCGGCGGGCGAGACTCGATCCTATGATTTCGAGGCGCGGCCGGGCACACACTGGATGCACAGCCACGTACCTACCCAGGAAATGCAGCTGCTGGCCGCGCCGCTGATCGTGCGCTCGGCCGAGGACGTCGCCGCCGACCGGCAGGAGGTCGTGATGTTCCTGCATGACTTCTCCTTCAGGGCCCCCGAGGAGGTTCTGGCGGAGATCAACGGCGGTCATGGTGGCGGGCACGGCGCAGACCATGGCGCCGGTGCAGTGCCCGATCAAGGCGCGCCCATGGAAGGCATGGGGGCGATGCAGGGCATGAATCATGGCGCCATGGGCGGCATGCCGATGGGCAACATGTCCGGTATGGGCGGGATGATGGGCATGGGCCGCCAGATGGGCGGCATGGCCATGGACCTGAACGATTACGACTGGGACGCCTATCTCGCCAACGACCGGACCCTGTCGGACCCCGAGGTGGTGCAGGTCGAGCGTGGCGGGCGCATCCGGCTCCGGGTCATCAACGCCGCAGCGGCGACCGTGTTCTGGATCGACACCGGCGGTGCCGAGGCGCGACTGGTCGCGGTGGACGGGCACGCCGTCCAGCCTGTCCCGGGTACGCGGTTCGGGCTGGCGATGGGCCAGCGGCTGGATATCGAGATCGACCTGCCGAACGAAGGTGGCGCCTGGCCGATCCTCGCCCTGCGCGAAGGCGCGCGGGAGCGCACCGGCCTGATCCTCGCCACGCAGGGTGCCGAGGTCCGGCGCCTGGATGCCGTGGCTGAAACCGAGGCACCCGCGTTCGACACCGATCTTGCGCAGGAGGCGCGCCTCATCGCCCGCGATGCCTTGCCGGACCGGCAGGTGGACCGCGGCCATATGCTGATGCTGGGCGGCTCGATGCAGCCCTATGTCTGGACGATCAACGGCGCCGTCTGGGGCCAGCACCAGCCGATCATCGCGCGCAGCGGCGAGCGGGTCGTTCTGTCGTTCCACAACATGTCGATGATGGCCCACCCGATGCATCTGCACGGGCATGTGTTCCAGGTCGTCGGCCTGAACGGGCGCCGCGTCGCCGGGGCCCTGCGCGACACGGTTCACGTGCCGCCGATGGCGATGGTCGATGTCGCCCTCGACGCCGGCGAGGCTGCGCGCTGGATGCTGCATTGCCATCACATGCCGCACCTTGCGACCGGCATGATGACCGAGTTCGCGGTCACGGCATCAGCCTGACCCAGGTGGGGCGTCCGGACAGGGCGCCCCGACGTGCCGGAACCGACCCCAGCTGTCCTGCCCCATGTTGTCGTGAGGGCCGGTCAAAGGCGTACCCTACGGGTGAAAATCAGGAGGATGAGATGATGAACTGGAACGACATGGGCTCCGGAATGGGTTTCGGAATGGGATTTGGCTGGCTCTTCGGCCTGCTGATCCTCGCGCTGGTGGTTTTGGCCATAGCGGCGCTGATCAAATATCTTCGAAAATAAGAGAAAGGACTTCTCAATGGCTTACACAATCAATCGCATGATCCCGGACACCGGTATCGACGATGTCGACGCCCGCACGCGCAAGGCGCTGGCGGACCATGGCTTCGGTGTCCTGACCGAGATCGACGTCAAGGCGACGATGAAGAACAAGCTCGATGCCGAGATGCCCGCCTATCGCATCCTCGGCGCCTGCAATCCGAAGATGGCGCATCAGGCCATCGGGATCGAGCCGCGTGTGGGCGCGATGCTGCCCTGCAACGTGATCTTGCGCGAAGTCGAGGGCGGCGTGGAGGTCAGCGCCATCGACCCGGTGGCATCGATGCAGGCGATCGACAACGCCGAACTGACGGCGGTCGCCGGTGAGGTGCGCGACCTTCTGGCGAAGGCCGTCGCGGCCGTCTGAGATGGGCCTGCGCGCAATCATTCTCGTGGCGATGGCGATCCTCGGGATCGCCATGCTCGGTATCTGGCAGTTCGCGCCTGCAGTATTCGCCGATCTGCACAGCCTGATGGACGGCGAGCGCCTGGAGATGCTTGTCGCGCGCGCGGGTCTCTGGGGGCCGATCCTTGTCGTCGCGCTCATGACCCTGGCGGTCGTCGCCAGCCCAATCCCGAGCGCGCCCATCGCGTTGGCCGCCGGGGCGGCCTACGGGCATCTATGGGGGACGGTGCAGGTCGTGATCGGCGCGGAACTCGGTGCGCTGATCGCCTTCGGTCTCGCGCGGGTTCTGGGGCACGACGTCTTGCGGCGCGTATTCGGTGATCGTGTCGATGCCGGCCTGCTCGGATCGCAGACCGCATTGACCGCGACGGTGTTCGCCAGTCGCCTGATGCCCTTCGTGTCCTTCGACATGATCAGCTACGCCGCCGGGCTCAGCCGCCTGCACGCGTGGCGGTTCGCCCTCGCGACACTGGCCGGCATTGTCCCGGCAAGCTTCCTGCTCGCCCATTTCGGAGGGGAAGCGGTGAGCGGAGACCTCGGCCGGGCGACTTGGGCAGTTCTCGGCCTCGGCCTTGTGACGGGCTTGCCGCTGCTCTGGGTGGCGATGAGGAAAAGGCCGGAAAAGGAAAATCCATGACGAAAAGCGATTACGAGAGGAACAGCATTACCCTTCCTGGCGCGGTGGCCATGGGAACGGGTGTGATGATCGGCGCGGGCATCTTCGCCTTGACCGGACAGATCGCCGAACTCGCCGGACCGTTCTTCCCGCTCTCGTTCGTCGTGGGCGCCATCGTGACCGCCTTCAGCGCCTATACCTACATCAAGATGTCGAACGCCTATCCCTCTGCCGGCGGCATCGGGATGATCCTGAAGAAGGCCTACGGACCGACGACGGTCGCGGCGGGCGCCGCCCTACTGATGGCGCTGTCGATGGTCATCAACGAAAGCCTCGTCGCGCGTACCTTCGGCACCTACACGCTGCGGGCGTTCGGCGGCGATCCGGACAGCGTGCTGGTGCCAATCCTCGGCGTCGGGCTGATCGTCCTCGCCTGGCTCGTGAACGTCTCGGGCAGCCGGTCGGTCGGGCTGTTCTCCATCGTTATGGCTGTTCTCAAGGTGGGCGGCATCGCGCTGTTCGGGGCGGCCGGTCTGTGGGCCAGCGGCATCTCGTTCGAGGCGTCGGCCGGAGATTCTAGCGCAAGCGGGTTCGTCGCGTCGCTCGCGCTGTCCATCCTCGCCTTCAAGGGGTTCACGACCATCACCAACAGCGGCGCCGAGGTCACCGATCCGCACCGCAATGTGGGCCGGGCCATCGTCCTCGCCATCGCCATCTGCGTCGTCGTCTATCTGCTGGTCGCCTTCGCCGTCGGCTCCAGCCTGCCGCTCGACCGCATCGTGGCGGCGAAGGACTATGCGCTGGCTGAAGCGGCCCAGCCCGCCCTCGGGCAGACCGGCTTCTACCTGACGGTGGCGCTGGCGCTGGTGGCCACTGCCTCGGGTCTGATCGCCAGCGTGTTCGCAGTCTCGCGGATGCTGGCGATGCTGACGGACATGAAGATGATCCCGCACAGCCATTTCGGGATGCCGGGCACTATCAAGGACCACACGCTCGTCTACACCGTCGTGATCGCGGGCTTCCTGACGGTCTTCTTCGACCTCAGCCGCATCGCCTCGCTCGGGGCCTTCTTCTATCTGGTGATGGACATCATCATCCACTTCGGCGTGTTCCGGCATCTGCGCGAGGAAATCGGCGCTCGGGGTTGGGTGTTGCTGACGGCGATCGCCCTCGATGCCGTGGTGCTGTCCGCCTTCGCCGCGATGAAGTGGCAGTCCGACCCCCTCATCGTCGTCCTTGGCGCGATCGGCATGGCGCTGGTGTTCCTTTTCGTGGGGGTGTTCCTGGCGCACAATCCGGTCCGGGAAGGCGCTCACGACCATCACTAAAATGGGCTTGAGCTTCCAACCGCCGGAAGCCGCATGCTGAAACGAGATATCGAAAGGTAGGCAGAACATGGAGCACGATCATCATTACCCGGCGCCCGACATTCCGGCGGGGATCGAGACGGCAAAGGACCCGGTCTGCGGGATGACGGTCGCAGTCAAGCCCGACGGGCGTCGCGCGGAGTTCCAAGGCGAGACATTCCATTTCTGCTCGGAGAAATGCCAGACGAAGTTCAAGGCGGATCCGTGGTTCTACGCCTCGGGCCGGGCTGCCGGACAGAAGAAGGCGGTTCCGGCCAACGTCCAGTACACCTGTCCGATGCATCCCGAGATCGTCCGCGACGCGCCGGGTGCCTGCCCGATCTGCGGCATGGCGCTCGAGCCGATGGTACCCTCCGACGAACCCAGCGAGGAACTGACCGACTTCACCCGCCGGATGTGGATCTCGGCGGCGGCAGCAGTACCGCTCATCGTTCTGACGATGGGCGAGTTGGTGGCGCTGCCGGTGCGCGACTGGATCGGGCACCAGACAGCGAGCTATCTCGAATTCGTTCTCGCGACGCCGATCATCCTGTGGGCGGCGCTGCCGTTCTTCCGGCGCGGCTGGGATTCGGTTGTGAACCGCAGCCCCAACATGTGGACGCTGATCAGTCTCGGCGTGGCGGCGGCATATCTCTACTCGATCGTCGCGACCTTCCTGCCGGGCGTGTTTCCGGAACAGTACCGGATGGGCCACGGCGTCGGCACCTACTACGAGGCGGCGGTCGTGATCGTGGCCCTGGTTTTCGTGGGCCAGGTGCTCGAACTGCGCGCGCGCGAACGCACCGGAGACGCGATCCGCGCGCTCCTGGATCTGGCGCCCAAGACCGCGCGGCGCATCCTGCCGGATGGGTCGGAATACGACGCGCCCCTCGAAAACATCATAGAGGGCGACCGGCTCCGGGTGCGTCCCGGCGATGCGGTTCCGGTCGATGGAACGGTGATCGAAGGCCGCTCGTCGCTGGATGAAAGCATGCTGACCGGCGAGTCGATGCCGGTCGAAAAAGGTCCGGGCGACACTGTGACCGGGGCCACGATCAACAAGAACGGCAGTCTCGTGATCGAGGCGGGCAAGGTCGGGTCCGACACGGTGCTCGCACAGATCGTGGCCATGGTGTCGAACGCGCGGCGGTCGCGCGCGCCGATCCAGGGGCTGGCCGACCGGGTTTCGGCGGTCTTCGTGCCGACCGTGGTGGCCATCGCCATTGTCGCCTTCGTCGTCTGGCTGATCTTCGGCCCGGAACCCGCGCTGGTCTTCGCCATCGCGTCGGCGGTGTCCGTCTTGATCATCGCCTGTCCCTGCGCGCTTGGGCTGGCGACACCGATCTCGATCACCACGGCGGCCGGGCGCGGCGCACAAGCGGGTGTGCTGATCAAGGACGCCGAGGCGCTGGAACGCATGGCGGGGGTCGACACGCTGATCGTGGACAAGACCGGCACACTGACCATGGGCAAGCCGAAACTGACGGATACGGTCGCGCTTGGAGATCTGACCGAGACGGATCTGCTGTCGCTGGCCGCAGCTCTGGAGCGCGGCTCTGAACACCCGCTCGCCGAGGCGATCGTCGAGGGCGCCGAGGCGCAGGGTGCGCCGCGTCAAGAGGCCAAGGACTTCGAAGCAGTCACAGGCAAGGGCGTGCGCGGAAAGGTCGGCGAACGCGCGGTGACGCTCGGCAATGCCGCGATGATGCAGGAAATGGGTCTTGAAACCGGTGAGGCTGAAGCCAGGGCCGATACTCTGCGCGCCGAAGGGAAGACGGCCATGTTCATAGCCGTCGATGAGGCGCTTGTCGGAATCGTGGCTGTGGCCGACCCGATCAAGGACTCGACGGCTCAGGCGATCCGCGAACTGCACGCGCAGGGACTACGGGTGATCATGGCGACGGGCGACAACGAACGTACGGCGCAGGCGGTGGCGGGCAAGCTCGGGATAGACGAAGTGCGGGCGGGCATCCTGCCCGAGGCCAAGAAGGACCTGATCGACCGGCTGCGCCGCGACGGCCACAAGATCGCCATGGCGGGCGACGGGGTGAACGACGCGCCCGCGCTGGCCGCCGCCGATGTCGGCATCGCCATGGGCACCGGGGCCGATGTTGCGATGGAAAGCGCAGGCATCACCCTGCTGGGCGGTGACCTGATGGGCATCGTCCGGGCGCGCAAGCTCGCTCGCGCCACCCTGCGCAACATCAAGCAGAACCTCTTCTTCGCCTTCGCTTACAACGCTCTTGGCGTCCCTATCGCAGCAGGACTGCTCTACCCCGTCACCGGCCTTCTGCTATCGCCGATGATCGCGGCGGCGGCGATGAGCCTGTCCTCCGTCTCGGTGATCACCAACGCCTTGCGGCTCAGACGGGTCGATCTCTGACCTGCCAGTACACAACAACCTCGAAAGGAAATCAGATGATCCAAGACCGTTTTTCCCGCCGCACGCTCCTGATCGGCGGAGCTACACTGCTGGCTGCATCGCCCTTGGGGGCGCTGGCGCAAGACGCCGGACCGGCGATCCATGTGATGAAGGATCCGAATTGCGGCTGCTGCTCGGCCTGGATCGAGATCCTGGAAAACGACGGTTTCGCGGTCACGACCGAGCAGAGTGCCGGGACCGCGCTCATGCGCTACAAGCTGGACAGTGGCATCCCGCAGGAGATGGCCTCCTGCCATACTGCGCGGGTCGAGGGCTACATGATCGAGGGTCACGTCCCTGTGGCCGACATTCGCCGCCTGCTGGGCAAGCGCCCTGACGCAGTGGGCCTCGCGGTGCCCGGCATGCCCTATGGATCGCCCGGCATGGGGCCCGAGAACGAGCGCGAGGCCTACGACGTGTTCCTGATCCATCGGAATGGCAGCACGGACGTCTTCTCCCACTACGCCGCCGCTTGAGTCCTGGGTCCGCCGGCTGGCCAGCGAAGGTTGCACAACGGCACAATGTCGTCGTTGTGCAACGAAGAACGACTGAAAGAGTCAACAATCCTGCGAAGTTGATCGCAACGGACGGATCTCGGGGCGCCGAGGCCACAAGAAGGCGATCACCGCGTTGGCGCGCAAAATCGCCGTGATCCTCCATCGCATGTGGGTCGACGAAACGGACTTCGACTGGGTTCAATTCAGGTCGAGGCACCTCCCCGCAAGGGGACGGGGAACGGCGAGCGCGCATATACGACTTGACCGCCGAGGCCGAGGCCGAGGTGATGTCGCAAGTTAAATTGTCCCGCCGCTTCCGCTGATCCCATCCTGTGGCGGTCTTGTGCCGACACGAAGAGAAGCTGATCCTCGCGGGTGTGCCGCTCAAACCTTGTCGTCGGGCTCGACCAAATCGACGTGGCTGACGCCGAGGGCTTGGGCCAGTTCGTATAACGTGATCACAGTCGGATTCCTACGGCCGCGTTCCAGGCTGCTCAGGTACTGCTGGCTGAAACCGGAACGTGCTTCGACATCTTCCTGGGTCAGGCCTTTCTCCCGACGCAGGCGGGCGAAGTTCCGGCCGACCAGTTTGCGCATATCCATGCGCAGGAAGATCGCGATTTACATACTTTGAGTTTATCAACTATAGTATGTAAATGAACCACTGGGGAGTGTGGGAAACCACGCTATCCGGTTGGTCCGAATAGAGAAGTCGTAGTTCTGGCGTGCGTATTCGTGACTGTAGGAGGTGATGATGCATGATCACCGCCCGACAGTCGCGGGCCGCGCGCGCTACTGGGTTGGACGCAGGAGACGCTCGCTGACAAGGCCCGAGTATCGCTGACCGCTCCCAAGCGCCTCGAATCGGAAAACGATCTGAGGGTGTACGAGAGCACGCGTGATCAGGTCCGCCGGGCCCTCGAAGCCAATGGCGTCGTTCTCCTCAACTCCGCCCGGGGCGAAGGGGTGATGATCGTTCATGCCGCGGCGAAGCAGGATCAGGAAACGACGGCCTGAAAAGAACCTGCCGAATGGTGTGGCGCCTGTCCCTCACAGCGATTTCGCGGTGCCTCTGCACAATCCTGGTGAGTTTGCGTTAACCATAGCCGGTTGCGGCGCCGCGCCGAGACACGGGAGTGCACATGGGCAAAGTCGATTTCCTGGATGAGCCACCGAAGAGTGAGCACGTGACCGACTATGATCGCGACCATGTCGTGACCTACCTGCGATTGCTCGACGCCGAAGCGGACGCTGCACACTGGCGTGAAGTCGTTCGCGTCGTCTTCGGTCTCGACCCCGACAACCAACCCGAACGCGCTCTGCGAGTTCACGAATCCCATCTCGCTCGTGCGCGGTGGATGACGGAGAACGGTTACCGCGACCTCCTGCGGTCTGCCTACCACTAGACGCCCGAGGTGATGCACAGAGCGCATCGCCATATGCCGGTTGCCCCGCTATCCAGACGTCAACTTTGCCGCGATCTTCCAAGGGCATGCGGATCCACTGCACAGGCTCGAGGAGGCAAATCGGGATGGTGGCGCAGGACAATTGGCGAGACGCCGAGACATATCGATACCTGAATGACCTGAACTCGGCGGAACTCGCCTGGGAATTCCTCCGGCGCAATTCTGACTATCAGCGAGAAGTCGCGGCTTCGGATCCATCGGATGATCATGCCATAGCGGCGCTGAGCGCGCACTGGGGGTTGCGCTTTCCCGATACCTCCGATCCTGCCCGCCACAAACGCCGACATCTTCTGGAGCCCCGCTGTCGATCCGGCCGCAATCATTCTGACGCCAATAGTCGTTCCAGGCTTGATCACGGCAACGATCGCCGTCGATCCGATCAGCGCCAGGTCGGCTGAGGAAGGCCTCTATCTCCGCTTTGTCGTGGCCGGCGAGCGCTTCGCTGCCATTGCGCTCGACGGCAAAGCACCTCGCGGCCCCGTAGCCGTCCTCACGCCCGTCGATCCGCTTCTGCATGATCGCGTCGATGCGCTGTTCCGCTTCCGGGACGCTCTCGTTCATCATCGGGCGGCACCTGACGATCGCCTCACCGCCCAGCGCAAGCGCCATCTCATCGAAATGCTCCGGGCGATCGATGGCCGGCGGGCCGGCGCCACATATCAGGACATCGCGGAGGCCGTGTTCGCCGCAGAGCGCGACACCGCGATTTCGTGGAAGTCGATGCCGCTGCGCGACGTCGTGATGCGCCGGGTACGCACCGGCTTCGACCTTGTGGCTGGCGGCTATCGCACACTGCTCCACAAGCACCGAGCCCGATGACGCCAAAGTCCGGCGTAGCTTCCCGATAGGTCGAGCCTCGCCCCCGTTCCCTCCGACTTGATGCGACGTTCGAGAGGGTGTGATTCTTTTTCGACATCGTCGCACTCCCTCGCGCCGTTCCTCCTCCGCCACCGTAATCGCCATTCGCCGCTGAACCGCAGCGGTCACCGACTACACCACGGAGGCCTTGTCCATGCGAACCAATCACGCCGCACTGCCGCCGCGCTTCCTGCGCACCAAGGAAGCTGCTCAATTTCTCAGCCTCTCCGCCCGCACCCTGGAAAAGCACCGCACCTACGGAACCGGTCCAGCGTACCGAAAACTCGGTGGCCGCGTCGTCTATTCGGTCGATGACCTCGAAGCCTGGGCGGCGCGCGGCGCCGTGACGTCCACATCGGACCCGCGCGGGCGCGTGCTGCCCGCCAAGCCCCAGACGCTCCCCGACAGTCCGCAACCCGGCCGCCACGCGCGCTGAGCGCGAGCAGGTTCGTGAATGATGGCGCGACGCCGATCCCTGTCGGAGCGTGGACAGCTCGATCTGTTTCGGGCGCTTCCAGGCGACTTCGCGCCACGAGACGCGCAGGATCTCATGGCCTATCCCTTCTTCTCTCTGTGCAAGTCCCATCGCATCGCGCCGATCGATTTCTCCGCCGGCGGCGTCTCGATCCGCGTCGAAGCCGTGCCGGACCACGGCATGGCCACCATCTGGGATGCGGACATCCTCATCTGGGCCGCAAGCCAGATCGTCGAAGCGCGCGATGGGGTTTCCGAACGTCGCGCCTGATGGCGGCGACGCCCTATGAAATCCTGACCTTCGTCGGCCGCGGCACGTCGATGCGCGACTACCAGCGCCTCAAGGCTGCCCTCGACCGTCTCCAGTCCACCACCATTTCTACTTCGATCCGGCAGCCGAGCGAAGGCCGGCGTCACCGGTTCTCCTGGATCAACGAATGGCAGGAGCGCACCGACCACCAAGGCCGGCCGGACGGCATCGAACTGATCGTGCCGGACTGGTTCTATCGCGCCGTGCTCGACGACGGGCTCGTGCTCACCATCGACCGCGCCTATTTCGGCCTGACGGGCGGGCTCGATCGCTGGCTCTATCGCCTGGTGCGCAAGCATGGTGGTCGCCAGCGCCGTGGCTGGCGCTTCGACTTCCGCCATCTCCACCAGAAATCAGGCAGCCTGTCGCCCTACAAGCGCTTCGCCTTCGAGCTGCGCCATATCATCCGCCGCCAGCCGCTGCCCGGATACTCGCTCTTTCTCGAAGTCGAGGCGGGTGGTCGCACGCTGCTCGCCTTCGAGCCGACCCCGGCCTGTGGAAAGCCTGTGGACGGCGTCGTGCTATCGGGAACCCACACTATCGTGCCATCGGGAACCCGCGGCTCGTGCTATCGGGAACCCGAATGCCGTCCAAAGCGTGGAACAAAAAGACAAATCGCGCCCGTAACTTAGAGTCTAACAAAGAATCTAACTCTGTAGAGGGCGCTCGCGATGTGGAAAACATCGCTCAAGTCCCGGCGCCAAGCCCCTCGAAAGCGCGTGAAGCCAACGCTTCTGCGCCATGCCCAGACACGCCAACCCTGCCTCTCGACGACCGTCTGGGAGGCAAGCGATGATCGTCGCGTTGCTCAATCAGAAGGGCGGCACTGGCAAGACGACGCTCGCCCTGTATCTCGCCGGTGAATGGGCTCAGCGCGGGCATCGCGTCACGCTGATCGACGCCGACCCGCAAGGTTCGGCCCTCGACTGGTCCGAGCAGCGCGTCCGTGAACATCTTCCACGCCGCTTCGGCGTCGTTGGCCTGGCACGCGATACGCTCCATCGCGAGGCGCCCGAGCTCGCACGCAACGTCGATCACATCGTCATCGACGGCCCGCCGCGTGTCGCCGGGTTGATGCGTTCGGCCCTGCTTGCCGCCGATCTCGTTCTCATTCCCGTACAGCCGTCGCCACTCGATGGTTGGGCGTCGGCCGAGATGCTATCGCTCGTCAACGAAGCGCGCATCTACCGGCCCGAACTCGTCGCACGCTTCGTTCTCAATCGGTGCGCGGCGCGCACCGTGCTCGCACGCGAAACAGCCGAGGCGCTGGCCGATCACGACCCGCCGGTTCTCTCCGCCACCGTCGGGCAGCGCATCGCCTTCGCTGCCGCCGCGCAAACCGGCCGCCTGGTCTCGGAAATCGACAATGCCGCGGCGGCCGCGCGCGAGATCGGAGCCCTAACCGATCAGATCGCCGGCATCGGCGCCGGAAAGTCCTCGCCATGAGCGATCGCCCGAGCCGCCGCGCATTCGCCGCCAGACCGGCCGATTCCGAGCAATGGATCAAATCCGCCGATGCCGCCTCCCGCCGCGGCAGAACACCCGGCTACACCGCGCGCCTGACCATCGACATCACGCCCGAGCAGCGCGGCCGCATCAAGATCGCCGCGTTCCAGCGCGGCGTCACGGTCGCCGACATGCTGCGCGACCTCTTCGCGCGCGAATTCCCAGAAGACGAAGGAGACCCCTCATGACCGGCACCGCGGCCCCCGCGTTGGCGGCGACCCGATGCCGTCTGCCCACAATCCTGATGCGCTCATCCATGTGGAACTGATCTGGATCGAGAAGCGGATCGAATACTGGATTCGCTTCGGCCGCGAGACCGGCGAGCGGATCATCGACCGACGCCGGCGCGTCGTGTCCTTCCGGCCCGGCGCCATTTTCGCCTTCGTGCGATGGGCGGCCAACGACTACGGCACCGTCATCTCGCGCATTGACATCGTGCGTACCGTCACACCGGGCGCCGCCTATCAGACACTACCCTTCGTGCGCCCCGGTGGCGAAATCCTTCTCAAGATCGAAGGCTGGCCAAAGGTCGAAAAGGTGCTCCAGCACATCGACGCGGTGGAAGCCACAGGGGTCGATCCCTGCGATGCCGCCCCCGATCACTGGCGTCATGTCGCGCACCGGATGAGCGCCGGCCAGGAGCCGCGCGCCTACACGCAGCAGCGCCATCAGGCATGGCTCAAGCGGCGGAAGATCGAGCAATGACTCGCGTCGGCTATGTCAAGGCGACCTGTTTCGCTGTGCTGGCCGTTGCCGCGGCTGCCCTCGTTCCGACATCGCTCAAACTCGTCTGGAACGTGTCGGCCAGCGCGCCGATCGGGCTCTATCGGATCGGGCCCGTCGAACGCCTCGAAGTGCCCGATCTGGTTGCGGTGATACCGCCCGAGCCGCTCGAGGACTTCATGGTCGAGCGCGGCTATATCGGCCGCGACGTGCCCATCCTGAAGCACGTCCTCGGCCTGCCGGGACAGCGCGTGTGCCGCACCGGCCGCACCATCACGGTCGACGGAATCGCAATGGGCGAGGCGCTCGACCGAGATCGGCGCGAGCGCCCGCTGCCGGTCTGGAGCGGCTGCCGCGTCGTCGCGGCCGACGAGCTCTTCCTCATGAACTGGCAAGTCCCCGACAGTCTCGACGGCCGCTATTTCGGCCCGCTTCCGGCCACGACCGTCATCGGTCGGGCCATCCCCCTCTACACCGACGAGGACGGCGAAGGCCGCTTCGTCTGGCGCGCGCCGACGCGGTGACGACGCACGCCTTCCTGCAACCTCATCGCATCCAGAAGGAGGTTTCATGCCCCAGATCGGTCAATTCACCCGCACGCCAACCGGCTATATCGGACGTATCCGCTCCTTGTCGTTCGACTGCGAACTCACCTTTGTCAGCGCCGACAGTCCCGACAGCGAGAATGCGCCCGCCTATCGGATTCATCTCGGCGATGAGGACGGACCCGAGGTCGGCGCCGGCTGGAAACATACCGGCGAGCGCGCCGGGACCTTCATCTCCGTCGTCCTCGATGACCCCGCCTTTCCGTTCCCCGTGCGAGCCCGGCTGTTCCAATCGGACGAGGACGGACGTGACTGGGGCCTGCACTGGACTCGCCCGAAAAAGCGCGACGAGCAGGACTGATCGATGTCGCTCATCGGTCCGTCAGCAACATTGCGGCAGTGCGGCCCCTGCGGCCGCATTGCCCTCCTTCTCCTTTCCGGCCTGGTCATCACCACCCTCGACATCGGCGGCGCATCCGCACAACCGGCACCGCCCAGACGACACGAAGTCCGCGATCCCATTGCCGCACATATTGCGGAGGCGGCGCAGCGCTTCGGCATTCCCGAACGCTGGATCGTCGCCGTCCTGGGCGCCGAAAGCGCCGGCGATACGCACGCAGTCTCACATGCCGGTGCGAGAGGCCTCATGCAGGTCATGCCCAGTACCTGGGATGCCTTGCGCGCCCGTTATCGGCTCGGTCTCGACCCATTCGATCCGCGCGACAACATCCTCGCGGGCGCGGCCTATCTGCGCGAAATGTACGACCGCTATGGCACCATTCCGGCGATGCTGGCGGCCTACAATGCGGGACCTGCCCGCTACGACGAGCACCTCGCGACAGGTCGGCCGCTGCCTGCCGAAACACGCGCCTATCTCGATCAGCTTGCGCCAGCGCTGGGCGTCGCAACGCAGTCGGTGGACGCTCCCATCGCACCGCCGCTGCCACCAGACTGGCGCGAAGCACCGCTGTTCGTTCCGCGCTCGAACGACCGCCGGACACCCGCAGACCGCACCACCGAGAGGTCATCGGCGCGCAACTCCGCTTCCGTGCCGGTGCGACATGACGCCGAGGACTCTTCCGGTCCGAAGACGATGTTTGTCGTACAGAACACAGCGAGGGACGCCCCATGAGGCGGGCCAGCTTATTTCGCATGACGTCGGGTTCTGGCGTACCATGGCGGACGAGAGTGGGAGCGGCAGGCCCCACAACCGACCGATGGCAGGATAAAAGGGCGCACCTTGCGCGCCGGTCGGTCGGTTGTTTTTGTGGGATTTTCTTGGACGCTCCGCACATTGTCCGCCATCGGCGCAACGTGCGCCAAGCGCTCTACTTCCCAGATTTGCAGGGTTTTCCGCACATTGCGGAGCGATGCCATGGCCGATGATCGCGAGTTCCGCATCCGTCCCGGCCGTATCCGCTCAACGCGGGCGCAAGCGGCGCGCCCCTTCATCGCCCAGGCGCTGGCGGCCGCGAAGAAGTCGGGCGGCGGCGTGTCGCGATCCGGGCGCGTCACGTCCGGCAACCGCTCGCGCTTCGGGCATGGCCAACGCGCCAGCATCCAGGCCAATCGCCTCATCACCGCACGCTCGCGCGGCGCCGTCATCAAGGCGCGCGTCGTGCGCCATTCCGCCCGCGCCGCGCCGCTCGGCACCCATCTCGACTATCTGCGCCGCGATGGCGTGACCCGCGACGGCGAGAAGGCACGGCTGTTCGGGCCGGGAGAGGAGGTAGCGGACGGCCGGGCCTTCGCCGAGCGCTGCGAGGACGACCGCCATCATTTCCGCTTCATCGTCTCGCCCGACGACGCGCTGGAAATGTCTGACCTCCGATCCTTCACTCGTGACCTGGTCGGACAGATGGAAAAGGATCTCGGCACAGAACTCGATTGGGTTGCCGTCGATCACTGGAACACCGAACACCCGCACGTCCATCTGATCGTGCGCGGCATGCGCGACGACGGCGAGGACCTCGTCATTTCGCGCGACTACATCAAGGAAGGCATGCGCGACCGGGCACGCGATCTCATCACCCAAGAGCTCGGCCCGCGCACTGATCTCGACGTCCGCCGCAGCTTGGAAAACCAGATCGCCTCAGAGCGCTGGACACAGCTCGACCGCCAGCTCGTCCGCGACGGTCGGCGCACCGGTGTCATCGACGTCGCGCCGCATCCGGGCGAGCAGCCTGACGAGTACCACGCGCTGAAGGTGGGGCGGCTGCGCAAGCTGGAAGCGCTCGGCCTGGCCGATCAGGTCGGTCCCGGCCAATGGATGATCGATGACAACGCCGAGGCGACGCTACGTGAACTCGGCGCGCGCGGCGACATCATCAAGCGCATGCACCGGGCGCTGACCGAGCGCGGCATCGGGCGCGGATCGGCGGATTACGTGCTGGCCGCCGAAAGTCTCGACACGCCGATCGTCGGCCGCCTGGTCGAACGTGGACTCGACGACGAACTGAAGGCCACAGCCTATGCCGTGGTCGACGGCATTGACGGACGGAGCCATCACATCAAACTCGCCGATCTCGATGCCGCCGGCGACAGCGCGCCGGGCTCGATCGTCGAACTGCGCGCCTATGACGATTCCGCGGCCGGCGCCGCGTCGTGCTCGCGGTGCGTTCCGATCTCGACATCGAACGGCAGGTGACCGCATCGGGGGCGACCTGGCTCGACCGGCAGAACATCGCGCGCGACCCCGCGGCACTGTCAGAAGGCGGCTTCGGCGCGGAAGTTCGCCAAGCCCTGGATCGGCGCGCGGATCACCTGATCGAGGAGGGCTTTGCTGAACGAGAGGGCCGACGCATCATCTTTAGCCGCAATCTACTCGGCACGCTCCGCCAGCGCGAAGTGGAAACGTTGGGCGAGAAAATTGCAGCGCAGACAGGGCAGCCGTTCCAGCGCGCAGGTAGCGGTGAGTATGTCGCCGGAACCTATTGCAAACGCCTGTCGCTCACCTCTGGACGCTTCGCCATGATTGACGACGGCCTCGGCTTCCAACTCGTGCCCTGGACGCCCTCGCTCGAAAAACATCTGGGCCGCCATGTCTCTGGCGTCGCGCGCGGGGACGGTGGGATCGATTGGAGCTTCGGCCGCAAGCGGGGCCTGGGGCGCTGAACTTTGTCAGTGGGTGTAACTAGACCGTTGGCGAAGGACAGCTTCGAGCCCAAGGACGTCCTGCGTTGCCGTGTCGGCTTTTGTAAGCGCTGCGACATCGGACTATTGTTTCGCTAACCCTTTGCAGCGCGGTGCGACGAGTCCATCGTGGGAGCCGATTATGTTGAAAGCGACCGAAGAAGAGATCGAGGAAGTCCGGGAATACTTCGAATGGCAGGCGCCTGACCTCGAAGTGACGTTTATGCAGAAGGTCTACTCGGAGGCCGTTCTGAACACGCGCCACGACGTGTGGGACATCCACACCAACAAGGATCGCTGGTGGGTCATCACGGGCGGCACAAACCTCTATTCTCAAGAGCAGTTCCCCAACATGGACCTTGCTCTGACCTTCCATATTGGCCTGATCCTCCGCATCCCGCGCACGGCTGAGCAGCAGACAGACGATCTACGTATCATCCCGTTCGGTCCCATCTTCGAGAAGATCGAAGAAGCCGGCATCGCCGTGACACAGGCGCACAACCTCGCGGGCTATCAGGCTGTCGGTGTCCGCTGCCGGGAGACGCTACTCGAATTAATCGGCGCCGCGCAGGACGCGGCAACGTGGACCGACACACCGCCGCAGCGCGCGAACTTCCGCGAGTGGGCGGAGATCATCTGCAACGATCTTCTGCCAGGCGACTCCAACAAGGAGCGTCGCGGGGCGCTCAAGGGTGCGCTTGAGTCCGCATGGACCTTTTCCAACTGGCTGACGCACTCAAAGTCGGCCACCTGGATTGATGCAGACATGGCGCACTCGTTGGCCCAACACGCCACCGGTATGGCAATGTCGTTGATCCTTCGTGCGCTGCGCGGTGTGCCTGTGGAGTGCCCGAAATGCGGCTCACCACACCTCGAGCCCGAACAGGGCGAGAACACCGCGGCACCTGGGGTCCTCTGGGAACGCCCGCGGTGCGCCGACTGCGGATGGACCGGCAGGCCGATTCCAATCGTCGACCTCGAAGAGGGACAGCTGATCATCACACGTGAGGGTGAAGAAACCGACGCGTGCAGCATAATGACGGTGCCGCTGCGCACAGTCCTCAAGCCGGGCGATGCCACAATCCCGGCGCTGAAGAAAATAGAGTCCGGGCCACCGGGCCCCGTCGTCTATTTCGCCTATGGGTCCAACATGTCGACCGCCCGGCTGCGCGAACGCATGCCGAGCTGCAAACCGCTCGGCATCGCGACCTTGCCGAGTCATTCGCTCCGTTTTCACAAGCGTAGTGTGGACAACTCCGGTAAGTGCAACGCGTTTGCCAGCGGGAACGACGATAGCGTGATCGGAGTCCTGTTCAGCTTTGATCCTGCCGAGCGAGCGAAGCTAGATAAGGCCGAGGGCTTTGGCAGCGGTTACGAGCACGCAATGGTCGCGGTCATCAATGACAAAGGTCGCAGGCGGAAAGTCCTTACCTACCTCGCCAGCTCGGACTATGTCGACGACAACCTCAAGCCCTATGGTTGGTACAAGGACTTCGTCCTTGCTGGTGCCAGGGAACACGGCCTGCCGCGGGAGTATATTGCCGAATGCATCGAGTCTGTTGAGGCGATCAAAGATCCCAAGAAGGCACGAGAAAAGAAGCAGCGGGCCACGCTCGTAGGTCCCCCGCGGTGAGACTCTGTCGGCGCGAGTTGCCTGTTGAGACTGCGGATCAATCTCCGCTACTGGCGCGGAGCGGGAATACTCCTAGTCTGTCCAAAAACACCGCTTCGTACGGCGTCGCATCCAGCCAATGACGGTTTCGCACATAGTCAGCCCGCCGTTCTCTGACCGTTAGGCACCGTTTTTACGACTGGAGAAATAACGGGCTTGCCGACCCCGTTCATGGTCCCCAACGTACCTATATTTTCTTGGTAAATGTGCCATGTCGGGTACGAAAATTCTCTGGGGTCAGATCGTCATCGTCTTCACGATCGTCCTCACTACCACCTGGGCGGCGACGCAGTGGACAGCTTGGCGCCTTGGCTTCCAGCCCCAGCTAGGTGCACCTTGGTTCGAGTTCGCGGGATGGCCGATCTACTATCCGCCCGCCTTCTTGTGGTGGTGGTACTTCTACGATGCCTATGCACCACCGATCTTCATCGAGGGCGCGGTCATCGCGGCTTCCGGCGGTTTCATTTCAATCGCAGTGGCGATCCTCATGTCCGTCTGGCGCGCACGCGAGGCGCAGAGTGTCGACACTTATGGATCGGCGCGTTGGGCGAAGCCAGATGAGGTGAGGGCCGCCGGCCTGCTCGGACCCGACGGTGTCGTTCTCGGCAAGCTCAGGAACGACTATCTCCGCCATGAGGGGCCGGAGCATGTCCTGTGCTTCGCACCGACCCGTTCGGGCAAGGGCGTCGGTCTCGTCATCCCCTCGCTTCTGACCTGGCCGGGCTCGGCGATCGTCCATGACATCAAGGGGGAGAACTGGCAGCTCACCGCCGGCTTTCGTTCCCGGCATGGCCGCGTGCTGCTGTTCGACCCGACCGATCCGAAATCGTCGGCCTACAATCCGTTGCTCGAGGTTCGCCGCGGCGAGTGGGAGGTGCGCGACGTCCAGAACATCGCCGATATTCTTGTCGATCCCGAAGGCTCCCTCGAGAAACGCAATCACTGGGAGAAGACCAGTCACGCGCTCCTGGTCGGCGCCATCCTCCATGTTCTCTATGCCGAGGAGGACAAAACGCTCGCCGGCGTCGCCGCCTTCCTGTCCGATCCGAAGCGCCCGATTGAATCCACGCTCGCCGCTATGATGAAGACCGCGCATCTCGGCGGAGCCGGTCCACATCCGGTCATCGCCAGTGCAGCGCGCGAGCTCCTCAACAAGTCGGACAACGAACGCAGTGGCGTGCTCTCCACCGCTATGTCGTTCCTCGGCCTTTATCGCGATCCGATCGTCGCCAAGGTCACCCGGCGCTGCGATTGGCGCATCACCGATATGGTCGGCGGCAAACACCCGACGACGCTCTACCTCGTCGTGCCGCCTTCTGACATCAATCGGACCAAGCCACTGATCCGTCTGATCCTTAATCAGATCGGCCGGCGACTGACCGAGGACCTGCAGAAGAAAAGTGACCGGCACCGCTTACTGCTCATGCTCGACGAATTTCCGGCACTCGGACGCCTCGACTTCTTCGAGAGTGCTCTGGCCTTTATGGCGGGCTACGGCCTCAAGAGCTTCCTTATCGCGCAATCGCTGAACCAGATCGAGAAGGCCTACGGTCCGAACAACTCGATCCTCGACAACTGCCATGTCCGCGTCAGCTTCGCCACCAACGACGAGCGCACGGCAAAGCGCGTGTCTGACGCACTCGGTACTGCGACGGAAATGAGGGCGATGAAGAACTATGCCGGGCACCGTTTATCGCCCTGGCTCGGACACTTGATGGTCTCGCGTTCGGAAACCGCCCGTCAACTGCTGACGCCCGGCGAGGTCATGCAGCTCTCACCCACCGACGAGATTGTTTTGGTTGCCGGCATGCCGCCGATCCGGGCGAAGAAGGCGCGCTACTACGAGGATCCGCGCTTCTGCGAACGCATCCTGCCGCCCCCGTCCAAGATTACCGCAACCAAGGCCAGAGGTGATGACTGGTCCACGCTGCCATTGCCACCGAAGCCAGCACACGCGGCAGGAGCCACCTGCAACGCGACCGAGGAGGAAGATTCGACTGATTCCGAACGGCGATACCAACCTGAACTCAGCCGCACTCGACCCTTCGAGCGAAAAGAGCCGATCCAAAACGAGTTCGAGATCGATCCCATCGACGATGATCACGAGGAAACCGCGCGCAACAGCCGGATGACACGGGTCATGCAACGCGTGGCGCGGCAGATCTCGATGGACCCCAAGGACGGAATGGAACTTTAGACCATGGCTGGCCGTAGGAAGAAGACACAGATCTCCGTCTATCTCGATCCGGACGTCATGACGATGCTCCTGGAATATGCCGCGCGCCGCGAGCAGTCCCAGTCGATGATCGCGGAGGCAGCCATCGCTTCCTTCCTGTCGCCGGACGATGCCGAGAGGCGCGAGGCCGCCATCGCAAAGCGGCTAGATCAGATTGATCGCCGCATGATTCGTCTGGAGCGTGACGTCGGCATCTCCGTCGAGACATTGGCCATCTTCGTTCGGTTCTGGCTGGCGACGACGCCGGCGTTGCCGGAGCCGGCAGCACTCGCCGCCCGTGCGAAGGCCAGCGATCGTTACGAGGCGTTCATTACAGCATTGGGACGTCGTCTCGCAAAAGGACCGAAGCTCAGGCAGGAGATTCCTGAGGACATTGACGGATCTGGGAGTTGAACCCTGTTGCCCACCCTTACTTAGCATTGCATGTTCAATAAATCTGCGCCGCCATGGCATTGTTGAACTGGAGCATGTGCAAAATGGGTATGCGTTTTTAGATTTATGACTTGAAACGTCTAGAGGCGCTTCGGGCTAGATTGGTGTGCCCGCCAAATTCTCATCCTTGACATTTTCGCATGGCGTAGACCCGTTTTTGGGGTTGGACAACATTCAAATGGAATTCCCTGGATGCTATCGTCCAACTCCAATGCCAGCCGCATCGCCGGGCTCATGCGCCGCGCCTCTGGGATGCTATCACGCTATGTGCGTGGCAAATTCGATTGTTCTAGGTCTCGGCAAAATTGGTTGCAGAGCCTCAAGCAGGAAGTTGATTGGCTTGCCGCACTTCCGATTAGCAGTTGGGAGGATATTATCGTGCTGAACATAGAAAAAGCCCGGGCCGATACGCCGAGTTGCGAAAACGTTTTGCATTTCAACAACGCGGGCTCGTCTCTGATGCCCACTCCTGTGTTCGACGCACTGCAGCGGGTTTTGCGCGACGAAAACTCCGTGGGAGGCTACGAGGCCGAACGGTGGGCTGAAGAGGATCTCGCTGCGTTCTATACTGAGTTTGCCGCGCTTTTGAATGCTTCGTCAGACGAAATCGCTTACGTCGAAAACGCGACCCGAGCATGGGATATGGCGTTTTATGGCCTCAACCTGAAAGTAGGCGATCGCGTCATTACGCACGCTTCGGAATATGCCTCGAACTACCTTGCTCTTCTCCAGCAGTCGAAGAGAGTTGGTTTCGAGATCGACCTCGCACCCTCGGATGAGTATGGGCAGATCGATGTCGAGGCGTTGGATCGAATGATCCGTCCAAGCACGAGGCTCATCGCGATCACGCACGTGCCTACGCAGGGCGGATTGGTCAACCCTGCCGTAGCTGTAGGAAGTATCGCCAAAAAGCACGGCGTTCGTTATCTGCTCGACGCCTGCCAATCCGTCGGACAGCTCGAAGTGGACGTAAAGGCCATCGGTTGCGACATGTTGTCTGGCACCGGGCGAAAATTCCTGCGCGGACCTCGTGGAACCGGCTTCCTTTATGTGCGCAAAGAAATCATCAACGAGATTGATCCTCCATTTATCGACCTTTTGTCGGCCACCTGGACAGAAGCAAACGGGTACACGTTCGCAGACGGCGCGAAACGCTTTGAGAATTGGGAAAGCTATGTCGCGGGCCGGGTCGGTCTCATGGCGGCTGTTCGCTACGCGCGCGGCGTGGGCCTGAAGAACATTGAGATGCGCGTCGGCAAGCTAGCGCAGGAGTTGCGTGATGCGCTTGCTGACACGCGCGGCGTGACAGTTCATGACCTAGGCCAGAAGAAATGTGGGATCGTTACGTTCAGCAAGGACGGCGTTGAACCCGCAGACATGGCTGAGGAGCTTCGACGCCGAGGAATAAATGTATCCGTCTCGGCGATGCCCTACGCACGACTAGACTTCGAAGACAGAGGGCTAGCCTCCTTGGTCAGAGCGTCAGTGCATTACTTCAACACGGAAGCTGAGGTGGCCCGATTCACAGAAGTCGTGGCAACCATTGGCCGATGAGACGCTTCGACGGATGACACGGCATGCCGTTACTTCCACAACACGGTTCAATTCTGCTCTCGCGGGAGCAGAGAATGGGACAGCCGCCGTTTTCCTGTATTTGTACGCTACGCCACGCCGCCGCTAATTCTTTGTTGAATCAGCCCTAGATCAGGCTCTTTTAATCATCCCCGCATGGGGAACGTCTGTTCGTCCCCGTTGGAATCGGGGATCGGATGGCAGCCTCACATCGCAATTCGGAAGGGATCGCACGCGGCGCGCGAATGCTGCGCACCGCGCTCGGTCCGGCTATCGCGACATTCCTGGAAGATCCCGCCGTTGTCGAGGTGATGCTGAACCCGGACGGGCGGCTCTGGATCGACCGCCTCTCCGAGGGATTGTCGGACACCGGCGAGCGCCTTTCGTCAGAGGATGGCGAGCGGATCATCCGCCTGGTCGCCCACCATGTCGGCGCAGAAGTTCATACCGGCAGCCCCCGCGTCTCGGCGGAGCTACCTGGAACGGGGGAGCGGTTCGAGGGACTTCTGCCGCCAGTCGTGGCTGCGCCGGCTTTCGCGATCCGCAAGCCGGCCGTCGCGGTGTTCACCCTCGATGACTATGTTGCCGCCGGCATCATGACGGTCGCGCAGGCATCGGCGTTGCGGTTCGGCGTCGCCGCGCGCGCCAACATCCTTGTTGCCGGCGGCACTTCCACTGGTAAGACGACGCTGACCAATGCTCTCCTGGCTGAGGTCGCGAAGACATCCGACCGCGTCGTCATCATCGAGGATACGCGCGAACTGCAATGCGCCGCGCCAAACCTCGTCGCCATGCGGACGAAAGACGGCGTCGCGTCGCTCTCCGACCTCGTCCGTTCGTCGCTGCGCTTGCGGCCCGACCGCATTCCCATTGGCGAGGTTCGCGGCAGCGAGGCGCTCGATCTCCTTAAAGCATGGGGCACCGGCCATCCCGGTGGGGTGGGTACGATCCATGCGGGCACGGCGCTGGGTGCGCTGCGCCGTCTTGAGCAACTCATCCAGGAAGCCGTCGTCACCGTCCCGCGCGCCTTGATCGCGGAAACGATCGATCTTGTGGCCGTGCTGTCAGGGCGCGGCTCGGCCCGCCGCCTGTCCGAACTCGCCCGTGTTGAAGGTCTCGGCCTCGATGGCGATTACCGCGTCGTGACCGCTGTCGAGGCTCCCGACACAGCTCTTTCCATCCCAGCCGCAAAGGAACGCTTCCATGAACCAGACCCTGCATAACGCCCGCCAGAGACTGGCGACCGCAATGTCGCTTGCTGTCATGACGTTGATGATGGCGCCCGCTGCACACGCTTCCGGCTCATCGATGCCCTGGGAGGCACCGCTTCAGTCGATCCTCGAATCCATCGAGGGTCCGGTCGCCAAGATCATCGCCGTCATCATCATTATCATCACCGGCCTGACCCTTGCTTTCGGCGACACGTCCGGCGGGTTCCGGCGCCTGATCCAGATCGTGTTCGGCCTGTCGATCGCCTTCGCGGCGAGTTCCTTCTTTCTGTCTTTCTTCTCCTTCGGCGGCGGGGCACTGGTCTGATGGCTGTCACCTCCGACCAGGGCGGCGAACTGCTCGGCTTTTCGGTGCCGGTTCACCGGGCGCTGACCGAGCCGATCCTGCTGGGTGGTGCGCCGCGCGCCATCGCGATCATGAACGGAACCCTCGCCGGCGCGGTGGGACTCGGCCTGCGGCTCTGGCTCGTGGGCATCGCGATCTGGGCGATCGGACATGTCGCCGCAGTCTGGGCCGCCAAGCGTGATCCGCTTTTCGCCGAGGTCGGCCGCCGCCATCTGCGCTTTCCCGCGCATCTGACGGTTTGAACGGGAAGGTGCGTCAATGATGAACCTCGCCGAATACCGCAATCGCAACACCCGGCTCGCGGACTATCTGCCCTGGGTGGCCCTAGTCGGTAGCGGCGTCGTCCTCAACAAAGACGGCAGCTTCCAGCGCACGGCACGGTTCCGCGGACCGGACCTCGATTCAGCGGTTCCAGCCGAACTCGTCGCGGTCTCAGGACGCCTCAACAACGCCTTCCGCCGTCTCGGCTCGGGGTGGGCGATATTCGTCGAGGCGCAGCGCCACCCGTCCAACAGCTATCCCGACAGCCGCTTTCCGGACGCCGCATCCGCACTTGTCGACGCCGAGCGCAAGGCAAGCTTCGAGGAAGCCGGCGCACATTTCGAGTCGAGCTACTTTCTCACCTTCACCTATCTGCCACCGGCAGAGGAGGCCGCGCGCGCCGAGAGCTGGCTCTATGAAGGCCGAGAGACCAAGGGCGTCGATCCCCACGAGATTCTGTCAGGCTTCGCCGACCGCACCGACCGCGTGCTCCGCCTGGTCGACGCCTTCATGCCCGAGTGCCGCTGGCTCGATGACGCCGAGACCCTGACCTATCTGCACGGATGCGTCTCGACCAAACGCCACCGTGTCCGCGTCCCGGAGACGCCGATGTACCTGGACGCGCTGCTCGCAGACCAGCCGCTTGCCGGCGGGCTGGAGCCTCGGCTTGGCGATCAACATCTGCGCGTGCTCACGATCACCGGATTCCCGACGGCGACCACGCCCGGTCTGCTCGACGAGCTCAATCGGCTCGCCTTTCCCTATCGCTGGTCGACCCGCGCCATCCTGATGGACAAGACCGATGCGACCAGGCTGCTGACCCGCATCCGCCGGCAATGGTTCGCCAAGCGCAAGTCGATTGCCGCGATCCTCAAGGAGGTGATGACCAACGAGGCTTCCGTGCTGGTCGACACCGACGCGTCGAACAAGGCGGCCGATGCCGACCTCGCCCTGCAGGAACTTGGCGCGGACTATGCCGGCGTCGCCTATGTCACCGCGACTGTGACGGTATGGGACGCCGACCCGCGCGTGGCCGACGAGAAGCTGCGCCTCGTGGAGAAGGTCATCCAGGGCCGCGACTTCACCGCGATGCCCGAGTCCATCAACGCCGTCGATGCGTGGCTCGGCTCGTTACCCGGACATGTCTACGCCAATGTCCGCCAGCCACCGATCTCGACACTCAATCTCGCCCACATAATCCCCCTGAGCGCCGTGTGGGCGGGGCCCGAACGGGACGAGCACTTTGCAGCGCCCCCACTGCTGTTCGGCAAGACCGAAGGCTCGACTCCGTTCCGGTTTTCCCTTCATGTCGGCGATGTCGGACACACGTTGGTTGTCGGCCCGACCGGCGCGGGCAAATCCGTCCTTCTCGCACTCATGGCGCTGCAGTTCCGCCGCTATGCCGGTTCGCAGGTTTTCGCCTTCGACTTCGGAGGCTCGATCCGCGCCGCCGCGCTTGCCATGGGCGGCGACTGGCACGATCTCGGCGGCGGGCTGACGGAGGGCGATGACCAGAGTGTCTCGCTGCAGCCACTCTCGCGTCTCGAAGAGACGGCCGAGCGGGCCTGGGCGGCCGACTGGGTCGTGGCGATCCTGATGCGCGAAGGCGTCGAGATCACCCCGGAGGTAAAGGAGCATCTCTGGACAGCGCTGACCTCGCTCGCATCCGCCCCTGCCGGGGAACGTACGATCACCGGCCTGGCCGTGTTGCTCCAGTCCAACGATCTCAAGCAGGCGCTCAGGCCCTATTGCGTCGGGGGCGCATACGGACGGCTGCTCGATGCCGAGACCGAGCATCTCGGTGAAGCGACCGTGCAGGCCTTCGAGACCGAGGGGCTCATCGGCACCGGTGCGGCGCCCGCGGTCCTGGCCTATCTCTTCCACCGCATCGAGGACCGGCTCGACGGCTCGCCGACCCTCATCATCATCGACGAAGGCTGGCTGGCGCTCGACGACGAGGGCTTTGCCGGCCAGCTCCGCGAATGGTTGAAGACGCTCCGGAAGAAGAACGCTTCCGTCGTCTTCGCGACGCAAAGTCTCAGCGACATCGACGGTTCGGCGATCGCACCGGCCATCATCGAGAGCTGCCAGACGCGGCTGCTGCTTCCGAACGAGCGCGCAATCGAGCCACAGATCACCGCGATCTACCGCCGCTTCGGTCTCAACGACCGCCAGATCGAGATCCTCGCGCGGGCCACGCCCAAGCGCGATTATTACTGCCAGTCGCGGCGCGGCAATCGTCTCTTCGAACTGGGCCTCAGCGAGGTGGCGCTGGCGCTCTGCGCCACCTCGGCCAAGACCGATCAGACCGCCATCGCCCGCGTCCTCGCCCAACATGACCGCGAGGATTTCCTCGGGGCCTGGCTGCGGGAGCGCGGCGTCGACTGGGCGGCCGATCTCATTCCCGATCTCAGCAATCTCATCCCCCACACCAAGAAGGAGACTGATCATGAAGACACGTAAATCCCGTTCGCGCGCGTTGCGCTTTGCCGCCACGCTCATCGCCGCACCGGTTGCCGTGCTGCCGATGGTGCTGGCGCCACCGGCCTCGGCGGCTTGGATCGTCTACGATCCCACCAACTATGCGCAGAACGTGCTGCAGGCGGCCCGCGCCCTCGAGCAGATCAACAATCAGATCACACAGCTTCAGAACGAAGCGCAGATGCTCATCAACCAGGCGCGCAACCTGACGAGCCTTCCTTACTCGTCGCTCCAGCAGCTTCAACAGGCGGTCGGTCGTACCCAATCCCTGCTTCAGCAGGCACAGAACATCGCCTTTGACGTGCAGGAGATCGACCAGGCTTTCCAGCAGAAATACGCCAATATCGACCTGAGCGCTTCCGAGCAGCAGCTGGTCGCCGATGCCCGCTCGCGCTGGGAAAACACCGTCGGCGGCTTGCAGGACGCGATGCGCGTCCAGGCCGGCGTGGTGGGCAATATCGAGACGAACCGCGCCCAGATGGAAGCGTTGGTGGACCAAAGCCAAGGCGCGACCGGCGCGCTGCAGGCGACCCAGGCTGGCAACCAGCTCCTCGCATTGCAGGCGCAACAGCTCGCCGATTTGACGGCCGTCATTGCCGCCAATGGCCGCGCCCAGGCGCTCACCGATGCAGAACGCACCGCCGCTGCCGAACAGGGGCGCGTGCAGCGCGAGCGCTTCCTGACGCCCGGCAGCGGCTACCAACCCGGCAACGCGCAGATGTTCAACACAGGCGGCAACTGACGCGGCCGATAGCCGGAAAGGAGGGAGCGATGGAGGGCGAGACGTTGGCGCGGATCGGGGCAATCGTCTTCGTCGCCTTCGCCATCACGGCGACGGTGATCGAATTGACGCGCGATGAGGAGCCTGCAAGACCGGCTCCTGCGCGGGCGCTTGCGCCTACTGTCGATCCGCTGCGCGCGGAACAGCGCCGCTGCCAGCAGATGGGGGAGGCAGCGGTCCGTGATCCTGAATGTCTCGCGGTCTGGGCCGAGACTCGCGACCGGTTCCTCGACCGTTCTCCGTCTATCGCCAGTTCCCAAGAGAAGGATCAATGATCCATGGGCGGCACGGGCGTCATCGACAACTTCCTCGGTGTCTTCACCAGCTATATCGATTCCGGCTTCGGCCTTCTTGGCGGTGAGGTCGCCTTCATCGCCACGACGCTGATCGTTATCGACGTGACGCTCGCCGCATTGTTCTGGTCCTGGGGCGCTGACGACGACATCATCGCACGGCTCGTCAAGAAAACCCTGTTCGTCGGTGTCTTCGCCTACATCATCGGCAATTGGAACAACCTCGCCCGCATCGTCTTCGAGAGTTTTGCCGGCCTCGGCCTGATGGCATCCGGCACGAGCTTTACCGCGGCCGATCTGATGCGCCCGGGCCGTGTCGCGCAGACCGGGCTGGATGCGGCGCGACCCTTGCTCGAATCCATTTCCGACCTGATGGGATGGGTCGCCTTCTTCGAGAACTTCATCCAGATCGCCTGCCTGCTCTTTGCCTGGGCGCTGGTCCTGCTCGCCTTCTTCATCCTCTCCATTCAGCTCTTCATCACGCTCATCGAGTTCAAGCTGACCACGCTCGCCGGTTTCGTCCTCATCCCCTTCGGCCTCTTCGGCAAGACCGCGTTCATGGCCGAGCGTGTGCTCGGCAACGTCATCTCGTCGGGGATCAAGGTGCTGGTGCTGGCCGTGATCATCGGCATCGGCTCGACCCTGTTCTCGCAGTTCACCGCCGGCTTCGGCGGTGTCACGCCCACGATCGACGAGGCCATGGCCGTGGTGCTCGCGGCGCTTTCGCTGCTCGGCCTCGGCATCTTCGGACCGGGGATCGCCAACGGCCTCGTCTCAGGCGGACCGCAACTCGGTGCAGGCGCGGCCGTCGGCACTGGCCTTGCCGTGGGCGGCGCGGCACTCGCAGGTGCAGGCGCTGCCGGTCTCGCCGCCAGAGGGGCCGGCATGGCGCTCTCCGGCCCCGCGGCCGCTGCGCGCGGTGGTGCCGCTGCGACGGGTGGGGCGGCAACTGCATACAGCCTCGGCTCCGCCGGTCAGTCCGGTGCGGCCGGCGTCGCCTCCGGACTTGGCGCCGTGGCGAGCACCGGCGCACGCGCTGCCGTGTCCCCATTGCGGCGCGCTGGGGTCAATGCCGCCAGCAGCATGAAACAGAGTTTCCAGGCAGGCGGGCGGGCAGCCTTCGAGACGACCGGCGGAAGGTTGGGCGATGCCACCAGCGCTGCGAGCACCGCCGCTTTCCTCTTCCACCACAGCAGACGGTCCACCTGATTGGGCCAAGCGCATGAAGCGCTCGCAACGGTTCTCCCACGGTGTCCAGGCCGCCGCGCACGCCGTGCGGTCCGGCGACAGCCATGGCGGCGCCAGTTCTGTCAATCTCTCCGAGGGGAATCGGTCATGAGCTTATTCAAAAGATCCACCATCCATTACGGCAAGTCCCCTGAGCCCGAGACGCCGTATCAGCGCGCGGCGCAGGTCTGGGACGACCGCATCGGCTCGGCCCGCGTGCAGGCGCGCAACTGGCGTCTTATGGCCTTTGGCTGCCTGATCCTGTCCGGCGTCTTCGCAACTGCTCTGGTCTGGCAATCCACGACCGGCTCGGTCGTGCCCTGGGTCGTCGAGGTCGACAATCTCGGCGAGGCGCACGCGGTCGGCCCGCGGCAGCGGATTTCGAGCCGAGCGATCCGCAGATCGCCTTTCATCTGGCGCGCTTTATCGAGCAGGTGCGTGCGATTCCTGCCGACGCGATCATCGTGCGTCAGAACTGGCTGCGCGCCTACGAGTTCACCACCGATCGCGGCGCGCTGGCGCTCAACGACTATGCGCGCGCCAACGATCCCTTCACGAAAGTCGTACGACAGCAAATCGCCGTGGAGGTCTCCAGCGTCATTCGCGCTTCGCCGAACTCCTTCCGTGTGGCCTGGACGGAACGGCACTATGAGAACGGCCAGCTCTCCGCGACCGAACGATGGACCGCGATCCTCACCATCGTCATCCAGCCGCCCCGCGACGCCGAGCGGCTGCGCGCCAACCCACTCGGGATCTACGTCAACGCCATCAATTGGTCGCGGGAGATGGGCCAATGAGTATAACCACCCGCAAACCCGCGTTTACGATTTTCCGTAAAGCCGCATTGCCGCTTGTGCTGATTTCCGCGTCGGCGCTCGCCGGATGCGCCACCTATCGCCCGCCGGTGATCAGCTACGACGACAGCGTGCCACCGCTGCCGAGGATCGAGCGACCCACGACCGACGAGCGACCACAACCGATCCACACGCCGCCGGCCTGGACCGTCGCGCGAGGTGGTTCGGATGCGTCCACGCCGACGGGTCAGGTCGAGAATGCCAACGCGGCCGCGCGCATCGAACCCCGTCGGGAAGGCTATTACAACGCGATCCATATCTATCCCTGGAGCGAAGGCGCGCTCTATCAGGTCTATGCCGCGCCGGGCCAGATCACCAACATCGCGCTCGAACCGGGCGAAGCGCTGACCGGCGCCGGTCCCATCGCCGCCGGTGACACCGCCCGCTGGATCATCGGCGACACGGAGAGCGGTTCGGGGACATCCCGGCGCGTCCATATTCTCGTCAAGCCGACGCGGCCCGACATCATGACCAACCTGGTCATTACCACCGATCGCCGGACCTACATGATCGAGCTGCGGTCACGCGACGATCCCTACATGCCCGCCGTCGCCTGGGCCTATCCGCAGCCACCGGCCACGCAGCGCGCCACGCCGACAGCACCGAGGATTCCATCTGCCTCCGCGCGGCATCACCGCTACGGACTGCAAGGCGACAGACCGCCCTGGCGGCCGGTCTCGGTCTTCGACGACGGGCGGCGGGTCTATATCGTCTTCCCCGTTGGGATCGTGCAGGGCGAGATGCCGCCACTCTTCGTGCTCGGCTGGGATGGGGAGCCGGAAATCGTCAACAGCCGCATCTACCGAAACATCCTGATCGTGGACCGCATCTTTGCGGCCGCCGAGTTGCGCCTCGGCAGCGAAGACCGCCAGCAGACCGTCAGGATTGTGCGAACCGACGGGAGGCCAGGATCATGAGCGATGCCGACGACAACAGGGAAGATGGCGTCCCACTCGAAGCGATGCCGGACGATACCGCCGAACCAATGCGGTTGAGGGGAAATCCGCCGCGCGTGACTCGGCTTTCACGGCGTGTCCTGGCCGGCCTCGGCCTCGTCGCCGCCCTCGGTGTCGGTGGTGCTTTGATCTATGCGCTCCAGACGCCCGAAAATGGCGCGGACAGCGACGAGCTTTACTCGACCGAGAACCGCAACACCGCGGATGGATTGAATGAGTTGCCTAGCGACTACACCGGTCCAGTGCTCGGTCCACCACTGCCCGGCGATCTCGGCCGTCCGATCCTCGATGCTCAGGAACGCGGCCAACCCGTTCCGCCGCCGGCCATCAATACGCCGGCCGTCGATCCGGAGGAGCAGCGGCGCATGGCCGAGGAAGAGGCCGCGCGCACCAGTCAGGTCTTCTTCCAGTCCGCGCCGACTGCGGCGCGAGAGACATCGACACCATCGATCACCGGGCTAAATCTCGGCCACCAACCGGGCGCGGCACAAAACAGCGATCTCGCCTTCCTCAACGGTCCCGTGGACCGGCGCACCGTAGCGCCCGACCGTGTGATGGCGCCGGCATCGCCCTACGTGCTGCAGGCCGGGTCCGTCATTCCGGCCGCGCTCATCACTGGCATTCGCTCCGATCTCCCTGGCCAGATTACGGCGCAAGTCACCCAGCATATCTACGACAGTCCAACGGGAAACACGCTCCTGGTTCCGCAGGGTACGCGCATTATCGGCGAATACAGCAACGACGTCGATTTCGGCGATCGGCGTGTGCTCCTGGTTTGGAACCGGCTGATCTTCCCCAACGGCCGCTCCATCGTTCTCGAACGCCAGCCGGGCGCCGACACGAGAGGATTTGCCGGCCTTGAGGATGGGGTCAACTACCACTGGTGGGATCTCGCCAAGGCAGCTGGTCTCTCCACGCTGCTTTCGGTCGGGGCGGAACTGACGATGGATGATGACGAACGCCTGATCCAGGCGATCCGCAACGGTGCTCAGGACACGATCAACGATGCCGGCCAGCAGATCGTCCAGCGCCAGCTGCAAGTCAGACCGACGCTCACCATCCGGCCGGGCTTCCCGGTGCGCGTCATCGTCACCCGCGATCTCATTCTCGAACCCTATGGAGGCTGACTGTGGTGAAGCTGAAGCTTGGTCCCTTGCCAGACGACAAACCCGTTAAGGTCACCCTTGAGCTCCCGGCCAGCCTGCATCGGGAGCTTGTCGCTTATGCCGATATTCTCGGTCATGAGACGGGGCAGCCGCCCGGCGATCCGTTACGATTGATCGTTCCGATGCTCCAGCGCTTCATGGCGACGGATCGTGCCTTCCAGCGGCTTAGGCGTTCACATCGTGCAGGCGTCTAATGCCAAGTGTCGGCGCAGCCCAATCCGATGTGCCCGGTCTCGCGTGCCCGGACATCATGTGCGCGATGCTGAGAAGCCGGCGTAGCGCTGGATTGTCATTTTGGGCCGACCAAACTGCACTGAACGGAATGACATCGTGTGCGTCCGATAGGGGCCTCAGAACAAGGTCTGGCAACCCGACGGACGCCCAGGCAGCCGAGACAAGGGTAATTCCCTGACCAAGACTCACGAGGTTCATAAGGGTTTCACGACCCGCATTCTTGATCTCGATATTTGGGCGAACGCCACATGTCGATGCACGACGGACGATGTAGTTCTGCACCTCCATTCCAGGAGCGAAGCGACTTACAATAAAACGCTCTTTGCGCAGATCGTCCCAGTCCAGGCAATGGCGCCCGGCGAGATGATGGTCCTTCCAGAGCGCGACATGAACGCGCTCTCGCCAAATCTCAGCACATTCGCAATAGGGAGCGCGTTCGGTTCCCGTAAGAAACGCCACGTCGAGCGCATGCTTCTGGATGGCGGCAAGATGGCTATCACGGCTTCCGTCGTGAACATCGATCTCAACGCCGGGATTGAGCTTGCGATAACCATGAAGCAGCGACCGAAGAAAGCCGCCCGCCAGTGAGGTTAGAACTCCGACTTGAACGATGCCGGTTTCCGCCCGACCAGCAGCTGCGGCTGTGCGTTGAGCCGTTTCGAGTTGTTCGCATGCCGGGAGCACAGCGGACAGAAATCGCTCACCTGCCGCCGTTAGACGGGCGCCCGACCGGTGTCGTACGAAGAGGGAAACCCCGAGTTCGTCTTCAAGCCGGCTAATCGCCCGGCTCACGCTGGACTGTCGTACGCGCAAGACCGTGGCGGCCTCACGGAAGCTCCGCCTGTTTGCTGCTACGATGAAACAGCGCAGATTTGCGTTCTCAAGGCTCATGTCTTCGGATCTGCCGGTCTTGCAATCGCATTAGCACTAATGTAATTGGGTGTCTATGAGTTCGAAAGTGAAACCCGGTTTGGGCGAATTGCTCCGCTACGTCGGCGAGTTGGTCGATCAGGGCGCAGAGGAGCATTACCGCGACATCGGCCTCCAATACCGCCCACGGTACACCCCCGTTCTTCGCGCGATGAGTGCGGGCGCCGAAACGGTGACCGACATAACTGCGCGCAGTACCCTCACGCAGGGCGCGATCAGCCAGACAGTTTCGCTGATGCTGAAAGACGGCATTCTGGCACGTCACCAGTTGGACGACGGGCGCAAGACCGGACTGCACCTGACCCGAACAGGGAAGGATTTGCTGAAGAGACTTGAGCCCCACTGGGCGGTTACGTTTTCGGCCATTGGAGATCTGGAGGCGGAGGTTGGGCATCCGCTTCTTCAGGTTCTCACCGACACCGCGCAAGCGCTCGAGCGACAAGGTTTTGGGGCACGACTCAAAGAGGCCGCCAACCACCAAAAAGGATGCCCAATGATGGCTGAACCGAAATCCGCAAGGAACTGGTTTGATCGCGACGGCCGCAGCTATGCTTCGTTCAGACCGGAATATCCGGCTTCCCTGTCCCGTTTCTTGGCGGAGGCGGCACCCGATACGTCGAGAGCCGTAGACGTCGGCTGCGGCACTGGGCAGCTCACCCATCAGCTCGCAGACTTCTTCCAATCCGTGATGGGTGTGGATCCGAGCACTGAACAGATCGGCAACGCCCTGCCTCATGACCGTGTCGAGTATGTTTGCGCACCTGCCGAGAACCTACCGCTGCCCGATTGCAGCGTTACCCTTATTACCGCTGCACAATCCGCCCATTGGTTCGACCTTGCGGATTTCTACGACGAGGTCCGCCGGGTAGCCGTGAACGGGGCTGTGATTGCCTTGGTAAGCTACGGAGTGCCGCGCTTGGCTCCGTCCGACCTGGACGCACGCTTTAGGCGCTTCTATTGGGAAGAAATCGCTTGCTACTGGCCGCCGGAGCGCAAGCTCGTCGAGTCAGGCTATGCCGATCTCGAATTTCCGTTTGAGGAACGACCGACTCCCGGAATGGAAATCGACCGGGCTTGGGATCTGAGCGATTTTCTCGGTTACCTCTCGACATGGTCCGCTGTGCACCGGGTCAATGAGGCTGGCCGAGACGATATCCTCGAAGCTTTTGTGCACGATCTTCACCTCATCTGGGGAGATCGAAGGCGACCCGTGATTTGGCCGATCAACATGCGCGTGGGGATCACATGAACGAGTTCAAAGAGTGCTTGCCACTTGAAGTGGGGGTAGGAGCACGAGAGCGACTCACAGTTGCTCCTTTCCACACCGTGCCGGAGTTGGATGACACTTGGCCCGGCTTTCGCGACATGCCTCCGGTTCTTGCCACCGCGATGATGATCGGCTTCGTTGAACAAACCTGTATCGAAGCGCTTCGTCCTTATCTCCGGCCCCAGCAACGAACCGTCGGCACGCACGTCAACGTCAGCCACCTCGCGCCCACGCCCGTTGGCATGAGCTTTGTGGCTGATGTCAAACTCGTGGAGATCAACAGCAACTCGCTGTTTTTCACGGTCTCTTGCCGAGACGAGGCCGGCTTGATCGGTGAGGGGACCCACACCCGCGCCATTATAGACCTTCAGCGCTTCGCTCAGCGCGCGAACGAAAAGCGCGAACGCTGGAAATACGCGAAAGCCACACGTTCAATTTGACGTTCAGCATCCGCGATTGGACCGGGTCGCTGGCAGGAAACCGCCAAGGGGCATCACATGTTTGAGGGATTTCGGAATGAAGTCGTGCGCGTGGACGGCGTTGACATTGCCTGCGTGATTGGCGGCGACGGCCCTCCAGTTCTTCTGTTGCACGGATTTCCGCAATCAAAGGAGATGTGGGCGAGAGTGGCCCCAAAACTCGCTGCCAATTTCACCGTGGTTTGTTCCGACCTGCGCGGCTACGGCGCATCCTCCAAGCCACACGGCCTTCCCGACAACTCCAACTACAGTTTTCGCGCCATGGCAGACGATCAGGTCGGATTGATGGAGCAACTCGGCATAGAGCGATTCCATTTGATCGGACACGACCGTGGCGGGAGAACGGGGCATCGCATGGCACTCGACCATCCGGACAAGATCCTTTCGTTGGCGGTGCTTGACATCGTGCCAACATTGGCGATGTTCATGGACACAAATCACCGTGTCGCAGGCGCATACTGGCACTGGTACTTCCTCTCGCAGCCCGAGCCGTTTCCCGAGCGGGTAATCGGCGCCAATCCTGATTTCTTCTACGAAACCTGCCTGGTCGGCTGGGGCGCAACGCGCATCGGCGACTTCGATGATGAGATGCTTGCCGCATACCGACGCTCATGGCGGGACCCCCATATGATCCACGGGTCCTGTTCTGATTATCGAGCCGCCGCAACAGTCGACTTGGCGCTGGATCAAGCCGATATCAATCGCAAGATCGGCTGCCCCACCTTGGTCTTCTTTGGTGCTGCCGGCCAGATGGCGCATCTCTTCGATATCCCAGGCGAATGGCGAAAGCGGTGCGAAAATGTTGCGGAAGCTTCGCTGCCCGGGGGCATTTCTTCGTGGATCAGTATCCCGATGAGACTGCTGACGTACTGATGGATTTCCTCGCCACGGTGGCAGTTTGACCTGGCTGCGACACCCGCGGCGGCATCCTGGGCGCAGGAAGATGGACTGCCGCAGCTGGGCAGGACAGCCCTGGCCGAGCTGGCTAACCAACGTTCGGATACAGCTTTTTCGATGGGGATGGAGTTTCCCGACAACCGCCACCTTGGCCGATAACTCCTACAACAACAGGCAATTCGCCTGTCGATGGATGGGTGCTGGCATAGCGATCGACGGTCTGGTTGCCCCAACAGCGAGGCAACCATGAATTATCTGATCATTTTCATCGGTGCAGGCTTTGGTGGCATGGCGCGCCACGCCATCAACGTCACCGCCCAGCGGCTGTTCATCCCCGGAATTTTTCCCTTCAGCACGCTGTTCATAAACGTTGTTGGCTCATGCCTGATGGGTGTTGTGGTGGGGTACTTCGCAGCGCGTACCGGCTTGCCCCAACAAGCCCGCCTTTTCCTCACTACCGGTGTTCTCGGAGGCTTTACCACCTTTTCCGCCTTTTCAATGGAGACGACGATGCTGATCGAGCGCGGGCTTTGGTTCCTGGCAGGTCTGTACGTCTTTACATCAGTGGCTCTCTCGCTCGGGGCCTTGCTCGGAGCGATTGCCATCACGCGCCACAACCTGGTTTAAAACGCAGCCCGATCGGTGAATGTCCGCCGATAGCCTAAAACTTGCGAACAGGGCCGCAAAGATCGCCGACACATAAAGGCCGACCGCAAAGTAGAAGTGAGGCAGGAAACTGAAACACCGTGGAGTCTAAGGCTTGGGCAGGTGCGACGCAGCTTATGGCGGTGGCTGCCGGGGGCTCTGAGCTGGTGCCGCTTGATGAGGCAGTTGGCGGCTAAGCTAAGACAGATCGAGTTGTTTCTCCGCCGCCGCCAGTTGCCCCGTCAATTCAGTCCTTTCACAGGCATCGTCGGGCGTCCTGCCGCCGAATGCGGACGCCGCCGATTGTAGTAGTCGACCCTGGAACCGATGCCGTGCGGGCTCTGCTTCCCGTCTCGATTGCGCTTAGGCAGAGCAGTGAATAGACGACGTTCAGTGGTGACAAGTTAGCACCTTTGGCTCTGCTGACACCATTTGGCAACAGACCATGTCATTGTGCCGTTCGCAAACCCGATGGAGATTGTCTCATGCAGAACATACCAATTATTCCTCCCGGCTATGCCTCGGTTGCACCTTGGATCATCGGCAAAGATACGGTCCGGCTGATGAGTTTTCTCTCGGAAGCTTTTGATGCAGAGGATCTCGGCAGCTTCCAAAACCCGGATGGGAGCATCGGCCATGCCGAAATGCGCATCGGCAATACGATCATTCTAATGTTCGACATGCGTGATTGGCCGCCAACCCCAGCATTCCTTCGCCTGTTCGTCGAGGACGCTGAGGAGCTGTTCAAACGAGCGGTCGCCGCCGGCGCGCAGCCAATTACCCAAGTGACGCACCTGGCCTTCGGGGACAAGGTGGGTCGCGTTCGCGATCCCTACGGAAATGTCTGGTGGCTGCAGCAACGGGTTGAGAACGTTTCCGATGAGGAAATTGGGCAGCGCTGGTCCGACCCGAAGTGGTCGACAGCCATGGACTACCTGCAGACAAGCCTGCGGAAGCTTTATCAGTAGAGTACGACATGACCCTCTCAATGGACTTGGCTAGTCCACCCAAGCACGAGTCTCACATCACATTTCCGAGGAAGTGGAAGCCATGAAGGCGTTAAATGGATTGGCACTGGCCACCCTGGTCTGCCTCCTTACTACCTACTCTGCTACAGCCGAACCCGTGGTGATTGGTGGCGACTCGCCGCCGGGCCTTCCGCGCAACGGCCCCGATCAGCCGTCGAGCGCCCCGCCTGACAATCTGCAACGTGGCGAGCGGGTCGTTGGCGGTGCAGGGCAGGGACGCGTCGCCGAACGCGTGACGGAATCGGAAGCGATCGCCGCACTTGCGGAGGAACTGGATCGGCAGACGGCGGCCGACATGTTCGCTGGCGCTGTGATGGTCTCCAGAGACGGGGAGACGATATTTGCGAAGGCCAAAGGTTGCGCTGACATCGAAAGGCAGATCCCCAATGATGTCGACACGGCTTTCGGCATCGGTTCGATGGGCAAGATGTTCACCGGGACCGCCATTCTACAATTGGTGCAGGCCGGCCGGGTTAGCCTCGACGATCCGCTTTCAGCATACCTCCCGGATTATCCGAACGAGGCGATGGCCGCGGCAACCATCCATCAGTTGCTGACTCATACGGCGGGAGCTGGAAACATCTTCGGGCCGGATGAAATCGAGCTCTTCAACGCCAATCGCGAGGACCTGACGGAACCGGAAGACTTCATCGCCCTGTTCGGCGAACGCTCCCCCGCTTCGAACCGGGGAGCAGTTGGGAATACAGCAACTACGGCTTCATCCTGCTCGGACGCATCATCGAGACAGTAAGCGGGGAAAGCTACTTCGACTATGTCCGCAAGCACATCTTTCAGCCGGCGGGCATGAACTCGACGGACAATTACCCGGTAAGCGAACTGCCGCCGAAAACCGCGATCGGCTACACCCGCGTTCCGCCCGGCGAGAGGCTGAGCGGGCACCCTGTTGGCGGGCAACTGCCGCCGTTGCGGCCGAACACCGATTCCTTGCCATATCGAGGTGGACCAGCAGGTGGCGGGTACTCGACTGTCGGCGATCTCATCCGCTTCGCCACAGCGCTCAGAGAAAATAAGCTGCTGGATGAAGAGCACACAGAGCTTTTAATCGCCGGCAAGGTCGCTTCGATGGGTTCTTCCAGATATGCCTACGGCTTTAGCGACGAGCTTTCGGGGGATGGTGTGAGGGTGGTCGGCCACAATGGTGGCGCCCCGGGCATCTATGGACAGCTGCTGATTTTTCCGGACTCCGGCTACGTGGTCGCCGTGCTTGCCAACCGGGATCCGCAAGGCGCAATTGGTGTGATCCAGTCCATCTCATCTCGTCTACCGGCGAAATGATCGGCGACAGAGCGTTCTCTCGAACGGTTATTCAAGCTGTTCCGCTTGAGTTTGCGCTCTCGGACGACGACGCGGCATTTGATAGCGCCGCGCCTTTATGAATCAACCATGCCGCGCCGGTGAAGCCCGCGCGGCGCCTGACGTCACCGACACGCGACAACAGCGCGTCGTCGACAAAACCGAAACCGGCGACGCAGCGACGTTGATCAATGTTGCCCAACGCATTAGAGGTGCAGTCGGCGCGATTGCGGTGGTGGCTGTCATTGAGCAGGTCGACATCTCGACCCCAGGGTCGGCATACCAAGTTGCGTTTGGGATGCTGGTTGTCGTTTCAGCCTGCGCACTGATCTCTGCAACAAATATGGCAGCGTCAAAACAGGAATAGGCGAGCTGTGCGCCCATCTCTATCCGCGCCCGTTCCGGGAATGGAATTGCGGAAGGCTGGCGAACACCTCGTCTCAGTTGATGCCAAACTCGCAGGAGAGCCGTTGCAGGACATTTCGGGGTTGAACTACGAAAAGCAGCGGATCCTGGCAACGGATTTAGCGGCCTTCCTGAACGAACTGCACTCGATCCCGACCGCCATGGGCTGCTTCGTCCCCTAAATGAGGAATGGAGGTTGCCAAAGAGTTGCCGCGGAACGATGCAGTGTAAGCGGTGTTGTATCCCCACCTTCCGCTAGGTTGTGAGCCATGAGATTGCGCACTGATTGAGGTCAGTGCGGGAGTTTCTCCATGGACGCTCCAATGGAGCTTCTCACAAATGGCGTGAGGCGGCGTCGCAATCGGCAGTGGCCCGATGATGTGAAGGCGCGGATTGTCGCCGAGACACTGCGGCCGGGGGCGAGCGTTAGTGAAGTTGCGGAGCGGCATGGGCTGAAGGCCAACCATGTCTCCTCTTGGCGAACTCTTGCGCGGAACGGGAAGCTGGTGCTGCCGGCACCAGAGGATCCGGTTGAGTTTGCGGCTCTGATGGTCGCTCCGGTTGTTGAGGACGTGACAGCCGCGGTACCGACTGCATCGGCTGGGCCGGAGGTCGTGGTGGGTTCGGTGACCGTCCGGCTGGAGCCAGGCGCTTCGTCGGCCCGGATTGCCTCGGTGGTCCACGCGCTGATGGCGGGCTCATGATCTTCCCCTCCAACCGGGTGCGGATCATGGTGGCGACCAAACCGATCGACTTCCGCAAAGGCCACGACAGCCTGGCAGCGATGGTGAAGAACGAGCTACACAAGGACCCGTTCACGGGCACTGTCTTTGTGTTCCGCGCCAAGAAGACCGACCGGCTGAAGCTGCTCTACTGGGATGGCACCGGATTGGTCATGGCCTACAAGCGGCTGGAAGAGCACAACTTCACCTGGCCTATGGTGAGGGACGGGCTGATAACGCTGAGCCACGCGCAGTTCGAGGCCCTGTTCTCTGGACTCGATTGGCGCCGGGTTCGGGCAGTGGAAGCACGGGCTCCAGAAGCCGTGGAATGACTGCGGCAGGATGACTCAGGGCATGTCTTTTTGCGGGAATGCGGTGCTTGATCTGGTAGATTCCGGTCATGCTCGATAGCACCGAACTTCCCGACGATATTGCCGCCCTCAAGGCGATGCTCGTTGCCGCGGAAGCGCGCAATCAACGCAAGGACGATCGGATCGCACAGCTGGAAAAGCTGGTCGCCGCGTTCAGGCAGGCGGCCTTCGGGCGCAGGTCGGAAAAGAGCGATCCGGACCAGTTCGATCTGGCGCTGGAGGATCTGGAAACGGCCATCGCGGCGGTCCATGCCGAGGAAGATGCAGAGGATCGTGCGGCACGGCGATCGGCAAAACCACGCAGCGCCAATCGTGGTTCGCTCCCCAGGCACCTGCCGCGGATCGAGCAGATCATCGAGCCCGAAAGCCTGGTCTGTGGCTGCGGCGGTGGTCTGCACCGCATTGGCGAAGACGTGTCCGAGCGGCTGGACGTGATCCCAGCCCAGTTCCGGGTGATCGTCACCCGCCGCCCCAAATATGCTTGCCGGTCCTGCACCGACGGCGTGGTGCAGGCACCGTCGCCCGCTCGGCTGATCCCCGGCGGGTTGCCGACCGAGGCCATGGTCGCCCATGTTCTAGTCAGCAAGTATGCCGATCACCTTCCGCTCTATCGTCAGGCGCAGATTTACAGCCGCCAGGGTGTTGATCTGGACCGCTCAACGCTGGCCGATTGGGTCGGTCGGGCCGCCTTCGAGCTGCGCCCGGTCTACGATGCCTTGGTGGCAGACCTGAAAAGGTCATCGAAGCTGTTCATGGACGAAACCCGCGCACCGGTGCTCGATCCTGGGGCCCGAAAGACCAAGACCGGATACTTCTGGGCTCTGGCCCGTGATGATCGCCCCTGGAATGGCACCGCACCACCCGGTGTTGCCTTCACCTATGCCCCGGGCAGAAGTGGCCTTCATGCAGAACGGATCTTGCAGGGCTTTGGCGGCATTCTTCAGGTCGATGGTTATGCCGGCTACAACCGGTTGGTCGCACCAGGTCGCGGCGGATCGGACATCACGCTCGCCTATTGCTGGGCCCATGCGCGCCGCAAACTGGTAGAGATCACCCGCACGGGTCCCGCCCCGATCGCCGAAGAGGGTGTGCGCCTGATCCGCGAGCTCTATGCCATCGAAGCCGGCATCCGAGGTCTGGATCCCGATGACCGGCTCGCCGTGCGCCAGAAGCGGTCAGCACCGGCCGTGGCGCGAATAAAAGACTGGCTTGATCACCATCGCAGCCGCGTCTCGGCGAAAGCGCCGCTCGGGGAGGCATTGAGCTACATCGCCAAATACTGGGCTGGGCTCGAGTTGTTCCTGACCGATGGGCGCATCGAGCTCGACAACAATGCCGTCGAGCGGACCATCCGCCCGATTGCCCTGAACCGGAAGAACGCGCTCTTTGCCGGTCATGATGCCGGTGCCGAAAACTGGGCCGTCATCGCCTCGTTCATCGAAACCTGCAAGCTGAACGCCGTAGATCCTCACGCTTGGCTTAGCTCAACCCTCGGTGCCGTCGCCAACGGCCATCAGCAGAGCCAGGTCAGTGAACTGCTTCCATGGAACTTCGCTGCAACGGTGTGACCGGTACACCGCTTACGATGCAGTAACGGAAACATCAATATGGATTCTGCTCAGGCCGCGCTCACCTCTTTGCCGGAAGGCTTGGACGAGCAGTGTCACAGTAGTTGCACCGAGAGCCAGATCCTGTTTCTACTTGGAAGTATGTTGGAAGAAGAACGTGTTTTGACCCAAGCCCCAATGGCCTGGAAGGAAAAGCTGGCCAGCTACACCTGGACCCAGCAAACAGTCGGCGGCTCGGAAGCGGCGGTATTCCGCGTTGAGGCACCAGGCAGACGGGTTCTGTTCGTGAAAACCGAGCCAGCCGGCTTGTTGAGCGAACTACAAGAAGAGGCAGCGCGGCTGCGCTGGCTGTCAACGACCGGCCTGCCCTGCGCACAGGTGCTTGCTGAGGTCCACCAACAGGAGCGGGATTGGCTGCTGCTGAGCGCGGTGCCCGGCGAAAACCTGCTTTCGGCCTCGATGGGTGCGGAGGAGAAAGTGGCGATGATGGCCGCTGTCTTGCGCCAGCTTCATCAACTCGACCCGACAACCTGCCCGTTTGATCATAGAGCAGAGCACCGCATCGAGCTGGCACGGGCGCGAATGGAGGCCGGCCTGGTAGATCAGGATGATCTCGATGATGAGCATCAGGGTCTAGGGCCGACTGAGCTGTTTGCACGGCTGCAAGCCCGCAAGCCGCTTCGTGAGAACTTGGTAGTCACGCACGGCGACGCTTGTCTGCCAAATGTTATGGTAGAGAGCGGCCGCTTCTCCGGCGTCATCGATTGCGGCCGCCTGGGGTTAGCAGACCGCTATCAGGATTTAGCATTGACCACACGGGACGTCGCCGAGGAGCTCGGTCGCGAATGGGTCAAACCGTTCCTCGGTCACTATGGCATTAGCGATTTTGATTCCGACCGCGCGGCTTTCTACCGGCTACTTGATGAATTCTACTGAGCACGTACCAGCCGGAGCTTGGGAAACAACCGCTTTGGCTCCCAGGAAGCTGACAGAACTTGACGTCGATTAGCCCCCGATGAGCGCACGCAGAACCGACACGCCGAAGATGGCGGCTACCGCCGAGATCATCAGCGTGCGCTCGCACAGCGCGTCGGGGTCGCGGACGAAGAGGTTCGTATAGCGAAGTCGGAATAAACCGTGAATGTTAGTCGCGGCATTCAGCATAGAACGCGGGCGTTCGACGTTCATAGTTCTGTTTTAAGTGGCGCACCCGACAGGATTCGAACCTGTGGCCTTCGCCTTCGGAGGGCGACGCTCTATCCAGCTGAGCTACGGGTGCTTACCGGGTCGCAACTGCTTACGCAGTGCTTACGTGAACTTTTCGCGAGTTGAAAGATCAGAATGACGACCTCGCAAATCCTTGTTCTTACAACCTTTTTCGTCTCCTCTTTGTCGCCAACCCCTTGACATCAGCCTTCGGAGGGCAGCGCTCAAGTGTGTGCTGTAGCGCTCTCGCCAGCGCTAAGCCGCCGCTCGGAATAGCAATCGCAGAGCGCTGGATGCCCCCGCAACAACCGCTACTTGCTTGGCGACATTCCTAACCTCCTCCGGCCCCATGTGCCGGCCGCCCGGTGGCAAGTTATGATGTGCGCGCCCTCCCGCAACCATGTGCCTGCAAAAATCAGACTCTTCTTTCCCCCACGCACAGTTTAAGTAATTATCCGGGCGAAGCATGGGGAAGACCAGTTGTTCAACGTGATAATGCGGCATTATGATTGAGTGATCCTACGGGCTCCATGGAGCTCGGCCGGATGTTCGAAAACACTGAGCAGCATTTGGCTGGCCAGTTCAAAGACGGTGATCTTCCACACTTAGTGGCATTGAGACGCCTACCATGCCTGTTCATTCCAGAGGGCACTGGAGATGAGATTTGCAAAGTCGGACAAGTCACCGAGGCTCGAATAAACAACGGCCAGGTCCTCTTTGAATATGCGATCGACCCTGATGTGCCGCCGATGCGGAACTCGCTTTTGTATGCGCAAAAGAACCGCTTGGATATGAACAGGCACAGGCACGACTTCGACTGGCACCGAAACCACTGGGCCGTTAAAGATGTGGACCTTTACCGCACGTTGCTCCGCAGCGTGAACCCTCGGCGTCAGCGGCCTTCGGTGTTCAATATTCCTGAGCACGAGTCGATCGAACACCAACTAGTATCGGTCATGATGCCCTTTGGGGCCGAGTTTGGACCGGTGTACCAGGCGATTCAGCAGGCAAGTGCAGCGTGCAATCTCGTATCGAGGCGAGCTGATGAAATCTGGGAAGCACCCGGTATCATTCAGGATGTTGTTAGCCTGATCGACCGCGCCCGAATAGTGATCTGCGATCTGACCGGTCGAAACCCCAATGTGTTCTACGAGGCGGGGATCGCGCACACGTTGGGGCGCGAGGTAATAATCATCACCCAAAGCGAGCACGATATTCCGTTTGACCTCCGCCATCTCCGCCACTTGCGGTACCTCAATAACAATGAAGGCCGCGCCAGTTTGACGGACGCCTTGCGCGGTAGGATGCAAACCATCTTAGGGCACTAATCGTCACGCGGAGTACACTTGTCCGAAGGCATGGTGGACTGAGGTCGACGAGGATATGCCGACATGTTTCGCTGGGACGAGGCAGAACCGAGCTGATTGCGGAGCATCGGTTGACAACTGAATTCAATGCAGCCAATTAATGTGGCGCAACCGCAAAAGTTGAGAGAAAAGATGTTTGAGTTCCACGTGGGCCGCTGACATAGGATATATGAGAGGCGGGCCTATAATCTGGTGGTGAAACTCCACAGTGAACACCAGCTTGGATCAGCGGCCGCGCAGCCATGATCCGTTCCACTTTCCGCACTGGAGCACTCTCCACCTAT
>NZ_JABETK010000002.1 GCF_013240295.1 Neoaquamicrobium sediminum
GTAGTCTTCCGGTTCCGCATACCCGACAGGTAGTTAAGAAAGCTGGCGACACGACTGATCGCAATACCAGTGGTCGAAAGGTGAACTTTCTCGATCGCGCGATGCCGTGGCTCGAAACCGTCGTTTGGGACCAGACCCGACAGTCGAATGCGGCGCGATGATCGCCGCCGCCAGAGCGAGGCTCAGTCGCCGCTAAGCGTTGTCCGATGATGTCGACGCCGGGAAAGCCGTCGCCTGAGGTGGCTCTCGCCCCGGAAGCGGTAGATGCGACACGCGCCACGCGAAATTTGATCGGCGCCGAGGTCACGCCATTGACGGGGCAGCCGAAGCGGTCGCGTCGGTGACGGGCAAGCGCTGCATCTGCTCCAATTCCGGCACAGAGCGCCTGCGCGCCATGCTAACCCGCACGCATCTGCTGCCCTTTTTCGATGGCGTGGTGTTTTCGTCGCTCGACACCCCGTCGGGCAAGCCGAAGCCCGCGCCCGACGTCTTCCTCTACGGTGCGGAGAAGATGGGCGCCGATCCCGCCAGAACCTTTGTCGTCGAGGATTCGGTGCACGGCGTTGCCGGCGCGAAGGCAGCAGGAATGAGGGTGATCGGATTCACCGGCGCCTCGCACAGCCATCCCGGCCATGCCGACCTCCTGATGGAGGCGGGCGCCGAGACCGCGATCCGCCGATGGGCCGACTTCGCGCCCATGCTGGCCGCGCTGTCGGAATGGTCGGAAGACGCCTGAGCCTAGCGCTTGGCGTTCGAGGGCTCGTCGAAGCCGACGAGGACGCGGATGTTGCGCGCCGTCGGGTTCGGCATCGAGATGCTGGCATCGCTGAACACGAACTGCGTGGCACCGGCGATGTCCGTGACGTTGACCTGATGGGTCTTCACGTCCGACTGAACCTGCTCGGTGTCGCGGAAAACCGTGACGCGCAGCGGCAGGTTGACCTGACCGGCGCTGCCCTGAGGGCCGGGGACCACACGGCCCGCCACGGCGATCGTCATGTTCATGATGCCGTTCTGATAGGTGCAGCTTCGCGTGGTGTCGCTGATCGACGCCTGATAGATCACGGACGAGGGATCGTCAGCAGCGTTGCGCTGGTACGTCGTGTGGACCGCGCCGTCGCTGCGCAGCGCAACCGACGGGCAGTAGGCCAGAAGCTCCTGCTGTGTAACCCGCGTGTCGGGCGCCGCGGCTGGCTGGGCGTTGCCGCCGCCCCCGAGGTTGAGCGCGCCGAGAGTGTCGCCGGACTGGCATCCGGAGACGGCGAGTATAAAGCCTGCAAGCGGCGATACCCGCCAGCTTTCTGCGTTCAAACAAACTGACAGCCATAAACTGCACTTCCCTCATGCAAAGCTGGCGTTCTATACCAACGCCGCAATGAAAATGCGACCATTGGATTGCGGTTTTTCCGTAGCCGGATTCAAGGTCCCGACGATGGACGAGCAATCATGCGTTATGTGAGCACCAGGGGCAGCGCGCCCGCACTCGGTTTCCGCGACGTGCTGCTGGCTGGGCTGGCTCGGGACGGCGGCCTCTACGTGCCGGCCGAATGGCCGAAGTTCAGCGAGGCCGACATCCGCGCCATGCGTGGGCTGGCCTATCCGGAACTGGCGGTGCGGCTGCTCACCCCGTTTGTCGGCGGCGAGATCGACGAGGCGACGTTCGCCCGCATCGTCCGGGAAGCTTACGCCACCTTCCGCCACGAAGCCGTCTGTCCCATCGTCCAGACCGGGCCCAACGAATTCGTGCTCGAACTCTTCCACGGTCCGACGCTGGCGTTCAAGGACGTGGCGATGCAGCTTCTGGCCCGCCTGATGGATCACGTCCTGGCGGAGCGCGGCGAGCGGGCGACGATTGCCGGCGCGACCTCTGGCGACACGGGTGGCGCGGCCATAGACGCGTTTGCCGGCCGCGACCGCACCGACATCTTCATCCTGTTTCCGCATGGCAAGGTCTCGCCGGTGCAGCAGCGCCAGATGACGACGTCGACGGCGGCCAACGTGCACGCGATCGCCGTCGAAGGCAATTTCGACGATTGCCAGGACCTCGTGAAGGGCATGTTCAACCACCATGCCTTCCGCGACAGGGTGCGGCTGTCCGGTGTGAACTCGATCAACTGGGCGCGCATCATGGCCCAGATCGTCTATTATTTCTCGTCGGCGCTTTCGCTCGGCGCGCCCGACCGGGCCGTTTCGTTCACCGTGCCGACCGGCAATTTCGGCGACATCTTCGCCGCTTATGCGGCCAAGCGTATGGGCCTGTCGATCGACCGTCTGGTCATCGCCACCAACGACAACGACATTCTGGCGCGTACGCTCGCCACCGGCACCTACGAGACACGCGGCGTGATGGAGACCACGTCGCCATCGATGGACATCCAGGTCTCGTCCAATTTCGAGCGACTGCTGTTCGAGGCGCATGGCCGAGACGCCGACAGTGTCGTGCGGGCGATGCAGGGGCTGCGTCAGTCCGGCAGCTTCGAGATCGGCAAGCCGGCGCTCGAGGCGATCCGCACCGAATTCGACGCCGGCCGCTCGTCAATGGCCGAGACGGCCGACACGATCCGCGACGTGCTTGCGAAATCCGGCTACCTCATCGATCCCCACACGGCCACGGCCGTGAAGGTCGCGCGCGAGAAGGCGGAGTCGACAACGCCGATGGTCGTGCTTTCCACAGCCCATCCGGCAAAGTTCCCGGCGGCCGTCGAGGCCGCATGCGGCGTGTCTCCGGCCCTGCCGGTATGGCTCGGCGACCTGATGGAACGGCCCGAGAAATTTGCGGTGCTTCCATCCGATCCGAAAATGTTGGAAGATCATCTCAGCCGCCTGTCCAGAGCGGCCCGCGAGAGTTCAGGGAGTTAAGCCTATATGGGTGTTGAGGTAAGCCGTCTGTCGAACGGCCTGACGGTCGCCACCGAAACCCTTCCCCACATCGAGTCCGTTGCCCTTGGCGTCTGGGTCAAATCCGGCGCCCGCAACGAACGCGACGACGAGCACGGCCTGGCGCATCTGCTGGAACATATGGCCTTCAAGGGCACTGGCGGCAGAAGCGCATGGAGGATCGCCTCCGAGATCGAGGATGTGGGCGGGGAGATCAATGCGGCGACAAGCGTCGAGACCACCTCCTTCTTTGCGCGGGTGCTCAAGGACGACGTTCCGCTCGCAGTGGACATCCTCGCTGACATCCTGACCGACTCAAAGTTTGACCCGCAGGAACTCGAGCGCGAACAGCACGTGATCCTTCAGGAGATCGGTGCCGCTCACGACACGCCCGACGACATCGTGTTCGACCGCTTCACCGAGACTGCATTCCGCGATCAGACGCTCGGACGCTCAATTCTCGGAACGCCGGAAACGGTGAAATCCTTCACCTCGGAGCAACTACATAAATTCATCGAGCGGCAGTATGGGGCAGACCGCATGGTGGTGGTCGCCGCCGGCGGCGTGACCCATGACGAGTTCGTCCGTGAGGTGGAGAAGCGTCTCGGCGGGTTCCGTGCCCAAGCCAAGATAGAAGAGCCTCGCCAGGCGATCTATACAGGCGGCGACTATCGCGAAAGCCGTGACCTGATGGATGCCCAGATCGTGCTTGGTTTCGAGGGCCGCGCCTATCATGTGCGCGACTTTTACGCCTCGCAGGTGCTTTCCATGATCCTCGGTGGGGGCATGTCGTCCCGGCTTTTCCAGGAAGTGCGGGAGAAGCGCGGGCTCTGTTATTCCGTCTACGCGTTTCATTGGGGCTTTTCGGACACCGGTGTTTTCGGCGTCCACGCTGCCACGGGGCGCAGCGACATAGCCGAACTCGTGCCCGTGCTCATCGAGGAACTCCAGCGCGCCGGCAAGGACATCAGTCAGGAGGAGCTTAACCGTGCGCGGGCCCAATATCGTGCGGGGCTCATGATGTCTCGCGAGAGTGCTGCGAGCCGCGCAGGGCAGATCGCGCGCCAGCTTCTGCTGTTTGGGCGTCCGATCGATACCGACGAACTGGTCGACCGGTTGTCCAAGCTGACCATCGAACGCCTGACGGACCTGTCTTCGCGCCTGTTCTCTACAAGGCCGACGATTGCCGCTGTCGGTCCGGTCGGCATGCTGCCCACCTTCGAGACCGTCAACGACCGCCTGTTGGGCATTGCGCCGGCCGCGCGCAAGCTCGCCGTCTGATCTCCAGCATCAATGCCGGCGCTGCCGTTCTTCAGCCGTCCGAAGCTGACGCTCAAGGGCACGCGTGTTACGCTGCGCTTGCCCGCACCATCCGACTACCACGAATGGGCGGCGTTGAGGCACGAGAGCCGCGCCTTCCTGGAACCGTGGGAGCCGCGCTGGGCGCGTGACGAACTGGAGCGCGCAGGCTGGCGCCACCGCATCCGCCGCTACCGAGAGGAATTTGCGGCGGGCACTGCCATTGCGTTCCTGATTTTCGAGAACGAGACTGATCGGCTCATCGGCGGCGTCACCATCGGCAATATCCGCTACGGCGTCTCGCAATCGGCACAGATTGGGTACTGGATGGGCGAGCGTTACGCCGGCAAGGGGTACATGCAGGATGCCATCCGCGCTCTGATTTCCCATGCGTTCGGCGCGATGAGGTTGCACCGTATCGAGGCCGCCTGTATTCCAGAAAACGCACGTTCGATCCGCGTGCTTGAAAAAGCCGGATTCACACGTGAAGGACTGTTGCGTTCATACCTGCGCATCAACGGGGTCTGGCAGGATCACTACATATACGCCCTGATCGCGGACGAGCGTCGGGACGCTGAAACAAAAGGCTGAACGTTTGAGATCGACAGTGCGAACGGGGCAACGGCTCGCATGCGCCTTTCTGGCGCTGGTATTTGCGATGCTGGCATTTCCCGCTTCCGCGATCGAGCCGATCAAGATTTCGCGTGAGGATGTCGCGCTCGACCTGTCGCGCGCCGTCGAAATCTACCGCTTCCAGGGCGAGAATTTTCAGGTGTCGACGGCTCCCGGCGTCGATGGAATCGTGCGGCGCATCGAGGTCGAAGCGCTGGACGAGCGCTCAAGCGGCGACTGGGCGGTCTTCGCCCTCGCCAACACGACCGACGAGCAGCTCGACCGGCTGATCGTCGCGCCGCATTTCAGGCTGGTTGGATCGGGTCTGGTCTGGCCCGACCTCGGTTCGAACCGCATCGCCGCGATCACGCCGAGCGAGGGTTTCGCGCTCGACCGCCAGGCCAGCCGCGACGCGGACGTTTTCCTCGTCACCCTCAATCCGGGATCGGTCGTCACCTTCATCGCCGAACTTTCGTCCCCACGGCTGCCGCAGGTCTATCTGTGGGAACCGGAGGCCTACAAGGACACCACAAACTCCTACACGCTGTTCCGTGGCATCGTGATCGGCATTGCCGGTCTGCTGGCCTTGTTTCTCACCATCCTTTTCGTGGTCAAGGGCACGTCGATGTTCCCCGCCACGGCGGCGCTTTCGTGGGCGGTGCTGGCATATATCTGCATCGACTTCGGCTTCCTCAATCAGGTGTTGGACATTACAGCCGGCAATGAGCAGCTATGGCGCGCAGGCACCGAGGTAGCGCTGGCGGCCACCTTCGTGGTCTTCCTGTTCACCTATCTGAACTTGAATCGCTGGCATTTGCATTTCAGCTACGGCGCTGTCGCGTGGATAATGGCGCTTCTGGCTCTCGCCGGCGTGGCGCTCTTCGACGCGTCGATTGCTGCCGGGGTGGCGCGTTTCTCTTTCGCGCTGACGGCGGTCGCCGGTATCGGCCTCATCGCCTATCTGTCGTTCCAGGGCTATGATCGCGCGATCATGCTGGTGCCGAGCTGGCTGATGATCCTTGCATGGCTTGTCGGCTCTTGGATGGCTGTGACGGGCGTGCTGGACAACGACATCGTCCAACCCGCGCTGGGTGGCGGTCTCATCCTGATCATTCTGCTGATCGGCTTCACGGTCATGCAGCACGCCTTTGCGGGCGGTGCCCTGCATCAGGGGCTTTTCAGCGACATGGAGCGGCAGGCGCTGGCCGTGACCGGGGCCGGCGACATCGTCTGGGACTGGGATGTGCTGCGCGACCGCGTGGTGACGAAACCCGACGTCTCCAAACAGCTCGGTCTTGCGCCTGGAACCCTCCATGGAGCCGCCCGCAACTGGCTGCCGGCGCTGCATGTCGATGATCGCGATACGTTCCGTACGACGCTCGATGTGATACTCGAACATCGCCGCGGCCGCGTCTCGCAATCCTTCCGGCTGCGCGGCGCCGACGGCCATTATCATTGGTTCACATTGCGCGCCCGGCCGGTCATCGGCTCCGACGGCGAGGTCATCCGTTGCGTCGGGACGCTGGTCGACGTGACCGAGCAGAAGAAGGCGGAAGAGCGTCTGCTGCACGATGCCGTTCACGACAACCTGACCGGACTGCCGAGCCGCGAACTGTTTCTCAACCGGCTGGAAGCGGTGATCTCCATCGCGCGGACCGAGGAGAGTGTTCGCCCGACCGTAATGGTGATCGACATCGACCGCTTCAAGCAGGTCAATGACGGGCTCGGCATCTCCGCTGGCGACACAATCCTGCTGACGATTGCGAGGCGTCTGCACAGGCTTCTCAAGCCACGCGATTCGCTTTCCCGCTTCGGTGGCGATCAGTTCGCGCTGCTGCTGCTTTCCGAACAGGATCCCGCACGCATCGCAGGCGTCGCGGATGCGGTGAAACAGGCGATCAACGCGCCGATCACCTTCGCCAAGCGCGAGATCGTGCTGGCCGCGTCCATTGGCCTCGTTTCGTGGAACTCGTCGCAGGCCGGGGCCGAGGACATGGTGAAGGACGCGGAACTGGCCATGCATCAGGCCAAGCGCTTCGGGGGTGACCGTATCGAGCCTTTCCGGCCTGCATTCCGTTCCGTGGGTACGGACAGGCTGCAGCTTGAATCGGACCTTCGCCGTGCGGTCGAGCGCTCGGAGCTGAGGCTTGCCTACCAGCCGATCGTGCGCCTCGAAGATCGTTCGATCGCCGGCTTCGAGGCGTTGCTGCGCTGGGAGCATCCACGGCGCGGATCGATTCCACCTTCCGATTTCATTCCTGTGGCCGAAAGCTGCGGATTGATCGTGCAGCTTGGCCTGTTTGCGATGCAACAGGCAGCGGACGATCTTGCTTCGTGGCAGAAACAGGTCGGCGACGTGCCGCTTTCAGTCTCGGTGAATCTGTCGAGCCGCCAACTCATCCGCCGGGACCTCGTAAGCGACGTGCGGTCCATCGTGGCTCGAGCCAATCTCAAGCCGCGCTGCTTCCGGCTGGAATTGACGGAGTCGCTCGTGATGGACAATCCCGAGCAATCGGCCCACATCCTGGCCAAGCTCAAGCAGTTGGGTATCGGCCTGTCGCTCGACGATTTCGGCACCGGCTATTCGTCGCTCGCCTATCTCACCCGCTTTCCGTTCGACACGATCAAGATCGACAAGAGCTTCGTCGACGATGCCAGCCCGAAGCGGGCAGTGCTGCTGCGGTCGATGGTCAACATGGCGCATGAACTCGGCCTGTCGGTCGTTGCAGAGGGCGTTGCCGACGAAAACGATGCGCTGGAGCTTCGCCAGATGGGTTGCGAATACGTGCAGAGCTATATGTTCGGCCCGCCCATGCAGGCCGACGCGGCGGTCAAGCTGCTCAAGGAGCAGTTCCCGCTGGTGCAGGCCTGATACGCCAGCGCCCGCTCGGAGAATACTGCCGATATGCCTGCGTTTCGATCAGGCGTGGCCGGCCTCGATGCTCAGATGCGCGGGGTTGATGCCGAGTGAGGCGAGAATCCGATCGTATTTGCGGTCGAGATCGGGATCGAACAGCAGGTCCATGGTGGCAGGGCAGGTGAGCCAGCCATTCTCGGCGATCTCGTGCTCCAGCTGTCCGGCACCCCATCCCGAATAACCCAGCGCCATCAGCGCGTGGCGGGGCCCGCTGCCCGCCGAGATTGCGCGCAGGATATCGACGGTTGCCGTCAGGCAGATCTCATCCGACACCGGCATCGAGGATTCGACCATGTAGTCGTCGCTGTGAAGAACGAAGCCGCGGCTTCGGTCGACGGGTCCACCATGACGGATGACGAGATCACGCGCCTGCGGCGGCAGGCGGATCGCCTGCTTCTCGTCGAGTACGCCAAGCTGCACCAGCAGGTCCGGGAACAGCATTTCCTGAACCTGATTGATGATCAGGCCCATCGCGCCTTCCTCGCTGTGCGCGCAGATGTAGATAACCGAGCGCGCGAAGCGCTCGTCCTTCATGCCCGGCATGGCGATGAGGAACTGGTCGTCTAGGAAGCCAGCCCGCGCCGACGTCTTTGAACCCGGAATATCCATGATGGAAGGCTAGCCTGTTTCCTTGCCGCTTGAAAGACGTAGCGAGCCCGCAATCGGGCTGCGGCTTTTCGCTCACACAATTATGATGATGAGCATATCGCCGCCGATTGCGAAACAGACGGAACCGTACCAAGTTCCAGCCCATGAAAATCACCCGCATTTCCGCATCGCTGCTTGTCCTTGCCGTGGCCGGCGCAGGTCACGCTCAGGCTGCTTCCAGCGAATGGCATGACGTCGAGGGAGGCGCGATACGCATCGTGACCAGCGGCGCGCCCGATGCCAGCGGGCAGGTGCGCGGCGCTCTGGAGATCAAGCTCGATCGTGGCTGGAAAACCTACTGGCGCGACCCTGGCGAGTCGGGTGTGCCTCCGACGGTCGCGATCCTGGCTGACGGGAACGAGACGCCGGTCCAGATCGACTACCCGGCGCCCAAGCGGTTCGATGACGGTTATTCCATCTGGGCCGGCTACGACAAATCGGTTTCGCTCGGGCTCACATTCACGCTGCCCGACGATACGGAACACGAACAGGTAGAGGCGGATGTCTTTCTCGGCGTCTGCGAAAGCATCTGCGTGCCGGTGCAGGCGCGGCTGACCCTGGACCCGAATGCCAACGCTCATGCCGGAGATGACATGACCGCCGTCGCTGCGGCATTTGCCGCGATGCCGGGGCCGGCACGAGCGGGATTTGAGGCCAGAGCGGTCGATATGTCGGGTGATCGGATGCAGGTCGAGGCAAAGTTGCCAGAGAATGTGAAGCCGCTGGAACTTTTCGTGGCCGGAACCGAAACGCTGGTGCTGGGCACGGCCGAGCTAGATGTTGCATCACGCACTTTCAGCATAGCCGTCCACGATCGCGACGAGGCTGGCGGCGACAAACAGCTTGCCTACACGCTGATCACCAGCGCGGGCGCGGTCAGCGGAACCCTCGATCTGCCGTGACCTGTTGCGTTCGCGCTGGGCAAAGGCTAACCGTTTCGTCCCACCAATAACCAATCTCCCGCTCTGCCTGAGGTAAACACGATGACGATCGCCGTTGGACAGAAACTGCCCGATGTCAGCTTGAAGACGATGACCGAAGACGGGATGAAAGACCTGAACACGGCGGATATCTTCGCCGGCAAGAAGGTCGTCCTGTTCGGCGTTCCAGGCGCGTTCACGCCGACCTGCTCCAACAACCATCTGCCCGGCTATCTCGAGAATTACGATGCGATCCTGGCGCGCGGCGTCGACACCATCGCCGTCGTCGCCGTCAACGACGCCTTCGTGATGTCGGCCTGGGCCCGCTTCACCGGCGGCGAGGGCAAGCTGCTCTATCTGGCCGACGGCAGCGGTGACTTCGCCAAGGCGACCGGGCTCGATCTCGACATGTCCGCACGCGGCCTCGGCCTGCGCTCGGCGCGTTTCTCGATGATCGTCGAAGATGGCACGGTCACCGCGCTGAACATCGAGGATTCTCCCGGCAGCGCCGTCACGTCGGGCGCCGCGGTGATCCTGGAGCAGCTCTGACCGCTACGGCTTCGCGGCGTCGATCCTGACCTTGTCAGGGTAGAAGGCGCCGTGGCTGGCTATGGCGGTCATCTCGTCGTAGGGCTCTTCGTAAACTCACAGGACATCGGCGGCTGCCGCGCCGTGGGCGCGGACGCTCCAGTAGGTCGCATCGCCCTTGAACGGACAATGCGTGGTCGTCGCGCTTTTCTCGAAATGCTCGAGATAGATATCCTCCAGGGGAAGATAGAGGACGGGCGGATAACTGCCTTCGCGCAGCTCGAGCGCCCGTTCGGATGATGCGATCACCGTGTCGCCAAAGCGAACCGTTACCGTGCCCGTGTAGGGCTCGACAACGATCCGATGGTCCGGTCGACGCTGGAAACCGGGTGCGGGGTTGGGCATGGCTTGCTCCTTCGTCGCTTCTCAAAGCTGAAGGTAGGAATGCCAGCCGGGATGTGAAGGGCTAGCCGGCTAGCTGGCGCGCAACCCTTGCGTCGAGACCCATGCCTCGCAATCGTCGAGGGCCTTTTCCAGCCGGTCGAAAAGCTCTTCCAACTCGCTCTCCGTAATGATCATCGGCGGGCACAGCGCGATGGTGTCGCCGATCCCGCGCAGGATCGCACCATGCGCCTCGCAGAACCGCGCGCATTGCGCGCCGACGCCGGACTTGGCGTCGAAGCTGCGCCTGGTCGCCTTGTCGGCTACCAGCTCCACGCCGCCGACAAGCCCGCAATAGCGTGCTTCGCCGACCAGCGGATGGTCCGCCAGTTTGCGCATGCGCTTCTCGAAAACCGGAGCAAGCTTGCGGACGTGGCCGAGTATGTCGCGCCGCTGGTAAATCTCGATCGCCTTGACCCCCAGCGCGCAGCCGAGCGGATGGCCGCCATAGGTGAAGCCGTGGCCGAAGGTGCCGATCTTGGCCGAATGGTCCACATAGGCCTGATAGATGTCCTCCGGCACCATGACGGCGCCCAGCGGCGCATAGGCTGCCGTCAGCTGTTTGGCGGCCGAGATGGTCGTCGGCTTCATGCCGAGCGTCTGGCAACCCCACCAGTTGCCGGTACGTCCGAAACCGTTGATGACCTCGTCGTCGATCAGGATGATGTCGTGCTCGTCGAGCACTTCCTGAATGGCCGGATAGTAGCCGGCCGGCGGCACGATCACGCCGCCGGCGCCCATCACGGGTTCGGCGATCATCGCCGCGATGGTGTCCGGCCCCTCGCGCTCGATGAGATCGCGCAGCGAGCCCACGATCCGCGCCACGAACTCGGCCTCGCTCTCGCCCTCCGCTCCGAAGCGATAGTAGTGCGGGCAGTCGGTATGCAGCACCCGGTCAACCGGAAGATCCCAGCCCATATGGTTATAGGGCAGGCCGGTCAGCGATGCCGACATGACGGTCACGCCATGGTAGGCTTTCATCCGCGAGATGATCTTCTTCTTGTCGGGCCTGCCGAGCGCGTTGTTCATGTACCAGGCAAGCTTCACCTGGGTGTCGTTGGCCTCCGATCCTGAGGAGGTGAAGAACACCTTGGAGATCGGCATCGGCGCGATCTCCTTCAGCTTCTCGGCGAGCTCGATCGCCGATTCCGTGCCCTTGGCACCGAACAGGTGATAGTAGGGAAGCGAACGGAGCTGCGCGGTGGCGGCCTCCACCATCTCCTCGTCGCCGAAGCCGAGGCCCGCGCACCACAGACCGGACATGCCTTCGATATAGGGCTTTCCCTGCGTGTCGTAGACGTAGACACCTTCGCCGCGCTCGATCACCAATGGCCCCATCTCACCGAGCTTGTGGATCGGCGTGTATGGATGCAGCACGGACGCAATGTCGCGTGCCTGAAGATTGGTGAGCGGGATCGGCTGGGTCATCATGGCCTCCTTGGTGGAGACCAAACCTACCTGCTAACGGATGGTCGCGTAAGGTCGCGCGGAAGCTGGTTCACATCGCCGTGGATGCTGGACCATCCCGGCGATGTTTCAGGCGGCGGTCGCCCAGCAGTCCGCGAGGCTCGCATAGGCGGCCGCAATTCGTGCAATCGGCAGGTCGCTCTCGGATGCCGGGATGACACTGGCGCTTTCCCCGCTGCATGGCAGGTCGATGATCGCGATCTCGCGGCCTTCGGCACTTTCGAGCGCGATCGCCGCCACCCAGTGGCCGACACCTTCCTTCTCGATCTTCATCTGGAACAGGAGCACGCCGCCGACGGCCTCGACCGTTTCGCGGATCGTCGTCTCGTACTGTTCCTCGCCGATCTCCTTGCGGCCGAGCTCCAGCTCGATCTCGACGGCTTCGAGCGATGCTATGACGGCGGGCGGGGGAGGGGGCTGAAGGGGCGGAGGAGTAGTTTCCGCAACTGACATATTCATGGGACGCCTCTTACGACACTGAATCCCTTACCGCCCCGCATTAACGGTTCGGTCGCAAAGATGGCGGCTTTGTGGCGAACGGTCCGAGGATGCCCGGACGACCTTGGAATCGAGGGGTTGAAGCACCCTTCCGGTTTCCCGGATTTGCCGCCGCCAACCACATGCCAGGGTGAATTTCGAAGGCGGGAGACTGGACAAGCCGCGTGTTCCGGCGAAGACTGCCGACAGCCAAAAAAGGAGGAGGAACGCGATGCATGGATTGATGCAGGATTGGCCGCTGCTCTGCCACAAGATACTGGACCACGCGGCAACGCAGCACGGCGCGCGCGAGATCGTTTCGCGCTCGGTCGAGGGGCCGATCGTGCGCACGACCTATGCCGAGACACGCCAGCGCGCGCTGAAGGCGGCACAGCTTCTCGAACGCGAGGGCTTTGCCGCCGGAGACCGGATCGCCACGCTGGCCTGGAATACCGGGCGGCATCTGGAGGCCTGGTACGGCATCATGGGTGTTGGCGGTGTCTACCACACGCTCAATCCGAGGCTTTTCCCCGAACAGATCGCATGGATCATGAACCATGCCGAGGACAAGGCGCTGTTCGTCGACCTGACCTTCGTGCCGCTGGCCGAGAAGATCGTCCCGCAGGTGCCGTCCGTGAAGCGCGTGATCGTCTTCACCGACAAGGCGAACATGCCGCAGACCTCACTCCCGAACGCGATAGCCTATGAGGAATGGCTAGCCGAAGCGGACGGCGACTTCCGCTGGAAGCAGCTTGAGGAAACGGCTGCCTGCGGCATGTGCTATACGTCGGGCACCACCGGCGATCCGAAGGGCGTGGTCTATTCCCATCGCTCGAACGTGCTTCACGCCATGATCGCCCTTGTGCCTGATGCGATGGGGCTTTCCTCGCGCGATACGGTGCTGCCGGTGGTGCCTATGTTCCACGCCAATGCGTGGGGGCTTGCACAGAGCGGACCCATGTGCGGGGCAAAGCTCGTCATGCCCGGCGGGCGCATGGACGGCGAGGCGATTTACGAACTGCTGGACACTGAGAAGGTGACCTTCACCGCCGCGGTGCCGACCGTGTGGTTGATGCTGCTGCAGCATCTGGAGGAAACCGGCAAGAAGCTGCCACATCTGAAGAAAGTAGTGATCGGCGGCTCTGCCTGCCCGCGCGCCATGACCAAGAAGTTCCAGGAGAACTACGACGTCGAGGTCATCCACGCATGGGGCATGACCGAAATGTCTCCACTCGGCACGCTGGCGACGATCAAGCCGGAATATCTGGAACTGGAAGGCGACGCCAAGCTCGACATACAGCAGAAGCAGGGTTTCGCGCCCTTCGGCGTGGAGATGAAGGTCACCGACGACGAAAACCATGACCAGCCGTGGGATGGAAAGACTTTCGGCAGGCTCAAGGTGCGCGGCCCGGCGGTGGCGCGCGCCTATTACGGCGGCGCCGGCACCGAGCAGTTCGATGATGAAGGCTGGTTCGACACGGGCGATGTCGCCCACATCGATCCGCAGGGCTACATGCAGATCACCGACCGGGCCAAGGACGTGATCAAGTCCGGCGGTGAGTGGATCTCGACCATCGATCTGGAAAACCTTGCGGTCGGGCATCCTGACGTCGCTGAGGCCGCTGTTATCGGTATCGCGCATCCGAAATGGGATGAACGGCCTTTGCTGGTCGTCGTGCGCAAGCCGGGCAAGGAGCCATCCAAGGACGAGCTACTCGGCTTCATGGAAGGGAAGATCGCAAAATGGTGGATGCCGGACGACGTGGTCTTCGTTGACGAGATTCCCCATACCGCCACCGGCAAGATCCAGAAGACGACGCTGCGCAAGCAGTTCGAAACCTACGAGCTGCCGACAGCCTGAGGCCTTCGCCCGCAAACCTTACCCCGCTGCCGTGTTATCTTCGACCGGCAGCGGGAACCATGACAGGAAGCATTCGAAAGCCCCACGGTCGCCGGTGAGCTCAACATCCTTGCTGGCAAGGGCACGATCCAGATCGGTATTGTTGGCAAGCAGCGAGTCCAGTGTCGAGGCCTCGGTTACCACCTCGGCGTCGGCATTGCCGTCGTGCCGATGCGCTGCGACTTCGAATTCTCCGTTACTTACCCGAACGCTGAACGGCACACCGTCGAGAACGAGCGAGAGCCGTAACGCCGCGTCGCCCGCAATCGTCGGGTCGAACAGTGTTCGGAGCGACAGCACCACCGACGCCGCGCTGATCGGCCTGCCCTGTGGCAGGGCAGGCGACTGTGCGCCCCACCGCCCGAGCTCGACCAAGACCGGCTCCAGCGCGCGACCCCAAGGGGTAAGTTCGTAGACGGATGATGCTGCCGGCGGCGGGAGACGGCGCCGGGTGATGATCCCTGCCACCTCCAGGTCTTCCAGCCGCTGTGTCAGGATGTTGGGCGTGATCGTGCGCAGGTCGGCCTTCAGGTCAGAGAAGCGCTTCGGCCCGAACATCAGCTCGCGAACCACCAGCAAAGCCCAGCGCTCGCCGATCAGATCCAGTGCAAACGCTGCGGCGCAGCCATCGTCGTAACTCCGTTTTCCAGCCATATGTCTCTTTTTCGTATTCGTCAGTAGCAAAATAATACCATCAGATTATAATAGCATACTACGTTATCCGGCCCACATGAAGCCGAGAAACGAAAAGGCAAAACCTCAGCCGTCTCGCGGCGTTGGAAAACCGGAGCCATTCATGACGACCACCGCGGCAATGCAATCAACCGCGACACCCCGCGCAACCGTCAAGGAATGGACGGGGCTGGCGGTGCTTGCGCTTCCCTGCATCCTCTATTCCATGGACCTGACGGTGCTGAACCTGGCGGTTCCAAAACTCACCGCCGATCTCGGCCCGAGCGCGGTCGAACTTCTCTGGATCGTCGACATCTACGGTTTCGTGCTGGCTGGCGCGCTGCTTTCCATGGGCGTTCTCGGAGACCGCGTCGGGCGTCGGCGTCTGCTGATGATAGGTGCTGCCGCATTCGGTCTTGCATCGATCGCCGCTGCGTTCTCGACCACAGTATGGATGCTGATCGCGGCCCGGGCGCTTTTAGGGCTGGCTGCGGCAACCCTTGCGCCTTCGACCCTGTCGCTTGTGACAAACATGTTTCGCGATCCCGCGCAGCGCACCTTTGCGATCGGTGTCTGGATCGCAAGCTTTTCGTCGGGCGCCGCGATCGGGCCGGTGCTGGGCGGCGTGGTGCTTGAATATTACTGGTGGGGCGCCGTTTTCCTGCTCAACGTGCCGATCATGGTGCTGTTGCTGGCGGTGGGGCCGTGGCTGCTTCCCGAAGCACGTGAAGCCGATGCGCCCTGGCCGGACTTCGTGAGCGCCGCCTTGTCGATAGTGGCCGTCCTGTCACTGGTCTATGGAATCAAGCTCTTTGCACATTCCGGTCCCAGCCTCGCCGTCGGTGCGGCGTTGGTTGTGGGCGTGCTGGTGGCGGCCCTCTTCGTGCGTCGGCAGAAACGTCTGGCCGATCCACTCATCGACCTGGCACTCTTCCGGCGACCGGCATTCAGCACGGCGCTGACGGTCAACATCTTCGGCTTCTTTATCGCTTTCGGCTCGTTTCTGCTGATCGCGCAATATCTCCAGCTCGCATTGGGCCTTTCCCCCTTGGAGGCGGGGCTGTGGTCGGCGCCTTCCGGCATCACCTTCGTGGTCGGCGCGCTGCTCACGCCGCTGATGACTCGCCTTGTCGCCCCGCAGAGGCTGGTTGCCCTGGCCTTGACGGTTGCTGCGGGGGCTTCCTGATGCTCGGCATCGGCGACGATCCGGACCTCGCGCGGGTCGTTGCGGGCTATGTCATCTTTCGTTCGGTCTAGCGCCCGTGTTCACGCTGACGACCGACCTGATCGTCTCGGCTGCCCCGCCGGAGCGTGCAGGCTCGGCCGCCGGCATTGCCGAAACCAGCACGGAGCTTGGCGGCGCGCTGGGTATCGCACTTCTGGGTAGCCTCGCTTCAGCGCTCTATCGACTAGACCTGAAGAGCAGCATTCAAGGTGTCGTTTCCGACACCGCGCTAGCCGAAGCAGGCGAAGCGCTTGGTCGCGTGTCTTCGCTTGCGGCGGAATTGCCGACCGCGCAGGGCGCTGCTCTGGTCGCGGCTGCGCAGTCTGCTTTCGGCAACGGCTTCCAGATGGCGGCACTGGCGAGCGCTGCCATCGCTCTTGGGACGGCTGCCGCCACGTTTCTGGTCATCGGACGGCAGTCAACTCCCGGAGGAGGTCCCTTTGACGCTCCGATAGCAAGCCGGTAAGAGGCTCGAACAGTCTCAGGCATGGCAAGGCACGGATGGCGACAGGACCGGAACGGCGGGTTTCGCCGATGGCGCAGCGAGCGAGGAGGATTGCCGGCTTTTCGCTCGTGCTTTTGATCGTTGCCGGTGTCGGCCATCGTTACGGGATGGTCGAGACCGTCGCGTATTTCTGGATTCTGGCGCTTGTGGCCGGACTGGCACTCCTGGCGCTGGGGCTGGCCGCCGGCGGTTTCTGGCGGCTTTGGCTGTATGGCGAAAAGGCCGGCAAAGCGTCGCTTGCCGCAACCCTTCTCGCGGTGATCGTGCTCGCACCCTACGCGGCCGGCGCTTATTTCGTACTGCGCTACCCCGTGCTGAACGACATCTCGACCGACCTCGTCGAGCCACCGCAGTTCGTTCTTGCTCCTGCGCGCCGCAGCGGGGCCATGAACGCCATCGTGCCGATCACGCGCGAGGCCGCCGCGTTGCAGACCGAACATTATCCGGATTTGAGCGGGCGCCGTTACGACGCCTCGATGAGCAGGGTCATGAATGCCGCCGCGGCGGTGATTGCCGCGCGAGGCTGGAAACCCTATGCGCGCTTGCCTCTGGAGGCCGAGCACGGGGAAGTTTCCATCGAACTGGAAGCGCTGACGCTGCTGGTCCGCTTCCCGGCCGATGCGGTGCTGCGACTGACGGACGAGGGCGCGTCGACCTTCGTCGACATGCGCCTGAACACCCGCTACGCCAAGCACGACCTTGGCGACAATGCACGGCGCATCCGCGCCTTCATGTCCGACCTGGACGCCGAGTTCGCGCGGCAGTCGCTGGAGATCATCGATATCCCGGCCTCAGACGAGGAAGAAGACCCGGTCGATTGACGGCTCACCTTCGGACGCCGCGATGCCTCGGCCGACAAGGTCCTCCAGATGTGCGAGCACTGACAAGCCGGCTGCGCCGTAGAGGCGCGGATCGGTGTCTCGGTAAATGGCTGCGACCATCTCGGGAATGGTGCGGTCGCCGCGGCGAAGCCGCTCGATGATGGCCCGCTCACGCATCTTGCGATGCGCCTTCAGTCCCCGCATGAAGGCGGCAGGCTGGGTCACCGGCCCGCCATGGCCAGGCAGGAACAGTCGATCGTCGCGGCCCAGAAGGCGGTCTAGCGAAGCCATGTAATCGGACATCGCCCCATCGGGCGGCGCCACGATGGATGTCGACCAGGCCATCACATGATCGGCCGAAAACAACATGCCCGTTCCCTCCAATGCGAAGGAAACGTGGTTGGCGGTGTGGCCGGGCGTATGGATTGCGCGCAGCGCCCAGCCGTCACCCTCGACCAGTTCGTCATCGGCCAGTGTGACATCCGGCATGAAATCCGTGTCGCCGCTGGCGTCCAGCGGATTGATCTCGCCGATGCGCAGCGGCCTTGCCGGCCGATGCGGTCCTTCGGCCAGCACGGTCGCGCCGGTTCGCTCCGCCAGCTTCCGGGTCAGCGGCGAATGATCGACGTGGGTGTGGCTGACGAAGATATGACTCACCGGCCTGCCTGCAATCGCCCGTATGAGAGCACCGAAATGCGCGTCGTCTTCCGGACCCGGATCGATGACCGCCAGTGTGTCTCGTCCAACCAGATAGCTGTTGGTGCCGTGAAAGGTGAAGGCGCTCGGATTGTTGACCGTGATTCGCGCCACATCGGGCGCGACCTCGACCGCCTCGCCATAGGCGGGTTCGAACTTTGTATCGAAATCGAGTGCCATGGAGAGGTGCCGTAGCGATGTGGAAAGGGCAGGCGAAACGAGTTGCCGCATATCATGGAAGACCATATAGGGGAACCATCGCACCGGGCAGCCTTGCCCGCCGACACTCTGATGGAGAACGACATGTCCGCCGCAATCCTGTCTCGTCCGCTGGTTTCGCTCGCATTGCCCGAAAAGGGCGTTGCGCGTTATGCCGTGCTCGCCTTCCTGGCAGTCGCCGGCACGCTGCTGCTCACCCTGTCGGCCAAGACCAAGGTGGTGCTCGGCCCGGTCGACATGTCGCTGCAGACGCTTGCCGTGCTCGGCATTGCCGCAAACCTTCGGGCTCCGGCTCGGCGTTGCGACGCTGCTGCTCTACATGGCCGAGGGCGCCATGGGCTTCCCCGTCTTCCAGTCGACCCCCGAGAAGGGAATCGGCATCGCCTACATGATGGGCACCACCGGCGGCTTCCTCGCCGGCTTCGTCGTCATGGCGGCAATCGTCGGCTGGGCCGCCGATCGCGGCTGGGATCGCAACCCATTCAAGCTCTTCGGCGCCATGCTTGCTGCCGAGATCGTCATGATGGCGATGGGCTTAGCCTGGCTCGCCGGTATCATCGGCGCTTCGGCATCCTGGCAGTTCGGCGTTGCGCCATTCATCCTGCCGGACCTCATCAAGGTTGCGCTCGCCGCGGCAATCGTGCCGGCCGTATGGGCGCTGTTTGCCCGCCGCTAAAGGCGCTTGAGACACCCCAAGAAAAAAGAAGGGCCGGTCGATCGACCGGCCCTTCTGCGTTTAGCTGTGTTCGGTCTCAGCGACCGATGAAGTCCACGATGGTCGCGATGATGCGATCCTGATCCTCCGTCGAGAGGTAGGGGTGCATTGGCAGGCACAGGATTCGCGACGGCAGTTCTTCCGAGAGCGCCAGCCCGCCCGGCGCGGTCTGGTACTGAGAATACGCCACCTGCTGGTGCAGCGGCTTGACGTAGTAGATCACCGACGGGATGCCCTGGGCCTGCAAATGAGCTTTCAGCTCGTCCCGGCGCGGGGTTTCGATGGCATACTGCGCCCACGCCGAACGACTGCCGGCGGAAACCTCAGGCACCTTGACGACGCCCTGCAGGCCTTCCTTGTAGCGCCGCGCGACCGCCTGGCGCTTTTCCATCTCGTCTTCGAGGATGGCGAGTTTCTCGATCAGAATGGCGGCCTGCAGCGTGTCGAGACGCGAATTGATGCCGACATGGACGTTGTCGTACTGCGTCTCGCCCTTGCCGTGGAAGGCCAGCGAGCGCAGCTTCTCAGCCATCTCGTCGTCGTTTGTGAACATCGCACCGCCGTCGCCGTAGCAGCCCAGCGGCTTTGCGGGGTAGAAGCTGGTGGAGCCGACCTGGCCGAAGCTGCCGCACATGCCGTTGCCGAACTTGCCACCGATTGCCTGGGCCGCGTCTTCGATGACGGCGAGCCCGTGGCGCTCGGCGATCGCGGTGATCGCGGAATAGTCGGCGGAAAGGCCGAAGAGATCGACGGGGATGATGGCGCGCGGGGTCAGCCGACCTTCCGCCTTGACCATCTCGATAGCGTCCTCGAGGCTGGCGGGGTCGATGTTGTAGGTATCCGGATCGATCTCGACGAAGACCGGCTCGGCCTGCCTGAGCGCGACAACTTCAGCCGTGGCAGCAAAGGTGAAGGAGGGGCAGAAAACGGCGTCGCCGGGGCCGACCCCATAGGCCATGAGCGGGAGCAGCAGCGCGTCGGTACCATTGGCACAGGCGACCACGTGCTTGACCCCGACATAGTCGGCCAGCGCGTTTTCGAATTCGGCTACTTGCGGCCCGAGTATGTATCGGCCGTCGTCGACGACACGGTCGATCGCCGCTTTAAGCTTGTCGCGAATGCGCTCCCGTTGAGCGCCCAGATCGATGAATTGCATGTCTTCCCGTTCACTGTGATGCGGCCCGCCTGCCTTGCGGTGACGCTGTTAGCAGAGTTGGGGGAGACCGAAAGCGTGGCGGTGAAGTGACTTGGGCCGCGGGGAGGTCGAGCGTCGATGGCTGGGGCGCCTGGATTCGAACCAGGGAATGGCGGTACCAAAAACCGCTGCCTTACCGCTTGGCTACGCCCCAACGCGGCCGGCCGTTCCATATCGCGTGCGCCCGACGTCGTAAAGCCTCAACTTCGCGGTCGGCGCTGAACCGGGCCTCGCGGCAGATACGAAAAATCATGCAGGCCGCACGGGGTAGGGCTGCCGGTATTTTCTGCCGTTCGGCGCAAATTTGAAAAACGCGGTTTTGTCCGCACCCTGGGGCGTCGGGTAATTTTGCATCATGCCCGCTGTCGACTGGGGCGCGCCGCCAAACAGCTCGTTTTGGCGGCATCTCGCGAAATGGTGCCTATCGGATATGAAGCAAACTTTGTCAGCGCAGCGCCCAGCGCTTTCCCATCTGGACAGGCTGGAGGCCGAGGCGATCCACATCTTCCGGGAGGTGGCGGCAACCTTCGCCCGCCCGGTGATGCTCTATTCGGTTGGCAAGGATTCGTCCGTGCTGCTTCACCTGGCCATGAAGGCCTTCTATCCGGCGAAGCCTCCGTTCCCGTTCCTGCATGTCGACACCACCTGGAAGTTCCGCGAGATGATCGCCTTCCGTGACGGGATGGCGGCGACGCACGGCCTCGACCTGCTGGTCCATATCAATCAGGAAGGCGTTGAGCAGGGCATCAACCCGATCGACAGCGGCTCCAACGTCCACACCCATGTGATGAAGACGCAGGGGCTGCGCCAGGCGCTCGACAAATACGGTTTCGACGCCGCTTTCGGCGGTGCCCGGCGTGATGAGGAAAATCGCGCGCCAAGGAGCGTATCTTCTCTTTCCGCGACGACAAGCACGGCTGGGACCCCAAGAACCAGCGCCCGGAAATGTGGAAGATTTACAACACGCGGATCAACCAGGGCGAATCGATCCGGGTCTTTCCGCTCTCCAATTGGACCGAACTCGATATCTGGCAGTACATTCTTCAGGAGAACATCCCGATCGTGCCGCTCTATTTCGCCGCGAAGCGGCCGGTGGTCGAGCGCGACGGCATGTTGATCATGGTCGACGATGGCAGGCTGAAGCTGCAGCCCGGCGAAGTGGTCAGTGAGCGTCTCGTGCGTTTCCGCACGCTTGGTTGCTACCCGCTCACCGGCGCGATCGAATCCGATGCCGATACGCTGGAGGGGATCGTCTCCGAAATGCTGACGGCACGCACCTCCGAACGCCAGGGGCGTCTCATCGACCGTGACGAGGCGGGTTCGATGGAGAAGAAGAAGCGGGAAGGGTATTTTTGATCATGCTCCAGAAATGTGGCAGAGGCTCGGTCCCCATCAAGCGATGTCCTGGACTATCTAGCGGAGCAGGAACGGAAGTCGATGCTCCGCTTCCTGACCTGCGGTTCCGTGGACGACGGCAAGTCGACGCTGATCGGCAGGCTTCTCTATGACACCAAGTTGATCTTCGACGACCAGCTCGCGACCCTCGAGCGGGATTCCAAGAAGCACGGCACCACCGGCGACGAGATCGATTTCGCACTGCTGGTTGACGGACTTGAGGCTGAGCGCGAGCAGGGCATCACGATCGATGTCGCCTACCGGTTCTTTTCGACGCCCAAGCGCAAATTCATCGTCGCCGATGCGCCGGGGCACGAACAATACACCCGCAACATGGCAACCGGAGCGTCGACGGCCGATCTCGCCATCGTGCTGGTCGATGCGCGCAAGGGTATCTTGCCGCAGACCCGCCGCCACTCGTTCATCGCCTCGCTCCTTGGCATTCGCCACATTTTGCTGGCAGTGAACAAGATCGACCTCGTCGACTACGATAGGTCGACTTTCGACAGCATCGCCTCGGAGTATCGGGCGTTCGCCGGCCAGCTCGGTTTCGCCTCCGTCGTGCCGGTCCCCGTTTCGGCGCGCTACGGGGAGAACGTCGTCACGCGTTCAGTAAACACCGGCTGGTACCACGGCCCGACGATGATCGAGCATCTGGAGACAGTGAAGGTTGACGAGGACCGGGCACAGAAACCCTTCCGCTTTCCCGTCCAGTATGTGAACCGGCCCAATCTGGATTTCCGCGGTTTCGCAGGCACGATAGCTTCCGGCACTGTGCGGCAGGGCGATGAGGTTGTGGTCGCCAAGTCCGGCAAGACGTCACGCGTCAGCCGTATCGTTGCAGCCGGCGGCGATCTCGCTATCGCGCGCGAAGGGCAGGCTGTGACGCTGGTTCTCGACGACGAGGTTGAAGTATCGCGCGGCAACATCCTGGTCGCGCCGGATGCGCGCCCGCAGGTGGCCGACCAGTTCGCGGTCAACCTCGTTTGGTTCGATGAGCACGCCCTGATTCCCGGACGGTCCTATCTCTTGAGAACCGAGACAGACCAGGTTGGCGCTACCGTTACGGAACTTAAGTATCGTACGAATATCAATAACTTCGCGCATGAGGCGGCGAAATCGATGGAGATGAACGAGGTTGGTGTTTGCAACATCTCGGTGCAATCGCCCCTCGCGTTCGACAAGTTCGCCGACGACCGGACGACCGGCGCATTCGTGCTGATCGACCGCATAACTAACACCACGGTCGGTGCAGGCATGATTCTGCATCCGCTGCGCAGGGCTGCCAATATTCACTGGCAGGCACTGGATGTGAACAAGAAGGCCCGCGCCGACCTGAAACATCAGAAGCCAGCGGTGCTGTGGTTCACAGGCCTGTCGGGTTCCGGTAAGTCGACCATCGCGAACCTGCTTGAAAAGAAGCTGCACGCCTCCGGGCGTCACACCTACATTCTCGATGGCGACAATGTACGCCACGGCCTCAACCGCGACCTCGGCTTCACCGAGGAAGATCGCGTAGAGAACATTCGCCGGGTGGCCGAGGTGGCGCGCCTGATGGCCGATGCGGGTCTGATCGTGCTCGTCTCCTTCATCTCGCCCTTCCGTGCCGAACGCCGGATGGCCCGCGAACTGATGAGCGATGGCGAATTCGTCGAGGTGTTTGTGGACACGCCGTTCGAGGAGTGCGCGCGGCGCGACCCGAAGGGGCTCTATGCGCGGGCGCTCAAGGGTGAGATCGCCAACTTCACGGGCGTCGATTCCCCTTACGAGGCACCGGAGAATGCGGATGTTCATCTGGAGACCGCCGGACGCGCGCCAGAGGAGATGGCCGACGAACTGGAAAATTGGTTGCGCCAGCGCGGCTATTGCTGACGGTGCGCCGACGCTGTATCGCGATGGCCATGCAGATATTGCCTGACGACAGAGCCGTGAATGCCGTTCTTGAACCCCTCGCATTGGCGGCGGGGCGGCGGATCATGGAAATTTGCGACCGTGGCTTTGCCGCCGAGCAGAAATCCGATTGCTCGCCAGTGACCGAAGCCGATCGGGACGCCGAGGCAATCATCCTCAAAGGACTTCGCGAGAGCTTTCCCGGCATTCCCGTTGTTGCCGAAGAGGAGGCCGCTGAGGGGCACGCGCCCGATTCTGTCGGCAGTGTCTTCTTTCTCGTCGATCCGCTGGACGGCACGCGGGAGTTCGTCAGCGGCAATGGCGACTTCACCGTCAACATTGCGCTGGTGCGTGACGGCACGCCTGTCATCGGCGTGGTCTATGCACCCGCGCGGAGGGAACTCTATTCGGGCTATCCCGGTTCGGCGTCACTGGTTGCGACCGATGCCGACCATAAAGCGCGCGACCGTCGCGCTATCGTTGTGCGCGATGGCTGCGCGCCGCTGACCGTCGTCGCAAGTCGCTCCCACAACACGCCTGACACCGATGCCTTCATTGGCCGTTACGAGCCCGCGCTGCGCATTTCCGTCGGATCGTCGCTGAAATTCTGCCTGCTTGCATGTGGCGAGGCGGACCTCTACCCGCGCCTCGGGCGTACGATGCAGTGGGACACTGCGGCAGGCGACGCGGTGCTACGAGCAGCAGGCGGCATGACCCGCACTCTGGACGGCAAGCCGTTTCGTTATGGTGCGGGCACAGCGGAAGGCGACGCACCTTTCGCGAACCCGCATTTCGTTGCCGAAGGCCGGCTGCCGCGCGATTAGGCTGCGGCGACCATAACGGCCGAATAACCCGTTTCCCGTGTGATCTCACCGTCAAGCGCATGTGGCAAAAAGGCTGCCATGGGCCGCGCGGGATTTGCCATTCGCGCCCGCATGCCTATAACCCGCCCCGAGACCCGAAGGCGAATTGCACGATGACCACGATTGCCACCCCGTACTATCTGATCGACAAGCAGAAGCTGCTTCGCAACATGGAGAAGATCGCCTATGTGCGCCAAGCCTCTGGCGCCAAGGCGCTGCTGGCGCTCAAATGCTTTGCGACATGGTCGGTCTTCGACCTCATGCGCGACTACATGGATGGTACCACCTCCTCGTCGCTCAACGAGGTGCGGCTGGGGCGTGAGAAGTTCGGTGGCGAAACCCACGCCTATTCGGTCGCCTACGCGGATCACGAGATCGACGAGGTAGTTTCCCACGCCGACAAGATCATCTTCAACTCCATCGGCCAGTTCGAGCGCTTCGCCGATCGGGCGACCGACATTGCGTGCGGGCTTCGGCTCAATCCGCAGGTCTCGTCATCGAGTTTCGATCTCGCCGACCCGGCGCGCCCGTTCAGCCGGCTGGGTGAATGGGACGTTGCCAAGGTCGAGACGGTGATGGACCGGGTAACCGGCTTCATGATCCACAACAACTGCGAGAACGCCGATTTTGACCTGTTCGACCGGATGCTCGGCCAGATCGAGGAACGGTTCGGCACGCTGCTGTCGCGCGTCGACTGGGTCAGCCTCGGCGGCGGCATCCATTTCACCGGCGACGACTACCCGATCGACGCATTCTGCGCGCGACTGAAGGCGTTTGCCGAGCGCTACGGCGTGCAGGTGTATCTCGAGCCGGGCGAAGCTTCGATCACCAGGAGCACGACGCTCGAGGTGACGGTGCTCGACACGCTCTTCAATGGCAAGAACCTCGCCATTGTCGACAGCTCCATTGAAGCGCACATGCTTGACCTGCTGATCTATCGCGAGACCGCCAAGATCGAACCCAACGAGGGCGGGCACACCTACATGGTGTGCGGCAAGTCGTGCCTTGCGGGCGATATCTTCGGCGAGTTTCGCTTCCCGGACGAACTCAAGGTCGGAGACCGGATCTCCGTCCAGGATGCCGCCGGTTATACCATGGTCAAGAAGAACTGGTTCAACGGAGTGAAGATGCCGTCGATCGCGGTGCGCGAGCTCGACGGAACCGTAAAGGTCGTGCGCGAGTTCGGCTTCGACGATTATGCTGCGAGCCTTTCGTAGGCCCGTCCCGTTTCAAGCAGTCTTGAAGGAGACAGACCCCCGAAATGAAGAAAAACGTTCTCATCATCGGCGCCGGCGGCGTGGCGCAGGTCGTGGCGCACAAATGCGCGCAGAACAACGACGTTCTCGGCGACATTCATGTCGCCTCGCGAACCGTCGAGAAATGCCACGCCATCGTGGATTCGATCAACGAAAAGAAGGCTCTGAAGACCGACGGCCGGGTCGAGGCTCATGCACTTGATGCAATGGATGTCGGCGCGACAAAGGCGCTGATCGAGAAGACGGGCGCTGAAATCGTCATCAATGTGGGCTCGGCCTTCGTCAACATGTCGGTACTGTCTGCCTGCATCGAGACGGGCGCGGCCTATATCGACACCGCCATTCACGAGGATCCGCTGAAGATCTGCGAGACGCCGCCGTGGTACGCCAACTACGAATGGAAGCGGCGCGAGGAATGCGAGAAGGCCGGCGTTACGGCCGTTCTGGGCGCGGGCTTCGACCCTGGCGTGGTGAACGCCTATGCCAAGCTAGCCTATGACGAATATTTCGACCGCGTCGACACGATCGACATCATCGACGTCAATGCCGGCAGCCATGGCCGCTGGTTCGCGACCAATTTCGACCCGGAGATCAATTTCCGCGAGTTCACGGGGCAGGTCTGGTCCTGGCAGAGCAACGAATGGGTTTCGAACAAGATGTTCGAGGTCCGCAAGGAATGGGACCTGCCGGTGGTCGGCACCAGCACGACCTACATGACCGGGCACGACGAGGTGCACTCCCTGTCGCAGAATCTCGGCGTGCCGACAGTGCGCTTCTGGATGGGCTTCGGCGACCACTACGTCAACGTCTTTACCGTGCTCAACAACCTGGGGCTCCTGTCCGAGCAGCCGGTCACCACCGCAGAAGGGCTGGACGTCGTGCCGCTGAAGGTGGTGAAGGCCGTGCTGCCCGATCCGTCATCGCTCGCGCCGAGCTACACCGGAAAGACCTGCATTGGCGACCTGGTCAAGGGCGTGAAGGACGGCAAAGAGCGCGAGGTCTTCATCTACAACGTGGCCGACCACAAGGAAGCCTACGAGGAGGTTGGCAGCCAGGGCATCTCCTACACTGCCGGCGTTCCTGCGGTCGCGGCCGCGATGCTGATTGCGACCGGAGAGTGGGACGTGAAGAAGATGGCCAATGTCGAAAACCTGCCGCCGCGTCCGTTCCTCGCGGTGCTCGACAGGATCGGCCTGCCGACGCGGATCCGTGAAGGCGAGGACGACAGGGCGCTCGACTTCGCCTAGTTTCCACTGAACGTGCCTGTAACCCGCCTCGGCCAGACGCCGGGGCGGGTTAGTTTTTGGCCGTTGCCAGCATGCGCTGGTAGAACATGCCGATGCCGATCAGCACGCCGCCCAGCCCCATGAAGGAGAGGGCGCGCAGCACGCCTTCGAGCTGGCGCATGTCGTAGAGGAAGACCTTGGCCACGGCCACGACGACCAGCACCGCCGAGGCGAGACGCAGGGCCCGCGAACCGAAGCGTAGTCCGGCGACCAGCAGGAGTACCCCGAGCACCAGCCAGACGGCGGAGTGTGTGTACGCCTCGACTTCGCCCATGCCCTTCCAGGCCCCGATGAACTCGCCCTGGAACAGCCGCCGTACGGAGAGCGTGACATAGGCAAAGCCAAGCGCTGCCGCACAGATGGACAGCATCGCGACGTACCAGTCCGGCCGGATGCCCCGAGCGCGCCATGCCAGCGCAGCCAGCGCGACCGCGGGCATCAGATAGCCAAGCAGCAGAAGGTTGACGACGGGAATGGTGCCCGTGGACTCGTTTGTGAGCAGCGGGTTGAGGCCAATGAAATGCGCGCTCGCGATGAACAGGACCGAAAGCATGCCGAGCCCGATGGAACCACATCGGAACACGGGGCTCGGCGAGCGCCTGTCCAGCGCCAGGAGTACCGCGCCGCCGCCGATGGCGATGAGCGTGTAGATGGATTGCTCCCCGAGTGTCGGCTCGCTCGCATCGATGACGCCGCCATACATCGCATGCCGCGCCAGCATGCCCGCACCCACCATCGCGAAAAGCGCCGAGAAAGCTTCCATCGCCAGCCGCGCCCTGCCGTCGGTGGTGCGCAGCAATTGCCATGCGGCATAGGCGAATGCCGCAGCAGGCAGCAGGTAGCCCGGCGTCAGCGCGTTGAAGAACGGCGTCGTGCCGAGGAATTCCGGACCGGCGATGGTCGGATCGACAATCACCCTGCCAAGCGTCACTGCCGCGAAGCCGGTTGATAGCCAGCCGAGCACAGGCCACCGCCGCAGTCGTGTCAACGCAGCCGGCAAAGCTGCGGCGATGCCGGACAGCACTGTTGTCAGTACCGGACCGAAACCGGTGACGAGCGCGAGGCACATGGCTGCCGCTGCGCCTGCTGCGAGGAAGGTAACCGCCCAGCCACCGGTCTGCGGTGGTTGCTCGGCTCGGGCGACCAGTTCTGCCGCTGCACCCAATGCTCCCGCAAGGACGAATGCCGCTGCGGCAAAACGCCAGTCGATGTTGAGATTGCCGTGGAGGAACCAGGTGATCGCGAGTGTGCTGACGGGTACCACCGCAGCCCAAAACGCCCAGCTCAACGCCTGAACAGGATTGGCTGCGACCGAACGCCTGGCCATCGCAATGCCACCGGCAAAAAACAGGATCGCGATGGCGGCGGAATAAGGCGCGAAGCCGCCGGCGCCGATATCCGCCCAGATTCCGTCCATGGCGAAGCGGCCGCCATAGAGGTCGAAAATGAAATCGCCATTCAGAATGCGCAGGCCCTGGAGGACGATTGCCGCCAGTCCGGCTGCGTGCAGCATCGCAATCGCGCGGGCGCGCCATGCGGCCACGCCGAGCATGGCGGTTATCAACGCCGCGGCCCAGACATTGCTGGAGGTCGTGCCGTCGAGATTGACCGTAGTGAGCGCCATGAGCGCGGCGAAGATCGCAGCGACCACGGACGCGGCATCGGTAGTGCGGGTGGTGTCGGCATCGGACCGTCTGGCAAGCCAGATGCCACCGAGAACGGCAAGTCCCAACAGATGCAGGAATACGAGTGGGCCCGCCTCAGGTACGGGAGCGCCGGCGAGATAGGCGACGCTCCACAGGCCAGCGCCCAGATATGCGCCCGATGCCAGCAACTGCCAGCGCCTTGTGGCTGCGACGGCAACGGCCGCGCTCAGCACGATCGCCAGGTAGATGAAAAGCGTCCACGCGCTCGGCGCGTCGGACGCGACCAGTAACGGCGTCAGGTAGGAGCCAAGAAGCCCGAGGCCGGCGAGCGCCTGTCCGTGAATGAGCGCTGCGGCGACGGTGGCCAGCGCTAATGCGCCAAGCAGCACGAACGCGGCAGTCGGCCCGATGAAACCGTAGATTCCATGAGCAGCGTAGGTGGCGCCAAACAGTGTGAAGGCACCGGCGGCCGTCAGAATGGCAGGGATATAGGCGGCATCCAGCCCTCCAACGGGCGATCGGAAGCCGCGCCGTCTTGCCAATTCGCCCGCGCCGGCCAGCAGTGCGCCGAACACAGAGGCGAAAGTGAGTCGTACGCCGGGGCCGAATATGCCGGCCTCGATCGAGTAGCGGACAAGGAAGACACCGCCCAGCGCCAGCGCTAGACCCCCGACCCAGACAGCCCAACGCGTGCCAAGCGTCGTTTCAAGATCCGGCTTTCGGGTCACTTCCGTGACGTCGGCCGGGGCGGTTGCCGCTGCTTCGTCGCTTGTGGCGCGTGCCGCAGCAGCCAGAGCCCAAGGGCTTGGCGACTGCTCCTCAATATCGGGCTCGCCTTCCTCGACCGGCGCGGGTTCGACAGGCTCGACGGTGCCCTCTTTGATGGAAACAAGCGTTGCTTCCGTTACCGCCGCGGGCGCTACGTTGGCGGCCATTGAACTGTCAGCCGCGACCCGTGCCTGCAACGCAACGAGCTGACGTTCTAGTTCACCGAGACGCGTGTGCTGTTTGCGCAGCACGGCGAACACCGCGATGGCGGCTATGATGACGATGAATTCCATCGCGGGGCTTCCCTCTCTCCCGGCGCGAGTCGCCGCAGAAGGATGGCTACCGCCTATTGCCCGTTCGTTCAATCTGGCCGTGCATTGGCGGTCTTTTGCCGCCCTGACCGGTGAGCAGCCGGTTTAAATCCGCCTAGCTGCCCGCAGCACCCGGTTGAGAAGCCTTCTCGTTCGCCTGTTGAACCGGCCGGTCGCGCGCGAGCAGGTCGCGCAACACGATCTCGGTCTCGATCAGCAGGTTTCTCACTTCATGCGCAGGCAATGCATCCAGATGTTCCAGAGCCGATTGCACATTCAGCAAAAGATCAACGCCACGCTGGTGAAGTTTCAAGTTGGCCCCCTGTAACCCGCATAAAGCGCGATTTTAGCCGCTGAAATGTTACCGCGCAAACGAGAGTTTGCATCCTTGTGCAACAAATAGCCGCTCGAAAAAGTCTGGGAGCATGCGGATTGGAGATGTGCCTCAGGGCAGGAAGGCGACTTCCAGATGGCGGTCCGCTCTCGCGACAACCCGGCATCTCTTTTCAATCAGTTCCGGTCCGATACGCAGCGCGAAACCGTCAGGAACGCCGTTCGTGCTCGATACATCGATGCCGGCACCGTCTTCCCCAACGACCGCACCGTACAGTCGACGGTCGAGGAGCGGTTCTGAAAGATAATGAGGCCGGATTTCAGGACGCGACGCCGATCCGATATCTGCGGAGCTGCCGTGCAGCGGTTGCGCCCCTCATGCTTCGAAACATACATCGCAGTATCTGCCGCAGCCAGCAGCGCGGCAAAATCGGAGACCCCGCGATCAAGCGTCGCAACGCCGAAGCTTCCGGTAATATTCAGTTTTTGAGGGCCGACGTCGATGGGGCTGGAGGAAAGTGCGCTGCGCAACTTTTCGGCCGCGTCCAGCGCGCCCTGGAGGGGCGTCTGGGGCATCAGAATGGCGAATTCCTCGCCGCCCACTCGCCCGAACAGGTCCGATTCGCGCAACGCCGAGCGAACGGTGTTGGCGGCGCCTGACAGCACCAGATCGCCCGCCTTGTGGCCGTGGTTGTCATTGACGGCTTTGAAATGGTCGAGATCGAAGGTCACACAGGACAGGCTATGGCTGTGCCGGCGCGCCGCGGCGAATGTGCGATTGCTTTCTTCCATGAACACGCGGCGAGCCACGCAGCCGGTCAGGTCGTCGGTCGCGACATGCCTGCTGAGTTCCATCATGTTCATCGCGATTGCCGCGATATCGGACAGGATTTGCGTTTCGCGCGCTGTCCATTTGCGCGGCCGATAATCGATGGCACATACAGTGCCAACGACCTCGCCTTCGCGGGCCCGAAGCGGAACGCCGGCATAAAAGCGTATGCCTGACGTTCCCGTCACGAAGGGATTGTCGAGAAATCGGGGATCGAGTGCTGCATCCTCCACGACCATATGTTCGCCGGAGACGATGACGTGCTTGCAGAATGTGTCAGGCCTCGCCGCCTCCTCATTCGCAAGACCGGTATGGGCCTTGTACCACTGACGGTGCGCATCCATCAGGGAAATGATGGCAACCGGCACGTCGAATACGCTTTCGATGAGCGAGGCGAGTTGCTGGAAGGCGGGGTCGCGGGGCGTATCCAGGATGTCGAGCCGATCCAGGGCTTCGAGGCGCAGGGCCTCGTCGACACTCAGCAGCGGACTTGGAACGGCGAGCACATTCTGAGTCATAATCTCTCCTGCCACGCCCACACCGACATGCCCCAAATCAATTAGCGGCGGGTTAATTGCGACGGGTATGCCGCCGACGGCTCCCACGCGGGTTCAGTCGCAGGTCTGCACGCCTATCCAGAGCGCGACGAAACGCATGTTCTGAGAAGTATCGGGAAATGGCCAGATCGTTGGCCGGCATGGTCGGAGTGGCAGGATTTGAACCTGCGACCCCCTCGTCCCGAACGAGGTGCGCTACCAGGCTGCGCTACACTCCGTGACCAGCAGGCCGGGCTTATAGCGTTCGGCCGCATCGCCCGCAAGCCCGAACCGGCGGACAATCGCTATTTATACGCCGGGCGTCAGTAAGGGCTGTCGACGTCCCCCGTCTCCACGTACACCGACTTGAGTTGCGAGTAGTGGGAAAGCGCGGCCAGCGAATTCTCTCGGCCGATGCCGGACTGCCTGGCGCCGCCGAAAGGCAGTTCGACCGGCGTTAGATTGTAGGTATTGATCCAGCAGGTTCCCGCTTGGAGCTCGCCGATCACCCGGTGCGCGCGCGGCAGATCACGTGTGAACACGCCGGCCGCCAACCCGAATTCGGTATTGTTGGCGCGTTCGATCGCCTCGACCTCGTCGGAGAAGGAGAGCACGCTCATGACCGGCCCGAAAATTTCCTCGCGCGCGATGCGCATGTCGTCGGTCACGGCGGTGAAGATGGTCGGTTCCACGAACAGGCCGTTCTCGAAACCCTGAAGCTGGGGCACGGTGCCGCCATAATGGAGCTTGGCGCCTTCGGACTTGCCGATCTCGATGTAGTCCGTGACTTTCTCGTGCTGCGCCTTGTTGATCAGCGGTCCCATCTGAGTGTCAGGGTCGAGCGGGTCGCCGATGACGATCTTGCTCGTGCGGGCGGTCAGGCGTTCGAGGAAACGCTCATAGATGCCGTCCTGCACGAAGACGCGGGTGCCGTTCGAACATACCTGCCCGGTGGAATAGAAATTGCCAAGCATCGCGCCGCTGACGGCGTTTTCCACGTCGGCGTCGTCGAAAATGATGATCGGCGACTTGCCGCCCAGTTCCATCGTCGCGTGCTTCATGTGCGAGCCGGCCAGCGACAGAACCTTCTTGCCGGTCGGCACCGAGCCCGTCAGCGAGACCTTGGCGACTGCCGGGTGCGCGACCAGTGCGGCGCCAACGTCGCCGAAGCCCTGAACGACGTTGAAAAGCCCCGCAGGCAAACCGGCTTCCGTGTAAATCTCGGCAAGCCGGAGCGCGGATAGCGGCGTGACCTCGGACGGCTTGAAGATCATGGCGTTGCCCATGGCCAGCGCCGGCGCCGATTTCCAGCCAGCGATCTGGATCGGATAATTCCACGCACCGATACCGACGCACACACCCAGCGGCTCGCGCCGCGTGTAGGCGAAGGGGCCGCCGCCAAGGTCGACATATTCGCCATGATAGCCCGCAACCGCGCCGCCGAAGAATTCGAGGGCCTCGGCTGCCGATGCAGGATCGGCGACCGTGGTTTCCTGCAATGGCTTGCCGGTATCCAGCGTTTCAAGCCGCGCGATCTCGTCGTTATGCCGGTAAAGCAGCTCGGCTGCGCGACGCAGGATGCGGCCGCGCTCGGCGGGGCGCATACGGGCCCATTGCTCCTGGGCGGCGCGTGCGGCTTCGACTGCTAGTTCGACAATATTGCCGGTCGCCGCGTGCAGCCGCGCGATCACCTCGCCGGTGGCGGGATAGATCACCTCGAGCGGCTGGCCCTGTTCGTCGTCGACGAAACGGCCGTTGATGTAGTGCGATGCCTTGGGCTGGGCGCGCATACCGGAACTCCTATCGGTCGGAAATCTGCCAGCGTGGATTGATCCACGGCTCCTGATTGGATGGGCTGAGCGGCTGGCGGCCGAGGATGTGGTCGGACGCCTTTTCGCCCACCATAATGGAAGGTGCGTTGAGATTGCCATTGGTGATGCGCGGGAAGATCGAGGAATCAGCCACACGCAGCGCCTCCACACCGATAACCCGGCATTCTGGGTCGACAACGCTCCGGGGTCGTCGGCGGCTCCCATCCGGCAGGTGCCGCATGGATGGTAGGCGCTCTCCGCATGCTCCCGGATGAAATCGTCGAGCTGGTCGTCACTCTGAACGTGCTCGCCGGGCGAGATTTCGCGGCCACGGTAAAGGTCGAACGCCGCCTGTCCGAAAATCTCCCGGGTGAGCCGGATGCAGTGGCGGAAGTCCGACCAGTCGTCAGGGTGGGACATATAATTGAAGCGGATGAGCGGCTTTTCGCTGGGATCGCCCGAGCGAAGCGTGACGGCCCCGCGCGACCTGGAGCGCATCGGCCCGACATGGGCCTGGAAGCCGTGCGCCTTCGCCGCCGCCTTGCCGTCATAGCGGATGGCGACGGGGATGAAGTGATACTGGATGTCGGGATAGTCGACGCCTGCTGCCGAACGCAGGAAGGCGGCCGCCTCGAAATGGTTGCTCGCGCCAAGGCCAGACTTGAAGAACAGCCACTCGGCGCCGATGAGCGCCTTGGACCACAGGTTCAGCTTCGAATAGAGCGTGATCGGCTGGAGCGATTCCTGCTGGATGTAGAGCTCCATGTGGTCCTGCAGGTTCTGGCCGACTCCTGGCCTGTCGGCGACGACAGCGATGCCGTTTTCCCGCAGATGGTCGGCGGGCCCGATGCCGGAAAGCATCAGCAGTTTTGGCGAGTTGATCGAGGAGGCGGCAAGCACCACCTCACGTCGCGCCTTAACGACCTGAATCTTTCCGCGAGCTTCGATTTCCACACCGACGGCGCGTTGATTCTCGATGACCACACGCCGCGCGAAGCCGTTGACGAGATTCACGTTTCTGCGTTTCAGCGCGGGGCGGAGATAGGCGTTGGCGACGGACCAGCGGCGACCTTTGTGGATCGTCTGCTCCATCGGGCCGAAGCCTTCCTGCTTGGCGCCGTTGTAGTCCCGCGTGAGCTCGAAACCGGCCTGTCTGCCTGCTTCGACGAAGGCCGAATAGAGCGGGTTCTTCCGCGGCCCGCGTTGCACGTGGAGAGGGCCGTCATGGCCACGCCAGCCATCTTCGCCGCCATGCGAATTTTCCATCCGCTTGTAGTACGGCAGCACGTCGGCATAGCCCCAGCCGGCCGCGCCCTCATCCGCCCAGTGGTCGAAATCGCGGGCATGTCCGCGCACGTAGACCATGCCGTTGATGGACGACGAGCCGCCGATCACCTTGCCACGCGGCGTCGCCAGCACCCGCCCGCCGAGATGAGGCTCGGGCTCGCTCTGGAAGCCCCAGTCGTAGCGCCGCATGTTCATCGGGAAGGACAGGGCAGCCGGCATCTGGATGAATGGGCCGATGTCGGTGCCGCCATACTCGATCACGATCACCGAGTGCTTGCCGTCCTCCGACAGCCTGTAGGCCATGGCGGCACCGGCCGAGCCCGAGCCGACGATGACGAAATCCGCTTCAAGCATCGCCGACATGCCGCATGAAATCGGCCAGCGCGACATTGCCGCCAGACGAGACCACGAGGATCGTCTTGCCGGCGACGTCCGCTTTGCCCGCAAGCAGGGCGGCGAGCGAGGCGGCGCCCGACGGTTCGAGCACCAGCTTCAGCCGCTCGAAGGCGAATTTCATCGCGCTTCGCACTTCCGCATCGCTGATCGTGACGGGACGGGCGCCAGCCTTTTCCATTGCCGCGAAGGGTGCGACGCCCGGGCGACGTGCCATCAGCCCGTCGCAGATTGACGGCGGGGTCGTCAGCGGAACCGTTTCGATCCCGCCTTTCGAAAGCGAGGTGCCCATGCCGTTGAAGCGTTCGGGTTCGATGGCGATGATCTCGGTTGCCGGCGAAAGGTAGTGAAAGGCGAGCGCCACGCCGCCGATCAGTCCACCGCCGCCAACGGGACAGAAGACCATGTCGGCCGCCGCATTGAGTGCGGCGAGCTGGTCGATCGCTTCGATGCCGACGCCGCCCTGGCCGGCCACGACCTCGGGATCGTCGAACGGATGGAGAAGGGTCAGCCCTTCATCCACGGCTATCTTCTGCGCGCGCTCCAGAGCGACTTCCTCCCGCGCCCGGCTGCCATGCTCCGTTTGAACCACGCGTGCTCCGTAGCCGCGCGTGGCGTCGCTCTTGGCCTTCGGCGCATCGATGGGCATGACGATGGTGACGGGCACGCCGAGCGCCTGGCCTGCCGCAGCCAGACCCTGCGCGAAATTGCCGGAGGAGTAGGCGACGACCCCGCGTTTGGCCTCTTCGGTTGAAAGCTGCTTCAGGCGCCAGTACGCACCGCGCACCTTGAAGGAGCTCGCCCATTGCAGCGACTCCGGTTTGACGAAGACGCGCGCCGCACCGGTGAGCGCGGCAAGTGCGGCCGATTCAAGCAGCGGCGTAAGCTGCGTTGCCTGCGAGGTTGCTGCATAAGCGCGGCGAAGATGCTCCAGATCCGGGATCATTTGGCCCTCAACGCGTCGTAGGAAACCATCACGTGCTCGGCATACGCCGGACGGGCGACAAGCCTGTCGTAGTAGGCGCGCAGGTTGGGGGTATCGGCGCGGTCGAAGTCGAGCGTGAAATAGCGATAAAGCAGCGTGCCTACGATCATGTCGGCAAAGCAGGGTTCGTCGCCGCCGAGATACGGACCGTCCGCGAGCCGCGCGTCGAGCATCCGAGCCAGCGGCTTAAGCTTTTCCACGGCGGTCGTGAACGCGGCGGCATCACGGTTTTCCGGCTTCTGGAGAAGCGACCAGAAGACGCCCGTGAGAAAGACAGGGCCGAAGCTTGTCTTGATCCACTCCGCCCATTTGTCGACCCGCGCGCGCTCGAACGGATCGGTAGGCCAGAACGCCCCGGAGCCGTACTTGGCTCCGAGGTAGCGCACGATCGTAGCACTCTCCCACAAGGGTTCGGCATCGCCGTCGATGAGCACCGGCACGAGGCCGTTGGGGTTCATCGCCCGGAACTCTGGCGTGTCGACCTTTCCGAAGCTGTGCCCGGCGTCGATACGATGGCATTCAAGACCGATCTCTGCCAAGGCCCACATCACGATCTGGACGTTCGAAGATGTTGCGCGGCCCCATACGGTGATCATCTCATTCTCCCCTTGGAAAGCGTTGGCGGTCTTCCAGTACGTTCAGGTCCATGTGATTGCGCATGTAGCGCTCGGACGCCTTCTGCAGCGGCTGGAAGTCCCACGGATAATATGCGCCGTTGCGCAGCGCCGGGTAGACAACCCAGCGCCGAGCCTGGCTCTCACGCACCTCGGCGTCGAAGCGGGCCAGATCCCAGCGGGCACGCACCGTCTCCATGAACCGCTGGACGGTGGCCTGATTGACGGGATCGGCCGCGAGATTGGTCAACTCCCGCGGATCGGCTTCCAGATCGAAGAGTTGCGGCGGATCGAGCTCGCAATGGACGAACTTCCAGCGTCCCTCTCGGATCGCGACCAGCGGGGCGTAGGATCCTTCGGCGGCATATTCCATCAGCACCGGTTCAGCGCGCGGCTCGCCACGTGTCAGTGGCAGCAGCGACTGCCCGTCGGCCCACGGCGCCACCGCACTCAAATCCACGCCTGCGAGGTCGCAAAGCGTGGGCAGGATGTCGAGGTTCGATACCGGGCTGTCATGGCGGCCGGCCGGGATTCCGGCGCCGGCAATCATCAACGGCACCCGCGCGGAGCCTTCGAAGAAGCTCATCTTGAACCAGAGGCCGCGCTCGCCGAGCATGTCGCCGTGATCGGAGCAGAACAAGATGACGGTGTCGTCCAGCATGCGCGTGCGCTCGAGCGTGTCGAGCAATTCGCCAACCTTGTCATCGAGATATGAGATGTTGGCGAAATAGCCGCGCCGCGAGCGTCGGACGTCTTCCGGCTGGATGTCGAATGAATCGTAGTCGCTGGCCTTGTAGAGGCGCTGCGAATGCGGGTCCTGCCGCTCGTATGGGATGAAACCGACTTCCGGGTCCAGCCGCTCGCAATTCTCGTAGAGGTCCCAGTATTTGCGTCGCGCGACATAGGGGTCGTGCGGGTGAGTGAAGGAGACGGTCAGGCACCACGGACGGCGCGCTTCATCCTGCGATGCGCGGGAAAGCTGGTAGAGCTTCTGGACGGCGTGGTGCGCGACCTCGTCGTCATATTCGAGCTGGTTGGTCGTCTCGGCCACGCCGGCCCCGGTGACGGACCCAAGGTTGTGATACCACCAGTCGATGCGCTCGCCCGGCTTGCGGTAGTCGGGCGTCCAGCCGAAATCGGCGGGATAGACATCGGTGGTCAGCCTTTCCTCGAAGCCGTGAAGCTGGTCCGGTCCGACGAAGTGCATCTTGCCGGAAAGGCAGGTCTGGTAGCCGGCCAAGCGCAGATGATGCGCGAAGGTGGGGATCGACGAAGCAAACTCGGCAGCGTTGTCGTAGACGCCGGTGCGTGACGGCAGCATGCCGCTCATGAAGGCAGCGCGGCCGGGTGCGCAGAGCGGCGAGGCGGTATAGTTGTTGGCGAACCGGGCCGAGCGCTGCGCCAGCGCCTTCAGGTGCGGCGCGTGCAGGAAGTCGGCCGGCCCGTCGGGAAACAGCGTCCCGTTGAGCTGGTCGACCATGATGACGAGAATGTTCGGCCTGCCGGTCATGTGCGAGCGGTCTCCCTTGTCAGCCGGGTTTCAAGATAGTCATCGACGAGCGCGACGGCGCTTGCCGCATCCGCAGCGCCATCCACGAGCGCGCGGCGGATGTAGAGCCCGTCGATCAATGCCGCGATACCTTCCGCGGTACGCTCGGCTTCGCGCTCCGGCAGCAGTTCGCGCAGTCCGCTCATGAGATTGGAATGAAGCCGACGCGTATAGACGCGCAGCAGGCGGCGCATGGGGGCGGAGCGCTGCGCTTCGACGTAGAAGGCGAGCCAGGCCGCGATCGTTTCGCGGCGGAACTGGCTGTGCGCGAAGTTGACCGCGATCACCGCGCTGACGCGGCCGAGCGGGTCCGAGACGCCGGCAAGCGCGGCCACCGAATCCCTGCCGAGCTCGCGCAGTATGTGCCGCATGGTTGCTTCGAGCAGGTCGTTCTTGCCGCCGAAATAATGATGCGCGAGTGCCGCCGAAACGCCGGCGCGCGTGGCGATTTCGGACATCGTGACGTCGAGCGAGCCGCGTTCGCCTATGGCGAGCACGGCGGCATCGATCAGCGCCTTGCGGCGCAGGGGTTCCATTCCAATCTTGGGCATAGCGACTCCTGAAGGGAGCCTATTATTGATTGACCAATCAATCAAGAAAAACGGCGTGTTCGCGCTTGCGAAAAAGGCTTTACGGCGGCGCACAAACAGTTCATCGTTGAACAATATATAAGTATGCGCCGAACCGGATCGGCCATGTTATGTTGAAGTCAGGGAGAGAAGAATGACAGCTTGTATCGTGGGCTGGGCCCATTCGCAGTTCGGCAAGCTTTCCGACGAAACCGTGGAAAGCCTGATCGTCAAGGTGACCAACGACGCCCTCGAGCACGCCGGCATCGGGCCTGAGGATGTCGACGAGATCGTTCTCGGCCATTTCAACGCAGGTTTTTCCGCGCAGGACTTTACCGCGAGCCTCGTTCTGCAGGCCGATGACAGGCTGCGCTTCAAGCCGGCGACGCGCGTCGAAAACGCCTGCGCGACCGGTTCCGCAGCCGTGCGCCAGGGCATCCGCGCTCTGGAGGCGAGGGCTGCGCGCGTGGTTCTGGTGGTGGGCGTCGAGCAGATGACGACGACGCCGGGACCCGAGATCGGAAAGAACCTTCTGAAAGCCTCCTACGTGGTTGAGGAAGGCGACATCCCGGCGGGCTTCGCCGGCCAGTTCGGCAAGATCGCCGCCGCCTATTTCCAGCGTCACGGCGACCAGTCGGACGCGCTCGCCCGCATCGCGGCGAAGAACCACAAGAACGGCGTCGAAAACCCCTATGCGCATATGCGCAAGGATTTCGGCTACGAGTTCTGCCGCACCGAAAGCGATAAGAACCCCTTCGTCGCCGGCCCGCTGAAGCGCACCGACTGTTCGCTGGTCTCAGATGGTGCGGCGGCGATCGTGTTGACAGACGCGACCACCGCGTTGTCGATGAAGCGCGCCGTCGCTTTCCGCGCCAACGAGCACGTGCAGGATTTCCTGCCGATGTCGAAGCGCGACATCCTTCTGTTCGAAGGCTGCGAGGCAGCCTGGGAGCGCGCGCTGAAGAAGGCTGGTGTGTCGCTTGACGACCTGTCTTTCGTCGAGACGCATGACTGTTTCACCATCGCCGAACTGATCGAGTACGAGGCGATGGGGCTGGCTCCGCGGGGGCAGGGCGGCAAGGTGGCGCTTGAGGGCCAGACGGAGAAGGGCGGCCGGCTGCCTGTCAATCCGTCCGGTGGGCTCAAGGCCAAGGGTCATCCGATCGGGGCCACGGGCGTGTCGATGCATGCGCTGACCGCGATGCAGCTTACCGGCGAAGCCGGCGGCATCCAGGTCGAGGGCGCAAAGCTCGGCGGCATCTTCAACATGGGCGGCGCCGCCGTCGCCAACTACGTGTCCATCCTCGAACGGATCAAATGAAGCCATCCGCCATCGTCACTGGGGGCGCATCTGGCATTGGCCTTGCCACTGTCGAATGGCTCCTCGACGATGGTTGGCCGGTAGCCGTGCTCGATTCCGATCCGGTGGCGCTCGTTGCCGCTGAGGACATGTTTGCGGGTGAGAGCGCGGTCTTCATCGGCGTCGACGTCACCGACGAGGAGATGGTCGCGGAAGCTTTTGACCAGGCCGTCGACGCGCTCGGCCCGCTGGGCGGGCTCGTCAACTCCGCCGGCATAGCCATGGACGTGTCGGTGATGGAAACCACGGCCGAAAAGTTCCGCGAAGTGCTCGACGTCAATCTCGTCGGCACGCTCATCGCCTCGAAGGCGGCGGTGGAGCGGAAGGCCGAGACGCTGTCGATCGTCAACATCGCATCCGTCTCCGGTTTGCGTGCAAATCAGGGCCGCTGCGCGTACGGCGCGTCGAAGGCCGGCGTGAGGCTGATGTCGGAGGTGATGGCTGTGGAGCTTGCCACCCGCGAGGTTCGGGTCAATTGCGTGGCGCCGGGCCCGATCGACACGCCGATGGTCGCGCGGCTGCATGGCGAGCACGCCCGCAGACAGTGGCTCGATCGCCTACCTCAAAGGCGTTACGGAGAGCCGGACGAGGTTGCGGCCGCGATCGCGTTCCTGCTGTCGCCGGAGGCCAGCTACATCACCGGCCAGACGATCGCGGTCGATGGCGGCTTCATGGCAGCCGGGATCATCCGCCGGGACAATTCGTAACACGGGAGACTATTCGACATGAGGAAATGGGCTGCGGTCCTGGCGATGACGCTTGCCACCACTTTTGTGGCTTCGGCGCAGGATGCCGATGTCGACGCCTACGTGCAGGCGTTCTGCAGCCTGCGCGAAGCCGATGGCGGCGCGGCGCGGATCTATCTGCTGAGCCCCGGTCTGACCGAAGTGGTGACGGCCGCGCTGGAGAAGAACGCGGCGATACAAGCCGAAACGCCTGACGAGAAGCCGCCGCTGGGCGATGGCGTTCCCTATCAGGGTTTCCAGGACTACGCGCCGGTCTGCGAACCCGGCAAATCCGTCGCGGAAGGCGACAAGGTTGTAGCCGAGGTGAAATACGCATTTCCGGACCAACAGGACGCCGACGCGATGGACCGGCTGGTGCTCGTGAAGGGCGAGGGTGAGGTCTACGTGATCGACGATATCCGCTATGGTGCGGAGGGCGACGAGAACACGCTGCGCAGCGCGCTTGCCGGTGCCTTCGCCGACTAGCATCCGCAAGGCGGTGGCAATCGACCGGAGAAGAGGAATGCTGACGTCACGCGAGCCGGAGAAGGAAGCGGCGAAACTCGTCATCGACCGGCTCTGGTGCGTAAATGATCCGACCTCGGACGGCTTCGAGACGCTGCTGCCATCGGGCCGGGCGCAGATCATCTTCAGCTTTCAAGTTCCGCTCGATGAGCATGACCCGACAGCGCCGCAACCCCGCGCCGGCTCGCTGCATGTGCTGCAGGGGCCATCGACGCAGCCGCGCCGCATAGCGCGCGCGTCGCAGGTGTCGTCCTGCGGCGTGAGCCTCCGGCCGGGCGGTGCAGGCGCGCTCTTTGGCCCGGTGATCGACCAGACGACCGATAAGGTCATCGACCTCTCCCGCTTTTGGGGTGATGAAGCCGGGCAGATCCAGAAGCGGTTGAAAGCACTCGAATCGCATGATGCACGCCTCGATCTCCTCGAAGCGGAAGTCGAAAAGCCGCCTGCGCGACTTGGCAGCCGCCGCGCTGCTGGCCCGCGGCATCGAGCGCATGAGGAAGGGTGTCGCTATCAAGGACGTTTGCGCGGGCGAAGGGCTTTCACCGTACGTCTTCAGGAAACTCTTCGTCGCCAATGTCGGCATGACGCCGAAGCGCTATCTCAGGATCGCGAGGTTCCGCGACGCGCTCGGGCGTCTCACGCCGGCTTCCTCACTGTCCGACCTGGCATTCGATGCGGATTTCGCAGACCAGTCGCACATGACGCGCGAGATCGAACAGTTCGCGGCCATGACGCCCGGTCGCCTGCGCGCGAGCAATCGACCCTATGCCGGCCACGTTCGCGATCCTTCCGCGTAGCTTTTCGTTCAAGACGCATCACTGCTCATGACGCTAATGCCGGGCCCCTCAGTAGCTGCAGGAGATCGCCATGCCAGATGTTGCCAGCCCACGGGCGGCCTTTCCCCGCCTGATCGTTCGTGACGCCGATGCCGCGATCGGCTTCTTTGAAAAAAGGCACTTGGGGCCCGGCTCATCGAACGCTTTGCCGAGCCAGGCGGACGTGTGGCCTTTGCCAGATTGGCCTCGGGAGATTTTACCTTTTCACTGAGCGAAGAGGTGCCCGAATGGGGATGGACCTCGCCGATCACGCTGGGCGGTTCTCCGGTCCTTATGCAACTTGACCTGGACGACTGCGACGCTGTCGCTGCTCGGATGGAGGCCGAGGGCGCGGAGATCGTCATCCCGATCAAGGATCGTCCTTATGGCAAACGGGAAGGTCGGCTGCGCGACCCTTTCGGCCATCTTTGGATTCTCAGCCGGGAGCTGACGGCATGATGGTTCTACGCATCGTTCCGAACATCGCGGCCGAGAAGGTTGCCGAGGTTCGCGACTTCTACACCGAGCTCTTCGGGCTCGAAATAGTTATGGATTTCGGCTGGATCGCGACGCTTGCCACCGATGCCGCCACGAACCCGCAGGTCAGTATCATGTCGGTAGGTGGTTCCGGCGCGCCGGTTCCCGACCTTTCGATCGAGGTCGACGACGTAGACGAAGCCTATCGCCGCGCTATCGCGATGGGATGCACGATCATTCATGACCTGACCGATGAGCCGTGGGGTGTGCGGCGTTTCTTTACCGAGGATCCGACCGGCAAGCTGCTCAACGTGCTCTCGCACCGGAAATGAGGCCTACCAGATGTCGGCGACGCCAATGCTGCCCAATGCCGGCACCTTGAGCGCCGGGTTCACGAAGTCGACGCCGGCGACGACACCGAGCAGATGGACCTCCAGCCCGCTCCGCGCCCCTAGGGCGAAACCGGCCAGGCCGCCCAGCGTGACATGAAGGTCCCGCCGATCGGGCGCCAGCCGCACGGAGGCAAATCCGGGGGCATAGTCGCGCCCGGTCGCGTTTGGCGGTAGCCTGATGCCGATGCCGGGGACCTCTCGCAGCACATGGGCGACGAAGCTGTTCGAGTTCGGCCCCGGCCAGATGCGATAGCCGCCATTGTTACGCCAGGGGTAGTCGGCAATCGCCGCTTCGACCTGCGGAATGAGACGCTCAGCCTCTTCGCCGGTGATGGAATGGACGAAGAAGGGCCGGTTCGAGTACCAGTGCGCGTCGGCGGGATAGCCGTTGCGCCGGATCGGCATACCCCAGCCGACCTTGTCGTAGCGCTCGTAGTTCGCCTCGCCGGGGCGCTTGATGACGATCCAGCTATGCACGGCGAGAGCACCCTTGAGCCCACCAGTGCGCGCCGCCAGCACATGGATGGCGGCCCCGGGCGCCTGCGCGGGCGGAAGCACGCCACTGGACTGCCAGTTTGCGGCACGCCATGAGGCCGGACGGTCCAGCATCGCCCACCAGGCCGAGGTGGCGGCGACGGGCAACAGGAACACGACCACGAAGACGGCGAATGTGCCCTTGAGAATCTGGAACAAGCGAAAGCCTTTGCGTCGAACGGTATCAGAGATTACAGCCTCGGAACGCGAAATTCCGGTGAGATAATGGCAAATCCAGTCCTCGTTGAAGTCACGCGCGGTAACATCGTCGAGAGCCGGCATCGCGGCGCGGCCATGGTGGTCGATGCCGACGGCAAGGTGGTGCTCTCGATCGGCGATGTCGAGCGTCCGGTTTTCCCTCGATCGGCGGTGAAATCTATACAGGCACTGCCGTTGTTGGAATCGGGCGCCGCCGACGCTTACGGATTCGGTGAACGCGAGATCGCGCTGGCCTGCGCGTCGCATTCGGGCGAGCCGGAACATGCCGCGCTCGCGACCGCCATGCTTGCAAAGGCCGGGCTGGACGAAACGGCACTGGAGTGCGGCGCGCACTGGCCGTCTGGGCAGGAGGCGGCGCTGGACCTTGCTGCCGGCGGCGGAAAGCCCGGAGCCCGGCACAACAACTGCTCCGGCAAGCATTCAGGATTTTTGTGCACCTGCCGCCATGTCGGCCTGGAGCACAAGGGCTACGTGCGCGCCGGGCATTCGCTGCAGGAGATGGTGCGTGAGGCGATGGAGGCGGTGACCGGGGCCGCTCACGGCGCGGATGTCTGCGGCACCGATGGCTGTTCGATCCCGACCTATGCGGTGCCGCTGAAGAACCTCGCGCTCGGCTTTGCCCGCATGGCGACGGGGCAGGGGCTCGGGACGGAGCGGGCGCGCGCTGCAAGGCGCATTCTGGCCGCCTGCATGGCGGAACCGTTTTATGTTGCGGGCACCGACCGACTGGATACCCGCCTGATGAAGGCTACGGCCGGCCGAATCATGGTCAAGACCGGCGCAGAGGGCGTTTATTGCGCCGCCGTGCCCGAGCTTGGTCTGGGCGTCGCCATCAAGTGCGACGATGGCGCTGGCCGGGCCGCCGAGGTGGCGGTGGCAGCCATCCTGGCGAAGTTGTTGGCAGACAATGCCGAACTGGCAGGCGCTTTCCGGGATATGGCAAATCCTGTGCTGCGCAACTGGAACGGGATACAGGTCGGCCGGCTGAGGCCGACTGCCGAGCTTGTCTAGCTCACGAGATTACGCTCGACCCTCAGATGGGCGAAGCGGGTATCGTCGTCGCCGGCGAGATCGCCTGTGGCGGGATCGGCCCAGCGGTATCCGACCACCCCGCGCTCCACGGCTTCGATGATGTTGTCGGCGACAATCGCCGAACCAGCGCCTTCGACCACCGAGACGGCGATGCCTTCGCCCGCCATGCGGATGACATTGCCGGTCGCAGCTACATTGCGCAGGAACGGTCCCCAGCCGAGCATCATGCCGTAGCGGGGTGCTTTCTCGATCACGTTACCGCTGACAGCGGCTTCGGCCTCGACGCTGATGCCGATGCCGAAACCGACGGCCTCGAAGGCTTCGTAAGGAGCTTCATCGACGAGGTTTCGCACGATGTTGCCGTTGCAAACGGCCATGCGGCCACCCTCGTTGGAATTGGCGATGGATATGCCGACTGCCGCCCCGTCGACGATATTGGAACTAATGACAGCCCCTTCGAACGAGAATTCGGAGTATATCGCCGTTTCTCCCGAGCGCAGGCACTGGTTGCCGGTGATGTGGACGTTGCCGGCGCTGTTCGCGCGAATGGCCGAGAAGGCGCAGTCGGCAACGTGGTTGTTCGAGACGATGACGTTGTCGGCGCGGAAGACATTGATGCCGTTGCCATATTGGCCGGTACCGCCGCTGCGCGCGCCGATCCGCTCGATGCGGTTGTTGATGACGATCGAACCGTCGCCCGCCGCCTCCCAGCGATGCACGAGAATGCCGCCATCGGCACAGTCGGCGACGACGTTCGATGCGATCCGCATCCGGCCGGCTTCGACGCTATAGAGCGCGTACTCGGCAGCACCCGTGATCGTCGATCGCTCGACGGAGCCCGAGACGCGCTCTAGCGCGATTGCCGAGCGCGCGCTGTCGGTCACTTCGCACCGGTCCATGGTGAAGGAAGCCACACGGCGCATCTCGACCAGCGCCTGGGCCTGTTCGCCGAGCGGCCGGTTGGCACCGTCGATCGAGAAGCCCGTGAGGTCCACGGTAGAGGCGTCTTCGGCGGCGAAAAGGAAGCCGCCGCCACCATAGACGATACGGGTCGTGCCCGGCACGCCGATCAGCCGCGTTTCGCGCGGGAAGCGGATGTTGGAGACGACATAATCGCCCGGCGGCAGGAATACGGGCGCGCCGCGCTCGTCGGCCGCGTCGAGCATCTTCTGGAAATTGCGGCTCTGGTCGTCGACAGCGCCGGGCCGGACGCCGAATTCTTCCGCGTTGATGGAGCCGCGGATGGCGGCCGTCACGGTCAGGTCCGACAGAGGTGAAGCCATCGCGCGCGTTGCCAGCCCGCCAAGCGCGAGGCCAATACCTGTTGCGAGAAACTTCCGTCTGTCCATCTTCGATACAATCCCGTCCTGTCAGACAAGCCGAAGCATGAAGCGTGCCATGCGTCGGTGGATCGGCTCGCGCTTGCCGATTCCGGGGTTCGGACCTAGATTCACTCCATGAGCAGAGCTTTTACCCGAGAAGACGATGGCGACGGCGCGCTGCCCGATATTGGAGAGCGGCCCGTCAGCCAACACCGAAACCTGGTGACCCGCGAAGGGCTTGCCGCGATCGATCACGAAGTCACGCGATTGCGCGAAGAGCTCGCACGCGCGGAGGCGGAAGGCGTGCGCGAACGCATAGCGCTCGTTTCGCGAGATCTGCGCTATTGGAATGCACGGCGCGAAACGGCCGAACTGTCAGAGCCGCATGACGACAAGGTCGTACGTTTCGGCATGCATGTCATTATCGTCAACGACGACGATGAACGGCGCACCTGGAAAATCGTGGGCGAGGACGAGACGGACGTCTCAGCCGGCAAGATTTCCCACGTTTCGTCAATGGCACAGGCGCTTTTCGGCAAGAGCGTCGGAGACGTCGTGACCGTTAGCGGCAAGGATTGGGAAATCGTCGAACTCGGCCTTTAAGGCGTGTCGCGATAACAGACCAAGTCAATCGTCCAGAAGCGCATCGAGACGCACGGGCGGCAGCTTCTCGCAGAAGACCACCCCGTCCGATGGGGGATTGCGGCGCTCCGTTGAAAGCGTCGGCGCGGCGCCCTCGTCTGTACCCTGCCCGTGCAGCGTGGTGCCGACGATCTTCAAACGGTCATCGCGCAAACGCTGGGTGCGTCTTTCGCGCGCCTCGACAACCCGCTTCTGAAGCCGACCAGCAGCGAGACTGGCAAGCAGACCGCCTTCGGATTCGATCTGCCGGAATTCCTCCCAGGCTGCCTCGCACAGCGAAGCGGTGAGGATATCCAGGTCTTCGGAGCCGGTCTGCGGATCGCCGAGCAGGCTGAGATTGGTCTCGTTCGCCAGAATGAGCTGCGCATTGCGTGCAAGCCGCCGCGCTTTGGATTCCGGCAATCCGTGTGGAAGCGTATGCGGCAGCACGCTGATTGTGTCGGCCCCGCCAGCCGCCGCGGCGAACGCTGCCAGCGTAGAGCGCAGAATGTTCGTCTCGACAGCCCGCGCACTCATCATCCTGTACGACGTTTCGACGTGCACCTTGGTCGGCGAAGGCGGAATACCGCATGCTTCCTGCGCCTTGGACCATAGCTTGCGCAGAGCCCGCACCTTCGCGACCGACAGGAACTGATCCTGGTCGACGGACAAGGCGAAACCGATGTGAGGCGTAGCATAGACAAGCGGCTGGCGCGCTTCCTGGAACATGCGCAGGTGAGAGACGGCACTGGCCAGCATCGCGCCGAGCTCCTGTGCCTCCGTCGCGCCGGCGTTGTGGAACACGCGGCCGTCAGCCTCCAGAAGCACAGCCGGAATGCCCATGCCGAAGAAATGCGCCAGCGATTGCGGCATTGATGCCTGCAAGGCCTCGATCGACATCCGCAGACTGCCGTTGCCGGCAAAGATGGCGGCTGGATCGATGCCGAAGGACAGTCCCAAACGCGTCGGGTCAACCTTCTTGCGGCGCATCAGTTCGACGATCCAGTCGACGGACGCGCGGCTCGACGGATGAACGTCGATGCGCAGATAGATCCTGTTCAGGGGAATGTTGTGGAGGGCTGCTGCAAGCGCCTCGGGCTTGGCAGGAAGGCCGAAGCCGAAAGCGTTCGGGGCATCCTCGAAGACGATTGCCAGGCCGGTTGCCCCGTTGGCGATGTCTTCCTGAGCCTGCGCATTCGCACGCTTGGCATCCGAATCGTCTACGCGCTGCACGACGGTCCATCCTGCCGCCGCTCGTGACATCAGCCCAGGCCGAGACCGGTCCTGCCTGATGCTTTCGAATTGCAGGTCGGCATAGGATGGCACTGCGGGCGCTTCGGTGTGCGCAGCCGTGGGGCCACGCACCGATTCCAGCCATTGCGAACGGCCGATCGGCGGAAAACTGCCGGTATTTATGATTGCAGCTTCCATGCCTGCTCCCATCTCCGCCTTATGGCGAGCGTCGTCGCAAGTTTAGGATGCACGCCAGCTTGCTGCAATGCGAAGCGGCACCCCCGATAGGCTTATCACGGCTGATGACGGCATTTCATGAACGCGTGTGTTCATTCGGCAACGGCTAGCATCATCCGCATTGGCAGGGTCCGCCGGGGTGGCTATACCGGCTGGGCAGCCCGTGCCGGCCACGGAAACGATAGCGGAGAGGGAACTCATGTGGGACGAGCAGCAGAAGAGCATATTTCTGGGGGCCAGTCGCAAGCCGGATGACAGCTATCAGCAGCCCGAGGAATTACTGCTGAAGTTCGGCAATCGCCACGGGCTCGTGACTGGCGCGACCGGCACCGGCAAGACGGTGACCCTGCAGATCCTGGCAGAAGGTTTCTCCAATGCGGGTGTTCCGGTCTTCTGCGCCGACATAAAGGGCGACCTGTCCGGCATAGCAATGATGGGCGAGGCCAAGGACTTTCTGCTGAAGCGCGCCGAAACGATCAAGCTGGAGCCGTATGAGTTCGGCGAGTTTCCGGTCATCTTCTGGGACCTGTTCGGCGAGCAGGGGCATCCGATCCGGGCGACCGTTTCGGAAATGGGACCGCTGCTCCTGTCGCGCCTGATGAACCTCTCCGAGGCGCAGGAAGGCGTCATGAACATTGCCTTCCGCATCGCCGACGAAGAAGGCCTGCTGCTCCTCGATATGAAAGACCTGCAGGCGATGCTGGCCAACATGGCCGAACGTGCGTCGGAGATCGGTGCGCGCTACGGCAACGTATCGCGGCAGTCGGTCGGCGCGATCCAGCGCCAGCTCCTGGTGCTGGAACAGCAGGGTGGTACCTACTTCTTCGGCGAGCCGGCGCTGAAGATCAGCGACATCATGCGCACCACGCGCGACGGGCGCGGCGCGATCAACGTGCTGGCAGCCGACAAGCTGATGATGAATCCGCGGCTTTATGCAACCTTTCTGCTCTGGCTGCTCTCCGAACTGTTCGAGGAACTGCCCGAGGTCGGCGATCCGGACAAGCCGAAGCTGGTGTTCTTCTTCGATGAGGCGCACCTGCTGTTTGACGAAGCGCCGCGCGCGCTGGTCGAACGCGTCGAGCAGGTGGTGAGGCTGATCCGCTCGAAAGGCGTGGGCGTTTATTTCGTCACGCAAAACCCGCTGGATGTGCCGGAAACGGTGCTGGCGCAGCTCGGCAACCGCATCCAGCATGCCCTGCGCGCCTATACGCCGCGCGAGCAAAAGGCGGTGAAGACGGCCGCTGATACGTTCCGCCCCAACCCGGATTTCAATTGTTTCGAGACCATCACCCAACTCGGCACCGGCGAGGCGCTGGTTTCGACGCTGCAGGAAAAAGGCATCCCCTCGATGGTGCAGCGCACGCTTATCCGGCCGCCTTCTGCGCGGATGGGTCCGATCACCCCGGACGAGCGCAAGAAGGTGATGGGACTGAGCCCCGTGGCTGGCCAATACGATCAGGCCGTGGACCGCGAGTCGGCGTACGAACTTCTTCAAAAGAAGGCCGAGGAGGCAGCCAAGACCGCCGAGCAGGAAGAACGACAGGCCGAGAAAGAAGCCGCGAGCGAAGGCGGTTCCGGCTGGACGCTACCCGATTTTGGCGGCTCCAGTGGCGGAAAAGCGCCGCGTAAGACTTCCGGACGTAGCGGCTACCAGCGTCAGACCGTGACGGAAGCCGCCATCAAGTCAGTCGTGCGCACGGTTGGTTCGACGCTCGGCCGCGAACTTGTCCGCGGTATTCTGGGCAGCTTGCGCAAGCGGTAGCGCTAATAAAGAAGCGGCGGAGCGCTGACTCCGCCGCTGAACTCTCACCTGCGCATCATCACTTCAGGCAGTGACGCGCAGGCCCGACGTGACAACGATTGGCGACTTTTCCGCCACGCGGTCATACAGGTCCATGACATCCTGGTTGATAAGGCGCACGCAACCTGAAGACACCGATTTGCCGATCGACCACCATTCCGGCGAGCCGTGAAGGCGGTAGAGCGTATCCTTGCCATCCTGGTAGATGTAGAGAGCGCGCGCGCCGAGGGGATTATTCACGCCGGCGGGCATCCCGCCTTCCCACTCGTTGGTACCCGGCACCTGCCGTGCGGTGTATTTTTTCAGCTCAGGCTGGCGCGCGATCATTTCTTCCGGCGGGAACCAGCGCGGCCAATGCTGCTTCCATTCGATCACGCCATTGCCCGACCACTCGAAGCCCTGACGGCCAAGCCCGACGCCGTAGCGCATCGCGCGACCAAAGCGCTGCACGACGTATAGGAAGTGGTTGGAGGTGTCTACCACGACCGTTCCAGGCCGTTCGCCCGTTGGGTCCGGTACGACCTGACGCAGATATTGCTTGTCGATCCGGTCGAACGGCACTGCCGGTACGGCGTGTCCACCGTCGTTCACCGCCGCGTACATGGAAACCGGCGCTCCCAGTTCGGGTTCGATAGGGCGAGCTTCCTCGATCACACGGTCACGTCGGGGCGGGCCGCTCGTAGTGCAGCCCGCGAGGGCGGTTGCAGCGGCCGCAGCCGTTGCGGACGCAAGCAAAGAGCGTCGGGTCATCAATGGATTGGTGGGGGCGGCGGACACGTCGGCTCCTTGGACGATTCAAGCGACAGAAATGAAGCGGAAGCCGGACACGAGTTTCTCCCCGAAACCAATCCCCGATCCGGCTCCGTGGACAGGTGATCCTGACTTTGTCAGAAACATGGATAACAATTACCTAACACAGCCGGTGCTCGACCACTGTTGCCGCACCGCAACAGAGGCGGCAAATGACTTTCAACGGCGTGGTTGTCGGAGCTAGAGGGCCTACAGCCCGTCGAGCGACGGAAGGATGAGCGCGGGCGGGTGATCCCTGTATTCGTCCGGCTGGCCGGTCCGATTGATCCACACTGTCCTGAACCCGAATTTGTGAGCTCCCGCGACATCCCAGCGGTTGGAGGACTGGAATGACACCGACTGCGGGTAGAGGCGCCATGCGGTCGTGACCATCTCGTAGACATCTGGAACGGTCTTGTAGCGACCGATCTCATCAACGGAGAACACTTCGTCGACGACGGTGTCGAGCGCGGCCGATTTTACGGCCGATTCCAGCATGGCCGGCGAACCGTTGGACAGGATCGCAATGCGCCCCCGGCGGCCTTGAGTGCTGCGAGTACGGCCGGAACCTCGGGAAAGCAGTCGAGTCGCCAATAGGCGTCCAGCAGTTTGCCGCGCAGCGCGGATCGGCGGTCGGAACCTTGAGGAACGCATAGTCGAGCGCTTCTTCCGTCAACTGCCAGAAGTCCCGGTAGCTGCCCATCAGTGTCCGGACCCATGAATATTCAAGCTGCTTGGCCCGCCAGATCTCCGAAAGGACCTGTCCATCGGGCCCTATTTCGCCGGCATGGCGGCGCACGGCCGCGTGCACGTCGAACAGTGTACCGTAGGCGTCGAAGACATAAGCGGAATGGGTCATGGCAGTTGCACCTTTCGCGGCCGACTTGATCCCAATGGCAGGATGCGGTCAAGCGATGGCTGCCGTTGGGGCTGGACCGAAAGAAGCCGCCTCGCTGTCGGTTGACGCGGCGCGGCAAAGGCCGTTCGATGGTGTACATCAGAAGAAGGAAAGCCAGCATGAGCCTGTCCACCCCAGCGCAAACAACCACATGGACATTCGTCGATGGCGACTGGCACGAGGGCAACGTGGCCGTTGTCGGCCCGCGCAGCCACATCATGTGGCTCGGCTCAAGCGTCTTCGATGGCGCACGCTGGTTTGAAGGGGTTGCCCCCGACCTCGATCTTCATTGCAAACGCGTCAATGTTTCCGCGATCGCGCTCGGCCTGAAGCCGACCAAGACCCCCGAGGAAATCGTCGCGCTGACCTGGGAAGGGTTGAAGAAGTTCGACGGTAAGACAGCGGTCTACATACGGCCGATGTACTGGGCCGAGCACGGCGGCTATATGGGCGTGCCCGCCGATCACGAATCGACGCGCTTCTGCCTGTGCCTCTACGAAGCGCCGATGCTGGAGCCGACCGGCTTCTCGGTTTCCGTGTCGCCGTTCCGTCGCCCTACCATCGAGACGATGCCGACCAACGCCAAGGCCGGCTGCCTTTATCCCAACAACGGCCGCGCAATTCTCGAGGCGAAGATGCGCGGCTTCGACAACGCGCTGGTGCTCGACATGCTCGGTAACGTGGCCGAGACAGGGTCTTCGAACATCTTCATGGTCAAGGACGGTCATGTGCTCACGCCGGCGCCGAACGGCACCTTCCTGTCCGGCATCACCCGATCCCGCACGCTGACGCTGCTTGCCGAGGCGGGCTACAAAGTGGGCGAGCGCACGCTCAGCGTTCGCGATTTCATGGAGGCCGATGAAATCTTCTCCACCGGCAACCACTCGAAAGTCGTGCCAATCGTGCGTATCGAGAACCGCGACCTCCAGCCGGGGCCGGTCGCCAAGAAGGCCCGCGAACTCTATTGGGAATGGGCCCACTCCTGATCTTTGGCCTGATCGCGGAGCAATTTTCACATTCCGCGCGGAACGGTGTTGCGCCCGTGCGGATTGCCCCTATGTAGAAGCTGAGCCATCAACCCATTCATTTAAGCAAGGGAGAATTTGCCATGGCCTTCGAACTGCCCGAACTGCCTTACGATTACGAGGCCCTGCAGCCCTACATGTCGAAGGAAACGCTGGAGTTCCACCACGACAAGCATCACAAGGCCTATGTCGACAACGGCAACAAGCTGGCTGCCGAAGCGGGCATGGAAGATCTCTCGCTGGAAGAGATCGTGAAGCAGTCGTACGGCAAGAATCCCGGTCTCTTCAACAATGCGGGCCAGCATTACAACCACATCCATTTCTGGAAGTGGATGAAGAAGGGCGGCGGCGGCAAGAGCTTGCCGGGCGCGCTGCAGAAGGCGGTCGACAGCGACCTCGGTGGCTACGACAAGTTCCGCTCAGATTTCATCAATGCCGGCACCACCCAGTTCGGTTCCGGCTGGGCGTGGCTGACGGTCAAGAACGGCAAGCTCGAGATCACCAAGACGCCGAACGGCGAGAACCCGCTGGTGCACGGTGCCGAGCCGATCCTCGGCGTCGATGTTTGGGAGCATTCCTATTACATCGACTACCGCAACGCGCGGCCGAAATATCTGGAAGCCTTTGTCGACAGCCTGATCAACTGGGATTACGTGCTGGAGCGGTACGAAGCGGCGACCAAATAAGCTCCGTATCGATCGGACATTGGAAAGGCCCCGGGCGACCGGGGCCTTTTATTTTGCCCGGACGCGGCGCGCGATCACGCAACCGTGACGAGTGTGCCGGGCGATTTGACTTTGACTATGCGAAGAATCCGCGAAGATCGGTCCGAAATTCCGTTCCAGCCATTGCCAGATATCGGAGCCCTTCATGAAATTGTTCGCATATGCCGCAGCAGCTCTTACGGCCATGAGCGTCGCCGCCGCCGCCGACGCGTTGGAAGACCGGCAGAACCTGATGAAGGAGCGTGGCAGCTTGATGCGCATTCTGGCGCCGATCGCCCAGGAAAAGCAGCCGTTTGACGCGGCAACCGTGCTCGATGCGCTTGAGAAGATGAACGCGAACGCGCAGGCCACCACCGACGTGGCGGCACTTTGGCCCGAGGGAAGCAATACCGGCGATACCGAATCGTCTCCGAAAGTATGGGAGGACATGGCAGGGTTCCAGGCAGCCAACGACAAGTTCGCCGCCGACACGGCAGCGGCAGTCGCGGCTGCCCCGCAGGATCTCGCCGCATTCCAGGCGGTCTTCCGCCCCGTCGCCAGCAATTGCGGCTCCTGCCACGAAGCCTATCGCATGTAGGCTCGGGCCATCGCATTCGCCTCGATGTCCCGTTCCGGCAAATTTCTGCTGAGCCTGGCCGTGTTGGCGCTGGCCGGAGTCGCAGCCTTCTGGTTCGCCAGTGCGCCGCAGCCGCTGGATGATGCAGCGCTGGCCGAACTCGAAGGCGGCGATGCCGGGCGGGGCGAACAGATATTCTGGGCAGGCGGCTGCGCCTCCTGCCATGCGGCGCCCGGAGCGACTGGCGACGACCGGTTGGTTCTTGTCGGTGGTGTCAGGCTTGAGACCCCGTTCGGGAACTTCGTCGCGCCGAATATCTCCCAGCACCCACAGGATGGCATTGGCGGCTGGTCGGCCGGCGATCTGGGCAACGCCATGTTGCGCGGCGTTTCGCCGGCGGGCGAGCATTATTATCCTGCCTTTCCATATGGGTCATATACCCGGATGAAGCCCGGTGACGTAGCCGACCTTCACGCGTTCCTGATCACGCTTCCGGAGGTGGAGGGCAAGGCGCCGCAAAGCGAAATCGCTTTCCCGTTCAGCATGCGACGCGGCATCGGTCTCTGGAAGATGCTCTTCCTGAACGATGAGCCTGTCGTGGCGCTCGACAATCCATCCGAAACGATCGCGCGCGGTCAATACCTTGTCGAGGGTCCCGGCCATTGCGGCGAGTGTCACACGCCCCGCAACGCGCTCGGTGGGCTCGACAGGGGGCAATGGCTTGCCGGAGGTCCCGCTGCCGAAGGTGGGGGCAGGGTGCCCAACATCACCTCCGGCGAGGGCGGGATAGGCGACTGGAGCGAGGCCGAAATCGCAGACCTGCTCGAGACCGGTTTCACGCCCGATTTCGATTCAGTCGGTGGCTCGATGGCGTCGGTCATACGCAACATGGCGGAACTGCCGTCTTCGGACCGTGACGCCATCGCCGCCTATCTGAAGGCCATACCCGGACATCCTGATGGATCCTGAACGATCCTAGGCCTTGCCTACGACCTTCAGTGCGAAAGCGTAGCCGTAGGCGATTTCCTCAAGGCGGGAGAAACGGCCCGACGCACCTGCGTGGCCCGCGTCCATGTTGATGCGGAACAGGACCGGATTGTCGTCGGTCTTGCGCGCGCGCAGCCGCGCGACCCATTTGGCAGGCTCCCAATAGGTAACGCGCGGATCGGTGAGGCCGGCGACCGCGAGGATCGGCGGATAGGCCTGGGCGGACACGTTGTCGTAAGGTGAATAGGCCGCAATCGTTCGATAGTCGGCCGCAGATTCAATCGGGTTGCCCCATTCCGGCCATTCCGGCGGGGTCAGCGGCAGGGTTGCGTCGAGCATTGTGTTGAGCACGTCGACGAACGGAACCTCCGCGATGATGCCGGCGAATGCCTCTGGCGCCATGTTTGCGACGGCACCCATCAGCATGCCGCCCGCAGATCCACCCTGAGCGACGATGCGGTCGTGGCTGGTCAGCTTCTCGGCAACGAGGCGGCGCGCGGCGGCAATGAAATCGGTGAAGGTGTTTTGCTTGCGGTCCCGCTTGCCGTCTTCGTACCAGCCATAGCCCTTGTCCTTGCCGCCGCGGACATGCGCGATGGCATAGACGAACCCGCGATCGACCAGCGAAAGACAGTTCGTGTTGAAGGATGCCGGGATCGCGATGCCGTAGGAGCCATAGCCGTAAAGCAGGCATGGCGCGGTGCCGTCGAGCGGCGTGTCCTTGCGGTAGAGCAATGACACGGGAACCAGTTCGCCATCCGCCGACGGCGCGAGCAGACGCCGTGTCACATAGTCGTTCGGGTTGTGGCCGGAAGGCACTTCCTGCGTTTTCAGAAGCACACGCTCGCGGGTGCGCATGTCGTAATCGTAGACCTGCGCGGGGGTGGTCATCGACGAGTAGCTGAAGCGGATGATGTCGGTTTCGTATTCGTAAGAGCCGGCCAGTCCAAGCGAATAGGCTTCTTCCTCGAAGGCCACCACGTGCTCTTCGCCCGTAGCTCGGTGGCGCACGACGATGCGCGGCAGCCCATCCTTGCGTTCCAGCCGGACAAGGTAGTCCCGGAAACCCATGACTGACAGGATCAGCCGTCCAGGCTCGTGCGGGACCAGTTCGGACCAGTTCGCCTCGCGCGGATCGGACACCGGTGCCGTCATGATGCGAAAGTCCTTCGCGCCCCCGAGTTCGTGAGGACGAAGAAGACATCGCCGCCTTCCTCCAGATCGTACTGAATGCCCGCTTCGCGGGCTTTCACGAGAACCGGTTCCGCGTCGGGTCTGGCAGCGGGCAGCAGACGGTACTCGCTCGTTTCGTGATCGCTGATCGAGATCATGATCCAGTCGTTCAGGCGGGTTCCGCCCACGCTCATGAAGAAGCCCGGATCGGTTTCCTCGTAGACCAGCCTGTCCTGCGCGGTATCGGTGCCAATGCGGTGGTGGAAGACCTGCGAGGGGCGATGGTTGTCATCCAGCCTGGTGTAGAAAAAGCCGTTGTCGGTGGCATCCCACTGGCCTTCTCCGCCGGTGTCGGCGATCAGGTCTGCGAGGTCCTCGCCGGTCTGAAGGTCGCGAACCTTGAGCGTGTAGAACTCGGAACCCTTGTCGTCGAAGCCCCACACAAGCCGCTCGTGGTCGCCAGCGTGATCGACGCCTCCGATACGGAAATAGGCCTTGCCCTCGGCTTCCGCGTCACCATCGATGAGTATGGCCTCCTCCCCACCTTCGCGCGGAACGCGGAAAAAACGCGGATGCTGGCCGCCGGTGCGGTAGGACGTACCGTAGGCGAAAGGACCATCCTTCATCGGCACGCTCGAATCGTCTTCCTTGATCCGCCCCTTCATCTCGCCGAAGAGTGTTTCGCGAAGGGGGCCGTGTCGGCCATCAGCGCCGTTTGATACGCGTTTTCCGCCTCCAGGTGCGACCGGATCGCCGGATCGAGCTTCGACGGATCCTTGAACATCTCCTGCCAGTTGTCGGCGCGCAGCCAGGCGTATTCGTCGACGCGCTCGATTCCGTGACGCACATCGCTATGCGGGCGTTGTTCGGCGCCTGGCGCGGTGGCGGTCGAAAACCTTGCTGTCGATGACATGTTGCTTGCTACTCCTCGTCGATGGTCGTGGGAACCGACATGTACTGGCCCGCCGGTCAGACGCGCAGGCCATGCGAATAGGCAGATGTGGTGAGGGGCGCAAGGGATGCCAAGCCCAGACGATTTCGGACCGGGAAGCCACGCCTGGCGTCTTCGGTCCGACAGCTAGGCCTCGTCTATGACAACTATTGAATTGAGCAAATGCCCAAAGAAGATCGATATGTCTTATACTGATACTTAATTTGATTTTTTGGGAAAATAGAAGATGAAGAATTGACTTGCTGTACTGTTGGCCCCATGTATGCGGCGTAACGCGAATCGGAAGGTGCAACACAAATGCGCCCGTGCGTTATATTCCGGGAGCGGACATGCCTCGGAAGGTGCAATTTCTTACCATACTGGGGCCAAATGATGGACATTACCGAAACTCCCGCGAGAAATGACGAGATGCTGATCGAGCTGACCGCCGATGTGGTGGCAGCTTATGTCAGCAACAATCCGGTTCCGGTCGGCGATCTTCCTAATCTGATCGCGGACGTTCATGCTGCACTCGGTCGCGTCGGCGGTGCGCCGGAAGTGGCGCCGGTAGACAAGCAGAAGCCGGCGGTGAATCCGAAGAAGTCGGTTCACGACGACTATATTGTCTGTCTCGAGGACGGAAAGAAGTTCAAGTCGCTGAAGCGGCACCTGATGACCCATTACGGGCTGACGCCCGACCAGTACCGCGACAAGTGGGGTCTGGATGCGAGCTATCCGATGGTCGCGCCGAACTATGCGGCAGCGCGCTCTCAGCTTGCGAAGAAGATGGGCCTGGGCCGCAAGCGCAAATAGGCGCTGGGTCCTACATCGCTTTGATTAGACGAAAGCGGCGTCGGTGGCGCCGCTTTCGTGCGTTAAGGCCACTAGTCGAGCAGCGTGCCCGCACTGTGTCGCAGTCGGTTCAGCGTTTGCTTCAATGCGATGTGCCGATTGAGATCGTAGCTCCAGTGGCGGCGCATGCCCCGCAGACGCTCGCGCTCGATCAGCCGCTCAAGCTTGAGCGCAATCCTTTTCTTTTCAACCCGCGGCGCCGATAGCGCGTCGGCAAGATCCACCCCGCACGTGAGAAAAAGCGCCGCCGTCTGCCCGGCAACGCGCTGTTCGTGATGCTTTTTGCGCTGGAAGGCATGGATGTCGCTGCAAAGTGTGTCCACCGGAAAGCTCCTTCTTGTCTTGATGCCTGGATCATCGGTGGTGGCTGGACCCGGTGGATAAAGTCATGCGCGGAAATGACGGTGGCCAGAAAAATCGGCTTCAATTTCAGAGCCATAGGAATTTTCCGGGTTAAATTAGTTCTCTGTTTGTTCACACTCTGATGGCGCCTTGATATAAGAAATCATTCCTATTCATGGGGTGAGATCTTGTTGTCCACGGCGCTAAAACAAACGGATGAGACGGAAGGCGATACCGCAGCAGTTGCTCAATCGCCTGCTGCCCGTCTGCAGAAGCTTTCCCCCGCCGAACGAGTGCCTGCGATCTGCGATGCGGTGATCGACATCGCTGCTGCGCTTTTCAATGTCAGCGGGCGTGAACTGCGCCATCCCGGCCGCTCGAGTCTGAGCGTCAGCAGGGTCAGGCAGATCGCAATGTATGTGACCCATGTCGCTCTTGGGCTGAGCATGCGCGAGGTCGGTCAAGGTTTTGGCCGCGACCGGACGACCGTCCTTCACGCGTGCCACCAGATTGAGGACATGCGGGACGATCAGGAATTCGACGGCATCGTTGCGATGACCGAGCGGGTGATGACGGCGGCGCTGGGGCGTCCGGGAGAATAGAGAGGCTTACATGATGCAAGGTAAGGGGGCTGTGCGCGCGATGCGGTTTCTTGCAAGGGGAGCTGCATCCTTGCGCAAGGCAGGCGCGGGCGGCGCAACACTGCTTGAGGGCGGTGATCGCGGAACGATCGCGATCGAGACGGATGCGCTGGGGCGCCTGGCGAATGCGGGGCTGGTCTCGATTTCCGATGAAGAAATCAGGCTGACGGAGGTCGGAACGCGCTCGCTACGAGAAGTGACTACCATGCAGGTGGAACAACCGCAGGCCCGCAGTGAGATCGGCGCCGCCACGGTTGTGGTGGAGGGCGCGAGCCAGTCTGTATCGATCAACCATGCCGAGTCGCCACTTGCACTTTTGTGGCGACGCAAGGCGCGCGACGGCTCACGCTTCCTAGAAGCACGGGAGTTTCGGGCAGGCGAGCGCCTCAGGTCTGATTATACCCGCGGGCAGCTTGTGCCGCGCCTGGGCGTCAACTGGAACAGCTTCGGCACGGGGCACGCGGACGGCGGCGGTGCGGGCGGCATCGCCGACCTGACCGACGCGGCTCTCGCGGCGCGCAAGCGGGTCGACCACGCGATCAGCGCGGTGGGCCCGGAACTTGCGGGCGTGCTGGTCGATGTATGCTGCTTCCTCAAAGGGCTCGAGCAGGTGGAGGCCGAACGAAGATGGCCGGCACGCTCGGCAAAGGTGGTGCTGAAATCTGCGCTTTCGGCGCTGGCACGACACTACGAACCGAACCCCGCCTCTCGGGCTCGGGAGCCTCTGCTCCATTGGGGAACGGATGATTACCGTCCGACCATTCGCTGAGCTGATCAGGATACTGCGGGCGCGGACAACGCGTCTTCCGCCTCGCGGCGGATGCGCTGAACCATCGAGCGCAATCCATTGGCCCGCTGTGGCGTGAGATGCTCGTCGAGCCCCAGTTCCCGCAGCGTTGCTTCCGCATCGGTGGCAAGGATTTGCGATGCCTTACGGTCGGAATACAGTGCAAGCAGGATAGCGACCAGCCCTCGCACGATATGGGCGTCGGAATCGCCGAGGAACTTCAGCGTCGGATCATCGCCCTTGCCCCGGGTCGTGTGCAGCCAGACCTGGCTGGCGCAACCGCGCACCTTGTGGGCGTCATCACGAGCGTCGTCCGGATAGGGAGGCAGGTCTCCGCCCAGTTCGATCACGTACCGATAGCGATCCTCCCAATCGTCGAGGAAGGCGAAGTCGTCGCGGATGGTTTCGATCGTGGCGCTCATCGCCCGGATATAGAGTGTGCCGCCTTCGCTGTCACTCCTGCGGGCGTGCCACGGGCTCGGAGGGCGTCGGCACCGATCCGGTGTGGATCGGCTCAACCGGCGGGACAAGGTCTGAACTCGCAGCCATATTGGACGTCTCGCCGAAATGCTCGTCCAGCAAGCCGTAGGCGATACGCGCGCCTTCGCGGGCCCGGACACCGATCGTCTGCATGGCAGACCGTCCCACGTCACAGACATCCGGCTGACGTTCACACAACCCCGCCATATCGCCGATTGCCGCACGGGCCGCAAAGAAGGCCTCGATGGCTCCCACGGTGGGCTGGCCTTCGTTGTTCTCGGCCCCGCCGAACGGAATCAGCAAGAGCACCAGCGACAGCCAGAAAGCAGACTTGATCAGGAACCCCATGACTTCACCCTCGATATCAGCGCGGACTCATCCCCAATTCCGCGAATGCAGTCATACAATGCACGACGCGCGCAAAAGACCGCTTGCGGCACTCGGTCAGATTCGCATCAAATTCAGTTCAAATTTTAGCTTTCCGCATTCGTATCGATCTTGAATCTGAGTTGATACGAATGCTTGTTAGGTCAGTCGCTGCTTAACTATATGAAATTGCGTGCATAATTGGCCTGCCTGATTGGCCGGCGTCTCATTTCGAGGTGCCGGTTCGGGACGATCCCGCCCTTACCCTCTGTTTACCATGGCGCGAATTCGGCCCTTTCTGCAGCGAATAATCCTTTGGAAAGCGGTGTCTCGGGGCCGATCGCGGCGTCGCGTTTATTCATTCCTTAAACCGCGGCTGCGAGTGTCGGGGCCAATGAGATTGATCCGCAAAAGCGGACACTGTGCGAGTGCGTTGAGTTGAGTGCAGATGCAACCAGACCGGGCAACTGGATCACAGGGCTGATCGCGGTAAGCGAGCGCCTTGTCCATCCTGCCGTGCACGGAAATGAGCGTGAACGGCAGCATCGCCTGCTGGTCGCGCTTCTGGCTGGACCCTTCATCCTGACGGCCGCGATCGTGCAAGTTACGATGCCGGCTTATGGCCCTTCGGTCAGCATGGCGCTTCTATGTGCCACCTACGGGCTGAGCTGGCTGGCGGCGCTGACAACAAGTACTCGGGGCTCTTCCCGCACAATGGAGATCGCGGTGCTCGCGGGCGCGGCAGGCGTCTCCGGTCTGCTGGTCGCTTTGGGCGGCGGTTTCAGTGCGCCGCTGGCGGTTCTTGTGGCTGCATTGGCGGCTGAAATCTATTGGATCAGCCGTTCGCGCAACGCCGCCATGATCGGCGGCGCGATGGCTTTCGGTTCAGCCGTTCTATTTGGTCAGGCAATTGCAGCCGAGGGCGCATCGATGTCGGCCTGGGTCTGGGCGACGCCATTGCTCTACGTCGCGACGCTCGTTGGCCGTTTGCTGAAGTATGAGCCACGGAATCAAAACGGTGCCGTCGATCTCGCCAGCGTTCTGCCTGAAGCCTGTTTCGATGCGCTGGTTGCAAGGATCACCCGCGTTGGCGAAGTGGAGAACGCGTCGAGCCACGCCTTGGCCACGCTTGGCGTCGAGCCCGAGTTGCTGCTTGGCACCGGACTGTTCGAGCGCATTCATGTGGCAGACCGGGTCGCGTTTCTGTGCACGGTGGCAGACGTTCACGACAGCGGCAGGCCGGCGCGGTGCGAGCTGCGTATCCGCATGCCGATGACGGTCGACGGGAGCAGGGGCGGCTACCGGCACTTCGATCTCGAGATTCTGCGCGCACGCAAGGGTGACGATACGGTTGTCGCCATCGTGCGCGACGGACGGGAAATAGCCGAGCTTCGCGGCGAACTTGCGCGCGCCGTTGAACAGGCGGGTGCGATGGAAGTGGCCAAGAGCAGGTTCCTCGCCGCAGTCAGTCACGAGCTGCGCACACCGCTGAACGCGATCATCGGGTTCTCGGACATGCTTTTGCATCCGGAAATTTCCGGCGAGTTGGCGGCCAAGCAGGCCGAGCACGTGCAGTTGATCGGCGAAGCGGGCAATCATCTGCTGTCGGTCGTCAATGCGATCCTGGACGTCTCGAAGATCGAGTCGGGCTCCTATCAGATCTATGTCGAGCCGTTCGATCTTAAGCCGGCCGTGGAGATGTGCCGGGCGATGCTGGAGCCGCAGGCAAAGGCAAAGAACATTGCGCTGTCCGTCAGGCTGCCGCAGGGGTTGAGCCCGATTGCGGGAGACCAGCGGGCGGTGCAGCAGATCCTGCTCAACCTTTTGTCCAACGCCATCAAGTTCACGCCTGACGGTGGCAGCGTCAGCGTCAGCGCGGCTTCGCACGGCGATACTGTTCGTATTTTCGTCAACGATACAGGCATCGGCCTGTCATCGGACGAGCTGGCTCAGGTCGGAAGGCCGTTCGTGCAAGTGCACAACGACTATACGCGCCAATTCCAGGGGACGGGCCTCGGGCTGTCGCTGGTCAAGGGGCTGGTTGAATTGCATAAGGGCACGATGACCATCGAGAGCGCCACGGGGCTGGGCACGACGGTGACAATCGGCCTGCCATCGGCAGCGCCCAGCGAGCTGGGCGGCGATGATGACGAGAACGAAGTTGAGGCAACACGAGGCGAGAAAGGGGAGAGATATGGCATCGCGCTCCGCAAGACCGCCTAGGCGCCGTACGGCGGCTGAGGAAATTTTTGACGAGGGAAGCGGCGTCGCAGCTTTCCTGATGCGCCATAGGATGGCGGTGGGCGGCTTGACCGCATTCGCAGTGGCGTTTTCCTATGTCGCGGCAAATGCGGTCTGGTATCAGCCCCATGCCCACGGCAGCGCATTCTTCGCAACGCGGCCGCTCGTGGCTACGCCGGAAAGTGAATTCGCAGGCGGCGGAGCAGAGATCGCCGACGGCGAGACGGTGATCCGGCTGGAGCGCGAGGAGCAGACTTCGTCGGCAGAGTTGCCGTCAGCTCGACCGCAGACGACGCAGACACCGGCGATAGAGACGCTGATCGCCGCGCCCGCGCCGAACCCGGCCGAAGTGCCCATGCCGGCAATCTCGCCGCGAGGCGATCCGGTCGTAGAGGACGTCCAGCGCATTCTGGCCGAGCTGAAGCTTTACGACGGCAAGATCGACGGGCTGACTGGCCCGCAAACCCGCAGCGCCATCGAGGGCTATCGCAAGATGGTCGGCCTGAGCGTCTCAGCGGAAATCGACGATCAGCTTCTGACGCAGCTTGGCGCGGCGCCGCGTTCGGTAAGCGGGGCCCCGCCTTTGCCTGAGGGTTCGCCAGGTACTGACCTGATCGAGACGTCGTCGGCTGGGGTCGGCGATGCCACCGTCAAGCGTATCCAGGCCGGCTTGAAAGCGTTCGGGAATGAGGGGATCGAGGTCGACGGGGTCGTGGGTTCCAGGACGAGGTCGGCGATACTCGAGTTTCAGTCGCTGTTCGGCCTTCCCGAGACCGGCGAGCCCGACGAGGCGCTCTATGCGAAGATGCGCGAGATCGGCCTTGCGGACTGAGTTCCGCACATGCGTCTAACAACCGATTTCTGGGTTTCATCGATCGTCCGACGGGCCTTTTCCGCCGGCGGTTTCGCTGCTGTCGCGCGGCGCGGCGCCAGCGAGGCGGGGGCTGTGATGATTACCCAGCGCGACCGCATGGGACAGACCCGACTTTACGGACCGGCGCCTCAAACCAGCTATGAGGATGCGAAGCCAGACCAGCGGCTTTTCGTTGAGCTTCTGAATTCGGATGACGAGCAATCGATCCACGACAAGATAGAACGGGAACTGCGGTTCGATCCGGATATCTGGGTGGTTGAGCTCGAAGTCGACGACGCACTGTTCGCAGAACTTGTGAACGTTACGACGCCCTGAGCCTCGTCGATGATGGGCCCCGTTGGTTGGCCGGTTCTCGATGAAGATTCTCGTGCGGCGATTCGCGCCATGCTTCGACAAATCTCGATGCGGTTTCGGAGCTTACGGCAGCGTAGGCATCGAGAAATGCGGCGATGGAGCGGATGTCCTGGCTGCGGTCGCGGCGGACGCACTGCATCAGCAGAAACGCCTGCTCATCTGAAAGACATAGCGCACGCAGGGCAACGATGAAGGACGAGACATCGCTGTCGTCGGCGATCGCGGCCGCGCGCTGGAGGCCGATGCCGAGTGCGTCCGCAAGCGCCGTGTGGAAAAGGGTGGGTGCGCCGGTGAGCGCAGTGGACCTCAACTTGAGATAGGGTGTGGGCTCGCTGTCCCAACGCAGATTCACTACCGTGCCCGGCGGCAATGCGCTTTCCTGTGCCAGGGCTCCCGCAGGTCGCATCATGTGACGGAGACGCTCGCGCGCCTCCTCGGCGGCACCGGTTTCCTTCTCGGTCGATACTGGCGAATGCTCCATGGCGCCGACCATCTGCACCAGGCGCCTGATTCGGTCGTCGAGCCCGGCGCGTGCGGCGATCGCCCGCGCGTGCCCTAGTCCATGGCGCCCGATGAGGGCGACCAGGTCGATATTTGTCAGCACCGGGGAACTGACAAGCAACGGCGCGGAGATATCCGCAGGTAGATCGGCAAGGCGGCGGACCAAGGCAGCGGGCGCGTGGGGCGTTTCTGAAAGAGCTGCCGCCACGAAGCGCAGCGTTTCATCCGAAACCCGCCCCAGCAGGGGTGTCGCCAGGTCGTCCAGTTGTGCGATTTCGCGTCGCGTCGGGCGCGGGGTCGCGCAGAAAGCCGTAACCGACGCCCGCAGAAGCCGTTCCGGTCGGCCGGCGGCGCGATGCGAATTGTACGGGTGGGATGCCAAGCGATACACGTGGAAACGTCCGATACGCAAATCAACACAAACGGGTGTCGTGCCTATCGAGCTGGCTGCGAGTCCCCGTATCGACTCAAATTAGAGTGTATTCGTTAGCGTCGTGTTAACCCTCTGATGCGCTTAGTTGGGACGGAGGCGTAGCGTTCTGCTCCGGTCTAACCGAGAAAAGAGCATAGTCATGGCTACCATACTTCCCTTCGTGGTCCGCCCACGCGCGACGGCATCGGCCCCGGACCGACAGGGACACGGCACGATCATCATCTTTCCGGGCATTCGTTATGAGAAGGCGCGCGAGAGCATCGAGCGCGACGGTCATGAGACCCCGGCTACGGTTGATGGCGGGTCGCGCAAGGGCAAGCGCAAGGCACGCTAGGGCAACGTTCGCCCGCAATCAGCCTGAGACGCAGCTCAGCCCTGCCAGATAGCGCGTGACCGTCGGCTCCCAGCTTTCATCGGGAGCGAAGGCGCGCACCACCACGATGCCTTCGTCGACATCGGCTTCGACGAAGACAGCGCGGTCGTAATCCGCCGGCAGCGCATTGCGCAGGTCGATCATCTGTTCGGAAGTGGCGACGACGAAATCGAGCGCTCCGTCGGTCGAGGACCGATCGTTCAGGCTGAAGATGTTCTGGCCCGCCCTGTCGTAGACGGAGATCGACCAATAGGGGACGTCGCCCCGGCCGGTCATGTGAAGGGTGCCGTCACGCAGGTCGAACCGGCACGCCGCCGCATCGAATAGCGGGTCCAGCGAAGAGATCAGCGGCGCGGCATCGGCTGGATCAAGGCGCGTCACGGCATAGTAGTTGGCTTGTCTGGACAGAATCGACCACGCGTCGCGCTCGGAATAGGAGGGCAGCATCAGCAAAATGGCGATGTGCACGATGCCCGCGCCCACCAGGCCCAACACCAGTGCATGCAACAGCCCCGTCCAGAACGGGCGCGTGGTGCGGGGCTCAGCCATCGCAGCCCTCGCGCAGCACCTGCGGAAGCTCCACGTCGGCGATCCGGGCGCTGGATGCTACCGCAGTATCGTAGAGGGTCAGCACGAGAGCAAATGCACCGCTGCCGTCAACGGCAAGCCAGTTACCGGGCACAGGATTGCGGGAGACGGTGGTTGCCACAGTGTTGTCGGACTGCCGCAGCAGTGCGTAGGAATGCAGGGCAGGAACGCTGTCGTCGGGAGCAATAAATCCGCCGTCTGCATCGCGCGCCGAAAGCGTCCAGAAACGCGCGGGAGGCAGGCTGCCCTCGACTCGGTAGTCGCATTCGCGACGCAGAAGTGCGCCTGACGCATCGCGTGTGGCGGTAAAGACGAGCCCCTCGGCATAGCCCAGGGCGAGATCGGCTTCGCGCGAGAACCTGGCTTTCGAATAGGGGTCCGCGGCCGGCGTGCCGCGCTTGGGATACGCTGTCCAGTTGCCGATGGTAACGGTTCCGAACTCGAAATCGCGCTCGACCACAAGCCAAACGCTTGCAGCACCGCCACCGATGGCGATCGCAAGTGTCAGTGCGGTCAGGAAGATCGTCTTCAGCATCGATTGCTATCGAGGTCAGTCATTGTTCAGGCGGGATATGGCAACTGTCGCGCGCACACAGCGGTTGCCGTCCTGCCCGCGAAAGTCAAGGCAGAGCTGTCACCTACAGCGAGGAAAGTGTTTCCGGTCCCGGCGGAACCTCGAGACGCGGCGCGTTGCGGAATTCGCCGGACATCTCACTCAGCAGGCGTGTGGTGCGTGCCGACAGGACGGAAGGCCTTTCATCCTGGGCCGCCTCGCCGTTTTCGCCATCTGCACTTGCGACAGCGGCGTCGGCTGGCTTGTCGATAAACGGATTCTCGATGCCTGGGATAGGTTTGAGCTCGACGTTCTGGTGCGCGTACTCCATCAGCCTCTGCCACACCATCGCGGGGACGGAACCGCCGGTCATGTTGCGGGTCGAAGTGTAATCGTCGTTGCCGAGCCAGACGGCCGCCGTGTAGTTGCCGGTAAAGCCCACATACCACGCATCGCGATAGGCCTGGGTCGTGCCGGTTTTGCCCGCTGAACGGATACCGGGGAGGGCGGCGCGCCGCCCGGTGCCAATCTCCGGGATCTGCACGAGGATGGAATTCATCGATGCCGCAGCCTGCTCGGACACCACGCGTCGCGGTTCGGGTGCGTCGCGGCCATAATCGTAGACGATGTCGCCGGAATGGGTCAGGAGCTGCGTGATGCCGTGACGCTTGCCCACGAATCCGCCCGTTGCAAGCGTGAGATAGCCGGTGGCCTGGTCCATGACGGTCATGCCCGACGTGCCGAGCACCATGGTCTTGTGGCCGTTGAGTTCGGACTCGACGCCCATCGCCTTGGTCGTCTCGATGACCGCCGGAATGCCCAGATGGTCCTTTGCAAGCCGCACCGGCACAGTGTTGAGCGAGCGGATCAGCGCGTTGGAAAGCGGGACGCGGCCTGCATAACTGCGACCGTAGTTGCGCGGTGACCAGCCGCCCCACGAGATCGGCGCGTCGGAGATGACGGAATCGGGCGTGAAGCCCGCTTCCATCGCTGCCGTGTAGACATAGACCTTGAAGGACGAGCCGGTCTGGCGTTGTGCGCGCGTGGCACGGTTGAACTGGCTGCGTGCATAGTCGCGCCCGCCGACGATGGCGCGGACCGCGCCGTTGTTTTCCAGCACGACCATTGCGCCCTCGGTCACGCGGTAGGCCTGGCCGTGCTGACGCAGGTTGAACTCGACCGATTCCTCGGCTGCCTTCTGCAGGTTGAGGTCGATGGTGGTCCGTGCGACCAGCGCATGGGGCCCATTCTTCGGCGCGATCTTCTTGACCTCCTCGAACGCCCAGTCGAGGAAGTAGTCGGGGCTGTCCTGACTGCCACGGTCTATCGCGGTGGCCGGATGCAGACGCGCGGAAAGCACCTGCCCCTCGGTCATGAAGCCGCTTTCGACAAGGTTGGAGAGCACAACGTTTGCGCGGCCGCGCGCGGCGGGCAGGTTGATATGCGGCGCGTAGTTGCCGGGAGCCTTGAACAGGCCGGCGAGCATCGCTGCCTCGGCGAGGTTAACCTCCTTGATGCCCTTGTCGAAGTAGAAATCTGCGGCGGCCGTGATACCGAACGTACCGCCGCCCATATAGGCGCGGTCGAGATAGAGCTGGAGGATTTCCTTCTTGGAGAGGTTCCACTCCAGCCAAAGCGCCAGATAGGCTTCCTTGATCTTTCGCTCCACCGAGCGCTCATTCGTCAGAAACAGGTTCTTGGCGAGCTGCTGCGTGATGGTGGAGCCGCCCTGGACGACCGAGTTGGCGCGCACGTTTTCGCCCATGGCGCGGGCAAGGCCGATGAAGTCGATGCCGAAATGCTCGAAGAACCGCCGGTCTTCTGTCGCCAGAACCGCCTTGATGACATGGTCTGGTATCTCGTCGACAGGCACGGAATCGCGCTGGATGATGCCGCGTTGTCCGATCTCGTTGCCGTAGCGGTCGAGGAAGGTGACGGCATAGTCGCCCTGGCTGCGCCAGTCCTTGGCGGTTTCCTCGAAGGCGGGCAGCGCCAGCGCCAGCATGACGATCGTGCCCAGCGTGCCGAGCGTGAACCCTTCGCTGCCAAGCTCGACGAGCGCGCGCCGCCAGCCGGTCACCCGGAAGCGGCGAAAGAAGATGGTGATGTTTTCCCAGGCCTCTCGAGCCTTCAAGCCCGCTTCGTAGAGGCTGGAATCGATCCAAGCATCGATGGCGAGCAGACGCGTTGCCCGCGCGGCCTTCGATTTTCTCGCCTCGAACGGATTTTCCATTACACCCACGCCACGCGATCGACCCCGCCTTGCCCGAGTGTCGCTCGATCAGCGGGCAGTCTACGCAGGGTCAACTTACGACTTTTCTTGCCTATTTCGATACCGGGAACAAGGACTAGTCCGATAAATCCGTGGTGATCGTAAATTTCGCAGCGGCAGTGTGTGAAGAAGGTCGCACTCGCTGGCGATGGCCGGTGCGGGTCGTATCCACCCTTTCAGCCGGCTTCCATGATCGTAAGATCCGTGAAGCGCCGCACCGTGCGCAATCGGCTGAATAGGGGGACGGCGAAGGAGCCCGCGTAAGCTGCCGCGACGAAGACCAGCGCGGCATCTGGCGATGCCGTTCCCGCTATGAAGCCGCCAAGAAGCGCTCCCACGGGCCTGATCCCGTAGATGGCTGTCTGGATGACGGCATTGACGCGGCCGAGCATGGCCGCGGGCGTGACCAACTGGCGGACGGAGTTCTGCGTGGTGAGCCACATTGACGGGCCGAAACCCAGAATGAAGAAAGCAGCATAGACCGGCAGGACCGAACCGCCGGGAGCGACCGCAAACAGCAAGAGGATGGCAGCCACCGAGCTGCCCGGCCCGAAAAGCAGGAAGAAACTGGTGGGCAGCACCGCCGATAGACGACCAACGGTGAAGGCGCCGAGTGTGGCCGCCAGCCCGAAAGCCGAGAGCGCGATGCCGAACACGCCCGGTTCGGCTAGATAGATGTCGACTGCCAGCGGCACCATGATCGCGAGCAGGGCCGCGAAGGCGAGGTTCCACAGGACGGCGCAGAGCGCGATCGGCAGCAGGAGCTGATGCCGCAGGACGAAGCGGCCACCTTCGCGGATGAGGCTGAAAATTCCGGCTGGCTGTGGCGGCGAGACCGGAAAGCGCGGCAGCCCGATTGCGGCGGCCAGCGCCAGAAGCCCGCCCGCGGCAGCAACGACGAAGACCCAGTTTGCTGTCCGGGTCGTAATAATGAGGCCGATTGCGAGCGGAACGGCGAAGGAGCAGAGCGCGCGTGCGAGGTCGAGGCGGGCATTGGCCCTTGCGAGATCGGATGGCTGGGCAAGGCGCGGCAAGATCGACAGGCTGACCAGCACGAAAACGACGATGCCGAATCCGCCGACAACGACGAAGGCGCCGAACCCGACGAGGCTGCCCCCGAGAATGCTCAGGGCAGCACCGCCGAAACCGGCAAGCGAGATGACAGTGGAGGCGATGGCGACCGTGCGCGCCTGGGCACGGTCTATGATGAGGCCGAAGGGCAGGGAGCCCAGCAAATGGGCCATCGACTGGCATGCAACGAGTAGGCCTATCACCTGGGCCGGCGCGCCGAAAACGAGCGCGGCGACCAGCGGGACCGCGACGAGCGCGATCTGGTCTGCGAGATGCATGCCGTAGGCGGCGAAGGTCAGGTTGCGGATGGCGCGCATGGAAAGGCCCCAACGTTGATGTTGGGGCGCAGCTAGCGCTTGCGCAGCCACATGCTCCACCCGAAACCTGCCAACCGGATCAGGCGCGGGCCTTCCTGCCTAATCGGGCAGGCGGAGCCTTACCGGCTTCGGGCTGTCGCGCAGGATCGTACCCTTGGCCTCCATGTCAAGCTGGGCGGCCTTGAGCCACCAGCCGGCCTTGTCGCCGCCCGGAAAGAGGTCCTGGGGCAGCAGTGGCAACAGCTTGGCCTTGGCCTCGGCCACAGTGAGCCCCGGCGAGGAACTTGGCAGGACCGCAAGCAGCGCGTCGCGCATCGCTTCGTATTTGGCTCGGTTAACCCGCACGGTGCGACCGGGCGAGACGGCGTTTTCGATTTCGATCTTGCCTTCAGCGGGCATCGAGGGTGCCTTTCACATAGTCGATCTTGGGAACGCGGAAGCCCATGGCGGCCCAGGCGATGACCAGCTTGGCATAGAAGCGCAACGTATGTGTCTTCGGGTTCGGCACGTCGTCGGGCAGTTGCACGCCGGGCGGCGTGTCGCGGGTCATGGTGCGCAGGTCTAGTGGGGGCAGGGTGCCCTGGGGCCAGAGTGTGCCGAAAAGGTCCAGCCAGTGCCCATCGGTGAAATCGAGGAAGATCGGCGTGTTGCAACAGGTAGCGACCACGCGCCTTGTCTTGCTGTCTGCGGTGAGGCGGTGCTCGCGCAGGAACTCGGCCCCTCGCACGCAGCGGACGCGATCCTTGCGGTAGACGACGTGGAACGTCGCGCCCTTCTCGTCGACGATCGGTTCCGCGCCGGGCAGGGTGGCGAAGAACGCGCCGGCCTTCTGGCAGTCGGAACACAGGCATTCGGCGGTGAGGATCGGCGCGCCTTCTACGCGCATCGCTACCTTTCCGCAGGTGCAGCTCAGTTCGGTATGGCTGGCCATCGGTAGTCTCCATGAGATTATTAAATAGACTGGACGGTCCAGTTTGATTTGTCAAGCGGCCGTGGTATACTTTGCCGGTTCATGCCAAGAGCAGGTGCCATGTCGAACGGAGCCGCCACCCGCACGCGAAGAAGCCGCGAGAAGATCATCGCGGCGGCGGAAGAGGTGTTTCTGCACAACGGTTTCCTGGGCGCCAACATGGATACGGTGGCCGAGCACGCCGGCGTTTCCAAGCAGACTGTCTATGCGCATTTCCATTCCAAGGAGGCGCTGTTCATCCAGGTCGTCGAGGCGATGACCGGGGGGCTGCTCGCGAAATCCGTGAAGACGAGGAGGATGTGTTCGGCGACCGCTCGGTGCGCGATTTCCTCATGCAGTTGGCGCTGGATCAGCTCACCGTTGTGCTCACGCCGCGGCTGATGCGGTTGCGGCGCATGGTGATCGGCGAGGTGGAGCGTTTTCCGGAGCTCGGCCGATCCCTGCACGACAACGGGCCGGGGCGCTCGATCCGCCGGATGGAGCGGGCGTTTGCGCACTATACGCGGATCGGTCAGCTTGCGACGCCGGACCCGAGGGCGGCAGCCGTGCAGTTCAACTGGATCCTGATGGCCGCGCCGACGAGCGCGGCGATGCTGCTGGGCGATGCGGGTATCCCGAAACCGGCCGAACTTCGCAGCCACGCCGCCGAGGCGGTGCGCATCTTCCTGTGTGCCTTCGGGCCGGATGCGCCTCGGGTGGAGTGAGGCGGCAGGGCAACGAACTCGGGCTTAACGCGGCGCCAATCACCCCCACTCCGTCTTGCTTTGCAAGCCACCTCTCCCCTAAAAAGGGGTAGAGGAAGGGTTCCAGGCGGTTCGTCTAGCGCTTCCTCTCCCCCGTCGAACGGGGAGAGGTGGCTTGCGAAGCAAGACGGAGTGGGGGCGATCCCGCGTCCGTTAACCTGTGGGTTCTCTGCCGTGGGTGAGGCCGCTGCTTTCTTGACTTGCCATATGGCGAATACTATATTGCCATTTGGCAAGGAGATTTCGACATGGCACAGCCTGTCACATCCGACGAACTGCTCGACGTATCGGAGGCCGACGAGCGGGCAGCCATCGTCAAGGCACTGACGCGCATCGCCGCGCTCTGGAACCTCACCAACGATGAGGCGGCCGCGCTGGCCGGCGTGAACGTGCGGACATGGTCGCGCATGAAGGGCGGCACCTTCTCCGGCACGCTGAACCAGGACCAGGAGATGCGGGCGAGCCTGCTGGTGGGCCTCTTCAAGGGGCTGCGGCTGCTCTTCAACGGACCGCTGACCTATGAATGGCCGAAACGTGCCAATCAGGGTTTTGACGGCCGGGCGCCGGTGGAGCTGATGGTGCGTGACGGCATTCCCGAAATGGTGCGGATGCGCCGCCACATCGACGCCCTCAGGGGTGGCGCGTGAGCGCTTGCGACGTCCAGTTCATCGACGAACAGAACACGCATCGTCTTCTCTCCAGCGCCTATGTCGACGAGCCGGCCATCGCGCCGCTCTGCGACGACGAGGGCGAGAAGGCGATACTGGACAGGCTGGAGGCAAGAACCAGCAACCGGCTGCTGGGGCAGGACGGCCAGCTCGACGAGGTGGACCCGAGGGAACTGCTGACGGAGACGTTCGGCTATGGCTGGTCCTTCGTCAACGCCGCGTTTTCCTACACGCGCATCGGCGGCAACCGGTTCAACCGGGAAGGGCGGGGCGCATGGTATGCCGCGCTCGCCGTCGAAACCTGCCTGGCGGAGATCGCCTTTCACCTCGGCCGCGAACTGAAGAACACCGGCGAGACCGAGAACGTCACCCAATATGTGCAACTGATGGCCCATATCGCCGGCCCGATGGCATGCCTGCTCGAGCACCGCGACGCCGCAAGCCTGAACCCCGACCCGCTGGTCGGCTATCCGGCGGGGCAGGCTTTCGCGGCCGACATCCGCGCCAGGGATCTCGTCGGCATCCGCTACCCTTCGGTGCGCCACGCCGGCGGCGTATGCCTCGCGGCTCTGAAACCCTCCTGCATCAAGACCGTGACGCGCGGTGACGCGTTCGTGCTTACTTGGTCGGGCGGGGAGGGGCCGGTGGTTGAGAGGGTTTAGGTTTGGTGGGAGTGGTTCTTGTGAGAATGCGACGACGTGTTGCGAGGCATGGCCGAAAGCAAGGGCCTTACCTATCGGCGGATTGGTGAAGCCGGTCATGCCTAAACAGAAGGCGCGGAAGCTTCTCCGCAGGCGCAAGGGGTTCGGCCCGAAATAGCACACGAGGCGACCCATCATCGCCCACCAGGAATACCTCTGCCGCATCTCCTTCGCATGGCGACGGGAGCATCTCTGGTGGGTAAGTGATGCTCATGATATGTAAGACCCGCTTGAGGGAGGAATAATCGATGGCGAGGGCACAATACTTCGTGGTCCGACATGAAGGGCAGTGGAAGATCAGTTTTGAAGGAAACCACTACGGGCCTTACGACACACAAAAGGCCGCTATCAAAATAGCGATCGATACAGCCAAAAAATCTGGCGACAGCGGGCACGATGCACAGGTGCTTGTGCAGGGCACGGATAGCAAGTTCAGGACGGAATGGACGTACGGAAACGATCCGTACCCACCTCCGGGTTAGGCTTATCCCTTAGATACCGAAGGCGGGGACTTCTTGTCTCCGTCCTTTTCATTCGCCGCCTTGTCGTGCGGCTTCGGTGGTGACTTGAGCATCCGCTTAAGCGTCTCGTTGAACCGCTCTTCCTCTGTCTTTTTTCGATGTCCGACAAAAGCAAACTCCGAAAGCTTCATGAACAGTGGCGATCCTACCGCTACAACAGGCGAATTGAAATCGCAGTTGGGCGGATCGCCACCGAATGGTCACGGCTCGAATATGCCACCAATCAGCTCCTTTTAGAGATGATGGCCATGCCGAACCCAACGCTCTCCCGAGTGATAGGGAATGAGATGGGGCACCGAAACAAGCTGTCCGCTATTCGCGCCCTCGCTATCAAGATGATGGAGCCGAAAGACGCCAAGTTTGTGGTCGAGCTGATTAACTTCATCGACAACGAACTGCGGCCATGCCGCAACGACTTCGTTCATGGGATATTCAAAGGTCTGCCTGACACCCGCGCGCTTTACCACAGGACCCGAATAACCAAACCAAAGCCCTACGAACTGCACGTCGATGTCGAAAGGGTTGGTTGGGATTGTTGAGGTGTCAGATATGCCGCGCGCGGCCATTCGGGATTGCATGAGGGCGGTCCTGTTTTTGTCAATGCACTTCAACGCGGATGAAGCCGAAGTGAGTCCGACTGTGACCTGGATGGACACCGCGAAGGACTGCCTGCACTACGCTAGAGGGGCCATGGACGAATACAAGCGCGCGGCGATCTCGGAAAGTGAGTAGTGACCGTAAGCGTCCTACGGCAGATATTCGCGGAGTACCGCCACGCCCGCCTCAACCATCTGAGGCGTGACTTCGATCTCGTATTCGGTGCCGGTCTGTCGCTTTTCGGTATCTCACATGATCCGTGCTTTTTCTGGCATGACCTAGGAAAAAATTCCTTGACACCGTGACGGTGCTTTGGTAGGTTGTCGCTATCGTCGAAGAATTGCGCCTGACGGCGGCGTCTCCGGCACAATCTTTCCCGAACGGATCATTGTCTTTCATGGCCAGGCAGACCAGGCGGCGGTGCGTTATCGCGGCTGCGCGGTGGGGTGCCGTGCGCGCGGTTGCTGAAGGTGGTGCGACGCCGGGGAACCTTGCAGCGGCGCTGGGGTGCAGCGAGGCAACGGTGCGGCGGCGTGCGAATGGCGAGGGCTGGGTTTGGCGTTCGCGAAACGCGGATGCGGTTTCCGCGCCGCAGGTCGCCGGTGGCGCGGCTGACGATGGTTTTGTTGAGCCGCAGCCGGGGAGGACCCGGTGTCGATGATGGCGAGATGCGCGGCGCATGTCGCCCGCCAGGTCGGCGCGCTGGTCTCGCGTGCCGAGACGGGGAGCAAATCCAGAAGACCGAGATCGAGGCGCTTGTCGCCCTCATGCGCATGATGGAGCGCTGGGACGCGCTGGCCACGGAACGCTCGCAACAAGAAAAAGAAGAATTGGGCGATGAAGAGCTGGCCGCCATACTCGGGCGCATCAACGATCGCATCATCGAACTGGCTGAGGGACTTGCAGGCCAACTGGTCGCGGCGCGTGCTGACGCCCGACCGGCTGAAGCTGCTTCGTGACGCTTGGGTCGGACAGGCGCGGCTGGCGCAATATCCGCTCGGGTCCGAATTGCTGGGCCTGCCGCCGATTGTCAACTGGCTGGTCGTCGGTGGACGCGGCTCCGGCAAGACGCGGCTCGGCGCGGAATGGGTGAACGCGCTGGCGCGCGGGCTCGGCCCGTTCTCGCACCGGCACAGGCATATGCGCATCGCGCTGGTGGGCGAGACGCTGGGCGACGTGCGCGAGGTGATGGTGGACGGACCTTCGGGCATCGCGACGATCGCGCGCCAGGATCGGCCACGCTACGAGCCGACGCGGCGCAGGCTTTTGTGGGATAGCGGCGCGGTGGCGCAGGCGTTCTCCTCGGAGGACCCCGAAAGCCTGCGCGGGCCGCAGTTCGAGGCAGCCTGGTGCGACGAGGCGGCCAAGTGGAAGAATGCGACGGCGTGTTTCGACATGCTGCAGTTCGGGCTGCGGCTGGGGCGGCAGCCGCGCCAGCTCGTGACAACGACGCCCAAGCCGGTGCCGCTCATCAAGCGGCTGCTGGCCGATCCGGCGTTCACCGTGACGCGCATGGCGACGCGGGAGAATGCGGGAAACCTCGCAGCGGGCTTTCTGGAGGCGGTGCGCGCCCGCTATGCGGGCTCCCGGCTCGGTCGCCAAGAGCTCGACGGCGAGATGATCGAGGATCGCGCCGATGCGCTGTGGACGCGCGCGGCGCTGGATATGCCGGCCGCGCCGGTCGGGATGCTGCGGCGCATCGTCGTCGCGGTGGACCCGCCGACAACATCGCGGCGGACTTCGGATGCGTGCGGCATCGTGGTGGCTGGTCTCGATGAAAGCGACCGCGCGATCGTGATCGAGGACGCGACGATGGCGCGGCAAGGCCGCAGGACTGGGCGGCGCGCGCGGTGGCGCGGTTTCACGCTCACGAGGCGGATTGCGTGGTCGCCGAAGTCAACCAGGGCGGCGAGATGGTGACGGCCGTGCTGCGCACGGTCGACCCCACCGTGCCGGTGAAGGAAGTGAGGGCAAGCCGCGGCAAGTGGCTGCGCGCCGAGCCGGTCGCAGCACTCTATGCGCAGGGGCGGGTGGTACATGCGCGCCACTTTCCAGAACTCGAGGACGAGATGTGCGATTTCGGCCCCGACGGGCTTTCGGGCGGCCGCTCGCCCGACCGTGTCGACGCACTGGTGTGGGCGATCACCGAACTGCTGCTTGGCCGGGCGAACCGGCCGCGCATCCGCAATCTGAGCTGAACGGGATATGATGATGGGTTGGAACTGGCCGTGGAGACGGGGCCGGCGCGATGGCGCGCGCCTCGAACGCAAGGACGGCTACGGCTTCGTGGCGCTGCACGCGCAGGGCGACGCCCGCTGGACGCGGCGCGACTATGCGGCGCTGGCGCGCGAGGGGTTCATGCACAATCCGGTCGTGCACCGGGCGGTGCGCATGGTGGCGGAATCAGCCGCCGCCGTGCCGTGGCTGCTCTATGACGGCGCGGAGGAACTGAGCGAACACCCGCTGCTGGAACTCCTGGCGCGCCCCAACCAGCGAAGCGCCGGCGCAGGCTTCTTCGAGACGCTCTACGGCCACCTGCTGATGTCGGGCAACGCCTATGTCGAGCTGATCGAGGCGGCGGACGCACGCGAACTGCACCTGCTGCGGCCGGATCGGGTGGCGGTGGCGGCCGACGCGTCCGGCTGGCCGGTGGCGCTCGAATACCGGCAGGGCGCGACGAAGCGGCGGATTCCGCTGGATGATGGCGCGCTGCATCTGTCGCTGTTTCACCCCCTCGACGACCACTACGGCTTTCCACCCCTGCAGGCGGCGCTGATGGCGCTGGACATCCACAACGCGGCGGGGCGCTGGAACAAGGCACTGCTGGACAACTCGGCGCGCCCTTCCGGCGCGCTGGTCTATGCGCCGAAGGAGGGCGGAAACCTCAGCGAGGAGCAGTATGAGCGGCTGAAGGTGGAGCTGGAGGACGGCTATTCGGGCGCGTCGCGGGCCGGCCGACCGATGCTGCTGGAAGGCGGCCTCGACTGGAAGGCGATGGGGCTTTCGCCGAAGGACATGGACTTCATGGAGGCGCGAAACGGCGCCAGCCGCGACATCGCGCTGGCCTTCGGCGTGCCGCCTATGCTGCTCGGTATCCCCGGCGACAACACCTATTCGAACTACCAGGAAGCCAACCGGGCCTTCTACCGCATGACCGTGCTGCCGCTGGTGGCGCGCACGGCGGTGGAACTGTCGGCCTGGCTCGGGCCGCGCTTCGGGAGCGGATTGAGGCTCGGCTTCGACGCCGACCGGATCGACGGCCTCTCGGCAGAGCGCGAAGCGCTTTGGGCGCGGCTGGGTGCTGCCGACTTCCTGACCGACGACGAAAAGCGCGAGGCGGTCGGCTATGGGCCGCGCGGTTGAGGCCACCGGCATTCGGAGCGGAAACGAAATGACGGATGCAAGCTGGCTTTGGCTGGCCAAGTTCGGCGGCGCCGTGGCCGGCTCGGCCATCTCTCTCGCCTATGTGCTGCCGGCCGGGCGGCGCGAAGCGGCGATCCGCTTCGGCATCGGGGTTGCGAGCGGGTTGGCATTCGGCGGAACGGCCGGACTGAAGATCGCGGTGGAGCTGGGCATCGAGGAGAGCCTCGGCCCCCACGAACTGGTGCTGATGGGATCGGCGGCGGCGAGCCTGAGCGCCTGGTGGGCGCTGGGTCTCGTCATGCGCGTATTCAGGGCGAACGGGCGCAATCGGAGCAACGAACATGATGCATGAGATGCCGCTGGCCGCGCGCGAGCGCAAGTTCACCGACGTGTCCATCGGCACCATCGGACGGGACGGTACGTTTTCGGGCTATGCGAGCCTGTTCGGCAAGGTCGACCTGGCGCGCGACATGGTGGAGCCCGGCGCGTTCGCGCGCGCCTTGAGGCTGCGCGGTGCCACCGGCGTGCGCATGCTCTACCAGCACGACCCGGCACAGCCGATCGGCACATGGCTGGAACTGCGCGAGGACGAGCGCGGCCTGTTCGTGCGCGGTCGGCTGGCACGCGGCGTGGCGCGGGCCGGCGAGGTGCTGGAGCTGATGCGCAGCGGTGCGCTCGACGGGCTCTCCATAGGCTTTCGGACAGTGAAGGCGCGCCGGGATACGAAATCCGGCGTGCGCCGGATCGTCGAGGCCGACCTTTGGGAAATCTCGATCGTGACCTTTCCGATGCTGCCGGGCGCGCGGATCGAAAGCGTCAAGGATGATGCATCCGCGCTGCCATCGGTGCGGGACTTCGAACGTTGGCTGACGCGCGACGCGAAGCTGACACGCGGGGAGGCGCGCACCGTGATCGCGCGCGGCTTCTCCAGCCTGCTGCGCGAGCGGGATGCCGCGCGAGGCACACCGAACCGCCTTGCCGGGCGAATACGCGAGGCGACACGACTGATCAGAAATGAGGACCAACAGACATGACGACCCATGAGGCCGCACCCGAAATCAAATCGGAAGGCGGCGGCTTTGCCGCGCTTTCGGATACGTTCGACGAATTCATGACCACCTTCGCGGAATTCCGCGAGGCAAACGACCGGCGCCTGCGCGAGATCGAGACACGCAAGGGCGCCGACACCGTGACCAGCGACAAGGTCGACCGCATCTCCGAAGCGCTCGACCGCCAGAAGCAGGTGCTGGACAACCTGGCGCTGAAGCGCGTGCGGCCGGCACTTGGCCGCGACGATGCGTTTTCGGTCGCCGGGGCCGAGCGCAAGCAGGCATTCGACGCCTATCTGCGCTCGGGCGACGAACATGCACTGCGGTCGATCGAGACCAAGGACATGTCATACGGGTCCGGGCCCGACGGCGGCTATCTCGTGCCCGACGAGGTGGAGGCCGAGATCGGCCGGCGCCTTGCGGTGATCTCCCCGATCCGGTCAATCGCTTCGGTGCGACAGGTTTCGTCGGCGGTGCTGAAGAAGCCGTTCATGACCTCTGGCCCGGTGGTCGGATGGGTCGGCGAGACGGCGGCACGTCCGAAGACCACGTCGCCGGTTCTGGATGCGCTCCAGTTTCCGACGGCGGAGATCTACGCGATGCCTGCGGCGACGCCGTCGCTGCTCGACGACAGTGTGGTCGACCTCGACCAGTGGATCGTCGGCGAGGTGGAATCCGCCTTCGCCGAACAGGAGGGCACCGCCTTCGTCAGCGGTGACGGCAGCGACAAGCCGCGCGGCTTCCTCGACTACGATCAGGAGCCGGAGGCAAGCTGGGCGTGGGAGAAGATCGGCTACATCGCGACGGGTGTCGACGGCGCCTTTGCGGCCAGCCACCCTTCCGACAAGCTGATCGACACGATCTACGCGCTGAAGGCCGGCTATCGGCAGAACGCCAACTGGGTCATGAACCGCAAGACCCAGGCCGCGATCCGCAAGATGAAGGACGCCGACGGCAATTATCTGTGGCAGCCGCCGGCGGTGCCCGGCGGTCGCGCGGTGCTGATGGGCTTCCCGGTCGTCGAGGCCGAAGACATGCCCGACATCGCCACCGACGCCACCGCGATCGCCTTCGGCGACTTCCAGCGCGGCTACCTTGTCGTGGATCGCGCCGGCGTGCGAGTGCTGCGTGATCCGTATTCCGCCAAGCCCTACGTGCTCTTCTACATCACCAAGCGGGTGGGCGGCGGCGTGCAGGACTTCAACGCGATCAAGCTGGTCAAATTCGGCGTGGCATAAGACCCGGCGATAGTCCCTTCGCCGACAAACCACGCCGCGACGGCCCCGGTTCCCCTTGCCGGGGCCGTCTTCTTTTCATCCGCACCCTTCGAGGCATGCATGACACTATTGCGAACCGTGGCGCCCTCGGCCGAGCCCGTCACGCTGGTGGACGCCAAGCGCAACCTGCGCATCGACCATGACAGCGAGGACGCGCTGCTGGATGGCCTGATACGCGCCGCGCGCGAGGAGGTGGAAGCCGCATGCGGCCTGGCGCTGGTCGACCAGTCGTGGCGGCTGGTGCTGGACAGGATGCCATCGACGCAGCGCGTGCTGCTCCGCAGGCATCCGGTGCGCGAGGTACTTTCCGTGACGATCTACGACGAGGACGGTGCGGCGTCCGTGACCGATCCGGCCCGGTATCAGCTCGACGCCCACGCACGGCCGGCGCGTTTGCATTTCGTGGACGGCCCGGAGCCGGGCCGTGCAATGAACGGGATCGAGATCGACTTCACAGCAGGTTTCGGCGAAGCGGGGACCGATGTGCCCGATTTGCTGAAACGAGCCATGCTGTTGCTGGTCGCGCACTGGTACGAGTTCCGCGCGCATTTTGCGCCGTCCGCGCAGCCGGTTTCGTATCCGCCGGGTTACGAGCGCCTGATCGCTCCCTGGCGGACGCGGAGGCTGTAGATGCGGACGGAATTCATCGACCCGGGATCGTTCCGTCACGAACTCGTCCTGGAAACGGTTTCGACAATTCCCGATGGGGCAGGCGGGTACACTGAAGCGTGGGCGGAGGCCGGCACGATCTTCGCGCGGATCGAGCCGTTGGCAGCGAAGAGCCGATACGGCGCCGATCAGACGCTCGAGAAGGTAACGCATCGTGTTACGCTGCGTTACCGCGAAGACCTGCGCAGCGGCATGCGACTGCGCAAGCTTGGGCGGCTGTTCGACATCGTGACTGTCCACGATCCCGATGAGACGGCACGCTATCTGGTTTGCACGGTGACGGAGGCGGGGCTTTGAAGGCGGCGATGAAATTGACGCTCGACGGCCTGATGCGAGCGTTGCAGATGAAGGCAGCAGGTGCGCTGGACACCAAGGCCGCGGCAAGCGCGATGCGGGCGCGGCGAAAGGCCATGACGGAGGCGCGGGACCGTGAGGCGACATCGCGCGCCAGGAGGCAGCAATGAGCTCGGCGGCTACCGCGCTGCGCAAGGCCGTGTATGCAGCATTGAGCGGGAATGGCGACCTGACGGCAAAGCTCGGTGAGAGCCGCATCCACGACCATGCGCCCGCCAATGTGGCGTTTCCCTATCTGACGTTCGGCCTGACCTCGATGCAGGACTGGAGCACCGACACCGAGGATGGCAGCGAGCATGTCTTCACGGTCCATGTCTGGTCGAAGGCCAAGGGCCTGTCGGAGACGCTCGATGTGATGGAAATCGTGCGCTCCACGCTGCACGACGCGAACCTGGCGTTGGAAGGGCACCATCTGGTTAATCTGCGTCGCGAATTCGAGGAAGCGCGTTTCGACGACGATCTCGCGGTTCATCACGGCACCCTGCGGTTCCGCGCCGTGACCGAACCGGTCGACTGACCCTTTCATTTCTTCACATCATTGCAACACAGAGGAGGCTCGCTGTGGCAGCACAGAAGGGCAAGGATCTTCTTTTGAAGGTCGACAATGGCGGCGCGTTCACGACTGTCGCGGGTTTGCGCACCAAACGTCTCGCCTTCAACAGCGAGACCGTGGACATCACCGATGCCGATTCCACCGGGCGCTGGCGCGAGCTTCTGGCCGGCAGCGGAGTGCAGCGCGCATCGCTGAGCGGCGCAGGCATCTTCAAGGACGCGCAGTCGGACGCACTTATCCGGATCGCCTTCTTTGGCGGATCGGTCACGTCATGGCAGTTCGCCATACCGGATTTCGGGACGGTAGAGGGGCCGTTCCAGGTGACGGCGCTTGAATATACGGGCAACCACGACGGCGAGGTGACATTCGAGATCGCGCTCGAATCCGCCGGCGCAATCGCGTTTGCGGCCGCGTGATGCCGGCGAACAGGAGACGCGGCGAAATCGCCGCCATCATTGCCGGTCGCGATTGCGTGCTATGCCTGACGCTCGGGGCGCTCGCGGAACTGGAAACCGCGTTCGGTGTCGATGATCTCGGTGCCCTGGCCGAGCGGTTTGCCTCGGGCAGGCTCTCGGCACGTGATCTCACGCGCATCATCGCAGCCGGATTGCGAGGTGCGGGTGCGGCCGTGAGCGACGACGATGTCGCGGGAATGACCGTCGAGGGCGGTGTAGCCGGCTTTGCCCGCATCGTAGCCGATCTGCTCAAGGCAACGTTCGGGGATTCCGGCGAGACCCGGCCGGACCCTTGAACGCCGCAGGCGGCAAGGCGCGTCAGTTCCCGTGGGATCAGGTGATCGCCATCGGGCTGGGCCGGCTGCGGCTTTCCCCGCGCGACTTCTGGGTGATGACGCCGCGCGAACTTGCCGGCGTCTTGCGCGGTTTGAATGTGGTGTCGGGCACCGTGGCAGCGCCACGGCGTGGAACGCTTGAAGCGCTGATGAACAGGTTCCCGGACGGTGCTGAAAGGCAGGATCGATGAACGACTCTCTCAAGCCGCTGGAGATCCAGTTCGAGATGGACACGCAGCCTTTCGCGGATGCGATGCGGGAACTGGCGGACCTGTCCGACGCGTTCGGCCGGCAGCTTACGGGTGCGCTCAGGGATGCGGCGATCAATGGCCGGTCGCTGGAGGACGTGCTCCAGCGCATCGGTCTGAACCTGGCGAGCATGGCGCTGAGCCAGGGGCTAAAGCCGCTGTCGGGCCTGATATCCGACCTGCTGCCGCGTCTCATCGGTGGATTGCCATTCGCCACGGAGGCCGGCGCGATGAGAATGCCGGACTTCTTTCCAGACGTGGAAGCGATCTCCATGGGCGCGCCGATACCGTCATCGGCCTCGACTGGCGCCGAAGCCGGTCAGACCGCAGCGCGTGCCGGGTTGCCGGTCAATGTCGTCTTCAACGTGACGGCTCAGGATGCGGCCTCCTTCCGCAAATCCGAGGCGCAGATCACCGGCATGCTGGCGCGTGCGGTGTCGCGCGGCGCGCGCACATTGTGAACCGGAGAGGCAGATGGACAGCTTTCACGAGGTCCGCTTTCCTGTCGGCGTGTCGTTCGGCGCGACGGGCGGGCCGGAACGCCGCAACGAGATCGTCGCGCTGACATCGGGACGGGAACGCCGAAACCTGCGGTTCGCGCAGTCGCGTCGGCACTTCGATGCGGGCACGGGCGTGCGATCGCTCGCCGATCTCTACGAGATCATCTCGTTTTTCGAGGCGCGTCGCGGCTCATTCCACGGCTTCCGCTTTCGCGATCCGTTCGACATGAAATCATGTCCACCGGACAATGCGCCGTCTGCCACGGATCAGATCATTGGCACCGGCGACGCCGCGACGGCGAGTTTCCAGCTCATCAAGCGCTATGGCAGCGGTGCGGATTCCTACCTGCGCCGGATATGCAAGCCCGTGGAGGGTAGCGTGCGGGTTTCCGTTGACGGCATGGAACGCAGCGACCCGGCAGATTTCACCGTCGACCATGAAATCGGCATCGTGACTTTCGGGCCGAGTGCCATCCCGGCAAACGGCCAGGTCGTTCGCGCCGGATACGAATTCGACGTGCCTGCCCGATTCGACACCGAGCGCATCGCCATCAGCCTGAGCGCCTTCAAGGCCGGGCAGATCCCGTCCATCCCGATCGTGGAGATCGAACCGTGAGCAGCTTCTCGCCTGCATTTCGGGAGCATCTCGATCGTGAATGCACGACGCTCTGCCATTGCTGGCGCGTCGCCCGGCGCGATGGCCAGACCTATGGCTTTACCGACCACGACAGGGTGTTGATCGTGGACGGACAGACCTTCGAGCCCGAAAGCGGCTTCGCCCAGAGCGAGGCGCGCACGTCGCTTGGCATGGCACCGGACAGCGTCGATGTGGAAGGCGCGCTTTCATCGGACCGGCTGACGGAGGAGGACATCCAGTCGGGACTGTTCGATGGCGCCACGGTCGAGACGCTGCTTGTAAACTGGTGCGAACCTGACCAGTTCGCAACGATCCGCACTGCTATCGTGGGCAAAATGACGCGCGCCGATGGTCGATTTGTTGCGGAACTGGAAAGCGTCGCAGCAAGTCTTGACCGGCCCAGCGGGCGCTATCTGCGCCGTGGCTGCGACGCGCGCCTTGGCGATGCGCGGTGCAGGGTGGACCTGGGCGCCGCCGAGTTCAACGGCAGTGGCGCGGTCATTGCGATCGCGGCACCGGGCATGCTTCGCGTCAGCGGCCTGGCGGATTTTGTGGCGGGCTGGTTCTCGTTCGGCGAGATCACCTGGACGAGCGGCGAGCTTGCCGGACGAACGTCGGCGATCGTCGATCACCGCAACGCATCCGGCACTGTGATGTTGGCCGTGCCGTCCGGGGAGCGTCAGCCGGCGCCGGGTGATGCGTTCACCGTGCTTGCCGGGTGCGACAAGCGTTTCGCGACGTGCAAGGCCAAGTTCTCCAACCCGATCAACTTTCGTGGCTTCCCGCATTTGCCAGGCAATGACGCGGCCTACGGCTATGTCTCAGAAGGCGGGAATTTCGATGGGGGCCAATCGTAGAATGAACCCTGAACTGGAAGACCGTAAAGCGGCTGCAGCAGTTTTGGCCGAAGCGGTAACATGGATCGGCACGCCATATCGCCACCAGGGATCGACCAAGGGCGTGGGATGCGACTGCCTCGGCCTCGTTCGCGGGATATGGCGTGCCGTCTATGGCAAGGAACCGGAGGCGCCGGGACCTTATGCGCCGGACTGGGCGGAAGCAGGAGGTCGGGACCGCCTGTTGGAGGCTGCTGGCCGACACTGTGCGGAGAAGGCTATCCACGAAGCACTGCCCGGCGACCTCATCGTTTTCCGCTGGCGGGTTCATCACGCGGCGAAACATGTGGGCATCCTGATGAGCGAGGACCGTTTTCTTCATGCCTATGAAGGGCATGCAGTGACGGCTTCTGCGCTGATCCCGCAATGGCGTCGCCGGATCGCCGGCGTTTTCGTCTTTCCCGACCTTCCGCCGTACTGAGGAAGCATTTCGATCATGGCGACTATCGTTCTGCAGGCTGCCGGGGCCTTTCTCGGCGGCATTCTTGGGCCTGTCGGAGCCGCTCTGGGTTCCGCAGCCGGCGCGATGGCCGGCTATATGCTCGATCGCAGCCTGTTGCAGAGCTTCCAGCATGTGGAAGGGCCGCGACTGAGCTCGATGCGCCCGTTCATGGCGGAGGAAGGCGCGCCGGTCGCGCGCGTTTACGGCACAGTGCGAACCGGCGGCAACGTCATCTGGGCAACACGCTTCGAGGAAAGCAGCCAGTCGCGGCGCGAGGGCGCCAAGGGTGGGCCGAAGGTGACCACTTATGCCTACTTTGCCAATGTGGCATTCGCGCTGTGCGAGGGCGAGATCAGCGGTGTGCGCCGTGTATGGGCGGATGGGAAGGAGCTGGACCTCGAGCAGATTACGATGCGCATCTATCGAGGGAGCGAGGACCAGCCGGTCGACCCGCTGATCGCTGCAAAGCAGGGCGAGGGCAATGCGCCCGCCTATCGCGGCATGGCTTGTGTGGTCTTCGAGCGGTTTCCGTTGGCCGAATACGGCAATCGCATTCCGCAATTCCAGTTCGAGGTTATGCGGGCGACGGGTTCGTTGAACGACAAGGTAAAGGCGGTCGTGCTGCTGCCCGGTTCAACCGAATATGGCCTGCTGCCGCGCGCCGTCACCCGCGCGCCTCGGCCGGGCGTGACGGAGCAGATCAACAGGAACATGCTCCAGGGCGCATCGGACCTTGTGGCGTCGCTGGACGAATTGCAGGCGCTGTGTCCGGATCTCGAAGAGGTCGCCATCGTGGTCACCTGGTTCGGCAGCGATCTGCGCGCCGGTTCGTGCACGATCCGGCCGGCAGTCATGCACAGCGACACTCACGGCTATTCGGAACCGTGGAGCGTCGGAGGCATAACGCGCGCTGCTGCTACCACGGTGAGCTCGGTCGACGACCATGCATCGTTTGGCGGCACGCCGTCCGATCGCTCGGTCATCGAGTGCATCGGCGAGATCAGGAGTCGCGGCCTGCGGGCGATGCTCTATCCATTCGTCATGATGGACATCCCGCCGGAGAACACCCTCCCCAACCCGTATGGAGGAGAAAGCCAGCCCGCCTTTCCCTGGCGCGGGCGCATAACCTGTAATCCCGCGCCCGGCGCGGAAGGAAGCGTCGACAAGTCTGTCGGCGCACGCACGCAGGTGGCGTCCTTTTGCGGGAGCGCGGAGGTCGCCGATTTCGAGGTTCATGGAGGCGGGGTCGCGTATACGGGCGACGGCAGCGACTGGGGTTATCGCCGGCTAATCCTGCATTACGCGCATCTCGCGGTTGCTGCGGGCGGTGTCGACGGGTTGCTGCTTGGATCGGAAATGCGCGGGCTGACGACGCTTCGTGACGAAGCGAATGCGTTTCCTTTCGTGGAAGCGCTTTGCCAACTGGCCGGCGAGGTGCGGGATTTGCTCGGCCCCGAGGTGGCCATTACTTATGGGGCCGACTGGTCGGAATATTTCGGTCATCAGCCGGCCGACGGGTCCGGTGACGTATTCTTTCACCTCGATCAGCTGTGGTCGCACGACGCAATAACCGCGGTTGGCATCGACAACTACATGCCGCTCTCCGACTGGCGCGACGAGGACTACGCCGGAGGAAATCCCGACGGGTTCCGCAGCCCTTACGACGTGGACGGATTGCGCGGGCAGATCGCCTCCGGGGAAGGGTATGGCTGGTATTATGCCAGCAATGCTGCCCGTGCCGACCGACACCGGTCGCCGATTACGGACGGTGCTTATGGAAAACCCTGGGTCTTCCGGTTCAAGGACATCAGGTCGTGGTGGGAGAACCAACACCACAACCGGATCGGCGGCATCGAAGCGGGCGTGCCGACGGACTGGGTACCGGGTTCGAAACCTGTCTGGTTCACGGAAATAGGGTGTCCAGCGGTCGACAAGGGGCCGAACCAGCCAAACGTGTTTCCCGACGCATTGTCGTCAGAGGCGGCGTTGCCGCATTTCTCATCGGGCGGGCGTTCGGATGACGCTCAGCGGCAGTTCCTGTTGGCGCATCTCGACCACTGGAATCCGGCCAGCGCCGTCTTCGATCCGGCGCAGAACCCTCTCTCGCCGATCTATGGCGGCCGGATGGTCGATGCGGATCGGCTATATATCTGGGCCTGGGACGCGCGTCCTTTTCCTGCGTTTCCGGCGCATTCGGCGCTCTGGAAGGATGCGATCAACTGGCACAAGGGGCACTGGCTGAATGGCCGGCTTTCGGGCATTGCACTGAGCGATCTGGTTCGGGCGATCCTGGCCGATCACGGTTTCACCAATGTCGACGCTGCGCGCTTGAGTGGTACGCTTTCAGGCTACATGCTCGAGGCGCCGACCACGGCGCGCGCGGCGCTTGAACCGCTGGCGGAATTGTGCGGCCTTGCCGTGCGCGACGAGGCCGGCACAATCCGCTTTCAAGATGCGAACGCGTTCGAGGGCGATTCAGTCAAGATCACAGAGATGATCGTTGAGGAACAGGCGGCTACGCTGGAGCGCGTCCGCCTTCCCGATCGCGAACTGGCGACGGAAGCGGAGCTCGCCTTCGCCGACCCGTTTCAGAGCTATCAGCCGGCGCTTGCGCGAGCCGCTTCGCCGGGTGCCGCCAAGGGCGGAAGCCGCGCGCTCAGCATTCCAGGGTGCCTCGAGATAGGGGCCGCATCCGCTTTGCTGGACGACTGGCTGGCACGACAGCGCAATGGAAGGGAGAGTATCGCATTTTCGGTGCCACCCGGACAGGTCGACATCGCTCCGGGGACGCTTATCTCAATGGCAGGCGAGACTGGCGGACGCGAGTATGTCGTAAACGAAGTGGAGATCGGCCTAAGCCGACGGGTTTCGGCACGGCAGGTCGTACGCTCCGCGCCGACGCCGTGGCATGTCACCAGCCTGGCAGGTGCCGACACGCGTCCGTCCGTTCCCGGGGCGCCCTATGTGGTTCTGCTGGATTTGCCGATGTTACCGGGTAGCACGACACCGGAAGACCAGTTCCGCGTTGCCGCCTACGCGTCACCATGGCGAACACAGGCAGCTTATGCCTCGCCGGAGGAAACCGGTTTCGCCCTTACCGCCAGCATCGCCGCACAGGCGACCATAGGCGAACTGGTGGAGGCGAAGGGGCAGGGGCCGGAAGGAAGACTGGACCATCACGGGGCGATCACTGTTGCCTTGTTCGATGGCGCGATGGCTAGCGTACCGACCCTTCAGCTTCTGAACGGCGCAAACATGGCCGCCATCCGCGCCGACAACGGCGTTTGGGAAATCGTCCAGTTCGGCGATGCGGAAGAAATAGCGCCATCGGTCTGGCGGCTGACCAGGCTGCTGCGCGGCCAGCAGGGAACCGGCGATGCGCTGGCTGTCGGCGTCTCCGCGGGCGCCCCGTTTGTTCTGCTGGACCACGCCGTCGTCAAGGCCGGTCTGCCGCCCGAGCAAGCGGGGCTCGCCCTGAACTGGATGGTCGGACCAAGCGGCCAGGATTTTGGTGGGCCTACGCATGTCGGACTGGCAACGGCAGGCGGCGTCAGCGCGCGGTTGCCTCTGGCGCCTGTGCATCTGCGCCTAGCCAGGCAATCCGGTGGCGATGCACTCGTCACATGGACAAGACGCGGCCGGATCGATGCCGATAGCTGGCTTTCCGAGGAGATACCGCTGGGCGAGGAATACGAACGCTACCGCGTCGAGGTGCGGGACACGGGTGGTGCAATGGTTCGCACGGCAGAAACGGCTGCCGCGAACTGGATCTACGACGCGGCGTGGATCGCTTCCGATCTTCCAGCCCTGCCGGCGGGCATCGAAATCACCGTCCGGCAGATCAGCGCTACGGCCGGGGCAGGGCTGCCGACGACCCGGGCGTTCCTGATTTTGTGAACCGGCTCGCAATAATCGCAATCAACAAGGAGAGTAGTGCATGGAAATCCGCAAACCGTGGTATCTTTCACGAACGATCTGGGCCGCGCTCGTAATGGTTGGCGCGACGACGGCTGGCGCGTTCGGGATATCGGTCGAGGAAGGCGAGACGCAGGCGATTGTCAACGCAATCCTGCAGGCCGTCGCCGCCGTCGCCGGGGTTGCCGCCATATTCGGGCGACTGGCCGCGACCACCCGGATCGACTGAACGGGCCATATAGCAATTGTTCATTCCGTGTTCAGCCGCGTTGGGTTAGAAACACGCCATGACCCAGTTCCGAACCCTTCTGCGTAAAGCGACCATCGGCATTTCGATGGCAGGCGTGTTCGCATCCTCCGTTGTGGCGGCACCCCTTGCGGTGCCGTCAGTGCCGGGCGCGCCCAATCTGGTTGTACCGGTGTCGGGCGACTGCTACGCCATCGGAATGCAACAAGCAGCCCAGGTAGGCGGCCAGCTTGCCCGGGCCACGCCGGAGGTGCGCGGAGGCCAGCAGGTCTGCGTGATCGTGGTGCTGATGCCAGCGCGGGATGGCCAGCGCCCGCGGCGCAATGAGATCGTCGTGCCGATGGGCTGAAGACAGAAGCCGGCAGCCACTTTGCCGGTATGCCCGAATCCGGCAATATCCGCCGAGGGTCAACTTTATCCGACAGGAAACCCCATGCGCATACTCGTGGTCGAGGACGACAAGGACCTTAACAGGCAGATCGCCGATGCGCTGACCGATTCCGGCTATGTGGTCGATCGCGCCTACGATGGCGAGGAAGGGCATTTCCTTGGCGATACCGAGCCCTACGATGCAGTGGTACTGGATATTGGGCTGCCGCAGATGGACGGTATCAGCGTGGTCGAGCGCTGGCGGCGCGACGGCCGTAAGATGCCGGTTCTGATCCTGACGGCGCGTGACCGCTGGAGTGACAAGGTTTCCGGCATTGACGCAGGCGCCGACGATTACGTCACCAAACCTTTCCACATAGAGGAAGTGCTGGCGCGGCTACGCGCGCTCATACGCCGCGCTGCCGGCCATGCGTCTTCCGAACTGAGCTGCGGCCCGCTGCGTCTCGACACCAAATCCTCCAAGGCGGACGTGAATGGCGTGCCGCTCAAGCTCACGTCCCACGAGTTCCGTCTGCTCGCCTATCTGATGCATCATATGGACGAGGTGGTGTCGCGCACCGAGCTGGTCGAGCATCTTTACGATCAGGATTTCGATCGCGATTCCAACACGATAGAAGTGTTTGTGGGCCGGTTGCGCAAGAAGATGGGTGTCGATCTCATCGAAACCGTGCGCGGCATGGGGTATCGCATGCGCGAGGTGCAGGATTGACCGGCGCGCGCGAGCGCAAGACCTGATCGGCGGGCGGCGATGTCATCGCTGAGGCGCCGGTTCAACTCCCTTACGTTTCGAGTCGTCGCCTTCTCGACTCTTTGGGCCGTGGTGGCGCTCGTTGTCATCTCGACAGTGATCTCCTCGCTTTTCCGGCAGGTCAGCGAACGCGGCTTCGAAAGCCTGCTGACGGCGCATCTCTTCAATCTCATCAGTTCCGTGGGCGTCGGCGACGGCGGCAGGCTGGAGGGAACGCCCAATCTGGGCGATCTGCGATTCACCGTGCCGCAATCGGGGTGGTACTGGTCGGTCGAGCCGGTATCCGGCGTCAGCGGTCAGCTCAGCTCGCTGTCGCTGACGAAGCCGGTTCCGTCACCGCCTTCGTCCCAGGTGCCGTTCAGCAGCGAATTCCAGCGCAGCTATGTCACCAACGGGCTGGGAGGGGAGACGATCGAGGTGTTCGAGAGCGAGTTCGTGCTCGACGGTGACAACAGCATCGCCCGCTTCCGCGTGATGGGTAATCGCACAGAACTTGAAGCCGACATCTCCGATTTCGAACATCGGCTATACCTTTACCTGACGATCTTCGGCGCCGGTATGATTGCAATCAACGCGCTGGCCATCATTGTCGGTCTCGATCCGTTACGGCGTGTGAGCCGATCGCTGGCCGAGATCAGGGCCGGCGCGGCGCAGAGGCTCGACGGCAACTTTCCGGTCGAAATCGCGCCTCTTGCCAACGAGACGAACGAACTCATCGAAAGCAACCGGCGCATCGTCGAGCGATCGCGGACGCAGGTGGGTAACCTCGCGCACTCTCTGAAAACACCTCTGGCCGTGCTGACGAATGAGGCGCGTGCCATCGGCGGCGCGAAAGGTGGGCTGATCGCGGACCAAGCCGCTTCCATGCGCCAGCAGGTGGAGCACTATCTCCAACGCGCCCGGATGGCCGCGCAACGCGACACGATCGTTTTCCGTACGCCGGTAAAAGCGACACTTGAGCGAATGGTCCGTGTCGTGGGCAAGCTCAACCCGCAGACGCGGCTGTTGACACACTTTCCGCAAGACGAGCTCGTATTCGCAGGCGAGCGGGAGGATCTGGAGGAGATTGTCGGAAATCTCCTCGAGAATGCGATGAAATGGGGTCGGAAGACGGTTTCTATTGGCCTGGAGGCGACGCCGGAAGAAGGCCAGCATCGCAGCTTCAGCCTGATCGTCGAGGATGACGGGCCTGGCATTCCCGAAGAGAAGACGCGCGACGCCCTCATCCGCGGGCGGCGGCTGGACGAAACGAAACCGGGTACGGGACTTGGTCTCGCCATCGTCGCTGATTTGGTCAAGGAGTATGGTGGCAGCCTTCAACTGTCCCGCTCGGAGCTGGGCGGGCTCAAAGTGTCGGTGGTACTGCGTCGTGCCCAGGAATGATGCTTAAATTGCCGTCATGCCATTTATGCGCCAAAGTCGCAGGCAAGAAGGCTTGAACTGATGGCAGGCAGAGCCGATCTACCTGCCGGCGATAGCGGAAAGGCGTTCAAGGTTATGGGCTGGAAGACTGGCTTTGCAGGCCTGTTGGCGATGGCAGTTCTGTCGGCATGCTCGACGACGGGCGGCGGCTCCGGTTCGGTCGTGCAGGCCTTTGCAGAGGATAGCCGACCCGCCGAGAAACCTGTTGCCGCTGCAATCGTGGACGCCATGGGCGGTGGGTTGATTGGCGGCCAGATCGGTACCAATCTTGACCAGAGAGAGCGCCGCCGTGCGCTGGAGGCGGAATACAGGGCGCTGGAATACACGCCTGCCGGACAGGCCGTTGCATGGGGCAAGGAAGGTGGGCGCCGTTACGGCGAGGTCGTCGCCGGTTCGCCCTATCGTGTCGGCTCGCAGGATTGCCGACAGTATGTCCATACCGTCACCGTCGGCGGACAGGCGAATTCCGCGCGCGGAACAGCGTGCCGCAATCCGAACGGAAGCTGGACGCCGCTCGCGTAGGCTGTTGCGGGCGCAGGAACCGACAGTCGCCAAAAAGCCGCACGTGCCGGTCATTGGCTTGCCATGATGCAGCGGGTATCTGGGGTTCATGCTGTTCTGGATCGTTGCCGCACTTCTGACGCTGCTCGCCTGCCTGGCGATTCTTGTGCCGATGGTGCGCGTGAAGGCACACGCGAGCGCGGACTCGGATCACGACCTTGCGGTGTACCAGGACCAGCTCGCCGAGCTTGAGCGTGATGTTGGCCGTGGCGTGATCGGCGAGACCGAAGCGGAACAGGCCAGAGCCGAGATTGGCCGCCGCATACTGCGGATTGCAGGCGAGGGGCGGGGCACCGGCTCTTCGAAAAGTTCGAGAACAGGTCGAACGATTGCTACGCTCGCTATCCTCGCAGTGCCGCTGGCGAGTTGGGGTATCTACGCGGTTACCGGCTCGCCGGAGCTGCCGGGGCAGCCGCTGCAGGAGCGGCTCACCGCCAATCCCGCCGAAAACAGCATAGAGGAGCTGGTGGCGCGTGCGGAGGGGCATCTGACCGCCAATCCCGAGGATGGCCGGGGTTGGGACGTCCTTGCGCCAATCTACTATCGCATGGGGCGCTACAACGATTCCGTCGTCGCCTACCGCAATGCGATCCGCCTGCAGGGTTCGAGCGTAACCCGGGAGCTCGGGCTTGGTGAAGCGATCGCGGCCAATGCCGGCGGTACGATCACCGTCGAGGCGCAAGCCGCACTGGAAAGGGCCCTGGTGCTGGAGCCACAGAACCCGCAAGCGCAATTCCTGCTGGCAACCGCTCTGGCACAGGAAGGCAAATCCGCCGAAGCTTCACAGGCCTGGCGATCGATGCTTGCGGGTTTGCCGACAAACTCGCCATGGCGCGGCGCGGTGGAACAATCGATTGCCCGTCTGGGGGAGCAGCCGGCGATACCGGGACCCTCCGCAGAGGACGTCGAGGCCGCAGACTTGATGTCGGACAAAGACCGGGCTCAAATGATCGAGGATATGGTTGCAGGGCTCGACCAGCGTCTGCGCGACAATCCGCAAGACGCGGAAGGGTGGCAGCGGCTGGTGCAGTCCTATGTGGTTCTTGGCAGACTGGACGATGCACGCGACGCGCTTCAACGTGGACTTGACGCGCTGGGTCGGCCCAGTCAGCCGGCAGCGTCGCTTGAAACCTTCGCTGCCGAACGAGGCGTGACGCTGAACGGACAGGCGGAATGATGACGCGCAAACAGAAGCGACTTGCGGTGATCGGCGGGGCCATGGTCTTTCTCGCGCTGGCGTCCGGTCTGACGCTTTATGCGCTTGGCCAGAAGACTTCGTATTTCTACATGCCTGCCGAACTTGTCGCAGCGCAAATCGAGCCGGGCCAGCGGATCAGGCTCGGCGGGCTGGTCGAGAAAGGCACTGTACTTCGCGGTGAGGGACAGGACATTTCGTTTTCGGTCACCGACCAGGTCGGTTCGGTCACGGTGGCCTATAGCGGCATCCTGCCCGATCTTTTTCGGGAGGAGCAGGGCGTCGTGACTGAAGGAACACTGCGACAGGACGGTGTCTTCGTGGCCGATAGCGTCCTTGCGAAGCATGACGAGAATTATATGCCCAAGGAAGTGGCCGACGGCCTGAAGGCCACCGGCCTTTGGCAGGACGAGGACTAACGGAGGCGCTGAACGTTGATCGTTGAAACCGGCCACTTTGCGCTTGTGCTGGCTTTCGCGCTGGCGCTGGTTCAGTTCGCCGTTCCGCTGGTCGGCGCACGGACAGGTGATGCGCGGCTAATGGCGGTCGGCGGCCCGGCTGCTGTCGCCGGCTTCGCGCTGGTGGTGCTGTCCTTCTTCGCCTTGACGGCAGCCTACGTGCAGTCGGACTTTTCGGTTGCCAATGTCTGGGAGAATTCCCATTCACTGAAGCCGATGCTCTACAAGGTGACCGGCGTCTGGGGCAATCACGAGGGCTCCATGTTGCTGTGGGTCCTTATCCTCACCTTCTTCGGCGCGCTCGTGGCATGGTTCAGCGGCAATCTTCCCGCGACGCTGCGGGCGAACGTATTGTCGATACAGGGCCTTATCGGCGCGGCATTTCTGCTTTTCATTTTCGCTACCTCCAATCCATTTGCCCGGATCAACCCGGCTCCGATCGAGGGGCGCGACCTCAATCCCATTCTGCAGGACATCGGTCTGGCGGTGCATCCGCCGCTGCTTTACCTGGGATATGTCGGCTTTTCCGTCTGCTTTTCCTTCGCGGTTGCCGCCCTCATCGAGGGCAGGATCGATGCGGCGTGGGCGCGCTGGGTTCGGCCCTGGACGCTTGCAGCCTGGATATTCCTGACCGGCGGTATAGCGATGGGCTCCTACTGGGCCTACTACGAATTGGGTTGGGGAGGATGGTGGTTCTGGGATCCCGTCGAGAACGCTTCGTTCCTGCCATGGTTGTCAGGCACCGCGCTGCTTCATTCGGCCATCGTCATGGAAAAGCGTTCGGCATTGAAGATCTGGACGCTGCTGCTCGCGATCCTGACCTTCTCGCTGTCGTTGCTCGGTACGTTTCTTGTACGCTCCGGCGTGCTCACCTCGGTCCACGCTTTCGCGACCGACCCATCACGCGGTCTGTTCATCCTCGCCATCCTGGTGTTCTTCATTGGCGGTTCGCTGAGCCTGTTTGCACTGCGCGCGTCATCGCTGACGCAGGGCGGGCTTTTCCAGCCGATCTCCCGCGAGGGTGCGCTGGTCCTCAACAACCTGTTTCTGACGACCGCAACCGCAACCGTGCTGATCGGCACGCTCTATCCGCTGCTTGTTGAAGCAGTGACGGGCGACAAGATTTCGGTCGGCGCGCCGTTCTTCAATATGACATTCGTGCCGCTGGTTGTGCCGTTGTTGCTGGCGGTGCCGTTTGGGCCTTTGCTTGCCTGGAAGCGCGGCGATCTTGCTGGCGTCGCCCAGCGTCTCTTTGGAACTGCCGGCGGCGCATTGCTGGCCGTGATGATCGCGCTTTTCTTCATTGACGGTACCGGCGTACTGGCTGCCCTCGGCATCGGCCTGGCTGTGTGGCTTATGCTGGGTGCGGTCACGGATCTCGCGCTCAAGGCGGGTATCGGCAATGTCGGCGCCAGGGTGGCCGTTCGCCGGTTTGTCGGCCTGCCGCGCTCTGTCTTTGGCACGGCCCTCGCGCATTTCGGCCTTGGCATTACGACGCTGGGCATCGTTGCCGTCATCTCGCTTGAAATTGAAGAGATCGCAGTCATGCGTCCGGGCGACACTCTGACGGCTGCTGGATACACGCTGCGTTTCGAGGAAATTTCTCCCTACAGGGGCCCGAACTATACGGAAGATCAGGGCCGCTTTGTCTATTTCGACGCGGCTGGCCGGCGGGTCGGTGAAATCGTGTCCTCAAAGCGCTTGTACACCGCCCGCCAGATGCCGACGACGGAGGCGGGCATAGCAACACGTGGTTTCAGCCAGCTCTACGTGTCGTTGGGCGATCCGACCGCCGATGGCGGTGTGGTCGTGCGGGTGTGGTGGAAGCCGCTCGTTCTGCTGATCTGGCTTGGCGGCGTGGTCATGATGGCCGGTGGTACCGTCTCGCTTCTCGATCGTCGATTGCGTATCGGGGCCCCAGCGGCCCGTCGCGAGCGTGTTGCTCGCCCGGCCGAGGCCGCAGCTGAATGAAGCGCTTCCTGACGACACTTATCTTTTGTGCTGCGCTGGCGATGCCGGCCTTCGCCGTGCAACCGTCCGAGGTGCTGGATGATCCGGTCCTTGAGAAGCGGGCTCGCGACCTTTCAGCAGGCTTGCGGTGCATGGTCTGCCAGAACCAGTCTATCGATGACTCCGATGCCGAACTGGCTCGCGATCTGCGCGTGCTGGTGCGAGAGCGTTTGGTTGCCGGCGAGACCGACGAACAAGTGATCGATTACGTTGTTTCGCGCTACGGCGAATTTGTCCTGCTCAGGCCCCGCTTCAGCATGCGCAACGCAATGCTATGGGCTACGCCCGCAATACTGCTTCTGCTAGGCGGCGGCGCATTGATGATTTACGCCTCACGGCGGCGGCGTGTGGCGCCGTCGACCCTGAGCGACGAGGAAGAAAGCCGCCTTCGTGACATCCTGAAGGGCTCTGAATAGTCTGCCAGCGGCAGGGTCGTCGGCAATATTACCAAAGTTTCATGTGCCGGAAAGAGCGCCGTAAGGTTGGCGGTCCTATCTGTGTATCCAGCGATGCGAGCCATCCGCATCCAAGAGGATTTCACAAAGGATTCCATAGTCATGGCAAACAGCACCAATACCGGGTCGAAAACCCGCAAGCGTCTCCTGGCAACAGCAGCTTCCGTCGCACTCGCCGGAGCGATCGGCCTCGGTGCAGTCGCGTCCGGCACCGTGCCGGTCATGGCCGAAGCCGTCCGTGTTGAGGGCGTTCAGGCACCAAGCTTCGCCGATGTCGTAGAGCAGGTCACGCCCGCTGTCGTCAGCGTTCGCGTACAGGCCAAGGTCGAGCCCGTATCCGACCGTGGCGACGGCAACTTCTCTTTCGATATGCCGGGTTTCGAGGACCTGCCGCGCGATCATCCCCTGTATCGCTTCTTCCGCGACTTCCGTGGCGATCGCGACTGGCGCAATGACGGCGGCCAGCGCGGCGAGCGTTTCGACCGTCGCGAACGTCGGGAGCGCGCACGTCCCGTTTCGCAGGGCTCGGGCTTCTTCATCTCGGAAGACGGTTTCCTCGTCACCAACAATCATGTCGTCGAGGGTGGTTCCACCTTCACCGTGGTAATGGATGACGGCGAGGAGCTGGATGCCCGGCTTGTAGGGACCGACCCGCGAACCGACCTGGCAGTGCTCAAGGTCGAGGAAGCACGCAAATTCACCTATGTGAGCTTCGCCGATGACGAAAAGGTCCGCGTGGGCGACTGGGTCGTCGCCGTTGGCAACCCGTTCGGCCTTGGCGGCACCGTCACGGCAGGTATTGTTTCGGCTCGCGGCCGCGACATCGGCGCCGGCCCCTACGACGACTTCATCCAGATCGACGCCGCGGTCAATCGCGGCAACTCCGGTGGCCCCGCCTTCAATCTCTCGGGCCAGGTGGTCGGCATCAATACGGCAATCTTCTCGCCGTCCGGCGGCAATGTCGGTATCGCCTTTGCGATCCCCGCTTCGACTGCGCAGGACGTGGTGACGAGCCTGATGGAAAGCGGAGCCGTTCTGCGCGGATGGCTCGGCGTCCAGATTCAGCCGGTTACGCCCGAGATTGCTGAATCGATCGGCATGGAGAACGGGAAGGGCGCGCTGGTCTCCGACGCCCAGGCAGACGGCCCCGCGCGTGACGCCGGTATCCAGGCGGGCGATGTGATCACGGCGGTCAACGATCGCGAGGTTGCTTCGCCACGCGAGCTGGCGCGCATCGTCGCCAACTACGCGCCGGACACCAAGGTCGACGTGACCCTGTGGCGCGGCGGTTCCCAGCAGCAGGTGAGCGTTGAGCTCGGCAAGCTGCCAGGTGAGGACCAGCTGGCTTCGCGTGAGGCGGCGCCCGCACCCTCGTCCAACAACACTACGCTGGAGGATTTCGGCCTCACAGTGACGCGGGCCGAGGAGGGCGATGGCCTGGTCGTGACCGATGTCGAGGCTGGCAGCGCGGCTGCTGATCGCGGCATCCAGGCCGGAGACGTGATCGTCAGCGTCAATTCTATGGCGGTCAGCAATTCCGACGACGTCGCCAAGGCGGTGGCGGAAGCGGAAGGGGCCGGCCGCAAGGCTGTCCTCGTGCAGATCAGTCGCGATGAAGGCAATCGCTTCGTGGCGCTTCCCATTACCAGCGGCTGACGTCGTTCTCGTTCCGCCAGGCACATGTCCCCCGCCTGCCGGAAGGGGACCTTGGAGCCCCAAGCCTGCGTCTGGTTTTGGCAACGGGTTCCGGCGGCGACGGTCTTGAAGGGCCGTCGCCGCTTCGCCGTCTCGCCACGCCGTGTTTTTGCGTATAGTCGGTCCATGAAGATTCTTGTTATCGAAGACGACCGCGAGGCTGCCGAGTATCTGGAGAAGGCGCTCGGCGAGGCCGGTCACAACGCCCATGTCGCCGGCGACGGCGAAACTGGGTACACGCTCGCAGGCGACGGTGACTATGACGTGCTCGTGGTTGACCGGATGCTGCCGAAACGCGACGGGCTTTCCGTAATTGCGGGGTTGCGCGCACGCGGCGTGGAAACGCCCGTACTGATCCTCTCGGCACTGGGTGAGGTCGATGACCGTGTCACCGGCCTGCGTGCCGGCGGTGACGATTATCTGACCAAGCCCTATGCGTTCAGCGAGCTTCTGGCGCGCATAGAGGTGCTCAGCCGCCGCGCTGGCACGAAGGACGTGGAAACCGTCTATCGGGCGGGTGATCTGGAGCTCGACCGCCTGTCCCACACCGTCAAGCGCGCGGGCAAGGAAATCGTTCTCCAGCCGCGTGAGTTTCGCCTGCTCGAATATCTGATGCGCCACGCGGGCCGCGTCGTCACGCGCACCATGCTGCTTGAGAATGTCTGGGACTATCATTTCGACCCGCAGACAAACGTTATCGACGTGCATGTGTCCCGCTTGCGCTCCAAGATAGAGAAGGGCTTCGACGCCCCTGTCCTGCATACGATCCGCGGCGCCGGTTACATGCTGAAGGCGGGATAGCGTGGCGGCATTGACCGCGATCATGAAGACTACGGCGGCGCGGCTTTCCGCGCTGTTTCTTGTCCTGTTCGCGCTCTGCGCGACTGTTCTGGTCTTCTACATGTCGTCGCTGTCTGTGCGTATGTTGACGACGCAGACGCAGGAAACGGTCGCCGCCGAAGCGCAGGTGCTCGGGCGCGCCTATCAGCGCGGCGGACTTCCTCTGCTGGTCCGTTTCGTTGAGACGCGCTCGCGCCAGCCGGGCGCAAACCTCTATCTGGTGGCCGATCCCAACGGGCGCATTCTTTCCGGCAACGTTGAAAGCCTTGACCCCGGCGTGCTCGAAACGGATGGGTGGACGGAGCAGGCATTCGAATATCGCCGGTTCGGCGTAAGGGGCACCGCTAATGGCGACGATCCTGTAGGTACGTCGCGGCTCGCGCACCGCGCGGTCGCCCTTGTGCTTCGCCTCCCCAACCAGATGATCCTCTTGGTGGGCCGCGATCTGGGCGAGCCGGAGATCGTCCGCGACATCATCAACCGGGCGCTGATTGTTGCCTTCGGCATGATGGGCGTCGGCGCCCTGCTGATATGGTTTTTGTCGGCCGCCGCGCCCTGAAGCGCATTGATAACGTGTCTGAGGCAAGCCGCCGCATCATGGGCGGCGATCTGTCCGGTCGCCTGCCGGTGACCGGTTCCGGCGACGAGTTCGACCGGCTTTCCGAAAACCTGAATAGGATGCTGGCGCGCATCGGCAAGCTCAACGACGGGCTTAAGCAGGTTTCCGACAACATCGCCCACGATCTGAAGACACCGCTGACGCGGCTTCGCAACAGGGCAGAGGCAGCGCTTTCAGGCAAGAAGACCGCCACCGAATACCGCGAGGCGCTTGAGGCGAACATCGCGGAGTCCGATCATCTGATCCGCACCTTCAATGCCATCCTGATGATCTCCCGGCTCGAGGCGGGCTATTCTGCGGAGCAGACCGGGCCGGTCGATCTGGCCGAGATTGTTGCAGATGTGGTCGAGCTCTACGAGCCGGTAGCCGAGGAGCAGGGTGTCATCCTCGAAGCAACGGTACCGAGTGCCGCGATTGTTCCGGCCAACCGCGAGCTCGTAGCGCAGGCTCTTTCCAACATTGTCGACAACGCGATCAAATATTCCGCCGGCAGCGGCGATGCGCCCAAGGTGGTCGTTTCACTGCTTCGCGAGGCCAACAGCGTGGTCATGGAAGTCGCCGACAACGGGCCGGGCATCGGGGAGGACGATCGTGAGCGGGTCACCGAACGGTTCGTGCGGCTGGAGCAAAGCCGGTCGCAGCCCGGATCCGGGCTTGGGCTGAGCCTCGCCAAGGCGGTGATGAAATTTCACGGCGGCGGGCTTGAACTTTCGGGCAGAAACCCCGGACTATCGGTGCGGATGGTCTTTCCGGGGATTCGCGTAAGGCATGAGCAAGATCGACACAGGCGAAGCATGGTTCGGCGCGCCCGTTGCAGCGCTTCAACCGCTAGACCCCGACAATGCCGCCGCCGAGCTGCGCGATCTCGCTGAGACAGCCGACGAACATGGCCTGAAACGACTGACGAAGCTGGCGGCGGCACAGAGTCCGCTCGCTTCGTTTCTCGGAACTGTCTTCGACCTGTCGCCCTTCATGCGCGACTGTGCTCGTCGCCGGCCTGAGACGCTGGATGCATTGTTCGACCAGCCGCTGGAAGAACGCCTTGATGCAGTTATCGACCGCATCGGTGGCCGGGGCCGTGCCGAGGATCAGAGCGAATCCGGCTTGATGGCTGAGCTGCGCGGCCTGAAGGGAGAGGCGCACTTCCTGATCGCGCTGGCCGACCTTGCGGGTGCAGCCGACGCGCAGATGACCGTGCAGCGGCTCAGCCGGCTGGCCGATAGCTGCGTTTCGGCAGCGGTCGACTTCCTGCTTTGCGATGCGCACCGCGCCGGCAAGATCGCGCTGCCGGACCCCGCCAATCCTGGCGTCGGCTCAGGCTGGATCGTGCTCGGCATGGGCAAGCTCGGCGCGTGCGAACTCAACTTCTCGTCGGACATCGACCTGATCGTGTTCTTCGAGCCCACGGCGGCCGCGATCGCCGATCCGCTGGAAGCAACGGACCTCTTCTCGCGCCTGACGCGCCGGCTCGTCCGCATCCTGCAGGACCGCACCGAGCACGGCTACGTCTTCCGGACCGATTTGCGGCTGCGTCCAGATCCCGGCTCTACGCCGCTGGCGATCCCCGTCGAGGCTGCGCTTCACTATTACGAAAGCCGTGGCCAAAACTGGGAGCGCGCCGCGATGATCAAGGCGCGGCCGGTGGCAGGGGACCTGAAGGCCGGTGCCGCCGTGCTCAAGGAGCTGACCCCATACATCTGGCGCAAGTACATGGATTTTGCGGCCATTGCCGATGTCCATTCCATCAAACGCCAGATCCATGCTCACAAGGGTCATGGCGAAGTGGCGGTGAGGGGCCACAATGTGAAGCTCGGGCGCGGCGGCATCCGCGAGATCGAGTTTTTCGTGCAGACCCAGCAACTCATTGCCGGCGGCCGCTTCCACGAGCTGCGCGGCCGCGAAACGGTGGCGATGCTTGGCGAGTTGGCTGCGCGCGGCTGGATCACGTCGGAGGTGCGCGATGCGATGGCCGCGCAATATTGGTTCCTGCGCGATGTCGAGCACGCGATCCAGATGGTGGCCGACGAACAGACCCATAACCTGCCGGAAGACGACGAGGGGCTCGAGCGCATCGCGCATATGCTGGGCTTCGAGGATGCCGAGGCGTTTTCGGCGAAGTTCCGGGCCTCGCTCCACCTTGTGGAAAAGCACTATGCTGCGCTGTTCGAGACAGCACCGGAACTGTCGCGCGGTGTCGGCAATCTGGTCTTCACCGGAGATGTCGACGATCCCGGGACGCTGGAAACGCTCCACGACCTGGGGTTCTCCCGGCCGAGCGACATCTGTCGGGTTATTCGCACCTGGCATTTCGGCCGCTACCGCGCCACCCAATCGGCTGAGGCGCGCGAACGGCTCACCGAGCTGACGCCGGCACTGCTCGAGACCTTCGGGCGCACGAGGCGCGCCGACGAAGCGTTGCTGCGCTTCGACGAGTTTCTCTCCGGCCTGCCCGCCGGCATCCAGCTGTTTTCTTTGCTGCAGTCGAACCCCGCCTTGCTCGATCTGATCGCGACGATCATGGGGGCGGCCCCCGGCTTGCCGCGATCATTACGCGCAGGCCGCATGTGTTCGACGGGCTGCTCGACCCGGGACTGATGTCGGAACTGCCCAACAAGGCCTATCTGGCGAGCCGGCTCGAGGCTTTCCTGCAAGGCGCCGATCTGCATGAGGAAAAGCTCGACCGGCTGCGCATCTTCGCTGCCGAGCAGAAATTCCTGATCGGCGTGCGTCTGCTGACCGGTGCGATCGACGCGGTGCGTGCCGGCAAGGCGTTCTCGGATCTTGCCGACCTCTCCATCGGCGCGGCGCTGGAGGCGGTGAAGGAAGAGTTCGCTGTGCGGCACGGGCACGTGTCAGGCGGGCAGGTGGCAATCCTCGGCATGGGCAAGCTGGGCAGCCGTGAACTCACGGCAGGCTCCGATGTCGACCTGATCCTTCTTTACGATCACGACCCGAACGCCGACGAGTCAGACGGCGAGAAGGGCCTGGCGCCTTCGCACTACTATGCACGGCTGACGCAACGGCTAATCGCGGCCGTTTCCGCACCGACAGCGGAAGGCGTGCTCTATGAACTTGATCTGCGCCTGCGCCCCTCTGGCAACAAGGGGCCGGTTGCCACCCATATCGAGGCGTTCCGGAAATACCAGCGCGAAGAGGCGTGGACCTGGGAGCACATGGCTTTGACGCGCGCCCGGCCCGTAGCCGGCGATGCCGAATTCTGCGACGCTGTCGAGGCGGAGGTGGCCGAAATCCTCGACCATCCGCACGACCGGGCAAAGGTGTTTCGCGATGCCGTCGAGATGCGTGAGACGATCGCGCAGGAAAAGCCCGCGCGCGACATCTGGGATTTGAAGCTGATACCCGGCGGCCAGATCGATCTGGAGTTCGTCGCGCAATGCGCGCGCCTCACGGACAATATCGAGCCCGATCGATGGCCGCCGACATCGACCGGCGACGGTTTGGCCAGGCTGACTCCCGCCTTTTGCGATGCGCAGACGCGCGAGGAGTTGCAGGCGGCCTATGGGCTCTACCTGTCGCTGACGCAGATCATCCGGCTTTGCCTGACAGGTCCGTTCGAGCCCGAAGATGTGCCGCCGGGTCTTGCCGACCTGCTCCTGCGTAGCACTGATCTTCCTGAACTTTCAGTGCTGGAAGCGCATATCAAGGAGACCTCGAAGCGCGTCGAAGGGCATTTCAGGACGCTGCTGCGCGCGGGTTGACGTAAAGAGCTCCGGCTGGCGTGCCGCTTTTCAGGCGGCCGCCTTCAGCTTCTTACCGACGGGGATACGCACAGAGACGATGGTACCTGCGCCTTCGGTCGACCTGATCTTGAGCGCGCCGCCGTGTAGTTCGGCGAGCGAGCGGGAGATCGCAAGTCCCAGCCCGGAGCCGGTGTGGTTCTTCGAGAACTGGTTCTGCACCTGTTCGAACGGGCGGCCGAGCTTCTTCAACGCATCTTTTGGAATGCCGCAGCCTGTATCCTCGATCGTCAGCATCACCGCGCCGGCGACCTTGCGCGCGCGCAGCGAGATATGACCACCCTGGCCGGTGAACTTCACCGCATTTGAGAGCAGGTTGATGACAATCTGCTTGATGGCGCGGCGATCCGCATGCAGCACCATCTGGTCGGAAATCTTCGTGTCGAGCGTGATCGACTTCTCGGCTGCCTGCAGCGCCACCACCCGCACGGTCTCGGTGATCAGCGGATGCAGGTCGATGCCCTCGCGGTCTATCGAGAACTGTCCGGCCTCGATCTTCGACATGTCGAGAATGTCGTTGATGACGCCCAGCAGGTATGAGCCGCTGGCGTGGATGTCCTTGACGTATTCGTCGTACTTGTCCGATCCGAGCGGCCCGAAATAGGCCTGCTGCATCATTTCCGAGAAGCCGATGATGGCGTTGAGCGGTGTCCGCAGCTCATGGCTCATATTGGCCAGGAACTCGGACTTCGCACGGCTCGCGGCCTCCGCGCGCTCGGTTTCCTTCATGTATTTGCGATTGAGCTCCACCAGTTCCGCCGTGCGCTCGCCCTCGGCCTTGCGGGCGAGGCTCAGGTCGTGAATCGTTGCCATCTGGCGGCGTTCGCTATCGACGAGCTTCTCCTGATGCAGCTTCATCTGCGTGATGTCGGCGCCGACCGACACCATGCCACCATCACGGGTGCGCAGTTCATTGACCTGCAGCCACCGTCCGTCGACGAGTTGCCGTTCATAGGTCGCACCACCGGATGGGCCGTTGGGGTTGGCAAGGCGGCGCTGGTGCACCGGCGCTGTCATGCGCTCCTCGACGCTGGCGCGAGGGGTGCCGGGGATGATGTCCTCGTCGCACAGGCCGTTATCCTGCTTGTACTTGGAATTGCACATCACCAGGCACTGCCTGGAATCCCACAAGACGAAGGATCCGAGATACTCTCGATGGCTGTGCGCAGCCGCATGTCCGCCGTCTCGGAGCGCTGGGCGAGTGTGCGCTGCTCGGTCACGTCAACCGCGATGCCGATCAGGTGCACCTCTGGCGCATCCGGGTCGCTGACCTGCGCCTTGGCGCGGATCCAGACCCACTGACCGGCGGCGTTGCGCATCCGGAATACGTGGTCGACCTGGCCGACATCGCGCGACACGATGCGGTTTGCGAGTTCGAAAAGGTCCGCATCGTCCGGATGGATGATTTCCGCGACAGCCCCGAACGACAGCATGGCTTCGGACGGCTCATAACCGAGCATCTCGTACATTGAGCGTGACCAGTACATCTGACCCCGCACCATGTCCCAGTCCCACAGCCCGCACCTGCCGCGCACCAGCGCCAGGTCCACGCGTTCCTGCGCTTCCAGGTACAGACGATCGGCGGCCTGCGCCCGCGCTGCCTGGCCGAAATAGGCATAGAGTATCACGATCAACACCCCGGCCGTCGCCACGAACAGGGTGATGTTGAGGGTGACGGCCTTGTTCCATTCGGCGAACACATCGTCCTGCGAGATCATCGCAAGGGCTGCCCCGAGGCGGCTGTCGTCTATGCCCATGGCCGCGTACCAGGTCTTGTCGCCGACACGGACTTCCATCACGCCGGCGCGTTCGCCGAAGAGGAAGAGCGGCTGCGCGCCGGACAGGACCGTTTCCAGCGAGCGCCCGACCCACTGCGCGCCGGCAGGGGTGGCGGCTTCGATGACGAAGCGGTCGTCGGTGACGACCATGACATGCCTGCTGCTGATGGAACCGTAGAGGGCGACATTGCTGATCAGGGCGTCGAAAGTCTCCCTGTCAGGTTCTCCCTCTGCCTGAGCAACGGACATGGCGTGGGTGAGGTGGCCGGCGGCCAGTCCCAGCAACCCCTTTGCCGAACGCTCGACGTCATCCCGCTGAGCCAGCAGCGACATGCAGCGCGTGCCTGCAACGATGATGAGAAAGATCACGATCAGGATAGGGATAAGGCGCTTCAGGATCGGCTCTGCCGCGAGAAGCTGGCGGTAGGCAGGCGCGGCGATCATGCGTGCATGGCCGGTCAACTGTCCGCGCGCATGCCGGGCAACCTTATGCCGGGCATGCATAATCCCCTCGGCCGCGTTCCACGCGTCCGCCTTTGCCATGAATGGCTCCCCGATCTGTCCCTCAAATGATCCGGCAACGCCGCACGCCCGAATCATGCATAAAGAATCAGACGCGATTCGCGCTGTCTAGTGGCCGCGGGCCGAAAGTTACGAATTCGTTACCTGCCGGCTGTGCTCAGATTGTCGGGCGCGGCGTCAGCGTCCTGCGAACTACGCCAGGGTCCGTTCGACAATGTCGCGCAGATCGCTGGACAGGTCCTTCGGCGCCGCAATTGCAAGCAGCGCTTCCCGCGCGGCGGCCTGTCGGTTCGGTTCGAGCGAGCGCCACGAGCGCAACGCCGTTGCCAATCGTGCCGCCAACTGCGGGTTCCGCTTCTCGATCTCCAGCACCGTCTCGGCGAAAAAGCGGTAGCCATCGCCGTCGGCGCGGTGGAAACCGGTCTGGTTGAGCGTCGAGAATGTTCCGATCAATGCCCGCACGCGATTGGGATTGGCGAGCGAAAAGCCTTTGTGGCGTGTCAGCGATTTGACGAGGTCGAGCGCAGCCTCGCCGGGAACAGTCGCCTGTGTCTGGTACCATTTGTCGAGTACCAGCGGGTCGTCGCCATATTGCGCTTCGAACGTATCAAGCGCCCGCTTTGTCGCGTCATGGCCGGCGAATCTGTGCGCGAGCACTGTCAGGGCCGCCGCCTTGTCGGTCATGTTCGTTGCTTCGTTAAACTGGTTCGCGGCAAGCGCCGGATCGTCGTCGGCGGCAGAGAGATAGCCGAGCAGGGTGTTGCGCAGGGCCCTCTGGCCCGCACTTTCCGCATCGGGGCTGAATGTGGAGCTATCGTCCAGTTCGGCATAGAGGCTGCGGAAAGTTTCGCGGTTTTGCCGTGCTATCGCATCCGTCAACGCTTCGCGGGCAATGAAGATCGCATCCGGATCGATGTTGGCGCCGATCTCGCGGGCAACGTCGGCTTCCGCCGGCAGTGTGAGCGCAAGCGCGCGGTAGGCCGGCTCCAGCGTCCGGTCGGCCGCGATCTCGCCGGCTGCTTCGACCAGGCTGTGGTCGAACTCCGGCTGCTTCTGGCCGCGCACCATGCGAAAGCCCTGTATCAGCGATTGCGTGAAAAGCGTCGTCAGCGCCTGCCAGCGGGCAACCAGATCGCTGTCGTTGCGCGCAAGGAACAGCAGGTCTTCGGGGCGTTGCTCCACCGACAGCGTGATCGGCGCGGAAAAGCCGCGATTGAGCGATAGCACCGGGCGGCTTTTCACGCCGTGGAAGCGCACGAGATGTCGCCGCTTCTTCACGTGGATGACGCCGTTCTCAACGGTAGCGCCTTCCACGCTCGTGGGCTCGATATCCTCGCCGTCCTCTCCGACGAGACCGAACGCGAGCGGGATATGCATAAGGCGCTTGCGGCTTTCCGAAGGGGTGGGCGGCACGGACTGCTCGATCTCCATCCGGAATTCGCTGCGCTCGGCATCGTGAACGCTGGAAATCGAGAGGTTCGGCGTGCCGGCCTGATGATACCAGAGCGCGAACTGAGAGAGGTCGCGTCCCGATGCATCCTCGAAGGCCTTCAGGAAATCCTCGATCGTCGCCGCATCGCCGTCATGCCGGCTGATGTAGAGCTTCATGCCTTTTCGGAAATCGTCGGCTCCCAGCACGGTGCGGATCATGCGCACCACTTCGGAACCCTTTTCGTAGACCGTGGCCGTGTAGAAGTTGTTGATCTCGCGGTACCTGCGCGGACGCACGGGATGCGCGAGCGGCCCCTGGTCCTCGGGGAACTGGTGGGCCCGCAGCGTCCGCACTTCGGCGATGCGCTTGACCGCGCGGGAGCGCTGGTCGGCCGAAAACTCGTGGTCGCGGAAGACCGTCAGCCCTTCCTTCAGGCAAAGCTGGAACCAGTCACGGCAAGTGATTCTGTTTCCTGTCCAATTGTGGAAGTATTCGTGAGCAATGATCGCTTCGATATTGGCGAAATCGGCGTCTGTGGCGGTCTCTTCGTCGGCAAGCACATACTTGTCGTTGAAGATGTTGAGCCCCTTGTTCTCCATCGCGCCCATGTTGAAGTCGGACACGGCCACGATGTTGAAGATGTCGAGGTCGTATTCGAGCCCGAAAACCTCCTCGTCCCATTTCATCGAGCGCTTCAAGGCATCCATCGCGTAGGCGGCGCGCGCCTGCTTGCCATGTTCCACATGAATGCCGAGCGCGACCTTGCGGCCGGATGCCGTGACGAACTCGTCGCGCAGCACCGCCAGGTCGCCCGCAACGAGAGCGAAGAGATAGGACGGCTTGGGGAAGGGGTCGTGCCAGACGGCAAAGTGGCGCCCACCGTCCAGCATTCCGCTTTCGACCAGATTGCCGTTCGACAGCAGTATCGGCGCGTCCTTCCGGTCCGCTTCGATCCGCACCGTATAGATGGAGAGCATATCCGGACGGTCGACGAAATACGTGATCCGGCGGAAGCCCTCGGGTTCGCACTGGGTGCAATAGACGCCGTTCGAGCGGAAAAGACCCATCAGCGTGCTGTTGCGGGTTGGGTCCAGCCTGGTCTTGATCGTCACGCTGAAGCGCTGTGCCTGGGGAGGCCGGGCGATGGTCAGCCGCTGTGGCGTCACCTCGAACGACGACGCGTCCGCTGACTTTCCGTCTACGGCCAGGCTCTCAAACACCAACTCGTCGCCTTCGAGCACCAGCGACGCATTTGCAGTCGCGCCTTCGCCGCGCTCGATCTCCAGCTCTGCCGTCACAACGGTGGCGTCGCCGTCCAGCACGAAGGTAAGTTGCGTGGTGGGAATGATAAAATCGCTGGGCCGATAGTCCTCGATCCGGAAAATCTGGCCTGTGTCCTTGCGCATGCGCTGTCGTTCCTGCTGGTGGCGCGGCCTGACCGCGCAACAATCGGGTGCCGTGCTCTTTACATGATCCCGACGCTCGACAAAACTGACAGCGAACCTATCTCACAATGGTCGACAGATCGTTTCCGGGAAATCGTCATGAACGTTATGACCCGAAATTCGGAATGGGCGCGTCCGTTTTGCGCGTCGAGGACGAGGCTTTCATCACTGGCAAGGGCCGCTATACGGACGATATCTCGCCCGACGGTACTGTCCACGGATACGTGCTGCGCTCACCGATTGCGAAGGGGACGTTCCGGATCGGATCCGTCGAGGCGGCGCGCGCTGCGGAAGGCGTGCATCTGGTCCTGACCGGCGCTGACATTGCACATCTGGGCGACCTGAAGACCGGGGGCATGCAGAAACAGCCCGACGGCTCGCGTGCGCCCGGCCGCGACATTCCTATCCTGTGCCGTGATCGCGTCAGCTATGTCGGTGACGCGGTTGCTTTCGTGGTTGCCGATACGCGGGCGCAGGCGCAGGACGCCGCGGAACTCATCGAGATTGATTTCGAGGCTGAAGACGCCGTTTCCGGCACCGCCGAGGCGCTCGACGACGACGCGGAACTGGTCTGGCCCGAGCATGGCACCAACAAGGCGTTCGAATACGCCATTGGCGACAAGACCAAAACCGATGCAGCCTTTGCCGGTGCCGCACATGTCACGCGCATTGAGTTCGCCAACAATCGTCTGGTCTGCAACTACATGGAAGCGCGCGCCGCGATCGGCGAGTGGAACGAGGCCGACGGACGTATGACCCTGACGACCGGGTCCCAGGGCGTGCATTCGATGCAGCGCATCATTGCGGACCAGGTATTCGGCATTTCGCACGACAAGTTGCGCGTCATCACGCCCGATGTCGGCGGTGGCTTCGGGCCGAAGGTTTTTGTCTACCGCGAATACCCGCTGGTTCTGGAGGCGGCGAAGCGGCTGGGGCGACCTGTGAAATGGACCTGCGACCGTACGGAGCATTTCCTGACGGATGCGCAAGGCCGCGACAATGTGGTCACGGCCGAGATGGCGATGGACGCTGACGGTCGTTTTCTCGGGCTTCGCGTGCGACTGGCGGCAAATATGGGCGCCTACACGCATCAGTTCGGGCCGTTCATCCCCTATGTGGGCGCCAGCATGTCCACCGGCGTCTACGACATCGAGGCGCTCGATGTGGCGATCACCGGCGTCTACACCAACACCTGCCCGGTAGACGCTTATCGCGGTGCGGGACGGCCGGAAGCGGCGTTCCTGGTCGAAAAGCTCGTGGATGCCTGCGCGCGTGACCTCAATCTGTCGCCGCATGAGATCCGGCGACGCAACTTCATCAGGCCGGACCAGTTTCCCTATCGGACACAGACCGGCCGCAACTACGATGTCGGCGAATTCGAAGGCCATATGAACCAGGCGATGGAGCGCGCCGACTGGGCGGGCTTCGAAGCCCGCCTCGAGCAGTCGAAGGCATCGGGCCGGCTGCGCGGTATCGGCATGGCGACCTATATCGAGGCCTGCGCCTTTGCCGGTTCCGAGCCCGCCCATGTGGAGTTGGGGGACGACGGCGTCGTGACGTTGCTGATCGGCACCCAGTCCAACGGTCAGGGCCATGCGACCGCGTATGCGCAACTGATCGCCGACAAGCTCGGGCTGGACGTTTCGCAGGTGCGTATGCATCAGGGCGACACCGACCGGCTGGACAAGGGGGCGGCACGGGTGGCTCGCGCTCGATCCCGCTGGGTGGCGTTTCGGCAGCGCGGGCCGGCGAGGATCTCGCCGAAAAGATCAGGAAGATAGCAGCCGACGAGCTCGAAGCGGCGGCCGCCGACATAGAACTGGTCGACGGCGAGGCGCGTATCGTCGGCACTGACCGGCGGATCGACTTCTCTGCAATTGCCAAGGCCGCCAAGTCGCCAGACGACGTCAAGGGGTTCGGCGAATTCGTGCAGGACGAGGCGACCTATCCGAACGGCACGCATATCTGCGAGCTGGAGATCGAGCCGGAGACCGGCCAGATCGAAATCGTCAACTACACGATCGTCGACGATTTCGGGGCTACCGTGAACCCGGTGCTGCTCGCGGGGCAGGTCCATGGTGGTGTGGTTCAGGGCATCGGCCAGGCGCTCACCGAGGACACGGTCTATTCGGAAGACGGGCAACTCCTGACGGCGAGCTTCATGGATTACGCCATGCCGCGTGCCGACATCGTTCCGTCCTTCCATTTCGAGACCCGCAATGTGCCCTCGACCACCAACGCGCTCGGCATCAAGGGCGCTGGCGAGGCCGGCACCATCGGCGCGACCCCGGCGGTGATGAATGCCGTCACCGACGCGCTTCACAGGGCATGCGGAATCGGCCATATCGAAATGCCCGCCACGCCGCAGCGCGTATGGCAGGCGCTCGCCGAGGCCCGACCGTCCTGATGAGTTCCTGCTGATGCCCATTCCCTCTACCGCCGGCCTCGACAGGCCGGCCTGATCTCCATGGCCGTACAACAATCTTCGTCGGCCATGGCCGGCGGCACCAATCCGCTGCGCGGCATAGCGATGAAGATCGTTTCCGTTTCGGTGTTCGTGGCCATGTCCGCGCTCATCAAGGCGGCAGGGCAGTTGCCGGCGGGGCAGATCGTTTTTTTCCGTTCGTTCTTTGCCATTCTGCCGATTCTGGCCATGCTGGCCTGGCGTCACGAACTGCGCACTGCGCTGCACACGTCCAATCCTCTGGGTCATATCGCGCGTGGTGTGGTTGGCGTCAGCGCCATGGGGCTCGGCTTCTTCGCGCTGACCCGGCTGCCTTTGCCGGAGGCGATCACCCTCAACTACGCCCAGCCGCTGCTAGTCGTCGTTTTCAGCGCGCTGTTTCTGGGCGAGACGATCCGCGTCTATCGCTGGACGGCGGTTGCCGTCGGCCTGTTCGGCGTCGTCATTATCTCCTGGCCGAATCTGACGCTGTTCGCCGGCGCGGCTGGCATGGAGAGCGAGCAGGCGTTGGGTGTCGCGGCTGCCCTTGTCGGCGCTGCTGTCTCGGCGGTTGCCATGCTGCTGGTGCGCCGGCTGGTCCAGACCGAGAAAACCGCGACCATCGTGCTGTGGTTCTCGCTGACGGCCTCTTTCATGGCGCTGCTGACGCTGCCTTTCGGCTGGACGGCGCTCTCGGCCTCGCAGGCTGCGCTGCTCGTCGGAGCGGGCATTTGCGGTGGGCTGGGCCAGATCCTGATGACGGAGAGTTACCGCTACGCGGAAGCCTCCACCGTAGCGCCTTTCGAATATTCGTCCATGATACTGGGCATCGCGGTCGGCTATCTGGCCTTCGGCGATCTGCCCACTGTCTACACCATCGTCGGCGGGTTCATCGTCGTCGCCGCCGGCATCTTCATCATCTGGCGCGAGCGGCAACTGGGGCTCGAGCGGGGCAGGGCGCGCAAGGTCGCGCCAACGCAATAGGGCGCAGGCCTACCCGCCGGAAGCGAGCGCACGCAGAAGTTCGCCTGTGCGCGCGTCCGCGGGAAAGAACGATTCAATAGCGATCTCCGACAGCGTCACGTCGAGCGGTGTACCGAACACCGTTATCGTGCTGATGAAAGACAGCACCTCGTCTCCGGCGCGCAGGCGCAGCGGCACGGCTACATTGGCGGCCGCGTCATACGCCTTGCCGTTACCGCGCGGGCGGCCCGGGTAGCCCGAGAGCTCCTTTTCCAGCGCTTCGAGCGCCGGGTCGGCTGAGGCCTCGATCTGCAGCTTGAGGCGCTCGATCAGATGGTTGCGCCATTCGTCGAGGTTGACGACCCGTGGTGCCAGCCCCTTCGGATGAAGCGTGAGCTGCAAGACGTTGACAGGCGGTGCGAGTAACGACTGGTCTTCGATGCCCGCCAGCAGCGGTCCGACGGCGGCGTTGGCAAGCACCATGTTCCAGCCCCTGTCGACTGCGATGGCCGGATAGGGCTCGTGGCCCTTGAGCACCAGCTCGACCGCCGCCAGTGCCGGCTTGAAGGAGTCGTCCTCGAGGTTGCGCTCGCCGTAGATCGGCGCGAAGCCTGCCGCGACAAGCATCTGGTTGCGCTGGCGCAATGGCACGGCCAGCCGCTCGGCAAGCCTCAGGACCATCTCGCGCGACGGCGATGAACGGCCGCTTTCCAGAAAGCTAAGATGGCGCTGGGATATTTCGGCCTCGAGCGCAAGGTCGAGCTGGCTCATGCGGCGGCGCTGCCGCCATTCCTTGATCAGCGTACCCGCGCCCGGCTGCATCGTGTTCATCGCTTCTTCCCCGGATGATGTCGTTGGTCATCGAAATCTATCCGTCCGAGGTGCGATTTCCTATTACCTGATGCGTAATCGCCAGCGATCCGAAATGCGGTCATCTTCCCGGCCATCGGGTTGGCAAACGGCTCACAGCAGGCCAGCCCAGGTTTCAACCAAGGGAGAACGACCATGACCATTCCGATGAACTCTTTCCTCAAGAACACCCTCCTGCTCGACGCCGTGGTGTCCGGTGCAGCCGCCGTGCTGATGGCGGCCGGCGCCAGTCTGCTTGGGCCGTTCCTGAATCTGCCGGTCTCGCTGCTGTTCTGGGCCGGCATCGTGCTGCTGCCCTGGGTAGCGCTGCTCGTGGTGCTGTCGCGCCGCCAGAGCCTGTCGCGTATGGTGCTGCTCGATGTGGTGCTGGTCAACGTCGCCTGGGTTCTTGCCAGCATCGGTATCGTCGCTTTTGGCTACGTCGAGCCGAACATGCTGGGTGTGGCCTTCGTGGTGGCACAGGCTCTCGCGGTGGCGTTCTTCGCGGTGCTCCAGTATGCCGCGCTGCGTCAGGCCCGGCCGGCAATGGCATGAGCCTATCCTCGAAGCACTTCCAGCTTCGCCTTCACTTCCAGCAGATCCCGCCACGCAAGTTTCTTGTGGGCGGGATTTCGCAGCAGATAGGCCGGGTGCAGCGTCGGCATCGCGGCGATCTCGACGCCCGAAGCCGTCGCATGCGTCTTCCACTTGCCGCGCAGCCGCAACACGCCCTCGGTCGCATGCAGCAGCACCTTTGCAGATGGTCCGCCCAGCGTCACCAGCACCTTGGGAGCGGCGAGCTCAATCTGCCGTTCGATGAACGGGCGGCAGATTTCCGTTTCCAGAGGCGTCGGCGTGCGATTGCCGGGCGGCCGCCACGGAATGACGTTGGCGATATAGGCGCTGGTCCGGTCTATGCCGATTGCCGCCAGCATCCGGTCCAGCAACCGGCCGGAGCGGCCGACGAAGGGCAGCCCCTCAATATCCTCGTCGCGCCCCGGTGCTTCGCCGACCAGCATCAGGTCGGCCTGCGGGTTTCCGTCGGAAAATACGGTCTGCTTGGCCGTGAATTTGAGGTTGCAGCCGTCGAAGGCCGAAACGATCTCGCGCAATTCCTCCAGCGACTTCGCCTCCCGTGCGACCTCGCGCGCACGGGCTGCCTGGGCTTCGTCCGGAACCGCCATCGCGGGAGCCGGTCTGGCCTGAGCCTGAGGTATTTGCGCTTTGGCGTCCCGGGCTCTGGCTGGCTCGTCTTTTTGCGGAGCCTGCGCACGCGCCGTTGTTGCTGCCGATTCCTCGAACCGGTCGACCGGCTCGTCGAACAGCGCCTCGTCGACGCCCGCATCCGCATAAAAGCGGAGGAGGTCGGCAAGGTCGGGCAGGGGATGCTTAGGGTCGGCAATCGACATCACGGCTCGATCTTATGCGAGCGCCGGCCTCAGGAGAAGGGCACGGTCGGGTCCTGCACCAGAAAGAACTCCCATCGCGGCGTAAAATCCGTGATGAAGATGCGAAACGTCGCCGTTTGCAGCGGATCGGTATATCCGTTGCGAAAGATCAGCCGGTCATAAGGCTCGAGGTCGCGGCTGTATTCGGCATAGCGGTCGGAGGAAATATTGCTCGTTTCCGTCCGCCGCTGATCGAAGGAAAGCCCATCGCCGAAGGTGCTCGGTTCGCCGACGATCTCCTGCAGTTCAAACTCGAATTCCAGCCAAGGCAGGCCGCTGTTGTTCAGCGCGACGATCTGCATGTGGATGAAGCCATGCGCGAAATTGCCGGAAAAGTCTCGTGCGCGAACCGGTTTCTCCGCGCGTACAACCAGTGTGACCGGGCTCGCCGAGGCCATCTCTTGGATCAGCACCACGGGGTCTTCCGCGCTGCCCGTACCGGAGATTTCGCGAATGGTGAAGCCGCCCATTTCATCGGAGAAAGAATAGGGGCCGGCGTGCCAGCGGCCGAGATCGTCGGCGCCAAGCGCTGGTGCCACAGCGACCGGTTGAGCCAGGACTAGCAGGATCGGCAAGTGTCTTGCCATGCATCCTCCCGTCGGCAGCACGCACCCGGTTTTCTGTTCGTTGTGGAGCCGGCTACCTTTGGGCATTCTAGCGTCGATCGGGGCATGCGAGAAGCGTCTATGTTTGCCGCGGGCGGGCACTTGGAACCTTGCCACAATGATTGACGTTTACGTCAACGTCGCTTAAATTCGGATGATAGCGGCTAAACAGTAAGCTGGGACCTTGGGTCGCGGGCGGTTTCGCCGCTTCCCAACATGCGCTATGAGCGCAAAGGGTATCAGCTTGAGTGCCGACGGGCGGACGCGGAGGATTGATTGATGAGCGAGACTGAGCGCGAAAGCATGGAATTCGACGTGGTGATCGTCGGCGCGGGGCCGGCCGGTCTTTCCGCGGCGATCCGCCTCAAGCAGCTCAATCCCGATCTGTCCGTAGTCGTTCTCGAAAAGGGCGCGGAAGTCGGCGCGCACATTCTTTCGGGCGCCGTGGTCGATCCGATCGGTATCGACCGGCTGCTGCCGGACTGGCGTGACGAAAGCGACCATCCGTTCAAGACCCCGGTCACGGACGACCATTTCCTCGTGCTCGGGCCTGCGGGTTCGGTGCGGCTGCCCAACATCCTGATGCCGCCGCTGATGAACAATCACGGCAATTACATAGTATCGCTCGGCAATGTCTGCCGCTGGCTCGCCGGCCACGCCGAAGCGCTCGGTGTCGAGATTTATCCGGGCTTCGCCGCGGCCGAGGTTCTTTATAACGATGCCGGATCGGTGATCGGCGTGGCTACCGGCGACATGGGGGTCGAGCGCGACGGATCGCACGGGCCGAACTACGCGCCAGGCATGGCGCTGCTCGGCAAATATGTGCTCATCGGCGAGGGCGTGCGCGGCTCGCTGGCCAAGCAGCTCATCGCGAAATACGCTCTGGGCGAGGGGCGCGAGCCGCAGAAGTTTGGCATCGGTCTGAAGGAGCTGTGGCAGGTCGCGCCGGAGAACCATCGTCCCGGCCTCGTCCAGCACTCGTTCGGCTGGCCGCTCGGCGGCAGCACGGGCGGCGGCTCGTTCCTCTACCATCTGGAGGACAACCAGGTCGCCGTGGGTTTCGTGGTTCACCTCAACTACAAGAACCCTTATCTCGCGCCGTTCGAAGAGTTCCAGCGCTTCAAGACGCATCCGGCGATCCGCGGCACGTTCGACGGTGCCAAGCGGCTCTCCTACGGCGCGCGCGCGATCACCGAGGGCGGCTACCAGTCGGTGCCGAAGCTGTCGTTCCCGGGCGGCGCGCTGATCGGCTGCTCGGCGGGTCTCGTCAACGTGCCGCGTATCAAGGGTTCGCACAACGCCGTGCTGTCGGGAATGCTTGCGGCCGAGCATGTCGCCGAGGCGATCGCGGGCGGTCGTGCCCATGACGAACTTGCCGGTTACGAAGAAGCCTGGCGCGCGACCGACATCGGCAAGGACCTGAAGAGGGTCCGCAACGTCAAGCCGCTTTGGTCGAAGTTCGGCCTGTGGCTGGGCGTCGGGCTCGGGGGTCTCGACATGTGGCTGAATACGCTGTTCGGCTTCTCGCCATTCGGCACCATGAAGCACGGCAAGACCGATGCGGCCGCGCTGGAGCCCGCCGCGCAGCACAAGAAGATCGAATATCCCAAGCCGGATGGCGTGCTGACCTTCGACAGGCTGTCTTCGGTGTTCCTGTCCAACACCAACCACGAGGAGGACCAGCCGGTCCATCTCCAGGTCAAGGACATGGAACTGCAGAAGCGCTCGGAGCACGACGTCTATGCCGGACCCTCGTCGCGGTACTGCCCGGCCGGCGTCTACGAGTGGGTGGATGCCGACGGCAACGCGGCCGCCGACCGCATGGGGATAGAGGTGCGCTTCGTCATCAACGCCCAGAACTGCGTCCACTGCAAGACGTGCGACATCAAGGACCCCAACCAGAACATCAACTGGGTGCCGCCGCAGGGCGGCGAGGGACCGGTCTATCCGAATATGTAGGCGATTGGCGAATGGTGAGTAGCGAATAGGGGGCGGCTGAAACGCCAGCGCCAACCTGTTCGCTAACCGCTCAGCGACGCCTGCAACACGGCTGCCGGCTGTTCCTGCGGCAAAAGCATGAATTCGAACAGCAGGGGCAGGTGGTCGGATCCCACCGCTTCGAGCTTGCGCACATTCACCGGCACGATGCCGCCCTTGACCATGACATGGTCGATGGGCAGACCTAGCGACGGGCGCATCCAGGCCGGAAAGCGGCGGTCGAGATAAGTCGGCCCGACCCCGCGCAGGATCTCGGTTCCACTGGCCCGCTCCACGCGTTGCGCCGTCTGGCTCCACGGAACGGCATTCAGGTCGCCGGCAACGATGGCCGTAGAGCCGATCTCGGCGAGCAGCGGCTCCATCAGCGGCACCTGCCATTGCTGGCTGAACGGCCACGGCCAACCAAGATGCACCGCCGCAACCTCCAGCCGCCTCCCGTTCATGTCGAGGATGACGTGGCCGAACGAGCCCCGGTCTCCGCAATCCGGCTCGAAATCTGCGGCGAAGGGGCGACGCGACAGGATCGCCGAGCCGCCGATATAGGCAGGCGGCGGGCAGATGAGTTGGTACGGATAGGTGGCCTTGAGGACGCCGAGTTTGTCGATCCAGTATGCGGAGACCTCGTTGAGCGTAATGACGTCCGGCTTTTCGCGCCCGATCATCGAGAACACATCGTTTGGCCGCGGGTTGTCGTAGCGCAGGTTGAGTTGCACCAGACGATAGAGACTGCCGCCGGGTTCCGCCGAAGCGGCGTTCACCTTCAGCGCATGTCCCGAAAATCCCACGGTCTGGACGATCGCGGTCGCACCGAAAAGCAGGGCGAAGACGGCCTCCGGCCAGTAGCGCAGGAAGACCAGCAGCGGCACGCCACAGACGAGCAGGCCCGCAGCCAGATGAATGCGCAGGTGCGAGAAGGAATCGAACGCGAAATGGATCCAGCCGAGATAGCCGAACGCCAACGCCGCCGCGATGCCAAGCAGCGTGGTGACGGCCAGCAGCCGCAATATGATTGATCCCCTCAGGCGGTCCATGGCGCTCGGATGGTCGAAGATTGAGGCGCGATCAAGACAGCCGCGCCGCTCTGCTGAGCGTCGAACCCTACAGGAACGCGGTTTCCGAAAAGCTGCGCAGTTTGCGCGAATGCAGCCTTTCGGCCGGCATCTCGGCGAGCTTTTCCATGGCGCGGATGCCGATGGTCAGGTGCTGGGACACCTGCCGCTTGTAGAATTCCGTCGCCATGCCCGGAAGCTTCAGTTCGCCGTGGAGCGGCTTGTCCGAGACGCAAAGCAATGTCCCGTAAGGAACGCGGAAACGGAAGCCGTTGGCCGCGATGGTGGCCGATTCCATGTCGAGTGCAATGGCGCGCGATTGCGAGAGCCGCTGCACCGGCCCGCGCTGGTCGCGCAGCTCCCAGTTGCGGTTGTCGATGGTAGCGACCGTTCCCGTGCGCATGATGCGTTTCAGGTCGTAGCCTGAAAGTCCGGTCACCTCAGCCACCGCTTCCTGCACGGCCACCTGTATTTCGGCCAGCGCCGGGATCGGAACCCAGACCGGTAGATCGTCGTCGAGCACGTGGTCCTCGCGCACATAGGCATGAGCCAGCACGTAGTCGCCCAGCGCCTGTGTGTTGCGCAGCCCGGCGCAGTGGCCGAGCATCAGCCAGGCATGCGGGCGCAGCACCGCGATATGGTCGGTGATCGTCTTTGCGTTGGAAGGGCCGACGCCGATATTCACCATCGTGATGCCGCCATGGCCCGGCTTGGACAGATGGTAGGCCGGCATCTGCGGCATACGGGTCAGCGTCGAGCCTTCGTGCGGCATGGTCTCGCCGGCACGCGTGATGACGTTGCCGGGCTCGATGAAGGCCTCGTAGCCGTCGCCGCCCTTGGCCATCAGCTCGCGCGCCAGCACGCAGAACTCGTCGATGTAGAACTGGTAGTTCGTGAACAGCACGAAATTCTGGAAGTGGTTCGGGCTGGTGGCCGTGTAGTGCGACAGCCTGTGCAGCGAGTAGTCGATGCGCTGCGCGGTAAACGGCGCCAGCGGCATCGGCTCGCCCGGCAGCGGCTCGTAGGTGCCGTTGGCGATGTGGTCGTCGGTGGCGTTCAGGTCCGGTACGTCGAAGAGGTCACGCAGCGGCCGCTGGATGCGGTCGGCCACGCCGGCGTCCACGTGCGTGCCTTCGAGGAACGCGAAATGCAGCGGGATCGGCGTTTCGGATTCGCCCACCGTCACCGGCACGCCGTGATTGCGCATCAGCAGTCGAAGCTGCTCGGTCAGGTAGCTGTCGAACAGATCGGGGCGGGTGATGGTTGTCGAGTAGTGCCCCGGCGCGGCCATGTGCCCGTAGGAAAGTCGCGTGTCGATCTGGGTGTAGGAGGAGGTCGAGACACCGACCTCGGGATAGAAGGCGCGATAGCGGCGCTGCTGATCGACACCTTCGCCGAGCTTGTCGAACGAGTCCCTCAGGAAGCTGGTGTTGCGGTCGTAGAGGGCCTTGAGCGCGTCGACGGCCTCGCGTGCGTCGGTGAAGCTCTGGCGGGCATAGGGGTCCGGCGTGGAGACCGATTCGATGGGTTGTGGGTAGATTCGCTTTTCCATGACCTATTATAGAGACTTGGTCATGACGTTTCGAGGGTCCCCACCTCCAATTTCCGTTTGAAGCTGTTTTGCGGTCTGCCTGACACTCACAGGCGGCGCAGGCTCGTGACCAGCACGAAACCGATGCCCTTCTGCGGCGAGCCGGCGCTTTCGATGATGCTGGCCGAACCGGCCTGCACGGACTGTATCGCGAGCAGCGGCGTGAACAGCAGCATGAAAAGCAGGGTCACGCGCAATGCAGCGGTGAACAGGCCTGGGAAAGTGTTTGCGATCTGGTTCATCGGTCGCCTCTTCAGTGACGGGCCGGGATGGCGCAGCCGCTGGCATCGCAGCTCAGGAAGCCCGTCGGGCGCACGTGGTTGGCGCGGCTGTCCTCTGCGACGAGCATGGAGAGCGCCATGCCGAACGAGGCGACGAGCAAGCATACGATTGTGAAGCGGCGGCTGAGCATCTCTGGCAGTGTCCTTCGTTTGTGACCGAAAGATGCCAGAAGCCGGCTGAACCATGGCTGAGATGTGCATTCATCTGCCGTTCAGCGACCTTAACGAAAGCTTGCAGGTATTGATTGGTGCGGCTTTGCGCCGGCTTGGGCGGCCAGCACGAACGTTTTCCTAGCGATGCCGTCGAAGGATTGTACTGTTGGACGGAGTCCGACCGGCGGCCCAGCGTCATGCGGGACCGCCGGCGGCAGCGTGAGCTACTGCCGCTTCCAGTTCTGGGTGCGGCAGAAGATGGCCGCTACGCAGCCCTGCATGGCAAGGCTGTTGCCGTTCAGCGTGGCATTGCCGGAATAGGTCTTGTCGTTCGCGGGGTCGGTGATCTTCCCCTTGTATTTCCCGCTTCCGGCCGGCTGCATCTGGCCGATGCGTTTGCCATTATGCTCGCCGCTGCGCAGCGTAATCATGAAGCTGCCCCCTGACGCAGCGATCTGGGCGATGGCGCCGCTGTCTGTCTTCCAGTTCCCCTCGATGGGATCGGCAAGCGCGGTGCCCGCGAGCATGAGGGACAGTGCTGCTGTGACTGTAATTCTGCGAAGCATGTTTCTCCTCCCATCCCGGACGGGCTCATATGCCGGCGCGGGCTTGTTACTTACGCAAACGTAAACGTAAACGAATTCGTGTTGCCGCGAAAGACCCCGCATGCACGGCAGGATTGCGCGACTTTCTCCGTCATGCGGTCGCGCGATCGTCGAAAGAAGCCGGAGCGTGGTTAGCGAAAGCTTTCCCCGGCACAGGACAATTTTCAACGACTTTTCGGCGAAATGCGGAGAACTCCGCGCTTCCTATCCTTAACGAAATCCGAGCTTTACTTCTTGTTTTAGTTTTGTTTTCCGCAAATTAAGCAAGCCATTTAACGACGGATTCAAGCCTCCGCTGCATTCTCCAAACCATCGGATCACACGACGGGACCCGCACAAAACAAGGGCTCTCGGGAGACACACAGGGGACTGGAACATGGCACGTTTTGACATGCTTGAAGCCGGCATCGGCTCCACCGCACAGGCTGAAATTCTGTTCGAACTCGGCATGATGTATGCCACCGGACGCGACTGTGACGTCGATCTCGTCGCCGCCCACAAATGGTTCAACATTGCCGCGATCAAGGGTTCTGATCGTGCTGCCGGGCTGCGGGCCGAACTTGCCGCGACCATGAGCAAGCAGGACATCGCAAGGGCGCTTCGCGCAGCCCGTGAATGGATGACCGTGCACTGAGTTTTACGAGGCGCGGCGTTCGCGCCTCAAGGAATGAACAGGGATGGCGAGTTGGGTGCGGGCGCACCGGGGCTTGACCATGAGCGAAGGTCGCGACCGGCGGGAACAGCCGGCGCGGCCTTCGCTTTTTCGGCTCAGGCCTTGGCTTCCTCCTGGAACCGCACCAGCACTGTCCCGTCGGTGACCTGCGCGCCTTCGGTGGCTATCTCTTCGACGATGCCATCATGCGGCGCGGAAATGGTGTGCTCCATCTTCATTGCTTCCAGCACCAATAGCGGCTGGCCCTTGGCGACCGCATCGCCCACAGCCGCCCGCACCACTTTGACCAGCCCCGGCATCGGCGCACGCAGGGCGTCACCGCCAGCCGCCGCTGCCTCTGCTTCGGCGAACGGATCGGCCACTGCGAAGGTGTGGCTGGCCGCACCGGCAAACACCGTAACATGGCCGGGCCAACGTGCGGCCCGCCTGGCGGTCGCGAGCGGCTGCGTTGTCGTGGCGCCGTCGATGGTGACGGCCGCGTTGCCGTTGGCTGCGATGGCGAGCTTTGCGACGATCTCGTTGCCCTCATGTGAGAGACGCACCTGCCGCACGGGCGCATGGAAATGCGCGTAGCCGGCCAGCGATGCCCAAGGGTCCACCGCCTGCGGGTTGGTCTCGACTCCGGCGGCTGCAATGGCAGCGGCTGCAAGCTGGCCTGTTGTCGGAGCGTGTGAAGCGGTCAGTTCCGCCTGCTTGCGTTCGATGAGCCCGGTATCGACGTCGCCGGCTGCGAAATCCACGTCGCTGGCAAGTGCTGCGAGGAACGCGGTATTGACCACCGAGCCCGCGATTTCCGTGCCGGAGAGTGCTTCGCCCAACGCCTCCAGTGCGGCACCGCGGTCGGGTCCGTGAACCACCAGCTTTGCGATCATCGGATCGTAGAAAGGCGAGATCGCATCGCCCTCGCGCACGCCGGTTTCCACACGAAGCTCAGGTGTCGCCGGCGGAAAGCGCAGGTGATGCAGGGTGCCGATCGCCGGCAGGAACCCCTTAGCCGCGTCCTCGGCGTAAAGCCGTGCCTCGAACGCATGGCCCGACAGCAAAATCTGGTCCTGCAGCTTCGGCAGCCGCTCGCCGCTTGCCACCCGCAACTGCCATTCGACCAGATCGACGCCGGTGACCATCTCCGTCACCGGATGTTCCACCTGCAGTCGCGTGTTCATCTCCATGAACCAGAAGCGGTCGGGGCGGAGCCCCTGCGACGCGTCGACGATGAATTCGATCGTGCCGGCACCGGAATAATTGATGGCCTGTGCCGCAGTCACGGCGGCTTCGGTCATCGCTGCGCGCATCTCGGGGGTCATGCCGGGGGCAGGGGCTTCCTCTATCACCTTCTGGTGCCGCCGCTGCGCGGAGCAGTCGCGCTCGAAGAGGTGGACCACGTTGCCGTGGTTGTCGCCGAACACCTGCACTTCGATGTGCCTGGGCTTCTCGACATATTTCTCGACCAGAACCCGGTCGTCACCGAACGCCGCCTTGGCCTCGCGCCTTGCCGCTGCCAGCGCCTCGGGAAAGGCGTCCGGGTCTTCGACCTTGCGCATGCCCTTGCCGCCGCCGCCGGCCCGAGCCTTGATAAGCACCGGGTAGCCGATCTCGCGTGCCTTGGAGGCGAGGATCACGATCTCCTGGCCTTCACCATGATAGCCGGGCACCACCGGCACGCCGGCCTTCTCCATCAGACGCTTGGCAGCGTCCTTCAGCCCCATGGCACGGATCGACGCTGCCGAAGGACCGATGAAGACGAGACCGGCTGCTTCCACCGCCTCCACGAAATCGGGATTTTCCGACAGGAAGCCGTAGCCGGGGTGGATCGCCTGCGCTCCGGTGGCCTTGGCGGCCTCGATAATCTTCGCCGCCACCAGATAGCTCTCGCCGACGGGAGACGCGCCGATATGCACGGCTTCGTCCGCCATCTCCACGTGCAGCGAGCGGCTGTCGGCATCCGAATAGACGGCGACGGTCGCGATGCCCATCCGGCGCGCGGTGCGGATAACGCGACACGCGATCTCGCCGCGATTGGCGATCAGGATCTTGTCGAACATGAAGCTCTCCTGGAAAGAGGAATCCTGCAACGGCGTTGGCCCTCGGTGACGATAGCCATGCCGAATGCGGTTGTGCAGATTGGTGCTTTGCCCCTACTTTGCCGCGCGAGCGAGGCAGGCGAGGAAATGCCATGACGAGAAGTTTGCGATTGCTGGCGCGGCGGCAGCGATTGTATGGATGCCGGCGGCAGCCAATGCCGACTGGAAGCCGGTGGAGAAGATCGAGCACTACCGGGTATCGGGCAGCTCGGGCATCGATCTCTACCGGTCCATCGGTGCGAACGGGCCGCAGGTCGGCGTCGGACGCGCCATCGCGTTCACCGACTTCAAGCTGTTGTGGTCGCGCGACTATCGTCCGCAGCCTGACGGCTCCTGCACGCTCGTCTCCGCGCGTCCGAGCCTGACCATCATCTATCGCCTGCCAAAGGCATCCGGGGACATGCCGGCGGCGACCCGGCGCCTGTGGGAAACCTTCGTCACCGGCGTAGCCGCGCACGAGAAGGTCCATGGCGAGTTCATCGTCGATCTCGTCAAGGCGATCGAGGCCACCTCGGTCGGTCTGTCCGCGCCCAACGATCCCGACTGCCAGAAGGTTCGCGCCGAGCTGCAGAGCCGTCTCGGCCCGCTGTCGCAGGAGCAGCGCCGTCGCAGCCGCGAATTCGATCAGGTCGAGCTGACCGACGGCGGCAACGTCCACCGGCTGGTGCTCGCGCTGGTGAATGGCGGGTAGGGCGGTCGCGCCCGTCCAGCGTTCCGGTTTTCTGATGCCAGCCTGCATCGTCACATCCTGAACACGCCGAACTTCGTATCCGGCACCGGCGCGTTGAGCGCCGCACTCAGCGACAGCGCCAGCACATCGCGGGTCTTCGCCGGATCGATGATGCCGTCGTCCCACAGCCGGGCGGAAGAGTAGAGCGGGTGCCCTTCATGCTCGTATTTCATCAGGATCGGCTTGCGGAATTTCGCCTCGTCCTCGGCCGACCAGTCCTCACCCCTGCGCTCGAAACCCTCGCGCTTGACCATCGCCAGCACGGTCGCTGCCTGTTCGCCGCCCATCACGGAGATGCGCGCGTTGGGCCACATCCACAGGAAGCGCGGCGAGTAGGCGCGTCCGCACATGCCGTAATTGCCCGCGCCGAAGGAGCCGCCGATGATGACGGTGAGCTTCGGCACCTGCGCGGTCGCCACCGCCGTCACCAGCTTGGCGCCGTCCTTGGCGATGCCGCCTGCCTCGTATTTGCGTCCGACCATGAAGCCGGTGATGTTCTGCAGGAAGATCAGCGGGATCTTGCGCTGGCAGCACAGCTCGATGAAATGCGCCCCCTTTAGCGCGCTTTCGGAAAACAGCACCCCGTTGTTGCCGAGGATGCCGACCGGCATGCCGTGTAGGTGGGCAAAGCCGGTAACCAGCGTCGTGCCGTAGTTCTGTTTGAACTCGTCGAACTCCGAGCCGTCCACCAGGCGTGCGATGACTTCGCGCACGTCGTAGGGCTGGCGCAGGTCGGTGGGCACCACGCCGTAGATTTCTTCCGGCGCGTAAAGCGGTTGAATCGGTTTGCGCAGCGTCACGCCTATCCGCTTGTTCCGATTCAGGTTCTTGACGATGCGCCGGACGATCGCGAGCGCATGCGTGTCGTCGGTGGCGTAGTGGTCGGCGACACCGGATTCGCGCGTATGCAGGTCCGCCCCGCCGAGGTCTTCGGCCGTTACGTCCTCGCCTGTTGCCGCCTTCACCAGCGGCGGGCCGCCCAGAAAAATGGTTGCCTGCTTTCGCACCATGATCGTCTCGTCCGACATTGCAGGCACATAGGCGCCGCCCGCCGTGCACGACCCCATCACGCAGGCGATCTGCGGAATGCCGGCAGCCGACATGTTGGCCTGGTTGAAGAAGATGCGGCCGAAATGCTCGCGATCCGGAAACACCTCGTCCTGGTTGGGCAGGTTGGCCCCGCCTGAATCGACGAGGTAGATACAGGGTAAATTGTTCTGCAACGCGATCTCCTGCGCACGCAGATGCTTCTTCACCGTCAGCGGGTAGTAGGTGCCACCTTTCACGGTCGCGTCATTCACGACCACCATGCATTCCGTGCCCTCGATCCGCCCGATGCCGCAGATCATGCCGGCCGAGGCGATGTCCTCGCCATACATGCCCCATGCCGTGAACTGGCCGATCTCGAGGAAAGGCGCGCCGGTGTCGAGCAGCTGGGCCAGGCGTTCGCGCGGCAGGAGCTTGCCACGGGCGACGTGACGCTCGCGGGCCTCCTCGCTGCCGCCGAGCTCGACGGTCGCGGCCTTGTCGGAGATGTCGGCGACGAGCTCGCGCATCCGCTCGGCATTTGCCTTGAAGGTGTCGGACGAAGGGGAGAGTTCGGACTTGATGATGGGCATTGCGGCTCCCGTGAGCTTTTATTGCGCGGTCGTGTTGCCGTAGGCGGGAACGCCGCCCGCATCGTTCAGCATGCGCGCGAAGTGCATGAGATTGAAGGTCATGGTGGTCAGATTCTTGCGGGTGAAGTCGTTGTCGAAGCCGGCTTTGCTCCCGTCGTCCATCGTGTCGCCGTAGGAGGGGCCGGGGCCTGCCTCGCCGATCCAGCCACAATCGGCCTGGGGCGGCACCGTGTAGCCCACATGCTGCAGCGAATAGAGCACCGTATTGGACACGGCCTTGATGCCGTCCTCGTTGCCGGTGACCATGCAGCCTCCCACCTTGCCGTAGTAGATGTACTGGCCTTTGTCGTTTTTCTGCGCCGAATGCGCGTAGAGCCGTTCGATGATCATCCGGCAGATTGAACTTTCCTCTCCGAGCCAGATCGGCGTGCCGATAACGAGGATATGGCTGTCGCGCACCTTCGGCCAGACGCGGTCCGGCCAATCGTCCACTTCCGCGCCATGCTTGCGCATGTCTGGCTGGACGCCGAAGGCGATCCTGTGGTCGGCCGCGCGCAGATAGTCGGTCGAAACACCACAACCCGACATGATCTCGATCGCATCGCGCATGAGCGTTTCGGTGTGCGATCGGCCTTGTTCGGTGGGTGTCAACGTGGTGTTGATGAACAGCGCGCGCAGACCGGAAAAGTCGGCCCGGTTGCCGGAAATGAGCTCTTTCTGGCGTTGGTCAAGCGGCATGTCGTACCTCCATTTTGTTGGAAATGAAGAACTAGAGCACCAAAGCCCGACGTCACGCAGACTCCCCCATCATCTCCCGGCCGATCAGCCAGCGCCTGATCTCACTCGTGCCGGCGCCGATCTCGTAGAGCTTGGCATCGCGCAGCAGGCGGCCGGTCGGGTAGTCGTTGATGTAGCCGTTGCCGCCGAGAAGCTGGATCGCGTCGAGCGCGGTCTGCGTCGCCTTCTCCGCAGCATAGAGGATGCAGCCGGCCGCATCCTTGCGCGTGGTCTCCTTGCGGTCGCAGGCCGCCGCGACGGCGTAGACATAGGCGCGGCAGGCGTTCATCCTCGTATACATGTCGGCGAGCTTGCCCTGCACGAGCTGGAACTCGCCGATCGCGCTGCCGAACTGGCGGCGTTCCTGCGTATAGGGGATCGCAACATCGAGAGCGGCCGCCATGATGCCGAGCGGCCCGCCCGACAGCACGACGCGTTCGTAGTCGAGCCCGGACATCAGTACCTCGACGCCCTTGCCCTCCTCGTAGAGCACGTTCTCGAACGGCACTTCTACATCCTCGAACACCAGCTCGCCGGTGTCGGAGCCGCGCATGCCCAGCTTGTCGAGCTTCTGCGCGACCGAGAACCCCTTCATGTCGCGCTCGATGAGGAAAGCAGTGATGCCGCGCGAGCCCATCGTCGGCTCCGTCTTGGCATAGACGACCAGCGTATTCGCCGAGGGGCCGTTGGTGATCCACATCTTGGAGCCATTGAGCACGTAGCGGTCGTTCTTCTTGTCGGCCCGCAGCTTCATCGACACCACGTCCGATCCCGAGCCGGTCTCCGACATGGCCAGCGCGCCGACAGCCTCGCCCGAACAGAGCGAAGGCAGGTATTTTTCCTTTTGCTCCTGCGTGCCCCAACGGTTGATCTGGTTGACGCACAGATTGGAGTGCGCGCCATAGGAAAGCCCGACGGACGCGGACGCGCGGCTGATCTCCTCCATCGCGATCACATGAGCGAGATAACCCATGCCGGTGCCGCCGAAGTCAGGGTCGGCCGTCATGCCGAGCAGGCCGAGCGCACCCATCTCACCCCACAGATGGGCCGGGAACTCGTTGGAACGATCGATCTCGCCGGCGATTGGTGCGATCTGCTCCTGGGCGAAGCGGCGCACCATGTCGCGCATCGCGTCGATATCCTCGCCGAGGCCGAAATTCATCGAATGGTCGTACATCGTCTCTCCCCTTATGCGTTGCGCGCGCCGACGAGGCGCATCGTCATCTTGTGATAGGTATCCGTCACCTCCGCGACGGAAAGGCGTTCGTCCGGACGGAACCAGACGATCACGCCGGTGACCATCTGGATGATGGCCATCGCTGTCAGCGTCACGTCCTCGACCGTGAAGAGCCCGGCATCGGCACCTTGCCGCAGGATCTGCCGCAGTTCCTTTTCATAGCCAGCGCGCAGGCGCAGGATCGTAGACAGGCGATCCCGCGACAACGACCGCAACTCCATGTTGTTGACGTGTGTCGAGTGCCGCCGCTCCACATGGAAGTTGATATGGTTTCGGACGAAAGCAGCAAGCAGGGCGGTAGCATCCCCGGTGGCCGGCCGGGCGGTTTCCCAGCTTGCGACGAGCGCGTTCATATGCGCCGTCATAAGGTCGTAGAGCAGGTCTTCCTTGGTCGGGAAATAGCGATAGAGCGCCGCCGGTTGCACACCCACCTCGGCGGCGAGCTGGCGCATTGACACCGCCTCATAGCCGTAGCGCGCGATCAGGTTGACGGCGGCATCGCGGATCGCCGCCTGCGTCCTTTCGCCGTCCGATCCTGCCGTTCGCGCCATTATCTCCTCCGGATGGTCAGATAATAAAACGAACGTTCAATTAATTCAAGATGGAGTAGCGATGCGCAATTTAGTTGACTCGGTCCATTAAATGTCGGCAAGCTGAGCACGAGTTGGGAGAAACTGCAAATGACGGATCTCGATACGGCAATCCGCGGCGTTCGAGACTTCAACCGCTACTATACGCGCACGATCGGGCTCCTGAACGAGACGCTTACCGCCAGCGACTTCACGCTCACGGAGGCGCGTGTCCTGTTCGAGCTCGGACATCGGCAGGCTCCCGCGGCCGGCGAAATCGCCCGCGACCTGATGCTCGATCCTGCCTATCTGGCGCGCATCCTGCGCAAGTTCCGCGACAACGGTCTGGTCGCGGTGAGCAGGGATGTAGAGGATGGCCGCCGGCGCATACTCGCGCTCACCGACGAGGGCGCCAGCGCACTAGCCGGGCAGCAGGCACGTTCGGAAAGCCAGATTTCGACGCTGCTTTCGCCGATCGATAGCATCGGCCGCGAAAACCTGCTCGATGCGATGGCGCGTATCCATGAGACGCTGGAGCGCGACCGGACGGGCCAGGCCCCAGTCATTTATCGGCCCCATCGCGCGGGGGATGTTGGCTGGGTGATAGAACGCCAGGCGCAGCTCTATACGCAGGAGTATGGCTGGAACATCGAGTTCGAGGCGCTTATCGCCGGGATAGGTTCCGATTTCCTCGGAAATTTCAGGCCGGGCGCCGATTTCTGCTGGGTTGCCGAACGTGACGGCGAACGACTTGGCGCGGTGTTTTTGGTTCGGCAGGACGATGAAGAGGCCAAGCTGCGCATGCTGCATGTCGAGCGCGCGGCGCGTGGTGCAGGCGTCGGTTCCGGTCTCGTGGCGCGCTGTGTCGAACAGGCCCGCGCGAGCGGCTATAGCTATCTTACGCTCTGGACGAATTCGGTGCTGGTCGAGGCCCGGCGGCTCTACCAGCGCGCCGGTTTCGAGCTCGTCAGCGAGGAGCCCCACCACAGCTTCGGCAAGGACCTTGTTGGCCAGTACTGGAAGCTGAAGCTCTGATGACAGCCTAGCCGCGCGAGGCTGCTAGCGCTTCCGGCAGCATCTGCTCGAACAGGTCGATTTCGGCCTCCGGTCCCGCGCTGACCCTGACGCAGCGATCGAGCACGGGAGCCATCGGCTTGCGTACGAACACGTCGCGCGCAATAAGCGCCTGCATGACCTTGAGCGCGAAGGCACTGTCTCCGCCGCAGTCGAAGGTGACGAAGTTTGTGGCAGACGGCAGCGGCTTCAGGCCGTTGGCCTCCGCGATCGCTGCGATCCGGTTCCGGCATGCGGCGACTGAGTCAATCACCGAGTTGAGGTAGTCCTGGTCGCGGAGCGCGGCCAGAGCGGCCGTCTGTGCTAGCCGGTTGACGCCGAAATGGTTGCGAACCTTGTCGAATGCCCGGATCGTCTCCGCTTCGCCTATGGCATAGCCGCAGCGCAGGCCGGCCAGGCCATAGGCCTTTGAAAAGGTGCGCATGCGCACGACGTTGGGTCGCGCGACATCGAGCGGCGGAATGGCCGAGGCCGGCGCGGTTTCGCCATAAGCTTCGTCGAGAACGAGCAGCGTCGTTTCCGGCAGGGCCTCGATCAGCCGCGAGATTTCCGCAGCCTCCCACCATGTGCCCATCGGGTTGTCGGGGTTGGAGAGATAGACCAGCGGCGCATTTTCGCGCCGCGCAGCATCGGCCAGCCCGTCGAGGGCCTCGCGATCGTCGACATAGGGAACGCTGACCAGACGCCCGCCGAAACCGGCCACGTGGTAGTTGAAAGTGGGGTAGGCGCCGAGCGAGGTCACCACTGGCTGTCCGAGCTCGACGAATAGTCGCACTACCAGCCCGAGCAGCCCGTCGATCCCTTCGCCGACCGTGATGTTTTCCGGCGCGACGCCGAGATGAGCGGCCAGTGCCGCCTTCAGGTCGTGGTTCTCCGGGTCGGCGTATTTCCATACGTCGCCCGCCGCCTCGGCAATGGCCGCCTTGACCGCGGGTGAGGGGCCGAAGCCGCTTTCATTGGCGCCGATGCGCGCGCGGAAAGGGCGCCCGCGCTGGCGTTCCTGCGCTTCCGGGCCGACGAAAGGCACAGTGGCGGGCAATGTTGCGGCAAGGGCGGTAAGGGCAGGGCGGTTCATGATCGGGAGGCTTGAGCAGGTTGCGGATGCTGCGCTTTACAGCGTTTCGTAGGCTTTGGCGATCTGCGAAAGCATGGCGACTTCGAGCGCAGTGGCATCGTCGTCGCTGGCATCGGCGCGTGACGATGTCTTGGCGATGACCACGCGGCTTTGCGGGTCTGCCCACAGCCACTGGCCGTGTATGCCGACCGCAGCGAGCGTGCCGCGGCCATCGCCGACATCGTACCAGCACGAGCGGTAGCGCCCGTTCTCGAACATGTCTGCGAAATTTCCGTCCATCCAGGCTTGCCGGTCGCCATTGGTGCGCATGTCGTCGATCCAGTCGCGCGGGATGACCGCGTGTGCCGTCGGCCGTGCGACCATCGTTCATCACGAGTTGACCCAGCCGGGCAAGATCGCGCGTGGTGATGCAGACGCCACCCGCAGCCCGCGCGGTGCCGACCCTATCGACCGTAACGCTGGCAGCGCCCCGCGCGCCCATCGCCCGCCAGAGGCGGTTCGCTAAGTAAAGATGATAGCGCACGCCCGTTGCGCGTTCGACGACGAGACCGAGCAGATCCGTGTTCGGTGACGCGTAATAGAACTGTTTGCCATGGCCGTGCCCGCGCGGCCCCAGCGTGGCGAGGAACGCTTCCATCGTTTCCGGCTGGCTGTTGCCGCGCTCGGGGTTCCACAGCATGGCGCGGCGATAGCGGTCGAACGCCCCGCCGTCGTGGAGGTATTCCTCGTCGAAATCGAGGTCGACGGTCATGTCGAGCAGGTCGCGGATGCGCGCGTCGCCATAGGCGGAGCCCGTCATCGAAGGGACGTATTGCGCAACCGGCGCATCCGGGTCCAGCAGCCCTTCGCCGGCGGCGATCCCGGCGAGCAGGCCGGTGACCGACTTGCTGATCGAGAAGATGACGTGCGGCCGTGCCGGATCGGCGTTCTCCGCAAGCCATTCCGCGATCACCGCACCGTCGCGCATGACCACCAGATGATCGGTATGAGAGCGCTCCATGTGAGCCAGCGCTCCGATGGATCCGCCGTCGATGTCCTTGAGTGAAAGCTCTTGCAGGGCAGCGGGGCCGGGGGATGGGTCTTCGTTCCCGGCTGCCGTGGCGATTTCCGCCGTTGGCACGAATTCGGCCACGTGCTGGAAGCTGTAGCGGCTGAACGGGCTCGTTCTCCAGTTGGCAAGCGTGATGTCGGAACGCTTGAAACTGTCGGTCATCGCGAACTCCCCGAATCCTGTCTTTATAATCGCGCGCCGATTGGCGGCAGGCAGGCCTTTGGAGTCAACAAAAAAGCCCGGCGGTTGTCCGCCGGGCTTGCAATGGCTTGGAGTCTTGCGATCAGAAGCTGCGGGTCACGCGCAGCACGCCTTCCCAGCTATCGGCACCGCCGGAAACCTTCGTGTAGCGAACCTCCGGCAGCACTTCGAGATTCTCGATCGGGGTCAGCGCGAGGCCGCCCTTTGCCTGCCAGGCGCTGTCGCCGTTGGTCGTCGCATCGAACCACTGCAGGTAGCCGTTGACGGCAATCTTCTCGTTCAGCTTGACCTCGGCATGCGCCAGGATTGACCATTCCGAGGTCTCGCCGGAGCCAGGATTGACCGCCCCGTAAGTACCGCTCTCGCTGCTGCTGTAAAGTACGTGCACGCCGAGTGCGAACGGGTCGAAGTTCACGCGCCCCACGGCCTTTGCACCCCAGGAGTCATCGGGATTGTCGTAGCCGACCATGCCGCCGATCGAGCCCCAGTCCTTGCGGTAGATCGCGCCGGTTTCGATATTCGGCTCGAACTGACCGGTTCCGGTCTCGACAGCCGCGATGACGGCTGAGAAGCCGTTGGCCGCCTCGTAGGTATAGGACACCTCGCCGCTATTGTAGATCTGGCCTGCGAAGTCGCCCTCGAACTCGCCCGGCGCGCCATAGTCGCCGAAGAACCGCGCATAGGGATTGTCGGTCTTGCCGACGAGCAGCGTGCCGCTGCCCATCTGAAGCTCCATGAAGAGCTGGTCGGCGTAGACATCATTGCCGTCGAGCGAATTCCATTCGAAGAAGAGATGCGCGAAGCCGCGCAGCGTGCCCCACTCCGTCTCGGAGCGAACATCGAAGCTGGGGGCGAAGCGGGCCGTCTTCGTGAAGACGTATGGCAGCCCCTCCTGCTTCACATAGTCCATTCGGTAGCGCATATAGCCGCCGATCTGAAGGCAAGTCTCGGTCCCGGGGATATAGAAAAAGCCAGCGCCGTAAACGTCGCATATGCGAACATATTCCATTGGCTCAGGCTCTGCATATACAACGGCGTCAGCTGCATGTACTGCCGAGATACCGGAAAGGGACGCAAGAGATGCAAGGATAGCGCCGCGCAATTTCATGAATTATCTCCGAATCGGAACGAGGTGTATCGGTTTCTTTGATCAGGGCCTGATGTTGGAAATAAAACGACTCTTCTCAGGCTTGTCATGAAGTGGAGATTTCAGAAATTTGGCCGGCTGGACAACAGAAATATCGAACGGATCGATTTCAACTGCAGAGGGAAAGTTGCGTGTTGCAGAAATGCTACGAATCGGTGGCGCAAGAATAGGCAGATGCTGAATCCGCATGCCGAGGCGCCTGCGGCGCAAGGTCGGGGCGACCTTCCATGAAAAAGCTTCCAGCTCGGTTCCTGTCGATTGATGAACAGCGTCAATGCTGTTATCTGCACGCACTTCGAAGGGGCGGCGGGGCTTCAACCGGCTTCTGGCGACCGATCCGTGAGCGGAAGCTTCAGCAGAGTGGTATTGATGCCGTTTGAACGTATCTCCGTGGTGGGGCTCGGATATATCGGACTTCCCACCGCGGCGGTGTTTGCCAGCCGCAACAAGAAGGTAATTGGTGTTGATGTCGCCCCGCATGTGGTCGACACCATCAATGCCGGCGGGACTCATTTCGTAGAGCCCGATCTCGACGCGCTGGTGCATCGCGTGGTGAAAGACGGTTTCTTCCATGCCACGCTGACGCCGGAGGAGGCCGACGCCTTCGTGGTCGCCGTGCCGACACCGTTCCGCGACGCGACCGTGTCGCAGGTGCCAGAGCCGGACCTCAGCTACATCGAAGCCGTCAGCCGCATGATCGCGCCCGTGCTGCGGCCGGGCAATCTCGTGGTGCTCGAATCCACCTCGCCCGTCGGAGCCACCGAGCAGATGGCCGCGTGGTTTGCCGAGGAAAGGCCGGACCTCACTTTTCCGCAGACGCATGGCGAGGCATCGGATATCCGCATAGCTCACTGCCCGGAACGCGTACTGCCGGGTCAGGTCCTGCGCGAGCTGGTTGAGAACGACCGGGTGATCGGCGGCATGACACCGCTCTGTTCGACACGGGCGGTCGAGCTCTACAGGCAGTTCGTAAAAGGCGAGTGTTTCGTCACCGATTGCCGCACTGCGGAGATGACCAAGCTTACCGAGAACAGCTTTCGCGACGTCAATATTGCTTTCGCCAACGAACTGTCCCTGATCTGCGATCGCCTGGGTATCGACGTGTGGGAGTTGATCCGCATGGCCAACCGCCATCCGCGCGTCAATATTCTTCAGCCCGGCCCGGGTGTGGGAGGACATTGCATCGCCGTCGATCCGTGGTTCATCGTCAGCGCGGCCCCCGAGCAGGCGCGGCTTATACGCCAGGCGCGCGAAGTCAACGATTCCAAGCCCCGCTGGGTCCTGTCCAGAGTGGATGCCGAAATCGAGGCGTGGACGGCCGAAAATCCCGGCTTGAAACCAACGGTTGCCTGCTTCGGCCTGGCATTCAAGCCGAACATAGACGACCTGCGCGAGAGCCCTGCGCTCGGTATCGCTCGCGCGCTGGCCGAGAAAGTGCGAGATCGCCTGATGGTGGTTGAGCCGCATATCGCGAAGCTGCCCGACGGGTTGGGCGAGGCCACCCTCGTGTCCCCGCAGGACGCTTTCGCGAGGGCTGATATCTGCGTGCTCCTGGTGGACCACGACGCGTTCAAGTTCGGCGGTACGCCGGATCGTGCTCGCGTCAGGATCGTCGACACAAGGGGAATATGGAAGGCATGATGCGCGTTCAGGGACGCAGGCAAGCTTGCGCCCCGGCCTGGTAACGGACGAGCGCCTGGATTTATTAGGAGAGTTGTTTTGAACGAGATGAACAAGGGATCGGCGGCCGCCGTGGCTGATAGCGCGATTTATGAGAAGCTTCTGTCCTCCATCGGCTCGCGCGATGCGCTAGTCGGGATCGTGGGGCTTGGCTATGTCGGGCTTCCGCTTGCGGTGACGGCAACGAACGCCGGCTTCGGCGTGATCGGCTTCGACATCGACGCGCAGCGCGTTGCCAAGGTGAACCGCGGCGAGACGGTCATCAAGCATATTGACGGTGCGCTCCTGGGCGATGCCATCGCCAAGGGCAAGTTCGAGGCTACGGCCGACTTTGCGCGGCTGGCCGAGGTCGATGCGATCCTGATCTGCGTGCCGACGCCGCTAACGCGCCATCGCGAACCGGACCTCTCCTTCGTGGTGGCCACGGCGCGCTCTGTCGCGGGCAGCCTGCGGGCCGGCCAGCTCGTGGTTCTGGAATCGACCACCTATCCCGGCACCACCGATGAGGTGCTGCGGCCGATCCTGGAAGAAGGCGGCCTGAAAAGCGGCCAGGATTTCTTCCTCGCCTTCTCGCCGGAGCGCGAGGACCCGGGCAATCCGGATTTCGGCACCTCCACGATCCCGAAAGTGGTGGGCGGCGACGGTGCGCATGCGCTGGAACTGGCCAACACGCTTTACGGTGCTCTGGTGACGAAGACGGTACCGGTGTCGTCTGCCGCGACGGCCGAGGCGGTGAAGCTGACGGAGAACATTTTCCGCGCCGTCAACATCGCGCTCGTGAACGAGCTGAAAGTCGTCTACGAGGCGATGGGCATCGACGTGTGGGAAGTGATCGACGCGGCTAAGACCAAGCCGTTCGGCTTCATGCCGTTCTATCCGGGGCCGGGGCTGGGCGGTCACTGCATCCCGATCGACCCCTTCTACCTGACGTGGAAGGCGCGCGAATACGAGATCTCAACACGCTTCGTGGAGCTTGCCGGCGAGATCAACACGGCAATGCCGCAGCGCGTGGTGAGCCAGTTGGCAAGGGCCATGGATTCAAGGCTCAAGCGCGGCCTCAACGGCGCGCGCATTCTGGTGCTTGGCATTGCCTACAAGAAGAATGTCGACGACATGCGCGAGAGCCCGTCGCTACGGCTGATCGAGCTTCTTGAGGAGCGCGGGGCGGTGACCGCCTACCACGATCCTCACATTGCCCAGATCCCGCCGACGCGCGAACATGCCCCGCTGACCGGTCGCCGCTCGGTCGATCTTACAGCGCAGGAGGTCGCGGCCTATGACGCCGTCCTCATCGCTACCGATCACGACACAGTCGACTATGCTCTGGTCGTCGACAACGCCAAGCTCGTCGTCGACACCAGAAACGCATGCGCCAGGCGGGATCTGCCGAACACCAACGTCGTAAAGGCTTAAGGCTCTCAGGGCTGCCGGCTAAGCTTCGAGCCAGACGTTTTCGAAATGCTGTTCGAGCGACTGATGTTGCTCGCAGCCTTTCACGCTGGCCTGGAACGAACGGAAGACCGAACGCCAGTAGGGCTGGATGATGATGCCCGAGTTGCGCAGGTTGGATTCGATCTTTTCCATGATCGTGCGGCGCTCGTCCGGATCGGGCGTCGCCAGCGCCTCGTCCATCAGGGCGTCGAACTCGGGGTCGGAGTAGCCGCTCTCGTTCCAGGCACCGCCCGACCGATAGGCGAGCGCCAGCACCTGCACGCCCAACGGGCGGCCGAGCCATTCGGTGCACGAGAAGGGAAACTTCGTCCAGTCGTTCCAGAAGGTTGCTTCCGGCAGCACGGTGCGCCTCGTTTTGAGGCCGGCGTTGCGCATCTGCCCGGCGATCGCGTCGGCGGTCGCTTTCTGCCAGTCGACATCCACCGAGATCAGTTCGTATTCGTGATTTTCCATGCCTGCTTCGGCAAGCAACGCCTTGGCCTGCTCGACATCGCGGACGTGGGGGCCGATGTCGGCGTATTCCTCATGCATCGGGCCGACGTGGTGGTTCTCGCCCTGCTTGCCGCGACCATCGATGCCGAGAAGAAGGACCGCCTCGTTGTCGACGGCAAGCTGCCCGGCGCGACGAACGCGCGCATCGCCATAGGGTTCGGCACGTGCGCTGAAGCGGGCGACGATTGTGGAACCAGTGGCAATCTCCGAGGTCGTCAGGCCGATCGCCTCCACCTGATCCACCTGCTCGGCCGCCGTCTCGTGGTTGACATCGACTTCGCCCGCCTCGAAGGCGGACAGCGCCGCGTTAGGGTCGGTGCCGTAGTCGATCCAGCGGATTCCGTCGAGATGGAAGTCGCCCCGCCACCAGGGCGTTTCCTTGCGGCGAACCTCCGCGCTCTCGCCGGTGTTCCACGACACCATTTCGCATGGGCCGGTGGTGATCGCCAGTGCCTCAATGGGGTCTTCGCTCCCGTCGTAGCTGCGGTGCATGATGAGCCCGGGATAATCGGCCATGCCGGCGATCAGCGAGATGTCCGGCTTGGGCAGGTTCAGGCGGACAGTCATGTCGTCCAGCTTCTCGATCGCGCCCTCGATCGCCTGCTTCGACTCCGGGTCGATCAGCACGGACATGCGGTTCGCCATCGAATTGCCTTCGGCGGCGCTGTCGCACCAGCGGGTCAGGTTGTGGACGAGATCGTCCGCGTTGAAATCATCGCCATTGGACCATGTGATGCCGGAACGGACCTTCAAGGTTATGACGCGGGCGTCATCGCTAACCTCCCATGCCTCCAGCAGCCAGGGTTCGAAGGTGAAATCGCTATTCCATCGCACCAGATACTCGTTGCACTGGCGGGCGATATTGGACATCTCGACCCCGTCGAAGGTGCGTGGGTCGCGCCAGTTCTTGACGGTCATGGAGACGCGCAGCGTCCCGCCCGTCTGCGGCTCCTGCGCGGCTGCGGGAGTAACTGCCAGGCCGCCAAGCGCACGCGCGCCTGCAGCGCTGACGCCGAGAGCGGCTAGCGACGCAAGGAACTCGCGCCGGCCGATGCGGCCCGAGCGAAAGCTGCCGGTAACGGCTTCAGCCATAGGGTGAAGGGGTCGTTTCGTCAGCATGTACCTGCTCATGTCGCTCTCCGTCGATCTGGTTGGTGGGGCCGGATGGCTATCACGGCGGATCGTAGAGGCATCGGAGCGAGGCAAATGTGCGTGAATCCGCAAATGATATGCGTCCAGCCGCGCGTTAGCACGCACTCATGGATTTCACAGCGTCGACTATGCGGTCGAAGGCGCCGGCCGCGCGGACTACACGGGTTCGCGCCCGCAGGAAGCTGTGAACCAGTCGGGGCTCGACCACACAAGTTGCATTCCCGCCGGCTGCAAGGATCAGTTCGCAATAGAGCTGCCCCTCGTCCCGAAGCGGATCGAATTCTGGAACGGATACAAAGGTAGGTGGCAGGTCCGTGTAATCGGTATCACGCAGAGGGTTGACGGCCGGGTCAGCCGCATCCCCTGCTTCGCGCAGACGGATCGCCTGATAGTGGCCGATTTCGGCGGCTGTAAGCAGCGGAGCCTCGGCGTGCTCGCTGAATGACGGCAGGTCGCCGTGAACACCCAGACCGGGATAGACGAGCACAAGCCCGCATGGCTTTTCCGAATGGCGTCTCGTCGCGGCCGCAACCGCCGCGGCCAGCGAACCACCAGCGCTTTCGCCGAACAATATCGGAGACTGACCGAACGTCCGCGCCGCCCACGCAAAGGCGGCCATCGCGTCATCGAAGGCCGCAGGGTGAAGGTGTTCCGGTGCGAGCCGATAGTCGACCGAGATCACGTCGACATCGGCTCGGCTGCACAGTTCGGCGCACATGTCGCCGTGGCTGTCCAGGTCGCCGAAGACAAACCCGCCTCCGTGGAAATAGAGGACCGTGGCTGCGCCTTTCCGGCCGAGCGGTCGGTAGATGCGCAATCGTATGGCCCGGTCCGGAAACTCGAGTGCGGTATCGAGGATTTCGATGTCGGCAGGCGTGGGCGCGTGGAAGGCGCTGCACATCTCCCCGTAGACTGCCCTCTGGCGATCCAGCGGCTGCGCGTCCAGATCAGGTGGGAACCCCCGCTCGTGCGCCTGTATGAATGCAGCGAGGTCTGCATCCAGCAGGTGACGGTATCGGTCGAGTGCCGACATCGCGAGACTCAGGGCAGCCTACAACGCATCGTAAAGTGCCGCGGCATCGTCATATGCGAAGCGCAGCGGCACCGAGCCGACCACCTGCCACGCGGAGATCGTCTCGCCGGCCATCAGCCTGCACGCGCCGTCGGTATCGGTGACGGCACCGCCATAGAGCCGGTTGGCGATGTTGAGAACCGCCGTCTCGTGCATGGCGCGGCTGCCGCTGGAACAGGCGTCCTTGACCAGGATTGCGCGAAAACCCTGCTCGACGGCGTCCTTCACGGTCGCGGCAATGCAGGCCTCTGTCCAGACGCCGCATACGAAGATCCATTGCAGGCCGTGGGCACGGAAAAGCAGAGGCACGTCGCCCTGCGCGAGGCTGCTGGCGTCGGTCTTGACCAACACGAGCTCGTCGCCGGCCGGCCCGACTTCCGGGCAGATTGCCGACAGCGGATCGTTCACATCGCTGAAGGCAGAGCGGCCGTCTTCCATCATCGGATGAAAAGGCCGGTGCGTTCCGGCACCGGCATCCACCACATAGGCCGAGTGGTGAACGGCGATGCCGTGCTCCCGCGCCGTTGCCTGCAAGCGCTGGACGTTTTCGAGCACGCGGTCGAAGCCGTCGACCAAGTAGCGGCTGTCCTGGCGGTGCTCTTCCTGCAGATCCACGCACAAAAGCGCGCTTTGCGCGGCTTCGATCGTCAACGGCTTTCTCAAGCTGCACCACCTGCCAGAAACTCGTCCTCATAGGGAAACCGCGACAGAAGCTCGGTGCCGGTCTCGGTGATCAGGATCTCATCCTCGAGCTTGACGCCTTCGCTGCCGCCCTTCTCACCGATATAGCTTTCGACGGACACGACCATTCCCGGCTGGATGATGCCATCGCGACCGTAGGTTTCGTAGTCCATTGAATGGGCGATGAACGGCGTTTCGCCATGCATGCCGACGCCGTGCATGACCGACGTGTAGCGCTGGTCGACGAACCGGTCGGGGATCTTCCACGCCTTTTCGGCTATCTCGCGAAACGCCATGCCGGGCCTCACGATCGAGATGTTGTGCTGAACCTGATCGTGGGCCATGCGGTAGAGCATCTTCTGGTAGTCGCTCGGCTTGCCGGGACCACAGCGGAAGGTGCGCGAGAAGTCGGAGTAGTAGCCGTAGCAGCCGATCGTATCGGTATCGAGCGCGACCAGTTCGCCCGGCCTGATCTTGCGGCCGCTCGCCTCGTTGAACCACGGGTTGGTGCGCTGGCCGGAGGTGAGCAGGCGCGTCTCGATGAACTCGCCGCCCTGGCGGATGACCTCGCCATACATGATGGCGAAGAGCTCGTTCTCCGACACGCCCGGCTTGATCGCCTCGCGAACCGCGGAGACCGCGGCTTCCGCCCCAGCCATCGAAGCGACGAGGCATTTGACCTCCTCCGGCGTCTTGATGGCGCGCACGGCGAGTATCTCGCCCTGGCAGTCCTTCACTTCGCAGCCGCGCTTCTCCAGCGCCAGAGCCTGGAGGTGGCTGCAGCGGTCGAGCCCCAGCTTCATCGAGCCGCCGCCGTGAGCCTTCAGCAACTCGGCGATTTCATCGGCGAAGGGACCGGCGGTTTCGTCGTCTCGTCCGGAGACCGACGACCATACCAGCTTCGACGGCCGCGCCTCGTCGACGGTGTCGAGCACCATGGAGACATGGTAGCTCTGGGGGTATTCGAACAGCACGATCGGCCCCTCGGCAGGCACGAAGAAATAGCGTGTCGAATTGCGCAGGAAATAACCGAACATGTTGCGCGAACCGGTCGCGTAGCGCTGGTTGTACGGGTCGAACAGCACCAGCGCGCCATAGCCGGCGTCCTTCATCCAGGCGCGCAGCTTCGCCAGCCGTCCCTTGCGCAGGGCATTCGCGTCGATGAAGGAGGGTTCGGTGTCGGAGAGCCACATGCCGCCCGATGGGTCCGCAGCCGCCGGATGGCGCATGCGGTCCCTGAAGTCGACGTCTTCGGTGCTGTCCGGATCAAATACGACGATGCTCATTCATGCCTCCTGTACGCGGCGATGATGATACCGGTCAGCTCGCTGGTTTGTGCCAGATTCCGCAAAAGAAAGCCCTGAAACCGCGAGATGGAACGGGCGTCATGCGCGGCGATAGGCACCGGGCGTTGCCCCGTGCGTCTCGCGGAAGGCGCGGGCGAAGCTGGACATGCTGGCGAAGCCACAGGCCAGCGCTACCTCCCGTATTGGCAACGAGGAATGCGCCAGCAGATCGGCCGCACGCCGCAAGCGCAATTGCCGGTAGTAGGCGCTGGGCGCGACGGAGAGTTCCGTCTGGAACGCGCGCTCGAGCCTGTCGTTCGAGACCCCCAGCCGATGGGCCAGCGCCGCGATCGCGAGCCGGCCTTCGACTTCTTCTTCCATTATCGCAATCGCCGAGAGCACCAGTTCGTCGCGAACGCCGGTGCGCAGCCGAACCGGCATCAGCCGCCGGTCGACGCTGGAGCGCAGCGGCGAATGCACGAACCATTCGGCAACACCAGCGGCAAGTTCAGCACCATGATCGCCCGAAATGATCTCGAGCATCATGTCGAGGCTGCCGACACCGCCCGCCGAGGTGAAACGGTTGCGGTCGACCACATAGAGATCCCGCTTCAGGTCGAGGTCCGGAAACGCCTCGTGGAACGCCGCCTGGCTGGTCCAGTGCAGGGTGCAGGCGTGGCCGTCGAGCAGACCGGCCCGCGCCAGGAAGAACGCGCCATCGGCCACGGCCCCAATCGCGGCACCGCGACGAAGGCAGCGCCGGATCCATGCGGTGGCCTCCTTCGATACCACCTGATCCGCATCGCCGCCCGAGCAGACGACAACCCGGTCGACGATAGGAGCGTCGGCAACGCCACGGTCGGGGGCGATCAGAATTCCGTTCGACGCTCTCACCGGCATGCTCGAAGGGCCGACCACGATCCACCGATAAAGCTGACGTTTGGCCAGCACATTGGCCGCGCGAAGCGGCTCGATGACCGAGCTGAACGCCATCATCGGAAAGGCCGGAAACACGAACGCGGCGACCAGCCGCGTGGTCTCCCGGCTTGCAGCTGCCGCGCTTTCAGCGATGCTGGGGTTTGGAAGTATGTGTGCCATGTCGCAATGCCGCGCGATCGCTTGTAAATGGGCGTCGGAGGACGCCTCGGGAGATGCGTTGCCGCAAGCCGGTGAAGGCATCACGCCGCAGGCCCGCAGACGCCGTCGATACGGCGGATCGTGTAGAATGGCTGCGCCGTTGTCCATCCATCGCGAGCGGCATTTTAGCCGGGTCAACTCAACTCTACATGGGTTGATGATTCTGCCGTGCCGTGCTTGGAGAGCAGGCAAGGTGACCGACCCTATGTTGGCATTGATGGAATCCGGTAGAGGCAGTGCTGATGGCGACTGAAGAGCCACTTTCGAAAGAGGGGCGCGATCTCAAGGTAAAATGCAAGTCGATGGCCTTTTACGAGGTCAGGTACCGGCTGCGTACGCATGAGAAGGAGGGCCCCAAGGCCGCCCTCGTGCAGTTTATCGACGCTGACGGCAGGCCGATCACCGAGGAGCACGTTTCTCCCGGCTTTTCCGAAGAAGTGGGCCGGTACTCCTATCTGAAGGCGAACCCGGAGACGGGGGCAGGGGTGGTTCGCTTCTTCGCGCCCACGTCAGGCGGACGTGTAACGCTGCGGTTTCGCGCATGGGCGAACCGCCACCCGGTGTTGCTGGGGCATGATATTTCCGTGCGTGAGGTCGCAGGTTGGACTATTGCGGCCGAGCGTTCCAACAGCGAGCCAATTCGTCTGACGTCTGTGGCACGGCCGCTTTCGATCCCCGTTCCGGCCGGCGCCAAAGCCGAGCTGAGCGTTACCCTTCGCTCTGAAGCGGATGGCCGCCACATCGTACTTCATGCGCCGTGTGCGATGACGATGGCCGGTGCGCGCGTGAGGCTGGACGAGACCTCTGAAAAGGCCGGAAGCCTGAGACCGTTCGAACGTCGGGGCACGCACGTCGTCCTGGATGTGGAAAATCCCGGCCAAGCGCCAGTGGTCCTGTCGCTTGCTTGCGAAGGCGTCGCGGCGATCGACATCGAAGACGTTATCGTCGCCGTCGGCATGACGGACGCGGACGATCTGGCGAACAAGGCGCAGCCGGGGGCAGGCGCCCTGACTGCACCCATCGGGAGCCAGGGCGCGAAAGTCCGCTGGGCAACGAAGGTCGGCAACCGGCTCTTCCTGCGCTCGACGATCATCGACACCAGGCAAGAGCTGACACGCACCGCCGACAAGGTGTCGCAGATCGAGCGCACGCTCGAAGAGTCGCTGCTGCTGGTCGAAAAGAAGGTCGACTATCTCCTGGCAAAGATCGACGCCTACGCGGAGGTCGACGACAGGAACGGCGCCGCACTTCACGAAGGCCTCGCCACCGTTCGGAAGATGGCCCAGGACCTCGGCAAAACCGCAGACGCCAACCAGGCGGAGTTGCGGAGCTGGCAGGAAGGTGTCGACGGGCGGCTGGCTTCCATCGAACGCGGCAATGCCGATCTGGCTGGAGAAGTGAGCGCTGTAAGGGAGAACGGCGAAAAACTGGGCCAAGCCATCAAGGTCGGCCAGCAGGCGACGGATGCCCGGCTGAAAGACGTTGAGCAGGCGAGCAGGAAAATCAGCGAGGCGGTCACCGCAAACCAGACTGAATTCCTCAAGCGGCAGGATGGCCTCGATGTCCGTCTTGTCAGCATTGAGAAGTCGGGAGCGAAACTGGCTAGCGCACTCGACGCCAGCGACCGCCACATCAAGCAAGCCCTGAAGGATATCGGCGGTCGTACGAAGAAGCTCGAGGAGATGGACAAACGGCTGACCAGGCTCGCCGAGCCAAAGAAGCCGGAACCCGCGCCCATTGAGCCGGCCAAAAGGGGAAGCCGACTGTCCTTGTCGAATTGCTTGGTCCTTCGGGGGTGGGAAAGTCGACTATCCTGCGCGCAGCTCAGGCTTTGCGAACCCCGGAACAGTGGTGGTGGGGGGCGGATGAGATCGACACGGTCATATCTGAGGCCAAAACCGACAGGGCGAAACAGCGTGATGCGGTGGACAGTTTCCTGCCACCGGACTTTGCGCGCCGATGTATAGACATCATTACGTCATCTCGCATGCTGCCTTCGCAGATTATCGCGGCTAACAACGGCTTGCGCACCACCTCCCAGGCTGAGAACGGCGGTGGAAAACTAGACCACGGTAGCGGCGGGATTGTCCGGCTGCGGGCGGCGTAAAAGTCGTCCACTTTTTCCCTTTTCTGCGTGGCGCAGGGAGGGAATAGGGATCTACACCGTGGAATTATATCTGAAGGTTCGCGTGGCTTGCGACGGAGGCATGAGCCAGCGCGAGGCAGCAAGGCATTTCGGCATCTCGCGCGACACGGTTCGCAAGATGATGGCGTATTCGGTTCCGCCGGGCTATCGGCGGCAGGCTCCGGTTCGGCGTCCGAAGCTGGACGCGTTCATCGCGGTCATCGATCGGTGGCTTGATGCGGACCGTGCGGTCCCGCGCAAGCAGCGCCATACGGCCAAGCGGGTGTTCGACCGGCTGCGCGACGAGCACGGGTTTGCCGGCGGCTACACGATCATCAAGGACTATATGCGCAAGCGGGATCTGCGCGGCCAGGAGATGTTCGTGCCGCTGGCGCACCCGGCGGGGCACGCACAGGCCGACTTAGGGGAGGCTGTCGTTGTCATCGGCGGCGTTGAGCAGAAGGCGCACTTCTTCGTGCTCGATCTGCCGCACAGCGATGCCTGCTATGTGCGCGCCTATCCTGCGGCGGTGGCCGAAGCGTGGGTGGACGGCCATATCCATGCGTTCGCCTTCTTCGGCGCCGTGCCGCAGTCGATTGTCTACGACAACGACCGCTGCCTGGTGGCGAAGATCCTGCCCGACGGCACGCGCAAGCGGGCAACGCTGTTCAGCGGCTTCCTGTCCCACTATCTGATCCGGGATCGTTACGGCCGCCCCGGCAAGGGCAATGACAAGGGCAGCGTCGAAGGTCTGGTCGGCTATGTGCGCCGCAACTTCATGGTGCCGATTCCGCACTTTGCATCGTGGGACGAGTTCAATCTGTGGCTCGAGGAGCAGTGCCGCAAGCGCCAGGGTGACCGGCTACGCGGCGAGAGCGAGACGATCGGCGAACGCTTGCTGCGCGATCTGGTGGCGATGCGCCCACTGCCGGCATCACCCTTCGATGCTTGCGACCATGCCAGCGGTCGGGTCACTTCGCAGGCGCTGGTGCGCTACAGGACCAACGACTACTCCGTCCCGGTCGCCTACGGCCACCAGGACGTCTGGATCCGTGGCTATGTCGGCGAGGTGGTGATTGGCTGCGGCGGGGGATCATTGCCCGTCATCCGCGCAGCTATGAGCGCGAGGAGGTTGTCTTCGATCCACTGCATTACCTGCCGCTGATCGAGCAGAAGATCAACGCGCTCGACCAGGCGGCACCGCTACAGGGCTGGGAATTGCCGGAGGCGTTCACGACACTGCGCCGCCTCATGGAAGCACGGATGGGCAAGCAGGGCAGGCGCGCCTATGTGCAGGTGCTGCGCCTGATGGAAAGCTTCGATCTGGCCGATCTGCACGCAGCCGTGAAGCAGGCGCTGCATCTGGGCGCCATCAGCTTCGACGCCGTGAAGCACCTCGTCCTGTGCCGGGCCGAACGCAGGCCACCAAAGCTGGACCTCGACATCTATCCCTATCTGCCCAGAGCCACTGTCGAGAAGACGTCGGCCAAGGCCTATATGCGCCTGCTGGACCGTAAGGAGGAACCGGCATGAGCAGCGATGCTCCAGAACTCCTGCTCGCCCACCACCTCAAGACCTTGAAGCTGCCGACCTTCCTGCGTGAGCACCACAAACTTGCCCGGCAATGTGCGGTCGAGGGCGTGGATCATGTCCGCTACCTTGCCCGGCTGGTCGAGCTGGAACTGATCGATCGGGAACGGCGGATGGTCGAACGCCGCATCAAGGCGGCAAAGTTCCCCGCCGCAAAAAGCCTCGACAGCTTCGACTTCGCCGCCATCCCGAAGCTCAACAAGATGCTGGTGCTGGAACTGGCGCGGTGCGAATGGATCGAGCGCCGCGAGAACGTCATCGCGCTCGGCCCCAGCGGCACGGGCAAGACCCACGTCGCGATCGGCCTCGGCCTGGCGGCCTGCCAGAAGGGATTGTCCGTCGGCTTCACCACAGCGGCCGCGCTCGTCAGCGAGATGATGGAGGCGCGCGACGAACGCCGTCTTCTGCGCTTCCAGAAGCAGATGGCGGGCTACAAGCTGCTCATCATCGACGAGCTGGGCTTCGTGCCGCTCTCCAAAACCGGCGCCGAGCTGTTGTTCGAGCTGATCTCGCAGCGTTACGAGCGTGGCTCCACCCTGATCACCAGCAATCTGCCCTTCGACGAATGGACCCAAACCTTCGGTTCCGAGCGCCTCACAGGCGCACTCCTCTACCGGCTGACCCACCACGTCAGCATCCTCGAGATGAACGGCGACAGCTATCGCCTCGCGCAAAGCCGGGCACGAAAAACCCCCAACCCTCACCAATAAGATCGCCGCTGCTGCGAGCGGAAAACTCTGGTCGGGCTACGCCCTCCCGACGTTCCCCGCTCGCAGCAGCGCCAGTGGCCTGGTTTTGCGCCGCCCAATGGCCGGTTTTTGCTCCGCCGTTGACAGGTCTCGCCGCGTCGTCGGGCACCTACATCACGGTCAATGACGCAGACGACTGGTCGCATCCACAACGCATCGAGGTGCAGATGCGAGAGATTGGAGACGATCGACCGTTCAACACCACCTTCGGTGTTCGGGTAACCGACAGTCTGGTTGGCGCGATCAAATATCGCAGCGGGTCTTGCATCGTGGAGAATACGTCATCCCTTCTTGTGGCGACCCGCATTGTGAAAGAGCTCGGCGGGTGGGACGAGGTTCGGTTTTCTGCCGATACTGAACTCTATTTTCGTATTATGAAGTTGAAGGGTCAGAGCGAGCGAATTTTATGGCCTTACACCCCGCTCGCATTCATCCTTTCACTGCCGGAGTCGCTGACCAACCGTGGCGCAACGAGCCTCAAGTCGCTCCACTACGGCGCGCGGCGGGAATATAGGGAAGCCGCCGCCCACTGGCGCGACACGGAGCAAAGTCTCATTGCCAACAACGGGCCGCGTCCGTATCCGCTGCCGCGAGATCGCGTCGGAGCAGGCCGGAGAGCCTGTGCGGGTCGCCAATCTGCTGGTCGCGGATATGACAAAACCCTCAGCACTTGCCTATTTAAGATGGCTAAACGGAAAAACCACGTTCGCCGTACTTCATATCCCCGAGATAGAGAGCTTCGGGGTCGACTTTAGCCCTCATGTTCGTGCTTTCATAAACGACGAGCGGATTGAGGTTGTAGTTTCTGGACAGAATGTCGAGTGCGAGGAGGTTATAATCCCGGACCAGGGCTGCCTTGCAGCATTGCCGGACATGCTGCCCGAAATTTCGGCAGACCGGTGCTTGGTGGCGGGGCATGGAGATGTGTCGAGATTCGGCGCACGCAAAGTCGTACGCACCGAAGCAGATCAAATTTCAGCAATGTGGTCTGCCGCTGACTAAGACCTGACAGATCACGCGATCAGATACCCAATTTCAGTGTGCAAGGCCTTCTCCATTATTGGCGCACCCGACAGGATTCGAACCTGTGACCTCTGCCTTCGGAGGGAATATGGCTAGCTCCGCCAAAAAGCGCAAGGAGCCGCCAATGTCCGCCTATCTCCCTGTAAACGCTAAACAATTTGAATTTCTTCTCCGCCGAAGCTACTCTTCTCCCCGCCACAGTTTTCGCCCGCATGCTTACGTGGTGCTTACGCGAGAGGAAACGGTAGGGTCGGAGGAAGCCCATGCCTAAGCTCACTAAACGGGTCGTCGACGCCACACATAGTCGCGAAAAAGATTACGTCATTTGGGACGACGAGCTGCCCGGTTTCGGCCTCAGAGTGTTCGCCTCCGGCAAGCGCAGCTACGTCATTCAGTATCGGCTCGGCAAGCGATCGAGACGCTTCACGATTGGCCTGCACGGCGTCTGGACGCCCGAGCGGGCCCGCCAGGAAGCGAAGGTGCAACTGGGGCGTATCGCTAAAGGCGAAGACCCGGCAGAAGAGAAGCAGCTCGACAACAGGGCGATCACGGTCAAAGAGCTGTGCGACCTCTACCTCGCCGACCTGAACGCCGGCCTCATTCTCGGAAAAGGCGGGCGCCCCAAGAAGCCAGGCACGATCGCCTCGGACATTGGCCGAATCCACCGGCACATCGTCCCCTTGCTCGGTTCCCGACGGGTGAAGGATCTGACCAAGGCCGAAGTCAACAAGGCCATGAAGGACATCATGGCGGGCAAGACGCGACTCGTTGCCAAGACGAAGAAGCTGCGAGGAAAATCGATCGTCAAGGGCGGAGCCGGGACGGCTACCCGTACGATCGGCTTGTTCGGCGGAATTCTCACCTACGCCGTGGATGCTGGCATTATCGAAGTGAACCCTGCACACGGTGTGCGGCGACCGAAGGACAGCGTCCGCGCTCGGAGGCTCAGCGAGACCGAATATCGCGTGCTTGGCCAGTTGCTCGCTAAGGCGGTCGAGAACGAGAAATATGAGGTTTCGGTCGATTTGATCCGCCAACTTGCGCTCACGGGCTGCCGCCGAACCGAAATGGTCACTCTGACTTGGGCCGAAGCCGATACCGATTCAAGCTGCCTGCGACTGACGGACAGCAAAGAGGGGAGATCTATCCGCCCAATCGGCCTGCCCGTCGTGGAGTATCTCGAGAAGCGCCGGAAAACGAGAGCAGGCACCTACGTCTTCCCGGGACAAGGAGATGATAACGCTTTCGGAAGCTTGCCGAACCATTGGGAGCAGATATTCGACGGTACGCCGCTCGCCGACATCACGCCTCATGTCCTGCGACATAGCTTCGCCAGCATCGCAAATGATCTTGGTTTTACGGAGGTCACCATCGCTGCTCTGGTTGGACATTCGAAGGGTTCCGTCACCAGCAACTACATACACACGCTCGACACGGCACTGATCATGGCCGCCGACACCATCTCTGGCTACATCCAGGGCCTCCTGGACGGCATTGAATTCAAGCAGACGGCATATGCCGTAGATCGGGAGTCGCGCCGCGCAGCGCTCGCACGCTTCTTACAGCAGGCTACGGCAGCGGACGCCGTCGGCACGGCGAATGACGAACAGCGAGCCGCTGCATAACGCTCAGCAAGTGGCGGTGGAATTCTGCCGGGAATGCCGCTACTTGCATGTCAGAAAAACTTGCCTCATTTTCTGACAGGTGAAGACGCTAAACGCCTCAGTCCCCGAGCGGGTTATGAAGCGCGTCCGCGCTAGCGGACGTGGCAGCGTCTTCACGCCTAGCGACTTCCTCACAGTTGCCACCCGCTCCTCTGTTGATCAAGCACTCTCCCGGTTAGTGACGGCCGGACAGCTCCGCCGGCTTGCGCGTGGGCTCTACGACTTTCCGAAGCTACACCCGAAACTCGGGGCGTTGTCACCCGCACCCGACGAGGTTGCACTCGCTCTTGCGCGAGAGACCGGCTTGCGGGTGCAGATCGCCGGAGCGCGTGCGGCGAACGCGCTCGGCCTTTCAACCCAAGTCCCGGCACAAAGCACTTATCTGACCGACGGCCCATCGCGTCGCGTGGTCCTAGGAACGCGCGTCGTGGATCTTCGCCACGCCTCGCCCAAACATCTTATCGCGCCAGGCAGCCCCGCCGGGACGGTGATCCAGGCGCTTCGGCATGTCGGCCCCCTCCGAGCGGCGGACGTCGCGAGCGTCGCGGCGAGCCGGCTTTCGGCACCCGATAAGAAGACACTGGCCTATGCGGCGATCCAGGCACCAGCGTGGATGAGGACAACGCTCGCTGCCATCGCGCTTCTTTAATCAAGGCTTATGCACTGTGTCACCGCCAAGGTCTCCGTCGACGTCCTGACCGTTTTGTAATGCCACTTCGGACATCGACTTGATTTGTCTATTCAGTTCGTCAAGCCGTGCCCTCATCGCCGCGCGATCACCTGACACAGTCCCGATGCCGCCCGGAGCCCCTGACAGTATACCCACGATGTGGTCACGCTCATCTTCGAAGGTGCGCAGTGTCGCGTCACGTTCCAGCGCCGCTGCTGCGTCATCCTGCCGCCGGCGAGCCTTCTCGTCGGCGAGAATGCTTTCCTCGACCCGCGCGACGTTGGGCTTGATATCGGGGAACCGATCAGCTGCGAAACGCAGGAACTGACTGAACTCATAAATGTGAAAATCCTCGCCGGCCTGCGAGCGAAACTCCTCAATCAGCTCCGGGCGAGCACCCATTTTCCGCCCGCGGTGTATCCACCACCAGTCCTCCTTCGCGTCATCGGAAATGAAGATCACAGGCCGATTGTCGGCTTTCGCCTTGGCGATCATGTCCTTCCAGATGATGAGATCGCCGAATTTGTCGTATTCTCCCGCGTCCTTCTTCTGGTCCTTGTAACCCGGCGGTATTTTCTTGGAGTAACGATCTTCGCCCTCCTTCTTCAGCGCAGCAAGTCTCTCCGACGGCCACTTATCTCCAATCCGATGCCCAAGGAGCGAGGTCAGTTTCTCTAAGACTCCTTCGGCCCCAACAGAGGGATGGGCATCACGTGCAGCCTCCATGCGCCCCTTGAAGTCCGATACAAACATATCGAGCGCGGCCAGTTCCTTCTGCACGTCTATCGTCGGATGCGCGCGCAGTTGGCGGAGACGTTCGCGCGCTTTGTCGATGTTCGCCTCTTGATCTTTGATCAGCGCGTCATAGGCATCCAGGGCGCCGAACTCGACGTCCAGGCGATTGCGATGAAATTCGAGGCCGACTTGATATGGGATCCACAAAGCGTCGCCGAGCGCTTCGAAAAGACGTAGCAGTTCATCTCGCACGACGGTCGTGTGCCGGAGGCAATGAAGGAGGACGTTCGCGTCGGGAACGAACACTGCGGTATCCCAGAGCTTCGCGATGTGCTCCGGCGTCTTTGGGTACCATCCTGGAAAATTGTCACGCATATGATTCAGTCCAACCAGGCGAGTTTCTCGACCCCGAGGCGGGTGGCGGCATCTCTGACGAGATTGCGTGTCGCTTCGTCCGGCGTCTTTCCTGTCTCCAGAAGCACCGCGCCAAACGGCTTGCCCTCATGACGAGATTTTCCTCGCTCGAAGACGGCCATGATGACGAGTTTCCAATCCCGGCTCTTGCCCCAGCAGATGACGCGACCATCTTCTAAGCGGCAGCCGTGTGGCTTGATGAATGTTTCTGCCGCCTCGGTCGGCGCCGTCATGTCGAGCGCGCGCCAGATCTCGGGTTCGCTCGCGAGCAGCCGCGCACGCTCATATGGCTTGATCAGGGAATCCTTGATGTAGACCCGTACTTTTCTCGGGTCCATGAAGTGCGCCAACTGCCCGCCAATGGTCGGATCCTTGGTCCACTTTTCATAAAACCGAGACCGCTCCGCATCGTTGAGCGAGGCCCAGCCCAAATCATCCGCCGCGCCCCACAGCTTGTCCCGCAGGCCATCTCGTATGTCCTCGGGCATCATCATTGCACGGTTCCCCGGTTATGCGGTTGGGGAAAGTCAAAGGCCGGCAACTCCAACGTGGGATCGCCCTCGCGCATGAACAGGTCGGCCTGGTCCCGCATCCACTCAAGCATGAAACTCCCAGCGCCCTCGTCACGGAAGTGCACCATGCCCGGCAGGCGAAGACGCTCGAGGTCACCCCGCGCGGCCTTCTCAAGCTCCACGACCTCTGCGATGCGCCGCAAGTCGCTCACGAAATCGAGTACAACCACTTTAGTTTTCTTGGGGCTGATCCTTAGGCCGCGCCCAAGTTGCTGCACGAAGATTCGACGGCTGTGGGTCACGCGCATGAACGCGATCATGTCGACGTCAGGCACATCGACGCCCTCGTTGAAGAGATCGCGCGTCGTTACGACGTCAAGGCTTCCTTTGCGAAAGGCCGCCATCACTTTATCACGCTCGCGGGCGCTCATCTCACCGGTGATGGGCTCAGCCCGGAAACCGAACAAGCGCAACGTGGCCGCGAAACTGTTGGCATGATGCACCGAAGAGCAGAACACGATGGCCGACCGCCGGCGCTCAGCATCGAACGTCTCACGGATAGCGCGCGCCGCCTCCTCATCGCGTGTAGGAAGCAGCAACAGGCGATTCAGTTGACTGAGTGAGTAGCGGTTGCGCGATTGGGAGCGAACGAGTTCCCAGTCGATGTTATCAGCGAGGAGCCTGTAGTCTGCCTCGCATAGAAATCCTCGTTTCAAGCCCTCGGCGATCCCAATTTTCAACACCGGAGGTCCAAGGAGTTCGTCGATATCGTATCCGTCCCCGCGCCATGGCGTGGCCGTAACACCGCCAATCATCGCTTCGGAGAGATGGTCCGTGACGCGTCGGAAGGTCTCCGAGCCAACATGATGAGCCTCGTCGATAAGCACCAAGCCGAAGTCAGGGAGTTCCTCAAGCCTCGACACAGCGGACTGGATGGTCGCGAAGGTGATACCAGCCCAATGGCTTGGGCTCTCACCGCCCATTAGACGATGTGTCCTGATCCACTTCGGAAGTTGATCCCAGAACGAGCGTTGTAGCTGATCGACGAGTTCACGTGTGCCTGCGAGCACCAGCGCTCGCCCCGTAGGAATCGCCTCATCTCGAAACAGTTGCGCGACGCTTTCCGCCAAAACGACGGTCTTTCCCAGGCCTGTGGCCAAGACAACCTGAGCTCGGCCGGTCTCGCGGAGCGACGCCACGAAATTCTCGACTGCCTCGTCCTGATAGTCGCGCAGCTCTCTTCGATGCACCGAGTACTCAGGACTTTTCCGAGCGAGCTCAAGAAGCATCGCTGGTTCTAGGACCCCAATCTCAATCCCGAGCGCCTTCCAGCGCTTAATGGCATCGTGTGTGGCGGGACCGGCTCTCCTGCTGGACGCTACATAGATGCGGTCCGCTTTATAGAACCGCGCGGCCTCTCCGACCTCGTTCACCGCGCTCGCCGACGGGTAGCCGCCGGTGGTAAACTTGCACTGGATTACCCAAAGCTCTCCATTCTTGACACCAGCACGTCCGCGCCGTGATCGCCGGAACCCGCGACCAGCCGCACATCCTCGAACCCGTTGCAAACAAGGAGCCTTGCAACGTCCCGCTCAAAGGCTTGCCACGGCCCCTTTAACAATCGCTCCGCGTCGAGGAAGGGCTCGCGCATCAGTCGGACACGTCGGATTTTAACAGCCTCACGGAGCAGCTCGCTCGGATCACCGCATCTCGGCTCGCACGCTCAATATCGGCCGGCGATTGATTGGCGAGCCACACGGCATCGCTGAGATACGCGTCGTATCGTGAGCGCACCGCCGAACGGGCTTGTTCGGAGATCACGTCACTGCCGAAATCTAAGCTCCCGTAAGCGTCGTCCCAATACTTGCCGTCCAGGAACAGCTCAGGGTGTCTGGCAAAAAGTTCTCTCAGGGATTCGGGTCCGCATAATCCCAGAAACGCCCATCCGCGATTAAGGCCTTATGATCAGGTACGCCTCGATTGGCCATTCGGCGGGCGACGGCATCGCGTTCAGCGCTCTCGAGTTCATTGAACATTGCCTCGCCCTGTCCGTCCGCGACAAGGGTGGGGATAGCGCGTGCCATGTCGCTGAGGACGGACGTCGCCAGCGTGATGATCTCCTGAGGATCGAGTCGGCTATTTAGGCAATACAGCTTACGAAAATCGGCGAGTACGCCAGCGACTGAGGGATCTTGCGCCTGCCCCTTTAGGAACTCGACCGTACGATGAGTGAGCTCGGTGAGAAGTCCGTCAAGCGGGGTCATCGTGGTAGAACGAAAGACATCATGGCTCACGTCGACCAAAAAACCGTAAGTCCTGGTTGCGACGTCATCAAGTTTTAGAACCCAAGGGAGACCGGCCGGAAGATCAGGGTCATTGCTGGCGACCCCATAGGCTTGAATCTCATACTCGACCCTAAAAGTCGGATGCACATACTTACGGGATAGCTCGTGGATTTGCCGACGCGGCGGCGCTGGCGGCTCGGGTTGCGGCGGGGGCGGTGCGGTCGTTGTGGTGTCTTCCGGATCACCCGCAGGCGGCTCATCTACGAAGCCCGGCGGCAAGAGCGCATCGCCTCCCTCGGCCGGTTTCTCACCCAAGACTTCTTTATCCTGCTCAAGTACGAGCTGCCACCAGCGCTCGTCTGTCAGATAGTCAGGATCATCCTCCTCGAAGAGGTTTGCCATCTGCTGGGCACGGTCGTTATCCTTCACGACCAAGACACGTGACCACAGCCCGTTTTTTTCCTTGAGGGCTAGACCGACGGAAAGTCTGGTAGAGCTTGTAAAGCGGGCTGTCGTTGCCAGCATAACCCCGTTGCTTGGCGACGATAGGCCGGAGCGGCCCGTCACCACGAACGACGCGCAACATTTCACTCCATGCGGGATCGTCCCGCTCGAAGCGGTCTTTGGTGTAACTTACGCGGCAGTGATCAATATGTATCTCGCCAACAAACCGACCGCGTCCTCGCTGATCGTCGGTGGGATATTCCACTTCAGCCGTGTCGCCGTCGCTCCATTCGAACAAATCCTTATTCGCGATCTCGATCTTGCGCCCGTTTCGGATGAAATCCAGACCGAACTCAGTGTTGTGAAGATAGCGTTGGAGGCCGATCCAACCGTGGACCCGGCGCTCAGCCTCGACCACCTCGCAGCTCGGGCTCCCCGTCGGGCAGGTTTCCTCGGCCGCCGCGAGCGTTCTCATGCAGTGGATGCAGTAACGACGCGGCGCGAGCTTGAAGTCAATGTGCTCCACCGCCCGGGCGACGGTGCCATCTGGAAACGAAACCGTGCGATCCTCACCCCAAACGCAGTGACGCCTCGGCGCCAAGCGCGTGCTTCCCACCATCAGGCGGATCTTGCCGGCCTCTGATTGACCGAGCAGCGAGGAGTACGCTCGCGCGACGTGCTTGCGCACCGTTTTCTGATTGTTGCCTCGCGCCAAGTATGCACGCTGATCCGGCTTCAACCGGCTTATTACAATCGTTGTCCCATGCGCGTTGTGATCCGGCTTGGCGCGTGTCTGGCGGGGGACCTTGAAGCTACGGGTCGTGCGCAGCTCATCAAGGTCGATACGCACGCCGACCTCCTCGGGATCGCCGGCGCGACTAGTCCAAACCTCGGTCACTAGGCCCAGCCGAGCCGTCGCGATGTTGAAGCCCATTCCAAAGAGGCCGAGATTCGACAATGGATCGTTGCCAGACCAGCCAGCTCGAACGGCGTTTTCCAAAGACTCAAACGACATCCCCGGGCCATTGTCCCTGACAGTGACGCGCGCGTTCTCGTTATCGGCGGTCGGTAGCGCGACGCTAATCTCTGGCGCGTCGATGGGGTCACCAGATCGCGTCGCGTGGACGAACCCGTCGATAGAGTTGTCGATTAGCTCCGCGAGGCACCGCCATTGAGGAAGGTTGATCTCACCCAGCATCTGCAGGACGCGGGGGTCCGGCGTCAGATCGAATTCCTGGCTCATTCTATCTCGTTCCCCCTTCGTAGCGGCAACGCGCTCTGCGCGCTCTTTATCTTGCTCGCCAGAGCGTCCAAATCATCGGCACCCGTCCGGCATTCCCAAACCTCCAGGACATACCAGCCACGCGCCTCCAGCTCGCCGCGCGTTCTCAAATCCCGTTCGCGATTGCCCACTAGTTTAGGGTAGGCCTTCGGTGAAGGCTGCGGATCAGGCGGCTTCGCGTTGATCTTCGGGAGCGCCCCAGTTCCAGGGAAGCAGTTCATGGAGACGGTTCTGGGGAATGTCGGCGATGCGCGCGAGAACGTCGGCGAGCCAGGCCTGCGGATCGATGTCGTTGAGCTTTGCCGTGCCAATGAGGCTCAGCATGAAGGCGGTGCGTTGGCCGCCGCGGTCTGAACCAGCGAAGAGCCATGATTTTCTGCCCAGGGCTATACCTCTTAGGGCTCGCTCCGCTGCGTTGTTCGAGAGGCAGATACGGCCGTCATCGAGGAACCCGGCGAAGGCGGGCCATGCCTTGAGCATGTAATCCATAGCCTCGGCCACATCGCTGTTCTTCGACAGCTTCAACCGATTGTCGCGCATCCATTCTTCCAGATCGGCAACCAGCGGGGCGCTGTGCTCCTGCCGCAGAGCCAAACGATCCTGCGCCGATCTGCCGTTGATGGCGCGTTCGATATCGAAGATCGCGTCGATACGGCGGACCGCCTCCACTGCCAGCGGCGAGATGACGGCCTTTTTGCGGCGCTTCTTGAGCTGCGCGGCGATATCGGCCAGCTCGAAGAAATAACGGCGCGCGTGGCTCCAGCACAGGGCACGGGTGAGCGGCGCCGGCAGGCGGTCGGCATGGAACAGCGCATTATAGCCGGCATAGGCGTCAGCCTGAAGGATGCCTCTCCAGTTGCGTAGATGGCTCACGGGATGTTCGCCCCGCCGGTCGCGGGAATAATGGAAGATCGCCGCTGGTGGTGCAGGTCCGCCAAAAGGTCGATCATCCCGGACATAGGTCCAGATCCGACCCGTATCGGTCTTCGTCTTGGCCAGGACCGGCACTGTCGTATCGTCGCCATGCAGTCGTTCGGCGGCAAGGACGTGGGCTTCGATCAGCAGATAGAGCGGCATCAGCGCGGCGGCGCAGGCGCCCACCTGATCGGCCAGGGTGGAAAGGCTCAGGTCGACGCCTTCCCGGGCATAGCGATCACGCTGGCGGTTAAGCGGTTGATGCGCGCCAAACTTCTCGAACAGCAGCATGGCCAGGAAGCTGGGACCGAAGAGTCCGCGAGGCGTCACATGGAACGGCGCCGGCGGTTGGGTAATCTTCTCGCAATCGCGACAGGAGAACTTCTCACGAACGGTCTGGACCACCTTCCATTGGCGCGGCACCACCTCGAGCGTCTCGGTGATATCCTCGCCCAACTTGCACAGCCGATCCGAGCCGCAGCAGGGGCAGGCCTCGGGCGCGGCGATGACGACGCGCTCGCGCGGCAGATGCTCGGGCAAGGGCTTGCGTGCGGGCCGCTTGCGCTCGAAGGGCGCGACGTTGGTCTTCGCAGCTGCCAGCGCCGCCAGGAGCTCATCTTCGCTGGCAGCGGTCTCACACTCCTCGAAGGTCAGTTCCATCTGGTCGAGCAGATGGCGCGTGCGCTCGGAGCGCTGGCCGAAAAGGGTGCGGCGCATCTTCTCGTTCTGCAGTTCGAGAAGGGCGTTGCGGGCTTCCAGGTCGGCGTTGATCGCCTTGATGCGGGCGACTTCAGCGGCGACAGCCTCGGCAGCGGCAAGCCGCTCGCGAAGGCTGTCGATCTGTGCTTGCGCCTCGTCCCCCATGCCGACGCGTATAGCAGAAATGCGCCGGAATCCCTAGCTTTTTAGGCAATCTCGACCTTTTATCCTGCTAATGTCGGACGCCAGGTGGCCTGCGGATTACGCCAGTCGATCGCCTCCAACATGCAGGCCATCTGCGAGGGGGAAATGGCAAGCACGCCGTCCACCGCTGAGGGCCAGATGTACTTCCCGCGCTCGAGGCGCTTGGCATAAAGCGACATGCCAACGCCGTCATGCCAGATGATCTTGCAAAGATCGCCGCGGCGTCCTCTGAAAATGTAGAGATCGCCGGCGAAGGGATCGCGTCCGAAACTCTGCTGCACCTGCAGGGCCAGGCTGCGCATGCCGCGTCGCATGTCCGTGTGCCCCGTTGCGATCCATATCCGAACGCCGGAGGGAACTGGGATCACGGCTTGACCGACCGCAGCACTGCCGACACCAGCCCGGGCGAGGCGCCAGCGGGAATGCGCACGATCGCCCGCTCAAACTCCACGATGATCGCTGCCCCAGTAGCCGGTGCCGGGTCAGGATGTACCTGCACCTCGGCAAAGCCCTGTGCTGCCTGACCCATCTGCCGCCGCCATCTGTAGATCTGGTTGGGCCGCAGATCAGCACGGCGAGCAATCTCCGCCACGTTCGCGCCGGGGGCCGAAACCGCAGCGACCAACTCGCGCTTCTGCTGGTCGGTCCATACCCGCCGCCGCTCCGGGCCTGAAATTACCGTGATCTGACTCATCGCACCGTCCCTAGTACCGGTGCAAACACCAGCGCTTGCACCGGTGCCATCTCGAAATATCAGCCGATCACCGCAAGGCGGCCCTCACCGGAGCGATACAGTTTAGGCCTCCAAAAGTCAAGCTTTGACTTTGGCATTCGCGCTAGCTTGCAGGCGGGATCCGGATGTTGGTGCCAAAAACAGCCATGCACGAAAACCGCGATACGCCGTGAACGAAACACCAAATCAGGCCGGCCAGGTAAATCCTTCGCGTGAAGTCGGTAGCGTAAGCCAGCCGCATGCATCGCGCGCCGGACCTTCAGCTCAGGTTTTGTGTCCCGCGCCTTGATAAGCGCCATTTGAGCGCTTCTGGCCTTGTCTGTTTCATTCGTCTTCCGCACCACCAGCCTCGTCGGGCGCTGGCCCAGCTGCTTCCTCACCGACTGGAGGTTCCTCACTCTCTCGGCTAACTAGGTCGTCTTGGCGGAACCCTTCCAGCATCTCTTCCAAGAGCGCCGCATGATCCAACCGCGCGGGCACACGCTGCAAGGTGCTCTGGATGCGGCCTTCAATTTCGGTGGGACTGAGTGAATCGACCAGTCGTTCATCCATTGCCCAGGCGCGGCCAGGGTGGACCACGTCCCAAGGTGAGCGCTTGTTGGCGCGTGTGGACGCCGCATCGCCGTGCTTGCTCATGCCCCAGCACGCTTTCGTCTCGGCATTCCAGATCGGCCAGAACGTGCGGATCAGATGCTTTTCAGCCACGAGTTGCGCGTTCGTCGCGCATACCAAACGCCTACATCGAAAATCCGCCAGTCTGATGGGTGAGAGATGTTCTGGCAGTCGATCGGTGTAGGCCTCGGCCGTACCAATGGTGCCCGCATGCTCCAGCAGGCGCGCGGTCAGCTTTGCACCCTGTTCACGGGTAGTGCTTGCATCGTCATTGGCAGGATCGGCTTTGCCGACGTAGATTGGTGTTTCCGACCCAGAGATGCCCGCATAAAGTGGATGCTCGCCGCGATAGTAGATCGCGTACACGCCGGAGCCATACGCTGTGCGGACATCGGCGAGCGGAATCATAGGCTGAGCGAGAAGGGCGATTGAGACCATGCGCCCGATGGCCTTTGGATCGGCCGGATCAAACGTTGCTCTCGGCATCCGAATTGGATCGGTGGCCGATCTTGCAGCTTCGAGAGCCGCCGCATGCGAGGCGAGGCCCTCTCGTATACGCCTTACCACGGCTTGTGGCGGATTCTCGCCAGCAGCAGCTAGCACCGCGCTTAACGCATCCTCGAGTGCCTTAATCGCAGCGCGATCAGGTGCGAGCGCCATCCTTCATCCCTCTTCGGTATGCCGACACGAGGTCTTCTGGTCGCGACTCGTTCTCCCGGCTACGGCAAGGCTCAATCCTTACGCCGCCTTTCTTGCTGGTACTAGCGAAGGTTGCGCTCCACCAGCCGCAAGACCCACAAGCCACTCCCCGGCGGCAGCTCCAAGCTGGGCGGGAACCGCATTGCCCAATTGGCGCATACTTTCCGTCCAAGAGCGGGGAAATTCGTATTCGTCAGGGAGCCCCACAAGGCGAGCAGCCTCCCGGGTAGTGAAATAGCGGACGGTCCCGTCGTCTCGAACCATCATGTTTTCCCCCGGGAACGCCGTGGTCTCCTGCCTTCAGTGCTTTTGCAGGCAGATCGAGGGGGCTACCCGTATGTCCAGGATAAACCCGCGCACCAGTCTGCAGAACATGGTTGCGTTTTCCATTGGGTTCGCCGAGGCCAAGCAATGTATCCCGAACGGTCATCCAAGGCTGTGTTGATGGAGCAATCGCGAGCTTCTTCAGAGCCGCGACGCGGCGTCGATCCTGCTCAAGGACAGCCTCCTTACGTGGCTTCAAACCATGACGCTTCCAGTATTCGCCTGTTACGAATTGATCCCACAGCAACCGATCTCGAGAATGCGTCGGAACCATCAACGTCGGCGCAACACCGACGCTCATATGAACTCCGAAGATAAGGACGCGATGGCGAATTTGCGCCGCGCCATAATCAGCGGCGTTCACCAGTTGCCAAACAACGCGATATTCGCGCTTCGATCGCGAGGCGTTCAACCTCGTTAGATGCGACCCATGGCTTTCGCCGTCGCGCCGAAGCACCCTTGGGCGCTCTAGGCTCGCGATTATCCAGTTGAGGTACGGTTGGAAACGCGGACCAGCGAGGTTGCGAACGTTCTCGAACAGGAACATCCGCGGTGAGGCCTCACGAATGGCGCGGATAGCCTCTGGCCACATATCGCGATGATCGTCCTGGCCAAGCTTTTTTCCGCCTATCCCAAATGGCTGACACGGCGGCCCACCGGAGATCAGGTCAAGAGTGGCAATTTTCTCCCAATCGATCTCACGAACGTCCTGTAAACCCATAGGCCAGTCACGCACGTGCTCGACGCCATTCAGCTTGTTATGAAGAACCGTTTCAACCGCGTCACGATCGAACTCAGCCATATATGCGTGTTTGAAGCCTGCCCGGGACATCCCCAGAGCAAGCCCGCCACAACCGGCGAAGAGTTCAGCGCTTAACATCTCCGCCTCCTTCTAGTTCGAGCGGTAGCATCGGGCCACCAGCCGCTTCATCCAAATATCGTTCAATCGCACGCCGGATCAGCCACGCTACCTTGACCCCTTGCGCCTTCGCGAGCCTATCAAGCTCGGCCTTCTGACGCCTGGTCAATGTAGTGGTGACGCGCTCGGCATCCCGCCCATCCTTGCCCAAGCTTCCAACCTCCGCGGCGATCCGCGGCATTCCGCGGCAACCAATCGATCTTGGCCGAGAGTCCTTAAAAATTCAACTGGCATTGTGCGGAGTTAAACAGCCTTGACTCTCCAGCCATCAAAGAACAAAACATGAACACAATGCTATACCCGTCTCCGGAGGTCAAGGAAAAGAGTGCGGCCCGAGCCCGCCATAGAGTCTTTGCGCGCGCAGATCGAAAAGATCGAAGGCAGAAGCCGGCGCGCCAATACGGTTCTCCCGTTTGGGATTGCCGACGTCGACTCACGACTCCCCGGTGGCGGGTTGGCGCTTGGCGCCCTGCATGAGATCGCAGGGGGCGGGAACGGCGCGGTCGATGGGGCGGCGGCGGCATTGTTCAGCGCGGGTGTCGCGGCACGGACCAAGGGCAAGATCCTGTGGTGCATCACGCGTCCAGATCTCTTCGCGCCGGCGATCGCTCAAGCTGGTCTCGCGTCCGATCGCGTAATCTATCTCGAAGCCGGCGATGACAAGACCGTGTTGGCCTGCATGGAGGAAGGGCTGCGCCATGGTGGCCTAGGGGCGGTTCTCGGTGAGGTGGCGCGGCTTTCCATGACAGCCTCGCGCCGCCTGCAGTTGGCGGCCGAGGGAAGCGGATCGATCGGGATCGCGCTGCGGCGTTGGCGACGACAGACCGAAGCCACTGATTTCGGCCAACCCACCGCCGCGATGACACGCTGGCGCGTGTCTATGGTGCCATCGACACCTCTGCCTGTTCCGGGCGTAGGGCGTGCCCGCTGGCTAGTCGAACTGATCCGCGCACGCGCGGGCGAGAGTGCAGATTTCGAGTTGGAGGCGTGCGATGACACGGGTCGTCTCGCTCTTCCTGCCGAGTTGGTCCACCGACCGGCTCCGGCGGAAGGCTGGCGACGCGGCGCCTCCGGCTGAGGCGCCGCTCGTCCTGATTGGCCGGGAAGGAAACAGGCGGGTGGTGTTGGCGGCGAATGCCGCTGCCGTGGCCGCCAGCCTTTGCCCCGGCATGCCTGTGACCAAGGCTCAGGTCCTCGTGCCAGACCTCATCGTGCAAGATGCCGAGCCGGCAGCCGATGTGGAGGCACTTGATCGGCTCGCCACCTGGCTCCTGCGCTACGCGCCTGTCGTGGCCCCTGATCCTCCAGACGGGATCATCATCGACTCGACCGGAGCCGATCACCTTCACGGCGGCGAAGCCGCCATGCTGGAGGGCCTGATCGGAAGGCTGGCAATGTCTGGCATCGCCGCTCGCGGCGCGATCGCCGACAGCTGGGGCGCAGCCCACGCCTTGGCCCGGTTTGCAGCCCGTCCAACGATAATCGCTCCTGAACGTCATGATGCATCGCTGTTAGAACCGCTTCCGCTGGCCTCGCTGCGCATCGACGCTTCGATCGTCGCGGCGCTGCGAACGCTTGGCTTCGAAACCATCGGCGATATCCTCTCGCAGCCGCGCGCGCCGCTCACCCTGCGCTTCGGTCCAGCAATCGGCCGCCGTATCGATCAAGCGCTCGGCGATCTGTCAGAGCCGATTGATCCGGTTCGACCCGCCGACCTGATCGAAGTGCGCAGATCGTTCGCGGAACCGATCGGCGCGGCGGAGACCATCGCCCGCTACATCGCCAAGCTCGTCGATCAGCTCTGCGACCGCCTCGAGACAGCTGGTCTCGGCGCACGACGGCTCGACCTCATCTGCCACCGTGTCGACAGTCGCTCACAGGCGGTCCGGGTTGGAATGGCGACGCCGGTCCGGGATACAAAGCGCCTGACGCGCCTCTTATGCGACAAGATCGAGACGATCGAGCCCGGCTTTGGGATCGAGGTGATGACGCTTGCAGCCAGCGTCGCCGAGCCGATCGAGCGCCGGCAGACCGTCAGTTCGCTGATAGAGGAGAGTACACCGGACGTCTCGGACCTGATCGATACGCTCATGAACCGGGTAGGTGAGCACGCGCTCTATCGGCTGGCGCCGGTTGCGAGCGACGTCCCGGAACGCTCCGTTGGCCGCATTCCGGCGATGGCCGCCGATACAGGCGCAGCATGGCCCGGCCATTGGCCCCGGCCCTCGCGTCTGCTGGCCCATCCGGAGCAGGTCGAGACTGTAGCGCTGTTGCCCGACCATCCACCCGTTTCATTTACCTGGCGCGGCGTCCGTCGTCGGCTGCGCCGCGGAGATGGGCCGGAGCGCGTATTCGGCGAGTGGTGGAAACGCGACGCGGAGTTGGTCGCCGTCCGAGACTATTTTCGGGTCGAGGACGACGCCGGCGAACGCTACTGGCTTTATCGTGCCGGTGACGGCGAAGACACAGCGACGGGATCGCACCGCTGGTTCATCCACGGGGTCTTCGGATGACGTCGCCTCGCTACGTCGAACTGCAGGTCACCTCACACTTCAGCTTCTTGCGCGGCGCGTCCTCCTGCGAGGAACTGTTCGCGCAAGCGGCCTTGGCTGGGATCGAGGCCGTCGCCATCGTCGATCGGAATTCGCTCGCCGGCGTCGTCCGTGCTCATGAAGCGGCCAAGACGACCGGCGTTCGCCTGATTGTCGGTTGCCGGCTCGACCTCGCCGATGGGACATCCGTGCTGGTCTATCCAGCGGATCGACCCGCTTATTCGCGCCTCTGCCGGCTTCTTTCCCTCGGTAAGAAACGAGGCGGCAAGGCCAGGTGCATTCTCGAATGGCCTGATCTCGTTGCCTACGGCGATGGCCTGATCGTCGCGCTCGTTCCCGACCTTGCGGATGACGAGTGCGCGTTCCGGCTCCGGCGATTGCGGGACGCTTTCGGCGACAGAGCCTATCTCGCGCTCACCTTGCGCCGCCGGCCAAACGATCAACTCCGACTGCATGAGCTTTCGAACATGGCCACACAGATGCGCGTGCCCACCGTGGTGACGAACGACGTCCTCTTCCACGAGCCGGCCCGGCGGATCCTGCAGGATGTCGTCACATGCATCCGCCACAACGTCACGATCGATACGCTTGGCGATCGGCGAGAGCGACACGCCGACCGCTACATCAAGCCGCCGGACGAAATGCATCGTCTGTTCAGCCGCTATCCCGAGGCCCTTGCCCGGACGCTGCAGATCGCGCACCGCTGCCGCTTCAGCCTCGACGAGCTTGCCTACCAGTATCCGGAAGAGCGCGACGATCCCGCACTCACGCCCCAGCAGACGTTGGCGAAGCTCACCTGGGAAGGGGCGGCTGAACGCTATCCCGAAGGCGTACCCGAGAGCGTGACCGCCGCCCTCCAGCATGAGTTGCGGTTGATCGAGAAGCTGGACTACGCGCCTTATTTCCTGACCGTGAATTCCATCGTTCGCTTCGCACGGTCGAAGGACATTCTGTGTCAGGGTCGCGGATCGGCCGCCAACTCCGCCGTCTGTTACGTTCTTGGCATCACCTCGATCGATCCAGGCCGCAATGACCTGCTGTTCGAGCGATTCATCTCCGAGGAACGGCGCGAGCCGCCCGACATCGACGTCGATTTCGAGCATGAGCGGCGCGAGATCGTCATGCAGTGGGTGTTCGAGACCTACGGCCGAGAGCATGCCGCGCTGTGCTCGACCGTCATCCGGTATCGCACCAAGGGCGCGCTGAGGGACGTCGGCAAGGCGCTCGGCCTGCCCGAAGACCTGATCGGCACGCTGTCGTCGCAGGTGTGGGCGTGGTCAGAGGAAGGCGTCGAGAAGCGTCACGTCGAGGAGTTGAACCTCAACCTCGCCGACCGGCGCCTTCGGATGACGCTCGACCTTGCCCGACAGCTGATGGGCGCTCCCCGCCACCTCAGCCAGCACCCTGGCGGCTTCGTGCTCACCCATGACCGCCTCGACGATCTCGTGCCGATCGAGCCCGCGTCGATGGTCGATCGCCAGGTCATCGAATGGGACAAGGATGATATCGACGCTCTCAAGTTCATGAAGGTCGACGTCCTGGCGCTCGGCATGTTGACTTGCATGAAGAAAGGGCTCGATCTGCTCGCCGAGCACAAGGGCGTAAACCTCGATCTGGCTACCATCCCGGCCGAGGATCCTCGCACCTATGCGATGATCCGGAAGGCCGATACGCTCGGCACCTTCCAGATCGAAAGCCGTGCGCAGATGTCCATGCTGCCGCGCCTTAAACCGCGTACCTATTATGACCTTGTCGTTCAGGTCGCCATCGTCCGGCCTGGGCCGATTCAAGGCGACATGGTTCACCCCTATCTTCGGCGCCGGGAGGGGCTGGAGCCCGTCCATTATCCGAAGCCAGAGCTCGAGAAGGTTCTGGGCAAGACGCTCGGCGTTCCCCTGTTCCAGGAGCAGGCGATGCGCGTCGCGATCGAATGCGCCGGGTTCACGCCCGGGGAAGCCGACATGCTGCGCAAGTCGATGGCGACCTTCAAGTTCACCGGGGTGTATCGCATTTCCGGGACAAGCTGATCGCCGGCATGGTGGCCAATGGCTACGACGCTGCCTTCGCCGAGCAGACCTTCAAGCAGCTCGAAGGCTTCGGCTCTTACGGCTTTCCGGAAAGCCACGCAGCCTCTTTGCGCTTATCGCCTACGCGTCGGCCTGGCTGAAGTGCTGGCACCCCGACGTTTTCTGCGCAGCGCTCCTGAACAGCCAGCCCATGGGGTTCTACGCGCCGGCCCAGACCGTGCGTGATGCGCGAGATCATGGCATCGAGGTGCGACCGGTGTGCGCCAATGCGTCCCGTTGGGACTGCACGCTCGAGCCGATCGATGATGACGGCCGATTTGCTGTTCGGCTCGGCCTGCGCATGGTCAAGGGTCTGGCGAACGCCCATGGCGCAGCGATCGTCGCTGCCCGGGCGGGACATCCCTTCATGTCGGTGGACGATCTCTGGCGCCGAGCTGGCGTGCCTGTGGGCGCGTTGACGCAGATCGCTGAGGCGGACGGTTTCCGGCCGCCCTTTGGTCTTGCTCGTCGGGAAGCGCTCTGGGCGATCAAAGCACTTCGGGATGAGCCATTGCCGCTCTTTGCTGCGGCCTCGGCCCGCGAAGCGGAAATCGTGCCCGAGGTTGCCGAACCGGCCATCGTCCTCCGACCCATGACGGCCGGTGGCGATGTCGTCGAAGACTACCGCCACGTCAGCCTGTCTCTACGGGATCACCCCGTATCCTTCCTCCGGCAAGACCTGCGGCGGCGCCGAATGGTCACCTGCCTCGAAGCTATGGAGGCGCGTGACGGCCGGTGGCTCGAAGCGGCCGGCATCGTGCTGGTCCGACAGCGGCCAGGGTCTGCCAAGGGCGTCATGTTCATAACGCTGGAAGACGAAAGCGGCATCGCGAACCTCGTGGTTTGGCCTAAGGTCTTCGAGCAGAACCGTCGCACGATCCTGTCCGCAGGTATGATCGCGGTTCGCGGTCGCGTCCAGCGCGAGGGTGAAGTGGTCCATCTCGTCGCCCAGCGGCTCACGGACCTCTCCGCCGATCTGGCGAGCGTCGGCGATCGACAGACCGCCTTCCCGTTACCGCATGGTCGCGGCGACGAGTTTCACCATGGCTCGCCGACGCCCGATCCACGTGACTTGCCGCCCCGGACCGTTCGGCCGCGCGACATTTTCATCCCAGACCTCCACTTGGACACGATCAAGGTAAAGACGAGAGACTTTCGGTAACGACCGCTGCAGAGGCACGCGAGATAGCCGAGAGGTCGATCGCGAGTTCCCGCGCTCCGGTCTCGTCAGCTCCGACGCGGCGAAGCATCGCGACGAAGGCCTTGGGATCTGGCTGTCCCAACGCGAGCCGGTAGTAGAGCAGGTCCTCGAGCATGCGGTCCCGTCGGGCCGCTCGGTGGCTGAACCGCCAGTCAAAGCTGACGCTGGTCGGGCGGCCTTCGACTGGAAGCCACCACCGCTCGAGCCCCGTGCGGTCGCTATCGACCCTCTTGGCGAGAGAGATCAACTCGCCGAACGGGCTCGAGCCACGGGCGGCAGCGAGCGATTGCGCGCCATGCTCACGCGCCAGCGAGCGCCGGACCGCGAGACTCCCGTAGCGAGCGATGCGGCCCTCGCGCTGCTCGAAGTCGACCGGATCGCCCGGGAGGTCCCAATGAACGATCCGGCTGCACCAGAGATGGAAGTCCAATCCCTCTTGGCCGATCGAGGTGGTGCAGAGCATGTGCGGCCAGAAAGGCGAGTTGAACGCGCGGCGAAGGGTGTTGCTGCGAAGGCGCTTTATTCCCTTCTTTCCGCCGCGGCTCTGTTCGCCTCCGGCGAAGGGAGTCACGGCCCTGCACTGGGACGCGGTGGTTGGTTCTGCCGCGGCGAAATTGCACGAGGCCGGGACGGTCGAGCAGGCTCGCCGAAAGCTGTTCGACGATCTCCTGTCCTTCGGCATCGCCCAGACTGGATAAGAGGCACATCTGCTCGTCCAGTACCGCCTCGAAGCCGCCCCTGAGCATCGCGTCCGCGAGCGCGTCGGGATAACGCTTCTTCTTGGACGATGACTGGATGAGGTCGGCGAAGGCCCTGTGGCCGAGATAAGGCCGCAGGTTCTCCCATAAGAACGCGAATGTCCGCTGTCGATCGCGGGGCCGATCCTGCGGAACATCGTGGCGCACAAGGCATCGCGCAAGGATCGAGCCCGGCGATGACAGGAGGTGGTCGCTGAGCGCCGCCACTTCCGCCGGTGAGACCCTGTTGATCTTGGGCAGGCTGGACCAGTTCTTGGCCTTCGCGCCCCGGCTCACCCTGTCGGCCAGCGATGAAACCCTCTGGTATGTTGTCCCGTTAATCTCGCGCTCGATCCCGGCCGCGACGATCCAGGTCGGACGCTTCTCTGTCCCGTCGAGGCGAATCCGCCGCGCTTGGAGATATACCTCGAGCTGTCGACGGGCGTCCGCCCGGACGCTCGCAAGCGTCGTGCCCCTCGACTTCCTTGGTTCGATCGCGAGTGGCAGGCTGGGCCACGGCATGAAGAGCCCGACCAGAGCGCCAGTTTCGCTGCCCCCGGGCCGCAAGAGCGCGACTGGCGCCTTCTCCTTCGGCTTTCGCAGTCCACCGGACAGGTTGATCGAGAGCAGGGCCGAGATGGCCGTCGGGGCGCCGCGCCACCTGCTGAAAAGCAGCGTCTTGCCTGGAAGCGGCCGCCTTCCTGACCACGGCCCCTCCAGTCGCCACCAGGCAACAGTTGGCGGCTGCCACGGTAATGAGAGATGAGCTTTATCTCCGACCAAATGGGCGAGATGGCGCAACTGGGGGTGCGCAAGATTGCCCTTGCCGCTTCCGGCCTCGATCGGAGCGGGCTTGGCGGCCTGAAGGGACTTCCAAATCTTGTAGCCGTGCATCGTCTGCGCGGGGTATGGGATCGAGGTCCACATCGCTGGCGCCCAGCCGGCAAACTCCGCGCCGGCAGTCTCAGCGAAGTGCTTGAACACAACGAGGTCCTGAGTCTCAACGGAGACCTGCGGGTTATCGCGGTCGAACAGGTCCTCCTTGTGCACCAAGGCGCGCTCCGTCCGCGCCATCAAAGGCCGGAGGAGCGCCTCAAGTCTCTCCTTGGCGCGCAGGACCGACGCGCGGATTGCGTCCCCCGTCCCGATCGTCTTCAAGGCACGGCGGTAGTCACGCATTGCCTCCTCGACGGCGGCCCGGCATCCTTCGTCGTCAGCGAGGAAGCCGGCAAGATCGATGAGCGATCGGTAGTGGTCGACCTCATGGATATCGTCGCCGCCAAGGCGTCGCAGCCTGTATGGTGTTGCGGAGAGCAGAAGCACCGCCGGTCTCTCGTCGCCGCCGAGAAGCGCCTCCACGAGGAGCCGGTGGATACGCGCTCGTTCCTGTTTTAGCCGAACGTTCGAAGTCTCGGCCTTCGGAACGATCAAATCCGCATATCGGTGGAACTCGTCGAGAACGACAAGGTCGGGCTTCACCTTCTTGAGGCGCAGCGCTGCCAGCGCGAGGACCGATCTGAAGCGGCCGACGAACTCGACGACATCCACGTCATCGCGCTCGAGCCATTTCAACGCGGCTTTCTCGATGCTCCCCGACTGGCAGTCGAAGATGTCCCGCATTGCCCGCTCGATCTCAATTGCGGTGAAGCCCTTAAGGTCGCCGCGGTCGGCGAGCAATCGCCGTCCTCCCGCGGCTCGCTCGCGGTCGAGCCGTTTCACAGCAGACAATAATGCAGGGAACCGTTCCAGCGCCGAGCGTATCAGTTCGCGCTCCGTCTTCCGGCCGGTCCTCGGGCCCGGCTTCCATCCGGGCAAGCTCGTTTCCGGGGTGAAGGTGAACACCCGGAATCCATTCCCCTCCTCGGGCAGCCAGCCGGGGACCAGCGCGAGACGATCTCCACCGGGATCGTATTCATCGGGGTCGATCCCAGTCAGCGAGACAAACTTCGGGCGGTTTTGACCGGCAATCTCGAGGCTCGGACAGAGGTACATCACGTTCAGTCGTCTGCGTCCCGCCCGCAGCCGCTGGGCGATCGTCCGGGCAATGACGGTCTTGCCCAGCCCGACCTCGTCGGCGACGAGGAAGCGACGCGGGCCGTTTGCCTTAAGAACCTCGCTTGCCACTTCGACGGTGCGGGACTGAAACGGTGCGAGCTCCATCAGACGTCCCGGTGGATGGCGTCGTGGACGGCCTGCAGGAAAGGCCGCACCTCGGACAGGTCCGCGAGAGCAGCGCGCCTCTCCTCCTCGTCGGGCAGTTCCTCGAAGGTCTCGCGAAATGAGTCGAGCATCGCCATCATGCCGGCGGTACGTCGCTCGAAGCCTCGAGGATCGCGGGCCCAGGCGGACAGCATCGTCTCAAGCGTGAACATCTCGGGCACGTTAGAGGGCTCGCGCTCATGGGTATTATGCAGCCGGTCGGACCACCTTTCCCCTGCCGTGCCGTCGAGACCGTCGAGTTGCGAGCGCAGCCAATCCCGGAACCTGCTGGCCCCAACGTATCGGGTCAGGAGCGCGAGGTCGCGCCGGTCGTGGTCGAGACCGGTAACTGGCAGCGAGAGCACCCAGCATCGTTGGATCGTCCTGTCCGTTAGGCTGGTCGCACGGAACGAGACGAGCGACGTCCGTTCGCTCGGCACGACATTCCCGCGCAGAAGTCGGACCTTTCGCATACCTGTCTCGATCCAGACCCAGGCGTCGGGTTCGAGGAACGGTGCTGCCTCGAACCGCGCGGTCGCGAGTGCGGCGTCCGCTCCCTCGCCGACTGTAAGCATCAGTCCGCCGTCCTCGTATTCAAGGGCGAGCTCGCATTCGAGGAGGAGAGCGATCCGCTCATCCAGCTGCCGCTGGCTTTCCTCAAGCCTCGCGAGATCCTCGTCTACTCGGGAATAGTCGAACTCAAAGCCAGATTGCACGAAGCTATGAAGCGAGCTGGCTAGCGCCGTGTCCATGACGTCGAGGATGGCGACAGCCTCGGCGTTTGGACCAAGCAATCCGCGCTTCGTCAGGTTGGCGCTGCCGAGCATGATGGCCGACCGCTTCCCCTTGCTGACGGCGATCATCTTGGCGTGAACACCCGCCGGTAGCGGCTCGATAAACTCAGCGGTCCTGTCGTCGGTCTGCTGGTCTACTGAGACAGTCGTTTCCGGCTCCGGCGCCGCACCTGTCCGAAAGACGATCCCGGATATCGGCGCACAGCTGCCAGCCGACACGTCATTCGTCAGCAGGGTAACGGAGGGGGCGCCCGCGCGTAGCACCTCTCGCAGTCCGGTCACATCGATGAAGGGGCTGACCGCGCTGGCCGTCTCCGCCCCACCCAGCAACGGCGCGGAGATGAAGGACGTGTCTCCACCCGGCCTGCGCCACAGCAATCGCCGAATGGCCGTACCGGCAGGAGCGAGCCAGCGCGCAGTGCGCAGCTCGTTGAGTTCAGTCGCAGTGAATTGGCCTTCGACCAGAAGGCCACGCGCCAGTTCGGCGATGTCCGGAACCAAACGCGCCGCCTTATCGTGCGAGGACGTAACGAGAAGGCCGGCGTCTAGGTCTCGCGAGCCAGTCAAGTTCCGGCTGCCGATCCAGAATCGCCACTGGACGGGATCGCCATCGTATCGAACGAGGGCGACTTTTGGATGCCAGCTCTGGCGGCGCTCGTTGGCCGGGATCGCCTCAATCATCGTGTCGAGCAGAGGCAGGATCGACCTGTGCGCTCGGGGTGCGATTATGCGACCGACCTGATGCAGCACGCGGAGCTTGCCGCGCACGCAGTCGAAGGCCTTCACGAGACCGAGCGGGGAGCTCTCGAACTCGGCCTCAGCATCTCCGCCAAGCGCAAGGACGAGTCCGAGTAGTGCGATAAGGTCGAGCGAGTAGGTGGCGACGACCGCTCGCGAGACGAATTGCCCAGCGTAGGGCCGCAGTGCGCCAAAAACCGAGATGCGGCTGCCCGGGTCGAAACTCATACGCCCACTCCGACGCGGATGATCATCTCCCGCACCACGGGCCACCGATAGTCGAGCGGTGCTGCGACGTCCTTGCGCCAGTCCACGCGCCGCTTAGCGTTCAGCAGGTACGCCCGCTCCCGCTTCAGCTCGCGCTCGCGGGTCTCGAGGGCACGGGAGATGCCGTCCAACTTCCTACCGGAGCGAACCCATTCGAGCACCTCCTGCACGAAGCGCGTGAGGTTGCCATCCATGCGGGTGGCCGCGCGCAGGGCGTCGAGGTTGGTCTCCAGTGCGGCCTCGCCATGCTGCGCAATGAGCTCAGGCAGCGCGTCGGAATGGAGCCGTTCGTCAATTTCCAGGTCCACGTTGCGCTTCGCCTCGACGAGTGCGGCATAGGCTGCACGCGCAATACAGGCGATCGACGCCGCCCTCCGTGCCAGCGCGAGCAGATCCCGCTCCTCGGTAGAGGCCACGTCCTGAACCTTCCGCGACCAAAGCGATACAGTGCACACGCCGGCTTCTGCGAGGCGGCTGAGCAGTGGACGCGTCCCACCTGGACCGGCCTGCCGCCATTTCCGACGGATGTACTCCGCCTCCACGCCACGGAGTTCGAAATCGAGAGCGCCGGACTTGTGCCGCCAACCCTCAGGCGCGCGCGGGATGTCTTCGAATAGATCGGTGACCGATGCCCTCAGCGCGTCGCTGTCGTCTCGCGTGATAAGCCTTGGCCAAGCGGCCTGCAGCTGCGATTCGGTCGGGGCGTAGTCCATGCCCGCGATAGGAGTTGCGATCTGCCAGGAGCGGAGGGCGGTCCAGTAGATCGTGCTCGCGCGAACAACCGGGCGCTCCCGTGCCTGATACTTCATCCATCCCGAGATGCCTGAGTTCTGTAGCTGCGGAACACCCTCCATCAATCGAAGAGAGTAACGGCGCTCTACCTCGAAGAGCCGGTCGCGGTCGAAACGACCGCCGTCGCTATTGGCCAATAGCTCCTGATACGCCCAGGCGACAAAGAATACATAGCGCAGTTGCTGATGCTGGACCGAAGTGCCTGGGAAGAAGCGGTCGGCGAACGCGAAGTGGATTGGTGCAAAGCCGAGCTCGTCGCGCGTCCCGTCCGACGAGAGCTTCGACAGAAATCGGTGAGCCGCATCTCGATCGGCCTCTGAGAGCATGAACCATCCGATAGCGGGCGTACCGGTCATCGAACCTCTCTTGCGCGGCCCGGATCAGGCTCTTCTCGATTGGGCATCCTCGTATGAATGTCGAGTGTCGCAAGTTCGAACGGAACGTTGGTGTCACAAGATGACACCGCAATACTGTCCAAACCCATCCGCCCGTAGGGTAAACGACACGCCCCCTCCGGGCACCAGCAGAAAACCGATTTCAAAGGATCAACCCCCGAGCCAGAATAGCCCGCGCGGTCTATCGCGGGTCAAGCTCAAGACTAATCATTTTGCCGACGTCGCACATACTTGATTGTGCTTGCTTAGATTAAAAGTGGCTACGTTGCGAGCTATGCCTCAATGGCAACCTCTGGGCGCCCTAGCGGCTAGTTGGAACGACCGGTGAGGACGTTGCCACCAAGGGCCGCTCATCTCGTTGAAAGGCGGCGCCTTGAGACAAGCTCAGCCAGACCGGACGATTGCCGAGCGGCATAGAGCGGCATGGTTCCAACGCCGGACGCTGCATGCCGGTAGAGCAACGTGCCCGTCGCATCGCGATCGGCGGGGTATGCGAATGCGTAGCCCTGACCAAGCCCACAGCCCATCGCCCAAAGCTGACTCGCCTGAACCTCGGTCTCGATGCCTACCGCGACCACGGCGACGCCGAGACGGCGGGCGATCTCGATTAGCCCTTCCACGATGATGGTGCTCGGATCGTCAGGCCACAGCCGGGCGACGAATGCCCGGTCGATCTTGATGATATCGACCGGCACGTTCACCAGATGCGTCAGCGAGGCGTAGCCCGTGCCGAAGTCGTCGAGGGCTACGCGCACCCCGGCCGCACGCAACACTTCGATCTCCCGCGCTACGACGCGATCATTCCGCCCGAGATAGACGTCCTCGCTTATCTCCAACACGATCTTGTTCAGCCCGATGCCGGCTTTGGAGAAGGTCTCGGAGACCTTCTTGGCGAGGCTGCCTGTGTAGAAATCCGCTGTCGACACGTTCAGGCTGACCTGTTCGACGAGCAATCCCGCGTTTTGCCAATGACCTATGTCGTCAGCGACGATCGCCATCATGCGGGCCGTCAACTCGGAGGCGACATGAGCGTCAGTCGTTGCTTCGTGGAAAGAGCCGGCAGGAAGAAGATCGCCGCTTCGCGATCGCAGTCGGCACAGGGCTTCGAGCCCCACGATGAGGCCGGTGTCCAGCCTCAGGATCGGCTGGTAGTGCGCCTCGATACGATCCTCGGCCGAGGCTTCCGAGACATCCCGGATCGCGGCGCGCCGGCTCGTAATCCGTGAGCCGATGCCAGGCCAGTAGCGAACGAAGCCGCCACGGCCCGTCTCCTTCGCATGGTAGAGCGCGAAGTCGGCCGCTTCTCCGACGCTCGTCGCTGTGCGTTCGGTCTTGCTCAACGTCGCGCCGCCGATGGTCGCGCGAGGTACAACGGTGTGTCCGTCGCAGTCCGCCGCCACCTCGAGCTCGTCGAAGACGCGTTCGGCCGCAGCATTCAGGTCGGCGACATTTGCCGGCTGCTGGAGGATGACCGCGAATTCGTCGCCTCCTATCCGATAGGTGACGTCCGGCGCCATCGCGCGAGCGATACGCGCCGACGCGGCACGGATCAGAGCGTCGCCCGCCAGATGGCCGAACGTGTCGTTGACGATCTTGAGGTTGTCGAGGTCGATGATGAACAGTGCCCACGACCCGACATCGTCGCAGCGAAGCTGAGTCATCGCGCCGTTATAGGCTGCCCTGTTGGCCAAGCCCGTCAGTGCATCGACATTCGCTCGACGGTCCCGATCGAGCGTACTCTCGTGTCTGCGGAAGGCCGTCTCGCAGAGTTCCACGCAAGCTTCAGCCACCTCTCGCTCGACATCTGCGACCTGACGCGCACCGTGAAAATAGAGGTTCATCACCGCTAGCGTGTCGCCTGCCGCCCCAAGCACAGGCAGTGACCAACACGCCGATACACCAAGCCCGTGAACGATCGCCGCACTATGGGAGGCGCGAGGGTCGGACGCGAGATCCTCCAGGAGCACTGGCTGGCGTAAAGACGCGGCTCTCCCGGGTACATCGGTGTCGGCGCCGATCGCAACCCCGTCATGCGCCTGGCTGTAGGCCTCCGGGAAGCTCGGTGCCGCTAACGGCCGCATCATGCCCGTTCGATCGATGGCGAACACCGAACAGAGCACACCGGGCCATGTCTTTTCGACCCGCAGCAAAGTTGCCGCATCGTGTCGAAGAGCGGCTCACCGTTCGCGATCATCCGTAGAATTTCGTTTTGAAAGCGCAGCAACGACGGGTCACCCAGGAACACACTTCGCCAAGGCTGACGGTAATCGGAGTTCGCTTAACGGCTGACCTCTGAACACGATAAACATTTCATTATCCTTCAAGGGGGAAGGCTTTCCCCTACGGCCGAGCCCAAGGTCTCTGCCGACCCCTTCTGGGGGAGACCCCGCAACGCCCCCCGAGAGTGAGAGTGCGGACCGGATTGCCGTGACGGGTTGAGAGCTGGGAGAGAGGCTTCCGGCGCCCGTCGCGGAGATCCGCGATGTCCAGACGAACTGCTTTGCCACGTCCAGGCCAGAACCGGGCGAGCCTTTACGACGAGATCACCGATAAGATCGTCGCCGAGTTGGAGGCCGGTCGCGTGCCTTGGGTCCAGCCGTGGGGAACGACGGCCGCAAAGGCCCCGCTTGCCATGCCGAGAAACGCGCCACCGGCCGGCACTATTCGGGGATCAATATCCTGATCCTTTGGGGCGCCGTGGTCGAACACGGCTTTCCGGGCCAGAGCTGGCTCACCTTCCGTCAAGCACTGTCGCTTGGCGGCAATGTCCGCAAGGGCGCGCGCGGCACGACCGTCGTCTATGCGGACCGCTTCACGCCGGAGGACGAAAAGCGCCGCGCCCGCGAGAGCGGTGACGACGCGCAGGCGATCCCGTTCCTTAAGCGCTTCACCGTGTTCAACGCAGCCCAGTGCGAAGGACTGCCGGAAGACGTCGCGATCGATGCGCCCCCGCCGCCGCAAGGGATGATCGAACCACAGGTCGAAGCGCTGATCCGCGCCTCAGGCATAGACTTTCGCATCGCAGGTGATCGGGCGTTCTACGTGCCTGCGCTCGACTATGTGCAGGTCCCTCCGCCACAAGCCTACTTCGAGCCGATCAACTGGCACCGCACGGCCCTGCATGAACTCGGACACGCGACGGGTCACTCGAGCCGAGTAGGCCGCGACCTGACCGGCGGCTTCGGCACCAAGAAATACGCATTCGAGGAACTGGTCGCCGAGATGAACGCGGCCTTCTGCTGCGCTTCGCTCGGCATCGTGCCCACCGTCCGCCACGCCGACTATATCGGCTCGTGGCTGCAGGTCCTGCGCGAGGACAACCGCGCCATCGTTCGGGCCGCAAGTCAGGCGAGCAAGGCGGCCGACTGGCTGCTGGCCCATGCGCCTGAGGGCGCTGCCCACGTCGTCACCGCAGATGAGCTTGAAAGGAGGGTGGCATGAGCAAGGTCTCGTACCCGCTTCGGGTCTTCTTCGATTGCTCGACCGCTCACCTGTCGGAGGCGTCGAGCACCTATCTGAATGTTCACGCCGCTCAGGGCGACGAGCTTGTCGCGGCGACGCCATACGGCTGGTTTATCTGGGTCGGAGAAGGCGACCGCGATAGTCTCCCTGCCGATCTTGTGAGGATCACCGAATACGCGCGGCGCCTCGGCGCGGAATACATCCTGTTCGACCGAGATGCGCCTGAGGATGAGGGGCTTGCCAAATTCCTTGATCGCGCCGCTGTCCTTCCGGCGTCTCACCGGGCGCACCCAGAAATAGAGTGAGAGGGAGGACGGGGTTTCCGTGACGGGTTGGAGGTCGAGAGAGAGGCTCTCGGCCGCCCGTCGCGGAGTATATCCCGATGGCTGTTGCCGCTCAAAAGATCGTCCTGTCGCCCTCGCGCGACATCCCCTTCAACAAGCTGGTCCTGAGCCAGTCGAACGTCCGACGCATCAAGGCCGGTGTCTCGATCGAAGACCTAGCGGCCTCGATCGCCCGGCGCGGCCTGATCCAGAGTATCAGCGTCTTCCCCGTCGTCGATGCCGAAGGCAACGAGACCGGCATGTTCGAGGTGCCGGCCGGCGGACGCCGGTTCCGGGCGCTGGAACTGCTGGTGAAGCAGAAGCGCCTCGCCAAGGTGTCGCCTGTGCCGTGCGTAGTGCGCGAGCGCGACAGCGCGATCCTCGCGGAAGAAGTCTCGCTCGCCGAGAACATCGAGCGCGCGCCGCTCCATCCCCTCGACCAGTATCGCGCCTTCCAGGACATGCGCGACAAGGGCATGACCGAGGGGGAGATCGCCGCAGCCTTCTTCGTGCAGGCCCAGGTCGTCAAGCAGCGGCTGCGGCTCGCTTCGGCGTCGCCCGCGCTGCTCGAGATTTATGCCGAAGACGGCATGACGCTGGAGCAACTCATGGCCTTCACAGTGTCGAGCGATCACGCCCGTCAGGAGCAGGTCTGGGACGCGATCAAGGACGCCTGGTCGAAGGAGCCTTATCAGATCCGGCGCATGCTGACCGAGACAACCGTCCGCGCCTCGGACAAGCGCGCGGTTTTCGTGGGCATCGAGACCTATGAGGCGGCGGGCGGCGTCGTCATGCGCGATCTCTTCCAGTCCGATGATGGCGGCTGGCTGCAGGACGCGAGGCTGCTCGACCGCCTGGTCGCCGAAAAGCTCAGGGCTACTGCCGAGACGATCGCCGGCGAAGGCTGGAAGTGGATCGAGGTCGCTGTCAGCTTTCCCTACGACACGACGCGCGGCCTGCGGGAATTGCAGGGCGAGCCGCTCGACCTTTCGGCCGAGGAGCAGGCGACCATCGAGGCGCTCAATGCCGAGTATCAGAAGCTCGAAGCCGAGTATGAAGGCGCCGACGAACTGCCGGACGAGGTAGACCAGCGCCTCGGCGAGATCGAGACGGCACTAGCCGCCTTCGAGACCCGGCCGGTGCGCTACGAGGCGGACGATATCCCTCGCGCGGGCGTCTTCATCAGCATCGCCCATGACGGCAGCGTCGCCATCGACCGTGGCTACGTGCGGGCGGAGGATGACGCGCCGATCGATCCCGAGGTCGAGACCGGCGTGGACGCCGACGGCGATCCGGCCGAGCCGTCGGTGCAGAGGGCGGTCATTACCATCGGCGGCCAGCCTGCCGAGCCCGAGGACGACGAGGATGACGGCGTCATCAAGCCGCTGCCGGAGCGTCTGGTGATCGAGCTGACGGCCTATCGCACGCTCGCGCTGCGCAACGCCGTCGCGGAGAACCCGCACGTCGCCATGACGGCGCTCCTCCACAAGCTCGTCTCGGACACCTTCATGACCCGCATGTATACGGGCGCCATGGAAGCCGGGGTGAAGCACGTCTTCTTCCCGGCCCAGGACGATGCGCTGAAGGACAGCCCGTCCGCCCGTGCGGTGCAGGACCGCCACGCCGCCTGGGCGGGTGATATCCCGAAGGACGATGCTGCCCTATGGGACTGGCTCGCCGACCTGGATGAGCCCAGCCGCATGGCTCTTCTCGCGCATTGCGTCAGCTACGGCGTGAATGCGCTCTATGAGCGGCCGAACCCGCACAGTGGCAGCGGTGTATCCCAGCATACCCTCGACATGAGGCTTTCGCAGGCCGACCGCCTGACGATGGCGACAGGCCTCGATCTGGTCGAGGTCGGCTGGCGGCCGACCTTCGGCAACTACCTGAACCGGGTGACAAAGCCCCGCATCCTGCAGGCGGTCCGCGAGGGCGCCGGCGAGCAGGCCGCGCAACTCATCGACCATCTGAAGAAGGGCGACATGGCGAAGGAGGCCGAGCGCCTGCTGGCGGACACCGGCTGGCTGCCGGAACCGCTTCGCGTGGTCACCGAGGTCGAGGCGTCGACGGCGGAAACCCAGACCAGCGGCGAGGATGACAGCGCAGCGCTGCCTGACTTCCTCGCGGGCGATGACGAGGAGGCCGCCGGCGAAGACGATGAACGCCACCTCGTCGCGGCCGAATGATCGTGCAGGCGGGGCGGCTTCGGCCGCTCCGCCGATTCCCCCAATCGAGGAGCTACGTCATGTCGCAATCCAGCCCGCCGCCCCGGCGCGTCGTCTTCCAATATCTCGTTCCCGTGCAGGTCGAGGTCGAGGACGGGCTCGTCGCCTGCGTCACGGTCATCGACGAGACGCCAGTCCGCGATCCCGCCATCGTCGAGGGCGATCCCGCCTATCTCAGCGAGGCGGTGCAGGCCGCCGACGACGGTCAAGACTGGCCGTCCTGGCGGTTCGGCTACTAGCCGGACAATCTTTCGATCCTTTCCGAGCCCGGCCTAGCGCCGGGCTCTTTTCGTTTCTGGAGCCTGCCATGACCGATTTTCTGACCCGCTTTTCCTGCCTGCTCGACGTTGGCACTGCCGCCAACGCGGCGCGCGCTTTCGAGATCTACGCAACGCTGATGGCCGAGAACGCCCGAGAGGATCCGCCGGCCGAGCCGTTCCTGCTCTCCCTTTCGCCCGAATACGGATCGGCTCGCCTGTGGCTGCGCGATCCTGGCAGCGCCGACCAGCAACTCGCGATCACCTTCGTGACGCGCTGCGCCGAGGCCTTCGGCCTGACTGGACGTTGGGGATTCCAGTGGGCGAATGTTGCCTCGGCTCCCGTCATCGACGGCTTCGCCGGCGGCGCCCACCTGCTCGATCTCTCGACCGGCCGTACGCTTGAATGGATCAGCACCGGGCGCTGGCTCGCCGACCGGCTTTCCGAGGGAGGCGCGCGATGAGCATTCCCGACCATGCCCGCGCCAATTTCGAGACGCTGCTGCACGCCGCGACCAGCGGCGACCTGGCGTTGATGGAATGCACCGAGATTGCGACGGGCGAGGTTCGCTACGTCATCTGCGCCGTTGGACGTGACGCCAGCGACTATGTTCTTACACCATTCGGCCATCTCGCCGATGGCAACCCATTTGAGCTCTACCGCCCGCCCGATGCCCCGACCTGAGGCGGGCGCTCGAATAGATCCGCGACGATAGTGCGATCCTTAGCCGGGAGCGGCGCATCGCCCGCCGGCATGACGCAACTGTCGAAGGCGAGCTTGCCGCAAGCCGGAGCGATGGCCGCTGCCCGCGTCAGAGTGAGAGGTCGGCCGGGACGGGGTTGAGCCCGTCCGGTCGAGAGAAAGCGCCGGCCCGGCTCGCCCGTCTCCCGCTCTTTCGAGGTATCCTCCATGCTCCACGCTCCCGTCTCTGGTGCCGCTCCGGCGGTCTTGCTTCCGCTCGCACCGAACGCGCCGCCGGCGGCCGCCATTCTCGCCGCCGCCGGCCATCTCCTTCCTCATCTCGAACAGGGCCGCGCGATCGATGCCGCGATACTGCGCTCGGCCATGGAACAGGCCTTCGGCGCGTCCGACGCTAGCGGCGCCTGGGACTGGAAAACGGCCTATGACGCCTGCGAAGCGGCAACCGTCCTCTTCATGCGCAAATACGGAAAGCCGCTTTTCCGCAAAGCCGCGTCTCCGGCCGCACGGCTCTCCGCGCTCGGCAAGATCGCCGGGCTGCTGCCGACGCACACGCGCCGGTCTGAGGAGGCCCAGGCGCGTCAGCAGTTCTCGACGCCGACGCCGCTCGGTCTCGCGGCCTTGACCGCCGCAGCGCTCACGCCCGCCGACCGGGTGCTGGAGCCCTCAGCCGGCACGGGCCTGCTCGCGATCCTTGCCGAGATTGCCGGGTCCGATCTCATCCTCAATGAACTGGCCGAGACCCGCGCCGATCTTCTTGCCTCTCTCTTTCCGGCCAATGCGATCACGCGTTTCGACGCCGCGCAGATCGACGATCATCTCGACCGCACCGCCATTCCCAGCGTCATCATCATGAACCCGCCGTTCTCGGTTATGGCGAATGTCTCCGGACGCGTCGCCGACGCCGCCTATCGCCATATCGCTTCCGCTCTGGCGCGGCTTGCGCCAGGCGGCCGGTTGGTCGCGATCACCGGCGCGAATTTCTCGCCCGAGCTGCCGGCCTGGCGCGACCACTTCGCCCGGCTGCAGGAGCGCGGCCGCGTCGTGTTCACTGCGGCGATCGCGGGCTCTGTCTATGCCAAGCAAGGCACGACCATCGAAACCCGCCTGACCGTCATCGACAAGGCGCCGGCCGAGGATGATGCACGCTTCCCGGCATCTCTCGGCATCGCGCCCGACGTGGCGACGCTTCTCGCTTGGATCGAACGCGACTTGCCCCCGCGCATTCCGGTCGCGCTGCCAAAGATCTCCCCGGATACGGCGCCGCGCACCGTTCGCGGCTATCTCGCCAAGGCCGCAGCATCCACGGACGGCCGGCCCACGGCTGAGATCGAAGGCCTGCCGCTTGACTATCAGACCGTGGAGCGGATGCCTCTTGAAGATGGCCGACTGTCGGACTCGATCTATGAGGCCTATGCGCTCCAGTCGGTCCGCATCCCGGAGGCGCAGCCCCATCCCACCAAATTGGTACAGTCGGCCGCCATGGCGTCGGTCGCGCCGCCGAAGCCGAGCTATCGCCCGACGCTTCCAGCCGCGATCGTCACCGGGGGCGTTCTGTCCGACGCCCAGCTCGAGACAGTGATCTATGCCGGCGAAGCTCACAGCGAACACCTCGCAGGCGCCTGGATTGTGGACGAGACCGGCGATCTCGTCACCGCCGCGCCGGACGACGCTCCAAGCGCCGTCCGCTTCCGCCGGGGCTTCATGCTCGGCGACGGCACCGGCGCCGGCAAGGGCCGTCAGTCCGCCGGCATCATCCTCGACAACTGGCTGCAGGGTCGCCGCAAGGCAGTATGGATCTCGAAGTCCGACAAGCTGCTCGAAGACGCTCAACGCGACTGGTCGGCGCTCGGTATGGAGCGCTTGTTGGTCACGCCGCTATCCCGTTTCCCTCAGGGCACGCGGATCCGTCTCAGCGAAGGCGTCCTTTTCACCACCTATTCCACGCTACGGTCCGACGACCGTGGCGAGAAGCTTTCGCGCGTCAAACAGATCGTCGAATGGTTGGGCTCCGACTTCGATGGAGTCATCATTTTCGACGAGTCGCACGCAATGCAGAACGCCGGCGGCGGCAAGGGAGAACGGGGCGATGTCGCGCCCTCACAGCAGGGCCGTGCCGGGCTGCGGCTGCAGCACGCGCTGCCGGACGCGCGTGTCGTCTACGTTTCTGCCACCGGCGCGACCACAGTCCACAATCTCGCTTACGCCCAGCGGCTCGGGCTGTGGGGCGGTGACGATTTTCCCTTCGCCAACCGCGCCGAGTTCGTGGAGGCCGTCGACAATGGCGGTGTCGCGGCCATGGAGGTGCTTGCCCGCGACCTGCGCGCGCTCGGCCTCTACACGGCCCGGTCGCTCTCCTATGACGGCGTTGAATACGAACTGGTCGAGCACCAGCTTACGCCCGAGCAAGCCCGCATCTACGATGCGTATGCCGGCGCCTTCTCCATCTTATGGCGAGCTGCGCATAAGATGGCTTATCGCGAGGAAGCGGTAATGCGGAGGAGCGCGGCGTAACCGGCGAATTCCCATGATAGTGTGCGCAGTTGCTGCGCATTATATTGGTTGCGAACCTCGGCGGTCCCTGGACCAGCTGAGGAGGCAATCATGTTGAAGTTGCATGACGAGTTGATCACCGAACTCTCGAATTCGCTCACCACACAGAATTACAATCCCGTGGTCGTGGCGAACCACCGTCTCTACGCCCGCGCGTTTCTCGATTATCTGGCCGAGTGCGATATACAGGTCGAGACTGTGACGCCGCAGCAGGTCGATCAGTATTTTGGCTATGCGGTTCAGGATTTTGAGATCCAGTACGGTCGGCCTCCCAGTGCGCGTTGGCACATGTTGCCCCGCACCGCGATCGCCAAGCTCCTCCGGCTTGCTCAAGGCAATTGGCCCCCGGACGCAGAAATGATCGGTCCCGATGACGAGCATCGACATGAAATTTGCCGCGAATACGAGGCATGGCTGCGCGAGGAGCGCGGTTTGGCAAGCGCGTCCATTGCGGCGCTGATGTGGGAGGCGCGAAACTTCCTGCGATGGCAGTTCGACCGGGCCGGTGCCGCCAGCCTCGAAACGTTGAGCATCGTGGACATCGATCTCTACATGGACATGCGCGCGCCTGGTTTACGGCGCAAATCATTGGCCGATGTCGCTGAGCGTCTCCGTTCGGTGGTTCGCCATCTGCATCGGACGGGTCGCATCCCGACCGATCTGACGCCACACATCATCGGCCCCATGCTCTATGCCTACGAAGATGTGCCGTCGACGCTGGAAAGGAGCCAAATCGCCGCGGTTCTGGCGACAACGCAGGAGGACAGATCGCCACGCGGACTACGCGATTATGCGATACTTCAGCTGCTTGCCACGTATGGGCTGCGCGAAGGTGAGATATGCCGCCTTCGGCTCGATGACGTGGACTGGCGCGCAGAATCCCTCCGGATCTGCCACACCAAGACCAACGCGTACTCGTACATGCCGCTAATGGTGACTGTTGGTGAAGCGCTGCTGGATTATCTGCGCCTTGGGCGGCCCCAGGTTGAAGTGCGGGAAATCTTCGTCCGATCCTGCGCACCCTATATCGCAATGACGAACCTGTACGGCATGATCCGCGGTCGGTTGGCCGCCGCAGGCGTAGTGCCAGCAGGAAAGCGGGGGCCGCATGTCTTCCGCCACGCACGTGCGGTCGAAATGCTGCGGGCATCGGTCCCGCAAAAGATCATCGGCGACGTGCTCGGGCATCGATCCACCGAATCCACCAATACTTATCTCAAACTGGCAACAGATGATCTCCGAGCCGTGGCACTCGAGGTGCCTGGAATGGAGGTGCTGTCATGAGCGCCTGGCACGATCCCGATCGCACCGTCGTCGACGCCTTCCTGGTAAAATCGCAGTTCCGGCCGGGAAGCGTACCGACATATCGCTGGTTCCTTTGCACCTTCGAAGATGTTGCCCGCCGGCATCCGGCGGTGGACCGGCAGATGCTCGACGCCTGGCTGAAGGAGATGCAAAAACGTTGGCGATTGTCGACGCTGCTCAATCAGGTCTGCATTGTCGACCGCTTCCTCGACCACCTCGTCGAAATCGGGCTGATCGCCGACAACCCTGTTGCTGCACTTCGCCGTCGGTACAACGTCAAGCAAAGCAAGCCGATCTGGCGGGCCTTGGCTTCCCGAATCCCGACGAATCCTTGGCCGCGTTACGACGGCCTGCGCCCTTCGGCAGCGTGCTGGGTGACTTCATGCAAGACCATGTCATGCTGATGCGCAGCCGGGGATATCAATATGAAGCGCAGGCTCACTGGCTGCTGCGGTTCGATCGGTTCCTTCAGGCCCGTCCCGACCTCGCGGAGCAACCACTTGAGGCAATGATTGCGAGCTGGGCGGCTGCCAAGCCGACCCGCAACCACGCGGCTGAATGCCAGAAGCTGGCGCGCATCCTGACCAAGGCGCGGTTCCGCCTCGATCCGACTATCCCGCCAAAGCGCTTCAATCCCCGGCCAGAGCGGGAAGTAGCGCGGGAGCATCGGCAACCGCATATCTTCAGCCCGGCTGACGTTCGGCGTATGCTCGATACCGCACGGACTTATCCGTCGCCGGACGCTCCGCTGCGGCCGTTGACCCTCTACACCATGATCATGCTGGCCTATTGTGCCGGGCTACGGCGAAGCGAGCTGGCATGGCTCGATCTTGGTGACGTGGACCTGCAATCAAGCACGATCACGATCCGGGAAACGAAGTTCTACAAGACCAGGATCTTGCCTCTATCCGACAGTGTCGCGGTCGAACTGCGCGCGTACATCGATGCGAGGCGGCGCGCTGGCGGCCCACAGAACCCGAAATCAGGGCTGTTCTGGCATGCCCACTTAAATGACCGCTACAGGCCCGAGGCGGTTACGACAATGATTACCAACGTCATGCGCCGTGCTGGGCTCAAGCCCGCTTCGGGCCGGACCGGGCCGCGGGTCCATGACCTTCGTCACTCGATGGTGGTGAACCGCATCCTCCAGTGGTACCGGTCCGGCATTAACCCTCAGGAAAAACTGCACTTCCTCTCGACCTACATGGGGCACCGGGATCTCCACTCCACGCTGGTCTACATCACCGTCACGCAGGATCTGTTGCAGGAAGCCAGTGAACGGTTCCGCGCGCTCGGCGCCCCGTGCCTTGTCACGGAGGCGCGGCCATGAGGAAAGGCAATCCATTGCCCGCGTTGTTGCGGGCGTTCTTCCAGGAGTGGCTGGCCGAGCAGCGCAGCGCGTCAATCCACACGATCCGCTCTTATCGCGACACCTGGCGGCTGCTGCTTCGGTTCGTCGCGGAGCGAAAAGGCTGCGGGGTCGCGCGGCTGACGCTCACCGACGTCTCGGCCGGCGAGGTGCGCGCGTTCCTTCATCATACCGAGCATGGCCGCAAGACCACGATCGGCACGCGGAACTGCCGACTGGCCGCCATCCGCAGCTTCTTCAGCTTCGTGGCGGACAAGAATCCGGAATACATCGCGCAGTGCTCAGAGGTCCTGGCTGTTCCGTTGAAGCGGGAGCCCACCTCCGCGCCGTGCTACCTCGAGCCCGAGGAGGTCGAGGCCATCCTCGCCCAGCCCAACCGATCGACACTCGAAGGGCTGCGCGACCATGTACTGCTCTCGTTCCTCTATAACAGTGGCGCGCGAATCCAAGAGGCGCTTGACCTCTGTCCCGAAGCAATCCGGTTCGATGCACCGAACTTCGTGCGTCTTTACGGCAAGGGGCGCAAGGAACGCATCTGCCCGCTCTGGCCAGAAACCGTGGCATTGCTCAGGAAGCTACTGGAGCGACAGCCGCGTGCGCCCGATGAGCGGATCTTCGTCAATCGATACGGTGAACCGCTAGGGGCGTCAGGGGTGCGGTTCAAGCTCAACGCCTACGTGGAACAAGCCGCGAAATCGACGCTGACCCTCCAGTCAAAACACGTTACGCCTCACAGCTTCCGGCACGCGACCGCCGTCCACCTCGTTGCCGCCGGGGTCGATATCACCGTCATCCGCAGTTGGCTCGGGCACGTCAGTCTCGATACGACCAATCACTATGCTCAGGCCAATCTGGAGACCAAACGAAAGGCGCTGGAACAGGTTGGCGCCCCGGCGGCGAGCAACGTGCCACCTTCGTGGAAGCGAGATGCCAATCTGATGGGATGGCTCGACACCCTATAGAATAATGTGAAGGACGTGGCGAAATGTTCCGCAGCTTTGCAGGACTACGCCGCGTTCCTCCGCATTACCGCTTCCTCGCGATAAGCCATCATCCATAACCATCTCGACGCCGCGATGCAGGCCGCCAACATCACCGGCGATAGCGGCACCCTGAACCGTCAGGCGAAGTCGGCCGCGCGTTCTGCATTCGAAAGCGCCAAGCAGCGGTTCTTCGGTCATCTGCTGACCAGCATGAAGACCCCGACGCTGATCCGCTCGATCGAGCAGGACCTGGCCGACGGGCACAGCGCCGTCATTCAGATCGTCTCGACCGGCGAGGCACTGATGGAGCGCCGACTGGCCGAGATTCCGACCGAGGAATGGAACGACGTGCGTGTCGACATCACGCCGCGGGAATATGTCCTCGACTATCTCGCCCATTCCTTCCCGGTGCAGCTCTACGAGCCGTTCTCCGACAGCGAGGGCAATCTGTCGTCGCGGCCAGTCTTCCGGGGGACGGTCAGCCCGTCGAGAGCAGGGAGGCCGTCGCCCGCCGTGACGAGCTGATCGAACGGCTCGCGTCGCTAGAACCCGTTCCCGGCGCCCTCGACCAGATCGTCCAGCGCTTTGGCTCCGATGTCGTCGCCGAGGTCACCGGCCGTTCACGGCGCGTTGTGCGCAAGGGCGATCGCCTTGCCGTCGAGAATCGGGCGGGCTCGGCCAATCTCGCCGAGGCCGCCGCCTTCATGGACGACCAGAAGCGCATCCTGGTCTTCTCGGATGCGGGCGGTACGGGGCGCAGCTATCACGCCGATCTTGGCGCGAAGAACCAGCGCCTGCGTATCCACTATCTGCTTTTGACGTATTCCTCGTTGGATATCCTTAGCGCGGTACGGCCGCAGAGTCGACGGTTACGGGAGACTTGGCCGCGACACTTACGGCCGGGATCGGCTGCTGCTGTGTTGGCGGAGGGCGTAGCCCGGAGCCAACACAGCAGCAGCCGATGGCCTTTCAAATTCTGGGGTGCAGGGGGTTGCGGGAGCGAGCCTTATGGAGATCCTCAACTTGTCGCGGGCCGGACGGCGCGGTTGAGAGCAGCATAGTTTCGAGCCGCCCTGTTGAGATAGTATCGCAAGCTACGCCAGTCGGAATGCCCAAGTTCTTCTGCGGCGTCGATCAAGATCTGGTGGTCATCGAACAGGATGTCGGAACTCCCCTTTGCCAATGCATACAGCCGGAAGACGACTTCCTCCGCAAAGCAGGCACGCAATCGATGGCCGCTACCCCGAACGTCAGCCACGACGAAGGCATCCTTGACGATATCTCCGACTGCCTTGGCGGTTAATCCATCTTTGGTTTTCAGCGACAGCCACAAATATCCGTGAAACACCGGCCCGGAAGACTGCACCTTGGCGCGTTCCGACCATATAAAGTCGAGGGTCTGGTGGAGTAGTTGAAACGGCACCTTGATTTCGCGGGTCTTTCCGCCCTTCTCTATGATCTCTGCGGTGACGAATGTGCGGCCGCTCTGACGGAAGCGTTCCACCGCGCCGCGCATCTCCGTACGAGATTTCGATGATGTGCCTGCGCGCGTAAAATGTTCGTTGGGCGCGAGAATGCCCTCGGCGACCAGCGACGCCCGCAAGCGTTCGATCGTCAACGAGGCAACGCCCGCACGACGTAAGCCCACGTCTCGCATCCAGCGTGCGATCAGCCAGTTCCTCGCGGCGAGATAGGGATTATCCGGACTGGAAAGCACATCCAGCACCTGTTCGACCGCATCATCCGACGGCGTCGGGCGGCCACCGTTTTTGGCTTTTGCGCTATAACCGAACGTCACCTTGCCTGTGCTGGGGTCAGATAAACGGGCATCCAGACGCGCAACATAGTTTGCCGCGCGCCATTCCTCATGGCCCTGCGAGTAGCTGTGTTCCTGAAGCAGGTAACGATGGAAGCGTGAGATTACGTCGAGGCAGCGCGACAGGCGGCGACGCGTTCTGGCTCCCGGGTTTCCGAGCCTCAGACGTTCGAGTTCCGTTCCTGTCCAGCTGACAATCGAGTCGAGGCTTATGCTGCTCGTCGCGGGTTGCCCGAGTACGAAGTCCCACCAGGCGCAGAGAATATAAGCCTCATCTTCAATACTTCCCGGCGCCAGATGGCGCTGAACGGCCTGGGCGCGCAAATAGTCGAAGATCGGTTCGACCAACGCCCCGCCAGGATCGAGAACGAGCGGGAATCGCGGTAGACGATGCTTTTGCAGCACAAAGTCTTCGGATGCCCGCACGATCCTGGTACGGCCTAAGCTGGCCTTCATCGGATCGGCACAATGCGGGCGAGCTCGGATCGCGCTTCCGCAAGTTGGGCCTGGGCGATCTCCTTCAACTGTCGCTCACGGGTCAGAGCTTGTCCCATAAGTCGGTGCTCGCTGGAGAGGACAGCCATTTGCTGGGCGAGCGCCTGGACCTCTCGTTTCAGAGACTGAAGTTCCGTGCCCGGTCGTTGTACGGGTTTCAAGAGCTTGGCCGCAACCGTATCAAAACGCGCGCGCAATTCTGGATAATGACCGGACGGGGCCGGAGCTGCCAAATTGGGATTCGACCAGGCGGTGAGCCCCGTTCCATATCGACCCAACGGGCAAGTTCTGCTGGCCCGCGTGGGCAATATTCTCCCTCCGGAAGGCCTCCCTTCGCAGCCCAGGATTCGAGCAATTCAACTTTGCGCTGAAAGGATTCCCTGGCAGCAGATGGTTTCATTTCTGATCGACTCCATGGAAACGGGCCAGGTGATCTTCGGCCGCTTGCCGTCTTTCGGCCATCCTGGCTGCCAGCACTGTTCCCGGGCACATGAGGCAAGCGCTATTGGCGCTTTCTATCACCTTTTCCCAGTATCTCCTGTTCTCGGCCAACTGCACATTGTGCGGGCATCCGGCGCAGATCAGATCTTCAGCGTACCGTAAATCGGGACCTTGGCGTCGTTGTGCCTCCGGATTCTTTCTTCGGGCCGCAATCACACAGCCCGCCACGCTGAGGTCCTTTTCCGAGTTACCACACGCGCAATAGGAATGGCCCTGGCCATTCGGTTCCAGACTTTGCGCCCCCGCAAACTCAATGAGCAGTCGATCGAATGTCGGCCCGTCTGCACCGTAGTCGCCGACCTCGGCGCGTGCTTGCCAATCAGCCTTGAGACGTTGAAGGTCGTTCAGGATCCTTGTCCCGGCCCTGCCGCTGAGTTGCTCATGACCATCGAGTGCCCGACGATAGATCTCGAGACGGAAGTCGAGGCCGACCTCCTCGAATGTTCGCAGCCTCAGGTCTTCGCGTGCAAGCGCACGCCTGGCCTGTTCAAGGTCTGCTCGGGCATGGTCGACAAGCTTGAAGAAACCTCCGAACCGCGCTTCGGTGATGTACGAACGGGTGCTGTCCGGATCATAGTGGCAAAGATATTGGGATAGGGCGGTCAGCGAGCGGTCCCGATACCGATAATAATAGACGACCGCGAAAAACCGACGGAACTGGTGTGGAGCGAAGGACCAATAAGTGCCGTCGGGAAGCGCAGGCACCTTCATCTCCTCGGCAAAGGCCAGCAAGCCGCGGCTGATGTTGGGGGTCTGGACCGACGGGGCCCTGGCGAATGGGTTGTGTAACTGTAGCAGCCACCGTGATCCGGATTCCTTGCGTGCGGTTGCACTCAGCCACATCAATATCTCCACGGCTTTTGCTACCGCCGCCGGGGCCGGAATCCGCTCCCGACCGCGGACGCTTTTGGCGATGAAGGTCTTGAGCCAAAGCTCACCGCCATCATCCTCCAGGCAATCATCTCGTAAGCTGAGAATTTCCTCGATCCTTCTTGCCGAGAAGGCCGCGATGACGATCACGCACGCAGTGGGAAGCAGGCGCAGGAAGATATGGTGGAGGCTGGTCGTGACATTGTTGATAGCCGCGCCATCGAAATGGCCGATGCTGGGAATGCCCAGTGCTCCATCCTCGCGCACATGCTTGAGCGCCGGACTGTTCCAGATGTCGTGGACCAGTTTTGCACGACGCCATTTGCCAGGCTCGTTCCTGAACCCTCGCTCGGCATGACGGACGTCATCGACAAGTGTCTTCAGATCGTCGGCGTAAAACAATACCCATCGAAGTGCGCGATCAATGAGAAAACAGGTTTGGGTTGCCGGCGCGGTCGGGGTTTTGGAAAGCGGTGCACCGAGCTTCCTGGCTAACCGGGCGGAGTCGATCCTTCTGTTGAATGGTCTATATCCAATCGGATCATGTGTGAGTTCTTCCTGGAGGCGGCCAAGTCGTTCCCAAACGCGCATATAGCGATCTAAGGATTGCCCACAGAATGTCTGATCTCTCTTGCGATTGTTTACCCGGTTATGAAGACAGGGGGTGATTTTGAGGCCGTTCTCAACGGCCCAATCAGCAAAAATCTTCGCCGCATTGTCCGATAGCTGTTTGCTATATTCGAAACCGGCCAGCCTGCTGGCCGCTTCGACGGAGAAAGTATTCGGGTCACTTTGTTGAACAGGCGGAGCGCGGCCGGCATGACGACATCTTTTAACGGCTTCTCGCGCCGCAGCTTCAGATCGGATCAGTCCTTCCATGCCGGCGTGCTTCAGGCTGTCGCAAAACTCCTCGAACCAGGCCTGTGTCAGATCCGACATGCCAGGAAGCCCACACGCGGTGCGCCAACGAAGGAATGCAACGAACCCCGCATATTCCTCCCGGATGGTCGAGGCAGAGCGGACCCAGGCATTCGGCCCGGTAAGCGCGTAATAGACGTATTTCTTGGCGGTAAGGAGATCTCGCCATTCGGCGTAGTCCGTCAGGCGTCGGTCTGGTGCGATCAAGATGTCGAACCGGATCGTCGTGCTCGCGTGCCGGCGTATCGTCGGGTTGTCGAGCTCAACCAACCAGGCATTATCCTCGAGAGTGCCGTCCTTGAGCCAGAGCGGCCTCGGGTTTTGCAGGAACTCGCAAAAGGCGGCAGCACCTGCCTCGCGGGCGTGTCGTGGCGGTTGATGGACCCGGCTCACCATAACTCGATGGCCCGCACAGTGCCCGCCGTCAGGCCGGCATCGACTTCGGCCTCCATCATCCTGAGAGCGCGACGGTGATGGGAGGACCGCAACCGATCAAGAATGACTTCGCAGAGAGCCTGGAAATTCAGCCAGACCTCGGCCCATCTTGCAGGATTGTTCGCCTTGAACGCTTCCTCCTGCCGGCCAAGAGATCGTTGGAAAAGGACAAGCGCCCGGATGCTATCGTTGCTCGGCCGGAACTGCCGGAAATGACAAGTCGCGCATTTGTCGATGGCCATGCAGGGTCCTGTATCCTCGTTGTTGGACGTCTTGGGGGCCGTGCAGAGAAAGCCCAGGCCCGTGGTTCTGGCGTGGTCCAAGGCGCTCTCGTGCGTCATCGATGTTCCAAGGGTATCGGCCGCTCCTTCGATGGGTTCGATGAGGCCCGCTTCTAATGCGGCTAGGAATGTCCGCATTTTTGAGGCAAGAAGGGCTTTGAACCACGGACGGCTCAGATACCGCATGGTGGTGGCTGAGTTCTTGTGCTGAGCCAATCGCGCCGCGACCGTATGTTCGAAATTGGCGCGCGCCGCTTCCAGTTGAAGGACCGTGGGCCGGATCATCTGGCGACGTAGCGGTAGCCGGCCAATGACGGGGTGCTCGAAATTCTCGGCCAGCATCGCCTGCCAGTGGTGATCGATGGCAGCGGTTGTCATCGGACCGATACGGTTGCGGTCGGATTTATATCCAGGCACGATCCAGAGCTTATCGGCAGTGGGCAATTCGAGGTATCGGGCCGTTGCCCGAATGCGCTCCGACAGCTTCTGCCAGGCGCGGATCGCTTCGGCACCGCTGAGATCGCCGTCGTTGTGGCGGACGTCAATGTCGGCGCCTTCCCAAAGGGTGCCTTCCTGGATTTCGCCACGGGCGCGCAATTTTGCCGCGGCGACGGTGATGATCCGGACTTTGCCCCGGTGAATATCACCGATGAAGGGATCTGCGGCGAGCCGGTCACAGGTCGATACATTGAATGCGGTGTCGATCATGACGATGGTTTGCGCAGCGAGCAGCAACCGAACGTTGCCCTCAACGTGACTGACGGCTTCCGTCCAGCCACCGAGCGCCGTGCCATGGCAGCCCAGCATCGTATTCTTCCAGTCGTTGAAACTCCGTCGATGCGGTTCCGCCAGCGCGAGATAGCGCACCATGATGGCCATGCCTCGCTGTCTGGCATTGGCACGATTCTCGTCGGAGAGCGTGGCTCTTCGGACGTGAAGCGCGCTCAAATCCTGGAGGAGGTCCTCTGGTGTCCGCGGTGTCGGTAGATCCCGCGCTGCTGTGAAAGCCTGACCAGTTTCCCACTTGGCTATTCCGGCGCGCAGAGTACGCACGCAGATTGCCCGCAGCGCATAAAGTCGTTCATCGTTGAGACGGATGACTTCGCGCCAGTCGAGCTGGTCGTATTTCGGTCGTACCCACCCTTGTAGATCCGTCGGCAGTTCGACCTTGTTGAGTTCGCCGAATGATGGAATGTTCCGTCCCGTCAGTTGCCCCCGGGCAACGGGTGTAAATCTACCGGGATCGCTCCAGAGGCCGGCGCGGGACAGCCGCCGCAGGCAACTGACAACGGCTTCGAGGAGAGCTTTCCTGGAAAGCAGGTTGGTGTTGTTGATGATTTCGAAGCACTCGATGTCGCGTAACCGTGACGCCCAAGCCTCGCCCACCTCGTACATGAGCATTTTCGTCAAGCGCTCTGACCGCCCGAGCTGGATCGAATTGAAGAATAGGGCCTCTGCAGATTCTGCGCATATTTCGGCCCTCAGAGCCACCCAGCGGAGAAAGCGGACGAACGCCCGAAAATAACCCGCAGTTGTCGACGCGGTACAGCCGATGAATTGCTGCTCCCACGCAGACGCGAGGCGCTTGGCCGCCGCGGTGCCATAGAGCGGAACCACCACGGCGAAATCGAAAATCCTGCCGTCGACCTTGACTTCGAAGCTGTCCAACGTACCCTCCAATCAAGCCTGTGAGGATACATATCGAGTCGAGCAGATTCGCTAAGCGGCTGTGTTGATAGCGAAAATCTGATTCGATATCGATCGCAAAACGCCAAAATCCTGCTGGAGCCGGGCTGGAAGGCCGATGCGGCGATCCAGGGTCTCGGTCGGACCAACAGGACCAATCAAGCTCAACCGCCGCTCTTCCGCCCGATCGCCACTGACGTGAAGGCTGAGAAGCGCTTCCTCTCCACGATCGCGCGTAGGCTCGATACACTCGGCGCGATCACGCGTGGGCAGCGCCAGACCGGCGGACAGGGTCTCTTCCGGCCAGAGGACAATCTCGAAAGCCCCTATGCGCGCGGTGCGCTGCGCCAGCTCTATCTGCTGCTCGTGCGTGGCAAGGTCGAGAACTGCTCGCTCGACCGCTTTGAGTCCGCCACCGGTCTCAAGCTCACGGATGACAACGGCATCAAGGACGAGCTGCCGCCGATCACGACCTTCCTCAACCGTCTGCTCGCGCTGACCATCGACCTGCAGGGCGTGCTTTTTACGGCGTTTGAGCAGCTCCTGACGGCGAAAGTCGACGGGGCGGTTCGCAGTGGAGTCTATGACGTCGGACTCGAAACGCTGCAGGCCGAGAGCTTCATCGTCACCGGCAGCGAGGTGATCCATACGCACCCGGGCACCGGCGCGGAAACTCGGCTTCTCACCATCACCCGCCGGGAGCGCAATCGACCGACGAGCCTCGCCGACGCGCTCGATCATCTCTCCGATCCGCGCGCACGGCTCCTGGTCAATGGTCGCTCCGGCCGCGCCGCCGTGCAGATTTCCGCACCATCGATGATGCTCGACGATGGCGAGATCGAGCGCCGCGTCTGCCTGGTCCGGCCGATGGAGCAGCACTATGCGCCGCTGCGCATGATGGGTGAGAGCCAGTGGGAGGAAGCCGATCGCGCCGCCTTCGCCGCCGCGTGGTGGGCTGAGTTGATGACGTGCCGGAGTTTTCCGACAGCACGATCCACATTGTCGCCGGCCTGTTGTTGCCGATCTGGAAGCGGCTGCCAAACGAGTCGACGCGGGTCTACCGGCTCCAGACCGATGGCGGCGAGCGCATCATCGGCCGCCGCGTCTCGCCCGCCTGGGCGGCAAACGCCGTCACCACGGGCGCAACATCGCTGACCCCTGAGCAGGCCTTCACCGCTCTGATGGACGGCACGACGATCCTCGATCTCGCTGACGGCCTTCAGCTTCGGCGCGCCCGCGTCATGAATGCCCAGCGCCTGGAGCTGACCGGCTTCACCGAGGCGATGCGGGACCGGCTGCGCACCTACGGCCTGTTCAGCGAGATCATCTCGTGGAAGCTCCGCTTTTTCGTGCCGGCCGACGCCGCCGGACCGGGCGTCCTCGCCAAGGTGCTCGATACATATCCCGTGGCGCGCATCTCCGAGCGGGAGGCCGCGTGATGGCACGTCAAGACGCTTCCGATCTCGCGCACAGTCTCGGCCGGCAGGCCGAGGCGGTGTGCCGGCATTATCTTTCCAGCGGTCGCCGCGAGGGCAACTACTGGCTCGTGGGCGATGCGCGCAACACACCCGGCCGCTCGATGTATGTCCGGCTCAAGGACACGCCGAAAGGTCCCGCCGGCAAATGGACCGACGCGGCCACCGGCGAGCATGGCGATCTCCTCGACGTCATCCGAGAAAGCTGCGGCCTCATCGACTTCAAGGATGTCGCCGACGAGGCGCGGACCTTTCTCTCGATGCCGCCGCCGGCGCCGGAGGCCCGTCAGCACGAACGGCCGAACCCAGCGCCGCATGGCTCCCCGAAGCGGCCCGCCGACTGGTCCGCATGTCGCAGCCGATCCACGGCACGCTCGTACAAACGTATTTACGGGAACGCGGCATTACGGATTTGCGCGGAACCGGAAGCCTGCATTTCCACCCGCGCTGCTATTATCGCCCCGAAGAGCATTCGCCGACCGAGACCTGGCCGGCGATGATCGCGGCCGTCACCGACCTCGACGGCAAGATCACCGGGGCGCATCGCACCTGGCTCGATCCGCGCCGCCGCGATAAGGCGCCAATCGACACGCCGAGGCGAGCCATGGGCGATCTTCTCGGCAACGCGGTCCGCTTCGGCATAGGCAGCGATGTGATAGCGGCGGGCGAAGGCATCGAGACCGTCCTGTCGCTTCGTCAGGTCCTTCCCGACATGCCTATGCTGGCGGCGCTCTCCGCGGCCCATCTCGCTGCAATCCTGTTCCCCGACACACTGCGGCGGCTCTACATCGTCCGCGACAACGATCCGGCCGGTGACGCTGCGCGCGACACCCTCATCGAACGGGCCGACGCGGCCGGGATCGAGGCGATTGTCATCTCGCCGCAGCTGGGCGACTTCAACGAGGATCTGCGCAACCTCGGCCTGGACGCATTGAGCGTGGAAGCCCGGTTGCAGGTCGCGCCGCAGGACGTCGCGCGCTTCATGGCGTTGGCGGCATAGCCGGCAGGAGAACGGGCGTGAGGTTCGCCGCCGTGCTCGGCGGATGCATCATTCCATCGGAGGGGGCCCGCGCCTCGGCCTTCGAGAGGGCGATCGGCCCACAGGCCGGCCAACCGGGCAATGGCGGCGGCCGACTATTTTCCGGCGCGGCCGAGAGGCCGCTTTCCATCGCGAGGCAAAATAGCCGGCCTTAGCCATCGAGCCCTACGCTTTCGCTCCGGGTGCCCGGTCGTCCGGCCTGCGGGCTTCGTCGCCATGAAGGCCGCGACGGTCGCGGTCCAACCGACGGAGCATCCCATGCGCGAGCACGACGACTACGAACCGCATCACGAATCGTCACCCACCGACCATGTCCTCAACGAACTGCAACTCCACGGGTACCGCCCCTTCACCGACGAGCCCGACCAGCGGCTTCTGCCGGACGGCAATCAGCCGCGGGCGCCGTCGCCGACATCTTCGACGCTCTGATCGGCACCCTGGCAGACACGCGTCTCGAACCTGACCTCGACGATCTCCTCTGGTCGACCGTGAACGTCTTCCACCGCGCCACCGACCGGATCGGCCGCGAACTGGATGACAATGAGCAGTCCCAGAAGCGGGCGCAGCGCGAACAGGACGGCAGCGAGGTGAAATCGGTCGAACTGGAGCGCCTGATCGCAGAGGGGATCACGCTGATAGAGCGCCAGAACGCCTTCGAGCTGATGCGCGACCAGGCCGCCGAACACTACGAACGCCACGTCGGCAAGCCTTGGCTCCCGCGCAGCGGATCGAAGGTCAACCATCGCAATCTGACTTCGGCGATGATCGACAGCCGCGACTTTCTCATGGCGAAGAAGCGCGCCGATCAGGAAGTACTACTTCCGCCCGGTCCCAAGATCATCGTCACCGGCGGCCTCGACTTCAATGATCACCAGCTTATCTGGGCAAAGCTCGATCAGGTTCACGCCAAGCACGCCGGCATGGTTCTGGTCCATGGAAAGTCGCCAAAGGGTGCCGAGAGGATCGCCTCGCTCTGGGCATCGAACCGCAACGTTCCGCAAATCGGCTTTGCACCCGATTGGACCAAGCACGGACGATCGGCACCGTTCAAGCGGAATGACCAGATGCTCGATATCGTGCCGAAGGGCGTGCTGCACTTCCCGGGCACGGGCATAAATGACAACCTCGCCGACAAGGCCAAGAAGCTCGGCATTCCGGTTTGGAAGCACGGCGGCGCGTGAGCGCCGCCACGCATGGGCCGCTGCCTAGCGCTTCATCTTCGTGACTTTGTAGACGCACCCGGAGCGATCATACGTGGTCCAATCACCGACTTGCTGACCGTCTTCAAAGTAGCCGGACCGCAGCTTCGAACCGTCGCGGCGAAACCACTCCCAGTATCCGGTAGGTTGTCCCTCCATCGTCTGGCCGACGACCCACAAGCTTCCGTCCTTGTGTCGCTTCTGGAAAGCGAGCGTCTCCGTCATCGGCAACCCCACGTTCAGTCTGGCTCGCCTGTCACTGCGATACGGGCGGATCGCGCGTAGAAGGCAAGCTCGGTGTCGTTTTCGATCAACGCGTCGAGGAGCGCTTTCATATCCGCTTGGTCCGAAGACGACTGGAAGGGGCCCGGCTGCCGCTCAATCGCCAGCACAGCGATCGTCAAAGCCTTTTTCACGAGGTGCAGATTACGTCCTGTGAACTCCGCCATCGTCCAGCCCTTCGCGACTCTACACTTGCCGCCAAGAGCATAGCGCAAATGAAGCCATCTGAGGACACGACGCGAGGCTGAGTCGAAAGCAGCGTCGAGACTGTAAAACGGGTCTCCCGACGCGAAGACCACCTCCGCCTATCAGCGCTGATCCTTGGTCCAGCCGCGGACTTGTCGCCATCAACCCATGAAGGGTCGGCTATGCGAGCATGCCGCCGCTGCGGCTGCGCCTGCGCGGTGATTGCAGTCCACGGCCGAACACTTCGGGCGCCTGTCGGCGGGGATGGTCCCCCGCTCCAGCAGGAGCCCAGCAGATGTCCCTCAATCAAGCTCACGCCTTCGCCTTCAGCCTCGCCACCACCCTGATGGTCTCGATTGTCATCTTCCAGGCGGGCGACGGCAGCATGGGTGTCATGCCCGCGGGCGAATATGACGGCGAACTCGCCGCGATCGTCCATGAGGTTGATCCCTTCGCCCGCTGATCGCGGGCAAGGCTTCACGGCCGCAAGCGGAAGTCCGGCAGGATTTCCGCTCCCGTCCCGGCTTGTCATTCGCTATACTTCAGGCGCGCTGTGGTGGTGGTGGAGGCGCGATCGTCAGCCATGAACGATTGGAAACCACTGCCATGATCATCCTTGCCATACTCGCATCCCTCTTCGCCGTCGGCCTGCTCTGCTGGCTGGTGTTCACCTTGGCCGTTTTCACTCTGCCCGCCTTCGTCGGCGTGACGACGGGCGCCTGGGCCAACGAAGGCGGCGCCGGCATTGCCGGCGCTGTCGTCGTGGGCGCGCTCGCGGCGGCGATGACGCTCGCCATCGGGCACCTCCTGATCGCCTTCGTCCGCCCGATGTGGCTGAAACTCGTCGTGGCGATCGCCTTCGTCGCCCCGGCGGCGATCGCGGGTTTTCATGCCACCCATGGCATCGTGAAGCACCTGATGCCGTCGGAAGCGTGGCAGATGGCGTTTTCGATCTTCGGGGCCGTCGCGGTCGGGATCACCGCCTTCCTCCGGGTCGCTGGACTAGTGGCGACTCCCAGCCCATCCAGCCCGGGCCTTACTCGGGCATAATCTTTGTCGAAGTCGTTCCGGCGGATCGGAACAGCACAAGACAAAGCATATCCTCGTAGCCTCCGAGGTTGCAGATGAAGCGGTGGGTGCTGATTGTTCATCGCCCCGAAAAGCAGCCCGCGGGGGAGCGCTTTGGGCAACACCGGCAGCGCATCCGTTCGTGCACCGAAGGCTGAGACGCTCCCGGTGGCAGTCGACGGAGATGCTGGAGCGATGCCTGTAGATGGGGAACGAAGCTGCTACGCACGCCCTGCGCCAACTTGCCGATGCGGGAGGGTCGCCATCTTCTCCGTTATCTGACCGTGCCTAGACCGCTCCAAACGGCCTCTTTAATGGCCTGATCTGGCCGAAGTACGGCTTCGCCTCGATCGCCTATGACACAACAGCCGCGTCGAACTTTCTTCCCCTGCCGGCTGCGCCGTCATTCCTCGCGAGACAAGAAAGCCCTCCTAAGCTGTCAGGCCCCTTCGGGGTGCGCCGTCGACCGCCTCCGGCCTGCCGATCGCCATCGAGGCCGCAATGGTGCGGGCTCGGAAACGGAAAACGGAGAATTACAATGGCGACCATCGGCACCTTCAAGAAGACCGACTCGAACGAGTTCACCGGCGAAATCGTCACCCTCAGCGTCCAGGCCAAGGGCGTGCGCATCGTCCCCGATACCCGCGCCACCGGCGAGAACGCTCCCAGCCACCGCGTCCTGGTGGGCCGCGCCGAGATCGGCGCCGCCTGGTCGAAGCGCTCCAACGAGGGCCGCGACTATCTCGGCCTCAAGCTCGACGATCCGAGCTTCAACGCCCCGATCTACGCCAACCTCTTCGACGACGAGGACGGCGACACCTTCTCGCTGATCTGGTCCCGCCCGAGCGGGCGGCGCGGCGACTGAGGCCTCCGCGCAAGGCCCCGGCCGGAAGGTCGGGGCCTTTCAGCTTTCTGGCAACCGAATCAGCTGACGTTTCCCCGATCGGCTTTGCGGTGGCCAAACTGGCATAGGGCGACTATTATAGTCGTAGTTCTGGCGTGCGCGTAGGTCCGAGTGGGAGGTGATCATGCATGATCACCGCCCGACAATCACGGGCCGCGCGCGCGTTGCTGGGTTGGACACAGGAGACGCTCGCTGACAAGGCTCGCGTATCTCTGACCGCCCTCAAGCGCCTCGAGTCGGCCAGTGGCCTCGAGGTGTACGAGAGCACGCGGGATGAGGTTAGGCGCGCTTTCGAACAGAGTGGCGTCGTGTTCCTGAGCTCCGACCGTGGTGTGGGAGTGATGGTGGTTGATCGCAAAGGGCAAGGCTAACGGCACGCGAGGAGCGAACTCGCAAACGCCCCTCTCATCGGGTTGCGCTAGAAGCTCGCTCGTAACATCGTTAACAAAATGCTCCAGTATGGATGGATATCCGCGCCGGGGAACGCCGTGACTACAAACTTATTTCTTGATGAACCGCCAAGCAGCGCGACGCCGACCGCCTATGACGCGGCCAATGTGAAGCTTTACCTGCGTTTGCTGGATGCCGAAGCGCAAGGCGCTTCCTGGGCGGACGTCGTCGAGACGATTTTCGGGATTTCGGTCAACGCCGAGCCCGAGCGTGCCGAGCGCGTTCACCGCTCGCATCTCGCGCGCGCAAAGTGGATGACGAAGAACGGCTATAGCGGTTTGCTGGCCGGCCGCGTGAACTGAACGTGATGCAGGTTTCGCATCACGTTGCTCCGCCTTCGTTATTCCCAGCCCCCACACAACTTGGAATCGTGTCCGCAGCTCAATTCGCGCGCTAAAACTGCGGAGGCTGTGGAGGATGTCTGAAGAAGATTCTTGGCGGTCAGAGGCCGCTTACGACTATGTCGATGCTCTGTCTCCCGGAGATCTCGCCTGGGAGTTTTTGCGGAGAAACACCGAGTACCGGCGATCATACGACGAATTCCTCCAGGCAGGCGACAACACCGAAGAACTGACCCGGGAGTTTACATCCCGATGGGGGTTGCGATTTCCCGGCAGATCCTTCTGCATCTGCAATCGTCTCTCCAGTCTATTGGGACGCCCACTTCGATCCATCGATCGTCGTCCTCGGCAAAATCCCGACGGCTCACACGCCTCCCTCACTTGACGATTTCATCAGGGCGCAGGCCATAAATGGCATCGATGGCGAGATGCTGCGCCTTCAGATCCGGGGCGAAATTTTCGACGCTTCTCTGCGCGACGGTGCCGGAAGTCTCGCGGCCATGGTCCTTCTTGATGAGCTTACGCCCGACCGCCTGAGCACGCTGGCTCGTTTTTGGGCGGCTCTCGCTGGAAAAACCGTCCCGCCGGATCCGCGTATCACCCGATCCCGACAAAAGCGGGCGCGCGAAATGCTGCGCGTCCTCGACGGTCGGGCATCCGGAGCGACGTATCGTGCAATCGCCGACGCCGTCTTTCCCAAACATGATCACGACGCAGCCTCGTGGGTAGGCAGCGCAATCCGCGAGACGACCATTCGCCTGGCTAGAGACGGCGCGAAGCTCGTCCAGGGCGGCTATCGTTCGATCTTGCGCCGGCCACGCCGAGACCGCTGACGCCCCAAGGGGTGTCGAACTTATCTCCTTTACTTCGACATCGTGCCGACCGCCGCAATCGCGCCACCGTGACCGCAATCCGCCGCCTGTCCGAGGCAGGCGCCGCGAAACCACGGAGGTTCGATCATGGACGAAACGGCCGCCCCCATGCCGCCACGCTACCTCAGGACAGAGGAAGCCGCGCGCTTTCTCGGGCTGTCGGAGCGCACGCTCGAAAAGCACCGAACATATGGCACCGGACCGACCTACCGGAAGCTCGGTGGACGGGTGGTCTATTCGCTGACCGACCTGCAGGCGTGGGCCGATCGCGGCTTGGTGACCTCCACCTCGGATCCGCGTGGCGGCATCGTCGCTCCTGCGAAAGCTGCGGCCTCCCAAGGCCGCAACGCCGGCACTTCCGGCCTTCGCTGATCCGGTCTCCGTGATGTCGTCCCGCCATCAACGCAGCGACGAGCGAGCGCAACTCGACCTCTTCCGGGCGCTGCCCGGTGACCTGGCGCCTCGCGATGCGCAGGACCTGATGGCCTATCCGTTCTTCTCCCTCGCCAAGTCGAAGCGGCTTGCGCCGATCGACTTCAAGGCCGGCTCGGTCAAGATCCGTGTCGAGGCAGTGCCCGAGCATGGCATGGCGACGATCTGGGACGCCGACATCCTCATCTGGGCCGCCTCACAGATCGTCGAGGCTCGCGACGTGGGGCTCCAGCCATCGCGGCTGATGGCCACGACCCCGTATGAAATCCTGAACTTCATCGGCCGCGGCGTATCGCTGCGGGATTACGATCGGCTCAAGGCCGCACTCGACCGACTGCAGTCGACTACCGTCGCGACCTCGATCCGCCAGCCGACAGAGCGGCGGATGCACCGGTTCTCCTGGATCAACGAGTGGAAGGAACGAGCCGACCAACGCGGCAGGCCGCTCGGCCTCGAACTCATCGTTCCCGACTGGTTTTACAGCTCGGTGCTCGACGACGCGCTGGTGCTCACCATTGACCGCAACTACTTCGGCCTGACCGGAGGGCTGGAGCGCTGGCTGTACCGCTTGGTGCGCAAGCACGGCGGCAAGCAGGAGTTCGGCTGGAGCTTCGACTTTCCGCACCTCCATGCAAAGTCGGGTAGCCTCTCGCCGCTCAAGCACTTTGCCTACGACCTCCGCGAGATCGTCCGCCGGCAGCCGCTCCTGGGTATCAGCTCACCATCGAGCGGTGCGTCGGCGGTCCCGACATCCTGTCCTTCGCACCCACCGATCCCGACGCGCTTGGCATTCCGCGCCGCCGTCGCCGCTCGAAAACTCGCCCTGGGGATAAGCTGTGAATCGTCTCGTGCTATCGGGGACCGGCACTATCGTGCCATCGAGGACCGAAGTCTCGTGCTATCGGGGACCGGATTCGACGAATCCTCGCGCTGAATCAGCGACTTGCAAGCCCTGTAACTTATCTAACCTAGATTCCTACGGAATCTTTCTAACGCGACCGTGCTTTTCGGCCGCTGTGGACGAGTCCCCGATCGCCGGGAGACCGTCATGATCGTCGCACTGCTCAACCAGAAGGGCGGCGTCGGGAAAACGACGCTCGCCCTGCACCTCGCCGGCGAATGGGCTCGCCGTGGACAGCGCGTGACGCTGATCGACGCCGACCCCCAGGGTTCGGCGCTCGACTGGTCGCAGCAGCGCAACCGAGAGGGGTTGGAGCGGCTGTTCGGTGTCGTCGGCCTGGCCCGCGACACGCTCCACCGCGAAGCGCCGGAGTTGGCCCGCGACGTTGACCATGTCGTCATCGACGGCCCGCCGCGCGTCGCTGGGCTGATGCGCTCGGCGCTGCTCGCGGCCGATCTCGTGATGATTCCGGTGCAGCCGTCGCCGCTCGATGGCTGGGCCTCCGCCGAAATGCTCTCGCTGCTCGGCGAGGCACGCATCTACCGCCCGCAACTCGCCGCCCGCTTCGTGCTGAACCGGTGCGCGGCTCGCACCGTGTTGGCGCGCGAGACCGCCGAAACGCTCGCGGATCACGACCCGCCCTTGCTCTCGACCACGATCGGCCAGCGCATCGTCTTCGCCGATGTCGTGCAGACCGGCCGGCTCGCCGCCGAGCAGGACGAGGATTGCCCTGGCGCGCGCGAGATCGCCGCGCTCGCGGCGGAAGTCGCGAGGATCGGCGCATGAGCGCGCGGTCCCCAAAACGCAGCTTCGCGGCGCGTCCGGCCGATCCGGAGAGCTGGATCAAGGCGCCCGAGCGCCACACCCCGCGCGCACAAGCCGGCGAGGACTTCTCGGCGCGACTGACGATCGACGTGACTGCGGATATGCGCGGCCGCATCAAGATCGCCGCCTTCCAGCGCGGGCAGACCGTCGCCGAAATGCTGCGCGCGCTGTTCGAGCGCCAATTCCCACCCCCGTCAGGAGAAGGATCATGACCGGCCATGTCGCCGCGCCAATGCGCGTCGGCCGCGCTGCCGCCGAGCCGCCGCCAGAAGCTTTCACCCAGGTCGAACTTACTTGGGTCGAGAAGCGAACGGAGCACTGGATACGGTTCGGTCACGAGCTACGCGAACAGATCCTCGACCGGCGCCGACGCATCCTCTTCTTCCCTCCGGGAAGCATCTTTGCGCTGGTCCGATGGGCCGCGAATGAGCACGGGACCGTGCTCTCGCGCCTCGACATCCTGCGCGCTGTTGAGCCTGCTGCGCCATGCCAGACGATGCCGACCGTCACGCCCGGAGCGGACATCCTCTTGCGCGTCGACGGCTGGCCGAAGGTGGAGCGCATGCTCCAGCTCATCGACGCCATTGAGGCGCGCGGCATCGAGCCGATCGAGGTCTCGCCGGACCATTGGCGCCACGTCCACAACCGAATGACCGTCGGCGAAACGCCACGCGCTTATGGTCTTCGGCAGCATCGCGCCTTTCTCCTGCGCCAGGAGATCGGCGCATGACGCGGCTCTCCTACGCCATCGCCACAACGGCGGCGGTGTCGCTTCTAGGCCTCGCCTCGATCGCCTCATTCGCGCCGCGCCTCATCTGGAACGCTTCAGCCAGCACGCCGGTCGGCTTCTACACGATCGGCGATGTGCGCGCCCTCGACGTGACCGATCTGGTGGCGGTCGACGCGCCCGAGCCGCTCGCGACATTCCTGTCCGATGGCGACTACCTGCCACGCGGCGTGCCGCTCTTGAAGCGCGTCGCCGCGCTCCCGGGTCAACGGGTTTGCCGGACCGGGCTCGCCATCACGGTCGACGGCGTGCCGATCGGCGACGCCCTCGATCGCGATCGTCGCGGTCGCCCGCTCCCCGTTTGGCAGGGCTGCCGCTTGGTCGCAGCTGGCGAGTTGTTCCTGATGAACTGGCAGGTCCGCGACAGCCTCGACGGCCGCTACTTCGGCCCGCTTCCGGCCACCGCCGTGATCGGCCGGGCCACCCCTCTCTACACCGACGAGGACGGCGATGGCCGCTTCGTCTGGCGCGCGCCGACGCGGTGACGGCGAGCCCATGACCCTGTCCACCGCAACCTGAAGGAGACGACCAATGCCCGTGATCGGTCAATTCATGCGCGAGAATGATGGCTTCATCGGCCATCTGACGACACTTTCCCTGCACCAGGACATCATCGTCGTCGCGGCCGAGCCGTCCGATGCCGAGAACGCGCCGGACTATCGCGTTCATGTGCTCGACACCATGAGCAACGAGACCGGCGCGGAGATCGGCGCAGGCTGGAAGCGCACCGGCGAGAAGGCCGGCGAATACGTCTCGCTGCAGCTTGACGATCCGACCTTCGAACATCCGATCCGCGCCAACCTGTTCCAGTCGGCCGACGACAAGTCCGCCTGGGCCCTACACTGGAACCGCCCGCCAAAGCGCGGCGAGCGGGACTGAACGATGCCCGCCACACGCATCAAACCTGTCGTCGGAGGGAGGATCGCCCTCCGACGTGCAGCTCTCCTTCTCCTTTCCGGCCTGGTCCTCGCCGGATCCGCCGCGAGCACTGCCTACGCCCAGCAGGCGCAGGTCGAGCATCCATCACGCAGCGATCCCTATGGCGCGTACATTGCAGAGGCGTCTCAGCGGTTTGGCGTTCCAGAAACGTGGATACGTGCCGTCATGCGCGTCGAGAGCGCGGGCGATGTGCGCGCGATCTCGTCGGCCGGCGCAATGAGCCTGATGCAAATCATGCCCGCCACGTGGGAGGAGTTGCGCGTCCGGCATCGGCTCGGCGGCAACCCCTACGACCCCCGGGACAACATTCTGGCGGGTGCTGCATATCTGCGCGAGATGCACGACCGTTACGGATCGCCGGGGTTTTTGGCGGCCTACAACGCGGGTCCGGGCCGCTACGAAGAGTATCTCGCCGGCCGCCCATTGCCGGCCGAAACGCGCGCCTATGTCGCGACGCTCGCCCCCATCGTCGGGGGCGGTGAACTGACCGGTCCTGTCATGGTGGCGGCCGCCGATCCACTGACCTGGACGAGAGCGCCGCTCTTCGTCGTACAGTCGGCCGGCAGAGAGTCTGCCGTGCCGTTACAGTCTGACGGCAAGCCGGACACCGCCACGGCGGCGGAACCGGTGCGCGATCAGGGCCCCGTCGCTGCGCCCACCGATGGCCTTTTCGTTGCGCGCAGCGTTTCCGGGGACCGCGATGACCGCGTTCGCACCCGTTCGTACCGTGGCGTGCCTTGGCGGAAGATGGGCAGTCTGCGGAGGGGGAGCAGTCAGCACAACCGAAAGATGGCGAGATAAAAGCCGGCGATGTGCGGCTTGGTGCGGTCGTGTGTTTTCAGGGGCTTATGGCGCATTTGCGCGAGGTGCACCTTGCCGGCGCAGCCTGCGCATTCGCCATTTTTCCAAGTGTTTCCTTCGCTTTGCGCGATGTGCGGAGCTTTGGCGATGAGCGGCGAGGACGATTTCCGCATCCGGCCTGGCCGCATCCGCTCGACCCGCGCGCAACAGGCACGGCCCTTCATCGCTCAGGCACTTGCGGCCGCACAGCGGGCTGGCGGCCGCGTCTCGCGATCCGGCCAGATCACCAAGAGCAATCGCTCGCGGTTCGGTCGCGGGCAGCGCGCGACAGTGCAGGCCAACCGGCTCCTGACCAGCCGGTCGCGCAACGTGGTTTTCAAGACGCGCGTCGTGCGGCACACCGCCAAGGCCGCGCCGCTTAGCGCCCACCTCAGCTACCTCAGGCGCGAGGGTGTTACCCGACGGGGAGAAGGCCCAGCTGTTCGGTCCCGAGACCGGAGACGCCGATCCCAAGGCCTTCGCTGAGCGAACCCAGGACGACCGCCATCATTTCCGCTTCATCGTCTCACCGGAGGACGCAACGGAGATGTCCGACCTCAGGACATACGCCCGCGACCTGATGGGGCAGATGGAAAAGGACCTCGGCACCAAGCTCGACTGGGTCGGCGTCGATCATTGGAACACCGACAATCCCCATGTCCACATCATCCTGCGGGGACGTACCGACGACAGCCAGGACCTCGTAATCTCCCGCGACTACATCAAGGAGGGCATGCGCGCCCGCGCGCAGGACCTCGTCACCCAGGAACTGGGGCCCCGCACCGAGCAGGAGATCCGTCGTAACCTCGGACGTCAGGTCGAGGCGGAACGCTGGACCGATCTCGATCGGCAGATCTCCCGCGACAGCTATCGCAGCGGCATCGTCGACCTCGCGCCACGTCCCGATCAGAAGCCTGACGAGTTCCACGCGTTGAAGGTCGGCAGGCTGCGCAAGCTGGAGACGCTTGGTCTCGCCGATCAGGTCGGTCCCGGTCAATGGGTTGTGTCGGAGACTGCGGAGAAGACTCTACGCGCCCTCGGTGAACGCGGCGACATCATCAAGCGCATCCATCGTGGCCTGACCGAGCGCGGCATCGAGCGTGGCGCCGCGAGCTATGTGCTCGCGGGCGAAAGCATCGATGACCCTGTCATCGGGCGTCTGGTCGATCGCGGTCTCGACGACGAACTGAAGGGCACGGCCTACGCCGTCGTCGACGGCACCGACGGGCGAACCCATCATATTAAGCTCCCCGATCTCGACGCGGCTGCCGACAGCGCGCCGGGTTCGATCGTCGAGCTGCGCAAGTTCGACGACGTGCAGGGCCGCCGCCGTGTCGCACTCGCTGTTCGATCCGATCTCGATATCGAACAGCAGGTCCATGCGACCGGCGCCACCTGGCTCGACCGGCAGGCTATCGCCCGCGAACCGGTGGCTCTCGGTGGAGGCGGCTTTGGCGCGGAGGTGCGGCAGGCAATGGACCGACGCGCCGAGCATCTTATCCACCAAGGGCTCGCCGAGCGTCAGACCCGCGGCGTCAGCTTCTCGCCGGGGCTGATCGAAACTTTGCGCCAGCGCGAGGTCGAAGCGCTCGGGGAGAAGCTCGCGGCCGAGACCGGCCGGCCATTCTCGAAGGCCGGAACGGGCGAGTATGTGGCGGGCACCTATCGCCAGCGCTTCGCGCTCGCCTCCGGCCGCTTCGCCATGATCGACGACGGGCTCGGCTTCCAGCTCGTGCCCTGGTCGCCGTCCCTCGAACGTCAACTCGGCCAGCACGTCTCCGGGGTCTCGCGCGGGGGCGGCGGCGTCGACTGGAGCTTCGGCCGCAATCGCGGCCTCGGCATGTAGCCCCACCAAGAAAGGAGTACCTGCCATGTCGGCGACGAAAATCCTCTGGGGGCAGATCCTCACCGTTTTCCTGATCGTGTTGATGACGACCTGGGGCGCCACGCAATGGACAGCCTACCGTCTCGGCTTCCAGCCCCAGCTCGGTCAGCCTTGGTTCGAACTGGCCGGATGGCCGATCTATTATCCCCCGGCCTTCTTCTGGTGGTGGTATTTCTACGACGCCTATGCGCCGCCGATCTTTGTCGAGGGCGCCTATATCGCCGCGTCGGGTGGCTTCATCTCCATCGCCGTCGCGATCGGCATGTCGGTATGGCGGGCGCGTGAAGCCAAGAACGTCGAGACCTATGGCTCGGCCCGCTGGGCACGACCGGAAGAGGTGAAGGCGGCAGGACTGCTCGGCCCCGACGGAGTCGTACTCGGCAGGCATGAGCGCGAGTATCTCCGCCATGACGGTCCGGAGCATGTGCTGTGCTTCGCGCCGACCCGTTCCGGCAAGGGCGTTGGCCTGGTGGTGCCTTCGCTCTTGACGTGGCCGGGGTCGGCGATCGTCCACGACATCAAGGGCGAGAACTGGACGCTCACCGCCGGCTATCGCGCACGGCATGGCCGCGTGCTGCTCTTCGATCCGACGAACGCGAAGTCGGCGGCCTACAACCCGCTGCTCGAAGTGCGCCGCGGCGAATGGGAAGTCCGCGACGTGCAGAACATCGCCGACATTCTCGTCGACCCGGAAGGCTCGCTCGAAAAGCGAAACCACTGGGAGAAGACATCGCACGCGCTTCTGGTCGGCGCGATCCTGCATGTCCTGTACGCAGAGGCCGACAAGACATTGGCCGGCGTCGCCGCCTTTCTCTCCGATCCGAAGCGCCCGATCGAGTCGACCCTCGCGGCGATGATGAAGACCGCCCATCTCGGCGAGGCCGGTCCACATCCGGTGATCGCCAGCGCCGCCCGCGAACTGCTCAACAAGTCCGATAACGAGCGCTCCGGGGTGCTGTCGACAGCGATGTCGTTCCTCGGCCTGTATCGCGATCCCGTCGTGGCCGAGGTCACCCGTCGCTGCGACTGGCGTATCGCCGACATGGTTGGAGGCAAGTATCCGACCACGCTCTACCTCGTGGTGCCGCCATCGGACATCAACCGGACCAAGCCGCTGATCCGCCTGATCCTCAATCAGGTCGGCCGTCGCCTCACCGAGGACCTGCAGGCGAAGAGCAATCGACACCGGCTGCTGCTCATGCTCGACGAATTTCCCGCCCTTGGGCGCCTGGACTTTTTCGAGAGCGCGCTCGCCTTCATGGCAGGCTACGGTCTGAAGGCGTTCCTCATCGCGCAATCGCTGAACCAAATCGAGAAAGCTTACGGTCCGAACAACTCGATCCTCGATAACTGCCATGTGCGCGTCAGCTTCGCCACCAACGACGAGCGAACTGCGAAGCGCGTTTCGGATGCGCTTGGCACCGCGACCGAAATGAAGGCCATGAAGAACTATGCCGGCCACCGGCTATCGCCCTGGCTCGGCCACCTGATGGTGTCGCGCTCGGAGACTGCACGGCAATTGCTCACGCCGGGCGAGATCATGCAGCTCCCGCCGTCAGACGAGATCGTCATGGTCGCCGGCATCCCGCCTATCCGCGCAAAGAAGGCACGCTATTACGAGGATCGTCGGCTTCAGGAGCGCATCCTTACGCCCCCGCACTCACGAAGCCCGCAAGCGCTCGAGCCGACGATTGGAGCGCGCTCGCCATACCGGAACCTCCCGTACTGAGTGCGCCAGCTCCGGCAGATAACCTAGCCGACGACGACCCGACGGACTCCGAGCAGCGGCATCAGCCTGAACTGAGCCGCATCAAAACAGTCGAACGCAAGGCGATCGTCGACAACGAATTCGAGATCGATCCTCGCGACGACGTCGATGAGGATGCTGCGCGCCTCAGCCGCATGACGCAGACCATGCGCCAAGTCGCTCGGCAGGCATCGCTCGATCCTGGCGATGGCATCGAGCTATAGGAGGCGGGGGTGACCAAACCTTTGAAGAAGCAGCGGCTGTCGGTCTATCTCGACCCGGACGTCATGAAGGCGCTCGCAGCCCATGCTGCCCGGCGCGATCTGTCCCTGTCACTGGTAGCCGAGGCCGGTATCGCTTCATTCCTCTCGCCGGACGCTGCCGAGCGTCAGGAGGCCGCGACGACGAAGCGGCTTGACCAGCTCGACCGACGCATGGCGCGCATGGAGCGCGATCTGGGAATATCGGTCGAGACGCTCGCCGTGTTCATCCGCTTCTGGCTGACCTCCAACCCGCCGTTGCCGGAGCCGGCGCAAGTTGCGGCTCGCGCCAAAGCGTCGGAGCGCTACGAAGCCTTCGTGACCGCGCTCGGCAGACGACTCGCGCAAGGTCCGAAGCTCAGGCAGGAAATCGCGGAAGACATCCCCGCGCGCGACGCGGAATAATCACTGGTTGACGTATCACAAGTATTCGACCGTTCCGCCGTTTCCCTGTCTTTGTACGCCACAGTACGACGGCCACATGATGGTTGTTGTCACGCCATGATTTCTGCCTCTTCTACTCATCCCCGATCCAGGGCCGCCCGCGGCGGTCCCGCAAAAGACGGGGGGGACAGCGTGACGGCAGCTCACCAGAAATCGGAGGCGATCCTTCGCGGGGCTCGGATGCTGCGCACTGCGCTCGGCCCGGCGATCGCCACGTTTCTGGAAGACCCCGCAATCGTCGAGGTGATGCTCAACCCCGACGGGCGGCTCTGGGTCGACCGGTTGTCGGAAGGTCTCTCCGACACCGGTGAACGGCTATCTCCAGCCGACGGCGAACGCATAGTTCGACTTGTCGCACATCACGTCGGGGCCGAGGTTCATGCCGGGGCGCCCCGCGTCTCCGCCGAACTGCCTGAAACAGAGGAGCGGTTTGAGGGCCTTCTGCCGCCGGTGGTGTCCGCGCCGGCTTTCGCGATCCGGAAGCCAGCCGTCGCCGTGTTCACGCTCGATGACTATGTCGCGGCTGGCATCATGCTGTCCGACCAAGCCGAAACACTGCGTCAGGCCGTTCTTCATAGGCGGAACATTCTCGTCGCCGGCGGCACCTCCACCGGTAAGACCACGCTCACGAACGCCCTGTTAGCGGAGGTATCGAAGACATCCGATCGCGTCGTGTTGATCGAGGACACCCGTGAACTGCAATGCGCCGCGCCAAACCTGGTCGCAATGCGCACGAAGGACGGCGTCGCTTCTCTCTCCGATCTTGTCCGTTCCTCGTTGCGTCTTCGTCCCGACCGCATCCCGATCGGCGAAGTGCGCGGTGCAGAGGCGCTCGATCTGCTGAAGGCCTGGGGCACCGGCCATCCCGGCGGCGTCGGCACGATCCACGCCGGCACCGCCATCGGCGCTCTTCGCCGGATGGAGCAACTCATCCAGGAAGCCGTCGTCACGGTTCCGCGCGCGCTGATCGCCGAGACCATTGATCTGGTTGCGGTGCTCTCCGGCCGCGGCTCCTCGCGCCGCCTTGCCGAGCTTGCCCGCGTCGAAGGCCTGGGCCCCGACGGCGACTACTGCGTCACTCCAACAATTCCGTCCATCTCAGGAGACAGGTAATGATCAAGCATGCCCTGCGCATCCGCCGTCACATCGCCACGGCGGCTTCCGTCACTTTCATTTCCATAGCCCTCGCACCTGCCGCTCATGCGTCCGGTTCGTCGATGCCATGGGAAGCTCCTCTGCAGTCGATCCTCGAATCGATCGAGGGCCCGGTCGCAAAGATCATCGCGGTGATGATCATCATCATCACCGGCCTGACTCTCGCCTTCGGCGACACGTCGGGCGGAGCGCGCCGCCTGATCCAGATCGTGTTCGGCCTGTCGATCGCCTTCGCCGCGTCGAGCTTCTTCCTCTCGTTCTTCTCGTTCGGCGGCGGGGCGCTTGTCTGATGGCCGTTGGAGCGGATCATAGCGCGGACGTACCGGGCTTTTCCGTGCCGGTTCATCGTGCGCTGACCGAGCACATCCTGCTCGGCGGTGCGCCGCGCTCGCTCGCGATCCTCAATGGCACCCTGGCCGCCGCGCTTGGCTTGGGCCTTCGCCTTTGGCTGGTCGGGCTGGCGCTATGGGCGGTCGGCCACTTCGCCGCCGTCTGGGCGGCCAAACGTGATCCGCAATTTGTCGACGTCGTGCGCAAGCATCTGCGCATCCCCGGCCACTTGGCAACGTGAGGAGCCGGGCAATGATGAACCTAGCCGAATACCGCAATCGGAATACCCGGCTCGCCGACTTCCTACCCTGGGCGGCGCTCGCCGGCGACGGCGTCGTCCTCAACAAAGACGGCAGCCTGCAGCGCTCGGCCCGCTTTCGCGGTCCTGACCTCGACAGCGCAGTGCCAGCCGAGCTCGTCGCCGTCGCTGGCCGGCTGAACAACGCCTTCCGTCGCCTTGGTTCCGGCTGGGCCATATTCGTCGAAGCGCAGCGCCATGGCGCGGTGTCATATCCGGCAAGCACATTTGCCGACAGCGCTTCGGCGCTTGTCGATGCCGAGCGCAAGGCAGACTTTGAAGAAGCCGGCGCCCATTTCGAATCCAGCTACTTTCTCACATTCCTTTATCTACCGCCGGCCGAGGATGCCGCCCGTGCCGAGACCTGGCTTTACGAGGGTCGGGACCATGCCGGCGTCGATGCGCGCGAAGTGCTCCGAAGTTTTGTCGATCGCACCGACCGTATCCTCAACCTGATAGACGCCTTCATGCCGGAGTGCGTATGGCTCGATGACGCCGAAACGCTCACCTACCTGCATTCGACGATCTCGACGAAGCGCCATCGCGTCCGCGTGCCCGAAACGCCGATGTACCTCGACGCTTTGCTCGCCGATCAGCCGCTCACCGGCGGGCTGGAGCCCCGGCTTGGAGATGCGCACGTACGCATCCTCACTATCGTCGGCTTCCCGACCGCGACGACGCCCGGCATCCTCGACGAGCTGAACCGACTTGCCTTTCCCTATCGCTGGTCGACCCGAGCGATCCTGCTCGACAAGACCGACGCGACCAAGCTGCTGACAAAGATCCGGCGGCAGTGGTTCGCAAAGCGCAAGTCGATCGCCGCCATTCTCAAGGAGGTGATGACCAACGAGGCATCGGCGCTCGTTGACACTGACGCAGCCAACAAGGCCGCTGACGCTGATATGGCGCTACAGGAACTGGGCGCCGACTATGCCGGCCAAGCCTACGTGACCGCGACCATCACCGTCTGGGACGATGATCCCCGCGTCGCGGCCGAGAAGCTCCGGCTGGTGGAGAAGGTCATTCAGGGCCGCGACTTCACGGCGATGACTGAGACCATCAATGCTGTCGACGCCTGGCTGGGCTCACTCCCCGGGCATGTCTACGCCAACGTCCGCCAGCCGCCCATCAGCACATTGAATCTCGCTCACATGATCCCGCTGTCAGCGGTGTGGGCGGGACCGGAACGGGACGAGCACTTCGATGCACCCCCACTGCTTTACGGCAGAACGGAGGGCTCGACCCCGTTCCGGCTTTCCATCCACGTCGGCGATGTCGGTCATACGCTGATCGTCGGGCCGACCGGCGCCGGTAAATCGGTGCTTCTCGCACTCATGGCGCTCCAGTTCCGCCGCTATCAACAATCTCAGGTCTTCGCCTTCGACTTCGGCGGATCGATCCGCGCCGCGGCGCTCGCCATGCAGGGCGACTGGCATGATCTCGGCGGCGGTTTGACTGAGGGTTCCGAGGAGAGTGTGTCGCTCCAGCCGCTCGCCCGCATCGACGACGTCGCCGAGCGCGCCTGGGCCTCCGACTGGCTGATCGCGATCCTCTCCCGAGAGAGCGTGCCGGTCACGCCCGAGGTCAAGGAGCATCTGTGGTCGGCGCTTTCGTCGTTGGCGTCAGCGCCGGTCGCCGAGCGCACGTTGACCGGGCTGTCGGTCCTTCTCCAGTCCAATGACCTGAAACAGGCGCTGCGACCCTACTGCGTCGGCGGCCCCTATGGCCGGCTGTTGGACGCTGAGGCCGAGCATCTCGGCGAGGCGCATGTCCAGGCTTTCGAGACCGAAGGTCTGATCGGCACCGGTGTGCAGCGGCAGCGGTGCTCGCCTATCTCTTCCATCGCATCGAGGACCGCCTCGACGGCCGGCCGACACTCCTGATCGTGGATGAAGGTTGGCTCGCCCTCGACGACGACGGCTTCGCCGGACAACTCCGCGAATGGCTGAAGACGCTGCGCAAGAAAAACGCCAGCGTCATCTTCGCCACCCAGTCGCTCTCCGACATCGACGGCTCTGCGATAGCGCCGGCGATTATCGAGAGCTGCCAAACGCGCATCCTCCTGCCGAACGAGCGCGCGGTCGAGCCGCAGATCACCGCTATTTACCGCCGCTTCGGTCTCAACGACCGGCAGATCGAAATCCTCGCGCGGGCAACGCCCAAGCGAGACTATTACTGCCAGTCGCGACGGGGCAATCGCCTGTTCGAGCTGGGCCTGTCGGATGTGGCCCTGGCGCTGTGCGCAGCCTCATCCAAACAGCATCAAGCGATGATCGCCGACGTCCACGCCCGAAGCGGCACCGGGTTCCTCGCCGAGTGGCTGGCGGCCAACCGACTCGACTGGGCTGCCGACCTGATCACCGACCTCACCAACGTCAATCAACAAGACCCGGAGGCACGTCCATGACACGTCTGATTCAAACCCACAGTCGCGCACTGCGCGTGACGGCCGCACTCCTCGCGGTCCCGCTCGCACTTTCACCGGTCCTCAGCACCCCGGCTGCCGCTCAGTGGATCGTCTACGACCCAACGAACTATGCCCAGAACGTCCTCACTGCGGCGCGGACCCTCCAGCAGGTGAATCAGCAGATCACTCAGCTTCAGAACGAAGCTCAGATGCTGATCAATCAGGCGCGCAATCTTGCCAGCCTCCCGCACTCTTCGCTTCAGCAGCTTCAACAGTCGGTTCAGCGGACGCAACAGCTTCTGAGCGAGGCGCAGGGGATAGCCCTTAACGTCCAACAGATCGACCGAGCATTCCAGACCACCTATGGCAATGCCTCGATGTCCGCCTCGGATCAGGCGCTCGTCACACAGGCGCGGGAGCGCTGGCAGAACACTGTCGGTGGTCTGCAGGACGCTATGCGAGTCCAGGCGGGTGTTGTCGGCAACATCGACACCAACCGTACGGAGATGTCAGCGCTTATCGGCCAAAGCCAGGGCGCGACGGGGGCGTTGCAGGCGACGCAGGCCGGCAATCAACTGCTCGCACTGCAGGCCCAACAGCTCGCCGACCTCACCGCCGTCGTCGCCGCTAACGGGCGCGCTCAGAGCCTATCCGAAGCCGAGCGCGCCGCAGCGGCGGAACAGGGTCGTGAGCAGCGCCGTCGCTTTCTCACGCCCGGCAGCGGCTACCAGCCGGGCAATGCGCGCATGTTCCCGAACGGCAATTGAGAGGACCGACCGTGGACGGCAAATTGGTCGCTCGGATGGGCGCCGTGATTTTCGTCGCGGTTGCGGTCACCGCGACCGCGATCGAGATGTCCCGGAAAGAGGAAGTGCCTGAGGCTTGGTCGTCCGGACGAACGCCTCAAGAAACTGCGGATCCCCTGCGCGACGCGCTCATCCGCTGCCAGGCACTCGGTGAAGAAGGTCCGCGAGACCCCGCCTGCCGCCGGGCCTGGGCCGAGAACCGACACCGCTTTCTCGCGCCCGGTTCTCGTCCCGTCGAGCGCTTGCCGGACGTAGCATCACCCATCGGTGACGTCTTCAGCCCTCAACCACGAGGGACAGACGCGCAAGATCACGCGCCGACCGCGCCGAGCACGCCACAGATCAACGAAGCGCGATAGCATCATGGGCAACACCGGCGTCATCGACCACTTCCTCGAGGTCTTCACTCGCTACATCGACAGCGGGTTCGGCCTGCTTAGCGGAGAGGTCGCCTTCATCGCCACGACCCTGATCGTCATCGACGTGACGCTCGCGGCACTGTTCTGGAGCTGGGGCGCCGACGACGACATCATGGCGCGGCTGGTGAAGAAAACGCTCTTCGTCGGCGTCTTCGCCTACATCATCGGCAACTGGAACAACCTCGCACGTATCGTCTTCGAGAGCTTCGCCGGTCTCGGGCTGAAGGCGAGTGGCACCGGATTTTCAACTGCGGACCTCATGCGCCCGGGAAGAGTCGCGCAGACCGGCCTAGACGCCGGTCGACCATTGCTCGACTCCATCTCCAGCCTGATGGGCTACTGGTCGTTCTTCGAGAACTTCATCCAGATTGCCTGCATGTTTCTTGCCTGGGCGCTGGTCCTGCTCGCCTTCTTCATTCTCGCCATCCAGCTGTTCGTCACCCTCATTGAATTCAAGCTGACGACGCTCGCCGGCTTCGTCCTGATCCCGTTCGGCCTGTTCGGCAAATCCGCGTTTATGGCCGAGCGCGTGCTCGGCAACGTCATCTCCTCCGGCATCAAGGTTCTGGTCCTCGCTGTCATCATCGGCATCGGGTCAACGCTCTTCTCAGAGTTCACTTCCGGTTTTGGCGGGCAGAATCCGTCGATCGACGAAGCCATGGCGATCGTGCTGGCCGCGTTGTCACTTCTCGGCCTCGGCATTTTTGGTCCCGGAATCGCCACCGGGCTCGTTTCTGGCGGCCCGCAGCTCAGTGCAGGCGCGGCGATAGGAACCGGCCTCGCAGCGGGCGGCGTGGTCGCTCTTGGCGCCGGCGCCGTCGGTGCAGCAGCCTCCGGCGGCGCGGCCTTGGCAGGCGGTGCGGCAGCCGCAGCTCGTGGTGGCGCCGCCATCGCGGGTGGAGCGTCCACAGCCTACAGCCTTGGCGCAGCCGGACAGTCCGGCGCGGCCGGGGTGGCCTCCGGCCTCGGAGGCGTTGCGCGTGCAGGCGGCAGCGCGGCTGTCTCACCTCTGCGCCGTGCCGCATCGCGCGCTGCCGACACAATGAGGTCAAGCTTCAACGCAGGCGGCAAAGCGGCGTTCGAAGCGACAGGCGGAACATCCACCATGGGCTCAATAGGGGTGATGCCGCCAGCGATGGCGCGGCGCCTGCGAGCGCTGGCGGGCCGCCGGCTTGGGCGCAGAGAATGCGCCGGTCCCAGCAAATGACTCACGCCGCCCAGGCCACGGCTCATGCCGTCCGCTCTGGCGACGCCCATGGCGGCGGTTCCTCGGTAAATCTGACTCAAGGCGACCGCTAATGTTCAAACGACCATCCACTCACTACGGCAAGGCACCCGAGCCGGAGACGCCGTATCAACGTGCTGCCCAAGTCTGGGACGATCGGATCGGGGCCTCCAGGATCCAGGCGAAAAACTGGCGGCTGATGGCTTTCGGCTCGCTGATCCTTACGGCGGGGTTCGCCACCGCCCTCGTCGTGCAATCAGCTCGCGGGACCGTCGTGCCGTGGGTCGTGCAGGTCGATCGACTGGGTCAGTCCCAGGCGGTCGCACCCGCCGAGGCCGACTTCCGGCCCACCGATCCACAAATCGCCTTTCATCTCGCGCGCTTCATCGAACAGGTTCGCAGCATCCCGGCGGACGCGATCATCGTGCGTCAGAACTGGCTACGGGCGTACGACTTCACAACTGATCGCGGCGCCATGGCGCTCAACGACTATGCTCGCTCGAACGACCCGTTCACGCGGGTCGGCCGACAGCAGGTTGCTGTCGATGTCTCAAGCGTCATCCGCGCCTCGCCCGACAGCTTCCGCGTCGCCTGGGTCGAGCGCCGCTATGAGAACGGCCAGCTCGCCGAGACCACGCGCTGGACCGCGATCCTGACGATCGTCGTGCAGGTCCCCCGCAACGCCGATCGGCTGAGGGCAAATCCGCTCGGCATCTATGTCAACGCCATCAATTGGTCACGGGAGCTTGGGCAATGAAGCCGTCTTTCCGTAAAGCCGGAAACCCGGCTTCACACGCACTTGTAATCCCGGCTCTCCGCCGAGCCGCAATCCCGATGGTCCTGCTGGCGACAACTGCGCTCGCGGGCTGCGCCACCACGAACCCACCGCCCGAGATCTCCTACGACAACGCGGCTCCCGCCGTGCAGACCGTCGATCCGCCAGCGCCCGTCACCGTGGTCGAACTGCCGCGGCCGCTGCCGCTACCCGGCCAGTTGCAGCGTGTGCCGGAGACGCGACGCGCGCCCGAGCCCGCCAACCCAACGGCGCGCGTCAACCAGGCTAATGAGGCGGCCCGCGTCCAGCCGGTGCGCGACGGCTTCATCAACTCCATGCAGGTCTATCCCTGGACGCAAGGCGCGCTCTATCAGGTATATACCGCTGTCGGTCAGATCACCGACATCGCGCTTCAGCCCGGCGAACAGCTCGTCGGCGCAGGCCCTGTTGCGGCCGGGGACACGGTGCGCTGGATCATCGGCGACACCGAGAGCGGATCGGGCGCGACGCGCCAGATCCACATCCTCGTGAAGCCCACACGGGCCGACCTGATGACGAACCTGGTCATCAACACCAACATGCGCACCTATCACATGGAGTTGCGGTCGACAGAGCGAACCTACATGGCTTCAGTGTCCTGGCAGTATCCGCAGGATCAACTCATCGCGCTGCGCCGGCAGAATGCCGACGCGCAGGCCGCTCAACCGGTTGCGAGCGGTGTCGATCTCGCGAACGTCAATTTCCGCTATGCCATCGAGGGTGACCGCGCTCCTTGGCGCCCACTGCGCGCCTTCGACGACGGTCGCCAGGTCTTCATCGAGTTTCCGCGAGGCATTGGTCAGGGCGAGATGCCGCCGCTCTTCGTCGTCGGGCCCGAGGGCAACACCTCAGAACTGGTGAACTACCGCGTTCGCGGCCACCACATGATCGTCGATCGACTCTTCGCGGCGGCGGAACTGCGGTTCGGTTCCGGTCGCGAGCAGAAGCGCGTCAGGATCGTCCGAACAGACGGGAGGCCCACCTCGTGAGCGCGAACTCGCCCACAAATGAGGAAGTGCCAGACGATGATGCACAGCCCCTGACCGGCGAGCCGGTCGGGCCCGCGCCGATGCGTCTGCGCGCCGAACCGCCCCGCGTCACTCGACTATCGCGCAAGGTCCTCGCCGGCCTTGGTCTTGTCGCCAGCGTCGGCCTTGGTGGTGCACTGCTCTACGCGCTCCAGACGCGCGACGCCGGTCGGCCCAACGACGAACTCTATTCGACCGAGAATCGCTCGACGGCTGAGGGCTTGGCCGGCCTGCCGCGAGATTACAGTGGCGTGCCCCAACTCGGTCCGCCCCTTCCCGGTGACCTCGGCCGACCGATCCTCAGCACCCAGGATCGCGGACAGCCGGTGCCCGCTCCCGTTATCGCCACACCCAACCCCGGTATCAGCGCGGAAGAGCAGCGCCGCCTTCAGGAGATCGAGACCGCGCGGACCAGCCGCCTCTTCTCCGGATCGGACAGCCGGGGCGCTCCCGCTGCAGCGGGAGCTGCCCCAGCACTCCCGCACGCTCCGGATTTGGCGAGCCTCGGCCTCGCACCTCCGCCGGCCACACCCTCCGCGCAGGAGCGTCAGAACGCTTTCCTGAACGCAGCGACCGATCGACGGACGGTGTCGCCCGATCGCGTCGTTGCTCCAGCGTCGCCAAATGTACTTCAGGCCGGCGCAGTTATCGCGGCAGCTCTTATAACCGGCATCCGATCCGACCTCCCGGGCCAGATCACCGCTCAGGTGACCGAAAACATCTACGACAGCCCGACAGGGCGCATTCTGCTCGTGCCACAAGGCACGCGCATTATCGGCCAGTACGATAACAATGTGCAATTCGGTCAAAGCCGCGTCCTGCTAGTCTGGAATCGACTGATCTTCCCAAATGGCCGTTCGATAGTGCTCGAGCGCCAGCCCGGCGCAGACGTCGAAGGCTATGCCGGCCTGCAGGATGGCGTCGATTACCACTGGTGGGATCTTGCCAAGGCCGCCGGTCTGTCGACTCTTCTCGGAGTCGGCGCCGAGCTCGCCGCCGACAATGACGACCGTCTCATCCAGGCGATCCGGAATGGCGGTCAAGACACGATCAACGATGCCGGTCAGCAGATCGTCAGACGGCAGCTCAACGTGGCTCCAACATTGACGATCCGGCCGGGATTTCCTGTCCGTGTCGTCGTGACCCGTGATCTCGTTCTCGAACCTTATGGGGGCTGATGATGTCGAAGCTCAAGCTAGGTCCCATCGCCGACGAGAAGCCGATCAAGGTTCAGGTGGAGCTGCCGGCGGCTCTCCACCAAGACCTTTCCGACTACGCGGATTTGTTAGGGCGCGAACAAGGTATGCCTGCTGTCGAGCCCGCGCGGTTGATCGTACCGATGTTGCAGCGGTTCATCGCAACCGATCGAGGGTTCTCGAAGGCTAGGCGTACGAAGACCCAGAACGCCTCCGATTAGCTGGCGCTGCTCCGCGTGAAGGCTGGCAGGACATCGAAGCACTTCAGCAGCAGCGGCAGAGCCGGATTGTCGTTATCGCTCGACGAAATCATAGCCGCCGTCGGCGCCCGCGCGGGTGTGAGCGGAACCAATGCAATATCAGGCCGATGCACGACGCTCGTTATCGTCAGCCCGAAGCCTTGCTCGACCATGGTCAGAAGTGTTTCCCTGCTGACCTGCTGGATAGACAGTTGGATCGCCTCTTCGGCAGCGCCCAGCATCCGCCGGAGAATAGCTGCGAGTTCGCGCCCGGCACCATCGGAGCGGACAAGAAAGACTTCGTCGCAAACGTCCTCCCAGGCGAGCCGCGGTCGCGACGCGAGTTGGTGTATGGGTGATAGGGCAACGAAGAGGTCGGGTTCGCACAACCGTCGAATCTGAAACGGAGGGCCCTTCGTTGCGGCCAGGCTGATCGCCGCGTCTAGCAGCCCGCGCTCCACGCCGAGGGTGTTCTGCTCTGACGTGCCTTCTTCGAGCTTCACCTCGATCGTCGGGTGTCGCTGTCTAAAGGTCGCCAAGAGGTCGATTATGGGACATGCCGGAAACGCCTCGAGCATCCCGAACCTGACTAGTCCAGTCGTAAGTTTACGGACCGATCGCATCTCAGTGGCGGCCTCGCGAAGATACCTCGCCCCGACCGCAGCTTGCTGCAGAAATCGCTCTCCTTCCGGCGTCAATCCAGCGCCCGATCGCGTGCGCTTGAACAGGGAAACGCCAAGCTGCCGTTCGAGCATCTGAACGCGGCGGCTGACCGTTGATTGCGATATCGAAAGGCGATCCGCCGCCCTGCGGAAACTACCCGCTTCGGCGACATGGATAGCATACTTAAGGTATCGAAGATCGAGCGTCAGATCAGGCATGACGCGCATTCCCGGTTCCCGGCTTCCGTTCGCACGAGCAGCGCGCGATGCTCCAAAGCCTTTGCTGGAGGCCCCGCTTTTCGATCTCAGATGGGGAATCCAAGCCGAGCCCATCAGTGAGCATGACCATCTCCGAATCCGTGATAGATGTATGCGCCGGTCATACATATTCGAGCGCTTGATGTCTATGCGTGACGCATATATTCTTTCCGGATGGAGCCCGAGGCCGCCAAATATCATTTTGGTGCACTTGCGCTCGCGGTAGCTGACAGCATCGCGAGCGCATCAGCCTCGCTTTCGCCGAGCGGCCCCGCGGCTGCATTGATGGTCTTCCTTAGCTTCGAGCCGGGATTACCTATCAGTGTCCTTGCGAGCCGGATCCGGCTTTCGCATGCGGGAACGGTCCGATTGATCGATAGGCTCGAATCCGATCACCTGGTGGAAAGGCGGCGACACACGGCGGACAAGAGGGCGCGCTTTATCCACTTGACCAATGCAGGTGTGAAAATGACCGGCGCTCTGCTCAGAGCGCGCGAACAAGTGATTGCAGCGTGTGTCTCGCCGCTGTCGCCGGCTGACCTGAACAAACTAGGCCGATTGTCCGAGCGGCTCCTTATCGCAAACGGTTACGAGAAATCTGGTGTCGAAACTATGTGGCCCGTGGTTGGCTACCGGGGACAGACACCGGCTGAAAATGCATCTCAGCCCGCCCGCCAGCTGCGCCGGCGCCCTTCGCACAAGGGCTGACGAGAAACCGAGGCAGGCTTGATATCTTTGGCATCGATCGCGTTCGACTTTCTCATATGCATACTGGCCTTCTGGTTCGGGTATTCTGCGAACCGAGGCGGCACGTGCTTGGTCGTAGCGGCTCATGAGTTGCAGCAACGGCGCCGACCAAGAATGTTCGTCGGATTTGTTGCGGCGTCTGCGGCTGCTGGCCTTATTGCGATACCGCTCGCTTGGTCGGGGACGCTGAACGCGACCCTCCCACTCTCGACGAGCGTCAACGGCCTCCTCATCATCGGCGCCATCGCCTTCGGCCTCGGCGCGCTCATAAATGACACCTGCCTGCTAGGTTCACTGGCACGGTTAGGGGATGGAGAGATGCGGTTGCTTGCCCTTCCTGCCGGACTGGCAATCGGCATCTTGGCCGCTGATTTCGGCCGGTTTGGCGCCGTCGCGACATGGCCAAGTTTCATCGCTAGGCCGAGTGTCCCTGGGGCCGCGACGCTTCTTGCCTTAGCCGTCGTGCTCGCGCTGGCGGTGATCTTCGTATCGCGGAAGACCCCACCGCGAAGAAGGCAGAGCTGGGCATTTGGCGCTTCAATGATCGGCCTCGGTATCACTGGTGGGCTTCTCTACGCGCTTTCGCCAGCATGGACATTCGCTGACCTTATCCAACGCGGCCTTCCTCTTCGAATGTCGTAAGCGCTGTCTTCAGCCCACGTGAGGGCGCGGCAGGAGCTCTTCGATCCGGGATGCCGGGTGGCCATTGGCGAGGCTGGTGAGCGTCGCGGTCAGCCATGCGTGCGGGTTGATGCCGGTGAGCTTGCAGTTCTCGATGAGTGTGGCGATCACCGCCCAGTTGTCGCCGCCCTCGTCGGAGCCAGCAAACAGGGCGTTCTTGCGATTGAGGGCAAGCGGGCGGATGGCGCGCTCGACGGCGTTGTTGTCGAGATCGATGCGGCCATCGTCGAGGAAGCGGATGAGGCCTTCCCAACGCGGAAGCGTGTAGCGGATCGCCTCGCCAAGGCGGCTCTTGGCGCTGACCTGCCGACCGCGTGCTTCGAGGAACCTGTAGAGGTCGTCGATGATCGGGCGGCTGCGCTGGTCACGGATGTCGCGACGTTCGTCAGCAGGTAGCCCGCGGATCTCATCTTCGATGGCGTAGAGCGAGGCAACGCGCCGCAGCACGTCGGCTGCCACGGGCGAGCTCTCGGCCAACTCGTAAAACTTGCGGCGCACGTGCGCCCAGCAGAATGCGAGCCGGATCTGCTGATGACGCCGGGCAAGCGCTGCATAGGCGCCATAGCCGTCGACCTGCAGGATGCCCGCAAAGCCCTGGAGATGCGCCTCAGGTCGCTCGGTCTTGCGATCGGCAGCGTAGACATAGGCGACCATCGGCGGGTCACTGCCGCCCCATGGCCGATCGTCGCAGGCATAGGCCCAGATCTGACCGGTCTTGGTCCGCTTGCGCCCGGGATCGAGCACAGGCGCGGTGGTCTCGTCGGCGAACAGCCGCTCGGATCGTCGCAATCGCTCAAGGATGTGATCGCGAATGGGCCGAAGATACCATGCTGTCCTGCCGACCCAGTCTGCAAGGGTGGAACGATCCAGCTGGATGCCTTGCCGGGCATAGATCTGCGCCTGCCGGTAGAGCGGGAGGTGATCGGCATACTTGGATACCAGCACCTGCGCGATCAGCGCTTCGGTGGGGATGCCACCTTCGACGATCCGTGCCGGCGCCGGAGCTTGAACAACCGCGCTCTCACACGAACGGCAGCCATAGCGCGGACGGCGGGTGACCAGCACGCGGAAGGTGGTGGGGACGACATCAAGGCGTTCGGCCACATCCTCGCCGATCTGGTGGAGCGCGCCGCCGCAGCAGGGACAAGCCTTCTGCTCGACATCCACGACCTGCTCGATCCGCTCAAGATGGGCGGGCAGCGATCCGCGGTTGGACTTGCGCGGGCGCTCGCCCTTGGCCTTGGGCACCGCGGCATCAGTTGCGGCGTGCACGCTGCCGAGCGCGGTCTCGATATCCTCCAGCGCAAGCTCGAACTGATCGGGATCAAGCTGCTCGGACTTGCGGCCAAACCGGTGCCGCTGGAAGGCCTCGAGGATCGCCTGCAGCCGCTCGATCCGGGCATCGGCCTTGCTCTTGGCATCGGTGAGATCGGTCAGTGTGCGGGCCTGTTCGAGGACGAGCGCGCGCAGCGCGTCAACATCATCGGGAAGGTCCGCCTCGAGGAGCATGAACCAGTTGAATCAGTCTGCGCGCACTCCGTCAAGCAGCAATCTGGGGCGCGATCGGACGGCGTCCGCCATGCACGCGGCGCCAGTCCAGACCCTCCAGCAAAGCGCCCAGTTGGGCAGCGGTCAGCCGCATCACGCCCTCCTGAATCCGGGGCCAATGGAAGGTGCCTTGCTCCAGTCGCTTGGCCATCAGGCACAGGCCCGTTCCGTCCCACCAGATGAGCTTGATCCTATCGGCACGCTTGGCGCGAAACACATAGATCACGCCGGAATAGGGCTTGCCGCCATACTCGGCCGCCACCAGTGCGGCGAGCGAGTCCGCTCCCTTCCTGAAATCCACGGGCTTCGTCGCCACCATCACCTTCGTGCCGGGCGCTGGACCGATCATCGCTGCACCTGCAAAGCCTTCAGCACGGCAGTTGCCAGATCGGGCTTTGCTGCGCGTCCGATCCGAACCACTGCACCCGCTACCTCAACTTCGATGGCGACATCATCCGAGAGGGGCTTAGGGCAGTCCGCAACCACCGGGATGAAAGCAGGTCCGGTCTCCTGTTCAACTGGCCGGCTCGCTTCAAGCGCATACCGCAGCTCGCGCCGCCACGTGTAGAGCAGTGATGTCCGGATATCGTGCTCCCGGGCGAAGGCTGCGACGTTGCCGCAGCGCTCCATCTGCGCAACCATCGCCAGCTTCTGCTCAAGCGTCCAGGTCCGCCGGCGGCCAGCCATAGCCCGCAGCACCTCGGCGCGCCCAGTAGGCTCCAGACCCACTCCAGACCTGGTGTCCAGTCCGCTCGTAAGGATGACATGTTCCATGACCCCAAGCGTCTGAACCAATCACCCGTCAGCGCAAGGTGGGATCCGGACAGCGCTTACCGAATGTCGCCAACAGGCGAGGTCGCACTGGTTGCGGTCATTGCCTCAGTTGCGGGAGCCATCACGGCATCCGTGCGCCAGGGTCGCTTGCGTTTCCAGCGGCCGACGGCCGCCGGCATCCTGCGGTCGATCGCCGGCGGCGCGTTGATGGGAATAGGCATCGGCCTGATACCCGGTGGCAACGACGCTTTAATCCTTGCCGCAATGCCTACGCTTTCTCCGGGCGGCATAGTCGCCTACCTCGTGATGACGACCACGATCGTTTTCGGATTCGAAGCGCGTGACAGACTGGCCAGGAACGGCGCGTCAGGCCAGGGGAAAAAGTAGACGGTCCGGCGTCGTTCGTGACACCTTTGAGTACCGGCTCCGCAGGTCGTACGCCTTTCGTGGACCAATGACCCTGATAACTGTCTCGAAAGATCCTGCGTCGAGAATTCGGTAAAAAGCGTGATAGGCGTCGTCACCGCAGAAGTGGGTGTCTGTTGCCTCGTACCCCCAATTCTTGCGCGAGAATGCAAGGTTGAGAAACAGCTTCCCGGTGTTCGGTCCGTCTGCGAACTGAACGTCTACTCGGTGGCCGACCGCGCAGTACCGATATTGCCGAGACGCTGAGAGTTCGCGGCCATCCCGAAGCCGAAGTATCCCGCTTTCTCGATAGGTGAGCGCGGATTCACCTGTCGAAGCGAAATCCGCGTCGCCAATCAGTTGTTCGCCCGTCGGATCGACGTTGCGACGAAGCGCCCACTCTCCACGGAGCGTGTCCAAGACCATCGTGCCTATGTTCACGACCGATCGATGGTCATCGGCCCAAGGCGCTCATTTTTGGGTTGGACCGACGCAAACAGCAGCACAAGTGATGCCGCAAGCAAAACTGCGTCCTTCAGCAAAAACTGGCCAGGAGCGGCGGATATCGCAGGAAAGCCTCCGGCAGTCGGCTCCCCGACCCCAGGCGTCGTAAAAAAGAAGGTCAGGGTGATGAAGTAGGTCGCCGCCGACATAAGCGCGCCAAGCGCTGAGAAGGATGGGCGGAAAGCCCCTAAGGCCAGCACGACTGCGGTCGACAGCTCGATGACGCCGACAAAGTAACTTTGGCCCTGTACCCCGAACATACCCAGCCAACTCATGATCGGACTATGGCCGATGAAAGGGGCGATGCCATCGGCCTCGTAAGCCGTGAATTTCATCGCGCCGAACCAAGAGAAAACGATCACGAGCGCCCATCTCAACAGCGCCAGTTCCTTCCGACTGCGCTCGGGCACAAGCAATTCATACCGATCGAAAATACTCATATCGAACTCCTCAAAAGGGGATGATCGTCAGGGCGTCACGGACGATGGTGGCCGACTGGGCAATCGGCACACCGGGCCTGATCGCACAGACGACAGATTGCCAAGCCGCCGTGGAGGTCCGAGAACAGCGACGACAGGATGTTGTCCGCGGCCCGCTCCAGCACGACGCGATCGTCAGCCGACACTTTGCTCAGCAGCTCGGACACCGCCGCGTTCCGCAGACCTAGCAGCTTGGTCCGCTCCACCTGACCACGCGAGGTCAGCGAGACATGAACTACCCGGCGGTCAGAGGGCGACGGCGATTTCGCCACCAGGCCTTGCTCGCCTAGCCTCTCGACGACGCGAACTGCACCTGCATGCGAAAGCCGGAGAGTTTGCCGTACCTGGCCGATCGACATTCCTGGCGCGTGACCGATCGCGATCAAAGCCGCGGCCGTCTCGCCCCCGCATTGAATGCTTCAGCGATCGCCAAGCGCACGCGGTCAGACACCGCTTGAGACAGCGCGCCAAAGATGTTGATCAAGCGATCCGAGGGGTCATCCATCGCCGCGACTCACGCAATATATGCGTCGCGCATACAATATCTGTGGGCCGGTGTCGAGCCTCGTGCCGGAGTACAAGCGTTCGCTGGAAGGCTTAGACGTCGTCGGTGCCTACCGGCCCACCTTCGCCCTCCATCCGATTGATCGCACGCACATCCTTGGCGTTGAACTTGAGCCTTACGCCGAGCCCTCCGCTATTGTCCTCGCTGATGAAAACCGCGCCGCCGCGTTCGAGCGCGTCCCGCAGCCGCGTCAAATCCGAGGCTGCAAACACGCTGGCGCCGGCTTCGAATTGAGCTAGCGCCTCTTCCTCCAAGCCTGCGATCTTGGCGACATGTGATCGCGGCCACTGAATGAGCGCTCTCGCTGCACGTGCTAGTGGCCCATTCATGTTTAATGCCTCCGTTTCGCGAACGCATCCTGTCGCCAAGATACGACCTTTCCCGCAACCGATCCGCTAGATGAGCTTCGCCATCACCACGGCGACATCCGCCATGCGTGTCGCGAAGCTCCACTCGTTGTCGTACCAAGCAAGCACGCGAACCATCCGGCCATCGACGACATCGGTCTGGGGGAGCGCGACGATCGAGGATTCGGTCCGGTGGGTCAGATCCACAGACACCAGAGGCTCTGTCGTGAATGCGAGCACCCCACTCATCGGACCACTCGCAGCCTGACGAATGGCGTCGTTCACTTCGTCGATCGTCACCTCCCGGGATGCGGAAATAGCGAGATCGACGACCGATACGTTCGGCGTTGGCACGCGGATTGACGAGCCATGGAGCTTGCCTTTCAGTTCTGGCAGCACGCGTCCGATTGCGTTCGCGGCTCCGGTCGAGGTTGGGATCATCGACAGCGCGGCTGCCCGTGCGCGGTAGAGATCCTTATGCACCGTATCCAGCGTCGGTTGGTCACCGGTATAGGCGTGAACCGTGGTCATGTAGCCCCGCTCAATGCCACATAGATCGTTCAGTATCTTCGCGACGGGCGCGAGGACATTCGTGGTGCATGAGCCATTCGATACGACGACATCTTCGGTTGTCAGCGTTTCGTGATTGACCTTGAAGACGATCGTCTTGTCTGCGCCCTCGCTGGGCGCGGAGACGAGCACGCGCTTTGCTCCTGCACGGATGTGCGATTCAGCCTTCTCCTTGGAGGTGAACAAACCCGTGCATTCGAGCGCCACGTCGACTCCAAGCTCGTTATGCGGAAGCTTTGATGGATCGCGCTCCGAAAACACTTTGATTTTACCGGACCCGATGTCGATCCAGTCTTCGCCGGTGGCTATCGATCCTTGAAAGGGGCCGTGAACTGAATCGTACTTCAGGAGGTGCGCCAACGTAGCAACCGGCCCGAGGTCGTTGATCGCAACCACCTCGATGTCATCACGCCGTAGTTCGACGATCGACCGTAAGGCCAGTCGTCCGATCCGACCGAAACCGTTGATTGCGACCTTGACCGTCATGCCTGTGTCCCCTGGTTCGCCGAACTGGCTACGGCATACGCACTTCGCTCAGTGCCGCCTGGCACGCGGTGGTCGTCTCCAGCAGCGAAAGCTTGCCGATCAGACCATCCTCATTATGTATGCGCCACGCATAGACCTATCCGTCTGTTGGCTGCAGGTCAACGAGGCAATGTCGGCATGGAGGATTAGGTTTGCGCCGCCCGGTTTCACAATCGACCTGGTGAAGGCACGCATACCGGCGAGATGAAGTGGCGTTGATGTTTACCCAAGAAGAAGAGAGGAGGCTGGCTGCGGCTAGAGCAGTCGACGAGATCGAAGACGGCATGTTCGTTGGCCTTGGGACCGGAAGCACAACAGCCTATGCCATTAAGAGCCTGAGCGACCGCATTCGGCAGGGCCTTCGCATCACCGCTGTCGCCACCTCCCGAGCGACCGAAATGTTGGCTCGTCGTCTCGCGGTGCCGCTCGTTCCTTTTGAGCAGTTCAGTTCGATAGACCTCACGATCGACGGCGCTGACGAGATCGACTGCCACTTTCAGGCGATCAAAGGCGGCGGCGGCGCCTTGCTCCGAGAGAAGGTCGTGGCCGCCGCTTCTAGCCGGATGATCGTGATCGTAGACGCTAGCAAAGTCGTTCAACGACTCGGCGGGTTTCCTTTGGCGGTCGAAGTCGTGCCCTTCGCGAGCGAGTTCGTTCGAACGCATCTTGCCAACCTCGGAGCCAGTGTGACGCTTCGCTCGGTCGGCGGAGAACCATTCATCACAGACCAGAGCAATCACATCTTGGATGCAGCCTTCGGCAAGGCCCTTAGGCCGATCGAGATCGCCGGAGCGATCGATGCCATCCCCGGCGTAATGGAGCACGGCTTGTTTCTCAGCGAGATTGACACTGTGGTGGTCGGACGCGGTGAGACGGTCGAGGTGCATCTCAGAGAGCAAGCCCCCGGATCCCTCCGTTAGGTGCCGACGAGGGGTGGCACCTGGCGCAGGCGTGATGTGATTCGGCCGTCGGGCAGCCAAAATCACGACAGCCCACCCCGATCTATAGCCGCCAGGTATCGCCATTTTGTGTGTCCCGACGATCGAAGTCCTGTATTCCAATCGTCCGCGCCATCCGCAGCATATCCTAAGCCACTGTAAAGGCGCACCTTTCGGCTTGCCAGAATCCCCCGGCGCCGCAGGGGTATGGCTTGCTGTCTATGCTTCGCGCACATATAGATGGGGCAATGGATGGACCTCGAGATCGAAATATCTTCGGGGCGTTCGCACTCATGATCAGCGACGACATCGTTCGCGCTAGTTCATCGCGGGCGCCAGAAGCTGGACCCGCCGCCTCGGCGCTTGCGTTGATTGCCCATAAGCCAGGGCTATCGATCCGCATGCTGTCAGTTGGGGTGGGACTTTCCCATGCCGCGACCGTCCGCTTGGTGGACCGTTTGTCGACGGAGGGATTGGTCGAGCGGCGTGAGCATTCGACTGACGGGCGCACGCGGTCCCTCCATCTTACAGAGGCTGGCAAGGTCGCGAGCGATGCGGTCCTGGCCTCGCGAGACAAGGTGATCGCTGAGGGACTATCGATCCTCACCCCTACCGAGTTGGACGCTCTTTATAGCATTGCTGAACGCGTGCTGCGCGATCGCCTGGAAAACCTCGAGCATTCCTACCGCATCTGCCGCTTGTGCTGTTACGAGGGCTGCACGAATTGCCCGATCGATGCCGAGTTGCACGAGCGCGGCGTAGACCGCGAGAACGGCGGCGAGGCTTAGAGCTCCGGAAGTCGCAGGTTTCAGTGTTGAGCGATGAGATACGCCGCCAGAAACCCCACGACCGTGATCAGGCCTATGAACGGCGGCGCCTTCTCGAAAGCTTCGGGAATCATAGCCTCCGCCAGCATCGCGATGACCGCGCCGGCTGCGAACGACAGAATGGCAGGGGCTTGAGTGGACGCCGAGCCGAGCAGAAGGTTTCCCGTACCGGCGGCGATGCAGACAAGTAGCGGAATACCGATCCAGACCGCGTAGATATAGCTTCGCGATCGGCCCGCGACCTTCATTCCGGAAGTGCTCGATAGACCCTGTGGCACATTAGCCAAAAAGAAGCCTGCCACTACTGCAAGGCTGATCCTGCCTCCACCAGCCACGGACATCCCAATCACGAGGGCCTCTGGAATGCCGTCGAGGACGCTGCCAAGCGCAATCGCAGCACCGCTACCGCGGTGCTCCTGTTCAGTGGCCTGCTCGGTGCATTCACCGCATCGCTTTCGATGCTTCGCGCCCCTGCGAGAGAGAAACCAGTTTGTGCCGCTGAAGATTGCGGCCCCTGCGAGCAGCGCAAAGATCGCTAAGGGTCCCAGGCCAGCCGACACGCGATCACCGATGAGTTCGGTAGCGACCACGGCAATCAACACACCACCACCGAAGCCCATCACCGCTGAGATCATGCGGTGAGTGAGTCGCCCGTACAGCACGTCCGCAAGAACCGCCCCCACCAGAAGTCCGCTTCCTGACAAAAGCCCCCACAAGCCGGCGATTACGTATTCGGGTATCATCGCAAGAACCCGGCTGACCTAGCGACGCGGGGCGAGCGCCTTAGCGTCCGTATCGTTGATGACCGTCCCTGCGTGCTCATCGTTTCGCTCGGTCCAATCGCCAGGCCGGTCGCTCGAAGTGGCAGCTATAGCCGCCGGGTCGACGCTGGAGGTACTTCTGATGCTCTGGCTCGGCCTCCCAGAACGGCTCTTCCGGGTTGATCTCGGATACGACAGGTCCCGGCCAGCGCCCCGACGCTTCGATCTCGGCGATTGTCTCCAGAGCAACGTCCATCTGCTTCTCAGACGTGTAGAAAATCGCGGACCGATAGCTTGGTCCGACGTCGTTACCTTGTTGCTCGTATGTCGTCGGATCGTGGATTTGGAAGAAGAGTTCCAGGAGAGCACGATATGTCAGTATCGAAGGATCAAACGTGACCTCCACCGCTTCCGCATGACCATGGTGTCTCGTGTAAGTCGGGTCCGGCATTTCGCCGCCGATGTAGCCGACACGCGTCGTCACGACGCCCTTCGCGCGGCGAAGTAAATCTTCGAGGCCCCAGAAACACCCACCCGCAAGTATCGCTCGCTCGGTTCGCGTCGGCGTCTGGTCAGTAGTGGGCAGACTCTGCATTCGATCAACCTCCGCTCTGTGCACCACATCAGTTCGCCGGCGCCGCACCTGCAGGCTGCGCATCGCTCGAAAGTTCGGTCTGCACATCCGAGCCTCGGACGAGTGTCAGGTCGACCGGACACCGATCCGCGATTTCCAGAATGCGCGCCCGCTGTTCATCGCTGAGCGGCCCATCGAGAGAGACGGTGCGCGTGAAGCGGTCGGGAGGCATCATGTCCGCCACTTTCTCGTGTCGCACGGTCGTCGTCGCTCGCTCCAGCGGGAAGCCTTTGCGGTTCGCGTAAAGACGCATTGTCATCACCGTGCAGGCGGCCAGTCCGGCCGACACCAGTTCGTAAGGAGACAGGCCGCTGCCGAGACCTCCGACCGATTCTGGTTCATCGGCGAACAGCGTGTGCTCGCCACTACGGACCGTGAGTTGGAACTTCCCCGCCAACGTTTCCGACGCCACGACTCCATTCGCTAACTCGACTTGCGGAAGGTCCGCCGCGAGCGGCGGCAGGAAGCGGCTTGCCCACGCTGCGACCATAGCTGAGGCGTAGTTCGCATCTTCGACATCGGTGAGAAGGTGATCGGCCGTGTCGAGCGAAACAAAGCTCTTGGGATGGCGCGACGCGACGAAGATGCGCGAGGCGTGCTCGATACCCACGACTTGATCCACCGGTGAATGCATCACAAGCACCGGACGTCGAAGGGCAGCGATAGACCTCTCGATGTCCACTTCGTCGACCGTTTCAAGGAAACTGCGGCGGATCAGGAAGGGCCTGCCAGCAATCTCCACCGATGCCTCGCCCTCGCTCGCTATCGCGTCTAGGTCGGCAGGTTGAAAGACGCGCAATATATGCTGAAGATCAGCCGGGGCGCCGATCGTCACTACCGCTGCGATATCCGGCAAGTCGGCGGCGGCTACGATCGCAGCCGTGCCGCCCAGGCTGTGTCCGACAAGGAGGGAGGGGGCCTTACCGGCGACAGCCATGGCCTCCGCGGCGGCCTTAAGATCATCGACGTCGGAAGCGAAGCTTATCGCTTCATCCGCAGAACTCTCGATCCCGGTGCCGGCGAAGTCGAACCGCAAGACGCCGATGCCAGCCCGCGAGAGGGCGCGTGCGATGTACACGGCGGCGCGGCTGTCTTTCCCGCAAGTGAAGCAATGGGCGAAAATAGCCCAGCCGCGAGGCGTACCTTCGGGCGCCTCCAAATACCCGGCTAGATCAGAGCCTCCACCACCGGGAAACGTGAACGGTCTTCCTGTCATAAGCGTCGAGCCTCCCACGGCGACTTAGTGGGTGCACCGGAACCCTTGGGCCCTGGCGGAAGCGCCATCAGGCCCGGACTAGCCGTCCAAGACATTCTTTTTATATGCGTGGCGCATATAGACAAGCCCCTAAAGCGTGATTATATGCGTCGCGCATACTTCTGGTGGCGGTCGAAAAGACCGGTCCTGAAGCGGCATCATTCACGGCGTGCAGGCCGAAGGGCTATGGAACTCAATCAGGTCAGCTATTTCATCAACTTGGCCGAGACGCTGAATTTTACAGCAGCGGCGCGGTTGAGCGGTGTGTCCCAGCCAAGCCTGACACGCGCGATCCGCCGCTTGGAGGAAGAGCTCGGCGGTCCGCTCATTTATCGCGATGGGAAGAACAGCCGTCTCACCGGCCTTGGCCAGGACGTGGAGGCTGAGTTTCGGCGCATGTTAGTCGCGATGAAAAGTGTTCGGCATCATTCTGAAAACTGGGCCATGGGGAGGCACCGGGTGCTGGACGTCGCCGTCGCCCCGACCGTCGGGCCGAAGCTTTTTACAGCCTTCTTCGAAAGCGCGTTGGCAGAAGTGCCATCGATCGAGATCAAGATGCATTCGCTCGGGGCGAGTGAAGACACATCGGAGGTGCTGTCGGGCAAGTATCACGCATGCATCCTGCCGCGCGAGACGCGGCCGGACCGCAAGCTTGATGTGCGACCTCTGTTCCGTGAGCGCTTCGTACTCGGCTGTTCCGCGAAACACCCGCTCGCGGCGAGCGATATCGTGCGAGGCGAGGACTTGTTGGAGTTCCCGTTCGTTGATCGTCTGAAGTGTGAGTTTCGCGAGCAGATCCTAGACCATTTCGCACGACGGGAGGTACTGATGCGGCCGCGCTTCCGGTCCGATCGTGACGATTGGGTGCAACGGGTCGTCGCAGACGGCGAGGCCATATGCATCCTTCCGGAGCGGTCGGCTACAGCCCAAGGTTTGGTTACGCGTCCGATCGATGGGTTTGTCCTCGAGCGAGAGGTCGTGATCGCGACGGTCTCTGGCTCCACGGCGCCGGTTGAGATCAGGAAGATCGCGCAGATGGCGGCCAGATACGCGTGGAACTGAACGCCGCTGATCACAGCGGAGCTATCGAAACTATACGCACAGCGTATTGGATAAATATAATTGGCACTGCGATAGTCGAGGTGACCGTCAAGCAAGATAAGATGTCCGTAATGTGCCTTGGCCCTGAAACCAAGTATTGGAGACGATCATGAAGTTTGAAAAGTCTCAGGCAGCGATCGACCGCCTGACCCCCGAGCAACGCCGGATCACCCAGGAAGACGGCACGGAGCGAGCCTTCACCGGTGAATACAACGATAACAAAGAACCGGGCATCTACGTCGATGTCGTGTCCGGAGAGCCGCTTTTCGCATCGACGGACAAGTTCGAGTCGAAATCCGGCTGGCCCAGCTTCACCAAGCCCATCGTCCCCGCGCACGTGAACGAGGTGCGGGACAGTTCGCACGGCATGGTCCGGACGGAAGTTCGATCGGTCCATGGCGACAGCCATCTCGGCCACGTGTTCCCCGACGGTCCGGCCGACCGTGGCGGACTACGCTATTGCATTAACTCGGCCGCCCTTCGCTTCATCCCGCGCGATGAGATGGAAGCCGAGGGCTACGGCGAATATCTCGATCAGGTGGAGGAGGCGTAACATGCATCAGCGCGCTGTTCTCGCAGGCGGATGTTTTTGGGGCATGCAGGATCTGATCCGCAAGCAGCCCGGCATCGTGTCGACCCGCGTCGGATACACCGGTGGCGACGTCCCGAACGCCACCTATCGCAATCACGGTACTCACGCTGAAGGGATCGAGATCATTTTCGACCCGGCAGCGACAAGTTACCGTAACATCCTGGAATACTTCTTCCAGATCCACGACCCGACGACGAAAGATCGGCAAGGCAACGATCGCGGCCTCTCCTATCGATCCGGCATCTACTATGTGGACGATGAGCAGAAACGGGTCGCCGAGGAGACGATCGCCGACGTCGACGCCTCCGGACTGTGGGACGGCAAAGTCGTCACCGAAGTCGAGCCTGTCGGCGATTTCTGGGAAGCGGAGCCGGAGCACCAAGACTATCTCGAGAAGCGCCCGGGCGGTTACACGTGCCATTTCCCGCGCGCGAATTGGGTGCTCCCCAAGCGTCAAGACGCTGATGCTACCCAGCCTACCACCGGAGCGGCAGCAGAATAGCTGCAGCGCCTATCGCGACATAGCGCTCTGCATCGCAAGCAATGGGACCGCATCGGCGAACGATGCGGTCCTCGTACGGCCCCTCAAGCGGTCATGCCGCTTGCCGGCCATCGATTTGGTAGGATTGCCCCAGCATGCCAGACCTTTCGTCATATCCGATCACCAAGCGCTGGCCTGCCTCCAATCCCGATCTCCTGCAGTTCTATGCAGCGCCCACGCCCAACGGCGTCAAGGTCTCCATCATGCTCGAGGAGACCGGCCTGCCATACGAGCCCCACTTTATCGACATCAGCACAAACGAGGCCAAAGACCCCGCTTTCGTGTCGCTGAACCCAAACGGGCGGATCCCTGCGATCATCGATCCGTCAGGCCCCGATGGTGAGCCGCTCGGCGTTTGGGAGTCCGGTGCGATCCTCGTTTACCTCGCCGAGAAGACGGGCCGATTGATTCCACCGGGACAAGCCAGGCGTTATGAGGTGCTGAGTTGGGTATTCTTCCAGATGTCGGCGATCGGCCCGATGTTCGGTCAGCTGGGCTTCTTTCTGCGTTGGGGCGGAAAGGACTACGAGGACAAGCGGCCTCAGCAACGGTTCGCCGACGAGTCCAAGCGCCTGCTGGGGATCTTGGATCGCCAGCTGGATGGGCGCGAGTGGATCGTCGACGACTATTCCATCGCCGACATCGCGACGCTCGGCTGGGTCAATGCCCTGGTCAGCACCTATGACGCCGGCGACCTGTTGCGCATCGCCGAACACCGGAACGTCCGGGGTTGGTTGGATCGCGGCCTCGCTCGACCAGCCGTGCAGCGGGGCCTGGTCATCCCTGCGAGGCCCGCATGAGCGTCATCGCCGCTTACTATTACAACGAGGGTCGCCGCATCCGCGAAGTCGCTATCGACGAGCGGGTTGAGCTCGACAAGAACCGATCTGGCTTCTGCTGGATTGGGCTCAGCGAGCCTTCGGAAAGCGAACTCAGGGCGCTTCAGTCGACCTACAATCTGCATCCATTGGCGATTGATAACGCGATGCATCCGATGTGCCCGCCGAAGCTCGAAGTCTATAACGGCGAGCTTTACGTCGTCGCTCAGACGGCCGAGCTGGTTGGGGACCGCATACGCTACGGCAAGACCGCGATCTTCACTGGTCACAACCATCTGATCACCGTGCGTCACGGCAACGCCGGAGCGCTTGGCAATCTTCGCGAGCAGCTTGAGGGTTCGCCTGCTCAGTTTGGTAAGGGTGTCGACTACGTCCTGCATGCCATCCTTCACCGCATCGTCGATCAGTATCTGCCGATCTTCGAAATGATCGAGGACGACGTGCTCGCGATGGAGAGGCGATCGCTCGACGACTTCCTGGGGCGGGCGGAGGTCGCGCGCATCTTCGGCTTGCGATGCGAATTGACGCGTTTCCAGCGAACCCTTGGCGCTATGGCGGAACTGGTGCGCAAGCTCGTTCGCGGACATTTCCCGTGCATCAGCGCTGAGGTGCGGCCGTACTTCAACGATGTCGCCGACCATGTCGATCGGGTCCAGTCCATGGTCGATGGCCTCCTCCAGGTGCTGTCCACGGTCTTCGAATTCAGCAGCCTTCTTGAGGCGCAGAGGACAGGCGTCATCACGCGCCAGCTCGCTGCCTGGGCGGCGATCCTCGCGGTCCCTACGGCCATCGCGGGCATATATGGAATGAACTTCAGGAACATGCCGGAGCTGGACACAGCTTACGGCTATTTCGTCGTGCTCGGCCTAATGCTGACGTTCTGTCTTTTCCTGTTCGTCCGCTTCAAGCGAGCCAAGTGGCTATGATGGTGCTCCGCATCTTCAGTGCTGGTCGGTCGCGGAGCCAAAGCGCGCCTTCGGTCGGCGCGCAACCCCTACAATCCGAACTCGAGGTGCATTGATGACAACTCAAGTGAGAGACGTTCTGGACGCCGTACAGTCCTTCGTGGCTAAGGGCTATGACCGAGAGTACCGTGTGAAGGACGGCGCTCTTGTCGATCTCGAACTCGGATCGACCCTCGACGCGTGCAGCATTCGTGTCGATGCCGCATTACGCCTTGAGAGCGGCGATGGAGCCGAAGACGCTTCGAACATCTACGCCATCACAGATCCGGCGACCGAGCATAAAGGTCTGCTTATCGATGCCTTCGATGTGTTCGACGAGATATGTCACCGTGACCTGTCCGAACGGCTTCTTGAGCATCGTGAAACAGCTCCGGCCGGTGACGCCGACGTGCCGAGCAAGCATGGGCTGCGCAAAGTCTACAAAAGCGAGTTTGATCGCGACCCTGAGCGTTACGTTTTGCGGGAAGGCTTCCCTGACTTTCCGGCATGCCCGTTCGGGGGAGCCTTCAGCATCCTCGGCTTCGATACAGCAGAACAATCATACGTCTGGCTCGTGACGAGCATTATTCGGGATCCCCGGCTGATCAGGATTCCCTACCAGGGCGAAGACGTTATTACCGACGAATGATGTCGGCGGAGCGCGGGAAAACCCAGACCCCAACGATGGATGGGATGCCCCTTAAGGTCAAAAATAACGAGGCAGAGATGGACTGGAACAAGGACCATATTCGCGAGACAATGCTGTCGCTTGAAACCGCGGCGCTGCAAAGCGCTCGCAAGAAGTATCTGGATTACGTCTCCACCGCGCGCCTCGATCGCAGCGAGCCGATCGAGAACGACGAGCAGGCGCAAGCCGAGGTGGCGAGCGACTTTGCTGAGGCGCTCGATGACACTCTCGATGACTATGTTGATAAGCTCGACAAACTCCGGACAATCGATTTTGGACCAAAGTCAGAAGTCTCGGAAGGCGCCGTCGTCAAGCTGTCCGGTAAGCACTTCGTCATTTCGGTCTCGACTGGCAGGTTCATTTGTCATGGGCAGGAACTGATGGGCATCTCGACGATGGCCCCGATCTACGAGGCGATCGAAGGCGCGCGAGCCGGGGAAACGGTGCAGTTCAATGGCCGCGATTTGACCGTGGAGGCTGTTGCGTAGGCGGGACCCGCGGTCCTCGGATCGTGAGTGCGGGCCATCGACGTTCGCAGCCTTACTGGACGACCTCCGGCCTCCCCATTGCCGCTTCTCTCAGATGATCGGCACTTACGAGCTAAGCCACCCCAGACCTGCGTAGGCGAGCATTCCCAATACCATCGCCACGATGACCTGGTTCGTGGCGATCGCTGCACCCAGCGCGACACCGGCCGCGATCCAGGTTGGAGGTGGCTGACCGATCAACGACGACGCGACCAAGCTGACCACGATCAGCCCAGGCAACTCGTCCAGAACCCAAGCCTGCCTGGAAACCCTAATTCGTTCACCGGCAATCAATCCGGCGACCCGGATCGCAAACGCAGCCACAACGAGCAAACTGACAACAACCCAGTGCGAAGCGCTCATCGGGCTGCCGCCTCGATCCTGCGCTTCAAGAAGGTCACCACCAAGCCGAAGAATGCGCCGACGATGATCCCGTAAGCTTTGGGCATGCCGAGCGAGATGACGGCCATGGTCGCTGCCGCGCCATGGTCCATGGCAGAACTTGGGAACGTCCCCGCCACAGACCTCGCGCCATCGCAATGAAGGCCGCCGTGAACGCGAAGCTCAGGCCAAAGCGTCCGAGATCGGGCAGCGCGGCGCCAAGCAAGGCCCCGAGCGTCGTGGAGGCTGTCCACATGGAGATGTTCACCAGCCCTGAGCCTATGAGGAATGGTGCTCCGACATCGGGGGACTTCGCCCGCTCGGACATCGTCAAAGCCCAGTTCTCGTCGCCAGTAATGTGGATGGCGAAGAGCTTCTTCCTCAGCGACAAGCCGGCCAACACCTCGGATAAAGAGGCGATGATGCCGACATAGCGCAGGTTGAGCGACGCACCGGCCAGAACCGCGCCCAACACGACACCTGTGGAAGCGAACTGCTCAACCGCGATGATTTGCGAAGAGCCCGCATGGGTAGAGGCGCTCATGATCGCGACGCCCCACCACGGGAAACCTACCTGTACGGCCAGGAAACCAAAGGCCAAGCCGTACACGCTGGCCCCCAAGGCCAACGGGAGGATGGCGATCGCCCCCGTTTAGCCTCGTATGCGTTTCTCGCGGCTAGAGCGTTCACGCTCTCATCCATGACACGTTCCGCCTTGTTCTCAGCCAGGCTCCTCTAACAGCCGACTGGCAATCCTTCGGTCGTCGGCATAGGCGTCTCAGCGGCGCTGATCCGCCGTGGTTCGTATCATCGCGTCGAGCGACCCGGTGATCATCGCCGTGCTCGGGCAGCGTGTTGCTCTCGTCTTGACCGAGCGGTCTGAGTGCCTGCGGACACCGGCCAAGACCGCCAGGGCAGTCAGCAGTGCCGCTGCGTAGAGGAACAGGCCGCCAGGGCCGAGGAGGTCCATCACCAGGCCTCCGATGAGCGGCCCGGCGGCGGTTCCGATCCCGTTGAGTAGGAGAAGTCCGCGAGCGGTCCCCAGCAGCCGACCCGCAGGAAGGTCGTCATTCGCAACGGCAAGGCATAGCGAATAGATGGGAATACCGAAGCCGCCGAACAGCGCGCCCGCCGCAAGTAGCACAGGCAGAGGCGCCTCCGCAGCCAGCGCTACGCCGATCGCAGCCGCCGCGGAAGCCAGGGCGGCGCCGGCAATGACGAGTGTCCGCGACACGCGGTCCGATAGCCATCCCAATGGCCACTGCAGCACGAGCGTTCCACCAAGGACCGCAGCCATGAACGCAGAAATGCCGCCCACATCGAGGCCAATCCTCTGCGCAAAATTGGGGCCTAGTCCCCAGAAGCCGCCGATGGCCAGGCCGGCTAGGAAAACGCCGACCGACGGAAGGGGCGAAATTGCAACGAGATCGCGAAAGGCGACGGGCTCCTGTTGAACCTCGGCCGGGGATGACTGGGCAGTAGCGTGACGGGGACGACGGCCGCAGATATCAGCAGCGAGACGAACAGGAATAGCGTCACGTCTGTAGGCGGCGCGATGTTGAGCAGCGCTTGACCAAGGGCCCATGAACCCATCGAAACAACGCCGAAGATCGACAAAAGCTGACCGCGCGTGGATTGAATCGCGTGCGCGTTGAGCCAACTCTCAGTCGCTAGGATCATGCCTGCATAGGCGAAGCCGGTCACAAGGCGAAGCGGCATCCATACGTTTGCCTCCACGAATGCGACATGAAGAAGAGCCGTCATTGAAGCCATCGCGGCGAAGCCAGCGAAAGTCCTCACATGGCCCACGGACACGATCATCTTGGGCAGCGTGAGAGCGCCAATGGTGAAGCCCGCAAAGTATAGGGACATCATCGCGCTGATCGTTTGAGCTGAAAAGCCTTCCTCCCCAGCCCTCACGATCAGGAGCGTACCCAGTAGACCATTGCCCAAGAGCAACGTGGCGACGCTCAACAATAGCGCTGCGACCGGCGCCAAAACGAGCCCCCGCGCGCAGGCCGCCTTCACGCTGTTCATCGCCTGACTCATTTCCGAGCCTGGCGCGGAGGCTGATACGCCGCAGAACTGATGAACTGATCAAAGGCTTCGCACCAGATGACAACGGCGCTGTAGTCGCGAACGTCGATGTCGGCGGGCACCTCCATAATGAAGCCGTTGAACGTCCTCACATCGCCGACCCGGGCCGACGCGTCCTTGATCGCGAGGAACGCTTCCTCGGTCTCGACGAAGTGCGGGGCGAGATAAAGCTTGTAGTCCGGCCCGGGAGAGAGACGGCCGATGTGTGCGATCCGGTGAGGCAGGATCTGCACTTCGCCTTCACCCCAGTGCAGCAGGTCGCTGCCGGCTAGATCACGAGAAAGCTTTCCCGAATAGAGCGCCTCAGGCGTCGAACTCCTCAACGCAGCTTCAGTGGGCGACGCCGGCGCGGTGAGGATAGGCAGCGTGTAGATGCCGGCAGCAAAGCCTGTGATGCCAACGACGAAGTGGGTGCAGGCTAGAATAAGCCACCGTGGCATGTTTCACGAGCTCTCCAAATTTGCCACCAAACGATCCGCGTCCAGGTGGAAATCCGAAAAGACGATGCGACCGTCGGCATTGATGACCGTGAACCACGGCGTTCCCCGTGTCCGGTAATCCTCCATGAACGTTGGAAACGCAGCACCAGGCGGCGGTTCGTCGTGCCCGAAGGCGACGGGGAGACGGTACTCCACCTGATTGATGCGCAACTTGTCGAATGTATTTTCGTGCGCTCCTTCGAAGACCGTCTGGATCACTGCGAATCCGACGCCTCTGGACTCCAGCGCACCATGCAATTTCTGCAGTGTGGGAAACCCATGCAGATGGCAGCCCCTGCACCAGTGCTGAAACGCGAAAAGGATCTTCGGCCCTACGCCAAGATCCGATAGCTTGATCGGCGTCTGGAGGTCGCTTCCATCCACGGCGATCCACCGATGAATGCGAAGCTCTGGCGCTTGACGATCGGCCGCGCTCATCCCTCTCTCCGAACACGAAGCATGTGCCCGACGTGCAGCGAAAACTCGCGAGCGCAGGGGAACTGCTATACTTCACCGCCCCACGGCCCGAGCGTCAAATAGTCGATAAGACCAAAATCTTGTCTCGACTATACCCGACGAGGCCACGAGTTTACGTGGATGACTATGAATTCCAACGCCGGTCTTTTCCAATAGCGGCGTGACATAGTTTCTATGTCCTAGGCGGGAGCAAATTTAGCGTCCGTTCGACCCTTGCGGCGCCAGAAGCTGCACGTTGGAGGCCACAGGCAGCGCGCGCTTATGCGCGGTGGCTCGGTACGCTCTTTGGATCGTCTCGACCGCCGCCTGGGCCACACCCCTTCCTTCGAGGTAATCGTCTATCTCATCATAGGTCACGCCGTAGGCGTCTTCGTCGGGGTGTAACGGCATCGCGTCATCCAAATCTGCCGTGGGAACCTTACTGATCAGTTCCGCCGGGGCGCCCAGATGAGACGCGATCGCGCGAACGCGCCGCTTATTGAGACCGGCGAGAGGGAGAACATCGGCCGCGCCATCGCCGAACTTTGTGAAGAAACCCATCACCGCTTCGGCTGCATGGTCCGTGCCAATCACAAGGCCGCCCAGGGTCCCCGCGAGAGCAAACTGGGCGACCATCCGTTGGCGTGCCTTGATGTTCCCGAGCACCGTACTGCGCAGGCCGGGGTCGGCGGACTCGTAATTGGAGCCTGTCATCTCGCTCCACAGCGCGTCGGTCGCGGGCTTTATATTGATCACCGCAACGCGGTCGGGCCTGATGGCTGACAAGGCAAGCTGAGCATCGCGCTCGTCCATCTGTTCGCCATAGGGCAGCCGCACCGCTACAAACTCGCATTCGTACCCGATCTGACGCAGATCCTTCACGGCCGATTGCGCGATTAGGCCCGCCGTCAGGGAATCGACGCCGCCGCTGATTCCAAGCACATACGCTCGCTGCCCCGACGACCTCAGATAGTCGCGGAGGAAGGCGGCGCGTTCTGCCGCCTCGCGTCGGGCATCGAACGACGCCGAAACGCCGAGCGCTGCGATAATCTCGTCTTGGATGGGAATGACGACCTCCTGGGCACGCCGCAGTCGCATGCTGGCGACCTCACCTCGCGAAGCTTCTCTGTCCCACGAGCCATAACGCTCACGCAACACCGATTCAAAGCTATCGAAACTATAGCGACAGGGCATTGGGAAAGCAGTCTGATATAAAGCTATAGTCGAGGCGGGATTATCGCGAGTCATAGTGATGAATTGCGTGTCTCTACTGATTTAACACCCGGTTGTCTGAACATCAGCTTTGCGATCCGCTCGATATCTTTCCTTTGCGAGGGTCATCTACGCATTAGCCTGAGATGAAGTCGGTCGGTCTGTCGTGACGAGCAAGGGGGTTCGGCATGGTCACCAGAGGTTTCACCGGCCGCGGTTCAGGCGGCGACCACGAGGGCCGTATTCCGCCAGGTCAACATCTCGTGGAGAACTTTCCCGTTCTTACCGCTGGGCCAACGCCTCGTATCGAGACGTCCGACTGGAAGTTCACGGTCAAGATCGGTCCGAGACCCGTGAAGGTCTGGAGTTGGAGTGAATTCAACGCCCTTCCAAAGACCAAAGTGACCAAAGACATTCACTGCGTCACGTCCTGGTCCAAGCTCGACACGAAGTGGGAAGGCGTGCTGATCGAGGACATCCTCGCTGACGCTGAAGTTAAACAGCCAACAGACTTCGTTCTCGCGCACTGCTACGATGGCTATTCGACGAATGTTCCGCTCGCGGACATGTTGTCCGGCAAAGCTATGGTCGCGCTGAGCTACGCGGGCCAGCCGCTTCCCCGCGACCATGGCGGACCGGCGCGCCTTCTTGTTCCGCATCTCTACTTCTGGAAGTCCGCCAAGTGGGTGAATGCGCTGCAGTTCACCACTCGCGACGAGGCCGGGTTCTGGGAGTTGCGCGGTTATCACATCTACGGTGATCCGTGGCGCGAGCAACGGTACACCCATGACTGAGTTCGATGCGCAACCCGCGTCGTGGCAGTCAGGCGTGATCGACGAAATCGTCCAACAGACACCGAGTATCAAGAGCTTTTTCCTGCGATTGCAGGAACCATTCGTCCATACAGCAGGCCAGCACGTCGACGTCCGGCTGACCGCCCCAGACGGCTATCAGGCGATGCGCAGTTATTCGATCGCATCGTCGGCGGGCTCTTCACCGATCCTGGAACTCGCCATCGAGCGCCTGCCGAATGGCGAAGTTTCGCCATTCTTCCACGACGTCGCCGCAGCCGGCGACGAGATCGAACTCAGGGGACCGCTTGGAGGCCACTTTCTTTGGCCCGAGCCTACCGACAAGCCGGTGCTGCTGATCGGCGCAGGTTCAGGCGTGGTGCCGCTGATGGCGATGATCCGGCAGCGTCGGGCATCGGCACAGGCCGTTCCAGTCGCTCTGCTCTTGTCGGCGCGAACCGCTGAGGACGTGCTCTTCTCCAGCGAACTCCACTCAATCGAGATGAGCGATCCCACGTTCATCTTGACGCTCGCGATTACGCGAGAAGCGCCAAAGCGCGCCTCGGACTATGGCCGACGGATCGACGATGGGATGGTCCAGGCGACAATCGCACGTCTCGGTCGCGACCCGGGCCACGTGTTCGTTTGCGGGTCGAACGGTTTCGTCAACATCGCGACGGACGGCGCATTGTCGGCAGGGCTGGGCGTCTCGATCATCAAGACCGAGCGCTACGGTGGGTAGGGGCGGCCAGATGATCGCATCCCATCACGCGGGAGCGCCCAGCTCAAGCTCTGTCCGGGAAAGGCTTCGCCCATGACCATCATGGCCCGTCAATTTCACCTTAAAAGTCGTCCCGAAGGGCTACCGCAGGCCAACAACTTCGAACTCGTCGAGCAGGATCTCCCCGCGCCAGAGCGAGGACAACTGCTCGTCGCCAACCGGTGGCTCTCCGTTGACCCTTACATGCGCGGCCGCATGACCGGTCGAGAAAGCTATATGCCGCCCTTCCAAGTTGGCGAGCCTCTGGATGGCGCCGCGATCGGCGTCATAGTCGAAAGCAAGGATGAACGGTTCAGCCCTGGCGAGGTCGTGAGCCACTTTGCCGGCTGGCGCGACCGCGCGATCATCGACGCCGCATCCGCTACTAGGATCGATACGACGATTCCAGAGCAGGCGTATCTGGGCCCGCTCGGTTTCCCAGGCTTCGCCGCCTACATCGGCATGCTCCAGATCGGAAAGCCGCGAGCTGGCGAAACTGTGTTCGTGTCAGCAGCAGCGGGTTCTGTCGGATCGCTCGCTGTCCAAATCGCAAAGATCAAGGAATGCCGAGTCGTTGCGTCCGCGGGCGGCGAGGACAAATTGCGTTGGCTGCGCGAGGAAGCAGGCGCTGATGCCACGATAAACTACAAGAATACGGACGACATGGTCGCAGCACTTCGCGAAGCTGCGCCTAAGGGTGTCGACATCTATTTCGACAACGTCGGTGGCACGCACCTGGAAGCGGCGCTTGAGGCGGCCAATGACTTCGCACGCTTCGCTCTGTGCGGAATGATCGAGCAATACAACAGCGAGCCGGTCGGTCCCCGCAATATCTATGCGGTTATTGAGAAGAGCCTCCTGCTGCAAGGCTTCGTCACCATCCACAACATGTCGGTTTGGGAGGATTTCCAGCGCGACGTCACCCGGTGGATCGCCGATGGGAAGGTCAAATGGCAGGAGACGGTTGTTCACGGCCTCGAGAGAACCCCGTCGGCGTTCCTCGATCTCTTCGCCGGAAAAAACATCGGAAAGATGGTTATCGACCTCAGGGATGGGGAGACGCCCTGACGGGCGGCGCCTGCCGTCAGCGGACCGCACCACGCCACCTCGTCTAATTAGAATCTTTTGCTTTGGGAGATCACCGTGAGCCGCTTCGCTGAACCAGTTTTCATAGCCGCAGGCTTGCGGACACCATTCGGCCGTGGCGGAGGAGCGCTGGCAAATTATGACGCGGCCTCATTGTCAGTGCCAGTCGTCCAAGAAATGGCGAAGCTTGCGGAGCCCGATCTGACGATCTGGGGAACCGTCATCCCGAACCTGGGCTGGAGCAATATCGCTCGCGAAATCTGGCTGGACGCGAAGCTCAACCCCAACGTTCCAGCATTCTCCGTAGTCCTAGCGTGCTCGACCAGCATGACCGCGAGCTTCGCCGCAGCCGGGATGCTCGGCGGCGGGCTCAACCTGATACTGGTCGGCGGGTCTGAGGTCATGAGCCGACCATCGCTCGCTCTCACCGCTGAGGCATCTAAACGACTCACCGATCTCTTCGCGCAGGATCCGGCCGCAGCACTTGCCGCCCTGGGGGCGTTGACCCCTCAAGACTATGTGCTCCCCACGAAGGGCTGGGCCAACCGCCTTACGGGCAGGACGATGGGCGATCACATGGAGGAGACCGCCAAGGCGTGGCGCATCTCGCGTGAGGCTCAGGATGACTGGGCTCTAAAAAGCCACCAGCGCGCCGTCGCCGGCTGGAACGGCGGCTTCTTCGATGACCTCGTGATCTCGTTGCCGGAGCTTTCCCGCGATGCGAACCCGCGCGCGGACACATCCGCCGAACGTCTATCCGGTTTGAAGCCCGCCTTCGATCGTGAGAGCGGAATGGGTAGCCTGACAGCCGGCAACAGCTCCCCCATCACGGATGGGGCGGCCGGCTGTTGGGTGTCCAACGAGGAGGGTCTGAAGAGGCTGCCCGATGGCACGCCCTATGCGCGGATAATCGACTACGAAGTCTCGGCGGTCGACCTGCGCACGGAGGGGCTGCTGATGGCGCCGTCATATGCCGTTCCACGACTTCTCGCGCGCCATCACCTTGGCTTCGCCGACATCGCACTTTGGGAAATCCACGAGGCCTTCGCGGCACAGGTGCTGGCCAACGTCGCGGCCATCACCGATCCGAACTGGGTCCGAGAGAAGGCCCGTGTTTCGGCTGAGATGGGCAACTTCGATTGGGATCGCGTCAATCCGAACGGCGGCTCGGTAGCCATCGGACATCCCTTCGGCGCGACCGGCGCGCGTGATCTCAGCCAAGCTGTGAAAGAGCTGTGGGCCATGCCGGTCGGATCTCGAGGGATCGTCAGCATCTGCGCCGATGGTGGTCAAGGCACTGTCGCCCTCCTCGAACGCATCTGATCGGAGGACAAAAAAATGAAGGCGATCCGCTTCCATGAGTTCGGCGCTCCCGATGTTCTTCGCTATGAGGACGCGCTGACACCTGTGATAAAGCCGGGAGAGGTGCTCGTCCGTGTACAAGCGGCAGGCCTCAACCCGCCCGACTGGTATCTCCGCGAGGGATACAAGGCTCTGCCGCCCGAGTGGCGGCCGTCGGTGACATTCCCCGCCATACCGGGCTCGGATGTGTCCGGGATCGTCGAGAAGGTCGCCGACGATGTGACCGCGTTCTCGCCGGGCGATGAAGTTTTCGGAATGATCCGCTTTCCCAGCTTCGGCGAGAGCCTGGGATACGCCGAGTATGTTTCCGCGCCTGCTTCCGACCTTGCGGCCAAGCCCCGACACCTGGACCACATTCATGCAGCCGCCGTTCCCATGTCGGGGCTGACCGCTTGGCAGTTCCTGATCGAGCTAGGCCATAACGAGCAGAACCCGCTGCAGTCCGAGCGCCACAGCCCGGTCCCGTTGGCTGGGAAGAGCGTTATGATCAACGGCGCTGCAGGGGGTGTCGGTCATCTGGCATTGCAGTTGGCAAAGCACGAAGGCGCGCGTGTCATCGCTGTCGCTTCAACCCGGCACGAAGCGTTCCTCCGCGAACTGGGTGCCGACGAGTTCATCGACTACACGAAGACCAAACCCGAAGACGATGTGCGAGACATCGATCTTGTCGTCGATGCCGTCGGCGGTCCGACCTCCGGCCGCTTCCTTCGGACCATACGTCGGGGCGGAGCGCTGTTCCCGATTTTTCCCCTTGGCTTTGCCGGACATGATGAAGCTGCCGACCGGGGAGTGACCGTTTCGGCGACGCAGGTGCGTTCCAGTGGCGACCAGTTGGCCCAGCTAGCTCGCTTGCTCGACAGCGGCGCGGTTCGCGTCGCCGTCGACAGCACATACCCCCTTTCCGAAGCGGCCGCCGCTCACGAACGCGCAGAGGCAGGCCATATCCAGGGCAAGATCGTCCTCGCCGTCGGTAACCCCATCGCCGATCAGAGCGGCCAAGCGGGCGTGCCGTCATCGCAGTGGCCGCCCCGCATGAGGGGGCACTGACATGACGCGGGAAACGCCGATGATCGGCCACGCTCGACCTTCGAGGCATCATCCAGGAGAACTGCGGTGAGCCTGAGCGCTGACAGAACCGATTTCGGGGCGGCACAGCGGGTGCGGGCGCTTGCAGACCTCATGGTGCTCGACACACCGGATGAGCAAGCCTTCGACGATCTCGTTTTTGTCGCCGCAAAGGCCTGTGACGTTCCCATCGCGCTCATCACCCTGCTGGATACTGACCGGCAATGGTTCAAAGCCAAGTACGGGCTTGAGGTATGCGAGACGGAGATCGAACACTCGGTCTGTCGGATCGAGATCGATCAGGGCGATCTTCTCGAGATCGTCGATCTCACAAATGATGCGCGGACCAAGCGCAATCCGCTCGTCACAGGCGCCCGGCACTTTCGCGCCTACGCTGGCGCACCGCTCGTCCTGCGATCCGGAGCGATCGTAGGTCGCCTGTGCGTCATCGATACCGTTCCGCGGCCTGAAGGGCTCAGCGAGATGGAAAAGGCGATGCTGCAGGCGCTCGCCCGTCTCGCCAGCGAAAATCTCGAACTCCGCCGGATCGCAACGGCGAGCGAGCGCCTCACAGCCTTGCAGACCGCCCTGGTCGAAATCGGCGAAACCATTCGGAGCAGCCACGATACCGCAGGGATGGCTTCGGCGACCGCCGCCATCGTCGGCCGAGCGCTCTCCGCAGACCGAGCCGGGTTCGGATCCGTCAACGAGGACGTCGATACGATTGACGTCGAAACCGATTGGACGGCGCCGGGGGCCGTGAGCATTGCCGGGCGCCACCGTCTCGACGAGTATGGGAGCTTGCGCGAGCCGCTCGTCGTTGGCGACCCGCTCGTCGTTTGGGACGCCCTGACCGACGATCGCACTCTGCACAATCTCGAGAGCGCAATGCGGGTCGGCGTTCGGTCGTTGGTCGATATGCCGGTTCGAGATCGTGGCAAAACCATCGCCGTCTTCTTCGTTCATTCGGCGCATCCCCGACCTTGGCCCGCAGAGGAAATCTCGTTCCTGCGAAGTGCGGCGGACCGGCTTGAGGCAGGCGTCGCGAGGCATCGTACCGAGCAGCAGCAACTCATAGTGAACGGCGAAATTGCTCACCGCCTGAAGAACATGCTCACCATGGTTCAGGCCATCGCCAGCCAAACGCTGCGAAGCGTCACCGATCGCGAAGCGGTCTACGCCTTCGAGCGTCGGCTGATGGCTCTGAGCGCGGCGCACGACGCCTTGCTTCAAAAGAGTTGGACACAAGCTGATCTACAAGCTGTCGCAGCGACAGTGATCGACGCGATCGGGTTCTCAGATCGGGTCGACATGAGTGGGCCGGCGGTGGCGCTGGGGCCACGAGCGGCGCTCTCGTTCTCCCTCATCGTCCACGAGTTACTGACCAACGCCTGCAAATACGGCGCGCTGACCAGTGACGATGGCCACGTCTCGCTGTCGTGGGAAGTCGAGGTCGGCCTGGACGACGACCTTCTCCGCGTGAAATGGCGAGAACGGGGTGGGCCTCCGGTTGTGCCGCCAACTCGCCGAGGCTTTGGATCGAAGCTGATCAACATCGGCCTGGTCGGCACCGGGGGCGTCGATGTTCGCTACGAGCCCGCCGGGTTAACGGCCGATCTGCACGCCTCCATGCGTCACCTGGTTCAAGGTTGATGGGAGTATGGGTGGAATGGTGAAACCCGTGGTGCTCGTCGTCGAAGACGAACCACTTCTCCGTCTGTTTGCGACGGACATGATCGAGGAGGCAGGTTTCGAAGTCTTGCAGGCGCCGAATGCATCCGCCGCGCTTATGACCTTGGAGGAACGACTGGATGTGCGCGTCGTGTTCACGGACGTGAACATGCCCGGCGGGATCGATGGCATCATGCTCGCCATTTGCATCCGCCGGCGGTGGCCGACCATCCAGATCATCATCACGTCCGGGAGGCCTTGGCCGGTCGAGGCCGTCGTTCCAGCGGACGTTGTGTTCTTCGCCAAGCCATACCGGCAAGACCGGGTTTTGGACACGGTCCGGAAGATGGCGGCGTGATGGCCAGCGCCTCAAACAACTCGGACGCCAGAGCGGTGAGGTCCACGAGTGCACCTTCGAAATCGAGCTTCTCTACCCGGGGGCGCAAGCCTTTGCCTTCACCTTCGGATGACCCCCGCGAATCCGGCCGGCCCGTCATCCCTCAACGATTGGAGACACAACATGAAGCCTGAGGTTCTCATCTACACCACGAGTTGGTGCCCGTTCTGCCGCCGCGCGAAGGCGCTCCTTCAAGAGAAGGGCGTGGCATTCACCGAGCTTGATATCGAAGCCGATCCTGCACACCGGAAGGCGATGATCGAGTCGTCGGGGCGAAGCACCGTGCCGCAGATCTTCATCAACGAGACGCATGTCGGCGGCTCCGACGATCTCGCTGCGCTCGATGCAGATGGCTCGCTCGACAAGCTGCTTGCCGGACAAACTCCGGCAAACTGATTTGTCCCGCCAGATAGGGCCACTGGTCGATGCAAGTGGCTGAAAATTAAAAGAGGAGTCCGGTTTGGTCTCAGCAGTTTGGAACGATGCCACCCTCGCGGTCAGCGACGAGACTATGGTCGTGGATGGAAACCATTATTTCCCGCCTCAATCGGTTGACCGGCAGTATCTGGCACCGAGCGAGCACACGTCTGTCTGTCCCGTGAAGGGGACGGCGCAATACTTTCATCTCCAGGTCGGCGACCGGCGCAATGCAAACGCCGCCTGGACCTACGCCGACCCTTCTCCGGCGGCGCACTCCATCAAGGATCACATCGCCTTCTGGAAAGGCGTCAACGTCGCTTAGCCGTCAGCCCGCCATTAGACTTCAGAAAGGAACCGCCGATGTCGAAAGTTTTGGACGGCAAAGTCGCTATCATCACGGGTGGCTCTCGGGGCCTTGGCGCCGTGCTGGCGGCGACGCTCGCCGATCAGGGAGCCGATATTGCTATCACCTACGCTGCTTCGGCCGATAAAGCCGAGTCCGTCGCCGAGGTGGTGAGGGCCAAAGGCGTTCGCGCTCTCGCGATCCGATGCGATCAAGCGGATACGTCCGCCGCCCAGCCCATGGTCGAGCAGGTCGTAGCTGAACTCGGCAAGCTCGACATCTTGATCAACAACGCCGCAATCGCCGTCCAAGGAAAATTGGTCGACGATCCGACGCTCGATTCCGCTGCGTTCGACAGGCAGTGGATGGTAAATGTGCTTGGGACCGTGGCGATCACGCGTGCGGCGGCGCAGAAAATCTCTGACGGTGGCCGCATTGTCTTCATCGGTTCCGGCCTGGGCACCCGAGCGATCGTGCCGGGAATTGCCGACTACGCAGGAACCAAGGCAGCAATCGCAGGATATGCCCGCGGGGTGCAACGTGATCTTGGCCCACGCAACATTACCGTCAACGTCGTCCAACCTGGCATCATGCCGACCGACATGACCGGGGAAGTCGCTGAGAATTTTCCGCAGGCCGTCATCGATATGCATCCCATCCGTCGGATCGCCACGATTGAAGAAGTGGCGGGCGCCGTCAGTTACCTCGTTAGTCCCGCTGCAAGCTACACAGCTGGCGCGGTGATAGATGTGTCAGGGGGCGTCCTGGTCTGAATCGATGCGCGACGGGCGTGTCACGCGGATAACTGAAGGACGATCGCTTCCGCGCCTCAGCGCTCCGTTGAATTCCGGGCAGCAGATCGGCTGATCCTGCAGGGCCCATTATTCTCGAAGCCACAGCGGATAATGCTTCCGCATTTCAGGAGTTCAGAGTGCCGAATGCAGAGCTGACCCAAGAGCGCATCGCCGTCGCCACCGACTATTTCCGGAAAATCGACAGTGGCGATCCCACCATTCTCGACATTCTGACTGACGATGTCGTGACGTACTTCCCGAAGTTCGGAGTTGGATATGGCAAAGCCGAATTCATGGAAGTCGCCAAGGGTCTGTTGGGGTCGCTTCAGCGGATCGAGCACGATTTCGATCGCATGACCTTCCACGTAGCCCGCGACCACGTGATCGTGGAAGGCTTTGAAGGTGGCGTTATGGCTGACGGCACGGCGTGGCCGGTTGAAGGCCGATCCGAAGGCCGTTTCGCCAACGTATTCGAGTTCGACGGCGCGCTTATCAAGCGTGTTTTCATCTACGTAGACCCGGACTTCGCTAGCGCTAATGACGCGGGGTTTCTTTGGGGCCGCAACGTCAGACTGACGCGATGACTCCAATCGCATGGCGCGGCACTCACGTTCGCAGGGCGAAGGCCGATTGGCGGTGATGCAGAATGGACCATCCAGAATTCGATACGGCTTTCGAGCGTCTGCCTGAGGGGTATAGCGAAGGCGCTTACGAAGGCAGGCGTTTCGGCGTGACGGTTCGTCGGTCGGAGGATGGACGGAGGAACAGCCTTTTTGCTCGAGAACTAGCCGGGAACGACATCGTCAGCTTCAATCTGTATCGCGTTGCTTCGGGCAGTGCGTCGCTGAAGCCGTGCGAGATGTCCTCGGAGAAGGTTATCGCTTTCGTATTGGGCTATCAGCCGAATGCCTGATGAGCATGTGGGGTTCGCTGCCTTCCCATGTTCCCGTGCCGCTCCAAGCGCCCTTCTGGTCGCCAGAACTATCGAAACTATAGACACAAGCCATTGGACTTCGATCTGAGGTAAATTCATCCTCTATACCTCAGCGTGCCAGAGAATCGGCGCTGATCTTTTGCGCAAGCCATCATCGAGGAAGTTCACGCGATGACAAACTCCAGTGCTGCAACCGTGCCTTCACCATCTGACCTCGACGAGAACGCGACCATGACGGTTGCCGACGCGCTGAAGATAATATTGGCGAACAGCTATGCGGTCTACCTCAAGACAAAGAACTTTCACTGGCATGTCTCGGGCCCGTACTTCAGGGACTACCATCTCCTTCTCGATGAGCAAGCTGCGGAAATCCTCGCAGCGACCGATGCGATGGCGGAGCGCGCCCGGAAGACCGGAAATACGACCATACGATCGATCGGCGATATCGCCCGCCACCAGACGATCAAGGACAACGACGCTGAGTTCGTCACGCCGCAGGACATGCTGGCGGAGCTGCGCGCCGATAATCTTCACATGGTCGAGTCGCTGCGCCGCGCAAAGGAAGTCGCCGACGAGGCGAAGGACAACGCGACCTCCGGCCTGATCGATACCTGGACCGACGAAGCGGAACGCCGAGCGTGGTTCCTTTTCGAAGTCAGCCGATAGGTCTGCTGCTCAACGGATCGGATCGTTTCATGGCGCCTAACGATGTGCAGACCCAGTTCCTTCAGACAGAGGGCGGTAGGATAGCCTTCGACGATACGGGTGGAACCGGACCTCTCGTCGTAGGCATCCCAGGAATGGGAGACCTGCGCTCCGAGTATCGGCTCATCAAGCCCATGCTGCAGCATGCGGGATGCCGAGTGGTGACGATGGACGTCCGCGGATTCGGCCAATCGTCGCCGGAGTGGTCGGATTACTCCGCGCGAGCGGTCGGCCGTGACGCCGTCGCCATCCTCCGACAGTTGGCTGACGGGCCAGCCGTGATCATGGGCAACTCGTTCGCAGCCGGCTCCGCGCTTTGGGCTGCCAAGGAAGCTCCTAGTCACGTCAACGGGGTGGTGCTGCTCGGTCCGATCGTTCGCGATCTTCCCCTCACGACGATCCAGAAACTTGTCCTTGGGCTCGGATTCGCGGGGCCATGGCGAACCTGGTTCTGGACCACTTACTGGAGCAGCCTATTCCCGACGAAACCGGCGCCGGATCATGCTGAGGTAAAAGCGGCGATTGCTGCAAACCTCAGGGAGCCAAAGCGCATGCAGGCTCTCTTGACGATGCTCTCATTGTCGAAGTCCGACACCGCAGCGATCTTGGACGAGATCTCTGTGCCGAGCCTCATCGTCATGGGCACAAAGGATCCCGACTTCACGGACCCTGTCGAAGAAGCCCGGAGCTTGGCTTCGAGGCTCCATGCCGAAACCATGATTGTCGAGGGCGCTGGACACTACCCTCATGTCGAAATGGCGAACGATGTCGGACAGCGGATCATCGCGTTCGTCCGCCAGCTCGATAAGTCTGGCCCGGCCGTTGTGCCTTTGCGCAGGAGTTAAGTATGGCAAAGGTTGGCTTTGGAGGAGGTTGCCACTGGTGCACCGAGGGCGTTTTCCAAGCGTTGCGTGGCGTCACGCAGGTCGAGCAGGGTTTCCTACAATCGGCCGCCCCGGCGAACACCTGGGCTGAGGGGGTGGTCGTGACGTTCGAACCCTCCGTTATCGGGCTGGGGACACTGTCCGAGGTGCACCTGCGCACACACTCCGCTACACGTGCCCGCTCGGTTGAAAACAAATACCGAAGCGCGATCTATATCTTCGACGAGAGTCAGCGGGTCGAAGCCGAAGAGGCGATACGCGGACTCGCTGAGGAGGCCGGCAAGCCGGTCCACACCCTCATCCTGCCGTTCGTGGGCTTCAAGGCTTCGGACGAGAGATACCAGAACTATTATCGCACCGACCCAAACAGACCCTTTTGTCGTCGATACATCGATCCCAAGCTCGACTTCATCCGCAAGCATTTTTCGGAGAACGCGCTTCCCGAGTAGCCACGGCTGTATCGGCATCTGTCAGAACGACCGAACTGCCAACAACTTCGAGCGAAAGATCGATGGTACCTTTTCTGAGAAGCCGCCGTCCGCGCTGCTTCCTATTTTTTTTAAAACGATGGCCAGCAGGATTCACGGACGCATCTAAAGACGTGAACGCTTGAACACTGGGATGGATCGGGATCGATCCTCGTCCAAGGTTTTCAGCCATCTCTGGCGAGGCACGACCCGCTCTAACCTCGTTTCCAAGCCGTCGAGGAAGGGGTGCCACACGCTATGAGTCTCTGCCAGGAAGATTGCGGTTCCACGGCGATGGCTGATCGTGAGGCAACGCGTCTCGTCGTAGTGCTGCTGCCCATAGAAAGCGGCGACCGTAGTAACGTCCTGCCAACCGAAGGCCACTCGATCGACGCCGTCGAAGGAAACCAGCTTGTCGCCATCGACGGCTAGCAGGCCAGCAAACACGCTTCGATAAAACGGCTCGCATTGCGGGAGGACATCACTCAGGGCTGCAATAATCGCTGCTTCGGCACCGGTTCGATCCTGAAGGCGATCTCCAGATCGTCGCCGTCCTTGGTGAGAAAGAAAAGCGACAGGCCATCTTCATAGGGAAGAAATGTGTATGTGCGGTAGCGCCATTGTTGCCCCTGGCGATGGAGGCGTCCGTCATGATCACGGAAGTCGCGTTCGACGCGATAATGACGTCCGGGATGCAAATGCCCATACGCCTTCCCGAGAGTGTTCCTACTGAACCATCTTACGATCACCGCCACTCCGATGGGCCTAACGCCGAGGCGATCTCGTTACGGTCGGTTTAAGAGGGCACGGTCAGTGCCGCGCAACTCGACTGGGCGCCAATCGCCGGCACGCTCACATACCGCAACAGTGTCATCTTATTGAGTGCTCGGCGAGCGCTTGTAGCGCCATCCCCAAAGAGAGGGGTGGCGCACCCATCAGGATTCGAACCTGAGACCTCTACCTTCGGAGGGTAGCGCTCTATCCAGCTGAGCTATGGGTGCCTGTTGCTTACGCAGTGCTTACGCGGAAAACCTGTAGGGTGGAAGCCTCAACGGTAACTCCCGCAAACCTTTGTAAACAAACTCCTTTTCTACGTCTCTCACAAACCAGCAGCCCTTGACTTCAGCCTTCGGAGGGCAGCGCTCTATCCAGCTGAGCTACGGGTGCTTATCCCAGAAGTGCTCCGGGTGTGGCCACTGGGTCGCCTAGTGCGGGTTCTTACAGGATGGCATCGGCGGCTTCAACAGGTGAAATCGAGGCGAAGACCGGCAACAGGCTCTCAAGATCGGACGCGGGCCGATCACATTCAACATAAGCTATCGGCGTCGTAGGTCCATTGCAGGCCAGTTTGGCTGGCGAAGATAGATCGCAGAGCTGCGTATGAATGTCGGAAGCCCTGCAGCGACATTGCTGGAACTCCAGCTTATCGCACGCGCGGAAATGGACTCGAGTGCCGGAGTTCTGCGCCTCGGTGCGGAGGTGGCGACTGCGTTTAGCCTTTCACAGGCTGTATCCGACAGAGATTGAAAAGCCTTGGCGCAGCAACTGGCGGAGAGGATGGGATTCGAACCCACGAGGCCCTTTTGGAGCCTACTCCCTTAGCAGGGGAGCGCCTTCGACCACTCGGCCACCTCTCCGTCGCCCGCTGGATAAAGAAAACGCGCCGCACAATCAACAAGCGCGTCGCCCGCATATGAAAAAGCTGAGAGCCTCGGCTCCTTCTAAAGCGGCGCTTTCCAGACATCAGGGGATCAGCATCCGCGACCCCATGTTAGGAATCGCTGATTGCCCGCGATTCTCCGCTCGGTACCGACCGATTCTGCGCTCGACCAGCCCCATAAAGGCCCTCGGGGCGGCCTGGCGGTTAAGAGTTCCTTACCAGGGGCATCGAAATCGTGTCATTTGTGCAACAGCGATTTTGGATAGCACTCACACAAGCCCCTCCTGACCGGGAACGCAGTTGAACGCGACGGCGCGATGCGTATTGTCATGCTCGAAGAAGGGGCGTGAAGTCGCGTCTTTTTCGAGAATTGGGGATGGGGCAGGGAACGCTGTCCTTCAGCAAAAAATACCCAGACCCGCTTTTTAACTTTTGACTGGAGGTCAGAAAATGAACATCAAGAGCCTTCTTCTCGGCTCCGCAGTGCTGCTGTCGCTGCAACCGGCGCTCGCGCAGCTGATGCGATCGTCATCGCCGAGCCGGAGCCGATGGAATACGTTCGCATCTGCGACGTGTACGGCGCTGGTTTCTTCTACATCCCGGGCACCGAGACCTGCCTGCGCATCGGTGGCTACATGCGCTACGAGATGCACTACGACGATGCCGACTGGGTTGACGGCAACGGCGACCTGCATGACTACCGCTTCGGCAAGTTCGCTCGCTTCCAGCTCAATGTTGATGCGCGCAACGAGACCGAGTGGGGCACGCTCCGTTCGTATGTTGAGGCTCGCTTCAACTGGAACTCGACCGGCGGTCTGGTTGGCGGTTCCGGCGGCACCGTCCTGAACCAGGGCTTCATCGAGCTGCAGCAGGCCAACGGCACCATCCGTCTCGGTAAGAGCGATACGCCGTATGCTCGCTTCCTCGGCTACGGTTCGCCGTTCGGCCCGTTCGATGGCTCCTACGGCTTCAACAACTCGGGCGAGCTGTCCTACCAGTACAATGGCGCCAACGGCTTCTCGGCAATCATCGCTGCTGTTGAGCGTGGTTCTGGTGAGTTCGAGCCGGCTGTCGAAGGCGGCGTGAAGCTGACCCAGGGCTGGGGCGACATCGGCGCCATGGTCGGCTACGACACCGTTGTGGAAGAGTGGGGCGCGAAGCTCGTTGGCAATGCCAAGTTCGGCATGTTCGACGTCGGTGCACACCTCTTCTACGCAAGCGGCCCGGGCTCCATCTACACCATCGGTGGTTCGGAATTCTCGGTCCTGGCATACGCCAAGGCTAACGTGAGCCAGACCCTGGCGATCGCTGCTGCTGTCCAGTACTTCGACGACGAGTACCTGGCCTCCAACGACACCTGGCAGGTCACCGGTGGTCTCGACTGGCGTCCGGTTTCGGGTCTCCGCATCCGTCCGGAAGTCCAGTACACCACGACCGACACCATTGTGGGTGACGTCGACAACTGGCGTGCGGCTATCCGCTTCGACCGTACCTTCTAATCAGCTTACGAGTTGATTTGAGAAAGACCCGGCAGGCAACTGCCGGGTCTTTTCGTATTTCGGGATGGCTTGAACGGTTTTAGGCGCTCATGGCCATGGCCAGATGGACTTGTGTGCTGTCGTGCAGATGCAGGCTAGGAAAGTCGGGTCGGGCGCAGCGGAGCAGCTTTCGTCAGACGGCGGCGGCCTTCAGCCCAAGACCAACGGACCGTCGGTGGCGTCCGATTGCCTATCGATTGGCTTCGGAGCGTTCCAGAAAAGCTTCTATGCGCGCAGGCAGATCGCCGGTCTCGAGCATCGGCGCATGGCCTTGGCCATCCACCGTCAGAGCTTCGAGCCGCGGATGATGGTCTTTCATCGCCTTCAGTGTTTCGGCAGATAGCAGCATCGAATTCGCGCCGCGTATCGCCAGAACCGGTGCTGCCTTCAATCCCAGAAACTGTGGCCAGAAGACGGGCAGCGGCTTGCTGAAATCGATCCCTTTCAACGTCTTGACGAGCGCGGGGTCGAAATCGGGCACGGGCCGCCCCTTTTCGTCGCGATAGAGGGCACGAGCCATCCGCTGCCAATCGTCTTCGGTCAGCGCGGGAAAGGCCGCTCCCTGGGCTGCCTTCAATATGCCGGCAGCTTCCTCGAAACTCTGCGGCTTCGGTGCTCTTTTGACATAAGCGCGTATCTGCGCCAGACCTGCGCCTTCAAGCACCGGGCCGATGTCGTTCAGAACGACCGCCTTGATCGCGCGCGGCACCATCGCCGCCAGTGCGAAGATGATCAGGCCACCCCGAGACGTGCCGATGAACGCGCAATTCTCTAGCCCCAGCGCCACGAGGCCGGCGGCCACGTCGCGTGCCTCAACGGCGACATTGTAGTTGTGCCAGTCCTGGTCATAGTCCGAGCGGCCGCGCCCGCGATAGTCGAACACCACCACTTTCCGGGGTGTCTGCGCGTCCCTGGAAAGATAAAGCGCCAGCTCGTGAAAATCGCGGGCGTTGCGGGTGAGGCCGGGCAGGCATATTGCCGGCATCAAGCCATCGTGGCCCGCGCCATAGATCCGCGCCGACAGCATCAGGCCGTCGGGTGCGGAGAAGCGCTGTTCGATGAAGTCCGGCGCGTTCAGGGCGCGCGCCCGCTCACCAGATCGGTGGCGATTTCCATCTGCCCCGAAAGCCGCATCTTGTAGACCTGATAGTTTTCCATCACGCGCTGAACATAGCTGCGCGTTTCATGGAATGGAATGCGCTCGATCCAGTCGACGACCGTATCGATGTCCTTGCCACGCGGGTCGCCATAGCGCTCCACCCATTCCTGCGCGCGCCGCGGCCCGCATTGTACCCGGCGAAGGTCAGCACATAGGAGCCCGCGAAGCGCCCGAGCTGTTCGTCCAGGTAGCGTGCGCCCAACGTGGCATTGTAACCGGCGTCACTCGTCAGCCGCGCCGGCGCGTAGCTCAACCCCGCCTTGCGGGCCATATCCCGTGCGGTACCCGGCAGCAGTTGCAGGAGCCCGAGAGCGCCCGCACCGGAGCGAGCGCCGGCGTTGAACTCGCTTTCCTGCCGCGCAATGGCATAGGCCAGCGCCTTGCCGGGGCTGGCGATGTCGGCACTGGCGGGAATGGCGCCGACTGGATGGGTGAGCCCGCCGACATCGAGCCCGCGGGCTGCCGCCCATTTGCCTATCCTCAGGGCGAGGAAGTAGTTGCCCTGGCTCTCGGCCATGCCAGCCAGCAGCGCGAGCTCGCCGACGCTCGTCAGTTCCTGCGACAGCGCCCGGTAAAGGTCGGTGCTGCGGTAGCCATGACCGGCGGCGTCGAGCCGGCGGATGGCTTTGACGGCGTCGCGTGCCTCGAAGGTGCTGCGGTCGGCCTCGGTCGGGGAGGGCGGCTCGGCCAGCACCGTTTCGCGGCCGAGTTTGGCGGCTGCGAGCTGGCCGTAGAATGCGGTGCCGTAGGCTGCCGCACGTTCGTAATGTGCGCCCGCATCGCCGGGTCCGCCCGCTTCGGCGGTCCGGCCAAGCCAATAATACGCGCGCGATAGCGAGATCGGGCCTTCCGCAATCTCGGCAATGCGGGCGAAATGCCTGGCGCCGGCCTCAGCGTCTTTCAGGCCCCGAAGGGCATACCAGCCTGCATGAAATTCGGCGTCCGCTGCCTGTGCGGGGCTCTCGGCGGCATGGGCTGCAGCGAGCTTGTAGGCCGTCTTTGGATCTCCCAGGTCCAGCATCTCGCGCGAAAGAACGCGTCTTTCGATCCACCAGGCATCCGGGTCCACCAGCAAGGATGCGTCGGTGGGCGCCGAAAGCATCACCGTAGCTGCCTCGTTATACTTTCCGGTCCTTCTCAGGTGCCGCGCACGCGCGAAGATATATGCTGCGGATCGCTGGTCTTCCGGCACCAGATCGAGCAGTTCGCCGGCATTGCGCTCGTTGCGTGCGACTGCGGTGAAGGCGCGTGCCAGCTCTCGACCGTCGGCAAGAACTGCGACGCGTTCCGCCGAGGCGATCCGCTCGTCATAAAGCATGCGCTCCATGCGGAAGCGATGGTCGAAAACGGGAATCAGGCCGCCGAACTCGCGAAGGATCGCCTGCTCGTCCTGGGCACTCAGCTTTTGTGTCCGCCAGAAGGGTGACAGGACCATGCGTGCTGCATCGACCTGCCCCATCGCGAGCCGGGCCCGGGCAAGGATCATCACTCCCTCGGCCGTTTGCGGTGGCCGATCGGCCATCGCGGCCAGAACCGCACGCGGTCCGGCATCTTCCTGTTGAGCGCGCGTTCCATGTTGGCGCGCAGCGCGTCGAGGCCGGGCCAGCTGGCAAGTTCCTGGATGGCGGCTTCGATCTCGGCACTCGATAGATTGGCTCCGCCGGATGAGGCGATGGCCCATGTCAGCAGCCGATGCTCTAATGTATCTTTCTTGATGGCATCACGAATGCCGCGAGCCGTGCCGATCTCTCCGGAAGCGATGGCGTCGAGCCCGCTCCGCAGCAGCGTTGACGGGTCTGCTGCAAGCAGGTCGGCAGCCATACCGGCCGCCGAGAACGCCGCGACCGAGCCGGTGGCCATCGCACCGTCAATGGCCGAAAGCCCCGAACTCGCTTGCGGCCGGCTGAACGGGAGCGGCGCAAGTTCTGGCAGCGCGCTCTGCGCCAAGGCAGAGCTGCTCAGGAAAATCAGGAGGCTGGCGGATGCAGCGAGTAAGCTGCACTTCATCGATGATAACCTCTGTTTCAGACGACGACAGGACCGGATAAAACGCATTCTGTCGCCAATCGCTGAAAATGGCGTTAACGAAAGGTTAGCGCAGGGCTGGCCATTCAACGAGCCACATTCGCCGGCATCTTGCCGGCCGCAAGTGTCAAGACTATGGTGCGCAGCCGCGCTTTCGGCTAGAAGCCGGCGCAAAACCTTCACCCAAAGCCGCCCGACGGGGCATCCCAGGAGTCCGCATCATGTTCAGAGGGTCACTGACCGCGCTTGTCACGCCGTTCACGCGGGATGGCGCGCTGGACAAAGATGCCTTCCGCAGCCTTGTCGAGTGGCAGATCGCGGAGGGGACGAACGGGCTCGTCCCGGTGGGAACCACGGGCGAGTCGCCCACGCTGTCGCATGCCGAGCATCGCGGTGTGGTCGAACTGTGCGTCGAGGTTGCGGCTGGCCGCGTTCCGGTCATAGCCGGCGCCGGCTCGAACAACACAGCCGAGGCGGTGGAACTCGTTCGCCATGCCGAGAAGGTCGGCGCCGATGGCGTGCTCGTCGTCACACCCTATTACAACAAGCCGACGCAGCGCGGGCTCTACGCGCACTTCTCGGCGGTCGCGCGGGCGACCAAGCTGCCGATCATCATCTACAATATCCCGCCGCGCTCGGTAATCGACATGACGCCGGAAACGATGGGCCGCCTCGCTGGCGAGTTCGCCAATATCGCCGGCGTCAAGGATGCCACCGGCAAGGTCGAGCGCGTCTCCGAGCAGCGCATCACCTGCGGCAACGACTTCATCCAGCTTTCGGGCGAAGACGCCTCCGCTCTGGGATTCAACGCGCATGGCGGGGTAGGGGCGATTTCGGTCACTGCCAACGTTGCCCCACGGCTCTGCGCCGAATTTCAGGAAGCGTCGCTTGCTGGCGAGCGCGACCGCGCAATCGAACTTCAGGATCGCTTGATGCCGCTTCACAAGGCGATCTTCATCGAGCCGGGCGTCTCCGGCGCGAAGTATGCGCTTTCGCGTCTTGGGAAAGTCGAAAACAGCGTGCGTTCGCCGTTGATGACGGTCGAGGCCGGCACCGCGGAACGAATCGACGCCGCGCTTATCCATGCGGGGCTTCTGAACTGACGCGCCTCGCGCGCGTTCACTGATCATGGCCAAGAACAGCAAGACCATAAACGGCAAGACCGTCGCCGAAAACCGCAAGGCCCGCTTCGCCTATGAGGTGGTCGACACCTATGAGGCCGGCCTCGTGCTGACCGGAACCGAGGTGAAGTCGCTGCGCGAGGGGCAGGCCAACATCCAGGAGTCATACGCCTCGGTCGAGGGAGGTGAGATCTGGCTGATCAATTCCTATCTGCCTGAATATCTCCAGGGCAATCGCTTCAATCACGAGCCCCGGCGAAGGCGCAAACTCCTGCTCAACAAGAAGGAAATGGCGCGGCTGTCCCAGGCGGTTGATCGCGAAGGTATGACCATGGTGCCGTTGAAGATTTACTTCAACGATCGCGGCCGCGCGAAGATGTTGCTTGCCGTCGCACGCGGCAAGAAGCTTCACGACAAACGCGAAACCGAGAAGAAGCGGGACTGGGCGCGCGAAAAGGGGCGCCTTCTCAAGCAGCACGGCTAGCCCATGTGAGCCAGCCTAGTCGCTATCAAGAAAATCCCTTACATCCTTGAAGACGCTGACGAACATCTCTTCGGTCAGCCGGCCGGTATTGGTGTTGTACCGCGAGCAGTGATAGCTCGAGAACAACCGGATCGTGCCGACATCCTGCGCCGCGCCGTGGGCGAACGGGTAGGCTGCAACGCGCTGGCCCAGCGCGCGCACGGTCGACTGGTGAGCGATCGTGCCGAGAGTGAGAATGGCGCGAAGATTGGGAAAGCGTTGGATCGTCGGCGTCAGGAAATTCCGGCAGGTGTTGATCTCAACGCCGACCGGCTTGTTTTCCGGCGGCACGCAGCGCACCGCATTGGTCAGCGCGGTCTCGATGAGTTGCACCCCGTCATCCGGTCGGGCCTTGAACTCGCCGCGCGAGAAGCCAAAGCGCGAAAGCGTCGAATAGAGCAGGTCGCCGGCATAGTCCCCCGTAAAGGGACGCCCGGTCCGGTTGGCGCCCCGCAAACCCGGGGCCAGCCCGACAATAAGAAACCGCACAGTCTCGTCGCCGCCGGCCGCCTCGAAAGTGGGCACCGGTGCGTTGAACCAGTCCGGCTCGCGGGCGCGCCACAGCGCGATGAAGGAATGAAGGCGTGGGCAGAGCGGACAATCGCGGCCCGGTTCCGCGCACGCGGCAGATGTCGGCGCCATCATAGATCGTCTTCGCCGTCGTCCTGCTCGGGATCGGGCCGGCGCGCGGGGCGTTCGCCAGGTTCACGTCCGATCTCGTTCTTCAGCGATGCAAGGTCGATGAAGTGATCCGCCTGGCGCCGAAGGTCATCCGAGATCATCGGCGGCTGCGATGCCATGGTGGACACGATGGAGACCTTGCGACCCTTGCGCTGCAATGCCTCGACGAGCGTGCGGAAATCGCCGTCGCCGGAAAAGATGACGTAATGGTCGACGACGTCCGCAAGCTCCAGCGCTTCGACGGTCAGTTCGATGTCCATGTTGCCTTTGATCTTCCGGCGGCCCGTGGCGTCAGTGAACTCCTTGGCCGGCTTCGTCACCACCATGTAGCCATTGTAGTCGAGCCAGTCGATCAGCGGTCGGATCGATGAATATTCCTGATCCTCCACCAGCGCGGTGTAATAGTAGGCGCGCAGCAGGTAACCGCGTTTCTGGAAGTTTGCGAGCAACTTGCGGTAGTCGATGTCGAAGCCCAGCGACCTGGAAGTTGCGTAGAGATTGGCGCCGTCTATGAAGAGTGCGATCTTCTCGCGGGGGTCGAACATGCTGAAATATCCTTGGTCATCAATACAAGCCGTCTGAAACGTCGAGCCTGTGGCAACGTCGTTTGGTAATCTGAACGTTGTTTGAGACCCGCTACCAAATGAGATAACGCCGCAATCTGTTCATTCCAAGGGGATCAACCGCGCCCCGAGGCGATTTGCATCACGATTACGCGAAGTGGCGAGGCTGGGGGACTTTCGGCTTGACCTTCCAGCAGGTGGAAGCCGCATGCCGTCGATCGTCCCTAGAAAAAATGGAGTTTTCGATGTCCCGCATCCTCACCTCGCTCGGCGCGATCGTCTTTGCCTGCGGTCTGGCTGTTTTCGGCGCTCAGGCGCAGACTGTACATGGCAGTCACGGCTCTGCTCCCATGGAAGGCGCCTCAGGGGCCTATATGGACGCAATGGCCAGGATGAACGACGACATGATGGCCATGCAGATGACCGGCAAGCCAGGCGTCGACTTCGCTCTGATGATGATTCCGCATCACCAGAGCGCCATCGGCATGGCAAAGGCATATCTGGAAAGCGGCGAGGGCGATGCCGAACTCGTCAAGCTCAGCGAGGAGATCATCTCCGCGCAGGAGGGCGAGATCGCGTTTCTGAAATCCTGGTTGGAAAAGAACGGCCAATAGCAGCCGGTCTGAGCGGCCGTGCTCGGAAGGTTTGCCGGTTCGGTGCATGAAGCTTGTTTTTCGGCGCCGTTCGCGATATGGACCGGCAAACTCTCCGACAATTCCACCAATGAAAGGGGCGATACATGGCCCGCGTTACCGTTGAGGATTGCATCGACAAGGTCGAGAACCGCTTCGAGCTGGTTCTTCTGGCCGGACATCGTGCGCGCCAGATCTCCCAGGGCGCGGCGATCACGATCGATCGCGACAACGACAAGAACCCCGTGGTCGCGCTTCGCGAGATCGCCGACGAGACGCTCTCCCCGGGCGATCTCAAGGAAGACCTGATCCATTCGCTGCAGAAGCACGTCGAGGTTGACGAGCCCGAAGCCGTCGACGCGCCGGAGCTTGCGGATGCGACTGCCGTCGCTTCCGTCGAGACGGAGTCCGAAGACGACGCCGTCACCTTCGACCGCATGTCGGAAGAAGACCTGCTGGCAGGCATCGAGGGGCTCGTTGCGCCGGAGAAGAGCGACGATTTCTGATAGCTGGCACAGCAGCCGCCACTTTATCGGCGGCGCAATCGTGTCTATCTAGAACATGCGCCCGCAGGCCTGCGCGGCGCATGTCTTCGTTTGAGCGACAGGATTTCCGCCCATGATGCGACAGTACGAGCTTGTCGAGCGCGTTCAGCGCTACAAGCCCGACGTCAACGAGGCGCTGCTCAACAAGGCCTATGTCTATGCCATGCAGAAGCATGGGCATCAGCGGCGGGCTTCGGGCGACCCCTATTTCTCGCATCCGCTTGAAGTCGCTGCGATTCTCACCGACATGCGCATGGACGAGGCCACGATAGCCGTCGCGCTGCTCCACGACACGATCGAGGATACCTCAGCCACCCGCGCCGAGATCGACACCCTGTTCGGGCCGGACATGGGCAAGCTTGTCGAAGGCCTGACCAAGCTCAAGAAGCTTGACCTCGTCTCCAAGAAGGCCGAGCAGGCCGAAAACCTCCGCAAGCTGCTTCTGGCGATTTCCGATGACGTCCGCGTTCTGCTCGTCAAGCTGGCCGACCGCCTTCACAATATGCGGACGCTCGACCATATGCGGCCCGAAAAGCGGCTCCGCATTGCCGAGGAGACGATGGAAATCTATGCGCCGCTCGCCGGTCGCATGGGCATGCAGGACATGCGCGAAGAGCTGGAGGAACTGGCCTTCCGCTACATCAATCCGGAAGCGCATAAGGCCGTGACCGAGCGTCTTGCCGAGTTCTTCGACCGCAACAAGGGCGTCGTTGGCGAGATCGAGCACGCGCTGTCAGAACTGTTTGTTGAGCACGCGCTCTACGCCGAGGTGAAGAGCCGCCGCAAGAAGCCGTGGTCGGTGTTCCGCAAGATGGAAACCAAGGCGATTTCCTTCGAGCAGCTCTCCGACCTGATCGGCTTCCGCGTCATCCTCGCCAATATCGAGGATTGTTATCGGGCGCTGGGCGCCATCCACACACGGTGGTCGATGGTTCCGGGCCGTTTCAAGGACTACATTTCGACGCCGAAGCAGAACGATTACCGGTCGATCCACACCACCATCGTCGGCCCGTCGCGCCAGCGTGTCGAGCTGCAGATCAGGACCCAGGCCATGGATGCCGTGGCTGAATACGGCGTCGCCGCGCATTCGATCTACAAGGACCATGGCAGCAAGACCGAAGCTGCAGGCCACACCATCTCGAAGGATACCAACGCCTACGCCTGGCTACGCCAGACCATCGAGGCTCTGTCTGAGGGCGACAATCCCGAGGAGTTCCTCGAAAACACCAAGCTGGAGCTTTTCCAGGATCAGGTCTTCGCGTTCACGCCTAAGGGCAGGTTGATCGCCCTGCCGCGGGGGCGACGCCAATCGACTTCGCCTATGCAGTCCACACCGATGTCGGTGACACCTGCGTCGGCGCCAAGGTCAACGGTCGCATCATGCCGCTGATGACCGAGCTGAAAAACGGCGACGAGGTCGAGATCATCCGTTCCAAGGCGCAGGTGCCGCCGGCCGCATGGGAATCGATCGTCGTCACCGGAAAGGCGCGCTCGGCCATCCGCCGTGCGACCAAGAACGCCATCCGCAAGCAGTATTCGGGCCTCGGCGCGCGTATTCTCGAGCGCGCCTTCGAGCGTGCCGGCAAGACCTTCTCCAAGGACCAGCTCAAGCCGGTGCTGCACAGGCTTGCCCGCAAGGAAGTCGAGGACGTGCTGGCGGCCGTCGGGCGCGGCGAACTCTCTTCGCCGGACGTCATGAAGGCGGTGTTCCCCGAGCACAAGGAAGAGCGCGTCACCCAATCGGCGAAGGAGCGCGAGGAGGGCTGGTTCAACCTGCGCAACGCAGCCGGCATGCTGTTCCAGATCCCGGGTCGCGCATCTGCGCGCAAGAGCCGCAAGGCGGAAGTGTCCGGTGCCGGCGGGGCCGTGCCGATCCGCGGCGTACGCGGCGACCTGCCGGTTTCATTCGCGCCGGAAGGAGCCGTGCCCGGGGATCGAATCGTCGGCATCATGCAGCCGGGATCGGGTATCACCATCTACCCGATCCAGTCGCCATCGCTGACCGCGTTTGACGACCAGCCGGAACGCTGGATCGACGTGCGCTGGGACATCGACGAGGACATGAAGGAGCGTTTCCCGGCGCGTGTTTCGGTCACCGCCATAAACGAGCCCGGATCGCTTGCTTCGATTGCCCAGACGATCGCAAACAACGACGCCAACATTCATACGCTCTCGATGGTGCAGACGGCGCCCGACTTCACCGAAATGGTCTTCGACCTGGAAGTTTGGGACCTCAAGCACCTCAACCGGCTGCTCTCCCAGCTCAAGGACAATTCGAGCGTCAGCGAAGCACGTCGCGTCAACGGCTGACAGGACCTCTCATGATCATCGGCATCGGCAGCGACCTGATCGACATAAGGCGGATCGAAAAGACGCTGGAGCGTCATCCTGAGCGCTTCATCGCCCGCGTCTTTACCGACGTCGAGCGCGAGAAGTCGGAGCGCCGCAAGGAGCGTGCTGCATCCTATGCCAAGCGGTTCGCCGCCAAGGAAGCCTGCTCCAAGGCGCTGGGCACCGGCTTTGCGCGCGGCGTCTTCTGGCGCGACATGGGTGTCGTCAACCTGCCCGGCGGCAAGCCGACCATGGCGCTGACCGGCGGTGCTGCGCGACGGCTGGCAGAAATGCTCCCGGCCGGCCATGAGGCGTTCGTGCACGTCACCATCACCGACGATTTCCCCCTGGCTCAGGCCTTCGTCATCATCGAGGCGCGGCCGTTGGGCTGAGCGCCAGCTATGCGTTGCCCGCCGCCGCGCGAGCGGCTAAGAGGGGCGCGACCGAACAGAGGACAAAATGAGCGTGGCCGATAAATCGCAGAAGAAATCGGGCGGGTTTGGCGAGACCGTCAGCGTCATCGTGCAGGCGCTGCTGCTTGCGCTCGTCATCCGCACATTCCTGTTCCAGCCTTTCTCGATCCCGTCCGGCTCGATGCGCCCCACGCTGCTGGAAGGCGACTACCTGTTCGTGACCAAGTGGGCCTACGGCTATTCCAAGCATTCGCTTCCGTTTTCGCCCGACCTGTTCTCCGGCCGGATCTTCGGCTCGGACCCGGAGCGCGGCGACGTGGTTGTCTTCAAGTTCCCGCCCAACCCGTCGCTGGACTACATCAAGCGGGTGATCGGCCTGCCCGGCGATACCGTGCAGATGCGTGACGGCCAGCTCTTCATCAATGGCGACGCTGTTCCGCGCGAGAAGGTCGGCGAATCAACAACCCGGACATCACCGAGGTTAATCGCCCGGTCGAAGTATGGCGCGAGACGCTGCCGAATGGCGTCTCCTACGACACCCTCGATCTGACGCCAGAGGGCATCGGCGACAATACCCGCGAATTCGTCGTTCCTGCCGGCCACTATTTCATGATGGGCGACAACCGCGACAACTCCACCGACAGCCGCTTCAACGTCGGCTTCGTTCCGGAAGATCATCTCGTCGGCCGTGCCAACATCATCTTCTTCTCCATCGCCGGCGGCTCTAGCCCGCTGGAACTGTGGAAGTGGCCGACCGATCTGAGACCGTCGCGCTTCTTCTCGATGGTCCGGTAAAGCGGTCATGGTTTGATGGCCGCAAGAAACCAGAAGCGTATTGAGGCCAACGACGCCGAACTGGTAAGCGCGATCGAGGCTGTCAGCGGCTTTTCCTTCGCCGATGTCGCGCTTCTGCGTCGCGCACTGACCCACGCCAGCGCGAAGGGTACCGAGGGCAGCGATTACCAGCGGCTCGAATTCCTCGGCGACCGGGTGCTTGGCCTTGTGGTCGCACAGATGGTTTTCGAGGCAAATCCGGGTGCGCCGGAAGGCGAACTCTCGCTGCGTCTCAACGCGCTGGTCAACGCGGAAACGCTTGCGGAGATCGCTGACGAGGTAGGCCTTTCGGGGCTTATACAGATCGGCAGCGAACTCCGCGGCCTGGCTGGCCGAAAGCAGGTCAACCTGCGCGCCGACGTCATGGAGGCGCTGATCGCGGCAATCTATCTCGATGGCGGGTTGGAGGCAGCGCGTGCCTTCATTCGTCGGCATTGGGAGAAGCGTTCGAAAGCGCCGACGGCGGCGCGGCGCGATGCCAAGACCGAGTTGCAGGAATGGGCGCATCAGGTGGCCAAGGCGTCGCCGCTTTATGTGATCGACAGGCGCGATGGACCGGATCATGATCCGGTCTTCGACGTGTCGGTAAAGATAGCCGGCGTTGCGCCGGCCACGGGTTCGGGCAGGTCGAAGCGCGAAGCCGAGCAGGCGGCGGCTGCCGCGATGCTGCTGCGCGAGGGCGTGTGGGCCCAGGAGACGGATTGATGAGCGACGAAAATCTGGCAGCACCGGCGGAGACCCGCTCCGGCTTCGTTGCGTTGATCGGCGCGCCGAACGCAGGCAAGTCGACGCTCGTCAACCAGCTCGTCGGCGCCAAGGTGTCGATCGTCACGCACAAAGTGCAGACCACGCGCGCCGTCGTGCGAGGCATCGCGACACACGACAACGCGCAGATCGTGTTCGTCGATACGCCGGGCATCTTCAAGCCCCGCCGCCGGCTCGATCAGGCCATGGTCACCACCGCCTGGGGCGGCGCCAAGGATGCCGACGTCGTGGTGGTGCTGATCGATGCGGAGCGCGGCATCAGGGGTGACGCCGAGGCGATGCTTGAAAACCTCGCCAATGTGCGCCAGCCGAAAATCCTCATCCTCAACAAGGTCGACCGGGTCAAGCCCGAGAAGTTGCTCAAACTCACCGCAGAGGCAAATGAACGCGCCGAGTTCGAGCGGACCTTCATGATTTCGGCGCTGACGGGTTCGGGTTGCCGCGACCTTCTCGATTATCTCGCCAAGCGCCTGCCCGAGGGGCCCTGGTATTACCCAGAAGACCAGATTTCGGACCTGCCGATGCGCCAGCTTGCGGCCGAGATCACCCGCGAGAAACTGTACCTGCGGCTGCATCAGGAGCTGCCATATTCCTCCCACGTCGAGACGGAAAAGTGGGAGGAGAAGAAGGACGGCTCGGTGCGCATCGAGCAGGTCATCTACGTCGAGCGCGACAGCCAGAAGAAGATCGTGCTCGGCCATAAGGGCGAGACGATCCGCGCCATCGGCCAGGCCTCCCGCAAGGAGATCGGCGAAATCCTCGAGCAGCCCGTGCACCTGTTCCTGTTCGTGAAGGTTCGCGAAAACTGGGGTAATGACCCGGAGCGCTATCGTGAAATGGGGCTGGAGTTCCCGCACTGATCAGGCAGCGGACGTCTCCCGTCCTTCGGTGACGAGGTCCTTCTCAAACCACAGTTCGGCATAGGGATTGTCGTTGTAGCGGCCGATTTCGCGGTAGCCGGCCTTGCGGTAGAGCGCCTGCGCTTCCTTCAGCGTCCCGTTGGTGTCGAGCCGCACGCGCGTCATCCCGGCCTTGCGCGCCAGCGCCTCCAATTCGTTCAGTAGCCGCCGGGACAGGCCGAGTCCGCGCGCATCTGGCGCGATCCACATGCGCTTGATCTCGCCCGTCGTGGCATCCAGCCCCTTCAGCGCGCCGCAACCCACAGGCTGCCCGTCGCGGCGCGCGATGAGAAACCAGCTTCGGCTTTCCCGATCCTTTGTGGCACCCGCATAGCCGCCGTTTCCCGGATCGAACCCGTTTTTGAACCGCTGGTCGAGTTCCTGGAAGTAGGCGTCGACGCATCGCTTCGCATCCTCGCTGTCTTCTGGCTCCAGCGCCATGGTGATCGATGCCGCGTTCAGCAGCAGCTCGATCTCCGCCATGGCTGCGGTCAGCCGTTCACGCTGCCTTTCGCCGAGCGGTTGCAGCATCGACCGGGCGAAGTCGTCGGAAAGCGCGTCATAGGCATCCCATTCGGCCCTGCCGAGCTTGGTAAGTTTCACGCGCCTGCGCCGCCGGTCGGCAGGGTCGGTTTCGACGACGAGGAGCCTGTCGTCGGTCAGCGTCTTCAGCAGCCGGCTGATATAGCCCGAATCCAGGCCCAGCCTTTCGCGCAAGTTCTGCAGGTCTGAACCGTCCGGCCCGACCTCGAACAGCAGTCGGGCAAGCCCGAGCGGCCGCCCAAGCCCGAGATAGCTGTCGTTGAGAGCGCCGACACGCAGCGTGACGTGCCGGTTGAAACTCCGAACGCGGGAGATAGCTGAACGATCCATTATTTGACTTTAGTCAGATATATGGCAATGGCAAGAGGCTGGCGCGTCCGCCTTGAATTTCGCACCGTGTTGGTGGAAGGCTCCTCCGATGGAATGGCGCGACGAAGGAATCGTTCTGGGAACCAGGCGGCACGGCGAAACGAGTGTCATCCTGGAAGTGATGACCCGCGCCCACGGCCGGCATCTCGGCATGGTGCGCGGCGGCCGGTCGCGGCGAATGCAACCGCTGCTTCAGCCTGGAAACCGCATCGACGTCATCTGGCGCGCCCGGCTGGACGAGCACCTTGGCCTTTACCAGGTGGAGCCGCTGGAGCTGCATGCCGCACGCCTGTTCGACAGCGCCTGTGCGGTTTATGGCCTCCAGACGATTGCCGGCCATCTGCGGCTTCTGCCGGAGCGCGATCCTCATGCCAATCTATACGAGACGCTGAACCTGCTGATTGAGCATCTCGAGGATCCGGCATCCGCCGCCGAACTGGTGGTGCGCTTCGAACTCCTCATCCTCGACGAACTGGGCTTCGGCCTCGACCTTGCCCGCTGCGCCGCTACCGGCGGCAGCGACGACCTGGTCTATGTTTCGCCCAAGACGGGCCGGGCGGTCAGCCGCACCGCCGGCGCGCCGTGGGCCGACCGCCTCTTGGCACTGCCTGCCTTCCTGCGCCGTGGATCGGGCCTGCGGGCCGATCTGGCAGCGATGGAGGATGCGTTTCGGCTGACCGGCTTCTTCTTTGCCCGCAATGTCTATGAGCCGCGCGGGCTGGAAGAGCCGGAGGCGCGCCTTGGCTTTCTGGCCGCACTTCGCAAGCAACTATCGTCGCCCGGCAATGGAGAAAACGCTGCATGAACGCAATCGAACTGTTCCCCGGTCACGTGGCTCGCCTCGGCCTCGGCACGATCCCGCACGCCGACATGGCCACGCTCAGCGGTATCGAAGCGTTGAGCCGCGTGGTTGCCGGTGAATATCCGGCGCCGCCCATCGCCGAGCGCATGAACTTCGCGCTGATCGAAGTTGGCGAGGGTAGGGCGGTGTTCAAGGGCGTGCCCGGTATGCAGCACCTCAATCCGCTTGGCGGCGTTCATGGCGGCTGGGCAGCGACGGTGATGGATTCCGCGCTCGGGTGCTGCATCCACACCCTGCTCAAGGCCGGCGAGGCCTATTCGACGGCGGAAATGAAGATCAACTACACAAGGCCGATCACGCCCGACACCGGCGAAGTCACCTGCGAGGGCAAGGTCGTGCATAAGGGCCGCACGCTGGCCGTTTCCGAAGCGCGGTTGACCGACGCCAACGGCCGGCTACTCGCTTTTGGTACCGAGACCTGCTCGATCTTCCCGCTTGCGAACCTGGCTCCGCGCTAGGCTCGGCCGCGCCTACTCGGCCGGCTGAAGGGTGGGACGGTCGACCGGACGTTCCTTGATCGGCCAATGGACGACCGCAGCAAACAGACCGAGCAGCACGCCCAGCCACCACACCGGATCGTAAGTGCCGAAGGCGTCGTAGAGATAGCCGCCCAGCCACACACCCAGGAAAGAGCCGATCTGGTGTGAGAAGAAGACCACGCCGCCCAGCATGCCCAGATGCGCGGTGCCGAACATGATCGCCACGAGCGAGTTGGTCGGTGGCACGGTCGAAAGCCACAGCAGGCCCATCAGGATCGAGAACGTCACCACGGTCGCCGGCGTCTGCGGCAGCAGCAGGAATGCTGTCACGAGCACCGAGCGGCCGAGATAGATCCAGACGAGAAACATCGGCTTGGAATAGCGCTGGCCGATATAGCCGGCCGATAGTGAGCCGATGATGTTGAAAAAGCCGATCAGCGCTAACGCGATCACAGCATAGCGCGCGTCGATGCCGATATCGGAGATATAGGCGGGAAAGTGCGCTGTAATGAACGCGACCTGGAAGCCGCAGACGAAGAACCCTGAGACCAGAAGCAGATAGCTGCGATGGCCGAGCGCCTCCCGCAGCGCCTCGCCCGCCGTCTGACGGTAGACCGCCTGTTGTGCTGAGCCGCTTGACGAGTTGCCGCGCAGGGGAATTGCAAGCACCGGGATGATGAGCATCATTACGCTCATGACGACCAGCGTATCGTACCATCCATAGGCGGAGATCAGCCCCTGGCTGAGCGGTGCGAACAGGAACATGCCGGCGGACCCGGCGGCCGTTCCGAGCCCGAAGGCGAAACTGCGCTGCTCCGGCGCGACATTGCGGGCGAAGGCGGCAAGCACGATCCCGAACGAGCCGGAGGCAACGCCCAGGCCCACAAGTACGCCGCCGCCCAGATGCAGCATCGCAACCGAATCCGAATTGGCCATCATCACCAGCCCGGCAGCGTACATCACGCCCGAAAGCGCCAGCACGCGCCAGGTGCCGAACTTGTCGGCCAGCGCGCCGAAGATCGGCGTTCCAAGCCCCCATGCAAGGTTCTGGATCGCCATCGCCAGCCCGAATGTTGTGCGGTCCCAGCCCTTTTCCGCCAGCATCGGCAACTGGAAGAAGCCCATGGCCGAACGCGGCCCGAAGGTTATCGCGGCGATCAGGCACCCGCATATGATGATAAGCCAGGGCAGGCTCGGCGCACCGGATTGAGCGGAAGCGGTCTTGGACATGCTGGGATTCCCGAACGAAAGAGAACGCAAGCTAGGCCACAACCGGCTTTTGTGGAAATGAATAGAAGCGATGAACACTTCAATTCTGTTGAAGCTTGAACAGTTCGCGCGTCGGTGCTCAGTTGAACGGGCTGGAATGGCCGGGCGGCAGCGGAAGCTGGCCCGGTTTGTCGCCGAAACCGCGCAGGATATGCTGCTGCGGCACGGGCAGCGGCTCCGGTGGAAGGATCACCGTTGACGAGCCACCGCCGCCGATGGCCGGCGGAACCAGCGGCGGGGCGATACGCACCAGCGGCCGGTTCGTTTCGGCCATAGGGGAAGGGAGCGCCGGCCGTGGAACGGTGATCGACATTCCCGCGCGCAGGTTCGCCGCGCTCAGGCCGGGGTTGGCGCTTCGCAGCGCAGCGACGCTGATGCCGCAGGCATTGGCGATGGAGCTCAGCGTGTCGCCATAGGATATGAGCACCCGCCCGGGGCAAAGGGTGGCCGCGCCAGCGGGTGCACCGCCAAGCAGCAGGGCGGCGATCATCGCCATATGTATCTGCACCTTCATCTCGCGATCATAGCGGAATTTCGGCAACGGAAATATGGCGCAGGTGCCGCCCTTTGATTGCGCCGGCTCAGTCGGCCGGCAGCGCATCGCCTTGCGGCTGCCCGACGTAATGGACACTGCGCTGCGGGAACGGGATCGAGATGCCCTTCTCGTCGAAGAGGTGCTTGATCCGCTTGGTGAATTCGAGCTTGGCCGGCCACCAGTTAGGGGTGCTGGTCCAGTAGCGGATCGTTACGTCGACGGCGCTGTCGCCGAGCTGCGAAACGAAGACAGCCGGTTCTGGATCGGAAAGCACGCGCTCGTCGCCACCGATCACCCCGGTCATGATGTCAAATGCCAGGTCGATGTCGTCGTCATAGCCGATGCCGATGGTCAGGTCGTTCCTGCGCAGCGGGTTGCGGGAGTAGTTGGTGACGGGCGTGTTCCAGAGTTCGCTGTTGGGAGACAGGACGAAGAGCCCGTCGAGCGTTTTCAACTCCGTGGCGAAAAGCCCGATTTCCTGGATCGTACCGGAAACACTGCCTGCATCGATGTACTCGCCCACGCGGAACGGGCGCAGCGCGAGCAGCATGATGCCCGCGGCGATGTTCTGGAGCGTTCCTGCAGCGCCAGGCCGATGGCCAGGCCGATTGCGCCAAGGGCTGCGATGATGCTGGCCGTCTGAACGCCGAACTGGGCCAGCACGGTGATGCCGACCAGGATAAGGATCGCGTAGCGTACGATCTGCGAGAAGAACTTCCTCAGTGTCTCGTCGAACCCACGGAAGCGGCCCAGAGCCCCATAGACCGACCGCTGCGCGACATTGGCAACGATATAGCCGCCGATGATGAGGAGGATCGCACCGAGGATCGAGAAGGAATAGGTCACTCCCAGCTCGCTGAGCCGGAGCAGTGCAACCTGGCCGGCATCCATCATATCCGCGGTTCTGGTCTGAAGTTCTTCCATGTGTTCGGCCTCGTCCTTTCATCTGGTTTCGCTTGGGCTAATTAGCACAGACTTGGTGCAGTTGCGCCCGAAGCCCAGAAAATTTCAGCGAAACGCCGGGTTGATCGACCCAGACGGGGAGGCTGCCTTATCGACCGCGCAGCTTCTCGATCTCGCTGAAGCGCCTGACGAATGCTTTCTGCGCGACCTTCGCCGGCACCGGCTCGAGCGCCAGTCCGTCGCTGCTGAGTCCGCGCGGCCGCCCGAAAAACTTTGCAGCTTCCTGCTCCGAGAAACCCGCGAGCTGCGTTGCTTCGAACCATGCCGCCACGTGGTCTGCACGCTTGATCGACTTCTTCAGTCGTTCGCTCAGCAGCGGCGGCAGCGAAAAGCGCAAATGGATCGCGCGCTGCAGCCGGGCTTCGACCTCCTTGTAGCCGCCGCCAACGACCGACTTGAAGGGCGAGATCATGTCGCCGATCACGTATTCGGGGCGTCATGCAGCAGCGCGGCAAGCCTTTCTTCGGCAGAGCAGGTAGGCGCGGCGCGGGCGAAGATCTCTTCTACCAGCAGCGAATGCTGAGCCACCGAGAAAGCGTGGTCGCCGCGGGTCTGGCCGTTCCACCGCGCCACGCGCGCCAGCCCATGCGCAATGTCAGCGATTTCCACGTCCAGCGGCGAGGGGTCGAGCAGGTCGAGCCTGCGTCCCGAAAGCATGCGCTGCCAGGCGCGCGGCGGGGCCGACGGCTTGTCGGCCATTACGACTGCTCCGCGTCTGTCTTGTCCTGTGGCAGCGTGTAGCTTGCCCATGCCGGAATCGAGAGTGTTACGGCGACGTCGCCGGCCATGATTGGTTGGCCGGCGTCGAGCGCATCCTTCACCCGGTCGATGCGCACGATGGCGAGACCAGCGGTTCCCTTTGAGCTGCCAAGTGTGCCGATCGCACGATCGTTGACGCGAAGCTCCGTTCCACTGTCGGGAAGCTCGTCCGCCGCCTCGACCAGCATCACCCGGCGTCGCGCGGTGCCGCGATGCTGCATGCGCGAGACCACTTCCTGGCCGATATAGCATCCCTTGCCGAAACCGACGCCGCCGGCAAGGTCCAGCAGCACGTCGTGCGGAAAAGCGTCACCGGCGGCAAAATCCTCTCCGCTTTCGGCAACGCCGTTGGCGATGCGCATGCCCGTCCATTCCCGCTCGCTCGCATCGGCGCTGGCCGGAGTCCCGTAGCGCCGCAGCACCTTTGCGGATGTGGGGAAACGTCGGTCGACCAGCCAGTCGGCGCCGGCTGCCGTTGAATCGGTTTGTGAGCCGCCCGATTCATCGCCCCAGTAAACTGCGATATCCGCTTGATCCTGTTTGCTGATTTCGGCCTTTGCACGCAGCTTGTAGAGCGTCAGTCGTTTCACGAAGTCGTCGGCAAGGTCGGAGCGACAATCCAGGCGAAAACCGGTTTCGCCGTCGCGCGAGATCAGGAAGTCGAACATAATCTTGCCCTGCGGCGACAGAAGCGCGCCGGGTTTCACCTCGCCCTGACCGAGCCGGACGAGATCGGTCGTCAGGATGTTCTGGAGGAAATGTTCCGCGTCCGGTCCGTCGACGAGAATCACGGAACGGCTGGAGAGGAGTGCTGTCGGCATAAGACGGCCTGATTTGCGGTGATGACGCCGTCTTACCTAAGCGCCTCGGGAGGCTCGGGCAAGTGTGCTGCGGGTCAGTCTCCTGCCACGAAGAAGATCCAGCGGCCTTCCGGCGAGATGCCGATACGGTAGAATATATAGGCCCCGAAATTCTTCATGTCCTCGTAGTCGCCCGCCGTCACCAGCTTGAAGAGCTCCACCCGCTGCGGGTCGGTGAGGTTTTCCAGCGGCACCGCGAAGAAATACGGCCAGACATACATCTCGCCCGGCTCTCCTTCGTCCAGCCGCACGTAGCCCGCCGCCAGCACCTCATAGAGGATGGCAAGGATTTCGTGCCCCTTGTCGTCGCCGGAAAGCCCCACGCAGGTGCTCGATGGGATCGCCGGAAACCTGCCCGAAAGAGAGCTGCGTTCCGTTCTCGCCACCGCTCAGCAGTGGGCGCAGCCGTTCGATGTCGCCGGAAGCGCACGCCTCCATGATCAGCGCACGCATGCGCTGCACCGGTTCGGGCAGCAGTTCCACATCGTAGAGAATTTCAGGAACCGGTTCGTCCTGCCCGGCTCCGCTTTCGACGTCGGTGGGCTGCGGGTCGCGGGGAATGACGATTGGGTCGGGCAGGGGCACCGACATATCGGCCGGCGGCGGGGGAGGCTGGCTTTCCTCGCTCGGCACCGGTTCGCTCTCCTCTACGGGAGCGGGCGGCGGAAGCTCCTCGCGCTGGATTTCGCCGGAACCGTTTTCCTCTTCCTCCGAAAGCGGCACGTCCTCACGTTGAATCTCGCTCAGCGCGAGCGCTGGAGGCGTGGCAAGGGCCATCGCCAGCACAATAAAACTGGCCGCTGCGCCGAAACGCGCTGCCTGATAGCCAAAAAGTGGGTCACGGCTGATCGCCATGGGTCGCGGTCGCTCCCTGCAAGAGTGCCTACTTGACCCGACTATAGTGCAAATCACCGCACCGCGGGATGCGGCGCTGCAACACTTCAGATGAATGCGGGTGTCAGTGGATACGCAGTTCGGGCTCGAACTCGCCTGCTACGAGGCGTTCGCGCATCCGCTCCAGCAACGCGAGCGCGCCCGTTTCTCCGGCCGTGCGCATCAGTTCGCCCAGTGCCGTGGCAATTGCGGCATCGGCCATGATTTCCGGCTCGATCCCGGCTGCACGGCCTTCCGCCCATGCGTCTTCGTAGCTCTCGACCGCAGTGAGGCGCTTTTCCTCGCGAATCAGCACGTCGATGTCGCTGAGCCCTCGATCCATTCAATCCACCCGTAGCTGTCGCCGAATCTGACCGGCGCAGTCCCTTTAATGTCCCATTAAGGCTTCTAGCACAGGAAATGCGGCGCGCGCCGCCCCAATTACTTAAAAGTTAACTTATTCCTAAATCCCGTCCAGATACGGTTAATTTCCGAACCGTGTTGCAGTATCGCGCGTCAGCGCCTCGCCCTCTTTCATGTAGCGGTCGATTGCCTCGATCGCAGAGTCCGTGCAGGTCGCGTAGGTGCCTTCGAAAGTGCGATAGCCGTGGTTGAAGCTGGCGACGAAGCGCGCCCGGCGGGTGTCGTCCGGGTCTTCAGCTTCGAGCAGCGCCTGCATCCGGTCGCGCCACTCATAGCCGCTCTCCCCACACAGGTTGCGCAGGTAGTGCAGCGAGCCCAGAATCTCGGCGAGGCGGATCAACTGACCCTCGAACGGCGATTCGGCCGCGCGCGCAGCGGGCACGCCGGTGAAAAGCAGCGCGCCGAGAAACAGCGGTATCAGGCGTGTGGCGAGTACGTTCATGGCTGAATGTCTCGCTGAATATGCTAGCTGCCGCAAGACGCTTGTTCTTCCGCGATCTGCCGCGCGATCTCCAGCACGGAGCCGGCGAGCGGCAGACGCGCCATCTCGTCGATAGTGAGCCAGGCAACCGCATCGGCGTCGTCTCCGGGCGCGATGTCGCCGCCGGCAAAGCCCGCGATATGGACGCTGAGCACGAACTCGACACGATCGGTGTCGTCTTCGGCGACAATGTCGAGGTCGACCAGATGGTCGACGCCAGTAAGCGTCGCGCCGGTTTCTTCCATCACCTCGCGTCGAACCGCATCCGCAAGGCTCTCGCCTTGTTCGACCCTGCCTCCGGGAAAGGCGTAGAGCCCCTTGGCCGGTGCTCTGCCGCGCCGCACCAGCAAAAACCGGCCGTCATGAAAGATTGCGGCTGAAACGGCGCTCAGCGGTCTATGTTTCATGTCCGGTCCGGTCTCCGTCTCTTGGTCGGGGAAAACCGCATCCATTTCCAGAACCGCTTCCGGTTCGGGTTGCACGCGGTTTCCCGCGCGTTCAGATTGCGCGGCGAGCAGGTAAGCAGGGGGCTTTCAATGTTGTCAAACCATCTTTCCTTGGCGTGGCGCGTTTCAACCGTAGCGGTTGCATTCGCTGGCCTCGCATCGTGCGCGACGCTGAACGAGGACCAGTGCCGGACCGCCAACTGGCAGCAACTCGGACAGGAGAACGGCGCGGCCGGTCATCCCGCCAGTTACATCGAAGAGCATCGGCGTGCCTGCGCGGAGCACAAGCTGCCCGTCGACCAGCAACAGTGGAGCATCGGCTGGGAGCAGGGCATCCGGGTGTTCTGCACGCCGGAAAACGGCCTGACCATGGGACGGGAAGGGCGCTCTTACGCAAACTCCTGCCCGTTGGAACTGAAGACCGATTTCGAGGCCGCATATTCCGTGTCCAAGGCGCTGTACGATGCCAGAGCGTCCCGCGACAGAATCCAGCGCGAGCTCGATTCCCTTCTGGATGCGCGGCAGAAAGCCGAAAAGCCGGAGGATCGCCAGCGGATTTCGGGAGACATCGAGATCAAGCGTTCGTCCCTGCGCTGCGGAGCGTCGCGTGTGGGAGGCCGAGGGCGACTATGATCTCTACGTGAATTCGCGCGGCTTCACGCGTCGATAGCAAATGAGGATGGCCGGCCGATGTGCGGTCGCTTTGCACTGGTTCAGGAGTTCAAGGAGATCGAGGAGGCGCTCGGCGCGCCTGTCGAAGCATTTCCGCCGCGCTACAATATCGCGCCGACCCAGCCTGTCCTCGTCGTCATGGGCGGCCCGCCGCGCGCGCCCGGCTCTAACCAGCCGGATCGCACCAGCATGCTCGTACGCTGGGGGTTCATTCCCGGCTGGGTCAAGGATGTCGGCAAATTCCCGCTGCTCATCAACGCGCGCTCGGAAACCGCGGCTACCAAGCCGGCGTTCCGCGCCGCGATGCGGCATCGCCGGGTGCTGATCCCGACATCCGGTTTCTACGAATGGAAGCGTGCCGGTCGTAAGGTGCCGCAGCCCTATTGGGTGAAACCGGTAAATGGCGGTTTCGTGGCGTTCGGCGGGTTGATGGAAACCTATGCCGAGCCCGGCGGATCGGAAATCGACACGGTCGCGATCCTCACTTGTGCGGCCAACGAACAGATATCGCACATCCACGACCGCATGCCGGTCGTAGTGAAACCGCAGGATTTCACGCGCTGGCTCGATTGCATCAACAACGAACCGCGCGACGTCGCTGATATCACGCAGCCGGTCGAGCCCGGCTTCTTCGACGCCATTCCGGTTTCCGACAAGGTCAACAAGGTCGCCAACACGGGTCCCGACATTCAGGAGCGTGCCGAGGTGGCCGAAGAACCGCCGCAGAAGCCGAAACCGAAATCCGCCGGCGATGATCAGCTAAAGCTGTTCTGAAAGCTCTCGTTCGTGCGTCCTTCGAGGCTCGCTGCGCTCGCACCTCAGGATGAGGGGCGTTGTGCATTGCGCCAGCATCTTCATGGCACCGAAGCGCGCTTGGTTGTCGTGGCTCCGCCCAAAAAAGTGTGGGCGCGGTCAACCCACCTTCCTCATCCTGAGGTGCGAGCGCAGCGAGCCTCGAAGGACGCACCTTTGTAGCACCGGCGCGTTAATGCTGGCTCATTGCGAAATCGATCGCACTGTTTCACACGACTGAAATGTCGCCTTCGCTTGCTCCCGCGTTCTTTTCTGGATTTTTGCTCGGTCTGTCGCTGATCATCGCGATCGGCGCGCAGAACGCGTTCATCCTGCGCGAGGGCCTGCTGCGCCAGCATGTCTTTGTGCTGTGCCTGATATGTGCGCTCTCCGATGCCGTGCTCATCGCCGCGGGCGTTGCCGGCCTCGGAACGCTCGTTGCGGCATCGCCGCGTCTCATACTGGTGGTGACGATCGGCGGCGCGGCGTTCCTCTTCGCCTATGCGGCGATCGCCTTCCGGCGAGCGTGGAACCCCCAGGCGATGCAGGCAGCAAGGAGCGGCGAGGGCAGTCTGCGTGCAGCGATAGCCGCGTGCCTCGCCTTCACCTTCCTCAACCCGCATGTCTATCTGGATACGGTATTGCTTCTGGGCTCGCTTTCGGCCCAGTTCGAGGGGCGTGCACGGCTTGCCTACGGCGTTGGCGCATGCATCGCGTCGTTTGTCTGGTTCTTCGGCCTGGGCTACGGGGCCAGGCTGCTGCAGCCAGTATTCGCAAAACCGGCTGCGTGGCGCGTGCTCGACATCCTGATCGGGCTCGTCATGGCCGCGATCGGCATCAGCCTGTTACGCGGCCTTTGAGTCCTGCTCTGTATCGCGCTTCTGCTGGGCACACACCAGCGCAGCCAGCAGTGCCGCAGAGCCGATCTCGCCATAGTGAGCGGTCAGCGTCGCGTATTGTGCGCGTCGTGCGCGGTCCTGTTCGGCTTCCAGGGCTGGGTGTGTGGCGGTCGGTTGCATCGTCTTCCCCTTTTGCGCCCCGCTGGCGCTGTTGGACATGCCCCTGAGATGGGTACCGAATTGGTCGAAACGGTGTCCCGGTGAGGGCATTTCGATGAGTTTGGGCGCTGTCTTTGAAGACATGTTTAATAAAATCCTATTGTCCGCCGCGTGTTGCATCCGCGCCACGCCCGGACGGGGCGCGTCCGCGTCCACGCTCTCTTGACGGCGGCGGGGCGGGGCGCGATAAAGCGAGCGATGAAAACGTCTTTCGCCATTATCGGCATCTGCATTATCGGCTAGCGCCTTCGCTGGTCCGGCCGTTTTCGTCCTTCCGACAGATACGAGAAAACGCCCCGGCCAGCCGGCCAGGGAGAATTTATGTCTGAATCCGTCGGGCAGCTTCGGCTTTACAACACGCTGACGCGCGAGAAGGAGCATTTCGCTCCGATCGATCCGCAGAACGTGCGCATGTATGTGTGCGGGCCGACGGTGTACGACTACGCCCATATCGGCAATGCGCGCCCGGTGATCGTCTTCGACGTGCTCTATCGCCTGCTGCGCCATGTCTACGGTGCCGACCACGTCACCTATGTCCGTAACATCACCGACGTCGACGACAAGATTAACGCCCGCGCCGCGCGCGATCATCCCGATCTCGCTCTCAACGACGCGATCCGCAGGGTCACCGAGGCGACCAACGCGCAGTTCCAGGCCGACGTGAAAGCGCTCGGCTGCCTCGAGCCCGACAGCCAGCCGCGCGCCACCGAGCATATCGACGGCATGAGGGCGATGATCGACAGGCTCGTGACGCAGGGCGTGGCCTATGTCGCGGAAGGCCACGTGCTGTTCTCGCCGTCGGCCATGAATGCCGGCGAGGGCCCGCGCTACGGCGCGCTGTCGCGCCGGCCCTTCGACGAGATGCTGGCCGGCGCACGGGTCGACGTCGCCTCCTACAAACGCGACGAGATGGATTTCGTCCTCTGGAAGCCGTCGAAGCCGGGCGAGCCTGGCTGGCCGTCCCCTGCCGGCATCGACGGGCTAGGCCGCCCCGGCTGGCATATCGAATGCTCGGCCATGTCGATGGCGAAGCTGCTGGAGCCGTTCGGTGGCGGGCTTTCCTGCGACGACCCGATGAAGAACGTCTTCGACATCCATGGCGGCGGCATCGATCTCGTCTTTCCCCACCACGAAAACGAAATCGCCCAGTCCTGCTGCGCGTTCGGCACCGACCGGATGGCGAACATCTGGATGCACAACGGTTTCCTGCAGGTCGAGGGCCGCAAGATGTCGAAGTCGGAAGGCAACTTCGTCACCATCCACGACCTTCTGCACACGGAAGCCTTCGGCGGCCGCAAATGGCCCGGCGAGGTGCTGCGGCTGGCCATGCTGATGACCCACTACCGCGAGCCGATCGACTTCTCGCTCCGCAAGCTGGAGGAGGCCGAGGCAAAAATATCTAGCTGGAACTCGAGGATTGCGGATTGGAGTATTGGATACTTCCTCTGCCCACCTGACCAGCACGTCGTATCGGCCATCGAAAATGACTTGGATATGTCGCGCGTGCTGTTTCGGCTAAGCGAACTGGAGAAAGCCACCGGTAGTTCAGAAGAAGCCAAAGCGTTTGCCGGAAGTCTTGCTCTGCTTGGGCTCGTCCCTTCGCCCGAAATTCAAAGCTGGATCGACCACCAAGCTCGTCAAGAAGATATAGAGTTTGGAGCGGTTTGGGATGAGAATGCTCCGCTGTTGATTGAGCGACCGACCGTTGCACAATTTCTCTTGTCAGAACGTCTGTCGATTGATCGACACCAAATCGACGTTGCGATCGGGAAGCGTGTTGCAGCAATCCGCGAAAAGAACTGGTCGGAGGCCGACCGCATCCGCGACGAGTTGCTAGGACAGGGCATCCAGTTGAAGGACGGCAAGGACCCAACCACCGGCGAACGCGTCACGACCTGGGAGGTGAAGCGGTGAGATCGCCTGCGGCGAATGCGGAGGGGTTGGCGGGACAGCGCCCCCTCTGTCCTGCCGGACATCTCCCCACGAGGGGGAGATCGGCCGACCGGCCTGCTTTCGCCAATCGGTGGCGTGGCAGAACAAGCGGCGATGGCGAAGCTGCCGATCTCCCCTCGTGGGGGAGATGTCCGGCAGGACAGAGGGGGCAACGTAGGGCACTGAGCCTGCGGCGTTGCGTGCTCTATGATCTGCAGGGTGCGGCAGGCTGACCATGCCTCATACCCCTTTACCCCCAACAATCGTTCTCGCGCCAAGGCGATGCGGCGCGTGATGACTGATGCCGAACTGAAGCTGTGGAATGCCGTTCGTGCCCACAGGTTGATGGGGCTCGGCTTTCGCAGGCAGTTTCCTGTTGCTGGTTTCATTGTCGATTTCGCATGCCCTGAAAAACGGCTGATCGTCGAAGTCGACGGCAGCCAGCATGCTGATGGTGCAGCGTTAAAGTACGACGTCGCCCGCACCGAAACCCTGCGCGTTAACGGCTGGACCGTTCTGCGCTTCTGGAACGACGACGTGCTGCGCGACATGGACAATGTCTGCGCACATATAGTTGCTGCGAGCGGGCTGGCCACGGAAGATGCGGCGCGATGGGCCGGCAACACTGAACGGAATCCATATGCCAACAGTATCGAGCAGGAACTGAAGCCATGAGCCTCGACAACAAGCCGATCTATTCGGGCGGGTGCCAGTGCGGCGCGGTGCGCTTCCGCGTCGAGGGCGCTCTCCGCGACGCTTCCGTCTGCCATTGCCGCATGTGCCAGAAGGCGTTTGGCAGTTTCTACGCGCCGCTGGTCTCCGTGCGCGAGGCGGAGCTGGAATGGACGCGCGGCGAGCCGAAGCGGTTCCGTTCGTCCAACCACGTCTTGCGCGGCTTCTGTGCCGAATGCGGCACGCCGCTGACCTTCGAGGCGCCGGACGGCGTTGCGCTCGCCATCGGGGCGTTCGACCAGCCCGAAGAGATCGCTCCGGTGATCCAGTGGGGCGTCGAGGCGAAGCTGCCTTATGTCGATGCTGTCCCCTCATTGCCGGGTGAGGCGACGGAAGCCGACATGGAATCCGCCCCGTATCTTGCGGAGCTCGACAGTTACCAGCATCCCGATCACGACACCGAAACCTGGCCGCCGGAGGAAAGACGATGAACGACACAGTGAGAACCGGCGGGTGCCAGTGCGGCGCGGTGCGCTTCCGCATCCACGGCGAGCTCGGCCGGCCTTCCATCTGCCACTGCCGCATGTGCCAGAAGCAGTTCGGCTCGTTCTTTTCCGCGCTGGTGACCGTGCCGAAGGACGGCGTCGAATGGACACGCGAGGAGCCCGGCTACTTCCAGTCTTCGGTCAACATTGACCGTGGCTTCTGCCCGCGCTGCGGCACGCCGCTGACCTATCGCCATCCGGGCGGGCTCGAGATCGCCATCGGAGCCTTCGACGATCGTTCCGATCTTGCGCCGCAGATACAGGTCAACCATGCCGCGCGCTTGCCTTGGGTAGAAAAGATCTTCGACGCGCCGGTTCATGAAGACCCTGGCTATTATTCGCGACAGGAGGCCGTCATTTCTTTCCAGCATCCAGACCACGAAACCGAAGCCTGGCCCGCACGGGGTTGCAGCTGTGAGCGACCTCCGCACGCTTTACCCCGAGATCGAACCGTTCGAGACCGGCTTCATGGACGTCGGCGACGGCCACACCATCTACTGGGAACGTGTCGGCACGCGCGGGGCGAAGCCGGCCGTATTCCTGCATGGCGGGCCGGGCGGCGGCTTCTCGCCGGCTCACCGCCGACAGTTCGACCCGGCGCTCTACGATGTGCTTTTGTTCGACCAGCGCGGCTGCGGGAAGTCGACACCCCATGCAGGGCTCGAGGCCAACACCACATGGCATCTCGTTGCCGACATCGAGCGGCTGCGCGAGATGGTGGGCGCTGAGAAGTGGCTGGTTTTCGGCGGCTCCTGGGGCTCGACGCTGGCGCTCGCTTATTCGCAAACGCATCCCGAGCGCGTCAGCGAGCTCGTCGTGCGCGGCGTCTATACGCTGACGAAGGCGGAACTCGACTGGTACTATCAGTTCGGCGTCTCCGAAATGTTCCCCGACAAATGGGAGCGCTTCATCGCGCCAATCCCGAAAGCCGAGCGCGGCGATCTGATGGCAGCCTATCGCAGACGGCTAACCGGTGACGACAAGGCTGCGCGCATCGAGGCGGCCAAGGCCTGGAGCCTGTGGGAGGGCGAAACGATCACGCTGCTGCCTCAGCCGGAAACGAGCGACAAGTTCGGCGAGGACGACTTCGCGCTCGCTTTCGCCCGCATCGAGAACCACTATTTCGTCCATGGCGGCTGGCTGGATGAAGGCCAGTTGCTGCGCGACGCGCACAAGCTGCGCGGCATTCCAGGCCTCATCGTGCATGGTCGCTACGACATGCCGTGTCCGGCCCGTTATGCGTGGCAGCTTCACAAGGGATGGCCCGACGCCGAGTTCTTTCTGATCGAGGGTGCCGGCCACGCCTATTCCGAGCCCGGCATACTCGACCGGCTCATCTACGCGACCGACAAGTTCGCGGGGAAATGATGATGGGTCCTTTCAGCTTGCACGGTGCTTTGTCACGCCCCCTCTGTCCTGCCGGACATCTCCCCCACGAGGGGGAGATCGGCAGCTTTGCGTTCAACGCTTCTTTTTCAACGCTGGCGATCGGCGAAAGCCGGACGGCCAGCTGATCTCCCCTCGTGGGGGAGATGTCCGGCAGGACAGAGGGGGCAACGTAGAGTGCGCACGAGGAAAGTGCTGGCATGACCAAGGAGCGCATCTACCTCTTCGACACCACGTTGCGCGACGGCCAGCAGACGCCCGGTATCGACTTCTCGGTCGAGGACAAGATCGTCATCGCAGGCATGCTGGATGCGTTCGGCTTCGACTATGTCGAGGGCGGCTATCCGGGCGCGAACCCTACGGACACTGCCTTCTTCAGCGAGAAGCGCACCAGGCGGTCGGCCTTCGTCGCCTTCGGCATGACCAAGCGTGCAGGCGTCTCGGCCTCGAACGATCCGGGCATCGCAGCACTCGTCCAGTCGAAGGCCGATGCCATCTGTTATGTCGCCAAGAGCTGGGACTATCATGTACGCGTCGCACTCGGCTGCTCGAACGAGGACAATCTCGAATCCATCGGGGCTTCCGTCGAAGCGGCCCGCGCGGCCGGCAAGGAGGCGCTGGTCGATTGCGAGCACTTCTTCGACGGCTTCAAGGCCAATCCCGACTACGCGCTGGTCTGCGCGCGCACTGCATATGACGCCGGTGCGCGCTGGGTCGTGCTGTGCGATACCAATGGCGGCACGCAGCCTGCGGAGGTGCGCGAGATCGTCGGCCGGGTGATCGACGCAGGCATTCCCGGCGCCAATCTCGGCATCCACGCGCACGATGACACGGGTCAGGCCGTCGCCAATTCGCTTGCCGCGGTAGAGGCGGGCGTGCGTCAGGTGCAGGGCACGCTCAACGGCATCGGCGAGCGCTGCGGCAATGCCAATCTGGTGACGATACTGCCGACGCTCATGCTCAAGCCGCGCTTTGCGGAGCGTTTCGAGACCGGCATCTCTGCCGAGGCGCTGACCGACATTTCGCGCCTGTCTCACGGCTTCGACGAACTGCTGAACCGCGCGCCCGATCCGCAGGCGCCCTATGTCGGCGGGTCCGCATTCGCCACCAAGGCGGGCATTCACGCCTCCGCGCTGCTCAAGGAGCCGCAGACATACGAACATGTCGCGCCAGAGTCGGTGGGCAACACCCGCCGCGTGATGGTTTCCGACCAGGGCGGCAAGTCCAACTTCATTACCGAGCTCAAGCGGCGCGGCATAGCGGTTGCCAAGGACGATCCGCGCCTCGATACGCTGATTGCGCTCGTCAAGGAACGCGAGGCGCAGGGTTATGCCTATGAGGGCGCGGATGCGAGCTTTGAACTGCTGGCGCGGCGCACGCTGGGCGGCGTGCCGGTTTTCTTCCACGTCGATTCCTTCCGCTGCATGGTCGAGCGGCGCTACGACGCCAATGGCAGCCTCAAGACAGTCTCCGAAGCGATCGTGAGAGTGACTGTCGACGGCGAGGAGAAGATGTCGGTGGCGGAGGGCGACGGCCCGGTGAACGCGCTCGACATCGCCCTGCGCAAGGACCTCGGCAAATACCAGGACGAGATTTCCGACCTGACCCTGACCGACTTCAAGGTGCGTATCCTCAACGGCGGCACAGAGGCGATCACCCGCGTGCTGATAGAATCGCACGATTCCACCGGCGCGCGCTGGTGGACGGTCGGCGTCTCCGAAAACATCATCGACGCTTCCTTCCAGGCCCTGATGGACTCAATCGTCTACAAGCTGGTCAAGAATCGCGAGAACGTGGCCCGGGCGGCGGAGTGAAGCCAGATGGAGTTCGTAGGCGTTTGGAAGCTAGTGCTTTTGTCTGGAATTCTTGTCGCGACAATTGCCTTTGCCGTTCCTCGCCTCATTCGGGAAACCGACTATTCGCGCTTTACTACTGCAGAGATCGGAATTGAGTTTCTAGCTCTCCCAACCGCTACGGTGTTGGGGTTCTATGTGGCCGATTGGCAAGGTGCCCTTATCGTCTTCATCCTGGGTCGGATTGTCTGGCGACGGCTGCAACGGAACACAATTAAGGCCCGTTTCACGGACGTTTCCGCAGCGCAAAACGCCAAAGGGCGCGTATTCATGCGTTATGTAGCTCTCGCCATGTGCGCGCTTCTCATCCTATCGGGGAACCCAGAATATTTGAGGATTTATCCAGTCGTTATGCTGATAGGAGTTGTGGCGACCGCCACGACCGGAATGATACCCGCGCGCTCCGGAAAAGCCGGAAGCGGCGTCAAAAGGATGGCGCTCCGGCTTGGCGCGCCGCTGCTGTGGGTGTGCTTTGTTCTGACAAGCGAGTTGGTCTGGAGGCACGGCACGCTGGAAATGTGGATGTGGATTTTTAGCTATCGGGCACTTATTTTGGCGTCTTTCTCGGTCGCAGTTGTCGGGCCGATGGTCTTGTGGGCGCGTGCGGGCGAACCTGGTTTGCGCGATCCCTGAGCTCCCAATCATCAACCGTTATCGATCGTTGGATCAGCATAATGCGTTGGTCTGGCGGTCGCCGACGCGTTAGGACGCCGGTCTGAAACGTTGAAGGCTCGATTTATGCAGGAAAGGGTACAGCCGGCCGCCGCGCAGGCGGAAGCGCCGGCGCAGTCCGAGGCGACGCGCGGTTTCGTGTTCGCGCTGTCGGCCTATCTGCTGTGGGGCTTCCTCCCGCTCTACATGAAGATGGTGGCGCATATCCCGCCGGTGGAGGTGGTGGCGCATCGCATCCTCTGGTCGGTCCCCGTCGCCGGCATCGTGCTGCTTGCGCTGGGCCGCACCGCCGACATCAAGACGGCCCTGCGCCAGCCACGTACGCTGCTGATGGCGGCGCTTACGGCCGCGATCATCACCGTCAACTGGGGCATCTATGTCTGGGCGATCGCGGTCGACCGCACGGTCGAGACCGCGCTCGGCTACTACATCAATCCGCTGGTGACGGTGCTGCTGGGTGCCGCGCTGCTGGGCGAGCGGCTCAACCGCTATCAGCTCGTGGCCGTGGCGCTGGCAATCGCAGCAGTCGGCGTCCTTACGGTGGATGCCGGCGGGCTGCCGTGGGTGTCGCTGGCCCTCGCGCTGTCGTTTGCCGCCTACGGCTATCTGCGCAAGACGCTGCCGATAGGCCCGAGCCAGGGCTTTTTCCTCGAAGTGCTGATCTTGTCGGTGCCGTGCCTGGCCTATGTGATCTGGATCGAGGCCACGGGGCAGGGGCACTTCACCGACAGCACGCAGAATATCGGCCTGCTGATGTTTGCCGGGCCGGTGACGGCGATCCCGCTGATCCTCTATGCGTTCGGCGCCAAGCTGCTGCGCATCTCGACCATCGGCATCATGCAGTACATTGCGCCGACGATGATTGCGGTCATTGCCGTCTTCGTGTTCGGGGAACCGTTCGGCACGGCGCGTATCGTGGCATTCGCGCTGATCTGGACCGCGCTTGCGCTCTACACCTGGTCGATGTTCTTCGGCGCCAGGCAGGCGAAGGCAACCAGACCCTAAAGCCGGTCGATCAGCTTCGGGTCGCCCTCGGCGGGAATGCCGGTAGCGGCGGCTTCCGACAGCACGGCCGGCACGATCGCTTTCGCGTCATCGACGACGATCGGCTGCACGAGGTGGCCGGTATGCACGAAGCCCTCGTTGCGCATGTGGTCGAGGAGGGTGAGCATCGGATCCCAGAAGCCGCCGATATTGGCGAAGACGATCGGCTTGCGGTGCCGCCCGAGTTGCGCCCAGGTCATGATCTCGACGATCTCTTCAAGCGTTCCGATGCCGCCCGGCAGCGCCACGAAGGCGTCCGATTTCTCGAACATCTTGTGCTTGCGGGTGTGCATGTCCTCGGTGACGATCAGGTCGTCGAGCTTGCCAAGCGCGGCTTCAGTCGCTTCCTTGTTCATCAGAAAACGCGGGATGATGCCGGTCACCTTGCCGCCGCCCTCGATTGTGCCTTTGGCGACTGCGCCCATGATGCCTTTGGTGCCGCCGCCATAAACCAGGCTCAGGCCGGCATCCGCGATGGAGCGGCCGAGCGCGTATCCGGTCTCCATGTAGATTTCGGAACGGCCCGTAGACGAGCCGCAATAAACGCAGATGGATCGAATCAGGTTCATGGCCGGAATTGGTGTATGCATCTCTGGGAGCGGTCAAGCCGCATGGGGCTTTTTGTTGTAGCTGTTCATAAAACACGCTAGACGCTGTTGGAAAGCCGTCAAAGGAACGGAATCATGGTTGTTTGGCTCAAGGCGCTTCTGTTCGTGGTCGGCGGGGTGACAGCCGCTGCGGGAACCGCCTATGTGACGGGAATGCTCGACCCATGGCTCGGTCGCGAGCCGGTGTCGATCGCAGCGCTTCCGGAGACGACAACCCCGCAGGAGCAAGATCAGGAACAGCCGCCGGCTGTCGATGGCGACGATGCCTTGCCGCTTCCCGATGAGGCGACATCGATGGACAAGGGCGACCGGCTCGTCGCCCCGACTTTCAGCCTGCTGCGCGTCGAGCCTGATGGCTCTGTTGTCGTGGCCGGCAATGCGGCCGGAGAATCCACCGTCGAAATTCTGAACGGCGACACCGTGATCGGCACTGCTGAGGCGGGCGCCAGCGGCGACTTCGTCATCGTGCTCGACGAGCCGCTTTCACCCGGCGACTATCAGCTTTCCCTTCGCTCGATGGCCGGAGACGTCGTTTCCCAGTCGCAGGAAACGGCTGTCGTTTCTGTGCCTGAAACACCCGATGGGCAGGTGCTGGCGCTTGTCGACAAGCCCGGCGCACCTGCCGAGCTGGTGACGGTGCCGGAGGCAGGCGATGAAGCCTCCTCTCAGCAGCCCGCCGGTGACGTGGTTGCGCAGGCACCCGAAGATGCGGCGGATGACGTGGCGGCCGGCGCTGACGCTTCGCAGCCCGACGACAATGTGCAGTCAGAAGCGCCGCAGGTTGCCGCAAGCGACGAAGATGCTCCGGCACCCGATGAAGCAGCCGCGCCCGCAGCGGACATGTCTGCTGGGCAACAGGACGAACAGGTCGCGGCAGACGCGAGCACGCCTGCTGCCGATGCGGCAACGCAGGGCGACGTGACCGAACCGACCGCAGCGGAAGCACCGGCCGATGCGGAGGAGCAAGTGGCTTCCGCCCCTGAAGCCCGCCAAAAGCCGGAACCGTCGACCGAACCCGCCCTCACGGCCGCGTCTCAGGTCGTTGTGGAAGCCGTCGAGATCGAGGGCGGCACGGTCTTCGTCGCGGGGTCGGCAAATCCGGGCAGCATCATCCGGGTTTATGCCAACGACATTCTTCTTGGCGATGCCCGCACGTCGGAGGCGGGGCGTTTCCTGGTCGAGGCAAATCGTGAATTGCCGGTCGGCAACTACCTGATCCGCGCCGATGTGCTCGACGCGAGCGGGGCGGTGCTCGCGCGGGCCGCTGTTCCGTTCGAACGCGAGCCGGGTGAGGCGATTGCTGCCGTGGCGCCGTCAGCAACCGCTCCGGCAACGCAGCAGGACAGTACACAGGACGAAGTGGCGGTTGCGGAAGCACCCGCGGCCATGCAGGAGCCTGAGACACAGCCAGCCGGGCAGGAGCCCGCCTCACAGCAGGCGCCATCCTCGGCGTCGAGCGAGCAGGCGGCAGCCAACAATGCCCTGACTACGGCAGACAACGCCCAGCCTGCGAACGAAACGGTTGCGGCAGCCGATAGCGGCGAAGCTTCCAGTGCCGGTGGCGCCGATACGAATGCGGGAGCCACAGCGCCGGCGCTTCAGAAGGCGGATGGCTCCGTCATCATCCGGCGGGGCGATTCCCTGTGGCGCATTTCCCGGCGCGTCTATGGTCGCGGCGTTCGCTACTCGACCATCTATCTCGCCAATCAGGAACAGATTCGCGATCCGGACATGATCTGGCCGGGACAGGTCTTCGCCGTTCCGCGGGAAACGCCCGAAGGCGACACGGCCGACATGGAGGCCATCGGCGACCAGGCTGTCGCGCCCGGTGCGGAAACACCGACCGCCGATCAGTAAGCCTTTATCGCCGTAATTTTCATCGACCGCTTGATCGTGGCGGGTATTCATCGTAAATCGCCGATCTACGATGAATATCGATCTTGCCTCACCTGATTCAGCCCCTCCCTGCGGCGACCGCGTTGCCGTGGCAGCCAAGCTCGCTGCGCTGTCGCATCCGGCGCGGATCGAAATCCTGTTGCATCTTGCGGGGTCGGAGGCCTGCTGCTGCAAGGACGTCGTTCAAAGGCTGGATCTCGCGCAGTCGACCGTGTCGCAGCATCTGAAGGTGCTGGTCGATGCAGGGCTGGTGCGTTTGACGCCGGAGCGTCCGCGCTCCCGTTACGAAGTTGATCGCGAAGCGCTGGCTGCACTTTCAGGTGCCGTCAGCGGACTTCTTCTTTCCTGCTGCGCCGGGCCGCATTCCGGTCCGGCGCGCTAACAGAATTTTTCAGGACCTTTTACCTTGGCAGACAAGACCGTTTCAGCCGAATCCGGCTCGACCCTGCGAACACTGGCCAATCTGTGGCCCTATATGTGGCCTGCCGACCGTGCCGACCTGAAGGTTCGTGTCGCCTGGGCGACCCTATTCCTTGTGCTTGCCAAGCTGATCCTCGTGCTCGTGCCCTATTTCTTCAAATGGGCAACCGATGCGCTCGTGGGCGAGCTCCAGCCGGCCGACTACATTCCGGCCGTTCTCGTGGCGCCCGTCATGCTGGTGCTCGCTTACAACGTCGTGCGAATTGTCCAGCTCGGTTTCAATCAGCTGCGCGATGCGCTGTTCGCCCGTGTGGGTCAGCACGCCGTACGCCAGCTCGGCTACCGGACCTTCGTGCACATGCACAAGCTGTCGCTGCGGTTCCATCTGGAGCGGCGCACGGGCGGCCTCTCGCGCATCATCGAACGCGGCGTGAAGGGCATCGAGACCATCGTACGCTTCACAATCCTCAACACCGCACCCACGGTACTCGAATTCGCGCTGACTGCGATCATATTCTGGGTAACCTATGGCTGGGTCTATGTCGCGATCATCGCCGCGACCGTCTGGCTCTACACCTGGTTCACCGTGCGCGCGAGCGACTGGCGCATCGCAATTCGTCGCGAAATGAACGACAGCGATACGGAAGCCAACACGAAGGCGATCGATTCGCTGCTCAACTACGAGACGGTGAAGTATTTCAACAACGAGAAGATGGAGGCCGAGCGCTTCGACCGCTCGATGGCGCGATACGAGGATGCAGCCACCCGCACATGGACATCGCTCGGTTGGCTGAATTTCGGCCAGGGCGTCATTTTCGGCGTCGGCATGGCGGCGGTGATGGGCCTTTCGGCATGGGAGGTGACGCGGGGCACGCACACCATCGGCGACTTCGTCTTCGTCAACGCGATGCTGATGCAGCTTTCGATCCCGCTCAATTTCATCGGCTTCATCTATCGCGAGATCAGGCAGGCGATGACCGACATCGAGCAGATGTTCGACCTGCTCGACGTCAAGGAAGAGGTGACCGACCGCGAGGGCGCGTCGGCGCTGGTCGTCAGTGACGGCAAGGTTACTTTCGACGACGTGCATTTTTCCTACGACGCCAACCGGCCGATCCTCAAGGGTATCTCCTTCGAGGTGCCGGCCGGCAAGACCGTCGCCATCGTCGGGCCGTCGGGTGCCGGCAAGTCGACCATCTCGCGGCTTCTCTTCCGCTTCTACGATGTCCAGCAAGGTTCGATCCGCATCGACGGGCAGGACATCCGCGACGTGACGCAGGAGAGCCTTCGTGCCGCGATCGGCATGGTCCCGCAGGATACGGTGCTGTTCAACGACACGATCGCCTACAATGTCCGCTACGGACGGCCCTCGGCCAGCGAGGATGAGGTGGCGCAGGCAGCCGACCTCGCCCAGATCGGTACATTCATCGCTGCGCTGCCGGATGGCTACAGGACCATGGTCGGCGAGCGCGGGCTAAAGCTCTCCGGTGGCGAAAAGCAGCGCGTCGCGATTGCCCGCACCATCCTGAAGGCACCGCCTGTGCTGATGCTGGACGAGGCGACCTCGGCGCTGGACACGCAGACCGAGCAGGAAATCCAGGCCGCGCTGGACCTTGTCAGTCGCGGGCGCACGACGCTTGTCATCGCACATCGGCTTTCGACGGTCATTTCGGCCGACGAGATCATCGTGCTGCAGGATGGCCGCATCGCCGAACGCGGCCGCCACGCCGAGTTGCTGGCAGCGCGGGGCCTCTACGCATCGATGTGGGATCGCCAGCGCGAGGCGACCGAGGCCGAGGAGAAGCTGCGCCGTGCCCGCGAGACCGACGAGATGGGTGTCGTCGTCCGCCGCCGCACATCCGAGGTCTAGCTGGCCCGGGGGGCATCCGTGCTTTGGTATGCGGCTCTGTAGCCACTTTGTACCGCTTGCCTTGTGAGGATGGAGACGCTGTGCATTGCGGCGGAGGGCGGATTTCTGTAATCAGACGCCTCACCACCGGGAGCCTTGGCCGCGATGAGCCTCGTCGACAGCATCAAAAACGCATTCGTGCCGATCAACCGCGAAGGCTATCCCTTCATCGCCGGTTTTGGCGCGGTTGCGGTTGTTCTGGGCTTCTTTTCCACCAGCCTCTTCTGGATTGGCGCGATCCTGACCGCCTGGTGTGCCTACTTCTTCCGCGATCCGGAGCGCGTGACGCCGGTCGATGACCGTCTTGTGGTCAGTCCGGCGGATGGCATCGTGTCCGCCGTAGGGCCGGCGATCCCGCCGCGGGAGCTCGGCCTTGATGGCGGCGAGATGACCCGCATCTCCGTATTCATGAACGTCTTTTCCTGCCACGTGAACCGGGCGCCGGCCCGTGGCCGCATCACTGCCGTCGAGCATCGTCCGGGCAAGTTCCTGAACGCGGAACTCGACAAGGCGAGCGCGGAGAACGAGCGCAACGGCATCGTCATCGACAGCCCTAACGGCCGCATCGCCGCCGTGCAGATTGCCGGGCTCGTCGCGCGCCGCATCGTCTGCTGGGTCGACAGCGGCAACGACATCGCCATCGGCGAGCGCATCGGTCTCATTCGTTTCGGCTCGCGGGTCGACGTCTACCTGCCTGCCGGCGCGGTCGCGAAGGTTGCCGTCGGCCAGACGGCGGTTGCGGGCGAGACCATCATTGCCGAGTTCGGCGCCCACGCGGCTTCACCGCTCGTGCGCGTTTCCTGAGCGGCCGATGGCGCCGTTTCCTCCCTTCGAACCTCATGGCGCCCGCCGCGCCAGCGCCTGCGCGAGATTCCGCTGCGGCTGGTGCTGCCGAACCTGATCACGGTGATGGCCGTCTGCGCCGGCCTGTCGGGGGTGCGGCTTGCTTTCGAGCAGCGGTATGAGCTCGCGGTTGCCATGGTGCTGATCGCCGCGCTGCTAGACGCGGTGGATGGGCGCATAGCCCGCATGCTCAAGGCGACCTCGAAATTCGGCGCACAGATGGATTCGCTCGCCGACATCGTCAATTTCGGCGTCGCACCCGCGTTGGTGCTCTACGTCTATCTGCTCGACCGAGCCGGCGCGTTTGGCTGGATCGCCGCGCTACTGTTCGCCATTGCGTGCTGCCTCAGACTGGCGCGGTTCAACGTCATGCTGGAAGATCCCAACCGCCCCGCCTGGCAGGGCGACTATTTCGTCGGCGTGCCGGCACCAGCCGGTGCGCTGCTTGTTCTGTTGCCTGTCTATATGGGCTTTCTCGGCATGCCGCTGGTCGTGTCCACCGCCTTCGGTGCAAGCGCCTTCGCGGTTGTGGTTGCGTTGCTGATGGTGAGCAGGCTGCCGGTCTACTCGGGCAAGACAAGCGGAACCCGCATCCGACGCGATGCCGTCATGCCGATGATGCTGGGCATGGTTTTGTATGTGGCGCTGTTGTTCAGCTACACTTGGCACACGATGGCGGCCACGGCGCTCGCTTATCTGGCCTTCCTGCCGTTCAGTTGGCGCGCCTATGCCCGCCGCGTGGCCAAAGAAGAAGTGGCTGCTTCCGACGAGGGCGAGCAATAATGCCGCTTCAGGCTGCTTCCCTGTCGATTTCCGTCGTCCGGCTGACTTCCGTCATGCGTCCGTACAGCGCTCCCGAAGAGGTGCCCGGCTGAGGATCGTTGCGCGCGACGAGCTCGGCAATGGTTGCAGGCGCCAGCGCCCGCACCGTCAGCGACGGTAGTAGCCGGCGCCGGGTGGCGTCGCGCGGGAGCAGCGAGAAGGGCAGGTCGCGGGCGCCGGCAACGTAGATGGGCACCACCTTGGCTTCCGCGCGCAATGCGATGCGCGCCACGGCGCGATAGAGGCGGAAGCCGCGGGTTTCCGGCGCGACATCGGCCGGCATATAGACGCACAGCTTGCCGCCGCCGCGCAGCACCCGGACGAGCCGCCTGCTGATGAACAAGTGCTCCGGATTGAAGGCGATCGTACGCGCCAGCGAGCGCCATGGATCGAGCCACGCGGCGTTTGCCGAGTATTCGTCGAGGATGTGCAGCGTGTCGTCCGGCAGCAGCCCCAGCATCAATGCCGGGTCGAGGCGCGACTGGTGCGAAACGACGTAGATCACCGACGACGGAGCCTTGATGTCGCGCAACGCATGAGCGTCGACGCGCCAGATCAGCGCCAGCGGTGCATGCAGCACCGCCTGCCGAAAGGTAATCTTCTGCTCGTAAACCAGCCAGGCGCGGCTGCGAGCCACAACGCTGCAATGCCGGCGATGATGATTCCGGCCAGTATCATGTGCCCCTCACAGCAAATGCCAAGCTTGCGGCTCCTGCCGGTCGCTGAGGCGCAAACGTAGCGGATTGCGTGGGCGCGTCAATCGCGACTAACCTGATGGCGGCGGAAGGCCGCCACGTGTTCTCACGCCTGTTCGCGTGGCGAGGGGCTTGGTATGATGGCAGCCAGCCAGGGAGGAACCCATGGACGCTGCCGCACTCAAGGCCATGCAGGCGCCGATCAAGGAAACCTATCGCGACGATGCCGGCAAGGCGCTGGTCACTTTGCGGGCCCGAGGTGCCATCGACGATCAGTCCATTGCATGCAAGGTCGAGACGGGCCGTGCGATCGCTATCGCAGGTCTCCACCCAGCGACGGGTGGATCGGGATTGGAACTCTGTTCGGGCGATATGCTTCTGGAGGCACTCGTTGCCTGTGCGGGCGTCACGTTGAAGGCGGTGGCGACGGCGCTCGAGTTCAACCTCCGCGATGCGACCGTAGTGGCCGAGGGCGACCTGGATTTCCGAGGCACGCTTGGGGTGGACCGCGATGCGCCGGTGGGTTTCCGGGCGATCAGGCTGGCTTTCGAGCTGGACACGGATGAGCCGCAGGACCGCATCGACGCGTTGCTGAAGCTCACCGAGCGCTATTGCGTCGTGTTTCAGACGATCAGCGTGAAGCCGGAGTTGACCGTCAACGCCACCCTCAGTGGCGCGGCAGCGTAGAACGCCGAGCAGCGTCCGGCGCGACGACCGATCGGTTATGGCTTTGTCGAATTGTCGTTGCCGTGAAGACGGCGGAGCCCCTTACGGACGCCAGCCCTCGGCCCAGGGCGGCGGGTTGCCACCGTAGGTCGTGTCATAGAGATGATTGCCGCCCGTGCCGGTGGTGGTCAGCGAGAAATTGCCGAACTTGCAGGTCGTGCCCTTGCGGCTCTCGAATGTGTCGCGCGGGGAATAGGCCGGCACTTCCACCTCTTCGCAATTGCCGACGCTGACACCGAAACCCGGCGCGGCATCAAGGTTCACGCCGGGCAGGTTGTTTGCGGTGGCGGTGTCGCCGCTGAAATCCTGCGAACTGAAGACGTCGGCTTGAGCGGCAGAAGCTGCGAACAGGGCGCCTGCGGCAAAAGCGGAAGGAGAAGGTTTCTCATAAGGCGAGCCTTGCGAATGCGATACGGTCCGTCGCGACCGGTTTCCACACATCTAGCATGCAACGCCGATCTGGTCGATAGTTTGACCGTCGCTGCGTTCCCTACTCGGGCAGACGATAGCGCAGGAAGCGCTCGGTCGGCGCATCGAAGATGAGACCTGTTTCGGTCAGTTCCGGACTTGCCAGCGGTACGATTTTCCGCGCGATCTCGGAGGGGTGCGGCAAAATCTTCGGGTCCTCGCCGGGCACCGCCTGCGCGCGCATGGCCGTGCGTGTCGCGCCGGGGTTCACGGCGTTGATGCGCAGTGGCAGGTTCTTGGTTTCGTCGGCCCACGACCGAACCATCGCTTCGACCGCTGCCTTGGACGCTGCGTATGGACCCCAGAAGGCCTTTGCCGAATGGGCCGCGCCGGAGGACATGACGATGGCGCGCCCGGCGTCGGAAAGCCGCAGCAGCGGGTCCACGGAGCGGATCAGCCGCCAGGTGGAGTTGACGTTCACCGCCATCACCTTCTCGAACACCTTTGCCTCGACGTGGCCGAGCGGCGAGATGACGCCCAGAACACCGGCATTGGCAACGAGGATGTCCAGCTTGCCCCAGCGCTCATGGATCGCGCCGCCGAGCCTGTCGACGCCCGCTCCGTCGGCAAGGTCGGCGGCACCAGCGTCGCTTCGCCCTTGCCGGAGATCGCCTTCTCCGCCTTGATCTCGTCGTCAAGCTCTTCCAGCCCACCAATGGTGCGGGCCACGGCAACGACGTGGGCACCGGCTGCTGCGAGCTCTTTCGCGATAAAATAGCCGATACCGCGCGACGCGCCGGTGACGACGGCCACCCGGCCGGAAAGGTTCAGGGAGGAGGTCATGCTGGTCCTTATGGCTTACCTATTGTCCGCCCGTCGCCAGCAGCGACAGCGTGCGTACGTTGTCCGTGCCCTCTAGGTCGAGCAGGCGGGTCGGATATTCGCCAGTGAAGCAGGCATCGCAGAATTGCGGCTGTTCGGTATCGCGATTTGCTTCGCCGACAGCCCGGTAGAGCCCGTCGATGGACAGGAAGCCCAGCGAATCGACGCGGATGAAATCTGCCATCTCCCGGATGGACATGCGCGAGGCGAGCAGCTTGGACTTTTCCGGCGTGTCGACGCCGTAGAAGCATGAGGCACGCGTCGGCGGGGAGGCGATGCGCATGTGCACTTCCTTCGCGCCGGCATCGCGCACCATCTGCACGATCTTCTGGCTCGTCGTGCCGCGCACGATCGAATCGTCGACCAGCACCACGCGCTTGCCCTCGATCATCTTGCGGTTGGCGTTGTGCTTCAGCTTCACGCCCATATGGCGAATCGAATCACCGGGCTGGATGAAGGTCCGCCCCACATAGTGGTTGCGGATGATGCCGAGCTCGAACGGCAGTGCCGCCTGCTGCGCGAAGCCGATGGCCGCCGGCGTGCCCGAATCCGGCACCGGCACGACGATGTCGGCCTCGACCGGGTTCTCGATCGCCAGTTCGCGCCCGATATGCTTGCGCACGTCGTAGACGTTCCTGCCTTCGACGGAGGAGTCTGGACGGGCGAAATAGACATATTCGAAGATGCAGAAACGCGATTTCTGCGCTTCGAACGGGAAGAAACTCTCTATGCCCTTGGTGGTGATCACCACCATCTCGCCGGGCTTCAGGTCGCGGACGAAACGGGCGCCGATGATATCCAGGGCGCAGGTTTCGGACGCGAGGATCCACGCGCCGTCGAGATCGCCGAGCACGAGCGGGCGTATTCCCATAGGATCACGGCAGCCGATCATCTTCTTGGCCGTCAGCCCGACGAGCGAAAACGCACCCTCTAGCTGCCGCACGGCCTCGATGAAGCGGGAATTGATGTCTTTCTCGCGGCTGGTCGCAACGAGATGGAGGATCGTTTCCGTGTCCGAGGTGGACGTGAAGATCGAGCCCTGCTTCTGCAGCGCGCGCTGCACGGTCATCGCGTTGGTCAGGTTGCCGTTGTGAGCGACCGCGATGCCGCCTTCGGCAAGCTCCGCGAACAGCGGCTGCACGTTGCGCAGGCCAGCGCCGCCCGTAGTGGCGTAGCGCGTGTGGCCGATGGCCCGGGTGCCGGAAAGCCGGTCGATCACGGACTGCTTGGTGAAGGTGTCGCCGATCAGGCCCACATGGCGCTCGACGTGGAACTGCGACCCGTCATAGGAGACGATGCCGGCCGCTTCCTGCCCGCGATGCTGCAAGGCGTGCAGCCCGAGCGTGACGATCGCGGCGGCATCCTGCCTGCCAAAAATGCCGAAGACGCCGCATTCGTCATGAAAGCGGTCGTCGGCACCTGATGAAAACGGAGTATCGTCTGCGTCTGCCATAAGGCACCGCCTCTCGATTGTTTTCTGTTTGCGTATCCCGCGCCAGTATGGCGCAGCCTCAGTTTTCCGGCTGTTCGGTGCCGGGCGTATCCTCGCCGGGCGATATGCGGTTCAGTATCGAGTTTTCCGGATCGTCCGGCAGGATACCTTCCAGCCAGTTTCCGATACTTTCCAGCAGTGGCAGCGACTTGGCTTCCGAAATCCATGCGGGCGGGTTGGTTCCCACCAGCCACGAGAAGAACAGAAGGCCGACGGCCACGACGAGTATGCCGCGCGCGGCTCCATAGAGGAAGCCCAGCGTCCGGTCCAGCGCGCCGATGCGGCTGTCGATGATGAAGTCGGCGATCTTCATGGTGATGACCGTCACGACGATCAGCGCGATAAAGAACACGATGGCTGCGGCCACCGCTATGCGGAGCTGCGGGTGATCCACATAGGATTCGATATAGGGGACGATCGCTGGGTAGAAGAAATATGCCGCAACCGCTGCAGCGCCCCACGATGCGATCGACAGGATCTCGCGCGAAAAGCCGCGCACCATGGCCAGCATTGCGGAAACGAGGGTGAAGCCGACGAGGATTCCGTCCAGCAGGGTAATGGGCATTCAGGCTCCACTCCAGTCGCGCAAGCGAAGACCGCTCGCCACTTGCATCCCTTCAGTCATCCGCGTCGCGTCGCTTCGAACCGGCGATGCGCACGACCAGATCGGAAAGCGTAGCCGGCTGAAACGCCCGCTGGCCGCTCCCGCCATTCTGCTCGTCACCCGCACTAGGCATGACCGCCTGGGCGAAACCCAGCTTTTCCGCCTCTTTCAGGCGTTGCTGGGCGTGTGCGACGGGCCGTATAGCCCCCGAAAGACTGATTTCGCCGAAATAGACGCAATCGGCCGGAAGGGCAAGACCGGTAAGCGAGGAAACCAGCGCGGCTGCAACCGCGAGGTCGGCCGCAGGCTCCGTGATGCGATAGCCGCCGGCAACGTTCAGATAGACGTCGTGCTGCGCGAAGCGGACGCCACAATGGGCTTCCAGCACCGCGAGCACCATCGACAGCCGCGCTGAATCCCATCCCACCACCGCCCGGCGCGGCGTGCCGAGCGGGGAGGGGGCGACCAGCGCCTGGATTTCGACGAGCACCGGCCGCGTGCCTTCCATGCCGGCGAACACCGCAGCGCCCGGCGCCTTGGCGCTGCGCTCGCCGAGGAAGAGTTCGGACGGGTTGGCCACCTCGCGCAGCCCCTTGTCCGACATCTCGAACACACCGATCTCGTCCGTCGGCCCGAAGCGGTTCTTGACTGTGCGCAGGATGCGGTAATGGTGCCCGCCTTCGCCTTCGAAATAGAGCACGCCGTCGACCATGTGCTCGACCACGCGCGGCCCGGCGATCTGGCCTTCCTTGGTCACGTGGCCGACAAGCACGACCGCCGCGCCAGTCGACTTCGCATAGCGGATCATCGCCTGCGCGGCCGCGCGCACCTGCGTCACCGTGCCCGGTGCGCTGTCTGCCATGTCTGTCCACAGCGTCTGGATCGAATCGAGGATGACGAGGTCGGGCCGCTTGCCTTCCGCGATGGTGGCGAGGATATCCTCGACATTGGTCTCGGCAGCCAGTTCGACAGGCGTGTCGGCGGCACCCAGGCGCTGTGCGCGCAGGCGTATCTGCGCCACCGCCTCCTCGCCAGACACATAGACGATGCGATGACCGCGCGAGGCGAGTGCGGCAGCCGCCTGGGTCAGGAGGGTCGACTTGCCGATGCCCGGATCGCCGCCGACCAGCAGCGCCGACCCACGCACGAACCCGCCGCCGGTCGCCCGGTCGAGTTCGCCGATACCGGAGATGATGCGCGGTGCTTCCTCGATCTCGCCGGAGAGCGTGGTGAGCGTGACCGGCCGCCCCTTGCGGCTGCTTCGCAGGCCGGCCGGCCCACTGCCGATGCCGCCGGACGTGCCTTCCTCGACCAGCGTGTTCCACTCCCCGCAAGCGTCGCACTTGCCGGCCCAGCGCGCATGCGCCGTACCGCAGTTCTGGCAGATGAACTGAACGCGGGGCTTAGCCATGTGGGCTCACATAATGCCGGTGGTATCGCTTCCCCAGCGAGGTCAGCAGTTCGTAGGAAATCGTGCCCGCGGCCGCTGCCGCGTCGTCCACGGCGATGTTGGGACCGAACAGTTCCACCCAGTCGCCGACGCTCACCGTGTCCGCGCCGAGATCGGTGACGTCGAACATGGTCAGGTCCATCGTCACGCGCCCCAGCACCGGCACTTTCCTGCCATGCACGAAACCGTGGCCCCCGCCTGCGACCTGTCGCAAAGGCACGCCGCTGCCCGAACTCGCCCGATGGTAGCCGTCCGCGTATCCCGCCGAGACCACCGCGATGGTCGTGTCCCGCGCAAGCGTGTGCGTCGCGCCGTAACTCACCGTTCCCCCGCTTTCGCCTGCCGGACCTGCATGACGCGCGCTTCCGCCGTGACGACGGTCTTCATCGGGTTCGCGGCACCGTTGACCGGCCGGCCGCCGTAGAGCGCGATGCCCGGACGGACGAGGTCGAAGGCGAAATCGGCGCACAGAAACGTTCCCGACGAATTCGCCAGGCTTGAATCGATCCCCGAGAAAGCCTGCCTAACCGCCTGAAACGATTCGAGTTGCCGCCTGCTGAGCGGATGATCGGGATCGCCGGCGCAGGCGAGATGGCTCATCAGCAGGCGCGGCGTGATCGCACCCGTCAGCGCGTTTTCCTCGGCAAAGGCGACCGCCTCTTCGGGCGTGAGCCCCAGCCGGTTCATGCCGGTGTCGACATGGATCGCGCAGGGGCGTGGCGCGTCGTCGTCCCAGCCGAAGGCCTCCCAGCAGGAAAGATCGGTTGGCGAGCCGAGAACCGGCAGCAGGCGATATTCGCCGTAGGCGGGGGCGGCTTCGGGGCCGAAGAGCCCGTTCAGCACGAAGATGTCCGCCTCCGGCAGTATCGCACGCAAGGCGATGCCTTCTTCCGGCAGCGCGACGAAGAATGTGCGGCAGCCAGCGTCCCACAGCACCGGCGCGACATGGCCGGCACCCAGGCCGTAGGCATCCGCCTTGACCACGCCGGCTACCGCCGCGGGTGCCGCCTGACGGGCAAGCAGGCGATAGTTCGCGGCCAGCGCCGCGAGATCGATCGTCAGCCGGCCGCCGGCCAGCCGAGGGTCGGCGCCCTCGTGGAGCGCGTCGGGTTCGAAGGGAAGCCAGCCGGACAATGTCTATTCGAACCGCTCTGGCAGGCGGTCTTCCTCGGCAAGGTCCGAGAAGCGCGTGAACTGGCCCTCGAAAGCGAGCTCCACCGTGCCGGTAGGGCCGTGGCGCTGCTTGGCGATGATCAGTTCGGCCTTGCCTTTCACGCGCTCGAATTTCAGCCGCCAGTCTTCATATTCCGGCGTGCCTTCCTCCGGCTGCTTGTTCTGCATGTAGTATTCGTCGCGATAGACGAACAGCACCACGTCCGCGTCCTGCTCGATCGAGCCCGATTCGCGCAGATCGGCGAGTTGCGGCCGCTTGTCGTCGCGGCTCTCGACCTGGCGCGAGAGCTGGGAAAGCGCGATGATCGGCACGTTCAGCTCCTTGGCAAGCGCCTTCAGGCCGGTCGTGATCTCGGTGATTTCCTGAACGCGGTTCTGGCTGGATTTGGCCGATGAGCCCTGCATGAGCTGAACGTAGTCGATCACGATCACGTCGAGCCCGCGCTGCCGCTTGAGGCGTCGCGCGCGGGCAGCGAGCTGCGCGATGGAGATGCCGCCGGTCTGGTCGATGAACAGCGGCGTCTTCTGCATCATCTGCGAGCACGCAACCAGCTTCTCGAAATCGGCTTCGGTGATCTCGCCGCGCCTGATCTTCGAGGACGAGATTTCCGTCTGCTCGGAGATGATACGTGTTGCGAGCTGTTCCGACGACATTTCGAGCGAGAAGAAGCCGACCACCCCGCCATTCGCAGCCTTGAAGGAGCCGTCGGCCTGCTGCGCCGGCGTATAGGCGCTGGCGATATTGAAGGCGATATTGGTGGCAAGCGAGGTCTTGCCCATGGCGGGACGCCCGGCAAGGATTATGAGATCGGAAGACTGGAGCCCGCCGAGCTTGCGGTCGACGTCGCGCAAGCCGGTCGAGATGCCGGAAAGGTGACCATCACGCATATAGGCGGCATTGGCCATGTCGACGGCGGTCTTGACCGCGTCGTTGAAGCTCTCGAAGCCGCCGTCATAGCGGCCGGTCTCTGCCAGCTCGAACAGCCGGCGCTCGGCATCCTCGATCTGCTCGCCGGGCGACATGTCCACCGGCGCGTCATAGGCGATGTTGACCATGTCCTCGCCGACGGTGATGAGCGCGCGGCGGGTGGCGAGGTCGTAGATGGCGCGACCGTAGTCGGCCGCGTTGATGACCGTCACGGCTTCGGCGGCAAGACGCGCAAGATAATGCGCGACCGTCATGTCGCCGACCTTCTCGTCGGCCGGAAGAAATGTCTTGATCGTCACCGGATTGGCCATCTTGCCCATCCGGATCAGTTCGGCCAGCACCTCGTAGATCTTGCGGTGCAGCGGCTCGTAGAAATGGCTCGCCTTGAGGAAGTCGGAGACGCGATAGAACGCGTCATTGTTGACCAGAATGGCTCCGAGCAGCGCCTGTTCGGCCTCGATGTTGTTGGGTGCTTCGCGATAGAGCGGTGTCTCCGCCGCCGCGAGCTTGCGGACTGCTTCAGCCATGCCGGCTCCGTTTGATTTGCCTTGCCGGACTCGGAAAACAACAACGCCCCGCAGCCGATACCGGGTACCGTCCTATCCCCGCAGTGTGCTGGTTCAAAGCTTCTTCTGTTTCAACCTTCATGATTCACAGCGATCCACAGCCTGTGCGGACAAATACGTGTTTGGCAGTTGACGCGAATCGGGTGGATAGCATAGCGCCCATCCAATGAGAACAAAAGGGGAATATCTGGAATCAGCCCGCAAACGTGTCACCCCAGTCTGCGCGCCTAGCCTCCTTGAAGCTCGCGCCATCGCGCTTAGTCAACAGGCGCTCGACGGCGTTTCCATCGGGCTGGCAGATTTTGAGCTGAACTTTACCGGAACCGTGCCTGGGCGGCGCAAGCACGCGCGCTTCGCGATCAGCGGGCGCGTTCCGGCTCGCCGCCAGATAGATGAACTTCTCGTCCTCCCAGGGAACATCGGCGCCCTTGGCGACCCGGTGGATGCGCGAGCGCGCGACGCGCCGGGCAAAGTGGCACCAGTCCGGAGCGGCAAGCGGGCAGGGCACTTGATGCGGGCAGGGGGCGGCGACATGGGCGCCGATGCCGATAAGGCGCGCCCGGGCATCCAGAACGCGCCGCCAGCCGGCCGGCGTACCGGGCTCCACGATGACCAGCATCTCTCCTGTCAGCGCCCAGAGGCTGTCGACAAGCCCCCAAGTGAAGCTGGGGCGACCTCATCCAGGACATACGCGCATGTCACCAGCTCGTGCGGCGCCTGCCCGCGCAGATCGAGCGTTGCGTCGCCTGCCACCCAGGTCGTGGTTACTTGCCGGAGATTATCCGAAAGCGCGCGGCCCGCGCGGCGCGCCGGTTCGCTGGCGTCCAGCAACGTTGCGGTTTCAAGCTCGGGCCAGACGGAGGCAGCAGCCCAAAGCACGGTTCCCGGTCCGCACCCGACATCGAGCATGGTTCTGGGCGCGAAATCCGGCATTGCCGCCGCCGCCGCATCGAGACTTGCATGAACCGCGGCAAACGTGGCCGGCATGCGCGTTGCGAGATAGGCCTTCACCGCCAGATCGGCATTCATATGCAGGCGGCCGTCGCGCACCTCCGCACGGTAGCGCTCCGAAAGCACGGTTGCCGCCCGCGCGATCTCGGAGACTGGAATGCCGTGAAGCATTTCATCGATCGCCTGGCGAAGGGGAGCGGGTAGTTCCATCGCGTCAGGCTTCGCGTGGCGCCAGCAGGATGACGGATGCGCCGACGAGGCAGATACCCGCACCCACCAGATCGAAACGGTCGGGCTTGACGCCTTCGGCCGCCCACAGCCACAACAGCGACGCGCAGATATAGATGCCGCCATAGGCGGCATAGGCGCGTCCTGCCGCGCTTGTATCGGCGAGGGTCAGCAGCCAGGCGAACATCACGAGACTGAGCGTACCCGGAATCAGCCACAGCGCCGACTTGTCCAAGCGCCACCAGGCCCAGAACGCGAAGCAGCCTGCGATCTCGAAAAGTGCGGTGGCAATGAATACGGGCAAGGTCATCCGGGTCTCGATCGTCGAAGCCCGATCTTCTTTCCCGTCCATCGCCGAAACGCAAGCCCGGGCGGTGGCTCGGGGCTTGATCTTAATCGCGGTCGGCCACTCTGCGGCCGGTCTTGCGCGGACGCCGTGCTGGGCGCGCCTGCGCGTGGCCCATCTCGTGCATAGCCAGCGCCTTCTCGCACTTACCGATATAGTCGCGGGTGATGGGCACGGCATCGTTCTTCAACGAAATCTGCAGCTGGAACACCATCAGGTCCTGCCAGCGGAACGCGGCTTCCGACCCGGCGAGATAGAAATCCCACATCCGCGCGAACCGCTCGTCGTAGATCTCGACCACGCGTTCGCGTTGCGCCAGGAAGCGCTCGCGCCAGTGCTTCAGCGTTTCCGCGTAGTGCAGCCGCAATATCTCGACGTCTGTGACCATCAGGCCCGCCTTCTCGATATGCGGGAACACTTCCGAGAGAGCCGGAATGTAGCCGCCCGGAAAGATATGCTTGCGAATGAAGGCATTGGTCGCGGTCGGTGGCCCCGCCCTGCCGATCGAATGCAGCACCATCACGCCATCCGGCTTCAGGAGCGCAGCGCAGCGGTCGAAGAAGGCGCGGTAGTGGTTGACGCCGACATGCTCGAACATGCCGACCGAAATGATGCGGTCGAATCGCTCCCGCAGGTCCCGGTAATCTTTCAGTTCGAAGTGAACCCGGCTTTCCAGCCCCGCATCGTGTGCGCGGTCGGTGGCGAGCGTATGCTGTTCGGAGGAAAGCGTAATGCCCAGCACATTCACGTCGAAGGTGCCGGCGAGATAGAGCCCCAGCCCGCCCCAGCCCGACCCGATATCGAGCACCTGTTGGCCCGGCTGGAGCCGCATCTTTGCGGCCAGATGTCGCTTCTTTGCCAGTTGCGCCTCTTCAAGCGTCATGTCCGGCCGCTCGAAATACGCGCAGGAATACTGCATGTCTTCGTCGAGGAAGAGCCGGTAGAATTCACGCGAGAGGTCGTAGTGGTGCTGGACGTTTCGTCTTGAGCGCGTCGCCGTGTTGAGCTGCTGCAGCCGTCGGAACACGACGCGAATGCCTTCGATCGCCTTCGTCCAGGCTGCATCGATCCCGTCCGGCCCCATATTCTGGTAAACGATCCGCAGGAACTCGAGCACATCGCCTTCGACGAAGTCGATCTCGCCATTCATGTAGGCTTCGGGAAATGCCAGCGTCGGGTCGAGAAGGATTGCGCGCTGCGCCTGATGGCTCTTGACGACGACGTGGACCGAAGCACCGCTTCCGTCGCCGAAGGTCTCGACCGTCCCATCCGGCGCGGTCACCTTGAGGTTGCCGGTCCGAACCAGCCGTTCGACAACACCTTGCAGCAATGTGTTCATGTCACTCGCTCACGTACGTTGCCACCCGTCGCAAGAAAGCCAGATTACGAAACCCCGCAGAGTGAAAAAGTTCCTCTTTTGCGTCAGCGAATGGTCCAGTGAAAAAAATGCCCGGCCGTTTCCGGCCGGGCATCGCAATCAGTTCGATTAAAGCCGGATCAGGCTTCTTCTTCGTCCCCTTCGAAACCGTCTTCGTTCGGGTCGAAGAAGGCGTCGGGACGGGCGTTCTCGTTGATGTCGTCGCCGTAGATGGCTTCGGCCGAATCCAGCTTCTCGCCGGCGGCCTGACGCTCGGCTTCGTCCGCCGAGCGGGCGATGTTGAGCGTGATCGTCACTTCCACTTCCGGATGCAGCGCCAGCGCGACATTGGAAAGGCCGATGGTCTTGATCGGCTGGTTCAGCTCGACCTGGTTGCGGCCGACCGAGAAACCTTCGGCGGTCAGGATGTCGGAGATGTCGCGCGTCGACACCGAACCGTAGAGCTGGCCGGTCTCGCCGGCCGAACGAACGACCACGAAGGTCTTGCCGTCGAGCTTGTCGGCAACCTCCTGGGCCTCGGACTTGCGCTCGAGGTTGCGGGCTTCGAGCTGGGCGCGCTGGCCTTCGAACTTCTTGTTGTTGGCTTCGTTGGCGCGAAGGGCCTTGCCCTTGGGCAGAAGGTAGTTACGGGCAAAGCCGTCCTTGACCTTGACGGTGTCGCCCATCTGGCCGAGGCGGGCAATGCGCTCGAGAAGAATGACTTCCATGGTTGTCTCCTGTTCGCGCCCTGGCGGCGCTGATCTGTGGAAACAGGCAGGGAAGCTGTTGGGGGCACTGTTGCCGCCGGGTCGCTGTCCTGCCTGTCCTGGCAGTTAGGGCCGTCAGGCCCAACTCGGATTTATGGTTCCGGTCCCTGCGCCGTTCGCAGAGGCGGGCGAGGGGCGGCGGACCGCCCCTCGGATAATCACTTCACGACGTAGGGCAGCAGACCCAGGAAACGCGCGCGCTTGATCGCCTTGGCGAGCTCGCGCTGCTTCTTCTGGCTGACGGCCGTGATGCGCGACGGCACGATCTTGCCGCGCTCGGAAATGTAGCGCTGCAGCAGCCGCACGTCCTTGTAGTCGATCCGCGGCGCATTGGCGCCGGAGAACGGGCAGGTCTTGCGGCGGCGATGGAAGGGGCGCCGGGTCGGGATCTGGTTGATGTCGACCATTATTCTGCAGCTCCTTCAGACTGTGCCTGCTCGCGCGGACGGCGCGGACCACGGTCGCGGTCGCCACCACGGTCGCCGCCGCGATCGCGATCGCCGAAGCGCGGGCGGTCGCCGAAGCGGCCTTCGCGCTCGCGGTCGTCGCGCTTCTGCATCATTGCCGACGGGCCTTCCTCGTGGGCTTCGACGCGAATGGTCATGAAGCGCAGCACGTCTTCGGACAGACCCATCTGGCGCTCCATCTCCTGGATGGCAGCGGCCGGAGCCGTGATGTCCATGAGCGTGTAGTGCGCCTTGCGGTTCTTCTTGATGCGGTAGGTGAGGGACTTGAGTCCCCAGTTCTCGACCCGGCCGAGGGAGCCGCCATTCGCTTCGATCACGCCCTTGTACTGTTCCACAAGAGCCTCGACCTGCTGCGAGGACAAATCCTGGCGGGCAAGAAACACATGTTCGTAAAGAGCCATATTGTCTTGCCTTTCTTCGTTTCTCTGTCCGGTTCCCGGCGGCTAAAGCCTCTGCAACTTCTCTTGTCCCGCATTTGGCGGGCGAAGAAAGGAGCACGACGAGACGGTCGAGAGCGGAGACACGGGAGGCGGAAGAGCTTTTGCCTTCACGCGCGCCATCAGAAGAATGACACGGCCCTCCGTTCAGCCCCAGCTGGGACCGGCAGATTGGCGGGGTCTATATGGGTATTCCGCTGCTTTTGCAAGCCGGCACTGCCGTCAGGCTTTTGGTCCCACAAAGAATGCCGGCAAAATGTGGCGTCACCACGCGGTTCGGCCCTGCTGTTGCGCGATAAGCGGGGCTTCAAGCTGCGGGAAGAAACGGCTGGCGCCGTGGCGCGCACCGAACATTACGTCGTACTGGATAAGGCGATAGTCGCGTAGCAGCGGGTCGACCACGCTTTGGCTCCAGCCCTCGGTGGGGCTGCCGTTCTTGTCGACGAGCAGATGCCGGTCGATCACATGCCAGCGGTCGTAGGCGGTGCTCAGGAACCCGGTATAGTAGGGGTGCTCCATCCCTGCGGCCTGCAGCAGATGCAGCGGCAGGAAAGCCGGACTCAGTGTCCCGGCCTGCTTCACCGATCCGGTGCGGTTGGACCAGATGACCAGCGGCGTCTCGCGCTCGCGCGTCAGCTTCGCCGCGTCGCCAAAGCGGTTACTGACCGTGCGCTCCATGAAGCCGGTGGCGACATAGGTCTGACCGAGCGGCGGCAGATGGTCGCCGAAAAAGACGACAATGGTTTCCCGGTCGCGGTTTTCGGCCCATTCGAGAAGCCGGGCGAGCGAACGGTCCGAGTCCATTATGCCTTCGGCGAAGCTGCCGATCGCGCCGCGTGCTGCCTCGCCTGCACCGGTTTTCACCGTGACCCGGTCGTCCGGATAGCGGTTCGGCTCATAGGGGCCGTGGTTCTGCAGGGTCACCGCGAATGCGAATATCGGGTCAGCGGAGGCGTCGACTTCCTTGATGATCAAGTCGGTCAGCGCTGCATCGGAGGCCAGCCGGCCACGCTTCTCGAGCGGCTCTATGTTGTCTTCGGACAGGAAACGGTCGAAGCCGAAGGCTTCATAGACATTGCCGCGGTTCCAGAACCAGCTCTGGAAAGGATGCATGGCGAGCGTGGCGTAGCCCTTCTGCGAGAGAAAGCTTGCCAGCGACGGCATCTCGCCACGCACATATTGCTGATAGGGGATGCTGCCATAAGGCAGGAAGGCGTTGGAAAAGCCTGTCAGCGCCTCAAACTCCGCATTGGCGGTCATGCCGCCGAACTCCGGCGAGAAGATGTGGCCCGACTGCATGGAGCGTGTGAAGGCAATCGGGTCGGGCGTGATGGTCACACCTGGAAGCCGCGTCGGGTCCCAGAACGACTCGCTCATCACCATGACGATGTCAGGCCTGCGCGTGGACGCGTAAGCGACGGGCGCCGGCGCCGGGATCGCATTCATCGATGCGGGGCTGTAGCCGGGCGGCGGGCTCACATTGGCCATCGGCACGTTCAGGGCGAACGCCATGACGAGGCCGTTGTGACGGTAATTCGCGGCCTGGTCCCACATCATGGGTTCGATATTGAGGGCCGAGCGCAGCGGCGAATGGCGCGCATAGTCCATCTGCATTGCAAACAGGACCAGAAGCGGCACGGCCAATGCCAGCCGCACGATTCTTCCCACGGGGCCCGTTACAGGGAAAACCCGCGACCGGAACCACATCGCCGCCAGCGCAGCCCCGGCGGCTATCGTACTTGCGACGATCAGCAGGCCGGCGATGGGGCGCTCTGCGACCATCAGGGGCAGTAGTTCCACGATCTGGCGCGCGTAGAGGAAATCGGTCGGATAGGGCGGGTCGCCAAGATAGAACCGCTTCTGGGAGCCCACCCAGGCCAGCAGCAGAAGCAGGGGAGCCAGCAACAGCACCGACTGGCCACTCCGACGGGTGAAAGCGTCGAGCCCCAGAAGAACGAGAGCGATGGCCGCGATCGTTGCCAGTGCGGGCCTTGTGGGATCCGTGATGAAACCGACGGCGTCGCCTGCGGATCCGCGCAGGATCGTTTCCATAAGGAAGGTCAGCGTCACGGCCGCCAGCATGATCGCCGCCACATAGGCGAAACCATGCGCCAGCCTGTTCAGGCTGTTGAAAGACGAAGTATCGGTTAGGCCCGGAGCGACCGGGTCGACGATGCGGCTCAATCCACGGTTCCTTGTCGCGGGCGCGTGTCATCTAGTTGTCATAAAACTGTCATCCAGGCCAGAGGTTGCCTTGGCCGGCAAAGAAGTTTCGGATCGCAGGCAAAAGCACGACACTTGACCTGTAGCCGCGCTTGCGCCACACGCTGGCGCAAAGAACGCAGGGAGAAACGCCATGTCGATCGCCTTTACCTTTCCCGGTCAGGGCAGCCAGGCCGTGGGAATGGGCAAGGATCTCGCAGACGCCTTTCCCGAGGCGCGGGCGGTCTTCGATGAGGTCGATGACGCACTCGCGCAGAAGCTCTCGACGCTGATGTGGGAAGGGCCGGAAGACGAACTCACGCTGACGGCCAACGCCCAGCCGGCCCTCATGGCGGTGTCGCTTGCGGCAATCAGGGTACTCGAGGCGCGGGGCCTGTCTCTCAAGGACAAAGTAGCCTATGTGGCTGGCCACTCGCTGGGCGAATATTCGGCGCTGGCGGCGGCCGGAACGTTCTCCATCGCCGATACGGCGCGGCTGCTTCGCATTCGCGGCAACGCCATGCAGGCTGCGGTTCCCGTCGGCGAAGGTGCGATGGCGGCAATCATCGGTCTCGAGCAGGCCGACGTCGAGGCCGCCTGCGAGGAAGCCGGCAAGGGTTCGGTCTGCCAGATCGCCAACGACAATGGCGGCGGCCAGCTCGTCATTTCCGGCGCCAAGCCGGCGGTTGAGCACGCGGCGCGCATTTGCACCGAGAAAGGCGCCAAGCGTGCGCTCATGCTCCCGGTTTCCGCGCCTTTCCACTCGGCTCTTATGCAGCCGGCAGCGGACGCCATGCGCGAAGCGCTGGCGGGTGTGGTCAAGAATGCCCCCGTCGTGCCGCTCGTTGCCAACGTTGTCGTGCGCCCTCTGAGCGACCCGGACGAGATTGCTGCCCGGCTGGTGGAACAGGTGACCGGTCGCGTGCGTTGGCGCGAAACCGTGGAATGGTTCGGGCAGAACGGCGTGACCACGCTTTACGAGGTTGGGGCCGGAAAAGTGCTTTCCGGCTTGGCGCGCCGCATCGACCGCAACATCGCTACGGCCAATATTGGCACGTCTGCCGACATCGACGCGGCATTGGCCGAACTTGGCCAGGCTTGAGAGAAGGATTTCCCATGTTTGATCTTGGCGGCCGCAAGGCGCTTGTAACCGGCGCAACCGGAGGCATCGGCGAAAGCGTTGCCCGCACGCTTCACGCGGCTGGCGCGACCGTGGGGCTGCACGGAACCCGGATCGAGAAGCTGGAGGCTCTTGGCGCCGAGTTGGGCGATCGCGTGAAGCTGTTTCCCGCCAACCTCTCCGACCGCGACGAGGTCAAGGCGCTGGGCCAGAAGGCTGAGGCAGAGCTGGAAGGCGTCGACATTCTGGTCAACAACGCCGGTATCACCCGTGATGGCCTGTTCGTGCGCATGTCCGACGAGGACTGGGACGCGGTGCTCGAGGTGAACCTGACGGCGGTCTTCCGTCTGACCCGCGAATTAACGCATCCGATGATGCGCCGCCGCTTTGGCCGCATCGTCAACATCACCTCCATCGTCGGCGTCACGGGAAATCCGGGGCAGGCCAACTATTGTGCCTCCAAGGCCGGCCTCATCGGCTTCTCGAAGTCGCTTGCCCAGGAGATCGCCACCCGCAACATCACCGTCAATTGCGTTGCGCCCGGCTTCATCGAATCGGCAATGACCGAGAAGCTGAACGACAAGCAGAAAGACGCGATCATGGGGGCCATCCCGATGAAGAAGATGGGGACGGGCGAGGACATTGCCGCATCCGTCCTCTACCTCGCATCCAACGAGGCCGGCTATGTCACGGGGCAGACACTTCACGTCAATGGCGGCATGGCGATGATCTGATAACGGCCATGCGGCGGCGAATTTGGTCTTTGACCGTGAAGTGTTTTCGTGTAATGCCGCCGCTCCATGGCGAATGAACGCCGCCTTCGGGAGCTTCAGGACTGATCAATACGGGCAGGAAATAACCGGTTGAAACCGGGATTATCCCCACCCTATGCTCCCATCTTTCAGCTTGATTACCGGCAATCGTGCCGCTAACGAAGTCCCACCAACTTTTTGAAGTCGAGGGTTTGCAAATGAGCGATACCGCAGAACGCGTCAAGAAAATCGTTGTCGAGCATCTGGGCGTCGATGCCGACAAGGTCACCGAGGGCGCGAGCTTCATCGACGACCTCGGCGCAGACAGCCTCGACACCGTCGAGCTGGTCATGGCTTTTGAGGAAGAATTCGGCGTCGAGATTCCCGACGACGCTGCCGAGACGATCCTGACCGTCGGCGACGCGGTCAAGTACATCGACAAGGCGTCGGCCTGACGCCTTCGCCGCGCGACTTGACCAAAGCCAGATCAGAGTGAAGCGATGAGACGCGTCGTCGTCACCGGTATGGGACTGCTTTCGCCGTTTGGCGTCGGCGTGGAACATGCCTGGAAAGAGATTCTGGCCGGGAAGAGCGCCGCGCGGCGTGTGGACACTTTCGAGGTGGACGATCTTGCCTGCAAGATCGCCCACGTCATCCCCCGCGATGGCGGGGACAATGCGTTCGATCCCGATCGGTTCATGGAGCCGAAGGAGCAGCGCAAGGTCGGCGACTACATCATCTATGGCGTTGCCGCGGCCGATATGGCTCTCAAGGATGCCGGTTGGCATCCGACAAGCGCCGACGACCAGAACGCCACCGGCGTGATGATCGGCTCTGGCATCGGCGGTATCGAAGGCATTGCCGAGAACGCGCTGATCCTGCAGGAAAAGGGGCCGCGTCGCATCAGCCCCTTCTTCATCCCCGGCAACATCATCAATCTCGTATCCGGGCAGGTTTCGATCCGCCACGGCCTCAAGGGGCCGAACCACGCGGTCGTCACGGCCTGCTCAACGGGTGCGCATGCGATCGGCGATGCCGCGCGCCTCATCATGTTCGGCGATGCCGACGTGATGGTGGCAGGTGGCGCAGAATCCCCGGTTACACGGCTTTCGTTGGCTGGCTTCGCAGCCTGCAAGGCGCTCTCCACCGCCCGTAACGACGATCCGCAGAAGGCATCCCGCCCCTATGACAGGGATCGCGATGGCTTCGTGATGGGCGAGGGCGCCGGCGTGGTGGTGCTGGAAGAACTCGAGCATGCCAAGGCGCGCGGCGCGAAGATTTATGCCGAAGTCGTGGGCTACGGTCTGACGGGCGACGCCTACCACATTACGGCCCCGGCTGAAGATGGTGATGGCGCGTTCCGCTGCATGACCGCAGCGTTGAAGCGTGCCGGGCTATCCCCGGCGGATGTCGACTACATCAACGCCCACGGCACATCCACGATGGCCGACACGATCGAGCTTGGCGCCGTCGAACGGCTGGTTGGCGATTCTGCCTCCAAGGTGTCGATGTCATCCACGAAATCTGCGATCGGTCATCTGCTCGGCGCTGCCGGTGCGGCCGAGGCGATCTTCTCGGTACTTGCCATTCGTGACAATGTCGCTCCGCCGACCATCAATCTCGACAATCCCGAGAGAGAGACGGCGATCGATCTGGTTCCCAACGCGCCCCGGCAGCGTCAGATCGATGTTGCGCTCTCCAATTCCTTCGGCTTCGGCGGCACCAATGCGTCGCTGGTGTTCCGCAGGTATGAAGGCTGAGCGGCCACTTCTTCGGCCGCATCGCCAATTTCGCCATATTCCGGCTTAGCTTCGGTTCGCTGAATCGGACAGTGTCGGCTTGAAGGAGTGCCGGGAGGCCATGACGAGCAATCCTGCGGACGATGGCGCTATAGCCAGCCAGCATCAATCCGGGCCCAAGCCCATCGTGCCGAAAAGCGCCAGCGAGGCGCTTCGCCCCCAGGCGGGGACACCTCCGCCGCGTCGCTCGCGCCGTTCCCGCAGCCAGGTCGTCGTTTTTCTGAACTTCCTGATGTCGTCGATCGTGCTGCTGGTCATCGCGGCCTTTGTCGCGGTCTGGTTCGGCAAGACCACCTTCGAAGGCCCAGGGCCGCTGGCCACGCCTGACACGTTCCTGATCAAGCCCAATACCGGCGTCACCGAAATCGCGGACCAGCTTCAGCGCCGCGACATGATCAGCGACGCGCGCATCTTCCGCCTCGGGCTTCGCGCATATCGCAACGACGGCCGCCTGCAGGCTGGCGAATACGCTATTCCCGCCCGCGCTTCGATGCACGACATCATGGAACTGCTGGTCAGTGGCAAGTCGATCCTTCATTCGGTCACCATCCCCGAGGGGCTGACCGTGGCTCAGGCCTTCGCGCGCATTGCCGCGGCAGAGGAACTCGAAGGCGAGATGCCTGCCGAGATGCCGGCTGAGGGATCGCTGGCAGCCGATACGGTCCGATTCACCCGTGGCTTGAAGCGCCAGGATGTCATCGACCGCCTCTCCGCGGACCAGAAGAAGCTGGTGGAAAGCATCTGGGAACGCCGGTCGCAGGACCTTCCCATCTCCGACATCAATGAGTTTGTCACGCTCGCGTCGATTGTCGAGAAGGAGACCGCCAAGGCGGACGAACGGTCGCGCGTCGCCTCCGTGTTCATCAACCGGCTGGAGCGCGGCATGCGCCTGCAGTCCGACCCGACGATCATCTACGGCATCTTCGGCGGCGAGGGGAAGCCGGCGGACCGTCCCATCTATCGCTCGGATATCGACAAGCCCACGCCCTACAACACCTATACGATCGACGGGCTTCCGCCCGGGCCGATCGCCATCCCGGGCCGTGCATCGCTTGAAGCGGTCGCCAACCCGTCTAGGACCGAGGATCTCTACTTCGTGGCGGACGGCAGTGGCGGGCATGCCTTCGCGACCACGCTGGAGGAGCATAACGAGAATGTCGCGCGCTGGCGGCGGATCGAAAGGCAGCGCGCGGAGGCAGCAGGCGAAGCGGAGGAGAGTGACGCCGCAAACGAGTGACGACGCGAAATGGGGGCAGGGGACGCCATGGGTTTGCAGAGCATGACCGGCTTCGGCCGGGCGGTCGCCGACAACGCCGGCGCGGCGATTGTCTGGGAGTTGAAATCCGTCAACGGCAAGGGCCTTGAGGCGCGGTTGCGGCTGCCGCCGGGTTGCGAGCGGCTGGAGCAGCCTGTCCGTCAGGCCATCCAGAAGCGCTTCTCGCGCGGCAATGTGCAGGCGAGCCTCACGCTCACGCGCACCGGCGCGCAAGCCCAGCCGGTTGTCAACGATGAGTTCCTGAGGGATCTCGCCGGCCTTGCTAGGCGATTGAGGAACAGTTTGGCGTCGCGCCGGCAACGGCCGATGGCCTGTTGGCCCTGCGGGGCGTGCTCGATGCGCCGGAAGCAGCCGAGAGCGAAGAGGCGCGTGCGGAACTGGATGCCGCCATTCTCGCCACGCTCGATGCGGCACTGGCAAGCCTTGAGACCGCACGCCGAGACGAGGGGGCAGCGCTTGGCGAACTGCTTCTCGGGCATCTGGGGGCCATCCAGTCTTTGACGGAGCGCGCCGAGGCTGACCCGTCGCGTGAGCCGACCGCCATCCGTGCCCGCCTTGCGGAGCAGGTGAAGGCGCTTCTCGAGACCGGTGCGCCGCTCGACGAGGCGCGTCTTCACATGGAAGCCGCCTTTCTTGCCACCAAGGCGGATATCCGCGAAGAGATCGACAGGCTGAAGACGCATGTCGCCTCCGGCCGGGCGCTGATCGCCCAGGGTGGACCGATTGGCCGCAAGCTCGATTTCCTTTCACAAGAATTCAACCGGGAATCGAATACGCTCTGTTCCAAGTCCAATGCGGCCGCAGTGACGGCCATCGGGCTGGAGCTGAAATCCGTCGTCGATCAGTTCCGCGAGCAGGTTCAGAATCTGGAGTAGCCCATGGCGGATACGCCCCTTATCGCTTCGATCCGCCGTCGCGGGCTCATGCTGGTGCTGTCGTCGCCTTCCGGTGCTGGCAAGTCGACGATCGCGCGCAATCTGCTCGAAAGCGATCCCGCCTTCGAATTGTCGATCAGCGTAACGACGCGCGCGCGGCGCGGCAGCGAAATCGACGGCCGGCACTACCATTTTCGCTCCAGGCGCGATTTCGAGTTCATGCGTGATAACGACGAATTGCTCGAATGGGCCGAAGTCCATGGCAACTTCTACGCCACGCCCCGCGCGCCAGCCGAGAAGGCGCTCGCCGAAGGGCGGGACATGCTGTTCGACATCGACTGGCAGGGCGCGGAACAGTTGCGCGATCAGATGCGCGCCGACATCGTTTCGATCTTCATCCTGCCGCCCTCGATGCGAGAGCTCAAGGAGCGGCTGCGCCGCCGCGCAGAGGATCGTGACGAGGTCATCGCGGCACGGCTTGCCAACGCGCGCGCCGAGATCGAGCACTGGCGCGACTACGATTACATCGTCATCAACGAGGATCTGGACACGGCGTTCGCCGAGGTGGAGGCGATCGTCGCGGCGGAACGCCTGCGTCGGGACCGCCGCCCGGGCCTGTTCGATTTCATCTCTGGCCTGCTGGACGAGAAGCTGGAGTAAATTCTTAAGACACGGTGTGCATTCTGCGGGCGGCTTTGTTCGCCGGGCATGACGCACGGCCTGTTTGACGATGTACCGCGCATGATGTGCCGGGCGCATTGCCGGAGTGAACATGTCCGTCTTGCCGCCCGCAAACCTCGCGGCCCTGCAGCTTCTCCAGCAATCCAACCTCTCGTCTTTTTCCGCCGTGGGACGGGAGCGTGATCCCGCGAACGTCGGCATCCCCGCGATCGCTGCATCGCCCGCGCAGCCGCAACAGCCGGACCCCATGTTCAGCGCGAATTCCATCGACGTGAACCAGTTGAAGGTTCACTTCATGGAGCAGGTCGGCAAGGGTCTTGGGCTGGACGTCGATGATTTCGAGTCAGCCTCCGCCTTTGGACAGGCCATCAAGGAAAAGGTGCTCACGATAACGCGGTCACCGGGCGGCGAAATGGTCCTGCGGAAGATCGCGGAGGATACGGGCCTCGACAAGCTTGGCATCTCTCTGATGGACTTCGCCAACGCCCTTATCGACCCGAATGGCAGCGCTGCCGAAAGACTCGATGATGCGCTGAGAGAATACGCAACTGCGGAAGCTGGAGACACCTTGGCGGACGGCCCGGTCAGGTTCGACGAGATCGGCATCTACAGCTTCATCTGATAGCGGGGTCGTCGCCGCCATAGATCAGATCGCGTTGGCGAGCGTCACGAACTCTGCAACCGACAGCGTCTCTGCACGGCGCGTGCCGTCGATCCCGGTGGCCGCCAGCAGGCTCTCTCCGCCGATCCCCTTCAGGCTTTGCCGCAGCATCTTGCGCCGCTGGCCGAAAGCAGCCTCCGTCACGCGCGCGAGCTTCCTGCCATCGGCGGGCAACGGCTGTGTACGCGGCACGATGTGAACCACCGCGGACGTAACCTTGGGCGGCGGCGTGAACGCCTGCGGCGGCAGGTCGAAGATGATCCTTGCCTCCGTGCGCCATCCCGCGAGCACGCCCAGCCTGCCATAGGCGTTGTCGCCAGCCGCCGCCACGATACGTTGCGCCACTTCCTTCTGGAACATCAGCGTCATCGACGAATAGAAGGGAGGCCAGTCGGCGACGGTCAGCCAGCGGATCAGCAACTCGGTGCCGATGTTATAGGGAAGGTTGGCGACGATCCTGACGTCCTGCGCGCCTTCGGCGAGCGCCGGGAAGTCGGTTTTCATCGCGTCGCCCGCAATCACGTCGAGCCGACCGGGATAGTGCGCCGCGACCTCGGCAAGTGCGGAAAGGCAGCGCTCGTCGCGCTCGATAGCGATGACCCGCGCCGCGTCGTGAGCCAGCAGCGCGCGCGTCAGGCCGCCCGGGCCGGGGCCGACCTCGATCACGGTGGTCGATGACAGATCGCCAGCCGCCCGCGCGATCTTGCCGGTCAGGTTGAGGTCCAGCAGAAAATTCTGTCCGAGCGATTTTTTCGCGCGCAGTTCGTATCGGTCGATCACCTCGCGAAGCGGCGGCAGCCCGTCTATGGTCATCGACGCGCGGCCTTTGCATCGGCCATCTGCCGGGCCAGCCCCAGCGCCGCGATCAGGCTGTCGGGCCGCGCGGTGCCCTTGCCCGCTATGTCGAACGCGGTGCCATGGTCCGGCGAGGTGCGGATGAAGGGCAGGCCGAGCGTGACGTTCACGGTCTCGTCGAAAGCGAGCGCCTTTGCGGGGATGAGAGCCTGATCGTGATACATGCAGATCGCCACGTCATAGGCTGCGCGGGCACGGGCATGGAACATCGTATCCGCGGGCAGGGGCCCCCGGGCATCGATGCCTAGCCTGCGAAGCTGCTCCACGGCAGGGCGTACGACGTCCTCGTCTTCCCTGCCCATGGCGCCGTCTTCGCCTGCATGGGGGTTCAGCCCCGCGATCGCAAGCCGCGGATTGTCTATCCCGAACTTGTCGCGCAGATCGGCCGCCGTGATCGAAGCCGTCTCGACGATGAGCGCCGTCGTCAATGTCGGAGCAACCTTGGCCAGCGGAATATGGATGGTGACCGGCACGGCCCGCAGTTCGGGACCTGCAAGCATCATGACGGGTGTCGCCGACGATCCTGCGATCGTCTCCGCAAGATGACCGAGGAATTCGGTATGTCCGGGATAACCGAACCCCGCATCGTAGAGCGGCTTCTTGGCGATCGGGCAGGTGACCAGCGCATCCGCTCGGCCCGAGACGACGAGCCTGACCGCAGTCTCGATGGCTTCTACGGTGCCGGCTGCGTTGACCGCGTTGGGATTGCCTGGTGAATCCAGAAACGATGCATCGAGCGGAACGATTGGCAACGCATCCGCAAATGCGGCGCCTGCTTCCTCGGGCGTTACCGTCGCGATCTTGACCGGCAGGCCCATGCGACTGGCCCGCGCCTCGACGAGTGCGGGGTCGCTGAGCAACAGAAACGGAGGCGTTTCGTCCTGCTTGCGCCGGCGCCATGCTTCGATGGCGATCTCCGGGCCGATGCCCGAAGGATCGCCCGATGTCAGAGCAAGTATGCCCACGCCCGCCGGTCCTGCCTGCTGGTTTCGATCGAACGTCAGCGCCTGATAATCTGGGCCTTGGCGCGAAGTTCCTCGGTCAGCTTCTTAGACGTGTCGTTATTGTCTTCGCTGCTGCCGCTGCCTTCGGCCTGAAACACCATCTGCGCGACCCGATCGTCGGAGACCTCACGCGCGCTGCAGATGCCGATAAATTCCGCGCCGCGCTCGGTTTCGCGCACGACCGTCGCGGAACCGGCCTTTGCCGCCTTCACCTCTTTTGCCCAGTCCGACGGCAGTTCCGGCTCCAGGACGCGACCCAGATCGCGCACGGTGACATCCAGCAGGCCCTTGGCGAATTCGCGGGTCGTCTCGCAGTTCTGGAAACGCTGGCGCATCGCTTCAGCCTCGCGTTTGCGCGCGCCAAGCTTGGCGCGGCGTTCGGATGCCGGCACCACAAAGATAACCTGCTGCAGCATGTATTCGGTCGCGGACGGCTTGTCGCCGCCCTGCTGAAGCATGCGCTGAACGGCGTCCTGCTCGCTCATCTGGCTGGAGCGCGACTGCTGGCTCAGCACCTGCGACCAACCCATCTGGGAGCGGATGAACTCCCGGAAGTGCGCCTTGGTGACGCCGGACTGGTTCAGCACCTGATCCATCTGCGAGGGCGACATGTTGTTCGACTTGGCGAAGCGCTCGTAGGCACCTGCCACCTGGTCGTCGCTGATGCGGATATTCATCCGCTGGATTTCGGAAGCACGTACCGCCTGGTTGATCATCTCGTCGGCGGCAAGCTGCTGCAGGTTGCCGCGCCGGTTCTGAATGCGCAGGAACGCTGCGCGCCGCTGGATATCGTAGCTCGTCACCGGAACGTTGTTCACGATGTACTTGATTTCGGAAGCTTGCGACGCCGTAGCAGCCAGAGGCGCTGAAAGCCCCGCAAGCATCAGGGCCAGTGCGCAGGTGCGCAGGGTGGATGCAAGCTTTGCCATACTGTGTCTCCCTAGATTGCCAGACACCGCGATTTAGATCATTCCCTGATGGGATTATAGGGCAAAAGCGTGACGCAGGGCGGCTCGAAGTCTTCGCGGCGCTTAAAAAGAGTCCAGAGCAGCCGTCGACGCACCGATATCGCCGATCGTGCGAAGAGCGATCTTGAAGCCGAACGTCTTTTCCTTCTCGACCTCACGGGTTCTGGAATTTCTGGACGCCGTTTCACCGCCAAAGAACGTGAACGAGAAGCATTCGTCGTCGTAGCTGAAGCCGATCGTCTTGCGGGTCATCAAATCGTCTTCGATATCGTAGGTCCCGCTGCCGAACACGCGCCAGTATTCATGCAGTTTGACAGAGCCGCCGCCGCGAACCTCATGCCGGTCTTCCGCATAGCCGTAGTCGGGTTGGGCCTCGATAAAGGAATAGACGCCGGAGATACCGAAATTGGGCGTTGCATACCCAGCGCTGACATCTGTGCGACGCAGCTCGAACGTGTCTTCGTCGAACCGTGCGCCTGCACCCAGCCTCAGGCCGACGGGGCTCGTCAGGTTAACTGCCGTCACGTAGTCCGAGCGATCGGTTTCAAGCCCCGAGGCCGCGCCGACATTGACCAGATCAGGAGACGCATAGGGGTTTGTACCTGCAATGTGGATTGACTGGCCGGCGATGGCAGTTGTGGTCCAGCCATTGGCGAATGCGCCTGAATATCGAATGCCCAAATTGGCGCGAATGCCGCCTTCGATCCGGTCGTAGCCGGCGAACTTGTCGCGCTCGAAGAGGTTCGATGCATCGAAGACGAGGTTCTGCGCGTCCTCGTTGGGAATGCCCAGCACATCGCCGTAAGGCGCGTCAGGCCGCACGAAAACCTGTGCCATGGGCTCCAGCACGTGCGTCGAGCTGGTGGTGGAGAACAGGACCGGCCAGCGCGCTTCAAGGCCTGCCGTCGCCATTGCGCGGTAATACGAGGATCGAATGTCCGCCGTCACGCCGTTGTTGGCGGCGGCGCGCCGTATCGCGTCTTCGGTCAGTCCATCGTAGCTAACGCCGATGGCGTCGCCCCTGGCATGCAGGATCGACGTCAGCATAAGGCCGCCCGGCGCCACATAAGACCGTTTCCACTCGGCCTGCGCGGTGACGCGACCGGATGTGCCGTCGATGCCTGTCAGCCGTGTCCGGTTGTTGCCCGCAACTGAGAAATCGCGCACGTCGAGTTCGCTGCGGTGCACGCCCTGCACGTTGACGTCGATGTTCAGCTCGCCGCCGGCGATCGATTGATCTGGAGTGTAGGAATAATCGAAGGAAGGCAGAACCCACGGCTGGCGCGGATCACGCGATGTTGGCAGCACACGCGCTTCCTGCACGTTGAAGCGATAGCCGCGCAGGTCGAAATAGTTCCGATCGTTCAAACCGGTCAGATAGACTTCATTCGTACGGTTGAGTTCACTGAAACCGGCGATCCCATACCGATGGGAGAAGTTCTTGTCGCTCTGGGCCATGACGTCCCAGCCGAAAGTCCAGCGCGGATTGATCTGAAACTCGCCCTTGGAGCCGACCATGCCCCTGAAGGTTTCGTTGTCGGTAAACGACAGCGGGTCGGGATTTCCCGCTATATCGTTGTAGAACTCTTCGGGGTTGCGCTGGCGAATGCCGGCAACCGTGATCGAATAGGAGCCGTTGTCAAAGCGCTGGCGCCATTCGGCCTCGGCAAGGAAGCCCTGTTTCGAATAGACGGTCGGCTTGAACGTGATGTCGTAGGTTGGCGAGATTCCCCAATAGAAGGGAACAACCACGCCATGCCCGAGGTCCTCATCGGACTTGTAGCTCGGAATCAGGAAACCCGTACGCTGCTTTACCGTCGGGTCGGCGATCTCGAAGGCGGGCAGGAACGCCAGAGGCATGCCGAACATCTCGAAGCGCGCGCGCTCGAAACGAACGGTCTTCGTCTGTCCGTTCCAGATGATCTTCTGCGCCTTCACGCGCCAGACCGGCGCCTTGTCCGGCTTTTCCTCGCAGGGCTTACAGGCCGTGTAGACGCCGTAATTGAAGGTGGTGATGCTGCCGTCGCGGCGGTCGGCGCTTTCCGCGGCGAAATAGGTCTCGTCGGCCGTTTCCACCCGAAGGGTACGCACGAAGGCGTCGCGGAAATCGTCGGTGACATCTATTTCGTCGGAGAAAATCCGCGTGCCCTGCCTGTCGACGATCTCGACATTGCCGGTGGCGATCAGGCGCGAGGTAGCGCGATCGTAGGTAACGCGCTGTGCGACGAGCCGGCTGCCGTCATAGTCGATCTGTACGCCGCCGACTGCGGTGATGGTGTTGCGGTCGTTGTCGTAGACGATAGTATCTGCCTCGAGCAGCATGTCGGCGTCTGGCGACGAGGTCATGCCTTCAAGGTCGATCTGCTGTGCAGTCGCTAAGCCGGGTGCAACGCTGACCGCCATGATGCAGGCGAGCGCCGTCGCACCGATGAGGCGCAAAGTCCGGGCGGACTTGCGATATGTCGCGAGTTCGCCCCTCAACTAACCGTCCTCCTTGTACAAGAGAAAAGTCACCCCGAAAAAACTGGCGATCAGAACCGGAAACCATGCCGCCGCCACAGGCGGCACGAATCCGGCGCTTCCAAACGCCTTGACCAGAACCGAAACGACATAAAGCAGAAAGCCGGCGAGGACGCCACCCAGAATAATCGTTGCCGACTGCCCCATACGGGCGAAGCGCATCGATACCGTCGCGGCAATCAAAGTCATCGCAACGAGCAGGGCCGGCAGCGCCACCAGCGAGTGAAAATGCATCGCGAAGGCGTTCGCGCCGAGGCCGAACGAGCGGGCTGCGGCAATTTTGCGCGGCAACTCGTAGATCGGAATCGTCTCCGGTGCGGCCAGGCGCTCGAGCACGAACTCAGGAGTGAGATTGGTATTGATTCTCACTGTCCCGGCCGCTTCCGGCGTTTCGCCGGTACGGGTCCGCGTCGCTGCGCGCAACTCCCAGCGCCCGTCTCTGAGGTAGGCACGCCGCGCATCGATGCGTTCGTAAAGATCGCCACGTCGGTCGATGCGAAGGAAGGTGGCATCCACGAGCTCGAGCCCGCGGTTGAGAATCCGGCGTGCGCCGATGATCGTTTCGCCTTCGTTCGTTCGCTGCTTGATCCAGGGGGACGCCGGCTGTCCCAAGGCGGTGTCGCTGTCGGTACGAACCTCCACTTCGAGCACCTGGCTGCGCTCGAAACCATTGGCGGCGATCGGGTTGAGAAGCAGAATAGTCACCAAGCCATAGGCGAGGGCACCCAGGCAGATCGGCAACAGAAATTGCCAGGCCGATATGCCCGCCGCACGTGCAACGACGAGCTCGTATTTGCGGTTCAGCGAGACCAGCGTCGTCATGGCGGAAATCAGCGCCACGAATGGCACCGCCTGCATCATGATCATCGGCGTCTGCAGCGTGGCGATGCCGAGCGTCAATCCGACCGAATAGTTAGGCAGCCCGCCCAGTCGCCCGGACAACTCGGTGAAGTTGATGATGAAGATGATCGCCGCGATTCCGGTGAGGAACCAGAAGGTGATCGAGACATAGCGCGTGAACAGATAGCGCCCGAGCGTGAGACCGATCATACGGGGTCTCCCGGAAGCGCGCGCTTGTAGCCGGACAGTCTCACCTTGATTGCGACAAGCTGCTGCTGGAGGCGGGTCCAGATCGTCTGGCCGCGCTCCACCACCGACAGCGGCAGTTCCATCACACGATTGGTCGCGATGAAGAATGCCGCCACACCGCATGCCGCGATGGGCACGCCGTACATCATCGGCGTGAAGGCGGGCACGTTCCACACCTTGTCCGCGGCGAAGAAGCCCGCCCAGCGCACGATCAGCGCGATGGTCATCGTCGTCAGAAGCGGATGAACCCGCGCCTCGCGAAATGAGCGCGAGTCACCCGCTACCGCCAGCGCAATCAGCGCGAACACCATGGGGTAAAGCCATTCGGTGAAGCGCTTGTGCAGTTCCGCCCGGAAGCCCTGGGGCGACTTCTTGAACACCGGATCGTTGGGATCGGGATTCATCAGGTAAGCCAGCGTGCGGTCCTTCGGCAGGAGAGTCGGGCCGGAATTGCTGGCAGTGAATTGCGAGAGATCGAGCGCGTAGGATTTATACTGCACGACGGAAACGCCGTCTGCGGTCTTCCGGTGCACCACCCCATCCTGCATGACCAGAAGATTCGTTCCGTTCAGGTCCACCGTCGCGCCGCTCTTGGCGTAATAGATAAGCTCGATGCCCTCTTCGCGGGTATCCGACACGAATATGCCGCCGAGCCTCCCATCGGGCAGTCGCTCGCCGATCTGCATATTGAGACCCTGCTCGACCTGTTGGAAGGTCCCTTCCTGCACGATGCTGGTGATGAGGTCGGCGCGGGCATCGGAGATCAGCACCCGCAGGCGCTCGCGCGAATAAGGCTCGACGAAATTGTTGACTGCGAACGATACGATGCAGGCTCCGACGGCCAGCAGCAGGATTGGCCGCATCACGGTCATGCGCGGGCTTCCTGCGGCGCTGATGACGATGAGTTCGAATCGGTGTTCATCGTGGTCAGGGTCTGCGCGACCGCGATGCCCACCGCAAAGGGAATCACCACGGGAATGACCGCCGGCAACACCAGCCACGCGATCTCGAAAAAGGTCGCAGCCGACTGGCCGTTGCCGGTCACCACATTGATGCGGGTCAGGATCTGGGTGGTCCATACGATCGCCAGCACCCAGAACAGGGTTGCTACGAAAATGCCCAGCGTACGTCGCAATATGTACTGTTCAACGACCTTCATGCGGCGCGACGTTCCGGTTTCAATTTGACGAGCGTGCGGCGCAAACAAGACCTTTTCCGGCTGCGCGCTACCAGCAAGGCGGCGCGCATCGAAAGCGTGTCCCGTTCGTCGCCCCGTCGGTCCGAGGACTGTCCCCCGTGGCAATTCTGCGGAATTTAGGCGAACAAACTACAAAGAAACAAGGTTAACGATCCCCGATCACGCATAGTGTGATGTGAAGCTTGAGCCGGACTTGTCAAACCGTCCGAAAACGCCACTATCAAAGCAGGCCACTCGGCTTACGGAATTTGCAGAATCAGAAGGCAGTCAGAAAGCTTATGTCCCAACGTCCCTCCATCGCATTCGCCAAGATAGCCACGCCGAAAAAGGGAAGCGTCGTCGTACTGGCGACAGACGGGGGCGGGCTTTCCGAGGCTGCGTCCGCGTGCGACCCGCAAGGCGCTCTCAAGAAGGCGTTTGGCGTAGCGGACTTTTCCGGCAAGCTTGCCACGAGCCTCGAAGTGCTCGCCCCTCAGGGAAGCGATTATGACAGGCTCGTCGCCATCGGCGTCGGCAAGGCGGACGCGCTTGACGAGCGCGCCTGGAACCGCATCGGCGGTGCCGCCTTTGCCGCGGCGAAGAAGACCGGCGAAATCTCGATCCTGGCCGATATCGACGGCGCCGAGGCCTCTGCTGAAGATGTCGCCTCGCTCGCATTCGGCGCGATGCTCGGCGCCTACGCCTTCGACAAATACAAGACGAAAAAGGACAACGGCAAAGCAGATGCCGCCAAGCCGGCGAAGGTCACGATCCTCTGCGCCAACCCTTCCGCGGCCAAGAAGGCATTCGCCACGGCTGAGGCGGTAGCCGACGGTGTGCTGCTCGCCCGCGACCTCGTCAACGAACCTGCCAACGTGCTCGGCACGCTGGAGTTCGCCGACAAGGCGAAGGAGCTCGAGAAGCTCGACGTCAAGGTCGAGATCCTGACCGAGAAGGAAATGAAGAAGCTCGGCATGGCCGCGCTTCTCGGCGTTGCCCAGGGCTCCGCGCGCCCGGCGCGCCTTGCGGTCATGCGCTGGGACGGCGGCAAGGCAAAGGACCAGCCGGTCGCCTTCATCGGCAAGGGCGTGGTGTTCGATTCGGGCGGCATTTCGATCAAGCCCGCCGGCGGCATGGAGGACATGAAGGGCGACATGGGCGGTGCCGCCGCCGTGACCGGCCTGATGCACGCGCTCGCCGCCCGTAAGGCAAAAGTCAACGCCGTCGGCATCATCGGGCTGGTCGAGAACATGCCGGATGCCAATGCCCAGCGCCCCGGCGACATCGTGACTTCCATGTCCGGTCAGACCATTGAGGTCATCAACACCGATGCGGAAGGCCGGCTCGTTCTTGCCGACGCGCTCTGGTACTGCAACGAGCGTTTCAAGCCCCGCTTCATGATCAATCTCGCGACGCTGACCGGCGCCGTGATCGTCGCGCTCGGCAACGAGCATGCCGGCCTTTTCTCCAACAATGACGAGCTTGCAGACCGGCTGCTGGGCTCGGGCAAGGATACGGGCGAGAAGGTCTGGCGCCTGCCGCTCGCGCCCGAATACGACAAGCTCATCGATTCCAAGAACGCCGACATGAAGAACACGGGCGGGCGCAATGCCGGTTCCATCACCGCGGCGCAGTTCCTCCAGCGCTTCGTCGGTGACACGCCCTGGGCGCATCTCGACATTGCCGGCACCGCGATGGGCTCGCCCTCCAGCGAGATCAATCACTCGTGGGCGTCCGGCTTCGGCGTGCGGCTGCTCGACCGTCTGGTTCGCGACCACTACGAGGGCTGACCGCACCGATGACCGAGGTGCTGTTCTACCACCTGACCGAGTCGGCACTGGAAGACGCCTTGCCGCCGCTCCTGGAAAAAGCCTGGAGCGCGGCTGGCGTGCGGTGGTGCAAACCGGCAGCGACGAACGGCGCGACGCGCTCGACACGCACCTGTGGACCTACCGCGACGATTCCTTCCTCGCGCATGGCACGGAGCATGATCAGCATGCGCAGCATCAGCCAGTGCTTCTGACCACCAGCACGGGCAACGCGAACGCAGCGCGTATCCGGTTCATGGTCGATGGGGCAGAACCGCCTGAACTGTCGGGTTACGACCGGGCGGTCTTCATGTTCGATGGGCACGATATGAGCCAGGTGGAGCAGGCGCGTGGCCACTGGAAAGCCATGAAGACTGCGGGCCACGCGGCGACCTACTGGCAGCAGACGCCGGAACGCCGCTGGGAGCGCAAGGCTTGACCTGCATGCCTTCCCTGCCGACGGTTAGTGATCACGAAACCTGGAAGTTACCGCGATGAGATGGGTACTCCGTCTCTTGTTCATGCTGATGCTTGTGGCCGGAGTGGTGCTCGGCATCGTCTATCCGCGCGTCGTCGCCGGCTCCGGCGGCGACGAAATCGGCAGGTGGCGCATTTACGAGCGGGAAACTGGGGAACGCACGGTCGAGACCGTCCTTGACATTAGCAGGCAGGTCGCCGTCGGCGCCGAGTTGCGAACGGAAGACGCTCTGCCCGATGACCTTCGGCTTGCGGCGCTGACGGCAGTCGTTCGCGATGCCGATGAAAATGTCGTATTACGCGAAGGGCTCGCACTGTCCGGTGCTGCGGTTCTGGAAAGCCCACAGACGCGCGTCCAGCTCTATCGCGCGGCAGCCGGCATCCTGAACGGCGCCGAGGGAGACTACCGCTTCGACATCGAGATCGGTGATGACGTCAGGCCGTTATTGCTGAGCGTCGATCTCGTGCTGGCCACGGTTGCGGCATTACCCGACCCGCGCATGCAGCCCGCGGGCTTCGTCCTGATGGCGGTGGGCGTCGTCGGCTTTTTGCTGACCTTTCGCCGCCGCCGCGAAAATCCCAATTCCAAGCCGCCAAAGTGGGGCAGAGTCAGGCCGAAGACCTCGGGAATTCAGATTTCGTCGAAACCGCCCGCGCGCCCTTTGCCGGAGGCGAAGCGGCCCGCGCCGGCCATGCCTTCCTGGCGGAAGGTCTCGACGCTACGCCATTCGGCCGCCAGCGCTTGCTCCGGCGCCAGGGACCACTGTCGTATGGCCGACATACGGTCGGCGCGCATGCAGGCCTGCGGGAAGCGGGTAAGATCCCGCGCGATGCCGAGCGCAGTCTGCAAGGCCTCGCCGTCGTCGCAAAGATAGTTGGCGAGCCCGATCGCGTGGCACTCGTCGGCATCGACCTGCCGGCCGGTGAGGATCAGGTCCATCGCGCGGCCATGGCCGACGATGCGCGGCAGGCGTACCGTCCCGCCGTCGATCAGCGGAACGCCCCAGCGACGGCAGTAGACGCCCATATAGGCCGATTTTTCCATCACGCGCAGATCGCACCATAAGGCGAGTTCCATGCCGCCTGCGACCGCTGGCCCGGAAATCGCGGCGATCACCGGCTTCGAGAGCGTCAGGCGCGTCGGTCCCATCGGCCCCTTGCGCGGCCTGTCGTCGCTGCCGTCGAAGGAGCTGTCCAGATCGTGATCGGCGAACCAGGTGTCCTTTACGTTGGTCGCGGCCCATTTCAGGTCGAACCCGGACGAAAACGCCCCCGGCACGCCGGTCAGGATCGCGACCTTTTGCGTATCGTCGCGCTCGAAATCGACGAAAGCGCGGAACATCGCATCCGCCATCTCCGGGTTGACCGCGTTGCGGGCTTCAGCCCGGTCTATCGTGACGATGGTGATGTCGCCGTCGCGCTCGCTGCGAATCGTCATTCCGCGATTCCTTCCTCATACTCCGCCGACAGGGTCAGCCATCTGTCCTCGTGGCGGGCGAGCGTATTGGAAAGGTCGGAACGTTCCTTGGCAAGCTGCGTGGCGGTCGACGGGTCCTTTTCGTAGAGCGCGGGATCGGCAAGCTGGTCCTCGATCGCGTCGATCCGCTTGCGCGTCCGGTCGATCAGGCCCTCGGTGGCGCGGATTTCCTTGGCGACAGGCTCCATCGCCTGACGGCGGGCGGCGGCCTCGCGCCGTTTGTCGGCCTTTGACGCCTTGTCGGCCTCGCGTCTCTCGCGCCGGTCGGAGGCTCCGCCGGTCACGAGCTGGCGATAGTCGGTGAGATCGCCATCGTAACTGACAACCGTGCCGTCCTTGACGAGCCAAAGCCTGTCGACCGTCGCTTCGATCAGATGCCGGTCATGGCTGATGAGGATCACGGCGCCTGGAAACTCGTTGAGCGCCACCATCAGCGCCTCGCGGCTGTCGATGTCGAGATGGTTGGTCGGCTCGTCGAGGATCAGCAGGTTCGGTCCCTCGAACGCCGCCAGTCCCATCAACAGGCGCGCCTTCTCGCCGCCCGAAAGATCCTTCGCCTTTGTCGACATCTTCTCGGTCGTCAGGCCCATCTGCGCCACGCGGGCGCGAACCTTGGCTTCCGGGGCATCGGGCATGAGGCGACGCACGTGCTCGACGGCGCTCTCCTCCGGCCGCAGGTCGTCGAGCTGGTGCTGGGCGAACATGGCGACCTTCAGCCCCGGCGCGATGGTCATGCCGCCGCTGTCCAGCGAAAGCCGCCCGGCGAGCAGCTTGGCGAAGGTCGACTTGCCGTTGCCGTTGGAACCCAGCAGCGCAATGCGGTCGTCCTCGTCGATCCGCAGCGTCAGCCCCTTGAGCACGGGTTTGCCCGGCTGATAGCCGACTGCGCCTGCCTGCGTGGTCACGATCGGCGAGGCGACCGTCTTGACGGGTTCGGGAAACGAGAACGGCCGAACGCTGTCCTCGATGACCGCCGAGATCGGCTTCATCTTCTCCAGCGCTTTCAGGCGCGACTGCGCCTGTCGTGCCTTGGAGGCCTTGTAGCGGAAGCGCTCGACGAAGCTTTCCATATGCTGGCGCTGCGCTTCCTGCTTGATGCGGCTCTTTTCCTGCAGTTCGAGCTGCTCGCTGCGCAGGCGCTCGAACTGGTCGTAGCCGCCGCGCCAGAAGGTCAGCTTCTTCTGGTCGAGATGCACGATCGAATTGACCGCGCGGTTGAGCAGATCGCGATCGTGGCTGATGAGCAGCACGGTGTGCGGATATTTTGCGACGTAACTTTCCAGCCACATCGTGCCTTCGAGGTCGAGATAGTTGGTCGGCTCGTCCAGCAGCAGCAGGTCAGGCTCGGCGAAGAGAACGGACGCCAGCGCCACGCGCATGCGCCATCCGCCGGAAAACGAGGATGCCGGCCGCTTCTGCGCCTCGGTGTCGAAACCGAGCCCGGCAAGGATCGTCGCCGCGCGCGCTTCCGCCGAGTGGGCGTCGATGTCGGCGAGCCGCATCTGGATTTCGGCGATGCGGTTGGCGTCGGTGGCCGTCTCGGCCTCGGCCAAAAGGGCCAGCCGCTCGGTATCGGCCTTGAGTACGATCTCGATCAGCGGCTCCTCGGTGCCGGGCGCTTCCTGCGCCACCTGTCCGATCCGCGTGTTCTTCGGAAAGCTGATCGAGCCGGTTTCGGTTGGCATCTCGCCGGTGATCGCCTTGAACAGCGTGGTCTTGCCGGTGCCGTTGCGGCCGACGAACCCCGCCTTCGATCCCGCTGGAAGCGTGAGCGAGGCGTGGTCGAGCAGCAGGCGGCCGGCAATGCGGAGCGATATGTCGTTGATGATAAGCATGGCGCCGCTCTATTGGCCGAGCGGCGCCGGGAAGGCAAGGGCGGGCGCGGCGGCTTTTGGTTGCCGCCGCGCTCACATGCCGGTTAGCGGGACGCCTGGAGCGTCATGCGGCACAGCGACACGAGGTCCCGATCGTAGAAGGACGGATTGGAAACGATCTCGGGGCAACGCCTCTGGGCCACCTCGGGCTTGCCGTTGCCGAGGCCGGCAATGCCGGGTGCAGGCACGCCGCCTCCACCGCCTCCACCGCCGCCGCCATTGTTGCCGCCACCGCCGGCGCTGCCACCGCCGTTGTTACCGCCGCCGCCGGTACCACCGCCGCCTCCACCACCGCCATTGTCATCGCCGCCGTCGCCACCGATACCGATGCCGATACCGACATCGACGCCGCCGCCGCCAATGGAGGCAGATGCTCCCGCATTCACGCCATTGCTGCCGCCGACAGATGCACCAACGCCCGCGTTGATGCCCTCGCTGCCGCCAACGCTGGCGCCGACGCCGGCATTCACGCCGTTGCTGCCGCCGACCGAGGCGCCTGCACCTGCGTCGATGCCACTGTTGCCGCCGACGCTTGCACCTGCGCCGGCGTTGACGCCGCCGCTGCCTCCGATCGAAGCGCCCAGCCCGGCGCCGATGCCTTCATCGCCGGAAACTCCCAAGCCTACGCCGGCGTCGATACCGCCGGCATCGACCCCAATGCCGATGCTCTGTCCCTGGGCCGGGCCGCTCAGAACAAAGGCAACCGCCCCGCCGGCCAGCGTCTTGCTTATGATGGACATGATATTAGCCATGATAACGCTCTCCTTCAGGTTTGATGCCGGCAGGGGTTGCCGGCTACATGAAGGGGTACGAATGCCCGCCCGTGAAAGTTGCGGATCACCGCCCGCCAGGGTTGTGCATAGGTTTAAAGTGGCGGAGGCCTTTGATTCAAACTCGAGCTGGTTTTCCGCTACCGGCCCAGCATGACCAGATCCTGACGCAGCCTTTCAGGATCGGAACCGATCAGGAGAGCTTCTATCTGCTCTTCCTTGCGGGCCCACACTGGTACGGCTCGTGCCAGCAGGGCGTGTCCCTCTGGCAAAAGCACGAGCCGTTTGCCGCGGCGATCCGCTTCATCGGTCCTGGCTTCGAGCAGGCCGCGCCGTTGGAGCGGTTTGAGCATCGCGGTAAGCGTCGTGCGGTCCATGGCGAGAAAGGCCGCGATCTCGCCCATCAGCGGCGGGGCAGGGCGGTTGAGCGACATCAACAGTGAGAACTGGCCGCTGGTAATGCCGATCGGCCGTAGGGCTTCGTCGAACATGCGCGCCGTGGCGCGCGCAGCCCGCTGCAGGTGCAGGCAAAGGCATTTGTCCCGCACATGCAGGGTTGTTGCGAACGGAAGCGTATCGTGGTTCGGCGAATCGGCAGGCTTTGACATGCCATAATTATGTTGATATCAACTTTATTGTCCAGAGAGGTGCGGCGGACGGCGGAATAGGCGAGGGAGGAACAACCATGCCGGAACAGGTGCTGGTCCTGATCGGTACCAAGAAAGGCGTATTCATCGCGCAAAGCGATGCGGCCCGCAGTTCCTGGGAATTGCGCGGACCGTTCTGCGAAACCTGGCCCATGCAGCATGTGATCGGCGACCCAGCCACGGGCACGATCTATGGCGCGGCCGGCAATGAATGGTTCGGCCCGGCGGTATGGAAATCCACCGATCTCGGCGAAAGCTGGTCGCATTCGAGTGAGGGGCTCGCCTACGAGGCGGGGCAAGAGCCCATCAAGGCGGTCTGGAGCCTCGCGGCCCGTAACGGCCGCCTCTATGCCGGCGTGCAGCCGGCAGGCCTCTTCTTCAGCGACGATGCAGGCCAGAGCTGGACCCACATGGAAGGCCTGCAGAAGCATCCGACGCGGCCCGACTGGGAACCCGGCGGAGCGGGGCTCATCCTGCATTCGCTGGTGCCCGACCATGCCGACCCGGATCGCATCTGGATCGGCATTTCGTCGGCCGGCGTGTTCTTCACGGGTGATGGCGGCGAGACGTGGGAACCGCGCAACAAGGGCACACGCGCGGACTTCATGCCCGAGGGGCAGAACTACCCCGAATTCGGCCAGTGCGTGCATTGCCTCGTTCAGGCGCCCGGCGAGCCGGACCTGCTCTACCAGCAGAACCATTGCGGCATGTATCGCAGCACCGATGCCGGCAGAACGTGGGAGAGCATAGAGGCGGGCCTGCCCTCCAGCTTCGGGTTTCCGCGGCGGTTCACCCACGCGACCCGTCGACGCTCTATCTGCTGCCGCTCAACGGCGACATCCACGGCCGGTTCGTGCCCGACGCCAAGGCGGCCGTCTGGCGCACGCGCGACGGCGGCAAGAGCTGGCAGGACATGCGCAGAGGCCTCCCGCAGAAGAACGCGTTCTTCGGCGTCCTGCGCCAGGCCATGGCGGCCGACCGCATGGAGCCCGCCGGGGTCTATTTCGGCACGTCCGGCGGCGCACTCTTTGCGTCCAGCGACGAGGGCGATAGCTGGTCCTGCATCGCGGAGCACCTGCCGTCGATCTCGTCGGTGGAGACCATGGTCGTCGTGCGCTGACCAGTTATGTCTTCCGACGCTCCGCAGAATACGACCCCGGTTGTAGTCAAGCTCTCGCCGCTGCTGGTCGATCTGTTTCCGGGCTCGACGCGCCACGTGGAGATGCACGCCGACAGCGTTTCGGCAATGGTACGCGAACTCGACCGCCGCTGGCCCGGCATGGGCGACCGCATCTGCGATTCTCGCCCCGCCATCCGCAAGCACATGAACATATTCGTGGGCGGTGAGCGTGCCTCGCTCGGCACCGCCCTCGCGCCAGGCTCGGAAGTCTTCGTGCTGACCGCGATCAGCGGTGGCTGACCCGTCCGGTACCGTGGCCCCGCGCCTCAGGCGAAGGCGCGGCCTTCCTCCATGCGCTGGAAATAGACGAGGTCGAGCCGCAGGCTCGGCTGACCCAACGCCGTCAGCATCGCGTGCGCCTGCCCCCGGTGGTGGGTCTGGTGGTTGAAGAAATGCGCCAGTGCCGGGGCGAGCCGCTGCGAAATGGTGCGCATGTCGGTGGCCGTCACATAGGTGAAGCGGCCTGCCAGGTCTTCCTTGCTCAGTGAACCTATCCAGTCGACGATACGCGCATCTTCCGCCTCGCGAGCGCCGCGCAGGCCGACGAAGTCCGGATACAGGATCGTGTCGAGCGCCGCCGGTGCCGCACCTTCTCCGGTGAAGCGCTTGAGCCATATCCGGTCGGTCACCAGCAGATGGTTGAGCGTGCCCATCAGCGAGCCGAAAAACGCGCCCATGTCGCGGTTCTGGTCCTCCTCCGAAAGGGCGGCGGTCGCCTCGTAGACAAGCGCATTGGCCCAACGATTATAGGCTGCAAACATCTGAAAATGCTGACGCATGGGCTTTCCTTTCAACCTCGGACGGTCGATGTTGCGGCACACCTACACAAGCAAGAGGCCCGCGCCAATGACCATTCTGCTTTATGACCTCGTCGGCACCGACCGCAGCCGGCCGTTCAGCCCGCATTGCTGGAAAGTGGCTTTTGCTCTTGCGCATAAGGGGCTCGCCTACGAAAGCGTGCCCACGCCCTTCACCGCCGTTAAGGGCGTGGAACAGGGCGTCTGCGGCACCGTGCCGGTTATCCGCGATGGCGAGCGGGTTGTCGGCGACAGCTTCGCGATCGCGCTCTATCTCGAGGAAACCTATCCCGACCGGCCGTCGCTGTTCGGCGGCGAAGGCGGCAAGGCTGCCGCCCGTTTCATCGAGCGCTGGTCGCAACTCACCGTTCACCCGTTCCTGGGCGCGGCCGTGCTCATGGACATCCACGACAGGCTCGATCCGGCGGATCAGGCGCATTTCAGGACGACCCGCGAGGCGCGGTTCGGCAAACCCATTGAGGAAGTGCCGGCGGGCCGCGATGCCGGGCTCGACGCGTTCCGCGCAAAGCTAGAACCGCTGCGGTCAATGCTTTCCGTACAGCCATTCATCGGCGGAGAGACGGCACTCTTTTCCGACTACATCGTTGCCAGCGCGTTCCAGTGGGCGCGAGTGATTTCCCCTATCCGGTGCTTGCGGCCGACGATCCGGTGGCAATGTGGTTCGAGCGATGCCTCGATCTTCATAGCGGGCTCGGCCGAAGCGTTTCTGCTGCGGCCTGACGGCCCCGCTCGCCCCTTCACATCGGCACGGCGGGCCTGTATAGACCCGCCACCTCTCCGATTTTTCTCATGACTGAAGGACCGACCATGGCGATCGAACGCACCTTTTCGATGATCAAACCCGACGCAACGCGCCGCAACCTCACCGGCGCGATCACCAAGATGCTGGAGGACGCAGGTCTGCGCGTCGTCGCATCCCGTCGCGTGTGGATGAGCCGCCGCGATGCGGAAGGCTTCTACGCCGTTCACAAGGAGCGCCCGTTCTTCGACGAACTGTGCGAATTCATGTCCTCCGGCCCGACTGTCGTTCAGGTGCTGGAAGGCGAGAACGCCATCGCCAAGAACCGTGAAGTCATGGGCGCCACCAACCCGGCCAACGCCGATGAAGGCACAATCCGCAAGGTGCATGCCCTGTCGATCGGCGAGAACTCCGTTCACGGCTCGGATGCACCTGAAACGGCAGCCCAGGAGATTCGCTACTGGTTCTCCGACACCGAGATCGTCGGCTGAATCGGATTATCGGCCTTTGCCGATAATGCTATGAACTGATTGAGCAAAAGGCGCGGCGATGCCGCGGCCTTTTCGCTTTTCGCGGCGTCTCAGGCCGACTGGCGCAACCTCGGAGCGGCCGTCAGCGCCGCTGGTTGGCGACGATTCTGAACGAAAGCAGCGAAAGCGTCCTCGGGCAGGGCTGGGCTGTAGTGGTAGCCTTGGAAGAAATCGCAGCCGAAGGCCCGCAGAAACGCTTCCTGCCGCGCATTTTCGACATGCTCGGCCACGGCTGTCAGCCTCAGTGTCCGCGCGGTCCCGAGAATGGACTTGACCAGCGCTCGGTCGCTCTCGCCGCTCTCGATATCTGCGACGAAGCTGCCGTCGATCTTCAGTTCATCGAACGGCAGCCGCTTGAGGTGGGCGAGCGAGGAGTAGCCGGACCCGAAATCGTCGAGCGAAAGCCGTACGCCGAGCGCCTTCAGCGCATGCATCCGATTGCCGATATGTCTGCGATCCCTCGTCATGATGCTTTCCGTCAACTCCAGCGTTAGAAGGCCGGGCTCGACGCCGTGGGCTTCAAGCAGTGCGGAAAGGTTGGAGACGAAGTCGTCGCTGGAAAGCGCCTGTGCGTTGACGTTGATTGCAAGGCGTAGCCCAGCGGTCGTCGCGTCCCGCTGCCAGCGTGCGAGTTGCGCGACACCCGTGGCCAGAACGAAATTGCCGAACTCGCGGATCAGGCCGAACTGCTCGGTCAACGGCACGAACCGCTCCGGCAGCAGCGTGCCGAATTCGGGGTGTTGCCAGCGGCAGAGCGCCTCGGCGCCGATTACGTGGCCGCTGTCGTCCATCTGCGGCTGATAATGGAGTTCCAGCGCATCCGTGCCCAGCGCTGCCTTAAATTCATTGAGCAGCCGGTAACGGTCCGATTCCGGGCTCATCGACAGATGATCGTAGACTGCCATGCCGTTCCGTCCGGCAGCCTTGGCCTGGTACATCGCGATGTCGGCCTGTTTCAGCACGTCTTCCGGCTGGCAATCCCTGCCGTTGAAGACGACGACGCCGAGGCTTGCGGACGATGCGTGGTTGAATTGACCAATCTCGAAGGCGCCACGCATTGCCGCCAGAACCTTGTTGGCGGTCATGATGGCCGCGCGATACGTATGCGCATAGTCATGGCCTGCACTGTCGAGGATAACGACGAATTCGTCACCGCCGATTCGCGCCACCGTGTCTCCCTCGCGTACGCAAGCTTGCAGCCGCCGGGCGACCTGCACCAGATATTCGTCGCCGACGTCATGGCCGCGCGTATCGTTCAGTGTTTTGAAGTTGTCGAGGTCGATGAAGATCAGGGCGCCGCAGCCGGCCCTGTCATGGCAGCGACCAACTGCCCTGGCCATGCGATCCATGAACATGCGACGATTGGGCAGGCCGGTAAGCGGGTCGAAGAAGGCAAGCTTCTGGATCTCCATCTCGTTGCGCTTGCGCGCGGAGATGTCGTTGACGTAGCCGTGCCACATGACGCCGCCGCGGACACGTTCGGGTTTGGCGCTCGCGCGCAGCCATTTGTTCGTTCCGTCTGCCGCGATTGCCCGGAATTCCATATCAAACGGTTCGAGGGCATCGCGGGAGGCCCGCAGGGCGCGTACGAAGTCTCTCCGGTCGGCTTTCTCGATCATCCGCAGGAAGCGGCTTGGACCGCTGAAAGACTCGTGAGGCTCGAGACCAAAAATGGTGCGGAAACCGGCGCTCGCGTATGAGAGCTCGTAGGTGCCCTTTGCATTCCTCTCGAGCTGCACAAGTCCGCCGGGCACCTGAGATGACAGCTTGCGAAGCAACTCTTCGGCTTTCAGCCGGTTGACCGTCTCGGTTATCTCGCGAACAGAGCCTTCGTAGAAGAGCGTCCTGCCGTTGCTGTCGCGCACGAGGCGGGCCGACTCCGTGATCCAGATGCGCTCGCGGGTCTTGTGTCGATAGATCTCGGAGACGAAGTCCTTGACGAAGCCGTCGCGCGCCAGGATGGCGCGGAACTGGTCCCGGCGACGTGGTTCTACATACCACTCCTTGCCGATATTCTTGGCCGCCGCCAGAAGCTCGGCCTCTGTTTCGTAGCCATTGAGCTTTACCAGCGCCTTGTTGGCGCTGAGCTGCCGCCCTGCCGGTGAGGAACGATATATGCCTTCCGAAAGGTTCTCGATCAGATCGCGCTGGTTTGCCTGCTCGGCGCGGCTTCGCCGGTAGAGGCGGCGGTTGCGAAAGATCCAGATGACCAGCAGGCAGGCGAGCACGACATTTGTCGTGGCAAGCCATTCCCGGCTGATCACCAGATCAATCATCGTGGCAAAGAAGAATTCCATGCACCGCCGCCCGATTACCCAGCGGCAACGCTAAGTCGACGAAGTTGCAAATATTATAATTGCGACAGCGAGGTCATGGCATGTTTAACGCCAGGTAAAGCTTCACCAGCGCCTCGTGGATGTTTCATCCGCTTCGGTGGCGTCCACCCATGGACCTGGTGTGCCGTCGATGAGATGTTCCCGTTTCCAGAATGGGGCGCGCGTCTTCAGAAAGTCCATCATGAACGCGGCGGCCTCGAATGCGGCCTGGCGATGCGATGACGCTGCAATCACCACCACGATGTTTTCGCCCGGCACGATAAGGCCATGGCGGTGGATGGCCGTAAGGCCCGTCAACGGCCAGCGGCGGATCGCTTCCTCGGCGATACGGCCGATCTCGGCTTCCGCCATTCCCGGATAATGTTCCAGTTCCAGCGCTGAAAGGCGACCATCCTCATCCCGGCAAAGTCCGGAAAAGGTGACGACGGCGCCGATATTGGAGCCGCCGGCCGAAAGCCGCGCGACTTCCTCGGCGAGATCGAAATCCTCCTGCTGGATGCGCACTGTCGGAACAACGGTGCTGCCGCCCATCGGATTATCCGCCGGTCATGGGCGGGAACAGCGCGATCTCGCGCGCGCCTTCCAGCCGTTCCTTGTGGTCGACATGTTCCTGGTTGATCGCCACGCGGATCACCTCGGGATGGCGCAGCGCCTCGGCGTAGCCATCATCACGCGCCTGCAGCCACAAAAGCAGGTCTCGTACCGTGTTGAGATTGGCGGGAAGCTCGATATCTTCCTCGGCCGTGCCTATCCGTTCACGTACCCAGGCGAAATATCTCAGCTTCACGGCCGTCACCGCTATTCCTCGATCACGTGCTTCAGCCCGGCGCGGAAATAATCGTATCCCGTGTAAAGGGTGACGATCGCCGAGACCCACAACAGGACGATGCCGATTTCGGTGGTGTAGGGCAGGATCTTGTCGCCTGCCGGTCCGGCCAGCAGGAAACCGATCGCGACAAGCTGGATGGTCGTCTTCCATTTCGCGAGCTGCGTGACCGGCACCGAGACTTTCAGCGCCGCCAGATATTCGCGCAATCCGGAAACGAGGATTTCACGGCACAGGATGATGATCGCCGCCCACAGCGACCATTTGTCGATGGTGCGGTCGAAAGCCAGCAGCAGCAGGACGGCCGAGACGAGCAGCTTGTCGGCGATCGGGTCGAGCATCTTGCCGATATTCGACGTCTGCTCCCAGATGCGCGCGATATAGCCGTCGAAATAGTCGGTCACGCTGGCGGCGACAAAGATCCAGAATGCCGCCCAGCGCCACCAGTCGGTGGGCCGTATCCGTCCCTCGAGATAGAAGCAAAGAACGATGACCGGTACGGCAAGTATGCGCCCATAGGTCAGCATGTTTGGCAGGTTGAAGGCGCGTCTGGACATGGCTTCCCGAAACGATTCTCGCTCCTACTAATCAGTACGTGCCGTGGGCGGTCAACCTCGCACCCTGCGGCATCTGGCCCGAACCGGCATCTGGCTCATCCATTCTCGTGAAAATGGCCATATATTTGACGGGCGACCCGCTCCGAAATCCCGTCCACCGCCATCAGGTCGTCCACCCCGGCACGACTGACGGCCTTGGCGGTGCCGAAATGATGCAGCAGCGCTCGCTTTCTGCCGGGGCCGATGCCTGCGATCTCGTCGAGCGGGTTTCTCACCATTTCCTTCTTGCGGCGGGCACGATGCGACCCGATGGCGAAACGGTGTGCCTCATCGCGCAGCCGCTGGACAAAGTACAGCACGGGGTCGCGCACCGGCAGCATGAAAGGCTCGCGGCCCGTCACGAAGAAACGTTCGCGACCGGCATCGCGGTCCACGCCCTTTGCGACGCCGATAGCCGTCACCCGCTCGGCGATCCCCAGGTCCGCCAGGATCTTGCGCACGGCGGACATCTGTCCTTGGCCACCGTCGATCAGGATCAGGTCCGGCCATGCCGGCAGCGTGTCGGCCACTAGGTCGTCATCGGCTTCGGTCCCGGCATCGGCCTCCTCCTTCGCGCCGTGTTCCTTCAGCAGCCGCGAGAAACGCCGCTCCATCACCTCCCGCATCATGCCGAAATCATCGCCGGGCGTGATGTCAGTCGAGCGGATGTTGAACTTGCGATACTGGTTCTTCACGAAACCTTCCGGTCCCGCCACGATCATCGCGCCGACCGCGTTGGTGCCCATGATGTGCGAGTTGTCGTAAACCTCGATGCGGCGCGGCGTTCTTTCCAGCCCGAACGTCTCGGCAAGGCCCGCCAGCAGCCGCGCCTGCGACGAGGTCTCCGCCAGCCTGCGCCCCAGCGCTTCGCGCGCATTCTGCAAGGCGTGGTCGGTCAGGTCCTTCTTCTCGCCGCGTCGCGGAACCGAAACGGTAACCTTGTGTCCGGCACGGGTCGCCAGCGCCTCGGCAAGCAGGGCGTGCTCCTCAACCTCGTGCGAAAGGAGTACGGTGCGCGGGCAGGGCTTGTCGTCGTAGAACTGCGCCAGGAAGGCCCCCAGCACCTCGCCTGCCTCCAGCGACGGATCGGCCTTGGGGAAATAGGCGCGGTTGCCCCAGTTCTGGCCGGTGCGGAAGAAAAACACCTCGATGCAGTTCTGCCCGCCTTCCTGATGGATTGCGAACACGTCCGCTTCCTCGACAGATTGCGGGTTGATTCCCTGGTGGCTCTGAATGTGCGAAAGTGCTGCAAGCCGGTCGCGGTAGATCGCTGCCCGCTCGAAGTCTAGCGCTTCCGAGGCCTCCTGCATGGCGCCCGAAATCTCGGCCTTCACCTTGCTGGAGCGTCCGGTGAGGAACGCCTTCGCCTCGCGCACAAGCTCCGCATACCCCTCGCTGTCGATCTCGCCCGTGCAGGGCGCGGAGCAGCGCTTGATCTGGAAAAGCAGGCACGGCCGCGTCCGGTTCTCGAACATCGAGTCGGCGCAGGAGCGCAGGAGGAATGCGCGCTGAAGGGCGTTGATGGTGCGGTCGACCGCGCCAGCCGATGCGAACGGGCCGAAATAGTCGCCCTTTCGCGAGCGCGCCCCGCGATGCTTGAAGATGCCCGGCGAGGGATGATCGGTCATCAGGATATATGGAAACGACTTGTCGTCGCGCAGAAGCACATTAAAGCGCGGTCGCAAGCGCTTGATCAGATCGCTTCCAGCAGCAGCGCTTCGGTTTCCGTACGGGTGACGACGAATTCCATCGCCGCGGTCTCGCGCACCATGCGCCCGATGCGATTGGTGTGGCCGCGCCCCTGCGCGTAGTTGGTGACGCGCTTCTTGAGGCTGCGCGCCTTGCCGACATAGAGCACGTCGCCGGCTGTGTTCATCATCCGGTAGACGCCGGGCGCATTCGGCAGACGCTTCACCAGCTCTTGTATGACCTCGATGCCGGCCTTGCTCTCCCCGTGCCGGCCGTCAGTGTGCCCCATTCGATGTCGAGAGCGACTTCGGCTGCGGGTTCGGCAGTTTCTGCGAGCTCGGTATCGTCGTCAGCGTCATCGCCGGGCATGATCCCTGCGACGTCCTCATCGGCTTTCGGGCGAAGCGGGTCGTGTTTGGGGATGGGCGGCTTCATTCGGCCACTCCATAGACGTCCGGCGTTTTCCAGGAGAGGTGCTGGCCTCCGTCGAGCGCGATCATCTGCCCGGTCACCGAGCGCGCCTGCCACAGATAGCGGATCGTCGCGCCGAATTCGGACAGGTCCGGCCCCCGCTTGAGGAGCAGGGCGTCGCTCTGCTTGCGAAAGTCGTCCGTGTCCTGCCGTTCGTTCTTGAGCGTCGGGCCCGGCCCGATCGCATTGACGCGAAGGCGCGGGCCGAAGGCCTGCGCCATGGTTTGAGTGGCTGTCCACAGCGCCGATTTCGACAAGGTGTATGAAAAGAAGCGCGGGGTGAGCCGCCACACCCTCTGGTCGATAACGTTCACGACCAGGCCCTCGACGCCTTTCGGCAGGGATGTGGCGACATCCCGCGCCAGCGCCACGGGTGCCTTGAGGTGAACGTCAAAATGCCGGTCCCAGACCTGCCAGTTGAAATCGTCGGCCGCATCGTCCTCGAACAGGGATGCGTTGTTGACCAGCAATCTCACCGGGCCGAGAGCTGCCTGTACCTCTGGTATGATGCGATCGACCGCATTCATGTCGTTCAGGTCTGCCTGAACGACATGTGCCTGCCCGCATGCCGAGGCGATTTCAGCGGCCAGAGCGTCGGCCTCACCGCGCGAAGTGTTGCAGTGAATCGCCACGGCAAACCCGTTGGCCGCGAGGTCGCGTACGATCGCTGCGCCAACACGCCGCGCCCCGCCTGTAACCAGGGCGACTGTCAACTCTTCCTTTACCATGAAGCGGTCGTCCTCAAGGATTTGGCCGGTCTTCCATCGGCTCCTTCTCAGGATTCGGGAAGCCGGAAAACCTTGATATAGGCCAGCTTTCGCCTGCAACCAAGCCGGACCCCGGCGCTGCGCCACGGGCACCTGACACCGGTGTTGCCAAATCGCAACGTCAAGTTTCAGCCTCATTCTCGCCGATGAAACACCTACTTTCAGGTGTTGTTCAGCCGCAATCGGGGACCAAGTAGGGAACCGTGGACGCCGACGACCGTTTGCCTCCCGTTACGGCGAGGGCGTCAAACCAAGGGGGAAGCGCGTAAAGCTTCCTGCGGCAAAGGAGTTAGAATAACATGCAGACCAAGACCAGATTTGCCATCAAGGCAGCCGCAGGCCTGGGCCTGGCGGCATTCACCGTCCCGGCAATGGCGGCTGACGTTGTGTACCAGGAGCCCCCGGCACCTGCACCGATCGTTCAGGCCGCTCCGGTCAGCACTTGGGCCGGCCCTTACGCCGGTGTTCAGGCTGGTTACGGCTTCTCGGGCGACGTGTCCGATGGCACCGGTGGCTCGATCGGCACCAATGGCTGGCTCGGCGGTGCGTTCGGCGGTTTCAACATGCAGAACGGCCAGTTCGTGTACGGTGTTGAAGGCGACGTGAACTACAGCAACATCGACGGTTCCGACGGCACGTTCACTGCGCGTTCGCGCATGGACGGCTCGATCCGCGGCCGCGCCGGTGTGGCTGTGACCGACGACATCCTGCTCTATGGTACGGCAGGTCTCGCCGCTGAGCGTCTGCGCATCACCGAAGACGCGACCGGCAATGCCGACACCAACACCATGCTCGGCTACACGGTCGGCGCTGGTACGGACGTCAAGTTGACCGATCAGGTGTTTGCGCGTGGCGAGTATCGCTACACCGACTACGGCTCCAAGGAGTTCACGCTCCCGGGCGTCGGCACTGCGGACATCGATTCCAGCAACCACCGCGTGACGATGGGTGTTGGTATCAAGTTCTGATCGTCCAACGACGAACAGTAAAAGAAGGCCCGGAGCGATCCGGGCCTTTCTTTTGCGCGCCCTCTAGCGCGGCGTCAGCGCGGCGAGTTCCGGAAAACGCTCGTCGAAGCGCTTTGCCCAGCGTGTCAGCTTTGAGCGACCGCGCTCCCATTTGCCGTCGAAGCGCAATGCCAGGTAACCGAGCATCGCCCGCATGGCGATCTGCCCGCCGGTCGCCTTCTTGGTCATCTTCGGCGGGTTGGCGTTCAATGCGTCAAGCCCACGCTCGGCCTTCGCCCACTGTTTGTCGAGCCAGGGCTGGTGGACCATGTCTTCCGGACGGCTGCGGCGCTCATAAACATGTGCGAGCAGGCAATCGCAGATGCCGTCGGCCAATGCCTCCAGCCTTTCCGCTTCCAGCCGCTTCTGGGCGTTGCGCGGAAAAAGCGCATTGCCGGAGAGGCGATTGAGATACTGCGTGATGGCGCGACTGTCGTAGACGGTCTCACCGTCATCGGTGATCAGTACCGGGATCTTGCCCAGCGGATTGGCGTCGATCAGTTGTGCCGGTTCGGCATTGGTGTCGACCACCTTTGCATCGACTTCTATGCCGCACCATGCGGCTGCCATGCGAACCTTGGCACTGTAGGGGGAGGCGGGTGAGTACAAGACGACGGGCATGCGTGAACTCCAGGAGCGATTCATCCGGGGCAGACGCTATTGCTTTGCTCGGTTGGCATCAATCCGTCGGAGTTGGTCCAGCCTCAGCCCCCGGCGCCGGCATCAGGGCGCGGGGCATCCGGCAGGCGCGTGCGTTCACTTCCGCGCATGAGCGGAATTCCAGTTCCTTCGTCATGCAGATGCGCACCTCGCGCACGAAGCGCCCGTCGCAGGTCACCGCGATGCCATCCTCCGGCATCGTCGGATTGGCGGCAATGAAGTCCGCCTCGACATCGTCCGGCTCGATCTCCACGCGCTTGGCCGACCGGGCGAAGCGGGTAGGGATATTGATGCGATCGCGCGCGGCGCGCACCACGGAGAAATAGTCCTGCTGGCTCATGCCGGCGCAGGATCCATGTTTGCGCCATTGGTGGCCGACAAGACCAGCAGACGGCATCACGTCGAGCATCTGCCGCACAGTCGCGTCGGGAACGCGCTCCGGTTCGGTGCTGTCGCAGAATTCGGGCCAGCCGCTTTCGAACTGCGGCCATAGGCCGTGCACCACGAAAGCGTGATCCCGACCGGTCCCGCATTGCTGGCGATTGGCATCGGACCCTTCCGCCGCGCAGTAGCTAGGCGACCAGGATAACGATAGGACGAAGAAATCGAACCCGTCACCCGTAGGCAGGTCCGGCTGCTGGGACGCGGATGGAGCGCAGGCGCTCGCGACCAGCAACACTGCCAGCAGCGGCGCCTGAATAATTCTGGCCGTGAAGATTACCACTTTGCTGGGCGGAGGACCCGGCAGCGGCTGTTATAGACGTTCCAGCGGTCGAAGCCCGACACGCAGAACTCGACATTGCTGCCGATGCCGGCGAAGCCCATCGGGCGTTCGATCAGGTACCAGACGTCGCGGCTATGGCCATCGGAGAGTGCAGCGGTCGCATGGCAATAGCGCCTGTCGATCGGTCGCTCGGCATGGCTGGGCTGGTAACGCGTTTCGCTGATCCGGTAGAAATCGACGATGTCGACCTGCGGCAGCCGCGGCACGTTGCGCACCTGGTGGCGGAAGCGATTGGTGATCTTGCTCAGCACCTTCTCGTTGCCGCAGATGCCGGGCTCGTCGATGCGCACAGCAACCGGGTCGGCCGCCGACGCGGCAACGACTGCTCCCGACAGAGCGAGCATCGAAGCCAGAAGCAGTCTGGCGAAACGGATCATTGGGGCCTCCGGCCTGTTGTTGAGCGCGCGATTCCCGCCGCCGCGGCAGTCTGGTCAAAGCCTTGCCGCTGGTCAAGCAGGCGTCAGCCATACGGTTTCCGCAAGTGCCGACCGGTCTTCGGCAAGCACGTCGCGCAGCGCCGGCAGCAGAACCTTCAGTTCGTCCTCGAGGACATAGGGCGGATTGACGACGATCATCCCCGTACCATCGAAACGTGGTTCCGGCGAGGGCTGCCGCAGTTCGAAGACCACGTCCATGATCTTCGGTATGCCGGTCTGTTTCAGCATCTCGCGCATGGCCGTCACCGCATTGTGGTCCTTGATGGGATACCAAAGCGCGTAGGTGCCGCCCGGCCAGCGGCGATGTGCTTTCTGAAGGCCATCCACGATTCGCTTGAATTCGCCTTCCTTCTCGAATGGCGGATCGACGATCACAAGCCCGCGCTTTTCCTTCGGCGGCACCTGCGAGCCCATGGCGAGCCAGCCGTCGAGTTCGATTACCCGCACCTGCCAGTCGCCGGCAAAGCGTGTCCGCAGCGCGAAACAGTCATCCGGATGCAGCTCGATTGCGGTCAACCTATCGGCGCCGCGCAATAGCTGTTTCGTCAGGACAGGCGAGCCGGGATAGTAGCGGAATGGATGACCGACGTTGAACGCGCGAACCGCGTGGAGATAGGGCGCAGCCAATGACGCCGCCGCGTCAGGCAGCGCGGCATCGAGTAGCCTGCCGATGCCGTCGCGCCATTCACCGGTTTTCTGCGCTTCTTCCGAAGACAGGTCGTAAAGCCCGGTGCCGGCATGCGTATCGATCACACGGAATGCCCCCGGCTTGCGCTTGAGATATTCGATGATGCGCGTCAGCAGCAGGTGCTTGACCACGTCGGCGAAATTTCCGGCGTGATAGGCGTGGCGGTAGTTCATGCCTGCTCCGTCTGGCTTGCCTTTTGCGAAGCTGGCTCTACTCCGCGCGCTCGATTTCGGCTAGGTCTTACACCATGAACCAGCATGCCAAAATCCGCACCGGCCATTCGGCCTGCCCGCACGATTGCCCGTCCACCTGCGCGCTCGATGTCGAACTCCTCGACGAGCGCACGATCGGGCGTGTGCATGGTGCCAAGGACAACAGCTACACCGCCGGCGTCATCTGCGCCAAGGTCGCGCGTTATGCAGAACGCATCCACCATCCTGACCGGCTGACGAAGCCGCTCGTCCGCGCTGGAGCCAAGGGCGAGGGCGCATGGAAGGAAGCGAGCTGGGAAGCCGCACTCGACCTCGTGGCGGAGAAATTCATCGCGGCGGAGGAGAAATACGGCTCGGAGACCGTCTGGCCTTACTTCTATGCTGGCACCATGGGCCTCGTGCAGCGCGACGGCATCGAGCGGCTGCGCCACGCCAAGAAATATTCCGGCTTCTTCGGCTCGATCTGCACCAACCTTGCCTGGACCGGCTGGATGATGGGCACCGGCAAGCTCGCCGGCTCCGATCCGCGCGAGATGGCAAAGTCGGATTGCGTGGTGATCTGGGGCACCAACGCCGTCGTCACCCAGGTCAATGTGATGACCCATGCGATCAAGGCCCGCAAGGAGCGCGGCGCCAAGATCGTCGTCATCGACATCTACGAAAACGCCACCATGAAGCAGGCCGACATGGGCCTGACCCTCAAGCCCGGCACGGACGGCGCGCTCGCCTGCGCGGTCATGCACGTGCTTTTTCGCGAGGGCATGGCGGACTGGGCCTATCTCGAGAAATACACCGACGATCCGAAGGGCCTCGAGGCGCATCTGGCGACGCGCACGCCGCAATGGGCCTCTGGGATCACGGGCCTTTCGGTGGAGGAGATCGAAGCCTTCGCACGGCTGATCGGAACGACGAATAAGACGTTTTTCCGGCTGGGCTACGGCTTCGCGCGCCAGCGCAACGGCTCGGTCAACATGCACGCGGCACTGTCGGTCGCCGCTGTCACCGGCTGCTGGCAATATGAGGGCGGCGGTGCGTTCCACTCCAATTCCGGGATACTGAAGCTCGACACACAACTGCTGGAAGGCACCAGCCTGCGCGACCCGAACATCCGCCATCTTGACCATTCGCGCATCGGGCCGGTGCTGATGGGCCATGAGGACGCGCTCTATGGTGGGCCGCCAGTCACGGCGATGCTGATCCAGAACACCAATCCCGCAAACGTCGCGCCCGAGCAACGCCTTGTGAAGCAGGGCTTCCTTCGCGACGATCTCTTCACCTGCGTCCACGAACAGTTCATGACGGACACGGCGAAGCTGGCCGACGTCGTGTTGCCGGCAACGATGTTCATGGAACATGACGACATCTACAAGGGCGGCGGCAACCAGCACGTCACACTCGGCCCCAAGCTGATCGAGCCGCCGGAAGGTCCGTGCACCAATCATTTCGTGATCGAGGAACTGGCGAAGCGGCTCGGCGTCTCCCATCTGCCGGGCTTCGGCATGACGGAGCGCGAGCACATCGACGTCATGCTTGCTGCCAGGGGCCTCGGCACCTTCGACACCTTCCGAGAGCAGCGCTGGGCGGACCTGCAGCCGCCCTTCGAGGACGCGCATTACATCAAGGGCTTCGGCCATGCCGATGGAAGGTACCGCTTCCGGCCCGACTGGACCGGCCAGGCCGCGCCGAACCGCCCGCCGAAATCCATGGGCATCTTCGGCCCTCACCATCAACTGCCCGAGTTTCCGGACCATGTGGAGCTGATCGAGGTTGCCGACGAGGAGCACCCCTTCCGTCTCGCGACATCGCCGGCGCGCACCTTCCTCAATTCCAGCTTCACCGAGACACCTGGATCGCGGAAGCGTGAAGGGCGGCCCGAACTGTTGCTCCACCCGGGCGATGCCGAAGCGCTGGGTGTTTCGGACGGCGGACGGGTCGAGATCGGCAACACGCGCGGCGAGGTGGTGCTCCACGCGAAGCTGTTCGACGGCGTACGACGCGGCGTGGTGGTGGCGGAGGGCATTTGGCCGAATTCCGATCACGAGCGCGGCGAGGGCATCAATGTGCTCACCGGCGCGGACGCCCCTGCGCCCTACGGTGGTGCTGCTTTCCACGACAATAAGGTGTGGGTAAGGGCTCTCTGAAGCGGTGTGAGGCAGGGCTCACGTTGCCGGGTTTCAGCCAAGCTCTTTCGGCGTGACGAACCCTTCAAGCATAGCCGCGCCAGGTCCGAGCGCCCGCCATGGTCCGCCAAAGCCGAAGCGCGCAATGGCGGCCGTCGGAAACTTGGCTGACAGCCTCGCCATCGCCTCGTCGTTGCTTTCCTGCGAGGCTATAAGGGCGGCAAGTTCCTCAAGACCCGGATTATGCCCGACGACGAGCAGGCAGCCCGCTTCGTCAGGGGCTGACCTGACGGCCTCCAGAATACGCGCGGCCGGTGCCTCGTAGATCGCCGGCACGAAGTCGCGTGGAAAGTTGCCCCGCAGGATTTCCGCAACCAGTTCCCACGTCTGTCGCGTCCTCAGCGCCGGCGAGATGAGCGCGTGGTCCGGCTGCCAGCCGCGCAGCGCCATCTCCTCGGCAATCCTCGAAGCCGCCTCGCGCCCGCGCTTTGCCAGCGGCCGGTCGAAATCGTCGAGCGACGGGTCGTCCCAGCTCGATTTCGCGTGACGCAGCAGGAGCAGGCTTCTCTCCGTCATGCCTTCTTGCGGCTGTGATAGGTCAGCGCCAGCGCGATGCAGTGCTTCAACTCGTCTTCCGGCAACGCGTCCGAGGCGGAAAAATGCATGGCGCGATTGCCCTCGAACGCGAAGCTGTCGGGATAGAGACGCCGGAACGTCGCCACCAGATCGGTCTGGCAATGAAAATATATGGCGAAACGCTGCGGATCATCCTTGATCGCATCGATGCGGATCGTGCTGCCGCTACGCGTCTGCGGGGTCAGATAGCTTGGCTGCCCCCATTTCAGCGTTTCTTCGATGTGGCCGACACCTGCCGTCTCCGCCGCCGTGTCGAAGATCAGGCGGCGGAGGTCCAGGAGCTTGTCCTGCGACGGACGGGGGTAGCCGTCGAAAGTTGCGGCCACATCGGCATTGTCGAACGTTGGTGTCGTCTCTGTGTCAGGCATGGCCGGTCGCTTGTGGCAAATCCATTTTCGGCCATCCTAGCGCATTGCTGCTGCCAGCGCATGGCAGCAGTCTTCAGGGCGTCATGCGGGCAAGGCTCTCGATGTCGACGGCTTCGCTGGCCGATCCAGGCGAAAGCAGGCTGCCTTCTGCGCCCACGCCGCTGAGCACGGCGCGGCCGTTCTCCATGCGCGCCTTGCCCTCGGCAACGAGACGCAATGCCAGCGGATAGAGCTGGTGCTCCACGCCCAGAACGCGCGCGGCAAGCGTATCTGCGTCGTCGTTGGGCAGGATTGGCACCGCGGCCTGCGCGATGATCGGGCCGCCATCCATTTCCGCCGTCACGAAGTGCACGGAACAGCCGTGGATTCGCATCCCTTCCTTGAGCGCGCGTTCATGGGTATCGAGACCTTTGAAAAGCGGCAGCAGCGAGGGGTGGATGTTGATAAGGCGGCCGGCCCATTTCTCGGTGAAGGCTGGCGAAAGCAGCCGCATGTAGCCTGCCAGGCAGACGATGTCGGCGCGGAGCTCTTTCAGCTTCGCATCCAGCGCTTCGTCCATTGCTGCCTTGTCGGCGTGGTCCGCCTTGGTGATGGCCATCGTCTCGATGTCCTGCGCCGCGGCGACCGACAGGCCTTTCGCATCGGCCTTGTCGGCGATGACGCCGACGATCTCGGCCGGGTAGGCGGGGTCGCCGGTCGCCTCGATCAGGGCGTTCATGTTCGAGCCGCGTCCCGAAATCAGGATGACGACGCGTTTGCGTGCGGTACTCACAGGCCAATTTCTCCACGATATACGACGCCGGCCTCGCGGCGCGGCATGATCCGTCCGATGGTCGTCACCTCCTCGCCCTGCTGAGCCAGAACGGCGGCGACCTGTGCGGCCTGGCCGGCAGCCACCACCATCACCATGCCGATCCCGCAGTTGAAGGTGCGCATCATTTCCGCAGGGGCTACGCCGCCGGTCTTGGCAAGCCACGAAAATACCGGCGGTACGTCGATCGCGTCGAGGTCCAGCTCGGCTGCGAAATCCTTCGGCAGCACGCGGGGTATGTTTTCCGGAAATCCGCCACCGGTGATATGCGCCAGCGCCTTGATGCCGTGGGTCGAGCGGATCGCGGCAAGAACGGATTTGACGTAGATCCGCGTCGGTGTCAGTAGCGCCTCGCCAAGCGAGCGGTAACCGTCGAACGGTGCCCTGTCGTCCCACCCGATACCCGAGGATGCCACGATGCGGCGAACCAGCGAATAGCCGTTGGAATGAACGCCCGAGGAGGCGAGCCCCAGAACGATATCGCCTTCGACCATGTCGTCGGTCGGCAGCAATTGCCCGCGCTCGGCCGCACCCACCGCAAATCCTGCAAGGTCATAGTCGCCTTCGCTGTACATGCCGGGCATCTCGGCCGTTTCCCCGCCGATGAGTGCGCATCCCGCTTGCCGGCAGCCTTCTGCGATGCCGCTGACGATGGCCGCGCCCTGGTCGGGGTCGAGCTTGCCGGTAGCGAAATAGTCGAGGAAGAACAGCGGCTCCGCGCCCTGCACGACGAGGTCGTTGACGCACATGGCGACGAGGTCGATGCCGACCGTATCGTGCCGGCCCGCCTCGATCGCGACCTTCAGCTTTGTGCCGACGCCGTCATTGGCAGCGATGAGTATCGGATCGCCGAAACCGGCAGCCTTTAGGTCGAACAGGCCGCCAAAGCCGCCAATCTCGCCGTCGGCGCCGGGCCTGCGCGTGGAGCGCACCATCGGCTTGATTTTTTCGACAAGCGCGTTGCCTGCGTCGATGTCGACGCCCGCATCGGCATAGGTGAGGCCGTTCTTACGTTCGCTCATGGCTGCGCGCCCCGATCCTGATTCAAGGCGGGCTCTTCGCACGAAGCGACCGCGCGGGCAAGCACAAGCACGCCTGTGGACAGGCACGGGACGACTTAAACCGTGGATACGTGGACGGAGAAACGTGGCATCTTGATCGCAACGGCGGCCGCGATCATCTAACAGGCGCCGATGCAGCGCCATGGGAGAGAATTGCAGGCGTGACCATACCCAATTTCATCACGATCTTCCGTTTCCTGCTCGTCCCGGCGGTCATTTGGGCACTGGTGACGGACAACAAGGAATGGGCGCTGGTCTGCTTCGTCGTCGCCGGCCTGTCCGATGGCATCGACGGCTTCATAGCGAGGCACTTCAACCAGAGGTCCGAACTCGGCGCCTATCTCGACCCGATGGCCGACAAGCTGCTGCTGGTCAGCGTCTTCGTGGTCCTGGGCTATATGGGCGAGCTGCCGCTCTGGCTGGTGATTGCCGCGGTCTCGCGCGACGCGCTGATCGTCGCCGCGGTGCTGCTTTCGAACCTGATGGGGAACCCCGTTGCGATGAAGCCGTTGTTCGTTTCCAAGGCGAACACCGCGGCGCAGATCGTTCTGGCGATCGTCGTTCTCGCCGAATTGGCTTTAGACACCATGTTCGGTCCGGCTAGGTTGCTTCTGGTCATTGCTTCCGCCCTCTTGACCGTGGCTTCGGCGGCGGCCTATCTCGTGGAATGGCTGAGGCATATGGGCCGCTATGAACAAGCAGGAAGCTGAACTCCAGAAAAAGGCGGTCGAAGTCGTCGTCGCGTCGGCCTTTCGCCGGCAGGTGATCTTCTGGCTGGTGGCCGCTGCCGTCCTCATCGGCTTTCTCTACCTGTTCTCTGCGATCCTGCTGCCGTTCTTCGCCGGCATGATCCTGGCTTATTTCCTGGATCCCGTGGCCGACTGGCTGGAGCGCAGGGGCCTGTCGCGCATGGCTGCCACGGTCCTCATCCTCATCATGTTCCTGATCGCGCTGGTCATCGGGCTTATGCTCATCATCCCGGTTCTGGCCTCGCAGTTGGCTGACTTCATCGGTCGCCTGCCGGACTACATGTCCCGGCTGCAGGCGCTGGTGACTGGCGTCGACGCGGAATGGCTGAGCCAGCGTCTCGGCGTTGACCCTGCGTCGCTCCGCGATGGGCTCAACTCGCTGCTCACCCAGGCCGGGGGCTTCATCTCGGGTCTGTTCTCGTCGATCCTGAGTTCCGGCAAGACGCTGATCGACATCGCCGGCCTGTTCGTCATCACCCCCGTGGTGGCTTTCTACATGCTGCTGGACTGGGACAAGATGGTCGCGCGCGTCGATAGCTGGGTTCCTCGGGACCATCTGGGAACCGTGCGGCAGATCGCGCTCGACATCGACCGTGCCGTGGCAGGCTTCGTGCGCGGGCAGGGCACCGTCTGCATCATCCTCGGCGTCTTCTACGCCATCGGCCTCACCGCTGTCGGTCTGAATTTCGGCCTGCTGATCGGGCTGTTCGCAGGGCTCGTAAGCTTCATCCCCTATGTCGGCTCGCTGCTCGGCCTCGTTCTGTCGATCGGTGTCGCGCTGGTCCAGTTCTGGCCGGAATGGCACTGGGTGGCGGCGGTGGCGGCCATCTTCTTTGCCGGCCAGTTCGTCGAGGGCAACATCCTGCAGCCCAACCTCGTGGGCAAGAGCGTCGGGCTGCACCCCGTGTGGCTTATGTTCGCACTCTTCGCCTTCGGCGCGCTGTTCGGCTTCGTCGGCCTGCTCGTCGCCGTGCCAGCGGCAGCCGCGGTGGGTGTCCTGGTGCGTTTCGGCCTTTCGCGCTACCTAGCCTCGCCGCTCTATCGCGGCCACGCGGTGGACGAAGAGTCCGCGTCGAAGTAGGACAGTGCAACGCATGTCGACACGACCGAGGCAGTTGCCGCTGGACCTCGCGCACAACCCCGCGCAAAGCCGTGACGACCTCGTCGTCGGCCCGTCCAATATCGCTGCGACGGCGCTGGTGGATCGCTGGCCGGACTGGCCATCGCCCGTTGTCGTGCTCGCCGGGCCGGCCGGCTCGGGCAAATCCCATCTGGCGGCCATCTGGCGGGAGCTGAGCGGCGCTACCGAATTCGCGCCCGGCAGGCTCGCGGCGGAGGCTGTCGAAGCGTCGGGCAGGGGGCCTGTGCTGATCGACGACGTGGATTCCGCACCGATCGACGAGGCAGGCCTTTTCCATCTCATCAATGCGGTGCGCCAGGCCGGAACCACGCTGCTGCTGACGGCACGGCGTTTCCCGCTGGCATGGGGCGTAAAGCTTCCCGATCTGGAATCCCGGCTCAAGGCGGCGTCCACCGTCGAGATCCACGAACCCGACGATGCGCTTCTGGCCGGCGTGGTCACCAAGCTTTTCGCCGACCGGCAGGTCGAGGTCGAGCCGCATGTCGTGCAGTTTCTCGTCCGACGGATCGAACGATCCCTGTCGACGGCTATCGATGTCGTGGCACGGCTCGATCATGCCGCGCTGGAGCACAAATCGCGGATAACCCGGGCGCTTGCCGCGCAGGTGGTGGATGCGATGGATACGGGACAGGGCCGGTTCGACCTTTAGCGCTGGCGCCCCGCTAACGAACGGTTAACCATAATCGGGTCTACACTCGGCAAGCGCCGGCACGTTGGTCTGCGCTTCGCCCGCCCATCAAGTTCCCGCGTTGGCAGGTGGCTTTAGTTCGACATCGATTTGCGGAGTTCCGTCGATGCGCCAGCCACGCCGCATGGTTGCGATCCTGTCTGTCAGTGCGGCAGCAATCGTATCCGCCTGCGCGGGTAACCCGAAGCCCGATACCGTTGATCCGGTGACTGTATCGTCGACGACCCGCGATACCGCTCCCGGCACGGCTCCACGCACCGCCGCCGCGACGGATGCGGGCGCAGCAGCGCCGCAAACGCCGCCCAAGGGACCGCTGACGCTTGAAAGCGCGGTACAGCACGCTGTCTCTTACCACCCCTCCGTCGTCGAGGCCGTGAGCAGGCTCAACCAGCAGGGTGAGGCGGTCAACGAGGCGCGCGCGGGCTACCGGCCACGCGTGAGTTGGGGCGTGAATACCAATTTCGATTCGCGCGAGGGCGACTATCGGCCGAGCCTCGACGTCAGCGCATCGCAGATGATCTACGATTTCGGCAAGGTCGACGGACACGTGAAGATCGCGACTGCCGGCATAGAAGGCCGCAAGTCGCAGGTGCTTATGGCCGTGGATGATCTGATACGCGAGACGGCCCAGGCCGCGATCGAGGTGCAGCGCAACAAGGCGCTCGCCGGGGTGGCGAGCGACCAGGTGAAGGATACCAGCGCCATCCTCGATCTGGTCAAATCGCGCACGCAAAAAGGCGCCAGCACCCGGTCGGACGAGCTTCAGGCGGCCGCCCGTGTTCAGGCCGCAGAGGCGACGACCCTTGAAGTGCAGGCGCAGACCCGCCGTTGGACTAGCGCGCTCGCGGCGTTGACGGGCACAAATGGCGCGATGGCGCGCGGCGCACGCGCTCCGGGCTGGCTGTCCAAGGCATGCGATTCGGTCGACCCCGACTGGTCGCGCGTTCCGGCGGTGATGCAGGCGGAGGCGGAACGGTCCGCCGCCGTCGCGCAGATCGGCCTCAGCCGGGCCGAAAGCCTGCCCACGGTGTCGCTGGATGCGGGAGTAGGCACCGACCTGACGCGTATCGGTTCAAGCGACCCGGACTACACGATTGGCCTGAACGTCACCGGCAGCATCTATAATGGCGGAGAAGCCGGCGCACGTCGTGCCGCCGCCGGACACGCGCTGCGCTCGTCCGAGGCTGCCAAGCAGCGTGCGCAGGTGGAAATCCGTCGCAGCCTCACCGAGGCGACTGGTCAGATTGCAAGCATGCGCGCGCTTCTTGCATCGTTGACGAAGCGCCAGGCGATGATGGACGAAACACGCAGTCTCTATCAGACCCAGTATCTCGAGCTTGGCACCCGCACGCTGCTGGATCTGCTCAACGCGGACCAGGAGTTTCACGCGGCGCGGTTTGACGAGATCAACATACGATACGATCTTCAGAGGCTTGCCATCGACTGCGCTTACAGCGCTGGCGATTTGCGCGGAAAGTTCGCACTGGAGGGCAAACCGCTTTTCGGTGTGTCCCTGTAGCGGGGCATGGGCCCTGCCGCTGCCTGCAAATGGCGCAACTGTGCCAGTATGGCACGGCCGTCGCGCGTGTTTTCATCGCGGATAACGGGTGGATATGGATGGCGTAATGCCAAATCGGCTGCACACGATTCGTCGCTAAAGTAGAATCGCCTAGAAAGCGCCTTGCATATAAGTAAATGATAATCAGAAATATATGTAAAAACAACCATTGCGTAAAATTTTAATAAAAATGCGCGGTGGAACGTAGTAAGTTATAAATGCAAGCTTAACGTTTCATGTTCCGAACTGGCACAGTTGTGCGTTTCCATTTGCCAACATTTTCACGATATGGCCGATTGTGGGACATGAAGGCCGTATCCGCAGCAGGCGGAACGAGCCTGCGGCGGCTTGTATCGCAGTAGTTTGCCTGGGTAAGGCACCGCCGTCTCTGATTGAAAACTTGATGAAACGCTGTTTGGCGGGGGCTCGGCGATTGCCGAATCCTTGCGGCGGGCTCAGGCAATGAGGAGGCAGTCCAGTGGTGGCAGTTGTTACCGATAAATCCAATGGAACATCGCAAAGTTTCCCCGATGGCGATGTCGTCCTGAACAATCCCAGCGTGGTCAAGCTGTCGCTGTCGCCGCGAGATGTGGTTTCGGCGGCGCGCGAAGGCGACGATCTCGTGCTGCGACTGACGTCGGGAGAAGCTGTCAGGATCGGCAATTTCTACGCGGCGGGAGAGGAGCAGAGCCAGCTCGTTCTGGAGGACGAGGACGGCAATCTCTGGCTGGGCGAGCACTCAGAAGGCCTTGCCGATTTCCAGTTCTCGCAGATCGAGTCGGTCGACGAGCTTGTCGCTGCCTCCAGCGGGGATGATTCGATCCTCGGTCTTGCTGGCCTGGGCCTTCTGGCAGCCGGTGGTCTCGCCCTGGGCGGCGGCGGCGGTGATGATGGCGATGCAGACGCCGACTCGGATGCAGACGCTGATGCTGACTCGGACTCGGATGCCGACGCGGACTCGGATTCTGATTCGGATGCAGATGCCGATTCTGACGCAGACGCTGATGCCGATTCGGATTCCGACGCAGATGCGGACGCTGACGCGGATGCAGACGCCGATGCCGACGCTGACGCTGACGCTGATGCAGATTCCGACGCTGATGCGGATGCAGATGCTGATGCCGACGCAGATGCGGATGCTGACGCGGATGCAGACGCTGATGCGGATGCCGACGCAGATGCTGATGCCGACGCAGATGCGGATGCCGACGCAGATGCGGATGCTGACGCGGATGCAGACGCTGATGCGGATGCCGACGCAGATGCTGATGCCGACGCAGATGCGGACGCGGACGCAGACGCAGACGCCGATGCTGACGCAGACGCCGATGCCGACGCAGATGCGGACGCTGATGCGGATGCCGACGCTGATGCGGATGCCGACGCAGATGCCGATGCGGATGCTGATGCCGACGCAGACGCCGATGCAGACGCTGACGCCGACGCGGATGCTGATGCCGACGCGGATGCTGATGCAGACGCGGACGCAGACGCTGATGCAGACGCTGATGCAGATGCCGACGCCGATGCAGATGCGGACGCTGATGCAGATGCAGATGCGGATGCTGATGCAGACGCTGATGCAGATGCGGACGCTGATGCCGATGCTGACGCTGACGCTGATGCGGATGCGGATGCTGATGCTGATGCAGACGCAGATGCTGATGCAGACGCCGATGCCGATGCAGACGCTGATGCCGATGCTGACGCGGATGCGGACGCCGATGCGGATGCTGACGCCGACGCCGACGCTGATGCAGACGCGGACGCCGACGCCGATGCGGATGCTGACGCTGATGCAGACGCCGATGCTGACGCCGACGCCGACGCTGACGCCGATGCGGATGCTGACGCTGACGCTGACGCAGATGCGGATGCGGATGCGGATGCTGACGCAGATGCGGATGCGGATGCGGATGCTGACGCTGACGCAGATGCGGATGCCGATGCGGATGCTGACGCAGATGCGGATGCGGATGCTGATGCCGACGCTGACGCGGATGCCGACGCTGACGCAGATGCCGACGCCGACGCAGATGCCGATGCTGACGCCGATGCGGATGCAGATGCGGACGCCGATGCAGACGCGGATGCCGATGCTGACGCTGACGCAGATGCGGACGCCGATGCAGACGCCGACATCGAAGCTTTCGACGATATCGGCAACGCCGGCCTGAACATCCTGCCGACCTCGACGGACGTCGATCTAGGTGACGCGAACTACCTTGCGCTCGTGTCCGTGGGCGTGTTGGACCTGCAGGCAACGGTGCTCGGTACCCCGAGCGTGGAATTCAATGTCGAGGAAGGCCACACACTTGAAGCCGACTTCGACTACAGTGCGCTCGCGTCACTGGGCGTGCTCAGTAACTACGCAGTAGTGGTGCAGAAGTTTGATCCGGAGCTGGGCCAGTGGGTCGGTATAGACGGCTCGGGCGAGGCGACCGTCCTCGACATCGGTCTGCTTAGCGGCAACACCTATCAGGCCACCGCAACGCTTGATGCGGGTCAATATCGTGCCTTCGTGACATTCGAAGGTGTGGGCTTGGGTGTCCTTGGCGAACTCGGTGTAGGGGGAACCGATCTCGATTACACGGAGATCGGCGGCTACGAGGTGGAGCCTGCCAGCGGCAATGTCATCACCGATGTCAATGGCGATGGCGACTCCGATGTCGTCACGCCGACGACGATCGTCTCGGAGGTCAACGGCGAAGCGATCCTTGCCGGTGGCACGACGATCATCGGCACCTACGGCACGCTGGTGATCGACCAGGACGGCTCATACACCTACACGCCGAACGAGGATGCGGCCGCCATAGGCCAGGTCGATCAGTTCCAGTACACGCTGTTCGACCCGGATACGGGCAACACGGCGACGGCAACGCTCTACGCGCAGATCGGCAGCGACAGCGTGGCGCTGACGTTCGACCCCGCCAATCCGGACCAGCCGGCGACGTTGGGCTTCAGCACGACGGATGATGCAGGCGGCGCGTCGGTCGTCTGGGCCAATGTGAGCGATGATGCGTTCTTTGACGATAGCGGAGCGGCATCTCTGGGTGCACTCGGCGGAAGCACGTCGTACACCAGTGAGCTTTGTCATCACTGACCAGATGGACGTGTCAGGCAGCATCGATGTTTCTGTGGTGCTGGCGGCCCTTTCAAGCGGCACGCTGTTCCTGGAGCAGGAGACGAGCCCGGGCGTATGGGAGACCGTAGCAAGCGATCCATACAGCATGCTCGTTGGAGCCGTCGGCACGGTTGCATCCTTGGACCTCGGCGCATTGGCGCTTGATGAGGGGACGTATCGGGTACGCGTAACATTGACCAGTACACTGGTATCGACGGGAGTCAGCGTGACGACTGACGTCGATGTCACCTACCTCGACCAGTTCGAGATCGAGACCTCCACCGGTGACAACGGAAACCTGCTCGACAATGACGAGCCGGGGTCCGAGTTCACCACGGTTCAGATCTTCGACGCCGATCTCGGCTCCTTCGTCGAGATTCCGAGCGGGTCGCCGGTAACCGTTCAGGGCACATACGGCACCCTTACGGTCGATGCGGGGGCAACTACACCTACACCCCCGATCCAGCTTCCGCATACTTCGATACGCCGCAGCTCGACAGCTTCACCTATCAACTCGTCCATCCGACCGGTGCGGTCGTGACGGGCAGTGTCGATGTCACGGTGACCCCCTCGGGGGCGGGCGTCGCGGGTGCTCCGCTGGCATTGTTCAGCGACGATGTCGTGGGTATCGACGACCTCGAGGTGGCGTCCCAGGACGAACATCAGGACGGCGGGACGCATTCCACGACCGAGGAACTGGCCCTGACTCTCGACGAAGGCGACGACCAGGACATCCCGCTCGGCGGTATCGACAATCTCGGTGATGCACCGGCCGAGGATACAGCGTTCGATGGAGCGGCGGTCATGCAGGAAAGCATGGTCGAGGCAAGCACCGAGACCGTCGATCCGTTCGGCCATCTGGTGACGGATGACGACTGGACCGAAAACAACTCGGTCGTTTGACCGCCGAAATGAGTGCGCGCGGCGCTACGGCGCCGCGCATCGCCGGGCAACTGGAGAAAACTGAAGGCATCATGATCGACCCCGAGCTACAGATCGAACCAAACGTAGCCAGCGGCTTCGGACGGACTGAGCTGGAAGCCTGGATAGATGCTTTTGAGCATGTAGCCCGTCACTATAACGTTCCCTTTTCGCCGCGTGGCGCCCTGCAGCTTGGCCGCGCTCTTGAAGGCGACGACGCCGCCACCCAGATCGGTCGCCTCGCGCGCAAGCTGGGTCTGCGGGTGCGGCAGGCCGACCCGTTGTCGATCTCGCTGACGAGTTGGCGCCTGCCCGTCATCGTCCAGCTCAACGATCGCTCGGTCGGCGTCATCATGACGCTCAGCGGCGATGGTAATGCGTCGGTCGTCTTCAGCGGCGACGGCGGCCAGTCCGTTTCCATTCCCGTCGACACATTGATGCACGAAACGCGGCATCTCGTCATTCCGCGCCCCGAACGCGCAATGGCTGACGAGCGGGTGGATGCCTACATCGCGCCATATCGCCGGCACTGGTTCCGACGCCTGGCCTTCAGCGACATACGGCCCTATGGCCACGTGATGCTGGCCTCGCTGGTCGCCAACACGCTTGCCCTTTCAGGCGTGCTGTTTTCCATGCAGGTCTACGACCGGGTTGTGCCGGCGCATTCCTACAGCACGCTCTACGTCCTGTTCATCGGCGTGATGCTCGCGGTCGCGTTCGACTTCGCGATGCGCCGTGTGCGCACGCGCATCATCGACATCGTCGGCAAGCGCACCGACATGCGCATGTCGGACATGGTGTTCGGCCATGCCCTGCGGGTGAAGAACCGCGTGCGGCCAAGCTCCACCGGCACATTTATTTCCCAACTTCGCGATCTCGAACAGGTGCGCGAGCTGTTGACGTCGACGACACTCGCGGCCGTCGCGGATCTGCCGTTCTTCATCCTGTTCCTGTTTATCTTCCTGCAGATCGGCGGCGTGCTGGCGGCGGTGCCAGCCACGGCGCTGGTGCTCCTGGTCCTGCCCGGCCTGCTTGCTCAGCGCCGGCTGCGCGCGAGTGCCAACGAATCGATGCGCGAAGCGTCTCTCCGGAACGCCATGCTGGTGGAGGCGATCCAGGGCATCGAGGACATCAAGGCGCTGCAGGCGGAAGACCGCTTCCAGCAGCGCTGGAACCACCTCAACGCCGTCACGGCCGAGGCGCAGTTGCGGCAGCGCTCCATCACCAATTCGCTCACGGCGTGGAGCCATGGCGTCCAGACCAGCACTTTCGCGGTCATCGTCTTCATCGGCGCGCCGATGGTGATGGCGGGCGACATGACCACCGGTTCGCTCGTCGCCTGCTCCATCCTGGGTTCGCGCATGATGGCGCCGATGGCCCAGATCACCCAGGTGCTCGCGCGTTTCCAGCAGGCGCGTGTCGGGCTCAAAAGCATAGACAGCATCATGCACATGCCGGTCGATCATCCCGAGGCCGAGACCCGTGTCAGCGCGCCCGTGCTCAAGGGCGCGTACCGCATGAAGGATGCGGTCTTTCATTATGGCGATGCCGCCGCGAAGCCGGCGCTCACGGTTCGCGGCCTCGCGATCGGAGCGGGCGAGAAAATCGCGCTGCTTGGCAAGAACGGCGCCGGCAAGTCGACATTCCTGCTCGGTCTTTCCGGCCTGATGGAGCCTGCGCTCGGCGAGGTTCATCTAGACGATCTCGCCCTCAGCCAGATCGATCCCGCCGACGTGCGGCGTGGCGTCGGGTTGCTGACGCAGAATTCCCGCCTGTTTCACGGCACCATCCGCGACAACGTCACCATGGGCGCTCCGCACGCTGGGCAGCCGGCATTGCTGGACGCACTCGCCATGGTCGGCGCAGACGATTTCATCCGCAAGCTGCCGCGCGGCCTCGATCATCCCATCCTGGAAGGCGGGCGCGGGCTGTCCGGCGGCCAGCAGCAGGCATTGCTGCTAGCGCGGCTGCTGATCCGCGATCCGTCGATCGTGCTCCTGGACGAACCGACCGCCGCGATGGATGAAGCCACGGAGCGCGCCTTCATCACGCGTTTCCGGGCGTGGAGCCATGAGCGCACGGTGGTGATCGCGACCCACCGCATGCGGGTGCTCGATCTCGTCGACAGGATCATCGCGTTCGACAACGGGCAGGTGGTGCTCGACGAGACCAAGGAAGAGGCACTGAAGACACTGAAGGGGGTCAAGAAGGTAGTACCAGCCAATCTCCGCGGCACGCCGGAAACGGCTGCGCGCCGCGCTGAAGGAGCGTGATGCCATGGCTATGACAATGCGTGATACACCGGCCGACCTGGGAGAATGGAGCTATGGCGATGACGATGGCGTACGGCTTTCCCGTTCCGGTCGCATCGTCAGGATCGTCTTCCTCCTGCTCGCCTGCGGTCTCGTCTGGGCCTACTTCGCCGAGCTGGCCGAGGTATCGGCCGGCGACGGCCGCGTGGTGCCGACCTCGCGCGAGCAGGTCATTCAGTCGCTCGAAGGCGGCATTGTAGCGGCCCTGCACGTGCGTGAGGACGAGGTGGTGGAGCCCGGTCAGATACTTGCGCAGCTCGATCCCACCAAGTCGGAATCGAATGTCGAGGAGAGCGCCGCCAAATACCGTGCAGCACTCGCCGCGTCCGCGCGCCTGCGGGCAGAGGTCGAGCAGATCCCGCTCGTATTCCCGAAGGAACTCGACGGCTATCCGGAACTGATCGCTTCCGAAACCGAGCTTTACGAGGCGCGTCGCCGTGCCCTGGAGCAGTCGCTGGAGTGGGTCGAGGAATCGCTGGCGCTGGTCCGCAGCGAACTGGACATCAACGAATCGCTGACAGCCATCGGCGCCGCCAGCAATGTCGAGGTCATCCGTCTCAAGCGCCAGCTCGTGGAGCTCGAGCTCAAGAAGGTCGAGATGAATGCCGAGTATGTCGTGCGAGCGCGCGAGGAACTAACCAAGGCGAATGCCGAGGTCAATTCGCTGTCCCCGGTGGTCAAAGGCCGCTCCGACAGCCTTGCAAGGCTCACGCACCGCTCGCCGGTGCGTGGCATCGTCAAGAATATCGAGGTCTCGACGATCGGCGGAGTCGTTCCGCCCAACGGCAAGCTGATGGACATCATCCCGCTGGATGACAAGCTTCTGATCGAGGCACGCATCTCGCCGCGTGACATCGCCTTCATCCGGCCTGGACAGGAGGCGCGGGTCAAGATCAGTGCGTATGATTACGCGATCTACGGCGATCTGGAAGGGCATGTGACGACCATCTCGCCCGACACGATCCAGGACGAGGTGGACAAGGACATCTACTACTACCGGGTCTTCATCAAGACTGGAAAGGACGCCCTGACCAACGATGCGGGCAAGACGTTCCCCATCGTGCCGGGGATGATCGCAACCGTCGACATTCACACCGGCGGTAAGACGGTGCTCGAATATCTCATCAAGCCGTTCAACAGGGCGCGCGAGGCGCTGCGCGAGCGTTAGTCGCGCGCGCCGGTTATCGGAGGAGGTCTCCAGTGGACGTGAAACTCGACACCGTGGACAAGCTGTCTAGCATTCGCGCCTTCCTGCGCACCAGAGTTGAAGGCCTGCAACCGCCGTTTCCCCGCATCGTCCTGTTCTTCTCCGTCTCTGACGGCGATTCACGCGCCCGCGTGGTGAACGCTTCGGGCACCTCGCTGGAGTCGGCCTGGCAGAAGGGTCTGGCCGCGCTGCGCGAAATCATGAAAGGCGAAAAGCTGGCCGGTCGCTGGCTTCGGGTGGACTGGGTCGACCGCCCCGAGCGCAAGGACTGGCGCCGCCTGCGTGCTTTGCTCGTAAAGACCAAACGCAACTATTTCCGCTACGGAATCGCTTTCGACCCTGAGCTGAATTTCGCTTTCACCGAGCTTGAGCTCAACGCCAACGCGGCGCTTTACGGTGGCAACACCATCGCGCATGCTGTGTTCAACCAGAAGAACTTCGCCACCTATGCCGGCATCCGCTATCCCGACATTCGGGAACCCGATTTCGCCGACGAGGCCGATGTCTATCTGTTCTCAACGCGTGGCGTCTTTTGCGACGAGGCCGGCAATCTTCACGAACTGAATGGCGCGGGCTTGGATGCCGGCCGGCGCACCGTGGCCGAGCTTGGCGAAGGCGACGTGACCCCGTTGGTGCGCGATGCGTCGGCCTACCTTGCCCGGCAGGTCGAGCGCGACGGCACCTTCGTCTACGGCTATCACCCGTGCTTCGACCGGCGGATAGCCGCCTACAACACCTTGCGCCATGCCAGCACCACCTACGCCATGGTCGAAGCCTGGGAGGTTACACGCGACGCGCGCCTCAAGGCGGCGATCGACCGCTCATTGAAACGCCTGTGCGGCACGCTCATCCAGACATGCAGCCTGCCGGATGGGACCGAGGCGGCATTTCTGGTCGACGTCGGCAACGAGGTGAAGCTCGGCGGCAATGCTGTCGCGATCCTTGCGCTCTCCAAATACGCCGCCGTCACGGGTACCAAGGTCCATCACCCGATGATGGAGAAGCTCGCGCTCGGCATCCGCTACATGCAGGATGAGGAGACCGGTGCGTTCAGCCACGTGCTGAGCTTTCCGGATCTCGGCGTGAAGCAGGACTTCCGCACCATCTACTACGAAGGCGAGGCCACCGTCGGCTTGATGCGGCTCTATGGCCTGACCCGCGATCCACGCTGGCTCGAAATGGTCGAAAAGGCCTTTGGTCACTTCATCCGCAATGACCACTGGAAGCACCACGACCACTGGCTTAGCTACTGCGTCAACGAGCTGACGCGCTACCGCCCGGAGGAGCGCTATTTCCGTTTCGGCATTGCAAATGTCGCCGGCTATCTCGACTTCGTCTCGGATCGGATCACCACCTTCCCGACATTGCTCGAACTGATGATGGCGGCGCGCGAAACGCTGGCGCGCATCGACGAGCGACCCGAGCTGCACCATCTGTTTGACGGTATCGATCTCGAGCGGTTCGAAAACGCTCTGGAGAAGCGCGCCCACTACCTGCTCAACGGGCATTTCTGGCCCGAACTCGCCATGTACTTCCGCAAGCCGGACAGGATCGTCGGATCTTTCTTCATCCGCCACCACGCATTCCGCGTGCGCATCGACGATGTCGAGCACTATCTGTCCGGTTTCGTCGCCTATCGCCGCTATCTGGAAGAACGTGACGCGTTCCAGCGCCTCGTCGCAAGGCATACCGCCCCTCAGTCCGAACTGGCCGATCCGGACGCGATCTGGACTGCCGCGCATGTGGAGGCCGCGACCGGCGGAACCTGGGTCCGTCAACCGCCGCAGGACTGGTCGGCACGGGGGCTTTCGACCTTCGCGCCCGCCATGCAGCCGGGCGACATGGCCGTCGTGCGAACCGGCGACGAAACGGTCGGCATGCTGCCGCAGGTGGTCCGTCGCATGAACCCGCCTCCGGCCGCCCTGATCGCACGCGATCCCGAAGCGGTCGACGTGACGGACGTGCCGCTGCTCACCGTACCCGATTGCGACGAGGCCGTGCTTGCTATGGGCCGCTACGCGCGGGCGCGCATGACCGGCAAGGTGCTGGGCGTGACCGGCAGTTCCGGCAAGACCACCGCGGTGGCCATGCTGGCGCATGCGTTGTCTGCACATGGAAGCGTTGCCAAGAGCGCGCATAACGCCAACCTGCCGCATGGCGTGGGCTGGAACCTGGCTTCCATACCTTGGGACACGCAGCATGTTGTGATGGAGCTCGCCATCGGCCGCATGGCCGTCAGCGCGCGGATGGCGCGGCCTCAAGTCGCGATCTTCACCAACATAGCGCCTGCCCACCTCAACGAGACGAGCACCGTCACGGATGTCGCGCGCACGAAGAGCGCGATCTTCCTCGGCATGTCGTCGGGCGATGTCGCAGTCATCAACCGCGACATGATCGAATGGGAGACGGTGCGCGCCGCCGCCGAGAGCCGCAGCCTGCGCATCGTCCATTACGGCGAGCACGCCGATTGCGCGTTCAGGCTCGTCTCGCACAACGCGCGCGACGGCCTTGTAACGGCCAGCATCGAGGGCCGCGAGATTAGCTATCGCCTCGGCGCCGCAGGCCGTCACATGGCAATGAACAGCCTTGCTGTGCTAGCCGCAGTCTCCGCCCTCGGCTACCCGCTGGAGCGCGCAATCGCCAAGCTCCAGACATTCGCGTCACTGCCGGGCAGGGGGCAGATTTGCGACCTCTCGCTTGGTGGACGCAAGCTTACGGTCATCGACGATGCCTACAATGCCAATCCGGGCTCGATGGAAGCAGCCTTCGACCAGTTGAACGACTATCCGGGCGCACGGCGCCGGGTCGCCGTGCTGGGCCAGATGGCCGAGCTTGGCCCGCAGTCGCCGATGTTTCATACGCAGCTTGCGAAGCTGATAGAGGACCGTGCCATCGACCGGGTCTATGTGACCGGAGAACTTTATCAGGACTTCTGGCGCGCGCTGCCACGATCCCGAAAGGGGCTCTATCTAGGCTCGCTGGATGCGATGAAGGAAGTGCTGGAGGAACAGCTCGCCGATGGCGATGTGGTGCTGGTCAAGGGCTCAAACAGCACCCGCATGTACGAGATCGTCGCCTGGCTCAAGGAAATGGCGCAGGCCGACCTGGAACGGCCGGCTGCCGAATAGGGGCTATTCGCGCTGATCGAGTTCGAAGTCGGTCAGCGCGCGGCGAATCTCGTTAGTCGAACGGCCCTGCGCCAGCAGCGCGGCGGCAAGCCGGCCGTTCAGCGCCAACAGGTGCCGTCGCGGATCGGCCGCCTGCGCGTAGACGTGCTGCGGATCGAAACCTGCGCTACGCAGGCGTCGCACATAATAGAGCTGGCTGAAGAATGGCACGACACGGTCTTCCGGGTCCGAGATCACGTAGATCTGCGGCTTCGGATCGGTGGCGATCCGGTCGATCTCGTCCACCGGATCGTAGAAGTTGCGCGAATCGTAAAGCAGCCGGCCGGGCAGGGAGCGCCGCCGCTCCCAGAACCTCGATACCTGCTTCACGGATACGAGGCCGGAACTCATCACGGCAGCCGAGATGTCAGTTCGCCGGTTGAGCAGCCCGGCGACGATCTGCGCGCCAGCCGAATGGCCGCTCAGGATGAACGAGGAGACGTTGTAGCGTTCCTTGATCATGTCGACGGCCCGGTTCATCAGCGCGATCTCGCGCGGATGGCGGCGCATGTTGTGGTCGCCGGAAGAACCGTAGATGCCCGGTCGCGCAATATAGATCGTGGGTCGCCCCGCTAGCGTCGACCACTCGGCCATGTCCGACGCGATGGAGGCTGGCGAGCGCTCGATATACGACCCGGTGATGAACCGCACGCCGCGCGTGTTGCGCAACATGACATCCCCGGCGAAATAGATGAGCACGCTGCGATTGCCGCCCTCGGCCAGCCCGTGGGGATAATATCTGATGCAGTCGCCGCGCCCTTCATGTTCGATCCAGAGCCCGTTTGGAACCTGTGCGCAGTGCTCAGGAGAGCTGAAACTGCCGTTCAGCGCCTCGAAAGGGCTAAAGTGCTCGTCGCCCGTGGGCACCGCAAGCTCCTGCGGCTGCGGCAGTTCGAACGGACCGAGCCGCGGCGCATCGGCATGCGCGGCCTGCGAAGCGCCCTGCACCGACAAGGCCAGCAGCAGCCAGCGCACCAGATGCCAGCTCAGTGTGTGACCGTCTCCGCTCATCGCACAACCATGCGCTTTACTTGTCTCTCCATGTGCAGAGCCATCCATCTGGAAGCTCCGGACGCAAGGCCGCACTCGCCCGGCGTCGCGACATGGTTAGCGAAACGATAATCCGCACCACGAAAAACGCCGCCGAGGTGAGCGAGGAACTGTCTATCGTCGTAAGGCTGGGGCAGATCCGGGTTTTAGGCGAGAAGTGGCGCGCGATTATGATCTGCGTCGCGAATATGGCGATCCCGGCAGGATTCGAACCTGCGACCATCGGCTTAGAAGGCCGGTGCTCTATCCAGCTGAGCTACGGGACCGTCGCTGCGCCTTGGTCGGCCGCGAGATCAGGGCGCGTCAGTGTGTCCAGGGCGTTTTGCGGTCATAGCGGAAATTCTCCGCGTAGGAAATCTGCCGCCGGCGCGTTTCCTTGGGTTCCTGGACCCGGTAGGCAAGCCCGTTCTTCTTGGCGTAGGCGATGGCCTCTTCCAGCGTGGGGAAGGTGAGGCGGATCTGGCTCTTCATGTCGCCGGAGGAGGTGTAGCCCATCAGCGGGTCGATCTTGCGCGGCTGCTCGGGATCGAATTCGAGAACCCAGTGGCCGGTCTTCGCCTTGCCGGACTGCATGGCGGTCTTCGCCGGGCTGTAGATGCGCGCTGACATGTGAGCCTCGTTCCTTGCCTGTGCCGGCCTGCCGGTGGTCGGAGCGGCAGGATTCGAACCTGCGACCCTCTGGTCCCAAACCAGATGCGCTACCAGGCTGCGCTACGCTCCGTGGCCGGTCAAGACCGCTGGTTCCCATAAGTTTTCGTCGGCGGCGAGGCAAGCCTTTATTTTGCCACCGGCCTTCATGTCGCTGCGCGAACGGCTTCAGCCGGCCGCCGCCGCAAGCCCTCGCGCCAGGTCCGCCTTGATGTCTTCCGGGTTTTCGAGGCCAATCTGCAGCCGGATGACCGGCCCCTGATAATCGCCCTTGGCAACGGTCCGGTCGCCCAGAAACACGTGTACGGCAAGGCTTTCATAGCCGCCCCACGAATAACCGAGGCCGAAAATCTCCAGGGCGTCGAGGAAGGCATGCGCCTCGCGTTCGCCGCCGCCCGACAGCACAATGGAGAAGATGCCGCTGGCGCCGGAAAAGTCACGCTTCCAGATGTCATGGCCCGGAAAGCTCTCGAGCCCCGGATGCAGCACGCGCGCCACGCCTTGCTGGCCCTCCAGCCAGCGCGCGACGTCGAGCGCGTTTTCCTCGTGCCGCTCCAGCCGCACACCCATGGTGCGCAGGCCGCGCAGGACCTGGTAGACGTCGTCGGGCGCCGCGCAGCAGCCCATCGTGAAATGCGTTTCCTGCAGCCGCTTCCAGCAGGCCTCGTTCGCCGAGACGGTTCCGAGCAGCACGTCCGAATGGCCTGCGGGGTATTTCGTCGCCGCATGGATGGAAATGTCGACGCCGTGGTCGAGCGGACGGAAATAGAGCGGCGTGGCCCAGGTGTTGTCCATCATCACCACCGCGCCGCGCGCCTTGGCTTCCCGGGCGATCGCAGGGATGTCCTGCATCTCGAACGTGTTCGAGCCGGGCGATTCGGTGAAGACCACCTTCGTGTTGGGTTTCATCAGCGCGGTGATTCCGGCGCCCACCAGCGGGTCGTAATAGTCGACCTCGACGCCCAGCCGTTTCAGCATCGTGTCTGCGAAGTTGCGTGTCGGGTGATAGACCGAATCGACGATCAGCACGTGGTCGCCTGCTGACAGGAACGCCAGCAGCGGTATCGTCACAGCCGCGAGGCCGGACGGCACCAGGATCGTGCCTGAGGAACCTTCGAGCGTGTCGATAGCGGAGCTCAGCGCATCGGTCGTCGGCGTGCCGCGCGTACCGTAGGTATATTTCTGGTTGCGCGCCGCCATGGTCGCGGCGTCGGGGAAGAGCACGGTGGATGCATGGACGACGGGCGGGTTCACGAAACCGAAGAACTCGCGTGGATCGTTACCGATATGGGCAAGCCTGGTGTGGATGCCCTTGTTCGCGTAGTCGCCCTTGCTCATGAAAACCTCGCCTCTTGCTGCAGGCCTGAACGCATATCGGTTGCCCTGCGAACCTGCAACCGCCACAGCGGCACTGCCCGGTGGGGCACATTCGCAAGCGCTTGATTTGCCATGGATTGCGGCAGGCGCAGCCCATAAAACGCGCAGTGCTGCCTGTGCGGTCACCAATTAGGCGGCGTGTTTCATTCGCACTTGACCGGCGCTGAATAATGGCCTTCGATGCCGGTCGTGAGTGGGAGGTGGAGCACGCGCGTCTGCAACGATGCCGAGTTCCGGTCAGGGGCCGGGACGGAATGCTGCTTCCGTACGGAATGAACAGGGGCGAAGACCCCGAAACAGAAAAGGGTATGTGGGCATGAAAAAGCTAGTAACGGGTATTCTCGGCTCGGCCGCGCTGGTGTTTACGGCTTCGGCTGGCTGGGGCGCGACGCTCGACGATGTGAAGGAACGCGGCACGCTGCGCTGCGGTGTGCATACCGGTCTTGCCGGTTTCGCGGCTCCCAACGACCAGGGTGAATGGTCGGGTTTTGACTATGATATGTGCCGCGCCATCGCGGCGGCCATCTTCGGCGATCCAAGCAAGGTCGAGGCGGTTCCCACCAACGCCACCGAGCGCTTCCCTGCGCTGCAGTCGGGCGAGATCGACGTTCTCTCGCGCAACACGACGTGGACGCTCAGCCGCGACACGTCGCTGGGCTTCAACTTCACGGGCGTCAACTACTATGACGGCCAGGGCTTCATGATCAACTCGACGAAGCTGCCGGGCATCAACTCGGCGCTGCAGCTTTCGGGCGCCGCGATCTGTGTGCAGACGGGCACGACGACCGAACTCAACCTGGCCGATTACTTCGCGGCCAACAACATGGATTACAACCCGGTTGTCTTCCAGGGCTTCGACGAGACCAACGCAGCCTACGAGGCCGGCCGTTGCGATGCCTACACCACCGATCAGTCCGGTCTCTATGCGCTTCGCCTGACGCTCGCCAACCCTGACGAGCATGTCGTGCTGCCCGAGATCATCTCCAAGGAGCCGCTCGGACCTGCCGTTCGCCATGGCGACGACCAGTGGTTCGACATCGTCAAGTGGACGCTCTTCGCGATGATCCAGGCCGAGGAACTCGGCATCACCCAGGCCAATGTCGAGGAGATGAAGGGTTCGGATAACCCGGAAATCCGCCGCATACTCGGCCAGGAGGATGACTCCTCCATCGGAACGGTGCTCGGCCTCGAGAACGACTGGGTCGTCAAGATCGTGTCGGGCGTCGGCAACTACGGCGAGGTCTTCGAGCGCAACATCGGCCAGGAAAGCCCGCTCAAGATCGCACGTGGTCTGAACCAGCTCTGGACAAAGGGCGGCATCCAGTACGCTCCGCCGATCCGCTGATCGAGATACTGCTCCGGAAGGCTCCAGCAGCCTTCCGGAGTGGTCGGCATCACTGAATCGGGAAGGAGGGGGCATGGCTTCCCCGACGAGCGTTCATGACCGCGCACCTGCGCGCGCGTCCCTGCTTTACGATCCCCGCGTGCGCGGCATCGTCGTCCAGGTTGTGGTCGCGATCGCGCTGGTCCTCATCGTCTACTGGATCATCGGCAACACGACCGAGAACCTGCAGCGCGCCAACATCGCATCGGGTTTCGACTTTCTAGGCCGCCGCAGCGGTTTCGACATCAGCCAGACCCTGATCGACTATTCGGCCAACTCGACTTTCGGCCGCGCGATCCTGGTCGGCCTGGCCAACACCATCCTCGTTGCCGTCATCGGCATCGTCACCGCAACGATCATCGGCTTTCTCATCGGCGTCGGGCGGCTGTCTCGAAACTGGCTGATCTCAAAGATCTGCACGGTTTACGTCGAGGTGTTCCGCAACATTCCGCCGCTGCTGGTGATCTTCTTCTGGTATCTCGGCGTGCTCGCCGTGCTGCCCGGCGCGCGCGAAAGCCTTGACCTGCCGCTGGGCACCTATCTCAACAATCGCGGCTTCTACATGCCGATGCCGATCTGGGGGAGGGGGCGTGGCTGATCCCCGTGGCGTTCGTGATCGCCATCGCGATGTCCTTCTTCGTGGCGCGCAAAGCGCACCAGCGGCAGATGGCGACCGGCCAGCGCTTCCCCGTATTGTGGACGTCGCTCGCGCTGATCGTCGGTCTTCCGCTGCTTGCCTTCGCGGCAACGGGATTTCCGCTGACGTTCGACATGCCGGAACAGGGATCGTTCAACCTTGTCGGTGGCTTCTCGATCAAGCCGGAGTTCCTTTCGCTTTATCTGGCATTGTCCTTCTACACGGCCTCCTTCATCGCCGAGATTGTCCGTGCCGGCATTCTCGGTGTAAGCAAGGGACAGACGGAAGCAGCCCACGCGCTTGGCATCCGCCCCGGCCCGACATTGCGTCTGGTCATCATTCCGCAGGCCATGCGCATCGTCATTCCGCCGCTGACCAGCCAATATCTCAACCTGACCAAGAATTCGTCGCTCGCCGTCTTCATCGGCTACCCCGATCTCATCCAGACCGGGCAGACGACGATGAACCAGACCGGTCAGGCGATCGAGGTGGTGGCGATCTGGATGCTGATCTATCTGGGCCTGAGCCTGTCGACGTCGACGTTCATGAACTGGTTCAACGCCAAGATGGCGCTGGTCGAGCGATAGGAGAGATTGATGCAACAGGAAGATCTCTCCTTCGTCCGAACCGAGCTGGAGCCCGAACGACCGGCTCCAGCCCGCGAGCGCGGTATCGCCCGGTGGCTGCGGATAAACTTGTTCGCGACGCCGCTCGATTCGGTCCTCACCGTGCTGGGCGTGCTGTTGATCGTGTACTTCGTTCCACCGATGATCCGCTGGGCGTTCATCGACGCGGTTTGGAGCGGGCCGGATCGCTCGGTCTGCGCAACGGTCGCGCAGGGCGGCATCCAGCCCGAAGGCTGGTCGGGCGCCTGCTGGGCGTTCGTCAACGCCAAATTCGAACAGTTCATGTACGGCCGCTACACGGTCTCCGAGCGCTGGCGGGTCAATCTGACCGCCGTGATGTTCGTTGCCTTGCTGGTGCCGCTGCTGATCCCGCGCGTGCCGCACAAGTTTCTCAACGCGGTGGCCTTTTTCATCGTCTTCCCCATCATCGCCTTCATCCTTCTGGTGGGCGGCTGGTTTGGCCTCGATTACGTGGCGACGAGCCTGTGGGGAGGCATGCTGGTGACGATGGTGCTGTCCTTCGTCGGCATTTCGGTGTCGCTGCCGCTGGGCATCCTGCTCGCGCTGGGGCGTCGTTCCAGGATGCCTGTGGTCAAGATGCTGTGCGTCGCCTTCATCGAGACTGTGCGTGGCGTGCCGCTGGTGACGGTGCTGTTCATGGCGAGCGTGATGCTGCCGCTGTTCCTGCCCGCCGGCATGACCTTTGACCGCTTCCTTCGGGCATTGGTGGGTGTCGCGCTCTTCGCATCGGCCTACATGGCCGAGGTGGTGCGTGGCGGCCTCCAGGCAATTCCCAAGGGGCAATATGAGGGCGCGGATCGCTCGGTCTCAGCTACTGGCAGTCGATGGGATTGATCGTCCTGCCGCAGGCGCTGAAGCTGGTCATTCCGGGCATCGTCAACACCTTCATCGGCCTCTTCAAGGACACCAGCCTCGTTTACATCATCGGCATGTTCGACCTGCTCGGGATCGTCCGTCAGAATTTCGCCGATGCGAACTGGATTTCGGCGCAGACGCCCATGTCGGGCCTGATCTTCGCCGGGTTCATATTCTGGATATTCTGCTTCGGCATGTCGCGCTATTCCATCTACATGGAACGCCGGCTGGATACGGGCCACCGACGGTAGGGCGGAAGAATAACAACAGGCCAAAGCGCCAAAAAGGGGAATGATATGGCCACTGAAAACGCAGTCGCCGCGGACCAGATCGCAATCGACCGATCGCGGATGCAGATTTCGGACACCGAGGTCGCCATCGAGATTGAGGGCATGCACAAATGGTACGGCGATTTTCACGTTCTCAAGGACATCAACCTCAAAGTCATGCGTGGCGAGCGGATTGTCGTTTGCGGCCCCTCTGGCTCCGGCAAGTCGACGATGATCCGCTGCATCAACCGTCTTGAGGAGCACCAGCAGGGACGCATCGTCGTCGACGGTATCGAACTGACCAACGATCTCAAGAAGATCGATGAGGTCCGCCGCGAGGTCGGCATGGTCTTCCAGCACTTCAACCTGTTTCCGCATCTGACCATCCTGGAGAACTGTACGCTGGCGCCGATATGGGTCCGCAAGATCCCCAAGAAGCAGGCGGAGGAAACCGCCATGCACTTCCTCGAGCGGGTGAAGATTCCCGAGCAGGCCAACAAATATCCGGGCCAGCTCTCCGGCGGTCAGCAGCAGCGTGTCGCCATCGCGCGGTCGCTGTGCATGAACCCCCGCATCATGCTGTTCGATGAGCCGACCTCCGCGCTCGATCCGGAGATGATCAAGGAAGTGCTGGAGACGATGGTGGGCCTCGCCGAAGAAGGCATGACCATGATCTGCGTCACCCACGAGATGGGCTTTGCCCGCCAGGTGGCGAACCGCGTGATCTTCATGGATCAGGGCCAGATCGTGGAGCAGAACACGCCCGAGGAATTCTTCGACAACCCGCAACACGAGCGCACCAAGCTGTTCCTCAGCCAGATCCTGCACTGAGACGCCCGGCATTTCCTTGAGCCGCGCGACGGGAATGATACGCCGTGCGGCTCTTGCTTTAGCGGTCTTGGCTGCACTTGCCGCCGTGGCAGCACTTCTGGGCGCGGCGCTGCCGCGTCCGTTCCTTGCGGCCGAGAGCGAACAGGACGCGGGGCCGCTGAGGCGTATCCTGATATTTGCCAATCCAATTCATACCGATATTGCGCTGCCGCCGGATCCGGATGTGCTGGCCAGCTTTGCGTTTCTGCGTGAAGACGGCTTGCCGATCGACGATCCCGTGGTCGGATGGATCGCGTTCGGCTGGGGTGGGCGTTCCTTCTATCTGGAGACCCCGACCTGGGCCGAATTGAAGCCCGGCCCCGCATTCCGGGCTCTGACGCTGGACAGGGCCGTCATGCATGTGGCGCTGGCAGGCGAAGTCGACCCGGCGCAGGCTGGCGTTCTTGCGCTCGACCTCACGCCTGCGCAATTCCAGCGGCTTGTGGATAATGTCCTTGCCAGTTTCACGCGGAATGCCGAAGGCGCCGTCGTTCCGATCGAGGGGCGTTCCTACGGTCCCTACGATCGTTTCTACGAAGCAAACGGCTGGTTCAACGCGCTCGTGGGATGCAATGTCTGGACGGCTTCGACATTGCGCTCCGCGGGCTGCGCACCGGGTGGTGGAATCCGCTGCCTTTGAGCCTGCTCTGGTCCGTCGAAACCTACAATCCGGTCTGAGAAGGCTGGTTTGTTTCAAGGCTCGCCGATATCGCAGCCGTAAAGCCAGTCGAAGTCGGCGGCGAGCGTTTCCGGTTTGCGCAGCGCGAGCACCCGGTCGCGTACAAAGGCGACCGGACCGGACGCATGCCATGTGAAGCGGTTGAACGCGCCACGCGCCGCGACGCGCTTGACCCGCTTGCGCCGCGCGTGTTCGTAAAGCGACAGCGCAGCCGCCAGACTGGTGGGTTCGCAGGCAAGTGCCGCAGCCAGCGCGACCGCGTCCTCTATCGCCATTGCGGCCCCCTGTGCGGCGTAGGGGCTCATGGCGTGTGCAGCGTCGCCGATCAGCGCGATGCCTTCCTTAGCCGTCCAGGCGCCGTCCGGCGGCACTTCGTGGATCGGCCAGGTCGTCCAGTGGTCTGCTGCCTGCACCAGTTGTTGAAGGGCAGGGAGGCGCCGCCCATTGCCGCTACCAGCATCGACAGGTCAGCCGTGTTGGACCATCTGCGCGTCAACTCCGGCGCGCGCGTCACGGCAACCAGGTTGATCGCCTCACCGGCGCGAACGGGATAAGCGACCAGGTGAAAGCCGGCGTGCAGCCATGCGGTGACGCGGTCGTTCGGCGGCAGTGCCGCATCCGTTCCGCTCCCCGCCTGCGCGGACGGCAACATCGCGCGCCAGGCAACATATCCCGAATAGCGGCTTTGCCGCCCATGCCCGCCCAGTTCGCGCAATGTCGACCATACGCCGTCGGCGCCAACTGCGAGTTTGCAGCCAAACTCCTCGATCCGTCCGTCGCGGTCGACCGAGAGCGTGACCCCATAGTCATGGAACGCGGCGTCGCGCACGGTCGCGCCGGTCGCCAGGTCAATCTCGGGCTGCCGTTTCACCGTGGCAAGAAGCGCGCTCTGCAGGTCGGCGCGATGGACTGTCAGATAGGGCGCCCCCAGCGGCGCACCGCCTTCTCGCCAAGAGGGACGGACGCGAGCCGGCCAAGCGTTCGCGCACTGCGGATTTCCACGGCCTCGGCGCGCACCGCGATCGGTTTCAGGATCGAAAGAACGCCCAGCCTGTCGAGCAGGCGCGTCGCGTTTGGTGAAAGCTGCAGTCCGGCGCCGACTTCTTCCAGCCGGTCGGAGCGTTCGAAAAGCCTGACCTGAAAACCACGCTGTGCGAGCGCCAGCGCTGCCGTCAGGCCCGCAATGCCAGCCCCGGCAATCGCGATCGGCCCGGCGCGGAGGTCCACTTCAGGCTCAGGCGGCCTGCGGATGGTAGAGCGCGCCGGCGGGCGAGGTCTCGGTGGCCTTCAGCTTCGCATTGTAGCGATAAAGCGTCGAGCAGTACGGGCAGACCTTTTCGGCGTCGTCGCCCATGTCGAGGAAGACATGCGGATGGTCGAAGGGCGGATTGGCGCCCACGCACATGAATTCCTTCACGCCGATCTCGATCGCGGCGTGACCTGCGTCGTTCTGGAAATGCGGTATCGCGTGGCCGGCCATCGGAAGCTCCCGGATGCTGCAAACTCGAAGCGGATTGCCTGCGTTTGCAGCATAAACCCGGTCTTTGCAAGTCGATGATATGAAACTGTCGCAAAAGCCTGTCACGAGGTAGATTGGCGGCTTGTCGCCTGGCAAACCTTTGGGGCACTGAGGAGATCATGAACGAACTGAGACCGGCAACGAGTGAATTTACCGGCGAGATGCAGGCGCTGGCGGCCGCGCCCGACGGCAATCCGGACCGGTTCGTGAACCGCGAATTTTCCTGGCTCCAGTTCAATCGCCGCGTGCTCGACGAATCGCAGAACCCCTGCCATCCGCTTCTGGAGCGCGTGCGCTTCCTGTCGATCTCGGCGACCAATCTCGACGAGTTCTTCATGGTGCGCGTCGCTGGTCTGGCCGGCCAGATCCGCGAGGGGATTGCCATAAAGAGCCCGGATGGACGCACGCCCGAACAGCAGCTCGAACTGCTGCTGCTGGAGGTAAGCCGCCTCCAGGAAGACCAGCAGCAGAGCTATTCGCTGCTGACCGGTCTGATGCGCAAGGAAGGGATCGAGATCGTCCGCGCCACCGCGCTCGTAAAGGACGAGAAGGCGTGGCTGGACGAGCATTTCATGGAGGCGATCTTCCCGGTGCTGACACCGCTGTCGATCGACCCGGCACATCCGTTTCCGTTCATTCCCAATCTCGGTTTCTCGATCGCGCTGAACCTGCGCCACCGCAGACAGGCTGAGGAGATGACGGCGCTGCTGCGCCTGCCCGTAGCCCTGCGCCGCTTCATCCGGCTGCCGGACCGCAAGAGCACGGTGCGCTACATCGCGCTGGAAGACGTCGTCGGCATGTTTATCGGCAAGCTCTTCCCCGGCTACGAGGTGAAGGGTTCGGGCACATTCCGCATCATCCGCGACTCCGACATCGAGGTCGAGGAGGAGGCCGAGGATCTCGTGCGCCTGTTCGAAAGCGCGCTGAAGCGCCGCCGCCGCGGCCAGGTCATTCGCATCGAATTCGATGACGAGATGCCGGAAGGCCTGCGCGATTTCGTTGCCAGCGAGCTTGGCGTCGGTTCGTCGCGCATCAGCGTCCTGAAGGGGCCGCTGGCGGTCAACCAGATTTCCGAGATCGTGGCTCTCCCGCGCGACGATCTCAAGTTCACGCCCTACAATCCGCGCTTCCCCGAGCGCATCCGCGAGCATGGCGGCGATTGCTTCGCCGCGATCCGCGAGAAGGACATTGTCGTGCACCACCCCTATGAGAGCTTCGACGTGGTGGTGCAGTTCCTGCGTCAGGCCGCGCTGGACCCGGAGGTCGTCGCCATCAAGCAGACGCTCTACCGCACCTCCAACGACAGCCCGATCGTGCGCGCCTTGATCGACGCGGCAGAAAGCGGCAAGTCGGTGACGGCGCTGGTCGAGCTCAAGGCGCGTTTCGACGAGGAAGCCAACATCCGCTGGGCGCGCGATCTCGAGCGCGCCGGCGTGCAGGTCGTCTTCGGCTTCATCGAGTTGAAGACGCATTCGAAGATGTCGCTCGTGGTTCGCCGCGAAGACGGCAAGCTGCGCAACTACGTGCATCTGGGCACGGGCAACTACCACCCGATCACCGCGCGCATCTACACCGACCTGTCCTATTTCACGTCCGATCCGGTGATCGCGCGTGACGTTGCGCAGGTTTTCAACTTCATCACCGGCTACGCGGAGCCCGCCAACGAGATGCATCTCGCCATCTCGCCGCTGACGCTGCGAAACCGCATCCTCGAGCACATCCGTGCGGAGAAGGAGTTCGTCGCTGCGGGCAAGCCTGCACAAATCTGGATGAAGATGAACTCGCTGGTCGACCCGACCATTATCGACGCGCTCTACGATGCAAGCCGCGCCGGCGTGGAGATCGACCTCGTGGTGCGCGGCATCTGCTGCCTTCGTCCGCAGGTGCCGGGGCTGTCGGAAAACATCCGCGTCAAGTCGATCGTCGGCCGCTTCCTGGAACACAGCCGCATCTACTGTTTCGGCAATGGTCACGGGCTGCCGTCAGACGATGCGATCGTCTACATCAGCTCCGCGGATCTGATGCCCCGCAACCTTGATCGCCGCGTCGAAACGCTGGTGCCGATCACCAACGGGACTGTGCATGAACAGGTGCTGGGCCAGATCATGCTCGGAAACATCATGGACAACCAGCAAAGTTTCGAAGTATTGGCGGACGGTACCTCGCGGCGGATGACGCCCGAGGAGGGAGAGGAACCGTTCAACGCGCAGGAATATTTCATGACGAATCCCAGCCTGTCCGGTCGAGGTGACGCCCTGAAATCCCATGCGCCGAAGCGCATTGCGCAACACAAGCGCCGCAAGAAGGCCAACACAGCCGAGACTGCATGATTCATACATCCCAGGGCCGGCTGCAAGATCGCCAGCCACTGTCGATCATCGACATCGGGTCGAACTCGATCCGTCTCGTCGTCTATGAGGGTGTTGCGCGTTCGCCGACCGTGCTCTTCAACGAGAAGATGCTGGCGGGATTGGGGCGCGGCATCGTAACGACCGGCAAGCTCGACCCTGAAGCCGTTCGCCGCGCTGTGGACGAGTTCAGGCGCTTCCGGGCGCTATCCGAGCAGGCAGGTTCCGAGTATCTGCACGTGATCGCCACGGCCGCCGCCCGCGAGGCTGAAAACGGCATGGATTTCATCCATCGCGCGGAAGAAATCCTCGGCGCTGAGATTCGCGTGCTTTCAGGCCGTGAAGAAGCCCACTATTCGGCCCTCGGCGTCATCTCCGGCTTCCACAAGGTGGATGGCATCGCCGGCGACCTTGGCGGCGGCAGCCTCGAGCTCGTCGACGTGAAGGGCGAGACGATCGGCGACGGCATCACCCTGCCGCTCGGCGGCCTGCGATTGCAGGACATGGCCAAGGGTGCGCCGGACGCGGCGGCCCGCATCGCCCGGCGCGAGCTCAAGCGTGCCAGTCTGCTTGCGGGCGGCGAAGGCCGCACCTTCTACTGCGTCGGCGGCACATGGCGAAACCTCGCCCGCCTTCACATGAACGCCACCGGCTATCCGCTCAACGTGATGCATCACTATGAGTTCGACGTCGAAGGTTCCGGTGCCTTCCTGAAGCAGGTTGCCAGCGGCGACATCGGCAAGATGAAGGGCATCGAGCGCATTTCCAAGTCGCGACGGGCGCTGCTGCCTTACGGCGCCACCGTGCTGCAGGAAATCATTACGGCGATGAAGCCGAAAAACATCGTCGTCTCGGCGCTGGGTGTTCGCGAGGGCTATCTCTATTCGCTGCTGGAGGAAGAGGATCGCCGCCGCGACGCGCTGCTTTCGGCAGCCGAGGAACTTGCGGTCCTGCGCGCCCGCTCCGTCACCCATGCGCGCGAGCTGGCGGCGTGGACGGGCGAGGCGTTCGAGGTTTTCGGGCTGGAGGAAAGCGAGGAGGACGCGCGCTACCGGCAGGCGGCCTGCCTGCTCGCCGACATCGGTTGGCGCGCGCATCCGGAATATCGTGGCACGCAGTCGCTCAACATCATCGCGCACGCATCCTTCATCGGTGTCGACCATCCGGGCCGCGCTTTCATCGGCCTCACCAGCCTGTTCCGGCATGAAGGCATCTATGAGGATGCGGTCTCGCCGACGATGCAGGCGCTTGCGGGCGCGCGCCACGTGGAGCGGGCACGCATCCTCGGCGCGCTCCTGCGGGTGGTCTATCTGTTCTCGGCATCCATGCCAGGCCTCATGCCGCGGCTCAAATGGCGCAAGGGCGAGGGCGACAGCCTCACGCTCGTAGTGCCTGCCTCGCATGCCGGCCTGCTGGGCGAGCGCCCAGAGGGACGCATGGCCCAGCTTTCAAAGGTGCTCGGCAGGCCGATGGACATCGCCGTCGGCGAGTGATCGGGCGGCTGGCCTCAGTAGGACAGCTTCGGATACCAGTCCGTGCCGCGTCCGCCGGGCGTGAGATCGAGGATCGACCACAACGAGGCGATGTCCGGCGCGAGGCGCGGGTCCTGCCCGGGGTCTGCCGCGGCAGACGGCATTTCGGCCGCCCAAAACAGCCGCACTTCGCCGCCCTTGCGTGAAAAGACCACCAGCGCCGGGTTCTCCGTGCCGTCCTCGTTGATGAGGCCCAGATCGTTGGCGTAGTCGTCGCCGACCGTCTGCACGAAATCGAGGTGTTGCCAGCCGCGCTCTTTCGCAAACGCCTGCTGGCGTTCGACCGGGCTGCGGCCGAAGATCTTGAGAGACACCCGCTGCTCGATATCGGCCGCGTTGCCGTCGACCGCGCCGAGCCAGTTTGTGCACATGGGGCAGGGGCGTTCGCGCTGCGGCCCATACATCCAGAAATAGCTGACAAGGGTGTCGTGCTTTCCGAACAGGTCCGCGAGGCCGAGGTCGTTCCCTGCAGCATCCCGGAACCTGTAGTCCTTGTCTATGACCGGGCCAGCCGGCAGGGACTGCCGCTGCTCGCACAGACGCGTCATGTGGCGGCGAAATTCGATCTCCTCGGCCAGCAGCGCCTGGCGCGCCTTGCGGTATGCCTCGCTTTCGCCGGGAAACGGCGGTTGCCTGAGGGCAGCCAGCTCGGCTACCTGCGGGAGTGAATTGGCCATGTCAGCAACTCCTTCTTTTGCGACCTTACTGAAAGACGCACTGCGTTTGCCGGTTCCGACAATCCTGCAACGTCAAGTCGGCCGGTCGGCGGGAACATAGGTCAACCTGACCGCTTCCTCGCCGATGCGCTCGCTTGCCGTCAGCCGCAGCTTTGGCGGGGGAGAGGCAAAGTACGGCTTGCCGCTGCCAAGGGCGACGGGATGGACGTAGAGGCGGTAGGCGTCGATCAGGCCAAGCTCTGTCAGGCTCTGTGCCAGCTCCGGCCCGCCGACCTCGATTTCACCGTCGAACTCTTCTTTCAAGCGGTATACCGCCGCGCCGACATCTCCGGTGATCAGCGTCGCGTTCGGGCCGACTGACTGCAACGAGCGCGACACGACCCATTTCGGCTGGTTGCGCCAAGCCTCCGCGAAGGCTCGGAGATCCGGCGTCCACTCCGGATGCTCCTCGTCCCAATAGCGCATCACTTCGTAGAGGCGTCGTCCGTAAATACTGCCTGTCTGTTCCTGCGCCTGCTCGATGAAATGCTGAAACAGTACGGGGTCGGGCCCGAATTTGTCGTGGTCGACGTAACCGTCGAGCGATACATTCATGCCGAAAACGAGCGTTGCCATGGCGTTGGTCCTCCCTGGCGCCACGTAACCGGGGCGCGTTCGATAGCGGATAGGGGATGTAAACGGGTACGAGACGCTGACGTGGTCAAGCCATGGCGTAGCGCATCAACACGCCGCCGTTTGAGAGTGCTTTTGCCTCCAGCAGCTTCAACGAGGTCTTTTCCTTGGCCGTCTTGAACAGCGGCGTGCCCGCGCCCCGAAGCACCGGCGCGATGCAGATGCGGTATTCGTCCACGAGACCTTCGGCGATCAGCGTCGTGAGCAGGTCGGCGCTGCCGAACACGTAGATGTTGCGGCCGTCCTCGGCCTTCAGTCGGCGGATCGCGTCGCCGACGTCACCTTCGATCAGCGTCGAATTGTTCCAATCGACGCGCTTGAGCGTGCGCGAGGCGACGAGCTTCGGCACCGTGTTCATCGCCGTGCCGATCTCACCTTCGCTGTTCTCGGTCCAGTGCGCTGCCATGCCCTCGTAGGTCTTGCGGCCGAAAAGGATGTAATCGAGGTCTGCCAGTTGATCGGTCGACAGTTTCTCCAGTTCGGGACCCCACACGGTTTCGTGGAAGTCGAGCTCCCAGGGTTCCGTTCCCTCGAAATAGCCATCGAGCGTTGCGACGTTCCAGGCGATTAGCTTGCGCATTGTCTTTCTCCCTAATCTGATTGCTAATTGCAACCGGTATGTGACTTCTCTCACATCCGATTGCTGATTGCAAGTGGTATTCTTTGAAGCTCGCAAAGGTGCCCGAACCGGACGGGAGAGGGTGCCGGCCCGGGTTGTGCGCAGCAGGCGGTCTGGTTCTACAAATCCGGCGCCGGATACCGCTCCCAGAAGCCTGGAGCGGGCTCCGTCTGCTGCACGACATCGACCAGCACACCGGCCGGATCGCGTGTCATGAAGCGGCGCTGGCCCCATTCCTCATCCGTCAGAGGATGCACGATCGGCGCGCCGCTGGCTGAAAATCGCTCGTAGATGGCCGCTGCATCACTGACCTCGACGGTCAGGATCATGCCGAGCCCGCTGAAGGATTCGGGGCCGGGCGGATTGGACGGGTGATCGGGATGCATGAATGCCAGCGTCGCGCCGCGCGTCTCGCCGTCGGCGGGGCCGGACAGATAGACGAACCAGCTTACCTCGAACAGTACGTCGAACCCGAAATGCGTGACGTAGAAGTCGCGCGCTTCGAACAGCGCCGGCGTGGTGATGAGCGGGTAGAGGTCGCGAACTTTCATGGCCTGTTCCTCCTGCGGTGTGGCAGCATTGTCTGCAAGGGCGGCTGTGGACGGTGCCGTGGCGGCCAGCATTGCGCCGGCGACGAGGCTTGCGATCGCGCGCGCGCAACGGCGCGCCGGCCCCCGCCTGGGGCGGCTCTGGTATTTCATGGCAGGTTCCTTTCTTGTGGGGGCAGGTGGTCACATGACCACCAGGCCTGCCGCGAGATTAGGCTTTGCCGGAAGCATAACAATTATCCGCAAGGTAATGGCGAAGACGAGCTTTGCGGTAATCGGCCGGGCACCTTGGGGGCCGCTCCCCATCCTCGCACCGACAAGCGGTGCATGACACACAATCGGTCTTCTCATGTGGTATGTTATACTATAACAGATGCCTGCCAACAGATATGGAGGTTAGGCAATGAAGTCTATTTCACGCTGGACGTGGCTGGTTCTCGCCGCCGGCGTCGCAGCCGCTTCGGTCGCAGGAAACGCGAAGGCCGATGAGGATTCGCATTGGCGGCTTTTCGTCGGCGACCACACCGATCCCGTGGTGCGAGCCATAGAGCTGGATGACGGAAAGGAGGCGGGCCGGTTCGACCTCGATTCCTATGCGAGCCTTTATCGAAGCAAATCGGGCCGTACCGTGTTCGCTGTCCAGGGCGAAGCCGGCAAGGTCGCGATATTCCGCTCAGGTCTTGCATTGGAGGATCATGGCGAGCACGTCGATCTCGACATTGACGATCCGGAACGCCTCGAAACGGGGTTTTCAGGTGAGAAGCCTGCGCACTTCTTCGAAAATGGCGGCCGCATCGCCATGTTCTACGATGGCGAGGGGCGTGCCGACATCTTCCCCGAGAGGCAGGTGCTCGACGGAAAATTCAGCCCGCTCACCCTCGATGTCGGAGCGCCGCATCACGGCCTGGCCGCATCCTTCGGCGACTACGTGATCCACTCGGTTCCCGATCCCGAGGATGCGTCGCGCCGGCCTGTGGCGCTGCGCATAAAGGATTCCTCGGGCAATCAGGTCGGCGAAGACGTCGCGTGCCCGGGCCTTCACGGCCAGGCGGGTTCCGGCGGCGTTCTGGCTTTCGGATGCCATGATGGCATCGTGGTTGCCATGTCCGCAGGGGCGGCCGCTCCCGAGTTGCGGCACGTGCCGACCGCGGAGCTTGGAGAAGGCAACGTCTCGACCCTGCGTGGCGGCACGGCGCTGCAGTTCTTCCTGACGAACTATGGCCCGAGCGCCGTGGTTCTGGTCGAGCCGGGCGCCGAGACCACGTTCCGTAAGGTCGATCTGCCGATGCGGCGTGTCGATTTCGCGGTGGACCCGGCCAAGACGCGCAACACCTACATCCTTACCGAAGACGGCAAGCTGCATCTGCTCGACGTTCTTTCCGGCAAGATCGAGAAGAGCCTGCAGTTGACCGAGCCCTATTCGATGGACGGCCACTGGCGCGATCCGCGTCCGCGGCTGGCGGTCGCCGGCGACTATCTGGCCGTGACCGACCCGCTGAAAGGCGTCATCCGGCTTGTCGATACGGATAGCTTCGCGGAAGAGCGCACGATCGCCGTGGAGGGCATGCCCTACACCATCGTCGCCGTCGGCGGCTCCGGGAAGCAGCACGATTGATCGGGCCAATCGCTGGTCTTAGCCGGCGACATCCCTCTCCCCGTCGATCGGGGGAGAGGTGGTCTGCAAAGCCAACCGGATTGGGGGCGAATCGCGAAGGTTCAGGTCGCCAGTTGGTCAGGCGTTTCGAAAATCGCGATCTTGCGTTTGTGGAATTTCAGCGCGATCTCGCCGCGCACCAGGCTGAGCGCGCGTTCGCCGAAGACCTCGCGGCGCCAGCCCTGCATCGCCGGCACGTCCGCTTCCTCGCCAGCCGCGGCGATCTTCTCGATGTCGTCGCTGGAGGCGAGAACCTTGGGCGCCACGCCCTGCTGTTCGGCCACCAGCTTCAGGAGCACTTTCAGCAGTTCGGCGGCCGCACCCGTGCCCTCGGGCTGCTGTACGAATTTCGGCAGTTTCGGCAGCTCCTCCTTCGGCAGGTCCAGCGCTGCGTTGACGATACCGAGAAGCGCGGTCGCCGTCGCCGAGCGCTCCCAGCCCTTGGGCGTGGTGCGCAGACGGCCGAGCGCGGTGGTGTCGCGCGGCCCCTGCTGGGCGATCTCGAAAATGGCGTCGTCCTTGAGTACACGTCCGCGCGGCACGTTGCGTTCGCGCGCTTCCCGCTCGCGCCAGGCAGCGACAGCCTGCACGACCGCAAGCTCCTGCGGCTTGCGCACCCGCATCTTGAGCCGTTTCCACGCGTCGTCGGGATGCGGATCGTAGGTCTCGCGGGCCGTCAACACCTCCATCTCCTCGTTCAGCCAGTGGGCGCGGTCCTCGCGCTCGAGCTGGTCTCGAAGATGATGATAGACGTCGATCAGCCAGGTGACGTCGGCGAGCGCGTATTCGAGCTGCTTGTCAGAGAGCGGCCGGCGGCGCCAGTCGGTAAACCGCGACGACTTGTCGAGCCGCGTTCCGGTCACCTTCTGCACGAGCTGGTCGTAGGAAACGCTGTCGCCGAAGCCGCACACCATCGCGGCGACCTGGGTGTCGAACACCGGATGCGGGATGAGCGCGCCCAGATGATAGATGATCTCGATGTCCTGCCGTGCGGCGTGGAAAACCTTGACCGTCGATTCATCGGCCATCAGCCGGAAGAACGGCGCGAGGTCGATGTCGGGCGCAAGGGGATCGATCAGCGCCGTGACGCCTGGCGCGGCCATCTGGATCAGGCACAGTTCGGGCCAGAAGGTGGTCTCGCGGATGAATTCGGTGTCGATGGTGATGAAATCGGAACGGCCGAGCGCGTCGATGGCAGCTTCGAGTTCGTCCTGGCGTGTGATGAGGTCCATATAGCTACTTTTTTCGTGCAATCCTGCCTCAATTCCAGCAGCGGGCGCTCCCGTCAACCCTTTCGAAAGGGGGAGGGCTACCTTTCCCGGCCGTTCGTGTCTTTGCTGCCGCCGCGCTGCGCCAGTCTGGCGAAGATAGTGGAGGTGCGCAGCAGCGCGGTGAACCGCCCGCGTTCGGTGCTGGGCGCGGGCGCGCGCCGCCGCATCCGGTAGAGGATGAGCGTTATGAAGATCGCGTAGACCATTGCGCTGAACAGGAACAACGCCTGCGGTCCGAACCATTCCATGACGGTCGCCGCCGCGAACGGACCGCCGATCGCCCCGAATGAGTAGAACAGCATCAGCGCGGCGTTGAGCATGACATACTCGTTCTTTGCCGCTCGATCGTTGGCATGCGCTGCCGACAGCGAGAAGAGCGGCATGGCAAACGAGCCGAAGACGAACACCAGCGCGAAATTCAGCAGGCGATCGCCGCCCGCGAACAGGCCGAGCGCCAGCGCCGCTGCCATAGCGAGGCCGGTCGTGACCAGCAGCACGATGCGCCGGTCGTGGCGATCCGACGCGTAGCCGAGCGGATACTGGATCAGCACACCGCCGATGATCGACACGCTGACGAAGGTCGCGACATCGGCGACGGACATGCCGATGTCCTGCGCATAGACCGGGGACAGCGTGCGAAACGCACTGTTGGTGACGCCGACCGCGATGCAGCCGATCGCAGCGACCGGCGAGATCTGCCAGGCGCGCTTCAGATCGAGCTTCACGTCTTCGGGTGGCGACGGATTCGACCGGTCGCCGAGCGAGACCGGCACGAGCGAAAGCGTGATCATGATCGCCATGACGGCGAAGATCGGGAAGCCCTCCACACCGACGATGGGTATCAGGAACTGCGAACCGGTCACCGCGCCAAGGTCGATGATGCGATAGAAGGCGAGCACCCGCGCCCGGTCGGCATTGGCGACGCCGGAGTTGAGCCAGCTCTCCATCACGGTGAACAGGCCTGCGAAGCAGAAACCGGATACGAATCGCACCGCCGTCCACATCGTCACGTCTATGGCGATCGCCATCAGCAGCGTGCCGGCCGCCGCGATGGCGGCAAGGGCGGAGAAAGCGCGGATGTGCCCGACGGCGCGCAGCATCCTTACGATAACGAGGCAGCCGATCAGGAAGCCGGCGAAATAGGCCGTGCCCATGAAGCCGATCGCGGCCGGGGAGAAGCCTTCCTGCGCGCCGCGCAGCGCAATCAGCGTGCCCTGAAGCCCGTTTCCCCCGAGGAGAATGCCCGCGGCCGTCAGGATGGGAATGAGGGGACGCAGGCTCGTCATCGGACCGGGACAGGGAGGGCGCTCATCCCTCTATAGTCTGGCCCGCCCGATTGCGCCAAGGACAGTTTGTCAGGCGTGCTGGTCCAATCCGACGCAGCGTCAGCGTCGTGAAGCCCAATCCTGTCGTTTCAGGCTGTAGAGCACATGCCGCTTGAGCTGCGGATGCGTGTCCGGCACGCGTGGGTGGTCGAAATCGCCTTCCGGGTCGCGCGTCATGCCGATCCGGCGCATGACAGCGGTCGAGCGTTCGTTGTTCCAGACAGCGAACGAGATGACCTCGTCGAGCCCCAGTTCTTCGAATCCGGATGCGAGCAGCGCCCTGGCCGCCTCGGTGACGTAACCCTTGCCCCAGAATTCAGGGGCGAGCCGCCAGCCGATCTCGACCGCGCCGGCAAGCCGGCTCGGGGCGACATCGTCCGGATAAAGTCCCGCGAAACCGATGCACGCGCCGGTCTCCTTCAGTTCCAGTGCCGCAAAGCCGTAGCCGCGCGCCTCGTTCTCGGCACGAATGCGATCGAGGAAGGCGTCGGCCTCGGCGCGGCTGCGCCGGAAGGGAAAGAACTGCATCACATCGTCGTCGGAATTGATGCGATGGAACAGCTCCCGGTCGCGCTCTTCCCAGTTGCGGATGATGAGCCGCTCGGTCTCGAGCCGCATCATGCGACGAACTCCTCCTGGCGATAGCCCTGCATGTAAAGCAGCGCGGTGAGGTCGCCATGGTCGATCCTAATACGCGCCTGGGATGCAACCGCAGGTTTAGCATGCAACGCGACGCCGCTACCCGCCATCGCCAGCATGTCGAGATCGTTCGCGCCGTCACCCACGGCGATGGCGTCGGCGGCAGTTATGCCTAGCCGGGCCGCGATTTCCCCCAGCGCTTCTGCCTTCGCCGCGCGACCCAGGATCGGCTCCGCCACGGTGCCGGCAAGACGGCCGTTCTCCTCGATCAGTCGGTTGGCACGGTTCTCCCGAAAACCGAGCTTGCCGGCGATCGGACCGGTAAACGACAGGAATCCGCCAGAGACCAGCGCCGTCCATGCGCCGTTGGCGTTCATGGTGGCAACGAGCGCCGGCCCGCCAGCGGCGAGCGTGATGCGGTTTTCGATGATGCGCTCGATGACCTCGGTTCCGAGCCCCGCAAGCAATGCCACGCGTTCGCGCAGCGCCGGTTCGAATGCGATCTCTCCGTTCATCGACCGCGCGGTGATGTCAGCGACGCGCTCCTTAAGCCCGACCTCGTCGGCCAGCTCGTCGATGCATTCCTGGTCGATCATGGTCGAATCCATGTCGGCGATCAGCAGCTTCTTGCGGCGTGTCCCGACGTCCTGCACAACCACATCGACAGCCGCGCCGGCCAGCACGTCGGCTGCGATGGTCCGTGCCGCCTCCGCCAAGGCATCCTCCGGCAGGAATAGGTCGGCCGCGATCCCGTCGGCGAGCCAGTCGATACGGCTTGCGCCAAGTGCGGCGAACGCCCTATCTGCCAGTTGACGATCCAGAACCGGGCGCGCGGGATTGGCGATCAGCGTTGCGACGAGGGGCATGAGCATTTCCGATTGGACTGGCCCGCAGGGGCCGTTGAAGAACGCGATCCTGATAGCCGGGCCGACCGCCAGCGGCAAGTCGGCGCTGGCGTTGCGGCTGGCGCGGGAAACAGGCGGGACCGTGGTCAACGCGGATTCCATGCAGGTCTACGGCGTGTTGCGGGTGCTGACGGCCCGCCCGGAGGACGCGCAGCTCGCGGCCGCCCCTCACAGGCTTTACGGTCATGTCGATCCGCGCGAGGCCTATTCCACCGGCCGATGGATGCGCGATGTCGAGGAGCTCATCCGTTCAGGCGAACTCGGCAAGCCGGCGATCTTCGTCGGTGGCACCGGGCTCTATTTCCGTGCACTGCTGGAGGGCCTTTCAGCCATGCCGGAGGTTCCGACCATGGTAAGGCAGCGGTGGCGAAACGCTCTTGCCGAACATGGGGCGAATGCTCTGCACGATCTGTTGGCCGAGCGAGACCCGGCCGCGGCTGGCACGATCCGCTCCACCGATGGCCAGCGCATCGTGCGCGCACTGGAAGTAATGGACGCATCGGGCAAGCCGATCTCTCAGTGGCAGGCACGCTCCGGCACACCAATTGTCGATCGATCATCGGCGCAACTTATGGTGATCGAGCCGGACAGAGTGGTTCTGAAGGCCCGGATCGACCTGCGCTTCGACGCGATGATCGCGGAGGGTGCGCTTGACGAGGTGCGCGCGATCGCTGCGCTCGACCTCGACGACGCGTTGCCGGTGATGAAGGCGATCGGCGTCCGCGAGCTTATCGTTGCAGATCGTGGCGAAACGGGGTTCGAGGAGGCGATTGACAGGTCAAAGATCGCCACCCGTCAGTATGCAAAGCGTCAGTCGACCTGGTTCCGCAATCAACTGGGTCCCGAATGGCGGCGGATTTCGATGCAGGAATAGACCCTGCGCTGCGCCGACGCGAGCGACATATTGCCGGCCTTTAAACGAAAAAAGTTCGCGTTTTAGTTGTTTAAATTAACTTCCCGTAAGCAACAGCGTGCAATAACCAAGCCTGCATTATCCGGTGGGGAGCAGATGCGGTTTCACAAGGCCGAGTCGGCTTTTTTTGTCTTTATCGTCGTCATCCTCGCCGCCGGCGTGCTGATCCTGCACGCCTACAATACGGTCTATGCGAACGCGCGAACGCCCGATATAGCTGAGTGGGCCTCCACCCTGGATTGGTTCCCGCGTCTGCTCTTCGCCACGGGAGTCCTGCAGGCGACCGCATTGTTCTTTGGTGTCTTCTTCATCTATCCGCTCATCCGCACCCAGGTCAGGGAAGAGGGCAAGCTGCGCGCCATGACCGCCTCGCTCAGCGCGCGCTCGGAAACTCTGGAGCATGCCGCCTTAACCGATGGCCTGACGGGCATGCAGAACCGGCGCTTCTTCGACGATGCGCTGCGTGAATACATCGAAGAGTTCCGCAGGATCGACAAGCCGGTCGGCTTGATCATCCTCGACCTCGATCATTTCAAGGCGGTCAACGATACGCACGGCCACGATGTCGGCGACCAGGTGCTGAAGGCCGTCGCAAACAGCCTCATGGACATGACACGCTACCACGACGTGGTTGCCCGGCTCGGGGGCGAGGAGTTCGCCGTCGTCGCTCCCAACATGGACGAGGCGCTGCTGATGAAGCTGGCCGAGCGCATCCGCAAGGCGATCGCCGGGCTGGTGATCGTATCCGGCAATGTGCGGCTCAAGGTTACCACGAGTGTCGGACTTGCGGTCTGGGACCAGCACGAAAGCGCGGAGGAATTCTACCGTCGTGCCGACAAGCATCTGTATGAGGCGAAGCGGCTTGGCCGCAACCGTGTCTGCGCCTAGGCGATAATTGGTTGAGTTGTCGGGCGGGGCCTATTCGTAGAGCCGTCTGAAGGACTCGTCGTCGAAGCGGCGCTGCGGCCTGCTTGCAGGTTGTTGTGCAGGCGGCTGGGTCGGTTGCGGGGCAGCGGGCTCGCCGGCCTGACGGAATGTCTCGACCGGAGAGCCCAGCATCGACGGTGTCGTTTCCTGCTGCAGCATATGTCCCACGCTGCGAAGGTTGCGAACAAGCGAGGCAAGATCGACTTCACGCTCGCCATTGGCCGCTTCGGCCACGTCGTCGCCCGTCGTTCCCGGAAGCAGTGAGGGCGGCAGATACTCGAACTTCATGCGCATCGTCGTTGCCACGCCTTCGCCGAAGGCGATCGCCTCGCGCTGTCCCATCGATGAGAGGAAAGCAAGCGTGGAAGCCGACGAATCCGCGATGGCCGAACGTACGATCTCCTGGTCGATCTCGTTGGCAAGCCGCATCGCGAACACCGTAGAACATTGCGACAGAACGGTCGGGTCAAGCTCTCCCGGGCGCTGGGTGACGATGCCGAGATAGCAGCCGTATTTGCGGCCTTCCTTGGCAATCCGCGAAAGCGCATGCCGCGTGGGCGCAAAGCCCAGCCGGCTGTCAGCCGGCATGTAACGGTGCGCTTCCTCGCACAGGACCAGAAGCTTGAGCCGTCCATGGCTGTTCAGCGCCAGGTCGAAGGCAAGCCGCGCCAGCACTGAGCAGACCGAATTGACGACTTCCGAAGGCATGCCGGCCAGCTCGAAACAGGTGATCGGCCGGCCTTCGTGCGGCACGCGGAAGATGCGGCCGATGGTTTCGTGAATGTTGTCGTCGATCAGCCGCGAGCCGAACATGAACCTGTAGCGGGGATCGTTCAGCGCTGCGTCGATGCGGGCGCGTAGCGCGCGGTAGAACGGGCGGTCGTTCTTCGTCTCCAGCATGCCCATGCGCTCGTCGATGATGCGCAGTACATCTGCAATGCGATAGGGGACGGGCGTATCGGCGGTAAGCGCATTGGCGTCGGCGGCCCTGCGCATGAGCCCCGCCTGACCCGAACTGCGGTAAAGCTGCTTGGCGAGCGGCACCAGATCGCGCAGGAGGTCTACTTCTTCCGGCACCGAGTCGCGGCCGCGGAACAGGACCTCCACCAGTTCCTCGAGGCGAAACAGCCAGAACGGCAGGTCCAGCGTCGTCGTGTCGATGCGGATCGAGCGATCCGGAAATGCAGAGGAAAATTCGTTGTGCGGGTCGAGGATCAGCACGCGCAGGTCCGGCCGCGCCTCGATCGCCTTGCGCAACAACAGCGACACCGCCGTCGACTTGCCCACGCCGGTTGTGCCGACGACGGCGAAGTGGCGGTTGAGCGTGTCGTCGATCGCGATACGCGCGTCGATCGCTGTGTCCTGCGACAGCTGGCCGATCGTCAACGTGCGGCGGCCTGCAAGATCGTAGACTGCCGCGAGGTCGCGTGCGCGGATGCGGTGCGAGATCGCGCCGATATGCGGATAGGTGGTGATGCCGCGGTCGAAGACTGGCTTGCCGTCTTCGGTATCGCGCACCTCGCCCACGAGTTCGACATGAACGTTGATCGGGTTCGGCTCGTTCTCGCTCCAGGTGCCGACCGGCGTCTCGATGCGATAGACGAGGCCCACCGTGCGGATGTTGCCGAGGTTGATCGAGATCATGCGGCCGACGGTCCAGAGACCGCGCATGGCTTCGCTGCCATCAGATGCAAACGCAGCCAGCATCGCGCGGGCGCCGTCGCACTGAACGACACGTCCCAGAACGCGCGAATCCGATTGAGAACCGTCGCGCCGTTCCTGACTCGTTGCCTCGCCGATCTCCGCGCGTTCAACGAACATTGATCACACACTTCCCCGCTTACAATCCTCCCAACTTAGCACCAGGACGGTTAAGCGGCGGTGTGGCTGCATGGTTGAGGGGACGTTAAGCTTAACCGGCGCGTTTGAACTTTGTGGGCATGGGCGAGGGTGGCGTGACGCCTGGGCTCACGCAGGCCGCTCCCGAACCGTTGTCGATGGCCAGGCTGGCATCGGTGATCGTGTAATTGCAGCTGACCGTCACGCCATTGCCGGATGTCAGCGCCACTCGGCCCTTGCTGGCGAGCTTCCAGTCGAGGCGAAGCGTGTAGCCCCTGTCATACTGGTAATCGAAGACGCCGTCGGCTTTGAACTCGACATTGCGGCCGGATCCGTCGTCGGGCAGCCAGATTGCCGTCAATGCCGTCCTGTCGGCCTCGGTTGCCGGCTCGCCGCAGCCGGGAAGCAGGACAGTGGGCACGATCAGAAGCCATTTGCGCATGGTGGCCCCCTCCAGGATGCGCGATCATGCCGGATTTCCGATTGACAGTCATCGGATTGCGCAATTAATGTCCGCTCCGATGACAAATATAGCGATCATTCTCGTAGGAAGGCGCATGGGCAAGGCGGTGTAACCGCCGGGCGAAAGCTCCCATGCGCGAAACACAGGCTCCTCAGGGGCCTTTTTTATTGCCCGCAAGACCGATAAACGACCATGGCGCGATACGCGAAGACAGGAAGAGACCGATGAGCAACGCAGGAAGTGACGCTGGCAGGCGCGAGATGAGCGGCGCGGAGATGGTGGTGCAGGCGCTAAGGGACAATGGCGTCGAGCACATCTTCGGCTATCCGGGCGGTGCGGTCCTTCCAATCTACGACGAGCTTTTCCAGCAGGACGATATCCAGCACGTTCTGGTGCGCCACGAGCAGGGCGCAGGCCACGCGGCGGAAGGCTATGCACGCTCGACCGGCAAGGCTGGCGTTTTCCTCGTCACTTCCGGCCCCGGCGCGACCAATGCGGTGACGCCGCTGCAGGACGCGTTGATGGATTCAATCCCGCTGGTCTGCATCACCGGCCAGGTCCCGACGACGCTGATCGGCTCCGACGCGTTCCAGGAATGCGATACCGTCGGCATCACGCGGCCCTGCACCAAGCACAACTGGCTGGTTAAGGACGTCAACGACCTGTCGCGCATCATCCACGAGGCGTTCCATGTCGCCACGACCGGCCGGCCCGGTCCCGTGGTGGTCGACATTCCCAAGGATGTCCAGTTCGCCAAGGGCATCTACACGCCGCCGCAGCAGGCCCCGCGTACATCCTACAGCCCCAAGGTGCAGGGCGACATCGAGGCCATCAAGCAGGCGGTCGCATTGATGGCGGGCGCCAAGCGGCCCGTGATCTATTCCGGCGGCGGCGTGGTGAACTCGGGCCCAGAGGCCAGCCATCTGCTGCGCGAACTCGTCGACCTGACCGGCTTCCCGATCACCTCTACGCTGATGGGGCTCGGCGCCTATCCGGCTTCGGGCAAGAACTGGCTCGGCATGCTCGGCATGCATGGCACCTACGAAGCCAACATGGTCATGCACGACTGCGACGTGATGATCTGCCTCGGCGCGCGTTTCGACGACCGCATTACCGGCAGGCTGGACGCGTTCTCGCCCAACTCGAAGAAGATCCATATCGACGTCGACCCGTCCTCGCTGAACAAGAACGTGCATGTCGACATACCGATACTCGGCGATGTCGGCCGGGTGCTGGAGGATTTGGTCCGGCTGTGGCGCGCCACCGTCAAACCCGAAAAGTCGGCTCTGCACCCGTGGTGGGAGCAGATCGCGCGCTGGCGCTCGCGGGACTCGCTCGCCTACCGCAGCAGCGATGACGTGATCATGCCGCAATACGCGATCCAACGGCTCTACGAACTGACGAAGGACCGTGACACCTACATCACCACCGAGGTCGGACAGCACCAGATGTGGGCCGCCCAGCATTACGGCTTCGAGAAGCCGAACCGCTGGATGACCTCGGGCGGCCTCGGCACCATGGGCTACGGCCTCCCGGCAGCGCTCGGCGTGCAGATCGCCCATCCCGACGCGCTCGTCATCGACATTGCCGGTGACGCGTCGGTGCAGATGACGATGCAGGAGATGTCGACGGCGGTTCAGTACGAGGCGCCGATCAAGATCTTCATCCTCAACAACCAGTATATGGGCATGGTGCGCCAGTGGCAGCAATTGCTCCACGGCAACCGCCTGTCGCACTCCTACACGGAGGCGATGCCTGATTTCGTGCTGATGGCGCAGGCCTTCGGGGCGCACGGCATCCGGTGCGAAAAGCCGGGTGACCTCGACGCCGCGATCCAGGAGATGATCGACGTGAAGAAGCCGGTCCTGTTCGACTGCCGCGTGGCAGCCCTCGCCAACTGCTTCCCGATGATCCCCTCCGGCAAGGCCCACAACGAGATGCTCCTGCCCGACGAGGCGACCGACGAAGCCGTCGCCAACGCCATCGACGCCAAGGGCAGGGAACTGGTTTGACATACAATTGAAGTAAGACGCGGTAAGGCGTATATTCGTCTTACCGCATCTTACTTGGAGCAACGCGATGAACGCGCGGGCAAAAATCTCGAGCAAGGGTCAGATCGTCGTACCGAAGGCGGTTCGCGACGAGCTAGGCCTTGGCGAAGGCAGCGAAGTCGAGTTCATCCGCAAGGGAAAGGGATTCTTCGTGCAGCCGGTCGAGAAGTTGGATCCGAGATTCCCGCCTCAACCCAGAGGCGCGTTCCTCAAGCACGTGCTGAAGGTCGATCGGCCGTTTCCCACGGATGCCGAGATCGATCGCGCGATGATGGCCGAGGCGGCCAGACGGTTCGATGCCACTCGCCGTTGACACGAATGTCCTCGCCCGGGCGTTGGTTGACGACGGGTCGGATCAGTCGAAACGTGCGCAGAAGCTCTTGACCGACGAAGAGATTTTCATCGCAGATACGGTCCTTTTGGAGACGGAGTGGCTGATGCGCAGCGTCATGAATGTCGCCCGGGAAGACATCGGCGGGATATTCGCCGTGCTCGTGGCAACCGAGAACATCTTCTTTGCGGACCGCGGGCGGGTCGCAAACTGCATCCTGGCTCACCAGGCCGGGCTCGACTTCGCGGACGCCATGCATCTGTACGCCGCAGCCGGCAACGATGCCTTCGCCACATTCGACACCGGTTTTCGCCGCAAGTCCAAACGCTTGGCAAGCAGTGTTCCAGTGATCGCGGCATAGAATGAAACTTCAAATTCGGAAACAGTTATGAACGCCCAGCTTCAGCCCACCGGCTCCGCCTATTTCATCGCCAAGGAAACCGAGAGCGCGGAAAAGCACACGCTTTCCATGCTCGTCGACAACGAGCCCGGCACGCTTGCCCGCGTCATTGGCCTGTTCTCCGGCCGCGGCTACAACATCGACAGCCTGACCGTGTCGGAGACCGAGCATGAGAAGCACCTGTCGCGCATAACGATCGTGACGCGTGGCACGCCGCACGTGCTGGAGCAGATCAAGCACCAGCTCGAGCGCATCGTGCCGGTGCATCGCGTCAACGACCTGACGGTCATCGCGCGTGAACTTGGGCAGGAGCGCCCGCTGGAGCGCGAGCTTGCGCTGGTCAAGGTGGCCGGCACCGGCAATGCGCGGGTAGAGGCGCTGCGGCTGGCCGAAGCGTTTCGCGCCAACGTGATCGATGCAAACACAGGCCATTTCATCTTCGAGATCACCGGCCGTGTGTCCAAGATCGAACAGTTCATCGCCATCATGCAGCCGCTCGGCCTCGTCGAGGTCTGCCGCACCGGCGTAGCCGCCATGAACCGCGGTCCGCAGGGCATGTAGCGGGCGCCTGCGGTGATCGTCGGAGCGGTTTGCTTGAATTGTCACCGGGACAACAATGCGCTTGGAGTCGCTGTTTTAGGTCAGTAACATTGACTTAAAACGTCCTTCGGAAACGCCCCATGTCCACCGACCTTTTGCTTGCGCTGGTCGTCTTCGCCTTCGTGACGTCAATCACGCCGGGCCCGAACAACTTCATGCTGCTGGCGTCCGGCGTTAATTTCGGCTTCCGGCGCACCATCCCGCATATGCTTGGCATTGGCGGCGGCTTTCTGTCGCTGCTGCTGGGCGTCGGCTTCGGGCTCGGCGCGCTGCTCACGGCCTATCCGTCGCTTCATCTTGCGCTCAAGCTCGCCGGCGGCGCCTATCTCCTCTATCTCGCTTGGCGTACCGCCATGTCGCGTTCACTGTCGGAAAAGGACGGCAAGGCGGCGCGGCCGATGACGTTCCTGGAGGCTGCGGCTTTCCAGTGGGTCAATCCCAAGGCGTGGGTGATGGCCGTCACCGCGATGGCCATCTACGCCGATCCGGCGGCGCCGTTCCTGTCGGTGCTGGTCGTTGCGCTCGCCTTCGCGCTGGTGAACCTGCCGAGCGTCTCGACCTGGGCCGGGTTCGGCATGGCGTTGCGCGGCTTTCTGGCCGATCCGGTGCGTCTGAAGTGGTTCAACATCGCGATGGGGGTGGCGCTGGCGGTCAGCCTTTGGCCGATGCTGCGCTAACACGTGGGCTGACGCTGGGTAATCGACGCGCAAAATCGTTGCTGCTAGGGTCTCGGGCATGATTGAGAAGCTCGTCTCGTTCAAAGGACTGGTGCTGGTGGCCGTGGTGCTGCTGGTGCCGCTGTTCGCGCTCGGCTGGCTGACCCGGGAGGATCCTGCCGATAAACCCTATCTGCGCATCGTCGGCGGCGGCTTCATCTTCAATTACCGTGTTTCCGACGTGTACTACGGCTTCACCGCCATCGTGCAGAAGCCGCTGCCGACGGGCACCATCGTCGAGGCTGCATTCGAGGACCCGGCTGGCGGCACGGTGCATACCGTGCGCCAGCGCATCGGCGGGCCGGAGATGGCGAAGTTTGCCATGCGTTCACCCTCCGTGCGCGGTGTCGAGGCTGGCAAGCCCTACAACGTGGCGATCCGCGTTTTCGATCGCGATGAAAAGCACCTGCTGTGGCAGGATGACATGCAGTTCACCAGCCAGGTCAGCGATGCGGTGGTGCCTGATGCGCCGCTCACTGTTGGGCCGGGCTACGCCCGCAATCCCAATGCCGGCGGATAAGACGGGAATTCAATGAGCGGCCACGCACACGACCACCACGATCACCATCACGACAATCATCTCGACCCGATGGATGCTCGGGTGAGGGCGCTCGAGACGATCCTGACCCGCAAGGGCCTCGTCGATCCGGCCGCGATCGACGCCATCGTCGAGACCTACGAGACGAAGGTCGGCCCCCGAAACGGCGCGGCGGTGGTGGCAAAGGCTTGGGCCGACCCGGCCTATGCCGACTGGCTGAAACGCGATGCGACGGCGGCGATTGCCGAACTTGGCTTCACCGGCCGGCAGGGCGAGCACATGCAGGCCGTGTTCAACACGCCCGACACCCACAACCTCGTCGTCTGCACACTCTGCTCCTGCTATCCGTGGTCGGTGCTTGGCCTGCCGCCGGTCTGGTACAAGTCGCCGCCCTATCGCAGCCGCGCGGTGATCGATCCGCGCGGGGTGCTGGCCGAGTTCGGGCTGGTCCTCGACCCGCAGACCAAAGTCCGCGTCTGGGATTCTACCGCCGAACTCCGCTATCTGGTCATCCCGATGCGCCCGGCTGGTACGGAAAGCTGGAGTGAGGAACGGCTCGCCGGCCTTGTTACGCGCGACTCAATGATCGGCACGGGCGTTGCGACCGCCCCGGAGGCGGCATGAACGGCCCCCACGATCTCGGCGGCCAGATGGGCTTCGGGCCGGTTGCGCCCGAGACAGATGAGCCGTTCTTCCACGCCGATTGGGAAAAGCGCGCGCTGGGCGTCACGCTTTGCGCTGGCGCGATGGGCCACTGGAACATCGACGAGAGCCGCCACGCGCGCGAATCCCTGCATCCGGCGGTCTATTACGGTTCCAGCTATTACGAGATTTGGACGAGGGCGGTGGAGACGCTGTTGAAGCGCCACGGCTTCCTCAGCGACGCCGAGCTGGCTGCGGAAGCGGCACTTGAAACAGGCACCCCGCCGCGCAGGGTGCTGAAGGCAGCCGACGTGCCTGCGGTTCTGGCACGGGGCGGTCCGTGCGACCGGCCGGTTGCCGCCGAGCCCCGCTTTTCCGTAGGCCAGCGCGTGCGCGCCCGCAACATGCACCCGACCGGCCATACGCGCCTGCCGCGCTATGTGCGCGGCAGGACGGGCGTGATCGAGGCGGTGCATGGCGGCTTCGTGCTGCCTGACACCAATGCGCATGGTCAAGGCGAGAACCCGGAACGGCTCTACACGGTCGTATTCGCTGGGCCGGAGCTCTGGGGCGACGGAGCCGACCCGACCCTGACAGTCTCGGTCGACGCCTGGGAGAGCTATCTTGAACCGGCCTGACGCGTCGCCGGCCGACCCGAAGCCCTTCGATGCCCCTGGCAGGCGCTGGCCTTCGCGCTTGTCGTTGCGCTGCATGAGCGCGGCGTCTTTACATGGGGTGAATGGGCCGAAGCGCTTGGCGCCGAAGTCCACCGCGCCGATGCCGCCCCGGATGGCCACGATTACTACGAGCACTGGCTGGCGGCACTCGAAGCGCTGTTGGGTCGCAAGGGCATCGCGCTTCCGGCTCAGGTAGAGGAACTGGCGGATGCCTGGCAGCGCGCAGCCCACGCCACGCCCCACGGTAGCCCCATCCTGCTGGCCAACGATCCCTCGGGCGGCCCCTGACCTGCTCACGTGCTGGGCTGTCAGGCAAACTCCAGCAGCAGCGGCCGGTGATCCGAGACCTCCGGTTCGGCGAAGACATCGAACGACAGCACCTTCACCGCATCGTTTACGAGCATGTAGTCAGCATAGCGGCCCGCTTTGGTGTAGTGCGACGTCCGAGTATCGGTGAAGCCGCGCGCCGTCACGAGATCAGCAAGGCTGAACCCGCGCAGCACCGCGAAGGTTTCGCTGTCCGGAAGCACGTTGAAGTCACCGCACACGATAACCGGGTCTCCGTCCTCAGCGACGGATCGTGTCAGTTTGAGCAGCCGCGCGGCCTGCGCGGAACGCGCTGGCGTGTCGTGCTTGCCAGTGGGGTCGCGCAACCCGTGCATATGGGCGATCGTGACGGGGCGCTCGGCCTCCGGATCGTAAAGCCGAACCGCATGGGCGCTGCGCGAGCGCGGATGCTCGCCATAGCCGTGCGGCGAGAAGGCGCCGTGCACGAAGCCCTGCCGCTGCCCGATAATCGGGATGGTCGCGCGCACGAATGTCGCAAGCCCCCAGAAGGACGGATAGCGCTGCTCACCGTTCCACAGGTCGCCAAGCGCAGCCGGGCAGAAGGTCGCGACATGGCCGGGCAGGGCGCTACTCACCTCGGCAAAGAAGTTCGCGCGCTGCGGCAGGTCCGTCCCGCCGTCGCGATAGGTGAGCCAGCCGCGGTTGGTGGATGGCGTGTGAACCACCTCCTGCAGGCACAGCACGTCCGGATCTGCTTCCGCGAGGAAGGCGAGCAGCGGTTCATGGAGCTTTCCGCCCCATCCGTTCAGGCAGATAAGGCGCAATGGAAGGCCTCGACTCGTCAATGGATGCGCCGACCATACTGTCAGCACCCGATGCATCAAGAGCCTGCCCGGTATTGCCCCCGTCCTGCGAATCCCGCACTAACGCGCGATGCAGTTCTCACCGCAACAGGACGAGGCGCTCCGCGCCGTGGCGCGCTGGCTGAAGGAGGGGCAGAAGCCGCTCTTCCGTCTCTTCGGCTATGCAGGCACCGGCAAGACGACGCTGGCGCGCTATTTCGCCGAGCATGTCGACGGCCAGGTGCAGTTCGCGGCATTCACCGGCAAGGCAGCGCAGGTGCTGCGCGCCAAGGGCGCGACCAACGCCCGCACGATCCACTCGCTGATCTATCGCCCGCGCGGCGAGGAGGCGGTCGAGGACGAAACCACCGGCAAGACCTCGATCAACCCCACCTTCTCGCTCAACCGCCAGAGCCCCATCGCCAAGGCCGCCCTTGTCGTCGTAGACGAGTGCTCGATGGTCGACGAACAGCTCGGCCGCGACCTGATGAGCTTCGGCACGCCGATCCTCGTTCTGGGCGACCCCGCGCAGTTGCCGCCGATTTCCGGTGGCGGCTTCTTCACCGAGCACGAGCCGGACCACCTGCTGACGGAAATCCACCGGCAGGCGCGCGACAACCCGATCATCCGGCTGGCGCTGGACGTGCGCGAAGGCCGCGAATTCATGAAGGGCGACTACGGCACGGCAAAGGTGATCGGCCGCGACGAGGTGAACCAGGACCTCGTTCTGGCGGCGGACCAGGTTCTTGTCGGCACCAACCGTACCCGCCGCCGCTACAACCAGCGCCTGCGCGAGTTGAAAGGTTTCGACGCATCCTACCCGCAGGCCGGCGACAAGCTTGTCTGCCTGCGCAACGATCCCGCCAAGGGCCTGCTGAACGGCTCCCTGTGGAAGGTGATGACCTCGTCGCGCGAGACGGTGAAGCCCGGCATCAACCTGCTGGTATCGCCCGAGGAAGACGACCCCGATCGCGGCATCTCCAAGATCAAGCTGCTGAAAGCCGCCTTCGAGGACCCTGACGCCGAGATTCCCTGGCAGCAGAAGAAGCGTTTTGACGATTTCGACTACGGCTACGCGCTGACCGTGCACAAGGCGCAGGGCTCGCAGTGGGATGAGGTCGTGCTCTTCGACGAAAGCTACGCCTTCAAGGACACGCGCCAGCGCTGGCTCTATACGGCGATCACGCGCGCGGCCGAGCGGCTTACCGTCGTCCGCTGACCGCGCGATCCTCCACGATTTCGAACAGCACGGCCGTGGCGTCATCCGAAACCTTGAAGCGCGGATAGGTCTGCCCGTCCGGGTCCTCCCGTTGCTCGATCGCGCGCAATTCTGCCAGCAGCGGCACCAGCCCATCCGTGCGTGCGCGCTCTATCAGCGAAGCGGCGTCATAGCGCCCGTAAAGATCCACCAGCGCAGCGAAGCCGTCGGTGCAGAGCAGGCCGCGAGCCGGCAGCGTAGCGGGCAGGGGCTGCGCGACGATGTGGGAAGCGGCTTCCGGGTTGGCGCCCAGCGTCCAGACCGACCCGCCATCGGTGTTATAGAGCGCCCGGCGACGGCGCAGTTCGGCGCGGATTTCGGGCTCGGTCGACAGCGACCTGAACTTGGCCAGGCCGCCGGCATGGGCTACGGCGCGCTTTGCCTCCTCGTTCTCCGCCGCCGCGCCGCCTTCAATGGCGCTCAGCGCGTGCGTGGCGCCGGCCGCGTCCTGCAGGAACAGCCGGCAATCACCGAGGCCATGGCTCACGATGCCGTCTTTCTCGACCCGGATCATCTGGAAACCGGCGCAGGGCAGGTTCCAGGGATCGACCGGCATGGAGCCAGCAAGATCGCCGATGATGCGCGACACGCGCTCGTTGATCTTGCGGACGCTCTTGGCCACCGCGCAGCCGGCCAGCGCGTCTTCCTCGAAGGTTACGGCTGCAAACTTCGCCAGCCACGCCGCATCCGATTCGGACTCGTCGATGATGTTCTCTCCAAGGCCGGTCGCACCGTCGATGACGAAGGCGCAGTTCGCCGCGCCTCCGCTTGCGTCTTCGTTGGGGCGGCGGGGGTCGCCGCGATCGGTGATCGAATCGAGAATGCGCAGATGGGTCATGGTGCGCTCACCTGCACGCCCGCGGTGTAAACAATGTGACGGTTCGTCGGCGATAGTGCGCCGCTAGATGTTTTCTTCGATCTCGTTCGCGCCGAGCCACCGCCATGCTTCAGGCTCGTCAGCGGTTGCGAAATGACGCGTCTCGATGCCGTCGCCGGGGTCGAAGAGCCGCGTCACGCGGTCCGCCCAGCCGCCGTCGTCGATGATCGCACATCGTCCGACATGCTGGGCGACGTGTTCCTTCATGAAAGTGCTCGTCTCCGGCGGCAGATCGGCAGTGTCCACTTCCTGAAGCTCCACGAGGCGCACCAGCAGGTCGAGTGTCGGGTGAATCGCAAAGGCACCCTCCAGAAGGCCGCACAGATTTTCGGCGTCGGCGGATGTGAATTCGCCAGTGATCTCGATAGCGAAAACGGTCGATTTGTCCGTTTCCAGACGCCGGACAGCCGGAACCCGTTCCAATGGCCGCATGTTTGCTCCTTTCGTTCCGCGTGCAGTTTGGTCTGGAACACACGAAACCCGATGTCTGTTCCCCATCAAATGGATATAGGATGACGCGACCGTTTAACCAGAAGACTGCCAAGCAATGCCTGCAAAGCTTTCCGTCAACCTGAACGCCATCGCCCTGTTGAGAAACCGCCGCGACCTGCCATGGCCGAGCGTGACCGGGCTGGGTCGCATTGCGCTCGCCGCCGGCGCACACGGGCTGACGGTGCATCCGCGACCCGACCAGCGTCACACGCGCAATTCGGACCTGCCGGAGCTGCGGGCGCTGATCGACGACGAGTTTCCGGCGGCCGAATTCAACATCGAAGGTTATCCGACCGGCGATTTCCTGGCGCTCGTAGAAGCGGCCGAGCCCGAGCAGGTGACGCTCGTGCCGGACGATCCGGAGCAGCCGACCTCGGACCATGGCTGGGACTTCGTCGCCAACCGCGACATGCTCAAGGCGATCGTCACTCGTCTGAAGAAGACCGGCGCGCGGATTTCGCTATTTTGCGATCCCGACGCGTCCGAGGAGCAGATCGCCGCGGCGCAGGCGACCGGCGCGGACCGTATCGAACTCTACACCGGCCCCTATGGCGGTTGCCATGACGATGCAGAAAAAGCCGCCATGGAACTGGAAAGACTCGGCAAAACGGCCGAGCTCGCCAGAGCGGCTGGGCTTGATGTCAATGCAGGCCACGACCTTACCGTCGCCAATCTCCCGCCGCTGGCCCGGCGCATTCCGCATCTGGCTGAGGTGTCGATCGGCCATGGCCTGACGGCCGACGCGCTGGAGCATGGCATGGCTGGAACCGTGCGCCGTTTCCTGACGGCAAGCGGGTGGTAGTCGTGCGTCTACTGCATGGCGAGGCGTACAAGCCCTCCTAAAGCAGCATTTGTTGTTGCACTGCAACAGGAGTAGAAACCGCGCCCGTCCTTTGAAGGAGGGCACGACATGCATGAAAATGCAGAAGGTTCTGCCGCCGCAGACCATTTGGCCACCAATGGCGGCCAGGAAACCCCGCGTAAAACGTCACAGACGACAACCGCGCTCGCATTGGGTGCGATAGGCGTCGTCTATGGCGACATCGGCACCAGCCCCATCTACGCGCTGCGCGAGGCAACCCGCGCCGTGGCCGGAGACCGTCCGCCGACTGAAGCCGAGATGCTCGGCATCCTTTCGATCATCGTCTGGTCGCTGACGCTCATCGTCTCGGTGAAATACGTGCTTTTCGTGCTGCGCGCCGACAACGACAGGGAAGGCGGCACGCTGTCCCTGATGGCGTTGGCCAGGCGCGATGCCGGCCGCTACGCGCCGCTGATCCTGGTCCTCGGCATGGTTGGCGCAGCGCTCTTTTTCGGCGATGCGATCATTACACCGGCCATCTCCGTGCTTTCGGCGGTCGAGGGGCTTGAGGTCGTTACCCCCGCTTTCTCGGATTACGTGGTTGCCATCACGCTGGCGATCCTCTTGGCGCTGTTTGCCGTCCAGCGTTTCGGTACGGCGGGCGTGGCAAGCGTTTTTGGTCCGGTGACCGCACTGTGGTTCCTCACGCTTGCTGTTTCGGGCGCGATCGAGCTTGCCGAATATCCTGCCGTGCTGGCCGCGCTTGACCCAAGCCATGCGGTCCTGTTCCTCATAGACCATCGCGGCGTTTCCCTGGCGGTCATGGGTGCCGCATTCCTCGCCGTGACGGGCGCGGAAGCCATCTATGCCGATCTAGGCCATTTCGGGCGACGGCCGATCATGCTGGCGTGGTTTGCCCTCGTCTTTCCCGCCCTGCTGATCAACTATTTCGGGCAGGGCGCCTATGTAATCTCGCATGGCGGCCTGGTAGGGCAGCCCCTGTTCCAGATGGTTCCGTCATGGGCGACGCTGCCGATGGTGGTCCTCGCGACGATGGCGACAGTCATCGCCAGCCAGGCCGTGATAACCGGCGCCTATTCGCTGACGCGTCAGGCTATCCAGCTTCAGCTTCTGCCGCGCCTTCAGGTGCAGCATACGTCGGAGACCCAGTCCGGCCAGATCTACATGCCGCAGGTCAACCTCCTGCTTCTCGTCGGCGTCTTCATTCTCGTAGCCGAGTTCGGCTCGTCGGAAGCGCTCGCCTCCGCTTACGGCATATCCGTCGCCGGCGAGATGGTGGTGACGGCGCTGCTGTTGTTCTTCGTCTTCTGGCGCACCTGGCGCCGGCCCGCCTTGGTGGCGGCACTGGTGGTTGCGCCCTTCCTGCTGCTCGATGTCACCTTCCTGTGGGCCAACGCACAGAAGTTCGCGGACGGCGGTTGGGTGTCCATCGCAGTGGCGGCGGCGCTCGCGGTCATGATGATGACCTGGCGCAGGGGCAGCAGGCTGCTGTTCCGCAAGACCCGCAAGACGGAAATCCCCCTCGCGCTGCTCACCGACAACCTGGCTGCGAAGCCGCCGCACCTCGTCGCAGGCACGGCGGTATTCCTGACAAGCGACCCGGAAAGCGCGCCGACGGCCTTGATGCACAGCCTCAAGCACTATCACGTCCTGCATGAGCAGAACGCGATCCTGACCGTCGAAATGACCGAGGACCCCTATGTCGCCGAAGAAGCACGCGCGCAGATCACCCCGATCAACGATCTGTTCATGAGAGTGGTGCTGCGGTTCGGCTACATGGAACAGCCGAACGTGCCAAAGGCGCTCGCGGTCTGCCGCAAGCTGGGCTGGAAGTTCGACATCATGTCGACCTCGTTCTTCGTGTCGCGCCGGTCGTTGAAAATCTCGCGCCGCTCGCTGATGCCGCGCTGGCAGGACAAGCTGTTCATCGTGCTGGCCCGAAACGCCAGCGACGCGAGCGCCTATTTCCAGATCCCCACCGGTCGCGTTGTCGAGATCGGTACTCAGGTCACGCTTTGAGTGAAGGGCGGCGCGAATTCCGCGCCACCCAGCCATTTTAGCCGGCCAGTGCGGGCTTGTTCGCAGCAAGGAAGTCCCGCAGCGCTCGCGGCTTCCGGCCCGACAGGCGTTCGACATCCGTGGTGATTACCCCGAGATCACCTTCCCGTGTAGCCACGTCAAAGGAGACGAGCGTCGGGATGACGGGCTCAGGCACGCCGGCAGCCTTCATGCCCCCGGCCAGCTGCTCGTCGCTCACGTCGACGACCGTGATCGGCTTGCCGATGACATCCGATGCCAGCGCAGCAATCTCCGCGTTGGTGAAGGCCTCGTCGCCTGTCAGCGTGTAGGTGACGCTGCCTTCGGGCGGGTTTGCGAGTTCCGCTGCGATGGCCGCTGCGATGTCGTCGCGGGCGACGAAAACCGTGCGCCCATTGCCTGCGGAGGTGAACCACTGGCCGCTGGCCACGGCTTGCGGCAGGCTCATCTGCAGGTTTTCCTGATACCAGCTGTTGCGGAAGATCAGGTGGGGAAGGCCGGTGGCTTTCACCGCTTCTTCAGACTGATGATGATCCGGAGCAAAGCTGACATGCGAACTCTCTGCCTTGGGAAGCGACGTATAGGCGATGCGCCCGACGCCGGCCTTTGCGGCTGCGGCGATCGCCGCCTTGTGCTGGCGCAGCCGCGTGCCTGCGCCATCCAGCGCGTCGGTGGAGATGATGAGAACCGTCCCGACGCCGGCAAAGCCGTTTTCCAGGCTTGCCGCATCGTCGAAATCGATATGGCGCGTGGTTACGCCTTTCGCGGCGAGGTCCGCCAGTTTCTGCGGGTCGCGCGTACCGGCGATGATGCGCGAGGGCTCGACACCCTGGCTTTCGAGGAGGTGGGTGATGACGGCCCGGCCGAGATGGCCCGACGCGCCGGTGACAAGGATCGTGTTGGACATGGCGGTAACTCTGCTGGTTGCGTTGTTGCTCTCATTTTGAGACCAGCACTACATTGTAGATTGACCGCGTCCCGTAAAGGAGGCAGTTTCGGCTCTGCTGGTAACCTGGAAGGAACCACCCATGGACACGACGGTTGTTTCGGCGCGCCGCAAGATCGAAATCTACCGCGCCAATGTCGGCAATGGCGGGCTCGACAACTGCCCGATCCGCACGGTCGTGCAGAACATTTCGGGGAAGTGGAGCGCCTTGCTGCTGATGGCTCTTGCGGAGCGTCCGTACCGCTTCGGCGAGTTGCGCAGGCTCGTGCCCGACATTTCGCAGCGCATGCTCACCCAGACCTTGCGCGATCTACAGCGGGACGGCTATGTCAACCGCGAAGTCTTTCCGACCAAGCCGCCCAGCGTCGAGTACAGCCTGACGGATCTCGGTCGCTCGATGTACGACTCGATCGAGCACCTGTTCCACTGGGCCGAGAACAATCACCAGCAGGTGCGTGCGGCACGGGTGGAGTTCGACGCGGCGGGCGACTGAAGGTCGGCGGGCAGGGCAGCATTTGAAATCACTCGATATTGCAATTGCCGGTGCGGGACCGGCCGGGCTTGCCGCGGCGCTGTTCCTTCATCGCACCGGCCACCGCGTCACCGTCTTCGAACGCTTCGACACGCCGAAGCCGCTCGGCTCTGGCCTGATCCTGCAGCCGACAGGCCTCACTGTGCTCGATCGACTCGGCCTGCTGCCCGAAATCATGACGCGCGGCAGCCGCATCGATCGCCTCCACGGCAGCGATGCGAAAAGCGGCCGCACGGTGCTGGACGTACGCTATGACGCGCAGCGCAAAGGCCGGTTCGGGCTTGCCGTCCATCGTGCGGCCCTGTTCGGCGTCCTGCATCGTGCTGTCGAAGCGCAGGGCATCGCCATCGAGACCGGCAGCGAGATCGTGGCGCTGGATGCGGGCTCCGCTCATGCGACGCTCAAGGGGGCGGGCGGTCGTGACATCGGTCGCTTCGACCTTGTGGTCGATGCCAGCGGCGCACGCTCACCACTCGCTGCCTTTTCGGCCAGGCCAGCCACACGCCGTCCACTCACCTATGGCGCGTTCTGGGCGACGCTCGACTGGGTTGGCGGAAGCTTCGACGCCCACGCGCTGACGCAGCGCTACCGCCGCGCCAGCGTCATGATCGGTGTGCTGCCGATCGGTAGCGACGAGCCGGGCGGCAAAAAGCAGGCGGCCTTCTTCTGGAGCCTCAAGCCGGACGACGCCGATGCGGTGATCGCCGCCGGGCTCGATGCGTGGAAGGAGCAGGTCGCCGGGCTTTGGCCCGAGACAACTCCCTACCTTGACCAGATCGGCGACTTCTCGCAGCTCACACTGGCGCGCTACGGCCACCACACGTTGAAGGTGCCGGCGGGGCGTCGTCTGGCGGTGATCGGCGATGCCGCGCATTCGACCAGCCCGCAGCTCGGGCAGGGCGCCAACATGGCGCTGCTCGACGCGGCCGCGCTTGCCCACGCCCTTGAGCAATCGGCTGATCTCGAAACCGCGCTTGGTTCCTACGCCCGCTCCCGCAGGCTGCATGTGCGCGTCTTTCAGATGCTCTCGGCCGCCTTCACGCCCTTCTACCAGTCGGATTCGGTTCTGCTGCCGCTACTGCGCGACCGGCTTGTGGCAACGGTTGCAAAGGTCCCGCCGGCCCCGCAGATCCTCGCCTCGATGGTCGCCGGCACGATCATAGATCCCTTCGGCGCGATCGGTCTGCTGGAAAAGGATTGGAACCGCCCCTGACCTCCCGCTGGGTCATCGGTCATCCACGCTGCAATCGACATAACCCGCCATTCGCTAAGTTGACTCATAGAGTCATCTTTTATAGCAGTCGCGCCCAGGGAGCCTCTTTGGCACCCGAAAGGAATCCTCCAACGTCGCAAGGGGGCCGTCGTGTCTGCTCGTTCGTTCCGTACCTTCAACGCCGCTCTGCTCGCTGCAAGCGCTCTCGCATGGCCGACGATCGGCCTCGCGCAGGAAGCCCCGACCGTTCTCGACGTCATCGAAATCCAGTCCGAGAGCAACGACATCCTCGTCCAGGAGGGTTATGTCGCCAAGCAGGACAGGATCGGGACCAAGGTCGATACGCCGATTGCGGATATTCCGCAGGCCATCTCGGTCATCACGCAGGACCAGATCGAGGACCAGAAGCCGCGCACGCTCAACGAGACGCTGTCCTACACCGCGAGCGCCAATCCCAACGGGTTCGGCTTTGACAGCCGCTATGACGCCTTCACCCTGCGCGGCTTCCCGTCCTACTACAATGGCATCTTCCGCGACGGGCTGCGGCAGTACAATGGCCCCTCGGCCTGGTTCAAGACGGAGCCCTACGGCATCGAAGGCCTGACCGTGCTCAAGGGGCCGGCGTCGTCGCTCTACGGCATCAGCGGCCCCGGCGGCCTTGTCAATCTGGTCACCAAGCGGCCGAAGGACGAGCCTTTCCGCGAGATCGAGGTGCTCTTGGGTGGCAACGACCGCTATCAGGCTGCGTTCGACCTGTCCGGTCCTGCCGATGAGGACGGCACGCTGCTCTACCGCCTGACCGGGCTTGCGCGTAAGTCCAACACCGATCTTCCGGGCTACGCCGACGACAAGCTCTATCTTGCGCCCGCGGTCACCTGGAAGCCGGACGAGGGCACCAAGCTGACCGTTCTCGGCGAAATCTCGCAAGCCGTGACCGGCGGGACGGCGTTCTTCTACAACCCTGCCTACGGCGAGGTGTCGAACCTCTACGAAGGTGACCCGGCCTGGAACGATTTCACCGGCTTGCAGGGACGCATCGGCTACGAGTTCGAGCATCGTTTCAACGACACGCTGACAGTGCGCCAGAACCTGCGCTTCAACGCCGTGGATGCCGATCTGCAATATAGCGGCCACTACCTGGTCGATCCGTCCGACCCCGACGATCTCGCCCGCTACTGGGGGCACTACAAGGAGAACGCGAAGAATTTTGTCGTGGACAATCAGGCCCAGTTCGAGTTCGACACCGGTCCGGTCAGCCATGTCGCCGTTGCCGGGTTGGACTATAGCTGGACGGATTACGACGCGCAGAACGCCACGTCCTACGTCTCGGTGGACGACATCGAGGAGATGCCGATGTCGTTCTCCGGCAGCCAGCGAATGCACCAGATCGGTGCTTATGTGCATGACCAGATGCAGTGGAACAACTTCACGCTGTTCGCCAGCGGCCGCTACGACTGGGTCGACACGCAGAGCGTCGACTACCTGTTCAACGAGACCGAGCAGACGGACAGTGCGTTTTCCGGCCGCGTCGGCGTTTCCTACCGCACGGATTGGGGCATCATCCCCTATGCCAATTACTCCACCTCGTTCTCGCCCAATATCGGCTTCGTCTATGACAGCGCCACCAATGAGCGCCGGGTCGCGCGACCAACCAAGGGCAAGCAGGTCGAGATCGGCGTCAAATACGAAATCCCCGACTACAACGCCATCATCAACGCCTCGGTCTTCAACATCGATCAGACGGACGGCGTCGTCTATGACGGCACTTTCGACGATGCCGGCAACCAGCGCCAGCGCCAGCTCGACCTGAATTCGCGCGGCTTCGAACTGGAGGCCGCCACGACGCTGGACAATGGCGTCAGCCTGGTCGGCTCCTACACCTACATGCGCATGAAGATCGACAGGGGTGCGGCCGGCACCGAAGGCAACGAGCTGTCGTCGACGCCCAATCACATCTTCTCGCTGTGGGGCCAATATCGGTTCCGCGACGGTGCGATGGCTGGTCTCGGGCTCGGCGCCGGCGTTCGATATGTCGGCGAGAGCTTCGGCGACGATCAGAACTCGTTCAAGAACGATGACCGCGTATTCGTCGATGCGTCGGTATCCTACGATTTCGGCGTCCGCAATCCTGAGCTCGAAGGCCTGCTGCTGCAGGTCAACGCCAAGAACCTGTTCGACGAGCGCAAGAAGATCTGCACCGCCGGCAACTGCTATTGGGATGAAGGCCGCTCGGTCTTCGGCAGCCTGCGCTACCGGTTCTGACACCGATGGCCGACGGCACGCCAGTGTCAGCCAACCCCGCCGCCGTCGTGTTCGCGGTGGGCGGCCTCTATGTCGCGCAAAGCGTCATCGGCGGGGTGACGTGGACCGGGCTGCCGGCCGTACTGCGCGATCAGGGCCTGTCGCTCGATAATGTCGGGCTTCTGTCGCTGATCGCGCTGCCGTGGGCCTTGAAGTTCCTGTGGGCGCCGATGGTGGAGCGCTATCGCTTGCCGCCGGTGGGCCGCAATCGCTCCGGCGTCATCGTCGCCGTGGGTGGCATCATCTCGATCGCGGGCCTGATCGTGGTTGGCCTGCTCGGGCCGAGCCCGCTGGTGCCCGTTCTTGCCTGCCTCACGGTGGTGGCTCTTGCCGCGGCCACAGTCGACATCGCGTGCGACGGCTACGCGGTCGAAAGCCTGCCGCGCTCCCAGCACGGCTGGGCAAACGCGGCCCAGGTCGGCGGCGCGTATCTGGGGTCCGCCATCGGTGGCGGGCTGTTCTTGCTGCTTGTGGCCGGCCTCGGCTGGACCGATGCGATGTGGGCGATGGCAGCACTTCTGGCGGTCCTTGGATTGCCGTTCCTGCTGCGCTCGCAGGCAGCCGGGGCGAGCGAGGAGCGTCCGCACGTGCCGTCGCTTGCCGCGGCCCTGCGTCGGCCGGCGATACGCCGGGGCCTGCTCGCCGCCGCGCTCTATGTGGTGGCGCAGAAGACGGCGCTGATGATGCTTGGCCCGTTCCTCGTCGATGCCGGGCTCGACCTCGCGACCCTGGGGTTGCTCAATGGGGCCGGCAGCATGGTTGTTGGGCTTGGTGCGGCACTTCTCGGCGGGGCGCTGGTGCGCATGCTCGGCGCGCGCGCCGTGCTGGTCATCGCGCTGGTCCTGCAGGCGCTTGCGCTCGCCACATTCGCATCGCGCGGTCTTCTGTTCATCGACCTGCCGTTGCCGGTGCTGCTCGCCGTCGCAGTCGCCAGTTCCTCGGGCATCATGGCGCTTGGCTTCGTCGCTCTTTATGCGCAGTTCATGCACTGGTCCGACCCGCGCCAGGGCGGCGTCGACTTCACGCTGTTCCAGTCGATGGATGCTCTCGTCAGCATGGCCGGCGGGGTTGCCGCCGGTTTCGTGGCCGAGCATCTCGGCTACGGCGTCTTCTTTGCAGGCGCCGGCCTGATCGCGCTCGCGACGATACCGGCCATCGCGTTCGTCACGCGCCCCACGACACCAGAAATTCCCGCAACGCTCGAGCCGGTCGGAGAAAGCCAGTGACCCCGCAACACACGCTTCGTGCCGAAACCACCATAGCCATTTCATCGCCGCTCGACGTGATGGCAAGGCTGCGCGATCATTTCATCGAACATGGCACGGTGTCGGGTTCCGACGAGCGATGGAGCGCCGATTTCGGTATCGGCACCGTCGAAGCCACCGCAATTGCGCAGGCCATGCAGTTCCGCGTTCAGGCCTCGGACGAGACCTCGCTCGCCTTCCTGCAATGGGGCGTCACCGACCATGTCGGCGAGTTCGCGGATGGCCCCGTGCCGGAAGTGGTCTGGCAGGGCGGTATCCGCGCCGGCGCGCCCTTGCCCTATTTCCGCGAGATGAGGGTTGTCCGCGCAGCCCAGGTCACGCCGCGCATGCGCCGGCTGACGCTTGCCGGCGCCGATTTGCGGCGCTTCAGCTATGGCGGCATCCACATGCGGCTGCTGCTCGCGCCGACGAAGGGTGTCTCACCCGTGTGGCCGGTCATGGGGACGGACGGGCGGCAGGCGTGGCCGGAGGGTCCGAGACCGATCAACCGCGTCTATACCATTCGCCGCATCGACGTCGAGGCAGGTGAGATCGATGTCGATTTCGTTCTGCACGAGGGCGACGAGATGCCGGGCGCGACATTTGCCGCCGAAGCCGCGGCGGGCGATGTCGTCGGCATGACCGGGCCGGGCGGTGGCGAGCTGCGCGATGCGGACTGGTGCGTTCTGGCCGGCGACGAGACGGCCTTGCCCGCCATCGGCCGCATGCTCGAGGAGATGCCGGCCGGCCGCAAGGTGGTCGCCCTGATCGAGATCGCCGACGACGCGGAACGCCAGCACCTGACCACGAACGCCGATCTCGACCTCCGCTGGCTTTCGCGGGAGGGCAGGCCCGCCGGAACGACGAGGCTGCTGGCCGATGCGGTTAAGGGTCTGGCACTGCCCGAAGACGGCCGCTCGATCTTCATCTGGGCAGGCTGCGAGCACGCCGCCGCGCGCGAGATCCGCACATACCTGCGCAAGGAATGCGATCTGCCGCGCGGCAGCAATCTCATTGCCGCCTACTGGCGTCGAGGCAAGAGCGGCGAGGTCGCGGACGCCGACTGATCGGTTCGCGCAGCGCTGTCCATCCCGGCAGGGCAGGGGCGGGCCGCCACGGACAGGAATTTTCCCTAACCCCCGTCTCGGGCCTCTTGCAATCCGCCGGATTTCGGGCGATAGACCCGAACCGTAACGTACGGTACGGGCTTTGAAGCCTTCTGCCGGACCATTGCAACGAGGCGGATCAGGTGCAGGAAACGAGCGCCATCGAGCACGAGGAGACGCTGACGCCCCGCCAGGGCGAGGTGCTCGATGCCGTGCTGGCGCTGCTGGTGGAAGGGCGCGACGCGCTGACCATGACGGCTGTTGCACGGCGTGCGAGCTGCTCCAAGGAAACGCTCTACAAATGGTTCGGGGACCGCGACGGCCTGCTTACCGCCACCGTCAAATGGCAGGCATCCCAGGTCCGTGCTGGCAATTATGACCGGCAGAAGCTGGATGCGGCTGCGTTGCGCGAGAGCCTCGAGCGGTTTGCCGTGAACTGGCTCGGCGTGATCTCGTCGCCCACCTCGATCGCGCTCAATCAGGTCGCCGTGGCTCATGCCGGTTCGGCCAAGAGCAATCTTGGCGGCATCGTGCTCGCCAACGGGCGTTTCGCCATCGGCGAACGGCTGAAGCCGCTGCTCGAAGCTGCCCGAACGGCGGGCCTGATCGACTTCGAAGACGGCGAGGAGGCGTTTCGCACCTTTTTCGGCCTCGTCGGCCGCGACATTCAGATCCGGTTGCTGCTGGGCGACCGGCTGGAAATGACTGAGGCGGGGATCGCGCGGGATGCCGCGCGCGCCACGCGGCAGTTCTTCGCTCTTTATGGGGCAAAACCGACACCGGCGGCGAGCGCCGGCTGAAATCAACGCAAGGGAAGGAAACGACAATGCGGGTTTATTACGATCGCGACGCCGATCTGAATCTCATCAAGGGCAAGAAGGTCGCCATCATCGGCTATGGCTCGCAGGGGCGTGCCCACGCGCTCAACCTCAAAGAGTCGGGCGTTAAGGACATCGCCGTCGGCCTCAAGGCCGGGTCGCCCACCGCGGCCAAGGTGGAAGCCGATGGGCTCAAGGTCATGACGGTTGCGGAAGTCGCCGGCTGGGCCGACCTGATGATGATGGCCACGCCCGACGAACTGCAGGCCGACATCTACAAGAACGAGATCGCCCCCAACATCCGTGACGGCGCGGCGATTGCCTTCGCCCACGGCCTCAACGTCCATTTCGGCCTCATCGAGCCGAAGGCGACCGTCGACGTGCTGATGATCGCGCCGAAGGGCCCGGGCCACACCGTGCGCGGCGAATATCAGAAGGGTGGCGGCGTGCCGTGCCTCGTCGCCGTCCATCAGGATCCCTCGGGCAACGCGCTCGACCTCGGCCTCTCCTACGCCTGCGGCGTCGGCGGCGGCCGTTCGGGCATCATCGAGACCAATTTCAAGGAAGAGTGCGAGACGGATCTCTTCGGTGAGCAGGTCGTGCTGTGCGGTGGTCTGGTCGAGCTCATCCGCGCCGGCTTCGAGACGCTGGTGGAAGCCGGCTACGCGCCCGAGATGGCCTATTTCGAGTGCCTTCACGAGGTGAAACTGATCGTCGACCTCATCTACGAGGGCGGCATCGCCAACATGAACTACTCGATCTCGAACACCGCCGAATGGGGTGAATACGTGTCGGGCCCGCGCATCATCACCGCTGAGACCAAGGCCGAGATGAAGCGCGTGCTCAACGACATCCAGACCGGCAAGTTCACCTCGGAATGGATGCAGGAGTACCGCTCCGGCATGGCGCGTTTCAAGGGCATCCGCCGCATGAACGACAGCCATCAGATCGAGGAAGTCGGCGAGAAGCTGCGCGGCATGATGCCGTGGATCGCCAAGAACAAGCTGGTCGACAAGGCCCGCAACTAGGCGACGCCGTCGGTTCCGCCTGCCGTAGGGATTGTACCCGGCGCCGGCGGTAAAGCATTGCGAAACCTCACCGAGCCGCGGCGCACACTGCGGCTCGATTTTTTGCTAGGCTGCGATCGCGGGCGGGGCGCGTTGGAGGACGCAATGAAGGTCGATTCCGCGCTTGAGCTCCAGGCCCGTATTTTCTCGCAGATTTTCGAGTTCGTCGAAGCGCCGGTGGTTGCCGGCCTGGAATATCCCTCGCCGGGCCTTTTTCTCGATCCGGCACTTCTGGAAACGAAGGCAGCCCGGCCGCGCAAGCCCAGGCACCGCGCCGTCGAGGACATTGCGCTCGGCATAACGACTGACGAAGGCAGGGACGACGCCAGGCTGGCGATCCTCGTTCAGGACCGGCGTAAGGTGAACTGTTCCGTGGTCGAGCAGGCCGTCGAGGCAGCCCGCGGCGAGGCGGAGGTGCTGTATATCGGACGGCAGAAGCCGCTGTGGACCTTGGTCCGCAACGATCCCCTCAGGCTCGGCTGCAGCATCTCGCCGACGATAGTCAGATATGCCGGCACGTTCGGCTGCTTCTGTCGCGACAACGAGAGCGGAAGCGTCGGCATCCTGTCGAACAACCACGTGCTCGCCGACGTCAACAGCACGCCTGTTTCCACCCGGATCATGCAGCCCGGCGCGCGCGACGGCGGCAAGCCGGGGGCGGACGACATTGCGGAATTGACCCGCTTCGTGCCGATCCAGTTCGGCGGTTTCCCGAACCCGGTCGATGCCGCCTTCGCCACGCTCATCGGTCACGACCGTGCCGAAGACAGGGCAACACTCTTCGACAGCGCCGACGAGCCGCAACCTGCCGTCACGCTTCAGCCGGCATCGCCCGTCGATGCGATGCCCGGCATGACCGTGCTCAAAACCGGCCGCACCACGCGCCACACCCGTGGCCTGGTGCGCGCCGTCAACGTCAACAATTTCCTGGTCGACGTGGGCGTGGGCGTCGCCCGCTTCGACAACCAGATCGTCATCGAGACAGCAGCGCCCCCACAGCCTTTCGGCAGGCCCGGAGATAGCGGGTCGCTGATCGTCGACGAAGAGGGCAGACCGGTCGCGCTGCTCTTTGCGGGCTCGGCCTCCGGCGGCGCAGGCAATGTTGGAATTACGGGGGCAAACCCTATATCATCCGTGACCGCTCAACTGGGAGTGACCTTGGTCTGAGGCATCAAATGGTGGCCACGAAACACTCGATGGAACAAGCCATCGAGATACAGAAGGCATTTGAACGCCGCTTCGCCGGCAAAGGCGAAGTGGTGAGCGTCGGCATCGGGCTCAACGGTGCCAAGGACGATCTGGCCATCAATGTATGCGTCTCCCGCCCGAATGAGGCCGAAAACCTGCCCAAGACCTTCGACGGGTTGGATGTCGTTGTCGACGTCGTGGGCGCGATCCGCGCTTACTAGGCAGCGCAATCCCGACGCTTTCACTACAAACGCCGGAGGCCCGCTTCCGGCTGTTCTGTTTCGGCACAGCGCATCTGGCACGTCTTTCGCTGGAAAGACGGGATCGAAGCAGGGGAGTTTCGCTATGGAATCCATCACGACCAAGTCGATCGGCCTCGATGGCGAGGTGTTCGAGGAACGGCGACGGGAAACGCGTCGGCGTGCGTTCAAGGGCGCAACACTCACCTTCAACGGCGGTTATGGCGCATTCGAATGCGTGGTCCGCAACATTTCGGAAGGTGGAGCCAGGCTCACATTCGGGGAGGCTTCGGCCGTCCCGGCCCGGTTCGACCTGGCCATGTCGGGCGACGTTCGCAGCCGGGCGGCCGTTGTCCGCTGGCGCTCGCTTACCGACGTGGGTGTTGAGTTCGTGCCAGCCTGAGTAAAAAAATGCCCGAAGCGAATGGTCGCTCCGGGCATTTCCGTCTGCAAAAGCCTTAGTAGTAGGGCGACACGCACTCGCGGCGCGGGCCGTTATAGGGCTGGTAGCTGTTGTCATATGCCCTGTACGACCGCCAGCGCGCCTCACACCAGCGATAATGGGCCGCCGACAGGCGATAGCCGGGGCGTGGCCGGTAACGCGGCGCCGGCGCGACATGGAACTCGATGGTCGGGCGCGGGCGATAGTGACGGCGGTAGCGCCAGCGGTCGTCGTCGCGCCAGTCACGGCGGCCACGCCAGTCGCGGCGATCACGGTAGTCGCCGCGGTTGCGCCAGCGCTCGCCGTCTCTGCTCCAGTGACGCCGGTCGTTTTCACCTTGCACGAGCTGGATTGTCGGCTTCTGCGCGCTGTCGGCAGTTGCCGATGCTGCGTTGAGTGCAGCCGCTGGCGAGGCCATGGCACCCGAACCCAGCCCCAGACATACCGCCGCGGCGAGGGCAAAGGCAGCGATCTTATGTTTCATGGTTATGCTCCTTGGTGTAGCCCACCCTTCATGGCGGACACTATCGCTTCTGCCAAATGAACGAGCGATGAACGCAAATTAACGCGGTTTGCGGGTTTTCGTTGCCGGCCGGTGCTTGCATTCGCGCGTGCGGTTGGGTCAAGTGCCGGTCATGTCGCTGCGCCTTGCCACCTTCAATGTCGAGAACCTGATGAACAGGTTCGATTTCTCCGGTTTCCGCAACGAACTACACCAGGACAGGGTGCTGTCGCTTTACGAGATCAAGGACGAAGCCGAATACCGCCAGCTCGAGCGCGCCCGTGCGATTTCCCATACGGATGATGCGCGCCAGCTCTCCGCATTGGCGATCGCAGCGGCGCGCGCCGACATTTTCTGCCTGCAGGAGGTCGACAATATCGAGGCGTTGCGCGCCTTCGAATACGGCTATCTCTTCAAGATGATCGGCCACGGCTACCGCGAGAAATACACGACCCAGGGCAATGACGGGCGAGGCATCGACGTGGCCGTCATGGTGCGCGACCAGACTGTCCACGGCCAGCCGATCGAATTCGTATCCATGCGCAGCCACGCGCATCTGACCTATGCCGATCTGGACCTGTTCACGCCGGGGCTGGCGGAACTGGGCGAAGAGCCGCATGAGCGCATCTTCCGGCGCGATTGCCTCGAGCTCGACCTACGCATCGGCGGCAAGCCGATGACGATTTATACGGTCCACTTCAAATCCATGGGCAGCCCGCGCAACGGGTTGAATGGACGCGATGCGACGATGCCGGTCCGCTTCGCCGAGGCCGCTGCCGTGCGCCGGATCATCGAAGACCGTTTCGGCGTCGATCATGCCGCGGACAAGCGCTGGGCCATCTGCGGCGACTTCAACGACTATCGCGAGCGCGTCGTCATCACCGGCGACGCACACAACGGCTTCGCCTTCGACCCGGTGCGCGAGGCGCGCTCCAGCATAGACGTGCTCACCGCCGGAGACTTTTGTGAGAACGTGGTCGAGCGTAGGGCCGAGCTCGACCGCTGGACGCTCTACCATACGCGGGGGCCGGCCGAACGGCACCTCTGCCAGCTCGACTACATCATGCTGTCGCGCGGCCTGGCGCGGCGCAACGCCACGGCGATGCCGGAAATCGTCCGCGCAGGCCAACCGTTCCGCACGCCTTTCCCTCCGGGACAGGAGGTGGACCGGTTCCCGCGCACCGGCTGGGATAGACCGAAGGCTTCCGACCACTGCCCCGTCGTCGTGGAACTCGACATCGCATGAGCTTCGACCTTCCAGCCGACGTCATCCTTCCGGTGCGAAACGTCTCCGTGCGGCTCGATCCTGCGCCGCACCCGTTCGGCGTCGCGAATGAGGAAGCGATCGCGCAGCACTGGCAGCGCGCGGTGGCCGCCAATCCAGCACTTTTCAACGGCGAGGTGGCCTTGCTTTCGAGCTTGCGATGGGAGGAGGGCGATCTGATCGGACGCTGCCATATCGTCCGCTATGCCACCTTCCTCTACTGGCGCAGCCTCAGGCCGATCAGCGGGGCTGGGCATGCCTATACCCACGCCATGCTGGTGAGCGCCGACAATGCGCTGGTGGCGATACGCATGGGGCCGTCGACCATCAATGCCGGGCTGGTCTATTTCGCTGCCGGGTCGTTCGAGCCGGTCGATTTCCGCGGCGGCCAGGCCGACCTCGAATTCAACATGCACCGTGAGGTCGGCGAGGAAACCGGCATCGACCTTTCCGGCGTGCGGCATGAGGATCGCTACCACCTTTTGTCGAAAACGACCGGCACCGTGCTCTTCCGCCGCTACTTCCTCGACCGGCCGGCCGACGAGCTCGCCGAAGAAATCCGCCGTCATGTTGCCGCCGAAGACGATCCCGAGATCGAGGGTCCCGTCATCATCCGCGATCCGAACGACATGCCGGACCGACTTGCCGCCCAGATGCCGGGCCTGATCGACTGGCATTTTTCGACGCCGCGCGAGGCGTGACGCGGGCGCTATTTATCATCCTGCGTCCTTCGAGGCTCGCTCCACTCGCACCTCAGGATGAGGGAAGTGGGTTAATCAAACCTACGACGCCGTTGGCTCGATGAACGTCAACGGAACCAGTCTCGAGCCCACTGCTTGCCCGAGCGCTGCACTGCAGTCCTCATCCTGAGGTGCGAGTGGAGCGAGCCTCGAAGGACACACAACTCCATTAACGACTGTTATTCGTGCCGCAGCGCGTCGATCGGGTCGAGCCGCGCGCCGCGCAGGGCGGGGAAGAACCCGAATACCATGCCGATCATGGCAGAGAAGCCGACGGCGAGCGCAATCACCGCAAGGCTCGGCACGAACGGGATGGACAATGTCGTCGTGGCCAGCACGGCCAGCAGAAGCCCCAAGGCGATGCCGATCAACCCGCCCAGCAGCGACAGCACCGTCGCCTCGACGAGGAACTGTACGAGAATGTGCTTCTCATGCGCGCCGATGGCGAGCCGGATGCCGATCTCGCGCGTGCGCTCGGTCACCGAAACCAGCATGATGTTCATTATGCCGATGCCACCGACCAGCAGGCTCACGCCCGCCAGCGCGCCCAGCATGCCGGTCATCACCGTCGTCGTGCTCGTCATCGCGTCTGCGATTTGCGTCATGTCGCGCACATCGAAATTGTCTTCCTGGCCGGGTCCTATGCGGCGCGTATCGCGCAGGATCTGCTCGATGTTCGTCATCACCTCGCTGGTCGAGACGCCGTCCTGCGCCGCGACATAGATCATGTCGATGTCGCGATTGCCGGCGATGCGCCGTTGGAACGTGCTGTGCGGCATGACGACGATGTTGTCCTGATCCTGGCCGAAGCCGGATGTGCCCTTGGCGGCAAGCACGCCGATTACCCGGCAGCTCATTCGCCCGACCCGGATCGCCACGCCCGTCGGGTCGCCTGCGCCGAAAAGCTCGCTGCGCACGGTCTCGCCCAGCAGGCACAGATTTGCGCCGCCCCGCACTTCCGAATCCGTGAAGGCGCGCCCCAGCGCGACATCCCATTCGCGCGCGATGAAATATTCCGTGTCGGCACCCGTGACCTGCACGGCCATGTTGTCGGCACCATAGACCACGCGCACGGTCTGCTGCGATGCCGCCGAGACTGCCTTCACGCCCTCCAGCCCCTCGGCCAGGCCCTCCAGGTCGCTTTCGCCGAGCGCGCGCGGGGTGAAGTTGGTCAGCCCGCCGCGCATCGGGCGCGAGGCACGCACCATCAGGAGGTTGCTGCCCAGCTTGCCGATGTCCTGCTTGACCTTTTCCGTGGTGCCGGAACCGATGGTGATCATGGCGATGACCGCCGCCACGCCGATGACGATGCCCAGCAGCGTCAGGAACGAGCGCAGCGCGTTGCGGCGAACCGAGCGCAATGCCAGCCGGATTGTCTCGAACAGCATCAGGCCGTCTCCATCCGGGCGGTGTCGGACGCGATCTTGCCGTCGACGAAGGAAACGATGCGGTCTGCGTAGGCCGCGACGTCTGCTTCGTGCGTCACCATGACGACGGTCAGGCCCTTTTCCGCGTTCAGGCTGGTCAGCAGGTCCATGATCTCGTGCGTGCGGGCCGTGTCGAGATTGCCGGTCGGTTCGTCGGCGACGAGCAAGGTCGGCTGAGTGACGATGGCGCGCGCGATCGCCACGCGTTGCTGCTGTCCACCTGAAAGCTCCGCCGGCGTATGGCTCTCGCGGCCCCGCAGCCCGACCTGCGCCAGCGCCTGCATGGCAAGCTCGCGGCGCTCGCGTCCGGGCACGCCGCGATAGATCAGCGGCAGCTCGACATTCTCCGCTGCAGTGGTGCGCGGTAACAGATTGTAGCCCTGGAAGACGAAGCCGATGTAGCGGTTACGCAGCATCGCCCGCCGCGAGCGGTCAAGCGCGCCGGCGTCGATGCCGAGAAAGCCGTGAACGCCGCGCGTCGGCGTGTCGAGGCAGCCGATGATGTTCATCGACGTGGATTTGCCGGAACCCGAAGGCCCCATGATCGCGACGAATTCGCCCCGGCGGATGGTGAGATCGACGCCGGCCAGCGCATGCACCTGCGCTTCGCCGGCGCCATATGTCTTCCATACGTCGCGAAAGGTGAGGAGAGGGGTATCGGCCATCACGTTCATGGCCGGCCGCTCCGCCCGCCTCCCTCGGCCGCTGCGCGCGGTTGGCGCTGGGAAACGCCGACGATCACGCGATCGCCCTGTTCGAGCCCGGAGAGGATTTCGACGAAATCGCCGTCGGTGGCGCCGGTCTCCACGCGCACCTGCTGAGGCTCGCCGTCGCGCAGCACATAGAGCGGACGGCCGTCGCTGTCGGCGTCACCACCGGACCGCCGCCCGAAACCACGGCCCATGCGCATGCGCGGCATGAACAGCGATTGCAGCGACCAGCCTGCGCGCTCTTCCGTCTGCGGCGGGCTGAAGCGGAAGGCGGCGGCCGGCGCGAGCAGCACGTCATCGGCCTCGCGCGTGACGATGTCGACCGTCGCCGTCATGCCCGGGCGCAACAGAAGCTCGCCATTATCGACGTTGAGCCGCGCCTGATAGGTCACCACGCCTTCTGTCTCGGCTGAGGCGTAGGAGATGTCGCGGATCGTCGCGTCGAACCGGCGCCCCGGAAACGCGTCGACGGTGAAGCGGGCATTCTGGCCGGCCTCCACCGTGCCGATGTCGGCTTCATCGACAGCCGCTTTCAATTCCATCGTCTCCAGATTTTCGGCGATGACGAACAGCACCGGCGCCTGCATGGAGGAGGCAACGGTCTGGCCCGGATTGACCGCGCGGCTGAGAACGATGCCCTCGATAGGCGCATAGATCGTGCTCTTGGCGAGATCGGCCTGCTGCAGCTTGAGCTCGGCCTCGGAGACCGCGAGGTTGGCGCGGGCGATCGATACCGCGCTTGCTGCCCGGTCGTTGGAGGCGGTGGCAGTTTCCAGCGCCTGCTCGGTCGCCATCCCGCGCCCCGAGAGCTGGCGCGTGCGCTCCAGCACCTGCTGGGTCTCCCGCTGCGTCACCTCGGCATCGACAACGCGTGCCCTGGCGGCCGCCACATTGGCTTCGGCCCGCTCGATCTGCGCGACGATGCGCGTCGTGTCGAGCTGCGCCAGCACGTCGCCGGCTGAAACCCTCTGGTTTTCCTCGACATCGACCGAGCGCACGACCCCCGAAAGCTCGCTCGAGATTTCCACCTGCGTCAGCGGCTGCAACGTGCCCGTTGCGGACACCTCCACGGTCAGCGACCCCGGCTCGATCGGAACGGCCCGGTAGGAAACCTGCTGTGTGGACGCGCCACCGAACTGCCACCACGCAAACCCACCGCCGGCGGCAAGCACCAGCAGGACGAGCAGCGGCCATCGCCGCCTTCTGCGCCCTGCGCCTTTAAGCGCAAGCGCTTCCTCGATCGGTTCCGGGAGGCGAACGTTGCCTTCTCGGGGCGCTCGACGATCTGGTCCATGCGCTCGTCCGCCTATAGTCTATCAATATCCCTTCAACCGACACATCATGGAAATAGCACGGGATTTCAAATTAAAGTTTGGCCATCTTTTGTAACGCGCCATGGTTGAAGGAGGCTCGAAACACCCAATGCCGCAACGCCCATACCTCATCTACGACGTGTTTGCCGACCGCCGGCTAGCCGGCAACCCACTCGCCGTGGTGCTCGATTCCACCGGGCTCGACGATGACGCGATGCAGAAGATCGCAGGCGAGTTCAACCTGTCGGAGACTGTCTTCGTCGCGCCGGCTTCGAATGGGGCGCACACGGCCGCGATCCGCATCTTCACGCCGAAATACGAGCTTCCGTTTGCCGGTCATCCGACCGTAGGGACTGCCATCGCGCTTGCCGAACGCGGCAGCGGCGATGGTCCTGCCAACGACGCCGCAGCGATTCTCGTGCTGGAAGAAAAGATCGGCAATGTGCGCTGCGCGGTCACGCATGAGGACGGCCTCGCCTTCGCAGAGTTCGATCTGCCGCAGCTTTCGCAGAAGCTCGAGTTCGAACCGGACAACGCGGCCATCGCGGCAGCGATAGGTCTGGGGCCGCACGAAATCGGCTTCGAGAACCACCAGCCCAGCCTTTGGTCGGCCGGCGTGCCCTATCTCGCCGTGCCGGTCGCGGGCCTCGAGGCAATGGCGCAGATCCGCTTCAATGGTCCCGCCTGGCTCGAACTTGCACCGCGTCGCGGAGACGGCAATCCCGCCTGCGCCTATCTCTACTGCCGCGAGACCGTCGGCCATGACAGCGCGTTTCATGCGCGCATGTTCGTGCCTGGCCCGCCGACCTATGAGGATCCGGCGACCGGTTCGGCCGTGGCGGCGTTCTCCGGTGCGCTGCTGCATTTCGACCAGCCGCGCAACGGCACCCACACATACTGGATCGAACAGGGCGTTGAAATGGGCCGTCCATCCCGCATTCGGCTGGAGATCGAGGTCGAGGGCCTCGCTGCGAAAACGGCGCGCATCGGCGGCAACGCGGTGAAGATCGCCGAAGGCGTCCTCACCGTTTAAGTCTTCCGTCGTGATCCGTCTCCGTCAGAGGCCGAGCAGCGCCTTGGCTTCCTCGAGCGCGGCCATCGATCCGTCATGGTCGCCCGCCCCATGGAGCTCTTCTCCCCGGGCGCGCAGTTCGGCAACCTTGGCCGCGTCCTCGCTCGAGAGTTCGGCGTCAGGCAGGGCGGCATCGATTTCGCCCATCAGGACAGGGCAGGAGTGTGCAAACGCGGCAACAGGCGTAAGCGCCAGACCCGCGGCGACAAGCATTATACGCAACATGGTTTCCTCCTTCGCCGGCTTGGTCGGCTCGTATCGAGCGACCTGCGACCGACCGCAAAAGCCTACACCCGTGCAGGCCCGCAAAACAGGCTTGCCGGATAATTTGATTGGTGGCCGCATTTGCGTCTGGACAGCCGTACCATGAGCCGCTATAGGGGCCTCCTCTTGCAGCGCCCGCGCGGCTGCGGCCCGGCGGGTGATTAGCTCAGTTGGTAGAGCAGCTGACTCTTAATCAGCGGGTCGTAGGTTCGATCCCTACATCACCCACCATCGCCCATATCCTGGCGACTATATCTGGCGCCGCTTGCATTGATCTCGGCGTCGTTCGTTGGCGTCTAGCTTCGCGGGCATGGAACATCGGCCCGCGAACGCCGTTGGACACGCTGGAGCGTGACGATGGCCGTATCGACCCGAAACTGGTCTGCCGAAGTGACCGAGAAGAGCGATGCGCTCGATCTCGAGCAGGACGTGTTCGCGCAGAACGATCCCAAGGCGATTGCAAGTTCCTTGAAGCGCTCGGCCGACAGGAGCGAACGGCGCAAGGGCGAGCCGTTCCGATCGGCGATGTCGATGTTGACCTTCTATATCAATCGCGCCGGCAAGAACCTGCCGGCGAAACAGCATCAGGTGCTTGAGGCGGCCAAGGACGAGTTGCGCGGGCTCTACGGAAGGAAGAGGACAGATCGATGACGCCAAGGCAGACCGACAACAGGCGAGAAACCGGCAAACGCATCGCCAAACCCGTCGCACCCGACGATCCCTCGAAGGATTTTTCTCAGGACGCGGCAGCAAACCGCAAGCCCAGCGGAGGGAACGGGTTGTCTGAACCCGTGGAAGAAACGCAGGCGCATACCCGCAAGTCGGAGGGCGTCGACGGAGCCGCCGACAAACGGCGCAACAGCGACGGCAAGTCGTGACATCACAGAGGAGATAAGCCTGATGGCGAAGATACTGGTTCTCTACTATTCGAGCTGGGGACATATGGAGGCGATGGCGCAGGCGGCGGCCGAGGGCGCCCGTGAGGCAGGCGCCGATGTGACCATGAAGCGCGCGCCCGAACTCGTGCCCGAGGAAGTTGCCATGAAGGCGGGCTACAAGCTCGACCAGAAAGCGGAAATCGCCGATCCGCTGGAACTGGCCGATTACGACGGCATCATACTCGGCATCTCCACGCGTTTCGGTGCCATGGCGTCGCAGATGAAGAACCTGCTCGACCAGACCGGCCCGTTGTGGGCGAAGGGTGCGCTCGTCGACAAGACCGCCACCGTCATCTCGTCGACGGCAACGCAGCACGGCGGCGCGGAACTGGCGATCCTGTCCGCGCAGGCTTCGCTTCAGCACCACGGCATGATTATCGTGCCGCTGTCTTATGCTTACGAAGGCCAGAGCGGAAACGACAAGGTGCGCGGCGGCTCGCCCTACGGGATGACGACGACCGCCGACAGCGACGGAAGCCGGATGCCTTCGGAGCAGGAACTCGAAGGAGCCAAATTTCAGGGCCATCGCTTCGCGAAGATCACCCAGCGGCTTGCGAGCACGGCTTCATAAGCGATCTGAAGCGCGGGTGCGTTCGTAGGCGCCCGAAGGTGTTTGCGGCGACCACCCTCTTCGTTGGTGGCACGCGCTTCGCCAGAGCTGGCGCTCGTCGATCCATTTGCCGACTGCCTCATCGGAGCTGCGATGCAGGCTGAAGAAAAGCAAGGCAATTGGCACGGCGGCGGCATTTGCAGCACTCAGCGGACCGGCATCGCCCCGGATTCTGCTGCACTGCAGCACAGTTTTTCCCCAAAGAGGCTATTGAAATCGATTTCATTGCCGATACAATCGATTTCATTGAGTTCTTTGGGAGGAGTTAAATGTCCAGACTTTCCGCATTCGCAGCATCCGTCGCCGCCATCGCGCTTACCGCGTCCGTCGCGCAGGCAGACGAGTTCACCATCGGTCTTTCCAACGGCTGGGTCGGCTCCGAGTGGCGCACGCAGATGATTGAGGAAGCGCAGGCCGCCGCAGCCGCCTGGGCCGACAAGGGCCACACCGTCAACGTTGTGGTGCAGAGCGCCAATGTCGACGTGCCGGGCCAGATTGCGCACGTGCGCAACTTCATCAGCCAGGGCGTCGACGCCATCATCATCAACCCGAACAGCCCGACGGCGTTCGATCCGGTCTTCGCGCAGGCCAAGGAAGCCGGCATCCTCGTGATCTCGACCGATGCCGAGGTGTCGTCGCCTGATGCGATCTATGTCGGCATCGACCAGACCGCCTGGGGTGCTGCCGGCGCCGAGTGGCTTGCCAAGACGCTCGACGGCAAGGGCAAGGTCGTCGCCATCAACGGCGTTGCCGGCCACCCGGCCAACGAGATGCGCGTCGCCGGCTATCGCTCGGTCTTCGAGAAGCACCCCGACATCGAGGTCGTCAACGAGGTCAACGCCAACTGGGATCAGGCGCAGGGCCAGCAGGCCATGCAGAACCTGCTCGCCACCTATCCGGACATCAATGGCGTCTGGGTGCAGGACGGCATGGCCGCCGGCGCGTGGAAGTCGATCATGGATGCCGGCAAGGCCGGCGATATCGCAGCCACCGGCGAAATCCGCAAGGATTTCATCGACCTGTGGACGGCGGATAACCTGAACTCCGGCGCGTCGGTGAACCCTCCCGGCGTGATGGCCTCGGCGCTCAACGTCGCCGTGTTCATGCTGGAAGGCCGCGAGCTGAAGGAGCCGGCCACGGCGGGCCAGTACGGCAATGCCATGTATCTGCCGATCCCCTTCATCGACTCGTCGAACCTCTCGGAGGCCGCGGCGCAGGTCGAGGGCAAGCCAGGGCATTACTCCTACACCAGCGAGCTCTCCATCGAGGACGCCGAAGCGCTCTTCAAGTAGGCGCATCGCGGCTGGCGCGCCGTCTCCTGCGGCGCGCCGGCTTACCTTTCAGTTCGAGGCAAGACGATGACCGAGCTGCTCATCCGCGGCGCGCGGAAAGCCTATGGCGCGACGCTGGCTCTTCGCCGCGGCGATTTCGACCTCAAGGGCGGTGAAGTGCACGTGCTGATCGGCTCGAACGGGTCGGGCAAGAGCACGCTGTGCAAGATCGTCGCCGGTTCGGTGAAGCCGGACGCCGGCGAGGTCATCCTAAACGGCCAGCCCGTCACCATCGCCGGCCCGCAGGCTTCCCGCGCGCTCGGCATCGGCATCTTCTATCAGGAGCTCAGCCTGTCGGCGCGGCGTACGGTCGCCGAGAACATCCTTTTGCCCGACCTGCCGATGAAGGGTGGGCTGTTCGTTGATCGGGTGGCGCTCGCCAGCCGCGCAGCGCGCTACATCGCGGAGTTCGACGGCGTTTCCGGCGAAGGGTTCGCCGCCGACACGCCCGTCTTCAAGCTGCGCGCCGACCAGCGCCAGCTCGTCGAGATCATGAAGACGCTGGCGACCGAAGCGCCCATCCTCATCTTCGATGAGCCTACCTCGGCGCTCGACCGGGCGCAGGTCGAACGGTTTTTCGAAATCCTCAAGCGGTTGAAGGGCGAGGGCAGGGCCATCGTCTTCATCTCGCACCGCATGGACGAGATCTTCGCTATCGGCGACCGCGTCACCGTCATCCGCGATGGCGAGACGGTGGCAACCTCCAACATCGCCGAAACGGATGTCCCCTCCGTTATCCGCCAGATGGTCGGCGATCATGACGAGGTTGTCGCAGCCCCGCCGGCTGCACCTGCCGTATCCGGCGATACCGGCACTGCGCTCGGCGTGGAAGGTCTCGGCGGAAGCGGCTTTTCCAACGTGAGTTTTTCAGTCGCGCGCGGTGAAATCCTCGGTTTCGGCGGTCTGCACGGGCAGGGCCAGTCGGCGGTGCTGCGCGCGATCTTCGGCGCCGCGCCGCGTGCGTCCGGCGCCATTGCGGTGCGGGGCGAGCCTTTCGCAGCGGCCAACCCCCGTCAGGCGATCGCCCGCGGCGTTGCCTATGTGTCGGGCGATCGCGGCCGCGACGGCATCGTGCAGGGCAGGCCGATCCTGGAAAACGTGACGCCGGTCCATTTCCTGCGCAACCGCCTGCGCATCGTGCGTCCGGGAGAGCTGCAGAAGAAGGCGGCTGGGCCGCTCGATGCGCTCAAGACCAAGTTCCAGACCATCGACCATCCGATCAATTCGCTGTCGGGCGGCAACCAGCAGAAGGTAGTCATCGCCCGCTGGCTGATCGACCGGCCAGACGTCCTCTTGCTCGATGATCCCACCAAGGGCATCGACCTTCAGGCCAAGTCGGACCTTTTCGCGCTGATCCGCCAGCTTGCCGGCGAAGGTCTCGGCATCGTCCTCTATTCGTCCGAAGATGCCGAGCTCTTGGCCAATGCCGACCGCATCCTTGTCTTCAACTCGGGCAGCGTCACGCGCGAGCTGAGCGGCGAGGACCGCACCCGTTACAACCTCTACCACGCCGCTTACGAGGCCGCCTGATGACGAGCCTTTCCGCTTCATCCCAACGCAGCGGCTTTGCAGCCGCAATCGAGCGCCTGCCGTTCCTGCCGGCCTTGCTCATTCTGGTCGTGCTCATTGCGCTCAATGGGTGGTTCGAGCCCAACAGCCTCGGCTTCCGCGCCGTCACGGGCTTGGTCAGCACCTATCTGGCGCTGATGATGCTGGCCATTGCCCAGACCTATGTGGTGATGGCCGGCGACATCGACCTGTCCGTGGGCGCGATCCTGTCGCTGGTCAACGTCGTCGTCATCGTGCTGATGGAGCAATGGGGTGGGGGCGGATTGACGGTTCTGGCGGCCTGTTTCGTCGGCATCCTCACCGGTCTCGCCTGTGGACTGGTCAACGGCCTCGTGGTCGCGGCCCTCCGGCTCCAGGCGATCGTTGCGACTTTTGCCACCTCGATCTTCTTCACCGGGCTTGCTCTCTACGTGCTGCCGGTTGCGGGTACGCCGGCGCCGGCCGCGTTCTGGCGCACCTATGGCGGCCGCATTCTCGAAGTCCCGTTCGTCTTCTGGGCCGTGGCAGTGCTTGCGCTCCTCCTCGTGGCCTTGGTGCGCACGCGGCTGACCACGCTGCTGCTCGCCGTCGGTGATGATGCGCAGGGCGCATTCCAGAGTGGCCTGCCGGTCGTTGCCATCCGCATCAAGGGCTATGTGCTTTGCGGCCTGTTCGCCGCGCTTGCCGCGCTCTGCGTCACCGGTGACACGGCCAGCGGCGACCCGTTGGTCGGCGGCAAGATGACGCTCTACAGCGTCGCGGCCGTCGTTCTCGGCGGCAGCGCGCTTTCCGGCGGCAAGGGCACTGTGGTTGGGTCGCTGGTCGGCGCGCTCATCATCGGGCTCATCAATTCGCTGGTGTTTTTCGTCGGCACGCCGTCCGAATGGCAGAACCTCGTCCAGGGCCTCGCCATCCTCATCGCGCTGATGGCGGGCGTCTTCGTCGGCCGGAGGGTGGGACAATGAGCGCACCGGTAAGCACCCAAAAAACGGCGCCCGGCGGCAATGTCATGCTCGATCTCGTCAAGCAGCCCATCGTCGTCGCGCTGATCCTGATCGCAGTTTTGCTCGCCCTTGGCGAGGCGCTGTCGCCCGGTTTCGCCTCGCTGCAGCAGATCCTGCGGCTTGCCATCGTGGCCGCATTGCTCGGCATCGTGGCGGCCGGCCAGAACCTGGTCATCCTCGGCGGCCGCGAAGGCATCGACCTGTCGGTCGGCGGCGTCGTGTCCCTGTCGGCGATCCTCGCCGGCAACATCATGTCGGGGCAGGATGGCGGCATCCTGCCGGCAGTGCTTGCCTGCGTTGCCGTCGGCGCTCTCTTCGGGCTCTTCAACGGCCTCGGCGTCACCTTGCTGCGCATCCCGCCGCTGGTCATGACGCTGGGCATGCTGGGCGTGCTTCAGGGGCTGCTGGTGGTCATCCGCCAGGGCATTCCCTCCGGGCGCGCAGCACCCGCCCTGTCGCAGTTCGTGTCCCAGCCGTTCCTGTTTGGCCTGCCCGGCATCATCTGGCTGTGGATCGCGATCGGCCTGTTCATGGCCTTCCTGCTCAAGCGCACGGTGTTTGGTCACCGCATCTATGCGGTCGGCTCCAACGAGCAGGCGGCTTTTATGGCAGGCGTTCCGGTGCGCACCATCAGGGTCGCGCTGTTCATGCTGTCGGGCATGTTCGCGGCCGTGGCCGGCATCTGCCTGCTCGGTTATTCCGGCTCGTCCTTCGCTAATGTCGGCGAGACCTACATGCTGCCGTCGATCATCGCGGTGGTGCTTGGTGGCACGCCGCTTGCCGGCGGTCGCGGCGGCTACACCGGCACGATGGCGGGCGCTATGCTGCTGGTGGTGCTGCAAAGCATTCTGACGACCATCAACATAGACGAATCCGGCCGCCAGATGATCTTTGGCGCCACGCTTCTGGTGCTGATGCTGTTCTACGGCCGCGGGAAGGCGATGCGGGGATGAACAGCCGCGCCAAGATCAAGGACATCGCGGCGTCGGTCGGCGTGTCGCCGGCCACCGTCTCGCGCGCGCTGACCGGGTCTGGCCTCGTGGCGGAACCCACGCTCAGCCGCATCCGCGAGGCGGCGCAGAAGATGCACTATCGCCCAAACGTCTCGGCGCGCAACCTGCGCACCCAGCGCTCGATGGCGGTGTTGATGGTCGTGCGCGACGTTGGCAACCCCTTCTATCTTGAGATCCTCAAGGGCGTGGAGACGACGGCTCGCGAGGCCGGCTATTCGGTGCTGATGGGCAACACCGAGAACAATCCGGAGCGCGAGGTCGAATATTTCGACATGCTGCGCGACGGCCATGCCGACGGCATGATCCTGATGACGGGCAAGCTGCCCGACCGCGCCGGCTATTCCGAACAGGTGAGAGGCCTGCCCGTCGTTGTGGCGCTGGAAGAGATCGCCGAAAGCGGGCTCCCGCACGTCATGATCGACAATGAGGCTGCATCGCGCCGCGCCGTCGAGCATCTGATCGGCCTCGGCCATCGCCGTATCGCCCACATCACCGGCCCCGTACCCGAAATCATGAGCCTGCGCCGTCAGGACGGCTATCATCGTGCCATGTCCGATGCGGGGCTGCCGATACCGGAGGGATACGAACCCGTCGGTGATTATCTGCTGCATACCGGCGAGCGCCTTTGCCGCGAGCTGTTCTCGCTGGCCGAGCCGCCCACCGCCGTCTTCGTCGCCAATGACGAGATGGCCTTTGGTGCGATCAACGAACTGCGTCGCATGGGGCTCGACGTGCCCGGCGACGTGTCGGTGGTCGGCTTCGACGACCTTTTCCTGAGCCAGGCCTTCCATCCGCCGCTGACCACAGTCAGCCAGCCGCGCATGGCCATCGGCCAGCAGGCGATGGAGCTGCTGCTGCGCGTCTTTTCCGACGAGGGCGTGGCCCCGTCGGCGGTGGAGATGCCGACCGAACTCAAGCTGCGCGGGTCGACTGCTGCGCCGCGCCCCCAATCCTGAAAAGACAGAACAACGGAGACAACCCATGGGCTTCGAGCCGAAGAACACGCTGCGTATCGGTCTGGTCGGCACAGGCTTCATCGCCCAGTTCCATCTGCGCTCCATGCTGGGTGTACGCAATGTCGAGGTGACCGGCGTATACAGCCGCAGCAGCGACAGGCGGCAGAAGATCGTCGAACTGGTCGACGAACTGGGCCTCGGCCACTGCACTGCGCATGAGAGCCTGGAAGGCCTGCTGCAGGCCGGCGATGTCGATGCGGTCTGGATTCTCTCGCCCAACCACACCCGGCTCGACATCATGCGCACCATTCATCAGGAGGTGACGGCCGGGCGTTCGAAGATTTTCGCCGTCGCCTGCGAAAAGCCGCTGGCGCGCACCATCGGCGAGGCGCGCGAGATGCTCCGGCTCGCCGAGGAGGCCGGCCTCAACCACGGTTACCTCGAGAACCAGGTGTTCTGCACGCCCGTCATTCGCGGCAAGGAGATCATCTGGCGCCGCGGCGCATCGACCACCGGCAGGCCCTATCTGGCGCGCGCGGCGGAGGAGCATTCCGGCCCGCACGAGGCGTGGTTCTGGCAGGGCGACAAGCAGGGCGGCGGCGTGCTGTCGGACATGATGTGCCACAGCGTCGAGGTCGGCCGGCACCTGCTGACGGCGCCAGGCGCGCCGCGCAATTCGCTCACCGTCAAGGCTGTCAACGGCATGGTCGCCAACCTCAAATGGACGCGCCCGCATTATGCTGACCAGCTTCGTGAGCGTTACGGGACCGAAGTCGACTACCGCAATCGCCCGTCTGAGGATTTCGCCCGCGCGACGATTTCGCTGGAGGACGAGGAAGGCAACGAACTGGTGATCGAAGCCTCCACCTCCTGGGCCTATGTCGGTGCCGGCCTGCGTATCCAGCTCGAACTGCTGGGGCCCGAATATGCGATGGAATTCAACTCGCTGGCGACCGGCCTGAAAGTCTTCATGTCGCGCGCCGTAACCGGGTCGGAGGGTGAGGACCTCGTCGAGAAGCAGAATGCCGAGCAGGGGCTGATGCCGGTGCTTGAGGACGAGGCCGGCGTCTACGGCTACACCGACGAAAACCGCCACATGGTGGAGTGCTTCCGCAAGGGCGAGACGCCCCTCGAGACCTTCCATGATGGCCTCGCCGTCGTCGAGATGCTGATCGGCCTCTACCGTTCGGCCGAGACCGGGCAGACGATCAATTTCCCCGCGCCGGAGCTGGAAGACTACGTGCCGCCCGTCGCGCGTCCCCGGGCCTGACGGTCGCACCGTGGAAGCCGAACGCATTCTGGTTCTGGGCAACGTCAACGTCGATCTCGTCATGGGCGAGGTCGACGGCTGGCCTGCCGTCGGCACTGAAGTCATCCTGCCACGCAGCGAGATGCGTGCGGGCGGCTCCGCCGGCAACACAGCTCTGGCCTTGTCAGGCCTGCGCGTCCCCCACCGGTTGGTCGCCTCGGTCGGCACCGACATGATGGGCGACTGGCTCGCCGGTTGCTTCGACGACGCCTACTCGACCTGGATCGCAATGGACGGCGCCACCACGCAGACGGTCGGCATCGTGCACAAAGGCGGGGACCGCGCGTTCTTCACGACAACCGGGCATCTTGCCCTCGCGGGCGTCGAGGACCTTCTGGCGCATGTTCCAGGAGCGCCGGCGGGCAACGCATACGCCATCATCTCCGGCGGCTTTCTCATGCCCGAGATCGAACGGGAGACCTCTGCCCTGATCGCCGCGCTGCAGGCGAGGGGATGGACGGTCGCCATCGATCCGGGTTGGCCGCCGGCCGGCTGGACCGGAGAGACCCGCGACCGGATGCGCGCATGGCTGGCCGAGGCCGACATCGCGCTCATCAATGCGGAAGAAGCAAAGGGCATTGCGGCAACGGATACGCTCGATGCCGCGATTGCATTCCTGCGTCCGGACAGCGCTTCGGACCGTATTCTGGTGGTCAAGAGCGGCGCCGACGGTGCTCTCGTGATGCAGCGCGACGAGACCATCGCAGTCGAAGCCCCGAAGGTCGAGGTCATCGACACGGTCGGAGCCGGTGACACGTTCAATGCCGGCTTCCTCGCCGTGCTTGCGCGCGGGGGCAGCCTGCACGAGGCGGGGGAGGGTGGCGTTCGCGCAGCCTCCAGTGCCATCTCAACCTTCCCGCGACGTTACGACCTCTGATCCGCCCTACACGGGTGGAGCGTTTTTCACCTCCGCGCGTTGTTCGCGCAGAGGAGACTGATCATGACTGAGATACTCTGGCTGCTGATCGTTATTGGCGGCCCCATTTTGATCGCCGTACTTTTGGCCTACGCGATGCTTAATCGCCGGAAACGCTCGACGGGCGAGGCGGCAGCGCAGCGCAGTGCCACGCGCCAGCTCTACGAAGAGAAGGAAGGGCCTTCGCCGCTCGACAAGGCGGTTAAATCCGATGAGCCGCGGGAAACGCCGGCGACGCGCTCTTTCCGCGCCGAGCAGGCACGCGCGGATGCCGAGGAAGAACTGGAAGAGGGGCTGGAAGACACGTTTCCCGCCAGCGATCCTGTTTCAGCCACGTCCACCACAACCACCGGCGCGCCGAAGCAGCGCCGCAACGGTCAGTAGTCGCGCTCGAAGAACACGCCGAGGGACGAGTCGCCGTCGCTTCCGAGCGAGCCGCGCGCCTTCAGTTCCTCGGTGATGTCGAGATTGATCGTACCGCGCGTCGAGCCCTGCGCGCCGGCTTCCACGCCCAGATAGATGTTGTCGCTGATGTAGCGGCCAGCCCGCACGGCGGCGTTGCCCTCGCTGTCGGTCACGACGTCGAGATCGTCGAGGCCCGTCGCGTTGCGCAGGCTGCCGAGCAGCGACGTGTTCGAGCCGCCCGCCAGTTCGGCCGCCGCGCCGCAAGCTGCGCGATCTGCAGTGGCGACAATTCGCTCAGGCCACGGTTGAAGATCAACCGCGCCAGCACCTCATCCTCAGGCAGCGCCGGCTGCGAGGAGAATGAGATATCGAGATCGGAAACGCGTCCCGACACCGTGATGAACACGGTGATGTCGCTGCTGGCCGAACGGGCGACGAAGTTGAGGAACGGATCGAGGTCGCCCACCAGCGTTACCGTGCCTTCGTCGAAGGTGATACGCTGGGCGAGGATCGAAAGCCGGCCGCGAATGAGGTTGAAGCCGCCCACCGGCTGGATGTCGGTCACCGGCCCTGTAAGCTGCACCCGCCCGCCGAGTTCCGCGTCGAGCCCTCGGCCGCGCACGAAGATGCGGGCAGGGGCGTTCACACCGATATTGAGCCGCAGCACGCTCGGCCGCGCCGAGGGCGTCGGCGTGCCGTCATTGGCCCGCGCGCGCTCCAGTGTCCGCTGTACGCCGGGCGGTGGGTTTCGGTGGATGACGTCGATGGAAGCAGCACCTCCGGCCAGATTGTCCGGCACGGTGATCTCCGCGCGCTCGACGTTGATCTCGCCTGCAAGAACCGGGTCCCGGGTCAGCGCGCCGGTAACTGCAAGGTTGCCGTTCACCGTCGCGACCACCATGTCGCCGTCTGCATAGCGCGCCTGGTTCAGCGCGACGCGGATGTCGGCCGGGAAGCCCGCCGCTGCGTTGGTCGAAATCGTACCGCTGGCGCTCAGACTACCGCCTGCCGACAGCGAGGCATTGGCGGAGCGGATGGTCACGGTCTCGCCGTCGATCGACGCCATCACGTTGATGTCGCGCAGGCCCACATTGCTTTCGGGATCAATCACCTGCGCGCCGTTGGTCGAGGCCATGCCGCGGATGACCGGCTGCTGGATGCTGCCTGACACAGAGCCGCTGAGTTGCACGACGCCGACGAGCTGCGTGCCGCGATCGGCAAGGAAGCGGTTCGCCAGCGACAGCGGTGCAGCACCGTTGAGGTTCACGGAAAGGCCGTTGCCGGACAGGGGCACCGTGCCGCTCGCGTCGAGCGACAAGCCAGCCGGGCCGGTGACGGAAACGGATGAAAGCGTCACCGCCTGGTCGGCGAAGCGGCCCGCTGCGGTCGCGTCCAGCGAAGCAATGCCGGCCGCCTGCAGGGGAGCGGCGCTGAGGCTGCTGCCGCGCAGGTTGAAATTCGCCTGCGGGGCGCTCGTCGTCCCGGCAACCCGCGCGGTTCCGGTGATGGTCCCGCCGAGGTTCTGGCCGGGCGCAACGCGGTTCAGCGCCGCCAGAGGAAACGCATTGAGGTCGATGTCCAGCGCGAGCTGGCCGTCATCGAGCGGCACGCCTCCGCGCACATTGGCGCGCAGGCCTTCCGGGCTGCTGACGGAGGCATCCACATTCAGCCGCTGCCCGGTCGTCTCGCCGCTCGCCCGCACGTTCAGGGAGCTCTGTCCGGCCTGTTGCAGCGCGGCGGCGGTGATGGCGTCGCCGTTAAGCGTGAACCGCGCGTTTGGCGCGTCGCGCTCGCCGGAAACTGTCGCTTCGGCGTTGAGCGTGCCGCCCAGGCCGAGGTCGGGGCGTACCAGATTGGCGATCGACAGCGGCAGCCGTGCGATCGACACGTCGAGATCGATGGTACGCGCGATGCTTCCATTCGCCGAAATGCGTCCGCCCGCGACATCGACGGCCAGCGAATCAATCTCGATATTGTCACCGACGATCAGGAGCGATGCCGGTTCCAGCAGGCGGGCGGTGACGACGCCCTGGCCGAGCGACGCTTCCTCGAGACCGATGCGGAAGCCTTCACCTTCTGGCGAAAGCGCTCCGCGCGCCCGAGCCTGGGTGCCGTTGTCCAGCCTTGCGTCGGCCTCGAAGGCGGTGGTCTCGCCGCTGCTCCGTGCCGTTGCGTTCAGCGTAGCCACGTCGACCCCGCCGGCTACCAGCGCCTGCGCGTTGACCGTGCCGTTGACGACGGGCACACCGAAGAGATCCTCGAGCTGCGCCCGCACATCGGCCTGGCCGAGTTGCGTTTCGCCCATGCGGAAGCCGCGCACGGTCGCCTCCGCCGTTGCGTTCTGTTTGCCTTCCTCGGTTGAGGAAAGCGCCACAGTCGCATCGACGGCGCCCGCCGCTTCGACGAGGAAAAGCGCTGCAGCCGTCGAGATGTCTGCGGCGTCCACGGCGAGATCGCCGTCAAGCAGGCCGGTCGGGCCCTGCGTGACCGATCCGGTGAGCCGCGCGCCGCCGGCGGTGAATTCCAGGTCGCTTAGGCGGCGCTCGCCGGCCGCTGAAGCAACGCCAGCCGAGAGCTGGACGCGCACGCCGTCGAGGAAGGCGTCGCCGCCGACCGTGCCAGCAACCGCGCCGCCATCGAGCGTGCCGTCGAAGGCGATCTGCGCCTGCGTCAGGCGCTTGCCCGCGAGGCTGCCGTCGGCCACCCGCGCCAGCGTGTTGATGGCGATCGGCCCTTCGCTGCCGGAAAGCCGTCCGCGCGCTTCAAGTCGGCCCTGCGCCTGTTGCGATACGAGCGCGAGGTCGGAAAGGGTCAGCGCATAGTCGAAATCGGCCGCGCCCGTGGCGATTGTGCCGTCCGCGGTCAATTCGATGCGCTCGTTGCCGACGCGTAGGTTCTCGGCGGCCAGCCCGTTCTCGCCGCGCGCGACCCGGCCGGTGATCGTTGTTTCCCCGCCAAGAAGATTGTCGGCAGCCTCGATCCCAATGCGCAGTTCTCTGGCCGAACTGTCGATCGTCAGGTCGAAAGCGCCGCTCACAGGCCGCACCTCGCCACTGGCACGCAGGTCAAGAGCACCCTGCAGGTCGCGACCGGCGAGGCCGGAGAAGGGCGCTATGCTCTGCGCCTGTACCGCCATGTCGCCGTTGAAGGCCAGTTCGGCGATTTTGCCTTCCAGCGAGACCGAGAGGCCGTTGCCTGAAAGGACCGCGTTGGCGAGGTCTACCGGCGCGCCGGCATTCCACGAGCCGTCGACGTCGAGCGTGATCTCGTCGCCCAGCGCTTCGCCGACGTCGGCACGCGTCGCGATGATGCCTGACAGGGCCCCGTCGACGCCAAAGGTGATGCTGCGCGCATCCGGTCGGTCTAGGTTGCGAGCGAGCCCCCGAGATCGAACACCGCGCGCTCGGCGGTGAACTCGGGCGTTGCCAGCGCGTCGACCGCGATCTGGCCCGACCATTCCTCGCTGCCGGCTTCTCCGAAGGAGAGGTCCACCGTGGCGCGTCCGACTGTTGTCTCGCCGCCCGGCAGCGGTAGCACCACGCGCTCGTCGCTCCCGTTGTCGATTGTCGCATCGAGGTTCAGACGGCGCAGAAACCCGTCGGCCTGCGTTTCGGCTGCAGCCTGCAGAGACAGTGCCGCGCTGCGCAGATCGAGCGTATCGAGCCGCATGCCGCCTGCATCCTTGACGAGGCCGCGCGCCTCAAGCGTCGTCTCCGCGCCGAAGAAGTCGCGGAACTGCACCGGGATGAGCCTTGCGATAGGCCCGGAAAGCTCTGCGCCATAGGCCAGGCCTTCGTCTTGCCGGCGGATCTGCGTGATGCCGCTCAGCACGCGCTCGCCGTCGGCGTCGAGCGCGAGCGTCACGTCGAGGCTCGACAATGGCCCCGCGCCGGTAACCTCGAGAGCGACCGGCGGGCGGCCCTCGATGTTCAGCGCGTTGGCGACGATGCCGTCTGCCGGTTCGGAAAGCTTCAGATCGAGGTCCAGCTCCTCGGTTTCGTTCGCATAGGTCGCGGTCAGGCCGAACTGCCCGCCGGGGCCGTCCAGTCGGGTGATGTCGAGGGCGGTATCGAGCGAACCATCTTCCAGCCGGATGCGGCCCGCGACCGAGAGCTCGGACTCAAGGCCGAACACGTCCTGTCCGAAGCTGATCGAAGGCACTTCCAGCGCATCCAGATTGATCGCGATGGGTAGTTCCGGGATCTGGAACGAGCTCGATTCCGGCGCCGGCAGGCTTTCGTCCGGGATCGGCTTGCGAACCACCTCGATCCGTTCGGCGCTCAGCGTGTCGATCTGCAGGCGCTGCCGCAACAGCAGCGTCGTCCGGCTCCACACGATGGAGGCGTTGACGATGCGCAGCCACACACCTTCATTATCGGCGACGGTGATCTGGCCGATCTGCGCGTTTGACGACAGAACGCCCTGGATGCCCTGTATCCGGATCTGACGGTTCGGCGCGGACAGCCGGTCCTCGATGAAGGACATCAGGAGCCCGCGTTCCTCTTCCGGCGTTTCCTGCTGCGCAAGGGCAGGGGCCGTCATTAGGAACATCAGAAGGGCGGCGAGAATGCGCATCAGAATGCCTGTCCTATGCCGACATAGACGCCGACGCTGGGATCGCCCTCCCGCCGGTCGAGCGGAACGGCCACGTCGAGCCGGATCGGCCCGAGCCCGGTGATGTAGCGCAGGCCCACACCAGCGCCGACCCGCACGTCCTCGTTGAAGCTCGGGATCGTGTCCTCGCCGACATAGCCGGCATCGACGAACCCGACGACGCCGATGGAATCGGTGACGCGAACGCGCGCCTCGACCGATGCTTCCGCCAGCGAGCGGCCGCCAATCACATTGCCGGCGGCCGTCGGCACACCGATATTGCGGTAGCCGTAGCCGCGTACCGAGCCGCCGCCGCCGGCAAAGAACAGCATGTCCGGCGGCAGTTGGGCGATCGAGGGGCCCGTCAGCATCCCCAGCTTGAGGCGACCAGCCAGCACGAAGCGGTTCTCCGCGCCGAACCCGTAATAGGCGCGGGCCTCGGCGGTGGCTTTGAAGGCCGGGTTGCCGTATTCGAACTCGTAGAACGGATACGCCGTCGCCTCGAGAAACAGGCCCTCGGTTGCGTCCGCGGCGTTGTCGCGGCTGTCATAGCTGAGGCTGCCCGACACGCCGACGGTGGTGAAATCGCGCCTGCCGAATTCGTCGTCGTCGAAACGCGCCCGCCCACCCATCAGGAACAGCTTGGCCGACAGCTCCTCGCTGAAGAGGTGCGTGAAGCCGCCGGTTGCGGTGACGGCGGTGCGGGTATAGGCGTCAAGCACCTCGCGGTCGCCGAAGAGCGATGCCGTGAAATCGGTATCCGGCGTATAAACGCCGGGCTTCACGAAGGTCGCGCCCACGCGATAGGTGAATTCGTCCGGCTTGAAGGTTTCGCCGATGCCTGCGACCTTGGCTTCGACACGCAGCCGCTCGGCGCGCCCGAAGAGGTTGCGGTGCAGCCAGAAGGTCTCGAGCCCGAGTCCGTCAATGGTCGAATAGGTGCCGCCGACGCCGAAGCGGCGCGGCAGCCGTTCCTGCACGATATAGGTGATCGGCAGCATGCCGTTGGCGTCCAGCATCTCCGCTTCCTGGAAGCGCGCGGCGCGGAAGACGTCGAGGCGGGCGATGCGCGTGCCGGCGCGCTTGATGTCGTCTGGGTCGTATTCCTGCCCCTGCCGCAGCCCGGTCATCCAGGCGAGCCATTCCGGGTCGATCCGCTCCGCGCCCTCCACGGTCACCGGTCCGTAATAGGCCTTCTGGCCCGGATCGACGGTAATGCGTGCATCGATGACATCGGCGTCGTGCGCGGCCTCCACGCGCCGGTCGGCGATCTCGGCCTTGGCATGGCCCTGCTGGCGCCAGGCTTCCACCGCAAGCCGCTCGGCGCGCAGCACGGCGCCCGACTTTGCGACCTCACCAGCGGCGAAACCTTCGTCACGCGGGTCGTCGACCTCGTCGCGGCGGTTGGTTGCCGGCGGCGCCTGGTTGACGATCTCGGCCTCGCGGAAAGTGAAGAGGGGGCCGGGATCGACGGTCACCAGGACGGTGGCCGGCTCGGCCAGCGTCGTCGGGCGCAAGCTCGGCGGCCTCACGTCCGTCTATGCGGATCGAGATCGTGCCGCCGTAGCGTCCTTCGGAATAAAGCGTCGCAAGCAGCCGGCGATAGTCGCCACGGGCCTTTGCCAGCAGGCCGGCAGCGCCCGAGGCCGGTTCCTCGCGGTCGGCCCATAGCGTCGAGGCGCCGCGCAGCTTTCGCTCCAGCCCGTCCTCGTCCTCGCTGACGGCGAACTCGACGTCGTAGTTCTGCGGCTCGCCGATCACCAGATCTTCCTCGGCCGGTTCATCGCGGCCGAAGAGCTTGAGCCCGAAAATCTCGAACGCATGCGCGGGCAGCGGCGCGGCCATGGCCACGCACACGACACCCGCAACGACACGGAAAGCCAATCCTGGAGACGACCTGCGCCCGATCAAGCGTACACCTTACACATCACAACAATCGCGCTGGCTTCTGGCTGCCACCGGCGCGATTATCGATGTCATAACCTTAAGAATCCGCTTTCAACGGACCGCACCCGGCGCAATCTACCGATGCGGCACCCCCTTGTCCAACGCCCCCGGTCACGGAATGTTACGGAACATCCTGTTGTTCTTCACGTTTTCTTGTTTCGGCGGGGCCGCGAAACAGGAGTGAGCACCATGCCTGCGACATCCAAGGCACAGCAGAAGGCAGCCGGGGCAGCGCTAGCCGCCAAGCGCGGCGAGATCAAGAAATCCGAGCTGCAGGGCGCGTCGCGCGAGATGTATGAATCGATGACCGAAGACCAGCTCGAGGACTTCGCGGAGACTAAGCGCAAAGGCCTGCCTGAGAAGAAGTCGGACTAGTTATCGCGCCGCCAGGAACGCGGCGATTGCCGGTATCCGCAAATGCTCGACCAGCGCCACGCGGTCGGGCGTGAAGTGACCCTCGACATCGAGCATGTTGACGGTACCCAGCACCTTGCCGCGCACGAAGACCGGCATGTTGATGCAGGAGCGGCAGCCGATCGAGCCGATCAGCTCCCAGTCGGAGGAAGTGGCCGGCGATCGCCTCCAGCGTGTTGGCGACGAACAGTTGCTTGCCGATGACCACCTGTTGGAACCAGGGATCGACGGTGATCGGCTTGGTCCCGGAGACCGGATAGGCCTCCGGCATGTTGGTATAGAGCCGCCGCGCGACTTCCGCGTCGAGGTCGACCGTCGTCACCGTGAACAGCTTTGCGCCGACGATTTGTTGTGCAAGCGCCTGCAGCGCCTGCCAGGGCTTCTGCGGACCGGTTTCCTCTGCGATGGCGCGGTGAAATGCGCCGAGCGCGGCTTCGATGTCATGCGATGTCATGGGTTTCCTCAGGCGGATAGGCGCGTCGTGCTCTTTTCGACGAGTTCGCGCGAATAGGGGGCGGTCATGGTGTTGGTCTTGAGCGCGTCGACCGTCGCCACCTCCACGATGCGGCCCTGCCGCATCACGGCCAGCCGGTCGCACAGGAAGGAGACGACAGGCAGGTCGTGGGTGACGAGAATGTAGGTCAGGCCCTGTTCGCGGCGCAGGCGCTTGAGCAAATTGAGGATTTCGGCCTGGACCGAGACGTCGAGCGCCGAGGTTGGCTCGTCCAGCAGCAGGATCTTCGGCTTGAGCATCAGCGCGCGGGCAATCGCCACGCGCTGCCGCTGCCCGCCGGAAAGCTGGTGCGGCAGCCGGAACCGGAATTTCGGGTCGAGCCCGCAGGCGTCCATCATCTCGGGAACGCGCTGGTCCGCCCCGCCGATGCCGTGGATGGTCAGCGGCTCGGACAGCGTCGCGTCGACCGTCTGGCGCGGATGCAGCGATCCGTACGGATCCTGAAACACCATCTGGCAAAGTGCTGCGAATGTCCGGTCGATGCGCTTTCCGCGCGCCTTGCCGAACAGCGAGATTTCGCCTTCCCAGTCCGGCGCGAGCCCGGTAATGGCGCGCAGCACGGTCGATTTGCCGGACCCGCTCTCACCCACCAGCCCGAAGCATTCGCCCTCGGCGATGTCGAGCGAGAGGCCTTCCACGACAAGGGTATCGCCGTAGGAGATGTCGAGGTTGCGCAGTGAGATCGCGTTCATGCCGTCTCCCATTGGCTTCGGTCGAGCACGGGAAGCTCCTCGCGCGTTTCATCCAGCCGCGGCACGGATGCCAGCAGGCCGCGCGTATAGGGGTGCGTCGCCTTGTCGAGTTCGCTCGCTAGGCATTCCTCCACCACCTCGCCGCGATACATGACGAGGATGCGGTCGCAGAAGGCGGACACCAGATGCAGGTCGTGGCTGATGAAGATCAGCCCCATGCCGTTTTGGGTGATCAGCTCGTCTATGATCTTCAGAACCTCGCCCTGCACCGAGACGTCGAGCGCCGAGGTCGGCTCGTCTGCGATCAGGATCGATGGGGCAGGGATCAGCATCATGGCGATCATCACGCGCTGGCCCATGCCGCCCGAGACCTCATGCGGGTAGAGGTCGAACACCCGTTCGGGATCGCGGATCTGCACCGCCTCCAGCATGTCGAGCACCCGCTGGCGTATCTGCTTTCGCGGCAGCCTCTCGTGCACGGCCAGAGCCTCGCCAATCTGCTCGCCGACGGTGAGCACCGGGTTGAGCGAGAATTTCGGGTCCTGCATCACCATCGAGATGCGCGCGCCGCGCACCTTGCGCATCTCGCGCTCGGAGATCGACAGCAGGTCCTGGCCCTCGAAGCGCAGCCTGTCGGCGGTCACCACCCCGGCGCGCGGATGAGGCGCAGGATCGAGCGGCCGGTCATCGACTTGCCCGAACCGCTTTCGCCGACGATGCCCAGCCGCTCGCGGCCGAGCGAGAAGGAAACGCCGCGCACCACCTCCACCGGGCCGGTCGCAGTGGGGAAGCGCACCCGCAGGTTCTGGACCTCCAGAAGCGGCTCTGTCATTGCTTGCCTCCGCTCTTGGGATCGAGCACGTCGCGCAGCCCGTCGCCGAGGAAGCAGAAGCCGAGCGAGACGATCACGATGGCGAAGCCCGGCATTGTGGCCACCCACCACTGGTCGAGGATGAAGGCGCGGCCACGCGAAATCATCGCGCCCCATTCCGGCAGCGGCGGCTGTGCGCCGAGCCCGAGGAAGCCGAGGCCCGCCGCCGTCAGGATGATGCCGGCCATGTCGAGCGTAACGCGGATGATGACCGAGGACGAGCACAGCGGCAGGATATGGCGCAGGATTACCCGCGCGGCCGAGGCGCCCTGCAGGCGGATCGCGGCGATGAATTCGGAGTTGCGGAAGGTCAGCGTCTCGGCGCGTGCAATGCGCGCATAGGCCGGCCATGACGTGATGGCGATAGCGATCACCGCGTTCTCGATGCCCGGCCCGAGTGCCGCCACGAAGGCGAGCGCCAGGATCAGCTTCGGCATCGACAGGAAGACGTCGGTGATGCCCATCAGGATGCGGTCCGTCCACCCGCCGAAATAGCCTGAAATGGCCCCGACGATCAGGCCGAGCGGCGCCGCGATGGCGGCCACCAGCAACACGATCACCAGCGTGATGCGCGCGCCGTAGACGATGCGCGACCAGATGTCCCGCCCGAGTTCGTCGCTGCCGAGCCAGAATTCAGGCCCCGGAGGCTGCAGCCGGTCGGTCAGTGTGCCGGCATAGGGCGAATGCGTGGCGAAGAACGGCGCGAAGACCGCCAGAACAACCAGCACCAGGATGATCAGCGCGCCGATCACCGCAAGCGGGTTGCGCATCAGCGCCATGAAGACGCGATAGGAGCGCCCGAGCCGCGCCTGCATGCGCGAGGCGGGGGATTCCGTCAGAAGCCATTCGCGGGTCGTCATGGCGCGCTCCTCGACGTAGGGTCGCGAATGACGAGTTCTTGCGCGCCCCCTCTGTCCTGCCGGACATCTCCCCCACGCGCGGGGGATCGGTCCGCGCGCCACTTTTCGCCAACCTTCAGCGTTGCAGACTAGGTGCGGAAGCAAATGAAGGCTGATCTCCCCCATGTGGGGGAGATGTCCGGCAGGACAGAGGGGGCAACGTAGAGCGCGGCGTGTGGATCGAGAGGTCTTGCATCGTCCTCACCTCGCTCTCGGGTCCAGCACGCGATAGAGCACGTCGGAGACCTTATTGATGGCGATGAAGACCGCGCCGATCACCAGCGTCGCGCCCAACACTGCATTCATGTCCGCATTGAGCAGCGCCGATGTCAGGTAGTTGCCGATGCCCGGCCAAGAGAACACGGTTTCGATCATCACCGAGCCTTCCAGAAGCCCGGCATAGGAGAGGCCGATGACCGTGATCAGCGGCACCCGGATCGGCCTGAACGCGTGGCGCCAGATTACCTGCCGCTCGGGCACGCCCTTCACGCGGGCGGTGATGACGTATTCCTGGCTCAATTGGTCGAGCATGAAGGAGCGGGTCATGCGTGCGATGTAGGCGAGGCTGAAGAAGCCGAGGATCGAGGCCGGCAGCACCAGATGGCTGACGGCATTCCAGAACACCGTCCAGTCGCCTGCGATTATGCTGTCCACCAGCATCAGGCCGGTCACCGTCGGCACCAGCCCGTCATAGAAGATGTCGAGCCGGCCCGGCCCACTCACCCATTGAAGGCGGGCGTAGAAGAGCAGCAGCCCGATGAGGCCGAGCCAGAAGGCGGGAACGGAATAGCCGAGCAGGCCGACGACGCGGATCGCCTGGTCGGTGAGGCTGCCGCGCCGCGCCGCCGCCACGACGCCCATCGGCACGCCGAGCACCACGCCGATGATGATGCCGAGCGTCGCCATTTCCAGCGTGGCGGGAAAGACGCGCGCGAGGTCCGAGGCAACAGGCCGGCCGGTGGTGACAGATGTGCCGAGATTGCCGGTCAGCACGTCTCCGACATAGGATGCGAACTGCATGACAAGCGGCCGGTCGAGCCCCATCTCCACCCGCACCCGCTCATAGACTTCCTGCGGCGCGCGGTCGCCGACGACGGCGAGAACCGGGTCGATCGGGATGATGCGGCCGATGAAGAAGGTGATCGCCAGCAGCCCAAGGAAGGTAAGCGCGATGGTGATCGCGAACGCCCCCGCCGACATCGCGAAACGCCGGCCTGCGCGCATTCGGCCTCCAGCCGCGCTCGTCTGGGCACGGCCGATACCCGGCTCGACTGCTGGTTCGATCGACAAGCTGAGATTGCTCCGCTGGCGTCGCACGATCTGTCGATAGTACCCAACAGGAAAAACGCGCGCTCTCGAAATTTCAGACTTGGATAATACAAATAATTTTGCTTGTATCAAAAAAATTTTGATGGAGTGCGCCGGCCTGTGAATATCCCGCAGCACCAAAGCCCGGCCCAGCAATCGGCGCAGCCGCGTGTGGGCGCGTTGATCCGGGCGCGTCGGCGCCAATTGCACATGACGTTGCAGGCGCTCGGCGAGGCGGCCGGGCTCTCCGTCGGCTTCCTCAGTCAGGTCGAGCGTGACCAGGCGACACCGTCTCTGGGCGCGCTTGCGGGGATCGCACGCGGCCTTGGCGTCGATATCGACTACTTTGTCGCCACGCCGTCGATCGGCAACGGCGTCACCCGCGCCGGCTCGCGCCAGACCTTCTCGCTGCCGGGCTCATCGGTGATGTACGAGCGGCTGCACGCCGAGTTTCCGGGCAGGGGGCTTTCGTCCTTCGTCATGATCGTGCCGCCGGGCCACCATTCCGAGATGGTCCATCACGAGGGCGACGAGCTGCTCTACGTCCTCGACGGCGAGATCGCGCAGACGGTGGACGGCGAGACGATCCGCCTCGGCGCCGGCGACAGTCTCCATTTCAGGGGCTCGAGCAATCATAGCTGGGCCAATGAGAGCGACCGGCCGGCGCGCATTCTCTGGACCGGCACCATGGCGCTCCTGCGTCCAAGGCAGGAGACGGACCGCCACCAGTCGGCCGACACGGACAGAAACCCGGCGGTCGTCACCGAACTCAATCACACCGCTTCAGCAGGGAGAACAAAACCATGAAAATCCTCAAGCAGGCCGTCCTCGCGGCAATGCTGTCGACCGCAGCACCCTTCGGTGCGGCCTTTGCCGCCACCCCGGCCGACGTGCTGGTCGTCGCGCAGAACATCGACGACATCGTCGCCATCGATCCGGCCCAGGCCTACGAGTTCTCGTCTGGCGAGCTCGTCACCAACATGTACGACCGGCTCGTGCAGTACGAGCCCGAGGATCTGGAGACGCTTGCCGGCGGTCTCGCCTCCGAGTGGACTGTCGACCCGGAAGGCAAGACCATCACCTTCACGCTGCGTGACGGCGTCACCTTCCATTCCGGCAACCCGCTGCGGCCCGAAGACGTGCTGTTCTCCTTCAGGCGCGTGGTGGCGCTAGAGAAGGCGCCCGCCTTCATCCTTACCCAGCTCGGCTGGACCGCCGACAACATCGAGGAGATGGTCACGCTTGGCGACAACACCGTCACCATTAAGTATGAAGGTGACTTCTCGCCGAACTTCGTGCTCAACGTGCTCGCCTCGCGCCCGGCGTCCATCGTTGACGAAGCGACGGTGATGGAAAACGAGGTCGACGGCGATTTCGGCAACGCCTGGCTCAACACGAATTCGGCTGGCACGGGCCCGTTCAAGCTGCGTGTCTATCGCCCGGCGGAACTGGCGACGCTGGACGCGAACCCCGACTATTTCAAGGGCGCGCCAAAGGTCGGCTCCGTCATCATCCGTCACGTCGCCGAGGCTGCGACCCAGCAGCTCCTGCTGGAATCCGGCGATGTCGACATGGCCAAGAACCTGACGCCAGACCAGATCGCCTCGCTCGAGGGCAAGGACAATGTGGAGATCGAGACCTACCCGCAGGCAGCCGTGCACTGGTTCTCCTTCAACCAGAAGGTCGAGGCGCTGACCAACGAAGCGGTGTGGGAAGCGGCACGTTATCTCGTCGACTATGAGGGCATGGCCTCCACCTTCCTCAAGGGCCAGATGCAGGTGCATCAGGCGTTCTGGCCGTCGGGTTTCCCTGGCGCTCTGAACGACACGCCCTTCACCTACGATGTGGAGAAGGCGAAGCAGATTCTCGCGGACGCCGGCGTCGAACTGCCGATCACGGTCACGCTGGACGTCATCAACTCGACGCCCTTCACAGACATCGCCCAGTCGTTGCAATCGACTTTCGCCCAGGCCGACATCAATTTCGACATCGTGCCCGGCACCGGCGCGCAGGTCATCACCAAGTACCGCGCCCGCACGCATGAAGCGATGCTGCTCTACTGGGCGCCGGACTTCATGGACCCGCACTCCAACGCCAAGGCGTTCGCCTACAACGCTGACAACTCGGACGACAAATACGTCTCCACGACCACATGGCGCAACGCTTGGGCCGTGCCGGAGGAGATGAACAAGGAAACCATGGCCGCGCTCGCAGAACCCGATCAGGAAAAGCGAAACCAGATGTATATCGACCTCCAGAAGCAGGTGCAGGAGAAGGCGCCGTTCGTGGTGATGTTCCAGGCCGTCAAGCAGGTCGGCATGGCGCCGCAGGTCGAGGGCTTCGTCAACGGCGCGATTTCCGATTTCGTGTTCTACCGTCTGGTCGACAAGAACTGACCGGACAGTAGGCGGGCCGTCGGGGGCCGACGACGGCCCGCTTTCATTCTTCCCGACTTCTGATCAATTGAGGAAAATGCCGTGACGGATATTGTCACCGAGCGCATTGCGCGCCTGCGCGAAAAAATGAAGCAGACCGGAACCGGGCTCGTCGCCGTCGGGCCGGGCACGCACATGCAGTGGCTGGTCGGGTTCTATCCCCATCCCGACGAGCGCCCCTGCCTGTTGCTGGTGGGCCCGGAAAAGGCGGGCTTTCTGATGCCGGCGCTCAACGCCGAAGCGGCGAAGCAGCAATCCGGTCTGCCGATGTTCGAATGGGCCGACGCCGATGGCCCCGACGCGGCGCTCGCCGAGGCTCTTGCCGCGATTTTCCTCAACAAGGAAGGCCGCATCGTGCTCGACGAAACGATGCGTGCCGACTTCGCCTTCCTGCTGGCCGACGCGCTTCCGGGCCTCGCCCGCGCCTTCACCGGCGATACGCTCGGCCTGCTGCGTTCGATGAAGGATGAAGAGGAATACAGGCGGCTCAAAGCCTGCGCCCTCCTCAACGACGAGGCGATGAAGGCCGCTTGGGCCGCCATCAAGCCGGGCATGACCGAGATGCAGTTAGCTGACGTCGTACGCGGCCACTTCTCCGACAATGGCGGCGCACCACTGTTCTGGATCGTCGGCGCCAGCGAGAACGGAGCCCATCCGCACCATGCCACCAGCGATCGCGTGCTGAAGCGCGGCGACGCCGTGGTGCTCGACATCGGTGGCCGGCGCAACGGCTACCCAAGCGACATGACCCGCATGGCGATTATCGGCGAGGCGCCCGAAGGCTACGCCGAGGTCCATGAGGTTGTTGAGCAGGCGGTGCAGGCGGCCCTGGCTGCGGCAAAGCCCGGCGTCAAGGCGAAGGATGTCGACAAGGCCGCGCGCGACGTCATCACGGCCGCCGGCTACGGCGAATATTTCGTCCACCGCACCGGCCACGGCCTCGGCATCGACGTCCACGAGCCGCCTTACATCACTGCCACGTCGGATACGGTGCTGGAGGAAGGCATGGTCTTTTCCATCGAGCCCGGCATCTACCTGCCGGGGCGCTTCGGCATCCGCCTGGAAGACATCGTCTTCCTGCGCGCCGACGGCCCCGAGATTCTCTCAAGCCTGCCTCGCGGCGCGCATGTCGTAAAAATCTGACATCGGCTTTGCGGTGCGTCCTTCGAGGCTCGCTGCGCTCGCACCTCAGGATGAGGACCGTAGTGTGTCGAGCCTGCTGCGCCGCAGGTACGATCAAACCTATTTCCTGCTCCTGGTGTGCAAGGGCGTCGAGCCTGCCACATCAGGGATTCGCGAGCCAATCTCCCTCATCCTGAGGCGCGTCGAACCGACGGGCGGTTGGCTAAATGCACAACCGTCCTCATCCTGAGGTGCGAGCGCAGCGCGCCTCGAAGGACGCACGACCCCGATGCCTCACACGAAGGGCATGCCCGGGTCGAAGCGCCTCGGCAGCAGGCGGTCGAGATAGGCGTGGCCCTTCGCTGACAACCGGTTCTCGTCCGGTTCCAGGAAATCATCCGGCATGTGCCGCGTCTTGCCGGCCACCGCCGAAAGCGGCACCAGCCGGATGACCGTCTTGCCGTCTTCCTCCTGCAGCGCTACGGAGCCGCCGCCGCGCGTGGCGGCGTCGAAGGCGAAGACGCCCGCGTCGAACGCTTCCTGCGCGTCGACCGGGCTGATCATGCCGATATTACCGCGTGGCAGGTAGCCGAACGTATCGACCCGCGCCCGCACGCCTTTCAGGTCTTCGGCCAGAATCCGCTCGATGGCCTGGCCGAGATCGGTGCCGGAGAGGCGCACATTGCCGTGCGCGTCGCGCTCCAGCATCTCCGCCGGGATCAGGTCCTCAACCAGCGAGCGCCCCGACGCTGATGAAATGCCTTCCGAAAGCGCGATGATGCAGCGCCCGTGGCGCGCCATCGTCGCCTTGATGTCGTCTACGAACCGCGCCCGATCGAACGCCCGTTCGGGCACGTAGACGAGATGCGGGCCTGAATCCTCGTCAAGCCGCCATGCGGCCGACGCGGCTGTCAGGAAGCCCGCATGCCGGCCCATGACGATGCCTGCATAGATGCCGGGCAGGGCGCGGAAATCGAGGTCGACGCTCAGGAAGGCCGATGCCACGAATTCGGCCGCCGAGATGAAGCCGGGCGTGTGGTCGTTTTCCTCCAGGTCGTTGTCGATGGTCTTCGGTGCGTGCACGAAGGCAATGGACCCGCCCGAAGCGTCGGTCAGGATCTGCTGGGTGCCCGCCGTATCGTTGCCGCCGATATAGATGAAGGCGTCGGCGCTCACCTTGCGCAGGCCGGCAAGGATCGTTTCACAATAGGCCGCATCGGGCTTGTCGCGGGTGCTGCCCAGCGCTGCGCTCGGCGTCGCAGCGATCCGCCGCAGCTCGTCCTCGGAGCGGCCCCCAAGATCGACATAGTCGCCGTCCCTGATCCCGCGCACGCCATGGCGCGCGCCGAGCACACGACAGCCGGGGTGCCGTCGACGCGCTTCCAGTACCGCGCCTGCAAGCGTCTGGTTGATGACGGCGGTTGGCCCTCCGCCTTGTGCGATGACGATCGTTTCGCTCACGGCGCTCCTCCCTTGATTTCGAGCCATCATTAAATCGATTTAGCAATCCATGCAACGCCGCCGGGTCGGCATCACGTTTGCGCGCGCTGGCGCCAATCCGCAGTGCCAACGCGCAACGATTCTGCTAATTGCTTCGTTGAAGGGCGTTCTTGCGATCGAAAGGAACGTTGATGTTACGTCGTTTCATTGTCACTGCCGCGGCACTTGCCGCTGTTGCCGGCCCGGCGCTTGCACAGGGCCGGCCCGATGCGCGCACCATGAGCTGCGGCCAGGTTCACGGATTGATCGACCAGCGCGGGTCGGCGGTGCTGACCACGGGGCGCTACACATACGACCGCTACGTGGCCGACCGGCGGTTCTGCATGATGGAGGAAACGGTGCGGACGGTCTCCATCCTGACCAGAGACACCGACGATTGCCGGGTCTATCTGTGCGAGCTCGACAGCCGCGACCCGATCTGGGACCGTGGGAACTGACCGATTTAGGCTCTGACCCGCTCTGCCTTCGGATCGTACAGCGGCCGCAGCGACGCGTCCGCTGCAACCCGCGTGCCTGCGATCTCGACCTCGTAGCGTGAAGCGAGTACCTGCGCTTCGCTTTCGCCGGGGCAGGGAACGTATCCAAGCCCCACCGCGCCGCCGAGATGATGGCCGTAATTGCCTGACGTGATCGTCCCCACGATCTGCCCGTCGCGCAGGATCGCCTCGTTGTGGAACAGCAGCGGCTCGGGAGCGCGCAGCCGGAACTGCACCAGCCGGCGCGACAGGCCGGCGTCCCGCTTGGCAAGCACCGCGTCGCGGCCGATGAAGTCGCCCTTGTCCGCCTTCACGGCGAAGCCGAGGCCAGTCTCCAGCACATGATCTTCGTCGGTGATGTCGTGACCGAAATGGCGGAACGCCTTTTCGATCCGGCAGGAATCGAGCGCATGGAGGCCGCAGAGTTTCAGATCCAGTCCGTCGCCGGCTTCCGCGATCGCCTCGAACACATGCGCCGCCTGATCCGACGACACATAAAGCTCCCAGCCAAGCTCCCCGACATAGCTGACCCGATGCGCGCGGGCGATGCCGTAGCCGATCTCGATCTCAGCAAACGTGCCGAAGGGATTCTTTTGATTCGAGAAATCGGCCGGGCTCACCTTCTGCATCAGTTCGCGCGACCGCGGTCCCATCACGCACAGTACGGCTTCGCTGGCCGTCATGTCGGTGACGGTCACGAACGCGTCGCCGACATGCCGCCTGATCCAGGCGAGGTCGCGTTGTAGCGTCGCGCCCGGCACCACCAGCAGGAACGCAATTTCAGAAAGCCGTGACACCGTCAGGTCGCTCTCGATGCCGCCGCGCCGGTTGAGCATCTGCGTATAGACGATGCGCCCGGTCTCCACGTCGACATCATTCGCGCAGAGCATTTGCAGGAAGGCGCAGGCGTCGCGCCCCTCAAGCTTGATCTTGCCGAACGAGGTCATGTCGAACAGGCCGACGCCTTCGCGCACGGCCAGATGCTCGTCGCGCTGGTTTTCGAACCAGTTCTGCCGCCCCCATGAATAGCGGTATTCGCGCTCCTGGTCCGCCCGTGCGAACCAGTTGGCGCGTTCCCAGCCGGCAGTTTCGCCGAACACTGCGCCACGCGCCTTAAGGTGCTCGTGGATCGGCGAGCGCCGCACCCCGCGCGCCGAAGCCATCTGGCGATAGGGAAAATGGTCGGCATAGAGCAGGCCGAGCGTCTCCCTTGAACGGTCGTAGAGATAGGTCCTGTTGGCCTGGAACGGCTGCACGCGTCTGATGTCCACGTCCCACAGGTCGAAGGGCGGCTCGCCGCCCTCCATCCATTGCGCCAGAGCCATGCCAGCGCACCGGACGACTGGATGCCGATAGAATTGAAACCGCAGGCCACCCAGAAATTGCGTAGGTTCGGTGCCTCGCCGAGATAGTAGCGGTCGTCGGGCGTAAAACTCTCCGGCCCGTTGAAGAACGTATGGATGCCGGCGTCGGCCAGCAGCGGCATGCGCCGCACCGCCTTGTCGAGGATCGGCTCGAAATGGTCGAAATCCTCTGGCAACTGGTCGAAGCAGAAATCCTCGGGGATGGGCTGGCCAAGCGGCGGCCACGGCTTCGCCACCGGCTCAAAGGCTCCGAGCAGTATCTTGCCCGCATCCTCCTTGTAATAGGCGCATTCGTCGGGCACGCGCAGCACCGGAAGCTGCCCCAGCCCCGCGATCGGCTCGGTCACGATGTAGAAATGCTCGCAGGCATGCAGCGGCACCGCCACGCCCGCCATCGCACCCACCCCATGCGTCCACATGCCGGCGCAATTGACGACATGCTCGCAGGCGATGTGCGCCGGCTCGCCGCCGGCATCGACATCCACCCCGGTCACGCGGCCCTTCTCGCTGCGGATCGCGGTCACCTTGGCATTCTCGACGACCCGCACCCCGCCACTGCGCGCCCCGCGCGCCAGCGCCTGGGTGATGTTGGTGGGGTCGCCCTGGCCGTCGCGCGGGATATAGACCGCGCCGGCGACATCGGCGGTTTCGAGATGCGGATAGCGCTCCTTCACCTCGGCGACGGAGATTTCCTCGACCTCGACGCCGTTGGCGCGGCCCATCGTGGCAGACCGCAGCAGTTCCTCCCGGCGTTCCGCTGTCAGCGCCACCGAGATTGAACCGCACTGCCGCATGCCGGTGGCGATGCCGGTTTCGTCTTCCAGCTTCACGTAGAGGTCGGCCGTGTATTTCGCCAGCCGCGTCATGTTGGCGCTTGCCCGCAACTGCCCGATCAGCCCCGCCGCATGCCATGTCGTGCCGCTGGTCAACTGCTTGCGTTCCAGCAGCATGATGTCGGTCCAGCCGAGCTTGGCCAGGTGATAGGCGACCGAGCACCCGGCCACCCCGCCGCCGATGATCACGACACGCGCCGAGGCGGGCAGGGCGGTCATGCGAGTATCCCCGTCTTTACGGCCCGGAACGATTTTGCCGAGCCACCTCCCCACAAGGAGGAGGGGTACGCCAGCGTCGCGCTGTTCCTTACAGCTAGACACCTGGCGTAAGGGTGGGCGCTGCGTGGATGTCCTCCCTCCCCCTTGTGGGGAGGGGTAAGGGGCGGGGGTATGTCTCCGGAGCCGGTCGTCAAAGCCATCACGCCGCGTCCCGCTTGTAACCGCCGACGAACCGTTTCAGCCGCGTCGCCGCCTCGCGCAGCACTTCGTCCGGCTGGCACAGGCTGATGCGGATATGACCCTTCGCGGCGTCGCCGAAGCTGCCACCCGGCATCACCGCGACCTTTTCGGCTTCCAGCAGCGCCCAGGCGAAGGCCTCGCAGTCGGGCTCCAGCGCCGACACATCAAGCATCACATACATGCCGCCTTCCGAGCCGCGCATCGTCACGTCGTTCATGCCTCGGATCGCGTCGAGGAATGCGGTCCGGCGCTTGGCGTAGCGCTCGGCGATGTCGGCGACGCCGTGGCCGTTCTCCAGCGCGTCGACGGCCGCGCGCGAGATGAAGTCCGGCAGCCCGTAGGTGGAAACGAGATTGAGGCTGATGAGCATGGTGATGAAGTCTTCCGGCCCCGTCAGCCAGCCGATGCGCCACCCCGTCATCCCATGGCTCTTCGACATCGAATTGACCACTAGCGTGCGTTCTTCCATGCCGGGCAGCGAGCGGGGCGAAACGTGCCTCCGCGCGCCGGCGATCGTCCAGTAGACCTCGTCGGAGATCAGCCACAAATCGTGGCGCCGGCAGACATCTGCGATGCCTTCCAGCGTCTCGTGCGTATAGACCGCGCCGGTCGGGTTGTTCGGTGTGTTGATCAGGATCGCCCGCGTCCGCGGCGTTATCGCTGCCTCGATGGCTGCTGCCTGCGGCTGAAACCCATCTTCGGCGTGCGCATCCACGATCGAAATGTCCACCTGCGCGGCGCGGAAGGTCGGCGGGTAGGTGGCATAGAAGGGTGCCACGATGATAGCGTGATCGCCTGCGTCACAGGTCGCAAGTGCCGATGCAAAAAGCGCGGCCTGCCCGCCCGGCGTCGACAGGATCTGCGCGGGCGATGTCTCCACTCCCGTGCACGCACTCGTCGCCTTCGCCATCGCCGCTCGCAGGCGTGGGATACCCGGAAGCTGGGTGTAGTGGTGGTGCCCAGCCCGCACCGCGCGCACGCAGGCCTCAACAGTTTCGGCCGGAGTATGGAAATCGTGGTCGCCGACAGACAGCATGATGATCGGCTCGCCGGCCTGATGGCGTGTCATCGCCTCGAAATGCACCTCCCAGCCATCCTTGCCGGAAGGTGTGATGCCGGAAACGCGCGATGAGGGTGTGGGCATGGGGAGTCCAGTCTATGTTTCAGTTTTTCAGGCGCAGGTTCTGTGGGTCCCAGAGCGGTCCGTCGCCATGCACGGTCGCAGCGAAGCGCTCGCCGAATATCTCGACCTCGATCGCCTGTCCCGGCACGGCAAGTTCGCTGCGCAGCATGCCGAGCGCAATCGACTTGTCCACCCTGTGGCCATAGCCTCCTGACAGCGTCTCCCCGACGATCTGCCCGTCATGCCACAACGTCGACATGTAAGGCACATCGCAGGGCCCCGGCGCGTCTAGGGTCAGCACCGCAAAGCGCTTCATCACGCCGACCTGCTTCTCCTTGAGAAGCGCCGCCTTGCCGATGAAATCCGGCTTGTCCCAGCGCACGAACCGCTCGAGCCCGCCTTGAAGCACGGTGTAGTCCGTCGAAAGCTCCGCCTTCCAGGCACGGTAGCCCTTTTCCAGCCGCAGCGAATCCAGCGCGAACATGCCGAACGGTTTCAGCCCGTGCTTCTGCCCGGCCTGCCAGATAGCATCGAAGATCGCGGCAGTGTCCTCCACCTTGGTGTGGATTTCCCAGCCGAGTTCACCCGCGAACGACACGCGCACGAGTTGGCACCAGCGCTCGCCGATCTGCTCCGACTGATGCGTCAGCCACGGTTGCGTCAGATCAGCTTGCGTCACCTCCCGCAGGATCGCGCGCGATGCCGGCCCGGTGAGGATCTGGCACGAAAACGCATCGGTGACGTTCTGAATCGAAATCTCAGCATCAGCCGGCAAGTGATTCTGCAGCCATTCGAAATCGTGCTGCTCGGCCACCGCGGCGGTGATAAGAAAAAGAAATCCTCGGCCAGCGCCATCACCGACATCTCGGTCTGGATGCGTCCCTTGTCGTCCGCGAAATAAGCGAGCCCGATCCGCCTCGGTTTCGGCACCGCGCCGGTAATCAGCGAGGAGAGCCAGTCGCGCGCGCCGTCGCCCTGCACCCTGAACCGCGAGAACCCCGGAAGGTCGAGGATGCCTGCCGCGTCGCGCACCGCATGGCATTCCTCGCGGATGCGGGCGAACCACGGCCCGTCGCGGTCGAATGTCTGGGTGGCCTCCTCCGAGATGTCGTCGCCCTCATGCGCATACCAGTTGGCGCGCTCCCAGCCATTGTAGGCCCCGAACTGCGCGCCGAGCGCGGCGATCCGGTCGTGGATCGGCGACAGCTTCCGCCCGCGTCCCGCCGGCCATGCGTGGCGCGGGAAGTGGATCGCATATTCGTGGCCATAAACCTCCATGCCCTTCGCCACCGCATAGTCGCGGTCGGCAGCAAAGGACGTGAAGCGGCGCGGGTCGCACGACCACATATCCCATTCGGTAGCACCTTCCGTCACCCATTCGGCCAGCACCTTGCCCGCGCCGCCCGCCTGCGCGATGCCGAAGGTGAAAACGCAAGCCTCGAACGCGTCCGGTACGCCGGGCATCGGCCCGATCAGCGGGTTGCCGTCCGGCGCGTAGGGGATCGGCCCGTTGATCACCTTCGACAGCCCGGCCGTGCCGAGGATCGGCACTCGCGCAACCGCGTCGTTCAGATACCATTCCAGCCGCTCCAGATCGTCCGGATAGAGCTGGAACGAAAAATCCTCCGGCATCGGGTCGTCGGGCGTTGCCCAGTGCGCGCGGCAGTTGCGCTCGTAGGGGCCGAGATTCATGCCGTATTTTTCCTGCCGCAGATAATACGACGTGTCGACGTCGCGCACCAGCGGCAGCTTGCGGCCGGCGCCTTCGGACCACGCCTTCAGCTCGGGGATCTCGTCGAACAGGATATACTGGTGGCTCATCACCATCATCGGCACGTCGCGGCCGAACAGCCTGCCGACCTCGGCTGCGCGGTAGCCGGCGGCGTTCACCACCTTCTCGCAGCGGATTTCGCCCTTTTCGGTGGTCACGACCCATTCGCCGCGCTCGCGCCGCACCGCCGTCACCGGGCAGAAGCGTACGATCGTCGCGCCCATGTCGCGCGCGCCTTTGGCCAGCGCTTGCGTGAGCTGCGCGGGGTCGATGTCGCCGTCATTCGGGTCGTAGAGCGCGCCTTCCAGCTCGTGCGTCTCTATGAACGGGTAGCGCGACCGGATCTCGTCAGGGCCGATAGTGTCGAGCTCCATGCCCTGATAGCGGCCCATACCTTTCGCGCGCTGGAACTCCCGCATCCGTTCGCGCCCATGCGCAAGGCGGATCGAGCCGGTCACGTGGTAGTTCATCGGGTAGCCGACTTCTTCCGCCAGCCCGCGATACAGCTCCGCCGAATAGCGCTGCATGTTCATCAGTGACCACGACGAGGAGAAGGTCGGGACGTTGCCGGCCGCGTGCCATGTCGAGCCGGAGGTCAGCTCGTTCTTCTCCAGAAGCACGCAGTCGGTCCACCCGGCCTTCGCCAGATGATAGAGCGACGAGACACCGACAGCGCCGCCACCAATGATCACCACGCGCGCCTGTCCCGGCAGTTCGGCCATCGTTTCCCCTCTTTTTGTTCTTTTCAGCGAGCTTTTCACGATGCAGGCCCGGGGTGGAGAGACAAACGGATGCACGCATTTGTGCCAAAGAATTTGATTGCGGGCCGCGATTCGCCTATTCCGGGCGAAAATTTGGCGGGCTCGCGCACGGTTCCGCCGCACCGCATACCGAAAGGCTGGGCATGCTGGCACCCGACAACAACAGGCAGGACATCGACGAGCAGGAAATCGTGGACGAGGCGCTGACGTCGCGCCGCTCGGTCCGCGCCTTCCTTCCGACCCCCGTAGACGACGAGACGGTCAAGGACATCCTGCGCGTCGCGGCACGCGCGCCGTCTGGTACCAACATGCAGCCCTGGAAGGTCTATGTCGTCACCGGCGACAAGAAGCAGGCGCTCAGCGACGCGATCCTGAACTCGGGCGTGCGTGCCGAAAAGGCCACATGGGACGAATACCGCTACTATCCTGACCAGTTCTTTGAGCCATACCTGACCCGTCGGCGCGCCGTTGGCTTCGCGCTCTATAGCCTGCTCGGCATCGGCCGCCGCGACACCGACCGGATGCGCGCCCAGCACGACCGCAACTTCGTCTTCTTCGATGCGCCCGTGGGCATGATCTTCACCATCGACCGCCGGCTCAACCAGGGCTCGTGGATCGACCACGGCATGTTCCTGCAGTCGATCATGATCGCGGCGCGGGGCAGGGGCCTGCACACCTGCCCGCAGGCGGCGTTCGCACCCTACCATCGTCAGATCAGGCCGCTTCTGGGCATTCCCGACGAGGAGATCGTCGTCTGCGGCATGGCGCTCGGCTACGAGGACGCCTCGAAGCCTGAAAATTCGCTGCGCAGCGAACGCGCGCCGCTGGACGAATTCGTCACCTTCGTCCGCTGACCCGCCTCAAACCTCCACGAAACGCTCCGGCGCCGCGCGCAGCCGATCGATGTCGCGCCGGGGCGGCGCGCCGAACAGGCGGCTGTATTCGCGGCTGAACTGCGACGGGCTGTCATAGCCGACCCGATGGCCGGCCGACGCCGCGTCCAGCGCCTCGGCGAGGATCAGCCGCCGCGCCTCCTGCAGCCGAAGCTGCTTCTGGTATTGCAGCGGGCTCAGCCCCGTCACCTCCTTGAAGTGGAAATGCAGCGACGACAGGCTCATGCGCGACTCGGTTGCCAGCACTTCCGCGCGGAATGGCTCGGTGAAATTGGCCTGCAGCCAGCCGATGGCGCGGCTCACCTGCTGCGCTCGGCTTTCGCCGGTTGCGATCTCGCGCAGCCTTCCCGCCTGCGGCCCGGTCAAAAGCCGGTAGAGGATTTCGCGCTCGATCAGAGGTGCCAGCATGGCGATGTCATCCGGCGCGCCCAGCAGCCTGACGAGGCGAAGCGCTGCGTCCGCGAGGCTCGGTGCGGCCTCCGACACGGCGATTGCCAACGGATCGCGCGAGCGGTCGACAGGCGGCAGCCTCATCTCGAAGATCAGGCTCGCCAGCATAGCCGGGTCGAGTTCCAGCTTGAAGCATAGATACGGCGCGTCCGGCGTCGCCTCGACCACCTGGCCTGCCATCGGCACGCCGACCGAGATCACCAGACACTGCCCGATGCCGTAGGTGAGCATGTCCTCGCCCAGCAGCACCTGCTTGCGGCCCTGTGCCACGATGCAGAGCGCGGGATGCTGCACGCCGTGCACCGGCGCGGTCGCCTGCGATGTCCTAAAAAGCGAAAGACGCGGCACCCGCGTTGTATGACAACCATCTACGGGCGCGAATCGGGCAATTTCTTTCGCCAGCTCACCGATCGGCGCAAAAGCATTTTCTTGCATGATGTGCCTCCTTTCCCATGAAGTACTAGCACTTTGTGTTGCCCGCTATGTATCAGCGGCCATCGCGCGTGAATAGACTCTTTCACGGACATTCGGAGGATCGTGCAATCATCGCGGAGAGCTGTTCTACCGTAATGGCGCCTTGATGCGGCATGTTGCACCCATCGCAGCGTCAGAGGCTGCGTCGAGCCGGAAAGGAGATCCACGATGACAAGAAGACACGACACCCGCCGCCGCCTGCCGCGGTCGCTCGACACCGGACCCCGCATCGTCGTCACCATGCCGCTGCTCGCCTCGCTGGCGCGACTGTTCCGTTCCTCGAAGCCCTCACGGTGGATGAATGGCTAGGTGCTGCAAGTCCGCCGCGCCCGCGCTGATCCTTTTGCGGCATCATTTCTTTCGATCGCCGCCATGACCGTCGGCGCCTTCGGCAATCCCGCAAACGAGACGAACATGACAACGCAAGAAACCACGCATCCCTATGTCGGCATGTGGGCGACGGAAGACGGCCGCATCCGCCACGAGCTTCTGCCCAACGGCCGCTATGACGAAGCCCGCGGCAATCGCGAAAGCGCCTATCAGGGGCAATACTGGGTAAAGGGCAACCGCATCGAATATCTCGACGACACCGGCTTCCGGGCCGATGGCGAGTTCCGCGATGGTGTGCTCTATCATGCCGGCATGGTCATGCGGCGCAGATAAGCCTCATGCGGCCAATCAGGCCGCACTGCGTGACAGCGCGGCCCAGCGGCCCGGCGTCATGCCGAATGCCTTCTTGAAATGGCGGTTCATGTGGCTCTGGTCGACGAAGCCCGAGGAGATGGCTGCGTCGGCCAGGCCTTGTCCTTCACCGATGAGGCGCTTTGCCCGGTCCAACCGGCGCATCACCAGATAGCGGTGCGGGCTCGTGCCGAGCGCACGGCGAAATTGCCGGGCGAGCGTGAAGCGGTCCAGCCCGCTCACGTGCTCCATCTCAGCCGAGCCGATCCCCGCCTCATGGTGTTCCGTCAGATAGGCGCAGCAGCGGGCGATGGCGTCCCGCGCGATGGTGCCCGCATGTGCGCGCTCCTGGCCGGCGTGAAGGGCCAACGCGTCGGCCAGCAGCACCATGCGGTCGTCGAGCGCCATGTCCACGATCTCGTTGTCGAGGTCGGCAAGCATCGATGCGACGATCGCGCTTAGCCGCGCATCCGCGACCACGCCGGCCGGCACGAAGGGCAAGCCCGCATGACTGCCGCCGGCCTCGAGCAGCCTCGCGGGGTCGAGATAGAGCATGCGATAGCGCAGCCCATGCGCCGTTCCCGCGCCGCCGTCATGGATTTCGTCCGGGTGCAGCACGACGACTTCGCCCGGCAGGCTGTGCCACGAGACCCCGCGATAGCGGAACGTCTGCACGCCCTCCATGGTTACGCCGATCGCGTAGGTGTCGTGCCGGTGCGGCTCATAGCCTTCGCCGGCAAAGCGCGCCTCAATCCGCTCGAGCCCCCGCACCGGTTGGCCGGAACGGATCCAGTCGCGCGCGCCGTCGCCGCACAAACGTCCAAGACCGAGCATCTCGCCGTCGGGTAGGGGGCGGATCATGAGGTTTCATCCGTTTGAGAGGTCAAAAGCATGTTCGACACCAAGATAGCGATCGTGGTCCGCGAGGATCTGGCAATGTGGCAGAAGCTCAACGTCACGGCCTTCCTGTCCACCGGCATCGCGTCGCAATCACCTGAGGTAATCGGCGAACCCTACCGCGACAAGGCGGGCAATGTCTTCAACGCGATGTCCATCCAGCCGATTGTCGTGATGGCGGCCGACCTCGCGACGATGGCGAGGATACATGGCCGCGCCATCGAGCGCGGCGTGCAGGCTTCGGCCTATGTGGACGCGATGTTTGCGACCGGCCACGACGCCGCCAATCGCGCGGTCTTCGCCGAAACCGGGCCGGACGACGCCCGTATCGCCGGTCTCGCGCTGCGCGCCGACAGGAAGCTGGTCGACAAGATCGTCAAGGGCGCGGAGCTGCATCCGTAGTGGAGCCGCGCGTGGACGTGCCGCCCGTCAGCCCGTCCCATGCGGCCATCGCGCCGTCCGCGACCGCTAGCAGCGTTTCGCGGCTTGCGCCGTCGCGGGCCTGGATCGACATGCCCTGTTGCACGGTCACGTAGAACGCGGCCACGCCGTCGCAGTCGGTGCCTGCCGGCAATTCTCCGTCGTCCACGGCCCGGCGTAGCCGCGCGGCAAGATCGGTGACGTTGTCCGCGCGCATCTTGCGCAGGGCCGCGCAGACGGCCTCGCTGCCGGTGTCGTCGGCATGCAGCGCGCCGAGCACGATCAGGCAACCGCGCGGCTTGTCTGGCTGTGTGAACGAAAACGCGGTCGCGCGCAGGAAACCATCGAAAGCTTCACGGGCGGTAGGCGCTTCTTCCATGGCAAGCCAGATCTCGGGCGACTCCGTGCGACCGTAAAGCGATACTGCCTCATGAAACAGTGCCTCCTTGGAGCCGAAGGCCGCATAAAGGCTTGGCGGATTGATGGCCATCGCCGCCGTCAGCTCCGAAAGCGACGCACCGGCAAAGCCCTTTTGCCAGAAAAGCTCCAGTGCGCGTCCAAGCGCTTCTTCGCGGTCGAACTTTCGCGGCCTGCCTCTCTCGGCCATGCCTCGCTCCTTTTTTATCGATCAATACATAAATCGCTTGACGCGTGACCGCAAGGTGAAGAGAGATATGTATCGATTGATACATAAAAGGAGATTCCAATGGCCAATCTGGCAGGCAAGAAAGCGTTCGTTACTGGCGGCAGCCGCGGCATCGGGGCTGCAATCGTCAAGCGGCTCGCTGCGGAAGGCGCCGACGTTGCCTTCACTTACGCGCGGTCAGGGGAAAGGGCGGGCGAAGTCGCGAGTGCAGTCGAAGCTGAAGGCCGCCGCGCCATGTCGATACAGGCCGACAACCGCGATCCGGATTCGGTGCGTACCGCCGTCGAAAAGGCAGCGAAGACGTTCGGCGGGCTCGACATCCTCGTCAACAGCGCCGGCATCTACGAGGAGGCCTCGATCGACGAACTCACGCTGGAGGATTTCGACCGCACGCTCGACGTCAATCTCCGCGCGGCTTTCATTGCCTCGCGCGCCGCCGTCGACCACATGCCCGATGGCGGCCGCATCGTCGCCATAGGCAGCAATCTTGCCGTTCGCGTGCCGTTTCCGGGCATCAGTCTCTACGCGATGAGCAAGTCGGCCCTGATCGGTCTCACCAAGGGTCTTGCCCGCGATCTCGGCTCGCGCGGCATCACCGCCAACGTGGTTCACCCCGGCTCGACCGACACCGACATGAACCCGGCGACCGGCGAGGGCGCGGATGTCCAGCGTTCGATCATGGCCATCCCGCGTTTCGGCGATCCGGCGGAAGTCGCAGGGCTTGTCGCCTGGCTGGCGGGGCCGCAGGCGAGGGGCGTTACAGGCGCCGAATTCACCATCGACGGTGGCGCGAACGCCTGATCGCGTGCTCGGTATAATCTTCATTGTCGACTAGCTGTCTGATCAGGGCTAGTGGACCGAACACGGCATGCCTCCGCAGTCTACTCTGACCCGAGCCTGTGCGCCAGCCTACAGGCTGCATTCGCAGATTATCGCTTAAGCCGGCTGGTGCGAGGCGTCCCGGATACGGGAGTCGTCGTTGGCGGCGTGTCTGTGCGCTACGAGTATGAGACGAAGCCGAAGAATTCGCTGTGCACCGAATGCGCACGGTGGATGGTTTCATCTTATGAAGTGATTGGTTGCGGAACCGCAGAAATTCAGTCGTTCATCAATATTGACTTGCCGCTTTCTTGAAGCCGCAAGGCTAATCTGTGATGAACATCCATGACTACGCCGCGAATTTTTCGGACGGATTTAGTGAATTCATTTATTTCAAAATCATCTAAAGACATGTCGGTGCTTCGTTCGATCCATTCACCTCTATTGAATGCAGGAGATAGTACAAATCCGTCAACCATCACGATTCCGTTTGTTTTCGAGCGGTGTCGGCTGCAATGCCCGTGCGCAATTTTGTTGCGTGCATCAACGAGACCGTGAAGTTCGCTTAGTGCCGTCATAAGTTTGTCGGCTTCATCAGCAAACAAAATGGAAGGACCCTTTATGAGGAGTGAATTCAGTGTTTTGGCTCGTCTAGCACGCGTTCCTTCAATGAATTTTGAACCGCTCCGGGTTTGCCGGAGGCTCCAACTCCTGAGAAGGTGGAGCCATCATGAGCAAGACGACGAACAAGTTTTCCCCGGAAGTGCGCCAGCGAGCCGTGCGGCTGGTGCTGGATCACGAACATGAACATCCCTCCCGGTGGGCTGCGGTCATGTCGATCGCGTCCAAGATCGGCTGCACGGGCCAGACGCTGAACGAGTGGGTGAAGAAGTCCGAGGTAGACGCCGGCAAGCGCGCCGGTGTGCCGACGGACATGGCGGCAAAGCTGAAGGCGCTAGAGAGGGAGAACCGGGAGCTTCGGCAGGCCAACGAGATCCTGCGCAAGGCTTCCGCTTATTTTGCCCAGGCGGAGCTCGACCGCCCGTTCAAACGATGATCGGGTTCATAGACGATCACCGCGGGGTCCATGGGGTCGAGCCGATCTGCAAGGTTCTGCCGATCGCCCCGTCGACCTACCACGACCACGTCGCCAAGCGCGTCGATCCGGAGAAGCTGTCGGCGCGGGCGAAGCGGGACGGTGTCCTGAGGCCTGAGATCGAGCGCGTCTTCGCCGAGAACTTCGAGGTCTATGGCGCGCGCAAGGTCTGGCGGCAGATGCTGCGTGAAGGCTTCGCCGTCGCGCGCTGCACGGTCGAGCGGCTGATGGCCGACCTCGGCCTTCAGGGCGTCATCCGCGGCAAGCCGATCCGCACCACGGTGCAGGACAAGGCCGCCCCGTGCCCGCTCGACCATGTGAACCGGGTCTTCCATGCCCCCGCGCCGAACAGGCTGTGGCTGTCGGACTTCACCTACGTCAGCACCTGGTCCGGCTTCGTTTACGTGGCCTTCGTCATCGATGCCTATGCCCGCCGCATCGTCGGCTGGCGGGTGAGCAGGACCGCCCATGCGGGCTTTGTCCTCGATGCTCTCGAACAGGCCCTGCACGAACGGCGGCCCATCCACCGCGGCGGCCTGGTGCACCATTCCGACAGGGGGTCTCAATATGTCAGCATCCGCTACACCGAGCGACTGGCCGAAGCCGGCATCGAACCCTCCGTCGGCAGTGTGGGCGATTCCTACGACAATGCTCTCGCCGAGACGATCAACGGCCTCTACAAGGCCGAGGTCATTCATCGGCGCGGGCCATGGCGTAGCTTCGAGGCCGTAGAGTTCGCCACGCTGACCTGGGTCGACTGGTTCAACAATCGCCGGCTGCTGGAGCCCATCGGCAACATCCCGCCGGCGGAAGCCGAGGAACGCTACTACGCCATGCTGGAAGAACCAGCCATGGCCGCGTGACTCAAAAGAAACGGCCTCCGGCAAACCCGGGGCGGTTCAGAGCGCTAAGCCGACAGCTAAATAAATTGCTTCGGCGGAGGATGCGCCCTTTGGAACCCGCAAAGGGTTTTCAATATCTGACATTTTCTCAAATCCTATTTCCATCGCCCATAGCAAAGAGTGACCCATAGCGAGCGCGCGACGGTGACGAATTCACCATCGACGGCGGCGCGAACGGCTGATCGCCCGCTACCTGATCTCGTAGCCGACCTCTTCGGCGCTGTGGCAGAGTACCTTCCAGAAACTGCGCGCGAACGAGCGGAAGACATAGATGTCGAAGCGCTGCGCATCCGTTCGCTGGATCGCGGCGGAGATGTCGTGATGCGCTGTGGCTCGCCCGTCGCCGACAGGAAAGCCGGCGAGGGAAAAGTCGATGGCGAAAAGCTTTGAGAGCACCCATTCCGCCCGCTCACCCTCGATGAGGATCGCCGTGCGCCCGTGCGACAGGTCGGTGACGGTCCCGGTTTCGATGCCGATCGCGGTGGCCAGCGTTTGCGCCAGGCCCTCGGCGCCGTCGGCAAGCAGGAAACGGCCGGGTCCGATGCCGAAGCCGCTCCGTCCTTCGTGCGTCGCTCCGGCCCCCGGCCTGTCCCCGAGGTCGAGCGAAACCGCAGCGCGGATCGCCTCGAGCAGCGCGGCTCGCTGCCCTGGCCACGCCGCCACTTCGACGAGCGAGCCGGGGCGTGTCTCGGTGATGACGACGCCGGCACCGTCGACGAAATTGCCGTGCGAGCCCGGACGATACGCGTCGCCCAGCGGTGAAGCCTGTTCAACCATGCATGCGGCTCCCTTCGGGATCGAACATGTGGTGACTGACGATCTCCACCGGCCCAAAGCTTTTCCTCAGGGGGTCGGAAAGCCAGGCGCGGCTGCCGTGCCGTGCCTTGCCGCCCTTCACCAGCGCCAGCCCGACATAGCGGCCGAGCGCCGGTGAAAAGCAGTTGGCGGTCACATGGCCGATCGAGCCGTGCGGGTCGGCCGGGTCCTGTTGCGCGTCCACGAGATGTGCGCCGTTGCCGAAGGCGCGATTGTCGAGCGCGACGACGCCGACGAGTTGCAGCCGTTCGGGCGCGGTCAGGCCCTCGCGATCCATCATCGCCGAGCCGACGAACGGCTTCTTCTTGGACAGCATCCAGTCAAGATGCAGGTCGCGCGCCGTTGTCCGCCCGTCTATCTCCGAGCCCGTGACGTGGCCTTTCTCGATCCGCAGCGTACCCAGCGCCTCCAGCCCGTAAGGCACGATGCCGAATGGCTTGCCGGCCTCCATCAGCGCTTCCCACGCCTGCAACCCGTGCCCGGCGCCGCAATAGACCTCGAAGGCCATCTCGCCGGAAAACGAGAGGCGGCAGATCGTCACCGGCGCGTCGTCGATCTCTCCGCGCACGATACCCATGAAGGGCAGCGTTTCGTTGTCCACCGCCGTTCCGGTCACGCAGGCCGCCAGTACCGCGCGCGCTTTCGGCCCCGCCACGGCCGCGCCGGCCCACTGGTCGGTGACGGAGGTCAGGTGCACGCGCAGCACCGGCCAGACGATGTCGAGCAGATACTCCAGATGCTGCATCACCTTGCCGGCGTTGGCCGTCGTCGTGGTCATCAGGAATTCGTGTTCGCCAAGCCGCCACGTCGTCCCGTCGTCGAAGGCAAGCCCGTCCTCGCGCAGCATCAGCCCGTAACGCGCCTTGCCTACCGGCAGTGTCGAGAACATGTTGGTATAGACGCGGTCGAGGAATTCGCCCGCATCCGGCCCTGTACGGCAATCTTGCCTAGTGTCGACACGTCCACGATGCCGACGCTGTCGCGCACGGCGGCTGCCTCGCGCACATAGGCCTGTTCCACCGTTTCGCCCGGCAGTCCGTAGATCTGCGGGCGGAACCACAGCCCGGCTGCAAGCATCCGCGCGCCGTGCTCGGCGTGCCAGTCGTGCATCGGGGTCAGCCGTTCCGGTCGGAGGTCGCCATGCCGTTCCGCCGCGAGCGAACCCAGCGACACAGGCGAGAAGGGCGGGCGGAACCGCGTCGTGCCCACCTCCGGGATCGCCTTGCCGGCAGCCTGCGCCATGATCGCAAGGCCGGGCACGTTGGAGGTCTTGCCCTGGTCTGTCGCCATGCCGAGCGTCGTGTAGCGCTTCAGATGCTCGACCGAGACGAACCCCTCACGATGCGCGAGCCGAACATCTTCGGAAGTTACGTCGTGCTGCAAATCGACGAAGGCCTTGCCCTTGGCGCCGATCTCGAACACGGGCGCCGGCGCCACGTCCAGATCGTCGGTCTCGACCTGCGGCGGCTTCCTGCGCGATGGCTTCTGCCCGGCCGCCGCGGCCCCGGCCGCCAGCCCCTCCACGATCGCCTCCTGCGTGGTAAAGGCGCCTGTGAACGCGCCGGCTCCAAGCCATGGCTGCAACGGCTCTGGCGGCAGGAATGCCTGCAAGCGGTCATCCCAGCGCGCCGCACCGCCGGCCTGGCTTGCGAGATGGATCGCCGGCGACCAGCCACCCGAAACGGCGAGGCAGTCGGCCTCGATGCGCCGCGTTTCGCCCGAAAGCGCGCCGGTAGCAGCGTCGAACCGCTGTACCGAAATGTCCTTCAGCGCGTTGCCACCCGAGGTCGCGACCACCGCATGGCCGGCTAGGTGCTCGGCTCCGGTCTCCCGCGCCAGCTCCAGTGCCGCCGCCGAGACTTCACGGCGCACGTCGACGATTGCCGCGATCCGCGCGCCCGCGCGATGAAGCGCTGCGGCTGCCCGGTAGGCGGTGTCGTTGTTGACGAAGATTGCGATCTTCTCGCCCGGCAGCACGCCGAAAGCGCCGGCATAGTGTTGCGCGGCACCGGCGAGCATGACACCGGGTCGGTCGTTGCCCGGAAACACCAGCGGCCGCTCGAATGCGCCGGTCGAAAGCACGACACGCCCCGCCCGGATCACCCAGTGCCGGTGGCGCGGCTCGCCTTTACCCGCCGGTCGGTGGTCTGCCACGCGTTCGAGCGCCGCCAGCACATTGCCATCGTAATAGCCCCAGACGGTGGTGCGCGGCAGGATGCGCACATTCTCCATCGTCGCCAGTTCGGCGACGGCCCGCTTGGCCCATTCGGCGGCGGGCATGCCGTCGATCGTCTCGCCGCTCCATCGTGCAGAGCCGCCCGGCAGCGCGTCCTGCTCGGCAAGCATTACCTGTTTGCCACTCGCCGCAGCCGCGCGCGCCGCCATCAGGCCTGCCGGGCCGGAGCCCACCACCAGCACGTCGCAGAATGCGTTCATGCGTTCGTAGCGTGCGTGGTCCGTCGCATGGCCGGCGCGGCCGAGGCCAGCCGCGCGGCGGATGAACCACTCACACAGCATCCAGAACCGCGTCCCCTTCAGCGGCCCGACCACCGGCCCCATGAAGGTCTTGTAGTAGAAGCCGGCAGAGAACAGCCCGCCGAACAGCCCGTTCACCGCACCGATGTCGAAGCCGAGCGAGGGAAACCGGTTCTGACTTTCCACGACCAGCCCGTCGAAAATCTCGATCGTCGTGGCCGGCACGTTCGGCTCGCGCACCGCGCCGTTGACGACGGTCACCAGCGCCGAGGGTTCGTCCACGCCGGCCGAAAAGATGCCGCGCGGCCGGTGGTATTTGAACGACCGGCCAACCACCGAGACACCGCGGGCGAGCAGCGCCGAGGCAAGCGTGTCGCCCGCATGGCCCGTCATCGGCTTCCCGTCAAAGGTGAAGCGGATCGTGCGTGTCCGGTCGACCTGCCCGCCGGCATTGGCGCGGCGCCCGCTCATGCGTCGTCCCCGCGCACCAGCGTCACCGAGGAGATGGCGTGCGTCACCGTGTTGCGTGTCACGACCAGATGCGCCCGGCACCCGCCGGAATGCTGCCAGTATTCGCGATGCTCCCCGGCGGCGTTGGTTCGGTCATAGACATAGCGCTCCCATTCCGCGCCGGCGGGCGAGGCAGGGTCCGGCCGCTTGCGGTTGGCGTCGCCCTGATAGGTGAACTCGCCGACATCGCGCGGGCCGCAATAGGGGCAGGCGATCAGCATATGCTGCTCCCTGAAGTGCGGAACCGCCGTGTTCCTTCGCGCCCCCTCTGTCCTGCCGGACATCTCCCCCACGAGGGGGAGATCACCTCTCGCAACGGTTTTCGCCCATCTCCAAAATCGCAAAAGGAGTGCCGGCAGCGGTGCAAGCCGATCTCCCCCTCGTGGGGAGATGTCCGGCAGGACAGAGGGGGCAACGTAGAGCGAAATCATCCGGAAGGTCCCTGCTAATGCAGCCGCGGTGTCGCGCCGACACCCTTTTCGTCGATCAATATACCGCGCCGGAACCGGTCGAGCGTGAACGCGGCACTGAGCGCATGCGGCTCGTCGCGGGCGATGGTGTGGGCAAAGCACCAGCCCGAAGCGGGCGTCGCCTTGAAGCCGCCGTAGCACCAGCCGCAATTGAGATACATGCCCGGCAGCGGCCCGGTGGTGATGATCGGCGAGCCGTCCATCGACATGTCCATGATGCCGCCCCACGAGCGCAGCAGCCGCACCCGCGAAAAGCCCGGAAACATTGCCACGAACTCGCTGGCGACATCCTCCACCACGGGCAGGTTGCCCCGCTGCGCATAGGAATTGTAGCCGTCGATGTCGCCGCCGAAGACCAGCCCGCCCTTGTCGGATTGCGAGGCGTAGAGATGGCCCGCGCCGAAGGTGACGACCGTGTGCAGCACCGGCTTGAGCGATTCCGACACGAAAGCCTGCAGCACATGGCTCTCGATCGGCATCTCGTCGACACCCGCGAGCTTCACCACCCGGCCCGTGGAGCCGGCAACGGCGACCGCCACCTTGCGCGCGCGAATGTCGCCACGCGTCGTCGTCACGCCCACCACGCGGTCGCCTTCGCGCAGGAAACCGGTCACCTCGCAATTTTCCAGTATGTCGACGCCGCGCCGGTCGGCCGCGCGCGCATAACCCCAGGCAACCGCGTCGTGCCGCGCGGTGCCTGCGCGCGGCTGCATCAGCCCGCCGACGATCGGAAACCGTGCATTGGCTGAAACGTCCAGTCCCGGCACCATGCGGCCCACGGCTTCCGCGCCGACCACAAGCTCGGCATCGATGCCCTCATGCCGCATTGCGTTGCCACGCCGGGCGAAATCGTCGAGCTGGCCGGGCGTGTGGGCAAGGTTGAGGATGCCGCGCTGCGAGAACATGACATTGTAGTTCAGGTCGTGGGAAAGCCCTTCCCACAGCTTCATCGAATGCTCGTAGAAGCGCGAGTTCTCAGGCAGCAGATAGTTCGAACGCACGATGGTCGTGTTGCGGCCGATATTGCCGGAGCCAAGCCATCCCTTTTCAAGAACGGCCACGTTGGTGAGCCCGTGTTCCTTGGCAAGGTAATAGGCCGTCGAGAGCCCATGTCCGCCGCCGCCGACGATCACCACGTCGTATTCCGGCTTCGGGTCTGGCTTGCGCCACGCCGGTTTCCAGTCGCGATTGCCGGAAAAACTGTTCTTGAGGAGAGAGAAGACGGAGTATTCAGCCATGGTCCCCAGCCGGGTCTGCAAGCCGCAGGTCTTGCCAAGCTATAGGCGGTTGCTCGGGTCCAAGGCAAATATTCCGCCATCGGCTTTCGTTCCGCCGACTCCACGGCGGGTGGCAAGCTTGCCGCTGCCGCGACGCTCGCCTATCAATGCCGCCCTGACTCCGTCTTTGGAACGCCGTTGCGCATGAAATTGCCGTCTCTCTTTTCCCGCCTGATCGCAATGCTTGCATTGCTGGTGGCGATGATGAGCTTCGCGCCTGCGGTTTTTGCGCAGAACGGGGCGGCGCCGGCGCAATCGGGCCAGACGGTTTCGGCCTCGCCGGCCGTCGGCCCCGGTGTCGTCGCCGAACAGCGCGACAAGCTCGACCGCTACGGAGCGACTGCCGACCAGTACCAGACGCAGATGCGGGCCAACGCCCACAACGACTCCGCCCTTGTCGACGTTCGCGGCGGGCTGGAGGAGCTGTCGCGCGACCTGATTGCAAGCGGCGTGGCGTTTCGGCCCCGGTTGAATACGATCAACACGAGGCTGGACGAGATCGGCCCGCCCGCGGTGAGGATGAACCGCCTGAGCCGCCGGCGTTGACGGCGGAGCGGCAGACGCTGATCGACGAGAAGGCCGAGATCAATGCGCTGATCGGCCGGGCGGAGTCGCTGTCGCTGCGCGTCAACGGCATGATAGAGGAAATCAACCAGACCCGGCGCGACCTGTTCACCAACACGCTGTCGCGCCGTTATGACATCTCGTCCGCGCTCAACGGCGAGGTGCTCGGCGATCTCGCGGCCGAAACCCGCAGGCTTTCCGCCGCCGTCTCCTCGTGGATGCGATTTGTCCTCAATTTCAAGCTGCAGGCGGTTCTGCTCGCGACCTTCTACGCGCTTGTAGCCGCCGGCATCCTGATGATCGGGGGCGGCGGCTCTTCGGCAATCTCTTCGATGCCGACCCGGCCATCGAGAATCCGTCCTATCTCAGTAGGCTCTCCGTCGCCTTCTGGTCGACGCTGCTGCCGTCTGCCGCGCTCGGCGTGTTCCTCGCAGGAACCTATTTTTTCTACAACTACTACGGGGTCCTGCGCTACGACATCGCGCAGCTCATGGTGACGCTTTTCAACGTCATCGCCATTGTCTTCTTCGTCTATCGCCTTGCGCGGGCGGTCTTCGCACCACGCCTTCCGAACTGGCGCCTGCTGCCCATGCAGACGGGCGCTGCCCGCGCGCTTTTCTGGGTCAGCCTTCTCGCCGCGATCGTCACCGGTGCGGACTTCTTCGCCAGCAAGATCAACGAGGTGATGCAGTCGCCGCTGTCGCTGACCGTCGCCAAGAGCCTGCTGGCGACCGTCATCGTCGGCCTGCTGGTGATCGTGTTTGGTCTGGTGCGGCCCTACGTCAATGAAGATGGCACGTCGCGCGGCTGGAACTCCTACTTCAAGGCGCTGATCCTGCTGCTGGGCGCCGGCACGATCCTCGCTGCGTTCCTGGGTTATATCGGGCTTGCGCGCTTCATCTCGCAGCAGGTGGTCATCACAGGCGCAATCCTGTCGACGATGTATATCGGCTATCTGTCCGCCGGTGCGATCTCTGAGATCGGCGGTTTCATGAACACGAGCTTCGGCCGCCGGCTCGATCGCAAGTATCACTTCGACGAAACGACGGAAGACCAGATCGGTCTTCTGCTTTCCGTCGTCATAAACGTGCTGGTGCTGGCCGTCGGCATCCCGCTGATCCTGCTGCAATGGGGTTTCCAGTGGGGCGATATCCGCCTCTGGACCTACAACATCGCCAACGAGATACGCATCGGCTCGATTTCCATCTCGCTGATCGGCATCCTGACGGGCTTCCTGCTTTTTCTCCTCGGATATCTCGGCACGCGCGGCTTTCAGCGCTGGCTCGATGGCAAGGTTATGGCGCGCGGCAAGGTCGATGCCGGCGTGCGCAACTCCATCAAGACGGCGGTGGGTTATGCCGGTATCGCCCTTGCGGCCCTGGTCGGCATATCGGCGGCGGGCATCGACCTTTCCAACCTCGCACTCGTTGCCGGTGCGCTGTCGCTGGGCATCGGTTTCGGCCTGCAGAACATCGTCAACAATTTCGTCTCAGGCCTGATCCTGCTTGCGGAGCGGCCCTTCAAGGTCGGCGACTGGATCGTGGCCGGCGGCATCTCCGGCACCGTCAAGAAGATCAGCGTCCGTGCCACCGAGATCGAAACGTTCCAGCGCCAGTCGGTGATCCTGCCCAATTCCGAACTCATCAACGCGGCGGTTGGCAACTGGACCCATCGCAACCGGCTCGGCCGCGTCGACATCGCGGTCGGCGTTGCCTATCAGAGTGACCCGCGTCAGGTTCAGCAGATCCTTTTGGAAATCATCCGCGCCCAGCCTCAGGCGATGAAGAATCCCGAGCCGATGGTGGTCTTCATAGGGTTCGGCGCATCCTCGCTGGATTTCGAAGTGCGCGCCTTCCTGTCCGACGTCACCACGCAGGTGGGCTTCATGAACGAGGTCCGCTTCCAGATTTTCGAGCGGTTCCGGGAAGAAGGCATCGAGATTCCGTTCCCGCAGCAGGATGTCTACATCAAGGAAATGCCGAAAGTGGCGGTGGAACAGGCTTTGCCACCCGCACCTGCGGAAGCTGCAAAACCTGCAAAACGCTCGACCCCGCAGGTGCGCCGCAAGGCCGCGCCAGAATAGCGTTCAGTTGGCGTTCAGCTTCAGGCCGCTATAAAGGAACGCGAAAAGGGCGAAAGCCCGAATGCGAACAGAGGCGGTGGACACACCGAAATGCCGATGAAGAACATGCTGATCATGACCGTGCTTGCTGGTGCACTCGTTGCCCCGACGGCAGCTTTCTCCGCGACGGTCACCAACCGAGACGGCTCCGCCCACACGCTGGTCGTCAGCGAAGGTGGCAGCCAGGTCGAGGTGAGCATCGGCGCAGGCGAGACGATCGAGATCTGTCCGCAGGGCTGCTTCGTCACCATGCCCAACGGTGACCGCGAGGTCCTCACAGGCCCCGAGACGCTGGAGATCGAGGGCGGTCGCGGCAAGATCCTCTAAGCCAAGCAATAGTGGTTGCGTGACGGCCGGGCCAGCCCCGGCCGTTTGCATTTTGCGATTGCGGCGGCAGGTCGTCGCGCCGCGTTTCGGCGATGTCGCAAACAGGCTGCAAACCGCCTGCTGCGCCGCCCTATAGTCTGCGCCGAAAACCATCTTGGAGTCGCGGGCAATGGCAGGGTTTCCGAAAAAGGCTAAGGTCGTCATCATCGGGCTCGGCGGCATCGTCGGCGCATCGATCGCGCACCACCTCATCGAGCGCGGCTGGGACGACATCGTCGGCATCGACAAGTCCGGCATCCCGACGGACATCGGCTCGACGGCGCACGCCTCGGACTTCTGCTACACGACCAGCCACGACTATCTCTCGGTCTGGACGACCCAGTATTCCATCGATTTCTTCGAAAAGATGGGTCACTACGCCCGCGTCGGCGGGCTGGAAGTTGCGCGCACCGGCGACGATACCTGGATGGACGAGATCAAGCGCAAGGTCTCGTCCGCCAAGGCTTTTGGCACCCGCGCGCACCTCGTCACGCCGGAAGAAATCAAGAAGCTGTTCCCCCTGATCGAGCAGGACCAGGTCATGGGCGGCATGTTCGATCCCGACGCCGGCCTCGTCGTGCCGCGGTCGCAGACGGTTGCCGGCAAGCTGGTCGACGCGGCGGAAAAGTCCGGCAAGCTTAAAGCCTTCGCCAACACGCCTGCCCAGTCGCTGATCGTCGAGAATGGCCGTATCAAGGGTGTGGTCACCCATCGAGGCACCATTTACGCCGATCACGTCGTCGTCTGTGCCGGCATCTGGGGCCGTCTCATCGCGGAAATGATCGGCGAGGATCTGCCGGTCATGCCGGTCGATCACCCGCTCACCTTCTTCGGTCCCTTCAACGAATTCGAGGGCACGGGCAAGGACATCGGCTATCCGCTGCTGCGCGACCAGGGCAATTCCGCCTACATGCGCGACACCGGCGACCCGAAGACCACCGAGGGCGGCCAGATCGAGTGGGGCTACTACGAGACCGACAATCCGCGCCTCTGCCATCCGCGCGACATCCTGGAGAAGGATCAGGCGCGCCTGTCGCCCTCCCAGCGCGACCTCGACATGGAGCAGATCATCGAGCCTCTGGAGCGCGCCATCGAGCTGACGCCCATCCTCGGCGAACTCGGCTACAACGAAAGCCATTCCTTCAACGGCCTGCTGCAGGTGTCGGCCGCCGGCGGCCCGTCCTGCGGCGAAAGCCAGAAGGTGAGGGGGCTCTGGTACTGCGTCGCCATCTGGGTCAAGGACGGCCCCGGCTACGGCAAGCTTATCGCCGACTGGATGACGGACGGCCGCACCGAGATCGACCACAATTCGATCGACTACGCCCGCTTCTATCCGCATCAGCTTGAGGAAGGCTTCATCGAGGGCCGCACCCGCGAGGCCGCGCAGAAGATCTATTTCCCCGCCATCCACCCGCGCGAGCCCTATGCGACGGGCCGCAACGTCAAGCGTTCGCCCTTCTACGAGCGCGAGGTCGAGCTTGGCGGCTATTTCATGGAACTCGGCGGCTGGGAGCGCGCGCACGGCTACGCCGCCAACGAGCACCTGCTCGAAAAGTATGGCAACCGCGTTCCGGTTCGCGCAAACGAGTGGGACAACCGCCATTTCTGGCGCGTCTCCAACGCCGAGCATCTGGCGATGAGCGAGGATTGCGGCATCGTCAATCTGTCGCATTTCCACATGGTCGACATAGAGGGCCCCGACCACGTCGCGCTGCTCGAATGGCTGTGCGCTGCCAAGATCGGCGGCGACGGCAATGTCGGCAAGGGCATCTACACCCACTTCCTCGATGACGAGGGCATGGTGCGCGCCGACTTCACCGTCTTCCGCATGGAAGACCGCTGCCGCCTTGTCAACGGCGCGGACGCCGGCCCGCGCGACTTCCACTACATGAAGCGCGTCGCCGAGGATCGCGGCCTCGACGTCACTATCACCGACGTCTCGGAGAAATTCGTGACCATCGGCATCTGGGGGCCCAACGCCCGCCAGACGCTGAAGAAGGTGGTTGCGGACCCGGCCAGCCTCGATCCAGGAAACTTCCCCTTCGCCGCCATCAAGCCCATCGAGATCGCCGGCAAGCGTGTGACCGCCTTCCGCATCTCCTATGTCGGCGAGCAGGGCTGGGAGCTGCACATGCGCTACGAGGATGGCCTTGCCGTCTGGGACGCGCTGCGCACCACCGGCGTCATGGCCTTCGGCGTCGAGACCTACGCCAATTCGCGCCGCATGGAAAAGTCGCTGCGCCTGCAGAACGCCGACCTTTTGACCCAGTATAATTTGCTGGAGGCCGACCTTGCCCGCCCGAAGGTCAAGGAGGCCGATTTCGCGGCAAGGCGAAGCATCTGGAATACAGGGCGCGTGACCACCAGCCGGCCATGCTCTGCACGCTGGTGATGAGGGAGAATACCGACAAGGCCGGCGTCGCCCGTTATCCCGTCGGCACCATGCCGGTGCTTGATCCCGAGACGGGCGAGACGCTGGTCGACGAAGTTGGCCGCCGCTCCTACACCACCTCGGTGGCCTATGGCCCGACCATCGGCAACAACATCGCGCTCGCTTATCTGCCCTGGGCGTACTGCCAGCAGGGCCGCAAGCTGGCGGTCGAATATTTCGGCGAGACCTACCCGGTCGAGGTCGCAGCCGTCGGTTACCGACCGCTCTACGACCCCGAAAACCTCAAGCCGCGGAGCTGACCGGTTCCTTAGCCGGTCGCGAAAACGTGAAGGGAAAAGGCCCGGCAGTCCGGGCCTTTTTCTTTCCAACGGCAACGCTTCACCTATCCTGTCGCTATGTCACATGCTGCGCGACTCAAGCTTGCGTTGCAGGCTTGTCTTCCTCTGGCGATGGCTTCCGCCGCACCCACGGCGGCCCGCGCCGACATCGTCGACGTCGAGCTGATCCTTGCGGTCGACGTCTCGCTCTCCATGTCTCCCGGCGAACTCGCCATCCAGCGTGACGGCTACGCGGCCGCGCTCACCAGTCAGCAGGTCATCGACGCCATCCGCGACGGCGTCCACGGCAAGATCGCGATCACCTATGTGGAGTGGGCGGGCGCCACCGTGCAGCACATCGTGGTTCCATGGACCATCGTCAGCAATCATGAGGAAGCGCAGGCCTTCGCCGAGAAGCTGACGCTGCACCCGCCAAACAGCGCACGGCGCACCTCGATCTCCGGCGCGCTGACTTTCGCCGGCGACATGTTCGCCGAAAGCCCCCATCGCGGCATGAAGCGCGTGGTCGACATCTCCGGCGACGGCCCCAACAATCAGGGCGGGCTGGTCGTCCCCGCCCGCGACGCGCTGGTCGAGCAGGGCATCACCATCAACGGCCTGCCGCTGATGACCACCGGCGGATATTCCAGCGTCTACGATCTCGCCAATCTCGATCTCTACTACGAGAACTGCGTCATCGGCGGCCCGGGCGCCTTCATGATCCCGGTCAACGACTGGGACCAGTTCCCCGAGGCCGTGCGCCGCAAGCTGGTTCTCGAGCTCGCAGGCGGCCAGCCGACTCACGCTCACATCGTCCCCGCCGTCACGCGGGATTCGACCGACTGCGAGGTCGGCGAGAAGATGTGGCGCGACCGCTCCTGGATGTGGGATAACCGCTAGCTTCGCGTCCGGCAGTGCGCGCCACCCGTCATTACCTTGACAAATCGCGCCTCCCATGCGCTTTTCCGCGCGAATTTCAGGGCGCGTGATGCGCCTGTTGCAAGCTTCTGACAATCGAAAGACTTTCCCCATGCATCGTTACCGCAGCCACACCTGCGCACAGTTGAGAAAGGCCGATGTCGGCCAGACCGTCCGCCTGTCGGGCTGGGTCCATCGCGTGCGCGACCACGGCGGCCTGCTGTTCATCGACCTGCGCGACCATTACGGCCTTACCCAGGTCGTCGCCGATCCGGATTCGCCGGCATTCTCGATTGCCGAGACCGTGCGCGGCGAGTGGGTCATCCGCGTCGACGGCGAGGTCAAGGCGCGCACCGCCGAGACCGTCAACGCCAACCTGCCGACCGGCGAGATCGAGATTTTCGCGCGCGACATGGAGGTCCTCTCCGGCGCCAAGGAGCTGCCGCTGCCGGTCTTCGGCGAGCCGGATTATCCGGAAGACATCCGCCTCAAATATCGCTTCCTCGACCTGCGCCGCGACACGCTGCACCGCAACCTCGTCCAGCGCACGAAGATCATCGCCGAGATGCGCAGGCGCATGGCCGATGTCGGCTTCACCGAATATTCGACGCCGATCCTCACGGCTTCCAGCCCCGAGGGCGCGCGCGACTTCCTGGTGCCGAGCCGCATCCACGAGGGCAAGTTCTACGCGCTGCCGCAGGCGCCGCAGATCTATAAGCAGCTCATCATGGTCTCAGGCTTCGACCGCTATTTCCAGATCGCGCCCTGCTTCCGCGACGAGGACCCGCGCGCCGACCGCCTGCCGGGCGAGTTCTACCAGCTCGACCTCGAGATGAGCTTCGTCGAGCAGGACGACGTTCTGGCAACCATGGAGCCGGTCCTGCGTGGCGTGTTCGAGACCTTCGCCAACGGCAAGCCGGTCACGCAGTCCTTCCCGCGCATCGCCTATGACGAGGCCATGCGCAAATACGGCTCCGACAAGCCGGACCTGCGCAACCCGATCGTCATGGAAGACGTGTCGGAGCATTTCCGCGGCTCGGGCTTCAAGGTCTTCGCCAACATCCTCGCCAACGATGCGAAGGCGCAAGTATGGGCGATCCCGGCGAAGACCGGCGGCAGCCGCGCCTTCTGCGACCGCATGAACTCGTGGGCGCAGGGCGAAGGCCAGCCGGGGCTGGGCTACATCTTCTGGCGCAAGGAAGGCGAGGCGCTGGAAGGGGCCGGCCCGCTGGCCAAGAACATCGGCGAGGAGCGCACCGAAGCGATCCGCCAGCAGCTCGGGCTCGATGACGGTGACGCCTGCTTCTTCGTTGCCGGCGACCCGAAGAAGTTCGTCGCATTTGCCGGTGCCGCGCGCACCCGGGCCGGCGAGGAGCTGAACCTTGTCGACCGCGACCGCTTCGAGCTCTGCTGGATCGTCGATTTCCCCTTCTACGAATGGAACGAGGACGAGAAGAAGGTCGATTTCGGCCACAATCCGTTCTCCATGCCTCAGGGCGGCATCGAAGCGCTGGAGGGGCAAGATCCGCTCACGATCAAGGCGTTCCAGTACGACATGGTCTGCAACGGCTTCGAGATCGCATCGGGCGGCATCCGCAACCATCTGCCGGAGACGATGGTGAAAGCGTTCGAGATCGTCGGCCTCGACAGGCAGACGGTCGAGGATCGCTTCGGCGGCCTCTACCGCGCCTTCCAGTACGGCGCACCGCCCCATGGCGGCATGGCGGCCGGCGTCGACCGCATCGTCATGTTGCTCACCGGGGCAAAGAACCTGCGCGAGATCACCATGTTCCCGATGAACCAGCAGGCGCAGGACCTGCTGATGAACGCACCGGCGGAAGCCTCACCCGCGCAGCTTCGCGAACTGCACCTGCGCACGGTCGTCTCGAAGAAAGACGAGTAGGTCTGTCGCGCCTAATCCGCTCTGGAGGCGTGTGATCGACCGCTCGCGCTGCTCCCTCATCCTGAGGTGCGAGCGAAGCGAGCCTCGAAGGACGCACGGCCACAGTCCGTTGTAGGTCGCGGAACGCTTTTGAGAATACGCTCCGGCGAAGTAGCCGGCGTGGCTTTCGAAAGCCGGTTATCACCGGCCCGCAGCAACGGGGGTGTTTTAGGTTCTCATGGTGGATTGGTGAAAAAGAAAATTTTGTTTCCGAGATTATCAACGCTGAGACTAGGGGCTTATTTGTAAGTTACGCAAAAAGATCCCCAGAATCCGGGTTCGTTATTTCTGCAGCAAATGGCCCTTCCGAGGATCCGGTATGGAAAATCAACGCCATCGCGGTCGATTGGATTTTCTACAAGGAGAAGTCGTTTGCCGGAGACTGTGATAGCGATAGAGTCAAAATAGACGATATAATGAACGATTTGCTCGGAAGTAAAATTATAGCATTTCGAGTATCGGATAATGGAAGGATTCGCATTATTTTCTCGGAAGATCGATATGTCGATATCACTATACCTAATGCAGATGATGATCTGTATTGGGTAATAGGACGTGTCGAGCGGTGGATTTTGCATTTGGCCGGGATGGCATGAGATTCACGGATCTCGGACGGGTGCGTGGGTTGTAGCCCGCGTGAGTTTTCTTGGGGCGCGCGAGGTTGTCAGTCCGGAAGCATGGAAAGCCGCGTCAGGTGTCCACCGCCACCCTTCTGCCCACCCCCGCACCGCGCTCGTCGGCGCGCAACGTCAGCACCGACACGCCGGAAGCTGTCACCGCCACGGTGTGCTCGAACTGCGCGGAGAGCGAGCCGTCCCGCGTCACCACCGTCCAGCCGTCGTCCTGCGTCTTCACGCTTCGCCGGCCGCGGTTGAGCATCGGCTCGATGGTGAAGACCATGCCCTCGCGCAGCACCGTGCCGGTTCCGGGCTTGCCGAAATGCGGCACCTGCGGTTCCTCGTGCATCTCCCGCCCGATACCGTGCCCGCAGAACTCGCGCACCACCGAATAGCCGTTTCGCTTGGCGTGCCGCTCGATCGCCCAGCCGACATCGCCGAGCGTCGCGCTCGGCCGCACCGCGCCGATGCCCAACCACAGCGCCTCGTAGGTGGTTTGCACCAGCCGTCTGGCCGCCGGGTTCACGTCGCCGACGAGGTATGTCTTGCTGGAATCGGCGATATAGCCGTCCTTTTCCAGCGTGATGTCGAGATTGACGATGTCACCATCCCGAAGCACGTCCGCCTGCGAAGGCACCCCGTGGCAGACCACCTCGTTGATCGAGGAATTCAGCACGAAGCCGTAGCCATATTGTCCCTTGCTCGCAGGGCGCGCCTTGAGGTCGTCGACGATGAAGTGCTCGACCATATCGTTGATATCGAGCGTCGATTTGCCGGCCAGCGGCGTGCGGTCCAGCAGCTCGAACACCGACGCCAGCAGCCGGCCGGACGCGGCCAGCAGCACCATTTCCTTCGGCGTCTTGATCACGCGTCACCCATAGCCAGCGCCGGCGCCGAAACGCCCGCCGAGTTCATCTCGCGCTGGATGATCTCCGAGAAGCTGAGCGTCGGGTTGGTCTCGCACAGCATGCCGATCTTGATCCAGAAAACGGCCTGCGCGTTGATCGACCGGCACGATACCTTGCTGGCCCTGCGCAATTGCTCATGCAGGTCGTCGTCAATGTTCACGATGCCCACTGAAGTCTCCATATATGATTCGTATATGAAGCATATATTAAATCCGGCCTGGAAAGCCAAGACCGCCGGCGGGTCTTCCGGCAGTAAATGGCGCCGGTCGCAGGCCGTTCGAACCCAGCGCAAATTTGATTGGCTTTGGTTGCGTGCAGGCTATAGTGGCTCGTGTTCACGCGCCCGCCACGCATCCTCGTCACAGGTTTCTCGGTGTTTCCCGGCGCGCCGGTCAACCCGACCGAGGCGCTTGCCGGCATTCTTAATGACGAGCCGCCGGCAGGCGTCGATGCGTTTCGCGCCGATGTGCTGGCCGTCGAGTACGCGACGATCGCGGACCGCCTGTCGGCGATCGGCCGCGAGTTCCTGCCGGACATCGCTATCCATTTCGGGCTCGCGCGGGAGTGCAGCGGTTTCCGGCTGGAGCGCGTTGCCCGCAACAGCCATGACGGCGCGCGCCCCGACCAGTCGGGTGCGCTGCCTTCGGCCGTGCGCGTCTGTGCCGGTCCGGACCGGCTCGCCTCGACCCTGCCGCTCGAGCTCATCGCCGAGCATCTCGAAGGGGCCGGCCTGCCTGTCGAATGGTCCGACGATGCCGGCGGCTATCTCTGCAACACCGTCTTCACGCTGTCTGCCGCCCACGCCTGCGATGGCCTGCGGCCCGTCATGGCGGGTTTCGTGCACGTGCCGCCGCTGAAGGAAGCGGAACCGGACCACGCGGCCGCAATGGCCATCGACGATCTCGTCGCTGGCGCCCACATCGTCATCGCCGCCTGCATCGACGAATGGAACGTCCGCGCCTGAAAATGAAAGGCCCGGTCTGAACCGGGCCTTTTTCGTCAGTCGTTGGCGGTGACGGTCACGCCCAGCGTCTTCGTCAGCTCTTTCGGCGCGCTCATGGCGCCGGCTGCGATCAGCGCGAAAGGCACCGGGGCAGGCGGGGCGGCGGTGATGCGCAGGCTCTGCGGGTCATCGAGGAAGGCGGAGACCGCCTGCGTGATCTTGGCCGTCAGGTCCGGGTCGCCGAGCTGGGCCAGCACGAAGGGCAGGATCGCCTTTGCCTGGTTGGCGACGTCGCTTGCGCTCATGTTCTGCTGCGCGGCGACAAAGTCCAGCACCTTGCCGGTGAGCGAGTCGTCGTCGAACGCGATCTCGGCGCGGTTGAACGAGAGCTGCTGCGCCAGCCCCAGCATGGCCATGCCCTGGGCCGATTTGTCGCCGTCGGGGTTGGCGAGCGTCTGCTGCTGGAGTTCGCGCAGCGACGCGATGAAATCGGGCGTGTAGCCGGCCAGGTCGAACGACAGGCCGAATGTGCCTGCACCGTCCACGGTTACGTCGTATTGCGAAAGCTCGATGCGGCCGTCCGTCGGCCGCCAGCTTCCCTCCATCTCCAGATAGCCCTGCAGTTCCTCGTAGCCTAGCGCCTGCATGATGGCGCGCTGCTGCGGCTCCAGGAACGAAAGGTTGACGGTGAACCCATCGGCCCCGCCGGTGAACGACATCGGCTCACCGGCCTCGCCCGCGGTGACTTCCGCCTGGAGGTCGGTGAGGCTGAAAATCTCGTTGCCCTGCGCGGCGACGCTCATCGAAGCGACGGCGATCGTCTCGTAGAACAGGAAACCGCCATAGGCGTCGCGGTCTTCCTCGCTGGGCAGCAGCAGGCCGGTCATCTCGACGCCTTCGACCGCCACCGAGCCGCCGTCGTTCGACATCGAATATTCGTCCGCCTCCAGGCGCTCGATCCTGTAGCCCGTATCGACTTCCGAGATGCCGCTGAGCGTGATGTCGCTGATCGGGGTCGACTTGCCGTCGACCGTGACCGTGACGCCCGAGAGCACGGCGTCGTCGCCGCTGATGTCGGCACTCGCCCAGTCGAGCGTCACGCCCTGGTCGGTCGGCGCTCAGCGCCTTCAGCCGGTCCAGCGCCTCCTCGACCGCCTGCGCGGATGCGCCGGTCACGGCGAGGCCGCCGAACAGGGTGGAGAGCGCAAGTGCCCGCAATTGCTTATGGATTATCGACATGGATCATTCCTTGAAAAAACCGTGTTGCCCGGCGCCGCACCCAACCGGGTGCCGCGAAGCGTGACATCGCGGCAAGATTGACTTATTTCGCCTGGAACGCAAATCAAAGCGGCCCGGCTCGCGTTTCTGTGTAAACGGTCGGTTTCGTCTCCTGCCGCCGCCTGCGGCGCGAGGCGATTGCGGCTTGCCCCGAATCACCCGCTCAAGTAACCGGATTTCATGGGAAAAGACCTTATTCCGCCCGGCTCCGACGGGGGCGATCACATCGAGCCGGTCGATCTGCGCAAGGCGCTCGAGGAACGCTACCTTGCCTATGCGCTCTCGACCATCATGCACCGTGCGTTGCCGGATGTGCGCGACGGGCTGAAGCCCGTCCATAGACGCATCATGCACGCCATGCGCCTGCTGCGCCTCAACCCCGAGCAGGGCTTCGCCAAGTGCGCCCGCATCGTCGGCGAGGTTATGGGCAAGTTCCACCCGCATGGCGACCAGTCGATCTACGACGCGCTGGTGCGTTTGGCGCAGTCCTTCTCCGTGCGTTACCCGCTGGTCGACGGGCAGGGGAATTTCGGCAATATCGACGGCGATAACGCGGCCGCCATGCGCTACACCGAGGCGCGCATGACCGAGGTCGCCACCCAGCTTCTGGAAGGCATCACCGAGGACGCGGTCGACTTCCGCCTCACCTACAACGAGGAGGACGAGGAGCCGGTCGTGCTCCCCGGCGCCTTCCCGAACCTGCTCGCCAATGGCTCGTCCGGCATCGCCGTCGGCATGGCGACCTCGATCCCGCCGCACAACGCCGCCGAACTCTGCAAGGCCGCCCTCCACCTGATCGACCACCCGGAGGCGGAGGTCGAGGACCTGATGACCCGCGATCCGGCCGACGATCCGGACGAGAACAAGGTCCGCGGCCCCGACTTCCCGACCGGCGGTATCGTGGTCGATTCCTTCGACGCGATCCTCGAGGCCTATAAGACCGGCCGCGGCTCGTTCCGTGTCCGCTCGAAATGGCACACGGAGGATCAGGGCAGGGGCGTCTGGCAGATCGTCGTCACCGAGATCCCCTATGGCGTCCAGAAATCGCGGATGATCGAGAAGATCGCCGAGCTGCTTCTGGCCCGCCGCCTGCCGCTGCTCGACGACGTGCGCGACGAGAGCGCCGAGGATATCCGCCTCGTGCTGGTGCCCAAGAGCCGTACGGTGGACCCGGCCATCCTGATGGAATCGCTGTTCAAGCTCACGGAGCTCGAAAGCCGCTTCCCGCTCAACATGAACGTGCTCTCGCGCGGCAAGGTGCCGGGCGTCATGTCGCTCAAGCAGGTGCTGCAGGAGTGGCTGGAGCACCGCAAGGACGTGCTCGTCCGCCGCTCCCGCCATCGCCTCGCCGAGATCGTCCGCCGGCTGGAAATCCTCGGCGGCTACCTGATCGCCTATCTCAATATCGACGAGGTCATCCGCATCATCCGCGAGGAGGATGAGCCCAAGCCGGTGATGATGGCCCGCTGGGACCTGACCGATCTGCAGGCCGAATCGATCCTCAACATGCGCCTGCGCTCGCTGCGCAAGCTGGAGGAATTCGAGATCCGCAAGGAGTTCGACGCGCTCACCGCCGAGAAAGAGCAGATCGAGGCGCTGCTCGCCTCCGACGCCAAGCAGTGGAAGACGATCCGCTGGCAGGTGGAGAAGCTGCGCGACCAGTTTGGCTCCCACACTGAGCTCGGCCGCCGCCGCACCCAGTTCGCCGACGCGCCCGAGCATGACGAGCAGCACATCGCCCACGCGATGATCGAGCGCGAGCCCGTTACCGTCATCGTGTCGGAAAAGGGCTGGCTGCGCGCGATGAAGGGGCATCTGGCCGATTTCGAGGGCCTGTCCTTCAAGGAGGGCGACAAGCTCAAGCTCGCCTTCCACGCCCAGACCACCGACAAGATCCTCGTCTTCACCACCGGCGGCAAGTTCTACACCATCGGTGCCGACCGGCTGCCCGGCGGGCGCGGCCATGGCGAGCCGATCCGCATCATGGTCGACATGGACAACGAGCAGGACATCGTCACCGCCTTCGTGCATGACCCGTCGCGCAAGCTTCTCCTCGTGTCGCATCAGGGCAACGGCTTCGTGGTGCCCGAGGGCGAGGTGGTGGCCAACACCCGCAAGGGCAAGCAGGTTATGAACGTCAAGTCGCCCGACGAGGCCAAGATCTGCGCGCCGGTTTCGGGCGACCATCTCGCCATCGTGGGCGAGAACCGCAAGCTCATTGTCTTTCCGCTCGCCGACGTACCGGAGATGACGCGCGGCAAGGGCGTGCGCCTGCAGAAATATAAGGACGGCGGCGTCTCCGACGCAAAGAGCTTCGCGATGGAAACCGGCCTGTCATGGACGGATTCCGCCGACCGCACCTTTGTGAAGACGCGCGAGGAGCTGGCCGAATGGATCGGCGCCCGCGCCGGCGCTGGCCGCATGGTGCCGAAGGGTTTCCCGAGGACGGGTCGGTTCTAGCGCGCCTCGCGCAGCAGCCGAAACGACCGCAAGAAAAAACCCCGCCGGCGCTAACCGGCGGGGTTTTTCGTATAACGCTGATATGTCTATCAGAACGTCATGATCTGCGAGCAGAGCGCCGTGCCTTCAGTGCCACGGTTCTCTTCCGCCTCGCACTGCGTGCGCAGCGTCTCGCGCTGCTCCTCGGTCAGTGCACCGTAGGCGGAGCGCATCTCGTCGACCGAGCGCATCTCGGTCATGGTGTCGTCGGTGTAGAAACCGCCAACCAGTTCGCGATCCATCATGATCGGGCTGTTGCCCTGGCTTTCAGTCGCTGCGTCCGTTGCAGTCTGTGCAAAGGCCGAACCGGCAAAGGCGGCACACAGGGCGGTGGCGAGAAGAATACGTTTCATCTTTAGGGCTCCTTCGTTGTTTTCATGATCGAGTCCTGACGATCGGTGAAGCAACGTATGCTTGCGGAAAATAGTTCCGCGCAATTTTGTTGCGAATCGCAACTGCGCGTTCACGGCTGAGTGATCGATGCACCGGAAGCGAGGTGGACTGCTGGGGAGCTGACGGCGCAGAGCACATGAATTTGCAGGCTTGGGCCTCGCGTGCATTTCGCTTCGGTATTTGCGATGCGGAATATTTGGTCCGCTGCTCATGGCACAAGCTGCGATTGTGCTCTAAATGAGGTTGACACTTTTCCCACGCCTGTAGCCGAGGTCGCTTGAAGCACCAAACTCGACTCAACGATGAATCGCGCCGTTCGGCAGCTCTTCACAGCTACAACGTGATGGATTCACCACGTGAGGCAGAGTTCGACGATATAGCCAGGCTGGCAGCGGAGGTTTGTGCAACACCGATTGCTGTCGTCAATCTCGTCGACACGCACCGGCAGTTTTTCAAGGCCGAAGTCGGTCTCGGTGTGCGGGAGACGCCGCTTGAGACATCATTCTGCGGGCACGCGATTCTCTCCGAAGACATGATGGTGGTGAACGACGCGTCCAAGGACCCGCGCTTCGACGGCAATCCACTGGTGCACTCCGAGGGTGGATTGCGCTTTTATGCGGGCGCACTCCTGAAAGCGCCTGGGGGACTCCCAATCGGTACGGTCTGCGTTCTTGATACCGTCCCCCGCGACCTCGATGCCCATCAGATACGCACGCTGAAGCTCCTTGCGCGCCAGGTGATGACGCAGTTGGAACTAAGGCGCTCAATAGCCGATCAGGCCTCGGCCGTGGAGCGCCTTTCGGCGCTGATGGAACTCGGAGATCGTCTGCGGCCGTTGGACACTTATGCCGACATGGCCAGGATTGCAGGCGAGATTGTCACGCGGACTCTCAGAATTTCGCGAGCTGGCTTCGGTCGTTTGAGCAATGGCTTTGAAACAATCACGATTGATGGCGATTGGGCGATCGAGGGCCAGGTGAGTGTCGCTGGCATACACAACCTCGACGATTATGGCCTGTTCAGTGCAGCTCTCAACGATGGTCGAAACATTATTCTGAATGACGTCAGAAGCGATGCCCTGACCAAGGACGACACGGCTCTGCTGGAAGCGATCGACGTAAGGTCGATGATCAACGTTCCCCTTGTCGTTCACGGGAAGGCCATTGCGTTGTTTTTTGCGCATGACCGGCTGCCGCGCCTCTGGAGCGACAGCGACATCGACTTTGTTCGATCCGTTGCGGACGGCGTTCAGGTAAATATGGACAGGCTGAGCGCCCAGAAAGAGCAGAAGATCCTCAATCAGGAACTGAGCCATCGCCTCAAGAACACGTTGGCTATGGTGCAGGCGATCGCAACGCAGACACTGCGACAGGTTACCGATCGACAGGCCGTGGAGGCATTCACCCAACGCATCGGCGCGCTCTCGCGCGCACACGATGTGCTGGTGAACCAGAGTTGGTCCGAGGCAATCGTGCGGGACATAGTCGTCGCGGTGCTCTCAACCTTTGATCGGATGGACCGGTTCGATCTTGTGGGTCCTAACCTGCGCATAGGCCCAAGAGCCACCCTGTCACTCTCGTTGATCCTCCACGAACTCGCGACCAACGCAATCAAATATGGCGCCCTCTCGGTTCCTGAAGGGCGTGTCGCTGTGGAATGGCGGGTCGAACGCGACGAGACCGGGGATATTTTGATTTTTAGCTGGATAGAGAGGGATGGCCCCCTGTCGTCGAGCCCTCAGGCCGTGGATTTGGGTCTCGGCTTATTAATATGGGTTTGATTGGAACCGGCGGTGTTGAGGCAAGTTACCGTCATTCAGGCCTGATGGTTCTCATGCAGGCAAAGCTGCAGCAGATGCAGCAGACATAGGCGGCATAGGTTTGTCCCAAATTTCAGGCGTCCGAACGATCGTCCTCGTTGTAGAGGACGAGCCGCTTCTTCGCATGGCCGCGGTGGACATGGTGGAAGACGCAGGCTTCGAGGCACTCGAGGCGTGCAACGCTGCCGAAGCAGTCGCGATTTTGGAAGGCCGCACCGACATACATATTGTTTTTACTGACATTGATATGCCGGGAGACATGGATGGCATGAGGTTGGCGGCGATTATCCGAGATCGTTGGCCGCCTATCCATCTTATCGTGACATCCGGACACGTAGCCTCTCGCGACCTTCGCCTGCCTCCCGACGCCGTATTTTTCGGAAAGCCTTACGACGAACGGCAGGTGACGAAGGAGATGCTCAAAAGGTCCTTGAACAGCGGGGCCGGTCCCACCGGCGCCTGACAAGGGACAGCAAGCGTCGGGTTCCTGAAAGCTCGAATCCGATAGTCGGTCTTGGCCGGTTGCCTACGGGCGGTTGCCGCTGCAACTCGATATGAAATCCGTAATCCGGCAACTTTTATCCATATCTTGGTCATCGCGGCGACGGTGCCGCGGGCACGGCGTCGATCTTTGCCAGAGGAGCGCAACCGCCCGGATCTATTCAGCACGCGACTGTAGTGGGGAGCCCGCTGCATTGGAGGTCCATCAACCCACCGCCCTCATCCCGAGGTGCGAGCGTAGCGAGCCTCGAAGGACGCACAGCCCCCAAAAATCCTACAAAAAACACGCCTTCGTGATGTAACATTTCATGTCGTTCGACCGAAACTATGTTCGTGTGCGCAACGTGACTGGTCATTGAAAAGCGGGCTCCGGCCCGCAGGCCGAAAGCAGGAGATCATGCCCATGGCTTCATATCGTTATCCGAATGTGGCGGCGTCCGAGATAACGCCGCGGTCCGTCTGGCTCGACCGTCGCCGTTTCCTGGCTGGTGTCGGCACGGCGGCTGCATTGCCGCTCATCGGCGGCGGTGTAGCTCATGCGGCGGCATTGAAGACCACCCCTGGTCCCTTCACCATCGACGAGGAGCCGACCGCCAAGTCGGACGTGACCAGCTACAACAATTTCTACGAGTTCGGCACCGGCAAGGCCGACCCTTCGGCCAACTCCGGCGACTTCAGGCCGGAACCGTGGACGCTTGAGGTCGACGGCCTTGTCGGCAAGCCGCAAAAGTTCGATCTCGACAGCCTGCACGCTTTCCCTCTGGAGGATCGCACCTATCGCATGCGCTGCGTGGAAGCATGGTCGATGGTCATCCCGTGGGTGGGCTTTCCGCTCGCAGCCCTGCTTGACCGCGTCGAGCCGCTGGGCAGCGCGAAATACGTTGCATTTGAAACGGTCGTGCGGCCGGAGGAGATGCCCGGTCAGCGCGGGCTGTTCCAGCCGCTGGAATGGCCCTATGTGGAGGGCCTGCGCCTCGACGAGGCGCGCCATCCGCTCACCATTCTTTCCGTCGGCCTTTATGGCGAGACCCTGCCGAAACAGAACGGCGCGCCGGTCCGCCTCGTCGTGCCGTGGAAATACGGCTTCAAGGGCATCAAGTCGATCGTGCGCATGACGCTGGTGGAAGAGGAACCGGTGACGAGCTGGTCGCGTCTTGCGCCGCAGGAATACGGTTTCTATGCAAACGTGAATCCTGAGGTCGACCATCCGCGCTGGAGCCAGGCGAGCGAGACGCGCGTCGGAGAGGGCGGGTTCTTCAACGCCGCCCGGCGCCCGACGCTGCCTTTCAACGGTTATGCCGATGAGGTTGCCAGCCTCTACGCCGGCATGGATCTCAGGAAGAATTACTGACCATGGCACAGGTAGAAGCCAGATCGGTGCAAGCGAAACCGGCCCAAGGCCGAACGGCGCGGGCGAAGCCCTGGAACTGGCGGCCCGCCAGCATATGGGCGCTCTACGCTGTGGGTTTCGTGCCTGCCGTCTGGTATTTCTACCTCGGCGCGACGGGGCAGATAGCGGGCAACGCGGTCAAGGAGTTCGAGCATCTGCTGGGCATCTGGGCGCTGCGCTTCCTCATTGCCGCGCTCACCGTCACGCCGCTGCGCGATCTCGCCGGCGTCAACCTGCTACGCTATAGGCGCGCGCTCGGCCTTCTCGCCTTCTGGTATGTGCTCATGCATTTCCTCACCTACATGGTGCTCGACCAGAACCTCAACCTTGGAACGATCCTGGCCGACATCGCCAAACGGCCGTTCATTACCATCGGCATGGCCTGCCTCGTGCTGCTCATACCGCTGGCGGCGACCTCGAATGCGTGGTCGATCCGCAGGCTCGGCCCCAACTGGCAGCGCCTGCACAAGCTCAGCTACCTGATCGTTCTTGGCGCTGCGACCCATTTCGCCATGTCGGTGAAGGTCGTCACGGCCGAGCCGTTCATCTACCTGCTGATCGCCTTCGTGCTCGTCGGCTACCGCGCCCTGCGGCCGCGCATCATGCGCTGGAAAAAGGCCCGCCGCCTCGCGGAGAGTGCCCGTTAACCCATTCGGATAAGCGCAATTTAACCGAATTCCTTGGTCGTTGCTCAACATACCCATGCTAGTCTGAGGATGGGGAAAACGATCGGCGGGGGCCGAGATGGATACGGCGAGCTTCGGAGCAATCCGGGCCAGAGGCGGCCGCAATACGCGGCCTCGGGGCAGGGCGCTCAACGTCCTCATTGGCATGGCGTTGGCCATCGTATCCTTCGCATTGCTGGCAAGCGTGCCCTGGCGGCAGGCGGCCACGCATATGGAGGCACGAGCCTGGCCAACGGCCGAGGCGACCATCGTCTCCGCAACGCTCTTCGAGGATCGACTGCCGCGCGGCGAAGGCTTCGTCAGTGAGCTCGTTCTGTCGGTCGCTTACGAATTCGAAGCCGATGGCGAGCGGCGCACCGGCCATTCGGCCAGCCTTTCCGACCGTGCCGAACCCGGCGACCGCCGCCTCCGCCGGCTCTACCATCGGCTGGTCTTCGCCAGCGTAACGGGCCGGACGGTGCCGGCCCATTACGATCCCGACAATCCGGACCGCGCCTATCTGGAGACCTCCTTCGCCTGGCGCCCGGCAATCCTGAAGGGTCTCCTGGGACTGGTGGGCATGATTGCTGGGCTGCTTCTCATGGCTGCGCCCCTGCGATTGCTCGGCCGGCCTGCGCCTCTCTTGTGAATTGCGACCGCCGACCCGCGCAATGTGTTGCCGGGGATGATATGCCTGCCGCATTGCAACACGCGTCGAGGCATGAATGAAGGTCGGTATCGATCTGGGAACGGGCGCGGGCGGCGCGCCGGCATCCGTCGACCTTGAGGAACTGCTCGCCACGCGCCTGCTCGTCCAGGGCAATTCGGGTTCTGGCAAGTCGCACCTGCTGCGCCGGCTGCTGGAGCAGTCGGCTCCCTGGGTGCAGCAATGCGTGATCGACCCCGAGGGCGATTTCGTGACGCTGGCCGACAGGTTCGGCCATGTGGTGGTCGACGCTGCGCGCACCGAGACGGAACTCACGCGCATCGCCGGCCGCATCCGCCAGCATCGCGTCTCCGTGGTGCTCAACCTCGAGGGGCTCGACGTCGAGCAGCAGATGCGGGCGGCCGCCGCCTTCCTCGGCGGCATGTTCGATGCCGAGCGCGACCACTGGTACCCGGTGCTTGTTGTGGTAGACGAGGCCCAGCTCTTCGCGCCCGCCGCAGCCGGGGAAGTCTCCGACGAGGCCCGCAAACTGTCTCTGGGCGCGATGACCAACCTGATGTGCCGCGGCCGCAAGCGCGGCCTCGCCGGCGTCATCGCTACCCAGCGCCTCGCCAAACTTGCGAAGAATGTCGCTGCGGAAGCTTCCAACTTCCTCATGGGGCGTACCTTTCTCGACATCGACATGGCGCGCGCAGCCGACCTGCTCGGCATGGATCGCCGTCAGGCGGAGCAATTCCGAGACCTCGATCGCGGTCGGTTCGTGGCGCTCGGCCCGGCGATCGCGCGCCGGCCTCTGCCGGTGGCGATCGGTGCGGTCGAGACGTCCGCGCGCTCCGTCAGCCCCAAGCTGATGCCGCTGCCGGAAACGGCGCCGGAGGATGCTGCCGAGCTGATCTTCAAGATGGACCCGATCGAGCTGCGCCAACCGGTTCGTCGACCACCACCGCCGCCTCCGCCCACACCCACGGCGGAAATCCTGGCCCAGCTCGTCCGGTCCAAGCCGGAGCCGGCCGCAGCCGACGCGGGGTCGCTTTTCCCCGAGATCGACGAGGCCGAACGAGACGCCGCTCTCGATGCCGTATTGCGCGAGATCGTGGCCGATGCCGACGCCGCGTTCCGCACGGTCGCCGTGCTCTACCAAGATTTTCTCGTCCGCTGCCGCATCCACAGGGTGCCGGGCCAGCCGCTGGACCTCGCTGCGTTCAAGCGCAGGCTGGCGATCGCGCGGGCCGGCGTCGACGAGGCAATGGCCGGCGACGATGCCTGGCAGGAGGCGCTGCGCATTTCGGAGAGCCTGACTGACGACATTCAGGGTGTTTTCCTGATCGTCGCGCAGGCGGCCCTGGCCGGCGCGCCGTGCCCGTCCGATGCGACGCTGGCGCGGGCCTACGGCACCCACTCGCTGTCGCGCGCGCGTCGGCTGCTCACCTATTTCGAGGAGCGGGGCCTGCTGGTGGTTCGCACGGATTTCCATGGCCAGCGCATCGTCGTCTTTCCTGACCTCGGCGCCGAGAGCGCACCAGGTGATCCCAACGCGCCGAACGACCTGGCGGAGAGCCGCGACGCTGCCGAGTAATCAGGGGGCGTGGCGGACCGCCTGTGCGGCCCGGCGTCGCCGGCCTTGATGAAGCTGCCATAGCGAATGAGAGAGCAGGGCGGTAATCAGGATTGCCCCGCCGATAAGCGTCTGCGGCGTTGGCGTCTCCAGGAAGATCAGCCACACCCAGATCGGCGCCAGAACGGTTTCCAGCAGGTAGAACATCGCGACCTCCGGCCCGGAGATGTATTTCGGGCCGGTCGCCAGCAGGAAAAAGGCGATCGGCATCACCACCGCGCCGTTAAGGACGATCCACCCCGGCGCCTCGATCCTGTAGCCAACCTGCGCGACCATGGCGACGGCGACCAGCAGCGGCAGACTGACCGCGACCAGCGAGGTGAATCCCATGTCTTGCCCGGTTGCCCTCGTGATCGTGATGGCCGAGGCGATGCACAGCGACGAGCACATCGCCAGCACATTGCCGAAAAGGCTGCCGGCGGAGATGCCGTCGCTGACGATGATGGCGACACCCACCAGCATGGCAGCCATGGCCGCCAGCGTCGCGGGACGCGGCCGCTCCTTCAGGAAGAGCCATGAAAGCACCGCCGCGAAGACCGTGTTGAAGGCCAGCAGGAATACGAGATTGGCCGTCGGGATATGGTAGACGGCGCTCAGAAAGCAGATCGAGCCGATGCCGTAGCATGCGGCAACCGCCAGGCCGGCCTTGCCGGGCAAAAGCGCGGGCGCGCGCGGCGAAAGCGCCCGCCAGACCGCCCACACTATGGCGGTGACCGCCAGCGTGGTGGCGCAGCGCACCATCAGCACCGACCAGACGTCGCCGTTGGCGAGCTTGATGAGCGGAATGTCGACGGTCAGCGTCAGCCCGCCGATGGCGGTCAGCAGCAGACCCTTGGAATGGTCGGAAATGGGTGCGGACATGGAAACTGGCTCCGGCGGAACGCCGAGGAAGGCAACGGGCGAAAGGCGGAAGAACCGGATACCGTCAGACGGATTCGTGGTCGTAGCGTTCCCAGCCCTTGGGACCGAGATGCTCCTGCGGTCCGAAGCGTACCTTATAAGCCATCTTGCGGGACCCGTTGACCCAGTAACCGAGATAGACGTGGGGCAGCCCCGCCGCGCGCGCGCGCGCGATGTGATCGAGGATCATGAAGGTGCCGAGCGAGCGATCCTCGAACTCAGGATTGAAGAACGAATAGACCATCGACAGCCCGTCGCCCATGCGATCGGTCAGCGCGACCGCGATGAGCTCGCCTTCGCCCCGGCCGGTGATGAAGGAGTCCGGGCCGCGCCTGCGATATTCGATGATCTTGGTATCAACATGTGTATCTTCGACCATCATCGCATAGTCGAGCACGGTCATGTCTGACATCCCGCCGCGGCGGTGACGCGCATCGAGATAGGTGCGGAAGAGGGAATATTGTTCGGTCGACGGCTCCGCGTCATGCTCCACGCCGATCAAGTCGGCATTGGTGGCCGCAACGCGCTTCATGCTGCGCGACGGCTTGAATTCGTCGACGAGGATGCGCACCGAAACACAGGCCCGGCAGGTTTCGCAGGCGGGGCGATAAGCGATGTTCTGCGAGCGGCGGAAGCCGCCCTGCGTCAGGAGGTCGTTGAGTTCGGCCGCGCGCTCGCCGACGAGATGCGTAAAAACCTTCCGCTCGAACTGTCCTTCGACATAAGGACAGGGCGAAGGCGCTGTCAGGAAGAACTGCGGCGATTGCGTCGGTTGGTGCTTCATGAGCCGTTGCTGCGATTCAGGTTTCTAGGCTTGTCACGCCCGCAGCAAACGTCAACTGTAAAATATTGAATATGACGTAACGCAAACCTTGGAGCACAAGGCGTTCAGCGGTCGTCGCGGGTCACCACCGTGCCGAGCAACAGATCGTGAACCGTGCGCTTGCGGTCCAGGAAGAGTGTCGCGAGCAGGATCAGGGGCGTCAGGATGACGTTTCCGGCCCAGAACAGCACCGTGTGGACCACGGCGATCAGGCCGTCGACGGGACGACCGTCTAGCCGGTCTAGGCGGATGCCCATCATCTTCATGCCGACCGTCGCCTGGTTGGCGCCGCCTAGCGTGTTCCACACGTAAAGCAGGGCAACTGCAGGACCGAGGATGGAAAAGAGCATCCATCCCAGCCCCAGCGTGAGGACGCCGAGGATCGCGACCAGGATGGCAAACGGGATCAGCAACAGCGCGATGATGCAGTAGTCGATGATGAAGGCGAATATGCGCCGTGTCCGCACACCCTCATAGACACGCGTGTCTTCGAGGCGTGACGAGATGATCTCACCGTCGAGAACCCGTGTGTTCATGATGCGCGCTGCTCCTTGTGCTTCGATTGATTGCTGTCCGTTGCAGATGGGAATTGTGCTACCGAATTCAAGATGGCACTTCCCTTCCAGTCGTGTATCCGATGCTGTATATACGGATAGATACAAGTCGCTAGATAGAGTGTGAGATGGCCTTTCATATCAGGAATTCTGAGACTGAGGCCTTGGCGCGGCGGCTCGCTGCCCTGAGGAAGGCGGGTTTGACAGAGGTGGTGCACGACGCGCTCCGCCACGAGCTCGATCGAGAACTGGGCAAACCGTCACTGGTCGAAAAGGGGCTTGCGTTCACCCGTGCTCTTCGGGCGAAGGGAAACCCTGAACATGGCCTGCCGGCCGACAAGGCATTTATCGACAGCCTTTATGAGAAAGACTGATGTTCATTGACGCTTCCGCGCTGACAGCGCTCCTCACCGACGAGGACGATGCGCGCGAGCTGCTGGCCCGCATGCAGGGGGCGACGACGCGCATCACTTCGCCGATGGCGGTGTGGGAGGCAGCCATCGCTGTCGCTCGCGAGCTCGACTTGAGTGTGAAGGAAGTCGCTTCTGCGCTGGAGGCGTATTTCGAAGAGATGGGAATCGAGGTCGTCGCCGTTCCGCCTTCGACCGCCAGAATTGCGATCGACGCCTATGAACGTTACGGCAAGGGACGGCACCCAGCGCGACTGAACTTCGGCGACTGCTTTGCCTATGCCTGTGCGAGGCATTTCGGCATGCCTTTGATGTTCAAGGGTGCGGATTTCCCCCTGACGGACATCGAAGCGGCCTAGGTACTATCCCTTCAGCAACTCCGCCACGCGCGGCGCGAAATAGGTCAGGATGCCGTCGCAGCCGGCCCTCTTGAAGGCCAGCAGGCTTTCCAGCATCGCCCTTTCGCCGTCGAGCCAGCCATTGGCGCTTGCGGCCTCGATCATCGCGTATTCGCCGGACACCTGATAGGCGAAGGTCGGCATCTGGAACTCGTCCTTTAGCCGCCGCACGATGTCGAGATAGGGCAGGCCGGGCTTGACCATGATCATGTCCGCACCCTCGGCGATGTCCTGCTCGGTCTCGCGTACTGCCTCGTCGGAATTGGCGTGGTCCAGATAATAGGTCTTCTTGTCCCCCTTCAGCAGGCCCTGCGTGCCGATCGCCTCGCGATAGGGGCCGTAGAATGCGGAAGCGAACTTCGTCGCATAGGACATGATCGCCACATCCTGAAAGCCCGCCGCATCCAGCGCATCGCGGATCGCGCCGATGCGTCCGTCCATCATGTCGGATGGCGCGATGATGTCCGAGCCGGCGGCCGCCTGAAGCACCGCGGCAGCCGCGACCTGATCGACGGTCTCGTCGTTGACGATGATGCCGTTGTCGAGAACGCCGTCATGGCCATGGCTGGTGAAGGGGTCGAGCGCGGCGTCGGTGATGATGCCGATTTCCGGCACTGCGGCCTTGATCGCCCGTGTGGCGCGGTTGATGAGATTGTCAGGGTTCAGAATCTCGGAGCCGGTGCGGTCGCGCAGCGCGAGATCCACATTGGGGAAGGTGGCGAGCGCCGGAATGCCAAGCTTCGCCGCCCGTTCGGCTTCCTTCACTGCCAGATCGACTGATAGGCGGAACACACCCGGCATGGCCGCGACTTCCTCGCGGCGGTTTTCGCCATCGACCAGGAAGATCGGCCAGATCAGGTCGTTCACCGTCAGGTGGTTTTCCTGAACCAGCCTGCGCGACCAATCTGCCTTGCGCATGCGGCGCAACCTGCGTGATCCGGTGATCTCGTCGACGCTGCGCGACGGCTTCAGGCGGGCAGGGCTGTTCATGGCATTCACTCCGGTTCGCCGGCTTCTATCACGGTCAGGGCGAGCGAACAAAGCATGCAATGGCAGGCCAAAATGCCGCTGGACAGTAATTTTAGAATGTGTATTTTAAAATGAGAATTCTAATTAGAGAGTCAGATGGGACGCAACCGCTCTTTCGATGAGACCCAAGTGCTGGAAAGCGCGATGCACGCCTTTCGCCGCCACGGTTACGCCGGCATCTCGATCAAGCAGTTGGAGGAAGCGACGGGTCTCAGTTCCGGCAGCCTCTACAACGCCTATGGCGACAAGGAGGGGTTGTTCCGCGCCGCGATGGCGTTTTACGTCGACGGTTATGTAGCTGGCCGCATCGAGGCGCATGCGGGGCCAGTGGCGACGCTCGAAGACCTTGAGCAACTGTTCCTCACCTTGTTCAGGGAGCCCATGACCGACGGCAATGGCTGCCTGGTCGTCAATTCCACGATGGAGTTTGGAACGCAGGGTTCCCCGGCCGAGGAGGCCATGGCGCGGTCGTTCGATCTGGTGACCGCAGGCATTCACGGGGTGCTGCGGCGCGAGATCGAGCCGGAGCGCTCCGCCGCCGAAGCCGACAAGCTGCTTCTTCTCTACCACGGCATCCTCGTCTTCTCCCGGGCAGGGCGGTTCGACGAAGGCTTCGAGGATGCGGTTCGATCACAGTTCGACATCCTGCGACAATCGCGAGACCGCTTCCGGTCCCGCCAGCAGACAACCCAGAAGGAGGAATGAGATATGACCAGGAAGTTCAACCCGGAAGGAATGACCCCGCCGCCTTTCTACAGCCACGGCGTTGAAGTGCAGGCCGGTGCGCGCATGGTATTCGTCTCCGGGCAGGTCGGTGTCCGGCGCGACGGGACGGTTGCCGAGGACATCGGGGCGCAGGCCGCCGTCGCGATCGAAAACCTCACCGCCGTGCTTGCCGCTGCCGGCATGACGCCCGCCGACATCGTGAAGTCCACGATCTACCTTACCGACGAGGCCAATTTCGAGGGGTTCACCGCCGCTGCGGCTCCGCTGCTCGTTCAGCCGCCGGCAGCGACTACGCTCGTCTATGTGAAGGCGCTGGCTTCGCCGTCGTTGTTGGTGGAGATCGAAGCCGTCGCGGCGAAGTAGGAAGTGCTCGATCCTGCCGTGCTGTGATTCCGTGTGCAAGGCGGCGCCGTTCAGTGGCTACGCTTTGCCCCGATCACCATCGCGGATGTCTTTGCCCAACCGCGCGGCAAAAACTATGCTTAACGAATCGCAACGATCCGGGAGCAGTCATCCGCAATGCAGCAGGTCTTTGAACGCGCGCCCCTGCACGCGACCACGCTGGAACTCATCTGGCAGTGGTTCCACAGGATCGTCGCCGTCTACTGCCTGCTGTTCGGGGTTCTCTACTGGGTGCGGCTGGTGGGTATATATGAAGGCGCCAACTGGCGCTTCGATCTGATGCCGGTTCACTGGCAGGTGGTTTCGGTGACGCTTGCGGTCTTGTTTCCGTTTGCCGCGAGCGGCCTCTGGATGCTGGCCTCCTGGGGCTTCGTCATCTGGTTCATCTGCGCGGTGATCGAGACGACGATGTATGCGGGCTTTCCCGATCTTTACGGCTGGCGCATCGAGGTGATCGTGTCCCATGCGCTCGTCGCCCTCATCTATGCCGCCTTCAGATTGGTCTTCTATATCCGCTCGCGCAAACAGGAGGATTAACCATTTTTAGGCCTCTTTGCAGCTCGGCCCCTGGTAAGCCCTTGTTAAGCCTGCGGTTTAAGTCGAATTTTATAGGCATTCGATAAGGTCGGGCCAAGGTGAGAACAAAAAACAAAATCACCGGGCGTCAAAACGAGAGGCTAGACCATGATGACTTCGCGCCAGGCGGCGAAGCCCGCTGAAAACAACGATCGCTATGACTCGATCCGTTCGCTTTATCTTGAATCGCTTCAGCTCGTCGAGCGGCTGCACCGCCGGTTGCTTGATGTGATCAAGGATGAATTTGACCGTGCGGGTCGCAGCGACATCAATTCCATCCAGGCACTGCTGCTCTTCAATATCGGTTCGGCTGAGCTGACCGCCGGCGAGCTGCGTTCGCGGGGCTACTATCTCGGCTCGAACGTGTCCTACAACCTCAAGAAGCTGGTCGATCTGGGCTTTATCAACCACCAGCGTTCGCGTGTCGACCGCCGCTCGGTGCGGGTGAGCCTCACGCCGAAGGGGCAGGAGGTCGCCGAGGTCGTCGCACGCCTCTATGACCGTCACGTCGGTTCGATCGAGCAGGTCGGTGGCATCAATTCGGAAGAGTTCCAGCAGATGAACCGCGCCCTGCAGCGCCTGGACCGCTTCTGGAATGACACCATCGCCTACCGCATGTAGGACCCACTCTCCGTATCGGGCCACCGGGGTCCGATTCTATCCGAACCGCAAGCGGCCCGCCGCTTGCGGTTCGCCGTTTTCAGAGTTCCGCGGCGCTGCGCCGCACCTTGGTCACGATCCTGCCATAAAGGAATGAAACCCAAACGGATAACTTCCGTTAAGGAGTGTGGCAGCCGGGCGGGTTTGGCGATTCTTAACGTTAACCGCTCACTATGCCGGATGAAGTCGCGACTTTTCGCGGCAGACGAGAACAATGTCGGGAAAATCCATGAAGACATCTCGCCGTATCTTCCTTGCCGGTGCGGGTGCGACAGCAGCCAGCGCCTTGTCTGGAAGCGCGTTCGCGCAAAGCGCCATCGATGACATCCTCGCGTCAACCCAGCGCGGCAACTGGGACGACCAGTTCGACGCGCGCGCCACGACGCAGCCGGGCACCGTGGTCTCGACGACGCCGGTGTTCAGCCCATTCACCGTTGCCTATATCGAGCAGACGCTCGGCCAGTATCGCGACATCGTCTCGCGCGGCGGCTGGCCGATGGTGCCGGACACCAAGGCCCTCAAGGTCGGCGTTGTCGACCCCGACGTGCAGGTGCTGCGCCGCCGCCTGATGATCTCGGGTGACCTTTCGGAACAGGCGGGCATCTCGTCTTCATTCGACACCTACGTTGACGCCGCGCTCAAACGCTTCCAGATCCGCCACGGCATTCCCGCCGACGGAGCCACCGGCCGCTTCACCTATGGCGCCATGAACGTTTCCGCGCAGGTGCGGCTCGGCCAGCTCGAGACCAATCTCGTGCGTCTGCGCTCGATGTCCGGTTTCCTCGGCGATCGTTACGTGATGGTGAACATTCCCGCCATTCAGATCGAGGCGGTCGAAGGGGACCGCGTTGTCTCGCGTCATGCCGCCGTGGTCGGCAAGATCGACCGCCAGACGCCGATCCTGAATTCCAAGATCCACGAGATCATCATCAATCCGTACTGGAACGCGCCTGAGTCGATCGTGCGCCGCGACATCATTCCGCTGATGCGCAAGAATCCGCAGTATCTGACCGAAAACAACATCCGCATCCTCGGGCCAAACGGCGAAGTCGATCCGATGAGCATCGACTGGTCGACGGAAGAGGCGGCAAAGCTGCGCTTCCGGCAGGATCCGGGCAAGATCAACGCCATGGCTTCGGTGAAGATCAACTTCCCCAACCCGCATGCCGTCTACATGCACGACACGCCGCAGCAGAGCCTGTTCAACCAGCTCGAACGCTTCCACTCGTCGGGCTGCGTGCGCGTCCAGAACGTGCGCGACCTCGTCACCTGGCTGCTTCGTGACACGCCCGGCTGGGACAGGCGCCATATCGAGCAGACGATCCAGAACGATTCGGACGTCCCGGTTGCTCTGACTAATCCGGTACCGGTGTATTTCACCTATATTTCGGCCTGGGCAAGCGACGGTGGTGTGGCGCATTTCCGCGACGACATCTACGGCCGCGACGGGGTGGAGGAGCTTCAGCTCTCCACGCTCTGATTGCCAGACACGCTGCAAAATTGAAGGCCGCCTCCAGGGCGGCCTTTTCTTTTTCGGAACGGCGCAAAAGGGCGATCAAAATTCGCGTGCCGAACATGGAAGGGCCTCGGGAAGTGTGTTAATGCGCCGCCATCTCCCGACGAGTAAAGGACTGAGCCATGGCCCTCGACCCCGCAGCAGCGACGGATGCGTCCGCATTCTTCACCGAGACGCTCGAATCGCGCGACCCGGAAATCTTTGGGGCCATCCGCAAGGAGCTCGGTCGCCAGCGTGATGAAATCGAGCTGATCGCCTCGGAGAACATCGTCTCCCGCGCCGTTCTCGAGGCGCAGGGCTCGATCATGACCAACAAATATGCGGAAGGGTATCCGGGCAAGCGCTACTATGGCGGCTGCCAGTTCGTGGACATCGCCGAGGAACTGGCCATTGAGCGCGCCAAGAAGCTGTTTTCCTGCAACTTCGCCAATGTGCAGCCGAATTCGGGCTCGCAGATGAACCAGGCGGTGTTCCTGGCGCTGCTGCAGCCGGGCGACACCTTCATGGGGCTGGACCTCAACTCGGGCGGCCACCTGACGCATGGATCGCCGGTCAACATGTCCGGCAAGTGGTTCAACGTCGTGTCTTACGGGGTGCGCGAGGACGATCATCTGCTCGACATGGACGCCATCGAAAAGCAGGCGCACGAGACGAAGCCGAAGCTGATCCTTGCCGGCGGCACCGCCTATTCGCGCATCTGGGACTGGAAACGCTTCCGCGAGATCGCGGACAGCGTCGGCGCATGGCTGATGGTCGATATGGCCCATATCGCAGGCCTCGTTGCCGGCGGCGTGCATCCGTCGCCGATCCCGCACGCCCACGTCGTCACCACCACGACCCACAAGTCGCTGCGCGGCCGCGCGGCGGCATGATCCTCACCAATGACGAGGATATCGCCAAGAAGATTAACTCCGCTGTCTTCCCCGGCCTCCAGGGAGGGCCGCTGATGCATGTCATCGCCGCCAAGGCGGTCGCCTTCCGTGAAGCGCTTCAGCCGGAGTTCCGCGCCTATGCGCAGAACGTCGTCACCAACGCCAAGGCGCTGGCCGCGAGCCTGCAGGAGACCGGGCTCGACATCGTCTCGGGTGGCACCGACAACCATTTGATGCTGGTCGACTTGAGGCCGAAGAACGCGACCGGCAAGCGCGCCGAGGCAGCACTCGGCCGTGCCCACGTCACCTGCAACAAGAACGGCATTCCGTTCGACCCCGAAAAGCCGTTCGTCACCTCGGGCGTGCGCCTCGGCACCCCGGCCGGCACCACGCGCGGTTTCGGCGCGGCCGAGTTCCGCGAGATCGGCAAGCTGATCGCCGAGGTGCTGGATGGGCTCAAGGTCGCAAACTCGGACGAGGGCAACGCCTCGGTCGAGGCCGCGGTGCGCAAGAAGGTGGAAGCACTGTGCGAGCGCTTCCCGCTCTACCCCTATCTGGGGTAAGCAGTCCGGCGAGACAGATTCGCCGGATCGATAAGCTATGCGCTGCCCCTACTGCCAGTCCGAAGATACGCAGGTGAAGGATTCCCGCCCCGCCGAAGACGGGGCGGCGATCCGCCGCCGCCGCGTCTGCCCGGATTGCGGCGGCCGTTTCACCACCTTCGAGCGCGTGCAGTTGCGCGATCTCGTGGTGCTGAAGAAATCGGGCCGCAAGGTCCCGTTCGACCGCGACAAGCTGCTGCGCTCCGTCGAAATCGCCGTGCGCAAGCGCAATGTCGACCCGGAGCGCATTGACCGGGCCGTCAGCGGCATCGTCCGCCAGCTCGAAAGTTCCGGCGAGAGCGAGGTGGTTTCCGGCGAGATCGGCCGTCTCGTCATGGAGGCCTTGAAGTCGATAGACGACGTTGCCTATGTGCGCTTCGCATCGGTCTACCGCAATTTCCGCGAGGCCAAGGATTTCCACGACGTGCTCGGCGAGTTGCGGGGCGACGAAGACGAGGAGTAGGTGGCGATGGCGGCACAGGACGCTGCCCGGCAGGCGGAGACTGACCGCCGCTTCATGGCCGCCGCCATCCGGCTTTCGCGCAGGCATCTTGGCCTGACGGCCACAAACCCTTCCGTGGCAACCCTCATCGTGCGCGACGGCGTGATCGTCGGGCGCGGTGTGACGGCCATCGGCGGCCGGCCGCATGCCGAGACGCAGGCGCTGGCCGAGGCCGGCGATCGCGCGCGCGGCGCGACCGCCTACGTCACCCTCGAACCCTGCGCCCATCATGGCCGCACGCCGCCTTGCGCCGACGCGCTCGTCACCGCGGGCGTGGCGCGGGTGGTGGGCGCTGCCAGCGATCCGGACGAACGCGTTTCGGGCAAGGGATATGCAATCCTGCGTGCCGGCGGCATCGAGGTTACGGAGGGCGTGCTGGCCGAAGCCGCCGCCGATATGCTGGCCGGCTACCTGAATCGGTCCCTGAAAAAACGGCCGGAAGTGATTCTCAAGCTTGCGATTTCGGCCGACGGCATGATCGGCCGGCGGGGAGAAGGCCAGGTCGCAATTACCGGCACGCAGTCGAGGCTTCAGGTGCATATGATGCGCGCCGAATGCGATGCAATCCTGATTGGTGTTGGCACTGCCGTTGACGACGACCCAGAGCTGACATGCCGGCTTCCGGGGCTGGAAGCGCGCTCCCCGACGCGCATCGTGCTCGACCGGAGCCTGCGGCTGCCGCCTTCTTCAAAGCTTGCTCAAAGCGCTCGCGAGGTGCCGGTGCTGGTGGCCGCCGCCGGCGACGCGGATGCGGGCCGCCGCGCCGCGCTGGCAGCGCAAGGCGTCGGTTTCCTGGCAACCGAGATCGACGAGACCGGACGGATCGCGCTGCCCGAACTGCTTGAAGACCTTGCCGCGCAGGGCACGATGACGGTGATGGTCGAAGGCGGCGCGGAAACGGCCGCTCATTTCCTCGACGAGGGTCTCGTCGACCGCATTGCGCTCTATGTCGGGCCGGGCACGGTGGGACAGGGCGGCGTCGCTTCGCCGCTCGATCCGGCCGGACCGCCGGAAGGTTTCCGTCTCGTGCGGGAAGCCACGTTCGGAAAGGACCTCTATCGCGAATATGTAAGGACACGCTGATGTTTACCGGGATTGTCACCGACGTTGGCAGCGTCGCATCCGTCTCGCCGCTGCCGGAAGGGATCCGGCTCCGGATCGAGACGGCCTATGATCCAGAGACGATCGCGATCGGGGCGTCGATCGCGTGTGCCGGCGTCTGCCTGACGGTCGTGGCGCTTCCCGAGCAGGGCTCGAACCAGCGCTGGTTCGAGGTCGAGGCTTGGGAGGAAGCGCTGCGCCTGACGACGGCGGCGAACTGGGGTGAGGGCACCGCGATCAACCTCGAACGCGCGCTGAAGATCGGCGATGAACTGGGCGGCCACATCGTCTCCGGCCATGTCGACGGCACGGCCGAGATCGTCGAGCGCAAGGAGGAGGGCGACGCCGTGCGCTTCACCATCGAGGCGCCGAAGGAACTGGCCCGCTTCATCGCCCCGAAAGGGTCGGTGGCGCTGGACGGCACGTCGCTGACCGTCAATCACGTCGAAGGCAGGCGTTTCGACGTGCTCCTGATCCACCACTCGCTTTCCGTGACGACGTGGGGCGAGCGCCAGCCCGGCGACCGCGTCAACCTCGAAGTCGACACCATGGCCCGCTATGCCGCGCGACTGAGCGAGGCTGCTGCGGAGGGGTTGTAGCTCCATTTTGCAAGCCTTGCGTCCCGCGCAGGGCCGCTACCCGCAACGAACCGCTTGCTAAGGTGTCGGCTTCGGCCTAAGTCACCGGCGACTTCGGAGACGACCATGGCAAGCAAAAACAACTCAAACTTCTCATCGTCGAGGCGCGTTTCTACGACGACCTTTCCGATGCGCTGCTTGCTGGCGCCAAGGCTGCGCTGGATGCCGCCGGCGCGCGTTACGACGTGGTGACCGTGCCTGGCGCGCTTGAAGTGCCGGCCGCAATCTCGTTTGCGCTCGACGGCGGCGAGGCCGACGGGACGGAGTATGACGGCTTCGTCGCGCTCGGCTGCGTGATCCGTGGCGAGACTTATCATTTCGACATCGTGGCCAACGAATCCTGCCGTGCGCTGATGGACCTCGCCGTCGATGAATCGGCTGCGATCGGCAACGGCATCCTGACCGTCGAGAACGAGGCGCAGGCCTGGGCGCGCGCCAAGGTGGACGAGGGCGACAAGGGCGGTTTCGCCGCGCGCGCCGCGCTCACCATGATCGAACTGCGCGACCGTCTGGGAGCGTGATCGTGTCGGAGAAATCCCCAGCGGGCAAAGCGGCAGGACCGCGCCAGGCCAACAAGCGCGGTGCCGCGCGCCTCGCCGCTGTGCAGGCGCTGTACCAGATGGACGTCGCCGGCAGCGGCATTCTGGAGATCACCGCGGAGTACGAGCAGTTCCGCCTCGGCAAGGAGGTGGACGGCGCGCAATATCGCGAGGCCGACGCACAGTGGTTCCGCGCGATCCTTTCGGGCGTAGTGGAGAACCAGAAGAACGTCGACCCAATCATTCGTCAGGCACTGACGGACGACTGGCCGCTCTCGCGGCTCGATTCGACGCTGCGCGCGATCCTGCGCGCCGGCGTCTACGAACTGATGCAGCGCGGCGACGTGCCGGTTGCCGTGATCGTTTCCGAATATGTCGACATCGCCAAGGCGTTCTACGAGGACGACGAGCCCAAGCTGGTGAACGCCGTGCTCGATCGCGTATCGCGGCGTGTGCGAGGCGAAGGCAAGGGCAGGGATCCCGCATGAGCATGCCCGGCGAATCGCAGGCGCGGCGCACGGCGATCGTCCTCGCTGCCTCGCAGGCGATTGTCGGTTCCGCAGCGCCCATCTCCTTCTCCGTCGGCGGGCTCGCCGGCTACTATCTGCTCGATGCCGACAAGTCGCTGGCGACGATTCCCGTCACCGCGTTCACGGTCGGCGTGGCCGTGGGCGCGATTCCTGCAGCAGGCATCATCAAGAAGGTTGGCCAGCGCGCCGGCTTCATGACCGGCACCGGTATCACCGCCGCTGGCGGGGCCGTGGCGACGCTCGGGCTTTTCCAGGCCTCGTTCCTGCTGTTCAGCTTCGGCTTGCTTGTGCTCGGCTTCGGCGGCGCCTTCGTGCAGCAGTTCCGCTTTGCCGCTGCCGACAACGCACCGCCGGCCTTCAAGGCGCGGGCGATCTCGTTCGTGCTCGCAGGGGGCATTATAACGGCCATACTGGGGCCGCAGGTGGTGATCTTCACACGCGAAATGCTTGCGCCAGTGATGTTTGCCGGCTCGTTTGCCGCCATCATTGGCTTGGCGGCAGTCGGCGCGATGATCCTCGCTTTCCTGCCGGCGCGCCAGGCCGGCTCGTCGCACGTATCCGGCGCGGAAGAACCTGCCCGGCCGCTCGGCGAAATTCTCCGCCAGCCGCTCTTCGCCATCGGCCTCCTGTGCGCCGTAGGCTCCTACGCGCTGATGAGCTTCGTGATGACCGGCGCGCCGCTGGCCATGGTCGGCTGCGGTTTCTCGCCCGACGAAGCCGCGCTCGGCATCTCGTGGCACGTGATGGCGATGTTCGGACCGAGCTTCATCACCGGCAGGCTGATCTCGCGATTTGGCCGCGAAACCATGGTCGGCGTCGGCCTTCTGCTTCTCGTCGGCTGCGCGCTGGTCGGCTTGTCCGGCATCGATTTGTGGCAGTTCTGGACGGCGCTGATCCTGCTCGGCCTCGGCTGGAATTTCGCCTTCATAGGCGCGACCGCAATGGTGGCCGATGCCTACCGTCCCTCGGAGAAGGGCAAGGTGCAGGGCTTCCACGATTTCGTGCTGTTCGGCTCGGTCGCGCTCGCCTCGTTCCTCTCCGGTGTGGTCTACAACGAATGGGGCTGGGACATGCTCAACTGGGTGATCTTCCCGGTTGTGGTGCTGTGCCTTGCAGGCTTGGGAGCGCTGGTCGTGCTTCGTCGCAACACGGCCGTCGCATCTTCCTGATCATCTGCGCCCGAAGGCGGGGTGGTCGATCGTGAGTTCGAGCCGACGCGTCTCTCCGTCGATTATCCAGCGGCGCTGCGCCACCGCGAAGTCGTGGACGCTTCCTCCGGTCGTTAGCGACAGGATGTCGCCAACCGCCGCCATTGGTCCCGGATTGGCCGCTTCGAAGACCTCCATCAGCCCATGGTGCCTGGCATAACGTTCAGCCGATGCTGTCAGCCGGATACCCACATGCATGTCGCCGACCGCAATACCGCTTCCCGGATTTGTGGGAGTATGTTTGCGGGAATCAGATGGAGGTTTCGTCATGACCATGCGCCTTTCCAAGATCGTCATGTGCCTGTGCCTTGCGGCGTTCTGCTTTCTCGTCGCTTTCGGCAACATAACCGACTACGGCTCGAACTACGCGTTCGTACAGCACGTATTGAGCATGGACACGACCTTTCCCGGCAATGCGCTGATGTATCGGGCGATCACCAACCCTGCACTTTGGACGGCAGGCTATTGGCTGATCATCGCTGGCGAAGCCATTACCTGCATTCTGTTCCTGGTGGCTGCATGGCGTCTGTGGAGCGCGCGCAGCGGCACCGCCGCGCAGTTCAACGGCGCCAAGGGTGGCGTGGCCCTGGCCGCCACGATGGGTTTCCTGGTATGGTTCCTGGGATTCATGGTCATCGGCGGCGAATGGTTCGCCATGTGGCAGTCGAGCACCTGGAACGGGCAGGACGCGGCGTTCAAGTTCTACATCACCATTCTCGCCGTGCTGATCTACGTGAACCAGCCCGACGGTGAGCTGGCGTAGGCCGCAAGGGCCGCAACCGCTGAAAGGCGGGACAAAACATCAACTGAACCTTGACGTTCGCCGGACCGTTTCGCAAGCTGCTGCGGAAGGGTGAAGGCCGCTCGGCTTCCACCCTGTTTCTAACTGGTCCGGGGAGGGGTCTTTCGGACCGCAATCGAGGAAATCCGTGAAATGACCATACTTTATGTCGTCATTCTCTGCGGCGTCCTGTCTGTCGTCTATGCATTCTGGGCGACACAGTCGGTCCTTGCGGCCGATCAGGGCAATGCACGCATGCAGGAAATTGCAGGCGCGATCCGGGAGGGAGCGCAGGCCTATCTGAACCGCCAGTACACAACCATCGCCATTGTCGGCATCGTCGTCTTCGTACTCGCCTGGCTTCTTTTGTCGGGTGCGGCGGCCGTCGGCTTCCTGATCGGCGCCGTGCTCTCGGGCGCGGCCGGCTATATCGGCATGCACGTGTCGGTACGCGCCAATGTGCGCACCGCGCAGGCAGCGTCGAACAGCCTCGCAGCCGGCCTCGACGTCGCCTTCAGGCGGGCGCCATCACCGGCATGCTGGTCGCCGGCCTCGCGCTGCTGGGCGTGGCCGTCTACTACTGGGTCCTGATCGGTCCCATGGGCTATTCGCCGGCGGACCGTGCGGTGATCGATGCGCTGGTCGCGCTCGGCTTCGGCGCCTCACTGATCTCGATCTTCGCGCGTCTCGGCGGCGGCATCTTCACCAAGGGTGCGGACGTCGGCGGCGATCTCGTCGGCAAGGTGGAAGCAGGCATTCCGGAGGATGATCCGCGCAACCCGGCTACGATCGCCGACAACGTGGGCGACAATGTCGGCGACTGCGCCGGCATGGCGGCCGACCTTTTCGAGACATATGCGGTGACCGTCGTCGCCACCATGGTTCTAGGCGCGATCTTCTTTGCCGGCACGGACGTGCTCGGCTCGGTGATGATCTATCCGCTCGCCATCTGTGCGGCCTGCATCATTACGTCGATCATCGGCACTTTCTTCGTCAAGCTCGGCGCCAATGGCTCGATCATGGGCGCGCTGTACAAGGGCCTCATCGTCACCGGCCTGCTGACCATCGTCGGCGTGGGCGCCGCGACTTCGCTGACCATCGGCTGGGGTTCGATCGGCACGGTCGCCGGGATGGATATCACCGGTTCGGCACTGTTCGCCTGCGGCGTAATCGGACTGGTGGTCACCGGCCTGATCGTCGTGATCACTGAATACTACACCGGCACAGACAAGCGTCCCGTCAATTCAATCGCGCAGGCATCCGTGACAGGTCACGGCACCAACGTGATCCAGGGCCTTGCCGTTTCGCTGGAATCGACGGCGCTGCCGGCGATCGTCATCGTCGGCGGTATTCTCGCGACCTTCCAGCTTGCCGGCCTGTTTGGAACAGCGATCGCGGTGACGACCATGCTCGGCCTCGCCGGCATGATCGTGGCGCTGGATGCGTTCGGCCCGGTCACCGACAATGCAGGCGGCATCGCCGAAATGTCGGGTCTGCCGCCGGAAGTGCGCCAGTCCACCGACGCGCTCGACGCCGTCGGCAACACCACCAAGGCCGTTACCAAGGGGTACGCGATCGGCTCGGCCGGTCTCGGCGCGCTGGTTCTGTTTGCGGCCTATTCCTACGATCTGGAGTTCTTTATCGCCAACAGCGAGACATACCCCTACTTCCAGGGCATGGAGAACGTCTCGTTCTCGCTATCCAATCCGTACGTCGTAGCGGGCCTGATCTTCGGCGGCCTCATCCCCTACCTGTTCGGCGGCATCGCCATGACGGCGGTGGGTCGTGCGGCGGGCTCGATCGTGGAGGAGGTGCGCCGTCAGTTCCGCGAGGACCCCGGCATCATGGCTGGCACATCCAAGCCGAACTACGCCCGTGCGGTCGACCTGCTGACGCGGGCGGCGATCAAGGAGATGATCTTGCCCTCGCTGCTGCCGGTTCTGGCGCCGCTCGTCGTCTATTTCGGCGTGCTGCTGATCTCGGGCTCAAAAGCGTCCGCGTTCGCAGCGCTGGGTGCAATGCTCCTCGGCGTGATCGTCAACGGCCTGTTCGTTGCTATCTCGATGACCTCGGGCGGCGGCGCATGGGACAACGCCAAGAAGTCTTTCGAGGACGGCTTCACGGACAAGGACGGCGTCAAGCACCTGAAGGGTTCGGAGGCGCACAAGGCTTCCGTGACCGGTGATACGGTCGGCGATCCCTACAAGGACACTGCCGGCCCGGCGGTGAACCCTGCCATCAAGATCACCAACATCATGGCGCTTCTGCTTCTGGCCGTTCTCGCGCACTGACGCGCCAGCTAGGCACCAACAAGAAGGCCGCGGGAGTGATCCCGCGGCCTTCTTCGTTTCCGGAATTCGAAGGCGGCGACTACCTGACAGGGAAGGAGCTAGGACGTCCTGCTACGCCGGTCAGCATCTGCGAGACGAAACTCTGGTCGCGACCGCCTGTCGGCGTGGTGCGGGTGATGAAGTCGAAGACCTTACCGTCCTGCAGGCCATAATTGGCGAGATTGCTGACGCGGCCGTCCTCGCCGAGATAGACTGCAAGCACGCGCTGGTCGGTCACCCGCGGGTTCATGAAGGCAACGGGCGCACGCGCGTCTGCGAAATGTAATAAAGCACTTCGTTGTCGAATGTGGCGGTGGTGGAAGGCGTGCCGAGCGCCAGCAGCACCTGCTCGCGGCTGGAGCCAACCGGCACCATTTCCAGCGTTTCCTCGTCCACCACGTAACCATGCGTCAGCGTTTCTCTGGCCGTCAACGCACCTTCCGTGTTGCAGCCCGCCAGCAGCACCGATGTGCCAAGAACAACGAGCGCGGCATATGCCGGCCGGATTGCGACCGCCGTCGAGAACCGCGTTTTCGTCTTCATTTCCATGATAATCCTGTCCCCTGTGCGGCTTGCGCCGAGCGGCAAAAGCGGTAAACCAGCTTGCGCGGCGATGCAACCGCATCGCCACCGAAACCGGTTTCGAAAGCCCTTGCCATGTTCAAGTCCATCCTGAGCCTCGGTCGGCGTCCCAATCAACGGATCACCGATGCGCTCTACGGCGAAATCGTGGCATCCGCGCGGCAGCCGACTTTCTATTCTGAATGGGGCGTATCGGATACGCCGCTCGGGCGATTTGAGATGCTTTGCGTTCACATGTTCCTGTTTCTCGACAGGGCAAAGGGCAGCACGACGGCGCTGGGCGATGTCGCGCAGGACATGACGGACGAGTTCTTCAAGGATGTCGAGCATTCGCTGCGCGAACTGGGGATAGGCGATCTTGGCGTTCCCAAGCGCATGAAGAAGCTCGCCAAGATGTTCTACGGCCGCGCTGAAGCCTATCGCGAGGCGCTGGCTGCGGGCGACACGCCGGCCCTGACGGCAGCACTCGCCCGCAATATCGGACCCGAACGCGAGGTCTGGCCGGAAGCCGCGCATATCGCAACCTATGTCGAGCGGTCCTCTGCGCTGCTTGCGACGCAGCCGGACGACGAACTGCTCGCAGGCCGGGTCGTCTTTCCAAATGCGGGGGAAGGAGCAGGCAAGGCATGAGCGACCAGACGAAAAGCCCGATTTCATTCCCCGTCAACGTTGCGCGCCTGCCGAAGAAGGGCATGGAGGTCGTGATCGAGGCCGACGCGGAGCAGCGCGGTGCACTTGCCGCTGCACATGACCTTAGCGCCGTCGAGCGGTTCACGGCCAGGCTGGAGGTCAATAGCTGGAAAAGGGGTGGCGTGAAGGTTGCCGGCCATGTTCGCGCCGACATCGTGCAGGCGTGCATCGTCACGCTCGACCCGGTCGCCGAAAACGTCGACGAGGAGGTCTCGGCACTGTTCCTACCGGAGAACTCGAAGCTGATGGTGCCCAGGCGCTCGGCAGAAGGCGAGATCCTGCTCGATGCAGAGGGTGACGATGCGCCCGAGCCATTTACGGGCGACACGGTCGATGTCGGCCAGCTTGCCGAGGAATTTTTCGCGCTGGGCATCAATCCCTATCCGCGCAAAGCGGGGGTGGCTGTGGAGCCTCGCCGACGGGTCCGACGATGAAAAGCGCGGACCGCTTTATGAAAAGCTGCAGGCTCTGAAAGAGAAGCCTTGAGGCTCGTCAGCCGGCCTCTGCGGCCAGCGGGCTGCCGGTCAGCAGCTCGATGATACGCCGGTTGACGGCATCTTCCGTGAATTCGCCTTGCTGGAAATGCGCGTAGGCGGCTGAGCCGTGGCTGCGCAAAAGCGCCGGATCATCGAGATAATGCCGGATCGCTGCTTCCAGCCGGTCGGCCATACCCGCCGGCGGTGACACCGGAATGATGGCACCGCTGACGCCGTCCTCGACGATATGGGTGCAGCCGGGCACGTCGCTCGCTATACTCGGTAGGCCGCTGGCCGCTGCCTCGATGAGAATGCGGGGAATACCCTCGCCATAGCGCGTCGGTAGGCAGACAAGATCGACGTCGCGCAAGAGCGAGGGCATGTCGCCGCTTTCGCCCAGAAAGCTGATAGACGGCTCTGCGGCAAGCTGCGCGGGCGAATAGCCGTCGGGATCGTGCGGCTCGACCATCCCGGCCACCAGGAACTCCACCTTTCCCGTGCTCGACAGGCGCCGTGCCACGTCCACAAAGGCGTCCAGGCCCTTCGCGCGCAGCAGGCGTGAGGCGAACAGCACGCGCACGGCTTCCCGCTTCTGTCGCGCTTCGCCCGGATGGAAGCGGGAGGGATCGACGCCCGCGCCGGCGATGGCCATTGACGTTTCGGGCCTGATGTAGCCGAGAGACAGCCAGTGATCGCGGTCGGTCGGCGTCTCGAAAGTGAAAAATACGTTCCTGCGCCGCGACAGGAAACGGATCACCGCTCCGACAACCTTGCGCGTTGCACCCGCGCCCGCGCCGTTGTGCTCGCTTCCGGGCGACATCAGCCGCCCGAGGCCGGGGATTGTGACGACGATGCGTTCAGGCCCGCGTCCGACGAGCCGTGCCGCAATTGCTGCGAGCCCGGAAAATACCGCCGGCTTCAAGGTGATGAGCTGGATATAGCCGGGCCGGTTGACTGCGATCTCGCGCAGGCTGGCGAAAAACAGCCGGAGGTCGGACAGCGGATGAAAGGTGAAGCGGTCGACCGGCACGTTGACGTGCCGCCATTGACCCAGGCGCTCCGGCGAAAGCGGCGGCCCGCCGACGAGCACCGTTACGTCGTGGCCGGCAGTGGCAAGCACATCGGCTACCTGCCGTCGATGGCGGAGAAAATACTCTCCATCGTTGCAGATGAAGGTCGTGCGAATGGATTTCACCTTGATGCCGAAGTTCAGGAGGGAAGGCCTATCGTTTCGTCGTTGCATCCCTTATGTCACGCGGCGGGGCTGCGACAAGGGCTTGCGGCCAGCGGAGCGAAGATGGCCGGCACGCCGCCTCTACCGATCTCGATCGTAATTCCGGCCTATGGAAGGCAGGATACGCTTTTGCGCGCGCTGAAAAGTGTCGTGGCCCAGGACGCTCCGCCAGCCGAGATTATCGTCGTGGACGATGGGTCGGAACCGCCGATCGACGTAAGCGGATGCGATACCGGGACGATCCCGCTGACCGTGCTGCGCCACGAAACGAATCGCGGTGCGGCAGCCGCGCGCAATACTGGCATTCGGGCGGCGAAGTCGGAGTGGATTTCGTTCCTGGACAGTGACGACCATCTGTTGCCGTCGTCGCTCGCAAAGCGATGGGAGCTCATATCCCCGCAGGCCGGCGAGGGCTTGACCGTGTTCGCATGCGGATGGGTCGTTCAGGACAAGGCGGGAAGGACACTCGGCACACGGCTGCCACGCGAGGCGAACCGGCCGGACCAGTTCGCCTCCGGCTGCTGGTTCTCGCCGGGCTCCTGTATCGTCATGAACAGGAAGGCGGTGCTCGACACCGGCATATGGCAGGACGAAGAACTGAAGCGTTTCGAGGACCTGGACTGGTTTCTATCGCTTTCGCTGCGGGGCGCCACACTGCGGACCTTGCCTTTGATCGCCGTGGCGATCGAGCGGCACCGCAGCCAGTCGCCTGAAAAGGTGGAGCGGACCGCTAGGGCCATCATGGAAAAGTGGCGCCGGACCAGCTCCGACAGGCGATTGCTAAGACGCCTGCGCGCCTATCTCGACGTCGAGTGCGCTGCAGCCAATCACTTTGCCGGGCGGCGCTTTCGAGCTCTGGCGTTCTGGGCTCGCTCCCTGCTGGCCGTACCGCGCCTGTCTCTGCACCTGTCGCCGGCGTGGGAGACTGACACTGAAACCCCGCAACGCTTCGTATCGGGGCCGAAAACGTCGTAGGGCTGGCGCGCCGAGGCGCTGTAATCAATTGTGAACGCGCCCGCTTCACGCCATCTCGCTATGAACATCTTTCAATGCGATGATCTGAATATCGTCAGCCATTGATAAGGGCGCTGACGACAGTCAGCGAATATCGTGCTTTCGCCCTACCTCCCCGAGAGGAAGCATACATATGGGCAGTCGCATGAAGTGTGGCGGTATCTTTACGCCTGAACAAATCGATGAGCTGCGTGAGGAATTGAAGCGCGGTGATCGTCCCGACGAGTCGACGGACGAGCGGGAAGACCGCGCTATCGAAATTCTTAATCGCCGGAATGTAGAGCGTGTGGACAGCGACGTCAGGGTTCGCGCGATGAGAAGCCGCGTTCGTTCAAGCAGCGAGACGCGTTACAGCGCTCACTGACAGCACCCGATGATAGAACTCTACAGTGGATCGGCTCCTGCAAAGCCGGTCCCTTGGGTGTTTTGCGCGTTCATCGCGCATTGTCGGCATCGGGCGTGAAATAGGGCTTGCATGCCTACCGTCCAGTCTATAGGGCTGTGCGCGGTTCGGAGCGTAGCGCAGCCCGGTAGCGCACTTGACTGGGGGTCAAGGGGTCGTAGGTTCGAATCCTATCGCTCCGACCATTATTCTCTCCGAGGCGAATGCCGCTGCTGCCCGGCCGCCCTCGCAAGTAAAGCCATCAAGATCTCGATCGGCTTTAGCTCAGCCCTCTGCCGCGCAGTTCCACCAGTTCCTCCAGTGTCGCCTGCAGCGCGGCCGCGCGCGCGTCGGGCAGGAAGTGCCGCTTGCGAATATCCATCTGACGCCGCGCTTCCGCCACGATGTCGGGATCGTGGATCACTTCGCGGATGCGCTGGCAGCACTCTTCCTCGTTCTCGTAGTAGAGCGGGTAGTAGTCGCCGAGCTGCTCGGTGCGCGTTAGCGTCTTGTAGGCGATCACCGGGACGCCGCACGCCATCGAATCGAGCACCTTGCCAGAGCCGAGGAAGGCTGCGTCGTTGCCTTCGTCCGTTGCCGTCGCCACGCAGGCTTTAACCATGGCAGGCATCTTTTCGTAGGCGATGCGGGTGGTCTTGACGATGGTCGGGTCCAGCGGAATGCGCACCGTGCCGCCGACCACGAATTTCACCTGCGGCAGTTCCTTGATGATCTGCTTGTAGGCGCGCACGAACATATAGGGGAAGGTGTTCGAATCGATGCGGCCGAAGAAGCCGATGGCCTTGGCGCCGGTGGTCTTCGCACGGGCCTCGATGAGCCGGGCGCGCGATGGCTCCTCCAGAAAGTACGGATCGATGGTCTGCTTGATATTGATGACGCGTTTGGGCGCGACGACATCGTCGCCGTACCAGTCGCGCATCGGGCGGGTGAACATGTTCTCGTCGGAATAGGGGTGAGCCCGCGCTCCCAGGCCTCCGTCGTGACCACAACGGCGTCGGCCGCGCGAAAAACCTCTTCCACGTAGGGATAGGCCATCACGATCTTGGGGTTCGGAAGCTGCACGAACAGCTCCGGGTTGTTACGCACGTAATAGAGGTCGTAGCCGCCTTGCGGCACTACGATTTCCTTGTCCTCCAGCCCGTAGCCGGGAACGCCGGGCTGGAAGAGCTGGCCATTATAGTAGACATAAGCGAAGCGGGAGAGGGCGGTCAGAAAACGCGCTTCGTTGATCATGTCGCCACCGGTTGCCGGCAGCGTCCTGCGCGTCGTGTGGAGCGCGAATATCTTCAGTCTCTTGCGCACGCGTCTTCTCTTTCGCTTGTTCCGTTCTTCGGCGCCGGCACCAGCAAGCCCTATCTCGACACAACCTGCCGTATGAAGTCCTGGAATTTCGGGAACACCGCCTCAATGTCAAATCGCGCCATGGCGTATGCCGCAGCATCGCGGGATGCCTTTGCGAACGTCTCGGGCTCCGCGGATGCCTTCACGATCGCAACGGCCTCGTCGACGGTATCGAAACACGGAATCCCGGGATAGCCGGATTCAGGTGCTCCGTACTGCTTCACCATGGGCCACCGCCGCAGCACGGGCACGCAGCCCGTCGCCATGCCTTCCAGGACGGCCTCGTGCGTTCCTTCGCGCCAACTGCAGGAGACGATGAAGCCCACATCCTGGAGCGCGGTGGCGACATCCGTCGTGTAGGGCATCACCTCGATGGCGGTTTCGAGCTTTGCCTCGCGGACGAAGGCCCAGAAGCGGTCGTAATAGGCACGCTCGGTTTCGTTGAGCGTTTCCGGCGACCATGGGTGCCCGTAGAGGCGCAGTTTCCACTGCGGATCGTCCTTGCGCAGCCCCGCCAGGATCTCGGCTGCCATAAGCGGGTGCTTATTGAGATTGGCATAGCCGACCATGGCAAGCGTACGCGACGCCTGCGGCCCCTTGGGTCGCGCGAAATTCTCGAGTGGAATGAAATTGGGCAGGACAGTCGTCGCCAGATCGTGGCCGCTGAGCCGATACTGGAGGTCGGTGAAGCGCCGGATATGGTCGGCCACGAAGATCATGCCGTCGATGCCGCCAAAGTCGATGAAGAACGGCCACTGCGAGAACGCCTCGAAGCTGTGCAGGCGCACCACCAGCCTCTTGTCCGCCGGCAGGAACCGCGACAGCCAGATCGCATGGGTGCCCGCCCATTCGCAAACGACCACATCGCACCAGTCGACGAGTTCGCCGAGTGTCGTGTCGTCGGCGATCGCCCGCTTCCAGACCTTTTCCTGCGTTAGGCCCATGCTGACGGGCGCGAAGAGTTCGTGGAGATGGTCCTTGGACCAATGCTGTTCCAGAAAGGCGAAATCGAAAGTTCGAACCTCGAAGCCAGTATCGTGGGTTTCGACCCGATCCAGGAGGTTGACGAGAAACTGCCAGTTGTCTGAGGTCAGCACCAGCATCCGGATCGGCCGGTCAGCGGGTACGGCGGGTGCCGCTGCCTTGCGGGCCGCTCTTCGAGCCTGCGCATCCTCCTCAAGCTTCTGCGCGAACGGCGTAGCGTGCCAGCGCGCGGCGAAGCGTTCGGGATCGCTGTTATAGGCGTTGGCCACTTCAGGCAGGAGCAGGGGCTGCGGGTGGCGGGTCTCGATGCCCGCACGTTGGCATTCCTGAGCGTATGTCCTGAGTATGACTGCCATCGTGCGGCGCAACGAAGGCGTGATAACCGGCAGTCCCTGTGCCTCGTGCCACAGCATCTCTATCGCACGATCCGGCTCGCCCTCGGCCGCACAGAGAAGCGCGTCCTGCAGGCGCACGGCCAGCGAATCGGGCATCGATTGGCGGCCTTCCGCAACGATCTTGCGGGCAAGTTCGAACTTCCCGGCAACGCGAAGATGCGCCATTGCCTCGTATGCGTATTTTTCCTCCAACGGCTCCAGGCGATGCATCGCCAGGCGGAGCATGGCCGCTGCATCCTGTTCACCGGCCTTTTCGAGCCTCACCGCATTTGCGGCCAGATTGGAGATGAGCGGGCGGAGCCAGGCTGACGCGGCAAGAAATTCCGGGGACGAGCGATCGGTCTGCTCGATAGCTTCCGCCGCGCGAACCCATTGCCCGGCAAGCAACATATCGGTCAGTTCCGGCATGGCGCGTCTTGCGGCCGCGAACGTCTCGTCTCGCCCGAGCGCCAGCCACATATATCTCGGGCCCTCGACCACGGTGCCAGCTACGGGTGCGGCCGCAAGCAGTCGCAATGGCGTCAACGCTAGACCGTGCTGAATGTCGTTGAAGCCCGGGCGTTCCGAGCCGAAACGCTCGATGAAACGCTTCTCCCAACCCTCGTTCTGTCCCGCTACCGTCAGAGGCGTCGCGATCAGCACCCGGCCGCCTTCGGCCAGCAGGTCGTTCAGAACTCCACTATTAAGGAGCGGCCAATCCCATTCGTCCTGGGCCGGCGCTGCTGTGATCAAGGCGTATTCGCCAGTGCCGGGCAGGGGGAGGAAAGTTGTTCGACCCGGTCGATCCGGCTGGTCTTGTTCCACAGTCGTCCGGAAGGCGGGAACAACCCGGCCAGCGTTGCAGCCTGGCTTTCGCTCCGCAGCGCACCGATTACCAGCGCTTTTGCCCCGGCAGGCGGCGAGGCAGGGAACAAGTGGCTGGCAGCCCAATGGAAAGTCGATTCGTCGGGCAGGCTCGCCGGTTCGACGCCGAAGCGAGTCAGCGAATACTGCGCGGCCGTTCCGGCCTTCCAGAGCACGAGCTCGACTTCGATTGAATCAACCGGCCCGTCGACCTTGATCTCGCGCTTGAAAGCGCCACGCTGAACGAATTTGAGCGGGTAAAAGTATGGACCGGCTCTTTCGGACCAGCTGAGCCCCTCGACCTCGCCCTTGAAGTCTTCACCGGAGGCGAGCTTCAGGCGGACTTTCAGAACGAGATCGTTCGGCTCGCCCTCGCCCTGGATGTCGATATGACCCGTGATCGCGAGACGGCCGTTGTCTGGAATACATCTGCACGCGTAAGTCCAGCTTGACGCGCGTGAAATTCCAACCGGGGGTCTAGGACAAAGGTGACCGCGCCTGCTTGTGTCGATGCTTTCATGCCTTCGGCCAACTCCTCGGGCACAAGGCTTTCCCCTTAGGCGATCATCTTGCCCGAGGCAACGTGCGACACCGCTACAGTTGACACCATGTCGGCCCATGCGCGAAGTCGCCACCCGTCAGTGGAGTTTCAGATGACCCCGGAAGAAGAAGAGCAATATCTGCGGACCCATCCGGCGTTTGCGCCGGTCGAGGATGATGCCACTCTGCCGCGGGTGCTTCTGGTCGGTGATTCGATCTCTGTCGGATACACGATACCTGTACGCGCGTTGCTTGCGGGACGTGCAAACCTCCACAGGGTTCCTGCCAATGCCGAAGGTACAGCCAAGAGCATCGGTTTGCTGGAAGGTTGGCTTGGCACGGCCAAATGGGACCTTATCGTCTTCAATTTCGGCCTCCACGACGTGCTGATATTGCGCGGGGAACCACGTATCTCGATGGGGCTTTATCTAGCCAGGCTTGGCGCCATGATCGACATGATGCAGGCGCAGGCACGTCGGCTGATCTGGGTAAGTTCGACGCCTGTGACGCCTGAATGCGAAAAGCACACGGCAAAGCGATGGCAGACCGATCGCACACAGCCCTATCGTCGCAACAAGGACATCGTTCGCTACAACGCGGCTGCGCAACGCCTTATGGACCAACGGGGGATTCCTGTCGTCGACCTTTATACCTTTGCGCTGGCGCGGCTCGAGGAGATCCAGCTTCCACGCAACGTGCATTTTACCGACGACGGTTATTCCGTGCTGGCGCGTCCGGTTGCCGAGGCGATTTCGGAGGCGCTGTTTGAACTCAAGGAAGAAGGCTAACGACAGCCGGAATAGCGGTCAGCCTCAGCGTACCTTGCGCAGTGCTTCAATAAAGCGATCATGGGCAATCGCGAAGTTGCCACTCACGCGATGGCCAGGCGGCACGTCATGCGTAACGACGGAGCCAAGCGAGACGTGGCAGCGATCCCCGAGCGTCAGACCATTCGTGATCGTCACCTGCGGCCCAATCACGACGTGGTTGCCGATGCGCACTCGTCCGCCTATCCATCCCTGGCCGCCGATCCGCGTATTTTCCCCAACCTCCGTGTCGTGCGAGACGACTACGTTGTGATCGATCACCGTCGCTTCGCCTATCGAGGTGAAGCCGCCGAACGCCGTACGGGAAATCGAAACGCCGGGCAGAAGTTCGACGCCGTCGCCAAGCGTGACGCCGCCTGCCTGCGGCCGCAGAACCTGCCGGCCGCCGATCCTGACGATCTCGTAGGCGGCGGAGCCGACCACACAGCGCTCGCGAACTCCAACATTGTCCCCGATGATTGAGCGAGGATGAACAACTGCGCCATGTGCGATGACGCAGCCGGCACCGATGCGCACGTCGCGAGGCGGGATAATGGCCGTCTCGGCAATGCTGCAGCCCGGTCCGATCTCTGTTTCGAAGCTTTCCCACAACAGGCCGGGTATGGCACAGATGCGGGCGTGGAGCGCGGCATGTGCTTCGCCGGGCGTGTCCGACAGGGCGAGGCCGAGATCGGCGGCACCAGATCGGCGAAAGCCTTGCTCGTTATGACGGCGGCGAAACGGTCCGATTGGCCGAGTGCATTGGCAAAGGCAGCGTCGGTCAGCGGCACGACCATTGCATCGAGGCGCGTGGCGATCTTCGCGACATGGCGAAAGGATGCGTCACGAACGATTTCGTATCCGATCTCCGACGCGAAATCGCTCAGCCGAACCGTCTTGGCGGCGCTCATGTCAGCGCCTGCGTCGGATCGCAACGTCGTTGTACATCATCGTCTGGAAAGCGAGGTAGACGAGTTCCCAATCGTCCTCGATGCAGAACTCGTTGACCGCCCGAGCGACCCCGCAATGGCTCATCGAGGTGGGCGACCATGTTGCATAGTCGTTGAAGACCAGCAGCCCGCCTTCCTTGACCTTGGGTGCGGCGGCCAGGATGTCGCGCTTGACCCCTTCGTAGAGGTGGTCGCCGTCGATGTAGATCCAGTCGAAATAGCCGTCGGGCATGGATCCGATGAGCTCGGACGAGTCGCCCTCGTGAACGGTAACGATGCCCTTCTCGCGCCCCTGCCGCAGGTTGTCGGGCTTGATGCGCGCCACATCGATCTCGAAGATATGCAGTTCTTTCGGCGTACATGTGTCGAGAAGATAGCGGGCGAAGTTGCCTTCATCGGTGCCGATTTCCGCCACGACAGCGTCGGCTGGCAGCAACTTCACCATTTCGAGGCGATTCTGGACCAGGCGGCAGGAATCGATGAGCGACTGCGGAAGCTCGCTGGTGCGGTCCAGATAGGGGATCTTGCCTTCCCGCAGTGCGCGCACGCTCTCGCCGAAGGCACGACGCTTTTCTTCCGCGTCCCTGATCAATTTTTGCCGCGTCGGGCCAACGACCTTCAAGCGTGTCTCTCCTGCGTTGTCGCTGCCTGCCTTGCCGCGGCAAGGTCAGCAGAACCGCTCTGTCGCAAACAATGCCGGCGAAATCAAGCATAGCAGCAACCGGCCCAAGGGTCCGCGGTTTACCGATCGTTAATCTTGTTGGGTTCTATTGATGCCGGCTTCCGTTGCGGAAGCCACTGCGATGAGACGGACCCCGGCGGCGCTGAGCCCCCAATGCGCCCCGGGCGCCGGCTCCCAGGTGACGATGCCTAGCGCACTTGGTCCAGAAGCCTCTTGCACTCCAGCAGATCGAAAAGCGCCTCCTGAAGCAGCGCCCGGTTGTCGCGTGAGAGGCGACCTTCCTCGCCTGAAGCTGAACCCTCGTCTTCGCCCTTGCCGAGGCCGAAGAAGCGCCGGCCGGGTTTCGCTTTCGGCTGCCCGACGAGCATCTCGTCATCGTTGCGCGGCCGCGCCGCGGATTGTTGCTCTTCCGCTTCCAGAGCCGCCTGCTTGCGCTGGGCGATGACCTCGACGGCGGCAAGGTCACCGTTGCCGATCGCAACGAGAAACTGGTTGCCATTGTCGCGCAGCAATTTCTGCACGCCCTTGATCGTGTAGCCCTGGTCGTAGAGCATGTGGCGGATGCCCTTGATCAGGTCCACGTCCTGCGGGCGGTAATAGCGGCGGCCACCGCCGCGCTTCATCGGCTTGATCTGCGTGAAGCGCGTCTCCCAGAAGCGCAGGACGTGCTGCGGCAGGTCCAGCAGTTCTGCGACTTCGCTGATTGTGCGGAAGGCGTCGGGGCTCTTGTCCATGGCAGTACAGGCTCCCATGCTGCGATTCGAACGCCATTGCAGCGGTTTGTCAGGCGCATTTCAAGCGGCGGACGGATGCCATGCGCAACTTTTATTGCGCGAAGAACGGGACGAGCGTGTTCGGTACGGCCGGACTACTTGTCCCGCTTTGCCTTGGCGTTCTGGTGCGAACGCAGGATACGCTGCTTGAGGACGTTCGACGCCTTGAAAGTCATCACCCGGCGCGGAAGGATCGGCACTTCTTCGCCGGTCTTCGGGTTGCGGCCGACACGTTCGTTCTTGCCGCGGACGTGGAAGGTGGCAAACGAGGAAAGCTTCACGGTTTCGCCGCGCACAATCGCTTCGCAGATTTCGTCCAGCACCATTTCGACCAGTTGAGCGGATTCCGTGCGCGACAGCCCCACCTTGCGGTAAACGGCTTCCGCCAGGTCAGCGCGCGTAAGTGTCTTTCCCCCATTGGGCTGTCCAACCGTGTCGAAATAACTGAAAATCCGCAATATTTCGAGACGTTAAGGAATTGGTCCAGCGAGGTCAAGGACTCTACCCGCAAACCCCGTCGACTTGCCGGTTTGGTTGACGCGCGGTTTACCAGCGCAGCAAAACCGCACCCCAGGTGAAGCCGCCGCCCATGGCTTCGAGCAGGACGAGATCGCCCTGCTTGATGCGGCCGTCGGCCACGGCGGCACCCAGCGCCAGCGGAACCGAGGCCGCGGACGTGTTGCCGTGCAGGTGAACGGTGATGACGACCTTGTCCTCGGCGATGCCAAGCTTTTTGGCGGAGGCGTCGATGATGCGCTTGTTGGCCTGGTGCGGCACGAACCAGTCGAGATCGTCGGCGCTGACGCCGCCACGGGAGAGCGCGTCTTCCACCACATCGGTAATCATACCGACGGCATGCTTGAAGACCTCCCGCCCTTCCATGCGCAGGTGCCCGACCGTCTGCGTGGTGGACGGCCCGCCATCGACGTAGAGCTTTTCGCGGTGGCTGCCGTCCGAGCGCAGGCTCGATGCGATGATGCCCCGGTCGGTGAGGGCGCCTGCGCTCTCGACCGCCTCAAGCACCATTGCACCGGCGCCATCGCCGAACAGGACGCAGGTCGTGCGATCGGTCCAGTCGAGGAGGCGGGAGAACGTCTCAGACCCGATCACAAGAACGCGCCGCGCCATGCCGGCGCGGATATGCGCGTCGGCGGCAGTCACCGCATAGACGAAACCGCTGCAGACCGCCTGCATGTCGAACGCGAAGCCGTGGCTCATGCCCAGTCGTTCCTGGATCTCCACGGAAGTGGCCGGAAACGTGTTGTTCGGCGTCGACGTCGCGAGAATGATCAGGTCGATATCGTCGGGCGTCAGGCCGGCATTGGCCAGCGCCGCGCGTGCCGCCGCTTCGCCCAGCGATGCGGTCGTCTCGTCATCGGCAGCGATATGGCGTTGGGTGATGCCGGTGCGCTGGACGATCCACTCGCCGGAGGTGTCGACGAGAGTTTCGAATTCCGCATTCTTCATAATGCGGCGCGGCAGGGCGGTCCCCACGCCGCGCACTACGGATCTGATCATTCCTGCTTGCCCTATTCTTCGCTGGCGGAATCGTCCTGCGCCGCGCCCCGTTTTTCCGGCATCCGGCCGTGGAAAGATTCCAACTCGCGGCGAATCCCGTCGATGAGGCGACTGCGCCCCATGTCATAGCCGAGTTCCACTGCCGCCGCGAAGCCTTCGTCGTCGGTCCCGCCGTGGCTTTTCACCACAATGCCGTTGAGGCCCAGGAAGACACCGCCATTAATCTTGCGAACATCCATCTTCTCGCGCAGGCGATTGAACGCGTCGCGCGCGAACACGTAGCCGATCTTCGACATAAGCGTCCGACTCATCGCCGCGCGCAGATATTCGCCGATCTGTTTTGCCGTGCCTTCGGCTGTCTTCAGCGCAATATTGCCGGCGAAACCCTCGGTAACGACGACGTCGACCGAGCCGAGGCCGATATCGTCGCCTTCGACAAAGCCGTGATAGTCCATGGTCTTGAGGTTGGATTCGCGCAGCAGGCGTCCAGCTTCCTTGACCTCTTCCTGTCCCTTGATCTCTTCGACGCCGACGTTGAGCAGACCGACGGACGGTCGCTCAATGGCGAATATGGCGCGCGCCATGGCAGAGCCGAGGATCGCAAAGTCGATGAGCTGATGGGCATCGGCGCCGATCGTCGCGCCGACATCGAGCACCACGCTTTCACCGCGCACGGTTGGCCATATCGCCGCAATGGCAGGGCGTTCGATCGACACCATGGTGCGCAGGCAGAATTTGGACATTGCCATCAACGCGCCTGTATTGCCCGCGGAAACGCAGACATCGGCATCGTCGTTCTTGACCGCCTCGATTGCCTTCCACATGGACGACTTCCAGCGGCCCTGGCGCAGGGCCTGGCTTGGCTTGTCGTCCATGCGCACGGCGATCTCGCAATGCGTGAACTCGCTGACACCGGCAACGCGGGGGAATTTTGCGAGCAATGGCCGGACGAGGTCGTCTCGCCCGAAGATCAGGAAGCGCACGTCTGGGCGGCGTTCGGCCACCTTGTCCAGGCCGGGGATGACGACCTCTGGCCCGTGGTCTCCACCCATTGCGTCAATGGCGATGCGTATCAATCGGCAATCGTTTCTTCTGGTCCCGGGAAGGGAGGCTGGAAAGTTTCGGCGAAAATAGCGTTTTTGCGCAGCCGCACAACCGGATTCAAGCGCGCAGGCCTGTGGACAGGCCACATGCGGACCATGTCAGGCGCTTGGGAAGGGCTGCTCTCCGGCCTGCAAGGCTCGCTGATAGCGGGTTTCGAGTGCCATCGCGCCCCATATCAGTCCGATAAGCAGGTAAAAGTGCCGCCAGTGGTCCATGTCGATCACCGTCCCGAGCGCGATGTGACCGAGAAACGTCACATAGGCGCATAGCAGATAGGGTTGCCATGGCCTGTCGCGGAAGAGAATGCGGAAGCCGCCTGCCACGGTCGCCAGAACCAATGTGAAGAAGGAGGCAAACCCCAGCCAGCCATAGTTCATCAGTGAGGACAGCCACACATTGTGCGTGTCTTCTCCAAGGGTGCGGCCGAAGTTCAGCGGGCCGATGCCAAGCGGGTTCTCCGTCGCCATGCCGAACCCGATGGGGAAACGCGCGAAGCGGCCGAGCTGGCCGCCATCGTAGTCCTGCACCAGCTTGGCTCTTGTGGAAAAAAGATCCGACACGCCGGGCAACTGCATGGCGACGAGGATGGCGCCTGCGAGAATGATGACGGCAAGCCCCGCCATCAGCGCCACACGCAGCCTGAACAGGCCACTGTTGCTTTGCAGGAAGAGTGCGGCCGTCAGCATCATCGATGCGGCAGCAAACAGGCCCCACGCGCCGCGCGAGAACGACAGGAAAATCGCGGTCACGATGACGACGAAGCTGATGGCATAAAGCGGCAGCCGCAATGGGTTACCGGTCAGCAGCCGGTAAAGCACGTAGACGCCGGGCAGAACCAGGAAGGGACCGAAGACGTTGGGATCCTGGAATGCTCCGGTCGCGCGGTTGAACTTCGTGAAGACCTCCGCTCCGGGAAACAAGCCGAAATAGCCCGCGATGCCGAGCATTCCGGTTGCCAGCGCCGCGGCGACCCAAGCGATGAAGATCAGCTTGTAGCGCCGGTGGTCCGCTTCAAGAATCGCCGTGAAGAATACAGCCGTGAAGGCGAGAAAAAGCGAAACGGCCAGAAAGAGGGGCGTCGTGTAGAGATCGCCCATGGTCGTCATCGACAGAAGGCCGCCGATGTTGAAAGCGGCTAGCAGTCCAAGCAACGCGACCGCATGGCGGGACAGCCGCAGTCCGAACAGGAACCACACGCCGATGAGGCCCGCCATGAAGAGCTCGTAGGGTGCGGGCTCGCGGATGACGAAGCCGAGCAGGAAAACCGCAAGCGCGACCGCCGACGATGCGACAAGCGAGAGCGCCTTGGCATGAACGAGCGTGCGCGGCAGGCCGTTGGCGGTGACCGTGCTCAATAGGCGTTCTCGGTGTTAAGCAGGCGAATCGGGGTCAACAGCAGTATCTTGAGGTCGAACCAGAGAGACCAGTTCTCGATGTAGTAGAGATCGTACTCGGTACGCATCTTGATCTTGTCGTCGTGATCGATCTCGCCGCGCCAGCCGTTGATCTGCGCCCATCCTGTGACGCCGGGCTTGACCCGATGGCGCGCGAAATAGCCATCGACCACCTCATGATAGAGGCGATTGTGCGACTGGGCGGAGACGGCGTGCGGGCGTGGGCCGACCAGCGACAGGTTGCCGATCAGCGAATTGAAGAACTGAGGCAGTTCGTCGATGGAGGTCTTGCGGATGATGCGGCCGACGCGGGTCACGCGCGGATCGTTCTTGGTAACGGCGTTGCGCGCTGTAGGGTCGCATTGATCGACATACATCGAGCGGAACTTGTAGACGTCGATGACCTCGTTGTTGAAGCCGTGCCGCTTCTGCTTGAAGAACACCGGCCCCTTGCTCTCCAGCTTGATGGCGATGGCCGTCGCGATCATGATCGGCGAAAAGACGACGATGCCGAACAGGCTGAAGACGATGTCGAAGGCCCGCTTGGCAACGGAATCCCAGTCGTTGATCGGCCTGTCGAGCACATCGAGCATCGGCAGGGAGCCGATGAACGAATAGGAGCGCGGCCGGAAGCGAAGCTGGTTGGAATGCGCAGACAGGCGAATGTCGACCGGCAGCACCCACAGCTTCTTGAGCAGCGAAAGCACGCGCGCCTCGGCGGTGAGCGGCAGCGCGACGATCAGCATGTCGATCCGGGCGATGCGCGCGAATTCTATCAGCGCGCCGATATTGCCGAGCTTGGGGTAGCCGGCCACGATCGGCGGCGATCGGCGGTCGTCGCGGTCGTCGAAAATGCCGCAGATACGGATGTCGTTGTGAGGTTGCTGTTCGATAGAGCGGATAAGGGTCTCGGCGGTCTGACCGCCGCCCACGATGACGGCGCGGCGCTCCATCGCCCCGTTTCTCGCCCAGCGGCGGACCATCCGCGCCATGACGAACCGCAGGATAAGCAAGAGCCCGAGCCCCGTGAAGAACCAGGACGCGAGCCAGAAGCGCGAGAAATCGGCCGAAACCTTGAGGAAGAAGCCGACCACGGTGGTCAATGCCAGCGTGCCGCCCCACACGAGGATGATGGTGCCGAGATTGTTCATCGGCTGGCGTAGGCGCGCGATCTGGTAGTTGTCGGTGATCTCGAGCAGGATCACGGCGACAGCCGATGTGCCCAGGATCAGCAGCGGATATTGCCACAGGAACGCATGGTGGACGTCGACATAGACCGCGTAGATCGCAAGCCCCGAAAGGGCGAGCAGGATAAACTCGACGAAGCGCAGCACACCGCTGACCATCACCGGCGACATGCTGTCTCGTCGATACTGGGTCGCGATCTGGCGCGCCGTCGGGTTCAGTTCGGCTGCGGCCGTGGGCGCTTCGCCCTCCTTGAAGGTGCGTATCGCCTGGCTGCTAAAGCGCATGGCGGGATCGTTCTCGGCCATCTTGTCTGCTCCCGGATCGCCGTTTCCCTATCAGAAAGCCGCTAAGGAAACATTGACGCGGGAGAGCGAGCCGCCGCGGACAGTTTTTAGGAGAGGCTGGCGCGATAGGCGTCTTCGACCTGTTGCGCCATCACGGCGGCCCCGAAGCGCGACCTCAGTTCCGTCTGGCTGGGCATTGCCGCAGCGAAGCAATGCTCGTCGCCGATTGCGCCGGCCATGCCCGCCGTCACACCCTCGACCGTGGGTGAAACCAGGGCGGGGGAGGCGGGATCGAAGATTTCCGGAATGCCGCCTACGGTCGTGGCGATCATCGTCTTGCCGGCCGCCAGCGCTTCCAGCACGATATAGGGCATGGCTTCGGCGCGGGACGGGACCACGATGATCCGCCCGAGCGCAAACGCCTTGCGCGCCGGCATTGGCGGCAGAAACTGGACATGCTCTGCAAGACCGCGCTCGACCACCTGTGTCTTGTAGGATGGGAGGTCTGCACCGTCGCCGACCATGACCGCCGAAAGCGGGCGGCCGACCTTGCCGGAAGCCGCGGCAAGCGCATCGATGAATATGTCGGGGCCCTTCAGGTCGCGCATCATGCCGATGTAGAGGAAATCGGCGGCGTCCGGATTGGCGGGTACCGGCTCGAATTCTTTGTCGTTGAGACCGTTGTAGACCAGGCTGGCCGCGGACTTCGGTTCGCCGATCTTTTCGACAAAGGTGCGCCGCTCATAATCCGATACGAACAGCACATGGTCCGTGAAGCGGCCCAGCAGCCGCTCGATCGCAAACAGTATGCGCCCCTTCGGCGTTCCCGCGTCGTAATGGAGAACGCCGCCATGCGGAGAATAGAGGCGGGCTACGCGAAACCTGGAAACCCGCAGAAGTGAGCCGAAAACCCGCGCGAGCGCGCCGCCCTTGGCGCCATGCCCGTGCAGCACGTCCGGCCGCAATTCCTTGATAAGCTTGTAGGTGCGCCAACCGGCGGCGATGTCGCCCGGTCCGATATGGCGGTGAATGGTGATGCGCGAGACGCCAAGCGCCAGCATTCCGCGAATCTCGTCGAAATAGTGCTCTTCCAGTTCCCCGCCGGTGGAGGAATCGCAGATGATGCCGACCTGATGCCCCGCCGCCGCCTGGGCCGCGACCAGATCGCGCACATGGCGGAATATGCCGCCGACTGGCGAGCGAAAGCAGTGAATGATGCGCAGGCCGTTGGCCACGTTCTGGTCTTCCCGGCCTAGAAGAAGCGTTCGCGTACGTAGATCGTGTCACCCGGCATCAGCGGGTCGGAGGTCGTAACGCGTCCTGTCATGACCTTGCCGTTGATGTCGCGGGTTATGTCGACATTGTTCTGGTTGGCGCGCGGCGTGTAGCCGCCGGCAGCCGCCACCGCCTTGTGCACTGTCATACCGGGCACGTAGGAATACTGGCCGGCCGCACCCACTTCACCCATCACGAAGACAGGGTAGCGATCGACTTCGACGGACACGTCGGGATCGCGCAGATATCCGTTGCGTAGCTTCTGCGCGATCTGGCCCTCGATCTGCTGGACGGTGTAGCCGCGGGCAGCGATCGCGCCGACAAGCGGAAAGGCGATATAGCCCGACTGGTCGACGGCATAGGTGTTGGTCAGCGTTTCCTGCTCGAAGACCGTCACGCGGATCCGGTCGCCCGCATCGACGATATAGGGCTCGTTGATCGCTTCGTGAAACGCTGCGGGGGCAGGGCGGTAGCCGGAACATCCCGCTAGAAATATCGAAATGGCTATCGCGGCTGCGAGATGACTTTTCATGACCTGCTGACGACCTTCCTGATGCCGCGATGAGCCGCGGCCGTGGATCGAACGAGGCATTTATCGTCTCGTTAAGGTTAATGGCCGGTAAAGCGGATGAGCTTTTCGGTGAATGTGGGGGGATGAATTAACGGTCCATTAGCAAAGAAGAATGGACCGTTACCGCACGCTTAACTCGCCGGTTACCATGCGTCTTTACCATGCTGCCAAACGCGTAACCGGGGTTGATGTAAATGTCTGAAGTACGACCGGCCGTCAGCGACGTCGATGTGGATCTGGCCCAGCTGTTCGGCAGCCTGCTGCGCAACTGGTTGCGCATTCTCGTGGTCGCCGTTGTGGTCGCGGCCGGCGCTTTCCTGCTGATGTCCATGGCAACCCCGCTTTACCGCGCCGAGACGCGAATACTCATCGAGAGCAGGGAATCCGTTTACACGCGACCCAGCACCGGCAATGCCGACGCTGACCGTCCGCTTCTCGACGAGGAGGGGATTGCCAGCCAGGTCGAGGTGATTTCGTCCGCGGACATCCTGCGCGACGTGGCGCGCAAGCTCGACCTTGCAAGTCTCGAAGAATTCGGCGGCACGGGGCAACGTTCGACGCTCGGCAATCTTCTGGTGCTTGTTGGTCTGCGCAGCGACGCTTCGCAGGCGCCGACCGAGGAGCGCGTGCTGCAGGCCATGAACGAGAAGCTCGTCGTCTATCGCGTCGAGCGGTCGCGCGTCATCGTCGTTCAGTTCTCCTCGGAAGACCCCAAGCTGGCCGCGGCCGTCCCCAATGCGATCGCCGACGCCTATATCGCGGTCCAGGAGGCTGCCAAGCGGGCATCCAATTCGGAAGCGACCGACTGGCTGGAGCCGGAGATTGCCGATCTGCGGCAGCGCGTGAGAGAAGCTGAAGCGCGCGTGGCCGATTATCGTGCGACGGCCGATCTGATGGTCGTGGGTCAGGGCAATTCGCTGCTCGCCACGCAGCAGCTTTCGGAGCTGTCGACGGAACTGAGCCGCGTTCGTGCGAACCGGTCTGCCGCCGAGGGCCGCGCCAGCGCCATTCGCGCCGCGCTCGATTCCGGGGAACGTGTCGATACCGTTGCCGACGTGCTCAACGCTCCGCTGGTGCAGCGCCTTCGCGAGCGCCAGGTGCAGATCGAGGCGGACCTTGCCAACCTTTCCGCCTCCCTGCTGAACAATCATCCGCGTATCCGCGCGCTCAACGCGCAGCTTGCCGAGACCGACCAGCAGCTTCGCCAGGAAGTGCAGAAGGTTCTGGCAAGTCTCGAAACGGAGGTTTCGACCGCGCAGGCGCGCGAGCAGCAGCTCATTGCGGATCTGAACACGCTGAAGGCGGAGTCGGCCCGAGCTGGCGAGGACGAAGTGGAACTGCGCGCGCTGGAGCGCGAGGCTACGGCGCAGCGGGCCCTGCTCGAATCGTACCTGACCCGGTACCGGGAAGCGGCTTCGCGCGCCGACCGCAACTATTTGCCGGCAGATGCGCGTATTTTCTCGCGCGCCACGCCGCCCTTCAAGGCCTACTTCCCGAAGCCGCTGCCGATCATGATCGCGGCATTCGTGGCGACTATCCTCGTCGTGGCGGTGGTGCTGATGCTGCGTGAGCTGTTCAGCGGCCGTGCGATGCGTCCGGCGACGGGTTCGTTCGAGCCCGTCGAGCAGGTGGTCATGCCGGTTGTAGAACCGGAACTTTCGGACGAGGCGGAAGCCGAAACGGCCGAGGAAGTGATGGACGAAGACGCGCCCGAGGAAGTGAGGGCCGAGCGCCCGGCCGACGAGCTTTCGATCGATGCGGCCGCGGACCGCCTCGTTGCCAGCGGCGCCGTGCGCGCGATCTTCGTCTCGCCCGAGGGGGACGAGGCGGCGGCGACGTCGGTGATGGTCGCGCGCGCGGTCTGTGATGCGGGTTTGCGGGTGCTGTTCCTAGATCTGACCGCTTCGGGCGCGCCATCGTCGTCGATGCTCGAAAGCAGCCGTTATCCGGGTATCACCAATCTGCTGGCTTCGGAGGCACAGTTCGCCGACGTCATCCGCGGCGATCTCTATTCGGATTGCCATGTCATTCCAGTCGGCACCGCCGATGCGGAAAAGGCGATGCGCGCCGCCGACCGGCTGCCGATCATCATGGCCTCGCTGACGACGGCCTATGACATGGTCGTGGTCGAATGCGGCCCTACCAACGCGCACGGCATCAGCCGCGTGGTGGACGACGGTGCCGAGGTGCTGGTCAGCGTCATAGAGCCCGAGGATGAGGCAGTAGCCGACATTGCGGCCGACCTTGCCGCCAATGGCTACGAGCATGTCCACATGGTGACGCCGGTCGGGCATATCCTGCCGCCGGCGCCGGAAGGCCGGTCGGCAGCGTAAGGTCAGTCGTCGGACGCGGCCGGCTTCGCGCCGCCCGCGACGCCGGCGCGCAGACGCTTCGTTAGCGCCCAGAGGGTCGCATTGGACTTGACCGCGCGCACTACCCGGCTGCGCGCCATCTTCCAGCCGCGCAGCATTCGCCCCTTCGCGGTCAGAGGCATCAGGGTGTCGAACTGGCGGGTTTCGAGATCGCACCAGCTTCTTTTGTAATCCTCGTCGCCGACGCTGAAATCGAAGAACGTCATGCCCTTGGCGCAGGCTTCTTCCATCGCGGCGTAGTCGAGGAAGAAGCCGGGGCTGATCTGCAGTTCGTCTTCCAGCATGGCGCTGAACTCGCAAACGACACCGTCGTCGACCACGCTCATGCCGTGAATGCCGCGGAGCACGCCGGCCACTTCGATACCCGTCAGTACAAAGGGCGGTGACGGCTGGCGAACCGCCTCGGTGAACAGCTTACGGAAGAACGCCTGCACGTCGGCGGGCTCGAAGACATTGGTTATGCCCTGCTTGCCGAAGCGCGCGGCCTTCAGTTCGAAAAATGCGGTCATCAGGCGATCGACGTCCTCGACGGTGCGCGCCTCGATAAGCCGATGGCCGCCCGCTTCTTCGAAGCGTCGGAGCTGAAGCCGGAACTTCTTGCGCTTGCGCTTGCCGTTGTGACGGGAAAGCATTTCGTCGAAGCCGCCCGATAGATCGACGGCCAGCGAGACGTTGGGGCTTTCCATGGTGGCAAGGCTCTGCAGCGGGTTTTCATGCCCTGCCCATCGCGGGTTCTGCCGTTCGAGTAGCACGAGGTCGATGTCCGACCGGGCCGCGTGCAGGGCGTCCGACAGCGCCTTCGCTTCCGATGCCGTGAGTAGTTGAGTGGTTGTAGCCGCCACTGCGGCGAAATTGCCGTTGGCATGACTGCCGCCGATGAAGCGCGCGATGCCGAAGCCGCCGGCGCGGACAACCTCCAGCGCCAGCGAAATCGCAGGCCTGCCGTCGCGGCTCACCGTTGCAATCAGAGCATCGGCGCCTGTGGCATCGATCCAGGATTGCACCCAGAGCGGATGCTGGGCCTGTGCGTGAACAGCGCTCGCGCAGAAGGCGTCGTAGTCCGAAAGTGCTGCTTCGTTTGCCGAGCGCACGTCGACGCTGAAACCAGCGCGCGTTGGCGCGGCCTTCCCGTCGCTTCTGGATGTTTCCGCTGCTCTTGTCGTCGCGCCGATGTCAACCATACCGCAATCCTTCGGCCCTAGAGTGGCCTCAACATCGAATGTCGCTGCCGAAATGTGCCATGCGGGCGGGAAGACTAGGCTGAAAAGGTGAATCAATGATCGACGCGCGCGAGAAAGCCCGAAAGCTGGTGCTCGGCGCGGGCTGGTGGTCGGGCCTCGCGGCGCTTTCGACGCCGTTGCTGGCTGGTGCCGGCGCGATACTGATGCTTCATCGGGTCCATAGGCATGCAACCTCGCCACTGGGGCTCAACAGCCATCTGTCGATCGAACCCGACTTTCTGGACCGTTTGCTCGCCGATCTGAAACGGCGCGGGCTGGCGCTGGTGTCTCTCGACGAGTTGCTCGAGCGGCTGCCGGCGGGTGGCCGGCGAGCCGTCGCGATCACGCTGGACGACGGCTGGCTCGACAATCTGACCGATGCGCTGCCCGTCTTCGAAACGCACGATGCGCCGTTCACCGTTTACGTGGCCCCCGGGCTTACCAGCGGCGCGGTGGCGCCATGGTGGGAGGTCGTGGAGGAGAAGGTGGCCCGCTCCGACGCGATCTATCTGCCTGAGGGCGAGGGTGGGGCAGCGCTCGCTTGCGCGGACCCCTCAGACAAACTTTCCGTTGCCCGCTCGTTGATGGAGCGGCTGACCAACGATGTGCCGGAGGCGGGACAGCAGGACTTTCTCCGGCAGATCGGCGCGCTGCCGGAAAGCACCGCGGATGGCCGGCGTTTTATGGATTGGGATGAAATCCGGGGACTTTCGGCGCATCCGCTTGCAACGATCGGTGCGCACACGATGCACCACTACAATCTGCGGCGGCTCGAGGAGCAGGTGGCGCTATGGGAAATGTCCGCCTCGGCCGCCGGCATAGAGGCCGAGACCGGCATGCGGCCTTCGCATTTCGCCTATCCCTACGGCTACGAACGAGCCGTGGGGGCACGTGAGGTGGCGCTTGCGCGGGAAGCAGGCTTTGCCTCGGCGGTGACGACGCGGCACGGCGTTTTGCATAAGGAACACGCGCATCACCTGCACGCGCTGCCGCGCATCTCGATCAATGGCAATTTCCAGCGTCTGAGCTATGTGCGTACGCTGCTGTCCGGTCTGACCACCCCGCTCAGCAACCGTGGGCGCCGGGTGGTAACGGTCTAGGTTAAAGCTGCGGGCCGGCTTTTGCGCGCGGCGGCTTCACCATCCACTTGATGATGAGCATGGCGGGCAACACCCACAAAAGCCCGGTGAAGAAGAAATAGGCGAGGTGGACCAGCGGGCCGGATTCGGCAAGCTGCGCCACTGCGAAGATCGTGGCGACGATCGCATAGACGGCGACCAGCAGCACCAGCAGCACGGTTCCGATCAGTTTCTTCAGGCGCACGGGCATTGGCATTTCCTTTGCGCGATCACATAGTCCGATCGGCCGGGCGGCGCAAATGCTTTGGTCGCGTGGGCTTTGCAGGCGCGACTGCGTGTCGCGTACGCCTTCCTTGCCTTGCAGACGGCGATGAGCCACGACACAACCGCCAAATTCCCTTGAGGACCAGCCGTATGGCCGACCACGCGCTTTCCGCAGACGAACCGCTCCGGACGAAAGACCGCGAGCAGCGCAACCGCCTCTATGTGCGCGTCTGGCTCTACGTCGTGCTGGTCGTGCTGCTGGCGCTGTTCCTCGTCGGCGGAGCGACGCGGCTCACGGGTTCGGGCCTCTCGATCACCGAGTGGAAGCCGATCCACGGCGTCATCCCGCCGCTCAACGAAGCCGAATGGCAGGAAGAGTTCGAGAAGTACCGGCAGATCCCGCAATACGAGCAGATCAACAAGGGCATGAGCCTTGGCGAATTCCAGACCATCTTCTGGTGGGAATGGGCACACAGGCTGCTTGCGCGGGGTGTCGGCTTCCTGGTCGCGATCCCGCTCGCCTTCTTCTGGTTGACCGGGCGACTCGAGAGCCGTCTGAAGCCCAGGCTGCTCGGGCTGCTGGCGCTCGGCGGCCTGCAAGGCTTCATCGGCTGGTGGATGGTGGCCTCGGGCCTTTCGGAGCGCGTCTCCGTCAGCCAGTACCGGCTGGCCACGCACCTGATGCTGGCCTGTCTGATCTTTGCCGCGACGATGCTGATCGCGCGCGGGCTCGCGCCGCATTCGGCAGGGCCGGCGCGCCGGGAAACGCAGCGCTTCGCCGGCTGGATGCTGGTGCTGGTGTTCCTGCAGATCTATCTCGGAGCGCTGGTCGCCGGGCTCCATGCCGGGATGACTTTCAATACCTGGCCGCTAATGGACGGCAGGCTGTGGCCGGACCAGCTTGTGACGATGCAGCCGCTCTGGGCGAATTTCTTCGAGAACCCGAAGACGGTGCAGTTCATGCATCGGCTGGGCGCCTATATCGTCTTTGCGGCTGCTGCCTGGCACGCGGTCGCCACATGGCGGGCCGAGCCCGGCTCGACGCATGCGCGGCGCGCCATCGTGCTTTTCCTGCTCGTGTCGTTGCAGGCGGTCATCGGCATCGTCACGCTGCTCTCGGTCGTGAACCTCCACGCCGCGCTGACGCATCATGGTCTTGCGATCGTCGTGCTGGGTTTCGCAGCCGCGCATTGGCGAGGGACGAGGGGCGCGTATCCTCCCCAGACGGAGATTGCCGTCAGGACCTGACCTGCCGTCGTGCGGCCCCGACAGCGCGACCAACGGCGAGGCTGCGACTGGCCTCCTCGTTATTCCCGTCTTCCAGATGCCACGAGGCGGAAAGGGCCGGGAACGCGAAGGCGTAGTCGAGCACCTTGCCGATGTCGCAGCGCAATCTTTCGGCAAGGATCGTCGCCATCGACACGGCCCGCGCTTCGCTCGTTCGGAACTCCGATTCGACGGGGTTGTAGAACAGGTTAGCGATGTCGAAGGCCGGATCGCCGAGCACGCCTTTCGGATCGATGGCGAGCCAGCCGCGCGCGCCGTAAAGAATGTTCTCGTGATGAATGTCGCCATGAAGCGGGCGTACGTCACGCTGGTTGGCCAGCAGCTGGGCGGCCACGTCCGCCGCCTCGACGAACTGGCTGCGCCGGCCTTCGCGGCGGTCTTCCTCGGCCTTCGCGAACAGGCTGGCGAAGTTGTCGGTCAGCGTCGTCAGCGAGGGCGGGGCAGGCAAGTCTCGCGTCGCATGAAGCCGCGCGACCACATCGGCCGCGATTGCCGTGGCCGCGTCGTCGCCATGGTCTTCAAGATGCGCGAGCAGTGTCCGCTCGCCGGCCCATTCCATTAGCGACAGGTCGCCATGCTCATTAAGGAGGCGCACCGCCCCGTCGCCGTCGAGCCAGCGCAGGTAGTCGTTGCCGCCGGGCACTTCCTTCTGCGCGAGCAGGCTCGCCTGCTTCAGCGCAGCCGGCTGTCCATCGGTCAGCGTGACACGCCAGACGCGGCCACCGATCCCGTCGGAGAGGAGTGTGGGGCTATCGATCTCCCATCCGGTGGGCAGGGCAGGCAGCACTCAGGCCGCCTTGCCGAGCATCAGATCCATGTTCTGGACGGCAGCGCCCGACGCGCCCTTGCCGAGATTGTCGAGCACGGCGACGAGATTGGCCTGTCCACCGCCTTCCGTGCCGAAGACAAAGAGCTTCATGCGATCCGTATCGTTGAGCTCGGTCGGGTCGATGCGCGCCAGCTTGGCGCTCGTTTCGAGCGGCACGACCTCTATGATGTCCTGCCCGGCATAGTGCGCCGCAAGCGCCGCATGCAGGTCGGCAAGCGTGGGCTGGCCGGCCATGTCCGCAAGGTGCAGCGGCACCTGGACGATCATGCCCTGCGCGAAGCGGCCGACGCTCGGCGAAAACAGCGGCCGGCGATCGAGCAGGCCGTGCATCTGCAGTTCGGGCACGTGCTTGTGGCCGAGCGTGAGCCCGTACAGGAAGTGCGGCGCGGCGATGTGGTCGGCCGCCTCCTCGTTCTCCATCTGCGCGATCATCTGCTTGCCGCCGCCCGTGTAGCCCGAGACGGCGTTGACGGTGACGGGATAGTCGGCCGGCAGCAGTCCCGCCTGCCGCAGCGGCCGGATCAGCCCGATCGCACCGGTCGGATAGCACCCCGGATTGGCGACGAAGCGTGCTTCGGCGATCTTCGTCTTCTGCCCGGCATCCATCTCGGCAAAACCGTAGGCCCAGTCGGGATTGACGCGGTTGGCGGTGGAGGTGTCGATGACGCGGGTGGAATTGTTGCCGTCGAGCATCGAGACGGATTCGCGCGCCGCATCGTCCGGCAGGCACAGGATCGCGATGTCCGCCGTCTGCAGCATTTCCTGCCGCAGAGCCGGATTGCGCCGCTCGGCTTCGGGGATCGAAAGCATGTCGAGGTCGCCGCGGTCGGCGAGCCGCTGCCGGATCTGCAGGCCGGTGGTGCCGTGTTCGCCGTCGATGAAGATTTTGGGTTTCATGGCTCGGTGTTCCAAAGTTCAGGAAAAACAGATGGTTGTGTTGGCGTCCGGAATCAATCCGGCAAGCGCTTGAATCGGTTTGTCATCGTCGCGCGTGTCGCTCTGCCAGAAGACCGAGATAGTGCATGGCCACTGTCGCACCGGCAATCGCCGTTACATCCGCATGGTCATAGGCAGGCGCGACCTCGACGATGTCGGCACCGACGATGTCGATGCCGCCCATCTGGCGCAGGATGGAAAGCGCCTTGGCGGTGGACGGGCCGCCGGCGACCGGCGTTCCGGTACCCGGCGCGTAGGCGGGGTCGAGACAGTCGATGTCGAAGGTGACGTAGGATTTCTTGCCGCCCGTGCGCTCGTGAATCGCATATGCGACGTCGGCCGCTTTCATGTCCTCCAACTCGTAGCCGTGGATGATCTTGATGCCGCAATCCTCCGGTGCGTGGGTGCGGATGCCGATCTGGATCGACCGCGCAGGGTCGATGATGCCCGCCCGTACGGCGCGCGCGACGAAGGAGCCGTGGTCGATGCGCTTGTCGTCGTCGAACCATGTGTCCTGATGCGCGTCGAACTGCACCAGCGCCAGCGGCCCGTGCTTGGCGGCATGCGCCTTGAGGAGCGGCCATGTCACGAAATGGTCGCCGCCCAGCGACAGCAGGAAATCCGCGTGCTTGAGGATCTTCGCCGCCTCGCGCTCGATTGTCGCCGGCGTCTTCTGGTGATTGCCGTAGTCGAGCAGGCAGTCGCCATAGTCGACCACCGCCATCGCCTCGAACAGGTCGATGCCGAACGGATATTGCGGGTCGACGTCGAAGATCGCCGATGCGCGCCGGATCGCCTGCGGGCCGAAGCGCGCGCCCGGCCGATTGGAGACCGCTGCGTCGAAGGGGATGCCCCACACCACGGCGTCGGCACCCTTCACATCCTTGGTGAAGCGGCGGCGCATGAACGACAGTGCGCCGGCATAGGTCGGCTCGGGCTCGCTCCCCACGGATTTGCGTGCGGTAAAGGCGCGGTCGATGGCATTCGAGGGCATTGATGCGTCTCCAGTCTCTCCGGCGCGGCAAGGTATTGGCCGAATGCGACGTTCTGGCAACAAAAAGCGGGCCCGAAGGCCCGCTTTCCGTCTGTCCGATAATCGAGCGGCTTAGCGCTTCGAGAACTGGAACGAGCGGCGGGCCTTCGCCTTGCCGTACTTCTTTCGCTCGACCGTGCGGCTGTCGCGGGTCAGGAAGCCGCCCTTCTTGAGCACGCCGCCGCGCAGCGTCGGCTCGTAGTAGGTGAGCGCCTTGGAGATGCCGTGACGCACCGCACCGGCCTGGCCGGACAGCCCGCCGCCGACAACGGTGGCGATGACGTCGTACTGGCCATTGCGGTTGGTCGCGACGATCGGCTGCTGCAGGATCATCTGCAGGACCGGACGGGCGAAGTACTTGTCGTACTCCTTGTCGTTGACGACGATCTTGCCGGTGCCCGGCTTCACCCAGACGCGCGCGATGGCGTCCTTGCGCTTGCCGGTCGCATAGGCGCGGCCGTGGGCGTCGAGCTTCTGGACGTGTACGGGCGCTGCCGTCTCGGCCGTCTCGGTCGCCTGGCCGAGCTGCTCGGCGAGAGTGGAAAGGTCAGCCATTATGCGGCCCTCTTGTTCTTGGGATTGAGCGCTGCGACGTCGAGCGTCTCGGGCTGCTGGGCCTCGTGCGGATGCTCGGCGCCGGCATAGACGCGCAGGTTCTTCATCTGGCGACGGCCGAGCGGGCCACGCGGGATCATGCGTTCAATGGCCTTCTCGACCACGCGCTCGGGGAAGCGGCCTTCGAGCAGGTCGCGCGCGGTGCGCTCCTTGATGCCGCCCGGATGGCCGGTGTGCCAGTAATACATCTTGTCGGTGTACTTCTTGCCGGTCAGCACCACCTTGTCGGCATTGATGATGATGACGTTGTCGCCATCGTCGACGTGAGGAGTGAAGGTCGGCTTGTGCTTGCCGCGGAGACGGTTGGCGACGATGGAGGCGAGACGGCCGACGACGAGACCCTCGGCGTCAATCAGCACCCACTTCTTCACCACGTCCGCAGGCTTCTGCGAAAAGGTTGTCATGGTCTTTGCTTTCGGTTCAGACCTTCCGTCCGGGGACGGAAAGGCGTTTCTTGTTGCTTGTGTTGGGTCGGACAAAGGCGTCCAGCCAACATGAAAGAAGCGGCCCGTGGACGGACCGCGACCTTCGCGGTGGCTTATAGGCGCAGCCGAAAGACCCGTCAAGCGCATGTTTTTGTAGGCGGGGTCAGAAAATAAAACAAAAACAAAAGGTTATAAATAAGGTATTATAATACCGTATCCAAAATCGTACAGTTCATGGCGTCAGCGCTTCGGCGGGATCGAATAGGTGCCCGTAGCATGGGCGACGACCAGCTTTTCCGGCCCCGTCGTCATGGCGATGTCGAAGACCATCAGGCTGCGGCCGAGCTTGAGAATGCGGCAGTGCCCGTCGATTGGTCCGGCTTCCGCCTTGCGCATGAAATTGATGTTGAGGTTGGTCGTGACCGACAGCGCATCCGGGCCTGCATGGGAGAGCACGCAGACATAGCCCCCGATGTCGGCCAGCGTGAAGAGGGAAGGGCCCGAAACCGTGTTGCCGGGGCGCAGGTGGCGTTCCCCGGCATTGAGCCGCACCGTGCAGCCGCCAGGAAAGACGTCGGTTGCGAGATAATCGGAAAAGTCGTCGTTGAGCTGCGGGTAGACCTGTTTGAGGAAGGTGTTGACCTCATCCGCCGTCATCACCGGGTTCATGGCGTTCATCGTCGGGCTCCTCCCCGTGGCTTCCGTTTGCGTAAACGTCAAACCGGACTTTCCTCATTTCTCCGCTTTCCTTCAACCCGCCCCGTGCTAGTTTCCCGAGCAAAGTGCGGGCTCGGCCCCGCGACCGATGATGGAGGATGAAATGGCGGAAGTCGTTGCGATGCGCAGGGACGAGCAGCAGGACGGGCCGGTACGGGCGGCATTCGCCGACGGCATCCTGAGGCTGACGCTCTCCAACCCTCCGGCGAACGCCCTTTCGCTGGCGACGATCGCCGCAATGCGCAGCGAACTTGACGCCGCCCGCGAGGACAAGGCGGTGCGCGTGGTCATCATCGCCGCCGCCGGCAAGGTGTTCTGCGCCGGGCACGACTTGAAGGAACTGACCGCGCATCGCGCCGACGCCGACAGGGGACGCGAGTTCTACCAGCGCACGATGGAGGATTGTGCCCAGCTCATGCAGGCGATCGTGCGGCTGCCCAAGCCGGTGATCGCCGAGGTGGACGGCACGGCCACGGCCGCCGGCTGCCAGCTCGTCGCGAGCTGCGACCTCGCGATCGCGTCCGACCACGCGACCTTCGCCACGCCAGGTGTCAATATCGGCCTTTTCTGCTCGACGCCGATGGTGGCTCTGTCGCGCAATGTCTCGCGCAAGCATGCGATGGAGATGCTGCTGACGGGCGAGACGATCGACGCCTCGTCGGCCCGCGAATTCGGGCTTATCAACCGCGTGGTTCCGCGCGAGTACCTGAATCAGGTTGTGACGAAATACGCTCAAACCATTGCTTCCAAATCGCCTTTGACACTGAAGATCGGCAAGGAAGCGTTCTACGAACAGGCCGAGATGGGCCTCGCCGACGCCTATGACTACGCCGCCAAGGTGATGGTCGAGAACATGCTCGCCCGTGACGCCGAAGAAGGCATCGGCGCCTTCGTGGAGAAGCGCAAGCCGCAGTGGACCGGCGAATAGGATGGCAAGGATCAGTCGTTTCGAAGAAGCCGACCGAGAGAGGATGGCGCTTCATGATCCTGTTGAGGCCACACTATATAGGTACGAATTGGATGGGCGTCGATTAATCCAGATCGATACGTTTGGGCGTAGGGAGCGGGAACTGCCTGGAAAGTTAAGCCAGTCAATTCAGCTTGACGAAGATTCCGCGCGTCAACTGTTCGAGATATTGAAGGACCATTTCGCTTTCCGATGAAGATGGAGCCGCGCATATCGATCGTGACGCTCGGCGTCACCGATCTCGACCGTGCCGTCGCCTTTTACGAGGCGATGGGGCTGGAGCGGCACGAGAAATTCACCGAAGGGGTGGCCTTCTTCCAGATGGGCGGCGTTATCCTGGCGCTGTGGCCGCGCGAGGAACTGGCGCGGGATGCCGGTGTGCCGTACCGGAGCGCGCCGGGTGTCGCTGTTCAGGAAGGAAAAGCAGCGCCGTTCGAACCTCCGGAGCAGATATTCTCGGGCGTTGCCCTGGCCTACAACACCCGCAGGCCCGAAGAGGTGCTGGAAGTGCTGGCACGGGCCGAGAAGGCCGGTGGCCGCGTTCTCAAGCAGGCAGGGCGCGCTTTCTGGGGCGGTGTGCAGGGCTATTTTGAGGATACCGAAGGCAATCTCTGGGAGGTCGCCTTCAATCCGGATTTTTCCATTGACGAGGAAGGGCGAATTTCGCTGCCTGCATGAACCACGATTCCTACGACAACGCTTACATCGCCGAAATCCTCAACACAGTAAAGACGATCGCCGTGGTGGGCGCCTCGGCCAATGACGTGCGGCCGTCCTTCTTCGTCACCAAGTACCTGATCGACAAGGGCTACACGGTCTTCCCGATCAATCCCGGCCATGCCGGCAAGGAAATCCTCGGTCGGATGACCTATGCGCGTCTCGCCGACGTGCCGGAGCCGATCGACATGGTCGACATCTTCCGCGCCTCCGCGGCGGTGCCGGCGATCGTCGACGAGGTGCTGGCGCTCGATCCGTTGCCCAAGGTCATCTGGATGCAGCTCACCGTGCGCCATGACGAGGCAGCGGCCCGCGCCGAAGCGGCCGGCATCAAGGTGGTGATGAACCGCTGCCCCAAGATCGAATATGGCCGGCTTTCGGGCGAAATCGGCTGGAACGGCGTCAACAGCCGCGTCATCTCGTCGAAGAAGCCCGTCATGCGGCAGGGCTTCCAGAGCTTCGGCATTCGCCAGCGGTAAGCGGAAAGGAATTTCCCTTTTCCAGGCTTTCCATCCCGGAATCTGCGCCGCGATCGCTTAAGGCGGAAAAATCGTCTTTGCCTTTGTTCGCAGGCTTTGCGATCAATGCGGCCGGTTTGTAAATTGTCAGGAGGAACTCATGTCCCAGCGCACGCCCGGCTTCAACACGCTTGCAATCCACGCGGGAGCCCAGCCGGACCCGGCGACCGGCGCGCGCGCCACGCCCATCTACCAGACGACGGCCTACGTCTTCGACGACGTCGATCATGCCGCGTCGCTGTTCGGGCTCAAGGCCTTCGGCAACATCTATACCCGCATCATGAATCCGACTCAGGCGGTGCTCGAGGAGCGCGTCGCCGCGCTCGAGGGCGGCACCGCGGCGGTTGCCACGGCTTCCGGCCATGCGGCGCAGCTTCTGGTCTTCCATACGCTGATGCGGCCGGGCGACAACTTCGTCGCCGCAAACAAGCTCTATGGCGGCTCGATCAACCAGTTCGGCCATGCCTTCAAGAATTTCGGCTGGGAGGTGCGCTGGGCCGACCCGGCGGATCCGCAGAGCTTTGAAAAGCACATCGACGGCAACACGCGCGCGATCTTCATCGAGAGCCTCGCCAATCCGGGCGGCACCTTCGTCGACATCGAGAAGATCGGCGATGTCGCGCGCAAGCATGGCCTGCCGCTGATCGTCGACAACACCATGGCAAGCCCGTACCTGCTGCGGCCGATCGAGCACGGCGCCGACATCGTCGTGCACTCGCTGACCAAGTTCATTGGCGGTCATGGCAATTCGATGGGCGGCATCATTGTCGATGGCGGTACCTTCGACTGGTCGAAGTCCGGCAACTACCCGATGCTGTCCGAGCCGCGCCCCGAATATGCCGGGCTGGTGCTGCACGAGACCTTCGGCAATTTTGCCTTCGCCATCGCCTGCCGGGTGCTGGGGCTGCGCGATTTCGGCCCCGCGATTTCGCCGTTCAACGCCTTCATGATCGCAACCGGGCTGGAAACGCTGCCGCTGCGCATGCAGCGCCACTGCGACAACGCGCTGAAGGTGGCCGAATGGCTGACGAAGCACGACAAGGTCGCCTGGGTATCCTATCCCGGCCTGCCGTCGGACCCGAACCACGCGCTGATGAAGAAATATTCGCCCAACGGTGCCGGTGCGGTCTTCACCTTTGGCCTGAAGGGCGGCTTCGAGGCGGGCGTGAAGGTGGTGGAAGGCGTGGAGCTGTTCTCCCACCTTGCCAATATCGGCGACACCAAGTCCCTCGTCATCCATCCGGCATCCACCACCCACCGCCAGCTCAGCGACGAGCAGAAGACGGCGGCCGGTGCCGGCAACGACGTGATCCGCCTGTCCGTGGGCATCGAGGACGTCGCCGACATCATCGCCGATCTGGAGCAGGCTCTCGCCAAGGCATAACACCATGTATGTCAGCCATTTCCTGGCGGTCTCGACCGCCGGTGCGGAACCGGAAGAGGGGGCTCCGGCCCCCGACCGGGTCCTCGTGGGCAATCCACGGTTCAAGACCTGGAACGTGGAGGAGGCCGATGGCGGTCTCCATGCCGGCATCTGGGAAGCGACGCCGGGCAAGTGGCGCATAGAGTACGAGGAGTGGGAGTTCTGCCACATCCTCTCCGGCGTCTCGATCGTCACCGAGGATGGCGGCGAGGCCCACACGCTGAAGGCCGGCGACAGCTTCATCCTCAGGCCCGGCTTCAAGGGAACGTGGGAAGTCGTTGAAACGACGCGCAAGGAATATGTGATCCGGGCATAGACGGCGCACATCGCGCTTTCCCCAGCGTAATCCCCCATATCCACGCTTTCCACAGGCGGACGCGCATTGCCCGGCATGCCGCAGCGTCATACCCTCAGGACATCTCAGAGCCCAACGGCCCCGCCCGGACAGCGGGAACAAGCTGAAGGGTCCAACTGGGACCGCTCCGGCAGAGAGACGGCAACGGCGTTAAAACCGTCGCAAGATCGAGCCCGGAAAGTCCAGCGGAACCGCTGAAGGCGGTCTGGAACGCTACAGGCGGACCGATGCTGCCATGAAGGCCGGGAAAGTCCTTTGATGGTGTCTCGAACGACCTTTCGGGCGTGAGAGAACGGTCCGGACAGGCATGTCCCTAAGGGATGCGCAAGTACGCGACCACCGTCAGAAACAGGTTTCGATGCGGCATCGTCTCTTCGAGGCGTAACCATATCGAGAGTCTGATCTGAACAGGGAGGCACTGGGAGCAATCTCAGTGCTTTCCTTGTTTCGGCGTCTGGAATGGCCGTCACCAGCGGCAGACAAGCCGCTCCAGCCCGTGAAAATGGTAGATATCGCGATAGTGCGGCTCTTCTGAGATTTTGAGGCTTGGCAGCCGCTCGAAAAGCACCTTTAGCGCTGCCTGCATCTCCAGCCGTGCCAGAGGTGCCCCGATGCAGAAGTGGATGCCGGCGCCGAACGAGACGTTCTTCTGGTCCTGCCGGGATGGATTGAAACCGCGCGGAGCATCGAATGCTGCCGGGTCGTTGTTGGCCGCGCCAAGCAGCAAAGCGACCTGCTCGCCGGGCTGGAGGGAGATCCCGGGCACAAGCTCGACCTCTTCGTAAGCATAGCGGGTGAACATGTGCAGCGGCGCGTCGTAGCGCAGGCATTCCTCAACCGTCGCGGCAGCCCTTTCGTCGCCGGCCAGCAATGCTGCCGGGTTCTCTAAAGAGAGCAGGGCGCGGATTGCGTTGCCGGTCTGATGCACTGTCGCCTCGTGGCCGGCATTCAGCAGCAGGATCGCCGAGGAAACCAGTTCGTCTTCCGAGAGCTTCTCGCCGCTTTCGTGCGCTGCGGTCAGCACGCTCAGAAGGTCGTCGCCGGGCTTGCGCCGCCGCTCCTCGGCATGGTGGCGGATGAAGGCGGCGAAGTCCCCGGCAGACCGATTTGCCTGTTCTTCGATCGCGCGCGTGGGCGCATGCATGTACATGCGCACCATGTCGTTGGACCAAGCCACCAGTTGCGGCCCCGTCTCCGCCGGCACGCCCATCATCTCGGCGATGATGGTGGCCGGTATCGGCGTGGCGAAGGCGGCTACGAGATCGGCCTCACGGTTGGCTTCAAAACCGTCGATGAGTTCGTGGGCGAGGCGTTCGACGCGCGGGCGCAGGCGCTCGACCTGCCTGGAGACGAAGGCGCGGTTGACCAGCGTGCGCAGCGCGTGTGGACGGGCGGCTCGAGTTCCAGCATCGAGCCTGCCTCGGCCCGGTCGAAGTCGGCGAGGTGGCTGCGGTCGCCCTTTGCAGCGACGCTGGCCATGTAGCCGCCCGGCCGCTCGCGGCCGAAACGCCGGTCGCGGAAGGTGCGGTTGACCGCCTCGTAGCTCGCCAGACACCAGAGGCCGAAGTCCTCCCAGAAGAAGACCGGGCATTGCGCGTGGAAGAAGGCATAGGCGGGGTAGGGATCCTGCACGAATGCTGGCTCGTGCGGGTCAAGCCGGACGTGGCGGCTGGCTGGGTCGAAATCGACATAGTCTGGCTTTTGCATGCCGCTTCCTTAGCGCGGCTTGCTTCGCATGGGCCAGTCCCTATGGTTGCGACGGAATTGCCGGTGCGGCTGTATCTGAGGGACAGGAAACATGAAAACGATCGTGGTCGGCGCAGGCATCGCCGGGCTTTCGACGGCGTGGGAGCTGACGCGGCGCGGTCATGCCGTGACACTTCTGGAGCAGGGACCTATCCCCAACCCGCTTGCGGCGTCCGGTGACCACCACCGCATCATTCGTCGCGCTTATGGACCCGGGAGCGGATACGGCAAGGCCATCAGCGAGGCCTATGATGCGTGGGGCGCACTCTGGAGCGATCTCGGGCAGAGTCATTATGACGCCCGTGGTTTCCTCTGCGTGTCGCGCGCGGTGGGCGACGACACCGACCTCTATCGCGAAGGAATGGAAAAGGGCGGCTGGCCGATCGAGCTGTTCTCCGCCGACGAAGCGGCCCGCCGCTGGCCGTTTCTCGAAGCCGGGAGCTTCCGCTACGCATTCCACTCGCCCGAAGGCGGCGCGCTGCATTGCCGGCGCATCGCCGCCGGCATCGGGGAATGGCTGCGTGCCAACGGCGCGGATGTGCGCGAGCACATGCAAGTCGTCGCAGTCGACTGCGAGGCGGGCAGCGTAAAGCTGGCGGACGGCGACAGCCTGACGGCAGATCATATCGTGGTCACGGCGGGCGCCTGGGTGACCAAACTCTTCCCCGACCTCGTCTCTGAACTGACCACCTACCGCACAGCCGTCGCCTATCTGGAGCCGCCAACCGACCTGAAGCAGGCGTGGGAGGCAGCGCCGGTGATTCTCGATGTCGGCGGCGACACTGACGGCTACATCATCCCGCGTTCCGGCGATGGCGGGCTAAAGTTCGGTTCGGGACTTCACAAGCGGCAGCAGGACGACGCCAGTGCCGCACGCGAGCCCGAAGACGGGGAGGGCGAAGCGATCCTGCGTCTGTTTTCGCCGCCGATCGCGCGTGTGGACGAGTACACGGTGAGCAATGTCGTGACCTGCGCCTATACCTTCACCGAGGACCAGCGCTTCTTCGCGACGCGCAAAGGAAAGTGCCTCGTCGTCTCCGCCTGCTCGGGCCATGGCTACAAGTTCGGCACCGCTGTCGGCCGCCGTGTTGCTGCCGCGGTCGAGAACGGCGATATGCAAGACCTGATTCGCTGGCTGCGGGCCGAGAACATGTGACGCAGCGACAGGCCCGGTCCGGCTTTCGAGGCATTTACCTTCGTCAGTCGTCGGGCTTGCGCAAGGCAAAGCCGGCATCCTATCTAACGGGTAACGCCAATCCTCGATTCCGGCCGTCTACGCGCCGATTTCCATCCGAAAAGGGACACCCATGAGAGACCCGATCGAAACCTACATGAATCTCGTTCCGATGGTGGTCGAGCAGACCAACCGTGGCGAGCGGGCCTATGACATCTTCTCGCGGCTTCTCAAGGAGCGCATCATCTTCATCACCGGTCCGGTCGAGGACGGCATGGCGACGCTGGTCTGCGCGCAGCTCCTGTTCCTCGAAGCCGAGAACCCGAAGAAAGAGATCAATCTCTACATCAATTCGCCCGGCGGCGTGGTGACGAGCGGCATGGCGATCTATGACACCATGCAGTTCATCAAGCCCGCGGTTTCCACGCTGTGCATCGGCCAGGCCGCTTCGATGGGTTCGCTGCTGCTGACGGCAGGCCATGCCGACATGCGTTTTGCGACGCCGAATGCGCGCATCATGGTGCACCAGCCTTCCGGCGGCTTCTCAGGCCAAGCTTCGGATATCGAGCGCCACGCGCAGGACATCATCAAGCTGAAGCGGCGCCTCAACGAGGTCTATGTCAAGCACACCGGTAAGGACTACGAGACGATCGAAAAGACGCTCGACCGCGACCATTTCATGACCGCCGACGAGGCGAAGGATTTTGGCCTCATCGACAAGGTCATCTCCAGCCGCGAAGCTGTCGAGGGTCCGGCGGACGCTTGATCCGGCGCATGGGGAACGGCTCTGACGCATTTTTGACGTGCTCTGCGCCATTTCGGTCACAATTTGCTGTTCCCACGGCGCAGGTGGCATCCTACGTTAAGCCAATGTTGAGTTTCGGCGGCTTAGCTTTTCCAAGGGATTCGCGTACCGTCGCCGCCGTTTTCGGATTGTCTCGAGTACGAAGCGGCTTGATTGAGCCAATGGCATTGGCGGGAACGCGCTCCCGTCATAGAGTTGTGTCTGCGGACGGTGCGTTGCGCCGCGGCCGGGACAGAGCCGAAAGGGTTTGGATAGCATGAGCAAGGTCAGCAATGGTGGTGGCGGCGGCGACTCGAAGAACACGCTGTATTGCTCGTTCTGCGGCAAAAGCCAGCATGAGGTCCGCAAGCTGATCGCCGGTCCGACGGTCTTCATCTGCGATGAATGCGTCGAACTGTGCATGGACATCATCCGCGAGGAGAACAAATCCTCGATGGTGAAGTCGCGCGAGGGTGTGCCCACCCCGCAGGAGATCCTCACGGTTCTCGACGACTATGTGATCGGCCAGCCCTACGCCAAGCGCGTGCTGTCGGTTGCCGTCCACAACCACTACAAGCGGCTGGCGCATGCCGGCAAGAACGCCGACGTTGAACTGGCGAAGTCGAACATCCTGCTGATTGGCCCGACGGGCTGCGGCAAGACGCTGCTGGCCCAGACGCTGGCGCGCATCATCGACGTGCCGTTCACGATGGCCGATGCGACCACGCTGACGGAAGCGGGCTATGTCGGTGAGGACGTCGAGAACATCATCCTGAAGCTCCTGCAGTCGGCCGACTACAATGTCGAGCGCGCCCAGCGCGGCATCGTCTACATCGACGAGATCGACAAGATTTCGCGCAAGTCCGACAACCCTTCGATCACGCGCGACGTGTCGGGCGAGGGCGTGCAGCAGGCACTGCTGAAGATCATGGAAGGCACCGTTGCTTCGGTTCCGCCGCAGGGCGGCCGCAAGCATCCCCAGCAGGAGTTCCTGCAGGTGGATACGGCCAATATCCTGTTCATCTGCGGCGGCGCATTCGCCGGCCTCGACAAGATCATCTCCGACCGTGGCCGCAAGACCTCTATCGGCTTTGGCGCAACGGTCGCCTCGCCGGAGGATCGCCGCACCGGCGACCTGTTCCGCCAGGTGGAGCCCGAGGATCTGCTCAAGTTCGGCCTCATCCCCGAATTCGTCGGTCGTCTGCCGGTGCTGGCAACGCTCGAGGATCTCGACGAGCCGGCGCTGATCCAGATCCTGACCGAGCCGAAGAACGCACTGGTCAAGCAGTACCAGCGCCTTTTCGAGATGGAGAATGTGGAACTGACCTTCCACGAAAGCGCGCTGTCGGCGATCGCAAAGAAGGCGATCGAGCGCAAGACCGGCGCGCGTGGTCTCCGCTCGATCATGGAAGCGATCCTGCTCGACACCATGTTCGAGCTTCCGGCGCTGGAAGGCGTGCAGGAGGTCGTTATCTCCGATGAGGTCGTCTCCGGCAATGCGCGCCCGCTCTACATCTACGCCGAGCGCGAGAAGGAAAAGGGCAACGCCAGCGCATAGGCTGGCGTTCCTCCCCCGCAACGGCTGGCATAGTTGACCGGATGCGGCCTCGTGGCGCTTGCCATCGGGCCGCATGAGCGCCATAAGCGGCGGACGGCACAGCATCCTGCCAGAGGAATCGATGAAGACCTTTTTCACGCAGTTCTTTACGTGGTGGAACGGCCAGACGCTCGGCACGCGCTTTCACACATGGCGCCACGGCACCAAGGTCGGCACGGACGAACTCGGCAATACCTATTACGAGGGCGGCAAGGATTCCGAGGGCCGCACGCGTCGCTGGGTGATCTACAACGGCTACTCCGAGGCCTCGGCGATCCCGCCCGGCTGGCATGGCTGGATGCACCACCGTACCGATGTCGCGCCGAGCAGTGAAGACTACAAGCCGCGCGAGTGGGAGAAGGGGCACAAGCCGAACCTGACGGGTTCCGCGGCCGCCTACCGTCCGCGCGGCTCGGTGCTCACGCCGCAGGAGCGCCCGCGCGTGACCGGCGACTACGACGCCTGGACGCCGGGTTCCTGAGTTTATGCGGCGGGAGAGGGCACTTTTCTCGCCACATTCTTCTCATATCGAATGGCCTCTTCCCGAAACCGGATCGCGCGCCGCATGGGCAACGACAGCATGATAGAGAATGGCCGCAAACGCTTTCCTGCGAGGATGCATAGCATCCTGCTGACCGGACTGACCGCTGCTCTGCTGGCAACCAGCGGGCCTGCGCTGGCGGAACGTGTCAGCAATCCGGTCGCCGAGTTCACCGGCGTCGACAAGATTACCGGCCGCATCATCACTTTCGACGTCTATGTCGACGAGACGGTGCAGTTCGGCGCGCTTCAGGTGACACCCCGCGTCTGCTACTCGGCGCCCGACACCGAGGAGCCGAAGACCGATTCCTTCGTCGAAGTCGACGAGATCACGCTCGACCGCAAGATCCGGCGCATCTTCACCGGCTGGATGTTCGCCGAAAGCCCCGGCCTCAATGCCGTGGAGCACGCCGTCTATGACGTATGGCTGAAGGCCTGCAAGCAGGAATCGGACGTGCCGGCACCGGAAGAAGCCAAGAGCTGACGTCAATCGTTGAAGCGGGCCTCGCCGGCCAGCGCTTCCTCGAGCAGCGTTTCGTATTTCGCACGTGGCACGTCGATCGCGCCGAAGCGCTTCAGGTGCTCGGTGGTGAACTGCGTGTCCAGCAGAATGAAGCCGCGCTCCCGCAGCCGTTCCACCAGATGCATGAGGCAGATTTTCGAGGCATCCGTCTCGCGCGAGAACATGCTTTCGCCGAAGAAGGCGCGTCCGAGCGTCACGCCGTAGAGCCCCCGACAAGCCGCCCCTCGCGCCAGGCCTCGACGGTGTGGCAATTGCCACGCGCGAAGAGTTCGGCATAGGCCTCGCGTATCGGCTGGTTTATCCAGGTCGACATGCGGCCTGCGCGTGCCTCCGCGCAACCCTCTATGACGCCCTTGAAGTCCGTGTCGAAACGCATGTCGAAATCGCCGCGCCGCGCCGTCTTCATAAGGCTCCGGGGCGCGTGGAAGGCGTCCAGCGGTATGATGCCCCGGCTCTCGGGCCGCACCCAGAAGATCTCCGGATCGTCGGCGTTCTCGGCCATGGGGAAGACGCCGACGCATAGGCGCGCAGCAACAGGTCGGGCGGGATGCGTTGGCCGGGTGCGAACGGGCGGGTCATCGCAGTGTGGACGGTTCTCTACTCCGCCTTCGCGAGATACTTTTCCAGCCAGTGGATGTCGTAGTCGCCATTGGCGATGTCGATGTTGCCGATCAGGTCGCGGAACAGCGGTAGCGTCGTGTTGATGCCGTCGACCACGAACTCGTCGAGCGCGCGGCGCAGCCGCATCATGCATTCGACGCGATTGCGGCCATGCACGATCAGCTTGCCGATCAGGCTGTCGTAATAGGGCGGGATCTTGTAGCCGGAATAGGCGCCTGAATCGACGCGGATGCCGAGGCCGCCTGGCGTATGGAAATGGGTGATCCTGCCGGGCGAGGGGACGAAGGTCTTCGGGTCCTCGGCGTTGATGCGGCATTCGATGGCATGGCCCTCGAACCGCACTTCGTCCTGCGTCACGGAAAGCCCGCCGCCGGAAGCGACGCGAATCTGTTCGTGGACGAGGTCGATGCCGGTGATCGCTTCCGTCACCGGATGCTCCACCTGCAGGCGGGTATTCATCTCGATGAAATAGAACTCACCGTTCTCATAGAGGAACTCGATGGTGCCGGCGCCCGAATAGCCGAGGTCGGCGACTGCCTTTGCGCAAATCCCGCCGATCTTTTCGCGTTCGATCGCGTTGAGCGCCGGCGAATTCGCCTCTTCCCAGACCTTCTGGTGACGGCGCTGCAGCGAACAGTCGCGCTCGCCGAGATGGATCGCCTGTCCGGCACCGTCACCAACGACCTGCACCTCGATATGGCGCGGCTTCTCGAGATATTTCTCGATATAGACGGCATCGTCGCCGAAGGCGGCACCCGCTTCCGTGCGCGCGGTATTCAGTGCGACCAGCAGGTCGTCTTCGGACCGCGCCACCTTCATGCCGCGTCCGCCGCCACCGGCCGAAGCCTTGATGATGACCGGGTAGCCGATCTCGGCCGCGATGCGGAGCGCTTCCTTCTCATCGGAAACCGCGCCCTCGGAGCCCGGCACGACCGGAATGCCGAGCCGCTTGGCGGTGCGCTTTGCCTCGATCTTGTCGCCCATCACGCGAATATGGTCCCCCGAAGGGCCGATGAAGGTTATGTTGTGGGCGGCGAGAATGTCGGCGAACTTGGCGTTCTCCGACAGGAAGCCGTAGCCCGGATGGATCGCATCGGCGCCGGTGATCTCGCAGGCGGCAACGATCTGGTGAATGTTGAGATAGGAATCGCGCGAGGCGGGCGGGCCGATGCAGACGCTCTCGTCGGCGAGACCGACATGCATCGCATCCGCGTCCGCGGTGGAGTGCACGGCCACCGTCTGGATGCCGAGCTCCTTGCAGGCGCGCAGCACCCTCAGTGCGATCTCGCCGCGATTGGCGATCAGGATTTTCTGGAACATTCTCCTTGCCCCGGCCTACTCGATGACGACCAGCGGCTCACCGTACTCGACCGGCTGCGCATCCTCGAACAGGATCGCGGTGACGGTGCCGGAGCGCGGCGAGGGGATCTGGTTCATCGTCTTCATCGCTTCGATGATCAGCAGCGTCTGGCCTTCCTTGATCTGCTGGCCAACCTCGATGAAGGGCTTGGCGCCCGGCGCGGCTGCCAGATAGGCGGTGCCGACCATGGGCGACGGAACGGCATTCTTGCTGTTGTCGGCCGGTGCGGCGGGCTGGGCGGCAGTAGTGGCGGCAGACGCCGACTGCGCAGCAGGTGCCGGCGCCGGGGCGGCAAAGGGTGCCGAGTAGGCCTGAACGGCTGCCGGCGTGCGCGACACGCGGATGCGCAGATCTTCCTGCTCGACCTCGATCTCGGTCAGGTTCGTTTCGTCGAGAATGCTTGCGAGATCGCGGATGAGCTGCTGGTCAACACCGGTTTTCTTCGTCGACATCGGAGGTTTATCCTTGCCCTTTTTGCTGGGCCGCCCCGAGCCGGGCGGCGAGCGCGTGCAGTGCCATGACATAGCCCTGCGAGCCGAAGCCGCAGATCATGCCGGTCGCGACCGACGACACCCATGAATGGTGCCGGAACTCTTCGCGCGCGTGAATATTGGAGAGATGCACTTCGGCGACCGGCAGCGGCGAGACCGCGCGGATCGCGTCGTGGATTGCGATGGAGGTGTGGCTGTAGGCGCCGGGATTGATGACGATGCCTTTCGCCTTGGAGCCCGCTTCCTGGATCCAGTCGACAAGAACGCCCTCGTGGTTGGACTGACGAAAGTCGATCTCAAGGCCGAGCTTCGTTCCCGCCGCGCGGCAGTCCTCGCCGATCGTCTCCAGCGTTTCCCCGCCATAGATGCCGGGCTCGCGTTTGCCGAGCATATTGAGGTTGGGACCGTTGAGGACGAAAATGATGTTGGACATATAAAGATGGGTTCCTGCGCCGGCACCTCTATAAAGGGCATAACCAGCCTCGAAAAGAGCGCAAGTGCGTTCTTTTCATGTCCACAGCAGCCTGAAACGACGAGATCGCCCCTCAGGATGCGCTCTCGTCAGTTGGTGGCCCGCACCTGCTCGACCTTCTCCTGCAGAACCGCGCGGCCGAGCGCGCCGAAAACGACCTCTTCGCCGACCACGTAGGAAGGCGTGCCGGTGATCGAGAGCCTGCTCGCCAGCTCGTAGGTCTGGTTGAAGGCTTCCAGGATCGCCGGGTTCTTCATTTCCTCGCGCAGTGCCGCCTCGTCGACACCCTGTGCAAGTGCCGCGCGTATGGCCGATTCCTCAGTCGCGCGCTCGCCGGAGAAGAGTTCGCGGTGGAAGTCGGCGTATTTTTCCGGTGCTAGCGCCCGAAACGCCATCGAAACGACATGCGCCTTCTGCGAATCCGGGCCGAGGATGGGGAATTCCTTGAGCACGAAACGCAGATCCGGATTGGCTTCGACCATCGCGTCCATGTCGTCCATGGCGCGGCGGCAGAAGCCGCAATTGTAGTCGAAGAACTCGACGATGGTCACGCTGCCCTCGGGATTGCCGATGACGCCGTCGTGCTCCGCGTCGAAAATCGCGTCCGAAGACGAGGCGATCGTCTCGACCTGCGCGACGCGCTGCAACTCGCGCTCCTTCTCCTCCAGGGCGACCTGCATGTCGCTGAGGATTTCGGGATTGGAAAGCAGGTAGTCGCGCACCACGGTCTCGATTTCGCCCCGCGTTGCCGCCGCTGGCTCGACAATTGCCGCCGTCTGCTGAGGCGCAGCGGCCACATCCGTGCGGCTGCCTGCCGCGAAGCCGAGGGCGAGCATTGCCACTGAAATCGTGACGCCTGCGATGCCGAGTGCGACCGTCTTGCCCATTGTCTTCGTCCTTGTTGCTCAGTTGGCGGACCCTAGCGGCCCACCGGTCTGTAGTTGATGATGTCCTGCGCCCGAAGCCAGCCCGGCGAACCGTTTGGCATCTTCTGCTGCGCCCGCGCGGCAAAGATCTTCGCGTCGCGGTAGTTGCCGGAATAGAAATGACCGTCCGCGGTGGCCAGTTCAGCCTGCGGCACGTCGCCGAGCTGGCCGTATGCCTGGGCAAGGTACCGATAGCCGGCGGCGTATTCGCGGTCGCGCGAAAGACCAGCCTGCAGCTCGTTGACGGCCTTGCGCAGGTCTTCCTGCTTGCCGGTCGCCATCAGCGCCTGTCCGTAGCCGATCTGGATGATACCCGACCTGTGCGGGTCGAGCCGCATCGCTGTGGCAAAGGATGTCGCAGCTTCCGCCGGCCTGCCGGCCTTCATCAGGATTTCGCCGCGCATCTCGTGGAAGTACGGGTTCTTGGGCGCCGCGCGCACGAGCGTGTCGATCTTGCTGACGGCGGCTCGCGCGTTGCCTGAAAGGAAAGTGCCGATCGCATCGGCGTAGATCGCGGGCACCCCGCCCGGATTGTCGCGGAAGAGACGGCCAGCCGCGGCATGCCCCTGTGTGAAGGCTGCGATCTTCGCGCGCACCATGTCGTGGCGCTGCTGCAGTGCCGGCGGGTCCTTGCGGTCGAAATGGCGGCTTGCACGCGCCAGCGTCTCGAGGTTGGCGATGCGCTCGCGCGGAACCGGGTGGCTGAGCTGGTAGGGGTCGACCCGCACGCCGGCGAGCGTCATGGAATCCGCCAGCCGCTCGAAGGTCGCCAGCATGCCCTTGGCCGACTGTCCGGTGCGTTCGAGATAGGTGATCGCGGACCGATCGGCGGTGGCTTCCTCGGTGCGCTGGTAGCTGAGCACGGAGCGCCGAGCCGCCTCCATGCCGCCCGTGAAGATGCCGGCTGCCGATTGGCCGAGCCCACGGGCGCCAGACGCGGAACCGGCGACCGCCGCACCGACTCCAAGGACAGTTGCCACGACCGCCAGCGTCTGCGCGCGGGCAAGCTGTTCACGCAGGCGCTGCTGGTGGCCGCCAGCGATATGGCCGGCCTCGTGGGCAAGCACCCCGATCACCTCGTTCGGCGTTTGCGACATCAGCAGCGTGCCGGTGTTGATGAAGATGCGGCGGCCGGTAACGAACGCATTGAACGATGGGTCGTTGACCAGCACGATCTCGATGCCGGAACGGCCGAGCCCGGCCGCCTCGAGCACAGGCCGCGCATATTCGCGCACCAGTGCCTCGATCTCCGCATCGCGCACCAGCGAGATGTTGCGCGCCTGGGCAAATGCCGGCGGTGGCGCAGGCAGGATCATCGGCGCTGCCAAGGCAGCGGCCGCGAGCAGGCGAACGGCGAATGCGCGTGAAAGAAGCGACGACATGGCAACCACAGGTAACCGACCTCGCATTCGGTGAAAAGGCGAGGCGAATGAAATCATGAACTTGTGATCCCTGTACTTTCCGGCAATTGTGCGGCGCATTCAGCCTGCCAGAAAAGGAGCCATGATGGTCGTCGCCATTTCCAGACGCAGCGAGGTCGAGCCGTTCCACGCGATGGACGTGCTGGCCGAGGCCAACAGGCTCAGGGCGCAAGGGCATCCGGTCGTCTCCCTGGCGGTCGGACAGCCGTCGGATCCCGCGCCGGCGGTGGTTCGCCAGGCGGCTGCCGATGCGATCGCGGCTGGCAAGATCGGCTATACCGATTCGCTGGGATTGCCAGCGCTGCGCGAGGCGATCGCAGCACATTATGCGGACCACTACGGCATCGAGGTGCCGGCCGCGCGCATTGCGGTGACCACCGGCTCGTCCGCAGGCTTCAATCTCGCCTTTCTCGCGATGTTCGATCCGGGCGACCGCGTCGCGATCACCGCGCCCGGCTATCCGGCCTACCGCAACGTGCTCACGGCGCTTGGGCTGGAGGTCGTCGAGATCAGGCTCGACGGGGAGGGCGCGCTCACGGCGGACCATCTCGAACGGGCGCATCGCGAAAAGCCGCTGAAGGGCGTCTTGTTTGCGAGCCCCGCTAATCCGACGGGTGCGGTGATTCCGCCTGAAACCTTGCGGGGCATCGTCGAAGCCGCACGCGCCATGGGCATCGCGGTGATCTCGGACGAAATCTATCACCGCCTGGCTTATACAGCGCCCGATGCGACGGCGCTGGCCTTCGGCGACGACGTGACGGTCATCAACTCCTTTTCCAAGTATTATTGCATGACCGGCTGGCGCATCGGCTGGATGGTGCTGCCCGAGGCTCTCGTGCGGCCTGTCGAGCGCGTGGCGCAAAGCCTCTACATTTCCGCGCCTGAGATTTCCCAGGCTGCCGCGATCCGCGCCTTCGAGGCGGGCGCCGAACTGGACAGGGTCAAGGAGCGCTATCGCGTCAACCGCGCTTTGCTGGCCGACGCGCTGCCGCAGATCGGCCTGCCGCTGGCTGCCCCGATGGATGGCGCGTTCTATGCCTATTGCGACGTGTCGCGCCACAGCAATGACAGCATGGATTTTGCGCAGCGCTTGCTGAAGGAATGCCATGTCGCGGCCACGCCGGGGCTCGACTTCGACCTTGCCGAAGGGCACCGCTTCCTGCGCCTGTCGTATGCCGGCAGCGAAGCCGAGATTTCGACCGCGATCGAGCGGCTGCGCGCCTGGCTCTAAAGAAGAAGCCGGCGCAAGCGCCGGCTTCTCAGGTGCGTGTCAGATGAGGCGAGGGATCAGAAGAAGCCCTTGCGCTGCCACCAGCCGCCTTTGCGCGGCTTGGTTTCGTCATTTGCGGGCGTCGACGACGTGACCACCGGCTCGGCAGGTTTCGTCTCCACCTTGGCTACGACCGGCATTTCGCGGGCGCCACCGGCTCGGAAGGTGCTTCCGGCGCGGTTTCGGCAACGACTTCGCTTGCCGCCTCCTCAGCCACTGCCTCGGCGGCAGCAGCCTTGCGGCGGGGCGCGCGTTTCGCCTTCGGCTTGGCTGGCTTTTCCGCCGCCGCTTCGGCTCCCTCGTCGGTCGTCGGCGCTGCAAGATCGGCTGCCGCATCGGCGACTTCCGGTTCTTCGGCCTTTGCCTTCTTCGAAGTGCGGCGCGGCGCCTTCTTTTTCGGCTTCTCGGCTGCCTCAGCCTCGGCGACTGGCACAGCCGGTGCCGCGGCTTCCACGGCGTCCATCGCTGCCTGATCGGCCATCTCGGGCGCTACGTCGGCGGGGGCTTCGGCTTCCGTTGCCGCCGACACCGCGTCGTCTCCAGCCTCGGCTGCAGCCTCGTCGTCGCGACGGTTACGCTTGCCGCCACGCTTGCCGCGCCGGCGCTTCTTGGACTGGCCCTCGCCATCGGCGTCGGCCTGAACGGTCTGCTCGGCCGCACCCTCGTTGTCCGTGTCGGCCTCATCCGCCTGTTCAGCAGCGCCGCCGGTATCCGCGGCTTCACCTTCAGCATTGTCACCGGCAGCTTCCGCATTGCGATCGCGGTCACGACCGCCGCGCCGCCGCCTGCGCCGCTTGCGCTTGCGCTGGCCTTCGCCGTTTTCGTCCTGGTTCCGCTGCTCCGCGGGTGCGGCGGCTTCCGCCTCTTCTTCCTCGTCAACGACATCGATGATGTCGTCCTCAGGCTCTTCGGGATACACGACTGGTGCCGGCGGCGTGAAGCCTGCGGGCCGTTCGGCCGGCGCACCCTTGATGATCGCATAATGCTGCGACCGCACGCCTTCGTCCGCCTCCACCGAGATCGTCAGCCCGAAACGGAGCTCCAGCTCGGTCAGGGTCGAACGCTTGTGGTTCAGCACGTAGATGGCCGTCGAGGTTGGCGTGCGCACCGTGATGTGATTGCGCAGATCCTTGAGCAGGAATTCCTCGATGGCGCGCACCACATGAAGCGCAACCGAGGATTCGGAGCGCACATGGCCGGCGCCGCCACAATGCGGGCAGGGCTGCATGGTCGATTCGAGCACCGAAGCGCGGATGCGCTGCCGAGACATTTCGAGCAGGCCGAAATGCGAGATGCGGCCGACCTGGATGCGCGCGCGGTCGTTCTTCAGGTGATCCTTGAGGCGCTTTTCGACCGCACGATTGTTGCGGTTCTCTTCCATGTCGATGAAGTCGATCACGATCAGGCCGGCGAGGTCGCGCAGGCGAAGCTGACGCGCGACTTCCTCGGCCGCTTCCAGATTGGTCTGGAGCGCCGTATCCTCGATCGAGTGCTCCTTGGTCGAGCGCCCGGAGTTGACGTCGATCGCGACCAGCGCCTCCGTCTGGTTGATGATGATGTAGCCGCCGGATTTCAGCGTCACCTGCGGCTGCAGCATCTTGTCGAGCTGCCCTTCGATCCCGTTGCGCGCGAAGATCGGCGAGGTGTCGCGGTAAGGCTGCACGACCTTCGCGTGGCTCGGCATCAGCATGCGCATGAAGTCCTTGGCCTCGCGATAGCCGTCTTCGCCGGCGACCAGGATTTCGTCGATGTCCTTGTTGTAGAGGTCGCGCACCGAACGCTTGATGAGCGAGCCTTCCTCGTAGACGAGGGCCGGCGCCGAAGACGAAAGCGTCAGCGTGCGCACATTGTCCCACAGCCGCATCAGATATTCGTAGTCGCGCTTGATCTCGGCCTTGGTGCGGCTTTCGCCGGCCGTGCGCAGGATGACGCCCATGCCCTGAGGCACGTCGAGATCCTTGACCACGTCCTTCAGGCGCTTGCGGTCCTGCGCGTTGGTGATCTTGCGGGAGATGCCGCCGCCGCGCGCCGTGTTGGGCATCAGCACCGAATAGCGGCCGGCCAGCGACAGGTACGTGGTGAGCGCCGCGCCCTTGTTGCCGCGCTCTTCCTTGACCACTTGCACCAGCAGGATCTGCCGGCGCTTGATGACTTCCTGGATCTTGTACTGGCGGCGGCTGGGCCGGCGACGTTCGCGGATTTCCTCCAGCGCGTCCTCTGCACCAACCGACTCGACTTCGCCGTCATCGTTGTTGCCGCCATTGCTGGCGTGATCGTCGTCGGCGTTGTTGTTGCGGTCGTCGCTTTCGACGTCTTCCGAGACTGAGTCGGCCTCGACGGCCTCGGCGATGGCACGAGGCGTATCGTCGTTGCCGCTCTCCTCGCGCTCCGCTCCGTTTTCCTCGGCAGTCTCGTCATCCGACGACGATCGTCGGCCTGATTCTCGCCGTCGTCGGAAGCTTTACGCTCGTCGGTGGCGCGCCCGCGGTGGCGCCCACCACGACGACGGCGGCGATTGCGACCGCGCTCCTCGTTTTCGTCCTCGTCGTCCTCGGACTCAGCTTCCTCGGCCTCGGCGCGCAGCAGCGCCTGCCGGTCGGCCATCGGAATCTGATAGTAGTCGGGATGGATTTCGGAGAAGGCCAGGAAACCGTGCCGGTTGCCGCCATACTCGACGAAAGCAGCCTGCAGCGACGGCTCCACCCGCGTCACGCGGGCCAGATAGATATTTCCCTTGAGCTGCTTCTTGTCCTGGGACTCGAAATCGAATTCTTCGATGCGGTTACCGCGAACGACGACAACCCGCGTTTCCTCCGGGTGGGAGGCATCTATAAGCATTTTGTTGGGCATTATGTCTTGTCTCCCCGGCGCGGGCAGACGACGGCAACCGCGAAAACACGCGGCTCCTTTGCGACGTTCTGGGGGACGCGCCGGACAATAGTGTGTCCGCATAGCGCATCCGTAGCCGACCATCCGCTCCGGCCGCGGCCGGGACGGCGCGGTTTCTTCCGGGCTGGAACATGGTCAGGCTTTCGATCATCGCGTTACATGCGGAACCATTTTTGAACCAAGGTCCGACAGGACGGACCAGCTAATGTGCTCGTACAGAGCCGACAGGGCGCACAGCCCCGCCGTTTTCCTCACGCCAGGGGGCCCGCGTCACCGGACCCACCCTGCAGAAAAAATCCTTCGGAAACGCTGCGCCGGGACCGGTCGGGCCTTGTAAGCCGCCAAAATGCCGTTGCTGCCAAAGCAAGGGTGGGCGGCAGGCTGGAACGATCACGAGCATTGCAGTGATCCAAGCCCGCTTTTATGATTTGCGGCAGGTCATGGCAACCCCGATTTCGCAGCCCGATTCGTATCCGAGTATCGGGGCTTGCGGGCTAAAGGGTTGCTTAACCATACGCCGCTACCAATCGTTAAGATTACGAATTCCGGGCCTTCAGGAAGCACAGGACTCAATGCAGCCGCAGCCTTATCGATCAGCATTCGAAGGCAGGCGCAGCCGGCTCGCTGCAGGTTTTTGCGCATGGCTGTTGCTTGTCGTGGCTATGCTGTGCGCGGCTTCCGGCGCATCGGCGGACGAAGTGCTTCAGGCGCACGGCTACAAGATGGCCGGCGATGCCGCGCGCACGCGCATCGTTGCACATTTCGACCGCGAGCCGGAAATGCGCTGGTTTCTGCTGCGCAGCCCGCATCGCATGGTGATCGACCTGCCTGAGGCTGGTTTCGCCTTCGACGACGCGGAACTGGAGCCGCGCGGGTTGGTCACCGAGGTTCGCTACGGCAACCTCGATGAAGGACGCTCCCGCATCATCCTCTCGTTCGACGGGCCTTTCGCCGTCGAACGGATGGACATCCTCGAAAACGAGATCGAATCACGGTTTCCGCCTCGTTGCAGATATCGTCGCGGGCTCCGAGAAGGCCTTCGAAACGGCGATGGCCGAACAGATCGAGGCAACCGGTTCCACTCAGGTTACACCCAAAGGCGACCGGGTCGGCCATGCCGGCAATGAAGGCCCGCGGCCGTTCCGGATCGTCATCGACGCTGGCCATGGTGGCATCGACACCGGTGCGAAGGGTGTCACCGGCACGCTGGAAAAGACCATAACGCTCGCATTTGCGCTCGAACTGCAGAAGGCGCTCCGCGATCTGGGCGAGTACGACGTCTTTCTAACCCGCGACCGTGACCTGTTTCTCCGTCTCGACGAGCGCGTTCGCATCGCGCGCCAGCACGAAGCCGACCTTCTGATCTCGATCCATGCAGACGCGATCCGGCTGAAGGGCGTTCGGGGGCAACCGTTTACACCGTGGCCGACAAGGCATCCGACGCCGAGGCTGCCGCCAAGGCGATCCGAGAGAACCTGGCCGACGAGGTTGCAGGCATCACCGTCGAGGAAGAGAGCCAGGAAGTGGCCGACATCCTCGCCGATCTTATTCGGCGCGAAACGCAGAGCTTTTCGATCCGTTTCGCCCGCTCGCTGGTTGGGGAACTGTCATCGTCGATCCAGATGATCAACAAGAACCCGCACCGCTTCGCCGGCTTCCGGGTGCTTCGTGCACCGGATGTGCCTTCGGTGCTGCTCGAGCTTGGCTATCTGTCCAATCCGGACGACGAAAAGCTGCTGCGCGATCCCGATTGGCGCGCCAAGGCCGTCTCGAGCATCTCCTCTGCGATAGGCCTTTTCGAGTCCGCGCGGCAGGGAGCTGGCGGGTGAGACCGCTGCGCGGCCGGTTTCACATTCGTTGCAACGACACAACACACTGTGATTTAATCGAAGAATCGCGCAAATGCGCTTCCCAGCCGCCGCAATTTCCCCACAAGGGGGAATAAGAAGGGGGCGAACGGAGCGGAGCGCGACTTCACCCCGCAGGGCGTGGCGATGGCGTAGTACCCTTCGATCCGCAGACTGGAGTGGGCATGATACGTCTTATCGGATATTTCTTCGGCGTCGGCGTCGCACTTGCGCTCGTGGCAGCGGCGGGTGTGGCGATCTATATCGGCGCTGTCACCAAGGACTTGCCCGACTACGAAGTGCTTGCGCGCTACGAGCCGCCGGTGACGACGCGCGTTCATGCCTCCGATGGTGCGTTGATGGGTGAGTTCGCTCGCGAGCGCCGCCTCTATTTGCCGATCCAGGCAGTGCCCGACCGCGTCAAGGCAGCCTTCCTCTCGGCCGAAGACAAGAATTTCTACTCGCACCCGGGTGTCGACATCACCGGCCTGGTACGGGCCGTTGTCACGAACGTGCAGAATGTCGGCTCGGGCCGCAGGCCGGTCGGCGCGTCGACGATCACGCAGCAGGTCGCGAAGAACTTCCTGCTGGATTCGAGCGTGACCTACGACCGCAAGATCCGCGAGATGATCCTGTCGTTCCGCATCGAGCAGGCTTACTCCAAGGACCGCATCCTCGAACTCTATCTCAACGAGATTTTCTTCGGCCTCGGCGCCTATGGCATCGCAGGCGCCGCGCTGACCTATTTCGACAAGTCGGTCAACGAACTCACCGTCGCCGAATCCGCGTATCTCGCAGCGCTGCCCAAGGGGCCGTCCAACTATCATCCGTTCCGTAACACCGAGCGGGCGATCGAGCGCCGCAACTGGGTCATCGACCAGATGGTCGCCAACGGCTACGTCGAACCCGACGAGGCTGAAAAGGCGAAGGCATCGTCGCTGGGCGTGACGCCGCGTCGCGGTGGCACCTATCTCTTCGCCGGCGAATACTTCACCGAAGAGGTGCGCCGCGCGATCATCTCGCGCTACGGCGAGGACGCGCTTTATGAGGGCGGGCTGTCGGTCCGCACGACGCTCGATCCGAAAATGCAGGTCGTGGCGCGCAAGGCGTTGCAGAACGGCCTGATCAAATACGATACGCTGCGCGGCTATCGTGGCCCTGTGACCTCCATCGACGTTTCGGGCGACTGGGGCGTGCCGCTCGGGGAGGTCGAGCGCCTTTCGGACGTGCCCGAGTGGCGGCTAGCCGTGGTGCTGGCCTCGTCCGATCAGGGCCTTGATGTCGGCCTCCAGCCCTCCCGCGAGGCATCGGGCGCGCTGAGCGATGAGCGTGAAACGGTTTCCGTCTCCAAGGACAACATGAGCTGGGCACTGCGCTACACCGCAGACGGCAAACGCCTGAAGGCCGACTCGCCGGCCGAGGTGCTCAAGCCCGGCGACGTCGTCTTCGTCGAAAAGATGGAAGCCGGCGGTGAGGACGCGGAATCCGGCTGGATCCTCCGTCAGATTCCGGAGGTGTCCGGCGGTATGGTGGCGATGGATCCCCATACCGGCCGCGTGCTGGCCATGGTCGGTGGCTTCTCCTACGCGCAGTCCGAATTCAACCGGGCAACACAGGCCTATCGCCAGCCCGGTTCGTCCTTCAAGCCGTTCGTCTATGCCGCCGCGCTCGACAATGGCTACACGCCGGCCTCGGTGGTTCTCGACGCGCCGATCTCGATCCGCATCGGCAATGAGGTCTGGGAGCCGAAAAACTATGGCGGCGGCTCTGCCGGTCCGTCGACGCTTCGCGCCGGCATCGAGCGTTCGCGCAACCTGATGACGGTGCGGCTTGCCAACGACATGGGCATGAACCTGGTCGCCGAATATGCCGAGCGCTTCGGCGTCTACGACAAGATGCTTCCGGTGCTGGCCATGTCGCTGGGCTCGGGCGAGACCACCGTGATGCGCATGGTCTCGGCCTATTCGATCATGGCCAATGGCGGCAAGCACATCGTTCCCTCGCTGATCGACCGCATCCAGGACCGCTATGGCAAGACTGTGTTCAAGCACGACCAGCGCGAGTGCGAGGGCTGCAACGCCACGGCATGGGATGGCCAGGCAGAGCCCGAGCTGGTCGACAATGCCGATCAGGTTCTCGACCCGATGACCGCCTACCAGATCACCTCCATGATGGAGGGCGTGGTGCAGCGCGGTACGGCAACGACCATCGCCGAGCTCGGCTACCCGATCGCCGGCAAGACCGGCACCACGAACGACGAAAAGGACGCCTGGTTCGTAGGCTATACGCCGGATCTCGTGGTCGGCGTCTATATGGGCTACGACCAGCCCCGCCACATGGGCAAGGGCTCGACAGGCGGCGGGCTTGCGGCTCCGATCTTCAAGGAATTCATGGCCGATGTGCTGAAGGACACGCGTCCGGTCGATTTCCGCGTGCCTGAGGGCATGAAGATGATCGCCGTCGATCGCAAGAGCGGCATGCGTGCTTCGGAAGGAGCGAGCGGCGCGATCATGGAAGCCTTCAAGCCGGGCACCGGCCCTGCCGACAGCTACTGGGTCATCGGCATGGACGATTTCCAGGCCGCCGAGCGCGCCCGTGAGCTTTCGCCACAGGCGAGCGAAGCGATCAGTTCCGGCGGCGGCGGCCTTTACTGAACCGTCCGGGCGGGCTCGGAGGTCCGGCCCGCTGGCGGCTGAAGACGGCCCCGTGCGGGAAGACCGTGTCCGGTGTCTTGCCGCGATGCCCCGGGCTCTCGGGACCAGCTTGAACGACGTGCTCGCCGTGGCTGCCTCAGGGCAGCCGGGCGCTCTTTACAGCCGTGAGCGCGGTCCCTATGGTCCGCGCCGATTCAGATAGAAGAACAACAGGATCACACGCGGCAATGCGCGCAGAAACCGAATATCTTGTCGACGAAATCAAGCAGGCCATAACCCTGCTGAGGAGGCATCTTTGACTGGGATCAGGCCGTAAAACGACTTGATTACCTGAATATGCGCGCCGAGGACGCCGATCTCTGGAACGATCCTCAGGAAGCGCAGAAGTTGATGCGCGAGCGCCAGATGCTGGATGACGGCATCAAGGGCATCACAGGTCTCACCCAGTCGCTCAACGACAATGTCGAGCTGATCGCTCTTGGCGAGGAGGAGGGCGACCAGTCCGTGATCTCCGAAGCCGAGGCTGCCATCCGCGCCTTGCGCGGCGAGGTGCAGGCACGCCAGATCGAGACGCTTCTGTCGGGCGAAGCCGATTCCAACGACACCTATCTCGAAGTCCACGCAGGCGCCGGCGGCACCGAAAGCCAGGACTGGGCCAACATGCTCTTGCGCATGTACACCCGCTGGGCCGAGCGGCGCGGCTTCAAGGTGGAGGTGCTGGAAGTCCATGACGGCGAGGAAGCGGGCATCAAGTCTGCCACCGTGCTCATCAAGGGCCACAATGCCTATGGCTGGCTGAAGACGGAATCGGGCGTGCACCGGCTGGTGCGCATTTCGCCATACGATTCCAACGCACGGCGGCACACATCTTTTGCGAGCTGCTGGGTCTATCCCGTCATCGACGACACGATCCAGATCGACGTGTCGGAGTCCGATGTGCGTATCGACACCTATCGCGCTTCGGGCGCGGGCGGCCAGCACGTCAACACGACGGATTCGGCGGTTCGCATCACGCACCTTGCGACCGGCATCGTGGTTGCCTGTCAGGCCGAGCGCTCGCAGCACAACAAGAACCGCGCCAAAGCTTGGGAGATGCTGCGTTCACGCCTTTACGAGGACGAGCTCAAGAAGCGCGAAGCCGTCGCCAACGCCACCGAAGCCTCTAAGACCGACATTGGCTGGGGCCATCAGATCCGCTCCTATGTTCTGCAGCCCTACCAGCTCGTGAAAGACCTGCGCACCGGTGTCGAAAGCACCAGCCCGCAGGACGTGTTGGACGGCGACCTCGACGAATTCATGGAAGCGGCACTGTCACAGCGCATCGAGGGTGCAAGCGGCGAGCCGGTCGAGGACATCGACTGAGGCTCGGCCTGTGGGCTAAAGCAGGTTGCTGACCTTCTTGCCCGCCTTGAGAAACCGCAACGGGTCGATCGCGTCCCCGTTGCGGCGAACCTCGTAGTGAAGATGCGGACCGGTCGAACGACCGCTTGATCCGACCTCGCCGACGACGTCACCGGTTTCTACCGTCTGGCCCTTTTGACACGGAGCTTGCTCATATGCGCATAGCGTGTAGTCAGCCCGTTGCCGTGGTCGATCTCGACCATTCTGCCATATCCACCGTTCCAGCCGGACTTGACCACCGTGCCGGCGCCCGCACTGCGGATGTCTGTGCCGGACGGCGCACGAAAATCGATGCCGGCATGCATCGCAGGGCGCCTGATGATCGGGTCGCGCCTCACGCCGAAGCTGCTCGAAACGGGCCGGCCCGGCACGGGATTGTGGATCGGCATCTCGCGCGCCAGCGCCTTTACGGCCTCCAGCTTGCTCAACGCCTCGTCGAGTTCACGCACACGTGCCTCGAACTGGATGCCGGCCTCGACCGGCAGCAGCGGCCCGCCGACGGCCTCGTCACTGGTATCGACTTCGACAGGCAGACCGGCCGCCTCCAGCGCTCCGGCGATTTCGTCCGCGGCCAGGAACGCGGTTTCGGTGGCGTTACCTATACCGTCGATCTGTTCCGACTCGATCGCACGCAGCGACCGGTTGATCGAGACGAATAGGCGGTCGGCCCTGTCGGCGGCGCTCTCGTAGCCCTGGCTCACCGGCTTTGTCGACCAGAACGAACTGGCCGAGCTGTCGGCGATGACCACCGGCGCCTTCTCGTTCAACGCCCGCAATTCGGGCTTGGTGGAGGGCAGGGGCGCGGTTTCCGGCAGTTTGCCGCCGGTGCCGTTCACGCGCTCGAGGATCGGCCCGATGCGTCCATGGCGCTGGGTGAGCTGGGATTGGCGGGCGAGCAGTTCCGAGACTTTGCTTTCGACAAGCTGCTGGTCGAGAATCTGCCGGCTCGTGATGCGGTCGACCTGCGCGCGCAGGGCCGAGATGCGGTCCTCATAGGCCTGCTGCATGCGGGCCTGCCGCGCAGCCGTGGCGCCAAGTAGATCGTCGCGCAACACCAGATACGATGTGGCAAGCAGATAGCCGACCGCCATGGCCGCCACGGTGGACCCGATAAAGGCGGCAAGCCACGGCCTCACGACGAAGTGTCGTATATGGTCGCCTCGGGCGATGATTACGGTGTGCGGTTCTTTACGTCTGCCGAAGACCGAAGTCTGCCGATTCTCTTTCACGGACACATACCCAACGGTAGGAGGATCGTGTGTCGCATTACACCTTGTTAGGGTTAACAAAGCTTTGCTAGCCGGCATCCCACAGCTGAAACGGAAACGCCCCGGCGGGGCCGGGGCGTTGAAATCAGACTCTGTGACCCTTCTCGGCGCGAGGCGCCATCAAAAGAAGAAGAGCCAAAGCAGAATGATGATGGGGATAGGAATACCGATCATCCAAAGCAAAAGACCGCGCAGCATGTTCATCTCCATGATAGGGAATTACTCGCTTCACGAAGAGAACGGTACGCGGCCGTTTTCGTTCCCTGGAGTTTAAGTGGCAAGCTCGCGTGCCGCTTGGAGCACTTCCGAGGCGTGGTCCCGTACCTTGACCTTGTTCCATATGCAGGCGATGCGCCCCTCGCGATCGATCAGCAGCGTCGTGCGTTCCACGCCCATATATTTGCGGCCGTACATCGACTTCTCGACCCACACGCCATAGGCCTCGAGTGCAGCACGCTCCTCGTCCGCTGCAAGCGTTACGGTCAACGCGTGCTTTGCCTTGAACTTGTCGTGCTTTTTGGCGCTGTCGGGAGAAATGCCGATCAGGGCGACGCCGAGCGCATCGAATTGCGGCTTGAGCCCGCTGAAGTCTATCGCTTCCGTGGTGCAGGCCGTTGTGTCGTCCTTCGGGTAGAAGAACAGCACCACAATGTCGCCGCGATGGGCGGCTAGCGACACACGCGTTCCGCCATCGCCGGGAAGATCGAAGTTCGGTGCCGGGTCGCCGACCTTGATGTTTGTCATGCCCTCACTCTTGTTTGTGGTTACGCCGGTAGGCTGACGGGTATAGTGGTTTCGGCAGATTCGTCCAACGTAGGAAACAGGCTCGGCGGCGTGCATCACGAGGCACCTCCTCATGAAAAATCCGTTTTCGCCGCGGCGACATAACGAGTCTCGACCAGTTCCCCTCTGCTCAACCGCTGCCAACGACGCCACCCTGGCTACGTATATGCCGTCGCGGCGCCAGGATCGCGCTTGCCGCCACGATGGCGATAGCCTTGATCGTGGCTGTCGGGGCCGTGACACTGTTTTCGGGCCTCGGAGACGAAAGGCTGCGACTTCAGGCGCAGCAGGCCGTTTCCACCCTGGCGGGCGAGGACTTCAACGCCGAGATCGGTAGGGTCGGCATTTCGTTTGCCGGGTTGAAGCTGATAGGGCTGAGCGTGGAAAACGCGCGGCTCACGGCTTCGGCCGATGGCCGGGAAGTCATGCAGATCGGCTCGGCGCGCTTCGGCCTGCGCCTGCTGCCTTTGCTCCGAGGCCAGATCGAGCTTTCCAGCGCAAGGCTTGCCGACGCGCGGATAAACCCCGCCGCAATACGCGTGGAGGGCGGGGGCCAGCAATTACCGGTCTTCGACGACAAGGGCCTACTCGACACGGACGCTGCCCTGGCCCAGCTTTTCGGCGGCGCCAGACGGCTTATCGGCCTGTTTGATCGGGAGGATATCGACGGCATAGAGCTCTCCGACATCCAGATAGCGCTTGGTGATGACGACAACGCCCTGCTGCTCGTCCGAAGTGCCAGCCTTGAAGGTGATGCGCACGGTGCTCTTGCTCTCGCCGGCGAGCTCGAATTCCGTGATCGCGTGTCCACGGTGGAAGGGCAGGCGGCGTTGGACGCGGATGGCCAGACGATAAAGACGCTTGCCGTCCAGCTCACATCCCCCTTGCCGGATGGCGGCGAAGCCACAGCCAAGCTGTCGGGCTCCGAGTCGGCGGCCGGCGAACGGCTGGACATCGACGGGCGCGTTGCCGCGCTTACCATACCTTTCGGGCAGGACGGTTCTTTCATTGCCGATGTCGATGTTGCCGCGAGCATGGCGCGTGGAACCGCGAAGGTTGAAATCGAAAGGCTGGACATTGCCAGCGGTCGTTCGTTCTGGCGGTTCAACGGCGCGGTTGGCCCCAACCCGGCCTCCACGCATCCGACCTATCGCTTCGAACTTGTCAGCGACGGTTCCGCCGTCGCGCCGGAAGGCTCCCCGGAGCCGGCACTGCCCGTCGTTGCCCGTCTTGCCGGTTTGTGGGACCCGGAAGCCCGCCGCCTCAGCGTCGACGAGATGGGTGTCAGGTCTTCCCAAGGGGAGGTGGAAGGCCGCGCTGCCGCGATATTCGAACGGGGAAAGAGCCCCGGCCTTGAAATGGCTCTGGACGTCCGCGACATGCCCGTCGGCCAGGTCAAGCAGCTCTGGCCATGGTTTGCCGCGGGCGGCGCGCGCAACTGGGTATTGTCCAACATCTACGGCGGCCACGTCGAGACAGGGCGACTGGACCTCACGACGCCGCCTGGCCGTATCGGCAACGGCGTGCCGTTCGGCGCCAGGGAAGTCTCCGGCAGCTTCTCGATCAGAGGCACACGCTTCGACGTGGCCGGGCGGATTCCACCCGTGCGCGACGGCGTCGGCGCGGTATCGTTTCGCGGCTCAGATGTCGACATCTCGTTGGCAAGCGGCACCGTCTTCATGGCGGGTGGGCGCACCGTCAATGCCAGCAACGGCGAACTGACCGTGCGCGAAGCGCATGTGACGCCCGTGATCGGCAAGCTGCGCATCGACGTGGAGGGTGACGCGGGAAGCGTCCTCCAGCTTGCCAGCTACGATCCCATCAACGTCGGGCGTTTCATCGACCTGAAACCCGCGGATCTTTCCGGGTCCGTCAAAGGCACGGTGATCGCGGATATTCCCCTGCAACGCTCAATTCCCGTGGAAAGCCTCGATTGGAGGGTCGATCTCGACTACGAGAATCTATCGCTTGCCGAACCCTTTGACGGACAGACGATCACAGCCGCCAACGGAAACATCACCGTCGATCCGAGCAAGGCCGTGATCGACGCGCAGGCGCGCATGAACGGGTCACCGGCCACGCTCAAGCTCGTCGAGCCTCTGGGCGCGAAGCCCCATCGGGCGTGCGCGCAACATCGCACTCAAGATGGACGATGCCGCCCGCGAGGCCATCGCGCCGGGCCTCGACGTCTTGCTGTCGGGCGTGACCGAGGTCGAACTCGACGACGGATCGTCTGAAAGCCGTGGCATAAAGGCGAGCCTGCGGGACGCCACACTCACGATACCGTGGGCCGGGTGGAGTAAGGGCAAGGGCGTGCCCGCCACTGTTGCCTTCTCGCTGGCCACGGACGGCAACCGTGTAGACCTGCGCGATTTCAGTCTCTCGGGCGAAACGTTCAGCGCCAGTGGCGCGCTGTCCTTCACCGGCGGAGAAGTTGCGAGCGTGCGCTTGCCCAAGGCCCGGCTCAATCGCGGCGACGACTTCTCCTTCGATATGAAGGCGCAGGGCAAGGGCTACGCGATCACCGTGCGCGGCAAGAGCATCGACGCCCGCTCGGTCGTGAAGCTTTACGCCAAGGATTCCACTGGTGGCACGTCGCAGGGCGGCGCCGCGCCGGTCACGCTCGACCTTGAGGTGGACCGCGTCGTCGGCTTCCACGGCGAGGCGCTCAGCAATGTGAAGCTGAAATACAGCGGCACCGGCGCGCGCACCGACAGGCTCGAATTCTCCGGAACAACCGCCAGCGGCAGACAGGTGACATTCCGCGACGGGCGCCAGGGTGAGGCCCGCAACGTCGTCATGAATTCGGCCGACGCCGGCGCGCTGCTGCGTTTCCTTGACATATACGAACACATGGAAGGCGGAACGATCGCCATGTCGCTTGCAGGCGCCGGCAACGGGCCGCTGCGCGGGCAGGTCGATGCACGCGACTTCTGGATCGTCGACGAGCCGCGCCTGGGGTCGCTTGTCTCGAGCGCGCCGGCCAACGACGGACGCTCGCTCAATCAAGCGGTGCGCGGCGAGATCGACACGTCGCGCGTGCAGTTCGAGCGCGGCTTCTCGATGATCGAGAAGGGACAGGGATTCCTGAACCTGCAGCAGGGCGTGGTGCGCGGCCCGCAGATCGGCTCGACCTTCCAGGGCAGTTTCTACGATGCAGCGGGCAACATGGACATGACGGGCACGTTCATGCCCGCCTATGGCCTCAACCGGATTTTCGGCGAAATTCCGATCATCGGCCAGATCCTTGGCAACGGCCGCGACCGTGGCCTGATCGGCATCACCTTCAGGCTCGCCGGAAAAGCCGGCGAGCCGCAGCTTCAGGTCAACCCGCTATCCGTCATCGCGCCGGGCATCTTCCGCTCGGTGTTCGAATACCGGTGAGCGTCGGGCTGGACCCTAAGCGGGCCTGACGAGGATGTGCTTCTTGCGGCCCAGCGAGAGTTTGATGACGCCTTCCGAAGTGAGGTCTCCAGCGCCCAGTACGCGCTTTTCGTCCGTAACCTGCTCGTCATTGACGCGCACCGCGCCGCCCTGCACATGCCGGCGCGCCTCGCCGTTGGAACCGGCAAGCCCGGCTTTCACGAAAAGCGCAAGCACGCCGATGCCCCCCCCTCAATCTCGGCCTGGTCGACCTCCACGGTCGGCAGGCTCTCGGCCAGTGCGCCTTCCTCGAAGGTCTTGCGAGCCGTCTCGGATGCCTGGTCGGCCGCCTCGCGTCCGTGCAGCATGGCGGTGACCTCGGTGGCCAGCACCTTCTTGGCGTCGTTGATTTCAGAGCCGCCGAGCGCCGCAAGCCGCGCGATCTCGTCCATCGGCAGGATCGTGAACAGCTTGAGGAAGCGCTCCACGTCGGCATCCTCGGTATTGCGCCAGTACTGCCAGAACTCGTAGGGCGACAGCAGGTCGGCATTCAGCCATACGGCGCCGGAAGCCGATTTGCCCATCTTGGCACCGGACGACGTGGTCAGCAGCGGCGAGGTCAGGGCATAAAGCTGCGGCGTTCCCATGCGGTGGCCGAGATCGATGCCGTTGATGATGTTGCCCCACTGGTCCGAGCCGCCCATCTGAAGCCGCGTGCCGTAGCGCTTGTTCAGCTCCACGAAATCGTAGGCCTGAAGGATCATGTAGTTGAATTCGAGGAAAGACAGCGACTGCTCGCGGTCGAGGCGCGTCTTCACGCTGTCGAACGAAAGCATGCGGTTGACCGAGAAGTGCCGGCCGACATCCCGCAGGAATTCGAGATAGTTGAGCGGGCGCAGCCACTCGGCATTGTTGATCATCAGCGCCGCGTTGCTGTCGCGATCATAGTCGAGGTAGCGCGAGAAACAGGCCTTGAGCGAGGTGATGTTGTCCTCGATCATCTCGACCGTCATCAGCTTGCGGGCTTCCTCCTTGAAAGAAGGATCGCCGACCATGCCTGTGCCGCCGCCCATCAGCGAGATAGGCCGGTGGCCCGTCTGCTGAAACCAGTGCAGCATCATGGTCTGCGTGAGATGCCCGACATGCAGGCTCGACGCCGTCGGGTCGTAGCCGATATAGGCCGTCACGGTTTCCTTGGCGAGGAGGTCGTCGAGACCGGTTTCATCCGAGATCTGGTGGATGAAGCCGCGTTCTGACAGCGTGCGCAGGAAGTCGGACTTGAAGGCGGACATGATCGTGCTTTCCATGGAACATATTTGGCCCGCACTGCGAATGGCGCGGGAACCCGCGCGGCTTTAGCATCAAGCATGCGAGAATCACAAGAACGGCGGCGGAAATGACGCTGACATGCGCGATCGGCCTGATGAGCGGCACATCGATGGACGGTACCGACCTTGCCGTTGTTACCACGGACGGGCGCGGCGACGTGCGGCGCGGCCCTGCGGGCTTCGTCGCCTACGAAGCGGCCTTCCGCCATCGTATCGAAACCGCGCTGGGTGAGGCCAGGGGTATTTCCGCACGCGAGGAGCGGCCGGGAGACCTTGCGGCGCTGGAGCGTGAGATCACGCTGCGCCACGCGGATGCGGTAAAGCGATTCCTGGCAGAGCACGGCGACATCGCCCCTCAACTGATCGGCTTTCATGGTCAGACGGTACTGCACAGGCCGGAGAAGGCCCTGACGGTGCAGCTCGGCGACGGCGCTTTGCTCGCGCGCGAAACGGGCTTGCCTGTGGTCCACGACATGCGCGCCAACGATATGGTGCATGGCGGGCAGGGCGCACCGCTCGTGCCGGCCTACCATGCCGCGCTCGCCGCTTCGCTGCTGCAGGACCTGCAGCGATTTCCGGTGGCGTTCGTCAATATCGGCGGGATTTCCAATGTCACCTTCGTGCCCGCCGCCGGCGATCCCGTCGCCTTCGACAGCGGGCCCGGCAACGCCTTGATCGACCAATGGGTGTCGGGCGAGGGCGGCGTGCCGTTCGACGCCGACGGCATGATCGCCAGCGAGGGCGGCGTGATACGCCCCGTCGTCGACCGTTACATGCAAAGCCCGTTCTTCGAGCGCGCCGCGCCCAAATCGCTCGACCGCAACGATTTCACGCTCGATCTCGCCGCCGGCCTGGAACTCGCCGATGGCGCGCGCACGCTGGCAGCCGTCTCGGCCGAGGCGATCCTGGCGGCCGCCGCACACATGCCGGCCCGGCCGAAGCTCTGGATCGTCTGCGGCGGCGGGCGGCGCAACCCCCACATCGTTGCGGATCTGCGCGCCGGCGTGCCGGCCGGGGTCGAGGTTCTTTCGGCCGAGGATACCGGTCTCGACGGTGACGCCATGGAGGCGGAGGCCTGGGCCTATCTTGCCGTCCGCGCGTTGAACGGCCTGCCCCTGACCTTCCCGACAACGACGGGCTGCCGGGAGCCGGTAACGGGCGGCGTGCTTAGCCTTCCCTGATCTGCGATCTAGATGAGCTGCATGCCCTTCAGGCTCGCATGGCCGTTGCGGCCCACAATGATGTGGTCGTGAACGATCACGCCGAGCGGCTTTCCGGTCTCAATGATCGTCTTCGTCATCTCGATGTCGGCGCGCGAGGGTGTGGGATCGCCGGACGGATGGTTGTGAACAAGGATGATCGCCGTGGCCGAGAGTTCGAGTGCGCGGCGCATGACCTCGCGCGGATAGACCGGCGTGTGGTCCACCGTGCCCGACGACTGCTGCACCTCGTCGGCGATCAGGACGTTCTTCTTGTCGAGAAACAGGATGCGGAACTGCTCGCGTGGCTCGAACGCCATCGCCGCGCGGCAATAGTCGATCACTTGCGCCCATGAGCCGAGCACGGGCCGGCGGCCGATCGCGCCCCTGGCCATGCGGCTCGAAGCGGCGGCAATCGTCTTGATGTCGAGCGCGACAGCATCGCCCACACCCTCCACCTCGCGCAGCAAATGTTCAGGCGCGCCAAGCACTTCCGCGAACGAGCCGAATCGATTGATGAGCGTCTTGGCGAGCCCCTTGGTGTCTGCGCGGGGGATCGACCGGAAGAGCAGCAGTTCCAGCAACTCGTAGTCGGACAGCGCGCCGGCGCCCGCTTCCCGGAAGCGGGTTCTCAGCCTTTCGCGATGTCCGAGATAATGCGGTTTCTCCGCCGCAGCTTTCGCCGCGCGTGGCGCAGGTAGCGCTCGTTCCGCGAAGAAGCCGCGTTCGTCGCCATCGTCACCCTGCATGTTCAACTTTCCCCACCCCAGCTCAGGGCACAGGATAGGCGAACCGTGTCAGGCGGCAAGCCCCGGCCTGTCCAGACCGGCGGGAGAAAGCGTGAAGACCTCGCAGCCGTCGGCCGTCACGCCGACCGTGTGCTCATACTGCGCCGACAGCGACCGGTCGCGCGTCACCGCGGTCCAGCCATCGGAGAGCACCTTCACATGCAGGCGGCCGAGATTGATCATCGGCTCGATGGTGAAGATCATGCCTTCGCGCATCTCCACGCCTTCGTTCGGGCTGCCGTAATGCAGGATATTCGGCGCGTCGTGGAAGAGCCGCCCGACGCCGTGTCCGCAGAAGTCGCGGACGACCGAGCAGCGCTCGCTTTCTGCATAGGTCTGGATCGCAGCACCGATCGCGCCCGTGCGCACGCCGGGTTTCACCGCCGCGATGCCACGCGTCAGGCACTCATGGGTGACTTCCAGCAGCCTCTCGGCGGCGCGCTTGATCTGTCCGACCGGATACATGCGACTGGAATCGCCATGCCATCCGTCGAGAATGTAGGTGACGTCGATGTTGACGATGTCGCCCTCGCGCAGCGGCTTGTCGTCCGGAATGCCGTGACAGACCACATGGTTGATCGAGGTGCAGGTCGACTTTGTGTAACCGCGATAGTTCAGCGTCGCCGGCAGAGCACCGTGGTCCATGCCGAACTCGAAGACAAAGCGGTCGATCGCGTTCGTCGTGACGCCCGGCGCGACCATGCCCGCCAACTCGTCAAGGCAGCGTGCCGTCAGGTTGCAGGCCTTGCGCATGCCCTCGAAGGCCTCGGGTCCGTAGAGCCTGATCTGCCCCGTATTGCGCTGTGGCGCGGCGTCCGCGTCGAGATAGGTGACCATCGTCTTCCGTCCGTTGGATGCGAACCCACCATGTCGCATCGAAGCGGCTTCGCTTCAAGAGGAAGGGCGCGACTTCCACGAATCGGCCAGTGTCCGAACTTGCTCCTCGACGGCTGTCATCGCGTCGGCAAGGCCGGCCCGGTCTCGCAGGAGAAGGCGGGAGAGCGCGGTCTCTGCGGCGATGCTCGTCGTCACAGCCTGTTCGTGTTCGGCCGCACTCTTGCAGGCATCGGGGTTCTCCATGCGAAACCGGGCCTGCGCCGCCTGCTCGATCAGGCGCGTCAGCCGCTCCTGCAGGGCTGGCAGGAAATGCAGCCGCGTGCCGGGCAGGGGCAACCCCTCCACCCGCGTCGACCATGTCTCGTCGGCCTCGACCGGGAAGGCTCGCGTCACGGTGCCGGTGGTAACCACATCGCCGGGTTCGATGCCGCGTCGCAGCGGACGTTCTTCGAGCCCGGCGACGAAATGGCGAAACGCGGCAAGCGGCCCGTCGAGCACATTGCGCGCGGAACCGCGATCGACCTCGACATCGTTCCTGAAAAGGACGATCTCGAACGATGCCAGTCGCTCGATCCAGTCAGTCGCCGCGTCATGGTCGATGGCCATCATCGGGCCATGCAGCAATGCGCCGTGCATGGCGGCTGCCGCGACGGTGTCGGCTGCGGTAAATCGCCAGCCGGGGTAGATCGACTGCACGACCTCGAAACCGTGTGCGACAGCGTCGATACAGGAAAGCAGTTCCCGGTCGTCCATATCCGCGCGCGGCGGCCGCGCGACGCGGAAGACAATCTCGGGCTCTATGCGGGGTTCCACAAACGCTGAAATGTCGAGTTCCGCCTGACCTTGCTCCGGGTCGAACCCGTATGTCGAGGTGTCGTAGGTCGGCCCCCAGATAGGCGCGCGCACGCTGTACTCGTCCCAGATCGTGCGGTTGGTGAAGCCGATCTTCCAGCCTACCGGATGCTCGCCCCTTGCGATGCGCGCCCCGATCACGGCGTCGGCGGCTGCATAGGCCGCATCGAGGTCTAACGACGGATCGCCGTCGCTGAACGGTTCGATCTGCCGGCGCTCATCCAGCGCGGCAAGGATGGTCGTTCGATGTCTTTCATGACGCCCCCTTACCCTGCGTTAGGCCATGATCGAAAAGGAATGTCCAGCGCTTCGCCGGCCATCGCAAACGCAAAGGGCGACGCAATGCGCCGCCCTCTCGTCATCTAGGGAAACCCGGGTTCACCCCTCGGCCGGCCATCCGGCCACGGCCTTGACCTCCAGAAAGTCTTCCAGCCCGTATTTGCCGCCTTCGCGGCCAAGGCCCGACTGCTTGTAACCGCCGAACGGGCTTCCCGCGCCGCGACCGGCACCGTTCATCTGCACCATGCCGCTGCGAAGCTGCCGGGCGACGCGGCGGGCCCGCTCGGGATCGCTCGTCTGGACGTAGCTCGACAGGCCGTAGGGCGTGTCGTTGGCGATCTCGATCGCCTCTTCCTCGGTCTCGAACGGGATCATGGCGAGCACCGGGCCGAACACCTCCTCGCGTGCTATCGTCATGTCGTTGGAGACATCGGCAAACACCGTCGGGCGAACGTAATAACCGCGATTGAAGCCCTCGGGACGGCCCGGGCCGCCGGCCACGACCCGCGCGCCTTCCTTGATCGCGATCTCGATCAGGCCCTGCACCTTGTTGAACTGGGCCTCCGAGACGAGCGGTCCGATATGATCGCCCTGTTCGGCCGGATTGCCGACCTTCACGGTCGCGGTGTGCCGGCCGGCGATCTCGACCGCCTGATCGTAGACCGGGCGTTCGACCAGCATGCGCGTCGGCGCATTGCACGACTGGCCGGTATTCTCGAAGCAGTGGTTAAGGCCGCGCACCACTGCGGCTTCCAGGTCGCTGTCGGCGAAGACGAGGTTGGGCGACTTGCCGCCGAGTTCGAGCGTAACGCGCTTGACCGTGTCGGCCGACGACTTGGAGACGGCGATGCCGGCCCGCGTCGAACCGGTGAACGACATCATGTCGATGTCGGGATGCCGGGACATCGCTTCGCCCACCGACGGCCCGTCACCGTTGACCATGTTGAACACGCCGGCCGGCAGGCCCGGCCGCGTCGACGATCTCGGCAAAAACGATCGACGAAAGCGGCGCGATCTCGGACGGCTTCAGCACCACCGTGCAGCCCGCCGCGATCGCCGGCACGACCTTCAGCGTCACCTGGTTCATCGGCCAGTTCCATGGCGTGATCAGGCCGCAGACGCCGATCGGCTCGTGAACGATACGGTCGTTCGGGTTGCGCTCGTCGAGCGGGTGTTCGAAGACGAAATTCTTCAGCGTCCGGATGAACGTCTTGATGTGGTAGGCACCCACGGACGCCTGCGATTCCGTGGCCAGCTTGATCGGCGCGCCCATCTCGTCCGAGATCGCCTGGGCCATGTCGTCCATGCGCGCATTGTAGGCCTCAAGCAGCCGCTCCAGCGCTTCCACGCGTTCCTCGCGGCTGGTGCGCGACCATGCGGGGAAGGCGCGCCGTGCCGCTGCCACGGCCTTGTCTACATCCGCCTGCGCGCCCAGCGAGATGACCGCGAAAGGCTGTTCGTCGGCGGGGTTGATCACCTCCAGCTCGCGCGCGGCGACAGGCGCCGTCCATTTGCCGTCGATGTAGAATTCGGTCTTGCGCAGCATTTCTGTCTCCTGGTCGATGGGCTCGTGACTGCTTAATACCGCGAGCCGCCCGGCTCCAATACCACGGAGGCGACGTCGTTGGGGCAGGGCGGTCACGTGGGCCGGCTGGGGATATCCGCACATTCATGTGACATCGCTAAAATGCAATCGAATCCTTTGGCGGTTCCGAAAGGCGGGAGTGTGCAGATCGTGGGAGAGGGGCGAAAGGAGGTATCCGTGAGGCCCAGTTATTCCGCCGCCCGCCACAATCTCGAAGAAGCCTATCGGCTGCTGCCGGGAGACGACGAGCTGAGCGTCAAATCGCGCCAGGCGCTGTCGATCCTGATCGACGCAATGCTGGCGCAGGAGTTTGCTGTCGATGGCGAATCCGCAAAGGTGATCGAGTTCCCGCGCCGGATGCGCTCCGGCACGGGATAGGTTGCGTTTCTCGGACCTGCTTCGGATCAGAACGTCCCACGTCGACTGAACGACGTGAGGCGTCTGGCGGTGCGCGGCCGCCTTTCTTGAGGAGCAGGCGGCAAGCGGCCAGCGTTCATCCCACGGTGGAAAGGCAGGTCAGCAAGGCGCCCTTCTTGTCGGAGAAGCCGATGGTGGCTTCCTGTCCCCCGCCGAGAAAATTTCCCGTCGCGGCGAAGGCATCCTTCAGCGGGCCGCCTTCGGGCAGCAATTGTGTGCCGTCGATGCTGTAGGTGCCCGCGCCGTTCTGCGGGAGGCTCGGGTCGGCTGCCCAGTCCGCCGTGCTCGTGCCGATGATCTGGTAGGTGCCTTGCCCGTCCAGTAGCAACGTGCCGAACGGCGCCATGCTGGTGTCGTGACAGCGGAAGATGCCTACGGGGGCATCCTGCGCGAGTGAAGGGTTGGTTGAGAAAGCAACAAGGGCGAGGGTGGCGGCAAGGCGCATGTCTGCATCCATCTGAGCGTTGAGAAGGCGCGCAGATTAGTCAGCCTCGGCACCTCCGGCGACGCCGCAAGATGATGAGGAAGCGCATTTCGCTATGGGCGCGGGCCATCGCGGCTTGCGGGCAAAGGAACTCGGCCTCGACGCATGATGGCCCCGGATAGCCCATTGGAAGTCAAACACGGTGGCCGTTAGCCTCGCAGTTCGCCGCTGGCGCTGTTGACTGGTATCGGTAGGCCGGATGCGCCGGCGTCGCGCAAGCGGGTCGCCAGGAAAACGACGTGCAGAGGCGCGGCGCTGTCTGCGTTGCTGAGGGGCGTGGACTCCTGAGGCGGTTTCTAGACCCCAGGGTGAGGCTCGGCCATGGGAGGCTGCCAGTGGCAAGCCGAGCCTCCAACCCCGCTGACCCCCTCGTCAGCAATCAAAGGCTGACACTCTCGGTTGAGTCGCGCAATCAGGTTTCGCGTCAATCAACAGCTTCCGGCGTGGAGCGGCCGGCGGGAAACCACGATGGCTTCGCGCTCAGATCCGTACCGCCAAGACGGCATATTTCACGCATTAGGGGAGAAGTGCACCAAGTGCTTGAATTTTCTGGCACGCCCAACGGGACTCGAACCCGTGTTTCCGCCGTGAAAGGGCGGCGTCCTAGACCGCTAGACGATGGGCGCTTGCCAGAACGAGGTGGCTTATAGTGAGCATCGCAGCAACGGGCAACCCATCTTTGCACGGCAAACAGGAAAATTTCGCGTTTTGCCTGCGGCTATTTGCGCCGGCGGCAACGCCAGTTCCAGTCGCGCTCGGGGCCGACGTCGATATGAACGGAATTCGTGTGGCAATAGGTGCCGACGCCACCGCGACCAGGCATGCTGCGAAGGAACTTCGCGAGTTCCCATTTGCCAACGCCTGCCACCTGCACGTCAGCCGCCGCGCAATACATGTGCAGCGAGTTGCGGGCGCCGCGGGCGCGACGGTTGCGCTCGGGATTGCGGTAGCCTGACGTTACAACGACCTTGCTGCCGTAGTGCCGCTCGACGGTCTTGAGCACACGCACGAGAGAGGGCTTCAGGCAGGCGACGTCCACGCTTTCCGTCTGCTTGGTCAAGCCGTTGGGGGCGAGCCGGGCAAGACCGGCCGCCGAAGCGACCTGGTATGGCTCTTCACCCTCGTGCAGATCGATATCGCTGGTGTCGTCCATGCCGGAACGGCGCGAAATCTCGAACAGCGAATCGGGGCGTACGCCCGGCAGCGCTTCGCCATTCTGTGGAATGATGGGCGTCGACGCGGAAGCGTTGGCCGACGCAAGCTGAACGATTGGTTTGGAAGCTGCCGGCTCGATCTTGGGGGAGGCGGTGGCGATCAGCGGCTTGGGCGCCGGCGGCGCGGATGCGGCGCGTGCATTGGACGTGCCGAAGAAAGCTGCAAGGAAACCGCGTTTTTTAGGTTCTGCCGCCGCAACCTGCGGAGGCGGGCCGTTTTCAAGGAACTGTGTCGCCTGCTGTTTCGGCGGCTCCTCGGCTGCGGCCGGTTGCGCGGCCTCGGTTGCCGGTGCGGCGGCCGCCACAAGTTCCATATCGGCCTGCTGTGCATCGGCGGTTGCGACCTGCGGCGCGCCTGCCGGAACTTCAGGCGCCTGCTGTTCGGTACTTGCTGTTACAACCTCGGTTTCGGAGCCGGGGCGATCGTAGGGGCTGCACCCACTGCATCCGGCAGCGAAGGGTCGTTCTCGTCCATGACGAAAGCTTCCGCCGCGCTGGCTGTCTGGTCGCTGGTAAATGTGGCGCCGGCGAAATCGTCAGCAGCCTGTGCCGTGAGAGCGGACTGATCGGATGGATTGAAGCCGAAGAAGGTTTCTTCGTTGCCGGATGTGGCAGAGCAGGAAGCGAGGAGCGTGGATGCAAGCGCTGCGATGACAGCGCGCCGTCCTCCGCGTGCGAAGCGCGTTCCCTCGACCTTCAATGCAAACCCCTTCCTAGAACCGGGACGAAACTGGAATGCGGACTTCACAAAAACCTACGAAATCAGCACTTTCCCCCATGCCCGGGAACGAGACGTAACGAATCCCGAACCAAACCGCAACTATCCGGCTAGGGATGAATTGAGGCAAGATCATGATTTCCGCCGCCAAATTGCCGCGTTTTCCCGCGCTTTGAGCGGGGTCTGGTCAGCGAAGGCGCTTGGGGCGCGGGTCCGCGAGTTCGCCGGCAAGGCGCCGGTCGAGATAATCCGCGCACTCGTCAAGCAGCAGCTCGGCATCGTTCGAGAAGAAGTGGTTCGCGCCTGGCAGCGTCTTCTGCGTGATCGTGATGCCCTTCTGCGTATGGAGTTTGTCCACCAGACCCTGCACGTCCTTCGGCGGCGCGACCTTGTCGGCGTCGCCGTGGATGATCAGGCCCGAAGACGGGCAGGGCGCGAGGAACGAGAAGTCGTAGATGTTCGGCTGCGGTGCGATCGAGATGAAACCCTCGATCTCCGGGCGGCGCATTAGAAGCTGCATGCCGATCCATGCGCCGAACGAATAGCCCGCCACCCAGCACGTCTTGGAATCGGGATGCAGCGACTGCACCCAGTCAAGCGCCGAGGCGGCGTCGGAGAGTTCACCCGTGCCGTGGTCGAATTCGCCCTGGCTGCGGCCGATGCCGCGGAAATTGAAGCGCAGCGTCGTGAAATCCCGCTTCTGGAACATATAGAACAGGTCGTAGACGATCTTGTTGTTCATCGTGCCGCCGAACTGGGGATGCGGATGAAGAATGATCGCGATGGGGGCGTTCTTTTCCTTCGAGGGCTGGTAGCGGCCCTCGAGACGACCTGCGGGACCTGCAAAAATGACTTCGGGCATACTTACTCCACTTCACGCCGCATGCTGCGGCCTCGTCTCGCGCGTCAGAATCAGGGCAATCCCGCCCCTCGGTCTTGACGGGACAGGGCCGTCACCCTAGAAGCTAGTTTAGAACAATTCAAAACTGGCGGCGAAAGATGCCTGCCGGTTCGCAACGCGGGTAAATAGGACGGCTGACCTTGCAATTTCAAGGAAAAACGCCGACCTGACGCAGCGATGCCGAGCCAAGGAGATTGAAACCCGTAATGGCGGCGAGCCGCGCCTATCTCGACCACAATGCCAGCGCACCGCTGTTGCCGGCTGCGCGCGCCGCCATGCTGGCCGCGCTGGAGGTCGACGCGAATCCGTCATCCGTTCATGCCGACGGCCGTTCTGCCCGTCGCATGGTTGACGGGGCGCGACGCGATGTGGCGGCGCTGGCAGGCGGCAAGCCGGAGCATGTGGTCTTCACCTCGGGCGCGACGGAAGCGGCATCGATGTTCCTGTCGCCGGACTGGCGCATGGGCAAGGCGCCTGTGCGCATGGCGCGCCTCATCGTCTCGGCAGCCGACCATCCCTGCATTCTGAATGGCGGCCGCTTTGCGCCGGATGCGGTCACACGCGTCGGCGTGGATGCTGACGGCATTGTCGATATGGCATCGCTTGAGCGCGAACTGGCCGGCCACGACCGCGCGCAAGGACTTGTGCTTGTGGCGATCCATGCCGCCAACAACGAGACGGGCGTCATACAGCCAGTGCGCGACATCGCTGCGCTGGTGAAAGCTCATGGTGGCGTGCTCGTGATCGACGCGGTGCAGGCTGCCGGCCGCATTCCACTCGACATCTCCGATGGTTATGGCGATTTCCTGATTCTGTCGTCGCACAAGATCGGCGGGCCCAAGGGGGTGGGCGCAGTGGTCGGCGTTTCCGACCTGATGATGCCGGTGCCCCTGGTCTCCGGCGGCGGCCAGGAAAAGGGGTTTAGGGCAGGCACTGAGAACGTGCCGGGCATCGCCGGCTTCGGCGCAGCCGCGCGGGCCGCTTTGGCGGGTCTTTCGGTTGTCGATGGCATTCGGGCCATGCGCGACGCGTTCGAGCAGGTTGTGGTCGAACTCGCCCCTGACGCAACGATCTTCGGAAACCGTACCGAGCGGCTTTGCAATACGTTGTTCTTTGCGGTACCGGGCCTCAAGGCTGAAACCGCCCAGATCGCATTCGACCTTGCTGGTGTTTCGCTGTCGGCGGGATCGGCCTGCTCCTCCGGCAAGGTTGGTCCGAGCCACGTGCTCAAGGCTATGCGGCATGGCGAGGCGGCGGGCGCGCTGAGGGTCTCGATCGGACCCGAGACGGGCGAGGCTGAATTGAAAGCGTTCGAGCAGGCGTTGCGCGCGCATCTGGCGCGGCGCGACGGGCGAGAACGGGCTGCCTGAGGCGGCGGTACGAAAATCCGGGCTTTTTGCCCGGCAAAACATGTGTGCGTTGCAAATGCAGCCCGTTGGCGGGGTGCATTTTTGCCAATGGCACACTACATGAACCGCATACCGCGATATATGCGCGGAAATATATGCGAATCGACAACTGCCGGGCCTTGAACCTGGCAAGGATGGAGAGCGCCGATGCCTGCTGTGCAGGAAACGATCGAGCAGGTCCGCAAGATCGATGTGGACCAGTACAAGTACGGATTTGAATCGTTTATCGAGATGGATAAGGCCCCCAAGGGCCTGTCTGAGGACACGATCCGTTTCATCTCGGCCAAGAAGGACGAGCCGGAGTGGATGCTCGAATGGCGTCTTGGCGCGTTCCGCCGCTGGCTGACGCTTGACGAGCCTAACTGGGCGCGCGTCTCTTATCCGAAGATCGACTTCCAGGACATCCACTACTACGCCGCGCCGAAGAACCAGTCCGGCCCGAAGTCGCTCGACGAGGTCGATCCGGAGCTGCTGCGCGTCTACGAGAAGCTCGGCATTCCGCTACGCGAGCAGGAAATCCTGGCCGGCGTCGAGAAGGATGCGGACGACGAGGGCGCCAACGACAACGTCTACAAGTCCGGCCGTGTGGCCGTCGATGCCGTGTTCGATTCGGTGTCCGTCGTCACCACCTTCAAGGAAGAGCTTGCCAAGGCGGGCGTGATCTTCTGTTCGATCTCGGAAGCCATCCGCGAGCATCCGGAGCTGGTGCAGAAATATCTCGGCTCCGTCGTGCCGACGACCGACAACTATTATGCGACGCTCAATTCGGCCGTCTTCACCGACGGGTCTTTCGTCTACGTGCCGAAGGGCGTGCGGTGCCCGATGGAGCTGTCGACCTATTTCCGCATCAACGAGAAGAACACCGGCCAGTTCGAACGCACGCTGATCATTGCCGAGGAAGGGGCCTACGTCTCCTACCTTGAGGGCTGCACGGCCCCGCAGCGCGACGAGAACCAGCTTCACGCGGCCGTGGTCGAACTGGTCGCGCTCGACGATGCCGAGATTAAGTATTCGACCGTGCAGAACTGGTATCCCGGCGACGCGCAGGGCAAGGGCGGCATCTACAACTTCGTCACCAAGCGCGGCGATTGCCGCGGCAAGAACTCGAAGATTTCGTGGACGCAGGTGGAGACCGGCTCGGCGATCACGTGGAAGTATCCTTCCTGCATCCTGCGCGGCGATAATTCGCGCGGCGAATTCTATTCGATCGCCGTCTCCAACGGCCACCAGCAGATCGACAGCGGCACCAAGATGATCCATCTCGGCAAGAACACGTCGAGCCGCATCATCTCGAAGGGTATTTCGGCCGGCAAGTCGAACAACACCTATCGCGGCCAGGTCTCCGCCCACCGCCGCGCCGAGAACGCGCGCAACTTCACCCAGTGCGATTCTCTGCTGATCGGCAACGAGTGCGGCGCGCATACCGTGCCCTACATTGAGGCGAAGAACTCGACCGCCAAGTTCGAGCACGAGGCGACGACGTCGAAGATTTCGGAAGACCAGCTCTTCTACGTGATGCAGCGCGGCATTCCCGAGGAGGAGGCGATCGCGCTGATCGTCAACGGCTTCGTCAAGGAAGTCATCCAGGAACTGCCGATGGAATTCGCCGTCGAGGCACAGAAGCTGATCGGGATTTCACTCGAGGGGAGCGTGGGATGACGGTCAAGCGGGTCTGGCACGGCTGGACGACGCCAGAAAATGCCGACACCTACGAGAAGCTGCTGCGGGAAGAGGTGTCGGTGGGCATCGAGGCGATGGAGATTAAAGGGCTGCGGCGCTTCGAGATGATGCGGCGTCCCTTGGCTGATGAAGTCGAGTTCGTAACGATCATGGAGTTCGACGACATTGACGCGGTAAAGGCCTTTGTCGGTGACGACTACGAGAAATGTTACGTCCCGCCGGCTGCCAGAGCTGTTTTGAAGAGATTTGACGAGCTTTCCGCCCACTACGAGTTGCTGGAAGCGCGTACCTATTGAACGGAAGATATCATGCTTGAGATCAAGAACCTTCACGCCCGCATAGCCGAAGACGGCACCGAGATCATCCGTGGGCTCAACCTGACCGTCAACAAGGGCGAGGTTGCCGCCATCATGGGGCCGAACGGCTCCGGCAAGTCTACGCTCTCCTACATCCTCGCCGGCCGCGACGATTACGAGGTGACAGAAGGCGACATCCTCTACAACGGTGAATCCATCCTCGAGATGGACCCGGCCGAGCGCGCGGCTGCCGGCATCTTCCTGGCCTTCCAGTATCCGATGGAGATACCGGGCGTTGCCACGATGGAGTTTCTCAAGGTCGCCATGAATTCGCAGCGCAAGGCGCGCGGCGAGGAAGAGCTGAAGATTCCGGACCTGCTGAAGCGGGTCAAGGAAGCGGCGGGCTCCCTTAACATCGACATGAACATGCTCAAGCGTCCGCTCAATGTCGGCTTCTCCGGCGGCGAGAAGAAGCGCGCCGAAATCCTCCAGATGAAGCTGCTTGAGCCCAAGCTCTGCGTGCTCGACGAGACCGATTCCGGCCTCGACATCGATGCCCTCAAGATCGTGTCGGACGGCGTCAACGCCCTGCGTTCGCCGGACCGAGCGATCGTGGTGATCACTCACTACCAGCGCCTGCTCGAGCACATCGTGCCCGACAGCGTGCATGTGCTCTACAAGGGGCAGGTCATCAAGTCGGGCGACAAGAGCCTGGCGCTCGAACTCGAACAGAACGGTTACGCCGGCGTGATCGACGAAGCGGCCTGAGGCAAATGATGAACATCCATGCTTCTCCCACACTGACACCGGCGGAATCCGCGCTGGTCGAGGCGTTTTCGGAACGCGTGTCCGATCTGCCGGGCGATGCCGCGGTGACGGTCATGCGTGACGACGCCGTCGAGTTGCTGAAAGGCGGCCTGCCTACCCGGCGCATCGAGGCCTGGCACTATACGGACCTGCGCCGGCTGCTGACCGCGGTGCCTGCCTTCGAGCCGTCCGCGAAGCCGGACTTGCTGCGGCCGCTGATCGACGGCTCGGCCGTGCTGCGCGTGGCCAATGGCAAGGCGGAGAAAGCTTCGGAGATAGAGGGTGTAACGGTCCGCCGTTTCAAGGACATGTTGCTGGCGGGTGACGGCGATGCCGCGCTTGCGCCCGTCGATGAGACGGATGCCGTTGCCGCTGTCAACACGGCCTTCGCTTCCGACGGCTTCGCCTTGACGATCGCGGAAGGCGCGCAGCTCGACGCGCCGATGGAGTTGCAGAACCTTCAGGCCGGCGGACAGGTGCATGCCCGCTTCCCCGTCGTCGTCGGCGCTGGCGCCAGGGCAACGATCGTCGAGCGCCAGACGGGAGCAGGCGCGGCACTGGCAAGCTCGGTGTCGACACTGGACGTCGGTGACGGCGCGGACGTGGTCTGGGTGCTGGTGCAGGAGCAGCCGGCAACCGTCACGCATCTCGGCCAGATGAGGATTCGCATCGGCAAGGATGCCAAGCTCACGCTCTTCATCATGAATGCCGGCGGTAAGCTGGTCCGGCAGGAAGTGCGGGTCGACGCGGCCGGCGAAGGGTCTGATTTCAAGCTGCGCGGTATCAACCTGCTGGGTGGCGATACGCATTGCGACGTCACCATGGTTCTCGACCATTCGGCGCCTGATACGACCTCGACCGAGATCATCCGCAACGTGGTGACAGACAGGGCCCATGGCGTCTTCCAGGGGCAGATCCGCGTCGCCGCGATCGCCCAGAAGACGGATGCCAAGATGGCGTGCAACACGCTGCTTCTGTCCGACGATGCAGAATTCTCGACCAAGCCCGAGCTGGAAATCTTCGCCGACGACGTTGCCTGCGGCCATGGCGCGACGGTGACCGAGATCCATCCCGCGCACCTGTTCTACCTGATGGCGCGCGGCGTGCCGGAAAAGGCCGCGCGCGGTCTGCTCATCAAGGCCTTCCTCGCCGAGATCATCGAGGAGCTGGACGACGAGGCGCTTGTGGCCGCTCTGGAGGCAAAGCTCGACGGCTGGTTCGCCGAGCACGGGTAGAATTGTGGTGCGTCCTTCGAGGCTCGCCCTGGAAGGACGCAGCGAACCCGCAAAAGGGACTTGCGGGCTCGCACCTCAGGATGAGGGAGGGTCGATCGCCCCATTTTGCGGTGAGCTCGATGCCCAACAGTCCTCATCCTTAGGTGCGAGCGAAGCGAGCCTCGAAGGACGCACAATAAGGCACGTTGCAAATGGACCAGAAAGTCGAAAACCCACCTTACGACGTTGAGGCGATCCGGCGCGACTTCCCGATCCTGTCGCGCGAGGTTTACGGCAAGCCGCTCGTCTATCTCGACAACGGCGCTTCGGCACAGAAGCCGCAGGCGGTGATCGAAGCGATCTCGCACGCCTACAGCAACGAATATGCGAACGTGCACCGCGGCCTGCATTTCCTGTCTAATGCGGCTACCGACGCCTACGAGAAGGCACGCGAGACGGTGCGCGGCTTCCTCAATGCCGAAAGCATCGACGAGATCGTCTTCACCAAGTCGACGACGGAGGCCATCAACACCGTCGCCTATGGTTGGGGCATGCCAAACATCGGCGAGGGCGACGAGATCGTGCTCTCCATCATGGAGCACCACTCCAACATCGTGCCGTGGCATTTCATCCGCGAGCGTCAGGGCGCGAAGCTCGTCTGGGTGCCGGTCGACGATGACGGGGCCTTCCACCTCGAGGATTTCGAGAAGAGCCTGACCGAGCGCACCAAGCTCGTGGCCATCACCCATATGTCGAACGCGCTCGGCACCGTCACGCCGGTCAAAGAGATCTGCCGCATCGCCAGGGAACGTGGCATCCCGACATTGATCGACGGCAGCCAGGCCGCCGTCCACATGCCGGTCGACGTGCGCGACATTGGCTGTGACTGGTACGTGTTCACCGGCCACAAGGTCTACGGCCCGTCGGGCATCGGCGTGCTTTACGGCCGCAAGGAAATGCTGGCCGCCATGCGTCCCTTCCAGGGCGGTGGCGAGATGATCGAGAACGTCACCGAGGAAACGGTGACCTATAACGACCCGCCGCATCGCTTCGAGGCCGGCACGCCGCCGATCGTTCAGGCGATCGGCCTGGGCGCTGCGCTGCAGTACATGCAGGGCATCGGCCGCGAGCGCATCGCCGCGCTTGAGGCCGAACTCACCGCCTACGCGCATGAGCGCCTGCGCGGCATCAACGCGATGCGCATCTTCGGCAACGCGCCGGGGAAGGGGGCCATCGTCTCGTTCGAGCTCGAAGGCATCCACGCGCATGACGTCTCGATGGTCATCGACAGGGCGGGCGTGGCGGTCCGCGCCGGCACTCACTGCGCCCAGCCGCTGCTCAAGCGTTTTGGCGTGACCTCGACATGTCGGGCCTCGTTCGCCATGTATAACACGAAGGCCGAGATCGATATCCTGGCCGAGGCGCTGGAAAAGGCGCGCACATTCTTCGGGTGATGATGATGGACGAAACGGCAGCACACACGGAAAACAGCGAGGCGCAGCCTGCGAATGACGCGACTTCCAGCTCCTCCATTCCCCAGGACGAGCTGGCGCGGCTGACGGACGACATCGTCGGTGCGCTGAAGACGGTCTATGATCCGGAGATCCCGGCCGACATCTACGAGCTCGGCCTGATCTACCGCATCGACATCGAGGACGACCGCTCGGTCAAGATCGACATGACGCTGACGGCGCCCGGCTGCCCGGTCGCGGGCGAGATGCCCGGCTGGGTAGAGAATGCGGTCAGCTCCGTGGAAGGCGTCTCCGGCGTCGACGTCAAGATGGTGTTCGACCCGCCCTGGACCCCCGACAGAATGTCGGAAGAGGCCCAAGTGGCGGTAGGCTGGTATTGAGTTTCGATTGGGGGTGATGTCAAACGAAGGCAATATTCCTCCTTCGGCCGCAGTCGTGGATCGCTGGGGCGATGACATTCTGGAATCTCTCGATGAGCCGGCTTCATATCATCGCGCGATAGCGGCCGTCCCGGATGCAATTGCTAATGTGATCTGCGTCGAACTACTGGATTGGCAGGTTCGCAACGGCGGGTTCCACCAGTATTTCTACAATTCGTACGGCATAATGATCCACCGGGCCATCCAGGGGTTCGAAGCCATTGGGTTGCTGGAGTGCGCAACAATAGCGCGTTCCGCACGCGCGCAGTTCGGCGATCATTTCCCGAATCCAGGAGTCGCGCATTCCGGTAGTTGGCCCGATTGATGACGAGAAAATGAGCTTCGATGCTGCAGATGACGCCTACTACGCCATCGGCATGGGAGAAATGCACGCGGTGCTGGATGCTTACGCCGAAGCCGCAATGAAGGATATGTGGCAATAAAGGATATGTGATTGTTGTTGTGCCAGTATGCACTGAATCTAGAGAAGGTGGCTGCTAGTGCCTTAATGTAAAAACTTCCGCCGCCGGTGCTATTTTCGCATATACGGCGACGGGGTTGCGGTGGGGTCCAATCTTCACCATCTTCGGGATAGGACAATCATTCCGCCGGCCTTGAACCGGCGCGCAATGGAGAAGGAAATGGGCAGATTTCAGGTGATGACGATGACCGACGCAGCCGCAGGCCGCGTGCGCGAGATCGTGGACGCCCGTGACGGCGCGCAAGGCATTCGTGTCGGCATCAAGAAGGGTGGTTGCGCGGGGATGGAATACACCATCGACCTAGTGACCGAACCGGAGGCGAAGGACGACCACGTTGAGCATGGCGGCGCCCATGTATGGGTCGCGCCGGAGGCGGCTCTCTTCCTGCTCGGCACAGAGATGGATTTCGAGAAGACCACGCTACGCACCGGCTTCACCTTTCGCAACCCGAACCAGTCGTCTGCCTGCGGCTGCGGTGAATCCGTCGAACTGAAGCCTGCCGACCTGAAGGCGCTGGCAGAAGCCCGCGCGGCAGCCGACGCGGCCTGAGGCGGCAATTACGCCAGGGGCGGCAGCCTTCTCCGTACCGGCTGTGCTTTCACGATGGCTGTGTTGGTTTCCGCTTTTTCGGCGATCCGGTCGAGAATCCTGTCCAGATGCTCCATGGAGCGGATGTAGAGCCGCGCGATGAAGCAGTCGTCGCCCGTGACCTTGTCGCACTCGACGAGTTCGGCGACCTGATCCAGCAGGTTCTGAACGATATGCAACTGGCCTGGCAGCGGCCGGATACGCACGATCGCCTGCAGCGTATAGCCGAGAGCGCTGGGGTCGACATCCAGTGTGAACGCGCGGATCACTCCGCGCTCCTCCAGTCGTTTCAGACGCTCCGAGACGCTGGGAGCCGAAAGATTGACGCGCTGGCTCAATTCTTTGAGCGACAGCCTCGCATCATCTGCAAGCGCCATCAGGATGTTGCGGTCAGTCTCATCGATCATTTTTTGTTCCTTAGGCAATAGCCAAACGCGACACGAAAATATTAGGCGTTTGCCGCGATTTGCCTTCCAGATAGCATATAAAATCCCCGACGGCAGGGGCATCCTCGGTGGCAGGTTCATTGAGGCACTCCCCATGCAAGACCCCATCCTCCAAGGCTCCGCGAAAATGACGGCGGCCATGCTGATATCCGGAACCATTGGCTGGTTCGTGCTCATGTCAGGACAGGGCGTCACCAATGTGGTGTTCTGGCGCTGCGTGTTCGGGGCAGCCACGCTGTTCGTGGTGTGCCTGGCACTGGGCCTCTTTCGCCGTGATGTTCTCTCCTCGCGCGTCCTCGTTCTCGCCATGCTCGGTGGTGTCGCGATCGTATTGAACTGGCTTTTGCTGTTTGCGTCCTATTCGCGCGCCTCGATTTCCATCGCCACGGTTGTCTACAACACGCAACCTTTCATGCTGGTCGCGTTCGGCGTCTTCCTGTTCCGGGAACGGATTACATTCGACAAACTGGGCTGGCTGGGGCTCGCATTTGCAGGGATGCTACTGATCGTGCAGGCGAGGGGTGGCAGCGCCTACGCCGCCGGCACGGACTATCTTGCCGGCGTGGCACTGGCGCTTGGTGCCGCCTTTCTTTATGCGATCGCCGCGGTCGTCGCGAAATATCTGAAAGGTATCCCGCCGCACCTGATTGCGTTCATCCAGGTCAGCGTCGGCGTGGTTCTTCTGGCGCCGCTTGCCGATTTCGCGGCGCTACCTGCAGGTGGCGTCGAGTGGTCGAGCCTTGCCGCGCTCGGCATAGTTCATACCGGGCTGATGTATGTGCTGCTTTACGGTGCGATCCAGCAGCTTCCCACGAGCCTGACCGGCGCGCTGTCGTTCATCTACCCCGTTGCCGCGATCGCGGTGGACTATCTTGCCTTCGGGCATGAGCTCCAGGGCATTCAGCTTTTCGGGTCGGCCGCAATATTGCTCGCGGCCGCAGGCATGAACCTCGGATGGTCGCTGCCTCGTCCGTCCAAGGGCAAAGGCACCGCCGACCCGATCGCGGCTGGTCGCAGTGAACCTGACGCCACGCAGGCAGGCTTAGTCCACCCACAAGCCACGCTTCCTGTGCCAGTCCGCGATCGACTCACTGGGGAATAGCTCGAACGTTGCATCGCCCTCGCGAATGTCGGGCTCGACCCATGACGCCTTGTATTTCAGCATCAGATGGACGCGCTCGGATGCTGAAGGCAGGTCGGTATCGATGGCTGAGGCGAAGGGGTGAACCAGGTCCGGCCAGGTGGGATCGTAGAGCCACAGCGCCGTCCCGCAGTTGCGGCAAAAGCGGCGCTCGCCTGTCGATGTCTCGCAATGCGGCCGTTCGTCGTCCTGGATCTCGGCACGATAAAGCCCGAGATGTTCTTCGCCTTCGATTGTGAGCGTGCGCGCGTCTGCGCCGAGGTTGATCGCATAGCCGCCACCGCCCTGCTGTTTGCGGCAGATCGAGCAGTAGCAAAGCTGGTAGGGTACCGGCGTATGGCTCTGCACCTCGAAGCGGATCGATCCGCAACGGCAGGAGCCTTTCAGGAGCATAGGCATCGCGGCTTTTCTCCGTGTCGCGTTTGCTGCACTCTAACGCCGCGGTAAGATTTTTGTTTCTCTCGACGTGTGGACCCGGGCATGGACAACGACGCGATCGCCGACCTCTTTTCGGGGCTCGGCCGGGTGACGATCCGGCGCATGTTCGGCGGCAAGGGCATTTATCATGAGGGCCAGATCGTCGCGCTCGAGGTGGGCGGCGACATCCTGCTCAAGGCGGATGCGGTGAGCGCGCCGGACTTTGCGGCGGCCGGGTCATCCCAATGGGTCTATGAGGGCCATATCAGGAAAGGGCCGGTCGCCATGCCGTACTGGTCGATTCCCGACAGCGCGCTCGACGATCCCGAAGAGATGACGCATTGGACGCGCAAAGCCTACGAGGCGGCGCTGCGTTCGCGCAAGAGCGGGAATAAGTAAGCCGCGCTCTGAGGCGTTCGCCTGTCGGCTATGGCGTCATGGACAGGCGTAGGGCCAATTCCGGGCCTTAGTCGCGGGTGACGAGTGCAAGGCAACTGCACATTACCGCATCGGCGGTGGGCTTGCACTTTCCTGCCTTCGTCATCCTCGGGCTCGACCCGAGGATCCATTCAGGGACGTTGAGCCCATTGCCAGCCGTTGAAATCAGACCCGTGCGGGGATCTTCATGAACGCCGGCATATCGTCGCCGAAGCCGATCGGCGAGGGCTCGTCGTCTTCGCGCCGCCAGTTGTTGTTGCGGCCGCCGCGCTCGCGCCGATTGTCGTCCTCGCGCTGGCGCGGCTGTTCGGGCTTCGCCTTGCGCTCGGCATTGTCCGCCTTGATCGCATCGCGGCGCGCCTGCTTGTCTTCGGCAGGCGCTTCCTCGGTCACTTGGACGGGTTCGGCCACGGCTTCTTCTGCTTCGTCACGGCGGGCGCGCTTTTCGCCGCGCGGCTTGCGCTCGCCGGATGAGGCCCTGCCGCGCTCGCGGCCCTTGCCGCGGTTGCGGCGCGGCGCTTCATCTTCTGCGTCGTCCTGCGCAACGGTCGATAGATCTCCGTCCATCCACTCGATATCCTTGCCGATCAGTTTCTGGATCGCATCGAGATACTTGCCATCGGAGCGTGTCACGATCGTGAAGGACTTGCCCGAACGGCCCGCGCGGCCGGTGCGGCCGATGCGGTGGACATAGTCCTCGGCATGGATAGGCACATCGAAATTGAAGACGTGGCTGACATCGGGGATATCGAGACCGCGCGCGGCGACGTCCGAAGCCACCAGCAGCTTCAGCTTGCCTTCGCGGAATGCCGCCAGCATGGCCATGCGCGCGCGTGGTCCATGTCGCCGTGCAGTGCGCCGGCATCGAAATCATGCTTCACCAGCGAGCGGAAGAGCTCGGAAACGTCGACCTTGCGATTGCAGAAGATGATCGCGTTCTTGAGTTCATCTTCCTCGGCGCGGATCAGCTTGCGCAGGGTTTCGCGCTTGTCCCAGCCCTTCGACTTCGACTTCACGAGCCGCTGGACGATGTTGACCCCGGTGGAAGCGGCCTTCGAGACCTCGATGCGCACCGGCGCCTGCAGGAACTGCTCGGTCAGCTTGGTGATCTCGGGCGGCATCGTCGCCGAGAAGAAAAGCGTCTGCCGAGTGAACGGTATAAGCTTCGCGATCCGCTCGATGTCGGGAATGAAGCCCATGTCGAGCATCCGGTCCGCCTCGTCGATGACGAGGATGTCGACACCGGTCAGCAGCAGCTTGCCGCGTTCGAAATGGTCGAGCAGGCGACCGGGCGTCGCGATCAGCACGTCAGCGCCGCGCTCCAGCTTCTTTTCCTGCTCGTCGAAGGACACGCCGCCGATCAGCAGCGCGATGTTGAGCCGGTGGTTCTTGCCGTATTTGACGAAGTTTTCCTCGACCTGGGCCGCAAGCTCGCGGGTCGGCTCGAGGATCAGCGTGCGCGGCATGCGGGCACGGGCGCGGCCCTTTTCGAGCCGGGTGATCATCGGCAGGACGAAAGCGGCCGTCTTGCCGGTGCCAGTCTGAGCGATGCCGAGCACATCCTTGCCCTGGAGCGCATGCGGGATCGCACCGGCCTGGATCGGTGTCGGGTTCACATATCCGGCGTCGTGGACGGCGGACAGAACCTTCTGGGAGAGGCCGAGATCGGCAAAAGTGACCTCAGGAGCCTCGACTGTGGTTTCGGCTTGAATGTCGGTCTGGTTGTCTGATGACACGTTATGGCTGTCTTTGCTGGTTCGCGAGTTTGGGACGCCGCCGCACAATGCGTCCATCAAATCCGGCGCACGGCGCTCGGATACCTGTCGGTGGCGTTAAGGCGCGATTGCCGCAATGTCAACGGCGGCAGCCGGAAAAGGCCCGGGAATGGCGGCTTTTGGCGAGATATGATTAAGTGTTGGGCAGATTTCAATACCGAAACTGCTCCGTGAGGATGCGCTCGTCCCAGGAATGGCTCTCGTCGAAGAGAAGCGTGACCGTGGAGCGGCGCGACTCGCGTACGCTGACTGAGGTCACAGATTTGACCTCGACATGGTCGGCGACGGCGTTCACCGGGCGCTTGTCGGCTTCCAGAATGTCGAAGCGCACATTCGCATGGTTCGGCAGCAGCGCCCCACGCCATCTGCGCGGGCGAAACGGGCTGACCGGCGTGAGCGCGAGCAAAGGCGCGTCGAGCGGCAGGATCGGCCCGTGCGCCGAGAGGTTGTAAGCGGTGGAGCCCGCAGGCGTGGCAACCATCACGCCGTCGCAGATCAGTTCGTCGAGCCGCACCTTGCCATCGACCGTGATGCGTATCTTTGCGGCCTGCGCCGATTGCCGGAACAGCGAGACCTCGTTGATGGCGCGGCTCGTCCGTGGTGCACCGTCGGCGGTCTCGACGTCCATCACAAGCGGCCGGATCGTCTCGGGCGTGGCTGCGGCGATGCGTGCGAGCAGGTCGACTTCCGAATATTCGTTCATCAGGAAGCCGATCGTGCCGCGGTTCATGCCGTAGATCGAGCGACCGGAATCCATGTTGTCCTGGATCGCCTGCAGCATGAAACCGTCGCCGCCCAGCGCCACGACGACGTCTGCATCCTCAACCCGGCTCTGGCCATAGAGCGCTGCAAGCCGCGCGGCCGCTTCGCGCGCGTCGTCGCTTTCTGCGGCGATGAAGGTGAGGGCGATGTTTTCGTCGGGCATGGATTTCCGGCGGATAAGAGCCTGCGATGGAGGCGGGTGCGGGAGGCGTAGCACGGCGCAGGCACCGAAGAAAGCGGCACGGACGCAGCGGCATATTCCGTGCCTCGCGCACATTCCACTTTACTGCTTGGCAATTTATGCTACCCCGCTACGCAATGCCCTTGTAGCTCAGTTGGTAGAGCACCTGATTTGTAATCAGGGGTCGGCGGTTCGAGTCCGTCCGGGGGCACCATCTTTTCCGATCCGCGACAAGCTGACTTTCAGGGTCAATCTGGTGGCGGCGTTTGTTCCCCACTCTCCGGCCTCCAATACCCGCCAGCGCTGCTGCCTTATCATGCGATCGGCCGCCGCGACGTTCGATGTCGCGGCGGCCGATCTTGTTTGAGCTCCGTGTAAAGTGGAGTGACCTTACTGGGCGATGTCTGCCAGGCTGGCCGATTGGCGCGGACCGGCTTCGCAGCCTTCCTTGCCGATGGTGCAGACCGATACGCTGGCGGTGCCAACAACCGTCGAGCCCTGGCGGAAGTGCACGTAGAGCCGGGTGGCGGGATCATAGGCGATCTCGCTGCCCTGATGGTCCACGAACGCCGCGAAGGTGACTGGCATGTTCGAGGCGGCCTCGAAGCTGACCGAGCTTGCCCGCGCGCCGATGCAGGTGCTGGTCGCCGGGTCGGTCCGGCAGATCGACATGCCCGCAGGCAGTGCCGAAGCCGCACCGGCAACCGGCGATAGCGACAGCTCGGCCGTCAGTGTCGCATCCGCGCCGGCATTGTTCACCGCGACAGTGGTGAAGCTGCCGCCGCCTGCGGGGACCCGCAGCACGCCATCGTTGCTCGGTGTCACCACGGCGGAGACGAGCTCGACGCGGTTGCTGCCGACCAGTGCTGCGGCAGGCTGAGACACCTGCTGCGAACCGGCCGCAACCGTGACATCGCCTGTATCGCCGGACTTGGTCGCCGAAGCGCCGGCCGACGTAGCCTGCTGCAGCGCTACAGGTGCTGCTGCCAGGCGCGCCGGGGACGGCGTGTCCGATGCGTAGGTGGTGACGCTTGCGGCAGAGGCTATCGGCTCGACCGGTGTTGCCTCAACAGAGTTTGCGCCGACCGCATAGGTGCCGCGACCCGGCTCGCCGCCCACGATGTTCAGGCGGATGTTGCCGCTGCGGTTGCCGTAGCCGGCGATCGCGATCTGGTACTGGCGGCCAGCGATCGCACGGAAGTGAACCCGCGACTGGCGGCCGAAGCCCCGATAGTCCTTGTTGGAGGCGATCTCGGTCAGGTGACGCAGGGAGCCACGGACATAGACTGCGAGGATGGTGTCGAAATCACTGCCCCTGGTGTCGATGACCACACGGCCGGTGCTCTGCGGCGTAAAGCGGTACCACACGCTGTTGCGGGCGTTTCTCCAGCCGGCGTGGTAAGGCTCGAAACGCTGGGCCGTCGCATAGTGGTTGGTTGACGTAACCGTCCGCCTGGAGCCGACACGTGACGGCGGATAAACGTTCCGGCGCACCTCGAAATCATCGTGCGGAGGACGATCCGTAGACGCAGCGCCACCCGTGACGTTGAGGCGTACGTTGCCGGTAGCGTTGTCATAACCCGCAACCGCGATCTGGTACTCGGTGCCGGCCGCCCCGATGAACGTCACTTCCGACCGAAGGGTGCCGCCACCGGCATCGTCGTTCGAAGTCACTGAACTCAAGGCGTCGACCGAAGAGCCCGTATAGATCGCGAGAACGGTATCGAAGCTGCTGCCGGCCGTCGTGATGGTGATCGGACCTGAACTGTATGGCGTGTAGCGCCACCAGACACTGGTCCGCGCACTCGGACTTCTTGCATGGAGCGGCTCTCCGGCCTCCGCCGTCGCGCCCACGTTCGAGCCCGTCACAGTGCGAGTGGATCCAGCAACCGACACAGCCACGGCGATCCGGTTGGCGAAGTTATCATTGGCCGGACCGGTCGGATCCGGATCCGGATCCGGGTTGCTGGCCAGGACGAGCCGGGCGCGGTTGACGTTGATGCGCTTCTTCGCGAGCTTCCCGTCGGTGATGTTCGCACCCGTGCTTTGCAACGCGGCGAGAATTTGGTTCACGGTTGCATTGGGAAAGGCGGAGCGGAGCGTCGCCCAGGCGCCTGTCACGTGCGGTGCGGCCATCGACGTGCCGGACAGATAGGCGAAGTGGCCGTGGCGATTCTGGTCGACGTATGACGAATATATAGACGTTCCCGGCGCCACGAGATCGATGAGCGGTCCCCAGTTGGAGAACCACGAACGCGCATCGCTTTTCGTGGACGAAGCCACACTGATCGCCGAGGAAATGCACGCCGGAGCACTGACCGACGAACTGTAGGCCTCATTGCCCGCCGAAACGACTGTCGCGATGTTGGCCGCCTTGAGCTGGTCAATGATCGGCTTGCGTGAATCGTTTTCGCAATAGCTGTCATGCTGCCCGCCGCCCAGGCTCATGTTCACTGCGGCGATATCGTAGGTGTTGCGCAGGGCGTAGACCCGCTCCAGGCCTTTGATCTGGTCACTCGTGTAGGAGAGGATGCAGCTCAGGAAACCGGACGGCAGATTATCGCATCGCTCCTCTGGAAACTCGGAAAAGACGTTGATCGAGATGATCCGCGCGTCGCGGGCGACCCCGTTGGTAGGGGGCTGTGGTTGGAACGCCGCATTGAAGCCTGCGGCAATGCCCGAGACGTGCGTGCCGTGGCCGCAACCGTAGAGGATGGAAACCGTGCAGTCGTCGCCCGATCCCGGCTCCGTCGTGTCCTGACCGCCCGGACAGGCGTTCACCGAACCATCCTCGGGAACGCTTGAATTGTAGCAGGCTTCCGAAACGATCCGGGAAGACAGGAAGGTGTGGGAGGACAGCCCACCCGTATCGATGATCGCGACGTGGAAACCGTCGCCCGAAGCTCCGGCCGCATACATCGCGGGCATCTCGATCAACGGAAGCGATTCCACCAGATGTGGCGCGTCGACCCCGTCTGCCTGGATCATGATGACGTTCGGATCGGCAGCAAATCTGGCGAGGTCTTCGGCGTTGGCAAGAATGCCGAACATCGGCGAGAAATCCATGCGCTTGAGATTGAGCGCATCGGTTGCCTGAGCGGAGGAAAGCTTGTCCGAAGGCAAGACTGCACCCAGTATCTTGTCCTGAACGGCGTGGATTGCCTTGGTCTGCGCTTCGTCGGCCGCCGCGGGCTGGCAAAGCTCGCGACATCCGGCAATGCGGGCATCGCAAAGCGCACGATCACCGGCGCTCGCGCCTCACGATCGGCGGTCAGTCTCGCCCACAGCGCCTCATGCTCCTGCACTTTCTGAAGAACCGCAGCAGGCGCCGCGTCGGCAGCGAGCGATCCCGTTGCCGTTACTCCGCATGCGAGCAGCAGGCCGGACGCAATCGCCCCCAGCAGCCGCCTTCGCCAAGCAACCGTATTCCCCTTCATTTCAACCCCCTTCAAATGTCCACCCGCAGGAGACAAATGATCGCGCCCTTTTTGCCTAGCGATCCGTGCCCGCTGCTACCATGAGTAGAAGACGCCAGTTCGGGTATCGGAATTGTTTTCGAGTATGTCAATCAGAAGATCTTTGATGTCTTCAAAGCATAGGAACTGTTGGTCCAAATCCTGTTTGAAGCAGACGAAGCGATTTGCTCGATCTTCCGGAAGACTGGTGAGTCGGTAGGGCGTTTGTGGGGGGAGCGCGCTATCGCGATGGCGTCAGCGCGTCGCGCACCTCGGCAAGCCCTTTCACGCCTTCGCGCGAGCCGGTCGCGGCCAGAGCTTCGAAGACGCGTTGCGCGTCATTGATCCGTCGTAGATTGAGGTAGGCGTAGCCGCGCAGCACCATGAGGTCGAGGCGCTCAGGTGCGATGCGGGCGCGCTCGTCCAGCGCCAGCAGCGTCTCGACATAGCGGCCGCGTTCGAATGCGCCGGCGGCGCGCTGGGCGAGGATGGATCTTTGCAGCTCGTTGGCGCGGCGCGCATCCTGTGGCTGCGCCGTGGCCGCAACCGCTGCTTCGTCGACCAGTTCCACCCGCAGATAGGCAAGGCTCTGTCCCCAGGCGGCATCGCGGCGCGTCTTTTCCGAGCTCCCCCGAGTGCCACCGCGAAAGCGTCCACGGCCTCCATCGGCCGGTTTGCGTCCATCAGGCACCAGCCACGCTGGAGCGCGGCTTCCGCCGAAAGGTGACGCGGATCGGCGTGGCTTGTGCAGGAGCGCCGCGGTGGCGCCGCCGTGCGCGGCTGTGCCGCCGCTTGTGGCGCAGCCGCAGCCTCCGACGGCTGAGACCCGCTCTCGCTTCTTCGCGGTGTCGCTGTCGGCGCACGGGGCAGGGTGGGTGCCGTCGGCGCGGGCTCGACCCTGCGGTCTCCGACGTCACGGATGCGGTCGGAGCGTCCCGCCCATATGCGCTTTATTTCAGCAAGTCCGGCGGTGTCGCCGAGGAGATGGCGGGTCAGCGCAAGCCCATAGGCGGAGGGTTCGTCGTCCGGGTCCCAGCGCAACGCCGTGGAAAACCACTGCCCGGCTGTCTGGTGCTGCTCCCACGCGCGGGCATACCATCCGAGCTGTCGCGCGCCTGGCACGTCGCGCGCGGCAACAACCTCCGCAACGATGCGGCCTAGCACGTCTTCCGACAGCGTCGGGCGCGGGTCCGTGCCAAGGAGGTTCGCTGCGGCGGCAAGATAGACCGCGCGGATCTCGTCGCTTTCGTCGCGCCAGCGATAGGTGATCGCTTCGGCTTCCTCGTGCTGGCCGCGCGCCATCAGCGCAAGCGCCAGTCCCTGCGAGGCTTCCGCCGAATCCTCGCGTTCGCGCGCCATCCGGAACCATGTCTCCGCCTCGGCATGGTTATCGCGCACCAGGTAGTACCACCCGAGGAGCCGCGCATCGGATGCCGCATTGCCCTGCCTGGCAAGCTGCTCGACCCGCGCCAGTTGCTCTGCCGGAACGGTCGCGGTTGCATCGTCGCCACCGCGCGCTACCGCGTCGCGGGCAAGGTCGTCGCGGACCGGCTCGAATTCGCCGACGCCACCATCGGCCGTGCGTTCGAGCGCCAGCAATTCGTCGAGCAGGGGGCGTGAGTTGGCGGCTTGCGTTCTGGATTGTAGCCAGGCGTTCCTGCTGGTTGTCGCAGTTGTCCAGAATATAGCGATAGGCGTCGCGGGCGCGCGTTTGGCGATCTGTCTGGGCAAAGGCTTCGGCGACGCGCCATAGCACGTCGACTTCTCCGCAGGTCAGAAGCTGCGGGTTCTCCGAGCCCATGCGGATCACTGTTGCGTATTGATCGATCTCCGAAGCGTTGACGAGCCTTTCGCGCGCCTCCGCCAGCGCAAGCCGATCGAGAAGATCCTGCGGCGGCTGCCAGTCCGGCTCCTCGCTGCGGCGGTCGGCGATGGCCTCTCGAGCGGCCGCGAGGCGGCCTTCCGAATAAAGCTGCCACATCGCTTCCAGCTTTTCGTCGACGTTGACAGGCACTGCAAGCGGGTCGGCCGGTGGCGTCCATTGCGGATAGAGAGCCCGTAGGCGTGCGATTTCGATCTCGAGCCGCTTCGTGTCGCCCTGGCGGGCGAAATAGCGCAACGCGGACTCGTCCACCTTCTGCGGGGCGTCAGGCGCTGGGGCGGCCCCACTGGCCTGAGCCTGAACCAGTGCCGGCGGCATCTGTTCGGCGGCGGTGGGAACGTCCTGCACGGGGAAGGGCGCAGCCACCGTGTCTGTGGTTTCGCCGGAAATGTGGTCATCGTTGATTGGCCAATGGTGCTGCGCATGCGCGATCGCCGCCCCGCCAACCACGGCAGCGATGAAGCCTGCGAGGCATGCCCTGCCAAGTACGCGAGCGGCTACAGGCATTGCTGCTGTTCCTCTCTCGCATAGGACAGCCCGAGCAGATGCAATGTCGAGGGGTAGTAAGCAGTCGGCGCGAACTGCTTCAGCTCGGCGGGCAGGGGCGTGCCGTCGAGCACACAGTCGGCAAGGGCGGGGATGATCCGGTAGCCCACGTCCATCAACTCTTCCTTAACTTCACCACTTCTCACATCAACGAGCGCGAGGCCCCCGTTGGCACCGGCGATTCCCTCCCGAAAACGTCTCAGCAGCGCCGTGTCGTCCAGTCCTGCGCGCATCAGGTACAGCGGGATTCGCACTGCATTATAGCTGAATTCGGCGGGGAATCCCTCGGCAGGTTGCGCCTCGTCTGCGATGGAAATCCAGTCCGATGGCAGTTTGCGCGCGCCGAACCCGGCTTCCCTGGCGAGATCGAGCCCGCCGCGTCCGAGGGCTTCCCAGTCGACGGCTGGCACCAGTTCCGCCAGCACTGGAAAGGCCTCGAAGACCCAGTAGGAGAGATTGACGACCGGCCCATCCGGCCGATCATCGGCTCCGAACCCAACGACGCCGGGGCGCAACATGAGGCGGTCGTTTTGCTCGAAGACAGCTTCGTCGGCAAGCGCCGTCGCAATCTGTCTCGCCGCGTCGGTGAAGCGGGCATCGTTCCATTGGGTGCCCGCTCGCGCCAGTGCATATGCGATCAGCAGGTCGCCGTCGGACGCATTGTTGGGGTCGCTTACATGCGGCTCGGCATCGGGGTCCCATTTCCACACGGCAAGCCCGTCGTCGCGCAGCAGCAGCCTTGTATTCGTGAACGTCCATATCCGTGCAAAGTCAGCCCGGTCGTTGGCCAGCAACGCCAGAAGCAGCCCGTATCCCTGGCCCTCGCTATGCGAAATGCGGCCGTTGGCGTCGTCGATGACGCGCCCGTTCTCGGCGACGAAACGCTCCTTGTAAGCCACCCATTCCGATTCCTGGATGGTCCCGTTCGTCTCTTGTGCATGTGCCATGGCGGGCAGAGCTCCCAACAGCAAAAGCACTTGGAGGATTTGCCGGATCATCGCCGTCTCCCGAGCCGCGATAGAAGGGCGGAGGTCGCAATTCCAAGCAGAATGCACGCAAGCACGAGCAGGAGGGAATACGATAATATGTTTGCCGACAGCCAGTTCGCAGCGATCAGCCGATAGTTCGTGAATGAGGGCGCCAGTGTCTGTTTGAAGGACGTCGAGGCTGCGGGCTCGATGGCAACCGTTTCCATATCCGTCTTCAAGGTCGCGATGCGGCCAGCCAGTTTTTCCCACATCCCGTGCTTGGAAAGGACTGCACTTCCCCTGGCCAATGTGCCGCCGTCCGGAGCGGTAAAGACCGTCCACACCCCGCTGTTTCCAGGGTTGGCACCCTGGACGGTAAGGAACGCGTCGTCCTGCCGGGGCACGAAGGCCGCCTCGCTTCTCGGCGCGAAACGCAACATCTCCGGAGTGATGCCGAAGGTTTCGGAAAACCAGGTCTCGACATCCCTGATCCAGGCCATGAACCGGCTGCCCTGAACCTGCTGGCTCCAGTCGTCGATGTCGACGCGGGTCTCGCCGCTGGCGTTGGACCGGCCGGCCGCCGGCATCCATGCGGTTCGGCTTTCCTCCGTTACACCGACCTGGGCAAGAACGCCGGCCGGAATACCATTTATCGCACCCACGAAGATGGCGTCCTGCTCACGGGCGGCATCAGCCGAAGTCGTCAGCGTGAAGGCAACGGGCCGCCCGGACACGATCGCCACGCGGGCCAGAACATTGGCAGCGGCAGAGAGGCTGGCCGGATCGTCGCGTTCGATTACGAGGGCGACGGGAGTGCTTCCGAGACCATAGGGGTAACCGGTCCCTCCGATCGCCCCCAGATTTGGCCACTGCGCGATACGCCCGAAATCGGGGACGACAAAGCGGGACGTGTCGAAGATCGCAAAACGCGGCGTGTCGCTTGCAGGCGCACCGGGCAGGCAGGCCTCGTCCTGTTCGGTCAGAAGTTCAGCTTCCAGCCTTATCTGGTTCAGCCCCGGCCTGAAGTGCCTCATGGTAACCTTGACCGGAAGCTGGCGATATATGGCCCCGTTCCGGGAGGTGAGGGGCAACGACGCGGCGATGTTGTCGTTGACGTAGACGTTGATGAGGCTGCCCGGCTTCACGGTCGCGGCGAACGCCGCATCCAGCAACAGCCGGGCTTCGCCGTACGAGCCGGCGTAGAAGTCCGGCGGGATCGCAAACTGGAAATCGGCGGTGAACCGGCGTCCCGAAAACTGCGCCGAGCGGATGCCTAGATCGCCAAAGGAAAGGCTACGGCGGTCGTAGATCATAGGCGCGTTGGGCAAGTGCCATGGTTCGGTAATGAGGGCGTCGCGCCGTGTGCCCGGCGGCCGGTCGACGGGGCGAAGCATCTGTTCAATGGCCGCTTGCCAGTCCTGACGATTGCGGCCGCTGACGACGAGCGTGGGAAACCCGTCGCCATTTGCCGCCATGAAGGCCGCCACGGGTCCGAGAGTGGCGCCGGCCGGCAGCGCGCTTCCCGCCATCTCGGAAAGTTCGTCCGCCGAGCCCAGAAGGACGCGAAGCGACTGCCGGTCAGGGCTCTGGTCGAGGGTAGCTGCGACCGAAAACGCGAGATTGGGCTGAACGGAATGCAGGGCGATGGCCTGTGCAAGCCGCAGGATATCGGCGCCCATGTCATTTCGGTCCATCGCCGGCGCGACGATGGTGATGCGCGTCTGGCCCTGCGCATCGGCCGAAAGGGCGCGCAGGTCGCCGAAGCTCGAATACGTCGACGCGGCCGGATCGGCGAACGACATGAACGTGCCGCCGGCTTCGATTTCCGTCCATAGCTCGTAGGTGGACTGGATCGTACAGTCGGTGCGGTGGCGCTGGCGAACCCGCACCGTCATCTCGTTGCGGCCGGCCTGCAGCAGATCGTCGGGAATCTCGATATCGAGTGTCGTGAAATCGGCGGCCGATTGCGTCGATCGTCGATGACCACGACATCGTTGAAAAGCACCTGAAGCCGCGATGCTTCCGGCGCGACGACCACCGCGTTGCGGTAGCGCAGAAGCAGCCGCGCAGGCGCCGCGGCCTGCACCGCGGTGAGGTTGACCGCCCAGCTTCGCATCGAGCTTTCTCCGAAAAGCTGGATGTTGCCATCGGGCAGCAGGTACCGTCGCACTTCGGATGGCGGCGCAGCTCCTGCGGAACCGGTTTCTGGGGTTCCTCCGCGGGCGCCGGGCGCGGATCGTCTTCGCTCATGTCCGGCAAGGGTGCCGCGTCCTCAACCGCAGGGCGTTCCGGCGTCATGTCGAACGGGGCCGGTTGCGCGGAGGCCGCGGCGAGGCCAAGCGCCGTCAGCAACGTTGCGAGAACAAGCCTCATGCCCGCGCCCCGCTGGGCATCGAGTTTTGAGTCTTTTCCGGGGAGCGCCCGCTGCCCCGGAAAAGATATACGAGCCCCCGCCAGGTCTGGAACAGCGCGAGACGCAGGAACCAGAGCGTACCGACGACCACGCCGAGATTACGCCTCCGCGACTGCTGGAATTCCGTCCATTGCTCGGCATTGGCGAAGATCAGGTCGGCGACGGCACGATGGTGCTCGGGCGCGGAGCGCAAGTACTGGCACCCGACAGCGACCCCGTCGCCTTCCTTCTCGCTGTTCCTGATGTTGACGGGCAGCGTGGCGGGCTCGCCGCCGGACAATGTTGCGAAGCGGATGTTTGCCTGCCCCAATGCGATGAGTTCCGACGCCTTGCCGCCATGGACCTTGATGCGTGCTCCGTTCACCGAAACATCCTCGATCATCGCCGGAAGCCATAGCCCGTCGTGGCCGAAATCGCACCGCCGGTTGACCTTGACGCGCCGCGTCGCGGTGCGCTGGCGACGCTCGGAGACGACGCCGAGCGCGCATCCCGCGAGGATCAGGTTGAGCAGGTTCCAGCCGCCCACGACCAGTGTCACGTCCGATTTCCATGGCTCGGCGTAGATCCGCCAGGCACTGACCGCAACGCCGACCAGCAGCACCGCAAAGATGACGAAGAACGGCCGGCTGAGCTCGGACAGCCGGCTGATGGTGATGGACTCGTCCTTGGCGGTGACCTTGAAGGTCGGCTTGCGCGGATTGAGCATCACCGACACCACGGCGGGCAGCAGGTGCACCGTCTGGATGTATTCGTAGAGTTCGGAAATCCACGGCCAGCGGAACCGGCCATAGAGATAGTTCTGCATCATCAGGTTCACGACCATGTAGCTGAGCGTGTAGGCGAGGAACTCACCACCTGAGGCCGTGAAGATCTGCAGGTCGAAGAACAGGTAGAACAGGGGCGCGAACAGGAAGATGGTCCGCGGGAAGGGAAAAAGCCAGAACAGCGTCGACGACATGTAGCAAAGGCGCTGCGGCAGGCTGAGGCCGCGCTTGAGCGGGGGAAACCGGAAGCGCAGGATCTGCATCATGCCCTGCGCCCAGCGGCTGCGCTGGCCGATGAAGCTTGCGAAGGTGGCCGGCTGCAGGCCCGCAATCAGCGGCTTGTCGACATAGACGCTGTTCCAGCCGCGCGAGTGGAGTTCGACCGCCGTCTCACAGTCTTCCGTGATGCTGATGCCCGAAAAGCCGTCGGTCTCCTCCAGTGCCTCGCGGCGCAACACCGCGGCAGAGCCGCAGAAGAACGAGGCGTTCCACTTGTCGAGGCCCCGCTGGATGATGCCGTAGAACATCTCGTTCTCGGACGGCATCGTATCGAACGTCTTCAGGTTCCGTTCCAGCGGATCGGGATTGAGGAAGAAGTGCGGCGTCTGCACAAGAAAGAGGCGCGGGTCCTCGGCGAAATAGCCGACCGTTTCGCGCAGGAAACTGCGCGCCGGCGCATGGTCGGCATCGAACACGGCCACGAGCTGTCCCGTGGAATTTGCGAGCCCGTTGTTGAGATTGCCGGCCTTGGCATGCTCGTTGCGCTCGCGGGTCAGGTAGTTTGCGCCGAGATCCGCGCAGAGCTGCTTCAGTTCCTCGTGGCGTTCACCCGCCGCCTGGGCTTCGATGATGTTGACGGCGTTGCGCTTCTGGACGGTTCCGCCGTCGTCGAGCAGCCATACGGTCAATCGCTCCTGCGGATAGTCCATCGCCTTGGCCGCCGCGATGGTGTCGGCAAGCAGCGCCGGCTCCTCGTTGTAGCTGGGTATGAAGACATCGACGAATGGGAGGTCGGCATCGTCTATCGGGCTCGCCGCGCGCGAGGGAAGTGGCTTCGCGACGATGAACAGGCTGAGCGCCAGCATGAAGACGCTGTACATTTCGGCGAGATAAAGCAGTAGCCCCGGTATGAAGTTCTCGAGCTGGCTGACCGGTGGGATCGTGCTGGTCGTGCGCCAGTAGACGTAGCGCAGCACGATTGCCGTACCCAGCGCGAGCGCGATCAGCCGCCATGTTCCGCCGGGCCGCAGAATTTTCAGCGTCATCATCATCGTCAGCACGATCGCGCCGGCGATGAGGTGGGTCTGAAGGTTGATCGGCAACGCGACGATGAAGATCACGCAGGCTGCCACGATTGCCCAGACCAGACCGAGGAGGAGTTTGCTCATGCCGTACGCCTTCGGTAACTCGAATTACTCAGGCGCGTCACCAGGTCCATTGTCCAAGCAGACATGCCGCCTTTGCAGAACAAGGCGCGATTGTTCGGCATTTCTAGGATCGCGCGCGCTAAACCTCTGATTCTGCTTAATCCTTGGTAACGTGTCAGTCGCATTCAGGTTGCAGGGCCGCCTATTGGGTTGGTGGTGGCGGCACGATGGGCGGCGCGCTTTGCTGGGCATCGCCGGGAGGTGGCGGCACGACTGGAGCACCCGGCGGAGGTGCGGGGATTTCCTGTCTTGCCGGCGCCGGCGCCCGACGCCGCACCGGTGGAGGCGGCGGGGCAGGAGGCGCTTCCAGAGTGGCCTCGAACCCGAAGGGCCCGTTCGGCTGGATCGGCTGGCCGGTGTTTCCGAGACGCGGGTCTGCCGGCGGCGGCTTCCCATAGGGGTTCCACGCCGTCGCGGCGAAAGAGGTGTTTACAGTGTAGCCGTACATGACCGCCAGCAGCGATTGCTCGCTCGCGCCGGCCTGACACAGACGCAGCCTGATCTGGACCGTACCCATATTGGCAAACGGCGCGCCGCTTTTGCTGCCGGTAATGCGCTGCCATGCATAGAGGCAAAGATCGCGCGCGCCCCTGCGACCGAGCGCGTAGCCGAAAGGCCCATAGCTGTTCTGCGTGTAGAGAGGCGAGCGCTGCATGGCAATGCCCGGCAATGCCCGGCGCATTTCCCGGCCGATGCCTGCCTCCGAAAGCGGGGTGTCCGGCAATCGCGTGTCGCCACCCTCGGCCCCCACCGGACCGAATATCTGTACGCGCAGAAGATTCTGCCCGGGCACGGCCGAACTGGTGGCCAGGGCGATGTCCTGCTGGATTGCATTCGCGTAGCGCCGCTCGATCACGCCGACGATCGCAGGACCACCCGGCGCCGGCAGGATAATGGCCTGCTGCGCCTCGACGTCGTTCGCCAGCGAAGAGCGATCGAGCCGGCTGTCCGTCTGCGAACAGGCTGCAAGGGCAAGACCGAAAAGAGGGAGCAAAATCCGGGCAACAGAAATCCGCTTGCCCAAGGATAAATTGCCAGCCGGAGTGTGAGCTCTGGTTGCTGTCATAAAATCGAATCGCTCGGCCCGCCACCGCGCCTAACCACTAACGCGTCGACGGGCCGAGCGGAAGGCGGATCGTTTGGCGGTGGAGGGAATCCACCGCAAATGTGGCCGCGCACCCGTTGTCACGGGGAGATAGCTTTCGCGGAACCGGTTTAGCGGATCGAGAGATTTAGTATTATTTTAAAATTAGAAAGTTGCTTTTTGATACGAATTGAGCTTTCATGCATCCGCCGGTTGCAGCGCAATGGTCGCGGGCAGCGCTATTCGAGGAAGGGATTGCAAATGAAGCTCTATTTCGCCGAGACGATGAATTCGTACAAAACCTGCGCTGTCGCACGCTATGTCGGTCTCGATGTCGACTTCCGCCGCGTGGACCTCAAGAAGGGCGAGCAGCGCGCGCCGGAGTTTCTGGCCATCAACCCCAATGGAAAGGCGCCGGCTCTGGTGGATGGAGACCGCAGCCTTTGGGAGTCCAACGCGATCATCTGCTATCTGGCGATGAAGGCGGATTCAGACATCTGGCCGCGTGACGAGCGTCAGGTGGAGATCGTCAAATGGTTCAACTGGAGCGCCGACCACTTCTCGCGCTTTGCGGGCCAGCTCTATTTCGAGAACATCATCCGCGCCGAATTCGGAATCGGGCAACCGGACCCCGATGCGGTGAAGGAGGCGACGGGCTATGTCCGTCGCTACGCGGGCATATTGAACGACCACCTGGCGGATCGCCGCTACCTGCTCGATGACCAGCTTACCGTCGCCGACTTCGTAGTTGCGACCACGCTGCCATATGCGAGCCGCGCAGGCATCCCCATCGACGAGTTTCCGGTTGTGGAAAGCTGGCACGATCGCCTGATGGAATTGCCGGCCTGGCGATCGCCGTTCACGGGCTGAATGGCACCGCCACGGAATTGACCGCGCTGCTAGACCGGCGCGGTCAACAAGTAAGCGCAAGCCAGCATCAGCACGATGATGAGGCCCGCATGATTGGCATATCTGCGTAACATCTTTTCCGCCCGTCCCGGCCGATACCTAGTTCGGTATCACCTGCGGTTGAAACTACCGTTCGGTAGTCTCGTTGCATTTCAGCAATACGACAGCGGCATTTTTGGCGATTAAACACTTCTTGTGCGGGCAGTCGCACCCCATATTCCAGTCTGGAGCTTCCGCCGGAACGGAGTTGATGGATGTTGAGGATCGTCGTCGTGGTGTTTGCGCTGATCGCGGCGGCCTATCTTCTGCTGCGACTGGCGCGGGAACTCGGCAAGGCCGATATGGACTGGCGCGGCATAGTCTTCGTCGCCGGATTTGTGGTGCTTGCCTTCTATCTGCGACACGTCACCGAGATCGGCGGGCTCGGCTAGACGTCGCCGCGTCGAGCCCGCAGAATGCCGCGAATGACGGTGACGCCGAAGAACAGCGCGAAGCCGAAGATGGCGCCGAGGGTCAGGTTGATCCAGATATCGAGCTGGCAGACGCCGGCACCGCCGGGCGCACACCTCGGATCGCGGTAAAGCACCAGCAGCATGAGCGAATAGATCGCAGCCGGTCCGACGAGCAGGCCGGCGAAACCCCAGCCAAGCGCGCGGGCGATGATTTCCTTCATGTCACGGCGCTCCAACCGGTCCCGGTATTTCCTTCTAGAAGCACAGCGGCGTCGCGTCCACCGACGGATTGCCGTTGGATGCGCCGCGCCACCGTCCTATCGTGCGTCGCGACTCGAGCAAGGGGCCGACATGCCGCGATTTTCCGCCAATCTGTCGATGCTGTTTCAGGAACATGACTTCCTCGACCGTTTCGACGCGGCTGCACGCGCCGGCTTCGAAGCTGTCGAGTATGTCTCGCCTTACGAATACCCGGCCGACGAGATCGCCGCGCGGCTCGAACGCGCGGGGCTGGAGCAGGCGCTGTTCAACCTGCCCGTAGGTGACTGGGCAGCAGGCGAGCGCGGGTTGGCCGTCTTGCCGGATCGGATCGACGAGTTTCGCAGCAGCGTGGATACGGCTACACACTACGCTCAGGCGCTCGGCTGCCGGCAGGTCAACTGTCTTGCCGGCATCGGCCTCAAGAATACTGCGCCGGCGGAGCTGGAAACGGTCTTTGTCGAAAACCTGCGTTATGCCACCGACAGGCTCGGCAACGCTGGCATCCGCCTGCTGATCGAGCCGATCAACGACAGGATCGACATGCCTGGTTTTTTCCTGACAAGCACGCGTCAGGCGCTCGACATCATCGACAAGGTCAATTCAGACAACCTGTTCCTTCAATACGACATCTATCACATGCAGGTCATGGAAGGAGACATCGCCCGCACGATCGAGGCAAACCTCCCGCGCATCGGCCACATCCAGGTCGCCGGCCATCCCGGCCGCCACGAGCCCGACATCGGCGAGATCAACTATCCCTTCCTGTTCGATCATCTCGACCGGATCGGCTATCGCGGCTGGGTCGGCGCCGAATACAGGCCGCGCGGCCTCACCGAGGAAGGGCTGGGGTGGATGTCTGGCTTCAATGGTCGTGCAACCGGGAAGGCGGAAGCGGGTTAGGGTGCTTCAGGCGCCTAGATGTTTGCGCGCCGCGTACATGGCCACGGCCGCTGCGTTCGAAACGTTGAGCGAGCGGATGACGCCGGGCATGTCGAGACGTGCCAGCGTCGAAACGGTCTCGCGCGTCTTCTGCCGCAGGCCCTTGCCTTCCGCGCCCAGCACCAGCGCGATCCTCGGCTCTGAAAAACTCTTCTCGATCTCCGCCGGCCCTTCCGAATCGAGGCCGATCGTCTGGAACCCGGCCGCATGCAGTTCGCCCAGCGCATCGGCAAGGTTGCGCACTTCGATATGATCGATGTGCTCCAGCGCACCCGATGCGGATTTGGCCAGCACGCCAGTCTCGGTCGGGCTGTGACGGGCGGTGGTGATCAGCGCACCGGCGCCGAAGGCTACCGCCGAACGCATGATCGCGCCGACATTGTGCGGATCGGTAACCTGATCGAGGACCAGGATGAGGTTCGTATCGCCCAAAGCCGAAAGCGGCTTGGGACGCAGCGGTTCCGCCTCCAGAAGCGCACCCTGATGCACGGCGTCGGGTCCGGTCAGCCGGTCGATTTCGCGCGGTTCGACGATTTCGGCCGGAAAGGGCAGGGAGAGCGGTTCGGATAGATCAAGCCGGGCAAGCGCGTTGCGTGTCACCAGCAGCCGCCGCGCCTTGCGGGCAGGATTGTCCAGCGCCGCACGCACTGTGTGCAGCCCGTAGAGCCTCACCAGCCCATCATCGGGGCGCTCGCCTTCCTCGCGCGTGCTTTCGCGATGCGCGCGGCGCAGGCGCGCATAGTGGCTGTCCTTGGGGGTTCCGGTCTTTCGGTCGCTGCTCATGCGGCCTCTATAGCTGCGCAAGAACCGCTTGGATATGGCAGCAAGCACCCGATGGGAAATTCGTCTGAAATTGCTGCGCCACGCGGTTGACAGTCAACGGCCATGCCGCCATAAGGCGCTTCGCGGATTTCGGCGGCGGTCTCGACCACCAAAGATGATCCCGCATGTGCCACGTCGCATGGCTCCGGCGCAGAACGGAGGGATGCCCGAGTGGTTAAAGGGGACGGACTGTAAATCCGTTGGCTATGCCTACGTTGGTTCAAATCCAACTCCCTCCACCACTGCGCATCGGACGCCATGATCAGGCGGGTATAGCTCAATGGTAGAGCAGCAGCCTTCCAAGCTGAATATGCGGGTTCGATTCCCGCTACCCGCTCCAGACAAGCCACAAAGATTTGGTGAGAGCGAACGGCGGCGTGCGCCGTCCGCAATGCTCAGTCCCTGACTTCCGTATCTGGGCGATCCTGGCCGGAAGCGAGTTCCTCGTGCCAGGTTCCGTCAGAGGTTTCATACTGAATGCCACGGGTTTCGCCGGCAACCCGCTGTTCGCCAGCAGCCCGTCGCGCTGCCGCCAGGGCAGCGTCGTGCGACGGAAAAGTCTCGGAGAACACGTCGCCGACCTTGTAGGCCCAGCCGCCGTCGTGCTCGACAACCCGATAGATGACCTTCATCAGAAGACTGCCAGATAGCGCAGCAGCGACACGACGCCGATGATGATCACGACAATCCGCGCGATCTGTTTTGCCCGACCGTCGATCGGCAACATACCGATCAGGTAAAGCACCAGCACAATAACGAGAAAAGTGATCAAAAGACTGATCAGTATGCTCATGGCAATAGCCCCTCAGTTGCAGTCAGCGGTTAACTCGCGGGGTCGTGCAAAGGTTCCATGAGCCAACTGCAACGAGCGTTGGCGCGACCGCGCTGAGACCTTCGGGGCGGGGCGGTTTTGGCTGACTACCCGCTCCAGATATCAGAGCGCGGCGCTGACCCCATTCTGGCGTGGCGGGGCCGATGAGCGGGCTTTGCCGGGCGGCTGGCCCATCATTCGCTTGTAGGCCCTGCTGAACGCCGCCTGCGAGCCGTAGCCGAGCCGGCGGGCGACCGCGTCGATCGGCATCCGGTCCCGTCCGAGCCATTGCGCGGCGAGCCGCATCCGCAGTGCAGCCAGATAGCGTTGCGGAGTCGTCCCCGTCACCGTCGTAAACCGTTCGGCGAAGACCGAGCGCGAGCTCCCCATCTCGGCCGCCATCTCTGCGATGGTCCAGTCACGGCACGGTTCGCGATGAAGGGCGGCGATGACGCGGCCGAGGCGCGGGTCGCGCAGCGCCTCGATCCAACCGGAGGCCTCGCCGCAGCCGCATTCGACCCAGCCGCGCACGATGGTTGCCGCGACCACGTCGGCCAGCCGCGCCAGAATGCCGGCAGTGCCGGCACGCTCCGCAGCCATCTCGCGTTCCATGGCCTCCAGCAGCGGCACGATCTCCGGCTGGCGGCCCATCAGGCTGCCGACCGACATCACCTTCGGCATCAGCCCGACCAGCGGGTGCAGTGTGTCGAGCTCGAACTCCATGCGGCCCGTGAAGACCAGCACGTCCTTCGTCCGGCAGCTTCCTTCTTCCAGCGCCGTCACCGCGCAGACGTTGGAGCAGAGGGGCATTCTGTCGAAGCTTTCGACCGGCCTTGGCCGCACGCCCGGCGCGGAGACAAGCGCATGCGCGTCACCCCGCGGCAGAAGCACGGCATCGCCGCACCCCAGTGTGAAGGTTTCGCCGGTACCCGATTCGAGCAAGAGGTTGCCGGCGGCTACGAAATGGAAACGCGCGTCTTCCGTTGCCTCGAAACTCACGCCGCAGGGCGGCGATAGCCGCAGCTTGCCGTAGCTCGCGCCGCGCAGGCGCATGCCCATCAGAAGTTCGCTGACGACGTCTCCGCCCGGCAGATTTTCTTGCATCTCGGTGTTTCGATCAAACATTCAGGAGAATATGGCATGGATCATCCGGCCGTTCCACCCATCTGCAGGGAACTTTCTTTTCAAGCGAGAGGTCTGCAGATGCAAGAGTCGACTGTTTTAGGTGAATCGGGAGAGGGCGAGGGCAAGCCGGCCTGGCTGGCGGTGGTGTCCATGAGCCTCGGCGTGTTCGGGCTGGTGGGCGCCGAGTTTCTGCCCGCCAGCCTGCTGACGCCGATGGCCGCCGAACTGGGCGTGACGGAGGGCATGGCGGGGCAAGCCGTTACCATCACGGCCGCCGTTGCGCTGGTAACCAGCCTCTGCATAACCACGGTGGTGCGCAGCTTCGACAGGCGCAGGGTCTTGCTCGCCTTTTCGTTCCTGCTGATCCTCTCCAACCTGCTTGTCGCGGCCGCGCCGAACCTGCCGCTGCTGCTTGCCGGTCGCATCCTGCTGGGCGTCGCGCTCGGCGGGTTCTGGACGCTGTCGGCGGCAACCATGATGCGGCTGGTGCCCGAGCGCTACGTCGCGAGAGCCCTCTCGATCATGTTCTCCGGCGTTTCGGCGGCGACGATCTTCGCCGCCCCCGTCGGCAGCTATGTCGGCGACCTCGCCGGCTGGCGTGCGGTCTTCGTCGGCGCTGCCGGATTGGGTGTGCTGGCGCTCGCGATACAGTTCGCCGCGCTGCCGTCGCTGCCGCCGCGCGGCGCGACCCGCTTCGGCACGATGCTTGAGGTTCTGTCGCGGCGCAGGGTGGGGCTCGCCATGGCGGCGATCCTGATGGTCTTCACCGGCCATTTCGCCTTCTTCACCTATATCCGGCCGTTCCTCGAAACGGTTACCGGCGTCGGGGTGACGGGCGTCTCGACGGTTCTGCTCGGCTTCGGCATCGCAAACTTTCTTGGCAACTATCTCGGCGCCTTCCTGCTGGAGCGCTCGATGCGCCTGACGCTCGTCATCATGCCGCTGACCATGGGCACGCTCGCCGTGGCGCTGGCGGTCGTTGGCGGCAATCTCGCTGCCGACGCTGCGATGGTCGCGCTCTGGGGGCTTGCCTTCGGCGCGGTGCCCGTGGCGTGGTCGACCTGGATCACGCGCGCCGTGCCGGACGAGGCCGAAAGCGCCGGCGGGCTTTTTGTCGCCGCGATCAACTTCGCGATTGCGACTGGTGCGGCGGCCGGAGGACTGATCTTCGACGTCAGCGGAGTCGGCACGGTCTTCCTGCTCAGCGGTGCGGTGCTGGTCGTGGCCGCGATGACGATATTGACGGGTGTCGAAACGCGTCCGGCGGCCAAAGCTGCCTGACCGCATCGGTGGATTGAGCGCGACACCGGTGCCGCCCATGCGGTGGTACCGGTACACCGCTTCAGACAAAAGACTTGTGTTTTGCGGCGTCAGTCGCTAATCGCCCGCCATCCGAAACTGACACGCATCCACGCGCCAAAGGGAAGTTACAATGGCCAAAGGTAAATTTGAGCGTAATAAGCCGCATGTGAACATTGGCACGATTGGTCACGTTGACCATGGCAAGACGTCCCTGACGGCGGCGATCACGAAGTTTTTCGGCGAGTTCCGTGCTTATGACCAGATTGACGCCGCTCCTGAGGAGAAGGCGCGCGGCATCACGATCTCGACGGCTCACGTCGAGTACGAGACGGAGAACCGTCACTACGCGCACGTCGACTGCCCCGGCCACGCCGACTATGTGAAGAACATGATCACGGGTGCGGCGCAGATGGACGGCGCGATCCTGGTTGTGTCGGCTGCCGACGGCCCGATGCCGCAGACCCGCGAGCACATTCTGCTTGCCCGTCAGGTTGGCGTTCCGGCGATCGTGGTGTTCCTGAACAAGGTCGACCAGGTTGACGACGCTGAGCTTCTCGAGCTTGTCGAGCTTGAGGTTCGCGAGCTTCTGTCGGTCTACGAGTTCCCGGGCGACGATATTCCGATCATCCCGGGTTCGGCGCTGGCTGCCCTGGAAGATTCCAACAAGGAGATCGGCGAGGACGCGGTCCGCAAGCTGATGGCCGAAGTCGACGCCTACATCCCGACGCCGGAGCGTCCGATCGACCAGCCGTTCCTGATGCCGATCGAGGACGTGTTCTCGATCTCGGGTCGCGGCACGGTTGTGACGGGTCGCGTGGAGCGCGGTGTTGTCAAGGTTGGCGAGGAAGTCGAGATCGTCGGCATCCGTCCGACCTCGAAGACGACGGTTACGGGCGTCGAGATGTTCCGCAAGCTGCTCGACCAGGGCCAGGCTGGCGACAACATCGGCGCGCTGATCCGCGGCGTTGGCCGTGAGGACGTTGAGCGTGGCCAGATCCTGTGCAAGCCGGGTTCGGTTAAGCCGCACACGAAGTTCAAGGCCGAGGCCTACATCCTGACGAAGGAGGAGGGTGGCCGTCACACGCCGTTCTTCACCAACTACCGTCCGCAGTTCTACTTCCGCACGACGGACGTGACGGGCATCGTGACGCTGCCGGAAGGCACGGAGATGGTTATGCCTGGCGACAACGTGACGGTCGACGTGACGCTGATCGTGCCGATCGCGATGGAAGAGAAGCTGCGCTTCGCCATCCGCGAAGGCGGCCGCACCGTCGGCGCCGGCATCGTCGCTGCCATCACGGAATAAGGCTCTCTGGAGCCGAAGGGGAAGGGCGGCTTCGGCCGCCCTTTTTCGTTGTGCCGGCGTTGCGTGATTCCGGGCGACCGGTCTTGGTCGCGGCGTGAAGTGATATTGATCGCCTATGGCCTGTCGAAGCCGTGCGAAATCTCTTTACAGGCGTCGCCGAAGCCCTTAGGAAGCGCCTGCCCGGCATGCACAGCATCCGGATTTAGGGGTATAGCTCAGTTGGTAGAGCGGCGGTCTCCAAAACCGCAGGTCGCAGGTTCGAGCCCTGCTGCCCCTGCCAGCGCCCGACGGGCCTTTCCGGCATCAGGCAGAAACATCCCACTTGCAAGCGCGGGCAATCGGTTCTATATCGAGCCGACAGACGCGAGGCGCGTGGAGCTGGGATTCGGCTCAACGCGCCTGAATTGCATGGCCGAAGATATGTCTTGAAGCTTGGTGATTCGTGCGTGGCTGCGGGCGGGCAACCCCGGTTGCCTCGTTCCGGCGAGGTCAGATTTCATGCCCCGGATGACAAGGGGCAACGATAAAAGAGCGGCAGATGGCGTCCAAGACCACCAATCCCTTTGTGTTTCTGCAGCAGGTGCGCACCGAGACCGCCAAGGTCACGTGGCCCTCGCGGCGGGAGACGATGATCTCCACGGTCATGGTTATGGGATTTGCGTGTCTGGCTGCGATCTTTTTCTTTGCCTCCGATCAGATCATCGCCTTTGCGGTTGAGCTGATCCTGGGCATTGGGCGCTAACACCGGCGACTACGGAGAGTTCAGAACATGGCAGCGCGGTGGTACATCGTCCACGCTTATTCGAATTTCGAGAAGAAGGTCGCCGAGGATATCGAGAACAAGGCCAAGCAGAAGGGCCTGAGCGACCAGATCGAGCAGATCGTGGTGCCGACCGAAAAGGTGGTCGAGGTTCGCCGCGGCAAGAAGGTCGATGCCGAGCGCAAGTTCTTTCCCGGCTACGTGCTGATGAAGGCGAACCTGACCGATCAGGTTATCAGCCTTGTCAAGAACACCCCGCGCGTCACCGGTTTCCTGGGGGAGGATCCGCGCACGGCCAAGCCGGTGCCGATCTCCGAAAAGGAAGCTGAGCACATCCTGCACCAGGTGCAGGAGGGTGTGGAGCGGCCGAAGCCGTCGGTCACCTTCGAGATCGGCGAGATCGGTGCGTGTCGCCGACGGTCCGTTCGCCTCGTTCAATGGCTTCGTTCAAGAAGTCGACGAGGAGCGTTCGCGGCTCAAGGTCGAGGTGTCGATCTTTGGGCGTGCCGTGCCGGTCGATCTGGAATTCGGTCAGGTCGAAAAGGGCTGACCGGAAAACCCCGTCCGGCCATATGCCGGTGGGGGCGCGGGGCGATTTCGATCGCCCCCGCGGAACTGGTGGAAGGAGGAGGTGGCTTTAGCCGGCCGCAACGTCTCCGCACCACCGACTGCAACCGCCGGAGGTTTCCGGCATGATGAAAAGGCAGACGAGCAATGGCTAAGAAGATTGCAGGCCAGCTCAAGCTTCAGGTTCCCGCGGGCTCGGCGACGCCGTCGCCCCCGATCGGTCCTGCGCTTGGTCAGCGTGGCATCAACATCATGGAATTCTGCAAGGCGTTCAACGCGGCCTCGCAGGAGATGGAGAAGGGCTCACCCATCCCCGTCGTCATCACCTATTATCAGGACAAGTCGTTCACCTTCGCGATGAAGACGCCCCCGGTGACGTACTTCCTCAAGAAGGCGGCCAACCTGAAGTCGGGCTCCAAGGAGCCGGGCAAGGTGACGGCCGGCACGATCGCTCGCGACAAGGTACGCGAGATCGCCGAAGCGAAGATGAAGGACCTGAACGCGAACGACGTGGACGCCGCCATGCGCATGGTTGAAGGCTCCGCCCGTTCGATGGGCCTGGAAGTGGTGGGCTGAACCAATGGCTAAGATTGCAAAGCGCATTGCCAAGGCGCGTGAAGGCATCGACCCCAACAAGCAGTACGAGTTGGCCGAGGCCATCAAGATGCTGAAGGATCGCGCCACGGCTAAGTTCGACGAGACCATCGAAGTCGCGATGAACCTCGGCGTCGATCCGCGTCACGCCGACCAGATGGTTCGTGGCGTCGTCAACCTGCCGAACGGCACCGGCCGTACGGTGCGCGTCGCCGTGTTCGCCCGTGGCGACAAGGCTGACGAGGCGAAAGCCGCCGGCGCCGACATCGTTGGCGCGGAAGAGCTGGTCGAGACCGTGCAGAAGGGCGAGATCAACTTCGACCGCTGCATCGCGACCCCCGACATGATGCCGCTCGTCGGCCGTCTGGGTAAGGTGCTCGGCCCGCGCGGCATGATGCCGAACCCGAAGGTTGGCACCGTCACCGCCGACGTTGCTGCGGCCGTGAAGGCCTCCAAGGGCGGCGCCGTCGAGTTCCGCGTCGAGAAGGCTGGCATCGTGCACGCCGGCGTCGGCAAGGTCTCCTTCGACGCCAAGGCGCTCGAAGAAAACGTCAAGGCGTTTGCCGACGCGGTCATCAAGGCCAAGCCGACCGGCGCCAAGGGCAACTACGTCAAGAAGGTGGCGATCACCTCGACGATGGGCCCGGGCCTCAAGCTGGACCCTGCGACCGTCACGGTCGCCTGAGTTGGCTGAGCGGTGACCTTCGAGTCGCCGCATTGAAGAATTCCGGACCCCGCTTGCGGGGTTCGGGTGCCGGAAGCGGGAAACCGTTTCCGGTTATCCTGTCCGAGATTGCAGGCGGTTGGGTTCGTCTCGACCTTAATTCGAATGAGCCTGCATGAGACGGGTAAGAGCGGACAAAGGGACTTGCGTTCCGATGAAAGTTCTAACCGTGTTGGCCTTTTGTCTGCGCGCCCGAGGGTATCCGAAGGCGTGGCGAAGGGGGACAGGATCCTCGAGCGTCGCTCGGGCGGTCCCTGCAAAGGAAGCGCTCCGCGCGGCAAAAGGCAACCGATGACCGTCCGGAAACGGCGGTTGTCAACTGGAGATAGGCAGTGGATAGAGCGGAAAAGCGCGAATTCGTCACGGGCCTGAACGGGGTGTTCTCGAACACCGGTTCTGTCGTCGTGGCGCACTATGCCGGCCTCACCGTCGCGAACATGAACGAGCTCCGCTCGAAAATGCGCGCTGCGGGCGGGACCGTCAAAGTCGCGAAGAACCGCCTCGCCATCATCGCTCTTCAGGGCACGGAATCCGAAGGCATGAAGGATCTGTTCAAAGGACAGACCCTGATCGCCTACGCGGATGATCCGGTCGCGGCTCCCAAGGTCGCAGCCGATTTCGCCAAGGCGAATGACAAGCTTGTCATTCTCGGTGGCGCGATGGGCTCGACTGCACTCGACGCCGACGGTGTGAAGGCTCTCGCCACCATGCCGTCGCTGGACGAGCTCAGGGCCAAGATCGTCGGCATGATTCAGACGCCGGCAACCAGGATCGCCGCGGTCGTCAATGCACCGGCGGGCAATCTCGCCCGCGTGTTTGGCGCCTATGCCCGGAAGGACGAGGCGGCGTGAGGCCGTTCCTCAACAACCATCACAACACGTGTTTGAACTTTAAAGGAAACTGAAAAATGGCTGATCTCGCCAAGATCGTTGAAGACCTGTCGAGCCTGACCGTCCTCGAGGCGGCCGAGCTCTCGAAGATGCTCGAAGAGAAGTGGGGCGTTTCCGCCGCTGCTCCGGTGGCTGTTGCTGCCGCTGGCGGTGCTGCTGGTGGCGCTGCTGCCGAGGCTGCGGAAGAGAAGACCGAGTTCGACGTCGTTCTCGCCGACGCCGGCGCTCAGAAGATCAACGTCATCAAGGAAGTCCGCGCCATCACCGGCCTGGGCCTCAAGGAAGCCAAGGACCTCGTCGAGGGTGCGCCCAAGCCTGTCAAGGAAGGCGTCTCCAAGGACGAAGCCGAGAAGATCAAGGCTCAGCTCGAAGGTGCTGGCGCCAAGGTCGAACTGAAGTAAGACCGTTTGCGGTTCGGCAGGCGGGGCGATAGTCCCGCCTGCCGGTCCCTCACGGGGCGCATACGAAAACCTCTTTCCTGTGGGCCGGCGGCGGCCTTCAGGAAACGGGTTTTTACCCGTTTTTGATGGACCGCTTATCGGTGGCGGTCGGTAAGTTTGGCGCTAAGCCAACACGAAGCCAAGAAGGCAGCAAGGAGCGACGATGGCCCAGACCCACACGTTCAATGGTCGCAGGCGCGTACGCAAGTTCTTCGGAAAGATTCCGGAAGTTGCGGAGATGCCCAACCTCATCGAGGTTCAGAAGGCATCCTATGATCAGTTTCTCATGGTTGACGAGCCGAAGGGCGGCCGTCCCGATGAGGGGCTGCAGGCGGTGTTCAAGTCGGTGTTCCCGATTTCCGACTTTTCGGGCGCCTCCATGCTTGAATTCGTCAAGTACGAGTTCGAGCTGCCGAAGTTCGACGTGGACGAGTGCCGCCAGCGCGACCTGACTTTCGCAGCGCCGCTCAAGGTGACGCTGCGCCTGATCGTGTTCGATGTCGATGAGGATACCGGCGCGAAGTCGATCAAGGACATCAAGGAGCAGGACGTCTACATGGGCGACATGCCGCTCATGACGTCCAACGGCACCTTCATCATCAATGGCACCGAGCGCGTCATCGTTTCCCAGATGCACCGTTCGCCGGGCGTCTTCTTCGATCATGACAAGGGCAAGTCGCACTCGTCGGGCAAGCTGCTCTTTGCCGCTCGTGTGATCCCGTATCGCGGCTCCTGGCTCGACATCGAGTTCGATTCCAAGGACGTCGTGCATGCCCGCATCGACCGCCGCCGCAAGATTCCGGCGACCAGCCTGCTCATGGCGCTGGGCATGGATGGTGAGGAAATCCTGTCGACCTTCTACGACAAGCTCACCTACATCCGCGCCAAGGACCATTGGCGGATTCCGTACAACGCCGATCGCTTCCGTGGCCTCAAGGCCGTGAACGACCTCGTCGACGCCGACACCGGCGAAGTGGTGGTCGAGGCCGGCCGCAAGATCACCGCGCGCCAGGCCAAGCAGCTCGCCGAGAAGGGCCTCAAGGCCATCAAGGCGACCGAGGACGATCTGTACGGCGCCTACCTTGCCGAGGACATCGTCAACCACGCCACCGGCGAGATCTATCTCGAAGCCGGCGACGAGATCGACGAGAAGACCCTCAAGGTTCTGCTCGAGGCCGGCCAGGAAGAGATCCAGATTCTTGACATCGACCATGTCAACGTAGGCGGCTACATCCGCAACACGCTGGCCGTCGACAAGAACGAGAGCCGCCAGGACGCGCTGTTCGACATCTATCGCGTGATGCGTCCGGGCGAGCCGCCTACGCTCGAGACCGCCGAGGCGATGTTCAACTCGCTGTTCTTCGATCCGGAGCGCTACGACCTTTCGGCCGTCGGCCGCGTCAAGATGAACATGCGTCTGGAGCTCGACGCCGAGGACACCGTGCGCGTGCTGCGCAAGGAGGACATCCTGGCCGTGGTCAAGACGCTGGTCGAGCTGCGCGACGGCAAGGGCGAGATCGACGACATCGACAATCTCGGCAACCGCCGCGTGCGTTCGGTCGGCGAGCTGATGGAGAACCAGTATCGCGTCGGCCTGCTGCGCATGGAGCGCGCCATCAAGGAGCGCATGTCGTCGATCGAGATCGACACCGTGATGCCGCAGGACCTGATCAACGCCAAGCCGGCGGCTGCCGCAGTGCGCGAGTTCTTCGGTTCCTCGCAGCTCTCGCAGTTCATGGATCAGACCAACCCGCTTTCGGAGATCACCCACAAGCGTCGCCTCTCGGCGCTTGGACCCGGCGGTCTGACCCGCGAGCGCGCCGGCTTCGAAGTCCGCGACGTTCACGTCACGCACTACGGCCGCATCTGCCCGATCGAGACGCCGGAAGGCCCGAATATCGGCCTCATCAACTCGCTCGCCACCTTCGCGCGGGTCAACAAATACGGCTTCATCGAGAGCCCGTACCGCAAGATCGTCGACGGCAGGATCACCAGTGAGGTGGTCTATCTGTCGGCGATGGAAGAGGCCAAGCACTACGTCGCGCAGGCGAACGCCGAGCTCGACGCCGAAGGCGGCTTCACCGAGGAGTTCGTGATCTGCCGTCACGCCGGCGAGGTCATGATGACCCCGCGCGAGAACGTCGACCTGATGGACGTGTCGCCGAAGCAGATGGTTTCGGGCCGCGGCGCTCATTCCGTTCCTCGAGAACGATGACGCCAACCGCGCGCTCATGGGCTCGAACATGCAGCGCCAGGCCGTGCCGCTGGTTCGCGCCGAGGCGCCGTTCGTCGGCACCGGCATGGAGCCGATCGTCGCCCGTGACTCGGGCGCGGCCATCGGGGCACGCCGTGGCGGCATCGTCGACCAGGTGGACGCGACGCGTATCGTCATCCGCGCGACGGAAGATCTCGATCCCGGCAAGTCGGGCGTCGACATCTACCGGCTGATGAAGTTCCAGCGTTCGAACCAGAACACCTGCATCAACCAGCGTCCGCTCGTGCGGATGGGCGACCGGGTCAACAAGGGCGACATCATCGCCGACGGCCCATCGACCGATCTGGGCGATCTGGCGCTGGGCCGCAACGTGCTCGTCGCGTTCATGCCGTGGAACGGCTACAACTACGAGGACTCCATCCTGCTCTCCGAGCGCATCGTCGCCGACGACGTCTTCACCTCGATCCATATCGAGGAGTTCGAGGTCATGGCGCGCGACACCAAGCTCGGACCTGAGGAGATCACGCGCGACATTCCGAACGTTTCGGAAGAGGCTCTGAAGAACCTCGACGAGGCCGGCATCACCTATATCGGCGCGGAAGTGCAGCCGGGAGACATCCTGGTCGGCAAGATCACGCCGAAGGGCGAAAGCCCGATGACGCCGGAAGAGAAGCTCCTGCGAGCGATCTTCGGTGAGAAGGCCTCGGATGTTCGTGACACCTCCATGCGGATGCCGCCCGGCACGTTCGGCACCGTCGTCGAGGTGCGCGTCTTCAACCGCCACGGCGTGGAGAAGGACGAGCGCGCCATGGCGATCGAGCGCGAGGAGATCGAGCGTCTGGCCAAGGACCGCGACGACGAGCAGGCGATCCTCGATCGCAACGTCTACTCGCGCCTTGCCGACATGCTGACCGGCAAGCAGGCGATCGCTGGGCCGAAGGGCTTCAAGAAGGGCGACGCGCTCACCCGTGACGCGCTGACCGACTACCCGCGTTCGCAGTGGTGGCAGTTCGCCGTCGAGGACGAGAAGATCCAGGGCGAGCTCGAAGCGCTTCGTGCACAGTACGACGAGTCCAAGAAGGCGCTCGAGCAGCGCTTCATGGACAAGGTCGAGAAGGTGCAGCGCGGCGACGAGATGCCCCCGGCGTCATGAAGATGGTCAAGGTCTTCGTCGCGGTGAAGCGCAAGATGCAGCCCGGCGACAAGATGGCCGGCCGTCACGGCAACAAGGGCGTGGTTTCGCGCATCGTTCCGGTCGAGGACATGCCGTTCCTCGAGGACGGCACGCATGCCGACATCGTGCTCAACCCGCTGGGCGTGCCGTCGCGCATGAACGTCGGCCAGATCCTGGAGACGCATCTTGGCTGGGCCTGCGCCGGTATGGGCAGGAAGATCGGCCAGCTCATCGAGGCCTATAAGGAGAACGGCGACATCAAGCCGCTTCGCCAGACCATCGAGAGCGTGATCCCGGCCAACGACCGCAACGAGCCGGTTCGCGACTACGACGACGACTCCATCGTTCGCCTCGGCGATCAGATGAAGCGCGGCGTCTCCATCGCGACCCCGGTCTTCGACGGTGCGCACGAAGCCGACATCAACGAGATGCTGGAACAGGCGGGCCTGCATTCGAGCGGCCAGTCGACGCTGTACGACGGACGCACGGGCGAGCCGTTCGACCGCAAGGTGACGATGGGCTATATCTATATGCTCAAGCTGCACCACCTGGTCGACGACAAGATCCACGCCCGTTCGATCGGCCCGTACTCGCTCGTGACCCAGCAGCCGCTGGGCGGCAAGGCGCAGTTCGGCGGCCAGCGCTTCGGCGAGATGGAGGTCTGGGCGCTCGAGGCATACGGCGCAGCCTACACGCTGCAGGAGATGCTGACGGTGAAGTCGGACGACGTGGCCGGCCGTACCAAGGTCTACGAGGCGATCGTGCGCGGCGACGACACCTTCGAGGCAGGCATCCCCGAGAGCTTCAACGTTCTCGTCAAGGAGATGCGTTCGCTGGGCCTCAATGTCGAGCTGGAAAACTCCGTCGCGGACGACGCTCCGGCTCGTCTGCCCGACGCGGCCGAGTAAAGGCTATCACGCGCCGCGGGGCAGGGCTCCGCGGCGCGCCCGAGATAATTACGGCGGCGATGCGGCCCATCCAGTCGCCACGATCAAGATGAGGGGTTTCGACCCCGACAAGGAGAACGGCATGAACCAAGAGGTCATGAATCTCTTCAATCCTCAGGCGCCGGCGCAGACTTTCGATTCGATCCGGATTTCGCTTGCGAGCCCTGAGAAGATCCAGTCCTGGTCCTTCGGCGAGATCAAGAAGCCGGAGACGATCAACTACCGTACGTTCAAGCCCGAGCGTGACGGCCTGTTCTGCGCGCGCATCTTCGGCCCCATCAAGGACTACGAGTGCCTGTGCGGCAAGTACAAGCGCATGAAGTACAAGGGCGTCATCTGCGAGAAGTGCGGCGTCGAAGTCACGCTGTCGCGTGTGCGCCGTGAGCGCATGGGCCACATCGAGCTGGCCGCGCCCGTCGCGCACATCTGGTTCCTCAAGTCGCTGCCCTCGCGCATCGGCACGCTGCTCGACATGACGCTCAAGGACATCGAGCGGGTTCTCTATTTCGAGAACTACATCGTGACCGAGCCGGGCCTGACGGCGCTGAAGGAGCACCAGCTTCTCTCGGAAGAGGAATACATGATCGCCGTCGACGAGTACGGCGAGGATTCCTTCACGGCCATGATCGGCGCCGAGGCGATCCACGAGCTTCTGTCCGGCATGGAGCTGGAGAAGATCGCGGGCGACCTGCGTTCGGAACTCGCCTCGACCACGTCGGAGCTGAAGCAGAAGAAGCTTCTCAAGCGCCTCAAGGTCGTCGAGAACTTCATGGAGTCCGGCAACCGTCCGGAGTGGATGATTATGAAGATCATCCCGGTCATCCCGCCGGACCTGCGTCCGCTGGTGCCGCTGGACGGCGGCCGCTTCGCGACGTCGGACCTGAACGACCTGTACCGCCGCGTCATCAACCGTAACAACCGTCTGAAGCGGCTGATCGAGTTGCGCGCGCCGGGCATCATCATCCGCAACGAGAAGCGTATGCTTCAGGAAGCGGTCGATGCCCTGTTCGACAACGGTCGTCGCGGCCGCGTCATCACCGGCGCTAACAAGCGTCCGCTGAAGTCGCTGTCCGACATGCTTAAGGGCAAGCAGGGCCGGTTCCGCCAGAACCTGCTCGGCAAGCGCGTCGACTATTCCGGCCGTTCGGTCATCGTGACCGGTCCGGAGCTCAAGCTGCACCAGTGCGGCCTGCCGAAGAAGATGGCGCTCGAACTCTTCAAGCCCTTCATCTACGCCCGTCTCGACGCCAAGGGTTACTCCTCCACCGTCAAGCAGGCCAAGAAGCTGGTCGAGAAGGAGAAGCCGGAAGTCTGGGACATCCTGGACGAGGTCATCCGTGAGCATCCGGTTTTGCTGAACCGGGCGCCGACGCTGCACCGTCTCGGCATTCAGGCCTTCGAGCCCACCCTGATCGAAGGCAAGGCGATCCAGCTTCACCCGCTGGTCTGCACGGCCTTCAACGCCGACTTCGACGGCGATCAGATGGCCGTTCACGTGCCGCTGTCGCTCGAAGCGCAGCTTGAAGCACGCGTGCTGATGATGTCGACCAACAACATCCTGCACCCGGCTTCGGGCGCACCGATCATCGTGCCGTCGCAGGACATGGTTCTCGGCCTCTACTATCTCTCGATCGTCAATCAGAACGAGCCGGGAGAGGGCATGGCGTTCGCCGACATGGGCGAGCTGCACCATGCGCTGGAGACCAAGGCTGTCACCCTGCACACCAAGATCAAGGGCCGTTTCAAGACCGTCGATGCCGAAGGCAAGCCGGTTTTCAAGATTTACGATACGACGCCGGGCCGCATGATCATCGGCGAGCTTCTGCCGAAGAACCACAACGTGCCGTTCGAGACCGCCAATCAGGAGATGACCAAGAAGAACATCTCCAAGATGATCGACACGGTCTATCGTCACTGTGGTCAGAAGGAGACGGTGATCTTCTGTGACCGGATCATGGCGCTCGGCTTCGGCCATGCCTGCCGCGCCGGCATCTCGTTCGGCAAGGACGACATGCTGATCCCGGATGCCAAGGAGAAGCTGGTTGCCGATACCGAGGCGCTCGCCAAGGAATACGAGCAGCAGTACAACGACGGCCTGATCACCCAGGGCGAGAAGTACAACAAGGTGGTCGACGCCTGGGCCAAGTGCTCGGAGAAGGTCGCCGACGAGATGATGGGCCGCATCAAGGCGGTCGAGTTCAACGATGACGGTCGTCAGAAGCCGATGAACTCGATCTACATGATGTCGCATTCCGGTGCGCGTGGTTCGCCCACCCAGATGCGTCAGCTTGCCGGTATGCGCGGCCTGATGGCCAAGCCTTCGGGCGAAATCATCGAGACGCCGATCATCTCGAACTTCAAGGAAGGCCTGACCGTTCTCGAGTACTTCAACTCGACCCACGGCGCACGTAAGGGCCTGGCCGACACCGCGCTCAAGACAGCGAACTCGGGTTACCTGACCCGTCGTCTCGTCGACGTGGCGCAGGACTGCATCGTCAACGCGACCGACTGCGGCACCGACAAGGGCCTCACCATGCAGCCGATCGTCGATGCCGGTCAGGTCGTGGCTTCGCTGGGTTCCCGCGTTCTGGGCCGCACGGCGCTCGACGACGTGATGCATCCGGTGTCCGGTGACCTGATCGTCAAGGCTGGAACGCTCATCGACGAGCGTGACGTCGACGCGATCGAGAAGGCCGGCATCCAGACGCTGCGTATCCGTTCGGCGCTGACCTGTGAGGTCCGCACCGGCGTCTGCGCGGTCTGCTACGGACGCGATCTGGCCCGCGGCACGCCCGTCAACCAGGGCGAGGCCGTCGGCGTTATCGCGGCGCAGTCGATCGGCGAGCCGGGTACCCAGCTCACGATGCGTACCTTCCACATGGGCGGAACGGCGCAGGTCGTCGACTCCTCGTTCCTCGAGGCGTCATACGAAGGCACGGTTGCGATCCGCAACCGCAACGTTGTGCGCAACTCCGACGGTCACCTCGTGGTGATGGGCCGCAACATGGCGGTTCTGATCCTCGACGAGGCCGGCAAGGAGCGCGCGGTGCACCGCGTCACCTACGGTTCGCGTATCTTCGTGGACGATGGCGACAAGGTGAAGCGTGGCCAGCGTATCGCCGAGTGGGACCCCTATACCCGTCCGATCCTCACCGAGGTCGGCGGCAAGGCGGCCTTCGAGGACCTGGTCGACGGTATCTCCGTGCAGGAAACCGCCGACGAGTCGACCGGCATCACCAAGCGTGAGGTCATCGACTGGCGTTCCACGCCGCGTGGTTCCGACCTCAAGCCGGCAATCACCATCCTTGACGACAAGGGCAAGGTTGCCAAGCTCGGCAAGGGCGGCGACGCACGCTTCATGCTCTCGGTCGAGGCCGTACTTTCGGTCGAGCCGGATGCCACTGTGCAGCCGGGTGACGTGATTGCGCGTATTCCGATGGAAAGCGCCAAGACGAAGGACATCACGGGCGGTCTGCCGCGCGTGGCGGAACTCTTCGAGGCGCGTCGTCCGAAGGACCACGCCATCATCGCCGAGATCGACGGTACGGTTCGGTTCGGGCGCGACTACAAGAACAAGCGTCGCATCGTGATCGAGCCGCATGACGAACAGGTCGAGCCGGTCGAATACCTGATCCCGAAGGGCAAGCCGTTCCACCTCCAGGAAGGCGACACCATCGAGAAGGGCGACTACATCCTCGACGGCAACCCGGCGCCGCACGACATCCTGGCGATCAAGGGCGTGGAGGCTCTTGCGAGCTACCTCGTCAATGAAATCCAGGAGGTCTATCGTCTGCAGGGCGTTATGATCAACGACAAGCACATCGAGGTGATCGTGCGCCAGATGCTGCAGAAGGTGGAAATCACCGTGCAGGGGGATTCGACCTATATCCCTGGCGACCATGTCGACGTGATTGAGCTCGAGGAGATCAACGACCGCCTGATCGAGGAGGGCAAGAAGCCCGCCGAAGGCCAGCCGGTTCTGCTCGGCATCACCAAGGCGTCGCTGCAGACGCCGTCGTTCATCTCCGCCGCCTCGTTCCAGGAGACGACACGTGTGCTGACCGAGGCAGCGGTTGCCGGCAAGACCGACACGCTGCAGGGTCTGAAGGAGAACGTGATCGTCGGCCGTCTCATCCCGGCGGGCACCGGTGGCCAGATGAGCCAGATCCGGCGCATTGCGACCTCGCGCGACGAGCTCATCCTCGACGAGCGTCGCAAGAACTCGGGCGTCGAGATGGCCGAGCCGATGCTGGCCGACATGACCGGAGACGCAGCCGAATAGGTCGCCCGAACCGGACATTGACGAACTGAAAAGCCGCCGGCATGCGCCGGCGGCTTTTTTGTTCGCGCCTGTAGCACCGCTGTTGAAGTTTCTTCAGGAGGAGCAGCGAACATTGTGCCATTGCGCGACGTCCCAAGCAGTTGGGTGTAGGCGCCTACCTCTTTAGCGGTATGACGTCAGCCGGATGAAGTCGGCGGAATGCAATTTTCCGAACGAGACCACGGATTTATTCAAGCTTAGGTAGCGGCCTCATGTTCAGGCTGCTAATGCTTGCTGGGGCTTGTGGGAGAAGCGTGTCATTCGGGGTGACGACTTTGTAAAGGGCGCAGTCGCGGAACTGTCCGACCGTTTACGTGATGCGGCTTGGGGACGGACTGACTGGGTAGAAATTTGCCGGCACCTGGAAGATTTGCTTCCTGGCTCAGCTCCGGCAATTATGAACTACGACCTGCCGCGCGGACTTATCAACGCCAGCTTTGTTGAGGGTATCGACGAGGAGTATGTCGAAACCTATCGCACCCACTACGCGGCGCTGAACCCGTGGCTCGACTACTGGGCTGCGTCTCCGTCGGGAGAAGTGCGGATTTCAGAGCGGGACAGCCCGTCTTCGGAGTTCCGCAAGAGCGAATTCTACAACGATTGGCTGGCGCCGCAGGGGAACATGACGGCTGCGGTCGGACTGCGGCTGGACGTCGATGCTCACAACATCATCCACGTCGCATGGCACTACAGTGAGTCAAATGCCGCGGACTATGATGAGCCGGCCGCGGCGATCCTCGACAATGTGAAAGGCACCTTCGCGGATGCCGTGCGAGCCGCCGCACTGCTGCGTGACGGTGTCGAGCATCGGCTGCGTTTCGGCGCCGTGATCGACAGGATCGACGGTGCGGCGTTGCTGGTTGAGCGCGACAGGCGAATTCGTGAGGTGAATGCCGAGGCGATCGCCGGACTGCAGGCTGGAGACGTGTTCAGCGGGGCAGGGGGCATGCTCCACCTGCGCGACGCCGGTGCCCAGCGCTGGCTGGAGGAAAACATATCCCGGCTTATCGGCGGCCTGCCGGTCACCGCCGCCAGCACGGTCATCAGAAACGAGGAACGAATTCTGCGCGTCAGCCTCACGGCCGCGCCGGACCATGTTGAGCGTGGGTTCCCGGCTCTCGTGCACCCGCGGCCGGTTGTGCTGGTCGTTGTCCGATTACTGGCGGGCGGCGAGGCCCGTATTGACGACACCAGTCTGCGCTTCGCCTTCGGACTGTCCACGGCCGAGGTGCGTCTGTGCGAGGTTCTGGCCAATGGTCATTCGCTTGCCGACGCTGCCGAGATGCTCGGCATATCGGAAGGCACGGTGCGGCAGCGCGTAAAGGTCGTCTTCCAGAAGACCGGCACCCACCGCCAAGGTGAGTTGATCGCCATGCTCGGACGATTTCGCCTTTGAGATTAACAGCTTGTTGATGGACTAAGCGGATTTCTCCCCCAAATGGGAGTAGGTGGGCGCCCCCAAATCACGTTAACTAAACCGGCCGTTGCGTAATCCGACACGTTCGGATGCCGGACCGGCAAGACGGTTGTGGTTCAATTTCGGGATCGCATACCATTGACCGCCTGGTCGGAGGCCCCTGGCCGGGCGGTCTTTTTTCTGGCGCTGCGCTCAGAAAATCTCGTCGAACGTGACGATGGACACCTCGCCTTCGAGCGCGCCCTGGTAGGCCGACATGTGCGGCTCGTCATCCGGCGCATCCTGCATGTCACCGATCTGGTCCAGCTCCGCTTCGGCGTAGCCCTCGCGCGCCAGGGCCTCCAGCGCCATGCGCACGGCCGAATCGTCATCGGGTGCGACCAGCATCACATGCACGCCTTCCGACTCGCCGCCCTTCTTGCGCCAGACTCGGCCGACGATGATCGTCACCGGCTTCTGCTCGTTGTCATTCATGACGTGATTCCCTATCTGTGGCGGCGAGACTGACACCGAGCGGCTGTTTCGCACATTTCGGATGGCCGAAACAGGTCGGAAGGGCTCATGAAATGCCGGACTGGCGCGTAATTGGGTAATTTTCTTGCTTGGCGCGCACGTTGGTGCCCGTAAGCGCCGAAACCGCGCGATTTGCCGGCATGCGGGGTTGACGATCCGCGGCGTTGGGGGTAGAAGCCGCCTCGTCTGAGCCGATGTGAGGCTTTCTTTTTCGGGACGTCGCGTCCTGGAGCAGGTCTCAAACAGGGTTCGTTTTACGAGCGACTTTACATTTCCGGCTTGCATGAAGCGGCTTCCGCTTCCTCTGCGTTTGTTCGGGCAAGACCGCCCTAAGCGGTTGTTGCTCGAATTGCTGTATGGAAACGCCGCTCCAGACGGCCCTGTGAGGGGCTTGAGACACCGGTTTTGAGATAGAAGGAAGGTTTGATGCCTACCGTCAACCAGCTGATCCGCAAGCCGCGCATAGCGCCGGTGAAGCGCAACAAGGTTCCGGCCATGCAGGCCAACCCGCAGAAGCGGGGCGTATGCACGCGCGTCTACACCACGACGCCGAAGAAGCCGAACTCGGCACTGCGCAAGGTTGCGAAGATCCGTCTCGTCAACGGCTTCGAGGTGATTGGCTACATTCCTGGCGAGGGTCACAACCTCCAGGAGCACTCTGTTGTCATGATCCGAGGCGGCCGCGTGAAAGACCTTCCGGGTGTGCGATACCACATCATTCGTGGCGTGCTCGACACCCAGGGTGTGAAGAACCGCAAGCAGCGCCGCTCCAAGTACGGCGCAAAGCGTCCGAAGTAAGGGTTTCCCCGGCTTCGGCGCTTTTGTTTTAAGCCCTGGCCGACGATCGTGAGAGACGAAGAATATGTCCCGACGCCACAGTGCAGAAAAGCGCGAGATCAATCCGGACCCGAAGTTCGGTGACCTCGTTGTTACCAAGTTCATGAACGCTGTCATGCTTCACGGCAAGAAGTCGATCGCCGAGACGATCGTCTACGGCGCGCTCGATCAGGTTGAAGCCAAGACGAAGCAGGAGCCGGTCACGGTCTTCCATCAGGCGCTCGACAATGTCGCGCCGCACGTTGAGGTCCGCTCGCGTCGCGTTGGTGGTGCGACCTACCAGGTCCCGGTCGATGTCCGTCCCGAGCGCCGTCAGGCCCTGGCGATCCGCTGGCTGATCACGGCTGCACGCAAGCGCAACGAGACGACGATGGTCGATCGCCTGTCCGGCGAGCTTCTGGACGCGGCCAACAACCGCGGTACCGCCGTCAAGAAGCGCGAAGACACGCACAAGATGGCTGAAGCCAACCGCGCCTTTGCGCACTACCGCTGGTAATCCGGCGAGCAGGGATACAAGAGGCACCACCATGGCCCGCGAATACAAGATCGAAGACTATCGCAATTTCGGCATCATGGCGCACATCGATGCCGGCAAGACGACGACGACCGAGCGCGTCCTGTTCTACACCGGCAAGTCGCACAAGATCGGCGAAGTCCACGACGGCGCCGCGACCATGGACTGGATGGAGCAGGAGCAGGAGCGCGGCATCACCATCACGTCGGCCGCGACCACGACGTTCTGGCGGGGCCGCGACGGCAAGAAGCGCCGCTTCAACATCATCGACACGCCCGGCCACGTCGACTTCACCATTGAGGTCGAGCGTTCACTGCGCGTTCTCGACGGTGCGATCGCGCTGCTGGACGCCAATGCCGGTGTGGAGCCGCAGACGGAGACCGTCTGGCGCCAGGCTGACAAGTACCACGTCCCGCGCATGATCTTCTGCAACAAGATGGACAAGATCGGCGCTGACTTCTATCGCTCGGTCGAGATGGTCGGTTCGCGCCTCGGTGCGCAGGCCGTCGTCATGCAGCTCCCGATCGGTGCGGAAAACGACTTCGCCGGCGTTGTCGATCTCATCGAGATGAACGCGCTCGTCTGGAAGTCCGAGAACCTGGGCGCCGAGTGGGATATCGTCGAGATTCCCGCCGACCTCAAGGATCGCGCTGAAGAGTACCGTGAGAAGCTGATCGAAGCCGCCGTCGAGATGGACGAGGCTGCGCTCGAGGCTTACCTCGATGGCACCATGCCGTCGAACGACGAGCTGCGCGCGCTGATCCGCAAGGGCACCATCGAGGTCAAGTTCTTCCCGATGTTCTGCGGCTCTGCCTTCAAGAACAAGGGCGTGCAGCCGCTGCTCGACGCTGTCGTCGACTTCCTGCCGTCGCCGATCGACGTGCCGTCGATCAAGGGCATCGACCCGAAGACCGAAGCCGAGATTAGCCGCAAGTCGTCCGACGACGAGCCGCTGTCGATGCTCGCATTCAAGATCATGAACGACCCGTTCGTCGGCTCGCTGACCTTCGCACGCATCTATTCGGGCAAGCTCACCAAGGGCGTCTCGCTCGAGAACACCGTCAAGGGCAAGAAGGAACGCATCGGCCGTATGCTGCAGATGCACTCCAACTCGCGTGAGGACATCGAAGAGGCATTTGCGGGCGACATCGTCGCGCTGGCTGGCCTCAAGGACACGACCACTGGCGATACGCTCTGCGATCCGCTGAAGCCGGTCATTCTCGAGCGCATGGAATTCCCCGATCCGGTCATCCAGATCGCGATCGAGCCCAAGACCAAGGGCGATCAGGAGAAGATGGGCCTCGCGCTCAACCGTCTGGCTGCCGAGGATCCGTCCTTCCGCGTCAAGACCGACGAGGAAAGCGGCCAGACCATCATCGCCGGCATGGGCGAGCTTCATCTCGACATTCTCGTCGACCGCATGAAGCGCGAGTTCAAGGTCGAGGCGAACGTAGGCGCGCCGCAGGTTGCATACCGTGAGACGATCACGCGTGCCGCCGAGGTGGACTACACCCACAAGAAGCAGACCGGCGGTACGGGCCAGTTCGCCCGCGTCAAGCTGGTCTTCGAGCCGAACCCGGAGAGCGAAGAGTTCGTCTTCGAGTCCAAGATCGTCGGCGGCGCTGTTCCGAAGGAATACATCCCAGGCGTCCAGAAGGGCATCCAGAGTGTTCTGTCCTCCGGTCCGGTTGCGGGCTTCCCGATGCTCGGCGTCAAGGCGACGCTGGTTGACGGCGCCTTCCACGACGTCGACTCCTCGGTTCTGGCGTTCGAGATCGCCTCGCGCGCTGCCTTCCGTGAAGGTGCGCAGAAGGCCGGCGCGCAGCTCCTCGAGCCGATCATGAAGGTCGAGGTCGTGACGCCGGAAGATTACGTCGGCAGCGTCATCGGCGACCTGAATGGCCGCCGCGCCAGATCCAGGGCCAGGAAGCACGCGGTGTTGCCGTGGTGATCAACGCCATGGTGCCGCTCGCGAACATGTTCAAGTACGTCGATACGCTGCGTTCGATGTCGCAGGGCCGCGCCCAGTACACGATGCAGTTCGACCACTACGAGCCGGTTCCGACCGCGGTCGCCCAGGAAATCCAGAAGAAGTACGCGTAACCGGAAGCCGGACGCGAGAAGCAGAACTAGCAGCCTGAACAGGCGCACAGGAAATGGAGAAGTCACATGGCCAAAGGTAAATTTGAGCGTAATAAGCCGCATGTGAACATTGGCACGATTGGTCACGTTGACCATGGCAAGACGTCCCTGACGGCGGCGATCACGAAGTTCTTCGGCGAGTTCCGGGCTTATGACCAGATCGACGCTGCACCGGAAGAGAAGGCGCGCGGCATCACGATCTCGACGGCTCACGTCGAGTACGAGACGGAGAACCGTCACTACGCCCACGTCGACTGCCCCGGCCACGCCGACTATGTGAAGAACATGATCACGGGTGCCGCGCAGATGGACGGCGCGATCCTGGTTGTGTCGGCTGCCGACGGCCCGATGCCGCAGACGCGCGAGCACATTCTGCTTGCCCGTCAGGTTGGCGTTCCGGCGATCGTTGTGTTCCTGAACAAGGTCGACCAGGTTGACGACGCTGAGCTTCTCGAGCTTGTCGAGCTCGAGGTTCGCGAGCTTCTGTCGGTCTACGAGTTCCCGGGCGACGACATTCCGATCATCCCCGGTTCGGCGCTTGCCGCGCTTGAGGATTCCAACAAGGAGATCGGCGAGGACGCGGTCCGCAAGCTGATGGCCGAGGTCGACGCCTACATCCCGACGCCTGAGCGTCCGATCGACCAGCCGTTCCTGATGCCGATCGAGGACGTGTTCTCGATCTCGGGTCGCGGCACGGTGGTGACTGGCCGCGTGGAGCGCGGTGTGGTCAAGGTCGGCGAGGAAGTCGAGATCGTCGGCATCCGTCCGACCTCGAAGACGACGGTTACGGGCGTCGAGATGTTCCGCAAGCTGCTCGACCAGGGCCAGGCTGGCGACAACATCGGCGCGCTGATCCGCGGCGTTGGTCGTGAGGACGTTGAGCGTGGCCAGATCCTGTGCAAGCCGGGTTCTGTGAAGCCGCACACGAAGTTCAAGGCCGAGGCCTACATCCTGACGAAGGAGGAGGGTGGCCGTCACACGCCGTTCTTCACCAACTACCGTCCGCAGTTCTACTTCCGCACGACGGACGTGACGGGCATCGTGACGCTGCCGGAAGGCACTGAGATGGTGATGCCGGGCGACAACGTGACGGTCGACGTGACGCTGATCGTGCCGATCGCGATGGAAGAGAAGCTGCGCTTCGCCATCCGCGAAGGCGGCCGCACCGTCGGCGCCGGCATCGTCGCCGCAATCACGGAATAAGAAGATCAACAGGGTCTGTCGCGGGCGCGGTTGTTGCCCGCGCCCGCGGAAGACTTGAAGGAATTGACTAGATGAACGGGCAAAACATCCGCATCCGCCTCAAAGCGTTTGACCATCGCGTACTTGATGCGTCGACGCGCGAGATCGTATCGACGGCGAAACGCACCGGGGCCAACGTTCGCGGGCCCATCCCGCTGCCGACGCGGATCGAGAAATTCACGGTGAACCGCTCGCCGCACATCGACAAGAAGAGCCGCGAGCAGTTCGAGATGCGCACGCATAAGCGCCTCCTGGACATCGTAGACCCGACCCCGCAGACCGTCGACGCTCTTATGAAGCTCGACCTGGCCGCCGGCGTCGACGTCGAGATCAAGCTCTAGGGGCTTAAACATGAGCCGGCCGGGTTCGCCCGAAAGGCTCCTCTGAGAAACAAGAGGCTGGAGGGGCTGGTCCCCGACAGGGAACTCTGAAGGAAGACAACCGATGCGTTCAGGTGTTATCGCACAGAAAATCGGGATGACGCGCGTCTACAACGACGCTGGTGAGCATGTGCCGGTCACGGTTCTCCGCATGGAGAACTGCCAGGTCGTTGCTCAGCGTACCCAGGAAAAGAACGGCTATACGGCGCTGCAGCTCGGCGTCGGGCTTGCCAAGGTGAAGAATACGACGAAGGCGATGCGCGGCCATTTCGCGACTGCTTCCGTCGAGCCGAAGGCCAAGCTCGCGGAGTTCCGCGTGTCGCCGGACAACCTGATCGACGTCGGTTCGGAGATCACCGTCGAGCATTTCGTCGCCGGCCAGAAGGTCGACGTGACGGGCACCTCGATCGGTAAGGGTTTCCAGGGCGTCATGAAGCGCCACAACTTCGGTGGTGGCCGCGCGACCCACGGTAACTCGGTCTCGCACCGCTCGCACGGCTCGACCGGTCAGCGCCAGGACCCGGGCAAGGTGTTCAAGGGCAAGAAGATGGCCGGTCACATGGGGGCCACCCGCGTGACGACGCAGAACGTCGAGGTCGTTTCGACCGACGCCGATCGCGGCCTGATCCTGATCCGCGGCGCGGTTCCGGGTTCCAAGGGCGCCTGGATCATGGTTCGCGACGCCGTGAAGGCACCGCTTCCGGACAATGCTCCGAAGCCGGGCGCCGTCCGCGCCGCCAAGAAGGTAGATGCTCCGGCGGCGGAAGCTGCTCCGGCGGCTGAGGGAGCCGAATGATGGATATCAAGATCACCACTCTTTCCGGCAAGGCTGCCGGCGAGGTGAAGCTCTCCGACGAGATCTTCGGCCTCGATCCGCGTGAGGACATCCTCCAGCGCGTCATTCGCTGGCAGCTCGCCAAGAAGCAGCAGGGTACGCACAAGGCCAAGGGCCGCGCGGAAATCTCGCGCACCGGCGCCAAGATGTACAAGCAGAAGGGTACGGGCCGCGCCCGTCACCACTCCGCTCGCGCTCCGCAGTTCCGCGGCGGTGGCAAGGCGCACGGCCCGGTCGTTCGCAGCCACGAGCACGATCTGCCGAAGAAGGTCCGCGCGCTTGGCCTGCGCCACGCGCTTTCGGCCAAGGCGAAGGCTTCGAACCTGATCGTCGTCGACGAGCTGGCGCTGAAGGATCCCAAGACGAAGGCTCTGGTGGCGGATTTCGCCAAGCTGGGGCTGACCAACGCGCTGGTGATCGGCGGTGCCGAGCTCGACCAGAACTTCAAGCGCGCTGCGTCGAACATTCCCAACATTGACGTGCTGCCGATCCAGGGCATCAACGTCTACGACATTCTGCGCCGTGGCACGCTCGTGCTGTCGAAGGCCGCAGTCGAGGCTCTGGAGGAGCGGTTCAAATGACTGATCTTCGCCACTATGACGTGATCGTCTCGCCGGCGATCACCGAGAAGTCGACCATGGCTTCCGAGTACAACCAGGTGGTCTTCAACGTTGCCCGCAAGGCGACGAAGCCGGAGATCAAGGCGGCTGTCGAGGCGCTGTTCGGCGTCAAGGTCACCGCTGTCAATACGCTCCTGCGCAAGGGCAAGGTGAAGCGGTTCCGCGGCACCATCGGGCGCCAGAGCGACGTCAAGAAAGCCGTCGTGACGCTGGCTGAAGGCCAGTCGATCGACGTCGCGACCGGACTGTAAGGACGGAACGATGGCACTGAAGAAATTCAATCCGATTACGCCGAGCACGCGCCAGCTCGTGATCGTCGACCGTTCGGGTCTTTACAAGGGCAAGCCGGTGAAGGGGCTGACCGAAGGTCTGACCAAGAACGGCGGTCGCAACAACACCGGTCGCGTCACCAGCCGCTTCATCGGCGGCGGTCACAAGCGCACCTACCGCATCATCGACTTCAAGCGTCGCAAGTTCGACGTCGGCGGTACGGTGGAGCGTCTGGAGTACGATCCGAACCGCACCGCCTTCATCGCGCTGATCAAGTACGATGACGGTGAGCTTGCCTACATCCTGGCGCCGCAGCGTCTGGCTGCCGGCGACCGCGTGGTGGCCGGTGAGAGCGTCGACGTGAAGCCGGGCAACGCGATGCCGCTGGGCTCGATGCCGGTCGGCACGATCGTCCACAACGTCGAGCTGAAGCCGGGCAAGGGCGGCCAGATCGCCCGTTCGGCAGGTGCTTACGTGCAGCTCGTCGGTCGCGACCAGGGCATGGCGATCCTGCGCCTCAACTCGGGGAGCAGCGCATCGTGTCCGGCGCATGCCTGGCCACTGTCGGTGCCGTGTCCAACCCGGACCACGGCAACATCAACGACGGCAAGGCAGGTCGTACCCGTTGGCGCGGTAAGCGTCCGCACAATCGCGGCGTGACCATGAACCCGGTCGACCACCCGCACGGCGGTGGTGAAGGCCGCACATCCGGCGGCCGGCACCCGGTGACCCCGTGGGGCAAGCCGACCAAGGGCAAGAGAACGCGGTCCAACAAGGCGACCGACAAGTTCATCATGCGCTCGCGCCACCAGCGCAAGAGCTAAGGAAAGGTAGTCAGACGTGACCCGTTCAGTTTGGAAAGGCCCGTTCGTCGACGGCTATCTGCTCAAGAAGGCGGATAAGGTTCGCGAGGGTGGCCGTAACGAGGTGATCAAGATGTGGAGCCGTCGCTCCACCATCCTGCCGCAGTTCGTCGGCCTCACCTTCGGTGTTTACAACGGCCAGAAGCACGTCCCGGTCAATGTGACCGAGGAGATGGTTGGCCACAAGTTCGGTGAGTTCTCGCCCACCCGTACCTATTACGGCCACGGCGCGGACAAGAAGGCAAAGAGGAAGTAACGATGGGCAAGGCCAAAGCTCCGCGCAGGCTCGCCGACAACGAGGCGCGCGCCGTACTGCGCACGATCCGCGTCAGCCCGCAGAAGCTGAACCTCGTTGCCGCGCTGATCCGTGGCAAGAAGGTCGGCACTGCGCTCGCCGATCTCGAGTTCTCCCGCAAGCGCATCGCCGGCACCGTCAAGAAGACGCTGGAGTCCGCGATCGCGAATGCCGAGAACAATCACGATCTCGATGTCGACGCACTGGTCGTCGCCGAGGCCTATGTCGGCAAGTCGATCACCATGAAGCGCTTCCATGCCCGCGGGCGTGGCCGTGCGAGCCGGATCGAAAAGCCGTTCTCGCACCTCACCATCGTGGTGCGCGAAGTTGAAGAGAAAGTGGAGGCCGCCTGATGGGCCAGAAAATCAACCCGATCGGTCTGCGTCTCGGCATCAACCGCACCTGGGATTCGCGCTGGTACGCGAACACCGGCGAGTACGGCAAGCTGCTGCATGAGGATCTGAAGATCCGCGAGTACCTCGAGAAGGAACTCAAGCAGGCCGCGGTGTCGAAGATCGTGATCGAGCGCCCGCACAAGAAGTGCCGCGTGACCATTCACGCCGCGCGTCCGGGTCTCATCATCGGCAAGAAGGGCGCCGACATTGAGAAGCTGCGCCGCAAGCTGACCGAGATGACGAAGGCTGAAACGCACCTCAACATCGTCGAGGTCCGCAAGCCTGAGATCGACGCCAAGCTGGTCGCTCAGTCGATCGCACAGCAGCTCGAGCGCCGCGTCGCGTTCCGCCGTGCCATGAAGCGCGCCGTTCAGTCGGCCATGCGCCTTGGCGCCGAAGGTATCCGCATCAACTGCGCGGGTCGCCTGGGCGGTGCGGAAATCGCACGCATGGAGTGGTACCGTGAAGGCCGCGTGCCGCTGCATACGCTGCGCGCCGACGTCGACTACGGCACCGCCGAAGCGCAGACGGCCTACGGCATCTGTGGCGTCAAGGTGTGGGTGTTCAAGGGCGAGATCCTCGAGCACGACCCGATGGCGTCCGAGCGCAAGGCAATCGAGGCCGACAGCCACGGTGGTGGTCCGCGTCGCCGCGAAAACGCCTGAGAAGCATAGGGATTTTGGAGAAGAACGATGCTGCAGCCAAAGCGCACAAAGTTCCGCAAACAGTTCAAGGGCCGTATTCACGGCGCTGCCAAGGGTGGCACCGACCTGAACTTCGGCGGCTTCGGCCTTAAGGCGCTCGAGCCCAACCGGGTCACCGCGCGTGAGATCGAGGCGGCTCGCCGCGCGATCACCCGCCAGATGAAGCGTCAGGGTCGCGTCTGGATCCGGGTGTTCCCGGATCTGCCGGTCACCTCGAAGCCGACCGAAGTCCGCATGGGTAAGGGCAAGGGCTCCGTCGATTATTGGGCGGCGCGCGTCAAGCCGGGCCGCGTCATGTTCGAGATCGACGGCGTGTCCGAGGAGATCGCCCGCGAGGCGCTGCGTCTCGGCGCTGCCAAGCTTTCGGTGCGCACGCGCTTCGTGCAGCGCATCGCAGAATAGGAAGGGCCACGAGATGAAAGCCTCCGACGTGAGGGCCAAGACCCTCGACGAGCTGAACGATGAACTGGGTTCGCTGAAGAAGGAGCAGTTTAACCTGCGCTTCCAGAAGGCCACCGGTCAGCTCGAGAAAACCGCGCGCGTCAAGCAGGTCCGCAAGGACATCGCGCGCATCAAGACGATTGCGGCGGAAAAGTCCGCCGCCAAGAAGGCTTAAGGACGAAGAAAATGCCGAAGCGCATCATGCAGGGCACTGTCGTCAGCGACAAGAACGACAAGACCGTTGTCGTCAGGATCGAGCGCCGCTTCACCCATCCGGTGATGAAGAAGACGGTTCGTCAGACCAAGCGCTACAAGGCGCATGACGAGAGCAACGCCTGCAAGGTAGGCGACTTCGTCTTCATCCAGGAGGCGGCTCCGATCTCCAAGGACAAGCGCTGGGTCGTGATTCAGAACCAGACGCAGGAACAGGCGGCGAAAGCCGAGTAACAACGAATTTTGGACAAGCCGGGCAGGGCGCCGCGAGCGCACTGCCGGAAATGAAGAAGAAGGCGGCCAGTCATGATTCAGATGCAAACAAACCTCGACGTCGCGGATAATTCCGGCGCGCGTCGTGTCATGTGCATCAAGGTGCTGGGCGGCTCGAAGCGGAAGTATGCCTCGGTCGGCGACATCATCGTCGTTTCGGTCAAGGAAGCCATTCCGCGCGGCCGCGTTAAGAAGGGTGACGTGATGAAGGCGGTCGTGGTTCGCACGGCCAAGGACATCCGTCGTTCGGACGGCAGCGTGATCCGTTTCGACAAGAACGCGGCCGTTCTCGTCGACAACAAGAAAGAGCCGATCGGCACCCGTATCTTCGGACCGGTTCCGCGCGAACTCCGCGCCAAGAGCCACATGAAGATCATCTCGCTCGCGCCTGAAGTGCTCTAAGGAGGCCGGTGAAATGCAGAAGATTCGCAAGGGCGACAACGTCGTCGTACTCGCCGGCAAGGACAAGGGCCGCACCGGTGAGGTGCTGCGCGTCATGCCCAAGGACGACAAGGCGCTGGTGCGCGGCGTCAACATGATCGTGCGCCATCAGAGGCAGTCGCAGACCCAGGAAGGTGGGCTCATCCGCAAGGAAGCGCCGATTCACCTGTCCAACATCGCAGTTGCCGATCCCAAGGACGGCAAGACGCCGACACGCGTCGGTTTCGAGGTCCGCGACGGCAAGAAAGTGCGCGTCGCGAAGCGCTCGGGAGAAGTCATCAATGGCTAATCAGTACGAACCGCGGATGAAGGCGCTTTACCGCGACCAGATCCGCAAGGCTCTCCAGGAGCAGTTCAACTACGACAACGAGATGCAGATTCCGCGTCTCGACAAGATCGTCATCAACATGGGTGTCGGCGAAGCCACGGCGGATTCCAAGAAGCCGTCGGTCGCTGCCGAGGACCTTGCGCAAATCGCCGGCCAGAAGGCTGTCGTGACCAAGGCGCGCAACTCGATCGCCGGCTTCAAGGTTCGCGAGAACATGCCGATCGGCGCCAAGGTTACGCTCCGCAAGGACCGCATGTACGACTTCGTGGATCGCCTGGTCACGATCGCGCTGCCGCGCGTTCGCGATTTCCGCGGTCTGAACGCGAAGAGCTTTGATGGCCGCGGCAACTTCGCCATGGGCATCAAGGAACACATCGTGTTCCCCGAGATCAACTACGACAAGGTCGACCAGATCTGGGGAATGGACATCATCGTTTGTACGACCGCCAAGACGGACGACGAGGCCCGGGCTCTGCTCAAGGCCTTGAACTTCCCCTTCCGGCAGTAACGGCAGCGAACAAAGGAACCTGAAATGGCAAAGACCAGCTCAGTCGAGAAGAACGAGAAGCGCCGCAAGCTCGTCAAGCAGTACGCCGCGAAGCGCGCGGAGCTCAAGGCGATCATCATGGATCAGGACAAGCCGATCGAGGAGCGCTTCCGTGCGCAGCTCAAGCTTGCCGCCCTGCCGCGCAACTCGGCGAAGAACCGTATCCGCAATCGCTGCGAAGTGACCGGCCGTCCGCGCGCCTACTACCGCAAGCTCAAGATGAGCCGCGTTGCGCTGCGCGAACTCGGCAACAACGGCCTAGTTCCCGGCCTCGTCAAGTCCAGCTGGTAAGGAGGACATCAAATGTCCATGAGTGATCCTCTCGGCGATATGCTGACCCGCATCCGCAACGCCTATGGCCGCCGCAAGAACAAGGTGACGACGCCGGCTTCGAGCCTGCGCGCCCGTGTTCTCGAAGTGCTGAAGTCCGAAGGCTACATCCGCGACTACGCCAAGGTCGACTACGACAATGGCAAGTCGGAGCTGGAGATCGAGCTGAAGTACTACGAAGGCACCCCGGTGATCCGCGAGATCGCCCGCGTCTCCAAGCCCGGTCGCCGCGTCTACGTGTCGGTCAAGTCGATCCCGTCGGTCGCCAACGGCCTCGGCATCTCGATCCTGTCGACGCCCAAGGGCGTGATGGCAGACCATCAGGCCCGCGAGCAGAATGTCGGCGGTGAAGTGCTCTGCCAGATCTTCTGATCGGGCCGGCTGACTGAAGAACAAGAAGGACGAGGACAGCAACATGTCTCGTATTGGAAAGAAACCGGTCGCTGTTCCGCAGGGCGTCACCGCCAGCGTCGACGGCCAGACCGTTACCGCCAAGGGCCCCAAGGGCGAGCTCAAGTTCGTCGTCAACGACGAAGTTCTGGTGAAGCTGGACGACGGCGCGATCGCCGTCGAGCCGCGCGACCAGAGCAAGGACGCCCGCTCCAAGTGGGGCATGTCGCGCACGCAGATCGAGAACATCGTGACCGGCGTGAAGGAAGGTTTCGAGCGCAGGCTCGAGATCACCGGCGTCGGCTACCGCGCGGCCATGCAGGGCAAGAACCTGCAGCTCGCTCTTGGCTTCAGCCACGACGTGGTCTATGAGGCGCCCGAAGGCGTGACGATTTCCGTGCCGAAGCCGACCGAAATTGTGGTCAATGGCATCGACAAGCAGGTCGTCGGCCAGGTTGCGGCGGAGATTCGCAAGTATCGCGGTCCCGAGCCCTACAAGGGCAAGGGTGTCCGTTATGCCGGCGAGCGCATCGTCCGCAAGGAAGGCAAGAAGAAGTAAGAACTGCAACGCCACGGGGTGTGGTCGCGGGAAGCCCAGCTTACCGCATATGGCCAGCCCCGTTTTACAAGGCAAGGAATCAGGCCATGGCCTCCAAGGAATCCATCCAGCGCCGCGCCCAGCGCGTGCGTCGTCAGTTGAAGAAGGTTGCCGGCGAGCGTCCGCGCCTGTCGGTCTACCGTTCTTCGAAGAACATCTACGCCCAGGTTATCGACGATTCGAAGGGCCACACGCTGGCTTCCGCGTCGACGCTGGAGAAGGACCTGAAGGGTTCGCTCAAGACGGGTGCGGACGCTGCCGCTGCTGCTGCCGTCGGCAAGCTGCTTGCCGAGCGCGCCGCCAAGGCCGGTGTAAAGGAAGTCGTATTCGATCGCGGACCTTACATCTATCACGGCCGCGTCAAGGCACTCGCCGACGCTGCTCGCGAAGGCGGCCTCAGCTTCTAAATTCGCCGCCGCCCGCGCATGACGTCGTGGCGGCATTTCCCATCAACCGTGCTACCGGAAAAGAATAAGGATCAGGGCAATGGCACAGGAACGTAGGGACGGCGGTCGCGATCGCCGTGACCGTGAAGAGCGCGACAGCGAATTCGTCGACAAGCTCGTTCATATCAATCGCGTCGCCAAGGTGGTGAAGGGTGGTCGTCGCTTCGGCTTCGCCGCGCTCGTCGTCGTCGGCGACCAGAAGGGCCGCGTCGGCTTCGGCCACGGCAAGGCCCGTGAAGTGCCGGAGGCCATCCGCAAGGCTACCGAAAGCGCCAAGCGCGACATGATCTTCGTGCCGCTTCGCTCGGCCCGTACGCTGCATCACGACGTCGAGGGCCGCCACGGTGCGGGTCGCGTCCTGCTGCGCGCCGCCAAGGCCGGTACCGGCATCATCGCAGGCGGCCCGATGCGCGCTGTCTTCGAGACGCTGGGCGTGCATGACGTCGTTGCCAAGTCGATGGGTTCGTCGAACCCGTACAACATGGTGCGCGCCACCTTCGATGCGCTGAAGAGCCAGATGCATCCGAAGGACATCGCTGCGCAGCGCGGCATCAAGTATTCGGCCCTGCAGGCGCGCCGTGGCGCCGCCGCGACGGCTGAAGAATAGGGCAGGGATTTGCGATCATGGCCAAGAAACAGGGCAAGACGCTGACGGTCGAACAGATCGGCAGCCCAATCCGCCGCCCGGTCGAACAGCGCGCGACGCTGATCGGCCTGGGTCTCAACAAGATGCATCGTCGCTCGACGCTGGAGGACACTCCCTCCGTGCGCGGCATGATTGCGAAGGTGCAGCATCTCGTCCGCGTCGTGGACGAGGCATAGCACCGCAGGAGCGCTAACGATGAAACTCAACGAATTGCGTGATCGCGACGGCGCCACGAAGTCCCGCAAGCGCGTGGGCCGTGGCATCGGCTCCGGTTCCGGCAAGACCGGCGGCCGCGGCGTCAAGGGTCAGAAGTCCCGCTCGGGCGTGTCGATCAACGGCTTTGAGGGTGGCCAGATGCCGCTCTACCGCCGTCTGCCGAAGCGTGGCTTCAAGAACATCTTCGGCAAGGACTATAACGAAGTCTCGCTCGGCCGCATTCAGGCGGCGATCGACGCCAAGAAGCTCGACGCCAAGGAGACTGTGACGGTCGAGGCGCTCGTCAAGGCCGGCGTCATCCGCCGCGCCAAGGACGGCGTGCGCCTGCTGGGCGGCGGCGAGCTGAAGACGAAAGTCAACTTCGACATCGCCGGTGCTTCCAAGCCGGCGCTCGAACAGGTTGAGAAGGCCGGGGGATCGGTGAAGCTGCCAGAAGCAGCCGCAGCCGAGTAACGGGCTTCCACGAGGCGGCGGCCTGCCCATGCTACAGCCCGGTTGAAAACCATCAATCGGACGAAAGCATGAGCAGGCCGCCGCTTGCATCTTTGCCGGCCGGAGCCTATCTCGTGGCTTCGGCGACACGCGGTTCGCGCTGGCGAACATCCTCGCGTGACGAAGCGGAGAATTTTCCATGGCATCGGCAGCGGAACAGCTAGCTTCAAACCTCAACTTTGCGGCCTTCGCGAAGGCCGAGGACCTAAAGAAGCGCATCTGGTTTACGCTGGGCGCACTTCTGGTCTACCGACTCGGCACCTACATTCCGCTGCCTGGCATCAATCCTGATTCATTCGCCCAGGCCTTCCAGCAGCAGTCGGGCGGCGTGCTCGGCATGTTCAACATGTTTGCCGGCGGCGCCGTCGAGCGCATGGCGATCTTCGCGCTGGGCATCATGCCCTACATCTCCGCATCCATCATCATGCAGCTCATGACGTCGGTCGTCCCGACGCTCGAGCAGCTGAAGAAGGAAGGCGAGCAGGGCCGCAAGATCATCAATCAGTACACCCGCTACGGAACGGTGCTGCTTGCCACCGTGCAGGCCTACGGCATTGCCGTGGGGCTGGAGAGTGGCGCCAACATCGTGACGGATCCGGGCTGGTTCTTCCGCGCATCCGCGGTCATCACGCTCGTCGGCGGCACCATGTTCCTGATGTGGCTCGGCGAGCAGATCACCGCGCGCGGCATCGGCAACGGTATCTCCCTGATCATCTTCGCCGGCATCGTCGCAGGCCTCCCGTCTGCGCTTAGCGGTACGCTCGAGCTCGGCCGCACCGGCGCGCTATCGACCGGCCTGATCCTGGCGATCCTGGTGCTCGCGCTTGTCCTGATCGCGGTGATCGTGTTCTTCGAGCGCGCGCAGCGCCGTCTTCTGATCCAGTATCCGAAGCGCCAGGTCGGCAACCGCATGTTCCAGGGCGATACCTCGCACCTGCCGCTGAAGCTCAACACCGCCGGCGTCATACCTGCGATCTTCGCGTCGTCGCTGCTTCTGCTGCCCGCCACGCTCGCTGGCTTCTCCGACACGACGGCGCTGCCCGCATGGGCCAATTCGGTGCTGGCGACGCTCGGCCACGGTCAGCCGCTCTACATGTTCCTCTACGGCGCGATGATCGTCTTCTTCGCGTTCTTCTACACCGCCATCGTCTTCAATCCGAAGGACACGGCCGACCAGCTCAAGAAGCATTCCGGCTTCATTCCGGGCTACCGGCCCGGTGAGCGTACGGCCGAATATATCGACTACGTCCTGACGCGCATCACGGCCGTCGGTGCGCTCTATCTCGTGATCGTCTGCCTCATCCCCGAATTCCTCATCTCGGCGACTGGCGTCCCATTCTACCTTGGCGGCACCTCGCTGCTCATCGTAGTGAGCGTCACGCTCGACACAGTCGCGCAGGTTCAGGGCCATCTGATCGCGCATCAGTATGAGGGGCTGATCAAGAAGTCTAAGCTGCGTGGAGGAAAGAGGGGACGATGAGGCTTATTCTGCTCGGGCCGCCGGGAGCGGGGAAGGGGACGCAGGCCCAGAGGCTTGTCGAGAAACACGGCATACCGCAGCTTTCGACGGGGGACATGCTGCGCGCTGCCGTTGCCAACGGCACCGAGGTCGGCAAGCGCGCGAAAGCCGTCATGGATGCCGGTGAGCTCGTTTCGGACGACATCGTCAACGCGATCGTGGCCGAGCGTATCGACCAGCCCGACTGTGCCGATGGCTTCATACTGGACGGCTATCCGCGCACGCTTGCGCAGGCTGACGCTGTCGAGGCGATGCTGGCCAAGCGCGACCTGAAACTGGATGTCGCCATCGAGCTCGTCGTCGACGACAAGGCCCTTGTCGGCCGGATCGTCAAGCGTGCCGAGGACGCAAAGGCCGCTGGCCAGCCGGTGCGCAAGGACGACAACCCCGAGGTGTTCGACGAGCGGCTGCGCGAGTACTACAAGAAGACCGCACCGCTGATCGGCTACTACTACGCCAAGGGGCTGCTGAAGGGTGTCGACGGCATGGCCGACATCGATGCGGTAACCCGTCAGATCGACGCGTTGCTCGATCAGAAGGCGCTCGCCGCGCAATAATTCCGCCAGGTGTTGACTGTCGCCGCTTTCTGGACTAAAGCGGCCCGTCTTCCATCCAGGCACGGTGCCGCCGGTCCTTCCGGACTGCGCGGTCGCTTTGATGAGAAATCCCCGCAAGGGCCGGCCTCCACCGGACGCGGGAAAACAAGAACGCGCCGGTTCGACGTGAACGTTGGCCGGCCTACATGGAGAAGAGAATGGCCCGTATAGCAGGCGTCAATATCCCGACCAACAAGCGCGTCGTCATCGCGCTGCAGTACATTCACGGCATCGGCGCGAAGTTCGCTTCCGAAATCGTCGAGAAAGTGGGCATCCCGGCCGACCGCCGCGTGAACCAGCTCACCGACGCAGAGGTGCTGCAGATCCGCGAAGCCATCGACCGCGACTACCAGGTCGAGGGTGACCTGCGCCGCGAAGTCTCGATGAACATCAAGCGCCTGATGGATCTTGGTTGCTACCGCGGCCTGCGCCATCGTCGTTCGCTGCCGGTTCGTGGCCAGCGCACGCACACCAACGCCCGCACCCGCAAGGGGCCGGCAAAGGCGATTGCTGGCAAGAAGAAGTAATTCGAGGGGTAGGCAAGCCCGCGCGGTGTAGCGATTTCGGATAGCGGCCAGCCGCTTTCCTTATGCCACGCGCCGATTGCCCTACTGCCATCGAGGTGTAGCCGCTGGCACTACGGCGGCGTTGATATCAACTGGAAGGAAACTACATGGCCAAGGAAGCCGGGCGTATTCGCCGTCGCGAACGCAAGAACATCTCGTCGGGCGTTGCGCACGTCAACTCGACGTTCAACAACACGATGATCACCATCACCGACGCGCAGGGCAATGCGATTGCCTGGTCGTCGGCGGGTGCACAGGGCTTCAAGGGGTCGCGCAAGTCGACGCCGTTCGCCGCTCAGGTTGCTGCCGAGGACGTCGCCAAGAAGGCGCAGGACCACGGCATGCGCATGCTTGAGGTTGAGGTTTGCGGACCCGGTTCCGGTCGCGAGTCGGCGCTGCGCGCTCTGCAGGCCGCCGGTTTCACCATCACCTCGATCCGCGACGTTACGCCGATCCCGCACAATGGCTGCCGCCCGCGCAAGAAGCGCCGCGTCTAGGCCGAAGCAACATACCCTGACGAGCTCCACCACGGCGCTCCTCTCTCGGTTTCCAGATTTGCCCGCCACGATTGGATGGTGGCGGGAAACGGAAGGAAAACCTGAATGATCCAGAAAAACTGGCAGGAACTGATCAAGCCCAACAAGATCGAGTTCTCCTCCAAGGGCAAGACGCTCACCACGCTCGTGGCCGAGCCGCTGGAGCGTGGCTACGGCCTGACGCTCGGCAACGCGCTGCGTCGCGTGCTTCTGTCCTCGCTGCGCGGCGCTGCCGTGACGGCGGTGCAGATCGACGGCGTGCTGCATGAATTCTCCTCGATCGCCGGCGTGCGCGAGGACGTGACCGACATCGTGCTCAACATCAAGGAAATCGCCATCCGCATGGAAGGCGATGGCCCCAAGCGCATGGTCGTGCGCAAGCAGGGCCCTGGCGTCGTCACGGCAGGCGACATCCAGACCGTTGGCGATGTCGAGATCCTGAACCCCGACCACGTGATCTGCACGCTCGACGAGGGCGCGGAAATCCGCATGGAGTTCACGGTCGATACCGGCAAGGGCTACGTGCCCGCCGATCGCAACCGCGCCGAGGATGCGCCGATCGGGCTCATCCCGGTCGACAGCCTCTACTCGCCGGTCAAGAAGGTCTCCTACAAGGTCGAGAACACCCGCGAGGGCCAGGTTCTCGATTATGACAAGCTGACGATGACCATCGAGACCAACGGTGCGGTCACCGGTGAGGACGCCGTGGCTTTCGCTGCGCGCATCCTTCAGGACCAGCTCGGCCTCTTCGTCAACTTCGACGAGCCGCAGAAGGAAGTTGCTTCGGAGCAGGTTACCGAGCTCGCCTTCAACCCGGCGCTGCTCAAGAAGGTCGACGAGCTGGAGCTTTCGGTCCGTTCGGCCAACTGCCTGAAGAACGACAACATCGTCTACATAGGCGACCTGATCCAGAAGACGGAAGCCGAGATGCTGCGTACGCCGAACTTCGGCCGCAAGTCGCTCAACGAGATCAAGGAAGTTCTGGCCGCCATGGGCCTTCACCTCGGAATGGAGGTGCAGGACTGGCCGCCGGAGAACATCGAAGACCTCGCAAAACGCTACGAAGATCAATACTGAGGCTCGGCCTCGGACCAAACTGAAGGAGAGGGCCAATGCGCCACGGAAAATCCGGCCGCCGGCTGAACCGTACCGTTAGCCACCGCAAGGCGCTGTTTTCGAACATGGCCGCCTCGCTGATCGAACACGAGCAGATCACCACCACGCTGCCCAAGGCCAAGGAGCTTCGCCCGATCGTGGAGAAGCTCGTGACCCTCGGCAAGCGCGGCGACCTGCACGCACGTCGTCAGGTGATCTCGGCGATCGGTTCGGACGTGCTTGCAAAGCGTCTGTTCGACACCATTGCGCCGCGCTACGCCACCCGCAACGGCGGCTACCTGCGCATCATGAAGGCGGGCTTCCGTCACGGTGACAACGCCGCGATGGCCGTGATCGAGTTCGTCGACCGCGACGTCTCGGCCAAGGGCGCCGCCGACCGCGCGCGCGTCGAAGCTGAGGAAGCCAATGGCGAGGCCGAGGCCGCGTAAGACCGGCCCCGATCTTGATTTGACGGGAAGGGGGCCTTGCGCCCCCTTTTTCGTTTATGGGGAGGTGTGGCGTGATGCCCTGCCATAAAGGCTGGCGCGTGATGGCTGTTGCAGTCGGCATCTTGGCCGCCATGCTGGGCCATGGATTCGCTGGAGGAGAGAGACCCATGCTGCGGGCCGTGGAACAGGGCGATCTCGCGCGCGTGAACGCGATGCTGGTCGCCGGTGAAGAGCTGGAGCAACGCGACCCGGCGCGCCGCACGCCGCTCCTGATTGCCACGCGGCTCGACCATGTCGATATCGCGCTGGCCCTGATTGCTGCCGGCGCCGACGTCAACGCCAGGGACAACATCCGCGATACGCCATTCCTGTATGCGGGGGCCGAGGGTCGTAATAAAATTCTCCGTGCGATTCTGGCATCGGGCCGCGCGGATATGGCGAGCACCAACCGCTACGGCGGCACCGCGCTGATCCCGGCGGCCCATCACGGGCATCCGGAAACGGTTCGCATCCTGCTGGCTACCGACATCGACATAGACCACGTGAACCGTCTCGGCTGGACTGCGCTCATGGAGGCGGTGATCCTTGGCGACGGCGGCACTGTTTACCAGGAGATCGTCGGCGATTTGGTCCGCGCCGGCGCGCGCGACATTCCTGACAATGATGGCGTTTCGGCTCTGGAGCATGCGAGACGTCGCGGCTACACGGAAATAGCAGAGCTGATCGCGTCGGCTGGTTGACGCAACGCGCGGCCCCGGCCTTCCAATTTGCACAATCATTCGCACAATGTGCGCGCCTGCCACTGAAGGGAGTCGTCATGCACCGAGCCTCACCGCTGTCCACCGTGTTCGCCGCAATTGCCATCTGCGTCTTTAGCGCTCCCGCATTGGCGCAGGATGCCGGCGGCAAGGGTCTGGCGGATGCGTTGAGCGATCTTCTGCGCGGTGGCGAGACGCAGGTACCCGCCCGTCGAGTGCCGTTTGGCCAGCAGGAGATGCAGCTTTCCTTTGCCCCGCTCGTCAAGGCGACCGCGCCCGCAGTCGTCAACGTCTATGCCTCGCAGCAGGTCTCTGTGCGCTCGCCATTCGCTGGCGATCCCTTCTTCGAGCAGTTTTTCGGGCGGCAGCAGATGCCGCCGCGCGTCCAGTCCTCGCTTGGGTCGGGGGTGCTGGTCGATCCGTCCGGCTACGTCGTGACCAACAACCACGTCATCAGCAACGCGGACGAGGTGCGCGTCGCGATGTCCGATGGGCGCGAATTCACCAGCAGTATCCTGCTCAAGGATGAATCGCTGGATCTTGCAATTCTCAAGATCGATGCGCCGGAGCCTTTCCCGATCGCGCCGCTGGGCGATTCCGACGCGCTGGAGGTCGGCGATCTTGTGCTGGCTATCGGCAACCCATTCGGGGTTGGCCAGACCACGACGAGCGGCATCGTCTCGGCGCTCGCGCGCACCCACATCGGCGTCAACGATTTCGGTTTCTTCATCCAGACGGATGCGGCCATCAATCCCGGCAATTCCGGCGGAGCGCTGGTCAACATGCGCGGCGAGGTGATCGGCATTAACACCGCCATCTACAGTCAGTCGGGCGGCTCGATCGGTATCGGCTTCGCCATCCCTGCCAACATCGTCCGTGCAGTCGTGGATGCCGCCAAAAACGGCCTCGACTATTTCGAGCGACCGTTTGTCGGCGCCACCTTCGAAAACGTCACGGCCCAGATGGCAGAGGCGCTTGGCATGGCCAGCCCGACCGGAGCCTTGGTCAAGTCGGTGGCACAGGGCGGACCGGCGGAAAACGCGGGTCTCAAACCCGGCGACGTGGTTCTGGCAATGAATGGTGCGTCGATCGAGCACCCCGACGCGCTTGGCTACAGGCTCGCAACCCAGGCCATCGGCAGCGTGGCAACGCTCGACGTGCTCAGCCAGGGAAGCGAACGGCAAGTGGAAATCGAGCTGATCCGCGCGCCAGAAGGCCAATCGACGGCCGAGATCATAATCGACGGGCGCAGCCCGTTTGCCGGCGCGAAGGTGGCTGAGCTTTCGCCACGTCTCGTCCAGAGGCTCGGCATCCGCGGTCAGGCGCGCGGCAAGGGGGTGGCGATTGTCGAAGTCGATCGCAATTCGCCCGCCGCAAGGTTCGGTTTCCGTCCGCGCGATATCGTGCGGGAAGTGAACGGCGAAGAGATCGATACGCCGGAGAAGCTGCGTGACGTCGCAATGAGCAATTCGCGCTGGTGGCGCTTTACCGTCGAGCGCGACGGCCGCGTCACCAACCAGATCCTGCGATACTGATACGCAATGGCAGACCTCTTTGAGCCCGACACTCCGCGCGCCGAGCCGCCGGGCAGGCCGCTGGCCGATCGGCTGCGGCCGACGACGCTTGCGCTCGTCGTCGGACAAGAGCATCTGACGGGACCTGACGGTGCATTGACGCGGATGATCCGTTCGGGCTCGCTCGGATCGATGATCTTTTGGGGACCGCCCGGAACAGGCAAGACCACGGTCGCGCGCCTGTTGGCCGGTGAAACCGGACTGGCCTTCGAGCAGATTTCGGCGATCTTCTCCGGCGTGGCCGATTTGAAGAAGGTGTTCGAGACGGCGCGCATGCGCCGTGCGAGCGGTCGCCAGACCTTGCTGTTCGTCGACGAGATCCATCGTTTCAACCGCGCCCAGCAGGATAGTTTCCTGCCTGTGATGGAAGACGGCACCGTCATTCTGGTCGGCGCGACCACCGAGAACCCGTCCTTCGAGCTGAACGCCGCGCTTCTATCGCGCGCACGCGTGCTGACCTTTCGGTCGCTCGAGCCGGAGAGCATTGGCGCGCTGCTGGAACGTGCTGAGGCGGAGGAGGGCAGGCCGCTGCCGCTCGACGACGAAGCCCGCGCTGTCCTCATCCGCATGGCCGACGGCGATGGTCGTGCTTCGCTCGCATTGGCCGAGGAGGCATGGCGAGCGGCCGGGGAGGACGAGGTTTTTGACGCCGAGGGGCTGCAGCGCATTGTCCAGCGCCGCGCACCGATCTACGACAAGAGCCAGGACGGCCACTACAATCTGATCTCCGCCCTGCACAAGGCCGTGCGCGGCTCCGATCCCGATGCGGCGCTCTACTATCTGGCGCGCATGTTCGACGCCGGCGAGGACCCGCTCTATCTCGGCCGTCGCATGGTTCGCATGGCCTCCGAGGACATCGGCATGGCCGATCCGCAGGCGCTCGTGATCGCGAACGCGGCCAAGGATGCCTACGACTATCTGGGCTCGCCGGAGGGTGAACTGGCGCTGGCCCAGGCCTGCGTCTATCTCGCCACCGCGCCGAAATCGAACGCGCTCTACACCGCCTTCAAGTCGGCCATGCGCACGGCCAAGGAGCATGGCTCGCTCGCACCGCCGAAGCACATTCTCAATGCGCCCACGAAGCTCATGAAATCGGAGGGCTACGGCACCGGCTACCGCTACGACCACGACGAACCGGATGCGTTTTCCGGCCAGGATTACTTTCCAGAAGCTCTCGGCCGCCAGAAATTCTACGATCCCCCGGATAGAGGGTTCGAGCGCGAGGTCAGGAAGCGGCTGGATTACTGGGCGAAGTTGCGCAAGGAACGCGGCAATTGATTCATTGTGTCCTTCGAGGCTCGCTTCGCTCGCACCTCAGGATGAGGAAGGTTGGTTCTCGAAACCACCGCACTGTTGGCTGGATGCACAACATCCCTCATCCTGAGGTGCGAGCGAAGCGAGCCTCTAGGGACGCGCGAAGACGACCGACCGCATCTCTGAACTATTCCGGTTTCAGGAGACGTTGATGTACCATCTTGTCCTCGTTGCGGCTGGCGGCGCCGTTGGGGCGGGGCTGCGCCACCTCGTGAACCTTGCGACGCTGCGCCTGTTCGGATCCGGCTTTCCCTGGGGCACGTTGACCGTCAATGTGGTTGGCAGCCTGGCCATGGGGCTGTTCATGGCCTGGCTTGTGCGCCGTACAGGCAGTTCGGCGGAACTCAGGCTGCTGGTGGCGACCGGATTGTTCGGCGGGTTCACGACGTTTTCGGCCTTTTCGCTCGATTTTGCCGTGCTTTACGAGCGCGGCGCGCTCATGCAGGCGTTTTCGTATGTGGCCGCCAGCGTGCTGCTCTCGATCGGCGCGCTGTTTGTCGGATTGTGGGTCGCGCGAAACCTCGCCTGATGCTATCTGGCGCACGCGACACAGAGATTGGAGAAGAATGGCAGGCGTAGAGCAGATAACGGTTGAAGCCGGCGAAGCGGGCATGCGGCTCGACCGCTGGTTCAAGACCCATTTCCCCGGCCTTGGCTTCGGTCATTTGCAGAAGCTGCTGCGCTCCGGCCAGGTGCGGGTCGATGGCGGCCGCGCCAAGGCCGATACGCGCGTCGAGCCGGGGCAGGTGATCCGCGTGCCGCCGCTCGGCGTCGATCGCAAGGGCAGCGAGCCGTTGACGGCGCGCACCATGCGCGGTCAGGACGACGGCGCCGTGCTGTCGAAGATGATGCTCTACGAGGACCCCGCCGTCTTCGTCTTCAACAAGCCGTCCGGCCTCGCCGTGCAGGGAGGGTCGGGCGTCAATCGCCATGTCGACAACATGCTGGAAGCCTTCCGTAGCAAGAAGGGCGAGAAGCCGCGTCTTGTCCACCGCCTCGACCGCGATACGTCGGGCGTATTGGTGGTTGCCCGCACGCGTCTTGCCGCGATGAAGCTGGCCGAAGCCTTCGCGGCCGCGACGCGAAGAAGACCTACTGGGCGCTCGTCAAGGGCGTGCCTAAGAAGCGCGAGGACAAGATTTCGACCTGGCTGGTGAAGGAGCAGACGCTCGACGGCGACCGGATGCGCGTTGCCCGTCACGGCGAACCGGATTCGGACCATGCCGTGTCCTATTACCGCGTGGTGGAGCAGGCCGGACAAACCATGTCCTGGCTTGAGATGGAGCCCTATACGGGCCGCACTCACCAGCTTCGCGTCCACGCCGCGCACATTGGCTGCCCGATCATCGGCGATCCGAAATATTTCGAGGCAGACCAGAACTGGGAATTCCCCGGCGGTTTGCAGAACCGCCTGCACCTGCATGCACGCCGCATCGTGATACCGCATCCCAATGGCGGGGTGATCGACGTCACCGCGCCGATCCCGCCGCATATGCGCCAGAGCTGGAACCTTCTCGGCTTCGACGAGCAGAGCGCTGAGGACGACGCGTGAGCAACGCGCCGGCCGCGACACTCGAGAGACCGGCGATCGACAGTTTCGCCGCCGCCCTGATGATCGGCCTCACCTTCTCGTGGGGCCTGAACCAGGTGGCGGTGAAGTTTGCCAACACGGGCTACAACCCGATATTCGCCGCACTGCTGCGCTCGGCAATCGCCTGCGCGCTAGTCTGGCTTTGGTGCCGCTATCGCAGCATTCCGCTCTTCGAGCGCGACGGCACGCTCTGGGCTGGCATCGCGGTGGGGGTGCTCTTCGGAGCCGAGTTTGCGCTGATCTTCCTCGGCCTGGATTATACGAGTGCTGCCCGGGCCACGCTGATGGTCAACACCATGCCTTTCTGGGTGCTGATCGGCGGCCATTTCCTGCTCGGCGAACGCATCACGATGCAGAAGTTCTGTGGTCTTGCGCTGGCCTTCGGCGGTGTTGCGCTGGTGTTTTCAGACAAGCTCAGCCTGCCTGGCCCCGAGGCGCTTCGCGGCGATCTCATGTGCCTGGCGGGCGGCGTGCTGTGGGCCGCAACCACGCTGGTCATCAAGGGTTCGAAGCTTTCGGTCGCGAGCGCCGAGAAGACCTTGCTCTATCAACTCGTCGTTTCAGCGGTCTTCCTCATACCCCTGGTGCCTCTGGCGGGGCCGCTGCTGCGCGACGTGACGCCGCTGGCCACCGGCGCACTGCTGTTCCAGGCGGTCTATGTCGTCGCCTTCACCTATCTGCTGTGGTTCTGGCTGATGCGGCGTTATCCCGCGTCCGGTTTGTCCAGCTTCGCCTTCCTGACGCCTGCTTTTGGCGTTCTTTGCGCGGGGCTGGTGTTGAACGAGCCGCTCTCCATGCGCATCTTTGCGGCATTGATCCTGATTGCGGTCGGCCTGCTGCTCGTCAACCGGCCGTTACGGCGCACCCTGCCGGGCTGAACCCGGCCTGAAACTCGAAGGATTTACGATGCGCGATCTGCTCGGCGATCTCGATAGCGGCAATCACCTGTCCGACCCGGACCCCGTGCGCCGCGCCCAGATACAGATGCGGCAGCCTCTGCCGAAACGCTTTTACAAGCTGGCCGAGGTGGCCGAAGTGCCCGAGGGCTTTGCGGTGCGCCTCGACGGCAAACCGGTGCGCACGCCCGGCAAGGCGGTGCTGGCCCTGTCAACTGCGGCGGCTGCTGAGCTGGTCGCGAGTGAGTTTTCCGCGCAGGGCGAAACCATCGATCCGGTCTCGATGCCGATCCTGCGGCTGGCAAACACGGCCATCGATGGCGTGGCAAACGAAATGCAGGCGGTTCTGGAAGACGTGATGCGTTTTTCCTCGTCCGACCTGCTCTGCTACCGCGCGGATGCGCCGGAGCGGCTGGTCGAAAGGCAGGCCGAGCTTTGGGACCCGGTACTCGACTGGGCGCAGGCCACGCTCGGTGCCCGCTTCTTCCTGGCCGAAGGCGTCATGCACGTCGAGCAGCCGCGTGAATCGGTTGCCGCCGTCGGGCTCTGGCTGCGCCAGAGAGCGGAGCCGTTCCGGCTGTCCGCGATCCATCTGATGACGACCCTGACCGGGTCGGCACTTCTGGCGCTTGCGGTCGAGGCCCGGATGCTGGAACCGGATGCTGCCTGGGCTGCCGCCCACGTGGACGAGGACTGGAACATCGCCCAGTGGGGCGAGGATGCGGAGGCAGCCGAGCGCCGCAAGGCGCGCCGGCGCGACTTCGACGCCGCTGTGGCACTCCTGCGCGCTCTCGACGACTGATCGTTCGCCTCGGCCGTCAGATAACGATCACCACTGGCCGAAGATCTCGTAGAGCCCCTGCGCGACGCTGCTTTCCAGCGGGAACGACAGCATGCCCATGACGGAATAGCCGAGCAGCCAGGGCATCAGGTAGAAGCGGACCATAAAGAAGAACCAGGCGACGAAGAGTGGCACCAGCGGCTCGATCAGGAAGCCGGGGATGATCGGCCGGAATACCGCGATGATCGGATTTGTCGCCCGGACGAAGAAGCGCATGAAGAAGAAGTCGGAATCCTCGGGCAGGAAGATGTTCATCGCCGCACGACCGATCAGCGTCCACATCACCAGGCCGAGCAGATAGTCGAGCACGATCACCCAGAGCGGGTGAAGAAAAATCAGATCTTCCAAGCGAATGCCTCCCACGAGAAAGGGGCGGGCTGGAGCCCGCCCCCTGTCTGCATTAGTCCCAATCAGTGATGGGAAGCAAGGATCGGCTTGCCGCTGGGGATACGGACTTCGTCGACCATATCCTGGATTTCCTTGCTGGGCGCCGGCGTGAGCAGGCTCACGACGACCATGCACACCAGGCTGACCGGCATGCCGATAATGCCGAAGCGGATGTGGTCGATACCCCACCAGGGCTCCATCAGGCCGTTATAGACCATGTAGAGGTACCAGGAGCCGGCAACGAAACCGCCGATCATGCCAGCGATCGCGCCTGCCGTGTTGGCGCGTTTCCACCACACGCCGAGCACAAGCGGGAAGAACAGGCCGGAACAGGCGAAGTCGAATGCCCATGCCACTGCGCCTAGAATGCCCGTCAGCTTCAGCGATGCCACGACCGCACCGGCAGCACCGATGAAGATCAGCAGGATACGGGCAACGATGAGACGCCGTGCGGTATCCGCCTTCGGGTCGATGATCTTGTAGTAGAGATCGTGCGACAGCGCGTTGGCGATGGCGAGCAGCAGGCCGTCCGCCGTCGACATGGCGGCGGCAAGACCGCCCGCAGCCACGAGACCGGAGATCACATAGGGCAGGCCCGCGATTTCTGGCGTTGCGAGCACGACGATGTCGGGCCGCATGAAGAACTCGTTGAGCTGCAATATGCCGTCACCGTTCTGATCGGCCACCGCCAGCATTCCCACCGAACTCCAGTGCTTGATCCACTCGAGATTGGCGACATCCTCGAACGACTTGCCGATGATCGACGTCGCCAGGTTAGGATCGAGGAGCTGCAGCTTCGTCAGCGTGGCAAGCGCCGGCGCCGAGAAATAGAGCAGGAAGATGAAGGTGAGCGACCAGCCGACCGAACGGCGAGCCGAACGGACGGAAGGCGTCGTGAAGTAGCGCATCAGGATATGCGGCAGCGATGCCGTGCCGGCCATCATACAGATGGCGAGCGAGACCATAGCCCAGCCCTGTCCCGTCGGCGCGTTCTGCGGTGTCGTCAGAACCGATACGCCGGGAATGGCTTCGGCCGCCGGCGCAAGGCCATACATGGCCTCGAGTTCGGCGATCCGTCCTACCGCGTCACCATAGGAGAAGTGCGGGATGATGCCGAAACCCTGCTTGTTGGACATCCAGATGATCGGCACGAGATAGGCGATGATGAGCACGATGTACTGTGCCACCTGCGTCCACGTCACGCCGCGCATGCCACCCAGCATCGAGCAGATGAAGATGCCTGCCAGACCGAGCCACACGCCGAGCTCGAACGGAATGCCAAGTGTCTGGGCCGCGATCGTACCTGTCGCGTTGATCTGCGCCGTCACGTAGGTGAAGGACGCCACCACCAGCACGACGACAGCGCACAGACGCGCCGTGTTGCCGCCGTAACGTGTGCCGATGAAGTCCGGTACGGTGTAGCATCCGAATTTGCGCAGGTAGGGCGCAAGCAGCGAGTTCACGAGCACATAGCCGCCCGTCCACCCGACGATGAAGCCGAGATAGGGGTAGCCACCGAAGTAGACGCCGCCCGCCAGCGCAACGAACGATGCGCCGGACATCCAGTCCGCCGCCGTCGCCATGCCGTTGTAGAGCGCCGGCACTTCGCGGCCCGCCACGTAGTATGCGTCGACTTCCGCGGTGCGCGAGAGCCAGCCGATGATGGCGTAGATGCTGATGGTGAAGATGAGAAAGCCGATGCCGATCGCCTGGGCCCCCATGCCCATGCGTTCGAGGATCGCCATGAACGCGAAGAACGCCAGAAAACCCAGCGTGTAGAGCGCATAGACCTTTCCGAGATTGTCTATGAAACGCCCGCTTTTTGCTTGTTCGACTGCCATCGCGCCCTCCTATTCGTCGACGCCGAATTCGTCGTCGATCTGGTCCTGACGGTAGTTCTGGATCCAGATGATGGCGACGAAGGCGATGAGCGAACCCTGGACACACATGTAGTAGCCAAGCGGGAAGCCCAGGAAGCTGATGGAGTTCAATGGGCCGGCCATCCAGGGAATGATGATGGCGAAGATCACCCAGAGAATCATGACCAGCGTATTGAGATTTCTGGTCTTCTCCCAGTGACGTTCCCTGGCGCCAGCGTCTGTGCTGGACATGGAAATTCCTCCCCTCGATTGTATGCGGGCAGGATGCCCGCAATCCTCCACGCCGGGTCTCCTTGGATGGAATCGGCGCTGAACGATGATTACAGACAGTCATCAAACGCGAAAATACTGCTATGGTAGCATTCAGAAGCGCGCCCGGATCGGTCATCTGGTTCTCATGAACGACTTTGCAAAGCAGATTTCCGAGGCGGTTGGCTGGCTGCGCGATGCGGCCTCCAAGCTCACCTTGCGCCGCGACCGCGCACCAATTGCCACGGTCGCGCGGGTCGATCACTTCGCGCGGTCACGCGCCGCGCTGATCACGCAGAAGAAGCTCTACGGCTATCTCAAGGAGCGCATCGGCACGCGTTACCCGAAGATGTTCGACGACGAGCTCTTCGCGCAGTCGATCAATGTCGCGAAGATGCATGTCTTCGCCGCGTCGCTGTCCGATATGACGATTTATGCGGTTGCCCAGGTCAGCGCCGACGGCAGGCTCGAGGGTGTGGACCGTCGTGAATGGGCGTTGGCCTGCTATCGCGCCGGACTGGCCGACAATGCCGACCAGATGACGGACGCCCATGATGCGGAAAGCTGGGTCGGCGCGTTCATCCAGCGTATCGAGGCGACGCTGTGGGAGAATGTAGCCGTTGGCGGGCGTGCATTTACGGAAAGCCCGAAGGCGCTCATCAAATGGGCGCCCATCGCCGATGAGCTGAAGATGCGCGACCGGGAGATCGTGGAAAATTCCATCCGGTTCGCATGGAACGAGGTGATCCGGGATTTTCGCGCGCGGCTCGATGCCGATGCCGCGGCGGTCGACTGGCGCAGCCTGCATTCCCGAAACTGAGTTTGCGCCAAAGCCGCTGGCCGCCGATAATCAAAGATCGAAAGAAAAACCCCGGCCGGAGCCGGGGTTTTTGTATCATGGGTCCGTATCAGACCGAGTAGTACATGTCGTACTCGACCGGGTGCGGCGTCATCTCGAAGCGCATCACCTCAGCCATCTTCAGTTCGATATAGGCGTCGATCTGGTCGTCGTCGAACACGCCGCCGGCCTTCAGGAAGCCGCGATCCTTGTCGAGCGACTGAAGCGCTTCGCGCAGGCTGCCGCAGACGGTCGGGATCTTCTTGAGTTCCTTCGGCGGCAGGTCGTAGAGGTCCTTGTCCATGGCCTGACCGGGATGGATCTTGTTCTTGATGCCGTCGAGGCCGGCCATGAGCATCGCGGCGAAGGCGAGGTACGGATTCGCCGTCGGGTCGGGGAAGCGAACCTCGACGCGCTTGGCCTTCGGGTTGGAGCCGAACGGGATGCGGCAGGAAGCCGAGCGGTTGCGCGCCGAATAGGCGAGCAGCACCGGAGCCTCATAGCCCGGAACCAGACGCTTGTAGGAGTTGGTCGACGGGTTGGTGAAGGCGTTCAGTGCCTTGGCGTGCTTGATGATGCCGCCGATGTAGAACAGGCACGACTCCGAAAGACCCGCATACTCGTTGCCCGCAAAGGTCGGCTTGCCGCCCTTCCAGATAGACTGGTGGACGTGCATGCCCGAACCGTTGTCGCCGAAGATCGGCTTCGGCATGAAGGTTGCGGTCTTGCCGTATGCGTTGGCGACCTGATGCACGGCATACTTGTAGATCTGCATCTTGTCGGCGTTGCGGATCAGCGTGTCGAACTTGATGCCGAGCTCGTGCTGGGCTGCAGCTACCTCATGGTGATGCTTCTCGACGACGACGCCCATCTCGGAGAGCACCGTCAGCATCTCGGAGCGCATGTCCTGGAGGGAATCCACCGGCGGGACCGGGAAGTAGCCGCCCTTGACGCGCGGACGGTGGCCGAGGTTACCGGTCTCGTAGTCAGTGTCGTCGTTGGACGGCAGTTCCGAGGAATCGAGCTTGAACCCGGTGTTGTAGGGGTCAGCCTTGTACTTGACGTCGTCGAAAACGAAGAACTCGGCTTCCGGACCCACGAAGACGGTGTCACCGATGCCTTCGGACTTCATGTAGGCTTCGGCCTTCTTGGCGGTGCCGCGCGGGTCGCGGTTGTAGGCTTCGCCGGAAACCGGGTCGAGGATGTCGCAGACGATCACCATGGTTGACTGCGCGAAGAACGGATCCATGTGAGCCGTCTCGGTGTCGGGCATCAGCACCATGTCGGATTCGTTGATGGCCTTCCAGCCGGCGATCGAGGAGCCGTCGAACATGACGCCATCGGCGAACATGTCTTCATCGACTGCCACGACGTCCATCGTCACGTGCTGGAGTTTGCCTTTCGGATCCGTGAAGCGGAGGTCGACGAACTTAACGTCGTTGTCCTTGATCTGCTTCATGATGTCGTTTGCTGTCGTCATTTCATATTTCCCTGTGATGACATTGCGAAATTGAGTGCGGCGTGGCAGTCAGATCGCGTCGACGCCGGTTTCACCGGTGCGGATGCGCACGACCTCCTCGACGCTGGATACGAAAATCTTGCCATCGCCGATGCGACCGGTCTGTGCGGCCTTGCGAATGGCCTCGATGGCGGCCTCGACATGATCGTCGGCGAGAACGACCTCGATCTTCACCTTAGGCAGAAAGTCAACGACATATTCTGCACCGCGATAAAGTTCGGTATGGCCTTTCTGGCGTCCGAAACCCTTGGCCTCGGTGACGGTTATGCCCTGGAGACCGACCTCCTGAAGGGCTTCCTTCACCTCGTCCAGCTTGAAGGGTTTGATGATCGCCTCGATCTTTTTCATGCGATAATGGCCTCCGGTAAGATAGGACGGGGTGATATGAGCCGCTTCGGCATTAACGAAAGCATGAACCATGCCAGATGCGGCTGCTGGATCGCCGAAAGCGTAAATCGGGAGATGACGCAGGGCAATTCGGTGGTTGGAGAGCTCCTCCTGCGATTCCATGCCGCCGCCGCCCGCGCAACGTGCAGCGGCCATACTGAGGGCTGATGAAAAATTATGCAATCTGCATATGAAACGGGCATGCCCCCTGAGCTTCTGACGCCGCAGGAAATGGCAGAAGCCGACAGGCTCGCCATCGCAGCGGGCCCTCACGACGGCCACGCGCTTATGCGCAACGCCGGTGCTGCCGTTGCCGCGGAAGTGCTGCGGCGTTTTCCGGATTTTGCGCGCATCGCGGTCCTATGCGGCCCCGGAAACAATGGCGGCGACGGTTACGTGGTCGCGCGATTGCTGCGCGAGGCGGGCGTTGCCGTCCGCGTTTTCGCGCAGGTCAAACCGCGCGATGGCTCGGACGCAGCGCTGGCGGCGAAGGAGTGTCCCGTCGCGGGCGAACCGCTCGAAGCGTTCGAACCGGCGGTGGACACGCTGGTGGTGGATGCGTTGTACGGCGCCGGCCTTGCCCGGCCGCTCGATGGGCCAGCGCAGGCCGCTGCCTTGCGTTGCCGCAACGCAGGCGCGACCGTCGTCGCCATCGACCTGCCGTCGGGTGTCTCGGGGGCGAGTGGCTCGACCTGGGAGCGCTCGTTTGAAGCCGCGCTGACCGTCACCTTCTTCCGCCTCAAGCCCGGTCACCTGCTGGAGCCCGGCCGCGCGGCGTGTGGCGAGACGGTTGTGGCCGATATCGGCATACCGGCCTCGGTGCTCGACGAGATCGCCCCGAAGACCTTCGCCAACGTGCCCGATCTCTGGCGCAAAACCCTCCCCCAACCGGCGCGCGCCCAGCACAAATATTCGCGCGGCCATGCGTCGGTGTTCTCCGGTGGGCCGGCCTCCACGGGTGCGGCGCGGCTGGCAGCGATCGCGGCTGCGCGGGTGGGGGCAGGGGCGGTGACCGTGCTGGCGCCGGGCAACGCGCTGGCGGCCAACGCGGCGCACCTCACCTCGATCATGCTGAAGCGTTTGGACGACGATGACGAGGGCGAAGCGTTTATGGCGGCGCATGCGCCCGACGCATTCGCGCTCGGCCCCGGCTACGGGCTGGAGCGGCCGGTGCGTGGGCGGGTGCTGGCGCTGCTGGCGAGGATGGAGCGCGGGGCGCTGGTGCTCGACGCCGAAGGCATCACCGCCTTCCGCGATGCGCCCGAGCGCTTGTTCGATGTCGCGAAGGAGGCCAGGGCCGCGCTGGTGCTGACGCCGCATGAAGGCGAGTTCGGCCGGCTGTTCCCTGACCTCGCCGGCGACGACGCGCTGTCCAAGCTCGAAAGGGCGCGTGCGGCGGCGGGGCGGGCGGGAGCGGTGGTGGTGCTGAAGGGCCCCGACACGGTGATCGCCGCGCCCGACGGCCGTGCGGCGATCAACTGCAACGGCAGCCCGTGGCTGGCGACGGCGGGGTCGGGCGACGTGCTCGCCGGCCTGATCGCCGGGCTGGCCGCGCAGAGGATGCCGGCCTTCGAGGCGGCGTGCGCGGCTGTCTGGCTGCACGCCGAGGCCGCGACCCGCTTCGGCCCCGGCCTGATCGCGGAGGACCTGCCGGGGCTGGTGCCGTCGCTGCTGCGCGAACTCCTATGAATCCACCCGTTTCTGCAGCGCCATCGCGCCGAACGGCGCGCGCACCTTGCCCTCGGTGATGAAGTAAACGAACACGTCGCGCGGCGTCTTGTCGGCCTTGGTGCCGGCGTCGACATAGGGCAGGTCGTCCGGCTGGCCACCCTCGGCCCAGACCTTCGCGCGCTTCGCCCAGCCGTCCAGTTCCTTCTCTGTGTAGCAGGCCTCGTTGTCGTCGCTGCCGCGCTGCAGCCGCGCATAGACGAAGTCGCCGGTGACGTCGGCGATCTCGGGATATTTTTCGTGGTGCGCATAGACGATGGCTGCATCGTATTTGCGGGCGAGTGCTGCGAATTCGGGGACGGCGAAGCTGTCGTTGCGCACCTCGAGCGCATGGCGCAGCCTCACGCCGTCCTGTTTCTCCGGCAGGAGCTTCAAAAAGCCCTCGAAATCGTCGGGATCGTATTTTTCGTCGGCGCGAACTGCCAGACGATCGGTCCCAGCTTGTCGCCGAGCTCGGAGACGCCCGAGCCCAGAAAGCGCTGCACCGACTCGCCGGCCTCCGCCAGCACGCGGCGGTTGGTCGAGAAGCGGATCGCCTTGAGCGCGAAGATGCAGTCGTCGTCGGACTCCTTCGCCCATTTGGCGAAGGTCGGCGGCTTGAAGGTCGAATAATAGGTGCCGTTGACCTCGATGGCCCTGACCTGCTGCGAGGCATAGGCAAGCTGCTTCGCCTTGGCGAGCTTGTCGGGATAGAAGGTGCCTTCCCACGGCTCGAACGTCCAGCCGCCCATGCCCGCCCGAACCTGGCCGGCGCCGCTTTTTCCGGATTGCATCGTGTCGTTTCCTCGTTTGCCCCGGGAAAATGCGTCCGCCCGACGGCTTTGTCCACCCGATCCCTGCGCGCTCCTGACAGGTTTGCCCGTCACTATCGCTGCGGGCGCTGGCCGCGCGAAAGGCCCGTTCGGGGGCTCGCCATGGCTTTACGGCAGCAGGGATCGTCGCCACGCTGCGCGAATCCGCCCTGGCCATTGATGATTATCGCGTAAGCCGGAGACTGTCGCGCGGTCATGAGGTGTCGGCGGGCTCCAGCACCCACAGCGCGAGGCCGTGAACGTCGTCCAGCACGGTGTGGACCGGATGGTCGGGCTCGCGGCTGCGCGCCGGTCGCTGGCCGTGCGGCCGGCCGGGGCGCAAGGGCCAGATGCGGCGCACGCGGGTGGGAGCCTTCGCCAGCCTGCCTGCGGCCTCGCCATTGTTGCGCGGCGGAGCGGGCGCAGCGATGCGGGCCTGCCAGAGCGCAAAGCGACGGGCCGCAACCGGCAGGTCGTCCAGCATGCGGGCGAGTGCGGCGAGCCGCAGGGCAAGGCGCGTCGCATCGAGCGGGTCGAGCGGCGAGGGCGGGGCCGGAACGGGAAACGGCGCGGCAATGCCGGGCACCGAAATGCGCGGCACGCCGCTCGCCACCGGCCGCCGCGGGCGCCAGCGGGGCAAAGGATCGAACAGGGGCAGGGCTAACATCTGCGGCCGTCCGCGACCTAGGTTTCTCCCCTGCGAAGCGGGGGAGGGGGACCACGCAAAGCGCGGTGGAGGGGGCGTTGGTGTGCCCCTCCTGGGCGCCTGCGGCGTCACGACCAGCCCGCGCGCGACGACGATCACCAGCCGCCGCACCGCCGCCTCGGCGGGACGCAGCAGGCGCAGCACGGCGCGGTGGAGATGGCGCGGCAGGGTGGGGCGGTCGGCAATTGGCGATGGGCAATCGGTCGGACCAACGGCGGACTGTACGGGTTCCGGCTGCTGGCCGGTGATTGCCGTCTGCTCGTTCCTCAGTCCGGCCATGGCAACAAGCATCGCCAGAATGCGAGTCAGCGCCGCGCGATGATGCTCGATCGCAGCATTCCAGTCCATCGCCACCTCCGTTCGGTCAGGGCGGCGGGATTGTGCGGCCGGGATTGGCGGGGGTGGATAGGCGGAGATGGATGGCAGTTTTGCGCCCCCAAGTTGGACATAGGGTGGTGCTTCACCGTTGATTGACAGCCGACATCACTCGAACCGATTGTTGCGCTCACGGTCTTCTTCCTGTTCGCTTCGCCGTTCAGCATCAATTCTGGCTCGCAGGCTCTTTTTCGCCGCCTCCAGCGGTTCTTCGAGAGCTGGGTTGCCGGCCCCGCGCAGACTGTCCAATAGCTTGAGGCGCCCCTCTAGCTTGCTCGCAAGCGATCCGCTCCAGCTTGAGGGCCGGAGACGATTTACGATTTCAGTCAGGACGAGGCGTGGCTCAGGTGCTTTTTCCAAGAGCTGCTTCGCCAGCGGCGTCCATTCGTGAGGCGCGCCGTCCTTCGGTCGCTTGAACAGCAAAGCCACGGATGCCGCGAGAGGATAGCGCACCGACGGATCGCGGTCACACCAACTGATTACGGTTTCGTCCTCGAGCACAGCAAGGACGTCCTTGTGAAAGCGTAGCAGATCGTTGAAAAACCACACACTTGCCCGCTGCGATTCTGGATCACCCGAAAACATCTCATCAAGTGTGACGAACGGCTGGACCTTCAGCAGGCCCTTCACCAGATCATTGTAATCGTGCCCACTGATATGATGGCTCTTTGTTGCGACCATCAGCTTGCGGCAAAGCGCTTTCGCGACAAGAGCGCCTTCCTCTCCGATGAGAGAGGCCGCGACGACAGCGCCGAGCTCGTGGTCCTTGCGCGTCGTACGTTCGTCCCGTTTCTGAAACTCAAACGCTGCGATCACGAAGAGTCCCGCCTCCCGTACCTCAGGGAGCGGCTCACGCTTCTCGCTGCGGTCCGAATGCAGTCGCATCGAGACCATCTCAAGTCCGACCGCGCAGCCGCCGGTTGCCGCGCAATGGCGATTATCAGATCACGGAATTCGGGCCCCGGTACGCTGTCGGACACACGACCATACGCGAGACTGTAGTAAGTGGTGATTTGTGCCATGCCGAGCTCGATCGAAGCGGTGCAGTCGCGCTAGAGCAGACGGATCAATTTCAACACTGCTCTGAAGGATCGGGAACCACGCAGCAAGGGCCGGGTGCTCCAATGCTTCATCAAGAAGAACGCCCGTGAGCGCTACATCCCGGCCCATAAGCCCCCTCAAGTAGCCGCCTAGCAGTTGTAGACCCGCGTTCTCGGTCACGGCAAACTGTCCCACGATGGCGTACCAAATTGTGCGCGGACTTTCCGCGGCCCCCGCCAACGCTTCGCCGAGCAGAGCCACCCTCGGATTCCCCCATCAGCTCGGCAAGCACTGTCTCGAGCGCGTCCTCATCCGCTGCAAGGTCTTGTCCCAGGTCACGTATTGCCGCTGCTGAGCGTGCGGCACGTTCCGCATAGCCCGCAGTGAAGTCGCTCCCACCTTCTTCCTCGTCCTCCTCATCGTAAAAGTCATCCAGGTCGAGGCTTCCGGCGCGGTCACCGATGACGAGCCCGCGCACTTTGCTGAGGAGATCCTTGGGCCGAAGGAATTCCTCCAAGTCCGTCAAACGTCGACGGAGCTCAGTGTCCATGTCCTTGCCATCAAAAATGCGCGTCTGGCGAGATGCGATCCAACCGTCGCGCCAGAACGAGCTCGCAGCAATCGCGCGCGCGAGCTGGTCCAACTGCTCCGCCTGGCCGGAGTAGCTCCACAGCCCCCTAAATTCCCGTGCGACCGCTTTATGTACTTCCGCGGCTATGGGATTGTCCGACAGGGCAAACCTCCTCGCTAACTTCAACACGCTATCAAACCATGCGCGCACCTGCGCGCCGTCTGCTGGGTAGTAGCCGTAGTCCCGCGAGCGCGCGCCGAAGTCGAATTCGTAGTGCGAGGTGAAATGCCCTGTTTTCAACAGCGCCTCGAGTGCCTTGACGCCGAGGCGACGCAGCGCCTCTTCATCGGAGTCGAGCAGCGCTTCCGCAGCCCTGACGCGCATCTCGACCGGTGCATGTGTGCCCGATAAAACAATGTGAAAGAGCGATTCCACGACCTGGATCGCCTCATTGTCATTGGTCTCGCCGCTTGGACGCGCAGCAAATTTCGCCAGCAAAGCCAGCGAGCGTACGAAGAAGCCAGGCTCGTACGCCAGCGAGCGCAGGAGCCGAACAAAATGTCCGCAACGGCCGAGTACGGCTTCGTTGGCGCCGCTCAAGGCAGTCTCCAGCGCCGCCAAAACCACTTCCGGTGCCACCGGTGCGACGTTGGTAAATATCGCGCGACTAAGCTCGGTAAAGTTCGGCAAGTCGTTGAGCAGACCACCTGGCGCAAGCCACGCCTTCACGATGCTCTGCGCCTCCTTGCTGTCATCGAGATAACCCAGACGCCGCGAGAATGAGCGGAGGATGCGTTCGGGCGCATTGTCAACAAGCACCGACTTAACCTTGGCCGGCGGAATGCTTTGGAGTGCCCTCTTGGCGAGGCGATTGGCAACAGCGTGTGGCAGCACCGCGCGCCATTTTGCTCGCGCCTGAACGAGGTCCCGCTGCTTGAGTTCTGCCACTCCCGCATACATCTCGTCCATTGATTTTCCAATGAGGTGGCCCAGAATGGGAAGCTCCGCTTCGGCACCGTCGAACGTCTCTCCATCGAACGAGTAGACCAGTGAGCAGCTCTGCGCGACCAACAGGAGAGAAGGATCGGGATCGTGGCGCTGCTGAAATAGACGCCTAAACAGCTCCTCCTCGTTCAGGCCCGCGACGGTTTCCGTTTTCTCAATCCGCGATGCCAGTGCGAGGGCAACTCGGGCGTTGCCGCCCGAAAATTCAGCGATGGTGCGCGCGTCGATCTGCGACAGATGGGGATATCGGCGTTCTACCAGTGTCTCGATCAGCGACACGGAGGACGTGTCCAGCACAAAAACGTCGGTGCCCTCCGGTTGGTCCTCCCGGATGTCGTATTCGACAGTGATCACGCTGATCGTCGAACTGCTCGACCGCGTGATCTCGGAAATCCGCCGGTGCAATTCGGGTGTGCAATTGTCGACCACGAGAATTGCTCTCGTCTGAGCGGCGATCAGGTCCGAGGCAAGCCCAGCCGGAGGCGGATTTGGCCCGTCGGCTTCGTTGGTGTAAATGGCAAGCGAGGGATCGAGCGCTCCATCTCCAACGCTGGCGTCAAATAGCGCTTCGACCAGCCGCGTTTTGCCGACACCGGAGAGCCCGACAAGGCGCACCACATGCCCCGGAGTGGCCAGTACTTTCCGGATGCGGTTGATCCCTTCCGTCGCAGAGACCCCATCGCCTTCATGCCTGTCGCCCGTGAGGATTCGCGCCTGATCATCGGCGATGTAGCCTGAGTCGACCCCGCGGGCGCAAGCGACCAAGAGCCGTAAGACTGCCAGCCTGGCATTGCCTTGCCGATCCGCGCGCGGAGCCACGGAATTTGCCCGGGGTGATCCCGAACCCACGTCGCGATTCGATTGCGGTCATAGAAATCCACCGTGAGTTTGCCCTCAGCGGGCGTGCCCTTGATAGCGTCGGCTATGGCCTTGCGGCGGTCCGCTAGCGCCGAGTCGGATGTTGAGCCCGTAGAACTCACGATGACGTAAGCGCCGCCGACAGTCGCGAGCTCGTTGATGACGGGTCGTACGGTCCCCTTCGGCTTCATCTCTTTCAGAATCGCCGCACGCGGCATGTCGGGCTTCTTCACCTGGAAGCCTGTTGATAGCTTCGGTATGAAGCCACCGATCGCCGTGTCGGTCGGAAGCGCAACGCGAACATCGAGACCACCATCCTTGGCGTCTTGATTCCCACCGTAGGTAACTGCGGATACGGGCAGGCCCCTTCGACGCATCTCAGCCTCGCATAGGAGTCCGATCAGGGTGCGCAAATCCGCGTCGCTGAGCGCGGCGATGTCGTCGCCTGTGATTTCAAACATCGGGGCAAGCTAGGAAGCGTTCGATTGGCCGTCAATCTCGATCACACCAGAGGTTACAAGCCGCAAGTGGTGCTTTCGATATCGGCATTGCCTGCCAGAACTTCACATGGTGGAATGTCCGGTGTCTCTTCTGCCAAGCCAGAAGCCGCCAGTCTGCAAGCGGCCCCTTTTCGACACTACAACCCCAACCCCGCTACTCCGCCGCCTCGCGCTTCTTTAGCCCCGGTCTTCTTTCGAGCAGCTCTTTCAAGAACTGCCCTGTATAGCTCCGCTCTTCAGCGACGATGGCTTCCGGCGTGCCGGAGGCGACCAGTTCGCCGCCGCCGTCGCCGCCGTCGGGGCCGAGGTCCAGGATCCAGTCGGCGGTCTTGATGACTTCGAGGTTGTGCTCGATGACGACCACGGTGTTGCCCTGCTCGACCAGCTCGTGCAGGACTTCGAGCAGTTTTGCCACGTCGTGGAAGTGGAGGCCGGTGGTGGGCTCGTCGAGGATGTAGAGCGTCTTGCCGGTGGCTTTTCGCGAAAGCTCCTTGGCGAGCTTGATGCGCTGGGCCTCGCCGCCCGAGAGCGTGGTCGCCTGCTGGCCGACCTTGATGTAGCCGAGGCCGACCTTGTCGAGCGTCTGCAGCTTGTCGCGCACGGCGGGCACGGCGGCGAAGAAGTCGACGCCTTCCTCGACCGTCATGTCGAGCACGTCGGCGATCGACTTGCCCTTGAACAGGACTTCTAGCGTCTCGCGGTTGTAGCGCTTGCCGTGGCAGACGTCGCAGGTGACGTAGACGTCGGGCAGGAAGTGCATCTCGATCTTGATGACGCCGTCGCCCTGGCAGGCCTCGCAGCGCCCGCCCTTGACGTTGAAGGAGAAGCGGCCCGGCTGGTAGCCGCGCGCCTTCGCTTCCGGCAGGCCGGCGAACCAGTCGCGGATCGGCGTGAAGGCGCCGGTATAGGTGGCCGGGTTGGAGCGCGGGGTGCGGCCGATGGGCGACTGGTCGATGTCGATCACCTTGTCGAGGAATTCGAGGCCCTCGATGCGGTCATGCTCGGCCGGGTGCTCTCTTGAGCCCATGATGCGGCGCGAGGCGGCCTTGTAGAGCGTCTCGATCAGGAAGGTCGACTTGCCGCCGCCCGACACGCCGGTGACGCAGGCGAACGTGCCCAGCGGGATTTCGGCGGTGACGTCCTTCAAATTGTTGCCGCGCGCGCCGACGACCTTGATGCGCTTGCCCTTCTTGCCGGGGCGGCGCTCGGCCGGCACGGCGATGCCCATCTCGCCCGACAGGTACTGGCCGGTGAGCGAATTGGGATTGGCCATGATCTCGGCCGGCGTGCCGCGCGCCACCACCTTGCCGCCATGGATGCCGGCGGCGGGGCCGATGTCGACGACATAGTCGGCCGTCAGCACCGCGTCCTCGTCATGCTCGACGACGATGACGGTGTTGCCGATGTCGCGGAGGTGCTTCAGCGTCTCGAGCAGGCGGGCATTGTCGCGCTGGTGCAGGCCGATGGAGGGCTCGTCCAGCACATAAAGCACGCCCGTGAGGCCGGAGCCGATCTGGCTTGCGAGCCGGATGCGCTGGCTCTCGCCGCCCGACAGCGTGCCCGACTTGCGCGACAGGGTCAGATAGTCGAGGCCGACATCGTTGAGGAAACGCAGCCGCTCGCGGATCTCCTTGAGGATGCGCACGGCGATCTCGTTCTGCTTGTCGTTCATCGCGCCCGGCAGGTCCTCGAACCAGCCATTGGCGTTGCGGATCGACATCTCGGTGACCTGGCCGATGTGGAGGCCGCCGATCTTCACGGCGAGCGCCTCGGGCTTCAGCCGGTAGCCGTTGCAGGCGGGGCAGGGGGTGGACGACATGAAGCGCTCGATCTCCTCGCGCATCCAGGCCGATTCCGTCTCCTTCCAGCGGCGCTCGAGGTTGGGAATGACGCCCTCGAAGGTCTTGGTCGTCTTGTAGGAGCGCAGGCCGTCGTCGTAGCCGAACTCGATCTTGCGATCGCCGGTGCCGCGCAGGATCGCGTCCTTCGCGTCCTCCGGCAGGTCGCGCCAGCGGTCGCCGATCTTGAAGCCGTAGGCCTTGCCGAGCGCTTCGAGCGTCTGCGTGTAGTAGGGGAAGTCGACTTCGCCCACGGCGCCACCGCGCCCTCGCGCAGCGAGACGTGCTCTTCCGGCACCACCAGCATCGGGTCGATGGCGCGCTGGGTGCCGAGCCCGTCGCAGGTGGGGCAGGCGCCGAAGGGGTTGTTGAACGAGAACAGCCGCGGCTCGATCTCGGGGATCGTGAAGCCGGAGACCGGGCAGGCGAATTTCTCCGAGAACAGGATGCGTTCGTGAGTCTCGTTCTTGGACTTATTGACCGCGTCCTGGCCGGTCTGGCTGGCATCGAGCGGCTTGTCGGCGAACTCGGCGACCGCGATGCCCTCGGCCAGCTTGAGCGCGGTTTCGAGCGAGTCGGCCAGCCGCGCGGCGAGGTCCGGACGCACCACCACGCGGTCGACCACCACGTCGATGTCGTGCTTGTATTTCTTGTCGAGCGCCGGCACCTCGCCTATCTCGTAGAACTGGCCGTCGACCTTGACGCGCTGGAAGCCCTTCTTCTGGAGCTCGGCCAGTTCCTTGCGGTATTCGCCCTTGCGCCCGCGCACGATCGGCGCGGTGATGTAGAGCCGCGTGCCCTCGTCGAGCGCCAGCACGCGGTCGACCATCTGGCTCACCGTCTGGCTCTCGATCGGCAGGCCGGTCGCCGGCGAATAGGGCACGCCGACGCGCGCAAAGAGCAGGCGCATGTAGTCGTAGATCTCGGTGACGGTGCCGACCGTCGAGCGCGGGTTCTTCGACGTCGTCTTCTGCTCGATCGAGATGGCCGGCGACAGGCCGTCGATCTGGTCGACGTCCGGCTTCTGCATCATCTCGAGGAACTGCCGGGCATAGGCCGACAGGCTCTCCACGTAACGCCGCTGCCCCTCGGCATAGATGGTGTCGAAGGCGAGCGACGACTTGCCCGAGCCGGACAGGCCGGTCATGACGATCAACTGGTCGCGCGGCAGGTCGAGATCGACATTCTTGAGATTGTGCTCGCGCGCGCCGCGAATGGAGATGAATTTCTGGTCCGCCATGGTCCCGTGTGCCGCCTTACATCAGAACGGCCGGCGTCGTAGCCGGCCAGACCCCGGATATGGTGTTGTTGGTGCCGTCCGTCGAGGCCGGCGGCCTCCGGAAAACCGCCTCTGGCTTTTCACGCGTTTTCGCACACAGGGCAAGCAGAAAGAACAGAGAGCGAACAGCTCCTGACAATCCGTTGGCAGGAGGACGCGGCCACTGGCGATCACGAATTGTTGCCGTGCCGGCGTCGACGGTTGACGTTGGGGCAGGGTGGAGTCATGCTCTCCCGGTCAGATGAAGCTCGCCTCGGCGGTCGTCCTGGTACGCCCAAGGGGTGTCGGAAACACGGCAAGGCTTGAGCGCGTCTGCGACAGGAGAAACTGCAAAGGGAGATGAGGCATGACCCCGCCGGACAGTCCCAGCAGGCTCCACCACGGTGTGGAGCCACGATAACCTGAAGGCCCGGGCACGTCGCGGCCTCGTTATCGATCAACCTACAATTTGACAGATAGTCGGATCATCGGGCGACGACCCGAGACGCATCCGAAGAACGTGCCGGTAATCCATTCCCGGCAACAGAGCAAAGGCTCTCAACGGCCCCGACCACGTCCCGAACGTGGCGGGGTCTTTCATGTCAGGGGCTTGAAAGGCTCCGAACGCGGGTTAACGGAGGGAGCCTTCATCCCGTCATTCTCGGGCTTGTCCCGAGAATCCGCCGTTATGGCGGGTTTTGCTGCATTGGTGCGGCCACGTTGCAGACGCCTGGAATCTCCCATCTGCGCAGATTCTCGGGACAAGCCCGAGAATGACGCAGGCGGGGTTCACTGCCGTGGGCGATGCGCGGGATTGTCAGGAAGCGCATTCTCTTGTAAGGAACAAATAAAGAACACGAAAGCTGTGGACGATGTCGCCAGGCGGGCGGCCGGCGGGGCGAATCCGCGAGGGCGTTCGGATAGTGTGCCGCGACATCGATTTCAGGCTTAGGACGAGCGCAGGAGAGCGTCATGGCGGGTAGCGTCAATAAGGTCATTCTGGTGGGTAATCTGGGCGCCGATCCGGAAATCCGCCGGCTCAATTCCGGCGACCCGGTCGTCAATCTTCGCATCGCCACCTCCGAGACATGGCGCGACAAGCAGTCCGGCGAGCGGCGCGAGAAGACCGAGTGGCACAACGTCGTCATCTTCAACGACAACCTTGCCAAGGTCGCCGAGCAGTATCTGAAGAAGGGCGCGAAGGTTTATCTCGAAGGTCAGCTCCAGACCCGCAAATGGCAGGACCAGCAGGGACAGGATCGCTACACGACCGAGGTCGTGCTGCAGAAGTTCCGCGGCGAGCTGCAGATGCTCGATACACGCGGCGAGGGCGGCGGCGGCCAGGTCGGCTACGATCGCGGCGGCTCGCAGGGCGGCGGGCGCGGCTCCGATTTCGGCCAGTCCGGACCAGGCGATCAGGGTCGCGGCGGCGGCGGTGGCGGCGGATACTCGCGCGACCTGGACGACGAGATCCCTTTCTAAGGCTCTCCCATGTGCCTTCTGTGCAGCGAGGCCGCAGCGGCGGATCAGGGCATTGCCCTGACCGAGCGGCCCGCGCACCGGCTTTGCGGCCTTCATTGGCAGGGCACCTACGGGGAAGCGGCGCGAGGGGCGATCCATTCCGTCATACGGGATGTACAGGCCTTCGCCGCGCGACGTGAAAGCGGCTGGCGCAGTCCGATCGTCGGGCTGTCGTGGAACGACCGGCCGGACGGTTTCCGCTACTTCGTCGGCATTGCGATGGATGACGCAGGCGAACTGCCTGAGGGGTTCGGATCGCTTGTTCTGCCTGAAATGACGCTGGCGAGTTCCTGGCATGGAGGCGGCGACGGCGAGGTGGTTGCGCATTATGTGCGGATGATCGACTGGCTGCAGGCCGGGAGTCTTTCCTGGGACAAGCGTCACTTTCACCACCGGGAAGAATACCCGCACGATGTGGACCTGACGAAACCGCCAGCGCTGCGGTGCTCATTCCGGTCTCGCCTGCATAAACCGGCACGGCTTAACCCGCTTTCCAGCCAAATAGGTTCGTTGGGCGCTGCGAGATTGCGGCCGGGAAAACCCGGGGCGAAACGGCCGGGCTGCGTTCGGTGACAGAACCCGCAGCACGTGCCCAGCCGGAACGCTGATTGCAGCGCCCGCCGGCAGGCGCAGTAAAGAAATGTCTCTTCCGTTCGGACAAAGTGACCGTGCTGCCGCGTCATTCGGCTGAGCTTGCCACAGTCTTGGCAGCTTCGCGCGCTTCGTTCCGCGGCGGGGTTCCGTAACCCGACCGGAGAGTCGGTGCTGCGAGGGTCTTTTCCCGTCCGCACGGACCAAGAAGAGGAATTGAAACATGAGTTTGAACAGGATCTTGCTGTCGGGCCTTTCCGCGCTCGCCATCGTCACCGGCACTGTGCTTGGCGCTGCCAACGCCCAGGATGCCGCGCCGCAAACACCACCGCCGGCGGAAGCCGCGCCGCAGCAGAAGCACCTGCCGCTGCCGCACCTGCGATGGACGAGACGAAGCTGAAATCCTTCGCCGTCGCCTTTCTGGAAGTGACCAAGGTCACCGAGAGCTACAAGCCGCAGATCGAGGCTGCAGGCACCACAGAAGACCAGCAGCGCCTTCAGCAGGAGGCGGGTGAAAAGATGGTCGAGGCGGTCAACAACGCCGACGGCATTTCGGTCGAAGAGTACAACACGATCATCCAGGCGGCACAGACCAATCCCGACCTGGCGCAGCAGATCAACGGCCACATCACCGAAGCGGCCGGAGCCCAGCAGCCGGCACAATAAACGCCGGGGCAGAGTCGTCCCGGCTGTTCTCCTTGCGGCCGGGACGGCGACTTCGGGCCTTTCGCCCGACTTTCGTCAGGACAGTCGATACGCTCCACTTTGCAGGGCGACTGTCACGCTCGAAGCAGCGCTTCCCTATCGAGGTCTCTCGTGTCGAGCACGTGTTTCTCGAGGGAATCGAGCGTGGAAAACTGGCGATGCAGAGCTGTGATGGGTTCTGGATCGGCCAGGGTGTTACCTCCGCGCTCCCGGCAGCGCGCGATCGCGGTTTCAAGCGGTGGACGAAGAACGACATAGTGTGTGGGAAGCCCGGCCATTCTGAAGGCATCAAGGAACCACGGGCCGATAATACCGTCTAAGATGACGAAAAAGCCTCCCCTGGCGTAGCCGGCTGCTGCGTTCGCCAGCACATCACGCACGACCCGGTTTTGGCGCTCGGCTTCGGCGAGATAGGGCTGGATCATGCCGTGCCTTATGAAATGCCAGAAATCGTCGGAATGCAGATGTACCTTTGCCGATCCACCCAAAGCGGCCAAGGCTGCGGCTGTTGTGGTTTTCCCTGCGCCGGGCGTGCCGGTCAGTATCAGAATTTCACCGCTGTGATCGACCATTCGCGATCGTCTCCCGTGTCATGCGAATTGGCCGTTGTCCGTATGGCCGCGTGACAACCCGAACTGTGTGCCTTGCCAACTACCGATGGGTCGCTTGGCGGCGGCAGCGGGCGCTACGCCGCTATCAGCGCCTTGATGCCGTCGGCGACGAACTGGACGGCCAGCGCCGCGAGGATGACGCCCAGAAGTCGCGTCAGGATCGAGCGGCCGGTCTCGCCCAGGAAGCCGTCGACCCGCTCTGCCGCGACAAATGTCAGCCAGGTCAGCGCGATACAGGCGGCGATGATCGCCACCAGCATCATGTGCCCTGCGGCGCCCGCGAAAGTTCCCGACAACAGAACGGTTGCCGAGATGGCGCCGGGGCCGGCGATCAGCGGGATTGCCAGCGGGAAGGCAGCGATGTTGCGGATGTGGTCCTTCGTGACTGCCGTATCGGCGCTCTTTTCCTTCCGCTCCTGCCTGCGCTCGAAGATCATCTCGAAGGCGATGTAGAACAGAAGCAGCCCGCCTGCGACGCGGAAGGCGGGCAGCGTGATGCCGAAGACCGACAGGATCGCGGCGCCTGCCAGCGCGAACAGCGCCAGAACCCCGAAGCCGATGATCGACGAGCGGATCGCCACCTGCTGGCGCTCTGAGCGATTCATACCCCCTGTCAGCGCCAGGAACAGAGGCGCGAGCCCCGGAGGGTCGATCGTCACCAGGATCGTGACGAAGGCATTGAAGATGTGGTCCAGGCTCGGCATCGGTGAAGTCCCTCGGTGTCATCGGCAGCCTTGCCCGCTATCGGACGCGACAAGGCAGTGCCGGCTGGAGGCTATACGGTCGAGGGGCTGTTCGCCAGCAGCGGCGCTTCGGGGCGAACCACCGAAACCGGAGATCGCGGATGCAAAAGCAGCGCGAGCTGCAATATCGAAACCGGAATCGTCGCGACCACCATCACGCCAATGGCGGCTGGCGTCCATGCAAGGTCGGTCAACGGGGGCAGGTGAAAGAGCGCCATCGGGCCCAGATCGTCATCAATGCCGACGAACTGAAGCGCCACCATGTTGTTGCCCCAGTGTGCGCCGCTGGCCGCTGCGATCCGGCCCGTGCGGATGACGAGGATCATCATGGCGATCGCGAAGATGGCAATGGAAGCCACGATGCTCGCATTTTTCCAGAGCGGAAGGTCGTGTCGCCAGTGAATTGCGGCGAAGAGCAGGGTTGGCAGGCCAAACCAGATCCAGCTTGCCAAGCCTCGTGACGCCAGTATCTGCGGGAAATAGCCGCGAAAAACGGCTTCCTCCGCCGAGGCCTGAATCAGGATGATGGCGGCGAAGGGCAGGAAGAGCAGAAGCCAGCTCTCCAGGGCGATTTCCGCCCGCACGGGTATCGGCCCTATCGGCAAGGTGGCAAAACCCGCGGCAAGTGGGACGAAGAGGCCGACCAGAAGGCCGCACGTCAGGTCTCGCCGTCCGGCCCAGCCATCGTGCCCTACGACCGTGGCAAGGCGCCGACGATGGAAAAGTCTCAGGACGATCCACAGGCTGATCCACATCCAGCCGACTGAAAGGAGCGTTGCAGCAAGCCCCAGAGGCGTGGCCAATGCAGCGTCGAAGGCCTCCGGCGTCTGCCACACCTCGGACGGGGCTATCGCGACGAAGAACACAGCGCCGGCCAGCACGTAAAGCACCGCCAGTGTGACGAACGCCAGGAAAAACCGCAGCCAGCTATTCGCGCCGTGGCGGGCAAGATCAACGTATCTTTCGAAGAAAACGGTTCGCATCCCGATGCCTTTCCGAGGAATGTTGGCAACGCTAGCAGGGCGTACGCGCTGCATCCAGCGGTTGTGTTTGTGCCACGAATCGGCCGGCGGCGAGGCTGTCTTCAATGTCGATTTTTGCAGCGATGCGGTTAATTACGCGATGCAGGATGACGCGGCAATTCGCTTCACCTCGTATCTAGTTGAAAATGCTTGATAAAACGGCTTTGGAAAACGGCGCTCCGCGTTGGAATCGTCGGCGCGCTTCCTATATAAGGGGACAGTGATTCCCAACATGATCGTGACTGCAATTGACTGACCAGACCACGCCGCGCGGCCCGGGCGAACTGCCCGAAGGTATCGAACCCATCTCCATCATCGAGGAGATGCAGCGCTCCTATCTCGATTATGCGATGAGCGTGATCGTGAGCCGCGCGTTGCCCGACGTGCGGGACGGCCTGAAGCCCGTCCATCGGCGCATTCTCTACGCCTCGCATGAGAGCGGCTATCACTGGAATCGCAAATATGTGAAGTCGGCGCGCCCCGTTGCCGACGTGATGGGTAAATACCACCCGCACGGCGACGCCTCGATCTATGACGCCCTGGTACGCATGGCGCAGGAATGGTCGATGCGCGTGCGGCTCATCGACGGTCAGGGCAATTTCGGCTCGATCGATGGCGATCCGCCGGCTGCGATGCGTTACACCGAGGCGCGCCTGACCAAGGTTGCCGAGGAGCTGCTGGAGGATATCGACAAGGAAACCGTCGATTTCCAGGACACCTACGATTCATCGGGCAGCGAACCGAAGGTCTTGCCGGCGCGGTTCCCCAACCTGCTGGTCAACGGCTCCGGCGGCATCGCCGTCGGCATGGCGACCAACATTCCGCCCCACAACCTTTCCGAGCTTGTCGACGGTTGCGTCGCCCTGATCGAAAACCCGGCCATCGAGCTGCCAGAGCTCATGGAGATCATTCCCGGCCCCGATTTCCCGACCGGCGGCATCGTTTTGGGGCGTGCGGGCATCTACAACGCCTATTCGACCGGGCGCGGCTCCATCGTTATGCGCGGCCGCGTGCATGTCGAGGAAATCCGCAACGAGCGCGAGGCTATCGTCGTCACCGAGATTCCGTATCAGGTGAACAAGGCCTCGATGATCGAGAAGATGGCCGAACTGGTGCGCGACAAGCGCATCGAGGGCATCTCCGACATCCGCGACGAGAGCGACCGGCAGGGCTATCGCGTCGTCGTGGAGCTGAAGCGCGACGCCAATGCCGACGTGATCCTGAACCAGCTTTATCGCTATACGCCGCTGCAGACCTCGTTCGGCGCCAACATGGTGGCGCTGAACGGCGGCAAGCCGGAAGTGATGACGCTGCTCGACATGCTGCGCGCGTTCGTGTCCTTCCGCGAGGAGGTGATCAGCCGGCGTACCAAGTATCTCCTGAAAAAGGCGCGCGAGCGGGCGCACGTGCTCGTTGGCCTGGCAATCGCGGTCGCCAATATCGACGAGGTGATCCGCCTGATACGGCATGCGCCGGATCCGCAGACGGCGCGCGAGCAGTTGATGGAGCGGCGCTGGCCGGCGACCGACGTCGAGGCGCTGATCCTGCTGATCGACGATCCGCGCCATCGCATCAACGAGGACGGCACCTACAACCTGTCGGAAGAGCAGGCGCGCGCGATCCTCGAACTGCGCCTGCAGCGCCTGACCGCGCTCGGCCGCGACGAAATCGCCGACGAGCTGAACACCATCGGCGCCGAGATTTCCGACTATCTGGACATCCTTTCGTCGCGCGCGCGTATCCAGCAGATCGTGAAGGACGAACTCATCTCGGTGCGCGACGAGTTCGGCACGCCGCGCCGCACGGAGCTGACCGACGGCGGCGCCGACATGGACGACGAGGACCTGATCCAGCGCGAGGACATGGTCGTCACCGTCACCCACGAGGGTTACATCAAGCGGGTGCCGCTCTCGATCTACCGGGCGCAGGCGCGGGGCGGCAAGGGCCGCTCGGGCATGTCGACCAAGGACGAGGATTTCGTCACGCGGCTGTTCGTGGCCAACACGCACACGCCGATCCTGTTCTTCTCATCGCGCGGCATCGTCTACAAGGAAAAGGTCTGGCGCCTGCCGATCGGTACGCCGCAGTCGCGCGGCAAGTTCCTGCGCAACATGCTGCCGCTGGAAGAGGGCGACCGCATCACCGCGATCCTGCCGCTCCCGGACGAGGAGGAGTGGGGCAAGCTCGACGTGATGTTCGCCACCACGCGCGGCACGGTGCGCCGCAACAACCTGTCCGACTTCGCCGACGTGAAGCGCAACGGCAAGATCGCCATGAAGTTCGACGAGGAGGGCGATGCGATCCTCGCCGTCGAGACCTGCACGGACAATGACGACGTACTGCTCACGGCCTCGAGCGGCCAGTGCATACGGTTCCCGGTGTCGGCCGTCCGCGTCTTTGCGGGGCGCTCCTCGCAGGGCGTCAGGGGTATTTCGATGGGGGCAGGCGACCGCGCCATCTCCATGACCATTCTCGAACATGTCGATGCCTCGGCAGGCGAACGTTCCGCCTATCTCAAGCGCGCCGTGGCGGAACGCCGTGCGGCGCTAATTGGCGAAAACGGCGATGGGGAAGATGAGGTCGCGCTGACCAATGAAGAGATCGTCGAAGACGCCGACCTGAGCGAGGAGCGCTATGCGTTCCTCAAGGAACACGAGCAGTTCGTGCTGACCGTCACCGAATACGGCTACGGCAAACGCTCATCGTCCTACGATTTCAGGGTGATCGGGCGTGGCGGCAAGGGTATTCGCGCAACGGATGTGTCCAAGGCCGCGGAAATCGGCAGCCTGATCGCGGCATTCCCCGTCGAGGACGGCGACCAGATCATGCTGGTGTCGGATGGAGGTCAGGTGATCCGCGTGCCGGTGCACAACATTCGTTTTGCGAGCCGCACCGCTAAGGGCGTGACGATCTTCAATACCGCGGAAGGCGAGAAGGTCGTGTCGGTCGAGAGGATCTCGGAACCGGAAGCCGAGGCTGAAAGCGCGCTGGCCGAAGCGGTAGAGGCGGAAGCGGACGGCGCACAGGGAACGCCGCCCGCTCCACTGGAGGAATAGGGATCAGAAACGGTTACGAACGGTGCGACGACGGGATTCGAGGCGCACAGTCTGCGCTTCGTTATGCAGTCCGAAGGCCGTTGCGATCAGCATGGCCAAGGTCATGGCGGCTGCGAGCATGAAGATCATCATCATCGTATCTCCTTCTTGCCTCAACAACGAGTGAAGCTCGAATTGGTTTCATTTCGGTGCCTTTCTTGAAGGATGACGTTTGAACCGAGCCTGATCCGACCGTTCATCTACCGTTCATGAAAGCAACATGCGCCGCTCAATTGCCTTTGTCCGTTTCGACCGCTAGAAGCGCTGCCATGACGACGCGCATCGCCTTCTACGCGGGCTCCTTCGATCCGCTGACCAACGGCCACCTGGACGTGCTGAAAGGCGCGCTCACCATCGCCGACGAGATCATCGTCGGCATTGGCGTGCAGGCCTCCAAGCAGCCTCTGTTCTCATTCGAAGAGCGCGTGACGCTTATCGAGGCATGGGCGAAGGAAGAGCTGGGCGAGGGCGCCTCGCGGCTGCGCATCGTCTCGTTTTCTGGCCTGCTGGTCGATGCGGCACGCAACGAGGGCGCGTCGATCCTGATCCGCGGCCTGCGCGACGGCACCGATCTCGACTACGAGATGCAGATGGCCGGCATGAACGAGACGATGGCCCCGGAACTGCAGACGATCTTTCTGCCCGCAAGCCCCTCCGTGCGCACCATTACCGCCACACTTGTCCGCCAGATAGCGTCGATGGGCGGCGACATCAGGCCGTTCGTTCCGGCCGTGGTCGCGACCGCGCTGGATGCCAAGTTCAAATCCTGAAACAGGAGTCGTTCATGCAATTTCTGAGGGTCGCCTCGTCGCTGATCTTGCCGCCGGCGTGCTTGCCGGCTCCGCAGCCCTGGCTGCCGAGCCCGAGAACACGATGATCATCGAGCTCAAGGACGGCGAGGTGGTGATTGCGCTGCGCCCCGACCTTGCGCCTAAGCATGTCGAGCAGATCAAGGCGCTGGTGCGTGCCGGTGAATACAACAATGTCGCGTTCCACCGCGTCATCGAGGGCTTCATGGCGCAGACCGGCGATGTTCAGTACGGCGACATGGAGGATGGCTACAACAGCCAGCTCGCCGGCACCGGAGGCTCGTCCATGGGCAATATCCCGGCCGAGTTCTCTAATGAGGATTATACGCGCGGAACCGTCGGCATGGCGCGTGCGCAGAGCCCCGACTCCGCCAATTCGCAGTTCTTCATCATGTTCGCCCCGGCTCCCTCGCTCAACGGCGGCTACACGATCGTCGGCAATGTCGAGAGCGGCATGGAATTCGTCGACAACATCAAGCGCGGCAACGCGGCCCAGAATGGTGTCGTGACCGACCCCGACCGTATGGTTTCGGTTCGCATCGCGGCCGACTAGTTTGATTCGGGTGAGAGCGGCCTGCAAATGGCGGCTTTCTGCGCTTCCGTTGCTCATGTACCTTAAGTACGCTCCGCTCCGGTTCTCGAAATCCACCATTTTCGACTCGCCCTGACCCGAACCAGGTGGGCGCAAAGCTAGAGAAGATCAGGAAGGAAGCCAGATGGCCGAGATCAAGGACCCCGAAAACACGATCGTCATGGAAACCACGAAGGGCAAGGTGGTGATCGAGCTGCTGCCCGATCTGGCGCCGAACCATGTTGCGCGCATCAAGGAACTGGCGCGCGAGAACTTCTATGACGGCATCGTGTTCCACCGTGTCATCGACGGCTTCATGGCGCAGACCGGCGACCCGACGGGCACCGGCATGGGCGGGTCGGACAAGCCGGACCTCAAGGCGGAATTTTCCAACATGAGCCACGTGCGCGGCACGTGCTCGATGGCGCGTTCGCAGAACCCGAATTCAGCCAACTCCCAGTTCTTCATCTGCTTTGACGACGCCCCGTGGCTGAACAAGCAGTATTCGGTGTGGGGTCAGGTGATCGAAGGCATGGATGCGATCGACCAGATCAAGAAGGGCGAGCCCGTTCGCGACCCTGACTCGATCGTCACCATGCGCGTCGCAGCCGACGCCTGATTGATCGACGCGACACGACGGAGAGCGCCGTGCGCGTCGACCTTTTCGATTTCGAGCTGCCGGATGAGCGCATCGCGCTGCGTCCGGCCGAGCCGCGCGATGCGGCAAAGCTTCTGATCGTGCGACCCGGCCAACCGCCGGAGGATCGCATCGTGAGCGAGCTGCCCGGCCTGTTGCGGGCGGGCGACGCCCTTGTCTTCAACGATACCAAGGTCATACCGGCTCAGTTGACCGGCCTGCGCCGGCGCGACGAAGCGGTCGCGCAGATCGACGCCACCTTGCATATGCGGGTGGACGAAAGCCGCTGGAAGGCGTTTGCGCGCCCTGCCAAGCGTCTTGTCGTGGGCGATCGCATCCGCTTCGGCCATCAGAACAATCTCTGCCTGCTCGGCTCGCTCGACGCGACGGTTGCGGAAAAGGGCGAGGCCGGCGAGGTCACGCTCGAATTCGATCTGATTGGCCCGGCGCTGGACGACGCCTTGCGTGAGGTCGGCCATATCCCGCTGCCGCCCTATATCGCGGGCAAGCGCGCCGAGGACGAGCGCGACCGCACCGACTACCAGACGATCTATGCCCGCGAGGAAGGCGCGGTCGCAGCACCGACGGCGGGACTGCATTTCACGCCAGGCCTTTTCGAAGCGCTGGAGCAGGCCGGCATAGAACGCCATTTCGTGACGTTGCATGTCGGCGCGGGGACGTTCCTGCCGGTCAAGGCCGACGACACCGACGACCACCGCATGCATGCCGAGATTGGCGAGGTGAGCGCGGAGACGGCAGCGGCGCTCAATGCCGTGCGAGCCAGCGGAGGCCGGATCGTCGCCGTTGGAACCACATCCCTGCGCCTGCTGGAGAGCGCTGCGACCGATAACGAACCGTTTCGGCAATGGCGCGACGCTACCGAGATATTCATCACGCCCGGCTATCGCTTCCGCACAGCCGACATCCTGATGACCAATTTCCACCTGCCGCGCTCGACGCTGTTCATGCTGGTTTCGGCCTTCAGCGGGCTGGGGACGATGCACGCGGCCTATGCCCACGCCATCGCGCAGAATTACCGGTTCTACTCCTACGGCGATACGAGCCTGCTTTTCAGGGAAGAACAGGAATGATTGCGCAGATTGGCGCCCTACGTTGCCCCCTCTGTCCTGCCGGACATCTCCCCCACGAGGGGGAGATCGGCAGCTCCGGGCTCAACGCTCTTTCTGCAACGCGGGCGATTGGCGAAAGCCGTGCGGCCGGCTGATCTCCCCTAGTGGGGGAGATGTCCGGCAGGACAGAGGGGGCGCTGTCCCGCCGGGCAATACAGAACGGGGTGGGCATGACCGCGACCGGTTTCAATTTCCGCCTTCTTGCAACCGACGGCACGGCGCGGCGCGGTGAGGTGACCATGCCGCGCGGGACGATCCGCACGCCGGCCTTCATGCCGGTCGGCACTGGCGGCACGGTCAAGGCCATGTATATGGACCAGGTGAGGGGCGTGGGGGCCGACATCATTCTCGGCAACACCTATCACCTGATGTTGCGGCCCGGCGCCGAACGGGTGGCGCGACTGGGCGGTCTGCACGAGTTCGCGCGCTGGCCCTGGCCGATCCTGACCGATTCTGGCGGGTTTCAGGTCATGTCTCTGTCGAAGCTGCGCAAGCTGAACGAGACCGGTGTAACGTTCCGCTCGCATATCGATGGAGCGCCTTACGAGCTGACGCCGGAACGCTCCATCGAGATACAGGGGCTGCTCGATTCCGACATCCAGATGCAGCTCGACGAATGCGTGGCGCTTCCGGCTTCCGAAAAGGAGATCGAGCGCGGCATGGAACTGTCGCTGCGCTGGGCCGAGCGATGCAAGACCGCCTTCGGTGACCAGCCGGCGCGGGCGATGTTCGGGATCGTGCAGGGCGGCGACGTGCCGGCTTTGCGCGAACGCTCCGGGCTCGCACTCAAGGCAATGGACCTGAAGGGGTATGCGGTCGGCGGGCTCGCGGTGGGGGAGCCGCAGGAGGTGATGCTCGACATGCTTGGCGTGACGTGCCCGCTGCTGCCGGCCGACAAGCCACGCTACCTGATGGGCGTCGGCACACCCGACGACATCCTCAAGTCGGTTGCGCGGGGCATCGACATGTTCGACTGCGTGATGCCGACGCGCGCCGGCCGCCACGGCCTCGCCTATACGAGGCGGGGCAAGGTGAACCTGCGCAATGCGCGCCACGCTGACGATCCGCGACCGCTCGACGAGGAAAGCGATTGCCCGGCAGCGCGGGATTATTCGCGCGCGTACCTGCACCATCTGGTGAAATCTGGCGAGGCGCTCGGCGCAATGCTTCTGACGTGGAACAACCTTGCCTATTACCAGCGCCTGATGGCCGACATTCGCGCGGCGATCGAGGCCGGCGCCTTCGCGGACCGCGCTGCCGACATCTCCGAAGGCTGGGCCAAGGGCGACCTGCCGGCGCTCTAGAAACGGTTCAGGTGCTCGGCAGGTTTGCCGCGCGCAGGCTGACTGAGACGATCCGGTAGATGCCGTCGTCCTGCAGATCCAGCACGTAAAGCGCCTCGTAATCCTTGCCGTCAGGGCCAAGCACGAAAACGCTCTGCGTGACGCGCCCCGGCGCCACCGCCTCGAACTTGCCAAACGCATAGTTGCGCGGCCGATGCACCGGAGCGTAGCCGTTGCGCACCATAGCCATGAAGCCGCCCGGGGTCGGGTACATCTGCCTGATATTGGGTGCGGCATAGGAATAGGCGGCCTGATCGTCGCCGCCGAGGAATGCCTTCAACTGCCCCTCGATCGTCTGCTGCGCCGCCTTGGCGGCGTCGTCGGCCAGTGCGACCGGTACCCAGCCGACCGCTAGCACCAAGACGAGACAAAGACGATGTATCGTGTTCATGACCTCCTCCATTGTTGTCGGCAGCCTGAATCCGACCGCCTCTGGAAGATACGCAGTCAAAGCTTCGACGGTTTCATGCCCGCGCGCAATAGCGGCTGCACGGCACATCGGCAGTTGGCTGTGACGACTGCCGGTTTGTTGGGCATCGGCCCAAATCGGTGCCGACGTCACGATCAAATGACGGTTTCCCCTTGATTTTACGCTCGCGGCTCTTTGTTATGGAGGGCAGAGGAGTATGCGCTTGGTTGCATTCGATGAAATGCGCCCGCACGGAGGCGGGCTGAGACAACCCTACGCTGGCTATGACGGCTGGCTGCAAACGCAAGACCCCGCCCGCCTAACCGAGAAGATGCAGGATGCCGAGCGTGTCTTCAGGCGCACCGGCATCACCTTTGCCGTGTACGGCCAGGAGGAGGCAGCCGAACGCCTCATTCCCTTCGACATCGTGCCTCGCATCATTTCGGGCGCGGAGTGGCGCCGGCTCACGCAGGGTATCGAGCAGCGCGTTCAGGCGCTGAACGCGTTTCTCGACGACATCTATCATCGCCAGGAGATACTGCGCGCAGGCCGGATCCCGCGCGAGCTGATTTCGGCGAACGAGGCGTTCCTGCCCGAGATGATCGGGGTGCGGCCGCCAGCAGGCGTCTATACCCACATCATCGGCGTCGACATCGTGCGCACCGGCGAAAACGAGTTCTTCGTGCTGGAAGACAATGCGCGCACGCCCTCCGGCGTCTCCTACATGATCGAGAACCGGGAGACGATGATGCAGCTCTTTCCGGAGCTGTTCCAGACGGTGAAGGTGCGGCCGGTCGAAAACTACCCGCAGCTTCTGCGCCAGTCGCTCTCGGCGGTTGCGCCGCGCAGCGCGGAAGGTTCGCCCACGGTCGCGGTGCTGACCCCTGGCAGCTACAATTCGGCCTATTTCGAGCATGCGTTCCTGGCCGACCAGATGGGCGTCGAGCTTGTCGAGGGACACGATCTGAGGGTCGTGGATGGCCACGTCGCAATGCGCACGACGCAGGGCTACAAGCGCATCGACGTGCTCTACCGCCGTGTCGACGACGACTATCTCGACCCGCTGACCTTCAATCCAAATTCGGCGCTGGGCGTGCCGGGCATCATGGACGTGTTCCGCGCCGGCAACATCACCATCGCCAACGCGCCGGGCACGGGCATCGCCGACGACAAGGCGATCTATTCCTACATGCCGGAGATCGTGGAGTTCTATACGGGCCGCAAGGCGATCCTCGGCAACATTCCGACATGGCGCTGCTCCGAACCGGACAGCCTCAAATACGTGCTCGAACATCTGGACGAGCTGGTCGTCAAGGAGGTTCACGGCTCCGGTGGCTATGGCATGCTGGTCGGGCCGACCGCATCCAAGAAGGAGTGCGAGGCGTTCGCGGCGAAGCTCAAGGCCAAACCGTCGAACTATATCGCCCAGCCGACGCTGGCGCTCTCGACCTGCCCGATCCTGACCGAGAAGGGGTTGGCACCCCGCCATGTGGACCTGCGGCCCTTCGTACTGGTCTCGGACCGCATCCGCATCGTGCCGGGGGCTCACGCGGGTGGCGTTGAAGGAAGGGTCGCTGGTGGTGAACTCGTCTCAGGGCGGCGGGACGAAGGATACGTGGGTTCTCGATGACTAGGAACGGGGAGGGAGCCTGACAGTGCTGCTCGGTCGCACGGCAAACGGCCTTTACTGGATGACGCGCTACATCGAGCGGGTCGAGAACATGGCGCGCATCGTGGATGCGGGGCTGCGGCTGGCGCTGACACGCACCGACTCTTCGGCCGACGAGTGGGCATCGGTGGTGATGAGCGCGGGCGCGGACCAGGCTTTTCGCGAGCGTCACGGGGAATACACGGCCGATACCGTCTCCGACTTCCTCCTGCGCGACGTGACCAACCCGTCGAGCGTGCTTTCGTCCATCGAGACGGCGCGCACCAACGCGCGGATGGTACGTACGGCGCTGACGCGCGAAACCTGGGAAAGCATCAACGAAGCGTGGATGACATGCCGGCGCATGCTGGCGGCACCGATCGACCAGCGCGAGCTGCCCAAGATCCTCGACGCGATCAAGCGCGAGACGGCCCTGATACGCGGTGCCTTCCACGGCACGATGCTGCGCAACGAGATATTCGATTTCGCCCAGCTCGGCATCTATGTCGAGCGGGCCGACAACACCGCCCGCATCCTCGACGTGAAATATTACGTGCTGCTGCCGTCGATCTCCTGGGTCGGCTCGTCGCTCGACAACTATCAGTGGGAGTCGATCCTGCGGTCGGTCTCGGCGCACCGGTCCTATCGCTGGGTCTATGAAGCCGACTACAAGGCGACAAACATCGCCGACTTCCTCATCCTCAACCGACGCATGCCACGCTCGCTCGCCTATTGCTATCACATGATCGCGGAGAGCCTTGATTTCCTTGCCGAAGACTATGGCCAACAGCATGACTGCCATGGCACGCTCGCAGGGATCAGGGCGAAGCTCAAGCCCGGCAGCATCGCATCGATCTTCGACGGCGGGCTGCATGAATTCCTGAGTGACTTCATTATTAGCAACAACAGGCTGGGCAACGAGGTTGCCGAGAATTACCGGTTCTTCTGATGCCGCTGAAGATTTCCCATCGCACGGTTTATTCCTACGACGCGCCCGTGCCCTATGCGTTGCAGCGCGTGCGTCTGCAGCCGCTCAGCGGCTCCACGCAGACGGTCGTGTCATGGACGGTAGAGGTCGAAGGCGCGAACGAGGAGGTGCGCTTCCACGACCAGTTCGGCAACGACACGCGCCTGCTGAGCGTTTCCGGCGAAGCGCAGGCGATCGAGATCACGGCGAGCGGGGAGGTGGAGGTGCGCGATACGGCCGGTGTCACCGGCCCCCATAGCGGCTTCGCGCCCTTGTGGCTGTTCGAGCGCCCGACCTCGCTGACGACGGCCGGTCCGCTGATCGGGGAGATCGCTCGCAGCATCGAGGGCGGAGACGATCTCAGCCGGATGCACGCGCTGTCCGGCGCGATCCGCGAGAGGGTCGCCTATACGGTCGGCGCAACCGATGCGGCGACCAGCGCCGAGGATGCGGTCATGCAGGGCGAGGGCGTCTGCCAGGACCACTCACATATATTCCTGGCAGCGGCGCGCAGCCTCGGCTTTCCGGCCCGATATGTGAGCGGATACCTGCGGCTCGACGATACCGTGGAGCAGGTTGCGACCCACGCCTGGGCGGAAGCGCATCTGCCGGGGCTCGGCTGGGTTGGCTTCGACATTTCCAACGGCATCGCGCCCGATGGGCGATATGTGCGACTTGCGACCGGACGCGACTACCGCGACGCGATGCCGGTTTCGGGCATAAGGCTGGGCCAGGCGCAGGAACGGCTTGAAGTTCACATCACTGTCGAGCAGTAATCAGGTTTGCTCAAACTCCGAAGTGCCTGATTCATGACCTATTGCGTAGGCCTCAAGATCGACCGCGGTCTCGTCTTCATGTCGGACACGCGCACCAATGCCGGGGTCGACTCGATCTCGACCTTCCGCAAGATGTACACGTGGGAGACACCGGGAGAGCGGGTGCTCGTGCTGCTCGCGGCTGGAAACCTGGCCACCACGCAGGCGGTGGTGAGCCTGCTCGACGAGCGCTCCAAGGCGCCGGAGGACCGGGAACCGTCGATTCTCAAGACGCCGTCGATGTACCAGACCGCGCGGCTGATCGGCGATACGGTGAAGGAAGTGATCTCCAGCTCGGCCCCGGTCGGCCAGAGTGCCGACGCGTTCGGCGCATCCTTCATTCTGGGCGGGCAGATCAAGGGGACCGAGCCGCGGCTTTTCATGGTCTATCCGGAAGGCAACTTCATCGAGGTGAGCGACGACACGCCGTTCTTCCAGATCGGCGAGACGAAATACGGCAAGCCGATCCTCGTTCGCGCCTATGATCCGTCCATGACGTTCGCCGAAACCGTCAAGCTGCTCATGGTATCCTTCGATTCCACCGTGAAATCGAACCTGTCGGTGGGCCTGCCGCTCGATCTTCTATTCTACGAGCGTGACACTTTCGAAGTGACCTACAGAAAGCGCATCGGCTCCGACGACGCTTATTATCGGGAGATTTCCGATGGTTGGTCGGATGCTCTGAAATCGGCCTTCAAGAGATTGCCCGACTTCAAGCCTTAGCCTGACCTTTTCAGCATAAAGAAGGGCCCGCGAGCGGGCCCTATTTGTTTTCAAGCTCAGACTCGGATCAGCCGTATGGCGAGCGGCACTGGCGACGCGGTCCGTTATAGGGCTGATACGTGTTGTCATAGGCCCTGTAGGACCGGTAGCGCGAATAGCACCAATCGACGTGGGCGTTTCCGCCACGCGGGCGGTAGCGGATCGGCGGTTCCTGAGCAGCGATCGCGCCGCCGATGATGGCGCCGGCGATGAAAGCTGCCGGCGGGAACCAGTAACCGTTGTGATAGCGGTAGCCCGGCCTGCGATCACGGTAGCCACGATGGCCGCGGTAGAACCCACGGCGGTCGCCACGATAATGGTGACGATAACCATCCCGGTAGCGCTCACGGTACTGAACTTCAGTCGGGCCCAGTCTTTCCCATGCGGGTGCCGGCGAGGGCATCGCCGCGTTCGCAGGCGCGACGAACGGCACCGATAGCGCCATCGCCGCAGCGCAGATACTGGAAACGATCTTCAACATGCCGGGTCTCCTTGCGTCCAACAAATCGTGCGTTCCAATCCCTTCAAGCGCTTAAACGATTATTCGACCGGAACGTTCCGGAAGGCTATGCTTCTTTATAAGTGTCTACAAGCTACGCTCTTGTATTAGTCGCACTACCTGGAAGCAGACTAAACATCGTCTTCCGCGATAATACCGCCTTCGTTTTCCAGCGTCGCAATTCGCGCCACTTCCGATCGCGTGAACTTGAGCCGTACCCCGGCCCCGCCACCGTCCTCAGGGATAAATCGGACGCCGCCATGCTCGAGCGCCGCTGCGATGGCATCGATCGACTCCGGCTCGACAGGTGTGCGGCCTGTTTCGAAGTCGGCGATCACGGCGGCAGGTACTGCTGAAGCGCGAGCCAGGTCGTCGATTGTCCATTCGATCAGCGCGCGCCCGGCGCGGCATTGTGCAGGCAGCAATTGCAGAGCCTTTCCGATGACTTGACGCGAAATCGTATCAACCGGCAGATTGTGCCGCAACGCCCTTTGATAGATGCCGCGAGGCTGCAAAGGCAGGCGGTTGAGCTGCCTGGCTGTACGCTTGTTTTTGCGGTTGACCGCGTCAGGCGCGCTCCCTATGTTCGCGCGCAATTTCCAGGCCGCTTCGGGCGCGCCACGGGAGCGCGTAGCTCAGTTGGTAGAGCAACTGACTTTTAATCAGTAGGTCCAGGGTTCGAGCCCCTGCGCGCTCACCAGAAAATGCCCCGTCTATATCTTCCTACGATTTCTGTCTGGCTCGGCGGCAGGCTCCGCACTCGGATCGTTGAGTTTTTCGCAAAGCAAGGCTGCGGAGCTATAGGATAGCCCCACCAAAGACAGCGAACCGAGTTTTGCGGGCTCGTCATGCCAATTGTCCCATACCATCCAGGTGCCGAAGGGTTCCTCGATGCGCTCAAAACGATTGTTGTCCTGCACTGCTGTCCCGCCTGTCTGCTCCGGGAGGGGCCTATCGCAGCGTCAGGGTTTACGATGCGTTAATGCGGGTGGCTTTGTGTGCGATTTTGGCACAATCGGACGCTGCGGAAGCTTCGTCCGAACCGGGACGACGCGCAAGCAATTCGATCCCCGGCAGGTGCAGCGACCCTATGACACGTTTTGATGATTGGAGCGCGTGCGCGCCAGCGTCTATATCGTGGCCAAAAATCGAACTGACGCAGGTAACGATCATATGGCAGTGGACGTCGGCTATCTCAGCGCTGTCGGAGCAGGCGCGATCTCGTTTCTTTCGCCCTGCGTCTTGCCGCTGGTTCCGCCTTATCTCTGCTATATGGCGGGGGTCTCGATGGACGACTTCCGGGCTGGCGAGACAAGGCAGGGCGGTGCCGCCGCCGTCGCGGCAAGCCCGCCGCGCCTGGCGTTGATGAACGCCTCCTTCGCTTTCGTGCTGGGCTTTACAACCGTATTCGTGGCGCTGGGCGCCGGCGCCTCGACCATCGGCGGGCTGCTGCGCGTGTGGCAGCAGGAGCTGGCGATGGTGGCGGGCGTGCTCATTATCGCCATGGGGCTCAATTTCCTCGGTGTGATCCGCATTCCGCTGCTGTCGCGCGAAGCGCGTTTCCAGCCCGGCGGCAAGCCGGCCAGCATGGCGGCAGCCTATGTGATGGGGCTTGCCTTCGCCTTCGGCTGGACGCCTTGCATCGGGCCGGTGCTGGGCCCGATCCTGACGCTTGCCGGCGGTCGAGATACCGTCGGCGAGGGCGCGCTGCTTCTGGCCGCCTACTCGTTGGGCCTCGGCATCCCGTTCCTGCTGGCCGCGCTGTTCTCAGGCGCGTTCATGCGGTTCCTCGGGCGTTTCCGCATGCATCTGGGCCGTGTCGAGAAGGTCATGGGCGTGTTGCTCGTGATCGCCGGCGTGCTGTTCCTGACGGGCGGCATCCAGGCGGCATCCTACTGGCTGCTGGAAACCTTCCCGACGCTCGGCACGCTGGGCTAGGCGCGCCGCAGCCTTTCGCGCAGCCATGCCACCGGGAAGGTGGCAAGCACGATGCCGGCCATGACCAGCGCGATGCCGGCGATGTGGAACGGTTGCAGCCGTTCGCCCAGAAAAACCACCGCCAGGAGCACGCCGTAGGGCGGCATCAGGTACATGAAGACGCCGGTCAGCGAAGGCCCAAGCTGGCGCAAGCCGAACTGGAAGCTCGAGAATGCCAGCAGCGAGGCGAAGACGACGATGCCGGCAATGCCGCCCCATGCTGAGCCGGTGGAAGGGATCGCTGCGCCGTTGAGCCATTCGAGCATCGCGACCGGAAGCAGGAGCAAGGCCCCGACCGACGCGAGCAGGCCGAGAAGGCTCGCATTCGACAGCTTCTGCAGATAGGGCGCGCGATAGATGATCGAATAGGTAGCCCAGGCGATTGCCGCGGCCACGAACAAAAGGTCGCCGACGTTGAAATCGAGCGAGAACAGCGCAAGCGGGTCGCCGCGCAGCACGATGGTCGCGATGCCGACAAAGGCGATGAGGGAACCCACGCCCTCGCGCAGGCCGATCGCCGCCCCCGGAACACGGCCTCCAGCAGCAGGATGATGACAGGCGAGGTCGTGTAGATCAGCGTGCCGTTGGTGGCCGAGGTCCATTGAAGGGCGAGATAGACCGCGCCGCCGCATACGCACATGCCCAGGAAGGCGAGCAGCGCCAGCGTTTTCCAATGCGCGCGCACGACACTGCCGATGACCGTGCGTTCCCGCAGCATGAAGGGGAGAGCGCCAAGGCCACCGCCAGCCACCGCAGGAAGGCCAGCATGAACGGCGAGACTTCGCCGATCGTGCCACGGCCGAACACCAGATTGCTCGAGAAGAACAGCGGCGCGAGCAGCATGATCGGTATTGCAAGCCGGGTCATGCGGGAGGTGTTGTCGGTCAAGGCATGATTCCGGTAGCTGGAGTTCATTCGCCGCCGTTGCATCGTCTGGCAACGAACCGGGAGGATTGGAGCGGGCCGATCGTGGTGTTACAGAGGATCGGATTCCCGTTCAATCGATAAGCCGGAACGCCTCAATGAGCCAAAGAACGTGCCTGTCCGTCATTCTCGCCGCTGGCGAAGGAACCCGGATGAAGAGCGCGCTGCCCAAGGTGCTGCATCCGATCGCCGGCCTGCCGATGGTGGCGCATGTCGTCAAGGCGGCAAGGCGCGACGAGGCGACCGAGGTGGCGGTCGTGGTTGGGCGCGAGGCGGACACGGTGCGCGATGCGGTGCTGCCCTTTGCGCCGGAGGCCGAGGTTTTCCTGCAGTCCGAGCGGCTGGGTACGGCGCATGCGGTGCTGGCGGCACGCGAAAAGATCGCGCGCGGCTATGACGACGTCCTCGTCGTCTTCGGCGACACGCCGCTGGTGCAGGCCGAGGCGCTTGCGGACCTGCGCGCGGAACTGGCCAAGGGCGCGGCGGTCGTCGTCATGGGTTTCCGTGCGCCGGACCCGACCGGCTACGGACGGCTGATCGAGGAGAACGGCGCGTTGGTCGCGATTCGCGAGGAACGCGACGCGAGCGCTGCGGAGCGCACCATCGATTTCTGCAATGGCGGCCTGATGGCGATTGCCGGTGCTCATGCGCTGCCGCTTCTCGACGCGGTGAAGAACGATAACGCCAAGGGCGAATACTATCTGACCGACATCGTCGAGATCGCCGCCGGGCAGGGGCTGAAGGTGGTGGCGACGGAAGCGCCTTACGAGAACGTGCTCGGCATCAACAACCGGCTCGAACTCTCCGAGGCCGAGGCGATCTGGCAGCGCCGGCGGCGGCGGGAACTGATGCTGGACGGCGTGTCGATGCTCGACCCCGACAGCGTGCATCTGTCCCACGATACCGAGATCGCGCCGGACGCGGTGCTGGAACCGAACGTGTTCTTCGGCCCGGGCGTCAAGGTGTCCGCAGGCGCGCGCGTCCGCGCCTTTTCGCATCTCGAGAAGGCGATCGTCGGCGAGAATGCGGAAATCGGCCCGTTCGCGCGGCTGCGTCCCGGCGCGCAGATCGGCACCAAGGCCAAGGTCGGCAATTTCTGCGAGGTGAAGAACGCGGTCGTCGACGCGGGCGCCAAGGTCAACCACCTGTCCTATGTGGGCGACGCCCATGTCGGCGCCAAGGCCAATCTCGGCGCCGGCACTATCACCTGCAACTATGACGGCTATGCCAAGCACCATACTGAGATCGGGGCAGGCGCATTCGTGGGAACGAATACCTCCTTGGTCGCACCGGTGACCATTGGCGAGGGGGCCTACATCGCTTCCGGCAGCGTGATTACGGCGAACGTGCCCGACGATGCCCTTGCCTTCGGCCGCGCGCGGCAGGAGAACAAGGAAGGGCTCGGGCGCCGGCTGCGCGAGAAGCTGGCGGCCCATGCGGGCAAGTAACCGTATCGTCAGGCCTTTGTTGTAGGCGGCGTCTGCTGCATTTATGGGATATGAACTGAAACCATATGTGATTTCTGCGTAAGTCTCCGGAACACTATCAATCCGGCGGATCGGGGCGGAACGGGAAGGGTTTGGAAAGATGTGCGGAATCGTTGGGATCGTCGGGCGCGCGCCCGTTGCGCCGCTGATTGTCGACGCGCTCAAGCGGCTGGAATATCGCGGATACGATTCGCGGGCGTGGCGACCATCGACCACGGACGGCTGGGTCGCCGCCGGGCCGAGGGCAAGCTCGTCAACCTTGAGAAGCGGCTGGGCGAGGAGCCGCTCGACGGCACGATCGGTATCGGCCACACGCGCTGGGCCACCCACGGCGTGCCGAACGAGACCAACGCGCATCCGCATTTCTCCAACGACGTCGCCATCGTCCACAACGGCATCATCGAGAACTTCGCCGAGCTGCGGTCGTCGCTGATCGCGGACGGCTATGAATTCGCCTCGCAGACCGACACCGAAGTCGTGGCTCATCTCGTCTCAAGGGAGCTGGCGAAGGGGCTCGGCCCCGTCGAGGCCGCGCACAATGCGCTGAAGCAGCTCGAAGGCGCGTTCGCGCTCGCCATTATGTTCCGGGGCGACGAGGATATGATCATCGGCGCGCGCAACGGTCCGCCGCTGGCCGTCGGCCATGGCGAGGGCGAGATGTATCTGGGCTCGGACGCCATCGCGCTCGCCCCGTTCACCAACGCCATCACCTATCTGGAAGACGGCGACTGGGCGGTGGTACGCCGGGGCGGAATGGAAATCTTCGACATCGAAGGCAACCCGGTCGACCGCAAGCGCCAGCAGTCCGTGGGCAGCAGCTATCTCGTCGACAAGGGCAACTACCGCCACTTCATGGAGAAGGAAATCTACGAGCAGCCGGAGGTGGTTTCCCACACGCTGGCGCATTATCTCGACTTCGCCAACGGTGTCGCCAAGGATTTCGAAACGCCGTTCGATTTCGGCAAGATCGATCGCCTCGCCATTTCCGCGTGCGGCACGGCCTATCTGGCGGGGCTGGTCGGCAAATACTGGTTCGAGCGCCATGCGCGCCTGCCGGTCGACATCGATATCGCATCGGAGTTCCGCTATCGCGAAATGCCGCTGTCGAAGCAGAGCGGGGCACTCTTCATCTCGCAGTCGGGCGAGACGGCCGACACGCTGGCTTCGCTACGCTATTGCCGGCAGGAGGGGGCTGCCGATCGGGGCGATCGTCAACGTGCGCGAATCCACCATCGCGCGCGAATCCGACGGCATCTTCCCGACGCTGGCAGGCCCCGAGATCGGCGTCGCGTCCACCAAGGCGTTCACCTGCCAGCTTTCGGTGCTGGCCTCGCTGGCCGTCAAGGCAGCAGCCGCGCGCGGCGAGGTCGATGCCGAGGGCGAGAAGCTTCTGGTGCGCCAGCTTTCGGAGGCGCCGAAGCTTGCCAACCAGACGCTGAAGCTCGCCGGGCAGATCGAGAAGCTCGCGCGCGACCTCTCGCACTACAAGCACGTGCTCTATCTCGGCCGCGACACGAACTATCCGCTGGCGATGGAAGGCGCGCTCAAGCTCAAGGAAATCTCCTACATCCACGCCGAGGGCTATGCGGCGGGCGAGCTCAAGCACGGGCCGATCGCGCTGATCGACGAGCAGATGCCGGTGATCGTGATCGCGCCGCATGACCGCATCTTTGAAAAGACGGTGTCGAACATGCAGGAGGTGGCGGCACGCGGCGGCAAGATCATCCTGATTACCGATGCCAAGGGCGCGAAGCACTCGACCATCGACACGCTCGACACCATCATCGTGCCCGACGTGCCGGAGATCATCTCGCCGATCGTCTATTCGCTGCCGATCCAGATGCTGGCCTATTACACGGCGGTGTTCATGGGCACCGACGTCGACCAGCCGCGTAACCTCGCCAAGTCGGTGACGGTGGAGTAGGCGTCAGCCCGCCCTGAGCAGGCGCACAGCGTCGTCGCGGCCGTAGAGGTAGAGGAGGACCCGCAGTGCTTCGCCGCGAGGTGAGCGCAGGTCGGGGTCGCGGTCGAGCATGAAGCGCGCGTCGTCGCGCGCGATCTCCAAAAGGTCGGAATGGTGGTCGAGCCGCGCCACGCGGAAACCCGGCGTGCCCGACTGGCGCGTGCCGAGCAATTCGCCTTCGCCGCGCAGCTTCAGGTCTTCCTCGGCGATGCGGAACCCGTCCTCGGTCTCGCGCATCACCGACAGGCGCTGCTTGGCGACGAGGCCGAGCGGTTCCTTGTAGAGAAGCACGCAAGACGAGGGCTTGTCGCCGCGCCCGACCCGGCCGCGCAACTGGTGCAGTTGGGCGAGACCAAAGCGCTCGGCGTGCTCGATGACGATGATGGTGGCGTCCGGAACGTCCACGCCCACCTCGACCACAGTCGTGCCGACCAGAAGCCGTGTTTCGCCTTCCTTGAAGGCGCGCATGGCCTCGTCCTTGTCGCGGCCGTTCATGCGGCCATGGATCAGGCCGACTTTTTCCGCGAAGACCGGCTGCAAGCTGGCAAAGCGGTCTTCCGCCGACATCAGCTTCACTTCCTCGGATTCTTCCACCAGCGGGCAGATCCAGTAGACCTTCTGGCCCTCGGCAACGGCCTTTCTCATGCGTTCCACCAGTTCGCCGAGCCGTTCCAGCGGCAGCGTCACCGTCTGGATCGGCCGGCGGCCAGCCGGCTTTTCGGTGAGCCGCGACACGTCCATATCGCCGAAGGCGGTGAGCACCAGCGTGCGCGGGATCGGCGTCGCCGTCATCACCAGCATGTCGACGGCCTCGCCCTTTGCCGAAATCGCCAGACGCTGATGGACGCCGAACCGATGCTGTTCGTCGATGATCGCCAGCGCGAGATCGTGGAAGACGACGCTTTCCTGGAACAGGGCGTGGGTGCCGAGCACGAAATGGATCGCGCCGGATGCGATGTCGGCAAGGATTTCGGCCCTCTCGCGGCCCTTTTCGCGACCAGTCAGCACGGCGGCGCGCAAGCCTGCGCGCGCGGCAAGCGGCGCGATGGTGGCAAGGTGCTGGCGGGCGAGGATTTCCGTCGGGGCCATGAGCGCCGCCTGACCGCCGGCCTCGGCCGCCCGCGCCATGGCGAGCAGGGCGACGACCGTCTTGCCGGAGCCGACGTCGCCCTGCAGCAGGCGCAGCATCCGGTCGGGCGAGGCGAGATCTGCATGGATCTCTTTGAGTGCAGCTTCCTGCGAGCCGGTGAGCGAATAGGGCAGGGCGGCGCGGATCGCCGCCTCGAGCCTGCCATCGCCGACGAGTGGCCGGCCCGTCGTCCGCCTGATGCGAGCCCGAACGAGCGCCAGCGCGAGTTGTCCAGCCAGCAGTTCGTCATAGGCAAGACGCCGCCAAGCAGCGCCTTCCGGTGAAATGTCGAGCGGGTCGGCGGGTTCGTGCAGCCGGTGCAGCGCCATGCGAATGGCCGGAAAACTGTGCTGCCGCATCAATTCGCCATCAAGCCACTCCGGCAGATCGGGGAGGCGGGCGACGGAACCGAGAATCGCGCGGCGAAGCACCTTGCCGGAAAGCCCGGCGGTCAGTGGGTAGACCGGTTCCACCAGCGGCAGGTCGCCCGCGCGCGCTACGGGCACCATGTGGTCCGGATGTACCATGGAGGGGCGGCCGTTGAACCACTCCATGCGGCCGGAAACCAGCATGCGCTCGCCTTCCGGCAGGGCTTTTGCCAGCCACTCCTGCCGGGCGTGGAAGAAGGTCAGCGCGATCTCGTCGCTCTCGTCATACGCATAGACGCGATAAGGCACGGAGCGGTTGCCGCGCGGCGGCGGCTGGTGCCGGCCGATAGTCACCTCGAGAGTGACCACGACGGTCTCCGGCGCGTCGGCGATCAGGTAGCGAGTGCGCCGGTCGATCATCGAATGCGGCAGGACGAACAGCAGGTCGCCGACGCGCGCCTCGCGACCGCCCGTATCCATTGGCACCACGTTGGCGATCAGGCCGGCCACTTTCGGGCCGACGCCGTCGAGCGTGGTGACGGGTGAAAACAGCGGATCGAGCAGGGAAGGGCGCATCGGCCGACCATATGTCGGCAGACCGTGTCCGCAAAGGCTGACATTGGCGTCGCCAGCCGCTATATGCGCCATTCATCCATGGCTTTCCACAGACCCTTGGGGTTTTCCCGATCATGACCGGAACCACGCGGTCCAGCGCCGATCTCGACATCCGCCGCCGCAAGGCGCTTTTCCGCTCCTGGCACCGGGGCATGCGCGAGGTCGACCTGATCCTCGGCAGCTTTGCGGACGGCGAGATCGGCCGGCTCACCGATGGCGAGCTGACGGCCTATGAGGCGCTGATGGCGGAGCCCGATGCCGATATTCTGAAATGGGTGACGGGCGAGGCTGCTGTGCCAACCCGCCACGACAACGAGGTGTTCGCGAAAATCCTGACATACCGCGAAGCGCCCCTTGCCTGAGTGACGACCGAACCATGAGCCTTATCGACCCCATCCGCCTCGCGCAGGACGGCCCCACCGTCGTCGACGGCGTTGCCGACGGATATGAAGCCTTCGCGCTGGCGGCGGTTGCCGCCGGGCTGGGCGAGCAACCGCTGGTCTTCGTCGTTCGCGACGGGCAACGGCTGCCAGCCATTGCCGAAACGCTCGCCTTTGTCGCGCCCGACCTGCCGGTTCTCGAACTGCCTGCCTGGGACTGCCTGCCCTATGACCGCGTTTCGCCGGGCTCAGACGCCGCGGCGCGGCGGCTTGACGCCATGGCCGCGATGGCGGCACTGGCCGAGAAGCCTCATCGTGCGGTGATCCTGGTGAGCGCCAACGCGCTTTTGCAGCGCATGCCGCCCGCGGATGCGATCGCTGCGCAGAGTTTCGTGGCGAAGCCGGGCAACCAGGTGGACATGAACGAGCTTGCCGCCCGGCTGGAAACCAGCGGTTTCGAGCGCGTTCCGACCGTGCGCGATGTCGGCGAGTTCGCCGTCCGCGGCGGCATTCTCGATCTCTACGCGCCGGGCGACGATCCGCTGCGGCTGGATTTCTTCGGCGATACGCTGGAATCGATCCGCGCCTTCGACGTGGCCAGCCAGCGCACGACCGGCCAGCGCCCGTCGCTGACGCTCAAGCCGATGAGCGAGGTGACGCTGACGCCCGACACGATCAGCCGTTTCCGCCGCGCCTATATCGAGGCCTTCGGCGCGCCCTCGCGCGACGACGCGCTCTACGCGGCGGTCAGCGAGGGCCGGCGCTTTGCCGGCATGGAGCACTGGCTGCCGCTGTTCTACGAACGGCTCGACACGGTGTTCGACTATCTGCCGGACGTTCCGGTCGTCTTCGACCATCTGACGCGCGAGGCGATCGGCGAGCGCCATGCGCTGATCGAGGACCATTACGAGGCGCGTGTGCGCCAGCCGGCCGCCGGCATGGGCGAGGCCGTGCCCTACAAGCCGGTGAAGCCGGAACTGCTCTACCTGACGCCGGACGAGGTTTCGGGCCGCACCGCCAGCCGCCGATCCGCGGAGTTCACCCCGTTCGAGGTGCCGGAGACGAGCGGCCGCACGCTGCGCAACGCTGGCGCGCATGGCGGAAGGAACTTTGCCGAGGAGCGCGCCGACCCCAAGGCGAACGTGTTCGACCATGCCGTTCGCCACATCGCCGCGTTGCGCGCGGCGGGACGTCGCGTGCTGGTTGCCGGCTGGAGCGAAGGCTCGCTCGACCGGCTGACCCAGATCCTCGCCGAACACCAGCTCGAAAACCTGAAGCGCGTCGGCTCCCTAAAGGACGCGGCGAAGCTCAAGCCGGGTGAGGCCGGCCTTGTCGTGTTGCCGCTCGAAGCGGGTTTCGAAACGGAGCCGCTCGTCGTCGTCGCGGAACAGGACATTCTCGGCGACAGGCTGATTCGGCGCAGCAAGAAGCGGCGCAAGGCGTCTGATTTCATTGCGGAAGTTGCCGCACTATCGGCCGGCGACATTGTGGTTCATGCAGACCATGGCATCGGCCGGTTCGTGGGCCTGCGCACCATCGAGGCTGCCGGCGCGCCGCACGATTGCCTCGAAATCCGCTATGCGGGCGACGACCGGCTTTTCCTGCCGGTCGAGAATATCGAACTTCTGTCGCGGTACGGATCGGATGCCGCCGAGACTGTGCTCGACAAGCTGGGCGGCGTTGCCTGGCAGTCGCGCAAGGCGAAGCTCAAGCGCCGCCTGCTGGAGATGGCGGGGCAGCTCATCAATCTCGCCGCCGAGCGGCAGATGCGGCCGGCGCCCGTCATCACGCCGCCGGACGGCCTTTATGGCGAGTTTGCTGCGCGCTTCCCCTATGACGAGACGGACGACCAGCAGGCGGCGATCGATGCCGTCAGCGACGATCTCGCGGCCGGCCGGCCGATGGACCGGCTGATCTGCGGCGATGTCGGTTTCGGCAAGACCGAGGTTGCGCTGCGCGCCGCCTTTCTGGCGGCGATGGAAGGGTTTCAGGTGGCGGTGGTGGTGCCGACGACGCTTCTGGCCCGCCAGCACTTCCGCACCTTCAGCCAGCGCTTTTCCGGCCTGCCTGTCACCGTGCGGCAGGCTTCGCGGCTGGTCGGCTCCAAGGAGCTGGCCGAGACGAAGAAAGGGATCACCGACGGCACAGTCGACATCGTGGTCGGCACCCACGCGTTGCTGGGCTCATCGATCACGTTTAGAATCTCGGGCTGCTGATCGTCGACGAGGAGCAACATTTCGGCGTCAAGCACAAGGAACGGCTGAAGGAGCTGAAGAGCGACGTTCACGTGCTGACATTGTCGGCGACGCCGATCCCGCGCACGTTGCAGCTTGCGCTGACCGGCGTGCGCGAGCTGTCGCTAATAACCACGCCGCCGGTGGATCGCATGGCGGTGCGCACCTTCATCTCGCCCTTCGATCCGCTGGTGATCCGCGAGACGCTGCTGCGCGAGCGCTATCGAGGCGGCCAGAGCTTCTATGTGGTGCCGCGCATTTCCGATCTCGCCGAGGTGCGGCAGTTCCTGGAGGAGCAGGTGCCGGAGCTGAAGGTCGCGACCGCGCACGGACAGATGCCGGCGGGCGAGCTCGACGACATCATGAACGCCTTCTACGACGGGCAATACGACGTGCTCTTGTCGACCACGATCGTCGAATCCGGCCTCGACATCCCGACCGCCAACACGATGATCGTGCACCGCGCCGACATGTTCGGCCTCGCACAGCTCTACCAGTTGCGCGGCCGGGTGGGGCGCTCCAAGCTGCGCGCCTATGCGCTGTTCACGCTGCCGGCGAACCGGACGCTGACGCAGCTTGCCGAACGCCGGCTCAAGGTGCTGCAGTCGCTGGACACCCTTGGCGCCGGCTTCCAGCTCGCCAGCCACGACCTCGACATTCGCGGCGCCGGCAACCTGCTGGGGGAGGAGCAGTCGGGCCACATCAAGGAAGTCGGCTTCGAGCTCTACCAGCAGATGCTGGAGGAAGCCGTCGCGGAACTGCGCGGCTCGGGCGAGGTCACCGACGGAAGCTGGTCGCCGCAGATCGCCATCGGCACCTCGGTGATGATCCCCGAAGGCTACGTGCCGGACCTTCAGCTTCGTCTTGCGCTCTATCGCCGGCTTGCCGATCTGGAGACGCCGGAGGAGATCGACGGGTTCGGCGCGGAACTCATCGACCGCTTCGGCCCGCTGCCCGAAGAGGTCGACCACCTGCTCAAGATCGTGTTCATCAAAGCGCTGTGCCGCAAGGCCAATGTCGAGAAGCTCGACGCAGGCCCCAAGGGCGTGGTGATCCACTTCCGCAACAAGGCCTTCCCCGACCCGGCCGGGCTGGTGCGCTTCATTGGCGAGCAGGGCTCGCTGGCCAAGATCAGGCCGGACCACTCGATCGTGCTGATGCGCGAATGGCCGACCGCACAGAAGCGGCTGGCCGGATCGGCCGTGGTGATGACACAGCTCGCGCGGCTGGCGGAGAAGGTAGCGGCTTAAGACGCGGCGGGTTTGTCCAGCTCGCCCTTGGCCTTTGCCGCGGCGACCTGCCTGATGGCGTCGGCGAGCGTTTCGGCGTCCTGCGCGCCCATCACGGCGTATTTGCCTTCGAGCAGGAAGCAGGGCACGCCGCGAACACCCATCTGGGCGGCGGTCGCGATCTCGCTCTGCACGGATTCGGCGTCGGCGTTGGACGATAGCAGTGCCTCGACCAGCGGGCCGTCCATGCCGGCTTCGACGGCGGTTTCCACGAGTACGGCGCGGTCGCCGATGTCGCGCGCTTCCTCGAAAAACTGTTCGAACAGCCGCCGCACCACCGGCCCCTGCGTGCCGGCGGGGGCCTTGGGCGACGCCGCCCAGCGGATCAGCCGGTGCGCGTCGAGTGTGTTGGGCGAGGTCTGGATGGCCTCGAAATTGAAGCGGATGCCTTCGGCCTCGCCGAGCTGCGAGACCTGGGCGTGGATTTCCTTGAGGCGCTCCGCGCTGCCGAACTTGTTCAGCATGTATTCCTTGCGCGGCATGCCGCCGGCCGGAATGGTCGGGTCGAGCTGGTAGGGACGCCAGCGGACGCTGACCGGAACGTCGCCGGCGAGCGTCATCGCTGTTTCCAGCCGCTTCATGCCGATGAAGCACCAGGGGCAGACGACGTCTGAAATGACGTCGACGGTGATGCCGTTTTCTTCGCTCATGTCGATCTCCTTCGGCTGCTGGCCGGTCTATTCGGCCGCGTGCCACCAGGTGGGGAATTGCGGCCCGTAGACGGGTGTCGCTTCCGGGCGCTCGATCTGCTTCCAGCGCGCCACCCACTTGTCGGGTTGATGATAGAGCGGAACGACGTAGGCGCCACTCATCAGAACCCGGTCGAAGGCGCGCACGGCCGTCTCGAACGTTTCGCGCGTGCGGGCGGCAAGCAGGGCCTCGATCATCGCATCGACGGCGGGGTCGGCCACGCCGGCGAAATTGTAGGTGCCGTCGAGGTCGCGCGTCACCGAGCCCCAGCGGCCGATCTGCTCGGCGCCGGGCGACAGCGAGGAAGTATAGCGCATCAGCATGATGTCGAAATCGTAGGTGCGCTGGCGCTGGAGATATTGGGCGCTGTCGACGACGCGGATCGTGGCGCGGATGCCGAGGCGCTCCAGCGTGCGGGCCCAGGCCATGGCCAGCGCCTGGCCGGACGGGCCGTTGAGCATGATCTCGAACGTTACCGGACGGCCGTTAGCGTCGACGAGTTGGCGTCCGTCGAGGCTGTAGCCGGCGGCTTTCAGCGCATTCATGCCGGTGCGCAGGAACTCCCGGTCGCGGCCGGAGCCGTCGGAGGCGGGAAGCTTGTACGTGCCGTCCATGATTTCCGGCAGGACGGCGTCGGGGTAGGGCGCCAGCAGCGCGCGCTCCGCATCACTTGCCGGCACGCCATGCGAGGAAAGCGACGATCCGTCATAATAGCTGCGCGTGCGCGTGTAGGCGCCGTTGAACAGGTTGCGGTTCGCCCATTCGAAATCGAAGAGCCCGGCCAGCGCCTGGCGGAAGGCGCGGTCCTGGAAGACCGGCCGGCGGGTGTTCATCACGAAGCCATACATGCCCGACGGCTGCTCGATCGGAAACGCGTCCTTTACCACCCGCCCGGCACTGACAGCAGGAAAGTCGTAGCCGGTCGACCAGCGGCCGGTGTCGGTTTCCTCGAACAGCGTGACGACGCCCTTCTTGAAGGCCTCGAACATCGTGTTGTCGTCGCGGATGTAGTTGATCCGGACCTCGTCGTAATTGTCGAAGCCGCGCTTGGAGGGGATGTCCTTTGCCCAGTAGTCGGGATTGCGCTTCATCACGACCAGTTCGCCGGGACGCACGCTTTCGACGACATAGGGGCCGGAGCCGATCATCGGCTCGAGCGACGACTTGTCGAAGCGGTCGCGGTCGATTGCGTGTTCGGGCAGGATGGGCAGCATGGCGAGCAGCAGCGGCGCCTCGCGGCCCGCATCCGGCTTGAAGGTGAAACGCACCCCGTTCTCGCCGACCTTTTCGATCTTCTGCGCCGCCTTGATCCAGTTCTGGTAGATCGGCCGGGCCTTTTCCAGCAGGAGTTCCATCGAGAAGATGACATCGTCGGCCGTCACCGGCTCGCCGTCCGAGAACGTCGCGCGCGGATCGAGCGTGAACTCGATGAAGCTGCGCTCCTCGTCCGTTTCGACGGTTTTCGCGAGCAGCGGGTAGAGCGTGAAGGCCTCGTCTCGCGAGCGCGCCATGAGCGTCTCGAAGACGTTGTTGCCGAGGAACTGGTCGAACAGCCCGCGTGCGCCGTCGCCCTGGACGATGAACGGATTGAGGCTGTCGAAGGTACCTTGCAGCGCATAGTCGATGCGCCCGCCCTTCGGTGCGTCCGGGTTCGCGTAGGGAAAATGCTGGAAGTCGGCCGGAAGGTCCGGCTCGCCGTGCATGGCGATCGCGTGGCTAGGTCCTTCCCCGGCTTCCGCCAGCGGGATGGGCAGCAGGAGGGCAAGCGCCAGGACGGCGGAAAGAGGCGACAGGCGCATGACCATGCTCCGGCACTGACCCATGTTGAACGGCTGATTCGCCGGCACCGTAACATGGGAGGCGCGCGGGCAGGAATCCCCGCCTTGCATGCCGCCAAATTTCGCCGCAGGTCTGGATTCCGGCAAGCTGGCGGTGTAACAGGCGCGAGGAGTCATGCTGTCGCCGCAATTGATCCGCAGTAGCGGGCCGACCGTCGGCGCGCGCCACAGCTCACTTTCTGAGAGGAAAACGACCCAATGAACCGCCGCAAAACCAATGCGACCCGACTTTCCATCCTGGCCGCCGGTGCTCTTGGCGTCGCCGTGACCGCCACCCTGCCGGCCGCTGCCCAGCAACAGCAGCAGCAACTGCCGGAAGGCTGGTTCAAGGCCTGCAGCAAGCAGGAAGACGTGGACATCTGCAACGTGCAGAACATCAAGGTTGCCGATACCGGCCAGCTTCTCACCGGCATCAGCCTGATCGAGGTGAAGGGCAAGACCAACCGCCGCGTGTTCCAGGTAACGGTTCCGACCGGCCGCATGATGCCTCCCGGCATCGGCCTGCAGATCGATGGCGGCCAGGCCCAGAAGCTCGACTACATGCTTTGCCTGCCGGACCGCTGCATCGCGGAAGGCCAGCTCAACGACCAGCTCGTCGCTTCCTTCAAGCGCGGCTCGGAACTGACGCTGACCTCGGTCAACTTCCAGAACCAGGCGAACCCGATCAAGGTTTCGCTGGCAGGCTTCACGGCAGCCTTCGACGGTGAGCCGCTGCAGCAGTCGGACCTTGAGGACCGCCAGCGCCAGATTCAGGACTTCGTCAGCAAGAACACCGACGATTTCGCCAAGAAGCTGCGCGAAGAGCAGGAAAAGGCGAAGCAGGGCAACTAAGGCCCCGTATCAGACCGGAACAAAAAAGCGGGCCATCTGGCCCGCTTTTTTATGCTGTCCGTCCGGCGGACGAAGCCTGTCAGTGCTGGGCGCGACCCTTGGGCGCGTAGTGGCCGTCGCTGGTCTTGTCGAAAAACTCGGCCAGTTGCGGATGACGCACTGGCTCGCCAGAACTGTCGTCGAGCAGGTTCTGCTCCGACACGTAGGCGACGTATTCGGTTTCGTCGTTTTCCGCGAGCAGATGGTAGAACGGCTGATCCTTGCGCGGGCGCACCTCGGCGGGGATCGCTTCGTACCATTCTTCGGTATTCGCGAACTCGGGATCGACGTCGAAAATCACGCCGCGAAACGGAAACAGGCGGTGCCGCACGACCTGTCCGATCCGGAACTTTGCTACTTTTGCTTCACGCATTTCTTTGCACCATCGGGTCTATTTGGCGCATTGCAGCGCACAATTCAATCCTTGCCGCGCTTGACGGGCCGCGGCGGGCAGGGTAGCCGCGCAGCATCAGCCCCTTCGACAGACCGGTATTTCCCAAGGTTGCCATGGCAGACATCGTCGGACTTGTTCTGCCTTTCTTCGGCATGATCCTGCTTGGCGCGATCGCCGCGCGCATAACCCGTCAGCCGCTCGAAGCGCTCGGCTGGATGAACACGTTCATCGTCTACATCGCCTTGCCGGCGCTGTTCTTCCAGCTCATCGCGCTGACCCCCATCGAGCAGTTGACCGAGTGGCGCTACATCTTCGGGGTTGTGCTTTCCACCTATCTGGTCTTCAGCTTGATGTTTGTCGGCTCGGTGATCGTCTCGCGTGGCGAGATTGCCGAAAGCACGATCAAGGGACTGGCAGCCGCCTACGGTAATATCGGCTATATGGGGCCGGGCCTTGCATTGCTTGCGCTGGGGCCGGAGGCCGCGGTGCCGGTGGCGCTGATCTTCTGTTTCGAGAACGTGCTGCATTTCGCGATCGCGCCGACGATGATGGCGCTGGCGGGCGGCGAAAAGGCGTCGCCCGGCCAGGTGGCGCTCGGCGTCGTCAAGCGCATCGCGCTGCACCCGTTCATCATCGCCACCGCCGTCGGCGTGCTGGCGGCATGGCTCAAATTCGAGCCGCCGGTTCCGGTGGCGCGGCTGTTGGAATATCTGGCGCAGGCGGCCGCGCCCTGCGCGCTGTTCGTCATGGGGGTCACGCTTGCCCTGCAGCCGCTGCGCCGCGTGCCGCGCGAACTCGGCGCGATCGTGACGCTGAAGCTCGTGGTGCATCCGATCCTTTGCTATGTGGTGCTCAGCCTGATCGGCAATTTTTCGGAAGTATGGGTGTTTTCGGCGGTCCTGCTGGCGGGGCTGCCGACCGCGACGAACGTTTTCGTGATCGCCCAGCAATACGGTGTGTGGGTGCAGCGCGCCTCGGCGAGCCTGCTGCTGACCACCGTTCTGTCGGTCGTGTCGGTGACCGGGCTGCTCTATCTCATCCGCAACGGCATATTGCCGCCGGACCTGTTTCCCTGATCGTCAGACCCGGAAGACGCTGCCGAAACCGCTGCCGGTGCGCAGCCCCTCGCGCATGAACAGCGCGCGCAGAGGCGGCGCGGCACCCAGCAGGCTGAGCCCGGCGGTGCGCATGAGCTGCACCGGAAGCATGTCCGAAAGCAGCGAGCGGTTGAGCATGTTGACGGCCGACGACCGCGCCAGAATGTCGGGGCGGCGGCGACGATCATAGGCTGAAAGTGCCGCCGGCGATCCTGGATCGTCGGAATGGCGCATCGCCGTATCCAGCAGGCTTTCGACGTCGCGAATGCCGAGATTGAGCCCCTGCGCGCCGATCGGCGGGAAGATGTGAGCCGCCTCGCCGACGAGCGCGACGCGGTTCGCGGCAAAGCGGCGGGGAAGGGCGGAGCTGAGCGGAAATACCTGCCGGCCAGGCTCGACGGTGACGCGCCCGAGCATGGACTGCATGCGTTCCTCGACGATGAGCGACAGTTCGTCATCCGAAAGCCGGACCAGTTCCTCCGCGCGATGCGGGCGCGTGACCCAGACGAGGCTGGAGCGCTGCCCGGACAGCGGCACAAGCGTGAACGGCCCGTCTTCGGTGTGAAACTCCGTCGACGTGTCGTTGTGGGGCCGCGCGTGGGCGAAATCCAGCACCAGCGCCGACTGACCGGTACTCCCGGCGCTGACGGCGATGCCGGCAGCCTCGCGCGCCGGCGACATACGCCCATCGGCCGCGACCGCAAGCCGGGCCGATACGGTTCGGCCGTCGGCAAGCTCGGCCTCGATGGAGTCGGCATCGATATTCCAGCGGGAGACGGTGGTTTCGGCGCGTTCGACGCTCTTGCTCGCTGAAACGGCCTCGTCGAGCGCGCAGCAGCAGGCGGCGGTTGGGAATGTTGAGGCCGAAATAATCCTCGCCGATCTCGCTGGCGCGGAAGGTGACGACGGGGCTGCGCAGCAATCGCTGTGTCGCGTCGGCAATGCGCATGACCTTCAGCGGCGCGGCATCGGTGCGCAGCGCATCGAGCAGGCCTAGTTCATCGAGAAAATCGAGAGACGGTTTCATCAGCGCCGTCGTGCGCCGGTCGGCGAGATTGGCGGGTGGCCCGGCCAGCGCGACACGGAAGCCGGCGCGGCCGAGAGAGAGGGCGGCCATAAGACCCGCCGGGCCGGTTCCGGCGACGACGATGTCAGCTTCAATCTTCATGGATCTGCTCCGCATGGTGCCCGTTTGGCATATAGGGCGGCGGGGCGATCTTGATCAACGTGTCGAATTGGCCCATCGCGGCGACATGAGCGAGTTGCGCGACGACTTTTCGAGGCTTGATGCGCCTGGCCGGATGGCCGCCGGGCTGGCAGGCCGCGCGAAGGTGATCGTCTATGCAAGCGTTGGGCTGGCCGTTGTCCTGTCATGGCTGGTGCTTGCCGCCATGGCGCATCGGGTCTCACAGGGCGCGCTGCCCGCGACGCAGGGGCCTGGAGCCGACCTGCTGGCGGCGCTGCCTGACCTGCCGTTGCCGGCATTTCTGGAACGCTTCTTCGCGCTCTGCCTGTCGCCGTTGCCTGCCGGCGATCCCGTGGCCGAATTCCCGGCGCTGCTGGCGATGTGGTTCCTGATGGCGGTGGCGATGATGTTGCCGACGGCCGCGCCGATGGTGCGCACCTATTGCGAGATCGCCGATACCGCAGCCCGCAAGGGAGAGCCGGTGGCGCATCCGCTGGTGCTGGTCGCAGGCTATCTCGGTGTGTGGCTTCTCGCCTCCGCGCTGTTTGCGGCGCTGACCGTGGCGCTGCGGCAGGCGGGCGCGGTTGGCGGTGCTCTGGGGCCGGTGGAGGCGTCGGTTGCCGCGCTGGCGCTGTTGCTGGCAGGGCTCTACCAGTTCAGCCGCCTGAAGGCGGCGTGCCTCGAAAAGTGCCGCAACCCATTCACGGTGCTGTTCTCGCGCTGGAGCGTGCGACCCGCACGCATCCTGCGCCTCGGGGCGGAACAGGGGCTCTGGTGTCTGGGCTGCTGCTGGGCGCTGATGCTGGTGATGTTCGCCGTTGGGCTCATGAACATCTTCTGGATGGCGCTGTTGGCGGTGTTCAGTCTTGTGGAAAAGGAAACGGCGGGTTCGCTTCCAACGCGGCTCGCCGGCGCGATATTGCTTGTCTGGGCAGCCGTGCTGCTTGTAGTTTCGTGGTAGCCGAGGAGGTGGCGATGGCCGAAACAAGTTGGGCGATGAAGGGGGAGCTGGTGCTGTCGTGCAACTGCACCGTCTTCTGCCCCTGCGTCCTGTCGCTCGGCCAGCATCCGCCGACGGAGGGATATTGCCAGACCTGGGCGGGGTTCCGCATCGATTCCGGTCATTTCGGCGACGTCGAGCTGTCCGGGCTCAATCTCGGGCTGATCATGGAGATCCCCGGCTATATGAGCCGCGGCAACTGGACGGCCGGGCTGTTCGTGGACGAGCGCGCCTCGATCTACGCACAGAAGGCCATCGGCAAAATATTCTCCGGCAAGGCCGGCGGCACCACGGGCCTGCTGTCGATCCTTGTCGGCAAGTTCCTCGGCATCGAGCGCGCGCCGATCAGCTACGAGGTGCGCGACAAAACCCGCATCTTCCAGATCCCGAAGATCATCGACGGTGCGGTGACGCCAATCCCCGGCAAGAACCGCGACGACGATACGGTCATCACCAATTCCGAATACTGGATCGCGCCGGAGATCATCGTCGCCAAATCCGACAAGAGCCGGCTGCGCGCCTTCGGCCGCAACTGGAACTTCGCCGGGCGTTCCGCCGAAATCTGCAAGCTGGACTGGCGTGGGCCGTGACCGACGAACTATCGCCGAAAAAGAAGCTCTCGCAGCGTATTCCGAGACCGAAGAAGAAGGTGACGTGGCCGCAGGCGCGCGCCTTTTCCGTTCACCTGCTGACGGCCTCGGGTTCGTTCCTGGCCTTCCTGTCATTGGTCTCGGCCGCCGAGAAGCAGTGGACGGCCATGTTCCTGTGGCTGGGCCTCGCGCTTTTCGTCGACGGTATCGACGGCCCGATCGCGCGCAAGCTCGAGGTCAAGGAAGTGCTGCCGACGTGGTCGGGCGAGATGCTCGACAACATCATCGACTACGTGACCTACGTGCTGATTCCCGCCTTCGCGCTCTACCAGAGCGGCTTCATGGGCGAGGGGCTGTCGTTCCTGTCGGCGGCGATCATCGTCGTTTCCAGCGCGATCTACTATGCCGATACCGGGATGAAGACGAAGGAGAACTTCTTCAAGGGGTTCCCCGTGGTCTGGAACATGGTGGTGTTCACCCTGTTCGTCATCCATCCCGGTGAGTGGGTCTCTTTCGGCATCGTCGTGATCGCGGCGATCCTTTCGTTCGCGCCGGTCAACTTCTTCCTGCATCCGGTGCGCGTCAAGCGGCTGCGGCCGCTGAACCTCGGCATCTTCCTCGTCTGGTGCGTTCTCGGCGTCGTGGCGCTGCTCCAGCAGATGGATTCGTCGCAGATCGTGCGCATCGGTGTCGGCATCACGGGCGTCTACCTGTTCGTGATCGGCGGCATCATGCAGCTTTTCCCAAAACTAGGACTGAAAAAGGACTGACATGGCCAAGGCGATACGCGTTCACGAGCACGGAGGGCCCGAGGTCCTGCGCTACGAGGATCATGACGCAGGCAAGCCCGGCAAAGGCCAGGCGCTGATCCGGCATACGGCTATCGGACTCAACTTTCTCGATACCTATTTCCGCTCCGGGCTTTATCCGGCCCCGGCGGGGCTGCCGCTCATCCCCGGCAACGAGGCCGCCGGCGAGGTGCTCGAGGTGGGCGAGGGCGTCGACTGGGTCAAACCCGGCGACCGCGTCGCCTATGTAGGGGGCTCGGCGCCTATGCGCAGGAGCGCGTCATCGCGGCCGACCGGCTGGTGAAGGTGCCGGACGGCATCTCCGATGAAGACGCGGCCGGCATGATGCTCAAGGGCATGACTGCCGAATACCTTTTGTTGCGCACCTATCCCGTGAAGCCGGGCGACACGGTGCTCTACCACGCGGCTGCCGGTGGCGTCGGTCTCATCTTCGGCCAGTGGGCGCGCAAGCTCGGCGTTACGCTGATCGGCACCGTCGGGTCGGCCGAAAAGGCCGAACTGGCGAAGGCGCATGGCTACGAGCACGTCATCAACTACAGCGAAGAGGATTTCGTCGCCCGGGTGAAGGAGATCACCGGGGGCAAGATGTGCGAAGTGGTCTACGATTCCGTCGGTAAGGACACGTTCCCGGCCTCGCTCGACTGTCTGCGTGTGCGCGGCATGTTCGTCAGCTTCGGCCAATCGTCGGGACCGATCCCGCCGTTCAACATGGCGATCCTGTCGCAGAAGGGTTCGCTCTACGCGACGCGGCCGACGCTGTTCCAGTATATCGCAACGCGTGACGAGCTGCAGACTTCGGCCAATGCGCTGTTCGATGTGGTGAAGTCCGGCGACGTAAAGATCAGGGTCAACCAGCGCTACGCGCTTGCCGACGCCGCCAAGGCGCATGCCGATCTGGAAGGCCGCAAAACCACCGGCACTACGGTGCTGATCCCCTAGGGCACGGCATGCTCTTTTCAGGTTTCGGCCGGGTCGCGACAGCTCCTGACAGTCAGTTGTCAGGAGCTGTCTGCTATACCCAATTCATCGAAACGCTGAATGCGAGGAAACAGCCGTGCTGAAATTCTATCATGCCCCCTGGTCGCGTTCCTCTAGCGTGCTTTGGCTGCTGGAGGAACTGGGCGTGGACCACGAGCTTGTCGAAATCGACATTCGGCAGGAAGGCGGCGTGCCGGAGGAATACCGGAAGATCCAGCCGAACAAGAAGGTGCCGGCCATCGAACATGACGGCATCGTGATCACCGAGCGGGCTGCGATTACCACCTACCTTGCCGACGCGTTTCCAGATGCTGGCCTCGCTCCGCAGATCGGCGATCCGATGCGGGGACCGTATCTGTCGATGCTGGTCTATTGCGACTCAGTGTTCGACCCGGCACTGGCCGCCCACGCGCAGGGCTGGAAGTATGGCGGCAACAACTTCTCGTTCGGGACATTCGACGACATGGTCAACTATGTCGACCGTATCCTGACCGAGCGGCCTTATGCGGCGGGCGACCGGTTCACCGCTGCCGACGTGCAACTCGGTTCCAGCATCGGCTACACGATGGAGAACCTGAAGGCGCTGCCAGAGCGCCCGTCATTCCTGGCCTATATGGAGCGCCTGCGCGACCGCCCTGCCAATCTCCGGGCCGCTCATAAGGACCAGGAAATGGCGATGAAGACGCCGTTCTTTCAGAAGCAGTTCGCCTCCCAAGGCTAACTACGCGGCCTGCCCGTAGAGGTCATAGGCATCGGCGCGGTCGATCTTGACCGTGACGATGTCGCCGACGCGCAAAGGACGACGCGACTCCAGATGGACGTTGCCGTCGATCTCGGGCGCGTCGTAGCGGGTGCGGCCCTTGGCAGCCGTGCCGTTCGCCTCGTCGATGATGACGGGCAGGCGCTTGCCGACCTTCTTCTTCAGAAGATTGGCCGATACCTTCTGCTGGCGCTCCATGAAGCGGCGCCAGCGAGCTTCCTTGATCTCCTGCGGTACCTCGGGCAGGCCAAGCGTCTCGGAACGGGCACCGCCGACCGGCTCGTATTTGAAGCAGCCGGCGCGGTCGATCTTCGCCTCGTCCAGCCAGTCGAGCAGGAACTCGAAATCTTCCTCTGTCTCGCCCGGAAAGCCGACGATGAAGGTCGAGCGGACCGCGAGGTCTGGGCAGACCTCGCGCCAGGCCTTGATGCGCGCTGCCGTCTTTTCCTGGTGCGCGGGGCGCCGCATGTTCTTGAGAACCTGCGGCGAGGCATGCTGGAAGGGAATGTCGAGATAGGGCAGGATCTTGCCCTCCGCCATCAGCGGGATGACCTCGTCGACATGCGGGTAGGGGTAGACGTAGTGCATGCGCACCCACACGCCCATCTCGCCGAGCTCGCGCGACAGATCGATGAATTTCGTGCGAACCTCGCGATCCTGCCAGACGCTTGGCTGGTACTTCACGTCGACGCCGTAGGCCGACGTGTCCTGCGAGATGACGAGGATTTCCTTGACGCCAGCCGTCACCAGCCGTTCGGCCTCGCGCAGCACGTCGCCTACCGGGCGCGAGACCAGATCGCCGCGCAATGCGGGAATGATACAGAACGAGCAGCGGTTGTTGCAGCCTTCCGAAATCTTCAGATAGGCGTAGTGGCGCGGCGTCAGCTTCACGCCCTGTGGCGGGATCAGGTCGACGAACGGCTCGTGTGCAGGCGGAGCGGCCTCATGCACGGCGCTCATCACGCTTTCATAGGCCTGCGGGCCGGTGATCGCGAGCACGTTGGGGTGCTTCTCGCGGATCAGCTCGGGTGTCGCGCCCATGCAGCCGGTGACGATCACCTTGCCGTTTTCCTTCATCGCGTCGCCGATTGCCGCAAGCGACTCGTCACGCGCGGAATCGAGAAAGCCGCAGGTGTTGACGACGACGAGATCGGCACCGTCATGCTTGCGCGCGATCTCGTAGCCCTCGGCCCGCAGCCGCGTGATGATGCGTTCGGAATCGACCAGCGCCTTCGGGCATCCAAGACTGACAAAGCTGACGCGTGGCGCGGACATGGGCGGAAACTCTCGACAATTGAGGGAATTGGCGCGCGCCATAGCACGAAAATTCAGGACGTGTAATCTCCCGGCGGCACAAACGGCGGCGAAGCGCCTGCCTTTGAGCCCCGAGTATGGTCAATTGGATGGACGTGTGACGAGCAGGAGGCATGCCGCTATGAGCGAATTGGTCGTCTGGACATATGACTGGGTGCCCGAGGGACCGCGCGGTTTCGTGCGCGACATCCGGTTGAGATGGGCGTGCGAGGAAGCCGGCCTCGAATATTCCGTTCGAACGGTGCCTTTCGACGAGCGCGGACCCGACCATCTGGCGCATCAACCGTTCGCGCAGGTGCCTTTTCTCAGCGATGGCGAGGTCGAGCTGTTCGAGAGTGGGGCGGGGCTGCTGCATCTTGCCCGCAAAAGCGAAAAGCTGATGCCACGCGATCCGGCGGGCGAAGCGCAGACGTTGCAATGGACGATCGCCGCGCTCAACTCCATCGAGATGGTCTCAGTCCCTTGGTGGTTCCTCGAGGTGACGGGCGCGCAAGAGAATAACCTGGCCGGTTGGCTGGAAAGCCGCCTGGACCACATGGAGCGTATATTCACGGAGCGGGAATGGCTGGTCGCCGACCGCTTCACCGTCGCGGACCTGTTGATGGCCGATGTGCTGCGCGTAGGAAAACTGCGTGCCTTCGGAAATCGGCCGGCGGCGGAAGCCTATGTGGCGAGGATCACCGACAGGCCCGCATTCAGGAAGGCGCGTGCCGATCAGTTGGCTCATTTCGCCGCCGGCGATAAAAAGCGAGCAGCAAAAGCCTAGACCGATTCACGTCCGCCGTGCTGCTCGCGCGGCATGAACCGCGTTTAAAATCGACACGTTTCCCCAAGGCTTTTGATAGGCCGAAATGGCAACCGCCAGCAGGGTTCGCGCGTTCGTCCTTGCCGGTATCGTGTCCGTTCGCGGCGCGTTTGGCTTTGTGTTCGCCACTCAGGCGGGCTAGACGGGGTAATCGAACGCAACCAGGCGGGAGGCGCTGTTGGAAAATCCGCAAGACCGGCCGCCCGAGGAGCAGGCTCACGCCACGGGGGCCGACATCTACGATGAGGACGGCGTCGTCCGCTCGTCGTTTCTTGCCCACATCGGTGCGGCGATTGCCGACCGCGATACGCTGACGCTGAAAGAGGACGTCGGCGCGCTCCACCAGTCGGAAGTGGGCGACCTGCTCGAGGCTTTGATGCCGGAGCAGCGGCGTGCGCTTGTCGAACTGATGGGCGCCGACTTTGACTTTACAGCACTGACCGAGGTGGACGACGCGATCCGCCTCGACATCGTTGATAACATGCCGAACGAGCAGATCGCGCAGGCGATGCAGGAGCTCGATTCGGATGACGCGGTCTACATCCTGGAAGACCTCGACCAGGAAGACCAGGACGAGATTCTTGCCCAGCTTCCCTTCACCGAGCGTATCAGGCTGCGCCGCGCGCTCGATTATCCGGAAGAGACGGCCGGCCGGCGCATGCAGACCGAGTTCGTGGCCGTGCCGCCTTTCTGGACGGTCGGCCAGACCATCGACTACATGCGCGAGGACAAGAACCTCCCGGAGTCGTTCAGCCAGATCTTCGTGATCGATCCGACCTTCCGCCTGCTCGGCGCCGTCGATCTCGACCGCATCCTGCGCACGCAGCGTGTAGCGAAGATCGAGGACGTCATGCACGAGACGCGTCATGCGATCCCGGCGACGATGGACCAGGAAGAGGCCGCCCAGGTCTTCGAGCAGTACGACCTTCTGTCCGCAGCCGTGGTCGACGAGAACGAACGCCTCGTCGGCGTCCTGACCATCGACGACGTGGTCGACGTCATCCAGGAAGAAGCCGAGGAAGATCTGATGCGCCTCGGCGGCGTGGGTGACGAAGAGCTGTCGGACAGGGTGCTGGCGGCGTCCCGCTCGCGCGTTCCCTGGTTGCTGGTCAACCTCGTGATGGCCTTCCTGGCGGCTTCGATCATCGGTCTTTTCGAAGCAACGATCCAGCAGATCGTGGCGCTCGCTATCCTGATGCCCATCGTGGCCGGCATGGGCGGCAATGCCGGCTCGCAAACCATGACTGTCACGGTGCGCGCGCTCGCTACCAAAGACCTCGACATCTACAATGCCGGCCGCATCATACGCCGCGAGATTGGTGTCGGGCTTCTCAACGGCGTGATCTTCGCCACGCTGATCGGTATCGTTGCCGGCTTCTGGTTTTCGGATCCGGACCTCGGCGGCATCATCGCGATCGCGATGGTGGTCAACATGCTGACGGCGGCGCTGGCCGGCATACTGATCCCGCTGCTTCTCGACCGCTTTGGCGCCGACCCGGCCGTGGCCTCGGCCGTGTTCGTCACCACGACGACGGATGTCGTCGGCTTCTTCGCCTTCCTCGGCCTCGCGACATGGTGGTTCGGGCTGCTGTAACGGCGGGGCCTTGTCGGACGCCTGGCTCCAGTGAGGCGGCGTACTTCATCTGGTTGCGGAATAAAAGCAGATGCGCTAGCTTCATCTGATTGCAAAAAGCAATCGGAAGGAGTTTGTAATGACGGACAACGCATCCATCGCGCGCGACTGTTATCTGGCCTACGTCTCGGGCGACCGGGCGGCTATCGAGGCACTCATCGCGCCCGACTTCCATTTCACGAGCCCGCTCGACAACCGCATAGACCGCAAGGCCTATTTCGAGCGTTGCTGGCCAAACAGCGGCAACATCAAGGACTTCCGCTTCGAACGCATCGTGCCCGCCGGGGACGATGTCGTCGTAACCTATGTGGGCGAGGCGATGTCGGGCCGCAAATTCCGCAATACCGAAGTGCTGACGGTGAGAGGCGGCACGATCGTCGAGGCGGAGGTCTATTTCGGCTGGAACGTACCGCACGATGCGCCCGAAGGTGGCTCGCTAGGAAGTGATTCCGACGCAGGCGCGTCGATGAAACTGACAACGGTCTATGCCAACCTGAACTGCTCGAATCTGGAAACCAGCACTGACTGGTTTGCGAGGCTGTTCGGGCGCGTAGCCGACGCGACGCCGATGCAGGGTCTCGCGGAGTGGCACCATGGTAAAACCGCCGGGCTGCAGCTCTTCGAAAACGCGCAGAATGCCGGCAAGGGCACGCTGACACTGTTTGTCGAAAACCTTGAAGACGAACGCGAACGTCTTGAAAAGGCGAGCTTTCAGCCAGGAGCCATAGAGCCGGCAACCTATGTTCGGCTCCTGCGTATGCGCGATCCCGACGGCAACCTCGTGGTTCTTGCCCAGCCGAAAAGCTGAGGCAGAAGCTCTTCAGGCAGACCGTGGTCCGTGTCCGCAATTGACTTTTACGTAAATGCCGTGCCACATCCTGTTACGGTTTCATGACAGGACGGCCGCCCGAATGCGGGAATATTACACGATCACCGAACTGACCCGCGAGTTCGACATCTCGACCCGAACGCTGCGGTTCTACGAGGACGAGGGGTTGATCGCGCCGGTGCGCCGGGGGCGCACGCGGCTTTTCCGCCCATCCGACCGTCACCTCATCAGGCAGATCATGCGCGGCAAGCGGCTGGGCTTCTCGATCAACGAGATTCGCGAGATCATCCAGATCTACCGGGAGCCGCCGGGCGAGGTGGGTCAGCTCAAGCTGATGATCAAACGCATCGAGGAAAAGCGCGAGGAACTGCGCCAGAAGCGTCGCGACCTGGAAGAGACGCTGTCCGAACTCGACAATGCCGAGGAAGCCTGCGTGGAGCGGCTGGTGGAGCTGGGCGTCAGCACCTGACGTTGCAGCGGCAGGCTAGATCCAGCGCCGGACCTTCTTCGCGTAGTCGCGGTATTTCTTGCCGAACCGCATCTCCAGGTGCCGTTCCTCGCGTTCGATCGCGAGCTTCTGCGTGACGAAGGCGGCGACCGGCGCCAGCAGGATGAACCAGACGATGCCGGCGATCAGGCCGATGCCGATCATCAGCATGGTATTGCCGAGATAGATCGGGTTGCGGGTAAACGAGAACGGCCCGCTGGTCACGAGATGATCGGAGCCGCGGTGTGGCATGATCGTGGTTTTCGCGCGCGCCATCGTGCGCATGGCCGTAGTATCGATCGCCAGCGCGCCGCCGACGACCAGCCAGCCGACTGCGAAGAGCAGTTCGCCAAGCGGGCCCGGAATCCAGGGGAGCGGAACCAGCCAGTTCAGGACAATGGCTGCCGCAACCGCGGCGACGTAAACGATCGGCGGCCATGGCAGCGTGTTGGGACGGGTCTCGACGGCAGTCACGGTTGCTCCTCCCCAGGCACGGCGAATTCCGTCTGGAAACTGCACTCCTGCACGATTTCCTGCAAGCGCTGCGTGGTTTCCGGGCTTGCCGTCTGGTTGTGGATTTCCTCCAGCCGGTTCTCCTCTTCGAGACCCTCCAGCACACACACGCAATAAAGCGCGCAGAACTCCTGCCCTCTGGCCTCCTCGCACTGGGCGGTGCAGGCGCGTGTAAAGGCGACATCGGCCGCCATCGGCGCAGGCGGTGCGATGAGCGAGAACAGCCAGACGCAGGCGATCAGCACCGGCTGGTGGATGAGGTAGAAGGCAAGGCTGTGGCGCCCGCAAAACTGCAGCGGGCGCGTCCATTCGTACAGGGAAACCTGTCCCAGGCGCTGGAAGAGGCCGGCGGCAGCGGCGAGCTTGGCTGCTGCGATGCCGAAAAGCACGGCGGCGAACCACGGGAACAGCGGCACATAGTCGTTCGAATGCGGGTTGACGCTCGACAGCCCCACCCACCACAGCGCCGGGTGGTCGAAGAATGTCGAGCGCAAGAAATGCGGTGCGGCGAACACCGCGACGCCGACCGCGATCGCGACCCATACGGGGGCGCGCATGAAGGCGAGGCCGAGCACGCTCGCAAGCGCGATCTGGTGCAGGATGCCGAAGAAGATGAAGCCGCCGGGCACAGCCAGCCAGGTGACGAGCGAGATCGCGGCGGCCGCGCCGGCGACCATCGCGAGCCTTGTCAGGAAGGGGCCGCGCCGAAAGCCGCGCGCATGCGCCAGAAAGAGGCTGACGCCGACCAGGAACAGGAACGACGATGCGATCGAGCGGGCAAACAGCCGCCAGCCGCCCTCGGCAGTCATGCCGGGGGTGGCGTAGCCGAAGAATTCGAGATCCCATGCGAGGTGGTAGATCGCCATGGCAACCAGTGCCACGCCACGCGCGAGATCGATTGCCTCAAGGCGTGATTTGTCCTTTGCCGATCGCTGCACTAGTTTTGCCTTATCTCGACTCCATCCGCCGCCGCTTCAACCGATAGCACGAAAGACGCGCGGCTCGCCAAGCACGAAAGGGAGATGGCCATGCACAGCGTGGACGCGAACGGCGCTGCCATTCCGGCTCTGGGACTGGGAACATGGACGCTCGAAGGACGCGCCTGTACCGAGCTCGTCGAGCGGGCTCTGGACGTCGGCTACCGCCATATCGACACTGCCGCATCCTACGGCAATGAGGAGGCAGTGGGCGCGGGGTTGCGCGCTTCCGGCCTGCCGCGCGATGCGGTGTTCGTTACCACCAAGGTCTGGTGGACCGACCTTGCGCCCGACGATCTGCGCCGCTCCGCCGAGGCGAGCCTGAAGCGGCTGGGCCTGGACGCAGTCGACCTGCTGCTGATCCACTGGCCGAACCCTGAAATCCCGCTGGCCGACACGGTCGCGGCGCTGAACCGTTGCCGCGCCGACGGGCTGGCGCGGCATATCGGCGTCTCGAATTTTCCGACGGCACTTCTGGCGCAGGCGCGGAAGCTGTCCGAGGCACCGCTGGTGGCAAACCAGGTGGAGAGCCACCCTTATCTGGATCAGCGCAAGGTCTATGCGGCTTGCCGCGAGGCCGGCATGGCGATGGTCGCCTACTGCCCGCTGGCAAGGGGTGGTGCGCTGTTTGCCGAACCTGCCGTCACCGCAGCCGCCGACCGGCATGGCAAGACGCCGGGGCAGGTGGTGCTGCGCTGGCATGTGCAGCAGGACGGCATGGTCGCGATCCCCCGCACCAGCAGGCCGGAACGGTTGGCCGAGAACGCCGCGATTTTCGACTTCGCGCTCTCGGATGAGGAGATGGCCGCAATCTCCGCCCTGCGCGGGAAGGGGCTGCGCATCTGCGACTACGGCTTTTCGCCGCAGTGGGACGCGGCCTGAGGCCCGTCACCGCCCGCGGATGCGGGGGTCGAGCGCGTCGCGCAGGCCGTCGCCGATATAGTTGATCGACAGCACCGTCAGCGAGATCGCGAGGCCCGGCCAGATGACGCGCGACGGATTGATCGCCATGAAGTTCACGCCGTCATAGAGCAGCCGGCCCCAGGTCGGGTAGTCGGACGGAAAGCCGAGCCCGAGGAAGGAGAGCGCCGATTCGGTGATGATGGCCGTCGCTATGCCGAGCGTGGCGGAGACCATGATCGGCGACAGCACGTTGGGCAGGATGTGGCGGGTGACGATGCGCCGCTCGCGCGTGCCGATCGACTTGGCCGCGACGACGAATTCCTGCTCCTTCACCGACAGCACCGCACCGCGCACGATGCGGGCCGTCTGCATCCAGCTCGTGATGCCGATGACAAAGACGATCAACAGGAAGATGCCGGTCTCGGGGCCGAATGCGGCGCGCAGCGTGTCGCGGAACAGCATGATGATGACGAGCAGCAGCGGCAGTAGCGGCAGCGCCAGGAACAGGTCGGTCAGGCGCATCAGAAGCCCGTCCGCCCGCCGGAAATAGCCTGCGACGACGCCGATTGTGGTGCCCACCAGCAGCGACAGCAGCATCGCCGTGATGCCGACCGACAGCGAGGTGCGGCCGCCGGCCAGCACCTGGGCGAACATGTCGCGACCGAGATTGTCGGTGCCCATAGGGTGGGTAAGCGAGATTCCCTGGTTCTTGTCTCGCACATTGAGTGCCTGCGGGTCGATACCGTGGATGTAGGGGCCGAAGATCACGAGCAGCACGATCGAGAGAAAGACGACCGCGCCGAGCACGCCGCCGCGGTGCTGGCGGAACTGCCGCCACACATCGGCGGCCAGCGTGCGCTGCCTGGTGACCAGCGGCGCGCCGGGGGTGCCCTGGGGCGGCTTGATGACGGCGTCACTCATAGCGGATCCTCGGATCGAGAATGCCGTAGAGCAGGTCGGCGATCAGGTTGAAGAACACGATCAGCACGGCAAAGATGAAGGTGAGCGTCTGCACCAGCGGAATGTCGGCGCCCTGTATGGCTATGATGAGCAACTGCCCGAGCCCGTTCACGCGGAAGATCTGTTCGGTGATGATCGCGCCCGAGAAGATCGTCGGGATGCCGAGAGCAATCACCGTGACGACCGGAATCAGGCTGTTGCGCAGCACGTGGATGAGAAGCACCACGCGTTCCTTCATGCCCTTGGCACGCGCGGTGCGCACATAATCCTGGTTGAGGTTGTCGAGCATCGATGCGCGCACGAAGCGGCTGAGCTGGGCCGCGTTGTAGAGCGCCAGAACCATAACCGGCAGCACCATCTGCCGCACCTGCGCCCAGAAACTCGACCAGTCAGTGACCTTGAGAGTCGTGTCGTAGATCGAGGGAAACCATTGCAGGTTCACGCTGAAAATGACGATCAGGACGACGCCGGTGAAAAAGGTCGGGACCGAAAAGCCGACCATCGACACGAAAGTGCCGATCTGGTCGAACCAGGAATATTGACGGTAGGCCGAGATGATGCCGACGGGAATCGCGATCAGGATGCCGACCACGTAGGACATGCCGACGACCCACAGCGTCTGCGGCATCCGCTCGATGATGAGGTCGACAACCGGGCTGCGGGTCGCCCAGGAGCGTATGCGCAGCCGCTCAGCGGAATTGCCGATCTCGAAGCCGAACATGCGTTCGAGGAGGTTGAGCGGTTCATTGATGAAGAACTGCTGCAACCAGTAGAGATAGCGTATGGGGAACGGTTCACCGAGCCCGAGCGATTGGCGTATCTGCTCGCGCACATCTGGTGGGATCGTCAGGGGCAGATTGCCGGTCGGATCGTTCGGCGCGAGATCGAGCAGGGCGAAGATGATGAAGCTGATCACCAGCAGCGTGGGGATAGCGAACATCAGGCGCCGAAGCGTGTAGTTCAGCATCTGGCGGACTCCGGGCGGCGGCCTTTCGGCCGGCCTGCCAGTGTCTTGTTTATCGAGCGGGAAATTGCCGGATCAGGCAGCAGCGGGCGGCCGAACCGCCCGCTGCCGATGCGCCGGTGCTATTCCTTGCGCGTCCAGTCGGCGACATTCCAGAGCTCGGAGTCCCAGGAGTTCATGCGGACCCCGTCGACGGTGACGGAATGTGCCGAGACGTCGCCCCGGTGGATCAGCGGGATCAGAGCACCCTCGTTGGAGAGAATGTCGTTCATTTTCTTGGCGATCTCGCCGCGCGCCGCCAGATCGGCGGTTTCGGCCATCTGGCCTGTAAGCGCATCATACTCTTCCGAGCAGAAGCGCGGCATGTTTGCGCCGAGCCAGCCGTTTTTCGGGCTCGGAATGCCGTCACAGAGCCAGCCCGCCATATAAGCTTCGGGATCGGTGCCGGGGAAATTGTTGGTGTACATCTCCACGTCGGCATAGAACTTCTGGAACGTGTCCGGGCTGGCAGGATCGCCACCGAAGAACACCGCCGCATCGATGTTACGCAGCTCAGTCTCGACGCCGATCTGCTGCCACATGTCCTTGACCAGCGCTTGCGTGGCCTGACGCACAGAATTGGTCGAGGTCTGGTAGAGCAGCGAGAGCCGGACGCCGTCCTTTGCGCGGATCCCGTCGCCACCGGGCGCCCAGCCAGCCTCGTCGAGCAGGCGATTGGCTTCGTCCGGATTGTATTCCAGGCACCAGTTCACGTTGGTGGAGGCGTAGTTCTCCGGCGCCGGCAGGATGTTGCAGGTCGGCTGTCCCGAAGCGCCGTAACCGGCTTCCACGAGAATTTCGCGATCGATCGCTATCGACAGCGCCTTGCGCACGGCCGGATCGCTGAGGAAGGGATGCGGGCCTGCCTCCAGGGTCGAGCGGTTCTCGCCCTTGTCCGGGGATGGATCGGTCAGGTTGACCTCGATGCGCTCGACCGAGGTGCCGAAGGAGGTCACCACCTGGCCACGTCCGGCCGCCGACATCTGCTCGAGCACCTCGGGCTCCACCTGCAGGTTCCAGGCGTAGTCGAACTCGCCGGTTTCGAGTACCGATCGCGCGGCCGAAGCAGCATCGCCGCCGCCCTTGAGGGTCAGCGTCGCAAAGGACGGCTTCGCCGGATCGCGATAATGTTCGTTCGCTTCGAAGGTGATGACGTCATTGGCGCGGAACTCGACGACCTTGAAGGGACCGGTTCCGTGCGGGCCGAAGTTCTGCTCGGTACAGTTGGGTGCATTCGCGCCAATGCAGTTTTCGAACTGCGCCTTCTGGATGACCGGCGTTTCCGCCCCCACGAAGGCGGTGTAAGGGAAGGGTTTGGGAACCGTGAAGTTGATCGTGACCGTCTGGTCGTCGATCACCTCGATCGACTCGATGTCCTGAAATTTGGAAATCTGCTGGCAGCCGCCGTCAGGCGCCATGCAGTAGTCTGCGGTGAACTTGACGTCGTTCGCCGTAAAGGGCGTGCCGTCGGACCACAACAGGCCGGGCGTGATCTTCCAGGTGATCGACTTCAGGTCTTCCGAAACACCGCCGTTCTCGACAGTCGGGATCTCGTCGACCAGCGCCGGCACCATGTTGCCAGCCTCGTCATATTTGGCCAACGGCTCGATCACCACGGATGAGCCTTCGACATCCTTCGTGCCGCCCGAAAGGTACGGGTTCAGGACCGACACGGCCTGCCAGTAAAGGACGTTGAGATTGCCGTCGGAGCCCCGTTCGGCCTGTGCGTTCGCTGCGCCGAGCGCCAGCGCGACGGCCGTGCCGGCCGCCAATGCGGTGAACCTTTTCATGTCTGCTTCCCCTTACGCATATTGTTGGTTTTCTTGGCGATGCTTTCGTTCCGGCATGCAACTCCCATAGCAATGGCCGGACCTGTGGATGCATTCATTTCCGCACGACAGTGCGGTGTTGCACAATTGGTCTATAGTCCTCCTTCCTTACACGCGATGGCAGGCCACGTGGCGGCCGGGATCGACCTCCCGCCAGACCGGCTCTTGCGAAAAACATCTGTCGATCGCCTCCGGGCAGCGGGTGCAGAACTTGCAGCCGGCAGGCGGATTGGCGGGATCGGGTATGTCGCCCTTGAGCAGGATATACGCCGCCGGCTGGCCTCGACCGTGGGATCGGGCACTGGGACGGCAGAGAGCAACGCCTTGGTGTAGGGGTGCTTGGGCGCTGAAAACAGCGTTCGAACATCAGCAAGCTCGACAATCTTGCCGAGATACATGACCGCCACGCGATCGGCGATGTGCTTCACCATCGACAGATCGTGGCTGATGAACAGGTAGGTGAGGCCGAGCTTCTTCTGCAGATCCTTGAGCAGGTTCACCACCTGCGCCTGGATCGAGACGTCGAGCGCGGCGATCGGTTCGTCGCAGACGATGAAATCCGGGTCGAGCGCGAGGGCGCGGGCGATGCCGATCCGCTGGCGCTGGCCGCCGGAGAACTCGTGCGGATAGCGGTTGACGTAGTCGGGGTTGAGGCCGACGGCGTCCAGAAGCTCGCGGACCTTTGCCCTGCGTGCTTCGGCTTTGTGGACGCCATGCTCGATGAGCGGCTCCGCGATGATCGCCCCGACCGTCATGCGCGGGTTCAGCGATGCCTGCGGGTCCTGGAAGATCATCTGCATGCGTGGCCGCATGCGCCGTAGCCGCTCGCCTTCCAGTTCCGCGATGTCCTGTCCCTCGAAGAGAATGCGGCCGCCGCTGGCGCGGTAGAGGCGCAGGAGCGTTCGGCCCGTCGTCGACTTGCCGCAGCCGCTTTCGCCCACGAGGCCGAGCGTTTCGCCCCGGCGTATGTCGAAGGTCAGCCCGTCCACTGCCCGCACGGCGCCGACCTGCCGGCGAAGAATGCCCTTGTAGACGGGGAAATGCAGCAGTAGGTCCTCGACCCGGACGAGCGGGTGTGTTTCAGGGCTGGATGCGCCCGGACGCGTGGCGAGGTCAACGGCCATCGCGCGGCCCTCCGGTTGCGGGGTTCCACCAGCAGGCGACGTCATGGCCGGCCGTGACTTCTACGAGACGCGGGTTCTCCTGCCAGCAGCGGTCGAAGGCATGGCTGCAGCGCGGCGCGAAAGGGCACGAGGCGGGCTCGGCCAACAGCAGCGGCGGCTGGCCACCGATCGAGCGCAGGCGTTCGTCTGCCTCGTGTCGGCCCGGCAGCGAGTCGAGCAGGGCCCGAGTGTAGGGTGCTGCGGCGCGGCGAAGAGGTCTTCCACTGGCGCGTGCTCCACCACCAGCCCGCCATACATGACGATAACCCGGTCGGCGATGCCGGCCGCGACGCCGAGATCGTGGGTGATCCAGATGATCGCCATGCCGAGCTTCTGGCGCAGGTCGCGCACCAGCTCGAGGATCTGCGCTTGCACCGTGACGTCGAGCGCCGTCGTCGGCTCGTCCGCGATCAGCACCTTGGGGTCGCAGGCTAGCGCGATGGCGATCACCACGCGCTGGCGCATGCCGCCCGAAAACTGGTGCGGATAATCGTCGATGCGCTTGGCGCGGCCGGGATGCCGACGAGGTCAAGCAGTTCGATCGCGCGCTGGCGCGCCTGCTTCTTGTTGAGACCCATATGCTCGCGCAGCGGCTCCATGATCTGGTAGCCGACAGTGAACACAGGGTTAAGCGACGTCATCGGGTCCTGGAAGACGAAGCCGATCCGCGCGCCGCGCACCTGCCTGATCTCGGAGGCGCCGAGCTGCACGAGGTCCTGATCCTGGAACATCACGCTGCCGTTGGCGATGCGGGCAGGGGGCATCGGCAGGAGCTGCATCAGCGACATCATCGCCACGCTCTTGCCCGAACCGCTCTCGCCGACGACGGCAAGCAACTCGCCTTCGTCGAGAGTGAAGCTGATTCCGTTAACCGCGTGGATCACACCATCATGGGTGCGAAAGACGGTCTTCAGGTCGGAGACTTCCAATACGTGCGCGATTGGAACACCCTGCCATATTGCTGCGCCGACGTTGCAGCGCATTCCCCTTTATCGTTGGGAAGCATCTGACCACTTGGATCCCGACTTTTCAAGACAGTAAATGTGCAGCCGCTGCAAATGCACAAAAGCTGCACAAATGGGCCTTGCGGCTCATACGAGAACCGGCTGGCGAACGCGAGCTTCCTCGCCGAAAACCTTGAGATAGCGCGCTATTTCTTCCTTGTCGCCTGTCGCCTTCTCCGGGTTGTCGGAGAGCTTCACGGCCGGGCGGCCATTGGCGCTGGTAACCTTGCAGACGAGCGAAATGGCGCGAAGCGCATCATTGTGGGCCGGCGCACAGTCCTCGAAATCGTTGGTGAGGTTGGTTCCCCAGCCGAATGCCATGCGCACCTTGCCGCGGAAATGCTGGAACGCCTTCTCGATGGTGTCGACGTCGAGCCCGTCGGAAAAGATCAGCAGCTTCTCGGCGGGATCGCGGCCGCGCTCACGCCACCACTGGACGATGCGCTCACCGCCCTCGATCGCTGGCGCGCTATCGGGGCGGAAGCCCGTCCAGTCGGCCACCCAGTCGGGTGCGTCACGCAGGAACGAGGCTGTGCCGAACGCGTCGGGCAGCACGATCAGCAGGTTGCCGCCATAATAGGTCTGCCAGGCCTGCAGCACCTTGTAGGGCGAGGCACGCAGTTCGGCGTCGCTGTTCGTCAGGGCCGCCAGCACCATCGGCAGTTCGTGGGCGTTGGTCCCGAGCGCTTCCAGATCGGTGTCCATCGCCAGCAGCACGTTGGAGGTGCCGGTGAAGGAATCGCCGATGCCTTCCTTGAGCGCTTCCACGCACCAGCGCTGCCAGAGGAAGGAGTGACGCCGCCGCGTGCCGAAGTCCGAGATGCGGATTTCGGGGTGCTTCTTCAGACGCTCCACCTTCTCCCACACCCGGGCCTTGGCGCGGGCATAGGTGACGTCGAGCGCAAACGGCCCCATTGAGCGCAGTGCGACGCGCGAGCGCAACTCGTTGATGATGGCGAGCGCCGGAATTTCCCACATGGTGGTGTCGTGCCAGCGGCCATGGAAATGCAGCTCGTATTGGCCGTCGCGCTTCGACAGCTCGTATTCAGGCAGCCTGAAGCCCTCCAGCCAGGTCAGGAAATCCGGCTCGAAGATCTGCTTGCGGCCGTAGAAGGTGTTACCGGCCAGCCAGATCATTTCCTTCTTGGTGAAGCGCAGCGTGCGCGCATGATCAAGCTGCGCGCGCAGCTCCTGCTCGTCGATCTCGTCGGCCAACCGCACGGATTTCGTGCGGTTGATCAGCGAGAACGTGGCGTCGACGTCCCGGTACAGCCCCCAGATCATCTGCAGCATCAAGAGCTTGTAGAAATCCGTGTCGAGCAGGCTGCGCACGATCGGGTCGAGCTTCCAGGTGTGGTTGTAGACCCTGCGGGCAATGTCTGTCTTGGGCATGGGCAGTCTCGGTTGCGATGGCGCTTGCTTGGTGCGAGCGGACCTTATGGAGACTGCCTTGTCAATGCGGGCGGGTTGAGGATCTTTTGCGCCACGGATGCGCGGAACCGCGACAGATGCTTGCCCGTTTCTTCCGGGGGCGCTTCGAGGCACGCTCATGCAGGACCTTCACCGCATATTCTTCGGGGAGGCGGACACCGCCACATCTTTCTTCTTCATCGAGATCGTCTTCAGGACGGTCGTCATGTACGTTTACACGATCTTTCTCGCCCGCCTTGTCGGCAAAGGCGGCATCGGACAGATCGGCCCGTTCGAGTTCGTGCTGGTCATCGCCGTGGGTTCGGCCGCCGGCGATCCGATGATCTATCCGGACGTGGCGCTGCTGCACGGTATTGCCGCGATCACCGTCGTGATCCTGCTGCATCGCCTGACGACGGCGCTGCTCAACCGCCACCGAAAGCTGGAACACCGCCTCGAGGGCGAGCCGCTGCTGGTGGTGGACAACGGCGAGGTTTGCGAAAATCGACTGGGCGCGGGCGCGCTGACGAGGCGAGAGCTGTTTTCACTGCTCAGGCAGGCCGGTATCCGTAATACCGGCGAAGTCGAATATGCATGGTTCGAGGCTTCGGGTCATCTCAGCGTATTTCGACGCAAAGTGGCCGCAAAGCATGGGGTCTCAACCTTCCCCGGCAACGACTGAAGCCGCTCCGCTATTGTGCCGGACGGGATTCGCACTAGAATACCGCCTAAAGGGCGCGTCCGCGTCCGGTTCCCCTGACGACAGAATGCGGAGCATTTGACCATGGAAAAGCGCAGGCTTGGCCGCACGGATATTTTTGTCTCGAAAATCTGCCTCGGCACGATGACCTTCGGCGAGCAGAACACGGAAGCCGAAGGCCACGCCCAGCTCGACATGGCGCTCGATCGCGGCGTCAACTTCATCGATACCGCAGAGCTCTACCCCATTCCGCCCAAGGCCGAGACGCAAGGGCGCACGGAGCGCTATATCGGCAACTGGATGAAGGCGCGGGGCAATCGCGACAAGGTCGTGCTGGCCACGAAGGTGGTCGGCCGCACGGCCAACGAGTGGTTCAGGGGAGGGCGCCCGTCGAAGCTGGTGCGCGCCGACATCATAGATGCCATCGACAAGTCGCTACAGAAGCTGCAGACCGATCATGTCGATCTCTACCAGATCCATTTTCCCGACAGGCTGGTTCCGTGGGGGTCGAGCCCGACACGCGTAGGCAAATGGCCGGCCAAGCGTGCCGACGACGAGACTCCGGTCGCTGAGACGCTCGCCGTGTTCGATGAACTGGTTAAGGCGGGCAAGATCAGGCATCTCGGGCTTTCCAACGAAAGCGCCTGGGGTGTGATGAAGTTTGTCGCCGAGGCCGAGAAGGGCGTGGGTCCGCGCGTCGTCACAGTCCAGAACGCCTACAACCTCGTCAATCGCACCTTCGAGGTGAATCTGGCCGAGGTCTGCGATCGCGAGGATGTAGGCCTGCTTGCCTATTCCCCGCTGGCGCAGGGCTACCTGACCGGCAAGTACGAGGACGGCGCGCTGCCGGAGGGTTCGCGCAAGCAGCTTTTCGACCGGTTGCAGCGCTACGAGACGCCGGGCGCGGCCGAGGCCTACAAGGCATACAACGCGCTGGCGCGCGAGTTCGGCATGGAGCCGGCGCTGTTTGCCAACGCCTTCGTGACGCACCGCCCATTCGTGGCCTCCAACATCATCGGCGCAACGTCGATCCCGCAGCTCGAAGTGGCGCTCGGTTCGGCCGACGTGACCTGGACCGAGGAAATGCAGAAGGCCGTTGACGCCATTCACCAGGAACGGGGCAACCCATGTCCGTGACAGGCATTGCGTTAAGTCTTCGTTAACCATCGGGGCGCAGCATTTCTGGAGGAGGAGCAACCTCAGGAGAACAGGCCATGTTCTACTCGGGACTTCCCCTTCCGCGCACCGCCGCGGCACTCGGTCTTCTGCTTCCGGTAATCAGCCTTCCCGTTGCCGCTCATGATGCCAAGAGCGGCTGGACCTATCCGCTGTCCTGCTGTTCCGACTATGACTGCCGCGAGGTGGCGGATGCCGAGGTGCTGGAGCGGCCGGAGGGTTACGTCATCAAGGTCACCGGCGAGGTGATTCCGATGACATCGCGCAGGGTGAAGCCATCACCCGACGGCGTCTTTCACTGGTGCTCGGTTGCCGGACGCGACGACGGAGCGACGATCTGCCTGTTCGTGCCGCCGCGCGGTTTCTGACCAGTCCTGACAGATGGGTGTCAGGAGCCTCCTGCTATTCGCCGCCGCATCATCGGAACGACAGGAGGCCATGATGATCGTCAAGGGAAGCTGCCATTGCGGCGCGACACGGTTCGAGCTCGCCGTCGAACCCGAAAGCGTGACGGAGTGCAACTGCTCGATCTGCTCCAAGCGGGGCGGCCTCTGGGCCTATTATTCGCCGGCCGACGTCACATTCGCCTGCGACGATGCCAAGGCGACCTACCGATGGGGCGCGGAGATAGGCGCACATAATTTCTGCGCCCGCTGCGGCTGTACTACCTATGGCGAGTTTCCGAATTTCTCCTCCGGAGAGCCCGACTACGACAGACCGGCTCTGTCGATTAACGCCCGGCTGCTCGACGACTACGATATCGCCTCGATCCCGGTAGAGCGCATCGACGGAAAGAACGCGTGGTGAGGTAACCCGATGCCGGTTCTTGGCATCGCCGCGTGCAGGGCCTATTCAATGGCTGGTTCGGTCACGTGGCGACCGGACCGGGCCGGAGGATCGATGCTCAGAATCGAGAAGGTTGCCATCTCGGACATCTACGTGCCGACGGCGCGGCGCAAGACGCTGCACCCTGACACGGTCCGGCTGCTGGCTGAGGACATCCTGGAGAATGGCATGAAGACGCCCATCCAGGTGCGCAAGGACACGAACCGCTACGTTCTGGTGGAAGGTTTGCACCGGCTGGAAGCGGCGAAATGGCTGGGCGAGTCGACGATCGACAGCTATCTGGTGCAGGCACGGCGGCACTGAACCCCTTCGCCTTTCACAGGCCTGCTGAAGCACGAGACATGCAATGATCTATGTATGCCCGATGACGAAGGTGGACGAGACAGTGACGGCCGCCGGAGCGCTGCGCCTGGTCACGCTTCTCAATGGCGGCACGCCATTCGAACGGCCGGCTTCCATCGTGCCGACGAATCACCTGTTTCTGTCGATGAACGACATTGTGGAAGACCATCCGGAGATGGTGGCGCCCGCACTTGACCATGTCGAAACGCTGCTTGGCTTCGTGCGAGGCTGGGACAGGGCGACCCCGCTGGTGATCAACTGCTTTGCCGGCATCAGCCGCTCCACGGCTTCGGCCTACATCACGGCGGCGGCGCTCAATCCCGGCCGTGACGAAGCCGAACTCGCCTGGACCCTGCGTGAGCTCTCGCCTTCTGCTACGCCCAATGCGCGGCTGGTGCGCCATGCGGATGCGATACTCGGTCGCAACGGTCGGATGATTTCGGCCATCGAGGCAATAGGGCGTGGTGCCGATGCCTTCGAGGGAACCCCATTCGCCTTGCCTGTCGACCGCTGAAGCCTGTGTGGCGCGCCTGACGGCGCGGCCTGGCGCATTGTCGGCTTTCCGCAGCGTAACCGTCTGTATGAACGCTGTGTTCAGCATTCGGGACGCATGGAAATCGGGCCAATGTTTGACTTGCTTCGCGGGAACGCCTGCGCTAACCCTCGCCGCGTTGCAACAAGCCTTTGCCGCACCGGCCCTGCCGGAGAATTTGTCGCGGTGTTGTCCCGGTTCGGTGCTATAGACTTGGCCGGGTGACGGCCAACGGAAAACGACCATGAGCGAACTTCTCAGTTCATATTTGCCCATCGTGATTTTCATCGGCGTCGCGCTCGTCGTGGGGCTGGCGCTGATCGTTGCGCCGTTCCTGGTGGCGTACCGCAATCCGGACCCGGAAAAGCTTTCGGCCTACGAATGCGGCTTCAACGCCTTCGACGACGCGCGCATGAAGTTCGACATCCGCTTCTACCTGGTCGCGATTCTCTTCATCATCTTCGACCTCGAAGTGGCTTTCCTGTTTCCCTGGGCCGTCTCGTTCGGCGAGATCGGCTGGCTTGGCTTCTGGTCCATGCTCGTCTTCCTGGGCGTGCTGACCATCGGCTTTATCTATGAATGGAAGAAGGGAGCGCTGGAATGGGATTGAACGACGGCTCCTCCACCCTCGTGGCGCCGAAGCCCAAGGGCATCATCGATCCGAACACTGGCAAGCCTGTCGGCGCGGATGACGTTTTCTTCGGCGAGATCAATGCCGAGCTTTCCGACAAGGGGTTTCTGGTAACCTCGTCGGAGGCCCTGATCACCTGGGCGCGTACCGGCTCGCTGATGTACATGACCTTCGGCCTGGCCTGCTGCGCCGTGGAGATGATCCACTCGGCGATGCCGCGCTACGACAGTGAGCGCTTCGGCATCGCGCCGCGCGCCTCACCGCGCCAGTCGGACGTGATGATCGTCGCCGGCACGCTGACCAACAAGATGGCGCCGGCCCTGCGGAAGGTCTACGACCAGATGCCAGAGCCGCGCTACGTCATCTCCATGGGCTCGTGCGCCAATGGCGGCGGCTACTATCACTATTCCTATTCGGTGGTGCGCGGCTGCGACCGCGTGGTACCGGTGGACATCTACGTGCCCGGCTGCCCGCCTTCGGCGGAAGCGCTGCTCTACGGCATTCTTCTCCTGCAGAAGAAGATCCGCCGCACCGGCACGATCGAGCGCTGAGAGGCAAAAGATGAGCGAAGCTCTCAATGACCTTGCAGGCCATGTCACCGAGCGTCTCGGCGCGAAGATCAAGGGCGCCACGGTTGCCTATGGCGAGCTGACTGTCGACGTCGATGGCGACGACATCGTCTCCGTGCTGACCTTCCTGCGCGACGACGTGCAGTGCCGCTTCGTGTCGTTCATCGACATCAGCGGTGCCGACTACCCGATGCGCGAAAAGCGCTTCGACGTCGTCTATCACCTGCTGTCGCCGCACCAGAACCTGCGCATCCGCGTGAAGGTGGCGACGGACGAAGACACGCCGGTGCCTTCTGCGACGGCGGTCTATCCCGGCGCGGACTGGTTCGAACGCGAGGCCTACGACCTCTACGGTATCCTGTTTTCCGGTCACCCGGAGCTGCGCCGCATCCTCACCGATTACGGTTTCGAGGGTCACCCGCTGCGCAAGGATTTCCCGCTGACGGGCTTCGTCGAGGTGCGTTACGACGACGAGGTCAAGCGCGTGGTCTACGAGCCGGTCGAGCTCAAGCAGGAATTCCGCAATTTCGATTTTCTTTCGCCCTGGGAAGGCACCGACTACGTGCTGCCCGGTGACGAAAAAGCGAAGCCGAACTGAGGCTAGCCATGGCTGAAACCGCCGTTCGCAATTTCAACATCAATTTCGGCCCGCAGCATCCGGCCGCGCACGGCGTGCTGCGCCTCGTGCTGGAGCTGGACGGCGAGGTGGTGGACCGCGCCGATCCGCATATCGGCCTGCTGCATCGCGGCACCGAGAAGTTGATCGAGCACAAGACCTATCTGCAGGCCGTGCCGTATCTCGATCGCCTCGACTACTGCGCCCCGATGAACCAGGAGCACGCCTTCGCGCTGGCGACCGAGCGGCTGCTGGGCATCGAGGTGCCGAAGCGCGGACAGATCATCCGCGTGCTCTATAGCGAGATCGGTCGCATCATGTCGCACATCCTCAATGTGACGACTCAGGCCATGGACGTCGGCGCGCTGACCCCGCCGCTGTGGGGCTTCGAAGAGCGCGAGAAGCTCATGGTCTTCTACGAGCGCGCCTCGGGCTCGCGCATGCATGCGGCCTATTTCCGCCCCGGCGGCGTTCACCAGGATCTGCCGGAAAAACTCGTCCAGGACATCGGCGACTGGATCGATCCGTTCCTGAAAACGATCGACAATCTCGACGATCTCCTGACCGGCAACCGCATCTTCAAGCAGCGCAATGTCGACATCGCCGTCGTGTCGCTGGAGGACGCCTGGGCGCTCGGTTTCTCCGGCGTGATGGTGCGCGGCTCGGGCGCTGCCTGGGACCTGCGCAAGTCGCAGCCCTATGAATGCTACGCCGAGATGGATTTCGACGTGCCGATCGGCAAGAACGGCGACTGCTTCGACCGCTATCTCATCCGCATGGAAGAGATGCGCCAGTCGGCGAGGATCATTCGCCAGTGCGTCGACCTGCTGCTGGGCAAGGAGAAGGTCGGGCCCGTCTCGACCACCGACGGCAAGGTCGTGCCGCCAAAGCGGGCAGCGATGAAGCGCTCGATGGAAGCGCTGATCCATCACTTCAAGCTCTACACCGAGGGTTATCGCGTGCCGGCCGGCGAGGTCTACGCCGCCGTCGAGGCGCCCAAGGGCGAGTTCGGCGTCTATCTGGTCTCCGACGGCACCAACAAGCCGTATCGCTGCAAGCTGCGCGCCCCCGGTTTCGCGCATCTCCAGGCGATGGATTTCCTGTGCAAAGGCCACATGCTGGCCGACGTCTCCGCCATCCTCGGATCCATCGACATCGTGTTTGGTGAGGTCGATCGTTAATGTCAGTCCGCCGTCTCGCAGAAGCCAGCGTCCAGCCAGCCAGCTTCGCCTTCAACAAGGCGAACACGGCGTGGGCCAAACAAACCATCAAGAAATATCCGGTTGGTCGGCAGCAGTCGGCCGTCATACCCTTGCTCATGCGCGCGCAGGAGCAGGACGGCTGGGTGACGCGCTCGGCCATCGAGCATGTCGCCGACATGCTGGACATGCCCTATATCCGCGTGCTCGAGGTCGCGACGTTCTACACGCAGTTCCAGTTGAAGCCGGTGGGCACCCGCGCCCATGTGCAGGTCTGCGGCACGACGCCCTGCATGCTGCGCGGCTCCGAAGCGCTGATGGACGTCTGCCGCTCGAAGATCCATGCCGAGCAGTTCCACACCAACGAAGACGGCACGCTGTCCTGGGAAGAAGTGGAATGCCTCGGCGCCTGCGTGAACGCGCCGATGGTCATGATCTTCAAGGACGCCTATGAGGACCTGACGCCGGAGCGGCTGGCCGAGATCATCGACGAGTTCGAGGCCGGCAAGGGCGCATCGGTTCCGACCGGCCCGCAGAACGGCCGCACCTTCTCGGCACCGCAATCCGGCCTGACCTCGCTGACCGACGAGCAGGCCGTGCTGAAGTCGACCCGCGACAAGGCCGCGAAGACCGCCGGCAAGTCGCAGAAGGCGGAAGCAAACCAGGTGCCGCCGACGCAGGCCGCCAAACCGAAGACGGACGCTCCCGAGACGAACCCGGCGATCAAGTCGCCGTCGAAGGTGAAGGTGAGCGCGAGCGTCGAGAAGTCCGCCAGCGTCAAGGCGCCGAAGGAGAACAGGGCAGCTGCCGACAAGGCCGACCCGGCTGTCGAGAAGTCCGACAAGGGGCGCACGCATCCGGACAAGCACGCCGATGCGGCGTACGCCTTCAAGGCGCCGGAGACCAAGCGAAGCAAGCCGGCTGCGAAAGCCGAAACGCAAGTGGCTCCGTCGCTGGAAGACAAGAACCGGCCGGCTGCGGTCGAGCGACCGGCGCAGCCCGACGATCTTAAGCTGATCTCGGGCGTCGGCCCGAAACTCGAAGGCGTTCTCAACGGTCTCGGCATCTATACCTACGCGCAGGTCGCGTCGTGGAAGAAGGCCGAACGCGACTGGGTCGACGGCTATCTCAGGTTCAAGGGCCGGATCGAGCGCGACGACTGGGTGAAACAGGCCAAGGCGCTCGCCAAGGGCGGTGAGGCCGAATACATCCGCGTCTTCGGCAAGAAGCCGCGCTAAGGGGGTTAGAGATGCTTCAGGACAAGGACCGCATCTTCACCAACATCTACGGCCAGTTCGATAATTCGCTGGCCGGCGCGATGCGTCGCGGGCATTGGGACGACACCAAGGCGCTGATCGACAAGGGCCGTGACTGGATCATCAACGAGATGAAGGCGTCCGGCCTGCGCGGTCGCGGCGGCGCGGGCTTCCCGACCGGCCTGAAATGGTCGTTCATGCCCAAGGAAACCGACGGGCGTCCGCATTACCTCGTCGTCAATGCCGATGAATCCGAGCCCGGCACCTGCAAGGACCGCGAGATCCTGCGCCACGACCCGCACACGCTGGTCGAAGGCTGCCTGATCGCGGGCTTCGCCATGGGCGCACACGCGGCGTACATCTATGTGCGCGGCGAGTTCATCCGCGAGCGCGAGGCGCTGCAGCGCGCGATCGACGAAGCCTACGACGCCGGGTTGCTGGGCAGGAACAACAAGAACGGCTGGGATTTCGACGTCTACGTTCATCACGGCGCGGGCGCATATATCTGCGGCGAGGAGACGGCGCTGCTGGAGAGCCTGGAGGGCAAGAAGGGCCAGCCGCGCCTGAAGCCGCCGTTCCCGGCCAATGTCGGCCTTTATGGCTGCCCGACGACCGTCAACAACGTCGAGTCGATCGCGGTTGCGCCGACCATCCTGCGCCGCGGGCTTCGTGGTTCTCGTCCTTTGGCCGGCCGAACAACGTCGGTACCAAGCTTTTCTGCGTATCGGGTCATGTCAACACGCCGACCACGGTCGAAGAGGCGATGTCGATCCCGTTTCGCGAGCTGATCGACAAGCATTGCGGCGGCATTCGCGGCGGCTGGACAATCTGCTGGCGGTCATACCGGGCGGCTCCTCGGTGCCGCTGGTACCTGCCGAGCAGATCATCGACACGCCGATGGACTTCGATTCGCTGCGCGACCTGAAATCGGGCCTCGGCACGGCGGCAGTGATCGTCATGGACAAGTCGACCGACATCGTGAAGGCGATCGCGCGGCTCTCCTACTTCTACAAGCACGAGAGCTGTGGCCAGTGCACGCCGTGCCGCGAGGGCACCGGCTGGATGTGGCGGGTCATGGAGCGCCTGGTGCGTGGCGAGGCGCAGAAGCGCGAGATCGACATGCTGCTCGACGTGACCAAGCAGGTCGAAGGCCACACGATCTGCGCGCTCGGCGATGCCGCGGCCTGGCCGATCCAGGGCCTGATCCGGCATTTCCGCCCCGAGATCGAGCGGCGGATAGACGAGTTCACACGCAACGCCCACCGCGCCGAGCCGGCGCTGGTCGCGGCGGAGTAACAAGGGAAACGGCCTGACGCAGGGTGCGACCGACAAGACGGCGACGCCCAACGGAACGATGCCTGAGATGAGCAAGAGCCAGGAAACCACAACGGCCTACGATGCCGCCATGCCGCAGGAGATTGCTGGTGCGATCAACCTGATGGCGCATCCGTTCGCGGGCGCCGCCGCCATGGGCGCGCTGGGCGTCGGCCTTGCGGGCCAGGCCATGGGCATGTGGCTTGGTGCCATGGCCGGCGCTGCCGAAGTCTCGCAGCGGCTGATGCAGGGCCTCTCGGACGAGGTGGCGCCAGCGCCGCGTCCTGCTGCGAAGCCGGCTCCGCTCAAGCTCGTCGTGTCACGGCCAGCGCAGGACAGGAAGCCTGCGACTATCGCCAAGGCGAAGGCCCCGGCGCGCAAGGTTGCGCAAACGGCCAAGGCTCTGGCAGGAAAGCCGGCACCGATGGAGAAGCCGGCGCAGCCGGATGACCTCAAGGCGATCGGCGGGATTGGGCCGAAGCTGGAAAAGGTGCTGAACGAACTCGGCATCTGGACATACGGGCAGGTGGCCGCGTTGCAGCCGGCGGAGCTTGCCTGGCTGGACGATCATCTGGGATTTGCCGGCCGCATCGGCCGCGACGATTGGGTCGGGCAGGCGAAGGCGCTTTCGGCAGACGCGTGACGAAGAATTTCGGCACCGGACGCGGTGCCAAAGCAAGGATTGCGGTTATTCCGCGGGGTTGAGGCGATATGGCTAGACTGAAGGTAGACGGCAAAGAGATCGAGGTTCCCGATCACTACACGCTGTTGCAGGCGGCGGAAGAGGCGGGCGCGGAAGTGCCGCGCTTCTGCTTCCACGAGCGGCTGTCGATCGCCGGCAACTGTCGCATGTGCCTCGTCGAGGTGAAGGGCGGGCCGCCCAAGCCGGCAGCCTCCTGCGCCATGGGCGTGCGCGACCTGCGCCCCGGCCCGAATGGCGAGCCGCCGGAAGTCTTCACCAACACGCCGATGGTCAAGAAGGCCCGCGAAGGCGTGATGGAATTCCTGCTCATCAACCATCCGCTCGACTGCCCGATCTGCGACCAGGGCGGCGAATGCGACCTGCAGGACCAGGCGATGGCGTTCGGTGTGGACGCCTCGCGCTACCACGAGAACAAGCGCGCGGTCGAAGACAAGTACATCGGACCGCTGGTCAAGACGATCATGACGCGCTGCATCCACTGCACGCGTTGCGTGAGGTTCACGACGGAAGTCGCTGGAATCTCCGAGCTTGGCCTGATCGGCCGTGGCGAGGATGCCGAGATCACGACCTATCTCGAGGAGGCCATGACCTCCGAGCTGCAGGGCAACGTGATCGACCTGTGCCCGGTCGGCGCGCTGACCTCCAAGCCCTATGCCTTCCAGGCGCGGCCGTGGGAGCTGACCAAGACCGAATCCATCGACGTGATGGACGCCGTCGGCTCGGCGATCCGCGTCGACACGCGCGGTCGCGAGGTGATGCGCATCATGCCGCGCGTCAACGAGCAGGTGAACGAGGAGTGGATCTCCGACAAGACCCGCTTCATCTGGGACGGGCTGCGTTCGCAGCGCCTCGACCGGCCCTATATCCGCAGGGATGGCCGCCTGCAGCCGGCAAGCTGGCCGGAAGCCTTCGCGGCGATCAGGGACGCGGTGTCGAAGACCTCCGGCGACAGGATCGGCGCGATCGCCGGCGATCTGGCGACCGTCGAGGAAATGTACGCGCTGAAGCTGCTGATGGGCTCGCTCGGCTCGGCCAATATCGATTGCCGTCAGGATGGCGCTGCGCTTGACCCGGCAGCCGGCCGCTCGACCTACATCTTCAACCCGACGATCGACGGCATCGAGGCCGCAGACGCCGTGCTCATCATCGGCGCCAATCCTCGCTTCGAGGCCTCGGTGCTCAACACGCGCATCCGCAAGCGCTGGCGCGCTGGCGATCTGCCGGTTGGCGTGATCGGCGATGTCGGCGATCTGCGTTACGACTACGAGTCGCTGGGCGCTGGTTCCGAAACGCTGGCCCAGCTCGCCGACGGCTCGATCAAGTTCCTCTCGGTGCTGAAGAAGGCGAAGCGCCCGCTCATCATCGTCGGCCAGGGTGCATTGGCGCGTTCCGACGGCGCTTCGGTGCTGTCGCTGGCAGCGAAGATCGCAACCGACGTTCAGGCAGTGTCCGATGATTGGAACGGCTTTGCTGTGCTCCACACGGCCGCCGCGCGCGTTGGTGGGCTAGACCTCGGCTTCGTGCCGGGCGAGGGCGGCAAGGACGCCTCCGCCATGATGGGCGCGCTCGACGTGCTGTTCCTGCTCGGCGCCGACGAGTTCGACATGAACGCGATCGGCAATGCCTTCACCGTCTATGTGGGCAGCCACGGCGATGCCGGCGCACACCGCGCCGACGTGATCTTGCCGGGCGCGACATACACGGAGAAGTCGGGCACCTATGTGAACGTCGAAGGCCGCGTGCAGATGACGAACCGCGCCGGCTTCGCGCCCGGCGACGCCAAGGAAGACTGGGCGATCCTGCGTGCGCTTTCCGACGTGCTGGGCCACAAGCTGCCCTTCGATTCGCTGCCGCAGCTTCGCGCGAAGCTCTACGAGGACTTCCCGCATTTCGCGGGCATCGACGAGATCGCGGCCGGCGCGCCGGGCGAGATCGCGGCACTCGTGAAGAAGCCCGGAAGGCTTTCCAAGACGCCGTTTGCGTCGCCGGTGAAAGACTTCTATCTGACGAACCCGATCGCCCGGGCCTCGGCCGTCATGGCCGAATGCTCGGCTTTGGCGAAGGGCGGCTTCAAGCAGGCGGCCGAGTAGGGGCGGGGACTGATGGAATCCTTTTTCGCATATTACGTGCTGCCGGCACTCATCATCCTGGGCAAGTCGGTCCTGCTGATCGTCGTCCTGCTGATCCTTGTCGCTTATCTGCTTTACGCCGACCGCAAGATCTGGGCTGCCGTGCAGCTTCGCCGCGGTCCCAACGTGGTCGGTCCGTGGGGCCTGCTGCAGGCCTTCGCCGACCTTTTGAAGTTCGTCTTCAAGGAGCCGGTAATCCCGTCGGGTGCCAACAAGGGCGTGTTCCTGCTCGCGCCGCTGGTCTCTGCGGTGCTGGCGATCTCGGCCTGGGCGGTGATCCCCGTCTCAGAGGGCTGGGCGATCGCGACGGTCAATATCGGCATCCTCTACGTCTTCGCCATCTCGTCACTCGAGGTCTATGGCGTCATCATGGGCGGCTGGGCGTCGAACTCGAAATATCCGTTCCTCGGCGCGCTACGCTCGGCCGCGCAGATGGTGTCTTATGAAGTCTCGATCGGCTTCGTTATCGTCACCGTTCTTTTGTGCGTGGGTTCGCTGAACCTGACCGACATCGTGCTTGCGCAGCGCGACGGCCTAGGCACCACCATCGGGCTGCCCAACTCGTTCCTCGACTGGCACTGGCTGGCGCTGTTCCCGATGTTCGTCATCTTCTTCATCTCGGCGCTGGCCGAGACGAACCGCCCGCCCTTCGACCTCGTGGAGGCCGAGTCGGAACTCGTCGCCGGCCACATGATCGAATATTCGTCGACGCCGTTCCTGCTGTTCTTCCTCGGCGAATACGTCGCGATCGTGCTGATGTGCGCGCTGGCCACGATCCTGTTCCTGGGAGGCTGGCTGCCGCCGTTCGATTTCGCGCCGTTCACCTGGGTTCCGGGCGTCATCTGGTTCGTGCTCAAGGTCTGCATGATGTTCTTCATGTTCGCGATGGTGAAGGCCTTCGTGCCACGCTACCGCTACGACCAGCTCATGCGCCTTGGCTGGAAGGTATTCCTGCCTATCTCCCTGTTCATGGTCGTCGCGACCGCCACCTTCCTCAAGGTCTGGGAGCTGATGGTCGCATGAGCGCGAGCCTGACAGGCGCCTTCATCGGACTGCTGCTTGGCGTGGCGAGCATGATCTTCATGCGCGTGCTCGCCGGCAGGGTCGAGCTTCCAGAGACGAAGCGCGCGCTCACCGTTTCCGGCATCGTCCAGATCGTGCTGCTGCCGATCGTGGGCTGGTTCGCCGGCTCTCTTTTGCTGGAGAATAGGAAATGTCCGCTCTCGCACAAGCCGCCAAATCGCTGCTCCTGGCTGAGTTCGTCGGGGCCTTCTTCCTCTCGATGCGGCAGTTCTTCGCTCCCAAGGCGACGCTGAACTATCCCAACGAGAAGGGCCCGGTCTCGGCGCGTTTCCGTGGCGAGCACGCGCTGCGCCGCTATCCCAACGGCGAGGAACGCTGCATCGCGTGCAAGCTCTGCGAGGCGATATGCCCGGCGCAGGCGATCACCATCGAGGCCGGGCCGCGCCGCAACGACGGCACGCGCCGCACGGTGCGCTACGACATCGACATGGTGAAGTGCATCTATTGCGGCTTCTGCCAGGAAGCCTGCCCGGTCGACGCCATCGTCGAGGGGCCGAACTTCGAGTTCGCGACGGAGACGCGCGAGGAACTTTACTACGACAAGGACAAGCTGCTCGCCAATGGCGACCGCTGGGAGCGCGAGATCGCGCGCAATCTGGAAGTGGATGCGCCCTATCGATAGGGCGTCACGAGTGGACGCGCCGGGGCGGCTCGTCTAAGAGACACGCGGATTCGCGGCCCGGAGGCGGGCGCGGCCGGAGAGGGGCAGGGCGTTACGTCCGCTCTTGAAAGGAACCGGGGGAACCCATGCTGACAGGACTCGAGGCGATATTCTTTTATCTGTTCGCCTTCATCGCGGTCGCGGCGGCCTTCATGGTCATCTCGGCCCGCAACCCCGTGCACTCCGTGCTCTATCTGATCCTGACGTTCTTCAACGCGGCAGCACTCTTCCTGCTGACTGGCGCTGAGTTCCTCGCCGTCATCCTGCTGGTCGTCTATGTCGGCGCGGTGGCCGTGCTGTTCCTGTTCGTGGTCATGATGCTCGACGTCGATTTCGTCGAACTGAAGCAGGGCGCGCTGCAATATGCGCCGGTGGGCGCCATGGTCGGCCTCATCCTGGCGGCCGAACTCATCATCGTACTGGGCGGCTATACCTTCACGCCGGAACTGGCGAGCGAGATCGCGCGGCCGATACCGGCGCTGACCGAGCGGCACAACACCGCCGCGCTCGGCGACATTCTCTACACGGATTACATCTACTTCTTCCAGATCGCGGGTCTCGTGCTGTTGGTCGCCATGATCGGCGCCATCGTGCTGACCCTGCGCCACAAGCCGGGCGTCAAGCGCCAGGAGATCGGTGCGCAGGTGCGGCGCACGCCGCAGACCTCGATCGAGGTCAAGAAGGTCGAGACGGGCAAGGGACTCTGAGTGTCATGGAAGTCGGCATCGCGCACTTTCTCACCGTATCGGCAATCCTGTTCACGCTCGGCGTGTTCGGCATCTTCCTGAACAGGAAGAACGTCATCGTCATCCTGATGTCGATCGAGCTGATCCTGCTCGCGGTGAACATAAACTTCGTCGCCTTCTCGGCGGCGCTCGGCGACCTCGTCGGACAGGTCTTCGCGCTGTTCGTGCTGACGGTGGCAGCGGCCGAGGCCGCGATCGGACTTGCAATTCTCGTCGTCTTCTTCCGCAACCGCGGTTCGATTGCCGTCGAAGACGTCAACATGATGAAGGGCTGAGCGGATCATGTATCACGCGATCGTCTTCCTTCCGCTTCTCGGCTTTCTGATCGCCGGCCTGTTCGGCCGGTCGATCGGCGCGAAGGCGTCGGAATATATCACCTCAGGCTTCCTCATCATTGCGGCCGCGCTGTCGTGGCTGGCTTTCTTCACGGTCGGTTTCGGCGACGGCGAGGCTTTCACCGTGCCGGTGCTGCGCTTCATCCAGTCGGGCGGTCTCGATGTTGCCTGGGCGCTGCGCATCGACACGCTGACGGTGGTCATGCTGGTCGTGGTCAACACGGTCTCGGCGCTCGTGCACGTCTATTCGATTGGCTACATGCATCACGACCCGCACCGGCCGCGCTTCTTCGCCTATCTGTCGCTGTTCACCTTCGCCATGCTGATGCTGGTGACGGCCGACAACCTGGTGCAGATGTTCTTCGGCTGGGAGGGCGTGGGTCTCGCCTCCTACCTGCTGATCGGTTTCTGGTTCAAGAAGCCGTCGGCCAATGCCGCGGCCATCAAGGCCTTCGTGGTCAACCGCGTCGGCGACTTCGGGTTCCTGCTCGGCCTGTTCGGCGTGTTTGTGCTGTTCGGTTCGGTGAATTTCGACACGATCTTCGCCAGCGCGGCCGCGGTCGCCGAGAATCCGGACGCTTCGGGTGAGGCGATCTTTACGTTCCTCGGCTGGTCGCTGACGCAGGGCGGCGCGCTGACGGCGATCTGTCTGCTGCTGTTCATGGGCGCCATGGGTAAGTCGGCGCAGGTGCCGCTGCACACCTGGCTGCCGGACGCGATGGAAGGTCCGACCCCGGTCTCCGCGCTCATCCATGCCGCCACCATGGTGACGGCTGGCGTGTTCATGCTGGCACGGCTTTCGCCGATCTTCGAACTGTCCCACGCGGCCCTGCTGTTCGTGACGTTCATCGGCGCCTTCACCGCCTTCTTTGCGGCGACGGTTGGCCTCGTGCAGAACGACATCAAGCGCGTCATCGCCTATTCGACCTGCTCGCAGCTCGGCTACATGTTCGTTGCGCTCGGCATGGGCTTCTACTCGGCGGCGATCTTCCACCTGTTCACGCATGCCTTCTTCAAGGCGCTGCTGTTCCTGGGCTCGGGTTCCGTCATCCACGCCGTCTCCGACGAGCAGGACATGCGCAAGATGGGCGGGCTGCGCAAGCTGATCCCGACCACCTACTGGATGATGGTCATCGGCACGCTGGCGCTCACCGGCGTCGGCATCCCGCTGACGGTGATCGGCACCGCCGGCTTCTTCTCCAAGGACGCGATCATCGAGGGCGCGTTCGCCGGACACAACGGCCTGGCGGGCTTCGCCTTCACCCTGCTGGTGGTGGCGGCCGTCTTCACCAGCTTCTATTCCTGGCGGCTGATTTTCATGACGTTCCACGGCAAGCCGCGGGCGTCGTCCGAGGTGATGCACCACGTGCATGAATCGCCGCCGGTCATGCTGGTGCCGCTCTTCATCCTGGCTGTCGGGGCGCTGTTCGCCGGTATCGTGTTCCATGACTGGTTCATCGGCTATCACCATGATGCCTTCTGGAAGGGTGCGCTGTTCATCCTGCCGGACAACCACATCCTGCACGAGTTCCACGAGGTGCCGCTGTGGGTGAAGCTCGCGCCGCTGGTCGCCATGATCGTCGGCTTCGTGACTGCCTACCGGTTCTACATCCAGTCGCCGGACGCGCCACGCCAGCTCGCCGAGCGCCATCAGGGGCTGTATCAGTTCCTGCTCAACAAGTGGTATTTCGACGAGCTCTACGACTTCATGTTCGTCAGGCCAGCGAAGCGCCTCGGCCGCTTCCTCTGGAAGAAGGGCGACGGGACGGTCATCGACGGGATGGGGCCTGACGGCATCGCAGCGCGCGTCGTCGACATCACCGACCGCGTCGTCAAGTTGCAGACCGGCTATCTCTATCACTACGCATTCGCAATGCTCATCGGCGTCGCTGCCCTCGTGACGTGGATGATGCTCGGGGGTTCCTACTGATGACCGACTGGCCGATTCTCTCCACGGTCACCTTCCTGCCGCTCGTCGGCGTGTTCCTGATCCTGTTGATCAGGGACGAGGGCGCCGCCGCACGCCGCAACATCCGCAACGTTGCGCTGCTGACGACCGTGTTCACCTTCGTGCTGTCGCTGTTCATCTGGGCCGGCTTCGATAGCGGCTATGCCGGGTTCCAGATGGTGGAGAAGGTGGAGTGGCTGGGCTCCGGCATCTCCTACCACATGGGCGTCGACGGCATTTCCATGCTGTTCGTCATCCTGATCACGTTCATCATGCCGCTGTGCATTCTGGCCTCGTGGGAGTCCGTCGAAAGCCGCGTCAAGGAATACATGATCGCCTTCCTGATCCTGGAAACGATCATGATCGGCGTGTTCTGCGCGCTCGACATCGTGCTTTTCTACGTGTTCTTCGAAGCCAGCCTCGTGCCGATGTTCATCATCATCGGCGTGTGGGGCGGCAAGCGGCGCGTCTACGCCTCGTTCAAGTTCTTCCTCTACACGCTGCTCGGCTCGGTGCTGATGCTGCTGGCCATCATGGCGATGTTCTGGCAGTCCGGAACGACCGATATCCCCACGCTGCTGACGCATGATTTCCCGGCCAGCATGCAGACATGGCTGTGGCTTGCCTTCTTCGCATCGTTTGCCGTGAAGATGCCGATGTGGCCGGTGCACACCTGGCTGCCGGACGCGCACGTGGAGGCACCCACGGCCGGCTCGGTCATCCTGGCGGCGATCCTGTTGAAGATGGGCGGCTACGGCTTCCTGCGCTTCTCGCTGCCGATGTTCCCGGATGCTTCGCTCTATTTCCAGCCATTCGTGTTCACGCTCTCGATCGTCGCCATCATCTACACCTCGCTGGTGGCGCTGATGCAGGAAGACATCAAGAAGCTGATCGCCTACTCGTCGGTCGCCCACATGGGCTATGTGACCATGGGCATCTTCGCGATGAACGTCGAAGGCATCCAGGGCGGCATCTTCCAGATGCTGTCGCACGGGCTGGTTTCCGGCGCGCTGTTCCTGTGCGTGGGCGTCGTCTATGACCGTATGCACACCCGCGAGATCGACGCTTATGGCGGCCTCGTCAACAACATGCCGAAATACGCTGTCGTGTTCCTGATCTTCACCATGGCCAATGTGGGCCTGCCGGGCACCTCCGGCTTCGTCGGCGAGTTCCTGACGCTGCTTGGCGTGTTCCGCGTGAACACCTGGGTCGCGCTGTTCGCCGCGACCGGCGTGATCCTGTCTGCCGCCTACGCGCTGTGGCTCTACCGCAGGGTGGTGTTCGGCGCGCTGACGAAGGAAAGCCTGAAGGGCCTGCTGGACCTCTCGACGCGCGAGAAGGTGATCATCTATCCGCTGGTGTTCTTCGTCATCCTCTTCGGTGTCTACCCAGCACCCGTCCTCGACGTGACGGCCGCTTCGGTCGACGCGCTTGTCAACAATGTAACGCTGTCGATCGAGGCCACCCAGGCCGCGACGCTGCGCTAGGAAGCCGGAACGGACATCATGACGGCAGAACTCTCCACAAGCCTCACTCTCGCGACGCCGGAACTCATCCTGGCCGTGGGTGCGATGGTGCTGCTGATGATCGGCGTCTTCTCCGGCGAACGCGCCAATACGACCGTGACCGGCCTCGCCATCGCACTGCTGATCGGTGCGGGAGGCTGGATGCTGGTTTTCACCGGCGACGGAGAAGCCTTTGGCGGCGCCTTTGTCAGCGACCCGTTCGCGCGCTTCATGAAGGTGCTGACGCTGATCGGCTCCGTGGTGACGCTGATCATGTCGGTCGGCTTCGCCCGCGAGGAGAAGTTCGACAAGTTCGAGTATCCGGTGCTGATCGTGCTGGCCACCCTCGGCATGCTGCTGATGGTGTCGGCCAACGACATGATCGCGCTCTATCTCGGCCTCGAACTGCAGTCGCTTGCGCTTTACGTGATCGCCGCCATCAACCGCGACAATCTCCGCTCCACCGAGGCGGGCCTGAAATATTTCGTCCTCGGCGCGTTGTCGTCGGGCATGCTGCTCTACGGCATTAGCCTCGTGTACGGCTACACCGGCAACACCGGTTTCGAAGCGATCGCGTCTGCGCTGAGCGGCGGCGAGCGCCAGCTGGGCCTGGTGTTCGGTCTGGTCTTCGTGCTTGCCGGACTTGCCTTCAAGATCTCGGCGGTGCCGTTCCACATGTGGACGCCGGACGTCTATGAAGGCGCGCCGACGCCCGTGACGGCGTTCTTCGCCGCCGCGCCGAAGATGGCGGCAATGGCTCTGCTGGTGCGCGTGACCGTGGGCGCCTTCGAGCCGGTCGCGGCCGACTGGCAGCAGATCGTCGTCTTCGTCGCTATCGCATCGATGGTTCTCGGCGCATTCGCGGCGATCGGCCAGACGAATATCAAGCGCCTGATGGCCTATTCGTCGATCGCGCATATGGGCTTCGCGCTGGTGGGCCTTGCGGCCAACACCCAGGCCGGCGTGCGCGGCGTCGCGCTCTACATGCTGATCTATCTGATCATGACGCTCGGAACGTTTGCCTTCATCCTCGCCATGCGGCGCGAAGAGGGCAATGTCGAGCGCATCGATGACCTGTCCGGCCTCGCATCGACCAACACGCTGATGGCGGTCATCCTGACCATCCTGATGTTCTCGTTGGCAGGCATTCCGCCGCTCGCCGGTTTCTGGGGCAAGTGGTACGTGTTCCTGGCGGCCATGGATGCCGAACTCTATCCGCTGGCAATCATCGGCGTGCTTGCGTCGGTCGTGGGCGCCTACTACTACCTGCGCATCATCAAGATCATGTGGTTCGATCAGCCTGCCGGCGGCTTCCTGCCGATGGCGGGTGAGCTGCGGCTCGTGCTGGGCCTCTCCGGTCTGCTCGTGCTGTTCTACGCCGTTGTCGGCGGTCCGTTCGAACGCATGGCCGAGGCTGCAGCGGCAACCTTCTTCTGAGCGGCATGGGATTTTCGCTCGCGCCGACCGCGGCAACGCTGGGGTACCGCCTCGAAGCCTTCGACACCGTAAGCTCGACCAACGCCGTGGCGATCGAACGCGCGCGCGGCGGGGACGATGGCAAGCTCTGGCTCGTCTCGAAGCGGCAGGAAGCGGGCAGGGGCCGTCGCGGCCGCGCCTGGGAGACGCCGGAAGGCAACCTGGCGGCGACGCTTCTTCTGGTGCCGGGTTTCGACATCAAGTCGGCCGCAACGCTCGGCTTCGTGGCCGGGCTTGCGCTGGCGGATGCGCTGGCGGCGGTGATTCCGGGTCGCGGGGTTAGCGTCGGCGTCGATGGCGGCACTCCCATCGGCGGCGGGCGCTTCGAGCTCAAATGGCCCAACGACCTGCTGGCTGATGGCGCAAAGCTCTCCGGCATCCTGCTCGAATCGGCGATGCTGGACGAATCCCGCTTCGCTCTTGCCATCGGCATCGGCGTGAATGTCGTCGCGCACCCGCAGGATGTTCCCTATCCCGCGACGTCTCTTGCCGCGCTTGGTGCAACCTGTGACGCGGAGACGCTGTTCATTGCGTTGTCAGATGCGTGGGTCGACAATGCGCGAATCTGGGACGAGGGCAGGGGTCTCGCCGCGATCCGCGAGCGATGGCTGAAACGCGCCGCCGGGCTTGGTTCGCCCGTGGCGGTGAGAATGGAAGGGCGCGTGGTGCGCGGTATCTTCGAAACGATCGACGAGCAGTGTCGCTTCGTCATTCGGGACGAGGAGGGCAATGTCACCACCATCGCAGCCGGCGACGTGCATTTCGGCGCGGTCGCCTCGGCCTGAAACGGAAAGGAAGCGGCGATGGCAAGGAACAACGAACCTGAACTGGTGTTCTGCCCGCTGGGCGGCGTCGGCGAGATCGGCATGAACTTCGCGCTCTACGGGCTGGGGCCAGTGGGCGCGCGAGAGTGGATCGTGGTCGACGTAGGCGTGACCTTTCCAGACGCGACGCTGCCGGGCGTCGATCTCGTCCTGCCCGACACGCGCTTCATCGAGAGCGAGGTCGCCAATCTGCGCGGCATCGTGATTACACACGCGCATGAGGACCACTACGGCGCGCTGCTGGACATCTGGCCGCGTCTGAAGAAGCCTGTGTGGATGACGCCGTTCAGCGCCGGGCTTCTGGGCGCCAAGCGGCGCATGGATGGCGGCCCGGAAATCCCGGTGCAGATCTTCAACGCCGGCGACCGTTTCCAGGTCGGCCCGTTCGACATCGAGGCAGTCGGTGTCACGCATTCCATCCCCGAGCCGGTGTCGCTGGCGATCCGCACGCCGCTCGGTATGGTGGTTCACACCGGCGACTGGAAGATCGATCCGGCGCCGACGATCGGCCGCAAGACCGACGAGCAGCGGTTCCGCGCGCTCGGCGACGAAGGTGTCAGGGCCTTGATCTGCGATTCCACCAACGCAATGCGCGAAGGGGAATCGCCGTCGGAAGAGGCTGTCGGCGAAGGGCTGAAGGGGGTCATCGAGGCCGCTGCCGGCCGTGTCGCCGTGACCACCTTCTCCTCCAATGTCGGCCGCATCCGCTCGATCGCTGAGGCCGCGCGCGATGCAGGGCGGCAGGTGCTGGTCCTGGGCTCGTCGCTCAAGCGCGTCATCAACGTGGCGACAGAACTCGGCTATCTCGACGGCCTGCCGGAATTCGTCGAGGAGGAAGATTACGGCTATATCCCCCGCGAAAACCTCGTCATCCTGTGCACCGGCAGCCAGGGCGAGCCGCGCGCGGCACTGGCCAAGCTGGCCCGCGACGAGATGCGCAATGTCGCGCTCTCGCCTGGCGACACGGTGGTCTATTCCTCGCGCGTCATTCCTGGCAACGAGAAGGCGATCCTGGAGACCAAGAACCTGCTGATCGAGCAGGGCATCAAGATTATCGAGGACAGCGATGCTCTGGTGCACGTGTCCGGCCACCCAAGGCGTAACGAACTCAAGCGGATGTATGAATGGACGCGCCCGCAGGTGCTGGTGCCCGTTCACGGAGAGGCGGCGCATCTGGTCGCGCATGGGGCGCTCGGTGCGTCTGCGGGCATTCCCGAGGTAGCCCAGGTGCGCAACGGCGACATGATCCGCCTTGCGCCCGGGCCGGCCGAGATCATCGACCAGGTGCCGTCGGGCCGCATGTTCAAGGACGGCAAGCTGATCGGCTCAGACGAGACGATGGGCATTCGCGACCGCCGCAAGCTTTCTTATGTCGGCCATGTCGCGGTGAATGTGGTGCTGGACGATCGTTACGAGATCGCCGGCGATCCGGATCTGGTTGCAGTCGGGGTAGCGAAGGCTGATGCCGCTGGCGAAGAGCTCGAGGAGCTGATGCTGGATGCGGCGATCGGCGCAATTGAAAGCATCCCGCGCGTCCGGCGAAAAGACCTCGACCTCGTGGCCGAAGCAGTCCGGCGCGCCGTGCGCTCCGCCGCCAACGACGCCTGGGGCAAGAAGCCGATCGTCACGGTGTTCGTGACGCGGTAGAAGAACAAGTGCGTCCTTCGAGGCTCGCTCCGCTCGTACCTCAGGATGAGGGAAGTGGTTTGATCGAACTCACCCACCGAGGCTCGATGCACTACAGTCCTCATCCTGAGGTGCGAGCGGAGCGAGCCTCGAAGGACGCACGAATGAACTGGAGCCAGACAGACGAATGCTCGGACGTTTGAACCATGTCGCGCTTGCTGTGCCCGACATCGCCGCCGCCAGCGCGCATTATCGCGATACGCTGGGGGCCAGCGTTTCCGAGCCGCAGCCATTGCCCGAGCATGGCGTGACGGTCGTCTTCATCGATGTCGGCAACACCAAGATCGAGCTGCTGGAGCCACTGGGCGAGAACTCCACGATCCGGCCGTTCCTGGATAAGAACCCTTCGGGCGGTATGCACCATGTGTGCTACGAGGTGGATGACATCATCGCCGCGCGGGACCGATTGACCGCGTCCGGAGCCCGCGTGCTGGGCGACGGAACCCCGAAGATCGGTGCGCATGGCAAGCCGGTGCTGTTCCTGCACCCCAAGGACTTCTTCGGCACGCTGGTCGAACTGGAACAGGTATAGCGCATCGCGCCGAACCATGAGCGCCAGGCAGGCTTTGCCGGCCGCGCGCTGAAAAGGACAAGATCATGAGCTGGATTTCGATCTTCGCGATCTACTTCATCCTGTGGTGGGTGGTTCTTTTCGCCATGCTGCCATTCGGGCTGAAAACGCAGGACGAGGACGGCGAGGTCACGCTGGGCACCGTCTCAAGCGCACCGCATGGCAGACACATGCTGGGCGCGGTGATCCGCACGACGATCGTAGCCGGCGTAATCTTCGGCGCCTTCTACATAGCGGTCGTTTATTTCGGATTTTCGTTCAACGACATCCCCCACATCGGGCCGTCGATCGGCTAGTAACCGCGGCGGCCAGCGTCGGGTATTCTTGCTCGAGCCGTTTGTATCGGTCTCTTTTGCTGCGAGTGGAACGCTTGAACCTGGCTGAAAAAGCGGTTCAAGCCAGTGCCGGTCGAAGGCCGGTGATTTATTTCGTTGCACAAAAAAATGCAAGGCCGAAGCCTTGCAATTTAAACGCGTCCGATCTGTTTCCGTATTAAGGCGGCTGCGGAAAATCGCGCCTAGATCGCATCCTCCCAAGACTTTGACCGCGTAGGAGAGCGGATTATTGTCCCGCCCTCTCGGTTATGCGGGGCACATTAGACCAACACGTCGCGCGATGTCACGAGAAATATTGCATTTACATGACCCTTGATGTGCTGCACTGCACAAATTCGCGTCACTTACTGCACAGCAAAAGCACAGGCCGGCAGCGGACAATGGGACGCGCTGGCGTCGGGTTTCCATCCTGCCATGAAATCGCTATGAAGCCGAAGCAAATGGACCCTGGCGCGGATGATTCCGCAGCCATCTCTCACGGAATTTCCCATGCGTCTGTCGCGTTACTTTCTGCCCATCCTCAAGGAGAATCCGCGCGAGGCCGAGATCGTCTCGCACCGGCTGATGCTGCGCTCCGGCATGATCCGCCAGCAGGGGCAGGGCTCGTTCTCCTGGCTGCCGATGGGCAAGCGCGTGCTGGACAAGGTGTGCAAGATCATCCGTGAGGAGCAGGATCGCGCCGGTGCGCAGGAAATCCTCATGCCGACGATCCAGTCCGCCGACCTGTGGATCGAGAGCGGGCGCTATAACGATTACGGCAAGGAGATGCTGCGCATCCGCGACCGGCAGGACCGTGCAATGCTATACGGGCCGACCAACGAGGAGATGGTGACCGACATCTTCCGGTCCTATGTGAAGTCCTACAAGGATCTCCCGCTCAACCTCTATCACATTCAGTGGAAGTATCGCGACGAGGTGCGGCCTCGCTTCGGCGTCATGCGCTCGCGCGAGTTCCTGATGAAAGACGCCTATTCGTTCGACATCGACTATGAGGGCGCGCGCGCAGCCTACAACCGCATGTTCGTCTCCTATCTGCGCACCTTCGCGCGGGTCGGCATGCAGGCGATTCCCATGCGGGCCGATACCGGTCCGATCGGTGGTGACCTGAGCCACGAATTCATCATCCTGGCCGATACGGGTGAGAGCGCGGTCTTCTGCCATCGCGATTTTCTCGACCTGCCGGTGCCGGGCGCGGACACCGATTTCGCCGACGATGCGGGTATCGACGGCATCGTCAAGGCGTGGACGACGCCCTATGCGGCGACCGACGAGATGCATGACGAGGATGCCTGGGAAGAGGTGCCGGAAGGCGACCGGATGGCGGCGCGCGGCATCGAGGTCGGCCATATCTTCCATTTCGGCGAAAAATACTCGAAGCCGATGAATGCCAAGGTGACCGGACCCGACGGCAAGGAACACTTCGTCTCCATGGGCTCCTACGGCATCGGCCCTTCGCGGCTCGTGGCGGCGATCATCGAGGCCAGCCACGACGAGAACGGCATCATCTGGCCGGAATCGGTCGCGCCCTTCGACGTCGCGCTGATCAACATGAAGGCCGGCGATGCGGATTGCGACCGCGCCTGTGACGAACTTTATGACGCATTGGGCGCTGCGGGTGTCGACGTGCTCTATGACGACACGGACCAGAGGCCTGGCGGGAAGTTCGCCACCGCCGACCTGATCGGCCTGCCCTGGCAGGTGATCGTCGGGCCGCGCGGGGTGGCCGCGGGCGAAGCTGAGGTGAAGAACCGCAAGACGGGCGAACGCGCAACCATGCCGCTGTCTGCGGTTGCGGCGCGCTTCGGAAAAGCTGCATGAGCGAAACAGCCGGCAGGAAACTCGCGGGCGCCGGGCCGTTCTCCGTCTTTGAACGCATGGTCGCCTGGCGCTACCTGCGCTCGCGGCGCAAGGATACGGTGATCTCGGTAATCTCGCTGATCTCGTTTGTCGGGATCATGCTGGGCGTCGCGACGCTCATCATCGTCATGGCCGTCATGAACGGCTTCCGCGCCGAGCTGCTCAACCGCATCCTCGGGGTCAATGGCCACCTGATCGTCGAGCCCATCGACCGTGTCTTCGATGACTATGCCGGCGTTGCTGGACGGATCGAGGGCGTGGAAGGCGTGCGTTATGCGATCCCGCTGGTTCAGGGGCAGGTTCTGGCTACCGGCCGGGTGGGAGCGGGAACCGGCGCGTTGGTGCGCGGCGTGCGCGAGCAGGACATCGAGAAGATGACGCTCGTCGCCGAGAACATCAGGCAAGGTACGCTCGAAGGTTTCGACCAGTCGGAAGGTGTCGCGATCGGCAAGCGCATGGCCGACAGCCTCGGCCTTGCCGTGGGCGACGGCATCCAGCTTGTAGCACCCGAAGGCGATGTCACACCGTTCGGCGTCACGCCGCGACAGAAGATCTATCCGGTGGTGGCGATCTTCGAGGTCGGCATGTCCGAATATGACGGCTCGATCATCTATATGCCGCTCAGCGAGGCGCAGCTCTATTTCAATTCGGAAGGCGTGGTGCAGTCGATCGAGGTGTTCGTCGACGACCCCGATGCGGTGGACGCTTTGCGCGGGCCCGTCGAGGTCGCTTCGCAACGCCAGATATTCGTCACCGACTGGCGGCAGCGCAACCAGACCTTCTTTTCCGCGCTTCAGGTCGAGCGCAACGTGATGTTCATGATCCTGACGCTGATCGTGCTGGTGGCGGCGCTGAACATCATCTCCGGCCTCATCATGCTGGTGAAGGACAAGGGCCGCGATATCGCGATCCTGCGCACCATGGGCGCGACCAGCGGATCGGTGATGCGCATATTCATGATGACCGGGGCGGCTATCGGCGTGACCGGCACCATCGCGGGCGTGCTGCTTGGCGTCGTTGTCTGTCTGAACGTCGAATCGATCCGGCAGTTCTTCTCGTGGCTGTCGGGTACGACGCTGTTCAATCCGGAGCTCTATTTCCTCAGCCAGTTGCCGGCGAAGATGGATGCGAGCGAAACCATTTCGGTCGTGCTGATGGCCATGGTGTTGTCGTTCCTGGCAACGCTGTTTCCGGCCTGGCGTGCGGCCCGGCTCGATCCCGTCGAAGCGCTGCGGTACGAATGATGGCATCCGACCTTCTGCTCGAACTCAAGGCCATCGACCGCCGCTACGATGAAGGGATGCGCAAGCTGACCATCCTCGACGGGGCGGATTTCACGCTGCGGCGTGGCGAGACGGTTGCGCTGGTGGCGCCTTCTGGTGCCGGCAAGTCGACCCTGCTGCATACGGCGGGGCTTCTCGAATGGCCGGACGGCGGCGATGTTATCCTCGACGGGCGCGCCTGTGGCCGCCTCTCGGACGACGAGCGTACCGCGATCCGCCGCAACGACATCGGTTTCGTCTACCAGTTCCACCATCTGCTGCCGGAGTTCTCGGCGCTGGAAAACATCATGATGCCGCAGCTCGTCTGCGGGCTGCCGCAGACGCAGGCGCGTGAACGCGCGCTGCAGCTTCTGGATTACATGAAGATCGGCGAGCGGGCGGAGCATCGTCCGGCGGAACTGTCGGGCGGCGAGCAGCAGCGTGTCGCGATCGCGCGCGCCGTGGCCAATGCGCCCCTGCTGCTGTTGGCGGACGAGCCGACCGGCAATCTCGATCCCGATACCGCATCTTATGTGTTCGAGGCGCTGGAAGCACTGGTGCGCCAGTCAGGCCTCTCCGCGCTGATTGCCACGCACAACCACGACCTGGCCGCACGCATGGACCGCCGCGTGACGCTGGATCACGGCAAGATCGTGGAATTCTAGCAGCCTGCTTAAGGTACCCCACAAAAAGCGGAGCCGACCCTTTGGGGAAGGGCCGGCTCCTGAACCCGGTCGTTGGGGACGGGGAGGGTGGGGACTCGACCGGGTTGTCCCTGATTTCCCGTTTTCTCTAAGGCGCGTCGCGTTCGAGCAGGCTCAGGCGACGCGCCTTAAGTGTTGTTTTTCGCATGCCGTTGTCCCCAAACCGATTGCCGCTTTTGGGCGACATGCTCTGGCTACCTGTTGGAGCTGACGCTGCCGACCAGCACGTTGCGGCCGTCGTCGATCGAGACCCACATGCCGGAATGCTTCGCGGACTGTCGCTTGAGGTAGCTGTATTCCGTCTCGTTCCAGGCGAGGACCCGCGGCTCGAGATTGTCGAGCACGAAGTCGCCCATATTGGTGTGAACCGTCAGCACCGCATGGCCGTCGCCATTGGGCTGGCGCACCACGGTTATGAGAAGATTTGAGGCCGGCACCCCGGCCTTGATGAGGCGGCGGCGCTTTTCGAGCACGTAGTCCTCGCAGTCTCCATAGCCGTTGACCGGATAGGTCCACCGTTCCTCGACGCCCCAGAGCTCCATGTCGGTGCGCGGCGTAACCGTCGTGTTGACGATGTTGTTGACCTCAACGATCTTCGCCCAGAGCGGCCGTGTCAGATCGACCGGACCGGCATGTGCCGTACTGGTGCACTCGCGCGGCTCGCGCTGGCAGAATTCGTAATGGCCGACCGGCTGCGTCGAGAGCCCGCCCGTTGGCATGAAAGATTGCGCCGATGCAGCCTGCGCACCGCTCGTCAGCATGGCGGCGGCTATCGCCGCATGCAGCATCCCTGTCCTGGTCCCCATAGTGTCGTCTCCCCTTTGACGAGATCACTATGGCAGACGGGAATTTATTCCGCGCAAAAGAGCGAAGTATAACTTTCCTCAAAACAAGAGAGTTATTTGTGTAACTATGAATAGAATAAGAATAAAAATAGAATAGATTTTGATTAAAATTGTAGGTAATTCGGAGCTGCAGTCCCGATGCCGCAAATGCAAAAAGGCCGGCGCAATGGCCGGCCTTGAAAGTATGGATTGTGAGGTAGGGGCTAGTGGCCGCTGAAGTGCGCGGCGAGCGTTTCTTCCCGCTGCACCATCGCGAACTCGATGGCGATGCCGTCGTCGAAGTGTCGGACGACGCGGCCGCGCATGTTGCCGAGCGTCACCTCGACGCCCAGTGCCGGCTTGACGTCGAGCTCGATCGCGGCGCCCGAAAGCGAAAGATCGATGATGCGGCACTTGTATTGGCGGCCGTCGCCCATGTGGAGCACGGTCATCGGATTGCGCGGCGACACGCGTTCGTGACGGCGATCTTCCGGCAGGTCGAGTTCGTGCCTGTTGGCAAGCCACGTAAGCTGCGCGGCAAGCTTGTCGCGCTTGCGCTCCGAAGCCAGGATCGTCATCGCGAAGCCGGTTTCGAGACGACGCGTAACGACGCCCTCCACGCGACCGATATGGTCGAGATAGGCAATGACCTTCTCGCCGAGCTGGCCGGGATGGTTTGACAGAAACGAGACATCGCCCGGCGACATGTCGATCACCTGACATGGGTGTTCGGATCGGTCCTCAAGCATGTAACGGCCGTACACCTTCACCGGCACGCGCTGAAAGTTGCGTCTTTCCGTTCGTGACGGCGCTGTGTGGCTCGCCGCTAAAATCATGCTCGAATCCGCCTCGCTCATTTCCATGCTTCGCGCATGGCGAAGACGTTGGCGAAACGTTATTCTCGGATCGGTTAATATCCGGTAAGCCGAACGTGTCGGCTGTGCGACAAGTTAACCGTCTTTGCCGCCGTCGAAGACGACGAGGTGGCGGATGCGACGGCCGTGTTCCGGGCTTGGCGGCTCGCTGCCGATGATGTGCGCGGCGCCGGGCGCGATGGACGGCACAGACATCGTCGGGCGGGCGGCTGAAAACACCGATTCGTGGTCGGGATCGACGACACGCAGCGTATCGACTTTGCCTTCGACGATCGGGTCGGCGCCGAGCCAGTAGGGCTTGGCGAGGGGCGTGATCGCACCCAGCGAGCGCGGGCTGCCGAGGCCACCTTCGAGCGGTAGCAACACCAGCTCGAAAAGATTGACCTTTCCGCCCTGGCTGAGACCCTCATAGGTGACCGTGACCACGGATTTCTCGTGGAAGGCGCTGTGCGCCACGCGCGCGATCATGCGCTGGTCGCGACGCGCCCAGATGGACGGAAAGGAGTAGCCCTTGAGTTCGCGCCCGTAGGTTGCGCACAGGCGGGTTCCTGCGAGCCGGAAGACCGGTTCGCCGCGCGTGTCCTTCTCCAGGATGAATGTATCGGCCAGCAGGGTCTTGATGTCCGCCGGTTCGATCTCGGTGCGCCGCGGTGCAGGCCGCCCTTTGCGCAGCCTGTTCCAGTATTGGAACAACGCGATCGATCCTTCCTGTTTCATGCTTCCTGCCGCCCCTTGTCCCTTTGCGGTTGTGTCATCGGTGAACAGAAACGAATCCCTCCGATGTGCTACATGGACGGACAGGCAGAACCCGTGCCAGTCCCGTTAACCGTTGTTCACGGCGTTCGGGTTCGTTAAGGTTAACAAAGGGTTTACGTTGCCGGTTGGCAACTGGTGTGACACCTTCCAGTCACTCCAAGGGGACGACGCTTCGGCGGGAACTCCAGTCAGAAGAAAATCTTGGGGGTGAGCAGGGGGCTCGACCAAAGCCGTTCGGGGAAACCCGGACGGCTTTTCATTTGCGCGACAGGGTGCTAGCGCAAAGGACCCGTTGCAGATTGTCAGCCATGTCTTCCGATTCCGATCCGCAAAGCCGTCCCGTCGAGGATGAGATCGCCGAAAGCGGCGAACCGGCACCGCAGCGCGAGCCGGTATTCAACCTGCCGAAGATCGTCGTCGCGCTGCTTGCCATCTGTGTCGGCATTCACCTGGTGCGCGCGTATCTCCTGACCGACCGGCAGGATTTCGAAGTGATACTGCGCTTCGCCTTCATCCCGATTCGTTACACCGGTGGTTATGCCCTCGACCTTTACGCGTTCGCGGGGCCATGGACCTACGCCTTCCTCCATGGCGGCTTCGCGCATCTGATCGTGAACATGGTCTGGCTGGCTGCCTTCGGCTCGCCGCTGGCCAACCGCATCGGGGCGTCGCGGTTCGTTGCGTTCTGGTTGGTTACCTCGCTTGCGGCGGTGGGACTGCATTTCGTGCTGCACCCGTTCGATCCTGCTCCGCTGGTCGGCGCATCAGGCGCTATCTCGGGCATGATGGGTGCTGCCGCGCGCTTCGGCTTCCAGATCGACCGCCGCCAGGGGCAGGGCGCGTTCGCGGGACCGGTGCTCTCGATCCCTGCCGTCTTCCGCTCGCGCGCTGTCGTCGCATTCCTGGCAGTCTGGATGGTGGTCAATCTCGTGATGGGGCTTGGCGTTGGCGCACCGGGTTCCGAAAACCCGATCGCATGGGAGGCCCATATCGGTGGCTTCCTGGCCGGCTTCTTTCTAGTCCGGCTGTTCGACCGGCGCCTGTCGCACGACTGACGCATTCCGACTGACTTGAAAACGGTTCGAGCCGAGCGCACCATGTGCCATCGCGGACCAACAAGCCGAGAGGAGCGTGCGATGACGGTCAGGTTGATACTGGAGGAAAAAGGTCGCGACGTTGTTACACTGGAGCCCGGCGCGACGCTGGCGCAGGCCGCCCAGCTTCTGGGCGCACGGCGCATTGGCGCGGTGGTGGTAACGGCGGGCGACCGCAAGATCCGCGGTATCCTCTCGGAGCGCGACATCGTGAGGGCCGTGGGCGAACTTGGCACGGAGGCGCTGTCGTTGACCGTCGACAAGGCCATGACGGCAAAGGTCAGCACCTGCCGGGAAGCCAATACCGTCAACGAAGTGATGGAAATCATGACGCGCGGACGTTTCCGCCACCTGCCGGTCGAAAAGGACGGGCAACTGGACGGCATCATCTCCATCGGTGACGTGGTGAAGTTGCGCATCGAGGAAGTCGAGCGCGAGGCCGAGCAGATCAGGGAATATATTGCGACCGCATAAAGTTGACGCCCGCCGGGGCCGGTTGGTCCCGACGGGTTTGCGGACGGATCAGCGGTTGTCCTGCCTGGCGCGTACCAGTTCGAGACCGCGCCGCGTGATGCGGTAAGGCCCTCCGCCTTTCGAGGCCACGGCGTTGCGCCGCTTCAGCCTGCGGAAAAGGTCGACATCGAAACCGGCAAAACGCCAGTTGTCGCGCGTGTGGCAATGAGCTGCCGCGATACGGCCCTGCTCGTCTTTCTCGAGTTCGATCCATCCGCCCTGCGCCAACAGGTGGAGGATGCGCTGTTCAGCGCGTGTGATGTTCATTGGAAAAAGTCCCGAAAACCCGGCCAAAAGGCCGAACGACAATCACGCCGCCGCGTAAGCGGGGCGTCGTTACTCGGTTTTCATGCCCTGACGATTTTGGACGTCAGGGCTTCAGCGGGACTCAAAGCTGGTGGACATAAAACACCCTGTAATGCACGCGCTACATAGGCGAGATCGTCCGCGTCGTCCAGATGCGGGTGGTGACCATAGGCTTGCAACAGCCTGACAAGGGCGAATCGCTTGCATGGACGCGCGCTTTGATCTAGCGAAAGCCGCATGCAGAAAGGCGCGAAAGCGCGACAACGCCACAGCGAACCGGACTTCCATGACGATCATCGATACCCGCACACCCGACCCCAAGCGCCTGATCGCTGGTGCGACCGGCGACTGGGAGGTCATCATCGGCCTGGAGGTGCACGCACAGGTGACCTCCGAGGCAAAGCTGTTCTCTGGCGCTTCGACCGCCTTCGGCGCGGAGCCGAACGCCAATGTCAGCCTCGTCGACGCGGCGATGCCCGGCATGCTGCCGGTTATCAACGAGGAATGCGTGCGCCAGGCGATCCGCACCGGGCTGGGCCTCAAGGCGCAGATCAACCTGAAATCGGTATTCGATCGCAAGAACTACTTCTATCCCGACCTGCCGCAGGGCTACCAGATTTCGCAGTTCAAGCAGCCGATCGTCGGTGAAGGCACCGTGACGATCTCTGTCGGGCCCGACAAGAAGGGCAACTTCGAGGACATCGAGGTCGGCATCGAGCGGCTGCATCTCGAGCAGGACGCGGGCAAGTCGATGCACGACCAGCACCCGACGATGTCTTTCGTCGACCTGAACCGATCCGGCGTCGCGCTGATGGAGATCGTTTCCAAACCGGACATGCGCTCGTCGGACGAGGCGAAGGCGTATCTGACCAAGCTGCGCACCATCGTGCGCTATCTCGGCACCTGCGACGGCAACATGGACGAGGGCTCGATGCGCGCCGACGTGAACGTGTCGGTGCGCCGGCCGGGCGGAGACTTCGGCACGCGTTGCGAGATCAAGAACGTCAACTCGATCCGATTCGTCGGACAGGCGATCGAGTACGAGGCCCGCCGTCAGATCGGCATTCTGGAGGACGGCGGCTCGATCGACCAGGAAACGCGGCTGTTCGACCCGAACAAGGGGGAGACCCGGTCGATGCGTTCCAAGGAAGAAGCGCACGACTACCGCTATTTCCCGGATCCCGACCTGCTGCCGCTCGAATTCGACCAGGCCTATGTCGATGCGCTGGCCGAGCATCTGCCTGAACTGCCGGACGACAAGAAGGCGCGGCTCGTCGAGAGCCTGGGCCTGTCGGCCTACGACGCATCGATTCTGGTCTCCGAGAAGGCGATCGCCGATTATTACGAGAAGGTCGCAGCCGGCCGCGACGGCAAGGCGGCCGCCAACTGGGTCATCAACGACCTGCTGGGCCAGTTGAACAAATCCGGCAAGGATATTGAAGAGACTCCAGTTTCGCCCGATCAGCTCGGCGCTATCATCGACCTGATCAAGGAAGGCACGATCTCCGGCAAGATCGCCAAGGACCTGTTCGAAATCGTCTGGAACGAGGGCGGCGACCCGCGTGCGTTGGTCGAAGAGCGCGGCATGAAGCAGGTGACTGACACCGGCGCCATCGAAAAGGCCGTCGACGAGGTGATCGCCGCCAACCCGGAAAAGGTCGAGCAGGCCAAGGCCAAGCCGACGCTTGCCGGATGGTTCGTCGGCCAGGTGATGAAGGCCACCGGTGGCAAGGCCAATCCGCAGGCGGTGAACGACCTGGTCAAGGCCCGCCTGGGGATCGAATAGCCATGTTCGTGCGCACGGCCTCGTCGCGAGACATCGAAGCCGTGCGCGCCCTGCTGGTCGAAACCTGGCACGACACCTACGATGCGATCTACGGCCCGGAACGCGTGACTGCGATCACCGACGACTGGCATTCGATCGCCTCGCTCGAGGCGCGGCTGGTCAGGCCGAATTCCGAGTTTCTGGTTGCCGACGACGGCGAGCGCATCGGCGGCATGGCCTTCGCCTCGGCCGCCGACGACGGTAAGACCGTGATGCTGCATCAGCTTTACGTTCAGCCGGACTTTCAGGGCAGGGGCATTGGCGGCCTCTTGCTGGACGAGATCGAAAGCTGCTTTCCCGACGCCGACAAATTGCGGCTGGAAGTCGAGGAGGCCAATGCCAAGGCCGTCGCCTTCTATCTGGCGCAGGGCTTCGCCAAGGTCGGCATGACGGCCAACTGCGGCAGCAGCGGTTCCGACATCCCCGCAGCCATCTACGAGCGTCCCATCGTCTGGGCCGACTGAAACCCCGGCTGTTGCATTGTGCGCCACGCCGCGAGCGGCTATTGCGGGCCGACTTCAATTGAACCGGACCTGCCATGACCACCGGACTGCCCTTCGACGACTATCGCCAGCTTCTGAAGACCTTGCCAGGGCCTGATATGGCCGCGCGCGACCGTGCGGAGGCGCGCAACGAGATGCTGTCGAGACAGGGCCCTTCGCTAGGTCGGCTGGGCGAGATCTCCGAATGGCTGGCAGCCTGGACAGGGCGTGACCCGCAGGTGCTGCGCCCGCTGGTAGCCCTGTTTGCCGGCACACACGGCATGACCCGGCATGGCATCTCCCGCCGCGCGGCCGACGAAACGCAAGCCATGATCGAGCACGCGGCGGCGGGCGGCGCAGCCGTCAACCAGCTTTGCGCTGCAAACGATCTTGGCCTGAAGATTTTCGACCTGGCGCTGCATATGCCGGTGGGCGACATCACCGTCGAGCCGGCGCTGGACGAGCGCGGCTGTGCGGCCACCATGGCCTTCGGCATGGAAGCCGTGGCGGGCGGCATCGACCTGCTTTGCGTTTGCGGCGTGGGTGCAGGCGGCACAACCTCGGCGGCTGCCCTGATGGCGGCCTTGTTCGGCGGTGACGCGGCCGACTGGGTCGGGCCGGGCGCTGGTGCCGACGATGAGATGATTACGCGGAAGGTGGAGGTGGTGGACAAGGCAATCGCCCACCACGGAACGAACCTGAAAGACCCGCTCGAAGCGCTACGCAGGCTGGGTGGCCGGGAATTCGCGGCCATCGCGGGCACGATCCTCGCGGCCCGCGTCGAGAAGGTCCCGGTAATCCTGGATGGCTACGCGGCGCTGGCCGCTGCTGCCGTTCTGAAGGCGGCAGAACCGGGCGCGATCGACCATTGCCTGCTGGCGCATTGCTCGACCGAGCCGGGAATGGCCCGTGCGGCACGGCTGATGGGGCTCGAGCCACTTCTCGACCTATCGCTTGGCGATGGGGAGGGGATCGGTGCCGCACTTGCGGCGGGCGTCGTCAAGAACGCCGCCCTGGTGCATTCCGGCATGGTTGTCCGGACTTAGCGCCGCCTGCCGCCCGCCGCGGCAACCTTTTCGGTCGGCAGCGCCGGCAGTTCTTCCATGATGCGATAGGGCGGCAGGATCGCGATGGCTTCCGTGCCCTCGCGCAGCTTGGAATGAAGCTGGAACTCGCCGCCATGCAGCGCGATCAGCCCCTGGACGATCGGCAGGCCGAGCCCGGTGCCTTGTTCGGCGCTCTTGATGGCGATCGAGCCCTGGCCGAACGCCGACAGGACGATCGGCAACTCGTCGTCGGGAATGCCGGGGCCGTTATCCTTCACCGAGATGTACTGGCCACCACCGGCCGTCCAGCCGACGCGCACACGCACTTCGCTGCCGCTGGGCGCGAACTTGACCGCGTTCGACAGCAGGTTCAGCGTCACCTGTCGCAGTGAACGCTCGTCGGCGAAGATGCGCGGCAGGTTCGGCTCGAACTGCTGCACGACGCGGATATCCTTGTTGCGCGCCTTCAGCTCCATCAGGTGGCAGCATTCCTCCACGACGGCTTCAAGCGACATCGGCTCTTCGCTGAGCTGGTAGCGGCCGGCTTCGATGCGAGAGAGATCGAGGATTTCGTTGATGAGATGCAGGAGATGCCGGCCGGAGCCGTTAATGTCTTTCGCATAGTCCCGATAGGTTTCGTTATGAAGCGGCCCCAGAACCTCGTTCGCCATCACCTCGGAGAAGCCGAGGATTGCGTTGAGCGGCGTGCGCAGTTCGTGGCTCATGGTGGCCAGAAAGCGCGATTTGGCGAGGTTTGCTTCTTCGGCACGTCTGCGTGCCTCGTCAGACATCGCCTTTGCCGTCTCCAACTCGGCGATCAGGCCATCCTTTTCGGCGCGGAACGACAGCAGCATCACGCTGGCCGAATGCAGGTGGCCGGCAACATAACTGAAGAACGGCAGCAATATGACGAGCAGGCCTGCCATGATCGCTTCCACAGGCTGCCAGCCGCTCGACATGGCGACCGAGGCGGCAAAGATGCCGACCGGGAGCGCGAATGTGGTGGCCAGCGCACCACTGAGAGCCGACGAGATGATCGCGGTTGCCGCCATGACCAGAAGCAGGACGACAGCCTTGAGCACGGGAAACTGATCGATCTGACATTCATTGCAGGCAAGCCAGGCGAAATAGCTCCAGCCGATGCCGCTGACGAAATGGCCGAAAAGGAAGGCGCGCCGAACCTGTTTGGCGTTGATTTCTGTTGTTTCGGTGCGGTCCACGCGTCGGGCGATCAGCGCGAGCCCGCCGTAGCAGGCGATGGTGACCAGCGCCCATGCAACGATGGTGAAGCCGACGCCCACAAACAGCCCCGCCGCCGTGACCGCCATGACGGTGAGGGGGATGGCGAGCGCCGTGTTGATCGTCGCGCGGGCGTGCAGTTTCAGCAGTTCGCGATCGTAGACCGGATTGCCGGCCTGCTGGGCGAGCCTGTCGCGCGTGCGACGCACGGCGCGCGCCACGTCGCTGTTGCGGTGCGCCTTGGTGCGGTCCACAATGTTCTTGTCGGTTGCGGTAGAGCGTTGTAACGCCATGGAAGATTACGATTTTCGCGCGATACTTTCGTTGCGGCACGCTAACGCGGAATGATTAAGAGACCCTTCCGTAGATGGCCTTGAAGAGCCGCAACCGCTACGCGCGCCGGCGCAAACCAAGGTCGTTCGTCCGGCTGTTTCTGGACCTGGCGCTGGCTATCGCGATACTTGCCGCGCTGGCCTTCGTTGCCGGACACGAGCGTTTCGGAACGGCCGAGACCAGATCCGGCATGCCGCAGGTGGTGGACGGCGATTCCCTGACGCTCGGCGGCGCGCGGCTGCGACTGATCGGCATCGATGCGCCGGAACTCGGCCAGACCTGCGTTGGTCCGCGCGGCGACTATCCCTGTGGGCGCCAAGCGCGCAACGCGCTGGCAGAACTGATCGGCGGACGGCCGGTGACGTGCGAGGCCCGGCGGCGCGACCGCTACGACCGGCTGCTCGCAAGTTGCAAGGCCGGCGGTGTCGACTTGAACCGCGCGATGGTGGATCGCGGCTGGGCTATCGCCTATGGCGACCATGACGATGCCGAACGGTCGGCACGAGACGCCGGCCGTGGCCTATGGGCCGGTTCTTTCGAGCGCCCGCAGGACTGGCGCCGCATTCACGGCGGCATGGCGGAGGTATCCCATGGCGGGCTTGCGGCAATCGGAGATTGGTTGCGATCCCTTTTTCAGGGCAAGATGAGTGGACAGGAAACGGACGGAGGAGAGACCGGATGAAGCTTTACGATGGCGGGCGTGCGCCCAATCCGCGCCGGGTGCGCATCTTTCTGGCGGAAAAGGGCATCGAAGTGCCGCTTGTGCCGGTCGACATGGGTGCGATGGGCCACCGCTCGCCCGAAGTCGCCAGCCGCAATCCGCTGCGGCGGCTGCCTGTGTTGGAGCTCGATGACGGCACGATCATCACCGAGTCGGTCGCGATCTGCCGCTATTTCGAGGAAACGCACCCCGAGCCGCCGCTGTTTGGCACGGGGGCGGTCGGCAAGGCGAAGGTCGAGATGTGGCAGCGCCGGATGGAGCTGAATTTCCTCAGTGCCGTTGCCAGCGCCTTCCGTCATCTGCATCCCGCCATGAAGGAATGGGAGATACCGCAGATTGCCGAATGGGGTGAAGCAAACAAACCCAAGGTACTGGATTTCCTCGCTTTCTTTGATAGTGAGCTCGCCAATCGCGAGTTCATCGCCGGCGACGCGTTTTCCATCGCTGACATCACGGGAATGATCGGCATCGACTTCATGAAGCCTGCTCGTATCGCCGTGCCGGACGAGTGCTCGAATGTGCGGCGCTGGTATGCGGCGGTCGCCTCGCGGCCGAGTGCTGCGGCCTGATGGACGAAGAACTGGCAGAACTGGTCGAGCGCATACGCGCCTGCCGGTTGTGCCGGGACGCGCCGGCCAACCCGGCGCGTCCTTTGCCGCATGAGCCGCGCCCGGTGGTCACAGCGTCGTCCATGGCGCGTATTCTGATTGCCGGGCAGGCGCCCGGCACGAGGGTTCACGCCACCGGCCAGCCGTTCAACGACCGCTCCGGCGATCGCCTGCGCGACTGGCTGGGTGTCACGCGTGAAGAGTTCTATAACCCGGAGAACTTTGCCATCGCGCCGATGGGGTTCTGCTTTCCGGGGCAGGACGCCAAGGGAAGCGACCTGCCGCCGCGCCGCGAATGCGCGCCGGCATGGCGGGCCGATTTGATTGCCGCGATGCCGCAGGTGGAACTGGTGTTGGCCATCGGGCTCTATGCGCAGGGCTGGCATCTCGGCGATGCGCGGCGAGCTTCGCTCACCGAGACGGTGGCCGACTGGCGCGCGATCTTAATGCGCAACGAAATCCCGCGCGTGCTGCCGCTGCCGCACCCTTCATGGCGCAACACGGCTTGGCTGAAAAAGAACCCCTGGTTCGAGGCCGATTTGCTGCCGGTGCTCCGCCGCGAAATCGCAATGCGTCTCGATCGACACTCGTAGATATTTCGCTTGCGACAGCGTCCGCCTATGAGAAGAAATTTCTTGTCGAGGCATGGCTTTGCTCTCATCATGGCATGAAATTCTACTGGAGTTGTCACGATGGACCGCCTCGACAAAAAAATCCTCCGCCTGCTGCAGGAGGACTCGACCCTGGCCGTCGCCGACGTGGCGAAGAAGGTGGGCCTTTCGACCACGCCGTGCTGGCGACGCATCCAGAAGCTGGAAGAAGAGGGCGTGATCCAGCGGCGCGTGGCGGTCCTCGACCCGGTGAAGGTGAACACCCGCGTCAACGTGTTCGTTTCGATCCGTACCAACGCACACAGCATGGAATGGCTGAAGCGTTTCGCCGAGGTGATCCAGGAGTTCCCTGAGGTCGTCGAATTCTATCGGATGAGCGGCGAGGTCGACTATCTGCTGCGCGTGGTGGTGCCTGACATCGCGGCCTATGACGCCTTCTACAAGCGGCTGATCGCCAAGATCGAGATACGCGACGTCTCGTCCGCGTTTGCCATGGAGCAGATCAAGAACACGACCCAGCTCCCGCTCGACTATCTGGTGCTCGACAAAGAAAGCGGTGACCGCGCCGCCTGAGCTTCTGCTTTCATCCGGCACACGGCCTAGACGTGGGCCAGCCACACCGGGCTGTTGGATCAGGCAAGCCGTATCGTCTGAACAGCGTTGCATGTGCGGTCCGTTTGGCGACTATCGGCCGAGGGAGAATCTTCGAAAGACTTTCTCTCGGAACGAAACAGACCGCCGGGCAGGTGCATGCATATCAAACGCAAGCCGATGATCGCCGTGATCATGGACGAAAACACCAGTGCGGGCGGAACCGCCTACGAGACGTCGAAAGCCTATTTCTCCGCGGTGGGCCGCGCTGGCGGCGCGCCTTTCGGCATTCCCTACCTGCCTGAGATCGTCGACCAGACGGTTGAGCAGTTCGACGGGTTTCTCAGCGTCGGCGGGCGCATCGAATTTCCCGAACCCTGGTACGTCGACGGCGACCGGTCGCAATATCCGGCCTCCGACCGCCTGCGGGTCGAAATGGCGCTGATGGAAGGATTTCTCGCGCGCAACAAGCCGGTGCTGGGTGTCTGCAACGGCATGCAGATGCTCGCATGCCTGAACGGGTGCCGGATGGTCTCGGACGTGCATGCCTCATGGCCGGATGCGCTGAACCATGACCAGAAGGACCTGCGTCACGAGGTGCTCATTGAGCCCGGCACGAAGATGGCAGAGGTCTTCGCCAAGGAGATGTTCAGCGCGAACACCTTCCACAGGGAGGCGATCGTCGAGGCGTCCGCGGACGTGGTCGTCACCGCCCGCGGACCGGACGGCGTGATCGAAGGCATCGAAGTGCCGTCACAAACCTTCGCCATGGGCGTACAGTGGCATCCCGAAAAGCTGGCCGGCGAAGATCATCCGGGTCTGCGCATATTCGATGCGTTTGTGGAGGCTGCGCGGGATCGGTCGTAGCGGCTTCGAGAGCCGTCAGCCCCTTGCCGTGGCCGCATCCGTTTCGAGCTCCGAGAGCACGACGTGGAGCAGGGCGCGTACCTCGTCCTCGGCCGCCGCCTGTTGCACGCCGTTCGCGATGAGCCGCTGCAGGAGACTCTTCGCAGTCTCACGCCAGAACAGCGTGGCCTCTTCGCCCTGCTTGGATACCAGTACGCGAGCGATGCCGCTCACTAGCTTTCTTTGACGATGAAGCGGGAAAGCCCGCACCTCAGCATTGCCCACGCCCGTATCCCCTCCTGAGTTTCGCCGTCAGGCTAGCGGGCAAATGGTTAACAGGAGACTTTTGGCTGGGGTGACAGCGCGATTTCTGGCCGGTCAGGCTTTGCGCGGCTTGGGGGACCTTGTTGGCGATGCGTTCTAGACGCTGCCTGCTCTTTTCCGAGGTGAGGTCGCGCACGGCATCCTTGCCGATCCAGCGACGGGTCTTGTCTTCCGACGCCGCGAGTTCGCGCGCGAGATCCAGGGCGGCGGCGTTGAGGCTTGCGGATCGCTTGCCGATCGAGCGCAAGGCCCAGCTCACGGCTTTCCTGACGAAATTGCGCTCGTCGTCTGCGTGCCGGCGGATGGTTTCGAGGAAGTGCAGGAAGGTTTCCTCCGGCTCCTTCTTCCGATGAACCACCGACCAAGCCATCATCGCAAAGGCCGTGCGGCGGACGAACTCGCGCTCGTCCTCGGCGAAGTCGTCGATGAGGGCCAGCCAGTGGTCGGTGTCGACGAAGAGGTCGGAGACCCCGTCGACGATGTCCCATGAATCGAATTCTGCCGCCCATCGGCGCGCGTCATCCGCCGTGAAGCGCTTGGGGTCGGCAGTCAGCGAGGCGATGAACTGCGCTTCCGTGATACCGGAATCCCAGAGCGCGAAGGCGCGTTCGTGGTCGCGACCGATCGCCTTGGCGATGCGCCGCTGATCGCCGTGGGAGATGCCCAGCGCGCGCTCGATCCGTATCCCATAGCGCAACATACCTTGGCGGTTTTCCTCGGAGCCGAGCGATTTCAGATGCTCGATGACTTCCTCTGCAGTGGAATTGCGCGACAGGGCATTCATTGCCGAAGCCTACTTCTCCAGCCGCGCCAGCAGCGAGGACGTGTCCCAGCGCTTGCCGCCCATCTGCTGGACGTCCTTGTAGAACTGGTCCACCAATGCGATGACGGGCAGCTTCGCGCCGTTGCGGTCGGCCTCGGCGAGGCAGATGCCGAGATCCTTGCGCATCCAGTCGACCGCGAAGCCGAAATCGTACTTGCCGGCATTCATCGTCTTGTGGCGGTTCTCCATCTGCCAGGAGCCCGCCGCGCCCTTGGAGATGACGTCGATGACCTTCTCGATGTCGAGCCCGGCTTGTTTGCCGAAGTGGATGCCCTCGGACAGCCCCTGTACGAGGCCGGCAATGCAGATCTGGTTGATCATCTTGGTGAGCTGGCCGGCACCGGCCGGGCCCATCAACCCGACCATGCGGGCATAGGCATCGATCACAGGCTTCGCCTTGTCGAAAGTCGCTTCGTCGCCGCCGCACATCACCGTCAGCACGCCGTTTTCCGCGCCCGCCTGACCGCCCGAGACCGGTGCATCGATGAAGCCGAGGCCGCGCTCCTTGGCGGCCTCGTCGAGCTCGCGGGCGACTTCCGCCGAAGCCGTCGTGTTGTCGATGAAAATCGCGCCTTTTTTCATCGCCCCGAAAGCGCCGTCGGAACCCAGTGTGACAGAACGCAGGTCGTCGTCATTGCCGACGCAGGCGAAGACGAAATCCTTGTCGGCTGCGGCGGTTGCCGGCGTCAGCGCCATTTCGCCGCCGTGCTCGTCCACCCACTTCTCGGCCTTGGCCTTGGTCCGGTTGTAAACGGTGACGTCGTGACCGCCCTTGTTCTTGAGGTGCGCGGCCATCGGATAACCCATCACGCCCAATCCCAGAAATGCTACCTTGGCCATGCCGGCTCCCTTTCGTGCGGTGTGGTGCTGAAAAGCCGCGTCAGCGCTTGAGATGTCTGGTGATGCGGCGCTCGATCCAGTCGATAATGTTACGCAGCGTCTCCACGATCGCAAGGTAGATGACGGCTGCCCAGATATAGGTCTGGAAATCGAAGGTACGCGAATAGGCGCGTCGCGTCTCGCCCATGAGGTCGTAGACGGTGATGATCGCGACGATAGCCGAGCCCTTGATCATCAGGATGATCTCGTTGCCGTAGGGCCTGAGCGCCACGATAAGCGCCTGCGGCAGGATGATCTTCTGCAGCGTCTGGAACCGGTGCAGGCCGAGCGACGCCGCGCCCTCCCATTGTCCGCGCGGCACGCTCTGCACCGCGCCGCGCAGAATTTCGGCCTGATAGGCGGCGGTGTTGAGCGTGAAGGCGAGAACGGCGCAATACCAGGCCTCGCGGAAGAAGGTCCACAAGCCGAGCGCCTCGAGCTGCGGCCGGAACGAGCCGAGCCCGTAATAGATGAGGAAGGTCTGCGCCAGCAGCGGCGTGCCGCGGAAGAAATAGACATAGGCATAGGCAGGCCATGCCAGGAACTTGTTGCGCGAGGTGCGCGCATAGGCGATCGGCGCCGAAAGTAGCGCGCCGAGCAGGATCGAGATCAGCACGAGCTGGATGGTGACGATCAGGCCGGAAACGTAGTTGGGTGCGTAGCGGGCGAAAAGTTCGCTATCCCACGCGCCTGCGAGGAAGGTCGCGAGTCCGAGCGCGGCGAGCACCCAGAAGCCCATGAAAACGTGTCCGGCGATGCGCTGCCCGGTCCATTGCCGCGCGGGTGCCGGCGGGCGCTCCATCGTTTCGATGATGCGGCTTGCGGTGCTGCTCATCGCGCCGGCTCCGTGCGGCCCGCCCAGCGCTCGATGAAACCGAAGGCGATGGACGAGATGATTGCAAGGACCAGATACAGAAGGCACGCCACGCCGAAGAACAGGAATGCCTCCTTGGTGACGCGCGCTGCGATGCCGGACTGGCGGATGATGTCCGACAGGCCGATCACGGATACGAGCGCCGTATCCTTGAGCAGGATCAGCCACAGATTCGACAGGCCGGGCAGGGCGATGCGCACGAGCTGCGGCAGCACGACCAGCCGCATCGTCTGCCAGGTGGAGAGCCCGATCGCGTAGCCGCCTTCATACTGGCCGCGCGGAATGGCGCGGAAGGCGGACAGGAAAACTTCGCTGGCATAGGAGGAAAAGACGACGCCGAGCGCCACCATGCCGGCGACAAACGCGTTGATCTCGATGGTGGCACCGGGATTGAAAAGCGCAACGAGACGCTGCACCCCAAGCTGGACGCCGTAAAAGACTAGGAACAGCGTCAGCAGCTCCGGAAGGCCTCGGAAGATCGTCGTGTAGATGTTGGCCGCAAGGCGCAGCGAGCGCTCTTGCGACTGCTTCGCCAGCGCAATCAGGAAGCCGACCGCAAGTCCGAGCGGCAGCGTGGCCAGCGCCAGCGACACGGTCACGAGCACCCCGGAAGCGATCTCGTCGCCCCAGCCTTCCGCTCCGAAACCGAGCAGTTTGAGCGTTGTCTCCATGCGGCCGCGTTCTTCGAGCTTGCGTTTGGCGCTTTGCGCGAAGGCGGCGGACTGTCGCCCGCCGCCTTCGGCCGATCAGGTCAGCAAGCTTGGCGCTTAGCTGCCATATGCGTCGAAGGAGAAGTACTTGTCGTTGATTTCCTTGTACTTTCCGTTGGCGCGAATGGCGTCGATCGCCGCGTTGAAACGCTCCCGCAGCTCGTCCTCGCCCTGGCGGATGGCGATGCCCGCGCCGGGGCCGTGGATTTCTTCAACCGGCGTGATCGTGCCCACGATCTTGCAGCAGGCGCCGTCCTCGGTCGCAAGCCATTCCTCGAGCACGGTGACGTCGTCATTGGCTGCGTCGATGCGCCCGTTGATGAGGTCGAGCTTGTATTCGTCGGCGGTCGGATAGAGCTTCACGTCGCTGTCGGTATAGGTCGCTTCCGAATAGTTGGAGTGCGTGGTCGAGCCCTGGACGCCGATGGTCTTGCCCGCGAGATCCTCGGCCGAGACGCCGGCGATGTCGGTGTCCTTGGGCGCCACGATGGCCGGCGGCGTGTTGTAGTATTTGTTGGTGAAGTCGACCTGCTTCTTCCGCTCGTCGGTGATCGACATGGAAGCGATGATGGCGTCAAAACGATTGGCCTGCAGCGCGGGAATGATGCCGTCCCAGTCCTGGGTGACGAATTCACACTCGACCTTCATCTCTTCGCAAAGGGCGTTGGCGATATCGATGTCGAAGCCAACGAGCTGGCCGTCCGCGGTGAGGTTGTTGAAGGGCGGATAGGCGCCTTCGGTGCCGATCCGGAGCTTCTCCTGCGCCTGCGCTGCGCCGATGGTGAGGGCAAGGGCCGCGGCCGACAGGGCCAGCGAAACTCGTGAAGAAATACGCATAATGTTCCTCTCTGCTTATGGATACGCCGCGTTCTTTCGATCGCGGCGATCGTCTCAAGTGCGGCTTGCCGCGCACTTTGAAGGCGATATTCCCATTGTTTTCAGCAGGATTGCAATCGCGAAATGCTTCCGCAGCGGTAGCTTCGTGATCACCGAAGGTCGGTGACCGCCTCGACGAAATCGGCGATGGCCGGAACCGCGTCGAGCTCGAAGACGGGAACGGCGGCATCGGCAATGGCGTGATCGGCCGCAATGGCAATCACGTTGCTGGATGCTGGCAAGGGTGTCTGGTCTTTGGCCTCGATGCGCCGCGTCTCGATCTTCGGGTGCGGACTGCCTTTGTAGCCCTCGACGATCACGAGGTCGCATGGGGAGAGCCGGGCAAGCATGGCTTCGAGGTCAGGTTCGGGCTCCTCGCGCAGTTCATGCATCAGCGCCCAGCGCAAGGGGGTCACCAGCATCACCTCGGAAGCTCCGGCGCTGCGGTGGCGGAAACTGTCGGTTCCCTCACGGTCGATGTCCGCCTCGTGATGCGCGCGCTTGACGGTCGAGACGGACCAGCCGCGCGCCGAAAGCTCAGCGACGAGGCGCTCGGTCAGCGTCGTCTTGCCGGAATTCTTCCACCCGGCAATGCCGATCACCCGTTGCGCCAAGCTGCCATCCTCCGCGTCAGATTTCGCCCGCCTTGCGCGCGACATGCATGACATAGAGCGCGGCGAGTACCGCCGCCACGGATGAGCCGAGCATGACGAAGAGCAGTGGCCATGGGCCGGTTTGCGGCCCAAGCAGTGCGCCCGCCACCATCGCCAGCACTGCGCCCCCTCCAATCTGCATCGAGCCGCCGAGACCCGAAGCGCTGCCGGCGAGATGCGGCCGCACGCTGACGATGCCGGCATTGGCGTTGGGAAGCGTCATGCCGTTGCCCAGCCCGACGAGCACGGTGGGACCGAAAAGCGACAGCGCGTGGTAGTAGCCGGCCCCGAACAAGGTCAGCGCACCGATCAACCCGATCACGGCCGCAGTGCAGCCCATGAGCATCATCGTGTTGATACCGATGCGGCGGGAAAACCTGCCGGATAGAAAGTTCCCGGCCATATAGCCGACCGAAATGAGGGCGAAGTAGTACCCGTATTGGGATGGCCTCAGCCCGAGCATCTCGGTCGAGACATAGGGGCCGCCGCCGAGGAAGGCGAAGAAGGTGCCCGAGGTGAAGGCGGCAGTGAGCGTGTATCCCCAGAAACGGCGTGCACGCATCAATTCCGGATAGCCCTTCACCTGGGCCATCATGCTGGTCGATCTGCTGTGGTTCGTCTCACCGAGGTCGAAGAAGACGACCGCGAAGGCCAGCACGCCAAAGCCGAGCGTCAGCAGGAAAGACGCCTGCCAGCCATACATCTCGTCGAGAATTCCACCTATCGCCGGGCCGACCATAGGCACCACCGACATGCCCATGGTGATGTAGCCGATCTTGCTGGCGGCCTCGTCGGTGCTGACGGTGTCGCGCACGATCGCCCGCGACAGCACCATGCCGGCGGCTGAGAACGCCTGAAGCAATCGCGCAGCAAGCAGCAGCTCGATGGTGGGCGCGCAGATCGTGGCGACTGAACCGACAAGGAATATCGCGAAACAGGTGAGCATCACCGGACGCCGCCCGAACCGGTCGGAGGCAGGGCCGATGAAGAGCTGGAGCACGGCCGTGGCAGCCAGATAGAGCGACACCGCAAGCTGAACGAGCGCGTAGTCCGCATTGAAATGGCGCGCTATGCCGGGCAGCGACGGCAGGAACACGTTCATCGCAAGCGCCCCGGTCGCGGTGGCGATGACCAGCGTCAGGATATGCGGCGGCGTGTTTCTGTTCAAAAGCGGGCCTGTCATGCGTGCAACCTTAAAGCCCGTCGGGGGCCATGTTGGGCCCGGTGCTTTCGCGGCGGGCTTTTCTCGGCCCACCCTGCGTTCGCGATAGAGCGTGTAGAGGCCGGAGCCGACGACGATCGACGCGCCGAGGATCATGACGCCGTCGGGTATGTCGCCAAAGATCAGATAGCCGAGCAGGATCGCCCAGATCAGCGCCGTATAGCGGAACGGCGCAACGAAGGAAATGTCGCCAAGGCGCATCGCCATGATGATGAACTGGTAGCCGACCAGAACCAGAACGGCAGCCGCCGCCAGCAGGCCAACCTCGCCGGTGGTCATCGGCGTCCATCCCCCGAAGATCGGGATCAGAAAGGCGCCGACGATGGTGATCGCTGCGGAGGTAAGCGTCGAAACCAGCAGGGACGGAACTTCATCAGGTATCTGCTTGGTAGCAAGGTCGCGGACCGCGCAGAACAGGACGCAGACGAGGGCCACCAGAGAATAGGCGTTGAAGCCTTCCAGTCCGGGTCGGACGATGATCATCACGCCCGTGAAGCCGGCGGCGATCGCCAGCCAGCGCCGCCAGCCAACCGTCTCGCCGAAGAAGAGCGCAGCCCCCATGGTGACGGCAAGCGGCAGCGCCTGCAGCACGGCGGAAATGTTGGCGAGTGGCATCCTCGTCAGCGCGATCAGGAAGAGGACGGTCGCGACGAGTTCGCCGGTCACGCGCAACGCCACCATGGGATGGGCCGCCTGGCGCGGGTTGCGCAAAGCACCCTGGCTCCAGGCGAGCGCGCCGATCATCAGCGTCGCGAACAGGCCGCGCACCAGCATCACCTGGCCCTGGTTCATGCTGCCGACCAGCGTCTTGGTGATCGCGTCGTTGATGGTGAAGCCCGCCATCGAAATAACGATGAAAAGCGAGGCGCGCAGGTTCGGGGAGAGTGACAAGGGCGGGTCCGGCGATTCTGTATTGGCACAGACCTATGGCCCGGGGCGGGCCAAGGCAACGGACAGCACCGTCGAATGATGAGGCCATAAGGGCCGGAGTTGAGCCGCTAACCGCCGGTGACGCTCATGTGGCGGGCGACGGCGGGCCTGCTGGTGCGCCGGTCGATGACGAAGTCGTGGCCTTTCGGCTTTCGCCCTATCGCCTCGTCGATGGCGTTGGAAAGCAGCTCGTTGCCTTCCGATGCACGCAGCGGCGCACGCAGGTCGGCATCGTCGTTCTGGCCGAGGCACATATAGAGCATGCCGGTGCAGGTGAGCCGGACACGGTTGCAGCTTTCGCAGAAATTATGCGTGAGCGGCGTGATGAAGCCCATCCGTCCGCCCGTTTCCGCGACCTCGACGTAGCGGGCCGGACCGCCTGTCTTGTAGGGAATGTCGGTCAGCGTGAACCGGCGCTCCAGATCGGCACGCAACTGCGAGAGCGGCAGGTACTGGTCGGTGCGGTCAGCATCGATCTCGCCCATCGGCATCGTCTCGATCACGGTCAGGTCCATGCCGCGGCCATGCGCCCAGCGCAGCATCTCGGGCAGTTCCGAGTCGTTGAAGCCTTTCAGCGCAACGGCGTTGATCTTGATCTTGAGGCCGGCCGCTCCCGCCGCCTCGATGCCCGCCATGACCTTGGAGAGATCGCCCCAGCGGGTGATGGTGCGGAATTTTTCGGGATCGAGCGTATCGAGAGAGACGTTGATGCGCTTCACACCGCAATCGGCGAGCTCCCGTGCGAAGCGCGCGAGCTGCGAGCCGTTGGTTGTCAGCGTCAGCTCTTCCAGCGCGCCGCTCTCAAGGTGCCGCGAGAGCTGGCGCACGAGGTGCATGATGTTCTTGCGCACCAGCGGCTCGCCGCCGGTCAACCGCAGCTTCTTCACGCCCTTCTCGATGAAGACGGTGCAGAGCCGGTCGAGTTCTTCCAGGCTGAGCAGGTCCTTCTTCGGCAGGAAAGCCATGTCCTCCGCCATGCAATAGGTGCAGCGGAAGTCGCAACGATCGGTGACCGAGACGCGCAGATAGGAAATCGAGCGTCCGAACGGATCGATCATGCTGCTGCCTGCAAAGCTCATGGGCCTGCGTTTCCTCTGGCGCGATTTTCGCGCCTGTCGCGTTGGTTGCGCTTGCGTTTCTACCTGCGAATGTCGGGCAATCGTCTTGGAAATTCAAGGGCCAGGGCCGCAATGCGTATGGCCAGCAACGATCGGCGGAGCTAGTGTCGCCGCCGAAACCAACCCGGACCAATGCGAATGACCGCCCCCACAGAACTGCGCGTGTCCAAGGACAGGCGCCTGATGACCGTTACCTTTCCGGGCCACGCGCCTTTTGCCTTTCCGGCCGAGCTGCTGCGAGTGCTGTCGCCCTCGGCGGAGGTGCAGGGTCATTCGCCCGATCAGCGGGTGACCGTGCCCGGCAAGAAGGACGTTGCGATCGTCAAGGTCGAGCCCGTCGGCAATTATGCCGTGCGCATCATCTTCGACGACATGCACGACACCGGCATCTTCACCTGGGATTATTTCCACACGCTCGGTCATGAAAAAGAATCACGCTGGCAGTCCTATCTGGACGAACTGGCCGCCAAAGGGCTTTCGAGGGAGCGCTGACATGACCGAAATCACCAGCGTCGAGCAACTCGAGGCGATCTATGGGACGCCGGGCGAGGCGTCGCTGGTCAAGGAACTGGACCGGTTGATCCCGGAATATATCGCCTTCGTCGAGGCGTCGCCCTTCGTGGCGCTGGCCACCAACGGGCCGGAGGGGCTGGATTGTTCGCCGCGCGGCGACCTGCGCGGCTTCGTGCGGGTGGCAGACGAGCGCACGCTGCTGATGCCCGACAGACGCGGCAACAACAGGGTTGATTCGCTGAAGAACATCGTGCGCGACGGCCGGGTCGGCCTGCTGTTTCTGGTGCCGGGTTCGGGCACGACGCTGAGGGTGAACGGCAAGGCTACGCTGTCGATCGATCCGGAGCTCTGCGCGTCTTTCGCCGTCGACGGCCAAGCACCGCGCTCGGTGATCGTCATCACCATACAGGCGGTCTATTTCCAGTGCGCACGGGCGATCGTGCGTTCCGAACTCTGGAACCCGGACCGCCACGTCGATCCGAAAAGCCTGCCGACGCCGGGCAAAATCCTCGCGGCGACCAGCCAGGCCCGCATCGACGGCGAGGCCTACGACGCGGAATGGCCGGAGCGCGCCCGAAAAACGATGTGGTGACGCGCGGCTTTAATCGTCGCCGCTGAGCATTTCCTCGATGCGTCGCATCTGCTCGCCCATCGCATCGCACTGGGCAGGCGTCGATTGCGCCATGACGCGGTCGATGAGCGCGGTGTAGACCTTCAGCGCTTCCATCAGCCTTGCTTCGCCGTCTTCGGTCAGGAACAGACGCATGACGCGCTTGTCCTTCTTGTCGCCCTCGCGCCGGATCAGCCCCTGCTTTTCAAGCTGCGGCAGAAGCATGGTGATGTTCGAGCGGCCGATCAGCAGCTTTCGCGCCACGTCGTGCTGGGACATGCCCGGATGGCGGTAGATGTTCATCAGCACATCGAGCTGGCCGAGCTTGAGGTCAAAGGGTGCCAGCGCGTGCGTCAGTTCGCGCACGACCGCCTTTTCGGCGCGCACCATCGCGATCCAGTTGCGGAATCGCGGATTGTCCCAGGGGAGGGCTTGTTTATTGTTCATGATTGAACTATTCTGTTCATGCTTGAACTATCTAGCGAGTCACATCCATGGCAACCGTTGGTTTCCTGCTTTTCCGTAGCGCATTCGCGCTCGCTGAACAAATCGCGCCGCGCCTGACCGGGCGCGCTGCCTTCGAGCTTTTCTGCCGCACGCCGCATCCACAGCATGTTTCGCCGCGCGAGGCCGCCGTTCTGGGCGATGCCGCGCCCTTCATGGCCGAGGCCCGGCACCACTGGCTCGCAACGCCGGACGGCTGTGTCGTCGCCCACGATTTCCGCAGCGACGTGGGGCATGGCGCGCCGGTGGTGCTCGTCATTCATGGCTGGCGCTCGCGGACCGAGCATATGCGTACCATCATCACGACCTTGCGTGGCGAGGGCTTCCGGGTGATCGCGATCGACCTGCCCGGGCATGGCGCATCCCCGGGACGGCGGCTCAATCTGGCGATAGCCGTTGCTGCCGTGCGCGCCGCCGCCGACTGGTTCGGCCCGTTTGCCGCGATCGTGGGGCATTCGTTCGGCGGAGCGGTTGCGGTCAACGCGGTGGCCGGATCGATCCGCGGGATCGCGCCGGTGCGCACGAAGCGGCTGATTCTCGTCTCCGCGCCGAGTTCGATGCCGGCCATCTTCGAGGATTTCCGGCGCTTCCTCGGGCTCGGTACACGCACCCAGGTCGCGCTGTCGCAGGAGGTGGAGCGCGTCGCCGGCCGCCCGCTGGAGGATTTCGTCGGAGCGGATCAGCTTCGCGTGATGGATACGCCGACGCTGGCAATTCACGCGCCGGACGACAAGGAAGTGCCGTTCGAGGAGGCCCGCCGCTTCGAGGCCGCCGGCGCGCGGCTGATGCGCGCGCCGGGCAGGGGACATCGACGCATCCTCGCCGACGACGAGGTGTCGGCTGCGATTGCCGGTTTCGCGCTTTTTGGCGAGGAACCGGTGGCCTGAGTCCTTGGCTCGCCGGCTTTGCCGCTCAGCCCAGATTGAGTTCCTTGAAGAAGTCGTTGCCCTTGTCGTCGATGACTATGAAGGCCGGAAAATCCTCGACCTCGATCGCCAGATCGCCTCCATGCCGAGTTCGGGATATTCGACCACCTCGACCTTTTTGATGCAGTCCTGGGCAAGCCGGGCGGCGGGCCCGCCGATCGAGCCGAGATAGAAGCCGCCATGGCGCCCGCACGCCTCGCGCACCTGCCGCGAGCGGTTGCCCTTGGCGAGCATCACCATCGAACCGCCGAACGACTGGAACTGGTCGACGTAGGAATCCATGCGGCCGGCCGTCGTCGGCCCGAACGAGCCCGACGCGTAGCCTGCCGGCGTCTTGGCCGGACCGGCATAATAGATCGGGTGGTTCTTGAAATAGTCTGGCATCGGCTCGCCGTTTTCGAGCCGCTCGCGGATCTTGGCGTGCGCGATGTCGCGCGCGACGATGATCGGGCCGGAGAGCGAAAGCCGCGTCTTTACGGGATGTTGCGACAGCTCCTTGAGAATCGCGTCCATCGGCTGATTCAGGTCGATGCGCACCACATGCGAGGTCAGATTCTCCTCGTCGATGTCGGGCATGTAGCGGGCAGGGTTGGTCTCAAGCTCCTCGATGAAGATGCCGTCCTTCGTGATCTTGCCCTTGGCCTGCCGGTCGGCCGAGCATGAGACGCCGAGGCCGATCGGCAGCGATGCGCCGTGGCGCGGGAGGCGAATCACCCGCACGTCGTGGCAGAAATACTTGCCGCCGAACTGCGCGCCCACGCCCATCTGCTGCGTGAGCTTGTGGACTTCCGCTTCCATTTCCAGGTCGCGGAAGGCGTGGCCGTCTTCGCCGCCACTGGTCGGCAGGCTGTCGAGATAGCGGGTCGAGGCGAGCTTGACCGTCTTGAGGTTCATCTCGGCCGAGGTGCCGCCAATGACGATGGCGAGATGGTAGGGCGGGCAGGCGGCGGTGCCCAGCGTCAGGATCTTTTCCTTCAGGAACGCGATCAGCCGATCATGCGTCAGCAGAGACGGCGTGCCTTGGTAGAGGAAGGTTTTGTTGGCCGAGCCGCCGCCCTTGGGACGAACAGGAATTTGTAGGCGTCCTCGCCTTCCTCGTAGATGTCGATCTGCGCCGGCAAATTGTTGCGGGTGTTCTTCTCCTCGAACATCGACAGCGGTGCGAGCTGCGAATAGCGCAGGTTCTTGCGTTCGTAGGCGTCGAGCACGCCCTGTCCCAGCGCTGCGTCGTCGCCGCCCTCGGTCCAGACGCGGCGGCCCTTCTTGCCCATGATGATCGCGGTGCCGGTGTCCTGGCACATCGGCAGCACGCCGCCGGCTGCGATATTGGCGTTTTTCAGAAGGTCGTAGGCAACGAAGCGGTCGTTGTCGGTGGCCTCCGGATCTTCGAGGATCGAGGCAAGCTGCTTGAGATGGCCCGGCCGCAGAAGATGATTGATGTCGGAGAACGCGGTTTCGGAAAGGAGCCGCAGGCCTTCCGCCTCCACGGTCAGGATTTCCTGCCCCTTGAACGTGTCGACCGACACGAAGTCCGAGGTGAGCTTGCGGTAAGGTGTCTCGTCGGCACCGAGGGGAAAGAGACTGGCTGTTGCCTGGTCGGCCATGGCTGTACGTTCCGTTGCTGGCGTAGATGCTGGCGGGTCTTGCGCGGTCTCTTTAGCGGCGTGTTGCCGGGATGCCAATCGCGGGGCTGTGGCACGCAAGCCGCAACCACCGGTGCTCGCGCATCCGTGATGCCCGTTTTCGCTTAACGCGATGCCGCCGCGCCCGTATAGTCGCGCGACATTTCAATGACGACGCCGGATCAGGCACAAAGGGGGATCGACATGAGATTGACGCGCAGCCGCGCCCTGGCGGTTTCGACGACGGCCATCGCGGCGATGCTGGTCGCCGGTGCTCCGTCCGCATCCGCGCAGAACCTCTTCGAGCGGCTGTTCGGCAATCGCGAGCGCCGCGTCGAGCGCGAGGCGCCACCGCCAGTGGTTCAACAGGCGCCGGCACGTCCTGCGCCGCCGCGCGTCACCGGGCCACAATATTACACTTACAAGACCGACGCTCTCGTGCGTGTCGATTTCGCGGCGATCAAGCCTGTACGGGCAGACGAGGAGGCCGCGCTCGAACCTACTGGTATCGACAACGAATCGGTCGGCTCCACGGTCGTTGCAATGGAAGCCGCGCCCTCGGACGGTTCAGAGGCGATTGGGGCAGAGGTCGACACCGCCCTCGATGCTGTGGAAAGCGTATTGGAAGCCGATCCGGCGGCTGGCGAGAGCTCTACGACCGCGACGGAAACGACGGATGTCGCGGAAAGCCCGTCTGCTGCATTGCCACGCGTCGAGGATGCCCAACTGATCGGGGAGGCTGCAAAGCAGGCCGTTTCCGTGCCCAGGGTCGAGGACGCGCAGTTGATCGGCGAGGGCACTGCCACCGCAGAGATGCCGAAGGTCGAAGATGCGCCGGCGATGGAGCAGGTATCCGCACTGCCAGCGCCCCAGCCGCTGACCAATGCCGAGATCGCATCGCTGCAGCAGGTCGAACTTCTGGCGGAAAGGAAGCAGCCGACGCGATCGTCGCCCATTACACGGCCGTGCCTGAATTCATCTGGGTGAGCGACGGGCGGCCGAACGAGCGTGCCCGCAGCGCCTTGCGCACGCTTGGCGACGCGGCCAGCCATGGGCTGGAGCCGCAGGATTACGCCGTCACCGTGCCAGGCACGGACGCGGACGATGCAGCACTGGCGGCGTTTGAGATGGAGCTGTCGGCACGGATGCTGCGCTATATCCGCGACGCGCGCTCGGGGCGTATCGATCCCAACCGCATCTCCGGCTATCACGACTTCGCGCCCAGGGAACTCGACGCGGTCGCGGCCCTTCAGCTTGCGCGTACCGCCGACGATGTCGCGGCATATCTTGAAGCCCAGCATCCGCAGAACGCGCGCTACAAAGCGCTGCGGGTCGAACTGGAGATGCTGCGCGCGGCGGACGAAAACGAGATCGTGATCGCACCGAACACTGTTATCCGGCCGGGCGAGACCAATCCGGAGTTCCCGAAAATCCTGAGCCTTATCGGCCAGCGTGCCGACGAGGCATTCCGTGCGGAGCACGGCGACGTGCTGACACGGCACCTCGGCAGCGAAGCCTATGCACAGGAGCTGGCTCCGGTCATCAAGGCCGCCCAGAAACTGGCCGGTGTGGGCGCCGACGGCGTGATCGGCCCGCGCACCATCCGCGCGCTGGCGGGCGAGACCCGGGCCGGCCGCATCGAAAAGGCCGAGGTGGCGCTGGAACAGGCACGCTGGCTGCCTTCGCAACTGCCCGACCGGCACGTCTTCATCAATACGCCAGCCTTCAAGGCGACCTATGTCGAGGACGGCAAGGAAAAGCTGTCGATGCGCACGGTCGTGGGCTCGACGCGCACGCAGACCTATTTCTTCCAGGACAAGATCCAGTATGTCGAGTTCCACCCCTATTGGGGCGTGCCGCGCTCGATCCTGGTCAACAAGTACCTGCCCAAGCTCTATTCCGACCCGTCTTACCTCGACCGCAACGGCTTCGAGGTGGTCGACCGGCGCGGGCGGACGGTGCCGTCCTCCTCGGTGAGCTGGTCGCAATACGGCGCCAACGTGCCATTCGACGTGCGCCAGCGTCCCGGGCGCGGCAACGCGCTGGGCGAACTGAAGATCATGTTCCCCAACAAACACGCGATCTACATGCATGACACGCCGGAAAAGCAGCTCTTCGACCGCGACAACCGCGCTGTCTCGAACGGCTGCATCCGTCTTGCCGACCCGCGCGGCATGGCCGCAGCCGTACTCGGCTGGGAGCGTAGCCGCGTCGACGCGCGCCTCGAGCAGCCGCATTCGCGCCAGAACCTCGATGTCGAGGTGCCTGTCTATGTCGGCTACTTCACGGCGTGGCCGGACGAGGCCGGCAAGGTCCATTATTACGACGACGTCTACGGCCGCGACGAAAGGACGAAAGCGGCGATCGACAAGGTGGAGGCCCTGCGCGCGCCCGGCGCGTGAGGGTAATCTTCAGTCTCCGGGGAGTGAGATGAGTATCACCATCCGACTTGGCGGATGGTGGGCGCGACAGGGATTGAACCTGTGACCCCACCCGTGTGAAGGGTGTGCTCTCCCGCTGAGCTACGCGCCCGAACAGGGCGTGATCGCCCCGAAGGAGCCGCGATATAAGGGGCGGGGCAGGGGGAAGTCAAGAACCGATCAGTTGGCTACCGCGCGCAGCAAATCGTCGGTCATGGCGACCGTCAATTCGTCGAAATGCGAGATGATGCGCGAGGGTTCGAACTCGCGGACATGGCGGTCCGTATAGCCGAAATCGACGGCGACGACCGGGATGCCAGCGGCCTTGGCCGTGTCGATGTCCGTGCGGGAATCGCCGATCATGATGGCGCGCTCCGGATCGCATCCCGCGAGCGCGATGGTTTCGAGCAGATGGCGCGGGTCAGGCTTGCGGAACGCGAATGTGTCCTGCCCGCAGATCGCCGAAAAATGCGACGACAGGCCCAGCGCATCGATCAGGCTCTTCGAAAGGCCCTCGAACTTGTTGGTGCAGACGGCAGCCGCATATCCGGCTTCCGCGAAGCGCTCGACCGCCGCAACCGCGCCGGGATAGGGTTGGGACAGCCCCGGGATGTTGCCGCCATAATGGTCCAGGAACGCGGCCTGAAGCTTGTCGAGCGTTGTTGGCGACAGCGATTTCTGCTGAGCGGCGAAGGCGCGCTCGATCATCACACGCCCACCCATGCCGACGAAGCTGCGCAATTGCGCCGGCTCGGCATGGGCGAGACCGGCAATTCCGAGGCAGTGGTTGAGGCTGGCGAGCAGGTCGGACGCGGTGTCGACCAGCGTTCCGTCGAGGTCGAAGACGACAATCGGTCGTTTCATGGGCGGGAAATCCTCAATATCCACGGGTGAGACCGCGATAGCGTGCCTTGCCGGGCCGGGCAAGTCTTGCGCCGTCCGGCAAAACTGCTAGGGCACCTTCCAACGAGACCGTAGGAGCAGTGGGATGGACGCCAGACAACTGAAGATCGAAGCGGCGCGCGAGGCGCTGACCCATGTTGCCGACGGCATGAAGCTGGGCATCGGCACCGGCTCTACGGCGGAGGAGTTCGTCCGGCTGCTCGCCGTAAAAGTGGGTGAGGGGATGACTGTGATCGGCGTCCCGACCTCAGAACGTACGGCGCGGCTTTGCAGTGAACTGGGCGTGCCGCTGTCGACGCTGGACGAGACGCCGCGCCTCGACCTGACCATAGACGGCGCCGACGAAATCGATCCCGCCTTGACGCTGGTCAAAGGCGGCGGCGGCGCGCTGCTGCGCGAGAAGATCGTCGCGGCCGCCTCGGCGCGCATGATCGTCATCGCCGACGCTTCGAAACTGGTCGACACGCTGGGCCGCTTTCCGTTGCCGATCGAGGTCAACCCGTTCGGCCTGCGCGCGACCGAGATCGCGATCGGCGAGGCGGCCGCCCGTCTCGGGCTCGACGGCCCGCTGACATTGAGGATGACGAACGGCGAGCCTTTTGTTACAGACGGCGGGCATTTCATCATCGACGCATCTTTTGGCCGCATTCCCGATACAAGAGCCCTTAGCGATGCACTTCATGCCATACCCGGCGTGGTCGAGCATGGTCTCTTTCTGGAACTGGCCGATGCGGCGATCGTCGCGGACGCGGACGGCGTGAGAACGGTGCGGGCCGCTGCTTAAACAGGAGTTTGCAACATCATGATTCTGGCCAATAAATCCCGTCACATTGCAGCCGTCGTTGGAGCGTTCGCAATGCTTGCGGTGGCGCAGCCGGCTATCGCGCAGGAAATCTCCGACTCGCACCTAGCCGCCGCGCGCGCTGCCATTGGGGCAATGCGTACGACGAACGAGTACGACGCGATCCTGCCGCAAACGGCGCTTGGCGTGAAGAACGAGCTGATCCAGCAGAACCCCAACCTCGAATCCGACATCAACGCGGTTGTCGACGAGACCGCGATTTCCCTCGCCGCACGCCGCGGAGACCTGGAGCGTGAGGTTGCTTTGATCTACGCCCGCATTTTCTCCGAAGCGGAGTTGAAGGATATTTCCGCGTTCTACGCCACGACCACCGGCCAGAAGGTTATGGACAACGCGCCTATCGTGATACGCGAAATTCGCCAGGCAGCCGAAATATGGGGGCGTGGCATCGCGCGCGACATGACGCAGCAGGTTGGCCAGAAGCTTGAGGAGCGGGTAGGGGTCGCACGGGTCACTGACGGAACTGCGCCCGACCAAGGTGCCGCGCAGGGCACGGCCAACCAGTAGTCTCCACGACGGTATTCGGAAAAAGCCCGGCCTTTGCGCCGGGCTTTTCTTTGGCGGCTCAGCGCTTACGTGAAGCCCATCATAAAAGCAGCGGGAGCGCGCCAATGACCGAATTCGATTACGACCTTTTTGTCATTGGTGGCGGATCCGGTGGTGTTCGTGCGGGCCGTCTTGCTGCGGGCATGGGCAAGCGTGTTGCGATTGCAGAGGAATACCGCTTTGGCGGCACCTGCGTCATCCGTGGCTGCGTGCCCAAGAAGCTGTTCGTCTACGCCTCGCAGTTTCCCGAGCATTTCGAGGATGCCGCAGGTTATGGCTGGAGCGTCGGCGAGGCCAAATTCGACTGGCCGACACTGATCGCCAATAAGGACCGCGAGATCGCAAGGCTGGAGGGCCTTTACAGGCTGGGGCTCGAAAAGGCCGGCGCCGAAATCATCGAAAGCCGAGCGGTCCTGCTGGACCGGCACACAGTGCGCATCGTCAAGGAAGACCGCACCGTCACCGCGCGCACCATCCTGATTGCCACCGGCGGCAGGCCTACCCCGCACCCGGCGCTGCCAGGGCACGAACATGCCATCACTTCCAATGAGGCATTCCACCTTGAAAAGCTGCCGGGTTCGATCGCGATAGCCGGCGGCGGTTACATCGCCGTCGAGTTCGCCAACATATTCCATGGGCTGGGTGTCGAGACGACGCTCGTCTATCGCGGCAAGGAAATTCTCGGCCGTTTCGACATGGACATGCGCCGCGGCGTTCACAAGGCGATGGTGGACAAGGGCATCCGCATCATCTGCCACGCAGTCGCCCACAACATTGGCAAGCGGGCGGATGGAAAGCTGGAGATCGCACTGAGCAACGACGAGACGCTCACCGTCGACCAGCTCATGTTGGCGCTGGGCCGCACGCCCAATACCGAAGGGCTGGGGCTCGAGCAGGCGGGCGTGGAAACCGGCACCGTCGGCGAGATCGTTGTCGACGATTATTCTCGTACGAATGTCGATAACATCTACGCCATCGGCGACGTCACCAATCGCGTGCAGCTGACGCCCGTGGCGATCCACGAGGCGATGTGCTTCATCGATACGGTCTTCCGCGACAAGCCGACGACGCCGGATTTCGATGCCATCGCCACGGCGGTGTTCTCGCAGCCCGAGATCGGCACCGTCGGCCTGTCGGAGGAAGATGCCGCGAAGCGCTTCGACGAGCTGGAAATCTACCGTGCCGAGTTCCGGCCGATGCGGCACACGCTTTCCGGCCGTCAGGAAAAGATGATCATGAAGCTGGTGGTCGATGCGGCGACGCGGCGCGTTGTCGGCGCCCACATCCTCGGCGTCGATGCCGGCGAGATGGCACAGCTTCTGGGCATCGCCGTCAAGGCGCAGCTGACCAAAGACGCTTTCGACGCCACCATGGCCGTGCATCCGACCGCCGCCGAGGAACTGGTGACGATGTATCAGCCCACCTATCGCGTGAAGAACGGCGAGCGCGTCTAGGCTGCCCTGCTGCGACCCAGCGTCATCTCTTCGCCTTGCAGCAGCCATCGGATCAGCGGCGGCCATAGCGTTTCGGCGAAGCGGGAGCGGAAGAAGCCGAGATGGCCGACGCGCCCACCGGCTTCCTGCGGCGAAATCCAGCGCTGCTCGACCGGCGCGTTGGTGTGGCGCGCCATGAAATGATCCACCGCCCGGGGCGTAGCCCATGGATCGTCGGTGAGGCCGATGGCGAGGATGGGACGCCGTACTTCGCCGTAGCGCGCAGTCTCGGGCAAATCCGGATCGTCGAAGAAATAGTTCTTCATCCGGCACCAGCGCGCCCAGTCGCGGAAGCACGAGGAAGGCATCGGCTCGCCGATGCCCATCCAGCGCGGCGTGTCGCGGAAGCAGAGCGAGACCGGCACGCCGACAAGGTTCATCCGCGCCCACGCCCAGCGGTCGTCGAGCAGGCCGAGATAACCCGACATGGTGGCGACCATCGCGTAGCGCGAAAAACGGTCCGAAACGCCGGAAAGGCCGAACGCGTGCCCGCCATGCGACTGACCAACCCCCACCAGCTCGCGGCCAGGATCGACCGCAGCCAGTGTCCGGCACGCGGCAGGAAAATCCCTGAGTGCCCATTCCTTGTAGTCAATGCGCCGCGACCATCCTTCAGGCCGCGGTGACATGCCCGTGCCGCGATAGTCGTATGTCAGTACCGCCCGCGCGCCTTCCTCCATCAGCGCGGTCGCAAAGCGTGCATAGAGGCCTGCGGCACGGCGGTGGCGGATGAGATCAGGACAAGCGGTCCGTCGCCGTCGCCCTGCCACAGCGTGCCGCCCAGCGGAAAGCCGTCCTCCGTGCTGATTGTGACAGGGTTTTTGGTGGCATCCACATGGGCAGGTTCGGACGGCTGGATCACGCGGGCTGGTTTCTGCGACATCGGATCGTTTCCGGTTATGGAGCGGCTCCGGCTGCAAAGCCGAACAATGCATAACCGTAGCATTGACGTTAACGTCAAAATCAACAGAAAATGTTCAAGCCTGAACGGAAATGCCTGTGCTTGCGGCGGGCGTGATAGACAAGCTAGCCTGCGGGTATGAATGACAACTCAGTCGATGCCTCCGAACTTTCCGACAACGCCGTCGTCGCCTATTTCGGCTACGGGTCGCTTGTCTGCCGCACCACCCACCGCACCGATATTCTGGCGGCCGTGCCTGCGCGGCTTAAAGGTTGGCGGCGGCACTGGCGGCCGCGCCCCGACATGCCGGGTTTTCCGGCAGCACTTCTTTCGGTGCGGCAGGATGAGAGTTCCATATGCGATGGACTGCTGGTCTTCGACCGCATGGAGAACCTCGCAGCCGTCGACGCGCGTGAAGCGCGCTACCGGCGCATCGAGATTGTCGACGGCGATCTCGAGCTCCTTGCTCCGGCTCCATATCGATGCCTGACATATGTCTACGTCGCTGAGGAACATCTGCCGCCGCATCCCGAGCCGCCACGCATATTGCGGTCCTATCTCGATGCAGTACTGCTGGGTTTCTTGTCCGAGCATGGCGAAGAAGGGCTGGCGCGTTTCCTGACCGAAACCGAAGGGTTCGAGGTGGGCATCCATGATGACCGAGCTGAGCCGATCTACCCGCGTGCGGTCAGCCTCGACGATGCGCAGCGGCGGCGGTTCGACGGCGTACTTTCAGGTCGCGGCTTGATTGCGGTCGAATCGCAGACGAATGCGGGGTAGAATAAACATTAGCTCTAGTGTAAGGAGCCGCGTTCCCGAAAAACCGGGTTCCCTGCGGGCGTAGGCCGCCCGCGCATGATGTAATGGGTGCGACGATGACGACGAAATGGTCCCCGAATTCCTGGAGAAACAAGCCGATCCAGCAGGTTCCGGCTTATCCGGACGCCGCTGTGCTTGCGGAGACCGAACGGCAGCTCGCCACCTATCCGCCACTGGTTTTTGCAGGTGAGGCGCGCAAGCTGAAGCGCCAGCTCGCAGCCGTCGCCAATGGCGAGGCCTTCCTGATGCAGGGCGGAGACTGCGCCGAAAGCTTCGCCGAGCATGGCGCGGACAACATCCGCGACTTCTTCCGCGTCTTCCTGCAGATGGCCGTGGTGCTGACCTATGGCGGTGCCCAGCCTGTGGTGAAGGTCGGCCGCATCGCCGGCCAGTTCGCCAAGCCGCGCTCGTCCGACAACGAGACCAAGGGCGACGTGACGCTGCCGAGCTACCGCGGCGACATCATCAACGGCATCGAGTTCGATGAGAGTCGCGCATTCCCGATCCCGCGCGGCAGGAGATGGCGTATCGCCAGTCCGCCGCCACGCTGAACCTGCTGCGCGCCTTCGCGCAGGGCGGCTTCGCCAACCTCGAGAACGTGCACAAGTGGATGCTCGGCTTCGTCGCCGACAGCCCGCAGGCTGAACGCTACCAGGCGCTGGCCACGCGCATTTCCGAGACGATCGACTTCATGCGCGCGGTCGGCATCACCGGTGACAGCCATCCGGCGTTGCGCGAGACGGATTTCTACACCAGCCACGAGGCGCTGCTGCTCGGCTACGAGGAAGCGCTGACCCGCATCGACTCGACCTCCGGCGACTGGTACGCGACCTCCGGCCACATGATCTGGATCGGCGACCGCACGCGCCAGCCGGACCATGCGCATATCGAATACTGCCGTGGCATCAAGAACCCGCTCGGCCTCAAATGCGGTCCTTCGCTGACGCCGGACGGGCTGATCGAGCTGATCGACCTTCTGAACCCGGAAAACGAGCCGGGTCGGCTGACGCTGATCGCGCGCTTCGGTGCCGACAAGGTGGGCGACCACCTGCCGAAGCTGGTGCGCGCCGTGCAGAAGGAAGGCCGCAAGGTCGTCTGGTCGTGCGATCCGATGCACGGCAACACCATCACAGCAGCCGGCTACAAGACGCGGCCATTCGACCGCATCCTCAAGGAAGTGCAGAGCTTCTTCGAGGTGCATCGCGCCGAGGGCTCGCATCCGGGCGGCATCCACATCGAGATGACGGGCAAGAACGTCACCGAATGCACCGGTGGCGCGCGCGCCATCCGCGACGAAGAACTGCAGGATCGCTACCACACCCATTGCGACCCGCGCCTCAACGCCGACCAGGCGATCGAGCTGGCTTTCCTGGTGGCGGATTTGCTTAAGCGGAAGAACGCAGGCGAGGCCCCGCGACAGGTCGTCAACGGCTGATCGACCTGCCTTCGTGACAATCGAACGGGCGCCTTTCGGCGCCCGTTTCCGTTTCAGGCTAGGGGGCGAAGACTTCGATCGCCTGGGGTAGCACCTTGAAATGCGCCGGCGTCGAGGTGACGATCTCGCCATCGGCATTCACCGGCATTTCAGTGTCCGTTTCTACATCGAATTCGATGCAACGCGCAGTGCGCACCTCGCTCCATGCACCGTGCGTGCCTGAGCGGAACGAGCGCATCATCAGCGCGAGCTTCCAGACGTTCTTCATTTCGAGGCTGTAGAGGTCGAGATGACCGTCGTCGATGCTGGCAGAGGCCTCGATCACGTTGCCGCCGCCGTAATGGCGGCCGTTGCCGACTGCGATCTGGTACGTGGACGTCTCGATCTGCTGGCCTTTCTCCGTGATGCGGGCAACGAAGCGGTCGGCCTGCCGCATCACCCGAGCGGCGGCGAGCGCGTAGCCGAAACGGCCGAAGCGCCGCTTGAGGGCGGGATCGAGCCCGCGCGCGAGTGCGGCGCTGAGCCCGATGCTGGCAACGTTGAAAAAGGCGTGGCCGTTGACGGTGCCGACGTCGATACGCCGGGTGCGACCGTTAGCGATGACGTCGGCCGCCCGCGCCAGATCGACAGGAATGCTCAACGTGCGGGCAAGGTCATTCGCCGTTCCCATCGGAACGATGCCCAGCGGCAGCCCGCTCTCGACCGCTGCGAGCGCCGCAGACGAGACAGAACCGTCACCGCCACATACGATCACGAGATCGGCGGTTTCGCGCAGGCGCACGATGTCGCGCGCGATTTCGGGCAAGGCGTCGAAGGATTCCACAGTCACCGAAAGTCCACCAGCCTCGAGCCTGCCGGTTACCGGGCCGATGGCCTCGCTACCGCGCCTCGCCTTCGGGTTGACCAGCAGCAGCGCTCTTTTCGTCTTGTCTTGCATGGAGATACGACCATTTGGATTGCGCGTCGCACATAGGCAGATGAAACGAGCATTGCGATGCCGCGCCGGGTGAAAAGCGACGTTCTTCCGTTAATTCTTGGTAATGTTGCACTGCGTGGTGCTGATCGTGTTTCGCTGAAAGAGGCGTCAAAATTCCGCGATGTTCCGTCCGGTGGAGTCATGCGAGATGGGGCGGGAACAACGCAGGGAGGAGATCATGAGCGAAACCCATACAGGCGCGTGCCTTTGCGGCTCCGTGCGATTCACCGCAAGGGGATCGTTGCGCGGCGTCGTCTATTGCCATTGCTCGCAATGCCGCCGCCAGACCGGGCATTATTACGCGGCGACCAACGTGTCGAACGAGAACCTGGAAGTCACCGGCGACGAAAATGTGAGCTGGTATCGTGCATCGGACTTCGCGCAACGCGGCTTCTGCAGGACCTGCGGCTCGGCGCTGTTCTGGAAACGCGACGACGCCGACTATGTCTCCATCATGGCAGGCAGTTTCGATGCGCCGTCCGGCCTAGAGGGCGAGGTCCATATCTTCGTCGGCGACAAGGGCGACTATTACGAAATCACCGACGGGCTGCCACAGAAGAGCTAGATGTCGGCGGGAGACGCGAACGTGAACGAATATTCGGTAGACGTTCGATATTCTTGAACGAAGAGTCGCTGGCATCGCATCTGCCGCCGGAGCGCGCGGAGGCGTATATGATGGGAAAGGAGATTTCCCATGGCTTCGATGCCCACGCTCTTCATCTCTCACGGCGGCCCCGACATCGTCATCAATGACAGTGCAGCCCGCGACTATCTCGAAACGTTGTCGGAACACCTGCCGAGGCCCAGGGCGATCGTGATCGTCTCAGCCCATTTCGAGACTAATGGCGTTGCCGTCGTCACCGATCCGGCGCCGGGAATGATCTATGATTTCGGTGGCTTCGCACCGGAGCTTTATGAGATGGTGTACCCGGCACCGGGCGAGCCGCACCTTGCCGAGCGCGTGTTTGCGATGCTGGGCGAGGCAGGCCTGGAGCCGAGCCGCCTTGCCGAGCGGGGATATGATCACGGCGCATGGACACCGCTCAAGCTCGCGTTTCCGCAGGCCGATATTCCGGTGGTACAGGTTTCCGTCGATCCATCGCGCGACGCCGCATGGCACTATGCGCTCGGCCGCGCATTGGCGCCGCTGCGCGAGGAAGGCGTGCTGCTGATCGGCTCCGGCCACATCACCCACAACCTGCGTGAACTGTTTCCGGTGATGCGCGGCGGCAAGCAGGCCGATCCGGAATTGGCAGCTCATGTAGATGCCTTTGTCGAGTGGTTTGCCGACAAACTGGCGGAAGGTGACCGCGATGCATTGCTAGACTGGAAGGCGCAGGCGCCGTTCGCGCGTGAAAACCACCCGACCGACGAGCATCTGATGCCGATCTTCTTCGCTTATGGTGCCGCGGGCGGGGCGCCCCGCGCAGAGCGCGCCCACGCGTCCCGCCAGCTCGGGTTCTTCGCCTACGATTCCTACCTGTTCCATTGATGGCAGGCTGTTCGCCGGGCATCGCTTTGGCTATGAGAAGCCGAAAGCGACAATTCAAGAACCGGCCTGCCGATGGAAAGACTGATCAACGCGACGAAGAATTCGGCCCGGGCCTGGGGGTCCTCATCCGCCATGAGGCCGCCTTCCGCCTCGAAACGATCCTTCTCGGCGTTGCCTTGCCGGTTGCTTATGTGATCGCAACGACTTGGCGCGGCTTCGCGCTGTTGATCGGAGTGATCCTGCTGGTGATGGTCGTTGAAGTGCTCAACACGGCCGTTGAAGCTGCCTGCGATGCCTTTTCGCGTGAATTCAACACCGACATCCGGCTTGCCAAGGACTGCGGCTCGCTGGCGGTCGCGCTGTCACTCGTCATCGCCGGGGGTGTCTGGCTGCTGGCTTTCTGGGAGTGGATCGCAGGCGCGCCAGTCTGAGGTCTACCGCTTGCCGCGTCTGGAGAAATGATGCGCGGCAAAACCGGCGGCAACGGTCGTGACAAGCCCGATGCCCAATGCGGCGAGCAATCGCTGATGATTTGCGAGTTCCCTTCCGACTAACTGTTCCACGCCCGCACCGAACAGGTAGCCTGCGCCAAGAAACAGGATCGCCCAAACCGCTGACGAAAGTGCGTTCACGGCAGCGAACTTGCCGGCGGGCATGGCGGACAGTCCTGCGGCGATGCCGCCGACCAGGCGAAAACCGTAGGCATAGCGGTTGAGCATCACATAAGTGACCGGCCGTCTGGCGATGAGGTCGAGCGCACGGCCAAAGCCGGGGCGCGCTGCCTGTCGTTTCACAAACCCGTAGGTGCCGAACCGTCTGCCGGCGACGAAAAACAACGTGTCGCCGAGGAACGCGCCGGCAAAGGTCGCGAGAAACGCCCCCAAGGCCGGAAACACGTGCTGATGCGCGAAGAATCCTGCGAGCACGGCAGCACTTTCACCCTCTGCGACGCACCCAAGGAAGACGGCAAGCAAGCCATATTTCTCGATCAGCAGATGGATCGTCTCGGTCATTCGGCGGTTTTCCGGCCCGTCATCAGCGTCTCAAGCCTCTCCAGCCTTTCGGCGATTGCCCGGACTTCCGAATGCATGGCGACGATTTCGCTCTGCCGCAGGGCATCCATCTTTTCGTGCAGCGCCATGATCTCGATCTCGGCCTTGAGGTTGACCTCATAGTCATGTGCCGCGTCGAGCCGGTCTCGCTCGGTCTGCCGGTTCTGCGACATCATGATGACGGGAGCCTGGATGGCGGCAAGCATGGAAAGCACGAGGTTGAGAAAGATGAACGGGTAGGGATCGAACGCGTCACGCGTGAGCAACCACGTGTTGGCAAGCGTCCAGACAAGCAGGAAGGCCAGAAAGCTCAGGATGAAGCTCCATGAACCGCCGATCCGTGCGATCGCGTCTGCCAGTCTCTCGCCGAAGCCGGCATGGTCGGCAATATGCCGGTTCTGGTCTCTGGCAAGCGGGCGCCGGGCCGCGGTGCTTTGAAGAACACGGTGTTCGGCGTCGCCGAGCTTTTTGCCCGGGAACCAGCGTGACGCGAGTTCCTCGACTGTCTTTGCCATGCCCATTCTCCTGCTTGGCTGGAACGTTCCGGTGAAGCATGATCGCAACGATTCAGGGAGGCCGCCATGCTTTCATTCAAATCTATCCGCGCCCGCGCGGCAGACCGCAAGGGCGGTGATGAGGTGCTGGATTCTCTGCTGGGGCCGGTGCCAGACAATGCGGCACTCGCGGCCGTGCCGGACGACCGCATCCTGTCCACCATGGCCAACCGCGTCTTCTCGGCCGGTTTCGTCTGGTCGGTGATCGAGCAGAAATGGCCGGGCTTCGAGGAGGCGTTCCTCGGCTTTGAGCCGAAGCCGCTTCTGTTTCAGCCGGACGATTTCTGGCACGATCTGGCGAGTGACAAGCGCATCGTGCGCAACCCGCAGAAGATCAAATCGGTTCGCGACAACGCAGCCTTCGTCGACCGCGTTTCGCGCGAGCACAGCGGGTTCGGCAAGTTCCTGGCTGATTGGCCCGCCGACGACCAGGTCGGGCTGACGGCGTATTTCGGCAAGCACGGCAGCCGACTTGGTGGCAATACAGGGCAATACCTGCTGCGCTGGCTGGGTTGGGATACGTTCATCATCTCCAGCGACATGGCCGCTGCCATGCGCGATGCCGGGCTGGAGATCGCCGAAAGCCCGACTTCCAAGAAGGACCTCGCAGCCATTCAGGCGCAGATGAATGCCTGGGCTGCGGAAACCGGCCTGCCGCGCGCCCACATCTCGCGCACTCTTTCAATGTCGATCGGGCCCAATCGATCGGTGGAAGAGTTGCGCGGCTATGTCAGCGACTAGGCTGCCCCTGCGCCATTGCGATGCGGCAACCGCCGCGCTACAGGCTTTTGCATGAACAGCAAAGCTCCAGACATCATTCGCATCGCCGTTGCGCAGCTCAATCCGGTTGTCGGCGACGTTGCCGGCAACCTCGCCAAGGCCCGCGAGGCGAGGGCGGATGCAGCCCGCCATGGCGCGGACCTCGTCTTCTTTACCGAGCTCTTCATCGCCGGCTATCCGCCGGAGGACCTGGTTTTGAAGCCGGCCTTCGTGGCCGCCTGCGAACGTGCTGTCGCGGAATTCGCTCAGGATACTGCCGATGGCGGGCCGGGCGTCATCATCGGCACGCCGCTGCGTCGCGACAGCGGCCTGCACAACGCCGTCATGGTGCTGGACGGCGGCAAGGTCGTTGCCGAACGCTACAAGCTTGACCTGCCCAACTACGGCGAATTCGACGAGAAGCGGGTGTTCCAGGCCGGCCCTGACGTGCCCGGTCCGGTCAATTTCCGCGGTATCCGGCTCGGCATTCCGATCTGCGAGGACATCTGGGGCGATCTCGGCGTCTGCGAGACGCTGGCCGAAAGCGGCGCGGAGATGCTGCTGGTGCCGAACGGCTCGCCCTATTATCGCGGCAAGGTCGATATTCGCCATCAGGTCGTGCTGAAGCAGGTCATCGAGACCGGCCTGCCGCTGCTCTACGCGGCACAGCTCGGCGGGCAGGACGAACTCGTCTTCGACGGTGCAAGCTTCGCCTTCAACGCCGACAAGTCGCTGGCCTTCCAGATGAGCCAGTTCGAGGAAGCGGTCGTCGTCACGACCTGGAAGCGGGAAGCAGACGGTTGGCGCTGCACCGACGGCCCGATGTCGAAGATCCCGGAAAAGGAGGAGGCCGATTACCGCGCCTGCCTGCTGGGCTTCCGCGACTATGTGAACAAGAACGGCTTCAAGAACGTCGTGCTCGGCCTTTCGGGCGGCATCGACTCGGCGATCTGCGCGGCGATCGCCGTCGATGCGCTCGGCGAGGAGCGGGTGCGCTGCGTGATGATGCCGTATCGCTATACCTCGAAGGATTCGCTGAAAGACGCCGAGGATTGCGCGCGCGCACTCGGCACCCGCTACGACATCGTGCCGATCTTCGAGCCGGTCGATGGCTTCTCCAACGCGCTCGGGCAGATGTTCGAGGGCACCAAGGAGGGCATCACCGAGGAGAACCTGCAGAGCCGCGCGCGCGGCACGATCCTGATGGCGATCTCCAACAAGTTCGGTTCGATGGTCGTCACCACCGGCAACAAGTCTGAGATGTCGGTCGGCTACGCCACGCTTTACGGCGACATGAATGGCGGCTTCAACCCGATCAAGGACCTCTACAAGATGCAGGTCTATGCACTTGCCCGCTGGCGTAACGGCAACGTGCCGCCCGGCGCGCTTGGTCCCTCGGGCGAGGTGATCCCGCAGAACATCATCGACAAGGCGCCCTCGGCCGAGCTCCGGCCGGACCAGACCGACCAGGACTCGCTGCCGCCGTATCCCGTCCTGGACGACATTCTGGAATGCCTCGTCGAAGGCGAGATGGGGGTCGACGAGATCGTCGGGCGCGGACACGACCGCGAGACCGTGCATCGCATCGAACATCTGCTCTACATCGCCGAGTACAAGCGCAGGCAGGCCGCCCCGGGCGTGAAGATCACCAAGAAGAACTTCGGCCGCGACCGCCGTTATCCGATTACCAACCGGTTCAGGGATCGCAGCTGAGCATCACAGGGCGGCGCCGTCTTCAGCTTGCGCCATTGCCGTTCTCCACGATTTCCCGCTGATCGTAGACGTGGTCGACGAGCCCCCATTCCTTGGCTTCCTGCGCCGTGAAGAAAAAGTCGCGGTCGAGCACGCGTTCGACCTCGGCTTCGGTCTGGTTGCAATGCTGCGCATAGAGGCTCGTCATGCGGCGCTTGAGCTTCAGGATGTCCTCGGCATGGCGTTCGATGTCCGAGGCCTGGCCGCGAAACCCGCCGAGGGGCTGGTGGAGGACGACACTGGCGTTGGGCAGGGCGATGCGCCGGCCCGGCGCGCCCGATGCGAGCAGGAATGACGCCATCGATCCGGCTGTGCCCATGCAAAGCGTCGAAACCGGGCTCGTGATGAAACGCATCGTGTCGTAGATCGCAAAGCCGCTCGTCACCACGCCGCCCGGCGAGTTGATGTAGAATGAGATTTCCCGCTTGGGGTTCTCCGACTCCAGAAACAGAAGCTGCGCGCAGATCAACGAAGCGGATGCGTCGTTGACTTCGCCATTGAGGAACACGATCCGCTCGCGCAGCAACCGTGAGAAGATGTCGAAGGAGCGTTCGCCGCGCGGCGACTGCTCGACGACCATGGGGACGAGATTCATCGTTTCGCGCATCGCGCGATCCTCCTTGTTGGGATGTGAAAGGTTTTGAAGCTGCCGTCAGGCGGCCATGGCCGTTGGCGGACGGTTGGAGTTGACTGCCACCGGTATCGCGCGTTCGGCCACGCTATGCGTCAGGCGAAAACGGGTGCGGCCGTCGGGAGCGGGCGAGAGGTCGATGGTGACGACCGTATCGGGCTCGCTCGCGGTCGCGTCGTGCCATGCGTAGCGCACGCGGTTGCAGGGTTCCGCCTCGATGAGGGCGTAGCTGCGCTCGCCGGCGGCGTTTTCGCCAGTGCGATCGGTTTCCAGCCATTGCGCGGCAAGCTCCGGCACGGTGAGCGCCCGCCAGACCTTTTCAGGTGCGGCATCGAGCTCGCAGTCAACCATCACCTCCTCGGTGCTGTCTGGGTCGTCCGAAAAACCGTCGGTCATTGATCCATTTCCTTGAGGAGTGTCTTGAGCCTTTCGACGCGCGTCGGCCAGAAGGCGCGATAGCGGGCGAGCCAGTCGAAAAGCGGCGTGAGGCCATCAGGGTTGACGCTGTAGTTTACGTGACGGCCGGCGCGGATCTCGTTGACGAGGCCGGCACCACGCAAAACGGCGACGTGCTGCGAGATGGCGGGTTGCGAGATCGCCAAGCCCTCGCGCAGCTCGGTCGCGTTCTTCTCACCGGCAAGAAGTCGCTCGAAGACCGCGCGACGGGTCGGATCGGCAAGGGCGCGAAAGATGTCAGATCGTTCATGGATTGAGATAAGCACAGGCTTATCTTTCAGGCAAGCGTCGCTTTGGCCCCCAGGAGAGATGGTCAGTGCCATTGCGGGTCGGCGCGAGCCGGATAGAGTGCGCGGCATTCCAAACGCAGGGCCCCGCATGCCCCGGCGGGGTCGGCAAAAGAGCGGCTTTAGACCCCATGAATTTCCTTGCCTTTATCCGCAATAACGCGCGCTGGCTCGCCGGCGGCTTCCTGCTGACCTTCTTTTCGTCCTACGGGCAGACGTTTTTCATTTCTTTGTCGTCGGGCCATATCCGTACCGAGTACGGGCTGAGCCATGGCCAGTTCGGCACGGTCTATATGGTGGCGACGCTCGCCAGCGCCGCGACCCTGACCTATCTCGGCCAGATCGTGGACAAGCGCTCACCGCGCGCCGTGACCTTCATCATCGTTCCGATACTCGCCTTTGCCTGCGTGCTGATGGCATTCTCGCACCATATCGTGCTGCTGCTGCTCGCCATCTATCTGCTGCGCCTGTTCGGGCAGGGCATGATGAGCCAGAACGCGTTCACCGCCATCGGGCGCTGGTTCGTCGCGCAAAGGGGCAGGGCGACCTCGCTGACGGCGATCGGCGTCAATGCCGGCGAGGCATCCTTTCCGCTGCTGTTCGTGTTGGTGGCGGGCGCGCTGGGCTGGCGCAACGCCTGGCTTGCCGGCGCGGTCACACTGCTGGTGGTCGCGCTGCCGCTGATTTCCTGGCTGGTCGCGAAGGACCGCACGCCGCAGGCATCCGACCCCGCCGCACCTGTCGCTGCGGCGCGCGACTGGAGCCGTGCGGAGGTGCTGCGCGACCCGCTGTTCTACATGGCGATGGCCGGTGTGCTCGCACCGGGCTTCATCGGCACCACGGTTTTCTTCCACCAGATCTATCTCGTCGAGCTGCGCGGCTGGTCGCTGGAAGCCTTCGCAGCCTCCTTCGCGTTCATGGCGGCGACCGTGGTGGTGTTCTCGCTGGTGGCGGGCCAACTGGTCGACCGCTATTCGGCAAAGGCGATGCTGCCGACTTTCCTGATACCACTCGGTCTCGCGTGCCTTGTCCTGGGCTTCGTCGAAGCGCAATGGGCGGCTTTCGTATTCATGGGTCTGATGGGCATCAGCTACGGCTTCACCAACACGGTCTTCGGCGCGCTATGGCCGGAGATTTACGGCGTGCGCTACCTCGGTGCGATTCGGGCGGTGACAATGGCACTCGGCGTGTTTGCCACGGCGCTGGGGCCGGGCCTGACGGGCTACCTGATCGACGCGGGTGTTAGCTTTCCGGCCCAGGTCGTCGTGATGGGGGTCTACTGCTTCGCCGCTTGCGTGATGCTTGTCGGCGTGTCGCGCAGGCTGTTCGCGCGCGATTTGCCGGCTACCGCCTGACCCAACGGAATCCGCTCAACTGGACTTGGCAGGAACAACTTCCGCGATTATAAGCGCGATCCTTGCCATCCCTGAGGAGGTTCGAATGCCAGCATTCTCTTCTACGTCCCAGGGCAGCGCCATGATCGCGGGTCGCAGCGCCTAGGTTCGATTTCGAACCTGTACTGACCCCGGCCTTTCAAGGCGGCTGCCACCGGTTTCCGTTCCGCTCGTGCGGATCAGGGGACCGTGTCCGGCACCGTCACTCCGCGACGGCAAGACCGTCGCCGGCGCCGAACTTTTTCTGATTTCATATTCCGGGACCGGAGTGCTTCGCGGCCTCCGGCGATTGACATGACCTTTTCCCAAGTCGCGGCGCGGCAATGCCTTCCGTCGCGTATTCAAGTTCACCGGCGCCCACTGGCGCCACCAGCCGGTCAGGCTGACGTTGATCATCGTTGCCGTGCTGGCTTCGACGGCGGCCGACGTTCTGACGCCGCTCTATTCGGGTCGTCTCGTCGACGCGGTCGCGCGCGGCGCGGCAACCGACGAGCTTGCCTGGAACGCGGCGATCGCCGCGTTCTCGATGCTGATCGCGCTCTCAACGATGGCGATCGCGCTGCGCCACTTCGTGTTCCAGGCGATCGTCGGGCTGACGTTGCGGATGATGTCGGACATTTCCGCCGACGCGTTCGCACGTGTGCAGCGGTTTTCGACCGACTGGCACGCCAACAGCTTCGCCGGGTCGACCGTACGTAAGGTCACGCGCGGCATGTGGGCGCTGGACCTGCTGAACGACACGATCCTGGTGGCGCTGCTGCCTTCGACGGTGATGCTGCTGGGCTCGACGCTGCTGCTCGGCTGGTACTGGCCGATGATGGGTGTCATCGTGGGCACGGGGTCGCTGATCTACATCGCGATCACCGTTTCGCTGTCGCTGTGGTATGTCGCGCCCGCCGCAAGCCTTGCCAATGCGTGGGACACGCGGCTGGGCGGTGCGCTGGCCGATGCGGTCTCGTGCAACGCGGTGGTGAAGGCTTTCGGCGCCGAACAGCGCGAGGATGCGCGGCTGGCCAAGGTCGTCGACAAGTGGCGCCACCGGACCCATCGCACGTGGACGCGCGGAACCGTCAACGGAACGACGCAGGGCGTGACGATGCTGTTCCTGCGCGCGGCCGTCATCGGCTTCGCCATCGTGCTGTGGAGCGAGGGCAGGGCGAGCGCGGGCGATATCGCCTTCGTGCTGACCTCGTTCTTCGTGCTGCAGGGCTACCTGCGCGATGTCGGCATGCATGTGCGCAATGTTCAGCGTTCGGTCAACGATATGGAGGAGCTGGTCGACATCCACGCCCAGCCCGTCACCGTTGCCGACCTGCCTGGCGCGCCGCCGATCGTCATCGAGGAAGGCCGCATCGCCTTCGAGAACGTGACGTTCCACTATGGCGGGCATATCGAGCCGCTCTACCGCGATTTCTCGCTGGAGATCCGCGCGGGCGAGCGGGTCGGCCTCGTCGGCCATTCGGGTTCGGGCAAGACGACCTTCGTCAAGTTCATCCAGAGGCTGCATGACGTCACCGGTGGCCGGATCGTGATCGACGGGCAGGACATATCGGCGGTCCAGCAGGCATCTCTGCGTGCGCAGATCGCCATCGTCCAGCAGGAGCCGATCCTGTTCCACCGGTCGCTGGCGGAGAACATCGCCTATGCGCGGCCGGGTGCGAGCCAGGCGGAGATCGAGCGGGCGGCGAAGCTTGCCAGCGCGCACGATTTCATCGAACGGCTGCCGAAGGGCTATGCGACGCTCGTCGGCGAGCGCGGCATCAAGCTCTCGGGCGGCGAGCGCCAGCGCGTGGCGATTGCCCGTGCGTTCCTGGCCGACGCGCCGATCCTGATCCTGGACGAGGCCACGTCGAGCCTCGATCGGAATCGGAGGTGCTGATCCAGCAGGCGATGGAGCGACTAATGGTCGGCCGCACGACGCTCGTGATCGCCCACCGGCTTTCGACCGTGCGCGCACTCGACCGCCTGCTGGTGTTCGACAAGGGCGAGGTGATCGAGGAGGGCGACCACGTCTCGCTGATCCGGCTCGAGGGCGGCATCTACCGCCGCCTGTTCGAGCGTCAGGCGCTCGAACTGACGAAGGGCTTCGTCTAGACCATACCGTCTCCCGCCCGCGCAACCGGGCGGGAGACGGCGATGCGCCTTGCCAACGCCATGGGCTTCGGCTACCCGCAGGCGATGACAGTCACCGTTCGTTTCGCGCCGTCGCCGACCGGCCATATCCATATCGGCAATGCCCGGACCGCGCTGTTCAACTGGCTGTTCGCCAGGCAGCGCGGCGGCCGCTTCATCCTGCGCTTCGACGATACCGACACAGCGCGATCCCGGCAGGAATATGCCGACCAGATCCAGACGGACCTGCACTGGCTCGAATCCGCCCCGACGTGACGGCGCACCAGTCGGCACGCTTCGATACCTATGCGGCAGCCGTCGAAAGGCTGAAGGCCGCTGGGTTGCTCTATCCTTGCTGGGAGACTTCGGAGGAACTGGAGCGGCGGCGCAAGATCAGGCTCTCGCGTCGGCTGCCGCCGGTCTATGGCCGCGAGGCGCTGAAGCTCGATGAAGCCGACAGGAAGGCGTTCGAGGAAGAGGGCCGCAAGCCCCACTGGCGCTTCCTGCTGCCCAATTTCACGAACGATCCGTTTTCGCCGCAGCGCACTGAGGTGCATTGGGACGACGTGGTGCGCGGCCCGCAGACGGTCGACCTCGCGTCGATGTCAGATCCCGTGCTGGTGCGCGAGGATGGAACCTATCTTTACACCCTGCCGTCCGTCGTCGACGACATCGACCTCGGCGTCAGCCACGTCATCCGCGGCGACGACCATGTCACCAATACCGGGGCGCAGATCGCGCTGTTCCGGGCGCTTGGTGCGCAGCCGCCAGCATTCGGCCATCACAATCTGCTGACGACCTCTTCAGGTGAAGGGCTTTCCAAGCGCAGCGGGGCGCTGTCGATCAAGAGTCTCGCTGAAGACGGCATCGAGCCGATGGCGGTCGCCTCGCTCGCGGTTCTGATCGGCACGTCGGAAAGCGTGTCGGCGGCGCGCTCGATGGATGAGCTTGCCGAACGCTTCGACCCTGCGGCGACGTCCAAGTCGGCCGCGAAGTTCGATCCGGCCGAACTCGTGACGCTGAACAAGGTGCTGATCCATGCCATGCCGTTCGAGGAGGCCCGCGACAGGCTGGCGCAGCACGGCATCTCCGGCGCACTCGCCGAGCCGTTCTGGCTTGCGTTGCGCGGCAATCTCGAAAAGCTGTCTGATGCCGAGGTGTGGTGGAAGATCGTGCAGGAGGGACCGCAGGAGCGGCCTGAACCGACGCTGGAAGACGCCGAATTCCTCGCGATCGCCTTCGACAATCTGCCGCCGGAACCTTGGGACCGGATGACCTGGAAAATCTGGACCGACCGCCTGAAGGAAATAACTGGGCGCAAGGGCAGGGCGCTGTTCATGCCTTTGCGGCTGGCGCTTACCGGGCGGGAGCAGGGTCCGGAACTCGCAGATCTATTGCCTCTTCTGGGTCGGGAAGGAACCTTGGCCCGACGACCCTGACGGCACGGTCGTCGTCTTCGGTGCCGGCTGTCGAAGGCCTGGGCCGGCGCGGCGGGGTCGCCAGCCGTTTCAGCGCCGCGGCGTCCAACCCGCCCTCGCGTGAGGAAAGCGTCTCGGGATCCTCGGCCGCATCGGGCCTTTCCAAAGGCATGGGGATTGCCTGCTGCTGGGCGGGCTCCTGTTCCGGCAAACCGGAGCCATGATCGCCACCGATGATTTCGAAGCCGCGCCGGGCAGTTGCCGATGCCGACGATGATGTCGTGCAGGAACATCCGGGAGCGGTCGCGGTGTTGCGTTCGCGATAGCGGAACGCGTTCGGCATCTGGCTGTAGGGAGTGCCGGTCACCGCAGAAATCATATCCTTCGGCTCCTCGCCGGACGAGCGGTGATAGTGAAGCTCGACCTGTGTGCCGGGGCACATGGCTGCGCATGCGTTCTGGTCGCGCGCAAAGGCGGATTGTGGGACGGACCAAGAGACCGGGAAGAAATAGCCGTCGCAGGTGCGTACGCAGAGCGTGCGGAACTGGCCGGAGAGATTGCCGACGCGCAGGCCCGTGCGGTTGTCCACCGCGGCCTGATCCTGCGGCGCAGGGTCAGACTTCTTTGCGCGGCATCCATTGGCATCGAGCGCAGCGGTGATGCGGGCGCTCGCGCCGTGTATCGCCACCACCGCCCATGCGCTGGCGTGTCCGGTTCAGCTCGGCAAGGTTGCGCTCCATGCGATCGAGCGTGGCGTTGAGGTTGCCGCAGAACGAAACCGCGGCACCAGACATGAACCGTCCGCAGCCAGCCTGACGGCCCTGGTCGCGCGCCTGTCGTATCTGCTCCTGCTGGCGCGCTATGGCCGCGTCGTAGCGCCGCGCTTTTCCACCACCGCCGGATGAAAGACTGGAGAGCTGTCCTTCGAGCTGACGGCACACGCGCGTGCTCGCCTCTGCCGGCAGCAGCGCCAAGGCCAGCATGATCGCGGCAACGGCGAAAGCGCACCCAAAGATGCGCTTAAATCCGCCTGAAGCACCGCCCGTCATCATGGGCGGTACCTTACTGGAGGCGGGTTAACCTTCTGTTTAGGCTGTCGCCGTCTCCGCTTTGGAACTTGCCTCGACGATTGCCAACGCAGTCATGTTCACGACGCCGCGCGAAGTGACCGACGGCGTGAGGATGTGCGCCGGCCGTGCTGTGCCGAGCAATATCGGCCCGACATGCAGCGCATCCATCATCGTCTTCACCGTGGTAAGCGCGATATTGGCCGCATCGAGGCTCGGGAAGACCAGCAGATTGGCTTCGTCCTTCAGTGACGAATGCGGATAGACGCGCTGGCGCAGCACCGCCGAGAGGGCCGAATCGCCATGCATCTCTCCGTCTGCCTCGAGGTCAGGCGCGGTCTTTCTCAGGATAGCCGCCGCTTCGCGCATTTTCAGTGCGCTCGCTGAGTCGCGTGAGCCGAAATTCGAGTGGGACAGCAGCGCGGCCTTCGGTGTGAGCCCGAACCGGCGGATTTCTTCCGATGCAAGGATCGTCATCTCGGCGATCTCCTGCGCGGAGGGATCGACGGAGACGTAGGTGTCGGTGAAGAAGGTGACACCGCGCTGCGAGATCAGCATCGAGAGCGCCGACAGGTCGCGCACATCCGCCCGCCGGCCGATGATGAGGTCGACATTGCGCAGGTGACGCTCGAACCGGCCTTCAAGGCCGCAGATCATTGCGTCCGCCTCGTCGCGCATCATGGAAAGCGCGGCGATCACCGTATTGTTGGTGCGCACCATGGTGCGCGCCGCTTCCTGGGTCACGCCACGGCGACCGCCGAGTCGGATCAGCAGGTCGACATAGTCGCGGTAGCGCGGATCGTCTTCCGGATTGACGATCTCGAAATCGGTGCCGGGCCTGATCTTGAGGCCGTAACGCCGCAGGCGCACGTCGATGACATGCGGCCGGCCGATCAGGATCGGCTTGGCGATGCCTTCCTCCAACACCACTTGCGCGGCCCGCAGCACGCGCTCGTCCTCGCCATCGGCATAGACGACTCGCTTCGAGGTCGCGGCTCGCGCTGCCGAAAAGACCGGCTTCATGACGAGGCCGGACCGGAACACGAAGCGCGTCAGCCGGTCGATATAGACGGTCATGTCCTCGATGGGGCGGGTGGCGACGCCGGTCTTGCAGGCCGCTTCCGCGACGGCCGGCGCTATGCGCAGGATCAGGCGCGGATCGAACGGCGAGGGGATCAGGAAATCTGGCCCGAAGATCGGGGTCTCGCCGGAATAGGCGCGCGCCGCGACGTCTGACGGCTCCTCACGGGCAAGTCCTGCAATGGCGCGCACGGCGGCCATCTTCATTTCCTCGTTGATCGCGGTCGCGCCGACATCGAGCGCACCCCGGAAGATGTAGGGGAAGCACAGCACGTTGTTGACCTGGTTCGGGAAATCCGAACGGCCGGTGCAGATCATCGCGTCGGGTCGCGCCTCGCGCGCAACCTCCGGCATGATTTCGGGAACGGGGTTTGCCAGCGCCAGGATCAGCGGCTTTTCCGCCATCTCCTTCAGCAGTTCCGGCTTGAGCACACCCGCCGCCGAAAGCCCCAGGAACACGTCGGCGCCGCCGATCACATCGGCAAGCTCCCGCGCCGGCGTGTCCTTGACATACGGGTCCTTCCACCGGTCCATCTCGTCGACGCGACCCTTGTAGGCGACGCCGAACCGGTCCGTGACCCAGATGTTTTCGTGCTTCGCGCCCAGCGAGACCAGCAGGTTGAGGCAGGCAAGGGCGGCAGCGCCCGCGCCCGAGGTCACGATTTTTGCGTCCTCTATCGACTTGCCTGCCAGCTCCAGCCCGTTGAGCACGGCTGCGGCAACGATGATCGCCGTTCCATGCTGGTCGTCGTGGAAGACCGGGATCTTCATCCGCGCCTTGAGTTGCTCTTCCACCTCGAAGCATTCGGGCGCCTTGATGTCCTCGAGATTGACGCCGCCGAAGGTGGGTTCGAGCGCGGCCACGGTCTCGACCATGCGCTCGATCTCGGGCGCGTCCATTTCGATGTCGAACACGTCGATGCCGGCGAACTTCTTGAACAGCACCGCCTTGCCTTCCATCACCGGCTTGGAGGCGAGCGCGCCGATGTTGCCGAGACCCAGCACGGCGGTGCCGTTGGAAATCACCGCGACGAGGTTGGCGCGCGCCGTGTAGTGGGCGGCGGTCGACGGATCGTCGCGGATGGCGAGGCAGGGTGCGGCGACGCCAGGAGAATAGGCCAACGCAAGGTCGCGCTGGTTTCCCAGCGGCTTGGTGGCCTGAATCTCCAGCTTACCCGGTGCCGGATAGCGGTGGTAAAACAGGGCGCTTTCGTCGAGATCGGAAGGCGCTTTCGCGGGATCCGGCGCGTTCATGTTGGCATCGCCTCCTGTGTCGTCGCGTCAGCGCGCGACGACGGTCTGTTTCTGTTCGCCAAGCCCGGCAACGCCGAGATGCATGGTGTCGCCTGCCTTCAGGAAGCGCGGCGGCTTCATCCCGAGGCCGACGCCGGGAGGCGTGCCGGTGGTGATGACGTCGCCCGGCTCCAGCACCATGAACTGCGACAGGTAGGACACGATGTGCGCCACGCCGAAGATCATCGTCTTCGTGCTGCCGGTCTGGCAGCGCTCGCCGTTGACATCAAGGAACATGTCGAGGTTCTGTGGATCGGCGATCTCGTCGCGGGTGGCGATCCACGGTCCGAGCGGCCCGAATGTGGGCGCGCTCTTGCCCTTCATCCACTGTCCGCCGCGCTCGGCCTGGTATTCGCGCTCCGAAACGTCGTTGCAGAGCGCGTAGCCGAGAACGTAGTCGAGCGCGTCCTTTTCCTCGACATAGTCGGCGCGCTTGCCGATCACGATCGCAAGCTCGACCTCCCAGTCGAGTTTCTGGGAGCCGCGTGGCATCAGCACGTCGTCATTGGGGCCGCAGAGGCTGTTTGGCGCCTTGGAAAACACGATCGGCTCGGAAGGGATCGCAGCACCCGTTTCGGCGGCGTGGTCCGCGTAGTTGAGCCCAATCGCGATGAAGTGACCAATGCGGGAGACCGGCGAGCCGATACGGACGCCCTCGGGCGCGGCCGGCAGAGAGCCCAGATCGGCCGAGGCGAGCTTGTCGAGAAGTTCGGGCGAGAGGGTCTCGGGGCCGTAGTCGCCAACGATCGACGAAACGTCGCGGATGGTGCCGGCAGCATCGATGAGACCTGGCTTTTCGTTGCCCTTGTCGCCAAAACGAATGAGTTTCAATGGATTATCCTCTTCACTTCGATAAATAGGGAAAGTCGATCAGAAGGCGCTTGGATAGTTGCCGCCGTCAAGGATCAGGCTCTGGCCGGTGATGTAGCCGGCATGCACCGAGCACAGGAATGCGCAGGCCTGGCCGAATTCCTCCGGCGTGCCAAGCCGGCCGGCCGGAATGTCGGCGGCCTGGCGGCTGGCCTGTTCCTCGAAGCTGGTTCCGGCCTTCTTGGCGGCGAATTCGATGCTGCCGCGGATGCGGTCTGTGTCGAACTTGCCGGGCAGGATGTGGTTGATGGTGACGTTCTTCGCCGCGACGGTGCGGGCGACGCCGGCGAGAAACGCGGTCAGGCCCGCCCGCGCACCGGACGACAGGTCGAGCCCCGGGATCGGCTGGTAGACCGACAGCGACGTGATGTTGACGATGCGGCCGAACCCGCGCTCGGCCATGCCGTCGATGACGGCCTGGATAAGCTCGATCGGCGTGATCATGTTGTTGGTCACGCCGTCCATCATCGCCTGATGCGTCAACTCGCGGAAATCGCGAAAGGGCGGGCCGCCATTGTTGTTGACCAGGATGTCCGGGCTTGGGCAGGCCGCCAGCAGCGCCGCGCGCACCTTCTGGTCGGCGACGTCGCCGGCAATCTCGATCACGTCGACGCCGTACTTTTCCCTGATATCGCTGGCTGTTGCCGCCAGCACCGCGCTGTCGCGACCGTTGACGACGACGTCGCAGCCGGCTTCCGCCAGTGCCATCGCGCACCCGCGCCCCAGGCCGCGGCTGGACGCGCACACGATTGCCTTGTTTCCGCGAAGTCCAAGATCCATGCGCTCCTCCCATTCAATACGGCCGGCAACCGGGCCGGGCACCATTCCGTCTAGCCCCGCGCGGCATGATGCACAACCGTCATCATGCCATGCCATGAAGGGATCGGCCGATGCGCACGGGGTGCGTTTCGCGCCACGCCACACAAACGCCGGCAACGCGCCAAAGTACCGACCGCCTGCCATGCAGATATCCGCAGCCATGAAACACGATCATCCACGGAATCAGGGCTGCATGGAAATCGAGATGGACTGGTCGAACACTACCGGCTGCCGCACGCATGCTGCCGAAGCGGGCAGGGCACTTTTGCCGGCCGGCATGCGGCATGCGGTGAGGATGGGCACCGTCGATGTACCTTATCTCGGAACGCAACAGTCCAAGGCCAATGCGGCTGAACGCTACGCAAGACGCGCCGGGATTTTTCGCTGACTCAGTATCGGGGATGGAGCACGGGTGCTAACCTGCCTGCACTCCCAGCCGGATTCTTCTCCGCATATGTCGCTGCCGCCCCTTACGCCGGACCAGTCGGTCAAGCCGCCTCGCTTCGAATTGCGCCTGTCGCTGCTCTACGCGGCCATTTTCCTGCCGATGGGCATCCACCTGCCATATTTCCCGCTCTGGCTGGAACATGTCGGCTTCGGCGCAAGGGAGATCGGCATCGTGCTGGCCGCACCGATGTTCCTGCGGGTCGTCACCACCCTGTTGATCACGGCGTCGGCCGACCGCGCACGCGATCGGGCGAATGTGTTGCTGGTGCTTTCGGTTTCAACGCTCGTGCTGTCGTTCGGCTATTTCCTGCCGCCCGGCTATCTGTTGATCCTGGGTGTCTCACTGGCGCTGGCCGTCGTGTGGACCCCGCATGCGCCGATAGCCGATCGCTGGCGCTTTCGGGTGTGCGGCGCTTCGGCAGCGACTATTCGAGGATGCGCATCTGGGGTTCGACGGCGTTTCTGGTCGCGAACTTTGGTGGAGGCTTCCTGCTGTCGTTCACCGGCATCGGCGCCGTGCCTCTGTTGATTTCCGTCGGGATGGCGACGGTGGTCGCCGCCTCGCTGGTCGTGCCTCGGCTCGGCCGTCCGCGCAAGGCATCGCCACTGTCCGCCACCGAGTTGCAGGAGGGCGCGCCGTCTTTGCTGAGGCCGGCCTTTCTCTATTTCGTCGGCGGGTGCGGGCTGGTGGTGGCCAGCCACGGCTTTCTCTACGCGTTCAGCTCGATCTACTGGCAGTCGCTCGGCATCAGCGGCGGCGTCATCGGGCTCCTTTGGTCGTGGAGCGTCGTCGCGGAAGTCGGCATGTTCGCGATCTTCACGCGATTGTTCGGCCGCACCCCGGCATGGCGGCTGGTGGCTCTGGCAGGTTTGGCCGCTTTCTTGCGGTGGGTCGCGTTCCCGCTGATCTGGCCGGCGGGCTTGGGGATTGCCGGCTTCTTCGCGGTGCAGACGCTGCATGCGCTGTCGACCGGCCTGATCCTGATCGGCCTGCAGAAGATGATCGCCGAGACCGTGCCCGAGGATCGCACCGGCGCGGCGCAGGGCATCGCCTTCTTCGCCAACGGTGTCTCAATGGCGGCGGTGACGCTCGGGTCCGGCCAGCTCTATGCGGCGCTAGGCGTGAACGGCTTCTATGTGATGGCGGTCATCGCGCTGGCGGCAGTCGGTCTCGTGCTGCGCGGCAGCCGGCTAACCCCATAAAGCGGGCTCCGGCGGCGCTACTTGCGACCCATCATAGGCGAGAGGCGTTTCCCGGTCGCGCGCCAGCAGCAGCGGACCGTCCAGATCGACGAAGTCGGCATCTTGAGCCACCAGCAGTGCCGGCGCCATCGCCAGCGACGTGCCGACCATGCAGCCCACCATGACGCCGAAACCCAATTCACGCGCGCGGTCGCGCAACTCCAGCGCGGCGGTGAGACCACCGGTCTTATCCAGCTTGATGTTCACCGCGTCATAGAGGCCGAGAAGCTCTTCGAGGTTTTCGGCGGTGTGGACGCTCTCGTCGGCGCAGATCGGCACGGGATGTGGAATGCGGCGAAGGATCTCGTCCTGCCCGGCTGGCAGTGGCTGTTCGATCAGCGCTATGCGATGCCGCGCCGCCGTCAGCATATGCTTGACGATGTCGGTCTCGCTCCACCCCTCATTGGCGTCGAGAATGATCCGACTGCGCGGCGCGGCCTCCGCAACCGCTGCGATCCGCGAAGTGTCGTCGGAGGTTCCGACCTTGACCTTGAGCAGCGACCGATGCGCGTGTTCACGCGCCTGGGCCGCCATCGCATCCGGCTCGCCGAGCGAAATCGTGTAGGCCGTCGTCAGGGCTTCGGGAGCGGTTGCGCTGAGACGCTCATGCGCACGTTTGCCATCGGATTTTGCCTCGAGGTCCCACAGGGCGCAATCGATCGCGTTGCGCGCGGCTCCCGCTTTCATCTTCGCCTTGAGTTCCTCGCGCGACATGCCGTCCGCGATCGCGCCGCGCATTGCTTCGATCTGGCCGAGCACACTTTCGATCGTTTCGCCGTAACGTGCATAGGGAACGCATTCGCCGCGCCCGGCGTTATTCCCCTCGCGGATCGTGCAGGTCACGACCGCGGCTTCAGTCTTGGATCCGCGCGAGATGGTGAATGCGGCCGCCAGGGGGAATCGCTCGGCTTCGACAAAAAGGTCACGCTTCATGAAAGAACTCCGTTTGCAGCCGGTTAGGAACCGTCACGCAAAGTGACAGGGCCGGTTCGACCGATTATGACTGGCCCGATGTTGACCAAAGACGCGGACGAAGCAAGCGACAACCGGCGTGCCGGCGGCGACCAGCCGCCGCACATCGATGTGCGCGATGAGGCCGGGCGCGCCGTCTGGGCGCTGTCCGGTGTCTGGAACACGCGTTCCGTGCATCTGGTCGACGCGCAGATGCGCGAACTGGAAGCAGGCCCCGCGCGCGAGGGCGTTGTTCTCGATATTTCGGCTGTCAGCCGCATGGATACGGCAGGCGCCTGGCTGATCGAACGGCTGGCGGAAGCCCGGCGCGAGGCCGGGGCGGAGGTCGAGATCGTGGGGGCTTCGGCGGCAGCGCAAATTTTGCTTCCGGCGGTCCGCGAAGCACTGGAGCCGATCGGCGCGGCCAAGCCCGAGAAACGGCCGTTCTTCGTGATCCGGTGGCTGGAAGCCCTTGGCCGCGCGACCGAGGCTGCCTGGCTCGATTTCATGGCGGGCATGTATATCCTCGGGTCCACAATTCGCGGCGCACAGATGAAGCTCGGGCGCGGCCACGCCGTCAACCCGGCGGCGATCTTCAACCAGATCGACCGTATGGGCGTCGGCGCGATCCCCGTCGTGGTGCTGATTTCCTCGATCGTCGGCGCAATCGTTGCGCAGCAGGGCGCCTACCAGCTCAGGTGGTTCGGGGCCGAGATCTTCATCGTCGATCTGGTCGGCATCCTGGCCTTGCGCGAACTGGGCGTGCTTCTGACTGCCATCATGGTCGCAGGCCGCTCCGGCAGCGCGATCACCGCCGAGATCGGTTCGATGAAGATGCGCGAGGAAGTCGACGCGCTGAAGGTGATCGGCCTGAATCCGATCGGCGTACTGGTCTTTCCGCGCCTCGTCGCGCTGGTGATCGCGGTGCCATGCCTGACGATCATCGCCAACGCAGCCTCGTTGGGGGCGGGATGATCGTGGCCTGGATCTATTCCGAAATCCCGCCGCAGGCGTTCATCGACCGCTTGCGCGCGGGCATCGATCTCTCGACGATCTTCGCCGGCCTCATCAAGGCGCCGTTCATGGCGCTGATCATTGGCATCGTTGCGTCCATCGAGGGCATGAAGGTCGGCGGAAGTGCCGAGTCGCTCGGGCGTCACGTCACCTCGGCGGTGGTCAAGTCGATCTTCGTGGTGATCGTGCTCGATGGCCTGTTTGCCATGTTCTACGTGGCGATCGACTTTTGAGCGGGGCGGTGATGAGCGAGATGGACATCCATCAGGCCAATGGCCAGTCTGCGCCGCTTGCTGGCGAGCGGCGCGACGTCGTGCTCTCCGTGCGCGATGTGACCGTGGCTTTTGGGGACAATGTCGTCCTCGACAAGCTTTCGCTGGACGTCTACCGCGGCGAAATCCTCGGTTTTGTTGGTGCCTCAGGGACCGGTAAGTCGGTACTGCTGCGCACCGTGCTCGGACTGACACCGAAGCGGTCCGGCACCGTCTCGATTTTCGGGGTCGACCTGGACCACCTCGACGATCGTGCAAGAATGGTCGTCGACATGCGCCTCGGCGTGCTGTTCCAGCACGGGGCCCTGTTTTCAGCACTCACGGTCAAGGAAAACGTGCAGGTCCCGATGCGCGAATATCTCGACCTGCCGAAGAAGCTCATGGATGAGCTTGCGATGCTCAAGATCGAACTTGTGGGCCTGTCGCCGGACGCTGCCGACAAGTTTCCTTCGGAGCTGTCGGGCGGCATGATCAAACGTGCAGCGCTGGCGCGTGCGCTGGCGCTCGATCCCGACATCGTGTTTCTGGATGAGCCCACGTCGGGTCTCGATCCGATCGGTGCGGCGGATTTCGACGAGCTTGTCGCCAAGCTGCGCGACACGATGGGCCTGACCGTTTACATGGTCACCCATGATCTCGACAGCCTGTTCTCGGTGTGCGACCGAATCGCGGTGCTCGGCCAGAAAAAGGTGCTGGTTGACGGCACCATCGAGGACATGATGCAGGTGGAGGACCCTTGGGTGAAGTCGTACTTCCGGGGCAAGCGGGCACGGCAGATCGACCTTCAGGCCAGGCAGGGAGCGTAGGAAAGAACGTATGGAGACACGGGCCAACTACGTCATTGTCGGCATCTTCACGCTGGCTGCCGTGCTGGCGGCGTTCGGTTTCGTCTACTGGACATCCGGCGTCGGCGATCGCGGTGAGCTTGCGACGCTGCGCTTCCGCATTCCGGGGTCGGCTTCCGGCCTGACACGCGGCAGCGTCGTTTCGTTCAATGGCATCAAGGTTGGTGATGTCACCCGCGTCTATATCGACGTGTCCAATCCCTCGGTCGCCATCGCCGATGCGCAGGTCGACCGGCTGACGCCGATCACACGGTCCACGCAGGCCGATGTCGGCCTGGCCGGGCTCACCACCGGCCAGGCGAATATCGAGTTGCGCGGCGGCAATCCGGCCGAGCCGAACCTGCTCGATCTTGCCGAGGCGGAAGGTCGGATCGCGGAGATGACTGCCAATCCATCGGCCGTCAGCAACCTGCTTGAAAGCGCGCAGAACATCTTCCAGCGCGCTGATTCCGTGCTGAGCGATCTCGAGGGCCTTGCCTCTGAGGCGCGCGGGCCGATCGTGCAGACGCTGCGCAACGTGGAGGAGTTTTCTTCCGCCCTGAGCCGCAATGCCGACGGCATCGACGCCTTCCTCGAAAGCGTGACGGCCATGTCCCAGACATTGACGGGCGTTTCCGACAAGCTGGATTCGTCGCTGACAGCGGTCGACCAACTCATCAAGGCGGTCGATCGCGATCAGGTGTCCGAGACGGTTGCCAATATTCAGAGCTTCACCGAGCGGCTCGACGAGGCAAGCGCCGGCCTCGGCGAGATCATGGAGGGCGTGAACACCTCGGTTGCGTCGATTTCGAAATTCGCCAACTCGGCCAACGATACGCTGGCCAAGCTGGATCGCGTCGTAAGCGAGGTTGATCCCGCCGCAATCGGCACCGCGCTGACCAACTTCGAGCAGGCCAGCACAACGGTCAACACGGCGGTCAACGACGTGTCCAAGGTGACCGAGCGGATCGGCGAGCGCGCGGATGACATCGACGGCATCATCACCGACGCGCAGCAGCTTGCAGCCCGCCTGAATCAGGCCTCGGAACGCGTCGACAGTGTGCTTGCAAAGGTGGACGGCCTTCTTGGCTCTGGTGAGGCCGAAGGTCTGATGGCCGATGCTGGCGAAACGCTGAAGGCCTACCGCCAGGTCGCCGATACGCTCAATGCGCGCATGGGGACGATCACCGACGGGCTGGCTCGGTTCTCGGGTCAGGGGCTTCGTGACGTCGAGACGCTGGTGCGCGACGCCCGGCGCTCCATTACGCGGATCGAGCGCGCCGTGACTGATCTCGAGCGCAATCCGCAACGTATATTGAGCGGCGGCGAGGGCGAAGTTCGGCAGTATGACGGGCGGGCACGGCGTTGACATCGATGCCGCGCCCCAACAGAAATTATCGGCCTTTCAAGGGCATGGCGTATGCGTGCCGGTGGGACAGGGTAAGCGATGAAGCGTAGAAACCTGATTGTGTGGGCGATAGCTGCGATGCTCCTGCCCGGATGTGCCGCACTGCCCGGTGGCGGTCCCGCGCCTCTCGACACCTACGACCTGACGAGCGCTGGCGTTCAGGCCGATGGGCCGCGCCGGTCGCGCACCCAGATACTCATCGCCGAGCCCACGGCGCTCAAAGTGCTGGACGGCGAGAACGTCGTGATCAGGCCCTCGGCCGGTACGGTCGAGTTCCTGAAGGGTGCGCAGTGGGCGGACCGCCTGCCGCGCATCGTTCAGTCGCGCCTTGCCGAGACAATGCAGGCATCCGGCCGCTATGGAGGCGTGGGCAAGCCGGGCGAGGGGGGCTGGCGATCGACTATCAGATCGTCACCGAAATCCGCGCCTTCGAAATTCGCGTCGATGGATCGTCGCGTGCCGACATTCGCCTGTATGTGAAGGTGCTCAACGACCGCAATGGCGTGGTGCGCGCCGCCCGGACCTTCCAGGCGCAGGCGCCCGTGGGCGGTGCCGGAAACGACGCCTATGTCGGCGCGCTCGACAGAGCATTCGGGCAGGTTTCGGGGGAAATCGCTTCCTGGATCGCGTCGACCATCTAGCCGGTGCTCAAGGCTCGATGCCTGCGCGCTAGCTTGCCAGCTTCCGGGCGGCAAGCGCCGCCATCGCGGCCGGCAACGTCATGCGCCACGTGGCCTTCACGTAGGCGCGGAAGTCGAAGCACGGCAGCCCGGGACAGACCTCGAACTCCAGCAGGGTCAGCCGTCCGTCGGGACCGAGCCTGAAATCCAGCGAGAAAACGTCGCGCAGGCCAAGCCCGTTCACGAGCCGCGCTGCCGTTTCGGCCACGGCATTCGCTGCACGCGGATTGTTCGTGGCGAGATCCACGAGGGTGGGCTCCCGGTAAAACCCCGCCGATTTCGCCTGCGCGCCCGTGTCGCCGTAGAGGGCAAGGCTGTCGCTCATGGTCTGGAAGTCCTCGCCGGACTTGACCAGCCACGTCCCCAGACGTGCGAGATCACCGGTGCCGTCGACATCGAGCCAGCTTGCCCGGAGGTTTTCTCCCGGAACATAGGATTGCAGGACGGCATCATCGCCATAAGCCGCATAGATGCGCTCGGACAGGGCCAGCGCCTCCTTGATGGAATGGCAATGCGAATCCGCAAAAATGCCGATCTTGGCACCGAGCCGATTGGGCTTCACGAACCAGCTCGTCGCGCCTTCAATGGCGCTGCGTGGCGAGATGAACGTGCCGTTGCGAGCGAGCGCGGTCGGCGGTGTGGCGATGCCCAGCGCGTGCAGCACGGCTCCCGAGCGGAACTTGTCCTGACAGAGAGAGAACAGCGCATCCTCGCAGCCAACCCGCCGGAGCATGCCAAGGCGAGCGAGGCCGGGTGATACGCTGCCGCTGAAATAGGAGATGCCGTCCGTCAGCGTCCAGACCAGGGTCTGTTCGGGACGATAGCCTGAGAGATTGGCGGCGAATGCATCCAGTGTTGTCGCTTCGAACCGGAGATTTCGTTCCGCACACGCCTGCTCCAGCGCAGGAAATTCCGGCTCCATATCGATGGATTGCGCCAGATACGATGCAATCGCCTGTGCATGCTGCGACGGATGGCCTTCGGCGACGAGCCGGTTCAGACAATCCCCGGGCCGCTCATATACAAGCACCAGCGTGCAGTCGCCCATCAGCCGCTCCCTTGTCCCTGCGATAGCGCGCCGGACGCTTCGTCACCTTATGAGCCGAGGATATCGAGCCGCGTACAATACAAGCTTGCGCAAAATCGACTGTCTAGAGGCTGGAATGAGACAGATTCGGCATTTCAGCCTTTGCCGCAGGCGCGCCGTTGTATGGACCGGTTCATGGCTGTGATTTCGCCTATCGCGCGCGCCCTGGTGCGCTCCGCATCGCTGCGCCCGTCGGGCAGCACGATGCCGAAACCCGGCGTCGTCGATTCCTTTGGTGGCGTGCGCTCGATGTCTGGTGAAACGCCATGCTGCGCGGCCAGCGCGTTGCGTCTGCCCTGCAGGTCGGCGCAGGGTATCGTGTCGTACTGGATCGAGTTGAAGACCTCGGCCTCCTGCTGCACGGCCACGGAGTTCTGACAGGCGGTGCAGCCAAGAGCCACGGCAGTGAGGACGAGAATTATGCGCACGATTTCGCTCCGGTAACGATGAGCCCCGAGCCCACTATAATGCGGCGAAGTTGGCGATCGTAGGCCGTACCGTCATCTTTCCCGCACGGCAGCGGAAATAGATGAAGGCGGGACAAGCCCGCCTTCAGGAAGTGCATCGGTGGTTTCGCCAGGCCTACTTCAACCGGCCGCTTGCATGGGCCAGCATGGTATAGACCTTGCCGGTGTCGGACGTCAGGTAGGTCTGCGTCATCATGTTGTCGCGGTCGTTGCGGCCGACATCTTGCAGAAGCTTCTCGAAGTCACGGCAGTAGCGGTCGACGGCAGTGCGGAACTCCGCGTCCGACTGGTACTTGCGGCGGATTTCCTCGAAGGTCTGCTGGCCCTTGAGCGTGTAAAGCCGGCGCGTGAAGACGTTGCGCTCGCCACGGCGATACCGGTTCCAGAGCTCGATGGACGCTTCGTGGTCGATCGCGCGAGCGATGTCGACCGAAAGCGAGTTGAGCGACTCGACCAGATGCAGCGGAGACCGCTCGCCGGTGGGTGCGGGCGCGGCAGGCTCCTCGTCGCGCGAAGCGCCACGCAGCAGATCCTTTACCCATCCGCCCGACGGCGCCTCGGTCGCACGCTCCTTGACGGGGGCGTCGAGACCTCCGCGCAGCGGGGTGTCGGCAAGCGGAGCAGCCGGCTGGCTCAGGGGAGCGGCAGGCGGAGGCGGCAGCGAGGGACCGTTGCCGCGGGCAGGGGCCTTGCGGTCCGAAGCATCGAAGGCACGGCCGGACTTGGCGACGATGTCGGCCAATTCCTTCAGCGCATTGATCTGCTCGCTGACGGCACGACGCATCGCGGACGTCGACTGCTTGGTCTCCTCGGGCAGTTCCATCACGCCCTTCTTGACCTCGGCGCGGGTCTGCTCCAGCTCCCCGCGGATGCTGCCGACCGAGCGACGGATTTCCTCGGTCGCCTCGGCAAAGCGCTTGGCGGCGCCGTCGACGACCTCGGCGATGGACGAACGAATCTGCTCGGTCGAGGCGCGGGTGCGGGTCTCCGCCTTTTCCAGCGCGCGTCCGACCAGATCCTCGAACGACTGCATGACCCGTTCGATATCCTCCGACTTCTTGACGAGGCCGACGGCGAGCTTTTCGAGCGCCTCCTGGCGTCCGTCGAGCGTCGATGCGAGGCCGTCCTGTGCGGATCCGAGCATCTCGGAAGCCGAGCTGAGCACTTTCGCGTGATCGTCGAAGCGCGTCGCGATGGCCGCGATGTCCTTGAGCGTCGAAGTCGACAGATCGGTTAGGCGACCAGCATTGGAGTCGATGAGGCGTGCGGAACTGGCGAAGGACTGTGCCGCCCGCTCGGTGCTGCTTGCGAAGCGCTCGGTCGTGCCGAGGACCTTCTCGTCGAGGCTGACGAGGTTGTTCGCCGCCAGGTCGACCAACTCATGCAGCCGGTCGTTGGACGAGGTCAGCCGGTCGATGAGGCTGGTGACGTTGTCCGACAGGCTGTTGCTGGCAGCGTCCACGGCGGTGAGCGTCTCGGCCGTGCGCGTTGCGAGCGCGTTGACCAGAGCCGCGTTCTGCTGGCGCAGGCGTTCGGTTGCCTGCTCCGTGGCGATCTCCAGGCTCTTCTGAAGCTCGCCGCCGCTTTCGGCGAAACGCTGGACCAGCGGTGCCGCGCGCTCGTCGAGGATACGCGACAGCTCGGTCGAACGGGCAGCAAGCAGGGCGTTGAGCTCACGCGTGCGATCGTCGATTGCGGCAGTCGCCTCGTGGGTCGACTGCCCGATCTGCTCGTTGACCGAGGCAAAGCTGGCGGAGACGGCACTGGCGCGGGCGGCGAGGCCGGCCTCCACGTTGCCGATCTGCTCGTGCAGCTTGTCGCCAATCTGCGCCACACCGGCATTGAGGCGTTCCTCGGCGCGCGCGACATCGTCTTCGATGCGTGCGCCAAGCATTCCAGCGCCGGCGGCAAGACGGCGGTCGGCACCTTCGAGGCTCTCGACAATGGCGGACGCGCGTGCCTCAAGCTCCGCTGCCGTCTGCTGCGTACGCGACAGGATCGCGTCGTCAGCCCTGGCGAACACGTCGCTGAGCGCTGAGGCGTGCTGGGCGAGCCGCTTGTCGGCACCGTCGAACGATGCGGCGATCTCGGATGCGCGAGCCGTCAGCGACTGAGCCAGTGCGTCGACCTCGCTGCCAAGCTGCGAGCCGGAGAGGCTGATACGGTCCGCGAGGCGCTTGTCGATCTCCTCGAACGAAGCAGAAATCTCGGCTGTCCGGGAAGCCAGCGTATCCCCAATAGTGTCGACCTTGCTGCCAAGCTCGGCTCCGGAGACCGCGATGCGATCGGCCAGGCGCTGATCGGCATCGTCGAAAGCGATGCGGATCTCCGCCGCCCGTGCGGTGAACATGCCGGCCGCATGGTCCGCGTGGCCGCGCAGCTCTTCGCCTGTCGTGCGGGCACGCTCGGACAGACGGCGGTCTACATCGTCGAAGGCCTCGGTGACTTCACCCACGCGCGCCGACAGCGCCTGCGCCGTCTCTTCGGCGCGTGCGGCGATGCGCGCATCTGCTTCGGCGACGGCCTTCGCTGCTTCTTCGCCAAGGGATGCGGTGGCTTCCAGCACCTTGTCGCGGAGCGAGCCGGCGACAACTACGGCACTGCCTTCGAGTGCGCTGCGAACATTGTCGACGCCGACATTAAGCGCGCGCTCCATGGTCTGCGTACGCTCCTCGATGACACCGGCCTGACGGGCGAAGGTTTCCTCGATCCGGGAGAGGTCTTCGCCCAGTGCACCGCGAACCTGTTCCGCGCCCTGATGCAGGGCATCGGCGAGGGCACTCGTGCGGGCTTCGATGACACCGCTCTGCTTGTTGAAGGCGTGTTCGATGCGCTCGATGTCGTCGCCGAGGGCATTGCGAACCGCTTCGGCACCGCCCGACAACGTGTTTTCGAGCGCCTTGGTCCGCGCCTCGATGACGCCGGTCTGACGGGCGAATGTCTCGTCGATACGCGTCAGGTCCTCGCCGAGCGCGTTGCGCACGCTTTCGGAGCCACTGATGAGGGCATCGCGAAGCGCCTGGGTGTGGGCGCCGATGACACCGCCCTGGCGCGCGAACGTTTCCTCAATCTTGCCAAGGTCTTCGCCAAGCGCCTCGCGCAGGCTTTCGGAGCCGCCGGCAAGCGTTTCCCGAAGCGCCTGGGTGTGGCCCTCGATGACGCCGCCCTGGCGTGCGAAGGCTTCCTCGATCTTGCCGAGGTCGTCGCCAAGTGCGTTGCGGATGTTGTCCGCACCCGCATAGAGCGCGCTTTCGATCGTCTTGGTGCGGGTTTCGATGACGTTCTGCTGATGCGTGAAGGCTTCGTCGATCTTCGTGAGGTCGGCCTCCAGTGCGCCGCGCACGCGTTCGGCACCGGCCGACAGCGTGCCTTCGATCGCCTGTGCGCGTTCGTCGATGCGAGCGAGATCGGCATCGAGCGTGCCGCGCAGGCGCTCGGCGCCAGCGAAAAGCGCGCCTTCGATGGCCTGGGCACGTTCGTCGATCTGACCGACATGGCTTGCCAGTGCCTCGTCAATGCGGGTGACCTCGCTGCCAAGCGCACCGCGCATCTGGTCGACGCTGCGGCCGAGTGCAGCCTGGAGATCGAGCGTGCGTTCGCCGATCACATTGGTCTGCCGGTCGAATGCGTCCTCGACCTTCGCGATGTCGACCGAGATGGCTGTGGTAAGGTCCTTCTGCCGCGCTTCGAGCGCACGCAGATGCTCGCCGGCCACCGTATCGAGGCCGTCGCGGGCCTGCTTGATGCGGGTGAGATCGCTGTCGAGCATGTCTGCGATCTGCTGGCGCCCTTCGGCAAACTTCTCCACATGGCCGGTAACGGCGGCATCCACCGCCGCGCGGGCCTCGGTCAGCTTGCGCAGGTCGTCGTCCAGCGCCTTGACCATCATCTCACGACCTTCGGCCAGCTTTTCGACATGGCCGGTCATGGCGCCGTCGATGCTCTGGCGCGACTGCTCGATCCGCTGCAGGTCAGCTTCGAGCGCCTGGGCGATCATGTCGCGACCGCCGGCAAGGCGGGCCGCAAAATCGGAGGCGCGTCCTTCGAGCATGGTCGAGGTCGACATGACCAGTTCGGCCATTTCCGAACCGATGCGTGCTTTCGTCTCGTCGATGAGGCTGCTTACGCCGTTCTTGCCGTCGGTGAAGGTCTGCGCGATCTCGCGGGAACGCTCGACCAGCGTCTCGTTGATCTGGCGGGCGCGGGCTTCCAGCGCCGCGTTGAGCTTCTGCGTGCCTGTGTCGAGCGCCTCGGCGCGCGTCTGGAACTCGTGGATAAGTGCCTGACCGCGTTCCCGCAACGTCGCTTCAATGCCCTCGAGGCGGGCGTTCAGCTCATTGTTGAGCGAGGTCGTGGCTCCGCCCAGCAGCGAAACCATGCCGGTCGTGCGCTCGTCGAGCATCTGCGACAGCGAGCGGGTCACGTCGTCGGTGCTTTCCGTCAGGCGTGCGATGCGGGTGTCGAGCAGGCTCGCGAAGGCTTCGCCGGACGTGGTGATGCGATCGGAAATCGTTTCCAGGCGCTGGTCGATAGCGTCGTACATCGACGAGCCGCTTTCGTTGATGCGGTCTACGAGTTGGGCGCCGGAATCGGAAATGGTGTTGCTGAGCCGCGACGAGACGCCGAGAATGTTCTGGCGAATGACGTCGCTCGCCGAATCGAGCTCCTCTTTAAGTGTCTCGTGTGCGCCCGAGATCGACGCGCGAACGCGCTCGGCATGCGTGACGACCGCCTCGCGCTCGCTCCCGAGACCGTCGATGAGCGTGCGGATGCGGCTCTCATTGTCGGTATAGGCACGCTCCAGCTCGTTGACTTCCGTATGGACCAGCGTTTCGAGCTCGACTGCACGGGCAAGGGTGCGCTCGATGCCTTCACCCATTGCCTGAACTTCGCGACGCACTGCCTGGCCAACCATCATGACGCGGTCGGTGGCCAGATGCTCGGGCTCGGCAAGGCGGAATGCGACCTCGGTCATCGACTGGGCGGCCAGGCGCATTTCCTGCGCGCGGCGGATCATGACGGCAAAGCCCCAGAACAGGATGATGGGAACGATGATCGCCACGATGAGGCCGAGGATCTGCGGCGTCGCCATCAACTGCTGGATGGAGCGCACTTCCCAGATGGCCGGAGCAAACAGCATGTGGCCCATGACCATGCCGCCCGCGACCCATGCGAGCGAAAGCAGGGTGACCAGCCAATAGATGGCGCCGGGGCTCGACCGGCGCAGTTGCTGTTGCAGCGAACGGTAGTCTTTCTGTCGGTCGTCATTGGCGTGGGCGAATGCGGACGGCGTTGCTGCTGCCGGCGGGTCCAGCGGCCGCAGATCGGATGCGGCGGCGTTTGCCGCGGGCTTCGGGCCGGCCGGTGCTGGCTTGGTCGCGGCGACAGCGGGCTTTGCCGGCTGCTCGATTTTCTTCTCCGTCGCGGTCGCCTGGACCGCGCTGGCGCGCGAATCGCGCGCGAGGTCTTCAGCCGCCTTGGATATCTGGGCCTCGAACTCCGCCATCGAACCGGCTACATCCAGGCCGCCTGGCTCGTCATCGACGAACAGATCGATGTCCAGAGCGTCTTCGAGTTCCTTGGCCACTTCGCTGTCGAGAGTGGTCGTCGTCGTTGCTTTACGCGCCATGCCGCTACTACCCTGTACTCGTTTGGCGGGTCGCCTTACCGGCGCCTCGTTCCCGCTCTTTGGGCCTGATACGGGCCATAGCGTATCGTACTGGGACAGGCCGACAAAGGAAACTGCGTTTCGGCGCCATGTGTAAAACTTTAAACATAGGGTTAACGGCCGGGCACCAAACAGGTTTTCGCAATCGTTACCGCCATGCGGAAAGGGCGTATCCGCAGACAGCGCGTTAACCGCTTCTCTACCCCGAAACGGCACACTCGTTCCCCACCTGCAAACGGTCGGCAAGGGGATTGGGACGGTGAAGGATCTGGATAGTGCCGCGTTCGGCAAGCCCGGCGGCGAGACATGCGAACCGTCGAAGGCGAGACCGATAGATCTCGTTCACCTCTCGCGGCAGACGCTCGGAGACCGCGCGCTCGAGCAGGAGGTGCTGGGCATGTTCGTGGTGCAGCTCGCGGCTGCGCGCGAAAACCTCGCCGCTGCAAATGAGGCCGATCGACGGATGATCGCCCACACGCTTAAGGGTACGGCCCGGGGCTTGGGTGCATTCAAGCTCGGTGACTGCGCAGCCGCCATCGAAGATACACCGGAGAACGAGGCGCTGATCGCTCGTCTGTCCAAGGCTATCGACGAGGTTCGTGACTTCGTGGCTGCGATCAACAGATAGAGAGTGGGCGGCCGTGCGGATGCGCCACGGTTGACTTGAGGTGGCAGGTGAGTATCTGTCGCGCCGAAACTGGCCGACGGCCAGCGCGACCAAGGCAACTCAATGACGAAGATTACCTACATCGCCTTCGACGGCACGCGCTTCGAAGTGGACGCGGAGAATGGCTCCACGGTCATGGAAAATGCGATCCGCAACTCCGTTCCGGGCATCGAGGCCGAATGCGGTGGCGCCTGCGCCTGCGCGACATGCCACGTTTACGTGGACGAAGCCTGGACAGATGTCGTCGGTCCGCCCGAGGCCATGGAAGAGGATATGCTGGACTTCGCCTACGAGGTGCGGCCGACCTCGCGGCTTTCGTGCCAGATCCGCGTGCGCGACGAGATCGACGGCCTCGTCGTCAGCATTCCCGAACGTCAGGGCTAAACACGCCCGCCGTTCAGCTTGGCGGAATCTTTCCGGATTCGATGCGTTCCATACGGTAGTCCATGAGACGCATCAGGCGGCGCTCGAAATTGATGCCCTCGATCCTGTCGAAATCGTCCTGCGCCTTGTCGTGCGCTGCAAGCACGCGCGCGGTCGTTGCCGCTGCCTTCTCCTGAGCAACCTCGCAATTGGCCTCGTTTCGGATATTGAGCAGTTCCTGCTCCATCTGACGGGCGTGGTTGCGCGCGATGACCACGTGGCTCTCCTCGTGGCGGCGGATGTCGGCCGAAAGCGTGTCCCAGACGAAACGTGTTTCGCCGCTTGCCCGCTTGCGCCTGTTCCAGCGCGGCAGGATCATGTTCGCCTTTACCTGCACATTCGCCTCGACGACGTTGCAGCGGCCTTTGCTTTCACTGTAGCCGACGCGGGTCGTGAACTCCATGCGCGTTGCGCCAGGGTGCCGTGACCCGGCGCTTCCGACCTGCGGCCCACGCTTCTTTAGTTCGCCTTCGATTTCCTCAAGCGTCGTCCCGCCAATGGTGAAATAGGTGTAGGTTCGCGACATGCTCGCGCCATGCGAGGGCAGGCTGGCAAGCGCCACGATGCCGGCAGCGAGGACAAGCTTCTTCATGGCGTCTCCTTATCGAGCGGCACTGTGAGCCGGGCACGGCAGTCAAGGCAATCGACATTGTCGCACTGCTTTGTAACGAGCCCGTTATCGCAGCACTGCACCGCCGAGCGCAATGTTGGCGATAACAACATTGCATTTGCCGCTGCACGGCCTCAAAACGCGTCCGAGGCATTTCCCGGAAACGCAGATGTTCGAACGCTATATCTGGCCACTCGCTCACGGACGCTCCCTCGAACTGGGGCCAGAGGCAAGGATCATGGGCGTGCTGAACGTCACGCCGGACAGTTTTTCGGATGGCGGACGCTATGCACAGGCCGATGCCGCGCTGACCCAGGCGCGACGCATGGTGCACGAGGGCGCATCGATCATCGATGTCGGGGGAATCGACGCGCCCCGGAGGTGCCGCCGTGTCGCCGGCCGAAGAGCAGGCCCGTATCCTGCCGGTGATCGAAGCCCTTGCCGCCGAGGGCGATGCGCTGATTTCAGTCGACACTTACCGCGAGGAGACTGCCCGGCTTGCCGTGCAGGCCGGCGCGCACATCGTGAACGACGTCTGGGGCCTGCAGCGGGAACCCGGCATCGCGCGCGTGGCGGCAGCCACCGGGGCAGGGCTTGTAGTGATGCACACCGGGCGCGAGCGCACGAAGCTTGCCGACCCTATTGCGGATCAGGTTGCCTTTCTGTCGCGGTCGCTGGAGATCGCGCGTGACGCGGGCGTGGATGAACAACGCATCCTGCTCGACCCCGGTTACGGATTCGCCAAGGAGACACCAGAGGAGAATCTGGACTTGATGGCGCGGTTTTCCGAGTTGTCGTCACTCGGCCGGCCGTGGCTGGTCGGGACGTCGCGAAAGCGCTTCGTGGGCGCGGTGACCGGCCGCGAGCCTGATGAGCGCGGGCCGGGGACGGCTGCCACGAGCGTTATCCTGAGGCTGCAGGGTGCCGTCATTTTTCGGGTGCATGATGTCGCAATCAACAAGGACGCGTTGCGCTTTGCCGATGCTATGGTTGCGCGTGGCATGGCAGCAGGCAGGGGTGCCGCCGGCTGACGGCGCGGAGGAATGTCGATGTATACGATCCGGATGAAGAACTGCGCCTTTTTCGCTCGCCACGGCGTGCTGGACGAGGAAGAGACGCTGGGGCAGCGCTTCTATGTGGACGCGGTCCTGGACGTGGTGCCCGATAGTGCCCTTGAGAGCGATTCGATAGACGCGACAGTCGATTATGGCGTTGCCTTCATCGAAATTGAGAAGATCATCACCGGCAAGCGCCGCTTCCTGATCGAGGCGCTGGCGCTCGATGTGGCCAAGGCCCTTTGCCGCTCGTTCCCGCAGATCCGTCGGGCGGAAATCACCGTACGCAAGCCGAATGCACCGGTGCCGGGCGTGCTGGATTATGTCGAGGTCACGGTTGTCTGGCCCCAGCAGGGTTGAAACCCCGTCATTTCCGGATTGTGTCGCATGAACACGGTAACAGACCGTACCCGGGCCTATCTCGGGCTGGGGGAAATCTCGGAGATCCGGCGGCCGCCATGGCATCCGCGCTGCGCGCGCTCGATGCGAATGCGGCAGTGTCGGTCATGGCTGTCTCGTCGCTCTATCGCACCCCGCCATGGGGGAAGACGGATCAGCCGGACTTTATGAATGCCGTCGCCGCCGTTGATACGACACTGTCGCCTCGCGCACTTCTCGACCTGTGCCTTGAAACGGAGCGCGCGCTCAAGCGCGTGCGGGCCGAGCGATGGGGCCCGCGTGTGATTGACATGGATATTCTGCTGTTCGGCAGTGAGCGGATCAACGAAGAGGGGCTGCAGGTGCCGCACCCGCGTATGGGCGAGCGCGCGTTCGTATTGGCGCCTCTGGCGGAGATCGCGCCGGACGTGATCGTGGACGGCGAGCCCGCGGCCGGGCGGCTCGCTGGCGTGGACACGGCTGGCATCGATCGGTTGCCGGGCGGCAGCGACTGGTGGCGGCGCCTCTGAACCCCCTCAAGGCTGCAATCAGCCGGGCGCGGCTTCTTCTCCCGATGCCGCCGCGCGACGGATCGCTTCGGCAGCCTCCTCGTTGCCGGCGCTGCCACCGCGTTTTGGAGTTGCCAGCGGTGTCGGTGTCGGCTGATTGCCCTTCAGAAGCTGGTTGCCGGCATAGATTCCGCCGACAACCTGGATTTCCAGCCGTTCCGCATCCCGCCGGCGCACCTCGTCCATCAACTCGTCCGCTTCCTCGTCGGGTACGCCGAGCGTCTCTAGCGTTGCGCGACCGAAGGCAAAGGCCGAATGCAGGGTCTCGCGTATCTGGTAATCGACGCCGGCCTTGATCAGCTCGATTGCCGCGCCACGATCGAATGCGCGGGCCATGACGGTCGCCAGCGGGAACTCGGCCTTGATGTGTTCGACGATGCGCAAAGCCGCCTCGGGCTTTTCGACGCAGACGAGAATGGCCTTGGCATGGTCGGCGCCGGCGGCGTGCAGAATGTCGAGCCGCGTCCCGTCGCCGTAATAGACCTTGAAGCCGAATTCCGCAGCCGCCTGGATCATCTCGACGTCGTCGTCGATGATCGACACCTCCTCGCCACGCAGCAGCAGCGGTTGGCTGACGATCTGGCCGAAGCGGCCGAAACCGATCACGAGAACGCTGCCGCGCATATCGTGGGCGACTTCGACGCCGTCCATGGATTGTTCCGGCTCCGGCGTCAGGCGCTTGAGCGCCATCATCGCAAAGGGCGTCAACACCATCGAAACGATGACGGTCGAGGTGAAGACCGCATTGACCGAGGCGTCGATGAGCCCGACATTGGCAGCGGTTGCGTAAAGCACGAAGGCGAACTCGCCGCCCTGCGCCATGATGACGGCGCGCTCCAGAGCCTCTGCATGGCTGGTTTTGAGCAACCGCGCGACGGCGTAGATGCCGATCGCCTTGACGATCATGAAGGCGAGTACCGCCGTCGCGATCAGGCCCCAGTTCTGGGCGATGATACCGAGATCGAGCGCCATGCCGACGCCGAGAAAGAAAAGTCCCAGTAGAATGCCACGGAAGGGCTCGATATCCGCCTCGAGCTGATGGCGGAATGTCGATTCCGACAGGAGCACGCCGGCGAGAAAGGCGCCCATAGCCATGGAAAGCCCGCCAAGCTGCATGGCAAGCGCCGAGCCCAGCACCACCAGCAGCGCCGCCGCTGTCATCACCTCGCGGGCGCCGGCCTGCGCCAATACGCGAAACAGCGGATTGAGGAGGAAGCGCCCGACCAACACGAGGCCAGCGATCGAACCCAGGGCGATGGCGATCGAAACCCAGCGCGACCCGGCTTCCGCCTCGCCCGAGCCCGGCGCGATGAAGGCGACGAAGGCCAGCAGCGGCACGATGGCAAGGTCCTCCAGCAGCAGGATGGACACGATGCGCTGGCCCTTGGGGGTCGACATCTCACCGCGTTCGTTGAGCACCTGGAAAACGATCGCTGTCGAGGTCAGGACGAAGCCGACGCCGAAGACGAACGCAACGGCGGGATCATATCCGAGCAGAATGCCGACGCCTGTAAGCAGCAATCCGCATGTCGCGACCTGCAGCACGCCGAGCCCGAGGATTTCGCCGCGCAGGCTCCACAGGCGCGAAGGCTGCATCTCCAGGCCGATCACGAACAGGAACATGACAACGCCGAGTTCGGCGACGCTGATGATCGTCTCCGGGTCGCTGAACAGCCCGATGCCAAAGGGGCCGATCACGAGACCGGCCGCCAGATAGCCCAGAACCGAATCGAGACCGAAGCGCTTGAACAGCGGAACCGCCACGACCCCTGCGGCCAGCAAGGCCACGACCGGAACGAGATCGACGCCATGATGCGCTGCTTCAGCCGCCATGCCATGCCTCCTGATGTTTGCGCGGAACCGCTCCGCGCGCAGTATCAAGCGCTATTAGTAGGCGGATGACAGGCGTGAGGGAATAGGCAGTCGACTGCGGAAGGCGGCTGTGTGTTTGCCGCCAGATTCAGCGGTTGCTGACCGAACCAACCGAGCGGGTGTCGACCCGCTTCAGGTTCATGCCGATGACCGGAACCATTTCCTTGTCGACCTTGACCGAAACCGTGACGTGCATGGTGTCGTCGTCAGGCAGGCGCGCCAGCATTGCACCATTCAACTGGTTGCGGTTGAGTGTCAGCACGACCTTGCCGTTGCTTACATCGCCGCCGACGACATCGAGCCCTTCGCCAAGCGCACCATCCATGAAGGTGCCGCGATAGCCCTGCCGGCCCTTGTGCTCGATCTTGGCCGACATCTTCTGCGTGAACAGGCCGACGCGGCAGCCGCCGTCGAGCGACATGCCGAGCTTGCCTTCCGGGGTCGCGCCCTTGAAGTTGCAGTTGAAACGGGTGCCCTTGTATTTGCCGGCGACGATTTCGCCAGGCCCGGACCATTCACCCTGAACCTTGCTGAAGAAGCGCTTGTCCTTCTCGGATGCAAGCGCGGGCGCAGCCACCAGAGAGGCAGCCGCAAGCGGCAGGAATGCGGTCAGAAATGCGCGTGCGATCATGGGACACCCGGCTACGACTTGACTGGGAACAGCGAGGCAAACCATGGCGAAGAATGGTTAACGCTTCGTCTACCCGTCTTTGGGCGGAGAATGGTCGAAGGCGCTAAAAGACGCAAGGTCATTCGCTGCTTTTGGTTTCCGTCGCGTTCTTCCTGCGCACAAAAGTCGTCAGAGCCGCTAGAAAGTCGGTCATGCCCGGCCGTCGCGCGGCTGCAAAGGGCAGGGGGCGCACGGTTTCCATGGCCGCGACGCCGATCGCGCCGTCATCATGCCATTGACCACGCCTTCGCCGAGCTTGGCCGAAAGCCTCGCGGCCAGCCCCTGGCCGACGATCTGGTGGACAAATTCGTCACCCGCAGCGATCGCGCCGGTCACCGCGAGGTGAGCCAGCACGTCACGCGCCAGCCGGATGAAGCCCAGCGTGCCGGGACGCCCGCCGTAGAGTTCGGCCAGCCGCCGAATCAGGCGGCCTGCCTCGAAGAGGACATAGGCGATGTCGACCAGCGCGCGCGGGCTGACCGCGGTCACGACCGAGACACGCTTGGCAGCGTCGAGGATGAGCGTCTGCGCGCGTGCGTCGAGTGGCACCAGCAACTCTCGCTCAGCGAGGCGGACGAGGTCCGAACCGTCGATGACATCGTCTTCGAGTTCGGCAAGCGCGCGCCTGCCGGCGGCCGTTTCCGGCCTGCTGGAAACGAAGCGGGTCAGTTCGCCGACCACCTTGCGTGCCTCGCGGGCGTCGTTATTGGCAAGCGCGTCAGCTCCACGCCGCCGCAACGATTCCACCGAGTTAAGTCTGGCAAGCCCTACCAGTTCGCGCGCAAGGATCACGACCAGCGCGAGCACTGCGACCGTTGCAACGCCGGCGGCAAACCACCCGAGCCAGTCGGAACGCGAGAAGAGTTCGCGGATCAGGCTTTCGGTCCACAGGCCGAGAGCCATCGAAACCAGAATGCCAAGTGCGGCAACGAAGATCGCGCCGAGCCTGGAGCGCTTTCGGGGCGGCGAGGCGGGCGGTGGTTCCGCGATCGCAGCGTCCGGCTCGTCGAAAATGTCGATCTCGGCGGGCGTGACGACTGCCGCCTCCGGTTTCACGGCGCGGGGCGCGCGCGGCGCTTCGGCCTTGGGGCGCGGTTCGGGCTTGCTGACCGGTTCGATGCGGAAGGCCGCTGGGCGTCTGGGTTCCTTCATGCGAGCTGGTCACCGATGAGGAATTGCAGGGCGCGGTCGAGGCGGATGTGGGGCAGCGACAGGGTCAGCCCCTCTGCCGTTCTCTCCAGCTTCGGCGGACGGAAGCGCACGAACCGGATGGGGGCGTCTGCCGCGCCTCCGGAATCCTTCCATGCCGCATCAGCTTTTTCCGGCAAATCACCGGGAAATATGGCCGTTTCCGTTCCGCCATCGAAGGTGTCGCCATTGATTCGTTCGCCGGCAATCGGCGTTCCGATGATGACCGGCAGCGTATCGCGGCCCTGCTTGACCGTGCCTTCACGGGTGGCGCGCACGGCCGCCATGGCCAGCACTTCGACCTCCGCACCCGAAAAGCTCGCGCGCTCGATCGCCCGGTCTGCGAGGCGGCGCACGATGGCCTGGAGCCGGTCGTGGCTCTCATGATGGATATGGTCGGCCTTGGTGGCAGCGATCAGAATGCGGTCGATGGTTCGCGAAAACAGGCTGGTCAGCATGTTGCCGCGTCCCTGGCGGAAACAGGCAAGGATCTCGGTCAGCGCGCGCTCCAGATCGGCTACGGCTTCGGGTCCGGCATTGAGCGCCTGCATGGCGTCGATCAAAACGATCTGCCGGTCGAGCCGCGCGACATGCTCGCGGAAGAACGGTTTGACGACATGCGTCTTGTAGGCCTCGTAGCGGCGCTCCATCATCGCGCGCAGCGAGCCGGGCTTGGCCCGGTCACCGCCGAGTTCCGGCAGAGGCGAAAACGTCAGCGCCGGGGAGCCTTCAAGGTCGCCGGGCATCAGGAACCGGCCGGGCGGCAGGGTCGACAGCGCCCGCTCGTCTTCCTTGCAGGCCTTGAGGTAGGCGGCAAAGGCCTCGGCCAGCCGCCGCGCAGTCATCTCGTCGGCCGGTGCGTCGGGGTCGGCGGCGCCTGCAAGCGCCGCCCATTCGGCAGAAAGGTCCGCGCGCACCGGCAGCCGGGCGAGATCGCAGGCGTCGCGGGAGAAGTCGGCATAGTCCTTGCCGAGAAGCGGCAGGTCGAGCAGCCATTCGCCCGGATAGTCGACCACGTCCAGCGACAGCCGTCCGCGCGAGAAAAGCCGTCCCCAGCCGGATGCGGATTCATAGTCGATGGTCAGGCGCAGTTCGGATATCGCACGGGTGGAATCCGGCCAGATACGTTCATCGACGAGGGCTGCGACATGATCCTCGTACTGGAAGCGCGGCACGGCGTCGTCCGGCTGATGTTCGAGATAGGCCCGCGAGATGCGCCCACTTTTCTGCGCCTCGAAGAGGGGCAGGCGACCGCCGTGGACGAGATTGTGAACCAGCGCGGTAATGAAAACCGTCTTGCCCGCCCGCGACAGACCCGTCACACCCAGCCGCAACGACGGCGAAACCAGGCCCGCCGCCCGTCCGGTCAGCGTGTCGAGCGCGATGCGCGCCTCGTCGCCGATACTGGTCAGGGCAGCCAAAAGAAATATCTCGTGCTCATGGCAGCCGATATAGGTGCTGCAGGCCCCAATTGGAAAGAGCCATGGGAAATATCGCTGTTACGGGCGAGAGCTGACCGTCACAGATCGCGTGGAGCGACAAACTCCTCGAGGTAGCCATCTTCGGGCGCTATTGACGAAAGGGGCGTCGAAAAGCGGATGACCGCAAGTCCACAGGTCGGAAAGCCACCAGCTACGGTTGCCAACGCATCTTTTTCGCCGCCGCACGACAGCGCCATGGCCAGGTCCTCCATCATCGGATTATGGCCGACGACCAGCACAGAGCCGTCGCCGCCGGCACTGCGGATGATGTCGAGATAGCCCGTGGCGTCCGAACTGTAGAGCTCGTCCATGTAGCGTACATCGGTGACAGGCAGATGCCGCGCCGCCGCCTCCCAGGTTTCGCGCGCACGCTTGGCGCCGGAACACAGCACGCGGTCCGGCATGTAACCGGCAAGCAGCATCGAGGCGGCAATGTTGTCGGCGTCGGCTTTGCCGGAAAGTTCGAGCGCGCGATCATAGTCTCGCGAGCCGGGTTCCGCCCATTTTGCCTTGGCGTGGCGCAGAAGATAGAGCCGGGACATGGGGACCTCACCGTTCCGGCCCTGCCGGAATGGCGATACCGGGCCCACCACGCTGGATTTAGCGGCCCGGCCAGCATCGCGCAACTGGACGCCGGCAGGACGATTTCAACGCGATCCAGCCGAGGAACCGGCGCGTCACAAGCAATTGCAGCGCCGTCGAAGGCGGAACGAATCGCTTTGACAAATGCGTGAATGCCTTTGCCTTAGCGCTTGTGCGGCTCCTAGCCCGCGAATATATAGGCGCCCGGACTGAAGTTTTGGGATTGAGTCGAATGTCAACAACTGTTCAAGCCGATTACGTCCCCACCGAAGACGAACCGTTCATGAACGAGCGTCAGAAGGCGTATTTCCGGGCCAAGCTGGTTACCTGGAAGAACGACATACTGCGCGAAGCGCGTGAAACCCTCGAAATCCTGCAGCAGGAAAACGCCAACCTCCCCGATCTCGCCGACCGCGCGTCGTCCGAGACCGACCGCGCGATCGAGCTGCGTGCTCGTGATCGTCAGCGCAAGCTGATCTCCAAGATCGACGCGGCTCTGCAGCGGATCGACGAGGGTACCTATGGCTACTGCGAGGAGACTGGCGAGCCGATCGCGCTGCGGAGGCTGGATGCGAGGCCCATCGCTACGCTTTCAATCGAGGCGCAGGAACGTCACGAGCGCCGCGAAAAGGTCTATCGGGACGACTAAGGCAATTAACTCAGCGGCTTGAAGCCGCTTTTTTCGTCTCGCGTAAGCGTTGCCGGGCAAATTTCCGGCCCGCGAGGTGTTTGACGCTTTAGCGCTTGCTGGAGAGGTCGCCCAGCAGCCGGCTCATTTCGTCGTCGAGCGAGATTTCCGGGCTGACCGTGGCCTGACGGCGGTGGTCGCCATCCAGCGTGACCTGCAGCTCTTCCAGCAGCGCATCATCGATGTCGTCTACTTTTGTCGGCTCCGCCCGATGCGTTTCGGGGTCAGCGACAACCGGCCGAAGCGTTTGCACAGCCCGCGCGGGGGCGGGTGCAGGTGCTGGTTGCGGTGCCTGAGGTATCGGCGCGGCGGAAGCATTGGTTGCCGGAGAAACCGGGAAACGCGGCTCGGGCGTTGCTGCGGGCGCGGGCTCCGCTACCGGTACCCTTTGAGGGGCGGGCTGTTGCTGCTGGCGCGGTGGCGTTGCGCGAGCGGCGATTTCCGATCGGGGCGCATGCGGCCTCTCGACCACCGGTTGGGGTGGCGTGGCGGGTGGCTGCGCGACCACAGGCATGTCGTCAGCCGGTTTGCGCGCTGGCGGCAGGAGGCGAATGTTCTGCTCCACGACGACATCGCTCGGCCCGCCGATCAGGATCAGGTGCTCGACATCGTCGCGCCGCACCAGCACCAGACGACGGTGGCTGTCGACGGCGGTCGCATCCATGACGGCAAGGCGCGCTTTGCGATTGCGCCCGCCGGCGACGAATGTGCCGAATGTGAAACCGCGCACGATCCGGATCACGATCAGCAGAACCAGCAGGACGATCAGCGCGACCACGGTCCACATAAGCGCCGGTGCATAATCCGGCCCGGCCACACTCTCCAACCATGCCTGCATGTCGCGTTCCCTTTGCTGCCGCGTGCTCCGCCTGCGCCTATATCGCTGCAAACAGTAGACGGGGTGATTGGTTGCGGCAAGCGGCGCTGTATGCCCGACGGCCCGGTTTCCCGGTGAAACTTGAGCGAAACCTGCCGACCGGACGATGAAGCGTGGACCGCGCCGCCGCTGCCCTTGCAGTTTCCGACAGCCATGATGTATGCCGGACCGATCCTTGGGCCACGCGGGCATGGCAGGCAGGAAACGAATGGCGACACCCACTGGCGGCGAAACCCGCCCCGCACCGATCGTTGACCAGAGCGCACGCCCCGGCGCGATAACCCGCCTGCTCATCTTCATCGTGGTGCTGATCTTTTCAGCGCTGATCTTCACGATCTTCCGCGATCGGCTCGGCGACCCGTTTCTTCTGGGCCTGCTCGGCGTGCTGGCGATGATTGGAATCGGTTTCCTGTTTACGGCGGCGATTGGCTTCATCCACGTCGCGCCGCGCTCGACCGCCGACGAATTGTCCCGCGCGTTTGTCGACACGATGGGGCAGGGGCTGATCGTCGCCGACATCAAGGGCAGGGTGATCTACGCCAATCGCGCCTATGCCGATATGACGGGCGCGACCTCGGCGGCCGACGTGCGCACAATCGAGGGGCTCCTCTCCGACAGCCCCGAGGCCTCGCCAACCGTCTACAGGCTCGCAGCCGGGCTTCGCGACGGCATTGCAGGTGATGGCGAATTCCGGCTCAACGGTTCGGTGCGGCCCGGCGCCGAACCCGGCGCGCGCTGGTACCGCCTGCGCGCACGTACTTTCAAGGTTCCGGGCTACCGTCAGCCTCTGTCGGCGTGGCAGATCGCGGATATTTCAGCGGAGCGGGCCGAGCAGGAGCGCTTCTTCCTCGACCTGCAGAAGGCGATCGACCATCTCGACCATGCACCGGCAGGCTTCTTTGCCGCCGATGCCTCGGGGCGCGTCACCTATATCAACGCGACGCTCGCCGAGTGGCTGGGCATAGATCTCGCCAGCTTCACGCCAGGCGGGACCACGCTCTCGCAGATCGTGGCCGGCGATGGCATGGCGCTGATCAATTCGGTCAAGGCCGACCCCGGCTCGACCCGTAATGCGGTGATCGATCTCGATCTGTCGACCGTTTCGGGCGCCGCGGTGCCGGTCCGTTTCATGCACCGCGTGACCGCCAGCCGTGAAGGCGCTCCAGGCCCGTCGCGCACGATCGTGCTCAACCGCAACCAGGGCGAGGACGCCTCCGCGGACCTGCGCGCCTCCGAGGTGCGTTTCACGCGGTTCTTCAACTCGACGCCGATGGCGATCGCAGGTGTGGATGGCGACGGCAGGATCCTGCGCACCAACGCGCCTTTCCTATCGCTGTTCTCGACGGTCGTGGACCGGGACATGCTCGACCGGCGCATCAAGCTGGAAACGGTGATCCATCCGCGCGACCGCGCAGCCTTCGAGACCGCTCTCGCAAGCGCCCGCGCGCACCAGGCCGATATCGCGCCCATCGACACCGTGCTGCCGGAAAACGAGGACCGGCATATCCGTTTCTATGTGAGCGCCGTCGCCGATGCCGGCTCGGGCGAGGGCGCCGAGGAAGCGGCGATCGTCTACGCCGTCGAAACCACGGAACAGAAGGCGCTCGAGGCGCAGATGGCGCAGAGCCAGAAGATGCAGGCGGTAGGGCAGCTTGCCGGTGGCATCGCGCACGATTTCAACAACGTGCTGACTGCGATCATCATGGCGTCGGATCTGCTGCTGGCCAATCACCGGCCTTCGGACCAGTCCTTCCCCGACATCATGAACATCAAGCAGAACGCCAATCGTGCCGCCTCCCTGGTGCGGCAGCTTCTGGCGTTCTCGCGCAAGCAGACGATGCGTCCCGAGGTGCTGAACCTGACCGACGTGCTGGCCGATTTGCGCATGCTCCTGTCGCGTCTTGCCGGACCCGACATCAAGCTGACGATCGATCATGGTCGCGACCTCTGGCCTGTGAAGGCGGATATCGGCCAGTTCGAGCAGGTGATCGTGAACCTGACGGTAAACGCGCGCGACGCGATGCCGGATGGCGGCGATCTTGCCGTGCGGACGCGCAACGTGCTGGAAGCCGAATGCAGGTCTTTCGGCTATCGCGAGCTCGCGCCGGCCGACTATGTGCTGGTCGAGGTTGAAGACAGCGGAACCGGTATTCCGGCGGATGTGCTGGCCAAGGTGTTCGAGCCGTTCTTCACCACCAAGGAAGTCGGCAAGGGCACCGGTCTCGGCCTGTCGATGGTCTACGGCATCATCAAGCAGACCGGCGGCTTCATCTTCTGCTCGTCGGAACCGGGCGACGGCGCGACGTTCCGTATCTTCCTGCCGCGCCACGTGGCCGAGGCCCGACCGGAGCCGGGCACGCAGATCGAAGGCACGGCGGTCGAAACGGGACAGCCGGTCGCGGAAAAGGCCGCCTCCAGCCAGGACCTTTCGGGCACGGCCACGGTGCTCCTGGTCGAGGACGAAGACGCGGTGCGTATGGGCGGGGTACGAGCGCTGTCGTCGCGAGGCTATACGGTGCACGAGGCCTCGTCGGGCGTCGAGGCACTGGAAATCTTCGAAGAGCTGGAAGGCGCCGTCGACATTGTCGTGTCGGACGTCGTCATGCCCGAGATGGATGGACCGACGCTTCTCGGCGAACTCTTGAAGCGCCAGCCGGACATCAAGTTCATCTTTGTGTCGGGCTATGCCGAGGACGCCTTCGCCAAGAACCTGCCAAAGGAGGCAAAGTTCGGATTCCTGCCGAAACCGTTTACGCTCAAGCAGTTGGCGACCACCGTCAAGGACATGCTCGACTCCTGATGCATCGCAATTGAATCAAACTGACACGGCGTCATAAACCGCGTGGCGAGATGAATGCGCTAGACCTGCTGCCGGGACATTTCGGACGCAGCGGGGACGCAGATGATCGTCGGTGGATTTTCTTATGTCGGGACGCTCGCACGACCCGCCCACGCGATCGTGGCATCGCAGCCCCGGCCGAGCGGCAGGGCGATCAGTCGAAAGCCCAAACCATCGAAGCTGCAGGTGAGCCCACATATTTCCGCTCCATCTCGGCGATCAGCCCAGGATCGCTCGCGGGCGTCTACCAATCGATGCGGGCGCAGGAAGCGTCATCGGGCTTCGATGCCGGCGGCATTGAACCCGTCAGGGCCGAAGCTGCCGCAGCAATCCTCTCCGGCGCCGGAATTCCGGCCGCTATGACTGCTTATGGAGAGGTCATGGAGGCAGAAGGCGAGTGACGGGAAATGCTGTTGCTCTCATGCAACAGAAGCGGGCCGTCACTTTTCCGCCCTATCTCGCCCAACTGTTGGCCACGTTTGACACGCACTGACTGAACCTCGGCGCTTAATCGCGCGGCAACAACAAGCAACGTCTCAGGTTCCGTCTTATGTGTGTCAACAACGATCCGAAGGGTACCGCGCCCGGTCGCCTTTCCCGCCGCTTCTTCATTGCCTCGATGCCGCTTTTCCTGGCGGCATGCACCAAGACAGGGGCTGTGCTGGAGTCGGTCACGCCGGCAGGTCCCGATCCGTATTATGTCGCCATGTATGGCGCGAAGCCCGAAGAGCAGTTTCCGCTGCCCGCCACCGACATCCGCAAGGTGGAGGAACGCTTCTTCCGTCAGCAGGTCGACTATCATCGGTCGGAACCGGCGGGAACGATCGTCATCGATACGGCCAACCGCTTCCTTTACCTCGTGCAGGAAGGCGGCAAGGCGATGCGTTACGGCATCGGCGTCGGCAAGGCCGGCCTTGAGTTCGAGGGCACGGCACGCGTAGCCCGCAAGGCCCAGTGGCCGCGCTGGACTCCCACCCAAAGCATGATCGCGCGTGAACCCGATCGCTATGCGCAATATGCCGGCGGCATGGAGCCGGGGCTTACCAATCCGCTGGGCCCGCGCGCGCTCTACCTGTTCCAGGGCAACCAGGATACGCTTTATCGTATCCACGGCACCTCCGAGCCGTGGTCGATCGGCCTCGCCGTCTCGTCGGGCTGTATCCGCCTGTTCAACCAGGACATCATCGATCTCTACAACCGCATCCCCGTGGATACGGTCGTCGTCGTGCTTCAGAACGAGCCGTTGATGTATCCCCAGCGGCAGGTGCCGGAATGGGTGGCTAGGCAGATCAACCCTCGCCAGCCGGCCGTACAGCCTGCGAGTGAAGCCGCGTCTTTGCCGCAGGGACAAGCCGGCGCCGCGCAGCCGCGCCGTCCGGCAATGGACATCTGAGGCATCCGAAGAAGGCTTAGCTTTCGTCCGCGCGCGGTGGCCGGCCCCGGCTGCCGCGCCAAAGGTGTAGCCGGTTTCCACGGCCTTGCCGCCGAACTTGGCGCGCAGAGCGTCGATAGCGCCTTCGGCCATCGCACGCTTCCTCGATCCGACATCGACCAGATCGGGCGGGTCGGCCCGTCCGTCATCGCTCAAATCGCTGACGCCGATACCGATCAGCCTGTAGCGTGTGCCGTCGGCCTCCCGTCGCAGCAGGTCCAGCCCGGTCGAAAAGATGCGGTCGGCGAGCCGCGTCGCATCCGGTAGCTGTCGGTTGCGCGTCCTGATGCGGAAATCGGCGCTCTTCAGCTTGAGTACCACGGTGCGGCCGGCGATGCCGGATTTCTTCAGCCGCGCGGAGACCGTCTCCGACAGCGCCCGCAGGATCGGCACAAGGTCCTCGAAGGTCGCAAGATCCGTGTCGAACGTCGTTTCGGCCGACACGCTCTTCGCGTCATGGTCGGCATGGACCTGCCGGTCGTCCATACCCCGCGACAGCCGGTAGAGCCGCATCCCCATGCTGCCATAGCGGCGCATCAGCTCGTCCTGCTCCATCGTCTGGAGCTGACCGATGGTGCGGATGCCGTCCTGCGCAAGCGTGGCGGCGAAGGCTTTTCCCACACCCCAGATGAGCGTGACCGGCTGGGCTGCCAGGAACGAGACGGCTTCTGCCTCGCCGATAACGGAGAAACCCCGCGGCTTGGCGAAATCGGATGCGACCTTTGCCAGGAACTTGCAGTAGGACAGCCCGACAGAAACGGTGATGCCGATTTCCGCCTCGACCTGTCTGGCGAACGAGGCGAGTACTAAAGCGGGCGGGCGGCCGTGCAGTTTCTGCGTGCCCGCGAGATCGAGAAACGCCTCGTCTATGGAGATCGGCTCAACCAGCGGCGTCAGCGCCTGCATCATCGCGCGCACCTGCCGACCGACTGTGACGTATTTCTCGATGTCCGGCTTGATGACGATCGCGTCCGGACAGGCTTCCAGCGCCTTGAACATCGGCATCGCGGACCGCACGCCACGAATGCGGGCGATGTAGCACGCGGTGGAAACCACGCCACGCTTTCCGCCACCGATGATGACAGGCTTGTCGCGTAGCTCGGGACGGTCGCGCTTCTCTACGGCCGCGTAGAACGCATCGCAGTCGATATGCGCAAGCGACAGTGAATAGAGCTCGCCATGATGGACAACGCGCGGCGATCCGCAGGCTTCGCAGCGCCTGCGGGCAACCTTCTGCGGCGCGAGGCAATCGCGGCAGAAGCCGTGCTCGGGGTCGTTGACAGCGGCTGGCATCGATGCGAACATAACAAGAACAATCGCAATCTTAATCCATGTGCGGCGTCGCAACAAGGCGGTGGCGCGAAGGTATTTGCTGGAGGGGACGATGGCCGGATTGCAGGCAGGGGAACCGGAGATCGTGCCGCTGACACCGGAACACTGGCCGCTTTTCGAAGATCTCTTCGGTAAGCAGGGCGCGTGCTACGGGTGCTGGTGCACACATTTTCGGCTGCGTCCGGCAATCCGGCGCGAGAACGACCGCCAGCGCAACAAGGACTTCATCCATGCGCGTATCGAGGCAGGGCCGCCGCCGGGTCTTCTGGCTATCGACGGTGGTCAGGCCATAGGCTGGATGCAGATCGGCCCCCGTGCAGACGTTCCGGAGTGGAACAACGCCGGCAGGGTGTCAGCGCCCGTCGATCCGGGCGACGCCGCCGATTCCGCCGTGTGGGCGATCTCCTGTTTCTTCGTACGCACGAAAGCACGCGGGAAGGGACTGTCCCACCGGCTGGTTGCTGCCGGCATCGATTTCGCGACACGCTCCGGTGCGCGATGGCTCGAAGCATGCCCGATCGACCAGTCGCGCGATTCGCGCTCGATCGGACTGTTCGTCGGCTCGACGCGTGTCTTCGAGAAAGCAGGGTTTTCGGAAGTGGCGGTGCGCAAGCCCGGCCGTCCGCTGATGCGGATCGAACTCGCCGGAGTTTGAAGGGCTTGGGTGCCCGGCGACAATCAGAGGCCGAGCGCGTCTGCGATCCGTCCGCCGGCCTCCGGCCAGTCTTCCACGACAAGTATATTGTCGGTTACCGGCGGAAGCAGCGCACGCAGCGAGTTGTCGGCCATCAGATGGAACAGATGCGCATCGGGTACGAACTGCCGTGCCGAAACAAGGTTGTGCGGCATGTCGTCGACGAACGCCACCGGTCGCTCGCTCTCGCCACGCAGGCGCAGGATCGCCGGCCCCTTGGCCATCTCCGTGGTCAGAAGCGGGTAGGGCAGGCCCAGTTCGTCGAGGTGTTTTCGCCGCACGTCGCGATGGCGGTGGGGCATGGCGGTCAGGAGCACGATCTCCGCGTCGCGGGAGATCGTATCGAGCGCATCGGCAGCACCCTCGGTCAACGTTTGCCACAACGCCTGGCTGTCGAAGAAATTGCCAAGCAATTCGCTTACCTGGCGCTGCTCGGCAGCCACACCGGTTTCCAGATGGAAGACATTGCCGGTCAGCCGGAAGCTACCCATGTCCAACCGGTAGCCTTGTTCGCTCAGGTAACGCGGGAACGGTCTGATGAATTCGAGCAGCACATCATCGACATCCAGAACCAGAAGCGGTCGGTCGTCATGCGACAGTTCCTCGATCTGGCGCAGTGTTTCCGGATCGATACTGCTCATGTCGAGGCCTCGAAGTGGTCGTCGCCGAAGGGAAGGGCACGCAGGGCCGCCGATACACGTGTGGGCTCGGTGGCAGTCGCTTCACAGAATGCGGTAAGCGTAGGCTCGTGGGCCAGTATGAATTGCAGGACGCCCGCCAGAAAGCCGGGTTCGCCCGCGGCCTGGCGTATCTGCGATGCCTCGATGCCGGAAAGCGCGAGGAACCGGGGCAGCAAGGCCGGGTCTGCGGCGACGAAGCCAAGAGCGGAAATAGCCAGCGCCTCGGCCTGGCTTGCATCCATTCGCTCAAAACGGGAGACTGGTGGTCTGGACATGAAGCAGGCTGTAACGCAACCGGGCGGTTTGCTGCAAGCAGGCGCTGCAACTGGGTTTTCCTTTCGTCAATCAAATTGCGTTAGGCTATCCGTCAGAGTCGTTGTTTCATGCAGCGAACGAGGGCGGGCTGCGTTAATGAAGCCATGCGGGCAGGGCTGATATGTCGAAGAAGGTGATGATCGTCGAGGACAACGAGCTGAACATGAAGCTCTTCCGCGACCTCATCGAAGCAAGCGGATACGAGACGGTGCGCACCCGCAACGGGCTCGAGGCGCTGGATCTGGCGCGTGCGCACAAACCCGATCTCATCCTCATGGACATTCAGCTTCCCGAGGTTTCGGGACTGGAAGTGACCAAATGGCTGAAGGAAGATGACGAGTTGCATCGAATCCCGGTCATTGCCGTCACCGCTTTCGCGATGAAAGGCGATGAGGAGCGCATTCGCCAGGGCGGGTGCGAGGCTTACATTTCCAAGCCCATCAGCGTTGGCAAGTTCATCGAAACCATCAAATCCTATCTGGGCGACGCCTGATGACCGCGAGAATCCTTGTCGTCGATGACGTCCCGGCCAACGTGAAGCTCCTGGAAGCGCGTCTGCTGGCCGAGTACTTCGAGGTATTGGTCGCACACAATGGCGCCGAGGCGCTTGAAATCTGCGAAAACAGCAAGGTCGACGTCGTTCTTCTCGACGTGATGATGCCGGACATGGATGGCTTCGAGGTCTGTCGCAGGCTCAAGGCCGACCCGGCAACGCATCACGTTCCGGTTGTCATGGTGACCGCTCTGGATCAGGTGTCGGACCGTGTGCGCGGCCTGGAGGCCGGCGCCGACGATTTCCTGACGAAGCCGGTGAACGATCTGCAACTGATGACGCGGGTAAAGAGCCTCGTGAGGTTGAAGACCCTCACAGACGAATTGCGCCTACGCGCCGCGACGACCCGAAACATCGGCATCGAGGAGCTGCTGAGCCGCCGTGACATAGCCGCCGATGGCGAGGCGAACGTGCTGCTGGTGGAAACGCGTAAGACGGCTGGCGAGCGCATTGCCAGGATGCTGCGCGGCCGATGCACGCTGGCCATTGCAGACGATCCGCAGGCTGCCTTTTTCCAGGCCGCCGAGGGCGGCTTCGACTGCGTGATCATTTCGACGGACCTGGCGGGCTACGATCCGCTTCGGCTCTGCTCGCAGCTCCGTACGCTGGATCGCACGCGCTTCGTCCCGATCATGCTCCTCGCTGATGGAGGCGAGGAGGAGCGGCTGGTGCGCGCGCTCGAACTTGGCGTCAACGATTACCTTGTTCGCCCCATCGACCAGCACGAGCTGATCGCCAGGCTGGCAACGCAGGTCAAGCGCAGGCGCTACAACGATCACCTGCGGGCGAGCGTGGCCGAGACGATCGAGATGGCGGTGACGGATGGCCTGACCGGCCTGCACAACCGGCGCTATCTGGACAGCCACCTTGCGACGCTGTTCGACCGTGCGCGCAGCCGCCGCCGGCCGCTGTCGATGATGATCGCCGACATCGACCGCTTTAAGTCGATCAACGACACCTGGGGCCACGACGTCGGTGACGAGGTCTTGCGCGAATTCGCGAGCCGGCTTCGAAAGAACGTACGCGGCATCGATCTGGCCTGCCGAATGGGCGGTGAGGAATTCGTCATCGTCATGCCGGATACGGATGGCGTGGTCGCGGAGAAGGTGGCCGAACGGATACGAGCCCAGATAGAGCAGACCGCGTTCTCGATCGGTGCCGACGGAAAGACGATCCCCGTCACTGTCAGCGTCGGCGTCTCCGCAATGGCAACGACCGCTCCCGATACTGTCGAGGCGATGATGAAGCGTGCGGATGTGGCGCTCTACGAAGCCAAGAACGGCGGGCGCAATCGCGTGGTGGCTGCCGCGGCATAACTTGCCGGATAAAGAAGCCGGGAACGAATCGCTCGGTGATGGCTCCCAAAAATTTACCGTAATCAATAACAGTCTGCGGCGATAGTTAAGAAACTATTGCTTTCTTTGGCCTGTTGAGCGAGTGTCACCTTGGGTAAGGCGGACGGGCAGAGGGCTGTCCGCTTACGCCCAGCAAACACCCCATGATGCTCAGGTCCGCCGCATCTCCTGGGTCCGTGGGGTCGGCCGGCCGGCGCTGGCGACAAGTGGCCTCCTCGTACCGCTGCCAGCTGCCGACCGGCCCCCTTTTCTCAACAAAACTGCCTCGAGAAATACGACCGGCTCTCCAACGCTTCAGAGCCGTTGGATGCCCACACGTGCGCATACTTGTCTGTCGGATGACGGAAGTCGCAAACAAAAAAGCCGCCCGGAGGGCGGCCCTTTTCTGTCGTACGAAAGCGCGAGATTACTTGATCTTCGCTTCCTTGAAATCGACGTGCTTCTTGGCGATCGGGTCGTACTTACGCTTGGTCATCTTCTCCGTCATCGTCCGGCTGTTCTTGCTGGTGACGTAGAAGAAGCCGGTGTCGGCGGTCGACAGAAGCTTGATCTTGATGGTCGTAGCCTTGGCCATGTTACCTGTCCGCTATCCTAAGGGTGGGGTCGCCGCATCGATACGGGCGGCAGCCCGGTTGCGGAAAACTCGCGCGGACACATAAAGAACACTGGCGGAAAGTCAAGCCCGATCAGCCGAGGGCGCGCGAACCGCGAGCCTGAAAGCGGCAAGCGCGAGATAAAGCGAGAAGAACAGTGCGATCGACCACGCAAATCCGTCTGGCCCGGCGATGTCCATCCCGATGCCGATCGCCTGCGGGCCGATAAGCATACCGATGCCATAGCAGAGCACGAACGCCGCGTTGGCTGACGCAAGGTCGCGGCCTGAGAGACGCGCGCCCAGATGCGCAAGCCCGATCGTGTAGAGGCCGGCCACGACGCCGCCCCACAGAAACAGGATTGCGGCGCTGGCATGCCAGTTACCGGACACCGAGGGCAGGGCCAGCACGCCCACCAGACCCACCAGAGCGCAGATCACCAGCAGATGCCTGCGGTCGCGCATGCGGTCGCTGAGAAGCCCCAGCGGTATTTGCAGCACGACGTTGCCGAGACCCACCGCAGTCAGGAGCAGCGCGGCATCCGCCTCGGAATAGCCGATGCGCGACCCATAGACGGGAAACAGCGCAAAACCGCCGGTTTCAACCGCCCCGAAGACCAGCACGGCAGCTGTCGCCATCGGCACCATCCAGATATAGCGGGCAAAGCCACTGGCGACCTGGGTTGCCGGACCGGACAGTCGCGGGCTTTCCCGCCAGGCGCTTGCGACAGGCAGCGCTGCCAGCATCACCAGCGCGAAGGTTATGCCGAACGGCGCAAATCCGCTCGATCCGACGAGCGAGAAGAGGAATGGTCCGAATGCAAAACCGAGCGACAGCACCGTTGCATACAGTCCAAGCACGAGCCCGCGGCGGTGAGGCGGTGCCGATGTGGAAATCCAGAACTCCGACAGGATGAAAAGAACCGTCAGCGCGAAGTGCAGGACGGCCCGCAGCGGGAACCACATCCAGAAGGCCGGCGCAAAATAGAAGCCCACGAAAGCCAGCCCTCCGGCCACGATCATGCCCAGCATCGTCGGCACCACGCCGAAGCGGATAGCGAGCGGCGTCGCGAAGGGAGCTGCGAGAATCGAGGCGATACCGGCTACAGCCGTGTTTGCGCCGATCATCGTCGCCGAATAGCCGCGTGATTCGAGGATGACAGACAGCAGCGGCACACCGAGGCCGATGGCGATGCCGACGACGCTGATCGACGCGATCGCCGCGCCTATCGAGAGCCATCGCATAGCGACTTCGGGCTCATGCTGCGGAGCGGCCGGCGCAGTCGCCATCGGGGTCACCTGCGATTGTTAGGAGGGGTCAGAGGACGTCGCGGCAGAAGCGGTTGTGACGCATGTAGTAGAACGGCGCCGGGCAGCCGGGCGAAAGCTCGGGATCTTCCTTCAACTGCGTTTCGAGATCGCCCAGCACGGTGCGGGTGATCGCGGGAATGTCGGCTTCCTTGGCCTGGCTGATAGGCAGCCAGACGATTTCTTCCAGTTCGTTTGTCGGGCCGCCATCCGGCAGCTCGACCGCCACATCGTCCTTGAAGGCGGCCAGAAAACGCGTGTCGAAGCGACGGACGCGGCCGGGGGCGTGATGGCGCGTGCGATGAAACGAAGCCTGTCGAGCGACGGGCAGACACTGTTTTCCGCAAAACCCGCCCAGTCGGCCTTGCCCGTCTCGAATGCGCCTTTGCGGCCAATCAGAAGGCCGGCTTCCTCGTATGTCTCGCGCAGCGCCGACATGGCAATCGCGCGCGCCCGCGCAACTGTGGTACGGGCGTTGACAAGTTTGCTCTCGACATCGGGGTGAAGGCCGGCAGCCACGGGAATGCGGCTGTCGGCGGGATCGGTCCGGCCGCCAGGAAACACAAATTTGCCGGGCATGAAGGCGTGGCGCATATGGCGCCGGCCCATGAGCACGCGCACGTCACGCCCGTCCCGGTCGAGCAGGATCAGCGTCGCAGCATCACGCGGCCGCTTGGGGCCCGCGCCGAGCGCAAAATCCTTGTTCTCGACCTTGTCGACTTCAGCGCGCGTCATGCCTTCCATGGCCCGACCCTCTCTCACCACGTCTTCAGAGTTCCGGATGCGTTTCCAGCGCGTCTGGGCGGCCGGAGAAGCCGTGCATGCGCAGGGCCCATTGTAGCCCGACAACCGCGCCCTTGACGGGCTGAAGCAGCGCAATGGTGGAAATGAGCGTCAGCGGCGTCCAGATCGCCAGGTGCTGCCAGGTCGAAAGCTCGACCATGCGCTCGACGCCCATGAATGCACCAACGACGATATGGCCGACGATGAAGATCACCAGGTAGGCCGGCAGGTCGTCGGCGCGGTGATGATGATACTCTTCGCCACAGGCATCGCAGCGATCTGCAACTTTCAGGAAGCGACCGAAGAGACGGCCTTCACCGCAATGCGGGCAGCGGCCCATGAAACCGCGCGCCATAGCGCGCATGAGCTGGCGGTCGTTCGTCGCGGCGCGGCCAAAAACCTGCTGTTCCATCATCGTCTCCTTGCGCGGCCACGGCTCTGCGTGCGGCGCGATTGCGACTTGCCACGGCGCGCCTTGTGGAAGGACTGCTTCGAACCGGGCAGGGGCTTCGGCTCGCTCAGCATCTCGAAGCGCATCGAGCCTGCCAGCGGCGTCACTTCCACCAGTTTCACCTCCACCGAGTCGGCGAGCTGGTAGCCCTTGCCCGAGCGTTCACCGAAAAGCGCGCGCGCGGCCTCGTCAAACATATAGTAGTCGTCACCCAGTGACGACACCGGGATAAAGCCGTCGGCACCGTATTGCGGCAACTGGACAAATAGTCCCGCCTTTGTGACGCCGGAGATGCGACCGTGAAACGCCTCCTCGACGCGTGTGGCGAGATGGGCCGCAATCAGCCGGTCCACCGTTTCGCGTTCTGCCGCCATGGCGCGGCGTTCGGTTGCCGAAATCAGCGCTGAAATCTCCTCCAGACGCTCTTCCTCGCCCTTGGAAATGCCTTCCTTGCCAAGGCCCAGCGCACCGATCAGGGCGCGATGCACGATCAGGTCGGCATAGCGGCGGATCGGCGAAGTGAAGTGGGCATAACGGCGCAGATTGAGGCCGAAATGACCGATATTCTCCGGCGCGTAGACGGCCTGGCTCTGTGTGCGCAGCACCACTTCGTTGACCAAAGCTTCCTGATCGGAGCCCGACACCCGCGACAATATGCCGTTGAAGGAAGACGGCTTCATCTGCGCGCCGCGTGCCAGCGAGAGCCCGATCGTCTGCAGGAACTCGCGCAGCGATTCCTGCTTGGCGAGCGACGGCGCGTCGTGGATGCGATAGATGAGCGGCTGGCGCTTCGCTTCCAGCGTTTCCGCGGCCGCCACGTTCGCCTGGATCATGAATTCTTCGATCAGCTTGTGGGCATCCAGCCGGTCCGGCACGATCACGCGATCAACGGTTCCGTCTTCCTTGAGCAGGATCTTGCGCTCCGGCAGGTCGAGCTCCAGCGGCGCGCGCTCCTTGCGGCCACGCCGCAGGGCAGCATAGGCGTCCCAAAGCGGACGCAGCACCGTTTCCAGAAAAGGCGCCGTCTTGTCATCGGTTGTGCCGTCGATGGCGGCCTGCGCCTGCGTATAGGCGAGCTTCGCGACCGAGCGCATCATGATGCGGTGAAAACTGTGCCGGATCTTGCGCCCTTCGGCCGAAAACGTCATCCGCACGGCAAGGGCAGGGCGATCTTCGCCTTCCCGCAGGGAGCAGAGATCGTTTGAGATACGCTCGGGCAGCATCGGCACGACCCGGTCCGGAAAATAGACGGAGTTGCCACGCTTCAGCGCCTCGCGGTCGAGCGCCGAGCCAACCGTGATGTAGGCCGCGACATCGGCGATCGCGACGGTGACGATATACCCGCCCGGGTTCTTCTCGTCCGTGTCGGGCTCGGCGTGAACCGCGTCGTCGTGATCCTTGGCATCGGCGGGGTCGATGGTGAGAAGTGGCAGGGATCGGAAATCCTCGCGGCCCTGGAGCGTGGCCGGTCTGGCGGCTTCCGCCTCCTCCAGCACCTCGGGCGGGAAGATGTGCGGAATGTCGTGCGCGTGGATGGCGATCATGGAGACCGCCTTCTCGCTTTCCAGAGAGCCGAGCACGGTCAGTACCTTGGCCTTCGGCAGTCCGTAACGGCCGCTCGAAACCTGCTCTACCTCCACGAGGTCGCCGTTCTTTGCGTTGGCGGCATAATCGGGATCGACGATGAGCTCAGCCTGGCGCCGTTCGACCGGCTCGATACGGAACGTGCCGTCGCGCGCCGTACGGAAGACACCGAGAACGGCTTCGCGCCGCTTCTCGAACACCTTCATCACCCGGCCGGTGTAGGCCGGGCCGCTCGTTTCGTCGGACGGAAAAACCTTTGCTAGGACACGTTCGCCAACGCCCGGCACGCGCGCCTTGTCGGCGCGGCGTGGGCGGATCGAAACGGTCGGGGCCGCGCCGTTTTCCTCCGGCCACTCGGTCGGGCGTGCCAGAAGCAGGCCGTCGGCATCGCGCGAGAAGATGTCGAGCACAACCACATGCGGAAGCGCGCCGGGGCGGGTAAAGCGCTTGGCCCGCTTTTCCAGGAGACCCTCGTCCTGCAATTCGCCCAGCAGGTCCTTCAGCCAGACGCGATCCGGCCCCTTGAGACCAAAGGCGCGCGCAAGCTCACGCTTGCCGGCCTGATCGGGGTTTTCCTTGATGAAACGGAGGATGTCCTCACGCGAGGGGCGAAAGCTGCGCGAAGCGTCACCGCCCTTGCTGCCGGGAATGCGCTTCGCCAAGTCGCCTTATTCCTCTTTCTTCGCGGACTTCTTGGCCGCAGGCTTCTTCTTCGCTGCCGGCTTCTTCGCAGCCGTCTTCTTACCAGACGCCTTTTTCGTGCCGCCGCCCTTAGCCGCGATCAACTCCAGCGCCTCCTCGACAGTGACCGAGGTCGGTTCCTTGCCCTTGGGCAGCGTCGCGTTGACCTTGCCCCAGTTGACATAGGGGCCGTAGCGTCCGTCACGCACGGTGATCGGCCCGCCGTCGGGATGATCGCCGAGTTCCTTCAGCGCGGCCGGCGTCGCGCGGCCCTTGCCGTTGGCGAATTTCGACTTCTTCTCGGCAATGACCGTCACGGCGCGATTGAGGCCGATCGAGAACACGTCCTCGATCGATCGAGATTGGCATAGGTGCCGTCGTGCAGCACGAATGGTCCGTAGCGTCCGAGGCCCGCCGAGATCATCTTGCCGCTCTCCGGATGCTGGCCGACGTCACGCGGCAGTGAAAGCAGCGCCAGCGCCTTTTCATGATCCATCGTGTCCGGCGTCCAGCCCTTGGGCAGGCTGGAGCGCTTGGCCTCCTTGCCTTCGCCGCGCTGGACGTAGGGGCCGAAGCGGCCGTTCTTCAATACGATCTCTTCGTTGGTGTAGGGGTCCTTGCCGAGCAGCCGGTCGCCGCCATCACCACCCTCGCCATTACCGTTGGCTGCTTCGCCCAGCTGGCGCGTGTAGCCGCATTCCGGGTAGTTGGAGCAGCCGACGAAGGCGCCGAACTTGCCAAGCTTGAGCGACAGGTTGCCGTTGCCGCATTTCGGGCAGATGCGCGGATTGGAGCCGTCTTCGCGATCCGGGAACACCAGCGGTGCCAGTTCTTCGTTGAGCGCGTCCAGCACCTCTGTGACGCGCAGTTCCTTGATCTCGTCGACGTGACCGGAAAAGTCCTTCCAGAAGTCGCGCAACACGTCCTTCCAGGACAGCTTGCCGTCGGAAATCTCGTCCAGCTTCTCCTCGAGTGCGGCGGTGAAGTCGTACTCCACATAGCGCTCGAAGAAGTTTTCCAGAAAAGCCGTGACCAGCCGTCCCTTGGCCTGCGGCATGAGCCGGCGCTTTTCGATGGCCACGTAGTCGCGGTCTTCGAGCGTCTTCAGCGTGGCCGCATAGGTTGAAGGCCGGCCAATGCCGAGCTCTTCCATCTTCTTGATGAGAGAAGCCTCGGAATAGCGCGGCGGCGGTTCGGTCGTGTGCTGGGTCACCGTCACCGATTTGCGCGACAGCGTCTCGCCCGGCTTGATCTCGGGCAGGCGGCGCGCGTCCTCGTCCTCGGCGTCTTCGTCCTTCTGCTCGGTATAGGCCGCCAGGAACCCGTCGAAGCGGATCACCGAGCCGATGGCGCGCAGATTGGCCGTGCGAGAGCCGTTCGATGCCTCGATCTCGACTGTCGTGCGCTCGATCTCGGCTGGCTGCATCTGGCTGCCCATCGCCCGCTTCCAGATGATTTCATAAAGCCGCGCCTGGTCCGGCTCGAGATATTTGCGAACCTCGGCGGGCGAGCGACGGAAGTCGGTGGGGCGTACCGCCTCGTGCGCTTCCTGGGCGTTCTTGGCCTTCGTGGAATAAATCCGCGGCTTTTCGGGCAGGTATTTCTCGCCGTATTCCGCGCCAATCATGGAACGTGCGGCGTCGATGGCCTCAGGCGCCATCTGCACGCCGTCGGTACGCATGTAGGTGATGAGACCGGTGGTTTCACCGCCGATCTCGACGCCTTCATAGAGCCGCTGCGCCACCTGCATGGTGCGCGATGCCGAGAAGCCAAGCTGCGAGGATGCAGCCTGCTGCAGGGTGGAGGTGGTGAAGGGCGGCGCCGGGTTGCGCCGGGTCGGCTTGGCCTCGACGGAAAGCGCCTTGAACGCCGCACCTTCCAGCATGGCCTTGATGTCGGCTGCCTGTTCCGCGCTCTTGATGTCGAGCTTCTGCAGCTTCTTGCCTTCGAACGCGGTCAGGCGTGCCTCGAAGTCCTCCAGCCGGGGCGTCGCGAGCAGCGCGGCTATCTGCCAGTAGTCCTCGCGCACGAAGCGCTCGATCTCGGCCTCTCGGTCGCAGACGAGACGCAGCGCGACCGACTGGACGCGGCCGGCGGAACGTGCGCCCGGCAGCTTGCGCCACAGGACGGGCGACAGCGTAAAACCGACGAGATAATCGAGAGCCCGGCGCGCCAGATAGGCGTCGACCAGCGGCGCGTCGATCTCGCGTGGGTTTGCCATCGCGTCGAGCACCGATTTCTTGGTGATCGCGTTGAAGACGACGCGGCTGACCGGCTTGTCTTTCAGCGCCTTCTTTTGCCGAAGCACCTCAAGCACGTGCCAGGATATGGCCTCTCCTTCGCGATCCGGGTCGGTTGCGAGGATGAGACTGTCGGCCTCCTTCATAGCCTTGGCTATATCGCCAAGCCGCTTGGAAGAGGGGCCATCCACCTCCCACGACATCGAAAAGTCGTCGTCAGGCCGTACGGAACCGTCCTTGGCTGGGAGGTCCCGGACATGGCCGAACGAGGCCAGAACCTTGTAGTTCGAGCCGAGATATTTGTTGATTGTCTTGGCCTTTGCAGGCGATTCGACGACGACGACGTCCATGTGCTGGCGTATTTCCCCAAGGCGCAGATAGCTTCCGCGCCGCTCTAACAACTGAAAAAACAGCCCGTCACATGGCCGTGCTTTGCTGTCCGGTCAAGGCCCTTGGGGCATTTCACCAAATGGCTGGACCGAAATACAACCAGAAAATGCAACGCGACCAGTTGCAATTTTAGATAAATTGAATAGCCTCTAATTAACGCAAGGGTTGCTTTGACGAAATCATGCAACCGCGTAGCCACGGGCTGCGGCAGGCCCTGGCAAATGTGCGAAACGGGGTAGCAGATGCAACAGCAACTCAACCGACGACGTACCGATAGGCTGGACTATATGCAGTCCATGCTCGGCCAGATGCGAACGATGGCGCAGGCCGAACGCTGTGACATGCTGGCCTATCTGATAGAGATGGCCTACGTGGAAGTCAGCGACATCATCCGCGGCGATCGTCCCTTACGGGTCGGCGGCGAGCAGCGAAACCCAGCCACCGCCGTGCCTTTCGATCCTGCCCGCAAGGTCAAGTTCCAGTAGGATGAGAAACACCTGCGCCGGGTGAAGCCCCGTGTGATGAATGATCTCGTCTATCGGCGTCGGCACCGGTCCAAGAGCTTCCATGAGGCGCGCACGGTCGCTGTCGTCTGGCGGGGGCGTGGAGAAGTCTGGCGGCTCCTCGAGCGGGGACACCGGCGAGATGGACGGTGATCCGGCCAGCGGCGCCAGAACGTCCAGCACGTCGCGCGCCTCGGTGACGATCGACGCGCCGTCCTTGAGCAACCCGTTGGCCCCGGCCGCGCGCGGATCGAGCGGCGAACCGGGAACGGCGAAGACGATGCGGCCCATTTCGCCCGCCAGCCTGGCGGAGATGAGCGAGCCGGATCTCAACGCGGCTTCCACCACAACCAATCCGAGACCAAGACCCGCGACCAGCCTGTTCCGTCGCGGAAAGTCGCGGGCGCGCGGCTCCCAGCCGAAGGGCATTTCCGTTATCAGCAGTCCGCGCTCGGCGGCAAGGCCGACATTTTCCGGCGGGTAGGGTTTATTCTAATATTTATTGTAGGAAATGTGCATAACGCATGGCTCGAAAGGCATGGGCGAACGTCAATTGGAGGCGGGTGTAATTGCACATGGTGGCAGAGATTGCGCGGTATAGGATCGCCTCAGGTTCTCTCGGGGACACCGGGGGATTCAAGCAGGGAGCTATATCGAAATACCCGGAGAGATATTTCTCCAAAAAGGTCCGCAACCCTAAATCTGGTTCGGGGCATCACCTTCCAATTTCTTTGGAGGTGAACCTATGAAATGAATGCCCGTAACGGTGGGGTGAACCGCCCCGGGTTTGCCGGAGGCCGTTTCTTTTGAGTCACGCGGCCATGGCTGGTTCTTCCAGCATGGCGTAGTAGCGTTCCTCGGCTTCCGCCGGCGGGATGTTGCCGATGGGCTCCAGCAGCCGGCGATTGTTGAACCAGTCGACCCAGGTCAGCGTGGCGAACTCTACGGCCTCGAAGCTACGCCATGGCCCGCGCCGATGAATGACCTCGGCCTTGTAGAGGCCGTTGATCGTCTCGGCGAGAGCATTGTCGTAGGAATCGCCCACACTGCCGACGGAGGGTTCGATGCCGGCTTCGGCCAGTCGCTCGGTGTAGCGGATGCTGACATATTGAGACCCCCTGTCGGAATGGTGCACCAGGCCGCCGCGGTGGATGGGCCGCCGTTCGTGCAGGGCCTGTTCGAGAGCATCGAGGACAAAGCCCGCATGGGCGGTCCTGCTCACCCGCCAGCCGACGATGCGGCGGGCATAGGCATCGATGACGAAGGCCACGTAAACGAAGCCGGACCAGGTGCTGACGTAGGTGAAGTCCGACAGCCACAGCCTGTTCGGCGCGGGGGCATGGAAGACCCGGTTCACATGGTCGAGCGGGCACGGGGCGGCCTTGTCCTGCACCGTGGTGCGGATCGGCTTGCCGCGGATGACGCCCTGAAGGCCGAGGTCGGCCATCAGCCGCTCGACCGTGCAGCGCGCGACGGCGAAGCCTTCACGCAGCATCTGCCGCCAGACCTTGCGCGCGCCATAGACCTCGAAGTTCTCGGCGAAGACGCGCTCGATCTCAGGCCTCAGGACACCGTCCCGCTTCGCCCGCGCCGACAGCTTCTCCGGATCGACGCGCTTGGCGACGTGGTCGTGGTAGGTCGACGGGGCGATCGGCAGAACCTTGCAGATCGGCTCGACCCCATGGACCCCGCGGTGATCGTCTATGAACCCGATCATCGTTTGAACGGGCGGTCGAGCTCCGCCTGGGCAAAATAAGCGGAAGCCTTGCGCAGGATCTCGTTGGCCTGCCGAAGCTCCCGGTTCTCCCTCTCTAGCGCCTTCAGCTTTGCCGCCATGTCCGTCGGCACACCGGCGCGCTTGCCGGCGTCTACCTCGGACTTCTTCACCCACTCGTTCAGCGTCTGGCCCGTGCAGCCGATCTTGGACGCGATCGACATGACCGCAGCCCACCGGGAGGGATGTTCATGTTCGTGATCCAGCACCAGCCGCACGGCTCGCTGGCGCACTTCCGGGGAAAACTTGTTCGTCGTCTTGCTCATGATGGCTCCACCTTCTCAGGAGTTGGAGCCTCCGGCAAACCCGGAGCGGTTCAAACCCAAACAAATCCTTGAATATTAGTAGCGGATGTTCTTTCGCAACTGCAGCCTTGAGAAAAAGTTCACCTGCGTGAGCGGTGTTCAGGACGCATATGAAATCCCAATGCTCGTTTCCCGGATCAGCAAAGGTCGAATGCATATTCGCCTGCGCTAGGGCGCCTTTTGCCAAATCAAGAATTCGATGAGGAATTTCTTTCAGCAATTCGTTCATGATTCAATCTTTGCGAGGCGCTTCATCAGGCATTTTTTGCTTCCTCTAAACGAGTATTTTGAACTCGAGGTTACCATGGGAGGTATGATCTGGATCATTTGACTCGACGTTAAGAGGATGGCAGCAGGAAGCGCTGGAATGACGTGAAATGGCTGCTTTTGGAAGCCACGAGTTATCCGTTTATAGCGGTAACGGGATCAGTACCCAATTGGCGGCATTCGCCTCGCCCCCGAAATCGGATTTAGGTCCTCGTATGTGTCGACGAGCTGACCGCCGTGGGTAGCGCGATGCAGAATGGGCGGATCAGGTCGAACTTGCGTCCGCGGCAGATGTCTTGAGCAAGGGCGATCTGATGCGGCTATTTCCTGTCAATCGTGGCGGGAGATGGTATCGAACTGCTGCGCTTGGTCATGGCGCATCCCTGTGGTGCCAGCCGCGCGAATAGCCGACAGATACAGCCGTTAGCGTCAATTCGTATTCACGCAGGAGATCGACATAGGCGGCGAACACTGTGGGCAACGCCTCGCGCTCACTACCGCGCTTCTCCACCAACTCTGAAATCAAAGCTTCGCCGCTCTGCGGCAGCGTCTGCTCCGTAGCCATGAAGTCGTGTCCTTCTGCAATTCCCGGACCCGATGAAACATCCGACTGCGTGAGCCGTCAAGGCATTTGTTCCTATTTTGCTCCAATGTCGGAGCAGCAGCGACCGAGACGGGGGTGCGGCCCGACATGCTGAGTGAATCCGCTCAGAACGGCTCACTGGTCAAGGCGCGCTGTTCACCGGTGCGCTGGTATTAACTTAGCGCCGTCATCAGCTTAGTGGGCATATCCAAGCGGCACGCGGCGGGGGCGCTGGCGAGGGTAATAGATGACTTGTCCGCCCGCAAAATATTATTCAGATTAGGTAACGGGGGGGAGCTATGAAAATTTCTAGTTGTGCTGACAAGATAGTTGGGATGGTCGGGGCCGTCGCATGGGCAGCTCTCGCAACTGCGGCTGAGGGACCTGCGCTGGCCGTCGTTGCTGAACCAGCATCAGGGGCATTCATTCTCGCGTCGCAGCTCGGCGTACAACTTCAATCGAGCCGAAACGATGAGTGCGCTGCTGCGCTGCATCGCCTTGTAAAGCAAGCTGAACGGTCAATCCAACGGCAAATTGAAAACGCTGAATTCTCGGAGGCTGTCAGGCAAGTATTCCAAGATTTCAACGACACTTTTCCCCAGATTCGCCCATCGATCGGCGAACTTGTTGAACAGTGGCGTTTAGATCCAAAATCCATTGCTACTGGGATGATGAAAAAATTCTCACTGTATAGCGATGTGTATTCAACGAACCATGTCGCAAGGCAGGCAATCAATTCGGTTTTTGAAAGAGCAGTTTCTTCCTTCAAAGACGATCCAAATCTCTATCAAAAACTTGAGCCGTCGATCGCGAGGACGACACTGTCAGATTTAGGCTGGCTTCGCAGCGTCGTTGCCCAAATTCAAATCGAACAGCATCGACAGGGGCGTCAAACTGAGCAAATATTGCATCTACTTCACACGAAATTAGGTTTGAGTGAATGCGACGAATCCCCTGGCGCTGACTTAGAGCGAGTGGCTGACGCACTGCACTCGACCCCGACTGACTTAGTCGCGATTCTGTGGGAAGTCGCCCAGCGTGGTATCAGCGCGACCCAAATGGTCGAGGCTGTAACTGACGCAAGTAACCAACTAAAGCATTCCCGTGCTGAGTTGCGGGAGTTGAGTCGCCTCGCAATAGAGATCCCCGAAATCGAGTCACACATCGCCACCGCAAGAGCGGCGTTGGAAAACCGGCACCAGATCGACCTTGCCGCAGCGCAACGTGCCGTCCAGGCCGCCAAAGCAGAGTACGGGCAAGCGATATTGCGACGTCGACGCGCCGAGGCGGTGAATATGGCCCGCCTTAGTGAGGTTGAAGCGTCAATGGCCATGACCCGATCGGATTTTCTCAGCGCAGCGAGCTTGTTTGGCGAAGCGGCAGCGGCATTGCCCGAAACGGACGTTGCCATGATCTCCGATCAATACTTCAAGCAAGGTGAGGCTCTTTACCAACATGGCGCACGATTCGGTGTCTTGAAAAGTTATAAGCGCGCCGTCGACGCGTATACGAAGGCGCTCCACGTCTCCAAGGGCGATAGCATCCACGACTGGCCAATGACAAAGAACAACGTGGGCAACACTCTATCCAGGCTCGGTGAGCGCGAAGGTGGCGCAGCAGGTCGACAGAACCTCAAGCTTGCCGTCGATGCCTATTGTGACGCGCTCAAACTGTATACCAAGCAAACCATGCCGCATGAATGGGCGATGGTACAGAACAACCTCGGCAATGCCTATTCAAAACTCAGCGACCTCCAAGGGGGAGCGGTGCGACGCAAGAGCCTCGAATTGGCCGTAAGCGCTTACAAGCAGGCACTCACCGTCAATCGGAAAAAAACAAGACCGGGACAATGGGCGTCGGTCAAAAGCAACCTCGGCAACGCCTTTGTAAGACTCGGGAAGCGCAAAGGTAGGGAAGGACAGCAGAACCTAGAACTAGCGATCAGGGCTTATAGAGCCGCACTTGGCGTCGAAAGCACCGCTACGGTCTGGGCGATGATCAAGAACAATCTCGGCAACACTTACAAAAGGCTGGCGCAGCTCGACCGTAGCAAGGCCGGATTAAAAAAACTTGACCGCGCTATTGAGGCTTACACTGACGCTCTCGACGTGTACAATTACGAGGCGACGCCCGCCGATTGGGCGATGACCAAGAACAATCTCGGTACGGCTCTAGCCATGCTCGGCGAGCGCGGAGGGCTTAATGCAGAGGGGCACCTTAATTTGGCGGTTGAGGCCTTCAACGAGGCGCTCACCATCTACACCGAAGAGGACAGTGCCACCGATTGGGCGATGGTCAAGGCCAATCTTGGAAAGACATTTTACAGGCTTGGTACGCACTACGCCCCGAGGCACGAGAACCTGAAATTGGCCGTCAGTGCCTTCAGCGACGCGCTGACCGTCTACACTAAACAGAAAATGCCGGCCGATTGGGCGACGACGGATCGTCAACTGAGGAAGGCTTTGAAGGAACTTGAAGACCACAAATAGGCTATTGCCGGTCGAGACCTTCTCCTCCCCGACGATGTACCCGCCGTCCTTGCGGAGGCCGGAAGGACCACTCGGGTGACCCAGTCCTAGCGCCTACGGCGCGTTGAAAGGCCTTCGCCTCGGGCTTGTCGCTGCGCATGATGAGCTTGTAGAGACCGCTCTCGGAAATGCTCTTGAAACTCTGGTGACCCCCACGGGTCTGAATTTTTAAGACCCCCTACCTCATCTGGTTTCAACTGGCCCAACTGGTACGACCGCGAGCCCCTCGGATAGTCGAGCGCGTTGAAAACGTCCGACGCCACGAACCACGGGTCCCCGTCGATCATCACGACACGGATGCTGGCTGCGCTCCGCGCCTGTCAGCGTTGTTCTTCGGAAACGTTCCCGCCAAACCCGCGTAGGGAGAACCGGTACACCAAGAACGCAACGTAGCCGATTGGGACCATGGTCCATGGGCTGGTGAGGAACAAATATAGAAGCTCGCGCCAGCCCTTCGACGGAACCTTGTATTGCTCAAAACCGAGCGCATCACCGCATTCAATCTCGCCGCGATAGAATTGGGACAGGACAACCTCTAACGGTTCGCCGCCTTTCGATTCCCACCTCCTCAATTCTGCAGTCGCGATGGGTCCGTCAGAATCGCACTCAAGGTATACAAGCGTGTCTGACGTACGATACTGGTCCGCGACAAAATTATGAGCAATCAAGATCGATGCGTATAACAACCCACCTGCTGAAACCGCAGCTATCACAAAAGAAATAAATTTAATGACACCAGAAGTCGGCACCTGATCGGCGTCTGACGAATCTGTTCCGCTCATTGTTCCCCCAATCCTCTCCACTAGCGTAGAGTCTTCAAAAATAATGTTATTTTTCGTTGGGGCAATGTGAAATATGGGTGTCGGCAATTCCGCCACGCCGCTCCCAGCGGCTACATGCAGCGAGAGGAAGTCGACATGCAACAATTCAAGATCGTATTCTACAATGAGCGCTGTGAGACCATCGGGGAGGCCTTGACGGCCCAAGAGTCTCATTGGGACGCTTGTGCCTATGGCTGGGACCATGCACCTCAAGGCACCGATGATTTCCAAGTGACTGCCGTCTGAGACGGACACTACCGCTCCCCCTTAGCTGCGATCAAACAGCGCGGACCTCCGAATGGAAGCGCCCGGTGTGATAAAGCGGCGGGGTGAGATAAGGTCCCGTGCTTATGGGACGGGGAGCGGTAGCAATCGGCGAGCTGCCGGGGAGCAGCGCAAGGAGTACCAAGACACCATTTGATCACCTGAGGAGGAACGGTCTCCCTGCGCTGCCGCCGAGCAGCTCACCAAATTCAATAGGCCCTATTCGGCGGTCGCTTTGTCGGATGCCGCAACGGTCTCACCGCCGACATCATCATTGAACGTCGGCGCATCGTCGGCGGTTACCGGGACACTCGGACCCGAAAGCTCCGGGAAGAACTTTCCGAGTTCACCCTGAGACACCTTAGGTGCCCCAGCGGCCAGATTGCGGGCCGGTACTGCACCGGGCGTTGGGCTAGGAGACGCTGTCACCGGCGCGCCGTAGGTGATCCTGACGGTCCTGCGGTTGTCGATGGGGCGAACCACCCTGGCGATAGCCTCGAAATCCCGCACCCACTGGGCGTTGTCGTCGGACAACTGCTTGCGTTGGGCGATGAGGTCGGCAACCTGAGCCTCCAGCCGCTTCACCTCATCCTTGAGGCGCGCGATTTCGGCGTTGGTGTCGAGTGCTTCAAGCTTGGCGAGGAGTTCCTCGCGGGTTTCGACGGAGCTGGGAGTGGTCTTCTTCGTTGTACGGGCCATGTGTATCAGGCCTCCTCTGGGTTTTCTTCGGACGGCGTGATGCCGGTGGCGATGCTCTGGGAGGTCTCAAGGCGCTTGATGACGCGCTCAATCTCTCGGACGCTGGGGTTGTGGTAGGTGCCGAGTGCGGCAAGTGCGGTGGCTGCGTCACGCAGACCGGTGATGATCGTTTCCATTTTGGTTCTCGGGTTGTGGTTCTAGGAGACCAGCGCGATCACTGCGCAGAGCACGAGCGATGCGAGGTACAGGGAACAGGCGAGGTCAAGCATGGTGTCGCTTACTCTTCGTCTGCGTCGGGCAGCGAATGCCACCACATGTCGTAGGCGTCCCCCAGCTTCGCCGGGGAAAGCTTGCCGGTCACGAAGTCAGCGACCACACGACGGGCAAAGGGATCAGGAGTGCGGGACGCCGCATAGACGAGCGAAGACCAGCGGTCTCCACCGATGGCCTCGGAGGCGTAGTCCGCGACCTCGTCAACGGCTGTCTGGGCCACCTGTGCGGCCATGGCGTGGTCTAGGCCAGTGGCCTCAGCGATGCGGGCAATGGAGTCCTGAGGGTCCCCTGAGGCCACCAGATTGGACATGGCATCATTGAGGGTCGCCGGGTCGAAGCAGTCGGCAATGTCGTCAAACGTCTCGGAGAGCGGCGGCTCGCGTTCGGCCTCCACCTCCAGCTCCTCCTTGAGTGCCTCAAGTTCCTCGTCGGAGAGTTCGCCAAGGTCCTCGTCGGAGACCCATTCGTCAGGATCACCACCGGCTGGGACGGCACGGGGATCAAGGGCGGTAGGCGCTGGGGTTCCGTCTTCTCGGGTGGCCTGAGGAGCCCCGAGACCCAGCGAGGCGGCAACGTCCGCGTCCACGTAGGTGTTGAGACCGGGAACGAAGACGGTGCCCTCGGGTGCCGTGTCGGGAGCGTGGGCGATGCCATAGCCACCATTGGAGGGTTGCTCGGTCCAGCCGGAAGCCGGGTCCATGGGGTTCGGGAGGCTCATGGAGCCGTTGTCGTAGTCGTGCTGTGTCATGTCGTGTCTTTCGGTTCGCGCTGCTGTCAAAGCAGCTTGGCGGGCTCTCAGGGCCGCTTTCGCGTAATCGAGGATGGTCATGTCCTGGCCATCGACCGTTGAGACCGGCGAAGACCAGAAGTCCTTGCCGTAAATCTCGCGGGCATTTCGGATGGAGTCGCGCCCAAGGTGTCGCCGGGTTGCCCCTGAGACATCCTTGATGAGCGTGGTTGTGCGGCCCTTTGCGTCTGGACCGATTGTCTTGCGGAAGTCCCCCAGAAGGGCACCCGCACGGGTCTGGAGGAACCGCTCCCGGTTCTCCGATAGACCCCGGCACTGCGTGGCGAGCCGGTATTGCCGTAGTAGATGGCCATCCACCCAATGAGCGCCATGGCGTGGGTGACGGCCTCGGTATAGGACCGCCCATGCTTGTGCTGCCAGTTGGCGAGCAGCCCGTGGGCCTTGGCGATCTGGGGGAGGCCCCGGTGGATGTCGGAGGGACCGAGCATGAAGGACCGAGGGAGGACCTTGCGGGCATCGAGTGCCTTGAGGTCCCCAGCGATCTGCTTGGCGAGTCGTGGGTTGGTCTCAAGGTAGATCGCCATGGCCTTCTTGAGGATCACAAGTTCGTTGCGAGCCGGAAGCCGAGCCAAGGGATCGCCATGGCGGGATGCCTCGTCGCGGTGGGGACCACAGTAGCGGGAGACACCGGCGCGATTGCGGGAACAGCCGGGGCACTGGCAGGGCTGGGTTTCGTTGAGGGTCTGGCGGCGCTTAAGCTGGGCCGCGTTATTGGGGGCTTGGGCTCCTACGCGCCAGTCGCGTGGAGTGCCCCGCGTGACGGGAGATGCCATGAGGTTTCCATGGGGTGGTGGTAGTAGGCCGCAAGCAAGCGGCGCAAGCTGCCGCATGGCAGCGGGGGAGTAACTCGCGGAACGTAGGGGAGCCGTGAGCTGGGCCGGTCTGGCGACCGGTCTTTCGTCAAGCTTTGCCGGGCCTACGGAACGCGAGGCCTAGCAAGCTGGAGACGACAGAGGAGGAGACCAATCATGGAAGACAAAGAGGATGGTCCTCATTTCTGTCTTCCCCAACGCAGTCTGTCTTGGGTTGCTGGTGGTCTCGGTCGGGGGTCTCATGAACGGGCAAAGCCCGTCTCAACGATGAGGGTCCGACGGCGACACCAGATAGGGATTGATGGGTGGTGGTCTGTGAGCAGTACCAGCCAAGGGGCAACTCAAGTTCAACCTGAGTTCCTTATCTATGCACCAGCACGATTTTTTTTACTTAGCATCTGCTAATGTATTATGCGGCCACTGCCAGTTGCTTCATGTGATAGGAGACCGCCTGTTTTGAGTAGCCTGTGAGTTCGACAATCTCGGCCTGTCGTCGTCCTTGGTCGACCAGATGCTTGATGATCGCTCGGGCCTTGCGGGTCCGCTTGCGCTCCTTCAGCCGCTCGGTGATCTCCCGAGACAACCTGAGTTGCCCCTCGGGCGTCACAAGGATCATGTCGATATTCTTGCCGTCTCTCTTGATGGTGAGCGGGATGAGTATGTTGTCGCGAACGGCCACTTGGGTTGCCTCGGGGCGGTGCCGATAGTCCACCTTGCGGAGTTCGGGGGCCTGAACCATTGGCACTTGCTGGGGTGTGAGTACCTGATTGATCCAGCCGATCTCCTCCAGGACGACAGTCAGCTTGCGCGTCGTGATTTCGGTGTCGCGGTGAAGGCTCAGCCACTTGGCAGTCCGCGCTATCGTCAGACAGTTTCGGGCAACCTCACCCGTGAGCGGGTTGACGACTTCTCCCTTGGTACGATTGCGGAAACCGTCGATGTGAGACGTGTTGTGTTTTCGGTCGCGATTGTAGCGGTAGCTCTCTCCGATAACTTCGCTAGCGGTAAATGGCCGACCACCTCGGGCCTCTGATGCGCGGCGATGGTCGTTGAGCCATTCCCGATGGGGAACGGTCATGATGAAGTTTCCTTTCTGGGAGTCAGGGAGTCCGCTGGGAGCCCTTGGCGGTCTCTGCGGTGTAGTAGAGCGGAGAAAGGCCAACGGCTCTCCACGGGCCTGTATGGCGGCGTTTGAGTCTAAGAGTGCGCTGGGCTCGTTGACGGGTCTGCTAGGCCTTGCCAGTGCTATCCAGCGCGGATCAGTCCCGCTCAGCCCGTCCGGTATAGGTGCCCGCTCGGAACGCTGAGATGTCCTCGGGCGTCTGGCGGGTGGCGAAGTCCTTGGGGATGAAGGACCGGGCATCCTCGGGCCGGTGAGTATTGGTCGCGACCAGCGCCTTCACCCTATCGTAGTTCATGTAGAGCGTGTCAGACGGCTTCCACCAGAGGAGCCTGAAGGCCCAGAGGTTCTCCAGCATTTCCGCGAGGAGGTGCGTGTCAATCGTGTGGTAGAGTTGGACGCGACGGCGGGCTTCCAAGGATGCCCCCTCGGGCTCCATTGCTCCTCGGAATGCGAGATGGCGCATGGCAGCATTGACGCGAATGCGCTTGGGCTTGACTGTGCGCGCCTCATGGCCTCGTATGGCCGATTGAGCCGGGGTGCTACGAAAGACGGAAAGGAGGCCGCGAGGGATCGCGTACCGGACGCAGCGAAGCGTTCGGGTTCGGTAGATGGCATAAGGGTTCCTTGTGTGAGTGAACGGCAGTGAGCTGGGAGGGTTGTGGTATTTTTGCAACACATCACAGAACAGACCACCAAGAGAAAAACACAGAGCGGACGTGAGGGCGCAGCGGCGCAGTCGAGACGCAGCTTGCTCCTCTCTGTATGAGGACTTTAGGGATCGCTAATATCGGAAGAGCCTACTTAGCCGAGGCTTGGTATTCTCTTTATGAGGCCATAATTGAATGAGAATGATTACCTAGGCGGCGTTCGTATCTCTATATGGACACCTAATTGGCGGGGGACGGTCGTCGCTCGGCTGTCCATGGGTGCGCCCCGCAACTTCGACCACTCTGTATGGCAAGCCAATACCTCTGGGCGGTATAGGAGCCGCTTCGCTATCTCTGTATGAGGGGAAATCGCCGGTCGAATGCCAGCGCCCACCAAATTGCCTTGTGCGCTGCGCTTTGTATTCTCTGAATGGGGTGGCGATTGAATTGAAACAATTACCTGCGCCTATAGTCGGCGGTGATCTTGATATGTCCTGTATGACGACATATTCCCTGCGCCACCAGGAAACTCCTGAGGACGCAGAGACTTAAGGTAGTATTCTCCACCGTCACCTAAGGTGCCCCCGAGGCGTCAAAAACCATCTGATGAGCGTGGCCGGTCCTTAAGGTCACCACGGCGCGCCTCAGGTCCTTGCTGGCGCTCTCCAGTTCAATACGCTCCACAACGTTGGCAATGATGCGTTGCGCTTCCGCCCGGTCCTCTGTGGCGAGACGCTGCATTTCCTCAAGGTCCGCTGCGAAATCAACAGTTGTGGTAGCAGCCTGTTGGAACCTCGCGGCACTCTCCCGCAACTGGACAAGCTCGTTGCGTTTCCGTCGGGTCTCCTCGGAAATGGACTGCGCACTGTCGAGGAGAATAGAGCGGGTTGCGGCGTCTCCAGCTTCGGCCACACCCGCCAAGACATTCTTGTGGCGCTCCTCAAGGGCACTAATGGCTCCCTCAAGCTCAGCCGCGCGCTGGGTATCTACCGACACCGCTTCGCCAGCCGGTATAGGAACCGCGAGGAAGCCGATGCGGTCGATGAACTCCCGTTCGAAATCGTCGTACCTCCAATTCAAAGCGGTGCATTCCGTCCGCTTCAGTGCGCGGCCTTCGCAGATGAGATAGCGCCACGTCTTGCCGCCGCTTTTGGTGGTTGTAACAACCATCGGTGAGCCGCAATGGGCGCAACGGAGGAGGCGAGGGAACAGGTTTGTCGTGTTCCCGGCTTGCGGGTTCTGGTGTCGGACTCTCTGGCGGCTTTGGATTGCGAGCCATTGGGTGTCGCTGATGAGCGCTGGGAAGTATCCTTTAATCTCCTCGCCCTTGAGGACCAGTGACCCATAGGCAGCTTTGGATTTGAGCGTGTCTTGGACCATACTCTTTCCCCAAGTGCCTCCTCGGGGAGACGGAATGCCGTTCTCGTTTAGGTGATTGGTGACTGCCCACTGCCCGTGGCCCTCTGTGGCGAGCCGGAAGATCAAGCGGGCATCGTCGGCGCGCTCATTGAGGCCTTGTGTTTTCTGGTCGATCCAAAAGGGCACCTTAGAAATCTTGAGGCGCTCACCCTGCTTGGCGCGCTGGACTCTACCTGCCCACGACGCTCCGATACGCTTCGACAGCTTGTCGCTGTATTCGTGAGCGGCTTGCATTGCCATGAGTGACATCAGCAGGTTGGCGAAATTGTCGTCATACCCTTCTGCCGTATGCACCCGACCGTCAGTGAGGGTGACCAAGGTGAGGCCGGTGTCCAGCAAGTCGAGGAAGTAGCGGACAGCGCGGGTCGGCTTCACGCGGGTTATACGGTCGATGTTTTCGACAATGAGCACATAGTCGTTGGCAATCTTGCCCGCCTTAACGTCAGCTACGAATTGGCCAAGGCTTGCCTCAAGGTTCGCGCCTTTGAATGCGGATACACCATCGTCAACTAGCTGCTGATCAAGCGCGAGGCCGTATGTCGCGCAAAACTCTAACGCGTTCTCGGACTGACGGCGGAGGCTGTCACCCTGGGCCTGTCGGCCAGATGACCATCGGGCATATGAAATTGCGGTGCGGCCTTTGAGGTCACGAGGTTGCAGCATGTGTACGGCTCCAAATGTGCTTTCGGAAACCGTCCTACTTTCTTTGTGGAATGACCGTCAAGGCTTGTCGAGTCCGCCGGCGAGCACGGCGATGGTGCCGGTGCCAAGGCTGCCGGTATGGGCGGCGGCATCGATTCCGCGCGCCAGTCCGGACACGATCGCGTAGCCCTCGCGCCCGATCTCGCCGGAAAGCATGCGCGCCATCCGCACGCCCGCCGCGGAAGCGTTGCGTGCGCCGACGATGGAGATGGCAGGCATATGGCCAACCGCTGTGTCTCCCTTCACCGCGATGATCGGTGGCGGCAAGTCCATTCGGCGCAGCATCGGCGGATAGTCGGCCTCGCCGACCGCAACGAACCTGGCTCCGAATCTCTGTGCCGCCTCCAGTTCGGCTTCAGCTTCCCGTTCGGATGGAATGCGCGATTGTCGCTTCGCACCGCCGCGCGACGCAAGTTCCGGCAGCATGGCGATTGCCGCTTCGGCCGATCCGAAACGATTGATGAGATCGCGAAAGGAGGCCGGCCCGACATTCTCGGTGCGAATCAGGCGAAGCCAGTGGAGCCGCTGCCGGTCGGAAAGCCTGGGGCCAGCCGACGGCGCGCCGTTCATCCCTTGGCCCCGATCTTCGATTCCGTGCCGGCAAGCAATCTTGAAATGTTGGCGCGGTGCTTGATGAAGACCAGCACGCTCATGAGGGCAACGGCGCCGGCATAAGCGGGCAGGCCAAGCAGGTAGAACGCGATCGGCGAGACAACGGCGGCGACAAGGGCGGCAAGCGACGAATAGCGCGACAGGAAGGCCACCGCGAGCCATGCAACGGCGAAAGCCAGCGCGCCTTGCCAGGCAAAGGCGATCAGCACGCCGAGATAGGTCGCGACACCCTTGCCGCCCTTGAAGCCGAGCCATGCCGGAAAGAGGTGGCCGAGAAAGGCGCCGATGCCGGCGGCTATTCCGGGTTCCAGCCCCCAGCGCGCCGCAATAAGCACCGCAACCGTGCCCTTGAGCGCATCGAGGAGCAGGGTCAGCGCCGCCAGCTTCTTGTTGCCGGTACGAAGCACGTTGGTCGCGCCGATATTGCCGGAGCCGATCTTGCGCACGTCGCCCAGGCCGGCGGCGCGCGTGATCAGCAGCCCAAACGGAATCGACCCGAGCAGATAGCCGAATGCGAGCGCGATGATGACGGGCGTCAAGGCCAAGGTTCCCCTCTCGGCAAGATGTCAGTTCAAAGCCGATGGACTGTGCGGCCAGCAACGAGCGTTTGCAAGACCCTGCCTTGAAGGCGCGCGCCTTCGAAGCAGGTGTTCTTCGACCGCGACCGGATGTCCTGCTCGCGAACGAGCCACGGCTCGTCCAGATCGACCACGATCAGGTCGGCCGGTACGCCCGGCGCAAGCGTGCCGCCCGGCAGGCCGAAGCGTTTGGCGGGTGCAGTCGAAATCGCATCGACAAGGCGCATCAGCGGCACATCACCGTTGTGATGCAGCCTCAGCGCTGCCGCCAGCAGCGTCTCGAGCCCGATCGCGCCGGAAGCCGCATCCGCAAAGGGCAGGCGTTTGGTGTCGACGTCCTGCGGGTCGTGCGACGACACCAGAATGTCCACCGTGCCGTCGCGCAGCGCCTCGACCATGGCGAGCCGGTCTTCCTCGGCGCGCAGCGGCGGGGATAGCCGGAAGAAGGTGCGATATTCGCCGACGTCGTGCTCATTGAGCGACAGGCTGGCTATGGATGCGCCAGCCGTCACCGCCGCGCCGTCATCCTTGGCACGTGCGATCGCCGCCGCCGACATCGCCGTAGAAATCTTGGCTGCGTGATAGTTGCTGCGCGTCAGCCGTGCGAGCATGAGGTCGCGCTCGAGCGGGATCGCCTCGGCCTCGCGGGGAATGCCGGCGAGCCCAAGCCAGCTCGCAAACAGCCCTTCGTTCATCACGCCGGCGGCCGCCAGGTCGGGATCCTGCGTTTCGTGGTCGATGACCGCGCCGAAGTCGCGCGCATAGGTCAGCGCGCGGCGCATCACGAGCGAATTGGCGATTGTGTGCCGACCTTCGGTGAAGGCGACGGCGCCGGCCTCGCGCAGCAGGCCGAACTCGGTCATTTCCCGACCCTTGAGGCCGCGTGTGACGGCGGCGGCGGGAAAGACGTTGACGATCGCCGTGTCGCGGGCCGTGCGTAGAACGAACTCGACCAGCGCCACGTCGTCTATGACTGGATCGGTGTCCGGCATCATGACGATGGAGGTAACGCCGCCTGCCGCCGCTGCCACACTCGCGGAAGCTATGGTCTCGCGATGTTCGCCACCCGGCTCTCCGATGTGGACGCGTGCGTCGACGAGGCCGGGCAGGATCGCCTTGCCGGTACAATCGACGACCTCCGCGCCCTCGGGCGTGCCCTGATTAAGCGCCGAAGCGCCGGCCGCCTTGATAGTGTCGCCGTCGACGATGACGGTGCCGGGTTCGTCCAGACTGCGAGAGGGATCGACGATGCGGGCGTTGTGAAAGACCGTGACGCTCATGCCGCTTGCCCTTCCGGGTTGCGGCGTGGGTCGAGCAGCGCCTCCATCACTGCCATACGCACGGCGACGCCCATCTCCACCTGTTCCTGGATGACGCTCTGCGGTCCGTCGGCGATTTCGGAGGCGATCTCGACGCCTCGGTTCATCGGGCCGGGATGCATAACTAGAGCGTCTTCCTTTGCCGCTTTCAGCTTCTCTGCGTCGAGCCCGTAATAGCGGAAATATTCGCGCACCGACGGCACGAAGGCGCCTTCCATGCGCTCGCGCTGCAGCCGCAGCATCATCACGACATCCGCGCCGGCAAGACCTTCCTTCATCGTGGTGAAGACTTCGACGCCCATCTCGCCGATGCCTGCGGGCAGCAGCGTCGAGGGCGCGACGACGCGCACGCGCGCACCGAGAGCGTTGAGAAGAAGAATGTTGGAGCGTGCCACGCGCGAATGGCGAACGTCGCCGCAGATCGCCACGGTCAGCCGCGCGATCTTGCCGCGCGCCCGGCGGATCGTAAGCGCGTCGAGCAGCGCCTGCGTCGGGTGCTCGTGCGCGCCGTCGCCCGCATTGACCACGGAGCAGCCGACCTTTTGCGCCAGCAATGCCGCAGCGCCCGCCGAAGCGTGGCGGATGATGAGGATGTCCGGCCGCATGGCATTGAGCGTCATCGCCGTGTCGATGAGCGTTTCGCCCTTCTTCACTGACGACGAGGACACTGACATGTTCATCACATCGGCGCCGAGCCTCTTGCCGGCCAGTTCGAAAGACGACTGGGTGCGGGTCGAGGCTTCGTAGAAGAGGTTGATCTGGGTCCGTCCGCGCAGCGTCGACGTCTTCTTTTCCGACTGACGCGAAATCGCGACGGCTTCGTCGGCGCGATCGAGCAGTAATTCAATATCGGAAGGAGACAGGTCCTTGACGCCGAGCAGGTGGCGGTGCGGAAAAAGCGGGAAGGCGGCGCGCTCGGTCATATCAAAGCCGTGCTATAGGCAAGGGTGGGCGACGCCGCAAGCGCGCTTGCGCGCATCCACCGGAATTTCCTCGCAACCATAGGTACTTTGCCTGTAACTGTGAGCCATCCTTCTGGAATCGTCTCATCCCGGAGTTGACGACTTGACGCATGAGGTACTGAACCAAAGTCCGCCGCTGGCCGGGACGAGCGCGTGGCGCGCCGACCCGCTGCTGGTCCAGTTGGCGGAAACCTATTCGGAGCCGGTTCGGCGCGAGCTCGACCAGATTGGCCGTTATGTGCGTTCGGCCGAGGCGCAGGAGTTGGCGCGGCTCGCGAACACGGAAACGCCGAAGCTCAGGACGCACGACCGGCAGGGGCGGCGCATCGACCTCGTCGAGTTTCATCCGGCCTATCATGCGCTGATGCGCCGTTCGGTGGCCGTGGGACTGCATTCTTCGGTGTGGGAGAACAACCCGGCCGAGAGCGGCAAGCGCCATCAGGTGCGCGCGGCGCGATTCTACCTGACCGCGCAGCTCGAATGCGGGCATCTTTGCCCCATCACCATGACGAGCGCGTCGCTGGCCGCCTTGATGGCGAACACCAAGCTGTTCCGCGAGTGGGCGCCACGGGTGACGACGCGCAAATATGACCAGAGCCAGAAGCCGCCGGTGCAGAAGACCGGCCTGACGCTCGGCATGGGCATGACGGAGAAGCAGGGCGGCACCGATGTGCGCGCCAACACCACACGCGCCGAGCGCGCCGGTGGCGGCTTCTACCGGCTGACCGGCCACAAATGGTTCATGTCGGCGCCAATGTCGGACGCCTTCCTGATGCTGGCGCAGGCGAACGAGGGCCTTTCGTGCTTCCTCGTGCCGCGCATCCTCGGGGACGGATCCGATAACGGGCTGCACTTCCAGCGTCTCAAGGACAAGCTCGGAAATCGCTCCAACGCCTCTTCCGAGGTCGAGTTTTCAGGTGCGATTGCCGAAATGGTCGGCGAGCCCGGCGCCGGCATCAAGACCATCATGGACATGGTGACGCTGACGCGGCTGGACTGCGCCGTGGCCAATGCCGGGTTGATGCGGGCCGGACTTGCCGAGGCCGTCCATCACACGCGTCACCGCCATGCCTTCGGCACACCGCTGTTCGAGCAACCGCTGATGCAGCGCGTGCTGGCCGACATGGCGCTCGACGTGGCCGGCGCAACTGCGCTGTCGCTGCGGCTGGCGCGCGCCTTCGACGAGGCGGCCAACGATCCGGGTGAGGCGGCTTTCGCGCGCTCGATGACGCCTGTGGTCAAATACTGGGTCTGCAAGATCGCGCCGGCATTGCTCTATGAGGCGATGGAATGCCTGGGCGGCAACGGCTATGTCGAGGAAGCGCCGCTGGCGCGCTACTACCGCGAGGCGCCGGTCAACGCGATATGGGAAGGCTCGGGCAACGTCATGGCGCTCGACGTGCTGCGCGTCCTGCGCCGCGCGCCGCAGCTTTTCGACGAAGTGCTGGGTGGCATCGGCCGGGACCTCGGACCGGCTGGCAAGGGCACCGTGGGCGTGCTGCGCGCGGCCTTGCAGGTGGCTAGCTCCGATGAAGGTTCGGCCCGCATCCTGACCGAGCAGCTTGCCATTTCGGCGGCGGCTGCGGAGCTTCGCAGGCAGGGGGCAGGGCAGATTGCGGATGCGTTTGTGGAATCACGCCTCGCCGGCCAATGGCGCACAACCTACGGCATGCTGGACGCCCGCCACGACGCGCGTCGTCATCGTGGATACGCTCTATCCCGAGCTGAGCTGAGTGGCGATGGCGAGCGCTGCCGGCATCGTGAGCACCGCCAGCACCGTCTGAAGCGTCGTGACCGCGGCGTAGAACTCGGCGTCGCCGCCGAGCTGACGGGCGAGCATGTAGCCGTTCATGGCGGTTGGCACCGATCCGCACAGCACCAGATAGACGAGTTCCGGGCCGCGCACGCCGAGCCCGTAGCCGATCAGGCAAAGGATGGCCGGCAGCACTGCGAGCTTGAGCACGACCGGAAACCAGATCGCCGCCCTCAGCCGGAACATGTCGGCGGGCCGCAGGCCGGCGCCGACCGAGATCAGCCCCATGCCGATGGCGGCCGAGGCGATGAGCCCGATCGCGTCGTCAAGCGGGGCGTAGAGGCCGCCGGGGAGGAAGCGCAGAACGATGCCGGCCGCGACGCCGACGATGAGCGGGTTGGTCGCCGTCGCACGCATGACCTTTCCCCAGTCCGCATCCCGGCTCCCAAAGCGCGCGACGACGGCGACCGACATCACATTGAGGGGGATGATGATGACGGCCATGGCCAGCGCGACCACGGCGCTCGCGGCCGGCGGAAACAGTTTTTGTGCAACGGCAAGCGCAATGAAGCCGTTCCAGCGCAGCGCGCTCTGGAACATGGACGAGAATTCACCGGGGGTCGCAGCGCCGCTGGGCCGCCACAGCGGCCAGCTCCCCAGCACCAGCACTGCCATGATCGCGATCGTGGCCAGAAGCGCGATGAGCATCGCGTCGAGCCGCAATCCCGAGAAGTCCGCGTGAATGATCGTGGCGAACAGCAGGGTAGGGTACAGCACCCAGTAGCTGACCTGTTCCAGTCCGCGCCAGCCGTCGTCGCTGGTTATCGACGTGCGGCGCAGGAGATTGCCCAGCACGATGATGAGAAAGATGGGGAGGATGCTTTCGAAGATGGCGAGCATGGCAGGCAAGGCGGACCGGACAGGAGGGATCGACCCCGGCATAGGCAGCGTCATCCGCCCTGTAAAGCGTGGCAGCGGCACAAGCCTGATAGCCCAGCAGGGGACAAACGCTCCCTCAAGCTCGTACGTTAACCTTAACGAATGGTTTCAATTGCGGTTAACGCGGCCAGCGTCCAGTTTCGATTCTCGCCGAGCAGGGACCGCATGCAGAAGATTCTCATTACAAGTCTGGCAGCCTATTGGACGGTCGTCTTCGCGGTCGGTGCGTGCGGCGTGGCCGGGCTGTTGGCGGGCATTCATGCACCCGATCTGTTCGATACGGCCATGGCTGTAGCGCAGGCCCTGGTGGCGCTGCTGTTCCTGTGGACTGCGTTCGCCGCCCTGGGACACCGCGACGAGGGCGTGGACGACGTGGCAAGGCTGGCCCTGAGCGCGGCCGTTCTGGTGTCCGGCGCGGTTGCCGTGGAGCAGGCGGTCGTAGCGGGCTCTTCGACGCCCGGCGCGGCATCCACCATGCAGCTCGCAGCCCTTGCGGCCACTTATCTTGTGATCCGTGCCGAGGCAGCGGAACGCAAACCGCGGTCCGTGGATTATTCGAGCGCCGTTGCGCGCCGTCTCGCCGTTGGCGCCGCCCACGGCTCGATGCTGTCGCGACTGTCGCGGCAAGGACCCGAGATCGTGGAGAGCGACGGCTGATGCGCTACATTCTTCTTTTCTGGGCCGTGCCGATGGGGCTTTTCTGGGGCTGGTTCTACCTGTCGTACAACGACATCAATTTCGGCCTGACATTCCTCAGCCGGCCGGTGCATGACTTCGCGTTCGGCTTCTACGGGAATCTGCTGGGCATCGACCCGCAGACGATCCCGCCGCTGGTGGCGCGTGCCTGCGTCGTCGATACGGTGGTGATCTTCGCAATCTACGCCTTCCGCAGGCGCCGCGACATAATTGCCTGGTGGAACGCTAGCCGGCAGCCGACCGTAGCGCCCGAAGCCGGTCCAGTGCCCCCTGCAGAATGAAGGCCGCCGCCGCCGAATCGATCCGTTCGTCGCGCTTGCGCCGGGATACGTCCATTTCAAGTAGCGCCCGCTCCGCTGCCACCGTCGACAGCCTTTCGTCCCAGTAGACGAAGGGCAGTTCGGTGAGTTTCTCCATGTTGCGCACGAAGGCGCGGGTCGCCTGAACGCGCGGCCCCTCCGACCCGTCCATGTTGACTGGCAGGCCGATGATGACGGCGCTGACCGCCTCTTTCTGCAGCAGCACCAGCAGCGCCTGGGCATCCTGCGTGAACTTGCGGCGCGCGATCATGGGGCGCGGATGGGCAAACGATAGCCCCGCGTCGGAGACCGCCACCCCGATGGTCTTGGTGCCGAGGTCGAGGCCGGCGAGCCGTCCACCGGGCGCGATGAGGGCGGGAACCTCGCCGATATCCGCAACAGCCACGTGATTGCCTTCCTCTTTGACTTGCACAAGCGCGGTTCTATCCTTCACGGTATCGAAAAGCGAGTTGCAGAGGTGTTCTGATGAAGCTGACCTGGTACGGCCATGCCGCATTCCGCGTAGAGGCAGGCGGAGCCAATATCCTGATCGATCCGTTCCTGACCGATAACCCGTCATGGGATGGCGGCTGGGAGGGGCCGGCCGAGGGTGTCACCCACGTTCTCATCACGCATGGCCACAACGACCACCTGGGCGACGCGCTGCCGATTCTGAAGAAGACCGGCGCGATGCTCGTCTCCAGCTTCGAGATCTATGAGTATCTGGTTGGCCAGGGCGTGGACGAGAGCAAGGTCAACCCCGGCAACCACGGCGGGACCGTCGATTGCGGCGGGTTCACGACGACATTCGTCAATGCCATCCACTCCTCGTCGTTCAGTCGGGAAGGGGGCATCAACGTCTTTCTCGGCAATCCGACCGGCCTGGTCCTGCATTTCCCGGACGACAAGACGCTCTATCACATGGGCGATACCGACATCTTCTCGGACATGGCGCTGATCAACGAGCTGCATCAGCCGGCGGTCGGCATCGTGCCGATCGGCGACCGTTTCACGATGGGCGGCGCAGTGGCGGCGCTCGCCTGCCGACGTTTCTTCGACTTCGAGACGGTGATCCCGGCGCACTACGCTTCGTTCGGCATCATCGACCAGACGGCGGACAAGTTCATCGCCGGCATGGAAGGGGCCTCTGCCAAAGTGCTGACGCCGAAGATCGGCGAGGCTTTCGAGGTGTGACCGGCGCGGCAGCCGGCTTGCATGTTGCGCTGTGCCGGCTGCGCCGGTATAGCGCGGGCTTGTGATTTTCCTTCCAATCGCCGGAGCGCACCATGTCCGTCGACATCGACACCGTTAAGCGCGTGGCGCGTCTCGCCCGCATCGCCGTGACCGAAGAAGAAGCCGGCCGCATGACTGGCGAGCTCAACACGATCCTGGGGTTTGTCGAGCAACTCGGCGAGGTGGATGTGAGCGGCGTCGAGCCGATGACCTCCGTAATCCCGATGGAGATGAAGAAGCGGGAAGACCGCGTCACCGACGGCGGCAAGGCTGCCGACATCGTCGCCAACGCGCCCGCCACGGAAGAGAATTTCTTCCTCGTTCCCAAGGTTGTGGAGTAGCTTGCCATGGCCGTCGAGATCGCGGTCGAGACGCCGTTGCAGGACGATGTCCGCACGCTCGTCGCGGAGCTGAACGGCGCGCTCAGCGCGCAGGAACCCGAAAACCCCGAGGAATTCAACTTCCGCATGACGGCCGACGAAATGGCAGGGCCTGAAACAACCGTTTGGGTGGCGCGGCTGGACGGCGAGGCCGTCGGCTGCGGCGCACTGCTGCGCCATGCCGGCGGGTTTGGCGAGATCAAGCGCATGTATGTGCGGCCCGCCGCCCAGGGGCGGGGCGTTGCCGGCTTGATGCTGGTGGCGATCGAGGAACTGGCCGCAGCCGAGGGCCTGACGCATCTGGCGCTCGAGACCGGAGGCGAGGGCTATGGTGCCGCGCGGCGCGTCTATGAGCGCGCCGGTTACCGGCGCAGTGGTGCATTCGCCGACTACCCGGACAATCCCTATTCTACATTCTATCGCAAAGACCTGACCGCCGCGCCCGCGGCAGCCTGAACGGACGATTCATGACCGATCTGACGCACCTGACCATTGCAGAAGCCCGCGACCGCCTGCACGCCAAGGACATCTCGGCGATCGAGCTGACCGATGCCTATCTCGGCGCGATCGATGCCGCGAACGAGACGTTCAACGCCTATGTCGCCGTGACCCACGACAAGGCGCGCGAGATGGCAAAGGCGTCCGACGAGCGGCTGGCCGCCGGCAAAGGCGGCGCGCTGGAGGGTATTCCGCTCGGCATCAAGGACCTCTTTGCCACCGAAGGCGTCCACACGCAGGCTGCCAGCCACGTTCTGGACGGCTTCAAGCCGCGCTACGAATCGACGGTGACGGCCAATCTGTGGGCCGACGGCGCAGTCATGCTCGGCAAGCTCAACATGGACGAGTTCGCCATGGGCTCGTCGAACGAGACCTCCTACTACGGACCGGTCAAGAATCCCTGGCGGGCGAAGGGCTCCAACGTCGACCTCGTGCCGGGCGGATCTTCGGGCGGCTCTGCCGCGGCGGTCTCTGCCTTCCTCTGCGCGGGCGCGACCGCCACCGACACAGGCGGCTCTATCCGCCAGCCGGCGGCCTTCACCGGCACGGTCGGCATCAAGCCCACCTATGGCCGCTGCTCGCGCTGGGGTACGGTCGCCTTCGCCTCGTCGCTCGACCAGGCGGGGCCGATTACCCGCGACGTGCGCGATGCGGCGATCATGCTGAAATCAATGGCTTCCGTGGACGCGAAGGACACGACCTCGGTCGACCGGCCGGTGCCTGACTACGAGACCGCGCTTGGCCAGTCGGTCAAGGGCATGAAGATCGGCATCCCGAAGGAATACCGTGTCGACGGCATGCCGGAGGAGATCGAAGCGCTGTGGCAGAAGGGTATCGCCTGGCTGAAGGATGCCGGCGCGGAGATCGTCGACATCTCGCTGCCGCACACGAAATACGCCCTGCCGGCCTACTACATCGTTGCGCCCGCCGAGGCGTCGTCCAACCTCGCGCGCTACGACGGCGTGCGCTACGGGCTGCGCGTTCCCGGCAAGGACATCATCGACATGTATGAAAAGACCCGCGCCGCCGGCTTCGGCCGCGAGGTCAAGCGCCGCATCATGATCGGCACATACGTGCTGTCGGCGGGTTACTACGACGCCTACTACGTCCAGGCACAGAAGGTTCGGACGCTCATCAAGAAGGACTTCGAAGATGTCTTTCACGCGGGCGTGGACGCAATCCTGACGCCCGCGACGCCTTCTGCAGCCTTCGGCATCGCAGACCAGGAGATGGCAGCCGACCCCGTGAAGATGTACCTGAACGACATCTTCACCGTGACGGTCAACATGGCGGGCCTGCCGGGCATCGCGGTGCCGGCAGGTCTCGACGGCAAGGGCCTGCCGCTCGGTCTCCAGCTTATCGGACGGCCGTTCGAGGAAGAGACGCTCTTCCGCGCCTCCCACATAATCGAGCAGGCTGCCGGCCGATCGAACCGGAGAAGTGGTGGTAGTGCGTTGATTCGATGTTCTTCACGCTCTCCAAGCTCTTCTGGATCGTGGCCCAGCCGATCAACCTGATCGGCATACTGGTACTGCTGGGCATCGTCTGTGCTTTCTTCCGGTTGCGGCGGATCGGTTTGTTCTTCTCGATCTGCGGCCTGCTCGTGCTGGCGCTCGGCGGCTGGACGAGCACCGGCGCGCTGCTGCTGCATCCGCTGGAGGATCATTTCGCCAGACCGGATCCCGCGCCGCAGGATGTCGCCGGCATCATCGTCCTTGGTGGGGGCTTCGAAGGCGCGATCAACCTCGCGCGTGGCGGCTATGAGCTCAACGCCAGCGGCGACCGTTTCGTGGAAACGGCGGTTCTTGCAAGGCGCTACCCGCAGGCGCGGGTCGTCGTGACCGGCGGCACAGGCACGCTGATCCTCGAGGGAGAGGGAGACGGGGACACCGCCCCACGCCTGCTGACGTCGCTCGGCGTCGAAGCGGACCGGCTGGTGCTGGAGAACCGCTCGCGCAATACCTACGAGAACGCGCTTTTCACCCGCGAGATGGTCGAGCCGAAACCGGGAGAAACCTGGCTTCTGGTGACCTCGGCATTTCACATGCCGCGCTCGGTCGGTCTTTTCCAAAAGGCAGGGTTCGACGTGGTGCCGTGGCCGGCGGACTACCGCACGGCCGGCAACGAGCCCGTGGGCCTTGCGCGGGACAACGTATCCGATTCCCTGCAGAACCTGACGATCGCCATACGCGAATGGATCGGGCTCGTGGCCTACCGGCTCACCGGTCGTATAGACAGCATCTTCCCGGAGCGCTCCTAGCCGCCGCCTTCGAGCACGGCGCGTCGCGCGGCGGAGAAGAACTGCCGGCGGATCAGGACGCCCAAGATGAAGGTCGTGGTGGCGATGAACACCCACGGGCCGACAAACCAACCCAGATAGCCGATCGAGAAGAAGATCGCCCGCAGTCCGGCATTGAAGTGCTTGCCTGCGAGCATGTTCATCTGCGCGGCCCGGGCTACCGAAGCGTCGATCTCGGCATCGGTCTGGCCGTCTTCCCGCGCCACCGGCACAGCGCCGATCAGGATCGAGCAGTAGTTGAACAGCCTGTAGGACCAGCCGAACTTGAAGAAGGCGTAGCAGAGGACGGCGACCAGCCCGAGCACCTTGGCCTCGAACACCGGCCGCGCGTCTGCATCCGTGGCGGGCAGTTCGCCCAGCACGTCGAGCACGGCGTCAGTCGCGCCCAGAAGCGCAAAGCAGCCGCCGATGGCGAGCAGGCAGCTCGACGCGAAGAACGCCGTGCCCTGCTGAAGCCCGCCCATGATGCTGGTGTCGACCATGCGCATGTCGCGCCGCGCCATTGTGCGCATCCACGCCTCGCGTTGCCGGTTCATCGCCGAAGTCAGCGTTTCGCGCGAGACGATGCGGCCTTGCGTCGCGTGCGAGAACAGGGTCCAGCCGACAAGAAAGAAGGCGAGCGCGGCAATGTCGGGAGGGGAGCGGAACAGGGAATCGATCAGCATGCCGCTATCCTATCGCGAAAGGCCGTGCCGCAGGCCATCTTTTGCGCCTCAATTTGGCCGTCTATGTTGAAAAGCGATGAATATCTGTGGCCGCCTCAAGCCCTTGAAAAGGAATAGTTTTAATCGGTTTGCACCATTCGGGCAAAAGGCCTTGCCTTGCTTTCGCCGTTTTTGCATTGCGAATGGCGCGCCGAACGGCTATCTAGCGGCCAGACGGGTGGGATCGTCGCGGCGTTTCGAGAGCCGCATTTCGGGATGAAATCTACGGAAACAGGACAAAAATGGACGAAACCGTTCAGAAATCCTGCTGGGGCGTAACCGCCAAGGCAGTGATCGGCTTTGCCGGCATCATTCTACTGGCTTGGCTTTTCAGTGGTCCGGCGTCTGCGGCGATGATCGTCGCCGGCTAGACCCTCCCGGCAATCTCAGGGAATCTGAAGAGGCGCGGTTTCGACCGCGCCTTTTTCTTTGTTGGCCGGGAATGTCGCAGCCTGATCAGATGAGGTCCGCAGCCTGCTTGCTTCTCGTGCCGAAAGCCGCGAAACATCGGGGGCAATTCAGTCGGAGCGCTTCGCGATGTTCCTTTCCGTCTTCGATCTGTTCAAGATCGGTATTGGCCCTTCCTCGTCCCATACGATGGGGCCTATGACGGCGGCCGCGCGCTTCCTGTCGGAACTGTCCGGCAACGACTGGCCGCGACCGGCAGGCGTCACCGTGGCGCGACTTGCAGTCAGCCTCCACGGTTCGCTTGCCTTCACCGGCGTCGGACACGGAACGGATCGCGCGGTTATCCTGGGGCTGACCGGACTTACGCCGGTCACGGTCGATCCGGACAATGTCGACGTAACGCTCGCCGACGTTCAGGCGCAGAAGCGCGTCAGCCCGCCCGGCCATCCGACATATCGCTTCGACCCGGCGAACGATCTGGTGCTCGACAAGAAAACGCCGCTGCCCGGCCACGCGAACGGCATGGCGTTTTCAGCCTTTGACGCCGACGACCGGCTGCTCCTGCGCCGCATCTATTATTCGATCGGCGGCGGTTTCGTCGTCTCCGACGAGGAACTGCAGCGTATGAAGGCCGAGGGGCCGGTGCGGGGCAGCGGCGACAAGGGCGTTCCTTATCCCTTCGGGAAAGCGAAGGAGATGCTTGCGATGGCGGCACGCAGCGGTCTTTCGATCGCGGCGATGAAACGCGCCAATGAGGAACAGTTCGTCTCCCGTGAGGAGCTGAATGCCTCGCTCGACCGCATATGGGATGCGATGCGCAGCTGTATCGAGCGTGGCCTGTCGCAGGAAGGCATCATGCCCGGTGGGCTTAAGGTCAAGCGGCGCGCGCGCCAGCTTCACGACAAGCTGCAAGAAGAATGGAGCCGTAACCGACCGAACCCGCTTCTGGCCAATGACTGGCTCTCGATCTACGCCATGGCCGTCAACGAGGAGAACGCTGCGGGTGGCCGCGTGGTGACGGCACCGACCAATGGTGCCGCAGGCGTGGTGCCCGCCGTCATGCGCTACTGGCTGCATTTCCATGTCGAGGCCGATCAGGACTCGATCCGCGACTTCCTGCTGACGGCGGCGGCGATCGGCGGCATCATCAAGCACAACGCCTCGATTTCCGGCGCCGAGGTTGGCTGCCAGGGCGAGGTTGGGTCTGCGTCGGCCATGGCTGCGGCCGGGCTTTGCGCCGTCATGGGCGGCACGCCAGCCCAGGTCGAGAATGCCGCCGAAATCGCCCTGGAACATCATCTGGGCATGACCTGCGATCCCGTCGGCGGTCTGGTGCAGGTGCCCTGCATCGAGCGCAATGCGCTGGGCGCGGTCAAGGCGGTCACCGCCGCCTCGCTGGCGATCAAGGGCGACGGCACCCATTTCGTGCCGCTGGATGCCGCGGTCGAGACCATGCGGCAGACGGGCCTCGACATGAACGAGCGCTACAAGGAAACGAGCCTCGGCGGGCTGGCCGTCAACGTCGTCGAATGCTGAGCCTGTGGAAAGTGCAGACCGGCGCTGTAAGGCGCGCCGTTAAGCGCTAGATTAGGCGCATGGCTCTCAACCTCATCAAACTCTGCGTCGGCGCCGAAAGCGTCGAAGACCTCGAAGACTGGATCGCGCTGCGGCTCGAGGAGAAGCGGCGAGCCGGCCTTCCCGTTGAGCATTTCCATACCACCCGTATGGTGCCCAAGCGCGTCGACGAGCTGCTTGATGGCGGTTCGCTGTACTGGGTGATCAAGGGAGGCGTTCAATGTCGCCAGCGTCTGGTCGACATACGCCCCTTCACGGATGGAGAAGGCATAGGCCGCTGTCACCTCGTCTTCGACCCCCAGGTCGTGCGGACGCAGTGCAAGCCCCGCAGGCCCTTCCAGGGCTGGCGCTATCTTGTGCCGGCCGATACGCCGACCGATCTTGGCGGTGCGGACGCAGGCGAGGAACTGCCGCTGAACCTGCGTCGTGAGCTCTCCGAGCTGGGCCTGCTTTAACCGAACTTCGCAAGACCTGCAGTCGATGCCTCGCGACGGATTGTAACGCAACGGCAAACCGGCGATGCTGCGTGCGAAGTATGGAGTTGCGGTCACATGAACGCGTCCGGTGTATCAGCAAGCGTTTCCGCCGCGCCACGTCGCGCCCACGTCATCGTGTGCGGCAACGCGAAGGGCGGCACCGGCAAATCGACCTTCGCCATGCACGTGGCGGTGGCGCTGCTCCGCGCCGGCAACCGAGTCGCAACGATTGATCTCGACACCGCCCAGCAATCGCTGACACGTTACGTCGAAAACCGCAGGCGATGGGTTCGGGCGACTGGTATCGCAGTCGCATTGCCCGATCATCGGGACGTCCCGCATCACGCGCATGACGCGGCCAGCGAAGGCGCTGCCTTCGCTGCTCTTGCACATGCGCTCGCTGGCGTCGATGCCGCGTTCGATTTCGTCGTCATCGACATCGCTGCCGGTGACACGTTTCTCGGCAGGCTTGCGCATCGGCTTGCCGACACCCTGATCACCCCGCTCAACGATTCTCCGATCGATCTGAGAGCGCTTGGCAGCCTCCAACCATTGGCGCGCAGGCCGCTATCCGGTTCGGGTTACGCGCTGGCGGTCGCACAGGCACGCGAAGAGCGCCGACGTGCCGACGGCAAACTGTTCGACTGGATCGTCGCCTGCAATCGCGTGCCGGTGACTGCAGCGGGCGAAGCCAGGATCGCGCCGCGCTTGCGCGATATGGCGTCGACGCTCGGCTTTCGCTTCGCAGACGGTATCTCGCAGCGAGCGTTGTTCGACGAACTCTTTGCAGCGGGCCTCACGGCGTTTGACGAATACGACGGACGTTCGGCGTCCTCGCGGCCGAACCTCGCGCATCTGGCCGCGCGACAGGAGATGCGGCGGCTGATGGATCGAATGGATTTGCATCATACCAGGACTTCGTTACCAGTGGGCGAGCCCGGGACGAGCCCGACCGAAGCCGCGATCACGCCCGCGCTGTGACGCTTTCGCCCAACGCGCTTCAGGCCTTGCAAGCAGTCCGTCACGGCCACATGTTCTTGGCATGAGCAACGACAAGACGCCGGCACCCCGAAAGGCCGACCAGAAACCTGCCGCGGCGCGATCCGACAGCACCGCGATTGATGCGTTTGTGCGCCATGCGCGCGCTTTGGCGCAGCCCGCCGGGGCGAAAGATGGCGGGCGGCTGATTCTGGCGCTCGACGCGACGATGAGCCGGCAGCCGACCTGGGACCTCGCGTGCTCGTTGCAGGCCGAGATGTTCGACGCCGTATCCAGGGCAGGGGACCTCAACGTCCAGCTCGTTTATTTCCGTGGCTTTGGCGAGTGCCGCGCATCGAGGTTCGTGCGCGATACCAGCTCGTTGAAAGACCTGATGGTGAAGATCGACTGCCGGGGTGGACATACGCAGATTGGCAAGGTGCTTTCGCACACGCTGAAGGAGACGGAACGGACCAAGGTCAACGCGCTGGTCTATATCGGCGACGCGATGGAGGAAAATGTCGACGATCTGGCCGACAAGGCCGGCCGGCTCGGTCTGCACGGCGTTCCCGTGTTCGCCTTCCAGGAAGGGCACGATCCGGTCGCCGAAACCGCATTCAAGGAAGTCGCCCGGCTTTCAAAGGGGGCCTGGTTCCGCTTTGACCGAAACGCGGCTTCGACCCTTTCGAAGCTGCTTTCGGCGGTTGCCGTCTACGCAACAGGTGGGTTGAAGGCGCTAGAAGCCAGAGGCCGCGCGGAGGACCGCCTGATGATCGAGCATCTGAAGAAGTCCGGCGGACGGGGATGACGGTCCTTTTCTATCTCGCCGCGGCCGTTCTCGTGTTGACGCTGCTGGGCGCAGCCTTTTTGCGCATGGATGCGAGACGCATTGCCGGCAGCATGAGGCTTGTCGGACCCATCGCGGTCGGCGGGCTTGGTGTAGGCTTGCTGCTGCTCGGCGCGGGGCTTGGCGGGATGCTGATCTCCACAGCACTCGCATGGCATCTTTCGGGGCGCATGCGCCGGCAGGCCCGTCCAACGCCCGGAAAGCGATCCACGGTGCGCACCGCCGCGCTGGAGATGGAACTGGATCACGATTCCGGATCGCTTGAAGGGATCGTGCTTGTCGGGCGCTTCGAGGGGCGCGAGCTTGGCCAGCTCGAGCTCGATCAGTTGTTGCAGCTCGGCGGTGAACTCTCCGCCGACCCGGAAAGCATGCAGCTACTTGAGACCTATCTTGACGGCCGTTTTCCCGGCTGGCGTGACCACGCGCAGTCGGACATGGGCGGCGGGCAGGGTGGCACGCCAGCTTCTGGCCCCATGACTAAGCAGGAGGCCTACGAGATCCTTGGTCTTGAAGCTGGTGCCAGTGCGGCGGAGATCCGCAAGGCGCATCGCCGCCTGATGCAGCGCCTGCACCCCGACCTCGGCGGCACTTCTTTCCTTGCGGCGAGGATCAACGAGGCCAAGGAAGTTTTGCTGTCTGATCACAAATAATCCCCTTCGACGTAGTGCCGACCCGGGCAGCCCGCGGCGCGGGCTGGTCCGAAAGCCTGCTTACGACCCCACTGCGTAGCAATCGATCTTCTGCTTCTTGAGCGCGTTGCAGGCGTTCCATGCCTGGTTCTTCGAAGCGAACCCGCCGAAGCGCGCGCGATAGTAGACGGTGCCCTTGTTGTCGAATTCCTCGATGAAGGCGTTCGCGGTGTTGAGGATGCGGGGCGCTTCCTTGCCGGTGCGCACGAGCGCGGCAAACGCGTCGCTTTGCGACGGTGACGAAGCAACCTGCACCACCCAGCCGGAGGGCGCCGTGGACGAGGTCATAACGGGATCGATGTTGGCGTCGCCCTCGGCGGCGAAGCGGGCCTCAACGGCTGCTGCCGGTGTCGGTACCGGAGCAGACGGGATGGGAGCCGAAGGCGTCGGTGTCAGCGCGGCAACGGCTGCGGGCGTCGTCTCCTGTGCGTAGGCGACCAATGGTGCGCTGACTTCTTCCCGCGGCCGGAAGTCCGGCGTCGGAATGTTGCGGCTTGGCAGCGAGAAGGCGCTTGCGACCACCGCGCCGGCACCCGGCGTCGGGCGCTGGGAGGCAATGAGCGCGCCGCCCCCGTTGCGGGAGGCCTTGGGCATGTAGTCGCGCAGCAGCGCGGCCATGTGATCGTCGCGGCTGCGGCCGCTCTTTCCGCCCATGACCACGGCAACGACGCGTCGTCCATTGTCTTCCACCGACGTCACCAGGTTGAAGCCCGAGGCGCGGGTGTAACCGGTCTTGATGCCGTCGACGCCCTTGATCCGGCCGAACATCCGGTTGTGCGTGCTGATCGTCTGCTTGCCGTATTTGAAGGAGCGGGTGGAGAAATAGTCGTAATATTGCGGAAAATGCTCGCGCAGTGCGACACCCAGGATCGCCATGTCGCGCGCCGTCGTGTGCTGAGCGCTGTTGGGCAGGCCGTGCGCGTTGCGGAACTGGGTCGAGTTCATGCCGAGCTGGCGGGCCTTGGCCGTCATCATCCGCGCGAAGCCGGCCTCGGAGCCGCCGAGCATCTCGGCAACGGCCGTCGCGACATCATTGGCCGAACGCGTGACAAGCGCGCGGATGGCCGTGTCGACAGTGATCGAGCCGCCCGCCTTCACGCCCAGCTTCGTTGGCGGCTCAGCCGATGCATTCTTCGAGAAGGGGATGGCGGTCTTCGTCGAGATACGCCTCGCGTTCATCGCCTCGAAGATCATGTACACCGTCATCATCTTCGTCAGCGACGCAGGATAGCGCCGCTCGTCCGCATTGCGTGAGAACAGCACCTGACCGGTGCGCGCATCCATCACATAGGCCGCATAACGGGAATTGGCCGAAGCCGACCCTGCTCCTGCGACCGTGAACATTACGACCGCCAGCATGGCGACGAAAATGCTGCGAGTGTTCGAGATTTGCGAGATAAAGCCTGCCAACGCCTGACGCACAACCATAGCTACACTTCTACTGATACTGACTGATGCCCAAACCCGCCCCCGGGATTGTCAGCCACGATAGAGGCGAGCCCGTTACCAATCCGTTTATGGTAACCGGCCCGTTCACCAATTTTGTCAACTTCTAGGAAAGAAAGCGGCCTCGACAGCCAGCTGTTGATTGGACCCAGGGCGCCATATTGACTTTTGTGCACTGCAACATAAATAGAGTGCAACGCATTAGGGATGCGGGAAACCCCACCTCCAACGGAAGGTAGCATTCAGATGATTCAGTCGTTCGAAGACGCCAGCAAGGCTGGCAAGGAGTTCATGGACACCGGCCTCAAGAGCTTCGCCGCCATGTCGAAAAACGCGCAGGCGATTACCGTCGAGGCGACCGAGTACTCGAAGAAGGCATTCGAGAACGGCACCGCCGCTTTCGAGAAGCTGACGTCGGCCAAGTCGCTCGACAAGGCTGTCGAGATCCAGACCGACTACGCCAAGCAGGCTTACGAGGGCTTTGTCGCACAGGCCACCAAGATGGGTGAGCTCTATGCCGAGATGGCCAAGGACGCCTACAAGCCCTTCGAATCGGTCGTCGCCAAGGCGAAGTAATCCGCTTCGAAATCGTTGTCGCGCGGGCTTTTGCCCGCCGAAATGCCCGGTCGCGGCTTCGCGGCCGGGTTTTTTGTCGTTTCAGGGTTCGAAGTGCGCTACGCCGCACCCGAATTCGCGCGTCTGTGACGTGAGCCGTATTGTCAGCAAGAAAGAAGGCCTTAAAATTTCATGATGAGTGCCTACATGACGTGCCTTGAAGGAAGCGCGCGCAACTGGAAGGATGCGGAAACGAGTGGCGGGGTACCCATGCCGGAACTGGTGACGAGGATGCAAGGTGACGACGACCGGGCCAACGGTCCCGGACGCGGCACCGCGGTCATCACCCGTACCAAGCCGAAAACCAAGAAGCCGTCGCTCTACCGCGTGCTCATCCTCAACGACGACTACACCCCGATGGAATTCGTGGTCCATGTGCTGGAGCGTTTCTTCCAGAAGGATCGCGAGGCCGCGACCCGCATCATGTTGCATGTTCACAATCACGGTGTCGGTGAATGCGGGGTCTATACATATGAGGTGGCTGAGACCAAAGTGACTCAAGTCATGGATTTCGCCCGCCAGCACCAGCATCCGCTGCAATGCGTGATGGAAAAGAAATGAGGTTCTGAATGCCGGCTTTCTCGCAAGGCCTCGAACGGGCGCTGCATCAGGCGCTGACATTTGCAAACGAGCGTCACCACGAATATGCGACGCTCGAACACCTGCTGCTCGCGCTGCTTGACGACGGTGATGCCGCCGCCGTCATGCGTGCATGCAACGTCAATCTCGAAGAATTGAAGCAGACCGTCCTGTCCTACATCGACACCGAGCTCGACAATCTCGTCACCGGCTATGATGAAGACTCCAAGCCGACGGCAGGCTTCCAGCGCGTGATCCAGCGCGCGGTCATCCATGTCCAGTCATCCGGTCGCGAGGAAGTGTCCGGCGCCAACGTGCTCGTCGCGATCTTCGCCGAGCGCGAAAGCCACGCCGCCTATTTCCTCCAGGAACAGCAGATGACGCGTTACGACGCGGTCAACTACATCAGCCACGGCATCGCGAAGCGGCCGGGCTCGTCGGAGGCCCGCGCGCCGCGCGGGGCCGAGGATGAGCAGGGCGGCCAGCCCGGCGTGGGCGAGGGCGAGGACGGCGGCAAGAAGAAGCAGCAGGACGCCCTGACGGCCTACTGCGTGAACCTCAACGCCAAGGCCCGGCAGGGCAAGATCGATCCTCTGATCGGCCGCGAGTCGGAGATCAACCGGACGATCCAGGTGCTCTGCCGCCGCTCCAAGAACAATCCGCTCTATGTGGGTGACCCCGGCGTCGGCAAGACAGCGATCGCCGAAGGGCTCGCCAAGCGAATCGTCGAAGGCGACGTGCCGGAAGTGCTTCACGATGCCACCATCTTCGCGCTCGACATGGGCACGCTGCTGGCAGGCACGCGTTACCGCGGCGACTTCGAGGAGCGGCTGAAGCAGGTCGTGAAGGAGCTTGAAGATTACCCCGGGGCGGTCCTCTTCATCGACGAGATCCACACGGTGATCGGCGCCGGCGCGACGTCGGGCGGGGCGATGGACGCCTCCAACCTTCTCAAGCCGGCCCTGTCGTCGGGTGCGATCCGCTGCATCGGCTCGACCACCTACAAGGAGTTCCGCCAGTTCTTCGAGAAGGACAGGGCTCTTGTCCGCCGCTTCCAGAAGATCGACGTGAACGAGCCTTCGGTCGAGGACGCGATCTCGATCATGAAGGGGCTGAAGCCCTATTTCGAGAAATTCCACAAGGTGAAGTACACCAACGAGGCCATCAAGGCCGCGGTGGAGCTGTCGTCGCGCTACATCAGCGACCGCAAGTTGCCCGACAAGGCGATCGACGTGATCGACGAGACGGGTGCCTCGCAGATGCTGCTGCCCGAATCGCGCCGCAAGAAGACGATCTCGATCAAGGAGATCGAGGCTACCGTCGCGACGATGGCGCGCATTCCGCCCAAGACTGTCTCCGCCGATGACGAGAAGGTTCTCGCCAGCCTGGAGGAGGAGCTGAAGCGCGTCGTCTACGGGCAGGATACGGCAATCACGGCGCTGTCGTCGGCGATCAAGCTGGCGCGTGCCGGGCTGCGCGAACCGGAGAAGCCGATCGGCTCCTACCTGTTCTCTGGCCCCACCGGCGTCGGCAAGACCGAAGTCGCCAAGCAGCTCGCCGCCTCTCTCGGCGTCGAACTGCTGCGCTTCGACATGTCGGAATATATGGAGCGCCACACGGTCTCGCGGCTGATCGGCGCACCTCCCGGCTATGTCGGCTTCGACCAGGGCGGGCTCCTGACCGACGGCGTCGACCAGCATCCGCATTGCGTGCTGCTGCTGGATGAGATCGAGAAGGCGCATCCGGACCTGTTCAACATCCTATTGCAGGTGATGGACCACGGCAGGCTGACGGACCACAACGGAAAGCAGATCGATTTCCGCAACGTGATCCTCATCATGACGACCAATGCGGGCGCGGCCGACCTGGCCAAGGCTGCAATCGGCTTCGGCTCGTCCAAGCGCGACAGCGACGACATGGAGGCGATCAACCGGCTGTTCACGCCGGAGTTCCGCAACCGTCTCGACGCGATCATCCCGTTCGGCTCGCTGCCGGTGCCGGTGATCCACCAGGTGGTGCAGAAGTTCGTGATGCAGCTCGAGGCGCAGCTCGCCGAGCGCCGCGTCACCTTCGACCTAACGCCGGAGGCAATCGCCTGGCTTGCCGACAAGGGTTACGACGAGCGCATGGGAGCACGTCCGCTCTCCCGCGTCATCCAGGAGCACATCAAGAAGCCTCTGGCCGACGAGGTGCTTTTCGGCAGACTGAAGAAGGGCGGCACGGTGCGCGTCTCGGTGATCAAGACCGAGGCCGGCATCGAGGTTCTCAACCTCGAGGCGCTTGCCGACGAGACGCCGGTTAAGCCGAAGAAGGAAGACCCCGAGGAACGGCCCGTAAAGCGTAAGGCGGCCAAGAAGAAGGCACCGGCAAAGGCGACGGCATCTGCAGCCAAGCCGAAGAGCGAGCCGAAGGGCAAGCAGCCCCCAAGCGCAGCATCGTTCCCCAACTGCCGCGCAAGTAACGACCGATCCGTGACGGGCCGCAAAGCCCGTCACGGCCTCTCGCGCTGCGCCCGCGAAAGTTGCGGGATCGGCGACGAGCCATATCGCGCTGAATCGTTCCGTGTGATATGCGGCCACCAGATATGGCCGAAGACTTCCCGAATTCTCCCCGCAAGGCTTCCGATTACCGGCGCTGGTTCCTGAAAGGCGTCGTCGCATCGGCGTCGATACCGGCGCTGATTCTGATGAGTGCGTTCGTCGGCTTCGCGGGCCTTGCACGCGAGGCGGGCATCACGCTGCCGCAGGCGGTGTTCATGACCGGCATGGTCTGGGCGCTGCCGGCCAAGGTGGTGCTGATCGGCGCGATCATCTCGGGAAGCTCGCTGCCCGCGGCCGCCTTTGCGGTCGCGCTCTCCTCCGTGCGGCTGACGCCGATGGTTGTGTCCCTCGTTCCCGAAATGAAGACCGAACGGACGCGGCCGTGGGTGCTTTACCTGCTTTCGCATTTCGTGGCGGTAACGTCCTGGGTGCTTGCGATGGAGCATCTGCGGACCGTGCCGCGCGACATGCGCACGGTCTATTATGGCGGCCTCGGCGGGACACTCGTGGTCACCAACATGATCGTGGTGACGGTCATGTATGCGGTTGCGGGCAGCCTGCCGCCGGTGCTTTCGGCAGCGCTGCTGATGCTGACCCCGATCTATTTCCTGACGTCTCTGTGGGGCTCGGCGCGCGAAAGCGCCGGTCATTTCGCGATGATCTTCGGGCTCGTGCTCGGCCCCCTGTTCCACGTCGTCCTGCCCGGTTTCGATCTGCTGGCCGCTGGCGTCATCGGCGGGGCCGCTGCGTATCTGGTCCACAGGATGCGCAAGGGCAGGGGAGCAGCGACATGACTTTCGATGCTTTCGACGCCTGGTGGTGGCCTTACCTGTTCATCCTCGTTGGCGGCTGGCTGGCGACAGACGCATGGCGCTTTCTTGGTGTCTATCTGGGCGGACGGCTGCGGGACGATACCGATGCGCTGGTTCTCGTTCGCGCGCTGGCGACCGCCCTTGTCGCCGCCGTCATCGGGAACCTGATCGTATTCCCCAGCGGGGCGCTGGCAGCCGCGCCGCTGGCGCTGAGGCTGCTGGCTGCGGCTGCGGGTTTCGGCGCCTACCTGCTGGTGCGCAAGAGCGTGGTGGTGGGCATCCTGACGGCGGAGGCCGTGCTGATCGCCGGCCTCTATGCGATCGGGTTCAACGGCGGATAATCACGCCGAACCGAGCGCAGCCCTGATCTTTTCGGCATTGGCCGCCAGCACGGCCTGATCCTCCATCTGCCCGGTATGGGGCTTGAGGCTGACACCGTCGAAGCGCGGGATGATGTGGACGTGCAGGTGGAATACCACCTGTCCGCCGGCCGCTTCGTTGAACTGCTGCACAGTGACGCCATCTGCCGAAAACGCTTTCATGACGGCCCGGGCGAGTTTCTGGGTCGTGGCCATCACCCCGGCAAGGCTGTCTGCGTCCACGTCGAGGATGTTTCGCGACGGCTTTTTCGGGATCACGAGGCAATGGCCGTTTCCGCGCGGCATAATGTCCATGAAGGCAAAGGTGTCGGCGTCTTCGTAGACTTTGTGTGCCGGCATGTCGCCGCGCAGGATCTTGGCAAAGACGTTGTCGGGATCGTAGGCGGGCTGGATCATCGTTTCCTCGGTGATTGCAGAATGGTCGCCGCATGTTTCGGTGCTGGCCTCGTCTGCGTCAACCTCGGTCGATCGCACAGGTGCCGTCATGAACTACGTTTTTCTCTCGGTCGCGATCGTCTTCGAAGTCATTGCAACGACAGCGCTCAAACAGACCGAAGGCTTTACCCGGTTGCTGCCATCGCTGGTGACCGTCGGCGGCTATGCGCTCGCCTTCTATTTCCTGTCGCTGCCGCTCAGGGCGCTACCGGTGGGCATCATCTATGCAATCTGGTCCGGTGTCGACATCGTGCTGATTACCGCCATCGGATGGATCCGGTTCCGCCAGGTGCTGGATCCGGCCGCGATGATCGGTATCGCGCTCATCATCGCCGGCGTTCTTGTCATCAACCTGTTTTCGGACACGCTCGCCCACTGACCGGTTCAGGCTTTTTTGAACGGCGCGCGCTCTTCCAGGTAGCCGCCGATCATCTCGACCTCGCGGCGTTCGCGGTCGAGATAGTCCGCCACAGCATGGCGCAGCCCCGGATGGGCGATGTGGTGAGCGGAATGTGTCGTCACCGGACGGTAGCCGCGCGCCAGCTTGTGCTCGCCCTGCGCGCCGGCTTCCACGGTCTTGAGTCCCTTTGCGATCGCGAAGTCTATGGCCTGATGGTAGCAGACCTCGAAGTGCAGGAACGGATGATCCTCGATGCAGCCCCAGTTGCGTCCGTAGAGCGTCTCCGAGCCGATGAAATTGATCGCTCCGGCGACATAGCGCCCGTCCCGTCGCGCCATAACCAGGAGGATATCATCGGCCATGCGCTCGCCGACCAGCGAGAAAAAGTGCCGGTTGAGATAGGGGCGTCCCCATTTGCGCCCGCCGGTATCCATATAGAAGGCATAGAAGTCGTCCCATGCGCCCTCGGTCAGGTCGCTTCCCGTCAGCCAGTCGATCTCGATGCCGGACGCCAGGGCCTCCCGTCTTTCGCGCTTCAGCGCCTTGCGCTTGCGTGAGGCGAGCGTGTCAAGGAAGTCGCCATAGGAGCTATAGCCTTCATTGAAGAAGTGGAACTGCTGGTCGGTCCGGTGCAGGAAACCGGCCTGTTCGAGGACCTCAACATCGCGGGTATCGGCGAACGTGACGTGTACGGATGACGCGCCGATCCGCGCGCAAAGCGCTTTCAGACCTTCAGCAAGAGCCTGCCGGGCCGCTGAACCGTCACTATCGCGCGGGGTCAGTAATCGAGGTCCGGTCGCAGGCGTGAACGGCACCGAAACCTGCAGCTTCGGATAATACGCTCCGCCGGCCCGCTCGAAAGCATCGGCCCAGCCATGATCGAAGACGTACTCTCCCTGGCTGTGGTTCTTCAGATAGCAGGGAACGGCGCCGATGAGCGTGCCGTCCGGTGTCTCCAGCCTCAGGTGCTGCGCCAACCAGCCCGTGCGGCGGTCGGCACACCCGCTCTCCTCAAGAGAAAGCAGAAAATCATATGATATGAACGGGTTGTAGGGTGTTGTTGAATCGCCGCGCGTGGTCCCGGCGAGAGCGTCCCATTCACTGCGGGAGAACGCCGCCATGCTCGGCACGACGCGAATGACGAATTCGCCGCCGGATTGCGCTTCCTCGTCGCAACTATCGCTCATGGCTTCTTAGATACGACAGCCGTTGTGCGATGCAAGATGGCTGCGGCTCGATTTGGCGCCCTAGGCCTCAAAACCTTCGAACGTCATCTGATCCGCATGCGTGAACGTTACGTCACGCGCTTGATCGTTGCGCACGGTCCAGGTGATGACGGGCATGGCGAGCTTTTCCCGCACGAAGCTGACGAACGGATTGGGCAGGTCATGCACGCCGAAAGAGACGAACGAGATCGGGTGCGCCAGCATCGAGAAATGGGCTTCGAGATCGCGGATCGTTCGCCCGTGTGCCGTCAATCCGGCCGGGATGCCGGGTGCATCGCTCGCGAATTGGCGAATGAGCCAGTGGTCGAACGACATGATCGCGGCATGACCCCGATATGACGACAGCGTTTTCGCGACGGCGGCGACCAGCCCGTCATCCTTGCCCTCGGTGCCCTTCAACTCGATCACCACCGGCACGCGACCGTCAACCAGTTCCAGCATCTCGGCAAGCGTCGGCACATGGTCGGCCGTGCCGCCGATCTGCATCTGAGCGAGGCTCGCGACGGTCTGTTCGTAGACGAAGCCTTCGCGGCCGACGAGCCGGTTGAGGACAGCGTCGTGGAAAACGACCGGCAAACCATCGGAGGAAAGGTGCACGTCGCATTCGATCGCGTAGTTCCTCTCCGCCGCGGCATCGAACGCTGACAGGGTGTTTTCCCAACGCGCGTTATTGAGGTCGTGGTAGCCGCGATGGGCGATCGGACGGCTGGTGAGCCAGGCGATGTCGGTCATGGATGTCGTGATCGCTATTTGAGTTCGGCGATGGCTTCGATTTCCACCGCAGCGTTGAGCGGCAGCACCGCCACGCCAACGGCGGAGCGCGCATGCTTGCCGCGTTCGCCAAGCGCCTCGGCCAGAAAGTCCGACGCGCCGTTGGCAACCAGGTGCTGCTCCGTGAAGTCCGGGGCCGAGGCGACAAACACAGTGATCTTCACGATGCGTGCAATCTGCTCGAGATCGCCGGTCGCTGCCTGGATCTGCGCCAGAATATTGATGGCGCAAAGCCTCGCCGCCTTCTTGCCGGCCTCGGTGTCGAGGTCGCGACCGAGCAGGCCGGTTACCAGCTTGCCGGCTTCGAGCGGCAACTGGCCTGCCGTCATCAGCAGCTTGCCGCTTTGGGCATAAGGCACATAGTTGGCCGCAGGCGCAGCCGCTGCGGGCAAGGTCACGCCTAGCGCGTCGAGGCGTTTTTGGATTGTGTCCGACATGGTCTATTCCTTATGCTGCGGGGCAGGCGAGGGAACGGCTTCCGATAGCGCCCTGCTTCTGCCACGAATATTTCCTGTGGTGAATAGAAAGAATGCGGACCTCGCCGCGCTTCGGAGATTTGTTCATGCGCATTGTGCGCCTTGCCCTGCCTGCCTTCCTGTCCGCCATTCCGGCAACCGTGGTGCCCGCCCATGCGGGCGCCCTGATACCGCACCGTGCCGTCTACGACCTGACCCTCGACGAGGCATCCGACCGCTCGGGGATCACCGGCATCACCGGCCGCATGGTCTATGAGTTCAACGGGTCCGCCTGCGAGGGCTATACGGTCACGTTTCGCTTCGTCACGCAGATTGACACCGCGGATCTGTCGCGCGTGACCGACCAGCAGACGACCACCTACGAGGATGGCGATGGCGAGAGTTTCCGCTTCGTTACGCGCTCCTTCGTCGACGAGGCGCTGGACACGGAACTGCGCGGCACCGCGCGCCTGACGCCGGCGTCCAAGCCGGATGCGACCGTCGTTTCCATCGAGAAGCCGGAAACGCAGGAGATTCGCCTTGCGGCGACCCAGTTTCCGACGCAGCACCTTCTGGAACTGTTGAAAAAGGCGGAAAGCGGCGAGACATTCTACGAGACGACCCTTTTCGACGGCTCCGACAAGGCCGATCAAGTCATGACGACGACGGTCATCATCGGCCGCGAGGCCAAGGCGTCGGCGAACGACCCCGAGCAGAAGGCGCTGGCGCCGATGGCCGAGGAGCCGTTCTGGCCGGTGGACGTGGCGTATTTCGACATGAAGGAAGAGCAGGGCGAGGAGCTTCCTACCTACCGCATCAGCTTCAAGCTGTACGAGAACGGCGTGACGCGCGATCTGGTCATGGATTACGGCGATTTTTCCATGACCGGCCGGCTTGTCGACCTTGCGCTGTTCGACGAACCGCAATCCTGCACCGAATAACCGGCGGCAACCGCACGGATGGCAGTCTATGTCGACAATGCGATCTGGCCCTGGGCAGGCCGGCGCTGGTGCCATCTGCTTGCCGATGACGAGGCCGAGCTGCACCGATTCGCCGCCAGAATCGGCGTGCATCGCCATTCCTATCAGGGCCCGCCGAAGACGTCGGCGCCGCATTACGACCTGACGGGCTTCGAGCGCGACCGCGCCGTGCGCATGGGCGCGCTGCCGGTTGGCCGCGACGTGATCGTCGATGTGTTCCGCCGTGTCCGCCAGCCGAGGAAGGTATCCGGCGCGGCGGTCATTCAGGCTGCGGCGGAATGACCTGCCACACATCAGGTTGCGTTTTGCGCGCTTAGCCTCTATATGCGCGCACATTCCACACACGGGCTTTGGCCTCTGTCCGGGAGAAATCCGGCTGAGACCTCCGGTGGCGGAGCGGGAGCGATCCCATCCGTCAATGGTCCGTGGAGGCAAACCGGAAAAGGATAAGACAATGGCTCTGCCTGATTACAGCATGCGCCAGCTTCTCGAGGCTGGTGTTCACTTCGGCCACCAGACCCACCGCTGGAACCCGAAAATGGCGCCCTACATCTTCGGCGCCCGCAACAACATCCACATCATCGACCTCTCGCAGACGGTTCCGCTGCTGCACCAGGCGCTGAAGCTGGTTTCCGACACCGTGGCCCGTGGTGGCCGCGTGCTCTTCGTCGGCACCAAGCGCCAAGCTTCGGACATCGTCGCGGATGCGGCCTCCCGTTCGGCGCAGTACTACGTCAACTCGCGCTGGCTCGGCGGCATGCTGACCAACTGGAAGACGATCTCGAACTCGATCTCCCGTCTGCGCAAGCTCGACGAACTCCTCGCCGGCGACGCCCAGGGCTTCACCAAGAAGGAGCGTCTCAACCTGGAGCGCGAGCGCGAGAAGCTCGACAAGGCCCTCGGCGGCATCAAGGACATGGGCTCGACCCCAGACCTGATGTTCGTGATCGACACCAACAAGGAAGCGATCGCGATTCAGGAGGCCAAGCGCCTCGGTATCCCGGTCGTGGCGATCATCGATTCCAACTGCGATCCGGACAAGGTAGACTACCCGATCCCGGGCAACGACGACGCCGCCCGCGCGATCCAGCTCTATTGCGACCTGATCTCCAAGGCTGCCATTGACGGCATCGCCCGCCAGCAGGGCGCCATGGGCGTGGACGTCGGCGCTTCCGAAGAAGCTCCGACCGAGCCGACCCTGGACGAGACGCCCGCAGAGGAAAACAAGGGCGCGTGATCCTGCCGGCCGCTTCGGCGGTCTTGAAACCTGAACCTTCGGCAGGCGCACCTGGAAGAACCCACGGTGCGCCTTGCCTTTGAACGATACGGAAACTGAAGAGGCGACAATGAGCATTTCTGCTGCACAGGTCAAACAACTGCGCGACATGACCGGCGCGGGCATGATGGACTGCAAGGCGGCCCTGGCCGAAACCAATGGTGACATCGAGGCCGCCGTCGACTGGCTGCGCAAGAAGGGTATCTCCAAGGCTGACAAGAAGGCCGGACGTACGGCCGCAGAGGGCCTGATCGGCGTCGCGTCCGAGGGTACTTCGGCGGTCGTCGTTGAGGTCAATTCCGAGACGGACTTCGTTGCCCGCAACGACGCCTTCCAGGACATCGTGCGCAATGTCGCCCAGGTTGCCCTTGCAACCGACGGTTCCGTCGACGCCGTTGCCGCCGCGACCTATTCGGGCTCGCAGAAGTCGGTCTCCGACACGATCAAGGACGCGATCGGCACGATCGGCGAGAACATGAGCCTGCGCCGTTCCGCCAAGCTCTCCGTGTCCAACGGCGCGGTCGCCACCTATGTGCACAACGCCGTCGTCGAAAATCTCGGCAAGATGGGCGTGCTCGTGGCGGTGGAAACCACAGGCGATGCAGACGCTGCGCGTGCCTTCGGCCGCCAGGTTGCCATGCACGTGGCCGCTACCAACCCGCTGGCACTGACCGCCGAAGAAGTCGATGCGGGTGCGGTTGCTCGCGAGAAGGACATCTTCGCCGCCCAGGCGCGCGAATCCGGCAAGCCGGAGAACATCATCGAGAAGATGGTGGAAGGCCGCATGCGCAAGTTCTACGAGGAAGTCGTGCTGCTCAAGCAGGCTTTCGTGCTGAACCCCGATATGACGGTCGAGCAGGCCCTCAAGGCGGCCGAGAAGGACATCGGCGCGGAAGCCAGGATCTCCGGTTTCGTGCGCTTCGCGCTTGGCGAAGGCATCGAGAAGGAAGAGAGCGACTTCGCAGCCGAGGTCGCAGCGGCAGCCAAGGGGTGAGAAGCCGGTTCGCCAGAGGCGAGTTCGTAATGCCGGTGGCATGACGAAAGGCTTCGAACGCCGGGGAGCTGCTGTAGATAGCCGGACCCCGGCCGAAGATCATCGCAACTGCTCGAAGGGCGCCGCGTGACATCGCGGCGCCCTTCGTGTATCGCAGCTTCGCATCAGCCGACCAAGAGGACCCCATGCCCCCAAACCCGCCTTTCGCCGTGTCCTTCTCAAAGCCTCCGGCGAGGCGCTCATGGGTGAACAGGGCTTCGGTATCGACGTCTCCGTCGTCGATCGCATTGCCGCCGATATCAAGCAGGCGCGCGACATGGGCGTCGAGGTTGGCGTCGTGATCGGTGGCGGCAACATCTTTCGCGGCGTCGCAGTGGCCTCCAAGGGTGGCGACCGTGTGACCGGCGACCACATGGGCATGCTGGCCACCGTGATCAATTCCCTCGCGCTGCGGACGTCGCTGGTCAAAATCGGCGTCGAAGCGGTGGTTCTCTCGGCGATAGCCATGCCGGAGCTTTGCGAAAGCTTCTCTCAGCGCCAGGCAACAGCCTACATGAACCAGGGCAAGGTTGTGATCTTTGCCGGCGGAACGGGAAATCCGTTCTTCACGACCGATTCCGCAGCCGCGCTGCGCGCCGCCGAGATCGGCGCCGATGCGCTGTTCAAGGGCACCCAGGTGGACGGCGTCTATACGGCGGACCCGAAGAAGGATCCGGCCGCCAAGCGCTACGACCGCATCACCCATCAGGAAGTGTTGCGCAACGGCCTGTCGATCATGGATACGGCCGCAATTGCACTTGCACGCGAGAACAACATTCCGATAATCGTCTATTCGATTCATGAAGAAGGTGGTTTCGGTGCCATTTTGCGTGGCGAAGGCCGCTGCACAGTCGTCAGCGAAGCCTGACGGCGTCCGCCGAAGAACACCACAGAGAACGACCGGCGACGCCGGAAGCGGAGGGTTGAGATGAGCACCGGAATTGATTTCAAGGACCTGCAGCGACGCATGGAAGGTGCGATCAGTGCGTTCAAGCACGATCTGGCATCGCTGCGCACGGGCCGCGCTTCCGCGAACCTGCTCGACCCTATCCAGGTTCAGGCTTACGGCGCGCCCATGCCCATCAACCAGGTCGCGACGGTGACGGTGCCCGAACCGCGCATGATCTCGGTTTCGGTGTGGGACAAGCAGCTTGTCGGCGCCGTCGATCGCGCCATCCGCGAATCCAATCTTGGCTTCAATCCGATCGTCGACGGTACGAACCTTCGCATCCCGCTGCCGGAGCTCAACGAGCAGCGCCGCAAGGAGCTGGTCAAGATCGCGCACCAGTACGCGGAAAACGCGAAAGTGGCCGCCAGGCATGTTCGCCGCGACGGCATGGAAAATGCCAAGAAGGCGGAGAAGGACGGCGAGATCAGCCAGGACGACTCGCGCGTCCAGTCGGAACGTGTGCAGAAACTGACCGACGACACGATCACCTCGATCGACAGCCTTCTGTCCGAGAAGGAAGCGGAGATCATGCAGGTTTGACCGCGCCTGTGCCGGAGCGTCGCTCCGGCGCGCGGGACCCGCGGAAAGGAAACGGGATTTGAAGCCCGCCCATATCGCGATCATCATGGACGGCAACGGCCGCTGGGCCAAGGCACGCGGCCTGCCGCGCGCTGCCGGCCATCGCGCCGGCGTGGAAGCACTGCGCCGCACGGTGAGGGCCGCAGGCGACCTCGGCATCGAATGGCTCACCGTTTACGCGTTCTCTTCGGAGAACTGGTCGCGGCCCAAGGCCGAAGTCAGCGACCTTATGGGCCTTCTTAAGCTATTCATTCGCCGCGACCTTGCCGAAATCCACCAGGCAGGCGTGCGTGTGCGCATGATCGGCGAGCGGGCAAGCCTCGCCCCCGATATCAGGGCGCTCGTCGAAGAAGCCGAGACACTGACCGTCGCCAACCGGTCGATGAACCTCGTGATCGCCTTCAACTATGGTGCCCGCGACGAGATAGCCCGCGCGGCAGCGGCGGTCGCGGAATCTGTCCGCTCCGGCACCCTCGATCCGGCCGACATCACGCCGGAGGCATTCGGCCAGTTCCTCGACACGAAACTGATCCCTGACCCTGACCTGATCGTCCGCACGAGTGGAGAGCAGCGGCTGTCCAATTTTCTGCTTTGGCAGGCGGCTTATTCCGAACTGGTGTTCATGCCCTGCTACTGGCCGGACTTCGGCCTTGCCGAACTCGAACAGGCAATCGAGAGCTTTGCCGCGCGCGAGCGTCGGTTTGGCGGCGTGACCGCCCGCGACGTCGCCCTATGACAAAGGGCGCAGGCCGGAGCAATTTGCAGCAGCGCGTCTTGTCCGCCATCGTGCTCGTAGCGGTGGTGCTGGTCCTGACCTGGGCCGGTGGATTCTGGTATCGCATTCTCTGTGCAGGGATCGCCGGTGCGGTCCTCTATGAATGGACGGCAATGGCGTCGCCGCGAGATGCTACCGCACACCGCATCGTTCTGTGGGGCCTTCTTGCTGTCGTTCTTGTCATGCTGCTGGCTGGCGTGCCGGCGGCAACGCTGCTTATCGCCCTTGTGGTGGCAGTTATCGTCGGCGCAGCGCATGCGGCCTACGACCAGCGGCGGTTCTGGCCGGTTGCTGGCGTGGCGTATGCGGGGCTCTCCGCGATCTCGCTTGCCGCACTGCGTAGCGACGATGGGGCTGGGCTCGCCGCGACGCTTTTCCTTTTCGCCATTGTATGGGCGACCGACATTCTCGCCTATTTCGTCGGACGCGCGATCGGCGGCCCAAAGCTCGCGCCCTCGATTTCGCCGGGCAAGACCTGGAGCGGTGCTATCGGCGGAACGATTGCCGGTATCGTCGCCGGCGGTGCGGTCGCGCTCTATGCAGGCATAGTCTGGGGTGTGCTGGCGACGGCAGCTCTGGCCTTGATCCTTTCGATCGTCTCACAGATTGGCGACCTTTTCGAATCGTCGCTCAAGCGCCGGTTCGGCACCAAGGATTCGAGCGGACTCATCCCGGGTCACGGTGGTGTGATGGATCGTGTCGATGGGCTTGTCGCCGCTGCCTTCATGCTTTTCGTTATCGGTGCGGCTGCTTCCGGACTGGACGCGCCCGCAAATGCGCTGTTCGGTCGCTGACGCTCAAGCGTTTGCAGTAACGAAAAATCGCGTCAGTTTCGGACACGGATTCGCCGGTATTGTTGCGCTAAGAGACGACAGAGTTGCGTGCCAAAAGGGTAAGGGGACGTCTTGAACGAATTTCTGACCACATTCTTCAGCTTCGACAATATCGTCATCACGACCGTAATCCCCTTTCTGTTCGTTTTGACCGTGGTCGTGTTCGTCCATGAGATGGGTCACTACCTTGTCGGCCGTTGGTGCGGCATCGGGGTACGAGAGTTCTCGATAGGCTTCGGGCCGGAACTTCTGGGTTTCAACGACAGGCGTGGAACGCGCTGGAAGCTTTCCGCGATTCCACTGGGTGGATACGTCAAGTTCGTCGGTGATATGAGCGTCACCAGCGAACCGTCGAACCGCGAGGAAGACGACTCGCTGAGCGCCGAGGAACGCAAGGTGGCGTTCCATCTGCAGCCGGTCTGGAAACGTGCCGCGACCGTTTTTGCCGGCCCTCTGTTCAATTTCCTACTGGCGATCGCCGTGTTTACGGTGATGTTTTCGATGTATGGCCGTTATGTCGCCGAACCGACCGTTGCGGAGGTGCGGGCCGACAGCCCGGCCGATGTTGCGGGCTTCCAGCCAGGCGACCGGTTCGTCTCGGTTGACGGGCGACGTATCGACACGTTCGGCGATGTACAGCGCCTGGTCTCGGGCCGTGCCGGCGACTCCATCGTTTTCGTGATGCTTCGCGACGGCGCGGAAGTGACGCTGACGGCGACGCCGGAAGTCGTGGAACAGGAAGACGCGCTCGGCAATACCATCCGCGTCGGCGTCATCGGCGTTGTTAACAATGCCGAACTCGGCCAGCCGCGACATCTGACTTTCAATCCGGTCGAAGCGGTCGGAGAGGCAGTGAAGGAGACCGGGTTCATCATCGCCCGAACCGGCCAATTCCTGCAGCGCTTTGCGGTGGGGCGCGAAGACCGCTGCCAGCTCGGCGGACCGGTGAAGATCGCCGATATGGCGGGCAGGGCGGCCGCGCTCGGCTTCGAATGGCTGGTGCAGCTTGTTGCCTTGCTCTCCGTGGGCATCGGCTTTCTGAACCTGCTACCGATTCCGCCTCTCGACGGCGGGCATCTGGTGTTCTATGGGGTCGAGGCCGTCATGAGGCGCCCGGTGTCGGAACGGATCATGGAGATGGTCTACCGAATCGGCCTTGTGCTTGTGCTGGCCTTTATGGTGTTCGTGTTCTGGAACGACCTATTCGGTTGCTGAAATGTGAAGAAAATGCGTGACTTGGCGTTTCGGTTGACCGCTCGTTTACCATGGGGTCGAATTGGAGTGACGCGAAAGCCACGCTCGGGGATTTAGTAAACGCATGTTAACCCGAAGCCTTGCGTGTATGGAAAATACGGGTAATACGGTAGCAGAATTGACCGCGACGTCCGGGTTTCTCGCCGTGGGGACTACGAGAATAAAAGGTTTTAAAGCCCAATGAAGGCAGCTTCCAGTTTGTTGAGCGCCGCTTCGGCGGCCGCCCTTTCGGTCGGATTCATAGTATCCGGCGCCGGCGCGTTGCAGCTTGCATCGACGACGGTCGCGCAGGCCGCCGTCGTGAGCAGCATCGAGGTTCGCGGCAACCGCCGCGTGGATGCCGAAACCATCCGCAATAACACCGGCATTCGTCCCGGCCAGAATTTCAGCAACGCCGACGTCGATGAAGCGGTCAAGCGGCTGTTCTCGATGGGCATGTTCTCGGATGTGCGCATCAACCAGTCGGGCTCGACGCTGATCGTCAGCGTCGACGAGAACGCGATCGTCAACCAGGTTCTGTTCCAGGGTAACCGGCGTCTTAAGGACGCCGACCTCGGTCGTCAGATCCAGCTTCGTCCGCGCGGCGCTTATTCCAGCGCGATGATGGAAGCCGACGCCGAGACGATCCGTCAGGCATACGGCCGTACCGGCCGTGAAGACGCAACCGTTTCCCCGGAGGTCGTCGACCTCGGCCAGGGCCGCGTCAACGTCGTCTTCAATATTCAGGAAGGCGATCGCACGAAGATCGCTTCGGTCAGCTTCGAGGGTAACAACACCTTCTCCGACGGCCGCCTGCGCGAGGTGATTTCGCTCAAGCAGTCAAACGTCATGTCGTGGCTGACCCGCAACGACATCTATGACGAGGACCGGCTGCGTGCCGACGAGGAGGCGCTGCGCCGCTTCTACTACAATCGCGGCTTCGCTGACTTCCGTGTCATCTCGGCCTTTGGCGAGTTCGACGAGGCGGCGAATTCCTATCGCGTCAGCTTCACGGTGGACGAAGGCCAGCGTTATCGCTTCGGCTCCATCGAAGTGGAGAGCACCGTCGACGGCCTGGATGGTCAGGCACTGCGCAACCAGCTCGAATCCCGTAGCGGCGACTACTACAGCGCCAAGGCGGTCGAGGACTCGCTGGTCGGCCTTTCCGAGCGCGTTGCCGATCTCGGTTATGCGTTCGCGCAGGTAACCCCACGCGGCGACCGCAATTTCGAGAATCAGACGATCTCCGTCGTCTATACGATTGACCAGGGGCCGCGCGCCTACATCGAGCGTATCGAGATTCGCGGCAACCAGCGCACGCGCGACTATGTGATTCGTCGTGAATTTGACTTCAGCGAAGGCGACGCGTTCAACCAGGTTCTCATCCAGCGCGCAAAGCGCCGGCTGGAAAGGCTTGATTTCTTTGAGACGGTCAACATAGCAACCGCACCCGGTTCCGAGCCGGATCGCGTCATCCTGGTTGTCGACGTCATCGAGAAGTCGACCGGTGAGCTGTCCGTCGGTGGCGGCTACACGACCGGCAATTCGGCAACCTCCGGCTTCAGCGTCGAAGGCTCGATCGCAGAGCGCAACTTCCTTGGCGCGGCCAGTCGATCCGCCTCTCGATGGCGGGCGGCAGGAATTCTCGCGACTACACCGTCTCGTTTACGGAGCCGTATTTCCTCGGGCGTCGTATCAGCGCTGGCTTCGATATCTATCGCCAGACGCGCGAGTACAACCAGGGTTACGACAGCGAACTGACCGGCGGCACCGTGCGTTTCGGCCTGCCGATCACGCAGGCGCTCAGCACACAGTTTGCCTATAACCTGACGCAGGAAAAGTACGTCTACAGCGGCGTCTGCCTTGATGATAACGGCAATCCGATCCCGAACGATCCGCGATGCACTCTGTCGGATTACCTGAAGGACGCGATTGAAAACCAGAGCCCGTGGACCAAGTCCTCGGTCAGTGGCACGCTGCTGTTCAACACGATCGATGACATGCGCAATCCGCGCGAGGGTCTCTACCTCAACGGTACTGTCGAGGTTGCTGGTCTCGGTGGCGACGCGCAGTGGACCAAGTTGACCGCACGCGGCAGCTACTACCACCTTCTGTCAGAGGAGCTGGACCTTGTCGGTCTGCTTTCGGCGGGCGCCGGCCACATCGCCTCCTACGGCAACGACGGGCTGCGCGTGTTCGATCATTTCCAGAACAATGATCGTATGATCCGCGGCTTCAAGAGCAACGGTATCGGCCCTTATCAGACGACGCTCGATAGCAACGGCAACACCGTTTACAACCACCTTGGCGGTACCACCTACTTCAATGCATCCGCCGAAGTGCAGTTTCCGATGCCCTTTATCCCGACCGGCATCGGCCTGCGTGCTGCCGCCTTTGCTGACGCTGCGACCCTCTACGGCAACAAGCTGACCGGCCAGGGTGCTGTTCTCGGGAGCGAGATGGAGTGGCGCGCATCGGTGGGTGCGAGCTTGATCTGGGCGTCGCCCTTCGGTCCGCTGCGTGTCGACTACGCCGTGCCGGTCATGAAGGAAGAAGGCGACCAGATTCAGAACTTCAGCTTCGGTATCTCGACCCGTTTCTAGCGCGTCGTGCCGGCATTGTGGCGGCTTCGGCAGGTCCGTTGCGCAACGAACGATGATGAGCGCGGCCTGGATCCATGTGGAGCGGGCCGTGCCCTGAAAACGGGCAAGGCGCTTCCGGGCTGGCAACCGGCCCGGAAGAGAAGGTTTGCATGACCGATCCGGTATTCTTCGAACCGTCGCGCCGGTTTACAGCGGTTGAGATCGCGACGCTGACGGGCGCGGAACTCCGCACGCCCCAGCTGGCTCAGAACGAGGTGTCGAAGCTCGTCTCAGCCGGCGAAGGCGGTCCCGGTGCCCTGATATTCATCGACGGCAAGCGCAATGCGGCGAAACTCGAGGCCATCGAGGCTTCGGTCGTGCTCTGCACCGAAGACGTTGCCGGTTCCGTGCGCGACGGCAGTGCAATCGTCGTTTCGGCAAGGCCGCAATCCGATTTTGCTGCGATCGGCAGGATCATGTTTCCTGCCGCCGTGCGCCCTGCGCCGTTGACGGGCGAAACCGGCGTGTCGCCGGGTGCTCATGTTCATCCCGATGCGCTCATCGAGCCCGGCGCGATTATCGAGGCCGGCGCTGTCGTAGGTCCGCATGCTGCAATCGGCAGTGGAACAGTCATTGCGCCGACGGCGGTGATAGGATCTTCCTGCCAAGTCGGACGCGACAGTTTCGTGGGGCCGGGGGCATCGGTTCAGAACGCGCTGATCGGCAATCGTGTGATCATCCATGCCGGGGTGCGGATTGGACAGGATGGCTTCGGCTTTGCCGCGGGCCGATCCGGGCCGGAAAAGATCCCGCAGATCGGCCGGGTCATCATACAGGACGATGTCGAGATCGGCGCGAATACTACGGTCGACCGCGGCACGCTTTCCGACACAATCATCGGCGAAGGCTCCAAAATCGATAATCTCGTCCAGATCGCCCACAACGTCCGGATCGGTCGGTTCTGCCTGATCGCCGGTCTTTGCGGTTTGTCCGGCTCGGTACAGCTGGGCGATGGGGTAATGCTGGGCGGCAGTGTCGGCCTTGCCGACCACATCAGCATCGGCAGTGGCGCCGCCATCGCGGCGCGCAGCGGCGTGATGAACGACGTTCCGGCCGGCGCGCGCTGGGGTGGTGCACCTGCACAGCCGCTGAAGAGCCTGTTCAGAGAGATCGCGACGATCCGAAAACTCACAAACGACCAGACGGGAAAGGGACCGCGGATGAATGACACCGCAGCCGCCAACTCGCTCGACAGCCTCGACATACTTGGCCTGATGCGGCTGCTGCCGCATCGCTACCCGTTCCTGCTTGTCGATCGGATCGTGGAGATCGACGGAGACAATTCGGCGATCGGCATCAAGAACGTCACGGCGAACGAACCCCACTTTCAGGGGCACTTTCCCGAGCAGCCGGTGATGCCGGGGGTGCTTATCGTAGAAGCAATGGCACAGACGGCCGGCGCTATCTGCATTCGTTCCACAGGCGAGGACAAGCCCTCTCTCGTCTATTTCATGACCATCGACAACGCCAAGTTCCGCCGTCCGGTGGTGCCGGGCGATCGCCTGGAAATCCACGTCAAGAAGCTCAAGCAGCGCGGCAATATCTGGCGTTTCGCCTGCGAGGCAATCGTCGAGGGAACCAAGGTTGCCGAGGCCGAAATATCGGCGATGATGTCCCCCAAGCCGGCAAACTGAGCCGCCCAGGATCATGACCAGCGAAACATTCATCCACCAGACCGCCTTCGTGGAGCCAGGCGCGCAACTGGGCGCCGGTGTCCATGTCGGACCCTTCTGCCATGTGGGCGCAGAGGTCGTGCTCGGTGACAATGTACACCTTGCCGGCCATGTCTCGGTAACGGGCGCCACCACCGTCGGTGCGGGCACCCGCGCGCAGGCATTCGCCGCGCTGGGCGGGCCGCCGCAGGATTCCAAGCACAAGGGCGGCCGCACGACGCTGACCATCGGCGAGAACTGCGACATACGCGAATCCGTGACGATGAATGTCGGCACCGATAGCGGCCGCGGTGCCACGACCGTCGGCGCGAACGGCTTCTTCCTTGCGTACTCGCATGTGGCACATGATTGCATCGTCGGCGACAACGTCACACTGACACACGGCGCGACGCTCGGCGGCCATTGCGAGATCGGCGACTACGTCATTATCGGTGGCCTGACCGCAGTCCATCAGTTCGTCCGGGTGGGGCGCCGTGCGTTCCTTGGCGGCTGCTCCGCCGTCGTCGGGGACGTCATCCCCTACGGTATGGCTGTTGGCAACCGCGCGAAGCTGCGCGGCTTCAATGTCGTGGGCCTGAAGCGCTCGGGCATGGCGCGCAGCGACCTTGCAAACCTGCGTGCGGCCTATCGCATCCTGTTCTCGCCGGAAAAGCCCCTGCTCGAAAGTGCCGAGGACGTGCGGGCGCAGTTTGCCGGCTCGCCGGCGGTCATTGAGATCGTCGACTTCATCACGCAGCGCGGCAAGCGCCACTTCGCCGTACCGCCGCTCGATGGCGACGATGCCGCGGATGATGACCAGGGCTGACCAGCCGAACGCGCAGGCAAGCCGTGACGGCCGCATCGCCGTCATCGCCGGCGGCGGAGCACTGCCAGTCGCGGTTGTGCGGACGCTCCTTGATCACGGAGAAAAGCCTTTCGTTATCCTGATTGCCGGGGAAGTCGACGACGAGCAGTCTTTTGACGGTGCAGAGCAGGCCGTGCTCGCAGTTGAGGATTTCGGCCAGGCGTTGCCGCTTCTCAAGAAGCACGGCGTGAAACGCCTGGTCATGTCGGGCAACGTCGTCCGGCGCCCGAATTTGCGCCGGGTTCGGTGGAACCTGTCGACGTTGGCGCTGCTGCCCCGCGTCGCGGCCGGTCTGCTGCACGGAGACGACGGGCTCCTGCGCACAATCATCCAGATTGCGGAGGCCAATGACATCTCAGTGGTGGGCCCGCACGAGATAGTGCCTGACCTGCTTGCGCCCGAGGGCACATTGACGCGCGCGGCGCCTACGTCGCACGACCGCCGCGACCTGGATGCGGCCTCCGAAGCCGCCCTTGCCATCGGACGACTCGATATAGGCCAGGCGGCGATTGCGATAGGCGGCCGCGCCATCGCTCTCGAAGGCATAGAGGGCACGGACGGACTGCTTGAACGCACGGCGCAGATGCGCGGCCATGGAAGGCTGGCTGGCAAGAAGCGGGGTGTTCTCGTCAAGCACTGCAAGCCTCTTCAGGAGCGCCGCGCAGACCTGCCCGCCATAGGCCCGCAGACGGTGGAGGGCGCCCACAAGGCGGGTTTGGCGGGCATTGCCGTCGATGCCGGGCGCTCTTTCATCCTCGATTTCGACAAGACGATTGCCCGCGCCGACGAACTTGGCCTGTTCGTCGTCGGAATGCCCGCGAAACCGGAGGACGATCAATGACCCCGGCCAGGCCTTTGCGAATAGCAGTCGTTGCCGGCGAGGAATCCGGCGACCTGCTTGGCGCGGACCTTGTGAGGGCATTGGCAGCGCGTACCGGACATGAGGTGGAACTGGTTGGCGTCGGCGGCAGGCATCTACAGGCGCTCGGCCTGGACCCCTTGTTCGACAGCTCCGAGATCGCGTTGATGGGCGTGAGCGCTGTTGTCGCGAGCTTGCCTCGCCTTATGCGCCGCCTCAACGAAACAGCACAGGCTGTGGTGCGCGCCGCGCCCGATTGCCTCATGACCATCGACAGCCCCGATTTCTCCTTGCGCGTCGCGAAGAAGGTGAGGGCGGCGGACCCGTCGATCCCGATTGTCCACTATGTCTGCCCCAGCGTCTGGGCATGGCGGCCCGGACGGGCTCCAGCCATGCGGCCTTATATCGACGAGGTGCTGTGCCTGCTGCCGTTCGAGCCGAAGGCATTGGCCGATCTCGACGGGCCGCACGGCACCTATGTCGGTCATCGGCTGGTACGCCACCCAGGCATTGTCGCCGCAGCCGAGGCACAGGCGGCGCGGGCTCGCGCAACGGATCAACCGAAAAAGCTGCTGATCCTGCCCGGCTCGCGTCGTAGCGAGGTCAAGCGGCTTCTTGAGCCCTTCGGCGAGGCCGTGCGCATCCTTGCCGCGCGCGGCAATTTGTTCGATGTGACGATCCCGACAGTGCCTCATGTCGCGCCTCTGGTGGAAGCTGGCACGGCAGACTGGCCGGTGCGTCCGCGCGTCGTCCATGGGGACGAGGAGAAGTGGCAGGCGTTTGCCGTGGCCGATGCCGCAATTGCCGCATCCGGTACCGTGACGCTGGAGCTGGCGCTGTGCGGCGTGCCGTTCGTCTCGTGCTATCGCACCGATCCCGTCATCGGTTCGGTGATGGCCCGCATGATCACGGCATGGTCGGCTTCGCTGCCAAATCTGATTGCGGACTGGCCAGTCGTGCCGGAATATTACGACGGCCAGCTCCGGCCGGGGCGGCTCGCACGCTATACTGAGCAGCTCACCGCTGATACGGCAGCCCGCGCTGTCCAGATGGCCGGCTTCGCCGACATCCGAAAAGCCATGGAAACGGACAGGCCATCAGGCGAACTTGCAGCCGAAGCGCTGCTGGCGGTCCTCGAGAAGAAGCCAGGCTGAATGAAAAAGGGCGCCAACGGCGCCCTTCTTCTTGTCTCGAAAGTATCGATCAGCGCTTGGCGATCGGCACGTAGTCGCGCTCGCCATGGCCGGTGTAGAGCTGGCGAGGACGGCCGATCTTCTGGTGCGGATCCTCGATCATCTCCTTCCACTGGGCAATCCAGCCGACCGTACGGGCGACTGCGAAAAGCACGGTGAACATAGTGGTCGGGAAGCCGAGCGCCTTGAGCGTGATGCCGGAATAGAAGTCGATGTTAGGGTAGAGCTTCTTCTCGATGAAGTACTCGTCCGTCAGCGCGATCTTTTCCAGCTCCATCGCCACGTCGAGAAGCGGATCATCCTTGATGCCGAGTTCGCCCAGAACCTCATGCGTGGTCTTCTGCATGATCTTGGCGCGCGGATCGTAGTTCTTGTAGACGCGGTGGCCGAAGCCCATCAGGCGGAACGGGTCGTTCTTGTCCTTGGCGCGGTCGATGAACTCGGGGATGCGGTCGACGGAACCAATCTCCGCCAGCATGTTGAGCGCAGCCTCGTTGGCGCCACCGTGCGCCGGGCCCCACAGACAGGCAATGCCGGCAGCGATGCAGGCGAATGGATTGGCGCCGGAAGAGCCGGCGAGCCGAACCGTCGAGGTCGACGCGTTCTGCTCGTGGTCGGCATGCAGGATGAAGATGCGCTCCATGGCACGCGCCAGCACCGGATTGACCTTATAGTCCTCGCACGGCACGGCGAAGCACATGTGCAGGAAGTTGGCGGCGAAGTTCAGCTCGTTCTTCGGATAGATGAAGGGCTGGCCGACATGGTACTTGTACGCCATCGCGGCGATCGTCGGCATCTTCGCGATCATGCGGATCGAGGCGACCATGCGCTGGTGCGGGTCGGAGATGTCGGTGGAGTCGTGGTAGAACGCCGACATAGCGCCGACGACGCCGCACATGACTGCCATCGGATGCGCGTCGCGGCGGAAGCCGGTGAAGAACCGGGTCATCTGCTCATGCACCATCGTGTGGCGCGTCACGCGGTAGTCGAAATCGTCCTTCTGCGCCTTCGTCGGCAGCTCGCCGTAGAGAAGCAGGTAGCACACTTCCAGGAAGTCGCCGTGCTCCGCAAGCTGGTCGATCGGATAGCCGCGGTGCAGCAGCATGCCGGCATCGCCGTCGATATAGGTGATTTCCGATTCGCAGCTCGCGGTGGACGTGAAACCGGGATCGTAGGTGAACAGCCCGGTGTCCTTGTAGAGCGAGCTGATGTCGATGACCTCTGGTCCGACCGAGCCTTTTCGTACCTTGAATTCGCTGGCTTTGCCGTTCAATTCAAGCTTTGCAGTCGAACTGGTCATCCCTATCACCTCTCAATGTACGTTAGCCCGCCCTCGACGCCGATCAGCTATGACGCATAACAACCGTGCTCCGATTGCGCGCTCTTGCTATCCGATTTGCGGGAGCGTGCCAAGCTATCCCAAGGTCACATTGTTGCAACGCAAAAACGCGACTTCGCCACAATCGTTCAGACGCTTTGATCGCGCAGCCGGCCGAGGCTTTCCTCCCGGCCAAGCACGGCAAGCACGTCGAAAACGCCGGGTGATGTAGCCCTGCCGGTCAGGGCCGCGCGCAGCGGCTGCGCAACCTTGCCAAGCTTGAGGCCCGCCTTTTCCGCATAGGCGCGCACGACGGCTTCCGTTGTTTCTGCGGACCATTCGCCAAGCGCCTCAAAATCCGGCAGCAGCGCGGCGATCACCGAGCGCGCGTCGCCGTCGAGAATCTGCGCTGCCTTCTCATCCAGCGACAAGGGGCGCTGGACGAACAGATATTGCGCGCTGTCGGCCAGTTCGACGAGCGTCTTCGCGCGCTCCTTCAAGCCGGGCAGGGCGGCAAGCAGCATCGCCCGCTGCGCGGCGTCCGGCTCGCGCGGAATGGCGCCGGGCTCCTCGATATAGGGTAATGTCGCGATGAACTGCTCCAGAAGATCGGCGTCATCGCTCTGGCGCATATGCACGCCATTGAGGGCTTCCAGCTTCTGGTAGTCGAAGCGCGCGGCCCCCTTGTTGACGTCCTCGATCTCGAACCACTCGATCATCTGCGCGGTGGACATGACCTCGTCGTCGCCATGGCTCCAGCCGAGGCGCGCGAGATAGTTGCGCAGCGCTTCAGGCAGATAGCCCATCGCGCGATAGGCCTCGACACCCAGTGCGCCGTGGCGCTTGGAGAGCTTCGCCCCGTCCGGGCCGTGGATCAGCGGGATATGCGCCATCACCGGCACATCCCAGCCCATCGCGTTGTAGATGACCGTCTGGCGCGCAGCGTTGGTCAGGTGATCGTCGCCCCGAATGATATGGGTCACGCCCATGTCGTGATCGTCCACGATGACGGCGTGCATATAGGTCGGGTTGCCGTCAGACCGCAGGATGATGAAATCATCGAGATCCTTGTTGGGGAACTTGACGTCGCCCTGCACTCGGTCGCGCACGATCGTCTCGCCGTCTGTAGGCGCCTTGATGCGGATGGCGGGCCTCACGCCTGCCGGGGCCTCCGAGGGATCGCGGTCGCGCCAGCGTCCGTCATAGCGCGGCGGACGGCCCTCGGCGCGCGCCTTCTCGCGCATCTCCTCAAGCTCCGCCTGCGTGGCGTAGCACCGATAGGCCTTGCCGTTGCGCACGAGCTGTTCGGCCACCTCGCGATGACGCTGCGCGCGTTCGAACTGGGAGACGGGTTCCCCGTCCCAACCCAGACCGAGCCAGGAGAGGCCGTCGAGGATCGCCGCCGTTGCCGCATCGGTCGACCGCTCGCGGTCGGTATCCTCGATACGCAGCAGCATCTTGCCGCCGGTGTGTTTGGCGAACAGCCAGTTGAAAAGCGCGGTGCGCGCGCCGCCGATATGCAGGTAGCCGGTGGGTGACGGCGCAAAACGGGTGACGACCTTGTCGGACATTTGTTCTTCCCCGGAAACGGATGAGGGCGCGCAGCGGCTGCGCCTGTGGTGTTTTGATGGGGCTCATGTAGCATAGAGGCTTCGGCGTGCAAGCGATTACCGGGTGGGGAGCGCCGCATGGACGGGGAGACGGCGACGCGACAGGACGAGCGCCTTCAGTTCGGCGCGCGTGTCGTCGCGCCTGAAAATGCTGCCCCCGAAGTCCATCTTCCGCAAACCCTGCGGGCGCCGTCGCCACCCGTACCGACAAGCAGTCTCACTCCGCTTGCCAGGCTCGGTCCTGTGCTGCGCCGCAGCTTCGACAGCGAGCTTGAGCATGGCACCGCGTTCGTCTTCGTGCCGGTTTTCATCGCGCTAGGCGCGCTTTTCTACTTCTCGGCACCGGCCGAGCCAGGACTTGGCGGCCTGCTTCTGGCCACCGGTCTGCTCGCGGCGCTGTCACTCGCGCTCGCAAACCGGCCTGGACTACGGATGGCATTGCTCGCGGTGTTGATCACGCTCACAGGCGTTCTTGCCGCGAAATTCGAGACATGGCGGGCTGGCACGCAGATGCTCGGTTCCGAGATTTCGACGCGCCTGACCGGCCGCGTTGTGCGCATCGAACAGCAGGCATCAGGCCGCATCCGCCTGACGCTCGATGTCATCGCCACCGAGCGGCCGGTGCTTCGTTATGCGCCGGATCGCGTTCGTGCAACCGCCCGCGCGGTGCCAGAAACATTACGGCCTGGAGATGCCGTGCAAGGTCTTGTCCGGCTGATTCCTGCTTCCGGGCCAGTCCGCCCGCAAAGCTATGACTTTGCCTTCAACAGCTACTTCGACGGTATCGGCGCGGTCGGCTTTTTCCTCAGAAATCCGGAGCTCGTGGAAACGACAGACAAACCCGGGTTGATGACTGCTGCCGCCGCATGGGTCGAGGGCTGGCGTACGCGCATGGCGCAGGACATCGCGGCCAGCATCGGCGGCCCTGAGGGCGCGATCGCGGCCGCACTGATTACCGGTATCCGCGCAGGCATACCGGAAGAGATGAACGAGGCGCTCCGCGTAGTTGGGCTCTATCACGTCATCTCCATCTCCGGCCTGCATATGGCCTTGGTGGCCGGGACTGTGATGTTTGGATTGCGCACCGCCTTTGCGCTTGCACCGGGCTTTTCCTCGCGACAGCCGGCGAAGAAATATGCCGCCTTCGGCGCGCTCGCCGCCACGGCGGCCTACCTCGTCATTTCGGGCGCAGGCATTGCAGCGCAGCGCAGCTTCACCATGCTTGCGGTGATGCTGCTTGCCGTCATGGTCGACCGCGCGGCGCTCACGATGCGCAACCTTGCCATATCGGCCGTCATCATCCTGCTGATCGCCCCGCATGAGGTGATGGGGCCGAGCTTCCATATGTCGTTTGCTGCAACCGCCGCGCTCGTGGCGGCCTACGCGGCCTGGGCCTCGTACCGTGAAAGGCGGACGCCGCGCCGACAGGCCGCAAAGTACGGTCCCTTGCGGCTGGCCTTCACAACGGGCATGAAATACGTCTCGGGACTGTCGCTGACGTCAGTCGTAGCCGGCCTCGCGACGGCGCTTTTCACAGTATGGCATTTCCAGCAGGTCTCGCCGCTCGGCCTCGTCGCCAACCTTGCGGCGATGCCATTCGTTTCCGCGATCGTCATGCCGGCGGCGGTTTTCGCATGCCTGTTGATGCCCTTCGGCCTGGAAGGGCTGGCGCTGTATGCGATGGGGATGGGCATATCCGCGATGAATTCGATAGCCCTGTGGCTCGCGGAGCGATCGGCATTCGATGCCACCGGCGCGGTCCCGCTTTCGGCGGTGCTTGTACTGACGGCGGCATTGGCGATCCTGACCATGGCCGGCAGCGCACTACGCTGGGCAGCGCTTCCGCTGCTCGTCGCCGGCGCGTTGCTCATCGCGACACGCCAACTGCCTCACGTCTACGTCTCCGAGGACGCGCGGCTTGTTGCGGTCGATCTCGGCGACGGCAGACTCGCCGTAAACCGCCAACGACCAAGCACCTTCACCTTCCAGAACTGGCAGCGGGCTGCGAATGCGGGCGATGTTGCACGGCCTGTGGAAGGTGACACCGGGGTGCCGTCTGTCATACCTGCGGATGATCAGGGTGCATTGCCATTCCAGTGCCGGGAAGGGCTTTGCGTAGCACGCCACGGCAGCGGCGCCACAGTCGTTCACGCCGACGGCGAACGAACGGCTTCGACTGCGTGTTCTTATGCGAGCCTCATCGTCATCGACGACGCAACGGCGAACAGTCCCTGTCGCGGCAGCAGCGTCACCGTCATCACCAAGCGTGATCTGGCCCGCCGTGGGAGCGCCGAGATCGTTTTCGAGAAAGACATCGCCGACGAAACACGCGGAACCGAAGCAAGCAGTGGCACAGAAGCGGGTGTCAGGAATCGCACGTCCGCAAGACCGGCGTTACATCCGAAAATCCGTTTCGCGATCCGCGAACCCTACCGGCCCTGGCACGCGCACCGGCAGTATTCGCGCGAGGCGAGGGGACTTCCACCCTGGCAGAAATCGCAAGGTGAGTAACACCCCGCCGGCTGCCGCGATACCTTTGCAGCGGAAGCGCTGATCGGTGCGTCATTCGAGGCTCGCGGAGCCTGTCCTCGGGCTTGCCGAAGGCAAGACCCAGGGGCTCGCACCTCAGGATGAGGGAGGGTCTGCATAGCCCGGGAATCCTGCTGCCGGACGGGCTATTCCTTGACGTGCATCGAGCCCAATAGGTTTGATTCGATCAATCCGCCCCTCATGCTCATCCTCAGTCGAGCATGACCTTGTCTAAGGGCCGATCAATAACGCCGGATGAGCCCGACAAGCCTGCCCTGCACCTTCACGCGATCGGGGCCGAAGATGCGGGTTTCGTAGGCCGGGTTGGCGGCCTCCAGCGCGATCGAGGCGCCCTTGCGGCGGAACCGCTTGAGGGTTGCTTCCTCATCGTCGACGAGAGCCACCACGATGTCGCCGGGATTCGCGGTCTGGCCGTCGCGGATGATGACGGTGTCGCCGTCGAAGATGCCTGCCTCGATCATCGAGTCGCCCTTGACCTCGAGCGCATAGTGCTCGCCGCCCGAAAGCATTTCCGGCGGAACGCTGATCGAGTGCGTCTTGTGCTGGATCGCCTCGATCGGCACGCCGGCCGCGATCCGGCCCATCACCGGAATGGCAACGGCCGCACCGGCATCGTCGTCATTGCTGGCTGCCTGTATGCGAGACGGCTCCGGCGCACGGCCAAGACTGCCCTGAATGACGCTGGGCGAGAACTTTTGGCCGCATTGAGGCCCGGCGCGATCGAATCCGGCAGCCGCAGGACTTCCAGTGCACGCGCCCTGTTGGGCAGGCGTCGAATGAAGCCGCGCTCCTCGAGCGCAGTAATCAGGCGGTGGATACCGGACTTGGAAGCGAGGTCGAGCGCCTCCTTCATCTCGTCGAAGGAAGGGGGAATGCCAGTTTCCTTCAGCCTTTCATGGATGAAGAGAAGCAGTTCGTGTTGCTTGCGCGTCAGCATTCTGTTGCCCCTTTTGGGAATCAGTCCATAAACAAAACCAGAACAAACACTATCTGTTCCAGTTGTGTTCCGCAACGGCTTAAATTATCGTGAACTTGCGTGTCTGGCGTTGGACTTGTTGAGTAGGTCCGCCTCAGCGCAGCATCAGTACGCGGCAGGTATCTCCTGCCTCCGACGCGGCCACGTTCGGTTCGCGGATGATGAGCGCGTTGGCGTGCGCCAGGGTCGTCAGCATCGAGGAATCCTGCACGGCGAACGGCCTTGCAACGAGGCGCCCGTCCTCATGCGTCGCTGCCGCGCGGACATAATCCTGCCGGTGATCGTTGGCCTTCATGGCTTCGCCAAGGACGGCTTCCCTCATGTCGGCAACATGTGGGCGGCCGCCAAGCCTCGCGAGCAGCGGTTTCAGGAACAGATGCGCGCAGACGAGGCTTGAGACCGGATTTCCCGGCAGGCCGAGTACACGGGTCTCGGCTAGTCTGCCGAACATCAGCGGCTTGCCGGGGCGCATGGCGATCTTCCAGAAGTCGAGCGCCATGCCTTCGCGTTCCAGAACCTCGCGAACGAGGTCGTGGTCGCCGACGGAAGCGCCGCCGAGCGTCACGATCACATCCACGCCGGCCGCGATCGCTTCACGGACGCGCGCGGCGAGCACGTTGCGATCGTCAGGCGCGATGCCCAGGTCGAGCACCCGAGCACCTGCGTCGCGCGCCAGCGCCGCGACCCCGTAGCCGTTCGATGCGATGATCTGGTCGGGCCCGGGTTCCGAACCGGGTGGCAGCAACTCGCTGCCCGTGGCCAGGATCGCCACAATCGGTGCGCGCACCACCGAAAGGACCGGGTGGTTGCCGGCTGCTGCGAGCGACAGCGCTGCCGCGTCGAGCACCCGGCCTTTGGCCAAAAGGACGTCGCCGGCCCGGAAATCGAGCCCTGCAGCCCTTACGTGACGGCCAGGGGTGACCGCTTCGCTGGCGCGGATGGTTCGCCCGTCTTCGTCCTGCTCGGCATCTTCCTGCAGCAGAACCGCGTCCGCGCCTTCGGGGACAGGCGCGCCTGTGAAGATGCGTACGGCCTGGCCGGCGCCGACCGCGCCATCGAAGCGCTTGCCGGCTATCGATTGACCGATAACCTTCAAAGCAGTGGACGGGTCGGTGGTGTCCGCCGCGCGCACGGCATAACCATCCATCGCCGAAGCGGGGAAGGGCGGCTGCGTCCGCCGTGCCTCGACTGCAGCGGCCAGAACACGCCCCGCGGCCTCACCAATCGTGATATCTTCGTGAGGCAGGGCCGTCACATCGTCGAGCAGCCGGCGCAGCGCTTCGTCAACCGGCAGCAGGCCAGCCATGTCAGACGTCCTGCAGCCGGTAATCGCCGGACTTGCCGCCGGACTTTTCCACCACACGGATGTCGGAAATTATCATGGCACGGTCGGCTGCCTTGGCCATGTCGTAGATCGTCAGGCAGGCGACGGAAGCCGCCGTCAGCGCTTCCATCTCAACGCCGGTTTTGCCGGTAACGCGGGCGAGCGCCGTGACGCGCAGACCGGGCAGGTTCTCGTCGGGCTCGATCTCGACCGAAACCTTGGTGAGCAGGAGCGGGTGGCAGAGCGGAATCAGCTCGTGCGTCCGCTTGGCTGCCATGATGCCGGCAATGCGGGCCGTGCCGAGCACGTCCCCCTTCTTTGCATCGCCGGCGAGGATCGTGGCCAGCGTCGCGGGCTGCATCTTCACCGCGCCTTGCGCGATCGCAGTGCGCTGCGTCTCTTGCTTGCCGCCGACATCGACCATGTTGGCCTCGCCGGATGCACCGAGATGCGTAAGGCGGCTCACGGCGTCAGCCTGCGAGCCGTTGCGAGCTGAGCCCGAGCAGGGACCGCGTCGCGCCGGCAACATCGGCCTGCCGCATCAGACTTTCGCCGACGAGGAAGGTGGAGATGCCGGAGCGAGCCAGGCGCGCGCAGTCGGCATTGGTGAAGATGCCGCTCTCGCCGACGATGAGCTTGTGTTCGGGGATGCGCGCCGCCAGTCGCTCCGAGGTTTCGAGGCTTACCTCGAAGGTGCGCAGGTTGCGGTTGTTGATGCCAACCAGCGGCGAGGACAGGTGATTCAGCGCGCGATCCAGTTCCGCCTCGTCATGCACCTCGACGAGCACGTCCATGCCGATTGCATGGGCCTCATCCTCGAGTGCTTTCGCTTCATCGTCGGACAGGCTCGCCATGATGACGAGGATCGCGTCGGCCCCCAGCTCCGCGCCTCATGAACCTGATAGGTCTCGAACATGAAATCCTTGCGCAGCGCGGGCAGGGCAGTGGCGGCCCGCGCCTCGGTCAGGAATTCGGGCGCGCCCTGGAACGATGGCCGATCGGTCAGCACTGAGAGGCACGCAGCGCCCCCTTGCTCGTAGGCGCGCGCAAGAGCCGGCGGGTCGAAATCGGCACGGATGAGTCCCTTCGAGGGGCTCGCCTTCTTGATCTCGGCGATCAGCGCGAACTGGCCAGCTTCATGTTTTGCCTCGAGCGCCTTGCGAAAGCCGCGAGGCGGTGTCTGGTCGGCAGCCCGCGCCTTTACATCGGCAAGCGGAAGCGCGGCCTTGGCCGCAGCGATCTCCTCGCGCTTGTAGGCCTCGATCTTGCGCAGAATATCGGTCATGCCGCACCTGCCCGGTTGGAAACGTGCACCAGCAGTTCCAGCGCGGAGGCCGCCGACCCGTTATCGATGGAGCGGGTGGCAAGCTCCATGCCCTCGTCTAGCGTCCGGGCCTTGCCGGCCACGACAAGCGCACCTGCCGCATTCAGGAGGGAGATATCGCGATAAGCACCCTTGTCGCCGGCAAGCACGCCGCGAAGCGCCTTCGCGTTGTGCACGGCATCGGCGCCTTTCAGGTCTTCGGGCTTGACGCGTGCCAGGCCGACCTCCTCGGGCTGGATCTCGAACGTACGGATCTTGCCGTTTTCCAGCGCCGCAACCATCGTCGTGCCTGCCGTCGTCATTTCGTCCAGCCCGTCGCCGTGCACAACCCAGACCGCTTCCGAACCCTGTGCCTTGAGCACTTCGGCGATCGGCTCTACCCATTGCGGGGCAAACACACCGACGAGCTGGCGCTTGACGCCGGCAGGATTCGACAGAGGGCCGAGCAGGTTGAAGATCGTACGGGTGCCGAGTTCCACACGCGAGGCGCCGACATGGCGCATGGCCGAATGGTGGACCGGCGCGAACATGAAGCCGAGCCCGGCTTCCTCGATGCAGGCCGCGATGGTTTCGGCCCCGATCTCGATATTGACCCCAAGAGCGGCAAGCGCATCCGCCGCCCCCGACTTCGACGAGAGTGCGCGGTTGCCATGCTTGGCCACCGGCACCCCGGCGCCGGCAACGATGAAGGCGGCGCAGGTGGAGACGTTATAGGTGCCCGACGCATCGCCACCCGTGCCGACGATGTCGATGGCGTTGGCCGGCGCGCGGACGGGAAGCATCTTGGCCCGCATGGTGGCCACTGCGCCGGAAATCTCGTCCACCGTTTCACCGCGCGTACGAAGCGCCATCAGGAACCCGCCGATCTGACTCGGCGTCGCTTCACCGGACATCATGATGCTGAACGCCTCGCGCGCCTCCTCGAAGGACAGCGGCGTGCCGTTCGCGACCTTGGCTATGTGAGACTTGAAGTCGTTCATTGCGTCGCTCAGAAGCTCAGCGCCTGCTGCACGGCACCACGGTCGATCGTCACCGGATACTCGGTTTGAAGCCGTGCAACGAGCTGGTCCAGCAGATCGTCGGAGATCGCAGATGCGAAACGATCGCGGGCTTCGGCGGGCAGGGCGTCGGGACCGGCACCGGCCGGCACCAGCACATCCGTCACGCGAAACACGACCTGGGCGTCACCATCCTGAGCCGGCGCAAGGCCAGTTTCGCCCCGCGCTACGGAGAAGACGGCGGCCACGCCTGCATCGCCGAGCTCGGCGTCGTTGGCGTCACGCTTCAGACCACGCCGGACCTGCACCTCGAGCTCCAGTTCCTCCGCGACCTCGGTCAGGGCCTTGCCATCGGCAACCTGCTTCTCGATTTCCTCGGCGCGGGTGGCAAGCCTCGTTGCGACCTCGTTCTCCTTCCAGTCGGTAACGACCTGATCGCGAACTTCGTCAAGCGATCGGTCGCGGGCCTCCGTGACGTCGTCGACCTCGTAGAACAGATAACCCGACGATCCGGTGTTCAGCGGCGAATTCTCGACGCCGACTTCACTGTCGAATGCCTCCTGGAGCAGGGCGTTCGATTCGGGCAGGTCGGTCAGGATCGTGCCTTCGGGGTTGCGGCCGCTGCGGTCGACCGCCTCGACCGTAACGACCTCGAGCCGGTTGCGGGCGGCGGCTTCCGCCATGGTTTCGCCGCCGGCGCGCGCATCTTCATAGCCTTCGTAGACGTCGTCCAGAATGCGGGTTGCTTCGCCCAGCGCGATGTCGCTGCGAATCTGCTGTTCGACTTCGGCGAGCGGCTGAACCTTTGCCGGCTGAACTTCCGGAACTCTAACGAGCAGCGATCCGAACGCGCCGTCGACCACGTCGCTGACTTCGCCTTCGGCCAGTGCAAACGCGGCCTCGGCGATTGCCGGGTCGGCCACGTCGGCCTTCGCGAAAATGCCAAGCACGACGTCGCCCATCGTCTTGCCTTGCTCGGTCACGACCTCCTCGAAGGTCGCGCCGCCACGGATCTTGTCCAGCGCAGCCTGCGCGGCTTCCGCATCGGCAAAGACGAGCTGTTCGATCTTGCGCTGCTCCGGCGACGTGAAGCGGGTGGCGTTGTCCTCGTAATAGCGCTCGACCTCCTCTGCCTGGATAGCGGCCGGGTCGGCAATATCGGCAGGTTCCAGCTTGACGTAGGAGATGCGCCGGTATTCCGGCGCGGCGTAATTGGCCTTGTTCTCTTCGAAATACGCTTCGAGCACATCCCGCGCAGGCTCTTCGATAGGTTCGACCAGGGACCGCGACAGGACGATGTAGTCGACCGTGCGGTCCTCGCCCTGATAGAGTGACACGGCGCGCAGGAAAGCATCCGGCGCCGTCATGCCGTCCGAGACCGCTTCGATGATCTGCTGACGCACCGCAGCCTGCTCGCGGTTCTTCAGGTAGTCTTCCGGCCGCATGCCGATCTGGCGCAGCACGAAATCGAACTGGTTGCGGTCGAACCGACCGTCAGCCCCCTGGAAGGCGGGATCCTCGGCCGTCATTGCCGCCAGCCGATCACGCGAAAGCCCGAGCCGCATCTTGCGCGCCTGTTCGTCCAGCACGGCGCCGGCTGCAAGCTGCGAAAGCACGCGGTTGTCGACGCCGAACTGCTGCGCCTGTTCACGCGTCACCGGCACGCCGAATTGCTGCGACAGCAGCGAGAGCTGCCGATCGTAGGCGAGACGGTATTCGAGGATGGACACGCGCGTATCGCCGGCGGTCAGCACGTTGGAACCGAGCCCGCCGAAAATCTGTCCGGAAATGCCCCATACCGCGAAACTGAGCACCAGCATCACGAGAAGCAGCTTGGCGATCCAGGATCTGGCGGCGTTTCTGAGGGAATTGAGCATGTCTTCTTCCGGTTACCTGATGTGAGCCTCGGCAATACCGTCCTTCCCGGCCGGTGTCGATTGCTTTGTGCCCGGTTTTTGGTAGGAGAACCTAGCCTCGAGACCGAAGGAAGGGAACACGCGCGATGACACCAGGTATCCGCCCGCTGGTTGCCGGCAACTGGAAAATGAATGGCACGAGCGCATCGCTCAACGAGCTGGTCTCGATCGGCAACGGTTTCATGAAGGGGCTGGAAGCGGAAACCGAAGCGCTCATCTGCGTTCCCGCTACCCTGCTGTGGCGGGCGTCGGAAATTCTGCACCGCACGCCGGTAAAGTCTGGCGGACAGGATTGCCACGCAAAGGAGACGGGCGCGCATACCGGCGACATTTCGGCTGAAATGCTCAAGGATGCCGGTGCCTCCGCCGTAATCGTCGGTCACTCGGAGCGGCGCACGGACCACGGCGAAACCGACGCGGACGTGCGCGCCAAGGCCGAAGCTGCCTGGCGCGCTGGCATCGTCGCGATCATCTGCGTTGGAGAAACACAGGCCGAGCACGAGGCCGGACAGACCCTCGACGTGCTGTCGCGCCAGATCGCCGGCTCCGTGCCGCATGGAGCGACCCACGCGACCGCCGTCATCGCCTATGAGCCGGTCTGGGCCATAGGCACGGGATTGACGCCGTCAGTGGACGATGTCGCGCAGGCGCATGCTCACATCAGGGCCGAACTGACGAAACTCGTCGGCGAGGAGGCGGGCCGCATGCGCATTCTCTATGGCGGATCGGTCAAGCCCTCCAACGCTGGCGAGTTGCTGGCTGTGGCCAATGTCGACGGGGCACTGGTCGGCGGCGCCAGCCTCAAGGCCTCCCATTTTCTCGGCATCGCCGAGGCCTACCGGTCGTTTTAGGTGGGCAAACTTGCATATGCCGTCTTTTTTGCGGCGCCATTCCTTCCCATATGGGTTGGAATGCGCGGCAAAGGCGTGTAATGAGCCGCGTCCGCTGCGGCACAACTACAGTGCTGCGCGATAGAACAATCCGGATTGAATCATGCAGACAGTGCTCATCGTCATTCACCTGATGGTTGTCCTCGCCCTTGTCGGCGTGGTCCTCCTGCAGCGCTCCGAAGGTGGCGGGCTTGGCATCGGTGGCGGCTCCGGCTTCATGACGGCGCGCGGCGCGGCCAATACGCTGACCCGCGCGACGGCGATGCTGGCGACCGCGTTTTTCGCGACATCGCTGGCCCTGTCGCTGCTGGCGCGCTACGGTGATCAGCCGACCGACATCTTCGATCGCATGCCCACGACCGAGCAAAGCGCGCCTTCGGGCGAGGGCGGCGTTCTCGACCAGCTTGGCGGCGAGGACACACCTCCGGCGCAAGCCCCGGAACCCGCGCAGCCGCAGGTTCCGAGCGGGCAGTAAGCATCGCCACATAGGCGAAAAGACAGGGCCGGCGGGTGCCGGCCCTTTTGTTTGGGCGAAGAAAAACCAATGCCCAGGCAAATTTTGACTGGTGGAATCACTCCTATCGGGTTAAGCGACGACTCCCATGGCGCGATACGTTTTCATCACCGGCGGCGTGGTTTCCTCACTCGGTAAAGGCATCGCCGCAGCGGCTCTCGGAGCCCTGCTTCAGGCGCGTGGCTACCGTGTGCGGATCCGCAAGCTAGATCCCTACCTCAACGTCGATCCGGGCACGATGTCGCCCTATCAGCACGGCGAGGTCTTCGTCACAGACGACGGCGCCGAGACCGATCTGGATCTCGGCCATTACGAGCGCTTCACCGGACGGTCCGCCAACCAGCAGGACAACATCACCACCGGGCGCATCTACAAGAACATCATCGAGCGCGAGCGGCGCGGCGACTATCTCGGCGCGACCGTGCAGGTGATCCCCCACGTCACCGACGAGATCAAGAATTTCGTCCTCGACGGCAACGACGACTACGACTTCGTCCTGTGCGAGATCGGCGGCACGGTCGGCGACATCGAGGCGATGCCGTTTCTCGAGGCGATCCGCCAGCTCGGCAACGACCTCCCGCGTGGGCAGGCGGTCTATATCCACCTGACCCTGATGCCGTGGATTCCGGCCGCAGGCGAACTCAAGACCAAGCCGACCCAGCATTCGGTGAAGGAACTGCGTTCCATCGGCATCGCGCCGGACATCCTGCTGGTACGCGCCGATCGCGCTATCCCCAAGGAAGAACGCCGCAAGCTGTCGCTGTTCTGCAACGTCCGCAGATCGGCCGTCATCCAGGCGCTCGACGTGGCGCATATCTACGACGTGCCGATGGCCTATCATCGCGAAGGGCTCGACAGCGAGGTCCTGGCCGCCTTCGGCATCGACCCGGCCCCCAAGCCGCGCATGGCGCCATGGGAAGGCGTGGCAGAGCGCATCCACAACCCGGAAGGCGAGGTCACGATCGCCATCGTAGGCAAATATACCGGCCTCAAGGACGCGTATAAATCGCTGATCGAAGCGCTCTCGCATGGCGGCATGGCCAACCGGGTACGCGTGAAGCTCGACTGGATCGAGGCCGAGATCTTCGAGAAGGAGGACCCCGCGCCGTTCCTGGAGAAGGTACACGGCATCCTCGTGCCTGGCGGTTTCGGGGAGCGCGGCGCGGAAGGCAAGATTCTCGCGGCGAAGTTCGCCCGCGAACGCAAGGTTCCCTATTTCGGCATCTGCTTCGGCATGCAGATGGCCTGCATTGAGGCCGCCCGTTCGCTCGCCGGCATCGAAAAGGCCTCGTCCACCGAGTTCGGGGCGACGTCCGAGCCCGTGGTGGGCCTGATGACGGAATGGCTGAAGGGCAACATGCTCGAAAAGCGCGCGGCAAGCGGCGACCTAGGTGGCACCATGCGGCTGGGCGCTTACGCCGCGAAGCTGGGCGAGGGCACGAAGATCGCCGACATCTACGGCAATACGGATATTTCCGAGCGCCATCGCCACCGCTACGAGGTCAATGTCGACTATAAGGAGCGGCTGGAAGCGTGCGGGCTGGTCTTCGCCGGCATGTCGCCGGACGGCGTGCTGCCGGAAACGGTCGAATACCAGGATCATCCGTGGTTCATTGGCGTGCAGTATCACCCTGAGCTGAAGTCGCGTCCGCTGGAACCTCACCCGCTGTTTGCAAGCTTCATCGGCGCAGCCGTCGAGCAGAGCCGACTGGTCTGATCCGCCGATCTCGCGACCGCCGCGCACCTTGATGCCGGAAACGCGGCAGTAACTCGTTTTTGTTACAAACGATCTGGCGAAGCGGCTGCATGCGGCTATGCTGGATTTGCGGTGCCGCATCGGGCAGGCGACGCGGGGCAATGGGGTTTGGTTTGAGTATCGTTTTCGGCTTCGTTGCAAGCCATGGTCGTCTGATCCTGTCCGCGGCCGCAGCGCTTGGCGCGGTGTTGGCGACGCTCTCCACAATGCCCGAAATCCTGCTTTTTCGCGAGCGGCTGGCGCTCAGCATCTTCGAGCTTGAGAGTGACGTGGAACTCCAGCCCGTCGACCTTGCGACCCATGACGGCCTCATGCTGCGCTCCTGGTATCATCCGCCTCGCGCAGGCATGCCGGTGATTGTCTATTTTCCTGGTCGCGTTGGTGACGTCATCAGGAAACCCCGTCACCTCTTCAGCCTCGCGGAGGAAGGCTACGGGCTGATGCTCGCCGGGTATCGCGGATATGGCGGCAATCCCGGACGGCCCAGCGAGCACAACCTTTACAGAGACGCCACTCGACTTCTGGAAAAGGTCGCCGACAACCGGCTGGCCCCGAACGGCATCATTCTTTACGGCTACTCGATGGGAACCGGTATCGCGAGCTACATCGCGGCGCGCTCGAAGCCCGTGGGCGTAGTTCTGGAAGCGCCCTTCACATCGTTCCGCGACATCGTCGGCCACAATGCGCGCCAGATGCCCTTGTGGCTCGTCCGCTCGCGGTTCGACACGCGGTCGCGCTACTCGTCCATCGAGGCGCCGATCCTGCTGCTGGCCGGCGAACGCGATACCGTGACGCCAGCTTCCTTCGCGACCCTGCTCGCGGCAGCCAACGAGCACCTGTCGCAACTGCACATCTTTCCCGAAGCATCCCATGACGACATGTTCGAACATGGCGCGTGGGAGGCCGTATCGAGCTTTCTCGGCGGGCTTCAGGAACTGGCTGTCGTGCCCGCCGCGGCAATGGAAGGCTTCGAACCGCTTCTCGATTGACCGTCCAGCTGCTCGGCGAGGGCTCCTCATACCCATGTATCCGGGCGGTGGAGCGTCCGATAGGGCTGTGGTATCGTCACCGCGCGGAAACGGGTATCCGGCGATGGCCACCCCTCTCGACCTGTTGTTCAAGACCCCGGGCAACGCACCGCTCGATGGCAACGTGCCGGCCAGCGTCGTGGAGGAGATGCGCGCCTATTCGGCTTATCTCGACACCGTCGTGCCGCCGAAGCGCGATGTGGACCGCAATATCCTCATCGCCACCTGGAACATCGCGCATTTCCGCTCGCTGACGCGCAAATGGTCGGTGCCTGCCAGCTCGGACGACAGCCCCAAACGCGACTACCGCAGCCTGTGGGCAATCGCAGAGATCGTATCGCGTTTCGATGTCGTCGCTGTTCAGGAGGTGGGTGCGGGCTTCGAGGCGTTGCGGGCACTGATGGAGGTGCTCGGCTCCAAATGGAGCTTCCTGATGACCGACCGCAACGAGGGGCAGGCCGGCAACAACGAGCATATGGCGTTTCTGTTCGATTCGTCTCGGGTCTCGCTGTCGGGGCTGGCCGGCGAACTGGTCATCCCCGACGATGCCTCCAGGTACGGATTCACCGAAGGCAGCTTCAAGAGGCAGTTCGCCCGTAATCCCTATGCCGTTTCCTTCCGCACCCGCGACACGACCTTCATCCTGGTTACCGCCCATATCGACTACGGCAACGAGAACACGCGGCGCCTGCCGGAACTGCGCGCCATCGCCCGCTGGATGCAGGACTGGGCAGCGCGGGAGAACCGCTGGCATCACAACCTGATCGCGCTCGGGGATTTCAATCTCGAGCGCATCGGCAACAAGCTCTATGAGGCCTTCGTCGAGACCGGGCTCGAAGTGCCCTTTGTGCTGCAAAGCCACCCGCGCACGATCTATGCCCGCGCATCCGAGCCTGAGAAAGACAGCTACCATGACCAGATCGCGTGGTTCTCCAAGGGGAGGGCGAAGCTGATCGACCTGGAACTCGCGGATGGCGGGATCGTGGAGACCTGGGGCCGGCTTCTCGTGGACCTCGGCCTGACGAAGGCGAGTTTCTCGGTACGTATCTCCGATCACTTCCCGCTTTGGGTCGAATTCAGGCCGCCGCAGGATTCCTCAATATCCGCTTGAAAGCGATGGCGCCCTAAGGCACACCGCGACCATGACAGAAAACACCGCACGCGCGCTCGATCACCTCGTGTTGCCGACGGCAAATCTCGACTTGGCCCGCAAGCGGCTCGGAGCACTCGGCTTTACGGTGGCGCCGCAGGGTGTGCATCCGTTCGGCACCACCAACGCATGTGTCTATTTGGCCGACGGCACGTTTCTCGAACCGCTGGCGATCGAAGACTCGGCTAGCGTGGAAACGGCAGCAGAAGGGGGCAACAGCTTCATCCTGCGCGACAGGCTTTTCCGTGGAACATACGGCGATGAAGGCCTGTCGGCCGTGGTGTTTGCGACCAAAGATGCCGAGGCCGACCATGCGGCCTTTGTCGACGCTGGCATTTCGGCCGATCCGATGGTCGAGTTTTCCCGGCCGTCGCTCGATGCCGCGGGCAGGGCCGGCGTGGCGTCGTTCCGCCTTGCCTTTGCCTCGGATGGCTCTCCCGGCGCGTTTCTGTTCACCTGCGAACGCCGCAAGGTTCCCGCAATCGACCGGTCGACACTCGAACGCCACGCCAACGGTGCGACGAGGATTACCCAGATCGATGCGGTTGCGCCCGACGCCGACGCCTTCGCGCGGTTTTTGGCAAAGGCCGCCAATGCCAGTGTAACGGCTGACCGCAAGATTGCCCTCTCAAATGGGATGCTCGACGTTTCCGAAGCCTCGCAGGCCGCCGATCCGCGGTTCACCGCCGTAACCTTCGGCATTCGCGATCTTGCTGCGGTCTCCGCCCTGTTCAACGCGAACGGGATCGATTACGAAACCCGCGAAAATGCCATCCGCGTGCCGGCGACGGCCGGACAAGGCGTCGAATTCATCTTTGAGGAGACCCGATGACCGCTCCCGACACGACAGTGAGTGCGGGCGAAGTCCGCTTTTCCAACACCGCGCCGCTGGCGCTGATTGCAGGGCCGTGCCAGCTCGAATCACGCCAGCACGCTTTCGACATGGCCGGCGCGCTCAAGGAGATGTGTGCCAAGCTCGGCATCGGCCTCGTCTACAAGACCTCCTTCGACAAGGCCAACCGCACGTCGCTCTCCGGCAAGCGCGGAAGCGGCCTCGACGCGGCGCTGCCGATCTTCGCCGACCTGCGGCGAGATCTTGCCCTGCCGGTGCTGACCGACGTGCATACCGAAGAGCAATGCGCCACGGTCGCCGAGGCTGTCGATATTCTGCAGATACCCGCGTTTCTCTCGCGGCAGACCGATCTGCTGATTGCGGCGGCCAAGACCGGCAAGGTCGTCAACGTCAAGAAGGGGCAGTTCCTCGCTCCATGGGACATGAAGAACGTGGTCGCCAAGGTCACGGGTTCGGGCAATACGCAGGTGCTGGTCACCGAGCGCGGCGCGTCATTCGGCTACAATACGTTGGTCTCGGACATGCGCGCGCTGCCCATCATGGCCGAAACCGGCGCTCCGGTGATCTTCGACGCCACCCATTCCGTGCAGCAGCCGGGCGGGCAGGGCGGGTCCACTGGCGGCGACCGGCGCTTCGTGGAGACGCTGGCCCGTGCGGCGGTCGCGGTCGGTGTCGCGGGCGTTTTCATCGAGACCCACCAGGACCCCGACAACGCCCCTTCGGACGGCCCGAACATGGTGCCGCTGAAAGACATGCCGCGCCTGATCGAAAGGCTGATGGAATTCGACCGCGTCTCGAAAGCCAGATAGCGGGCTCCGGAACTTCGCCGCTCTGTCCACATTGAATGGGTACAGGGTGGCGAACACAAAGGAGCAAGCAAAAATGGTCACCGCATCAGGACACACCGAAGCAATTCAGGCGTCCCGCGTCATTGGCACCGAGGTGTACAACACCGAAGGCGAGCATATCGGCACGATCGAGGACGTGATGCTCGAAAAGACGAACAACAGCATCATGTTCGCCGTCATCGGTTTCGGCGGCTTCCTCGGCATCGGCGAGAAATATCACGCTGTCCCGTGGTCGGCGCTGGATTACGATCGCTCTCGTGGCGGCTATGTCGTTCCCTTCACGAAGGACCAGCTCAAAGCCGCGCCCGTGCATGACATCGCCGACCTGACGGGCGATGACGGTTATAAGGCGCGCGACGCCTCTTACAGCTACTATCAGGTTCCCCCATACTGGGTCTGATTGCACCAGGCAATTTACTGGCCCCGCGGTTCGCCGCGGGGCTTTTCGCATGAGGGGAGGGCTGTACGCTCCGCTGCGAGTCTGTAACGCAGGAGCCCTTCATGTCCGCAAAAAGCTTTCCGGTCTTCGACCTTTCCCGTTTCGAGACCGCGACCGGCGCCGACAGGGAAGCGCTTGGCGCGGAGGTCGATCGTATCTGCCGCGAAACCGGCTTTCTGGCGATCTCCGGCCACGGCGTCCCGCGGGAGGTCATCGATCGGGCCTGGAATGCGGCGCACGATTTCTTCGACCTGCCGGCACAGGAAAAGCATGAGGCGCGGGCACCTTATCCGGGCTATCCCTACGGCTATCTCGGACCTGAGCTCGAGGCACTGGCGAAATCGCGCGGAGAAGATACGCCTCCGGACCTCAAGGAGAGCTTCAATGGCGGGCCGCTGTCGGCGCCGGAAGGGCTCGACGACGAGCAGGCACTGGCCTTCTGTTATGCGGATACCATCTGGCCCACGGGACCGGCGGGCTTTCGTGATGCCTGGACCGCCTATTATCGCGCCATGGAAGATTTGGCCGCCCGCATCATGCAGGTCTTCGCGGTGGCGCTGCACCTTCCGGAAGACGCCTTTGCCGCGACGATCGACAAGCCGATCAGTGCGCTGCGCGCACTGAACTATCCCGAACAGGCAGTGCCACCGAAGCCCGGCCAGTTGCGTGCCGGCGCGCATACCGATTACGGCAGCCTGACGATCCTGTTGCCGCAGGCGGGCTCCGGCGGCCTGCAGATTCTCGATCCAGCCGGCGAATGGGTCGACGTTCCACCCGTGCCGGGCGCCTTCGTCATCAACATCGGCGACCTGATGGCACGCTGGACGAACGATCGTTGGGTCTCGACGCTGCATCGCGTGGTCAACCCGCAGCTCGCTGCCGGCGCATCGTCGCGCCGCCAGTCCTTCGCCTTCTTCCACCAGCCCAATTGGCATCAGGAGATCGCCTGCCTGCCGACCTGTCTGGCACCGGGCGAAAAGCCGAAATATGAACCGGTCCTGTCGGGGCCCTACCTGATGTCGAAATTCCAGGCGACGGTGAAACCCGCGGCCTGAAGCGCCCGCGCTGCCGATTGCCTCGCACCGGTCCTTTCGCTAAGAGGGCGACGACCCGCCATTCTCCAGCGAAGGGACCTCGCCATGACTGCAATCATCGACATCATCGGCCGCGAAATACTCGACAGCCGCGGCAATCCGACCGTCGAGGTCGATGTTGTGCTGGAGGACGGCTCGATGGGCCGCGCCGCCGTGCCTTCCGGCGCCTCGACCGGCGCGCACGAGGCGGTGGAACTCCGCGATGGCGGCTCGCGCTACCTCGGCAAGGGCGTCAAAAGCGCGGTCGATGCCGTCAATGGCGAGATATTCGAGGCGATCGGCGGGCTCGAGGCCGAAGACCAGATTCAGATCGACCGCACGATGATCGAACTGGACGGAACGCCCAACAAGGGCCGTCTGGGGGCAAACGCCATCCTCGGCGTGTCGCTCGCGGTCGCCAAGGCGGCGGCCGAAGCTTCCTCGCTGCCGCTTTACCGTTATGTCGGCGGCGCTGGCGCGCACGTACTGCCGGTGCCGATGATGAACATCATCAATGGCGGCGCCCATGCCGACAACCCTATCGATTTCCAGGAATTCATGATCATGCCGGTCGGCGCCGAGACTTTCCGTGAAGGCCTGCGCTGGGGCGCGGAAATCTTCCACACTCTCAAGAAGGGTCTGAAGGACGCCGGCCACAACACCAATGTCGGAGACGAAGGCGGTTTCGCGCCTAACATCAAGAACGCCCAGGCGGCGCTCGACTTCGTCCTCGCCTCCATCGAGAAGGCCGGCTACAAGCCCGGCGAGCAGGTTGCCATCGCGCTCGATTGCGCGGCTACCGAGTTCTTCAAGGACGGCGCCACGTCTACGAGGGCGAGAAGAAGACGCGCGATCCCAAGGCGCAGGCGAAATATCTCGCCAAGCTTGCCGCCGACTACCCGATCATCTCTATCGAGGACGGCATGGCCGAGGACGACTGGGATGGCTGGAAAATCCTCACCGACCTCTGCGGCAAGAATGTCCAGCTCGTCGGCGACGACCTCTTCGTCACCAACTCCGCCCGCCTCAAGGACGGCATCCGCATGGGCGTGGCCAATTCGATCCTCGTCAAGGTTAACCAGATCGGCTCGCTGACCGAGACGCTCGACGCGGTCGAGACAGCCCACAAGGCCGGCTACACCGCCGTCATGTCGCACCGCTCGGGCGAGACCGAGGATTCGACCATCGCCGATCTCGCGGTCGCGACCAATTGCGGGCAGATCAAGACCGGCTCGCTTGCCCGTTCCGACAGGCTGGCAAAATACAACCAGCTCCTGCGCATCGAGGAGGAGCTCGGCAAGAGCGCGCGTTACGCGGGCAAGAGCATCCTGAAGGGCTGAAAATTGAAAGGGGCGGCTACGATGGTAACCGCCCCTTAAGCATAATGGTGTCCAATGAGGCGGTTGTTTTGAGTATCGCGTCATTGCCATGTGGACACGTCAGCATAAGAAAAGGAACACGGGTGCGTTGATCGTTCCGGCGATCGCGGCGGTGTTCCTGTCCTACTTCGGGTTCCACGCCTTCAATGGCGAATACGGCATCTACTCCAAATACCGGCTGGAAGAACGCGTGGCCTCGCTCGAGAGCAACCTCGAAGCCGTCAAGACGCAACGCATTCGTCTTGAACGTCGCGTCCAGCTCCTGCATGATGGAACCCTCGAAAAGGACATGCTCGACGAGCATGCGCGCCGGGCCCTGAACCTGGCTCTTCCGGACGAGGTCGTGATCATGAGGCCGCTTCCGGTGGATTAACCGAAAGTCGGTTAATCGTGGGAATACCCTGCAAATAGAGATGTTTATGTGCATGTGAGCCATGCGTTTTTCCGCATGGCGGATCGCGATTTCGCGTGGTAGCCTTTCCTTAAATGAGGGAGGCTGGATGTCGCCCTCGGTCCGTAAAGAGACGAAACAGGGAGCGACCCATGGCGACAGCCGCCAGGAAGACGTCCGCAAAATCGAAAGCGGATGCCAAGACCCAGTCCGCGCGCAAAGCGCCGCCGCCAGCGAAATTCACCAAGGAAGACGAACTCAAGGCGTATCGCGACATGCTGCTGATACGGCGCTTTGAGGAAAAGGCCGGCCAGCTTTACGGAATGGGCTTCATCGGCGGTTTCTGCCACCTCTATATCGGGCAGGAAGCGGTCGTGACGGGCATGAAGATGGCCCTGATCGATGGCGACCAGATGATCACCGCCTATCGAGACCACGGCCACATGCTGGCGATGGAAATGTCGCCGCGTGGCGTGATGGCCGAGTTGACGGGCCGCCGGGGAGGCTACTCCAAGGGCAAGGGCGGCTCGATGCACATGTTCTCCAAGGAGAAGAACTTCTACGGCGGCCACGGCATCGTCGGCGCGCAGGTCTCGCTCGGCACCGGGCTTGCCTTCGCCAACAGGTATCGGGGCAACAACAACGTCTCGCTGACCTATTTCGGCGACGGCGCCGCCAACCAGGGCCAGGTCTACGAGAGCTTCAACATGGCCTCGCTGTGGAAGCTGCCCGTCATCTACATCATCGAGAACAACCGCTACGCAATGGGCACGTCGGTAAGCCGCTCATCGGCCGAAACGGACTTCTCCCATCGCGGCGCGTCGTTCCGCATACCGGGCATGCAGGTCGACGGCATGGATGTGCGCGCGGTCAAGAGTGCCGGCGAGATGGCTGTCGAGCACTGCCGCTCTGGTAACGGGCCGATCATCCTCGAGATGCAGACCTACCGCTATCGCGGCCATTCGATGTCCGACCCGGCCAAATACCGCTCCAAGGACGAAGTGCAGAAGATGCGCTCGGAGCACGACCCGATCGAACAGGTCAAGGCGCGGCTGCTGGAGGCCAAGTGGGCCACGGAGGACGACCTGAAGAAGATCGACAAGGAAGTGCGGGACATCGTCGCTGACGCTGCCGATTTCGCACAGACCGATCCCGAGCCGGATCCGTCCGAGCTCTACACCGATATTCTGCTCTAGAGGGAGGCGGACCATGCCGATTGAAATCCTCATGCCCGCTCTTTCTCCGACGATGGAAGAGGGCAATCTTTCGAAATGGGTCAAGAAAGAGGGCGACGCCGTTGCCCCCGGCGACGTCATCGCCGAAATCGAGACCGACAAGGCGACCATGGAAGTCGAGGCCGTTGACGAAGGCACGCTCGGCAAGATTCTCGTGGCCGAAGGCACCGAGGGCGTGAAGGTCAACACGCCGATTGCCGTGCTGCTGGGCGAAGGCGAGAGCGCCGGCGACATCGGTTCGGGCAAGGGCGCTGCCCCCGAGAAGGCTCCGGCAGGCGCAAACGACGCCGATGGAAAGCCGCGCGAGGAGCCGGCCGAAGCGACGAAATCGGATGCGGACGCAGCTCCGGTGCCGGCGGCGCCAAAGGCGGAAGTCGCTGCCGACCCCGACATTCCGGCCGGCACGGAGATGGTGCAGACCACCGTACGCGAAGCACTGCGCGACGCGATGGCCGAGGAAATGCGCCGCGACGAGGATGTCTTCGTCATGGGCGAGGAGGTTGCCGAATATCAGGGCGCCTACAAGATCACGCAGGGATTGCTGCAGGAATTCGGGGCCAGACGCGTCGTCGATACGCCGATCACCGAGCACGGCTTTGCGGGCGTCGGCGTGGGCGCGGCGATGGCCGGCCTGAAGCCGATCGTCGAATTCATGACCTTCAACTTCGCCATGCAGGCGATCGACCAGATCGTGAATTCGGCCGCCAAGACGCTCTACATGGCCGGCGGCCAGATGGGCGCGCCAATCGTCTTCCGCGGCCCCAACGGGGCGGCAGCCCGCGTGGCTGCCCAGCACTCGCAGTGCTATGCCGCCTGGTACGGGCACATTCCCGGCCTCAAGGTGGTGATGCCCTATACCGCGGCCGATGCGAAGGGGCTGCTCAAGGCTGCGATCCGCGACCCGAACCCGGTGATCTTCCTGGAAAACGAGATCCTCTACGGCCAGTCCTTCGACGTGCCGAAGATGGACGATTTCGTACTGCCCATCGGCAAGGCGCGCATCCACAAGGAAGGCAAGGACGTCACCCTCGTCTCCTTCGGCATCGGCATGACCTATGCGGTCAAGGCGGAAGCCGAACTGCGTGGCATGGGCCTAGATGTCGAGATCATCGACCTGCGCACCATCCGGCCGCTGGACTTCGACACGGTTATCGCATCGGTCAAGAAGACCAATCGCCTGGTCGTGGTCGAGGAAGGCTTCCCGCAATCCTCCGTTGGCGACCACATTGCCAGCCAGGTGATGCAGCGCGCCTTCGACCATCTCGACGCGCCGGTTATCACGATCGCCGGCAAGGACGTTCCGATGCCGTATGCGGCCAATCTCGAGAAGCTGGCGCTGCCCAGCGTCGCCGAGGTCGTCGAGGCGGTCAAAGCCGTCACCTACCGGAGCTGAGGGAGGCCGAGCGATGCCCATTGAAATCACCATGCCGGCCCTTTCGCCCACCATGGAGGAGGGCAACCTCGCCAAGTGGCTGGTCAAGGAGGGCGACAAGGTCGCGCCCGGCGATGTCATCGCCGAGATCGAGACCGACAAGGCGACCATGGAAGTTGAAGCCGTCGACGAGGGGACCGTTGCCAAGCTGGTCGTTCCGGCAGGCACTGAAGGCGTCAAGGTCAACGCACTGATCGCAGTGCTCGCCGAGGAAGGCGAGGATGCATCCGAGGCCGCCAAGTCGAGCGGTGGCGGTGCCGCGCCCAAGGAAGAGACGAAGCCGGCCGAAACGAAGGCCGAAGCTCCCGCCCGAAGCAGGACGCTGCGCCCGCCGCTGCTCCGGCGCAACAGCCGGCAGCGAAGCAGGCTGAGACGAAACCGGCCGGCGCAGACGGCCGCACTTTCGCTTCACCGCTGGCGCGCCGCATCGCCAAGGATGCAGGCATCGACGTTGCAGCGGTGGCCGGTTCCGGCCCAAAGGGCAGGGTGGTCAAGGCCGATGTCGAGGCAGCGATCGCAGGTGGAACCGCAACGGCCGCCAAGTCGCAGGCAGGTGCGCCCGCCTCCACTCCCGCAGCACCCAAGCCGATGTCTGACGATGCCGTGCTCAAGCTGTTCGAGGAAGGCTCGTACGAACTCGTACCGCACGACAACATGCGCAAGACCATCGCGCGCCGTCTGGTCGAGGCCAAGAGCACGATCCCGCATTTCTACCTGACGCTGGATTGCGAAATCGACGCACTGCTGGCGCTGCGCAAGCAGCTCAACGATGCCGCGCCGATGAAGAAGACCGAGAAGGGCGAGGCGCCTGCCTACAAGCTCTCGGTCAACGACATGGTCATCAAGGCCATGGCCGTCGCGCTGATGCAGGTGCCCGACGCCAATGCCTCGTGGACCGAGAGCGGCATGCTCAAGCACAAGCATGCCGATGTCGGTGTCGCCGTTTCGATCCCGGGCGGGCTCATCACGCCGATCGTGCGCAAGGCGGACGAGAAGACGCTGTCCGTCATCTCCAACGAGATGAAGGACATGGCCGTGCGCGCCCGCTCCCGCAAGCTGAAGCCCGAGGAATATCAGGGCGGAACGACGGCTGTGTCCAATCTCGGTATGTTCGGCATCAAGGACTTCTCCGCCGTCATCAACCCGCCGCATGCGACCATCCTCGCAGTCGGCGCGGGCGAGGAGCGTCCGATCGTCAGGAACGGCGAGATCAAGATCGCCAACGTGATGACGGTGACGCTCTCCACCGACCATCGTGCAGTGGATGGCGCGCTGGGCGCCGAACTGCTGGCCGCCTTCAAGCGTACCATCGAGAACCCGCTCGGCATGCTCGTTTAGAACCCGGGCATGGTGCCCGGCTAAGGAGGGACTGTCATGGCCACCGCAACGCAGGAAGCAAAGCTCAGGACTTCGTGGATATGGATGGCGGTGTTTGCCGTCATCTCCCTCATCGGCGGCGTGCTGGCGCTGCTGAACCCCTTCGCAGCCACGCTAGCAGCCACGCTGATGGCCGGCTGGGCCTTTGCCTTCCTGGGCGCGCTACAGATCATCCAGGCGTTTCAGGTGCAGGGCTGGGGCGGCTTCATCTGGGCACTGCTGTTCGGTATCCTGACGCTGGTGGTCGGCATATCGCTGATCTTCAACCCGCTTGCCGGCATGGTCTCGCTGACGTTGCTGGTGGCCGTGCTCTTCCTGGCACTGGGCGTGGTGAAACTCATGTACGCGTTTTCGCTGCGGCCGGTGGCCGGATGGGTCTGGGTGCTGCTTTCCGGCGTACTTTCGCTCGGGCTCGGCATTCTGATCCTCGCCGACTTCCCATGGGCGGCGGTGTCCGTGCTCGGCATCCTGCTGGGCGTCGAGCTGATCTCGAACGGGGTGCTGTTCCTGTTCGTGGCGCTCGGCCTGCGGTCGTTGAACCAGTAATCCGCAAACTCCAGCCGGAACCGTCCATGAAAACGATCCTCTGCTACGGCGATTCCATCACCTGGGGCAGCGACGCCGATACCGGCGGCCGGCATGCCTTCGAGGATCGTTGGCCAAACGTTCTGCAGAAAGCGCTTGGCCCGGCGGTTCACGTGGTGACGGACGGCCTGCGCGGACGCACGACGGCCTATGACGAGCATCTTGCGGCTTGCGACCGCAACGGGGTGCGCATCCTGCCCACCTCGCTTTACGCGCACGCACCGCTCGATCTCGTCATCGTCATGCTCGGCTCCAACGACATGAAGCCGGCGATCGCGGGCACCGCGCTCGCCGCCTTGCAGGGCATGCGCAGGCTGGTCGAGATCGTTCGCCTGAACGCGACGCGCGACGGCACCACCGAGCCGCCGGCCGTGCTGATCGTCGCCCCGCCACCGCTGTGCGAGACCGCCAATGCCGAATTCGCAGCGATGTTCGCGGGAGGCGTCGCGCAGTCGCGCATGCTCGCCAGCCTCTATGCCGACCTGGCCGACGACACCGGCTGCGGCTTCTTCGATGCCGGTTCCGTCGCCGAGACCACCCCGGTGGACGGTGTGCATCTGGATGCCGCCAACACACGCGCCATCGGCAAGGGCATCGAGCCGATGGTGCGGATGATGCTTGGAATCTGATTGAGGAGAATGCCAGTGGCCCAGAGCTACGACGTCATCATCATCGGGGCCGGCCCCGGCGGTTACATCGCAGCGGTGCGGGCGGCGCAGCTCGGCCTGAAGACGGCGATCGTCGAGCGCGAGCATCTGGCGGGCATCTGCTCCAACTGGGGCTGTATCCCCACAAAGGCGCTGCTGCGTTCGGCGGAGGTCATGCATCTCGCCAGCAACGCGAAGGATTTCGGCCTTTCGGTCGATGGTGTGAAGCCGGACCTCAAGGCAATCGTCGAGCGCTCCGCGGCATTGCCGCCCGCATGAATGGCGGCGTCGGAATCCTGATGAAGAAAAACAAGGTCGACGTGATCTGGGGCGAAGCGAAGCTGACCAAGCCCAACGAGATCGTCGTTTCCAAGACTAAAAAGAAGCCGATGGAACCGCAGGTGCCTGCGCCGAAGAACACGCTGGGCGAGGGCACCTACACCGCAAAGCACATCATCTTGGCCACCGGCGCACGGCCACGCGCGCTGCCCGGCATCAAACCGGACGGCAAGCTCATCTGGACCTATTTCGAGGCGATGGTTCCGGACAAGATGCCGAAATCGTTGCTGGTGATGGGCTCCGGCGCCATCGGCATCGAGTTTGCATCCTTCTACCGTACGATGGGCGTCGACGTGACTGTCGTCGAACTGATGCCGCAGATCATGCCGGTCGAGGACGCGGAAATCTCCAAATTCGCGCAGAAGCGGCTGGAGAAACAGGGGATGAAGTTCATCCTGGAAGCCAAGGTCACGAAGGTCGACAAGGGCGGCGACCAGGTCACCGCGCATGTCGAGAAGAAGGACGGGTCGGTGGAGAAGATCACCGCCGACCGGATGATCTCGGCCGTGGGCGTGCAGTGCAACACCGAAGGCCTCGGCCTCGAGGAACTGGGTGTGAAGCTGGAGCGGGGCGCGATCGCCATCGACGGTTATTGCCGCACCAGCGTGCCGGGCGTCTATGCGATCGGCGACGTTGCCGGCCCGCCGATGCTGGCCCACAAGGCCGAGCACGAGGCCGTCATCTGCGTCGAGAAGATCGCAGGCCTTAACGTTCACCCGATGGACAAGTCGTTGGTGCCGGGCTGCACCTATTGCCATCCGCAGGTGGCGTCGGTTGGCCTGACGGAAGCGAAGGCGAAGGACGCTGGCCACGACGTCCGCGTCGGCCGCTTTCCGTTCGTCGCAAACGGCAAGGCCGTCGCGCTGGGCGACGATCAGGGGCTCGTCAAGACGGTCTTCGACAAGAAGACCGGCCAGCTTCTCGGCGCGCACATGGTTGGCGCGGAAGTGACCGAGCTCATCCAGGGCTTCGTCGTCGCGATGAACCTCGAAACGACCGAGGAAGAACTGATGCACACGATCTTCCCGCACCCCACGCTTTCGGAAACGATGAAGGAAAGCGTGCTCGACGCTTATGGCCGCGCATTGAACATCTAGGATGGCCGGGGTGGTTTCATTCCGCCCCGCCAAGGCCTATATCAGCCGGACGACAAGGACTTTTCTCGTATGGTCAACGTTCTCGATCTCGTGGAAAAACCGCGCCCGCGCCACCCGGAGAAGGCTCACAGGCCCGATCAGGAGGTGCTGCGCAAGCCGGAGTGGATTCGCGTCAAGGCGCCTGTCTCGAAGGGCTATCTCGAAACACGCGAAATCGTGAAGTCCAACCGCCTCGTCACCGTGTGCGAGGAGGCGGGTTGCCCCAACATCGGCGAATGCTGGGACAAGAAGCACGCCACCTTCATGATCATGGGCGAGATCTGCACCCGGGCCTGCGCGTTCTGCAATGTGGCGACGGGCATCCCGACGCCTCTCGATCTGGAAGAGCCGGCCAATGTCGCAAAGGCCGTGCGCCAGATGGCGCTCTCGCACGTCGTCATCACTTCAGTCGACCGCGACGACCTCGCCGACGGCGGCGCGCAGCATTTCGCCGACGTCATTCACGCGATCCGCGATGCGTCACCGGACACGACCATCGAGATCCTCACGCCGGATTTCCTGCGCAAGGACGCCTCCGGCGCTCTGGAGACCGTGGTGGCCGCCAAGCCCGACGTATTCAACCACAACCTCGAGACCGTCCCGTCGAACTATCTGACGGTGCGGCCCGGCGCGCGCTACTTCCACTCGATCCGGCTGCTGCAGCGGGTCAAGGAGCTGGACCCGACGATCTTCACCAAGTCCGGCATCATGGTCGGGCTGGGCGAGGAGCGAAACGAAGTGCTCCAGCTCATGGACGACCTGCGGATCGCCGATGTCGATTTCATCACGATCGGCCAGTACCTCGCGCCGTCGCGCAAGCACCATCCGGTGAAGAAGTTCGTGACGCCGGACGAGTTCAAGTCCTACGAGACCGTCGCCTACACAAAGGGCTTCCTGATGGTCTCGTCGAGCCCGCTGACGCGCTCGTCCCACCATGCCGGCGATGATTTTGCACGGCTCCGCGCCGCCCGCGAAAAGAAGCTGGCTCTGGCCCGGGCGTGAATCTCGTCGACTGGCACGACACCCCGCTGAGCGATGCAAAGCGGGTGCTGGTGATCGGCTGTTCGGGCGCTGGCAAGTCGACATTTTCCGCTGCCCTGGCGCAGGCGCTTGGCCTGCCGCACATACCGATGGACCGGGATTTTTCTGGCTGCCGGCCTGGAAGCTGCGCGACAGGGCCGAGATCAAACGTATGATGGCCGAGGCTGCGGCGGGCGAACGCTGGATCATGGACGGCAACAGCGCCGGCACACTGGATATAAGGCTGCCTCGCACAGACCTCGTTGTCTGGTTTCGCCTGTCGCGATGGCTGTGCCTCTCCCGCGTGGTTCGCCGCTGGTGGCGTCATGCCGGCACGGTTCGGCCTGGAATGGCAGCCGGCTGCCCCGAAAAGATCGATCTGGAGTTCCTGCGCTACATCTGGAATTTCGAGAAAAACGAGACGCCGGAGATCACCGGGCAGATAGAAATGCACCGGCCAGACGTGCCGGTTGTGGTTCTGCGGCGTCCCGCCGACGCCGATGCCCTGCTTGCCCGGCTGAAAACACCGGTGTAGCCGTTTCTGATGCCTAGCTACGAAACAAAGAGAGTCGTTGCCCATACGCCGGAGCAGATGTTCGCGCTGGTAGCCGACGTCGAACGCTATCCCGAGTTCCTGCCGATGTGCGAGGCGCTGAGCGTCCGGTCGCGGCGGGAGCGCGATGGGGTGACGTTGCTCGTTGCCGACATGACCGTGGGCTACAAGGCGATCCGCGAGACCTTCACGAGCCAGGTCGTTTTGAAGCCTGCCGAGAACCGCATCGACGTCAAATATATCGACGGGCCGTTCAAATACCTCAACAATCGCTGGCTGTTCGAGGAAGCGGCCGGTGGCGGTACAGAGATCGGCTTCTTCATCGACTACGAGTTCAAGAGCCGGATACTGGGCGCGCTGATGGGCGCAATGTTCGACCGCGCCTTCCGCATGTTCGCCGAGGCATTCGAGAAGCGCGCAGACGAAGTCTACGGAACGGATCGCCAAGCCAAAGCTGGAAGCTAGTCTTTCGACAGGGCCGCAACTCCAAGTTGCAGCGCCGTGCGCACGGTTTCGTTGCGTATGAAGTCACGGCCGCGATTGTCGAAGATGCGCTTTTCGGCAAAAGGCTCGCGACCACTGACCGCAACGCCGAACCACACGAGCCCGACCGGCTTCTCCGCGCTGCCCCCGTCCGGGCCTGCAATACCGGTGACCGAAAGCGCGATGCCCGCGCGGCTGCGGGCAAGCGCGCCCGAAGCCATCTCCAGCGCTGTTTCGCGCGAAACGGCACCGTGGGCAGCGAGCGTTTCCTCTGCGACGCCGATCATCGCCATCTTGGCTTCGTTGGAATAGGTCACGAACCCGCAATCGACCATCGCGGACGAACCCGGAATATCGGTGAGATGCGCGATGATGAGCCCGCCCGTGCAGGATTCTGCCGTCGCGGCAAGAATGCCAGCATCCTTGCAGCTCTCGAGGAAGCGGCGGGCGAGGGGCGTCAGATCGCTCATTCCGGCAACCCTCCAGGGTAGATAACCGTGGCCGTGGCGATGGCCGCAATGCCTTCCTCGCGGCCGACAAAGCCCAGCCTCTCATTCGTCGTTGCCTTGACCGAGACGCGGTCGGCCGAAATGCGCAGCATCGACGAGAGAGCCTCCGTCATAGCCGCGCGATGCGGGCCGATCTTGGGCGCCTCGGCGATCACGGTTATGTCCGCGTTTGCAATTCGCCCGCCACGCTCGCGCACGATGCGCACGGCCTCTTCCACGAAAATGCGCGAGGCCGCCCCCTTCCACCGCATGTCGGATGGCGGGAAATGCGTGCCGATGTCACCGGCACCGCAGGTTGCCAGCAGCGCATCGGTCAGCGCGTGCAGGCCGACATCGGCATCGGAGTGTCCGGAAAGCTTGTGATGGTGGGCGATGTCGACGCCGCACAGCGTGACGTGGTCGCCTTCGCCGAAACAATGCACATCGTAGCCGTTGCCGGTGCGCACGTCGGGAAAGGCACCCAACGACGAAAGACGTGCATTTGCCATCTCGATATCCCTTGCCCATGTGAGTTTCACATTGTCCGGCGAGCCCTGAACGATGCGCACCGGGATGCCGGCCCATTCCGCAATAGCGGAGTCGTCGGTGAAGTCGTCGCGGTCGGCCCCAAAGGCGCTGTCATGAGCCGCAAGGATCGCCTCGAACGGGAAGCCTTGCGGCGTCTGCGCGGCATGCAGCCCCTCGCGCGGCACGGTCCTGTCGACCAGGCCTTTGGCGCCGGATTGCTTGAGGGTATCGGAAACGGGCAGGGCTGGCAGGCTGCCTCCGCCATGGTCGAGCCCTACAACCACGCGATCGATCAGGTCAGCATCGACAAAGGGCCGCACTGCATCGTGGATCAGGACCGCCGCAGGCTGGCGCTCCTTGAGCGCCAGAAGAGCAAGGCGTGTCGATGCCTGGCGCGTCTTGCCGCCGTGAACGACGATCACGTCCCCGGCAGCATCGCCCGCGGCTTCGGCAAACAGCGCATCGTCATCGGCATGGATGGCCACCGCGACGGCACCGATGGCGGGATGTGCAAGAAAGGCGTCGAGCGTGCGGCGGATCACCGGAACGCCGCCGATCCGCCGATATTGCTTGGGACCGTCAGCGGACTGGCCAGCGCGCTCGCCGCGCCCCGCCGCCACGATTACCACACCGATCCCGCCTGTTGTCATGATTTGCCCGGGTTTCCATTGAAGTCAGGGCAAGGCTTAGTTACCTGTGCGCGGATTCGCCAGCCAAATTCGCCCGCACGCGCCATCCCGCACGTTTTCGCAGTTGCACAACGCGCCAATTCTGGTTAGGCGTTGTGCAGAAAATAGGATTGCTTGGTTTTTGTGCATGAACCCTTCCACCAACATCGCGAAGCCCTTTCAAATCGGAGGCCTCACGGTTGGAAACCGCGTTTTCCTTGCGCCGATGTCTGGGATTACCGATGAGCCATTCCGCAAGCGTGCGACCATGCACGGGGCAGGGCTGGTCGTGTCCGAAATGGTGGCCAGCGGCGAGCTCGCCAAGGGCCGGCGCAACTCCGCGCTACGCATCCGCCGCCCCGACGTTCCGATCCATGTCGTGCAGCTCGCGGGCAGAGATGCCGAATGGATGGCCGAGGGGGCACGGATCGCGGCCGGTGAAGGTGCCGACATCATCGACATCAATATGGGTTGCCCGGCAAAGAAGGTTACCGGGGGCTATTGCGGCTCGGCGCTGATGCGCGACCCCGACCATGCTTTGTCGCTGATCGAGGCGGTGATCGGCGCAGTCGAGGTTCCGGTTACGGTCAAGATGCGCCTTGGCTGGGACGAGGATGCAATGAATGCTACCTCCATCGCCCGCCGGGCGGAGGATGCGGGCGTCGCCATGGTGACCGTTCATGGCCGCACGCGCTGCCAGTTTTACAAGGGCAGGGCCGACTGGCGCGCCATCGCGAGGGTCAAGCAGGCCGTGAGCATACCAATCGTGGCCAATGGCGACGTGCAGACCCTCGCAGATGCGACGGAGATGCTCGCCCAGTCGGGCGCCGACGCGGTGATGATTGGTCGCGGGCACTATGGCGCGCCCTGGCTTGCCGGCGCGATCGCAGCCGAGGCGGGTGATGGTGGCGGCGACGGCGTTCCGCATTCATCGAACGAACTTTGCGATTATATTATAAATCATTATAAGGACATGCTCACTTTGTACGGAACCGAGTCTGGCCTCCGTCAGGCCCGAAAGCATCTCGGCTGGTATCTCGACCGCCATGCTCCCGCCGTCTCGGATGAGCTTCGCCGCCTCGTCATGACGTCGACCGAGCCGGCAATGGTGATCGGTGGTCTGCGTCGCGTGTTTTCGGCTGCAGCCGAGGCCGATTTGAGGAATGCCGCATGACGTCGGGGCTTCCTGCAGGGATCGACCCCGCGGCGATCGTCCTCAACACGATCCGCCATCCCGTCATCATGGTCGCGCCCGACGGACGCATCCCGTTCGCCAACGCCGACGCCGAGGACTTCTTCCGCTCCAGCGCCGCGATGCTGGCGCGAGACGGGCTCGAGCGTTTCGTCCCGTTTGGCAGTCCGCTGTTGACGCTGGTTGAGCAGGTGCGCGAGCGGCGTGCACCGTTCAACGAATATCGCGTCGACATTTCCTCGCCGCGGCTAGGCACGGAGCGTATCGTCGATCTCTACGTGGCGCCGGTCCCGGAACTGCCCGGCCACGTGGTCGTCATGTTCCAGGAACGGTCGATGGCCGACAAGATCGACCGTCAGATGACTCACCGGGGCGCGGCGCGGTCCGTCACCGGGCTGGCGGCGATGCTGGCGCACGAGATCAAGAACCCGCTTTCGGGTATCCGGGGTGCAGCCCAGCTCCTGGAAACTGTTGTCTCGGACGAGGACCGCGCGCTCACCCGCCTCATCACCGACGAGACAGACCGCATCGTCTCGCTCGTCGACCGCATGGAGGTCTTTTCCGACGAGCGGCCGATAGACCGCTGGCCGGTCAACATTCATGTCGTGCTCGACCACGTGAAGGCGCTGGCGCGGAACGGTTTTGGCAAGCGCGTGCGCATCGTGGAGGACTATGATCCTTCGCTGCCGCCCGTCTATGCCAACCGCGACCAGCTCATCCAGGTCTTCATCAACCTGGTAAAGAACGCGGCCGAAGCCATCGGCGGCGATCCCGAGGGTGAAATCACGCTGTCTACGGCTTTCCGTCCAGGTATACGACTTTCCGTGCCCGGCACGCAGGATCGCGTCTCGCTCCCGCTGGAATTCTGCGTTCACGACAACGGGCCGGGCGTACCCGACGACATCCTGCCGATCCTCTTCGATCCGTTCATCACCACCAAGACAAATGGTTCCGGTCTCGGGCTGGCGCTGGTTGCCAAGATCGTGGGCGAGCATGGCGGGGTGATCGAATGCGACTCGTCCGCGCGCGGCACCACATTCCGCGTCCTCATGCCGGCCTGGAGGGAACCGCGGGCCATGGACGACACAGCCGAAGAAGGAAGCGCTGCATGACAACGCGCGGAAACATCCTCGTCGCTGACGACGACGCCGCGATCAGGACCGTTCTGAACCAGGCACTCTCGCGTGTGGGCCATGATGTACGCGTGACCTCCAATGCCTCCACGCTCTGGCGCTGGGTCGCAGCGGGCGAGGGCGATCTGGTGATCACCGATGTGGTGATGCCGGACGAAAATGCCTTCGACATGATCCCGCGCATCAAGAAGGCACGGCCGGACCTTCCCGTCATCGTCATGAGCGCGCAGAACACCTTCATGACGGCGATCCGCGCTTCCGAAACGGGTGCCTACGAGTACCTGCCGAAGCCATTCGATCTCACCGAGCTTCTGACAATCGTCAATCGCGCGCTGTCCGAGCCGCGCCGCCACGTGCCCGACATGCGCGGCGACGAGCAACCGGACCCGATGCCGCTCGTCGGTCGCTCGGCGGCGATGCAGGACATCTACCGCATGCTGGCGCGGATGATGCAAACCGACCTCACGGTCATGATCACCGGCGAGTCCGGAACCGGCAAGGAATTGGTCGCACGAGCGCTGCACGAATATGGCCGCCGCCGCAGCGGGCCGTTTGTCGCCATCAACATGGCTGCCATCCCGCGCGACCTGATCGAGTCGGAACTTTTCGGCCACGAGAAGGGTGCCTTCACAGGCGCGCAGAACCGCTCGACCGGCCGCTTCGAGCAGGCCGAGGGCGGCACGCTGTTCCTGGATGAAATCGGCGACATGCCGATGGAGGCACAGACTCGGCTGCTGCGCGTGCTTCAGCAGGGCGAATACACGACTGTCGGCGGGCGCACGCCGATCCGCACCGATGTCCGCATCGTAGCCGCCACCAACAAGGACCTGCGTACCCTCATCAATCAGGGCCTCTTCCGCGAGGATTTGTTCTATCGTCTCAACGTGGTGCCGCTGCGCCTGCCGGCACTGCGCGAGCGCGCGGAGGACGTGCCCGACCTCGTGCGCCATTTCTTCAAACTCGGCGAGAAGGAAGGGCTGCAGCCCAAGCGCATCTCCACAGCCGGCGTCGAGTTGATGAAGCGTTACCCCTGGCCGGGCAATGTGCGCGAGCTGGAAAATCTCGTCCGGCGGCTGGCCGCGCTCTATCCGCAGGACGAAATCACCGCCGAGATCATCGAGACCGAGCTGCGCACCGTTGAAGCCTCGCCTTCGATGCCTGCGGCTGCCATGCTGCCCGACGACATCACGATCGGCCAGGCGGTGGAGCTTCACCTTCAGCGCTATTTTGCCGGTTTCGGCACTGAGCTTCCGCCTCCCGGTCTCTACCAGCGCGTCCTCGCCGAAGTGGAATATCCGCTGGTGCTCGCGTCGATGACCGCGACACGTGGCAACCAGATCAAGGCAGCGGAATTGCTTGGCCTGAACCGCAATACGCTACGCAAGAAAATCCATGAGCTGGGCGTCAACGTCTATCGCGCCTCGAAATAGCCGATTACCCTCTTTCCACCTCCCGGACGCGATGTGTTTGTTGCACAATCGCCACAATGCGTTGCATAGATGCAACGCGTGATGGACGGCTAACCAGAGCTGATGGCGCTACAGACACCCGCAATGACACCACCGGCAATACCGGAAGCCGCCGTCGAAAGCCGGCGCTTGCTGGCTTTGCCGGGAATCGTCGCCATTGTGGGCGCCCTTGTTTCGGCCGGCCTGTCGTTCACGGTGCTGCTGGGCCTGACACCGATCACACCTGACGAATCGACGCCCGTGTGGCTCTCGGCGATCAACGGCGCCTTCGTGATTCTCCTTATCGCGCTGATCGCGCGCGAAGGCTACCGTATCGTCATGGCTCGCAGGCGCGGTAAGGCGGCATCACGCCTGCACGTACGTATCGTCGCAATGTTCTCGCTGGTCGCGGCCATTCCGGCGATCCTCGTCGCGATCGTCGCCTCGGTGACACTCGACATCGGTCTCGACCGCTGGTTCGAGATCCGCACGAAGGTCATCATCAGTTCTTCGATGTCGATCGCCGAAGCCTACGTGCTCGAAAACGCCCGCAATCTTCAGGACGCGACGCTTTCGACCGCCTATGTGCTGGACGCGAGCCGCACGCTCTACGGCCTCGACCGCACCGGGTTCCGTTCGCTGCTGTCGCAGCAGGCGCGAGGGCGGGGCCTTGATCACGCCGCACTCATCCGGGCCGACGGCTCGGTCATCATGCAAGCGGAGACGGATGCAGACTTCCAGATGCCCGCGCCGCCGATAGAGACGGTGCGCACGGCCGCTGATGGCCTGCCCGTGCTGATCGAGCCACGCGTTCGCAACATCATCGGCGCGATCGTGAAACTGCGGGAGATCGATGACGCCTATCTCTATACGATCCGCACGCTCGACGAGCAGGTTATCCGCGCCCGCCAGATCGTGCGCGCCAACACGGACGAATACCGGCAGCTTGAGAACAACCGGCTGCCGACGCAGCTTGCCTTCGCGCTCGCCTATCTCGGCCTGACGCTGATCATCGTCCTGTCGGCGATCTGGACCGGCATAGCGGTCGCAGACCGCATCGTGCGACCAATCCGCCAGCTTATTGGCGCGGCCGACGAGGTTTCGACCGGCAATCTCGATGTCGCGGTACCGGTACGGCGTTCGGACGGCGACGTCGCATCGCTTGCCGAAACCTTCAACGAGATGATCCGGCAGCTCAAATCGCAGCGCAACGAGCTGCTTTCCGCCAAGGACGTGATCGACGAGCGTCGACGCTTCACCGAGGCGGTGCTGTCGGGCGTTACCGCCGGCATCATCGGTGTCGGTCAGGATGGCACCATCTCCATGGTCAACCGCTCTGCCGAGGAAATGCTCACCATTCGATCCGGCAACGTGCTCGGCCGCAGCCTCACGGAAGTCCTTCCGCATGTCGGCGGCGTTTTCGAGATCGGCCGCACGCTCGGCCGCCCGGTGCATCGCGAGCAGGTGACGTTCTACCGTGGCGGCGCCGAGCGAACGTTCAACGTGCAGGTCACGACCGAGGAGGGCGGCGTGGAGCGCAGTGCCACCTCCTACGTCGTGACAGTCGACGACATCACCGATCTCGTTTCCGCGCAGCGCTCATCCGCCTGGGCCGATGTCGCGCGGCGCATCGCCCACGAGATCAAGAACCCGCTGACGCCGATCCAGCTTTCGGCCGAACGCATCCGCCGACGCTTCGGGAAATCCATCACCGAAGACCGCGAAATCTTCGACCAGTGCACCGAGACGATCATCCGCCAGGTTGGCGACATCGGCCGCATGGTCGACGAGTTCTCGGCTTTCGCGCGCATGCCGAAGCCGGACATGCAGGTGCTGGACCTGCGCGAGCCGCTGCGCGAGGCATCGTTCCTGGTGGAGGTCAGCCGAAGCGACATCACCTTCACGCGTGAGTTTGGTAACGAGCCGCTGATGGGAACCTTTGACAGCCGCCTTCTCAGCCAGGCCTTCGGCAACCTCATCAAGAACGCCGCCGAAGCCATCGAGGCCGTGGAGCGTGAAGGTGGTGAACCGGGTGCGATCCTGATTCGGGCACAGCGGTCCGGCAAGAACATCACCGTGGACGTGGTCGACAACGGCAAGGGCTTGCCTCGCGAGAATCGCCAGCGGCTGCTTGAGCCATATATGACCACTCGCGAGAAAGGGACGGGCCTCGGCCTCGCGATCGTCAAGAAGATCGTGGAAGACCATGGCGGGCGGCTCGAACTGCACGACGCCCCCGAAACCTTCCATGAAGGCCGGGGGCCATGATCCGCGTCGTTCTGCCTGCGGCAGGGGCGGCGGACGACAATACGAATGAAAAGGTTGAAAATGGCGTCTGACATTCTGATCGTTGACGATGAGGAAGACATTCGCGAACTGGTCGCCGGCATCCTCGACGACGAGGGCCACGAAACGCGAAAGGCCCACGATGCCGACAGCGCGCTGGCCGCGATCGCCGACCGGGTGCCGCGTCTCGTATTCCTAGACATCTGGCTGCAGGGATCGCGCCTGGACGGGCTGGCACTTCTCGACGAGATCAAGAAGCTGCACCCGAACCTGCCGGTCGTGATGATCTCAGGCCACGGAACCATCGAGACGGCGGTCTCCGCCATCCGTCGCGGTGCCTACGACTTCATCGAAAAGCCGTTCAAGGCGGATCGGTTGATCCTGATCGCCGAGCGTGCGCTGGAAACATCCAAGCTTCGCCGGGAACTGTCCGACCTGAAGAAGCGCAGCGGCGAAACCTTCGATCTCATCGGCATGTCGGCAGCCATGAGCCAGCTTCGCCAGACGATCGAACGCGTGGCGCCCACTAACAGCCGCGTCATGGTGATAGGCCCGTCGGGTTCGGGCAAGGAGCTGGCAGCGCGCGCCATCCATTCCCTCTCCGCCCGCAAGAGCGGCCCTTTCGTCACCGTGAGCGCCGCCTCGATCACGCCGGAGCGCATGGAGATGGAGCTCTTCGGCACAGAGGCCAATGGCGGCGAGCGCAAGGTCGGCGCATTGGAAGAGGCACATCGCGGCATCCTCTACATCGACGAGGTCGCCGACATGCCGCGCGAGACGCAGGGCAAGATCCTGCGCGTGCTGGTCGATCAGCAGTTCGAGCGCGTCGGCGGTTCGAAGCGCGTCAAGGTCGACGTGCGCATCATCTCTTCGACCGCGCAGGACATCGAGGCGATGATCCGGCAGGGACGGTTCCGCGAGGACCTCTACCACCGGCTTGCGGTGGTGCCGGTTCTCGTGCCGGCTCTCTCCGAGAGGCGCGAGGACATACCCTTCCTGGTCGACAGCTTCATGCGCCAGATCGCCAGCCAGGCCGGCATCCGTCCGCGTCGCATCGGCGACGACGCACTCGCCGTGCTTCAGGCGCACAACTGGCCGGGCAACGTTCGCCAGCTCAAGAACAACATCGAGCGCCTGATGATCCTGGCGCGCGGCGACGACGTCGACGCGCCGATCACGGCCGACCTGCTGCCGCAGGAGATCGGCGACGTGATGCCACGCGCACCCAACCAGTCGGACCAGCACATCATGGCGCTGCCGCTGCGCGAGGCCCGCGAACTTTTCGAGAAGGAATATCTGCTGGCGCAGATCAACCGCTTCGGCGGCAACATCTCGCGCACGGCAGAGTTCATCGGGATGGAGCGCTCAGCGCTGCATCGTAAGCTGAAATCCCTGGGGGTGTAATACGACATGCGTGTCGTCATTTGTGGAGCGGGGCAGGTCGGTTACGGCATTGCCGAGAAACTGGCCGCCGAGAAGAACGACGTATCGGTTATCGACCTTTCACCGGAGCTGATCCGAAACGTGCGCGATGCGCTGGACGTGCGCGGCTTCGTGGGTCATGGCGCACATCCGGACGTGCTGGAGGCGGCCGGCGCCAAGGACGCCGACATGATCATCGCCGTGACGTTTCATGACGAGGTCAACATGATTGCGTGCCAGGTCGCACACTCGCTGTTCGAGGTGCCGACCAAGATCGCGCGTATCCGTGCGCAGGCCTATCTCCAGCCGCACGCCATGGGCATGTTCTCACGCGACAACATGCCGATCGACGTCATCATCTCGCCTGAGCTGGAAGTCGGCGAGATGGTTCTGCGACGCATCGCTTTGCCGGGTGCGGCGGATGCGGTGGGCTTCGCCGACGACCGCATCATCATGGTGGCGCTGGAGTGTCTCGAGGATTGCCCGGTCGTCGACACGCCGCTCTCGCAGCTCAGCGAGCTGTTTCCGGATCTGCTGGCGACCGTGGTCGGCATTTCGCGCGGCGGGCGTCTGTTCGTCGCAAGCTCGCAGGACCAGCTAGCTGTCGGCGACATCGCCTATGTCGTTGCCTCGAAGCAGCAGGTCCGCCGAACCATGGGGCTTTTCGGCCACGACGAGGAAAAGGCCGCCCGGATAGTCATCGCCGGCGCGGGCAACATCGGCCTTCATGTGGCGCGTGCGATCGAAAACGGCGACACGCCTGCCAAGGTGAAGATCATCGAGGCTGGACGCGAACGTGCCGTCGCGGCCGCCGACAGCCTCCGCCGCACCATCGTGCTGCACGGCAGTGCGCTCGATCAGAAGCTGCTGATGGAAGCCGACATCGCGGAAGCGGATCTGCTTGTCGCGCTCACCAATGACGATCAGGTCAACATCCTTTCCGGCGTGATGGCCAAGCGGCTCGGCTGCCGCGCCAACCTGGTGCTCATCAACAATCCGACCTATCACGACTTCGCCGGCATGCTGGGCGTCGACGCCTACATCAATCCGCGCATGGCGACGATTTCGCGGATCCTGCAGCAGGTCCGGCGCGGCCGCATCCGGGCCGTGCACAGCGTTCAGCACGGCGCGGCCGAGATCATCGAGGCGGAGGCGCTCGAAACGTCGCCGCTGGTGGGCCGCCCGCTGCGCGAACTCGACCTACCGGAAGGCATCCGGCTCGGCGCAATCCTGCGGGACAATGCCGTCATCCGGCCGAACGGGTCCCTGCGCATCAAGCCGAAGGACCGCGTGGTGATCTTCGCCATGGCGTCGGCAGTGCGCCAGGTCGAGCAGATGTTCAGGGTCAGCCTTGAATTCTTCTGACGAACCTGTTCATTGACTGGCAGTTTCGAGACTGCCGCATCATTTCCTGGAGAGGGTCCATGCCACGCATTGCCTATGTCAACGGGCGCTACACGCCGCACGCCGATGCTTCGGTGCATGTCGAGGATCGCGGCTACCAGTTTGCCGACGGCGTCTATGAAGTCTGCGAGGTCGCGCGCGGCAACATCATGGACATGACACGGCATCTGGACCGGCTGGACCGCTCGTTGCGGGAGCTACGCATCGAATGGCCGATCGCGCGGCGCGCGCTCGAATTCGTGATGCGCGAGGTCGTGCGCCGCAATCATGTCGAGAATGGTCTGGTCTATCTGCAGGTGACCCGCGCGGGTCGCCCCGCGCGATCACTATTTCCCCGCGGCCGGTACCCAGCCCGCGCTCGTCGTCACCGCAAAGCGGTCGAGCCCGGCAGTCGCCGCGCGACGGGCGGCCGAAGGCGTCAAGGTCATCACCGTGCCGGAGAACCGGTGGGAGCGCGTCGACATCAAGACCGTCGGCCTCCTGCCCAATGTGCTCGCACGCCAGAAAGCCCGCGAAGCCGGCGCAGTGGAAGCCTGGTTCATCGACACCGATGGCACAGTCAAGGAAGGCGCTTCCACCAATGCGTGGATTGTCACTGCGGACGGCACGCTGGTCACACGCCCGGCCGAATTCGGCATCCTGCGCGGCATCACGCGCGCAACCGTCATGGACGTGGCAAAGAAGCTCGGCCTGAAGGTCGAGGAGCGAAGCTTCTCGGTTGATGAGGCAAAAGGCGCCAAGGAAGCTTTCATCACTGCGGCCACTACGGTGGTGATGCCGGTCGTCGATATCGACGGCGCGAGTGTCGCCAACGGGCACCCCGGATCGGTGACGCTTTCTCTGCGCGAAGCCTTTTTTGACATTGCGGAAAAGACCCCGGCCTGATAACCGCGACGGCGAAAGGGGCCGAATGAATCGTTCGCTCGCCGTTCCGGCGGGCCGACTTTGTTGTTGCGCGCTTGACAGGGCGCACCCAAATGGGCGCTATTAGTGGCATTCCGTTGGGGGATCGGCGAAAGACAAGAAAAATGGCGGAACGGACCCAAAACTTGCAGGACGTGTTCCTGAATTCAGTTCGCAAGAGCAAGAATCCACTCACAATCTTCCTTATCAATGGCGTCAAGCTGACAGGCGTCGTGACGTCGTTCGACAATTTCTGCGTCCTCCTGCGACGCGATGGCCATTCGCAGCTCGTGTACAAGCACGCAATCTCGACCATCATGCCCAGCCAGCCGGTGCAGATGTTCGACGGCGACGAAAACGGCCGGGAAGCCTGATTGACCCAGACCGAACGGGCAGGGGGCTCTCGGCGCCGCTCGACAGGAGTGGCAAAGGACCAGATGCCCCAGGAAAAGACTGCCCGCGCAATCATTATCGTGCCGGTTTTGACCCGGCTGCCGAAGGCATCGGGAGACGAGGCTGCAAGGGCACGCCCTCGCCAGCCACGGTCCGCACAGGCGCGCCTTGAAGAAGCCATAGGTCTTGCCGCGGCGATCGATCTGGACACCGTCCATTCCGAGATCGTCACGGTCAACGATCCACGGCCGGCAACCCTTCTCGGAACCGGCAAGCTGGATGAATTCGCCACCATCGTGAAGGACAATGAGGCGGAGCTGGTCTTTGTCGACCACCCGCTGACACCGGTGCAGCAGCGAAACCTCGAAAAGGCGCTGAACGCAAAGGTGCTGGATCGCACTGGCATCATCCTCGAAATCTTCGGCCGGCGCGCCAGGACACGCGAAGGTGCGCTGCAGGTGGACCTCGCTCACCTCAACTACCAGAAGGGCCGTCTGGTCCGAAGCTGGACGCACCTTGAGCGCCAGCGCGGCGGCGCGGGCTTCCTCGGCGGCCCCGGCGAAACCCAGATCGAAGCCGACCGTCGCATGCTGCAGGAAAAGATCATGCGGCTGAAGCGCGAGCTGGAGACGGTGCGGCGCACCCGCGACCTGCATCGCTCCAAGCGCCGCAAGGTGCCTTATCCGATCGTCGCCATCGTCGGCTACACCAACGCCGGCAAGTCGACGCTGTTCAATCGCATGACCGGGGCAGGGGTACTGGCCGAGGACATGCTGTTTGCGACGCTCGATCCGACCCTGCGCCGGGTACGGCTGCCGCATGGAACGCTCGTCATCCTGTCGGACACCGTCGGCTTCATCTCCGACCTGCCCACCCATCTCGTCGCTGCTTTCCGCGCCACGCTGGAGGAGGTGGTGGAGGCGGACCTGATCATCCACCTTCGCGACATCTCGGACCCCGATACGGCCGCACAGGCCGAGGACGTCGCCCGCATTCTGGGCGATCTCGGCGTCGACGCGTCCGATGAGCGGCGTGTGCTGGAAGTCTGGAACAAGGTCGATCTTCTGGACGAAACCGACCGGGAAAGGCTGTTGCAGGCTGATGGCGGAACCACGAAGCCCGTTGCGATCTCCGCGATTTCCGGTGAAGGCGTCGATCGCCTGAGCGCGCTGGTGGAAGAACGCATTGCGGGTGCCACGGCCACCGTCCGGGTGAAGCTGACGACCGCGCGCGCCGGCGAGATCGACTGGGTCTACCGCAATGGCGACGTGATCGGGCGCGAGAACCACGAAGACGGCAGCGTCGATCTCATCGTCAACGCGACCGCTGCCATTCGCAAGGAAATCGAGGAACGCTTCGGACGCGCGGCGGAATAGCCGGCTGCGCTCAGTTCAGATGCCTCAGCTTCTCCGGATTGCGCACGATGTAGATCGCGGTGACGCGACCATCCTCGATGTCGAGTGTCGTAGTCTGTATCTGTCCATCCGCCTCCAGTGATATGAAGCCCGGCAACCCGTTGATGAGACCGGCTCGAACAAGCTTGGAGCCGCCGTCCTTGAAGACCGCGACGAGGCTCTCGTGCACCTTCATGACCGCCTCGAAGCCGATGATAGGCTCCAGCGCGGCCGGCCGCTTGCCGCCACCGTCCGAATGAACACTCACACCGGCGGCCAGCATCGCGCCGAGCGCCGTCATGTCGCCGCTGCGGGAAGCGGCAAAGAACGCCTCTGCGATCTCCTTGCCCGTCTGCCTGTCGATCTCGAAGCGCGGCCGCGCTTCGCGCACATGGGCACGCGCTCTGACCGCAAGCTGACGGCAGGCGGCCTCATCCCGCTGTATCGTCTGCGCAACCTCGTCGAAGTCGAGGCCAAAGACGTCGTGCAACAGGAACGCTGCGCGCTCGAGCGGTGACAGCCGTTCCAGTGCGAGCATAAGAGGCAGCGTGACATCTTCCTGGACGTCTTCCTCCATGACCGGCTCCGGCAACCATGGCCCGATATAGGTCTCCCGCCTGTGACGCGCCGACTTGAGCTGGTCGAGACAAAGCCTGGTGACAGTGCGCCGCAGAAATGCGCCGGGTTCCCTGACCGCGCTCCGGTCGGCCGCGTGCCATCGGATGAATGCCTCCTGCACCACATCCTCGGCGTCGGCGACCGAGCCCAGCATGCGGTAGGCAACCCGCATCAGCATGGCACGCTGCGGGGAGAAACTCCCCGCAGCGTCGTCGCTTGGGCGCGCCTGCGGCATCAGGCGGCAGCCTGTGCGGCGGTCTTGGCCTCGGCCGGATCGAGCCAGAGGCCGAAGCCGACAGCAAGCCGGTTCCAGCCGTTGATGACGTTGATCATCAGGGTGAGCTTCACCTGCTCCTCCTCGCTGAAATGGGCCTGAAGCGTCTCGCGTGCGGCATGGTGTTCATGCCCCTCGCAAAGACGGGTCAGTGCGTCCGTCCAGGCCAGAGCGGCGCGCTCGCGGTCGGTGTAGCACGGTGCCTCACGCCACGCCGACAGCAGATAGATGCGCTGCTCGGTCTCGCCCTTCGCGCGCGCCTCGGCCGTATGCATGTTGAGGCAATTGGCGCAGCCATTGATCTGCGAGGCGCGGATCTTGACCAGTTCGATGAGGCTCGGCTCCATGCTTGAGGCGACGGCCATCGACGTTCCGGTCCAGGATTTCATCAGCGTCGGCGCGGCGGCAAAGAGATCGATTTGTGCAGTCATGGTTCGCTTCCTTCTGTTGGGTTCGAAACCATGACGAGATCGAAATCGCTGCAGTGACATCGCGACGAAATTTTCTCGACTTCAGTCGGCTATTCTGCTGCCTTGGCCTGCTGCCAGAGCGCTTCCATGTCGTCGAGCGAGGCATCGTCGAGCGTACGACCCTGCGCCTCAAGCGCCGCTTCGACATAGTGGAAGCGGTTGCGGAATTTGTCGTTGGTGCGCCGCAGCGCGTCTTCGGCGTCGAGTTTCAGATGACGGCCGAAATTGACGATCGCGAAGAGCACGTCGCCGAACTCGCCGGCGACTTCGTCTTCCGCGCCCTTTTCCATTGCCTCCCGCAATTCGCCGATCTCCTCCTCGATCTTGTCGAGGATCGGTTTGGCCTCTTTCCAGTCGAAGCCGACGCGTGCGGCTTTTTCCTGCAGTTTCAAGGCGCGCGTCAGGGCAGGGTGGACCAGCGGTATGCCGTCCAGAAAGCCCTTGCCGTGATCTTCCGGGTCGAGCCCACGCGCAAGGCGGGCAGCGCGCTTCTCCGCCTTTTCCTCGGCCTTGATGCGTTCCCACATGCCCTTTGCCATGCCGGCGCCGCGCGCCGCCTCGTCGCCAAAGACATGCGGATGGCGGCGGATCATCTTCTTCGTCACGGCATGAACCACATCGCCGAAGTCGAAGGCGCCTTCTTCTTCAGCCATGCGAGCATGGTAGACGACCTGCAGCAGCAGATCGCCCAGCTCGTCACGCAGGTCGTCGCGGTCATCACGCTGGATAGCGTCTGCGACCTCGTAGGCTTCCTCGATCGTATAGGGTGCGATCGACGCGAAATCCTGCTGGACGTCCCACGGACAGCCGGATTCGGGGTCGCGCAGCGCCGCCATGATCTCGATCAGGCGGGCAATGTCTTTGGAGGGCGTCATGGCGTCAGCTCGCGGGGTTGGGGCGTTGCAGCCACCGAGAGGTAGAACGCCGCAGCGGCCTTGTCCACGACCGACGCGACCAATTCATCGATCAGGCTCCGGCCCTGCATGTTGACATAAAGATGTCTTTATGTGACGACAGACTGTGTCGTCCAAGGAATAAGTAGTGTCGCAAATGCCTTCACCGATAGATGCCCTTTTCGGACCCGAAGCCCCGAAGCCGGATGGTTCGGAGATTTTCGCGGCGCTGGCGGCAGCCGCACGCAAGCGCATTCTCGTCCTCGATGGCGCGATGGGCACGCAGATTCAGGAGTTGGGCTTTCACGAGGATCATTTTCGCGGCGACCGCTTCACCGGCTGTGCCTGCCACCAGCAGGGCAACAACGACCTGCTGATCCTCACCCAGCCGAAGGCGATCGAGGAGATTCACTACCGCTACGCGAAGGCGGGCGCCGACATTGTCGAGACCAACACTTTTTCCTCCACGACCATCGCGCAAGCGGATTACGGCATGGAGGAGATGGTCTATGAGCTGAACCGCGATGGTGCCCGGCTTGCCAAGCGCGCCGTTTTGCGCGCCCAGCAGGAAGACGGCCGCCGCCGCTTCGTCGCCGGTGCATTGGGCCCAACGAACCGCACCGCCTCGATCTCGCCCGACGTCAACAATCCCGGCTATCGCGCAGTTTCCTTCGACGAGCTGCGCATCGCCTATGGCGAACAGCTACGCGGCCTGATCGACGGCGGCTCCGACATCATCCTGATCGAGACCATTTTCGACACACTCAACGCCAAGGCCGCGATCTTCGCGGCGGAGGAAGTGTTCGACGAGAAGGGCGTTCGCCTGCCGGTGATGATCTCCGGCACGATCACCGACCTTTCCGGCCGTACACTTTCCGGTCAGACGCCGACCGCCTTCTGGCATTCCATAAGGCACGCGAGACCGTTTTCCATTGGCCTTAACTGCGCGCTGGGCGCGGCCGCGATGCGGCCGCATCTGGCCGAGATTTCCGGCGTCGCGGACACTTTCACCTGTGCCTATCCCAACGCCGGCCTGCCCAACGCATTCGGCAAATACGACGAAAGCCCCGAATTCATGGCCGAACAGGTCGAGGAATTCGCCCGCGAAGGGCTCGTCAACATCGTCGGCGGCTGCTGTGGCTCGACGCCGGAGCACATCGCGGCAATCGCCGAGGCTGTGTCCCGCCACACGCCGCGCGGCCTGCCGACGGTGAAACCGCTGATGCAGCTTTCCGGCCTCGAGCCGTTCACGCTCACGGACGACATTCCCTTCGTCAACGTCGGCGAGCGCACAAACGTGACCGGCTCGGCGAAATTCCGCAAGCTGATTACCGCAGGAGACTACGCCACTGCGCTCGACGTTGCGCGCGACCAGGTGGAAAACGGCGCGCAGATCATCGACGTCAACATGGACGAGGGCCTGATCGATTCGAAGAAGGCGATGCAGGAATACCTCAACCTGATCGCCGCCGAACCGGACATCGCCCGCGTGCCGGTGATGATCGACAGTTCCAAATGGGAAGTGATCGAGGCCGGCCTGAAATGCGTGCAGGGCAAACCGGTCGTCAATTCGATCTCCATGAAAGAGGGCGAGGAGGCCTTTCTCCACCAGGCGAAGCTGTGCCGCATGTATGGCGCCGCCGTCGTCGTCATGGCTTTCGACGAGGCCGGACAGGCCGACACGAAGGAACGCAAGGTCGAGATATGCACGCGTGCTTACAAGCTGCTGACCGAGAAGGCCGGTTTCGCGCCGCAGGACATCATCTTCGACCCCAACATTTTCGCTGTTGCGACGGGCATCGAGGAACATGACAATTACGGTGTCGACTTCATCGAGGCGACCCGTGAGATCATTCGGACCCTGCCGCACGTCCACGTATCGGGCGGCGTGTCGAACCTGTCATTCTCCTTCCGCGGCAACGAGCCGGTGCGTGAGGCGATGCATGCCGTGTTCCTCTACCATGCCATCCAGGCCGGCATGGACATGGGCATCGTCAATGCGGGGCAGCTCGCCGTTTACGAATCGATCGATCCGGAGCTGCGCGAAGCCTGCGAGGACGTCGTCCTCAATCGCCGGCCGAAGGCAGGCAACACCGCGACCGAGCAGATGCTCGAGATTGCCGAGCGCTTCAAGGGTGCGGCCGGCAAGGAGGCGAGGGAAAAGGACCTCAGATGGCGCGAATGGCCGGTGGAGAAGCGGCTTGAACATGCGCTCGTCAACGGCATCACCGAATACATCGAGGCCGACACCGAGGAAGCCCGGCAGAACGCCGAGCGTCCGCTGCATGTCATCGAAGGACCGTTGATGGCCGGCATGAATGTCGTCGGCGACCTCTTCGGCGCTGGCAAGATGTTCCTGCCGCAGGTCGTGAAATCGGCGCGCGTGATGAAGCAGGCCGTGGCCGTGCTGCTCCCATACATGGAAGCGGAGAAGCTTGCCACCGGCGGCGGACAGCGCCAGAGCGCCGGCAAGGTTCTGATGGCGACCGTGAAGGGCGACGTCCACGACATCGGCAAGAACATCGTCGGCGTCGTTCTGGCGTGCAACAATTACGAGATCATCGATCTCGGCGTGATGGTACCGGCAACGAAGATTCTGGAGACCGCCCGAACAGAGGAGGTCGATATTATTGGCCTTTCCGGGTTGATCACGCCGTCGCTCGACGAGATGGCCCACGTCGCTGCCGAGATGGAACGCGAGGGCTTCGAGATCCCGCTGCTGATCGGCGGCGCCACGACCAGCCGCGTGCATACGGCGGTGAAGATCCATCCGCGCTACGAACGCGGGCAGGCGGTCTATGTCACCGATGCCAGCCGCGCCGTCGGCGTCGTCTCCAGCCTGCTGTCTTCGGAGCAGAAACCCGGCTATGTGGAAACGCTGCGCGCGGAGTATCGCAAGGTCGCCGACGCCCACCATCGTTCCGAGGCCGAGAAGCAGCGCCTGCCGCTGGCCCGCGCGCGCGCCAATGCCCATCGTATCGACTGGTCTGGATATGAGCCGACGAAGCCGGCCTTCCTCGGCACCCGAACCTTCGAGACCTGGGATCTGGCCGAGTTGGCGCGCTACATCGACTGGACGCCCTTCTTCCAGACCTGGGAGCTGAAGGGACGCTATCCGAAAATCCTTGAAGACGAGAAGCAGGGCGCGGCCGCGCGCCAGCTCTTCGCCGACGCGCAGGCGATGCTGGAAAAGATCATCGCGGAGAAGTGGTTCACCCCCGCGCCGTCATCGGCTTCTGGCCCGCAGGGGCGGTTGGCGACGACATCAGGCTGTTCACGGGTGAGGGCAGGGCGCAGGAGCTCGCCACCTTCTTCACCCTGCGCCAGCAGCTCGCCAAGCGCGACGGCAAGGCCAATTTGGCGCTTTCCGATTTCGTCGCGCCTGTCGACAGCGGCAAGCCCGATTATCTCGGTGGCTTCGTGGTGACGGCCGGCATCGAGGAAGTCGCCATCGCCGAACGCTTCGAGCGCGCCAACGACGACTACAATTCGATCCTGGTCAAGGCGCTTGCCGACCGCTTCGCGGAAGCCTTTGCCGAGCGTATGCACGAAAAGGTGCGCAAGGAGTTCTGGGGTTACGCCGCCGACGAGGCTTACGCGCCCGACGAACTGATCGGCGAACCATATGCCGGCATCCGCCCGGCCCCCGGTTACCCGGCGCAGCCGGATCACACCGAGAAGGCAACGCTGTTCCGCCTGCTCGACGCCGAACGGCAGGCAGGCGTCAGCCTCACGGAAAGCTACGCGATGTGGCCGGGTTCGTCGGTCTCGGGGCTCTATCTCGCCCATCCCGACAGCTACTATTTCGGCGTCGCCAAGGTCGAGCGCGACCAGGTCGCGGACTACGCCCAACGCAAGAACATGGATATCGCCGAAGTCGAGCGCTGGCTGGGGCCGATCCTCAACTATACGCCCGGCGCTTTCAAGGAGGCGGCGGAGTAGCGTGTTTGGGCGGACCGCGTTGCTGTGCTCAGCGCCCGAGCGGATGAGGCATGTAGCCGACGAAACCGGTGATCTTCCACCGGCCACCGAGCTTTGAGCAGAAATAAAGCGTCTGCCAGTTGAGCCGGTCTTCGGTGCCGTCGGCCTTGCGCACACTGCCGTTGAACTTCTTGTGCAGCACCGCGCGATCGCCATCGATATCCATGTCGCGCATGTTGGTCACGCGGAAAAGCGCGTCACGCAACGGCTCGGCGAACTCGGTCGCCGCGGTCTCCTTGGCCTGGCGCAGCCATTCGTCGCGATAGGTCGCGACATCGGGAAACTGCAGCCGCCAGGAATCGGCGTCATTCAGGAAATGCGCATGCATGCCGAAGAAGCGGTCGTCGGCGAAATCGTCGGCCACCATCGACCAGTCCTGCGCGAGAAAGGCGTCGATGTCGCGATGCACCAGCATCTCCCACAATGCGTGACGGTCGGCATCGCCCTGCGGGAAGGGGTTCTTGTCGTAGATCATGAGTCGGTCCGTTGGTTGGCGTAAAAATCAGGCGAGCTTGCCGCGTGCCGCGACTGGCACGGTTTCCAGCACGATCTCGCCGTCGGTAAGGTTGACCACGTCGAAGAGGTTCGAAACGACGCAGACGTGATTGGGGATGATGCGCACCTTCTCGCCGATCTCCGGCTTGATGGCGCAGGCTGACAAATCGACGATGCCATGCTCCTCATTGAGCGTTGTGATGACGGCGGCGGGATATTCGACGATGTGCCCGTGACCCGGCACAGGAGCCATATCGGCGGCGAGCGCTTTCGAGCCGGTGTCGAGGACGGCGCGGTTCTGCGTCGGGCGGCTCACCACGGTGGCAAGCACGGTCAGCGCGCAATCCGCAAGCGTGCCATGGCCGAAAGCGACCTGCATCCGGTCGGAATAGATGTAGGTGCCCGGCCGGTGCTCGGTCGCGCTCTTGACGGTTGCCGCCGCGTAGAAGTCGGGTGACCCGCCGTTCGACACCGTGTTCACCGCGATGCCGTTCTTCTCCAGCAGGGTCACCGCATCCTCGAGCCACCGTTCGACGGCTTCCAGCGCGCCGCGCGGCGGATAGGTCATCAGCCCTTCGAAGCGAAGGCCCGGTGCGGCCTCGATCCGGCGGGCAAGCGCCAGCGCCTCGTCGGCCGACTGGACACCGCACCGCCCGGCGCCGATGTCGCATTCGATCAGGACGGGCAGGGGGCGTGCGGGGTCGGTAAAGTGGTCCGCGTAGCCCGCGACCGTCACGGCGCTGTCGGCACTGACCGACATGTTCACGCGTTGATGCAGGGCCGCCAGCCGCTCAAGCTTCCCTTCACCCAGAATGTTGTAGGGGATGAAGATGTCGGTGATGCCGCCATCGGCCATCACCTCGGCTTCGCCCACCTTCTGGCAGGTGATGCCGATGGCACCAAGCTCACATTGCAGCCGGGCGAACGTCGGCAGCTTGTGCGTCTTGATGTGCGGGCGCAGTTTCAGCCCGTTCGCATCGGCATAGGTCTGCGCGCGCGCGAGATTGGCATCCACCTTCGTCCGGTCGATGACCACGGCGGGCGTTTCGAGGTCCATGATACGCAAAGTGTCAGTCTCCGATAGGCAGGTCAGGGTTGCGGATGTTCTGGCTTGCAAGGCTGTGGCGGACGCGCCGCAGCGATTCGAGCACCTTCGGCCCGATCGTCTGCGCCGTGGCCATGGCCAGTATGTCGACCGCCTCCAGAAGGGCATAACGGGTGGAGGACGGCTTGTAGAGGTTGCCGTCTTCCTTGAACGTCAGCGGCAACAGGGCGTCACCTGCCTTGGCGAGCGGCGTGTTGGGAGATGTCACGACGATCGCTTTCGCACCATACTGCCGCGCGATCGTCACCGCATCGCGGACCGATGCCGCCTGGCCTGAAACCGAAAAGCCGATGACGACCGCCTTCGGCTCGAGCACGGAAGCGCTCATACGCTGAAGCTGCGGGTCGGTATGCGCGGTCACATGGAGGCCGAGGCGGAACAGCCGGTTCTGCAATTCGACGGCCGCGAAGGATGACCCGCCGCCGGTGCCATAGACGAGGATCTGGCTGGCACGACAGATTTGCCGCGCCATGCCTTCGATGTCGACATCGGCAAGCCCCATGGACATGAGGTCAAGGGCGGCGTGCGCACCGGACGCCACCTTGGCGATCACCTGCGCGGACAGCGGCAGCTCCTCTGCCGGCACGCTCGGCTCGCGCAGATAGGCGCCGCCTATGGCCAGCGCCTGCGCCAGATGAAAACGCATCTCGCGTGTGCCTGGAAAGCCCAGCCCCCGAGCCAGCCTTGTGATCGTCGGTTCGCTGACGCCCGCCCGTTCCGCAATCTGCGCAATGGGTGCGTGCGCGGCGAATTGCGGGTCGGCAAGGATACTCTCCACGAGCCTGATTTCGGCGCCGCGCCCGCGTTCGAGCCGGTCCTGCAAACGGGCGATGATGTCGACCGTGCGTTCGGGGGCTGCGGGGGCGCGTGTGTCCATCAGTGGAAGTCTCCTCCGAGCCGCTGGCCACGTTGTGTATCGAAGAGATGGACGTGCTCGACGGGCACCGAGAGCCGAAGCTGCTCACCCGGTTTCGGCAGTTCGCGGTCGCGCAGCACAACCCGCACGTCTTCGCCTGCAATGGTCCCGAACACATGGATTTCCGGCCCTGTCGGCTCCACGACGCTGACAGACAGGGCCAAAGGCCCCTCAGGGTCACGGCGATAGGCTTCCGGTCGGATGCCAATCGTCACCTGGCGCTCGCCATGGCCACCGGCAATCGGCAGCTTGGTGCCATCGCCGAGGGTCGCGACCGGCGAACCGTTTTCCGAAGCGGTGCTGCCCTGCAGGAAACTCATTGCAGGCGAGCCGATGAAACCGGCAACGAAGGTGTTCGCGGGGTTGTCGTAGAGCTCCAGCGGCGTGCCGACCTGCTCGATATGGCCACTGTTCATCACAACGATGCGATCGGCCATTGTCATGGCTTCGATCTGGTCGTGGGTCACGTAGACGATCGTGGTGCCGAGCTTCTGGTGAAGCGCCTTGATCTCCGTGCGCATCTGGATGCGCAGCTTGGCGTCGAGATTGGAAAGCGGCTCGTCGAACAGGAACACTTTGGGATCGCGCACGATCGCGCGCCCCATCGCCACGCGTTGCCGCTGGCCGCCGGAGAGTTGCCCCGGCCGTCGGTCGAGATAGTCGCCGAGATTGAGGATTTCCGCGGCCCTGCGGATACGTGTTTCCGTCTCGGCCTTGGGCTCTCCGCGCACGCGGGGGCCGAAACTGATGTTCTCGCGCACCGTCATATGCGGAAACAGCGCGTAGGATTGGAATACCATAGACGTGTCGCGCTTCTGCGGCGGGACGTCGTTGGCCCGAACGCCCCCGATCACCAGATCGCCGCCGGTGATGGGCTCCAGCCCCGCAATCATGCGCAGCAGGGTGGACTTGCCGCAGCCCGACGGCCCCACGAGCACGACGAATTCGCCATCGTCGATCGACAGCGAAAGCTTTTCGATGACCGACATCGATCCATAGCTCTTGGAAATGTCCGTCAGTTTCAGATCGGCCATTGATCGTGCTCCTCAGACGGCGATTTGTTCCAGGAAGGGCAGGTTGCCCGCCGATATACCGGCATCGACCGGCAGGACCGTTCCCGTGATGCCGCTCGCCAGCGACGAGACCAGAAAGGCCGCCGCCCGCGCCACTTCCGCTGGCTCCACCATGCGCCCGAGCGGGTAGAGCTGCTTCACTTTGCCCAGAATGGCCGGATCGCGCTCGATGCGATGATCCCAGGCCATGGTTCGTACGGAGCCCGGAGCAATAGCGTTCGCGCGGATGCAGTTGCGGCCTTCCTCCGTCGCGATTGCCCGCATCCAGGCGAGCAGGCCCGCTTTGGCAGCCGCATAGGCGGGGTTTCCGTAGTGGGAAAGCGCATTAACCGAGGAGATGAAGACGAAGGCTCCGCCGCCATTGTTTCGCATCGCGGGCAGGAAAGCCTGGGACAAACGCGCCGCGCTGCGCAGGTTGAGGTTCAGCTCATGCGAAAGCGCATCGGCGCTGACATCGGCAAGGGTTTCGGCACGTGTCCAGCCGGCATTGGAGATGACGGCGTCGGGGGTACCGCCGGCGCAGATCTCTGCTGCCGCAGCCTCGATCGCCGCATCGTCCATCAGATCGAAATGACGCGCCTCGGCCACGCCCGGCAGTCCAAGGTCGGCCCCTTCGATGTCGCAGGCGACCACCGCAGCACCAAACCCCGCCAGCACCTCCACCATCGCGCTGCCGATGCCCCCGGCAGCGCCTGTAACCACAATTCTGTTCCCTGCAAGATCGATCATCGCACTCCCATTCGCCCCTGATCGCGGCGCTCACCATTCGCTGAGCCCGGTCGCGCCTAACTTGGCCGTTCACGGCCGTTTTCATGAGGTTTGCCGAAAACTCGTAATTTAGCAACACGAATGTGCGAATCTCCTTGCGTTTTCCAAATTTCTGTAAAAAAATTACATCAGAGGTTGTCGCTGGCGCCGCGGACGACCGTCGAAAGAGCATGCCGGCGCACAGGAACTCGAGAGAGGAACAGGGAGATAGCAATGAACAAGACCGCGCTCAGATCCGCAGTCGCGGGCGCAGCACTTCTGGCATTCACCGGATGGGCCGCCGCCGAGACGGTGCGCGTCACAGTCGCCGAATACAGCTCCAAGACAGGCCCCTATTTCGACGAGGCCGCCAAGGCGTTCGAGGAGGCCAACCCCGGCTCGGACATCCAGGTGGAGGTCGTGCCTTGGGACGTTCTGCTGCAGAAGCTGACGACCGACATCTCCGGCAACGCCAATGCCGATCTCTCGATCATCGGCACGCGCTGGCTCATCGACTTCGTCGACCAGGGCATTGCCGCGCCGCTTGACGAGTACATGACCGACGAATTCAAGGAGCGGTTCTTCCCGGTCTTCCTCGAGCCGTCGGTGATGCAGGAAAAGACCTACGGCCTGCCGATCGCGGCATCGGCCCGCGCCATGTATTACAACAAGGCGCTGTTCGAGCAGGCGGGCATCACCGAAGTACCGGATACCTGGGATGAGCTCGCCGAAGCCGCCAAGAAGATCAGCGCGCTGGGCGACGACATCGCCGGCTTCGGTCTGCAGGGCAAGGAGATCGAGACGGACGTCTATTTCTACTATGCCTTCTGGGCCTATGGCGGCGAACTGGTCGAGGAAGACGGCACGTCCGGCCTCGACACCGATGCCGGCTACAAGGCGGCCGAGATGTACAAATCCCTGATCGATGCGGGTTCGACCCAGCCGGGCGTTACTTCGTATAACCGCGAGGACGTCCAGAACCTGTTCAAGCAGGGCAAGGTCGGCATGATGATCACCGCGCCGTTCCTGTCCAACCAGATCAAGGAAGAGGCACCTGACCTGCAGTACGGCGTGGCTGCCATTCCGGCCGGTCCGGACGGCGACCGCGGCACCTACGGCGTGACCGACTCGATCATCATGTTCGAGAATTCGCAGAACAAGGAAACGGCCTGGAAGTTCCTCGACATGCTGTTCACCACCGAATGGCGCTCGAAGTTCACCTCGGGCGAGGGCTTCCTGCCGGTCAACCCGGAAGTGGCCGAGCAGCCGGCCTTTGCCGACAATGCGGACCTGAAGGAGTTCACCAACCTCCTGCCGGATGCGCGTTTCGCGCCGGTCATCGCTGGCTGGGAAGAGATTGCCTCCACCACGTCCGACGCGGTGCAGACCATCTATCTCGGCGACGGCGAGGCGAAGGCCACGCTCGACGCGGCGGCAGCCGAAATCAACGGTATCCTCGGCAACTGATCGCAAACCGACGACATCGGCGGGCGCGGAACTCCGCGCCTGCCAGCCCGAGCAATCCCGCCGTTTCAGCCGGCAAATCATGACGGGACACCGATGCGCTCGCCCTTGACCAACCCCTACGTGTTGATCCTGCCGGGGTTCCTGCTCGCCGCGTTCATCATCCTGTGGCCGCTCTTCCAGCTCGGCACGATCTCGGTCAACGACGTCAACCGTTTCGGTCAGCTACGCGGCTTCAACGGCTTCGACAACTACATGGCCGTGTTCCGGGACCCGGATTTCCTAGGCGCCCTGTGGCGCACCTTCATCTGGACGGGCGGCATCGTCGTTGGAGCGCTCGTCATTTCCGTGCCCGTGGCCATGATCCTCAACGAGGATTTCTACGGCCGCTCGCTGGCGCGGGTGATCATCATGCTGCCATGGGCGGTTTCGCTCACGATGACGGCCATCGTCTGGCGCTGGGCGCTCAACGGCGAAAGCGGCATGCTCAACTCGGGTCTCAGGAACCTGGGCCTCATCGACCAGAACATTCAGTGGCTGGCGCGCGCCTCGACCGCCTTTCCGGTGCAGATCATGATCGGCATCCTGGTGACGATCCCGTTTACGGTGACGATCTTCCTGGGCGGGCTGTCATCGATCTCCGACGACCTTTACGAGGCAGCCAAGCTCGAAGGCGCCTCTCGCTGGCAGACCTTCCGCGAGATCACGCTGCCGCTCATGCGCCCGTTCCTGAACATCGCGATCGTGCTCAACATGATCAACGTGTTCAATTCCTTTCCGATCATCTGGGCGACGACGCAGGGCGGTCCGGCCAATTCCACCGACATTCTCGTCACCTATCTGTACCAGCTCGGGTTCAGCCTCGGAAAGCTGGGCGAGGCATCGGCGCTGTCGATCATGATGTTCGGGCTGTTGCTCGCCTTCACCGTCGTCTACGTCTCGCTCGCCATGCGGAGGGAACGCGCATGAGTGCGAAGCTCAAGAAGTCGCTGCTTTTCTGGCTCCTGCTCTCGCCGCTGGTGGTGCTGATACTGTTCCCGTTCGCGGTCATGTTCATCACCGCGATCAAACCGGCAAACGAGGTGCTGTCGCCCACCTGGTGGCCGCGCGAAGAAGCCTGGAGAAACTTCATCGACATGTGGGCCGCCACCAATTTCGGCAACGCCCTTTGGAACTCGGTTTACGTGGCGGTGCTTTCCACGGTGCTGGCGCTGCTGGTCTCGATCCCGGCAGCCTACGCCATGAGCCGGTTCAGGTTCGCAGGGCAGGGTGCGTTCCGACAGTTCCTGCTCGTGTCGCAGATGCTGTCGCCGATCGTGCTCGTCATCGGCCTGTTCCGCCTCGTTGTCTGGCTGGGACTGCTCGACAACGTCAATTCGATCGTCTTCGTCTATGGCGCCTTCAACGTCGCCTTCACAGTCTGGATGCTGCAAAGCTACTTCTCCACCATCCCGAAGGATCTGGAGGAGGCGGCCTGGATTGAGGGCGCCAGCCCCGCGCGGGCACTCGCCATGGTCTTCCTGCCGCTGGCACTACCCGCAATGACGGTGACGGCGATCTTCTCCTTCATCAATGCCTGGAACGAGTTCGTCATCGCGCTCACCATGCTCAGGCGGCAGGAAAGCTACACGCTGCCGATCCAGATTTTCTCATTGGTGGCGGGACGCTACACGGTCGAATGGCATCACGTCATGGCCGCGACCTTCGTCGCTACCATACCCGTCGCCATCGTCTTTGCCTGGTTGCAGCGTTATCTGGTGCGTGGGCTGGCGATCGGCGCAGTCAAATAGGCCGGTTCAGGCCGACAAAGGAGCAGATATATGACCAAGCAGTGCTTCGGCACCTCTCACGTGCCGCTTTCTCCCGCCGTGCGCGCCGGCGATTTCGTCTTCGTGTCGGGGCAGGTACCGGTCGGGGCGGACGGCATCGTCGTCAAGGGCGGCATCACCGAGCAGACCGAACAGGTGCTCGCCAATGTGAAGGCTGCGCTGGCGCTCGCCGGCTGCGCGATGGAAGACGTGGTAAAGACGACGGTCTGGATCGAGGACGCGCGCGATTTCGGCGCCTTCAACGCCGTCTACGCAAAACACTTCCCGAAAGATCCTCCAGCCCGCACCACGGTTGAATCGCGCCTGATGATCGACATCAGGATCGAGGTCGAGGCCGTCGCCTACAAGCCGCTCTAAGCGCGGCGCCAAACTACCGGAACATCATTGCATGCGTGTCTTCACCGCGTCGCTCGCCACCGAGACCAACACCTTTTCGCCGATCCCGACCGACAGGCATGCGTTCGAGATGGCTTTCTATGCCGGGCCCGGCGCGCACCCCGACACACCGACGCTGTGCTCGGCGCCGATCCCGGTCCTGCGCCGCAGGGCGAGGGAGGAGGGGTTCACCCTGATCGAGGGCACCGCCACCTGGGCGGAACCTGGCGGCTATGTGCGGCTCGACGTCTACGAGGCCCTGCGTGACGAAATCCTAGACCAGTTGCGGGCAGCCATGCCTGTCGATTGCGTCGTGCTCGGACTGCACGGCGCCATGGTCGCGCGGGGACTGGACGATTGCGAGGGCGATCTGCTGGCGCGCGTCCGAGAGATCGTCGGCCCCGACGTCGTGGTGGCGGCCGAGCTCGACCCGCACAGCCACCTGACGTCGAAGCGCGTGGCGCGGCCGATATCCTAGCCGCCTTCCTCGAGTTTCCGCATACGGACTTCGTCGAACGCGCCGAGCATGTGGTGGACCTTGCTCTGCGCGCCACGCGCGGCGAAATCCGGCCCGTCATTTCCACCTTCGACTGCCGGATGATCGACGTGTTCCCGACCAGCCGCGAACCCACGCGCTCCTTCGTCGATCGCATGAAGGCGTTACAGGGCAGGGACGGGGTCCTCTCGGTGTCCCTGATCCACGGCTTTATGGCCGCCGATGTGCCGGAACTCGGCACGCGCATGCTGGTGGTGACCGACAACGCGCCTGAAACCGGCGCAGCGCTTGCCGAAAAACTCGGTCTCGAAGTTCGCGCCATGCGCGGCACGACGATCATGAACAGCCTCACGGTCGAACAGACGATCGAGCGCGCCAAACGGGCCGGCGGCAGCGGCAAGCCGCTGGTGATCGCCGACATGTGGGACAATCCCGGCGGCGGCACCGCCGGCGACAACACGGCGCTGCTGCACGCGCTTGCCGCCAGCGGGATCGACCGCATCGGCGTCGCCACGATCTGGGATCCGCAGGCGGTCGTCTTCGCGCACGGCGCAGGCGAGGGGACGGTGCTGGAGATGCGCATCGGCGGAAAGGCCAACGCCGCCAGCGGCCAGCCCTTCGACGGCCTGTTCGAAATCCGAAAGCTTGCACAGGAAGGATGGCAGACCTTCGGCACCAGCCGGGTGACCCTCGGCCCGGCTGCGCTCGTACGGCTCGCGGGCACCGAGATCGACATCATCCTCAACACCAACCGTACGCAGACCTTCGAGCCCGACATCTTCAGCAATCTCGGCGTCAATCCGCTCGAAAAGCAGGTGCTGCTGATAAAATCGACCAACCACTTCCATGCCGGCTTCGCACCAATAGCGGAAGAAATCGTCCATGCGGCCGTCGAGGGCTGCTATCCGAGCAACCCAAAGACCGCGGGCTACCGGAAACTCTCGCGACCGATATGGCCGATCAGCGAGGAGGCGTTCGAATAGCGCTGAGAGAGCGGGGCGCTATATCAGCACTTCCTCACGCAGTGCCGCAGCGCGGGCCGATGGTGGATGTGGTGATGATGGACGGCTGAGCAGCCTCGGTGTAGTTTTGGGCCGCTTGATGGTGGAGGCAGCAGCATGGACAGATTCAGCGGCGGCTGCCTGTGCGGCAGCGTCCGACTTGTGGCAACGGGACACCCGTACCGTGTCGGCATCTGCCACTGCCTCGACTGCCGCAAACATCACGGCGCGCTTTTTCACGCATCGGCGATCTTTCCCTCAGATGCAGTGATGATCGAAGGCAAAACACGCGACTATGCGGGGCGTCATTTCTGCCCGGAATGCGGTTCGTCGGTTTTCGGGCGTAGCGCCGACGAGATGGAGGTGAACTTGGGCTCACTCGACGCACCTGACCAGCTGGTCCCGACATACGAGTTGTGGATCGATCGTCGCGAGGCATGGTTGCCGCCGTTTCCCGTCACCAGACGATACGAACGTGATCGCGACGCTACGGGGCGCCGCGAGGAGTAGGTGGCTAGCAGAGAATCAATCAACGCCAGACGGCATCCATCCGGCGCCCAAACACCACAAGCAAAAGTCGCATAAGATGGATTATGGAACTTACGCCTATACGGCGAACTCATCTAATGCGACCTGAAAGCGTTTTATAATCAGAGGCTTTCAGCCGAAAGCTCGATCACCATGCCATCGTAAGCTGGCTCGACATGGTCAGGCGTTTCGGCACGCACGGCTTCGTAGTCCAGCGGTATGTGCATATGCGTCAGCACCGCGCGCTGCGGCTGGAGGCGCTCGATCCACTCGAGCGCCTGTACCAGCGACAGATGGCTGGGGTGCGGCCGGTATTGCAGCGCGTCGACCACCAGCACCTCGAGGCCTTCGAGCTGGGCCGCGGTTTCCGCGGGAAAGTCGCTGACGTCGGAACAATAAGCGAGGCCGCCGATGCGGAATCCGAGTGACAGGATGTCTCCATGTACCAATGTGAGCGGCAGAAACGTGATCGGGCCGCCGGCGCCGTCGATGGTGAACGGCACGTCGTGTGCGATTACGTGCGGCGTAACGATCGGCGGATAGGAACTACCGGGCGGCGTCTCGAAGCAATAGCCGAACGCATCGCGCAGCCTTTCGAGCGTTGGCTTGTCTGCGTGGATGTCGATGCGATGGCGCTGCACCAGGAAATAGCCGCGCAGATCGTCGATGCCGTGGATATGGTCGGCATGCGGGTGCGTATAGACGACAGCGTCGAGATGCGTCGCACCCATCCAGCATCTGCTCGCGGAAATCCGGCCCGGTGTCGATCGCGACGCGGGTTACTTCACCAGATTCTGAAATGCGCTCGACAAGCGCCGCTGCACGCCGTCGGCGGTTTTTGGGATTGAGGGATCGCAATCGCCCCAGTCACCGACGATGCGCGGCGTGCCTGGCGACGAGCCGCATCCGGTGATGACGAGGCGCAGGCGATCGGCCATGTCTTACGGCCGCGGCGTCTTGGAAAACAGGCGGAAGAAATTGTCCGTGGTGATTTCGGCGATCTCTTCCTCCGCAACCCCGATGGCCTTCGCCAGGACCGCTGCGGTCTCTTTGACATAGGCCGGTTCGTTGCGCTTGCCACGAAACGGCTGCGGCGCAAGGTAAGGCGCATCCGTTTCCACCAGAAGCCTGTCGCGCGGAACGTTTGCCGCGATCTCACGCAATTCTTGTGAACGCTTGAATGTAAGGATACCCGAGAACGATACGTAACCGCCGAGCGCGATGCCGGCTTCTGCCAGCCCGCGGCCGGATGAAAAGCAATGGAGAACGAAAGGGAAGGTCCCCTTCCCCATTTCGTCCTCCAGAATCGCCGCGACATCGGCATCGGCGTCTCGCGCATGGATCACCAGCGGCAGGCCGGTGATGCGCGCCGCCGCGATATGCGTGCGGAAACCCTTCGCCTGGGCGTCGCGCGGTGCCTTGTCGTAAAAGTAATCGAGCCCCGCTTCGCCGATGGCGACCACCTTCGGATGCTGCGCCAGCCGCACGAGCTCGTCGGCCGTCACGTCAAGCTCTTCCGCGGCATTGTGCGGATGCGTGCCGACCGAGCAATAGACTTGCTCGTAGGCCTCGGCGATCGCCAGCACCTGTGGGAACTTCTTCACGCGTGTCGAGATCGTCACCATCCGGCCGATGCCGGTTTCCAGCGCGCGCGACACGATCGCGTCGCGCTCTTCGGCGAAATCCGGAAAGTCCAGATGGCAGTGGCTGTCGACAAGCATCGGCGATCGCTCAGGCTGCGGTTTCCGGCTCGACATAGCGCGGGAAAACCGGCTGTGGCGCAGGCAATGCGTCGCCCGACGTCAGCGCGAACGCGTCCGCCAGATGCGCGAAGTCGCGCTGGTCCGCCGGCACGGCAAGCAGGTCCAGCAGCTTGGCTGCCGAACCCGGCACATAGGGCTGGCAGAGGATCGCCACGCGGCGCGCGGTTTCGGCCGTGGTCCACAGAACAGTTTCCATGCGCGCGGGATCCGTCTTGCGCAGCGCCCAGGGCTCCTGTCCCGCGAAATAGCGGTTGGCCTCCGCAACGACCGCGAACACCGCCGCCAGTGCCTGGTGGATCGCCTGCACGCCCATCGCCTTGCGTGCTGTTGCAAGCGCATCGTCGGCCATCGCCAGCATCGCGGTATCGACGTCCTGCAGCGCGCCTTTCTGCGGTACCACGCCGCCGCAGTTCTTGGCGATCATCGACAGCGAGCGCTGCGCCAGATTGCCAAGGTCGTTGGCAAGATCGGCGTTGGTACGGTTCACGATCGCGTCGTGGCTGTAATTGCCGTCCTGGCCGAACGGCACCTCGCGCAGCAGGAAGTAGCGCACCTGGTCGAGCCCGTAATGGTCGACGAGCGCAAATGGATCGATCACGTTGCCGACCGACTTGGACATCTTCTCACCGCGGTTGAATACGAAACCGTGGCCGAAGACGCGCTTCGGAAGCTCGATCCCGGCCGACATCAGGAACGCCGGCCAGTAGATCGTGTGAAAGCGCGTGATGTCCTTGCCGATGACATGAAGGTCGGCCGGCCAGAAGCGCCAAAGATCAGCGTTTTCATCGGGATAACCGACACCCGTAATGTAGTTTGTAAGCGCGTCGACCCACACGTACATGACGTGTTTCTCGTCGCCAGGCACCGGAATGCCCCAGTCGAAGGTCGTGCGCGAGATCGACAGGTCCTTCAGGCCCGATTTGACGAAGCTGACGATCTCGTTGCGGCGCTCGACCGGGCCGATGAAGTCGGGGCGCTCCTCGTAAAGCTTGAGCAGCCGGTCGCCATAAGCCGACAGGCGGAAGAAATAGCTCTCCTCCTCCACCCACTCGACGGGTGTTCCCTGCGGGCCGTAACGCACGCCGTCGTCTCGCAGCTCGACCTCGTCCTCGTCGTAATAGGCTTCGTCGCGCACCGAATACCAGCCGGCATAGCCGCCCTTGTAGATGTCGCCGTTATCCGCCATCGCCTTCCAGATCGCCTGGGAGGAGCGGTAATGGCGTTCTTCGGTGGTGCGGATGAAGTCGTCGTTGGATGCGCCGAGCGCTTCAGCCATGCGCTTGAACTCGGCCGCATTGCGGTCGGCCAGCTCGCGCGTCGACACGCCTTCCTTGCGCGCGGTCTGGTACATCTTGATGCCGTGCTCGTCGGTTCCCGTCAGGAAGAACACGTCCTTGCCGTCGTGACGCTGGAAACGCGCAAGCGCGTCGGTCGCGATCAGCTCATAGGCATGGCCGATATGCGGTTTGCCGTTCGGATAGGAAATGGCAGTCGTGATGTAATAGGTCTGGCTTGGCATGGGAGGTCCGGCGATCGGTTTCTGGCGGTCAGATAGCGCATCGCAAGGGCAATGGCTATCCCGGTTCAGGGATTGGCGGCCCGCCACATTCGCTGGAGCAGCCCGCTGACATGCTGCTTCTTGTCGAGATTGTAGGTCTCGGTCTCTGCAATGGCCTGCTCAGCCTCGCGCCACAGCTCCGCAAGGCCGTCTGCACGGGCGCTGTCGCCGGCCAGCGCCGCGCCCCTGGCCTGTTCTGCGATTGCTTCCAGTGCATGCTGGTTGAAGATGGAGAATTGGACGGCTGCATCGCGACCGCTGACCGCCTCGGCCACCCGCCACGCATCGGCAAAGGCGTAGGGACGCGAGCGCAGCACGCCGGACACCGCATCGGCAATGTCGAGCCCGCCATACTCGGTCAGCAGCAGCGCGTCGCGCACACTCCCCCTGCCCGGGCTGCCAGCGCCGCACGGCCCGCTTCATCATCCGGCACGGTGGTCTGCGACGCGTCCAGCACCTGCAACAGCGCTGCCGGCTCCAGCGGCTTGAACTTGATCGTCTGGCAGCGCGAGCGGATCGTTGGAAGCAGGCTACCCAGCGAATGCGCAATCAGGATGAAGAGCGTGCGCGGCGGCGGCTCCTCAAGATTCTTGAGCAAGGCATTGGCCGCATTGGTGTTCATGTCATCGGCAGGATCGACGATGGCGATGCGGTACGCGCCGTCATGCGCGGTCATCGACAGGAAGCGGTTGATCTTGCGAATCTCGTCGACGGTCACCACGGATTTGAAACCCTTGGTCTTGTCGTTGACGGGCCGCGTCAGGTGCAGCACCGCCGGATGCGACCCTTGCGCGATCTGGCGGAACAGCGGCGACGATGGGTCACGCTGCGAGAACCGCGGTGGCGCATCGGCGGCTACCGTGTTTGCCAGCAGGTGCTGGGCGAGATGGAACGCAAAGGTCGCCTTGCCGATACCGGGCGGTCCGGCAAGAAGCAGGGCATGGTGCAGCTTGCCCGCGCGGTAGGCGGAGGCGACCTGCACTATCGCCTCGTCATGGCCGACCAGCAGCGGGTTCTCCGCAGGCTCGGCGATGCCGGGAATGGTGTCGAACTGTTCCGGGGCGAGGCGCTCGAAGCTCATGCAGCGCCCTCCTCCGCCATCTCGCTACGCAATACGAGGGGGTGAACCGCCTCAGCGATTGCGGCGGCAACATCTTGCGGCGATTGCCCAGCGTCGATCACCACACAGCGCTCGGGCTCGGCCCTGGCGATGTCCAGGAACGCCTCGCGCCGCCGCCGGTGGACCTCCAGCGTTTCCTTTTCATAGCGGTCCGCGCCATCGCTTCCGCGCCGCACGGCGGCGCGTTGCAACCCCTCCTCCGCATCGAGGTCGAGAATGATCGTCAAGTCCGGCACCATGCCGTTGATTGCGACCTTCTCCAGAGCTCGCATGAAACCGGCGTCGAGATTGCCGGTCACCCCTGGTAGACGCGGCTCGAATCCATGAAGCGGTCGCACAGCACTACCGCACCGCGCGCCACCGCCGGGCGTATCGCCTGCTCGACATGGTCGGAACGCGCCGCTGCAAACAGCAACGCCTCCATGCCTGGGCCGAACGGTTCCGCCGCGCCAGACAAAAGCACGTGGCGTACGGCCTCTGCACCAGGCGAGCCACCTGGCTCGCGCGTCACCAGAACCTCCAGACCGGTGCCTCGCAACGCCTGTGCCAGCGTGACGATCTGGGTCGATTTCCCGGCCCCCTCCCCGCCCTCGAAGGTTATGAAGATACCGCGCGCCACGTCCGCCTTTCAGCCGTTGGTCTTGGATCGGCAACACACCGCCGACTCCGCCTTTGCGTCCTCACATAGGCCACGCACGCGGGAATATCCATTGGCCAGTGCCCGGAACGATACCTAGCGCAGCCAGCCGACCAGCAGCTCTTCGACAGCATCGAGCGCACGTTGGTGGAGAGCACCGGTCCCCACGCTCTCGGCGGCAAAGAGCGGTGTCTCCTGGCTCATCGTATCGCCGATCCAGACCTTGAGCATGCCGATTTGGGCGCCCTCTTCCACCGGTGCGACGACCGGCCCCTCATAGACGATCCGCGCGATCAGCCTGTCGCGATTTGTGATCGGCACGAAGATCGAGATGGGCCCGTCTGCACGCAGCGCCACTCCGCCCTTCTCGCCACCGAAGGTCTTGGCCTCGCCGACCACCTCACCGGCCTCGTAGAGATCGAGTTTTTCGAACGAGCGCATGCCCCAGTCGAGGATGCGTCGCGATTCCTCCGCGCGCTGGTTGTCGCTCTCCATGCCACTCAGTGCGGCGAAAAGCCGACGCCCGTCGCGACGCACGGAACCGACGATCGCATAGCCTGACTCTTCGGTAAAACCCGTTTTAAGACCGTCGGCGCCGATGTTCAGCCCCAGCAATGGATTGCGGTTGCGTTGGAGGATCTTGTTCCAGGTGAATTCGGTCTGGCTGTAGTAGCGGTAGAATTCGGGATATTCGCGCCAGATGTGCTGGGCCAGCAGAACGAGTTCGCGTGCCGTGACCACCTGGCCGTCGGCCGGCAAGCCGGTCGAGTTGCGAAACACGGACTTCTCCAGACCGATCTCGCGTGCCCGCTCCGTCATCAACTGGGCGAAATTTTCCTCCGAACCCGCCATGCCCTCGGCAATGATGATGCAGCCGTCATTGGCCGATTGCACGATCACGCCCTGGATCAGATCCTCCAGGCGGATAGACGAGCCAAGTTCGGCAAACATGGTGGACGTTCTGGACGGTGCGCCGCCGGTACGCCAGGCGTTCTCGGACACCAGAAATTCGTCATCGAGCGTCAGCCGACCGAGCTTGATGGCGTTGAACACCACTTCCATGGTCATGAGTTTGGCAAGGGAAGCGGGCGGGAACAGCGCGTCGGCGTCTTTGGCGTAAAGAACCGTGCCGGTGTCGGCATCGATCATGAATGCCTGTTTGGCCCTGGTCTCGAAGAGCTGTGCCTGTGCACCGGCACATGCGGCCAGAAGCAACGAAAGCCCCAGAACATAAACGCGAAAACGCGTGAGCCTCACCATTCAATAACCCCGAACCAGCCCTTGCAGCCCGAAACTAAAGCATGGGCCATTCCATGGGAACCGCTCTGCCAGCGTGAGATGCAGCCGTGTCGAGCGCCGACGGGCCGGCCACAATGCCGCTCATCATACTCTGCCCTGGAAGATGGCGCCTGCGCCCTACTCGCGTACCGTCATCGCGTCGCTGGCGCCTGCCGCCCATGCAGCCCTGAGCAGGCTGTCGGTTGAAACCCGGCCATCGGAGCGCAGGCTGAGGGCAAACCCGTCGCCGCTCCAGTCGGTTTCGATGGTAGCCTTGCCGGCTGCCTCGAGCGCACGCGCCATCGTTTCGGCTTCGGCCTGGCTGGCATACGTGCCGACCGCGACATATTCCGAGGGGGCGGGAGCCGCCGTATAGCGCTTGTTGAGCGCGGCCAGGAGCGCGGCATTGTCGGGCGCGCTGCCGGCGAAGTCGGCGACCACCTGGGCTGCGCGCTTCACGCGCTCGTCGGCATAGGCCAGCGCTTCGGTGGGCTGCCCGGTACCGAGACGCCTTGCGAGCCCGACGCCCGGCCGTTCCGGCGCGATAGGACCGAAATCAGGCAAGATAGGATCGCCAGGCGCAGCCGCCACGGGCGCCTGGGATGCCTGCTGACCCGGGAATACCGGCGCGGCCGCGGCAGAAACCGTAGGGGTCGGCCCATTCATGGCAATCATCACACCGGTGGGCAGGCCATCGGACGGGTCGGGCCCGACACCGCCCGGCTTGTAGGATGCCATCAGGAAAGCGTCATCCTGTCCGTCGAGTGGCGCGCGCCCGACATATTCGACCTCAACTTTCGCCACGCCCTTCTGCGTGTAGTCGAGCAATTCGGCGGCTCGGCGCGACAGGTCTATGATGCGGCCATGCGCGAACGGGCCGCGATCGTTGACGCGAACGATCACCGACGAGCCATTCGCCCTATTGGTAACGCGCGCATAGCTGGGAAGCGGCATCGTCGGATGTGCCGCTGTCAGGTGCGTCATGTCATAGACTTCGCCATTGGCAGTGAGCCGGCCGTGAAAAGCGTCCCCATACCAGGATGCCATGCCGGAATTGCGGTAGTCCGGGTCTTCCTTGGGATGATACCACTTGCCCTTGACCTTGTAGGGCTTGCCGACCTGTTCGCGCCCGCCGCCGCGCGGCAGTCCGGAGCGCTTCATCGACACTCTGGGGCTGGCCTTCACCCCGTATTCCGATTCAGCGAAATATTCCTTGGTCGAGGTGCGCTTTGCCGACGCCGTCTGCGGCCCGGACGTCGAGCACGCCGCAAGCATCATGGATGTGACGGTAATCGTGACGAGGCCAACGCCGCGCGCCGTATGCCCTGCGGGCGCAGATGCCTTGCTTGTCAACGTCCCGAACCCCTCATGCGAAACCACACCGCCTCCTCGAAACCCCGCCGGTGCGGTGGTTTACCGGATTACGATGCGTGATGACACCCTCGCGCAAATTGCGCATGCAATGCTTATTACCATGTTAACCGATTGTGACGGGATACGGGCAAGATTATGGCATTCGCTGATCAAACGACTCCAAACCGCTTGCCGCTTGAATTGGTCGGCCGCCTGACGCATACACGTCGCACCGGAGGGATGGCCGAGCGGTTTAAGGCACCGGTCTTGAAAACCGGCGAGGCAGCGATGTCTCCGTGGGTTCGAATCCCACTCCCTCCGCCAGCATACCCTAGTTTCCAAGGGCGAATGGGGCAAAACGCGTCGCAACGTACAAAGCGACGCACAACCCTGCAAACCGAAGGAGACTGACAATGACCACAGAAGCAGAGACTCGCCAGCGCTTGGATGCGCTCGCAGAGCAGTTCATCAAAGACGCTAAGGCAATTGATCCGAGCATCGTTGACGCATGGGGCGGATACGACCTCAGCGAGAGCCCGCATCAGCGCTTGCACCACATCTATCTAGGTCGGGCTGAGACGCCATTCGTGCGGCAGCGGAAAGGCGGTGCAGCATGAGCGCCCGCACCCCCAATGAGGACGCGTACTTCGATGCGCTCCATCGCAAGACATGTATCCTGGAATCGATGATCGAAGTCATCTTTGATCGGGTCTCCGACAGAATGGACGACAATCGTGATTTCGTCGTTGATAACTTGCTCGACGCAGCCCGTGAAATCACGCGCGAGCTTCCGCCAATGGTCCTTGAAGACCCTGAGCAATGGCAGGCGCGGCCATGAACGTCAGCGAACGCGAGGAAGACGCCCCCATCGGCGTCGAGATGCTGTCAGAGCCCGTCGTGGTGCAAGACACATTCGTGACCGGCATGGCCGACGTTGAGACCATCGACGCTGAGGGGACGCTTCGGCTGACGTTCTTCACCAAGCGGCGCTCCTCATACGGTGGCGACGACTTCACCATCGAGGCTCGACTGGTTGTCTCGTCCACGTTGGCCTTGACGATTGCCAAGACCATTGTGAGGCACTTCGGCTTGAAATGTCTCAACGCGGCATGCGGTGCGGTACGGAGGCTGAACTAGCGATGACAACGCTGATCCTCACCGCCGCTGCATCGTTCGCGTTCGGCCTGCTGCTGGGCGACAGGCGGGCTGTGAAGCAGTGCAACGACATTCTGGACGCCAACATGCGCGATCTGTTCGCAGCAATCGGAGAGGAACGTAACGCCCTCCCCTCGGATGCTGACACACAGGACGATGCTAGGCCGACAGTCCACTAAAGGCGCACCGGCTTCGTAGGCCAGCGCCCTGCCGCTCGCGCTTTCCTTCGGGCGCGGGCGGCTCACCAATCACCGGAGGTTCCCATGCCCGAGAACACGCCACGCAAGCGCATGTCATCGAAGCGCAGGCACCACATCTTTTCGGAACACTGCACCGGCCACAACGTCGCGCCGTGCTGCATCTGTGATGAGCCGATCCATCGCACCAAGGATCGGTGGATCATCGAGCATGTTCGCCCCCTCGCCCTGCTGGGCAAGGACACCAACACGAACTGCGCCCCGGCGCATTATCTATGCGGCATCGCTAAAACCGCCACAGAAGCCCGCACAGTGGCGAAAGCCAAAAGGCAGGCTGGGACAGCGGAAATCGGCCAGAGCGCACCACGGAGCCACCCTGAGTCAAAGCGCGGCTTTTGGAAGCCAAAGGACGCATTCTATGATTGGCAGCTCGGCAGATATGTGCGGTGATATAATCCGCTCTTCATTTTCACCTTCCAGACCAGCGGCGAAGCCATGAAACGGTACACACTATTTCTCGGCATTGTTCTCGTGTTGGCGAGCACTCAGGTGCGGGCGCAGTCGTTCGAAGACCATGCTGCGACCCTACAGAGACTGCCAGACATTGAACGGCTGTATGTTCTCAAAAGCGCAGAGAACGCCATCAATGCGAAGTTCAAATTGATTTCGAGGACCCGATCAATGCTGAGGACAGCTATCTGTGGGCAAAAAAGTCATAGCTGGGTGCTATGTAATGCTCTGGAGGTTGGCAACAGAGTCGGGCTCGGCGGCACTTGCCGAATCCTACCGCCACGTCGCAGATGTCTGGTCCATGAATATCAGGGGCGAACTGTCCACAGACGACGCAGCCAAGGAGCATGACCAACTCCATCGCGCGAGGCGGGTATTATTCGAGAGCGAACTCGCGAAGGTCAGAAATGCTCCAACTAGGGTGGATTTCGATGTGCTGAATGGCCTGTCTAGTGAAATCACCAGTGCGATCTACGGCAGCAGTGTCATCCGGGCGAGTAGAGACTAATTATCGAACGTCGCATGCGCACATCGCGAGATGGCCGCTCTCATTATTCAGCGCTATCAGGCCAGAGATTACATGGACCTGATCGACTGGAGCATCCTCGACCGACCAAACGCTGATGTATCATACGATGCTCCATCGGCCTTGCCGATGAACGGTCGCGGGGTCGACACAATGGCGACATTCCACAAGTTCGGCTCTTATGTGGCCCCGGCGGATGAGGTCCGGTTGCCGTTGGGCAGTCTTGTCTGAATTGAGGGGCCGTGGCTCGCACCCTGTGCCAGCGATGCTTTCGCGCCCATCTCCCACGCCGCCACGACCTCAGCAACGGTGAGGCCGCTTGATTCTGCGGCCTCCGCGAATGACCGGCCCACGCGTAGCAGGGCGATGGCCGTCTTTTCCTGGGTGGTCATGATCTAGACCCCTTCCACCTGGGCCGTGGTGGCATCGATCATCACGATCAGCTTCATCTCACGCGGACCGATTGTAACATTGGTTGCATTCGGGCAGCGCAACCCGGCACTGTGCGTCAGAGTGATGCTGTCCGTGGATGAGGCGTTCCGCAGGAAGAAGAACGGGCGGTTTGCCGTGTCAGCGGGAACTCTGAGAACGTTGATCGTCGCTGCCGCGCTAAGTGACATGAGGGTGTTGGTAACTGTCATGTCGTTCGAGACTACATTTCCAGCAACCCAACCACTTCCGGCGAACATCTCCGCAACGCGAAGGCTGTCGCCCTGGCGTGTGGTTTCATTGTTCACGTTGTATTTCGACGTGATGTCCGTCAACCCGGTCGTCTCGCGCACCCGGTAGAGCGTATCCGCCGCCGTGATCCGGTTTGGACCAAGATGGATTAGCGACGTGTCACTCGTATCAATTGGATCGTAGCGCACGCCAATCGTGGATGCTCCGGTCGGCATGGTGATCAGGTTGTGGTAGACTTGGATGTCCGAGCACCGCATGTTTGTGGAATGCTCGGTAATCAGAATGCCCGGCGCAGCCGCGATTGCCACGTTCGGGTTTTCATACCTGATGATGTTATCGTGGATTTTTGATCGCCGCCCGGACCCGGATGACGAGCCAAGCCGGATGCCGCCATCGCCGCAATCCAGAATCAGATTGTCGTGGATGTTCAGCTTCTCGTTGTATTTGAGATAGCCCGAGGAAATGTACATTCCGCTCAGCAAGATGCCGAAATTCGACCCTGTCATCTTGACCGCTCGGTAGGTGTCGAGGTTCGCCAGAGTGCGCGGAGCCGCCGTCGCCAGCGTCAGGACGTTCCCGGCAACATTTGTGATTTCAGCGAAGAACCAATCTTCATTGGTGCGCTGCGAGAACATCGCAACCCAATTACCGATGGCGAACCCCGTCGCGTCAGCCAGTGTAAGCGTCGTAGACCCGCTAACGGCGGTGCCCTTCGTAGAAACCTCGCTATCGATGTGAATGCCAGAGCCTATGACGGTGTTATCGTGGATATGAAGGTTGCTCGTTCCAAGAGACCCCCACATCCCAGATGAGCCGCAGCACATGACAGTGTTGTCATGGACCGAGCCTTGCGACGACCCCACCTGTGGCCCGATAGCCCAATTAGCCGCGCTAATCAGCGTGTTCTGATGCGCCGCAGGGACATTCAGCAGGGCAATTCCGGTTGCAACGGTAGTGCTCGCCACGCTGACGACGCGAATTACGCTATCGACGCCACTCGCACTCACATGGATCGTAGAATTGATGTCCTCGACCGTCCAGCCTTCAGCCTGATTGGACATCGTCAGGGTGAGCGTCGAGCCGTTCGTGTAAGCCGCACCACTGATGGTCAGGTCGCCTGAAGGCGTCAGGCTGATGCCGCCGAAGAATATTCCAAGGTTCTGGCTGGCGAAGAAATCATTACCGGCAACGTGAATTCGCTTGTTCTGGCGCGAGATAGAAACGCCATTGTCAGCCGAGAACCGAACAGTGTTGTTGGTGTATTTGATATTCTCGGCGTATAGGATACCCGCGTCTTTCGTCCGCTCAAAAACATTATCCTGAACGATCAGCGAACCCTTGATGTTCGATGACCAGAACGGAACGTTCGGGATGTTCCTGAATGTACATTTTTCGATTATGACATCAGCCGGGTCAGCATCGCCGTCGAAACGGATGTTAAACGCCTGGAGCATGCCATAGCTGGAATAGTCAGAGAGCGACGTATAAGGGAATGTCGCGCGGACAGCTTGGCCGTCAAAGTCGATCCCACTGATCGAGAACCCGGAAATTCGGGTTCCGGTCGTTGGGTTGCGGCTACACAGAATCGGGACAATGCCTTGGTTGGCCGTCCATCGGGTTCTGGTCCTGTGCTCTCCCGTGATAACGATGTTAGCGCCAGCGGGTGGATTAACCGCTGTGGCGAAGTGAAAGGTACCGGCAGGGAAGTGGACGGGACGACCAACGGTCAGTGCTGCCGCAGCAACCGACGACACCGACGACACGCCGGTAGGATCAGCTCCAAGCGAAAGCACGTTGATTATTGGGTCGGCAATCTCATACCATGTGCCGTTGCCGTTTTGCCCCTTGCCGGCATGGGAGGGCTCGGAAAGCACTTTCTTGTAGAGTGCACCGCCGCCATCACCTGCTGCAGCGTAGCCTGCCGTCTGATACCACTCGGGGTCGGATAGCGGCACATCAGCCTGTACGGCGGCAATGGTGGCTAGGTTTGAAAGGATCGGACGGTTGGTAAGATCGTCGTAATCTCCCGTTGTCGCGACCGTCGCCAGATCGCCGGGAGCGACAAACGGCCCCTTGTTTTCCATGCCCTTCCCGTCAGAACGCCAGCCGAGAACCTTGTCGGCTTCGTTGCGAGGGAATTGCCAAGTCAGTCGAGCAGCGTTGCTCATGTAGTAGGCTCCTTCTAAGGGACGGGCGCGTCATCACGACGGGCCAAAGACCTTGCCTAAGGGTCGGTTCGGCTAAGCGGCAGCGCCGCTATATCTTCGGGATCAGTCGAGACCCTCCTTGAGTTCAGGGACGACCATGCCGTCGATGAACCACCGCCAGTAGGGCAGGCTCGCATATGGCGTCAGACGCCGCGCCGCCGATATGTCACCGGGCGTCAATGCCGGTTTTTCGCCATTGACGGCGCGTCGGGCGTTCTCAAATCCCATGCTCAGGAGCCCGACCGTATCGCTTGCACCGCCAAACGAGGGGCCAAGGAAGCTGCCCACCGTGGACCGCACCGCGTACCGGCTTGCCGGCTGCCTCTGGTCCGCATCGGGGAACAGAGCCGCCGCGCCAGTGTAGAGACCGGGCGCGTTCGCCTTCTCCAGCGCGTTGTTGATTTCGAAGGCAACGGAGAAGATGCCGGAGCGATCCAGGCCCTCGGCAACCCACGTGCCCGGATTGTCAGACACGGGCCGGCCCGATTCCGTCTGCTTTAGCCAGTAGATGAACATGCCGATTGTCGACATGCCCACCATGCCGCCGACAAACCGCGCCTTGTCCTCCTGCAAACCACGGATCAAAACCCGCTGGTTCGATGCCAGAGCGAAGGACCGGAATTGCAGGAGGGAGCGCCCGAGCGGCGTATTAGCCAACAGGGGGACGTCGCCCACGCCCTTTGTGACGATGATGGAATCCACGTCCTTGTTGATGGCCGCGCGATACATACGGCGAAGCACGGCGGTGCCGGCATCGTCGCCCCATGCCTCACTATTCGCCACCCTTACGCCGTCGAGCGTTTCGCCATGCGTGGCAAACAGCTTGCCGAGCTGCTCTGCCCTTCCCTCACCTACGCCGAGAAAGCCCATATAAGCCTGCTCTCGCTTGGGCAGGGCATCGAAGCCTTTCGCCGCTGCCGTCTCTGCGTTTTGCAGGATGCGGTTTTGCGTCAGCACAGAGGCAATCGTTTTCTGAAAGTCGTTCCAGTGCAGCAGGCCTGTCATCCGAGAGAAGCCCGTCGCAGCGTTATCAAGGAAACGCTCGAACGGAGAGCGTACCGCGTAAGGGTCCGTCAGCTCCGCCAGCGTGGCGAGGCGGCTTGCCAAGGCGCGTTCCGAAATGGCACCGGCAATCTTTGCCTCTTTTGCCGAGAGCTTCACCGCATCGAGATTGCGGATCAGGGGGACAATTGCCCCCGACGTGTAATCCTTGAGGCCGTGAACCATGGCAGGTCGCACCGCGTCCGTGAGCGATGCGATCACCACACCACCAAGAGCCCGCATATAGTTGAAGGTGTTCGCCGCCCTGCCGACGCGCGCCCACGTCGTATGCTGGACTTCCGGCCTGTAATGACCGCGCAGTAGATCCCGCACGCCCTCAATATCGCGAATATCAGCCTTCTCGCGGGCCGTGAGCTTGTCCAGCGCCTTCTGGCGTTCATTGGCCGGCAGCTTCTCAGCAGCCGCACGCAGCCGCTTGTAATCGTCCTTTATCTCCGCAAATGCTCCCTCCATGTCGGGAGAGCCGAAGCGCTCGGTAAGTTCAATGTCGCTCGACATCAGCCGCGCATAGCGTCGGCCGACAAACTCAATGTCGCTGTCCAGGAACTTCTCGATCTTGGCGTCAGGAATGTTGAAGGTGCGTTCCTTCAACGGCCCCCGAGCGCCAATCTTTAGGTCCGTAGGCAATGCCCCGTCGTAGGTGCGGCCCGTCACCTTGTCGTAGATTTCTTCGACCAGCTCATTCAGGTAATCCTCGCGGTCGGCATCGTTCAGGAAGTCACCGAACCCGCGCCGTTCCGTCTCCTGCAACGAAGCATTCAGCCGTGCGATCCGTTCGCGGTCCAGATCATCAAGGACACGGTTCACACGCGCCGCCATGTCCTTCATTGCCTCGGAGGTCGCAAAGCGCGGCTGCTGGAAATCGACACCGGCACGCGACATGGCATCAAGCATGCGCTCGAAATCCGCCGCCGAGCGGGCAGCATCGACATCACCCACGCGAACCTGAAATTCGCCCCGAATGTCGGCATCGAGCGCATCGAGGAAATCGCGGATTGATGGGCGCTCCGACACCGTGTCACGCGCACCCGCTCGCACCGTGCCAGCGTCGTTCAAGAAACCTTCTTCCCAAGCTCGCAGCACAATGTCATCGAGACCGAGCCCGCCCTTCGGGTTCAGCTTTGCCTTGCGCGATTTGCGCAGCAGGCCGGGAACCTTGCGCAGCTCAGGCAGAACGGCAGCCAGTTCGCCATTCGGGTCATAGATGCCATCACGCTGCTTGCGCAGCCATTCCGAAAGCCGTTCGGGCTGTTGTGGACGCTCGCCGGCATTGAAACGACGGATGAACTGGACGATTTCCGCCTCTGGCAGATCGTCAGCGTCAATCTCGCCCGCCTCGACACGCTGCCGCATATCCTCCTGACGGCGCAGGATGCCCAGCTCCGTTTCGTTCTTTTCCCGCTGGAGCGTCAACACACGACGATCAACGCGACCACGAGAGCGGGCGATTTCCTCATCAAGCGCACCGGAGAGCCAGTCACGCACGATTTGCTTGAACTCGCCTTCATGCGCCTCAATGAGCGGGCGATTATAGACGCGGCTGAAATACGATTCCGCAGTGCCAACCTGCACGTCCTCGGACAGCAACCCAGCCGAGACCGCGCGATCCTTCAACGGTTCGATGACATGCTTGCGCCAGGCTGCGGCTGCCTTCTCGACACCGGGAAGATTGCTCTTGTCACCACGGCGCATTGCCATGCCGACAGCTTCCCGAAACTCGCGCTCAGTCAGCTTTAGCCCTGCCTTGCGCGCTTCGCTGTATGCCTTGCGCTGGACTTCAAGCGCCTGGACAACCGCGCCACGTGCGTATTCGTGCATGGCAGTCTCAGCCGCCATGTCGCCCGCCCCGCGCAGGTTCTTCTTGAGATAGACCGGCGTGTCCATCATCTGGGAGGCAATCGAGCGAACCGCCTTTGACGGGCTGGTCATGGTCCTTAGCTGCGGGTTCAACTGCGCCGTGGCGTTCGCCACTTTCGAAGCCGCACCGCCCGCGATCGACAGATCATCAAGCGTGGTTGTGGGAGCCGCAGCAGCACCCGCGCTTTGGGCTCGCGCCTCGTCGGCAATGTCGGTCAACTCCTTGTGCAGCACATCGGTTGCCGCGTCGAACTCCGGCGCCCGCGCTTCATCGAGAAGCTTCCCGGCCTTGCTCCAGGCCACATGGTTGAACGCCTTCGCAACGCCCATGCCTAGCACCCCGCCAAGAATGGCAGAGCCGCCAATGTTGAGCGCGCTTTCCTGAACCGTTCGCGTCTCCTGCGTGGTCTGTAGGCCCAGCTCTTGAATAGCCGTGGCCCCAGCAGCAGCCGTGCCGACAGAGAGCGCCGAGCGGCCAAGGGCATATCCGCCCCGCCCTGCCCTGACCAATGCGCCGCCAGGAAGCAGGATCGTAGGATCAATGAGGCTAGCGCCAATCGAGGTGCCAATACCGACCCACCCACCAGCGGCGAGCGTGTGACGGTCCTTTTCCTCCATGTCGATGCCGGCTTTTACCGCCTGCGCCGCTTCCGGGTTGAATACTTCTTCGAAGCGGTCGGCGTGTTGCTCGTAGCCTTCGATATCCGAGTACACATCATACTCATCATCCACTCGAAAGAAGTCATCAACCTGCCGACGCGGGGATGCCATGAACGAGCCGATTAGGTTCTCTTGCCGCCAGGCAGCCCCGGCAATCTCCGAGAAAGACGACGGCTCAGGCTGGCGCAGATGATCCAGAAGGCCGCGACGGTCCTCCTTTGCCATATCGAGAGGCTTTGAATAATCGAAGGGCATCAGAGGCGCGCCTCATCGCTATCGAACACGATGAACGTTCCGTGCCCCCGCGTTGCTGCCATGTGCTGCATCTTCTCAGCCATGCAAACGCAGTGAGCCAGTGCGCACGGGATGATGCCACCGCTGCCAAAGACGCCGGTTTGCCTGTTCTCGCAGACTTTCAGCTTGAACATGTCGCCGGCCATCGCGACGGCCTCGACCCGATCCAGACGCTTGTGAAAGGCTTGCGCGCTCATGACGTCCATTCCTCTACGAACTTGATCGTGACGACATGGCACATGATGCCATCCGGGCCGGGGCGCAGGATGCCGGTGTTCTTGTCCACGATAGCGCGAATCCTGCGCTTCGCCCCCTCACGGGCAGCCTCAAGCTTCGCAAGCCTGCGCTCCAGTGACTTCGCGGTCATCAGATGTTCCTCGACCAGTCGCCGGGAAGGACGATGAACTGCCCACGCCCGCGCGTTGCCGCAACATGCCCCTGACGAAGCAGCTCGATTTCCTCGGCGCTCTTGCCGGTATCGATGACAATCTGCCTCGTCACCGTCGAACCGGCTTCCAGCTTTTCCAGGCGCTTGGAATATTTGGACATCAGGCTGCCCTCCGCTTCGGTTCCTTGCCGGTGAAGAAGGCCGAGACAGCGGGCGTCATCTGTGCGAAGGTCTTCATGTGACCGGTGCTGTTGGAAGTCGCCTCAGGCTTGAGAACCCGGTACAGCCAGGAGCGCATCTTCGGTGAACCGTGGTTGCGCAGATTGCACACCCATTGCGCATACAGACCCGGAGCGTTCTTTGCCACGCTGGCAATATTGCTGTTCAGGTTCAGCTCGCGATATCGCTCCACAAGGTCGCTGCCCTGGCCTTCGAAGCGGGTGAACGCATCGACCAGCCGGGCCGTGAGTTCATCGATTTCGCCAGCGACATTGACCCACTCGGCGTGATCCTTCTGGAAATCCGAGTGAAGCTGTCGAAGCCGGTCCTGTGCTTCTCTCTCTGCCCGGTCCTGTGCAGCTCGTGCGGCCCGCATCTCAGCCGCCTCGATAGCCTTTAGGGCCATCTGCGCGTCTTCGGCTGCCGCTTCGGCCTTGGTGACCTTCTTGCGCAGAGCATCACTTGCCGAGCCACTAGCCAGCGCTTCGCCAAACTCTGCCCTTGCAGCCTCAAGGGCCGTCTCTGCCGCCTCTACTGCGGCCTGTGCTTCCTGAATGTTCATTCCGATGTCCTCTTGAAATAGCCTTTCCTTTCGGCTGTTGAGATGAGCGTGCCGACGACCTGCCAGTGATTGATGAGACCCGTCGTTTCGAGAAATTCGATTGCGCCGCTTTCCTCAGCAACTTGCAACGCGGCGGCGGCTGCCCTGCCCGCATCATCGCCGTACTGCTTGCGAAGGCCGGTCGCCGTGGACTGCTGGATACGTGTGATCTCGTCGGCACTCCACGAGAACGATTGCCCGTAGATCGACGCCAGCGCCTCACCTTCGACCCTCGACAGGCCAGCGTCGTGCATCCAGGTGCGGGCCTGCTGTTCAAGTTCCGGGTTCTGTTCGAGCTCAACACCGAGGGGTGCCTGAACCGTGCCCTTGAAGTGTGTGAAATCGAAGTCATCCGGCGAGGAAGCCGGGGCCATGTCGTCGGCTGGCTGGTTTCCGCCCACCAGATCGTCCCGCTCGTGAAGCTTGGTCAGCTCCGCCACGCGCACCGCATGATCCGGGTGCGTCTTGTCGTTCAGCACAGCATCATGCTTGCGGCGGTATTCCGCAGCCGTACCGTCAGGCGCGGCAATCTCTGCCGGCGAGGCAAAGCGCTTGTCGTAGAGCGATGACAGCTCAGCGAGACGCTGGCCATGCAACGGATGAACCGCGCTTTCCAACGCCTCGCTGTTAGCCGCCCGAAAATCTGCAATCGTGGCGTCTGTTACGGGTGTATCAATGTTGTCCGTCATGGCGCATCCCGATAGGTTTCGTAGGTGAGCGAAGGAACATGACGGAGGGCAACGAGAGCCGCGTCCATGTTCGCGATGAAAGCGCCGAGGGCTGCAATCGCAGCATCACCCGCGCCCGCGTTGTCGAGATCATGCTTGGCCGTCTGGCCTACGGAAAAGAGGTTCTCCCGCAGCGAGATTGCCGTCGCGCGTGCCTTGCCGATTTGGTCGCTCAGGACGCCATGCTGCGAAGCTGTTCCCGTCAGGCCGTGGACAACGACCCTCATTCGGTCCTTGGCATCGCGGATCGCATCATCCGTGGTTCGTCCCCAGCCGTGTTTCTTGCACAGCGACAGGTGTTCGGCAGACTGATCGAGGCCCCGAGATTTGTTGACGACGATTTGGCCCGCGTCGGTTTGCAGTGTCATCGCGCTGCCCTCGCTTCCAGATCAGCCAGACGGCGTTCAACATCGGAATCCATGTGACCGAGACGAATGGCGGTCAGCACATCGACAAGGCGCTTGCCTTCCATCGTGTCCAGTTCGCCCCGACGCATCTCGCGGTAGACGCGCTTCATCTCATCGATGACGCCGCCGACATCGTGCATTTTTCCAATTCTGATTTTGGCTTTGTCGCTCAACTGCTTAGGCCCTCAATTCCATGTATGGAGCATTGGCTTGGCACATGATCGCAGCGCGCGCCTGGGAGGCGTCCAGATCTATGCAAGCCGCGTCGAAATCGTTCAGGTTCTCAGCCATGGCAAGACGGGTGCGCTCGTCTCGAACCTTGCCGAGAGCATCGAGCATTTCCGTAACGTCGCTGCCGGTTTCCAGATAAGCCTCAATATCGAGGCGCAGGAACTCCGCGATTTGTGACAGGCGATCTAGGTTGGTTTGATAGCTCATGCTGCGTCCGAAAGGCTTCCCGTTATCTGTTCGCTCTAAAGATACAGATTCATGCTCTGTTCCGCTATGAATGGAGGCTAAAACGCCCTCGAAAGCGGCGATTTCCCGGTGTTTTTCGGGGCCGCTAGGCAACCCCCTCCACAGACCTCCACAATACTTCGAGCCGGTGCAGGTAAGGTGCTACGCAAGCGCTGGTCCTATCGCCGTCGCGGAATGCTTCAAGCGCTAGACCGTCGCGAGCCGCCACCATCCGCGCCGCAGGGACGGAGATGAACCACTGCGGCGCGCTCCAGCTATTCAGCCGCCGCAAGTGGCCAATGCGGTGCGACACACACCATCGTCGTAGGGTCTCGACCGACACGCAGAGAGATGCGGCAACCTCGGAAAGCGGCATAAGGTCTGTGACCACAAGCGGTATCGGTTGAGGCGGAGGCAGGTGCTTAGGCATTGCCGGCCCTCCGCATTTGTTCCGCATCCGAAACGGTAGCAACATCGCTCACCCCGGAGGCGATGGCGTAAGCGTTGACCACGCGCGTAGACGCTAACCTTGAAACGTTCCCCTCAAAGCCGCCGTTAGTATCGTTAGTGTCCACTGTAGTATTAGTCGGTCTGTCGTAGACCGGTTTAAAGCGGTCTATTGTGGACCGGATTTGGCGGTCTATTGTGGACCGGTTTGCGCCCGTCTTTTTACGTTCTTTCCCCTCGACAAGATGCTCAGGAACCGGTCTGCGGTAGACCGCTTTCCGGCTTGCTTCCAAGATCTCGTAAGCCCAGAACAGCTTGAGCTTATAGGCCCGCCCGCGCCCCTTTCGCTTGACCGAGATTGCATCCATCGTCATCTCCGACAGCTCGGAAATCTTGACGATCTCGATTGCTCCGGTCCCTTTCAGCGACCTCAACCCCGCCCGCACATGCCCGGTGTTCGACATGCCCGTTAGACTGGCTAGCGTGTCTTGCGTAGGCCACGCGAGGCACGTCGCGGCATCGGCCAGTTGCATAAGGGCGATGGCCACCCGCAAATCACGCGGGCGGCTCTGGTGCCTAGGATTGAGGGAGACAGCCGTCAGCCAGTCATATTTGGACAGGTCCGCCAGCGTCTTTTCCCATGGCAGGTTACCCATTGGCACCCGCCTTTCGCAGCCGCGCATGTTCCGCGCGATGGCAGGATCGGCACAGATGCTTGCCCGTCAGGGGCTCGTGGTAGCGGTCGGGGTAGTGGTGGAACTCGGTCTGTGGATCGCCACATGCCTCGCAGGGTTTGCGTTCAACAAGACCACGACGCAGAGCAGATTCGAACGCCCGATGAGCCCACCGAGCCAGCGGATTGCGCTTACCCCAGTCTTGTCGTTCGACCTTCTGTCCGCTAATGTCGGTGCTGGAATTGCGGGCCGCATTTCCATACTCCTGAGAGCCCGTCGCGCCAACGGCGGGCTTCTCTTTTCGGGAACCGCTCGCATTAGCGCCTCCCGTCCTGAGCGCCAGCGGGGCGATTGTCGCGCATCTCACGCCGGCTTTGAATCCAGGCGTCGATGTCAGACGATAGCCACCCGACCGCGCGCCCACCAATGGGTACAGGCTTAGGGAAGTCACCCAACTTCATGAAATGATAGAGCGTGCTGCGAGGAAGGCCTGTTGCGCTCTCGACTGCCTCACGGCGAAGAATTGTCTCGGTCATCTGCGTTCCTTTCGTTGGCGTCCAGCGGGAAGCGCTTGGACAATGAAAGGACGATGCCGCTCGATGCGGTTACATAGAACGGGTCCCTATGTAACTATTTGCGGGCCTGATAGTGCAAGGTGATTGCCTCGTCGAGGAGCCTGGAAGCCGCTTCTTCGCGGCTCATCCCCACACGGACGAGCCTATCGATATCCGCAGCCCATCCAGCAACCGCGCGGTCGAAGGCCGGCAACAGTCTCCTACTTCGACGCTGCTTCCTCCACCCTTCGAGGCTGGCACCGGGTCGGCTCGTGGCATGTGTGTTATTCCGTGGCAGAGGGCATCCCGCCGCTGTAAGCCGGCGTTCAGCTTCAATGAATGCAGCTTTCTTGTCAGGCATGTAGTCAACAAACACAGACGCAGCAGCCCAGAGTGGCAGATGTTGAATCGGCTGTCTTGGGGCGCTCTTAACGCGCTTAGCTTTAAGGTTGGCCGCAGGACGCCCCTCATTTAGATTGGCAAAATCCCCCAGCATGTCAGCAAGCATCCGAGTAACTGCGGGTGGAGCATTCAGCGTCCGGGCAAACTCGTTTAAACCCACCGCAACTTGGGCATATGCGATTAACGGGTTGCCATGCTCATAGCATTCGGCTGCCGCGTCGAGGGCGGTAGCCAGGCTCGTCATGCAGTCATGGTTCGGCATCAGACAACACCTCGTATCGGCACAACGTCTCCGCGCGGTGTAGACGCGCAATAATCGGCCCAATCGGCCATGAGCCGCCGCCGCTTTTCCAGCATGTCCCCCGGAGATAAGCAGCAACGGTCTGGTCGCTCACCACGTGCGCCAACGCCATTTCAAGCAACTCGTGCGGATACGCCGTAGTCTCAGCGGCCCAATCGCGGAATGTGGATCGGAACCCGTGCACAGTGAGGTCTTCGCGCTTCATCCGGCGCAGCGTCATCAGCAGCGCCATATTCGAAAGCCCCGACCTTTCCTTGCTGCCGATGAAAACAAAGTCGGAACCCTTTTCGACGGGCAGCGCATCGAGCAACGACACCGCAGCAGGAGCCAGCGGAACCCTGTGTTCGCGCCGCGCCTTCATTCGTTCGCCAGGAATGGTCCACATGGCGTTGTCGCGGTCTATTTCTTTCCACCGCGCGCCGATAATTTCCCCGGTTCGACCGGCTGTCAGAATGGCAAACTCCAGCGCCCGCGCTGCCACTCCGTCCACGGCTCTCAGCTTAATCATGAACTCGGGAAGCTCTGGGTATGCCAGAGCAGCGTGATGCTTCACCTGCTGAACCTTGGAGCGAGCGGGCAAGAGTTTGTCGAGATGACCGCGCCAGCGCGCCGGATTGTCGCCGAGGCGATAGCCGCGCGCCGTCGCCCAATCGAGAACACTTTCAATGCGTCCCCTTACCCGTGATGCCGTTTCCGGTTTCTCGGTCCAGATCGGTTCAAGCACCCGCAGCACCGCGCCGACGTCCACGCTCGACACCAACCAGTCGCCAAACACAGGATAGGCGTAGGTCTCTAGCGTGGCCTTCCACTGCGCAGCGTGTTTGAGATTCTTCCAGCCGGCCCTGTGAGCGGCAATGTAGAGGTTCGAGGCCTCTTTGAAGGTGAGCGCCTTTGCCTGTTGAAGCTGAGTTTGCCGGCGCTGTTCGTTGCGGACTTCGATAGGATCGCGACCGACAAGCAGGTGCGACTGACACTCTTGCGCCTGTTCGCGGGCTTGCTTGAGTGACAGCACGGCAACCGGGCCTAGCCCCATCTTGCGAGAGCGGCCATTCTGCATGAAGCGGAAGATCCAGCTTTTCGTGCCGGAAGGCGAAACCTGCAAGTAGAGCCCGAGGCCATCGGCATAGAGCCCCGGCTTCGATATCGCGTCGATGCCCCTGGCTGTCAGCTTGTTTATCGCCCGCATTCCATCGCCTCAACGTACAAATTGACGGACAACCAAAACATAGAACACACGGGAATCCGTTAGACCAATATGGACGAATACCCCTTGCGTTTCAAGGAAAATGGCTTAAGCTGTAGACAGCCTTGGAACGCTGTGGATTAGGCGGAAGCAGACACTCCCTCCGCCAACAGCCATTACTGCCATTTCACCATCCAAGGTGTCGCCGATCGCCGCGCTCGACGGTGCTTGTGCGTCGCCATGATCCACGGGAAAGCGGGACCACGTGATTTGCGACCAGGTGGCTTGCCAAAGGAGCTAACCGCCGCGTGAGACAACGCTCTCATTACCATATCGTCGTAAATACATGATACAGCAGCCAAATCTGTTGGTTTGCTCATGGGGGCGCGTGATGAAATTTGGTCTTTCTCTGGTTCTTATCCTGGCTGCGACACCTTCCATTGCAGAACCGGCGGCCGGAGTTGCCTATCTTCACGACACCTCGGTGGAAGAGCGCCCGCTCTCCATGTCGATCTGGTACCCATCCGACGAAAAAGCGGCCGCGACCATTGGCGGGAATCCCGTTTTCGAAGGGGTTTCGGCCACGCGTGATGCCCAGTTTTCGAAAGGCGCGCTGCCTCTGGTGGTGGTTTCACACGGAGGATTGCGATCCGCCACCGACTCCGGTGCCTGGCTCAGTTCTTCAATAGCGCAGGCGGGGTATGTTGTGGTCGAACTCAACGGCCCGCGTCCGGACGATGCGGCCATCGCGTTGAACGAAATATGGCAAAGACCGCAGGACATACACCGCGCCATTGATTTGCTGCAGGCCGACGCCACATGGGGCCCACGCATTGACGAAAGCAAAGTTTCCGTCGTGGGCTTTGCACTTGGCGCTACCGCTGCCCTCTCCGTTGCCGGAGCGAAAATGGATGTCGACGAATATATGCGCTCTTGCGCTACTGGCAGCGAATCTGAGGGGCCGGATTGTGGGTGGTATGCTGCACAGGGTGCAACCCTGTCGGAAACTAGTCAGGAAGGTCTGGCAGGGTTGGCACGAGATCCCCGCGTTACCTCGGTGATCGCCATAAACCCGGAATATCCGGCCGTATTGGGCAGTATTGCTGAGGACGTTGTCGCGCTGCGGATTTATCTCGGAACGCCCGAAGCGGCAGCCGGCGGCGACCAAGCCGATCGATCCGTCGTCATACCGGACGCGTTTATTTTTGATGCTTTCGCCGTCTGCACACCCGCCGGGCCGGATATTCTGGCCGCAGAGGATGGAGATTCATCCATCTGCGGCATTTCTGCCGAAACACGGGAGTCCATCCATTTGGAGGCCGCACAGGCGGTCATATCCTTCCTGAGGGACCACAGCGAATAGGCGGAGGCTGACGCCGCTGAAACGGGCAGAAGTGTGCTTGCCTGCGGCACTCTGCCCCCATGGGTTCGACAGCACCCTGTCGTGCGATCGACCATCGCTGAATTCAGCTACGGACCTAGTTTGCCCACGCAAATCGGTGAGATGCCGCCGTGCGGAGATAGCCGAATCCAACGGATTGCCGCTGATCCCCGGAGGGCGTCAGGAAAGCTTTACAAACGGTGATTTCGACTGATCAATTATATTCCGATGTGCCGGCCGACATCCGTCAAGCCTGCCGAGAATTCGGCCTCTCTAAGGAGAGTGGTGCGGTCGAGAAGACTCGAACTTCCACGGGTTGCCCCACAGCGACCTCAACGCTGCGCGTCTACCAATTCCGCCACGACCGCACGTCACGAAAGGGCCGGTCGGAACCGGCTCGGCGCATGTAGCAAATCGGTATGCGGGGCACAAGTGTGTCGACACCGATTTGCGTACAATTACGAAAGCCGGACAATGTTCTACGAAACTGGACCTTTTTCCGGCAATCCCCCATATCAAAGGGAGCCTCAGGACAGCCAGCCATGATCGAACGAAACCGGATGCAAGCCTTGTTCCTGCCCACCCTCGACGGCCCGCCCGTCGAGTGGCGAATCGAGCCGGGCCTGACGGACGACGAGACGGCCCTTGCGGTGATGGACGAGCGCGCCGCAGCTATCCGGGAGGCTGGCGCACCGGAGCTCGTCTGGCTGGTCGAGCATCCCCCGCTTTACACCGGCGGCACCAGTGCCGATCCGAAGGATCTGCTCGACAAGAACCGCTTCCCCGTCTTTGCGACCGGCCGTGGTGGTGAATACACCTATCACGGCCCAGGCCAACGGGTCGCCTATCTCATGCTCGACCTGAAACGCAGACGCGAGGACGTTCGCGCTTTTGTCGCGGCACTCGAAAGCTGGATCATCGGCTCCCTCGCACGCTTCAACGTGAAGGGAGAGCGGCGCGAAGATCGCGTCGGCGTGTGGGTCACGCGACCCGACCGCCCGCCCCTGCCCGACGGAAGCCCTGCCGAGGACAAGATCGCCGCCATTGGCATTCGCCTGCGCCGATGGGTCAGCCTGCACGGCATCGCCGTCAACGTCGAACCCGATCTGACGCATTTCGGCGGCATCGTCCCGTGCGGGATCGCGGGCTATGGTGTGACCAGCCTGGTCGACCTCGGCCTGCCGGTCACCATGGATGATTACGACGTTGCGCTGAAATCAGCCTTCGAAGAGGTTTTTGGCGCAACGGAAAATTCCCCGAGCCTCACATCGAGCCAATGAGCAGCGCCATGGCGGTGACGAAGGCGCTCATCGTGACGAGCGAAAGGACATCCTGAACGAACTCGGCCATTTCTCTCTCCTGTATTCGTTGTGTATCCCTTATGTTTCCATTTTGTTCTCATGTCAAGCGCAGACGTGACGATGCGTCAGCGCATCGCGACGCGTCCCCGGATAGACGCGCGACCGGCTTTTGCTCTCAATGTAGATGTAGACTGTAGGCGTTTCGAACCCGCGCGCCGGTCACTGTCGCCACGAGGCTGAAGGCGGCGCCCTTCTCAGACCTCGTTCAGTCCATTTCTGAAACGGCGCGCGTTGGCGACATAACTTTCCGCGGAAAGGCGCAGGCGCGCTGCCGCCTCGCCATCCAGCTCGCGCACGACCTTGGCAGGCGACCCGACGATCAGCGAATTGTCGGGAAAAACTTTGCCTTCGGTGATCAGCGCGCCGGCGCCGACCAGGCAGTTGCGCCCGATGCGCGCGCCGTTGAGTACGATCGCGCCCATGCCGACGAGGCTGTTGTCGCCGATCGTGCAGCCATGAAGGATCGCCCGGTGACCGATCGTGCAGCCCTGCCCCACCGTAAGCGGAAAGCCCATATCGGTGTGCAGGACGCAATGTTCCTGAACGTTGGATCCGTCGCCGATCTCGATCAGTTCGTTGTCGCCGCGCAGCACCGCGCCGAACCATATGCCCACGGCCCTGCCGAGCTTGACCTTGCCGATCAGCTTCGCATCCGGCGCGATCCAGATTGTCGGTTCGTCATCGATCTGTGGTGCGTGGCCATCAAGCGCGTATACGGGCATGTCTTTCCTCCGAACGGGTGGTGGTCACCCTAGGAGCCTCGACACGAGAAGCGCAAGCTCAACCGCAAGCACACCGAGAGCCATCGCCCAGATTCCAGCGCCGACCGCGCATAATGCCGCCGCGGTCCAGTCGATGGCGCCTGCCCGTCGTGCAGCAATCACCTCGTTGGTGAGCATGAACGGGCCTGCGGCCACCATCAGCGCCAGTGAGAACCCGAATCGTTCACGCCTGACGAAGGGCGGGTGAAACCCGAGCCGTCGCCCGGCCACGAGCTCGAAAATCGCCCCGGCAAGGCCGCACAACGTCAAACCGACGGCGAAAGCATAAGCCATGAGAGCAAGCGAGTGCATTGTTTACGCTCCGTTTACCATGCGGAGGCGATCTTCCCGACATGGCAATCGGCATCGCAGCAAGAAGCATGCCGGACATCCTGTCCCGGAAGGGGACGAGCATAATAGGAACAGGCGACGAACGTGCGCGCAGACATGCTGCAGGAATCGCAAGGCGCCGACGCCAGCCCCCTCCGCTCCCGCTTCATGGCACGCGTATTTGTGGCCTTTCTGGTTCTTGCCGCGCTTTCGGCCATCATCAGCGTGGCTGGCAAATGGTGGGGTCGGTCGATCGCCTTGGCCGGCCACAGCGACGACACCACCATTCGTGAGGTTGTGATCGGCAACAATGTCCTGGCCGTGCCAGCCAACATGATCCGTTTCGAGACGGCTCGCCGCAGCGGCGTCACCGCGCGCCTCAACCTGTACGCGCGCTGGCCGCAGATGGATGGCTACAGCAATGATGCGCGAGACGATTTCAACCACGCAGGCAACACGCGCAATATTCTGTTCCTGTCCTTCGACGAGCCCATCATGTCGCGCGACATGAGCGGCCGGTTCGAGCCGATCTATCGTGCCCTGATCGAAGGAGAAGGGCGCGCCGGACCGGGCGGCCTCACCGTCTATCGGTTTAGCGAGAAATCAGGTTATGTCGATGAAGTGCTCGTCGTCGGCGACGAGGACGGCTCTGCCCCCTTCGTCGCACGCTGCCTTTCGGGCCCGGCTGCGCGAGAGTCGCTCGCGCCTTGCGAGCGTGACATCCACATCGCCGACGGCCTGAACCTCACATACCGCATGCCGGCGGAATTGGCCGGATCATGGCGCGAGGTGGACGCTGCGGTGAAGAAGATGGCGGCCGGCCTGCTGCAGACCGGCCAATAGTGGCTCAGGCCAGATCGACGTCGAGAATCGCCATCGAGAAATTGTAGGAAAGATCGCCGTCGTCATCGTCCCGGAAGATGATGCCGAGAAACTCGTCGTCGAGGTACAGCTCGCAAGAATCGTCCTTGCGCGGACGCGCCTTCACCTGAAGCTGCGGGTTCTGGAACGTGCGCTTGAAATAGGCGTCGAGTTTCCTGATTTCTTCGGGTTTCAAACCTGCTCTCCAGTGGGCTCTCTGCTTGCGTTGCAGCGCTTCTGACACGCCGAACACGACCATGTAAAGCCCGCGCCGGAGCTTTCAAGATGCCTGAAGGGAAACGTTCCCGTCAGCTTTCGGCGGCCAGCAGCTGGTCCATCGCTCGCGAAGGCTCGTCGCAGCCGGCTTCCCCGACAATGCGTGCCGGCACGCCGGCCACGGTCTTGTTGTTGGGGATAGATGTCAGCAGCACAGAGCCCGCCGCCACCTTGGAACAATGGCCCACCTCGATATTGCCGAGAATCTTGGCCCCTGCGCCGATCAGCACGCCGTGGCGAATCTTCGGATGGCGGTCGCCGCCAGCCTTGCCGGTACCGCCAAGCGTTACGCCATGCAGCATGGAGACGTTGTCCTCCACAAGCGCCGTCTCTCCCACGACAAGGCCGGTGGCGTGGTCGATGAAGATGCCCTTGCCAAGCCGCGAAGCCGGATGAATATCGGTCTGGAAAATCGCCGATGACCGGCTCTGTAGATAGAGCGCGAAGTCCTTGCGGCCATTGTGCCAAAGCCAGTGCGCCAAACGGTGCGTCTGGATCGCATGGAAACCCTTGAAGTAGAGCACCGGCATCAGGAACCTGTCGCAGGCCGGGTCGCGGTCGTAATAGGCCTGGATGTCGACGCGAACCGTCGTGCTCCATTCCGGCGTCTCGCGCACCATCATCGCATAGGTCTGGCGGATCAGGTCGGCCCCGACATCGGGATGATCGAGCCGTTCCGACAGGCGATGGATGACGGCGCCCTCGAGGCTGTCGTGGTTGAGAATGGTCGAATAGAGAAACGCCGCCAAGAGCGGGTCGCGTTCAACCGCTTCCGTGGCCTCGCGCCGGACCGCCGACCAGATCGGATCGACAGGCTGGATCGCCTCGGATCGCGCCACGCTGCTGCTGCTCATCGGGACCTCCCGTGTCAAACGCCTTGCTTTGGGCCGGTGCGAACCATAATCCCTTTGCAGTGTCAAATGAACCGCATTTTCCTGAACGCGCGTTCAATGGGATTGGTCGCATGCCGGATCACGTAATCGCGCAAACCGAGTTTCTCAACGTGGCACGCGCCGAAAACGGCGTCGTGACCGTCACGATCGAGAGATCCGCCCGCAAGAACGCCATGTCGCAGGCGATGTGGCGGGCCATGACATCCCTGTTTGAGGGGCTGGCTGGCGATTCCACGATACGTGCCGTCATTCTCACCGGCGCCGGGAGCGACTTCTGTGCCGGGGCGGACATTACCGAGTTCGATACCGTTCGCGGCAGTGCGGAAAAGGCGCGCCAATACGAGGCCGAAAATTCCGCCACCTTCGCCGCCATCCGGCACTGTCCTGTTCCCACAATCGCGGCGATCAGGGGCATCTGCTTCGGTGGCGGGTTCGGCATGGCGGCTGCGTGCGACCTGCGGATCGCGTCCACCACCGCGCTGTTCAGCGTTCCGGCCGCACGGCTTGGCCTCGCTTATCCCGTCGACGCCATGGCCGACATCGTTCAAGCGCTCGGGCCGCAACTGGCCAAATATCTGACTTTCTCGGCTGCACGCCTCGACGCGCAAGCCGCACTGGACGCAGGGTTCCTGCTGGAGATCGTGGAACCTGGCGGCCTAGACCTGCGCGCGACCGAACTCGCGGCAACGATAGCGGCCAACGCACCGCTGTCCGTGAAGGCATCCAAGGCCTCGATCCGAGCAACGCTGACAGGCAGCGCAGCGGATGCGGCCGTTGCGAGTAAGCTTGGCGACGAGACATTTGAAAGCGCCGACTATGCCGAGGGCCGACTGGCCTTCCGTGAAAAGCGAAGAGCGCTTTTCCAGGGCCGTTGAACTCGGCGGGTGGTTCCTGCCAGCATGTTGTCAGCATCCCGACTTGCCCGAATGGCGGTTTTCGGGTGGATGAAGCGATGACCGCTCGTAAGCTCCAGCCATGACGATTCTCGTTTCCAACCGCCAGGCTCGCCGCCATCTTCTTGCCCTTTGCGGCCTCGATGGCAGCCGGACCGGCCCGATGCGCAAGGATGAACTGGCCGCGACCATCGCCGATCTGGGATTCGTACAGGTCGACAGCGTCAACGTGCTCGAGCGTGCGCATCACCACATCCTCTTCTCGCGCAGCCAGACCTACCGCCGCCGCGATCTGCAGACGCTGGTGGAAAAGGACGGCGCGCTGTTCGAGAACTGGACCCACGACGCGTCGATCATCCCCAGCGCCTTCTTCCCCTACTGGCGGCACCGCTTCGAGCGGGAGAAGCAGCGGCTGCGCACACGCTGGAAGGGCCATTTCGGTACTGAAGGCTTCGACGACGACCTCACACGCGTGCTTGCTCACATTGCCGACAACGGCCCGGCCATGGCGCGCGACTTCGAGGGCGACAAGCCTTCCTCCGGCTGGTGGGACTGGCATCCCTCCAAGGCCGCGCTCGAGTTCCTGTGGCGCACAGGCGACCTGGCTATCGCCCGCCGTGAGGGCTTCCAGAAGGTCTATGACCTGACGGAGCGGGTGATCCCCGACGATCACCGGCGCGACGAAGTCGAGCACGATGCCTTCGTCGACTGGGCATGCAGGCAGGCGCTCATGCGCCTCGGCTTTGCCACTCGGGGCGAGATCGCTGCGTTCTGGGCACTTCTGACGCCGGCTGAAGTCGACGAATGGATCGCCAGGAATCGCGACGAACTGGTGCCGGTACGTGTTGAGAGCGTCGGCAACGGCAAGCCCCGCGTCTGTTTCGCGCTGCCCGGCGCGGCAGAGGCTGCGATTGAGGCTAACGAAGTGCAGGATCGTGTACGCATCCTGAGCCCGTTCGACCCGCTGTTGCGCGACCGTGCGCGCGCAGAGCGGCTGTTCGGCTTCTTCTATCGCATCGAGATCTTCGTGCCCGAAGCCAAGCGGCAATATGGCTACTACGTCTACCCCGTGCTGCGAGGCGAGCAGGCGGTGGGCCGCATCGACGTCAAGGCCGATCGCGAGAGCGACGCGCTCGTCGTGCGGGCCTTCTGGCCGGAAGCCGGTGTGCGCAACTCCAAGGCGCTTGTCTCGAAGCTCGAGGCAGAGCTCGAACGCCTGCGACGGTTCGCCGGCGTCGGCCGTGTCGAGTTTATCGATGGATGGATGCGATGAGCACGCATGTCATCTTCTGGCGTCGGCTCGACGTGGAAGGCCATGACTGCTGCCGGCTTTCGCCGGTCGACGACGGCTGGTCGATCGAGGGTGTCGCCACCTTTCTCCACGAAAGCCAGCCAACCTGTCTGCGGTACCGGGTCTCCTGCGATACGGGATGGCGCACGCGCAGTGCGACCGTATCCGGATGGCTCGGCGACATGCCGATCGAGCTGGAGATCGGACGCTCGGCGAATGGCGCATGGCAGATCAACGGCGTTGATCAGGATGCACCGGCCGAACTTGTCGACCTCGACCTCGGCTTCACCCCGGCAACCAACATCCTGCCGATAAGGCGTCTCGTACTTTCGGTCGGGCAGGAAACGCCTGCCCCCGCCGCCTATCTCGCCTTCCCTGCGCTGCGCTTGGAACAACTCGACCAGACTTATCGCCGCATTGATAGCTTGCGTTACGCCTACACCGCACCGCGCTTCGACTATGAAGCAACGCTGGAGGTGGCTGACATCGGCTTCATCACCGCCTATCCCGGGCTTTGGGAAGCCATTGGTTCGCCGTCGGCTCAAGCGTCGTAGGTAACGGCGGCCACTGCGTCTTCGCTGCCTGCCTTAAGCCGCCGCGCGGTCGCTCAGGAAGTCCAGCACCGCGGCGCTGAAGACATCGTTCTTGTCACCGGCCACCATGTGCCCTGCCCCGCCGACGTCGACATAGCTGGCCGACGGTGCGGTCTCGACGAACTCCCTGGCATATTCTTCATGCACCAGCTCGGACTGCATGCCGCGCACCAGCAATACTGGGAGGTGCAGCTCTGGCAGGCCCTCGATCACTTCCTCCATGGTCTCGCGCGCATGCAGGTTGATGTTGCGCTCGCTTGTCATGAAGGCCGGATCCCAGTGCCAGCGATAGCGGCCGTCCGATCCTAGGCGCAGGTTCTTGCGCAAGCCGTCGAGCGAACGCGGGCGTTTGCGGTTGGGCAGATAGCCGGCGATTGCCTCGGCTGCTTCCTCGAGCGTCGCGAAGCCCTCTTCCATCCGCTCGCCCATGAAACCCTGGATCTTGGCAACACCTTCCGGGTCCATGCGCGGGGTGATGTCAACCAGCACGAGCAGATCGAGCAGCGGACCGTGCCGCGTCTCCGCGATCAGCATCGAAAGCCCGCCAAGCGAGGCGCCAACGGCCGCCGGCGTTGCGTGAAACCGCTCCTTCGTCTGGCGCACGAGCGCCACGGCATCGGCGCCGTAGTCGGCAAAGCTGTAATTGCCGCTCGGCACCCATTCGCTTTCGCCATGCCCCCGCAGATCAACCGCGATGGCGCGCATGCCGCTTTCGGCGACGCGCCTTGCCGTCGCATCCCACGCGCGGCGGGTCTGTCCGCCCCCATGCAGGAAGAGCACCGGCTGTCCATGTCCGTCCCAGAGGTCGGCGACAAGCCGATTGCCCTCCGCGCCTGCGAATTCGATCGGTGTTGGTGTCATGTAATCGGATGGTCCTTCAGGAATTCCAGCACCTTCGCTTTCCATGAGCGGTCGCCGACGGCCAGCATATGGTCGCGCCCTTCGATATCGAAAGCTTCGGCATCCGGCAGCAGCGCGGCGAGTTTCTGCGCAGAGCCGGCAATGTCGTCCTTGGTGCCGACGCCGATGAGCACGGGCTGGCGGATGCTGCCAAGCTCGTCCTCGGCGACGAGCTCGCGCGACGTCTCGATGCAGGCCGCAAGCGCTTCTCGATCGCTCTTTGTCTGGTCCGCGAAGGTGCGGAACATCCGGCCGCGCGGATGGCTGATCGCCTCTGGGTCGGGCGCGACAAGCGCCTCGGCGATCGGGTCCCAGTCGCCGACCCCGTCGACCATGCCGTAGCCCAGCCCGCCGAGGATCAGTGTTGCGACTTTCTCCGGGTGCGCCAGTGCGAGGAAGGTCGAGAGCCGCGCGCCCATCGAATAGCCGAACACATGCGCCTTGCCGATGCCGAGGTGATCGAGCAGCGCGGCCGCGTCCTCGGCCATGACATCGGGAGTGTAGTCGGCGGGATCGTAGCTCTTGGTCGAGCGACCATGGCCGCGATTGTCGAGCGCGATGGCGCGATAGCCCGCTTCCGTCAGCGTTTTCACCCAGCCGGGGGCAACCCAGTTGACGTGATGGCTGGACGCGAAGCCATGGATAAGGAGCACGGGCTCGCCGGAACCGCTCGCAGGCTCCCGGTCGATAAAGGCGATCTCGAAGCCGTCGTGTGAAAAGGTCTGCATGAACAGCAATATCTCCGCAGCGCGGCTTAACCTGCGCCCGCGACCCGGTCGATGAGCGGATGGCGTATACGCACGCCGTCGGAAATGCCGGTCTTTTGTGCCGTGCCGCGTTTCAGTTCAAGCACGAACCGAACCGGCGCGTCGGGACCAATGGAAGCAAGTGAGAACGGTTCGCCGGGCAGCACCGCCGCAACCAGTCCGTCATCACCGATGAACACGAGGTCCAGTGGCATCGGCGTGTTCTTCATCCAGAAAGACACGGGGCGCGTCTGCTCGAATACGAACAGCATGCCATGCATGTCGCCCATGCTGGTGCGGAACATCAGTCCGGCGGACCTTTTCAGGTCCGTGTCCGCCACCTCGATCGTGAAGCTTTGCTCGCCGCCTTCAGCCTCCGCCACAAGCGCGTCCGGGCTGGTCGGCAGCATCATCGGTTGCCCTTCGGCAACCGGAATCTCGCTCAACGCCTGCGGCGCGCCCATGGCAAGGGACGCGGCGATGAAAATCAGAAATATTCGGGCGAAACGCAACATGGACCATCCTGCCTGCCGGCGGCCGGAAGGAATTGGCATCAATGCGCGACCGGCAGGGTTCCCATATCGGGGTGAATTTCGGCGGCCATAAGGCCCTTGTCCCCCTTACCGAAGCGCACCAGCACCACCTGGCCGGGACGCAGCTCGGTCAATCCGTAGCGCCGCAGGGTCTCCATGTGGATGAAAATGTCCTCGGTGCCCTCGCCGCGCGTCAGGAAGCCGAACCCCTTGGTGCGGTTGAACCATTTCACCAGCGCCCGCTCGAGACCGCTCTCGGCCGTCACGCTGACATGCGTGCGCTCCAGCGGCTGTTCGGCCGGGTGCACCGCGTTGGTGTTGTCCATGGAGAGGACTTTAAAAGCCTGAAGGCCACGTTCGCCCCTGCGAACGAGGCAGACCACGCGCGCGCCTTCAAGCGCAGTCTGGAAACCGTCCTTGCGCAGGCAGGTCACATGGAGGAGCACATCGCCCATCCCCGCCTCGTCCGGCAGGATGAACCCGTAACCCTTGGCGACATCGAACCACTTGATCGCACCCGAAATTTCAGCGAGCGCTGCCTCATCTCCGTTATCCGGACCCAAGGTTTCGTCAATGGCCGCGTAGCGCCTCTCTGAAGAGGCCTTGTCCCCCATCCCGACACACCTTTCTTCAATTCAGCCAAGTGATTCTGATCGACAGGATAACACCGTGCAATCGTGGGTTAGCAAGAGCCGCTTAGCATTTTTCAACATTTCGCGGCTGACAATACTGTGGTTTGTCTTCGTTAAGCCCCACCTGTCAGGCTGACGGTTGCCCCCGGTGCCGGCCTGCTCCATATCATGCCTGCAAACACGACCCACCCACAGGAACAATCATGCGCTATCTGCACACCATGGTCCGCGTGAAGGACGTAGACGCTTCGCTCGATTTCTATTGCCGCAAGCTGGGCCTCAAAGAGGTTCGCCGCATCGAGAACGAACAGGGGCGATTCACGCTCATCTTCCTGGCGGCGCCGGAAGACGAACAGACCGGCATCGCCGACAAGGCGCCGCTGGTCGAACTCACCTATAACTGGGATACGGAAGACTATCAGGGCGGACGCAATTTCGGCCACCTGGCCTATGAGGTCGACGACATCTACGCCACCTGCCAGCACCTGATGGACAACGGCGTCACGATCAACCGTCCGCCTCGCGACGGAAACATGGCTTTCGTCAGGTCACCGGACGGCATCTCGATTGAACTGCTGCAGAAAGGCCCGGCCAAGCCGAAAGCCGAGCCCTGGGCATCGATGGAAAATACGGGAAGCTGGTAGGAAAAGGCCGGGGGCCGCATCCAACAGGGCGGCCCTCTGCCATCAGCGTATCGCAAAGCTTCAGCGCTTCCCGCGCTTGGCCTCGTCAATCAGCATGTTTGCAATCTGCATGCGCAGGGCGGCACGCTCGCGAAGTTCTTCTGGCATCCGGTCCGGGTGATAACGCAGGGCAAAGCTGCGTCTGGCACGGTCAAGTTCGTCCGGCTTGCTCTTCGGCCCGATCCCGAGTTCACGCGAGATCGAATCAGGGTCGAGGAAAAACAGATCCTCCAGCGCTGGTTGCAGGTTGGCAGGGCTTTGCGGCGCCTGCTTTTCCGTCTTGGTCTGGAACTGTTCAGCATTGTCGCCGTATTCGCGCATCGCACGATCCGGAAATAACGCAACGTTTTCAGCCTGAAGCCGCTCTATCTGGGCCAGCATGTCGACACGCAGCGACGGCGCAACGCCGCCCTCCGGCTCGTCGAACTCGGCATCGGCCGTAGCAGCGAGCAGCTGATCCAGCAGCGCACCAAAATCAAGTTTCGCATTTGCGCCCACCGAAGTCTCCCGTTCCCAGGCGTTTGCGTCCGTTACCCACGCTAAGCGCATCCGGTTAAAAAGGTTCCCTTAAATTGCCGCGGATTTTCGCGATCCACCATTTCCGCCAAGCAAACGCTCGCATGGCAGCCATGCGCATGCTGCACTGCACAATCCGAATGAAGGCGTCTATATTCAGACATCGGGAGGACAAACCGAAGGGAGCCTGACATGGGGTTCTTCACTGAGTTCTTCGTCCGTCCGCGCCCGGTAGAAGCCGAACGATATCGCGCAACGCTTGCCCTGCTCGAATCGATGAGCCCGGCGGATCGTGCTGATATCGGCATCAAGCCGGCTGATTTTCCGAGGGTCGCAAGGGAAGCGGCCAGAAGGCAGCTATCCTAGGCAGGAGTCTTCTTTTCCTCTCACGGGGGAAGCGTTACTCTCCGTCAACCACGGAGACCGACGATGTTTCGCCCAGCTCTTGCCTGCATCCTTGCCGCAACAGCGTTTCCGGCCGTCGCCCAGGATGCCGATTATGTCGACGACCGTTCCAGCCCGGCCGCGCTGATGCGCTCGCTCTACAACGCGATCAACAGGCGTGAATATGCCCGCGCGTGGAGCTACTTCGCCCAACCGCCAGCCGCCGATCTGGAAGCCTACGCCGCAGGCTATGCGGACACACAGAATGTGGAGCTGATCACCGGACTGGCGCGTGAGGAAGGCACGGCGGGTAGCTTCTACTACCAGCTTCCGGTTGCGATTCGCGCGCAAGCCGGCGACGGCTCAGCCCGGGTGTTCTCCGGTTGCTACACGATGCGCCTGCAGGACCCGTCGGTTGCCGGCGACGCATTCGAGCCGATGCACATCGAAAGCGCCACGCTCCGCCCGAGCGACGCGGAACTCGACGAGGCGCTGCCGCGTAAATGCGGCGACGGCGCGGAACTGCCTCCGCTCGATCCGGTCGCCGAGCGCGCAAAGGCGATATTCGATGCCGCAGCCGTCGACAAATGCGACATCGCCCCGGCATTCGACGCGGAAGACGCGAAACCGGACAGCTACACCCTGACCTTCCGATACGAATATGACGACGACGATCAGCCGGAACGCACGGCACGGCTGTTCCGGTTCCTGTGCTACCGCGGCGCCTACAACGAATCGCACCTCTACTACCTCTTTACCGAAGAAGACGGCGTCCAGCCGTTACATTTCGCCAAGCCGGCGTTCGACATTCACTATGTGGACGACGACCGGGAAGGCGCGGTGGACCACATTGCCCTCGAAGGATTCAGCGCGACTGCCGACCTCGTAAATTCAGCCTTTGACCCGGCGACGCTGACAATCACGGAATTTTCGAAATGGCGCGGCGTGGGCGATGCGGGCACGTCAGGCACCTGGCATTCAAGGCAGGAACCTTCAGGCTCGTTCACTACGCGGTGGACGGCTCCTATGACGGCGAGATCAATCCGGAAGTCATAGTCGACTACGAATCGGCTCCTTAGCCGGCGCGCTCACTCCCCGAAGCCCTGCCCCGTTTCGCGCGGGTTGAGCCGGATCAGGCGCAGATCGAGCACAGCCGCCTGCCGGTGGATCACCGCCTTCTGGTAGTCGGGGTCCTTGACCATCTCGACGAATGCCGCGCCGGACGGGTATTGGGCGATGAAGCAGCGGTCCCAACGCTCCTCCGCCGGACCGATCAGCATCAGCCGGAAATCGCCCGACCATGCGATACGGCCGCCAACACGGCGGAAGATCGGCCCGCTCTCGCGACCGTAGGCGGCGTAGGCTTCCGCCCCCGTCGCCGCGCGACCGTCTGGATACACAGCCTTGTCACGCAGCCGCACGAGGTTGAGCATGTGGATCGGCCCCTCCTCCGCCAGCCGACGAAACGCGCCGAACGTTTCCCGCGTCGGGTCGACATATCCTTCGCTCATGCGGATACTCCTCCACTTGCAGTCAAATGATCATCACCTCGATGCATCCATCCAGTTCAGCGTGCCGCGCCAGTCGGACATGCGGATAGGCGTGCCGTGGCTGCCGGTCTCGAAGCGTACGAAACGCGCCGGATAGCCGGGTGATTTCTGCAGGATCGACCGGAAAAATTGTTCCTGCTGTTCAACGGGGAAAACCCTGTCGTCTCCACCGTGACCGAAGAACACCGGCACCTTGCGCTTGAAGGCGCGGCTGGAAAGAAAGCCTTCGTCCCAGTGCGAGCCGAGCAGAAGCAGCCCGCCAAGGCGTGGCGCCACGCGCTCGTTGTCGGCAAGTCGCCAGCAGATACCCCCGCCCATCGAACCGCAGGCAACGAACACCGACGCCTGGGGCGAGTGCGCGGCATAAAGCGAGATCAGGCTCGCGACCTGGCGCGCACCCGTCGCCCCGAAATCCGAGAAGTCGGTCGTGAGGTAGAGGCCGCCGTTGCGCACGGCCAGATTCTTGATCCGGTTGAAATTGCCACCGAAAGTGAAGTCGTCCATGCCTTGGCGCCGGTTGCCGCCCTGCCCGTACAGATAGACCACGATGAACCGCGCGTTCTGCTGCCGCCCGACGGCCATGTGCGGCATGCGCGCGACCTCTGTGGTGGCAATTAGATCCTGCTGGTCCCGCCGAACAGAAAGGTCGACATAGCCCCCGTTGACCCGCCGCTCCGGTATCTCGTCACGTTGATTGATGTCGCGCTTGGAACGGTAGTCGACCGCCATGTAGCGGCCGTCGTCTGCCTGCCTGAGCACATGCGGATAGGCGAAAAGGTCGTCCTTGAAAGGTGCGAGCAACTCGGCCTGCGCGATGGACGTGGAAAGGAGCGCGCTGCAAAACGCGACCGCGAGCGTTTTCAGAATACCCGAAAGGAGCGATGGACTCATGAGTGCGACTCTAAGCGAAGAGTGACGCGCGAGGCCAGAGCATCAGTCGGCAGGTTCGCCACCTGCCAGCGCCAGCGCCTCCGGCGTGTCGATGTCGAGGCTCGCGGCAGCACCAATCTCGACGTCAATCACAGGCAGCTCGCTGCTTTCGACGATCTGCCGCGCACCGGTGTCGCCCTCGAGCGTCGCCACGGCAGCAAACAGCGACCGTGGCAGGATGACGGGATTGCCGCGCTTGCCGGCGTGGGTCGCGCGAATGATCGCATTGCCGTGCTCCCGAACGAAAGCCTTCAAGAGCATGTCGATGTGGGCCGAAGTCACCTCCGGCATGTCGCCAAGCGCGACCAACGCACCCGCGGCGTCTTGCGGAAGCGCCGCAATCCCGGTCTTGAGCGAGGACGCCAAACCGCTGGCGTAGCCGGCGTTGTCGACCATGCGCACATCGAAGCTGCCAAGGGCCGCGCGTACGCGATCTCCCTCGTGACCGGTGACGACAACAACGCTGCGGACCCCGGAATCTAAAAGCGCTTGAGCCGCATGCCGAACGAGCGGCTGGCCGGAAATCCGTGACAGCAGCTTGTTGGGGCCGCCCATGCGCTGCCCGCGTCCCGCCGCCAGCAGCACCGCATCCACCACAGCCTTGCGCGACGGCCGCGGCTCGCGCGGCTGAGGCCGCGTCTCGATCTCCATCAGAAGGCCGCCGACACCCATGCCGGCGATCTCGCGGTCTCCGATCGGTAGACCGGCCACGATGCGGTCCAGCACCCAGTCGAAACCGTTGAGCTTGGGGCTGCGTGCGCAGCCCGGTGCCCCGACGATCGGCCGCCCATCCAGTTCACCCAGCACCAGCAGGTTGCCCGGATCGACAGGCATGCCGACACGGCTGACAAAGCCGCCCGCGCCTCTTATCGCTGCCGGGATCACGTCATCAGGGTCCGATACCGCCGATGCCCCGAAGACGATGACCATGTCTGCCTCGCCTTTGAGAGCCGTGATCGCCTCCGCCACCTCTTTGTCCTCGTGCCGCGTACGCGTTTCACGCACGATGATGCTGCCGGAGCGTGCGAGCCGCTCCGCCGTCAGCCGTGCCGTCTTCTCGAGCACACTCGTTTTGACCGACGGCAATACGGTCTGTACAAGCCCCACGTACCGGGGCTCAAAGCCGTGCAGTCCGATGACACCCCCGCATCCTGCGATGTCGGCCGCGCGTTCGACCAGCGTTCTGGCCACCGCGAACGGGATGATCTTCACCGTCGCCAGCATCTGCCCGGCGCTCACAGGAGCAAATTCGGCAAGCGTGGCGAGCGTAATCGCCGGATCGACCGCGTTGATCGCATCGACGGCCGCGCGGTCGACAACGAACAATCCCGCCTTTTCGGCATGCAGGTTGACGCGGCCGGTCGCTGCGCGCCGCACTTCGATGCCCGGTGCGGCAAGGCCGTCGGCGATCTGCGTCGCAGCGGCATTTTCATCGAGGTCGCCGGGTTCCAGCACCGCAGCGATGACCTCGTTCAGCCCCGCCGCCTTCATGGCAGCGACATCGTCGGCGCCCAGCACGGTTGCCTTGCGCCAGCTCCGACCTTCCACAGCTACGGAATGGGCAAGGACCGCGCCTTCTGCTTCATCGATGCTGACCGGCCCAAATTTCATTCCGCAGCCGCAGTCTCGGCACGTTCGGTGCCGCGCGTGCGCAGGGCCTGCACGATCTGGGCCAGCACCGCGACCGCGATCTCTGCCGGGCTCGACGCAGCGATGTCCAGACCGATCGGCGCGCGTATGCGGTCGATCTGGGCCTGCGTGGCTCCCTGCGACAGCAGTCGCTCAACCCGCTTTGCGTGCGTCTTGCGGCTGCCTAGCGCACCGACATAGAAGCATCCGGCCTCAAGCGCTGAAAGCAGCGGAAAGTCGTCGATCTTGGGGTCGTGCGTCACCGCCGCCAGGGCCGTGAACGCATCAAGAGGCTTTCGTCCCAGCACATCCTGCGGCCACTCGGCATGCAGATCGACTTCCGGGAACCGTTCCGGTGTGGCAAACGCGGTACGCGGATCGATGATTTCGACATCGAAGCCGGCCAGACGCGCCATCGGCGCCAGCGCCTGGCTGATATGCACCGCCCCGACGATGACGATACGCGGTGGTGGCAGATGTGCATTCAGAAACAGTGTGCGCCCATCGACCTCGATCGCCTGCGAACGCCCCGTGCGAAAGGCTTGCCGCGTCGCCTCGCCAAGCCCGCCCGCGACAGTATCGCTCTCGCGCACTATACGGCTCGATCCATCTCCGAGATCAGTCACGAGAATTGCGGCCCTACGGGCGCGGCGCTCGGCGTTCAGCGTGTTGAGGACGGTCGGGTCCATGCTTCAGCCCAGACGCTCGACGAAGACCCTGATGCGGCCGCCGCAGGAAAGCCCTACCTGCCATGCCGTCTCGTCGGCAACGCCGAATTCCAGCATGCGCGGCGTTCCGGAAGAGATGATGTCGACCGCCTCCGCCACCACGGCACCCTCGACGCAGCCGCCAGACACCGATCCGTGGAAATTGCCGTCTGCGTCGATCACGAGGTGGCTGCCGGCCGGACGGGGCGCGGAGCCCCAGGTCTCGACGACGGTGGCGATCGCCACGTCCTTGCCTTCGTTCTTCCATTGCTCCGCGATCATCAGCGGATCGCGTGCTTCGTCGGGTGTCGCAACCTGTGTCATTGGAAGCCTCCAGCCGTAATATGGTCACGCAGGGGTCTACCTGCCAAGACCCAGCCATTGCCGAGGGTCTGCTTCGCGCGAGCGGGAGGCCGAAAGCGCTTGCACGAGATCGGACAACGCCTCCAGCGAATGGACGGGCCGGAACTCGTCGACATGCGGCAGCATCGCCCGCACGCCCCGCGCACGCGCCTCGAACCCGTCGAAACGTAGCAGCGGGTTGAGCCATATGAGCCGCCGGCAGGACCGCTTCAATCGCGCCATCTCCTGTTCGAGCAGGACGGTATCCTCGCGTTCCAGCCCATCGGTTATGAGAAGCACGATGGCGCCCTGCCAGCACACGCCGCGACCATTGATGGTTGAACGTCCGCAGCGTCTCGCCGATGCGCGTGCCGCCCGACCAGTCTTTCACAGACGCCGCGCACTCGGCCAGCGCCTCGTCGGGATCGCGCCGGCGTAACTGCCGCGTCAGGTTCGTCAGCCGCGTGCCGAAGACGAATGTGTGCACCCGGCTGCGGCTTTCGCTCAGCGCATGCAGGAAATGCAGGAAGATGCGGCTGTACTGGCTCATCGAGCCGGAAATATCGGCCAGCACGACCAACGGCGGGTGAATCTCGCGCACCGAGCGGAATTTCTGCGGGATCAGGTCGCCGCCGGTCCTCAGCGCCGCCTTCATCATGGCACGCGCATCATGGCGCGAACCGTGCGGGTCCGGCCGAAAACGCCGGGTCGCGACGCGGTCATGCGGCAGTTTCAGCCCGGCGATCACGCGTTTCGCTTCGGCAAGTTCACGCGCCGTCATCTGCGCGAAATCCTTCTGTCGCAGGATTTCGTTGCCGGAAACGGTGAAACGCGCGTCGATCTCGATCTCGGGGCGTTCCTGAATCGGCTGATTCTTGCGATGGCCCTCGAACATCGCGTCGGCAACCCGCGTTTCCGCAGCCCGGCTCTTCTCCCTTTCCCGGCTGTCGGGCGCCACAGGCGAAAACATCGCGATCATCTTCTCGATCAGCTCACGCGATTTCCAGAAAAGTCGGAACGCCTCGTCGAAGGTTGCGTGATCCTCGCGTCGATTCACCAGCACGGCATGCAGCGTCCAGTAGAAATCGTCACGCCCGCCTATCCCGGCGGCAAGCACCGCCTCGATGGCATCCTTGACAGCCGCCGGGCCGACGCGCATGCCAGCCTTGCGCAGGGCGCGTGCGAAATAGACGATGTTGTCGGCGATGCGCCCCTGTGGGTCGGTCGTCGCGGGTATAGTCGTCTCGGCCATCGGAGGCTATTCCGCCGCGGCCAGCTCGGCCTTCACTTCGTCGAGGATGCGGCGTCCCGCCCTGCCCGATGCGCGCGATGTCGTCCTGATATTTCAGCAGCACGCCGATCGTGTCCGAAACGGTTTCCGGATCGAGAGCGACCTTGTCGAGCTCGGTCAGAGCGCCGGCCCAGTCCAGCGTTTCGGCAACGCCTGGAGCCTTGAAAAGGTCGATCTGGCGAAGCTTCTGGACGAAGGAAACCACTTCGGCCGAAAGCCTCGCATTGGCATGCGGCACCTTGCGATGGACGATTTCCAGTTCGCGCGCCGCGTCCGGGTAATCGACCCAGTGGTAGAGGCAGCGCCGCTTCAGCGCGTCATGAATCTCGCGCGTGCGGTTTGTGGTGATGATGACCAGCGGCGGCTCCGCAGCGCGGATCGTGCCCAGTTCCGGAACTGTCACCTGCCAGTCGGACAGGATTTCCAGCAGGAACGCCTCGAAGGCCTCGTCGGTGCGGTCGAGCTCGTCTATCAGGAAAACCGGTGCCGCACCCTTGTCGCCCGTCAGCGCGTCGAGCACCGGACGGCGGATCAGGTATTTTTCGGAAAAGACGTTGCGCTCCATCGCCACGCGGCTCGTCTCGCCGGTTGCTTCCTCCATGCGGATTTCGATCATCTGCGCGGCGTAGTTCCATTCATAAACCGCAGACGAGACGTCGAGCCCTTCGTAGCACTGCAGGCGGATCAGCCTGCGACCCAACGCCGACGACAGCACCTTGGCGATCTCGGTCTTGCCGACACCCGCCTCGCCTTCGAGAAACAGCGGCCGCTGCATGCGCAGGCTCAGGAAAAGCACTGTGGCCAGAGCGCGGTCGGCGACATAATCCGCGCCGGCAAGCATCTCGACCGTCTCGTCGATCGATCCCGGCACCGGACGCGGCTTTGTATCGGCCATGGTCTCTCCGAATGCCCTATCCGAGAATACGGTAGGCGCGTTGGTGATAAATCAGCGGATCAAGGCTATCGCCGATCCGCACACCTGTCACCTTGCCGAACAGCACGCGATGCGTGGCGACCTTTGCCTCGACGAGCTGACAGTCGAACGTGGCGAGCGCGCCGGGCAAGACAGGCGCGCCCGAGGCTTCGGTTTCCCATCGGGCCAGGGCAAAGCGCTCTTCCTGCGACAGGCCGGTAAGGCCGGAGAACGCGTCGGCGAGCGCGCGTTGCTCCGTCGCCAGCGTGTTCAGTGCGAAAACGCCGTTCTGTGCAAAGCAGTCATTGTCCGTCTTGACGCGATTGAGGCACACCAGGATCGTCGGCGGATCGTCCGAGACGGAACATGCGGCGATCACCGTCACGCCGCGCCGCCCGTAAGGGCCGTCGGTCGTCACCACATGCACCGCACCCGCAAAACGGCTCATCGCCTCGCGATAGAGGCGTGGCTCGACAGCATTCTTCTTCAGCACCGCGTTTCCCGCATTTTCATCCTGACCGCATATAGGTTCCGGCGAGGATGCAGCCAAGCGCCGCACCGGCCCCCTGCCCCGCTCTAGCCTGTTGCGCCCTCACCCGCCAGCCTTTACCAAGTTGACGCACTTTCCACGAATTGACGGCGTCGGCAAAGCTTCATGCGTCATCCGGTCCAATCCCTGCTTCTGGCTTGCGCGTTAGCGCTTGCGGGCAGCGGCTATGCGGCGGCGGAGCGGATCGGGCTTGCCGCACCGCTCGAGGGACCGCTGGCGCTGCTGGGTCAGCAGGTGCGCGACGGCGCGCAGATCGCAGCGCGCCTGGGTGGCCAACAACTGATCGTTGAAGACGACGCCTGCGATGCACCCGGCGGAGAGCGCGCTGCCCGCGCCTTCATAGAGGCCGAAGTCCAGATCGCCGTCGGCTTTCTTTGCTCGGAAGCGCTGGAATCGGCATTGCCGCTGCTGCGCGACGCCGGCATTCCCGTCGTAACGTCCGGCGTGCGTAACAGCGGGATTACCGACCGGCGCACCCGCGAGGGCTGGCTCGTCTGGCGCGCGGCACCACGGGCCGATGCCGAACTCGCCGCCGTCTCGGACATTCTCGTTTCGCGCTGGCGTGACGAACTCTTTGCTATCGTAGACGATGGAACGATCTACGGGCGTGAGTTGGCCGAGTCGCTTCGGCTCGCCGTGGAACTGGCGGGCCTCAAGCCTGTATTCGTCGACACGTACCGTCCACAGTCGGACAATCAGGTCGGATTGGTGGGGCGGCTGCGCCGCGCAGGTGCCACTCATATCTTTGTCGGTGGTGAACGCGACGATGTCGCCATCATTCAACGTGATGCGGCAGGCCTTGACTACGAACCGACGATTGCCGGCGGCGACGCGTTGCGCACTGCCGGCGAGATTCCATTGGCCACCGGAACGCTCATGATTGGCCTGCCGGAATGGGCCGAAATGCTTGACGAGGAAGCGGTCGAGCGCTTCACGGAAGCAGGCATCGTACCTGAAGGTTACGTGGTTCCCTCCTACGTCTCCGTTGAGATCGCCACACAGGCTCTAGCCACTGCCGACGCCGACAGCAGGCCAGTCGCGGATGTCCTGTCTGCAGGCGGCTTCGATACCCTCATCGGCACGCTTTCCTTCGACGACAAGGGCGATCTGTCGGAGAACCTGTTCCAGCTCCTCCGTTACGACGGCGAGCGCTTCCTTCCCGTAGAGTAACTGCATGCCTTTCCGGACCGGACCGAAGAACCTCATCACGGATGTCGCCGGCTTGCGCGTCGGCAATGCGGCGGACGGGCGCCTCAAGAGCGGTGTAACCGTCGTCGTTCCCGACCGGCCTGCGGTCGCTGCCGTGCAGGTTCTGGGCGGCGCGCCGGGCACGCGCGAAACCGATGCGCTGGAGCCCCATAATTCGCTGAAGGAAATCCATGCGCTGGTCCTTTCAGGCGGCTCGGCCTTCGGGCTGGACGCGGCCTCAGGCGTGCAGGCCGCGCTTCGCGAGGACGGAGTGGGCGTCGAGGTGCGCGGCCAGCGGGTGCCCATCGTGCCGGCAGCCATCCTTTTCGACCTGATCAATGGCGGCGACAAGGATTGGGGCCGCTACCCGCCTTATCGCGACCTCGGCTACGCAGCGGCACGCAACGCATCCGTCGATTTTGAGCTCGGCAGCACGGGCGCCGGCTGCGGCGCGCTGTCCTCCGGCCTCAAGGGCGGGCTCGGTTCGGCCTCAACGATGCTCGCGAACGGGATCACGGTCGGTGCTCTGGTCGCGGCCAATCCCGTCGGGTCCGTCACAGTCGGCCATTCGGCGCATTTCTGGGCGGCGCCCTTCGAGATCGGCGACGAATTCGGCGGCCTCGGTCTACCATCACCCCTGCCGCCAGACGCAGCCGACATACGCTGGAAGTTCGACGCGGAACCCCAACCGGGCGGCAACACCACGATTGCGGTCATCGCCACCGATGCGGTCCTAACCAAGGCGGCAGCCAAAAGGCTCGCGATCGCCGCCCACGACGGTTTCGCGCGCGCCATCTGGCCTGCTCATACACCAGCCGACGGCGATCTCGTTTTCGCGCTTTCGACCGGCGCCAGCGGCATCGAGCTGGATGAACTCGGCGCAATGGAGCTTTCGCGGTGGCAGGCTCAACGATGGCACGCGCGATCGCGCGCGCTGTTCACGCCGCCACCCCTGCCGAAAACGATCTCTTTCCCGTCTGGAGCTCGCGCCGCGCTGAATGGCTTGCCGTCGGCGCATTTGCGGGCCATCCTCATCCTGAAACCCGATGGAGAGCCCCGATGAGACTGTTCGCAGCCATTGCCATCTTTGCCGCCACGCAGTTCTGTGCCGAATCGGCGCGCGCCGGGGACACAGCCGAACTCAACATTCTCGGCTTCACCGCAAATGGCGGCGTCTTCGCGTTCGAGGAGTTCGGTATCCAGGACGGCTCGGGCTTCCCTTATGCCAACCGGTTCTACATCGACACGGCAACGGACAGCTTCCTGCCCGGCACACCGATCCGCGTGCGCATCGATGACGAAACCGCGTCCCTAGACGATGCGCGTGCACAGGCGCGCTCTCAGGGCGAGGCGATCGCATCGCAGGCCGAGCTCGAGGCCAATCGTGGCCTCACCGCGGGTGCCAGCCCGGTCACGGAATTGTCCGGCGATCCTCACCGCATGGCGGTCAATCCGCGCGCTGTCTTCCCGGCAATCGATACGCCGCTCGAGTTGCGTCTCGAGGAATTCGCGCTTGAAGGTCCTGAACTCTGCGAATCCTTCGGCACCGTGATGGGCTACCGCCTGATCCGGGTCGGCGTCGCGCCTGGCGAAGCCGCATCGCTCTTGCATGAGGACACATCCATTCCTTCCAGCCGCAACTGCCCGCTCGGCTATAGCATCGGAGCGGTCCAGACATTCTTCCCCGAAGGCGGTGATCCGGTCTTCGCAGCGCTGATCGCGGTCCGCTCCGTCGGCTTCGAGGGACCGGATCACCGCTGGATAGCGGTGCCGGGCAAACTCTGAGCGAACTGCCGCGTTGAGGAATCCGCGCGGCTCTGTTAGGGAGCGCGCATCCTTCCCACGCAGTCAGGACGAGCCTCATGATCCCGCGCTATTCGCGACCCGAAATGGTTTCCATCTGGTCGCAGGAAACCAAGTTCAGGATCTGGTTCGAGATCGAGGCTTACGCCTGCGACGCGCTGGCCGAACTCGGTGTCATCCCGAAGGAAGCAGCTAGGACGATCTGGGAAAAAGGCGGCGCGGCGAAGTTCGACGTCGAGCGTATCGACGAGATCGAGCGCGAGACCAAGCATGACGTCATCGCCTTCCTGACCCACCTTGCCGAATTTGTCGGTCCGGATTCGCGTTTCATCCATCAGGGGATGACATCGTCCGACGTGCTCGACACCTGCCTCTCGGTGCAGCTTTCGCGCGCGGCCGACCTGCTGCTGGCCGATCTCGACGCGCTGCTGGCGGCGCTCAGGAAGCGCGCTTTCGAGCACAAGGACACCGTCACCATCGGCCGCAGCCACGGCATCCATGCCGAGCCGACGACCTTCGGCGTCAAGCTGGCGCAGGCCTACGCGGAGTTCGAGCGGTGCCGCGAGCGCCTCGTGCATGCCCGCGCTGAAATCGCCACCTGCGCCATTTCGGGTGCGGTCGGCACCTTCGCCAACATCGACCCGCGCGTCGAGGAACATGTCGCCGAAAAGCTCGGTCTGACGCCCGAGCCGGTGTCGACCCAGGTCATCCCCCGCGACCGCCACGCGATGTTCTTCGCCACGCTCGGCGTCATCGCCTCGTCGGTCGAGCGGCTGGCAACCGAAATCCGCCATCTGCAGCGGACGGAAGTGCTTGAAGCCGAAGAATATTTCTCGCCGGGCCAGAAGGGCTCGTCGGCCATGCCGCACAAGCGCAATCCGGTCCTGACCGAGAACTTGACCGGCCTCGCCCGTCTGGTGCGCGGGATGGCGCTGCCTGCGATGGAAAACGTTGCGCTCTGGCACGAGCGCGACATCTCGCATTCGTCGGTTGAGCGCATGATCGGGCCGGATGCCACGATTACCCTCGATTTCGCGCTGGCGCGGCTGACAGGCGTGGTCGAGAAGCTTCTTGTCTACCCGGACAACATGCTGAAAAACATGAACAAGTTCCGCGGGCTGATCCACTCCCAGCGGGTGCTGCTGGCGCTTACGCAGGCAGGCGTTTCACGCGAGGATTCCTACCGTCTCGTCCAGCGCAACGCGATGAAGGTGTGGGAGCAAGGGGCGGACTTCCTCGAGGAGCTGCTGGCCGACGTCGACGTTCGCGCCGCACTGCCGGAAGACGTCATTCGTGAGAAATTCGACCTCGGCTACCACACCAAGCACGTCGACACGATTTTCAAGCGCGTTTTCGGCGAAAGTTGAGGGCGCACCGCCGGCCTTCGAGGCTCGCTCAGCTCGCACCTCAGGATGAGGGATGTTGTGCATCAACCCCGCAAACTCGCGGGCTTGAGGGCGGTTCTGTCGAGGTATATCGAGCCCGCCACGTTGCGGTTCGACAAACCACCGTCCTCATCCTGAGGTGCGAGCGCAGCGAGCCTCGAAGGACGCACGACATATTCCTCTCGCAGCGGCAGAATCACCCGGCCGGCAGCACCCTGATTTCGTTGCCCCAAGGGTCGCGCGAAGCGGTTTCCGCCTTCGCATCCTTCGATAACAGCTCCACGAAGCCAAGCCCGGTTCGATCCATTCCACGCGGCCCAGCGCCCCTGCTCCGCCAGGAATTGGCCCCGATATGGTGATGATAGCCGCCTGAAGACAGGAACACCGCCTGCCCGCCAAGGCTTTGCATCGTGTCGAAGCCTTGCTCGTCCCTCCACCACTGTTCGGCGGCCTGCGCATCGCCGACGCGCAGGTGCACGTGGCCGACGACGGTTCCGTCAGGCGCAGCCTTCCATTCTGGCTCGTCGCTTGAAAGTTCGCCCATGAGATTGGCGACGTCGAGGGCATCGGTGGCCATCCGCACCGACGGGCCGTCGAAAATCCAGTTTTCGCGCGGCCGGTCGGCATAAATCTCGATGCCGTTGCCTTCGGGGTCGGTCAGGTAGATCGCCTCGCTCACCAAGTGGTCGGAGGCACCGTCCACCGGAATGCGTGTCTCGATGGCATGTCGGGTCCAGCGAGCCAGCTCCTTGCGTGTCGGCAGCAGGAAAGCGGTGTGAAACAGTCCGGCGGAACGCGGATCATCCTGACGCAGCGCCGACGATTCCTCGATTTCAAGCAATTCACGATCGCCGGCGCCAAGCGCGACGACATTGCCGGCACGGCGAAGCTCCGTGAGGCCGAGGACCGATTTGTAGTAATCGGCAACACGCGAGCCGTCGCGCGCCATCAGCCCGACCTTGCCGATGCTGACCGGCGTGGTTGCCGCAAAGGGAAGATTTTCCATCGCTGTCTCCGTGCGGGCGGGCAAGGCGCTTGCTGTGACCGCAAGCGCGGCGATGCCGCCCGTCATCTGGCGTCTCGTGAGTTTCATCCGTCAATGTCCCTTGAGACGTTGTTGGTCGCAGCAAAGATCGTGCACCGGCATGGGATGCGCAAGCATGCTTCGGGCGACACACGCCGTTCACTTACCGGCGACGGTTGCAACCGGCCGGCAGGCTCGCTACATGGCCGGCCATGAAGGTCAAGGACGCAGACATACTCATCATACCGGGCTACACCAATTCGGGGCCCGACCACTGGCAATCGCGCTGGGAACAGAAGCTGTCGACCGCCCGCCGCGTCGAGCAGGCCGAATGGTCTAAGCCGGTGCGCGACGACTGGGTGGCGACGACGGCCCGTGCCATCGACGAGGCCGATCGCCCAGTCGTGCTGGTCGCCCATTCGCTCGGCATCCCGACGGCAATCCATGCGCTTGCCGAAAGCGGCAAGGCGGTGGCCGGCGCGTTCTTCGTCGCCCCGCCCGATGTCGCCAACCCGGCGATCCGACCGAAGCACCTGATGACGTTCGGCCCCTACCCGCGCGATCCGCTGCCGTTTCCGTCTATCACCGTTGCCAGCCGCAACGACCCGTTCTGCAAATTCGAGGTTGCCGAGGACATTGCGGCCGCCTGGGGTTCGCTATTCATCGACGCCGGCGAAGCCGGTCACCTCAACGCGGAATCAGGCCACGGCCCGTGGCCGGAAGGCTCGCTTACTTTCGCGCATTTCATGTCCAGGCTCTGAGCGCTATTTGATCGATGCCTTTGCCGCGTCGATCAACGTGCTCGCGCCGAGCGCCATATAGCGCGCCTCGTTGCCCATCGCGATCAGCCTGAATCCCATTTCGAGATAACGGCCGACAAGCTGCGGATCGACGACGTAGATCGCCGCGTGCTTGCCGGCGGCGCGCGTGCGCCTGCCGATCTCGCCGATCGCCTGCATCATGTCTTCGAGGCCGGGGTTCATCGTTTCGCCATTGCTCCAGGCGATCGAAAAGTCGGACGGCCCCACAAGCACCCCGTCGATGCCCGGCACGGCCAGAATGTCGTCCAGGATGGCGAGTGCCTCGCGCGTCTCGATCATCGCAAGCGCAAGCGTGTCGGAATTGGCATTGGCCAGCCAGGCCGCCGAATCGGCAGTCTTTCCGCGCGACATCGCATAGGTCGGCCCCCAGGAGCGTTGGCCGACCGGGGGATATTTCATCGCCGCCGCGAAGAGCCTCGCATCCTCCAGAGAATTGACCATCGGCGCAATGACGGCTTCGGCCCCGAAATCGAGCGCGCGGCTGGCCATGTCGAACCGCCCCACGGGAATGCGCACAAGGCCCGGCTTGCCGGCCGCCGTGATCGGCAGCAGCGCACGCAGCACGCTGTCCTCATGGTGCCCGCCATGCTGCATGTCCAGCGTCACCGCATCGAATGGCCCGCCGGCCAGAGCCTCCACGGTGAAGGCGTCGGGAACGCCGGACCAGGCGGTGAATACGGTTTCGCCTGCTGACAGGCGCGATGCGAGCGACATGAATGAGAAATCCTCGTGGCGTGGGCCCCGATTGAACCAGATCGCCGACCACTGGGCAAAGAAAAACCGCCCGGCAGGCGGGCGGTTCTTCATGCATCGCAATCGTGGTTCAGGACTTGCGGACCTGTTCGACCGCCTGATCGAGCAATTCGTCCATGGTGCGGCGAATCTGGTGATCCGACTGGTCGACACCCGCGTCGTCGAAATCCTTGCGGACCTTGCGGAAAACGTCGTGATCGCCGGCTTCCTCGAAGTCCGAGTTGATCACTTCCTTGGCATAGGCCTCGGCGGCGTCACCCGTCTTGCCCAGCTTCTCGGCCGCCCATAGGCCCAGCATCTTGTTGCGGCGGGCCATGGCGCGAAACTTCAGTTCCTCGTCGTGGGCGAACTTGTTTTCGAATGCTTTCTCGCGGTCGTCCATGCTGGCCATGGGGCATCCTCCGGCTGGGCGTCGAATCCGGACGCCGAATTATGTTCCCGTTCCTCAAACCAAATGGCTGCCCGCGGTCAATACGCAGTTGGTCTTCGCCGCTGCGGCATTTGGCGTTGGATAGGTCGACAGCCGGGGAAATGCCGATTGAGGAAACCGTGTGATTGCGCTAGAGAGCCGCTATATTCCGCAAGCCCGAGCCACGCGGGCCTCGCAACAGGAGCCCTGCCCCGCACGGCTCGCAAGACAGAGATCGCCATGAACCGTCGCCGACGCATTTACGAAGGCAAGGCAAAGATCCTCTATGAAGGACCCGAGCCTGGCACCCTGATCCAGTTCTTCAAGGACGACGCCACCGCCTTCAACAAGAAGAAACACGAAGTGGTCGACGGCAAGGGCGTGCTCAACAACCGCATTTCCGAGCACATTTTCACCCACCTCAACCGCATCGGCATCCCGACTCACTTCATCAAGCGGCTCAACATGCGCGAGCAGTTGATCAAGGAAGTCGAGATCGTCCCGCTCGAGGTGGTGGTGCGCAACATCGCCGCCGGCTCCCTCGCCAAGCGGCTGGGCATCGAGGAAGGCACAGTTCTGCCGCGCTCGATCATCGAATTCTACTACAAGGCCGACGCGCTGGATGACCCCATGGTCTCCGAAGAGCACATCACGGCCTTCGGCTGGGCGAGCCCCCAGGAAATCGACGACATCATGGCACTCGCCATCCGCGTCAACGACTTCCTGTCCGGCCTCTTCCTCGGCGTCGGCATCCAGCTCGTCGACTTCAAGGTCGAGTTCGGCCGCCTCTACGAAGGCGACATGATGCGCATCATCCTGGCCGACGAGATTTCGCCCGATTCATGCCGTCTCTGGGATACCGCCACCAACGACAAGCTCGACAAGGACCGTTTCCGCCGCGACATGGGCGGCCTCGTCGAGGCTTATCAGGAAGTCGCCCGCCGTCTGGGCATCATGAACGAGAACGAACCGCCGCGCCCCACCGGGCCGGTGCTCGTCTCGTCCAAGCCTGACAAGGGCAGCGTCCACTAACCGCCGGGAAACGTGCAGATATGATCAAGGCCCGAGTGACCGTCACCCTCAAGAACGGCGTCCTCGACCCGCAGGGCAAGGCAATCGAGGGCGCGCTCGGCGCGCTCGATTTTTCCGGCGTCGCCTCAGTGCGCCAGGGCAAGGTCTTCGACCTCGAACTGGAAGGCGCCGACCGCTCCAAGGCCGAGTCCGACCTCAAGGCGATGTGCGAGAAGCTGCTCGCCAACACGGTGATCGAGAACTACCAGGTGGAGCTCGCTTAAGGTGAAAGCCGCCGTCGTTCTTCTCCCCGGCCTCAATCGCGACCGCGACATGATCGCGGCCTTGACCAAGATCGGCGGCAAGCCGCCCCGGACCGTCTGGCAGACCGACACCGAGATCCCGGATGTCGACCTGATCGTCATTCCTGGCGGCTTCTCCTTCGGCGATTACCTGCGCTGCGGCGCGATCGCCGCGCGCATGCCGTTCATGCGCGCCGTCGCCGAACAGGCGAAGCGCGGCGTCATGGTGATGGGCGTCTGCAACGGCTTCCAGATTCTGCTCGAAGCCGGCCTGCTGCCGGGTGCATTGATGCGCAATGCGTCCCTGAAATTCGTCTGCCGCGAAGTCAAGCTTCAGGTGGCAAACGCCAACACCGCCTTCACGAGCGGCTACGCACCGGGCCAGATCATCCGCTGCCCCGTCGCGCATCACGACGGCAACTATTTCGCCGATCCGGAAACGCTCGCCCGCATCGAAGGCGAAGGCCAGGTCGTGTTCCGCTATGCGGAGGGCACCAACCCGAACGGCTCGATCAACGACATTGCCGGCATCGTCAGCGCGACCGGCAACGTGCTGGGTCTGATGCCGCACCCCGAAAACCTGATCGAGGCCGCGCACGGCGGCAACGATGGGCGCGCGCTGTTCGAAAGCGTGCTGGGAGCCGCCGCGTGAAGTTGGCCGCCGGCGTCGCTGTTCTGACCATGCTCGCGCTGGCCGCCGGCTGCCAGTCGCAATCCAGCCAGCCAACTGCACCTGGTACGGGCAAAAGTGCCGCTCTTCGCAACATGGAGCAGGTGGCGATTGCGGCCCATCGTTGCTGGTTCGCCAGCGGCGATCCGACGTTCCGCGACTACAGCTTTGCAAACGAACTCAACTCGTTCAGCGGCAGGCCGCGCTTCCTGCTGGTTCCCAAGGGCAATTTCGGCGGCAAGCCGCTGCTGGTGGTTCAGGCGGAAGGTAGCGCCGGTGCTGTCACCACCTTCGGTCCGCTGCTTGAACAGCCGAACGGCTCGCGAATCGCGGGCGATGTGCGCCGCTGGTCCGGCGGCGACAGCGCCTGCGCCTGAAAACCTAATCCCAGATCGTCCGCCTGGCTTCCCTTGCCGCATCGGGTCGCGAAACGCCGATGTCCCTCAACTGCGCATCGGTCATCTCGAGCAACAGGCGACGGCTGCGCTGACGCTCGGCCCGAAAGCTGATCTCACGTATCGCGCGCCAGAAGGCGCCGGCGGCCCGGCGCAGATAGTCCTGCCTCCAGCGGCGCAGAGTGACGATCTCCGACACATTGTCATTCTGCATTGAATGAATTGTCTTCATTGTACCATTCCTCGGTCCAAGCCGCGTTTGATGGCCCGAAGCGGTATTTGGATTGACTCTTTAAGGGGTGCAATATACGAAATTGACACCATGACAAATTGGCTCCCCGACCTGTCGAACGGTTCCGGCCCGCTCTATGCACGGCTCGCCGACCGCATCGAGGCCGATATCGGCCAAGGCGTCCTGCCGTCTGGCGCCAAGCTGCCGCCGCAGCGCGACCTCGCCTACGATCTCGGGGTGACAATCGGAACCGTCGGTCGTGCCTACGGTCTGCTGCGCGAGCGCGGGCTCGTCAGCGGCGAGGTCGGGCGCGGCACATATGTTCTCGGCCATGGCGAACCCGATGCGGTTCCAATACCGATCTCCTTGGGTGGCACACGCAGCGCCGTTCCCGGCGAAGACAAGCTGCGCATGGACAGCACCGCAGCGCCCGAGGTGGGCCAGGCATCGATCATCGGCGAGCTTGGTCACCAGATCGTCCGTCAGTATCCTGATGCCATCGTGAACTATGTGCGGGCCCCTGCTCCCGATTGGCTCGACGCGGGAACCCGCTGGCTGGCCACGGGCGCGTGGCGGCCATCGCCGGATACGATCGTTCCTACGCTCGGTGGGCATGCGGCAATCCTGGCCGTCATCGCCACCGTGACGGCGCCGGGCGACCGGATTGCCTTCGACCAGCTCACCTATTCGTCGATCGCGCGCAGCGCCAACCTCATCGGCCGGCGCATCGTCTCCATCGGTGCTGATGGCGACGGCACAGACCCCGGCGATTTCGAAAGGCTCTGCGCGCAGCAGCACCCGAAGCTGGCCTTCCTGATTCCCGGTCTGCACAATCCGACCCTCACGGTCATGCCCGAAAGCCGACGGCGCGAGATCGTTGAGATCGCTCGCAAGCACAATGTCTGGCTGGTGGAAGACGCCATCTACGCGGCCCTGCTCGTCGATCAACCGGTCTCGATCGCCGAATTGGCCCCGGAGCGTACGTTCCACGTCGGCGGCCTGTCCAAGACGGTGGCGGCAGGCGTTCGTGCCGGCTGGGTCGCGTGCCCGCCCCATCTCGCTCCACGCGTGCAGGTCGCCTACAAGATGCTGACGGGCGGAAACCCGTTCCTGATGATCGAGCTAGCCGCGCGCCTCGTGCTCTCCGGTCAAGCCGATGCAATCCGCTCCCGCGTCGCGGCAGAGCTTCAGCTACGCGAAAAGCTCGCCCGCGAGCGCCTTGCCGGTCACGACTTTGCCTCCCACGGTCACGCGCCGTTCCTGTGGCTGAAGCTGGCGGAGCCATGGCTGTCCGGAACCTTCCGACAGGCTGCCGCCAACGAGGGTGTGCTGATCGACGACGAGGACGAATTCAAAAGTGGCCGCACCGAACAGGTTTACCATCGTGTGCGCGTCGGCTTTTCGTCGCTGCCGCGTGCCGACGCCGAGGATGGCTTCAATCGGCTGCGCTCGCTGCTCGACAATCCGATGGCGGGTTACGACAGCTACGGCTGAATGCCCCGCACCCAGACGCTGCAATTTCTGCGGTTTTCGACGTTTTTCGTCTCCAGATGGCTGTATCCTTGCAGCCGCACGCGCTATGGGGAGCCCTGAGACTCATCAGGCCTTCTCACCGGAACCGACCGCTGCCTATGACCATCCCCAACGACGTCAAGATCACGCCGGAACTCGTTGCCGCACACGGCCTCAAGCCGGACGAATATCAGCGCATCCTCGACCTGATCGGCCGCGAGCCGAGCTTCACGGAGCTGGGCATCTTCTCGGCGATGTGGAACGAGCACTGTTCCTACAAATCCTCGAAGAAGTGGCTGCGGACCTTGCCGACATCCGGGCCGCGCGTCATCCAAGGCCCGGGTGAAAATGCCGGCGTGGTCGACATCGGCGACGGACAGGCCGTGGTCTTCAAGATGGAGAGCCACAACCACCCCTCCTACATCGAGCCCTATCAGGGCGCGGCCACCGGCGTCGGCGGCATCCTGCGCGACGTGTTCACCATGGGCGCGCGCCCGGTCGCTGCTATGAACGCACTGCGCTTCGGCGAGCCTGACCATCCCAAGACCCGGCACCTCGTTTCCGGAGTGGTCGCCGGCGTCGGCGGCTACGGCAACTCGTTCGGCGTGCCGACCGTAGGCGGCGAAGTGCAGTTCGATGCCCGCTATAACGGCAACTGCCTCGTCAATGCCTTCGCCGCGGGCCTCGCCGACACAGACGCGATCTTCTATTCGAAGGCATCGGGCGTAGGGCTCCCCGTTGTCTATCTCGGCGCCAAGACCGGCCGCGACGGCGTCGGCGGCGCGACGATGGCTTCGGCCGAATTCGACGAATCCATCGAGGAAAAGCGCCCGACGGTGCAGGTGGGTGATCCGTTCACCGAAAAATGTCTGCTGGAAGCCTGCCTCGAGCTGATGGCCTCCGGCGCGGTCATCGCCATTCAGGACATGGGTGCGGCCGGGCTGACCTGCTCGGCTGTCGAGATGGGCGCCAAGGGCGACCTCGGCATCCGTCTCGATCTCGACAGGGTGCCGGTCCGCGAGGAGCGCATGTCGGCCTATGAGATGATGCTGTCGGAAAGCCAGGAGCGCATGCTCATGGTGCTGCGGCCGGAAAAGGAGCAGGAAGCCGAAGCGATCTTCCGTAAATGGGGTCTCGATTTCGCGATCGTCGGCGAGACCACCGACGATCTGCGCTTCCGTGTGTTCCATCAGGGCGAGGAAGTCGCCGACCTGCCAATCAAGGAACTGGGCGACGAAGCGCCCGAATACGATCGGCCGTGGGTGGAGCCGAAGGTCCCTGCCCCGCTTTCGGGCGGCGATCTGCCGAATATCGACATCGCCGATGCGCTTCTCTCGCTGCTCGGCTCGCCGAACCAGTCGTCGCGCCGCTGGGTGTGGGAACAGTACGACACGCTGATTCAGGGCAACTCGCTGCAGCTCCCGGGCGGCGATGCCGGTGTAGTGCGCGTCGAAGGACACGACACGAAGGCGCTCGCCTTCTCGTCCGACGTCAATCCGCGCTATTGCGAGGCCGATCCTTTCGAGGGCGGCAAGCAGGCCGTGGCCGAATGCTGGCGCAACCTCAGCGCCACCGGTGCGCTGCCGCTTGCGGCGACCGACAATCTCAATTTCGGCAATCCCGAGCGGCCCGAAATCATGGGGCAGCTTGTGCATGCCATCAAGGGCATCGGCGAAGCCTGCCGCGCGCTCGAATTCCCGATCGTTTCGGGCAACGTCTCGCTCTACAACGAGACCAGCGGACGCGGCATCCTGCCGACCCCGACCATAGGTGGTGTCGGTATGATCGACGACTGGTCGAAGATGGCGCGCATCGGCTTTGCCGCCGAAGGCGAAGCCATCGTGCTGGTCGGCGCGCCTGGACCGTGGGGCGGCCATCTCGGCCAGTCCGCGCTGCTGCGCGACGTTCTCGGGCGCCGCGAAGGCCCGCCGCCGCCTGTGGACCTGGCCCATGAAAAGCGGGCGGGCGACTTCGTTCGCGAGCTGATCCGCAGCGGCATCGCGACCGCGTCGCACGACTGTTCAGACGGCGGACTCGCCGTCTCGCTCGCCGAAATGGCGATGGCATCCGGCATCGGCGCAGAGATCACCGCGCCGGAAGGCAATGCGGTCGAAGTGTTCTTCGGCGAGGACCAGGGGCGTTACGTGCTCACCATGCCCGAAAGCGCCTTCGCGGCGCTCGCCGCCGAACCCGGCATCGCCTGTGTGCGGATCGGCACGACGGCCGGCGCATCCTTGAAGCTCGGCATGGCGCGTGCCATATCGGTAGCAGAACTGAAGACGGCGCACGAAGGCTGGTTTCCGGCTTTCATGGGGCAGTAAACGGGGTATTTGCAATGGCAATGGACGCGCACGAGATCGAACGGCTGATCAAGGAAGGCATTCCGGACGCCGTCGTCACGATCCGCGATCTTGCCGGCGACGGAGACCACTATGCCGCCGAAGTCGTCGCCGAAAGCTTCCGTGGCAAAAGCCGCGTGCAGCAGCACCAGATGGTCTACGAAGCGCTGAAAGGCAACATGGGTGGCGTTCTGCATGCCCTGGCCCGCAGACCAGCATACCCGACTGAACATTGCGCCCCGCACGCTTGTGCAATAGATAGGGGCAAGCCAAACATTCCGCCGGGCCTTGAACCCGGCCAGAAAGGACGAGCCAGATGAGCGAGATCGCCGGTTTCATCGACAACGAAGTCAAGAGCAACGACGTGGTACTCTTCATGAAGGGCACGCCAGGCTTCCCGCAGTGCGGCTTTTCGGGTCAGGTAGTGCAGATCCTCGATTACCTCGGTGTCGACTACAAGGGCGTCAACATTCTGACGTCTGACGAACTTCGCCAGGGCATCAAGGACTATTCCAACTGGCCGACGATCCCGCAGCTTTACGTGAAGGGCGAATTCGTTGGCGGCTGCGACATCATCCGCGAGATGTTCCAGGCCGGAGAGCTTCAGGGCTTCATGACCGAAAAGGGCGTCACCGTCCGCGGCGCAGCCTGACGCGCCACTAACATATCCGAATCCCGGTTTCCGGGGTTCCACGACGAGTATGCGCCGGCCCGCCGGCGCATTTCTTTTTCGATCATCGTCTGGAACAATTGCTATGGACCAAACAGCCTCGACGGCGCCAACGCCGGCGCTCGCCATCCCGCGCTGGGAACTTATCGCCATCGCCGCCGGGCTCATGGCTCTCAATGCGCTCGCCATCGATATCATGCTGCCGGGCCTGCAGGAGATCGGCGCCAGCCTGGGCGTCGCCGATGAAAACGCGCGCCAGTACGTCATCACCGCCTACATCACCGGTTTCGGCCTCGCCCAGCTTTTCTTCGGTCCGATCTCCGACCGCTTCGGGCGCCGCACACCGCTGCTTGTGGGCCTGTTCGTGTATGTCGGGGCGGCAGCAGTCTGCGTCTTCGTGCCCAGTTTCGCCGGCCTCTTGGCGATGCGTTTCATTCAGGGCCTGGGTGCTGCCTCGACCCGCGTCATCGCGATGTCGGTCGTTCGCGACGTCTATGGCGGTCGCGCCATGGCCGAAGTGATGTCGCTGGTTTTCATGGTGTTCATGATCGTGCCGGTGATCGCCCCGGGCATCGGTCAGGTCATCATGCTGTTTTCAGAATGGCACATGATCTTCGTATTCATGACGGTCATGTCGCTTGCGATCACGCTTTGGGTGCTCTTCAGGCTACCCGAGACCCTCCATGACGAATTCCGCCGGCCGTTTACGGCCAGGGTGATTGCCGACGGTTTCCGCATCGTGCTCACCAACCGCCCCGCGATCTGCTACACGATCGCACTCACCGCGATTTTCGGCGCGCTGTTCGGCTTCATCAATTCGTCCCAGCAGATCTATGTGGGGATTTACGACGTCGGCGCGATGTTCCCGGTCTATTTCGCCGCCGTTGCCGGGCTCATGGCAGTCTCGTCGTTCCTCAATTCGCGGCTGGTCGGCCGTTTCGGCATGCGGCGGCTTGCACACGGCGCCTTGCTGGGCTTCACGGCAGTGACGGCGTTTGCCTTCGTGCTGACCCTGTTCGGCTCGATGCCGTTGTGGGCCTTCGTGACGATTTTCGCGCTGGCTATGGTCCAGTTTTCGTGGATCGGCGCGAACTTCAACGCGTTGGCGATGGAGCCGCTGGGCCATGTCGCCGGCACGGCATCATCCGTCCAGGGCTTTCTGCAGACGGTCGGCGGTGGGCTGATCGGGGCGACGATCGGCCAGGCGTTCGACGGCACGGTCATGCCCATGGCGGCAGGCTATTTCTTTGCCGCCGCCTTCGCGCTCGTCATGGTGCTGATCGCAGAGAAGGGGCGGCTGTTCCAGTCCCAGAATCCGCCAGTTTAGCTGCTGCCGAGCGCAGCGAAATCGAACAACGTGCGGTCGAGCAGATGGCTTGGCCGCACATGGCCGAGCGCCCGGATCATCGTGTCCTTGCGCCCCGGCATCCGGCGTTCGATATCCTCCAGCATCGCTTTCATCGCGTTGCGCTGCAGCCCGTCCTGGCTGCCGCACAGGTCGCAGGGAATGATCGGGAACGCCATCGCCTCGGCGAATCGTGCCAGATCCGCCTCGGCGCAGTAGGCGAGCGGTCGCAGGACGGTGAGGTCTCCCTCGTCATTGACGAGCTTGGGCGGCATCGCTGCCAGCCGCCCGCCGTGAAAGAGGTTGAGGAAAAACGTCTCCAGAATGTCCTCGCGGTGGTGTCCCAGCACCAGCGCGGCGCAGCCCTCCTCGCGCGCAACACGGTAGAGATGTCCTCGTCGCAACCGCGAGCACAGCGAACAGTAGGTGCGGTTTTCCGGGATCTTGTCGGTGACGATGGAATACGTGTCCTGATACTCGATCCGGTGCTCGACCCCGATGGAGGTGAGGTAATCCGGCAGGATGTGCTTGGGAAAATTCGGCTGCCCCTGATCCAGATTGCAGGCCAGAAGCTCGACCGGCAGCAGCCCCCGCCATTTGAGATCGAGCAGGATCGCCAGCAGGCCATAGGAATCCTTGCCGCCCGAAAGCGCCACCAGCCAGCGTTCGCCCGGCTTCACCATCGAGAAATCTTCGAGAGCCTGTCGCGTATCGCGCAGCAGCCGCTTGCGCAGCTTGTTGAACTCGACCGACGATGGCGCGTTGCGGAACAAGGCGAAATCGGCCGTTCCGCCGTCGTCCGGTTCGTCTTGCTTCACTTTGAGCGTCTGCATCTCGCCTCGGGGCCTGTTTGCTGATTGGGCCACAAAGCACAGCCGTCCGCGCCGTGCAACGCGCGAGACGGTTGTTGCGGGGATAGCTGGCCGCTGTTAAGAGCCCCCGACGAAGCCTCTGGAAACAAATCCCGCATGGCCAAAGCACCGCAATCCCCCGCCCTGTCCGTCATCGTGCCGGTGCTCAATGAGGAAGACGCGATTCCCGCGTTCCTCCAGCGCACCGTGCCGATTCTGGAGGCGGTTTGTCGCGACAGGCTCGGCGGACGTCCTTATGAGATCGTCTTTATCGACGACGGCAGTTCGGACGACACCGCCCGCATCGCGATCGCGGCCGGCGAACGCAATCCGTCCATCAAGCTTATTCGCCTGTCCCGGAGCTTCGGTAAGGAGGCTGCTCTGGCGGCAGGGTTGAGCCATGTTGACGGCGATGCCGTGATCCCGATGGACGTGGACCTGCAGGATCCGCCCGAAGTCGTTCCTGCCATGGTGGAAGCCTGGCTCGAGGGTGCGGAGGTCGTCAACGGCGTACGCTCCAGCCGGCGCGAGGACACCTGGTTCAAGCGTTCGACCGCCAGGCTTTTCTACAGGCTCTACAACGCGGCTTCCGACATTCCCATCAAGCGCAATGTCGGCGACTTCCGGCTGCTCGACCGGGCTGTAGTCGATGCATTGAACACGCTCGCCGAAGGGTCCCGTTTCACGAAGGGGCTCTATTCCTGGGTCGGCTATCAAAATGTCGATGTCGAATATGAGCGCCCTGCCCGGCTGCATGGCGAAACCAAGTGGTCGTACCGCCGGCTGATCCGCTTCGCGCTCGACGGGCTGATCGCCTCGACCACCGCTCCACTGCGCATCTGGAGCGTTGCCGGGCTGCTGATCGGCCTCTGCGCCTTCATCTACGCAGGGTTTCTCGTCGTCCGCACGATGATCTGGGGTGCAGACACACCGGGCTACGCCTCGACCATGGTCGTCATACTGCTCCTCGGCGGCCTCAACCTTCTGTCGCTGGGCATCATGGGCGAATATGTCGGCCGTATCTCGCAGGAGGTGCGCGGCCGGCCGCTCTACGTCGTGCGCGACGTGCACGGCATCCCGTCTTCTGAAAAGCGCAGGCCGCGTGCAAGGGTCCGCAAATCGGAGAAACAGAGCGAACGATAGACGGCTGGCCGAGGCGATGTCGCAGGCTGACGGGTCGAGACCCTCAACCTTCCGAGGCAGGTGCCGGCGTCTCGGGGTAGCGAAAGAAAACGGTGTAACCCCAGCGCGACGGCCCTCCCGCACCTTCCACCGCGGGAATGGTCAGCTCGGCAGTTGAATCGACACGCCCCAGAAGCCCCCGCGGCGGCGGCATCGCAACCACTTGCGTCCGATGGCGCACGGCAGATGAAGGCGGCGCCCTGGCGCTCGATGTCTGCCTGCGTCACCCACGGCGATGTATCGAGGTTGCCCTCGACCGCGTAAGGCGTGTCGGAAGCGTAGAAAGACAGGCTGTTGGCCAGGAAATCGACCGGCGATGCTGCAATAGCAAGCCGTGAGCCCGTTTCCTCATGCCAGCGCTCCTGCACCATGCCGGCAAGCTCGGCAACCGGCTCCACGGTATTGGACGTCGCGCGCTCCAGCAGGTCGCCACGCAGCCATGGTGTCGCAGCCGCCATGGCTGCGCAGAAGACGATCACTGCAGCGGGCGCCGCATACCAGATATGAACGGCGTTGCCCGGCGCGACCGCAAGCGCGAGCAGTATCGGCACGGTGAAGAAGAACGGTATCACCCACAGCGAGGACAACTGCGCACTGAGCACAAGAGCGAAAACGATGGTCAGCACGAGCGAACCGGGGCCGATGAAAAGCAGCGCACGCCCCTGCACGGTCGCAGGCAGGCCGCGCCAGCCTTTCGGCATCGAGAGGATCGCCCGGCCGGGCCGTTTGCGCCAGTAGAGAAGCGCGACGATCACGCCAGGCAGCGAATAGAGCAGGAAGGCGATGAAGAAGTCCGCAGCACTGCCCACCGCGGATATGAAGGTTCCGTCGCCCTGCTCGGCGGCGTAGCTAACGGTCCGGAAGCCCGATTGAACCACCCACCATGCATGGGGCGCGACTACGAGCGCACCGACTGCCGTCGCTGCCCACGGCAGCGCCGTCTTCAGCAAGGGCCTCGTCTCGCGATCCCAGATCATGTGCGCGGCAAGCGCGGCAGCGAGCACCAGCGAGTGATATTTCGCCAGCATCGCCAGCCCGCAGAACAGCCCAGTCAGGCAGGCGTCCAGCAGTCGCTGCTGCTCGATCGTCCGCAAATAGAACAGGAATGCCAGCGTCCAGAAGGGCATCATGCCCGCATTGGCGTTGTAGTCCAGCGCGCGAAAACTGAGCGGCGGCATCACGAAAATCATAGCTACCGCGATGACCTGCTGCCATTCCGTCAGGAACCGTCGCGACACGAGCCACATCGCCCATGCCGTCACGGCCATGTTCACGGTCGAAAGAAGATAATAAGCCGCGTTGGTGCGCGGAAATATCTCGAACCAGAGCGCCGTGATCCAGCCGAAGAGCGGCGGATGCTTCTGGTATCCGAGCTGCCAGGTGATGCCCCAGGCAAAATTCTCGACCATGTCGCCGTGGCGGTCGAGATTGTACTGGGCGAAGTCGCGCTGGATTGTCCAGAAGCCGACATAAACGGCCAGCAGGATCAGCACCCACAACGACACACCGCCCGGAGGGCTCGAAAGCCCTCGGGCGCCGATGGCGGAGACCGGTTCGGTGCGTGGTTCCGCCATCGATTGTCCTTCGCTTGAGGGACGCTTAGCGGGAATAGAACTCGACGACGAGGTTGGGTTCCATCTGCACCGCGAACGGCACGTCGGCCAGGCCCGGCACGCGATTGAAGGTTGCGACCATCTTGTTGTGGTCGACCTCGATGTAGTCCGGCACGTCGCGCTCTGCGAGCTGAACCGACTCAAGCACGATGACGAGCTGCTTCGACTTCTCGCGAACCTCAATCACGTCGCCCGGCTTGCAGCGGTAGGAACCGATGTTCACCCGGCGGCCGTTGACGTTGACGTGGCCGTGGTTGACGAACTGGCGCGCGGCGAAGATCGTCGGCACGAACTTGGCGCGATAGACGACCGCGTCGAGGCGCGATTCGAGCAGGCCGATGAGGTTGTCCGGCGTATCGCCCTTGCGACGGTCGGCTTCCTCGTAGGTCTTGCGGAACTGCTTTTCGGAGATGTCGCCGTAATGACCCTTCAGCTTCTGCTTGGCGCGGAGCTGCAGGCCGAAGTCGGACATCTTGCCCTTGCGGCGCTGGCCGTGCTGGCCGGGGCCGTATTCACGACGGTTGACCGGGGACTTCGGGCGGCCCCAGATGTTCTCGCCCATGCGGCGATCGAGTTTATACTTGGCGGATTCGCGCTTGCTCATCGCATTTCCTCAAAAGTTGCGACCCGATGCTCACACATCGGATCAAGGAAACGCGCCCTCCTCTGGCCCCCTTTTTCGGAGCCTGACAGGGCATCCCACGCACGCTTTGCGAAGATGCCCACGGGACACGTCAGTGAACCGCCGGACATTGCTGCCCGGCGCTGGCGGTGGGATATGGCAAAGCCGGCTGTTTGTCAACGCGCCGCGCGCGTGGCGCAATCGAGCATTTCGCCATTGCAGTTCGCGGCTGGCGATCCTACACTTTTACCGTTCTCAGGGCGGGGTGGAAATCCCCACCGGCGGTATGCGGCGATTGCCGCGAGCCCGCGAGCGCCTTCCGCGAGGAAGGGTCAGCAGATCAGGTGAGATGCCTGGGCCGACGGTCATAGTCCGGATGAAAGAGAACGCACGGTCGAGGCTGGCGCAATGCGCATGGTCGCCGCCGTTCGTGATCGCCTTGGGTGACGTGTCTGTTTGCCAAAGGAGATCATTATGACACCCACCCGCTATGCCTTCATCAAAGCCAACTGGCACGCCGATATTGTCGAGCGTGCGCTGGAAGGTTTCTGCGAACTCGTTCCAGCCGACCAGGTGGACGTGTTCGACGTGCCCGGCGCCTTCGAAATGCCGCTGCTGGCACGAGACCTTGCCGCCAGCGGACGCTATTCGGCGGTCGCGGCGGCCGCTTTCGTTGTCGACGGCGGCATCTACCGCCACGAATTCGTTGCCCAGGCCGTGGTCGACGGGCTGATGCGCGCCGGCATGGACACCGGCATTCCGGTGCTCTCGGTGTCGCTGACCCCGCATCAGTATCAGGAGACCGATCACCATCGGGAGATCTATCGTGCGCACTTCGTCGAGAAGGGTCGCGAGGCGGCCCGGGCGGCCTTGATGATCGGCAGCACCCGCGCAGCGCTGGCCGCTCAGGGTCAGGCGGTGAAGGATGTCGCCGCCTGAAGCCCGAAGCCTCGCACCAGCTTCACGACCGAAGGTGCCGGAGACTGCGAGGTGAAGACGGCTATGTCCGGCTGCTCCGGCAATCCGTCCCGGCGCGGCCGGCCATCCCGACCGAGCAGCGACAGGGCGCGGCGGGCTATGGCCTCGGCCGGATCGATCCAGTCGACCGGCCACGGCGCCGTCTTGCGCATGCGATTGACGAGAAAGGGATAGTGCGTGCAGGCCAGCACGACGATATCCGTGCGCCTGCCGGCCTCCTCCATGAAGCAGGGGGCGATTTCGGCACGCACGGCCTCCTCGTCGACAAAACCCTCGCGCATATAAGTCTCGGCCAAGGCAGCGAGCCGGACGCTGCCGACCAGCCGGACATGGCATTTGGCTGCCCATTCATGGATGAGGTTGCGGGTGTACTGGCGCTTTACAGTGCCCGGCGTTGCGAGCACCGAGACCAGCCCGGAGCGGGTCCGCTCGGCTGCCGGCTTGATCGCCGGCACAGTGCCGACAAACGGCGTATCGGGGAATGCCGCCCGCAAGTCGGCAAGCACCAGCGTCGAAGCCGTGTTGCAGGCGATCACCGCGATTTCTGGATCGTGCTCGGCAATGAGTCGGGCAAACAGCTCGACGATGCGCGCCCGCAGGGCGTCCTCTTCCCAGTCGCCATAGGGAAACCCGGCATCGTCGGCGACATAGACGAAGCGGCGGTCCGGCATCAGCACCCGCGCCTCGCGCAGTACCGTCAATCCTCCGACGCCCGAATCGAACAGCAGGACCGGGCGCTCACTCACGGTCAGGCTCTCCGCTTTTGGCGCTGTCGGCGGCATGTGTCTTGGCGTCGGCAGTCGCCTTGCGCTCGGGATAGGCCGCACCGCGCGGCTCCTTCGGCGAGAAATAGTCGAGCGAGGAGATCACGCCCCTCAGTACCTTTATCTCGGCCTCTGCAAAGCCCGGGCGTGTCAGAACCGCGCGCAGATTGTCGACCATCTTCGGCTTCTTGGTCGGCGGACGGAAATAACCGCGCACCGACAGCGCCTCTTCCAGATGGTCGAAAAGCCCTTGAAGCGAAACCTTGGGCGCGGGGTTCATGCGCGGCCCCTCGAACGCGGTCTGCGTCTCGCTCTCCAGCCCGGATTTCATCCATTCATAGGACATCAGCAGCACCGCCTGCGCGATGTTGAGCGAGGCGAAGGCAGGGTTCACGGGAAAGGTCACGATCTCGTCGGCAAGGCCCACTTCGTCGTTGTAAAGTCCGAACCGCTCCCGCCCGAACAGGATGCCGGTCTTCTGGCCGCCCACGAAACGCTCGCGCAGGATCCGGCCGGCCTCCACCGGTCCGCGCACCGGCTTGAAGCCATCGCGCTCGCGGGCCGTGGTGGCGATCACATAGTTCAGGTCGGCAATTGCCTCCGGCAGCGCCGCAAACACGCTCACGCCGTCGATCACGTGGTCGGCCTTGGATGCGGCCGCTCGCGCCTTCTCGCTGGGCCAGCCATCGCGCGGATTGACGATGCGCAGCTCCGCGAGGCCAAAATTGGCCATGGCGCGCGCAACCATGCCGATATTCTCGCCGAGCTGCGGCTCGACGAGCACGATCGCCGGCCCTTCCTGGATCAACTGTTTCTCGCGCGCGGTGCCTGCCATTGTTCTCCCCGGCTTGAAAGCCTGCTCCAGTGGCACAGTTTGACGGAAAACGGAACGGGCTCAGCCAAGGATGAACCGCCGCATCGCGTCCGCCACCGTGTCCGGCTTCTCGTGCAGCACCCAATGGCTTGCGCCGGCAATCCGCTGAACGGTCAATCGCGGAGCAAAGCGATCGAGCCCTTCGAGACAGGCCGGAAGCAACGCCTGATCCGCCTCCCCCACAGCACCAGATGCGGCATCGGCACCGCGAATTGATCCTCCGGCATATCCATGATCATCGCGTGGCCGGTCGTCTCGCCGGGCGTCGGCACAACGAGGGGCGACGCGCGATACCAGTTCAGCATGCCGGTCAGCGCGCCCGGCTGTCGCCAGGCTTCGCGATAGGCCGCCTTCATCGCATCGTCGAAGAAATCGGCTGCGGAAAATCCCTCGACCATGCGGATCAGTCGCCGAAAATCGTCCTGCGACAAAAGCGCCTCCGCGTCTTCGGCGCGCAGCCGATGGATATACTGGCTGGCCTGCCGCTGGGCCTCGTCGTCGAGCAACGCGCGTTGAAAGCAGACCGGATGCACGCCATTGGCGATCACCAGATGCGAAACGCGGTCCGGATAGGCCATCGCATAGGCATAGGCGACCGATGCACCCCAGTCATGGCCGGCAAGCACGAAGGGGCGGCCCGGCGAAAGCCTGTCGGCGAGCGACGCGAGATCGCCGACCAGATGCTTCACGCGATAGCGCTCGACGCCTTCCGGCTTCGATGAAAGGTTGAAGCCGCGCTGATCGGGTGCCGCCACGCAAAAATCATCGGCCAGCGCAGCCATGACGTCGGCCCAGGCCGCCCAGTATTCGGGAAAGCCGTGCAGGCAGATCACCAGCGGCGCATCCGGTTCGCCCGCCATCGCCACGTTGAGCGAGACGGCACCGGCATCGTGTTGCAGGAAGCGGAATTCCATTCGTTTCCTCCACATGGCGCGCGGACCGCATTCGATCCGCCGCATGGCTTTGCCTTCCCGCCGCCCGATGTTATAGGGGCCGCATTTCCAGTTCGAAACCTGCGGGACGTTCCGTCCCCTCTCCCAGAAACGAGGCATTTCCTATGGCGAAGATCAAGGTGGAAAATCCGGTCGTCGAGCTCGACGGCGACGAGATGACCCGCATCATCTGGCAGTTCATCAAGGACAAGCTGATCCACCCCTATCTCGACCTTGATCTCGAATATTACGATCTGGGCATGGAAAACCGCGACGCCACCGACGACCAGGTGACGATCGACGCGGCCAACGCCATCAAGAAGCACGGCGTCGGCGTCAAGTGCGCCACCATCACGCCCGACGAGGCGCGCGTCGAGGAATTCGGCCTCAAGAAGATGTGGCGGTCGCCCAACGGCACGATCCGCAACATCCTCGGCGGCGTCATCTTCCGTGAGCCGATCATCTGCAAGAACGTACCGCGCCTCGTCCCCGGCTGGACCAAGCCGATCGTCGTCGGCCGTCACGCCTATGGCGACCAGTACCGCGCGACCGACTTCAAGTTCCCCGGCAAGGGCAAGCTGACGATGAAGTTCGTCGGAGAGGATGGCCAGGTCATCGAGCACGAAGTGTTCGAAGCGCCGGCAGCCGGCATCGCCATGGGCATGTACAACCTCGACGAATCGATCCGCGATTTCGCCCGCGCCTCGCTGAACTACGGCCTGCTGCGCGGCTGGCCGGTCTATCTGTCGACCAAGAACACCATCCTCAAGGTCTATGACGGCCGCTTCAAGGACATCTTCCAGGAGGTCTACGAGGAGGAGTTCGAGGCCGCCTTCAAGGAAAAGAAGATCTGGTACGAGCACCGCCTGATCGACGACATGGTGGCTGCAAGCCTCAAGTGGTCCGGCGGCTACATCTGGGCCTGCAAGAACTACGACGGCGACGTTCAGTCCGACACGGTCGCACAGGGCTTCGGCTCGCTCGGCCTGATGACCTCGGTGCTGATGACCCCGGACGGCAAGACGGTTGAGGCGGAAGCCGCCCACGGCACGGTGACCCGCCACTACCGCCAGCACCAAAAGGGCGAGGAGACCTCGACCAACTCGATCGCCTCGATCTTCGCCTGGACGCGTGGCCTCGCCCACCGCGCCAAGCTCGACGGCAACGAAGAGCTCAAGCGCTTCGCCGACACGCTGGAGACGGTCTGCATCCAGACGGTCGAATCCGGCTTCATGACGAAGGATCTCGCGCTGCTGATCGGCGCCGATCAACCGTGGCTGTCGACAACCGGCTTCCTCGACAAGATCGACGAGAACCTCCAGAAGGCGATGGCGTCGTAAGCGACGACCCACGATATTTGCGGAAAGGGCGGCCTCATGCCGCCCTTTTTGTTTCAGGCCGTGCAACTGCGGTTGGCTTGACTTGTGGCGGTTAGGACCGGCAGGCGGCTGTGTCGCTCAGCCGGTCTTGTGCGACAGGAAACGCCTGCCCTCCTTGCACATTCTACTCCGGTCGCGTGAGCCGAAGCACGGCACGGCTCATCACGTATCGCGCTTGCCGCGCTCCCTTCGCTGAAGATAATGGTAGGATGATCGCCGTGGCCTAAGCAACCTGCGGCGCGGAAACCATCAGGCAAAGCCCCATGAACTGGCGTGATACCGTTGGCCTGACATGGCGCCAGCACAGGGCGCTCGGCATCGCGTTCGTCATAGCCGGGGCGTTGACCCTTTTCTTCCTGGGCCGCACGATCGTCTTCTACACTTACTGGGCTACCCATCGAGAGGTGCCAATCGAAGACTGGATGACGGTCGGATACATCGCCCGCTCCTACGACATCGACCGCAGCCAGCTTCGCGGCATGCTTGGCCTTGAGGCGGACGAGCCGGACAGAAGAACCCTTGCTCGGATCGCCGATGATCGCGGGGTGCCGGTCACCACGCTGATCGATGAGATCGAAGCGGCTATAGCACGCGCGAAAGCCGAAGCGTCGTGATCGATCTGGTGACCGATCTGTATGTTTCCTACGGCCTCGTGGGCATGGCGATCACGCTGGCCGTCGCACAGTTCGGACTGCCACTGCCGACATCGATCGTGTTGATGAGCGTCGGCGCTCTGCTGGCCGCATCGGACCTCAGTGCCCTTGAGGTCTTCGGATGGGCAATCGGTGGCGCTGCCGCCGGCGACCAGGCTGGCTATCTCACCGGGCGACTACTCGGTGGCAGGCTCGAAAGGTTTGCCGGGCGCAGCGACTACATTGCATCTGGACTTTCCACCACCAGGCAGTTCTCCCGCCGATGGGGTCGCGCCAGCGTCTTCCTGAGTCGCTGGCTGGTCAGCCCGGCAGGGCCATGGATCAATCTAACCAGCGGAGCTGCCGGCATGCCATGGCCTGCCTTCACCCTATGGGGTCTCGGCGGCGAGGCGATCTGGGTGGCAGCGTACCTCACGCTGGGCTTTCTTTTCAGCAGCTACATCTCCGGAATCGCCGAAATGATCGCGAATGCTGGCTGGGCCATCGGTGCGCTTGTCGTGACAATTTTCATCGGCTGGCGGCTGTGGCACAGGATCGCCCCGGCAAGCACGGACCAGGGTCCAGAAAACTTGGACCCTGGCCCGGCATGACGGTGTAGGCGAGACTCAACCGGCCAGAGCAGCCTTGATCGCGGCGACGGCATCGGCAGCCTTCGAGCCGTCGGGGCCGCCGGCCTGCGCCATGTCGGGACGGCCGCCGCCGCCCTGCCCGCCGATCGCGGCGGAGGCCTGGCGTACCAGGTCGACAGCCGAGAACCGTCCGGTCAAATCGTCGGTGACGCCGACCACGACGCTGGCCTTGCCGTCATCCGAGGTGCCCACAAAGACCACGACGCCGGAGCCCAGCGACTTCTTGCCCTCGTCGGCGAGCGGCTTCAGGTCCCTGGGCGAAACGCCGGAAACGACGCGGCCGAGGAAACCGACGCCGCCCACACTTTCGCCCTCATTGCCGCCGCCTGCAGCGGACCCGCCGCCAAGCGCCAGCTTCTTGCGCGCCTCGGCCAGTTCCCGCTCCATCTTGCGACGTTCGTCGAGGACGGCTTCGAGACGCGAGACCACATCCGCCGGCGCGACCTTCAGCGCCGCAGCCGCTGCCTTGAGCCGCCGGTCCTGTTCGTCGAGGTGCAGGCGCGCGGCCTCGCCCGTCAGCGCTTCGATGCGGCGCACGCCCGATGCAACCGCGCCTTCCGACACCAGCCGCACGATGCCGATATCGCCGGTCGCCGAAACATGCGTTCCGCCGCAGAGCTCGACCGAATAGGGCTTGCTCGCCTTGTCGCCATGGAGTGCCGTGCCCATGCGCACGACCCGCACTTCGTCACCGTATTTCTCGCCAAACAGCGCCATGGCGCCTTCCGCGATCGCATCGTCGACAGCCATCAGCCGCGTCGTCACCGGCGCATTCTGCAGCACGATTTCGTTGGCGTAGGTCTCGATGCGCTCCAGCTCCGCGGCCGAAATTGGCTTGGGATGCGAGAAATCGAAGCGTAGCCTGTCGGGCGCGACGAGCGAGCCTTTCTGCGCCACATGGGTTCCCAGCACTTCGCGCAGCGCCTCGTGCACGAGATGGGTGGCCGAATGGTTGGCGCGGATCTTCGTGCGGCGCGCATGGTCGACCTTCATCTCGACCGACGCGCCCTTGGCGACGGTGCCAGAAACGACCCGCCCGGAATGAACGAAAACGCCGTCACCCTTCTTCTGGGTGTCGGTGATCTCGATCGAGAAGCCTTCGCCGGTCATCTTGCCGGTATCACCCACCTGGCCTCCGGATTCGCCATAGAACGGCGTCTGGTTGACGACGATGGCGACGTCCTCACCGGTCGCGACCGACGTCACCTCCTGCCCGTCCTTCACCAGTGCGGTTACGACGCCTTCCGCCGTTTCGGTATCGTAGCCGAGGAACTCGGTTGCCCCGACGCGGTCGCGCACGCCAAACCAGATCGTCTCGGTAGCCGCTTCGCCCGAACCGGCCCAGCTCGCGCGCGCCTCCGCCTTCTGGCGTTCCATCGCAGCATCGAAGCCAGCGGTATCGACCGCGATATCGCGCTGGCGCAGCGCGTCCTGCGTCAGGTCGAGCGGGAAACCATAGGTGTCGTAGAGCTTGAAGGCCGTCTCGCCGTCGAGCCGGTCGCCTGCGCCAAGCGTCTCCGTGGCATCGGCCAGAAGTCCGAGGCCGCGCGCCAGCGTCTTGCGGAAGCGCGTCTCTTCCAGCTTGAGCGTTTCGGTAATCAGCGCTTCGCCGCGCACTAACTCGGGATAGGCGCTGCCCATCTCGCGCACGAGCGCCGGCACCAGCTTGTACATCAACGGCTCCGACGCGCCCAGAAGCTGCGCGTGACGCATGGCGCGGCGCATGATGCGGCGAACGACATAGCCACGCCCCTCATTCGACGGCAGCACGCCGTCCGCTATGAGGAAGCAGGACGAACGCAGGTGATCGGCGATCACGCGGTACGATGCGACGTTGCCGGCCTCGGGCCGCTTGCCCAGCACCGATGCCGTGGCCTCGATCAGCCCCTTGAAAAGGTCCGTCTCGAAAACGCTATCGACCCCCTGAAGGATCGACGCCATGCGTTCCAGTCCCATGCCGGTGTCGATCGACGGGCGCGGCAGCGGCACCTGGACGCCGGGCTCCGGCTGGTCAAACTGCATGAAGACCAGGTTCCAGAACTCGAGGAAACGGTCGCCATCTTCTTCAGGCGATCCGGGCGGACCGCCCCAGATGTGTTCGCCGCGGTCGATGAAGATTTCCGAGCACGGGCCGCACGGGCCGGTATCCCCCATCGCCCAGAAATTGTCGCTGGTGGCGATACGAATGATGCGGTCGTCGGAAAAGCCGGCGATCTTCTTCCAGTGGTCGGCTGCTTCGTCGTCGGTGTGGTATACCGTGACCAGCAGCTTGTCTTTCGACAGCCCGAAATCCTTGGTGATCAGGTTCCAGGCAAGCTCGATGGCCTGTTCCTTGAAATAGTCGCCGAACGAGAAATTGCCGAGCATCTCGAAGAAGGTGAGATGCCGCGCGGTGTAGCCGACATTGTCGAGGTCGTTGTGCTTGCCGCCGGCGCGCACGCTCTTCTGCGCCGTCGTGGCGCGCGAATAAGGCCGAGACTCCAGCCCGGTGAAGACATTCTTGAACTGCACCATGCCGGCATTCGTGAACATCAGCGTCGGGTCGTTGCGCGGCACGAGCGGCGATGATGCCACCACCTCGTGTCCGTTCTTCCGGAAATAGTCGAGAAAGGTCGACCGGATGTCGTTGACGCCACTCATGCTCATGCCTTCGTGAAGGGGCCGCAACCCGCCGCGGCCTTGGATCGGATGTGGGTTTGGCTTTTAGCGCTGCCGAATCCGACTGTCCAGAAATCCCGCACCAACCAGCCACGACAACGAAACAACCGCCGGCAGGGTCTGCCGGCGGTTGCGGTAACAATAACAGGATGACGGCGTGTCCGGACTACATGCCGGAAGCCTCGTCGATTTCATTGCCGTCCTGGTCGCCCGGCCCGCCATTCTCCAGGAATTTTTCCGCGATCAGGCCGGCATTCTGGCGCAGCGCCAGCTCGATTTCGATCGCCGTATCGGGATTGTCGCGCAGGAACTGCTTGGCGTTCTCCCGGCCTTGACCCAGGCGCTGCGAATTGTAGGAGAACCAGGCGCCCGACTTCTCGACGATGCCGGCCTTGACGCCAAGGTCGATCAGCTCGCCGGTCTTCGACACGCCCTCTCCATACATGATGTCGAATTCGACCTGTTTGAAGGGCGGCGCCAGCTTGTTCTTGACCACCTTGACACGGGTCTGGTTGCCGACCACCTCGTCACGATCCTTCACCGCGCCGATGCGGCGGATATCGAGACGCACCGAGGCATAGAACTTGAGCGCGTTGCCGCCGGTCGTGGTCTCGGGCGAGCCGAACATGACACCGATCTTCATGCGGATCTGGTTGATGAAGATGACCATCGTGTTGGAGCGCGAGATCGAAGCGGTCAGCTTGCGCAGCGCCTGGCTCATTAGGCGAGCCTGCAGGCCGGGCAGCGAATCGCCCATCTCGCCCTCGATTTCGGCGCGCGGCGTCAGTGCTGCGACCGAGTCCACCACGAGCACGTCGATCGCGCCGGAGCGCACCAGCGTGTCGCAGATTTCCAGCGCCTGCTCGCCGGTGTCGGGCTGCGAGATCAGCAGGTTCTCGAGGTCCACGCCCAGCTTGCGCGCATAGACCGGGTCGAGTGCATGCTCGGCGTCGACGAAGGCGCAGATGCCGCCCTTCTTCTGCGCTTCGGCCACCGTGTGCAGCGCCATCGTCGTCTTACCGGAGCTTTCCGGCCCGTAAATCTCGATGATGCGCCCCTTGGGCAGTCCGCCCACGCCAAGCGCGATGTCGAGCCCCAGCGAGCCGGTCGACACCGTTTCGATCTCGACCACCTGCTCGTTCGCACCGAGCCGCATGATCGAACCCTTGCCGAACGCGCGCTCGATCTGCGAGAGCGCTGCATCCAGAGCCTTTGATTTGTCCACCGAACCGTCCTCAACAAGCCGCAATGAATTTTGAGCCATGATACCTTACCCCTTGGTCTTGAGCGAAGCCGGTCAGTCCGGTGTCCCTGAAATTTTTGTACCTTTTTTGTTCACGTTTGGCAAGGGGTATCAAATTATTGAAATGGAATGATTTTCTGAATACGTTCCATTTTTGTCCAATCCCGTTGCTCTCGGCAGACCCTTACATTCCCAAAGATATTTCGCTGCCGGTAGCGGGCTTCCTGCATGGTCCGATTCGCCCGATCCCGCTTGCCGGGATGACGCGCGCCTCCTAGTGTCGCGGCTCTTCGATCCAACATGTCTCCAATCATGAACCGCCCCAGACTCTTCGCCGCCGGAGCGGCTCACATCGACCGCCGCGGCCGTCTTGCCGGCGCCTACGTACCTGCGGCGTCCAATCCCGGGACCATGAGCGAGGAAGTCGGCGGCGGCGCCTTCAACGCCTTGCGCAATGCCGTCCGCCACGGCGTCGACGGTTCGATCCTGTCGCTGCGCGGCGGCGACGTGGCCGCAGACGCCGTCGCCCGTGCGATCGCCGACGTTTCGGTGGAGGATCTGTCGGCAGTCTTCCTCGACAGGACGACGCCGAGCTACACCGCATTGATCGATGCCGAAGGCGAACTGATCGCGGGCTTCGCCGACATGAGCCTCTACGATATCGGCTTTCCGAAACAGGTCCGCCGCAGCAAGGTGCGCCATGCGGTGTCAGGTGCGGATGCCGTCTTGTGCGAGGCCAACATGCCCGCAACAGCGGCCGAGGCGCTGGTCAATCACGCCGGCAGCCTACCGGTTTTTGCAATCGGCATATCACCGGCCAAGGTCGGGCGCCTCGCGGGCGTTCTGGCGCGGCTTTCGTGCCTGTTCATGAATGCCAACGAGGCGCGCACGCTTGCAGGTCTCGAGAGCGGCGCGAATATTGTCGAGGCGGCGCGGGTTCTGCGCGGCAAAGGACTCGCCCGTGGCGTGATCACATCCGGCGGCGCACCGCTGACGGCGTTCGACCCCGGCGGCATTTTCACCATCGCTCCCTCCCCTGCACGCTTCGTAGCCGACGTCACCGGAGCGGGAGATGCAATCGCCGGCGTGACGGTGGCCCACCTGATGCGCGGCCTCGGCTTCGCCGAAGCGCTTCGCCACGGCATGGCCGCTGCCCGGCTGACAGTCGAGGCATCGCAGGTGGTGGCGTATTATGACGACGAGGCATTCGAGGCGGCACTTGCGCTTGTCGGACACCCCGCACCCATGGCATGAGCGCCTCGAACAAGGAGACCCGCATGCCGACCCCCGAACATATCGATGTCGCCCCCGAGGTTGCCGCAGCGCTCGCCGGTGGTGGCGCCGTGGTGGCGCTTGAAAGCACCATCATCACCCACGGCATGCCCTGGCCGCAGAACAATGCCATGGCGGCGCGGGTGGAAGAGATCATCCGCGAGGAAGGCGCGACCCCGGCAACCATCGCGGTGGTGGACGGACGCCTGAAGATAGGCCTGTCGGCAACCGAACGCGAGGCGCTTGCCCAGACGCAGGGCGCGCTGAAGCTGTCGCGCGCCGATCTGGCCTTCGCGGTCGCCGAGGGGCGCACCGGCGGCACGACGGTCGCCGCGACCATGATCGCGGCGCACATGGCCGGGATTTCCGTGTTCGCCACAGGCGGCATCGGCGGCGTGCACAAGGGGGCCGAAAAGAGCTTCGACATTTCGGCCGATCTCGATGAGCTCTCGCGCACGCCCGTCATCGTGGTTTCCGCCGGCGCCAAGGCGATACTCGACATCGAAAAGACGCTGGAGGTGCTGGAGACGCGGGGCGTACCCGTGGTTGGTTTCGGCACAGACGTGATGCCGGCCTTCTGGTCGCGCACCTCGCCCTTTCCTGCACCGCTGCGGCTGGACAGTGCGGAAGCGATCGCGCGGTTCCAGCGCACGCGAGGCGAGCTCGGCATCTCCGGTGGCATGCTGATCGCCAATCCTGTGCCGGAGGAAGCCGAAATCCCCGCCGATGTCATGGCGGTCCACATTGCTGCGGCCCAGGCCGAGCTCGATAAAAAGGGCGTCACCGGCAAGGCAGTGACGCCCTATCTTCTGTCGCGGATGCTGGACCTGACGGACGGCGCGAGCCTTGCGACCAACATCGCACTGGTCGAGAACAACGCCCGCCTGGCCGCCCGGATCGCGAAGGCCCTGTAGCCGGGCCTCCGCGTCGCCGGTCAGGAAATCGGCACGAGGTGGATCTCGACGCGGCGGTTCTGCGCGCGTCCGTCCGGCGTGTCGTTGCCGGCGACCGGCTGAGACGCGCCGAAGCCGTTGATCGCGAAGCGACGTCCATCGACACCCTGCTGGCCCAGATAGGTCGCCACTGAGGAAGCACGGCGCTGCGACAGGCCGAGATTATGCTGCGCGCTGCCGGTGGAGTCCGTGTGGCCGTTGATGTCGACCAGCGTGCGATTGTACTTGTTGAGCACCAGGGCCACGGCGTTGAGCGTGTTGTAGAATGCCGGCGTCACCTGGTCCTGGTCGGTGGCGAAGGTGATGTTTGACGGCATGTTGAGCACGATGTTGTTGCCCTGCCGGGTAACCGACACGCCGGTGCCCTGCAGGTAGCCGCGCAGTTCCGCTTCCTGCTGGTCCATGTAGCCGCCGATCGCGCCGCCTGCCAGCGCGCCGATGCCCGCGCCGATCAGCGCGTTGCGGCGGTCGTCGCCGCCAGCCAGCGTGCCCAGTCCCGCGCCCGCCAGCGCGCCGAGCGCCGCGCCGCCTGCGGTACGTGAAACCTGCTGTTCGCCGGTATAGGGGTTGGTGGTGCAGCCGGCCAGAAACACACCGGCAGCCATGCCGATCATCATCTTCTTCATGTGAATACCCTCTCCTGAATGTCGCGATTCCGCGAATCCCGGCTCGTTCTAGCACAGATTAAGGCAAAATCCCGGCCTGCGGCCCTTGTTCAGTCGCGCGGCCCGCAGGCAATCATTACAAGGCCGGCGAGCAGCAGCATTGTCCCCGCCAATTCGCGCAAACCGACCCGCCGCAGCTCGATGCCGAAGGCGCCGACATGGTCGTAGGCGAGTGCCGCCAGCAACTGCCCGCACACGACCGCAGTGGCGAAGGCCGCAACGCCGATGCGCGGCACCGCGTAAAGCGTCAGCAGAAGCAGCCCGGTTCCAATAAGGCCGCCCGCCCACAGCCAGACGGGCATGCTCACGACTGCGCCCAGCCGGGGCACGCCGGTTCCTGCGAGCACACCGGCTGCCAGAAGCACGCAAAGGCCGACGGCAAAGGCGACGGTCGCGGCCTGTATCGGCCCGCCGGCGTGAAACGCGATACGCGTAAGAATTGGCCCCTGCGCGGAAAGCAGCGCGCCCGCGGCGAATGCCAGCAGCACCAGCCACGGATGCTGCATCCTCAGAGAGCCTTGTACATGATGGTCGTGCCGTCGAGCTTGTCGGCGGTAAAGGGATCGCGGCAGAAGTTCGGGATCACGCCGACCGTCTGATAGCCGAGCGAAGCGTACAGCGGCTCGGCGCGGTCGCCGGTGCGGGTGTCGAGCGTCAGCAGGCTGCGCCTGAGCAGGCGGGCGTGCGCTTCCAGCTTGGCCATCAAGGCGCGCGCAAGGCCGCGGCGGCGGAAGTCCGGGTGCACCAGCAGCTTGCGCACCTCGGCGCGGTGCGGCTGGTTCGGCGGCGTGTCGTGGTCGAGCTGGACACTGCCGGCAATCCGGCCTTCCGCTTCAGCCACGAGAAGCAGCGAGGAGCCCGCAGCAACACCCGGCAGAACCTTTCCGCGCCAGAATGCCTCGGCATCGTCTATCGAAAACGGCATGATGAAACTGATGCTCGCGCCATCATGCACGCAGGCCCGCAGCAGGGCGGAGAATTCACCGATGCGCCGTTCAAGCATGGCTGCATCGCAGGCAAGGATTTCGAATCGGTGGTCTGTCATTCGCCTGTCTCACACCATGAAGAGAACGTAACGCGCCCCGCTTTCTCGCGGAGTCACGAAGCTGCTTGCCCCGAAAAGCTGGTAGCGCAGGCAATCCCCGGGCGTGAGACTGTGGCTTCGCCCTTCGACGGTGACCTCGAGAGCCCCCTCCAGCAGGTAGAGGTGATGCTCCATGCCTTGCCGCGGCGGTCCGTCATAGTCGAGCCGGGTCGCAGGCTCGAGCTGACACTCAAGCGCCTCTCCCGTCAGATTGGTGGCTGGCGGCGAGACCGAGCGGCGGAGAAAGCCCGCCTCCGCGTCGTTCCAAACCGGCTGTTCCGCCTGCCGCACGACCGGCGCAAATCCCTCTTCCACCATCAGCATCAATCGTGAAAGCGTCATCCCGTAAGCCGAGCAGAGCCGTCCGAGCACGGCCGTGGTCGGGCTGGTCTCGCCATTTTCCAGGCGCGACAGTGTCGCACGGCTGACCTCGCTGCGCGCCGCCAGTTCATCAAGCGACCAGCCACGCTCGCCACGCAGCGCCTTCAGCCGCTGCGCAATCAATTGATCGACCGAATCCGCCATGTTCCGCGCATCTCTCATAAAGGAGAATATTTCCCGAATATGAGATGCAGTCAAGTGGCCGGGCTGTAGACGTACTGTTATGCCTCTGCGGTTGGAAGGTGCTGAACCAGTCGTTCCACTGCCTGGTCCGCGGCATCCTGAAACGGCTCCAGCACCAAGTCCGCGCCCGCAGCGATCAGTGCCGGCACTTCCTGCGCCTTGTGCGAAGTCAGCGCGATCCGCCCGCCATATCCACTGGCCCTCAGCGCGCCGACAAGCTGCAGTCGTGCATCGTCATGCGTAACACCGGTCTCATGGGCCGGCGTCGAAGACACCACGATATCGGTGTGTTCCAGCGGCAGCGACGCCAGGAACTCGGCATCGCTGGCATCCCCGAACTCGGCATCCATGCCCAAGGCCCGCGCCTGTCGCACGGCCTGCGGATTGAAGTCTATGCCCAGAACCTTCGCGCCTGTCGCAGCCAGCCGCGACCCTATCGCCGTGCCAAAGCGGCCGAGCCCGAAAAGGATGACGTCGTAGCGTGTACCGGTTGTCGAATCCGCTGCCTGATCGCGATGCGACGTCCGCCGCTCGAAAGGCCACAAGAACGGTTCGCAAAGTGCGTAGAGCCGGTGCGAATAGGTGATCATGTAGGTGGAAAGCGCGATGGTCACGATGCCGATCAGCGTGACGAGCCCCAGTATCGAGGCATCGAGATGGCCGAGTGACACCCCCATGGCAATAAAGATCAAGGAGAACTCGCTGATCTGCGCCACCGTCAGGCCAGCCAGAAATCCGGTGCGCTTGCGAAATCCCATCGCCCCCATGATCGCCAGGACGACGAGCGGGTTGCCGACAAGCACGAACAGCGAAAACAGGAACGCGGCCGGCAGGTCGGAACCGAGCTGCCCGATGTCGAGCCCCGTGCCCAGCGCGATGAAAAAGAACAGCAGAAGGAAATCCCGCAGCGGTGCCAGCCGGGCACCGATCGCGTCGCGAAACCGTGTCGAGGCGAGCGCGACGCCGGCCAGCAGCCCGCCGAGTTCCTTGCCGAAACCCGCCGCCTCCCCGATTGCCGCGAAGCATGCAGCTAACGCGATCGCGTAACAGATCAGCAGTTCGGGCGCGCTTGCCATGCGCTCGGTCAGAGGGTCTGCGATAAAACGGACGAAAACGAGCACGAAGGCCACCAGCACGACGCCGCTTGCCACCACGCGAAGGATCGCGCCTACACCGCCGGCCTCGCCGCCGCTGGCCGTCCCCACGCCGACGGCGGAAAGCACGATCATCGCGAGCACGACCACCAGGTCCTGCACGATCAGGAAGCCGAGCGCGACCTGTCCATGCAGCGAATCGATCTCGCGCTTGTCGGAAAGAAGCTTCACGATGATGATGGTGCTCGAAAACGTGAGCGCCACGGCAATGTAGAGGCTTTCCGTCGGCGAATAGCCGAGCGCCAGACCGATGGCAAAGCCGATCACGGAGGTGAACACCACCTGCCCCAGGCCTGTCGTCAGCGAGACGACGCCCAGCGAGCGGATCAGCTTCACGTCGAGCTTGATGCCGACCAGGAAAAGCAGCACCGCCACGCCGAGCTCGGCGAGCAGCTCGATTTCGGCATGCGAGCGTACGAGGTCGAATGCCGAAGGCCCTGCCGCAAGCCCGACAGCGATGAAGCTGACGATCAGCGGTTGGCGCAGCAGCACACCGACCAGCCCCACCGCCGCGGCAACGGCAAGCAACAGGGCGATTTCGCCGAAGGCGGAATACTCCATGGTCATGTCCATTTCTTTGCCCGTGGGCCGTTTGTCGCAACTAAGCCAAAGGCTGGGGCAGCTTTTCGAAGGTGCCGAACTGAAACTGCTGCACCGCGCCCCATGGCGTCGTGTGCTCATTCCTGCGTGTCGAGATCAGCGAGAACCCCTCGCCCAGCACAGCCCGAAGGCTCGCCGCGTCGTGACGCGCCACCGGCAGGCCGCTGCATTTTTCGGGACCGTCCGGCGCAAAAGTTCCGATCACGGCCCTGCCGCCCGTCTTCAAGGCGCGCGCCATCACCCGAACATAGGCTCGCTGATCTTCAGGATCCGTCAGGAAATGAAACGCCGCACGGTCATGCCAGAGGTCATAGGACCGCTTCGGCTGCCATTCTGTCACATCTCCAGCGACCCATTCGACATTCCCGGCGCCGGCCAGTCTCTTCTTCGCGGTGTCGAGCGCCGCTGCAGAAAGATCCAGAATGGTAATGTGCGCCTGCTTGCTCGCCACCGACGCGTCGACGAGGCGCGACGTGCCGCCGCCAATGTCGACGACAGCCATCTCGGGCCGCAGGCCGGCCTCGCCGAGCAAAGCCAGCGATAGCGCCGGGGCGTCTTCGTGCCAGCTTAGCTGGTTCTCTTCCTTGCTTGTGTAGACCCTCTGCCAATGCGCCTGTCGCTCGCTCATGGCCCCTCTCCTGTTACGCCTAGCTACCGCCCGAAATCGACTTTGCACAAGGCATCCTCGCTCGAATCGGCTATGTTGCCCACCAGGTGCCGCCCGCGCCTCCACCCTCCCGACGGGGAAGCATTTTTCATGCAGGGCGACGAACCCTCGAACCGACTGGTCGAGCACCCGCATAAGGAGGGATTGCAGGCATCGCTCGCATCAGGAGGTTTGTCCGATGATCCTTTCGGCACCGATTTATCGTCTCAAGCGCAATGCGCGGCTGCTGGCGCGCGATCAACGCATTCCACTTCACGCCGCCCTCGACAGGGTCGCTCATGGCGAAGGCTATTCAAGCTGGAGCCTGCTTGCCGCCCGTGCGGCCAGGCCGACGGCGGGATTATCCGCGCGGCTGAACGCCGGCGATCTCGTCCTGCTGGGCGCGCGCCCCGGTCAGGGCAAGACCCTGCTCGGCCTCGAGCTTGCCATTGAGGCCATGAAAGCGGCACGCCGCGCCTTCTTCTTCTCGCTCGAATACAACGAACGCGACGTAATCGACCGGTTTCGCGCATTGGGCACCAACCCGTCGCTCTATGCGGACCTCTTTGTGTTCGACGGCTCGGACGAGATTTGCGCCGACCACATCATCGCCAGGCTGGCAGACGCGCCGCGCGGCACCCTTGCGGTGATCGACTATCTGCAACTGCTGGATCAGAAACGCACCAACCCGGAACTGGCGGTGCAGGTAGCGGCATTGAAATCCTTCGCAGATCGGCGAGGCTTGACCATTGTCGTTCTTTCCCAGATCGACCGTGCCTACGACCCGGCAGAAAAACCTTTTCCCGACGCCGCTGACATCCGGCTACCGAACCCGCTCGACCTGACGCTGTTCGATCGGATGTGCTTCCTGAACGCCGGTCGCATCCACCTCGGGGAAACAGGCCGAAGCTGACCAACTCGTCTCATGCCCGGCCGCCTTGGACGAGCCCTATGGCAGCCAATGCCAGCGACAGGCCGGAAGCGGCTGTTCGAACCTGATTCCAGAACTGCCACCGTTCGGAATAGTCCTGCCAGATCGTCCGGGCGGCCTCGATGTCGCCCGGCACGGCAACCGCGGCGAGAGCCTCGTTCATCGGCACGTTGACGCTGATGGTCAGAAACAGCCCGAAGACGAGATAGACGAGCGATGCCGCAGCGAACCAGCCTGCCGGTGCTTTGCGCCCGCGCAGGAAAAACATGGCTGCGGTGACCGCAAGCACGATCGGCGTCAGAAAGAAGGCTGGAAAGAACACGGCATTGCGCACCGAGCCGTTCATCGCCTGCATGGCCGCAATCGCAACGCGCGGATCCGCCGAGTCCAACCCCCACATCGTGGAGCACACCCACGCGTAGAAGAGCCCGAAGATCGCGCCGCAGAACAGGATCGACACGACGGCAAGTGTGGTTTCGGTCCTCGACATGACAGCCTCTCCAAATCCGTAAAGTTATGTACGCCTTTATCGAGACGTATAGTCGTGTACGCTTATTGTCAATGAGACAGCGGGGATCTTGATGCGCGACGAAGCAAGGGCCGAGCGGCAGGCCGAGATCGAGGAGGCGGCATACCGGGTGGTGCGCGCGCGCGGCTATCGCGGCGCGTCGATGCTGGCCGTGGCCCGCGAAGCCAAGGCTTCCAACGAAACGCTCTATCGCTGGTATGGCGACAAGCGGGGTCTGTTTCGCGCCATGGTCGAAAGCAACGCCGAAGCAACACGAACGGAGCTGAAGCGGGCACTGGACCGTGGCGCCGATCCATTGGAAAGCCTGGAGACGATCGCGCCGATACTCCTCTCGATGCTCCTCGGCGAGCGCGCGATCTCGCTCAATCGGGCCGCGGCGACCGACGAAAGCGGCGAGTTGGGTGCGGCACTGGGCTCAGGCGGGCGCGACTCGGTCCTGCCCTTGATCGAGGAGTTGATGCGCCGGGGTCTGACGAACCGCTCGATCGTCGCGCCCTCTGCCCGCACGGCTGCGGAATGGTTCATAAGCCTGCTGATCGGCGACCAGCAGATCAGGCGCGTCATCCACGCCGTACCGGCGCCTTCGAAGGCTGTCGTAAGCGCGCGGTCGGAAGAAGCGCTGCAGGCATTTCGCAAACTCTGCAGCGGCTGATCGCTCGGCTTGTAGCGTTTCCGCCGACAGCCCTGTGCCGCATCACGCCATCGGACTGGTCAAAAATGCTGCAAGTGCTAAGTGGCTATCGCAACGGTACTGTGCGCAGCAGTTCGCATGAAGCGGAGACGGATGTATGAAACACAGGGTGGTCGTCGTCGGAGCCGGATTCGCCGGTCTGCAGCTTGTACAGGGTCTCAAGGGCGCGGGCTGCGACATCACCTTGATCGACCAGCGCAATCACCACCTGTTCCAGCCCCTGCTCTATCAGGTTGCCACGACGCTGCTGGCAACCTCCGAGATCGCGTGGCCGATCCGCCGGGTCATGCGGTCTCGCGAAGACGTCACCACCCTGCTTGCCACCGTCACCGGAGTCGACCGCCTTTCGCGCGAGGTGATCCTCGATGGCGGCACACGCATTCCCTTCGACACGCTGGTCGTCGCGACCGGCGCGCGTCACGCCTATTTCGGCAATGACCACTGGGAGGCTGACGCACCTGGCCTGAAGACGCTGGAAGATGCCACCACGATCCGCCGCCGGTTGCTGCTTGCCTTCGAGCGCGCCGAACTGACCGACAACGAGGCCGAGAGGCAAGCGCAGCTCACCTTCGCCGTCGTCGGAGCCGGCGCGACGGGCGTCGAGCTCGCCGGCATCATCGCCGAACTCGCGCACCGCATCCTGCCGCGCGAATTCCGGCATATCGATACGCATCGCGCCCGAGTGCTGCTGATCGAAGCCGGACCGCGTATCCTGCCGGCCTTCAGGGAGGATCTGGCAGACTATGCGACGCGCGCGCTCGAGCGGCGGGGCGTCGAGGTGCTGACCGGTGTCCCGGTGACCGACTGCACGGCCGAAGGCATCATGCTCGGCGACAAGCCCATTCCCTCACGTACCATCATCTGGGCAGCGGGCGTGCAGGCTTCTCCTGCCTCGCAATGGCTGGATGCCGAGGCCGATCGTGCGGGCCGCGTCAAGGTCACCGACACGCTCACACTGCCGGACGACCCGGCCATTTTCGTGCTCGGCGATACCGCCAATGTCAAGTCCGGCGGCAAGCAGGTGCCCGGCATAGCACCCGCCGCCAAACAGCAGGGCAAATACGCCGCCAGGCTGATCCGCAGCCGGCTCGACGGAAAGGCCGCACGCGCCCCGTTCCACTACCGGCATATGGGCGATCTTGCCACGATCGGCCAGAACGCCGCCATCATCGACTTCGGCCGCTTCCAGATGAATGGCTTGCTGGCATGGTGGGTGTGGGGCATCGCCCACATCTATTTCCTGATCGGCGGCCGATCGCGGCTGATGGTATCGATAAGCTGGCTATGGAGCTACTTGTCCGGTCAGAACTCCGCGCGGCTCATCACCCAGAAGGAGACGTTGCGGCGTTGAGGCGACGGGTTCAGACGAACGCGATTGCCGGCACGAAATGGCACGCCATTTTCGAGAGCATCGTGGCAAGTGCCTGCGCATAGTCGCGCGTTACCTTGGGATGCGTCGGCAGCGACACCATTGAGCGCACCAGCCTCGAAATGTTGCGCGAACGGCCGCTGACATTCCAAAACGCCTCGGTCTCATGGGCGTTCGGATACACAGAGAGCCCGATATGGTAGCCGCGCTCGATCATCTGCCGGTAAATCCGGTCCCGCCGCTCGGGAGCAACGAGTATCGGATAGAAGGTGAAACACGAGCCTGCGCGCACCGCGTCGCTGGCCTCGGGCGCCACCCTGCGGTCAGCGAAGAACCGGTCATAGACCGCCGCAATCATGCGCCGGTGTGCGAGCCGCTGCCCAACCGTATCCAGCTTGCGCACGAGTTCGCCCAGCACGCCCGGCCGCGGGCGGCTCAGAACGGTGTCCTCGATCGCTTCCGTTTCGCGCCGCACAAAGCATAGCGCTTCCTGCCCCGAGCCAACACGAGACTTGCGCCGGATCGCCGGGAAGGTGACTCCTGAAAAAATGCCAGGCCGCGTCGCCAGATCGTATTTCAGCACCGCCAGCATATGCTCCTTGTATTGGGCCGGCGTCAGTTCGGGGAAAGTAGCCAGTTCGTCGCTCATATAGGCCGCGATGTCCTCGCGCTCGGTCGCAAGCGCCCCGCCCCAGACATAGTTGAGCGACTTGAAGCCCGACATGCTGAAAATGCTCGCATCCGTGGTTGCGCCCATGCACCGCCCCTGATAGTCGCCTTCCAGCGCAATGGCGCAATCGTCGAACAGCATCACATCCCGTTGCCTGCAAAGCTCCTTTATGTCGCCGATGCGCTCCTGATTGACGTGGTAGTGCGTGATGAGGACGCAGCAGGTCTTGTCGTCGACGACCTCTGTCAGATGGTCGAAATCGACATTCGTCGAATCCGGCAACGTATCGCCGAAGACAGGCTCGCAACCTGCAAAGCGCACCATGTTGATGACATCGGGAATGGTATGCGGCAGCATCACCACCCGGCTGCGGTTGCCGGTACGCAGCCGCGCGAACCTGGCTGCAAGGTGAATGCCTGCACGGGCCCGCCCCAGCGGAACGACATCGACGCCACCGCCCAGGAAGTCAGCGAGCCGGCTCTTGAACGCTGCCTCGGCATCGGCCGGATTCTCCCACAAAGGGCGAAGATAACGCATCGGGTAGATAACCTGCTTGGGCGTCGCTGACATCTTTCTGATCTCGTATTTGAATCCTCATCCTGCCGCAAAAGCGTGTGTCGGCACTTCGGCGGCGACATATCGTGCAAGACGCACGGCGAGCGCGATGGCCGAAAAGGTCGGGTTTGCCTGACCGGAGGTCGGGAAGACCGCGCTGCCCGCAACGAAGAGATTTGACGATCCGAACACACGGCAGTCGCCATCCACAACGCCGGCGCGTTCGTTCGCACCCATCCGCGCCGTCCCGATCTGGTGAACGCCGTCGGGCGCCTGCGCCAGCACGCGCGCAGCCATGTCGTGTTCCTCACAGAGCCATTCCAACTGCCCGAGCCCGGTGCGCGCAGCCCAGTCGCGAAGGAGTTGGTGGGTCCGGATGATCGGCAGCACGTCCGCATCTGAGACCCGCATATCGATACGCGCGCGCGGCATGTCGAGCTCGTCGTGCTGATCTGACAGCGTAATCCGCGAGTCTGGATGCGGCAGGTGCTCGGCATGATAGTGGACGCCATAGCGCCGCCCCGAATTGCGGACATGAAGTCCCGGCAGCCGGGTATCGGCGAGAAAACGCCCGTGCACGAAGCGCGGCATGAAACGCAGCAGCTCCGGCAGCCCGGTGACCAGGTTGCCCAGATGCGGCGCGACCGCTGCGCGCGGCGTCGAGTTGCGTTCCCGCAGGTGCTCGCTGACAAGACGCCGGCCGACCGCAGGCATGCTGAGCGCGAGATAGGCCAGCGACAGCACCGCACTGCGGTGAGCCGCGTCGCGGAACGGTGGCATGAATGGCCAGAAGGAGATGTTCGTCAGATTCTCCCGGCGCTGGACGTCGTCCGAAGCGATAATGCGCCGGCGCGCGTAGCGGCCGTGCGCACCCCTGAAAAAATCGAAACCCGCATCGAGCGTACCACTGGAAAGCCGCATCTGCGCGATCTCGCCGGAGAGATGGCCCATGTAATGGCGCCCGAGCGGACCATCGAGCCCCCGAAACGGCCTGACGCGGTGCGCTGGACACCAAGCAGCAGTCGGGCGGTTTCAATGCCGCCGCAGGCAACGATGAAGACCTTCGCCTTTACGCTCGCGACCTCACCGGTTCTGCGACGCACGGTCACCGACGCTATGCGGCCGTCGGCGGCGAATTCCATACCCGTTACCGTTGCATCCAGATGCAGGGCGATACGGCGCGAACGCATGATTTCGGCTTCATGCGCGATGCGGAAGCTCGAGGGATCGGCAAAGCGGATCAGGTTCGAGCAACGGAACGCGCGATCCCCCACCGCAACGCCCGGCGGCTCGTCTTCGAAAACGGGCGGACCGCAATTGGCATAGCGACACGCATCGGCGAAATAGCGGGCGAAATCGCGATATTCGAGCGGCCAGGATGCATCGGTCAGGCCGGGCCGGCGCTCGAAGTCGATCGGATCGAGCGGCACGCAGCCGGCACCCCAAAGGTTCGACGTGCCGCCAAGACTGCGCTGGACGGCCACCATCATGTCAGCGTGCTTCGGCGTACCGACGATCTCGGCCCGCGAATGCCGGGAGGCCTCGACGCTGGCCATGTGCGCGCCGGACTCCAGCACGGTCACCGCCTGGCCCTGGCGCGCCAACTCAAGCGCCGTGACGATGCCGATCGGCCCCGAACCAATGATACAGATATTATGATCGCGGCCGGAAAGCCCGTCCTGCTTGTCTGCCAGCATCGCCAACCACCCCTGCCCGGTTGGCCCGTCCGGGATCGATCGTGTGGGAATCCTCTACTCGTCGCACGAATGTCCGCCGCACCGCCTCGCCTGTCGAGAGGTACGCAGGTCCGCAAATCGGAGGAAGAGCACGTCCTGACGGCAGGTCGCTACAGCCCGGTCGCCAGGCTTTTCTCAGGCGGCGTTGTGAGCCTGATCGCCTAACCATGAACAGAAGTCCCGCGGAGCAGGCCGGGAATCCCCCTCGCGCATCAGCGCGAAATACCATTCCGGTCCGCTCAACACGGTGGAAAACGGCGCTACGAGGCGACCCTCGGCGAGAAACGGTCGAAACAACGCTGGCGATAACAACGCAACACCCCTACCTTCCAGTGCTGCATGCGCGCTCAGCTCGAATATCTGGTAGTCGACGCCGACAAACCGCAAGTCCCGCGGCGGCCGGCTTTTCGCCTCGGAAAACCAATGCTCCCAGTCGGGATGGGGCAACAGTTCGAAGTGAGCCAGGTCCTCGGGCGTGGACAGTGTGCTTGTCCCAAGCAGCTCCGGCGCCACCATCGGGGTTACGTCTACTGGCATCAGCGGGTGTTCCACCAGCCCGGCCCAGCCGCCCCGCCCCGTCCTGATCGCCACGTCGAAGGTGTTCGGCTCGCGCACGTCCGAGGACACGTCGAGTTCGATGCTGGGCCTGCCAAGCGCGGCATAGCCGGAAAGACGCGGCGCGAGCCATCGCGACACGAATGTCGGCGGCGCGGTGACCCGGAGCGCTGGCGTTGCGGCCTGAAACGTGTCGAGTGCATCTGCAATGTCGTTCAGCGCCCCCGAACCCGGCTCGCCAGTGCCGTCGCGGCCGGCGTCGGAACGACGCGGCGACCCACGCGCATGAAGAGCGCCTGGCCTAGCTCCGTTTCGAGAGTGCGTATCCGCAGGCTCACAGCAGCCGGACTGAGGTACAAGCGATCGGCCGCGGCGGCAAAGCTGCCAGCAGCGACGCACATTTCCAGCACACGCAGGGACTCCAGGGATGGCCGAATGACAAGTTTCCCTTTCGGTTACGGCAAGCAATGCGCGTTTAGGAACAAAGGCTTTCTCAGGCAATGTCAGGCGAAAGAATAGGAGTTTCGCTTTGACCCTGCAATCGCATGCCGGCGCCTTGCCGGCCGGACTGATCGACGTTTTTGCCGATGCCCCGCTGACCGGCAACCCCTTGGCCGTTGTCGAAGACGCTGATGTGCTCACCGAGGCGCAGATGCGCCGGATAGCCGGAGAATTCAATCAGGCCGAAACGACCTTCGTGATGCGCAGTGACAGGGCGGATAGGAAACTCCGCTCGTTCACGGCGGCAGGCGCCGAGGTGGGCGGCGCCGGTCATAACGCGCTCGGCGCATGGCTCTGGCTGGCTGAAGAAGGCCGGCTTGGCGGCCTGGACACGCCCCGCACGTTTCATCAGGAAATTGCCGGCGAGGTTCTGCCTATTGTGCTGAAGAAGATCGACGGACGCATCTTCGGACGCATGCGGCAATCCCGGCTCAATCTCTTTTCACCGCTCGACGAGCCCGCTGCCTTGGCCTCCGCTCTCCAGCTTCAAGCAGAAGACATACTGGTCGAACCGCGACCGCGGGTGGCTGGCACAGGCGCCGCGCACCTGCTTGTCCGCGTGCGGGATCGCACGATCGTGGATCGCGCTAAGCCGTCAGCAGAAGCGCTTCTCGATGTCCTTGCCTCGGTCGGTGGCGAAGGCTGCTACATCTACGCATTCGATCCCGCGTCACCCGATCAAGCCTATGCGCGCTTCTTCAATCCGACGGTTGGTCTGTGGGAAGACGCAGCCACCGGCACGGCAGCCGGTCCTCTGGCGGCCTATCTCGCGCGCGAAGGGCTCATCGGCGAGACGATCGAAATCGAGCAAGGCACCAAGATGGGCCGCCGGAGCATACTTCGCCTCAGGCAGGCTCGTGCCGGACCCGGAACTCTCGGGAGCCGGAGTGGTGGTGATGCGCGGCGGCCTTTTCATCTAGCGGCCGCCAGTCCGGCGAGGTGCCGCCCCGAGGCATCGGTCTTTACGCAGGATAGGCCAAGTAGCCGCCTTGGATCGCCGGCATCTTCGTCACTCGGCTTGGACAGTGTTGATGTCACCTAGACCAGCTCCACCTCCACCACGCCCTGCACGGCCTTCATTGCTGACGCCAGTTGCGGGGTGATGCGGTAGCGGTCGGGGAGTGCGACCTCGATCTCGCCCTGCCCCTCGCCCTTGATGACGATGAAGGAGACCTGCCCCTCGCCGCTCGTGCCGAGCTGCGATGCGACGGTGCCGACCGGGGTCGCGTCGCGCAGGTAGATGCGCATTTCCTTCTGGTGGCGCACGGCCTCGTCCTCCAGCGCCTGCGCGGTCTGGATGCGCAGGTTGACGCCTTCGGGCCGGTCCTCCGCCGCAACGGTGATGACGACGGAACGGCCCGGCTCCAGCACGTCGCGGAACTGCGCCAGCGTTTCCGAAAACAGCACCGCCTCGAACTGGCCCGTCGTGTCGGAGAAGTTGACGACGCCCATCTTGTTGCCGGTGCGGGTCTTGCGCTCCTGCTTCGAGGTGATCGTGCCTGCAAGCCGGCCGGCCGTGGCCCCGCGCTTCACGGCCGCCTGGAACTCCGCCCAGTTCTGCACCCGCATCTTTTCAAGCAGAGCCTTGTATTCGTCGAGCGGGTGGGCAGAGAGATAGAACCCAACGGCCGCGAATTCGCGGTGCAGCCGGTCGGCCGGCAGCCACGGCTCGCAAGGCGGCAGCACCAGCTTTTCGGGCTGCGCGCCAAGGGCCGCGCCGAAGATGTCTGACTGGCCGGAAGCAGCATTTTCCTGCGCGCGCGACGCCATGCCCATCATCCGTTCAAGCCCGGCGAACAGCGAGGCGCGGTCGTGGCCGAAGCAGTCGAAGGCGCCGGCGGCGAATCAGGCTTTCGAAGACGCGCTTGCCGACGATGCGCGGGTCGATGCGCGAGCAGAAGTCTTCAAGCGATTCGAACTGCTTCTCCTTGCGCTTTTCCACGATGTGGTCGACGGCCGCCTCGCCGACACCCTTGATGGCGGCCAGCGCGTAGTAGATGCGGTTTTCGCCGACCTCGAACGGCCGGTGCGAAGTTCTCACCGACGGCGGCACCACCTCGATGCCGAGCCGCATCGCGTCGGCGCGGAAATCGGCCAGCTTGTCGGTGTTGTTCATGTCGAGCGTCATCGACGCTGCCAGGAACTCCACCGGATAATGCGCCTTCAGATATGCGGTCTGGTAGGAGACGATGGCGTAGGCGGCGGCGTGCGACTTGTTGAAGCCGTAGTCGGCGAACTTCGCCAGAAGGTCGAAGATGAAGTTCGCCTGCGGCTTGGCCACACCGCGCGAGGTCGCGCCCTCGACGAAGATGCCGCGCTGCTTTTCCATCTCGGCGCGGATCTTCTTGCCCATGGCGCGGCGCAAGAGGTCGGCCTGTCCGAGCGTGTAGCCGGCAAGCTCCTGCGCGATCTGCATCACCTGCTCCTGATAGACGATGACGCCCTGCGTCTCCTTCACCAGGTGGTCGATCTTGGGGTGGATCGAGGCGATCTCCTCCTCGCCGTGCTTGCGGGCGTTGTAGGTGGGGATGTTCTCCATCGGGCCGGGGCGGTAGAGCGCGACCAGCGCGATGATGTCCTCGATGCGGTCGGGCTTCATGCCGATCAGCGCTTTGCGCATGCCCGCCGATTCCACCTGGAACACGCCGACGACCTCGCCGCGCGACAGCATCGCGTAGGTGTCGGGGTCGTCATAGGGGATCGACGACAGGTCGATGTCGACACCGCGCCTGCGGATCAGCTTGACCGCGGTCTCCAGCACCGTCAGCGTCTTGAGGCCGAGGAAGTCGAACTTGACCAGCCCCGCCTGCTCCACCCATTTCATGTTGAACTGGGTGACCGGCATGTCGGAGCGCGGGTCGCGATACATCGGCACCAGCTCGGACAGCGGCCGGTCGCCGATGACGATGCCGGCGGCATGCGTCGAGGCGTGGCGATAGAGCCCTTCCAGCTTCATCGCCGTGTCGAGCAGGTTCTGCACGACCGGTTCCTTCTCCACCTCCTCGGCAAAGCGCGGCTCGGCCTCCACCGCATCCTTCAGCTTGACCGGGTTGGCGGGGTTGGCCGGCACCATCTTGCACAGCCGGTCGACCTGGCCGTAGGGCATCTGCAGCACACGGCCGACGTCGCGCAGTACGGCGCGGGCCTGCAGCGTTCCGAAGGTGATGATCTGGCCGACCTGGTCGCGGCCGTACTTCTCCTGCACGTAGCGGATCACCTCCTCGCGGCGATCCTGGCAGAAGTCGATGTCGAAGTCGGGCATCGACACGCGGTCGGGATTGAGGAAGCGCTCGAACAGCAGAGAGAAGCGCAGCGGATCCACGTCGGTGATCGTCAGCGCATAGGCAACCAGCGAGCCTGCGCCCGAACCACGGCCGGGGCCGACGGGAATCTCGTGCGCCTTGGCCCATTGGATGAAGTCGGCAACGATCAGGAAGTAACCCGGAAACTTCATCCGGGTGATGATGCCGATCTCGAATTCCAGCCGTTCGCGATAATCCGCTTCGGTGTAGCCTTCCGTCGGGCCATGCGCGGCAAGGCGCTTGTCCAGCCCCTCGCGCGCCTGGCGGGCCAGTTCTTCCGCCTCCGCCTCGATCGCTGCTTCGGCATCTGCCGCGTCCGCGCCGGTAAAGCGCGGCAGGATCGGCTTGCGCGTCTGCGTGTAATAGGAACACCGCATGGCGATCTCGACCGTGGATTCGATCGCCTCCGGCAGGTCGGCGAAAAGCGCCGTCATCTCTGCCTGGGACTTGAGATGATGGTCCGGCGTTAGCCGGCGGCGGTCGTCGACGGCAACCACAGAGCCCTCGGCGATCGCCAGCAGCGCGTCATGCGCTTCGTAATCGTCGGCGGCTGGAAAGAAAGCCTCGTTGGTGGCCACCAGCGGCAGGTCGTGGGCATATGCAAGATCGATGGAGGTTGCCTCGACGGCCTTGTCGTAGCCGCGGTAGCGCTGCAGCTCGACATAGAGACGGTCGCCAAAAGCGTTCTTCAGGAACAGAAGCCGCGCCTCGGCCTGCGCGCGGCTGTCGGCCTTGAGCATCGCACCCACCGGCCCGCGCGCGGCGCCCGTCAGGCAGATGATGCCGTCGGCAAGCGCCGGCAGCCAGTCCGCGTCGACATGCGGCGGCAGGCCCGCCGGCACGTCGAGATAGGCGCGGGACACCAGCCGCACGAGATTGGCATAGCCGGCTTCGGTCGCGGCGAGCAGCACAAGCGGCTCCACCGCCGGGCCCTGGCGCCGGTGACCGTTATGCCGTTGCCCCTCGCTGGAAGCATCGGCAAAGGCCACGTCGAGCTGGCAGCCGATGATCGGCTGCACACCGTCCTTCACCGCCTTCTGGGCGAATTCCAGCGCACCGAACAAATTGTTGGTGTCGGTCACGGCAATCGCAGGCGCCCGGTCCTTTACCGCGTGCCCGATGATCTTGCCCAGCGGCAGTGCCCCCTCCAGCAGCGAATAGGGCGAGTGAACCCGCAGGTGAACGAATGGCCGCGCGGTTTGGGTCGCCACTGCGCCGGCAACGCCTTGTGCTTCGCGTAGAATCGGATCGCGCGAGGGTCGTTCGGCCATTTTCATCCAATCGAAGACTCAAGGGAGGGCTGGTGCAATAGTCCCCAATTGCGCCAGCCACGTCGAGTCCCGATCGGCCACCCTGCCCCGTCCGTCAACATGCAATCGACGGCGGGAACCATGCCTACATGGCGGCAAGACGCACCAAGGTTTCACCGTCGGCGTCGAGCAGCAGCAGCTTCTGTTCGGCCGGTACCAGTCGGAAGGCTGCAACACGGCCGAGCGCATCGAAATACTTCTGTTCCTGGTTCATCAGCGCCTCGGGACAGGCCATCTGCGTCGCGACAACCGGGCTGAGGGTCAGCTTTTCGCCTTCGATGGAGGCAGTGCTGCCATAGCTGTTGCAGCCGCCGCGACCGGAAACCCGCCCGTCTTCGGCAATTTCGAGCGTCGTCTGCGCATTGTCGATGACGCCACCGCCAAGGATGTCCTCGGCCAGCCATCTGCCGACCGGCGAGATCCGCCGCTGCGCCGTCGTCCGGCTGCGCTGCGACGCGCTCGACGCGGATCTCCACCGGGCCAGCCTCGTCCCCGTCGCCCAGCACCGAGTGCCGGGTGGTGTTGATGAACATCAGCGTGTCGCCGTCAAGGATGCGCGCCTGCAACGCATAGCTGTGGCGCGGCTCGATCAAGGCGGGGTCGTAGCTGATCCGATAGGGAATCGGGCTCGCCGTCGCATCCCTGATCTCGGTGCGTCCGATCACCGTTGCGGGCGCATCGGCAAGCGAGACGTCGACGAGTTCGACTTCGACGCGCGCGCCGGCCGGCAGCATCATGCGCTCGCGATAGACGACGTTGCCTTCGATCGTGCGATCCTGCGCGTCGGGCGCATCGGCGCGGGCAACGACCGCACTCGCGGCAAAGGCGCCCCCGAAAGGGCCAGCAGAGTGCGGCGCGTGAATTGCGATTGCGACATGACGGTTCTCCTTGACTGATTGGCAGCGTCAAACCCCAACATTGTGGCAAAGATCGTTCCGACCGTACCGCAGCAGCCGCGTGACGACATCTGAAGGGCGTCGATGTGACAATTTGCCGGCCTGCCAGACGCGTTCCATTGGGCGACACCGCGCTTGATGCAGGCGGCATTTCCTGAAAAGTTGCCGCAAGACAAGAAACGCCAAGAGGAATCGCCCCATGAAGACACGCGCCGCCGTCGCAGTTGCCGCCGGAAAACCGCTGGAGATCATGGAGGTGGACCTCGAGGGCCCGCGCGAGGGCGAGGTGCTGATCGAAGTGAAGGCGACCGGCATCTGCCACACCGACGAGTTCACCCTGTCGGGCGCCGATCCCGAAGGCATATTCCCGGCCATCCTCGGCCATGAGGGTGCCGGCGTGGTCGTCGATGTCGGCCCCGGCGTGACCAGCGTGAAGAAGGGCGACCACGTCATCCCGCTCTACACGCCAGAATGCCGTTCCTGCCCGTCCTGCCTGTCGCGCAAGACCAATCTCTGCACCGCCATCCGCGCCACGCAGGGCCAGGGCCTGATGCCGGACGGCACCTCACGCTTCTCGATCGGCAAGGACAAGATTTTCCACTACATGGGCTGCTCGACCTTCGCCAACCACACCGTCCTGCCGGAGATCGCGGTGGCCAAGGTCAACCCCGACGCCCCGTTCGACAAGATCTGCTATATCGGCTGCGGCGTGACGACGGGCATCGGCGCGGTCATCAACACCGCAAAGGTGGAGATCGGCGCGACAGCGGCCGTCTTCGGGCTCGGCGGTATCGGCCTCAATGTCATCCAGGGCCTGCGCCTTGCCGGCGCCGACATGATCATCGGCGTCGACCTCAACAACGACAAGAAGGCCTGGGGCGAGAAGTTCGGCATGACGCATTTCGTCAATCCGACGGAGATCGACGGCGATGTTGTGGCCCATATCGTCAACATGACCAAACGTGGGGCCGACCATATCGGCGGTGCCGACTACACGTTCGACTGCACGGGCAACGTGAAGGTCATGCGCCAGGCCCTTGAATGCGCTCATCGGGGATGGGGTGAATCGATCGTGATCGGCGTTGCCGGCGCAGGCCAGGAAATCTCCACCCGGCCGTTCCAGCTCGTCACTGGCCGGGTGTGGAAGGGCACCGCCTTCGGCGGCGCGCGTGGCCGTACCGACGTGCCGAAAATCGTCGACTGGTACATGGACGGCAAGATCCAGATCGACCCGATGATTACCCACACCCTGAAGCTCGAGGACATCAACAAGGGTTTCGACCTGATGCATGCCGGCGAGAGCATCCGAAGCGTCGTGGTGTACTAGAAGCCGCCCGATGTACCGGTTGAGACAAATGTGATATCGATACGACCGAGGTGAAAGCAGAAGCACGCGGGAGGCAGAGGTGTGGCGTCCTGGTATTTTACTTGCAGCCGCTTCGACAGTTCTCAGCACGTTTCCTACACCGGCATCCGCGCAGTTCAGCGGAACGTTTGAGTTCCGCTGGCTCTCGGACCCGGCCAATCGCCATCGCCAGATGCAACTCGTCTCGGCCGTATCCTTCAGGGACAAGGCTGGTAGACTCTGGAGCGTACCCCGAGGCGCCAAGATCGACGGAGCCTCCATCCCCAGCGCGCTGTGGACCTTCGCCGGCTCCCCTTCGTCGGCAATTATCGCCGTGCCTCGGTGATCCACGACCACTATTGCGATCTTCGCACGGAACGCGCCGAAGACGTCCATCGCATGTTTCGGGATGCCATGGAGGCCGATGGCGTCACCAATCCCGAACGCTACAGCAAATATCTCGCCGTGCGGGCCTATACGGCATTTACCGGAGCCTGCGGCGCCCCGTCAAACGAACTCAACGAATTGAGCACCGAAGTCCCCGTGGCGGGCTTCGACACGTCCGACGAACTCATCGCGACGCTCGAATCCTTCACGCTGGAGGAAAGTCTCGGCACCTCCGTGCAAGGTCGCGTCGACGAGGTGCTGAGCATCGCCGAAATCGAGAATCCGGTGACCTATGCAACGCTCACCGAGTTCCGCAGGGTGCCGACGGCCGAAAACTACCAGCGGCTTGAGGATGCGGTGCGGATCGAAGCACCGACGGAAGAGGAAATCGAGGCGCTGGCCCTGCTGGCGAATGCGACCGTGCCCGAGGGCAGCATCGAGCTTCCGGACCGCTAGGCGGGCTGGACATGGCATGCATCGCCCCTCATAGGGGAACCGCAGCACGTCTCCGCGCATTTTGCGCTTGAAGGGCGTTTGCGACGAAGGGCGAGATCAACATCATGAAAACCCGCAACAAGGGCCTGCTTCTGCTGGCCGGCATTTCACTGCTGGCGCTTGCGGCATGCAGCGATGAACAGGAGACGGTGGTCCAGACCGAGGAACCGCCGGCTACCGTCGAGGCACCGGAGGCTGCGCCCAGCGAGGAGGAGCGCACCGATCGCGCGATGCGCCAGATCGGCGAAGGCGCCGACGCCATTCTTCAGGGCGCCGGAGAACTGGCGCGCGATGCCCGCGAACGGACCGAACGCCTGCTGGAAGATGCCGGACCGGCTCTCGACAGGGCCGGAGAAGTGGCGCGCGATATCGGCGCCTCGCTGGACGAGATCGGCAAGCAGGCGCTGCGCGACTTCGAGTCGGGCGTCGAGATGCTGCAACGCAGGATCGAGGAGTCCGACAGCACGGTCGAGAGCTCGCCCGGCGATCCGGCAGCGGTGCTTGCACCCCCGGACCAGTTGCGCGCCGACACCCGCGCCGCCGCGCGGGCCGGGCCGGCCGGCGTTGGCCCCGCCTATGTCGGCGTATGGGCGGGCGATGCGGCATCATGCGGCGCGATCGACGGGGAGCCGGTTGAAATGATGGCCGTCATCACTCCGACGACGATCCGCCGCTATGAAAGCGTGTGCAACTTCGAGGAAGCGGCGATGTCCGCCGGTTCGACAACGCTTGCAGCCTCCTGTATCGCGGAAGGCGATACCGAGGAGCGCCAGATCATGCTGACGATGCCGGACGACGACACGCTGGAGATAGGCCAGCCGGGCGGCGGCACCGCCGCAAGCCTCGTGCGCTGTCACCTGCCCGAATAGCCGACCAGCCAAGGGCGAGCATGCCGCAGATATTCGTCGATGCCGATGCCTGTCCGGTCAAGGACGAGGTGGTGAAGGTGGCCGCGCGCCACGAGCTCGTGGTGACCTTCGTCTCCAATGGCGGCCTGCGCCCTTCCCGCGATCCGATGATCCGCAACGTGGTGGTCTCAAGGGCGCGGACGCGGCCGATGATTGGATCGTGGACAACGCAGCGCACAACGACATAGCGATCACGGCGGACGTGCCGCTGGCCGCGCGCCTCGTGCCGCTCGGCGTCCATGTGCTGGGGCCGACCGGGCGCCCGTTCACGCCGGAATCGATCGGCATGGCGGTTGCCATGCGCGACCTGAAGCAGCATTTGCGCGAGACCGGCGAAATCAGGGGCTTCAACCCCGGATTCTCGGCGCGCGACCGCTCCGCCTTCCTGTCGGCGCTCGACCAGACGGTGCGGCGCGCAATCAAGGCGACCGAAGCTTAGGCAAAGCCGGCTGAACCCTGCTGGTCACGCCCGCCAGTTTCGATTGACAGTGTCCTGCGCGCCATGCTCCGATCCGGCACGGGGAGGAAAAAACGACAATAAGGGAACACTGGAGAGTCCGATGATACGAAGCGTTATTGCAGCGTCCCTGCTGCTGGGGACAGCGTTTGCCGCGAGCCCCTCATTTGCACAGACCCAGGTATCGATTGGCATCAGCGGCTGGACGGGCTTCGCGCCCCTGACGCTCGCCAAGGAAGCCGGTATCTTCGAGAAGAACGGCGTTTCCGCCGAGATCAAGAAGATACCGCAGAAGGACCGTCACCTGGCGATCGCGTCCGGCGACATCCAGTGCGCGGCCACCACGGTCGAAACCTTCATGATCTGGAACGCCAACGGCGTGCCGATCAAGCAGCTTTTCCAGCTCGATATGTCGCACGGCGCCGACGGCATGGCCGTGCGCAACGATGTCGAGTCCATCGCCGATCTGAAGGGCAAGACCGTCGCTGCTTCCGCGCCGGGAACATCTCCCTATTTCGTGCTGGCATGGATGCTCAACGAAAACGGTCTTTCGCTCGACGATGTCACAGTGGTCAACCTGGAGCCGTCGGCGGCGGCACAAGCATTCGTGGCCGGCCAGAACGATGCCGCGATGACGTATGAGCCCTACCTCTCCACCGTCCGAGACAATCCGGATGCGGGCAAGATCATCGCCACCACGCTCGACTATCCGATCGTCATGGACACGTTCGGCTGCACGCCGGATTTCATCGCCGAAAACCCCGAAGCGGTGAAGGCGATGGCCGCCAGCTATTATGAAGCGCTCGAGATGATCGAGAGCGACCAGGATGAAGCCTATCGCATCATGGGCGCCGACGTGAACCAGGACGCCGCGGCGTTCGGCAAGTCCGCCGCCTATCTGGAGTGGCAGGGCAAGGACGCGAACAAGGCCTTCATGTCGGGCGGCATCCAGGAATTCTACGACAAGGCCGGCCCGCTGCTGGAGAAGATCGGCATAATCCGCGAAATCCCGGCGACCGACACGTTGATCGATACGAGCTGGATGGACTGAGCGCTCTCGTATAGTTCCGCCCCATGCAGCCGCGCCGGCCTTCGCTGGCGCGGCATATCGCATTTCATCGACAACGAGACGATCGGTCCATGAGTTCTTCACCGATGACGGATTCACACACAGTCCGGCGCGGTCGCAGCGTCGGCTCACGTCCATACCACCTGCGCCCGCTCAAACCCGTGCCGCTTTCCACGCGCGCGTCATCCTGGGCGTCTCCTTCTTCGTGCTCTTCGTCGCGGGATGGTCGCTGGCGACCTATGGCGGCTATGTATCGCCTATCTTCCTGGCGAGCCCCACGCGCATGATCGAGGAAGGGTGGCTGCTGCTGACACGCTTCGGTTTCATGCACGACATCGGCATGACGATCTGGCGTGTCGTCGGCGGTTTCGTCCTGGCGGCGATCGTGGCCGTACCGCTCGGCATCGCCATGGGCGCTTGGAAAACGGTTGAAGCCTTCTTCGAGCCGTTCGTCTCCTTCGCGCGCTACCTCCCGGCGTCCGCCTTCATTCCGCTTCTGATCCTCTGGGCCGGCATCGGGGAGGCGCAGAAGCTTCTCGTCATCTTCATCGGGTCCGTATTCCAGATCATCCTGATGGTGGCGGTGACCGTCGGCCAGACCCGGCGCGACCTGGTGGAGGCCGCCTACACGCTCGGATCCAGCGATGCCAGCGTGGTCTGGCGGGTGCTGCTTCCGGCTTCCGCACCGCAGATCGCGGAGACGCTGCGCCTAGTCCTCGGCTGGGCCTGGACCTACGTCATCGTCGCCGAGCTGATCGGCTCATCGTCCGGCATCGGGCATATGATCGTCGACTCGCAGGCGCTGCTGAACACTGGCCAGATCATCTTCGGCATTATCGTCATCGGCCTGATCGGGCTGGTCTCGGACTTCCTGTTCAAGGCGGCGAACCGTCGGCTGTTTCCATGGAGCCTCGCATGAGCACCGCGGCAGTGAACATCGCCGGCGTGGAGCGCATCTTTCCCGCACAGGCAGGCGGCAGCCCCGTGACTGCGCTGACACCGATCGACATTCACGTGAAGGAGAACGACTTCGTCACCATCCTCGGGCCTTCCGGCTGCGGCAAGTCCACGCTGCTGCGGATCGTTGCCGGTCTGGACGAGCCGACCAACGGCCTCGTCGAAATCCGTGGCGACGTCGTGGTTGGGCCGGGCGCGGACCGGGGCATGGTGTTCCAGTCCTATACGCTCTTTCCGTGGCTGACGGTGGAGCGCAACATCGAGTTCGGCCTGCGCGAAAAAGGCATGCCGGCCGGCGAGCGGCGCGACATTGTCCGCGACTACATCGCCAAGATCGGCCTCACAGGCTTCGAGAACCACTATCCGAAGCAGCTATCGGGTGGCATGCAGCAGCGTGTGGCGATCGCGCGGGCGCTCGCCAACGACCCTGCAATCCTGCTCCTCGACGAACCGTTTGGTGCGCTCGACCACCAGACACGCGGCCTGATGCAGGAACTTCTCCTCAACATCTGGGAGGCCGACCGCAAGACCGTCCTTTTCGTCACCCACGACATCGAGGAAGCGATCTTCCTGGGCAGCCGCTGTCTCGTGATGAGCGCGCGGCCGGGACGCATTAAGGCCGACATTTCGATCCCCCTGCCCCATCCGCGTCATTACCGGATGAAGGCCGAGCCCGGTTTCCTCGACCTCAAGGTGCGGCTGACGGACGAAATCCGCGAGGAGGCGATGAAGGTCGCTTGACCATGTCGACAGCAGGCGTCACATCGGCTACCCCGTGTCCATGAAAACTCTATCGACCTCGCTCTCCCACGGCGGCGTTCAGGGCGTTTATTCTCACGCCTCCGAGACCTGCGCCTGTGACATGACCTTCGCCGTTTTCGTGCCGCAGCAGGCCGCGCAGGGCCCTCTGCCCGTGCTTTGGTATCTCTCGGGGCTCACCTGCACGCACCAGAACGTGATGGACAAGGGCGAATACCGGCAGCTCGCTGCCGAACTGGGTCTCATCGTCGTCTGTCCCGACACCAGCCCGCGCGGCGAAGCCGTGCCGTATGAAAAGGACAACTGGCAGTTCGGCGCCGGCGCCGGCTTTTACGTCGACGCGACCGAGGCGCCCTACGCGAAGAACTACCGGATGTATTCCTATGTCACGCAGGAATTGCCGGCGCTGATCGCGCGCGAATTTCCCGCCGACATGGAGCGCCAGGGCATTTTCGGCCATTCCATGGGCGGCCATGGCGCACTGACCATCGCTCTGAAACACCCTGACCGCTTCCGCTCTGCCTCCGCCTTCGCGCCAATCGTGCAGCCATCAACGGCCGGCTGGTCGAAACCCGCCTTCCAGAAATATCTCGGCGAAGACGAAACAGCGTGGCGCGCCTATGATGCCTGCGCTCTGGTCGAGGACGGCGCGCGTTTCCCGGAGTTCCTGATCGATCAAGGCAAGGCCGACGGTTTCCTGGACGAAGGACTTCGCCCCTGGCTTTTCGAGGATGCCTGCCGCGCCGCCGGTATTCCGCTTTCGCTCAACATGCGCGAAGGCTACGACCATTCCTATTTCTTCATTTCGACCTTCATGGATGACCACCTGCGCTGGCACGCACAGCGGCTTGTCTGACCTCCAAGGGTTGCGCCTGACCGACCGATCCCTATGCTAGCCGCGCAGCCTGCGTGTCATGCGGGCGCGATTTCACCACAACAAGGAGGTGGGTGGGTGCCCGACACCGCGACGATCTATTCCGACATTCCCGATACAGACACGCTCGGCGGCAGGCTATCGCGCGCCAGAGACGCAGTCGGGCTTTCCGCTGCGCAACTTGCCCGCCGCATCGGCGTGCAGTCATCGACCATCCAGGCGTGGGAAAGCGACCGCTCCCAGCCGCGCGCCAACCGGCTTTCCATGCTGGCAGGCGTCTTGAATGTCAGCCTCTCATGGCTGCTCTACGGCGTCGGCACCTCGCCTATCGAGGAAACCGGGGCCGAACTGGCCGAAAGCGTCGCCTTTCAACTCGATCGCCTCAAGCGCCTGCACCAGGAAACCGCCGAGGTTATCGGGCAGATCGAGCGTGATCTGGGCCGCATGGCCGCCTACGATTGACGGGCTCTATCGACTGATCGGGATAAGCGTTGCGAGCAGGTGACATCGCCTCTCGCATCGGCTAGAAACGACTCGTCCTGGGCAGCGATGCCCTGCCGGCTTGCGGGAGAGAGCAGCGAAAGCTGCCGCCGAAGGGGAAATCGCCCGAAATCTCTCAGGCAAAAGAACCGTAGGCCGGTCAAGACGCTCTGGAAAGTCGGGGGAAACCCCGCGCCGAAGGTGTAAGGGCGACCGACAGAGTTCCGGTCGTACCAAGTCTCTCAGGCTTCCGACAGAGGGGCGCGAACTGCCGCTTCAGCGGCTGGTTGGTGCTGTTCTGGAGGATGAATGACCGATACGGGCGAACTTTTTCAACTGCCGCTGAAAGACCTACACGAGGCCGCCGGTGCGCGCTTCGGCGGGTTTGCCGGCTGGTCGATGCCGATCACCTATCCGCTCGGCGTGCTCAAGGAGCACCTGCACACGCGGGAAAAGGCCGGCCTTTTCGACATTTCCCACATGAAGCTGTTCCTCGTGACAGGGTCACAGGCGGCCGCCGCGCTGGCGCGCGCATGCCCGCTCGATCCCGCTGCGCTGAACGAGGGCCAGTCGAAATACACCTTCTTCCTGAACGACGAGGCCGGCATCCTCGACGACCTCATCGTCACCCGTCTTGGGGCGGAGCGCTTCATGGTCGTCGCCAATGCTGGCAACGCGGCCGCGGACGAGAAGCATCTGAAGCAGGTAGCCGCCTCCTTCGACTGCACGGTCGAGCCGCTTGAGCGCGTCTTCCTGGCGTTGCAGGGGCCTGCAGCCGAAGGCGCACTCTCCAAGGCCGGCCTCGATCTTTCGGCACTGACCTTCATGCACGGGCTGGAGCCGCGTGAAGGCTGGTTTGCCAGCCGCTCCGGTTATACCGGCGAGGACGGATTTGAGATCGCCCTGCCCTGGGCCGAGGCGAAAGCCTTCGCCGAAGCTCTGCTTGCCGACGAAAACGTCGAATGGATCGGGCTCGCTGCCCGCGACAGTCTGCGCCTCGAAGCCGGGCTTTGCCTTCACGGACAGGACATCACATCGGAGACCACCCCGGTCGATGCCGGCCTGATGTGGGCGATCGCCAAGCCGCTGCGTGAAAACGGCAGTTTCATCGGCGCAGACGCCCTGCGCGCGGCACTTGCGGCAGGGCCACGGCGCAAGCGCGTCGGACTGAAGCCCGAAGGCCGTCAGCCGGTGCGCGCGGGCGCTGACCTGTTCGACGGCGACGGCAATCCGGCCGGCAGCGTGACCTCCGGCGGCTTCGGCCCTTCGGCAGGTTTCCCCGTCGCGATGGGCTACGTCCCCGCCGCCCTCGCGGCCCCTGGCAGCAGACTTTTCGCTGAGGTGCGCGGCAACCGCGTGCCGATCGAAATTCATCCCCTTCCCTTCACGCAGCATCGCTACCGCAAAGGATAGACCCCGATGGCAACCACCTATTTCACCGAAGATCATGAATGGCTGCGCGTCGAGGGCGGTGTCGCCACGGTGGGCATCACGGATTACGCGCAGGAGCAGCTCGGCGACCTCGTTTTCGTGGAACTGCCCGAGGTCGGTAAAGCCTTGTCCAAGGGGGACGCGGCCGTCGTGGTCGAATCCGTCAAGGCTGCCTCCGACGTCTACGCACCGGCCGACGGGGAGATCACGGAAGTCAACGACAAGCTTTCGTCCGACCCGGCGCTGGTCAATTCCTCAGCCGCCGGCGACGGCTGGCTCTGGAAGATGAAGCTTGCCGACGAAAGCCAGCTCGAGGGCCTGATGGATGAGGCCGGCTACAAGGCGATGATCGGCTGAAGGACGAAATCATGAACGAAAGACAAGCCATCTTCGCCGACCGTCACGTCGGCCCCGGCCCGCAGGACGTACGCGCCATGCTCGCCGCCCTCGGCGTTCCATCGGTCGAGACCCTCATCACCAAGGCGGTGCCGAAGTCGATCAGGCTCGACCGCCCTCTCGACCTGCCGGAGCCCGCAAGCGAAGCCGAGGCTCTCGCCGAGCTTGGCGAGAAGATGGGCCGCAACGTCGTGCTGAAAAGCTTCATCGGTGCGGGCTACCATGGCGTGAACGTGCCGCCGGTCATCCAGCGCAACCTGTTCGAGAACCCGGCCTGGTACACGGCATACACGCCCTACCAGTCCGAGATCAGCCAGGGCCGGCTGGAGATGCTGTTCAACTTCCAGACGCTGGTGAGCGAACTGACTGGCCTGCCGGTGGCCTCCGCCTCGCTGCTGGACGAGGCGACCGCCGTTGCCGAGGCCGTCGGCATCGCGTGGCGCCACCACCGCTCCAAACGCAACGACGTCGTTCTTGCCGGTGCGCTGCACGGGCAGATTCTCGACGTGGTCAGGACGCGCGCGGAACCGCTCGGCATCAACATCGGTGCCGACGAGATCGGCGCGGAGACGACAGCCGTCATCGTGCCGTGGCCTGATACGCATGGCGTCTATGGCGACCACAAGGATACGATTGCCAGGGCGAAGGAAGCCGGCGCCATCGTCATCTTCGTCGCCGATCCGCTGGCGCTGACGCTGACCGAGACGCCGGCCTCGCAGGGTGCAGACATCGCGGTCGGCTCCATGCAGCGCTACGGCGTGCCGATGGGTTATGGCGGCCGCACGCGGCCTATTGCGCGGTCTCCGACCAGCTTACCCGGCTGATGCCGGGCCGGCTCGTCGGCCAGTCGACCGACGCGCATGGCAGGCCCGGTTACCGCCTCGCGCTGCAAACGCGTGAACAACACATCCGCCGCGACAAGGCGACCTCCAACATCTGCACGGCGCAGGCGCTGCTTGCCAACATGGCCGTCGCCTACGCGATCTGGCACGGCCCCGAAGGGCTGCAGGCGATCGCGCGCCGGGTAAACGGGCTTGCCGCACGGCTCGCGACAGGCTTGTCTGCGGCGGGCGTCGAAATTGCAGGCACCGCGATCTTCGACACTGTAACGGTAACGGTTATAGGCAAGGCTCGCGACATTGCCGAAAAAGCGGAAAAGGCCGGGCTTCTGCTTCGCGTGATCGACGCCGACCGGATCGGGATCACCTTCGACGAGACCTCGAACGAAGCCGATCTTCAAACCATCGGCGGGCTCTTCGGCGCTTCGATTCCGGACGATGCCTCCGCCACTCTGCCGGGCAAAGCGCGCGACAAGGGCTTCCTCACCCAGCCGGTTTTCCACGAGAACCGGTCGGAAACGGAAATGATGCGCTTCCTGCGCCGGCTTGCCGACAAGGACCTCGCGCTGGACCGCGCGATGATCCCGCTGGGCTCCTGCACGATGAAGCTCAACGCGGCCGCCGAGATGATGCCGGTGAGCTGGCCGAACGTCGGCAATCTGCACCCCTTCGCGCCCGAAGCGCATGCGCAGGGCTATCGCGCGATGATCGACGAGCTGGAAGGCTGGCTTGCCGAAATCACAGGCTTTGCCGCCGTCTCGCTGCAGCCCAACGCCGGCAGCCAGGGTGAATATGCGGGCCTGCTCGCCATACGCCGCTATCACCGCGAGCGCGGGGATGCGGGTCGCACAGTCTGCCTCATCCCCTCCTCCGCGCATGGCACCAACCCGGCAAGTGCTGCCATGGCGGGCATGGACGTGGTGGTGGTGAAATGCACGGAAGACGGCGACATCGACGTCGACGACCTCAAGGCAAAGGCCGCGCAGTTCTCGGACCGGCTCGCCGCGCTGATGATCACCTACCCTTCCACGCACGGCGTATTCGAGGAAGGCGTTCGCGACATCTGCGCGCTCGTGCATGAGCATGGCGGGCAGGTCTATCTCGACGGGGCCAACCTCAACGCCATGGTCGGCCTTGCCCGGCCCGGCGATCTCGGTGCCGACGTCTGCCACATGAACCTGCACAAGACCTTCTGCATCCCGCATGGCGGCGGCGGCCCGGGCATCGGCCCGATCGGCGTCGCGGCCCATCTGGCGCCGTTCCTCCCGGGTCACGTGGCAGGCGGCACCGAGCAGGCGGTGGCCGCTGCCCCCTTCGGCTCGGCGTCGATCCTGCCGATCACCTGGATGTACATCCGGATGATGGGTGCTTCGGGCCTCAAGCGGGCAACCGAGACGGCCATCCTGTCGGCCAACTACGTCGCCGAGCGCCTGAAAGCCCACTATCCGGTGCTCTACAAGGGTCGTAACGGCCGTGTCGCGCACGAGTGCATCCTTGATACGCGCGTGCTGAAGGACAGCGCGGGCGTAACCGTGGAAGACATCGCCAAGCGATTGATCGACTACGGTTTCCACGCGCCGACCATGTCATGGCCGGTGGCAGGAACGCTGATGGTGGAGCCGACGGAAAGCGAGCCGAAGCGCGAGCTCGACCGCTTCTGCGACGCCATGATCGGCATCGCGTCGGAAGCCGGCAAGATCGCCGACGGCTCTTGGCCGAAGGATGACAACCCGCTCGTCAACGCGCCGCACACCGCGGCCGAGGCGATGGCCGACGAATGGGCCCATGCCTATTCGCGTTCCGTCGCGACCTTCCCGGCGGGCGAAGCGGATTTCGCCGCCAAGTACTGGCCGCCTGTCTCCCGCATCGACAATGTCGGCGGCGACCGCAACCTCGTCTGCGCCTGCCCGCCTGTGGAAGCATTGGCGAGCTGAGCGCAATTTCTCCCGCCGCTTGTCGGAATGACCGGCGGCGATACGTCCTCGGGTGGCAGGGGCGGCATGCCCCTGCCCTTCCAACCCATACGAGGATGAGGAGAAAACCCATGGAAACCCGCACCGCGCCGCGCTCCGTCGCCAAGGACAAGAACAGCCCTCTGCGCCAGATCACTCCTTGTCTCTGGTTCGACGACAAGGCGGAGGATGCAGCCAACTTCTACGTTTCGGTCTTCCCCAACTCACACATCAGGACGACCAGTCGCTACGGCGCCGAAGGCAAGGAGATCCACGGCAAGGAAGAAGGCACGGTGATGACCGTCGCTTTCACGCTCGATGGCCAGGATTTCGTCGGCCTCAATGGCGGGCCGCACTTCACCTTCGATGAGGCGGTCTCGTTCCAGATTCCGTGCGCAGACCAGGAAGAGGTTGATTATTACTGGGCCAGGCTCAGCGAAGGCGGCCAGGAAGGCCCCTGCGGCTGGGTGAAGGACAGGTTCGGCCTGTCCTGGCAGGTGGTGCCCAACGCTATGTTGGAAATGATGCAGGATACCGATTCCGCAAAGGTAGCGCGCGTCACAGCCGCGTTCCTGCAGATGAAGAAGTTCGACATCGCGCAACTGCGCGTGGCCTTCGAAGGCTGAGCCCCGGCGAAGCCGGTCGTCGCTAGACGATCGGCGCGCCCACGACCGGCGCGGCATGTGCCGGCATTGGCGATTGCGTGGGCGGGAGTTCGGCCTCCGCCCGCGCCAGACGTACCGCGCCGAATGCCAGCGCGAAAGCAGCCGCAAAGATCAGTGACCGACGGAGCCAACGCGGCAGTCCGCCCGCCTGCGTGGTGTCCACTGTGGCCGGTACCGCGCCGCTTCCAACCGTTGCCATAGTTCCGTGTTTCACAGCCTTTGCCCCTGCACTTTTGCCGTTTTTGTGTTACGGGCGAAGCTGGAGGCGAAAGCTGAACAAATTCGTCCCCTGAGGCGGCACAAAAGGGGCTTATTCGTCAGGCTGGTTAGGCTTCGGTAAGACCGATCCGTAAAATTGGAGCCATTCGACACGACCGCGGCCCCGGCCGCGAACGTATCAGGAACTCCCGTCGCCTTGACCGCCGAACCGTGGCAGTATCGGCAGTGATTCGCGGCACATCGAACGACAGGCATTCATGGACGACGCAAACGACCTCTTCGCCAACCTCGCCGACAGCCCTGCCCCGCAGCGCGCGCCTGCGCGCCCGGCAGACCCGCTGGTGCAGGCCGCCAAGGCAAAGCAGCCGCAGCAGAAGGATGGTAGCGAAGGTTACAGCGCGGCAGACATCGAGGTTCTGGAAGGGCTGGAGCCGGTGCGGCGCCGGCCGGGTATGTATATCGGCGGCACCGACGAGAAGGCGCTTCACCACCTCTTCGCCGAAGTGATCGACAACTCGATGGACGAGGCCGTCGCCGGCCATGCGACCTTCATCGAGGTCGAGCTGGACGCCGAAGGCTTCATCACTGTCACCGACAACGGCCGCGGCATTCCGGTCGACCCGCATCCGAAGTTCAAGGACAAGTCGGCGCTCGAAGTCATCATGACGACGCTGCACGCCGGCGGCAAGTTCGACTCCAAGGTCTACGAGACGTCGGGGGCCTGCACGGCGTCGGCGTCTCGGTCGTCAACGCGCTATCCGACGTGCTCGAAGTCGAGGTCGCGCGCGGCCGAAAGCTCTACCGTCAGCGCTTCTCGCGCGGCGTGCCGCAGGGACCGCTGGAAAACCTCGGCGACGTGCACAACCGGCGCGGCACGCGCACGCGCTTTCATCCCGACGCGGACATTTTCGGGAAGAACGCGAAGTTCGAGCCGGCGCGGCTTTACCGCATGGCCCGTTCCAAGGCCTATCTCTTCGGCGGCGTGGAAATCCGCTGGTCGTGCGACCCGGCTTTGATCCCCGAAAAGGACGAGACGCCGGCAAAGGCCGTCTTTCACTTTCCCGGCGGATTGAAGGATTATCTGGCCGCATCGCTCGGCTCCGACTTCCAGGTGACCCGCGAAATCTTCGCCGGCAAGAGCGAGAAGCAGGGCGGCCACGGCTCGATGGAGTGGGCGGTCACCTGGTATGGCGGCGACGGCTTCCTGAACTCCTACTGCAACACCATCCCGACACCGGAGGGCGGCACCCACGAGATGGGTTTCCGCAACGTGTTGACGCGCGGGCTGAAGGCCTATGCGGATCTGGTCGGCAACAAGCGCGCCTCTGTCGTCACCGGCGAGGACGTGATGATCTCGGCCGCCGGCATGCTGTCGGTGTTCATCCGCGAACCGGAATTCGTCGGCCAGACCAAGGACCGGCTGGCGACGGTGGAAGCCCAGCGCATCGTGGAGACTGCGATCCGCGACGCCTTCGACCACTGGCTCGCCGACAATCCGCAGGAAGCCTCCAAGCTGCTCGACTGGGTGATCGCGCGCGCAGATGAACGCGTACGCCGCCGCCAGGAGAAGGAAGTCAGCCGCAAGAGCGCGGTGCGCAAGCTGCGCGCCTGCCCGGCAAGCTGGCCGACTGCACGCAGGGTGCGGCGCAAGGCGCGGAACTCTTCATCGTCGAGGGCGACTCGGCCGGCGGTTCCGCCAAGCAGGCGCGCGACCGCGCCAGCCAGGCCGTGTTGCCTCTTCGGGGCAAGATCCTGAACGTAGCCAGCGCCGGCCACGACAAGCTTTCGGCCAACCAGCAGATCGCGGACATCATTCAGGCGCTGGGCTGCGGCACACGCTCGAAATACCGCGACGAGGACCTGCGCTACGACCGCATCATCATCATGACCGATGCCGACGTCGACGGCGCCCACATCGCCTCGCTGCTGATTACTTTCTTCTACCAGGAAATGCCGCAGCTCATCAAAGGCGGCCATCTCTACATGGCCGTGCCGCCGCTCTATCGCATCAGCCAGGGCGGCAAGACGATGTATGCGCGCGACGACGCCCACAAGGACGAGCTCGTCAAAAACGAATTCACAGGCCGCGGCAAGATCGAGATCGGCCGCTTCAAGGGCCTTGGCGAGATGATGGCCGGCCAGCTCAAGGAAACGACCATGGACCGGCGCAAGCGCACGCTGCTGCGGGTCGATGTGGACGAGACCGATCCGGAAGGGACGCGCGCGTCCGTAGATGCGTTGATGGGCACCAAGCCCGAAGCCCGGTTCCGCTTCATCCAGGAGCGTGCCGAGTTCGTCGAAGAGCTCGACATCTGAGCCGCCCCCTTTCGTAAATCAGGAAATCACCATGCCTCTGAGGATTGTCTACGTCTCCACGCTCGAGCAGCATGTGACCGAGGCCGAACTTGCCGCACTCGTCGAAAAGGCTGCCGCCTTCAACACGAGCCATGGCATCACCGGCATCCTCGCCGTCGAGGACAGGCGCGTGTGCCAGATTCTCGAAGGTCCGGACGCCGCCGTCGATGCGCTGTTCGCGTCCATCAAGCGCGATGACCGGCACGCCGGCATCGTAGAGCTCGTACGCCACGGCATCGACGCAACCACTTTCGATGACTGGGGCATGGTTCGTCGCGGCATGCTCGACATCGTCGTGGCCGCCTACGCGGCATAAGACGGGAGCGGCAAACCGCCGGTCCCGTCTCTCGCTTGGTCAAGCCCGCGCAGCGCTGTGGCCGTCTCGCCGGATACGCCGGATGATCAACCAGTCGACCAGGAGCATCACGATCAGCGATGCTCCGACCAGCGGAAATATCACGCCACCGAGGAAAAGGATCGCCAACAGACCGCGAAACACGCGCTGATCGGATGGCTCCGGTGGCACGCCGAGTGAGCCGGCCGGGCGCCGCTTCCACCACATGATCCCGGCCGCGACCGACATCAGCACGATCGCCGCACACACGACGAGCAGGAAGAGCTGGTTCGCGAGACCGAACTGCTGGCCCATGTGGACGTTGATGCCGAACTCCAGCCATTTGCCGAGCGGGCCGTAGTCGGCGTAGCTCATGTCGATCAGGGGTTCGCCGTTATATCGATCGAGATGGACGACCCGCTGCTGCGCGAGATCGTCGGGATAGACGGAGCCGGTAAACACGCCCGTCGGCGTCGTCGGGATATTGACGGCATAACCGCGATGCAGCCCGAGCCGGTCGAAAGTCGCGACCGCCTGATCGAGACCGATGCCGGCACCGGCGTCGGGAGCCGGGGATGATTCCGGCACACGAGCCTGCTCAAGCGACCAACTCGTCTGCCCCAGATGATGGAGATGTTCGTCCGACATCGGCACAGCCACGCGCACGCCTGCGGGGTAGCCGAAATTGTTCCCGTTCGCCCATTCGTTGACCTTGCCACCCCAGACATTGGACCACGGCATTCCGGTGATCGCGAGAAACACGATGAAGAACCCAACCAGGATCCCGGTAACTGCATGTGTATCGCGCCAGAACATCCGGTTGCCCGGCTTGCCCCGCACCGTGAGCACGCCGCCCCTGCCCTGCCTTCGCGGCCACCAGAGATAGATGCCGGTGCCGACCAGAAGGATCGCCCATCCGCCGGCAATCTCGATGACGCCGCGTGCGACAGGCCCGAAATAGCGCAGGCTGTGAAGATAGCGCACCGTCCACATGACGGTACCGCGATCGGCAAGCGAGCCGAGCACTTCGCCGCTATAGGGGTCGACATAAACGGCCAGCCGTTCGCCGCCGTCTGTATTGATGGTTATCTCGGCTGAGAGATCCGCGCGGGGCGGATCGGTATACTTGACCGCGGTGCCCGGATGGGCCGCCACAGCGGCGGCCACCATCGCCGATGGCGCAACGGATTCGACGCCCTGCTGAATTTCGACCTTCTTGAGATCTGCATGAAGGATGGCGTCGAGCTCATCGCGGAACAGATAGAGCGCGCCGGTAACGGCAAGCGTGATCATGAAGGGCAGGACCAGAAGGCCTGCGTAGAAATGCCAGCGCCAAACGGCGCGATACAGATCGGTGGACGAGCGCGCGGCCGTCCCCATCTCGCTTGATGAAAGTGTCATTGTGGTCTCCAGATGTGCGAAAACGCCGCTGCGTGCCCGATCTGGTCGCAGCGGCCGGTTCGTTCGTCACTGGGAGACGGCGGGAGGTCCGCGTGCTTCTGCGGTCAGTCCGGCCTCGGCCGAAGAGACGACGGTCGACCGAAGCGGAAAGGGTGCCGCAAGACAGAGGTCGCGCGCGTACGGGAAGGCCTCGGCGATGCCGGCCACGACCGGCCCCGTCGCACAAGCTACCTGGCAAAGGGTGGAACAACAGTCGCGGGCGAGGTTATTGAGAGGGTGGTCGGTGTCGCCTTCGACCGCCCCGTCCACCGAACAGATCACGAATGCCGGGCCGAATGAATCGGCTGCCATCGTGCTCTTTGCATAGACCGAGACGAGGCCTTGCAGCAGGATCAGATAGACGAGCAGGCCGGTGGCAAGCCACGCCACCAGACGATCGCGCCAGATTGTCCTGATACCCCTCATCAAGGCCGCATGACAGAAAACCGCGCCGGTGTCACTGCGACATCTGTTCAATCGGCGGCGTGGAGCATCCGTCTATTCAGGCTGCCGCGATCGCCAGTGCGTGAGAGCGCGCATTCTCGCGCAGAACCTCAAGGTGAATTGCCTTGATTAGGGCGGCCGTTTCGCGGTCGCGCTCACTCGGCCCCGACTGCCCTGGCGCGGCATTGACCTCGCCCAGCATCAGCCAGGTCACCTCCTGCGCCCCGGCGACGCGTTTTCCGGTGGCGACCTCTCGCCATACCTTGAGCGCGCGCAGGAAGACCGCGTGCAGCGTTTCGACAAGGCCGGCCGAGCGGAAGAGAGCCGTCACGGCGACATCCCGGCCGGAGGCCAGGATCGCCCGCACACGTTCCTCGGACTGGCCAGTCAGCGCCATCAGTACGGAACCGAAGAAATCCACCTTGCCATGCGCAATCGCGCGGATGAGAAAGCTGGCCGTGAGCTCGCCACGCAGACGCAGATGCTCGATGAGCGCGGCGTGCTCGCCACGCGCGGTCTTGTCGAGCAGTGTCAGCGAAGCGCGCTGGCACGCCTCGCGGGTAACGCGCTCGGCACGCGCCTGCCCCATTAGCGCAATCACCAGCGGCGACGTCTTCAATGCCTCGCCAAGTTTGACGAGCAGCATGTGCCTGCAGTCACCCGGCAGACGCCGGTCGTTCAAAAGTGTTTCGCGCAGCGCGGCCTGATGGCCATGGCGCTCCGCCATCCGGCGAAAAGACAGCGAAGCGATGTCCGCCCCGCCGTTGCGGGCAAGAACAACACAGGCCTCTAGTTCGCCCACTTCGGCTATCGCCGCCGCCAGGCTCATGGAAACCGACGCACGTCCCGCAATCAGGCTCTGGATCGGGCCGTCGGACGCCGCGACCCGGTCGATCAGATCCGCATCGGTAAGCAACGGCGAACGTACCAGAACCGGGGCCGCAACCTCCTTCTGGTCCGAAGCCAGCGCGGCGATGATCTGCGGCGGCGCGTAGCGGCTCATCGACAGCGCCTCGGCCAGCGCTGCGCGCACCTTGGGCGACGGATCGTCGAGCAGGAGCGTCAGCGCCGCCTCTGCCTCGCACCTGTCCTCAAAGGGAAGCTGATGATCGACAAAGGCACGCGCCAGCGCGGCTGCGGCCGCCTCTCGCTCTGCAACCCGCGCACTGCCGACCCATCTGAGAAACTGTCTGATGACCATTTACGCCTGCGCCCGACCTCGCTCAACTCCCGGTGGACGCTAGAGAAAAATGGTTTACGAACGGTTCACCATGCCTTTTAACCGACCGGAAACCATAGCCGCAGGGAGGGAATTTCCATGGCTGGGCTTTATCTGGAGGAGTTCGAGGTCGGGCAGGTCATCCGCCATGCATTGACCCGTTCGGTGACGGAGAGCGACAATGTGCTGTTCTCGGTCATGACCATGAACCCGCAGCCGCTCCACATCGATTTCGACTACGCGGCGAAGTCGGAATGGGGCAAGCCGCTCGTCAATTCGCTTTTCACGCTCGGCCTGATGATCGGCATCTCCGTTCACGACACCACGCTCGGCACGATCGTCGCCAATCTCGGGATGACGGATACATCGTTCCCGCATCCGGTTTTCCACGGCGACACGATCCGGGTCGAAACGGAAATCCGCTCGGTGCGGGAATCAAAGTCGAAGCCCGACCGGGGCGTCGTCGAGATGGAACACCGTGCCTACAACCAGCAGGGCGATCTCGTCGCCCGCTGCCTGCGGCAGACGATGGTGCAGAAGAGGCCTGCCTGATGCGTTCGCTGCTGTTCGTCCCCGGCGATCGGAGCGCAAGCTCGCAAAGGGCCTGTCATCCGGCGCGGATGTGCTGATCGTCGACTTGGAAGATTCCGTTTCAGCCGACAACAAGCAGGCCGCGCGCGAAACTGCGGCAGCATTTATCGCATCGGAAAGGCACGGGCCGTCGATCTATGTCCGCTTCAACGATCTTTCGACCGGCCTGATCGACGACGATCTTGCCGCCGTGATGAAGGCCGCGCCCACAGGCGTCATGCTGCCTAAATCGAACAGCGCCGACGATGTCGGGCGCCTCGCAGTTCGCCTGCGCGTTCACGAAGCCGAAAACGGGCTCGCCGATGGCGTGACGAAGATCATCCCGATCATAACCGAGACGCCGCTGGGCACATTGAACGCCGCGACCTACCGACAGGCCGGCGCGCGGCTCGCGGGCCTGACGTGGGGCGCGGAGGATTTGTCCGCTGAGATCGGCGCGGCCGACACGCGAGACGACGAAGGCGCCTATACCGACGTGTTCCGCTTCGCACGCGTCTCCACCATTCTGGCCGCGGGCGCGGCGGAAGTGGCGGCGATCGACACCGTGTTCCCCGATTTCCGCAACGAAGAAGCATTCCGGCGCGACTGCCTCGAAGGTATGCGCGATGGCTTCACCGGTCGCATGGCGATCCATCCTGCACAGGTTCCGATCATCAACGAGGTCTTCACCCCGTCGCAGGAGGCGGTCGCTCATGCCCGTGCCGTGGTCGCGGCCTTCGCGGCGGCGGGCAACCCGGGCGTCGTGGGCATAGACGGCAAGATGTACGACCGCCCTCACCTCAAGCGGGCGGAACGGCTTCTGGCACGGGCGCTCTGACGGGTGACGGCAATCTTCCTGCCGGAAGCCAGGCCCGGTCCATTCGAGCGCGCGGGTTTTATCCGCCCGAGGGTTGGCCCGCCGCAACCTGCCCGTTAGAAAGGCGCGCGAGTCAATCTGCCCCGGAGATATGCCTGATGAGGCATGAATGTCGCCGCCCGGCCCTCGTCACGCTTTTTTCAGCCCTGCTCGCATTGGCTTTCGCAAGCATTGCGGCAGCCCAACAGAGCGAACAATCCCAGCCGCAGACAGGCAGGCTCACCGTCGGCGTCTATGAGAGCCCGCCCTTCGTGATGAAGGATGGCGAGCGCTTCAAGGGGATGTCCATCGACCTTTGGGAGAGACTGGCTGCCGATCTCGACATCGAGGCCGATTACGTCGAACTCGACACCTTGCGCGAACTGGTATCCGCCACCGCGAACGGTCTGATCGACGTAGCCGTCACCAATCTGACGATCACCCGCGACCGCGCTGAAAGCATCGACTTCACCCATCCCTGGTTCGACGCCGGGCTCCGGATCATGGTCAACGAGGAGCGCACCGCCGGTTTCTGGGACGTTATCGCCGGACTTCAATCGTCTGGCCATTTGCGTGCCTATGGATGGATCGTCGCGACAATACTGGCCGCGACGGTTCTTCTGACCTTTTTCGACCGGCGCTTCGACAAGAACTTCCCGCAACGCTGGCGCGACGGCATCGCGGAAAGCTTCTACACGGTCATGTCGGTCGCCACCTCCGGCAAGCCGCCCTCGCGCAGCAACCTCTTCGGGTGGGTCGGGCGCATATGGCAGGGGCTGTGGCTGGTCTGTGGCGTCGCCGTTCTGGCCTATGTGACGTCGTCGGTCACGAGCGTGATGACGACGCTTTCACTGACGAACCAGATCAACTCGGTCGAGGATTTGCCCGGCCGTCCCGTCGCGGTTTTCTCCGGTTCGGTCGCCGAAACATATGCGCGCCGAGCCGGCATGGATGCGCGCACCTTCGCGCACCTCGGCGAGGCCGTGGACGCGCTAGTGCAGGGGCGTGTCGTGGCCGTCATCGCCGACGCTCCGGTGCTGGAATACTACGCGCACAGCAACCCCCAGCAGCCGGTCACCGTCGTCGGCCCCATCTTCGAGCCGGACAAATACGGCTTCGCCCTGCCACAAGGCAGCAACCTCACGAGACCGCTGACGGTAGAGTTGATCGGCGCTCACGAAAGCGGCGTAATCGAGGAAATCAGGGCGCGTTATTTCGGCGAAACGCCGTAGAGCTCACTCCTGCCAACGCGGCCGGCGCATCTGGAACGTTTCGGACACGGCGGTGTAATCCATGTAGCCGAGACGGGCCACGGTACCCGCCTTGACGATGTCGAACAACCCGTCAGTCAGCGCGGCATCGTCGATATGGACGCCGACAACCTCGCCGAAGACAATGACGTTACCGGCCGGGCGGCCGTCCAGCCCCTTCGGCTCAAGGATGTCGGTGACCTTGCACTCGAGTGCGGCGAGCGCTTCGCCGACGCGCGGCGGAGCCACCAGTGATGACGGCACCGGAGTGAGGCCCGCATAGTCGAACTCCGAAACGCCGCGCGGCGCATCGACGGCGCTGGCATTCATCTTTTCCGCCAGGTCGCGGCTGACAAGATTGGCAACGAATTCGCGGGTTTCGCCGGCAAAGCTGACACTGTCCTTCTGCCCTTCAGAGGAAAACATCACGAGATGCGGATGCGTGCCGAGCGCGTTGAAGAAGGAATAGGGCGCGAGATTGAGGGAGCCATCGGCTCCGAGCGACGAAATCCAGCCGATCGGCCTCGGCGCGACGATTGCCTTGAAAGGATCATGCGGCAGGCCATGGCCCTTCGACGGTTCGTAAAACATGCTCACGCCTCCCAGGGGCCGGACCATTCCGAATAAAGCGTGTCCACATCGGGGCGCGGCCGCTCGGGCGCGTCGCCCGAGAAGGTGCCGATATGCACGAAACCGACGACGCGCTCCTGCGGCGCGAGGCCGAGAATGCGCCGGCCTTCCTCGTCGTCGGAATACCAGTTGGTGATCCAGTTGGTGCCGTAACCGAGCGCGTTGGCCGCAATCACCAGGTTCATCGCCGCAGCGCCGCCCGACAGGAACATCTCCCATTGCGGGATTTTCGGGTTCTCTCGCGGCACCGATACGACCCCGATCACGAGCGGTGCCCGCGAGAAACGAGCCAGTTCCTGCTGGCGGCGGCCATCCGTCAGCGGTCCCTCGCGCTCCTCGGCCCGCGCGGCCAGCATCTCGCCGATGCGGTCCCGCGCGGCGCCGCGATAGAGTATGAAGCGCCATGGTGCCAGCCGGCCGTGGTCCGGCACCCGGGAGGCGATCGTCAGCATCGTCCTGATCTCTTCGTCGGACGGCGCAGGTTCGTTAAGCTCGGGGATCGGCGCGGATTTGCGCGTAAGCATGAAATCGATGATGGAGGAAGACAATCGGATGCTCCTGGAAACGGCTGCAGTGATGGGTACCGACGGGGAGCCGGATGCCTGGACCGGGTGCGGCCATGACGGCACGCAATTATGGCCTTGAAATTGCCATCGCCCTGGGCTTCAACGCAAGCCATGATAGGGGACGTTTCCAGACTGTTCACCAGAACGATTCTCGCCGGCGGCATTGCGCTTGTCGCGGTCTCCGCGGCGGCGCAGGACAATACGGACGTTCTCGATGGGCTGGAGGTTCCCGGCCTTTCAAGTTTCGCCCCGCCGACAACCCAAGGGCCGCTTGCCACTAGCGGCCAGGGAGAGGTGAAGCTTTCGGCTCATCTCACGGAGGGTGGGCCCGAGATCACACGCGGCCTCGTATGGCGCGTATTCCGCCCGCAGGCCGATAGCGAAGGCAAGCTGCCGCTCGTCGCCTCCTCGCAAGGCGGGTCCGGCGTGTTTTCGCTGGAGCCCGGCAGCTATCTCGTCCACGCATCCTTCGGACGCGCCGGCGCCACCAAGCGTATCACCGTCGCGCGCGATGCGGGGGTCGAATCGATCGTGCTCGATGCCGGCGGCCTCAAGCTCGACGCGGTTCTTTCCGGCGGCCTGCGCATCCCCGCCGGCAAGCTGAGGTTCTCGATCTATGACGAACAGCCCGACGCCACCGGCGAGCGTCCGCTGATTATCCCCGACGTCAAACCCAACACGGTCGTCAGGCTCAATTCCGGCACCTATCACGTGGTCTCGACCTACGGGAAGGTCAATGCCGTCATTCGCTCCGACATCCATGTCGAGGCAGGCCGGCTCACCGAAGCGACCGTCGAGCACAAGGCCGCCGAGCTGACCATGAAGCTTGTGCGCGAGGAAGGCGGCGAAGCCATCGCCGATACATCGTGGGCGGTGCTGACCGATTCGGGCGACATCGTGCGCGAAAGCGTCGGTGCTTTCGCCTCGATGGTTCTTGCCGAAGGCGAGTACGCGGTTGTCGCCAAGAACCGCGACAGGATCTACCAGCGCGAATTCAAGGTCGTGGCCGGTCACAACCAGGACGTCGAAGTGCTTGCCGTCGAAGACGACGGAGACGGCTAGAAAAAGAAGGCGGGCATTGCTGCCCGCCCCCATCAACTGTCAGGTGGCTGCCTCTGCAGCCAGCTTCTTGCGCTTCAGGTCCGGCGGCATCGCCTCCTCCACCAGCATGGCGGTTGCCGCGTCCAGCGTCATCGATTCCTGATCGCGCGAGCCGAGACGCCGCACATTGACGCTTGCCTCCTCCGCCTCGCGACGACCGCAGACGAGGATCACCGGAACCTTGGCCAGCGAGTGCTCGCGAACCTTATAGTTGATCTTCTCGTTGCGCAGGTCGGCCTCGGCGGAAAGCCCAGCGGCCTTCAGCTGCGCCACCACGCGCTGGGCATACTCGTCCGCATCCGAGGTGATGGTGGCGACGACGACCTGCAACGGCGCGAACCACAGCGGCATGTGCCCACCACAGCTTTCGATGACGATGCCCAGGAAACGCTCGAGCGAACCGGCGATTGCCCGGTGCACCATGACCGGCTGCTTCTTCTCTGAATCCGCGCCGATATAGAACGCCCCGAACCGCTCCGGCAGGTTGAAGTCGACCTGGGTCGTGCCGCACTGCCACTCGCGGCCGATGGCATCCTTGAGCGTATATTCGAACTTGGGTCCGTAGAACGTGCCCTCGCCTTCGTTGATGCCGGTCTTGATGCGGTTGTCCTCGCGGGCGATGCGCGCGAGCGACCGCCGCAGGATCTCCTCGGCGTGATCCCACATCGCATCGGTGCCGACACGCTTCTCGGGCCGGGTCGCCAGCTTCACCTCGATCTCCTCGAAGCCGAAATCCGCATAGACCGACATCATCAGGTCGTTGATCTTGAGGATTTCCGCCTCGAGCTGTTCCTCTGTGCAGAAGACGTGCGCGTCGTCCTGGGTAAACCCACGCACGCGCATCAGCCCGTGCAGTGCGCCCGAAGCCTCGTAGCGATGCACGTTGCCGAACTCGGCCAGCCGGATCGGCAGGTCGCGGTAGGACTTAAGGCCGTGCTTGAATATCTGCACGTGACCGGGGCAGTTCATCGGCTTCAGCGCGAAGATGCGCTGATCGGCTTCCGGATCGTTCGGGTGCGTAAAGGCATGCGCCGACTTCACCGCGAACATGTTCTCCTGATACCACCCCCAGTGGCCGGATGTCTCCCACAGGCTCTTGTCGAGAATCTGCGGCGCGTTGACCTCCTGATAGCCGTCACCGAGCCGGCGCCGCATGTAGGAAATCAGGTTCTGGAACATCTTCCAGCCCTTGGCGTGCCAGAAGACGACGCCGGGGCCCTCTTCCTGGAAATGGAACAGGTCCATCTCGCGTCCGAGCCGGCGATGGTCGCGCTTCTCGGCTTCTTCCAGCATGTGCAGATACTGGTCGAGCTGCGCCTGGTCGGCCCATGCCGTGCCGTAGATGCGGGTCAGCATCGGGTTGTTGGCGTCACCGCGCCAGTAGGCGCCCGCCACCTTCATCAACTTGAAGGCGCTGCCGATCTGGCCGGTCGAAGCCATATGAGGCCCGCGGCACAGGTCGAACCAGTCGCCCTGGAAGTAGATCTTGAGATCCTGGTCTTCGGGGATCGCGTCGATCAGCTCGACCTTGTAGGCCTCGCCCTTCTCCGAAAAGACCTTGCGCGCGCGATCGCGCTCCCACACTTCCTTGGTGAAGGGGCGGTTGCGCGCGACGATCTCGCGCATCTTCTTCTCGATGACGGGGAAATCGTCCGGCGTGAACGGCTCGTTGCGCGCGAAGTCGTAATAGAAGCCGTTCTCGATGACCGGGCCGATGGTCACCTGCGTCCCCGGCCACAGCTCCTGCACCGCCTCTGCCAGCACGTGCGCCGCATCGTGGCGGATAAGCTCGAGCGCGCGCGGATCGTCGCGCGTGACGATCTCGATGTTCCCGATGGTGACCGGGTCGGCTAGGTCGCGCAGCGTGCCGTCGATCGCAATCGCAACCGCCTTCTTGGCGAGCGACTTTGAGATCGACTCGGCAACGTCGCGGCCGGTGGTGCCGGCATCGAACTCGCGCACGGATTTGTCGGGGAATGTCAGGGAAACGGAAGCCATCGGTATTCTCCTATCCAGTCCTGCAAACGAGCGCAGGTGGTGTGGGTGATCAGCCGTGGCAGTCCGTGTCAGGCCAGCCGACGGCAGGCCCGCTACATAAGCGGCGCACCGGCGCAGGTAAAGACCCGCGATGCCGGCGCGCCTTGTTGTTGAGGCAGCCCGGTGTCGGGCGGCCGCGGGCGTCAGGCTTCCGCGCTGTTGTCCTCGACGGGCGCGCCGGGGCCATTCTTCTTGATCGAGTCGATCGCGTTCTGCGCACTTGCCTTGGACGTATAGCCCTCGGTCGAGAACATGATCTCGCTGTTGTATTTGAAGCGGACGCGGAACTCGCCCTTCTTGTCCTTGTAGATTTCGAACTTGTGAGCCATGCAGGCCTCCCCTCTCTCGCTACGTCAATTAACACGCGCAAATTGCCAGCGGCAGGCGGCGACGGCAAGCCACCGGACGCCTAAACCTTGATTACGGGGCCGTTTTTTCCATCTGCTTCCGGCTTATCGCCCAGTAACGCCACGGCAGGTACCAGACGTAACGCCTCTCCAGCCGCTCGGGCACGGGGTCCAGGCCATGCGTTCCGCCAGGCCCGCAGCGCACGAAGCGGAACAGTCCCATCCAGCCGCCCGCCCACAATCCGTGGCGCGCAATCGCCTCGTACGCATATTCCGAGCATGTGGGCAGGTGACGGCACGAATTGCCGATGAAGCCTGAAAGCGTGAGCTGGTAGAACCGGACAAACCCGGTCCCGATCAGGCGACCCGGCGTACGCCGCCACGGACCCGCATAGTTGCGGCCGGCTCGATGCCTGTGATCAGCCATGCAACCGCCTCAGGCGGCCTCGCCCGAACGCCGCTTCTCGATCTGGCCGATCGCGTCGACCACGGCGTCGAAAGTCAGCATCGTCGACGCATGGCGAGCCTTGTAGTCGCGCACCGGCTCCAGATATTTCAGGTCCTCGAAGCGGCCTTCCGGGGGCGCCCCGTTCTCCTTCAGCATCTTCAGCATGGTCTCGCGCACCGCGCGCAGCTCGGCGGCGGTAGCGCCCACCACATGCTGCGCCATGATCGAGGAGGACGCCTGTCCCAGCGCGCATGCCTTCACGTCGTGGGCGAAGTCGGTGACAGTGTCGCCGTCCATCGTCAGGTCGACCACCACTGTGGAGCCACACAGCTTGGAATGCGCCGTAGCTGTGGCATCGGGACGCTCCAGCCTGCCGATGCGCGCGATATTTCCCGCAAAACCGAGAATTTTCGCGTTATAGACGTCGTTTATCATGGTTTTCCAACCTGACGGCGCGGGGAGAGGATGGTTTGCCGCTTCCGCGTCTTCCATTCGTCGTATTGGCACATATATAATGGAGTGACCCTGCCGCCAACAAGTCGGATGAGCCCGACGGCTGCAGAAGGAATGCACGCCGCTTCCGGAACTTCGGACAGTCCGACTTTTCCGCGAAAGGCTGTGGTCCGTTCAACTCGTCCCTTCGTAGAAAGGGACTACGGGAGACGCCTTTCATGGATGCTATCGTCAAGAACTTTCCCCCTCGCCCCGAAACCTCCCAGCCGGACTACATGGACAAGCCGGTCACCGACCGCCCCTCGCAGGAAGAGGTAGAGGCCGCTGTTCGCACGCTGCTGCGCTGGACCGGCGACAACCCGGACCGCGAAGGCCTCGTCGATACGCCCAGGCGCGTGGCCAAGGCCTACCGCGAGATGTTCTCCGGCTATGACCAGTGCCCTGCCGACGAACTCGGCCGTACCTTCGAGGAGGTACAGGGCTATGACGATATGGTGCTGGTCCGGGACATCCAGTTCCATTCGCATTGCGAGCACCACATGGTGCCGATCATCGGCAAGGCGCATGTCGCCTATCTGCCCGACGGCAAGGTCGTCGGCCTGTCCAAGATCGCGCGCACGGTCGACATCTTCGCCCATCGCCTGCAGACGCAGGAAGCGATGACCGCGCAGGTCGCCGGCGTCATCCAGGATGTGCTGATGCCGCGCGGCGTTGCCGTGATGATCGAGGCCGAGCATATGTGCATGGCCATGCGCGGCATACGCAAGCAGGGTTCGACCACGCTGACCACCACCTTCACCGGCGCCTTCAAGGAGCAGCCGGAGGAGCAGGCACGCTTCATCATGATGGTTCGCAACGGCCTGACGGCCTGAGCGGCCGGAAAGTCTCATCATGGATTTCCCAGCCCCGTCGGCCGACAAGGCCGAACTTGAGGAAGGCGTCGCCTTCACGCCGCGCTTCGACAGCAACGGCCTCGTGGCGGCCGTCGTCACCGATTCTGGTGATGGCGCGCTGCTGATGGTCGCGTATATGAACGCTGAAGCGCTCGCCTTGACGCTGGAAACCGGCATTGCCCATTTCTGGTCGCGTTCGCGCGGCAGTCTGTGGAAGAAGGGCGAGACGTCGGGCAATGTCCAGCGGGTCGCGGAGATCAGAACCGACTGCGATCAGGACGTCGTCTGGCTGAAGGTGAAGGTCGGCGGCCACGATGCAACCTGTCACACGGGGCGGCGTTCCTGTTTCTACAGGACGGTGCAATTCGAGGATGGCAATGCAACGCTCGTCAGCGATGGCGATACGGCACGGTTCGACCCTAAGACGGTGTACGCCCACAAGGCGTAATCGTCCCGGCCTTCTACCGCTAAAAGATTCATCATTTCGATACGACCCGTTAGGTATAATCCGCGCGGGATAGGGAGAAGTGCGATGCTCGAATGGGCGTCTTTGCGTAGCAGGCACGAAGGTGGGAACGGCGGAGACCTCCCCGCGGCTCCCATTCCGCCGGAACCGAAGCCGATCAGAAAATCAGGCATCTCGCTGGCGCTCGGCGGCGGTGCGGCACGCGGCTGGGCACATATCGGCGTGCTCCGCGCGCTCGACGAAGCCGGCATCCAGATCGACATGATCGCCGGCACCTCCATCGGCGCACTGGTCGGCGGCTGCTATCTGGCCGGCAAGCTCGACGAACTCGAGGAGTTCGCCCGCTCCCTGACAAAGCGGCGCATCTTCGGCCTTCTCGATATCCATCTGGGCGGCAGCGGCCTCTTCGGCGGCATGAAGCTCACCGCGCGCATGCAGGAACACATGTCCGGCATCACATTTGCCGACCTGCCGAAACCCTTCGTGTGCGTGGCGGCAGAAATTCGCACTGGCCACGAGATCTGGCTGTCGAGCGGCTCGCTGATCACCGCTATGCGCGCATCCTACGCCCTGCCCGGCGTCTTTGAACCCGTTGCGTGCAACAAGCGCGTGCTGGTCGACGGCGCATTGGTCAATCCCGTCCCGGTGTCGGTCTGCCGCGCGCACGAGCAACCGCTCGTCGTCGCGGTAAACCTCCACTACGATCTCTTCGGCCGCGCGGCCGTCATCAAGCACAGCGCCGATGCGCCGGACGGCGACACTGACACCGCACTTGTGGTCGACAAAGGACCGAGCGAGCGGGAAGCGCGTCTTGGCATAACCGGCGTGATGGTCGAAGCCTTCAACATCATCCAGGACCGCATCTCGCGCGCACGCATGGCCGGCGACCCGCCGGACCTGGCGCTGCTGCCGAAGCTCGGTCATATCGGCCTGACGGAATTCCACCGCGCCGACGAGGCGATCCGCCTCGGCTACGAAGTGACCAAGGCCCAGCTCGGCGAACTGGAGCGGCTGCAGACAGTGCTGGGCTGACAGGCTGAGCGGGGCTGACGGGCTCGGCCAATTGCGGGAAGCCGGACCACATCATCCGAGCGCAAGTTGAAGGCAATCGCCGGGTTCACGCCAGCGCGGCGTCGAGCACCCTGAACTGAACCGAACGCGCACCATTCCACCAGTTCGACGAGATCGTTCCCGCCACATGCACGGTGCGGCCGCGATTGGCGTAGAGAAAATTGCCGAGATCGGTGGCGGCGGCGCGAAAGGCCATTGCCTGCATACGCGCCCCGGTCTGAGAACGCAGATCGACGCGGATGTGGTTGGTGCCAACCTGCCGCGCGTCGGCAATCGTATGGCGGGGCAACACCAGCACCGGCTGCGCATGCCCCGCGCCGAACGGTCCCGCACTCTCGATGGCGTCGAGAAGATCGAAATTGGCGCCGTCTGCCGACAAGGCCGCGTCGACCTCCAGCGCTTCGCCGTCACGCAGTTTGGCGACATCCTGCGCGGCCCATTCCTCGAAGAAGGCCCTCAGTTCGCCAAGGCGGGCGCGTTCGACGGTAATGCCCGCCGCCATAGCATGCCCGCCACCCTTGAGAAGCAGGCCGCGCTCGACGGCCGTCCGCACCATGCGGCCAAGGTCGAAGCCGGGGATCGAGCGGCCCGAGCCAGACCCGACGCCATTGGCGTTGAATGCGATGGCAAAGGCCGGCCGGCGCGCATGCTCCTTCAGACGTGCCGCAAGCAGGCCGACCACGCCCTGATGCCAGTCGTCGCTCGCTGTGACGATGACCGCCGGGCCGTTGCCTGAGGAAAGCTCGGCGTCGGCTTCCGCGCGCGCCTGCTCCAGCATCACCTGCTCAAGCGCCTGGCGCTCGCTGTTCAGCCTGTCCAACGTCTCGGCGATTGTACGGGCCTCGACGGGATCGTCACCGGCCAGCAATCGGCTGCCAAGTGCTGCATCGCCGATGCGCCCGCCCGCATTGATGCGCGGCCCGAGGATGAACGAAAGATGATAGGGATTGAGCGGCTCGCCGATGCCAGACACCCGCGACAGCGCAGACAGGCCTGCATTGCCCAGCCGCCGCATGGCCAGCAGGCCCTTGACCACGAACGCCCTGTTGACGCCGACGAGCGGCACCACGTCACAGACGGTGGCGAGCGCCACGAGGTCGAGCCAACCGAGTAGATCAGGCGGCGGCGCGCCGTGGCCGCGCTCTCGCAACAGGCCCACGACACGCACCAGCGTGACGAACACGACGCCCGCCGCGCAAAGATGCCCCTGGCCGGAAAGGTCGTCCTCGCGGTTTGGATTGACGATGGCGACCGCCGCAGGCAGCGCGCCGCCCACCTGGTGATGATCGAGCACGACCACGTCGCCCCCGCCTCGTTGGCGGCATCAATGGATGGCCCGCTGTTGGTGCCGCAATCGACGGTCACGATCAGCCGCGCGCCGCGCGAAACGAGTTCGCGCATGGCTTCCGGATTCGGCCCGTAACCCTCGAAAATGCGGTCGGGTATGTAGATTTCGGCATCGATCCCGTAATGGGCAAAGAAGCGCTTCATCAGCGCGGAGGATGCCGCGCCGTCCACATCGTAGTCGCCGAAGATCGCCACCTTCTCCCGGCGTGCCACGGCATCGGCAATGCGCGCGGCGGCCTTTTCCATGTCGGTCAACGAGCGCGGGTCCGGCAGGAGGTCGCGGATGGTCGGATCGAGAAAGCGCGCCGCTCCGTCCTGGTCGACCCCGCGCCCGGCCAGTACGCGCGCCACGATGTCGGGCACGCCGTGGCTCTGGGCGATCGCCATGGCGATGTTTTCTTGCCGCTGGTCGAGCCTGTGGGCCCACGCCAGCCCGGTCGCCGATTGGCGTACGTCGAGGAAAAAGCGCCGTTCCGTCATGTCCGCTCCGGATTCATGACATCAAATTAGGCGTTGAAGCGTCGGATTCCAAAGGGGAATCGGCCGAAACTGACAAAGCCGCCCGCTTGCGCGCGATCCGTTCCCGGACACCGACGGTCAGAACTTGTCCAGATCCTGATGCCGCGCCTTGATCTCGCGCACGGTGCCGGAGGATGAGCGCATCACGATCGTATGCGTCTGGATCGAATCGCGGCCGAACTTCACGCCAGCGAGCATGTTGCCGTCGGTCACGCCGGTCGCGGCGAAAAGCACGTCGCCGCGCGCCATCTCGTCCATCGCATAGACCTTGTTGGGGTCGGCGATGCCCATCTTCGCAGCGCGTGCGATCTTTTCCTCGGTGTTGAGCTGCAGCCGCCCCTGCATCTGGCCGCCGATGCAGCGCAGCGCCGCAGCAGCCAGCACGCCCTCCGGCGCGCCTCCGGTGCCGAGATAGATGTCGATGCCGGTCTCATCCGGATCGGTGGTGTGGATGACGCCGGCGACATCGCCGTCACCGATCAGCCGGATCGCCGCGCCAGTGGCGCGCACGGCTTCGATGAGTCGCGCGTGGCGCGGCCTGTCGAGAATGCACGCGGTGATCTCGCCCACAGGCACGCCCTTGGCCTTGGCGAGGTTCTCGATGTTTTCCTGGGCCGAAGCGTCGATGTCGACCACGCCGGCCGGATAGCCCGGCCCCACCGCGATCTTGTCCATATAAACGTCGGGTGCGTAGAGCAGGCTGCCCTTCTCCGCGATAGCGATAACGGCCAGTGAGTTGGGCAGGTTCTTGGCGCAGATCGTGGTGCCCTCGAGCGGATCGAGCGCGATGTCGACGCCCGGTCCCTCACCCGTTCCCACTTCCTCGCCGATGTAAAGCATCGGCGCCTCGTCGCGCTCGCCCTCGCCGATCACCACCGTGCCTTGGATCGGCAGCCTGTTGAGCTCCGAGCGCATGGCGTCCACGGCCACCTGGTCCGCAGCCTTCTCGTCACCACGTCCGCGCAGCCGTGCAGCAGCGACCGCGGCGCGCTCGGTGACGCGCACCAGTTCGAGGGTGAGGATACGGTCGAGACCGGGTGAAGCGGCTTTGGCCATCGTCATTTCCTGCGTGGGATCCTGTATGTACCCGATCGGGCGCACCCGTTCTGTCAAAGCGGAACGCGGGCCGCAAGGGCGTTTCAGCGCGGTTTGAAACATCAATCGATTGAATATTGATGACACTCCGCAACCGGCATCGAAATACACGGCCGACCACTCACAGGCCCGGTCACGCGGAAAGACGCCGCGCAAGGAAGCTGCGCCATGCGAGCCAGAGCACAACCGCCGCGATCGCCGCCGCCAGGCTCATTCCCATCCACGGATGAGGTCCGTCGAAGAACACCTCGTGCATGATCCGGCCCGGTAGGAAACTGAAACCGCCTGCAATGACCAGCGCACCAAGATAGAGGCTCTGCATCGTTCGTCGGTGTTCCAGGATGCGCTTGCGTCGCGCCGCGCGGATACCGCTATACAGGGACCACAAGGTGATAATCGAAAGCAGGTGGATTGGGCTCCACGGGCCGACGAGCCGTATTGTGTGAATGAAGAAGGACGTGATGGCCACGACAAGCATCAGCACGACCCAGATCTTTCCAGCCATGCGGTGGGCCCTGTCACCCTTCGCCCTGAAAAGAACCAGGCCGCCGAGCAGGAAAGCCAACACGGCAATGGCAACATGAATCTGTATGGCGAAGCTGGCGTTCTGAAGCGGTGCGAGGGTCATGGATCAGGTCCTTGTATTCGGTTCGTCGCAGGTTCGTCCCTGCGCCACGCTTGACCTGCCCGCCGCGACCGCGTTTCCTCAAATCGAACTTCGTCAAAGGCCGGATCTGCTTCGTGAGAGACAACGCACTGCAATTCACGATGCGCGAAATGCAGCGCGTCGCGGCGTCGCCATTGCCATGGGCGGCGCTGGCCGGCGCAGCACTCGTTCTGGGAATGGTCGGGCCGTTCGGCACCTACGAAAGCCTGCGCCTTCCCGCGAGGCTCGCCTATTGGGCGGCAATCGTCGTTTCGACCTACTTCCTGGGCTTCGCCGTCGTATCCCTGCTGGAAAAAGCCATCTTCGCGAAGCGGCCGGGTCCTGCCGGCTTCGCGCTGATCGGCGCAATGGCCGGGGTTCCGGTCGCCCTTTTCGTCTGGGTGCTGAACCGCCTCGTCTACGGCACGGACGTGGTATTCCTGCTGCCGCTGACCCTCTACGTCATGGCCATCGCCGCGGTGTCATCCGGCGTGATAGCCTTCTTCTCCGCGCGACTGGCGCACGCGCCGGCGCCTGCGCAACCCAGCGCCCAACGGCCAAAGCTGATCGAGAGGCTGCAGCCCCGGCTGCGCGGCAAGCTGCTCTATCTTTCCATGCAGGATCACTACGTGGAGGTCGTGACCGACAAGGGTTCCGAACTCATCCTCATGCGCATGTCGGACGCCGTCGACGAGACGGCGCCCGTCGAAGGCCTGCAAATCCACAGGTCCTATTGGGTAGCCAGCAACGCGGTCACCGGAACCACGCGTCGCGACGGTCGGCTCATTCTGCGCATGTCTGATGGCGCCGAATTGCCGGTCAGCCGCAACCGTATCGGCGCGGTAAAGGACGCGGGGCTCGCCTGAACCCTCGGCTCAGGCCGCCCGTTCGATGCGGATGACCTGCGGCTTGTCGACGAGGTGGCCGTCCTTGGTGACCGCGTCGACGGCCTTGCGCACGGCCGCTTCCGTAGTCTCGTGCGTGACAAGGATCACCGTTTTCTGGCTCTCGGTGTTCGCGCCGTTGGCGTGCTGGACGATCGATTCCAGCGAAATCTCGTTCTCCGCCATGCGCTTGGCGATGGCGGCGAAGACGCCGGTACGGTCATGCACCGTCAGGCGGATGAAATAGCCGCCCTCATGGGTGCGCATGCGCGCCTTCTTGTAAGGCGTCAGTTCCTTGACCGGCCGGCCGAACACCGGGCCATGCTGGAAACCGGGCCTCGCCTTGGCAATGTCGGCCACGTCGCCGACAACCGCCGACGCCGTCGCGTTACCGCCGGCGCCAGGACCGGACAGAAGCAGTTCGCCCAGAATGTCGGTCTCGATCGCCACTGCGTTGGTCACGCCGTGAACCTGCGCGATGACGGACGCCGTCGGCACCATCGTCGGGTGCACCCGCTGCTCGATGCCGCTCTCCGTGCGCTGCGCGACGCCCAGCAGCTTGATGCGATAGCCGAGTTCGCCCGCTGCGCGGATATCGGCCTGGGTAATATTGGAAATGCCTTCCATATAGATGTCGTCGGCCGAGATGCGGCTGCCGAAGGCAAGGCTGGTCAGGATCGCCAGCTTGTGCGCCGTATCGTGCCCCTCAATGTCGAAGGTCGGGTCTGCCTCCGCATAGCCCAGCCGCTGCGCGTCCTTGAGGCAGTCCTCGAACGAGATGCCTTCGGCTTCCATGCGCGTCAGGATGTAGTTGCACGTGCCGTTGAGAATGCCGAACACACGCGTGACCGCATTGCCGGCCATCGCTTCGCGCATGGTCTTGATGACCGGGATACCGCCAGCCACCGCCGCCTCGTAGTTGAGCAGCACGCCCTTCGCCTCGGCGATCTTGGCAAGCGCCAGGCCATGGCGGGCCAGCAACGCCTTGTTGGCCGTCACCACGTGGTGGCCGGCTTCCAGCGCCGCGGTCACGCAAGCCAGCGCAGGCCCCTCGTCGCCGCCGATCAGCTCGACGAAAACGTCAATGCCGTCCCAGGCGGCAAGCTCAGCGGGATCGTCGAACCATTGCGCGGCCGAAAGGTCGACACCGCGGTCCCGACCGCGCGTGCGTGCCGAAACACCGGTGACCTCAATCGGCCTGCCGCATTGCCGGGTCAGTTCGCTGGCCTTCTCGGCAAGGACGCGGGCCACGCTGGCACCGACGGTGCCCAACCCGGCAATTCCAACACGCAATGCTTCGCTCATGCCCCCGGCATCCTTCATATTCGGCAGTCAGTTCGGTCGGCTATCGCGATCAGCGCCTGGCGTTCAGCGCGACCACGTTGTCGGGCGCCTCCCCGGCAGAACCGAGAAAACGCTTGATGTTGCGGGCGGCCTGACGGATGCGGTGCTCGTTCTCGACCAGCGCGATGCGCACGAAATCGTCACCATGTTCGCCAAAGCCTATGCCGGGCGCGACCGCGACATCGGCCTTCTCGACCAGCAGCTTGGAGAATTCCAGCGAACCGAGGTGGCGGAACGATTCCGGGATCGGCGCCCAGGCAAACATCGTCGCTGCCGGCGCCGGGATTTGCCAGCCCGCACGCGCGAACGCATCCACCATCACGTCCCGACGACGATGGTAGACCCCCTCACCTCATCGACGTCCGAGCCGTCGCCGTTCAGCGCCGCCGTCGCGGCCACCTGGATAGGCGTGAACGCGCCATAGTCGAGATACGACTTCACCCGCGTCAGCGCCGCGATCAGCCGCTCGTTGCCGACCGCGAAGCCCATGCGCCAGCCGGGCATGGAAAAGGTCTTGGACATCGAGGTGAACTCGACTGCGACATCAAGAGCGCCCGGCACCTGCAGAATGGACGGCGGTGGCGCGCCGTCGAAATAGATCTCCGCATAGGCCAGGTCGGACAGAATGATGATGTCGTTCTTCTTCGCGTAGGCGACGACGTCCTTGTAGAAGTCGAGCGAGGCGACATGCGCGGTCGGGTTCGACGGGTAGTTCAGGATCAGCGCCAACGGCTTCGGGATCGAGTGCCGTACGGCGCGTTCCAGCGCGGGGATGAAATCGTTGTCCGGCTCGACCTTCATCGAACGGATAACGCCACCCGACATGATGAAGCCGAACGCATGGATCGGATAGGTCGGGTTCGGGCACAGAACGACATCACCCGGCGCGGTGATCGCCTGCGCCATGTTGGCGAAGCCTTCTTTGGAGCCGAGCGTGGCAACGATCTGCCGCTCGGGGTCGAGCTTCACCCCGAAACGGCGGGCATAATAGGCCGCCTGCGCGCGCCGCAGACCGGGAATGCCACGCGACGACGAGTAGCGGTGCGTACGCGGGTCACGCACCACGTCGCAAAGCTTGTCGACGATCGATTTCGGCGTCGGCAGGTCGGGATTGCCCATCCCAAGGTCGATGATGTCGGCACCATTGGCTCGTGCCGCGCCTTTGAGGCGATTGACCTGCTCGAACACGTAGGGCGGTAGCCGACGAACCTTGTGAAACTCTTCCATGGGGAGATCCCGTTGCATGGGGGCGTTAGGACGCGGCCTATACACCCGTTTGGGGAATCGGTCGATAGCGTCACTCGCCTTCGATTTCGCGCAGGGCCTCGGCTGCGTGGCTGCGCCCCAGCCGGCGAAGCTCGGCGCTGCTGTTCGGCGCGGAGCCCCGTCCCTGCGCCGCCACCTGCGCGCGCTTTTCGCGAAGTTCGCTCGCGGTTTCGGACCTCTGCCGCGACGTGATCTGGGATGCGGCGGGCTTGGGTATGATATTGAGATTGGGATAGGTGCCGGGCTGCGAAAAAGCAGGCCCCGTATCGGCGGGTGCCATGCCTGCGGCCGACTGCGTGTCGGCGGCGGCGGGTTGCGGCTGCAGCGCGGCCTCCGGCACCGCATCGGCGAAATTGGTTGTCGTGCAGCCGGCAAGCGCAATCGCCATAGCGGCGCCGCCGAATGCAAAAATGTCGAGGATACGCCGCGCTGTCATTCTTCCACCTTATGGCACTTATAGATGCTCGGGCCGACACGCACCAGCGGTATGCTGCCCTTGGGTCCCATGGTATTGTGTCAACAAAACGCTCCAGGGAGGACGGACGTATAGCATGGCCAAAAGCGACGATTCGGGCAGCGACCAGAAAAAACAACACTCTTCGGTCGATCAGTATCTGGTCAAGGACCCGGAACGCTTTGCCGTCAACCTTGCACGCGCCGTAGAAGAAGCCGGCAAGGCTGCCGCCGCATGGACCGGACCGCGCGAGAAGGGTGAAGTGCGCGACACCATGGCCGAGCCGATGACCGACATGGTCAAGACTTTCTCCAAGCTGACCGAATACTGGCTCTCCGATCCCGCCCGCGCGCTCGAGGCCCAGACGAGGCTCTTCTCCGGCTATATGGATGTCTGGTCGAACGCGATCCGGCGCATGAACGACACCGAAATCGAGGACGCCGTGAAGCCCGAGAAGGGCGACAAGCGCTTCCAGGACCCGGAATGGGGCCAGAACGCCTTCTTCGACTTCATCAAGCAGGCCTATCTGGTCACCTCTCGCTGGGCCGGCGACCTGGTGGAACACGCGAGGGGCTGGACGACCACACGCGCCACAAGGCGCAGTTCTACGTGAGGCAGATCACCCAGGCGATCTCGCCGTCCAACTTCCTGCTCACCAACCCGGAAATCTTCCGCGAGACGGTGGCGAGCAACGGCGAGAACCTGGTGCGCGGCATGAAGATGCTGGCCGAGGACATCGCCGCCGGCCATGGCGACCTCAAGCTCAGGCAGGCCGATAATTCCAGCTTCGAGGTCGGCAGGAATATCGCGACGACCCCCGGCAAGGTGATCGCGCGCAGCGACGTCGCCGAGATCATCCAGTACGAGCCGTCGACCGACAAGGTGCTCAAGCGCCCGCTGCTGATCTGTCCGCCCTGGATCAACAAGTTCTACATTCTCGACCTCAACCCGGAGAAATCCTTCATCCGCTGGGCGGTCGAACAGGGTCATTCGGTCTTCGTCATCTCCTGGGTCAACCCCGACCAGCGCCACGGGCGCAAGGACTGGGAGGCCTATATCCGCGAAGGCATCCAGTTCGGGCTGGACACGGTCGAGGAAGCGACCGGCGAGCGCGAGGTCAACGCGATTGGTTATTGCGTCGGCGGCACGCTGCTGGCGGCTGCCCTGGCGCTGATGGCGCGCGAGGGCGACGAGCGGATCAAATCCGTCACCTTCTTCACCACGCAGGTCGACTTCACCTATGCCGGCGACCTTAAGGTCTTCGTCGACGAGGAGCAGATCGCAGCGCTCGAGCGGTCGATGGAAGGCAAGGGTTTTCTGGACGGCACGAAGATGGCGACGGCCTTCAACATGCTGCGCGCCGGCGATCTCATCTGGCCCTATGTCGTCAACAACTACATGCGCGGCAAGGAGCCGATGCCGTTCGACCTGCTCTACTGGAACTCCGATTCCACGCGGATGAGCGCGGCAAACCACTCCTTCTACCTGCGCAACTGCTATCTCGAAAACAATCTGATCCAGGGAAAGATGAAGCTTGCCGGCCGCACCCTGTCGCTGGCCGATGTGACGATCCCCGTCTACAACCTCGCCGCGCGCGAGGATCACATCGCCCCGGCCCGCTCGGTGTTCCTCGGCTGCCGCTTCTTCGGCGGCGAGGTCGACTATGTGATGGCCGGCTCCGGCCACATCGCAGGCGTCGTAAACCCGCCCGCGGCGAAGAAGTACCAGCACTGGACCGGCGGCAAGCCGGAAGGCGACTTCGAAGGTTGGGTCGCCAACGCCACCGAGAATCCCGGCTCGTGGTGGCCGCACTGGCAAGCCTGGATCGAAAAGCAGGACGCCAGCACGAGCAAGGCGCGCAAGCCCGGCGGCACGAAGCTGAAACCGATCGCCGATGCACCGGGCGAATACGTCCGGGTGCGGGTGTAGGCGCTGCCCGTCGGCTATGGCTGCAGCCCCGTTCCTTGGAATGCGGCGACTTATTCACCATTCCGGCATGGATCCTCGGGTCAAGCCCGAGGATGACGAACCGGAAAAGTGACCTACCAAGTTCGTGTCCGCTGGCGATTGTCACGACTCTCAATGTCGTCATCCTCGGGCTTGACCCGAGGATCCATGCCGGAACAGCACATCTGGCACGGGGGCCACGGAAAAACACGTGACCTGACCATTCGACCAAACCTCATTTCGAGGTGGGTTGAGGCAAGCTGCAACGTCCTGCCTCGTTTTCATGCGGCCCTGAAACGAAAAAGGCCGCCCGGAGGCGGCCTTTTCATTGTCGGATGACAGCGCCGGTTATTCGGCGTCCTTGTCCTTGGCTGCAGCCTTCTTCTTGGGCGCGGCCTTCTTCTTTTCGGTCTCGCCGGCGTCGTCGCCAGCGTCCGCGGCCTTGGCCTTCGAAGCCTTCTTGGCCGGCTTCTTCTCGGACTTTGCAGTCTCTTCCTCGTCGTCAGCCAGAAGCTCTTCCTTGGAGACCTTCTTGTCGTCGACGGAGACGACGCCGAGCAGGTGGTCGACCACCTTCTCCTCGAACAGCGGCGCACGGATATTGGCGAGCGCCTGCGGGTTTTCGCGGTAGAAGTCGTAGACCTGCTGCTGCTGGCTCTGCGGAACGCGGCGGATTTGCTCGAACAGCGCGCGCTGCAGCTCGTCGTCGGAAACCTGCACGCTGGCCTTCTCACCGATGTCGGCAAGCACGAGGCCGAGGCGGACGCGACGTTCGGCAAGGCGCTGGTATTCGGCGCGCGCCTCGGTCTCGGTCGTCTCTTCGTCCTCGAAGGTGCGGCCGGCCTGCGCGAGATCGGCGTTCACCTGGGCCCAGATGTTGTTGAACTCGGCTTCGACCAGCTTGGACGGCGCCTCGAACTTGTAGGCCTCGTCGAGCGCGTCGAGAAGCTGGCGCTTCGCCTTCTGGCGGGTGACGGCGCCGAACTGGCTCTCGATCTGGCCGCGCACGATCTCACGCAGCTTGTCGGCGCTTTCGAGGCCGAGCTGCTTGGCGACGTCGTCGTTGATCTCCAGCTTGCCGGGAGCGGCGATCGCCTTCACCTTGATGTCGAACTTGGCTTCCTTGCCGGCCAGATGGGCGGCGGGATACTGCTCGGGGAACGTGACGGTGATCGTCGTCTCGTCGCCTTCCTTGACGCCGACGAGCTGCTCCTCGAAGCCGGGAATGAACTGGTTGGAGCCGAGCACGAGATCGGAATCCTCGGCCGCACCGCCCTCGAAGGCTTCTCCGTCGATCTTGCCGAGATAATCGAAGGTGACGCGGTCGCCATTCGCGGCCTTGCCCTTCTTCGGCTCGTAGCTGCGCGCCGAATCGGCGACGCGCTCGACCTGCTCGGTCACTTCCTCTTCCGGCACGTCATAGACGAGGCGGCTGATCTTGAGCGACGAAAGATCCTTTTCCTCGATCGGCGGCAGAACCTCGTAATCGAGCGAAAACTCGAAATCGGCATTGCCGGCCAGGATCTTCTCGGCTTCCTTCTCGTCCTCGGTCATGGTGACTTCTGGCTGCATGGCCGGCTTTTCGCCGCGCTCGTCGAGGATCGACCGGGAAGAATCCGACAATATCTCGTTGACGACTTCGGCCATGAAGGACTTGCCGTACATCTTGCGCAGGTGCTGCATGGGCACCTTGCCAGGCCGGAAGCCGTTGATCCGGACCTTGTCCTTCGCCGAGGAGAGCCGCTCCATGAGCCGTGCTTCCATGTCCTTGGCGGGCACGGTCACCTTGATCTGGCGCTTCAGCCCATTGTTCAGCGTTTCGGTTACCTGCATCTCAAAACCTTTGTCTTCATCGACGCCGCCGGAGCGGCATACTGCCGTCCTGACCGCTGCAAACTCTTGGCCGGGGAGTGGCTCTGGTGCGGGTGAAAGGACTTGAACCTTCACGACTTGCGTCACGGGAACCTAAATCCCGCGTGTCTACCAATTCCACCACACCCGCTTCACGGGCCCTTCCGCCCTTGAAAGCGCGTGGTTCTATATCACCGGGTGCGAAGGGTTCAAAGGAAAATTGCCGCAAAAGACGGCTATTTTTTGCCGGTTTCGGCCGGACCGCGCAGACAACCTTATCGGAGCCGGCAAAGCGCAGCGGCAAGGCGTCAATAAAGCGGCTCTGCGTAGAGCATCGTTTCGCCGTCATGCAGCGACTTGATCTGTGCGGCGCCGTCGCTTGCGACGGCCACTGTCATGGTGAAGGCGCGCTCGCGAAGATTGCCTTCGATCGCCCGCCCCTCACCTTCGGGAACGTAGAAGCGCTCTATGCCGTAGCTGACATTGATCACTGTCGCCTCGTCATACCAGGACGATGTGGCAATGCCCCTGATGTCGAGTTCGCCGTCGGCAGGCGCGGGCTCCGGCTTCTCGTCGTAGCGAGCACCGACCGCTTCCCATATGCCGTCCTCGCCGGGTTTCAACCGCACGAAGACGGTGCGGTCGCGGCCGTTGCGCTCATCCTGTAGGCGCGCGGCGAACAGCTCGGTAGGTACGGACGAGATATTGTAGCCGATGGTGACATAGTCGCCGCGCAGCAGGTCGCGCGGGTCGACCGGCTGGACCGACAGCAACACCTCTTGACCGTTGCGCAGGATCGACGCGCGGCCGGCGATCATCGAGGCGAGAAATCCGATCTGCAGCGCGGCAACCGCGCCGGCGGCGATAAAGAGCGTACGGCGGTTCACAGCCACTCTCCTTCAACGACCTGCGGGCCGGAAAGCCGCCGCTCCAGCCGCGTGATGACGAACGCGAGCGCCGAAAGCACCAGCCCGCCGACAACGAAGAAGCCAGCGGTACCGAGCATAGTGCCCAGCATCACGAGGTAGATAAAGCAGATCTGGAAGATGAAGGCCGCATAGGCAAGCCAGCGCAGGGTCCTGCTTTCGCGCCCGGCCAGCAGCAGAACGATAATGATACCCGCGAAAGCCACGATCGACACGGCCAGGAAACCCTGCTCGTCGATCAGTTCCACCTGCATGATGCCGACACCGGTGAGAAAACCGACCAGCGCCTGAACCGGCAGTGCCGAACCAAGACTCAGCATCCGCTCGGCCTGGGTCGGTTGCAGCCGGCCAAACGCAAACAGTGCAACGCTGAGCGCAATCAGCACGATTGGCACAACGAAGGTCTCGTCGCGCGCATAAAGAAAGGCTGCGAACAGGAACAGCGACAGAAGCACCAGATGCCGCGCCGGCGCGCTGCGTGTCCAGAACGACAGAAGATAAAGCACGGCCGCGACCGCCAGATAGGCAGATGGCAATTGCAGCGCCCAGTCGTCGACCGCGTGCATGACCATCCATGCCCCACCGAGAAGCACCGCGCCGATCGTCAGCGCGCCCGAACGCAGCACGGCAGCTGCAAGCGCCGTGCCCGCGCACCACACGAAGATCGCCTGCCTCTCGTCGCCGGACATATGGTACATCTGACCGATGAGCGCGATCGACGCGCCGAACGCGGCCGCAGCCACCACCCACGCCGCCTCGCCGAAGGCTTCGCGACCGCGCAGTTTCATTTCCGCACCGCCCAAATAGCCGGCAGCAATGACGATAAACAGCATCGCCACCCGTGCCAGCCGGGGAATCGCTTCCCAGTTCGCTGCAATGAAGATCAGGATCGCGGCGGCAAACAACGCCGCGGCCATCATCGACAGGATGGAGCCGAACGAGATGGTTCCACCGCCGTTTCGCTCCACGTCAAGCGAAAGTGCATCGGCTGTTGCGGCATCGATCATGCCGGCTTCCCGCCAGCGCGCGATGTCGCGTTTGACTTTGGTCGCATAGGACGCCATCGGCCACTCCTTAGCCGGCAGGATACGCGCCGCCGTATCGAGGCACAAGCAGCGCGAATTGTGCCCGAATTCCGGCAACATAGACAGATCGGCCACGCTTCCGCCGCATAGGCTTAAATCCATTAATGTTGCATTGCACAAAACGCATTGGTGCTATGCAGCATCGTCACTTCAAAAGCCGATCGGGCGCGACTATCTTCCAACCATCGCAAGAACAAATGAACTCGAAGAAACGCTTATAGGTGACAAAATGAACCTGGTCCGCAACTACCGCAACTGGCGCCGCTACCGTGAAACCGTCAACGAGCTGAGCCGCCTGTCCAACCGCGAACTCAACGACCTCGGCATTGCCCGCGGCGACATCCCGTTCGTCGCCCGCAAGTCGGTCTAAAAAGAATTCAGGAATTTCGCCAGGGTCTACCTCCTCCCAGACCCTGACGGATACGGCCCGAGACTACCTCCTCCCAGTCGAGGGCCACCATAAAGACACCCGCCGGACCTCCTCCCCCGGCGGGTGTTTTTTGCGCGCAGATAGGCAAGGGCCCGATCCTTGCATTCGCCGCGTCCCCGGACTAATTCCCCTTCATGACAATCGAACCCGTTCACGTCGTCGGCGGCGGCCTCGCCGGCTCAGAAGCTTCCTGGCAGATCGCGCAGGCGGGCGTGCCCGTCATCCTGCACGAGATGCGCCCGGTACGCGGCACCGACGCGCACAAGACGGAGGGGCTGGCCGAGCTCGTCTGCTCCAACTCCTTCCGCTCCGACGACGCCGAGACCAACGCAGTCGGCGTGTTGCACGCCGAGATGCGGCTTGCGAACTCGCTCATCATGGCTTCCGGCGACGCCAACCAGGTGCCGGCCGGCGGCGCGCTCGCAGTCGATCGCGACGGCTTCTCGGATGCCGTGACGGCAAAACTCGAAGCGCATCCGCTGATCACGATCGTGCGGGAGGAAGTTTCGGGCCTGCCTCCCGTCGAATGGGACAAGACCATCATTGCGACCGGCCCCTTGACCGCCCCGTCTCTCGCCGAAGCCATTGCCGCGGAAACCGGCGCGGATGCCCTCGCCTTCTTCGACGCCATCGCGCCGATCGTGCATTTCGACACGATCGATATGGACGTCGCCTGGTTCCAGTCGCGCTACGACAAGGTCGGCCCCGGCGGCACCGGCAAGGACTATGTCAACTGCCCGATGGACAAGGCGCAGTATGACGCCTTCATCGCCGCCCTGCTGGAAGGCGGCAAGACCGAATTCAAGGAATGGGAAGGCACGCCCTATTTCGATGGCTGCCTGCCGATCGAGGTGATGGCCGAGCGCGGTCCCGAAACCCTGCGCCATGGCCCGATGAAGCCGATGGGCCTCACCAACGCCCACAATCCGTCAGTCAAGGCTTACGCAGTCGTGCAGCTCCGGCAGGACAACGCGCTCGGCACGCTCTACAACATGGTCGGCTTCCAGACGAAGCTGAAGCACGGCGAGCAGGTGCGCATCTTCCGCACCATTCCGGGGCTCGAAAACGCCGAGTTCGCGCGTCTTGGCGGGTTGCACCGCAACACCTACATCAACTCCCCCACCCTGCTGGACGGCACGCTGCAGCTGAAGTCGCGCCCCGGCCTGCGTTTCGCGGGACAGATCACGGGCTGCGAAGGCTACGTGGAAAGCGCTGCCATCGGCTTGCTGGCCGGCCGCTTCGCCGCAGCCGAGCGTCTCGGGCGGCAACCTGCCCTTCCCCGGTCACCACCGCCTTCGGCGCGCTGCTCGGCCACATCACCGGCGGCCACATCAGTTCCGACGACGAACCGGGCAAGCGGTCGTTTCAGCCGATGAACGTCAATTTCGGCCTCTTTCCTCCGCTTGAGCCCGGTACCAAGCTCAGGCCTGACGACTTCGAGGGCCGGTTCCGCGGCAAGGACAAGTCGATCGCCAAGAAAAAGGCCATGTCGGCCCGCGCACTTGCGGATTGCCGCGCGTGGCTGGGCGCTTCGCCAAGAGCCGAAGCGGCCGAGTAAGCAGACGATCGACGAGGCAGCAACTGTCAGGAGCAGGCAGCTTGCAGCACTAACCGCCGTTGATGCGCCGCAGGCCGGCTGCTAGTTCCTGACTGTCGAAAAAGGAAAGGCCGGTGCGGTTAGCCCGGCCCCCGCGAAAGCGGGTCCTGGCCTTCGCCCTCGGGCGCCGAGTCCCAAGACCTTGAACGCCGATGCATGGTGCATCGGCGAAGGTAGGGACTTGAAACATGCAACAACAGATTTCCGTCATCACCATCGGCATCAAGGATCTTCCGAGATCGCGCCGTTTCTACGTCGACGGCTTCGGCTGGACACCCGTGTTCGAAAACGAGGAAATCATCTTCTACCAGATGAACGGCCTGGTCCTCGGCACCTTCGCGAAGGCATCATTGGAAACGGACATGAACCGCCCCGGTCTGCTGACGCCCGGCGCGTTCTCGCTGGCGCACAACGTGACGGAGCGCGAGGACGTCGTTCCGGTCATGGACAAGCTTCTGGAAGCCGGCGGCCGACTTCTGCGTAAGGCGGACGCACCGCCGCATGGCGGTTTCCGTGGCTATGTCGCGGACCCGGACGACCACGCCTGGGAAATCGCCTGGAACCCGGCATGGCGCATCGATGACCGCGGGCTCGTCGAGTTCGGCCTCTAGTCAAAGCATGTCTCCCGAAAGTGGAAACCGGGTTCGGGGAAAGACATGCGTGAAAACAAGAACCTAAAGCGTGTTGCGCGTTCGCGGATTCATATCGACGACGTCATCCTCGGGCTCGTCCCGAGGATCTGCCAACCTGTCAGAGCAGTAGATCCTCGGGACGAGCCCGAGGATGACGTCGCTGAGGTGTTCGATGCGAATCGACGCGGCGCAGGTATAGAGCTCCTATCTGAATACCATCGGCAGCGACGCGCTTTAGAGTGGCGGTGCATCGCGCGATGCGCCGCCACGATTTCTTTATTCGCCGGCCGCGTCTGGCAGTGCGAAGGCGATCACGTAATCGCCGCGCTCCGGCGAGGTCCGTGCACCGCCCGCCGAAACGACGACGTACTGCTTGCCCGTTTCAGGCGAGGTGTAGACCAGCGGCGTGGTCTGCGCGCCCACCGGCAGCCGGTGCTTCCACACCTCCTTGCCGGTCGCCAGATCGAACGCCCGGATATTGTAGTCGAGCGTGCCGGCATAGAAGATGAGCCCGGAGGCGGTTGTCACCGGGCCGCCGACGGTCGGCATGCCCGTTGGCATCGGCACACCCATCTTGATGCCGAACGGACCGTTGTCCTCGACCGTGCCGAGCGGCACCTGCCAGGCGATCTGCTGGGTTTTCAGGTCGATCGCAGTCAGCGTGCCGTAAGGCGGCTCCTGGCAGGGAACGCCGAGCGGTGACATGAAGGTGACCTTGGCCGCGCCATAAGGCGTGCCGAGCTGGCCGGAAAGCCCTTCATGCGAGCTGCGCGCGTCCGCACGGTCCGCCTCCTCTCGTGGAACGAGCTGGATGCGGTGCGGCGAGCGGGTGTCGTTGAACACCAGATAGCCGGTCGGCTCGTGGATCGACGAGCTGCCCCAGTTCATGCCACCGTAGAAACCCGGCCACTGCAGCGTCGGCTCGATCCCCGGAGGCGTGAAATCGCCGTCGTAGCGCATCTTGCGGAACTCGATGCGGCAGTAGAGCTGGTCGAAAGGCGTCGTGCCCCACATGCGCGCTTCCGTCAGCGGATCGGCCCCGATTGTCGGCATGCCGACCGAATAGGGCTGTGTTTCCGCTGTCCAGTCGCCTTCGACCGCACCCTGCGGCGCCGGCCGGTCCTCGACCTCGAACACGGGCTCGCCCGTCTCGCGGTCTAGCACGAAGATCTGGCCGCGCTTGGTCGTCTGGATCAGCGCCGCGCGCGTACCGCCCTGCCCGTCCGGAATGTCGTAGAGCGCGGGCTGCGACGGCACGTCATAGTCCCACAAATCATGGTTGACGGTGCGGAAATGCCAGCGCTCACGGCCGGTCTGGATGTCGAGCGCGACCACTGCGGCGGTGTACTCCTCCGCGCGCTCGGAGCGATGCGCGCCGTAGAAGTCGGGCGTCGCATTGCCGGTCGGCAGATAGACGAGGCCGAGGTCGGCGTCGAAGGCAGGCGTGCTCCACACGTTCGGCGTGCCGCGCGTGTAGGTCTCGCCCTCCGGCGGGAAGCGGGTGATGTCGGGATTGCCGAGATCCCAGGCCCAGACGAGCTCGCCCGTTTCCGCATCGAAGCCGCGTACCACGCCCGAAGGCAGGCCGACAGCGACGTTGTCGACGACCCAGCCGCCGATGACGATGATGCCGTTGGCGACCGTGGGCGCCGACGTCTGGAAATAGAAGCCGGGGCGCACCTCGCCCATGCCGACCTTGAGGTCGACCGTGCCGTTTTCGCCGAATTGCGGGCATAGCTCGCCGGTTTCGGCGTCGAGCTGGATCAGCCGGGCGTCGATCGTCGAGAGCACGATGCGGCGCTGGCAGATATCAGTCTGCTGGGCGACCTCGGTCTCCTCCGGCTCGGCCGGGGCGGGTACCGCCGCCTGTTCTTCACCTTCCGGTGCCGGCTGCTCGCCTTCGGCGAGTTCCTCGGCAGCATCTGCTTCGGCGGCTTCGGCTGCGGCCTCTTCCGCAGCCTCGGCATCGCGGATCGTCTGCAGGCCAGCCGAGATGTTGCCGGTCGATTCGTAGTAGCCGACGCTGCGGCAACGCTGCCAGAGCGGCGATTCGGCCTGCGGGTCGAAACTCCAGCGCTCCTCGCCGGTATCGGCGTCGAGCGCGTGGACAACGTTGCGCACGGTGCAGACATAGACGGTGTTGCCTACCTGCATCGGCGTATTCTGGTCTTCGGCGCCCGAACCGGTCTCGTTGACGGGGAAGTCGCCGTGGCGAAACTCCCAGGCCACCTCGAGCTCACCGACATTGGCCGGCGTGATCTGGTCCGAGGGCGAGTAGCGCGTGCCGGCCGGCGTGCGGCCGTAGTGCTGCCAGTTTTCCGGCACGTCCGCGCTCTCGGCCACGACTTCCGGCGCGCCCGTCGCGGCCACGTACGGAACCGGCTGGAAGGCGCGATAGCCGGTGGCTGCAAGCGCCAGAACCAGCAGAGCGGCAGCGACGTAGGATGGCGTGCGGCCCGGCCGCCCACCGCCGCGCTTCAGCGAGGGTGCTGCCAGGAAGATGAGGATGCCCAGCACGGCCGGCGCGACCAGGCGCGAAACCAGCGGCCAGAACTGGAGCCCGACCTCCCAGATCGCCCAGATAATCGTGCCGAGAAACACCAGCAGGAAGAGATAGAGGCCGAGAACATGGTTGCGCGCAAGGAACCACGCCGAAAGCAGCAGTCCGGCCCCGGCAATCGCGAAATACCAGGAGCCGCCGAGCGAGATGAGCTGAATGCCACCGATCAGTAGGTAGCCGCCACCGACAAGCATGACGAGGGAGATGATGAGGACGGGCCAGGCGGCCCATCGCGATTGGACTGTTGCGTCAGCCATCAGTCGACCTTTCAGTTTGGCGCGCGCAGGCGCGCACTGCATTCCCTCCCATGGGGCATGCAATTACGCCGCTCATCCGGTGATGTCTATCGCAGCGCCAGGTTGTGGACAGACAAGCGACCTTGCGTGGCTCAATCGGCTGACGAAGCGGAAACCGCCGCTGACGAAGGCAATCCCGGCTTCCCCGCCTCGGCAGGATTGCGGCGCACATAGGCCGCCTTCAGGCTTTCGGATGTATCGCGAGAGCCGTCATGGCTCCAGCCGGGCGGCTGGAAAAGATAACCAAGCCGCTGGCGGACCGTCAGACCGGGCGACAGCGCATCCCTGACCATGCCGATCCATTCGTGGAACGCCACCTTCAGCGGGTTGAAGGTGCCGATGTTCTTGACGATGCCATAGCGCGGGCGATCTTCCTCGAGTTCCTCGACAAAGGTGCCGAACATGCGGTCCCAGATGATGAGCGTCCCGGCATAGTTCGCGTCGAGGTAGCGCGGATTGGTGGCATGGTGCACGCGATGGTGCGACGGTGTGTTGAAAACCAGCTCGATCGGCTTCCACATCTTGCCGATCGTCTCGGTGTGGATCCAGAACTGCCAGACGAGATTGAAGCCGAACACGAAGGCGATGACGGCCGGGTGGAAACCCAGCAGCACCAGCGGCGCCTGCAGCACGAACATGCCGGTGAACAGACCGGTCCACGACTGCCGCAGCGCCGTCGACAAATTGTAGTGCTGGCTGGAGTGGTGGTTGACGTGTTCCGCCCACACCCAGCGCACGCGATGCGCGATGCGGTGATACCAGTAATAGCGCAGGTCATCGAGCAGGAAGGCGACAACGAACACCCAAACCGATAGGCCGAGGTCGAAGAACCGGAACTGCCACAGCCACAGCAATGCGGTGTAGGAGACGATGCCGAGCAGGAGGCCCGAAACGACATTACCGGTGCCCATCAGCAGGCTGGTCAGCGTGTCGCGCGTTTCGAACTCGCCACGCGCGCGCCCGGTGCGCACAAGCCACAGCTCGATGAGGATGGCGGCGACGAAAAAGGGTATCGCAAGCTGCGTGACGGCCGGAAACTGGTATTCGTTCATCGGTCCTTCTCCCAAAGCGCGGCCTTACGCAGCGCGGCGAACGCGGACTCAACCGCCCTCGCCTCCTCCACATCGTCGAAGGCCAGGACACCGCCTCGCCATGTGAAGTCGCGCAATCGCACCCTCACGATAGCGTCGTTCGCGCGCGGCGTGCCGACAAGATCGTCGGCGGTCACCAGTCGTGTTAGAAATTTACCGCCCAGCGCGTGGACGATCCCGATCCGGCCGCCATTCAGGCCGAGGATCGCAGCGCACCGATCCTTGGTCAGCCAGACGGACGCAGGAACGAGATCGGGAAAATCCTCTGCAAAGCGCTTTCGCGCCGCTTCTTGGCCGTCCAGTTGCGCCCGAGCGCTGCCGCCGGTCAGGTGCACGGCAATCACGACGGCCGCGATGCCGGCAACGACGATGATGACGAGCAGCGTCAGGCTCATCCTGTGCATTCCCTCCCGGAGCCCGGCTCCACGCAGAATGCTAGCTTGGCGAGCGACACGACGTCAAAGAGGGAATTACCACCTATCCCCAACCGCGCATCGCGCGGCGCAGCAGCGTCCAATGGCGGCGCAACGCCGAAATGTCCGCCGGCTGCGTGGCCGCTTCATCACCGAGCGCGGCCACCCGATCGAGATAGGCTGGCGCCAGCGTGGCAGGCAGGAAGGCCGGCCGCAGCGCGGATGGCATGCCCCTCGCCTCCGCTTCAAATTGCGCCGCATGCTCGCGGCCGAGCGCAACCATCGCCGCAATCGCGCGCGCGGTCCCAGCCCGGTCGCTGCCGGCGAGGAAATCCTCGCGGCTTGTTCCGGCTGCAGCCAGAACATCCGCAGGCAGGTAACATTGTCCGCGCGACCGATGCAGCGGCAGCAGCCGCAACAACCCGGCAATCCCCTGAGCGCAGCCGGCATGGCCGGCGGCCGAGGCGAAACCGGCAGCAGCCTCTGGCGCAAGCACCAACCCCGCAAGCTGAATGAGGGCCGAGGCCGTCTCGCCGCAATAACCTTCGAGGTCCGTGCGGCTGGGCATCGGATCGTCGTAAAGATCGAAGACGCGCGCTTCGAGATAGCGGTCGAAGGCATCCAGCGGCAGGCTGTGTCGGGCGATGACGTCCGAGAGCGCCGAGGCGAGCGGATGGCCGGCCGTCGCTTGCGCACCGCCTGCAAGCGCGTCGCGCCACCACTGGATGCGGATTTCGCCCGGCAGCGGCTCGTGGATACGGTCGCGGATGCCGGCGATCTCTGCATTGAAGCCGTAGATAACGGCCAGCGCAGCAGCGCTTGTCGGCAGGCGCGTAGAGCGTCGACAGGTAGCGATCGGGGTCGCCCTGCCTAAGCGCTGAAAGGTCCGCGTCGGTATTCTCGCCCGTCATCTCAATCGACGGCGATCAGCGCGGCTGCGACCCGCCTGTCTTCGGCAAGAAGAACATTGTAGGTCCGCACGGCCGATCCCGTAGACATCGGGTCCGCGTGGATGCCCGCCTCGCGCAGCATCGCTTTCAACGCGGCCGGCAATGGCCGCATCTCGATGCCGGTGCCGACGAGCAGGATGTCGATCTCCGCTGCCTGCTCGACGACGGCCTTGAAGTCGTCCTCGCCAAGACCCGACGCATCGGTCGGGTCCCACCCATGGATGCCGGACGGCAGGCACAGGATCGAGCCGCGATGCGACATCTCGGCAAAGCGGAAGCCGCCATTCCCATAGGCTTCGATCGACGCACGCCCGGGATAGTGGGCGTCGCGGATGATGATGCCGCTGTTCATTCCGTCCGGCTCAGGCCTTTGTGGGCGTAGCGGTGGCGTCTGCCTTGGGTGCTTCGGCCTCCGACCCGAAGATGTCCGGGCGCAGCTTGAACAGGATCAGCATCGGCCCCGCCACGAACACCGAGGAGTAGGTGCCGATGATGATGCCGAAGATCATGGCCAGCGTGAAGGAGGAGATGACCTCGCCGCCGAAGAGATACAGCGCGATCAGCGCCAGCAGCGTCGTCACGCCGGTCATGACCGTACGCGACAACGTCTGGTTCACCGTCAGGTCGATCAGCTCGGCGATCGGCATCTTCTTGTATTTTCGCAGATTCTCGCGGATTCGGTCGTACACGACAACCGTATCGTTGATCGAATAGCCGACCACCGTCAGAACCGCCGCGATACTGGTCAGGTTGAACTCCAGCCCCAGCACGACGTAGAAGCCCACAACCATGATGACGTCGTGGATCGTCGTCACGACGGCGCCGATGGCGAACTGCCATTCGAACCGCAGCCAGATATAGACCAGCATCGCGATCAGCGAGATGACGACCGCGATCGTACCGGCGCGCGCCAGCTCCTGCGAGACCGTCGGCCCCACCACCTCGACCCGGCGGAAGTCGTAGTCGTTTTGGAGCTCATCCTGGACGAGCTGGATTGCCGACTGTTCCGCCGTATCGCCGCCGCCCTGGGTGCCAATGCGGATCAGCAGTTCGCGCGGCGTGCCGAATTCCTGCACCTGGACTTCACCGAGGTTCAGCGTTTCCAGCCGCCCGCGAACGTCACTGACATCGGCCGCTTCGGCTTTCGCCTGAACTTCGATCATCGAACCGCCGCGGAAGTCGATGCCATAATTCATGCTGACGGTGAAGAAGAGCACGATCGCCAGCACCGACAGTATGGTCGATGCGGCAAAGCTGAAGTTCCGGAGGAACATGAACCGGAACTTGGTGACTTCCGGAATGAAGGAGATGAGCCCCTTCGGCAGGTCCTTGGGCTTGCGCGTGCGAATCCAGAAAGCGACCATCCAGCGGGTCACCACGAAGGCGGTGAAGACCGTGGTGATGATACCGATGCCTAGCGTCACGGCGAAGCCGCGCACCGGTCCGGTTCCGACATAGAACATGATCGCAGCGGCAATAAAGGTCGTCACGTTGGCATCGACGATCGTCGATACCGCCTGCCGGAACCCCGCATCCATGGATTGGATCAGGGAACGCCCGTTCGCCCGCTCCTCGCGCACGCGTTCGAAGATGATGATGTTGGCATCGACCGCCATACCCATCGTCAGCACGATGCCGGCGATACCGGGCATCGTCAGCGTCGCTCCGAGCGCCGACAGTATGGCGATGATCATCACCATGTTCGCAATCAGCGCGAGATTGGCGATGACGCCGAGCGTGCTGTAGCCGAACGTCATGAAGCCGAGCACCAGAACGGCCGCGATGATCGCCGCGATTTGGCCCGCCTCGATCGAGTCGGCGCCGAGGCTCGGTCCGACCGTACGCTCCTCGATGATGTTCAGGTCCACCGGCAGCGCACCGGCGCGCAGCAGCACCGCGAGGTCGTTAGCGGTCTGCACCGTGAAATTGCCGGAAATCTGCCCCGAGCCGCCGAGGATGGGCTCGCGAATCTGCGGCGCCGAGATCACCTGGTCATCCAGGATGATGGCGAACAGCCGGCCGACGTTCTGCTGTGTGGCCTGCCCGAAGCGCGTCGCACCCTGATTGTCGAAGCGGAACGACACGACCGGCTCATTGGTGCGCTGGTCGAAGCTCGTCTGCGCATCGACCAGGTTTTCACCCGACACGATCACCCGGCTCTCGATGATGTAGGGAACCGGCGGATCGTCGGTCGAATACATCACCTTGGTGCCCGCAGGCGGCCGCCCCTGCACGGCTTCTGCCGCGGGCATCGACTGGTCCACCATCTGGAAGGTCAGCTTGGCCGTCTGGCCGAGAATGTCCTTCAGGCGCTGCGGGTCGTCGAGACCGGGCACCTGCACCAAAATACGGTCGTTACCCTGCTGCTGGATGATGGGTTCGGTCGTGCCAAGCTCGTTGACGCGCCGGTTGACCACCTCGACCGACTGCGACAGCGCGGTCGACAGGCGGTAATCGATGCCTTCATCCGTGAGTGTGAACCGCAGGAGGCCGGGTTCCGGCTCCTCCAGCGCCAGCTCTGTCACGCTGCCCGCGCCGAAGAGGCCGGACGAAACCGGCTCTATCAGGCTCGCCACCGCCTGCTTGGCAGCATCGATCTGGTCCGCGTCGCGCACCCGCACCTGAACGCTGCGCCCGGCACTGGACAGCCCCGTATAGCCGATGCGCCCGTCGCGCAGCGCGATGCGCACATCGTCCCGCGCTGTCTCCAGCCGGTCGGCGATCATGTCGTCCCGGTCGATCTGCAGCAGGATATGCGAACCGCCCTGCAGGTCGAGGCCAAGCGTGAGCTGGCGCTTCGGCAGCCAGTCGGGCATCGAGGCAAGTGTCGACTGCGGGATCACGTTCGGCGCGGCGGCAACGAATGCGATGAGCACGGTCAGCCAGATCGCAATCGTCTTCCAGCGCGAGAAATAGAGCATCAGGTCACGTCCAGGTCAGACGGAAAAAGAACCGCTTCCGTCCCGAATACGGTTATTTCTTGGCGTTCTGGTTGGCGACGGGTTCGCCCTTAACGCGCACGTCGGCGATGGTGGAGCGCAGCGCCGTCACCTTGTTGCCGCCGCCCAGGTCGATCTCGAGCTCGTTGTCGTCGATCACCTTGGTCACCTTGCCGATGAGGCCGCCGCCAGTCACCACCGTATCGCCGCGCCGCACGGCCGCCAGCATTTCGCCGCGCCGCTTCATCTGCTGGCGCTGAGGCCTGATGATGAGGAAATACATGATGACGAAGATGAGGACGAACGGCAAAATGCTTATGAAAACATCGGGGCCGCCGCCCATCGCCTGGGCGTATGCCGGGGTAACGAACATGGTCAAACTCCTGAGACAAATGCGCGAAGGGACCGGCGAGCCGGCCCCCGTGAAGCTGGCCGGAATATAATCGCTGGCTGCGCCAATGCAACTGTAACCGCCCGGCCCTGCATGGCTTTTCCCCCATGACGCCCGTGCTAGGCGATGTCGATGACCGCATAGCATGAAAAGACAGCAGAAATGACCGATAAACTGCCTGAAACGCTTGAACAAAAGCTCGATCGCCTCATTGAAGCCGTTTCCCGGCTAAGCCCTCGCGAACCGGCCGCGACAGATCTGACGGTGGCCGATTGCTTCGTCTGGTCTGCCGAGCGCAGCCTGCTGGAACCCGTGCCGCATGTGAATCGCGTCGAGATCGAGCTGATCCGCGGCATCGACCGTGTGCGCGACATCCTGATCGACAACACGCGCCGTTTCGCCGACGGCCTGTCGGCCAACAATGCGCTTCTGTGGGGCGCGCGCGGCATGGGCAAGTCGTCGCTCGTCAAGGCGGCCCATGCGACGATCAACCGCGACCGCGCCGACGGCGAAGCACCGCTGAAGCTGATCGAAATCCACCGCGAGGACATCGACACGCTGCCGCGGCTGATGAGCATCCTCAAGGTTGCCCCGTTCCGCTTCATCCTGTTTTGCGATGACCTATCGTTCGACCACGACGATACGTCGTACAAGTCGCTGAAGGCAGCCCTGGAAGGCGGGGTCGAGGGCCGGCCCACCAACGTCATCTTTTATGCGACCTCGAACCGCCGCCACCTGCTGCCGCGCGACATGATCGAGAACGAGCGGTCGACGGCGATCAATCCGGCCGAGGCGGTCGAGGAAAAGGTCTCGCTCTCCGATCGTTTCGGCCTATGGCTCGGCTTCCACAAATGCTCGCAGGACGATTATCTGGCGATGATCGATGGCTATGTGCGCCACTACGGTCTCGATATCGATCCGGAAGAACTGCGCCGCGACGCGCTCGAATGGGCCACCACGCGCGGCAGCCGCTCGGGTCGTGTTGCCTGGCAGTTCACCCAGGACCTCGCAGGCCGGCTCGGCAAACGGCTCGACTAGCGGCGAGGCACCAAACAAACGCCCGCCTCGTAAGGCGGGCGTAAGCGAACGGTCCGGACTGGAGACGAAACGGACCGCGTCGTCTCGCGAGTTCTATTCGAGATAGCCGGCCGGATCGACCGGTGCGGAGTCCTTGCGCACCTCGAAGTGCAGCTTCGGTGTATCCGCTGAACCGCTCATGCCGGCCTTGGCGATCTCCTCGCCCCTGCGCACCTTCTGGCCGCGCTGGACGTTGATCTCGCTGGCATGGCCGTAAACGGTCACCAGGCCGTTTTCGTGACGCACCAGCACGGTATTGCCGAATTCTTTCAGCCCGTCGCCGGCATAGATGACGACGCCGTTCTCGGCGGCGCGCACCGATGTGCCCGTCGGCACCGCAATGTCGATGCCGTCGTTCTTCTTGCCACCCGAAGAACCGCCGAACCCTGAGATGACACGGCCCCGCGCCGGCCAGCGCATGCGCGAGATACCGGTGGCATCGGGCGCGCTTTCCGGGTTCAGCGAGGCCTGCTGGATGACTTTTTCCGCCGGCTGCGCCTGCTTGGGCGGCGTGTAGGCCGCCACCGGCTCGGGCGCGGATGGCTTGACGGTGCCGGTCGTGGTCTGGTCCGTACGCTGCGCGACCTGGACCGGAGCGCCGGCTGCCGGGATCGTCAACGTCTGGCCGATGCGGATCAGGCCGCTGGAGAGGCCGTTGGCCTGTTTCAGCGCCTCGGCACTAACACCGGTTCGCCGCGCGATCGCATTGAGCGTATCGCCGGACGCGACGGTATAGCTGCGGCCGTTCGCGGCGCCACGCTGCGTGTCGTTGGCCGCTGTCTGCGTACCCGGCTGCTCTTCCTTGAGCTTGGGCTGCTGCGGCAACACCGCCAGCCGCTCGGCTGGCGCCTTGCCGGGAACCGGGACGCGATCGTTCGGCACGTCGAAACGGCTTCCCGTCGAGGACCGGGCATCCGCCACATTGCTGTTGGCGTCTGGCGCGCTGACCGGCGCCTTCGCCGAATGGACATAGGTGGGGATGATGACCTGCTGGCCTGCGGCAAGCGCGTCGGCGCTCGAAAGCCCGTTCGCCTTGAGGATAGCATCGACGGGCACGCCGAAACGGCGCGAGAGGTTGTAGACCGTTTCGCCCTGGCGGACAGGCACCTGCGTGCCCCCTGCCCGTGACCAGCCACCCTCGTTGTCGCGCGACGCTATCTCGGGCTGGCGCGGAGCAGCCGGAACCGGCTGGGCAGCCTGCACGACCGGAGGCTGGACGGCTGGCGCAGCAGGCTGCGGCGCCGGTGCGGTGCTGCCGGTCGCGGTCGTGTCGAGGCTGGCGCGCTGGACGACCGGCTGCGGAGCGGGGGCTGCAGGAGCGGCATAAGTCGGCTGTTGCTGCTGCCAGGTGCTGTGCATCGGCGTGGCCGCGACCTGCGCGGCACCGCTGCGAACGTCACCGTCCGGACGCGGCGCCCTGCCGAAGCGATTCAGAATCCCGCTGCCGCGCCGTGCCGGCGCTATCGAGGCGGTCGTTGTCTGATCGAGCTGCGCCGTGTCGCCAGGATAGGGCTGATTGACCGGCGCGATCTGCTGCTGGCGAGCCGAACCCGTGAGGATCGAATCCTGAAAACGGCTGACGTCGGAGCTGCAGCCCGCAGCCGTGCCGCCGATGAGAAGCACCGCGGCGCCGCGCGCCAGGGTGCGCCGATATGTGCCTGAAACTCCGATACGCATCAAACCAACCCGCGCTACTCGATACCAAAGACAGGCTTGATTAAAGCGCGTTAATGTTACTGGTCGGTTAAACCGAATACGGCAAATTTCAGGTCGCGCGGTATTTGCAACTTAAAGTGCGGCGGCCACACCCGTCGCCATTGGCTGCAGCCGCACCTGGGCGACTTCCGTCCGCTCGAAGCGGCTGCCCAGCTTGGCGAGCTTTTCCATGACCTGCACGCCCTCGGCCGGGCCGATTGCGGCGACCATGATTCCGCCTGTCGAAAGCTGGTCGACAAAGCCGCGCGGCAGTTCCTCATAGGCAGCCCACGCGATGATGCGATCGAACGGCCCTTCGGCAGGCGCGCCGTTGGCCGCGTCGGCCTGCCGCGCCAGCACGTTGGAGATGCCCAGCGCCTCGTGGCGCTGACGGGCGAGCTGCACCAGCGTCTTGAACCGGTCGAGGGTGAGCACGCGCGCCGAAAGCCGCGCCATCACCGCGGCCGTGAAACCCGACCCGGTACCGATCTCGAGCACCCGGCAGCCGGGCTGCAGGTCGAGTGCTGCAAGCGCGCGCATCTGCAGGTCGATCCCCTCGATCGCCTCGCCGCATTCGATCGGCACCATGCGTTCGGACCACGCATCGGCCCGCCATTGCGCCGGCACGAAACTGGCGCGCGGAGTTGCCTCGAAAGCCGCGATCAGGCCCCGGTCGGTAAAGCCGGCAGCGCGCATGCGCAGCAGGAAGGCGGCAAACTTCTCGCGTTCCGCCTCGTCCATGCCCGTCACCCGGCCTTTGCCAATGCGTTGGTGATCTGGTCCTTCACGGCATAGGCCGTCAGGTCCATGTGCAGCGGCGTCACGGAAATCTGGTCGGCCCGAAGTGCCGCGAGATCGGTGCCGTCCCGCACCTCGCCCGGCTCACGCCCGAAACGCAGCCAGAAATACGGAAAGCCGCGACCGTCCTTGCGCTCGTCGAGCCAGAGCCCGTGAACGAGCTTGCCCTGGCTCGTGACGGTCACGCCCTTCACGTCGTCTGGCCCGCAATTGGGGAAATTCAGGTTGAGGAAGACGTTTTCGGGCAGAGACAGCCCCATCAGCTTCTTGAGCACCGCCGGCGCGTGATGCTCGGTCGTCTCCCACCGCACCGTCCGGCCTTCTTCCGTCACCGAATAGCCCTGGCTCAGCGCGATCGAGCGTATGCCGAGCAGCGTGCCCTCCATCGCGCCCGCGATCGTGCCGGAATAGGTGACGTCGTCGGCAACGTTGGAGCCGGAATTGACGCCCGACAGGATAAGGTCCGGCGGCTCCGGCATCAGCTTGCGCACGCCCATGATGACGCAGTCGGTCGGCGTGCCGCGCACCGCATAGTGCTTGTCGCGCACCTTGCGCATGCGCAGCGGCTCCGACAGCGACAGCGAATGTGCGAAGCCCGACTGGTCGGTCTCCGGCGCCACGACCCACACCTCGTCGGTGAACTGCCTTGCGATCCGCTCCAGCACCTGGAGCCCCTCGGCATGGATGCCGTCGTCATTCGTCAGAAGGATACGCATCAGTGGTTCTCTGGTTGCTGATTCAACGAGGAAGGTCGAGCTCCTTCGCGCCCCCTCTGTCCTGCCGGACATCTCCCCCACACGGGGGAGATCGGCTGTCGCCGACGCTATCGCCAACCGCCCGCGCTTCGGGTGGAGCGTCGGCAGCTTTGAAAGCTGATCTCCCCCTTGTGGGGGATGTCCGGCAGGACAGAGGGGGCAACGTAGGGCGCGAACATTTCAGCCATATCCCGTTGTCAGGCAGCCTCGATCTTCTCGATGCCACCCATATAGGGCCGCAATGCTTCCGGAATGCTAATCGAGCCATCCTCGTTCTGGTAATTTTCCATGACGGCGATCAGCGCGCGACCGACCGCGACGCCCGAACCGTTGAGCGTGTGCACGAATGCAGCCCCCTTGCCCTCGGTGGGACGGTAGCGGGCGTTCATACGCCGCGCCTGGAAATCGCCGCAGACCGAACAGGACGAAATCTCGCGATAGCTGTTCTGGCCGGGCAGCCACACCTCGATATCGTAGGTTTTCCGTGCGCCAAAACCCATGTCGCCGGTGCACAGCACCACGGTGCGGAACGGCAGGTCGAGGCGCTTCAACACCGTCTCGGCGCATTCCGTCATCCGCTCATGCTCGGCAATCGAGCTTTCCTGGTCCGTGATCGAGACCATCTCGACCTTGTAGAACTGGTGCTGGCGCAGCATGCCGCGCGTATCGCGCCCCGCCGAGCCGGCCTCTGAACGGAAGCACGGCGTCAGCGCGGTATAGCGCAACGGCAGCTTGTCCGTCGCCACGATCTCCTCACGCACGAGGTTGGTCAGCGAAACCTCGGCGGTCGGGATGAGCCCGAGCCGGCCGTCGCCATGCTTTACGAAAAACAGGTCGTCCTCGAACTTCGGCAACTGGTTGGTGCCGAACAGCACCTCGTCGCGGACCAGCAGCGGCGGCTGCACCTCGGTGTAGCCATGCTCGGTCACGTGCAGGTCGAGCATGAACTGGCCGAGGGCGCGTTCCAGCCGCGCGAGCTGACCCGAAAGCACCGTGAAGCGCGATCCGGAAAGCTTTGCCGCGCGTTCGAAATCCATCTGGCCGAGCGCCTCGCCGAGCTCGAAATGCTCCTTCGACGAGTTCGAGCGCTTCGGTTCGCCCACCCGGCGCACTTCGACATTGTCGGCCTCATCCTTGCCGACCGGCACGTCGTCGAGCGGCAGGTTGGGAATGACCGCGAGCGCGTCGGCGAGCGCCTTGTCGAGCTCGCGCTCGGTCGCCTCGCCCGACTGGATGAATTCCTTGATCCCGGCGACTTCTGCCTTGAGTTCTTCGGCTCGCGCCGAGTCTCCCGCCCGCATCGCGTTGCCGATCTCCTTGGAGGCGGCATTGCGGCGTTCCTGCTTCTCCTGCAGCGCCACGAGATGCGCCCGCCGCGCCTCGTCCCTGGCGATCAGATCCTCGACCACCGATCGCGCGGCCTCGCCGGACTGCCCACGCTTCTCCAGCGCCTGGGCAAGGGCCTGCGGGTTTTCGCGAATCCATCTGATGTCGAGCATGGTGTGGCAATGTCCTCGGTGAGCCATGAAAGGCGTCCGAGGGGGTAAACCGCAATGGATTCGAAGCAAGCGTCAAGCGGCGGGCAGCGCCCGCGCCGGTCACTCAGCCGGGTTCGGCTCGCCCGACTCGTCCTCGTTCGCCTTGCGCTTCGCCTCTTCCCGCGCCCTCGTCCTCTCGATGCGCTTCACCAGCCAGATCGAGATCTCGTAGAGAATGATCGTCGGCAGGGCGAGGCCGATCTGGCTGACCGGATCGGGCGGTGTCAGCACGGCCGCAACAACGAAGGCGATGACGATCGCCCATTTGCGCTTGTCGACCAGCGTCGCGGCCGAGATCAGTCCCACGCGCGCCATCAGCGTCGTGACCACCGGAAGCTGGAACACCAGCCCGAAGGCCAGGATCAGCGTCATGATCAGGCCGAGATATTCGGACACGCGCGGCAGCAGCGAGATCTGGATTTCCTGGTCGGGGCCTACCTGCTGCATCGACAGGAAGAACCACATCACCATCGGCGTGAAGAAGAAGTAGACGAGCGCCGCGCCGATCAGGAACAGGATCGGCGAGGCCACCAGGAACGGCAGGAACGCCATGCGCTCGTTGCGGTAGAGCCCCGGCGCCACGAACCTGTAGAGCTGCGTGGCTATCAGCGGGAAAGCGATGATCAGCCCGCCGAACATGCCGAGCTTGATCTGCGTGAAGAAGAATTCCTGCGGCGCGGTATAGATCAGGTCGACCTTGGACGCATCGAGCCCCGCCCATTCGGTCGCCCACTGGAAGGGCAGCACCAGCAGGTTGAACAGCCCCTTGGCGAAATAGAAGCAGATCAGGAAGGCGATGAAGAACCCGCCCAGCGACCACATGAGCCGCGAGCGCAGTTCGATGAGATGCTCGAGCAGCGGCGCCGAGGACTTGTCGATCTCGTCGTCTTCAGGGGTGGTCATGCTGCGTTTCCGCCGCTCTTGGGCTTGGTTGCCTTCTTCGGCGCTGCGGTCGCTTTCGCAGATGAAGCAGCAGGCTTCTTGGCCGCGGTCGTCTTGGCTGATGGTTTGGCTGCCGCCTGCTTGGGTGCCGTAACCTTTTTGGTGGCCGGCGCGGCTGCGCCGTTGGCCTTCGCAGGCGCCTTGGGCGACGGCTTCGTTGCGGCTGCCGCCTCGCCGGGCATTGCGGTCGCGCCCGTCTTGAGCGGCTCGGCGGCCTTCGCCTCGGCTGGTGCGGGCTCCGCCGCGGCTGGCTTGGTCGGCTTCATGGCCGCATCGAGGCCGGATCGCACGTCCTGCGCCGCCTTTTCCATCGGCGAGAGCGCCTTCCTGATCTCGTTCTTCGGATTGAGCGCGCGCATGTCGTCGGCGACCGACTTCAGGTCGTCGAGTTCAGCCTCCTTGAGGGCCTCGTCGAACTGTTTGCGGAAATCGCCGGCCATGACACGCAGCTTGGCCGTCGTCCGGCCAAAGGTGCGCAGCATCTTGGGCAAGTCCTTGGGCCCGACGACCACGATCAATACGACCGCGATCACCAGCATTTCGGGCCAGCCGATGTCAAACATCGTTCGTCAACTCCGCGACGGGAAGGGCTGCGGCGCGCGGTAGCGCGTCAGGACGTCTTGCCGGCCTTTTCCTTGGCGGACGCGACCGTCTCGTCGGAACGGTGCTCGACCGTCTTGGCGGAATCCGCCTCGTCGTCGTCGGACATGCCCTTCTTGAAGCTCTTGATGCCCTTGGCCATGTCGCCCATCAGTTCCGGAATCTTGCCACGGCCGAACAGCAGCAGCACCACGACCAGAACGATCAGCCAGTGCCAGATAGAGAAGGTACCCATTAATTCGCTCTCTTTTCGAATGTTTCCCTCAGCCGCCTCGCTGCGGCCTCAGGGTTGATTTATGCGCTTTCGCTCGTTCTTTCAAACACAAGCACATCGGCTTTCCTCACCGTGAGCCAAATTTCACGCTCCGGGCTGGACAAAGCGCCGCACCTGATCCGCGCCCGCAGGGGGCGATCGGCGCCGGGAACGGCAAGTTCAAGCAGTTCCACGACACCCAGAAACCGGCGCGACACGATCCGTGCCGGTATATCGCCATCCGTCGGCGAAACGTCGAAAGCAGACAGCCGGAACGCGACCGATGCCTCTGTGCCGTCGGCCAGTCCCGAAGCCTCGAACCGGCCCAGCGGCGTATCGACGGCACCGTCTGCCACCCTGCCCTCGAAGACGTTGATCTCCGAGAAGAAGCCGGCGGCAAATAGGCTGGCCGGCCGGTTGTAAAGCTCTTCGGCGGTGCCGAGCTGGACCAGTCGTCCATCCTTCAGGAGCGCGATGCGGTCGCCCATTCGCATCGCCTCTTCCGCATCATGCGTCACGACTATGGCGGTTGCGCGACTTTGGCGCAGGATCGCAAGCGTCTCGGCGCGCACGGAATCCTTCAGCCGTGAATCGAGGCCGGAAAACGGCTCGTCCATCAGGAGCACGGCCGGACGCGGGGCAATGGCGCGCGCCAGCGCCACGCGCTGCTGCTCGCCGCCGGAAAGCACGTGCGGATAGGCGTTCGCATAGTCCTGCAAGCCGACACGGCCGAGCGAAATCATCGCTTCCCGTTTCGCTTCGTCGCGCGACAGGGCCGTCAACCCGAACCGGACATTCTCCGGATCGTCAGATGCGGAAAGAGCGCGAAATCCTGGAAGACGAGGCCGATAGACCGCTGCTCCGGCGGCAGGAACACATTGGGACCGGCGATCTCCTGGTCGTTGAGATAGACGCTTCCACGCGTCTGCGCCTCTATCCCGGCGGCAATCCGCAGCAGCGTCGTCTTGCCCGAACCCGACGGCCCGAGCAGGCACAGCACCTCGCCGGGTTCCGCCGCAAGCGACACATCATGCAGCGTGGCAGCAGATGGCGAGAACGCGTGGCTGATCCGGTCGAACGCAAGGCGCGCGGCGAATGAAACGCCTGCCGTCACCCTTGTCGCCGCTACCGCCATCACCGATCTTCCCTCACCGCCAGCATCCCCTTAGCGTTTCGGGACGGCTGGCAGCAACTCGCACGAAAAAATGCCGCGCAACCGATCGGCTGCGCGGGAAAGCATGTAAGCCATGTTCCACCGGTTTGAAAGCGTTCTCAGTCGTCCGTCACGCGCGGCGTCAGCAGACCCAGCTCCTCGAGGTCTATATCCGTCAGCGGATCCTCGTCGTCGGTGAGCGCGTCAGGGTCGGCCGCGGGCTGCGGCACGGCGAAGTTCGACGGCATCCGGGCAGATAGCAGGCCCGCCCCCTTGAGCTCGTCCATGCCCGGCAGATCCCGGATTTCCTCCAGCCCGAAATGGTCGAGGAAACTTTCGGCTGTGCCGTAGGTGACCGGACGGCCAGGCGTGCGCCGCCGCCCGCGCATGCGCACCCAACCGGTTTCCAGCAACAGATCGAGCGTGCCCTTGGAAGTCTCGACGCCGCGGATTTCCTCGATTTCCGCGCGCGTCACCGGCTGGTGGTAGGCGATGATCGCGAGAACTTCGAGCGCGGCGCGAGAAAGCTTCTTCTGCTGCACCGCGTCGCGGCTCATCAGGAATGCGAGATCGCCCGCAGTCCGGAACGCCCATGCGTCCCCGACCTGCACGAGATTGACGCCGCGCCTTTCATATTGCCTGCGCACTTCTTCCATCACGGCCGGCACGTCGGTGCCTTCGGGCAGGCGCGCCGCAAGCGCCTTGTGCGACACCGGCTCGGCAGACGCGAAGACGATCGCTTCAGCCATGCGCACAGCCTCGGCGAGATGCAGACCGCCGGCCGGATTGTCCATGTCCGCCTCGTCTCCGGTCTCGGGCGCGAAGGGAATGACGTTGGCGCCTCTCTCAGTCATGGATCACCTCTCCGGGTGCCGGCTCGGCCGCAGCTTTGGCCCGCCCGCGCAGGAACAGCGGCGCGAAAGGCGCATCCTGCCGAACCTCGATAGCGCCCTCGCGCACCAGTTCGAGGCTGGCCGCAAACGAGCTGGCAATCGCCGTCGCCCGCTCTTCCGGCGTTGTCATGTAGCGGATCAGGAACGTGTCGAGCGCTGTCCAGTCGCGGATCTCGCCGACAAGGCGGGTCAGGATCTCGCGCGCTTCCTTGAGAGACCACACGCCACGCTTTGCAATGCGCACATTGGTGATCGCCTGCCGCTGGCGCTGCGCCGCGTAGGCCGTCAGCAGATCGTAGAGCGAGGCCGAATATTCGTTGCGCTTGTCGATGATCACCGTTTCCGGCATGCCGCGCGCGAAGACGTCGCGGCCGAGCCGGTTGCGGTTGACTAGGCGCGCCGCGGCATCGCGCATCGCCTCCAGTCGCTTGAGCCGGAACTGCAGCACCGCCGCAAGTTCCTCGCCGCTCTCGCCCTCGTCGCCCGGCTGCTTGGGGATCAGCAGCTTCGACTTCAGGAAAGCCAGCCACGCCGCCATCACCAGATAGTCGGCGGCAAGCTCCAGCCGCAGCCGCCGCGCGCTTTCGACGAAGGCGATGTACTGCTCGACCAGCGCCAGCACCGAAATGCGGGCAAGGTCCACCTTCTGGTTGCGCGCCAGATGCAGAAGCAGGTCGAGCGGGCCTTCGAAGCCGTCGACGTCGACCACAAGCGCCGGCTCGGAGACCCCACGGCTCTCCTCGCCATCGGCCCAGAGCCGTTCCATCGGCGTGGCCTTTTTGTCCGCGTTCGCGCTCAAATCGTTTCCTATGCCACCGCCTCGAACCAGGAGGCGAATTCCTCTCGGACGGCCGTCTCCGACGTGTTGTCCTGCGTGCCTAACCCCGTCAGCGCCCGGTCGGCACGCGCCAGCGCCTCGCCTGAAAGCGCAGGAACGCGCCCCACAACGGCGCGCATCTCGTCCATAACGCCATTGCAGTGAAGAACGACATCGCAGCCCGCTGCAACAATTCCATCCGTGCGCTGCGCGAAATCCCCAGAAAGCGCGTTCATGGAGACGTCATCGCTCATCAGAAGCCCCTCGAAGCCGATTTCCCCACGGATGATCTCTTCCACGACCTTGGCCGACGTGGTGGCCGGATTGTCGGGATCGATGGCGGTGTAGACGACGTGCGCGGTCATCGCCATCGGAGCGTCTCTCAGCGCCTTGAATGGGGCGAAGTCATGGGCGCGCAGTTCATCGAGCAAAGCATCCACGGTCGGCAGGTTGTGATGGCTGTCGGCGAAGGCGCGGCCATGGCCGGGCATGTGCTTGATGACCGGAAGCACGCCGCCGGCCTGCAAACCCGCCATTGCCTCGCGGCCCATCTCGGTGACGGTCTCCGGGTCCTTGCCGTAGGCGCGGCTGCCGATCACGTCGTGCGCACCCTCGACCGGAACATCCAGCACCGGCAGGCAGTCGGCGTTGAGACCGCATTTCAGAAGGTCGAACGCATGCAGGCGCGACATCAGCCATGCCGCCCGCAATCCGGCCTCGCGGTTGCTCCGGTAGAGCGCGCCGAGCGCCGAACCGGACGGATAGGCCGGCGCCAGCGGCGGACGCAGGCGCTGAACGCGCCCGCCTTCCTGGTCGACGAAGACCGGCGCATCCGGCCGGCCGACGCAGTCCCGCATCGCGGCGGTCAGGTCGCGCATCTGCTCGACCTCGGCGACGTTGCGGGCAAAGACGATGAACCCCCACGGCCGCTCGTCGCGGTAGAAGGCTTTCTCGTCGGCGGTGAGCGTCGTGCCCGACGCCCCAAGGATCATTGCTTTTGATTCGCTCATGCGCGGAATCATAGCCGCTCGCGGGCCTCAGCGCACCTTGGCGAAGACGTCGAGCGCATCGCGCAGGATCGCAAAGGACTCCGGTCCCCCGTGCCCTTCGCTCTCGACGATGTGCAGCCGGCTCGCCGGCCATGAACGGTGCAGCCGCCATGCGATTATCGCTGGCCCGCTGATGTCGCGGCGACCGTGGATCAGCATCGCCGGAATATGCGCGATGTCGGCAATGCGAGACACGATCTCGTCGCCATTTCGCAGAAACCCGTCATTTGCCCAGTAGTGTGTGACGAGCGTCGCGAAGGCGAGCCCCCGCGCCTCGTCAAAGCGGCTTTCAATCGGTGCCCAGTTAGGGTCGAGCGAGATGTGTACCGATTCCCAGGCATTCCAGGCGCGCGCTGCCGCTTGTCGTTCGTGCTGCTCGCCGGTCGCCAACCGTCGCGCATAGGCTTCCACGATCCTTTCGCCGGCCGTCCTTACCGATTCCGCCTCGAACCGCTGCCAGGCTTCCGGGAAAATCCGGCCCATGCCCTCGGTGAGCCAGTCGACTTCTTCGCGACTGGTGGTCGTCACCGCCACCAGCGCGAGTTCCGTCACCCGATCCGGGTGCGCCAGGGCATAGGCGAGCGAGAGCGTCGTGCCCCACGATACGCCTGAAACAAGCCACCGGACGACGCCGAGATGTGCCCTCACCGCTTCGATGTCCTCAATGAGTGCCTGCGTGGTATTTGCCTGCAGGCTTTCTGGCGCCTCGTTGACCGAGGGGCGGCTGCGGCCGCAACCGCGCTGGTCGATGCCGATCAGAAAATAACGTTCGAGATCGAAGTGGCTGCGGTAGCTGCCGGAACGAAGACCACTGCCGGGGCCGCCATGGAGATAGAGGGCGGGCTTGCCGCGAGGATTGCCCGACGCCTCCCAATAGATCTCGGCTCCATCTGGCATCCGCAGCAAGCCGGAATCAAACGGTTTTGTGGGAGGGCTTTTCGTCATGCCCGCTCGATAAAGCACTAGGCGCTACGGTCAATCGCCCAGCGGCACCAAAGCGGGCGGCAGCCGAAACGCCACCGCCCGCTTCGCGTCACCCTGCCTGCATCCGGGCGCGCCGCGTCATCCCGCCGACGGCAGCAAGCGTCACGATCGCCATCCCGGCCGCATATCCGACCAGCGGCCATGCCGTATCGCCATCGAGTATGAGCACGAATAGCGTGCCGACCACGCCGACGATCAGGCTCTGGATGCAGAAATGCAGCGCCACGGCCGTTCCCGCAACGTCGGAGAATTCCTGCAGCGCGCCGTTCGCCGTCACCGCGGTGGTAACGACGATGCCCACGGCCACGAGCCACATCGGCAGAATGAACACGACGAAGGACGGCTCCAGCCACAGCTGGCCGGCCAGCAGCATTGCCGCACCGACGAGCAACAGGATCATGCCGCGAGCCACGCTTCCCGGTATCCCCCAGCGGGCGACGAAGCTCTTGGCAAACCGGGCCGTCACGATCATCGCCAGCGCCACGGTGGCGAAGGCGAGGCTGAATTGCAGCTCGCTCATGCCTGCACCGGCCATCAATACACGCGGCGCCGTGGAGAAGAACACGAAGAACGTGCCCATCGCCGTGCCAAATGCGCAGGTATAGGCCCAGAAGGCAGGGCTGCGCAGGATCGGCAGGAAACCGCCCCCGCCTGCGCCCGCCCGCTGTATCGGACGCGTTTCGTGCCAGGTCGGCAATGCGATCGCCAGCATGGCAAGCGCCGGCACGCCCAACGCCACGAAGATGCCGCGCCAGCCGAAGCCGCCGGCGATCAATGCCCCGGCAATAGGCCCGAGCGCCGGAACGAACGCCAGCATCGCGTTCATCAGGCTATAGATGACGGTGCTTTCCAGCCGTTCCGCATAGACGTCGCGGATCGTCGCGAACAGCGCGACCAGCATCGCCGACGCGCCGATCGCCTGCACGAGCCTCAGCGCCAGGAACGGCCACGCCGTTTCCGCCCACGCCAGGGCGAAGGACGCGCCGGCAAACAGCAGCGCCCCGCACATCAGCACCGGACGTCGGCCGATCCGGTCCGATAGCGGCCCGAACAGCAGTTGCCCTACGCCGAGCACGATCATGTAGAGCGTCAGCGTGAGTTGAACCACGCCCGGCGTGGTGCCTAGGATGCCGGGCATCGACGGCACGACCGGCAGGTAGATGTCCATGCCCAGAGAAGCGAGCAGGTTGAAGGGAGCCAGCAGCGCAAGCGCCACCGGCAGGCTGTAGGTCCACAGCCGGGGTTGTTGGATAGGCATATCAGAAATCCGCACGAATGAATGAGATTCGGCGGCGATCTGCATCGCTAAAGGAAGGTTGGGATCGAACAGAACGCCGCAACAACAAGAAGGCTGTTGCGGCTTACCGGTCTGATTTTTTCGAACCCATGGCGACTACTCGGCTGTCGTGTCAGCGAATGAATGGCCGGCTCATACCAGCAGCCGTCAATGACCGCAAGGCAAGCGCCAAGGTCCAGCTAGCGCGCCAGCGTTCGCACGAACCGCTCCAGATGTTCTCGCACGAAAAGGTCGACCGCCCCGTCCGGTGAGAAACCCCACAGCAGCAGCGCGCCCTGCCACTGCGCGACCATCAGCCGTCCGACGCCCTCAGGCGCGCCGGGTGTCGCCGCGAAACACTGGTCCAGCGCCGCCACAAGTGTCTCGACCCACGCGGCGCGCGCGCGCGCAGCTCCGGATCGCGCAAATCCTCGCGCAATATCCGCAGGTTGTCGGCGTATGTATCGATGTCGCCGTAACTTCCGGACAGCTTTTGAAGCAGCAGCACCGCCCCTTGCGGGGAGCGCTCGGCCTCTTCCGCAACACGCCGCGTGCGTTCCTCCAGCCCCTGCCACGCGTGAACCAGGGCGGCATGCACCAGCATCTGCTTGGTACCGAACCGCTGGACCAGGCTCGCACCCGAAAGCCCGCTGCGTTCGGCCACCGATGCGAATGTCACGCCTTCAGCCCCACGCTCCTGCATCAGGGCATGAACATGGTTGAAAATCACCTCGTCGGGCATCTTCCGGGGTCTTGCCATGCTGCCTTCACATTAGTAAACGAATGTTTGTTTATAAATAATCGAACCGCGCGGAGCAACCCGCCGCGACTGATGAATGAGGAAGACACGATGAAACTGCAAGGCAAAGTCGCTTTGGTCGCCGGCGCCACCCGGGGTGCCGGACGCGGCATCGCAGCCGAACTCGGTGCGGCCGGCGCGACCGTCTACGTGACTGGACGCACCACGCGCACCCGGCAGTCCGAGTATCGCCGGCCCGAGACGATCGAGGAAACGGCCGAGCTGGTCGATACGCTGGGTGGCCACGGCATCGCCGTGCCGGTCGATCACCTGGAGTCGGACCAGGTGGCCGCGCTTGTGTCTCGCATCCGTGCCGAACACGGCCGTCTGGATGTGCTCGTCAACGATATCTGGGGCGGCGAACTGTTCGTGGAATGGGACACGCCCGTCTGGAAACACGACCTCGAGAAGGGCCTGCGCATGCTGCGTTTGGCGATCGACACGCACCTGATCACAGCGCACTACGCCCTGCCCCTGCTGATCGAACGGCCCGGCGGCTTGCTGGTCGAGGTTACCGACGGCACGGCCGACTACAACGCCGATCACTACCGGATTTCGCCCTTCTACGATCTCGCCAAGGTGGCGATCAACCGGCTGGGCTGGGCGCACGCGAAGGACCTCGCGCCGCACGGCGCAACCGCCGTTTCGCTCACGCCCGGCTGGCTGCGCTCGGAAATGATGCTGGAGCATTACGGGGTTTCGGAAGCGAACTGGCGTGACGCCACTGCGAAGGAGCCGGATTTCGCGATCTCCGAAACACCGCGCTATGTCGGCCGCGCCGTCGCGGCCCTCGCTGCCGATCCCGAGCGTGCCCGCTGGAACGGCCAGTCGCTCTCCAGCGGGCAACTCGCGCAGGTCTACGGCTTCACCGACCTTGATGGGTCGCAACCGGACGCATGGCGCTACATCACGGAAGTGCGCGAAGCCGGAAAGCCCTCGGATACGACCGGCTACAGGTAGAGCCCAGAAAAAACCGCCGCGCTTTGAGGCGCGGCGGCTTCATGTTTCGCGGCTGAGGATCACGCGTCAGCGCGATACGAAGCAGCTTCCGCCGGCCGCCTTGTAGCGGGTGCAGAGCTGGATCGCCTCGTCCCGCGTGTTGGCCGGAATGCGAACCCGGTAATAGGTGCCGAGGCCATCGATGTCGGCGCGCACGATGTTCACGCCCCTGCCCTCCAGCACGTTGCCGTAACGACGCGCAAGATCCTGGTAGGTAGCCTGCGCGCCCTCGGCGGTCGGCTGCGAGGCGATCTGCATCGACCACGCGCTGGCCCCTGCCGCGGGTGCTGCAGCGGCCGGCGCAGAGACTGGCGTTGCCGCGGGCGTCTGCGTTGCAGGCTGCTGAACCACCGGCTGCTGCGGTGCGGCCGCTGCGGTTTGCTGCGGTTCGCGGCGCTGCGAAGGCACGACCGAAACGGTAGCAGGTGTCTCGACCGACGGCCCTTCATCCTGGGCGTCTGCGCCTGCTGGCGCCAGCGGCTGCGCATCGCCAACGGTGGCGGCGGCCAGATTGGTCTGCTCGGGCTGCGCCGGCGTCGGATCCTCGCGCGGCACCATGGTGCCATCCGAGCGAACGACCATAGTGCGAACGCGGCGCGGCGCGACAGCCAGCACGTCGTTGCTGGCTCCAACGCCTTCTGCCTCGGCCACCGGTTCGATGCGATCGTCTGCCTTCGGTGCGGCTGCGGCAACGTTCTGCTCGCCCGCGGCGGTGTCGTTTCCTGCGGCCGTCGGCTCTTCGACAGCTTCGCCTATCGCGGACGGGAGCGCTGCCTGCTGCTCGCTGCGGGCCTCGATATTGACCGGTTCCTCGGAGGTGCTGATAAGCCGCTCTTGCTCCGGCGCCGCGTCTGAGGCACCGCCTGTGACGCGCTGATAGACCTCGTTGTCCTGGTTCGGCACGGTCGTACCGCCGGGATTTTCCGGCCGCACCTTCATCGGATCGTCGCCGGCGCGCACGATAGCCGGCTCATCGGAGCCACCGCCGAAAAGCGACATCGCGAAGACACCAACGCCGCCAACCACGGCCACGCCCGCAACGACCGCTGCAATCATAAGGTTGCGGTTGCGCGGATAGGTCCGGGCAACCGGCTCGTCCTCGTAGGAGGACATGGCGATCGCCTGTTCGAGATCGGTCTCGTAGTTGAAATCGTCGTCCGCGAACCCGTTATCCGTCTGCCACTGCCCTTCGCCGACAGCGTAGGCATCGGCCGATGGCTGCTGGTGATCATGGGAGGCTTGCGCAGCCGATGCCGAGGAGGCAGCCGTCGCGGCATAGGCAGCGGCTCCGGTGGCCGCGGCTGCAACACCCCACTCGGGTGCGCTCGACGGCTGGGCTGCCGGCGCGGGCTCGTCCATGGACATGTCGCCGAACGCCTGCGCGATCTCGCCCTCGAGATCGTCGTAGAGACCGTTCGAAGGCGCCGGTGCGCCGTAGTCGGGTTCCGGAATGTCGAGATCGTCGACCATGGCCTGAGCGGACTCGGCAACGTCGATGGTCTCGATATCCGGCGCGGCACTGGCCGCCGCCACCGCTGCCACTGGAGCAGCCGCGCTGAACGTCCGTTCAGGCTGCCATGTGGCAAGCGCCTCGACGCCGCTGGCCTCGGGCTGCTGCTGCATTTCCGGCTGGCTTTCGGGTTCCTTGATTTCGGGCTCTGAATCGAGACCGAATATCTCGGCGAAGGTATCTTCGAGCGGCGTGTCCGCCTCGGCCTCAAAAGGCGCTTCCTCGGCCTCGTAGGTCTCGGCTGTCAGCGTCTCGGCAGTCGGCGCTTCAGCAGGCTCGGCAACCGGCGCAGTCTCGCGCATCGCCGCAAAGTTCGAGCGGCCAAATGTGCTGACGGCAGGCTTCCAGTCGTCGACTGGCGCTACAGCCACGGGCGCAACGATCGGTTGCGGCTCCTCATGCGCCGCTTCAGGCTGCGCTGAGCCCTCGCCAAGCAATGCACTCAGCTCGTCTTCAAGGCTGAGTTCTGCGGCAACACTCTCTTCGGGTGCGGGTTCCGTCTCATCTGCGGGCGCGAAAAAGACCGGCCCGAATGACTCCTCGCTGGAAGTCGCTTCAGGCTCGCTTTCGGCAAACGGCTCGGGCTGCCAGTCGTCGGCGGCGGGGTCGATCGCGCGTGACGGCGCCATGGCAGGCTCGACGGCAGCGGCGAGCTCCTGCTCCAGCATGCCGAAATCCATATCAACCTCGGCCATGCCGTCGTCGCCCTGGGCGGACGCTGGCGAGGATTCCTCCGGCCCGAAATCGACAGGCTCTTCCGCATGCGGAGCTTCGACGGCGTTGTAAGCATCCCCCTCGTAGGTCTCTGCCTCGAAGGCCTCCGGCTCTTCGGAAGGAGCCTCGAACCGGGCGTCATCGCCAACCAGTTCGCGCTCGAGCGACATCTCGAAGTCGCCTTGCACGGGCTCCGGGCTGGTGGCGGCAACCGCCTCCGGCTCCAACGCCATCTCGACGGCATCGTCCTCGACCATCTCCGGCTCGGGATCGAAGGCGTGCACCTCGTCCTCGACAAAGGCTTCTGCCGCCATATCGAAATCGATGGAGGCGTCGGCGGCTTCGACCGGCTGGGACTCGCTATGGTGCTGCGCCGGCTGATACTCGTCCTCGGCCTCGGCAGCATGCTGCCACTCCGGCTCCGAGGCCTGCGCCTCGGGCTCTTCGCTTTTCGGCTCGTCGAACTCCCTGAAATCGAGATCGCCCATCAGCTCTTTTTCAAGATCGAGGTCGAGGTCGAAATCGTCCTGTGCAACGGGCTTGGCGGGCTCGGGCGCTCTTGGGGCCTGCCCCATGATGCGCGTCAATTCCGCGAAGGGATCGTTATCCGAAAATTCCGTAAAATCCGAGCGCCTGCTCTGGTTTGTGTCTGCCATGCTTTTTCCCGCACTCATACTGGGTCGGACGCCGGCGACGTCACTTGGGGTTGGCCCTACCAGCGCATTGTGGGTAAAAGGTGACAGAACGTTTGGTGAACCTTAGCGCATTTCGCGGGTGCTGCGGCACCCACCAACGCAAGGCCGGATGTCAAAACATCCGAAACGGCCTGCACCAGACCCAGTCTGGCATGCGTCAATTGTGGGTCGTTAACCTTAACAAACCGTAAGTCCGGGTTGTCGGTGCCGCGATTCCAGTGCGCGTGGAACACCTGCGCGAGATCGTAGAGGTAGAAAGCGAGCCGGTGCGGCTCCATGGCCTGGGCCGCGGCTTCGATCAGCCGTGGGTATTCCGTCAGCTTGCGGATGACGGCGATCTCCCCCTCGTCGACGAGAAGCCGCGCGGCCTCCTTCATCGAGGCGCGCTCGATCCAGCTATCGCCAAGCTGCTCCTTCGCCTGCCGGAACACCGAATGACAGCGCGCCGAAGCGTACTGGACGTAGAAGACCGGATTGTCCTTCGACTGCTCCGTCACCTTGGCGAAGTCGAAATCGAGCGGCTCGGAATTCTTGCGGTAGAGCATCATGAAGCGGATCGGGTCGCGGCCGACCTCGTCGACCACCTCGCGCAGCGTGACGAACTCGCCCGAGCGCTTGGACATGCGCACCGGCTCGCCGTCGCGGAACAGCTTTACGAGGTTGCACAGCAGGATCGTCACATCGACCGTGCCGCCCGAAAGGGCCTTGCCCAATGCCTCCATGCGCTTGACATAGCCGCCGTGGTCGGCGCCGAGAATAAATACGAGCTGTTCGAAACCGCGACCGATCTTGTCCTTCATGTAGGCGACGTCGGCCGCGAAATAGGTGTAGGCGCCGTCCGACTTGATCAGCGGCCGATCCATGTCGTCACCGACATCGGTCGAGCGGAATAGCGTCTGCTCGCGGTCTTCCCAGTCGTCGTTCTTCTCGCCCTTGGGCGGCGGCAGCTTGCCCTTGTAGACATGGCCGGACATCGTCAGGTCGTTGATCGCGGTGCGGATCGCCCCGCCATTGCCGGCATGCAGCGAGCGCTCGGAGAAGAACACCTCGTGATTGACGTTGAGCGCGGCAAGGTCCTCACGGATCATCGCCATCATCGCGTCGATCGTCCGGTCCTTGACGAGCGCGAGCGCCTCGGTCTGCGGCATCGACAAAAGCTTCGGGCCGAATTCGTCGGCCAGAGACTTGCCGACGGGCACCAGATAGTCGCCAGGGTAAAGCCCCGCCGGAATCTCGCCGATGTTTTCCCCCAGCGCCTCGCGGTAACGCAGCATCACCGAGTTGGCGAGCACGTCGATCTGCGCGCCGGCGTCGTTGATGTAATATTCCTTGGTGACGTCGTAGCCGGCAAATCCCAGGATATTGGCCAGCGCATCGCCCACCACCGCGCCGCGGCAATGGCCGACATGCATCGGCCCGGTCGGATTGGCCGACACATACTCGACATTGACCTTCTTGCCGCCGCCGAAGGTCGACCGGCCGTATTCGGTTGCCGCGTCGAGCACGTCGCCAAGCCGCGCCTGCCAGAACCCGTCGGCCAGCCGCAGATTGACGAAGCCGGGTCCTGCCACATCGGCGGCGGCCACGTCCGGGTCATCGCGAAGCGCGCCGGCGATCTGTTCGGCGAGCGCACGCGGGTTCTGACCGAGCCCCTTGGCCAGCACCATCGCCGCGTTCGTCGCCAGGTCGCCATGGCTGGGATCGCGCGGCGGCTCGACGGTGACGCGCGCAAGGTCGGGTCGCTCGCCCGCCGGGGTCTTCAGGTCGAGCGTTTCGATGGCCTTAGCGATGCGGGTCGCGAAATCCGCGAAGATGTTCATGATGACGACTCTGTCGGAATGTGGAAAGGAGCGGCCATAGCGGCCGCAAAGTCGCGCTTCGCCTAGCCCAAATCGGGAGTCCGGTCAAACAAGCGCCGGTGCTCCTTGATCGCATAAGTGTCCGTCATGCCGGCGATGAAGTCGGCGACGTCTCGCGCCTTGATCCGGTCTTCCGCCCTGTCCAGCCCCTCACGCCAGCCCTCCGGCATGTCGCGCGGGTTGGCGAAATAGTGGCCGAAGAGATTGCGCACGATCCGGTCCGCGCCCTCACGCACCGCCATCACGCTCGGGTGGCGGTAGAGATTGGCATAGAGGAACGTCTTCAGTTCCTTCTCTTTCGCCGCCATCTCGGCAGAGAAGGTGACGACCGGCCGCCCCGCATTGTGAATATCGGCGCTAGACGTCGGCGTCAGCGCATCGAGATCGCGCGCGCGGTGCCGATCACATCCTCAACCATGGCGGTTATCTGCCGGCGCATCAGTTCGTGGCCGGTTCGCACGTCATCGAGCCGAGGGTATTTGGCGCGCACGGCGGCGAGTATCCCGGCTGGCAGCGGAACCGCGTCAAGCATGCCGAGGCTGAGCAACCCCGCGCGCAGCCCGTCGTCGATGTCGTGCGTATTGTAGGCGATGTCGTCGGCAATCGCCGCCGCCTGCGCCTCCACGGACGCGAACCTGTCCAGCTCGAGATCGAACAGCTCGGAGAAGTTGACGATGGTTGCCGGCACCGGCCCGGCAAGCCCCCTGCCCTCGCCATCCGTCAGCGGCCCGTTGTGCTTGACCAGCCCTTCCAGCGTCTCCCAGCTCAGGTTCAGACCTTCGAACTCCGCATAGCGCCGCTCGATGCGGGTGACGATACGCAGCGACTGCGCATTGTGGTCGAAGCCCCCCACGGCTTCATCATCGCATCCAGCGCGTCCTCGCCAGTATGGCCGAAAGGCGTGTGACCGAAATCGTGCACCAGAGCGATGGCCTCGGCCAGATCCTCGTCCACGCACAGCGCCCGTGCAAGTGCCCGCGCGATCTGGGCGACCTCGATCGAATGCGTCAGTCGCGTACGATAATGGTCGCCCTCATGCGCGATAAAGACCTGCGTCTTGTGCTTCAGCCTGCGAAAGGCGGTGGAATGAATGATGCGGTCGCGGTCGCGCTGGAACGGCGTGCGCGTCGGGCTTTCCGGTTCATCGTAAAAGCGGCCGCGCGTCAAAGCCGGGTCGCATGCATACGCCGCACGCGGCCGGTAGCCGAAGCCGATCCCGTCGAAAGATGCTGACAATTCCGTCACCTGATGCCGAGCCCCGGTCGCCGGCTTGTTGACTTGCCCCTTGCGGCTTCATACCTATTGGGAGGATGCAAACGCAAGGTGACAGCCATGGGCGTCGACGCGAAGAGCGGCATGAAAAGCGTTGAAATGAGCGAGACGGCGGCGAAGCGGATCACGCAGATCCTCGCCAAGGAGCCCGACAAGATTGCGCTGCGGGTCTCCGTCGAAGGCGGCGGCTGTTCCGGCTTTTCCTACAAAATGGACCTCGTTGATTCGCGCAACGATGACGACATCGCCATTGAGCGCGACGGTGCGACCGTTCTGATCGACGACCTCTCGCTCGTCTATATGGGCGGCTCGGTCATCGACTTCGTCGACGACCTGATGGGCCAGTCCTTCCAGATCAGGAACCCCAACGCCGTCGCCTCCTGCGGCTGCGGCACATCGTTCTCGATCTGACGCGATGAAGATCGCCACCTGGAACATCAACGGCGTCAAGGCGCGCATCGACAATCTCGTGCACTGGCTGAACGACAGCCAGCCCGACATCACCTGCCTGCAGGAAATCAAGACCGTTGACGAGGGCTTTCCCCGCGCGGAGATCGAAGCGCTGGGCTATCACGTCGAGACACACGGCCAGAAAGGCTTCAACGGCGTCGCTATCCTCTCGAAGCTCCGCTTCGACGAGGTCAATCGCGGCCTTCCCGGTGACGATGAGGACGAGCAGGCGCGGTTCATCGAGGGCGTGTTCTCCACGCCGCACGGCGCCCTGCGCGTCGTCTCGCTCTATCTTCCCAACGGCAACCCCATCACCGAGGATCGCAAATACGGCTACAAGCTGCGCTGGATGGATCGGCTACATCGTTGGGCGCAGGAACGTCTGGAGCTTGAGGAAGCGCTGATTCTGGCCGGCGACTACAATGTGATTCCCCAGCCGATCGATGCCAGGCGACCGGAGGACTGGGTCAACGACGCTCTGTTCCAGCCCGAGACCCGCGGCGCGCTGCGCAAGCTGGAATATCTCGGATTTACGGAAGCCATCCGCGCCGTCACCGATGCCGGCGACACATTCACATTCTGGGATTATCAGGCCGGCGCCTGGCAAAAGAACAACGGCATCCGCATCGACCATCTTCTCCTGTCGCCGGAAGCGGCGAACCGGTTCGAGGCGGCTTCGATCGAGAAGCACGTGCGCGCCTGGGAAAAGCCGTCGGACCACGTCCCGGCAGTCGCCATTCTTCAGTAGATTGAAAGCAGGTCGAGGCCGGTATCGCCCGGCGTCAGTTGGTGCCCTTGGCCAGCATGTCCTGCGCCAGCGCGATAGCGGTGCGGCGGTCGGCCTCCCCGGCAATCGCAAAGGCCTCTTCTTGCATGCCGCGGATCCACTGCTTGTCGGTCGGCTGTGCCCGCTCCAGCGCGGCCGTCATCATGGCCAGCCCCTTCACCGCCTTCCCACTCTGGAAAAGCAGGTTGCCAAGCGTGGCCTGCGCGCCCGCATGGCCCTTCTCGGCGGCAAGCTGCAGCCAGCGCCCAGCCTGCTGGATGCTCGACTTCATGCCGCCCTCGCCGTTGAGGAACATCTTGCCGATTTCGAACTGCGCCTTGGGATTGCGGTAGTTGGCGGCCGCACGCATGTAATATTCCTGCGCCGCTGAGGCATTCGCATGCACCGGCGTACCGGGAATGCCGGTGCGCGCATAACCTGCCAGCGCCACGAGCGCGTCGGAGACATAGCTTTCGTCGGGCGAACCGGGCTCCACATCCTGCGCGGCGATCGCCTGGAAGAACTTGAACGCCTCGTAGTCGTTCTTCGTTACGCCGTCGCCTTCGGCATACATGCGGGCGAGCTTCCAGCGCGCGCCGAGCTGGCCGTTGTCCGCGGCGTATCGATAGGCTTCGACAGCCTGCTCCTTGTGGCCGCTCTGATAGGCGGTGAAGCCGAGGCGGAATACCGCCCACGGGCTGCGCTTTTCATCGGGGCTGCCGATAACCGACTGATCCAGCGCATGCGCCCGCGGTGCGGCAACACCCAGCGCGCCGGCCGCGACCGTACAAACAATGCCTGCCCTGACGACCGTACCTAGTGACATAATACCCTGTTGCTCCAGCCCCGCCCGGACCCGAATGTCACGCAGGAGACCGCGCTAGCCCATATGGGATGGCTGCTGGTCGGATACATCTGCGCTTTCATCGTCATCCTTGCCGCGGACGGCTGCGGCGTTGAATTTTCTTTTGTCCGGCAGCTCTGATGGCGCCGTTCTATGACGCCTGCGAGCTAGCTCTCGGTTTATGGCGGGAAGTGGGCAAATTTCCTTAAGGCCGGACCAGCCTATCCGGGGCGAAACAAGTGTTGCCGGAAAGCCACAACGAAAAACGCCAGTGGCAAGCCACTGGCGTTCGTTCAATTCCATCGCCGGATGCCCGGCAACGCGCCCTATTCCGGCAGGATGCGCACGGCGCCCTTGTCGGCGCTGGCGGCAAACGCGGCATAGGCTTTCAGCGCCGTCGTCACGTTGCGCTTGCGCGGGCCGGCGGGCTTCCAGCCCAGCCTGTCCTGCTCCGCGCGGCGGGCGGCAAGCTCGTCGTCTGAAAGACGCAGGCCGATCGTGCGATTGGGGATGTCGATATCGATGATGTCGCCGTTGCGAACCAGCCCGATCGCCCCGCCCTGCGCCGCTTCCGGCGAGGCATGGCCGATCGAGAGGCCCGACGTGCCGCCGGAGAAGCGTCCGTCCGTCAGCAGCGCGCATGTTTTACCGAGGCCCTTCGACTTCAGGTAGCTGGTCGGGTAGAGCATCTCCTGCATGCCCGGCCCGCCCTTCGGCCCCATAGCGGATGACGACGACGTCGCCCGCCTTGACCTCGTTGCCGAGAATGCCCTTCACGGCCGCATCCTGGCTTTCGTAGACGACCGCCGGGCCGGAGAACTTCAGGATCGACTCGTCGACGCCGGCGGTCTTCACCACGCAGCCGTCCAGCGCGATGTTGCCCTTGAGCACGGCAAGGCCGCCATCCTTCGAGAAGGGATGCTCGACCGAGCGGATGACGCCCTTTTCGCCGTCAGTGTCGAGTTCGTCCCAGCGGGCCTCCTGGCTGAACGCCGTCTGCGTCGGGATACCGCCTGGCGCGGCGCGGAAGAACGTCTTCACGGTTTCGCTGCTGGTACGGGTGATGTCCCAGCGATCGATGGCGTCGCCCAGCGTCGCCTCGTGAACCGTCGGGCTGTCGCGATGGATCAGCCCGCCGCGCTCCAGTTCGCCGAGAATGCGCATGATGCCGCCGGCCCGGTGCACATCTTCCATATGCACGTCGTTCTTCGCCGGCGCGACCTTGGACAGGCACGGCACGTTGCGCGACAGGCGGTCGATGTCTTCCATCGTAAAGTCGATGCCGCCCTCGTAGGCGGCTGCGAGAATATGCAGAACCGTGTTCGTCGAGCCGCCCATCGCGATGTCCAGCGACATGGCATTCTCGAACGCGCGCTTGTTGGCGACATTGCGCGGCAGCACGCTCTCGTCGTCCTGTTCGTAATAGCGCTGGGCCAGATCGACGATCAGATGGCCGGCCTCGACGAAAAGCCGGCGGCGGTCGGCATGGGTGGCTAGCGTGGAGCCGTTGCCCGGCAGCGACAATCCTAGTGCCTCGGTCAGGCAGTTCATGGAATTGGCCGTGAACATGCCGGAGCATGAACCGCAGGTCGGGCAGGCCGAGCGCTCAATGACCTTGACGTCTTCTTCACTGACGCTCTCGTCGGCCGCAGCAACCATGGCGTCGACCAGATCGAGCGCATGCGTCTTGCCGTTGAGAACGACCTTGCCGGCCTCCATCGGCCCGCCGGAAACGAAGACCGCGGGGATATTGAGGCGCATCGCGGCATTGAGCATGCCGGGCGTGATCTTGTCGCAATTGGAGATGCAGACCATGGCGTCGGCGCAATGCGCGTTGACCATGTACTCCACGCTGTCGGCGATGATCTCGCGCGACGGCAGCGAATAGAGCATGCCGTCATGCCCCATGGCGATACCGTCATCGACGGCGATTGTGTTGAATTCCTTGGCAACGCCCCCGGCCGCTTCGATCTCGCGCGCGACGAGCTGGCCGAGATCCTTCAGGTGCACGTGGCCCGGCACGAACTGCGTGAACGAGTTGACCACCGCGATGATCGGCTTGCCGAAGTCGCCATCCTTCATGCCGGTGGCGCGCCAAAGGCCGCGCGCGCCGGCCATGTTGCGGCCGTGGGTGGTGGTGCGTGAACGATAGGCGGGCATGGCGTTTCCAGTTCAGCGTTTCTTTGTTGGCCGATACTACCGGCAAACGGCCAAGATCAGCGACCGTACCGGCGGGTACTCCCCTCCGATACGGCCCTGGCATCATGCCGTCAATAGGCTTCGCCTGACGCCTGTCAGGCGCGGTCGGTCTCGCCGGCATGGGCGCGCCGTTCCATATCGGCGACCTGCTCCGGCGTGTGTTCCTCGCCGTCGGGCTCCTCCTTGATGAAGATCGACAGGAGTACGGAGCCGAGAATGAGCACGCCCACCACCCCGAGCGCCAGCTCCGAAGGCAGCTTGTACCAGTGCGCCACGATCATCTTGGCACCGACGAAGATCAGCACCAGCGAAAGACCATGCTTGAGGAAGCGGAACTCCCGCATCATGCCCGACAGCACGAAGAACAGCGCCCTCAGACCCATGATCGCGAACACATTGGACGAGAACACGATGAACGGATCGTTGGAGATCGCCAGCACCGCCGGGATCGAGTCGATCGCGAACACGAGGTCGGTGATCTCGACCGTCACCAGCACAAGGAACAGCGGCGTCATGAACAGGACGCCGTTGCGCCGGGTGAGGAACTTCGAACCTTCGTAGTCCTCGGTCACGCGCCCGGTGCTGCGCAGCCATTTGACGACCCGGCTGTTGCCGGGGTCGGCCATGTCTCCGTCCGAGGTCATCATCTTGTAGCCGGAGATGAGCAGCACGACGCCAAGGATCATGCCAACCCAGAAGAATTGGTCGACGAGCTTCACACCCGGCACGATTAGCGACAATCGCATCACGATGGCGCCCACGATGCCGTAGAAGAGAACGCGGTATTGCGCTTCCTGCGGCACCTTGAAGTAGGCGAAGATCAGGGCGATCACGAAGATGTTGTCGAGCGAAAGCGCCTGCTCGACGAGATAGCCCGTCAGGAACTCGGAACCGCGCTGCGGTCCCTCGAAGTAAAAGATGCTGGCTGCGAAAAGCATCGCCAGCGAGACATACCCGCCGACGGTGAACAAGGCTTCGCGGGTGGAGATTACGTGGTCCTTGCGGTGCAGGACGAACAGGTCGAAGAAAGGATCAAGGCGACGAACGCCAGGAATCCGGGCCAGAGCCACTCATGGTCAAACATGTTTTTGGAGTTTCGGTAGCGCTGCGTGGGCGCGTCGTCGATCGGTCCGACATCACAGGCGACGCCTCGCCTGCCAGAGGGGCCCGGCCCGGGTGACTGTGCGGAAAAATGGGCCTATCCCGGCAGAAATTCAAGGCCTTTCAGTCAATATCAGCCGAAAAAGCTGCTTGAGGTCCTTTTCCGGCAAACAAAAAAGCCCGGGGTGCCATGCCCCGGGCCTTTGAAATCGGTCGGCCTGCCGCCAGGCAGGCCGAAACGTGCTGCTTACCAGCTCAGCTTGTAGCCGACATTCAGCGCATAGGCCCAGCCGCTGTCCACCGCGCGGCCGGCATTGGCGCCGAACACTTCTTCGGCGGATGTCAGGTAGGAAACGCCGACGCCGCCGCGCAGCTCGCCGCCCCATGAGTCCTTCACCGAACCGCCCAGCGCAACGGTCCACGTGTCGCTCGACAGGTCCCAACCCGTGCTGACGCCCTGATCCCAGGTCAGGCTCGCCAGACCGGAAATACGGTCGTTGAAGGCATGTCCGACGCCTCCGGTAACCGTCCAGCCGTCCTTCCAGTTATAGACGTCGAGGCTATCGGCCGGCGGAAAATCGGGAACCGAGACCGCGAGCTGGTTCTGCACGCTCCAGTCCGTCCACTTGATCGAGCCGAATGCGAGCCAGCCCGGCGCGATACCGCTCTGAATTTTGAGTTCCAGGTTCTGCGGAAGATTGCCGGTACCGAAGGCGGCAGCATCGACACCCATCGCCGGCAGCGTGAAACGGCCATCGGCCCCGTAGGATGTGGAGGAGCGATAGAGAAGCTGCGTCCTGAAAGCGATCTCGGGGATGTCGTAGGCAACGCCGAGGCGATAGCCATAGTCGGTACCGTCCAGCGCGAGATTGGCGTTGGCCACGCCCGGAATGACCGAATTCACCCGCTCGTAGTCGAAGCGCTCCACGAAGGCGCCGCCGATGACGTAGAAATTGCCCCGCTCCATGCCGAACTTGGCGGCGCAGGTCAGGGCGAATTCATCGACCGTGAATTCTTCCCTCAGTTTGCCGGGAAGCAGGCGCCCTTCGTAATTCACGCTGCCGCCATAGGCCTGGGTGTAGGTGCCCGCGCAGCTCAGCGGGTCGAACAGCCGCACCTTGGCGGCGATAGACGGGATGAAATAGCTCTCCGTGTAGTCCTTGCCGATGAGGCCGGGATCACCGTCGCTGGTGATCTTCCGGCTGGGACTGACGAACGTCACCCCGGCGCGAAAATCGAACTGTCCCGGTTCGTACAGAATGTCCGTGTCCGCCGAGCCGCGCGAGAAGCCGCCAGCCTGCGCGCTTCCCGCTGCAAGCATCGCAGCAGCAAGCAGCGCCCCGCCTATTGCATGATGTCTCATGGAAATCCCTCCTCAATGCCGCTCCCTCGGCACAACCCTGCCGAGAATGCACGAGGAGAGCGCTTCATCAAAGGGGGTAGGCCACACCACCGGTTGGTCGATGACATGCCCTGGCCGCCGACACCGCTCCTGCGGAGCCCGTATCGCCGCAACAAACAACGGTCAATCCATTGATATTGCTAGATAAGTTACGGCGCGTCACATTACGGCAACAATAGGCCGTAAATGCGCTGCGGCCGCCACATTCCAACGTGGCGGCCCTTCTATCCATCAATTGAAAGCCGAATCGTTCGGCTACCCGGCCTCGCGCACCCGTGCCAGCGCGGTCTCCAGCTTGGTTTTCGCCTCGACCAGCTCCGCCTGCTTCTCGCGCTCCGCATCCACGACGTCCGGTGCTGCCTTGGCGACGAAGTTCGGGTTTGCGAGCTTCTTTTCGATGCGCGCGATCTCGTCGGCGTTCTTGGCGAGTTCCTTGGAAAGCCGCGCTTCCTCCGCCTTGAGGTCGATCAGGTCGCCGAGCGGCAGGCATGCGGTTGCCTCGCCGATCACGATCTGAGCCGCGCCCTTAGGCGCCGTTGCGTCGAACCCGACTTCACCGATGCGCGCCAACCGGCGGATCGCCGGGTCGTGCCGGGCAACGCGCTCGCGCGTCGTGGCGTTGGCGCCGACCATGACCAGCGGCGCAGTCGCGGCCGGCGGCACGTTCATTTCCGAACGCACGGAGCGGATGCCGGAGACGAGATCGACCAGCCAGTTGATCTCGGCGGCGGCTTCAGCATCCTCGAAATCGGGCGTCGGCCAGGCGGCGTGGCAGAGCAGCGTGTCGCGCTCGGTGCCGGCCGTCTGCGCCCACAGCTCCTCCGTCATGAACGGCATGATCGGGTGGAGCAACTTGTAGATCTCGTCGAGCACATAGGCCATGCAGGCACGGCTTTCGGCCTTGGCCGCCTCGTCCTCGCCGTTGAAGACCGGCTTCAGCAGCTCGACATACCAGTCGCAGAACAGGTTCCAGACGAACCGGTAAGCCGACGCGGAAGCGTCGTTGAAGCGATAGCCGGTGATCCCGTCCGTCACCGCGGTGGTCGTGCGGGTCAGTTCGGTGAGAATCCAGCGGTTTATCGTAAGCTTCGCGTCCTGGGGGCGGAAGTCCGGATTGCCGGCAACGCCATTCATCTCGGCGAAGCGCGTCGCGTTCCACAGCTTCGTGCCGAAGTTGCGGTAGCCGGCAATGCGTGCCGGGTCGAGCTTCACGTCCCTGCCCTGCGCGGCCATGATCGCCAGCGTGAAACGCAGCGCATCCGCGCCATATTCGTCGATGAGGTCGAGCGGGTCGATGACGTTGCCCTTGGACTTAGACATCTTTGCACCGTTCTTGTCGCGAACCAGCGCATGGACATAGACCGTGTGGAACGGCTCCTCGTCCATGAAATGCAGTCCCATCATCATCATCCGGGCCACCCAGAAGAAGATGATGTCGAAGCCGGTGACCAGAACGTCGGTCTGGTAGTAGGTGTCGAGTTCCTTCGTCTTTTTCGGCCAGCCGAGCGTCGAGAACGGCCACAGCGCCGACGAGAACCATGTGTCGAGCACATCCTCGTCGCGCGTCAGAATGTTGCCCGGCTCGAAATTCTCGAGCTGGTCCTTCACCCAGTCACGCCACGGCGTGTCGACGGCGAGATAATATTCGACGGCCTGGTCGAGCGCTTCCTTCTCGGTCTTGGCGACGAAGACGTGCCCGTCGGGTCCATACCACGCCGGAATGCGATGCCCCCACCAGAGCTGGCGCGAGATGCACCACGGCTCGATGTTCTCCATCCACTCGAAATAGGTCTTTTCCCAGTTCTTCGGCACGAAGTTGGTGCGTCCCTCCCGCACCGACGCGATCGCAGGCTGGGCCAGCGTCTTCGCATCCGCGAACCACTGGTCGGTCAGCATCGGCTCGATCACCACGCCCGAACGATCGCCGAAGGGCTGCATGATCTTCTTCGCCTCGACATAGGGAATGTCGTTGCCCTCGTCGTCCTTGACCGTGACCGCAAGCCCCTCCGCATTGATCGCCTCGACGATCCGTCGGCGCGCCTCGAAACGGTCGAGACCGCGATATTCGTCAGGAACGAGGTTGATCCCGTCGACCTCGTCTTCTGCGGGCAAGTCGCCGGATTTGGCGATTTCCAGAGCCCGCGCTGCGTACACCGCATAAGGCTCGCCGTCGGCCCGCATGCTCGCGCGCGTGTCCATCAGGCGATAGAGCGGAATGTGATTGCGGCGAGCGACCTGATAGTCGTTGAAGTCGTGCGCGCCGGTGATCTTCACCGCGCCCGAGCCGAAGGTCGGGTCCGGATATTCGTCGGTGATGATCGGGATCAGGCGGCGATGCTCTTTCGGGCCGACCGGAATCTCGCACAATTTGCCGACGATCGGCGCATAGCGTTCGTCGGACGGATGCACGGCCACCGCGCCGTCGCCGAGCATGGTTTCGGGCCGGGTCGTGGCGATGGAGATGTAGTTGCGTTCCTCCTGGAACAGCACGTTGCCGTCGGCATCCTTCTCCACATAGGTATAGGTCTCACCCCCGGCCAACGGGTATTTGAAGTGCCACATATGGCCGGCGGCTTCCTTGTTCTCGACCTCGAGGTCGGAGATCGCCGTTTCGAATGTCGGGTCCCAGTTGACCAGCCGCTTGCCGCGATAGATCAGCCCCTCGCGATAGAGCGATACGAACACCTCGATCACCGCCTCCGACAGCCCGTCGTCCATGGTGAAGCGCTCGCGGTCCCAGTCGCAGGACGCGCCCAGCCGCTTGAGCTGGTGCATGATCGAACCACCGGACTGTTCCTTCCAGCCCCAGACGCGGTCGATGAACTGCTCGCGCCCCATGTCGCGCCTTTTCAGCCCGCTTTCGGCGAGCTGGCGTTCGACCACCATCTGCGTCGCGATGCCGGCATGGTCCATGCCGGGCTGCCACAGCACGTTCTTGCCACGCATGCGCTCGAAGCGGATCAGGATGTCCTGAAGCGTATTGTTGAGCGCATGGCCCATATGCAGCGAGCCGGTGACGTTCGGCGGCGGGATCACGATGGTGAAGGCTTCCGCGCCCGGCTTCGAGCCCGCTCCGGCGGCGAATGCGTTCGCATCCTCCCACGCCTGGGCGATCCGGGGTTCGACGGACTTGGCGTCGTAGGTTTTTTCGAGCATCGAAGCGATCCAACGGATTTCGGGAAGAAGATGTGCGCCGGTGTAAACCGGAAGCCCCCGGCAAGTCAACTGCGCCGGAGGCCACGGGTTCCCGCCAACGAAAACGCCGCCCGGTGGGCGGCGTCGACAAAGTCAGTCGTGCGGAAAGCGTCAGCCGCCGCGCGCGACCCGCTCGATTTCCTCGCGCACCAGCTTTTCCACCAGCGTCGGCAGGTTGTTGTCCAGCCAGTCCTGAAGCATCGGGCGCAGCATTTCCTCCGCCATCTCGTCGAACGAACGGCGCCGGCTTGCGGCAAACACTTCCGAAAGCTCGCCGAATGCGGCAGCGACCTGCCGGCCGGCCTGATCGGAGATAATTGCAGGCTTGATCTGCACGCCCACCGGGTCTGCCTGCGCCTGCGCGTCGCCGAAGGTCGGTGAAAGATCCTCGTTGTCCAGCGTGACGTCGACGCTGTCGGCCTCGAATGCGGCTTCCGCCATGGTGGGCTCCTGCGGTTCGTGGACAGCGGCAGCTTCCGGCGCGGGATCTTCCTTCACCTCGACGCTGTCGACATAAGTCGATGGCGCTTCGATGCCTGCCATGTCCACCGGCTGCGCCACGGAGGCGACCGGTTCGTCAAGTTCGGCGCGGAAAGCCTCGACTTCGTCTCCCGCATTGTCGACAGCCTGCGCAACATCCTCCTCGCCGGGCTGCCGCGCGGTGTCGCTATCCTCGATGATCCTGCGAATGGACGCGAGAATCTCCTCCATGGAGGGTTCGCGCTGTGCACTTCCGGTCTGTGCCATAACTCAAATCGCCGCCTTCTTGATCCGATTGCCGGCCCCGCCCGCCTGCATGCCAGACAGCGACCGAATCGTTCCTAGGCTAGACGACACTGCGCCGCGAGAGATCCCCCTCGCGGCGCAGCGCAGCTTTCGCACAAGTTTGGGTCTTTTGCGTCGCCGGGAACGGGCCTCAGCGGCCGTCGGGCGTGCGCGTGCCGATCCACTTGTCCTTCACGGCATCGTAATGCTCGCGCGGATTGTAGTTTTCGACGGCGAGGCCGAGCCGGTCAGGCGAAAGCCTGCCCATCGCGGAAACGATGGCATAGCTGGCGGCCACCACGTCGCGCTCGGCAGAAGCAAGGTTGATCTGGGCGGTGATCACGTCAGCCTGCGCCTCGAGCACGTTGAGCGTCGTGCGCTGGCCGACGTCGCGTTCCTCGATCACGCCGGAGAGCGCGAGCTGGGCGGCGGACACCAGTTCGCGGTTGGCAGCCACCACCTCGCGCGCGGCGACATACTGCGTCCACGCTGCCGTGACCGCCCGGCGAACGCTGTCACGCGCCACGTCGACCTCGATGCGCGCCTGTCCCAGCGATTCCTTGGACTGGCGTACCTGCGCCGAAACACGCCCACCCTGATAGATTGGGATGGTCAGGTTGAGGCCGACCGATGCGGAATTGGTAGTTCCGTCGCCCACCGCGCCGCCACCGACGCCCGGCAGGTTGGTGTCGCGGAAGCTGCTCGATACGCCTGCCTGCGCGTTCACCTGCGGCAGCAGGGATCCCTCGGTGGCCTTCACCACAAAGGAGGCCGCGTCGACCAGATGCAGCGTCGCACGTATGGCTGGATGCTCGTTCAGCCCCGCGCCAATGGCAGTTTCGATGCCGTTCGGCAGCAGTTTGGATACCGGCCGCGCCCCCTCCAGCCGGCCCGGCCGGTCGCCGACGAAGTTGAGGTAGGCCGCTTCACTGACCTGCACCTGAGCGCGCGCAGCGCTCAACTGTGCAACGGCCGCAGCCTGCTGTGCCTGCGCCTGTGCAACGTCCGTGCGCGTGCCCTCACCCACCTCGAAACGCGAGGACGCTGCGCGAACCTGCTCGCTGAGGAAGTCCAGGTTGCGCTCGCGGAACACGGCGATCTGGCGATCGCGAAGCACGTCGAGATAGGCGGCCGCCGCATTGAAGAGAATGTCCTGCTCGCTGTTGCGCAGGCTTTCATTGGATGCACGCACTCGCGACTCGGCGGCGCGCACATTGTTCTGCGTCTGGAAGCCGTCGAACAGCGATTGCTGGATCTGCACGCCGAAGGAGCCCGCACGAACCTCGCCGCTGTTGTTGCTGCTGGTATAGGTGAGGCTGCCGGTCGCGCCGATCACCGGACGCCAGCCCGATTTGGCAATCGCAACACCCTCGTCCGTCACGCGCACGCCGGCACGCGCCGAATTCAGGCTTGAATTGTTCTGATAAGCCTTGGCCATCGCGCCATGAATCGTCTCGGCCAGAGACGGCACGACGAAGGACAGAACCCCCGACAGTGCAACCGCAGCAAAAAGGCCTTTGCGAACAACAGACACGAACCACCTCTTAAAGTCTCGACGGGACCTGCCTGAAGCACCCCAACCGAATTGATCCATCGCCGCTGTACGACGAGCAACATAACTATCGGACCTCGCATTCAAGCGATTCCGCTCGCTCCCGTGCTCGACGCTATACCACTTTCCCGCTCGAGGGCGTTACAGATAGGTAACAATTCAGGACTTTTTAAACTTCAGCGTCCTCTAAAACTCGAATGTGGGCACGCGCCGGAACTCCGCCAGAGGCTTGACGGCGGCGTTGAAACCGTGACGGCGCGATACCAGGCCGTCTTCCTTGACGTAGAGCGTCGCCCAGCCCGAATTGCCCTCGCCGACCACCGCAACGAGCCGTCCGCCCTCGTTGAGCTGCTCGAACAGCGCGGGAGAAACCTCATCGACCGCGCCGTTGATGAAAATGACGTCGTAGGGCGCCTGCGCGGCGTGGCCGTCTGTCAACGGTCCCTCGACCACGGAAACGTTCTCGCAGCCAAGGCTGGCAAGCACCTCATTGGCGCGCGCTGCAAGCTCCGAATCGCTTTCGACCGCCAACACGAAGCTGGCGAGCCTGGAAAGCACGGCGGTCGAGTAGCCGGTTCCGCAACCCACATCGAGCACGAGATCGCCCGCGCGCACGCCGGCAAGCTGCAACAGCCGCGCGAAGGGCGACGGCTCCATCAGGAAGCGGGCAGGCTTTCCTTCGCGCGCCGGAGCAACCTCCAGATCCTCGTCGATATAGGCAAGCGCACGCTTGGAGGCAGGCACGAAATCCTCACGCGGTAGCGTCAGCATCGCACTTAGAATGGCGACATTCGTCACATCGGTCGTGCGCACCTGGCCATCGACCATCTTGATCCGCTGTTCGTGGAAATCGGCCGTCATGTCTCAACCCGTCCGGCGCCGCGCCGGCGCTCTGCCCAATCGGATAGAACATCGCCTTCCCGGAAAGCCCGGCGTCCGCCAGAAGGCGCGACCCGACGATGTGCTACATGTTCCGCGCGGGTGTGGCAAAATTCGCCCGCACCGTCAATGAAGCACTTAGCGATCCGAATGCCGCACCTCAAGGGCGCCGAACACCCTTTGTTGGATAATGCCGGGCATCTTTTGAGATATAGGCGCCCGCCCTTTACCGCCCCATTCGCCGATGCGGCTGAAACGGCAACGCGCCTGTCGTCCCGCTGCGCAGGAATATATTAGCCGAGATGTAGGAAGAAACCGCCTTGAAGTCGCGAATTGGAGGCCTCGCCCGGAATCGAACCGGGGTGCAAGGATTTGCAGTCCTCTGCGTAACCACTCCGCCACGAGGCCTCGACGCATGCGCGTTTGCAGGCGCCTCAATAGGTTGAGGCGCAAACCGCGTCAAGCGCCGGCTGTCCGTTCTGAAAGAAATCCGCGGCACCATTCCGAATAAGGTTCACGGAACGCTTCGACACGACCGGCGCTATGCGGTCCGCCGTCTGCCCTATTCCGGCTTGCCGTTGATCCACTCCACCTTTTGCCCATACAGCGGCACCGTCGAGATCGACATCTTGGCGGAGCCGTCCTGCACCTGCCGCGAATGGGCCAGATAGATCAGCGTATCGTTGGCCTTGTCGTAGATGCGGTTTACCACCTGTTCCTTCCAGATCAGGCTGATGCCCTGCTTGAAGACCTCTTCGCCATCCTCGCCCAGCTCGATTTCGCCGATCGTGATCGGTCCCGTCTGGTTGCACGAAATTGCTGTGTCCGACGGATTCTCGAAGTAGTTGCCCTTGCGCAGCCGGTCGATGATGCCCCGGTCGAAATAGGAGACATGGCATGTCACGCCATCCACCTCGGGATCCTTGATCGCCTCGACAATGATGTCGTTGCCCGTCCAGTCGACGCCCACCTCGCCAACCTGCTCGGCCCATGCCGTGCCGCACACCGACATCGCAATCGCGACGCTGCCTAACCATTTGCTTGCCCGCATTCCTGCTCTCCTCGTTTCGCGCATCAGCGTCTGTCGGCCTTGTCTAGCGGCTGCCGCTCACGGGCGCGCCGCCTGCCCCGCTTTTCGGCCCACCAGACCTCCGAGCGGCGCCGCCACCGCCGGACAGTGGCAAATTCGTACGAAAGAATAACGAGGCCCACGGGGATCATCCAGAAGCCGAGCACGGGAAGGAAGCCGAAGCATCCGAGAAACACCAGCAGCCCGCCGATGACGATGCGCAGCAGACGTGACTGCGGCATGGTGATCTCGCGACCGAGCAACGTGATTGTGCGGGTCTTGCCCTCGTTTTCTTGCGGTTCATCCATCCAAAGCCACCTTTCCAGCCCTGCCGGCACGCTGTGTCCGCGACATATGAGGCGCACGTTTGGCCAAAGCCAGTTGGCAAATGACAAAAAGCCGAAAAAATCGCAGAATGGCGCTTTGCAAAGCGGAAAACTGTTTGCTATAGGCTGCCCCGTTCACATGAGCAGGCTATTCCCCGGTAGCTCAGTGGTAGAGCAACCGGCTGTTAACCGGTTGGTCGCTGGTTCGAATCCGGCCCGGGGAGCCATCTTTTCCAGGATTTTCAGCATCTGAGAGCGCGTCGGCCCGAGCCTTTTCGAGCCTGCCGGGGCGCCCCCGCCCGCGTTCCCCGGCAGACCCTTGCCTGACGTTCGCCCCATGGACCCCCGTCAGGGCCGGCATGTGCCGACATGGACGACGAAGCAAGCGACGTGCCCGCCGCCGTGTCCCAAAACGGGGCAGCATCGATGCGCCTGTGGCGAAACCCGCCAAATACCTTTTGCCGGCATGGCGGCAGCGGTTGGTCCAGCCTCTTGCAGAATTGCGCGAACGCATGACAAATTGCGGCCTGAAAACGTTTGCCTTTCGGGCGACATGCCGCAAGGCGGGCCCGTGCCGCTACGGATTACAGAGGACGCAACCATGTCGGCAGCAACTCCGGACGTTTCCGGCGAAACGTCTGCAATCAGGCTTGATGCCGCCAACTTCGCCGAGGTGACGCGCGGCATGCCGGTCCGTGCGCGCATGATGCTGTCGGTCGCGATGGGCCTGCCGCGCGGCGCGCTCACAGTGCGCACGCCCGAGGGTCTTGTGCTAGAGATGGGAGGCAAGACCCCCGGCCCGCATGGCGAGGTGATTCTGCACAACTGGAACCTGCCCGGCCGCGCCTTCACCGGCGCCACCATCGGCGTCGCCGAATCCTACATGGACGGCGACTGGGAAAGCCCGGACGTCACCACGCTGCTTGAGCTCTTCGTCATCAACGAGGAAGCCGGCGAGACGGTCGCCGGCGGCGCCAGCTGGCTGCTGACGGCCCTGCAGCGCGTCCGCCACTGGCTCAACCAGAACACGCGCACCGGCTCTCAGCGCAACATCTCGGCCCATTACGACCTGGGCAACGCCTTCTACAAGGAGTGGCTGGACCCTTCGATGACCTATTCGTCGGCGCTCTATTCGACAGGCGCCAACGATCTGGAAAGCGCGCAGGCGGCCAAGTACAGGGCACTGGCGCAGGATGCCGGCATCGGTCCCGGCGATCATGTGCTCGAGATCGGCTGCGGCTGGGGCGGCTTTGCCGAATTCGTCGCGCGCGAGATCGGTTGCCGCGTCACCGGCCTGACGATCAGCCGCGAGCAGCACGACTTCGCCAAGGCCCGGATCGCACGGGCCGGCCTGTCCGACCGCGTCGAGATCAAGTTCCAGGACTATCGCGACGAGACCGGCCGCTACGACCGCATCGCCTCCATCGAGATGTTTGAGGCGGTCGGCGAGAAATACTGGCCCGTCTTCTTCGGCAAGGTGAAGGACTGCCTCAAGGCCGGCGGCACGGCCGGCTTCCAGATCATCACCATCAAGGAGCATGCCTTCCAGCGGTATCGGGCACGGCCGGATTTCATCCAGCGCTACGTCTTTCCCGGCGGCATGCTGCCGACGCCGTCGATCCTCAAGGCGCTGGGCGCCGACCACGGCCTCACCTTCGCGCGCGAGCGCATCTTCCCGCAGGACTATGCCCGCACACTCGCCGAATGGCGCACGCGCTTCCGGGGATCGTGGGAAAAGATCGTGCCTCTCGGCTTCGACGACCGGTTCCGCAAGCTGTGGGAATTCTACCTGCATTATTGCGAGGCCGGCTTCCGGGCCGAATACATCGACGTGCGCCAGGTCATCTACAAGGCCTGAGAGCCGGCAGCAGGATCGCCTATTGATCTGCCGCAAGGCTTCGTGAAAGGATGTATACAGAGCGGGGAGGAAACGCGGCAGCCGCACGGGCGCCGGGTAACGCTCATGGAGGAGACAAGGCATCATGAAGCAACTTTTGGCTGCATCCGTTTTCGCGGGGCTCCTGGCGACGACGGCGTTCGCGCAGGACACCTACAATCTCAAGTTCCAGAGCAGTGACACGTCGGGCACCGCCGCCTTCGAAGTCCAGCAGGACTGGGCCAAGCACGTGGGCGAGCTTTCGGACGGGCGCATCACGGTGGAGATGCTGCCGGTCGGCTCGATCGTCGAATACAACGAAACGCTCGACGCCGTCGGCGCCGGCATTCTCGACGGCCATATCACCGACAGCTCCTATTTCACCGGCAAGGACGCTGCCTTCGCGCTGATCGGCAATCCGGTAGGTGCCTATTCGAGCCCCGAGGAACTGCGCGCCTTCTTCAATGACGGTGGCGGCACCGAGCTCTACAACGAAATCCTCGCGCCTTACGGCGTGCACTTCATCGGCCCCGCCGCCCAGACGGCCGAGGCGATCCCGTCCAAGGTGCCGATCGACAGTGTCGAGGACTTCAAGGGCGTGAAGATGCGCGCTCCGGAAGGCATGGTGCAGTCGGCCTTTGCCGCCGCGGGGGCCTCGCCCGTCAACCTGCCCCAGTCGGAGGTCTTCACGTCGCTCGACAAGGGCGTCATCAGCGCCGCCGACGCGACCACGCTCGCGACCAACGATTCCATGGGTCTGCACGACGTCGCCAAGCATCCCATCTGGCCGGGCTTCCATTCCCTGCCGCTCAACGAGGTGTCGATCACCAAGGCGACCTGGGACGGCATGCCGGACGACCTGAAGGAAGTCCTCACCCAGTCGGTCAAGGACTATGCGGAGGACCTGGCCACGCGCATCCGCGCACGCGACGAAGAGGTGGCTGAAAAGCTGCGCGCGCAGGGCGACGTGACCATCCACACCTGGTCGGAGGAGGAAAAGAAGAAGTTCCGCCAGATCGCCCAGGAGCAGTGGCAGCCTTACGGCGAGCGTTCGGAGAACGCGCAGAAGGTCTACGACAAGCTCACGACCTACCTGAAGTCCGCGGGACTTCTCTGACGCCTATCGGGCTTTGACTGACACGGCCGGGTGGCGGGCCCGGCCGGCAATGCGAGGAGAAACGGCATGGCTTCCGGGGACAATCCTCGCGAGGAGGTGCGGGACGAGGCGCAGGATACGCTTTCGCGGCTCCTGATTCCGTTGGCGCCCGTTTTCGCCGCGGCCTTCCTGCTCATCACCGCCTTCACCTTTTACGAAGTGGTGATGCGCTACGTCTTCAATGCCCCCACCATCTGGGTGCACGAAACGACGACAGCCCTCACCGCGCTTTGCTTCGCCTTTGGCGGAGCCTACTGCCTGGGCACCAACCGCCACATCCGCGTCGTGCTCATTTATGATTCGGTTTCTCCGCGCGTCAGGCGGCTCCTCGATGTCGCCATCAGTCTTGTCGGCGCTGCGGCCTGCGCCCTCATGGCATGGGCCGCGTGGAACTTTGCATACAAAGCCTTCTTCACGCCCACCGGCCAGATGCACCTGGAGACCAGCGGCAGCGCCTGGAACCCGCCGACGCCGGCAATCGTGAAAGCGGTGCTGTTCCTCATTCTCTGCGTCATGTGCATCCAGTTCCTGCTCCAGGCCATCGCCCATCTGCGGCGCAAGCCCACGGATGAAAACCGCAGCCCGGAGCAGGAGCTCGGCGATGTTTGACCTTCAGGCTCTCGGCATCGGCGGGGGCAGTCTCGCCATGTTCGGCACACTGCTGGTGCTGCTCCTCACCGGCATGCCGCTGGCATTCGTCACCATTCTGGTGGCGTTGATCTTCGCGCTCGGTTGGTTCGGCCCGATGGCAGTGCCGATCGTCACCACGCGCGTCTACTCCTTCATCATGCAGTACGTCTTCGTGTCGATCCCGATGTTCGTGCTGATGGCATCGATCCTCGACCGATCCGGCATCGCGCGCGACCTGTTCGACGCGATGCGGCTGGTGGGCGGGCGCATCCGCGGCGGCGTCGGCGTACAGACGCTGCTTGTTGCCGTCGTTCTGGCGGCAATGTCGGGCATCATCGGCGGCGAGATCGTGCTTCTCGGCCTGCTCGCCCTGCCGCAGATGCTGCGGCTCGGCTACGACCGGCGGCTGGCCATCGGCATCGTCTGCGCCGGCGGGGCGCTCGGCACGATGATCCCGCCATCCATCGTGCTCATCATCTACGGCCTGTCGGCCAGCGTTTCGATTGCCGAGCTCTTCACTGCCTCCTTCGTACCGGGCCTGCTCCTTGCCGCGCTCTATGCGACCTATGTGCTCGCCATCGGCTATTTCCGGCCGGAGATGGCGCCGATACCGACCCAGCAGGAGCAGATGTCGCTCGCGGAAAAGCTGAAGCTTCTGAAGGGTCTGTTCCTGCCGCTTCTGGTCGTGGTCTTCGTGCTCGGCTCGATCTATGGCGGCATCGCATCGGTCACCGAGGCCTCGGCCATCGGCGTCGTCGGCGTTATCCTGTCGACGGTGCTGCGCGGCGAATTCTCCATGAAGATGATGCTCGACGCATCCATGCAGACGCTGCGCACCTGCGGCATGATCGTCTGGATCGGTATCGGCGCAACAGCACTGATCGGCGTCTATAATCTCATGGGCGGCATCAACTTCATCAAGGAACTGCTTCTCGGTGTTTCCGAAACGCCGATCGTCATCATTCTGGTGATGATGCTAATCCTTGCCGTGCTCGGCATGTTCCTCGACTGGGTCGGCATTGCCCTGCTGACGATCCCGATCTTTGCGCCCATCGTGAAGGAGCTCGGCTACGATCCGGTGTGGTTCGGCGTGCTGTTCGCGCTCAACATGCAGATCTCGTTCCTGTCGCCGCCCTTCGGCCCGGCCGCCTTCTACCTGAAGAGCGTGGCGCCGCCCGACATCTCGCTCGGCACCATATTCAGGTCACTGCTACCCTTCATCGGGCTTCAGGCCGTGGCGCTGGTGCTGGTCCTGCTGTTCCCGTCACTGGCGCTCTGGTACCGCTGAGGGAAGAGCCGCGCGGCGGGGTCAGCCGGCAAGGTTGGGCAGCAGGTAGAGCCCCAGCGCCAGCAGCGCCGAGAACAGGACGACGCGGAACCGCGCTTCGGACAGATGGCCCCTCACCTTCTGCCCGATCACCATGCCGGCGATGGCCGGCAGCAGTGCGATGGCCGACTGCGCACCGAGCGTCGCGTTGAGCAGGCCGTTGCCGCCGAGCGCGACCGCTAGCGCCACGGTTGAAAGCACGAACAGAATGCCCATCGCCTGAACCAACGCATCGCGCGGCATGCCGGTCGCCTGCAGATACATCACACCCGGCACGACGAAAGATCCCGTCATGCCGGTCAGCACGCCGTTTGTCGCGCCGAAGAGGGAACCGACCCATGGCTGGCGCGCCGCCGGCACCGTGAAGCGCAACCCGGCAAGATTGAGCACGGCATAGACGACCAGGATCAGTCCCAGTAGGCCCGCCAGCACGTCTGTATCGAGACGCGAGAGGCTGAGAGCGCCGATCCAAACTGTCAGCGTCGCCAGCGTAAAGAACTGCCAGTTGCGCCGCAGGATCGAGAGTGCATTACCCCCGGCAAGCGCCTGCCAGAGATTGGTCGCAAACGACGGCACCAGCAGCAGCGCCATCGCCTGCGGCAGCCCGAGCACCGCTGTCAGAAGCGCCAGGCTGATCGTGGGAAGGCCAAGTCCGACCACGCCCTTGACGAAGCCGGCCAGAAGGAAAGTCGCGCAGATCGCGAGAAGGATGGAGGGATCGGTCATCGTGTCTCCGTCGGCTGCGGCGACATTGTATCCCCGCGCCGACGGAAGCAAGAGCCACAGCACCGACTGCCGCCGGTCCTCATTGGCGCGTTCAGAGTGTGATCCGATACTTGGCGAAACCGTCGGCGCCCTCGCCTGCGGCTTCGATCGCAACGCCGGTCACTTCGCCGATGAAGGCCTCGGCCTTCGGGCCGGTCTCGAACACCACCGTCGTGCCTTCCAGCGGCACGAAGTTCCAGTTCGCGTCGGCTTTCGGATTGATGGTGCCCTGCTCCACGATGTAGCGCACGATCACGTCGCGGTTGGTGTCTGGTGCCTCGAACACCACCTTGTCGGGGCCGATCTCGGGGAAGTTGCCGCCACCGCCGGCGCGGTAGTTGTTGGAGGCCACGACGAAACGTGCCTCCGGATCGATCGGCGCGCCGTCGAACTGCAAGTCCACGATGCGGCTCGCATCGGCGTTCTGCAACTCGCCCTTGGAGGTGTATTTCGCCGGCTGCGACAGGTCGATGCGGTAGGTCACGCCGTCGATCACATCGAAATTGTAGGACGGGAAATCCGGGTTGATGAGCGGCTGATCGGTGCCACCTGCCTCGATCTGGTTGAAGATGCCGGCCGACATTTCCAGCCACTCCTTCACCTGCGCACCGGTGATCACCACCGCCTGCACGGTGTTGGGATAGAGATAGAGGTCGGCGACATTGCGGATCGCCACGTCTCCGGGCGGCACGTCGGTGTAATAATCAGGCCCGCCGCGCCCGCCGGCCTTGAAGGGAGCGGCAGCCGAAAGCACCGGCAGCTCGGCATATTCCGTGTCCTTCAGCATGTCGGTGATGTACCAGACCTGCGCCTGGCTCACGACCTGCACCGACGGGTCGTCGGCCACCAGCGCGAAATAGGAATGCAGGTGCGCATCCGTCTTGCCGACCGGCGCACGCACGTAAGCGAGTGTCGCCTCGTGGTCGGCGCGCACCGCGTCCTCCACCGCCGCAACGCTTTCCACCAGCGCCTTCGTCTTGCCGTCGACGCGCTCCGAGATCGGCCGCGCCTCGCTGGTCGAGCTCACCACCCGCCAGCTATTGCCGTCGCGCTCCAGGAGCAGGTCGAGCAGGCCGAGATGCGAGCCCCAGAAGCCGCCCATCACGCCCGGCTTGCCGCCGATCGTGCCGGCCGCGTTGTCGACGCCTTCGACGCCGTCGAACTGCGGGCCGGGGAAAGCGAGATGGCTGTGGCCGGTCACAAGCGCGTCGATGCCATCGATGCCGGCAAGCTGGATCGAGGCGTTCTCGAGATTCTCCTCGTAGCCGACAGGCCCCATGCCGGAGTGCGACAGCGCAATGATGATTTCGGCGCCCTCCTCCTTCATCTGCGGCACCCAGGCCTGCGCCGCCTTGACGATGTCGCGGGTCGCCGCCTTGCCGACGAGGTGGCGCGAATCCCAGTTCATGATCTGCGGCGGCACGAAGCCGATCAGCCCCACCTTGACGGGATGCGACTGGCCCGCGCCGTCGGTCACCGTCTTGTCGAGGATCACATAAGGCTTGAGGAAGAGATCGTCCTCGCGCGCGTTGCCGGCAAGCTGGCCCTTGGTCACGTTGGCGCAGACCACCGGGAAATTGGCGCCCGCGATCGTGTTCATCATGAAATCGAGCCCGTAATTGAACTCGTGGTTGCCCAGCGTCGAGGCATCGTAGCCGAGCACATTCATGCCGGCGATGATCGGGTGGATGTCTCCCGCCTTCATGCCCCGCTCATAGGCGATGTAGTCGCCCATCGGGTTGCCCTGCAGGAAATCGCCATTGTCGACCAGCATCGCGTTGGTCGCCTCGGCGCGGATCGCTTCGATGATCGAGGCCGTGCGCGCAAGGCCCATCGTGTCGTTCGGGCGGTCGCCGTAATAGTCGTAGGGGAAGACGTGGACGTGCAGGTCCGTCGTTTCCATGATCCGCAGATGCGCCTGGTTGGCCTGCGCCCGCGCCGAGAACGGGTGCAGCATCACGACCGCGCCCGCGGCTGCGGAACCGGCCAGGAAAGTGCGGCGGGAAATGGCAGGTATCGTCGCGAACATTGTCGTTCTCCGTCTGGATGTTTGCTCTTGGCCATGGAGGGGCGCAACGAGTGTCGCGCCGTCGGAACCGCAAGTCCAGCAGCTTCGCGTGACGCGCCGATGAAATTTTGCCGGCTTATGAGGCCTTCGAACGCAGGTCTCACGCCATATCCGGCTTCATGCCGACATGGGTGCGATCGATCACCTCCCGTAGCGCGAAGGACGAGTTGATTTTGGTGACGTGCGGCATCGCCGTCAGCCATTCCTTGTGGATGCGCTCATAGTCCTCGAGATCGCGCGCGGCGATACGCAGGATGTAGTCGTATTCCCCCGACATGAGGTGGCACGACAGCACGTTCGGGCAGCGTTTCACCGCCGCCTCGAAATCCGCCAGCGTCTTTTCGAACTGTCCCGACAGCGAGATATGCACGATAGCCGTCATCCGGTGGCCGAGTGCGGCGTTGGAAAGGCGCGCATGATAGCCCCGTATCACGCCTTCCTTTTCCAGATTGTCGAGCCGGCGCGAACAGGCGGATTGCGACAGCCCCACAGCCTCCGCAAGCGCGGCATTGGAAATTCGGCCATCCTTCTGCAAAGCTTCAAGAATAGCGATATCGATCCTGTCTCGGGTCACAACCCGTGTTTCCTCCCGCAAGAACTCCATTTTACGCAAGAATATACGAAACCGACGGTCCCGAACACTCCTATTCGCAAACACGTTCCACGGCAGGCGTGTTAACAATTTCTCTCAGGGAACATAACGTCAAATGCGAGGAAGAGCGCCAATGCGCGTCGGCTGCCCCAAGGAAATCAAGAACCACGAATACCGCGTCGGCCTCACCCCCGGCTCGGTCCGCGAATATGTCACCCATGGCCACGACGTGCTCTTCGAGACCGGCGCGGGCGCCGGCATCGGCGCGGACGACGCAGCCTATATGGCCGCCGGCGCAAAAATCGCGAAGACGGCCGAGGAAGTGTTCGCCAAGTCGGACATGATCGTGAAGGTCAAGGAGCCGCAGCCCTCGGAATGGGTGCAGCTTCGCGAAGGCCAGATCCTCTACACCTATCTCCACCTGGCGCCCGATCCGGCGCAGACCAGCGGCCTCGTCGAGTCCGGCGTCACCGCGATCGCCTACGAGACCGTCACGGACGATCGTGGCGGCCTGCCGCTGCTTGCCCCCATGTCCGAGGTCGCCGGCCGGCTGGCGATCCAGGCCGGCGCGACGGCGTTGCAGAAGGCCAATGGCGGCCGTGGCGTTCTCCTGGGTGGTGTGCCGGGCGTGCTGCCCGGCAAGGTCACGGTCATCGGCGGCGGCGTGGTCGGTCTGAACGCGGCGAAGATGGCCGCCGGCCTCGGCGCCGACGTCACCATCATCGACCGTTCGATCCCGCGCCTGCGCCAGCTCGACGACATCTTCAACGGCCGCGTGCACACCCGCTATTCCACCGTCGAGGCGCTTGAGGAAGAGTGCTTCTCCGCCGACGTGATCGTCGGCGCGGTGCTGATCCCGGGCGCGGCGGCCCCCAAGCTCGTCTCGCGCGAAATGCTGTCGGGCATGAAAAAGGGTGCGGTGCTGGTCGATGTCGCCATCGATCAGGGCGGCTGCTTCGAGACCTCGCACGCCACCACCCATGCCGAGCCCACCTACGAGGTCGACGGCGTCATCCATTATTGCGTCGCCAACATGCCGGGCGCCGTGCCGGTCACCTCGGCCCACGCGCTCAACAATGCAACCCTCCACTATGGCCTGCAGCTCGCCAATCGCGGCCTGAAGGCGATCGTTGACGATCCGCACCTGCGCAACGGCCTCAACGTGCACAAGGGCCGCATCACCAACCAGGCCGTCGCCGAAGCGCTCGGCTACGAAATGGTCGAGCCGCGGGCGGTCATCGCGGCCTGAAGCATGTCTCCCGAAAGTGGGAACCGGTTTCGGGACAAAGACATGTCGTGAAGCCAACCGGGGTTTCCGCGCAAGTCCTCCCGCGCGGAGACGATGGCCCGCCGGTCTGCACCACCGGCGGGCCTTTTTCTTGGCTACGCCCGCTCGATCCTGAGCTGATAGCAGTTGTTCCGCGCCGATCGCATGTGGACATACGCGACCTCCGCGCGTTCGAAGATTTCGTGCGCGCGGCCGCAAATCTTGTGGGTCGCCACCACGCCGCCGGTGCCATAGACGATGCGGTCGTCGGCACTGTAGCCCCGCAGTATGTAGTCCGGCGTAGCCCTGAACATCGGCGACAGCACGTCGCCTTCCGGCGCGCGTTCGCATTCGGCGGCATGCAGAAAGACCGGCCCCGTCTCCGCGTAGGGCTGCAGGGTCGGAAAGGGCCTGTACGCGAATGTCAGATAGCCTTCACCCGCCGCGACATGGCGCAGGCAGTGGCGGCACGGAATGCCGGAACCGTCCGAGATTCTGCGCTCGGGCGGGTTTCCGTAAGCGTCGGGCGCGCCGCGCTGATAGGCGCGGGCCTGTTCGGTGGGCATGGCGACAAAGCGGATCAGGGCCATTTTGCGGGTCTCCGGCAGGGTTCGTGTCTGCCGCACCATCGAAAGATTGCATCGGCGTCGCCACCCGAAACATGAAGAAACCCGCCGGCGGGGAACCGGCGGGTCTGAAACCGTGCGCGAGGGGGAGAGCGCACGGCGGGGAAAGGTTCGTCAGCGCAGGAACGAGCCCACGTTGCGCAGGGTCACACGGCGGTTCTGCCACTCCTCGTAAGGGGTTTGCACCAGAAGGTATTCCTCGCCATAGCCCACCGTTTCCAGCGCGCTGGAGCGGATACCGAACTCGCGAACCAGCACGCGCTTCAGGGCTTCTGCACGACGCTCCGACAGTATCTGGTTGGAATAGGCCGAGCCGACCGCATCCGTATGACCTTCGATGAGGACACGGCTGCGCGGCCGCCGATCAAGCATGCGGTTCAACGCATTGGCGATCTGCTCGACCTTGCGGTACTGCGAATAGGGAATCTCGGCCGAGCCAAAGGCGAAGTTGATCGACTGGATATCGATCGAAGGTGCTGCGCGGCGCAAATCGGACCGGCGCTTGAACTCCTGCACCGTCACGCGCCGCTGCGGGTCGACCCTCGTTCGCGGCTCGGCCTCGAGCTGGCGCAGAATGCGCTCGGCCGAGGGCATTTCGGGGGCGGAAATCGATTGGGCGGACGTCACGGCGGGAAAGGCGATGGCGGCCGCCATGGCAGCTATGAATGTGCGACGGAACATTGTCGTCTCCTTCGGTTGCGCTGGGCGGCGCGTTGATCACGATCCGAATTTGACAAAACCGCACTGAAACGAAGCTGAACGGGCTGTTGTCCGCCGTTCATAATCCTTAATCGCAGACGCAGCGGGATGCTGTCACCAGACTGTCAGCCCCACGGCTCCACCGTCTCCTCCGACCAGGCGTAGGGCGAAAACCCTATCCGCTGGTAGAGCTGCAGCGCACGCGGGCTGTCGAGCGTGTTGGTGTGGATCACCAGTCGTTCCGGCTCATGCGCCCAGGCGGCAAATACGGCCTCCGACAGGAAGAACTTGGCAAGCCCCCTGCCCTGGAAATCCGGCGTAATACCGAAATAAAGCACTTCCGCCTCGCCGGGCAGCCGCGACAGGTCGAGCTCGAAGAAGCCGGCGGGCGAGCCCTCGACATAGAGCACCTGGATTTCCGTGTGCTCGGCATGGATCGCCGCGGAGAGATCGGCATCGGTCAAATCGCGCCGCAGCAGCCAGTGATGCGCCTTCCCCACCTGCTCGTAGAGATAACGGTAAAAGGCAAGCGGCATGTCCTTGGTGCGCAATACCGCAAGTCGCTGTCCCTGTGGCATCTGCACCCGATGCGCAGGTGGCGCGGTCATCTCAAGATGGGTGATACGCGCCGTCATAGGCGCCGAAGGCGAAGCCATCTCAATCCTTTCCGGTGACGACAGGCGTATCGTCGCGACCGCCCCACTCGGTCCATGATCCGTCGTACAGGCGGTTGTCCTCGTGGCCGACCGAGGCCAGCGCGAGCGAAATGACCGCAGCGGTCACGCCCGAGCCGCAGGACGTTACAACAGGCCTGGAAAGATCGAGGCCGGCCGCCTCCAGCACCGCCCTGAGCTCGTCGACGGGCAGCAACTTGCCGTCTTTTGAGAGCGACGGCGCCGGCACGTTCCTTGCACCCGGCATATGGCCAGAGCGCATCTTGGGCCGTGGTTCTGGGTCCGTGCCCGCAAACCGTCCCGCCGGTCGCGCATCGGCGATCTGCATCGAGCCGTCTTCGACGATCGAACGCATGTCGCCAAGCGAAGCAACGCGCGCGGCGTCGAAATCGACCTCGAAGAAGCCGGGGGCGATTTTCGTCGGCTCGCCCGTCACGGGCCGGCCATCCGCCTTCCAACGGTCGAAGCCGCCATCGAGCACGAAGACGTCCTTCGCGCCCATGATGCGGAACATCCACCATACGCGCGGCGCCGAAAACATGCCCGGCCCGTCATAGACGACGATGGTATCCTTCTCGTCGACGCCCATGGAGCTGGCGAACTGCGCGAACAGCCCCGGATGCGGCAGCGTATGCGGCAGGTCGCTCTGCGGCTCCACGACCTTGTCCTGGTCGAAGAAGATCGCGCCCGGAATGTGCGCCGCTTCGTACTCGGCGCGCCCGTCCCGTCCCTGCGCCGGCAGATACCAGGAGGCGTCCACGATGGAGAGGCCGGGCTGGCCGACCCGCTCCTGCAGCCAGTCGGCCGAGACCACGAAGGCACTGGTTTCGCTCATCACCGTCTCCGTCAGCTTGCCGGCATTGGACCGAAGCGAAGGCGGAACCGCCGGTTCTCGCGCCCCTTCTTCTCGATCTTGCCGATATGGATTTCGCCCACCTCCGCCGTGGAGGCGACATGGGTGCCACCGCAGGGCTGGCTGTCGATCGTGCCGCCCTCGCCGATGCCGACCAGCCGGATGCGGCCCGTGCCGGTTGGCGGTCGCACGTTCTTGGATTTCACCAGCGAGGGATTGGCTGCAAGTTCCTCATCGGTGATCCAGCGCGTGAACACAGGATGGTCGGCCCGCACCAGTTCCATCAGCCGCGCGGTCACGTCTTCCTTGGTCACGCTGGAATCGGGCAAGTCGAAATCGACGCGGCTGTCGTCCTCGCTCACGGAGGCGCCGGTGATCGGAAACGGGCAGACGACGGTCAGGAGATGGCAGGCCGTATGCATCCGCATCAGCTTCAGCCGCCGTTCCCAGTCGATTTCGCCTCTCAGGGTTTCACCGGGCTCCGGCAAGTCCGCGCCGGCAGCCGGCACATGGATGATCTCGTCCTTGGTTTCGCCGGTGATCGTCGCGGCAATCGCGATGGTCGAGCCGTCCGCGCGGCGTAGCAGACCCGTGTCGCCCGGCTGCCCGCCCGAGGTCGCATAGAATACGGTCCGGTCGAGCAGGATGCCGCCCCTGTCGTTGATACCCACGACACGCGCTTCCATGGTTTTCTGGTAGGAGTCTTCGCGGAAGAGAGCCTGCGTAGTCGTCGCCATCACGCCCGCTCCACAGGCGTCGCGTTGCGTGTGGGGAACCCGGTCGGGTATGTCGCGCTATCCATGTGTCCTCTCTCGGCCGCACCCGGGTCACACGGGACCCGGATTCGCGGCGACAGAGAACACCACGCACAGCAAGACTGCAACCGCCCCGATGGCGCGGCGGCTACGAGCGCAACGCGAAAAGATTAGGCCACGTCTTCGTATGGAACCGAAATCTGCGGCGTCGTTTCCATCCAGCCCGGCACCGGAAGCTTCTTTTCATGCAGGAACTGCGGGTTGAACAGCTTCGACTGATAGCGCATGCCGTAGTCGCAGAGCATGGTTACGATGGTGTGGCCCGGCCCCATATCCCGGGCGAGCCTGATTGCACCGGCAATGTTGATGCCGGTCGAGCCGCCCAGGCAAAGCCCCTCTTCCTGCACCAGGTCGAAAACGATGGGCAATGCCTCCTCGTCCGGAACCTGATACGAAAAGTCCGGCTCGAACCCTTCGAGATTGGCGGTGATGCGCCCCTGCCCTATGCCCTCGGTTATGGACGAGCCTTCCGATTTGAGCTCACCCGTCGTGTAATAGCTGTAGAGCGCCGCGCCCAGCGGGTCAGCCAGCGCGACCTTCACGGCGTTGCTGTTCTGGCGCAGTCCTGCCGCCACCCCGGCCAGCGTGCCGCCGGTGCCGACAGCGGAAACGAAACCGTCAATCTTTCCGTCCGTCTGCCGCCAGATTTCCTGCGCGGTGGTTTCGATATGCCCGTCGCGGTTGGCCACGTTGTCGAATTGATTGGCCCAGATCGCGCCGTTGGGCTCGGTCTTCGCCAGTTGTTCGGCCAGCCGCCCGGAAACCTTCACATAGTTGTTCGGGTTCTTGTAGGGCACGGCCGGCACCTCGATCAGTTCCGCGCCGAGCAGCCGCAGGGCGTCCTTCTTCTCCTGGCTCTGCGTCTCGGGGATGACGATCACGGTGCGGTAGCCGAGCGCCTTCGCCACCAAGGTCAGGCCGATACCCGTGTTGCCGGCAGTGCCTTCCACGATAACGCCGCCCGGCCGCAGCAGGCCCTTGCGCTCCGCATCCCGGATGATGAACAGCCCGGCCCGGTCCTTGATCGACTGTCCCGGGTTGAGAAATTCGGCCTTGCCGAGAATCTCACAACCGGTTTCTTCCGAGGCACGCTTGAGCCGGATCAGCGGCGTGTTGCCGATGATATCGATCACGGAACTGGTCATGAAACTTTCCTTGTCGTCATCTTTTGCGCGAGCCTAGAAACGTGGAAGGTTGCTTTCAAGGTTGGATTTTGCGCCAAACCTGCTTATTTCGGCATCCCGATACCCAATGTCGCCCGGTGGCCTTTCCAAGGGGCGCCGGCGTCGTTACCACATCCTGCCGCGAAACCAGCTTCGGACTTCTTCATGACGCTGTACAGAGCCGACCCAAAGGACGGCGTCGCCTGGATAACGGCGCCAGCACCGGTCTAGGCAGGCAGCTTGCGCTCGATCTCGCCCGTGAAGGGTTCGTGGTCGCCGCAATGGCGCGTGACGAGGAACGCCTACTGACGCTTGTCGAGGAAGCGGCAGGTGCGCGCGGCCGTATCGTTCCCTATTTCTGCGACGTGACCGACGAACGCGGCATGGAGCGCACGGTCGCGGCGATCGAAAAGGAACTCGGGCCGATCGTGCTCACCGTACTAAATGCCGGCATCTATTCGGCCACACATGGCGAACGGCTGGAAACCTACAATTTCACGACCACCTACGGGGTAAACCTGCTGGGCGTCATCTACGGGCTTGTGCCGGTGGCAGATCTGATGCGCGACCGCGGCCGCGGCCAGATCGCCATCATCGGCTCCGTCACCTCCTATTTCGGCCTGCCGGCGGCCGGTGCGTATGGCAGCTCGAAGGCCGCGCTCCACAGTCTGGCGCAGTCGCTTCGCTACGATTTCGACAAGCTCAACATCCGCCTGCAGATCGTCAACCCGGGCTTTATCGACACGCCACTCACGGCGAAGAACCGTTTCACGATGCCGGGGCTGCTCGCCGTCGAGGATGCGTCCCGGCGGCTTCTCCGCGGCTTGCGCAAGGGCGGCTTCGAGATCGCGTTCCCGCGCCGCATGGTCTGGCCGACCCGGATCATGCGGTTCTTGCCCGAGGCACTGCGCTATCGCATCATGCGTCGCATTACGGGTTGGGACGGAAGACGTTTCGGCACCAGATCCAAGCGTTGAAACGGGAGCGGAGGCGATTGTGAGAATGATCTTGCTCATCGTCGCCGTCGTGCTGGTCGCGCTGATCCTGCTGTTCCTGGCCGGCCCGCGCGTTGCCACCGACACGACGATCACATTCGACGAAACCGCGATCGGAGATGATCCCGTCGCCTGGCTTGCCGCGCGGGAGGCAGACGTCCCCAATCTCCGCGCCGAACTGGCGAAGGAAATCGTCTGGGCCGACCCCGTATCGAAGGCCCGCACGCCGCTGGCGATCGTCTACGTCCACGGTTTTTCGGCATCCAAAGCTGAGCTGCGCCCGGTGCCGGACCGCGTGGCCGCCGAGATCGGGGCGAACGTCTTTTACACACGGCTTGCCGGTCATGGCCGCGACGGCCCTGCAATGGCGGAAGCCTCGCTGAACGACTGGATCAACGATTACGCCGAGGCGATGGCCATAGGGCGGGCAATCGGCGACAGGGTCGTCGTCATAGCGACCTCCACCGGCGCGGCACTCGCCACCTGGGCGGCGACGCAGCCCGAACTGTCTCGCGATGTCGCCGGCTACGTCCTGATTTCACCCAACTACGGCGTGCAGGCCCCAGGCGCATGGCTGCTGACAATGCCCTGGGGCAGGCAGATCGCGGAAATGGTGATCGGCCCCGAACGCGGCTTCGAACCCGTCAACGAAGAGCACGCGCGATACTGGACCACCCGCTATCCGACCGCGGCGACGCTGCCGATGGCCGCCCTGACCAAACTTGCGCGGCAGTCGGTGGTCGAGCGGGCCCACGCGCCGGCGCTCTTCATTTTCTCCGATGCCGATGCCGTCGTGCGTCCCGAACTGACCCGAGACATAGCGGCCCGCTGGGGCAAGCCGCACGAAACGATGATCGTCGAGAGTTCCGACGATCCGTCCAACCACATAATTGCGGGCGACGCCATCTCGCCGTCGACGACCACGCTCTTCGCCGGGCGCATTAGCGAATGGATCTCAGAGCTCAGGCGCTGACTTGCGCTGCCGCCTTTTCCGGCTTGGCGTCGCGACAGGCCAGATAGATGACCAGCGACAGCGCCAGCGTGGCTGCGTAGAACCAGAACAGCGACTGATAGGCTGCCGCCGGCGCGTCAGCGGCCGTGTTCGCGGTAACAACGGCCCCGGTCGCGAACTGCATGATGCCCACCCCGCCTATCGAGAAGAAGTTGAGCATCGTCACGCCGCGCCCGGTCAGGTGCGGCGGCAGGAATGCGCGGCCGTGCGCCATCAGCAGGCCATAACTGCCGCCCGTCAATCCGATCAGCACGAGAAACACGGTCGTGGTGACGACGTCGGTCACCGGATAAAGAGCGATCACCACCAGCACCACGAGGCCGATCGCATTGCCGCCGACGGCAACCCATTTGCGGGTGCCGAACAGCGTATCGAGCGGGCCATAGACAAAGCTGCCGACGACCATCGCCAGCGCCATGAACAGCGTCACCTGCCCTATAGCCAGTGAATCGAGGCCGTAGACATCGGAAAGATAGGGCCCGGCCCAGAGGCCGCGTATGCCGGCGGCAGCGGCATAATTCAGCGCCACCAGCGGCAGGATCGGCCACAGCACTTTCAGGCTGAAGAGTTCCAGATAACCGGCAAAGCCGTTGTCAGCCGTCCCGTCGCCATGCCGCGCCGGATCGCGCACGAAGAACAGTACGGCTACGGCGGTCACCAGCGTCACCGCGCCGAGCCCCAGCATGACCGGTCGCCAGCCGAAGGCGTCGGCGGCGGCCGCCAGCGGCGAAGCGCCGATCACGTTGCCGAACGAACCGAACCCGACAAGCCAGGAAACCAGGATCGCCAGCCGTGCCGGCGAATAGGTGCGTGCGAAGATGAAGACGGAGGCCATCAGCACAGGCGCGCAGCCGATGCCGATCATCGTCATCGCGACGATGACCATCCAGGGTTGGGTCGCGCCCGCAAAAACCAGGGCGCCGCCGGCGCCGCCCAGCGCAAGCAGCGTGGCTGCGGTGCGCTTCGGCCCGTACCGGTCGAGCGCGACGCCGATGCCGAACTGCGACAGCGCGAAGGCCACGAACCAGGCACCGGACGCGACCGAAAGGTCGCCCTTCGTCGCGCCCAGCTCCGTTATCAGGGCCGGCGTCAGGACCGCGAGGAAGGAGCGGTAGAATTGCGAAAGGACGTAGGCGATCGCGAGCGCAGCCAATCCGGCCATGAGGCGTTTCCCGTGTTCTCTCGATACGGCCGGACGGCCGACAGGAAACGCCTTAGAGTATCGGGCCGGCCCGCGCAATTGGGCCAGCCCGAGCGCTGTTTAGGCCGCGCGTTCCGCGGGCGGCGTCCGCCATTGCTGCGGCGCTTTGCGCGGAACGGCTTCTTGCCGCCCGGCTTGCCGGCAAAAGCCTTGTTGCCGCCGGGCTTGCCGCCGAATTTTCTCGGCTTGCCCTGTCCGTTGCGCGGACGGCGCTCGCCCGTCTCGCCGGCGTCCCGGTCATCGTTGGCCGCCTGCGGACGCGGCGCGTTCTGCTCACCGCGCGGCCGAACCGGATCCGGCTGGTCGAGATGCGAGGCCGCCACCGGCAGCTTCATGCGGATGATACGCTCCACCTGGCGCAGCTTCGAGCTTTCGGTCGGATCGCACAGCGTGATCGCGATGCCGTCGGCGCCGTTGCGGCCTGTACGGCCGATGCGGTGGACGTAGCTCTCGGCCTCGTCAGGCAGGTCGAAGTTCACGACATGGCTTATGCCGGGCACGTCGATGCCGCGCGCGGCGATGTCGGTGGCGACCAGAATGCGCACCTTGCCCTCGCGGAAGCCGTTCAACGCCTTCTGGCGGGCGTTCTGCGACTTGTTGCCGTGGATCACGGCGGCCTCAAAGCCGTCGCGCTCGAGGTCCTTGGTCACGCGGTCCGCGCCATGCTTTGTGCGGGCAAAGATCAGTACCGACTTCATCGTCTCATCGGCGAGCATGTCGGAGAGAATCTTACGCTTCTGCTTGGTGCGCGCCATCACGAGGCTCTGCGTGATCTCGCCGGCGGTGGTGCCCTGCGGCGCCACTTCGACACGCACGGGATTCTTGAGAAGCCCGGCGGCAAGCTGTTCGATTTCATGCGGCATGGTTGCCGAGAACAGCGCCGTCTGGCGGTCGCGATGCGTCGCCTTGGCGATGCGCTTGACGTCGTGGATGAAGCCCATGTCGAGCATGCGGTCGGCTTCGTCGAGCACCAGGAAGCGAGTCTCGGCAAGGCTGATCTGGCCTTCGCGCACAAGGTCCGTCAGCCGGCCCGGCGTGGCGATGAGGATGTCGATGCCCGGCGCCATGCGCTTGATCTGCGAGAAGCGCGAAACGCCGCCCAGCACCAGCGCGGTCGAGACATGCAGGCCCTTCGACAGCGTACGGATCGTCTCTTCGATCTGAACCGCCAGCTCGCGCGTCGGCGCGAGGATCAGGGCGCGGCACGTGCGCGGCAGCCGCTTGGTGCCGAACCCGACGATCTTCGACAGGATCGGCAGGCTGAAAGCGGCGGTCTTGCCGGAGCCCGTCTGCGCGATACCGAGAATGTCGCGGCCTTCGAGCTGCGCCGGGATCGCCTGCACCTGGATCGGCTTCGGATCGGTGAAACCGGCCTTCTCGGTCGACTTCAGCAGCGCGCCGGTAATGCCCAGTGCAGCGAATCCGCCATTGGTTTCCACGGCGTTGTTGTTTTCGTTCGTCAAAATCTTCTTCTTTCAGGCGGCCGGAAGCTCATGGCGGCGGCCGCGCAATATCGCGGCAGGGCGCAACCTGCCGCAGCAAATCTGTAAAGGAACGACAAGACGGCGGGGCATGGCCCCGCGCGGCTGCGCTGTCGTGCCCGCGCGCTTCGTGCCCGCGGGGCTCATTCGCCGCTCGCCATGTCGGGTGACAGGAAAGGGAGAAATCAGACGCAACCAGTCCATTCAAGGAAAGCCGGCAGATCCGGCCCATGCGCCTCGTAGCCCGCATATGGGGCAGTTCGCCCTCGAAAGCAACCGATTTCTTGTGCAGCGCAGCAAGCCCTACGAGGAATCCGCCTCGTCCCCGGAGAACAAGGCATCGATATCGCGGTGACCGTGAATGATGTTCACCACCTCGAATGTATCGCCTTCATAGCGAAAGAAGATGACATGGCCCTTGTGAGCAAAGCTGCGGATGTCTGCTCTGAGTTCGGCGCGCGGCCGCCCGATCACACCGGGCAGGCTTGCCAGTTCGCCGCACTTCCCGCGCAGGTCGGCCACCAGCCGCAACCCGGCTGCGACGCTGCCGCTTTGATGCGCAACGAATTCGAGGATGTCGATGAGGTCCGCCTGCGCCGAACGCAGCCAGCGAAGCTTCGGCATTCAGCCGATCTTGCCTTCCAGTTCCTCGGCCTTGCCCTGAAGAGCGGCGTCGAGGTCAGCTTCGCTCACCTCACCGTGCGCCTCGATCGACCGATCAAGCATCGTACGGAGAGCGATTAGCCTGGCCTCACGTTCCTCGACCAGGCGCAGACCCTCGCGAACTACCTCGCTGGCCGAGCCGTAGCGGCCGCGCCGGACGATGTCGGCCACGAAGCCCTCCCAGCGGTCACCAATCGAAACGTTCATGCTCACACCATCCGATAACAAGGATTGCGCATAAAATGGCATCTCGTAGCAGCTACGGCAAGGTCGCTCACGCGCATTTGTCCGCAAGCTCTGCCAGCTTGAGCACGGTGTTCCAGTTGCGCGCCGTGTTCGGCACGCCGATGCCCTTGTCGAACCGCTCGGCAAGCTTGGAGGTGCCGAAACCCGCCGGCGTGTGGAGATAGGCAACGTTACCGACAACCTCGATACGGTCGCGGCCCTGCGCGATATCCTGCAGTGCCTTCAGTCTGGCGGGATCGGGCGCATCGGTCAGCCACGCCGCGTGCAGGAACTTCGGGGTCTCCGTAGCGTCGGGAAACGGGTTGTTTGCAATCACCGCATCCCATTCTTCGGCCGAAATCAGATAGATGTCCTTCTCGAATCCGAATTCGCGCTTGCAGATCGCGGCTATCTCCTTCGCCGCCGTCGCACGGGACTTACGCGTTTTCACCAGAGCGTTGCCGCTGTTGATGTAGGTCGCGACATTGCGAAAGCCGGCCTCCGCCAGCTTCTCCCGCAACGGTGCCGTCGGAAGCTGCGTCTTGCCGCCGACACCGCGGAAAAGGACGATGTAGACGGTGTCGCTCATATGATCAGCCCCGCCAGGACTTCGTTCTCGGTGATGTCCTGGAAAGCCCAGCCGCCTTCGGCGAAGCGCTTTCTCAACAGGTCGAAATTCTTCGCGTCCTTCGTTTCGATACCGATCAGCACCGAACCGAAATTGCGGGCCGACTTCTTCAGATATTCGAAGCGGGCGATGTCGTCGTCGGGACCGAGCAGTTCCAGGAAATCGCGCAGCGCGCCCGGCCGCTGCGGAAAGCGGAAGATGAAGTACTTCTTCAAGCCCTCGAAGCGCAGCGCCCGCTCCTTGACGTCGGGCAGCCGTTCGAAATCGAAATTCCCGCCGGAAACGACCAGCACGACCGCCCTGCCCTTGAGCTCCTTACGCGGAAAATCCTTGAGCACGTCGATGGCGAGCGCGCCCGCCGGCTCCAGCACGATGCCTTCGATATTGAGCATCTCGACCATCGTGGCGCAAAGCCGGTTCTCGGGCACAAGCCGCACCTGCGCCTCGTCGAACCCCTTGAGCAGCCGGAAATTCTCCTTGCCGATCTCGGCTACGGCCGCGCCATCGACGAAATTGTCCACCGTATCGAGTTTCACCCGGCGGCCGGCCGCAAGGCTCCGCTTCAGGCTGGGCGCGCCCAGCGGCTCGGCGAAAGCGAAGCGGGGTGCGGCCCCGCGCTCCGCGTAATAGCGCGTCACGCCGGCCGAGAGCCCGCCGCCACCGACCGGCAGCACCATCAGGGCTGGCTCGATGCCCTCCGGCATCTGCGCAGCGATCTCGTGCGCCACGGTCGCCTGCCCCTCGATGATGTCGCGATGGTCGAACGGCGGCACCATCAGCCCGCCGCTTGCCTCGGCAAAGTCGAGCGCGGCGCGATAGCATTCGTCGAAGAAGTCGCCGATGAGCCGTATCTCGACCATGCCGCCGCCGAACATGCGCGTCTTGTCGATCTTCTGCTGCGGCGTGGTCACCGGCATGAAGACGACGCCGCGCCGGCCGAGATGCCGGCACACATAGGCGAACCCTTGCGCATGGTTGCCGGCAGAGGCGCAAACGAACGCTTCCGGAGACAGGCCGGCAGCAACCGCCTTGTGGAAAAAGTTGAACGCCCCGCGGATCTTGTAGGAGCGAACCGGCGACAGGTCCTCGCGCTTGAGAAACACGCGCGCGCCCGTCTTGCGCGACAGGTAATCGTTCTCCTGAAGCGGCGTCGTATCGAAAAGCGCTCGCATCGCATCCGCCGCGCGGGCAACATCGCGTGTAAATCCGGCCATGGTGCGGCTCCGTGTGCTATGCGGGCCCTATTGCACAAACTGCCGGATGACGCCACTCTCCGGCCGCGCCCAGAGTCGAGGCTTCTTCCCCGTGCATTACTCTTCCATACGTGCCGCGCTTCATATTGCTTCGGTCTTTGCGATCTATCTTTCGCTCGCGATGCTGATTCCGGCGGCGGTCGATCTTTATTTCGGCAATGACGACTGGCGCACCTTCGCCTTCTCCGCGCTGTTCACCGGCGGGCTTTCGCTGGGCCTCGCGCTGGCCACCCAAGGTCGCCCCCGCCGATCTCGTCGCGTTTCGGCTTCCTGCTGGTCAACCTTCTGTGGCTCACCACCTGCGTTGTTGGCGCGGTCCCGCTGCTCGCCTCCTCGACCGACCTGAGCGTCGCCGACGCCTTCTTCGAAACCGTCTCGGGCATCACGACCACCGGCGGCACGGTTCTGGTCGGCCTCGACGACCTTCCGCCGGGCGTCCTATTGTGGCGTTCCATCCTGCAATGGATGGGCGGCCTCGGCGTGATCGCGCTCGGCCTGTTCGTGCTGCCGTTCCTGAATGTCGGCGGCTTCTCCTATTTCCGCATCGAATCGTCGGACATGGGTGACCGCCCGTTCGAACGCTTCTCTACCTACACGACGAGCCTGATCGCCATCTACTCGCTGCTGACGCTGATCTGCGGCCTGTGTTACGCGGCCGCCGGGATGAGCAGCTTCAACGCGCTCAACCACGCCCTGACCACCATCTCCACCGGCGGATTTTCTACCCATGACGCCTCGATGGGCCAATATGCCGGCAATCTGGCGATCCTCTGGATCGGCACCATTTTCATGTTCATTGGCGCGCTGCCGTTCTCGATCCTGATCCTGCTTGCGGTCGCCGGCCGGCTCGACGCGCTGCGCGACCCGCAAATCCGCGTCTTCGCTGGCTACGTCGTCGCCTTCGTCGTGGCGGTCGCGGTCTATCTGCGCGTTTCGACCGGCATGCCGTTCACGGTGGCGCTCAGCCACGCCGCCTTCAACTTCGTGTCAATCATCACAACTACCGGTTATGCCAGTCAGGACTATACGCTGTGGGGACCCTTCGCGGTTGGCTGCGCGTTCGCCGCGACCTTCCTGGGCGGCTGTTCCGGTTCGACCTCCGGCGGCGTCAAGGCATACCGTTTCCTCATTCTCTACAAGCTCCTCGTCAACGGTCTGCGCCGCTTCGTCTATCCCAACAGCGTCGCCAGCGTCCGCTACGGCGATCGCCCGGTGGACGACACGGTGCAGCGCGCGGTCGTGCTGTTCATCTCGGCCTTCGTCGTCATCTGGCTGATCATGACCATCCTGCTTGCCGCAACCGGCCTGGACCTGATGACCGCCCTGACGGGCGCGTTGACGTCGCTGACCAATGTCGGCCCCGGTCTCGGTGACCAGATTGGCCCGTCTGGCAACTTCGCCAACGTGCCGGATTCGGCCAAGTGGCTGCTGTCGCTCGCAATGCTGCTCGGCCGCCTGGAAATCCTGGCCGTGCTGGTGATCTTCACCCCCGCTTTCTGGAGCCGGTAACCGGAAGTTTTGCCACTGCGGATGGACGCGGGCGGCTTTAGCCGCTATCCGCAGACGGACGTTGGTACTGGAGTTTGCCGTGTCTGCTTTCCGGCGCACACTGATGGCGTTGTTTCCCGCCCTCGTTCTGGCGCTGTCGGGCTGCGCCGGCGGCCCATCGCGCAGCCTCACGAACGCGCTGGCGGCCGAACCCGACGCAATCGTTGCAACGCACAACATTCTGGTCGCGACGACCCGCGCCAAGGCAGACGATCCGTCCGAGGTCTATGGCGGCGGACGCGGCGACGAGCTGGGCTTTGCCCGCGTTAACGTGACGGTACCGCGCGTCCACACTTCAGGCAGGCTGGAGGGGCCCCGAAACGGTGCGCGGCGCGATGCATCCAAACACTTCGCCGCCAGCGAGATCGCCTTGTTCCCGAAGGAGCAGGATTTTGGCAATGCCCTGCGCGAGAACCTGGCACGCACCGACGGCCGCGCGCTGGTCTTCATCCATGGCTACCGCACTGCCTTCGACGGCTCGATCTATCGCGCCGCGCAGATCGTCCACGATTCCGGCTATGCCGGCACGCCGGTCCTGTTCTCATGGGCCTCGACCGGCCGCACCGTCGACTACATCTACGACAACAACTCCGCGACCGTCGCCCGCGACGGTCTGGAAAAGACGCTGCGCCTGCTCCGCGCCAGCGGCGCGAAACGCATCGACATCATCGCCCATTCGATGGGCAACTGGGTCACGATGGAAGCCCTGCGCCAGATCGCCATCGCCGATGACCAGACCGTGGCCGGCGCCCTAGGCGACGTGGTGCTCGCGTCGCCCGACATCGATGTCGACGTCTTCAAGACGCAGCTTCAGCGTATCGGCAAGCTGGACCGGCCTTTCCTGGTCATGGTGTCGCGCGACGATCGCGCATTGCTGGTATCGTCCATCCTTGCCGGCAGCCGTCCCCGCGTCGGCGACTACGACAAGGACGAGGACCTCGCGAGCCTCGGCGTGACCGTGATCGACGTGTCGGCGCTCGAGAGCGGTGATCGGCTCAATCACGCCCGCTTTGCCGACAATCCACTTCTGATCCAGCTACTCGGCCAGCGGCTCAACGAGGACGATAACCTCGGCGGCAATGGCGATCAGGTGACGCGCCGCCTCGAAACCCTCGCGCAGGGTCTCGGCCAGACGATCGGCTCGGCGGCCGAGATCATCATCACCACGCCCTTCGAGGTCATCAACGTCGCCGTCGGCGGTGCGCGCTAGAGCAGTCCTTTAGAGGAATAGGTCCACGGTCTCGAACTTCGTCACGTCGACGATGCCGACATCGGAAATCCGGAGTTCGGGGATCACCACCAGCGCCAGCAGCGAGTGCTGCATGTAGGCGTTGTTGAGCGAGCAGCCCATGTCGCGCATTGCGGCCGTCAGCTTTGCAGCCTTCTCCGCCACGGCCTCGGCGCGCTCGGCGGACATCAACCCGGCAATCGGCATCTCAACCAGCGCCAGTTCCCTGCCTTCGGAGATCAGCACCACGCCGCCGCCGACTTCGCCCAGCCGGTTCGCCGCCTGCGCCATGTCCGCCTTGTTGGTTCCAACCACGATCATGTGGTGGGAATCATGCGCCACCGTCGACGCCATCGCGCAATCCTTGACGTAACCGAAGCCGGAGACGAAGCCGTTGACCACGCCGCCCGTGCCCCGATGCCGCTCGACCAGCGCGATCTGGCAGACGTCGTTCTGCCGGTCCATCGCGACCAGCCCGTCCTCGACAGCCAGTTCCGCCTCCAGCGCCCGCGTGGGCGCCTGGTTCTCGATCACGCCGATCACCCGCGCCCGCACCTCGTTGGCGCCTGCGGGCGCTGCGATGTCGAAATCGGCAGCCGTCAGCGCCTTGCCGAGCTTCACGGTGCCCTTCGCGCTTGCCGGATAATCATACGCCGGAATATCAGCTTCCAGCCGCCCGTTGCGCGCAAGCCGCACCCCGCGCCCGTAAACCTCGTCGATCGTCAGTTCGGGCAGGTTCGAGACGATGAGGAAGTCGGCGAGCCTGCCCGGCGTGATCGAACCCAGCTCGCGCTCCAGGCGGAAGTGCTGGGCCGTGTTGATGGTCGCCATCTGGATCGCGGTCACCGGGCTGAGCCCCTGCGCAATGGCGTGGCGGACCACCCGGTCCATGTGCCCGTCGTGGACCAGCGTGCCGGAATGGCTGTCGTCGGTGCACAGGATGAAGTTGCGCGGGTCGAGCCCCAGCTCCGTCACCGCCTTGATCTGGCTGGCGACGTCGTACCATGCCGACCCCAGCCGCAGCATCGCCTTCATGCCCTGCCGCACGCGGGCAACCGCATCCTCGACGGCCGTGCCCTCGTGATCGTCCTCCGGACCGCCCGCGACATAGCCGTGGAAGGCAAGCCCGAGATCGCGCGAGGCATAATGGCCGCCAACCGTCTTGCCGGCCTTCACCGTCTCGGCAATTTCCGCCACCATCACCGGGTCGTTGTTGGCGACGCCGGGAAAATTCATCACCTCGCCGAGCCCGACGATATTCTCCCACGTCATCGCCTCGGCAACGTCTGCCGCGGTCAGTTGCGCGCCCGCGTTCTCCAGCCCCGGTGCGGACGGCACGCAGGACGGCATCTGCACGCCCACATTGATCGGCATCGCCAGCGCCTCGTCATGCATCAGCCGCACGCCCTCGAGACCGAGCACATTGGCGATCTCGTGCGGATCGATGAACATCGACGTGGTGCCGTGCGGGATGACGGCGCGGCAGAACTCGGTCACCGTCACCATCCCGCTTTCGACATGCATATGCGCGTCGCACAGGCCCGGCACCAGATAGCGGCCGCCTGCATCCACCACCTTGGTGCCCTCGCCGATCGCGTGCGAGGCATCCGGCCCGCAATAGGCGAAACGTCCCTCCACGATCGCTACGTCGGTGCCCGGCACCACCTCGCCGGAGTGCACGTTCACCCACCGCCCGTTCCTGACGACCAGATCGGCGGGCTTGCGCCCGGTCGCCACGTCGACGAGATGCGGCGCGACCTCGGTCCAGGGTTTGGGGCGGCCAAAGGCGGATTTCGTGGCTGCGGGCATAGAGTGGTGTCTCCTTTTGCCCGACTGTGCCAAGTCTCGCGCCAAACCGCCAGCCGCTTTCGTGTCGCTGTTACCGCGTGACGATCTCCGGTCCCATCAGCGTATAGGGCAGCCATGTGGATATGATCGGCACATAGGTAATGATGATCAGGAACAGGAACAGCACCGCCACGAACGGCAGCGCCGCCCGCACCACCTGGATCAGGCTCATGCCGGTTATGCCGGAGGTGACGAACAGGTTGAGCCCGATCGGCGGCGTGATCATCCCGATTTCCATGTTCACGACCATGATGATGCCGAGATGCACCGGATCGACGCCGAGCTCCATGGCGATCGGAAACACCACCGGCGCCACGATGAGCAGCAGGCCCGAGGGCTCCATGAACTGGCCGCCGAGCAGCAGCAGCAGGTTCACCGCGATCAGGAAGGTGAACCAGTTGAAGCCCGCGCCAAGCATCAGCTCGGTGATTGTCTGCGGAATCCGTTCCGACGACAGCACATGGGCGAACAGCAGCGCGTTGACGATGATGAACATCAGCATGATCGTCGTGCGCGCCGCATCGACCATCACCTTGCGGGTTTCGTCATTGAAGAAGGCGGGCAGGAAGTTGCGCGCCATCAGCGAGAGATTGCGGCCCCAGATCGGCAGGCCGCGCACGAGATAGGCTGGAATGTTGCCCGGATTGGACTGCGGATCGCGCCAGACGACATAGGCGATTGCCAGCACGAGCGAAAGAACCGCGCCGACAAGCGCCCGCCCCGAAAGCGTGACGCCCTCCCAGCCATCGGTGGCGAAGAAGGTCAGGATCATCCATACGAAGAAAAAGGCAAGCCCGTAGACTGTGCCCGAAAACCCGACGCGCGCGCCGTCGCTGTCGGTTTCGGCGATCCACCGTATGCCCTTCATCGGGCCCATGTCGCGATAGACGAACAGCGCCACGAAGAAGGCGTAGACCGCCGCGACCGACGCGGCTTCCGTCGGCGTGAAGACGCCGCCATAGATGCCGCCAAGGATGATGATGATCAGGAACAGCCCCCAGCCGGCCTGCTTGCCGCCCTCGAGGATTTCGTGAAAACCCTTCCACGGCTCCGCCGGCAGGTTGCGCCAGCGCGCTACCACATAGATCGCCACCATCAGCATCAGGCCGGCCAGCAGACCGGGCACCACGCCGGCCAGGAACATGCGGCCGACGGAGACGTCGGTCGCCGCCGAATAGACCACCATGACGATCGACGGCGGGATGAGGATGCCCAGCGTGCCGGCATTTGCGATGATGCCGGCAGCAAACTCCTTGCTGTAGCCCACCTGCCGCATGCCGGCGATGGCGATCGTGCCGATCGCCACGACGGTGGCCGGTGACGAACCTGACAGGGCTGCGAACATCATGCAGGCAAGCACAGACGCCATCGCGAGACCGCCACGGAAGTGCCCGACGCTAGCGATCGCGAAGCGGATGATGCGCCGCGCCACGCCGCCCGTCGACATGAAGGCAGAGGCCAGAATGAAGAACGGGATCGCAAGCAGCGTGTAGTTCTGCGACGCGGTGAAGAGCTGCAGCGCCACCGACGAGACCGAGTCGTTGGAAAAGAAGGTGATGATGATCAGCGACGACAGGCCGAGCGCGACGGCCACCGGCGCGCCGATGAAGAGCAGGAACAGGACGAGGATGAAGAGGATCGCGGATTCCATGCCTGATACCTCAGTCCACGGCCGTCTTGCGGGCTTCGGAAACCAGGTCCTCGGCCTCGTGGCTGGCAATCAGCATCTCGCGTTCCCCTCGCAGGATCGCCACGAAGCCCTGCACCGCGCGCAGCGCCAGCAGCGCCAGTCCGGCCGGCAGCATGATGTAGGCAATCCAGCGCTGCACCCGGTCCTGAAGGCCGAATGTCTCCTGCATCCAGAGCGGATATTTCAGGTCGTCGAGGCCGGTGCCTCTGTCGAACATGAAGGTCCAGTAGCCGATCGCGCCGGTCTGCCGCCAGTTGGTCGACACGTCGACGCCCAGCAGTGCCAGCCACCCGGCATAAAGCAGCACGAAGGCGTAGAGGAACACGCAGACCGCCGCAAACAGCGCGGCCAGGCGGAACAGGTTTGACGGCAAAAGCCTGACGAATGCGTCGACGCCCAGATGCACGCCGTGCTTGATGCCGTAGCTCATGCCGAACAGGATCATCCACGCGAACATGACGCGCGTGAACTCCAGCGCCCCGCTCCAGCCGGTATTGAAACCGTAGCGCGCGATCACCTGCGTGAAGGAAACGAAGGTGATGATCGCAAGCAGCGTGGCGAGGATGTTCTCCTCGATCCTGCTCACCAGTTCTGGGTAGCGCCGCTCGGCGGCGAACACGATGACCACCAGCGCCAGCAGCGCGAGCGTCGGCCACAGAAGCTCCACGTAATCCTCCCCTCTGAAGGGCCGGCGCGGTTATCGTTATATATTGCGTCCGGCCATGGTCGGCGCGCCCGCGGACGGGCGCGCCATGGTCATTTCTGTCAGGAACCGGACGCCACGGCCGCGTCGATCACGTCCTTGCCGATGTCGGCCTCGAACTGCTCCCACACCGGCTTCATGGTCGAAACCCATTCTGCACGCTGTTCCGGCGTTAGCTCGCGGATTTCACCACCAGCATCCACGATGTTCTGGCGGCAGGCGCCTTCCTTGTTGGCCACGTCGGCGTTGGCGGCCAGCGTCACCTCGTCGGCAATCTTCACGAACTGGTCGCGCACTTCGGGCTCCAGCCCCTGCAGCCATTCGGTCGAGGTCACAAGCAGATAGGCCAGCACCTGGTGGTTGGTCTCGGTGATGCCGTCCTGCACCTCGAAGAACTTCTGGGTGTAGATGTTGCACCACGAGTTTTCCTGACCGTCGACGACCCCGGTCTGCAGCGCGCCATAGACTTCCTTGAAGGCCAGCTTCTGTGCCGATCCGCCGATTGCCTGGATCATCGCGTCGGCGACGTCCGACGTCTGGATGCGGAACTTCAGGCCGTTGGCGTCGGAGGGCACCAGCAGCGGCTTGTTGGCCGAAAACTGCTTGAGGCCGGAGAGCCAGTAGCCGAGGCCGGTATAGCCTTCGTCTTCCATGACGGTGAGCAGCCCCTTGCCCGTATCGGACTGGTTGAAGCCGCTGACCGCATCGAGGCTGGAGAACAGGAACGGCAGGTCGAAGACGCGGTACTTGAGTGTGTAGGCCTCGAACTTCGACAGCGACGGCGCGGCGATCTGCACATCGCCGAGCAACAAGGCTTCCATCACCTTGTCGTCGTCGTAGAGCGTCGTGTTCGGATAGACCTCCATGCAGGCCGTTCCGTTCATCTCCTCATTCACGCGCTGCGCGAAAAGCACCGCCGCCTCGCCCTTGGGGTGGCCCTTCTCTGCCACCACGTGGCTGAATTTGATGACCATTTCGCCGTCGTCGCAATTGGCCAGCGCGCCGGACGCGCCAAACGCCGACATGCCGGCGGCTACGGTTGCGACGGCGAACATTTTCCAGTGCATGTTCATGCAGGTACCTCCCGGAGTGTTTTTATGGTTGCCGGGCAATACTTGCCGATTTCCCGGCAAGGCACAATGCGCAATCAAGGCGGTTCGAATCCCTCAGCCCGCGGGAAATTCCCCGGAAGTGGTGCGGGCGCCGGGGATCGAACCCGGATGACCGAAGTCGAGGGATTTTAAGTCCCTTGCGTCTACCAGTTCCGCCACGCCCGCACGCCTTGCTTCTGTTGGGTTTGCCGGCGTCAGTCAACCAGCAGCCGCGTAAAATTGCGTGTGAGTTTTGCCGGGCCCACCGAGTGTGGTCCCACCCTTCCCAATCGCGATGCAGCAAGCGGAACCGGAAAAACATGTCTCTGGGCTGAACCGATGATCGGTGGAAAGCGTTGAATGGTCGAGGCTTCGCCGTATGACGCCTCAGGCGGCTACGGTGAGCCAATCTGTGCGAAAATGCATGGTGTCCGGCACACCTGTTGCGTAATGAGTAGACATGGTCGTGGCGGAGAACGTGATGAACAGTCGGGAAGAAGGCAGGATTGAGAAGGAGTTGCATCAGGTAGCGGCGTCCACGGACCCGTTCGCGGCGGCGGTGCGCACCACCCGCATGCCGATGTTGATCACCGACCCGCATCGGCCCGACAATCCGATCGTCTTTTCGAATGACGCCTTCACCCGCCTGACGGGATACACACGCGAAGAGATTTTGGGGAAAAACTGCCGCTTTCTGCAGGGCGACGGAACCAATTTTGACGATGTCACCAAGGTCAGAAACGCCATCGCCCGCCGTGAAGCCATCGAGATAGATCTGCTCAACTATCGAAAGGATGGGCGCAGCTTCTGGAATCGCCTGCTGATTTCGCCCGTATTCGATGAAGAAGGTGCGCTGACATATTTCTTTGCGAGCCAGTTCGATGTCAGCCCGGAACGCAATCGGCTCGCCGAGTTGCACTCGTCGCACGAAGTGCTGGAAAATCAGATCGAGAAGCGCATTCTCGATCTGACGGCATCGGAGGACCGCCTACGGTTCATTTTGAATGCCGCCAAGATGGGCACCTGGACGCTCGATATCAACGAAAAGCGGCTCGTAAGCTCTTCTCGCTGCAAGGAAAACTTCGGCCGCAAGACTGATGAGCCGTTTACCTATGACGATTTCGAGAAAGCGGTCGATCCGCTGGATGTCGAGCAGTGGAAGGACGCGATTAGAGAAGCGGTGAAAAACCGCACTGAGCTGCGGGTGGAATACCGTATCCGTACGCCCGATGGCGATCGCAGATGGATTGAAGCTAGGGGGCAGATGATGTCGGTTGGCGATGGCGCGTCGCCCATCATGACGGGCATCACACAGGATATAACGGAGCGAAAGGAGGCCGAGGAGCATCGCAGGCTCCTCGCCCGCGAACTGAACCATCGCGTCAAGAACACCCTGGCAACGGTCCAGTCAGTATTTGCCCAGTCTCTAAGGTCCGCCAACGATCTGGAGGAAGCCAAGACCATCGCATTCGGGCGCATCCAGGCCCTTTCCACCGCGCAGGACATACTAACGCAGGAAGGCTGGAGTTCGGCCGACCTGCGCACCGTCGTCGCCGAGGCGCTGGAGCCCTTCAATGGAGCAGACGTCCGCTTCGGTGGTCCTCGCGTCGTTCTGACCGAGCAGGCGGTCTCCGCTTTTTCCCTCGCGCTGCATGAACTGGCCACCAATGCCTCCAAATATGGAGCGCTTTCAGTCGCCGGCGGCTCGGTCACGATACATTGGGAGATCGAACGAAACGGCCACCGGACCTTGAAATTCTTCTGGAGCGAGATGGGCGGCCCGGAGGTTCGCGAGCCCGAAGCGAGAGGGTTTGGGTCGAAACTCATTGAGGGTGTGCTGGCAACGACGCTCGGTGGACGGGCGCAGATGACTTTCCGCAGGTCGGGATTGTTGTTTGAAGTCGAAGCCGTCTTGCCGGATGACGCGGACGAGCCGGTCGGCGAAGACGCTTAGACACAGCAGCCGGTTTGACTTTCAGCTGGCGAAGGCACGTTCGGCGATGCGCCGGATGAAGGCGACCACCTGCGCGGTGATCGCATATTGGGGCATATGGCCGATGCCGTTTACGATCTCCAGGTCGAGCCCAGCGACCTTGCCCTGCATCGCCAGCCCCTGCCGCTCGTAGTTGAGCACCCTGTCCTCGGTGCCGAACAGGATGCCGACCGGCAAGGCGAGTTCGCCATAGCGCGTCTGCTGGCGTGGCAGGTCGTGATGAACTGCCACGAGGTCCGTGGAAGTCGCATAGAAGTGCCCCGGCCGCAGCCCGACCATCGCGCCGCCGGCAATCGCGTAGTCTTCCGGCGGCTGCTGTGGCCCGAACACGAACTCCAGCGTCTTCGGGGCGTTCTTGACGGCCAGTGGCAGCGCCACGGTGTTTGCTATGATGCGCCGGCGCAGCGGCGATGTGATCGCCAGAGCCCTGAACTCCTCCGGCGGCTCTTCCTCGTAATGCGTCAGCGGCGCGATGAGCGCGAGCCCGGAAATCGTGTCCGGATAGTCGAGCGCCACGGCAAGCGCGATGGCGCCGCCGAGCGAATGCCCGACGAGCAGCGGTTTCTCCAGCCCCAGCGTCTCTATGAAGCGCACCGTCTGGCGGGCCTGCTCTGCAAGCCTGCCGTCCAGCCCCTCCCCACGTGTCGAATAGCCCGAACCCGGCCTGTCAATGGCGATCAGCCGGTAGCCTTCGCCGAACTCTTCCATCAGCGGCCGCCGCAGGTGGTGCAGCGTGCCGCCAAGGCCGTGGATCATCAGGATCGGCCTTCCCTCGCCGCTCTCGACATAATGGATGCGGTTGCCGTCGACCGTGACGAACGATCCGTTGGCGGGCACGGCACGTTCCGCATTGCGCGCGAGGCGACGCGTGATCCAGAAGAAATAGGCAGCGACCATGACGACGGCTGCAAGGATGGCGACGACGATGCCGGCGATGGCTGAGAACATGGGAAAAGAGCACTCTCGGGGACTGTGAACTGGCGCACCCAGTCTAACCCCGGTCACCCCGATGGCAATCGGGATTGCCGCACGGCGCGCGCGGCGCTATGCCTGCCGCCAGTCTGTGAAGGAATGCTCCATGGCCGAAATCATAACCGCCGCGATGATCGTCATCGGCGACGAAATCCTCTCCGGTCGCACCAAGGACCGCAATATCGGCCATCTGGCGGACGTCATGAGCGCCATCGGCATCGACCTGAAGGAGGTGCGCATCGTCGCGGACGAGGAAGACGAAATCGTCGCCGCCGTCAACGCGCTGCGTGCCCGCTACACCTACGTATTCACCACCGGCGGCATCGGCCCCACCCACGACGACATCACCGCCGATTCCGTGTCGAAGGCCTTTGGCGTCCCTTGCGAATATGACGACCGCGCCTACGCCATGCTCGAAGCTCACTACGCCACGCGCGGCATCGAGTTCACCGAAGCCCGCATGCGCATGGCACGCATGCCGCGCGGGGCCGACCACATCGACAATCCCGTGTCGCTGGCGCCGGGTTTCCGTATGGGCAACGTCCATGTGATGGCCGGCGTGCCTGCGATCTTCCAGTCCATGCTCGACAATGTCGTGCCGACGCTGAAGACCGGACAGAAATTGTTGTCGGCGGCTATCCACTGCCCGTTCGGCGAAGGCGTCATCGGCGGCCCGCTGGGCGAGATCCAGAAGGCGCATCCGGAGACGATCATCGGCTCATACCCCAAATATCTCGATGGTGCGTTCTGGACCGAGCTCGTCGTGCGCGCGCGAACCCAGGAAGCGCTCGATGCCGCGGCCGCCGAGGTACGCGCCATGGTCGAGGCGCTAGGCCCCGCAAAGGCCTGACCGTGCTTCAGATCGCCTTGCACAGCCGCAGCAGGCTCACGAGGTGCAGGAAGGGCGAGCCGCATCCCCATGCGAAATAACGCGGAATCGTCCGCCCGTAGAGCCGGCGCCGCTGCTCCGCATGCCCCTGCACGTTGAACACCCGCCGGTTCACCGCCGCTGACCGGTATAGCTGCCCCATCGCCCAGCGGAACGCAGCACTCTCGGGAAAGCCACTCGGGCGCGGGTCGGCAAACGGCGCCAGGCTCAGCAGCACCACCTTGCGCCCCTCCCGCTTAAATATCTCCACCGCGTGCTTCGTGATGCCGATTTCCGCATGCGGGGTCACCCCCGGCAGCCGCCGCTTGAACACGGCCACATAGCCGATGACCTTGCCGCCGCTGAACACCGGGTCGAAATAGAGCAACGACACCGGCGCGCCCTCCGGCGACAGCAGCACGAAGCGGCGCATCAGCGGATCCGGCGTCGCCGGAAACGGCCGGTTCATGAACGCCATTTCTCGCCGGTGCACGATGCGGCTGCAGCGCCACTGCGCCGACAGGGCCGCGACGGCGTCGGCCGCTCCGGGCAAGTCGGCCGCTCCGGGCAACTCGTGTTCTTCGACGATGCTGTAGCCGTTCCGCCTCAACCAGTGCGCCGCGTAGCGCGCCTTTTCCTTCTTCGGTCCCGAAAAATCGTACCAGTCGAGATCGAGCGCCGTGTCGAAACCGATTCGCGCGACGCGATAGCCCCTGGCGGCCAGGATGGCCGCGGTCTCGTGGGAAATCTCCGCGAAACACGGCCGGCCAGCCTGCTCGATGAAGCGGTCTATTAGCTCGGGCCAGTGGTCGTGCCGGCCACGGGGTCGCCGAGCGCGATCCGCGATCCCATCTTGGCGCCATAGGCGATATAGCCGTGCCCGTCGCCGAAATGGCGCAGACCCTCCTGCACCGCCGTCGAATAGGCCTGCGAGAAATCGCCATGGCGCTGCACCAGCGCGAGGCGCGCAGCCTTGTCGGGGCCAGCCGCTTCGAGCGGCGCGGCCCGCGCGTCCATCATCGCGTCGAACGCGAGGCGAAGGCTCCTCATCTGCCGTTCCCCTGCTCGCGCGCCCGTCCCACGCACGAGTGGGATCATGTCGCCACAACATCGTCTGGCATGCAAGTGTCGCCCCTTTCGCCGAAGCGGCTGGAGGACTATTCTCCAGGGGAAAGTTGCGACGCGGAGTCTCCTGCGGTTTGATCCCGCGCAAGGCGGAACCGGAACCTGCGGCGCAGATTGTCTCCATGACGGTGCAGCCGCCTGCCCGCCACAACGCTTCGGAGGCCGACATGACCTACAAGACCATCCTCGCCGTGCTGCAATCCAAGGCCGATGCCGGCCGCGTGCTCGATTGCGCGCTCCCGCTTGCCGACCGCTTCTCCGCGCACCTGATCGGCGTCCATGCGGAGGCGATTCCGGTTCCTTACGTCACGCCTATGGGTTTTCCGGATACCGATTTCATCGCAGCCAGCGCAGAGCAGAACCAGCAGCGCAGCGAAGAAATCAAGACGCTGTTCGACACCCGCGCCGGCCGCGAAGGCGTTTCGTTCGAGTGGCAGGCGATGGAGAACGTGTCGGGCGACAGTGCGGTGAGCGCGCTCGTTGCCGCGCGCGCCAGCGACATCATCATCGTGCAGCAGGCCGACCCGGACGGTAATTCCGGTTCGCACGCCAATGTCGAGACCCTGCTGTTCGAGAGCGGCCGCCCGGTCCTGTTCGTGCCCTATGCAGTCTCCGTGAACTCAAATTTCAAGAAGGTGCTGGTCGCCTGGAACGGCACCCAGCAGGCCGCCCGCGCAACCTTCGACGCCCTGCCCTTCATTAAGCAGGCCGATGAGACTGAAATCCTCTTACTCGACGCAACGGATTCTGCACAGCAGGATGGCGCCATGGCCGGCGTCGACATCGCTGCGGCCCTTGCGCGCCACGGCGCCAACGTCACCTTCGCCAGCCAGGCGTCGGGCGGTGTCGGCGCCGGCGAGGCGATCGAGAACCGCATCGCCGAGACAGGCGCGGAACTGCTGGTGATGGGCGCCTACAGCCAGTCCTGGCTGAAGGAATTCTTTTTCGGCGGAGCGACCCGCACGTTGCTTGAGTCCATGCCCGTCGCCACGCTGATGTCCCGCTAGGGCATGTCTCCCGAAAGTGGGTACCGGTTTCGGGATCAAGACATGCACAAAAACAAAAACCTGAAGCGCGTCGCATGAGTCCGTTTGGACGCGACACGCGCTAGGGCAATTGCAGCAGGCTGAGCAGCGGGCCCCGCCTGTCGAAGCGCCCGCTGCTCCGGTTCTACTTCTTCTGGTTGCCCGCAAACGCAGCCGTCACCCCGAGCCCGATGAAGACGACACCGCTGACGTAGCGCTCGGCCTTCAGATAGCCCGGGCTCTGCTTGAGCCAGTTGCCGATAGACCCTGCGGCGAGCGCGTAGCAGCCGTCGGTCACCATGCCGATCAGCGTGAACAGCAGGCCGAGCACGGCAATCTGCATGCCGACATGGCCGCGTTCCACCTCGACGAATTGCGGCAGGAAGGCGAGGAAGAACAGCGCCGTCTTGGGGTTGAGCAGGTTGACGATGAACCCTTCCCGGAAGAGCCGCAGGTTGTCGCGCTTGGGAAGCGTGCCGTTCTCCGTGCTGACGGTCTCCGCGCGTCCGAAAATCTTGCGCAGGCCGATCCAGATCAGATAGGCCGCACCGGCATATTTGACGATGCTGAAGGCGAGCGCCGACGAGGCCAGGATTGCCGACAGGCCGATCGTCGCGGCAAACACATGCACAAGTGTCGCTGTGTGTATGCCGAGGATCGAGACGATGCCGGCCATCCGTCCCTGCTCGACCGAGCGCGCGAAGATGAACAGCACTGCCGGCCCCGGTACGATCAGCAGCACCAGTGCGGCAGTGAAGAACAGGCCGAGATTGGCGGCCCCAGGCATTACGATTTCCATGGCGGGTCCCTCAAAGATCAGGCACGCAGCAAGCCCCACATTCAAAGGCGCTGTCAATTACGCTTTTGCGTCTGTTGTCGAAGCCAGAGATCGCTTGCCAAGGGCGCGGCTTTCCGGCTAATCCCGGGTGCATTCCACGCGAGCCGGAGTGCGTTCATGTCCCTTCCCGAAAAGGCCTTTCCCGTTTCCTGGGACCAGTTTCACCGCGACGCGCGCGCGCTTGCCTGGCGGCTGGCCGGCATCAATGGCGATTGGAAGGCTATCGTGTGCATCACAAGGGGCGGCCTGGTGCCGGCGGCGGTGATTTCGCGCGAGCTCGGCGTTCGCCTGATCGAGACGGTCTGCATCGCCTCATATCATGACTACACCGAGCAGGGCGAACTGAGGGTCCTCAAGGAGATCACCCCTTCTCTGCTGGAAAACGAGGGCGCGGGCGTCCTCATCGTCGACGATCTGACGGATACCGGCAAGACCGCTGCGATCGTGCGTGCGATGATGCCAAAGGCGCATTTCGCCGCAATCTACGCCAAGCCCAAGGGCCGGCCGATGATCGACACCTTCGTCACCGAGGTCTCGCAGGATACGTGGATCTATTTCCCGTGGGATATGGGCTTCACCTACCAGAAGCCGATCGCCGAGAACCCTCGCGCCTGAACGAAACCTGTTCGAAGCTTGTGCGAAACTTGCCGCGCCGCCCTATTTCGGCGGCGTGAAGCTGCATTTTTATCCAACCTTCATATTTTCTCCTTTTCTTCTATATAATTGCAGGCAAACTTTTTGAGACGGCAAACGATCTCCCGGGGTTTCGGTCAATGATCATCAGCCACGGCACACGCAAGCAGTTGACGGAGAGCATTCGCCGCTTCTTCGGCGGCATGCCGTGTCGTGTGCAGGTGGCGGCCCTGCCATGGCGCCGGACCGAGGATGGCCGTTTCGAGGTCATGCTGGTTACGAGCCGCGGCACCGGCCGGTGGGTCCTGCCCAAGGGCTGGCCGGAAAAGCGCGAGGAACCTCAGGAAGCAGCCGCGCGCGAAGCCGCCGAGGAGGCAGGCGTTTCCGGCGCTATCTCTCGCCATGAGGTCGGCCGCTTCTATTACGGCAAGATGCTGCCGTCCGGCATGGAATGGCGCTGCGAGGTGCACGTCTTCCCGCTGGAAGTCGATCAGGTGGCCGACAAATGGCCGGAGCGCAAGAAGCGCACTCGCCGCTGGTTCCGGCCACAGGATGCCGCGAGACTCGTTCAGGAAAAGGATCTGGGCGAACTGATTGCGGATTTCGGCGTTAATCCACGAAAATCTGCCGCCTGACGGCGCATCGCGCGATACGGCGCTTGTGATGCACCACATCGTTGCCTAAGCGATCGGGGAACGCAAATGACCGTCGGCAGGCGGCCATGGCCGAGCCTTGGGAACGATTATGAGCAACAGCATCGCTGAAGCGCGCAAGGAAACGCTCGACAAGGATCTCGACAAGCTTGTGCATGTCGAGGAAGCCACGAGCTTCGTTGCCCGTGGCCTCGTCGCGCCCGGCCTTGGCCTGCTGTTTCTGGCGCTGACCGCGATCGTCGCATCCTTTTTCGTCATCGGCGAGCCGCGCGGCGTCATCATTATCGCTGCGGCGGCCATTGGCGGCTACATGGCGCTCAACATCGGCGCCAACGACGTTGCCAACAATGTCGCCCCGGCCGTCGGCGCGAAGGCCCTCAGCCTGGGCGGCGCGCTTGCCATCGCCGTGGTTTTCGAAAGTGCGGGCGCGCTGATTGCGGGCGGCGACGTGGTCGGCACGATTGCTGGCGGCATCGTCAATCCGTCAGCCATCGGCGATCCGGCCGTCTTCATCCGCCTGATGATGGCCGCCCTCATCTCCTCGGCCTTGTGGATCAATCTGGCAACGTGGATCGGCGCGCCGGTTTCCACGACCCACTCGGTGGTCGGCGGCGTGGTCGGGGCAGGCATAGCGGCTGCGGGTATTGCATCCGTTCAGTGGCCGATGTTGGGCAACATCGTCCTGAGCTGGCTCGTCTCGCCGCTGCTTGGCGGCATCATAGCCGCCGCGTTTCTTGCCTTCATCAAGACGGCGATCATCTATCAGGACGACAAGATCGCGGCCGCACGGCGCTGGGTGCCTCTGTTGATCGCTGTGATGGCCGGCGCCTTCGCCGCCTATCTCGCCACCAAGGGGCTTCGGCGCGTTATCAGCCTGTCGGGCCTGCATATTGCCTTGCTGGGCCTCGCAAGCTTCGCGCTGACCTGGGTGGTCTTCAACGTTACCGTTCGCCGTCAGTCCGAGACGATGGAGAACCGCAACCAGTCGCTGCGCAAGCTGTTTTACGTGCCGCTGATCTGCTCGGCGGCGCTTCTGTCCTTCGCTCACGGCGCCAACGATGTCGCCAATGCCGTTGGCCCGCTGGCAGCGATCGTGCACGCGGTCGAGGACAATGAATTCGGGTTCGCCGTTTCGATCCCGTTCTGGGTGATGCTGATCGGTGCCGCCGGCATCTCCTTCGGCCTTGTGCTGTTCGGCCCCAAGCTCATCCGCATGGTCGGCGACCAGATCACGAAGCTGAACCCCATGCGCGCCTTCTGCGTGGCTTTGTCGGCGGCGCTCACCGTTATCGTCGCCTCGTGGTTCGGCCTGCCGGTCAGCTCGACCCACATCGCCGTCGGCGCGGTCTTCGGCGTCGGCTTCTTCCGCGAATGGTACACCGCCAACTCGAAACGCCGCCGGGCCTACATGGAACGCAAGGTTGAGCGTCTGCGTGCCGAGCGCAACGGCGGGGTCGACGCCTCGGCCGGCCCCGACGATCAGGAATCGGAAGCCACGGACGATCTCGAGGATACCGGCCCGCCCGTCTCGCGCGAAGAGATCAATCGCCGCCGTCTGGTGCGCCGTGCCCACGTCACCACCATCGTAACCGCCTGGGTCACGACTGTGCCAGCCGCTGCACTTCTGGCTGCGGGCATTTTTCTGATTCTCGACGTCATCGCCTGATCCGGCGATCCGCAACCTCGGCCCTGGGGAAAAATCCCTTGCCGTAACGGCATGTGGAGTGGCCAAAATGCCGCTGAACCGCGCGGCAGCGGTGCTACGGGACGGCAAGCCGGCAAATCGCTTCTCCCCGCTATCCACATTCTCCCACACAAGATGTAGGGGTCATAAAACTTACAGAAACGAGTTCTTGACGGCACGGTGCGAGTCGCTTTTTATGGGCCATGCGCTCCTGTTGAGGGCGCGGCCGGAAAGTTTCGAGCCTGGCCGTTTTTTCCAGATTTGTTCCTGTTTTCGAGGGTTCGGCCGTTGTCGCGGCGGCCGACCGGCATGCGTTTCGCACGCTGCCGGACAAGCGACATGGGCGCTGTGCCGTGAGTGGTTAAATCATCTGTTAACGCTATATTTAGTGTTTGCACCCACACTCGGCACTAGATAATGTGAATTGTCGGGAACGCGTTTCACCGACGAGAATCACAGACAGGCGTCAGGAGACGGGGCCCGCCAAGGGGCGTTCGAAGGTTGCGGAAGCCGTTCGCGGCATCGTCGAACCGGAAGCGTTTCGCGGTAGGGGAGAGTCGTCATCAGCAGCGATGGCGGCAGGCGGCGGACTTGTGTCAGGAGATTGCGGCGCACGCGGTGCGTCGGCGGTCGAAAGGCACTATATTTAGACCATAGGGACCAGAAGAAGATGCGCATCGAACGTCGTTTCACCAAGGCTGGCCAGTCGGCCTATGCGGAGATCGAATTCCGCAAGGCTGTCAGCGAGATCAAGAACCCCGACGGCTCGGTGGTTTTCCGCCTCGCCGACATCGACGTTCCTGCGCAGTTCAGCCAGGTCGCCGCCGACATCCTGGCGCAGAAATATTTCCGCAAGGCCGGCGTGCCCGCGCGCCTTAAGAAGGTCGAGGAGAACGACGTCCCCTCCTTCCTGTGGCGCTCGGTCGCCGACGAGAAGGCGCTGGCCGACCTGCCCGAGGACGAGCGCTACGGCTCGGAGACCGATGCGCGCCAGGTCTTCTCCCGGCTCGCCGGCACCTGGACCTACTGGGGCTGGAAGGGTGGCTATTTCGCCTCCGAGGATGACGCGGCCGCCTTCATGGACGAGCTCGCCTACATGCTCGCCACCCAGCGCGTCGCACCCAACTCGCCGCAATGGTTCAATACCGGCCTGCACTGGGCCTACGGCATCGACGGTCCCGGCCAGGGCCACTATTACGTCGACCCCTTCACCGGCAAGCTCACCAAGTCCAAGTCGTCCTACGAGCATCCGCAGCCGCATGCCTGCTTCATCCAGTCCGTCGGCGATGACCTCGTCAACGAGGGCGGCATCATGGACCTGTGGGTGCGTGAGGCGCGCCTGTTCAAATACGGCTCCGGCACCGGCTCCAACTTCTCGCATCTGCGCGGCGAAGGCGAGAAGCTGTCGGGCGGCGGCAAGTCGTCGGGCCTGATGAGCTTCCTCAAGATCGGCGATCGCGCCGCCGGCGCCATCAAGTCGGGCGGCACCACGCGCCGCGCCGCCAAGATGGTCGTGGTCGACGCCGACCACCCCGACATCGAGGCCTATATCGACTGGAAGGTGAACGAGGAGCAGAAGGTCGCCGCCCTCGTCACCGGCTCCAAGATCGTGCGCCAGCACCTCACCGCCATCATGAAGGCCTGCGTCAACTGCGAGGCCGACAATGGCGACTGCTTCGACCCGGCGAAGAACCCGGCTCTCAAGCGCGAGATCAAGGCCGCCAAGAAGAACGCGGTGCCCGAGAACTACGTCAAGCGCGTCATCCAGTTCGCACGCCAGGGCTACACCCAGATCGAGTTCAACACCTACGACACCGACTGGGACTCCGAGGCCTACCTCACCGTCTCCGGCCAGAATCCAACAACTCCGTCTCGCTGAGCGACGACTTCCTGCGCGCCGTCGAGAATGACAGCGACTGGAACCTGATCCGCCGCATCGACGGCAAGGTCCACAAGACGCTGAAGGCGCGCGACCTGTGGGAGAAGATCGGCTACGCCGCATGGGCGTCCGCCGATCCGGGCCTGCACTTCAACACCACCATGAACGACTGGCACACCTGCGTGTCGGCCGGCGCGATCCGCGCGTCGAACCCGTGCTCGGAATACATGTTCCTCGACGACACGGCCTGCAACCTCGCCTCGATCAACCTTCTGACCTACCGCAACGCCGACGGCACCATCGACATCGCCGCCTACGAGCACACCGTGCGCCTGTGGACCATGGTGCTGGAAATCTCGGTGATGATGGCGCAGTTCCCGTCGTGGAAGATCGCCAAGCTCTCCTATGAGTACCGCACGCTGGGCCTCGGCTTCGCCAATATCGGCGGTCTGCTGATGACCTCCGGCATCCCCTACGATTCCGACGAGGGCCGCGGCATCTGCGCCGCGCTCACCGCGCTGATGACCGGCGTCGCCTATGCCACCTCGGCCGAGATGGCGAGCGAGCTCGGCGCCTTCCCCGAATACCCGGCCAACGCGCTGCACATGCTGCGCGTCATGCGCAACCACCGCCGCGCGGCTTACGGCGAGGCCGAGGGCTACGAGAAGCTCGCCGTCAACCCGGTGCCGCTCGTCGAGGACCACGTGCCGCAGAAGGAACTGGTCGAGCATGCCCGCGCGGCCTGGGACAAGGCGCTCGACCTCGGCGCCGAATATGGCTACCGCAACGCCCAGGCGACCGTGATCGCGCCCACCGGCACGATCGGCCTCGTCATGGACTGCGACACCACCGGCATCGAGCCCGATTTCGCGCTGGTGAAGTTCAAGAAGCTCGCCGGCGGCGGCTACTTCAAGATCATCAACCGCGCCGTGCCGGAGGCCCTGCGCACGCTCGGCTACGGCGAGGCGCAGATCGCCGATTGAGGCCTATGCCGTCGGCCACGGCAACCTCAACCAGGCGCCGGGCGTCAACCCGTCGACGCTGAAGGCCAAGGGTTTCGGCGACGAGCAGATCGCCGCCCTCAACGCCGCGCTGGGCTCTGCCTTCGACATCAAGTTCGTCTTCAACAAGTGGACGCTGGGCGAGGATTTCTGCCGCGACGTGCTCGGCTTCACCGATGCCCAGCTCAACGACTTCGCCTTCGAGATCCTGCCGGCACTCGGCTTCTCGAAGAAGGAGATCGAGGCCGCCAACATCCATGTCTGCGGCGCCATGACGCTCGAGGGCGCCCCGCACCTCAAGGACGAGCACCTGCCCGTCTTCGACTGCGCCAACCCCTGCGGCAAGATCGGCAAGCGCTATCTGTCGGTGGAGAGCCACATCCGCATGATGGCGGCCGCCCAGCCCTTCATCTCCGGCGCGATCTCCAAGACCATCAACATGGCCAACGAGGCGACCGTCGAGGACTGCAAGGAAGCCTACATGCTGTCCTGGAAGCTGGCGCTCAAGGCCAACGCGCTCTACCGCGACGGCTCCAAGCTTTCCCAGCCGCTCAACGCCTCGCTGATCGAGGACGAGGATGACGACCAGGACGAGCTGATCGAGGAGCTGGTCGCAGCGCCTGCCGCCGCAAGGGCGGTGCAGGTGACGGAGAAGATCATCGAGAAGATCGTCGAGCGCGAGGTGCGTTCGCTGCGCGAGAAGCTGCCGAACCGGCGCAAGGGCTACACGCAGAAGGCCGTGGTCGGCGGTCACAAGGTCTATCTGCGCACCGGCGAGTTCGACGACGGCCGCCTCGGCGAGATTTTCATCGACATGCACAAGGAAGGCGCCGCCTTCCGCGCGATGATGAACAACTTCGCCATCGCCATCTCGCTCGGCCTGCAATATGGCGTGCCGCTCGACGAATATGTCGAGGCCTTCACCTTCACCAAGTTCGAGCCGGCCGGCATGGTCCAGGGCAACGACGCGATCAAGAACGCGACGTCGATCCTCGACTACGTCTTCCGCGAGCTGGCGATCTCCTATATCGGCCGCAACGACCTCGCCCATGTCGACACGTCGGATTTCTCCAACACCGCCCTCGGCCGTGGCATCAACGAAGGCAAGGCGACGCCCTTCTCCAAGGGGCTGACCCGCGGCGCCTCCCCGGTCAAGCTGGTCTCCAGCGTTGCCGGCGGCGGCTCCGAGCCCAAGGGCCAGGCCGGTGGGCAGGCCCCTGCCCCGGTCCGCGCCGCCCCGGTCGCCGCGTCCGGCTCCAACGTGCGGGCGATCTCGTCCGCCTCGACGGTGACGGCGCTCAAGCCGCTCACATCAGAGCAGCGCGAGGAAGCCACCGCCTTCAAGCGCGACTATGAGGAGCGCGCGAAGGAACTGGCCGAGGAAATCGCCGTCGAGGAAGGCGCGACCGAAACCGAAGCCCTCTTCACCGACGCGGCCGCCAAGGAAGCCGGCGAAGCCAAGGCGCTCGCCGCCGAACGCCGCCAGAAATCGATGATGCAGGGCTACACCGGCAATTCCTGCTCGGAATGCCAGAACTTCACCATGGTGAGAAACGGCACCTGCGAAAAGTGCGACACCTGCGGAAGCACAAGTGGCTGCTCCTGATCCGCACACGAACGCAATGAGCTAACGCTTCGGGCCCGGTCGCAAGATCGGGCCCGAAGTGTGTTGGGGAGCGTTTAATGTTGTTTCGCGGCCCAAGCAGAGTGGCTGCTACGGGTGGAAAACGGAATGTCCGCTTCTAGGCGGCAGGTTTGGTAAAGAGGTCAGTGGACCTCGATATTTGGACCTCGAAAGTCGGCATAGTCTGTGTGTCAGTGAACGAAGCCCGGATCTGCGATCGATACCTATTGGCGTTTGGTATTTGTCATCTTACATTCTTGATATTGTGGGGGAGTGATTGCTTTGGACGAAAAGGAAATCGAGCGCGAAGCGTCCGTTGATGCTGTTTCGGCCACGCCGACCGTAACGGTAGAGTGAAGCGGCCCCCAAAATCCCCGGACAGGGACCCACCCTTATGTAAGAGTGAGTCTTATGACCGACATTTTGACTAACATCATTGAAGAGAGGCCGGTCCGTGCCGAGATTTTGAAGGGCCCGGAGCGGCGGCGTCGGCGGACACCAGCCGAGAAGATGCGGATTGTCGAGGAGTCCTATGCACCTGGCGTGACGGTGAGCCTTGTGGCGCGCCAGCACGGCATCGCGCCTAACCAGCTGTTCACGTGGCGGCGGCTCGCAGCCCAGGGTGCGCTGACGGCCGCCGGCGCTGGCGAGGAAGTGGTGCCGGCCTCCGAGTATCGAGCCTTGCAAGCCCAGGTACGTGAGCTCCAGCGCCTGCTCGGCAAGAAGACGCTGGAAAGCGAGATTCTCAAGGAGGCGCTCGAACAGGTGAACCCAAAAAAACAGATGCTGCGCACGGTGTCGTTGCCGAAGGACGGTTTGCGATGAGCGCGGTGGCCGAGACATTGGGTGTCGCGCGCTCGAACCTGGCCGAGCGGGCGGCCGGACGCCCCTCACAGCGCAGAGGCCGCCCGCCTCTTCCGGAAGCGGAACTGGTCGAGGCGATCAAGACCATCATCGCCACCATGCCGACCTACGGCTACCGCCGCGTCTGGGCGATTCTGCGCCGCAGCGCCGAGGCCGAAGGACATCCCGCTCCCAACCACAAACGGGTTTACCGGGTCATGCGTGTCCATGGCCTGCTCCTCGAACGCCATGCCGGCGGCATCGAGCGTCGCCATGACGGGCGCATCGCAGTCGAGCACTCCAATCTGCGCTGGTGTTCCGACGGCTTCGAGATCGGCTGCGATAACGGCGACAAGGTGCGCGTCGCCTTCGCCCTCGACTGTTGCGACCGCGAAGCCATGGGCCATGTCGCCACCACGCAAGGTATCAAGGGAGAGGATGTGCGCGATCTCATGGTCACCGCCGTCGAGCACCGCTTCGGCCTCGTCAATCGGCTGCCGCAGCCCATCGAATGGTTGAGTGATAACGGCTCGTGCTACATCGCCGGCGACACCCGCAGCTTCGCCAGCGAGATCGGCCTGCTGCCGATCACCACCCCTGTCGAAAGCCCGCAGTCGAATGGAATGGCCGAGGCCTTCGTGCGCACCTTCAAGCGTGACTACGTCCGCGTGAACCCCTGTCCCGACGCCGAAACCGTCATCGACGCCCTTCCAGACTGGTTCCGCCATTACAATACTCTTCACCCTCACAAGGCGCTCGGCTATCGTGCGCCCCGCGAGTTCATCGCAGCACGTTCAACCCGGTGATCCCTGTCCGGTCTCTTGGGGGCAACAACATAGAGCCGCCAACACTGGATGCTGCCGCGAACGAGGTGCAGGAACTCAAACAGGCAAACGACATCGTCAGTGCGGTCGCATTCGTGGCCGATATACCCGAAACCGGATATGACGCGGCGCTAGCTGAGAGCCAGCCATCGCTCACAGTGGTGGATACCAGATCTCGCCGCGCTCGCGTCTGGACGCGTCTCGAGTCGATCACCGTCCGCAACTTCAAGGCCACGCTGGAGGCTGTAATTCCTCTTGGGTTGGTGACTATTCTGGTCGGGCCCAACGGATCGGGGAAGTCGTCGGTTCTCCAGGCGGTGCATTGGGCTGCCCGAGCTGCCAGCTACGTCGCACCGAAGAACACGAAAGAGATGATTTCTTTCGAGCGACTGGACTACGTGCCTTCTAGCGAGCCATTACGTACTGCGCACAAGAGCGAGTTAAAGACGGATACGGCCTCGACGCCGGTTGAGGTCGTTTTCACTCATGTGTCAGCAGGAGAAGAAAAGGCGCAGGCCAGCATCAAAATTCGGGCTGCACGAAACCGTGGTGGCATCACGGCCTATATGGAAGGCGGCAACACCGTCACTCCCTACAAGCAGCGTTTTCAGTTCATCACCACTTACATTCCCGGACTGGCGGGACTGTCCGAGCGTGAGAGCATTCTTGCGCAGCCATCGCTTCGTCGACAGGCGGCGAGCGGTGACGCTGGGGGAGTGATGAGAAACATACTCCTCAATCTGCGTAGCCGCCGGTTGAACGATCCCGATGAGTCGGCTGGCATCGAGCGTCTTAAAAGGCTGAACCAATATGTCGCTAAGGTGCATCCAGGGATCACTGTCAACGTCTCCTTCGACGAACGTGAGGACTATCATATCTCGGCGACCTACTCGTCACCGGGCCTCGACAGCCAAGACCGGCCATTGGAAACTGCCGCCACCGGGCTGCTTCAGGTCATCCAAATCTTCGCTTACCTAATTTTGTTCGAACCGAAGATAATGCTCATCGATGAGCCCGATGCCCACCTCCACCCAGATAAGCAGGAACGCTTGATTGAAACATTGGAGTCGGCCGCTGCGGAAACCGACACCCAGATCATTCTGACGACGCATAGCCCACACATAGCGCGCGGCGCGAGTCCGGCAGCGAAGCTGGTCTGGATGAACGAGGGTAAGGTCGAGACCGATGATGGTGAAGCCATCCGTCGCTTACTTGGCTGGGGTGGGCTAGACAAGGCGGCGCTGTTCTTCGTCGAGGATGAAGACGACACAGCACTGAGGGCGATCCTCCGGCAGTGGCCCGCGCTGGCTAGGCAACTCGCCGTTTGTCGATGCTTTGGTATCGACAATCTTCCTAAGGACAAGCTGTTGAGCGGGCTGCTTGTCGATGGTGAGCTTAAAATCAAGGCCATCATTCACCGCGACGGCGACTTTATGACGAGCGCCGAAGCTGGAATGTGGGCGGATCGGTTCAAGACCGATGGCACCTTCCCATGGGTGACGGCCGCGAGCGACGTCGAGGCTTACTTTTGTGCGGCAGACTATCTCTCTGCTTTATACGGCGTCCCAGTCGAAACTGCAGAGGAATGGCGAAGCGTCGCCGCAGCGAGAATCTCGAGGGCGAAGGACACGTTTTTGGACAAGCGTAAGCTAGTCAACCGGGAGCTTTATCCCGACGGCGGTTCTCCTAACTCAGTGGCGCTTTGGAATGATGCCGGCGGTGCGACGCCTACGACTGTTAAGGGCAAGAAGTTGCTGGGCCAACTGAAAGTGGTAGTGAAAGAGTCTGGACAAGACGACAAGTTGCTAAACACCTATCGAATTCCTGCCGGGGTCGAGGTCGCGACAGACCTAAGGATTCTTTTAGAGGCGTGCCTCGGGTCAGCGGCGGAGCAGGGAAGCTGAGCGCAGATCCTATAGGGCATCGTCTGGTACGCAACCCGGCCCAAAAATTGCCAGTCGGCTAATAACTTTGGCTCTGTCCCCCATGGAACCTAGTAGATCCAAGTTTCGGGTGGCGGTCGGCGCTTCCTGAACGACCGAAATGGAAGCTTAAACGGTCATCGCGCCGCCCCTCATGCCACCATATGTCCCAAGCCCCACACCATTTAATCCATCTCCTCCTGGAAAGCCAGCTTATCCCTCCAGCATCGCCTTTCATCTCATCGGTTGCTCCCCCACACAGCGCAAGTACATCTTCCCAATATCCCGGGAGAACGACCTTTCCCACACCGCAACGACAGCGCTCCGGCACCGAAAGACCTCCCGAGGCCGGCGGTGCCGCACCCACGTCGGAAAACTTATCCACGCCCCTCCAGACCCGCACGATCCTGCCCGACCGAGCGGAGGGCACGATGGACTGGAATGCTGCGATCGAGACGAACCGCGAGGCGCTCAGGCGGGTGCTCGCCATGCTCGTCGCCATGGTGGGAAGCGGTCCGCTTGGCGGAACGAAAAGTCCCGAAACGGGCTTGTCGGGCGAACGAACGCCCGAGGCCATGGCCGGGGCTCGCCCCACTTTGCCCCGCTATCTCCACCGCGCGGTGCTTGCCCTGCTGCGCCCGGCGGAAGCGGCCGCGCGGCGGCTGGTCATCATCGTCGCGCGCGATCTCGCAGCACCGCCCTCCGCGCCACGCCTTGGAAGGCGGTCCGCCGCACGCGGCGGCGCAGCCGTTGCGGCACCCCGGCACACACGCCCGCTCTGCCTGCCGCTCTTCGATCCGCTGCCGCGCTGGAACCGGCGTCACCGCCCTGCTGCGGCCGGCATGCCCCGCATCTCGTTTCCCGGCTTCACCACGCCGCAGCCCATCCCGCATCCCCCGAACGATTTCGACAGGGTCGGCGCCACCCGCCTCGCCGCGCGGCTTGCAGCACTCGGCCGCGCCCTTGACGACCTGCCGCGACAGGCGACCCGTTTCGCGCGCTGGCGCGATGCCCGCGACGTGCGGCGCAGGCGCCTCGAAACCGGCGCGTCCCGCCGCATCGGCCGCGTCTCGGCACTGCGCCCCGGCCGCCCGCCCGGCCTGAAACCCGCCCGCCGCGACGGGTGGGCGCACGAGGTCCACGCGGTGCTGGACACAGTCCACGGCTTGGCGTTCTGGGCGCTGGAGCCGGCCGACACCTCATGACGCGCGGCAGCGGCACTCGATACCCGCCGGCACGATCACGACAGCGGCAAAACCTTGAACCGACCGGGCGCGCCCGCGCCCGGCGACGATGAAGCGCGCCGGCGATCATCCTGACAACCATGCCTTCCCCCTCGAACCGCAAGGCGATAGGTTGCGCCCCATGCCGCCCGTCCATGTCGACCCCGCCAAGATCCACGAATTTCCCGATGCCGACAGCTTCGATCGCTGGCTCGGCGAGAATCACGATCGTGCCGACGAGATCTGGATCAAGGTTCACAAGAAGGGTTCCGGCCTGCCGTCGATCACGCCGGTGGAGGCGATCGATGCCTGTCTCTGCTGGGGCTGGATCGACGGCATCCGCAAGGGGTTCGACGAGCGGAGCTTCCTCCAGCGCTACACGCCGCGCGGCCGCAAAAGCGTGTGGAGCCGGATCAATGTCGACAACGTCGCCCGCCTGGTCGCGGAGGGCCGCATGACCGAACACGGCCTCGCCCATGTCGAGGCGGCGAAGGCCGACGGGCGCTGGGACCGCGCCTATGCCGGCAGCCGCGAGATGACGATACCGGACGACCTGCAGGCGGCGATCGATGCCGAGCCCCGCGCGCGCGACATGCTGGCGACGCTGACGGCGCAGAACCGCTTCGCGCTCGCCTTCCGCACGCACAATATGAAGACGGAGGCCGGTCGCAGGCGCAAGATCGCCGAGCTGGTCGAGATGCTGAAACGTGGGGAGACGATCCATCCGCAGCGCCGCAGGTGAGGCTGGGCCTACCCCGCGCCGGCAAGGCAGGGGTCGAGCATCACCCGGCTCTCGTCCACCGGCGCATAGCCGCCGCCGAAGAGCACCACGTCGCCGGGCTGCATGTCGTTGGTGGAATAGGTCACGCACAGGACCCGCACGCCCGGCGCGTCGCACATGATGAGGTAGGCCAGCGTGCCGTCGGTCTCCACCGCCGAGAGCGCCCCGCGGATCGACATGGTGAGCCGCCCGTCATAGTCCGGCACGCGGTCGATCCAGTCGCCGATCGTCTCGCAGGTCGCCGGCTCGTCCGCATAGGCCTCGCCCTTGCGGAACGGCCCGGCCGGGTCGCAGCAGTCCTGCGCCGGCGCCGGCAGGGTCGAAGCAGCAAGCGCCGCCGCCAGCAATGAAGCGCGCAGCGCGCGAGCCGCCTTCATGATCGTTCAACCCTCTCCTCGATCCCGCCGTGCGAACTATCGCGGCCAGAATGGCGGAAGAAAGGCACGGGGGTCGGGGATCGTGTACGCTAGCTCCTACTGGCACTGTCGGCGCGGGCCGCCGCCATAGGGCTGGTAGCTGTTATCCTCCACCCGGTAGGAGCGATAGCGGCGGAAGCAGTCGTCGATATGGGCCGGCGACATGTCGACCAGGCCCAGCTCCCGCCACGGGTCGCTCGCCGCGGACCCCACGCCCTCATCGGCAACGTAGCCGGCCACGCTTACCGTCTGCGCGTCGCCCTGGGCGAATGTGAGCTCGTCGAGATGGGGCGAGACGCACTCGCGACGGCCACCACGATAGGGCTGATAGCTGTTATCGGCCTCGCGATAGGAGCGATAGCGCTCATGGCACCACGCGACATGTGCGTCCATCAGCCGATAGGCATCGTCGTCGGTGATCGGATCGTCGTCGCCCTGCAGGCTCGCCGTCGTGATCATGTCGGTGGATACGTCTCCTGCAGCCGGGGCAACCACATCATCCGTGTCGACCGCCTTCACATCGACCGCATCGGCGGGCACGACAGCCGCGATCCGCTCGAACCCCTGGGCGCCGCGCTCAACCTGCCGGGGGATGCTGCTCCAGACAGACGCGACATCCTCGCCCTTGGCATCGGGCCGGCCATCGGGCATCGGCATCATGACGAACATGGCGAGCGCGATGCCGCTGCCGAAAACTACCAGGGTCGCCAGGAACCCCGTCGCGATTGCCAGAAGTGATTTCACGATGCCTCTCCATTAGCTGGTGATCAATCAATGCAGCCGGACGAGGCCGGTTCCATGATTCGGTCACAATCCGCAGAGCGGCCGCGCACGCCCCTCGACGCCGGCTCTCCATTACGCAGAATTAATCTCCCCGAAAGCGCGCCGTAATGTTCGCCCCCGCATCATCGCTTCAAGGGACACATCAACGAGGAAGCCAACCCCATGAAAAAACTCATTATCATCGCGCTTGCCGCATCCGGCGCGGCCGTCGCCCAGGCGCAGGCTGAAACGGCCGAACCACGCGGCAGCCGGGGCGAGTTCCGCGCCGAGATGCGGGCGCTGATCGCCGGCGACGGCATGGACGTCGCAGCCCTCGCCAATCTCATGCATGAGCGCGCCACCGCCCGCTTCGAGGCGCTGGATGCCGACGGCGACGGCATCGTCACGAAGGACGACGTGCTGGCCGCCGCAGCAGAGCGCGCACAGAGCCGTTTCGAACGCATGGGGCCGAACGAGGACGGCATCGTCAAGCACGAAGGCCGGAAGGGCTGGCGCAAGCATGGCGAGCGCGGCGAGCGCCGGCAGCCGCTCAGCGAAGAGCAGCGCGCCGAGCGCATGCAGGAGCGGACAAGCGAACGCTTCGCACGCCTCGACACCGACGGCGACGGCATGATTTCGCCCGAGGAGTTCCAGGCTGGCGCCACGGGCCGGATGGAGCGTTTCGCCGAGCATCGCGAACGCCGGGCCGAGCGCCGCGCGGAGATGCCTGAGGAGATGCGCGAGATGCACGCGCAGTTCCGCACCCTGATGCGCGAGGGTATGAATCTGGATGCCTTCTCCGGCTTCGCCCGCGATCGCGCGTCCGCCCGCTTCGACGCGCTCGACGCCGACGGCAATGGCGAGCTGACGGCCGACGAGTTTACCGCCGGCGTGAGCGAACGCGCCGAGCGGGTCTTCGCCCGCATGGACCGCAACGAAGACGGCAAGGTGACCTCGGACGATCGCCCCAACCGCGCCGGCAAGCGTGGCGATGGCCACCGCAGCAAGGACTGATCGGGATCGACAACGAAAAACCGCCCGGCACTGCCGGGCGGTTTATGTGTTGTCAAAGGTCGGCGAAGATCAGTTTCGCGCCATCGCGGTGCCGTGGACGTTGCGCCCCAGCCAGCGATACCAGGTTGCGACGTCGCCGTTGAAGACGTTGAGGTCGATCTCGCCCTTGACGCCCTTGGACAGGCCGGTGCCGGAATATTGCCAGAAGGCCCATTCACGGCCGGGATAGCGCTTCGACGGGTGGGCCGCGACCGAGCGCAGCCAGAACGGATAGCCGTTGAACGCACCCTTGAGGTTGTCCTCATAGAAGTCGGGCGTCACGTAGATGATCGGCTTCTGGCCGTAGTGGCGCTCCAGCCGGTCCATGAAGACCTGCATCTTTTCGCGCACGAGCTGTGGCGAGAGCTTCTGCTTGCAGCTTGACTGGTGGTTCCATTCCACATCGATCACCGGCGGCAGCGCGCCTGCCTCTCTCGGCACGTTGCGGATGAACCAGTCAGCCTGCGAGGAGGCGGTGCGACACCAGTAGAAGAAGTGGTAGGCGCCGCGCTTGATTCCGGCTTCCGCCGCACCCTTCCAGTTCTTGGCAAACATCGGATCGAGATGGTCGCCGCCGTCTGTGGCCTTGATGAATGCGAAATTTGCGCCCTGGCTGCGCAGCCGCGCCCAGTCGATGTCGCCCTGCCAGCGCGAGACGTCGACGCCGTGCACCAGATGGTGCTGCGGCGTGATCTTGCCGAAGTCCATAGGCTTTGCGTCGCTGAAGCGCTGCGAAATCACCTTGGGGCGCGGGCCGGAGGCAGGCGGCGCTGCGGGCCTCGACTGCGGCGCCACCATTGCCACCTGCTGCATGGCCGGGGTGTCGATCGCATCCGATTCGTTCAGCGCGGCGATCGCCGCCGGAGATGCGTCAGGATAAGCCGCCGCAGTGGCGCCAATGGCGGTCTGAGGCGTCACGGGGCGCACGATCGAACTGGTCGTCTCGTTCGACGGCTTGATCGACTGCAGCGCATCGATGGTCGAGCCCGTGGAGCAGCCGGCCAGGACGAGAAGTGCCGCAAACAACGCGGTAGGTCGGAAAGGACGCATGAAAACTCGCACACAAAACTGGAGTTTGCAGACAAGGGCACGCGCCGCCCTGCCCGCCTCCAGTCACGCTTAACGAAAAATCACCAACAATCACTGAATCCGAGCTTTAACCATGTTTGGTCCGCTCGACGGCCGTTGCAAGCGCGTCGCCGAGGCGGCCGAACGCGGCCTCGTCTCCGGGCAGACCGAAGCGCAGGGCCTGCTCGTCGAAATCGAAGCTGCGTACCAGCACGCCCTGTCGGCCCAGTGCCGCGGTAACAGCCCCCGCACCGGGCACGCGCACGAAGCGGTAGAGATCGGTGCCGCCAGAAACGGCCAACCCGTGCCGGCCAAGCAACGCATCAAGCTGATCGGCGTCCATCCGGAGCCGTTCGCGCGTTGCCTCCTGCCAACCGGTATCGGCAAGCGCGCACAGCCCGATCTCAAGCGTCGGACCAGAGACCGCCCAAGGGCCGAGCCGGCGGCGCAGGTCCTCCGCAAGCTTCGGTTCTGCTAGTGCGAAACCGAGGCGGATGCCGGCAAGGCCGAAGAACTTCCCGAACGAGCGCAGAACGACGATGCCGCCCGCCTCGACCTCCGGCGCAAGGCTCTGATAGCGGGGGCCGACATCCATGAACGCCTCGTCGACAACCAGCAAACCGCGTTTGGTTCGAAGGTGCGCGGCCAGTCGAAGCAAGTCGTCTCGCAGGCAGACACGCCCGTCCGGATTGTTCGGGTTGACGACGATCGCGACGTCGGCTTCGAACAGGGCATCGAAATCCCGCGCTTCAACGACGGCGTGGCCAGCCAGCGCCGCCGCGCGCGTGTTCGGCATAAGTAGGCGACAGCACGGCCGCCCTGCCGGGCCGCACCAGTCCGGCTACCAGCGGCAGCAGGGCCTGCGTGCCCGGCGCCGCGGCGATGAACGCTGCGGACGGCGCTTCATAAGCCGCTGCCGCCACCGCCGCGAGTTCATTGGCGCGGCTTTCCTCGGGTAGACGTGCAAAGACGCTGGCGGGCAGCTCGAACAGCGGATAGGAGTGCGGGTTGATACCGGTGGACAGGTCGAGCCAGGGCTTCGGTGCACCGGGATAGAGCCGCTCGGCGCGCAACAGGCTGCCGCCATGTTCCACCGCCCCGGATGCCATATCAACGCCGCCTGCTGTCATGTTCGTCCTGATCGCTTTCCTTGCCCTGCTGATCGAAACCGGCGTCGGCTATCCCGACCGCCTGTTTCGCGCGATCGGACACCCGGTGACATGGATCGGTCGACTGATCTCATGGATGGATACGCGCTTCAATCGCGACGCTGACTCGCCGTCCACAGCCCGCATGGCGGGCATCATAACACTCCTCTTGCTGGTTGTGCTTTCGGTCGGGACAGGACTGGTGCTGCAATGGTTTCTTGCCGGCTGGATCGGCTTCTTGCTGCTTGCAGTGCTTGCCAGCAGCCTGCTGGCCCAGCGCAGCCTTGCGGCGCATGTGGAGGCAGTTGCCGACGCACTCGAGACCGGCGGGCTTGAAGCCGGCCGCGAAGCCGTCTCGCATATCGTCGGCCGCGACCCGCAGAGCCTCGATGAAGCCGGTGTCTCCCGTGCCGCAATCGAGAGCCTTGCGGAAAATTTCTCCGACGGCGTGGTCGCGCCGGCGTTCTGGTTGGCCCTTGCCGGGCTTCCCGGCGGCATTGCCTACAAGGCAATCAACACTGCCGACAGCATGATCGGCCACAGGACACCACGCCACCTTGCATTCGGCTGGGCCTCGGCGCGGCTCGACGATCTGGTCAACCTGCCGGCCTCGCGGCTTTGCGCAATGTTGATCTGCGCTGCAGCCGCGCTTGTGCCGGGCGCATCGCCGGCGGAAGCATGGCGCGCGGTCTGGCGCGATGCGCGATACCACAAGTCGCCCAATGCGGGCTGGCCGGAGGCTGCCATGGCGGGCGCGCTCGGCCTCGCACTGGCAGGCCCGCGCTCCTATGGCGGCGTGCTGGTCGATGACGTCTTCATGGGCGAAGGCGGCCGCCGCGAAGCCAACGCTGCCGATATCCGCCGCGCCCTGCGACTCTACCGGACAGCCGACGCGCTGCTGATCGGCCTCGCCGGCGTAGGCGCCGCAAGTGTGCTGGCTCTCTAGAATTCTATGCCCGCCTGCGCCTTCACGCCGGCGGCAAAGTGGTGCTTGACCTGCCCCATCTCGGTGACGAGGTCTGCCACCTCCACGAGTTCGGGCTTTGCGTTGCGTCCGGTGACGACGACATGCAGGTCCGGCCGGCGCGCCTTCAGGTTAGCCACGACACTGCCGAGGTCGAGGTAGTCGTAGCGCAGAGCGATGTTGAGCTCGTCGAGGATGACCAGGCCGAAACTCTCGTCGGCCATCATCTCCTGCGCCTTCGCCCATGCGCGCTCGGCCGCGGCCACGTCGCGGGCGAGATCCTGCGTTTCCCAGGTGAACCCCTCGCCCATGGCGTGCCAGACGAACAGATCGCCGAAGCGCTCGAGCGCCTGCGTCTCGCCTGTCTTCCACGCGCCCTTGATAAACTGCACGACACCGACCCGCCGACCGTGTCCCAGCATGCGCAAGGCAAGGCCAAACGCCGCGGTCGACTTGCCCTTGCCCGGGCCGGTATTGACGACCAAAAGACCCTTCTCGACCGTCTTGCCGGCGACCTCGGCGTCCTGGACGGCCTTTCGTTTCTCCATCTTGGCCTTATGGCGCTCGGCTTGCTTTTCGTCGATCTCGCGCATCACTTCACTTTCATCGGCAGGCCGGCGACCATAAAGACCACGCTATCAGCGCGCGCCGCGATCATCTGGTTGAGGCGACCTGCGGCATCGCGAAACCGGCGCGCAAGCGCGTTGTCCGGCACGATGCCGAGCCCGACCTCGTTTGCGACGACAACCCAGCGCCCATGCGGGCTGGCGAGGGCATCGGCCAGCCGCTGCGATTCGGCCTCGACGTCACGCTCGGCCAGCATCACATTCGTCAGCCACAGGGTCAGGCAATCCAGAAGAACCGGACGACCCGCGGGCAACGCTTCCAGCGCGCCGACGAGGTCCAGTGGCGCATCGACGGTGTGCCATCGCGAATCCCGGCGCGCACGGTGGTGAGCGATCCGGTCCGCCATCTCGCCGTCCAGCGCCTGCGCCGTCGCGATATAGCTCCAGGGCGCCGGCTCTCCTGACAGAAGGTCCTCGGCGTGGTGGCTCTTTCCGGAGCGCGCACCGCCGAGGACGAAAGTCAGCGTACCGGTCGGGTCAGGCAAGGCTGCTTTGCGGCTCGCCGAGCCCCTGCGCGAAACGCGGCCGCAGCACGCCAACTATGGCGCCGAGAGCCAGCCAGAAGATGAGGTTGGTCACGGTCACCGCCACAACAAAGCTGTGGTGGAGATTGGCCGGGACCAGCGTGTCGTGGCTCTCCGGCTGCGGAGCGCCGATGACGTGCGGCAGCACGATCAGCACGGCACCCAGGGCCGCCAGCGCCGCCGACCTCGTCAACGCGATAAGCGCGAGTCCACCGGCCGTGGCAATGACGACACCGATCCACCAAGCCTGCCGCGCGAAGAGATCGGCGGCAGGCATGCCCGGCAGTTCGGGCGGCAGGCCTAGTCCGGGTGCAAGCGTGAACACCGAGAAACCAGCGAACCCCCAGAATAGTCCCTGCCGCCAGCCGGCGATCCCACCAACCAGTTCGGATGCAACAACCAGCAGCAGGCTGAAGCCAATGCCGGTCACGATGGCTGCAAGGGCGGTGTAGAGGGTTCGTTCCAGCCCGTCGGCGGGCATCCAGGCCTCGTCGCCATGGCTGTGCCCGGCTGCACCGTGATCGTGTGATTCTTCAGCCGCAGCACCTTCTTCGCCCGCGCCTTCATAGGCTTCGGCTTGGAGAATGAGGGGAACCGTGAAGGCAACCTGCATGGCGGTCATCACGAAACCCGCGAACAGCCCCGAGAGCGCCGCGACGAACACGACGTTACGAAATATGGTCATGGCTTAACTCTCGTATCAGTGGCAGGGAAATGCCATCGAATGGCGGTAGTCGTGGCCGGCATTGTGCACCACCTCCATGTGGGAGAAGCCCACAAAGCCGGTGATGAAAAGGCCTAGAAAACCTGCGAGCGAGAGTTGCAAGAGGCGCGACTGCGAAGATGCCGCAGCAATTGCACCAGATGAAGTAGCCATGATTCGTCCTTTCCCCTCCACCCGAGGGAACGTGTTTCGATAGCCGGCGGCAGGTCTCCTGGCTTGCGGGTCACAGCCCCTCCCCGCCTTCCCGAAGCGCATGCTCCAGTGGCTTTTGGGGAAAGGCTCTCCGCTCACAGTTGCGGGGGCAGCCGCGGAATCGGGCGCTGTTGGCCCTCACCGCATTCCCTCTGGTCCCTTGCGGAAACCGACGACGCTTTCACCATAGCGCAATCATCGGCTGCCGCAACCTTCAATCGAGCCGCGTTGACAGCCTTACCTCGGGCGACCTAAATGGACGCCGACGGTCCTGTCGCCGCGAGGTGACAGGCTAAGAGGGAATACGGTGCGCTTTCGGGCAAATCCGTAGCTGTCCCCGCAACTGTAGACGGATAGTTCCTGTCGAATGCCACTGAAGCGGGTGCTTCGGGAAGGCGGCAGGAGCAGCGACCCGTGAGCCAGGAGACCTGCCGTCGCAGAACCAATCCTGACCGCCCGGCGGGTGTTCCCGGGCAAGGAGCGCAATGTGACGGACATAATTTCCGGCGATTTGAAACCGGACCTCGATGCCTCTTCGCAAGAAGGCGAGACCGCGTCCGCGGTCACCATAATCGTCTGCAGTTCCTGCCGCTATCCGGGCACGCCGGCCGAAACCTTTCCACGACCCGGATCGGCGCTGGCCGACGCCACCCGCGAGGCCGCGGCAGGCAGCACGGTCGACGTCAGGCAGGTCGCCTGCCTCGGCAACTGCAAGCGAGGCCTGAGCGCCGCCGTGCTGCGCGCCGGCTCGTGGAGCTACATCTTCGGCGAGCTGGATGCCGGCAGCGCCGCAGACCTCGTGACAGGTGCGGAGCTCTTTGCCGGCTCATCTGATGGTTTCATGCCTTTCCGCAATCGGCCCGAAGCGCTCAAGCGCGGCCTCATCGCCCGCGTCCCCACAGCAGCTAACCTTCAGGATCTCAAATGAACACGTCCGTCCAGCGCATACCCTGCACCGTCGTCACCGGCTTCCTCGGTGCCGGCAAGACCACGCTCATCCGCAACCTGATCGAGAATGCCGGCGGCAGGAAACTCGCCGTCATCGTCAACGAGTTCGGCGATGTCGGCATCGATGGCGAAATCCTGCGCGGCTGCGGCGTCGAGAACTGCTCCGAGGAGAACATCGTCGAACTGGCCAATGGCTGCATCTGTTGCACCGTCGCCGACGATTTCGTGCCCGCACTCGACAAGATCCTCTCGCGCGGCACGGAGGTCGACCACATCCTGATCGAGACGTCGGGCCTCGCCCTGCCCAAGCCGCTGGTGCAGGCGTTCCAGTGGCCAGCAGTGCGCAACCGCGTCACGGTTGATAGCGTGGTGGCAGTCGTCGACGGTCCGGCGCTTGCCGCAGGCGAGGTAACGGGCGACCGCGACGCGCTCGAACAGCAGCGGGCGGCAGACGATCGATCGACCACGACGATCCCGTGGAGGAGGTGTTCGAGGATCAGGTCGCCTGCGCAGACCTGATCGTGCTGTCCAAGAGCGACCTGCTGGACGATGCCGCCAGACGCCGCGCCGAAGCGGCGGTGGCCGAACATCTGCCGCGCGCGGTCAAGATCGTTGCCGTCGCCAACGGCCGTATCGATGCCGGTGCCGTGCTCGGCCTCGGCCTCGCCGTCGAAGACGACATCGAGAACCGCAAGACGCACCACGACGACGAGGAAGATCACGAGCACGACGATTTCGACTCCTTCGTCATCGAGCTTCCGGCGATCGCAAGCCCCGAGGAGCTTGCCCGCAAGGTGGCAAGCGCTGCTGAGGCTGAGAACGTCCTGCGCCTGAAGGGGTTCGCCCATGTCGAGGGCAAGCCGATGCGCCTGCTGGTACAGGCTGTGGGGCCGCGCGTCTCGCACCACTACGACCGCGCCTGGGAAGCCGGAGAAGAGAAGGCGACACGGCTCGTCGTGATCGGCCTGAAGGGGCTCGATCGGGCAGCCGTCGAGAAGCTTCTGGCCGCCTGAGACGATGCACATCCTCGCGACATCTTCGGCCTCTCTGGACGACCTGATCGATCCCGTCGATCTGGCCATGCAGCCGGCGGAGATGATCGCGCTGTCCTTCTCCGACAGCGACCTTGCTGCACTTTCACGGGCTTGGAAGGCCGCCGACGGCGCGTTGCCCTCGCTGCGGCTGGCGGCCTTGCGCGACTTGCGGCATCCGATGTCCGTCGACCTGTGGCTCGATGGCGCCGGCGGGAAGGCGAAGGTGGTGGTGGTGCGCCTGCTCGGCGGCCACGACTACTGGCGCTACGGCTGCGACAGGGTGGCGGAAACCGCGCGGCGAAACGGCATCGCACTTGCGCTGCTTCCGGGCGAATGCCGCGAGCGCGACGAGCGGCTGGCCGGGCTCTCGACTATTTCCGACGTCGAGTATGACGCCCTGCTGGCCTGTTTCCGCGAGGGAGGGTCGGACAATCTCGCATCGGCGCTGCGCCATATGGCGCGGCTGGCCGGCCACGCTGTCGAGGCGGCGACGGCGGCACCCATCGCGAAGGCTGGCTATTATCTGCCGGGCGACGGTGTCGTTACGCCCGAGCAGGTCGTTCCGGATGGCAGGCCCGTCGTGCCGCTGCTGTTCTATCGATCGATGCTGCTGGCGGACGACGTCGCGCCCATCGTTGCGCTGGCGAATGCGCTTGCGGGGCGCGGTATCTGTGCTCTGCCCATTTTCGTTGCGAGCCTACGCGACGACGCGGCGCGGGCTCTGCTCAAGGACGCGGTGAAGCGTTTCGCCCCGTCGCTACTGGTCACCGCGACGGCTTTCGCCACCGGTGCCGAACCCGGCGAGCAGAACATCTTCGACGAGATCGGCCTTCCGGTGTTTCAGGTAGCGATTGCCACGACGAGGCGAGATGCCTGGGCGGAAGGCCAGCGCGGTCTGGCGCCGCCAGACCTTGCGATGCATGTGGTCCTGCCGGAACTCGACGGGCGGCTTATGGCCGGCGCAATCTCCTTCAAGCAGGCGGCCGAACCAGACGCCCAACTGGCGTTGAGACCCACGGTCAACCGGCCGGAGCTTGACCGGGTCGCGCAGGTGGCCGCCCGCATCGAGGCATTCGTCACGCTGCAACGGACCCCGCCCGCCGAGCGCCGTGTGGCGATCCTCGTTCCCGACTACCCGGCGGCGGCCGGCCGTACAGGTTATGCCGTCGGCCTCGATGTGCCGCAAAGCGTGCTGGAGATGCTGCACAACCTGAAGAACGCCGGCTATGCGGTTGAGAAGATTCCCGCTTCAGCGCGCGAGCTGATGCGGCTGCTTAAGCGCGAAAGCGATGCACTTGCGCTTGATGTCTATCGGGGCGCACTTGCGAGCCTGCCTTCCGAATCCGCGCAGGCGCTACAGGAAACATGGGGTGATCCCGAACACGATGCGCCGAACGGCATGTTCGGCTTCCGCGCAGCCCGGTTCGGCAATGTCACCGTCGCGCTTGCACCTGATCGCGGCCGCTCCGCCGACAGGCGCGTCGATTATCACGATCCGGCTCTTCCGCCACGCCATGCCCTCCTTGCATTCGGCGTCTGGCTGCGCGAAGCGCTTGGCAGCCACGCATTGGTGCATGTGGGTGCGCATGGCACGCTCGAGTGGTTGCCGGGCAAGACGGTCGCGCTGTCGAACGGCTGCTTCCCCGAGATCGTTGCCGGCGCGCTGCCGGTCATCTACCCCTTTATCGTCAGCAATCCCGGCGAGGCCGCACAGGCCAAGCGGCGCATCGCGGCAGTCACGCTCGGGCACCTGACTCCTGCGCTGGTCGGCGCGGGACTGACACAAGAGCAGCAGATGCTTGAGCGGCTGGTCGACGAGTACGCACAGGCCGACGGGCTCGACCGGCGGCGGCGCGACCGGCTGGCCAAGCTCATCGTGGAAACCGCAGCCGAAACCGGCCTTGCCCGCGATGCTGGGGTTTCCACCGACAATCCCGACGAGGCATTGCTGCAGATCGATGCGTGGCTCTGCGACCTCAAGGACTTCGCGGTCAAGGACGGATTGCACATCTATGGCCGCAGCCCGGACGGGGAAGTCGACACGGTGCGCAAGGCCAGCGCCGAAGCGGAGCGAAAAGCGTTGTTCGCCGCACTCGACGGCCGACGCATTGCCGCCGGCCCCTCCGGTGCGCCGGCGCGCGGCCGCACCGATGTCTTCCCCACCGGCCGCAACCTGTTCACGGCCGATCCGCGCACGCTGCCGACGCCGACCGCCGCCGCGCTCGGCGAGGCGGCGGCAAAAGAGGTCGTGCACGGCTACATGCAGGACCATGGCGACTATCCGCGCGCGATGGTGATCGACCTGTGGGGCTCGGCCTCCCTGCGTACCGGCGGCGAGGAAATCGCGCAGGGGCTGGCGCTGATGGGCTGCCGCCCGCAATGGGACCATGCGACCGGGCGCGTCACCGGCATCGAGGTGCTGCCGCCTGCCGCTATCGGGCGCCCGCGCGTCGACTTGACCTGGCGTATTTCCGGCCTGTTCCGCGACATGTTCCCGACCCAGATCGCTCTGATCGACGCAGCGGTTGCCGCCGTCGCTGCGCGCGACGAGGCCGCTTCGGAGAACCCGCTGGTCGCTGGCCGCCGCTCTGGTGATGCGCGGCCCGTTCGAATCTTTGGGTCCGCACCCGGTACCTATGGCTCCGGCATCGAGGAGAAGCTCGCGAGCGGCGCATGGGACGAGCGTGCGGAACTCGGGCGCGCCTATCTCGACGCCGCCAGCCATGCCTATGGCGGCGTGGATGGCGAGGGCCTGGCCGTGCCCGGCGCGTTCGCTGAACGTATCGCCGGCGCCGACCTGCTCGTGCATGTCAGCGACGACCCCGGCCGCGACATTCTCGAAGGTTCGGCGGACGTCGCCTTCGTCGGAGGCTTCGCGGCGGCGGTCGCGGCGCTCGGCGGCAAGGCCGACATCGTCATGCTCGACGTCACCGATCCGGCGCGGCCGCGCGGCCACTCCATCGTTTCCGCAGTGACGCGTACCGTCCGCGCCCGCGCGCTCAATCCGCGCTTCATCGCTGGCCAGATGCGCCACGGCCCGCGCGGCGGCGCGGAATTTGCCGAGACTGTGGATCGTCTGGTGGGTTTTGCCGAAACGACGGAAGCGATCCCCGGCAACCTGCTGGAAGATGTGCACGACGCCTATCTCGGCGACCCGGTGGTGCGCGCCTTCCTGCTCGACCAGAACCCGGCAGCCGCCCGCGCCATCGCCGAGCGGTTCGCGGCGGCACGCCGGCGCGGGCTCTGGCATCCGCTGCGCAATTCGGTCGACGAGGATCTGGCCGCGCTCATCGCCGAGGCGCAGGCGCTGGAGGAGGCCGCATGAGCACCGACTTGCGCCGGGGCGCCTGCCCTTCCCTGTCCGCGCCGATGCAGACCGGCGACGGCCTGCTTGCGCGGCTCAACCCCGCCGACGGCGCGCTTACGGGCCACCAGCTTGCCGGTGTGGCGGATGCAGCCGAAGCGTTCGGAAACGGCCAGCTTGAAATCTCCGCCCGCGGCAACCTGCAGATCAGGGGACTGACACGCACTTCGGCGGGCGTCCTTGCAGATGCGGTCGCGGAGTTGGGCATCGCGGTCCACCCAGGCATCGAAGTACGGACGGGCGCGCTTGCCGGGCTCGACGCCGGGGAGATTGCAGACCCCCTCCGGATTGCCCAAGCGATCCGAAAACGGGCACTGCCGCTTGCCGACCGGCTTGCGCCCAAGCTGTCGGTGGTGATCGATGGCGGCGGCGCCCTGCCTCTCCATGTACTTGTTGCGGATGTGCGGCTCCGAGCCATCTCGGCACGCGAGTGGCTGGTGGAAGCAGGCCGCACGGTGGTCGGCACCGGTGGGCCGGACGCGGCTGTCGATGCGGCGATCTTCGTGCTCGACCATCTGTCGGAACGCGGCCCCGGCGCGCGCGGTCGCGACCTGGACGACGCCGCGATAAGCGCGGTTTCCGCCAGCCTGAAACCCACCCCGCAAAGAGCCCCGGCGCAAGCGACGCTGCCGGTCGGGCGCTTTCCATTGCGCGACGGCAGGATGGCACGCGGCATTGCGCTGGCTTTCGGCCAGATCGATGCGAGCAGCCTCAGAACCCTTGCACAAGCGGCGGAATCGGAAACGGTCTTCCGGCTTGCGCCCGGCCGTGGACTGCTGGTGCTGAACATGTCAGAGGCCGAAGAACGCACGCTGGTCGAGACCGCCACCCGGCTTGGTCTCGTGACCGAAGCGAGCGATCCCAGGCTGCGCATCGTGACCTGCGCCGGGGCGCCAGCGTGTGCCTCCGCTCATCTGGCTACCAAGGCGATCGCCGCTGCCCTGGCAATGGAGATACCGGATGGAAGCGGGATCGTTCATCTTTCCGGCTGTGCCAAGCAGTGCGCCAACCCGCGACGGGCGGCCGCGACCCTGATCGGCGGGGCGCAAGGCTACGAAATCGAAACGAAGGACGACGCCATGCGCGCGCGGCTTAAGCGCATCGCCGAAAGCCATGGCGCTGCGGCGCGGAGACGGAGTGCATGACGGCAGCGAACGACTACATACGCGATGGAACGGCGATCTACGAAAAATCCTTCGCCATCATCCGCGCAGAAGCCGACCTGTCGCGTTTCAGCGTCGCGGAATCGGATATCGCGGTTCGCATGATCCATGCCTGCGGGCTGGTTGAGGCAGCCGAAGCCTTTCATTTCTCGCCGGATTTCGTGTCTGCCGGGCGCAAAGCCCTGACGGACGGCGCGCCGATCCTGTGTGATGCCGAAATGGTGGCCCATGGCGTCACCCGTGCCCGCCTGCCGGCCAACAATGCCGTGATCTGTACGCTGCGCGATCCGCGCACCGCCGAGCTTGCCGCAAGCATGGGCAATACGCGCTCTGCCGCCGCACTTGAACTCTGGCGCGATCACCTCGCCGGCGCCGTCGTCGCGATCGGCAATGCGCCGACGGCACTGTTTCATCTACTCGACATGCTGTCGGCCGGCGCGCCGAAACCCGCTGCGATCATCGGCATGCCGGTCGGCTTCGTCGGTGCTGCCGAATCCAAGGACGCACTGGCCGAAGGCAGCCACGGCGTGCCGTTTGCCATCGTGCGCGGACGGCTGGGCGGCAGCGCGATGACGGCCGCTGCGATCAACGCACTCGCGAGGCCGGGACTGTGACGGGAAAACTGATTGGCGTCGGGACCGGCCCAGGCGATCCGGAACTGCTAACCTTGAAGGCGGTGCGCGCACTGGCGGAGGCCGACGTGATCGCCCATTTCGCCAAGCGCGGCAATTCCAGCAATGCGCGCCGCATCGTGGCGGGGCACTTGCGACTGGGCTGGTGGAACTGCCGCTACTCTACCCGGTCACCACCGAAATCGCGCGCAGCGACGACGCTTACGGCTCGGCGATCGGCACGTTCTACGAGGAAGCCGCAGCCTCGGTTGCCGCACATCTGGAAGCCGGCCGCAGCGTCGCCGTGCTGAGCGAGGGCGATCCTCTTTTCTACGGCTCCTACATGCACCTCCACGTGCGCCTTGCGAACCGTTTTCCGACCGAGGTGATTCCGGGCGTCACGGCCATGTCCGGCGCCTGGTCGGCGGTTGGCGCGCCCATCGCCCAGGGCGACGACGTCCTGTGCGTGCTGCCCGGCACCCTGCCTGACGATGAGCTCGCACGGCGCCTTTCGGCTTCCGAGGCGTGCGTCATCATGAAGGTCGGGCGCAACCTGCCGCGTATCCGTCGCGCGCTCGACATCGCCGGACGGCTCGACGAGGCAATCTATGTCGAGCGCGCCACGATGGCAGAAATGACGTTTGCCCGGCTGTCCGAACGGCCGGACGATGCGGCTCCCTACTTTTCCATCGTGCTCGTGCCGGGATGGAGCGGGCGACGATGAATGAGCAAACGACCACAGGCCGGCTGACCGTGGTAGGGCTTGGGCCGGGCAGTCCGCGCCAGCTCACGCCCGAAGCTCACGCGGCGATCGAAGCATCCAGCGACCTGTTCGGCTACGGTCCCTATCTCGACCGCATCGCGCTGCTGCCGGGCCAGACTGCACACCGCTCCGACAACCGGGAAGAAATTGCGCGTGCTTCGGCGGCACTCGAACTGGCGGCAAGCGGCCGCCAGGTAGCCGTGGTTTCCGGCGGCGATGCCGGCGTCTTTGCCATGGCAGCAGCCGTGTGCGAGGCCATCGAGGCAGGACCGGAAACCTGGCGGGAACTGGAAATTTCGATCGTGCCGGGCGTGACCGCGATGCTTGCCGTGGCAGCCAGTGTCGGCGCACCGCTCGGCCATGATTTCTGCGCGCTGTCGCTGTCCGACAACCTCAAGCCCTGGGAAACGATTGAACAGCGCCTGCGCGCGGCTGCTTCAGCCGGCTTCGTGATCGCGATCTACAATCCGGTCAGCCGCGCAAGACCTTGGCAGCTCGACAGGGCGTTCACGATCCTGCGAGAAGAGTTGCCCGAGACCGTGCCGGTTGTCTTCGGTCGCGCAGCCGGCAGGGCTGACGAGAAAATGACGTTGACCGATCTGGCGGGTGCCGAGGGCGCGCTCGCCGACATGGCGACCTGCGTCATTGTCGGCTCGCTCGAAACGAGAACGGTCCCGCGTAATGGATTGCCGCCCCTCGTTTATTCGCCGCGATCAACCGGCAGGCCAGCATGACTGCATATGCGCATGATGGCTTCGTCCACGGTCGCTGCGGCATCCCCAACCGGCGGCTGCGGCCTAGAGACCATGACGACCAGCAGGCCAAGCTGGCGCGCAGCCGCGATCTTGCCGTAGGTGGCCTCGCCGCCGCTGTTCTTGGCAACGACGATCTCGATGCCGTGCGCAAGCAAAAGCGCGTGTTCGTCGGCTTCCGCAAACGGTCCGCGATCGAGGATGTAATGCGCGCCGGCGATCCGCTCAGCCATGTCCACCGGCTCGACGCTTCGCACGATGTAGCGGTGTTGCGGACGGATAGCGAAGCGACCGGCTTCCTGCCGTCCGATGGCGAGAAACACCGTGCGCGGCGCTTCGCCGAGCAGAGCCGCCGCGTGGTCGATGTCGCAGGCCGCGACCCAGTCGTCGCCGGGCTGCGGCTCCCATGGCGCTCGCTCCAGCCGCACGAGCGGCACGGCGGCCGCACGCGACGCCTCAACGGCATTGGCGGTGATACGTGCGGCGAACGGGTGCGTAGCGTCGACGAGCACGTCGACCTGCCCTGCCAGCAGCCACTGCGCCAACCCCGGTGCGCCACCGAAGCCGCCGACGCGTACGTCTCCGGCCTGCGGCAGCGGGTTTTCCGTTCGCCCGGCGAGCGACAGTGTCACGCGCATGTCGCCGCGCGCAACGAGACGGCGGGCAAGCACGCGTGCCTCGCTGGTGCCGCCGAGGATGAGAACATGCGGGATGGCCATGACGCCATCTAGAGAAGACAGCGCCGCACGCGCAACCGCAAAACCCTGGCTGAGCATCGTCGGCATAGGCGAGGATGGCCTAGCCGGGCTCGGCGAGGCGGCGCGTGCTGCAATCGCTGAAGCTGCATTCGTGTTCGGTGGGGCGCGGCACATCGAACTGGCCGCACCGCTGATCGCCGGGGAAAAGCGGCAATGGCCCTCCCCGTTCGATGTTACCGCCGTGCTTGACCTAGTAGGCCAGAAAGTCTGTGTGATGGCTTCCGGCGACCCGTTTCACCACGGTGTCGGCGCAACGCTGGCGCGCGACCTGCATCCTTCGGAATATGCGGTCTTTCCCGCCCTTTCAGCCTTCAGCCTCGCTGCAGCACGGCTCGGCTGGCCGCTTCAGGACGTCGCGACCATTTCGCTGCACGGCAGACGGATCGAGTTCCTGCGCCCGCTGCTGCATCCCGCAACGCGCGTCCTCGCGTTGACTTCGGATGGTGCAGCACCGGCGGCAATTGCGCGAATGATAACGGAGCTGGGCTTCGGCGCCTCAAGCGTCTGCGTACTGGAAGCCATGGGCGGCCCGAACGAGCAGCGGACCGATATGAAGGCCAGCGAAACAGGCGATCGGCAATTCGGACCGCTCAATGTGCTCGGTATCGAGGTGGTCGCCGACGACCGCGCATCGGTCCTGCCGCTCGCCGGCATCGGCGACGACCTCTTCGAGCATGACGGCCAGATCACCAAACGCGAGATCCGCGCATTGACGCTCTCCGCCCTGGCTCCGCGCCGCGGGAGTTGCTGTGGGATGTCGGCGCCGGATCCGGTTCGATTGCGATAACGTGGATGCTGAAACATCCCTCCATGCGCGCAGTCGCCATCGAGCAGCACGCGGATCGCGCGCAACGCATTCGCCTCAATGCCGACACCCTCGGCGTGCTGGAGCTTTCGGTGATCGAGGGCTCCGCGCCTGCCGCCCTCGCCGACCTCACTGTCCCGGACGCGATCTTCATCGGCGGCGGCGGTGCCGACGATGGCGTGGCGGAAGCAGCCATCGAAGCGCTGAAGCCGGGTGGCCGGCTGGTGGCGAACGCCGTGACGGTGGAGACGGAGACTCTTCTTGCCGGTCTGCACGCGCGGCTGGGCGGCGACCTCATCCGCATCGCTCTGTCGCGGGCGGCCCCTGTCGGCACCATGACCGGCTGGCGCCCGGCGATGCCGGTGACGCAGTGGATATGGACGAAGCCATGATCGTCGCCGGCATGGGATGCAAAAAAGGCACGGAAGAAGCCGAGGTGCTTGCAGCGATCGACGCCGCACTCGCCGCTCATGGCCTGAGCCGGGCCGCCCTGGGCGCATTGGCGGTGCTACCGCAGAAACAGAATGAACCGGCAATCGGTGCGGCAGCGCGGACGCTCGGTGTCGGCCTGATCGTCTCAGCCGCCATCGGTAAGGAAACGCTTACGCAATCTTCGCATTCGCTGGCCGCGACCGGCACTGGCTCGGCATCCGAGGCGGCGGCACTCGCCGGGGCCGGCGAAGGCGCCTATCTGCTCGGGCCCCGCGTCATCGCCAGCGGCGCGACATGCGCGCTGGCCAGCACGGGGCTTCGCTCATGACCGTTCACTTCATCGGCGCGGGACCGGGCGCGGCAGACCTTATCACCGTTCGTGGGCGCGATCTGCTTGCTGCCTGCCCCGTCTGCCTCTATGCGGGCTCGGTGGTCCCGATCGAACTGCTCGCCTATTGCCCGGGAGGTGCCCGCATCGTCGACACCGCGCCGCTATCCCTCGACGAGATCGAGGCCGAGTACGTGGCAGCGCATGCCGCCGGGCACGACGTGGCGCGGCTGCATTCCGGCGACCTTTCGATCTGGAGCGCAGTGGCCGAGCAGATGCGCAGGCTCGACCGGCTTGGAATACCCTATACGCTCACACCCGGGGTTCCCGCCTTTGCAGCAGCGGCAGCCGCGCTCGGTCGCGAACTGACCATACCGGGGTGGCGCAGAGCCTTGTTCTGACGCGGGTGTCCGGCCGCGCCTCGGCCATGCCCGAAGGCGAGACGCTGGAGGCGTTCGGGCGCACGCAGGCGACGATCGCCATTCATCTGGCCATCCATGCGCTTGACAGGATCGTGGCGGAGCTGACCCCCGTCTATGGCGCTGACTGTCCGGTAGCCGTGGTGGCGCGCGCGACATGGCCGGAGGAACGCGTCATCACCGGCACGCTGGAAACAATCGAGGCAATGGTCGCCGACGACCCCATCGACCGCACGGCGATCGTTTTCGTTGGCCGTGGCCTAGCCGCTGAAGGTTTTCGCGAAAGCGCGCTCTACGACGCCGCCTACCAGCGCCGCTTCCGCGGACGGGAGGGTTTATGAGCCTCGCGACGGCCATCGAGCGGCTCAATTTCGCAGGCCGGTCTTTTGCGCCGGGCGACGTCTGGCTCGCAGGCGCAGGACCGGGCGGCGTCGGCTGCCTGACGCTGGAGGTTCTGCACGCACTTTCATGCGCCGATGCGATCGTTTACGACGCGCTTGTAGAACCGGCGATACTGGAGGCCGCGGACGGTGCGGAGCTGCACTTCGTCGGCAAGCGAGGCGGCCAGCCATCGACGCCGCAATCCGAAATCAACGCACTGCTGGTCTCGCTGGCCAGCTCGGGCAAGCGGGTGTTGCGCCTCAAGGGCGGCGACCCGAACCTCTTCGGCCGTGGCGGCGAGGAAGCGCTGGCGCTCGCCGAGGCCGGCATGGCGTTTCGCTTCCTGCCCGGCATAACGGCGGCCTTCGGGGCGCTTGCCGCCGCGTCCATCCCGGCCACGATGCGCGGCACCAACACAGCGATCATACTGGCGACTGGCCATCTCGCCGGCGAGGACGACGATCTCGACTGGGCGGCGCTGGGTGCGACCGGTCAGCCGATCGTCGTCTACATGGGCATGAGCCGGTTGGGGCGCATCGCCGACGCGCTGATGGCCGGCGGAACGGCGCCGGAAACACCCGTGGCAGCCATCGTATCCGCCACAACGGCCAGCGAGCGGATCGTCGTCGCCGAACTCGGCACGATTGCCGCGCGCGCGGCGGAGGCTGGTCTCGCCTCGCCTGGCCTGGTGATCATCGGCGACATTGTCGCCATGCGCGAAAGGCTTGGCCGATGAGCGCACGCGGTCTCATCGTGGGTGCTGCGCGCTCCGGTTCGGGCAAGACCAGCGTCGCGGTTGGCCTGATGCGCGCATTGCAGCGGCGCGGGTTGGTCGTGGCCGGCGCCAAATCCGGGCCTGACTATATCGATCCGGGTTTTCATGCAGCGGCGACGGGGCGGCCGGGCGTAAACCTGGATAGCTGGGCGATGGATCCGCCGCTGCTGGAGACGCTACTGGCGCGGCAGGTCAACGGAGCGGACATCCTTATCGCCGAAAGCGCCATGGGCCTTTTCGATGGCGTACGCGGTGACGACGGCCGCACCGGCTCCGCCGCCGATCTCGCAAGACGCTTCGGGCTGCCGGTGCTGCTCGTGCTTGACGTGTCGGGGCAGTCACAGACAGCGGCAGCGATCGCCCATGGCTTCACCAGCTTCGACCCGGCGGTACGCGTTGGAGGTGTGGTGCTCAACCAGGTGGCCAGCGAGCGGCACGAGACGCAGGCGCGCACGGCAATCGAAGAGCGTGGCATCCCGGTCGTCGGCGCGATCCGGCGCAACCCGGATATGGCCATGCCGGAGCGCCATCTGGGCCTAGTGCAGGCGCGCGAGCATCAAGCGCTGGAAGCCTTCATCGAACGCCTGGCCGATGTCATGGAGCAGTCCATCGACCTCGAAGCCGTCATCGCATGCGCCGGTCCCATCGCAGCGAGCGATATAGGCGCGCCGGCGCTGCCGCCGCCGGGTCAGAGGATCGCGATCGCCGACGATGCGGCGTTCAGTTTCGTCTACCCGCACCTTGCGCGCCAGTGGCGCTCTGCTGGCGCCGAGTTCGTGCCCTTTTCGCCATTGGCGGACGAGACACCGGACCTATCCTGCGATGTGTGCTGGCTGCCGGGCGGCTATCCCGAGCTTCACGCAGGCAGGCTCGCGGCTGCGGCGGGTTTCAAGACGGGACTGGCAGCCTTCGCCCGCAACCGCCCTGTCCATGGCGAATGCGGCGGCTACATGGTTCTCGGCGCAGCACTGGAGGACGCCGACGGCGTGATGCACGAAATGGCGGGCCTGCTCGGCCATGTCACCAGCTTCGCCAAACGCAAGATCAACCTGGGCTATCGCCGCGCCCATCTCATCGCCGACTGCCCGGTCGCGACAGCCGGCGCGGAGCTGCGCGGCCACGAATTCCATTACTCGCGCGTGATCGAAACCGGCAACGACGAGCCGCTGGCCGAACTGTTCGATGCTGCCGGCAACGCGCTCGGCGCCTCGGGCGGCAGGCGCGGCCTCGTCACCGGCGCATTCTTCCACGCTATCGCGGGCAACTGAGCGATGGCCTCATCCCTGCTCGACCCGAAAGCGCTCCTGGCCGACATCGCCTGCTGCGTCGGTTTTTACACCCGCCTGCCGATCCCTGATCCGGGAGAGCGCGATTTCGCCAGGGCGCAATGGGCCGCACCAGTTGCCGGAGTGGTGGTCGGGCTGGTGATCGGCGCCACGCTTTGGCTTTCGCACGCGCTGGGCGTGGTTGCACCGCTGGCCGCTGCATTGGCGCTTGCGGCAGGCGCCCTGCTGACGGGTGCGCTCCACGAAGATGGCCTGGCCGACGTCGCGGACGGGTTCGGCGGCGGACAGACGAGGGAGCGCAAGCTGGAAATCATGAAGGACAGCCGCGTCGGCAGCTACGGGGTGATCGCGCTGGTATTGTCCCTGCTCATGCGCTGGTCGGCGCTAGCCATGCTGGCGGCATCCGGCACTTTCACGATGATCGCCGTACTCGTCGGCGCGCATGCGGCTTCGCGAGCAGCGATTCCCGCCTTCATGGCCCGCGTGCAGCCTGCCCGGCTGGACGGATTGTCGGCCGGAGTCGGCCGCGTCGACAGCCAACCCGCCCTGTACGCCGCTGCAATCGGCTTCGCGCTGCTGCTGCCGGGCGGATTTGCATTCGCGCTTGTGTCTGCCCTGCTTGTGATTGCCCTCTCGCTTGGGCTTGAGCGGCTGGCGATGCGGCAGATCGGTGGCCAGACAGGCGACGTGCTCGGCACGCTTCAGCAATGCTGCGAGATCGCGGTGCTGGTAGCGGCAACAACCATGCTTATCTGACGGAGACCAAATGACAGAGCTTCCCGACAGGATCGACGCCATACGTTCCCTCGTGGACACCCTGCCCGGCGGCGACGAAGCCGCCGCGCAGGCTGCAGCCGAACGACAGGGTTTGCTCACGAAGCCCCCCGGCAGCCTTGGCCGGCTTGAGGAACTGGCGACGTTCATCGCTCGCTGGCGAGGACAAACGGTGCCGGTTCTCGATCCGGTATCCGTCCTCGTCTTCGCCGGTTCGCACGGCATGACGGCGCGCGGCGTCTCGGCCTTCCCGGCGGAAGTCACCGCGCAGATGGTCGCCAACTTCGCCGCAGGCGGAGCCGCGATCAATCAACTCGCGAAGCAGGCAGGCGCATCGCTGAAGGTGACGCCGCTGGAAATCGATAGGCCCACGGCTGACTTCACCAAGGCGCCGGCGATGAGCGACAACGAATTCGTCGCCGCGGTTTGTGCCGGCATGGCGGCAGTGCCGGCCGATGCCGGGTTGATCTGCGTGGGCGAAATGGGGATCGGCAACACGACAGCGGCCGCAGCGCTCGCAGCCGCCCTTTTCGGGGGCACCGGTAACGACTGGGTCGGACGCGGCACAGGCGTTGACGATGCGGGACTTGCCCGCAAGGCAGAGACGGTCGATGCCGCGATCGCCCTGCACGGCAAGGCACTTGCCGACCCGCTGGAGGCGTTGCGGCGTGTCGGCGGGCGGGAACTAGCGGCAATCTTCGGTGCAATGCTGGCCGCACGCCTAAACCGCATTCCCGTCCTTCTCGATGGCTTCGTGGCGACGGCCGCCGCCGCGCCCCTCGCCCGGCTTTCGCAGGACGGCCTTGCACATGCGCTGGCCGGCCATGTCTCAGCCGAGGCCCAGCACAAAAAGCTGCTGGCGCATCTGGAGCTCGCACCGCTGCTCGACCTTGGCATGCGCCTCGGCGAAGCGTCCGGCGCCTGTCTCGCCATCAACGTGCTTCGAGGGGCGCTGGCCTGCCACGCCGGCATGGCCACCTTTGCCGAAGCCGGCGTCTCGGAAGGCTGACGGTATGCGAACCCTGCTCGTCATCGGCATCGGCACCGGCAATCCCGAGCATATGACGATGCAGGCGATCGGCGCGCTGAACCGCGCCGACATCGTGCTGGTGCCGCGCAAGGACGAAGAGAAGGCCGAGCTCGCGGAGCTGCGGCTGGAGATATGCCGGCGCTACCTGACCGATCCGGACACGAGATTGATCGAGTTCGAGCTGCCCGCACGTGACGGCGCCATGCCATATCGAGAGGCTGTCGACGAGTGGCATCAAGCCATCGCGGACACCTACCGGACCCTGCTGGAGCGGCACACGGCAGTCGACGGGAAGGCCGCCTTTCTGGTGTGGGGCGACCCGGCGTTCTACGACAGCACGCTGCGCATCCTGGAGCGCTTGCGCAACGACCCGGCCTGCAGGATCGAGGTCATCCCCGGCATTTCGAGCATTCAGGCGCTGGCAGCGAGCCACGCAATCCCGGTGAACGAGGTCGCGGGCAGCGTCCACATCACCACCGGCAGGCGGCTGGCTGAACACGGCTTCCCGGATGACGCCGAGAGCGTTCTCGTCATGCTGGACGGCGGCCTGTCGTTCGGCAAACTCGAGATGGACCGCTTCGAAATCTGGTGGGGAGCCTATCTCGGCTCTAAAGACGAGATTGCCATTTCTGGACCGCTGGCCGAGGTGGCCGGAAAAATCAGGGCAACCCGCGCCGAGGCGCGTGAACGGCATGGCTGGATCATGGATACCTATCTGCTGCGGAAAAGGTCGGGCAACCTGTCGAGCTGACGTCGGTGTTCATTCAGTCTGAGTGACTGGTATCGTGGCCCGGAACACGTGCGACGCGCTTACCCGCCGGCACAATGTGCCGGCAAACGGAAATGGGCTGCAAATCTCTTGGGAAGATGGCGCGAGTGACGGGGCTCGAACCCGCGACCTCCGGCGTGACAGGCCGGCACTCTAACCGACTGAGCTACACCCGCGCAGCGACTTTCGCCGTCAGCGGCGTTTGTCGTGGGCGTGAATTAAGCGCTTCTCCCATTGGTGTCAAGCACACCGGCAACCGATTTTCGACAATCTTCAAAAGCATTTGGAGCGCCTGTGGATCGCGGCGCCCGCGACTGGCCAGCCATGCTGAAAGCGCCCTATTTTCGCTTGCGAAACCCGCTGGGAACGCTTACACGTCCGCCCCGGAAGGGCGATTAGCTCAGTTGGTAGAGCGCTTCGTTTACACCGAAGATGTCGGCAGTTCGAGCCTGTCATCGCCCACCACTTCCAAGCCTGCTGACCCTGTAGCGCATCCATAAGCTCAACCCTCGTCTTTGCGGGGTGATGGCTTCCAGGCGTATAAACCTGATGTGGCCGCGAGCGCGGCATCGACGTCTCGGCGCTCATACCTGCCGCCCACCTCGCGGACGACCTTGCGCGGGCAAAAGAAAAGCCGGGCAAGCCCGGCTTTTCAAAGTTCAGCCTTGGGACAGTCTCAGTTGACTGCGTCCTTCAGGCCCTTGCCGGCGGAGAACTTCGGCACGTTGCGGGCCGGAATCTGCACCTCGGCGCCGGTCTGCGGGTTGCGACCGGTGGAAGCCTCACGCTTGGAAACGGAAAAATTGCCAAAGCCAACGAGACGGACGTCGCCGCCCTTCTTCAGTTCCCCGGTGATGACAGAAAACACCGCGTCGACGGCGGACTGGGCGTCGCCCTTGGAGAGCTTTGCGGAGTCCGCGACGGCGGATACGAGTTCGTTCTTGTTCATTAAAAAAATTCCCTTCCCTGTGAAAGGCCGGCCATTCGACTCAACCGGCAGGATGCGGAGTGTAGGAAATCCCGCCTTGCCGACCAAGTATGAAAAGCGTTCCGGACCCCGGTTTTTCCCGGTTTTCTGCGGGTTTGAGACAAAAAGGCCAGGCAATCGCCTGGCCTTTTTGTCGATTTTGCGCTCGCGAGCGTTAGTGAGCGAGTGCAGCAGAGCCGGCTTCGGCCTTTGCGGCCGCCGGTTCGACGGGCTCGACCCACTCGATCGGCTCAGGCATGCGCACCAGCGCATGGCCTAGTACCTCTCCCACGCGCGAAACCGGCACGATTTCGAGCCCGCTCTTCACGTTTTCCGGGATATCCGCCAGATCCTTGGCGTTCTCCTCGGGGATCAGCACCTTCTTGATACCGCCTCGAAGCGCCGCCAGCAGCTTTTCCTTGAGGCCGCCAATGGGCAGGACCCTGCCACGCAAGGTGATCTCGCCAGTCATCGCGACATCCTTGCGCACCGGAATGCCCGTCAGCACCGAAACGATCGCCGTTGCCATCGCAGTGCCGGCAGACGGGCCGTCCTTCGGCGTAGCACCCTCCGGCACGTGGACGTGGATGTCGCGCTTGTCGAAGAGTGGCGGCTCGATGCCGAAATCGACCGCCCGCGAACGGACATAGGACGCCGCCGCCGAGATCGACTCCTTCATCACGTCACGCAGGTTGCCGGTGACGGTCATCTTGCCCTTGCCGGGCATCATGACACCCTCGATCGTCAGCAGTTCGCCGCCGACCTCGGTCCAGGCAAGTCCGGTGACCACTCCGACCTGGTCCTCGCCGTCGATCTCACCGTGGCGGAAGCGTGGCACGCCCAGATAATCGGCAAGGTTCTTCTCGGTCACCTTCACAGACTTCTTCTTGGTGCGCAGTATCTCGGTCACGGCCTTGCGGCCGAGCTTCATCAGCTCGCGTTCGAGATTACGCACGCCGGCTTCCCGCGTGTAGAGCTGGATGACCGCCCTGAGCGCCTCGTCGGTGATCGAGAACTCCTTCGGCTGAAGCGCGTGATCGCGGATAGCCTTGGGCAGAAGGTGCCGCTTGGCGATCTCGACCTTCTCGTCCTCGGTGTAGCCGGCGATACGGATGATCTCCATGCGGTCCATCAGCGGGGCCGGAATGTTGAGCGTGTTCGCAGTGGTCACGAACATCACGCTCGACAGATCGTATTCGACCTCGAGATAGTGATCCATGAAGGTCATGTTCTGCTCGGGATCGAGCACCTCGAGCAGCGCCGAAGACGGATCGCCGCGATAATCCTGCCCGAGCTTGTCGATCTCGTCGAGCAGGAACAGCGGGTTCGACTTCTTCGCCTTCTTCATCGACTGGATGACCTTGCCGGGCATCGAGCCGATATAGGTGCGCCGGTGGCCCCTGATCTCGGCCTCGTCGCGCACGCCGCCCAGCGCCATGCGAACATATTCGCGGCCCGTGGCCTTTGCGATCGACTTGGCGAGCGATGTCTTGCCGACGCCGGGAGGCCCGACGAGGCAGAGGATCGGCCCCTTCAGCTTCTTCTGCCGGCTCTGCACGGCGAGGTATTCGACGATGCGCTCCTTGACCTTGTCGAGGCCGAAATGATCGGCATCGAGCACTTCCTCGGCGAAGCTCAGGTCCTTCTTGACCCGCGACGGCTTCTGCCACGGTATCGAAAGGAGCCAGTCGAGGTAGTTGCGCACCACTGTTGCCTCGGCCGACATCGGCGACATCGTCCGCAGCTTCTTCAGCTCGGCGTCAGCCTTCTCGCGCGCCTCTTTCGACAGGCGGGTCTTCTTGATGCGCTCTTCCAGCTCGGAAGCCTCGTCGCGGCCGTCCTCGCCCTCGCCGAGTTCCTTCTGGATCGCCTTCATCTGCTCGTTGAGGTAGTACTCGCGCTGCGTCTTCTCCATCTGGCGCTTGACGCGCGAGCGGATGCGCTTTTCCACCTGGAGCACCGAAATCTCGGCTTCCATGAAGCCCATCGCCTTTTCGAGCCGCTCACGTACCGACAAGGTGGCGAGCATCTCCTGCTTCTCGCCGATCTTCACGGCAAGATGCGAGGCAACGGTGTCGGCAAGCTTGGAATAGTCGTCGATCTGGCTGGCGGCGCCAACCACCTCCGGCGATATCTTCTTGTTCAACTTGACGTAGTTTTCGAAATCGGAGACCACCGAGCGCGCCAGCGCCTCGATCTCGACTTCTTCCTCCTCGGGCTCCAGAAGCGTTTCCGCCTTGGCCTCGTGGAAATCCTCGCGATCGGTGAACGCGCTGATCTTCGCACGCGCGGTGCCCTCGACGAGCACCTTCACGGTGCCGTCCGGCAGCTTGAGAAGCTGAAGCACGTTCGCCAGCGTACCGACATCGTAGATCGCATCGGCTGCCGGGTCGTCGTCGGCTGCATTCATCTGGGTTGCAAGCAGTATCTGCTTGTCAGCCCCCATGACGTCTTCCAGCGCCCTGATCGACTTCTCGCGCCCGACAAACAGGGGCACGATCATGTGGGGAAACACGACGATGTCCCGCAGCGGGAGAACCGCGAACACGCCTGCGTCAGAGGACCGGGATGATTTGGTCATTGTCCAACCTTTCATTTCGCGGCCGCACATGGGCCGACCGCGATCTCATATTAGCGATCGCCGGGCCATCCGCCTACCGCCGAAGCTCTTTCGGCGCCTTTCAGCACGGATTTCCGAGCGACCGGGTCGATGCTTAGTTGGCGTTGCAGCAAGGAAAGATCAAGAGGCGCAAAAGGCGCAAGGGGACACACACTTGCATTGCTTTCGCGCCTGTCCCATGTGGAAACTGACGAGCCAAGGAAACTTTATGACGGCGATCGAATCTCCCTGCATCCTGGTCTGTTCCATCGACATGAAGACCGGTTACTGCTTCGGCTGCGGGCGCACGCGCGAGGAGATCGGGGCGTGGTTGACGATGACGCCCGAGACGAGGCGCGCCGTCATGGCTGCCCTGCCGGCCCGCCTCGAGACCGTCGAACGCAGGCCGCGCCGCGAAACCCGCCGGACCAGACTAGCCCGCGAAAGGGGTGAAACCACGCAATGAAGGGCGACAGGCTCCTTTGGATCGTCCTCGGCGTTTTGGCCGTCGGGCTCATCCTGCTCCTGGCTTCGGGTGACAGCGGTACCGTGTTCGGCTTCGAGGACGAAGCCTTTGCCCGTACGCTCTATCTCGGCGTGCTGGGCGCGGTGATCGCGGCCGGTATCGTCGGTTCCGGTATCCGCCTCAGCCACGCCGTGCGTACCGGCGCCATCTGGCTGCTGATCATCCTGCTGCTGATGGGTGGGTATCAGTACCGCTACGAGTTGCAGGACATCGCCAGCCGTGTAACGGCGGGGCTGATCCCCGGCAGCCCGTTATCGGTAAGCGATGCCGACGGACGCGCCGCCGTCATGCTGGACAGGCTTTCCAACGGCCATTTCGAGGTCCGCGCACAGATCGACGGCACACCGGTCATGACAATGGTTGACACCGGCGCGACCAGCACGGTCCTGACTTACGACGACGCGAGCCGCGCCGGCTATGAACCCGACACGCTTTCCTTCACCATCCCTATCATGACCGCCAATGGCGAGGCGCGCGCCGCGCGCGTGGTGGCGGACGAAATCCGCATCGGCGACATTGTCCGCAACCGCGTACCGGTGATGGTGGCCGAACGGGGGCGGCTCGACCGCAGCCTGCTCGGCATGAACTTTATCGGCACGCTGTCCGGCTTCGACATGCGCGGCGAAAGGCTGATCCTGCGCGATTGACGCTTAAAGCAGGCTCCAGAAGAAGCGCGCAGACACGAAGATGCAGAACAGGCCGAAGCCGACTTCGAGCTGACGCTTCGACAGCGCATGCGCGATCCGCACGCCGTACGGCGTGACCAGCAGCGCGATCGGAATGACAAGCGCCACAGCTATCCAGTTGATGTAGCCGGTCGACGCGATCGGCAGCAGAGGATTGCCCCAGCCGGCCCAGATGTAGCCTATGGTACCGGGAATGGCGATCAGTACGCCGACACCGGAAGACGTTGCCACGGCCTGATGCATCGGACGGCCGAACAGCGTCATGAAGGTGTTGTTCATCACCCCGCCCCCGATGCCCATCAACGTCGAGAAATAGCCGATCAGCATGCCGATGATGGCGCGCACCGGATTTCCCGGAATATCCGCCCCGACACGCCAGCTTTCGCGATTGAAGAGCAGGCGAAAGGCGACCAGTAGCGTGATGACGGCGAAAATGACGCGCAGGCCGCCGCTCGAGATGTAGGCCGCCGTGAGCGAGGCCAGGATGACGCCGATCGGCACGGGAATCAGGAAGCTCTTCAGCAGCGACATGTCGACCGCGCCCTTGGCGCGGTGCCCGGTGAAGGAGCGGATCGAGGTCGGGATGATAATGGCGAGCGACGAGCCGACGGAAAGGTGCATGCGCACGACTTCGTCGACGCCGAGCAGGCCGAAGACCTGATAGAATACCGGCACCAGCACGGCGCCGCCGCCGATGCCGAAAATGCCGGCCATGAGGCCGGAAACAACGCCGGATGCGGCGATGGCGAGTGCGAATGTGGCGAGTTCGCCCATCGGCAGGTCAAGTCCGGCCATCAGAATTCCCTCTCTCGATGCGGATGAACTGTCGAATGAAGCGAATTGGACATTCGATCTCCGGCTGACGATGGTCTCACCGACCGAATGTCAACCTCGAACGTCCGGGCGAAACCCTGAGGTTGCTGACAGTCCTGCGTTTCCGCTCCTCCCCAAAGGCCGATGCGAAGTGCGGAAACGGACCACTAGCCGCCTTGGACAACAAAGTAAATCGGGTCAGGCAGCCACCGCGGCTTCGTCCAGACGAACATGCGACAGCGCCTGGTATAGTACCTCCGGCCCCGCCCCTGGCCGCGTGGCATCGGTCGAAAGCACCTGCCGCCAACGCCGCGCGCCGGGCAGCCCGTGAAAGAGGCCCGTCATGTGGCGCGTGACATGCACCAGCCTGCCGCCCCGCTCAATATGGCGGGCTGCGTGCGCTGCCATCGCATCGATGATCGACGGCCAGTCCGCAGCAGAAACCGGATCGCCGTAGAAACGCGCATCGACCTCGGTGAGTAATCCGGGATTGTGGTAGGCGGCGCGACCGAGCATCGCTCCATCCACGCCCCGCTCCAGATGGGCCGAAACCTCGTCCAGCGTCTGAACACCGCCGTTTATGCCGATGAATCGATTCGGCAAACGCTCTTTCAGGCGATAGACGCGCGGATAGTCGAGCGGCGGGATGTCGCGATTTTCCTTAGGTGAAAGCCCCTCCAGCCACGCCTTTCGCGCATGCACCCACAGCGCGTCCGCCCCCGCTGCGAAGACCCCGTCGGCCAACTCGTCAAGCGCTTCTTCGACGTCCTGATCGTCCACCCCGATGCGACACTTGACCGTGACCGGAACCGCGACGGCACCTTTCATGGCTGCCACGCAGTCTGCCACGAGCGCCGGGGTCCGCATCAGGCAGGCGCCGAATGTGCCCGATTGCACGCGGTCGGACGGGCAGCCGACATTGAGGTTGATCTCGTCATAGCCGTAACCGGCTGCGATCCGCGCCGCCTCCGCCAGCTTGGCCGGATCGGACCCGCCGAGCTGTAGCGCGACGGGATGCTCCGCTGCGTCAAAGCCCAGCAGCCGCTCGCGGTCGCCGTGGATCACCGCATCGGCAACCACCATCTCCGTGTAAAGCAGAGCGCGCCGCGTGAGCTGGCGATGGAAGAACCGGCAATGCCGATCCGTCCAGTCCATCATGGGCGCAGCGGCTATCTTATGTTGTTGGTATTGCGGCATTTTTATACAATTCGATATGTAAGCACCGGTTCCTGTACGCCATTATACGCCTTCGAACGACCCGGAACGCCACACTTTTACGTCCAAGTGCATACAGAGCGCACATGACAAATGGCAACACACACCAAACTCCAATCTGGCAACTGGCGCGACCAAGTTAGGCACAAGGGCCGCTATATCAGCGAACGTTCTTGCGAAAGGACGATGCTCGCAGGTGGCACTCGAACGGAGGTCAAGATTGATCGTGGCGAGACACCGACGCGTTCGCCAATAGCGCACCTAAGCACCTTCGGCGATTTGGTTGATCTCCATATCGTGAATATGGCCGCAGTCGGCAAGCCTCCTCATCGCTCGAAAGCAGCAACTCTTGACCGCTCTTTGCTTGGTGTGCCTCGAAGCTGGCGCGTCGCAGAAATGGAGGGCGACGGGTCAATAGACAAGCAAGCGGCTGACAAGGATAACGCCGGTCCATACAGCTTCGCGAGCGTCGGTATTTTAGTCCGAGGCAACGGCGGGCACAGTGTCGCCTCGAGCAAACCTAGCGCTCATCCGACGGCACGGTCGCCACCCTTCTTCAGAAATCGCACCGGCAGTCGTTCATATCCCCTCAGAACGTTGTTCATCGCTAGAACAGGCTCTCCCACCTCGATACGCGCGACCCGCTCGACCATTGCCGTGAGGATGCAGCGCATTTCCAGTCTGGCCAGTTGCATACCGGCGCAGGCGTGGATGCCGTGGCCGAAACCGACATGGTCAATCAGGACGCGTCCTACGTCGAACGTCTCCGGGCGATCCCATTGCCGCTCGTCCCTGTTTGCCGAGGCATAGAGGATCAGCACCCGGTCGCCAGCCGGTATCGCGACGTCGCCGACGACCGTGTCGCCCGCGACCGTTCGGGTGAACCCGCGAATGGGCGATTCCAGCCGGACCGCCTCGTTGATCGCGTTAGGAACGAGCTTGGGTTCCTGCACCAGTCGTTCCCATTGGTCCGGGTTCGTGCCGAGCAGATAGAGCAGGTGGCCGGTCGCATAGATCGTCGTGTCGAGGCTGGGTCCGAGATAGTCGCGCATCAGCATCTGGACCTGTTCCGGCCTTATGAGGCCCTGGTCGGCAGCGTCATAGAGCATCTCCACCCAGCCGCCCGGCCGCACGTTTTCGCGCGTCGCATCGTTCACCGTGTAGGCGCGCATTTCCGTGATGACGGGAAAGGCGGCCTCCGCGCGTTCGTTGGCGCCGCCGAGCATGTCGAACACGGCGCTGGCCCAGCGCAGCATGTTTTCCCGACCGTGTTCGGGCATGCCGACCAGTTCCGACACGATCGACACGGGCAGGTACTGGGCAAGATCGGCCATTCCGTCGAAGCTGCCCCGCTCCACGAGGCGCTCGACCAGGGCGTCGGCGGTCTCCGTGATGCGGTCCTTGACGTCGTTGAGGGCGCGCAGGCTGAGCGGCGCGGCGACGATGCGACGAAGCTCCTCGTGGAGCGGCGGATCGGAAGCGAGCAGGTTGCCCGGAGCGATGCCGTTGGCCCTGTCGTTTCCGGCTACGCCCATGCCGGAACGAAACGTGTCGTGGTCTGAAAGACATGCGCGAACGTCGGCATGCCGCCCGATCGCCCACATGCCGTTGGCCGGCAGCCAGACCGCCGCGCCGAGTTCGCGAATGCGGGAGTAGTGCGGGTAAGGGTCGCGGATCACCGCGTCGGAATAGATGTCTACGTCGTAGGCGGGAACGTCGTCCCGAACGACGGATGGCGAGGTTGCTGCAGTCATTGGCTCCTCCGACGGTTCGTTCATTCAGGCCACGGGCAAGGTCAAAGGCAATTGCCCAGCCCGTCGTGTTCATGGAGCGGACAGTTGCGGCCGCGCGGTGTCGCGATGTGATGCCTGGCCTAGGCTGGTATCGTTCACCTTGCCGCGACGACGCATTCCCCGGATTGCGGTGAGCGACGAGTTTCGAATGGACGCCGGGTCGAGGAGCGCAAATGAAGCCGAAGCCGAAGCCGAAGAACATCCTGTTCGTCATGTTCGACCAGCTTCGCTGGGACTACCTGAGCTGCTACGGGCACCCGCACCTCAAGACGCCCAACATCGACCGGCTGGCTTCGCGCGGAGTGCGGTTCACGCGGGCTTACGTGCAATCGCCGATCTGTGGTCCCTCGCGGATGTCGACCTATACCGGGCGCTATGTCCACAGTCACGGCGCGTCATGGAACGGCATCCCGCTCAAGGTCGGTGAGATGACGATGGGCGACCATCTGCGGGCGGCCGGCATGGGCTGCTGGCTGGTGGGCAAGACCCATATGCGTGCGGACGCCGAAGGCATGCGTCGGCTTGGCCTCGATCCTGACAGCATCATCGGCGCCCGCGTGGCCGAGTGCGGTTTCGACGTGTTCGAGCGCGATGACGGGATGGTCGCCATCGGGCCTGACGGACCGCTCGAAAACCCCGATGATCATCGCTATTCGCATTATCTAAGAGAGCGGGGCTACGCGGGCGACAACCCCTGGCACGACCACGCAAACTCCGGCGTGGATGCCGCTGGGAATGTGCTATCCGGCTGGTTCATGAAAAACGCTGCCGAGGCAGCCAACATCGAGGAACCCGACAGCGAAACGCCTTATCTCACGCGCCGGGCGATGGAGTTCATCGAGCAGGCTTCCGCGCCGTGGCTATGTCATCTCAGCTACATCAAGCCGCACTGGCCATACATCGTGCCGGCCCCGTATCACACGATGTACGACACCTCGCACATCAAGCCTGCCGTGCGGACGAACGAGGAGTTCGACAACGCACATCCCGTGCTCAAGGCGTTCATGACGTCGCCCGTCGGCAAGGCATTCAGCCGCGACGAGGTGCGTGAAGCGGTGATCCCGGCCTATATGGGCCTCATCAAGCAGTGCGACGACCAGATCGGCCTGTTGCTGGAATGGCTGGATCAGACCGGACGGATGGACGACACCATGATCGTGCTCACCTCCGATCATGGCGATTTCCTCGGCGACCACTGGATGGGTGAAAAGACCTTCTTTCACGACACCTCGGTCAAGATCCCCCTCATCATCTTCGATCCATCAAGCGATGCGGATGCGACGCGAGGCACGGTGTGCGACGAGCTTGTCGAAAGCATCGACCTGTTGCCCACATTTCTTGAAATCGCGGGGGCGATCCGCAAGCCGTCGGCCACATCGTGGAAGGCAAGTCGCTGGTGCCCATCCTGCATGGCAGGGCGGAAGGCGCGCATCGTGACCGCGTCATCTGCGAATATGATTACGCTGCCACTCCCATCGCCGAGCGGCTGGGGGTCGGCGCGCGCGAGGCGGTCATCTTCATGGTCGCCGACAGGCGGTACAAGCTGATCCACTGCGAAGGCGGGTTCCGGCCGATCCTCTTCGACCTCGAGGCCGATCCGGACGAACTGCAAGACCTGGGCGACAGCGAGCAGCACGCCGCAATGATCGAGGAGATGTACGAACGCCTGTTCGCATGGACGCGCCGCATATCGCAACGGACGACGCGCAGCGAGGCTCAACTGCAGGAGATGCGCACCGCGATACGGCGTCGCGGCGTGGTGCTTGGCGCCTATGACGAGAACGACATGCCGCTGGAGTTGACGGTGCACTATCGCAACCGCAAGGCCGCGATCCGCAAGCCGGCCGGTTAGCCGTCCACGAGCCAGGCTTTCGCTTCGCCGAGTATGCGATCCGCCTCGGGCGAGCCGTCGACGACGATGTCGGGCCGCAAGGTGCGGCCGCCTTCGACGAGCCGGTAGCCGAGATAACGATAGGCTTCCGGGATGGACGAAAAGTCCGTCTCGTTCATGAAGCGATCGAATGCAGGAGACGGGACAACCGGATCGAGCCGGTCCTTCTCATAGATGGCGATGCGTTCGGCAATACGCCAGATGCCGTCCTGGTGGATCAGGCGATCGAGGAAGCGGGCGTAGCTCGTGTTGTCGACCGTGACGCCGGACAAGGTGGCGCGACCGAGAATCTGGACGCTCGTCTCGGCCAGAGCCCTGCCTTCCCCCACCTGCACGAAGGGTGTTCCGATCAGGTGCTTGCTGCGCGGCGAGATCTTCTTGTGGGTCGCACGGCAACGCGTGATGAAATCGTCATGAAGGCCGGCAAACCACGAGACGGAGATGATGCCGTCGCGCGCGAAGGTCTCCGCCAGTCGATCCCAATGGCCCTGGTCGCGCCATAGCCCCCAGGCCTGGATGAGCTGGATGATGAGCAATGTGTCTTCGGCGCGTGTCATGTAGGCCTCCTGCTTTTCCTTACGGCCCATTCTGTCGCTCGCAACGGCGGGCGCACCTTTGCGGCGCAAGCTGTCCGCGATGCGGACGGCGGAATGCGGAGCGTGGACGCGTTGCGGGGGCGCGCTTTAAGTCGCTCGAGTTAGGTCAGGAGAAGGTAGGAGAACGCTGGCAATGTCGACATACCCGGCCAAAGTTCCGGTGGTGATTGTCGGAGCAGGCCCCACGGGCCTGACCGCCGCAAATCTGCTTGCCGCCTATGGCGTCGAGGCCATCGTCCTCGACCGCGAGCCCGGCCCCATGAACCTGCCGCGTGCGATCGTGATCGACGACGAGGGCGCGCGCACCATGCAGGTGTTCGGTCTTGATCGTACCTATATCGCAAACACCACGCCGGCGATCGGCTCCAAGTATTTCGCTGACGACGGAACGTGTTTCGCCGAGACGGGCGCCGGTGTGCAGAGCTACGGCTTCCCCAAGCGCCAGTATATCTACCAACCCGAATTCGAAGCGGCCTTGCGGGACCGGCTCGAGGAGCAGGCGCCGGGCAGCCTGCGATTTTCATCCAACGTCGTGGACGTGGAAACCAGTTCCGACGGCGCGGTGGTGACCGTCGAGGCTGCGGACGGGAAGCGCCACCGAATTGCAACTCAGTGGGTGCTTGCCTGCGACGGCGGCCGCAGCCCGATCCGTGAACGCCTCGGCATCGCGCTCAGCGGCAACACCTATCGGCAGGACTGGATCGTCATCGACATGAGCGACGATCCCGACCGTTCGCTGTTCTCGAAATTCTTCTGCAGCAGCATCCGCCCCGCAGTCAGCGTGCCGGCACCCAATGGCGGCCGGCGTTACGAATTCATGGTGCTGCCGGGAGAGGATCGCGAAAAGGTTCTGACCCCGGATTTCCTGGCAGAACTGCTGAAGCCGTTCCGGCGCTACGACGAGCGCTACGTGCTGCGCAAGACCGTCTACACCTTCCATGCACGCATCGCCGAGCGCTTCCGGCATGAGCGCATCCTGCTGATGGGAGACGCCGCACACCTGACGCCACCGTTCGCGGGACAAGGCATGAATGCCGGCCTGCGCGACGCACATAATGTTGCCTGGAAGATCGCCGCGGCGGTCGGCGGCGCCGATGCGGCGATACTCGACACCTATGACGCCGAGCGCCGCGCCCCGCCTGGGACATGATCCTTCTCGCGGTGACGATGGGCAGCTTCGTCATGCCGTCGAGCAGCGAGGAACTGAAGTTCCGCGACTTGCTGCTGAAGGCGCTCGAACCGTTTCCGGGGGTGCGCGACTACCTGATCCAGATGCGCTTCAAGCCGAAGCCGCGCTACAATGCCGGCCTTTTCCTCGACCTCGACCAGCCGACATTCGAGGCGAGCCTGGTCGGCGAAATGGTCCCGCAGCCACGCATCGGCAGCGATGCACGGCTTCTCGATGACCATCTCGGTGAAGGTTTTGCACTGGTTGCCCAGGACGAGCCCGGCCGGCGCGCCATCGAGCAGCTCCAGCAGAGCCGACTGATGAGCCTTCCGCTCAGCAAGGTGCATTTCGATCCCAACGCCTGTTCAGGCACCGCGGACCACGCGCGCATAGCAAGACCGCTGCTGACGCACCGCGACCAGATCATGCTGATCCGTCCGGACCGCTATTGTGCGGCAGCCTTCGCGCCTGACCGGCTGCGAGCCGAGCTCGATCGCTACTCTTCGCTCTGTTCGGCGGCCACCCGGGCGAGATCGTCCGAGATGGACGCCGCGGTCGAGATGAGCGCATCCCTGTGAAGCCTTAGCGCCTCATCGAACTTCAAGGCCGTGCCGATCCAGATCATGGTGAGGCAGGCGATGGGCCGCTCGCCGCTGTAGATCGGCGCCGAGATGCTCATCGTGCGCGCATTGAAGCCCTTGATCCGGAAGCCGACGCCGAGTTCCGATGTGCGGGCAAGAATATAGTCCAGCGGCCCGTCGTCGTGGAAATCGACCGCGTCGCTGCCGAGCCGCTCCCTCAGGCCCTCGATGATCTGCGCACGTTCCTGGCCGGGCACGAAGGCGAGATGCGCCCGCCCGCCGGCAGTCTCGAGCACCGGCAGTTCACGCCCCACCATGCCGTGATCGACCGAGAACGGGCTGATGTTGTGGGTCGATCGCGAATGGCCATGCGGTAGTCGTGAAAGGTGACGAGGTCGAGCGGCCAGAGGATCTTGCGGCCGAGCTTCATCATTCTCGGCACGGCAACCTGCGCCACCCAGTCTTCGTCGCGGAATCCGGAGCTCAGCGACTTGGTCTGCAACGTCGGACGCCAGGCATCCTCCGACGGGCCGCGCACCACGAAACCCAGCCCCTCCAGTGTCTCGAGCAAACGGTAGGCGGTCGGCCGCGGATGCCGACGATGCGGGCGACTTCGGCTGCCCTCAGCCCGTTGTTGCAGTTGATTGCCTGGAGTACTTCCAGTCCACGTTGCAGGGAGCGAACTGCGCCGAAAGTCGAAATGGTGCCGGCCTCCTGATGTTCACGATACGGACAATCGCGGGGGCTACGTTGCAACGAGCCGCCTGCATGTCAAGAGTGTCCGCCTGTCCGTTCGGTTCTGGCCGCGGTGGGAGGAAACACTTGGAAAACATCGAAAGGCGCATCAAGGGCGTCGCGCGAGTCGTTGCGCTCATCGGCTTCTTCGGCCTGCTTCTGCTGGCGGCGATGACCACGGTCGACATCCTGTTGAGGTGGCTTTTCAACGCACCGCTCCACGGCGTCAACGACGTGAGTTCCGTCGTCATGGCCATCGTTATCGCCGCGTGCATCCCGGCAAACCTTGCAATGAAGCAGAACATATCGGTCGAGGTCCTCGGCTCGATCGGCGGTACGCGCACACGGCGCGTGCTCGACGTCGTGGCCAGCCTGTTCACGCTCGTGTTCATAATTCTGATGGCCTGGCGCTTTGTGCCTTACGCGGAAGGTCTGCGCGAGACCGGCGACCGGACCTGGGTGCTGGGCTGGCCCATCTGGCCGTGGTGGATGGCCGCATCCGTCTTGATGATCGCCGCCGCCATCGTTCAGGTTCTGGTCACGATCTCCGACATCGCCACTCTCATTCTGGGCGGGCCCGACGAGGCCGAGCCATCCGAGCCGACAGGCGGCGACGCCATCCTCTGACCTGATCGCCCTCCAGCGAAGGAATATCACTTGGATCCGCTACTGATTGCCCTGGTGGGCTTCCTCGCGATGATGGTGCTGATCGTCGTTCACGTGCCGATCGGCGTGGCGATGGCGCTTGTCGGCGTCACCGGCTTTGCCTCGATCGTGGGCTGGGGGCCTGCTGTCACCTTGATGGCAACCGAGCCGGCCTCGGCGATGGCCAATCTCGACCTCGCGGTGATCCCGCTGTTCATGCTGATGGGCAGCCTTGCCGCTGCCGCGGGCCTGGCGTCCGATGTCTACAACCTCGCCAATGCGCTGATCGGCCACCGGCGCGGCGGCCTGGCGTCGACCACGATCGTGGCGAGCGCCGGCTTCGGCGCCATATGCGGCTCGGGCGTTGCGACCACGGCAACGTTCGGGCGGGTTGCGATGCCCGAGATGCTCGAACGCGGATACCGGCCCGATCTTGCAGCAGGCTCGATCGCAGCCGGCGGTACGCTCGGCATCATCGTGCCGCCGTCGAGCATGATGATCCTCTATGCCGTGCTGACGGAGCAGTCGGTACTCGACCTCTTTTCGGCAGCGATTGTTCCGGCCGCCCTCGCCGTCATCTTCTACATGATCGCCATTCAGGTGAAATTGACGATGGACCCCGAAGCCGCACAGCGCGGCGAGCGCGCAACGATGCGCCAGCGGCTTCATGCCGCCGGTCAGGCCTGGGGTGTCATCGTCCTCTTCGTCGTGGTCATGGGCGGCATCTATTCTGGCATCTTCACCGTCCACGAGGCCGCCGCCGTCGGCGTCGTGTTCTCATTCCTGCTGCTGGTCGCCAAAAGCCGCTTCACATGGAATACGCTGATCGGCGTGCTGGCCGAGGCAAGTGCGGGGACGGCGATGATCTACATCATGGTCTTCGGCGCAACCATCTTCTCATATTTCATGGCGGTCTCCGGCGCGGCCGCCTTCATGGTCGGAGCGATTTCCGGGCTGCCTATCCCGCCTATCGCGATCCTCGTGGTGCTGCTGGTGCTTTATATCTTCCTCGGCGCGTTCTTCGATGAAGTCGCCGCGATGGTGATCACGCTGCCGCTTGTGATCCCGCTCATCCTGTCCTTCGGCTACGACCTTGTCTGGTGGGGCATCATCAACGTCGTCGTGATCGGGATCGGCATGATGACGCCGCCGATCGGCATCAACGTCATGGTGCTGAATTCGATGTATCGGTCGATCAGCCTGGGTACGATCTATCGCGGCATAATGCCCTTCCTGATCGCCGAGCTGGCCCGGCTGCTTCTGCTGACGCTGTTCCCGCAGCTGACTCTCTGGCTGCCCAGCGTGCTGCACTAGCGATGTCCGCTAAGTGGACAGTTCGAATGGATGCAATGCCATGCCGAGGGCCGCGCATTAGCGTCAATCCATCATGGAACGAACCAGCAGGGAGGATGCAATGACGTTCATGACCAGGCTGCTTGGCGCCGCTGCCGCGCTCGGTATCATCGCGGTTCCCGCATCGGCGGAGACGTTGCGTTTTTCAAGCTTCGAGCCACCCGTCGCGCATGTGACGAAAGAGATCCTTACGCCGTGGGCCGAGGATGTCTCCGCAGCGTCGGACGGCGAACTCACGATCCAGATGTTCGCGGGCGGGTCGCTCGGCCGAAATCCCGCCCAGCAGCTCCAGCTCGTCGAGGACGGCGTCGCGGATATCGCCTGGGTGATCCCGGGCTATTCGCCCGGTCGTTTCCAGGAGAGCACCGTGGCGGAGCTTCCGTTCCTCATTCCAAGCTCGACGGCAGGGTCGCCGGCGATGTGGAAGATGTACGAGGACGGCCACTTCAAGGGTGACTTCGACAAGCTGAAGATGCTTGGCATCTTCGTTTCCTATCCCAATTCGATCGCCTCGAGGAAAGAGGTGACGGTCCCCGAGGACATGAGCGGTCTCAAGATGCGGGCACCCGGGCCGACCATGCTGTCGGCGCTCGAGGCGCTCGGTTCGGTGCCGGTCGGCGGCATTACCGGTCCGACCGTCGCCGAAAGCATCAGCCGCGGCCTGATCGACGGAACGTTCACCCAGTGGGGCGCGATCGAGACGTTCCGGATGGGCGATGTCATCACGCATTTCAATACGGCACCGCTGGGCGCGACGCCGATGCTGGTCGTCATGAACAAGGCCAAGTACGACAGTCTGTCCGACAAGGCCAAGGCGGCGATCGACAAGTTCTCCGGCGCGGCATTCTCGGAACGCTTCGGCGCTTCCTTCGACGCCAATATCGCCGAAGCACGCGACGAACTGCTTGCAAAGGGCACCATTACCGTCGTCGAGCCCGATGAGGCGCAGCTCGAGCAATGGAAAGAAGCCGTTGCCATCGCCACGCAGCAATGGATCGAGCAGAACGAGAACGGCCAGGCGATCCACGACGCCTTCGTCAAGGCGGTTGCCGAGGCTCAAGGGACGAACTGACGGCCCCTCAACTCGATTGCCGCCGCCAGACGATGGCGGCGGCGCTCCAGGGATAGGAACAATGGCACTCGCATCGCTCGGATACATAGGCGTCCGCTCCTCGCGTACGGCTGATTGGCAGAGCTTCGCGACCGATCTTCTCGGCATGCAGCAGGTCGATGCCGGCGGCAAGGTTCGTGCCTTCCGCATGGACGACCGCAAGCAGCGCCTGATCGTGTCGGCGGAGGGCGACGAGGGCCTGGACTTCATGGGCTGGGAAATCGAAAGCGCTGAAGCTCTCGATGCACTCGCCAGCCGTCTCGAGAATGCTGGCGTTGCGGTACGCCTTGAAGCGGTTTCGCTGGCCGACCAGCGCCATGTGACGCGGCTGATCTCGTTCGCAGACCCGGAGGGCAATCGGCTCGAAGTGTTCTGCGGACCCGAGATCGCTTCGGAACCGTTCCTCGCCGGCAGGCCGATCTCCGGCTTCAAGACGGGATCGCTGGGAATGGGCCATGCGGTGCTTCACGCAAGGGACGTCGACGTCCTCCTTCCATTCTATCGCGATCTGCTGGGCTTCCAGGTCACCGACTACGGGCTCAAGCCTTTCAAGCTCTATTTCTTCCACCTCAACGGTCGGCACCATTCCTTCGCCATGGTCGGGACCGGCCGCAGGGGCATGCACCACTTCATGGTCGAACTGCTTTCGCTGGACGATGTCGGGCAGGGCTACGATCTTGCCCAGCAGGACGAAGGCCGGGTCGCCTATACGCTGGGCCGCCACTCGAACGACCACATGACGAGCTTCTACGCCAATTCGCCATCGGGCTTCTTCGTGGAATATGGCTGGGGTGCGCGGGTCATCGACCCGGCTACCTGGGAGCAACACGAAACGTTCGACGGACCAAGTTACTGGGGGCACGACCGCCTCTACATGCCCGAGGATTCACCCGACCGCGCGCGGTTGCGCGAGATGCGGCTCGATGCGGCCAGGCGCGGAATGCGCGCCGCCGATCCTGCCTCCAACTGCGCCTGGCTCGACAGCATCGTCAGCAACGAGTGACGAAGCACTAGACTTAACCCCGACACATCAACACCTGCCAGGAGACATGACATGCGTGTCTGTTCATACATCATGCCTAACGGAACCCGATCCTACGGCATCGCCGACGGCGAAACGCTGATCGACGCCGGAGAAGCGCTTCGCGGCCGTTATGCCGATCTGCGTGCCGTCATCGCAGCGGGAGCGCTTGCCGAGTTGGGCAAGGATGCGGGCGGCGAACGGATGACGCTTTCCGATGTGACACTCCTTTCGCCGATCCCCAACCCGGACAAGATCCTGTGCATCGGCCTCAACTACATGACCCACATCAAGGAGACGGGACGCGAGGCACCGAAGAAGCCTTCCATCTTCACACGCTATCCGTCGTCGGTCGTCGGTCATGGCGTCGATCTGGTGCGTCCGAAGGTTTCCGACTGGTTCGATTTCGAAGGCGAGCTTGCAGTCGTGATCGGAAAGCCGGGCCGTGCGATTTCTGCGGCGAACGCCTATGCCCATGTTGCCGGCTATAGCTGCTTCAACGACGGGTCGATACGTGACTTCCAGCGCCACACCACGCAGTTCTGGGCAGGCAAGAACTTCGATCGCAGCGGCTCCATGGGCCCCTGGCTGGTCACCGCCGACGCATTCGGCGATCCGGCCGCCCAGTCCATGGAGACCCGGCTCAACGGCGAGGTGATGCAGTCGACGCCTATCTCCGACCTGGCTTTCGACGTGCCGGCATTGATCGAATACATCTCCACGGTCATCGAACTGCTGCCCGGCGACATCATCGCCACCGGCACGCCAAGCGGCGTGGGCCTGTTCCGCGAACCCAAGCTGTTCATGAAGGCTGGCGATCGCGTCGAGGTCGAGATCAGCGGCATCGGCACGCTCGCCAACTCGATCGTCGACGAAGGCTAGGTAACGCCATGCGCGCCGTCCGTTTCGATACACCCGGAGGTCCGGACGTCCTGTATGTCGGAACCGCCGACATGCCGGTCGCGGGCCGTGGCGAGATCGTCATCAAGGTCAGCGCCGCGGGGGTCAATCGTCCGGATGTCTCGCAGCGTCTCGGCCGCTACCCGGTGCCGCCGGATGCCAGTCCGATCCTGGGGCTGGAGGTTGCGGGCGTGGTGGTCGAAGTCGGCGGCGGCGTGCAGGCCTTCAAGCGCGGCGACCGGGTCATGGCGCTCGTCCATGGCGGCGGCTATGCCGAATTCTGCCGGGCGGACGCGCGGCATGTCATGCCGATGCCGGATGGCCTTTCCTTCGTCGAGGCCGCCGGGTTCCCCGAGGTCGCCATGACCGTCGAATTCAACATGGTCATGCGCGCCGGCCTGAGCGCAGGAGAGACTGTCCTGATCCATGGGGGATCATCGGGGATCGGGACGTACGCGATCGCGAGGGCGAACAGCCTGGGCGCAACCCCCATTACGACTTCGCGCGGCGCCGACAAAGCCGCGTTCTGCCGGGGAATGGGAGCAGCGATGGCGATCGACTCGTCGGCCGGGGAATGGGTCGACGAGGTCATGGACTTTACGGGGGCCGCGGCGTCGATGTCATTCTCGACATGGTTGGCGGCGACTATGCCGACCGCAATCTGGCGTGCATGGCCGTGGACGGGCGCTATGCACTGATATCGCTGCAGGGCGGCGCGAAAGCGGCGGTCAATCTCGAACCGGTACTGCGCCGCCGCCTGACGCTGGTGGGCTCAACGTTGCGCCCGCTGCCTCCCGAGACGAAGGAGACCATCGCCGCGCGGCTTGTGCGCGACGTCTTGCCCATTCTTTCCGAAGGAAGGCTGCGCCCGCACATTCACGCCACCTTCGACATCGAAGACGTGGGCGAAGCGCATCGTACGCTGGAGCAGAACGATCACTTCGGAAAGCTCGTCCTCACCATGGGCGACATCCCGTAGCGCCATTCGCCCACGCATCCGCCCTTCCAGCCACACAGATCGGAGATACGCAATGCTGACCCTGTTTCATTCGCCGGGAAGCTGTTCGAATGGCATTCTCTATCTCCTCAATGAAATCGGGGCCGAGCATGACGTTTCCGTGGTCAACGTTCTCGCCGGCGACCAGAGGAAGGAGGCCTATCTGAGCCTGAACCCGAAGGGTAAGGTTCCGGCCCTGCGGCTCGATGATGGTGAGGTGCTGACCGAATTCCAGACGATCGCGTTCTGGCTCGCGCGTTCCTTCCCGCAGGCGGGCCTGTGGCCGGAGGACACAATGGAGCAGGCGCGCACGCTCGAACTCCTGGATTTCATCGTCGGCTCGGTACATATGCGCGGTCGCACATTCATCAGGATGCCGCACAAATTCGTGGACGACCCCGCATGTCACGCAGCGCTTCAAGCCCATGGCCGCCAGCAGGTCGCCAACGGGCTGGCGCAACTCGAGGCGACGCTTGGGGGCAAGCCGTTCCTGCTGGGACGTTTCGGCATAGCGGACGCCGCTGCACTCTACGTCCTCGACTGGGCCGTGCGCGATGACATCGAACTGAGCAGCGTGCTTGTCGCGTACCGGGAACGGCTGCACGCGCGGCCGGCCTTCGCTGCCTCTGCCGACAACTGGGGATCAACCTAATGTCGCCGTAAGTTCGCTTCTCAAGCGGCGTGGTGCTCGCGGCAACGCAATCGTGGATTGCGCGTGATAGTGAAGTCGAGGCCGGCAGCGAGATTCGCTACCGGCCGTCAGGATCAGACCATCACCCGGTTCGGCGACATCATTGCCGGATCGAGCGCCAGGCCCGGCTCGTCGCCAAGGATGAGCGCGGCGGCGATTGCCGACAGCGCGGGCGACGTCTGGATACCGTAGCCGCCCTGCCCCGCCAGCCAGAAGAACCCCTCGGCGTCGGCGTCGAAGCCCACCACCGGCGTCCTGTCGGGCGCGAAGGTTCGCAGCCCGGCCCAATTTGCATCTACCCGAACGACGTCCTCGCGAACCGCCTGCTGGTACCGGTCGAGGCCCTCCGCAAGTGTCATGTCATCCACGAAGGCGTCATGAGGCTCCACCGGGTCCTCATCGGCAGGCGAAATCAGCAACCGTCCCGCATCGGGCTTGAAGTACCAGCGGTCGGCGGAATTGGAGACGAGCGGCCAGCGCTCGCAATCGTAGCCGGCGGGACAGGCAATGACCGCCATCGAGCGCCGGTGGGGAACGAGCCCCTTGGGAGCAACGCCGCAGTTTCGGGCCACCACGTCGGCCCACGCGCCGGCGGCGTTGACGATCGTTTCGGCCTCGATTTCGCCCGCCGTGGTCTCCACCTTCCAGCGATTGCCGACCCTGTGCGCTTTCAGCAGCGCCGCATCGGTCATCACCCGCGCGCCGGCGCGGCGAGCCTTCTTCAGCCAGCCCTGGTGCAACGCGTTCACGTCGATGTCGCTCGCATCGTGCTCGTATCCAGCCGCGGCAATGCGTTCGGGCCTGAGCAGCGGCACCATCGCCGCAGCGTCGGCCGGCAGCATCGGGACGAGGCCCTCGGAAAGCGCAAGCAGCTCGTCGTGGTGAGGCCGGTCCTCCTCGTCGGCAACGAACAGGATCCCCCTTTGCGACAGGAGTGGCGATGGAAAGAACTCGTCGTCCGGCACATCGAACAGCGGCCGGCTGGCAGCGCTGAGCGCGCGAATGACCGCGTTGCCGTAGTTCTGGATGAAGATCGCAGCCGACCGTCCCGTGGAATGATGGCCGGGGCGCGACTCCTGCTCGATCAGCACAACATCACGACCGCTGATGGCGGCCGCCACACCGGCGCCGGCAATGCCGGCACCAATCACCAGAACGTCTGTGGAAATCATCGCCGACGAATACCCTTCTCAGATTGCCGCGGCGTGCCGGAAGCCCCGGAGGAACGCCGCAAGGTTGTCGCCGAGCGCATCGCACAGATAGCCCCCTTCCTGCACGATGGCAGTTGGCACCCCGATGCTGGCGCAGCGCTCGCCGATCATACGGAACCCGTCCGTCGAAACCGAAAGCCCGCCGAACGGATCGCCTTCGAACGCATCCAACCCGAGCGCGATGACGACGGCGCCCGGCGCGAACGCTGCAATGCGCGTCAATGCTACGTCGAGCTGATCGAGAAACACCTCGTCGCCGGAATGGCGCGGCAGCGGCAGGTTGAGGTTGTAGCCAAGCCCCGCCCCTTCCCCGCGTTCCGACGCATGCCCCCAGAAGAAGGGATAGAATCGCGCCGGATCGGCATGCAGCGAGACCGTCAAAACGTCAGCGCGTGCATAGAAAATGCCCTGCGTGCCGTTGCCGTGATGCAGGTCCACATCGAGGATGGCGACGCGCTCGTGCCGGCTGCGCAGGACCTGAGCGGCGATCGCGGAATTGTTGAGAAAGCAAAAGCCGCCGGCCATGTCCGCAAAAGCGTGATGGCCGGGCGGGCGGCACAGCGCATAGGCGGCCTTTTCACCGTCGAGCACCATCGCGGCGGCCTCGGCTGCCGTCTGCGCGCTCCAGTAGGCCGATTCCCAGGTATCAGCCGAGATCGGACAGGCGGTGTCGGCCATGTGGTATCCAGCCTGGCCGACGGCCGATGCAGGGTAGGAAAAGTCGCGGCGGTCGGGGTGGATGTTCGGCACAACCTCCTCCGAGGCATCGGGGATACGCCGCCAGCGGTCATAGATCGTCTCGAGGAAGCGGAGATATTCTGGCGAGTGAATCGCCGCCGCCGGCGCCAGCCCCCGGTCGCCAGGCGCAACGCGTTCAAGTCCTGCGTTTTCCGCGCCGGCAAGCAGCCGATTGACCCGCTCCGGCACCTCCGGGTTAGGCTTCTGCGCACCTGAGGAAAGGAAGTGCCTGGGATCGTGTCTGCGCTGGGTTTCGTGGAAAACACACTTCATGCTGTTCTGGCTTTCGATGGAGATGTTTGGGAATGGAGAGAAACGGGGGCGTCAGCAAGCAACACGATAGCCGCCCCCAACGTCAAGCATGACGGGCCGGGCATAGGCGAGCGTCCCGGTGTCGTTGTGCTTCCCGATCTTCTGGTTTACCTCCATCCAAACGGAATAAGAGGGCGATGGCTTCGACGGAGAAGAAGAACGGCTCGCGCGGCGTCCAGTCGATCGACACTGGCGGCGTGGTGCTCAACGCCCTGGCGCGCGCCCGGGGACCGCTGAAGCTGCGTGATCTGGCGCAGGAAACGGGAATGGCCGCCGCACAACTGCATCCCTACCTTGTTTCCTTCCGCAAGATGGGCATGGTCGAGCAGACAGAGGCCGGCCACTATCAACTCGGATCCTTCGCCCTGCATCTGGGCCTGACCCGGCTGCGCAACCAGAACGCCTACCGGGAAACCGTGCAGCGTGTCGCCGCTCTTGCGGACGACCTGCAACTCATGATCGCTATCACGGTCTGGGGCCTTCACGGCCCGACCATCGTCTATGTGCAGGAATCGTCCGCGCGCATCCATGCCAACGTCCAGGTCGGCAACATCTTCCTCATGACGGCGACCGCGACAGGCAAGGTCTTTGCCGCCTTCCTGCCCCGACCCGTCACCCAGCCCATGATCCGGCAGGAACGCTCCGACCGCACGTTGCTTGAACGCGGGCCGTTCGAATTCGACGAGGCCCGCTACTGGGAGGAAGTGGGCGTCGTCGCGGCCAACGGCCACGCGGTGACGCGCGACCTGCCGATCCCCGGTGTCAGCGCGGTTGCGGCTCCGGTGTTCGATCACACCGGGCAGATGCAGCTCGCGCTCACCGCCATCGGTCCGACGGCGATGATCGACCTGTCGGCGGATGGCCCGGCGGTCACCGGCCTACTCGGGTTCACCCGGCAGCTTTCGAATGAGCTCGGCTATCGCGAGGACGTCACCGCCGACGCATGAATTCGAGCGAAATGATCAGGCCGCCCGAGGCAAGGGCCATGCCCAGCCACTGAACGCCGCTCGGCGTCTGGCCGGCAAGCGGAATAGCCAGAAGGACGGCCATGGGTGGCAACAGCGCCGGAAACAGCGCTGCGGTTCCAGCACCAAGCCGCGTGACGCAGCCCGCAAAGGCGACGATTGCCAGCGCACCGCCGAAAAGCCCCTGATAGACGACCTGCTCGACCCACAGGCCTGCTGGCAGCAAAGTCACGCCGAACGCAAACAGATAGACCGGGAGGAAGCAGAGCGCCGCGCAGACGGAAACGACCGCAGTCGTCTCGATCGCCGGCAGCTTCCAGCGGCCGACCAGCCATGTGAAGACGCCCCATAGCGTGCCGGAGGCTACAAAGCACAGATCGCCCAGCCAGACGGGAACGCCAGTTGGCGCCGCGGCCGGCTGGTCCGCCGCGATGGCCATGAGCCCGAGAACGAGAAGAGCGATGCCGATGCGGCGCTGCATGGGTACCGCGCGACGGTCGACGACGGCTGCCAGCACGTTGGCTGTCAGCATCGTGACGCCGGGCGAAATCACCACTGCGTGCGCCAGCGGCGCGATGCCGTAGCCGGTGTTGATGAAGAAGGCGAATGGCGGACCGATGAGCAGGGTCAGTGCCGCCACGCGCCTGAACGGCAGGGCCGGACGCCACCCGGTTCTGAAAGCCAGCAAAGGCCCGAGAACCAGCGCCGCGACGCCAAAGCGCAGCATGGCAAGATCGGCGCTTGAAAAGCCGTCGGCGCGACCGATTGCCGTGCCGACATTGTAGAAAGACCAGAAGATGGTGGCGGCAAAACCCAGCGCCACCCCTTCCGCCCATTGGCGCCGGGCTTGCGACACGTCAGTCGTTCGCGCCGGAAATATGCCGCGCGGCTATGTAGCCGAACGTGACGGCAGGTCCCAGCGTGATGCCCCCACCGGGGTAGTTGCCGCCCATGATGCTCGCCGCGTCGTTGCCCACCGAATAAAGGCCCGGTATCGGCCGCCCGTCTTTGGCGAGCACCTGCGCATTCTCGTTGCAGCGAAGCCCGGCGAAGGTGCCGAGATCGCCAACGACCAGCTTGACCGCGTAGAAAGGCCCCTTCCGGATCGGCGCAACGCACGGATTGGGCTTGTGGTCGGGATCGCCGAGCGATCGGTTGTAGGACGTCGAGCCTTTGCCGAATTCCGGATCTTCCCCGTGCTCGGCATGCTTGTTGAAATTCTCGACGGTACGTCTCAGCCCAGCCGGGTCGGCACCGATACGTTCGGCAAGCTCTTCCAGCGTGCGGCCCTCATAGAGATAGCCCGACCGGACATGCTGGCGGAACGGCACCGGCGCCGGCTTCACGTAGCCTAGCCCGTATTTGCGCAGCATGATGGTCGGCAACGAAGAAGGCGCAGACCTCGCCATTCTCGTCGTTGCAGCGGGCCACCATCGCCTGGCAGAAATCGTGATAGGAATTCGCCTCGTTCACGAACCGCCGCCCCGAGCGAGTGACGGCGATCACGCCGGGCTTCGAACGATCGACGAAATGCGGGAACGTGCCCAGCGTTCCGTCCGGCTTTACGGGACGCGAAATCGGCACCCAGGCTGCCGCATGCGGCAGGCTCGTGTCCACGCTTGCGCCGGCCGCTTCGCCCAGCCTCAGTCCATCGCCGGTGTTTCCGGGAGGCGCCGGCGAGGCATGTTCGTAACCGGTAGGCGCATGCGGGAAAAGTTCCTTCCGTCGAACGGGGTCCTGCGGAAAGCCGCCTGCGGCGAGCACCACGCCACGGCGTGCAACGATCTCCACCGGCCCTTCCGCCGTATCGACAATTGCGCCGGAGACCCTGTTCTTGCCGTCACGGACAAGTTCCCGCACCGGCGCGCGCGTCCAGATCGGCACCCCTTGTCGAAGCAGGATTTGGCCAGCCGCGCCACCAGCGCGTTTCCGTTCATCAGGCGCATCGGGCGACCGTGAAACGCCATGTCGCGCAGGAACTTCACGAACAGCTTGCCGACATAGAACGCCGAGACCGGCGAGCGCAGAACGTTGAAGAAATGCAGCAGTTCCTTGCCCGAGCCGATCATCATGCCGAGGAAGGTAATCTCGGCCAGCGGCGGCCGCAGGCGCTTGATCTCGGGGCCGAGCTCGCGCCCGTCGAACGGGCGGGCCACGATGGAGCGCCCGCCATCCATGCCGCCCGGCGCGTCGGGGTGATAGTCCGCGAAGGTCGGACCGAGATCGAACTGGAGCGCGGTGTTCTGCTCGTAGAAGTCGACCGCCTTGGGGCCGGCTTCGAGGAAAGCATCGACACGGCGCTCGTCGAAATGACTACCAGCCTCGTGCCTGAGATAGGTCCGTGCCTTGTCCGCGAATCCTCGACGCCGGCCCGGCGCGCGGGCGCGTTGCAGGGGATCCACATCCAGCCGCCCGAACGCGCCGTCGTGCCGCCGTAGACAGGCTCCTTTTCCACTACCAGCACATCCAGATGGCGGTGCGCGGCCGATACGGCGGTCGAAAGGCCACCCGCGCCGGAGCCGATAACCAGCACGTCGCATTCATGTCTTTTCATGGTCATTTCCACAGCGTCCGAGAAATCGTCCAGTCGGGTCACGAGGCGAGATAGCCGCCGTCGACGGGGAGCAGCGCTCCGGTGACGTAGGTCGACATGGCCGAAGCGAGGAAAAGCACCGGCCCCACCAGCTCCTCCGGCTCGCCGACGCGGCCCAGCGGCGTATGCGCCATGAAGCGCCCGATCGCCTCGGGCGTCTCGCGCGTCACTTTCGTCATCGGCGTCGCGATCACACCCGGCGCGATCGCATTTACCCGGATGCCGTCGGGCGCGAGATCGTGTGCAAGCGCGCGGGTGAACTGCAGTACGGCGCCCTTGCTGGCTGCGTAGGCGCCAAGACCAGGTCCGGCCGAGACCGACATGATCGAGCCGAGGTTGACGATCCGCCCGCGTGTCTTGCGAAGCTGGGGCAGGAATGCCCTTACCATCGTGCGAACACCGTCGACATTGACCCGGAAGACATCCGCCCAGTCGGCATCGAAGTTCGCGCCATCAATGGGCGTACGACGGATGATGCCCGCATTGTTCACGAGAATTGCAGCCGGCCCCTGCCAGGCTTCTACCTGACCGGCGAATCGCGTCACCGCTTCGGGCTGGGTCACGTCGAGTTCAGTCGCCATGGCCACACCGCCATTCGCGCGAATGTCCGCTGCGGCAGCTTCGGCAGCCGCTCCCGCCATGTCGCAGAGCACCACCTTGGCACCGGCCTCTGCCAGGCCGCGCGCGATGGCCAGGCCGTTACCCTGTGCCGCGCCGGTCACCACCGCGACCTCTCCCTCGATGCCCAGCATGCATCCTCCCAATCATTCGTTATCTGCAAATGAGTTTGCTATTCGCGAATTTTCTTATTGAGGCAAACGTCGGAATTTGCAAGACTGCAATTCTGCGAAGACACGCCAGGCACGGATGCCGGGACATGTCGCAGGGAGATGAGCCGCGGCTGTGCGGTGCCTTGGGAGGATTTTTATGAGACGTTACATCGCCGCGGCCACGCTGGCCGCTTCCGTTGCATTTGCCGGGTCTGCCATGGCCCAGAGCTTCGATCTGCAGAGCGTGTTTGGACTGAACGTTCCGTCGATCGGCCCCAGTCCCGTGAACTGGGCCGATAAGGTGCGGTTGATGACCAACGGCGAGGTCGACATCAAGGTCCACGGCGCCGGCGACTTCGTTCCACCTTTCGAGGTCTTCGGAGCGGTATCGAGCGGTGCGATCCCGATGGGCTTCGACTGGATCGGCTACTGGGCCGAGTCGATTCCCGTCGCCAACCTTGTCGGCTCGATGCCCTTCGGCCCCTCGCCCGATATCGCGCTCGGCTGGATGTTCGAGGGTGGCGGTCTGGAAATCATCCAGAAGGCCTATGACCCGCATGGCGTGAAGGTCATTCCGTGCCACCTCGTCGTGCCTGAGGCCGGCGGATGGTTCAACAAGGAGATCAATACCGTCGAGGACCTGAAGGGCCTCAACATGCGCATCGCTGGCCTCGGCGGCCGAACGCTGGCGAAACTCGGCGCGAACACGCAGCTCGTGCCCGCCGGTGAAATCTACGTGTCGCTCGAGACCGGCCGCATCGACGCGGCTGAGTTCTCCGCGCCGCAGCTCGACAAGGGCTTCGGCTTCCAGAAAATCGTCAAGAACTACTATTTCCCCGGCTGGCACCAGCCATCGAGCTGGGATTCCATCATCATCAACATGGATGTCTGGAACGGCTTCTCCGAGGATCAGCAGAAGATCATGGTCGAGGCCTGCAAGGCCAACATCGCTGAAAACATGGCCGACCAGCTCAATGCGCAGGTTGCAGCCGTGGAGGAGATCGAGGCGGCCGGCGTGAGCATCAAGCGCTTCCCCGACGAAGTGCTGGAAGCCATGCGCACCGCAGCCGGCGAAGTGCTTCAGGAAGAAGCGGCCAAAGACCCCATCTTCAAGGAAGCGCTTGATTCCCTGACCGCCTATGTCGAGCGCACGTCGCGCTGGTCGGAACTCCAGGCCCTGCCGCGATAGGCAAACGAGCGGGTCCGGCACGAAGCCGGACCCGCAACCGTCGCGCGCTGTCGCAACCGCTGAATTTCGCGTAACAGGCTTCATCGGTAAAACCGCTGGAGGAGAAGGTTGAAACGTCTTTCGGATGCCGTGCTCGACGCGGTTGTTCTGCCGGGCAAGGTCGTCGGATGGCTCGTGCTCCCACTGATCGTATCGGTGCTGCTCACGGTCTTCGCCGCCAAGATGGGCTGGAACGCGATCTGGCGCTGGGAAGATGCACTTCCCGTGCTTGGGAACGGCATCACCGTCAACACCCTGGCCGACCTGCAATGGTACATCTTCGCCATCATCGCCGTTCTCGGCGGCGTTTATGCCCTGCGTGACGGCCAGCATGTGAGCGTCGACGTTTTCGTGGCGGGCTTGCCGCAGCGTGCCCGCCTGTGCCTGACGCTTTTCGGCGACATCGTCTTTCTCCTCCCATTCTGCGCCATCATCGTCTGGTACGGCTGGAAGTTCGCCGCGACCTCGTTCGCATCCGGCGAGGGTTCGACCTATGGCGGGCTGATGGACCGCTGGCTCATCAAGGCGATGATCCCGGCCGGTTTCGCGCTGCTGGGCATAGCTGCCCTCGCGCGCGTGGCCCAGACCTTGCGCGTGCTTTTCTCTCCCGCATCCAACCAAGGCCCGGCCGAGAACCATGACTGAATTTGCCTGGCCGCTGGCCATGCTCGTCGCGCTCGTGGCGGGCATCTTTTCGGGATACCCTGTTGCATTTGTTCTGTCGGGCATCGGCATCGTCTTCGCCTTTCTGGCCGGCGTGCCGATCCTCTTCCTGTCGACGGGCGTATCGCGCATCTATTCCGGCATCCTGACCAACTGGCTGCTGATCGCCATTCCCCTCTTCGTCTTCATGGGGCTGATGCTCGAACGTTCCGGCGTCGCGGAGCGGCTGCTTCGGTCGCTGGCGGCACTGTTCGGCCGGCTGCCCGGCGGCTACGCCTTCGCGGTCGCCATCATTGGCGTGGTGATGGCGGCCTCCACGGGCATCATCGGCGCATCCGTGGTGCTCATGGGCATGATGGCTCTGCCCGCCATGACGCAGGCCCGCTACGACCCCAAGGTTTCCACAGGCCTGATCGCCGCTTCAGGCACGCTCGGCATCCTGATCCCGCCGTCGATCATGCTGATCGTCCTCGGCGACCAGCTCCGCGTTTCGGTCGGCGACCTGTTCATGGGCGCGATAGGGCCGGGTCTGCTGCTGGCCGGGCTCTATTTTCTCTATCTGATCGCGATCGCCATCTTCCAGCCGCACCGCATGCCACCGCTGGACCATGCACCGGCGGAAAGCCGCAAGGCGGCTATGCTCGGTCTCGCCCGTGACCTGCTGGCGCCGATCATCCTCGTCGTCTCGGTGCTCGGCACCATCGTCGCGGGTATTGCTACACCTACGGAAGCCGCTGCCATCGGCGCGGCGGGCGCGATGATCCTTGCGCTGTTCTCCGGCAAACTCGACCTCGCGACATTGCGCACGGCCGTGCGCGATACCACAAAGACCACCGCGATGATCATTTTCGTTATGATCGGCGCGACGATCTTTTCCGTGATCTTCAGGCGGCTTGGCGGCGACGAGATGGTGATCCACGCCTTCGATGCGCTGGGGACCGGACCCTATTTCGTGCTTTTCACCATCATGGCATTGGTCTTCGTGCTGGGCTTCTTCCTCGACTGGGTCGAGATTGCGCTGGTCGTCGTGCCGCTGGTCGCCCCGGTTGTCACCAGCCTCGACTTCGGCATGACGCAACCCGAGACCCTTACCTGGTTCGCGATCGCGCTTGCCGTCAACATGCAGACGTCGTTCCTGACCCCGCCATTCGGTTATGCGCTGTTCTACCTGCGCGGTGTGGCAAAAGACATATCGATCGGCACGATCTACCGAGGAATCATTCCCTTCGTGCTCCTGCAGATCACCGCGCTGGTGCTCCTGATCCTGTTTCCGCAGATTAGCCTATGGATGGTTTCCCAGTAGGCCACCCCCGCCGCATTAGGCGCGCGATCAATATTTCTGCGGGACGTAGAGGTCGTGCGGAAGGGTTGCGCGTTCGTATTCCGGATTGAAGACGCGTTCCGGCAAGGCGATGTCCTCGTGCGGCACCGGCTCGTAGGGAATCTGCTGCAGTAGATGATCCATGCAGTTCAGCCGGGCGCGCTTCTTATCGTTGCCCTCGACGATGTACCAGGGCGCCTCCGGGATGCTGGTTCGGGCGAACATCTCCTCTTTCGCCTTGGTGTACTGCTCCCAGCGCACCCGCGACTGGAGGTCCATCGGCGAAAGCTTCCACTGTTTCATCGGGTCGTGGATGCGCATCAGGAAGCGGAGCTGCTGCTCCTCATCGGTGATGGAGAACCAGTATTTGATCAGCCTGATGCCAGAGCGGAGCAGCATGCGCTCGAACTCCGGCACGTCGCGGAAGAAATCCTCCACCTGCTGCGGCGAAGCGAAATCCATCACCCGCTCGACACCCGCTCGGTTGTACCAGGACCGGTCGAAGAGCACGATCTCACCGCCGGCCGGCAGATGCGGAACGTAGCGCTGGAAATACCACTGCGTCTTTTCCCGGTCGCTTGGCGCCGGCAGCGCCACCACGCGGACGATACGCGGATTGAGCCGCTGTGTGATGCGCTTGATGACCCCGCCCTTGCCGGCGGAATCCCTGCCCTCGAACAGGACGACCACCTTTTCCTTGGTGTGCGCGACCCAGTCCTGGAGCTTGATCAGTTCCGACTGCAGACGGATCAGCTCGTGGAAATAGGTGTGGCGGTCGAGCGCGTGGGGGTGGGCCTTCTTGTAGATCTTGGACAGTTCGAGCGACAGCGCCGGTTCTGACAGTTCGAGCTCGTAGTCCTCGTCGAGCGTATCCTCGAGCTCGGCCTTGAGCCATTCCTCGGCACCGTTGCCCGCCCTGTCGTGATCCATCGTTGTTCCTCCGGCCGCTTCGCGCGATAAACTCGTCGCTTCCGGTGACAACAAGACCCGCGAACACGACGTTGATCAAGCGTCGGCTAACACCGGCGGGTAACATATACATGACGGCGTCTGACGCAGCGTAGCACCTGACGGAAATCTAATCCGGTGTTCCGGCCGCTTCCACAAGCAAGGCGCGAAGTCGGCGCAGCGGCGGCGATACGGTGGTTGCCTCATCCAACCGTCTTATCTGCTTGCGCGCAGCAACGGCGACGTCTTCTCCCTCGGGCAATGCGATGAGCCAGGCCAGGAAAACCTCCTCGGGGCTTGCCTGGGCCAGCGGCGGACGCGGCGAAATCGGCGACGTCGGCTTGTTGAGGTCGGCATGGATTGGAGAAGATCCCATGTCAGGCCTCGATTTCCAGAGCCGAGAGCGGCTTCGAACAGCAGGCGAGGATGAAGCCCTCCTCGATCTCGTGATCGAGGATGCCGCCATTGTGGCTCATCTCGACCGTGCCGGAGACCTTCTTGACCTTGCAGGTACCGCACAGGCCGAACTCGCAGGCGGCCGGAATGCGCACACCCGATGCGCGCGCGGTCTGAAGCAGGGTCTGTCCCGCAACGCATTCGCCGTCGATCTCCGACAACGCGAACCGGACCGGCAGGGCGATTTCTCCGACAGCGGCGTCGCCGTACTGCGTAAACGTTGCAGGCACGGGTTCGGCCACGGGAGCGGCAAAGCTCTCCTGATGATAATGCGCCATGTCGAAGCCGGCTGTTTCCAGCATCTCGCGCACGGCGCGCATGAAGGGTTCCGGACCGCAGCAGAAAATCTCCCGCTCGCGAAAATCCGGCGCGAGCAGCGGCAGCCGCACCGCGTCGATGCGGCCCATATGGCCGAACCAGCTCTCCCGACTGGAGCGTTCCTCGATCAGGAAGCCCAGCGACAGGCCGGGCATGCGGCTGCCCAGCAATTCAAGCTCCTTGCGGAAGATGATCTCCTCTGGCCGGCGCGCGCAGTTGACGAAAGCGACGTCGGTCCATGGCGCGCAGTCGTTCAGCCAGCGCAGCATCGACATCATCGGTGTGACGCCGGAGCCCGCGGAGATGAAAAGATATTTCGCCGCCGGATATTCGTGGTGGGAGAAATCGCCGGCCGGGCCGTAGGCCCTGATGTGGTCGCCGCGCCGCAGATGATCCAGCATCCAGCGCGTTGCGACGCTGCCGGCCTGCGCCTTGACCGTGACCGCGATGGAAAACGGCCGCGAGGGCGACGACGACAGCGTGTAGGTGCGCAGCAGCGGCTCGTCGCCAACCGGCAATTCCAGTGTGATGAACTGTCCCGGCTTGTAGCGGAACCAGGTCTGGTTGTCCGACCGGAAGGTGAAGGTCTTCACGTCGGGCGCCTCGTCGGCGATGCCGATGACCTCCAGCACCTGAAGCCGGTCGTTCCACGGCGTCATCTCGTCGAGGTGGCGGTAGAGTGCGGCGTCCGTCATCGCGTTCATCGCTGTCGCCTCACGCCACGCTTCTAAGCGCCGGGGTTTCCGCCTCGGCCAGCCGCGGCTCGATGAAGGAGGCGTACCATTCGACGAACTGGATCACGCCGCCCTCGTGGAGCTCCGAATAGGGACCGGGTTCGTAGGCCGGCGAATTGATGCCGAAGGCGTTTTCCTCGACGATCCTGCGATCCTGATCGTTAGTCTCGGTCCAGACATGGGTCAGTTCGGCAAGGTCGTAGTCCACCCCTTCCACCGCATCCTTGTGCACGAGCCACTTGGTGGTGACGGCCGTCTCGGTAGCGCTGATCGGCAGCACGCGGAAGGTGACGGCGTGGTCGCCCAGAATGTGGTTCCATGTCGTGGGGTAATGGTACAGCAGCAGCGACCCGATGCGATCGGTGGAGACGGTATCGGAAAGGTTGCGCTTCACCGCGCGCCTGCCGGTCATCGTGTAGCTGACCGCATCGCGCAGCAGCGGCGCGCGCGTCGCGCGATACTGGCCGTCCGCGTCGATGCGGAAGCGCGAAGGCAGGCCCGCCGCCTCGCATTTCGCCCAATGCGCCAGCATCTCGGGGTCGCTTTCCGCGCCGTTGACGCCCGTCACCGTCGGGGCTTCCGGAAATGTCTTGCAGAGCTCGGGATGATTGGCCGCGCAGTGGTAACACTCGCGGTTGTTCTCCCAGACCAGCTTCCAGTTGCCCTTTTCGATAATGGTGGATTCGTAGGCGACCCTTGCATCGGCCAGCCGATGCGGCAGGAAATACGGCTCCATCATGGCCCGGAACGGCCCGAAGTCGGCCGGCTCCGGCGCAAGGCAGATGAAGACGTAGCCGCCGGCGCTCTCACAGGCGACCGGCTTGAGCGAGAACTGCGACGGGTCGAAATCGTCCGCCATCTGGCGTGCGAACAGGAGCTTGCCGTCGAGATCGTAGGTCCACTGGTGATAGGGGCAGACGAGGCGCGCCGAGAGGCCCTTCTGGGCCCCGCACACGCGGCTGCCGCGATGCCGGCAGGAATTGTGGAAGGCGCGTATCTGCCCGTCACGATCGCGGACCAGCACGACCGGATACCGGCCAACCTGAACGGTGAAGAAGCTGCCGGGCTTCGGCAGTTCGCAATCGTGGCCCACGAGTAGCCAGTCGCGATACCAGATCAGGTCCATGTCGAGCCGGAAGAATTCCGGATCGGTGTAGAAGGGTTGTTCCAGCGAATAGCCGTATCTGCGGCTGCGGATCAGCCCCAGCATTTCGTTGCGCGCATCCATGTCCTGTCCTCGCATCGTCATCACAAGGACTGAACTGGTGGTGATGGAGGGAAGGAGGAGCCGCGACATGGCCATGCAGGCCTGTCCGCGCCGCTTCGCCTCTTGACCGCCCACCGCGATCAGTCGGTTTCGTATGCCGAAGGCTGGTTTCCGGGCTCCGGAGCCGTCCCTTGCAGGACCTTCCCGACACCTTCCCGGACGTTGTCGTCCAGTGGTCTCCCGTCGGGATATTCAGCTCCGCTACCGTTGCGGGGGCAGCGCCGGATTTCGACCGGCTTCCCAATTCTCCGCTTCGATCGTCACGAAGCAGCACCTCAGGCACGCACATCTAACCACGGCTGCATCGCCGGCAAACACGCGAAAGCGACACCGTGCAGACGCAAAGACGACACAGGGTTCACAACGCTGCGGCATGCTGCGTCGCACCGTTTCGTTTCGCTCGAATTCGTGCGATAGCTGCGTAAACTTTGACCAACGGGACAAAGAAAGTGCCATGACGAGCACCTCGACACGACAGGCTGCCGGCGCCAGCCTGCATACGCTGCCGACAGCGGCTGCGGCTGCGCATACCGACCTGCCGCGCAATCCCGGCATTAAGCTGGATCTGGGCTGGCTGGAAGAGATGCGGCATGTGAACCGTTCGGCCTTGGAGCGGCGCGCGACGACGCTGACCAAGCGCCGCTCGATCAAGGCCGACAATCAGGCTGCATGGCTGCTGCGCGCAATCAGCCTGATGGATCTGACCACGCTGAACAGCAACGACACCGACGAGCGCGTGCGCCGCCTCTGCGCCAAGGCGCGCAACCCGCTGCGCGGCGATCTGGTCGCCGGCCTCGGGCTGGGCGACACGGTAATCCGGCCAGCGGCTGTCTGCGTCTACCATCCCTTTGTCGCGACCGCGGTCAAGGCGCTGGAAGGCACTGTCATCCACGTCGCGGCCGTCTCCACCGCCTTTCCGCACGGGCTGTCGCCGCTGGAAACACGGATCGCGGAAATCAGGGCGTCGGTCGCCGACGGGGCCGACGAGATCGACGTGGTCATCCCGCGCGGCCTGGTGCTGGGGGCAAAGTGGCAGGAACTTTACGACGAAGTCGCGCAGTTCCGCGAAGCCTGCGGGGAAGCGCACCTGAAGGTCATCCTCGGCACCGGAGAGTTGTCGACGCTGCGCAATGTGATGCTCGCCTCGATGGTGTCGATGATGGCGGGCGCCGACTTCATCAAGACCTCCACCGGCAAGGAAAGCGTCAATGCCGTCCTGCCGGTCGGCCTCATCATGACGCGCGCCATCCGCGCCTATGAGGAGCGCACCGGCTTCAAGATCGGCTTCAAGCCTGCCGGCGGCATCTCCACCGCCAAGGCCTCGCTCGACTGGCTGGTACTCATGAAGGAGGAACTCGGCCGCCGCTGGCTGGAACCGGACCTCTTCCGCTTCGGCGCGTCGAGCCTGCTTACCGACATCGAGCGCCAGCTCGAACACCACCTGACCGGCCACTACTCGGCCGCCCATCGACATGCCATGGCCTGACGGGGAACGACCGTGAACATTCTCGAACGCTATCACGCCATGGAATACGGCCCTGCCCCGGAGGCGCGCAACGAAGCCGATGCGTGGCTTACCTCGCGCGACTTCTCCGCCTCCCTGTTCATCGGCGGCCAATGGAAGAAGGCCGCCAGCGGCAAGACCTTCGACACTGCCGAGCCCGCCACCAGCAAACATCTGGCGAGCCTGGCCGAGGCGGGGCATGACGACATCGACGCGGCTGTGGCCGCCGCGCGCAAGGCGCTGCCGAAGTGGCAGGCCGCTTCCGGCTACGAGCGTGCGCGCGTGCTCTACGCCATCGGCCGCGCCATGCAGCGCCATGCGCGGCTTTTCGCCGTGCTGGAATCGCTCGACAACGGCAAGCCGATCCGCGAAAGCCGCGACATCGACGTGCCGCTGGCCGTCCGCCACTTCATCCATCATGCCGGCTGGGCGCAGTCGCTGGGCAAGGAGTTTCCGGGCCATGCAGCGGTCGGTGTTGCCGGCCAGATCATCCCTTGGAATTTCCCCTTGCTGATGCTCGCCTGGAAGATCGCGCCGGCGCTCGCGGCAGGCTGCACGGTGGTGCTGAAGCCGGCCGAATTCACGCCGCTGACGGCCGTTCTGTTCGCCGAAATATGCGAGAAAGCCGGCGTGCCCAAGGGCGTCGTCAACATCGTTCATGGCGGCCCGGAAGCGGGTGCCGCGATCGTCAACCACCCCGACATCGACAAGATCGCCTTCACCGGCTCCTCCGAGGTCGGCAAGATCATCCGCAAGGCGACCGCCGGCTCGGGCAAGAAGCTGTCGCTGGAACTGGGCGGCAAGTCCGCCTTCATCGTCTTTGAGGATGCGGATCTCGATTCGCGGTCGAAGGCCTCGTCGACGGCATCTGGTTCAACCAGGGCCAGGTTTGCTGCGCCGGCTCGCGGCTGCTGGTGCAGGAGGGCGTCGCCGACGCCTTCCTCGCCAAGGTGCGCACGCGCATGGAGAAGCTGCGGCTCGGTGATCCGCTCGACAAGAACACCGACATCGGCCCCCTGGTCGACCGCACCCAGCTCGAGCGTGTGCGCGGCCTCGTCGCCGAGGGCGAAAAACAAGGCGCGCAGTGCTGGCAACCGGCCGGCGAAGTGCCTGCGACCGGCTGGTATCACCTGCCGGTGCTCGCCACCAACGTCGCACCCGCCAACATTCTCGCCCAGGAAGAAGTGTTTGGCCCGGTGCTGGCGACGATGACCTTCCGCAACACGGAGGAAGCGATCGAGCTCGCCAACAACACCCGCTACGGGCTGGCCGCTTCCGTGTGGAGCGAAAACGTCAATCTCGCCCTGCATGTCGCGCCGCAGCTCAAGGCCGGCGTGGTGTGGATCAACGGGACCAACATGTTCGATGCCGCCTGCGGCTTCGGCGGCTATCGCGAAAGCGGATTCGGGCGCGAAGGCGGCCGTGAGGGTATGGTCGAGTATCTCGCCCTGCCAAAGGCCAAGAGCCAGCAGATCAAGGCCTATGAGGCGCCGGGCGGCACCTCGGAGCGCTCCGACGGCGACGGCTCCTTCATCGACCGCACGCCAAAGCTCTTCATCGGCGGCAAGCAGACGCGACCGGACGGCAACTATTCTATGGCAGTTCACGACGCCAAGGGCCGCCATGCCGGCGAAGTCGGGCTGGGCAGTCGCAAGGACATCCGCGACGCCGTCAGCGCCGCGCGCGCCGCCAAGGGCTGGGCGGGCGCCACGGCCTACAATCGCGCTCAGGTGCTTTATTTCCTGGCCGAGAACCTGACGATCCGCGCCGACGAGTTCGCCGCGCGCATCGCAAGCCTCACCGGCGCATCGGCGAAGGCGGCACGCGCAGAGGTCGACGCCTCGATCGAACGCCTGTTCGAAGCCGCCGGCATGGCCGACAAGTTCGAGGGCACGGTGCACAATCCCCCTGCCCGCGCCGTGACGCTGGCGCTCAACGAGCCGGTCGGCGTGGTCGGCATCGTCGCCCCCGACGAGCAGCCGCTGCTCGGGCTCGTTGCGATGCTTGCCCCGGCGCTGGCCATGGGCAACAGCGTCGTCGCCGTCCCCTCCGCACGCTGGCCGTTGATCGCGACCGACCTCTACCAGGTGCTGGAAACGTCGGATATTCCCCCAGGCGCGGTCAACATCGTCACCGGGCGCACAGGCGAACTCGCGGGCGTGCTGGCCAAGCACGATGATGTCGACGGTCTCTGGCTCGTCGCCGACGCTGCAATCTGCAAGGCAGCCGAGCTGGAATCCACCTGCAACCTCAAGCGCGTCTGGACCTCGAACGGCCAGACCGTCGACTGGAATGGTGAGGCAGGCTCGCTCAAGCCGTTCCTGCGCCGCGCCGTCGAGGTCAAGAACGTGTGGGTGCCTTACGGCGACTAGCCATGGAAGGCACCACACCGCCGTCAGCCGGGCGGCCAGCGACGGTTTCGGCCGACGTCATTCGGCAGGCCTGATCGTCACCTTCAGATGATCGCCCTGGATGCGGAATTCCTCTACGCCGACACGCTCGGCGTTGAACACGATCGCTCGCGCAGGCGTCATGCCCTTGCAGAAGATGCTGTTACGCCGCGCCAGCCCGCCGTCTGAAAAGGTACCGAGCGCAGGCCCTGGCAGGTCGGCGACAACGTCCGGCCAGTCGCGCGGCAGTTCTCCGCAATCTCCACGTTCCGCGTGGATGACCTTGCTCTGGCCGACCGTCATGAACACTTCCGGATTGTAGCGCACCACGGGTGCATTGTCCGCCGGCCCGCCCCATGGTCGCCAGCCGGAAGCCCAGACATTGCCCATCGCGATGCCGAGGCCGAAGACCACGACCGCTCCTGCAATCGTCCTCAGATCGGGAAGCGAAGATGCCCATCGCGCGGCCACGGAAGCCAAAGCGCCCCCTTTGCCGAATGCGTGACGTCTGCAGGACTGTCTTCCCCCATCTCGTTCGCCTGCCGATAGAGCGCCGTCCAATGCTCCAGGAGAGCCGGATCGTCGCGGACACCCAACACCTGCTCCAGAATTCTGAGGCTGCGCAGGCGCGGGATATGACGGCCGGAGCGCCAGTTGTTCAGATTGCGCAGCGTCGTATCATCATGCTCCTTCCGGGCGCCGTTTCCGGCCACTTCGCAGTAGCGTGCCGCCAAAGAAGCGGCATCGTGGAAGCCGGCCCGCACGCACAACTCATCGAACAGGATGTGCCACCGGTTGATCTGCTGCAGGTCGTCCAAGGCCATGTCATACCCCCTGTTCAAAGTCCGGTGGTCGTATCGACCACCTCGATCTTCATGTAATCGTCAAGCAACCTGACCTCTTCGGTCCCGAGTGCCGTCCCCGTGAACATGACGGCCCGGACGACCATTTCCCGCCCACAATCGTTGACCATCTTGCGGGCAAGCCCTCCGTCGGAAAACGTGCCCAACGGCGTTATCGGCACCCGTTGCGCAACGAGCGGCCAGTCCGGGACAGAGCCGTCGCAGTCCAGGTAATCTCCGTGGATGAGCTGACTTCTGCCAAGCGCGACACGCACGTGGGCATTGTAGTTGACCGCCGGAAGTTCGGGCGATGGAGGTTGATGCTTTCTGGTGATTGCGGCTATCGCGATGCCCACCCCCAACACCGACACTGCGGAAACGGCTGCCACGACGCGCAATCTGCTCGCGGCGATCCCCGCCTGGACCGCGCGGGAATCCAGTGCCTCATCGCCGCCAGACGGAGCATCCCCCTTGCCGTTTGCCGCTTCGTAAAGCGCATGCCATCGCGCCTCGAGTTCCGGGTCGGACCTCACGTCGAGAATTGACGACAGGGCGAAGAAGCTCTTCCGGCGCGGAACTCGCTTCCCGCTGCGCCAGCTTCTCAGCTTCGTCTTGGCGCCTTCGAAATCGTTTTGCCTGGTTCGGCCGGTGCGCGTGCAGAGCAGGCTCGCCAAATCCGTATTGTCGTAATGGCCGGCATGGTTGCACACGGCATCGAAAAGCTCGTGCCATGTGCCGTATTCACGCCAACGATCAGACCCCATCGCCCGTAAGCCCCCACCAGGATTTCAGAACTCATTTTTCCGAAACTGTCCGAAATCGCAACCAGAGGTATCAGCCGTTTTTCCGAGTTTTCCGCCAATCGCCCGATTTTGTAGGCGATCGCGGCAAATGGGAGCAGGAACAGGTTGCAGGCGGCTCGAGGCGCCTGGCCGGTTGACGTCCGCAAGCGGCAGCGTTCGGCTTTGCTATTGCTCATGCGCAGCTTTTCGGTGAAACCTGCTGCACACATCACGTGCCGCACGCAGCCACCGAGGAGGAGATGTGACCGACATCGTCCTGCACAACTATTTCCGTTCGTCGACCTCCTACAGGGTCCGCATCGCGCTCAACATGAAAGGGCTCGACTATACCTACGTCGCGCATCATCTGCGCCACGGCGGCAATCGCGCGCCTGAATATCTTGCGGTCAATCCGCAAGGGCTCGTACCCGCGCTGGTGTGGAACGACGGCACGATGATCGCCCAGTCGCTGGCGATCATCGAGTTTCTGGACGATATGCAGCCCGAACCGCCGCTTCTGCCGCCCGATCCCCACGGCCGGGCGCGGGTACGCATGCTGTCGCAGATGATCGCCTGCGACATCCATCCGGTGAACAATCTGCGCGTACTCAACACGCTGCGGAGCCGCTACGGCGCTGACGACGCCGAGATCGCCTCGTGGTTCAGGCACTGGGTGAACGAAACCTTCGAACCGCTTGAGAAGATGCTTTCCGAAAGCCCGCAGACCAGAACCTTCTGCCACGGCGATACACCGGGCATGGCTGACATCTGCCTTGTCGCGCAGGTCGCCAACAACGCCCGCTTCAACGTCGACATGTCGGCCTATCCTACGATCGCGCGCATCCGCGATACCTGCATGACCCTGCCCGCATTCGTGCAGGCGGCGCCCGCGCAGCAGCCTGATGCGGAATAGGCTCGCTTTCAGCCTTCGGTGAGCAGAAGCAGCAGCGTCTCGGCCGCGAAGGCCGGACGCTCCTCGCCCTCGATCTCCATCGTGCTGGCCGACTTCATCAGATGCTGGCCAGGCGCCCTCTCCTCCAGCGAGATCAGCGTCGAGCGCAGCCTCACTTTGGCGCCGGCCTTCACCGGAGCCAGGAAGCGCAGCCGGTCGAGCCCGTAATTGATCGCCACCGATACGCCCTGTGGCTGGGTTCCGATTTCGGCGGCAAGTGCGGGAATCAGCGACAGGGTCAGGAAGCCATGGGCGATCGGCGCATGATAGGGGCTTTCCATGCGTGCACGCTCGACATCGACATGAATCCACTGGTTGTCTCGCGTGGTCCTGGCGAAGCTGTCGATCATCGACTGATCGACCTCGATCCAGCCCGACACGCCAAGTTCCTCGCCAACCTTCGATTCGAGGTCGGCGAATGTCAGTTGATTGTCCGCCAAGTTCAGTCCTTCCGGCTTCAAGTCTCGATCAGCCACCGTCTGTCGAGATCCGCCGCGCGCGTCAGGCCGCACAGCGCCAGCGTCAGGTCGAATTCGGCAACGATGTTGCGGATGACCTCGCACACGCCGCCCTCGCCCGCAAGCGCGAGACCGTAGACATAGGGGCGGCCAAGCAGCACGGCGCGTGCGCCAAGCGCCAGCGCCTTGGCGACATCCGCTCCCGAGCGTACGCCCGAATCGAGCAGCACCGGCATCGTGCCGGCGGCCGCCACCACCGCAGGCAGCATATCGAGGGTCGCCGCCTCGCCGTCGACCTGCCGTCCGCCGTGATTCGACACGATGATGCCGTCGACGCCGTGTTTGGCGGCAAGCGCCACATCGTCCGCCCTGCGCAACCCCTTGAGCAGGATCGGCAGCTTTGTCATCTCACGCAGGCGCGCAATGTCGGACCAGTTGAGGTCAGGCCGCGAATAGGTCGCGGTGAAATGCGCCACCGCCGAGCGCATCTGCTGCATGGTCAACCCGTGCTCGCGCCCCTTGCGCCGCAGGCTCAGCGCGGTGCTGAGGATGCCCGCTCCCCTCGGCCGGAAGCCGGTTTCGGGCGGGCTTGCAGGTATCTTCGAACGAAAGACAGGGTCGCTCAGGTATTGCGCCAGGCCAAGCCCGCGCATGAACGGCAAGTAAGCAAGATCGAGATCGCGCGGTCGCCAGCCGAGCAGCGTCGTGTCGAGTGTCACGACGATCGCTTCGCAACCGCAGCTTTCCGCACGCGAGACGAGCGAGCGCACGACATCGTCATCGCTCGACCAGTAGAGCTGGAACCAGCGCGGCGCATCGCCTATTTCCGCCGCACAGTCTTCCATCGCGACCGACGCCTGGTTGGAAAAGACGTATCCAATGCCTTCGCGCGCGGCGGCGCGGGCCACCGCGCGGTCGGCCAGCGGGTGCGCCATCTCCAGAACGCCGATCGGGGCCAGCAGAACGGGTGCGCGATGCGTCCGGCCGAACAGTTCCACCGAGAGATCACGGGTCGAGACGTCGTTGAGGACGTGCGGGGACAGATGCCGGCGCTCGAAGGCGGCGCGATTGGCCGCCATCGTATGCTCGCTGCCGGCTCCGCCGATGATGTAGGCGGCCGCCTCGCGCCGCATCCGCCTCGCCGCACGCCGCTCGAGCGCGTCCGGTGCGACCGGCACCAGCGGCCGCTTGCCTCCGGCGCCGGTGACGTAGATTTCGGTCTGCCGCAGGCGCCCCGGTTGTGGCGCCCCCGCACCGTCGGCACGATCGGGCATGAGTTCCTCCCCACTCTCGGCGGCATCGGGAATACCGCCTTCGCGAGTGTAGAGACACCCGCCACGCGCTTCAATTGTGGAAGATGATCCTCTCGCCCACATGCAGGGCAAGTCCTGCCAGCCCGCCGATCAGCATGCCGTTGAAGCGAATGTATTGCAGGTCGCGGCCGATATTGATCTCCACCAGCCGGGTGAGCTGCAGGATGTCCCAGCGCCGCACCTGATCGGCGATAAAGGTGGAGACGCCGCTCTTCTGGTTCTCGACGAAAGAGGCGAGCGCCATGACGAAGCCCTGGTTCATGTCGGCGCGGATTTCGGGCTCATCGGCGAGTTGCTTGCCGACCTGCACGAACATGTCCGCCAGATGCCGGCGCACCGCAGACTGATCAGAAGCCAGGTCCTGCTCGACGAACGAGCGCAGGCTGGACAGGAAATCGCCGGCAAGTCCGCGCAGTTCGGGCCGGGCAAGCAGATCACGCTTCAGTTGCTCGGCCCGCGCCGCATAGTCGGGCGATGTGCGCAGATCGTCGATGAACCCTTTGACGAAACGGTCGAACTCATGCCGCATCGGGTGTTCGGCATCGGCCTCCACCTCGGCAATGAGCGTGCCGGCCGAGGCCACGATCTTTTTGAGCAGATAGGCGTCGGCCTTGAACAGGTTGGCGAGACTGGGCAGTTCCTGCCTGATCTTGTCGCGGATCGCGGCCAGCGCGTCTTCGTCCGACAGCAGCCGCCCGAAGACGCGCAGCAACTCATCGAAGAGCTGCTGGTGACGCCGGTCGGCGGTAAAGGCCGTCAGCAGGTCTGCCGCCAGCGGCGCGACCTGTACCTTCTCGACCTGTTCGGTGACGCGTTTGACGACGAAATCCCCAGCCCCGAACCTTCGACAGCAGCAAGCGCCTGCGGCACGAGCCTCCCGACGAAGCGGGAAAGGCCGGCGGACCGCCTGCGATCGGAAAGCCACTCGGAGACGAGGAGCGCAAAATCAACCTCCTCCAGCTTTTCGCGCACCGGCCCGGGCGCGAGGAAATTGACCTCGATGAACCGGCCGAGATTGTCGGCGATGCGGTCCTTGTTGGCAGGAATGATGGCGGTGTGCGGGATGGGCAGGCCGAGCGGGCGACGAAACAGCGCAACGACGGCGTACCAGTCGGCAAGCCCGCCGATCGCGGCTGCTTCGGCAAAGGCCGCGACGTAGGCGAACGCCGGATAGCTATCCTGCAACGCCCTCGCACCGAGGAACACGCCAACGCAGGCGACAAGCGCGGCCGTTGCCACAGCCTTGGTGCGCCTGAGCGCTGCAATCTTGGCTGCATCGTCGGCTGATTGCGCCGCTTCGTGCCCGGCCGTTTGCGATGGGGCCGCCATGGGCTGTCCTCTCGGTCATCTGATTCCGCTGCTGCGGCTCAATGTGGGGCGTCGGTGGGCGTTCGTCACCCGCCATGGTTCCCGCGAGAGGTCTTCGATCAGTAAGCGGCGGCCAGCAGCGTGCCGAACGCGCCGGCGCCCGGCCGTGCCGGCAATGGCGGTACCGGCTCCAGCCCGATGACACCCAGAGTCTCGCCATCCTCGAACCGCAAGGACGCGTTGAACCGGCGCGCCAGGCGCTTCATCGCCTCGTTCTGCGGATGGGTGGTCACAAGCAGCCGCTCGTAGCCGAAGGCCCGCGCACTCTCGATCAGCCGCGCGAAAAGCAGGCTGCCAAGGCCCCGATGCTGCAAATGACGCTCGACGCTGAAGGCTATCTCACCCGTCGGCTCCGGGTCCTGCGGCCGCTCGTGAAGTTCGGCAGCACCCAACACCTGGCCGTTCTCGACATAACCGATGACCAGCGTGCCGGTGCCGAAACTGCGCTCGGCATAGGAGGAAACGAAACCGTCGTTTGTCGGACCGTTGAAACGGTCGCGGCGACTGTCGGCGTCAAGCCGCAGCAGGTGCGCCTTGAACTGGGGCAGTTCCGAGTGTCTCAGTAGCCGTATAGTGCCCGTAAGCGGCGCGGCCGCATGGTTTGGCGGCTGTTGCATGTCGCAATCCTCGTGGGTCCTCCCCGAGTCATCGCAACTCGACACGCGCTTATATTGTGCAATGCAGCATGATTTGCAAGCTCCGCGCGATGCGCAAGGCACATGCCAGCCATGCGCTCGATCATCCCTGTTCGATTATAAGTTGAATTTCTGACTCCAGATTTTTTCGTTGCACTCTGGAATGGTTCTAAGATATGCTCCATATTAACGAATATGCTTCGCGCCCCTCGAAAGGCAGACCATGCGGCTCACACGCCAGACCAACTACGCTATCCGTATCCTGATGTACTGCGCGGCCAATGAGGGACGGCTAAGCCGCATTCCCGAGATCGCGGCTGCCTACTCAGTGTCGGAACTGTTTCTGTTCAAGATCCTGCAGCCGCTTGTCGAGAACAAGCTGGTGGAGACCGTGCGTGGCCGCAATGGCGGCGTGCGGCTGGGCAAGCCCGCTTCGGAGATCACGCTTTTCGATGTCGTGCGGGTCACCGAAGATAATTTCGCGATGGCCGAGTGCTTCGAAAACGATTCGGCCGACTGTCCCTTGATCGACTCCTGCGCTCTCAACGAGGCGCTGCGCAAGGCGCTGGGCGCTTTCTTCCAGGTGCTTGAGAGCTATACGATCGAAGACCTTGCCAGCGCGCGGTTCTCGCTGCGCGACCGGCTTGGCATCGACGACCTGCCCCGCCTCGCCGCGAACGGCTGATCCTTAGAGGCTTGCCGACTGCGGCAGGATGAACGGCGCGTTGCCGGCAGGCAGCGCACCGACTTTCAGCCTGCACTCGAACACCCGGTGGATGAGATCGTCGGTGAACACCTCAGCCGGTGCACCGGACGAGGCCACCCTCCCCTGCTCATCACCGTCACCTGATCGGCGAACATCGATGTCAGGTTGAGGTCGTGGAGGATGGCGACCACGCCGCCGCCGCGCGTGGCGAAATCGCGCGCGATCTTCATGATGACGAGTTGATGCTTGATGTCGAGGCTCGAGACCGGCTCATCGAGGAACAGCCAGCGCGGCTCGCCGTCGAGCACCGGCGCCCAGACCTGGCACAGCACGCGCGCAAGCTGCACGCGCTGTTGCTCGCCGCCCGAAAGCTCCTGATAGAAACGCCCCGCAAAACCCTCGAGGTCGACACGCGCCAGCGCGCGTTCGGGCAGCCGCTCGTCCTCGCCGGCAAGCGCGCCGGACCGCCCGTTGACGATGCCCAGCCGAACGATCTCGCGCACGGTGAACGGAAACGACAACGTCGTCGCCTGCGGCAGCACAGCACGCAGGCCAGCGGTCTGCCAGGGCTTCATCTCGCGCAGGTCTCGCCCGTTCAGCCGGATCGCGCCTTCGGCCGTCAGGTCGCCCGAGAGGGCTTTGAGGAAAGTTGTCTTACCGGAGCCGTTCGGCCCGACGATCGCCGTGACTTCGCCGGGACGGGCCTCGAAACTCACATCCTGCAGGATGCGCTTGGGCCCGATTGAAACCGAAACGTCGCGTGCTTCGATCATGGCTTGTCTCCTCACAGGTCGAGAATGCCGCGCCTGCGCAGCAGGATCCAAAGGAAGAACGGCGCGCCGACAGCGGCGGTGACGATGCCGATCGGCAGTTCCGCCGGTGCAACGATGGTGCGGCTGACAGCGTCGGCGAGCAGCAGCAGGGAAGCGCCGAGAAGCGCTGATGCCGGCAGCAGGAAGCGGTGATCCGGGCCGATCAGCAACCGCAACAGATGCGGCACGACGATGCCGACGAAACCGATTCCGCCCGAGACAGCCACCGAGGCGCCCGTCGCAGCAGCCACCGCGACGATGGCGATATTCTTGAAGCGCTGTACGGGAACGCCGAGGTGGTGCGCCGTCGCCTCTCCAAGCGCCATCGCATTAAGCCCTCGTGCCATGAAGGGCGCGCCCACAAGCGCAAGCACGATGATCGGGCCGGCGGCGGCGATCTTGGTCCATGTCGCGCCGGCAAGCGAGCCGAGGCCCCAAAACGTTAGGTCGCGGAGCTGGCGGTCGTCGGCGAGGTAGACCAGAACGCCGGAGAACGCGCCGGCCATGGCGCCAAGTGCAATGCCCGCCAGAAGCATCGTTGCGATCGACGTCTGCCCCCTACGGGTAGCGACCCTGTAGAGCACGAGTGTGGTGACGAGGCCGCCGCCGAAGGCCGCCAGCGGCAAGGCGTATATGCCTAGCAGTGCCGTCACCGGCGCGAGAACCGTGGAGCCCAGCACGATCATCGTGATCGCGCCAAGTCCGGCGCCTGAGGAAACGCCGACAAGCCCAGGATCGGCCAGCGGATTGCGAAACAGGCCCTGCATCACCGCGCCTGAGACGGCCAGTGCCGCGCCGATGAGAATGCCCAGGATCACGCGCGGCAGTCGGATGTCGTAGACGATGATCCGGTCGCGCGCGCTCAATGCCGCATCGGCTGCTTCGCCAGAAAACATCCAGCCGACGACGACATCCCATGCGGAGGCGTCCGATGCCCCTGAAGTCAGGCTGAACAGGGCAACGACGACGAGCGCCAGTGCAAGCACGCCGATCGTTGCCCGCGCCCGCGCGGAGCGATCCCCATCGGCGACTTCGGACGGCGCCCCCACCGCGAAAATCCTCTGCAACATTTCCATGCCGATGCTCAGTCTGCCAGAGCGTCGCCGTAGAGAGCGGCCGAAAGGTCGCGCACGGCAGCCGCAGTGCGCGGACCGAAGCCGAGCAGATAGGCACCGTCCATCCGCACCACCCTGCCGGTCTTCGCCGCAGGCGTTGCAGCGATCGCCGGGTGGCTGAGCAGGTCGTTCGCCTGGGTCTCGTGGTCGCCACCGCGATCCATGGCCAGGATCACGTCGGGTGCCGCTTCGATGACCGCCTCGTCTGTAAGCTGCTTGTAGCCCTCATACTCCGTGACTGCATTGACGCCACCGGCCATGCTGATGATGCCGTCCGCAGCCGAGTTGGTTCCGGAAGCAAGAATGCGCCCGCCCTGCAGCGAAAGCACGAACAGCACCTTCTTGCGTTCCGCGATGTCCGCGGTGGCCTGCTCGGCGGCTTTAAGGTCGGCGTCGGTCTCGGCAGTCAGCGCCGCGGCCTTGTCCTCGACATCGAGAACGTCGCCGACGATGCGGATCTTCTCCAGGATACCTTCGCGATCGTACCGATCGGGCACGGTGACCATCGGAATGCTGGCCTTTTCGAGCACCTCGACCGCCTCGGGCGGGCCGCTGCCCTCGAGCGCGATGATGAGGCTCGGATCGACGGAAATGACGCCTTCCGGGGAAAGCTGGCGTATGTATCCGACATCGGGCAGTTCCAGCGCCGCCTCGGGGAAGACGCTGGTCGTATCCCGCGCGATCAGGCGCTCTTCCTCACCGAGGGCATAGATGATTTCCGTGACGGACCCGCCGATGGCAACGATCCGCGAGGCATCGTAGTCCTGGGCTCGCAGCGGCGAGCCAAGCATCGCCAAGGCGACGCCGAGAGCAGCCGCGCCCGCAAGTCTTCTCAATTTCATGGTATTTCTCCTCAGGCGGCCGTACGCTGCGGCAGGCGCGGCAGATTTTCCGCGATCATCCGCCAGTCGTCGCGCTCGGTCCTGCCCTCGCTTCGCTTGCCGAAGAACTGGATGATCATCTCGCCGTCGGCGCCATAGGCTTCGACCGAGGTGACGTGGCCGTCCTTGGTCGGCTTCCGGACGCCCCAAAGCTCGTGCACGTGATCGGCCCGCAAATGCAGATGGAAGGTCTCGTCGAGCACGTTGATCCACGGCCCCATCGTCTTGATGTTCGCCACCGGACCGGAGTGGATCTGGATGCATCCGTGATTGCCCACGAAGCACATGATCGGGATTTCCTCCTGCGCGGCATGTAGGAACATGGCGTTGAGAGCATCCCCGTCCAACCGCCAGGCATAGTCCTCGCCGATCATGTCCAGCGCCTGCCGGCGATTGAGCTTCAGCGAACGCAGCATGCCGAAGAACTGGTGCACGTCTGTCATCGTGCTCCAGCGCTCGCGCAGCTCGTCGGAGCTGCCGGCCTCGCTCTCGTCGAAGCCGGTCTTTTCGACCGGCATCGTCTCGATCGCCTGCGACTGGTCCGAAGAGATCAACCGGGACACAAGCTCTTCATAGGCGGCCACGTTTGACGCAGGCCGCAGATGAATCTTGTGGACGGCATCACCGGCCTTGTCGAAGAATTGAAGGCTGCGACGCACGGCCTCACCGTCGTTTTTCTCCACCGCGAAGCCATGCGCCCATGCATCGGGAAAGATGCGGAGGTCGATGTCGGCGCCTAGCAGCATCATTGCCCGCTGACCGGGGACGACCTTGTCGTAGACGCCGATCTTCTCGTGCACCGCGCTCTCGTTGCGGGTGAGCGCCATCACCTCTCCGAGAGCTTCGAGACCCAGCAGCACCTCGCTTACACGTGGCTCGATACGCCGGACGCCTTCGCCGACATGCGCGGCCACAAGATCCGCTTCGGAGACACCAAGCTGGGTGGCGAGGTCACGTTCGCGCATCTTCGGATTTTCGGCGCGCGCGAGACGAATCGCTTCCGGGCTGGGTTTGGCTTCAGCACTCATGTTTTCACCTGATGTCTTCACTTGTTGAGGATGAGCTTGCCCTGCCGCGTGATCTTGAGCCGGTACATGGAGCCTTCGTGCTCGATGCCGATCTCGTGCGTGCCGCGGAACAGCGACTCACTGGTGACGATCCGCGCGGCCCTGTCGAAGGGGCGCGGCCGAACTTCGTGAGCGCCTTCGGTGGCGGAAGATCTGCGGAAGGAGGGGTGATTGAAGGGGTGTAGCTGTTCACGATACCGTTCCTTTTCACTGTCCGGGCTCGCGGGTGCTGGCTAGGGGGCGACTTCGCAAAAGCGCGATTGAATTCTTGACACTAATTATCAGCTTTAATAGGGAGTGCAATACCGGAGTGAAAAGGTCAACATTTTTGACGAACCGGCGGCATTGAGGAAGCAAGCGAGCCAGTGAGCCAGCCAGTGGAATCTCACGAAATCAGGAGACTTGAGATGGGGTTGGTGGCTCACAAGACGACCGTTCTGCTTGGCGGAGCGGCGATGGCCATGGTGCTGGGGGTGTTTCAGGCAGGCGCGCAGGATTCAGCAATCGCGGAGGCAACGACGAACACTGCAGAGAAGCAGGGACGCGTGACCCTTCTCCAGCGCCTCGTTGTCGGCGCCGGCGCCGAAAAGGTGGCGATCGACACGCCTCAGGCCGTTACGGTGGTCAATCAGGAAGACATAGACCAGGCCCAGCCGGAAACGGTCGGCGAGCTGCTGCGCAGGGTTCCCGGCGTCAACATGTCCGGTTCGGACAAGCTGCTTGGCCAGTCGATCAACATCCGCGGTATCGGCGGTCCGGCCACGGCCGGCGACGAAGGCCGCATCATCGTCAATATCGACGGTGTGTCGAAGTTCTACGAGCAGTACCGCATGGGCGGCCTGTTCACCGACATGGAGCTCTACAAGCAGGTGGAAGTGCTCCGCGGTCCCGCCTCCTCGACCCTGTACGGTTCGGGTGCATTGGGCGGCGTCGTCAACTTCACGACCAAGGACGCCTCCGACTTCATCGCCGACGGCCAGAACGGCGCGTTGCGCCTGAAGACCAGCTACGATTCCAATTCGACCGGCCTGCTGGGCTCGGCGATCTTCGCGCAGCGCGTCAACGAGAACTTCGAGTTCCTTGCGGCGGGCAACTACCGCTATGCCGAGAACTACACCTCGGGCAACGGGCATGAAGTGCTGGGATCCGAGATTTCGGCGCCGTCGGGCCTGGTGAAGGGTACCTTCCGCTTCGGCGATAACAACGAGCAGACGCTGCGCGCTTCCTACCAGCATTGGACGACCACGCTGGACCAGGAATACAACCAGACCGGCGAGGAAGTCGGGTTCGGCCTCGTGGACCGCAAGGTCACCGACAAGACCGCGATCATCGCTTACGAGAATCCGGCAACCGACAACCGCTGGATCGACCTCAAGGTGCAGGCTTCGTTCTCCGACACGGTCAACGATCAGTCGGAGGCTGCCATCCCGTCGCTGAACCGCACCTTCGGCTACAAGACCTACCAGTTCTCGATCGACAACACTTTCGACTTCAGCGGCGAGAACTACGAGAATTACCTGACGGTCGGTTCGCAATCCAACTTTCAGGAGCGCACGACCCTCAAGAGCACGTCGGGAACCCATCCCCAGGGGACCCGCGTCGCAACCGGCGTCTTCGCTCAGAACGAGTTCATCTGGGATGACCGCCTGACGCTCATTACCGGCGCGCGACTGGACTGGCAGGAACTGGAGCCGACCGACATCATTGGCGCGACCAAGAAGACCCACACGGCCTTCTCGCCCAAGATCGCCGCGCACTACAAGTTCAACGACGCCTTCGCGGTATTTGGATCGGTCGCCCATACCGAACGCGTTCCGACCATCGACGAGGTGTTCGACAGCGGCGCGCTGACATCCGACCTCAGGAAGGAGAAGTCGCTCAACTACGAGATCGGAACGGCCTTCTCCTTCTACGACACTTTCCAGGGTGGTGACGCGCTGCAGCTCAAGTTGACGGGTTTCTACAACGACATCACAGACCTGATCACCGATCATGGCAATGGCGTCACCCCTCGCTACGACAATATTGGCGAGGCGCGCATCTACGGCGCCGAAATCGAGGCGGCATACGATTCGGAATATTTCTTCGGCAGCGCCTCCTATTCGCATGTCATCGGCAAGGACATCACCAACAGCACATGGCTGAACACCGTCGCGCCTCATGAGTTCGCGTTCACACTCGGTGGCCGGCTGCCGGAACATGGTCTCAGCTTCGGCTGGACCAGTCGGATTGTCGCGGCCCAGAAGCGCGTCTCCAGCATCCCCTTCATGCGGGAGGCGACCGATGCCTTTTCGACCCATGATATTTTCGTTACATGGAAGCCGCAGGAAGGCCCGCTGGAAGGCTGGGATGCCAATTTCCGTGTCGATAACGTCTTCAACGAGCAATATCGCGAGTTCCTCTCCGGCACACCGGGCAAGGGCCGCACGTTCAAGGTATCGCTGGCGAAACAGATCGGATGGTAGTTATGCAATTCAAAAGCGTGGGCCGTATTCTGACCTCGGCCCTGCTCGCCTCCGCCCCGGTTTTCGGGGCGGCAGCGCAGGAGGCGGAGGGATCATCCCCCGCCCCAGTGCTGTCGGTTGAACTCAATGCGCTGCAGGCGACCGACAAGGGTTGCCGGTTCACGTTCGTGGTCGCAAACCAGCTTGGAGGCGCGCTCGAGAGCGCTGCCTTCGAACTGGTGCTCTTCGACAAGGAAGGCATGGTCAGCCGGTTGACCATCGTCGACTTCAAGGACCTGCCCGACGGCAAGACCAAGGTCCGCCAGTTCGACTTCTCCGGCGTGGACTGTTCCTCGCTGGGGCGCGTGCTGGTGAACGACGCCACGGAATGCAAGGGCAGCGGCATCGACGCCCGAGCCTGCATCCAGAACCTGAAAACGGAAACACGGACCGATACCGCGTTCGGCATCTAACCTTCGGCTTGCACCTGTGATGATCCTATCTTCCCTCGCCCGCTCCCTCGCGATCCTGCTGGTCTCGACGCTGGTCGCCGTGGCGCCCGTGTCAGGCGCGTTCGCTCAATCGGGCGACACCCCAGTTGCGGAGCCGGCGCAGGCGCCGGAAACCGGCACGCCGGTTGTCGAACCCGCTGCGGAGCCAACCGGCGACGCGGTGCAAGGCACGCAAATCTCCACCCTGCCGCATGATCTTTCGCCCTGGGGCATGTTCATGGCCGCGGACTGGGTGGTCAAGGCCGTCATGATAGGGCTGGCCTTCGCGTCGCTGGTGACGTGGACCGTATGGCTTGCCAAGTCGCTCGAGCTCGCGGCCGCCAAGCGTCGCGTCTCCCAGGCACTGGAGCGCATCATCGCGGCCAAGAGCCTCGAGGAGGCCGGGCTGGCGATGGAGGGCGTGGGCAGCAGCCCCGCGACGTTGCTTGTGCGCGCGGCGGGTCATGAAGCAGCCCTTTCCGGACCGCAGCACGACGGCAATGCAGCCGGCCTCAAAGAGCGCGTCGCGTCGCATCTCGGCCGCATCGAGGCGCAGGCAGCCCGTCGCATGACGCGCGGCACCGGCGTTCTCGCAACCATCGGCTCCACCGCGCCCTTCGTCGGCCTGTTCGGCACAGTCTGGGGCATCATGAATGCCTTCATCGGCATCTCGCAGGCGCAGACAACCAACCTCGCGGTCGTTGCACCCGGTATCGCCGAGGCGCTGCTGGCGACTGCGCTGGGCCTGGTCGCAGCCATCCCCGCCGTCGTCATCTACAACGTGTTCGCGCGCGCCATTGCAGGATACAGGCTGCTGCTGGCCGACGCGTCGGCTGCCGTGGAACGCCTTGTCAGCCGCGACATCGATCGCCGTGCGCTCACGGGCGGGCATGGCGCGGCTCGCGCGCAGGCTGCTGAGTAAAGCGGAGCAGGACGATGGCCGGCAGCCTCAACAGAAATACCGAGAGCGACGATCTCGTCGAAAGTCACGAGATCAACGTCACTCCCTTCATCGACGTGATGCTGGTGCTGCTCATCATCTTCATGGTGGCCGCCCCCTGGCGACCGTCGACATCAATGTCGACCTTCCGGCCTCGAACGCGCAGGCGCAACCGCGCCCCGACGAACCGCTCTACGTGACGGTACAGGAAGACCTTACCGTCTCGGTCGGCGAGGATGCGGTAACACACGAGCAACTCGCCGCCGCGCTCGAGCGCAGCACCGAAGGCGACAAGCAGGCGCGCGTGTTCCTGCGCGCCGACAAGGCGGTTGCCTATGGCGACCTGATGACCGTGATGAACCTGGTGCGGATGGCGGGCTACACCAAGATCGCGCTGGTGGGCCTCGACGCCGCACCCGGCGGTGCCGCGGCGACCGCCGTCGAACCGTCAGGTGAAGCGCAGCCATGAGTCCTCGCCCCGACATAGCCTGGTCGCGGCAGCTCGCCCGCACCACGCCGGGCCAGGTCGTTCTATGGACACTGGCGGCGCTCGTGATGCTGACTGCCCATGCCACGGCGGCATGGTGGGTCATGCGCGAGCCGCCCCCGGAACCCATTCAGATCGCCGGTTCGACGGCGATCGAGGTCGATCTTGCAGCACTCGGTTTTTCAGAGGCCGAGATGCGCGCCGCCGGCGAAGCAATCGAGACGGCGGAGCCCGTCGAGCCGACGCAAGCAGAAGCCGTCCCGACCGATGCGGTGGAAGTCGACGAAGCAGAGCCGGTCGAGACCGCGCGTCCGGTCGAAACCACGCCGGTGGAACGAACCGAACCTGTGGAAGACACGCCGCCCCAGCAAACAACGGAAGTGGAGCAGCAGCAACCGGTTCGCGCGGAAGCCGCGCCCTCGCCTGCTGCCCGACTGGCGGAAGCGCAATCCGAGGTGGAGATCGCGGCGCTGCCGCCGACGCAGCGTGAAACCACGGTCGACGTCCTCACCGCCAGCCCGGTCGAGGTGGAGACCGTCGAACCCGTCGAAGACAACGAGCAAGTCGCGGCCCTGATGCGCGCGCCGCTGCCGACGCCCCGTCCCGACTACACGCCGCCTGCCCCGCGCGTCGAACGCCAGCGCACGGAACAGCCAAGGCGGGAAAAGCCGACGCAGCAGGCCAAACGCCCGGCCGCCGGTTCTCAGGGCAACGCCCAGGCCAACACCAACAAGGGTACCGAACGAGGTTCGGCTCAGGGTCGAGCGGCCAGCGATTCTGCCGGCAACCAGCGTCGTTCGGCAGAGGGCAACGCGGCCGTGTCCAACTATCCGGGCCAGGTGCGAAGGAAGCTGGGGCGCGCCGTGCGGTATCGTGGGCGCGAGCGAGGTGAAGTGCTTGTCAGCTTCACCGTCAGCCGAACCGGCAGCGTGAGCGGCGTGCGCATCGCGCGTAGTTCCGGGTCGCCGAAGCTGGACAAGGCCGCACTCGACACGGTTCACCGCGCCGCCCCCTTCCCGCCGATTCCGGACGCCGCAGGTCGGGCCAGCTGGCCATTCGACCTGCCGCTGTCCTTTACCCGCTGAGATTGGACGATGATCGGCTTCCTCAAACTTGACCGGCTCGCCGCAGCGCGCGGCGACGGGTTGCATCCCAGGTTGCTTGAACTGATCGAGCAGCGGGCGCTGACCGTCGAGGGCGACCCGAACGTGGTCGAGCTTCACACCGTTCGCGACTGCGCGTTCACCCAGGCCGGGCCAGGACCGACACCCGCGAGACCGGCATTCCTGCCCGGCAACGTAATCGACTTCACACCGCGCCGGCAGGCTGCTGCGGCCGCGCAAAAAAGACTTCGAACAGCTAGCCGGCAATCCGGCCATCATGAAAGGAAGGACGTTATGTACATCGCCATGAACCGCTTCAAGGTGAAGAACGGCTCGGAAGAGGATTTCGAGACCATCTGGAAGAACCGCGACTCCAAGCTCAACGAGATGAAGGGTTTCCGCGAGTTCCACCTGCTGCGCGGTCCGGCGAACGAGGAAGAAGGCTATACGCTGTTTGCCTCGCACACCGTCTGGGAAAGCTATGACGACTTCCAGGCCTGGACGAAGTCGCAGAACTTCCGCGACGCGCACCGCAACGCCGGCGACCATAAGCCCGTTTATTTCGGCCACCCTCAGTTCGAGGGTTTTTCGGTCGTGGAGGGGGCATAGCCCCCTCTCCTCACTCCGCCGCGGCCAGCAGGCTGGCGTTGCCGCCGGCTGCCGTGGTGTCTACGCACACAGCGCGTTCGTGCACATAGGCCGTCGGGTTGATCACCGCCGCGACGAGCCGGACGATGGCGCCCTTGCGCGCCGCCAGCGCCTTGCGGATGGCACGCAGCGTGTCCGCATCCGCGGAACTCGCCACCACTTCCACCCCCAGCCTGGTCAGATCGGCCGGATCGACGATGCCATCGATCGCTTCTACGGGCATGCCCTTGCCGGTTAGCGATGAAAGTGCCGCGCGGGCGCCCGGCGTCACCGCAACGACGGCGTTGCCCGCCGAAAGTGCCTGGATCGCCTGAGCGAATGCTGTTTCGGGGTCCGGCCCCAGGCACAGCGTTCGGCCGCGCGGCACCAGTAGTAGGGTGTTCGCTTCACCGGTCGGTCCCGGCAGGTCAACCGGGCCATAATCGAGCGCCGCAGCAGCGGCGATTGCCTCAGCGCCCTTGCCGCGCAGGTGCTTCCTGAGCACGCCGATCCGATCGAGCCGTGTCGACCAGCCGCTGCGAACGGCGTCCGGCATGTGCTCCGCCAGCATGCGCGCGGGCACGACGTCGCCATCGGCCGGCGCCAGCGCCGTCACCTCGCCCTTACGGAACCGCCGCAGGTAGGACGGGCCGCCGGCCTTAGGCCCCGTGCCCGACAGCCCCTCGCCACCGAAAGGCTGCGAGCCGACCACCGCGCCGATCTGGTTGCGGTTGACGTAGATGTTGCCGGCATGAATGCCGTCGACGATATGCTGAACCCGCGCCTCGATGCGCGTGTGCAGCCCGAAGGTCAGTCCGTAACCTTTTGCGTTGATGTCGGAAATGATCTTGTCGATGTCGTCGGCCTCGAAACTGGCGACATGCAGGATCGGCCCGAACATCTCACGTTCCATCTCGCCGATACCCTCGACGCGGAAGATGTGTGGCGCCACAAAGCGGCCTTCCGACGGCGTATCGAGCCGGGCGACGAGACGCCCCTTCTTCTCCATGTCGGCGCAATAGCCGGTCAGGTTGTCCCTTGCCTCGTCATCAATGACCGGGCCGACGTCGGTCGAGATCAGGGCCGGGTCGCCCAGGCGCAGCGCCTGCATCGCACCGGTCAGCATCTCAAGCACCTTCGCCTCGACGTCCTTCTGCACATAGAGCACGCGCAATGCCGAACAGCGCTGGCCGGCGCTCTGGAAGGCCGAGGCGACGATGTCGCGCACCGCCTGCTCGGGCAGCGCGGTGGAATCGACGATCATCGCGTTGAGACCACCCGTCTCGGCGATCAGCATCGCGTCGGGGTCCGCCGTTTCGGCGATCTGCCGCTCGATCAGCCGCGCCACGTCGGTGGAGCCGGTAAAGCAGACGCCGGCGATGCGCGGATCCGCAGTCAGCGGGCCGCCGACGGAAGGACCGTCGCCCGGCAGCAGTTGAAGCACGTCCTTCGGGATGCCCGCCTCGTGAAGAAGCTCCACCGCCCGCGCGGCAATCAACGGCGTCTGTTCGGCCGGTTTTGCGACGACGGTGTTGCCGGTGACGAGTGCTGCCGCGATCTGTCCGGTGAAGATGGCCAGCGGAAAATTCCAGGGCGAGATGCAGGCGATGACGCCGCGCGCGGTGGTGTGGCGCTCGACCTCTGCCGCCTGGCCGGCATAGTAGCGCAGGAAATCGGCGGCCTCCCGCACTTCGGCCACGCCGTCGGCGAGCACCTTGCCTGCCTCGCGGGCGCAGAGCGCGAAGAACTCGACCGCATGCTCCTCGTAGAGATCGGCAGCACGCAGCAACGCAGCCGCCCTGGTGGCAACCGGCGTTTTCTCCCATCCGGGCTGCGCCTTTACGGCGGCATGGACGGCCTTGCCGACCGCGGCGGTGCTCGCTTCGGAAACCTCACCGACGATCTCCATCGGTCGAGCCGGGTTGACCACTGCCCTCGTCTTGCTGTCGGCACCCGCACGCCACTGGTGCGGCGCATCGAACCTGGCGCGCTCCTCCGTGACCTCTGCGAGCGTCACCGGATCGGTTATGTCCCATCCCTTCGAGTTGCGTCGCTGCGCCCCGAAGATGTCCACCGGGCGCGGGATCGCCGGGTTGGCGGCTGGACCTTGCGAGGCCACAACATCGAACGGGTCTCTGGCGATTTCTTCCGCCGCCACCTGTTTGTCGACGATCTGGTGCACGAAGGATGAGTTGGCGCCGTTCTCCAGCAAACGGCGCACGAGATAGGCAAGCAGGTCGGAATGCGCGCCCACCGGCGCGTAAATCCGGCAGCGCGTGCCTTCGGCCTTGCGCACGGCCTCGTGCAGGGCCTCGCCCATACCGTGCAGCCGCTGGAACTCGAACGCCTGCTTGTCGTCGGCCATCTGCAGGATCGCGGCAACCGTATGGGCGTTGTGCGTGGCAAACTGCGGATAGATGCGGTCGGTCATGCCGAGCAGCTTCCGGGCGCAGGCAATGTAGGAGACGTCGGTGTTGGGCTTGCGCGTGAACACCGGATAGCCGGCCAGCCCCAGCACCTGCGCGCGCTTGATCTCGGTGTCCCAGTAGGCACCCTTGACGAGCCGCACCATGATCCTGCGGTCGAGCCGCTTCGCGAGCGCATGGAGCCAGTCGATGACGAAGTATGCGCGTGGCCCGTAGGCTTGGACCACGACGCCGAACCCGTCCCAGCCGGCAAGCTCCGGCTCGGAAAGCACCTTCTCGATGACATCGAGCGACAGGTCGAGCCGGTCGGCCTCCTCGGCGTCGATATTGAGCCCCATGCGGGCATGGCGCGCGGCCAGCGCAAGCGAAAACAGGCGCTTGGCCATCACCGGCAGCATGGTTTCCTTCTGGCCGGTCTCGTAGCGCGGATGAAGCGCCGAGAGCTTGACCGAAATGCCGTGGTTCTTCGCGATATCGGCGTCGGTCGCACCCGCATTCAGAGCCGAGATCGCCGCCGCATAAGCACGGTGGTAGCGCAAAGCGTCGGCCTCGGTGCGCGCGGCCTCGCCCAGCATATCGAACGAATAGGTGTAGCCCTTGCGGGTATAGTCGCGCCCGCGCTTGACCGCTTCGTCAATGGTCCGGCCCAGCACAAACTGCTCGCCCATTTCGCGCATGGCCGCAGAAACCGCCTTACGGATCACCGGCTCGCCCAGGCGCCGCACCATCGAGCGCAGCGTGCCCTCGATGCCGCCCTCGCCGTCTTCCAGCACGCGGCCGGTGAGCATCAGAGCCCATGTCGAGGCGTTCACGAAGATCGAACTCGACCCGCCCGAATGCGCCGACCAGTCGTGCGGCGCGATCTTGTCGCGGATCAGATCGTCCATCGTCTCCGCGTCCGGCACGCGCAGCAAAGCCTCGGCCAGGCACATCAGCGCCACGCCTTCCTTGGTGGAGAGGCCGTACTCGGACAGGAACACTTCCATCAGTTCCGGACTGGAAGCGCCGCGCACCGCCCGAACGAGATCGGCCGCGCGCGCGGAGATCGCGGCACGCGCTTCGGGATCGAGATCGGCAAGGGCGACGAGACGGGCCAGCGCCTCGTCCTCGGCTGGAAGCATGTGGGCACGAATTGCTGCGCGAAGTTTCTGAAGCTGATGCGATGACATTGCGGACCGCCGAAGACGATGTTGAGCGAATGGCGCGACCATAGCATGCCCTGTTCGAGCCGCCTTTACCAAACCTGTCGACTTCATGGTCGAAACGATCTAATGGAGATTAGCAATCTGGGCTGATTGGACTGCAAGAACGGTGACCGAAGATCATTTGGACCGCATTGATCGCAACATCCTGGCGGCTCTGTTGCGCGATGCCCGGCTTTCCATGGCGGAACTCGGCCGCAAGGTCGGTCTTTCGAAGACGCCGGTGATGGCGAGAGTGCGGCGGCTGGAGCGCGACGGGTTCATTCGTGGCTATTCCGCCATCGTCGATCGCGAGCGCATGGGCCAGGGCCACATCGCCTTCGTCCAGGTCAAGCTTTCCGATACCCGGTCTGCCGCGCTCGATGCGTTCAACAAGGCGGCCCTCTCGGTGCCGGAGATCGAGCAATGCCACATGATCGCGTCGAGCTTCGACTATCTGCTCAAGGTGCGCACGAAGGATATCGCGGCCTACCGGCGCGTGTTGGGCGAGCGCATCTCGGCCCTGCCACACGTCGCACAGACATCCACCTATGTGGCGATGGAAACGGTCAAGGACCGCTAGAGCCCCAGCCTGTCGACCACCCGGCTTATCTCGCCGACCACGGTTCTGGTGACGATCCAGTCGCCGTAGATCGATTCCCACAGGATGAACAGCGTCACTGTCATGATCACGATCACGTATCGCATGACATATCCCCCAGAATTCCGGGAGCTTAACGCGTCGCACCTCCAACTGACAACGGGCCATCAAGTGTCTTCAGGAAGGCGATAAGTGCCGACCTGCCGCGATCGGTGAAGATCACGCCGCGCAGCTCGCTGTGGCCGGCCGGAGCCTCCAGCGCTCGCGAATAGTGGTCGATGACGTCTTCGAGCGTGGCGATCTGGCCCGAATGCATGTAGGGCGGCCGCGAGGCCGCGCCGCGCAACGACGGCGTCTTGTAGGCCCGCTCGAACTCATGGCTGTCGCGCACCATGAAGCGCAGCTCGTCGCAGCCCTCGCCTGCCGCATCGCTGTAAGGGCCGAGGCAGTTGAACGGGTCGGCAAGCACCTTGTCCACCGCCTGCGCCCTGCCCCGGTCCTCCGGCAGGCCGGGCACCGCCGGAACGCCGGTGTTGTGAAAGAAATCGTCCGTGAAGCGCGGACCGTTGTGGCAATCCACGCAGTTTGCCTTGCCGATGAAGAGCTTCAGGCCTTCGATCTCCAGGGAATTGAACGCCGCGTCGCCCTCGGGCTTGCGTCCCGCAAGGATCGCCTCGGCGAAGCGGTCGAAACGCGTTTCCTCGTGAGTAATAGTGCGCTGGAAGGCAGCAATGGACTTGCCGATATTGGCGAACACGGCGCCGACCTGACTGCGCTGTTCATCTTCCATCTTCGCCCATGCCGTCTGCTGTGTCTCCGTGCCGAGCGGCGAGGCCTCTGGAGGCAGTGCCGACAGATCGGGCAGCGGACCGAACAGGCCCTCGTAGTCCTGCCGGTACTGTGCCGCGACCAGATGGGCAAAGGCAGTGCGGTTGCCGGCGTGCTCACGCGCATCTTCGAGCGGGCCGAGCGCCTGCGCCCAAGGGCTGTCCTTGCGCCCGTCCCAGAAGAACCATTGCCCGTGCGACACGTCGGCGAGCGGCATGGTGCGTCGGTCGGTGACGCCCACGCCCTGCGCCAATGCCAAGTCGTCCTGGAACTGCCGGTCCGGCAGATGACAGGTGGCGCACGAAACCGTGCCGTCGCCCGAAAGCCGTGTGTCGAAGAAAAGTGCTTCGCCCAAAGCCGCGGCAGCCGGGTCATCTGCGACCGCGTTGCTCGGGTCCGGCGGCAGGGGGCCAAGCTGTGACAGGCGCAACTGGCCGATCAGGCGTTTTTCCTCCTCCGAGAACTGCTCGGCAGAGCAGCCGGCCAGCAAAGCCGCCGATAGCAGGATAAGGAATATGGCGCGCGGCATCATCATCAAGCTTACAGAACGATGTTGAACTCGGCTTCGTCGCTGCCTGCAGGAGCGGAAATGGCGAACTTCAGCACCCACCAGCCACCCATGTTAAAGCGCACGCCCTCAATGCGGTAGCGCCCCTCACCGATATGACCGGTCGATTGGGGGCGGTCGGCAGTCCGTGGCCGTGCTGCGGCATGCCACCATCGACGGTGATTTCGGCATCGGAGACGGGTTCGCCGTCCGGCGTTTTCACGGTGACGATCCAGCCATGCAGCGATCCCTGCTGGACGGGCTCCGCCTCTGGTTCGATCGCGACGGCGTAGAGCCCGGCGGCGGACGTTTTCTCGCGCGCCACATCGAGATCGGCCGGCGGCGGCGACAGCATGCGCAGCGCATAAAATCCGGCCACGACCAGAACCGCCAGCGCGATTGCGGCAATTGTCCACTTCCTCATTGCGGGTCTCCCGATTTCGATTTTCCAGAGCTAGGGCTTCCCGTTGCTGGAAGGTCAAGCACAAATCTGTCTTGCATTGCGCACCTGCGAGCGCACCGCTAGACAGTGGCCGCCAACCACAGGAGAAGCCGCGGATGAACGGAATCGCGTCGATCGGAGAATGCATGCTGGAGCTGACCGGCAGCGGAGCCGACTGGCGGATGGGACACTCCGGAGACACATTCAATGTCATCTGGACGATGCGCGCGCTTTTGCCCGCCGATCGATCGACGGATTACGTCAGTGCCTTCGGCGACGACGCGTTTTCGGCCCAGCAATTGGCGTTCTTTGCCGAAAACGGCATCGGCACCGCCTCCAGCCCGCGTATTCCCGGCGCACGGCCCGGCCTCTATGCCATCAGCCTCGACGGCGCTGAACGATCCTTCACCTACTGGCGTGCCGATGCCGCCGCGCGGCGCCTTGCAGACGATGCCGCCGCTCTGTCGAAAAGCCTTGAAAATCGATCACTTGTCTACTTTTCCGGAATCACCGTGGCAATTCTGGAAGACGCGCCGCGCGCAACCCTCCTGCAGGCGATCAAGGCCGCGCGCGGGGCCGGCAGCCTGATTGCGTTCGATCCCAATTACCGACCTCGCCTGTGGCAGTCCGCCGAAGCGGCACGCGCGGCGATAGACGGGGCGCTTTCGGTCGCTGACATTGTTCTGCCGACCTTTCCGGACGAGCAGGCGCTCTACCGCGATACCGCCCTCGCAGCGACCGCCGAGCGGATCGCAAACGCGGGGCCGAAGGAAGTCGTGGTCAAGGATGGAGCGGAGCCTGCGCTGGTTGTGACCGGCACCGACAGCTCGACCGTCGCCGCCACCCACGTCGCGAACCCGGTCGACACCACCGGGGCGGGCGATTCTTTCAATGGCGGCTATCTCGCCGCCCGCTTGCTCGGTCACAACCCCGTCGAGGCAGCTAGGCGGGCTCATCGGGTTGCCGCGGCGGTCGTTCAGGTTCGGGGCGCCCTGGCGCCCGTCGAAGTCCTGCGCGAGGCGTTCGCAGGCTGAGTCAGGCCTCGCTCAGCAGGCTGAAGCGAAATTCGCTGCGCTGATGGTATTCTTCCCCAGGCCGCAACACCGACTGCGGGAAATACGGCCGGTTCGGTGCATCCGGCCACCCTTGCGGCTCGAGGCAGAAGCCCGCGAATGAGCGATAAAGGATGCCGTCGAGACCAGGAACCTGCCTGTCTGGGAAGTGGCCGCTGAAGAACTGCAGCCCCGCTTCCGTCGTCCAGACCTCCATTTCAACGCCCGAGCGTTCGCCCTGCGCCCACGCCACCTGCCGGAACGGTTGGGGTGCGGCCGAAAGGCAGAAATTGTGGTCGTAGGGCGTTTCCTGCCCTGTCGTCTGGCGGATCGTACGCGGAACCACGAAATCGAACGGCGTACCCTCGACGGGCAGGACAGCCCCCGTCGGCACGCATTGCTCGTCGATCGGCAAATAGGCCTGAGCCGATATCGAGAGGCGATGGTCGTGGACCGGGCTGCTGCCGCCATCGTTCAGGTTGAAATAGGAATGGTGGGCGAGATTGCAGAGGGTCGGCCGGTCGCAGGTCGCCGTCAGCTCGACGGACAGGGTGCCCGGCGGCTTCAGCCGATACGTGCAAGCCACGTCGAGCGTGCCGGGAAAGCCCATTGCGCCGGCAGGATCGGCGATGGTCAGGGTTACGAAATCGCTGCCCTTGTCGGCCAACCGCCACACACGCCTGTCGAGCCCAGTTCCGCCGCCATGCAGGGTGTTTCCGTTGTCGTTGCGGTCAGTCTCGAAGCGTTCGCCGTCCAGTGCAAACTTGCCGCGCGCGATGCGGTTTGCCTGTCGGCCGACGATTGCCCCGAAATAGAGCGAGTGGTCGAGATAATCGTCCAGGCGCTCGAAACCCAGCACCAGCGGCGCGTCATGACCATCCAGACGCAAATCCTGGACGATAGCGCCATAGGTTAGAATGCTGGCGCGAAGCCCTCCTCCGGCGATCCGGATGCGCTGGACCGGTTCGCCGTCCTTCGTCTCGCCAAAATTCTCGATGTCCATCGACACCCCGCCAGCCTTTATTCTAAGGCCGCTAAAGGCCGAGCCCGCCGATGCATACATATTTGGTGTCGAGGTAGTCCTCGATGCCCTGGTGACCGCCTTCCCGCCCGAGGCCCGATTCTTGACGCCGCCGAACGGCGCTTCCGGCGTGGTGATGAGGCCCTCGTTGACGCCCACCATCCCGTATTTCAGCCCTTCCATCACGCGGAAGGCGCGCCCCAGGTCACCAGTGTAGAAGTAGCAGGCAAGGCCGAACTCCGTGTCGTTCGCCAGCGCCACCGCCTCTTCCTCGGTCTCGAAGCGGAAAACCGGAGCAACGGGGCCAAAAATCTCCTCCTTCATGAACTTCATGTCGGGTGTGGCGCCCGAGATGACCGTGGGTTGGAAGAAGGAGCCGCCAAGCTCATGCCGCTTGCCGCCGGTCACGACCTTGCCGCCCTTGGCCTGTGCGTCGGAGATAAATTCCTCGACCTTCTCGACCGCCTTGTCGTCGATCAGCGGCCCCTGCTGGGTTCCATCCTCAAGGCCAGGCCCAACCTTCAGCTTCTTCGAAGCATCGGCAAATTTCTCCACGAACCGGTCGTAGATGCCGGACTGAACGAAGAAGCGGTTGGTGCATACGCAGGTCTGGCCCGAATTGCGGTATTTGGCAACGATGGCACCCTCGACCGCACGGTCGATGTCGGCATCGTCGAAGATCAGGAAGGGCGCGTTGCCGCCAAGCTCCATCGAAACCTTTTTCACGGTCGATGCCGACTTCTCTATCAGGATCTTGCCGACCTCGGTCGACCCCGTGAAGGTGATCTTCTTGACGAGCGGGTTGGAGCAGATCTCGTCGCCGATTTCGCCAGCCGAGCCGGTCACGATATTGACGACGCCCTTGGGGATGCCGACCTCCTCGCATAGAGCGCCCCAGGCAAGCCCGGAATATGGCGTCTGGGAAGCAGGCTTCACGACAGCCGTGCAACCGGCGGCAATCGCCGGCGCGATCTTCCGCGCCAGCATCGAGGACGGAAAGTTCCAGGGCGTGATCGCGGCAATGACGCCGACAGGCTCCTTGGTGACGATGACCCGGCGGTCGGCCCATGGGCTCGGCACGACGTCGCCATAGGTCCGCCGCGCTTCCTCGGCAAACCAGAGCACATAGGCAGCCGATGCGCCTACTTCGCCCTTGGCTTCGGCAAGCGACTTGCCCTGCTCCATCGTCAGCAGCTCGGCCAGTGCATCCTGGTTATCCATGATCGCGTCATGCAGCTTGCGCAGCATCTTGGAACGCTCAAGCGCCGATGTTTTTCGGAACGACTTGAAGGCAGCATCCGCGGCCTCGATGGCGCGGCGTGTCTCTGCTTTACCGGCCTTCGGCACGGTCCCGATCTTCAACCCCGTGGCGGGATTGATCACGTCGATGACGGCACCGGAATCGGCCTGCACCCATTCGCCGTCGATAAGGTTGCCCTGGCGCATGAAATGGCTTGTCTTCTGCAGCATGGTGCTTTCTCCCTTGCGGCGCATGGGGCGCCTCGTCCGATTGCTTCACCAACAGACTTAGACGCATCCCCGCCGAAGCCAAGGCCTCACCCGAGAAACCTCTGCGCGACAGTCAGCCAGAAGCCCGTGGTCAATATCGCGCAGGCAGTGGAAATGGTCATCGTATTCGAAGCCAGAACCTGCCCCGTGCCGAACCGGGTCGCGATTAGGTAGGGATTGACGCCTGTCGGCATCGAGGCGGCGACCACCAGAACCTGCGCCGGCAACGGCGGAAGACCGATGACAATCACGGCGACCAGCACGACGCCGGGCAGAAGCATGAGTTTCAGGAACGAGAGCGCCAGCGCAGGCTTTACGTTGCCCGAAATGCCGAACTTGCGCAGGCCGAGCCCCATCGCAAAGAGCGCGACCGTGCCGGCGATGCCCGCAAAAGCGTCAATGAAGCGCATTCCCAATGAAGGCATCGGCAAACCGGTGATCCGCCAGGCAAGGCCGGCGAGAATGCCTATGATCAGCGGGTTGGTGAAAAGGTTGCGCAGGAAGTCGCGCAGAACCCGAAGGGGGTCCGACGACTTGCCTTCCTTGCGACGCACTAGTTCGAACATGACGATCGAGGCGGCCATCATGATCGGCAGATGCACGGAGAGTAAGAGCGACAGCACCTCGATGCCGGGTTGGCCGAACACACCCTGCATGAATGGAAGGCCGAGAAGCAGCAGGTTCGAGAACGAGGCTGCTATGCCCGCGACAACACCTGCGGCCGCGTCGCGACCGAATATGCGCGTCGCGACCATGTGCCCAGTGATCCACACGACCGGCACGGAAGAAAAATAGGCAAGCCACAGCGACCACGGCGCCGCTCCGTGGAAATCGACGCCGATCATGGTGCGGAACAGCAGAGCCGGCACGGCCACGACGATGGCGAAGTCGGTCAGAGCATCGCCAACCTGCGGTCGCAGCAGACCGGCCCAGCCCGCGCAATAGCCGAGCCCGACCAGCCCGAAGACGAAGGCAATGGTTTCGACCACCGGGGACATGCCCGCGCGGTAGCGCAATTGCGCCGTCGCGGCAAGCTGCGGCATCGAAACCGCAAGCACAAAGCATTGGCTTGCCTTTCATGTCCCGATCCCGTCCCTATATCGGTAGCAGCAACAAAGGGTACCGGATGCTCCGTCTGACAACGATCGTCGTCGCCATTCTCCTTCTGGCAGGCACGCCAGCCAGCGCCACGGAGGCAGGATGGGCACTTCTGCGCAATGGCGGCCAGGTGCTGTTCCTGGTGCACGCCAACGCGCCGGGTTCCGGCGACCCGGCCAATTTCGACGTCGAGAACTGCCGCACACAACGCAATCTGTCGGACCGGGGGCGTCAGCAGGCACGGCGCATCGGCGCGCTGATCTCGGCACGAGCCGAGCCGGTCGAGCAGGTTTACGCAAGCCGCTACTGCCGCACGCTCCAGACCGCCCGCCTCGCATTCGGCGACGGGCTGGTCGAGGAAATGGACGCGCTCGACCCGCCTGCGGAAGACGAGGAAGCCGCGAAATCAGCCCGGGAGGAAGTGATGGAGCTGATTCGCACCTACTCTGGCTCCGGCAATCTCGTGCTCGTCACGCATCCCGAAAGTATCGAGGCGCTCGTCGGCGTAACCCCGCGCGAAGGCGAGGCAGTGATCGTTGCGCCGACCGATGAGGGTATCCACATCATCGGCCGGATCGTCTTCAATTGAGGGCAAAGGCGGCTACCTTTTTGGCTCTGGCTCTTTTCCTGCCCGTAAAAACCGATTAGAGAGCCGCCAGACCACGAACGAACAAGCCCTGCATTCAGAGGGAATCACTGTGACATCGACATTCGACAAGGTTGCCGACATCATCGCGGAGACCAGCGAGATCGACCGCGACACGATCACGCCCAAGAGCCACACGATCGACGACCTCGGCATCGACAGCCTCGATTTCCTCGACATCGTCTTTGCGATCGACAAGGAGTTCGGCATCAAGGTGCCGCTCGAGAAGTGGACCCAGGAGGTCAACGACGGAAAGGCTCCGGCCGAGGAATATTTCGTCATGGAAAACCTCTGCGCCAAGATCGATGGCCTCGTCGCGGCCAAGAACGCGACCTGAGCTTGTATGGCGGCGGCCTCGGATGAGCCCTGAATGAGCGCGCGCGACGTCGTCATTACCGGCATCGGCCTCGTCTCGTCGCTGGGCGAAGGCGCCGAGCGCCATTGGCATGTGCTGAGCACGCCCGGCGCGAAGCCCGTGCTCGATGCAGAGCGCTTTCAGCCGTACACGATCCACCCGCTTCCCGAGATCGACTGGGGCCTGCAGATCGCCAAGCGAGGCGACCAGCGGCAGATGGAGACATGGCAGCGGCTGGGGACTTATGCGGCCGGCGTGGCGCTGGACGATGCCGACGCCAAGGACGAAGCGCTGCTGGCGACCATGGATATGGTGGTGGCTGCCGGCGGCGGTGAGCGCGACAGTGCGGTCGACCAGGCCATCCTCGACGCGGCACGCACCCGCAACGACCGCGACCTGCTTCTCAACGAAAAGCTGACAACCGAATTGCGGCCCACGCTCTTTCTCGCCCAGCTGTCCAACCTGCTGGCCGGCAATATATCGATCGTGCACAAGGTCACCGGCTCGTCGCGCACCTTCATGGGCGAAGAGGGTGCAGGCGTTTCGGCGATCGAGACGGCGGCGGCGCGCATCCGGTCGGGACAGTCGACCCATATGCTGGTTGGCGGCGCGTTCCAGACCGAACATCCGGACATGCTGCTGGGCTATGAGCTGGACGGTTTCCTGCACCGCAAGCGCTGGAAATCCGTGTGGCAGCGGGCCGCCAATGATGGCGGCGGCGTCATCACCGGCTCGGGCGCGGCTTTCCTCGTCCTTGAATCGCGCGAACACGCTGAAGCGCGCGGGCGCAATGCCTATGCCGCCATCAGCAATGTGGCGTCCGGCCGCGCAAGGCGCAGCGATGGCAACCTCGTCGAGGCGATCTCGGGTGTTGTCCGCGTGCTGGGCGCGCCAGACCAGCGCCTGATGGCCATCTCCGGCGCTTCGGGCGCGCATGCCGCGACAGGCGCGGAACGCAACGCGCTCCAGAGCGCGGGTGACTTCGCGATGCGTGGCTTCTCGACGTTGACCGGCCACCTCAAGGAAGCGCAGTTCCCCTTTGCGATCGCGCTGGCCGCACTCGCCATTCACAACGGCGCGCCCTACCCGGCCTTCGACGCGGAGAATGAGAGCCCGGTGGACGGCGCTCCCGAAGCAGTTCTGGCAACCAGCATCGGCTATCATCGCTATGAGGGCGCTGCCCTCATCGTCAAGGCGTGAGCCGGAGGAAGACGCGATGCCCAGCACCACTGATCACCGTGGCCGCCCCGTTATCGCCGTAACCGGCGTCGGTGTCGTGACCTCGCTCGGGCAGGGCGTGGAGGACAACTGGAACGCGCTGACTTCGGGACGCTCCGGCATCCACCCGATCACCCGCTTCCCCACCGAACACCTGAACACCACCATTTCCGGCACAGTCGATTTTCTGGCTTCCAGCGACAAGGGCGCAAGCGCGCTGACCTACGAGCTTGCCGAGATCGCGGCGCTGGAAGCGGTTGCCGGCGCGGGCTACAATGTCAGCGATTTCGCCGGTCCGTTGTTTCTCGCATCCCCTCCGGTCGAGCTCGACTGGCACGAACGGCTGGCGCTCTACGATTCTGCCGATCTCGATCTACCGGTTTACGAACGCCTGCTCGCCTCCGCGCGTGAGCAGCTTCGCCAGGAAATCTTCGAGGCTTCTCAGTTCGGCGCCATCGCCGACCGCCTCGCCGATCGCTTCGGCACGCGCGGCCTGCCGATCACCCTGTCGACCGCCTGTGCATCTGGCGCAACCGCCATCCAGCTTGGCGTGGAAGCTATCCAGCGCGGCGAAAGCGACCGGGCGCTCGCCATCGGCGCGGACGGTTCGGCCACTGCCGAGGCACTGATCCGCTTTTCGCTGCTTTCGGCCCTTTCAACGCAGAACGAGCGGCCTGAAAAGGCATCGAAGCCGTTTTCGAAGGACCGCGACGGCTTCGTGCTGGCGGAAGGGTCGGCTGCCCTTGTGCTCGAATCGCTGGAAAGCGCACTCTCGCGCGGCGCGCCGGTGCTTGGCATCATGCGCGGCTGCGGTGAGAAGGCCGACGATTTCCATCGCACCCGTTCCAAGCCGGATGGCTCACCTGCCATAGCCGCCGTTCATGCCGCCCTTGCCGATGCCGGCATGGATGCGGACGAAATCGAGTACGTGAACGCACACGGCACCTCGACGCCGGAAAACGACAAGATGGAACACCTGTCGCTTTCCACCGTATTCGGCGAGCGGATGAAGCGGATTCCTATCTCGTCCAACAAGTCGATGATCGGGCATACGCTGTCGGCGGCGGGCGCCATCGAGGCGGTGTTTTCACTTCTGACCATGGCGCGCGGCGTCATTCCGCCGACCATCAACCATGACCATCCGGATCCGGCGATCGAGCTCGATGTCGTGCCCAACGTGAAGCGCGACGCCGAGGTCGGAACTGTGATTTCCAACTCCTTCGGCTTCGGTGGTCAGAATACGTGCCTTGTCATGGCGCGGGAACCGGTCTAGTCCGCTTCCGCAAACGCCAGACAGAAGCGGATACTCCCATGCGCGCACTGCAACTCGTCGAGGATCGGCGGCTTGAATCCGTCGACCTGCCCCCGCCCCCGCCTCCCGGTCTCGGAGAGGTCACCGTCAGGATCAGGGCGGTTGCGCTCAACCACATCGATGTCTGGGGCTGGCGCGGCATGGCGTTCGCCAAGCGCAAGATGCCGCTGGTCGTCGGCGCGGAAGCTTCCGGCGAGGTTGAGACGGTCGGCGAAGGCGTTGCGAACCTCGCACCGGGCCAACTCGTTTCGATCTATGGCGCGCGCACCTGCGGGCGCTGCCGCGCCTGTCGCGAGAAGCGCGACAATCTCTGCGAGCATGTGTCGGGCGTCCACGGCTTCCATCTCGACGGCTTCGCCCAGGAAAAGGTCAACCTGCCGGCGCGGCTTCTGGTGCCGGCACCGCCCGGCGTTGACGAGATCGGTGCGGCGGTCGCGCCCGTCACATTCGGCACGGTCGAGCACATGTTGTTCGACAATGCCAAGCTGCAGCCGGGCGAAACCATCCTCGTCCACGCAGGCGGTTCCGGCATAGGCTCGGCCGCGATCCAGCTAGCGCGGCGCATGGGCTGCACGGTCATCACGACTGTTGGCTCGAACGACAAGATCGAGAAGGCCAAGGCGCTGGGCGCGGACCACGTCATCAACTACCGCGAAGACCGCTTCGAGGGCGTAGTGCGCAAACTGACGAAGAAGAAGGGCGTCGACGTCGTCTTCGAGCATGTCGGCGCCGACACCTGGGCCGGCTCGATGCTGTGCATGAAGCGCGGCGCGCGCCTCGTCACCTGCGGCTCCACCTCGGGTGTGTCCACCAGCATGAACCTGATGCAGCTCTTCCAGCAGCAGCTCAAGATCTTCGGGTCTTTCGGCTGCCGGATGGAAAACATGGCGGACGCCATGCAGAAGATGGCCGCCGGCATCGTCCATCCCGTCATCGACACCGAAGTCGGCTTCGACGACATCGGCCGTGCGCTGGAGCGCATGGAAGGCCGCGAGGTTTTCGGCAAGATCATCCTGCGGATTGCGTGATGAGTGAGGGCCACGCGCCATTCCTTCGGCCGCTGGTTGCAAGGACCCTGCGCTTTCTCAAGCAGGCGGAGTATTGGCTGACGGCACAGGCGGCCATGGCGGCGCTGTGGCTCCTGCGCCTGCTGCCGCCCGACCGTGCGCTCGATTTCGCCGATCGCGTGGCGCGCCGTATAGGCCCCTGGTTTGGCCGTCACCGGGTGGCCCTCGACAATCTCCGCAACGCCTATCCCGAAAAGAGCGAGGAAGAGATACAGGCGATCGCCTCCGACATGTGGGGCAACATGGCGCGTCTGGCCGGGGAGTACATCTTCCTCGACCAGCTTTTCGATTTCGAGCCCAATTCGAACAGGACGGGCCGCGTCGAGGTCATCGGCGAGGAGATTTTCGTGCGCGTGCGCGCCAGCGACAAGCCGCACATCTTCTTCACCGCCCATACCGGCAATTTCGAGCTCCTGCCGGTGGCCGCAGCCTCGTACGAGTTGCCGGTGACAGCGCTGTTCCGCGCCCCGAACAACCCCTACATCGCCAAATACATCTTCTCGACCCGTGCCGACGCAATGGGCGAACTGATCGCCTCGCGCGCTGGCGCCGCCTTCGGCCTCGCCCGCATCCTCGAACGCGGCGGCAATATCGGCGTCCTCGTCGATCAGAAGTTCCACAAGGGGGTGCCGACCACCTTCTTCGGACTGCCATGCAACACCAGCCCGCTGGTGGCCAAGCTCGCGCGCCAGTATGAATGCGACGTCTATCCGGCTCGCTCTGTTCGGCTACCCGGCAACCGCTACCGGCTGGAGATCTTCGACAAGCTGGAGCTACCGCGCACCGAGAAGGGAACGCTCGACGTGCAGGCGACCAGCCAGCTTCTCAACGACACGGTCGAAGGCTGGGTGCGCGAGCATCCAGGCCAGTGGATGTGGTTCCACAAGCGCTGGAAGACGAACTGACGGACGCTGCTGCGGCCTACTGCCCGTAATAGTTCATTACCGCATGCCGCGCTTCGGCGAAGAACAGCCAGCGCTCGGTCAGGACACCGACGGCATGCGACAGGACGGCTACTATAGCCAGCAGGACAGTGAGCGCCGGGGTGACGGCACCGGACAATAGCAGCGGCACGACGGCCGCAACCGGCACCACGCCGCCGAGCAGCACGCTCAGGCGGGCCAGCTTGGCTGCATGCTTGCGCGCAACCCGAAAACCCATCTCGCTGGTGAGATAGTTGTCATTGAAATGCGGCCGCTCGAACAGCTTCACCTTGCCGATGAAGCCGAGGCCTGTGGCGCTTTCAGGTGTCGACAGTGGAACCTGCGACAGCATGCGTTGCCGCCACTGCCATTTCAAAAACCAGGCCGCGACTAGCAGAACCACCGACAGCACCGACAACACCAGCACATTGCCACCGCCCGAAGCCACGAAAAACAGACCGAGCAGGCTTCCGCCCGCGCCGGCAAAGAGCAGATAGCAGGCCGGCGTGAGCGGCGTGTGCCACGCCTGCACCGACCGCAGCGACGCATAGATCATCGAGGTGCAACAGACCGTGACGGCCGCCCCCAGCGTGCCGAGCAGGCCCGCAATCGGCAGGTAGCGCGACTGGAATATCGCGCCATAGGCGGCGATACAGAGCGGAACGAAGGTGAGGATCGCCATCACGCCCTCGCGCGAAAGCCAACTCGAGCGCCACTGCGACAGCGCCCGCCATGCGCGCTGCGGATTGCCGAGATGCAATGTCGATGACAGCAGACCGGCCGAGATCAGCGCCAGCGCGACGAAATGCGCGATCTTGGTCGCCACGGATGCGGGATCGAGCAGGCCGAGCCCGAGAACGGCCGCAAGCCCGTAACCCAGCCCGGAAGCGGTCGTGAACGCGATGATGGAAAGGGCTGGATGCATCTAGAAGCGAAGCCCCCGCAGCGCCGCATTCCGTCGCGCCCCCTCTGTCCTGCCGGACATCTCCCCCACGAGGGGGAGATCCACTAACCGCTCGACTTTCGCCGATCGTCAACGTCTCAGGAGATGCCGTGAAGGCAATGAAAGCCGATCTCCCCCTTGTGGGGGAGATGTCCGGCAGGACAGAGGGGGCAACGTAGAGTGCCCTGCAAAGCCGAGAGCTGCACGACCATCAGATTCGGTCCAGCATGTCGTCGACCCACGCAAAGAAGCCTGTTGCGCCGCGGGTATCCTCCGCAGCCGGCACCGCCTTCGCTGCCAGCGGCTTTCGCGGGCGGGGCGGCAGGTATTTGTTGACAGGCCTTGTGCCCTGCTCCGGCATCAGGTCCATGCCGCCGCGTTCGGCCACCATGATCGACACGGCCGACCCCGGATCGGCGAGATCGCCGAAATGCCGAGCATTGGTCGGGCAGGTCCGCACGCAGGACGGCACGCGATCCACTTCGGGAATGGTCTCGTTGTAGATGCGGTCGATGCAGAGCGTGCATTTCTTCATCACGCCGGCAGCAAGGTCCATCTCGCGCGCCCCATAGGGGCACGCCCATGCGCACAGGCCGCAACCGATGCACATGTCCTCGTCCACCAGCACGATGCCGTCGTCGGTGCGCTTGTAGGAGGCGCCCGTCGGGCAGACGGTCACGCAGGGCGCGTCCTCGCAATGCAGGCAGGACTTGGGAAAATGGATCAACCGCGCCGCGCCCGCCTCGCCCACGACCTCGCCGCCCTCAGGCGTCACCTCGAAGGAATGGATGCGGTTGAGGAACGTGCCTGAAACGTCCGGGCCATAGGGGTCCTGATCGGACAGCGCGGCGCCGTAACCACCGGTGTTCCACTCCTTGCACGAGACCACGCAGGCATGGCAACCGACGCAGACGTCAAGGTCGATGACGAGCCCGAGCTTTTTCGGGGTCGTTTGGGATGGGAGGGACGTCATCGGCTCCACTCCTGCCCGTAGCGCAGTTCGTCGGCTACCTCTTGCGTGCCCCGCTTCTGCGGCTCGAAATGCGGCTGGCTTGCCACGTCGGGCTCCGCCTTCTCGATGTTCACCCGCAGGTCGTACCAGGCGGCCTGCCCGGTGACGGGATCGGAATTCGACCAGCGCATGCCGTCGCCCTTCGGCGGCAGCAATTCATGGATCAGGTGGTTCATCAGGAAGCCTCTGGTCGCCTCCGGCGAAGCAGGGTCGAGTGCCCACGCCCCGCCCCGCTTGCCGATCGCGTTCCATGTCCACATCGTGTCGCGATTGACGGTCTCGGAACGTGCGATCTCGACCTTGATGCGACCGTGATGCGATGTCAGCCAGACCCAGTCCCCGTCCTTCAGCCCGTGCGCGTCGCAGATCGCGCCGGGCACGTAGAGCGGGTTGCGGGTATGGATCTGGCGCAGCCACGCATTCATCGAGCCCCACGAATGGTACATCGCCATCGGGCGCTGCGTGATCGCGTGATATGGAAACGCCGACTTGTCCACGCCCGCTTCCTCGAACGGCTCATACCATGAGGGCAGCGGCGTAAACGCAGACATGATGCGCTCGCGATAGGCTTCCGGCGCCGCCGGCTCGCGAAGGCCCTGCGCCGACAGGCGGAACTTCTGCAGTTCTTCCGAATAGAGCTGGAACGTCACCGGCTGCGGCTGGTCGAAGAAACCCATCCGCACCGCAAAGTCCTGATAGGCCGCGTTGGCATGCTTGAAGAACTGCGCTTCGAGCGGAATATGCGCGGAAAAGAACGAACCATTCTCAATATAGCGGTTCAACTGGTCGGGGTTGGCCGCTCCCCTGCCCGCCCGGTCGGCTTCAAGGCCGCGAAACCCTGCCAGCGGCCCGATGCCGGGGCGTCTCTCATGGCGCACGATGTAATCGGCGTAGTCTGCGTAGAGCGGCTGCCCGCGGCTGTCGGAAAAGCCAGGCAGGCGCAGCCGCGCACCGAGGTCGATCAGCACGCTCTGGAAAGCGCGTACGTCACGGTTTGGCTCGACCACCGGCCAGCGGATGGCGTCATTGACGGAATCCGGCTCCGAGATGGGCCGGTCGAGCAACGAGATGCAGTCGTGCCGCTCCAGATATGTCGTATCGGGCAGGACCAGATCGGCATAGGCCACCATTTCCGATGAATAGGCGTCGGAATAGATGATCTTGGGGATCTTGTACTCGCCCGTCGCCTCGTCCTTGTCCTCCAGCATCCTGATGGCGCCGGCCGTGTTCATAGACGAGTTCCAGGCCATGTTGGCCATGTAGAGGAACAACACGTCGACCGGATACGGATCGCCGGCATGCGCGTTGGCGATGACCATATGCATCAGGCCATGGGCCGAGATCGGCGCTTCCCAGGAAAACGCCTTGTCGATGCGTGTTGGCTTGCCATCGGCATCGACCAGAAGGTCCTCGGGCCCGAGCGGAAAGCCGAGATGCGGGCCGGCAAGCGGCTGGTTCGAGCCGAAATGCTCCGACTTGCCGTGCGGGCGAGGATGGGCATGCAGGGGCTTCGGGTAAGGCGGCTCGAAACGGAACCCGCCGGGGCAGTCGATCGCGCCGATCAGCACCTGCAGCATGTGCAGCGCCCGCGCCGTCTGGAACCCGTTGGAATGCGCCGAGATGCCGCGCATCGCGTGGAAAGAGACGGGCCGGCCTACAAAGGTCTGGTGTCGTTCGCCGTAAACATCCGTCCAAGGCTGCTCGATCTCGATCGCCTCGTCAAAGGCGACACGCCCGATTTCCTCGGCAAGGCCGCGAATGGTGGCGGCATCGATCCCAACGCGGTCGGCCACGGCCTCGGGTGCGTGGCGCGGATCGAGATACTCTTCCGCAAGCAACTGGAACGACGGCGCCACGGCGCGCCCGTCCGGCAGCGTCGTGCGCCCGGAAAGCGACGGACGCGCGCCCTTCGTCCCGGCCGCCACGACGCGCTCGGTCACGGTTTCGAAGACCAGCGGCTTGCCTTCAACGTCCCGGGCGAACAGCCCATGATCGGCCGTGCCCGGCGCGTCGATCACCAGCCACGGCGCATTGGAATAGCGGACAAGGTAGTCGACATCGATACGCCGCGCCTTAAGGAGTTCGTGCACGAGCGCCAGGATCAGCAGGCCGTCGGTTCCCGGCCGCACGCCGATCCAGTTGTCGGCAACCGCCGAATAGCCCGTGCGGACCGGATTGACTGAAACGAACCGCGCCCCGCGCTTCTTGAGCTTCGAGATGCCCATCTTGAGCGGGTTGGAATCGTGATCCTCGGCAACGCCGAACATCACGAACAGCTTCGTGCGCTCCCAGTCCGGCGCGCCGAATTCCCAGAAGGCGCCGCCGATCGTCATGATGCCGGCAGCCGCCATGTTGACGGAGCAGAACCCGCCATGCGCGGCGTAGTTGGGTGTGCCGAATTGCTGTGCCCAGAAGCTGGTGAGCGATTGCGACTGGTCGCGTCCGGTGAAGAATGCGAGCTTCTTCGGATCGCGGTCGCGTACTTCGCCGAGCCACCCGGTCGCGAGCGTCAACGCTTCGTCCCAGGAAATCTTGCGGAATTCGCCCGATCCGCGCGGACCGGTACGCAGCAGCGGCGAATCGAGCCGCGCCGGCGCATAGTGCTGCATGATGCCGGACGAGCCTTTGGCGCAAAGCACGCCGCGATTGACCGGATGGTCGCGGTTGCCTTCGATGTAGCGAATCTTGCCGTCCTTGAGGAGCACGTCGATGCCGCACCGGCAGGCGCACATGTAGCAGGTCGTCTTCCGGACCTCGTCCGAAACAGGTCTCGACAGTTCGACCCGGTGATCCGACATCGTTGAGCGCTCCCTCACCTCCTCAGGTCTATGCAAGACGGTTCGGGATTGAAATGCCGGAAAGGCGACATGAAGTGGAATATTTTTCGCCGGCTGGCGGTCTCAGTTTTCCACGATGATGCGCGTGTTGCCTGCGCCCACCTGGCGCACCAGTCGGTAGAAGGCTTCCGCGTTGGGCGTCGCGAGCCGCACGCAGCCATGCGAGGCAGGCTGTCCAAGCCGGCTGACGGCATCCGTTCCGTGCACCGCCCAGCCGCGGTCGTAGAAGACGGCAAAGGGCATCGGCGCGTTGTCGTAGGTGCGCGAGAGCCAAAGCTTGTGCACTCTGTAGGGCCGGAACTCGCCACGCGGCGTCGTATAACCGGCACGCGCGGTCGAAACGGGCCACTCGTAGAGCACCTTGCCGTAATGCGTGACCGTCATCTTCTGCGCGGCGACGTCAACGCGCGCCACGACACTGGATGCCTGGGCCGAAAGGCCGGAAAAGAGCAGCAACGCCGCCGATGCAGCGGCCAGCACAAACCTGTTCATGCGTCGAACCCCAAACTGTCCCATCCCACGAGGCACATTGTGCACCCTCGGGCGATTTCGGGCGAGTCTGACGCAGATTTCCTAACAATCTTTCGCATATCGGGCTGGCTGGCATAATGAAATCAGGCTGGACCAAAGAGCCTGCTTGCCAGCCCCCAATCCTGCCTGCTCAATAGCGCGCATGAACGAACAGCTCTTCCGCGCCATAGACGACCGCCGCGACGAACTCGTCGCTCTCACTGCCGACCTGATCCGCTTTCCGACGGTGAACCCGCCGGGCGAGGCCTACACGCCTTGCGCCGAGTTCATCGCCAACCGGCTTAGGAAGCGCCGCTTCGAGACCCAGCTTATCCGGGGGCAGGACACGCCGGGCGATTCGGACCGTTATCCGCGTACCAATGTCGTCGCCCGGTTCGACGGACGCGGCCACGGCCCCACGGTGCATTTCAACTCGCATATCGACGTGGTGGAGGCCGGCGAAGGCTGGACGGTCGATCCCTATGGCGGCATCGTGAAGGACGGCCGCGTCTATGGGCGCGGCGCCTGCGACATGAAGGGCGGCCTCGCGGCCTCCATCATCGCTGCCGAAGTGTTCATGGATGTCTATCCGGATTTTCCAGGTGCCATCGAGATTTCGGGCACTGTCGACGAGGAGTCGGGCGGTTTCGGCGGCGTGGCCTATCTCGCCTCCAAGGGCTTCTTCTCGAAGCCGCGTGTCGACCACGTCATCATTCCCGAACCGCTCAACAAGGACCGCATCTGCCTCGGTCATCGCGGCGTCTGGTGGGCGGAGATCGAAACTAAGGGCAGGATCGCGCACGGCTCCATGCCGTTCCTCGGCGATTCGGCGATCCGCCACATGGGCGCGGTGCTGCACGCCTTCGAGGAAGAGCTTTTCCCCGCCCTCGACCGCAAACAGACCCAGATGCCGGTGGTGCCGGAAGGCGCGCGCCGCTCGACCATGAACATCAACTCGATCCATGGCGGCCAGACCGAGGACTTCTTCCCCGGCCTGCCCTCGCCCAACGTCGCGGATACGTGCCGCACGGTGATCGACCGCCGCTTCCTGTTGGAAGAATCTATCGACCAGGTGAAGGGCGAGGTCACCTCCATTCTCGACCGGCTCAAGCGCGAACGCCCGAAATTCGACTATTCGATCCGTGACCTGATGGAAGTCCAGCCGACCATGACCGAACGCGACGCGCCGGTTGTGACGGCGGTCGCCGAAGGCATCCGCGAAATCTTCGGCAAGGAGCCGGACTACGTGATTTCGCCCGGCACCTACGACCAGAAACATGTCGCCCGCATCGGCCACCTGCACGACTGCATCGCCTACGGCCCGGGTATCCTCGACCTCGCCCACCAGCCGGACGAGTGGGTGGGCATCGACGACATGGTCGATCCGCCAAGGTCATGGCCATCGGGCTGGATGTGCTGTTGCGCGGCGCTCTGCGTGGCTGAAGCCTCGAAGCGCTCATGTGCGCTTTGCGGCGCAACAAAGTCGATTTACTCCCCGTGCGTTTCGCGCTTTGATCGCCGGGGTTCAGTTTGCATCGGGAGATCGTCATGAAGCTTTTGAAATCCGTTCTCGTGGCCACGGCGCTTGCGCTCGCCACGTCGAGCGCGGCCATTGCCCAGCGCACGGACATCGTCATCGGCATGGTGCTTGAGCCGCCGCATCTCGATCCGACCGCCGGTGCCGCAGCCGCGATCAAGGAAGTCGGCTATGCGAACATCTTCGAAGGACTGACCCGCATCGGCCCCGACGGCGCGGTTCAGCCCGGACTGGCCGAAAGCTGGGAAATCTCAGACGATGGCAAGGTTTATACCTTCAAGCTGCACACGGGCGTGAAGTTTCACGACGGCGCGGACTTCAGCGCCGAGGACGTGAAATTCTCCATCGACCGCGCCATGGCCGAGGATTCCGTCAATCCGCAGAAAGGCCTCTATTCGGCGATCGAGAAGGTGGAGGTCGTCGACCCGGCGACCGTCGTCGTGACCCTCAAGCACCCGCAGGGCGCGTTCCTTTGGAACATGGGCTGGGGTGAGGCAGCCATCGTCTCCCCGGCCTCTGCCGACGGCAACAAGGAAAAGCCCATCGGTACCGGCCCATTCAAGTTCGAGAACTGGGCCAAGGGCTCCTCGATCACGCTTGTGAAGAACCCCGACTACTGGGGCGAGGAAGTCGCGCTCGACAAGGCCGAGTTCCGCATCATCCCGGACGCGGCAGCGGCTGTTCCAGCACTTCTGTCCGGCGACGTGCATGCCTTCTCCAACATGCCGGCCGGCGACGCCCTGCCGCAGATCGAAAGCGATCCGCGGTTCAAGGTCGTGATCGGCTCGACCGAGGGCGAGACCGTTCTGGCGACCAACAACAAGAAGGAGCCGTTCGACAAGCTGGAGGTGCGCCAAGCCATCGCCCACGCGCTCAACCGCGACGAGATCATCGCCGGCACCCCGCCCGGCCTCGGCGTGCCGATCGGTTCGCACTTCGCGCCCCACCATCCGGCCTATGTCGACCTGACCGGCACCTATCCCTACGATCCTGAAAAGGCGAAGGAACTGCTGGCCCAGGCGGGCTTCCCCGATGGCTTCTCCGCGACGCTGAAGCTCCCGCCTCCCGGCTACGCCCGTGACGGCGGCCAGATCATCGCCTCGCAGTTGCGGCAGGTGGGCATCAATCTCGAGATCATTCCGCTGGAATGGGCCGACTGGCTGAGCCAGGTCTTCACCGACAAGAACTACGACCTTTCCATCGTCTCCCATGTCGAGCCGATGGACATCGGCATATATGCGCGGCCGGACTACTACTTCCAGTACCAGAACCCCGAGTTCAACGCGGTCATGGAAGAGCTCGAGATCACGACCGACGAGGCCAAGCGCAACGAGCTTTACGGCAAGGCCCAGCGCATCCTCGCGGAGGATGCCGTCAACGGCTTCCTGTTCCAGCTCCCCAAGGTCGGCGTGTGGGACGCCAAGATCGAAGGCATGTGGGAGAACTGGCCGCTTTCGGTGGCCGACCTGACCAAGGTCCACTGGACCGAATAGCCTGGACACCGGCAGTGCCTCCCCGGCTTCCGGCCTGGGGAGGCATCATTTTTCAGGAACGATCCGCCCTTCATGACCGCCTTTCTCGCCAAACGCATCGGCATCGGCCTCCTGACGCTGATGGTTGCTTCGGCAGTCGTTTTCGGCGTGCTGGAGATCCTGCCCGGCGACCCGGCGCAGCTCATGCTGGGCATGAACGCGACCCCTGAAGCGCTCGCGAACCTGCGCGAGCAGATGGGGCTCAACCAGCCGGTGCTGCTGCGCTATTTCACATGGGTCGGCGGCATGCTGGTGGGCGATTTCGGCCGATCTTTCACCTATTCCTCGCCGGTCATCGACCTGATCGCCGAACGCGTGGTTGTCTCGCTGCCGCTGGCGATCATTTCGCTCATCCTGTCGACAGCGATCGCCATTCCGGTCGGCATATTCTCGGCGGCCCGACGCGGCAAGGCCGCGGACACCGTCTCGATGGGCGCAGCACAGATCGGCGTCGCGATCCCCAATTTCTGGTTCGCGCTGCTGCTGATCTACGTCTTCGCGGTGTGGCTGAGGCTGGTGCCCTCCGGCGGCTTTCCCGGGTGGAGCGCCGGCATCTGGCCGGGCATCAAGGCGCTTCTCCTGCCGGCCGTAGCGCTTGCCCTTCCGCAGGCCGCGATCCTTGCCCGCGTGACCCGCTCCGCCATGCTCGAAGTGCTCGGCGAGGACTATATCCGCACCGCGCGCGCCAAGGGCATGCCGCGCCGTACCGTGTTGTGGCGCCATGCGCTCCGCAACGCGATGATACCGGTGTTGACGATCCTCGGCCTGCAATTCGCGTTCCTGCTCGCCGGCACCATCATCATCGAGAACGTCTTCTACCTGCCGGGGCTCGGCCGGCTCGTCTTCCAGGCGATCACGCAGCGCGACCTGATCGTGGTTGAGGGCGTCGTCATGCTGCTCGTGGCGAGCGTCGTCGTCGTCAACATCGTCGTCGACATCCTCTATGCGGTGGTCGACCCGCGACTGAGGATAGCCGCATGAGCATGCAGCCGCTTTCCGCCGAACCGACCGGCTGGCGCGCCCTGGTCCGCATGGCCTTTGCCAACCGTTCCTTCCTGGTCGGCTTCATCATCACGGCACTGATCGCCGCGATGGCGCTCGTCTCGTTTTTGTGGACGCCTTACGACGTCACGCATCTTGTGGTCGCCGACCGGATGAAGGGCCTCTCGGCCGAGCACCCCTTCGGCACCGATCATTTCGGCCGCGACATCCTTTCGATGATCATGGTCGGCTCGCGCAATTCAATCGCCGTCGCCCTTGTGGCCGTCGGCATCGGCATGGGCATCGGCGTTCCGCTAGGCTGCTGGGCGCGGCACGCGGCGGCTGGATTGACGAGGCGCTGATGCGCTTCAACGACGTGGTGTTCGCCTTCCCGGCCCTGCTTTCGGCGGTGATGATCACGGCGATCTTCGGCCCCGGTGCAATCAACGCCATTATTGCCATCGGCATCTTCAACGTGCCCGTCTTCGCGCGCGTCGCGCGGGCCGGCGCGCTGTCTCTGTGGCCACGCGAATATGTGCTGGCGGCGCGGGCGGCGGGCAAGGGCAAAGCGCTCATCACCATCGAGCACATCCTGCCCAACATTGCGTCGATCCTGCTGGTTCAGGGCACCATCCAGTTCGCGCTGGGTATCCTGGCCGAAGCAGGGCTTTCCTATCTGGGTCTCGGCGCACAGCCGCCTATGCCTTCGTGGGGGCGGATGCTGTTCGACGCGCAGACGCGCATGATGGTCGCGCCGCATCTGGCGATCTTCCCCGGCCTTGCCATCGTCATCACCGTTCTGGGGCTCAACCTTCTGGGTGACGGCCTGCGCGACATGCTCGACCCGAAATTGAGACGCCAGCGATGAGCCTGCTCGAAATCGAAAACCTGCGGCTCGAGATCGGCGATACGTCGATCCTCAAGGACATCGACCTGACCATCGAACAGGGCGAAGTGATGGGGCTGGTTGGCGAATCGGGCTCCGGCAAGTCAATGACGGCGCTCACTGTCATGCAGCTCCTTCCGGAAGCGGCACGGGCGCAAGGGCGCGTGACCTTCGACGGGATCGACATCCTGTCCGCCCCCGAAGCCGCCATGAACAAGCTTCGCGGCGACGATATCGGCATGGTTTTCCAGGAGCCGATGACGGCGCTGAACCCGGTAAAAACCATCGGCGAGCAGGTGGCCGAGGGTATTCGCTGGCACACTGGCGCCAACCGCGCCGATGCCGAGCAGACAGCGCGCCAGATACTAGACCGAGTGGGCCTGCCGGAAGCGAAGTTCCCGCTCGCGCGCTATCCGCATGAGCTTTCCGGCGGCCAACGCCAGCGCGTGGTGATCGCGATTGCCTGCGCCTTGAAGCCCAAGCTGCTGATCGCCGACGAGCCGACGACCGCACTCGACGTGGTGCTGCAGAAGCAGATACTCGAACTGCTGCGCGACCTCGTCGACGAGCGGAAGATGGGCCTGCTGCTGATCTCCCACGACCTCGCGGTCGTCGCCGACATGGCCGACCGCATCACCATCATGCGCCACGGCGAGGTCATGGAGGACGGCGAGACCGCCCGCACGCTTTCGGAGCAGGTGCATCCTTACACGCGTCAGCTCGCGCAGGCATCCATGCACGTGCCCGCGCGCAAACGGCATGCAACGGCTGCTGCGACAGCAGACGCTCCGCCTCTCCTCTCCGTCGAGAACGTCGTCCGCGACTATCCGGGGCGGCGCACCTCGCTTTTGCGCAAGCCGGCACCATTCCGCGCCGTGGACGGCGTCTCGTTCTCCTTGCGCGCAGGTCAGTCGGTGGCGCTGGTGGGGCGGTCCGGCTGCGGCAAGTCCACCCTGGCGCGCATGGTTCTGGCGCTGGATCGGCCAACCGACGGCGCGATCCGTCTCGATGGCGCGGAAGTCAGCGCGCTTGGCGAAGACGCGCTGAAGCCGCACCGGCGAAAGATGCAGGTCGTCTTCCAGGACCCCTACGGCTCCTTCAACCCGCGCCACAAGGTCGAGCGGCTGGTGGGCGAGCCGCTGCATCTGCTGGAAAAGAAGCCATCCGCCGCCGAGCGGCGCGAAATGGTGGCCGACGCGCTGCATGAGGTAGGCCTGCAGCCGCGCGACATGGACAAATATCCGCACGAATTTTCGGGCGGCCAGCGCCAGCGGATCTCGATTGCCCGCGCGATCATCACCCGTCCCCAGCTGGTGGTGGCCGACGAGCCTGTGTCCGCACTCGATGTCTCAATCCGGGCGCAGGTTCTCGATCTATTCGCCGATCTCAACGACAGGCTGGGCGTCGCCTACCTCTTCATCACCCACGACCTCACCGTCGCGCGCGCCATCACCGACGAGGTGATGGTTATGCACGACGGACGTATCGTGGAGGAAGGCAAGACCGGCCAGGTGCTGGACAATCCGCAGTCCGATGCGGCCAAGGCGCTGGTTGCCGCGGCACCCGACCTTCACCGCGCGCTAAGCAGGCGGCTGGCCGAACAGGGGTAGCGCCAAGGCCGTAAGGTTGAAGGTGCGTCCTTCGAGGCTCGCTGTGCTCGCACCTCAGGATGAGGGAGGTGGGTTGATCGATCCCACTGCACCGTGGGCTCGATGCGCTACAGTCCTCATCCTGAGGTGCGAGCACAGCGAGCCTCGAAGGACGCACTGCCGTATCGGTCAAACGCAAAAGCCGCAGACAAAAGATCTACGCTTCGCCCGGCACCACTTCGTGCGGGTCGAGTCTCAAGACCTCCAGTGTGCGGGCCAGAAGCCGTACTTCCTGCTGGTTCAGTTCGTCGTCGGCCTTGGCGATTTCGGCGAGGTGGCGCGCCAGTTCCACACGGCGCTCGTGGGGATAGCCGCGGAAGATCGCAAGCGCCTGTGCCGTGGTCGTCTCGTAGCCATAATCCTGCAGGTAACGCATGACGTTGCCGAAGCTCTCACCGTCAATGCCGAATGCGTCGGCGCAGATCCGGCGCAGGGTTTCGAGCTCGGCTTCGTCCACCTCGCCATCGGCGAGCACCATCCGGAACAGGAGCAGTATCTCGGCCGAAAGCGCTGGATCGTCGGCGACCTTGCGCACGACGGGATCGCCCTCGAAAAGCTCCCTGACCTTCGAAAACAGTTCCAGCGCCATTCGGTCGATTCTCCGGTTTCCCTAACGTCTTCGAAGCTAGCGCGAAATCGCGCTTGCGGATAGCGCACGGCCGTGCTGGAAGCGCCCGTAATCTGGAATTGCGCATGTTCTCCGACCTCGCTCTCGAAATCGTCCTGCTGCTTGCCGCAGCCGCCTTCCTTGCCGGCTTCGTCGATTCGATCGCCGGCGGTGGCGGACTCATCACCGTACCGGTTCTGCTGCTGGCCGGTTTCTCGCCGGTCGAGGCACTGGGCACGAACAAGCTGCAGGGTCTCTTTGGCACCGCTTCGGCAACCATTTCCTATGCCTCCAAAGGCCATGTCGACCTGAAGAAGCAGGCGCCTTCGGCACTGCTCGCCTTCGTCGGCTCGGTCGTCGGCGCAGCCCTCGCGACCATCCTGCCTGGAGAGTGGTTGCGTGCCGCCCTGCCCGTGATGCTGGTGGCGATCGCGCTCTACTTCGCCTTCAAGCCGAACATGGACGATGTCGACCGTGCCGAGCGCATCCGGCCGTTCCTGTTCGGCGTGACGATCCCGCCACTGCTCGGCTTCTATGACGGGTTGTTCGGTCCCGGCACAGGCTCCTTCCTGATGCTGGCATTCGTCGGGCTGGCCGGCTACGGCGTGCTGAAGGCCACCGCCCACACCAAGCTACTCAACTTCGCCTCCAATGTCGGCGGCTTCGCCTTCTTCGCGGCTGCCGGGGTCGTTTCCTGGAAAATCGGCCTGATGATGGGTCTCTGCCAGTTCCTCGGCGCCAGGCTCGGCGCCGCGCTGGCGATGAAGAAAGGCGCACGCGTGATTAAGCCGTTGCTGGTCGTGACCTGTGTCGCACTCGCCGTCAGGCTGCTGATGGATTGAGCCTCGCGCGGCCGTCTAAGCTGGTTTAGGCTGCCATCCATGAGAGCCGAGCCGCAATTCGCCGCAGTTTCGACCCGTCCGGGCGCGACGGTTGTGGCGACCGACACGTTCACATTGTTGAAAGTGCCGCCGCCCGCTGAATTGGTCGGGCTCGTTCTCGACATCGCGCTCTATCGCGAAAGCTCGGGCAAACCCATCCGGCAGGTTGAGACGGCATCGCTGGTCGTGCCGCTGCTGATCGGCTTCTCCGACCCTTTTGAAATTGCGCTGGGCCGACCACCAACCGCGCAAGACGGCTATCACAGCTTCACGTCCGGCCTGTGTCTCACCCCGGTCAACATCGCGTCCGCGGGCGCCTGCTCCTGTCTCGAATTTACGCTGACCCCGCTCGGCGCCCGGCGGTTCTTCGGCGTGCCGATGAGCGAGTTGACCGAGCAGATGGTCCATCTCGATCAACTCGGCGATCGGTCACTGGACAGCTTGCGTCAACAGTTGGGCAACGAGGAGAGCTGGGACCGCCGGCTCGCCATCGCCGAAGCCTTCATACTCGGGAGGATGCGGGCAGGAACACCATCCTCTGGGGCGATAAGGTGGGCATATGAGCGCATTGTGGCGAGTGGCGGGGGCATTTCGGTCGCCGAACTTACGACAAGCCTGGACTGGAGCCGCAAGCACCTAGCCGCACGCTTCCATGAAGAAGTGGGGTTGCCGCCAAAGGCGGTAGCACGCATTTCTCGTTTCATGCGGGCGCAGTCGCTGGCCAGGGCGCGGACCGAGAGCGGCTGGGCCGACATCGCCGCCGGCTGCGGCTACGCAGACCAGGCGCATCTGGCGCGCGACTTTCGCGAATTCGCCGGCACCACGCCCTCCGCATGGGTGGCCGGCACCTGAGGGTTGGCAGGTAACATTCCTTCAAGCCGAAGGAACCCGCATCGGGCATTCTCCTTGTCATTGAGACACGTCGAAGGAGATTCCGATGACCACCTACACCGCCATCGAGCCGCCGCGCATCTACCCGACCTTCCGTTTCCGCGATGCGGCAGCCATGATCGACTGGCTGCGCGACGCGTTCGGCTTCACCGTGAAAGCCCGCTACGAGGACGACAAGGGTGTCGTCGGCCACGCCGAACTGGCATTTGGGTCGTCGATCATCATGTGCGGCCAGGCGCAGGAAGACGAATACGGCACCATTGTCGGCCAACCCGGCGATCAGGGCGGCCAGTCGCTCTATGTAGCCGTCGAAAACGTGGACGCCCTGTTCGAGCGGGTGCGCAAGGCAGGTGCTGCCATCGAGCAGGGCCTGACCGACCGCGATTACGGCAGCCGTGAATTCATCTGCCGCGATCCCGAGGGCAATGTCTGGTGCTTCGGCACCTACTGGCCGAAGGCGCATGAAGGATGACGCCTCGCGCGCCCATCGTGCTGCCCGCCGGCCTGGGCCGCAGCTACGCCATGCCGGGCATGCAAGCAGTCTTCAAGGCCGACGGGGATGAGACCGCGAACGCTTATTGCGTCTCGGAGTGGTGGCTCGAGCCCGGCGCCGATGGACCGGGAGCCCACGTGCACGAGGGGAACGACGAGATCTTCGTGGTTCTGTCAGGCACCGTCTCAGTACTCGCCGGCGAGGAATGGATCGCCGTATCGGAAGGTACGACGATCATTGTTCCCGCCGGCGTGACGCATGATTTCCGCAACACGACCGGCGAGCGGGTCGGCCTGCTCAACGTCTTCATCCCCGGTGGTTTCGAACAGCGCATGCCTGCAATCCTGGCATGGTATGCGGAAAATCCGGCAAGCTGACCTCAGCGCGCGGCGGCAAGCAGCGCGTCCACGTCAAGATGGCGTTCGAGGTGATCGGCGATGGCATCGAGCGCATTCTCGATGCCGGCGCGATAGTCGGTGCCACCGCCGCGCACGCCCAGTTCCTCCAGAAATTTCGCGCGGAAACGGTCGGCGGAAAAGATGCCGTGCAGATATGTGCCCCACACCCGCCCGTTGGGCGAGACCGCCCCATCCGGCACGCCGTCGATGGTCACGGCCGGTCGCAGCGTGTCCGGGCCCGTGCTGCGGCCGAGATGGATTTCATAGCCGGCCACATACTCGTTGAAGATCACCGACCGCGCTGAAACGTTGCGCACGATCTTTTCAGGTTCCAACACGGTTTCGATGTCGAGCAGGCCCAGCCCTTCGGTTTCACCGCCGCCCTCGATCCCATGCGGGTCGCGCACGACCCTGCCAAGCATCTGGTATCCGCCGCACAGACCGACGATTCGGCCGCCACGCCGCTGATGAGCGGCAAGGTCCTTGTCCCAGCCGTTCTCGCGCAGCATTGCGAGATCGGCGATGGTCGACTTCGATCCGGGAATGACAACGAGCGCCGCATCGCTCGGCAAGGGGCTGCCGGGCGGCACGAAGACCACCTCGACCTCTTCTTCGGCTCTGAGTGGATCGAGATCGTCGAAATTGGCGATGCGCGACAGCATAGGCACCGCGACCTTGCAGGCCGGCCCTCCGCCTCTGACGGCCCGCTCCAGAACGACGGAATCCTCCGACGGCAGAAGTGCTGCCTCGCGCAGCCACGGCACCACGCCGAAACAGCGCCAGCCGGTAAAACGTTCGATAGCGGCGAGCCCGTCGTCGAACAGCGTCACGTCGCCGCGAAACTTGTTGATGAGGTAGCCGACGATCATCTGCCGGTCCGCCTCCGGCAGGATCAGATGCGTGCCGGCGACCGCCGCGATCACCCCGCCGCGGTCGATGTCGCCGACGAGCGCCACCGGCACGTCGGCGCGCGTGGCGAAGCCCATATTTGCGATGTCGCGCGGGCGCAGGTTGATTTCAGCAGGCGACCCGGCTCCCTCGACGACGACGAGGTCCGCCCCCTCGCCCAGCCGCTCCCACGATTGCATCACCGCATCCATCAGCGATGCCTTGAGCGCCTGGTAGTCGCGCGCCTTCGCCTCGCCGCGCATCCGGCCCTGGACGATCACCTGCGCGCCGATGTCGGTCTGCGGCTTGAGCAGGACCGGGTTCATGTCGACGCTGGCGGGTACCCCGCAGGCAAGGGCCTGAAGCCACTGCGCGCGGCCGATCTCGCCGCCGCCCGCCTCGCCCGGCAGGTCGGCGACCGCTGCGTTGTTCGACATGTTCTGCGGCTTGAACGGACGCACGGAAAGCCCGCGATTGCGTGCGGCCCGGCACAGCCCCGCGACCAGCACCGTCTTGCCGACATCCGAACCCGTGCCCTGAAGCATGATCGCGCGGGCCTTGCTGGCAGTCGACATTTCGCACGCTCCGTTGTCGCATCCACGCACAGCGTCTTTGCGGACCGACACGTTGCGCGGCTTCCCCAATGGTCTAAATTGCCTTCCAAGTCCACCGGACGCGCAAGGGAGGAACATATGGACGCCGCAGCCGACGCCACCACGGGCCAGTTCGAGCTGAACGCCGACCAGCGCGCGATTCAGGAAATGACGGCCGGCTTCGCAGCCGAGCAGGTCGCACCCTACGCGCTCGACTGGGATCGGGAGCGCTTTTTCCCCTCCAAAGTGATCCGCGAAACCGGCGCACTCGGCTTTGGCGGCATCTATATTCGGGAGGATGTCGGCGGTTCCGGCCTCGGCCGGCTTGACGCGGTTCTGATCTTCGAGGCGCTTGCGGCCGCCTGCCCCGGCTTCTCCTCGATGATCTCGATCCACAACATGGCGGCCTGGATGGTCGACATGTTCGGCTCCGACGAGCAGCGCCAGCGCCTGCTGCCCAAGATGACCTCGCTGGAATGGCTGGCAAGCTACTGCCTTACGGAACCCGGTTCCGGCTCGGACGCCGCCGCGCTGCGCACGAAGGCTACGCGCTCCGGCGGAAACGGCAGCGACTACGTGCTGAACGGCGCCAAGCAGTTCATTTCCGGCGCCGGCGATTCCGATGTCTACGTGGTGATGGCGCGCACCGGTGAGGACGGGCCGAAAGGCATCTCCACACTGGTAGTGCCAAAGGATGCGCCGGGTCTTTCGTTCGGGCCCAGCGAAAGCAAGATGGGCTGGCACATGCAGCCGACCCGTCAGGTCATCTTCGAGGATTGCAAGGTGCCGGCCGAAAACCTGCTGTCTGGCGAAGGCGCTGGTTTCCGGATCGCGATGGCCGGCCTCGACGGCGGTCGCCTCAACATCGCCGCCTGCTCGCTGGGCGGTGCGCAGGCCGCAACCGACAAGGCCCTGGCTTATGCGAGCGAACGGCAGGCGTTCGGCCAGTCGATCGACCGGTTCCAGGCACTCCAGTTCAAGCTCGCAGACATGGAAACCGGCCTGCAAGCGTCCCGCATGCTGCTTTACGCGGCGGCGTCCAAGCTGGACCGCAAGGCACACGACGCGGGGAAATGGTCGGCAATGGCCAAGCGTTTCGTCACCGACGCCTGCTTCGACATCGCCAACGAGGCGCTGCAGATCCACGGTGGCTACGGCTACCTGCACGAATATGGCGTCGAGAAGCTGGTGCGCGACCTCAGGGTGCACCAGATCCTCGAAGGTACAAACGAAATCATGCGCGTCATCATTGCGCGGCACATGATCGGACGCTGAAGACTTAATTTTTCGGGAGGAACAGGCGATGACGACAATCGCATTCATCGGGCTCGGCAACATGGGCAACCCCATGGCCGCCAATCTGGTCAAGGCCGGACACCAGGTGCGCGGCTTCGACCTCGTCGCCGACAATCTGACGACGGCCGCAGCAAACGGCGTGACCATCAGCGACAGCGCCGCGGCAGCGGTCGACAGTGCCGAAATCGTCGTGACCATGCTGCCGGCCGGCAAGCACGTGCTGGCGGTCTATGGCGACATCGTCGCGGCAGCGGGCAAGGGCACATTGTTCATCGACTCATCCACCATCGACGTCGATTCGGCGCGCAAGGCGCATGCGATCGCGAGCGAAGCGGGTATGCTCTCCATCGACGCGCCGGTTTCGGGCGGCGTCGGCGGCGCGGAAGCCGGCACCCTGACCTTCATGGCCGGCGGATCGAAGGAAGCCTTTGCCAAGGGCGAGCCGATCCTGCAGCCGATGGCGGGCAAGGTCGTCCACTGCGGCGACGCGGGCGCGGGCCAGGCAGCGAAGATCTGCAACAACATGATCCTCGGCATCTCGATGATAGGCGTCGGCGAGGCCTTCGTGCTGGCCGAAAAGCTCGGCCTGTCGCATCAGGCGCTGTTCGACGTTGCGTCGACCTCCTCGGGTCAGTGCTGGTCGCTGACGACCTACTGCCCTGTGCCCGGCCCGGTGCCCACCTCGCCTGCCAACCGCGACTACAAGCCCGGCTTCGCCGCAGCGTTAATGCTGAAGGACCTGAAGCTCGCGCAGGAGGCCGCGCAATCCGCCGGGGCCGTCACACCGCTCGGCGCCGAAGCAGCACAGCTTTACGCGCTGTTCGATGCCATGGGCCATGGCGGCACCGACTTTTCCGGCATCGTGAAGTTCCTGCGCGGCGACGTAGCGTAACCTGCATCTGCCCGGAACTTGCAGCACACATTCAAAAAAACGCCTGATTCAGATTTGCTTAAGGTCTCGATAACCCGGCGGTAACGATGTCTGTGTAGAACAGACAACGAGGCGGTCATCGCAGCCGCCCACCGCTCCGGATCAGGTATCGCGTACCGGAGCTGTCAGTTTCGCTAGTATCGAGTCCGCGAAGCGCCATGCGTATGTTTGGCAAGACCGCGTTTCTCCCCGCCTGGAGAGCGCGGTTTTTGCTGTGCGTGGGCTAGCCGCGCTTGAGCCGGTTGTAGTTGGCCCTGACGCGCTTGCCCGAAGGCTTGAGCGCGGCATGAACGGCGCGTTCCATCGCCACGCCATTGAGCAGCGACGGCGTACGGCCCGAAGCAAGCTCCATCCAGAAGTTCGACGCGGACCAGAAAAGCGACATCTGGGCCGCGACCGCGCCTTCAATGACCGCGGCAGCCTTCTCCGTAGTGGCGCGTACTGTCTCCACACGCCAAGGGTTTGCATCCTGCGCTTCCATGGCAAGCAGCGGTGTGCGCATTGCCGCCACGGCCGGAGCCAGCATCAGGCTGCCGGCAAGCGCACCCGCAGCCCGTTTGGATTTACGTGATCTCGCCATCTGATGCCCCGCATCGAAGAGGACTCTCTCCGCTGGCACCGATGTGTACTCTCACCACATGCACCGCGATAGCCCCTTGCCGAGATTACTCAACGCGGCTCGAATTGCTGATCGACCGGCGGCCGCAGCCCGTTGGCCAGCCGGTTGGTCTCATTCGCCATGCCCACCACGGCCATGAGCTCCATGAGCTGCGCATCCGTCATGCCCTTGGCGCGGGCAGACGCAGTGTGCGAATAAGTGCAGTATTCGCATCCGTTGGTGGCTGAGACGGCCACGTAGATCATCTCCTTCACCAGCGGATCGAGCGCGCCCGGCGCCATGACCGCCTTGATGTCCTCCCACGTGCGCTTGAGAAGCGCGGGATCGTGCGCCAGCACCTTCCAGAAATTGTTGATCCAGTCGGTGCCCCGCGTGCGCATGATGTCGTCATAGACCTCGCGCACGGCGTGCGGCGCGGCGTCGTATTCGACGAGCGGGACAAGAGGTTTGGCGGTCATGGCAAAGTCCTTCCGCTATTTTCGAAGATCCGCTTCGGCCAGATCCAGCGCCCTGGCGATCCGGTCCGCCGCCATGTCGATGGTTGATCTGGTCCAGATCAGCGGCGGCGACAGGATCATCGTGTCGCCCGTGGCCCGCAACATCATGCCGTTGGCGATCGCATGATCGCGAACGACGACGGCTGCCTCTCCATCGCCGGGGAAGCGTTCGCGCGTCTCCTTGTCCTTGACGATCTCGATCGCGCCCATCAGGCCGATCGTGCGCACCTCGCCCACGATGCCGTGGCCGGCCAGGCGTTCCATCAGTGCCTTGCGGAAATAGGGTCCGGTTTCATCCCTCACCCGCTCGATAAGGCCTTCCTTCTCGATGATTTCGAGATTGGCGAGCGCAACCGCGCAGGCAACCGGATGCCCGGAATAGGTATAGCCGTGATAGAACTCGCCACCCTTCTCGATGACCGTCGATGCGATGCGGTCACACAAGCAGCGCCGATAGCGGCTGATAGCCTGACGTCAGCGCCTTGGCGGTGGTGATCGTGTCGGGCTCGATTCCCATCGACTGGGCCGCGAACCACGCGCCGGTCCTGCCGTAGCCGGTGATCACCTCGTCGAGCATCAGAAGCACATCGTATTTGCGGCAGATGCGCTGGATTTCAGGCCAGTAGCTCGCCGGCGGAATCTTGACGCCGCCCGCGCCCATGACCGGCTCGCCGATGAAGGCGGCGACGTTTTGCGGCCCCGCCTCAAGGATAGCATCCTCGACCGATCGCGCAGCCCTGATGCCAAAATCATGCTCGCTTTCGCCTGGCAGAGAGAGCTCGAAAGCATAGGGCGCCATGGCGTGGACTATGCCCGGCACCGGCGCGCCGAGCTGGCTATGCATGGCCGCCATGCCGCCGAGCGACGCGCCGGCAACCGTCGAGCCGTGATAGGCGTTTCTGCGCGAGACGATGATGGTCTTTTCCGGCTTGCCCTCCAGCGCCCAGTAGTGGCGCACCAGCCGCAAGGCGGTGTCGTTGGATTCGGAGCCGGACGAGCCGTAGAAGACCTGTTTGACGCCCGCAGGCGCGATCTCCGCGAGCTTGCGCGACAGAAGCACGGGCGTCGGGGTCGAGCAGCGGAAGAACGAGTTGTAGTAGGGCAACTCCTTCATTTGCGCATAGGCGGCCTCTGCCAGCTCGTGGCGGCCATAGCCGACATTGACGCACCACAGGCCGGCCATGCCGTCGAGGAGCTCGTTGTCCTCGCTGTCGTAGATGAACGGCCCGTCAGCGCGCGTGATGATGCGCGTGCCGGCGGCGCGCAGATCCTTGTGGTCGGTGAAGGGGTGGAGATGATGCGCGCCATCGATCTCCTGAAGCTGCTTCAGGGAAAAATTCTGATAGGTCATGGGTTTGGAAGCTCCGTTTGAATCGATCCGGCAACTATGCCGGGGCGGCTTCACACGGAATGCGGCGGCGAATAGCCTATCCGGGCGCACAGGCGCAGCAGTTCGTCATGCCGCGTGCGCGGCGACGGTGTCATTGCCGCGACCGACATGCAATGCCTGCGTCGAATGCACTTCATGCTGCATCTCTAGCGCGACTGACGGCGGCCGTACAAGAGTTCGTGAACGGGGAACACCGTTATCGGCCGAACGTTCCTGCTACCGGCCGACCAACACCACCGGCCACGCTCCAAAGGAGGAGCAACTCTCATGAAAATCGTAGCATCGGCATTGACCGCCCTGTTCCTGGGCGTTGCAGCGGCGCACGCCGCGGAACCAGCCCAGGTCAAGACGGTGGGAAGCGAGCAGGTTTACACCGACTCCCACGGCATGACCCTCTACACATTCGACAAGGACGCGGCCGGAAAGTCCAATTGCGACGGTGACTGCGCCGCCAAATGGCCTCCGTTCCAGGCGAATGCCTCGGCAAAGGCCGAGGGAAATTGGACCCTCGTCAAGCGCAGCGATGGCGCCATGATGTGGGCCTTCAAGGGCAAGCCGCTCTACACCTATGCGGGCGACAAGAAAGCTGGAGAGATGAGCGGCGACGGCGTCGGCGGAAACTGGCACGCCGCGAAAGCCGGCTGACGAACTCGAAGCTGCGGCGGCGGCATCCCGCCGCCGCAGCATGTCGATTCCTTGGCCCTAACTGTCGCAGCCTCCGCAATCCCCCGCTACGCGGTGGTCCAATATGCGTGTCGGATACCAACTTGGTGACATGCATGACGGACACGACGCTGCCCAGCGAGGCAACCGTAGCTGACAGGTCAAGGCGCGGCGGCAGGGCCGGCAAAAGAACCGGCGGCGGAGCGGCATTCGAGCAGCCTCCGTTCCGCCAGTTGCGCATTCCCTTCGCTCCAACGCAAATCGTCTCGGACGATGAGCTGGAATCGATCCACCTTGCTTCCCTCCGGGTTCTGAAGGAGATCGGCGTCGAGGTTCTGCACGAGGAAGCACGCGCGATCATGAAGGCGCACGGCGCCGACGTGCTGGAGTACCGAACGTGTGCGTTTCGATCCCGACATGATCCTTGAACTTGTTGGCCACGCACCCTCGCAGTTCACGCTGCACGCCCGCAATCCGGACCACAACGTCGTCTTCGGCGGCGACAATCTCATCATCGCGATGATGGCGTCCGCCCCCAACGCTTCCGACCTCGACGGCGGACGGCGGCCCGGCAACCAGAATGACTATCGCAATTTCCTGCGCCTCGCGCAGATGCATAACGTCATCAACATCACCGGCGGCTATCCCGTCGAACCGATCGACATCCATCCGTCCGTTCGACACCTCGAATGCGTGCGCGACCTTGCCGTTCTGACCGACAAGGTGTTTCACATCTATTCGCTCGGCAAGGAACGCAATGTCGACGGCATCGAGATCGCGAGGCTCGCCCGTGGCATCTCTCGCGAGCGGCTTCTGGAGGAGCCGTCCGTCTTCACCATCATCAACACGAATTCGCCTCTGAAGCTCGATGTGCCGATGATGGAAGGCATCATACAGATGGCGTCTGCCGGCCAGGCTGTGGTGGTGACGCCGTTCACGCTGTCGGGCGCGATGGCCCCGGTGACGATCGCCGGCGCGCTCGTCCAGCAGAATGCCGAGGCACTCTCTGGCATCGCCTTCTCGCAGATGGTGAGAAAGGGCGCACCCGTCGCCTATGGCGGCTTCACCTCCAATGTCGACATGAAATCCGGCGCGCCCGCCTTCGGCACGCCGGAATACATGAAGGCGCAGATGGTCGGCGGCCAGCTCGCCCGCCGCTACGCCCTGCCCTACCGCACCTCGAACACCTGCGCGGCCAACACTGTCGACGCGCAGGCCGCCTACGAAAGCGTGTTTTCGCTGTGGGGCGCGATCCAGGGCGGCGGCAACATGATGATGCACGCGGCCGGCTGGCTTGAGGGCGGTCTGCGCTGCTCGTTCGAAAAGACGATCCTCGACATCGACCTCCTGCAGATGGTGTCGGAATTCCTGACCCCGCTCGACCTGTCGGAAGACGCGCTTGCCGTGGACGCGATCCGCGACGTGGGCCCGGGCGGCCATTTCTTCGGAACGCCGCACACCCAGAGCCGCTACCGCAACGCGTTCTATTCGCCGATCCTGTCTGACTGGCGCAATTTCGAGAGCTGGACCGAGGCCGGTTCCCCGACTGCCATCGAGCGCGCCAATCGCGTCTGGAAAGAACGCCTCGCCACCTACGAAGCGCCGCCGATGGACCCGGCCATCCGCGAGGCGCTGGAAGACTTCGTCGACCGCCGCATCGCCGAAGGCGGCGCCCCGACGGATTTTTGAATCATTTCATTCGTTTACGGATCCATCTCCATGAAATCTCACGTCAAAGCGGTGGTTATCGGCGGCGGTGTCGTCGGTTGCTCGGTGCTCTATCATCTGGCCCGCGCAGGCTGGACCGACATCATGCTGATCGAACGCTCGGAGCTGACGTCCGGTTCGTCCTGGCATGCGGCCGGCGGCTTCCACACGCTCAACGGCGACCCCAATGTCGCCAAGCTGCAGGCCTATACCGTGCAGCTCTACAAGGAACTGGAAGAAATCTCCGGCCAGTCCTGCTCGCTGCACCTGACCGGCGGCGTGATGTTGGCCGACAGTCCCGAGCGCATGGACTTCCTGCGACTTGCGCACGCCAAGGGGCGCTATCTCGGCATGGACACGGAGCTGATCACGCCGTCAGAAGCCAAGGCCATGTTCCCGCTGATGGACGAGAGCCATTTCGTGGGCGCGATGTGGGATCCGGTGGAAGGCCATCTCGACCCCTCCGGCGCCACCATCGCCTACTCCAAGGCCGCCAAGAAGCTCGGCGCGGAGATCGTGCTGCGCAACCCGGTGAGCGAGCTGACGCAGGAGGCGGACGGCACCTGGAACGTCATCACCGAGCAGGGCACGGTCAGGGCCGAGCACGTGGTCAACTGCGGCGGCCTGTGGGCGCGCGAGGTCGGCCGCATGGTCGGCGTCGAGCTGCCGGTGCTGGCCATGGAACATATGTATCTGCTGACCGAGCCGATGCCGGAAGTGGAGGCCTTCAACCGGGAAACCGGCCGCGAGATGGTCGGCGTGCTCGACTTCAAGGGCGAAATCTATACGCGCCAGGAGCGCAACGGCATCCTGCTCGGCACCTACGAGAAGGCCTGCAAGCCGTGGTCTCCCGTCAACACGCCGTGGGATTTCGGCCATGAGCTGCTGGCGCCCGACCTCGACCGCATCGCTCCGTCGCTGGAGATCGGCTTCAAGCATTTCCCGGGCATCGCCAATGCCGGCATCAAGCAGGTCATCAATGGCCCCTTCACCTTCGCGCCCGACGGCAACCCGCTTGTCGGGCCGGTTCAGGGCCTCACCAATTACTGGGTGGCGTGCGGCGTGATGGCGGGCTTCAGCCAGGGCGGCGGCGTGGGGCTGGCACTGTCGAACTGGATGGTCGACGGTGATCCCGGCTTTGATGTGTGGGGCATGGACGTCGCCCGCTTCGGCGAATGGGCGAGCCTGCGCTACACCAACGCCAAGGTGCGAGAGAACTATTCGCGCCGCTTCTCCATCCGCTTCCCCAACGAGGAGTTGCCGGCCGCGCGACCCGCGCAGACGACGCCACTCTACGACACCATGGTCGCGCAGAATGCCGTCATGGGCGACTCGTGGGGCCTTGAAACGCCGCTCTGGTTCGCGCCCGAAGGCGGCGAGCCGAAGGACATCGTTTCCTTCCATCGATCGAACGATTTCGAGCATGTCGGCAACGAGGTGCGCGCCGTACGCGAGGGCGTCGGCGTCACCGAGATCGCCAATTTCGCCAAATACGCGGTGTCGGGGCCGGCTGCGGAAGACTTCCTCAACCGGCTGATGACCAACCGCATGCCGAAGAAGGGCCGCATCGTGCTCACCCCGATGCTGAACGAGTTCGGCAAGCTGATCGGCGACTTCACCATCGCCAAGACCGGCGACGAGCGCTTCATGATCTGGGGCTCCTCGGCGGCGCAGAAATACCATATGCGCTGGTTCGAAAAGCACCTGCCGAAGGACGGTTCGGTTCGTATCCACCGCTACGACCAGACGCTGGTGGGCCTGTCGATCGCCGGTCCGAAATCGCAGGCGCTGCTGCAGAAGCTGGTCGATGTGGATGTGTCGTCCAAGGCCTTCCGGTTCATGGATTTCCGCGAAATGGCCGTCGGCGGCGCGCCGTGCATGGTCAATCGCATCACCTATACCGGCGATCTCGGCTACGAGATCTGGATGGAGCCGGCCTATGAGCGGCTGGTCTATGCGTCGATCAAGGATGCCGGCGCTGAGTTCGGCATCGTCGACTTCGGCATGCGCGCCCTGCTGTCAATGCGGCTCGAGAAGAACTTCCCGACATGGTTCCGCGAGCTGCGCCCGATCTACGGCCCGTTTGAAGGCGGCATGGAGCGCTTCATCAAGCTGGAGAAGAACGACTTCATCGGCAGGGAAGCGGCAGCAAGGGAGCATGCCGACGGCCCGAAACTGGCGCGCGTCTCGTTCTTGGTCGACGCGCTGGACGCCGATGTGATGGGCGACGAGCCGATCTGGGCCAAGGTGAACGGCACCGACTTCGGCACGATCGAGAAGCCACACGGCTACGGCGCGCCGCGCTTCGACGCCGCGGGCAAGAAAACCCGCAGCTCTCAGGCCGACCACGGCGCCTCCTCGGTGCGCGGCATCCACGACGGTGAGTGGTCCGTCGTCGGCTGGGTCACGTCGGGCGGCTATGCGCATTTCGTCGGCAAGTCGATGGCGCAGGGCTATGTGCCGGCCGCCCTTGCAAACGACGAAAGCGAAGGCCTGTTCGAGATTGAAATCCTCGGACAGCGCCGCCCGGCGCGCATCAACATCGAACCGCCCTTCGACCCATCGGGCGAAAAGATGCGGGGTTGATGCCGCCGGCAAGCTGGGCCAGTGTCCAACATAAATTGCCCGTCGGGGAGATTGACGCTGCGCGGGCGTCAGCACCCCTCCGGATCATGGACCATGGAAACAAATGCAATGCCGGCAGAAGCCCGCCGCCCTCGCCTCGCTGTCCTGATCGACGCCGACAACGCGTCGTCAAAGATCGCCGACGGGTTGTTCGACGAGATCGCCAAGCTCGGCGAAGCCAGCGTTCGGCGCATCTATGGCGACTTCTCCAACGCACGATCGAAGGGCTGGTCGGACGTGTTGTCCAAGCACGCAATCATCCCTCAGCAGCAATTCGCATACACTACCGGCAAGAATGCCTCCGACATAACGCTCGTGATCGACGCTATGGACCTCCTGCACAGCGGCCGCTTCGACGGCTTCTGCCTGGTTTCGTCGGATAGCGACTTCACCCGGCTTGCCGCGCGAATCCGCGAGCAGGGTATAGATGTCTATGGTTTTGGAGAACAAAAGACGCCGGAGAGCTTCCGTCAGGCCTGCCGCCGCTTCATTTACACCGAAAATCTGCTGCCTGACCCACCCAATGTGGAGAAAGAGGCCACGAAACCTCTGCGGCCTCCTAAAGAAGCCATTCCGAAAATCGCCAAAGTGCTCGAACAGATTGAAAGCGAGGACGGCTGGGTGCCTCTTGGAGCGGTGGGAACCCAACTGGGGAACGTCGCATCCGATTTTGATTCGCGCACTTACGGGTTCCGCAAGCTGAGCGACCTGGTCCGAAAGACCGGCGGGTTCGACATCGACCATCCAGAAGGAGGCCCGGTGCGCATCAAGCTGAAGGAGCCGATCGGACGTTCTTCCAGTGGGCGCGGCAATCGCAAGAAGAGCTGAATTTTGCGCTTTCGCCAAAAATCACGATGAGGCAGCGACCGCCCTGCGGATCGCATCGTGCAAAGGCGCGAATTCGCACGCCGAGATGTAGGGCAAACCCTTGCGTCGAGCAGTCCAGCCGACCACCCGAATCGGTTTCGCAGCATCCTGCTCGAAACGTTTGAAAAGGCTCCAGCTTCGGCAATCGATGGCGCAGACCTCCGCGCGGCCCTCGGCGACCGCCGTGATGGATGCGCGATGGCCACCTGTCTGCAAATGCGAGGAGAAGATGGAGAGGCCCTCGCCTGCGTCCACCAGATCGCGTTCAAGAGCCAGAACACCCGACATCGAATGCGGCTCGTTATAAGCGAAGCGTTTTCCGCGAAGCAGCTCGAGCGGCAGCCAAGACGCGCCGTCGTCCGGCGACGGCATCGAAGTCTCGTTGCCACGCATCAGGATGGCGCTGGAATAGAGTTCGCCGCTGCCGCCCTCGCATTCCGAATAGTCCGGCTGACTTATGACTCGGACGTGGTCGGCAAGACCGGTCGTCTCGAGCGGCCCCCAGCAGGTCTGGCCAAACAGCAGTCGCGGATGACGCCACAGCGTCGCATAGTCGAGTTCTTCGGGCGGCAATGTCGCAGGGTCAGGGGCAACAAGACGGCCAGTACGATCACGGATGCCGCCGGGGACAGCCGGCATATCGGCGTTGCGGCGCACGAGATGCGCCGGCGCTTCGACACCCTGTTCCCACAATGCGCCGCGGATACGCGACCATTGCGCATCCACCTCGGCACGGACCTCCGGCCAGTCATACATGGGCAGTGCTGCGATGGGCGGGCTCATGCCGCCTTATGCGCGGTCACAGCCGACCCTGACAAGCCGCTCATTCCTTGGGCGGCTCGGCCGGCACAGGCACGGTGCCGTATCCGCTGACATTGCGTGCCCGCACACGCGGCCGGAACGCCCTGCCCGGCTCCGGCGCGCGGCGTAGTGCGGGATGCACCACCGGCTGCTTTGCCTTGAACGCAAAGTCCTTCAGCAGCGCGAAATAGCTCGGATAGGCATAGCCGTCATTCATTGCCAGCCACTCCGCGCGCCGTGCGCGAAACAGCGCCGGCAGCCTGTACCATGCCACCGTCGGCATCTTGTGGTGCACGAGATGCAGGTTGTTGTTGAGGAACAGCAACGCCAGCGGCGAGCGTTCGACGATGATGGTCCGGCCATCCGGCCGCTCGGACCACTGGTGCTCGGCAAAGGTGCGGATGGCGATCAGCGACTGGCCAAGATAGACCGGCACTAGATAGAGCCAGACCGGAACGGCGAAGACGAAGACGATCACCGGCACGACGACAGCGAGCCCGACGCCGTGGTGGAGCCAGGCGCGACGCACCGCACGGTCGCCGGAAGCGATCAGCCTGGCCTCGGTCGCCAGAAAGCCGGCATTGGCAATCGCCGGACCGATGACGAAACGGCCGACCATGGTATTGTTGATCCGCAGCAGCGCCTTGAGCCATTCCGGCAGCGTCTCGTGCTTCCACAGTGCACGATAGTAGCTCTCCGGATCATCGAATGGATCGGTCAGGCGCTCGTCGGCGTGATGGCGCAGATGCAGGGACTTAAAGCGCCGGTAGGGATAGACGAGACCGATCGGCAGGCCGACCAGAAATTCGTTGAGATTGCCGTTGCGGGTCGGATGGCCGTGCGCGGCCTCGTGCATCAGGGACGATTGCAGCGCAACCACCAGAGTGAGGATCGCCAGCGTAGCCAGCGGCCAGTCCGCCCAGAGCATCGTGCCCGCCACGAACCATGCTCCATAGCAGGCTGCGATGAGCATGACGGTGGGCCATTCGACCCGTGCGGCCCCTGCGTGTTCTATCCTTCTTTTGCCATCTCGCCCGAATTCGCCCCGATTCCTGACAGGATGCTGTCAGCAGCAGCGATGCGTCGCAATGCGAGAATGTACATTGAATGTTTATTCTGATAATCAGAAGCGACATACGTTTACTATAATAAACAACGAGGCGGAAAGTTGGACAAACGCGACATCGCCGAGACGTTCCGGACGCGGCTGACGACGCTGGTCGGCCGATCCGGTGAGAACCAGTCGGCATTTGCCGCCCGCATCGGCATCGACCGCTCGGCGCTGTCCCAGCTCCTGGCCGGCTCCGCGACACGGCTGCCACGCGCCGAAACGCTGATCAACATCGCCTTGCGGCACAGCGTCTCGCTCGACTGGCTGTTGGGCATCAGCCAGGATGAAGGCCTCGGCAGCGAGATCCGCGAAAGCCTTGAGATCGAGGAAGGTGCGGGCGGCTTCGACCGGACCCTGCTGGCGAAGTGGCACGCGGAAGCGGCCGGCACCAAGATCCGCTACGTGCCCGCCGGCATTCCCGATCTCCTGCGCACCGATGCGCTGATCGACTACGAGGCCGGCATCACGCGCCGCGACGCCGAAGCCCAGCACGACGAGAAACAGTACCGCATCGACTACAATCGCCGGCCGGAGACCGACATGGAGGTCTGCATGCCGCGCCATACGCTCGAAATCTTCGCCCGCGGCCTCGGCGTCTGGTCTGGCTTCCCGGAAGAGCAGCGCAAGGCGCAGCTTGCCCACATGGCACGCCTGCTCGACGACCTTTACCCCGGCTTCCGCCTCTACCTCTATGACGGCCGCCAGCGCTATTCGGTGCCCTACACGATCTTCGGGCAGCTTCGCGCCGCTATCTACATGGGCGACATGTATGTGGTGCTGAACGCGACAGAGACGGTGCGCACGCTGACCCGCCACTTCGACAATCTGATCCGGGCAGCCGAGATCAACGCGCACGAAGCAGCGGGTTTCGCGCGCGCGTTGAGCTAGCAGTCGACGCAAAGCTCGTCCTGCGCCGGAACGCGCCGCCGTCCCAGCAATGCCAGCACCAGAGAGAACGCGACGAGGCCCGCGGCCACCTGGAACGTGAAAGAGAAGGCAAAGGCGACCGTCTCGGGCGGCAGCCGCGTGATGTCGGCGGAGCCGGCCGCAGCCGCAAACACCGCCCCCATGACAGAAGCACCCGTCATCAGGCCGAGGTTGCGCGACAGCCCCAGCAGTCCCGAAATCATGCCGCGCTGGTCTTCCCTCGCGGCCAGCATGACGTCGGTGTTGTTCGCCGCCAGAAAGAGCTGGAACGACGGCGTCAGGGCCATCAGCGACAGGACAAAACCGGCGACGCCGAATATGCCCGGCAGGATCGAAAAGCAGATCAGCGCGACGATCATGTGTGCCAGCGCGTAGATCAGCATTGGCCGCGCGCCGAACCTGTCGGTGAGGTGGCCCGCCGGCAGCCCGCTGAGCGCAGCCATTGTCGGCCCCGCCGCCAGCGCCAGCCCGATCAACGCGTCGTTCAGATGCAGCCCGAAAGCCAGGTAGAACGGCCCGACGACCAGCACCGACATCATCACGCTGGAGACAAGCAGGTTCATCATCAGCGATGCAGCGGTCGCGCGCTCGCGGAGCGCATCGAGTGCCACCAGGGGCGTCGCACGGCGTCGCTCGACAATTACGAAGGCGATCGCGCCCGCAACCGCTGCTGTGAGCAGCAGTGCCGCCTGCGTCGAAAAACCGTCGCCGCCGGTCACCGCGAGCGAATAGGCGATCAACGTCAGTGCCAGCATCAGCGTGCCGGCTAGGTCGAGGCTGGGGCGATCTCCCGGAGACGCAGCCTTTGCGGCAGGCAAGGTTCGTAGGGATACGACCAGCACCACCAGCGCGAAGAAAGCGAGCGTCAGGAATGTCGCCTGCCAGCCAGACCACGCGATGATCAGCCCGCCCATAGAAGGCCCAAGCGCGGTGCCGATAGCCGACGTAGTGCCGAGCAGCCCCATCGCCCAGCCGACACGCTCCTCGGCCACCACGTCTCGCGCAATCGAGATCGGCAACGCCATCAGGATCGCCCCGCCGACGCCCTGCAGGACACGAAAGAAGACGAGCAGTCCGAGCGTCGGCGCGGCTGCGCACAACGCGGACGCCGCCGCAAAGATCGCCAGTCCCGCCAGGAATACACGGCGATGCCCGACGAGGTCGCCCAGTCGCCCGCAGGAAACGATGGAGACCGTGACGGCGAGCAGATAGCCAAGCACGGCCCATTGCGCCTGTGTCACGTCGACGGAAAAGTCGCGTGCCAGCACAGGCAGCGCGACGGTGGTGATGCTCACACCGGTGGACGCCAGCAACATCGCCATCGCCAGCGGAGCGATGCTGCGGCTCGTGCCGCCGGATTGCGGGGTATCGGAATCGTTTTTCATTGTCATGCCCTTGCTCAAATTCGGATCTGGCGGCATTCTGCCACTTAAAGTCAACTTGAGGTCAAGCATGGAAATTCTCGACATTGGCGATGTGGCCGAGCGCACCGGCGTCGCCGTCTCGACGCTGCGCTACTACGACGAGATCGGCCTCATCGCTTCAGTCGGCCGGCGCGGGCTTCGCCGCCAGTTCGGGCCGGAAGCCGTCTGGCAGATCGCCCTGATCGCGCTCGGCAAAAAGGCCGGTTTCTCGCTCGATGAGATCGCCGGCATGTTTCGCGCCAATGGCACGGTGGATTTGCCGCGCCCGGTCCTTCATGGCCGCGCCGACGAGATAGACCGCCAGATCCGCGACCTGACGGTGTTGCGCGACGCGCTCAGGCACGTGGCTGAGTGCCCTGCCCCTTCTCACCTCGAATGCCCGCGCTTCCGAAAGCTGCTGCGGGTCGCCGGCCGGCGCGGCAAAGCCTGATATCCGCAACCACAGCGACATTGACGCCATATAAAGATTTCTTTATATTGTTATCTCAAGTCTCCAGACCTTGCGAAGGCGCTTTTCATGACCAATCCGATCGATGCTCTGATCGCCGAAAAGGGCGTGCTGCTTGCCGATGGCGCGACCGGCACCAACCTCTTCGCCATGGGCCTGGAAGCGGGCGAAGCTCCGGAACTCTGGAATGAAAGCGCTCCCGAAAAGATCGTCGCCCTGCATCAGGGTTTCGTCGACGCGGGCGCCGACATCATCCTGACCAACTCGTTCGGCGGGACGCGCCACCGCCTCAAACTGCACCACGCGCAGGACCGCGTGCACGAGCTTAACAGCCGCGCCGCCGAGATCGCGCGCTCGGTCGCGGACAAGGCTGGCCGCAAGGTCATCGTTGCAGGGTCCGTCGGTCCCACAGGCGAACTGCTGCAACCGCTCGGCGCGATGACGTATGACGAGGCCGTGGAGGCCTTCGTCGAGCAGATCGAAGGCCTCAAGGAAGGCGGCGCGGAAGTCGCCTGGATCGAAACGATGTCGGCGCCGGACGAAATCCGTGCCGCCGCCGAAGCCGCCATCCGTGTCGGCCTGCCCTACACTTATACGGGTTCATTCGACACGGCCGGCCGCACGATGATGGGCCTCGCGCCGAAGGATATCCACGGCGTGGCCGATGGTCTCGGTGCGGCCCCGCTGGGCGTCGGTGCGAATTGCGGCGTCGGCGCGTCGGACATCCTCGCCTCGCTGCTCGACATGAGCGCCGCGAAACCGGACGCCACCATCATCGTCAAGGGCAATTGCGGCATACCGGAATTCCGCGGCACCGAAATCCACTATTCCGGCACGCCGGAACTGATGGCCGACTATGTACGGCTGGCGGTTGATGGCGGCGCCAGGATCGTCGGCGGCTGCTGCGGCACGTCGTTCCAGCACCTTGCAGCCATGCGCAAGGCCCTGGATGAACACGCGCCGGCTGCCCGGCCGTCAGTTGAAGATGTCGTGGCGCGCATCGGCCCGCTGCGCAACAAGCAGGCCGCTGAAAGCGGCGCCGTGGAAGGCGAAGGCCGCCGCGAGCGCCGCCGCGCCCGCGGCTGACCGGTCCGATCTAGAGATCCTCGATCTCACGGCGCGCGCGCTTTAGGATTTCGCGTGCTTCAGCCGCTTGTTCGGCCGACAGAGCCCCACTGCGCAGCCGGCTGTAGACCGCCCAGCGCAATGCGCGCACCTCGTCGCCTAGGGCTACGCCGCTGGTCTCGGTGGACGCCTGCTCCATCTGCGCGTTGATCTTCTCCAGTTCCCGCGCATTGTCGGCAAGGAAAGCGCGGCCCTGCTCGGTAATCGAGAACAGGCGCTTGTTGCCGGTCGTCGTCGAGGTGACGAGATCGGCCTCCTCCATCATCTGCAGCATGGGATAGATGGCCCCGGGGCTGGGGCTGTAGGCGCCCTGGAATTTCGCTTCCAGCGCCTTGATGATGTCGTAGCCGTGGCGCGGCTCCTCGGCGATCAGGCCGAGCACGACCAGCCGCAAGGCGCCCGAATCGAACATGCGCGGCCCGCGCCGCCCGCCGAACGGTCCGCCGCGATTGCGGCCGAACGGGCCGCCATGGCCATGCCGCCCGCCACCGCCCCTGCCCGGCCCACCGGCCATGCACATATGACCATGCCCACCTCGATGTCTGTGATTGAACATTGGGATTCCTTTCATAATGTCGTTCATGCGTCATATCTAGAAAAAGATATATCTTTTACAAGATGCAACGTAAGGATTCCCGGCTCCACTAAAGGGAAGCCGGCCGGGATCCGATCCCGACCGGCTTCACAACAGCGCAATAGTGAAGGTTCAGCGCGGCCGATCGAGCGCCGATGCGAGCCTGACCAGCGACAGGAACTCCGCACGATAGCCGAACGGATCAGCTCCGCGCGCGGCCGAGGCGATCTCCTGGATACGGTCGTAGCCGAAATTCGCCACGGCATCCGTGTCCCGCGCTTCTGCCCGAAGGCTGCGACAGCGACGGAGAAGCGCGCGTCTGTCGAAGCCACGTCGAAGCTCGAAACGACATCGGCTTCCGTGACCGGCTTCTCGATCAGCTTGCTGGTATCCTCGCCCGGCGCCTTGTAGCGGATCCTGACGAAGGCATATTCGCCTTCGCCGGCCGTCGATGCCGCGCTGTCGCTCTGCTGCCCGTAGCGCAGATCGTCAACCATCCGCGCCGGGCTACCCACCGGCGTGATCTCGTAGATCGCCGTCACCGAGTGGCCCGAGCCGATCTCGCCGGCATCGATGCGGTCATTGTTGAAGTCCTCGCGGCTGAGCGCCCGTGTCTCGTAGCCGATCAGCCGGTACTCGGCGATCTGCTGCGGATTGAACTCGACCTGTATCTTCACGTCGCCGGCGATGGGGAACAGCGTCGAGGATGCCTCCTCCACCAGCACCTTTTCAGCTTCCGCCAGCGTGTCGATATAGGCAGCCGCTCCGTTGCCGTTTGGGGCGATGGCCTGCATCATCTGGTCGTTGAGGTTGCCGCGGCCGAAGCCCAGCACCGAGAGGAACACACCGGATTCCCGCTTGTTCTCGATCAGCGTCGTCAGTTCGTCGTCGCTCACCTGCCCGACATTGAAATCGCCGTCGGTCGCCAGCATCACGCGGTTGACGCCGCCCTCGACGAAGGAGCTTTCCGCAAGCCGGTATGCCTCGCGGATACCCGCCTCACCCGCCGTGCTGCCGCCGGCCTCCAGCCTGTCGAGCGCAGACAGGATCCCCGCCTTGTCCGACGCCTTGGTCGGCTCCAGCACCGTGCCGGCGCTGCCCGCATAGGTAACGATGGAAACCGTGTCTTCGGGGTTCAGCCGGTCGACGAGCATCCGGAAGGAGTTCTTGAGAAGCGGCAGCTTGTCGGGCTCTTCCATCGATCCCGACGTGTCGATCAGGAAGACGAGGTTGGAGCGCGGCTTCTGCGCGTGCTCGATCTCGTAACCCTTGATCGCGACATGCATGAGCCGGGTGTTCTCGTTCCACGGCGTCGGCATCACGGTGACGGTCGAGTTGAAAGGAACCTCGGCGCTTTCCGGACCGGCCCAGTCATAGGGGAAATAGTTGATCATCTCCTCGACCCGAACGCTGTCCGGATCGGGCACCACACCCTCCTTCAGCGAGCGGCGCACGAAGGCGTAGGAGGCCGTATCGACATCGATCGAAAAGGTGGAGACGGGGCTTTCCTGAACCGTGCGCACCGGATTGCTGTTGAAGGCCTCGACGCGATCGCGGTTCTCGGCAGGCACCGGATAGGGCTCAGGCGCGATTACCTGCGGCGCAGCGGATGGCATGGGCATCACACGCGGCTCGGCCGTCTTCTGGCGTGTCAGAACCGTGCTGGAGGGCGTCATGCCGTCGGCAGGCGATGGAGGAGCGGCTGCGATCTCGGCAGCCATGTCCTGCGTCGCCTGGTCGGACGCTTGTCCGGCCGCCTCCTCTTTCGCGGGCTGGGAAACCCTGGTTTCAGCCGCCTGGCGTTGCGGCGCGTCGTTTTCCACCGCTGCAGGCTCCTGTGGGCTCGCCGGGCGATACTCGTCGAGCAACTGCCACGTGACGATGCCCGCAACCGGCAGGGCAACGAGGCCGGCCAAAGCCGGGTTTGCGATAAGTTTCTTGCGCATGATCTCTCTCCAGAACCCGATTGTTCCGGCAGTGAGACGCGCGCCAGCGCCCGATCCTTGGGGCGCCGCCGAATTTTCTTTCCCGGCCTCGTCATAGGCGCGCAACGCGGCATCGAGCCCGCGTGCCTTTGCTTCGTTCCCGGGTGCGGGCGCCTTCGAGCCCCGCAGCAGATCGAGTTCGTCGAATTCGTTATTCGCCATGATCAGACTTCCCCGGCCGACATGATGAGCTTCAGCCGTTTCTTCGCTTCATGGATGTGCCAAGAGACTGTCGTCTCCGAGCAGCCGAGCAGGTCGGCCGCCTCGGCGTGGCTCAGCGCCTCGCCATAGACCAGCGTCACCGCCTCCTGCTGTTTGGGCGGCAGGTCGCGCACCGCCTCCCATAGCGCCTCGGCCGGTTCATTCGCCTCATAAGCCGCGCTCTCGATGCGCGCTTGAATGCCGTAGGCCCGCCGCCGCGTGGCCTCACGCGCGGCACTCCGTCCTTGGTCTCGCACCGCGTTGACGACGACAGGGTAGAGCCAGGTGGTGAACGCGCTGCCGCCCCGATAGGTACGGATGGCACGGCCAAGCCGCGCGCAGACATCCTGCGCGATGTCTTCCGCATCGGCGCGATGTCCCGTCATCCGGTAGGCGATACGGAAGACGAAGGCATAGTGCCGCTTGACTAGCCGCGCAAACGACGACCGGTCGCCGGCCGCAGCCCTGCGCGCCAGCTCACCGTCGGAGACGTCTTCTTCGTCCATCGTCAGCGCCATCATCGCCCGTTGGACGTCTCAATCCCGCCGATCCTTGGGTGGGGCAAGGAAAAAATCTACAGCCCCGCAAAAGCTGCCTGATGAAATGCCTGCACCGCCGCCGGATAGCGCCATTCTGCACCGATGGGACAGGCATTGCGCGCAAGGCAGCCCGCACTCCCGCAGGTGTACCCTGTGCGGCCCCGGACATGCGAGACGCAACCGGGATAGTCGAACCCCGAGGCTGAAAAGGCATCGACCGGGCAGGCATTCAGGCAAGGTTTTCCGTCACATAGATCGCAAGGGTGAATCGGTTTCTCAAGCGCGGGAAACGCAAGTTCGCGGTCGAACAGCAATGCGCCGCGATAGGCGTGCCAGAGCCCGTAGACCGGATGCATGAGGAGGCCGAGCGGCGACGGTCTCAGTTCTTCCGAACGCATCGCCCACTGCTGGAACGGCGCGAACGGGCGGTCGTTCGGCATGATGAGGCGAGCACCGACGCGATCGGCGACCTCGCCGATCACCAGCCGCGACCATGTGTCGAGCGGGTTGGGGAGGTTTACAGGTTGGGTCTCTCGCCAGAGCGAGAAATGCCGCCAGTAGCCCGCTCCCGCATTCCCGACCAGAAGAACCGAGCGCGCGGGAGCGCCGGAACGACCGGCAAGTCCCTCCTCGTCAGCCGCGAAGGAAAAACCGCCACGCAGGATGAGGCCGTGAGAAGCAAGGGCAGACGCGATCTGGTTGAGAAGCTCACCGCTCATCCTTGGTTCCTCCAGTTCGGCCCGCTCCCTGACGTCAATCGTCGCCAGCTATGGCCGCCATTCACGACAGAACCGGCCAATCCGGCGGAGGCTTTGTCGCAATATCATCCTTTCCCGTCCGGCCCGCGTATGGCGCTGCGCCAGACTTCCTTGTGGATGATGTCGGCCACTTTAGCCCGGCCTGACGCGGGCTCCTTTCACGTGAAGGCGTCGGGCATCGCCTCTTTCTTCTGCGAGACGAAATCGCGCAGGCCATCGGCGATACCCGGATCGAGATAGGGCGCTTCGTAGCTCTCCAGCCACCGGCGGGCGAGTTCGTTAGCCCGCTGTGGCGCGGTCTTCTCGCCCTCGGCCTGCCACTGCTCGAAGGAGTTGTTGTCGGCAATGGACGAGCGATAGAAGGCGGACTGGAAATTGGCCTGGGTATGGGAACAGCCGAGATAGTGGCTCCCCGGCCCGACCTCGCGGATCGCGTCCATCGCCTGCCCGTTTTCGGACAGGTCGACGCCTGCGGCGAACTTCTGCGCCATGCCGAGCTGGTCGACATCCATCATGAACTTCTCGTAGCAGGACGCGAGCCCGCCCTCGAGCCAGCCAGCGGAGTGCAGCACGAAATTGGTGCCGGCAAGCAGCGTCGAGTTGAGCGTGTTGGCACTCTCATAGGCCGCCTGTGCATCCGGAACCTTGGATGCGCATAGCGACCCGCCGGTGCGGAACGGCAGGCCGAGACGCCGCGCAAGCTGGGCCGCACCGTAGGAGACCAGCGACGGTTCCGGCGTGCCGAAGGTCGGCGCACCGGACTGCATGGAGATCGAGGACGCGAAAGTGCCGAACAGCACCGGTGCGCCCGGCCGCACGAGCTGCGTGAAGGCGGCACCCGCCAGCACCTCGGCAAGCACCTGCGTCAGCGTGCCCGCGACCGTCACCGGGCTCATCGCGCCGGCGAGAATGAACGGCGTGATGATCGTCGCCTGGTTGTTGCGGGCATAGACCTTGGCCGCGCCCAGCATGGTCTCGTCGAAGACCATCGGCGAGTTGGCGTTGATAAGGTTGATGATGACCGTGTTCTGGTCGACGAACTCCTCGCCGAACAGGATCTTCGCCATGGCAACCGTGTCTTCGGCGCGTTCCGGCGCGGTCACCGAGCCCATGAAAGGCTTGTCGGATAGCGTCATATGCGCCAGCACCATGTCCAGATGGCGCTTGTTGACCGGCACGTCGACCGGCTCGCACACCGTGCCGCCGGAATGGTGGATCGACGGCGCCAGATAGGCGAGCTTCACGAAATTGCGGAAATCCTCGATCGTCGCATAACGGCGGTTGCCATCGAGGCGCGCGCACGAAGGGCGGGCCGTAGACAGGCGCGAAAACGGTGGCGTCGCCACCGATCTGCACGGAACGCTCCGGGTTGCGCGCATGCTGGGTGAACACGGATGGAGCGGATTTCAGCAGCGACCGCGGGAGGCCTTTCGGGAAATGGACCCGCTCGCCCTTCACGTCCGCGCCGGCATCCTTCCACATTGCCAGCGCTTCGGCATCGTCGCGAAACTCGATGCCGATCTCCTCGAGAACCGTGTCGGCATTGGCCTCGATCAGCGCGAGACCTTCCTCGTTGAGCACCTCGTAAAGCGGAATATTGCGCTTGATGTAGGTGAGCTGCGGCCCTGCGCCGCCGCCAGTACGCGCCGCGCGGCGTGCCGCTGCACCGCCCCTGTCGCCGCGTCCACGGCGTCCGCCGCCAGCGCCCTGCTCGACAGCCAGATTGTCTTCCATGACCGTTTCCCTGAATCCCGTAATGCCGCCGGGCGGCTCTTTGCCCGGATCGTAGCCAAGCAACCTTGCAGAAGCGGCCAGCCAGCGCCAGCCCGTGTCGCAAAATCGACAGGAAGTGCTGTCAGTTCCAAACGGGCCTGCTTCGGTCGCTTTCCTATCGCGGCACGTCGCAAATCAGCTAAGAAACCTGGTTTGTCGCGGATTATGAATTGGGAGAACGTTGCGGGCACCGTTTGTCCGCGCATGGCATTTGCAGGAGCCCGAGATGTCAGACGACGAAATCATCCTCTCCGAGCTTTCCGACGAGGAACTGGTGCAGCAGATGCACGACGACCTCTATGACGGGCTGAAGGAGGAGATCGAGGAAGGAACGAACATCCTTCTGGAGCGCGGTTGGGTCCCTTACGACGTCCTCACCGAAGCGTTAGTCGAGGGCATGCGCATCGTCGGCGAAGATTTCCGCGACGGCATTCTTTTCGTGCCTGAGGTGCTGCTGTCAGCCAACGCCATGAAGGCCGGCATGGCTATCTTGCGCCCGCTGCTGGCTGCAACCGGCGCGCCCAAGCAGGGCAAGCTCGTGATCGGCACAGTCAAGGGCGACATTCACGACATTGGCAAGAACCTCGTCGGCATGATGATGGAGGGTGCGGGCTTCGACGTCGTCGACCTCGGTATCAACAATCCTGTCGAGAACTATCTGGCCGCGATCGAGGAGCATCAGCCCGACATCGTCGGCATGTCGGCCCTGCTCACGACCACAATGCCTTACATGAAGGTCGTGATCGACACGATGAAGGAAAAGGGTATCCGCGACGACTACGTCGTGCTCGTGGGCGGCGCACCGCTCAACGAGGAGTTCGGCAAGGCTGTCGGAGCCGACGCCTACTGCCGCGACGCGGCTGTGGCCGTGGAAACGGCGAAGGATTTCATGAAGCGCAAGCACAACGTCCACGCCTCGGCCTGAGGCGTGGACGTTTCAAGCTTTCGCCGTGACGATTAGTAAGTCGACCGCTCGATATTGCGGCCTGCGTCCTGCGTAGCATCCACCGCATTCGCGGTGTCGGCGCCCATGCCGCGGATGGTATTGGCGCAACCGGCCGCAAAGCCGGCAACGAGAACGAGAACGGCGAGCTTGGACATGGTGGATTTGGTCATCGTGAAACTCCGCATCGTCGATGCGCCCCTCTGGCGCTGTGAAAGGTGACAGACATGCAACGCGCGGAACCCGAAAAGGTTCTCGTAATCGCATGCGGAATGCTGGCGCGCGAAATCCTGGCGGTGAAAGAGAGGCTTGGTCTCGATCATATCGACCTGACCTGCCTGCCCGCCGAACTCCACTACAGGCCGGATAGAATCCCGGACGCGATGGACGCGGCGATTAAGACTGCGCGGGCGCAAGGCTATGCGGCGATCTTTGCCGGTTACGCTGATTGCGGCACGGGCGGCATGCTCGACCGGGTGCTGGAACGACACGGCGTCGAGCGCATGGATGGCCCGCACTGCTTCGCCTTTTACCAAGGCGAAGCACGGTTTGCGGCGGTGGAAGAAGCCGACATGACGGCCTTCTACATGACCGACTTCCTGTGTCGGCAGTTCGACGCGTTCTTCATGAAGCCGCTCGGCCTCGACCGCCACCCTGAGCTGGCGCAGGACTTCTTTGGAAACTACGAGAAGGTTGTCTATCTGGCCCAGACAGACGACCCGTCGCTCGAAAAGGTGGCTCGCGATGCGGCTGAAATGCTCGGCCTTGCCTACGAGAAGCGCATGACGGGTTACGGCGATCTGGAACCTGCGCTTGCCCGGCTTTCGACGCGATCTTGAAACCGCCGGATTTGCCCGGCGGGATGGCCGGAACCACCGGAGACCGATCTATGCGCCGTACAGCCCTCATTGCACTTGCCCTGCTCCTGTCCACGCCGGCCTTCGCCACCGGAGAGATCGAAAGCCTCATCACCGACGCGGACCGCGCTCGGCTTGAAGCCTATGAGACAACCCGCGATGCAGCCGTTGCGGAAGCGCGCGAAGGTGGCAGCCCTGAGGACATCGCCATAATGGATCGCACGCTTTCGGCCCTGCACCAGTCGTTCGAGGGCTTCGACATGACCGGCGATTGGCAATGCCGCACCACCAAGGTTGGGGGCTGGCAAATCTGGTCGTCTATTCTTGGTTTCGTTGCAGGGTCACCGATGACGGCTCCGGCTGGAAGCTCGAAAAACTGTCGGGTTCGCAACGGACGACCGGCCGTTTCTTCACCGATTCCGACACCCGCCTGATCTATATCGGCTCCGGCAGCATTCATGATGCAAAACCCGCAGCTTACGGCTCGGGACCTGAAAGCGACCAGGCCGGTTATGCGTTTCGAACCGGCGAGGCAGAATGGCATATCGAGTTCCCCGCCCCCCACTACGAATCGAAACTCGACATCCTCGAATTCCGCCGCTGACCGCGCGTCGTTTTTGAATGCACGCGCGTCGTCCGGCAACAAGCAGGCGCGCGCGCTTCCGCGCAATGGTCATTGTGGAGTGAGGAGAACAGCCGCATGGCGGATCTAATCGTCGTCTACTGGCGCGACATCCCGGCACAAGTGATCGTCAGAAAAGGACGGCAGAACGCCAAGCGCGAGCTGCCGCTGCGCTTCACCGAGGCTATCGACATGTGCGCCATGCGAACCGGCGCAGGCGATACCGACGCGTATCTGGCCGAGTGGCGCAAGGCAGACCCCGAACCTGTCGGCGACGACCTTGAGGCTGAAGCCGACAAGGCGTTTGCCGAACTCGACGCGGCCTATGACCGCGAACGTCTCGTCGCACTCGTGAAGGCGGGCGGAAGGGAAAATGTCTGACAAGCAGCAGCCGACGGTCACCCAGGCCACCCAGGTTCGCAACGCGGCGCCCAAGACCGCATACAAGCCCGCAGACGTATCCCCGCAGCGGCGTGTCCAGCGCCGCTACACGATGCGGCTGTGGTCGGTGCGCCACTCGCGTGGGCTCGAATGGTTCTACGAGCGCTTTGCCGACGTCTTTCTGCTGCTGCACCCGATCTGGAAAGCGGTCGGATATTCACGCGCCGAAGCGCCGGTGAAGTTCGTCGAGAAACGGGTCAAGGGCCTCATGTTCGACTGCCGCATGTGCGGCCAGTGCGTGCTGTCGTCCACCGGCATGTCATGCCCCATGAATTGCCCGAAACAGCTCCGCAACGGCCCCTGCGGCGGCGTGCGCGCCAACGGCAATTGCGAGGTCGAGCCGGATATGCCCTGCGTGTGGGTGAAGGCCTGGGAAGGCTCGCGCAACATGCGCAATGGCGATGCGATCCTCGCCGTGCAGAAACCCGTCGACCAGTCTCTGCGCGAAACGTCGGCCTGGCTGCGCGTGACGGCTCGCGCCGCCGCCGAGCGTGAGAAGGCGAAAAAGGGAGAGCCTGCATGACCCCCTCCCCGCGCCCTCCGCAGCCTGACGAGAACCCCGCCGGCATCGACCTGCCACTAGACCCGCTGCCCGGCCATTCGTCGCGCGGCCGGCTTGAGCGCATCCTGCGGCGCGGCGAGTTCGCGGTGACCACCGAGCTCAACCCGCCGGACAGCGCCGATCCCGAAGACGTCTACGAGCGCGCCAAGGTCTTCGACGGTTGGGTCGACGCGATCAACGCCGTCGATGCGTCGGGCGCCAACTGCCATATGTCGTCGGTCGGCATCTGCGCGCTGCTGACCCGCATGGGTTATGCGCCGGTGTACCAGATTTCCTGTCGCGACCGGAACCGCATCGCGATCCAGGGCGACGTGCTGGGTGCCGCCGCGATGGGCGTGGCCAACATGCTGTGCCTGACGGGCGACGGGGTGCAGGCCGGCGACCAGCCGGGCGCAAAGCCCGTCTTCGATCTCGACTGCATGTCGCTGCTGGAAACGGTCCGCACCATGCGCGACGAGCAGAAATTCCTCTCCGGCCGCAAGCTGACGACGCCGCCCGCCGTTTTCCTGGGTGCCGCGATCAACCCGTTCGCGCCACCCTATGAATTCCGCCCCCACCGGCTCGCCAAGAAGATCGCGGCAGGCGCCCAGTTCGTGCAGAGCCAGTACTGCTTCGATGTGCCGATGTTTCGTGAATACATGAGGCGCGTCAATGATCTCGGGCTCACCGAGCAATGCTATGTGCTGTGCGGTGTGGGGCCGCTTGCCTCGGCCAAGACGGCGCGATGGATCCGCGCCAACGTGCCCGGCATCCATATCCCCGATGCGGTGATCGCACGGCTCGAAGGTGCGGCCGACCAGAAAAAGGAAGGCAAGCAGATCGCCATCGACATCATCAACGAAGTCAAGGAAATCGAGGGCGTGTCAGGCATCCACGTGATGGCCTATCGCCAGGAGGAGTTCGTCGCCGAGATCGTGCACGAATCCGGCGTGCTCAAGGGCCGCCGTCCGTGGCGCCGCGAACCGCGTGCGGACGACGCCATGGTCGCCGAACGCCTCGATCACATCCTGCACGACAGCCCCACCGAAACCCCGCAGGCGATCGTCAGCCAGGCCGCCACCTGAATTCGCGCTTGCAAGCGCCCTCTATTCGGGACATCCCGACAAAGAACGGAGACACAACATGACCCGCACCATCGTAGCCTCGGCGAGACGTGAGATCGTCATCGGCTTCGACCAGCCCTTCTGCGTCATTGGCGAGCGCATCAACCCGACCGGGCGCAAGAAGCTCGCGGCCGAAATGGTCGAAGGCAATTTCGAAACGGTGAAGAAGGACGCGATCGAGCAGGTGCAGGCCGGGGCGACCATGCTGGACGTCAATGCCGGCGTCACCGCCGTCGACCCCAACGCGACCGAGCCCGCCCTTCTGGTGCAGACGCTGGAGATCGTGCAAGGGCTGGTGGATGTGCCGCTGTCGATCGACTCGTCGGTTACCGCCGCGATCGAAGCGGGCCTGAAGGTCGCCAAGGGCCGCCCGCTCGTCAATTCTGTGACCGGCGAGGAAGAAAAGCTCGAAGCGATCCTGCCGCTCATCAAGAAATACGATGTGCCGGTGGTCGCCATCTCGAACGACGAGACCGGCATCTCCATGGACCCTGACGTGCGTTTCGCGGTCGCCAAGAAGATCGTCGAGCGCGCGATGGACCATGGCATCAAGCCGGAGGACGTCGTCGTCGATCCGCTGGTCATGCCGATCGGGGCGCTGGGCGATGCCGGCCGCCAGGTCTTCCAGCTTCTCTACCGGCTGCGCAACGAGCTCAAGGTCAACACGACCTGCGGTCTTTCCAACATCTCCTTCGGCCTGCCGCATCGCCACGGCATCAACGCCGCCTTCATCCCGATGGTGATCGGCGCCGGGATGACCTCTGCGATCATGAATCCCTGCCGCCCGCAGGAGATGGAGGCCGTGCGCGGCGCCAATGTGCTCAACGGCACCGACAAGGACTGCATGACCTGGATCAAGACGTACAAGGACTACAAGCCCGGCGAACACGCCGCCCCTGCCCCGGTGGCCGTCTCCGCACCCGGTGACGCTGCTGCCGGCGCAGGCCGCCGTCGCGGCGGCCGGGAGGCACGGATGGCGCGAGGGTGACGATGTTTCCATGAACGCCCCGTCCAACATCACCGATCCGCTCGTCCTGTTCATGCCCTCGGGAAAGCGCGGGCGTTTTCCCAAAGGCACGACCGTGCTGGATGCCGCGCGCGAGCTTGGCGTCTATGTCGAGAGCGTATGCGGCGGGCGGGCAACCTGCGGGCGTTGCCAGATCGTTGTGCAGGAAGGCAATTTCGCCAAGCACAAGATCGTTTCCTCCAACGACCACATTTCTCCCAGGGGCGCCAAGGAGGAGCGTTACGAGCGCGTGCGCGGACTGGCCGAGGGGCGCCGCCTCTCCTGCTCCTCCACCATCGAGGGCGACCTCGTCGTCGACGTGCCGCAGGATACCGTCATCAACGCGCAGGTGGTGCGCAAGGCAGCACTGGACCGCATCATCGAGCGCAATCCGGCTGTCCAGCTCTGCTATGTCGAGGTGGACGAACCCGACATGCACAAGCCGCTCGGCGATCTCGACCGCCTCAAGGCTATGCTCGAAAAGGACTGGGGCTGGCAGGACCTGTTGGTCTCACAGCACCTGCTGCCGCGCGTGCAGACGATCCTGCGCAAGGGCAACTGGGGCGTCACGGCCGCGATCCATCGCGACCTCGCAACGTCGCGGCCGACGATCATCGCGCTCTGGCCCGGCCTTCACAACGAAGCCTACGGCCTTGCCTGCGACATCGGCTCGACCACGATCGCGATGCATCTGGTCTCTCTGCTGTCGGGCCGGGTCGTTGCCTCATCCGGCACGTCGAACCCGCAGATCCGCTTTGGCGAAGATCTGATGAGCCGCGTTTCCTACGTGATGATGAACCCCGATGGCCGGCAGGCCATGACCACGGCTGTCCGTGAGGCGATCAACGGGCTGCTGGACAAGGTGTGCGCGGAAGGCGAAGTCAGCAGCGACGACGTGCTGGACGCCGTCTTCGTCGGCAACCCGATTATGCATCACCTGTTCCTGGGCATCGACCCGACCGAGCTCGGCCAGGCGCCCTTCGCGCTGGCCGTTTCCGGCGCGGTGCATACTTGGGGCAGCGAAATCGGCCTGAAGATCAACGAGGGCGCACGCGTCTATGTGCTGCCCTGCATTGCAGGCCATGTCGGGGCCGACGCTGCGGCCGCCACCCTGTCGGAAGGCCCTTACCGGCAGGATGCGATGATGCTGCTGGTCGACGTCGGCACCAATGCCGAGATCGTGCTGGGCAACAGAGCGCGGGTCGTCGCCGCGTCCTCACCGACAGGGCCGGCCTTCGAGGGCGCGGAAATATCGTCGGGACAACGCGCGGCACCGGGCGCGATCGAGCGCGTGCGCATCGATCCCGAGACCCTGGAACCGCGTTTCCGCATCATCGGATCGGAAAAATGGTCGGATGAAGACGGATTTGCTGAAGACGCCGGGAAACTGGGCGTCACCGGCATCTGCGGCTCGGCGATCATCGAGGTCGTGGCTGAGATGTACCTGTCGGGCATCATCTCGGAAGACGGCGTGATCGACGGCGCGCTCGCCGCGCGAGGACACCGCGCATCTTCCAGAACGGCCGCACCTCGTCCTACCTGCTCCATGAAGGCCAGCCGCGCATCACCGTTACCCAGAACGATGTGCGCGCCATCCAGCTTGCCAAGTCGGCGCTCTATGCGGGCATCAAGCTGCTGATGGAAAAGCAGGGCGTCGACCATGTCGACACGATCCGCTTCGCCGGCGCGTTCGGCTCCTTCATCGATCCCAAATACGCAATGGTGCTTGGGCTGATTCCCGACTGCGACCTCGCCGAGGTGAAGGCCGTCGGCAACGCGGCCGGCCAGGGTGCACTGATGGCCCTGTTGAACCGTGACTACCGCCGCGAGATCGAGGAGACGGTGCGTCGCATCGAAAAGATCGAGACGGCGCTGGAGCCCAACTTCCAGCAGCTTTTCGTCAATGCAATGGCCCTGCCCAACAAGGTGGACCCGTTCCCCAAGCTGGCCGAGGCGGTGACGCTCCCGCCGCGCCGTGCGAATGCGGGCGACGATCCCGCGTCGGGTGGTGGCGATGCCTCGCCGAGGCGACGATCGCGCGAGGAACGGGCGGCGAGACGCAGCCGCACTTGACGCCGACTTGCGAAGGGCTTTCATCTTCCTGTGACCACACGCAGGAGATGTAATGAGTATCAAGAGCCACCTCGCCGCCTTCGTCCTCCGCCATACGCGCAAGAAGGCCTTCCAGAGCGCCGAGGGGCTTCATGCCTGGATCGAGAAATCCCGCAAGACGCAGGATCACCGGCCACCGGTCAAGGCTGCGGAAACCCTGGACATCACCCAACGACAGGTCGAAGGCGACGTCGTCTACGAGGCGCGCCCTAAGGGAAAGGACGCGAGCCGCCGCATCCTGTACCTGCACGGCGGCGCATACTGCTTCGAACTGACCTCGTTTCACTGGAAGCTTATCGCCGAACTGGCGACGCGCCTTGGCGCGCACGTGACCGTGCCGGTCTATCCACTGGCCCCCGAGCACGACTTCCACGAGATCTACGCGATGACCACCGCCGTCTATCGGGAGGTCATGGGCGAAGGCGTGAAGGTTGCGATTGCAGGTGATTCCGCCGGCGGCAACATGGCGCTGGTACTGACCATGATGGCGGCGGAAAACGGCTGGCCTATCGCCGACCGGCTGGCGCTGATTTCGCCCGGCCTCGACATGACGCTTGCCAACCCCGAGACGCTGAACGTCGCCCGCATCGACCCGTGGCTGGGCGTGCCCGGCGGCACCGAGGCGGTGCGGATCTATGCAGCCGGTATCGACTACGCCGACTGGCGCATCAGCCCGCTCTACGGCGACCTGTCTATCCTGCCGCCGACACTGCTGTTTTCGGGCACGCGCGACATGCTCTACCCCGACAGCGTGGTCTTCACCGAAAAGGCCAACGAGGCCGGAGCCGATGTCCGCCTTGTCGTCGGCAAGGGCATGTTCCACGTCTGGCCCCTGATCGACATGCCGGAGGCCCGCGTCGCGCGCACTCAGATGGTCGAGTTTCTTTCAGCCTGACCGGACGGGCTCAGAACCGTCCAGTCTCCCGAAAGCTCTCGAATGTCGCGCGGATGTGGTCGGCTGCCGCCTGCACAGGCGCCGATGCATCGGGCGCGACGATCATCGCGAGATTGTAGTTGGACAGCAGCGGTAGCCCCTCGTCCGGGCCAAGCGCCACGATTTCCTCGCCGATGAAAGACTTCGGCAGCGGCGCGATCGCGAGGTCGGACAGGATCGCAGCCCGCTGGCCCGCCGTGTGGGCGCTCATATAGGCGACGCGGTAATTGCGGCCCGCACGGCCCAACGCGTCAAGCGCATCTGCGCGCCAGACGCAGCCCTCCTCCCAGAGCGAAACCGGCAGCGGATCGCGCAGATGGGCGCAGCCACCCTTGGCGCCACCCCAGACGATCGGCTCGGTCAGCAGCACCTCCGCATCTGAAGGCACATTGTTGCGCGCGGTCAAAAGCGTGATGTCGAGCTGACGCTCGGCCAGCCGCCGGCGCAGATTTCCGCTCATGTCGATGATGACGTCCACCGCGATTGCCGGATGCGTCTTGGCGAAGCGCTTGAGCACGGTGGGCAGGATGCGTTCGCCGTAGTCGTCCGGGGAACCCAGCCGAACCACGCCGGCAATGTCAGGCACGATGAACTTCGACACCGCTTCGCGATTCAGGGCCAGCATTCGCCGCGCATAGCCCATCAGCATCTCGCCTTCCTGGGTTAGCGTGACCGAGCGAGCATCGCGCAGGAATACCGAGGCGCCGAGAATATCCTCCAGCTTCTTGATCTGCATGGAGACCGCGGAAGGCGTTCGAAACACCGAACCTGCGGCAAGCGTGAAACTGCCGGTCTCGGCAATCGCAACGAATGTGCGCAGCACGTCGAGGTCCAGCAACGGTACGGGGTGATTGAGGGGAGCGTTCATTGGGTTTGTCCATCAACAAAACTGAATGAAACTATCATTCCATTTCGTTTGATTGAACATGACGCAAGGATCATAGTCAAGAGCATCAGCAGCGGAGAATGCGCTGCCACAACCTGGAAGGAGATGAAAATGTCAGTCTTCGCATCGATCGCTCGCTTCGCCTCCGACTATCTGACCCGTCGTCGGCGCATGCACACCTACCTGGAACTCCTCTCGCTGCCGCCGGAAATCCAGAAGGACATCGGTTGGCCAACGGAGGAAGAAATGCCCCGTCGCCTCGAACGCCGGACCCGCACCTACCAACCAATCCAGAGGAGGCTGGTATGAGCGTGCTGCGTGCATTGCAGGATTTCATCCGTGAGTTCCGCGCTATCAACAACCATGCCATTACGGGCCGCCCGCCCAAGGAGCATGGAAACGCCAAGCGGCTGCCTTCTTACAATGTCGACGGTTGGCTCAACTCCGAATTCGACATCGCGCACCGGGTGCGCAGGCTCTGAAAACGCCTAGCCGGCGGGACATTCGACGCCCCGCCGGCAGCCATGCATTTGGGCATCGCGCCCATGATATCGGCGCATAACGCCGTAAAAAACGCCCAACTCCCTGAGCGAGCTATCAAATCCGGCCAGGATGCAGGCAAATGCCGCATTCGGTGTCGTTTTCGCAGCGTTGCACTTCGCATTTTCCATCTTGTTTGCACCGCACAACGCTTATATGGGGCGCATCAACGAGCGACCCCACTCCATCATGCGAAGGCCGTTCCGTGTGAGACCTGACTTTGCATGGAGATGTGTCATGAAATTCTTTTCCCGCTTCTTTTCCGGTCGCCGCGAAAGCAACCTGACGACTGCGCTTGAGCGCCAGCGCCTCGGCAAGACGATGCCCGGCCAGACCGGCGCGATCGCCGCTTCGCGTCTGGGCTTCCTGGTCAACTAGGAGACCGGATCACCGATTGAACCGACAGCCGCCGCGACGGGCTTGAATGCCTGGCGCGGCGGTTTTCGCGTCTCCGCTCTCGACGCGTGATGCATCGCTGCATCGGGCCGTGGACTTGTCAAATTCCTTCATGACAGCCCATTGACATTTATGCGTTTTCCTGATGACGCTTTGCTGATCGCGACATGACCTGTCAGCGGGCCGCTTTACCCTGGAGGCACAAGTGACCCCTAAAAACACCGTCAAACGGTCGATCGTTTTCTTTCTCGTGCCCGATTTCACGATGATCGCGTTTGCAACGGCGCTGGAGCCGTTGCGCTCGGCGAACCGCATGCTCGGCTACGACGCCTATCACTGGCGACTGGCGAGCGCCGACGGCAGGCCAGTGCGCGCATCCAATGGTGTCGAATGCGCCGTGGATACCACGCTGGAGGAAGAGCGGCGCAAGATGAGCGGCCCGGAGCGCCCGTCGATGGTGATCGTATGCGCCGGCCTGAACGTCGAAAAGTATCACCAGAAGAGCGTTTTTGCCTGGCTGCGTGAGGAATACAACCGTGGCGTCGCCATTGGCGGGCTTTGCACCGGCGCATATGTGCTCGCGCAGGCAGGGCTTCTGTCAAACAAGCGCTGCGCCATCCACTGGGAGAACCTGCCGGGCTTCACCGAGGCGTTTCCCAAGGTCAACGTCTATGCCGACCTGTTCGAGGTCGATTCCAATCTGTACACCTGCGCCGGCGGCACCGCAGCGCTCGACATGATGCTGAAGCTCATCGGTGACGACTTCGACGACAACCTCGTAAACCGCGTTTGCGAGCAGGTACTCACCGACCGCGTCCGCAGCCCCACCGACCGCCAGCGGCTGCCGCTGCGCGCGCGGCTGGGCGTGCAGAACTCCAAAGTGCTGACGATCATCGAATTGATGGAGGCAAACCTCGCCGAGCCGTTGTCGCTGATCGAGATCGCCGACCATGTCGGCCTGTCGCGGCGACAGATCGAGCGCCTGTTCCGGCAGGAGATGGGCCGCTCGCCGGCCCGCTACTACCTTGAAATCAGGCTGGACCGCGCCCGCCACCTGCTTATCCAGTCGTCGCTGCCCGTCGTGGAAGTGGCCGTGGCGTGCGGCTTCGTGTCGGCGTCGCACTTCTCCAAGTGCTACCGCGAACTCTATGCCCGCTCGCCCCAGCAGGAGCGCGTCGACCGCAAGCAATTGCTGGCGGCGTGAGGAAGGGGAAAGCCCCTTCCCTCAGTCCATGCGCACGGTGACGAAGCGCAGCTCGCCGTTCTTCGAGGCGATCATCAGCAGCGCATTCCGCCGCCCCTGATCCTTCAGCGCATCGACACGGTTCATAAGGTCTTTCGGTGTCGATACCGACTCCTGCGCAATCTCGGTGATGACGTCGCCCGGCATTACGCCCTTTTCCTGCGCGTAAGACCCTTCCTGCACCTCGGTAACGACGACGCCGTTGACGTCATCGGAGATCTCGTAGGTGGCGCGCACCTCGTCATCGAGCTCGGCCACGGTCATGCCAAGCACGCTGGCCGACGCAACCGGCGCCTCTTCTTCCTCCGTCGGCTCCGTCGAGCCGTCCTCCGTCATGCGCTCGCCATCTTCCAGGCGACCGAGCGTCACAGGAACGGTCTGCTCCTCGCCCTTGCGGACGACGATGACATCGACTTCCTTGCCGACGGGGCTTTCTGCGACCACGCGCGGCAGGTCGCGCACCGAGCGCACATCCTTGCCGTCGAAGCGGATGATGACATCGCCGGGCTGGATCGAGCCGTCGTCAACCGGGCCGCCCTTGATCACACCGGCAACAAGCGCACCGCGCGCGCTGTCCATGCCGAGGCTCTCGGCAATGTCGTCGGTGACGGGCTGGATGCGAACACCCAGCCAACCACGCCGCGTCTCGCCGAACTCGCGAAGCTGGGCGATGACGTTGGTGGCAAGCTGCGAGGGTATCGAGAAGCCGATGCCGATGGACCCGCCCGAGGGCGAAATGATCGCCGTGTTGATACCGATGACCTTGCCGTTCATGTCGAACAGCGGCCCGCCGGAATTGCCGCGATTGATGGCCGCGTCGGTCTGGATGAAATCGTCGTAGGGGCCGGAATTGATGTCGCGTCCGCGTGCCGACACGATGCCGATGGACACCGAACCGCCGAGGCCGAACGGATTGCCGATCGCCATCACCCAGTCGCCGATGCGGATCGCGGTCGAATCGCCGAAGTCCACCGCAGTGAGCTGGCGCAGCGACGGGTCGACCTTGAGTACAGCCAGATCGGTCTTGGGATCTGTACCGACCAGCTCGGCGTCCAGCTTGCCGCCATCGGCAAAGTTGACCTCGATCTCGTCAGCATCTGCAATCACGTGATTGTTGGTGACAATGATGCCTTCCTCGGCGTCGATCACGAAGCCGGAACCCAGCGACTGGACGCGCCTGCCCCCGGCGAATTCTCGCCTCCACGCTCATTGAAGAACTCGTCGAAGAACTCCTGGAAGGGCGACCCTTCCGGCAGTCCCGGAGGGGGCACGTTACGCTGTCCGCTTCTTCCGCCGACATTTTGCGAGGTCGAGACATTGACCACAGCATCGAGCAGGCCCTCGGCAAGGTCTGCCACCGAGGCCGGCCCATGCGCGACTGGCGGCTGCGCCTGTGCGTATGCGGCGGGCGGCATCGTCCAGACGCTGGCCACGCCGATGGCGCCAGCGGCCGCGCCGATCAGCGCCTTGCGTGTTGCGGACGTGAAGGTCGTCGAAACCATGCGGGAAGTCTCCGGATATCAGTATGTGCGGGCGCTTCTGCGGACGCATGGTCGCCAACAATAAGGCGCGTTTGCGACCGATGCCGATGAAAACGGTAAATCCATTGTGACGCGCCGGACAGGCGCACACAAGTCCGTGCGCAACGTCAGCCGCGCACGAACCACACAATAAGGACACCTATTGCGACGGCGACTAGGCCCCCGACGCGCATCGCCTGCTCAGGCATGGCCAGCACTTCGGCAGCCAGCCGCTTTGCAAGGTGCGGCAGGCCGCCATAGAGCACGCCCTCGATCACGAGGACGAGCCCCAGTGCGACGATGAGATCGCTCACCGGCTAGTCCGTTGCGCCGGTGGTCACCCCGTTGCCGGATGCCGGTGCCGATGGCGTCGACGGAGCCTGCTCCGACGGCTGGCGACCCTCGGCACTGCCGAAGAAGCGGAAGAACTCCGAGTCGGGCGAAAGCAGCATCGTCGTGCCCGATCCCTGGAGTGCCGACGCATAAGCGGCCATCGAGCGATAGAACTCGAAGAAGTCGGTATCCCGCGAGAACGCATCGGCAAAGATGGCGTTACGCTCGGCTTCACCCTCGCCTCGCAGAATTTCCGATTCACGCTGCGCTTCGGCCGTGATCTCGACCACTTCACGATCCGCACGTGCGCGGATGCGCTGGGCCGCTTCGCGGCCGCGGGCACGCAGTCGTTCGGCCTCGGCCAGACGCTCTGCACGCATACGCTCGTAGGTCTGCTGCGAAACCTCAGCCGTCAGGTCGGTACGACGGATCCGCACGTCGACGATCTCGAGGCCCAGCGATGTCGCATCCGGGCGAAGCTGGTCGCGCACTTCGCGCATCATCGAACCGCGCTCTTCGGAAAGTGCGGCCTCGAAGCCACGCAGACCGTAGACACGACGCAGCGCTGCGTCGAGACGCGTGCGCAGGCGTTGCTCAGCCAATGGCACGCTACCGGAGACCGCCAGACGGAACCGCCGAGGGTCGCTGATGCGGTAGGCGATGAACGCGTCCACCTCGTAGAAGCGGCCGCCGGAAACCTGCACGCGGATGTCGTCCAGGTCAAAGCGCAGCACGCGATCTTCGATCAGCTGCACATTGTCGGCTTCCATAAAGGCGAACGGCGCCTTGAAGTATAGCCCCGGCTCCGACTTGACGTCGACGATCTCACCGAAGCGCAGCACGATCGCCTGCTGGCGCTCGTTGACCACGAAGATCGAAGACCAGGCGAGGAAGAGAATGACCGCGACTGCGATCACGATAAAGGGAAGACGGTTGCTCATCAGTTGTTTCCTCCCTGTCCGGCCGGCTGCGCGGCGCGCAGCTCAGGCAGTGGCAGGTAAGGGATGACACCCTGGCCGTTACCTTGTTCCACGATGACCTTGTTCGAGCTCTTCAGCACGTTTTCCATGGTTTCCAGAAAGAGGCGCCTGCGTGTGACGTCCGGCGCTTTTGCATATTCGTCGTAGACCGAGATGAAGCGCTGCGCCTCACCGTCCGCCTCCTGCACGACCCGGTTCTTGTAAGCCGCCGCCTCTTCGCGGATGGCCGCCGCTTCACCGCGGGCCTGACCGAGTTGCTGGTTCGAATACTGGTTGGATTCCTCGACGAAACGGTCTTCGTCCTGCTCGGCGCGTTGCACCTCCTCGAAGGCGTCTGCCACTTCGCGTGGAGGCGCGGCATCCTCGATCGAGATCGCGGTGATGGCGAGACCGGATCCGTAGCTTTCGATCGTCTCCTGGATTATCGCACGCACATCCTCAGCGATGCCCTGGCGGTCGTCGCGGAAAATGTCCTGCGCAGGCCGGCGTCCGACAACCTCGCGCATGGCGCTCTCGGCAACCTGACGCATGGTGGCGTCGGGATCGACACGTTGAACAGATAGGCGGCCGGATCAGCGATCTGGTACGCCACGGAGAACTTCACATCGACGATGTTCTGATCGCCCGACAGCATCAGGCCTGTCGAGGTTCCGCTGCGCGCTTCGCCCACATTGATGAGCTTTTCGGCGACGTTTGCGATTTCGACGGTTTCCACCGGCCACCAGTGAAAGTGCAGGCCGGGCTCGGAGACTTCGTCCTTGGGCTGGCCGAAACGAAGTTCGACCGCCAGCTCATCCGGCTGCACGGTGTAGATGGCCTGGAACAGCCACAGCGCCACAAGCGCCACCGCAATCAGGATGAACATGGCCGGGCTTGCCTGGCCGCCGCCCGGGAGTGCCTGCTTCAGCCGGTCCTGCCCGCGCCGAATGATGTCTTCAAGATCCGGAGGATTGTTGCCCGGTCCGCTCGGTCCGCGCGGACCCTGACCCCAGGGACCGCCGCCGCCACCGCCGCCATTTCCGCCGCCGCCCCAGGGACCGCCGCCGCCACTCTGATTACTCCAGGGCATATATTTCCTCTTGTCTAGACAAAACTGTCTGCGACGGAACCCCCGCCGCCTGTTGCCGTTTATCGGTTTATAGGCACGCAGTCGCGCGCTTTCAACGCAATGCGTGCGGGTTAGCAACTTTCGCGGCAGATCGCCGCGCCGCTATGCCTGTGCACTTTGCCGGCGTTCGTAGATCACGTGACGGGTCGCGTGGCTATCCTTCTCACCCGCCGAATAGGTTTCCTCGGAAACAACATACCACGTTTGAGGATCGATAGGCGGAAAGCGTGTGTCGCCGTCGACCGTTGCCAGCACATGGGTAACGTCGAGCCTGTCTGCATCTGGAAGCGCCTGCCCGTAGATCTGCCCTCCTCCGATAACCGCCACCTCCGCAGCACCATCGGCGCGCGCAAATTGCATCGCCTCATCGAGCGACGATGCAACGTCCGCACCTTCGGCTACGTAGGCACGATCACGCGTGATCACGATATTGTGCCGTCCCGGCAGCGGCCGCTTCGGGAAGCTCTCCCAGGTCTTGCGGCCCATCACGACCGGCTTGCCCATGGTTGTGGCCTTGAACCGCTTCATATCGGTCGACAACCGCCAGGGAAGGTCCCCGTCCCGGCCGATGACGCCGTTTTCGGCGATCGCCACCACCAGCGTGATCTTCATGCTATTGCCCGCCATCGGTACGCCGCAGGATGAGCACGTTGATGTCCCGTTCGGGGAAGAAATCGGTGGCGCTCATCTCGAATGTGGTCGGACCGATCTTGCGTACGCCGGAACCGCAGAAGGAAACGAGATTTTCCGGCGCGCCCTTGTCGATCGTCAGCGTAAAGTCCTGGATCGCGCCGGACCAGTTGGCACCGGTCGTCAGCACGTAGGAAATCCACGTCTCGTAAAAGGGCGGATTGCCATCCGGTGCAGTCTTTGCGTGACGACGAACGGCATTGAGGAAACTCTCGTCCACGCAGTATTTCTGCTGATACTGCCCGAAATACGGTTCCTGCGGCTTACCGTCCTGCAGAAAGCTCACCGCGACCGTGCCGCCCAGGCTCGGCTGGTAGCGATGTGTCACCTCGACCGGCTGGCTGGCGGGAAACTCGGCCCGCCACCAATAGGTCGACTTCAGCCGCCACATCGGAGAATGGCTTTCGCGCCAGCCCGACCCGTCGTCGTAGCTTTCCTCGTAAAGAATGCCCCGCGCCACCCAGTCGGCCTTGGTATCGTCCGGTAGCGCCTCGATGGCTTCATCCAGACCGTCCGCGAACGGATTGAGCGACAGCCCGGCGGCGGTGAGCGTCTCGGTCACGTCGAGTTCGGCGGCAAATGCCTTCTGCTCCAGTTCCGGCGTGATTGCCCGCCCGTCCATCTCCACCGTGAAGCCGAGGAAATTGTCGCTGTCGGAGACCGGTACGGCGACGTCGCCATAAGGATTGGCTTCTATGTCCGGCATCGGGAAAGCGACCACTGCCTCGACATCCTCGTCAGAGGTGTTGCGGAAGCGGTAGGCGACCCTCACCTCGTCGAGCGAGATGAAGAGGTCCTCCTTCTCCATCGAGACCACATCGGACCGGACGAACACCAGCCCGCCCGTCTTCAGTTCCGCCATCGTGTCGTTGGCGACGGCCGGCGTTGCGGCCAGCAACGAAAGAGCCACCAGAAATCTCTTCATCGCACCGCCTCCACGCACCGGAACCCCGCCAGCATTCACACCGCGATCGGCGCGCGGATCGTAGGATCGGCGACGTAGCCGTCCAGCCGGAAATCCTCGAAACGGAAGGCAAAAAGATCGGTGACGTCCGGGTTCATCCACATCGTCGGCAGCGGCTTGGGCTCGCGCGTCAACTGCTCGCGCGCCTGGTCGAAATGGTTGGAATAGAGGTGTGCATCGCCCAGCGTGTGGACGAAGTGACCGGGTTTGAGGCCGGTCACCTGCGCCACCATCATCGTCAGCAGCGCATAGGAGGCCACGTTGAACGGCACGCCGAGGAAGATATCGGCCGAGCGCTGGTAGAGCTGGCAGGAGAGCCGGCTATTGGCGACATGGAACTGGAACAGGCAGTGGCAGGGCGGCAGCGCCATGACGTCGACTTCGGCCGGGTTCCAGGCCGACACGATCAGCCTGCGCGAATTGGGATTTTCCCGGATCTCCCTGACGACGTTGGCGATCTGGTCGATGGAGCCGCCGTCGGGCGTCGGCCACGACCGCCACTGCGAGCCGTAGACCGGGCCAAGATCGCCGTTTCCGTCGGCCCACTCGTCCCAGATCGTCACGCCGTTGTCGTTGAGATATTTGACGTTGGTGTCGCCCGCGAGAAACCACAGCAATTCGTGGATGATCGACTTCAGGTGCAGCTTCTTGGTGGTGAGAGCCGGAAAGCCCTCGGCGAGATCGAAACGCATCTGCCAGCCGAAGACGCCGCGCGTGCCGGTGCCGGTCCGGTCGCCGCGGTCGACGCCGTTTTCCAGCACATGTTCGAGAAGGTCCAGATATTGCCGCATGGGATTGTCGCCGTCGATTCGAAAGGTCGCGCGATCATAGCCGAGAGGCGACCGGGCGGCACTAAATTCGTTGCCACCGCGATGCCCTTCGACCAGCCCTGTGGAAAGTCGCGCGGCAGCAGCCGGATGGTGCGGCGGTGGCTCGAACGCCCCTTCCCTTTCGCAGCGCGGCTTCTTATATTCGGCGGGTCAGCTTGCCTGACTATGGAAATAAACGGCCGATGAAATAAACCATTCGGACCCGGGGGCGGTACCCGGCGCCTCCACCAGGAACCGCAGCATCGCGCTGCGGCTGCTGATGGGGGCGAAACAGGATCGACGAGGGCGTAAAGATCGGACTTTTTCCCGGCATTGTACCACCGTTATCGGGCTAATCTTATAGTTGCCAACGACAACTATGCTGAGGCACGTCTCGCTGCTTAATGCGGCGCGATAGTCTCGAATTAAGCCCTGTGGGTTAGCACCTTCAGGCGGGGTTCGGAGGTACCTGGCAACAGAAACCTCCACCTTCTCCCATATCTATCCAGATTTAGTCAGCTCAGCCCTGCGCTGCGCGATTTCCATGCGGCGAACCAGAAGCCGGCGCACAGCGTCAGCGAGCCGACGAAGACGGCCGCCAATACGGCGCCATAACCGCCGCTCGCCTGCCAGATCAGGGCGGCGGCAAGCGGTGCGAACGCCTGCATCAGGTTCAGGGGCGCAACCAGCGATCCGTTGACCGCGCCATAGGCGCTGCGCGTGATCATTTCCGGCACTGCCAGCCCTCGCACGATGGTGATTGTGCCGTTCGCCGCGCCGTAGAACGCGGCGATCGCTGCAATCGTTGCCACTTCGGGCGGTGCGAAAGCGAAGCCGATGACGGCCAGCGGAAACACGATGACGATCATAGACCCCAGAGACCGAACGGGCGCCGTGGGCGCGAATGTCATCACCGCGACCCGACCCGCCACCTGGGCCGGCCCGATAACCGCCATCACGGTCACCACGCCGGCGGCTCCCAGTCCGCGCTCGAGCAGCAGCGGATAGAGGTGATAGGTCAGCGATGAGAAGGCTGCCGCGTAGGAAATCCACGCGACAAGGAGCCCCCAATAGGCCGGCTTGCGCATCGCCGAGGCGACGGCTGCCCGCCCCACGAGCGGCGCGGACTCACCGGCGACAGCCAGCACGGGCCCGCGGTCCTTCGAAGGATCAATCGCCAGCGCATAGAGCCCCCGCAAACGATGACGTTGACCGCCCCCATGACCAGCAATGCCCCACGCCAGCCCTGTGTCTCGATGAGATACTGGATGACAGGGATGAAAACGGTGCTGGCAAAGCCGCCCCAGAGCGTCAGCGTCGTGATGCCCTTGCGCGCTCGCTCCGGCCCGACCCGGCGGGCAATGACGGCGAATGCCGGCTCGTAGAGCGCGCCCGCCTGCATACAGCCCAGAAACGCAAGGATGAGGTAGTAGGCCGGCAGGCTATCGACCCGTGACCACGCTGCCAGAAAGAGCCCCGCAACAACCGAAGCGCCGGTCATTAGAAGCCGCCCGTGCCCCCTGTCGATCGCCGCCCCCACCGGATAGGCCGCCAGCCCCGCCAGCACCATGCCGAGCGTGGCCGCACCATAGAGCTCGGTCTTCGACCAGCCGAGATCGGCGCGCATTGCTTCCGCGATCAGCGGAAAACCATAGAAAAGCGTGCCCCATGAGCATATCTGCGCCGCACCGAGCGCGCTTATGAACCAGCCCGTTCCGGCTTTCTCAGACATGCTTGCCGATCGATGCTTCCAAGACGGCGCCAGCCGTGGCCTGCCGTTTCATGCCTTGCCTCGCACGAGCATCTTTGCCACGCCGGGCGGACAGCTCCCATCGACGCAGCACTCGTCGGCAAGATAGCCAAGCAGCGCTTGCATCGCCGGGTATTCCGCCCGGCATATCAGCGTCGTTGCCTGTCGTTCCTGGCTCACCAATCCGGTTTCCACCAGCCGCTTACAGTGGTGCGACAGAGTGGATGCCGGAATGCCAAGCTTTTCCTGCACACTGCCGACCGGCAAGCCCTCTGCGCCGGCGCGCACGAGGATGCGGTAGATGTTGAGCCGTGTCGCGTTGCCGAGCGCCTCGAGTTGCGCTGCTGCCTGTTCGAGTTCCATGACGCGACCCTAGTCCTGGCCGGCGACAAGCGTCAAATTAAATTCGATTATAGTCGAAATAAAAGAGTCGCATCATTGGGTTCGCTGATTCACGCGCCGCGAAACCGCCTCCGCGCTTTCGACCCGTTCGGAATATCGATCGGTCAGATAGTCGACTCGGTCGCGCAGAAGCAGCGTGAACTTCACAAGTTCCTCCATCACGTCGACGATGCGGTTGTAATAGGGCGACGGTTTCATGCGCCCCTCGGCGTCGAATTCGTTGAAAGCCTTCGCGACCGACGATTGGTTTGGAATGGTGAACATGCGCATCCAGCGGCCGAGTATGCGGAGCTGGTTGACCGCATTGAAGCTCTGCGAGCCGCCACAGACCTGCATGACCGCGAGCGTCCTGCCCTGCGTCGGCCTGACACCACCCAGCGACAGCGGCAGCCAGTCGATCTGCGCCTTCATGATGCCCGTCATCGAGCCATGACGCTCGGGAGAACACCAGACCTGGGCTTCCGACCAGAGCGACAGTTCACGCAGCTCCTGCACCTTGGGATGATCGGCCGACGTCGAATCCGGCAGCGGCAGCCCGGACGGGTTGAAGATGCGCACCTCCGCGCCAAGCCTGCGCAGGATGCGCGCTGCCTCTTCCGTCGCCAGCCTGGAATAGGACCTTTCACGCAATGAGCCGTAGAGCATGAGTATGCGCGGCGGATGCGTTGCGCGCGGAGCGTCGAAAAGCGCGTCGGCGCTGATCGGCGGAAATTGATCCTCTTCGATATTGGGAAGCGTATCGATCTTGGTGGTTTCCTCGGTCATGCCTCTCCTGCGCGTTGCTTAGGCCAGCCTATAATTCGATAAAACTAGAATTATGGATATTAAGACTCGCAGGATGCGTCAACAGTGTTTCGACAAAGATAGAAATAAATCACCGCACCCGCCGTCCGTCGCTGTCGATCACGACCTCGCCGTCGTCCTTGGTGAAGGGGCCGATGTCGGGGTTGGGCAGGATGTCGAGCACCGCTTCGGAAGGCCGGCAGAGCTTCGTGCCCAGCGGCGTCTCGACGATGGGGCGGTTGATGAGAATTGGGTGCGCCATCATGAAATCGATGAGTTCGCCGTCGCTCCAGCGCGGGGCGTCGAGCTCGAGCTCGGCATAGGGTGTCCCCTTCTGCCGCAGCAGCTCGCGCGGCGAGATGCCCATGGCCGCGATCAGTTCGGCAAGTCTTTCGCGGGACGGCGGCGTCTTGAGATATTCGATCACCTCCGGCTCCTCCCCCGACTGGCGGATCATGGCAAGCGTGTTGCGGGACGTGCCGCAGGCAGGGTTGTGATAGATCGTGATCGTCATTCGGCAGCTTTCGTTTGCATGATGGTTTTCGGTGCGGCGAGCAGCCAGCCCGCCAACGCAGCCGCAAGCACGGCCCCTGCCAGCTCTGCGGCAATGAAACCCGGCAGGTCGGCCGGCCGGATACCCGCAAACGTGTCGGTAAAGGCACGCGCGATCGCCACCGCCGGATTGGCGAATGAGGTCGAGGCGGTGAACCAGTAGGCCGCGGTGATGTAAAGCCCCACCAGCCACGACACCGCGTCGGCGCGGAAGCGCAGGCCCGCGAGAATCGTAAAGACCAGGCCGAAAGCCGCAACGGCTTCGGCCAGCCATTGCGCCGCGCCGCTTCTGACCGTGGTGGAGGCCTGCCAGATCGGCAGCTCGAACATCACATGTGCAAGAAGTGCACCGGCAATGCCGCCGCCGATCTGGGCGAGCACGTAGGCAGCCGAAGCGCCCGCGCCGATCTCGCGCCGCAGCGCGAACACCAGCGTCACGGCAGGGTTGAAATGTGCGCCCGACAGCGGACCCAGTATAGTGATTAGTACAACGAGGATCGCGCCGGTCGGCAGGGTATTGCCGAGAAGGGCCAGGGCGACGTCGTCGGTGAGCTTGTTGGCCATGATACCAGAACCGACAACGGTCGCCACCAGTATTCCAGTGCCGAGCGCTTCCGCGACCAGTCGTCTCCGCAGATCGAAAATCGTCAGCACCTGCACGTCACCGCTTCGATCACCGGGCGGCACAGTTCCGGTGCGCCGTTGCAGCAATCCTCCATCAGATAGGCAAGCAGGTCGCGGAAGCCCGTCATGTCCGCCACGTAGCGGACGACCCGGCCGTGACGCTCCGGCCGGATCAAGCCGGCCTGCGTGAGCACCTTGAGATGCGTCGACACCGTGTTCTGCACCGCGCCAAGTCGGTCGGCTATTTTACCCGCCGGCACGCCCTCCTGTCCCGCCTTCACGAGGAGGCGAAAGACGTCGAGACGTGTTTCCTGGCCGAGGGCAGCCAAAGCAGCGAGAGAGAGCTTCTTATCCATATATCTGCCTTTACCGATATGTTGGTACGCTCTCTGCATGACGGAAACATGACAATCAACCCTCGATTTCGCGCAGACTAACTATTGCATTTTTTGCAATCGATTTTATGTAATCGATGCGATCAGAACTTGGCGCCGCGGGAGATGCCTTCATGGCGCTCCAGCGTCCAACCGAAGATGGCAAATAGAATTCACGGCATTTGAATGCGGAGGCATCCGATGAGCAATACCAGCCCGCTTGTGAAAGGCTTTTTCGACAAGCGCACCTTCTCCATCCAGTACGTTGTCGCTGATCCCGAAAGCCGCAAATGCGCGATCATCGATCCGGTTCTCGATTTCGACGAGAAGTCGGGCTCGACGGCAACGCACAACGCCGATGCGATCCTCGACTACGTCAGGGAGCAGGGTTTCGAGGTCGAGTGGATTCTCGACACGCATCCCCATGCCGACCATTTTTCCGCAGCACGCTACCTGAAGGAGAAGACCGGCGCGCCGACGGCGATCGGGGAGAAGGTCATAGAGGTGCAGAAGCTCTGGAAGGGTTTCTACAACTGGCCGGACTTTCCGGCCGACGGTTCGCAGTGGGACAAGCTGTTTGCGGAGGGAGAAACCTTCACCGTCGGCACAGTGCCCGCCCGCGTCCTGTTTTCGCCGGGCCACACGCTCGCCTCGATCACCTATGTCATCGGCGACGCGGCCTTCGTCCACGATACGCTGTTCATGCCGGACTCAGGCACGGCCCGAGCCGACTTTCCGGGCGGCAGCGCCACGCGGCTCTGGCAGTCGATCCAGGAGATCCTGGCTCTTCCGGACGAGACCCGCATCTTCACCGGCCACGACTATCAGCCGGGTGGCCGTGAGCCGCGCTGGGAGTCGACCGTTGCCGAGCAGAAGGCGGCGAACACCCACATGTCGAAATGCGCGACCGAAGCCGAATATGTCGAGGTGCGGGAGGCTCGCGACCGCACGCTGCCCATGCCGAAGCTGATCCTGCACGCCTTGCAGGTCAACATGAATGGCGGCCGCCTGCCCGAGCCGGAAGCCAACGGGAAACGCTACCTGAAATTCCCGCTGGACGTGCTCGAAGGCGCGAACTGGGGCTGACGGCCATGAAACATGAGCTTACGGCCGATACGGCGGAAATGATCGAGAACGCCGGCGAGGCGGCCGAATTCCTCAAGAAATTCGCGCATCCGTCAAGGCTGATGATCGTCTGCGCGCTAGTGGACGGCGAGCGTTCCGTCCGCGACCTGGAAGACACGCTCGGCATCCGCCAGCCCGGCCTTTCGCAACAGATCGCCGAATTGCGCGATGCCGGCTTCATCGTCGGCCGCAAGGAATCGAAGAGCATGTTCTATCGGCTGGCCGACGGCCGCGTGAGCGAGTTCATCGCCACGATGCACCGCATGTTCTGCGAAGTTCCGCAAACCAACCACTGATCCGGGAAAACGGAAATGACTGAATTCACCCCTCTCGCCTCCACCGCAGGCGGCATGATGATCGGCCTGTCGGCCGTTCTGCTGATGCTCTGGGAAGGCCGTATCGCCGGCATCTCGGGTATCGCCGGTCGGCTGCTTCCCCCTTATCTCGACAAGGCCTTTCCGTCTCGGCTGGCCTTTGTCATCGGACTCGTGGCGGCACCGCTGGCAATGATGGCCGTCACCGGCGCACCGGTCGCACAGACCGTCTCGTCGAACATTCCCCTGATGATCGCCGCCGGCCTGCTCGTGGGCTTCGGCTCGGTCTGGGGCAATGGCTGCACCTCGGGCCACGGCGTCTGCGGATTGTCCAGGCTGTCCACCCGCTCGATGGTTGCCACCGCCGTATTCATGACGGTCGCCTTCATCACCGTCTTCGTCGTTCGCCACGTGATCGGAGGCTGACATGTCTTTTCTCGTCAATCTGGCCCTCGGCCTGCTTTTCGGTGCTGGTCTCGTCGTCTCCGGCATGTCCGACCCCGCGAAGGTTCTCAATTTCCTCGATCTTGCAGGCACCTGGGATCCCTCGCTCTCGCCTTCGTCATGGGCGGTGCGGTGCTCGTGGCTTTTGTAGGCTATCGGTTGGTGCTGTCGCGCGGACGGCCGATCAATGCCGAAAGCTTCCACCTGCCGACGCGCAACGACATCGACCTGCGGGTCACCGCCGGTCCTGCGATCTTCGGCCTCGGCTGGGGGCTCGGCGGCTTCTGCCCCGGACCGGCCCTGACGGCGCTTGGCCTTGGCGCGGCAGGGACGCTCGCCTTCGTGCCGGCGATGCTGCTCGGCATGTGGGCTGCGAGGCTGCTGGCCGATGGCGGCCTGAGGTCGCGCACGGCCTGACGTCGAAATATCCAGCGAAACGACACTCCAATGACGCGCTTTTCGGGATACTTCCCCATCCTTGGCTGGGCCGGTGACTACAACCGGTCGGCGCTCGCCAGCGATCTGGTCGCTGCCATGATCGTTACGGTCATGCTGATTCCGCAGTCGCTGGCCTATGCCATGCTGGCGGGCTTGCCGCCGCAGGTGGGGCTCTATGCATCCATCCTGCCGCTCATTGCCTACGCGGTCTTCGGCACCAGCCGCACGCTGGCGGTGGGACCAGTGGCAGTCGTTTCCCTGATGACGGCTACGGCCGTCGGCGAAGTGGCAGCACAGGGGACCCAGGCCTACCTTGCCGCGGCCACGCTGCTTGCCCTGATATCTGGAATGGCTCTCATAGCCATGGGCCTTTTCCGGCTTGGCTTCGTCGCGAATTTTCTGAGCCACCCGGTGATTTCGGGTTTCATCACGGCGTCCGCAATCCTCATCGCCGCGGGACAGCTCAAGCACCTGCTCGGCGTTTCCGCCGGCGGCCACACCCTGCCCGAAATTATCGGCGGCATCGCGGGCGAGCTCGGATCGATAAACCCGTCAACCGTTGCAATCGGTGCTGCGGCGCTGGCCTTTCTGTATTTCGTCCGTCTGCGTCTGAAGCGGTTGCTCATCGGTGTCGGTCTTCGGCCCCGCGCCGCCGACATTGTCACGAAGGCGGGACCGGTTGCGGCCGTCGCCGCGACCATCCTGGCTGCCCATATTCTAGATCTCGGCTCGAGGGGCGTCGCGCTGGTCGGTGTCATCCCGCAGGGTCTCCCCGCCCCGGCCTTGCCGGTCTTCGATTTCGACCTGGTGCGGACCCTGGCGGCCCCTGCCCTCCTCATCAGCCTGATCGGCTTTGTCGAATCCGTTTCGGTGGCGCAGACGCTCGCGACCAAGCGCCGGCAGCGCATAATTCCCGACCAGGAACTTATCGGATTGGGTGCGGCAAACATCGCAGCGGCCGTGTCGTCGGGCTATCCGGTCACAGGCGGCTTCGCCCGCTCCGTCGTCAACTTCGACGCAGGTGCCGAAACGCAGGCGGCCGGCATCTTCACCGCCGTCTCGATAGCACTGGCCACGCTGTTCCTCACACCGCTGCTCACCGACCTGCCGCAGGCGACGCTTGCCGCGACCATCACCGTCGCCGTTCTCTCCCTCGTCGATCTCGGCGCGATCCGCCGTGTCTGGATCTATTCCAAGGCTGATTTCTCGGCGATGGCGGCAACGGTTGCCGGCACGCTCTTTCTCGGCGTCGAGGTCGGCATCGTCATGGGCGTGGGACTGTCGCTGGTGCTGCATCTCTACCGCACGTCGCGCCCCCATATGGCCGTGGTCGGGCAGGTCGCGGGCACAGAGCATTTTCGCAACATCGAGCGGCATGAGGTCGTCACCTGCCAGGACGTGCTGTCCGTGCGCGTCGACGAAAGCCTCTATTTCGCCAATAGCCGCTACCTGGAGGACCGCATCGCCGAGCTGGTCGCCCAGCGCCCGCAGCTTCGCCACGTCGTGCTGATGTGCTCGGCGGTCAATGCCATCGACGCCTCGGCACTCGAAAGCCTGGAAGAGATCAACCGCCGGCTGCGCGACGGTGGAATCACGTTGCACCTGTCCGAGGTCAAGGGTCCCGTCATGGACCGCCTCAAGCGGTCGCATTTCCTGGACGAGCTCCAGGGTGGCGTGTTCCTCAGCCAGTACGAGGCGATGGCGCAGCTTCAGTGCGAGCGGGAACCCGTGCCTGCCTGAGTTGCAGGACAGGCCTGCACCATTTCTGCAAAAAAGGGCGCGGCCATGCCGCGCCCTTTTGTTTGTCGGCACCAGGCCCGGCCTATTCGGCGGGTTGGCGAATGGGCGAGCGGTTGCCCAGCGTGGCCTGCGTGAAGCCCAGCGCGATCACGGCACAGGCCGTGATGCCGATCACCATCGGCAGCGGGGAACCGTCGAAGAACAGCCCCGCTACGGCCATCGCGACCGCGCCGGTGGCGAAATGCAGCGTTCCCATCAGGGCCGAAGCTGTGCCTGCAATCTCGCCGTGCTCCTCCATCGCGAGCACCGAGGTGGTCGGGATCACGAGGCCGAGGAAGCCGTATCCGAAGAACAGGAACGTCGACATCACCCACAGCGACTGCAGGCCGCTCGCCATCACCGCCAGCATGGCCACCATGATCGTCGCATAGGCCGCAACCGCCACCCGCACCACGCGGCGCAGGCCAAATCGTTCGGTGAGCGTTCCGGTAAGCTGCGACATAGCGAAGAAAGCCACGGCGTTCATCGAGAAGAACACGCTGTAAAGCGTCGGCGTCAGCCCGTAGTGGTTGATGAGCACGAAGGACGAATTCGACAGATAGACAAAGAAGCTCGATATGCCGAAACCGCCGATCAGGCTGAGGCCAACGAACGAACGGTCACGCAGCAGGCGACGATAACCGGCGATAGTGCCCCGGAACGAACGGCCGCCGCGCTGCTCCGGCGGCCGGGTCTCGTCGAGCGCGCCGATCATCAGCACGATGCCGATGGCCGCAGCAAGCGTCACGGCCCAGAAGATCGCGCGCCAGCCGAAGCTTTCGATGATGAGGCTGCCCGCCAGCGGTGCCAGGATCGGAGAGATCGAGAAAACCAGCATCAAAAGCGACATCAGGCGTGCGGCTTCCACGCCGGTATGCAGGTCGCGGACCACGGCGCGCGGCACTACCATGCCAGCCGACGCGCCGAGCCCCTGTATGAAGCGGAACGCGATCAGCCAGCCGATGTCGACGGCCAGCGCCGCGCCGACGCTGCCGATGGCGAACAGCACGAGGCTGAAATAGAGCGGCGCCTTGCGGCCCATCATGTCCGAGATAGGCCCCACGATGATCTGGGCGAACCCCATCGAGAGAAAGAAGACCAGCAGGCTCATCTGCACGGGCACCGTGCCAGCGCCCAGATCCTCGCCGATTGTCGGCAGTGCCGGCAGATACATGTCGATGGCGAACGGGCCGATGGCCGTCAGCAGGCCGAGCACGAGCGCGAGCCGGATAAAGGAGAATTGCATTGTCTAGCTCTTTCGAAGATGGCGGCGGCAAGCCCGTCGCACCGGGAGGTTGAACGGAAGCGCGGCCTCCCCCGCTGCATCCTCCGTCGCGTAAGTCCATATTTTTAGACAGTGTTGTCTAAATCGTCAACCAGCTCTATATAGAAATCATGCCGCCCGTGATTGCTCCTGACACTCTCCCGCCACGCGGACACGCCGCCAAACGCCACTCCATGATCGAGGCGGCGGCGACCGTCTTCTGCCGCGAGGGCTTTGCCGGGGCCAATATCGACCTCATCGCCGCTGAAGCAGGTGTTTCGAGGCAGACGGTCTACAATCACCACCGCGACAAGGAGAGCCTGCTGGTCGCAGTGGTCCGCGAGATCACTGAACGCTGCAACGCCAGGGCGTTTTCTGTACTGGCTACCTTTCCCGACCACCCGCATGATCTGCAGGCCGATCTCACCGCATTCGCCGTTCGCCTCAACCGCAACTGTCTTTGCGACCGCGACGGCCGCTTCCTGCGGCGGCTCCTGCAGAACGAGGGCGAGCGCTATCCGGAGCTTTTCTCCGACTGGCGCGAGAATGGCCCTGCCCGCGTGTGGGACGCGCTCGCCGCCCGTTTCGCGCGCCTCGCCCATGCCGGCTGGCTGGAGATCGACGATCCGGACGCCGCCGCCCGGCAGTTTCTGGCACTGACCAGCTCTGACCTGCAACTGCCCCTGATCTTCGGAGACAGGCTTTCGGAGGACGATCTGGAACAGGCTTCGGCCCGCGCGGTACGCATGTTCCTGAGGGCCTACGCCCGCCGAAACTGAACCCTTTCCGAGTTTCCCACTCGCCCGGACGCTGCGTTACGCTATATGCGGTTTACGCGCGCCCCAAGCTTGATTACACCTTTGCCGTTCGATTCAGGGAAACCCGGCCCCATGGCTGACGACCACATCCGTTATGACATCCTCACCCAGGAGGCGCTGCGCGGCGTTATGCGTAAGGTGCTGGGCGAGGTGGCGCGGACTGGCCTGCCGGGCAACCACCATTTCTTCATAACCTTCCTGACTGGTGCGCCGGGTGTCCGGGTTTCCAGCCGGTTGCGTGAACGGTATCCCGAACAGATGACAATCGTGCTTCAGTTCCAGTACTGGGACCTGAAAGTCACCGATTCCGGTTTCGAGGTCGGCCTGTCGTTCTCCGACGTGCCCGAAAAGCTCGAAATCCCCTATTCCGCCGTGCGCGGCTTCTACGATCCTTCGGTCAATTTCGAGCTCGAATTCTACGTCGAGCAGCCGGCCGAAGACGAAGCCGGTGCAGAGGAAGCGCCGGCCTCCGAGGCAGCCGAACCGCCTGTCGCGGTGATCGGCGGCAAGAAGGCGGAGAAAAAGCGCAAGGAGCCCGAGCCTGTAGCGGGCGACGAAGGCGCGGAGGAAGACAAGGAACCGGCGAAATCGGCCGATGTCGTTTCTCTGGACGCATTCCGCAAGAAATAAATCCCGATGGCCGAGATCGTCAGCCTCCGCATGGCCCGCAAACAAAAGGCGCGCCGCGAGAAGGAACGAGCAGCCGAGGAAAACCGCATCCGTCACGGCAGAACGAAGGCGGAGCGTCAAGCGAACGAGGCGATCGGCCAGCGGGAAGAGGCCGCACACGAAGCGCATCGTCGTGAACCGCCCAGGCCGGACGGCGAGCGGTGACTTCGGTCGTCAAACGCTCGGTGTCGATCAGAGGTCATCGCACCAGCTTCTCGATCGAACAGCCGTTTTACGACGAACTGCACAGCATCGCCGACAAGCGCGGCTTGCCGCTTGCGCGCCTCGTCGGCGAGATAGACGAAGCGAGACCGCGCAGCACCAACCTCTCATCTGCATTGCGGCTGTTCGTGCTCGAAGCCGTCAGGGCGCGAGCCTGAACCGCAATTGAATCGGGTTGTCAGCGCTACTCGTCGAACAGCCGCATCAGCCCGTCGACCGAGAGATTTCCTTCCGAAAACACGCCCGGCGTTGCGCTTGGTTGCTCGGGCTGTGCGCGCGGCGCCGGTCGGGGCGTGACATCGACAACCGGCGGCGGCTGAAGCGGCTGCCGTTCGATGCTATCGGGATCGGCCGGCGCGGGCGCCGTCTCGCGCGCGTCCAGCAAGGCCTCGACCTCGCTGCGCAACCGCTCGTCTTCCGCACGCCGGCGTTCTTCCGCCTCGCTTCGCGATTGCTCTTCCAGGCGCCGACGTTCGGCTTCCTCTTCCTGCCGCCTTGCTTCCTCGTCAGCGCGACGCTGCGCTTCGGCTTCTTCTGCGGCACGACGTTGTTCCTCGGCGGCCCGCTCCAGCTCTTGCGCCCGCAGCGCTTCTTCTTCCGCTGCCCGCTTGTCAGCTTCCTCGTCGAGTAGCCGCAGCTCGCGGGCTCGCCGCTCGGCTTCCTCGGCATCGCGCCGGGCTTCTTCGGCGGCGCGGTCGCGCTCTTGCGAAAGCGCCGCGTAGTAACGCACCTCGCGGCGGTGGCGCTGCTTTTCGAGCAACGCCGCCTGCATCGCCTCAACCCGCTGCTGCTCCCGCTCCAGCGCGCGCTGGGTCAGAAATTGCGCCAGCGGCTCGGTGTCGACCATAACGCCTATATCGCCTAGCGGTCCGGCGGCAACGAAACGCACCGCGGGTCAGATCCGACCAGCGCCTCGACGCCCGGCTTGAAGGTGAGCGTCGCCTCCGCGCCAACCGTTTGTGCGCCGATGTCGGCGCGGACTTCTCCTGCAAGCGTGGCTTCGTCCGTCTCCAGCCTGAGCGGCGGGGCGCGCACCGCGCCGCTGGCGACGGTGAAGGCGAGCTCGGCGCGGGGCGCACGGAACGTTCCCTGCCGCACCATATCCGTCGCGAAACCGGCAACCGCAGCCGCATCGATCTCCGGTCCGATCCTGTCGGCCTGCTCCAGCAGCGCTGCGAACACCTGCGGCGCGACCCCTTCGATGGCGACATCGTTCACGGTCACCGTCCCTGAACCTGCCAGAGCGGAAATGACCGCATCCACCGACTTGCCGCTGGCTGTCAGCGTTGCCGTCAGGTCCGCGGTGCCCTCGAGCCCGGTATCGCCGAGAATGTTGGCGATCTCGGCACCTTCCAGCTTCAACTGACCGGAAAGAAGACCTGTTCCGCCATCATTCTTGAAATCGAGCAGTCCGGAAAATGGTGGTCCCATAAAAACACGCGCCCGCGCATCCGACAGCGCAACGCCGTCCGTGCCGATCCGGAGTGTCATTCGCGCATCGTCCGCCTGTGCGAGCCAGCCGGCATGCAGGCGCTCGACCGCGAGTTCGAGTTCGGCCGTCAGCGGGGTCGCCACACGCTGTGCGAACGGCGCGGACGGCCAGCTTTCGCCATCACCCTCAAGTGCTGCAGCCCCCGTTGCCAGTTCCGCGACGGAGGCAAGATCGAACGACTGCAGCGCTAGCGAGCCCGTCAGGTGGGGCAGCCCGTCACGCTTCTGCGCGTTGACGTCGCCGCTCACCTTGGAGCCGGCAATATCGCCCCCGATACCCGAAAGGACGAAGACCCCGCCATCAACATCCAACTTAGACGACATGTCCACCGGCAGGCCCATCGCGCCACCGGGCAGAACGATGCCGCCCGTGACAAGCCAGGGCTCCGCATCCTCCGCAGTCACCGTCAGGTCGCCGGATGCCGAAAGTCCCTTTTCGCCAGCGCCCGACTGTCCCTCGAAGACCAGCTCCAACCCGTCGCCGGTAAAGGCAAGGCGGGTGGGACCGCCCTCCTCCGGAACGCCGTTGAAACGCAACGATACCTCACCGGCACCGACCAGGCCCAAAGGCAGCACCGGCAGTCCGACATGAGCGTAGAGCGCCTGCGCGTCGTCGTTGCGCGCAGTCAGTTCGAGCGCCATCGGCATGCGCTCCAGCGCTTGCCGCAGGTCGCGCGCCGATGCCGTCAGCGAAAACTCCGTCCCGCCCGCTTCCCCTGTGGCGCTCAATGCCAGGCCGTTGGTGCCATCGCCGCTTGCGGCCGAACTTGTGACGATGCGGATCGACGCGTCCTCCAGCAGGCCGGGGAACGACGCCGCGCGCCGAGCCATCTCCGAGGCAATTCGGCTTTCCGGAAAGCGCTCGGCCAGCGCCGCAGCCAGCGGCTCAAGGTCTGCGGCAATCACCGTCGCATCGAGATTGCCGGCCGGATCTGTCTCAAAATCCTTGATCGAGCCGGTCGCGCTGATATTGGCGCCCGCAAGTCCGCCGACCGACAGCCGGTCAATCTCCAGTCGGCCGTCCCTGAGCCGCAACGCGGTATCCAGCGTTTCGGCCGTCATGCCCGCGGCCGTCACAGGCCCGGCCTCGATCTCGAAGGTTAGATCGCGGTCGGCAAGGCGCGTGCGACCGCCATCGCTGACGAAGAGCGAGGCGAACGCGGTCATGCCTTCCACATCCAGCCTGTCGCCATCGAGCCGCAGCGTCATTGACGGCTTCTGCCCGACGGGCGTCAGGCTATCGATCTCGCCGCGGAACTTGGCGTCGCCAAGCACCAGTTCGAGGTCGCGAAAGAGCTGCCGTTCGCGGTTGAGCTTCACCTGTGCGCTGAAGCCGGCAGCCGGCAGCCGGCGGATGGCTTCGTCGACGTCCCGTGCGAGCCAGGCCGCGAAACCGGAGGGCTGGCCGACAGCAAGGAGCAGCGAGCCCTCGAAATCCAGCTCGTCACCGACGACGAGGTCGCCGCTGGCCTCCAGAGTCGCACGGCCCGGCAAAGTCGCGCCCAGTGAACCGACCGCCCAGCCGGCCTCCGAAGGCTCGGCGGAAAGATGCACGTCGCGGATCGTCGTGTCGCCCGCAACGATTGCCGGCAGCTTGACGGCGATCCGGCCGGGGATCTGAGGCCGGGGCATATCGAGCAGGAACTCGTGCAGCGCTGTCAGCCGTTGCTCGAGGTCGATGCCGGCCGCGCTTTCCGCGCCCGCTGCATCCTCGAACCTGATCTGAGCACCATCGGCGGTGATGTCGAAGCGCGGTTCGGCGCCGAGCGCGAACCGGGCAGAACCCTCCGCCGTGTAAGGGTCCTCCAACGGTCCGGTCGCGAACCGGAACGTCTCGATGTCGAGCGCTTCGTGATCGAAGTCGAAGTCGCCGGTGACGCGATAGGCCGGTGGCGGCGGCGCGCCTGCGTCGCTTTGCTCGGCAATCTGCCCGGCGGCGTTGAGCTTGAACTCGCCCGCGTAGTGCAAACCGCTGTCGGCGATGCGCACGCTGCCATCGGCCTCGAGAGAAAGCGGGTAGCGCTCCGGATTGGCGACGAGCCTCATCCGCATGCGACCGTCTGCATCGACTGAGCCTGTCGAGGCTGAAAGCGCCGTGCGCATCCCGTCTAGCCGCATGGAGCCTTCCATGCGCCAGGGGCCCGTCAGCGCGCGCGCCGACACGTCGGCGTTGATCTCGGTCAGGCTGTGCGTGCGGCCGCTTGCGGCGTGGCGCACATCCACCCTGCCCTCCGTGATCGTCAGCTTTTCAAGGGAGATGTTGCTCGCATCGACAGGCGACGACGGGCGCACCGACCAGTCGACCGTTCCGTCCTCGGCGACCGCGATCGTCGCCGAGGGCCTCACCAGCCTCATGTCGAAGATGTGAAGCTCGCCGCGCATGAACGGCGCCAGTTCGGCATCCATCGAGAAAGTCTCGACCGTCATTGCCTCTTCGCCGGGTTCGACACCTGCGACGACGACATCGGCGAAGGTGACGGACGGGAACGGCAGCAGCCGCGCGCTGACGCTTCCCTCCACCTTGACCTCGCGCCCGAGGATACGGCTTGCTTCACGTTCGAAATCGGCGCGGTAACTGGTCCAGTCGACGAAATAGGGCAACACCAGCGCCGCAGTCAGCACCAGTACGATCAACCCTCCTATGGCGACGAATAATCGGGCCAGTCTCTTTCTCCCGCCGGATTCCCTAAGCCGCAGTGCAGTTTAGCTGCATTACGGTGTCGATAAAGTGGCGACCTGCCGATGCTAGGCGCGCAACGGCAGCACCTTGCCCGGATTCATGATGTTGTCCGGGTCGAGCGCCTGCTTGATCGAACGCATGAAATCGACGCCCGCACCTAGTTCGTGCGGCAGGAAGGCGATCTTGCCCTGTCCCACCCCGTGCTCGCCGGTGCAGGTGCCGTCCATCGCGATCGCGCGCATGTTGAGACGTGCCACGAAGGCTTCCGTCGCTTCGATCTGCTTCGGGTCGTCGCGGTCCATCAGCACCATTACGTGGAAGTTGCCGTCTCCGACATGCCCTACGATGGGTGCAATCAGTCCAGAACGCGCTATGTCTTCCTCGGTCTCGTTGATGCATTCGGCAAGTCGCGAGATCGGCACGCAAACATCCGTAGACAGGAGGTCGCGCCGGGCTTCAGCGAAAGGCCGGCCCAGTAAGCGTCGTGCCGCGCCTTCCAGAGTTTCGTCCGCTCCTCGGCTACGTTGGTCCACTGGAACGAACCGCCGCCGAACTCCGCCGCGATCTCGCCGAACGTCTCCGCCTGCTCGCGGACACCTGCGTCCGTGCCATGGAATTCCAGGAAGAGGCAGGGCGTCTCGGGATAATCGAGCTTGGCGTAGCCGTTCAGCGCCCGCATGCACAGCGCGTTGACAAGCTCGATGCGCGCCACCGGCACGCCCATCTGGATTGTGGTGATGACGGCGTTGCAGGCCGCATCGACGGACGGGAACGGGCAGACCCCGCCCGAGATCGCCTGCGGGATACCGTAGAGCTTCAGCGTCAGCCCGGTGATGACGCCGAGCGTGCCTTCGGAGCCGACGAGAAGCCGGGTGAGGTCGTAGCCGGCCGACGACTTGCGCGCCCGCTTAGCCGTCGTGATCGCCCGCCCGTCGGCCATCACGGCGGTCAGCGAAAGCACGTTCTCCCGCATCGTGCCATAGCGCACCGCGTTGGTGCCCGATGCGCGCGTGGAGGCCATACCGCCGAGGCTGGCATTGGCGCCGGGGTCGATCGGGAAAAACAGGCCGGTGTCACGCAGATAGGTGTTGAGCTCCTCGCGCGTGACGCCGGGCTCGATGGTACAGTCGAGATCTTCGGCATGCACGGCCAGCACCTTGTTCATCTGCATCATGTCGATGCAGATGCCGCCGCCGGGCGCGTTGACGTGGCCTTCGAGCGACGTACCGGTCCCGAACGGGATGACCGGCACGCGATGCTCACCGCAGACCCGCACGATCTCCTGCACTTCCTCGGTCGAATGCGGAAACACCACGCCGTCGGGAAGCTGAGAGGGAATGTAGGTGGTGGAGTGCGCATGCTGGCCGCGAATCGCCTGGCCGGTCTGGAAACGCTCGCCGAAGCGCTGCTTGAGGATGCCGACAACGGCTGCGCTGCCGGCATCGTTGCGCGCAACGGGTTGCAGATCGGCAAGAGCCATGAACTTTCCTCCGTGGATGGGCGACCGTCGACCTTGTCTCCGTACGCCCTTTGGTCTTCTCTGTCGGCAGCATGCAAATGGCGTGGCCTTTGTCCAGCGATCCGGACGCGGCCCCGCCCCAAAAGACAGGAATCAGCAATGGCCAATCCCGCCCCTTTCGTCTCGCGCGTTCTCGAGGTCGAGAAGGACTGGATCGATTATAACGGCCACATGAACATGGCCTACTACAACGTCCTGTTCGACCGTTGCGCCGACGAGGCCTTCGAGCTGCTGGGCATGGGGCCGAAATATGCAGGCGAGCGGCGGCTGACAACCTACACCGCAGAGATCCACGTCTGCTACGTCCGCGAGTTGCATCTCAGCGACAAGGTCACCTCCACCTTCCAGATGCTCGACCACGACGAGAAGCGCTTTCACGTCTTCCAGGAACTGCATCACGCCGACGGTTGGCTCGCCGCGACATCGGAAGTGCTTACGCTGCATATCGACATGAGCGGCCCCAAGGTCTGCCCCTTCCCGCCAGATGTTCTTGCCAACATCGAGGCGATGCGAGCCGCACATGCTAACCTGCCGGTCCCGGAGCGCGCGGGCCGCTCGATCGGCATCCGCCGCAAGGCCGGCTGACGCCACCGGAACACGCCGAGACGCCGTTAGGCAACGATTAACCCTGACGGCCTTTGCACAGCTTCATCCCCTCACCCGCCTTGATCGTGCGCCGGACACTTCCACAATCGCAGGCAGGGGCGACTCACCACGGCGCGAGTCCGACGGGGAATGGTCGGAGAAGAGAAATCATGCACGACGGTATCACCGGCGACGTCGCCCACTTTGCTTGCGCGGTGGCGCTGGATGAAGCCTACACCGATCACGATCTGCGGCGTGCCCAGAGATTGGTCGAGCAAGAACTCCAGGACATCCGGCGACTGCGCCAGCCGATCCCTATAGACGTCATCTATGCCCGTCGCATTCTGATGGCGGCCAGGCATCTGCGCGCCATACGCGACGAGCCCGACACCGCATACTGACGAGCGCCGGGCAGCCGGCACCCGTCAATGTCGATTTCCGGTCAGCCTGACTGACGTTCAATGAACCGCATGCGGTTGTTGAAGGGGTCGATGACCGTCACCTCGAGGCCCCACTCCTGCTTCTCGAGCCCCGGCCGCATGTAGCGGTAGTCCTTGGCGAGGAGTTCGGCATGGAAGGCGCGGATACCTTCCATGTAGATGACCATGTTGCCGCCCGGTGTCGCGTCACCGGCATGTTCCGAAGATGCAGTTTCAGATCGCCGCGCGATACCTGCGTGTAGAGCGGAAAATTCTCCCCGAACCGGTGTTCCCAGTCCACCGAGAAGCCGAGGAAGTCGAGATAGAACTCGTGCGCCTTGGTCACGTCGAAGATACGCACGATCGGAATTGCCTGTTCGTAGGCGATCGCATCCGGCTTTGTCGCCGTCCCTTCGCCTTCGGCAATTTTGGCAGATAGAATATTCCACGTATCGAGCCCGAACTGACGGGCCACGATTTCCAGTGCCTCGCTGTGCCGTATATCCAGCTTCCGCTCGGCAAGCGCCTCGCGCATGGCTTTCGCCATGGCCTTGGCATCGCGGTAGGTGCGCATGATTTCCGGTCCTTTTCAGCCGGCGATTGGCTTCATCAGTGTCCGCATTGCCGATGCCTTCGCCGGATGGAAAACCGGATTGGAAGGTTTTTAGAGATGTTCGCCAGACCCTTGCGGGCGCGGACTGCGGGCCATCTCCAGCCCGCGACAACGATAGCGCGACCCGGCATTCCCGCCAAGGGTTCGAAAGCCTCATCTTGCATGAACGTTACGGGAACGCTGGTCTTTCACCCCCGAATCACTACATTCGGGTGAGATGTCCGGATTTCCCGACGATATTCCTTTCTTCGACGAGGACGATACGCCGCGCTCGAAGGGTCAGCCTGCCGCGCAACCTGCCGGCGGCGGCATCGCTGCGCGTGCCATGGCCGCGCGCTCGGCCCATCGCGCGCCCGACTATCTGACCGGGCTGAACCCAGAGCAGCGTCTTGCGGTCGAGACCACGGAAGGCCCGGTCCTCGTGCTGGCAGGTGCCGGCACCGGCAAGACCCGCGTGCTCACCACCCGCATCGCGCATATCCTCGCCACCGGCCGCGCCTGGCCGAGCCAGATCCTCGCCGTCACCTTTACCAACAAGGCCGCGCGCGAGATGAAGCAGCGCATCGGCGTGCTGGTCGGTGAAGCGGTGGAAGGCATGCCGTGGCTGGGTACGTTCCACTCCATCGGCGTCAAGCTCCTGCGCCGTCATGCCGAACTGGCGGGGCTGCGCTCGGACTTCACGATCCTCGACACCGACGACGTAATCCGCCTGATCAAGCAGTTGATCCAGGCCGAGGGGCTGGACGACAAGCGCTGGCCGGCGCGCCAGTTCGCGCAGATGATCGATGGCTGGAAGAACAAGGGCCTCGGGCCCGAGGAAATTGCCGAAGGCGACGCCCGAGCCTTCGCAAATGGCAAGGGCCGCGAACTCTATCGCGCCTATCAGGACCGGCTCCACACGCTGAACGCCTGCGATTTCGGCGACCTGCTTTGCCACCCGATCCGCATTTTCCGCCAGCATCCCGACGTGCTGCGCGAATATCACGCCAAGTTCAAATACATCCTCGTCGACGAGTATCAGGACACCAACACCGCCCAGTATATGTGGCTGCGGCTGCTCGCCCAGCGGCCTGAGACAAAACGCGGTGCAGCGGTACCGGCCGAAGGCCGAAGGAAGACCGTCCGTCCGAGCCGATGCAAGGCCCCCGCGGAGGGCCAGCGCCGTCAGGCGCGGAACGGCCCGTGAGCGAGAACAGACCGACACAGCAGATCAATATCTGTTGTGTCGGCGACGACGATCAGTCGATCTACGGCTGGCGCGGCGCCGAGGTCGACAACATCCTGCGCTTCGAAAAGGACTTTCCGGGCGCGGCCGTCATCCGGCTTGAACGCAACTACCGCTCCACAGCGCATATCCTCGGCGCGGCGTCCCACCTGATCGCCCACAATGAGGGACGGCTGGGCAAGACGCTGTTCACCGAAAAGGCAGATGCCGACGACGCCAAGGTGATGGTTCACGCGGCGTGGGATTCGGAAGAAGAAGCCCGCGCGGTCGGCGAGGAAATCGAAGCGCTACAGAGTCGGCAGCATAATCTCAACGACATGGCGATCCTGGTCCGCGCATCCTTCCAGATGCGCGAATTTGAGGACCGCTTCGTCACGCTCGGCCTGAACTACCGCGTCATCGGCGGTCCGCGCTTCTACGAACGGGCCGAAATCCGCGACGCGATGGCCTATTTCCGCGTCGTGGCACAAGGTGCCGACGACCTCGCCTTCGAGCGCATCGTCAACGTGCCCAAGCGCGGGCTGGGCGAAGCCGCCATCCGCCAGGTTCACGACACTTCCCGGGCCTTGCGCGTGCCGATGCTGGAGGCCGCCGCCAAGCTCGCCGAAAGCGACGAGATGAAGCCCAAGCCTCGCGCGGCGCTCCGCGAGGTCGCGGCCAACTTCGCGCGCTGGCAGGGACTGCTCGACAACACACCGCATACCGAACTCGCCGAAACCATCCTCGAAGAGTCCGGCTACACGGAAATGTGGAAGAACGACCGCTCGGCAGAAGCGCCGGGTCGACTGGAAAACCTCAAGGAGCTGATCCGCTCCATGGAGGAATATGAATCGTTGCGCGGGTTCCTGGAGCATGTCGCTCTGGTCATGGATGCCGAGCAGAACGAGGAGATGGATGCCGTCAACATCATGACGCTGCATTCGGCCAAGGGGCTCGAATTCGACACCGTCTTTCTGCCGGGCTGGGAGGAAGGCCTGTTTCCGCACCAGCGCGCGCTGGATGAAGGCGGGCGCTCGGGGTTGGAGGAAGAGCGGCGCCTCGCCTATGTCGGCCTCACCCGCGCCAAGAAGAACCTGCACCTCTGGTTCACCTCCAACAGGCGTATTCACGGCCTTTGGCAGTCGACCATCCCTTCGCGGTTCCTCGACGAACTGCCGGAAGCCCATGTCGAGGTGGCTGAGACCGGCTCGTCTTATGGCGGCTACGCCACAGGCAGCTTCGGCGAGCGGCAGGCGGGGCGACAGAACCCCTATGGCGCATCGCGCTTCGACAATGTCGGCCAGAGCGGCTCCTTCTCCAATACCTATGCAACGCCGGGCTGGCAGCGCGCGCAGCAGAACCGCACCGAGGCGACCGACCGCAACTGGGGTTCGCGCTCGGGCCACTCGGTCGAGCGGATCGGCTATGGCGAGGTGGATTCCGGCTACGGAGCCGGCCGCACCAGCGTGAAGGGCCGCACCATCGAAGGCGAACTCTTCGCCAAGTCGGTCTCGGACTCCCCTTCCGCGTTCAAAGTGGGCGACCGCGTGTTCCACCAGAAGTTCGGAAACGGCAACATCGCAGCTATCGAAGGCAACAAGCTGACCATCGACTTCGACAAGGCCGGCCAGAAGCGTGTGCTGGACGGCTTCGTAACCGCGGCCTGACCTGGGTTACGAGCACAACCACATACACTCAAAAAGTGCAGAAGATTTTTCTTAAACTTTTGCGAGCATCGACGTAATCTCCGTCTTGCAGGCAATGGTGCCTGTACCTTCCGCTTCCGGGCGGTTTACCTCCGGGCCCCTTCCGTCACACCCACCCCCGCGGCGGAAGGGGCGCCTTCGCGCTCGGGAGGTTATGGTGCGTCTCATCCGGTCGATCACGATTGCGTCTGCCGCATTGGGGCTCATGACGGTGGACGCCAGCGCGGGCGAGAACGCGGCTTCCCCGAAGCTCACGTTCACGCTCGCGCGCCACCACACGACGAATGCACTCGATGGGCCGCTGGCGGTCGCCGACTGGTACACGGAGCTGCGCGGCGCGCTGGAACACACGGTCGACCACGATCTTGGATCCACCAAACTCACGGCCGATATGGAGCTCCGTCGCTTCGATACTTACGATTTCGAAGACGACGCGACCTTCGGCATCGGCGCCGAGACAACCGCAAGGGTATCCGACACGCTCGAACTTCGAGGCAGCCTGTCGGTAAGAATGTTTTCTGACGGCGACGATTTCGCGGTCGAGGATTTCATCCTTGGCACGCGCACGCGAAAGACTGTGCTGGCCGGCGCAGTTCAGGCTGGTCAGCTCGTCGCTCCCGCTACCGTGCTTGTGCTTGAAGCCGCCGCTGCACGGGAATTCGCGGGCAGAACGCATTTTCAGGATGACCTGTTGCTTCCGGCGGCGCTCGACCCGGACCGCGACCGGCTGCGTCTCGGCGCGACGCTGACCCGGACAGCGGGTTCAATCAGCTACGGCGGGTCGGTGACGACGGGGCTTCGCCGGACCCATGCGCTGGAGCCGCTTTCCGAATTGCTTTTGCTGGAGCATGGCGTGAAGCTTCACGCCACACATACGTTCGAAAACAAGGCCAGCATGTCGGCAGCCCTGGGTTTCGAAATGCTGCAACTGCCTGATAATGGTTTCAGCGAGATCCGACCTGCGCTCGAAGTCACCGGTGCGACCCCTCTGCCGGCCGGTTTTTCGCTGCGCGGCAAGCTGCGTGCCGGCTATGACACGACGTCGACTGACGATCCCGTTGCGGTATGGGTGCGTCGCGCAGAGGTGGAGCTGGGCTATCAGACCACGCCGACGCTACTGCTCTCGTCAGGCATATTCGACGAGCGCCGCGACAATCTCGCCATCGGCAACCGCGAGATGCTGCGCGGGATCTACGGTGAAGCCGCCTGGCAGGCCAACGAAAACCTGAATCTGGTGCTCCGCGTCGATCTTAAGCGCCACCGGATAACGCTCTACGACATTGAGAAGCGCACGGTCGACGTGCAGCTCGCCGCAACCAGGAAGCTATAGCGGCCTTCATATCGCAAAAGAGGAGGCAGGAGACGATCCCCTGCCCCCAAAAAGGCGCGGCCTAGCGCCGATGTCCGCGGCGATTGCGCTCGGGCGCCGTAATTACATTGTTGAGCAGGCCGGTGCCGTTGCCGAGGATGCCCAGTCCGAGATTGTTGCCGGACAGGATCGGCGAGTTGTTGAGGATGCCGATGCCCCTCAGCACGTTGAGGTCACCGGTGCGAACCGTCGGCGAAACGTTGATGAGCCCGCTCGACTGATTGTTGCCCCGGCTCCCGCCCCAACCGCCGGCCTCAGCCGAGACGGAGGCGAACGAGCAAACGAGTGCAACGGTGGCAAATGCGGTGAACTTCTTCATGACACTTCTCCCTTGTCTTGAAGTCCCTCCGCTTCCTTCGGCCTATCTCCGAAAACAAGAAAGCCACTTATGCGCGAGAAATACAACCAGTAAGTGCATCAATTCTTTAACGACGCCTACAAATGATCTGTTATCGATAACCGGTATGGTTACTACGTAAAATACAAATCAAATTTTATCTTGATGGGCGAAAGAATATCAGCCGCCCCACCGAGCAAGGAAAGCTTCGGCATCCATTGCCTGCATATCCGGCACAGCCTCGGCCAGCTTCTCGGCGGGCCAGTCCCACCACGCCAGAGCCTGTAGCCGCTTGGCGATCTCCGGTTCGAAACGCATCCTGATCCGCTTCGCCGGCACCCCGGCAACGATCTCGTACGCGGACACGTCCCGGGTAACCACCGCGTTGGCGCCAATGACGGCCCCGTCGCCGATGGTGACGCCCGGCATGACGACCGCGCCGTGGCCGATCCAGACGTCATTGCCGATCGTCACCGGCCGCGCACGCCTGCGCTCGCGAAAATCCTGATCGACGCCGAGATAGTTGAAATACTCGTTGGGTCGGTACGTGACCTTGTGCGTTGTGATCCGTTCCAGCGGATGTTCGAGCGCGTTGAGGCGCACATTGGCCGCAATCGAGCAGAACTTGCCGATCGTCGTGTAGATCGCCTCACCGTGGCGCTCGAAATAGGAATAGTCGCCCACGGAGACCTCCCGCAGGATCACGCGTTCGGCGACTGCAACATAACGGCCAAGCCGACACCCTTTCAGCTCTGCCGTGGTGTGAATGCGCGGGTCGGAATCCTTGGGAAGACTTAGAGGCATGACAAAGCCATTAGCGCGCGCCCTCGCGCGGCTCAATCCTTCACACGCAGCCTTACCGCTTCAGATCATAGTTCCGTGAGCCATCCGTTCGCGGCAAGTTGACATCTTTCGCGCACCGGGCGGAGGGAGTATCACACGCACATGTCTGGTTTCAGTCATCCCTTCGTGCGCCCGCGGCGCTCGCGCTGGCTGCTGTCGCACTCGCGGCGGCGATGGGCCTTGCTTTCGCAGGCTGGCTGGAGCACGCCCCGGCAATCTTCATGGCATTGGTCGAATCGGGCCTTGCCTGGTGTTTCTGACCCGGCGCACGGCCAGACCAACTCTCAGGGACTTCAATCATCATGATGCGATCGATCCTCGTCGGCATACTCCTGATCATGGTGGCCGGCGTCGGCTGGCTGACCTTCGACTGGTATCGCGGCCAGAATGCCGGTGAGGCCTACGGCGCCCCCTTCACCCTCGTCGACCAGGACGGCGCAGAGATCACCGAAGCAGCGTTCCGCGGCACGCCGAGTGCCGTCTTCTTCGGCTTCACCCACTGCCCGGAAGTCTGCCCGACGACGCTTTTTGAGCTCGACGGCTGGCTGAAGCAGCTCGGCGACGAAGGGAAGGACATCAACGCCTTCTTCGTGACGGTCGACCCGGAGCGCGACACGCCTGAAGTGATCGGTTCCTACGTCACGAACGTCTCGGACCGCATCACCGGCATCTCCGGAGAGCCCGAGAAGGTGCTGGCGATGGTGAAGTCATTCGGCATCTACTGGAAGAAGGTCGACTTGGAGAACGGTGACTACACGATGGATCACACGGCGTCCGTGATGCTGCTCGATCGCGCCGGCGACTTTGCCGGAACCATTGCCTATGGCGAGAACCCTGAGAACGCGGTCGCGAAACTCAAGCGCCTGGCTGCGGGCTGAGATCTATCGCCGTGCCACAGACACGCCTGCATTTCATCGCCACTCGACCGGAGTCGACCACGCTTTTCAGCTTGCTGGAACGCGAATTCGAGGATGACGGCCTCGCCCTCGCAGTCTTCGAGATCGACGAAGCGGAGGGGACGGAGGAAATCTCCGTTTATACGGACGCCGCCAACGCGAGCGACATCGAAAAGCGCATCCGCAGCGCCGCCGGCGCGCCGGGTGCATCGCTCGAGATCGTCCACGAAGAACTGCCCGACATCGACTGGGTCACCAAGTCGCTGGAAGGCCTGAAGCCGGTGCGTGCCGGCCGGTTCCTCATCCACGGCGCCCATGATCGCGAAAAACGCCGCATCGGCGATCTGGGCATCGAAATCGAGGCTGGTCTCGCCTTCGGTACCGGCCACCACGGCACCACCGCCGGCTGCCTTGAAATGCTTCATCGCGTGGCGCGTCGTGAAGCGCCGCGCAATGCACTGGACCTTGGAACGGGCAGCGCCGTGCTGGCGATCGCACTGGCGAAGCTGTCTCGTATTCCCGTGCTCGCGACCGACATAGACGCGGTCGCCACCAAAGTGGCCGCGCAGAACGTACGGCTGAACGGCGTTTCAACCTATGTCGAAACCGTAACTGCCGCCGGCTTTCAGGACCCCATCTTCGCCGCGCGCGGTCCTTTCGATCTAATCGTGGCAAACATTCTGGCGCGACCGCTGATGCGGCTTGCACCGCAGATGGCGACCTTTGTCACGCCCGGCGGCTCGCTGGTCCTGTCCGGCATTCTGGACCGCCAGCGCGACGCGGTGGTCGCAGTCTATGCCGGCCAGCGCTTCCGCCATGTGCGCACCACGCACCGCGAAGGTTGGGTGACGATCCATCTCAAGCGATAATCCGCTCAAAGAAAAAGGCGGCCCGTTGGGACCGCCTTTTTCATGTTCCGTGCGGCGTCGCCCCACGCTGCTCAGAACAGATAAGAAACTCCGCCGGTACGCTTGAGTTCGGCGCGGCTGTAGCCGCTTGCCTTCAGCGTGTCGTCGTCCATGGCCAGCAGTGCATTGGCAACATAGCGCTTGGCCTGCTGCTCACGGGCAGCCACCATTGCGTCGAGTGCACTACGGAAAAACCACGCTTTGCAGGGTTGTGTCCCATTTTCACGTCTCCTGTCAGTTACGTTGTTCCTCCACGCTTTGAAAGGTAAGGATTGCTGACCTAAACCACCAGAGACGTTTCCGCATGGGAACCATGCGTTTTTGCAAGTGCGAAGAGATTTGCTGCATCGCACACATGCCAGGCGCCGTCAGCCTCCCTAACGCGTTGCAACCGCTCTGCCACGCGGATAGACCTTTGCAGCGGCACAGCTCAGCGAGGAAAGCCATGTTCCAGTCATTCGATCCGCGCACTGATCCGAGCCAGGGCATAGCCCGGGTCGCACAATTGCGGGAAAAGCTCACCAGCGCGGGGCTAGATGGTTTTCTCGTCCCGCGCGCAGACGAGCATCAGGGCGAGTATGTCGCCGCATCCTCCGAGCGTCTGCAGTGGTTGACGGGCTTTACCGGCTCCGCCGGCGCCGCGCTTGTGCTCGCCTCACGCGCGATCCTGTTTGTCGACGGACGCTACACGCTTCAGGCGCGCGCGCAGGTCGACGCCGCTACCTTCGACATCGAGAGCCTGGTCGAGAACCCGCCGGCCAAATGGCTGGAGGCGAATGCCCGCACCGGCATGAAGATCGGGTTCGATCCGTGGCTTCACACGGTGGCTGAAGCTGCCGCGTTGCGCAAGGCGCTGGACCGGGCCGGTGCGACGCTCGTGCCTGTGCAAGGCAACCTCGTCGATGCGATCTGGTCGGACCGACCGGCGCCGCCTGCCGAAAAGGTCGAGATCCAGCCGATCGGCTTTGCCGGCGAACTGGCGAAGGACAAGATCGACCGCCTCGCCGAAACCCTGCGCAAGGACGGCACGAGCCACGCCGTGCTGACGGACCCGTCCTCGCTTGCCTGGACCTTCAACATCCGCGGGCGCGATGTGCCGCACACCCCGCTGGCGCTGGGCTTTGCCATCCTTGCAGCCAAGGGTCTGCCGAAGCTCTTTCTCGCACGTGAAAAGCTGACCATCGAGACCGAGGCCTATCTGACCCAGCTCGCCGACATTCTGGACCCGCAAATGCTGGAAGGCGAACTCACCCGGATCGCGGCGGCGGGCGGCAAGGTCGCGCTCGACCCGGCGCTCGCCGCGGAGCGCCTGCGCCTCATCGTCGAAGAAAACGGCGGCACGGTTCTTTCCCTGCCCGATCCGGCGCGGCTGCCGCGCGCGATCAAGAATGCGGCCGAGCTGCACGGCAGCCGCGCCGCCCACCGGCGCGACGGTGCGGCCATGGCGAAATTCCTGTGCTGGCTTCATACGCAGAAGACCGGTTCTGTCGACGAAATCCAGGCAGTCCAGGCACTGGAAGGATTCCGCGCAACCACCGGCGCGGACGTGCAGATGCCGCTGCGCGACATCTCATTCGACACAATCTCGGGCGCGGGGCCGAACGGCGCCATTATCCACTATCGCGTGACGACGAAGACCAACCGCACACTTGGCGACGGCGAACTCTATCTCGTCGATTCCGGCGGCCAGTATCAGGACGGCACCACCGACATCACCCGCACGATCGCAATCGGCGCTCCGACCGACGAGATGCGCGAACGCTATACGATCGTGCTGAAAGGCCTGATCGCCCTGTCGATGCTGCGCTTCCCGCCCGGCACCCGCGGCATGGATGTCGACCCAATCGCGCGTCAGGCACACTGGAATGCCGGCATCGACTACGCCCACGGCACCGGCCACGGCGTCGGCGCGTTCCTCTCCGTGCACGAGGGGCCGCAGCGCATCGCCAAGACCGGCGCGCAAAAGCTGCATGCCGGAATGATCCTTTCCAACGAGCCCGGCTATTACAAGGAAGGCGGCTACGGCATCAGGCTCGAGAACCTGATCGTTGTCACGGAACCGGAGCCGATCCCCGGCGGCGACATCGCGATGCACAGCTTCGAGACGCTGACGCTGGCACCCTTCGACCGCCGGCTGATCGCAACCGACACGCTCTCGCCTGCCGAGCGCAGCTGGCTCGACGCCTATCATAGGCGCGTGTTGAAGGAGATCGGCCCCATGGTGGATGGCGAGGTGCTTGCGTGGCTGGAGGCTGCTACGGCTGCCCTATAGCGTGTTGCGCAGCACGATCAGCACGACCGCGCCTGCGACGAACATCGCCGACAGACTGCCGCGCAACGCAACCACCCCGGCAACCACGAGGGCGGCCCATTCCGCCGGACCGCCGGTGGTGGCGACCGGCGCAACCAGTGTCGTCAGCACCGCAGCCGGCACCGCGTTCAATCCAGCCTCGACACGCGGGTGAACGCGATCGAACCGCGACAGCACCAGATGGCCGCCAATGCGCGATATGTAGGTTGCGAGCGCGCCGGCCAGGATGATCCAGATCGTGGTGCTCATGCGCCCGTGCCCTCCCCGTTCGGCGGCATCATGGCCGCAAGTGCGATGCCGGCAGCGGCACCGATCGACACATGCCAGGGCGAGCCGACGAAATAGTAGGCGGCAATGGAGGCTGCGGCACTGACGCTGACCACGGGCAGCCAGAGCGGCCGCTTGCGAAAGTCCATCACCAGACCGAGGAAATAGATCGGCAGCAGAAAATCGAGGCCGAGCGCATGTGGATTGGGTATCAGGCTGCCGAACGCCGCGCCGAGCCCGGCTTCGATCACCCAGCAGACATAGATCGGTGTGGCCATGCCCATATACCAGGCGAACGAGAGCCGACCCCTCAGGCTCTGTTTCTCGCCCTCGGCATATTGCGGATCGACGAGGAAGAAGAAGCCGAACGCGCGTTGCGCCGACGTCCAGTGGGTTACCTTGCGGCCAAGGGCCGCCGAATAGAGCACGTGCCGGAAATTGACCGCGAAGATCGACAGCACGATGAGCCACGGCGCGATCGTCTGCCCGAACAGTTCGAGCCCGACCATCTGGCTGGCGCCGGCATAGACGGTAGCGCTCATCAGCACCGCTTCGCCGAGTGTCATCCCGTTCTGGATGGCAAGCGCGCCGAACAGCAGGCCGAAAGGCGCAGAGGCGAGCACCACCGGCAGCCCCGGCGGGCGCCGTCGAGAAAATCGCTTCTGGGGCTGAATTTCTGCCCGGTCGTTTCGGCAATGGACATGTAGCCTCGCTCAGGTGACGCGTATTTAGGTCAGCACCGCTGGCCTGTCACATGAATTCGCTTGAACCAATCAGCCACAAAAACGAAGCTTCCGCGAATACCGGCGAACGCACCGCTTAGGGTTTCCGGATCGCGTTCGCGATGCGGACTTTCCAAAAGGGTTCATCTGGCGGATGACGCTTCAACGAAGCTGGCCAATCGGGCGAAACTTTTTCGCATTACCGGTCCCTGTCTCGCGCGCTGAAACAGCCTACTGCCCGACACGCTCGAACCAGGCGTCCTCGTCGATCACTTCGATGCCGAGCTCGGTCGCCTGCTTCAGCTTGGAGCCCGCGCCCGGCCCGGCGACGACAAGATCGGTCTTCTTGGAGACCGAACCGGCAACCTTGGCGCCGAGCCGTTCGGCCATGGCCTTGGCTTCGTCGCGCGACATCCGCTCGAGCGCGCCGGTAAAGACGACGGTCTTGCCAGCCACCGGAGACGATATATCGCCCACGGGTTCCTCGTCCAATGGCGTCACCTCGGCAAGCAGTGCATCCACGGCTTCGTTGTTGTGCGCCTCGGCAAAGAACTCCACCAGCGCCTCGGCCACGACGGAGCCGATGCCGTTGATCCCGACCAGTTCCTGCCAGGCGGCGTTGCCGGGATCTCCCTTGCCTTCAGGCAAAACCGCCTCGCTAGCGCCTGCGCGCAGGGCCTCAAACGACAGATAGTGCCGCGCCAGCCGCTTGGCATTCGTCTCGCCGATATGGCGCACGCCGAGCGCGAACAGGAACCGCGACAGCGCGACCTGCCGCCGCTCGTCGATGGCTGCGTAGAGCTTGCGTACGGACACGGCGCCGAAACCTTCGACATTCTCCAGCTTGGTCAGCGAGCCTTCCTGCCGCGCCTTCAGCGTGAAGATGTCGGCCGGCGTGCGGATACGCAGTGACGGATCTTCATGATTGAAGAAGAACTCGATCTGTTTCTCGCCCAGCCCTTCGATGTCGAACGCGTTGCGCGATACGAAATGCCGGATCCGCTCCACGGCCTGCGCCGGACAGACGAGCCCTCCCGTGCAGCGGCGCACCGCCTCCCCTTCCTCGCGAACCGCGTGGCTGTCGCATGCCGGGCAACGGTCGGGAAACACATAAGGCTGCGCATCGGACGGGCGCTTCTCGGGCACGATGTCGAGGATTTGCGGGATGACGTCGCCGGCCCTCTGCACCAGCACGGTGTCGCCGACGCGAACGTCCCTGCCCTCGCGGATCGGCTGCCCGTCATTGCCGACGCCGCGAATGTAGTCCTCGTTGTGCAGGGTCGCGTTGGTCACCACGACGCCGCCGACCGTCACCGGCTCGAGCCGCGCCACGGGCGTCAGCGCACCCGTGCGGCCGACCTGTATCTCGATCGCGCGCAGCACCGTCGTCGCCTTCTCGGCGGGGAACTTGTGCGCGGTCGCCCAGCGCGGGCTGCGCGAGCGGAAACCGAGCCGTTCCTGAAGGTCGAGCCGGTCGACCTTGTAGACGACGCCATCGATGTCATAGGGCAGGCTCGCCCGCTCGGCCTCGATTGTGCGATAGCGCGCCAGCATCTCCTCGACCGACCGGCAGATGCCCATATGGTCGTTGATCCGGAACCCCCACGAGCCCAGCCGCTTCACGGCTTCGAACTGCGTTTCCGCCAGCGGCGCACTCGTCTCGCCCCAGGCATAGGCGAAGAACCTCAGCGGCCGCTTGCGGGTGTTCTCCGGGTCCTTCTGGCGAAGGCTGCCAGCGGCGAAATTGCGAGGATTGGCGAAGACGCGGCCGGTCTCTTCCGCCATGCGTTCGTTGAGCGCCAGAAAGTCGTCGCGGCGCATATAGACCTCGCCGCGCACCTCCACCACATCCGGCGCGTCATCCGGCAACCGTTGCGGCACCTCGTCGAGCGTGCGGATATTGGCGGTGACGTTCTCGCCGGTCGAGCCGTCGCCACGCGTGGCCGCCGTCACCAGCTCGCGATTCTCGTAGCGAAGCGACATCGACAGGCCGTCGATTTTCGGCTCGGCCGTGAACGTCAGCTCGCCCTCCGCCGGCAGAGCCAGGAACCGGCGCACGGAAGCAACGAAGTCGCGCACGTCCTCATCGGAAAAGACGTTGTCCAGCGACAGCATCGGCTTTGCGTGGACGACCTGCCCGAACGCACCGGAGGGTGCTGCGCCAACGGCAGCGGATGGCGAATCCTCTCGCATCAGCTCGGGAAAGGCAGCCTCTATCTCCGCATTGCGCAAGCGCAGGGCGTCGTACTCGGCATCCGAGATCGTCGGCGCGTCCTCGCCATGATAGCGCCTGTCATGTTCGGCAATCTCGGCGGCAAGTGCTGCCAGTTCCTCCGCTGCCTCCTCGGCGGAAAGGTCTTCGACGGGCTTTGGGGAACGGGGCATGACGAGAATCCGGGCTGCGGCAGGTGCGATACACTAGCGTGGCCGACGCGGCGCTCAAGAGCCCCGTGTCAGGAGACCACGGCGTTTTCACGCAGAAGTCGCTCGGCGGCAGCCCGTGCTTCATCGGTGATGGTCGCGCCGGCAAGCATGCGCGCGATCTCTTCCTGCCTGTCGGGCCGCCCGAGCGCCGCGACGCCGGTCGCGACCTTGTCGGCCCCGCCCGACTTGGAGATCAGGTAGTGCGTGCCCGCGCGGGCTGCGACCTGCGGCGCATGGGTGACGGAAAGCACCTGGATGTGGCTTGCAAGCCGGGCGAGCCGCTGTCCGATTGCGTCGGCAACCGCACCGCCCACGCCGGTATCGATCTCGTCGAAGACGAGCGTGGGTGCCGAACCGCGATCGGCCAGCGCGACCTTCAGCGCCAGCAGGAACCGTGAAAGCTCACCGCCGGAAGCGACCTTCATGATCGGCCCCGCACGCGTGCCGGGATTGGTGCGCACCCAGAACTCGATCTGGTCTATGCCGGCTTCCGTACGGTCCTCCAGCTCCGAATTGATTTCGACGATAAATTCCGCGCGCTCCAGTTTGAGCGCGGGTAGTTCCTTCATCACCGAGCGCGCCAGCGCTTCAGCCGTTCCCTTGCGCAGTTCGGACAGGTGCGCCGCTGCCTCGTCGTACGCCGCGCGGGCCGCAACCGCGTCCTTCTCCAGCCCGGCAAGTCGCTCCTCGCCGGCATCGAGATCGGCGAGATCGGCAGCCATGGCGTCGCGCAGTGCCGCCAGATCGTCGACAGCAACAGAATGCTTGCGGGCGACAGCCCGCAGCGCGAACAGCCGCTCCTCGGCATCTTCCAGCGCCTTGGGATCGAACTCGGCTGCCCTCAGCGCGGCATCAACCGCCTCCTGCGTGGCATCGAGCGAAATCAGCGCTTCGTCCAGCGTCCTGATGATCTCGTCCAGCAGGCCAGGCGCGGCCTCGGCCTTGCGCTGCAGCCGTCGCAGCAGGCTTGCCAGTTGCGGAACCGAGGAATTCGGCCCCGACAGCACGTCCTGAGCGTCCGAAATGTCGGAGGCGATCTTCTCCGCGTGCATCATGGCCGCGCGGCGCTCAGCGAGCTCGGTCTCCTCGCCGGGCTGCGGCTCGAGACGCGAAAGCTCTTCGACCGACGCGCGCAGATAGTCCGCCTCGCGCGCGGCAGCCTCGACCTTTGCGCGATGGCTGACAAGCGCTTGCTCCGCTGCACGCCATGTGCGCCACGCTCGGGCGACCGACTGGGCCGCGCCGACATGCCCGCCGAACGCGTCCAGCAGGTCGCGATGCGCCGCGGCATCCACCAGCGCGCGGTCGTCATGCTGGCCATGGATCTCCACCAGAGCGCGGCCGATCTGGCGCAGCAGCGTGACGCTTGTGGGTTGATCGTTGACGAAGACCCGGCTGCGACCGTCCGCCGACTGGCTGCGCCGCAGGATCAGATCGCCGTCGTCATCGAGCCCGTTCTCGCGCAGGAGTTCACGCGCCGGATGGTTTTGGGGAACATCGAAGATCGCGATGACATTGCCCTGCCCCGCCCCGTTGCGGACCAGCGAGGCATCGCCGCGCGCACCAAGCGCGAGCGACAGCGCATCGAGCAGGATCGACTTGCCGGCGCCGGTCTCGCCGGTCAGCACCGAGAGGCCGGTCGAAAAATCAATGTCGAGCCGTTCGATCAGTACGATATCGCGGATCGACAGGTGGGCGAGCATCTAGCCTCTGGCGAAGTCTGGATCAGCTTCTGGCGTTCCCGCCGAGCAGCGAGCCGGCCCGGCTGAGCCAGGACTCCTGATTCTCGCGCGGCGAGAGGCCACCCGATTGCAGAAGCGCGTAGGAATCCTTGTACCACTGGCTCTCGGGATAGTTGTGGCCGAGAACGGCGGCAGCCGTCTGCGCCTCGGAAGCGAGGCCCATGGCGTAATAGGTCTCCGTCAGACGTGCCAGCGACTCCTCGACGTGGCGGGTATCGGAATAGACCTCGACGACATTGCGGAACCGCTTGACGGCGGCGATGTACTCACGACGCTCAAGGTAGTAACGGCCGATCTGCATTTCCTTGCCGGCGAGCTGGTCGCGGGCAAACCGGATCTTGGCCTTGGCGTCCTCGACATATTCGGACTCCGGCCACCGGTCGATCACCTCCTGCATCGCTTCAAGCGCGCGGCGCGATTCCTTCTGGTCGCGGGTGACGTCGCGAATCTGCCGGAAATAGGACAGGCCCACGATGTACTGCGCGTACGCCGCATCGTCGGTGGTGGGATAAAGCGAAACGTAGCGCTGACCGGCGGTCACGGCCTCTTCGTAGTTGCCCTGGCGGTACTGGGCGAAGGCATTCATGACCATCGCCTTGCGGGCCTGCTCCGAATAGGGGTGCTGGCGGTCCACCGCCTCGAACTTCTTTCCGGCTTCGCTCAGCCGACCGGCCTCGAGGTTCGCAAGACCCTGGTTGTAAAGGGTATCGGCCGGTTCAACACTCTCGACATATGCCGCGAGGTCGACGTCGCGATCGCTGGCGCAGGCCGAGACAAGCAGCGGCAGCGCAATGGCAGACACGACCAGCCCGACCATACGGGGGCGCCTGTCGCAAGCGGCTCTCCGGAAATCATTCATACGGGTGTTCGCCCCTCTGGCGTTCAGTAACCTGGCAACGCATCGACGCTCTGCGAAAATTGCAATCGTCTCGCGGCCCGATGCTCGAATGTCGCGGCAGTCATAATTCAACTACCGTCCCTCGGCAACGTTCTTGCCCTGCAATGGCACTTTTTGTGGCGATCAGATGTTACCGTCGCTGCAATGCACAGCAGGATAACTGCCCGTCGGTAAGCCGTCAGATAGCCCAGGGAGCGTAAACCGGCGCGTTGACGGCAATCATCTCCGCCTTGCGGCCGCTTTCCCGGCGACCTGTCTCGACGATCTCGAATGCCGAGCGATCCGAAAGCAGCCGCCGCAGTGCGGTCGCATTCAGCCGGTGCCCGCCACGATAGGACCGGAAGCAGCCGATGAAACGCGCGCCCGCAAGCGCTAGGTCGCCCATCGCATCCAGCATCTTGTGGCGCACGAATTCGTTGGAATAGCGCAGGCCTTCCATGTTGATGACGCGATCGTCGTCGCCGATCACCACGGAATTCTCGAGCGACGAGCCCAGCGCGTAGCCGGCGGCCCAAAGACGCTCGACATCCTTCATGAAGCCGAAGGTGCGCGCCCGCGCAATGTCCTTGCGGAACAGGTCCGGCGTGACGTTCGCCGCATAGAACTGCCGGCCGATGGCCGGGCTGTCGAAATCGATCTCGATCTCGAAGCGGGTTCCGTCGTGAGGGCGAAACTCTGCCCAGGACGCGCCGCTCTCGATGCGAACAGGCTTCACGATGCGGATATAGCGGCGCTTGACCGCCTGCTGCTTGATCCCGACCTGATCGAACGCCTCCACGAACGGACCGGCGCTGCCGTCGAGCACTGGAACCTCGTTCCCATCGATCTCGATGGCCAGATTGTCGATACGCAGGGAAGACAGCGCGGCCAGCAGATGCTCGACAGTCGCGACATGAACACCGGCAGGATCGCCGAGGATCGTGCTCAGGTCCGTACCGCCCACTTCCGCCACCAGTGCCCGCATCTCCACTGTCTCGCCATTGCCGAGAACGCGCGTGAATACGATGCCGGTGTCAGGGTCTGCCGGGCTGAAGTGAATGGAAACGGTTTTTCCGCTGTGTACACCCGTGCCGGATAACGACACGCGCGAATTGAGCGTGGTCTGGTAGTCGTGCAAGTCGATCCCCATAGGCCCGTCCCGGTTACGCCCGCTATATCGGCATTCCGATTGCGGCTCTTCTCACCGGTCGGCGGATTCTCATCCCCACGAATCCCCTGACCGTAACGCTTGGTCGAGAAGATAAAGTTCCGGACCGGAGAGTCCAAATCACGGTTTCTTACCTTCTGTTACGCCAGACCGCGATTTCACTCTGAGCGTTAACCCTTTGTTATCATTCCGCCTTTGACGGCAAAAGGCGAGTGCGTCAGCACTCGCCTGTAACATTGCGTTACCGCAATGAAAAAGCCTTGAAGGTGGCCGGGCGGCGAACCGCCCGGAACCTTTTCTAGTTGGCCTGCCGGCGCAGGAATGCCGGAATTTCGAGCTGGTCGTCATCCTGCGGTCCACGCGGCTGAACCGAGAGCCGGCCCTGATCGTCGAGCTGGCCACGGCGCGGCGCATAGGCCTGCGTGTCGCTCATCTGCGGACGGCGCTGCTCCGGCTGCCGCAGGCGCGGCTCGCGCGGCTGTGCCGGCTGAAGGCGTGCAGGCTCGTCTTCGCGGCGACCTGCCGAGAGCCCCTGGGTCAGGCGCTTCAGCAAGCCCATCGGACCGCGCTCTTCGCCGTCATGTGCATGCGGAGCTTCCAGTTCCGCCCGCACGACCGGCGGAAAATCCTCGACGCGCGGCATGCGCGGCTGGGCGGGTGCAGCCATCTGCGGCGCGGGGGCATGCTCAGCCACCGGTGCCGGACGCATCTGTACGGGCTGCTGCACCACCTGCGGAGCGGCAGCTTCGGGAGCCGGCTGCGCGAACAGCTTGCTCTGCGGGCGGAACTCCTGCTCGGCGGCGGCACGGGGAGCCGTTGCAGCCATTTCGGCGTTCATTTCCGCGATGCGGATCGCTTCGGCGACGGGATCGGCAGCACGCGGCGCTTCGGACTGGACCGGCGCTGGCTGCGCCGGACGAACCTCGACCGGACGCTGTTGCTGCTGGACCGGCTTCTGCGGCTGGCGCACGGCAATCGGCGGCATGTTGATGTCCGCAGCCGACTTGTCGATGCCCGTGGCGACGACCGAGACGCGGATGACGCCTTCCAGTTCCTCGTCGAACGTGGCGCCGAGGATGATGTTGGCATCCTGGTCCACTTCCTCGCGGATGCGGGTTGCTGCTTCGTCAACCTCGAACAGCGTCAGGTCACGACCACCAGTGATGGAGATCAGCAGGCCCTTCGCGCCCTTCATCGACGTTTCGTCGAGCAGCGGGTTGGCGATCGCCGCTTCGGCGGCTGCCATTGCGCGGCCTTCGCCGGACGCTTCGCCGGTGCCCATCATCGCCTTGCCCATCTCGCGCATCACCGAGCGAACATCGGCGAAGTCGAGGTTGATCAGGCCTTCCTTGACCATCAGGTCGGTGATGCAGGCAACGCCCGAATAGAGCACCTGGTCGGCCATCGCGAAGGCGTCGGCGAAGGTGGTCTTGTCGTTGGCGATGCGGAAGAGGTTCTGGTTGGGAATGACGATGAGCGTATCGACGCTCTTCTGCAATTCCTCGATGCCCATATCCGCCGTCTTCATGCGGCGCTGGCCTTCGAAGTGGAACGGCTTGGTCACGACGCCAACCGTCAGGATGCCCTTCTCGCGGGCAGCGCGTGCGACGACCGGGGCTGCACCCGTACCCGTGCCGCCGCCCATGCCGGCAGTGACGAAGCACATATGCGTGTTGGAGAGGTGGTCGACGATCTCGTCGATGCACTCTTCAGCGGCTGCACGCCCCACTTCCGGCTGCGAGCCGGCGCCCAGACCCTCGGTCACGTGCGCGCCGAGCTGGATCAGCCGGTCTGCCTTCGACTGGGTGAGCGCCTGTGCATCAGTGTTGGCAACGACAAAGTCGACGCCACGCAGACCGGCGGTGATCATGTTGTTGACGGCATTGCCGCCACCACCACCAACACCGAACACGGTGATACGCGGCTTGAGTTCGGTAATGTCCGGCTTCTGCAGATTGATGCTCATTTTCCTCGTCCTTTTCGCCTTTCCCGCCGCTTCGCCGCCGCGGCTGCGTGGGGCTATCCCCGCTGTTAGAAACTATCTTTGAACCACTGACTGACACGATGGAGCCTGCCACCGGTACCGGTGCCCTTGAAACGCAGGACACCCCCCTTTCCGTACCGGCTCTCGGCTTCCGCGACCTGCGGATAAATCAGCAGGCCTACCGTCGTCGCGAATGCCGGCCCCTTGGCCGCTTCCGGCAGACCGGTGACGCCCAGCGGGCGCCCCAGCCTCACGTTGCGCGCGAGAATGCGCCGCGCCGCTTCCGGCAGACCCGAAAGCTGACTGGCACCGCCTGTAAGCACCACGCGTTTGCCGACCACGCCGCCGAACCGGACTTGTTCAGCCGGTCCCGCACGATCTCGAGAGTCTCCTCGATCCGCGCGCGGATGATCTTGTTCATCACGGAGCGCGGCGCATGCTGCGGCATGTCGCCATCGTCCGGGCCGATCGGCTGGATCGTCACCATGTCGCGGTCGTCGTCGACCGCTGGCAGGGCCGAACCGTGCATCACCTTCAGCCGCTCGGCATGTTCGCGACCCGTCGAAAGCCCGCGCGCCAGGTCCATGGTGACGTGCCCGCCACCGATCGGTAGCACTTCGGCATGAACGAACTTGCCCTCGGCGAAAATCGAGATGGTTGTCGTGCCGCCGCCCATGTCGATGCAGGCGGCACCCATTTCGGCCTCGTCGTCGACCAGCGCCGACAGGCCGCTTGCATAAGGCGTGGCAACCATGCGCTCGACCGACAGGTGCGAGCGATTGACGCAAAGCTCGAGATTGCGCAGTGGCGCGGAGTCGGCGGTCAGCACATGCATGTCGACGCCCAGCACGTCACCGATCATGCCACGCGGATCGCGAATCCCGCGCTCGGCATCGAGCGAGAAGCCGACGGGCAGCGAATGCACGACCTCGCGCTCCGCCCGCAGCGCTTGCTTGGCGCCTGCGGTCAGGACACGCCGGATGTCGCCCTCGCCCGCTTCATGGCCGCCAAGATTGACCGAGGACGAGAAGATCGTGCTCTTCATCCGCCCGGCAGACATGTTCACGAACAGCGACTCGACCGTCAGCCCGGCCATGCGCTCGGCCGCATCCACCGCCAGCCGGATCGACTGCTCAGCGCGGTCCAAGTCGATGATCGTGCCGGACTTCACACCCTGCGATTTCTGGTGGCCGATGCCGATGACCTTCACCTTGTGGGTGCGACCGGGCAGGCGCTCACTTTCTTCGCAAGGCTTAAGCCGACCGATGACGCAGCACACCTTCGTGGAGCCGACATCCAATACGGTGACGATGCCGGAGCGGCCGGCCGTCGAATCCTTTTGTCCGCCGAGCCAGCTCATATGCGTCGCTCCGTAGGACGGTAGTTTTTGCCGAGGCGTTCCTTGAGCGCCGCTTCCCGCGCTGTCGCCGCATCCGGCGTCAGCTTGACCACGAGCCGGTCCGCAAAGCGCATGTCGACAGTTTCGATGTCCCGCGACAGCAGACCATAGCGATGGTCGAGTGCCAGCAGATCGCGCAGCGCATCGTCCTCGCCGCGCTCCGGAAGCTTGACGGTCATGCCGTTTTCGAGGCGCAGATCCCAGCGCCGCTCCGAAACACGCACATAGCCACGCACACGCGCCGCGAGATCGGGATAGGCCGCCACCTTGGCGACGAAACCGGCCGCAGGCTCCTCGGCGCCGACACCGACAACCAGCGGCAACGCGCGATAGCGCGCACCCGAAAGCGGCGCGATCGTCCGGCCGTCGCTTTCAATCAGCGAAAGGCGGCTGCCCTGCTGCCAGATCGCGAACGGCTCGCGCTCAACGATCTTCACCTCAAGCGTCGACGGATAAATCTTGCGAACCGACGCCTCCTCGACCCACGGCAGGCTGGCGATCCGATCCCGCGCGTCCTGCACATCGAACCCGACCAGCGAGGTCCAGCCATCCAGTCCGACGCGGTCGAAGATATCGATTTCGGAGGTCTCGCGATTTCCGCTCACGCGATCTCGTCGATCGCAAAGCCGGTACGCGCGGTAACCGCTTGGATAACGCTCGGCATGTGACCGCCGAGCACAGCACCGTAGAGTGAAAACGAGCCGACGACGGCGGCTGCAAGCATGGTCATGGTGTAGGGTGGCGCCTCGATCTCGCCGGAGATGAAACGCGAGAACGCGCGCGCAGGCTTGCGCAGCCAGCGCGGAAGGACATACCCGCCGGATGCAGGCGCAAGCCGCCCGCGCACTCCAGCGATGGCCGTCCTACCGTGTCCTGACGTCAACGCAAACAAGAAGCGTCCTCCACCATCCAACTCAGAAGCTCACCAAACCCATGACCCGCCTCAGCGGCAATTTCAGGCACCAGCGACGTCGGCGTCATTCCCGGCTGCGTGTTCACTTCCAGCCAGATCAGCTCGCCATTTTCCGAATGACGATCGTCGTAACGGAAGTCCGATCGAGAGACGCCACGGCAGCCAATCGCTTGATGTGCCTTCAACGCCAGTGTCTGTATTTTTGGTAAATAATTGGTGAAACTTTTGCGGGGCATTCGTGTTTTGAGCCGCCGGCGACATATTTTGCGTCGTAATCGTAGAAGGTGTGGCCGACGGGTATGATCTCGGTGACGCCGAGCGCCACATCACCCATCACCGCGCAGGTCAGCTCGCGTCCGTGGATGTATCGCTCGACCATCACCGTATCGCCGTAACGCCAGTCCGAAGAGCCGATCACCTGCGGCGGATGCGACTGATCCTCCTGGACGATGACCACACCGAAGCTGGACCCCTCCTTGACCGGCTTGACGACATAGGGCGGCTTCATCGGATGCTTGTTGCCGATGTCGAAGCGGTTCATGACCCTGGCCTCTGCCACCGGGATGCCCGCCGCCTTGGCAACCCGCTTCGCCCGCTCCTTGTCCATGGCAAGAGCAGACGCGAGCACGCCGGAATGGGTGTAGGGAATTTCGAGATATTCGAGGATGCCCTGGATGGTGCCGTCCTCACCAAAAGGACCATGAAGCGCATTGAAGACCACGTCTGGCCGAAGTTCAGCCAGAACGCTGGAAACGTCCCGCGTCACGTCGATGCGGGTAACCTTGTACCCCTCACCCTCAAGCGCATCTGCGCACGCATTGCCTGAAGAGAGCGAAACCGGCCGCTCGGCCGAAAACCCGCCTAACAGAACGGCCACATGCTTCTTTGCCATGCCCGCAGATCCCCTCTTGAGCCGGGCCGCATTCGTGTTTCGCCAAGTTTGAGTCCGAGTCTTCCGGCGACAAGGGTTCGCCAGCGTCCGCACGCTCGACTCAAATCAGGAAACGATTCTGACCCCAAGGAATCAGAGGATTGATTCCGTGACAAGCCCTTGAGATTCGAAGCGATTCACTTTTTGAAACAGAACCGCTTCTACGGGGTCGAAAATAGTGCGCGCTAAAGCAGCTGACCGAGGTAAGGCTGCACTTCGCGACCGGGTTTGAAATCGCCGATACGCTTGATTTCCCATTCGAGGCGGATGCCTGAATTTTCGAGCACACGGGCACGCACGGTCTCGCCGAGGAACTCCAGGTCGTAGCCCGTCGCAGAACCTGTGTTGATCATGAAATTGCAGTGCATCGGCGACATCTGTGCCCCGCCGATCATCAGCCCGCGGCATCCAGCCTTGTCGACTTCCTTCCAGGCCGAGGTGCCTTCGGGGTTCTTGAAGGTGGAACCGCCGGTCTTCTCGCGAATCGGCTGCACCGTCTCGCGATGGGTCTGCACCGCATCCATCGCCGCCTTGACCGCCTCGCGATCCTCCGGGTAGCCCTCGAACTCTGCTCCGACGAAAATCAGGTCCGGTGCCGCAGACGAATGCCGATAGGCGTAGCCCATATCCGCATTGCTGAACTCATGCGCATTGCCCTGCCGGTCGAGCGCGCGCACGGATACAACGCGCTCGCGGGTCTCGACGCCGTTGGCGCCGGCATTCATCCGCAGCGCACCGCCGATCGCGCCAGGTATGCCGTGATAGAAATGAAAGCCGCCGAGCCCCGCCTCCAGTGCTGCAGCCGCCACACGTTTGTCGGGCGTCGCTGCGCCGGCACGAAGCCGATTCGCGCCGATCGCCTCGACACTGCCGAATCCCTTTGCGGAAAGGCGAACCACGACCCCGCGAATCCCGCCTTCGCGGACGAGCAGGTTGGAGCCGATTCCAACCACGGTAACGGGAACGTCCAGCGGGAGCCCCTTCAGAAAGGCCGACAGGTCCTCCTCGTCGGCCGGCTGGAACAGCAGGTCCGCAGCACCACCGGCGCGAAACCAAGTGATGGCGTCCATCGGCGCATCCGGCGTCAGCCGGCCGCGCACGGTGCCGGCCAGATCGCCAAGCCGCTCGAGAAGAGCTGCGCCGGTCGTCATGACGCCCCTTCCAGTTCCTTCGGAAGCGCGTATGCCCACTGCGTGATGTTGCCGGCTCCCAGGAGCACGACGAAATCGCCTTCGCGCGCCAGCTCACGCACCAGTGGCGCGATCGCCTCAGGGCCGTCGATATGACGGGCATCGCGATGACCGCCGGCACGAATGCGCGAAACCAGCGCCTCCGAGCTGACACCCTCTATGGCATCTTCGCCCGCTGCATAGACCGGCGCGAGGAGGACCGTGTCAGCATCGTTGAAGCAGGCTGCGAAATCGTCGAAAAGGTCGCGCAGCCGGGTGAACCGGTGCGGCTGGGCCACCGCGATCACACGCCCCTTGCACGCCTCGCGGGCCGCCCTCAGCACCGCCTTGATCTCGACCGGATGGTGCCCGTAGTCGTCGAATATCTCGACGCCATTCCACGACCCGGTATGCGTGAAGCGTCGCTTGACGCCGCCGAAGGATGACAGGCCGCGCCGGATGTCATCCGCCGAAAGTCCGAGCTCGTGGGCGACAGCAATCGCGGCCGTGGCATTGGAAACGTTGTGACGGCCAGGCATCGGCAGCCGCAGGCCGGTGATGTCCTCAACACCGCCCGTCTTGCGGTCGCGGATGGTCACGTCGAACACGGATGTCGCGCCGTCCATGTGCATGTTGGAAAAACGAATGTCGGCCTGCTTGTTCTCGCCATAGGTCACGACACGGCGGTCCTCGATGCGGCTCACCAGCGCCTGCACCTCGGGATGGTCGATGCACATGACGCCGAAGCCGTAGAACGGCACGTTCTCGACGAAGCTGGCGAACGCCTCGCGCACCTTGTCGAACGAGCCGTAGTGGTCGAGATGCTCTGGATCGATGTTTGTGACAACCGCGATGTCGGCAGGCAGCTTGAGGAACGTGCCGTCGCTCTCGTCGGCTTCCACCACCATCCAATCGCCCGCACCCATGCGGGCATTGGTGCCGTAGGCATTGATGATGCCGCCATTGACGACGGTCGGATCGAGCCCGCCGGCATCGAGCAGCGTTGCCACCATGGATGTCGTCGTCGTCTTGCCATGGGTGCCGCCGATGGCGATCGCATTGCGGAAGCGCATCAGTTCGGCAAGCATCTCCGCGCGCCGCACGATCGGCAGCAGTTTTTCGCGAGCGGCGACGAGTTCGGGATTGTTCTTCTTCACCGCGGTGGAGACGACCACGACCTCGGCCGCGCCGAGATTTTCCGCCGCATGGCCGACGAAGCAGGCGATTCCCTTGTCGCGCAGGCGCTGCACATTGGCGCTGTCTGCCTGGTCGGAGCCCTGCACAGAGTAGCCGAGATTGTGCAGCACCTCGGCTATGCCGCTCATGCCGATACCGCCGATGCCAATGAAATGCACGACGCCGATTGTCTGCGGCATCTTCATGCCTGCATCCTTCCCTTGAACGCTTCGACGGATTCGCCCGAGGCAATAGCCTCTGCAAGGTCCGCAAGCAACCGCGTGGCGTCCGTTCGGCCCACCGACCCCGCGTCTGCAGCCATCTTCGAAAGCTTTCCCGGATCGTTGAGCAGCCCGGCCATGTCGCTTGCCAAGCTTGCCGCGTCGATCTCGTTCTGGCGCCGCATCAGCGCACCGCCGGCCTCGACCAGTATGCGCGCATTATGGCCCTGGTCGTCGTCCAGGGCGTGCGGCAGCGGCACGAGAATGGAAGGCCGCCCGAGAACCGAAAGTTCCAGCACGGTCGAGGCCCCGCCGCGCGCGACCACCAGATGGGCAGCGGCCATATGGGCCGGCAGATCGGCGAAGAACGGCGACACCTCGGCCTGCACGCCGAGCTCTGCATAGGCGTCGCGGACCCGCACCTCGTCCTCCGGCCGCGCCTGCTGGACGATGCGCAATCGGGCACGTAGCGCCTCGGGCAATTTGGCCACTGCTTCGGGAACCGTATCGGAAAAGAAGCGCGCGCCCTGGCTACCGCCAAAGACGAGCAACCGGATGGGCTCGTCTCCCGCTGGCGCCGCGAAAGGCATGCGCGCCGCCTCCAGCACCGCGGAGCGGACAGGGTTGCCCACAGGCACGATCTTGCCCGCATAAGCCCCTTCGGGCTTCAGGAAGCCGCCGGCGATAGCCGTCACGCGACCAGCCAGCGCCTTGTTCGCCCTGCCCATCACAGCGTTCTGCTCGTGGACGATAGTCAGTAGTCCCCGCCGCGTGGCCGCCCACAGCGGTGGCAGCGTCGGATAGCCGCCAAAGCCGATCACCGCCTTGGGCGAAATGCGCGCCATGATCCGTCCGGCCTCGCGCGCACCCTGCCAGATGGTCCAGAACGCCCTGGCGAGCGCAACAGGGTTTCTGGAGCCGATCGTCGCCGACGGGATGGTGTGGATTTCCGTAGCCGGAAACGAACCGGCATAGCGTTCGGCGCGACCGTCGGTTGCCAGATGCACCGCCCAGCCGCGCGCGATCAGCTCATGCGCCAGCGCTTCGGCCGGAAACAGGTGTCCGCCCGTGCCGCCGGCCGACAGCAGAATAACGCCCTTCGCCATCTATTCCGCCGGCTGCACGGTGCGGATCAATGTGTGCGAGCCGATACGCATCCGTTTCTGCGGGTCCTTCCGGGTGAGCGCGAGCACCATGCCCATCGAAATCGCCACCGCGACGAGCGACGAGCCGCCGTAGGAGATGAACGGCAGCGTCATGCCCTTGGCCGGAAGAAGCTGCAGGTTGACGCCCATGTTGATGATCGACTGGAGCCCGAACAGCACGACGAGGCCCGAAACCGCGTAGCGCGAGAACTCGTCACTCTCCTTCATCGAGTGCGACAGGCCGCGCAGGACCACGAACGCAAAAAGCATGGCAATCAGCAAACAGACGATCAGCCCAAACTCCTCACCTGCGACCGAGAAGACGAAGTCGGTGTGGCTATCCGGCAGGATGCGCTTGACGCTGCCTTCGCCCGGCCCCTGCCCGAGCCAGCCGCCACGCACCAGTGCCTCGCGTCCCATATCGACCTGGAACGTGTCGCCCTCGCCGGTGACGAAACGGTCGATACGCGCAGCCACGTGCGGAAAGGTCGTGTAGGCCGCGACGCCGATACCCATCGCCGCACCGCCCAAAACAGCGATCCAGAACCATGGCATGCCCGCCATGAAGAACATGACACCCCACGTCGCCAGCACCAGCAGTGATTGCCCGAGATCGGGTTGCGCCACCAGCAGCGCCAGCACGAGGCCGAGAAGTATTATGGCGAAGAGATTGCCCGGAACGTCGGGCCGCCTTGCATGCTCGGAAAAGAGCCATGCGCAGATGATGACAAAGCCCGGTTTCATGTATTCGGAGGGCTGCACCGAGATGCCCAGGATGTGAATCCAGCGTCGCGATCCCTTGATCTCGATGCCGAAGTAGAGCGCAGCAACCATCAGCACCAGCGAGCCGGTCAGCATGACAAGCGCCAGCCGTCGCACCTGTCGTGCGTTGAGGAACGAGACGCCGATCATGATCACGACGGCCGGCAGCATGAACATCATCTGTCGCGTCACGAAGTGATAGCTGTCGAGACCGATCCGCTCGGCCACCGCAGGGCTGGCCGCGAAGGACAGGACGATACCGAGCCCCATAAGGGTCAGGAACGCGGCGAAGAACCATCGGTCGACCGTCCACCACCAGTTCGCGACGGGACCTCTGTCGATACGACTGACCATCAGCGTTTCCCTCCAAAAGGCACGATTCCATCAAGCGCGAGCACCGCGTCGCGGAAGGCATCGCCCCTGATTTCAAAGTTGCGGTATTGATCGAAGCTGGCGCAGGCAGGCGAAAGCAGCACCACCGCCTCGGCGGCCTCGTCACGCGCCGCATCCTCGGCGGCATGCTGAAGCGCGGCGTCGAGCGTGCCGGATATTTCATAGGGCGCCGCATCACCGAGCGTTGCCGAAAACTGCGGCGCGGCCTCGCCGATCAGGTAGGCCTTCGCGACACGCGGGAAGAAGGAGCGCAGGCTGTCTATGCCGCCCTCCTTGGGCAGGCCGCCGGCAATCCAGTAGATGCGCTGGAAACTCGAAAGCGCCGGGGCCGCCGCATCGGCATTGGTCGCCTTGGAGTCGTTTACGAAGATGACGCGGCGCGGCGGCCGACCTGCTCCATGCGGTGCGCCAGCCCGGGGAAGCTTTCGAGCCCCGACTGTATTTCCCCGAGGTCGAGCCCGACCTTAAGGCAGGCAGCGACCGCCGCCAGCGCGTTCTGCGCATTGTGCAGGCCACGCAGCGAGCCGATGCCTTCGAGGAAGCCAATGCGGCTGTATTGCCCGCGCACGGCCTCCATCAGATCGGTCCCGTCGGCGAAATAGCCGTCCGTCAGCGGCAGGCGCTTGGAGATCCGGATCACCTCCTTGCCCACCCGCTCGAGGCGGTCGGCGATCTGCGCGCAATATGAATCGTCCACACCGATTATGGCGGTGTCGCTCCCCGCGACCAACCGCTCCTTGATCTCGGCATAGCGCTGCATCGTGCCGTGCCGGTCGAGATGGTCGGGCGTCAGGTTGAGCAGGATACCCGCGCTGGGGTTCAGCGATGGCGCGAGTTCGATCTGGTAGGAGGAGCACTCGACGACGTGAAACCGGTCGCGCGCAGGCGGGTCGAGCGTCATCACCGCGCGACCGATATTGCCACCCATCTGGGCGTCACGGCCAGCGGCGGCGAGAATGTGGGCGATCAGCGCGGTGGTCGTCGACTTGCCGTTGGTGCCGGTGACGGCGATGAAGGGCGCATCGGGGCAGCGCGCGGCACGCTCGCGTGAAAACAGTTCGATGTCTCCGATGATCTCGACACTCGCCCCACGCGCAAGCTCGACGGTCCAGTGCGGCTTGGGATGAGTCAGCGGCACGCCGGGTGACAGCACGAACGATGCAAATTCCGACCAGTCGACCTCGCGCAGATTGGCGACGGTGATGCCTTCGCGCTCGGCACGCGCCACGCTTTCGGGGTTGTCGTCCCACGCGGTGACGGCAGCGCCACCCTCGGCGAGGGCGCGCGCGGTCGCGATCCCCGATCCGCCAAGACCGAAAAGGGCGACCTTGCGTCCGCTGAGTGTGGTGACCGGAATCATCGACTACCTCAGCTTGAGCGTCGAAAGGCCGATGAGGGCCAGGATGACGGCGATGATCCAGAACCGGATAACCACCTGGCTCTCCGTCCAGCCAAGCTTCTCGAAATGATGGTGGATCGGCGCCATCAGGAAGACCCGCTTGCCGGTCAGCTTGAACCAGGCGACCTGAATGATCACCGACATGATCTCGACCACGAAGAGGCCGCCGATGATAGCCAGAACGATCTCGTGCTTCGCGGCCACGGCGACCGCGCCGATGAGCCCGCCCAGCGCTAGCGAGCCGGTATCGCCCATGAAGATCGCAGCGGGTGGCGCATTGAACCACAGGAAGCCGAGGCCGGCGCCGATGACGGCGCCAAGCACGACTGAAAGCTCGCCGGTGCCGGGCGTGAAGTGGATCTGCAGATAATCAGCAAAGACCGCGTTACCGGCGAGATATGCGATCACGCCGAAAGAGGCGGCCGCGACCATCACCGGCACGATTGCGAGGCCGTCCAGCCCGTCGGTCATGTTCACCGCGTTGCCGGCACCTACCATCACGAAGGCAGCGAAAGGCACGAAGAAGATGCCGAGGTGGAGGACAAAGTCTTTGACGAAGGGAAAGGTCAGCGAAGATGAGAACGGCTCGGTCCCGGTCCGCATGATGACGTATGCGGCGATGCCGGCGACGATGAACTCGATCAGCAAGCGGATTTTGCCGGAGAAGCCCAGATGCGACTGCTTCGTGACCTTCAGATAGTCGTCATAGAAGCCGATCGCGCCGAAGCCCAGTGTCACCAGCATCACGACCCAGACCAGCGGGCTTGACAGATTGCCCCACAGCAGCACCGAACCGATGATGCCGGTGAGCATCATGAGACCGCCCATCGTGGGCGTTCCGGCCTTCTTGAAATGCGTCTGCGGGCCATCGGCGCGGATCGGCTGGCCCCTGCCTTGGCGGATGCGCAGGGAGTTGATGATCGCAGGCCCGAACATGAAAACGATCAGCGCTGACGTGATCAACGCCCCGCCGGTGCGGAAGGTGATGTATCGAAAAACGTTGAAGGCCGAGAAATGGTCGGCAAGTCCAACGAGCAGCAACAGCATTGGCGGCGTCCCCCGACGTCTCTCAGGCTTCTCTGGCAATGCGGCCGGCCGAAGCCGCCGCGGGAAATTTCTCTAGCAGTGCCTCCACGAGCTTTGAGAACCCGGCGCTCTTGGAAGACTTGACCATGATCACGTCGCCGGGCCGAACCGTCTCCATCAGCAGCGGCTTCAACTCGTCGGCGCTGGGCCGATGCTGCGCGGCGGCCTCATCGGGCAACGAAGCGGCGAGCGCCCCAATCTCGGAGCCGCCCAGCAGGATGATATCGGCTCCGGACTTTGCGATCGGTCCCGCAAGCGCCTCATGCAGCTTTCTCGAATGCACGCCGAGCTCCAGCATGTCGCCCAGAACCGCTATCCGGCGGCCCCGGGCGGCACGGATGCAGTGCCCAGCAGGTCGAGCGCCGCCTTCATGGACACGGGATTGGCGTTGTAGCTTTCGTCGATGACGACGATCTCGCCGCCGGCAGGATGCCCGAGCGCATAACGCCGGCCACGGCCGCGTTCGGCCTCGAACTGCGCCAGCGCCGGTGCTGCCTTTGTGACATCGGCACCAGCCAGATAGGCGGCCCCGAGCACGGCAAGCACGTTCTGAACCATATGACGGCCCGGCGCGCCAACCGTCAGCGACAGTTCCTGTCCGGCCATCTTCACGACGATGCGCGAGCTTTCGCCGCCGAGTTGGCAACCCGCAAGCCGGAAGGTCGCGCGGGCATGCTCGCCGAAGCTCCAGATATGCTCGACGCCGAGATCGCGCGCGGCCTTGTCGAGCAGCTTCCATTGGCGATCGTCACGATTGATGAGCGCGTGGCCGCCGGGCTCCAGACCCTCGAAAATCTCGGCCTTGGCCCGCGCGATGTCCTCGATGCTCTTGAACGCCCCGAGATGGGCCGGCGCGATGGCGGTTATCAGGGCGATGTGCGGCCGCACATATTTCACGAGCTGGCGGATTTCGCCCGGATTGCTCATGCCGATCTCGAAGACGGCATAGTCGCAATCTTCCGGCATTCTCGCCAGCGTCAGCGGCACACCCCAATGGTTGTTGAAGGATTGGGGCGACGCGTGGACCGAGCCGACCGCCCCCAGCGCGCAGCGCAGCGCTTCCTTCGTCGTCGTCTTGCCGACCGAACCGGTGACGCCGATGATTTTTGCCTTGGCGCGCGCGCGCGCCGCCACTCCGACGGCCTCGAGTGCCACCATGACATCCGGCACCACGATCATTGGGGCAGTGATGCGGCCCAGCGCCGGCAGCCTGCTTTCGGCAACAACGAGCAACCCTGCCCCGGCCTTGAGCGCGGCGGTCGCGAAGTCGTGCCCGTCGAACCGGTCACCCTTGATCGCGAAAAAGGCGTCGCCCGGCTTCAACGTGCGCGTGTCGATCGAGATGCCGGTCACACCTTCGGGCATCGCGCCCACGGGCCTGCCGTTCATCGCCCCTGCAAGTGCCTGGCTGCGCCACAGGAGGCTCATGCGGCGCGCTCCGTAAGGGCGGCCCGCACCTCGGCGTGATCCGAGAACGGAAGCGTCACGTCGCCGACGGTCTGGCCTTCCTCGTGCCCCTTGCCGGCCACGACGAGCGTGTCGCCCGCATGCAGCATCGCGATCGCCTCGCGGATCGCATGACGGCGATCGCCGATCTCGATGGCGCCGGGTGCCGCCTCCATGATCGCCGCACGGATCGCCGCCGGCTCCTCGGAGCGCGGATTGTCGTCGGTGACGATGGAGATGTCCGCCAGCCGCGTTGCGATCTCGCCCATGATCGGGCGCTTGCCCCTGTCACGATCGCCGCCGCAACCGAAGACGACCAGAACACGCCCGGTCGTGAAAGGCCTCACCGCCTTCAGCACGTTCTCAAGCGCATCCGGTTTGTGGGCGTAGTCGACATAGACCGGCGCGCCTTCCGGCGTTGTGCCGACGTGTTCCAGCCTGCCCGACGCGCCTTTCAATCCTTCCAGAGCCATCAGCGCCTTGCCCGCCTCAAGCCCGGTCGAGATGGCGAGCCCCGCTGCCACCAATGCGTTGGCGATCTGGAAATCCCCGGCCAACGGCAGATCGATTTCGTAAATCTCACCACCTGTGGCGATCTCCGCCCGCTGGCGGAACCGTTCGTGTTCAACCCGCTTGAGCTGCAGGAAATCGCCCTTGCGGCCAACGGTCAGCACCTCTAGGCCGGCACCGCGCGCGGCGTCGATCGTCGGCCGTGACCATGCATCGTCGGCAAAGACGACTGCCGGCGCGCCTTTTGGCAGCAACTCGGTAAAGAGCCGCATCTTGGCGGCATGATATTCCTCGACCGTCGGATGATAATCCATGTGGTCGCGACCGAGATTGGTGAACCCGCCGGCGGCCAGGCGCACCCCGTCCAGCCGTCGCTGGTCGAGGCCGTGGCTCGATGCTTCCATCGCGGCATGGGTGACGCCGGCGCTTGCCAGTTCGGCCAGCAGCAGGTGGAGCGTTACCGGGTCTGGTGTGGTCAGGGAGCCGTATTCCTCGCGGCCCGGCGCAACGACGCCGGTCGTGCCGATGGACGCGGCCGCCAAACCGGCATGTTCCCATATCTGCCGGGTGAAGGACGCCACGGAGGTCTTGCCGCTGGTACCCGTCACGGCCACCATCGTTTCCGGCTGCACGCCGTGGAAAATGGCAGCGGCAAGCGCCAGCGCCTGGCGCGGATCATCGATCGCAATCACCGGCACGCCGGGATCGGTGGTCAGCGAGCCGCGCGCCGCAATGACAGCGGCTGCGCCGCGCTTCACTGCGTCGGCCACGAAGGATGCGCCGTCCGCACGCGTCCCTTGCAGGGCGGCGAACAGAAAGCCGGGTTCAACCCGGCGCGAATCCGACGATATCCCCGCAACCTCGATTTCGCCCAAGGCGCCGGGGACGGGCAGGAAACCGGAAAACTGGCTGAGCTTCATCAAATTCCATTGGTCCGAATACGTGGACGCCCCCGCAATCCCCGAGAATCACTGTGAGGACACCAAAAGGGCGCTACTTTCATGGCCGAAATCGGGCTTTACGCCAAGCATGGCGGCAGAGCGGCGGATGATGTTCGACGCGAGCGGCGCGGCGGTAACACCGGCGGTCGCAGAGCGCGTCGAGTTCTCTCGCTTCGGCTCGTCAATGACGGTCAGCACGATGTATTGCGGATTGTCCATCGGGAAAACGGCCACGAAAGCGTTGAAATTCTTTTCGTTGGAATAGCGGCCGTTGACCACCTTCTCGGCGGTCCCGGTCTTCCCACCGACCCGGTAACCGGGAACGGTGCCGCGCTTGCCGGAGCCCTTCTCGGCATTCAGATTATATAGGTAGCGCATCCCGTCGACCGTATAATCACTAACAACCTTGGTAGCCGACGCCATCGCCTGGTCCTGATTGCGTATCAGAAATGTCGGCGGCATCAGATAGCCGCCATTGACCAGCGCGGAAACACCGACCGCCGTTTGCAACGGCGTGGTCGAGAAGCCGTGCCCGAAGGCTGCGGTGATGGAGTGTACCTTCTTCCAAACCTTCGGTTCCGTTGGCCGGGCGACCTCGGGCAACTCGGTATCCATGCGGCTGAGCAGACCGAGGCGATAGAGAAATTCGCGATGCCCTTCGATGCCGACAACGTCGGCTTCCTTGGCCGAACCGATATTGGAAGAGTAGATAAACACCTCCGGAACCGTCAGCACGCGGCCCTTGCCGTGGAAATCGCGAATCCTGCGTCCGCCGACTACGATCGGCCTGGTGGCGTCGAATCTGCTCTCCATCGTCACTTTGCCGGAATCCAGCGCCATGGCGGTCGTGAAGCTCTTGATCGTCGAACCCATCTCGTAGACGCCGGCGGACATGCGATTGAGCCTGTCCTTGTCATGCGCATTGTATGGATTGTTTGGATCGAAATCCGGCACCGACGCCATCGCAAGGACTTCGCCAGTACGCACATCCATGACGACGGCTCCGGCCGAAAGAGCGCGGTAACTTTCCATCGCCCGCACGATTTCATCGCGCACGACATGCTGGACGCGCAGGTCGATGGACAGCCGGACCGGCTCAAGGTCCTTGGCAACGGCCAGGCCTGTCGCCTGCAAATCCGCGAGCCCCTGGTCGTCGATATATTTCTCCATGCCCGCGATCCCCTTGTTATCGACATTCACGAGGCCGACGATGTGGGATGCGGTGGCGCCACCGGGATAGAAGCGGCGCTTCTCGGTCCGGAACCCGATGCCCGGTATGCCAAGCTGCATGATCGCCTGCTGCTGGCGGGGCGAAAGCTGGCGGCGCAGCCAGATGAACCCGGCGTCGCTCTGCAGACGGTTGTAGGTCTGCTCGATGTTAAGGTCGGGAAGCACGGTCAGCAGCTTCTCGAGCGCCTCGTCTGCGTCGACGATGCGGCGCGGCTCGGCGTAGAGCGATGCAGTGTTGATGTCGGTCGCCAGGACCTCGCCATTGCGGTCGACAATGTCCGGGCGCGATGCCGTGACGCGTGACGGGCCGGGACCACCCTCTTCCAGATCCTGGAACCCGAGATAGGTGAGACGGCCGGCAATCACGCCGTAGACGGCGAAGAAGACCGCCATGGTGATCAGAATACGGGTCCGGGCCCGCCCGCCCGTCGACTTGCCGATACCGTCGACAACGATCCGACCCGAGCCGCTATCCTGCTCTTCGGCTTCCTTTTTTGCGCGCCAGCGGCCGATCATTGCACGACCCCGCCGGTGGTGGTTGCATCGATGCCGCTATCGGCCATGCCGCCAAGGTTTTCGTTGATGAAGTCCTCGATCTCGACCGGCCGTATCGGCAGGTCGTCGATATCGGCAATCTGGTAAGGCTCGACAGGCACGAGCTCCAGCTCCGATTGATAGGTCTCGGCAAGTCTCTGCAGGCGAGACGGCTGCGTCAGCAGGCTCCAGTCGGCCTTGAGCACGTCGATCGTTTCCTCCTCGAAGCGGATCGCCGCCTCGAGCTTGCGCAGCTTGGAAAGCTCGGCTTCGGCTGCGTGCTTGGTCGTGTAGGTGAACGCCGCGGCTGAGACCATCACCGCGATCAGCACTAGGTCGGTGGTTCTGAACATGGCGATTACCTTTCCACGACGGGAGAGAGTGCGGGCAGCGCAGGCAGCCCGAAAAGCGACAGATCTGCGGCGCGGGCCGGCGCATCGGTGCGCACGGCGGCCCGAAGTTTGGCGGAACGGGCACGTGGATTTTCGCGCGCCTCGGCATCGCTGGCGGCAACCACCTTGCCTGCCTTGTCGAACGTCGCCGCCTTGATTTCGACGGCCGGCATGTGTCGCGACCCTGCCGCCTGACCGGCACGGTCGGTGATGAACTTCTTCACGATCCGGTCTTCAAGAGAATGAAAGGTGACAACGACCAGCCGCCCGCCGGGCTTGAGTGCGCGCTCGGCTGCAAAGAGCGCACGGGCGAGTTCGCCCAGTTCGTCGTTTACGAAGATGCGCAGGCCCTGGAACGTGCGCGTCGCAGGGTGGATCTTGTCCTTCGGATTGTTGCCGAGCGCGCCCTCGATCGCATCCGCGAGGTCGCGGGTGCGCTCGAAGGGACGAACGGCGCGACGCTTTTCGATCATCCGCGCGACACGGCCCGCGTGACGTTCCTCGCCGAGCATTCCGATGATGCGCGCCAGGTCGCCCACCTTGAAGCGATTGACCACGTCGGCGGCACTCGGCCCCTGCTGTGCCATGCGCATGTCGAGCGGCCCGTCACCCCGGAAGGAAAATCCCCGCTCGGCCTCGTCGAGCTGCATGGAGGAGACGCCGATGTCGAGCACCACGCCGTCGACCGGCTCGCCTGCCACAGCGTCGAGCTCCGAGAAGCGGTCATGCACAAGCCGCAGGCGGCCTGAAAACTCATCCACGAGCGCCTTGCCGGCCTTGATGGCATCGGGATCGCGATCGATCGCAATCACATCAGCGCCAGCCTGCAGGATCGCGCTGGTATAGCCGCCTGCGCCGAAAGTGCCGTCGACGAAGATTTCGCCGGAAACAGGCCGAAGCGCATCCAGCACTTCCGCAAGCATGACCGGAATGTGGCGGACCGGTCCGCCAACGGCAATCCCCTCGCCGTGGCCCGCCATCACTCCGGGCCCCCGCCCGTTGCGCCCGTCGTTCCCGCCTGGCGCAATTTCATCAGCCGCTCCCGCACCTGCGCGCCGTAGTCCGCAAGCTGCGACGGCTCCCACATCTGAAAAAAGGTCCCGCGCCCCACGAATGCCACCTCCGTGGTGATGCCCGTATGGTCGCGAATGAAATCGGTCACCGTAATGCGCCCATCCTGATCGAGCTTCAGGAAATCGCTGTCGCCATGCCATGCACGAAGTAGGACATGTCGTCCGCCGTCTGGAGAAACGGATCCTCCATCGCGATACGTTCCTCGTAGCGATCGAGCAGATCGAGCCCGCCCACATCCAGCGCCGGGCGATCCAGCGCCTTCAGCGCGTAGAGTTCCTGGTACCCGCGGCGCTGCACCACGGCGCGAAAATGCGCCGGCACCGATACCCGCCCCTTGGCGTCGATCCTGTTTACGGCACTGGAAAGAAAACGGTCCATGACCCGAAACTACCGTCCCTGCCGCGCCCGCCTGCGTATCCTCGCGCATGCGCTGAATTGCTTTCCCTGACCCCATCCCGCCGCCAATTCCGGGCAATGCCGAACCACCCCGGCGGGCCGCACTGGCTGCCGGTTTGGGGGACACTTCACCCGGAACTGAACCGAAGTCGTGATTATGCTTAAGGGATACCATGGGCCAATATGGGCGTCAACGGGAACAGCCTGCACAAACCACCTTTCGGGCATGTACCGGCAGTCATGCAGATGCGACCTGCCATTTATGCTCTGTTAGGCTTAACGAACGGTTAGGAGCCTTTTTGCCGCCGGCTTTCGGTGGCTTGCGTCATGCATCGCGCGTCTCTAGCGTGGTCGCCTATCTCGCCGCTGGAAACCTTTGACATGACCGACAGCTCCTCCGCGCGCGCCGCGCAGCTCGCCCACCTTCGCCGTGCCGAACTGGCAAAGGGCGATCCCGTCGCACTTCCATTGACCATGGCGAGCATGTTTCACCTGCCGGGCGATCCGGCCGGCTTCGCGCAGTACGGCCGCTTCTCCAACCCGACGTGGGATGCGGTCGAAAAAATGCTGTCTCATCTGGAAGACGCGCCCGCGCTGGGCTTTCCCTCCGGCATGGCGGCCAACGCAGCAGTCTTCTTCGCGCTCCTGCAAAGCGGCGATCGGATCCTTCTGCCTTCCGACGGCTACTACACGACGCGCGTTCTGACCGAGCGTTTCCTGACACGGCTCGGCGTCAGCTACGACACACGACCCACCGCGACATTCCTCGATGGCGGGTTCGAGGGCTACCGGCTGGTGTTCGTGGAAACGCCCGCCAATCCCAGCCTCGACATCTGCGACATCGCCGCCGTTGCCAAAGCCGCTCATGCAGCCGGCGCGCTGGTCGTGGCGGACAACACCACGATGACGCCCTATGGCCAGCGCCCGCTGGACCTCGGCGCAGATATAATCGTGGCCGCCGACACAAAGGCCCCCAATGGCCATTCGGACGTGCTGTTCGGCCATGTGGCGAGCCGCGATGCCGATATCATGGCGGCCATTTCCGACTGGAGAAAACTTGCTGGAGGCATACCCGGCCCGTTCGAGGCCTGGCTGGTGCATCGCGGCCTGGAAACGCTGCATGTGCGTTTCGAGCGCATGTGCAACACTGCGGAGGCGGTCGCCTCCCGGCTTTTGGAGCACAAGGCCGTAAAGGCTGTCCGCTTCCCCGGCCTTGCCGACGACCCCGCGCACAATCTGGCCCGTGCGCAGATGGAGCGTTTCGGTTTCCTGATCGGGCTGACGCTGGGATCCCAGGAGCAGGCGGAACGCTTTATCGACGGATGCGCCCTGATCCAGCCCGCGACCTCGTTCGGCGGCGTCCACACATCTGCCGAACGCCGTGCGCGCTGGGGCGATGCGGTCGAGCCGGGCTTCGTCCGGTTGTCCATCGGCTGCGAGCCGATGGAAGATCTCTGGGCGGCGATCGATGCCGCGCTCGCCGAATAGCGACTACCTGAAGCAACCCGACGCCCCGCCCGGTAGGGCGAAGCGTCGAAGTGAAATGCCAGCCGGCCTGTAAGCCGGGTTCTGTATGGCCGCGCCGCCCGAGGGCGCCGCGACGTGGCGACCATTCGTCTTGGGCGGACGTTGCCGCCCGCCTCATGCAACCTACCCGGACGACTGGGCCGGAAACTGCCCGAAGGTTGCCCTTCGCGTCGCCCCTATTCGGTCTTGCTCCCGGTGGGGTTTACCGTGCCGCTTCTGTTGCCAGTCGCGCGGTGGGCTCTTACCCCACCCTTTCACCCTTACCCCGCGAGCGGGGCGGTTTGCTTTCTGTGGCACTTTCCCTGGGGTCGCCCCCGCCGGCCATTAGCCGGCACCGTGTTTCCCTGGAGCCCGGACTTTCCTCACCTGCGACCTTTCGGTCCCTGCCGGTGCGGCCGCCCGGCCGGCTGGCAGAGCGTATAAAGGTGCCGCCGCCCAAAACGCAAGCCGAAAGGTGTGGCCGGTTCGATTACGCGCCGCCGAGTTGCCGCTTGACCTTGGCGCAATAGGCTGCGGAAACCTTGTTCATGCGCTTGGCGCCATGGCCGGCATTGTAGCGCAGGATGGTGCCGCAGGTGTCGCCGCCACCGAGCTGATGGGCTTTTGCTAGATACTTCATGCCGTAGCGGATGTTGGTCTCGGGATCGTAGAGACCCTTGGCGCTGCCCGAATAGCCCATCATGCGGGCCGTCGCCGGCTTGATCTGCATCAGGCCGATTTCGCCAGCGCGACCGCGGGCGTTCGGGCGATAGTTGCTCTCGATGCGGACCACCGCATTGGCAAGCGCCACCGGCACGCCATGCTGTGACGCATATTTCGAGATGATCGCTGAATAGCTGCCACCCTTCCCGGCTTTCGCCGCCACCGTGGCCTTGGTGCTGCGCGGGGCCTTGTCCGCGGGGATCGAAGCAGTCGTTGTCTTGTCGACGTTGCGGATCGCCTGCTCGCGCTTCATGATTTCCTGATATGTGTCGCGGTTTTCCGCATGCGCGGCAATAGTCGTCAGGCCGGCTGCAAGCGCAGCCGCCGCAAAGATCATCTTCTTCATACGTTCCAGTTCTTCCGAAATGCCGCTTCTGGGCGCTCGCGGCTGTTTACAATCAACGGCCGGGATCGAGCGCCACCGGCCGCGGGGAGAGCCGGGGATTTGCAGGCCAACTTCGAGTCAAAAATGGCCGCGCGATTCACTTTGCGTGACAGTATGTTACAGCAAAGTCTTAATTACCCTGCGTCAGATCGGGCTGGCCGGTAGCGCCTTCAGTAGCCTGTGCAGCGTCTCGATGGTCGACTGATCTGCGACGCCGTCTACCCGCGCGGGACGGAAGTGGCGCTGAAACGCTTCAACGGCAAGTCGCGTCTGCTCGTCGAACAAACCGTTGATTTCAAGCCATAACCGTAGAGCGACAGCATCGACTGGAAGGCCTCGACCGGCTCTCCGGAATCGCCCATCGCCAGAAATCGCCCGCCGCGCACCGGCGCAGGCTGGACGTAGTGGCCGATGCCTTCTTCGGCGAGCCACGCCCAGGGGAACCGCTCGCCGGGGTCGATCTTGCGGCCCGGCGCAATGTCCGAATGTGCCAGAATTCGTTCGGGCGGAACCGACCATCGCGCGCAAATGTCGCGGGCGAGAGCCGCAACCGCCTCCATCTGCGGATCCGGAAACGGCGGAAACCCCTCCAGCGGACCTGGATTGACGATCTCGATCCCGATGGAAAACGAGTTCACATCGGACACGCCGCGCCAGGAGCCCTTGCCGGCATGCCAGGCGCGGTCCGCCTCCCGCACCATCTGCACGACGCGCCCGTCTTCGTGGACGAGATAGTGAGACGAAACCTCGCTTTCCGGTGCGCAAAGCCATGCCTCTGCCGCCGGTCCCGTCTCCATGCCGGTATAGTGCATGATGATGCAGTCCGGCTTGCGCCCTTCAGCACGCGGCCCGAAATTGGGCGAAACCCGCACCTCGGAACCGGCATGGTCAGGCGCGAAGCCGCTCATGTGCGCTGCATGCTCCGCTCGATCGTCTCGTAGGCGCCGTTGATCGCGGCAAGCCGGCTGTTGGCGATCGCCAGGAATTCCTCAGGAACCCCGCGCGCGATCAGCCTGTCGGGATGGTTATCCGCCACCATGCGCCGATATCTGGCGCGCACCTCCTCGAAGGGCGCCCCATGCTCCAGCCCCAGCACGAGCCACGGATCCTTTTCGCCGAGGATCGCGTGCCGCGACAGGATGCGCTCGAAATGTTGCTCGTCGATCTCGAAAATTTCCGCCACGCGCTGAAGAAACGCCACCTCGCGCTCATGGACGAACCCATCAGCCTTGGCGATGTGGAAGAGGCCATCGAGTATGTCTTCGAGCATGGCGCAATTGGGCTGGCCGGATCCGCACAGGCGCGCCATCCGCTCCGCATAGAGTTCGAAGCCGGCCACATCCTGCTTGGCGAGATCGAAGAGCCGCGCCACGTTGCGCGCCTGTTCCCGCGGCACTTCGAAAATCTGCTGGAAGGCACGGACTTCGGCCTGCGTGACAACGCCATCGGCCTTCGCCATCTTCGCCGAAAGCGCGATCATCGCGATCGAAAAGGCCACACGCCGGCGCAGTTCGGGATCGCCCTCGAAGACGGTCCGCACGGCCTCGATCAGGTTCGACAGCGCATTCGCCGGAACGGTCGAGAGAAATTCGCTTATCCTGGCCCAGATCGACATCCGGGCCTTCTTAAGGTGAATCGCCGTCGTTGACGAGATGGCAGGTAGTCGAAGTTGGACCGGTTGGACAAGAAAAAGGCCGGTCTGAAACCGGCCTTCTTCGAGACTGCGCGCTTCGACTTATTCGGTCGGAGCCGGCGCGGGAGCCGGTTCGGTCGGCTCGGGCTGCGCCATCGGCGCCTGCTGCTCCTGATCGGGCAGGCCCTGCGTGGTGGTGTTGTCCGTGTCGCTGCAGGCAGCAAGACCCATCAGAGCGATGGCGGAAGCGGAAGCGAGGATCAGCTTTTTCATTTCAAATCTCCTTCTTCATCGAGCGCTCGCCCCTCTCAATTCAGACCGGGCACTCGACACAAAAATGCGTGAGCCGCCGTCCGGTTTCGTAACGTTGTGTGACTCTCTGTAAGGCTATTGGCGGCGGTAGAAGCGGCCAAGAATTGCGGGCGTGAGATACATCGGTATCTGGTAGCAGCCGATGAAGAGCAGGATCGGATCGATTGTCTCCTGCGGCAGCACCGTCAGAAAAAGTGCGACGTTGCGGTTGCCCGCCACGATTCCGATGGCCGCTGCGCGACTTGCGAAGCCCGCGCGACGCGCCAGGGTGGCCGCAATAACCTGCAGCAGAAAGTTCACCGCACACACCAGCGCCAGGACGCCCGCGAAGGTCAGCGGTGTCTGGCGGATCGCTGGCCCGACCGCCGACATCAGACCGATAACCACCACAGCCATCGCGATGGCCGACAGTCCGTCGATGGACTGTATGGTTCTCTCACTTGGGTTGCGCAGCCAGAACGCGCGAAGCAGGAACGCTGCGCCGGTGGCTGCGATGATCAGAGCCATCAGGCCGCCTGCAGCCGTCAGCACGGCGCGCGCCTCGCCGAAGGCCGGTGACAGCCAGAAGACTGGAAGCACGGTGAGCGGCAGAAGCGCGGTACCCACCACGATCTGGCGCAGGGCGGGCGCCGGATCATTTCCGGTCATGATCGCGAGGTTCGGACTGCCGGTCACCGGCGCAGCCGCCAGCATCAGAACGAAAAATGTAGCCAGCGCAGCGCCCGACAGGCCAAGAACTGCAAAAAGCAGGATTGCCGAGATGGGCAATACCACCTGAAGCACGGTTGCAAGTCCGACCGAGGCACCGAGATCGCCCAGCGCCCCGACCGCCTGCCGATGCCCGACACGCAGCGCCGCCAGAAACAGCAGGCTGGCAATCATGCCGGCGATCCATGGCCGCATGGCAAGCGCAAGGTCGGGCAAGGCAATGCCGGCTGCCAGACCCAGCACCAGCACCAGCCGGCCGTGACGCGCCGCGGCGGCAAGAAATGCGTGCACGGCCGCTACACTCTCAAAGCGATGCGGCGGTACGCGCCGCCTGATCGTAGTGGCCCGAAAGAGCGCGCAGCGTGGCGGCCACATTCGAGATCGCCCTGGGATCGAGGCCCAGGCCCTTGACGGATTCGACCAGCAACGCCTCCCGCACGGAGCGATAGCGAATGCAGGCTTCCACGCCCTTGGCCGTGGCGCCGACAAGCTTTTCCTTGCCCGAGCGCGTGCTTTTGACCAGTCCGCGTTTTTCCAGCTTCTTGATGGCGTAGATGACGACGTGCGTGTCTTCGATGCCGAGCATGATGCAGAGGTCGGAGAGCCGCTTCGGCCGGCCGCGATGGTTGGCCGAATGCAGCACCTGAACGTCTATCGAGGTCAGGCCCGGCTCGCCCGCCGCCGTCATACAGCGCACCATCCAGCGCTCGAAGGCGTTGCCCGCCAGCGTCATGCCGAATTCGAGTTCGGAGAGCGCCGGCAGCGCCCCATCGGCGAGATGTGCCGACGAGACGATCGGTCCGAAATCGGTTTTCTCCGTCATGGCTCTCCTCCAACCATTATGATCAGCCTGCGAACATGGTCCTTGGCAACCACAGCGCCACGTCCGGGAAGATGGCGAGAATGATCACCATGATCGCCATCAGCAGAAAGAACGGCAGCGTCGCCCGGGCTATCTCGAACAGGTCCCTGCCCGTCAGCCCCTGTATCACGAACAGATTGAAGCCGACCGGCGGGGTGATCTGCGCCATCTCGACGACGATGACGAGGTAGATGCCGAACCACACAAGGTCGAAGCCTGCCGCCGAAACCAGCGGCATGATGACGGCGGTGGTCAGCACAACCATGGAGATGCCGTCGAGGAAACAGCCAAGCATGATGAACAGCAGCGTCAGCGCGGCCAGCAGCATCATCGGCGAAAGGCCGAGTTCGCCGATCCAGGTCGCAAGCTGTCGCGGCAGGCCGGTAAAGCCCATCGCGGTCGTCAGGATGTCGGCGCCAGCCAGAATGAACGCGATCATGCAGGAGGTGACGGTCGCCGCCATCAGGCCTTCCTTGAAGCGCGTCCAGTCGAGCGCGCCCTGCGCGCGCGCCAGCACCAGGCTCAGCGCTACGCCGACAACCGCAGCCTCGGTCGGCGATGCGATCCCGCCATAGATGGAGCCGATCACTCCAAGGATGAGCATCGCCACGGGCAGCAGCTCGCGCACCGCCGAAAGCTTGTGCCACCACGAGGTCCGCTCGTCCGGCGGCGGCATCTTGCTAGGGTTGAGAAGCGCCCACAGAGCGACATAGCCCATGAACAGCGTTGCCAGCACCAGGCCCGGTATGACGCCGGCGACGAACAGCCGTGCAATCGATTCCTCGACTGCCGCGCCATAGACGATCAGGATGATCGACGGCGGGATCAGCAGCCCCAGCGTACCGGAGCCGGCAAGACTGCCGATGGCCAGACGGTCGTCGTAACCCCGCTTCTGCAGCTCCGGCAGCGAAATCTTGCCGACCGTGGCCGTGGTCGCCGCCGAAGAGCCCGATACGGCCGCGAACACCGCGCAGCCAAGCACGTTGACGTGGGCGAGCCTGCCGGGAATGCGGCGCACGAAGGGTGAAATGCCGGCGAACATGTTCTCCGAGAGGCGCGAGCGGAACAATATTTCGCCCATCCAGATGAACATCGGCAGCGCCGTCAGGTCCCCAGGATATGGACGAACTCCACAAGGAGGTCGCCATTACCTGCGCTGCCGGGATGGCAGGCTTTGAGGCCAGCGCCACCAGGGCTACGAGCGACAGTGAAAACGCGATCCACAGACCGAGCGCCAGCGCCGCGAACATCACGACGATGAGCAGCAGCGACAGTTCGAAAACGCCCATCGCTCAGGCCTCCGTCCGGCTCTGGATGTAGACCCTGCGGGTCCATGCCTGCACCGTCACATCGACGAGCGCAATCGTGAGCACGGCAAGGCCAACCGTCATCAGGCCCTGCGGCAACGCCAGCGGCACCGGCACTATGCCGTAGGACACGTCGTTGAAGTTCCAGCTTCTGATCGTCAGCCGTGCCAGCGCCACAGTCGCGTAGAGCGACAACGCTGCCCCCGCCATGCCGAGCAAGGTTTCGACCACGTGGCGGGCAACGCCGCCCAGCCGGTTGACCAGCACGCCGACGCGGATATGACCTCCGGTCACGAGCGTGTGGGCGAGCGCCAGAAAGCTCGCAGTGCCGAGCAGGAAGCCACAGATTTCCGCAATGGACGGGACCCTGATCCCCAGCGGCTGCAGGTCCACAAGTCGCAAGCCGACATCAAGCAGTCGCGCGGATACCTGGATGGCCACCAGGGCGAAGATCATGAAGATCGCAATCGCGGCCGCCCAGCCGGCGACGCGATAGAGTGCGTCGAGAAAACGCCGCATGGGACTTTCCCTTGAGAGAGGCGGGTATCCGGGCGGCGATCCTCGCCACCCGAACGGCTGTCCGCATTGCAGCGCTTAGTTGCCGCGGTAGGTCTGCAACAGAGCTTCGCCGTCGGCGCCAGCCCGCTCTTTCCACTCCTCGGTGATGGTCTCGCCAATCTTGGCGAAATCGGCCTTCAGCTCGTCGGAGGGATTGACGACGGTGACGCCGTTGTCGGCGAGCGCCTTCGTCTTGTCCTGCGTCTCCGTCTGCGACATCTCCCAGCCGCGTGTCTCGGCTTCCGCTGCCGCCTCGAGCACCGCGCTCTTGACGTCGTCACCCAGGGCGTCGAAGGCCGCCTTGTTGACGATCACCATGTTGCGCGGCAGCCAAGCCTGCGTGTCGTGGTAGTGGGTCAGGAAGTCCCAGGCCTTGGAATCGACGCCCGTTGACGGCGACGTGATCATCGCCTCGACGCGGCCGGTGGCGAACGCCGTCGGAATGTCGGAGGCCTCGATCTGCGTCGGCACCATGCCGGCGAGTTCGGCGACGCGCTCGGTGCCGAGATTGTAGGCGCGGAACTTCAGGCCCTCGAGTTCGGAGAGCGCGGTCACTTCCTTCTTGGCAAAGATGCCCTGCGGCGGCCACGGCACCGAGAACAGGAGCTGCAGGCCCTGCTCGCCGAGCAGCTTTTCGAGGTATGGCCGCTGCGCGTCATAGAGCTTCTTCGACAGTTCGTAGCTCGACGCGAGGAACGGTACGGAGTCGACGCCGAAGATCGGGCTTTCGTTTTCAAGGCGCGATACCAGCAGTTCACCGGCAGGCACGATGCCGTCGCGAACTGAGGTCTTGATCTCCGGATGGGCGATCAGTGACTGGTTCGAATGAACGGTGATCTTGAGTTCGCCGCCGGTCTTTTCGCCAACGTCTTCTGCAAACTGCATGACGTTGCGGGTGTGGAAATTGCCGTCAGGATAGGGCGTCGGCAGATCCCAGGCGGTCTGCGCGAAGGCTGCGCTGGTGACGAAGAGGCCGCCGGCGAGAAGGCCAGCCGCGAGCGGTGCACGGTATTTCATGTCGTTCCCCTTTTCATCTTAATGCTTCGACTTCTGTGTCCGGAGCATGCCGCGTTTCTCCGGCAGATGCCAACGTTGACAGTTTATCGAGAAATCGTCAATAAGTTTTGACGTTGGGGTATCCGGACGTCGGACCCCGCCAGAGGGAGACAAGAAAAATGGCCGGCAAATGGGACTTCTGGATCGACCGCGGCGGCACCTTCACCGACATCATCGGCAGGGACCCCGAAGGCGAGCTCCATCCGCTTAAACTCCTCTCGGAAAACCCCGAAGCCTACAAGGACGCCGCAATCGCCGGCATCCGGAGGCTGCTTGGTGTCGCAGCCGATGCGCCGGTTCCCTCCGATGCGATCGGCGACATCAAGATGGGCACGACGGTTGCCACCAACGCGCTCCTGGAGCGCAAGGGCGATCGTGTGCTGCTCCTGATCACGAAGGGGTTCCGCGATGCGCTGCGCATCGCCTACCAGGCCCGCCCGGACATCTTCGCCAAGGAAATCGTCCTCCCCGAACAGCTCTACGAGCGCGTGGTGGAGGTCGACGAGCGCGTGCGCGCCGACGGCACTGTCGAAATGGCGTTCGACGCCGAGCATATCCGCGACGCGGTGAGCCAAGCCAAGGCCGACGGCATTGATGCGGTTGCCATCGTCTTCATGCATGCATGGAAATATCCACAGCATGAGGAAATGGCGGCAAGCCTTTGCGAAGAATCCGGATTCTCTCAGATCTCGGTCTCCAACCGCGTCTCGCCGCTGGTCAAGCTGGTCGGCCGTGGCGACACCGCCGTAGTCGACGCCTACCTCTCGCCAATCCTGTCGCGCTACGTCCGTCAGGTCGCGGGCGAACTGGGCATCTCCCGCAACAAAACCGGCACAGCCTCCCCTCGCCTGATGTTCATGATGTCGTCTGGCGGCCTTACCGCCGCAGACATGTTTCAGGGCAAGGATGCGCTGCTGTCGGGACCGGCCGGCGGCGTTGTCGGCATGGTTGAAACCGCGCGGCTTGCCGGTTTCGGCAAGGTCATCGGCTTCGACATGGGCGGTACCTCGACCGACGTTGCCCACTATGATGGCGAATATGAACGCGCATTCGACACTGAGGTGGCCGGCGTGCGCGTCCGCGCGCCGATGATGCGCATCCACACCGTGGCCGCCGGCGGCGGCTCGGTCCTGCACTACGAGGCGGGTCGCTTCCAGACGGGTCCGGATTCGGCAGGCGCCAATCCCGGACCGGCATGCTACCGGCGCGGCGGCCCGCTGGCTGTCACCGACGCCAACGTCATGCTTGGCAAGCTCCAGCCCGATTTCTTCCCGGCTATCTTCGGCCCCGAACAGGACCAGCCACTGGACACCGAGACCGTGCGCGCGAAATTCGCGGCGATGGCAGGAGACATAGGCGATGGCCGCGCGCCGGAAGCAGTTGCCGAGGGCTTCGTGACGATCGCCGTCGAGAACATGGCCAACGCCATCAAGAAAATCTCTGTCCAGCGCGGCTACGACGTCACCGAATATCTGCTCAACTGCTTCGGCGGCGCGGGCGGCCAGCATGCCTGCCTCGTCGCCGACGCACTCGGCATGGAAGCCGTGCTGATCCACCCGTTCTCCGGCCTGCTCTCGGCCTATGGCATCGGTCTCTCGGCTATCTTTGCCTCGCGCCAGCAGGGCTTGCTGGCGCCGCTGGCAGACAGTTCACTTACAGAGATCGAGGCGACCATCGCCCATCTGCGCGATGCGGTAGCCGAGGAGCTTTCTGTCCAGGGTGTTCCGACTGAAAAGATCGGCTGGAAGCCGGTGCTTCAGGTGCGCTACGATGGCACCGACACCGCCCTGCCCGTCACCTTCGACACGGGCTCGATCGTCGATGCCCGCGCGGCATTCGAGGCCGCCCACAAGGCCCAGTTCGGCTTCATCTACGACGACAAGCCGGCGGTCGTGGAATCTGTCAGCCTTGAAGGCGTGGACACGCGAGGCGCCGGCCGCGACGAGCGCGACGCCGAAACCCGCGACATCGACCTGAAAGCCGGCGATACGCGCAAGGTCTTCTTCGAGGGCGAATGGCACGACACCGCCATCCACCGGCGGGAAAACCTCAAGCCGGGCAACCGCCTCACCGGCCCCGCTTTGCTGATCGAAAGTCACCAGACCATCGTGATCGAACCGGGCTGGCAGGCGGAAGTGACGGCCAAGAACCATGTGCTGCTGCGCCGTGTCGAAAAGAAGCGCCGTTCGGCAGCCCTTGGCACGGCCGCCGATCCGGTGATGCTCGAGGTGTTCAACAACCTGTTCATGTCGATCGCCGAGCAGATGGGCGTGACGCTGCAGAACACCGCCTATTCGGTGAACATCAAGGAACGGCTGGATTTCTCCTGCGCCGTCTTCGACCGCACCGGCGCACTGGTCGCCAACGCCCCGCACATGCCTGTGCATCTGGGCTCCATGGACCGGTCGGTGGAAACGATCATCCGCCTCAACGAGGGCGACATCCATCCGGGCGACGTCTTCGCGCTGAACGCGCCCTACAATGGTGGCACGCACCTGCCCGACATCACCGTGGTCACGCCCGTCTTCGACGACGCGGGCAAGGAAATCCTGTTCTATGCTGCATCGCGCGGCCACCACGCCGACGTGGGCGGCACCGCGCCCGGCTCGATGACGCCGCTCGCGACCACCGTGGACGAGGAAGGCGTGCTGTTCGACAATTTCCGCCTTGTCGAGCGCGGACGCTTCCGCGAGGCGGAGCTCCACACGCTTCTGACCGACCACCCCTACCCCGCCCGCAACCCGCACCAGAACATCGCCGACCTGAAGGCGCAGATCGCCGCCAACGAGAAGGGCGTGGCGGAGTTGCGCAAGATGGTCACGCATTTCGGCCTGGAAACGGTGCAGGCCTATATGGGCCATGTGCAGGACAACGCCGCCGAAAGCGTGCGCCGGGTGCTGGAGCGGCTGCCGGACAGCTCGGAATACGAATACCCGACCGACACCGGGCAGGTCATCAAGGTGAAGATCACGGTCGACCGCACAAAGCGCGAGGCCACCGTCGACTTCACCGGCACGTCTCCAGTGCAGAAGAACAATTTCAATGCGCCTGAGCCGGTCGCGCGCGCGGCGGTGCTCTACGCGTTCCGGGTGATGGTCGAAAACAACATCCCGATGAATGCCGGCTGCCTACGGCCGATCAATATCGTTATTCCAGAGGGCTGCATGCTGCGGCCGTCCTATCCGGCCGCCGTGGTGGCCGGCAATGTCGAGACCTCGCAGCATGTCACCAACGCGATCTTCGGCGCGATGGGTGCTATCGCCAACTCGCAAGGCACGATGAACAACCTCACCTTCGGCAACCAGACGTACCAGTATTACGAGACGATCTGCTCCGGCTCCCCGGCCGGCCAGACCAATGACGGCAAGGGGTTCGCGGGAACGTCGGGCGTCCACGTCCACATGACCAACTCAAGGCTGACCGATCCGGAAATCCTGGAACTGCGCTTCCCCGTACTTCTCGAGGATTTCCAGATCCGGGAAGGATCGGGTGGTAAGGGCAAGTGGAATGCGGGCGACGGCACCAGGCGGACGATCCGCTTCCTGGAGCGGATGGAATGCGCGATCCTGTCGTCCCACCGACAGCATCCGCCGCGCGGTGTCGCGGGCGGCGGCGACGGCGAGACCGGTTCGACCGAGGTGCGCCGGCTCGACGGAAAGGTCGAACTGCTCAAGGCCTGCGACCAGACGATGCTGGAGGCCGGTGAGGCCGTCATCCTCACCACGCCGACTGCCGGGGGTTCGGGCGCGGTTAACTCGAATAGAACTACATCGGGGGCGACGGAAAATGGGAAGTTATGGAAATGTAGCGGTTAGAGCAGCGAGATCACTCGAGACGGGTGCGCATCTTTCTCCAAGCGATGCATGGAAAGACGCCGCCATCTGTGAGTACCCCACGCAAGCGGCATCAAGGAAAAAGGCTTGCCCTCGCGGAGCATTCATCGGCCTCTGTGAGGCAGATCTTATTCGCGGCGCTACGAGCACTAAGTTACACAGTCCATCGAGAAATGGGGAGTACGCCGTAGCGGCGGCGAATGTCCTTCGCGACAATCCCCACCTAGCCACTGACAAGAAGGCACTTTGGCTCATCGCTTGCCCCGACCAGCCGAAGAGACCTAACAACCAGATGGATGTCGTGATTGCGCTTTACAATGCTGGTTTGCTCCAATTGGAAAGATAACACCGCCTAGAAGCGCCACGGATTTCACCGAAATACCCACGACCTCGGCAAATGAACCCCCATTGAATATCTTATTCCAGATTGGTCTGGATCCAGCGCGGCGACAGGTGGATGTCGAGCGTCTGGAGGCGTCCGGGACCGAGGTTGATGAACCTGTGCGGCACCGCGGCGGGGGCCATCACCGTGTCGCCCGCCTCGGCGTCGATCGTCTGGTCGCCCACAAAGAAGCGCGCGCGGCCTGTCTGGACGACGAACACCTCGTCGTAAGGATGGATATGCAGCACCGGCCCGACCCCCGGCTCGTCGTTGCCGTAGGTCAGCACCGTAATCTGCGTTGCAAGGGTCTCGCCGTTGATCGAGCCACGGTACGGCCCGTCAATCGTGGCATCGAAAAGCCGCGCCTTGGCGGGTGGGCGACCGTCGGGTGTGACGGTCGCCGGGTCGAAGTCGCGTCGTGTCATGTGGCCTCCTCTAATGGAAGGCGGAGGATGATCGACGCGACGCCGGGAGGCAAGATGGGGCCTCAGGCCGCGAGCTTGCCCGCCGCGATAAGCTCTTCCATCCGCGCGTAGCTCGCCTCCATGCCCTGGTCCATGCCGGTGGCAAGCATCGCCTCGCGCGTCGCGCTATCGGGCAGCGTCATGCGCATGGTCATCAGCGTGCCGTCGCCGTCCGGCGCGAAACGCGTCTCGATATGATTGTCCGGCGTGGGGTCGGGCAGGTGCATGCGCTCGACATGCTCGATACGGCTGAACGGCTCCAGCGCAATATATTCACCGGTGAGGTGGAACCCGTTGCCGTTGCCGTCCGACCATGCGTAGCGGACGTTACCGCCCGGCTTCGCCTCGTTGATGCACTCGGTCATTGTCCAGCCGTCCGGGCCCAGCATCCACTTGCGGATCAGCTCCGACTCGGTATGCGCACGATAGACCGTCTCGGGGCGCGCGGCGAAATGACGGGTGACGACGACATGAGTATCGCCCTCGGTGACGAGCTTCAGTTTGCTCATTGGTCTTCCTTTCCTTCGTTCTGTTCAAGTTCTGCCAGGACTGCGTCGAGCCGGTCGTAATTGGCCTCCATCGCCTTCCTCAGCCAGTCGAGCCAGCGGTCGATCTCTTTGATCGCCTGTGGCGCCAGACGGCATGGCCGTTTCGCGCCCTCCACCCTCCGCGTGATCAGCCCCGCCCCTTCCAGCACCTTGAGATGCCGGGAGATTGCGGGCTGCGACATCGCGAACGGCTCCGCCAGTTCCATCACCGTCGCCTCGCCGGTTGCGAGCCTTGAAAGGATCGCGCGCCGGGTCGGGTCCGACAAAGCCGCAAACGCGGCATCGAGAGTGCTCATCTCCAATCACTCCTATAACTTCAATGTTATATAACACATAAGTTATGTCAATGGGAAAAATCCGTTTGCATGCGCCGACCGCCCGGGCGCATCAGTGTCGTCAGAAAATCGGAAGCCTGCGCCTAGTCGTTTTCGCCAGGCAGCAACGCTGCGAGCGCGGCGACAAGCGGTTCCGGTCGATGACCGAGCTTCGAAGGCGTCAGACCGAGCCTGACCACCACCAACCTTTGCGACGGCACGACGGCCACGGTCTGTCCGTCATGCCCCCGCAGCCAGAACGTATCTTCGGGAAGCCCCGGCGCTGCGGCCCCGGCGTCCGAGCCCTCCAGCCAGACTTGCCCGCGCCCGTATTTGCCGTCGGAGGCCGGCGCCTCTTCGCGCATCCACGACACAAACCCTTCCGGAAGAACCTGCTGCCCTCGCCACTCGCCTTCATCGAGCAGGAACTGCCCGAACCGGGCCCAATCGCGTCCGGTCGCATAGAGATAGGATGAGCCGACGAAGGTGCCGCTTGCATCGGGCTCCAGCACCGCGCTGGTCATGCCGATGGGCGCAAAGAGCGCTTCGCGCGGAAAGGCGAACGCTTCGGCCGGATCCTCGAAGGCATTCTGCCAGATGCGCGAAAGGAGAACGGTCGTGCCGCTGGAATAGCTGAAGGTCTCGCCGATCGCTCCCGCCAGCGGCTTGTCGGCCGCGAATGCCGCCATGTCCGGCTGCAGGTAGAGCATGCGGGTCACATCGGTGACGTCGCCATAGTCCTCGTTGAATTCCAGCCCGCTCGACATCGCCATAAGGTCGGCGATGGTGATCGTTCCGCGCTCGTCGACGTCCCATTCCTCGAACAGCCCGTCCTGGTCGAGCGACAGCCTGCCCTCGCCGACCAGCGCGCCGATGATGGCAGCGGTCAAGCTCTTGGTCATCGACCAGCCCAGCAGCGGCGTCTCCGGCCCTGAGCCGTCGCCATAGCGTTCGCCGACAATGCGCCCATTGTGAACCACGACGACGGCGCGCATGCCAGGACCGGTCAACGCCGCATCGTCCAGCACGGCGGCAAGCGCGGGGTCCTGCGATGCCTCGACACGCTCGCCGAACGGCCACAGTGCATTCGGGTTCGGCGTCCCGGCTGCCGGAATCGGCCCCAACGCCGCAAGTTCCGCGCCGGCCGGCAGGGTCGCACAGCCCGCACCCTCGCGGTAAACGGCGCGTCCCTCTCCGAACAGCCTGAGAAGCTTGGCCGAAACGCTGCCGGCCGCCTCGTCCACGTCAACGTAGATGTATTTCAGCAGCGGGTGCCCAGGCGCCTGCACGTCGAGCGCCAGCACGGCCTGTGCATCGCGTCCGGCCAGGAAATGATTGGAACACACGATCTTGGCCGAATAGGCGGTTCCCACCCGGATCAGCGCAGGCGGCGCGAAGTAGAGCCAGCCCGCGGCTCCCACCACCACGAGCACGACGAGAAGCAGCAGCCCCTTGAGTATCTTGCCGACGATTCGCATCTTTCCCCGCTCACCCCATGACTTTGTCGTGAACTCTTGGCAGGAAGCGACGGAAAATCAATGCTTTCGGTGATGAGGCAGCAGCGCGCGCCGGCGGCGCGGATGACGGACCGGCAGGCATCGATTATTGCTGACCTTGGTGCGCAGGCGATTCGAACGCTGCCGCAATGGACCTCGGGGGATTTGATGCTGCGGATCGCGGCCCTTGTATTGACCGCTTTTGTCGCCGCCTGCACCAGCGTCAGCTACGATTTCGGAGATATTTCACCCGAATCGTCATCTCCGACCCGTGCGTCTGCACCGCTCGCTTCCGGTGCCCGCAATACGTCCGCATTTCGTGTGGCCGTGCGCAATCCGCGTTTCGGAGACCGCAAGCCGCATCCCTGGGCGGATCGCGCGCCTTGGACCTATGCCGTCCACGGCACCGACGCGTCCAAATATCAGGGCCCGGTCGATTGGAAAGCCGCGAGAGCCGCTGGCATCTCCTTCGCCTTCATCAAGGCGACCGAGGGTGGCGACCGGCTCGACGACTATTTTCACGAGCACTGGCGAGGAACGAAGGCCGCCGGCATTCCCCGCTCAGCCTACCACTTCTACTATTTCTGCCGGCCGGCGCGTGAGCAGGCTGCCTGGTTCATCCGCAACGTACCGCGTGAGGCGGGCACGCTGCCCCATGTGCTGGACATGGAATGGAACCACCTTTCGCCGACCTGCCGCCTGCGCCCGCCCGCAGCCACCGTGCAGCGCGAGATGCGTGTCTTCCTTGATATGCTGGAACGGCACTACGGCAAGCGCCCCATCATCTACACCTCGATCGATTTCTACCACGACAACAAGCTCGAGGATTTCGGTGGCTATGATTTCTGGCTGCGCTCCGTGTCCGCGCATCCGGACGAGCGCTACAACCGCGAGCGCTTCCTGTTCTGGCAATATACCGGCACCGGCGAAGTTCCGGGCATGAGCGGCGACGCCGACATCAACGTCTTCAACGGCAGCGAGGCGCAATGGTATGCCTGGTTGCAGAAAAATGCCCGGTAACGCCGAATTTACGCCGTGTTCGGGCGTTTGAAGGCTAGGACTCGAAGCCCCTGCCTCCCGGAGACCTACAGATGAAAACGACGCTGGCCGCCCTTACCCTGACGCTCGCGACAGCCGGGCCAGCGCTGGCGCAGCAATGCGGCGGCGACCTTTCCGCCTGGCGCGCCGGCGTCGCGCAGGAGGCTCAGGCGGCAGGGGTCGGCCAGCGGGGGCTCGCAGCGCTCGACAATGCGCGCATCGACGAGCGCGTGCTCAGCCGCGACAGGGCCCAGGGCGTTTTCACGCAGACCTTCACCGAGTTCGCCGGCCGCATGATCAACAGCTATCGCCTGGAACAGGGCGGAAGCCTGCTGCGGCGCCACGCGGACCTATTCGCCAAGGCGGAGCGCGACTACGGGGTGCCAGGGCCGGTAATTGCCGCCTTCTGGGCACTTGAAACTGACTTCGGCGCGGTACAGGGCGATTTCAACACGCTGAACGCGCTGGTCACGCTGGCCCACGACTGCCGTCGCCCGGAACTGTTCCGCCCGCAGCTCGTGCCGATGCTGACGTTGATCGACAATGGCACGCTGCCCGCCGACAGCCAGGGCGCCTGGGCCGGCGAGATCGGCCAGACCCAGATGCTGCCGTCCGACATCCTCAAGCTCGGCGTCGACGGTGATGGCGACGGCGTGGTCGACATGCGCAAAAGCGTACCCGACGTGATCCTCACCACCGGCCGCAAGATCCAGTCGCGCGGCTGGCGCGCCGGCGAGCCGTGGATGCTGGAGGTGCAGGTTCCCGATGAACTGCCGTGGGAGGAAACCGGGCGCGTCAATCGCCTGCCCATTTCGCAGTGGACGGAATGGGGCGTTACAAAGCGCGACGGCAGCCCGCTAGACGCAGGCGCCCCGGACGCAGGCCTCGCTTTGCCGATGGGCCACAAGGGCCCCGCCTTTCTCGTCTACCCGAACTTCGACGTCTACCTCGAGTGGAACCAGTCGTTCACTTACACGCTGACCGCCGCCAATCTGGCGACCCGGCTGGCCGGCGCGCCGCGTTTCGACGCGCGCAGCCCCGAGCAGGGCCTTACCGGCGACGCCATGAAGCTCCTGCAGCAGAAACTGCTCGATCGTGGCCACGACGTGGGCGGTATTGATGGCATTCTCGGAGCGATGACCCGCGAGGCGGTGCGCGTCGAGCAGCAGCGCCTCGGCCTGCCGGTCGACGGCTGGCCAACGCCGGCACTGCTGACGAACCTGTGAGGGTGAAGGAAGTAAGGCACCCTGCTGCCCTACTCCCTTAATCCGCCATCGTTTCCAGGCTGGCAAAGCCTTCCGGCGCCGCGCCGGCATCGAACGGCGTCGCGATCTCGACGAAGGTGTCGGGATAGAAGCCGTTGAAGCGCGTGCGCAGCGATAGCGAATAGGCTCCGATATGGCCGATCTCTATCCAGTCGCCCGTGTCGACAGTTTCCGGCAGCCAGAACGGCCGCGAAAGAATGTCTACGGAATCGCAAGTCGCCCCGCAAACCCGGAACGGCACGACCTTCTGCTTGTCGCCGTTGCGATGCCGGATCGCGGGGTCCGGAATGAAGCGGGCCGGCAGCGTGATCTTGCCGGTCCATGAATCCGACAGCGACGCCCAGATGCCGTCATTGATGTAGAGCCGCCTGCCCTTTCGCAGCAGCACTCGCACGATCAGCGAGAAGGCGCGCGCGACGATCACCCGGCCGGGCTCGGCGACCAGCGGTGTCTCGCCGAAACCCCATTCCGTGATATCACCGCGCAGCCGCGACATGATCTGCCCGAGAGAGGGCATCTCCGGCTTCTTGCGGTTCGGGTCATGGCCATATTCGGCCGGGAATCCACCTCCGACATCCAGCGCGACAATGTCGGCCTCGGCGCGGTTGCGCACCCAGTCGGCGGAAGCGAGCGCCCGTTCGTACGTGTCCGGATCCTCGATCTGGCTGCCGACGTGAAAGCACAAACCGACCTTGAAGCCGCCGCGCGCCAGCCGGTCGGCGAGCTCGACGGCGGTCGCCGGCCCTGCCCCGAACTTTTTCGAAAGCTCGTAGGCGGCGCTGCCCTTGGTCTGGATGCGCACAAAAACGGTGACCTTCGCCGGGTCAATGTCGAGCGCCTTGACGACACGCGTCAGCTTGACGATCTCGTCCTCGTGGTCGATCGCGATCACGCGGATGCCGTATTCCTCCAGCGCGAGCCGGATGTGCGACTGCGCCTTGATCGGGTGCATGTAGAGCATCTCGGCCTGCGGCGCGATCGCGCGCACGTCTGCGATTTCCTGCGGCGAGGCGACGTCGAACGCCGTCACCCCTGCCTCGGCAAGCGCCTTGAGCACCATCTTCTCGCCATTGGTCTTGACCGCATAGGCCGTCTTGCCGGGAAACATCGACATGAATTCCCGACAATCCTGCTTCAGCACCTCGGGGCGAAAGCAATAGACCGGATCGTCGGGACGAAGCGCGAGCGCTGCTTCGCGGGCATTCTCGAATCGCTGCAAGGGCGGCCTCCTCGATATTTGGGGCGAGCCTAACAGGCTGCGATGCCGCAAAAAAGACGATGTCTATCGATGCCGGCCACCTCGCGCCAACATATGGACCAAATCACGAAACGGGTGGTGAAACGCTCTGCGCAAGCCCTATTGTCCGCCGAACACCGAGGAGCCTGCCGATATGAGTGAAGCCGCCGTGTCCCCACCTGCACGCCGCGCAATGAGCGCGCGGGACTGGGGTATGCTCGTATTGCTCGGCGCGATCTGGGGCGGCTCGTTCTTTTTCGCGCGCGTCGCGGTCACCGAGATCCCGCCGCTCACCCTGGTGCTGTTTCGCGTCGGCATCGCCGCTCTGGCGCTTCACCTCTACCTCGCCGTTGCCGGACCGTCTTTCCGGCTCGCTTTCCCGATGGCCGCCAGCTTCTTTCTGCTGGCGATCCTCAACAATATCATCCCCTTCACGCTGATGTTCGCCGGCCAGACGGAACTCGGCGCGGGTGCGGCCTCCATCCTCAACGCGACCACGCCGTTCTGGACGATGATCCTCGCCAACATGCTCACCGATGACGAGAAACTGTCCTGGAACAAGAGTATTGGCATCGGCTTCGGCATGGCAGGCACCGCGGTGATGATTGGCCCGGGCGTCATCACAGACGCCGGCGCGCCGGTCTGGGCCAAGCTTGCACTCGTGGGCATGGCGCTCTCCTACGCGCTGGCCGTCATCTATGCGCGCCGGTTCCGCGCCCTGCCGCCGCAGGTGGTCGCAACCGGGCAGTTGACCGCCTCCACCATCATCATGATCCCTGTGGTTCTGCTGTGGCACGGCCCTGAAGGTCTTTTTGCAGCAAGCCCACCCGTCTGGGCCGCCGTTCTAGGGCTCGCTGTGCTGGCAACCTCCTTCGCCTACATCCTCTATTTCAGCCTCATCCGCTCCGCGGGCGCCACCAACGCCTCGCTTGTAACGCTGCTGGTGCCTGTCAGCGCCATACTGCTTGGCGCGCTCTTCCTCGGCGAGCGACTGGAGATATTCGAGATGGCCGGCATGGGTCTGATCGCGCTGGGCCTGCTCACCATCGACGGGCGCGTTTTCGGCCGCGGATAGATGTCGCTTCGTCACAATTTTTCAACAGCGGGACGCGAGTTCGTTTTGCCAGCGAAAACAAGAAACTGCGCGCGACAGTTCTAACGGATGCCGGACTGGCTTCGCAGCGCAGCATAAAATGCGCTTGCCTGCCGTGCAAAGCTGCCTAGAATCTCCACCATAGTCGTAGAGGAGACTATGCCATGGGACTTGCACGACCACTCAACACGTTGATCATTTGTGCTGCGTTTGCCTTCGTAGGCGCCCTCATAATGGGTATATTGGCATAAAGGCGGGGCCGTCACTTCCCTGAAGCGACACATGAACACGACGAAAAGGCCGGACAACCCTCCGGCCTTTTTGTTGTCTGGACCTGCGAAAGCGCCTAGGCGGCTGCGGCGGCAGTGCGGACCTGCGGCCTGATCCCGATCAGGTGACAGATCGCGAAGGCCAGATCGGCACGGTTCATCGTGTAGAAGTGGAATTCGCCGATGCCCCGCTCGACAAGGTCCAGCACCTGCTCGGCCGCGATCGCGGCGGCAACGAGAGCATGGGTCTGCGGGTCGTTCTCGAGCCCCTCGAAGCGCTCCGCCAGCCATGCGGGCACATGGGTGCCGCAGCGGGCCGAGAAATTCGCCACCTGCTTGAAGTTGTGGATGGGCAGCACGCCCGGCACGATCGGGATGTAGATGCCTGCCCTGCGCACGCGCTCGACATAACGCTCGTAGAGATCATTATCGAAGAAGAACTGGGTGATCGCGCGCGTCGCGCCATTGTCGACTTTGCGCTTTAGCATGTCGATGTCGGTGGCGAAATCGGCGCTTTCCGGGTGCTTTTCCGGATATGCCGAGACCGAGACCTCGAAATCGCCGATCCTGCGGATGGCGCCGACCAGCTCCGCACCGTTCGAATAGCCCTGAGGATGCGGCCTGTAGGCCTCGCCCACGCCCGCCGCCGGGTCGCCGCGCAGCGCAACGAAACGGGTCACGCCAAGGCTTGCGAAGTCGCGCACCACCGCGTCGACGTCCTCGCGCGTGGCATCGACGCAGGTCATGTGCGCGGCGGGTTTCAGGCTGCTGCCGGTCAGAATGCGCCCGACCGTGCGGGCGGTACGCTCACGGGTCGATCCGCCCGCGCCGTAGGTGACGGAGACGTATTGCGGCGCCAGCGGCTCGAGCCGCGTGATCGTCTCCCACAGGCGGCTTTCCATCTCGTCCGACTTCGGCGGAAAGAACTCGAACGAGACCTTGATCCGGTCGCCAATATCGGTGCGGCGGGACAGGCGGGGATCGGCCATCAAACGGTCTCCTTGGGGGCAGTCTGTATTGCTTGGGAAGAATCGGCGATCAGCAGGCGGCGGTCGCGCGCCACCCACAACTTCACGGTCAGGCCGGATGCGCCCGCAGTCGGCGCAAAAGCGCGCTCCGCTTCCAGTTCGAGCCCGGCCTCCTCCAGCCAGTCGGCGATCTGGCGGTCGGAAAAACCGAGCCGGACATGGGCATGCTCGTCGCGCAGGAACTCATGTGTGTGCGGGGCGAAATCGACAATCACCAGCCGCCCGGCCGGCCGAAGCAGCCGCGACGCCTCGCGGATCGCAAGACCGGGGTCTTCAAGGTAATGCAGCACCTGATGCATCGTCACGAGGTCGAAGGCATCGCGTTCGACCGGCGGCGCGTAGAGATCGCCCTGGCGCACCTGCGCATGGGCGACATCGGCCTGGTCGAGGTTGGCGCGGGCGACCGATAGCATCTCCCGCGACAGGTCGATGCCAACGCCGCGCCGGTAGAGCGGCGCGAACAGCTCCAGCAGCCGCCCCGTGCCGGTGCCGAGGTCGAGCATCGCCTGGAACGGGCGCTCACCGATCAGTTCCGTCAAAGCGGCTTCGACGGCCCCATCGGGCACATGCAGGGACCTGATCTGGTCCCAGCTCGCCGCATTGGCGCTGAAGTAATCGGCTGCCTTCTCCTGCCGGCGGCGCTTGACCGACGACAGCCGTTCAAGGTCCCGCTCCACAATGGCGTCGGCAGCGTCCACACGACCGATCACGCCGCTCAGGAAGTCCCGCGCCGCCTCGCCGTCCGATAGTCGGAAATAGGCCCACGAGCCTTCCTGATAGCGTTCGATGAGCTGTGCATCCATCAGAAGCTTGAGGTGGCGCGACACGCGCGGCTGCGACTGGTTGAGGATTTCGGTGAGGTCGGTCACGGTCAGGTCGCCCCGCGACAGGAGCAGCAAAATCCGCAGGCGGCTGGATTCGGCAGCCGCCTTCAGCGTATCAACCATCATGTTCAGGCCGGTCGAGGAGCGCGTCAGCATCCCAATCTCCAGAAAGACATAAAGATATATTTATATCGATCAGGAGCCGCTGGCAAGCACCATGTCGCGATCCGGCCAAGAAATGACGCTGCCATGGAAAGCAGGATGACCACCAAAGACAAGCGTGACGGCGAGACCGAACTGGATTTCGACCCGGCCGAAATGGCCACGGATGCGGGCATGGTCTTCATAGGCCGCGTGCGCTCGCCCTGGACCCGCAGGGAGGAATGCCCAAAGAACATGGCCGCCGCACGCGAGCGCGGGATGCCCGCTTCTGTGGAGGTCGATGCGACGTGGCGAGCCGGATTGGCAGGGCTGGAGCGCGTCAGCCATATCGCCTTGCTCACATGGCTTGACCGCGCGCCGCGCAACCTCATCGTCCAGAAGCCGCGCCATGCCTCGCAGCTGCGCGGCGTCTTCGCGCTGCGCTCGCCCGCGCGGCCCAACCCGATCGGCCTGCATGTCGTGCGGCTTGTCGATCTTGATCCCGAAGCTGGTATTCTGATGCTGGAGGCGATCGACGTGCTCGACGGCACACCCGTCATCGACATCAAGCCCTACTACGCGTCGACCGATGCCGTTCCGGACGCCGTGGTCGGCCAGCCATGAACCCCTCGACCAACCGGCAGCGCGCCATCGCCAAGGCGCTGACCACACTGCTGCCGATGGCGCCCTACGCCGATATCGAGAAGATCAGGGAGATGGCGAGCGTGCGCAAGATGCGCGACCTGCCGGCCTCCATCGCCGTCTGGATCGCCACCGTGACCTACGTACGCCACGAGCATTCGAGCTACGACACGCTGCTCGCCGAAGGCTACGACCGCGACGCGGCGCGCTTCTTCGTCGTCGACGAGATGAACGAGACACTGACGAGATGGCGCGCGACGCGGCTCCTCGACCCGGACGATTCCGAGGCGGACTGATCCGCCCCGTCAGCTCTCGTCGATGATCCTCGAGATCAAGCCATCGGAAAGCTCAAAATATGACGCGCCGCGGAAGGCGAGTTCCTGCCCCGCTTTCCAGCCGTTCGGCAGGTCGGCCGCCACGGTCGCCGTGTAGTCGATCTCGACAATGGTGTTCCCGGCGACGGTGATCGCGTGGGTGACGGTCTGCCGCCGTGCAGCGAATGCGGCAGCGCCAGCCCGTGCCAGCGTCGCAAATTCCGGCTTGCCACGGGTTTCGGCGTTTACTGTACCTTCCGCGATGTTCTGGAAATGCACGTCCTCCGTCAGGCGGACGAGCATCGCATCGACATCGATCGCATTATACGCGGCGATATAGCTTTCGATCGGCGTGGGCAGCTCAGCCATCGGTGTTCCTTCACTCAGCTTTTTCCGAAAATCAGGTCGGATAAATCCATTGTTCGGGAATACGCACGGAAATCTCCTCGCCCGCTTCGACGCGGCCGGGCTTTTCCACCCACGCAACAAGGCCGCGCAGCCGCCGCGCCACTTTCGGGAACAGCAGCGAGCCCGCCTCGTGATCGGCCATGCCGGCATTTGCAGCAACCGAACGACCGGCGACCCGACACGGCACGTTCTGCCCGTCCACCTTCAGCGTTACGCCATTCTTGAAAAACAGCATCGTGCCAGACGGCAGCATCGAAAGCTGCGGCACGCCGTCGATCAGCAGATTGGCGCCGATCCACTCCGGCTTGACCTCTTCGATCCCCATGCGTGTGGCGATCCCCGCCAGTTCGTCAGGCGCGACGATCGACAGATGGCGTTCGTTGCGCATCTCGGTTCCGCGCGGATACCAAGGCTCGCGACCGCCCGAGCGCCGAGTGTTTCCGGCATGGTAATCGCCGGCAATGCCCTCGAACGTGATGTCGAGCGCGTCGACCGGTCGCGTCTCGAAATGATTGGCGGGCGCCAGGAAAACGCCCGTGGCCCTGCCGAGCAGCTTCTTCGCCGGCCGGATCACGATTTCACCGCTGTCTGCGTCAAACAGGTCGAGCATCTTCGTCGCCTCCGTTTCGAGCGCGCGAAGTTGCCCGTGGCAGGCACCGTAGTCCAGACAAAAACCGTGATGAACCTATTCGCGAGCGTGATGCTACATCATGCGCAGCAGCGCGCCGCCGATCGAATAGCCGGCCCCGTAGGTGCACAGGAGCCCGTAGTCGCCGGCCTGCATGTCCTTATGATTCTCCTGAAGGGCCACCACCGCGCCGGCAGCCGCAGTGTTGCCGAGCCGGTCGAGCACCATCGGCGCGCGGTCGTGCCCGACCTCCTTGCCGAAGGCGAGCTTCAGGATCATCTGGTTCATGCGCGCATTGGCCTGATGCAGCCAGAAGCGCCGCACCGTATCCGGCGTGCGGCCATGCTCCGCGAGAAAATCGACGATGAAGCGATGGCTGGCGATGGTGACATCCTTGAAGACCTTGTTGCCCTGCTGCTTGATGAGGTTGCCCTCCATCTGCACGACGCTTGTCTCTTCCTGCGCAGCGCGGTTCAGATAGCTGAAATTGGTACGGATGTTGTTCGAGAACTGCGTCCAGTTGCGTGTCTCGACCACCTCGAAACGGCCCGGCACGACATCGTCAGGGCCGGCAGCCTCCACAAGAATCGCGGTGGCCGCATCGCCGAAGATGAAATGCGTCTGCCGGTCGCGGAAGTTGAGATGTGCCGTGATCAGCTCCGGCGTCACCACCAGCGCCCGGCGATGGGCACCCGTACGCACCAAGTTGAATGCGACATGCAGGCCGGCCGCCGCCGACGAGCAGCCGAGGCTCAGATCGAAGGCGGCGCCGCCAGCTCCGATCTCCTTCTGGATTTCGATGCCGATCGACGGGTAGAGGCGCTGAAGATGCGAGGAGGCACAGATAATCAGGTCGACATCGGCCGCCTCGACCCCGGCATCGGCAAGCGCGTTGCGCGCGGCGGCGGCGCCGAACTCGGCCAGCACCGACAGGTCGTCGTCGTCGCGCGCCGGAATGCGCGGCGCCATGCGCGAAGTGTCCAGAATGCCGTCGCGGGTGTGCACATGCCGGTTGAGAATGCCGGAGGCATGCGCGATGAACCCGGCGCTCGATTTCTGCAGCGGTTCCAGTCCGTCGGCCGCTCGCCGCACGTTCTCCAGGTCGACCCAGCCGTTGAAGCTCTCGACCAGTTCTTCGTTGGAGATGGAGGCTTTCGGTATTTCGACGCCGAGGCCGCTGATGATGACACGCTGCATTCTACTTGTCCCGGACATGCGGCCGCACGGCCACATCGCGGCCATTTCAGGTCACGTTATCAGATAGCCCAATCTACAGACGATTGCGTTTAAGCCAACTTAACTTAGCGGCACGGCCAGCAAGCTGCCAATCCAACCCGGTGCAAGCAATGAGGGCAGCCTGTGTGGCTGCCCTCGGTAAGCGTCAGCGCGTCAGCCGCTTATACGTCACCCGCTTCGGATTGACCGAGTCGGGACCGAGGCGGCGGATCTTGTCCTGCTCGTAGTCCTCGAAATTGCCTTCGAACCACTCGACATGGCTGTCCCCCTCGAAGGAGAGGATATGCGTCGCGAGGCGATCGAGGAACATGCGATCGTGCGAGATGATGACGGCGCAGCCGGCGAAATTCTCCAGCGCGTCCTCGAGGGCCGCCAGCGTCTCTGTATCGAGATCGTTGGTGGGCTCGTCGAGCAGGATGACGTTGCCGCCCGACTTCAGCATCTTGGCCAGATGCACGCGGTTGCGCTGGCCGCCGGACAGATTGCCCACCTTCTGCTGCTGGTCGCCGCCCTTGAAGTTGAACGACGAGCAATAGGCGCGGCTGTTCACCTCGTGCTTGCCGAGCTTGATGATGTCGTTGCCGCCGGAGATTTCTTCCCAGACCGTCTTGTTGGGATCGAGATGGTCGCGGCTCTGGTCGACATAGCCGAGATGCACAGTCTCGCCGACGCGGATGTCGCCCGCATCCGGCTTCTCCGCGCCGGTGATCATCTTGAACAGCGTCGACTTGCCCGCGCCGTTCGGTCCGATCACGCCGACGATGCCGCCGGGCGGCAGCTTGAATTCCAGGTCGTCGATCAGCAGCCGGTCGCCGAAACCCTTGGAAAGGCCGTCGGCTTCGATGACGACCTGACCCAGCCGCTCGCCCACCGGAATGACGATCTGTGCGTCGCCGGGGCGGCGATCGTTGGCTGCGTCGACTAGCTCGTCATAGGCCCTGATACGTGCCTTCGACTTGGCCTGCCGCGCCTTCGGAGAAGACGAAATCCACTCGCGCTCGCGCGCCAGCGCCTTCTGGCGGGCGCCCTCCTCGCGCTCTTCCTGCGCCATGCGCTTGGCCTTGGCTTCCAGATAGGCCGAATAATTGCCCTCATAGGGAATGCCACGGCCACGGTCGAGTTCGAGAATCCAGCCGGTGACATTGTCGAGGAAGTAGCGATCGTGGGTGATGATCAGCACGGAGCCCGGATATTCGCGCAGGTGCTTTTCCAGCCACGCGGTGGTCTCGGCGTCGAGATGGTTGGTCGGCTCGTCGAGGAGCAGCAGGTCTGGCTGCTGCAGAAGCAGCTTGCAGAGCGCTACGCGGCGGCGCTCGCCGCCCGACAGCTTGGTCACGTCGGCATCGCCCGGAGGGCAGCGCAGCGCTTCCATCGCCATCTCGACCTGGCTGTCGAGGTCCCAAAGGTTCTGGCTGTCGATGACGTCCTGCAAGCTTGGCCGCCTCGTCGGCGGTCTCGTCACTGTAGTCCATCATCAATTCGTTATAGCGGTCGAGGATCGCCTTCTTCTTCGCAACCCCTCCATGACGTTGCCCATCACGTCCTTGGATTCGTCGAGCTGCGGCTCCTGTGGCAGGTACCCGCAGGTCGCGCCGTCGGCCAACCAAGCCTCGCCGGTGAACTCCTTGTCGAGCCCGGCCATGATCTTGAGAATGGTCGACTTGCCTGCCCCGTTGGGGCCGAGAATGCCGATCTTGGCGTCGGGATAGAAGGAAAGGTGGATGTTCTCCAGCACCTTCTTGGGGCCGTAGGCCTTGGTGAGGCCCGACATGTGATAGATGAACTGGCGTGCCATGGCGCGCGAAGACTCCGTTGTGCCTGTGCGGGAAGAAATGGTCGGCGCGTATGTAGGCGAAACGGCGCGCAAGGGCAATGACGCAGGCCCGCCCGACGCATTCCCCGCTCCCCATTTTTCGGTGAACGCCGGCTGAACGCCCGGTTCAGAACCGGTTCTGACTGCCTCGGCGATAGTGGCATCGTTCTCGAAACGAACACCACACAAGACCCGGAGCAAACACCATGAACACGAAACTCTTCATCACCGCCACCGTCGCAGCCGTCATCGGTTTCACCTCGGCTCCCGCAATGGCCAACAGCGTCTGGCTCGACCAGTTCGGTCATCGCAACGAAGCAGGCGGCCGCCAGACCGGCTACAACAACGCGATCGGCATCCACCAGGACGGCTCGCGCAACAGCGCCATCGGCAACCAGCGCGGCGGCCGCAACACCATCGCCATCGGCCAGAACGGCTGGCGGAACACCGTTCGCGCAGAACAGCGCGGCCGCTTCAACGAGGCTGGTGCGGCCCAGTTCGGCACCAACCACAATTCGATCATCATCCAGGACGGACGCGGCAACATCGCTGCAGGCGTTCAGGTGGGTAACGGCTGCGATGCGGAAGTCAGGCAGAACGGCAGCGGCAACGTCGCAGCCTTCGTGCAGACCTGCCGCTGAAGCCGATGACCGCCACCGCATGGCCGGGAGGTGCGACGGACGCCCTCCCGGCATTCCTCTCGAAACAAGGAGCACGACCATGACCATCGGACGCAAGCATCTGCCTATCCTCGCCCTCGGCGTGGCGGCAACCATCGGTGCGGGCTTCGCGGCGGCCGGCAACGGCCAGGCCAGCGGCCCCCTTTCCTGCGAGATCGTCGCCACCCCCTCCGGCGGCATGACAGCCATCGAAGGCGTGGCGCACAGCAACTCGGCACTGACCGGCAACTACCGGCTGCGCGTGAGCGGCCCCGGCACCAATATCAGCCAGGGCGGACCGTTCGATGCCGCCGCGGGCCGCCCCGCCACGCTGGGTTCCGTCATGCTTGGCGGTTCCGGCGGCAGCTACGACGTGCGGCTGGAAGTCGAGGCCGGCGGTGCCACCGTTTCCTGCTCGGAACGCATCGGTAGCTGGCTCTGAACGACCATGCCACAGTCGACTGACGAAGCCCCGGCCCGCCGGGGCTTTTTTTTTCTTTGTCGGCCATGCCGGCGCGACTGCCGAGCTGTTAACGCCACATGAACGCGCGGTTCCGAACCGGTTCAGGCGCGCCCCCTCATGATCGCTCCATAGAATTCAACGCAGCTTCAAGAGGAGAACGACCATGATCCGCACCACCCGCAAGACGCTCGCCGCAACCCTCGCCGCAGCAACCATCGCGACCGCAGCGCTGAGCGCTGTCCCCGCCCATGCCGGCGGCTCGCTCAGTGTCCATCTTCAGCCCCGCAACGCCCAGGAAGAACAGGCAATGCGCGCAGGCTTGGCCATCTACTCCATCGCCAACGCGGTGAAGGGCGGCGCTAGCATCAGGCAGCTCGGCAACGGCAATGCCGGCGGCATCGCCCAGAACGGTTGGGGCAATCAGGGCATCGTCCACCAGGAAGGCAACGGCCACAACGGCACGATCACCCAGAACGGCAACGGCAACGCCTACGGCCTGTTTCAGTTCGGACGCAACACCAATGGCCATGTCGCGCAGAACGGCAATGGCGGCACTGGCGCGACCTTCCAGTTCGGTTGGTAAGCTCGCACTTTCATCCTCGGTTTCAGCAGGCCCGCCAGGCGCGGGCCTGTCGCTTTTTGAGGACAGCTCCGCCACCCCGCGCAAGCGCGCTTGCCTCAGCCGAGCTATTAATGTAATAACATTACATTCCTTACTCACATAGCGCGAAAGCATCTTATGTCCGCCCAAATCAGCCCGCAGCCACGCCTTCCCGTCACCGTCCTCTCCGGTTTCCTGGGCGCAGGCAAGACCACGCTTCTCAACCACGTGCTCAACAATCGCGAGGGCCGCCGCGTCGCCGTCATCGTCAACGACATGAGCGAAGTGAACATTGATGCGGCACTGGTGCGAGAAGGCGGCGCGAACCTTTCCCGGACGGACGAGCAACTGGTCGAGATGACCAATGGCTGCATCTGCTGCACGCTCCGCGATGACCTGCTCCAAGAGGTTCGCCGGCTTTCACGCGAAGGGCGCTTCGACTACCTGCTCATCGAGGGCACCGGCATCGCCGAGCCCCTGCCCGTGGCGACCACGTTCGATTTTCGCGACGAGAATGGCGAAAGCCTCTCGGACGTGGCGCGACTCGATACCATGGTCACCGTGGTCGACGCGGCAAACCTGTTGAAGGACTACGCCTCCTCGGACTTCCTGAGAGATCGCGGCGAGACCGCGGGTGATGACGACGACCGCGCGCTGGTAGACTTGCTCGTCGAACAGATCGAGTTCGCCGACGTGATCGTGCTCAACAAGATCTCCGACACCTCCGCGCACGAATTGGACCTTGCCCGCAAGATCGTTCGCGCGCTCAATCCCGAAGCCCAACTGATCGAAACGGATTTCGCCCGCGTGCCGCTAGACCGCGTGCTCGATACTGGCTTGTTCGACTTTGAAAAGGCGCAGAGCAACCCGCTGTGGTTCAAGGAGCTGAACGGCTTCCAGGACCACGTTCCCGAGACCGAGGAATACGGCATCCGCTCCTTCGTCTACCGCGAGAGGCGGCCCTTCGACCCGCAGAAGCTCCAAGCCTTCGTCAACCGCTCGTGGCCCGGCGTGGTGCGCGCCAAGGGGTTCTTCTGGCTGGCGACGAGACCGCATCACGTCGGCGAACTCAGCCAGGCCGGCGCACTCGTGCGTACCGGCAAGCGTGGCCTGTGGTGGGCATCTGTTCCCAAACACCAGTGGCCGGATCACCCGGAATGGCGCGCTGCGATGCGACCCTATCTAGACCCGATCTGGGGTGACCGCCGTCAGGAACTCGTCTTCATCGGCTGCGACCCCATGGACGAAGACAGGATCCGCGCCGAACTCGACGCATGCCTCGTGCCGGAACGCGATTTCATGCCCGGCCGCTGGCGCGATCTCGCCGACCCCTTCCCCAGCTGGGATCGGCAAGCCGCTTGACGCAACGCGCGCTCGGTCGACGGGTTACACCTGAGCCATCTGGCTGCGATGCGCCCAGCCGGTCATCCGCATCTCCACCCAGGCCATCACCGCGTACATGATGATGCCCTCGATGGCGAGCATGATGAGGCCGGCCCATACCAGGGGCACGTTGAACTGGCTCTGCGCCGCCAGCATCATGTGACCGAGACCGGAATTTGCGGCGACGGTCTCGGCAATCACCGAGCCGACGAATGCAAGCGTGATCGCGATCTTCAGCGAGCCGAAGAAATAGGGCATCGAGCGTGGAATGCCGACCTTCAGCATGATGTCCATCTTCTTCGCGCCGAGCGCGCGCAGCACATCCTCCATCTCCGGCTCGATCGTCGCGAGCCCGGTGGCGACGTTCACGACGATCGGGAAGAACGCGATCAGAAAGGCCGTCAGTATCGCGGGGATCGTGCCGATACCGAACCAGATGACGAGGATAGGCACCACCGCAACCTTGGGAATGGCGTTGAAGCCGACCATCAGGGGGTAAAGGCCGGCATAGATGAACCGCGACCAGCCGACGAGGATGCCGAGCGCCAGCCCGCCGACGACAGCCAGTATAAAGCCGACCGTGGTCGTGTAGAGCGTCTGCAGCGAGTTCTTCCAAATTGCCGGCCAGTACTGCCAGATCGCCCCGGCAATGTTGGTTGGCGCCGGCAGCAGATAAGGCGGCAGGTTGAAGACCCGCACCGCCAGCTCCCACACGATGAACAACCCGCCCGTATAGAGCCACGGCGCGGCCTTCACCCAGTCGAACCCCTTCGATTGCACGCTCATGCCGCTTTCCTCGCATCTGCGATGTCGCCGCGCAGTTCGTGCACGATGTCGTTGAAATCGGACTGGTAGAGAATTTCCAGGTCGCGCGGGCGCGCGAACGGAACGGTCTGGTTCTTGATGATGCGGCCCGGCCTCGCGCTCATGACGAAGATGCGGTCGGCAAGGAAAACCGCTTCGCGCAGGTCATGCGTGACGAGAACGATCGTCACGCCCTGGGCTGCATGCAGGTCGCGGATCACGCACCAGAGTTCCTCGCGGGTGAAGGAATCGAGCGCACCGAACGGCTCGTCGAGCATCAGCAGGTCGGGTTCGTGGATCAGCGCACGGCAGAGATTGGCGCGCTGCTGCATGCCGCCGGAAAGCTGCCAGGGATATTTCTGGCCGAAGCCCTTCAGGCCGACGGTCTCCAGCAGCCTCTCGGCCTTTTCGACATATTCGGCCTTGTGACGACGCAGCCGATGGCGATGACGGTCGACCACCTCCAGCGGCAGCAGGATATTGTCGAGCGTCGTCCGCCAAGGCAGCATCGTCGGGTTCTGGAAGGCCATGCCGACGATGTTGACCGGTTTCGTCACCCGCGCGCCGGCAACGGTCACCGCCCCCTCTTGCGGGATGTAGAGCCCGGTGACGAGTTTCATCAATGTCGACTTGCCGCAGCCGGACGGTCCGACGACGGCGGCGAACTCGCCGGTTGCGACTTCAAGTGAAAGGCCCTCGACCGCCAGCAGCCCCTGCGGGCCGCCATAACGCATATCGACGTCCTGAATGGTGACGAGTGCTTCGCTCATCTGCCCTCTGCTGCCCTTGAGATAAACATGCGGGAGCCCAGGGCTCCCGCATCAGCGCCTGATCTGGTCAGGGCAGCATCCGCTCTTCCTTCGGCGGCAGGTACGACGCATCGAACACGTCGCCGGGACCGACGGCACCCTTCAGCCCCATCGAGACCTTCAGATACTCGATCGATTGGGTGAGCTTGGCCTCATCGATGCCGCCGAAGCCGTTCTCGACCACGTAGGGCGTCTTGATGTTGAGCGCATTGGCCATGTCGAGGCGTTCGCGCTCGATGTCCGCGTTCAGCACCTCGTTGCGCTTCATCACGGCCGCAACACCCGCGTCCGGATCGGCAACCGCGTCGGCGAAACCCTTGGCTAGCGCCTTGAGGAAGCCCTTGACCGCGTCGGGGTTGGCCTCGGCGAAGTCGGTGTTGATGAGGATCGAATTTCCGTAGAGGTCGAGGCCGTTCTCCGCCATCAGGATCATCGAGATGTCGTCGGCCGGCACGCCCTGCGCCTTGAGGTTGAGCACCGAGGAGAACGCAAAGCCGAAGATGCCATCGACCTGGCCCTGCGCTAGCATTGGTTCGCGCACCGGGAAGCCGACGCTCTCGATCGTCACCTTGGATTCATCGATGCCGGCGGCCTGGACGAAGGCCGGCCACTGCGCAAACGCTCCATCCGGCGGGGGCGCCCCCAGCTTCTTTCCTTCCACGGACTTCGGATCCTCGGTGACCCCGAGCGACTTGCGGCCGATGATGGAGAAAGGCGGACGCTCGTAGACCACCATCGCGGCGCGGATCTTCTGCGACGGATCCTCGTCGAGGAACTTGATCAGCGAATTGATGTCGCCGAAGCCCATCTGGTAGGCGCCCGTAGCGACACGCGGAATGGCCTCGACCGACCCGTTGCCGGAATCGATCGTGACGTTGAGGCCCTCGGCCTCGAAATGCCCGTTGTCGATGGCCAGGAAGAAGCCGGCCGCCGGTCCCTCGAACTTCCAGTCGAGCGTGAACTTTATGTCGGTCTGCGCGGCGGCCGGCGCGGCCATCGCGCCCATTGCGATACCGCCGGCCAACAAGGTCGCGGCCAGCGAAAACGATCTGCGTGTGAACATTGGAACCCCATCCGGATAGACGTTTATTTTTATGCCGGCATGAAACAGCCTGCCGACATGCTTGGCAAGCCCTTCGCCTAACCGTTAAGCACCAACAGGCGATGCCCATTTCTCGCGCATTTCTGAGCGAAGGATCATAATTTCCGCCGATTTGCCGGCTTCGTCGGTGCGCAGGGATAGCCTGACGATAGACTTCGCGCTACGGCTTGAAAGTCTTTCGCACAAAATACGAATACCGCTATGACCTTCGACACGCAGAAAACCGTGGAATCGCTGACAGGCGCAACGCTCAATCTCTACACCGCCGCCCCAAAGGCGCCGCGCGCAGTGGTGCAGCTCAACCACGGCCTTTCCGAGCATGCCGCCCGCTATGCGCGTTTCGCGGCGTTCCTCAAGGCTCGTGGCGTCGCGCTCTACGCGCACGATCATCGCGGTCATGGCCATACGAAGGCTCCCGATGCGCCCCTCGGCCACTTCGGTACGGAACCCGCCGCCCATAAGGTGGTCGCCGACGTCGCCGCCGTGCATGACGCCATCGCCCGCGACCATCCTGGCGTTCCGGTCATCGTCTTCGGCCATTCGATGGGCTCGCTGATCGCCATGAACTTCATGCTGAAACATTCGGACCGCGCAGCCGGAGCAGCCATCTGGAATGGCAATTTCTCAGCAGGCGTTCTCGGCAGGCTCGCGCAACTCTTGCTTGCCTGGGAAACCTTCCGACTGGGTTCGGACGTGCCCTCGCGCATCCTCCCGAAACTGACGTTCGGGGCATGGGCGAAAGAGGCCAGCGACGGCCGCACGCCGTTCGACTGGCTGTCGCGCGATCAGGCGGAAGTCGACCTTTATATCGCCGATCCCCTGTGCGGGTGGGATCCGTCCGTCGGCATGTGGAAGGCCGTATTCGACTTCGTATTCGCCGGCGCGGACGACCGCAATTTCGCGGACATCCCGAGGAACATGCCGTTTCACCTGATTGGCGGTAGCGGTGACCCCGAATCCCGCTTCGGCAAGACCGTCACGCATCTCGCCGACCGCATGCGGCGGATGGGCTTTTCGAATCTCGTTTCAACGATTTACCCGGAAACCCGCCACGAATCTCTCAACGAGTTGAATCGCGATGTCATCATGGCCGACTTCGGCAGGTGGATCGACGATGCCGTGCTGGGCGAAGCCGCAAAACGCTAGCCGCCCTTGGAATGGAGGCTCCAGCGGCGCCACGCGGATAATGCATAAACGGCATTATCCTATTCGGAGTTTTCGGTTAACCGATCCCGGCCGATCTGCTAGGCACGCGGGACTGCAAAGGGAGCCTGCAAAGCCATGGCCGAACCGCCGCTCAAGGGCGTACGCGTGATCGAACTCGCCCGCATCCTCGCCGGACCCTGGGCGGGTCAGGTGCTGGCCGACCTCGGCGCGGACGTCATCAAGGTGGAAAATCCCGACGGCGGCGATGACACGCGCAAGTGGGGCCCGCCCTTCGTCATGAGCCACGACGGCGAGAACCTGTCGGCCGCCTATTACCACTCAACAAATCGCGGCAAGCGCTCCATAGCTATCGATTTCTCCACGCCCGAGGGCGCCGAAACCATCCGCAAGCTTGTCGAGACGGCGGATGTGCTGATCGAGAACTTCAAGCTGGCCGGGCTCAGGAAATACGGGCTCGACTACGACAGCCTCAAGGCGATCAACCCGCGCCTCGTCTACTGCTCGATCACCGGCTTTGGACAGGACGGCCCCTATGCGCCGCGCGCGGGCTACGATTTCATCATCCAGGGCATCGGTGGCCTGATGTCGATCACCGGCGAGCCGGGCCGCGAGCCGCAGAAGGTCGGCGTCGCCGTCTCCGATATTTTCACCGGCCTCTATTCGGTGATCGCGATCCAGGCCGCTCTGCGCCATGTGGAGGCCACCGGCGAAGGGCAATATATCGACATGGCGCTGCTCGACACGCAGGTATCGGTGCTGGGCAACCAGAACCTCAACTATCTCGTCTCCGGTAATGCGCCGGTTCAGATGGGCAATGCCCATATGAACATCTCGCCATACGAAGTGCTGCCGGTGAAGGACGGCTTCTTCATTCTCGCCGTCGGCAATGACGGCCAGTTCCAGCGCTTCTGCAAGGTGGTCGGCCTCGACCATCTGACGACCGACCCGGACTTCGCCACCAACCCAGCGCGGGTAGCCAATCGTGTCCGGCTGCGCGAGCAATTGATCGCCACGCTGGCAGACTGGGAGCGCGAGGCGCTGCTGCCTCTGCTGGACAAGGCGGCGGTGCCGGCAAGCCCCATCAACAACATCGCCGAGATGTTCGCCGACCCGCAGGTGATCGCGCGCGGCATGCGCGTGGACCTCGACGACGGCCAGGGCAACACCCTGCCCTCGGTACGCGCCCCCATGGTAATGAGCGGCACGCCTCTGAAATACGAGCGCCCCTCGCCACGGCTCGGGCAGCACACGCACGAAATCCTCGCAGAACTGGAGAAACGCGGAAAATGAGAACCGGCGGACAACTCATCGTCGACACGCTCGAGGCCAATGGCGTCGAACGCATCTATTCCGTGCCGGGCGAAAGCTATCTCGCGGTTCTCGACGCGCTGCACGATTCCAGTATCGAAAACATCGTCTGCCGCCAGGAAGGTGGTGCGGCGATGATGGCCGATTGCGAGGGGCGGCTGACGGGCAGGCCCGGCATCTGCTTCGTCACCCGCGGCCCCGGCGCTACCAACGCATCGGCAGGCATCCACATCGCCCAGCAGGATTCCAACCCGCTGATCATCTTCGTCGGTCAGATCGCGCGCGGCATCAAGGAGCGCGAGGCCTTCCAGGAGGTCGACTACAAGGCCTTCTACGGTTCGATGGCGAAATGGGTGGTGGAGATCGACGACGCCCGCCGCGTTCCCGAACTCGTCACCCGCGCCTTCGCGGTCGCGACCTCCGGCAGGCCCGGTCCGGTGGTGGTATCGCTGCCGGAGGACATGCTGCGCGACGAGGTCGAGGCGCCCGCGCCCCTGCCCTTCGTGCCGGTGGAAACCCGTCCCGGCGAACCTGAAATGAACCGCCTCGTCGAGCTGCTCAGCGCCGCGGAGCGTCCGTTCATGGTGCTCGGCGGCACGCGCTGGACCGAGGAGGCCGTAAAACAGGTGTGCGCCGGCATCAGCAGGTGGAAGCTGCCGGTGGGCTGTTCCTTTCGGCGCCAGACGCTGTGCGACCAGCTTCACGACTGCTACGCCGGCGACATCGGCATCGGCGCCAATCCGAAGCTTTCGCAATACATCAAGGATGCCGATCTCGTTCTGCTGGTCGGTTGCCGCTTCGGCGAGATGCCGTCGGCGGACTACACGCTGCTGAAAAGCCCCTACCCCGATCAGAAGCTTGTGCATGTGTTCCCCGAACCGGAGGAACTGGGCCGCGTCTACCGGCCCGAACTGCCGATCAACGCGTCCAACACCGCTTTTGCCGAGGCGTTCGCGCGGACCGCGCCTGAGACCACGCCGCGCTGGGCAAACCGGACCGAGGAGCTGCACCAGAGCTATCTCGAATGGTCGACGCCGCCGCAGGATGGCACCGGTGACGTCAAGATGGGCCGCGTGATGGCGTGGCTGGAAGAAAACCTGCCGGAAGACGTCATCGTCACAAACGGCGCCGGCAACTTCGCAACCTGGATGCACCGCTTCCACCGCTACCGCCGCTTCAACGGGCAGGCTGCCCCCACGTCGGGGTCGATGGGCTACGGCGTGCCGGCCGGCGTTGCTGCCAAGGGCATCTTCCCGGACCGCGAAGTGGTGATCTGGGCTGGCGACGGCGATTTCATGATGCATGGGCAGGAGTTCGCGACCGCCGTTCAATATGGCCGGAACGTCATCGTCGTGATCCTCAACAACGGCATCTACGGCACGATCCGCATGCATCAGGAGCGCGACTATCCCGGCCGCGTTTCGGGCACGACGCTCAAGAACCCGGACTTCGCAGCCTATGCCCGCGCCTTCGGCGGCCATGGCGAGACGGTGGCGACGACGGAGGAGTTCGCACCGGCCTTCGAGCGGGCGCGGGCCAGCGGCATGCCCGCGATCATCGAGGTTAAGCTGGACCCGGAAGCGATCACCCCGACACGGACGCTGACGCAAATCCGCGAAGGCAGCTAAAAACCAGGCCCGGCCGCAGCATGAAGCAACGAACCGGCATGCGGCGCGTTGACCTCATGCTTCGGGCCGCGTCAACCGGGCGTGGCGGTAAGGCGAACGAAGGGATTTTCCCGGTTTCTTCCTTCGGCCAACGAAACGGCAGACGAGCGCCTGTCCCGCCCGGCCCGAAGTCAAATACCGCGAATGCGCGTGTCGCCGCAGGCAACGCTGATCGAAGCCGGGCAGCGCTCACGCCGCGTCGAAATCGAGCACCAGTCTTTTCGAGGTGGGGCGCGTCTGGCAGGCGAGCGTGAAGCCGGCCTCGATTTCCCATGGCTGCAGCGAATAGTTGACGGCCATTTCGGCCTCACCCTCGGCAACCCGGCAGCGGCAGGTGCAACACATGCCGCCGGCGCAGGAATAAGGGATTTCCAGCCCCGCCCGGTGCGCCGCGTCGAGCACGGTTGCATCCGTCTCGGCCATCGGAAACGCGCGGCGTACGCCATCAAGCACGACCTCGATCTCGACGCCGGCTTCCGCGGCCTCCTGTGCCCGCGCCGAGCGGGCACGCGGCGCCGGCGCATCGCCCGACGGCGTGAACCGTTCGAAGCGGATGCGGTCCTCCTCGACACCCAGTCCCTTCAGCGCGGTCGAGACCTCGTCGATCATCTCGCCCGGCCCGCACAGGAAGATGCCGTCGGCCGCGCCACGTCGATCAGGCCGCGATTTGCCAGTTCGGTGATGCGGGCGCCGTCGATGCGGCCATTGAAAAGCTCGACATCCTGCGCCTCGCGCGAAAGCAGATGCACGACCGAGAAACGGTGCATGTGCCGGTCCTTCAGATCCTCCAGTTCCTCGCGGAACATGATCGTGTCGGTCGAGCGGTTGCCGTAGATCAGCGTGATCGTGCTGTCCGGTTCATGGCTGAGAACCGTCTTGGCGATCGACAGCATCGGCGTGATGCCCGAGCCGGCCGCGATCAGAACGTAATCGTGCCGCTCGCCGGCCAGCGAGGTGAACCGGCCCTCCGGCGGCATTACCCGGATCGTGTCGCCGACGGAAAGGCGCTCGTTGACGAAACTGGAGAAGCGGCCATCTGCCACCCGCTTGACGCCGACGCGCAGGGTCGGCTCGCCGGGCGCGGAGCAGATCGAGTAGGAACGCCGCGCTTCCTGCCCGTCGATGTCGGTAGCAAGCGTGAGGTACTGGCCTGGGCGGAAGGCGAAGGTTTCCCTCAGCGCATCCGGTATCTCGAAGGCGACGGCAACCGCCTCGGGCGTCTCGCGCGCAATCGCAGCAACTTTGAGATCGTGAAATCTGGGTGCCATGACGGGTCCTAGATGCACTTGAAATAGTCGAACGGTTCCCGGCACGCCGTGCAGCGATAAAGCGCCTTGCAGGCCGTGGAGCCGAATTCGGAGACACGCTCGGTCTGCCACGAGCCGCATTGCGGGCAATCCACCTGCGTCTCGCCGAAAAGCGCACGGATCGAGTTGGAAGCCTTCGCCGGCGGCGCAATGCCGTATGCGCGCAGCTTCTGGCGGCCGTCCTCGGTGATCCAGTCGGTTGTCCAGGCGGGCGATATGACGCGCTCGACGCGCGCGTCGAAGCCTGCCTCGCGTAGCGCCGTCTCGACAGCCAGCTCAATGGCCAGCACCGCCGGACAACCCGAATAGGTCGGCGTCACCCGGGCGACCGCGACGCCGCCAAGGATTTCAACCGAGCGCAGAATACCGAGATCGGCCACCGTGACGCAGGGCACCTCCGGGTCGGGCACGGAAGCGGCGGCGGCATAGGCGCGGCGATAGGCATCGCCACAAACGCCGTCGGCGTGGAGTTCTACGTCGCCCCCTCTGGCCTGCCGGCCATCTCCCCCACGAGGGGGGAGATCGGCAGCTTCACCGAATTCTTTCGCCTTTCAACGTTCGACTTTGGCGAAGGTAGATATGACGGCTGATCTCCCCCTCGTGGGGGAGATGGCCGGCAGGCCAGAGGGGGCGCTGTCCCGCCACCCCTGCCTATGTCCGGCTACGTGCCTCACCACACCGCCCCCGGATAGGTACGCTGGATGTGCTGCAATTCGGCAAGCAGGTAGCCCATCGCCTCGCCGTGGCGACCCTGCCGTCCGCCGGTCTGCGGCCAGGCGGTCTCCGGCATGTCAAGAAAGGCTTCGGCGAACACGCGCTGGACCGTAGAGTCGAAGCTCGACCGCAAGGAGGCTGGCGCCGGCGCGATGCCTGCCTTTGAAACGGCTTCGCTTACCGCGTCCGTCTCGAACAACTCGTCGACATAGGGCGCCAGCGCCTCGACGGCCGCCTTCATGCGGGCGGCACTTTCCTCCGTCCCGTCGCCCAGCCGGATAACCCATTCGCCGCAATGGCGGACGTGGTAGGAGACCTCCTTGACCGCCTTGGCGGCGATGCCGGCCAGCGTCTCGTCGGTGGACGCGGATGCCTTCTCCCAGAATGGATGCATGAAAGCCGAGAAATAGAACTGGCGCAACATGGTGTGGGCGAAATCGCCGTTTGGCCGCTCGACCATCAGGCAGTTGAGGTACTCGCGCTCGCGGCGCAGATACGCCAGGTCATCCTCGCTGCGCCCCTTGCCCTCCACTTCGCCGGCATATTGATAAAGCGCCCGAGCCTGCCCGATCAGGTCGAGCGCTATATTTGGCATGGCAAGGTCTTCTTCCAGCATCGGTGCATGGCCGCACCATTCCGACAGCCGATGGCCGAGGATCAGGTGATCGTCGGCGAGCCTGAGCAGAAAGGTGACGAGATGGTCGCGCGAAACCTCCATCACATATGCCCCACATCGTCGGGGATCTTGTAGAAAGTCGGGTGCCGGTAAACTTTCGACAGCGCCGGCTCGAAATTCTCGTCCTTGTGCTCGGGATCGGAGGCGACGATCGCGGCCGAAGGCACCACCCAGATCGAAACGCCCTCGCCGCGCCGCGTGTAGACATCGCGCGCCGCCTGCAGCGCCATCACCTCATCGGCAGCGTGCACCGAGCCGCAATGCTTGTGTGCAAGCCCGTTGCGCGGCCGGATGAAGACTTCCCACAGCGGGATTTCGTTCTTTGCCATCTCTCTTACTCCGCCGCCATTTTCGCCGCTTCGGCGCGGGCTTTGCGCTTCTCCGCGTGGGCAAGAGCCGCCTCGCGCACCCATGCGCCCTCGTCCCAGGCCTTCTGCCGGGCAGCCAGGCGCTCCTTGTTCATCGGACCGCCGCCCTTCACGACGCGCCAGAACTCGTCCCAGTCGATCTCGCCGAAATCGTAGTGGCCCCGCTCCTCGTTCCATTTCAGGTTTGGATCGGGGAAGGTCAGGCCGAGGAATTCGCCCTGCGGCACCGTGGAATCCACGAATTGCTGGCGCAGCTCGTCATTGGTGAAGCGCTTGATCTTCCAGCGCATCGACTGGTCTCCGTGCTGGCTGTCGGAATCGTGCGGGCCGAACATCATCAGCGACGGCCACCACCAGCGGTTCAGCGCGTCCTGCGCCATCTCTTTCTGTTCCGGCGTGCCGTTCGCAAGCGTCATCATGATCTCGTAGCCCTGGCGCTGGTGGAAGCTCTCTTCCTTGCACACCCGGATCATGGCGCGGGCGTAAGGCCCGTAGGAGCAGCGGCAGAGCGGGATCTGGTTCATGATCGCCGCCCCGTCGACCAGCCAGCCGATCGCGCCGATGTCGGCCCAGGTGAGCGTCGGATAGTTGAAGATCGAAGAGTACTTCGCCTTGCCGGCCAGCAGCTCCTCGGTCATCTCCTCGCGCGAAACGCCCAGCGTCTCGGCAGCAGAATAGAGGTAGAGCCCGTGGCCGCCTTCGTCCTGCACCTTGGCCAGAAGAGCCGCTTTGCGGCGCAGCGAAGGCGCGCGCGTGATCCAATTGCCCTCCGGCAGCATGCCGACGATCTCGGAATGGGCGTGCTGACCGATCTGGCGGACCAGCGTGCGGCGATAGCCCTCCGGCATGGGGTCGTTCGGTTCGATCTTTTCTTCGGCGTCGATGCGCTTCTGGAAAGCGTCGAGAAAGGCCTGGTCCTCAGCCGAATCCGTCTTCGCGCCGATCAATCCCTGACTATACATGGCAGTTCCTCCATGGTCGGATGATAGCATATCCGTCCGCCATCCATATGTAACGAAATTTTCGATAGATTGCAACAATTCGTAACACGTTAGAGGGGCAGCATGCCGCAATTCGGAATGGAGCAGGCGCAGAAGACACTGGAGACCGTGTTCGCGCCGTGGATCGTCGAGCTTGGATTGAGGCCGGTTTCCTTCGATGAGAACGGCGGCAGTTTCGTCCTGCCGCACAACGACCGGCTGGTCCATGTCGGCGGTGTGGTCTGCGGTCAGGCGACCGCGTCGGCGGCGGATACGGCCTGCGTGGTGACGCTGGCAGCGCTGAACGGGCGCTTCCGCATCTGCACGACCGTGGACCTGACCACCCATTTCATCCGGCCGCTGAAGCCGGGAGACATCGAAATCCGCGTCGAGGTGCTGTCGAACGGCAAGCGTATGGCCTACGCGCGCGTCGAGATGAGGGCCAAGGGCGACACGCGCGTCGCCGTCACGGCAACGTCGGCATTCGCCTATCTGGAGGACTGACGCGGGTCTCGCCAGCGCCGCGCCAACGCCGATGGATCGGCGGGCTCCGGGAGACCGGCCATATCGAGCCACGCCTCGCTAGTCTCTGCCAACACTTCATGGATGTCGCGCGCGATCGAACGCGCCTGCGCCCCCGGCCATGATGGCGGAAGCAGCGCACCCGGCAGGCCGGGATCGCGCAGAACGATCCGCCGCCATTCGTGGACGAGAAGCGTGCGCGCGGCGATCGCGTCGATCGGCACAAGCACGGAGCCGTTCCGCAATGCCTCGTGAAGCGGGCGGAACGCCGCGATGAAGGCATGATAGGCGTCGGCTATCTCCTGCGAGGGCCATAGATCACGGAACGCCTCGGGGTGCTCCGCGCTTTCGCCATGGATCACGAGCATGCCGGCAAGCGCCTCGGTTGCATCGGGTGCGTCGTCGGTTTCCGGCCGCATATGGACCCCGCCATTGATCCGCACGAAACCGAGTGCCGGCAGTTCGCTGCCTTGCGCGTTCACGCCCGGCGCAGCTACGGCAACAGTCCATTTGCCCGCCCATCCCGGCGGGCCGGTCGCATAGATGCGCCGTGTGGCGAGATCGAAGGCGTGGCGACCGTGTTCGTCCAGGCTGAAGAACGAATGCCGCCCGCGCCGCTCACGCGTTACCCACTTGTCCCCGGCCAGCCGCGACAGCGCGGTGCGCAGCGCACCCGGCTCGATCCGCAGCCGCGCCATGATGTCCTGCAGCACGGTGAGCGGCACGCGCCCGCCGCGAGGCACCACAGCATCGCCGAAAACCGTGATGACCAGCGACCAGACGCGTGGACGCCCGCGTTCATGCAGGTTCGCAATCAGGGTTTCGAGGGCGGCAACGGCCGGATCGGCGGACTTTGGCATAAGGCCATCAGATGGCACGACGGCGCGCGTGGTGGCAAGTCAGGAGCGCAGCGCCCTCACCCCACCCACCAGCAGGCGCGCCGCGAGCCGCGCATAGTCCTGCCGCCCGACAGGCCCGCCGTCCCGGAACCACATATACGCCCAGTTGACCATTCCGAAGAGGCTCATGGTCACCGGTTTGAGCAGCGGCGTCCCGTCGAACGTCGCCGGGTCGAGCGCATGGACGGCCCGGGCCACGATCTCCACGAGCCGCCGCTCCAGCGCCTTCAACTGATCCTGCTCCGGGTCGGGCAGCAGACGCAGGGCGTCGACCTGCACCTTGTGCTCGGCATCGGCGTCGCGATAGGCCTCCAGCAGCGCGCCGACCAGCGCCTCAAGCCGTGCCTCGGGCGGCAGCGCGGGATCGTCCGCCTCCTCCACCGCTTCAACCAGCGCGCTCAAGTGATTCTGCAATATGTCGAAAAGCAGCGCCTCCTTCGAGGCATAGTAGTGATAGAGCAGCGCCTTGGAGACCCCGCACTCGCTGGCCAACCGCGCCATCGAGGCACGGTCGTAGCCGTCGCGCGCGAAAACGATCGCCGCGCGGTGCAGGATCGCGCCACGCTTCTCGTCATGGTCCTTAGCGCGGCTGCGCGCCATCAGCTCTTCGGCCGATTGTCAACGATCCGCACCGCCTTGCCCTGGCTGCGCGCCACCTTGTCGGGCTCGGTGACGTTGACCTTCACCGATACGCCGACAACATCCTTGATGCGCATGACAAGGTCGGCGGCGCAGGCCGAACGCGCCTCGCCGGCCGCATGGCTGGCAATCGCCTCCACATGCACGACCATCTCGTCCATCCGCCCCTCGCGCAGGAGCTCGATCTGGAAGTGCGGTGCGAGGCCCGTCACCTTCAGGATCTGCTCCTCGATCTGCGTGGGAAACACGTTGACCCCGCGCAGGATCATCATGTCATCGGAACGGCCGGTGATTTTCTCCATGCGCCGCATGGTGCGCGCCGTGCCTGGAAGCAGCCGCGTGAGGTCGCGCGTCCGGTAACGGATGATCGGGAACGCTTCCTTGCTGAGCGAGGTGAAGACCAGCTCGCCCTTTTCGCCATCCGGCAGCACCTCGCCGGTCTGCGGATCGATCACCTCCGGATAGAAGTGATCCTCCCAGATGTGCAGCCCGTCCTTGGTCTCCACACATTCGTTGGCGACGCCCGGCCCCATCACCTCGGACAGGCCATAGATGTCCACGGCATGCATGTCGAACGCATCCTCGATCTCGGCGCGCATGGCGTTTGTCCACGGCTCGGCACCGAAGATGCCCACCTGCAAGGCTCTTGCGCGGGTCGAGCCCTTGGGCACGATATTCGTCGAGGATGGAGAGCATGTAGGACGGCGTGACCATGATGGTCGAAGCCTGGAAGTCCTCGATCAGCGTGACCTGCCGCTGTGTCATCCCGCCCGAGACCGGCACCACCGTGCAACCGAGCTTCTCCGCGCCGTAATGCGCGCCGAGACCGCCGGTGAACAGGCCATAGCCATAGGCTATATGAACGATGTCGCCCGGCCGCGTGCCCGAAGCCCGCATCGAACGGGCAACGCATTCTGCCCATACGTCGATGTCGTTCTTCGTGTATCCCACCACCGTCGGCTTGCCCGTCGTACCCGATGAGGCGTGAATGCGCGCTACCTTCTCGCGCGGAACGGCAAACATGCCGAACGGGTAGTTGGCCCGCAGATCGGCCTTAACGGTGAACGGAAACTTGCCCAGGTCAGACAGCGTCCTGAGGTCGTCGGGGTGAACGCCGGCCTCGTCGAAGCTTTTCCGGTAATGCGGAACGTTATCGTAGGCATGGCGCAGCGACCACTTCAGCCGATGAAGCTGCAGGGCTGCGATTTCGTCGCGCGAAGAAATCTCGATCGGGTCGAGATCTTCCTTTCGTGGCGTCAAATCCTTCATGGTCTCCTCCCGAAACGCTCGCCGAGCGCTACTCCTCGAAATGCCTGCCGTCGATCACGCGCGAGGCGCCGCGAAACTCGGCGATCACCTTGCCGGCCGCATCGCTCACCGTCACATCATAAAGCCCCGAGCGCCCTGCGCGCGTCACTTCACGGGCCACGGCGGTCAGCCGTTCGCTAAGCTTGCCTGGCCGCAGGAAACTGATCGTGTTGTGCTGCGCAACCGCAAGCTGGTTGTAGGAGTTGCAGGCGAATGCAAAGGCGCTGTCGGCCAGCGTGAAGATGTAGCCGCCGTGGCAAATGTCGTGGCCGTTGGTATGGTGCTTCTCGACGGTGAACGAGGTGGTCGCCGTGCCGGGCCCCACAGCATCAAGGCTCATGCCAAGCCATTTCGACGCGTCGTCCCGCGCCCACATGGCTTGCGCGCTGCGTTGCGCGATTTCCTCTGCCGAAAGCCCCATGCGATCCTCCCTTCGCGGACTGGTGAGGAGACTTGCATAAACCGACCGGCCGGTCAATAATACTTGGAATTGCATCGCGGAGGAGAATTCGGTGCAGATGGACGCAGCAACATCCGACGCCGCGCTGGCGGCGCGTTTCGACATCAATGCCTTGCCGCAAGGCTTCGCGAACGACCCCTTCCCCACCTATCGCGCGCTGCTCGAGCACGCGCCGGTGAAACGCTTTGCCGACGGCTCGGTGATGCTGTCACGCTACGCCGATCTCGACCGCGTCTATCGCGACACCAAGGCGTTCTCGTCCGACAAGAAGGTCGAGTTCCTGCCGAAATTCGGCCAGACGCCGCTCTATGAGCACCATACCACCAGCCTGGTCTTCAACGACCCGCCGCTGCACACGCGCGTGCGCAAGATCATGATGGGCGCGCTGACGCCGCGCGCCATCTCGGCGATGGAGCCGGGCCTGATCGCGCTGGTCGACGGCCTGCTAGACCGCATGGCCAGGAAGGACAACGTCGACCTTATCGAGGACTTTGCCGCAGCCATTCCGATCGAGGTGATCGGCAATCTGTTCGTGATGCCGCACGAGGAGCGTGGGCCTCTGCGCGACTGGTCGCTGGCGATCCTGGGCGCGCTTGAACCCACCTTGACGCCGCAGCAGCAGGAAGTGGGCAATCGCGCCGTCACCGACTTCAAGGCCTATCTGGCCGACCTTGCCGCACGCCGCCGGGAGGAGCCCGGCGATCCGGCGACCGATGTGCTGACCAGGCTCATCAACGGCAATGAAGGCGAGCAGCTCTCCGATGTCGAGCTTCTTCAGAACTGCATCTTCATCCTCAATGCCGGCCACGAAACGACCACGAACCTGATCGGCAACGCTCTGTTCGAGCTGTTGGAATGGCCGGACGAAAGGCGCCGGCTCGAGGCCGATCCCGGCCTGATCGACACCGCCGTGGACGAGTTCCTGCGCTTCCAGTCGCCGAACCAGCTCGGCAACCGGATGACCACGGAGCCCGTCGAGTTCCACGGCGAGGAGGTTGCGGCCGGCACCCGCATCCATCTGTGCATCGGTGCTGCCAATCGCGACCCACGCCAGTATGACGAGCCGGACCGCCTCGACCTGACCCGCAAGCCGAACCGGCACCTCGCCTTCGCACAGGGTCCGCATCTGTGCGCCGGCTTCTCGCTAGCGCGGATGGAGGGCCGCATCGCAATCGCGCGCTTCCTGCAACGGTTCCCGAACTACCGGCTGGCCGGCACCCCACAGCGCACCGGCCGCGTACGGTTCAGAGGCTTTTCGCACCTGCCAGCGCGGGTCGGGTAGGAGGATCATCGAAGATGGAGTCGCCCTACGTTGCCCCCTCTGTCCTGCCGGACATCTCCCCCACAAGGGGGAGATCAGTCGGCCGCTTTGCTTTCGCCAATCGGTAGCGTGGTAGAAGGAGTGCCGGCGGCGAAGCTGCCGATCTCCCTCCTCGTGGGGAGATGTCCGGCAGGACAGAGGGGGCGCGACGGAACACCCACCGCAAAGGACAACGGCACGTCTCGCTGCCCCGGAGATTAATCCATGACTATCCTCCCCCTCCACAGCTACGCGGCCGGCCGCTGGATCGCCCCGTCGGGTAACATCACCACGCTGAAGAGCGCCGTAACGGGCGAGCCGGTAGCCGAGATAGGTAGCGGCGGGCTCGACTATGCCGGCATGGCCGAACATGCCCGGCGGACAGGCGGCCCCGCCCTACGGACCATGACCTTCCACCAGCGCGCAGCGATGCTGAAGGCGCTCGCGCAATATCTGAACGAGCACCGCGACCCGCTTTACGAGCTTTCCTACGAGACGGGCTCGACCAAGGCGGACTCGATGATCGACATCGACGGCGGCATCGGCACGCTGTTCGTCTACGCCTCCAAGGGCAAGCGCGAACTGCCGGACGACACGATCTATGTCGATGGCGCGCTTGAGCAGCTTTCGCGCGGCGGCAACTTCCTCGGCCAGCATGTCGCAACCTCGCTGCAGGGCGTCGCCGTCCACATCAACGCCTTCAACTTCCCGGTATGGGGGATGCTGGAGAAGCTGGCGCCGACGCTGCTTGCGGGCGTGCCGGCCATCGTCAAGCCGGCCTCGGCCACGGCGTGGCTCACCGAGGCAGCGTTCCGCATGATGATCGAATCCGGCCTGCTGCCGGAAGGTGCCGTGCAACTCATTGCCGGCCCGACCGGCGACCTGCTCGACCGGCTCGGCTGCCAGGACGTGGTGTCCTTCACCGGCTCGGCGGCAACAGCCGGTATGCTGCGCGCCAATCCTAGGCTGATCGCGAATTCCGTGCGCTTTATCGCCGAGCAGGATTCACTGAACGCCTCGATCCTTGGGCCCGATGCGTCCCCCGGCACACCGGAATTCGACGCCTTCGTCAAGGAAGTGCATCGTGAGATGACGGCCAAGGCCGGCCAGAAATGCACGGCCATGCGCCGGCTTATCGTGCCGGACGCGCACCGCGACGCAGTCATCGAGGCGGTCGCCGACAGGCTGGCGAAGACCGTGATCGGCAACCCGCGCGACGAGGCAACGCGCATGGGCGCATTGGCAAGCCTCGCCCAGCGCGCCGATGTCCGCGAAAAGGTCGAAGCAATCGCCCGCGAGGCGCGCCTCGTGCATGGCGATCCGCAAAGGTCGACGTCAGCGGAGCCGACGCCGAGAAGGGCGCTTTCATCTCGCCGTTGCTGTTTGCCTGCGACGACCCGGACGGTGCCGAGGGCATCCATGCCGTTGAGGCGTTCGGCCCGGTCTCGACCGTGATGGGCTATCGCGACATCGCTCACGCGGCAGCACTTGCCAATCGCGGCGGCGGCTCGCTTGTGGCCTCGGTGTTCACGCGCGATCCAGCGGTCGCGCGACAGGTCGTTGAAGTCGCCGGGGCGTTCCACGGCCGGCTCTATTTCGCAAACCGCGACACCGGCAAGGAGGCGACCGGCCACGGCTCCCCCTGCCCCACATGGTGCATGGCGGGCCGGGACGCGCGGGCGGCGGCGAGGAGATGGGCGGCATTCGCGGCGTCATGCACTACATGCAGCGCACCGCGATCCAGGCGAGTCCTGACCTGATGACCGGCATTACCGGGGGCTGGGTGGCAGGCGCACAGACGCTGGAGAAGGATCGCCATCCGTTCCGGATGCGCTTTGCGGAACTGGAAATCGGCCACACGCTGTGGACAAAGAGCCGGCAGGTCACGCTTGAGGACATCGAGCATTTTGCCGAGTTCACCGGCGACACCTTCTACGCCCATATGGACGAGGAAGCGGCGAAGGCCAATCCGTTCTTCCCCGGCCGCGTCGCGCACGGCTACCTGATCCTGTCCTTCGCCGCGGGGCTGTTCGTCGATCCCGCGCCCGGACCTGTGTTGGCCAACTACGGCCTGGACAATTTGCGCTTCATGAAGCCGGTTTCGCCCGGCGACAGCCTCAAGGTACGGCTAACAGCGAAGACGAAAACGCGGCGCAACGATGAATATGGCGAAGTGCGCTGGGACGTTGCGGTGGTCAATCAGGACGGCGAGCAGGTCGCCGGCTACGAACTCCTGACCATGAACGCGATGTAGTCGTACCGCGACGAGCAACCTCAATGAAAAAAGGGCGGCCCTGGAGCCGCCCTGATTCTTCCCGTCGTACGTGACCGCTATTCCGCAGCCACCACGCCGCCGAACGCGCCCGCGACGCGCTGGCCGAGCACTCTGGCAGGCGAAGGGACGGAAGCGCTGTAATCGTCCGCCTCGCGCACGCTGGCCCCACCTTCGACCTTGAAGTGCGAAATGAGCTGGGTGAGGCTGGCGGACTCGCTCGACAGGCGATGCGTCGCCGCCGTCGTCTCCTCCACCATCGCCGCGTTGCGCTGGGTGACCTGATCCATCTGGTTCATGGCGGTGTTGATCTCGGAGAGCCCCGTCGACTGCTCGCCGGCGGCGCTCGCGATCGAATGGACATGCTCGTTGATGTGCACGACATGCGCCTGGATCGTGTCGAGCGCCTCGCCGGTCGCCGTGACAAGACGCACCCCGGTGGAGACTTCCTCGCCGGACTTGGTGATGAGGTCCTTGATGTCCTTGGCGGCCGTTGCCGAACGCTGCGCAAGCTCGCGCACTTCCTGCGCCACAACGGCAAAGCCCCTGCCGGCCTCGCCGGCCCGCGCCGCCTCGACACCCGCATTGAGCGCCAGGAGATTGGTCTGGAAGGCAATCTCATCGATCAGGCTGATGATCTGGCCGATCTCGCCCGATGCCTGCTCGATGCGGCTCATGGCGCTGACGGCCTCGGCCACCACCTTCGTGGACTGCTCGGTTGAGCGACGGGCCTCGTCGACCATCCGGCTTGCCTCCTGCGCGCGATCGGTCGACTCGCGCACCGTCGCGGTGATCTCGTCGAGCGCGGCGGAGGTCTCCTCCAGGGAAGCCGCCTGCTGTTCGGTGCGCCGCGACAGGTCGTCCGCAGCCGAGCGCAGCTCGACGGTATTGGAACCGATCGTGTCCGAGGTGATCCGAACGTCGCGCAGCACACTACGCAGCGTCTGCATGGTGGAATTGACGTTGTGCTGCAATTCCTCGAACGCGCCCTGGAAATTGCCGTTCATGCTCTGGGTCAGGTCGCCCTCGGCAAGGCTGGCCACCACGCGGCGAACCTCGGCGATGCCGGTGTCGACGCTGGTCACCAGCTCGTTGACGCTGGCCGCGAAACGGTTGAGGTCGGCGTCCTGATAGTCCTTCGTGATGCGACGGTCGAAATTGCCCTGCACGGCGCTGGCGACCACTTCGGCGATGCTGGTCTGCAGGTCGGCGCTCTTCGCCTGAAGGGCTGCTTCCTGTGCGTTCAGCTCGCGCACCTTGAGGGCGTTCTGCTTGAACACCTCGACGGCCTTGGCCATCTCGCCGATCTCGTCCTTGCGACCGGCAAACGGAATATCCGCTTCGAGATTGCCTTCGGCGAGCATTTTCATGGTTCCCGTCAGGCCGCGGATCGGGCGGCTGAGCTGTGCGGTGCCGATATAGGCCGCAGCACCCGCGCCGGCGGCAAGCCCAACCAGAACAACGGACCCGATGAGGATCGCCATGCGCGTCTGGAACGAAGCCAGGTCGACCTTCATGTCCGCCAGGATCTGCTGGTCGCGATTGACGACCGCGTCGATTTCGGCCTGAAACGCCTTGCGGTTCGCCCGGTTCTGCTCGTTGTTGCCCTGAATGTTGGCTTCCGCCGGGCTCACCTCGGTGCCAAGGCGTGCGGTTTCGGCCCGGAAGGCGCGAAACTCGGCTGAGCGGTCCACGACTGCGTTGAAATCCGCAAGCCCTTCGGCGTCGACCAGCGGCCGCCACTGCTCCAGCAGGGCGTCCATCCGGTCGAGCGACCGATAAATGCCCTCGCCGAATTGTTCGGCCTGTTCCGTGGATGACGATGCGTAGATGCCGCGCGCATCCATCACCACGGCGGTGACATAGCGGTTGAGGCGTTCGCCAAGATAGGCGCGCTCCGACGCGTTTTCCAGCGCCGCCAGCCGCGCATTGTATTCGTTGAGCGTGTAGACGGCCATGCCGCCGATCGCCACCGCGACCAGGCCCATCAGGCCGACGATCGCATAAATCTTGCTACCAATCTTCATGGCAGAACCCCCAATTTGCGGGTCCGTACGGACCCTGTCGCCCTACCCCGCCTCTCGACAGGGAGACACGCATGCCCGAGGCCGCGCCGTCGGCAACAAAGTATGCCGGCGGCGAGCCGATTTGCCCGTCCGCGCACCACTAATGAGCGCTTTGGTTAAGCTTGATTTAAATTGGAGGAGCTACGCGTGGATTATGCCGCAAAAGCCTGATGACGCTACGGAATCCCTTGCAGGGTCTAGCCTCGGGCGCCGGTTTCGCGGAACGCCATCGACATGGCCAGCGCTTCCGCCTTGCGGAGCGCAGAAGCGGTCGCCACCACCATTTGCGGCAGCGTCAGCCACTCCAGCGTCCAGGCCGCACCAGAGCGCTCGTTTTCATGCACCATCGCATGGTGCATGCCGGCAACCAGCGTTGCATTGAACCGGGCGAGCGCCACAAGCGTCTCTGCATCGACAGGATTGACCTTGTGCGGCATGGCGGATGAGCCGCCGCCGGAGGAAAGCTTCACCTCGCCCACCTCCGATTGCGCCAGCAGCGCCACATCCTGTCCCATCTTGCCGAGGCTTCCGGTCACGAGCGAAAGCCAGGAGGCAAATGCAACGATCCCGTCGCGTTCACTGTGGCGCGCGCGGGACAGTGCCCGCAGCCCGAGCTTTTCGGCCAGCCGTCGGATGACGGCTGGTGCCGCGTCGCCAAGCTTCTCCAATGTCCCCGCCGCGCCACCGAAATGCAGGACGCAGACATCGTCGCGAACCCCCGCGAGCCTTTCGCGATGCCGCTCCAGCGGCTCGTGCCAGCTTGCGATCTTGCGCGAGGCGGGCACGGGAATGGCCGACTGCATGCGGGTATGCGCCATCGTCTCGACGGCACCGTCCCGCGCTTCCAGCCGCTTGAGCTCATCGACCACCGACGCCAGCCGCGCCTCGATGACGCCCATGGCATCCTTGAGCCTTATGGCTAGGCTGGTGTCGATAACGTCCTGGCTCGTCGCCCCAAAGTGAACACGGCTGGCATGGGGCTCACCCACCGCCGCGCGAAGCTGGCGCACCAGTTCCGGCACCACCACGCCGTCGCGCGCCGTCCCCGCCCGCAGCTCGTCCATATCGGGTTCGAATGTGTCGAGCGCCGTGGCGATTGCAACCGCCGCGTCGCTGTCTATCAGCCCTTCCTCGGCCTCGACTGCAGCAAGTGCTGTCTCGAAGGAGAGCATTGCGGCAATGTCCGCTTGCGCGGAAAAACACGAACCGACCTCCTCGTCACCGAGCAGCCCTGAAAGGAATAGATGGTCGAAAGGCGAAACGGTCACGGGTTCATACCAGCAGCAATGAGACGAATGGGAATGATGGTGCGTCCTTCGAGGCTCGCTTCGCTCGCACCTCAGGATGAGGGAGGTGGGTTGATCGAATCCGCTCGCGGTGGGCTCGATGCACAACAGTCCTCATCCTGAGGTGCGAGCGAAGCGAGCCTCGAAGGACGCACATTGCCACGGCGGGTGTCAACCAACAGCGCTCAAAGCCATCAGATGTCGAAGAAGACGGTTTCCTTCTCGCCCTGCAGATGGATGTCGAAGCGATAGCCGTCTTCGACAGGCTCGGCCACCAGCGTCGGCACCCGAACGCGGTGCTCGATGCGTGCGAGGACCGGGTCCTCGGCATTGGCCGCCTCCTCGTCACCGAAATACATGCGCGTGTGCAGGCCGATATTGATGCCCCGCGCGACGATCCAGAAGGTGACGTGCGGCGCCATCAGCCTGCCATCGGTGAAGGGCACGCGGCCGGGCTTGACCGTCTCGAAACGGAATTCGCCCGAAACCATATCCGTCGCGCAACGCCCCCAGCCGGTGAAATTGGGGTCCGCCGCACCGCGCATCTCCGAGGGCGAGTTGTAGAGACCGTCGGCGTCAGCCTGCCAGATCTCGACCAGCGCATCCCTCAGCGGGGTCCCGGTGCCGTCGAGCACGCGCCCGGTGATGGCAATGCGTTTCCCGCGCGTCTTGTCGTTCACCATGCTGGAGCCGAGATCGTGCGGATAAACACCGCTGATTTCGGAGAAGTTCGGCGTCAGCCCGATATGGACGTAGGGACCGGCGGTCTGCGACGCGCTTTCCTTGAAGCGATTGAGCGGCTGGGCCATGGTCAGTTCCCCTCCAGGCGATTTTCGAAGAGCGTGGAGCGGCGACCGCGCAGGACGATGTCGAACTTGTAGGCGCGGCTGTCCATAGGCGTCGTCGCGCTCATGTCGAGCGCTGCCGTCAGATCGGAGATCGCCGCGGATCGTTGATCGTCTTGACGATGGGGCACAGCGGAATCATCGGATCGCCTTCGAAATACATCTGGGTGATGAGCCGCTGCGCGAACCCATGCCCAAAGATCGAGAAGTGGATATGCGCCGGGCGCCAGTCGTTGGGACCATTCGGCCAGGGATATGGCCCTGGCTGCACGGTTCGGAGGACATAACCGCCGTCTTCGTCGGTGATGGTGCGTCCGCAGCCGCCGAAATTCGGATCGAGCGGTGCGATATAGCCTTCCTTCTTGTGGCGATAGCGCCCGCCGGCATTGGCCTGCCAGAATTCCAGCAACGCACCGGGCACACCCTTGCCACGCTCGTCGAGGACCCGCCCATAGACGATGATGCGCGGACCGATGGCGCTCTCACCGGGCTTCGCGAAATTGTGGATCAGGTCGTTGTCGAGCGCGCCGAGAATATTGTGGCCGAAGACCGGACCCGTGATTTCCGACAGCGTGTTGTCGAGCGACAGCAGCGCCTTCTGCGGCGAACGCAGCACGGAGGTCTTGTACCAGGGCGTATAGGCTTGCGGATGCCACTCGCGGTCGCGCTGGAAGAATGCGCCCGTTTCCGGCTTGCGGTTCGAGAGCATGCCCTCGCTCATTTGCCCTTCTCCTTGTCCATCTCGTCCAGTACGTGCTTGACGACCTTGATCGCGTGGTTGGCGCGCGGCACGCCGGCATAGATCGCAACGTGCAGCATGACTTCCAGGATGTCGTCGCGCGTGGCGCCGGTGTTGGCCGTGGCGCGCGTGTGCAACGCCAGTTCCTCGAAATTGCCGAGGCCGGCCAGAAGCGCCAGCGTCATCATCGAGCGCTCACGCCGGGTGATCGTGTCACGCGACCACACATGCCCCCAGGCGGCCTCGGTGATGAGTTCCTGGAACGGTGCATCAAATGCGGTCTTTGCGGCCTCGGCGCGGTCCACATGGGCATTGCCAAGCACCGCCCGGCGTGTCGCCATGCCCTGTTCGTGCCGTTTCGGTTTTTCGTTCATCGGTTGATCCTCAATAAGGCAGGCCGACATAGTTCTCGGCGAGCGAGGTGGACGCCGCACGCGAACCTGTCAGATACTCCAGTTCGGCCTCCTGTATGCGCTGCCCGAACGTCCCCGTATCTGGAAAGCGATGCAGCGTGTTTGTCATCCACCACGAAAAACGCTCCGCTTTCCAGACCCGCGCCAGCGCCCGGGCCGAATATCCGTCGATCCCGGCAGCGGACTGCTCTGCATAATACTCCTGCAATGCGTCGAACAGGTAGCGCACATCGCTTGCGGCTAGGTTGAGCCCCTTGGCCCCCGTCGGCGGCACGATATGCCCGGCATCGCCCACCAGGAACAGGCGCCCGAACCGCAGCGGCTCAGCCACGAAGGAGCGCAGCGGCGCGATGGATTTCTCGATCGAAGGGCCGGTCGTCATCGCTTCGGCCGTCTCCGCCGGCAGCCGCGAACGGATTTCGTCCCAGAAGCGGTCGTCGGACCAAGCCTCGACCCTGTCGTCCAGCCCACACTGGACGTAATAGCGGCTGCGCGTGGCCGAGCGCATCGAGCACAGCGCGAAGCCACGCCGGTGGTTGGAATAGATCAACTCGTGGCTGACGGGCGGCACATCGGCAACGATGCCCAGCCAACCGAATGGATAGACGCGCTCGAACGTCTCCAGCCCCTTGCCTTCAACCGCCTTGCGCGAGGGGCCGTGATAGCCGTCACAGCCCGCGATGAAATCGCAGTCGAGCCGGTGCTCGACGCCGTCCTTGCTGTACGTGACATAGGGCCGTTCGCCATCGAAATCGTTCGGCTGCACATCGGCCGCCTCGTAGATGCTGATGCCTCCGGTGGCGGCGCGCCTGTCCATCAGGTTGCGCGTTACCTCGGTCTGGCCATAGACGATGACGTGCTTGCCGGTCAGACCGTGCAGGTCGATCCTGTGGTGCTTTCCGGAAAATGTGAGATCGAACCCGTCATGCGGCAGACCTTCGCGACGCATCCGCTCACCCGCGCCTGCCTCGTCGAGCAAGCCGGCCATGCCTTCTTCCAGCACGCCGGCCCGGATACGGCCGAGAACGTAGTCCTGACTCACCCGCTCCAGAATGACGTTGTCGATACCTGCATTGGTGAGAAGCTGGCCGAGCAGCAGCCCGGCCGGCCCGGAGCCGATGATGACAACCTGCGTGCGCATGCTGGCGTTCCTCCCCGGCTGGCTCCGCTTGCAGCCTGTATACTGCCCGACTGCCGGACCTCCCAACAATGGACAATTCGGGCAATCGATTGCACTATCAGAACATCACTGCCGGAGCGAGATATGGCCAACGCGGTCCCCTCATATCGCCTTTATCGTGAGAAATCAGGAGAATCCGGAGACTTCTGGATTCACAGCGAAACGATCCCTGAGCGTACGCACCTGCACAATTGGGAGATTTCCCGGCATCGGCACGACTCCTTCTTCCAGATATTCCTGCTGACGGCCGGCAGCGGCGAGATCGTGGGTGCAAATGACCTGCGGCATTTCGAGGCTCCCTGCGTTTTGTTCATCCCGCGGGGGCGGTGCACGGTTTCCGCTTTTCCCGCGAGATCGACGGGCTGGTCCTGACCGCGCTCGGCGACCGGCTCGCCTCCCTTGCCGCGGCGGACCGGCGGATCGCGGCGTTCGCGGCGACGACCCAGGTGGTTTCGCTGCGACCTAAGGACGACAACGCCGGCCTGCTGATCGAGAGCGTGCGCCGGCTTCACGCCGAGCTTCACGGACGCGCAGCCGGACGGCTCCTGCTTCTCGAGCCGCTCATGACGGCAGCGATCGTCGCGCTGGTTCGCGCCGGTACGCTATCGACGGCACAGGGTGACGCTTCCGCGACCGAAGACCGGATCGAGAAGCTGACAACGCTGATCGCGGCGCACTGCCGCGAGCACCGGCCTGTGACGTTCTATGCGCAATCGATCGGCGTCTCGGCAGCCCATCTCAACCGGCTTGCGCGCGCCGCCACCGGGCTTTCGGTGCAGGAACTGGCCGCTCGCCAGTTGATGGAAGCGGCCCGGCGCGACCTGATCTTCACGCCGACCCCGGTGCAGGCGATCGCCTATTCGCTCGGCTTCGCCGACCCCGCCTACTTCAACCGCTTCTTTCGGCGTCACACAGGCGAGACACCGGGAACGTTTCGCGAGGTGGAGAGACGGAAACTCGTGGTCTCGGCCTGATCGCCGACGACCTGGAATGTGGATGGAAAAATCGCCGACGATGTCGGATGACGAACCTCGTCTGCGTCCTTCGGTCTCAAGATGCAAAGAGCTGGAGATTTCGATGAAGCCCATCATCACTGCATTCGAGCGGTCGCCAGATCGCGGCAAGGGTCTGGCGCGCGACATGCGCGTTCGCTGGGCGCTCGAAGAGGTTGGACAGCCCTATGACGTCCGCCTCGTGTCGTTCGAGGAGATGAAGCAACCCGCGCATCTCGCGCTTCATCCTTTCGGGCAGATTCCAACCTATCAGCAAGGCAACCTTGCCCTGTTCGAGTCGGGAGCGATCGTATTCCATATAGCGGAGCAACACGCTGGTCTGCTGCCGAGAGACCCCGACGCCCGGGCGCGCGTGGTTACCTGGATGTTCGCCGCGCTCAATACGGTGGAACCACCGATCTTCGACCGCAGTCTGGTAAAGATCCTCGAGCGCGAAGAACCTTGGTACGAGCAGCGCCTGCGCTCTCTGGACAGCAGCATCCGCAAGCGTTTGGACGGGCTTTCCGCACGCCTTGGCGATGCCGACTGGCTCGACGGCGCTTTCAGTGCGGGCGACCTGCTGATGGTGACGGTGCTGCTGAGGCTGAAGGCATCGTCGGATATGCTGGACGACTATCCCAACCTTGCCGCCTATGTGGCGCGGGGCGAGGCGAGGCCCGCCTACAAACGCGCTTTCGCCGACCAGCTTGCCGTCTTCACCGCCGCGTCGGCCGGCTGATCGTAATCCGGCCGGCGACGCGACGGATCGCTTGCATTAGCGCCAGCCGAGGCCCGGCGCGACATGCTTGACAATCGCTTCGATCACATGCGCGTTGTAGTCGACGCCGAGCTGGTTCGGCACCGTCAGCAGCAGCGTGTCAGCCTCGGCGATCGCCTCGTCCTCGCGCAACTGCTCGACCAGCACGTCGGGCTCTGCCGCATAGGTGCGCCCGAAAACGGCGCGCTTCTCCGGCTCGATGTAGCCGAAATGATCGGTGCTCTCACCGCCACGGCCGAAATAGGCGCGGTCCATGTCGTTCACCAGCGCGAAGATCGAGCGGCTGACGGAAACGCGCGGCGTGCGCTCGTGTCCCGCCGCCTTCCATGCCTCGCGATAGGCGCGGATCTGCTTGGCCTGCTGCACATGAAGCGGCTCACCGGTCTCGTCGAACTTGAGCGTCGAGCTTTGCAGGTTCATGCCGAGCTTGGCCGCCCATACCGCCGTGGCGTCGGTCGCCGCGCCCCACCAGACGCGGTCACACAAGCCTTCCGAATGCGGCTCGAGCCGCAAGAGGCCGGGCGGGTTCGGAAACATCGGCGACGGGTTCGGCTGGGCGAAACCCTTGCCTTTCAACAGCTCGAAGAACATCTCCGCATTGGCGCGCGCCATATCCGTATCGGTCTCGCCATCGCGCGGGGCGTAGCCGAAATAGCGCCAGCCGTCGATCACCTGCTCGGGCGAGCCGCGGCTGATGCCGAGCTGAAGCCGTCCGCCTGCAATCAGGTCGGCCGCGCCCGCATCCTCCGCCATGTAGAGCGGGTTCTCGTAGCGCATGTCGATGACGGCGGTGCCGATCTCGATCCGGCTGGTCTTTGCTCCGACTGCGGCCAGAAGCGGGAACGGCGAGCCGAGCTGACGCGCGAAATGATGCACGCGGAAATAGGCGCCATCCGCGCCCAGTTCCTCCGCGGCCACCGCGAGGTCGATTGATTGAAGCAACGCATCCGAAGCGCTCCGCGTGCCGGATTGCGGCGACGGCGACCAGTGGCCGAACGAGAGAAAGCCGATGTTTTTCATGGGAGCATCCCGAAAGCTGGAAGGATTGAGTTGCCGCACAGGTAGGTCCTTTGCGACGGGCGCTCAAGCCGCCCGGCGGGGCGTGTGATGCACACAATGTCTTCGCAGCGGCGACAATGGCGGAAGGGCTGGCCTCCACCGGAGCGAGCCTCGACGGACGCACAATCGGAAGAACAACGGCCCGTGCACCCGCCACAACGAAAAAGGGGCGGTCGCCCGCCCCTTCCCATGTTTCATGTCCCGTCCCGATCACATCGCGTCGGTGATGTCCGTCGTGTAGGCGCCTTCCGGCTCCTTCTCGATGATCTTCTGGTCGAGCAGCGCCTTGGCGGTGCGCTCGTAGGCTTCCGGGATCAGCTTCGCGTCCGGCGTGTCGATCAACTTGGCGACCTCGCTCATCATCCGCACCTGATGGTTCTCGTCCTGCCCGCCATTGTCCATGACGATGCCGCCAGCCTCTTCCGGATTGGCGATCGCGTATTCCCAGCCCTTCATCGAGGCGCGTACGAAGCGGACCATCTTGTCCTTGAACGCCTCGTCGGCGAGCTTGTCCTCAAGCACGTAGAGCCCGTCCTCGAGCAGGTCGTTGCCCATCTCGGTATAGTTGAAGACGGTCAGGTCCTCGGGCTTGTAGCCGGCGTCGATGAGCTGCCAGTACTCGTTGTAGGTCATCACCGAGATGCAGTCGGCCTGCTTCTGGATCAGCGGCTGCACATCGAAGGACTGCTTGAGCACGGTGACGCCACCTTCACCGCCTTCGGTCGAATAGCCGAGCTTGTTCATCCAGGCATAGAACGGATATTCGTTGCCGAAGAACCAGACGCCGAGCGTATGGCCGGGGAAGTCGGCTTCCGTCTTGATCGGGCCGTCGGCCGGGCAGACGAGCTGCATGCCCGCCTTCTTGTAGGGCTGGGCGATGTTGACCAGCGGCACGCCCTTCTCGCGGGCTGAAAGTGCAGCCGCCATCCACGTGACGATCACGTCGGCGCCGCCGCCGGCGATCACCTGCTCGGGCGCGATGTCCGGCCCGCCCGGCTTGATTGTGACGTCGAGGTCTTCTTCTTCGTAGAAGCCCTTGTCCAGCGCCACGAAATAGCCGGCGAACTGGGCCTGCGCGACCCACTTGAGCTGCAGTGTCACCGCGTCTGCAGCCCAGGCCTGCGCGGCTGCCAGCGACATCGCGCCGGCCATCATCGATACGAGATATTTCTTCATCTTTTTTACCCTCTGGATTGGCCTACCCACCACGGATAGACGGATGCCAAAACGTGACGGCTCTTTCTGCGAGAGCGATCACGCCATAAAAGACGGAACCCGCGAGCGCCGCAACCGCGATTTCCGCCCAGACCATGTCGACATTCATGCGGCCCACCTCGGTCGAAATGCGGAACCCCATGCCCACGACAGGCGTGCCGAAGAACTCGGCAACGATGGCGCCGATCAGCGCCAGCGTCGAATTGATCTTGAGAGCGTTGAAAATGAATGGCATGGCCGCAGGCAGCCGCAGCTTGAACAGCGTCTGCCAGTAGCTCGACGCGTAGGTGCGCATCAGGTCGCGCTCCATGTGGCCGGCGGCCGTGAGCCCTGCAACCGTGTTCACCAGCATCGGGAAGAACGTCATCACCACGACGACGGCGGCCTTCGACTGCCAGTCGAAGCCGAACCACATCACCATGATCGGCGCGATGCCGATGATCGGCAGCGCCGAGACCATGTTGCCGATGGGCAGCAGGCCGCGCCGCAGGAACAGGAAGCGGTCCGCCAGGATCGCGACGACGAAGCCCGCAGCACAGCCCATCGCATAGCCCGCGAAAACCGCCTTGAAGATCGTCTGGTTGACGTCCGCAGCAAGCACCGGCAGCGAATTGGCGATGCGCACGCCAATGGCCGATGGCGGCGGCAGGAGCACGAACGGGACGTTGAAGGCGCGCACCAGCACTTCCCAGAGGAAGAGCAGCGTTAGGCTGAAAATTGCCGGAACGGCAAATTTTGCAAACGTTCCCCGCCAGCCGGTCCGATATTTTGGACCTGATAGCAGGTCATTCAAGAGCCAGGCTGCCAACGCGCAAGCGGCAACTGTAGTCCAATAGTTTCTAGGTGCCTCTTCACCGTCAAAGCCTCGAAGAGAGCTAAGGCAGATCGGCACGTACGCGAGCAAAAAGAGGCCGACCCCCATCTCAACCGGCGGCAATGCCGTCCCCCGGTATCGCTGGACTAATACGAGGATAATGTAAGCCAGTAACGGCAAAATAAGTACCGATTGCCAGCCCGGCCCGGAAAGGTATGGAGGCTCCAACAGGGGATAAAAGAGCAGGGTTAATATTATGATCAGAAAGAGCAAAACCCGCTGGAAGGCGGTGTCCACAAGATTCATCTTGCGTGGAGTGCTCATGACGGCCGAGCTCCCATCGCACGCTCTACGCTCCGTCCAACTACATCCACGGTCATGACAAGCATGATTGCGACGAGCGATCCCGCAAGCAGTGCAGAAAACATGTCGATCGTCTGGCTGTAATAGGAGCCGTTGAGCAGCTTGGCGCCGATGCCGGCGACCGCGCCGGTAGGCAGTTCGCCGACAATGGCGCCGACGAGGCTGGCCGCGACCGCGACCTTCATGGAGGCGAAGAGATAGGGCACCGAGGCTGGCAGCCTCAATTTCATCAAGCTCTGGAAACCGGACGCATTATAGGTGCGCATCAGGTCGAGATGCAGCATGTCGGGCGAGCGCAGGCCCTTCACCATGCCCACGGCCACGGGGAAGAACGACAGATAGGTCGAGATCAGCGCCTTGGGGATCAGCCCTGTAACACCGATCGCCGCGAGCACCACGATGATCATCGGCGCCAGCGCCAGGATCGGGATCGTCTGCGAAGCGATGATCCAGGGCATCAACGAACGGTCGAGCGTCGCCACATGCACGATGCCGACGGCGATCGCGATGCCCAGCGCCGTGCCGAGCGCGAAACCCGCCAGCGTCGACGATAGCGTCACCCATGCATGGTAGACGAGGCTGCGCGCCGACGTGACCTTGCGCAGGAACGTGTTCTCGAAAAAGTTGACCGCTACCTGGTGCGGCGCCGGCAGTGTCGGCTTCGGCTGGGTCATCGTCTTGGCGACGAATTCCGAAAACGTCGGCGTCTCGCCTGCCCGCCGGTCCAGATCCCGCTGGAACGGCGCGTTCATGAGATACGCCCCGACATACCAGATCGCCACGATACCAAGCAGGATCGCGGTGACGGGAACGATCTTGTCGCGCAGGCGGTCCATTCAGATGCCCCCGGCACAAGCGCCCTTCCTCGCCCCCATGGAATGGGGAGAGGTGGCTTGCGAAGCAAGCCGGAGAGGGGGAGCAACGGAAAACGGAGCCCCCTCTCCGCCTCGCGTTGCTCGGCACCTCTCCCCCACTTCGCGGGGGCGAGGAACCAGGGCGGCAATGCCTCGCCTAATCCTCATAGGAATGCCCTGCCCTCAGCCCGTCGCGCACGCGGGCGGCGATTGCCAGGAATTCCGGCGTCTCGCGGATGTCGAGCGGGCGCTCTTTCGGCAGCGTCGAGTCGATCACGTCGGTTACGCGGCCCGGCCGCGGCGACATCACCACGATCTTGGTCGACAGATAGACCGCCTCGGGAATCGAATGAGTGACGAAGCAGATCGTCTTGTTCGTGCGGTCCCACAACTGCAGGAGCTGCTCGTTGAGATGGTCGCGCACGATCTCGTCGAGCGCACCGAAGGGTTCGTCCATCAAAAGCAGATCGGCATCGAAGGCCAGCGCGCGGGCGATCGAGGCGCGCTGCTGCATGCCGCCGGAAAGCTGCCACGGAAACTTCTTCTCGAAGCCGGTTAGATTGACGAGATCGAGCGTGCGCGCGATGCGTTGCGCGACCTCGGCCTTTGAGTAGCCCATGATCTCCAGAGGCAACGCCACGTTGCGCTCGATGGTGCGCCAGGGAAAAAGGCCGGCAGCCTGGAAGACATAGCCGTAGGCGCGCTGCCGCCGCGCCTCCTCCGGGCTCATGCCGTTGACGGTGATCCGCCCCGCTGTCGGCTGTTCGAGATCGGCAATCACGCGCAAGAACGTTGTCTTGCCGCAGCCCGACGGCCCGATAAAGGACACGAACTCGCCCTTGCCGATGGCGAGATCGACATTGGACAGGGCATGGACCGGCCCGTCGCCGGTTTCGAAAGTTAGCCCCAGGCCGGTCGCCTCGATAACGGGGGCAGTTACGGTTGCGGTGGCTGGCTGTGTCGGGCTGGCGAGTGCGTTCATCGGCGATTGCGCTCTCACACCCCGGTCGCGGGAATGCCCGTCCGCTCGATCCTGCGGGGCGCAACGACTTCCTTCCACATCGACAGCGCCTTGTTGACCGCCATATGCGGCTCGCGGGCGACGAACTTCCCATGGCCGGGCTTGGCCTCGACCTTGCCATCGTTCACGGCAAGCTCGCCGCGCGTGAAGACGAAGCGCGGCAGACCCTTCACCTCGATGCCCTCGAATACGTTGTAGTCGATCACCGACTGCTGGGATTTAGCCGAGATTGTCTTGGTCTTCTCCGGGTCCCACACGATGATGTCGGCGTCCGCCCCTTCAAGGATCGCACCCTTCCGCGGGTACATGTTGAGGATCTTCGCGATATTTGTCGAAGTCACCGCAACGAACTCGTTGGGCGTAAGCCGGCCGGTGTTGACACCCTTGGTCCACAGCACCGGCAGCCGGTCCTCGAGCCCGCCGGTACCGTTGGGGATCTTGGTGAAATCGCCGACGCCGAAGCGCTTCTGGTCGCTGGTAAACGCGCAATGGTCGGTCGCCACCACCTGCAGCGAACCGGCAGAAAGCCCCGCCCACAGCGAATCCTGATGCTGCTTGTTGCGGAAAGGCGGGCTCATCACGCGGCGCGCGGCATGGTCCCAGTCCTTGTCGAAATACTCCGTCTCGTCGAGCACGAGATGCTGGATCAGCGGCTCGCCGAAGACGCGCATGCCTTTCTGGCGTGCGCGGCGGATGGCCTCGTGGCTCTGCTCGCAGGAGGTGTGCACGACATAGAGCGGCACGCCGGCCATATCGGCGATCATGATGGCGCGGTTGGTGGCCTCGCCCTCGACCTCGGGCGGGCGCGAATAGGCGTGGCCTTCAGGCCCGTTATTGCCCTCGGCCAGCAGCTTCTGCGAAAGCTGGGCCACCACGTCGCCGTTCTCGGCGTGGACGAGCGGCAGCGCGCCGAGCTCGGCGCAACGCTGGAACGACGAGAACATCTCGTCGTCGTCGACCATCAGCGCGCCCTTGTAGGCCATGAAGTGCTTGAACGACGTGATGCCGCGCTTCACCACCTCCGGCATCTCGTTGAAGACCTGCTCGCCCCACCAGGTGATCGCCATGTGGAAAGAATAGTCGCAGGCAGCGCGCGTCGACTTGTTGTCCCACATCTGGATCGCTTCGAGCAGCGACTGGTCGGGCGACGGCAGGCAGAAATCCACCACCATTGTGGTGCCGCCCGAAAGCGCCGCGCGCGTGCCGCTCTCGAAATCGTCGGCGGAGTAAGTGCCCATGAAGGGCATCTCGAGATGGGTGTGCGGATCGATGCCGCCCGGCATCACGTAGCAGCCGGTGGCGTCGAATTCATGGTCGCCATGCAGGTCGTTGCCGATAGCGACGATCTTGCCGTCTTTCACCAGCACATCGGCCTTCCAGGTCCGGTCGGCGGTGACGATGGTTCCGTTTCTGATGACTTTTGTCATTCTGTCGTTCCCCTATTCCTAGCGCCACGAATGGCGATATCTGTCAGTTCATAGCTTAGCACCGAACGGATTGTTTGCCATGAACCCGGCACGTTCCTTGTTCACCTGATCGACCTTTTGGTCGAAGTCGCGGAGGATCGAATCCAGCCGCACCCAGTGGTCAGGATGTTCTCTCCAATACGATGCGGACAGGCGCTGACACGATGCCAGCAGGTCTCCCTCATACAAATCCCCGCTAGCCAAGATATCCAGCTCAAGGATATCCAGTGCACGCGGTAACAGCATGTCTATGGCTATACCCTGTCCAAGCAAGAGCCTCATCGTCTCGACAGTCTGATCTTTAAGCGGAAGAGCCAACGCAGCTTCGCACCTTTCGATCAGCGGCGTTTTGAAAGGCGGCGCCGCATCGGTCCAACCTATCACCTGCTTCAAGGGACGTTCCCCTTCGAACGTCAAGCCTGCGCTCACTCCACGATCTCCGCCGTCTCGACCACCGCATGGAACAACACGTCGGCACCGGCCGCTGCCCATTCCTTGCTGATCGCCTCGGCCTCGTTGTGCGAAAGCCCGTCCACGCAGGGGCACATCACCATCGCCGTCGGCGCAACGCGGTTGATCCAGCAGGCGTCGTGGCCGGCGCCGGAGACGATGTCGCGATGGGAATAGCCGAGACGTTCGGCGGCATCGCGAATGGCTTTCACGCAGCCTTCATCGAAGGTGACGGGATCGAAGTGGCCGACGGCCTCGACCTCGAAGCCGATATCCAGCGCCTCGGCGATGGTAGCGATGCCGTCCTCGATGCGCGCACGCATCTCGTTCAGCACATTTTCGTTCGGCGAGCGGATGTCGATGGTGAACACCGTCTTGCCGGGTATCACATTGCGCGAATTGGGATAGACCTCGACGTGGCCGATCGCGCCGACGGCGTCCGGCTGGTAGTCCATCGCCACCTCGTGCACCAGTTCGGTGACGCGCGCCATGCCGAGCCCGGCATTGCGGCGCTTCGGCATAGGCGTCGAACCGGTGTGCGCGTCCTTGCCGGTCAGCGTCACCTGCAGCCACCAGAGCCCCTGCCCGTGGGTGACGACGCCGATGTCGATATCTTCATCCTCGAGGATCGGCCCCTGCTCGATATGCAGCTCGAAGAATGCCTTCATCGGGCGGCCGCCGACGTCTTCGTCACCCTTCCAGCCGATGCGCTCCAGCTCGTCGCCGAAGCGCAGGCCCTTGGCGTCCTTGCGGTCGTATGCCCATTCGAGGTCGTGCTCGCCGGCAAAGACGCCTGACGCCAGCATGGCCGGCGCGAAGCGCGTGCCCTCTTCGTTGGTCCAGTTGGTGACGACGATCGGGTGCCTCGTCTTGATGCCGAGATCGTTGAGCGTGCGGATCACTTCCAGCCCGCCGAGCACGCCCAGCACGCCGTCATACTTGCCGCCGGTGGGCTGGGTGTCGAGATGCGAGCCGACATAGACCGGCGGCAGGTCCGGATCCGTTCCCTCGCGGCGGGCGAACATGGTGCCCATCTTGTCGACGCCGGTCGTCAGGCCGGCAGCGTCGCACCACTTCTTGAAGAGATGGCGGCCTTCGCCGTCCTCGTCGGTCAGCGTCTGCCTGTTGTTGCCGCCGGCAACCCCGGCCCGATCTTCGCCATCTCCATCAGCGAATCCCACAGGCGGTCGGGGTTGATGCGCAGATTCTCGCCGGGTGCGGCCATCGGCAGTATTCCTCTCATTCGTCTTCATGTCACCGAGAGCCGGCGGTTCCCGTCGCCGGCCCTCGGATCTGGTCGCGGTCAGTCGACCATGGTCAGGACTTCGCGCACATGATCGATCAGCTCGTCGATCTGGCCCTTGGTGATGATAAGCGGCGGCGAAAGCGCGATGATGTCGCCGGTCGTGCGGATCAGCGCGCCGCGCTCGAAGGCCTTAACGAAGGCCTGGAAGGCGCGCTTGGTCGGCTGCCCGGCAATCGGCTGCAGCTCGATCGCGCCGACGAGACCGATATTGCGGATGTCGATGACATGCGGCGCATCCTTCAGCGAATGCAGCGCCTCCTCCCAATAGGGAGCGAGCTCCGCACCGCGCGTCAGCAGCCCCTCTTCCTTGTAGGTGTCGAGTGTCGCGATGGCCGCTGCCGAGGCGATCGGGTTTCCGGAATAGGTATAACCGTGGAAGAACTCGATCAGATGCTCCGGCCCGTTCATGAACGCGTCATGGATTTCCTTCTTCACAAACACCGCGCCCATCGGGATTACGCCGTTGGAAACACCCTTCGCCGTAGTGATGATGTCGGGGATGACGCCGAAATAGTCGGCCGCGAACGGCGTTCCGAGGCGCCCGAAGCCCGTGATGACCTCATCGAAGATCAAGAGGATGCCGTGCTTGGTGCAAATGTCGCGCAGGCGCTGGAGATAGCCCTTCGGCGGGATGAGCACACCGGTGGAGCCAGCGACCGGCTCGACGATGACGGCCGCGATGGTCGAGGCGTCGTGCAGCGTGACGATCCGCTCCAGCTCGTCGGCAAGGTCCGCGCCATGCTCCGGCTCGCCCTTGGTGAATGCGTTCTTGCCCGGCAGGTGGGTATGAGGCAGGTGGTCGACGCCCGTCAGCAGCGTGCCGAACATCTTGCGGTTGGTAACGATACCGCCGACAGAAATGCCGCCGAAATTGACGCCGTGATAGCCCCGCTCGCGGCCGATCAGGCGCGTTCGGCTGCCCTCGCCCTTCACCCGCTGGTAGGCCAGCGCGATCTTGAGCGCGGTATCGACGGATCGGAACCGGAATTGGTGAAGAAGACATGGTCCATGCCCTCGGGCGCGACGTCCACCAGCCGGTTGGCCAGTTCGAAGACGATCGGGTGCCCCATCTGGAAGGCTGGCGCATAGTCGAGCTCGGCTGCCTGGCGCTGGATCGCCTCGGTGATCTTCGGCCGGCAGTGGCCGGCGTTCACGCACCACAGACCGGCAGTGCCGTCGAGGATTTTGCGCCCGTCGGAGGCGGTATAGTGCATGTCCTTCGCCGACACCAACATGCGCGGCGACTGCTTGAATTGGCGATTTGCCGTAAACGGCATCCAGAATGCGCTGAGGTCGTTCGGCGCGACGTTGAGCCTGTTGGACATAACCAAGCCTTTCTTTCCTTTGAGCCCCTCGTTGTTCGGCCAACGCTTGGTTCTTCGGGCGCAGATATGCTACGCAAATTTTGACCGATTGGACAAACGTTAGCACCGCCACATAGGCGGTCAAGGGATTACTAGCGCAAAGGCCGGCGCTTCCGCGCGCTCCACAGCTTCGGCGCAAGCTGGTCCAGACGATTGGTCCAGAAATCTGGCGCACTGCGCGCCGCGAGGGGAACGAAGGGCCATGGAGGCGGTAAAGCCGAAACGCAGGACGCGCATCCAGACCGAGAAGCGCGAGATCATCCTGGAGGCAGCGCTGGAGGTATTTGCCCAGCACGGCTTCCGCGGCGCCACTATCGATCAGATCGCCGAAGCCGCCGGCATGTCGAAGCCGAACCTCCTCTACTATTTCCGCTCCAAGGAAGACATCCATGTGACGCTGATGCAGCGCCTGCTTCAAACCTGGCTGGCGCCGCTGCGGGAACTCGACGACATCGACGACCCGATCACCGAGTTGCGCAGCTACATTCGCCGCAAGCTGGAGATGGCACGCGACTACCCGCGCGAAAGCCGGCTGTTCGCCAATGAGATCCTGCAGGGCGCACCGCGCGTCATGCCGATGCTGGAAGGCGAATTGAAGGATTTGGTAGACGAGAAGGCCCAGATCATCCGCGGCTGGATGCGCGACGGCCGGATCGTGCGCACCGATCCGTGGCATCTGATATTCGCGATATGGGCGACCACGCAGCATTATGCTGATTTCGACGTCCAGGTGCGCGCCGTGCTCGGACCGGATCGCGGCGCCGAAGGCCGCTTCGAGGATGCCGCGCGCTTCCTGGAACAGCTCTTCATCGAGGGACTGAAGCCGAAAGGTTGAGGGCGCGACGACGCCTTCCCGATGGAGCGGAAATACACTATATTCTTACCTACCCATGATCGATGGCGATGAGGTAAGATGCAGATGAACGCAACGACGAAGCTTTCCGAGAAATTTCAGATCTCTATTCCCAAGGAGGTCCGCGAAAGGCAAGGCTGGAAGGCCGGCCAGGAATTCGCCTTCATCCCGCAGGGCAAAGGAGTGATGCTTGTTCCGGTGCCGAAGCTGGAGGATCTGCTGGGCAGCCTGCCCAATGCCGACCCAACCGGCTATCGCGACCGCAATGACCGCTACTGATGAGGGTCGTGGACACCTCGGCTTGGATCGAAGGGTTGATCAGAGGCGCCGCAGGCAACCGCCTCATCCAGGAAATACCTGCACAGTCGGATTGGATCGTACCAACGATCATTCAGCTTGAGCTTGCGAAATGGCTGTCCCGCAATGCAAGCGCGGAAGAGGCGGGTGGCATTATCGCCTTCACCACCCGCTGCGTTGTAATCGAACTCGATACCGCGATCGCGATCCGCGCTGCAGGACTTTGCCGCGCACATGGGCTCGCAACCGCAGATGCCATCATCTACGCCACAGCGCTTCAGGCGGAGGCTGATCTGCTTACCTGCGACGCCCATTTCGAAGGGCTGGAGAATGTCGTCTATCTGCCTAAGGGTGGTTGACGCCAAACCTTGGCAGGATTCAGGTCAGGTCGTATTGGCCCGCGGCTCCACCTCGACCTGGCGCAGTTCGAGGATGGCCGCCTGTGTCCCCGGCGCGATGGAGGCGCCGGGCAAGGTGCTGACCGAAGGCCTGCGCCGCCTGCGCGGCATCGCCGGCTGGATTTCCTCGGGCGCGACGTCGACCTCATCCGCCGAAAGATCGGCAGCCAGCCTGCGCAGCGCCTTTACATCCGTCGAGCCGCTTGCCTTGATGACGATCATCTCTCGCCGTCGTTCCCGTTTGCCGAACCTTGCGTGAAGCTTGCCGATTCCGGTTAACGGACGGTTTACGAGTCCGCCTCCCGTCCACTAGCTGTCACGCGATGCAGCCATGACGACGAGCCCCAGCACGGTCACCAGCGCCCCCAGTGCAACGCCGGGGCTGACCCAGCCATGGCCGAGCAAGCCCTCGAACAGGATGATGTAGCAGGGCGAAAGATAGGTATAGGCAAGAACCTTGGCGGCCGGCAGCCGCATCGCCGCATACTGGACGAGGAAGGTGGTGCCCGCCGTCGTGAAGATGGCGAGGTAGACGATCGCCACCCAGACGATCGCCGGCAGCGATTGCCAGTCGGTCTGCACGATCTCGCTGACCCCGTAGAGCGCGATACACAGGCCCGTGGCGACCAGCGTCCACAAGGTGAAAGCCGCGAGCGGCTCGCGACCGTCGTTGAGTTTGCGGACCAGCGGCGCATAGGCCGCGTGGCAGACGACGCCGATGAAGAAGATCATCTCGCCGCGGCCCAGGTCGAAAGCCAGAAGCGCATCGAGGTTGCCGCCGAAAATCACCCAGATCGAGCCGAGGCCGGCAAACACCAGGCTGGCGATGACGATGCCGCGCGGCACCTGCCCGAGAAAGAGATAGCCGAAGACCGCCGACATCAGCGGCATCAGCGTGAAGACCGCTCCCGTCGAAACCGGATCGGTCAACCGCAGCGCCATGAACATGGTGATGAAGAACACCGCCATCAGCGCGCCGAGCACCAGATAGCGCCACGGCGCCCGAGGTGCCGGGATACGGCCGCGCGTCAGCACAGCCACGGCTGCTGCCATCACCACCACGCCGAACGCGAACCGCATGGCGTTGATTGCGGCCGGCCCGATATGCGACGCGGCCATCCCGCCAAGCGAATAGGAGCCCGATACCAACGCGGTAAACAGCAGCATCGCGAGATGCCCGAGCAGTTTCTGCCTGCCGGTGGCATGCGTCGTCGCGCGCGGTTTCGCGTCGAGGGCTATATCTGCGGATTGGCTCAAATCGGTGTCCCGGACTGTATACAGGGGGACTAGCCGAGAGCGCTGACAGACGAAAGCAAAATCGAGAGGGCCAGAAGCAGGGGCAAGCGTCGGCCCGCCGTTGCTTCTGGCGCCTCAAGCACGCTCAGGCGGCCTTGGCCGTTTCCACCGCATGCACGGCGCGGAAGCCGGTGCAGAGGCGGTTCCACACATTGATCATGCCGATGGCCACGCTGAGCTTGACCATTTCCTCTTCGCTGAAATGCGCCCGGACTGCATCATAGCTTTCGTCCTCGACATGGTGACCGGCAAGCGCCGTCAGCGTCTCGGTCCATTCCAGCGCCGCACGCTCGCGATCCGAGTAAAGCGGCGATTCGCGCCATGCCGAGACCAGATAGACGCGCTGCTCGGTCTCACCGTCGCGCCGCGCCTCGCGCGTGTGCATGTCGACGCAATAGGAACAGCCGTTGATCTGCGAGGCCCGCAGCTTGATGAGATGCAGCAGCGAATGCTCCAGCCCGCAATTGTTGGCCGCTTCGTTGAGCGCCATCACCTGCTTCATGATGTCTGGCGCGACGTTGAAAAACTGCAGTCTGGGCTTCATGCCTTTTCTCCTTTGGCTTGGGTATTTTTGGAGCGCCCCTGCGGGCGTTTGTTCTGCTCGGCAAAGGCGCAGGCGGCCGCAACGGCGCGCGGGTCGGCCTCGGCGCTGAAATCGGCCGCGATGTCGGCAATCGATGTCTCGGCAAGCGCAGCGCGGTAGGCGCGCTCGGCCTTCAGCATTGCCGCGTTGATCTGGCAGGGTTTTGCATGGACCTCCGCGGGCAGTCTCACGGGTCCGCGTTGACGTATCTCCGTACAACGGAAAGCCGGTTGCCGCCCCTCGATGGCAAGCACGACGTCGAGCAGCGTGATCTTCTCCGCCGCCCGCGCAAGCCGGTAGCCGCCCTGCGGGCCCGAGACGGATTCGAGCAACCCGTCGGCAACGAGCGCCTTGAGGTGCTTCAGCAAATAGCTTGCCGAGATCTCGTAGGCATCCGCGAAGGCTGCGGCAGGCATCGTTTCGCCCGGCCCAAGCGAGGCCAGGATCGTGACGCTATGGATCGCCGCCTCGACTCCTTCAGAAAGTTTCATCGTCTGCCCTCAATTCTGGACTCTCCATATCCTGGATATTACATATCCACAATAGGATTGTGAGTGTTCTCCTGACAAGGCCTGTCAGCGACTGTTCAGTCGTTGTCGGCAATCCTTGCGAGAAGGCGCGCCAGCGAGACAGCCTCGTCGCGGCCCAGCCGGGCGCCGACAGCAGCCTCGATCGCCGGTGCGTACACGCCCCATATCCTTGCCCGCACAGCCAGCCCGTCGGCAGTGATGGCGAGCACATGCCCGCGACGGTCGTCGGCGCAAGGGCGCCGCTCGACCAGACCGGCCTTCACCAGCCGCTCGACCAGCCGCGATAGGTTGTACTGCTCGAACAGCAGCGCGTGCTCCAGTTCGAACGGGCGCAGACCGCCCTCGCCCACCTTTTCGAGTTCCCACAGCGCATCGTACCAGGCCAGCGGCGGCAGATCCGCCTCCTTGAGCCGCGTCTCGACCTTCTGCATGGCGACGCGATACGCCCGCGCGAGCGCAATCCACGCCGCGACCGTTGCCTTGTCGGGTCCATTCATAAGCATCACCGTAATGTGAATTAATGCAATTGCATGAACATTGACTTTCAGATCCCACTCGCCAATTTACATGCAAATGCATTAAATTCAACCGACGGAGTCGCCCATGTCTGCAAAACTCACCCTCGTTTCCTTCGACCTCTGCCCTTATGTTCAGCGCGCTGCGATTGTGCTTGCCGAAAAGGGCGTCTCGTTCGAACGCATCGACGTCGACCTCTCCAACAAGCCGGGCTGGTTCAAGGCGATCTCACCGCTCGGCAAGGTTCCGCTGCTGAAGGTGGGCGACGAGGTCCTGTTCGAGAGCGCCGCGCTCGTCGAATATCTCGATGAGACGAAGCAGCCGCGGCTCCATCCCGAAGATGCGTTGACCCGGGCGCGTCACCGCGCGTGGATGGAATTCGGCTCGGCAGCGCTCGGCGACATCTGGACCATGGAAACCACGACCGGCCAGTCCACCTTCGATGACGCGGGCGCCCGGCTTCGCCAGAAGATGGAGCGGCTGGAAACCGAAATCGGCACAGGCCCCTATTTCGCGGGCGAAGCGTTCTCGATCGTCGACGCGGTCTTCGCGCCTGCATTTCGCTATTTCGACGTGTTCGACACGATTGCCGATTTCGGCGTCTTCACCGGTCTCGGCAAGGTCGGTGCGTGGCGGCAGGCCCTCGCGCGGCGCCCTTCGGTGAAGAACGCCGTGGTGGCCGACTACAACGACCGTCTGCGCCGTTTCCTGGCCATGAAGAACGGCGTCATCGTCAACCGGTCGGCCGCCGCCTGACGGCGGCCCAACGCCGCCAAGCACCGCCGCGTTCAGGCTGAGGCGATCGAAGCCTCGATCGCCCCGGACATGATCTCGATGCCGCGGTCGATCTCTTCATCCGAGACCGTCAGCGGCGGTGCGATGCGGAACACGCCGCCCATGCCGGGCAGCTTGACGATGTTCATGCTGAGCCCACGCTGCATCGCCTCTTCCATGATCCTGGCGCCCAGTTCGAAACCAGGCGCCTTGGTCTGCCGGTCCTTCACGACCTCCAACCCGAGAAGCAGCCCTCGCCCGCGCACGTCGCCGACGCATTCGTACTTCTGCTGAAGCGACAGCAGGCCGGCGCGCAGCCTTTCGCCGCTCCGGGCGGCCCGGTCGACCAGCCCGTCACGCTCGACCACATCGAGCACCGTTACACCCACCGCTGCGGTAAGCGGGTCGGAGACGTGGGTGGTGTAGAACAGGAAGCCGCGTTCGAACGCCTTCTGCTCGATTTCCTCGGTGGTCATGACCGCGGCCAGCGGCAGGCCGGCGCCGAGGGTCTTCGAAAGCGTCAGGATGTCGGGCGTCACGCCGTCGCGCTGGAATGCGAACATGTCCCCCGTGCGACCGACGCCCGTCTGCGCCTCGTCGAGGATCAACAGCATGCCGCGCTCGTGGCACTTCTGCTTCAAGGCGGCGAGATAGCCCTGCGGCAGTTCGAGAATACCGCCGCTCGACAGGATCGGTTCGGCGATGAAGGCAGCGAGATTGCCCGTCGACTGCCGGTCGATCAGTTCGAAGGCGTCGTCCAGTTCGGTCTGCCAGTCATTCGAACCGTCGGCGTGGGAGAAGCGCGGGCGATAGGCATTTGGGGCCGGAATGACCAGCGAACCGGCTGTCGCGGGGCCATAGCCGCGCCTGCCCGCGCTGTAGGTTGCGGAGGCCGCAGCACCCGTCATGCCGTGCCAGCTCTGCGCAAAAGCAACGACCTCGTGCCCGCCTGTGACCAGCTTGGCCATGCGGATCGCAGCCTCGTTCGATTCCGCTCCGGTGGTAAGCAGTTGAACGCGGTCGAGCCCCGGCGCGAGCGCCGCCAGCCGCGCCGCGAGTTCGACCACCGGTCGGGACAGCATGCCGCTGAAGAGATGCGCGACAGACCTCATCTGCCGATCGACCGTCGCCACTATGTCGGGATGCGTATGGCCGAGCACGGCGCTCATCTGGCCCGAGGTGAAGTCGAGGATCGCGCGCCCGTCGGCATCGTAAACGAAGCTGCTCTCGGCGCGCTCGATGATGACGCTTTCGAAGCTTGGTCCGTAGCGGATCAAATGCTTGCGCGCGGCCGCCCAGAATGCGGGGTCGTCGTTCAGGGACACGAAATCTCTCCGAATGGCTCGCCCAATCGCTAGCGCTGCTTGAGCTTACGCGCAAATTGATATTACCGTACTCCGGTATCAATCGGACTGATGCCATGCATCTCCTCGACCTCACGCTTCTACGGAACTTCGCTGCGGTCGCGCGAACCGGTTCCATAAGCCTTGCCTCCAGCCAGATCGGCAGGACACAGTCCGCGCTGAGCATGCAAATGCAGCGCCTGGAAGAGCAGATCGGCCAGTCGCTTCTGCATCGCAGCGGGTCGGGCGTGCGCCTGACCGCCGCTGGCGAAAGGTTTCTGGCTCACGCCGAGTCCTTGCTTGCCAGGCACGACGAAATCCTCGCCGACATGGCTGGCGGCATGCTCAAGGGTCCCATCAGCCTTGGGTGCCCAGAAGACTACTCGATCGCCTTCATCCCGGAATTGCTCAAAGACTTCCTTGCGCTGCACCCCGAAGTCGAGCTGCGCATGGTCTGCGCGCCTACCACCGAGCTGCGTCCCCTGCTGCATCGTCGCCAGATCGACATGGCGCTCGTGTCTCTCTCCGACGCCGCAAACAGCGATGCCATACGCAAGGAACGATTTGTGTGGGTGGCGAACGAACCGAAGCCAGCCATACTCGATCTCGACCCTATTCCGCTGGCTTTGTCGGCGCCCACGACGCTCGACTATCGAGCTGCCTGCGACGCGATGGACGCGGTCAATCGCCGCTACAGGGTCGCATTCGCCAGCGACAGCTTGGCCGGGCTTATCGCAATCGCGCGTTCGGGGCATGCGATCAGCGTTCTGACGCAGACAGCCGTGCCAGCCGATCTCCATATCGTCTCTAGTGGCTTGCCGCCTTTGCCGAAGCTCGGGATCGCGCTCGAATTTGCCGAGCAACGTCCATCCTCCGCAGCCACGGCCTTGGGCGACCATATTCGAACGGTGCTACCGAGCCTATCGGCCGACGCAGCGGCATCGTATCCCGTCGCCGCCGTGGCGCTGCGGCGACGTTGAACGCGCCCTGCTCTATTCGGCGGCCTGGCGCGCCATCGGGTTGTTGGGATGCGTCGTCCAGTTGGCATAGACAGGCTCGACGACCTTGCCGGTGCGCTTGTCGAGACTGCCCGCCGCCAGCGGCTCCAGGGTAATGCAGCCTTCCACCGGGCAGACATTGACGCAGAGGTTGCACCCGACGCACTCCTCCTCGATCACCTCGAAATGGCGCGCGCCGTCGACCATGCTGGTTATCGCCTGGTGCGAGGTATCCTCGCAGGCGATGTGGCAGCGCCCGCACTTGATGCAGGCATCCTGGTCGATGCGCGCTTTCGCGACGTAATTGAGGTTGAGATACTGCCAGTCGGTGACGTTGGGCGTCGCGCGGCCGACGATGGCGTCGAGATCGGCATGCCCTTTCTCGTCCATCCAGTTCTTCAGCCCCTCGATCATCTCCTCCACGATCTTGAAGCCGTAGGTCATAGCCGCGGTGCACACCTGCACGTTGCCTGCCCCCAGCGCCATGAATTCGGCCGCGTCCCGCCACGTCGTGATGCCGCCGATGCCGGAGATCGGCAGACCGCGGGTCTCGCTGTCGCGCGCGATCTCGGCGACCATGTTCATGGCGATCGGCTTCACCGCCGGGCCGCAATAGCCGCCGTGGCTGCCCTTGCCGTCGATGGTTGGCTGCGGCGCGAAACTGTCGAGATCGACCCCGGTGATCGAGTTGATCGTGTTGATGAGCGACACGGCATCGGTACCGCCAGTAAGGGCGGCGCGTGCCGGCTTGCGGATGTCGGTGATGTTCGGCGTCAGCTTGGTGATGACCGGCATGCGGGTGTTCTGCTTGCACCAGCGCACGACCATCTCGATGTATTCCGGCACCTGGCCGACCGCCGAGCCCATGCCGCGCTCGCTCATGCCGTGCGGGCAGCCGAAGTTCAGCTCGATGCCGTCGGCACCCGTATCCTCCACCAACGGCAGGATCGCCTTCCAGGCTTCCTCGACGCATGGCACCATGATCGATACGATCAGCGCCCGGTCCGGCCAGTCGCGCTTGACCTGCTTGATCTCGCGCAGGTTGGTCTGCAGGTCGCGGTCGGTGATGAGCTCGATATTGTTGAGGCCCAGCAGACGCCGGTCCGCCCCCAGATCGCGCCGTAGCGCGGCCCGTTGACGTTGACGACGGGCGGGCCTTCCTCGCCCAGCGTCTTCCACACGACGCCGCCCCACCCCGCCTTGAAGGCGCGGACGACATTGTACTCCTTGTCAGTCGGCGGCGCCGAGGCGAGCCAGAACGGATTCGGCGACTTGATGCCGACGAAGTTCGAACGAATGTCTGCCATGCTCATGCCCTCCCGTTAGAGGTGAGTGCCCGGTGGATGCTTTCAGCCGCGTCGCGCCCGGCGGCGACCGCAGCGACGGTCAGGTCCTCGCGCGCGTCGACGACGCAGTCGCCGCCCGCCCAGACCTTGGCCATGGAGGTACGCCCTTCGGCATCGACCTTGATGCGCCCGCCTTCCATGGCGATCGAATTGCCGGAGCCGTTGAGTGGCGACGCGTCGAACGACTGGCCGATCGCCTTGAACACCTGGTCGGCGTCAATCAGCATCGTCTCGCCCGTGCCGACCAGCTTGCCATCGCGCAGGGTCGTGTATTCGAGCTCGATACCGGCAACACGACCGCCCGCGTCGATGACGCTTTTGGGCTGCAGCCAGTGGCGGATGGTGACGCCCTTGGAGGCAGCCAGATCCTGCTCGAACTCCGAAGCGTTCATGTGTTCCTTGCCGCGGCGATAGCAGATCGTCACCTCTTCGGCGCCGAGCAGCTTGGACTGGATCGCAGCGTCGATCGCCGTCATGCCGCCGCCGATGACGACGACACGCCGACCGACCGGAAGCTGTGCGAGATCGCCGGCCTGCCGCAACTCGGCGATGAAATCGACCGCATCCTGGACGCCCTCGGCATCCTCGCCCTCGGCCCGCAGGGCGTTCACACCGCTCAGGCCCATGCCGAGGAACACGGCGTCATGAGAGGACGCGAGTTCCGCAACGGAAATGTCGCGGCCAAGCGCCTTGTCGTGCTGAACATCGATGCCGCCGATGGCGGTGATGTAATCGACTTCGGCCTGCGCGAAGCCGTCGACGGACTTGTAGGCCGCGATGCCGTATTCGTTGAGGCCGCCGGCCTTCGGCTTGGCTTCGTAGACCGTCACCTCGTGCCCGTTGACCGCCAGCCGATGCGCGCAGGCGAGCCCTGCCGGCCCAGCGCCGACGACGGCGATCCTTTTGCCGGTCGGCGCGGCGCGCTCGTAGAACTGTTTGTGCTGCGCCATCGCGGTATCCGTCGCGTAGCGCTGCAGGCGACCGATCTGCACCGGCTTGCCCTCGGCCACCTCGCGGACGCAGACCTCCTCGCACAGCGTCTCTGTCGGGCAGACGCGAGCACACATGCCGCCGAGAATATTCTGGTCGAAGATGGTCTTGGCCGCGCCAACAGGATTGCCCGTCGAGATCTGCCGGATGAACATCGGAATATCGATCGACGTCGGACAGGCCTGCATGCATGGGGCATCGTAGCAGAAGTAGCAGCGATCCGCCTCGACCAGCGCCTCATGGCGGTCGAACGGGGGATGAAGATCGGAAAAATTGTCCGCATATTCCGGCGGCGCGAGCCGGCCGGCGGCGATGCCCTGCTTGAACTGGCCTTCAGCCATCGTCGATGTTCCCCATTATTGGTTTTGGGGAAATGCTAGCACGAATAATTTTTTTATCAATCGGTCAAATTTTTGACGACGGAGCTAAGTCGCGGTAATTACTTGATAATTATAGTCATGTTTTGCGTGCGGCCTCAGGTTGCCGACGCAATGTCCGTCCGAGCGAAATCATCGCCTTTATAGAGCAGCTGCAGTTCGTGCTTCGTCGCATACGCATATGAGAAGCAGTCACCAAAGTTGAGCCTCGCCGGATGGCCCGTACCCTTGCCGAAGCGCCGGTAGGCTTTCATGGCTTCACCATAAAGGTCGGCCTCAATGCCGACCATGCGGATGCCCAGCGCATTCAGCAGTTGGGGAACTGCCGCTTCCGCTACTTCGTAGTCGCCGAGAACCTTGCCGATCGATAATGCTGCCTCAAACCCATTGGTCACCGTCGTCACCGGCGCATCTGCCGCCCTGATCTGCTGTACCAGCCGCTCGGATCCGGCTTCTTCAAGCGCGATTGCGACGATCGCGGACGTCTCTACCAGGATCAATCGTCCTCACCCCACATCTCGTCCATGAAAGCCTTATCGTCCTCGGCGCGATAGGGTCGAGACCCGCGCGCTGCGCGAATCTGGACCAAGACGGATTCCAACTTGTCTTCGGTCGCGTTGTCACGCTGCCTGCGCGCCTCCTCTGCCTCCAGAACGGCAAGCTTAACAGCCTCGGTTAGCGTTACGCGACGCGCCCGGGCGAAGTGCCGCAGAAGCCGGTCGGCTTCTTTATCTTGAATGTGCAGAGCCATTTTCTGCCTCCATGTACAAAGTGATATGGTACTTTGTACATGGGTTTTCTACAACGATGGTACGGCTGCGGCCAACAGCTACCCCCGCATCCGCTCGAAATTGGCGTCAAACAGTGGCATCGCCTGAATTCTTGCAGGCAAGCGCCGGCCGAGAAGCTCGATCTCGAACCCTGTTTCCGCCTCTGCAATTTCGCGCGGCACATAGCCCATCGCCACCGATTTACGGGAATGATGGGCGTAACCCCCGACGTCACCCAGCCGCGCACGGCGCCTTCGAACCAGATCGCCTCGTCGCCGATGACGTCGGCGTCGACCGCATCCACGACGAAGCTGCGCAGCCGTAGCCGGCCGCCCTGCTCGCGCTCGGCGAGTGCCGCCGCCTTGCCGACGAAATCCGCCTCCTTGCCATAGGCGACGAAGCGGTCGAGGCCGGCTTCTAGAGGACCGTAGATCGGCCGGTATTCACGCGCCCAGGAACCGTAATTCTTTTCGAGCCGCAGCGCGTTGAGGCGCGCGCGAGCCGAACAGGCCGATACTGAATTCTTCACCCGCCGACATCAGCCGCTCGAAGACATGACGCTGATATTCCGGCGCCATCCAGATCTCGTAGCCGAGATCGCCGGTATAGCTCACGCGCCCGACCAGACAGGGCGCCATGCCGATGTCCATCCTGCGGATCGCCATGAACGGGAACGCGGCATTCGAAACGTCGGCGCGGGTAACTGTCTCGAGCAGTTTTCGCGCTGTCGGGCCGGCGATGGCTAGCCCGACCAACGACAGGCCCCGCGCATCGACATTCACGCTTCCTTCGCCCGGCAGGTGCTTCTCGAACCAGCGCATGTGGTTCTGCTCGGCAATGCCGGAGCCGAAGATCATCCAGTCCTGCGATGACGACCGGTCCGCATCGTCAGTAAGATCGCCACCGTAAAATCGCCGATCAGCTTGCCGTCTTCCTTCAGCATCGGCGCGAGCGCCATGCGTCCCGGTGCGGGCAGCTTGCAGGCGAGCATGCGGTCAAGCCAGTCGCGGGCGCCCTTCCCCGTCACCCGGTATTTGGCAAAGCTGGAGATTTCCATGAGGCCGACGCGCTCGCGCACAGTCTGCGCCTCATTTGCCACATGCTCGAAATCGGTCGAACGCCGCCAGGAAAATTTGTCCCTCGCGCCCCGCGGCGCATACCACAACGGCACCTCGAGCCCATAGGCGACACCCCATTGCGCACCCTTGGCCGAAAGAAGGTCATAGATCGGCGTGGTCTTCAGCGGTCGTCCGGCCGGCAATTCCTCGTTGGGGAAGCCGATCGAGAAGCGCCGCGAATAGTTCTCGCGCACCTTGGCGTTCGTATAGGCCATCGACGCCCAGTCGCCGTAGCGCGCCACGTCCATCGCCCAGATGTCGGCGCCCGGATCGCCGTCGATCATCCAGTTGGCGAGCGCCAGCCCGACGCCGCCGCCCTGGCTGAAGCCGGCCATCACCCCGCAGGCCACCCAGAAGCCGGGAAGCCCGCGCACCGGCCCCACGAGCGGGTTGCCGTCGGGCGCAAACGTGAAGGGCCCGTTGATGATCTGCTTGATGCCGGTCTTCTGGAAGGCCGGGAAATGGCGAAAACCCACCTCAAGCGACGGCGCGATGCGGTCGATGTCGGGCTCCAGAAGCTCGTGGCCGAAATTCCACGGCGTCTGGTATTCCGACCATGGCTTGGCGGCCTTTTCGTAGGTGCCCATAAGCATGCCGCCGCGCTCCTGGCGCAGATAAAGCTCACCGTCGAAGTCGATGGCATGGATGATCTCGCTGCCGGTCTTCGCGTTCCACTCCGCCACTTCCGGCATGTCCTCGGTGATGAGGTACATGTGCTCCATGGCCAGCACCGGCAGTTCCAGCCCCACCATGCGCCCAACCTCGCGCGCCCAGAGCCCGCCGGCATTGACGACATGCTCGGCCACCACCTCGCCCTTGCCGGTGATGACACGCCACATGCCATCTTCGCGCCGCACGATATCCTCGACCTTGGTGAAGCGATGCACCTCCGCGCCCAGCTTTCGGGCGGCCTTGGCATAGGCGTGGGTGACGCCGGAGGGGTCGAGGTGACCGTCCTCCGAATTGCGCACCGCGCCGACGAACTGCTTCGGATCGAGCAGCGGCATCAGCTCTGCCGCCTCCTGCGCCGAGATTTCCTCCAGGTCGAGCCCGAGATAGCGCCCCTTGGCCACGACGCCCCGCAGCCAGTCCATGCGTGCTTCGGTGGCCGCCAGCAGCACGCCGCCGGTGATGTGCACGCCGGTTGCCTGGCCGGAAAGCTCCTCGATCTCCTTGTAGAGTTCGATCGTGTATTTCTGCAGCTTGGCGACGTTCGGGTCGCCGTTGACCGTGTGCATGCCGCCCGCCGCGTGCCATGTCGAGCCGGAGGTCAATTCGTCGCGCTCCAGCAGCATGACATCGGTCCAGCCATGCCGGGCAAGATGATAGAGCACGGAAGCGCCCACGACGCCTCCCCCGATTACCACGACACGTGCGTGCGATTTCATGATTGCTGTTCTCGTTCAGTGAGTTGAAGGCTTGGCCTGAATCTTGTTGTCAGGCGCTTGGAAGCGGGAGTTTGGGCGTTCCGGCATGGATCCTCGGGCTTGACCCGAGGATCCATGCCTGACCATCTCCACCTCGCCAGCAGCACGAAATAGGTCACGGCTCCCCCGCCCCGATCTCTTCCTTGCGTTTGGCGACGTAGGCGTCGAGCGCTTCTCGTACGCTCTCGTCCATCGGCGGCTGTTGGTATTCGGCCAGCGCCTTCTTCCAGACCTGCGTCGCGCGCGCGGTTGCATCGGCGGCGCCGCTCTCCTGCCAGCTCTCGTAGTTCTGCCAGTTGGAGACCATCGGCTGGTAGAACGCGCTCGAATAGCGCTCCAGCGTGTGCGCATCGCCGAAGAAGTGCCCGCCCGTCGGCACGCGCGCCAGCGCGTCCAGCGCCAGCTCGGCCTCGTTCACCTCGATCGGGCGCAGCAGTTCCATCATGTGCTGGATCATCTCGACGTCGAGCACCACCTTCTCGAAGCTCGCCGTGAGACCGCCCTCCTGCCAGCCGGCGGCGTGGTAAAGCAGGTTGCCGTGGCCGAGCACGGCGCCCCACAGCGCCATCATCGTCTCGTAGGCGCCCTGCGCATCCGCCGCGTTGGAGGCGGAGCCCGGCGTGGTGCGGTATGGCAGGTTGTAGCGGCGCGCAAGCTGGCCGGAGGCGATGTTGGCCTTCGCGTTCTCCGGCGTGCCGAAGGCCGGAGCGCCAGAGCGCATGTCGACATTGGAGGTGAACGCCCCATACATTACCGGTGCGCCGGGCCGCACCAGCTGGGTCAGGACAATGCCGGCGAGCGCTTCGGCATTCTGCTGCGCCAGCGCGCCGGCCAGCGTCACCGGGCTCATCGCCCCCATCAACGTGAAGGGCGTGACAGCGACCGACTGCCCATGTTCCGCCATCACCATCAGGCCCTCGGCCATCTGGTCGTCGAAACGACGCGGGCTGTTGACCGAGATGATGGTGGAAAGTGCGGGATCGCCGCGCATCTGGTCCAGCGTCAGCCCGCGCGCGATCGCCATCATCTCGATACCGTCCAGCGCCCTGCCCTGGCCGATGGCGGAGACGTGAAAGCTCTTGTCGGTCAGCGTCAGGTTGGCGAGATAGGTGTCGAGGTGCCGGGTGTTGGCCGCGAGCTCGATCGGCGCGCAGACCTGGTTGCCGAGCATGGTGATGCAGTTGAAATGCTGCGCCAGCCGGATGAGGTCGCAATAATCGCGATGGTTTCCCGCGCGTCGCCCGCGCTCCATGTCGTGCACGTTGGGCGGCCCGGCAACCAGCGTGAAGCAGATGGCATCGCCGCCCAGTGGAACCGCGCGCACCGGGTTGCGCGGCGTCAGCGTGTAGGACGGCTGCGTTGTCCCAAGTGCCTCCGCAACAAGCCCGCGATCGATGTAGACCGTCTTTGCAGCGCGATCGACCTTGGCGCCAGATCGGGCGAACACGTCGAGCGCGGCGGCGCTCATCATCTCGATGCCGAGATTTTCCAGGATGTGCATCGATGCGTCGTGGATCGCCTCCACCTGGTCGTCAGAAAGGACCCGCATCGGCGGATAGGGATTGCGCACATGCGACGCCGCAAGCTGCGGGATCGGTGCAGGCTCGCGGGCGTTGGCGCGCCCGCCGGAGCGGCGGCGGCGTGGTTCGGCGTTCATCCTCAAAGGCTTATCGTGCTGAAACGCTTCTTCTGTCGAAAAAGCGTCCTATCCGGGCGTAATTTTAAGATGAGCGGCAAATATTCGCGTCTGATGGAAAGAATAGCGACATTCCGCGTCGCTTAAATAACATAGCATGAATTTCGAGAGTTTTGGCGCTTCTGGACGCCACGAGACAAATCGGTCAGGAAGTGGGGACGGTGCAGGCTGCACCGGCAAGAGAAATTGCCGCCCGAGGTGTCCCAGTGTCCACGCTCCTGACCACGCTGTTCTCCCAATCGGCGCCGCTGATCCTTTTGGCGCTCGCGGTCTTCGGCATCGTCATCTTTGCGGTTTCGATGCTGTTGCTTACTGCCTTCAGGTCATCCACCCGGCACCTCGATCAGGCGGTTCCCGTCACCACCTTCATGAGCACGATCGCGACGGCATGGGCGTTGGCGCTGGGCTTTGCCGCCGCCGACGTTTGGTCCATCCGCGCGCAGGCCGAGCAGGCCGCCAGCGAGGAGCGTTCCACGATAGCCCGCCTCGCAGGCATAGCCGGACCCGATGCGCTCGACGTGCCGGCCATGATCGAAGGCCTCATCGCCTATAAGGCTGCGGTGCGCGATGTCGAATGGGGTGCCAACGCCAACCGCGACCCGGCGCTGGAAGTCGACCGGGCACTCCAGCAGATTCGCATCGGCATGATCGACTTCGCGCAGGCCGGTGCCTCGGCCCCGCTGGTTGCGAAGATGGCGCAGGACTTCGACGAGTTGCAGGATGCGCGCAACAAGCGGCTTGCATTGGGCGGCAACTCGATCAGCCAGTACAAATGGTATCTGGTGCTGTTCCTGACATTCCTGTCGATGGTTGCGATCGCCGCCGTGCATGCGGAGCGCCCTCCGGCGGCACGCAACGCGCTGGCGGTGTTCGCCGTCGCGGCTGTCGTCAGCCTCTGGATCCTCGCTCTGCATGCCATTCCCTATGCGGGCGCGGCGCGCATCGGCTTCGAGGAAATCCAGTTCCCGATCTCACACTCCTGAACCGCGCCTTCGCCTCCCGCCTGGATCGTTAAAATTCAAGGCAAGCTTTCATTTACGGGCATCCGCTAGTGTGACGGAATGTCTGTATCGCGTTCCTTGCGTTTCCTGCCGCTCTTGTTGCTGCTGGCCTTATCGGCCTGCGCCAGCAAGCCCGATCGTATCAACAATGTCTGCTCGGTGTTCGACCAGAATTCCGGCTTCGTCGGCAACTGGCATCGTTCGGCAAGCAGCGCGTCGCGTCAATACGGCATTCCCGTTCACATCCTGATGGCGACGATCCGCATGGAGTCCGGCTTCGAAGGCCGCGCGCGCCCGCCACGCAAGAAAATCCTCGGCTTTATTCCCGGCAAGCGCGCCTCGACAGCCTACGGCTATTCGCAGGCGCTTGACGGCACATGGACTGAATATCAGCGTGCGACCGGCCGCCATATGGCCCGCCGCAACAACTTCTCCGACGCCGTCGATTTCGTCGGGTGGTACCATAACAAGTCGGCGACCACGCTCGGCATCGCGCCGCACGACGCCTACAATCTCTATCTAGCCTATTATTCCGGCCATGCCGGCTATCGGCGCGGAAGCTGGCGCAGCAATACCTCGATCCAGAACTACGCACGCCGCACCGCGACGATGGCTCAGAACTACGCATCGCAGATGCAGTCCTGCGGGCGCTAGACGCCGCCAGCGCAACTGCTCGACAGGTCAAGACGCTCTCACTGCGTCCTTCGAGGCTCGCAGAGCCTGTTCTCGGGCTTGCCGAAGGCAAGACCCGGGGGCTCGCACCTCAGGATGAGGGAGGTGATTTGATCGCCCCCAACAGCACAGCGGATTCAACTACAGGGGGAAAAGGCCGACGCACGTCGGTAGAACAACCTTCGAGCCCGCGAGTTTGCCGGAGCGATGCAAGACCTCCCTCATCCTGAGGTGCGAGCCCCCGGGTCGTGCCTTCGGCAAGCCCGAGGACAGGCTCTGCGAGCCTCGAAGGACGCACCACAAACTGCACAGCAGAAGCGAACGCCTACCGCGGCTTCTTGCCGAAGACGCGGATGTATTCGGCCTCGCCGCCCTTGGCGAGCGCCTTGGCCTGCTTCACCCAGTTGTCGCGCTCGATGCGCCCCTTGAATTTGAGATAGTTGTCGACCCAGTCGCGCTCGGCCTTCTTCCACGCCGCCACCTGCGCGTAGGTGTAGATGCCGAGCCCGTTGAGAACGCCCTCCAGCTTTGGCCCGACACCGGAGATCAGCTTGAGATCGTCGGGGTTGCGCGGTTTCTTCACCGCTGGCGGACGCCCCTTCTCGGCGCCACCTGCCGTCTCAGAAACGCCCATCTGTGCCCTGGCTTCCTCGGGCGAGGAGGCGGTGCGCGCACGGCGCGGTGGCGTCTTCGCCGCCTTGCCGGCCGCCTTTTCCTTCGCGGTAGCGGCGCTTGCGGGTTTCACCGCAGCGCTCGCAGCCTGGCGTCCCTCGCCCGCTTCCGTCAGCGACTTCTCCGGTGCGGAATCGCCGGGCTGGCCCGTCATCGCTTTAGATGCGCGCGCCCTGGGCTGAGCCTTGGCATCCAGGAGGCGCGCCGGCGTTGCCGCCGCAGCGGCGCCGGGCCGCTCGGCGCGGCTGCCGGCCTTCGTCGGCTTGCGCGGCGCCTTGGCCTTCGGCGTCTCGGCCGCCGGATCGGACTCTTGCGCGCCTTCGAAGCTGATGACCGGCTCCATCGAGGCAAGTTGATCGTCGTCCAGCCAGCAAAGGCTCTTGTGCCCGTTGCCGAGGTCCTTCATCGGCGGCACCTGCGTCTCGCACTTGTTGCCCGGCACGAACTGCTTCCACCGGCAGCGCGTCTGGAAAGGACAGCCGGGCGGCGGGTTCATGGCCGATGGGATGTCGCCTTCCAGCACGATGTGCTTCTTCACCACGCTCGTATCCGCGATCGGGATCGCCGACAGCAGCGCCTCCGTGTAGGGGTGGTAGGGCGGCGAGAATATCTGGTCCGTCGTTCCCGTTTCGACGATGTGGCCCAGATACATCACGACGACGCGGTCGGCGATGTAGCGCACGACTGACAGGTCGTGGCTGATGAACAGCATCGTCGTCTTGTTCTTACGCTGGATGTCCATCAGCAGCTCGGTCACCGCCGCCTGCACCGAGACATCGAGCGCCGAGACCGGCTCGTCGGCCACGACAACCTTGGCGTTGCCGGCAAAGGCGCGGGCGACGCCGATGCGCTGCTTCTGCCCGCCGGAGAGCTGGCGCGGCATGCGCTCGGCAAACGCGCGCGGCAGCTTCACCAGGTCCAGCAACTCGAACATTCGCTTGCGGCGATCCTCGACCGTGTCACCGATCTTGAATTTTTCCAGCGTGCGGATGATCTGCGACCCCACCGAATGGCTCGGATTCAGCGTGTCGAACGGGTTCTGGAACACCATCTGGATGCCCGACACCGTCTCGGTGTCGCGCTTTTCGATCGGCGTATCTTCGATCTCGGTATTGGCCAGCGTGACGGTGCCCGACGTCGCCGTCTCCAGCCCGAGAAGCACCTTGGCGAGCGTGGACTTGCCGCAGCCCGATTCACCCACGATGGCCACGGTTTCGCTCTCGCGCGCCTCGAAGCTGATCTGCTCGTTGGCCTTGACGGTGCGTGTCTCAGCCCCGCCGAAGATGGCGTTGGCCGCCACCTCGTAATATTTCTTCAGATTTTCGATCTTGAGCACCGGTGCGCCCGGCTTGACGGCTTCCTTCTCCGTCGTTGCACCTTCTGGCAGCGCATTCCAGTCGATCTCGTTGAAGCGCACGCAGCGGCTGAAATGCCGGTCGTGCCCCTCGACCTCGATCATCGGGATTTCAGCCGCATCGCACAGGCCAGGCTTGAAGTGGTGGCAGCGCGGCCCGAAATTGCAGCCCTTCGGGCGCTCGTGCGGCAGCGGAAGCTGGCCCGGAATGGCGATCAGCGGCCGAGAGTTCTTGTCTGCGCCGGGCAGCGGTATCGAGCGGAACAGACCCTGCGTGTAGGGGTGGCGCATGTGGTCGAACACATCCTTGATCGACCCCGTCTCCACCGCCTCGCCCGAATACATCACCGTGATCCGGTCGCACGTCTCCAGGATAAGCCCGAGATTGTGCGACACGAAGATCATCGAGGTGCCGAACTGTTCGCCGAGCCCCTTGACCAGCTCGACGATGCCGGCCTCCACCGTCACGTCAAGCGCGGTCGTCGGTTCGTCGAGAAGCAACAGGGCCGGATTGGACAAGAGCGCCATCGCGATAACGATGCGCTGCTGCTGGCCGCCCGAAAGCTGGTGAGGAAAGGAGCGCATTATCCGCTCGGGGTCCGGCAGCCGCACGGAGCGAACCATCTCCAGCGCGCGCTTGTAGGCCTCGTCGCTCGAAACCTTGTCGTGGATCAGCGGCACTTCCATCAACTGCCGGCCGATCTTCATCGCCGGATTCAGGCTCGCCATCGGCTCCTGGTAGATCATGGCGATCTCGTTGCCGCGAATGGCCCGCAGTTCAGCATCGGACAGGTCGCCCATGTCCTTGCCCTTGAACTTGATGCGCCCGCCGACAATCTTGCCGACATTCGACAGGTCGCGCATCACGCCCAGCGACACGGTCGATTTTCCGCAGCCGCTCTCGCCGACGATCCCCATCGCCTCACCCGGCATCACCGTGCAGGAGAAGTCCATCACGGCAGGAATCTCGCCCTTGCGCGTGAAGAAGGAGATAGACAGGTTTTCGATCTCGAGGATCGGATCGGCGTTCTGGGCCGCCTCGCTTGGCTTTACGGCTTCGTTCATGGTTCCGTCCTCAATCCTTCAGCGACTGTTCGCGCAGCGCATCGGCCAGAAGGTTCAGGCCAAGCACGAACGACATCAGCGCGATTGTCGGCGGCAGTGCGGGGTGGATATGCGAACGCAGGAGCCGGCTCGCCTCCTTGATCGCCGTACCCCAGTCGGGGCTTTCCGGCGCAAGGCCGAGGCCGAAATAGCCCAGCGTGCCAAGCAGGATCGTCGTGTAGCCGATGCGAAGGCAGGCATCGACGATCAGCGGCCCGCGCGCATTGGGCAACACTTCCCACAGCATGATGTACCAGGGGCTTTCGCCGCGGGTCTGGGCTGCGGCCACGTAGTCGCGCGTCTTGATGTCCATCACCAGGCCGCGAACGATGCGGAAGACACCCGGCGATGAGGCGAAGACCACGGCTACGAAGATGTTCAGCTCGTTCGGCCGGATGGCGATGATGCCCAGCGGGTCGGCGTTGAAGACAAGGCCGAGATAGATCCACCCGCCGATCAGCAGCGTCAGCCCGATCTGTATCGCCAGCGCCTGCGGTCGATGCTTGTAGCGTGTGTAAAACAGCGTGCAGAAGAAGATGATCGGAAACAGGAAGAACACGCCCGCCATCGTGTAGGGGATCGGCGTGTCCATGATGCCGGGCGTCACTAGCAGGTAGAACAGCAGGATCACCGGGAAAGCCAGCACGAGGTTGGCCAGGAACGACAGGATCGTGTCCACCCGCCCCCATAATAGCCGGCCGGCAGGCCAAGCGTGATGCCGACCATCAGCGCGAACATCGTCGCCGCCGGCGCGATCACCAGCACGATCTGGCTGCCATAGACCATGCGCGAAAAGATGTCGCGCGCCAGCCTGTCGCCACCGAAGAGGAAGGCCTGCCCGCTTTCGGGCTCAATCGCGCCCGGCAGCGCATCCTTCATCACCAGCACCTGGGCCAGCGGATTGAACGGAGCGACCGTCGAGGCGAACATCGCCGTGAACAGCCAGAACAGGCAGATCGTTACACCGGCGATGCCGACATAGGTATCGAAGAGCTGGCCATAGAGCCCGAGCCGCGCGCGGAAGGCGAAACTCGTGCCGAGCACGACGGCCAGCGCCAGCCAGACCGGCCAGAACCGCACCAGGACACCAAGCAGCACCTGGAACGCGCTGAGATATTCATGTTGCATGCGCGGTCCCCTTACTGCACGCGAATGCGCGGGTTGAGATAGGCGTAACCCACGTCGGAGATGAGCTGGGTGAAGAGCACCACGAACACCGACACCAGCGAGCAGCCGAGCAGCAGGTCGATGTCGTTGTTGCCCGCGGCCTCCACGAGCGTGAAGCCAAAGCCCTGGTAGCGGAACATCACCTCAACGATGACGACGCCGGTCAGCAGCCACGGAAACTGCAGCATGATGACCGTGAACGGCGCAATCAGCGCGTTGCGCAGCGCATGCTTGACGACGACGGCATTGAAGGAAAGCCCCTTGAGCCGCGCCGTGCGGATATATTGCTGCGTCATCACCTCGACCATCGAGGCGCGCGTCATGCGGGCGATGTAGCCGATGCCGTAGATCGCCATCGTCATTACCGGCAGGGTGAAGTTGTAGAAGCTGATGCCCTGGCTGGTCGCCGATGCCGCCGAGCCGTTGAGCCAGCCGAGCCACGACGCGAAGACGACGGTGAAGATGACGCCCGATATGTATTCAGGCGTCGCCGTCGTCGTGATCGATGCAACCGAAAGCGAGCGGTCCGTTCGCGATCCCTCCCGCATGCCGGCGAAGATGCCGATCAGCAGCGCGACGGGCACCATGACCACCATCACCCAGAACATCAGGATGCCGGTGGCGCCCAGCGCCGGCCAGAGCTTGGCCGAAACCGTTGTCTTGAATTTGGTCGAACAGCCGAAATCGCCCTGCAGGATGCCGCCATAATAGGGCTCGGCCGGTTCGTTGCAGTAGGAGAAGCGCGGCGTCACTGCGCCCGTCTCGGCGTCTATGTTGGGCTGCTTCTGCACCACGCCGAGCCAGCGCCCGTAGCGCAAAAAGAAATTGTCCCGGTAACCGTTCCGCACGAGCCAGCTTTCGATGTGCTCGTCAGAGGAGCGCATGTCGAGCTGGCTGATCGACAGCTTGCGCAGGTTCGGCTCCAGATTGACCATGAAGAACACGACCAGCGTGAGGCACAGCATGGTCAGCAGCATCGTTCCGAGACGACGAGTGATAAAGGTCAGCATCGTACCCCCTGCCTGTCGGGTTGGGGAATGCGCCGCACTATACGCCTATGGAGAACCGCAAGGAAATGGCCGTGCCATCGGCAGGACGACCGTCCTGCTTCCGTCCCGGCCCTGGCTTGCGTCGTGTTCCCCTTCAACGCTTTTCTAGCTCAGGCGCCCCGTTGAGGCGGAAAGGGGGCTTGCGCCCCCTTTCCTGTTTTTTCTGCCGATCAGGCTTCGTCCAGCCAGACCTTGCCGAAATCATGCTCGAAGGTCTGGTGCATCCCGTGGTTCTTCACGGCCGCCACCGAGTGGTTATAGAGCTTGCGCCAGTAAGGCTGGATGATGATGCCGGAGTCCTGGAGGATCTTCTCGATCTCCTCCATCACGCCACGACGTTCATCGGCATCCGCGATCGAGAGCGCCTGGTTGATCTTGGCGTCGAGGTCCGGATTGGAGTAGCCGGCCTCGTTCCATGCCTCGCCGGTGCGGTAGGCGATGGCGACCACCTGGATGCCCAGAGGGCGCATGTTCCAGTTGGTCATCGAGTACGGATACTTCGTCCAGTCGTTCCAGAAGGTCGAGCCCGGAAGCACCGTGCGCTTGACCTTGAAGCCGGCTTCACGAAGCTGGGCGGCGATCGCGTCGCCCGTGTTCTTGTGCCAGTCCTCATCGACCGTGATGAGCTCGTGCTCATAGTCCATCTGGCCGGCTTCTTCCATCAGCGCCTTTGCAGCCTCGATGTCCCGTTCGAACGGCGGGAGTTCGGCATATTCCGGATGGATCGGGCAGACGTGGTGGTTTTCGGCCACCGCCGGCATTGCCGTAGCCCAGCGCGAGGATGGTCGCGTTGTCGACGGCCTTCGTCAGCGCCTGTCGCACCTTCTGGTCGTCATAGGGCGCGTTGTTGACGTTGGTGCGCGCAACGATCGTGGACGCGGTAACGACCTCCGACGTCTCGAGGCCGATGCCCTCGAGGATCGACACGAAATCGGCCGTGGTCTCATGGTTGGTATGCACCTCGAGCGCCTCGAAGGCCGAAACCATCGCCGCCGGATCGGTGCCGTAGTCGATGAACTCGACGCCGTCGAGATAGACCTCGCCGTTCCACCACTTGCCGTTCTCGCGCCGCTTGTAGACCACGGACTGGCCTACATCGTAGGACACGAGTTCGAACGGCCCGGTGCCGATCGGGTTCTGCACGAAATTCGCGCCCGTCTCGTCGAAGGAGCGGTGCACGATGAGGCCCGGATAGTCGGTCAGGTTCGGGATAAGCGCGATGTCCGGCTCGGTCAGCTTGAGGCGGACCGTCATGTCGTCGACCTTCTCGACAGAACCTTCACGCAGCTTGCCCGTCTCCGCGTCGGCCAGCGAGCCAAGGCGGCCCGGCATGGAATTACCTTCCGCGCTGCGATCCGCCCAACGCGTGATGTTGAAGATCACGTCATCGGCGTTGAAGGTGTCGCCGTTCGTCCAGGTAACGCCCGGGCGGCAATGGAAGACGTACTCGGTGGCGTCGTCGTTGATTTCCCAGCTCTCGAGCAGATAGGGTTCGAAAGTGAACTCGCGCGTGTATTTCACCAGCGGCTCAAGCGTCTGGCGCTCGGCGTTGGCGATCTCCGACCAGTCTGCCGTGCGGGGATCCTTGGGATCCTTGACCGCCATCGCGACCTTGAGGACACCGCCCTTCTTGGGCTCTTCCTGCGCCATCGCCGGGGTCGGCGCGGCCAGTCCGATCATTCCATAAGCCATTGCGGTGGTAGCACCGAAGGCGCTGGCCATGGCCAGAAATTCGCGGCGGTCGAGCTTGCCGGCCTTCGTCTCCTCCGCCAGCTTTTTTATATGGTCGGGGACACGGTTGCCGTTGCTCTTGTAAAACTTCATCGACGTTCTCCCATTTGAAGCTGCTTGCGTTAGCATTCCGCAGATGGACGGCGATGTCAAAAACCCCCGTCCGCAGGCACCGCAACGGAATGTGCAACGTTGCAGGGGGCACAGATGGCGTAATTGCGACAAAGTTGACGCAATTTTAGCAATGGGAAAAGAATCTCGGCGGCGCGGAGATCGATTCCGCCCGAGCGTCTCATGACATTACCTGCCGTTTTGGAGTGCCGATAGCGCCACCGCTCACGGGCTTCGATGCCAGCGGGCGCTGCCGGCCGCATTGTTGACAAGCCGTCACGAAGGTTGCCTAAGTTCCGCAACGGTAATTCGTCAGCGTTTGGAGGGTTTCATGTCGATGCGCGCCGCTCGGATTTTCTCCATTCTCGCGACCCTTTTGCTGGCCTTTTCCATCCCCGCTTCCGGCCAGAGCGAGCGTCGGATCGCGACGACCCCCGATTCGGACTATTTCGGCTTCGATCTGCGCACCGAGCAGGACATACCGCTCGACGCCTGCGAGGCAGTGTGCCTCGCCGATCAGGATTGCCGCGCCTTCACCTACAACACGCGCGCGCAATGGTGCTTCCTGAAATCCGACTACAGCACGTTGAACCCGTTCCCGGGTGCGGTGGCCGGACGCGTGGTCGTCGACAGCGGCGAAGCCGAACTCGGCGCACCACCCGTGCTCGACTACGTGCCGCAGCACATGCGCGATGAGGCCCTGCGCTACCGCGCGACGCTCGAGCGCGAAACGCCGGACGAATCCACCGGCATCGTATACCTGTCCTCGAGCGCAGCCAGCGCCCTGAGTGCCGGCGATCCGCAAACGGCGGTGGAAGCCCGGCGTGCCGCGCTCGTCATCGACCCCGACGACGCCGAACTGTGGGCCGGACTTGCCCGTGCGCAGTTCGCCGTCGAGCCCGACTCCAGCTCCGAACGCGCGCAGCGTGGCCAGGACGGCATGTCGGCCGCGCTAAACGCCTATGCACTGGCGCGCTCCGCATCGGCTCGTGCAGACAGCCTCGCGGCGGTCGGTCTCGCGCTGGACAACCGCGACCTCTATCGCCCGGCCCTCCAGGCCTATGAGGCGAGCCTGGCGTTGGTCGACGATGCTTCGGTACGTGCCGCCTATCTCGACCTGAAGGCTCGCAAGGGCTTCCGCGTCGTCAACAATACGGTGGAGGCCGATGGGGCCGCGCCGCGCGCCTGCGTCCAGTTCTCCGAGGATCTGGCGAAATCGGGCGTCGACTACGCACCCTTCGTCACCGTTGACGACGCCGCCCCGAAGGCAATCGAAACCTCCGGCACGCAGCTCTGCGTCGAGGGTCTCGAACACGGCAAATATTACCGTATCGGCATCCGGTCCGGCCTTCCCGCCGCCGTCGGCGAGGTGATCGCAAGCCCCGTCACGCTATCCGTCTATGTCCGCGACCGCGCACCCTCGATGCGTTTCTCCGGCGAGAATTTCGTGCTGCCGTCCACGGGCCGCCATGCCCTGCCGATCGTCAGCGTGAACACGCCGCTTGCCGAGCTGAAGCTGCATCGCGTGGGCGACCGCGCGCTGAGCGATCTGATGAAGGACAACCCCTTCCCGCGCCAGATCGACGAGTACGAGATTTCCTCGCTGGCGGAGAATCTCGGCGAGCTCGTCTGGCAGGGCACGATCGAAATCGACAACCAGCTCAATAAGGACGTGGTCACCGCCTTCCCGGTCGAGGAAGCGCTGCCGGAGCGCAAGCCTGGCGTCTACGTACTCACCGGAACGCCGCAGGGCGACACCAGCGATCCTGGAATGCGCGCGCCACGCAGTGGTTCGTCGTCTCCGACATCGGCCTCTCGACCTATGCCGGCGAGGACGGATTGACGGTCTTCGCCCGCTCGCTGGCAACCGCGCGCCCGCTGGAAGGCGTGGAGCTGCAGCTTCTCGCCCGCAACAACGAGGTGCTGGGCACCGCAACGACGGATGCCAGGGGACAGGCCGTGTTCACGGCCGGCCTGACGCGCGGCGGTTCCGGCATGGCGCCCGCGGTGCTCACGGCCGCGGGCGGCAAACAGGATTTCGTCTTCCTCGATATGACGCGCGGCGGTTTCGACCTGTCCGACCGCGGCGTGACGGGTCGCGCCGCCCCCGGCGCCATCGACGTTTTCGCCTGGACCGAGCGCGGCATCTACCGCCCCGGCGAGACGGTCCATGCAGCCGCCCTCGCGCGCGACGAAAGTGCCGACGCGATCGAGAACCTGCCGCTGACCTTCATTTACACCCGCCCGGACGGCGTCGAGGAGCGCCGCATCACCAGCGATGGCGGCGCGCTCGGCGGCCATCATGTGCCGCTGGAGCTGCAGCAGACGGCGATGCTTGGTTCCTGGACGCTGGGCATCTACAGCGACCCCGACACCTCGCCCCTCGCCCAGTCGGTATTCCTGGTCGAGGAATTCGTTCCGGACAGGATCGAGTTCGACCTCGAACCCGAGACGCCGGAGTTCGATGCCGGCGAACCGGCCTGGATCGCGCTCGACGGCCGCTACCTCTACGGTGCGCCCGCTTCCAATCTGGAGCTAGAGGGCGAGGTCGTCGTCTCCACAAGACGCGAATGGGATCGGTTCCCCGGCTTCTCGTTTGGCCTAGCGGACGAAGAGATCGAGGCGTCATCGACCTCCCTCGACATTGATGCGACGGACGAGGACGGCAAGGCCCGCATCGAAGTGGCAACCGATGCACTGCCCTCCACGACCGGTTTGCTCGAGGCCAAGGTGACCGTGCGCATGCGCGAAAGCGGTGGCCGCGCGGTCGAGCGCAGCACGAAGCTTGCCATCCGCCCGCAGGACGCCGTGATCGGTATCCGTCCCGATTTCGCCGGCTCCGAAGTGCCACAGGGGTCCACTGCCTCGTTCCGCGCGATCGCCGTCTCGCCCGCAGGCGAGCGTGAGGCGCTGTCCGGCGCGCTCTGGACGCTGACCAAGGTCGAGCGCAACTATCAGTGGTACCGCAGCAACAACGCTTGGAACTACGAGGCGATCACCGTCGAGCGTCGCATCGACAGTGGCACCGTCGACATCGCTGCCGACGATCCCGCGACCATCGCGGTCCCCGTCGACTGGGGCCGCTACCGCCTCGAGGTCGAGAGCGCCGATCCTGCCGGACCGGTTGCCAGCTACGAATTCGATGCCGGCTGGTTCGTCGAGGCAACCTCGACGGAAACTCCCGATGGCCTGGAGATCGCCCTCGACAAGGACAGCTACGAAACCGGCGAGACCGCGACCCTGAAGGTATCGCCCCGCTTCGCCGGCGAGCTGCTGGTGGCGATCGGCTCCGAACGCCTCCATCAAACGATCGAGGCGAGCGTGCCAGCCGAGGGCACCGAGATCGAGATCCCCGTTTCGGCCGACTGGGGCGCCGGGGCCTATGTCACGGCAACGCTGTTCCGCCCCGGCGAAACGGAGGAAAGCCGCATGCCGTCGCGCGCCATCGGCGTAAAGTGGCTGGCGATCGATCCCGCGGAGCGCAAGCTCGGCGTCGAGCTTTCCCCGCCCGCGCAGGCCCTGCCCCGCGCGCCGCTTTCCATCCCCGTTTCTCTGACGGGGCTGGAACCCAGCGAGGAAGCCTACGTCGCGGTGGCAGCCGTCAACGTCGGCATCCTCAACCTGACCCGCTACGAGCCCCCGCGCCTGAAGACTGGTATTTCGGCCAGCGCCGGCTCGGTCTCGATATACGCGACATCTACGGCCGGCTGATCGACGGTTCGGCCGGCGCTTTCGGACGCATCCGCACGGGCGGCGACGGCGGCGGCCTCACCGCGCAGGGCAGCGCGCCGACCGAGAAGCTGCTGGCCTTCTTCTCCGGACCCGTAAAGGTCGGCGACGATGGCAAGGCCGAAATCACCTTCGACATACCCGAATTCAACGGCACGGCCCGCGTGATGGCGGTGGCGTGGTCGAAGCGCGGTGTTGGCGAAGCGACAACGGACGTCATCATCCGCGACCCGATCGTGATCACCGCCGGTCAGCCTCGCTTCATGGCGACCGGCGACCGTGCCACCGTGCGCCTCGACATCCACAACGCCGACGGCCCCGCCGGCGATTATGCGGTTGCGGTGCGGACAGACGGCATGGCCGGCTTCGACTTTGGCGACGTGCCGCAAAGCGTCGCGCTCGGCGACAACGCCCGCGCCACGCTGACGCTTCCGGTCACGGCGACAGCCACCGGCGATGCTACGGTGACCGTGTCGCTCACTCACGCTGACGGCGTTGAGGTCGACCGCACTCTCTTCCTGCCGGTGCGTCAGCCGGCGATGCCGGTCACGAACCGTCAGGTCATCAGCCTCCAGGCCAATGGCGGATCGCTGCGCGTTGATGGCGAATTGCTGGCAGACAGCCTGCTCGACGGCGCATCGGTATCCGTCGGCGTATCGCCGGCATCGGCCTTCGACCTGCCCTCGCTCCTGATGACGCTCGACCGCTATCCCCATGGCTGCGCAGAGCAGACGGTCAGTCGCGCCCTGCCACTGCTTTACGTGGGCGAACTCTCTTCCGCGACGGGCCTCGAGAACGATCCCGGCCTGCGCGAACGCGTGCAGAAGGCGATCGCCAGGGTGATGACCTTCCAGACGTCGACCGGCTCGTTCGGCCTGTGGGGGCCTGGCTACGGCGACCTCTGGCTCGACGCGTACATCACCGACTTCCTGACCCGCGCCCGCGAAGCCGATTTCGGCGTGCCGGTTCAGGGTATGACCAACGCCTTAAGCAATCTCCAGAACCAGCTTTCCTACACGACGGACGTTTCCGAGCGCGGCACGGAGATCGCCTACGCGCTTTATGTGCTGGCGCGCAATCGCAAGGCGCCCATCGGCGACCTGCGTTATTATGCCGACACGCGGCTGGAGGAATTCACCAGCCCGATGGCACGCGCCCAGCTTGCGCGGCACTCGCGCTTTATGGCGACAACCAGCGCGCCGATACCGTCTTTGCATCCGCGCTGCGGCGCGCGCAGGGCGACACCGCTACCAACTTCAACCGCTCCGACTACGGCTCCTCGCTGCGCGACGGCGCGGCGATGCTGGCGCTGGCGGCAGAAACCCGCCCCTCGCCTGGCACGGTTCCGGCCATGGTAAGCTTTGTCACGCAACAGAAGAACAACGCGCGCTGGACGAGCACCCAGGAAGAAGCCTGGATGCTGCTGGCGGCCCGTGCCGTGCAGGCTTCGGGCGACGCGATCCGGCTCGATGTGGACGGCGCGCCGCATACCGGAAGCTTCGCCCGACGCGTTGCCGGTGAGAGCCTGCAGGACAACCCCATCACCGTCACCAACCGGGGCGACGAACCTGTCGATGCGGTGGTCACCACGGTAGCCGCACCTGTCGATCCGCTGCCGGCCGGCGGCAACGGCTTCACCATCACGCGCAGCTACTACACGCTTGACGGCGAGGAGGCGACGGTGTCCGAAGCGGCGCAGAACGAGCGTTTCGTGGTGGTTCTGCGCGTCAACGAAGCCAACACCTGGCCCTCGCGGGTGGCGGTGACCGACCTGTTGCCAGCCGGCTTCGAGATCGACAATCCGCGCCTTGTCGGCAGCGCGGAACTCGCCAATTTCGACTGGCTGGCCGAACCGGAAGCCGCCCATTTCGAATTCCGCGACGACCGCTTCGTCGCCGCCTTCGACCGCAATGGCGGCGGGTCGTTCCAGGTCGCCTATGTGGTTCGGGCGGTAACGCCTGGCGTCTACGCCCACCCCGCCGCCGTCGTGGAGGACATGTATCGCCCGCAATTCAACGGCCGCACGGCAGCCGGCATGGTTGAGGTGATTGCCGCGCAATGATGCGCTGGAAGGGCCCTGCTCTGGCGCTTTCCATGACCGCGGTGCTCGGTACCGCGGCGATGGCAGGGCTCGACGCGCTTGATCGCGCTTATCCGCCCCCGCTCGAGCCACCGGCAACCTCCACCGAGGTGGTCGACCGCGACGGCGCCCTGCTGCGCGCGCTGGCCACGCCGCAGGGCGCCTGGCGTTTCCGCATCACGCTCGACGAGGTCGACCCGCATTTCGTCGACATGCTGATCGCCTACGAGGACCGGCGCTTCCGTCGGCACGTCGGCATCGATCCGGCAGCACTCGCCCGCGCCGCAACCCAGTTCATCACCAATGGCCGCATCGTCTCCGGCGGCTCCACCATCACCATGCAGCTCGCCCGGCTGATCGAGCCACGCAAGGAGCGCTCGCTGACGGCCAAGCTGCGCCAGATGGTGCGCGCGCTGCAGATCGAGCGGCGACTGTCGAAGGATGATATCCTCGAACGCTACCTGACGCTGGCGCCCTATGGCGGCAATCTCGAAGGCATTCGCGCAGCGACGCTCGCCTGGTTCGGCAAGGAGCCCAAGCGCCTCGGCGTCGGCGAGGCAGCCCTGCTGGTTTCCCTGCCCCAGCTACCCGAACGCCGCCGCCCCGACCGGCACCCGCAGGCCGCCGCCGAAGCCGCGCGCGACCGCGTGCTCGCCCGCATGATCACAGCCGACAAGCTGGAACAGCGCGAGGCCGAGCGCGCACGCGACGCCTCGGTGCCGGCGAGACGTCACGACATGCCCTTCCTGGCCGCACACGCCGCCGAACGCGCGCTCGCGGAAAACCCCGGCCTCCCGCGCCATCAGCTCACCATCAGCCGCCGTGTGCAGGAAGGGCTGGAGGCCGTGGCCCGCGAGACGGCGGCGCGGCTCGGTTCCCGCCTCTCCGTCGCCATGGTCATGGCCGATGCGCAGACCGGCGATATTCTTGCGGAAGTCGGTTCGGCAGGCTTCTTCGATGGCGCCCGCGCCGGCTGGGTGGACATGACGCGGGCGGTCCGCTCGCCGGGCTCGACGCTGAAGCCGTTCATCTACGGGCTCGCCTTCGAGGAAGGGCTGGTGGCGCAGGAGACGATCATCGAGGATCGGCCATCGAATTTTGGCGGCTATCTTCCGCGCAATTTCGATCTCGAATATCAGGGCGACGTGTCTGTACGCACGGCACTGCAGATGTCGCTCAACGTGCCGGCCGTGCGGCTGCTCGATGCCGTCGGTCCGACGCGGCTCGCGGCCCGCTTCCGCCGCGCCGGCGTGACGCTGGCGCTCCCGCGCGACGAGGCGCCGGGCCTCGCCATTGCGCTCGGGGGCGCGGGTCTGACGCTACGCGACCTCGTGCGCCTCTATACCGGGCTCGCCAATCGCGGCGAGACGGTCGCGATTGCCAACGTTGCCGGGGAGCGCGAGACAGCAGCGATCCTCGACCGCCGCGCGACATGGCAGGTCGCCGACATGCTGTCCGGCATCGCGCCACCCGAAGGCGCTGGCGCCAGAGGCATCGCTTACAAGACCGGAACCAGCTACGGCTACCGCGATGCTTGGTCTGTCGGTTTTGACGGCCGTCATGTGCTCGGTGTCTGGGTTGGCAGGCCGGATGGCGCGGCCGTGCCCGGCCTGTCCGGCTATGCGTCTGCCGCGCCCGTTCTGTTCAAGGCCTTCGAACGGTCGGGGCTGCCGGTCACGCCCCTGCCCCGTGCGCCTGCCGGTGCGCTGCGCACGGCGCGCGCCGACCTGCCGATGATGCAGCGGCGCTTCTCCGCGCCCGGCGACGCTTTGCGCCAGCCGGGCGTTGCCGAGCCGGCGCCGCAGATCGTCTTCCCGCCGCAGGGCGCGCGGGTCGAGCTTGCATCGGGCGCCGGCAGCGCGGCGATACCACTGGTGCTCAAGCTGCAGGGCGGTCGCGCTCCGTTCCGCTGGCTCGCAAATGGTCGCCCCGTCGAAGGCCTCTGGCGCCGGCGCACGGCCAACTGGCAGCCGGACGGTGCAGGCTTCTCCACCCTGACGGTCATCGACGCCGCAGGCCGCACGGCCAGCGTGAAAGTGTTCATCGAACAGGACGCCCCAACACCCTGAATCGACTCGCGGATTAGCCTTGGTGCGTCCTTCAAGGCTCCCCTTCGACAAGCTCAGGGTCGCACCTCAGGATGAGGGACGTTGTGCATCGCTTCGGCAAGTCGGTGGGCTCGAGGGCCCTTCCGTTAAGGTGCATCGAGCCCACTGCTCAGCGGGTTCGATCAACCCACCTCCCTCATCCTGAGGTGCGAGCGGAGCGAGCCTCGAAGGACGCACCTATCGTCATACCACCCCGGGAGCTAAGCCGCCGCGGGCTTCGGCATCAGCGCCTTGAGGTCAGATGCCGGATCGGCGGCAACATCCAGCGGGATCGACAGCCGCGCCGCGAGCAGCCGCCGCGCCACCATGTGGTCGGCCGGGCTGTTGACGCTCTCCACCGCGATCAGCCTGCCTTCACGATAGACGAAGACGGAGAACTTTCCGTTGGCCGGGTCGCCGCGCATGACGGTTTCGTTCATGCCCATCGCAAGGCCAGCGATCTGCAGCTTCGTCGCGCCCTGATGAGACCAGAACCACGGCAAGCTGTCGTAAGCGTGGTCGTTGCCGGTCAACCGCGCGGCTACGCATTTGCCCTGGTCGACGGCATTCTGCACGGATTCCAGGCGGATCATGCCGATGCCATAGGGGTTCGGGTGTGCCGCACAGTCGCCGATCGCCGAGATGGCCGGGTCGGTGGTGAGCAGCCGATCGCTCACAACGACGCCATTGTCGGTCGCAAGCCCGGCCTCGGAGGCCAGTTCGGCGTTCGGCACCACACCGGCAGCCACGACCACCGCATCGGTATCCAGCGTGTCGCCGTCCGAAAGCGTAACCTTGCGGCCGTCGATTTCAGTCGCCACCGTTCCGAGCCGCAGCCGTGTCCCCATCTGCTCGTGGATCGGCACGAAGCAGGCGCTCATCATCGGCGAAAGCACACGGCCCATCAGCCGGTCGGCCGCTTCGAGCACATCGACGGCGATGTCGCGCTGCCGTAGCAGTGCTGCGACCTCGAGCCCGATGAAGCCGCCGCCGATGATGGTGGCGTGTTGAAGGTCATCGAGCCGGCCGGTCATGAGGCGCGCATGGGCGAGCGTGCGCAATTCCATCACGCTTGCCGGATCGAGCCCTTCGATGGGCGGAAAGCGGTTGCGCGCGCCCGTCGCCAGCACGAGATGGTCGTAGGGCAGCCGCTCGCCGCCTTCGAGCACCAGTTCTCGCGCGGGACGGTCGATGCTCTGCGCCCGCACACCGAGGCGCAGTTCGATATTATTCTGCCCGTAGAAGGCTTCGCCCTTCAGCGGAAGCGAGGAATCCTCGACGCTTTTGAGAAACTCCTTCGACAGCGGAGGCCGCTGGTACGGCAGGTCGGGTTCGGCGCCGATGACGATCACCGAACCCTGGAACCCGTTGTGCCGCAGCGCCGCAGCGCATTCCACGCCCGCCTGCCCGCTACCGACGATCACCACCCGCGACACTGTCTCTTCGCTCAAGAGCCGTCTCCTGCAATTGGACTGCGCTGGAGATAACAACGCGCCTGCCCCATGTCGACGGGTCGCGTCGTTTGAGCCGCGGTTTCTCTCTCCTGCGTCATCCCGGCCGACCGAGCTTGCGAGGGGTCGCGAAGCGACGGGACCCATTGGCCCGAAAATCGTGTGGCACGGCCCCGTGCAGCACGCGGCGCATGTCCGTACAGCCGCGAACGCCCGCAAACCGGCCGTGCTGCTCAATGGGTCCCGGATAGCCTGCGCTGCGCTTCGGCTTCCGGGATGACGATGGCGAGGGCAGCACTTCGTATCACGACAGCGGCACGGTCTCCCTCATCCTGAGGTGCTTCGCGAAGCGGAGCCTCGAAGGACGCACTACCCCTCAGCCCAATATCCCCGGCAGATCGAGCTGATGTTCCCTGGCACAGTCGATTGCGATCTCGTAGCCGGCGTCCGCATGGCGCATGACGCCGGTGGCCGGATCGTTCCACAACACGCGCTCGACACGCTTCGCCGCTTCCGGCGTGCCGTCGCAGACGATCACCATGCCCGAATGCTGCGAGAAGCCCATGCCGACGCCGCCGCCATGGTGCAGCGACACCCATGTCGCCCCGGAAGCTGTATTGAGGAGCGCGTTGAGCAAAGGCCAGTCGGAAACGGCGTCGGAGCCGTCCATCATCGACTCCGTCTCCCGGTTGGGCGAGGCGACGGAGCCGGAATCGAGGTGGTCGCGGCCGATCACGACCGGTGCCTTCAGCTCGCCCTTCGCCACCATCTCGTTGAAGGCGACGCCTGCCTTGTGGCGGTCGCCGAGCCCGATCCAGCAGATGCGCGCCGGCAGGCCCTGGAACGCGATGCGCTCCTGCGCCATGTCGAGCCAGCGATGCAGATGCTCGTTTTCGGGAAACAATTCCTTCATCTTCGCGTCGGTCCTGCGAATGTCCTCCGGGTCGCCGGAAAGCGCCGCCCAGCGGAACGGCCCGATGCCGCGACAGAACAGCGGCCGGATATAGGCCGGCACGAAGCCGGGGAAGGCAAAGGCGTTTTCGAGCCCCTCCTCCTTGGCCACCTGCCGGATATTGTTGCCGTAGTCGAGCGTCGGCACGCCGGCATTCCAGAAGTCGACCATGGCCGCGACATGCGTCTTCATCGACGCACGCGCCGCCTTCTCGACCGCCCTCGGGTCGCGCTCGCGCCTGTCGCGCCATTCGGCGACCGTCCAGCCGACCGGCAGGTAGCCGTTGATCGGGTCGTGCGCGGAGGTCTGGTCGGTGACGATGTCCGGGCGCGCGCCGCCGGCCTTCATGCGCTTGACGAGTTCCGGGAAAACATCTGCGGCATTGCCAAGCAGGCCGACCGATTTCGCCTCGCCGGCCTTGGTCCAGCGCTCGATCTTCTCCAGCGCCTCGTCAAGCGTGGTGGCCTTCTCGTCTAGGTAACGTGTGCGGATACGGAAATCGATGCGGGTCTCGTCGCACTCCACCGCAAGGCAGCACGCTCCGGCAAAGACCGCCGCCAACGGCTGCGCGCCACCCATGCCGCCGAGTCCGCCAGTCAGGATCCACTTGCCCTTGAGGCTGCCGTCATAATGCTGGCGGCCAGCCTCGGCGAAGGTCTCGTAGGTGCCCTGCACGATGCCCTGCGTGCCGATATAGATCCACGAGCCGGCCGTCATCTGGCCGTACATGGCGAGCCCCTTGCGGTCGAGCTCGTTGAAATGCTCCCATGTCGCCCAATGCGGCACGAGGTTGGAATTGGCGATCAGCACCCGCGGCGCATCGGCATGGGTGCGGAACACGCCCACCGGCTTGCCGGACTGGACCAGCAAAGTCTGGTCGCCTTCGAGATCGCGCAGCGCGGCGACGATACGGTCGAAGTCCTGCCAGGTGCGCGCCGCCCTGCCTATGCCGCCATAGACCACCAGCTCGTTAGGATTTTCGGCAACGTCAGGATCGAGATTGTTCATCAGCATGCGCAACGGCGCCTCGGTCAGCCAGCTTTTCGCCGTCAGTTCGGTGCCGGTAGCGGCGCGGATGGTGCGGGTGTTGTCGAGGCGGGAATGGAGCGTCATCATGTCCTCCAGGGTTCAGCGACGCGCCCAATCGAGCGCGGTTTCGAATATGCTGTGCAGCACTGCGCGCAGCGGCGCGGCGAAATCGGGATCGTAGGCAACCGGCCAGTTAGTCTCATCGACGGGACCGACCGGCTCGCGCAGATAGCCCCGGCAGGCGAGTTCCATCTGCAGCGCATGCACGCCCTCCTCCGGCGTGCCGTAATGGCGCGTGATCCACCCGCCCCGGAAGCGGCCATTGACGACGAAGCTCTCGTCGCTGGCCTCCAGCAGCGTGGTCACCTTTGCTTCAAGCTGCGGATCGGCGCTCGCCCCGCCATTGGTGCCGAGATTGAACACCGGAAGCTCGCCCGGAAACAGGCGTGGGATCACCGACCGGATCGAATGACAGTCGTAGAGCACGACCCGATCGTGGCTCCCGCGCAGGCGTTCCAGCTCGGTACGAAGCGCTGCGTGGTAAGGGTCGAACCATGTCTCCCGCCGCCGCGCGATGCCCCCTCGCCGGGCTGCAATCCGTCACGGTAGAGCGGATCGCCATCGAACGTCTCCGTCGGACACAGGCCGGTGGTCGCCTGTCCGGGATAGAGTGACACCCCCGACGGGTCGCGATTGACGTCGATCACCGTGCGCGAGATCGCGGTGCGCACCACCGTCGCGCCGAGCCCGGCCGCAAAATCGTAGAGTTTCTCGATCCACCAGTCCGTGTCGCGCCGGGCCAGCCACGGCGAAACGATCTGGCCGTCCAGACCCGGCAATTCGGTGCCGGTGTGCGGGATCGAAACCAGCAGCGGCGCATCGCCACGCGTCACGGTTAGCCAAGGGGTGGTCACAACCATACCTCCAAGACTGCAGCTTTACGTTGCCCCCTCTGTCCTGCCGGACATCTCCCCCACGGGTGGGGAGATCAGCCGTCGCGTCTGCCTTCGCTAACCGCCTGGGTTGCAAGATGGGCGGCCGGACTGAAGCTGCCGATCTCCCCCTTGTGGGGGAGATGTCCGGCAGGACAGTGGGGGGCGCGACAGAGTGCCAGCGTTTGCGCTCACCCCTCCACCCCCGGCAAATCCACGGCTCCCGCCGCCTCGATCACCGCACCCGTGCGCACCAGTGTGTTTGCGGCTTCCATGTCCGGATGGAAATGGCGGTCGTCGTCAAGATGCGGCACGCTGGCCCGCAACAGCGCCCTCACCGCCTCCAGCGATGCGCTCGATGCAAGCGGCGCATGGAAGTCGCAGCCCTGCGCGGCCGCCAGCAGTTCGATGCCGACGACGGCCGTGGCGTTCTCCACCATGCCGATCAGGCGCCGTGCACCATGCGCGGCCATGGAAACGTGGTCTTCCTGATTGGCCGAAGTCGGGATGGAATCGACGCTTGCCGGATAGGCCTTCTGCTTGTTCTCCGACACGAGCGCCGCCGCCGTGACCTGCGGGATCATGAAGCCGGAATTGAGCCCCGGCTTTGGTGTCAGGAACGCGGGCATGCCTGAAAGCGCCGGATCGACCAGCATCGCGATGCGGCGCTCGGCGAGCGAGCCGATCTCGCAGACCGCCAGCGCGATCATGTCGGCGGCAAATGCCACGGGCTCAGCGTGGAAGTTGCCGCCCGACAATGCCGTGTCGTCCCCAAATTCATCACCTGGGAAGATCAGCGGATTGTCGGTCACACCGTTGGCCTCCGTCGCAAGCGTATCTGCCGCCTTGCGCAACACGTCGAGCGCCGCACCCATCACCTGCGGCTGGCAGCGCAGGCAATACGGGTCCTGCACGCGCTCGTCGCCGATGCGGTGCGATTCGCGGATCGCGCTTCCTTCCATCAACCGGCGCAGCGTTTCCGCCGTCTCGATCTGGCCGCGATGCTTGCGAAGCTGGTGAATACGCGGATCGAACGGTGCATCCGAGCCCTTCGCCGCGTCGGTGGACAAAGCACCTGTCACCAGCGCGGATCGGAAGAGCAGTTCCGCCTCGAACAGGCCAGCGAGCGCATAGGCAGTGGAGAACTGGGTGCCGTTCAGCAGCGCCAGCCCTTCCTTGGCGCCGAGCGTCACGGGCGCGAGACCGGCCGCGGCAAGACCTTCGGCAGCCGGCATGCGGCGATCGTCCAAGAACACGTTGCCGACGCCGATCATCACCGCCGTCATGTGAGCCAGTGGCGCCAGATCGCCCGACGCCCCCACCGAGCCTTGCGCCGGCACCAGCGGCACGACACCTCGCTCCAGCATCGCTTCGAGCAGATCGACCGTTTCCTGCCGCACGCCCGACGCTCCCTGCGCAAGGCTCGCGAGTTTCAGCGCCATCATCAGCCGCGCCACGGACTGCGGCATTGGCTCGCCGGTGCCGGCGGCATGCGACAACACGATGTTACGCTGCAGAGTTTCCAGATCGGCAGCCGGAATGCGCACGCTTGCAAGCTTCCCGAACCCGGTATTGATGCCGTAGACAGGCTCGCCCCTGGCGACGATGCGCGCCACAGCCTCAGCGCTGGCCGCAATTTTCGGGCGGCACGATGGATCGAGCTTCGGCACCGCGCCGCGATAGATGGCGCGCCAGTCGGTGAGCGTGGCAGCACCCGGCTTGAGCTGTCTGGTCATTTGCCCCTCCACACCCGCTGGTGCAGCGGGTTGAAACCGATGCGGTAGACGAGCTCCGCCGGGCTCTCGACATCCCAGATCGCCAGATCCGCCCATTTGCCCGCCTCAAGCGTGCCGGTCTCACTCAGGAGGCCGAGCGCGCGCGCCGCCTCACGCGTGAGGCCTGCGATGCACTCGTCGACCGTGAGCCGAAACAGCGTCGCCGCCATGTTCATCGTCAGCAGCACTGACGTCAGTGGCGAGGTGCCGGGGTTGCAGTCGGTCGCCACCGCCATGCGGACGCCGTGGCGACGGAAAAGCTCGACCGGCGGTCGCCGCTCCTCGCGGATAAAGTAGAACGCGCCCGGCAGAAGCACGGCAACAGTGCCGGCCTCGGCCATCGCCTCCGCACCTTCTTCATCCGTATATTCCACATGGTCGGCCGAAAGCGCACCGTATCGGGCGGCAAGTGCGGCGCCATGCAGATTGGAAAGCTGGTCGGCGTGCAGTTTGACTGGCAGTCCGAGCGCGGCGGCTGCATCGAAGACGCGCGCAATCTGCTCAGGCGCAAACGCGATACCCTCGCAGAACCCGTCGACCGCGTCGGCAAGCCCGGCCTGCGCCACTGCCGGCAGCATCTCGCCGACAACCTTGTCGATATAGCTATCCTTGTCGCCCTCCATTTCAGGCGGCAGCGCATGGGCACCAAGGAAAGTCGTGCGCACCGAGACGGGACGCTCCTGCGCCAGCCGGCGCGCTGCCCGAAGCGACTTCAGCTCGTTTTGGGTGTCGAGCCCATAGCCGGACTTGATTTCGATGGTGGTGACACCCTCCGCCAGCAGCGCGTCGAGCCGCGGCAGAGACTGGCGTACAAGCTCGTCTTCGTCGGCCGCGCGCAGCGCCCTCACCGACGAAACGATGCCGCCGCCCGCCCGCGCCACCTCTTCGTAGGAAGCGCCGGCAAGGCGCATCTCGAATTCATTGGCGCGGCTCCCGGCATGAACGAGATGGGTGTGGCAGTCGATAAGCCCCGGCGTCATCAGTCTGCCACCGCAATCGACCGTCTCGGCGGACCCGAGTCCGGCAGGCAGCTCGGGCTCCGGACCCGCAAAGACGATGCAGCCATCGCGCGCGACAACCGCCCCGCGCACGATGACACCCCCGCCACCATCGGCCTTGGCCATCGTTGCGAGCTTGGCGTTGCGCCAGACCTTCACCGACATCGTTCCTCCTTCGACAGGCAGAGGGGCATTTCCGCCTTTCATTCCTCACCAATATGTATATACATAATGAAAAGCGACGCAAGCGGAGTCTTGGGCCATGACGGTGATCTTTGCGGAACAGGCGCTCACGCCCGGGGGCTGGCTCGAAAACGTCAGCATGACGGTCGCCAACGGCCGCATAGGCCGGATCGAACCGGACTCTTCACCTGCCGACGCCGACGAGCGCTGCACGGTTCTGCTGCCGACGGTCGCCAATCTCCACAGCCACGCCTTCCAGCGCGCGATGGCGGGCATGGCCGAACATCGCGGCCCCACCGCCGATACCTTCTGGACCTGGCGCGAGGTGATGTATCGCCATGCGCTGACGATGACGCCCGAGCACGTCGAGGCGACCGCGCTGATGCTTTATGTCGAGATGCTGGAGGCAGGCTTCGGCCGCGTCGGCGAGTTCCACTATCTCCATCATGCGCCGGACGGCCGGCGCTATGACGACGAGGCCGAGATGGCGGGCCGCATCGCCGCGGCCGCGCAGGCAAGCGGCATCGGCCTGACGCTGCTGCCCGTCTTCTACGCGCATTCGACCTTCGGCGGCGCCGAGCCGACGCCGGGCCAGCGCCGTTTCATCAACGATGTCGAAGCTTTCGCGCGCCTGCTTGAATCATCCCGCAAGGTCGTTGAATCACTACCTGAGGCAGTCGTCGGCGTCGCGCCACATTCGCTGCGCGCTGTCACGCCCGACGAGCTTGCGGCGGTGGTGCCGCTCGCAGCCGGCGGCCCCGTGCACATCCACGTCGCCGAGCAGGTCAAGGAGGTCGAGGACTGTCTTGCCTGGTCCGGCGCCCGCCCCGTCGAGTGGCTTCTGGCCAACGCACCCGTTGACGGCAACTGGTGCTTGATCCATGCCACCCACATGAACGACAGCGAAACAATCGCGGCCGCGCGCACCGGGGCCGTGGCAGGCCTCTGCCCGGTCACCGAAGCAAATCTCGGCGACGGCATCTTTTCCGGCTCCCTCTTTGCCGCGCATGACGGCCATTGGGGCGTCGGCTCCGACTCCAACGTCCTCATCGGCCTCGCCGACGAGTTGCGTCAGTTCGAATATGCCCAGCGGCTCGGCAATCGCGCCCGAAATGTCATGGCAGGCGGCCCCGGTTCGACCGGCCGCGCGCTTTTCGATGCCGCGCATCGCGGCGGCGCCCGGGCGCTCGGCGCAGCGGACGCTGGCATCGCCGTCGGCGCACCGGCCGATTTCATGGCGCTCGACACCACGCACCCCACCTGCGAGGGCAAGGCCGGCGACGCGCTGCTCGACGCCTTCATCTTTGCCGGCGCGGGCCGGCCGGACCGCGTCTGGATCGGCGGCCGCAAGCTGGTCGAAAACGGACGTCACCGTCTGCGCGACGAAGCCGAACGTGGCTTCCGCAAGGCCCTGCGCGAGTTGTCGGAGGCATGACCGTCCCCTCCTCCCTCCACCAGCGCATCCTTGCCGACATCGGCCAAAAGATCGTCTCCGGCGAATGGCCGCCCGGCCATCGCATACCCTTCGAGCACGAGCTGACCGAGCAGTATGGCTGCTCGCGCATGACCGTGAACAAGGCGCTGACCCAGCTTGCCAAGGCGGGGCTGATCGAGCGGCGCAAGCGCTCCGGCAGCTTCGTCGCCCGTCCGCGCTCGCAGGCAGCGGTGCTGGAAATCCACGATATACGCACGGAGGTCGAAGCGCTCGGCCTGCCCTATCGCTATTCGCTTTCGTCGCTCACGCAGCGTCTCGCCGAAACGCCGGAAGACGCTACAGCGGGCTTTTCCGATGCGGTCCCGCTTCTCGACATCGCCTGCCGGCATTTCGCAGGCGACGCACCCTTCTGCCTGGAAGAACGCCTGATCAGCCTCGAAGCTGTACCGGAGGCTGCGGTCCAGAGCTTTGCGGACACTGCGCCCGGCGCGTGGCTCATCAGCCACGTCCCATGGAGCACGGCGGAACACACCATCCGCGCGGTCGCGGCCGACCGCGCCACGGCGCGCATGCTGGATGTTCCGCCAAACACGGCCTGCCTCGTGGTCGAGCGCCGCACCTGGTCGGGCGGCCTGCCCGTCACGCGCGTGCGGCTCACATATCCGGGCACAAGCCACGCCGTCGTGGCCCGCTTCACGCCGGAAGGCTGAACCGTTGCTTTTGCCGCGCCCGGCAGCCATGCTGCCCAGGCAACGCATCGGAGGAACCATGACATCGTCGCTCATCGGCCAGTCGGCCTGCACCATCGTCGACCGGCTGAAAAGCGAAGACGTTTCCCCACTCGATCTTCTCGACGCGCTGGAGGAACGCATCGCCGCGGTCGACCCGGCCGTCAACGCCCTGCCGACGCTGTGCTTCGATCGCGCCCGCAACCGCGCCACCGAACTGATGAAGCAGCCCGTCGAGAAGCGCGGGCGGCTCGCCGGCCTGCCGGTGCCGATCAAGGACCTGACCGAAGTGGAGGGTGTGCGCACCACGTGGGGCTCGCCGATCTACGCCGACTTTGTGCCCGAGCGCTCCGACATCCTGGTTGAGACCGTCGAGGCCGAAGGCGGGCTCATCTACGCGAAATCGGCCACACCCGAGTTCGGCGCCGGCGCCAACACCTTCAATGAGGTGTTCGGCATGACGCGAAACCCCTGGAACACCAGCCGCTCGGCGGCGGGTTCCAGCGGCGGCGCGGCGGTCTCGGGCTGGCTACCGGCATGGCATGGGTGGCGCATGGCTCCGATCTCGGCGGCTCGCTGCGCAATCCGGCGAGCTTCTGTGGCATCGTCGGCCTGCGCCCGAGCCCCGGCCGCGTCGCTGCCACGCCCGGCACCATCGCCGACAACATCCTCTCGGTCGAAGGCCCGATGGCACGCACGGTCGAGGATGTTGCCCTGATGCTCGACGCGATGACCGGCGAAAACCCGCTCGACCCCGTTTCGCTGCCGCGGGACGGTACGTCCTATCTGCAAGCCGCGCGCTCCGGAATGCCGATACGAAAGGTCGCCTTCAGCGCCGACCTCGGCGTGACACCGGTCGATCCAGAGGTCGCAGAGATTTGCCGCCGCGCGGCCTATCGCTTCCGTGAGCTCGGTGTCGAGGTAGTGGATGCACACCCTGATCTTTCCAACGCCCACAGCGCTTTCCAGACGTTGCGGGCCAGAGGCTTCGCGGCAGCCCATGCCCGCAAGCTCCAGGAGCACCCGGCAAGCTCAAGCCGGAGACGGTCTGGAACGTTGAAAAAGGTCTGCAACTGACGATGGCCGAAATCATCGAGGCCGAGACGCAGCGTACGGAGATGATCGCCAATGCGGTCGCGTTCCTGACCGACTACGATCTGCTGATGACACCGGCGACGATCGTCGCGCCCTATCCTGTCGAACAGCGCTACGTCACCGAATGTGCGGGCGTAACCTTCGACACCTACATCGACTGGCTGGCCATTGCCTTTGCCGTGTCGCTTACGACAGCACCCGCACTGTCGCTGCCCTGCGGCTTTACCGCAGAGGGGTTACCCGTCGGCCTGCAGATCGTGGCGATCCCGCGCGGCGAGGCGAAGCTGCTTTCAGGCGCGCGCCAGCTCGAAAAGCTGCTCGACCTCGACACCGTTTCGCCGATCGATCCGCGCCCGGGAAGCTGACGGTCAGCTTCTGCCTTCCAGCCAAGCCCAGAGATAGGCCGCGAGAGGTGCCTCGACATGCAGGCGCGCCGTCTCAGGCCCAATCCGATAGAGTAAGACGGTAACGCCGGCGAAAAGCACGGCCGCCGAGCGGCTGCCTGCATTGATGTCGACGGAGGTGCCCTCGGCCACGATCTCGCGCAGCGCGACGCCGGATATTTCGAGGATCGCATAGGCGTCGTCGCAGGGCGTGGCGACATAACCGTTCCGCCAACCGGGCGCGGCAGCAAGCGGACCGGGCGAGACCAGAAGCGTGCGGTCGCGCCCGATCCGCACGGCAAAAGGCTCCGCCGCAGCCACCGACCAAAGGCTGATTTCCGGCGCGGCAGGCATGAGTTCGGCAAGGGCGGCATCCAGATCGCCGGAAACAAGTGCCTGGCCGAGCCCCAGGACGCGCCTCACCGAATAGGCGTCCCCATCGATCCGCGCGGTTGTCCAGTCCGGCGCCGGGCTCCAGAACAGCCCGCGGTCTCGCATCGTCTTACGCATCGATCCGGCTCCCCTCGCGATCGAAGAAGCAGGGCTGCGCGATGACCGCGCGTCTTGCTTTGCCCAGATGGAACAGGCTCACCTCTTCGCCCATGCGCGACATGCCCTGCTCGACCAGCCCCAGCGCAATCGGGCCGCCGACGGCCGGGCTCTCGTAGCTCGAGGTGACGTAGCCTGCCGAGCGCCGCTTGCCGCCGGTTTCGTCCAGCACATGCGCGCCGGTCGGCAATGCGGGCCCGCCATCCGCCACCACGAGCCCGACAAACTGCTGCCGGTTGTCGCGCAAGGCGTTCTCGGTGAACAGCGAGCGCTTGCCGACATATTCGCCCTGCCGCTTGTCGCGCGGGCCGGTGATGCCCAGATCGTGCGGCATCGACGTGCCGTCCGTATCCTTTCCGGCAATGATGAAGCCCTTTTCGGCGCGCAGCAGCAGCAGTGCCTCGGAGCCCATGAGCACGGCGTCGAGCGCCCTGCCCGCTTCGTTCATCGCAGCCCAAAGTGCTGGCGCCTTCGATGCCGGCACCGAGATTTCGTAGGAGCGGTCGCCGGTAAAACTGACCCGCGCCACGCGCGCCGCGCCCCCTTCGAACGAGCCTTGCGCAGCGGCCATATGCGGCAGCGCCGCGTCATCCAGGTCCACACCGAGCGACAGCGCCGCAACCAGCGCCTTTGCGCGCGGACCCGTCGCGGTCAGCGTCGCCCAGTGCGCAGTGAGATTGTGCACGAACACCGCCGCCGGATCGAACCGATCCTGCCGCCACTCTTCCAGCCGCGCGACGACGCCGGCCACATGGCCCGACGAGCAGGAGACGACGTAATGGTCGTCCGCGAGCTTCACCGTCACGCCATCGTCGTAGATGACGCCGCCCTCGGTGAGCATGAAGCCGTAGCGGATTCGGCCGGGTTTCAGCGTCGAGATGGTGTTGTAGGAATTGTAGTCGACGATCGCGCCCGCCTGCGGCCCGAACACCTCGATCTTGCCGAGCGGCGAGCCGTCGAAGATCGCGACCGTCTCGCGCGCCTGGCGCGCCTCGCGCCGTATCTCGTCATCGGCCTCGCCACCACCATAGAAGGCAGGCCGCAGCCAGCCGCCATACTCGCGAAAAACCCCGCCCGCCGCGCGATGCTGCGTCTCCAGCGCCAGCCGCCGCACCGGATTGAACAGTTGCCCGCGCCGCCGGCCGGCCACCACCGTGAACGGCACCGGCACGAAGGGCGGGCGGTAGGTGGTCGTTCCCGTATGTTCGATCGTGCGGCCGGTAACCGCGGCCATCGCTGCAAGACCGTTCATATTGGAGGTCTTGCCCTGATCGGTCGCCATGCCGAGCGTCGTGTAGCGCTTGAGATGTTCGACCGAGCGGAAATTCTCACGAGCGGCGAGTTCGACGTCCTTCAGCGTCACGTCGTTCTGGAAGTCGATCCACTGGCGGCCCTTTGCGCCGGGGTTCGGCCATGCCGGTGCGATCGCATAGTCGCCAAAGTCGCCCGCCGCCGCGCCCGCAAGCGATATGCCGTCGACAGGAGCGCCCGGCACGAAGGCGGCGATGGCCTCGTCGTAGCGCAGCTTTCCCTTCGCCTGGCAGAACAGATGCACCGTCGGCGTGTAACCGCCTGAAGCCAGCACGCAATCGGCCTCGATCCGCTTTCCCGAGATCGTGACAGCCTCGACGCCTTTTCCGCCATGAACAGCGTCGACGCTGGCGCCCTCCCGCAGGTCGGCGACCGTCACCGCAGCGCCGGCTTCCCTCAGCGCATCGGCCAATCCCAGTGCACGCGAATTGTTGACAGCAAGCACGATGCGCTCGCCCACCAGCACGCCGTAGCGGCGCAGGTAATAAAGCGCGGCTTCCGCCGACATGACGCCTGGCCGGTCATTGTCGGCAAAGACCAGCGGCCGCTCGATCGCGCCAGTCGCGAGCACAATCCGCTTCGGCCTGATGCGCCAATGCCGGTCGGGCGCTCCGTCCCGACGCTCCCAGCAGCAGACGAGATTGTGGTCATAGATCCCGTAGGCAGTTGTCCGCGACAAAATCCGCGCGCCGGCCTGCTCGACATCACCGGCAAGCACGGCAGCCCGCTCTGCCCCATCGGCCTCACGATGGAGCATTGTTCCGCCGGGCTCGAAACGATCGTCGACGACGATTACGCTGCCACCTGCACGCGCCGCATCGCGCGCTGCCAAGAGCCCCGACCGCCCCGACCCGACCACAAGCACGTCGCAGCGCGCGTTCATCGCGGGACTGTCGGCCGGCGGCTCGTGCGCGGGATCGAGCCGCCCCAGCCCCGCCATGGCGCGAATGCGCGGTTCGAAGCGATGCCAGTCCGGCCAGAGAAAGGTCTTGTAGTAGAACCCGGCAGGCAGGAATGGCGACAGCCGGTCGAGCAGGCCGAGCCGGTCGCCCTCGGCTGTCGGCCGCGCATTGACGGAGCGCAGATCCATGCCCGCTTCGAGGCGCTGCGTCGTCGCGCGGACGTTCGGCCACGTCTTGCCGTGGATGGTCACGTCGAGGATCGCGTTCGGCTCCTCGCTCCACGCACCATGGATGCCGCGCGGCCGGTGATACTTGAACGAGCGGCCGACAACGCGCACGCCATTGGCCAGCAATGCCGAGGCGAGCGTATCGCCCTCCCGCCCCTCATAGGCTCTGCCGTCGAAGGTGAAAGCCAGCGGCGCGCCGCTGTCTCGGATGCGGCGCGCGCTCATGCCTCCGGCCTCCGCAGCGAGTGCGACCCCGACACCGCATGGCTCACGGTGTCGCGTTCCATCAGGAAGAACTCGCCGCAGGTCGCGTGTAACCAAACCTCCCGTGTCGCGCCCTTCGGGTTGTGGTCGAAATGAAGGTAGCGCGCCCAGGCATCTGCCGAGACCTCGGCCGCCGGCTCGGGTCGCGTCTTGCCGGCCTCGGCGCAGAATGTGAACTCGGTCTCGTCGCGCTCGCCGCAGAAGGGGCATGAAAAGAGTTGCATGATCCGCCCCCTAATGCGCGATGCCGGAACCGGCCGCTTCATCGACGAGGCGGCCGGTCGCGAAACGGTCGAGGTCGAAGGGACGGCTGATCTCGTGGTGTTCGCCGGTGGCGATCAGATGCGCGGTCAGCCAGCCACCCGCCGGGATCGCCTTGAATCCGCCCGTCCCCCAGCCTCCGTTCAGGTAGAGCCCAGACACCGGCGATGGCCCGATGATCGGCGAGGAATCCGGCACCACGTCGACCACGCCTGCCCACTGCCGCAGCATCCTGAGCTGCCCGAAGGCGGGAAACATCTCCAGCATGCCGGAGACGACTGTCTGCTGCATCGGCGGATTGCCGCGCTGCGCATAGGAGGGCACGCGGTCGAGCCCGCCACCCAAGACGATCTCGCCCTTGTCGGACTGGAATAGATAGGTACCGGTGCCGGGATAAAGCACCACCGTGTCGAGGCAGGGTTTCACCGGTTCCGACACCATCGCCTGCAGAGAGTAGGAGCGGACGGGAAGCTGGAAGCCCGCCTTCGCCGCAAGCACGCTCGAATGACCGGCAACGCAGAGCGCCACTGCATCGGCGTGGATCGTGCCCAGCGACGTCTCGACGCCGACGCATCGGCCGCCTTCGATGAGGAAGCCGGCCACCTCGCAATTCTGGACGATGTCGATGCCGAACCCGTCGGCGGCGCGCGCATAGCCCCAGGCAACGGCATCGTGGCGCGCGACGCCTGCCCGCCCCTGCCAGGTTCCGCCGAAGATCGGATAGCGCGCTTCGTCGCTGGTGTTGAGCAGCGGCGCCTTGTCCAGCACGCCGTCGCGGTCGAGCAGTTCGGCATCGGTGCCGTTGATCTGCATCGCATTGACGAGCCGCGCCGCCATCTCCATCTCGGCCGGCGAACTGGCGACTGTGACGACGCCGCGCTGCGACAGCATGACGTTGTAGTTGAGCTCCCGCGAAAGCCCCTCATAGAGCTTCAGGGAGAATTCGTAGAGCGCCACGCTTTCGGCATAGAAATAGTTGGAGCGGATGGTCGCGGTGTTGCGGCCGGTATTGCCGCCACCCAGCCAGCCTTTCTCCAGCACGGCGACATTGGTGATGCCGTGGTTCTTGGCAAGGTAATATGCGGTCGCAAGCCCCTGCCCGCCGCCGCCGATGATGACGGCGTCGTAGCGTGGCTTCGGTTGCGGCGAGCGCCAGGCGGGCTGCCAGCCGCTATGGCCGCGAAGACCTTCGCGCAACAACCCGAACGCGGAATAATGTCTGGTCACATGTCCCCTCTCGCTGGCGACATCGCGCCGACTGCGATCTAAGGCCGCGCCGCGCGCTGGCACAACCACGGATGCGACCAAATCTGTTGCGCGACCGAACGATTTAGGGCTTTGTGGCGCCGTTCTTCGGAGGGCCCCATGTTCGAGACACTTCAACCCGCCGCACCCGACGGCATCCTCATGCTCATGTCGCTCTATCGCGACGATCCGCGCACCGACAAGCTCGACCTCGGCGTCGGGGTCTACAAGGATGTCGACGGCAAGACGCCAGTCATGCGCGCGGTCCGCGAGGCCGAGCGACGGCTTCACAAGACGCAGGCCAGCAAGAGCTATCTCGGGCTTGCCGGCGATGTCGTGTTTAACGAGCTGATGATCGGCCTTGTGTTCGGCGAGAAGGCGGAACGCCCTCGCCTGCGTGCCGCGCAGACGCCCGGCGGCACCGGCGCGCTGCGGCTGCTGGCCGACCTGATCGCGGCTTCGCGCCCCGATACCACCGTGTGGGTGCCGGACCCGACCTGGCCCAACCACATGCCGATCCTGCGCGCCGCGGGCTTGACCGCGCGCACCTACCCCTATTTCGACAGCACGACCGGCAGCGTGCGTTTCGACGCGATGATCGAGGCGCTAAAAGGCGCGGTGCCCGGCGACGTGGTGCTGCTGCACGGCTGCTGCCACAACCCGACCGGTGCTGACCTCTCCGCCGCACAGTGGGAGACTGTTGCCGCGCTCCTTGCCGAACGCGGCCTGACGCCTTTCGTCGACATCGCCTATCAGGGGTTCGGCGACGGGCTGGAAAAGGATGCCGCCGGCCTTCGCATTCTCGCGGCCCACGTGCCGGAACTGCTGGCCGCCGCAAGCTGCTCCAAGAATTTCTCCGTCTATCGCGACCGAGCCGGCGCGGCGCTGCTGCTGGGTCGCAATGCCGCCGAGGCGGACACCGCCTATGGCCAGTTGCTCGGCCTTGCGCGCGGCATCTGGTCGATGCCCCCTGACCATGCGGCTGCATGCGTGCGCATTGTGCTCGAAGACGACGACCTGCGCGCCGACTGGAAGGCGGAGCTGGAAGCCGTGCGGCTGCGCATGCTGAGCCTGCGCGAAGGCTTTGCCGAGGCGCTGCGCCGCGAGTCCAATTCCGATCGCTTCGATTTCATCGCCCGCCAGCGCGGCATGTTCTCGAGGCTCGGCCTCACCGGCGAGCAGGTGTCCCGCCTGCGCGCCGAGCACGGCGTCTACATCGTCGGTGACAGCCGCTTCAACGTCGCCGGTCTGCCCGGCGACCGGCTCGATGCGCTAGCCACGAAGGTCGTTTCGGTATTGTAGGAGGCGTAATGTCCACCACCATAGACAGGGTCAAGGCCGCCCGCGAAGCAGCCTCCGCCGGGCTCGACAGCGCCCGCGGCATGGACCGGGAGGATGCGCTGGCCCCGATGCGCGGTCTCTTTGCCCTGCCTGCCGGCGAGATCTATCTCGACGGCAATTCGCTGGGCGCGATGCCGGCCTCCGTCGGTCCGGCCATGGCCGAGGCCCTTTCGGAAGGCTGGGCGAAGGACCTGATCCGGAGCTGGAATGGCCGCAACTGGCACATGCTGCCGGTTACGGTCGGCGACCGGCTGGCGCCGCTGATGGGCGCGAAGGCGGGCGAGGTGCTGGCCGCCGACTCCACTTCGGTCAATCTCTACAAGGTGTTCTGCGCAGCAATGCGCATGCGCCCCGATCGCACCGGCGTCATCTCCGAGCGGAACAATTTTCCCACCGACATCCATATCCTCCAGGGCGCGATCGCCAACGTTTTCCCGCAGGCGCAACTGGCGCTCGCAGACGATGACGACGAATCCGTGCTTTCGCTGCTGGGGCCAGACACGGCGGTTGTTTGCCTGAGCCAGGTCAACTACCGCACGGGTCGCCTGCGGGACATGGCACGTGTCACCAAGGCCATTCACGACGCCGGCGCGCTGGTCATCTGGGATCTGTGCCATTCGCTGGGCGCGCTGCCGATCGACCTCAACGGCTGCAATGCCGACTTCGCCGTCGGTTGCTCCTATAAATACATGAATGGCGGTCCCGGCGCGCCGGCATGGCTTTTCGTCGCCTCCCGCCACCTGGCCAGTGCCGGCAATCCGCTGACGGGGTGGCAGGGTCATGCCGCGCCGTTCGCCTTCGAAGTCGATTTCGCACCGTCGGCAACGATCGAGAAGTTCCGGGTCGGCACGCCGCCCGTTCTCTCCTATCTGCCCTTGCTCGAAAGCCTCGCCGTCTTCGAGCGCACCGACATGGACGCCCTGCGCGCGAAGTCGCTGAAGCTGACCGGCTATTTCATGGAGCTGGCCGACGAGAAACTTGCCAGGCACGGCCTCAAGGTCATCACACCGAGAAAAGAGGCCGAGCGGGGCAGCCAGGTCGCGCTCACCCATGAACATGGCTGGCCGATCATGCAGGCGCTGATCGCCTGCGGCGTCGTCGGCGACTTCCGCGCTCCGGATATCCTGCGCTTCGGCTTCACCCCGCTCTATGTCGGCTTCGAGGATGTATGGGGCGCGACCGCCACGCTCGAAGCGATCATGGAAAGCGGTCTCTGGCGCGAGCCCCGCTTCGCCGAACGCAAGCTGGTGACGTGACCACGGTTCACGACGATTGACCTTCCATCGACGATGTGCGTCCTTCGAGGCTCGCTGCGCTCGCACCTCAGGATGAGGGAGGTTGCCCGTCGAACTCGCGGGTCAGCGGGCTCGATATACGACAGCTTCGAGGATGAAGGATGTTGGCATCAAGCCAACCACATTGTCGGTTCGATCAACCCACCTCCCTCATCCTGAGGTGCGAGCGCAGCGAGCCTCGAAGGACGCACTATCAACATGAAAGCGACGCCAACCATGATGCCATCCGTCAGACACCCCGACCTCGAAGGCAGGTCCGTACTGATCACCGGCGGTGGCTCGGGCATCGGCGCGGCACTGACTGAAGGCTTCGCGCGGCAGGGCTGCAAGGTGGCCTTCATCGACATCGCGCGAGAGGCCTCAGAGACGCTGGCTGCGCGCCTGCGGGATGCCGGTCTGAGCGCGCTCTTCCTGCAGGCCGACCTGCGCGACATCGACGCCCTGCGTCAGGCAGCCGCCGAAGCCGCGGAGACGCATGGGCCCGTCACCGTGCTGGTCAACAACGCGGCATACGACCAGCGCCACGAGATCGCCGACGTGACGGTCGACTACTGGGACGACAATCAGGCCATCAACCTGCGGCCGCATTTCTTCACCGCCCAGGCGGTGGCGCCGGGCATGAAGGCGGCGGGCGGTGGCTCGATCATCAACTTCACCTCCACCTCCTTCATGATCAACCATCCCGACATGCCGTCCTATACGGCGGCGAAAGCCGGCATCATCGGGCTCACCAAGGGGCTGGCCGGCAAGCTCGGCCCGGACCGCATCCGCGTCAACGCGATCGCGCCGGGTTGGGTGATGACGGAACGCCAACGCGAACTGTGGGTGACGCCCGACGGGCTTTCCGCCCATCTCGAGCGGCAATGCCTGAAAGAGGAGATGCAGCCGGCAGACCTCGTCGGACCTTGCCTCTTCCTGGCATCAGACGCTTCCCGCATGTTGACCGCGCAAACGCTCATCGTCGACGCCGGGCATTTGTAGAGGCGGCCGACACCCGCGTTCGCTCCTAAAGCATCATCTGGTAGCTGACCGGCACGAACCGATAACCCTGGTCGAGCGGTTCGGCATAGCCGAGCGCCGGGAAAGGCATGTGGTAGCCGAGGAATGGAACCCGGTCGGCCGCGATCATGTCGAACACGCGCCGGCGCGTCGCCGCCGCCTCCTCCTTGTCCATATCGAAACGCACGTGCCAGTCGGGACGCTGCAGCGAGGCGACGTAGTGGTTGGCCGTGTCGGCGGTCAGCACGAGCCGCTTGTCTTCGGATTCCAGGTTGAAGATCATGTGGCCCGGCGTGTGGCCGGTGGCCAGCATCGCGCTTATGCCCGGCACCACCTCATCGCCATCGCCCAGGAAAGTCATCTTCTCCGCCAGCGGCACGACGTTGGCTTGAACGGCCCGCGCCGAGTTCTCGGTCGGCCCGCTCAGGCGCTCGTCGGCGGTCCAGAAATCGTACTCAGCCTGTCCAGTCACGTAGCGTGCATTGGCAAATGTCGGAGCACCGTCTTCCATCACCCCGCCGATATGATCGCCATGAAAGTGGGTGAGAACGACGACCGACACGTCATCGGCGCTATAGCCGGAAGCCTCAAGCCGAGAGCGTAGCTGTCCCATACCGCCTTCGCGCGCGGCTGCCCCCAGGCCTGTGTCGAAAAGCACCAGTTCGGACCCGGTATTGACCAGCGTCGGCGTGAAGCTGTTCACGAACCGGCCCGCGGGCAGGAAATTTTCCTCCAGCAACGCAGCCATGGCCTCGGCATCCTGGTCCTCGCCGAAGGTCGGATGCGGCCCATCGCCCGGCCGCAACCCGTCGAGGATCGCCGTCACCTCGAAGCCGCCGAGATTGAAACGATGGAAGCCGGCATTGCCCACATCCGTCATCGGCGCCTGGGCATGCGCGGCCCGCACCATGATCTGCGGCGTTGCCAGAACCGCCGCCGTACCCGCTACGCTCATCTTGAGAACCGATCTGCGATCTGCCGTTGGCATCATCTTGCCACTCCCTCCGTTCAAATGTCGATGCTGCGAACATGGCAACCTCGGCGGCGGCGGCAAGGGTCTCACGGCAACGTGAGCGTTCGTGAGATGGCCACGACGGAAACCGCCAACGGAAATAGATGATAAGACTGCCTTATGGATTGATGACGCCCGCACCCCCTGTGCTAACCCGCCGTCATGTCCGACCATCCTGCGCCGTTGTCCCGGCGCGCTCCCGCCGACTGGCTCGTCCGTTGAACCGCACCATCCCGCTCATTCTGGCGGTGGCGCTGTTCATGGAGCAGATGGATTCGACCGTCATCGCCACATCGCTGCCGGCCATTGCTGCCGACATCGGTACGAGCCCGATCACGCTCAAGCTCGCTCTGACCAGTTACTTCGTCGCGCTTGCGATCTTCATTCCCGTCTCGGGCTGGATGGCCGACCGCTTCGGCGCCAAGCGTGTGTTCCGCATCGCCATCGTCGTCTTCATGCTGGGATCGCTTGCCTGCGCGATGGCCGGCTCGCTCGGCGCATTCGTGGCCGCACGCTTCCTGCAAGGCATGGGCGGTGCGATGATGACGCCGGTCGGTCGTCTCGTGCTGGTGCGCTCGACGCAACGCAGCCAGCTCGTCTCGGCCATGGCATGGCTGACCGTGCCCGCATTGATCGGCCCCCTCATCGGCCCGCCGGTCGGAGGCTTCATCACCACCTTCTTCACCTGGCACTGGATCTTCCTGATCAACATCCCGATCGGCCTGCTCGGCGTGATCGTATCCGGCTACGTACTGCCCGACATGCCGCCCTCGCCCGTCGCCCGCATCGACTGGACCGGCTTCTTCCTGTCGGCACTTGCCGCCGCCGGCGTCGTCTTCGGCCTCTCGGTGGTCAGCATGCCGGCGCTTCCCCCGATCATCGGCGTCACCACGCTTGCCCTCGGCATCGCGGCCGCCGTGCTCTATGTGCGGCACGCAAGGCGCATCGCCACACCGATCCTCGACCTCAGGCTGTTCGACAACCCGGCCCCGCGCATTGCCATCCTGTCGGGCACCATCTTCCGCATCGGCATCGGCGCGGTGCCGTTCCTTTTGCCGCTGATGTTCCAGCTCGGCTTCGGCCTCAGCCCGTTCGAATCCGGCATGCTGACCTTTGCGAGCGCTTTGGGCGCGATCGCGCTGAAATTCGTGGCGACGACCGCCCTGCGGTTAGCCGGCTTCCGCAATGTACTGATCTTCGCGACGATCGCCGGCGCGCTCCTGATGGGCGCCAACGCCTTCTTCACCCCGGCAACGCCTTACTGGGTCATCATAGCGGTGCTGGTGGCGGCCGGCTTCACGCGCTCGCTGTTCTTCACCTCCAACAACGCGCTGGTCTTCGCCGAGATCGACGACCGGCAGGCGAGTCAGGCAACGGCGATCGCCTCGGTGGCGCAGCAGATTTCCATCGCCATGGGCGTAGCCTTCGCCGGCATGATGCTGGAGGCGCACCACGTTCTGACCGGCGAGCCGACGGGGCTGGCCGCCTTCGGCCCGGCCTTCATCGGCGTCGCCCTGCTTGCTGGATGCGCGGTGCTGCCGATCCTGTGGTTGTCGCCCGACGCAGGTCTGACCGTATCCGGCCATGTCCGCAAGAAACTGCCACCGCAGGAAAGCCCTCACTCGGTCGACTGAGGGTCCGTTTCCGCCCTGCCCTTGAAGTCCTTGGCGAGGATGTAGAGCTCGACCGACTCGTCGCGCGAGGCCGGTGGCTTGACGTGATGCACCGTGCGGAAATTGCGCTTGAGAAGGTCGAGCAGCCCGCCTTCCGTGCCGCCCTGAAACGTCTTCGCCAGAAAATGCCCGCCGGGCTTTAGCACCTGGATCGCGAAATCGGCCGCGACCTCGCACAGATGCATGGTGCGGATGTGGTCGGTGCGGCGGTGCCCCGTCGTCGGCGCGGCCATGTCGGAAACGACCAGGTCGGGCGCGCCGCCCAGCGTCTCCATCAGCCGCGCCGGCGCCTCGTCGTCGAGAAAATCCATCTGCAGGATCGCGGAACCCGGCACCGGGTCCATCTCCAGATAGTCGATGCCGACGACGGTCGGCGCATCCTCCGGCGACTTTACCCGTGCCGCCGCCACCTGCAACCAGCCGCCGGGTGCAGCCCCCAGATCGATCAAGCGCTGGCCCGGCTTCAGCAGCTTGTGTCGGTCGTCGATCTCGATCAGCTTGAACGCCGCGCGCGAGCGATAGCCTTCCGCCTTGGAGCGGTGAACGTAGGGATCGTTGAGATGCCGCTCCAGCCAGCGGCGCGACGAATTCTTCAGCCCGCTCTTCTTCTTGATCCGCGTCTTCAGCGCGCGCGCACCACCGCCGCCCGACGCCCCGCTCTTGCCCGGCTTCTTCATCGCCCGAACGCTCCCCTGCGGCGGTTGCGGCGCCAGGCGCCGTCGTCGGCCATCAGCTCCGAAAGCATGCCCTCGCGCAGGCCCCTGTCGGCGACGCGCAGGCGCTCCGACGGCCAGTGGCGGCGGATCGCCTCCAGGATCGCGCAGCCCGCGAGCACGAGGTCGGCCCGGTCCGGTCCGATGCAGGGGTTCGCCATGCGCTCCTCGAAGCCCCAGCCAAGCAGCTTCTCGATCATCGCATCGACATGTCCATTGTCCATCCACAACCCGTCGACGCGGCGGCGGTCGTAGCGCTCCAGTCCCAGATGCACGCCCGCCAGCGTCGTGACCGTGCCGGACGTGCCGAGCAGGTGGAAACGCTCGCCCGCCGCCAGATGCGAAAGCCGTGTCCGGCCCTCGAAGCGGTCGAGCATGCCCGACACCTCCTCCACCATCGCCTCGAAGATCGCGGGCGTCACATGCCGGCCGCCGAACCGCTCGGCAAGCGAGACGACACCGACCGGCAGCGAGGTCCACGAGACGATGTGGTTGGCAAGCCTTGGCGTGCGGTGGCGCGAAACGTCGATCAGCGCGATCTCGGACGAGCCGCCGCCGATGTCGAACAGCACCACGCCATCCGTGCCGCGCTCGACCAATGAGCCGCAGCCGGAAACGGCGAGTCGCGCCTCGGTCTTGCGGTCGATGACCTCCAGTTTCAGCCCGGCCTCTGTCTCAACGCGGGCGATGAACTCCGCGCCGTTTTCGGCCGAGCGGCAGGCTTCGGTCGCGATCAGCCGCGCCTTGCGCACCTGCCGCGACTGCAGCTTGTCGGCGCAGACCTTCAGCGCCTCGACGGCGCGGTCCATCGCCGGCTGACCGAGCCGGCCGCTGGCCGAAAGCCCCTCGCCCAGCCTCACGATGCGTGAGAATGCATCGATGACGCGAAACTGTCCCGGCCGCTGCGGGATCGCCACCAGCAGCCGGCAATTGTTGGTTCCAAGGTCAAGCGCCGCATAGACGGGAAGGTCGGCCGCGCGAGGCCGCTGGCCGTTGGCCGCATGTTGCCCTCCGGCCGCGCCACCCTTGCCTATGCCCGGCTGGCCCTGCGGCGCTGCCGGGGCTTCCTTCGCCACCTGGCCTTGCGCTGTCTGCCCGGCTGCGGGGCTCGACTGTACCGCACCGGGGTTGGCGCCGCCGCCCGGCGTCACGCCATCGCGCGCGAAAACCTTGCGGCCACGGCGTCGCTTGCGGCGTTTTCTGGATTGGCCTTTTCCGGGAGCGGCGTCACGACCATCCCGTGCCGGCGCAGGATTGCCCTGGCTCCGGCTGCTGGGGTGTCCGGAATGCGGCGCGGCGGCCTCGACCGGCCCGCCCACGCCGCCAGACGCCCCGCCCTGCGGCGCATCCGCGCCCGAATCGGGGTCTTTCACTGGCTATCCTTTAGCGCCGCGCGAACCAAAAGGACGCAGCAGGCGCACTCGTCTTTTCTGTTGGCGACAGAGTATCAGCGCCGATGCCAAACACCAAGTGCGTGTGCCGGCGAAATTTTCGCAACGCTCGCAGGATGCCGGCAGCACCCGGGTCACCCGCATTGGGGCGGTAGCGTAAAGGCCCTCGCCATTCTTCAGGAGCATATTTCCCCGGGGATCACCCGCATTGGCGCTGTAGTGGAACGACGGTTTGGGGTTGACTATTCGCCGTCCGTGGCTATATCGGGCGCATTCGGTGCCGCCCACGCTGCACCACCGCCCGTTTCAGGGCGAACCCGGCCAAAGCGCCGTGTTGGGGAATAGGTTAACGGTAGACCCACGGACTCTGACTCCGTTAGTCCTGGTTCGAATCCAGGTTCCCCAGCCAACTTACTTAGCAACATCTAAGGCTGTGGATTTGCGATCTCGTTCGTCGAGATGGCACTCGTGTGGATTTTAGGGAATTTTGCAACCTGATCCAGTCGGCACCGTGGTATCGGACCGGTCTGCAAGGCACTCCAGGTCAGTCCGCGCGACTAACAGCGACCGCAAATCTGAGGAGGCATCTAAGTTGGAGCCTACAAACCAGAGACCGCCGATCGAATTCGTGGCGCTGCTCACCTGGATCAGCTCCTCGATAATAGTGGCCGTCTATCTGCAAATATCGCCTCCCGCCGTCTTGGGTGGCGTGTCGCTGGTCTACCTAATGATCACCGCGTTCATCGTATTACTGTCGACTATGGGCGTTATGGCCGCCCACGCCTTCTTCTCCCGCAGCGTCCTCGCCTTTTTGGTGGGTGGGCTCCTCGGCCCGTGCATCGTCTTCGGCTTTGTGGGCATTATGGGTGGCCTTAGCGCCACCCCAGGGTTCAGCCCTTTCTTCCTCATCTCCTGCGCAGTCCCCGGCGGCTTGCAGGGCGCAGTCTCCTATCTGCTGACGAAATATCCGAAAGAACAACGCAGGAAGAGTGCGTGACTCTCACCGCATCGCGGCGATCTTCCTGCGCAGCCAGCCGGAGCCGATTTCGGCGAGCAGCACGAGAGCGATGATCACCAGCAGGATCGCGGCGACGCGCTGGCTTTCGAGTTGCTGCGTTGTGCGTTTCAGGTACCAGCCCATGCCGCCGCCGCCGAAGAAGCCGACCACGGTCGCAGCCCGGAAGGCAACGTCCCAGGTGTAGATGGCGATGCCGGTAAAGGCGACGCGCACCTGTGGCAGCACCGCATACTGGAAGACCTGCAGCGGGCTCGCGCCCACCGAGCGCATGGCTTCCACCGGCCCCATGTCGATCGCCTCCAGCTCGTCGGCGAACAGCTTGCCGGCAAAGCCGATGCAGAACACCGTCAGCGCCAGTGTGCCGGCCAGCATGCCGAAGCCCAGCACGGTCACGAACAGGATCGTCCAGATCGTCTCGTGGATCGACCGGCTGCCCATGATCGCGAAGCGCCCGAAGGGATAGGCGATCCGGCGGCCGATCGTGATGTTGCGCGCCGCAAGCCACGCGAGCGGGATGGAGCAGACCACGCCCAGGAAGCCACCCAGCAGCGACATTTCCAGCGTGCGGATCACCGAGCGGATGAAATCGGCATCGGTGACATAGCCGAGGTCCGGCGGGAAATAGCGCGTCGCCAGAATCTCGGCGAGCCGGGGAAAGGCCCCAAGCACTCGCGACAGGTCGATGTTGAGGAACGCGATCGACCAGCCGAGGAAGGCGAGCACGGCCAGCATGACCGCGAAGCGGATCGTGGCCTCCGGGTGACGGTAGCGCGACCAGCTCTTGCGTGGCGCGGCGACGGTTTCGGCGGTAACGACGGTCATGGCGCCCTCCTCAGATCACGGCCTTGCGGGCAGTAGTGAGACGACCTCGCCGATCGCGATCAGCACCAGCACGGCCAGCACCACCAGCGTCACGCCGCCATAGTTGAACATCGCCATCTGGCGGAAGAACACGAGGCCGAGACCGCCCGCGCCCACCAGTCCCATGATGGCGGAACGGCGGATGTTGATGTCCCATTCGAAGATGATGGTGCCGATGATGACCGGCAGGATCTGCGGCACGATGCCGTAATACATCACCTGGAACTGGTTGCCGCCCACGGCGCGGATCGCCTCCACGGGCTTGGGATCGATGTTCTCGATCGCCTCGGCGGTGATCTTCGAAATGAAGCCGATCGAGCGCATGGCGACCGCGAGAATGCCCGGAAGCGCACCCAGCCCTACCGCGCCGACGAACAGCAGCGCCCAGATGATCTCGTGGATCGAACGCGACAGCACCATCAGGAAGCGGCCGACGGGGTAGAAGAAATATTTGCTCGGCGTAACGTTGGCCGCACCGAACCACGCCACCGGCAGCGAGAGCACGCAGCCGAGCAGCGTGCCCAGCGTCGCCATCATCAGCGTTTCCAGCGCCGGCACGATCAGGTGCGGCACCAGCGACCAGTCGATCCACAGGAAGCGTTCCAGCGTGCCGCCGATACCCAGCGCGCCGCCCATGCGCGCCCAGTCGGTATCGACCATGATGGTGTCCCAGAAACACCAGCCGAGCACGGCAAGGGCAGCTGCCACCAGCAGCCAGTTGTTGATGCGGCGGCCGCGCTTGTGCGCGACCCATGCATCGAACCCGTGTTCGGAGACGGCCGGTGCTGCGACGCTCATCACAGCACCTCCATCGCGTAGATCTCGTCGAGGTCCTGCTTGCGCATGCCCTTCGACGGCCCGTCGAACTTCTTGTAGCCGTCCTGCATGCCGATGATGCGGTTGCAGGTTTCCAGCGCAAGCTGCACGTCGTGAATGTTGCAGAGCACCGGCACCTTGAACTCGTCGGCAAGCTCGCGAATGAGCCCCATGACATCGCGAGAGATCTTGGGGTCCAGCGCCGAAGTCGGCTCGTCCAGGAGCAGGATTTCCGGTTTCTGCATCAGCGCGCGGGCAATGCCGACGCGCTGGCGCTGGCCGCCCGAAAGGGCGTCGGCGCGTTTGTCGACATGGTCCTGCAGGCCCACACGTTCCAGCAGATGCAGCGCGCGGTCGATGTCCTCGCGCGGAAACGCCTTGAAGAAGGAGCGGAAGGCCCCCGTGTAGCCGAGCCGGCCGGACAGCACGTTGTCCATCACCGACATGCGGTTCACCAGGTTGAACTCCTGGAAGATCATGCCGATGCGCCGCCGCAGGTGCCGAAGCTCCCCGCCGCGCAGCGCACGTACATTCTGGCCGAACAGCACGATGTCGCCCTCGGTCGGCTCGACCAGCCGGTTGACGCAGCGGATCAGCGTCGACTTGCCTGCGCCGCTGGGGCCGATGACCGCGCAGAAGTCGCTGTCGTCGACGGAGAAGTCGATCCCCTTCAGGATCTGCGGCCCGCTCGAAGTGTAACTGACTTTCAGGTTGCGAACGTCGAGCACAGGCACGCGGTTCTCCTCATGTCCGGGAAGGCCGCGACGTGCGCGGCCCTCCACAATACCGGCCTCGTGTCTCACTGACCTTCGGCCTTCTTTTCGGCGTCGACCAGCTTGCGGATGATACCGTAATCCGAATCCTGCATGGCGACGAACTTGGTGGACTTGATGCCGTCGAAGAACGGCTTCGCATCGGGGTTTTCGTGCAGTGTCAGGAACGCTTCCTTGATCGCGGCCTTGATGGGCTCGCAAAGGTCGGTGCGATAGACCATCGGATCCTGCGGGATGATGCCCGACTGCCATAGAACGCGATAATCCTCCGGCGCGGCGAGCCCGCGATCGATGACGTTGTCGAGGCGATGGGTTGCCACGAAGGCGTCGTCGACGCGGCCTTCCTTGACGGCCAGGGCCGACTGGTCGTGACCGCCGGTGTAGACCACCTTGGAGAAGTACTTCTCCAGTTCGGGCCCGGTGCCGATCTCGTCCCCGAAGACCATGCGCGGCATCAGGTTTCCGGACGTGCTGGCGGGATCGGCGAGGCCGACGATGGTGCCCTTCAGCGATTCGATGCTGTCGAACTTCGAGTCGGACCGCACCACCAGCACGGCGCGATAGCCCGGCCCTTCCTCCTGGAAATGACCCTTCACCTTGGTGTAGGTCGCAAAAACCTCCAGGTTCGGGTCCTTCTCCCTGGCAAGCACATAGGAATTCGGCCCATGGACGCCGATATGCACCCAGCCATTGACCATGCCTTCGATCACCGAGGCATAGGATGTCGGCATGAAGAACTCGACGCTCTTGCCGGTCTTCTCCTTCAGGGCGTCCAGAAGCGGCTTGTAGATGTCGAGTTCCTGCGTCGTTTCCTCGGTCGGAATGATCGAGAAGACGAGCTGGCCGGGATCCTTGCACTCCTGTGCCAGGGCCGCCGATGCGTAGGCAACGACCGCCGGCGGTCGCCAGTGATGCGAGTATGCGGGTAGCAGGCTTCATGTTTTGCTCCTCCCTTTTGAGCGTCAATCCAGACGGGCGTGCTGCGCAATGCAGACGCCCGAAATTCCCGTCAGGCCACCGCCTTGCGGCCGCCGCCCTCCAGACCGGCAACGGCAACCAGCTCCTCCCGGCTGCCGATGAAGTTCTGGCCACGTTCCCCCTCGAACGCGGTATCGATAAGCGCGCGCCACTCCGCATCGTCGATGCCATAGGCGCGGAAATCGGTCGAAACGCCGAGCTTGTCGAGCGTGGTCTCGAGGCGCTCCGCCGCACCGGCGGCATCCGTCCCGAAAATGGAGCGCAGCCCCTCCTCGCAAATGCCTCCCTGCCCGGCGACACTTCGGATGATCATCGGCAGCGAGAACGAGCAGGCGATGCCGTGCGGCACGCCATGTTTGAGCGTGATCGGATAGGAAAGCGAGTGCGCGATCGCCGTCTTGGTATTGGAGAACGCGAAGCCGGCCAACGTGGCGGCACGCGCCATACGCTCGCGCAGTTGAGGGTTGCGCAGGTCTCCGGCAAGCGCCGGCAGCGTTGAGAGAACGCCACGCGCGGCGGCCACCGCATGGGCCGCCGAAACGGGGTTGGCGTTGCGGTTCCAGAGGCTTTCAAGCGAGTGCGAGAGCGCGTCGAGCCCGGTCTGGATCGTCAGCTCGCGCGGTTTGCCTGCCATCAGATCCGGGTCGACGAGCGCCACCTCGGGATAGAGCCCCGGATGCGCCAGCGAATATTTGCTGCCGGCGGCATTGTCCCAGACGGTGCCCCAGCAGGTCACTTCGCTGCCGGTTCCGGCGGTGGTCGGCACGGCGATCAGCGGCCAGGGCGAAAGTGTTTCGGCGCCGGCGCGCTTCTTCAGGAATGCGTCCATCGCGGCGAAATCACCGCGGGCGGCGGCGAAAACCTTGGCGGAATCGATCACCGAGCCGCCGCCGAGCGCAACGATCACCGGTGTTGCGGCAAGTGCGGCGAACCGCGCCACCTGACCTTCGAGCAACGCGATGTCCGGGTTCGGCGCGATGTCCTCGACGACCAGCAGCGGCTTTCCCGCGCTCTTTTCCAGCGCGGCGGCCAGGCTTCGGAAGTAGGGTTCGCCATAAGTGACGAGCACATAGGGACGCCCGTTCAGCAGCGAACCGAGCTTTGAAAAGCTTCCGTGTCCGAACTGCACGTCGACCGGGTTACGATAGGACCACACGGCGATTTCCTGCGTTGAATGTTCTTGCGCTTCGAACCGTGACCGACTTGCAGTCCATTGACTAATACAAATTTCCGGCCACTATCATTGACTGTGGCTATAGTTTTCACGCACCTCCGTTCCTTTCATGCAGTGGCCGAGCATCGCGGTTTCACGGCGGCCGCGCAGGCGCTCAACATCAGCCAGCCCACCGTCACGACGCAGGTGAAGGAGTTGGAAGAGCGCTACGGCGTAGAGCTTCTCGTGCGCCGCGGTCGGCGTGTCGAGCTGACCGAAACCGGCGCGGCGCTGTTCGACATCAGCCGCAGGATCATGAAGCTGACCGAGGAAGCCGACGAGCTTCTGCTCTCCAGCGGCCATCTGACGATCGGGCAGTTGCGTGTCGCCGCCGTCGGGCCTTTCCACGCAACCGACATGATAGCCCGCTTCCTGGCCGCCTATCCGGCGATCAAGGTCAGCATGCTGCTCGGCAATTCGGACCAGACGCTACAGCGCATCCTCGAACTGGAGGCGGATGTGGCGATACTCGCCCATGTGGTCGACGATCCGCGCGTGCATTCGGTGCCGTTCAGTACCCACGAGGTCGTCGTGTTCGTCAACACAGACCATCCGTGGAACGCGCGCGACGCGGTCTCGATCGCCGAGCTGGCCGACCAGCCGCTCATCCTGCGCGAGACCGGCTCGACGACCCGCCGCGCGCTCGAACGTGCCGCCGAGACGGCGGGCGTCGAGATCAGGCCGTTTCTGGAAATCGGATCGCGCGAGGGAATCTGGAAGGCCGTCGAGCGCGGACTTGGCATCGGCGTGGTGGCCGATTTCGAGTTCGTCGCCCACCCCCGGCTCGCCACCATCGCCATCTCCGATGCCGCGATACGCACTGAGTACCGCCTGGCCTGCCTTCAGGAACGGCGCAACTCACCGAAGATCGAGGCTTTCATGGAAACCGTGCTGGCCGACCGGCACACCGGAAGATAGCCCCAGCCTATCATTCCATTGACAGTATCGATTTGACCAATGGTCGCTGCGGCGCGACTTCTAAGGCTCGCTGACGGAGCCACCTTTATGCACATCTCGCTGATCCTTCTCCACCTTGCCGGTGCCGTCATGCTGCTGCTGGTCGCGGTGCACATGGTCAGGACCGGCATGGAGCGCGCGCATGGCGCACCGCTGCGCCGGCTGCTGGGTCGCGCGCGTCGGGGCCGCCTGCCCGCCGCGGCCGGCGGAACGGTCATGGCGGTCCTGCTCCAGAGTTCTACCGCAGTTGCCATCCTCGCTTGTGGCTTTGCGGCGAGCGGCGCCCTGCCCGTCTCGACCGGCATCGCGCTGCTGCTCGGCGCCGACCTCGGCTCGGCAATCGTCGTTCGGATCCTGTCGTTTGATCTTGGCTGGCTCATTCCCGTCTGCTTCCTCGCCGGCGGTGTGCTGTTCCTCAAGACGCGTGCGCAGACGACGCGCGAAACGGGGCGCATGGTGCTCGGCATCGGCTTCGTCCTGATGTCGCTCCAGCTCATCGCCACCGCGACCGGCCCGCTGCGCGATGGCGGTATGCTACCCACCATCGCCCGCTATCTGGCCGAGGACTATCTGACGGCGTTCTTGCTTGGCGCGGTCTTCACCTGGCTGATCCATTCGAGCGTCGCTTCGGTTCTCATGCTTGCTACCTTCGCAAGCCAGGGCCTGATGCCGCTCGAAGCGGCCGTGCCGATGGTGCTTGGCGCAAACCTTGGCGGCGGCCTGATCGCCTACTGGCTATCGCGTGGCATGCCGGTCGAGGCGTCGCGCCTGCCGGTCGCCAATCTTCTGTTCCGCGCAGTCGGCTCCGTCCTGGCGCTCGCCCTGTTCGAAACGGCAACCCTGCCCCTGGAATGGCTCGGCACCGATGCCGGTGCGGGCCTCGTCAACCTGCATCTTCTCTTCAATGCCGCCCTGGCCGCGCTCAGCCTGCCATTCGTGGGCCTGATGGAGCGCCTGCTCACACAGTTGATGCCCACTGCCACCGCAAAGCCGGCGGACGAAGATCCCCTACGCCGCCGTATCAGCGCGCTCGATCGCGCGGTCATCGGCACGCCCCGGCTGGCGCTTGCAAGCGCCACACGGGAGCTGCTGCGCATGGGCGAACTGGTGGAAGTGATGGTCCGGCCTGTCATGGACCTCTTCAATGGCGGCGACAGGGTCGAGATCGTCCGCGTCCAGGCCGTCGACGAGGACGTCAATCGGGCGCACAGCGAGATCAAGCTTTACCTCGCCGAGGTCAATCGCGGCGAAATGACCAGCGAGGAGGCGCGACGCAGCATCGAGCTCACGGATTTCGCCATCAACCTCGAACACGCCGGAGACATCGTCGCCAAGAACCTGCTGCCGCTCGCCGAGGAGCGCGCGCAGAAGCGTTGGCGCTTCTCCGACGAGGGCTGGGGCGAGTTGCAGGACCTGCACCAGCAACTGCTGGAGAACATGCATCTGGCCCTCAACGTCCTCGTCTCGCAGGACCTGCCTTCCGCGCGCCAGCTCGTGGTCGAGAAAGAGCGGATGCGCGACCTCGCCCGCGCCAGCCACGACCGGCATCTCAAGCGGTTGCAGACCGGGACGCCCGAAAGCATCGAGACGAGCGGCATGCACCTGGAGATCGCGCGCGGGCTCAAGGAGATCAACTCGCTGCTGGCAGCCGTCGCCTATCCGATCCTCAAGCGCAGCGGCGACCTGCTGGAAAGCAGGCTTGCACAGCCGTCCCATTCATAGGACGGCCTCGCCGCTCAGCCGCTCGTTTCGTCTGCAAACTGCTCGGCGATCTTCCAGAATGCACGCACGAGCTTGCCGCCCGAGCGCTCGCGCAGGCAGATGAGTGCCTCGTCCATCGTCACCTCCGGCGCGTCGATCCTGAGCGGCGACAGGCCGCTGTGCCATCCGAACTCGGCAGCCGACACGAAACCGACGCCGGCGCCCGACGCGACGATCTCGCGCACGGCCTCGCGTCCCTCTGCCTCGATCACCGCCTTCAGCGGAACGCCCTGCTCCTGCGCCATCGCTTCCAGCTTGTGGCGCGTTTTCGACCCGCGCTCGCGCATGATGAGCGGATGGCCGGCAAGCTCCTGGAGCGTCACGGACTGCCGGCCTGCCAGTGCATGCTTGCCTGACACGAAGGCGATGATCGGCGTGGAGTTGAGATGCAGGATCTCGAATTCCCTGCCCTGCGGAATTTCGCCCAGAACGCCAAGGTCGGCCTCGTATGCGAACAGGCTCGAAATCACCGTCTCCGTATTGCCGGACCGTACGCTGATCTGGATGCCGGGATAGGCCTCCCGGAACCGCCCCAGCACATGCAGCAGATGGTGGGCCGCATCCGCGACGATACGGAGCGTGCCAGACCTCAACGCCTTCGATTCCGACAGCAGATCGTGCGCCTGCTGCTCGGTGTCGAACATGCGGTGGGTGATGTCGAGAAGCTGCTGCCCCTGCCGTGTCAGCGAAACCTGCTTCTTGTGCCGGTTGAAGAGGAGAACGTCGTATTCTTCCTCCAGCTTGCGCACCTGATCGGAGATTGCCGGCTGCGTCAGGAAAAGCGCCTCGGCCGCGCGCGAAAACCCACCGCAGATGGCGACGTAGTGAAAGGCCCTAAGCTGAACGTAACGCATGCTCTTTCCTTTTTGCCGGCTATCCGACACGCCGACCATCCATCGCCAGGGCTTATTGATGGATACAAAATAACGATTTGGCAAATAGAAAAGCCGAGCGCATGGTGCGGCCACCCTTATCGGAGATGCACACCATGGCGCCGGAATTCTCGAAAAACGCCCCCTTCGAAGCGCCCGCGCTGGGCGAGCCCTACCTGCTGACGCCCGGCCCGCTCACGACCGCCTATTCGGTCAAGCAGGCGATGCTGAGGGACTGGGGTTCGTGGGATGCCGACTTCCGCGCGATGACCGCCGATCTGCGCCGCCGCCTCCTCGCTTTGATCGGCGACGACAAGTGCGACTATGACTGCGTTCCCATGCAGGGATCGGGCTCGTTCTGCGTCGAGGCGATGCTGGGTTCGTTCGTGCCGAAGGATGGCAAGGTGCTCGTGCTGGCAAACGGCGCCTATGGGCTGCGTGCTGCCCAGACCATGGACTATCTCGGCCGCGCCCACACGCTGATCGACAAGGGCGACTACCTGCCACCGCGCGGAGACGAGGTCGCCGCAGCACTCGACGCCGATCCGGCGATCACCCATGTTATCGCGATCCACTGCGAGACCAGCTCCGGGATCCTCAACCCGCTCGCCGAGATTTCCGATGCCGTGCACTCGCGCGGTCGCAAGCTGCTTGTCGATTCGATGAGCGCCTTCGGCGCCGTGCCGCTGGAGGTAAGCCGCATCCCTTACGAAGCCATGGTGTCGTCGGCCAACAAATGCATCGAAGGCGTGCCCGGCTTCGGCTTCGTCATCGCGAAGAAGACGGCGCTGGAAGCGGCCAGGGGCAACAGCCATTCGCTGTCGCTGGACGTCCACGCCCAGTGGGCCACGATGGAAAAGACGGGCCAATGGCGGTTCACGCCGCCCACCCATGTCGTCGCCGCCTTTATCGAGGCGCTGAAGATGCACGAAGCCGAGGGCGGCGTCGCGGCGCGCGGCGCGCGCTACACGCAGAACCGTGACGTCATGGTCACCGGCATGAAGGAACTCGGCTTCGAGACGCTGCTGTCGGACCAGTGGCTGTCGCCGATCATCGTCACCTTCTTCTGCCCCGCCGATCCGAACTTCGTGTTCTCGAAATTCTACGACCTGATGAAGGACAAGGGCTTCATCATCTATCCCGGCAAGCTGACGGTGGTGGATTCCTTCCGCGTCGGCTGCATCGGCCGGATGGACGCGCACGTCATGCGCCGCGTCGTCGAGGCCGCAGGCCAGTCGCTCGCGGAGATGGGCGTAACGAGCGCAGCCCCGCCGAGCGCGGCCCTCGACGAGCGTTCGAAGCTCGCGGCCTGATGCCCGAGGGAATTCATAGATCAGATCAATCGATCCAATTCAGAATTGCGATTGGGCAAATGGATTGGAATGCGCGACACAGGCAGCGACCTGCCAGTTTTGAGGAAATGCCATGAACCAGATGTCCCCTGTCACCGTGTCGGCCAACGGTCGATCCTATTCCTGGCCGCGCGTGCCGGCGATCGCGATCTGCCTTGACGGCTGCGAACCGGCCTATCTGGACGAGGCCATTCGCGCCGGCCTGATGCCGACGCTCAAGCGCATCAAGGAGAAGGGCACGGTCCGCACCGCGCACTCCGTCATTCCGAGCTTCACCAACCCTAACAATCTGTCGATCGCGACCGGCCGCCCGCCGTCGGTGCACGGCATCTGCGGCAACTACCTCTACAACCCCGAGACCGGGGAAGAGGTGATGATGAACGATCCGAAGTTCCTGCGCGCGCCGACCGTCTTCAAGGCGTTCTACGACGCCGGCGCCAAGGTCGCGGTCGTCACCGCCAAGGACAAGCTGCGCGCCCTGCTCGGCCACGGCCTCGCCTATGACGAAGGTCGCGCGATCTGCTTCTCCTCGGAGAAGTCGGACACCACCACCAAGGCCGCCAACGGCATCGAAAACGCCTCCACCTGGCTCGGCCGGCCGGTTCCAGAGGTCTACTCGGCCGAACTGTCGGAGTTCGTCTTCGCCGCAGGCGTCAAGCTGCTCAAGGAGTTCAAGCCGGACGTGATGTACCTGACCACGACAGACTACGTGCAGCACAAATATGCACCGGGCGTGAAGCAGGCGAACGACTTCTACGAGATGTTCGACAAATATCTCGGCGAGCTCGACGCCCTGGGTGCCGCCATTGTCGTGACCGCTGACCACGGCATGAAGCCCAAGCACCATGCCGATGGCTCGCCCTCCGTGATCTATGTCCAGGACCTGCTCGACGAATGGATCGGCAAGGATGCCGCTCGCGTCATCCTGCCGATCACCGATCCTTATGTGGTGCACCACGGCGCGCTCGGCTCGTTTGCAACGGCCTATCTGCCGAAGGGTGCCGACCGCGCCGACATCATGAAGCGCCTGGCGGCCGTCGACGGCATCACAGTCGTGCTTGGCCGCGAGGAGGCTTGCGAACGCTTCGAACTGCCGGAAGATCGCATCGGCGACATCGTCATGGTCTCCGGCGAGAACATCACCGTGGGAACCTCCGAGCACCGGCACGACCTCGCCGCCCTCGACGAGCCCCTTCGCTCGCATGGCGGCCTGACCGAGCAGGCGGTGCCCTTCATCGTCAATCGCGTCCTGCCGAAAATGCCGGAGGCGCCATCGCTCCGCAATTTCGACGCCTTCTATTACGCGGCCATGGCTGCGGCACAGCAAAAGTGAGGGAGTCAGCCATGACCAAGGCGGAACCCGCCATCAAGGTTCGCCACGAGCCGATGCGCATCGCCGGCGAGAAGGTCGACGCCGACGGCGTCGTCGAGGTTCGCTACCCGTGGGACAACACCGTGGTCGGCACCGTGCCGGCAGGCGGTGCCGAGCATGCGCGCCGCGCCTTCGAAATCGCGGCCGCCTACCAGCCGAAGCTCACCCGCTACGAGCGCCAGCGCATCCTGTTGCGCACCGCCGAGCTTCTCAACGCGCGCAAGGACGAGATTTCGGATCTCGTCACACTGGAACTCGGCATCTCCAAGCAGGACTCGCTCTACGAGGTCGGCCGCGCGTTCGACGTCTTCACGCTCGCCGGTCAACTGGCGATCCACGATGACGGCCAGGTATTTTCCTGCGACCTCACCCCGCATGGCAAGGCGCGCAAGATTTTCACCCTCCGCGAGCCGCTGACCGCGATTTCCGCGATCACCCCGTTCAACCACCCGCTGAACATGGTCTCGCACAAGATCGCACCGGCCATCGCCACCAACAACTGCGTCGTCGTCAAGCCGACCGAGCTGACGCCGATGACCGCGCTGGTGCTGGCCGACATCCTTACGAAGCCGGCCTGCCGCCCGAAATGCTCTCCGTCGTCACCGGCTGGCCGGCCGACATCGGCGACGAGATGATCACCAATCCCAACATCGACCTCATCACCTTTACCGGCGGCGTGCCCGTCGGCAAGCTGATCGCGTCGAAGGCCGGATACAAGCGCCAAGTGCTGGAGCTCGGCGGCAACGATCCGCTGATCGTGCTCAACGACCTGTCCGACGACGATCTGGCCAAGGCCGCCGATCTCGCGGTGGCGGGCGCCACCAAGAATTCCGGCCAGCGCTGCACCGCCGTCAAGCGTATCCTCGTCCAGGAAAAGGTGGCCGACCGCTTCGTACCCATGGTGCTGGAGCGCGCGAAGAAGATCGTTTTCGGCGACCCGATGGATCCGGCAACGCAGCTCGGCACCGTCGTGCACGAGAAGGCGGCGGCCATGTTCGAAAGCCGCGTCCACATGGCGGCGGAAGCCGGAGCCGAGGTGCTTTACAACCCCGGTCGGCGTGGCTCCCTGCTGCCGCCGATCGTCGTCGACCATGTGCCGCACGAATCCGAACTGGTGATGGAGGAGACCTTCGGCCCGATCGTCCCGATCATCCGCGCGCCCGATGACGACGACGCCCTGATCGCGCTCTCCAACTCCACCGCCTTCGGCCTTTCCTCGGGCGTCTGCACCAACGACTACCGCCGCATGCAGAAATACATCGCGGGCCTCAAGGTCGGCACGGTCAACATCTGGGAAGTGCCCGGCTATCGCATCGAGATGAGCCCGTTCGGCGGCATCAAGGATTCGGGCAACGGCTATAAGGAAGGCGTGATCGAGGCGATGAAGTCGTTCACCAACGTCAAGACCTTCTCGCTGCCCTGGTAGTGCCTGCATGACATACGATCTCGCCGTCGTCGGCGCGGGCATCGTCGGGCTGGCCCATGCGCTCGCGGCGGCGAGCCGCGGCCTCAGCGTCGTCGTCATCGACCGCGACGCACAGGCCAACGGCGCGTCGATCAGGAATTTCGGCCTCGTCGTGGTGTCCGGCGAGGAGCCCGGCCGCCAGCGTAGGCTGGCCGAACGTTCGCGCGAGATCTGGCTCGAAGTCGCGCGGCCTGCTGGCATCGAAGTCCTGCACACCGGCCTGCTCGCCGTGGCGCAGCGCCCGGAAGCGCTGGCGCTGCTCGAGGCCTTCGCGGCCAGCGAAAGCGGCGCAGGCTGCACCCTGCTCTCCCAGGAAGAACTCGGCCGCCGGCAGGGCGGGCTCAACCTCGGCAATCTGCGCGGCGGGCTTCTCAGCCCAGCGGAAATCCGCATCGAATCGCGCGAGGCGATCCCAAGGATCGCGGCCTATCTCGAAGGCGAGCTGAAGGTCGATTTCCGTTTCGCCACGACCGTTAGCGGCGTCTCTCCTCCAGTTGTCGAGACAAGCAGCGGGCCGATCCGCGCCGGCAAGGTCGTCGTCTGTCCGGGCGACGATCTCACCGGGCTCTTTCCCGAACTGATCGCCCGGCATGAAGTCCAGCGCTGCAAGTTGCAGATGCTGCGCCTTGCCCCGAGCGGCCTGCGCCTCGCCTCGGCCGTCGTCTCCGACTTGAGCCTGGTCCGCTACCCCGGCTATGCGCTGCTGCCCGAAGCCTCGGCCCTGCGCGCGCGGCTCGAAGACGACAGCGCCGAAGCCCTGCGCAACGGCGTGCACATGATCGCCGTCCAGAGCGCCGACGGTTCGCTCGTCGTCGGCGATTCCCATCATTATGGGAAGACGCCCGATCCGTTCGGCTCGGAAGCCGTCGACGCGCTAATCCTTCGTGAGTTCGGCGCGGTCTTTGCAAAATCACCGACAGTCTCGCGCGCGCTGGACCGGCACCTACGCCTCCGCACCGGAGCGCGCGCATTTCCGCGAGCAGGCGGGAGACGATGTCCGTCTCGTGATGATCACCAGCGGCACCGGCGCCAGCACGGCTTTCGCCATTGGCGAGGAAACCATAAGCGAGCTATTCAACTGAAGCGTCCGGCAGCGTGAGCGGCGAGGCGCCAGACCGAGGCGGGGAGACGCGGCAATGAGCATTGTCCACACCGAAGGCGAGTCTAACCGCGCGGCGGCAAGGCAGGAATGGAACGCGCGTCAGCATCACGCGCCAGCGCAGGAGCTTCTCCGGCGCGACGCCGACGCCTTCCTGCACCAGAGCCTTTCGAGCCCCTGCGTATCGACGATCGCGAAGGCCGAAGGCATCTGGATCGAGGACCTCGCGGGCCGGCGATACATGGATTTCCACGGCAACAGCGTCCACCATATCGGCTACGCTCATCCCCGGCTGGTTGCCGCGATCAAGCAGCAGCTCGACGATCTCAGCTTCGCCCCGCGCCGCTTCGCCTGCGAGCCCGCCGTGGAACTCGCCGAGAAGCTTGGCCGACTTGCACCGGGCGACCTCTCGAAAGTGCTTTTCACGACCGGCGGCTCCGATGCGATCGAGGTCGCGTTGAAGGTCGCGCGTGCGGCCACCGGACGCTTCAAGACTCTTTCGTTCTGGGACGCCTTCCACGGTGCCGGTTTCGCCGCCGCCAGCGTCGGCGGCGAGGCAACGTTTCGCTCGCAGATCGCCGGCCCGCTCGTCACCGGCGCCGAGCACGTGGCGCCATGGGCGAGCCGCAACTGTGCCTACGGCCACGACAGCCTCGAAGCGTCCGCCCGCGCCTGCGCGAACATGATCTCCTATGTCCTTGGCCGCGAGGGCGATTTTGCAGCCGTCATTGCCGAGCCGATGCGCGCCACGCCGCTCGTTCCCGCGCCCGGTTTCTGGAAAGCCGTGCGCGAAGCCTGCGACCGGCACGGAACCCTGCTCATCTTCGATGAAATCCCGACGGGTCTCGGCAAGACCGGCAGGTTCTTCTCGCACGAGCACGACGGCGTCGTTCCCGACATTCTCGTGCTGGGCAAGGCGCTCGGTGGCGGCATCCTGCCGATCGCATCGGTCATCGCGCGACGCGACCTCGACGTCGCTGGCGACTACGCGATCGGTCACTACACCCACGAGAAGAACCCGGTGACGACCCGCGCCGCCCTCACCACCATCGGCATCATTGAAGAGGAAGGCCTCGTCGAGCGCGCGGCGGAACTAGGCAGCTACGCCATGGCAAGGCTTTCGGAAACCCTGGCCCGCAGCCCTCATTTCGGTGAGGTACGCGGCCGGGGCCTGATGATGGGCGTCGAGCTGGTGACCGATACCGACAGCTACGCCCCTGCCCGCGAACTGGCCGAGCGCGTCTATTATCGCTGCCTGGAGGAAGGCCTGAGCTTCAAGATCAGCGCCGGCAACGTGCTGACCCTGTCACCACCGCTCATCATCGACCGCGAGGATCTCGACCGTGCGTTGGCGACCGTCGAGCGCGCGGTCATGGCCGGCTGAGCACCGGCCATTCGCCAGCATGACGGCGCGATGACAAATATCGCCGTGCGCGATAGTACCATCGATTAAATAGATTTTACTTATCGCGGCACTTTCCCCACGATCCCACCATGGACGTTTTGAAGCCGGCGATACCGGCGTGCCGCAGAGCAGCAGGCGTCCCCTCGCATCCGCTTCAGGTGCCAAATAATGGGGAACACGATCATGACAACATATCGCGCAGCCGCACTCGCAGCTTTCGCGACGGCTCTTTCCGCCTCGGCTGCTTTCGCCCAGACCGAGTTGACCGTCTACACCTCGATCGAGGCCGTCGACCTCGACCGCTACAAGCAGACTTTCGAAGCCGCCAATCCCGACATCAAGGTCAACTGGGTTCGCGACTCCACCGGCGTCATGACCGCCAAGCTGCTGGCCGAGAAGGACAACCCGCAGGCCGACGTGGTCTGGGGCGTGGCTGCGACCTCCCTGCTCCTGCTCAAGAGCGAGGGCATGCTGGAGCCCTATGCGCCGGCCGGTGTCGAAAAGCTCGATCCGAAATTCGTGGATTCCTCCACCCCGCCCAGTTGGGTCGGCATGGACGCCTATGTGGCTGCGCTTTGCTACAACACCATCGAGGCGGAGAAGCTTGGCCTCACCCCGCCCAAATCCTGGAAGGACCTGACCAAGCCGGAATATAAGGGCCACGTGGTGATGCCGAACCCGAACTCGTCGGGCACCGGCTTCCTCGACGTGTCGGCCTGGATCCAGATGTTCGGCGAGGACGACGCCTGGGCGTTCATGGACGGCCTGCACGAAAACATAGCCGCCTACACCCACTCCGGTTCCAAGCCCTGCAAGATGGCGGCGGCCGGTGAAACGGTGATCGGCGTATCCTTCGAGTTCCCGGGCGCCAACGCCAAGAAGGCCGGCGCGCCCATCGACATCATCTTCCCCGAGGAAGGCTCTGGCTGGGAAGCGGAAGCAACCGCCATCATCGCCGGCACCGCCAATCTCGAGGCTGCTCAGAAGCTGGTCGACTGGTCGATCACCAAGGAAGCCAACGAGATGTACAATGTCGGCTACGCGGTCGTCGCTTATCCCGGCATTGCCAAGCCGGTCGAGCATCTGCCCGACGACATTCCGTCGAAGATGATCGAGAACGATTTCGAATGGGCGGCGAACAACCGCAAGGCCATTCTGGCTGAATGGCAGAAGCGCTACGACGCAAAGTCCGAACCGAAGGGCTAGCCCCTTGAGGACAAGGCCGGGTGGAGCGATGATCGCGCCCGGCCTTTTTCATGCCAAACAAAAGGTCGTGCGATGAAACACGAGACCATTCCCGGCGCGACCAGCGCTGCGGTACGCTCGCGGCTATCCGCGGAAGGGACCGAACCGGTGAAATCCCCTTACCTGCAGATCCAGAACGTCTGGAAGACTTTCGGCGAGTTCGCCGCGCTCAAGGGCATCTCGCTGTCGATCCAGGAAGGCGAGTTCGTCTGCTTCCTCGGCCCCTCCGGATGCGGCAAGACAACCCTGTTGCGCGCCGTGGCCGGTCTCGACCTTCAGACCCGCGGCACCATCCACCAGGGTGGCCGGGATATTTCCGTCCTGCCGCCCTCGCAGCGCGATTACGGCATCGTTTTCCAGTCCTACGCACTCTTTCCCAACCTCACGATCGAGAAGAACGTCGCCTTCGGCCTTGAAAACACCCGGCGTTCGAAAGCAGAAATCGCGCAGCGCGTCGCCGAACTTCTCGACCTCGTCGGCCTCGCCAGCCAGGCCAGGAAATATCCTGCCCAGCTTTCCGGAGGCCAGCAGCAGCGCATCGCGCTGGCCCGCGCCATGGCCATCTCTCCCGGCCTGCTGCTGCTCGACGAGCCGCTTTCGGCGCTCGACGCCAAGGTGCGTGTCCACCTCCGCCACGAGATCAAGAACCTGCAGCGCAAGCTGGGCGTGACCACCATCATGGTCACCCACGACCAGGAAGAAGCCCTTGCCATGGCTGACCGCATCGTGGTCATGAACCACGGTGTGATCGAGCAGGTCGGAACGCCGACCGAAGTCTATCGCGAACCGGCAAGCCTCTTCGTCGCCGACTTCATCGGCGAGACGAACCAGTTCCCCGCCAAGGTGCTGTCCGGCGGCAAGGTGGCCCTCACCGGCACCGAACTCGCCTGCGCGCCGCATGGCTGCGCCACCGGCACACCGGTCACCGCCGTGATCCGCCCCGTCGACGTCATTCCCCACGGCGACGGCGCCCGTTCACCCGGCGCGCCGGATGTAGTGGCCACACGTGAGAACCTGATTGAGGTCGACGTGCGCGAGATGGAATTTCTCGGCGGTTTCTGGCGCACCCGCCTCGCCTCGCCTCGCTTCGGCGACGGCCTGCTGGTCGCCGATTTCTCCATCAATGCCGTGCGCAGGCTCGACATCGCCGAGGGCAGCGCCATGAGCGTCGAACTCCCGCGCGACCGGGTGCTCGTCTTTCCCGAGAGGGCCGCCTGACATGACCGCCGCAACGCTCGAAATCCCCAGGGGCCGCGCGTTGCGGACCAGGGTCTCCGGCGACGATCTCGTCAAGCGCGGCTTGATGGTGGTCATCTCGCTCTATCTGCTGGTGGCGCTTGCCGCCCCGCTCTACGTCCTGCTGTCAAAGTCCGTCTCGACCTACGAGTTCGACCTGACCGCCTTCGAGCTCCAGCGCAGCGACGAAAGCGCCACGACCTGGAGCGAGCCGACGACCGTAGCCACGCTCAATGAGGAAGTCGGCGGCGTCATCACGCCCGACCAGTTGAACACGGGCTCGGACGGCCGCCTCTCCCTGACCGCGCTTTATCCCGACTTCAGTTTCCGCAGTCCGGTCATGTACCGCATCCGCGGGACGAGCGATGACGCCGCCTATCTGGTGGGCTCGGAGCTGCATCGCGGTACCGAATGGCTCGAGCTTGATTCCAACTCCTTTCGCCGGGTGGTGATCCGCCCCTCGGCATCGCTCGGGCTCGACAACTTCGTCGCCTATTTCTCAACGCCCGCGCTCGCACAGTCGATCGCCAATTCGGTACTGATGGGTGTCATCAGTACCGTACTGGTCATCAGCATCGCCTTCGGCCTCGCCTACGCGCTCAACCGAAGCTGCATGCCGTTCAAGGGCTTTTTCAGGCTCGTCACCACCATTCCCATTCTTGTGCCGTCGCTGCTGCCGGGCATCGCGCTCGTCTATCTCTTCGGCAATCAGGGCCTGTTGAAGGGTCTCATGATGGGCCATTCCATCTACGGCCCGATCGGCATCGTCATCGGCTCGGTGTTTTTCACCCTGCCCCACGCGCTGCTCATCATCTCGACCGCGCTGTCGGTGGCCGACCAGCGCCACTACGAGGCCGCGCAATCGCTCAGGTCGAGTCCATGGCGCACCTTCTGGACCGTCACGGTGCCGGGCGCGCGCTACGGCATCATCTCGGCCGCCTTCGTGGTGTTCACGCTCGTCATCACCGATTTCGGCCTGCCGAAGGTGATCGGCGGCCAGTACAATGTGCTCGCCGTCGACATCTACAAGCAGGTCATCGGCCAGCAGAATTTCGAGATGGGCGCCGTGGTGGCGGTGCTGCTGCTGGTGCCGGCCGTCGCCGCCTTCTTCGTCGACAGCGCCATCCGCAAGCGTCAGGTGGCATTGCTGTCGGCGCGCTCCGTGCCCTATCAGCCGAAGCCCGATCGCGGCTTCGATACCGCCTGCTTCGTCTATTGCTCCGCCGTCGCCCTCTTCATCCTGATGATGATCGGCGTCTGCCAGTTCGCGGCGACGGTGAAATTCTGGCCCTACGACCTGACGCCCAGCCTCAACAACTTCCGCTTCGACCTGATGGATGGCGGCGGTTGGGGCGCTTATTACAACTCGATCGTGATGGCGCTGCTCACCGCCGTCTTCGGCACGATCATCGTCTTCGTCGGCGCCTACATGGTGGAAAAGACCGACGGCTTCGCGGCCGGCCGCACACTCTTCCAGTTCCTTGCCATGCTGCCGATGGCCGTGCCGGGCATGGTCTTGGGCCTCTCCTACATCTTCTTCTTCAACGATCCGGCAAACCCGTTCAACGCGATCTACGGCACTATGGCGATCCTGGTGGTCTCCACCGTCACCCACTTCTATACGGTGTCACACCTCACGGCGCTGACTGCGCTCAACCAGATGGACCGCGAGTTCGAGCCGGTCGCGGCCTCGCTCAAGCAGCCGTTCCACCGCCTGTTCTTCCGGGTGACGGTGCCGGTTTCCCTGCCCGCCATCCTCGACATATCGATCTACCTGTTCGTCAATGCGATGACGACGGTGTCGGCGGTGGTGTTCCTCTATTCCACACAGACGCAGCTCGCCTCGGTGGCCGTGCTCAACATGGACGATGCCGGCGACATCGCGCCCGCGGCTGCCATGGGCATGATGATCTTCTACACCAACGTCGCCGCGCGGCTGCTGCATGGGCTCGTATCGCGGCTGCTGCTGAAGCGCTCGCAGGCCTGGCGGCAGCGATAGCGCCTCTTTGCCCACGGCTTGCTCCAGATAAGAAAAGGGCCCGCACAAGGCGGGCCCTCTGCATATCGGACGGTGCCGCTTGGATCAGAACGCCGGTTCGACGCTGTCGACATTCGCCTTCGTCACGACCGTGAGCGGGATCGGCAGACGGGCGCCGACTTCCTTGCCGTCGAGGATCTCGGCCATGGTCTCGATGGCGAGCTTGCCGTCTTCCACCGGCGACTGGACGATCGTCGAATGCATCTCACCCGACTTGATGGACTCGAACGCGTCCTTCTGGCCATTGATGCCGACGATCGGCGGCGTCGGCTCGCCGGGCTTGGCTTCCTTCCACGCGTCGATGAAGCCGCGCGCCATCGTGTCGTCGTTGGCATAGACGCCGTCGATGCCGTCGCCGAAGCGGGTGATGAGGTCGCGGCTGACGACGAGCGCCTTCTGCTGGTCGAAGTCGGCGTTCACCGTGTCGAGAACCTCGATCTTGCTGCCGATCTCGGCAAGGCGATCCATGAAGCCGCCGACGCGGCCGATGGTCGTGCCATTGCCGGCCTGCCCGGCGATCACGACGACGGAGCCTTCGCCACCCAGCGCGTCATTGAGCGATCCGCGGCCATCTCGCCTTCCTCGTAGACGTCCGGTCCGGTGAAGGACTTGATGAACTGGTTGGCCTGCTCGTCCATCGGCGAGTTGATGAGGATCGACGGGATTTCCGCCTGCTGCGCCCGCGCGAGGCCTGGAATGTAGGCCTGCGGGTCAAGTGGCCACAGGATGATGCCGTCGGCGTTGCGCGCGATGCAGGTGTTGAGCTGCTCGGTGCCGGTCTGCACGTCGAAGTTCTGGCTGAGCGTGATGACCTCGATGCCGAGTTCCTTGGCGCGCGCCTCCAGTGCCTCGTTGGCCGGCGTCGCATAGGCATGCGCGTCGGCAGCGGTGACGTAGCAGACGGTCTTGGCTTCCGCCCAACCCACTGAGGCAAGCAGCGCCAGCGCGCTGACAATCATTCCGGTTTTCGTATTGGTCATGGTTTCCTCCTTAAAATCTCAAGATTTTCAGCCCGATGCGCCTGCCGCCGCATGTGTGCGCGGGCCATGCCGCACCGTACGGTCGAGAACGACAAGCAGAATGAGGATGAGGCCGGCGACGACCTGCTGGATGTAGGCGGGCACCGACTGGAACTCCATCGCCGTGGTCAGCGCCGCGATCGTCAGCACACCGCCCAGCGTGCCGAGCGCCGAGCCACGCCCGCCCTCGATGCGCGTGCCGCCGACCACCACCGCCGCGATCACCGTGACGATCAGTTCGGCACCGAAGACGGGCGAGCCGGTATTCGTGGTCAGGCTCTGGAGAACGCCGGCCACACCCGCCAGCGTTCCGGCAAAGACGAAGGCGAGGAACACCGTCCGGCCGGGCGCGATGCCACTCGCCTCGGCTGCGTCGGCATTGGAACCGACCGCGAACAGGTTGCGCCCCGCCACGGTGCGCGTCAGCCAGAAGTGCAGCAGCAGGATCGCGCCGACGAACAGCGCGCTGCGCAGCGTGAATATCTCGAGATAGATCTTCGACAGCGCCAGAGACAGCATGATGTCCGTGCCCGGAACCGGCTGGCTGTCGGTCAGCCAATGTGCGACCGACCGGAAGATCAGCATCGTTGCAAGCGTGGCGACCAGCGCGTTGACCTTGAAGACGACCGAGAGCAGCCCGTTGAAGGCGCCAGCGGCCGCACCCGCAAGCACGCCGGCAAGTGCTGCGGGCCAGATGCCGATGGCCGGTTGCAGCATAACGGCCGTGATGCCCGCCAGCGCAAAGGTCGAACCCACCGAAAGATCGATCTGGCGGGCGATGAGCAACACCGTCATCCCGATCGCGATGATGCCGATGGCGGCGCTGCGGTCGAGCCCCAGGCTGAGCGTCGTGACGCTCAGGAATCCGGGAACCGTCAGCGAGGCGACCAGCAGCGTCAGCCCAAGAATGACGGCGACGCGGTAGCGGACGAGCCGTGCGATCGGAGTCATCAAGCCCCTCCCCGTCTGCGAAGGGCGACATCCAGCGCGACAGCGCCGGCGATCAGCAATCCGAGAACGAAGCCCTGCACCGGTGTCCGCACGCCCTGCAGCACCATCACATTGGTCAGCAGTTGCACGAACACCAGCCCGGCAATCGCGCGCGGCACCGAGCCGAAGCCGCCCATGATCGAGATACCGCCGACGACGACAGCCGTTATGGCGCTGAACTCGTAGCCCGTGCCTACCAACGGTCGCGCGCTTTGAAGGGTCAGCCCAAGCAGCGCGCCGCTCAAGCCCGAGCACAGCGCGGTAATCACGAATGCGCCTGCCTTGACCGCCCGCACCGGCACCGCGCTCGCCTCGGCGGCGCTGTAGTTGCCGCCGGTGGCCACCGTCCATCGGCCCCAATAGGAGCGCGACAGCACGAAGTGACCGACAACCGCCACTGCGAGGAAAATCAGGACGATTGTGGGTATGCCGAACACGCGGCTCTTTACCAGCGCGGCCGTGTCCGGGTTCGTGCCATAGACGATCACGCCCCCCACCGCCGCCTGCACGATGCCGAGCACGATCGTGCCCACGCCGAGCGTCGCGATGATCGGATTGATGCCGATATAGCCGATCAGCAGACCGCTCATCAGCCCGCAGAAACCGGCCAGCGCGATCGCCGCCGCGAAGGCCGGTACCGGGCCGATGACGGGTTGCAGGGCAAGCGACAGGATGGCCCCGCACGCGATCGTCGCCGGCACCGACAGATCAGCAAGCCCGCCCACCACAAGCACGAAGGTCATGCCCACGACGACGATGCCGACGATCGCCATGGAGGTCAGTACATTGACGAAATTGCCTGCCGTGAAGAAGACCGGGCTGGCCAGCGAGCCGTAGATCAGCACCGCCAGGATCGCGATCGCAAGCCCGCCACGGGAAAGAAGATCGACCAGAGGGCTTCCGCCCCGAAAACGTTCATTCGTCGTGTCTTGCTGCATCTGCATCGGTACGTCCGTCACGCCGCCTCCTCCCCGGTGGCAAGCGCCATGATCCTCTCCTCGCTCAGGGCCGCGCGCTCGACGGGTGCGGCGGCATGGCCGTCCCGCATCACGACGACGCGATCGCACACCCCGAGAACCTCCGGCAGTTCCGACGAAATCATCACCACCGCCATGCCGCCGGCGACGAGTTCGCCGATGATGCGGTGGATTTCGGCCTTCGCGCCCACGTCGACGCCCCGCGTCGGCTCATCGAGGATGAGCACCGAAGGGCTGGCGGACAGCCATTTGGAAATGACGGCCTTCTGCTGGTTGCCGCCCGAAAGAAGGCTGATGCGCCGTTCCGGGTCCGGCGGCACGATGGAGAATTCCTTGGTGTATCGGTCGGCCAGCTTACGGTCGGCGCTCATGCTCACGCGGCCGAATCGGGACAGCTTGCGCAGCACCGGCAGGCTGATGTTCTCGCGCACGCTGAGCGAGGGGACGATGCCGTCGTCCTTGCGGTCTTCCGGCACATAGGCGATGCCCGCGCGCATGGCAGCCGCCGGCGACTTGATCGTCACAGCCTTGCCGCCGATCTCGATCCGGCCCTCGGTGGCGCGCGCCAGGCCGAAGATGGCCCTTGCCAGCTCCGTGCGGCCTGCCCCGACAAGCCCGGTAAGCCCGAGGATTTCGCCCGATCGCACCTCGAAGCTCACATCGCGAAAATTGTAGCCGTCGCCGAGGCCGATCACCTTCAGCACCGGCGCGCCGATGTCCGACGGCGTCTTCGGGAAGACGTTGGTGACCTCGCGCCCGACCATCAGCCGGATCATCTCCGCAGCCGTGATCCCGTCGGCCGGCCGCGTGTCGATCATGCTGCCGTCGCGCAGGATCGTCACGTCGTCGGCGATCTCCAGCACTTCCTTGAGGCGATGGCTGATGTAGATGATGGCAATGCCTTCCTGCTTCATCTTGCGCAGGATGCGAAACAGCGCTGCCGTCTCGTGCTCGCTCAGGCTCGAGGTCGGCTCGTCGAGAACGATGATGCGGGGCTTTGCCGCGTAGGCCTTGGCGATCTCGACAAGCTGCTGCTGGCTGATCGAGAGATCGCCAAGCCGCGCTTTGGGATCGATCGCCGCGCCAAGTTCGTTCAGGATGACTTCGGTGTCGCGCACCATGGCCGCCTTGTCCGCAAGGCCCCACTTGCGCGGCATGCGCCCGAGGTACACGTTTTCGGCAACGGTTAGGTCGGGAACAAGATTGAGTTCCTGATGCACCATGCGGACGCCGAGCTTCTGGGCGTCGGCGGGCTTGCGCATGCGCACTTCGACCCCGGCAATCTCCGTCGTGCCGGTCGTGGGCAGGTAGGTACCGCTCAACACCTTCATCAGCGTCGACTTGCCAGCGCCGTTTTCGCCGACGATCGCATGCACGCGGCCGAACTCGACCGTCAGATTGACGTTCGAAAGCGCCTTCACGCCCGGAAAAGTCTTGCTGATCCCCCGCATGCGGAGGGCTGTTGCCGCAGCCGACATACCCTTCCTCCCGATCGCGCGCCCCTGCCCTTCGTTCCGGTATCGGATGCGCATTGTTCTATTACACTAATATAATACCCTGCGCAAGCAAGCGCCCGGGCTTTCTTCCCGCCTTAGATTGAAAGACCGTAGAAGCGTACGGCATTCAGGCCATAAACCGCGCCCCGTTCGGCTTCGCTCAGTCGACCGTCGATAATTGCACGCAACGCCTGCAGTGCCTCGGCATAGCTGCCGGCTTGCAGGCACACCGGCCAGTCGCTGCCGAACATCAGCCGTTCGGAGCCGAACAGTCCGGCGACACGATCGACATAGGGCTTGAGGTCTGCCGGCTTCCAGGCTCGGTGATCGGCCTCTGTAATCATTCCCGAAAGCTTGCAAAGCACATTTGGAAATGCAGCTACGGCGGCCATATCCTCGGCCCAGCCGCCGAACGCGCCGGATGCGATATCCGGCTTCGCGATATGGTCGATGACAGCCTTCAGCCCCGGCACCGCCTCCAGCGCGCGAGCGACATGCGGCAGATGCCGGGGATGAACGAGTATATCGAACGCTATGCCGCGTTCCGCCAGCAGCTTCAGATTGGCGAGCACCGCTGGTCGCAAAATGTAGGCGTCATCGGCAAGGTCCTGCAGCATCGGCCGCAGCCCCACGAATTTGGGCTGCCGCGCAAGCGCATCGAGCTTGGCGCCGAAGCCGCCATCCTCCATGTCGAGCCACCCCACGACGCCTGCGACGAACGGTGTCCCCTCCGCAAGCTCGAGCAGAAACGCGGTCTCCGCCTCGGTCTGCGCGGCCTGCACCACGACAGTGGCGTCAACGCCGGCCCTGCGCAGCAGCGGCGCAAGGTCGTCCGGCATATAGTCGCGGTAGAGTGGCTCGCCCATCTCGGGCGACATCCAGTGATAGTCGCCGCGCCCAACCTGCCAGAAATGATGATGGGCATCGATGACGGGAGCGGCGGCCATCTGCGCCTCCTACGCGTCCGCGCGGAATGTCTGCGTCTGGGTTCCGAGGCCCTCGATGCCGAGTTCGACGACATCGCCGTCCTTGAGGTAGCGCGGCGGCTTCATGCCCATGCCGACGCCGGGCGGTGTGCCGGTCGAGATGATGTCGCCGGGCAGCAGCGACATGAACTGCGACAGGTAGGAGACCAGATGCGCGACGCCATAGACCATCGTCTTCGTTGAGCCGTCCTGCATCGTCTCGCCGTTCACCTTCAGCCACATGCCGAGGTTCTGCGGGTCGGACACCGCGTCGCGCGTCACCAGCCAGGGGCCGATCGGACCGAACGTGTCGCAGCTCTTGCCCTTCGTCCACTGGCCTTGCCGCTCGGTCTGGAACGCACGCTCGGACACGTCGTGGGCGACGCAATAGCCGGCGACGTAATCCATCGCATCGGCTTCGGAGACGTATTTCGCGGGCTTGCCGATCACCACGCCGAGCTCGACCTCCCAGTCGGTCTTTTCCGAACCGCGCGGGATCAGGACGTCATCGTCGGGACCGACGATCGCCGAGGTCGCCTTCATGAAGATCACCGGCTCCGACGGCACCGCCATGCCGGACTCCGCGGCATGGTCGGCATAGTTGAGGCCGATGCAGATGAATTTGCCGACGCCGGCAACGCAGGGTCCGATGCGCGGATTGCCGGCAACGAGCGGTAGGCTCTTGGGATCGGTCTGCGACAGCGCCTTCAGCGCATCGGGATGCAGATGTTCGCCCGCCACGTCGGCGATCACGCCGGAAAGATCGCGGATCGCCCCATCGGCGTCGATCAGGCCCGGCTTCTCCGCGCCGGGCTCGCCAAAACGAACAAGCTTCATAATGAGTCTCCCGAATGAAACGATCAGTAGGTGGCGCGGCCGCCGGAAAGGTCGAAAACCGAAGCGGTAGTGAAGCTGTTTTCCTTCGTCACCAGCCAGGCAACCATGTTCGCGGCCTCGTCCACCTCGAGGAACCGCGCGCGCGGGATCTTCGACAGCATGTAGTCGATATGCTCCTGCTTCATCTGGTCGAAGATCGGCGTGCGGGCGGCCGCAGGCGTGATGCAGTTGACGGCAATGTCGAAGCCGGCCAGTTCCTTGCCGAGCGATTTCGTCAGGCCGATCACCGCCGCCTTCGAAGCCGAATACGCCGAGGCATTGGGGTTGCCCTCCTTGCCGGCGATGGAAGCCACATTGACGATGCGGCCATAGTTCTGCGCCTTCATCGAAGGCACGACGGCCCGGTTCACGTAGAACGTCCCGTTCAGGTTGATGTCGATCACCCGCCGCCACTCGTCCAGCGGATACTCGTCGAGCGTATGGTTGGGACCCGCAATGCCGGCGGAATTGACGAGGATCGAAACCGGCGCAAGCCGCTTTTCCGTCTCCTTGTGGGCGGCAACGACGGCATCGGCGTCGGTGATGTCGACAACCACCGTCTCGACGCCCGCGCCGAGTTCTGCCTTCGCCGCAGCCAGCCGCTCGCCACCGATGTCCCAGAGGCAAACCTTCGCACCGGAGGCGAGGATACGCTTGGCAAAGGCAAAACCCAGTCCCTGAGCGCCCCCTGTGATGACGGCAACCTGGCCTTCAAGATCCAACTTGTTCATTGCCCGAACCTCCCGAATCGTCGTGTCGTGTGCCTCGCCCAGCCTGTCCTGCGCGTCGGCTTTTCCTGCATTGCTCTTGCATATTACACTAGTATAATGCAAGCCTTGAAACGCCACGTGATGGCCTCGTGCAGGCCGGTTACCGCCATCGTGGCGGAAAACATGTCGTGAGGACGGGACCATAGTTTCGAAATCGCCTGACCAGCCAACCGAAGACCGGCTGTCCGCATTCCTCGGCGGCGTGGCGCTCAACCGCGCGATCCCGCTGCGCGACCAGGTCTATTCGCTGGTCCGCAAGGCCATCGTTACCGGCAAGCTGGCACCCGGCGCGCCCATCAACGAAATCGACATCGCGACCCGGCTGGGGATCTCGCGCACCCCCGTGCGCGAGGCGGTCAAGAAGGTCAGCGACGAGGGCCTCGTCGAGGTGTTCGCGCAGCACGGCACCTTTGTCGCCGACATCCGCCGCGAGCAGGTCGAAGAGGCCTACATCATCCGCATCGCGCTGGAGTTGGAGAGCATCAGGCGCGCGGCCGAACGCATAACACCGTCCCACGTGCAGGACCTCGAGGACATCGTCAACGCGCACGAGACAGCGGTGAAGCGTTCGCGCTACGACGAGGCGATCGCCCGCGACGACGATTTCCACCGCTACATCGCCGAGGTCAACGGCCTGCACATGCTGTGGAAGGTGGTCGACATCTCCAAGGCGCAGATGGATCGTTGCCGCCTGCTGACCTTGCCGAGCCCCGGCGCGGGTCAGGAGACGATCGCCCAGCACCGCGCGATCCTCGAAGCGCTGGCGCAACGCGATCAGGAAGCGTCGATGCGGGCCTTGAAGACCCATCTTCAGACGTCGCTCGACAACACGCTTGCCTATCTCGACGCAACGATTGGCGAGCGCGCGTCCTGACCTGAGCGGCCGGGCGCTGGGGTCACGGCGCTGCGGAAGACAAAGACAAACGACCGGAGGAATGCAGGTGAAGGTTTCGCAACGCAGGGCCGTCGGGCGGGCAGGCCTGGAGCTGACGGCGCTGGGACTGGGCTGCGCTGCTTTCGGCGGGCTCTACCGGCCGATCGCCGCCGATGACGCGCTGGCTACGCTGCGCGCTGCCTGGCAGGCAGGCATTCGCCATTTCGACGCCGCGCCGATGTACGGGCTCGGTCGCGCGGAACATCTCCTCGGACACTTCCTGCGCGAGGAAAGCGGCGGCGTCGACGAGGCCGTCATCAGCACCAAGGTCGGCCGGCTGATGGCCCTGCCCCGCCCCGGCCGCGAACTACCGCCGGAGCCGCCGAAGAACCCGTTCGATTCCGGCTGGAACAACGGCCTCGGGTTCCGCGAGGTCTTCGACTACAGCTATGACGGCCTGATGCGCAGCTTCGACGACAGTCAGCAACGCCTCGGCCTGCCCGGCATCGATCTTCTTTTCGTGCACGACATCGGCCGCGTCACCCATGGCGAGCGCCACGACCGCACATGGAGCGACCTGACCGGCGGCGGCTTCCGGGCGCTTGTCGAACTGCGCGACGCGGGCCTCATCAAGGGCTTCGGCCTCGGCGTCAACGAGACGCAGGCGATAGACGAGGCGATGAACGAGACCGACCTCGACTGCTGCCTTCTTGCCGGGCGCTACACCCTGCTCGACCGGTCCGGCGAGGAACTTCTGGCCAAGGCCCGGTCTCGCAATGTCTCGATCGTGGCGGGCGGCGTGTACAATTCGGGCATCCTTGCCGCGCGCAACGCAGTCGACCGCAAGTTCGACTACCGCGATGCGCCGGCAGAGATCGTGAAGCGTGTCGACCGTCTCGCTGAGATTTGCGCGCGGTTCGACGTGCCGTTGGGCGCTGCGGCGATCCAGTTCCCGATCCGCAACGAAGCGATCACGTCGGTGCTGGTCGGCGCCAGAAGCGTCGACGATGTCACGACCAGCATCGACTGGTTCGAGCGCGAGATACCGGATGCGTTGTGGAGCGAGCTCGACGCGGCCGCCTGATACGGCCGCAAAGCCCTACATGGTCGCGCCGACCGACCAGGGCACGAATTCGCTGTCGCCGTAGCCAAGCTGCTCGGACTTCGTCCGCTCGCCGGATGCCACAGCAAGAACCCGCTGCAGGATTTCCTCGCCCTTCTGCGCCAGCGAAACCCCGTCGAGGACATCGCCGCAATTGATGTCCATGTCCTCGTTCATCTGCTCGTAGATGTAGGAATTGGACGCGAGCTTGAGCGAAGGCGTCGGCTTGCAGCCGAAGGCCGAGCCGCGCCCCGTGGTAAAGCAGAGCACATTCGCACCGCCGGCCACCTGCCCCGTCGCCGAAACCGGGTCGTAGCCGGGCGTATCCATGAACACCAGCCCCTTGGCCGTGACGGGTTCGGCATAGTCGAAGACACCGTTCAGGTTGGTCGAGCCACCCTTGGCCGCGGCCCCCAGCGACTTTTCGAGGATCGTCGTCAGCCCGCCCGCCTTGTTGCCGGGCGACGGGTTGTTGTTCATCTCCATGTTGTGGCGGGCCGTGTAGTCCTCCCACCAGCGAATGCGCTCCGCAAGCTTCTCGCCCACCTGCGTGCTTTCGGCCCGGTGCATCAGCAGATGTTCGGCGCCGTAGATTTCCGGCGTCTCAGAGAGGATCGCGGTGCCCCCTTCGGCGACCAGCAGGTCGACCGCCACGCCCAGCGCCGGATTGGCCGTGATGCCGGAGTAACCGTCGGAGCCCCCGCACTGTAGCGCGAGCATCAGCTCCGAGGCCGGCGCCTCGCTGCGGGTCGCCTCGTTGACGGTCGGCAGCATCTCCTCGATTGCGCGCACGCCCGCTTCCACGGTCTTGCGCGTGCCGCCCACTTCCTGGATCGTCAGCGTGCGGAAGGTCGTGTCCTCGCTGATGCCGTAGGACTGCATCCAGCGCGGGATCTGGAACGCCTCGCAACCGAGGCCCACCATCAGCACCCCGCCGATATTGGGATTGGTCGCGAAGCCCCATTGCGTGCGCTTGAGAAGTTCATACGCCTCGCCGTGGGTGTCGAGCCCGCAGCCGGTGCCGTGAACCAGCGAGATCACGCCATCGATGTTTGGATAATCTGCGAGGATGCCGGAGCGCGTCACCTGGTCTGCGATGAAGCGCGCGGCACTCGCCGAACAGTTAACCGATGTCAGCACCGCCACATAGTTGCGCGTGCCGTATTTGCCGTTCGCGCGGCGGAAGCCCTGGAAGCTGCGCCGCTTGTCCGCGGCGACGAACGCAGTCGGCTTCGTTTCGGTACCGAACGCGTAATCGCGGTCGAAGGCGTGCAGATAGACATTGTGCTCATGCACCCAGCTTCCCGGTGCGATGTCCTCCTTGGCAAAACCGATCACTTGCCCGTACTTGATCACCGCCGCATCGCGGGGATCGCCTCCACCGCCATCTTGTGGCCGCGCGGCACGCGCTGCGATGCGGTGACGCCCACGATCGTATCGCCGGCGCTGAAGGGTTCGATTGCCACAACGATGTTGTCGGCATCGGTAAGTCGGAGTGCGCGCGCTGTCGGTGCCGTCAACATATCCTGGAAATCGCCTGAAAAACGGGGTTGCAACCCAGAGGGAATGTAAGAATACTAATATAACAGTTCAGGTCGGTCAAGGCGGCTCCCCCTACCCGATCGCTGCGAGGAGGACTGAGAGAATGCAACGGATGGGTTTGTGCATCGGCCTGAAGGCCGGCCAGGTCGAGCGATACCGCGAACTGCACGCGGCCGTCTGGCCCGACGTGCTGGCCGCCATCTCGACAGCCAACATCCGCAACTACTCGATCTTCCTCAAGGAGCCGGAAAACCTGCTCTTCGCCTATTGGGAATATGTCGGCACGGATTTCGAGCGCGACACGGCGATCATGCGCGAAAACCCCGCCATGCAGGAATGGTGGAAGATCTGTGACCCGCTGCAGCAACCGCTCGATACACGACGCGACGGCGAATGGTGGGCGGCAATGGAACCTGTCTTCTTCCACCCGTGAATCCGGGCAGGTCTTCCTCTCTTACAACAGGAAGAAGACGATCGCCGGAAACAGTGCCAGTAGCAGCACGCCGAAAAGCTGGATGCCCACAAACGGCATGATCCCGCGATAGATGTCGCCGATCTTGACCGACCTTGGCGCAGCGCCTTTCAGGAAGAACAGCGCAAAGCCGAACGGCGGCGTCAGGAACGACGTCTGCAGGTTGACCGATACCAGGATCGCGAACCAGAGCAGCACCAGCGAACGCTGGTCGGCAGCCGGCAGGTGTTCGATCCCGAGGGCCGGTGCGAAATCGGGCGCGAAGCTGGCGATGATCGGCGCGAACACGGGCAGGATGATCAGCGTGATCTCCAGCCAGTCGAAGAAGAAGCCGAGCAGGAAGATCACCACCATGAGAAGGAACAGCAGGCTCCAGTGGGTGAGCCCCATCCAGGCGATGAAATCCAGGATCAGGTCCTCTCCGTAAAGCGCGCGGAAGACGTAGGAAAAAGCCGTGGCGCCCGCGAAGATCAGGAAGATCATCGCCGACGTCAGCGCCGTCTGCATGCACACCTTGTCAAGCGATGCCCGGGTCAGCTTGCCGTTGAACCAGGCCAGCAGGATGGCGCCGAACGCGCCGATGCCCGAGGCTTCCGTCGGCGTTGCCCAGCCGGCGAAGATCGAACCGAGCACGAGCGAAATCAGGAAGACGATCGGCAGGAAGCCCTTGACCACCATGCCGATGAGATTGGCAACGCCCACCTCGTCCTCGGCGCGTTGGACGGCGGGCGCCTTGTCCGGCCTGAACGCCGCCAGCGCGACGATGTAGACGCAATAGAGGAAAGCCAGCATCAGGCCCGGCAGGATGGCCGCCAGAAACAGGTCGCCGACCGAGATCGCCATCAGGTCGGCCATCATCACCAGCATGACGGAGGGCGGCAGCAAGATGCCCAGCGTCGCGCTGGCCGCAACCGTGCCCGTGCCGAGGCGCACGTCGTATTTCTGCGCGATCATCGCCGGCAGCGCCATCATGGTCAGCATCACAACCGATGCGCCGATGATGCCGGTCGTCGCCGCAAGGATCGTGCCCAGCAGCGTTACGGCAAGGGCCAGCCCGCCGGGCACCCGGCGCAGCATCACCTGCAGCACGCGCAGCAGGTTGCTCGCCACCTGGCTCTGCTCGAGCATGATGCCCATGAAGATGAAGCAGGGAACGGCCACCAGAATCTGGTTGTTGGCCGCCGTCTGCCACAGCCGCTCCACGAAGAGGTAGAGTTCCGACGTGTGCATGACCCCGAGCCCTATGCCGCCCAGTGCAAAGAGCAGCGCAAGCCCGCCAAGCACGAGCCCTACCGGAAAGCCGGTGAACACGCACAGCGCCAGGGCTATGAACATGTAGCCGCCGAGATAGTCGTAGAGATGATTGTAGATCGCGGTCATGGCGAGACTTCACCGGGCTTGGTTTCGTCTGCTGCGGCCGGCGGGAGCCCCACCATGTCGAGGCGCCGCAGCGCTTCCTGGCGCAGCGCCGAAGAACCGAACAGATAGACGGCGAGCCGCATCAGCGTCGACAGCAGCGACGCCATCAGCAGGGCCGCGCCGATCAGCACGAAGGACTTGATGATCCAGCGGTTGGGCAGTCCTGTCATCGCCGGAGACCCTTCCCCTTGCAGGAAGGCCTTTTCGACGAAGAACCAGGATTGATAGATCAGCACCCCGCAATAGGGGATCGCCAGAACGAGAAGCGCGATCAGCTCCAGCCATCCGCGCCGGCGATCAGACTGGCGCTCGCGCCAGATGTCCACGCGCACATGCGTGCCGTTGAGATAGGCCAGCCCGTAGGCGAGCAGGAAGATGACGGCATGCAGATGCCACTCCATCTCCTGCAGCTTCGTCGGAGACAGGAAATCGTAGAGCCAGCTGTTCATCACGAACTGCTGGATGAAGATGATCTTCCGCGTGACGACGTCGTAAACGATGATCAGGATCAGCGGGATGATGAGCCATGAGCCCAACCGCCCGAAAAAGGCGCATATCCGTTCCAGAATGTCGGATGCGGCGAGGAAAGAACGCATCATGTGCTCCAATCGAATGCCGGATCGCGCGCCCGCGGAAGAAGAGGCGCGCCGCTACCGGCGCGCCTCCGACGGTTATTTCAGGTAGGCGCGCTCGCCCCAGACCTTGTAGTTCTCGCGGAACGCCGCAAGGCTTTCCCAGACGCGAGCGGAATCGGCGTTGGCGCCGGTCTCCGCGTCCAGCACCTTCTCCCACGCGGTACGGAACGCGTCGAGCATCTCCTGCGGCCATTCCATGGTCGCCACACCGTCGGCCTCGTTCTGCTGCATGATCTCGTACTGGCCAGCCTCGCCATCGGCAAACTGCTGCACCAGCGCGCTTTCGCAGGTCAGCTCCACCGTGCGCTTCTGGCTGTCGCTCAGCTTGTCCCAGCTATCCTTGTTGATCAGGAGCTCCTGGACGGTGGACTGCTGGTGCCAGCCGGGGAAGTAGTTGAACTTGGCGATCTGGTAGAAGCCCAGCCCACGGTCGATGGACGGGACCGACTGCTCGGCGCCGTCGAGCGTGCCAAGTTCCAGCGCCTGATAGACTTCGCCCGGCGCCAGGAGCTGCGTGGAAACGCCGAATTCCTCCATCACCTTGGCGCCGAGGCCCAGGAAGCGCATCTTGATGCCGCGCAGGTCCTCGAGTGTCTTGATCTCCTTGCGGAACCAGCCACCGCTTTCCGGAGGCAGGATACCGCACGGCAGCATGTGGATGTTGTCACGCGCGTAGAATTCCTGCGCGAGCTCCAGCCCGCCGCCATGGCGAAGCCAGGCGAGCATCTCGCCCGCACCGGGGCCGAACGGCACGGCAGCGAAGAACGCATAGGCCGAGTTCTTGCCGACGTTGAAGCCCGGTGAACCGTAGGCGGCATCGACGGCCCCTTCGGAAACCGCGTCGTAATACTGCGTTCCGGCGACGATCGCGCCCGGCTCGAAGACGCGGATGTCGAAATTGCCGTCGGTCAGCGTTTCGACGTCCTCGGCGATGTTCCACGCGGTCGGGCCGGCAATCGGCATGGCCTGCGCATAGGCGGAATGAACCCGCCAGCGCACGCGCTCCTGTGCGTCGGCCACCGTGGTCATCCCCACGGCCAGTGCAAGCGCAAGGCCACCGGCGGCTGCAAAATTCTTCATTTCGAACTCCTCTCTCGTTTCCTCCGGCTGCCCCCGATCAGGCCTGGCCGAACTCCTCTTCGAAGTCATGGAACCGGTCGTAGCCGACCATGCCCATGAACTCGTCATACGTCGCCATGCCCGATGCCGCCGCGATCGTTGTCCCGTCGTTCTTCAGCGTGTCGAGTATGGTTTTCGCCGCCCGTGCGGCGGCAAACAGGGTCGACAGCGCGTAGAACACGATGTCGAAACCCATCTCCTGAATGTCGTTCGCCGCCAGCTTCTGGACCTCGTTGCCGTCCATGATGCTCAGCACCTTCCGCCCCGGAACGTCGCGCGCGATGGCCTCGGCCTGCGCGATCGTGCGCACCCCGTCCACGAAGACGAGGTCGACGCCCGTCTCCGCATAGAGGTTGGCGCGGCGGACCGCTTCCTCGATCCCATGGACGCCCAGCGCATCGGTGCGCGCGATCAGCAGCATGTCAGACTTGCCGCGCGCGCTCACCGCGCCCTTGAGCGTGCGAACCTGGCTTTCGGCGGAAACGAGCTGGATGCCCGCGAGCTGGCCGCAGCGCTTCGGCAGTGTCTGGTCCTCGAGATGGATCGCGGCGACACCCACCTGCGCATAGTCCTCGACAGTGCGCAGCAGGTTGTTGGCGCCGCCATAGCCCGTATCGGCATCGGCAATCACCGGCAGCGAGGTCGCCCGCACCATGCGCCGCGCGTGATCGATCATCTCGCTTTGCGTCATCAGGCCGAGGTCCGGCATGCCCAGCGTGGTGGCTGTCGCGCCGAAGCCGGTCATGTAAACGGCCGGGAAGCCCGCCTGCTCGACGAGACGCGCCGTCAGCACGTCCGATGCGCCCGGCGCCTGGATGAGCCTGCCCGCGGCAAGAAGGTCTTTCAATGTCGGCATCGGAAACTCATGTCTGGATCAGCGGCCGCCGGCCACGTCGAGTACGCTGGCGCTGATGTAGGAGGATGCGGGCGAAAGCAGCCATACGGCCGCCTCCGCGACTTCGGCGGGAGCGCCCAGCCGCTGCAGCGGGATGACATCGGCCAGCGCGGCAACGGCGGCCGGATCGCCCAGCGAATCGAGCTGGATTTCGGTGTCGATGATGCCGGGCGCGAGCGCGTTGACGCGCACATGCGGCGCAAGCTCCTTGGAGAAGGCATGCGTCAGCGTGACGATCGCGCCCTTCGTCGCGGCATAGGCCATGTTGCCGACCATGCCCCCGGTGCGGGCCGCAATCGACGCCATCGAGACCACCGAGCGATCCGCAAAGCTGCCTGCGCGCGTTGCAAAGGCGGCGGTGACGTAGAACACGCTCTTGAGGTTGACCGAAAGGACGCGTTCGAGCTCACCTGCGTCCAGATCGGCAAGCGTCATGCGCTTTCCGATGATGCCGGCATTGTTGACGAGATGGGCGATACCGCCCCACTGGCTCTGGACGAGATCGGCCGCCGCGTCGACCTGAGTCTTGTCGCTGACGTCCACGACCTGAGTCAGCACACGCTCGCCATGGCGGTCGGCCAGTTCTGCAAGGCGATCCTCGCGAACGTCCCACACGGCAACGCGCGCGCCAGCCGCCACCAGCTTTTCGGTGATCGCGCGCCCGATGCCCGAAGCACCGCCGGTCACAAGAGCCACACGCCCATCGAAAGACGATGCGGACGCAGTCTCGCTGGCTGTTGAAGACATCACCCCTCCCGTTTGCGGCTGGTCAGCCGACGGCGGCGGTATTAGCATATCAGAACTAGTATGCAATCCATTTATGCAATTTGCTCTGGTCAAGGCAGCTTCGGTGCCGCAAAACAGGGCAGGAACGACGCGGCCGGCCGCTATCGCAACGGCACCGCCGCGCAACGATGTTGGGAACGTATGGCCGCATTCACAATTCCACAGGGGAAATCATCGCTCGCCGTCACCGTCGCGGCCAGCATTCGCGACGCTATCGTCAACGCGAAGTTCGGCTTCGGCGAAGCGCTTTCGGAGGAGAACCTGGCTGCCGCCTTCGAGGTCAGCCGCACGCCTGTTCGCGAGGCCCTCAACCTGCTTCAGCTCGAGGGCCTGGTGTCGATCGTGCCGAAGTCCGGCACCTACGTGTTCACGCCCACGCTGGAGGACATCTCGGAGATCTGCGAATACCGCGCGGTTCTGGAGACTCACGCGGCGGAACTCGCAGCCCGCGACAATCCTGAGGCCCTGGCTGCTGCAGAGCTGACCGCGCTCGCCGACGAGATGGAGGCGGCGATGAAGGCGCAGGACATCCCGCTCTACGGCCGCCTCGACAGCCGCTATCACGGCGCGTTCTTCGAGAACGCGCGCAACCGCTATCTCGTCATGGGTTTCAAGATGATCATGGGCCGCGTCGCCACGCTGCGGACTCAGCTAGCGCTGCATGCCCGCAACGAGCCGGAACGCTCCTACGGCGACCACCGCCGCATGATAGAGCTTATCCGCAAGGGCGATACGGCCCGGCTGAAACAGGTGCTGCGTGCCCATATTCGCCGCACCAAGGACAATTACATGCAGGCCTTCGAGGCCAATCCGATCCGTCCGCTCACCGCGCGGGAAGCGATGCGCCGGAAGCTCGGCCCGCTGAAATCGTGAGGCGCGCGGCCTGCCGGCGATCCGTTCTCAGATCAGCCCGGCGCTCGCGAGATCGCGCATGAACCGGCTGGCGCCATAGGTCCACGGAGTGCATTCGGTCGAAAGCTGGACGCGGTTGATCAGCGTTCCCAGCTTCGGCGAGGAAATCTCGACACTATCGCCGGCATGGTGTGTGAACCCCCTGCCCGCTTCGCCTCGGTCCTTGGACGGCACGAACATGGTGCCGAGATAGAGCGCCATGCCGTCGGGATACTGATGATGGCGACCCATGGCGGCCGCGACAAGCTCTTCCGGAGCGCGGCTGATCTCCGACATCGAGCTCGAACCCTCCAGCTCGAACCCGTCCTCGCCGCGCACGTGAAGCCGCACCTCGGCCTGCTTCACGTCGTCGAGGGAGAACGTGTCGTCGAACAGGCGGATGAACGGACCAAGTGCCGCCGATGCGTTGTTGTCTTTCGCCTTGCCGAGCAGCAGCGCCGAGCGCCCTTCCACATCGCGCAGGTTGACGTCGTTCCCCAGCGTCGCGCCGACGATGCGGCCCTCACTGGAGGCGATGACCGCCACTTCCGGCTCGGGATTGTTCCAGGTCGAAACCGGATGCAGCCCCACATCGGCGCCAAAGCCGACCGACGCGAGCGGCTGGCATTTGGTGAAGATTTCGGCATCTGGCCCGATGCCCACCTCGAGATATTGCGACCAAGCGCCCCGTTCGATCAGGCGCTGCTTGATCGCCATCGCTTCCGGCGAACCGGGCTTGAGCTTCGACAGGTCGTGCCCGATGTGCTGCGCGATGTCGGCGCGGATCGCATCCGCCTTGTCCGCATCGCCGCGCGCCTGTTCCTCGATCACGCGCTCGAGCAGCGACACGACAAAGGTGACCCCGGAGGCCTTCACGGCCTGCAGGTCCACAGGCGAGAGCAGGTGCGGCCTCGCCTTGTCCCTCGCCGCCTGGTGGCTATTGGCTTCGATCTCTGCGACAGGCCCAAGCGAGCGGCCAACGCACGACGCCACATACCCAACCGGATCGGTCATCTCGCAGATGTCGCGCACCGTCGGCGCATCCCGCGATGTGATGTCGTGCACCTCCCCGTCGCGAACGGTCACGACCAGCGGATGAGCGCGGTCGGCGACGTGGGCGCGGCCGACAAGCGTGCCTTCGCCGGGTGTGGCTGTTGTTGTGCTCACGAAATCCCCTCCTCCTGCTGATGAAGCGCGCGCACTATTGCCTTTTTGATTGCCAAGGCAAAGGGCCATAGCGGATTTGCGGCAAGGTTCCCGCCGATCGCAATCGGCATTGCGCTTGTGGCTGGATGTGCCAGACTTGCTCGTTACCAGCAAGGAAGCACACCGCCATGAGCCTCTATCTGCTTGCCCTGCTCGCGGGCATCGTCACCGGCCTGCGCACGGCAATGGCGCTGGCGGCTTTGAGTTGGGCCGCCTATCTCGGCGTGCTGCCGCTCGGCGGTAGCTGGCTCGGCTGGCTTGGCCATTGGCTGACGCCCTGGCTTCTTACCGCTGCGGCGGCTCTCGAACTTGCCGGCGACAAGCTGCCATCGACGCCCAGCCGCAAGGTGCCCCCTCAGTTCGGCGCACGCCTGCTGGCTGGTCGGTGCGCTGTGCGGCGCTGCCATCAGCCTGCCTGCAGGCGCATGGGTCGGCGGCTTGCTCGCCGGCCTCGTCGGCGCGGCGATCGGCACGCTGGGCGGGGCGGCGGCCCGCGCCCGCCTCGCCGCGCTGTTTGGGCGCGACCTGCCCGCAGCACTTGTCGAGGACGCGGTCGCGATCGTCGCCGCACTTCTTCTTTTGGGAAGTCTCAGATGACCACCAGCTACGACGCCATCATCGTCGGCGCCGGCCAGGCAGGCCCCTCGCTGGCTGTCCGCCTCGCCGGTACCGGCATGAAGGTGGCGCTCGTCGAGCGCAAGCTTGTCGGCGGCACCTGCGTCAACACCGGCTGCACCCCCACCAAGGCCATGGTCGCGAGCGCCTATGCTGCTCACATGGCCCGCCGGGCAGGCGACTACGGCGTTCGCGGCGTCGGAGAAATCACCGTCGACATGAACGCCGTGAAGGCGCGCAAGGACGCGATCGTCGAAGCATCGCGCACCGGCCTTGTCGAATGGCTACGGGGCACCGAAAACCTGACCTTGATCGAGGGCCACGCCCGCTTCATCTCCTCCAACGAACTCACTGTTGCGGACAACCGGATCGCGGCCCCGCGCATCTTCCTCAACGTCGGCGGGCGCGCCACTGTGCCCGTTTATCCAGGCACCGAGGAGATCGGCTATCTCACCAATTCGACCATCCTCGACCTCGATGAATTGCCGGCCCACCTCGTGATCGTGGGCGGCGGCTATATTGGTCTCGAATTCGCGCAGATGTTCCGCCGCTTCGGTGCGGAGGTCACCGTGGTCGAGCGCGGCGCGCGGCTGCTTCCCCGCGAGGACGAGGACGTCGCGCAGGCCATTCACGACATGTTGGTGGACGAAGGTGTGACCATCCGTCTCAACGCCGATTGCATCTCGTTCGAGCGGCGTGGCGACAGCAAGGTCGTGGGCGTGAGCTGCACGCAGGGCGAGCCGGAAGTCGTTGGCAGCCACGTTCTGCTCGCCGTCGGCCGCACGCCCAATACGGACGATCTGGGCCTCGATGCCGCGGGCGTCGAATGCGACAAGCGCGGCTACGTCACCGTGGACGACGAACTGCGTACCAGCGTGCCCGGCATCTGGGCGCTGGGCGACTGCAACGGCAAAGGCGCGTTCACGCACACCGCTTACAACGACTTCGAAATCGCGGCGGAAAACCTGCTCGACAATGCCGGCCGCAAGGTCTCCGACCGGCAGACCGCATACGCGCTCTACACGGACCCGCCCTTTGGTCGCGTCGGCATGAGCGAGGCCGAGGCACGCCGTGCCGGCCACCAGATTATGGTTGGCAAGCGGCCGATGACCCGCGTCTCCCGCGCCAAGGAGAAGGGCGAGACCGTCGGCCTGATGAAGATCGTCAGCGACGCTGCAACCGGCAAGCTGCTCGGCGCGGCGATCCTCGGCGTCGGCGGCGACGAGGCCGTGCACGCCGTGCTCGATCTCATCCATGTCGGCGCGACGGCGGAAACGCTTCGGCGCGCCGTCCACATTCATCCCACCGTGGCCGAACTGCTGCCGACGCTGGTGGCGGAACAGAAGCCCGCCTGACGCGCGAATTCGCCCCCATCTCTGGCGGGAACGACACCATGTCGTCTAGCGTTTGCGCCGCATGATTCTTGTCGTCGTTGTCCTTCTTGCCGTCTGCATCGGCATACCTTTGGCCTATGCCTGGCGCATCTGGCGCCTGTCGGAACGCTCCCGCATTGCATGGCTGCTCGTGATCGCCGACTCTGCCGTCTTCGTGGCGCTCGTGATGCTTGTCGGTCGATGGGATATTGCCGGCTACTATATCCGTTTCGTGCTGCTCGCCCTGCTGGCGGTGGCCGTTGCGCTGTCAAGGCTCCGACACGCCAGCCTGCCCTGGCTGCCGGCTGACGGTGCCTCGGTCTGGCGCCAGCACTGGCCCACGGCCGGCTCGCTGGCGCTGTTCGGCGCAGCGCTGGTCTACGTGCTTCTGGGCCTGCGGACACCGGCCGACACGCGAAACCTGGCCTTTCCGTTGCAGGGTGGCACCTTTTTCGTCGGGCAAGGCGGCGGCATCGCACTGTTGAACCACCATGCCAGCCATCGCGAGCAGCGCTACGCCGCCGACATCACCGCGATCGGCCCCGCCGGCTTCCGTGCCAGTGGCATCCTGCCGAGCGAGGTTGATCGCTACGAAATCTATGACGACGCGGTCGTGAGCCCTTGCGAAGCCACGGTGCTGGCTGCGGTCGACGGCTTGCCCGACCTCCCGCCGCCCGAAAGAGACGGAGACAACGCGGCAGGCAATCACGTCGTGCTCGACTGCGGCGACATCGAAGTCGAGATCGCGCATTTGCGGCAGGGCTCGGTGGCCGTCGAAACCGGCGACACCCTGTCGGTGGGCGAGCCTATCGGCCGCGTCGGCAATTCCGGCAACACGACGGAACCGCATCTTCATATCCACGCGGTCGATCCGCAAACCCGAGACGGCGTCGCCGTCACCTTCGACGGGCGCTTCCCAGCCCGCAATCGCATCTACCGCAACTGAAAACGGGCGACCGTCGCCGGCCGCCCGTCATTGTTCAGCAAGCTTGTCTGCCCGCGTTTTATTCGAACATGCCCTTCGGCGTCTCACCGTTCAGGAAGGATTCGATGTAGGTGTTCAACAGGTCCACCTGTCCGATGACCGCGGTATGCGAGGTCGCAGGCAGCACCGCGAGACGCGATTCCGGCAGCGGCTCGCCCATGTCGCCCATGGCCCCGCCGCCCAGCAGTCGGAACATCGCCACCGCGTGCTCGAGCGTCATGTAGTCGGCATCGCCGGCAATGATCAGCACCGGGGTCTTCAGCGCCTTCACGTCTTCTTCCCAGTCGAGCGGCTCGTGCTCGAGCTGGATCAGCTTCTCCACCAGAGCCGGAAAGCCGTCGGGATCAGCCGCAAGCTCCTTGTACTGCTCGGCAAACGGCATCTCGACGAACATCTCGACGGTCATGTGCGGGATGAAATCGCGAAAAGCCTTCTGCGTGCCTTCGATGTCGTAGGCGACGGAAGCGGCCGCCAGCTTGCTCACCTTCTCGGGATGCCGAATGGCAAGCTGCAGGCCGGCAGCGGCCCCCATCGAATAGCCGAACACATCGGCCTTCTCGATACCGACGGCATCCATGAAGGCAGCGACGTCGTCGGCGAGGTTCGGATAGGTGATCGGCCGATCTATGTCGGTCGTGCGGCCGTGCCCCTGGAACTCCAGCGCGTAGACCTTGTGGGTCTCGGCCAGCTTGCCGACGATGCCGCCCATCGACGGGATGTTCATATAGGCGCCGTGAAGCACGACCAGCGGATCACCCTCGCCGGAAACCTCGTAATACATCTGCATGCCATTGACCTCGACGCGGTCGCCCGCCGGTTCGGTCTGCGCGAAGGCGGGGCCGGTCACAAGCAGGATGGCTGCGGCAAAAGTGGTGCGGAACATGGTCGTCTCCTCGGATATTCGGTTTGGCTGCCACTAGGACGCACGAGGCAGCCACCTCCCGACACTCGACCTTGAATTTTTTCTAGCGAGGGTATTCGAGCTCCATGGCAACCACGTCGGTCGTGCGTCGGCCATAGCGTTGCTCGATCGCCTTCAAGGTTGCATCGAGCACCTGCGCCGGCTTCGCATCCGAGAAATCGGCGACCTGCTCGTCGCCTCGCCAGCTTCCGGTTCGATCGGGCACGATCCGCGCGCCATTTCTGCTTGTGATCGGCCCCTCGGCAAAGGTCAGCGCCTGCGAGCGGTAGGTCCGCGACCACGCATCGGCAACCAGCGCCAGCGAAACCTCGTCCATACCCTCCTCCAGCGCAATGGCGAGCTGCTCGCGGGTCCAGAACGTCGCACTATTGCCGATCACGGTCCGGGCGAAGCTGCGGTTGAAACGGAAGGCACCGCTGGCATGGCGCGCGTCCCACGTATCGACGCCGAGACCGCGCGCGACTTCCACGGCCTTGTCCCGCCCGGCAATGGCCTCGATCAGCGTCAGCATCATCGGCATCGACGCTGTGATGCCGGTCGTCGTCGCCACGTTCCCATCGACAACGAAGCGCCGGTTGGCCACGTGTTCGATGGTCGGGCTGCGCTTGAGCAGTTCGGTGAGATAATACCAGTGCGTGGTGGCCTGCCGCCCGTCGAGCAGCCCGGCCGCCCCCACTACCTTCGCCCCGACGCAGACGCCGATGACAATCGCGCCCTTGGCCGACTGGCCCTTGATCCAGTCGAGCGCGACCGGATCGTCGTCGCGGCTCATCGCCGGCACGATCACATAGTCCGCCCCCTCGGGGTATTGCGCATCGAACGCCGCGATCGTCGTGTCCGGCTCGACAGTCAGCGCCGGATAGAGCGAAACCGGTCCCTCCTGCGTCGCCACCAGCGATACGTCCGCGATGTCCGCGCGACGCAGGATGCCGTAAGGCATCAAATAGTCGGTGGTCTCCGTGGCGTCGTTGATACCGATGATCGCGATCACCGGCCGCTCACGCTTGGGCGGCTTCAGCGCCGCCAGCATCGCCTCCGTTTCCTCGGGCGGCACCACCGACGCCGCCATTGCGGGCGGGGCCGGTGGCAGGCTGTAGAGCCAGCCCAGCCACCCTGCCGCTGCAACGGCAACCAAGCCCAACACGCCCAGCGAAATCATCTTCACGCTCATCCTGCGTCTCCATCACCGCAAACCGCGAAACTTGACGCCAATTCTACTGCTGCTACGATTTGGCCGAAATGACATAAATCGGGCAAAAACTGCCATGAGCCGAGCCGTTGCCATCATCCTCCATCCCGGCTTCCAGATGCTGGACGTAACCGGCCCAGTCGCCGCGTTCGAGATCGCCAACCGGTTTCGCCCTGGCAGCTACACGCTGACCGTGCTCGCGCCGGAAGGCGGCGGAAGGGTGCCAAGCTCCTCCGGTCTCGATCTCGACGCCGCGCCCCTCGACGACGCCGAGTACGACACGGTTCTGGTTTCGGGCGGCGAAATCATAAGGTCGATGTCAGCGATGCAGGAGATCGTCGGCTGGCTGCCGCAGGCAAAGGCGCGCCGCATCGCAAGCGTCTGCTCCGGCGCCTTCTTCCTGGCCGAAGCGGGCCTGCTGGAGGGCCGTCGCGCGACAACGCACTGGGAAAGCACCGACCATTTTGCACGCCGCTACCCGAACATCCGGCTGGACGCGGAACGCATCTTCATCCGCGACGGCGATGTCTGGACGTCCGCCGGCATCTCGGCCGGGATCGACCTGACGCTTGCCCTCATCGAGGATGATCTGGGATCGGACATTGCCCGCCGCATCGCCCAGCAGCTCGTCGTGCATCAGAGGCGGCCGGGCGGTCAGTCACAGTTCTCCGCGATTGTCGAGCTGGGTGGGCGCAGCGGCCGCTTCGCCGCGCTGATCGACTGGATGCGCGCCCATATCGCCGAACCGTTGACGGTGGAACGTCTTGCGGACCGCGCCGCGATGAGCCCGCGCAATTTCGCGCGCGCCTTTACTGCCGAGACCGGCACGACGCCAGCCAAGGCCGTAGAGCGGCTACGGCTGGAAACCGCGAGAACGGCGGTGGAATCGAGCGCGCGCGCGCTCGACGAGATTGCCGTATCGGCCGGCTTCGGCGATCCCGGACGCATGCGGCGCGCCTTCGTGCGACAGTTCGGTCTGCCACCGCATTCAATGCGCCGCGCAGCGCGCCAGATGCCCCAAACCGGCCAATAACGCCAACGAAGGGCCGAAGGCTATTCGGCCGCGAGCCGCCGCGGCTTTGCCGCACGCGTCCGCTTCGGCGCCGGATTTCGATGCTGGTCGGCCAGCGGCGAGACATCCTCCATCGGCCACGCATCCACGGCCACGACGCGCTGAACCAGTTCGGCGGCCGCAGCCAGCCGCCCGAACTCCGCCGCGTCGATGACGCCGCGCTCGCGCGCTTCCTCGGGGTCGCGGATTTCGGCAGCCCGCATCTTCTTTTCGATCGGCTCCACGTCCATCACCGCCTGGAAGGCATGCTCCAGATCCTTGAGGGCATGGGTCTCGCGGCCTTCGCCGAGATAGAGGTTCGGCGTCAGGCGATCACGCTGCTCCGATGGCGCCATCAGCGTCTCGGCGACCTTGTCCGTCAACCTGTCGGACGGCGCGCGATAGGAAATGCCGAACGGGAACGCAACGATGCGCGTCACCCACGCGGCCCAGCGCGCCGGCAGATTGTCGAGCACGCCGTCGAACGCCGCGCAGATGCGCTCCTCGCCATTCACCATGATGTAGTCGACGATGGGGCGGTCGATCTTCTGCCGGCCCTCGTCTTCGTAACGCTTCAGCACCGCGCCCAGCAGGTAGAGTTCGGACAGGATGTCGCCGAGCCGCGCCGAGATCAGTTCCTTGCGCTTCAGCGCGCCGCCCATCGTGAGCAGCGCCAGATCGGAGATCAACGCGAACGCCGAGGCATAGCGCGACAGCCGCTGCCAGTGGTGGGGCATGCCCACATCCTTCGGCGACGGTGCAAACAGCGCGCCCGACCAACCGCGCAGGAAGGCGCGCCCGGCATTGGCGATCGAATGCCCCGCATGCGCCCAGAAGCTGCGGTCGAAAGCGTCGAGGCCCTTGTCCTTGTCGGCTTGCGAAAGCGCCTCCAGTTCCTTCAGCATATAAGGATGCGAGCGGATCGCGCCCTGGCCGAAGATCATCAGATTGCGGGTGAGGATGTTCGCGCCTTCGACCGTAATGCCGATGGGCACGGACCGATATTGCCCGCCCATATAGTTGCGCGGGCCGTCTATGATCGCCTTGCCGCCATGGATGTCCATCGCCTTTTCGATCGACTCCCGCATGCGCTCGGTGGCGTGATATTTCATTATTGCCGAGATCACCGACGGCTTCTCGCCCCGGTCGAGCGCGGCAACCGTCAGCCGCCGCGCCGCATCGATCAGGTAGGCGTTAGCAGCAAGGTCGGCGAGATGCCGGCGGATGCCCTCGAACATGCCGATCGGGACGTTGAACTGGCGTCGCACGCGCGCATAGGCGCCGGTCGCCCGCGCGCACATTGCCGCCGAGGCCGCGGACTGCGAGGGCAGCGAAATCCCGCGCCCCGCCGCCAGCGCCGTCATCAGCATCTTCCAGCCCTGCCCGACCTGTTCCTGGCCGCCGAGGATCCAGTCGAGCGGGATGAAGACGTCCTTGCCGTAGAGCGGACCGTTCTGGAAATGGGTGAACTGCGGGATATGGCGCTCGCCATGGCTCACGCCCGGCGTCGCTGTCGGCAGTAGGGCAACGGTGATGCCGCGCTCTTTCTCGCCACCCAGGAGCCCGTCCGGATCGAAGAGCTTGAAGGCCAGTCCCATCACGGTCGCGACCGGACCCAGCGTGATGTAACGCTTGTGGAAATTCAGGCGGATGCCGAGCACCTTCCGGCCCTCGTGCTTGCCATATTCCACGACGCCGCTGTCGGTCATTGCGGCCGCGTCCGAACCCGCATCCTCCGACGTCAGTCCGAAGCATGGAATCTCGGAGCCGTCGGCCAGCCTTGGCAGCCAGTGGTCCTTCTGCGCCTCGGTGCCAAAATGCATCAGCAGTTCGCCCGGCCCGAGCGAATTCGGCACCATGACGGTGACGCCGGCCACCACGCTTGCCGACGAGATGGTCCGCACCACCTCGGAATGCATCGTGTTGGAGAAGCCGAGCCCGCCATATTTCTCCGGGATGATCATGCCGAAGAACTTGTTCTTGCGCATGAAATCCCAGACCTCCGGCGGCAGGTCGCGGTCCTGCCAGGCGATCTTCCAGTCGTCGATCATGGAACAGAGTTCGCGCACCGGGCCGTCCATGAACGCCTGTTCGCGCGCCGAGAGTGCGGCGGGCGGCATGTCCAGCAGCTTCTGCCAGTCCGGGTTGCCGGTGAAAAGTTCGCCGTCCCACCAGACGGTACCGGCGTCGATCGCTTCGCGCTCGGTGTTGGAAATCGGTGGCAGCACGCCGCCGGCCCAACGGAAAATTGGCCGGGTCAGATAGTCCCTGCGGAATTCTCGGATACCCATGTCGCTCCCTTCGCTTGGTTTGCCAATGCGGAAACCGCCCGAAAGTTCCCGCGCGGCGGCCTAACGCTGCCTCGATGCGATCATTCGCACGCCAGTCGAACGGCGGCGGCCAGCATCACCCGCGCCCCAGCCACTGCCGCATCCCACTCGGTCCACTCGTCCGGCGCATGGCTTACCCCGCCTCGGCTGGGCACGAAAATGAGGCCCGCCGGCGCCAGCGCCTGCATGGTCTGGGCGTCGTGCCCCGCACCCGAGGGCATCACCACGGACGGCAATGCCAGAGCCTCCGCCTCCCTGCGCAGAAGCCCTGCAAGTCCCGCATCGAGCATGACCGGTTCGATGCGGCTGCGTTCTACAATCTCGTTTGTTAGCCCGTGACGCTCCGACACCGCCGCGATGAGATCGCGCAGACCCGCGCACAGCCGGCCCATCGCAACGCTTTCCGCATCCCGAACGATGATTGAGAATAGCGCCTCCCCGGAATCGTATGCGGGAAGTTCGGGCTCAGTTCCACCTTGCCGATGGTGATGCGCGACTGTTCCGTCCCCTGCGCTGAAATGAGACCGGGTATTCCGGTCGCAATCTCGGCCAACCCGGCAAAAGCGTCGGCGCGCATGTCCATCGGCGTAGTGCCGGAGTGGTTGGCAACGCCGCGCAGCGTCACGCCGAGATGTACAACACCCGAAACGCGGTCGGCGATGCCGACGGGAATCGACGCCCGCTCGAGCACCGGCCCCTGCTCGACATGCAGTTCCAGAAACGCCCTGACCGAATTCGCCGGCCGCGCCGACGCCATAACGCCAGCCGGGTCGAGGTTGTGGCTCGCCAACGCTTCGGTGAGACGCACGCCGTCGGCATCGGCCGCTGTCTCAAGCCATTCCTGCGTCGTCAGCCCGGCCAGCGCCTGCGAGCCCAGCATGCCGCCGAAGCGACCCTCCTCCTCGCTGGTGGCCACCACCTCGATGGGGTGGACGAGCGGCACCTTCGCATCGCGCATCGCAAGCGCGCATTCGAGCGCGACGGCAACCCCGAGCGCGCCATCGAACGCCCCTCCGGATGGCACCGTGTCAAGGTGCGAGCCCAGCATCACGCAAGGCGCGCCTTCCCGCCCCAGCCGCCCGGACACGTTCGCCGCGCCATCCATCGACACACGAAGCCCCTCCCCCTGCATACGTGCGGCAAACCAGCGACGGACGGCCATGTCCTCGGCCGAAAGCCCCGGGCGATTCCAGCCCGCCTTGTCCGGCACGCGCCCGAAATCGTTGAGCGCGTCGAAGATAGCCTTCATCCGCCGGCCGTCGATTTCCGCCCGTCTTTCGCCTGCCACCGGATCCTCCCTTGCTTCGCGCCGCACTTTCCACCGCTTCGACGGCTGCAGTTAATTTATATGTATAAATCATTGCCTGCCGCAAATTATAGTGATTAATTATCGCAATAACGCAGCGGAACGACGAACGGAGATACTCATGAGACGCGTACTTGCCGCCTTGGCGGCCGCATGCGCATTGGCGATCGCGCCAGCCGCCTTCGCCCAGACACCGCCCAATGTGATCGTGGTCGGACAGATCGCCGAGCCGCAGTCGCTCGACCCGCACGCTGTGACGGCGGTCAACGACTTCCGCATCCTCGTGAACGTCTATGACGGCCTTGTGCGTTTCGCCGACGGCTCACTCGAAGTAGAGCCGTCACTTGCAGAGAGCTGGGAGATCTCCGAAGACGGGCTCACCTACATCTTCAAGCTTCGCGAAGGCGTCACCTTCCATGACGGCACGCCCTTCAACGCCGAGGCGGTGAAGTTCAACTTCGAACGCATGCTCGACGAGGAGCATCCCTTCCACGACACCGGCCCCTTCCCGCTGGCCTTCTTCTTCTCGGCGGTCGATGAGGTGACGGCGGTTGACGACACGACGGTCGAGTTCAAGCTGAACGAGCCGTTCGCGCCGTTCCTTCCAACCTCGCCTACCCGACCGGCCTGATCGTCTCGCCGGCTGCCGTCGAGGCAAGCGGCAAGGATTACGGGCGCAACCCGGTCGGTACCGGCGCCTACAAATTCGAGGAATGGCAGGGCAATCAGCGCGTTGTCGTGACCCGCAACGAGGATTACTGGGACGGCGCCCCGACGCCGGAAGCCATCGTCTTCCGTCCGATCACTGATGCCAACACCCGCGTTGCCGAGATGCTGTCGGGCGGGCTCGACATCATGGTCGAGGTGCCGCCGGATTCGGTCGCCCAGTTCCGCGACGCGCCCGATTTCCAGGTGCATGAGCAGGCCGGCCCGCACGTCTGGTTCCTCATCCTCAACATGAAGGAAGGCCCCTTCGCGGAGAAGGCCGTGCGTCAGGCGGCCAACTACGCGATCAACAAGGAATCACTCGTCACCGACGTGTTGCAGGGAACCGCGGAGGTCGCGGCAGGCCCGACCCCGCCGGCCTTCGCCTGGGCCTATAACGAGGAGGTGCAGCCCTACCCGTACGATCCAGACAAGGCGCGCGAACTGCTTGCCGAGGCCGGCTATGACGGCGAGGAGATTACCTTCTACGTCACCGAGGGCGGCTCCGGCATGCTCGATCCGGTCGCCATGGGCACCGCCATCCAGGCCGATCTGGCCGCCGTGGGCATGAACGTCAAGATCGAGACTTATGAGTGGAATACCTTCCTCGGCCAGGTGAATCCCGGCCTCGAAGGTAAGGCCGACATGGCCGAGATGGCGTGGATGACCAACGATCCCGACACCCTGCCCTTCCTGACGCTGCGCACGGCTGCCTTCCCGTCGGAAGGCGGCTTCAACTCCGGCTACTACTCCAACGTGGAGGTCGACGAACTGCTCAATCAGGCTCGCGTTTCGACCGAACCGGAGGAGCGTGCGACGCTCTACAAGCAGATGCAGGAGATCGTGCACGAGGATGCCCCTTGGGTGTTCGTGGCAAACTGGGTGCAGGGCGCGGTCACGACGGCCAATATCGAAGGCTTCAGCCTGCAGCCGTCGTTCTTCCTGATGCTTCAGGACGTGTCGAAGAACTGAGGGCCGGGGGCATACTTGATGGACCAGCGCCCCTTCGCCCCCCTCTGTCCTGCCGGACATCTCCCCACACGGGGGAGATTGGCAGCTTCCATGCTGTCGCTCTTGCCGCAGACGGTTTGCGAAAGCGGGGAGGAAAGCCGATCTCCCCCCTTGTGGGGGAGATGTCTGGCAGGACAGAGGGGGCAACGTAGGGCGTCGGTCCGTCCATGAGGAATACCCCTCATGATTGCCTACATCGCAAAGAGGCTTCTTGCCGCGATACCCGTCCTGTTCGGGCTCACGCTGATCGTGTTCCTGATCATGGCGCTGATCCCCGGTGACCCGGCGACGGCTATTCTCGGCAATTTCGCCACGCCTGAAAACGTCGCCCGGCTCAACGCGCAGCTCGGTCTCGACAAGCCCCTGCCCCAGCGATACCTGATCTGGCTCGGCAACCTGTTCCAGGGCGATCTCGGACGCTCCTTCGCGCTCAACCGGCCCGTGCTCGACGAAGTGCTGGAGCGTTTCCAGGCAACCCTCATACTCGCGGGCGCCGCACTCCTGCTCTGTTCGATCTTCGGTCTGCTGGCCGGCATCGTCTCGGCTGTGCGCCAGTTCGGCTGGGCAGATCGCATCGTCACACTGCTGGTGCTGATCGGCATATCCACCCCCTCCTTCTTCCTCGGCCTGCTCCTGATCCTGTTCTTCGCGGTCGACCTGCGCTGGTTCCCGGCCAGCGGCATGTACGCGATCTACGGCGGCGGCGACCTGCCGGACCTGCTCTACCACCTCGTCATGCCGGCAGTGACGCTGGCGGCGGTCGCCACCGGCGTCATCGCGAGGCTCACCCGAACCGCCATGCTCGAGGTGCTGCGGCAGGATTATATCCGCACCGCCCGCGCCAAGGGGCTGAGCGAGCGCCGCGTCATCTACCGGCACGCCTTCAAGGCAGCTCTGGTCAGCGTCATCCCGGTCATCGGCATACAGGCTGGCTTCGTGCTCGGTGGCGCGGTCTATATCGAGACGGTCTTCCAGTGGCCGGGCATCGGCGCCATGCTGGTCAACGCCATCTCAACCCGCGACATCCTGCTGGTGCAGGGCGGCGTGCTGGTGGTCGCCGCCAGCTACGTGCTGTTCAACCTTGCAGCCGACGTCATTCAGTCGACGCTCGATCCGAGGTTGAGGCGATGAGCGCAACCATCGAAACCGCAAAATCAGCGCGCCGGTCGGGTCGGCCCGACGCCATTCGCCTGATGCTCAACAACAGGCTGGCGACGGCCGGTCTGGTCATCCTCGCATTCATGGCAGCACTGGCGCTGCTTGCACCGCTGCTGCCGCTTGCCGATCCCGATGCGACAGCGCCTGCGCAGCGGCTGCTGCGCCCGTTCGCCGAAGGTCACCTGCTCGGCACCGATGCGCTCGGCCGCGACATCCTCTCCCGCATCGTCTGGGGCCTGCGCGTCAGCCTCGCCGTCGGCATTTCGGCAACGCTGATTGCCGCCTTCTTCGGCTCGCTGATCGGCCTCGTCGCCGGCTACACGGGCGGCCGCACCGATACGCTGCTGATGCGCGGCATCGACATGCTGATGGCCTTCCCCTACATCCTGCTTGCGCTGGCCATCGTCGCCGTACTGGGGCCGGGCCTCATCAACGCGCTTTATGCCATTGCCGCCGTCAACATCCCGTTCTTCGCCCGCAACATACGTGGCGTCACGCTTGGCCTCGCCCGGCGCGAATTCGTCGATGCGGCGCGGCTTTCCGGCAAATCGCACACGCGCATCCTGACCTCCGAAATCCTGCCCAACGTCATGCCGGTCATCGTCGTGACAATGTCGACCACCGTCGGCTGGATGATCCTCGAAACCGCCGGCCTCTCCTTCCTCGGGCTCGGCGCACAGCCACCGCAGGCCGATCTCGGCTCGATGCTGGGCGACGGTCGGCGCGTGCTTTTCAACGCCCCGCACGTCGCGCTGATGCCCGGCATCGCCATCTTCCTGCTGGTGATGAGCATCAACCTCCTGGGCGACGGCATTCGCGACGTGCTCGATCCGCGGTTGAAATCCGGCGCGCTGACGCGTCCCGTCGCGCGCACCGCCATCGAGCTTCCGGCCGGCGAAACCCACGCCGACGCGGTTCCCGGCGCAGTGCTCGATGTCGCGGGACTGAAGACCCAGTTCCAGATCGGTTCGAAGACGCTTCACGCCGTCGGCGGAGTCGACCTGATGCTCGGCGAGACGGAATGCCTCGGCCTCGTTGGCGAATCCGGCTCCGGCAAGTCGGTCACGGCGATGTCAATCATGGGCCTCGTGCCCACCCCGCCGGGCCGTATCGCCGGCGGCGCCATCCGCCTGAAGGGTGAGGACCTGCTTGCAGCTTCCGACGCGCGTATCCGGCAATTGCGCGGCGGCGCGGTCTCCCACGTCTTCCAGGACCCGCTCTCGACGCTGCACCCACTGTTCACGGTCGGCGACCAGATCATCGAGGCGATCCGCGCCCACCAGCCGCTCGGCCATGCGCAGGCGCGCGAACGGGCGAAGGAGTTGCTGGCGCTGGTGCGCATTCCCAACCCGGAACAGCGGCTCGACGCCTGGCCGCACGAGCTGTCGGGCGGCATGCGGCAGCGTGTCTGCATCGCCATGGCGCTTGCAAACGACGCCGAACTTCTGATCGTCGACGAGCCGACGACCGCCCTCGACGTCACCGTGCAGGCGCAGATCCTCGCGCTGATGAACAAGCTCCGCCACGAGAAACAGGCGTCGATCCTGTTCATCACCCACGATTTCGGCGTGGTCTCGGCACTCTGCGACCGGGTGGCGGTGATGTATGCGGGCCGCATCGTGGAAACCGGCACGACGGAACAGGTGCTGGAGAGCCCCGCCCACCCCTACACGCGCAAGCTGATCGACTGCGTGCCCGTGCTGGGCGCGCCCGAACGCCGGCTGGATGCGATCGAGGGCCTGCCGCCTTCCGTCGACGACCTGCCGGAAGGCTGCGCATTCGCACAGCGCTGCCCGCGCGTACAACCCGAATGCCGGCGCGGTGAGATCGCGCTCGATCCGCTGGGCGATGGCCGTGCCGCGCGCTGCCTGTTCCCGCTGGCGAATGACGACGAAAGGCCCGCGACCGATGCCTGACGACACCGCCGCACTGATCGAGATCGACTCCGTCGAGCGTGTCTTCGGCGGCGGCCGCACGCTGTTCGGCGGGCACAAGCCCGGCGTCCACGCCATCCAGCAGGTCTCCCTGGAGGTCCGCCCCGGCGAGACGCTTGGCATCGTCGGCGAATCCGGTTGCGGGAAGTCGACGCTGGCGCGCATGCTGGTCGGGCTCGACAAGCCGACCGGCGGCGCGATCCGCTTCAAGGGCGAGGACGTAGCCGATGCTGCCCGAAAGGATTTCGGCACGCTGGCGCGGCGCATCCAGTACGTGTTCCAGGATCCCGTCTCGTCGCTCAATCCGCGCAAGACGATCCGCGCGATCCTGGAAGCGCCTCTCATCCATCTCCTCGGCCTCGGCGGCAGCGAGCGCCGGCAGCGGCTTGCCGAGCTGATGGACGCGGTCAATTTGCGCCCCGAATTCCTCGAACGCTATCCGCACGAATTCTCCGGCGGTCAGGCCCAGCGCATCGGCATTGCGCGTGCGCTTGCGGCAAGCCCCGAACTGATCGTGCTCGACGAGCCGGTCTCCGCGCTCGACGTTTCCGTGCAGGCGCAGGTGCTCAACCTGCTCGACGACCTGAAAGCGCGTTTCGGCCTGACTTACGTCTTCATCAGCCACGACCTGTCGGTGGTCGAAAGCGTCAGCGACCGTGTCGCGGTGATGTATTTCGGCCGTCTCGCCGAGATCGGCCCGTCGAAGGCCATCTTCGCCGATCCGCGTCACCACTATACGAGGCTGCTGCTCGATTCGGTGCCGGTGCCCGGCCGTCCGGTGCTGGCGCCTGAGGACGGCAATGCGGAGCTGCCCGATCCTTACGATCCGCCGCCGGGCTGCGCCTTTGCCGCGCGCTGCCCCGCCGCCGACGACCTGTGCCGCACGAAGCGCCCCTCGCTGGAGGAAGGCGCGGTGGACAAGGAGCACCTCGCCGCTTGCTTCCACCCGCCGCTCCTGACAGGAGAGAAACGGGCAGGCTGATGGGCGACAAGGGATGACGACGGGAAACACGCCGCTGGTGGTGACGCCGCCGAAACGGCGCAAGCGCTCGGATATGCTCGCGGCGCGCATCCGCGACCTGATCTCCCAGCGAGGCCTGTCCCCGGCGACCGCATCCCGCAGGAATGGCTGGCCGAAGAGGAGATGAAAGCCTCCAAGGGCACCGTCCGCGAGGCGATGAAGGCGCTGGAAACCCAGGGCCTCATCAAGACGCGCACCGGTCCCGGCGGGGGCGCCTTCGTCACCGCCCTGTCGGGCGAGCAGGCGATGGACCTGCTCAGCAACCTCTTCCTCTTCAACCAGCCGGGCATCGCCGACATCTATGCGCTACGCAAGCTTCTGGAGCCCGAACTGGCCGCAAGCCTTGCCGGCAAGCTCGACGAGCAGGGCAGCGCGGCCCTTCAGACGACGATCAGGCTCTACGAAAACGAGCCGAAGACGGCCGAGGAGGAATTCCGCCAGCGGATCGCCGAACTCGACTTCCACTCGGTCCTCGCCAGCCTCGCCGAGAACCAGTTGCTCGGCTTCGTCTGCGTGTTCCTACAGACGCTGCTGCGCGATTTGACCGAGTGCCGCGCGATCTACGCCGAGCCGAACCCGCAGCTCCGCGAGACCGCACTCAACTATCAGGTGCGCACAATCCGCCTGCTCAAGGCAGGCGATGCCGAAGGTGCGCGGCGGCTGATGCGCGAGCACATGGAAGACGCCGAGCGCTATATGCTGGAACGCGCCCGCATCCGCAGCCAGGCTTCACGAGAAAGCTGATAGCGCCTAGCGCGCCAGCCAGCCGCCATCGACCGGCAGGACCGCGCCGTGGATATAGTCGGAAGCATTCGAGGCGAGAAACACCGCCGCGCCGCCCAGATCTTCCCCCTTGCCCCACCGTCCAGCCGGAATTCGCTTGAGAATCTCGGTGTTTCGCTCCGAATCCTCGCGCAGCGCCCGCGTATTGTTGGTCTCGATATAGCCGGGGGCGATGGCGTTCACGTTGATGCCGCGCGCCGCCCACTCATTGGCAAGCAGCCGCGTCAGGCCGGCAAGGCCGCTCTTTGCGGCGGTGTACGATGCGATCCTGATACCACCCTGAAACGACAGCAGCGACGCGATGTTGATGATCTTGGCCGGCGCGTTCTCCGCAAGCGCGCCCGCCGCGAAGGCCTGGCAGAGGAAGAAGACAGACTTGAGATTGACGTCCATGACGGCATCCCAGTCTTCCTCGGTGAAGTCCACCGCGTCCGCGCGCCGGATGATGCCGGCATTGTTGACCAGTATGTCGGGCCGACCGCATTCCTCGGTAACGCGCGGCATCAGCCCACGTACCGCCTTCATGTCCGAGAGATCGGCCTTGATCGCCGCAAAGCGTCCGCCCTTGCCCTCGATCAGCGCCGCCGTGTCGTCCATGGCCGAACGGCCCACGCCAACAACAGAAGCGCCGGCATTTGCCAGCGCGGCAGCGATCGCCTGCCCTATGCCGGTGTTCGCGCCGGTCACCAGCGCCGTCTTGCCTGAAAGATCGAAGGGAGATGCGTGCACGGTCATGCCTTCCTGTGGTGTCGGAAGGCCGTAACAGACCACGGCTCGGGCGTCTGCGTCCATCCCCTGCGCGGTGCTAACGGATCGCGTATTTGTCGATCACGGTTTGCAGGTAGGCGGCGGCTTCCGCCCCCTTAAGAGCATCGCCCCACAGCCGCGCGGCGATCTCCTCGTGCAGCGACATCGCCTCCGGCGCGGAGGTTATCAGCGCCACGCCGAGCCGCACATTCGGCTGCTCTCCCAGCCGAAACGGGCTGATTGCTAGAACCGAGCGGTCCGCCTGGCGGAATATCTGGAAACTCGTCGCCGGCACCTGCTCGCGCACGATGCCGATCTGGATGCCGATCGGCTGGTCGTTCAGCATCGAGAGGATGTATTCGGCCTCGTTGCGCGCCGCGCGCCTGCGCTCGTCCACGGTCGCTGCCGGCAGGTCGTGCCGTCCCACCATGCCGTGCATCAGGAAACGTTCCAGATCGGCCGACGAGATCAGGCTTACGATCAGCGGCCGGCGCAACCGGAAGGCGGCCTTGCGTTCGCGCAGGATTTCGACGAGCGCGTCCACCGCCCGGGCCGACGTCCCGTCGGGATCGACACCCTCGGGGATCGACTCCTTCAAAACGGTCTTCAGCACCGTGTCATACCCGTCGGAGGTCAGCAGATAGGAGACCGGGCTGAACAGCCCGATGATCTGCTGGCATTCCTCCTCGAGCTGGCGCATCCGCTCGAAGAACGCCGTCGACGTGCTGACATATTCCACACCGACGCCCATCAGGCTCGGCAGCGAAACGCCGAGTTCGCCGGCGATGTTGGTCAGCGTGTCGATCTTGCGGATTTCGCCCTTTTCGGCGCGATAGAGCGCCGCGCGCGACATGTGGAGCTTTTCGGCCAGGGCATCCGGGGTAAGGCCCTTCCCCATGCGATGAGCACGCAGGCGTGCGCCGATGTCGCGGAAGCTGATTGCGTCTTGGTCCGAACTGCTCACATTCTCTCCCGCGCGGGCTCCAGAAGCGGCCCCGTTATCCGGCGACCGACGCATGATTGTCAATGAAACCTCTCATATCCGCCACTTCGGATCAATTATTGGACGCATCTTAAATTCGTCTCATTTTTGAGAATTGCGATTGACAGCCAATCCGCCCCTCCATTACCGTCCATTCTTTCTTGGCCCCAAAAATAAGAGGTGGAACAGTGAACAGGGTAGTCAGCAGGCTCAAGGCAATCGCATTGTCGACCGTTATCGGTCTTTCTGCCGCGTCGGCGGCATGGTCGGCGGATTTCGTCGCCAAGATCGGCCATCTGGAATCCGCGCAGCAGTCGCGTCACGTGATGCTCGAGAAGGTCGCGGCCCTCGTGGCCGAGCGCACCGACGGCGCCGTCGAGTTCCAGATTTTCCCGCAAGGGCAGCTCGGCCAGCAGCGCGAGATGACCGAAGGCGTCCAGCTCGGCACGCTTGAGGCAACCGTCGCGCCGGCCGCCTTCCTCGGCGGCTTCAACCCGCTGGTGTCGATCCTCGACATCCCCTTCCTTCTGCCGGACGACGCAGAAGCCGCGCAGAAGATCCGCGGTGGCGCCTTCGGCAAGGCCTTATGCGATTCCTTCTCCACCCGTGGCGTCGTCTGCCTGACCTTGTGGCCGAACGGCAAGAAGCACTTCACCTCCAGCAAGCCGCTGGCCGCCATCGACGATTTCGCCGGCCAGAAGTTCCGCGTGATGGATTCCAACATCCTGATCGAGCAGTTCAACGCGCTCGGCGCCTCGGCAATAGCGCTGCCCTTCGGCGAGCTCTACACCGCGCTGCAGACCGGCGTGGTCGATGCGCAGGAAAACCCGCTCGATACCATCCAGCGCATGAAGTACTACGAGGTCCAGAAGCATCTCGTGGTTTCGGACCACGGCGCGATGGAAGATGTCGTGCTGTTCAACCCGGCGTTCTGGAACGGTCTTCCTGAAGAGCACCGCACCGTCATCACCGAGGCCTTCCAGGAAGTCATTCCCGAGCTCATCGCCCACAAGGCCGAGGCCGTTAAGGCGGCGCTCGCCGAAATCGAGGCGTCGGGCATCGACATCCGCGAGATGACTGCCGAGGAAAAGCAGGCCTTCCGCGAGAAGATGTACCCCGCCACGCGCGAGGCCTTCCTCAGCCGCACCGGCGATGAGGGCAAGGCGCTTATCGAGGTCTACGAGCGCGAATACGAAGCCGTAGCGCAGTAAGAACCGATGCGCGGCGCCCGCTTCGATAGCGGCGCCGCGCCCCGATCTTCGAGGAACCGGCCATGAAGGCGCTTTCCATTTTGCGGGCCGCCGAGCGGATTGCCATTGTCGCGATCTTTCTCATCATGGTCGCGCTGTACTTCCTCAATGTCGTGGGACGCCAGTTCGGCGGCTCGATGGCCTCCAACCTCGCCTGGATCGAGGAGGCCGTCCGCCTGATGAGCCTGTTCCTCGTCTTCCTCGCCATCGGGCTCGCGCTGGAAAAGGGCCGCCATGTCGGCGTCCACACATGGCGCGACCGCATCGCCGCGAAGACGCACCTTCCGGTACGCCGCATCATCGACGCGGTGGGCGTGATCTTCAGCCTCTATCTCGCCTGGCTTGGATACCAGATGACCATCTTCGTCCACTCCATGGGCCAGATCAGCCCAACGCTGAACATGCCGATCTTCTGGATGTACCTGGCACCGACCGCCGGCTTCATCCTGCTGGCGCTACGCTACGGGCTCAGCTTCTTCGGCCTGATCGACCGCTATTCGGCGCAGGACAAGGAGTAGACGCATGTTGCTCGCTATCGTCGTAGCCACTGCCGTAATCCTTCTCGTCCTCGGCTTCGAGATGCTGCTGGTGCTTGGCGTGCCGGCGCTCATGGTCAAGGAGTTCTTCTACGGCACCCTGCCCGACCCGGTCGCGGTGCAGAAGATCGTGGGCGGCATCAACCATTCCACCCTGCTGGCGATCCCCTTCTTCATCCTCGCCGCCGAACTGATGGGTGGAGGCCAGATTTCCGCCCGCCTTACAGGCATGGCGAGCGCGTTCCTCGGACATTTCCGTGGCGGCCCCGGCTACACCACCATCGGCGGCTCGCTCGCCTTCGGCTCGGTGTCGGGCTCCGCTCCCGCAACGGTCGCCGCCATGGGACGCATGGTTTATCCCGACCTGCGCGCCAAGGGGTTCAGCGACAAGTTCAGCCTCGGGCTCATCGCCTCGGCCGCCGAGACATCGCTGCTGCTGCCACCGTCCATCACCCTCATCATCTATGGCTGGATGACGGGAACGTCGGTGGCCAAGCTTTTCATCGCCGGCATCGTGCCCGGCCTTGTCCTTGCGCTGTCGTTCGCGATCCTCGTAGCCATCGAGGCGCGCAGGAATGGCATCGAAGGAGGAGAGCGCACGAGCTGGCACGAGAGATTGAGGGCGGTATCGCGTGCCACGTGGGCGCTGGGCATGCCCCTCATCATCCTCGGCGGCATTTACACCGGCTATTTCACGCCCACCGAGGCAGCGGCCGTCAGCGTGGTCTACGCGATCTTCGTCGAGACCGTCATCTTCCGCAGCCTCAACCTGCGCAAGCTCATCGACATCACCGAGCGCGCAGCCCTGTCCACGGCCATCATCTTCATCCTGCTCGCGCTTGGCGGCCTGCTGTCCTACTTCGTCACACTCGCTCAGGTGCCGAGCCACATCCTCACCTTCATCGAAACCGTCAACGCCGGCCCGATCGTCTTCCTCGTCATCATCAACGTCGTGTTCCTGGTCGTCGGCATGTTCGTCGATCCCAACTCGGCGTTGCTGATCCTCGTGCCGCCGCTCTACCCGGTCGCCATGGCGCTCGGCATCGATCCCGTACACTTCGGCGTCATCGTCACGCTCAACATCACGATCGGCATGATCACGCCGCCATTCGGCCTCGACCTTTTCGTCGCCGCCTCGACGCTGTCCAAGCCGGTCATGGTCATAATATCGGGTATCGGGCCGTTCATCGCCGCCAACCTCGCGACGCTGCTGGTCATCACCTATGTGCCGCCGGTCTCCACCTTCCTGCCCAACCTGCTGGTCGGCTGACGGGGAGATGACGATGCTGCATGCCGAAAAACGATTCCGCAGATTCCATCGGTTTTCGAGCGCGACCTGCCCGTGGTCTCCAACGACCCGGTCAATGGCGAATATATGCGCCTCGTGCTGCGCGCCCCGACCGATCTTCTCGAACAATGCCGCGCCGGTCAGTTCTTCCATCTGCTCTGCCCCGCGATTGGCGGCGAGACGCCCTATCTGCGCCGTCCCATGAGCATCTACGGCTTCTATCCTGAGCGGGAGGAACTGCACTTCCTCTACAAGGTGACGGGCGAAGGCACGCGCGCGCTCTTCCATCTCGGGCCGGGCGACAGCCTCAACGTGCTCGGGCCGCTCGGTCAGGGATCCGGATCGAGGCCGGCTGGCAGCATCTCGTGCTTGTGGCGCGCGGCGTCGGCCTTGCGACGCTTGCCCCACTTGCGCTGGAAGCACAGCGGCTCGGACGCAACCTCACCGCCATCTGCAGCGCGCGCAATCCCGAGGTGCTGATGTCGACGGACTATTTCCGCGATCTTGGCGCCAATGTCATCACCGTCACGGATTCCGAGGGCACCGCCGGTGTCGACAACATCGAGCGTATCATCGAAGGACTGGTCGCCGACCAGGGCGTCGACGCATTCTACACCTGCGGCTCCAACCGCCTGCTGCGGCTGCTCCAGGCGCTCGGCGAGCGCCACGGCATTCCCGGCGAGATCGCGCTGGAGCAGCAGATGGCCTGCGGCCTCGGCATGTGCCATTGCTGCGTGCGTCCCTTCCGCAAGGGCGAACGCCTCGTCAACCTGCGCGTCTGCCGCGAAGGCCCCGTCTTCGACATGCAGGAGGCGATGCCATGGTAGATCTTGGCGTCGACATCGGGACGCTGCGCCTCAAGAACCCGATCATGCCCGCCTCGGGCACCTTCTCGGAAGACCTCGCCGACGTCTTCGATCTCGAATGCCTCGGTGCGCATGTCACCAAGACGATCACGCGCGGCTGGCGCGACGGAAATCCGACTCCGCGCGTCTGCGAGGTCTCGGGTTCGATGCTCAACTCCATCGGCATCCCCAGCAAGGGCATCGGCTACTTCATCGAGAAGACGATCCCCTTCTACCAGCGCTATCGCACGCCGCTGGTGGTCAGCATCTCGGGCAACACCGCCGACGAGTTCGCGACTCTCTGCTCCGAGGTCAGCGTCGACGGGGTGGATGCCATCGAGGTCAACATCTCCTGCCCGAACATCGAGGAAGACGGCAAGGCCTTCGCCATCCGCGCTTCCTCGACCTATGACGTGATGTGCAAGCTGCGCAAGGCGACCAGCCTTCCGCTGTGGGCAAAGCTCACGCCCAACACCGGCGAGACGCCCGAAGTGGCACGCGCCGCTGAAGAAGGCGGCGCCGACGCGCTGGTCGTCGCCAACACGCTGCTGGCGATGGCCATCGACATCCGCACCCGCAAGCCCAAGCTCGGCAACCTGATGGGCGGGCTCTCCGGCCCCTCGCTGAAGCCGATCGCGCTGCGTATGGCCTACCAGTGCGCCAGGGCCGCAAAGATCCCCGTCATCGGCTGCGGCGGCATCTCGACGGCCGAGGACGTGCTCGAATTCCTGATCGCAGGCGCCAGCGCTGTGCAGGTCGGCACCGCGACCTTCATCAATCCCACCGTCATGCCGGCCATCATCGCCGATCTCCAAAGCTATCTGGAACGCGAGAACATCGCCTCCGTGCGCGACCTCGTCGGCACCGTGATCGACGACGAGCAGAAGGCGGGCGTGGTCTTCATGGAGACGGCGCCATGACCGCGCTCAAGGCCAAGCCCGCCGACGACCGCGACGTCGACCTGGAGACCGCGCGATATCTCTTCGAGACGATCGCCGCACGCACACCGGATACGCAGGGCGTCAGCCGCCCGGCCTTCTCGGCGGTCGAAACCGATACCCTGCGCTTCCTTGAGGACTTCGCCCGCGCGAACGGGCTGGAGGTCTGGTACGACGCCGGCGCCAACGCCAACTTCGCCCTGCCCGGCGACCGCAACGCCGAGCGCTTCGTCGTCATCGGATCGCATGTCGACAGCGTGCCTTACGGCGGCAATTTCGACGGGCTCGCCGGCGTCGTCGCCGGCCTCGTCTGCCTGTTGCGGGCGCAGCGGCGCGGCGAGCGTTTTGCACGGCCCGTCCATGTGCTTGCCATGCGCGGCGAGGAAAGCGCCTGGTTCGGTCCCTGCTATATCGGCTCCAAGGCGCTCACCGGCACGCTCGATGCGGCCGAGTTGAAGGCGCTGCACAAGGGCGACGGGCGCACGCTCGACAACCACATGGGCGACGCAGGCATTGCCATGGAGCCGGTGCGCGCGCGCCAGCCGCTGATCGACCTGTCCGCGATCGAGGCCTATCTCGAACTGCACATCGAGCAGGGTCCCTTGTTGATCGGCAAGGAGATTCCCGCCGCCGTCGTTTCCGGCATCCGGGGCAATTTCCGTCACCGCCGCGTGCGCTGCATCGGCGAGGCCGGCCATTCGGGCGCGGTGCCCAAGGCCTATCGCCGCGACGCGGTGCTCGCCATGGCCGACCTGCTGGTGCGCCTCGACGAGAGCTGGTCGACCATCCTCAACATGGGTGACGATCTGGTGCTGACCAGCGGCATGGTCGGAACCGACCCCGAGCGGCACGCAATGTCGAAGATCCCGGAAGAAGTCTCTTTCAGCCTCGACATCCGCAGCCAGAGCCCGCGCACCCTCGATGACATGCGCCGGCTTCTCCAGGCCGAGATGCAGCAGGTCGAAAAGGACCGCAAGGTCCGCTTCGAGCTCGACGAGGAGATGCGCGTCGAGCCGGCGATGTGCGATCCCGAACTGGTCGAAGGCCTGAAGGCGGCGATGGCGCGTGTCGGTCAGGAGCCGTTCGTCATGCCGTCGGGCGGGGGCCACGACGCGGCGGTATTTTCCGCGGCCGGTGTTCCCTCGGCCATGGTGTTCGTGCGAAACAGCAACGGCTCCCACAACCCGCAAGAGGCGATGGAGTTGGCGGACTTCATCGCTGCCACCGACATCGTCCACGAGTTTCTGACGAGGCACGAATGACGACGCTGACCATCCGCCGACCCGACGACTGGCATGTCCACCTGCGCGACGGCGCGATGTTGCAGGCTGTCACACCTCACACGGCCGCGCATTTCGCCCGCGCCATAATCATGCCCAACCTCGTGCCGCCGGTGGTCACCCGCGCCGATGCCGCAGCCTACCGCCAGCGCATCATGGCCGCACTGCCGCAGGGCAGCGACTTCACCCCGCTGATGACGCTCTATTTGACCGAGGCCACCGACCCGGCCGATGTCGAGGCGGCCTTCCGCGCCGGCGAGATCTCCGCCGTGAAGCTCTATCCGGCTGGTGCCACCACCAACTCGCAAAGCGGCGTGCGCGACATCCGCAAGGTTTATCCAGTGCTTGAACGCATGGCCGAGATTGGCCTGACGCTGTGCGTCCATGGCGAAGTGACCGACCCATCGATCGACATCTTCGACCGCGAGGCCGTGTTCATCGACCGCGTGCTCGATCCGATGCGACGCGCGATCCCCGGCCTGCGCGTGGTCATGGAACACGTCACCACCAAGGACGGCGTCGATTACGCCCTGTCGCAGGACGAAAACCTCGCCGCGACCATCACAACCCATCACCTCATCATCAACCGCAACGCCATCCTGGCAGGCGGTATCCGCCCGCACCTACTGCCTCCCGGTCGCCAAGCGCGAGACGCATCGCCTGGCGCTGCGCGCGGCGGCGACTTCGGGCGACCGGCGGTTCTTCCTCGGCACGGATTCAGCGCCGCATACCGACCCGCTCAAGGAATGCGCCTGCGGCTGCGCCGGCATCTTCTCATCGATCAACACGATGGGATGTCTTGCTCATGTCTTTGAGCAGGAAGATGCACTCGACCGGCTGGAGGCATTCGTGTCGCTGAACGGACCGGCCTTCTACGGGCTCCCCGTCAACGAGGCGCGCGTCACGCTGCAAAGGCATGACGAGCCCGTGGCCTTCCCCGAAAAGATCGAGACCGGCGACGGCCCGGTCACCGTCTTCGACCCGATGTTCCCGATCCACTGGAATCTGGCTGGCGAGGCTGGCTAGAGCGAGATGAAGTTGATAGCGAGAGGTCCCGGTCAACTTTTGGGGTGAAGCCATGTTCTCCAACACTTTTCCAGATCGCGCGGTGATATCCGAAACGGTGGCCAAGATGCTGCTGGAGATCAACGCCGTCCATTTCCGCGCAGATCAGCCCTATACCTTCACCTCAGGCCTCGCGAGCCCGGTCTACATCGACTGCCGCAAGCTGATTTCCTACCCGCGCATCCGCTCCGCGATCATGGATTTCGCGGCCTCCGTCATCTTCCGCAATGTCGGCTTCGAACAGTTCGACGCAGTGGCAGGCGGCGAGACGGCCGGCATCCCCTTTGCGGCATGGCTCTCGGACCGGATGGGCCTGCCGATGCAGTATGTGCGCAAGAAGCCAAAGGGCTTCGGTCGCGACGCCCAGATCGAAGGCACGCTGGAAGAAGGCGCGCGCGTGCTGCTGGTCGAGGACCTGACCACGGACGGCGGCAGCAAGATCAAGTTCGCCGAGGCGATCTCCAAGACCGGGGCGCGCGTCACCGACACTTTCGCCGTCTTCTATTACGACATCTTCCCCGACACGCCTCAGAAACTGGAAGCGGCCGGCATGCGGCTGCACTATCTGGCGACGTGGTGGGACATCCTCAGCGTCTGCAAGGAACAGAAGCGCTTTTCCGCCGAGACGATCGCCGAAGTGGAAAGCTTCCTCAATGCGCCGGTCCAATGGTCGGCCAACCACGGCGGCATATCCGAACTGCCGCGCTCGTAGCCAAGGAAACGGATCATGTTTGATACGCTTGTAACGGGTTTGAACGAACAGGGCGGAGGCGTGCGCGCCTATGAAGCCTGCGCCCGCGCCGCGCGCGCCCGCATCGCGGACGAGCCGGAAAACGCGGCCGCGCTGTTCCTCATCTCCTTTGCCGCGCAGCGTTTCGTCGAAGCCTATGACGACCAGCCGCTGACGGTGGATGCCGCCGGCGAGGAGCTGGAACAGTTCACCGCCTTCGTCTCGACCCTCGACGCAGCATGGGCCAACGGATCGGCCGAGGCCAAGCTCGAGGCCCTGAACACCGTCGCAACCCGGATCAACGCGACAGCGCGTAGCTGATCCTCGCCCGCCCGGCATCGTCTCAGACGAATTTCATCGACAAGCCGGACCGCCGCACTCTAGTAAAATGAGAGTGCCTGCGGCCGGCCGATCGGCAGGGGGCGGGAGGAAAGAATGAGCGAGACCGAACCGTGTTTCGACGTGGCCCATCTCGGCCATGTCGAACTCCTCACAGACAGACCCGAGGAAAGCCTCGACTTCTTCGTCAACGTCTACGGCCTGACAGAGAGCGGCCGCGAAGGCGACTCCGTCTATCTGCGCGCGTTCGACGACTATGAATTCCACACGCTGAAGCTCACCGCGGCCGGAACGACCGGTGTCGGGCACGTCGCCTACCGCACATCGTCGCAAGCCGCTCTGCAGCGCCGCGTCGCCGTCATCGAACAGATGGGCTGCGGGATAGGCTGGCACGACGGCGATCTCGGCCATGGCCGCGCCTATCGCTTCAACGATCCCGACGGTCACGTCTTCGAGCTCTATTACGACACGAAAGTCTACGAGGCACCTCCGCAGGAGCGCCCTGCCCTCAAGAACCTCGCTCAGCGCTATCACGGACGCGGCGTCGCCGTGCGCCGCATCGACCACCTCAACCTGCTGGCCGCCGACGTGTCGGTCATCCGCGACTTCATGACGAAGGCGCTGGGCAGCCGTGTGACGGAGCAGATCCAGCTCGACAACGGTCGCCTCGGCGGCTGCTGGTTCACGATCAACAACAAGACCTACGACATCGCCTATACGGAGGATCACTCCGGCCAGCGCGGCCGCTTCCACCACATCACATACGCGGTGGACCAGCGCGAGGATGTGCTGCGCGCCGCCGACATCTTCCTCGAAAACGGCGTCTTCATCGAGACCGGCCCGCACAAGCACGCGATCCAGGGCACGTTCTTCCTCTACGCATACGAGCCTGCGGGCAACCGCGTCGAGGTAGCCAATGCCGGCGCGCGGCTGATCCTGCAGCCTGATTGGCCGGCCGTCACCTGGACGGAGACCGAGCGCAAGAAGGGTCAGGCATGGGGGCTTAAAACAATCGAGAGCTTCCACACCCACGGCACGCCGCCGATCGAGACCGGGAAAGGCTGAGCCGGCGATGAAGATCGGCTTTATCGGTTTCGGCGAAGCCGCGCGCGCCTTCCGCAAAAGCCTCGCCGAGGCCGACCCGGCGCTTGCCTTCTTCGCCTACGACATGCTGCTCGACAGCGAAGGCTCGCAGGGGCCCTGCGCCGCCTTGATGAAGGAATGCGACGTAGCCGCCGTCGCCTCGTCAGCGGACGGATTTTCGGACTGTGACTGGATCATCAGTGCCGTCACCGCCGACCAGAGCCTTGAGGCAGCACGGGCCGCATCCGTCGGGCTGCGCCCCGGCCATACCTTCTTCGACATCAATTCGGTTTCGCCGCAGCGCAAGCAGGAGAGTGCTGCGCACGTCTCCGCAACCGGTGCCGCATATCTCGACATGGCCGTGATGGCGCCGGTCCATCCGCGTGGGCACCGCACGCCGGTGCTGCTTGCGGGCAACGTCGAACCCTCCACAAGACAGGCGCTTGCGGATTTCGGCTTCGATTTCGAGGTCGTCGGCCCCGAAGCGGGTGCTGCGACCGCCATCAAGATGGTGCGCAGCCTGTTCGTGAAGGGGCTGGAAGCAATCACCGTCGAGGCGCTGCTGGCCGCGCAGGCTTCAGGCTGCCTCGACTACGTTCTCAAGTCGCTCGGCAGCTCGTTCCCCGGCCTCGGCTGGCCGGATTTCGCGCACTACCAGTTCGAGCGCACGCTGACCCACGGCAACCGCCGCGCCGCCGAAATGCGTGAAAGTGCCGCAACCATGGCCGCGCTCGGGCGAAATGATCGTCTCGCCGACGCTATTGCGGACACCCAGGCCCGCATGGGGGCTATCCGATCTGACCCGCAACCGCATGCCGATCTCGCGGCCGTTCTGGCGGTGCTCGCGCCGCGCTCGAGGCCCTAGCAGACCTCTCCGCCGCAAATTCGCCGGCAAATCCTGTTCAAAGACAACGAGCGCCTCGTGGCGTTGCCGACGTGGTCGGAACCTCGCCGCCTGGCACCCGTTGGGTCGATGCCGCTGTCAGTCGTCACGACCGACGATCCGGCGCAAGCGGTATCGATTTTGCGCTTTCGTCCACGCATCTGTCGTTACGAGACCATAGACACAAGTGCCGATCACGTGTTCATGTCAGTCGTTTTCAATTCCGTTACCACTTTCGCGCTTACAATGCCGGAGGCGGTTAGGGGTGCGAGCGCGGCGGCTCGATCTGTCGCGCACTCGGGGCTCTGCACGAATCGTGCAACCGCCCCGCAACAAACGAAATGGTACGGCCGGTTCACCGGTCGAGACCTCCAGGGGAGTATACCTTGAAGGTAGGTAAATATTTCTGGCCCGTCGTCGGCGTTGCCGCCGTGGCCTTCTCGATCTGGCTTCTCTACCACGAGCTGCGAGGCCTTTCACTCGACGAGCTGTGGGGCAGTCTTGTTGCGATTTCGGCGAAGGACTGGATTCTCGCCGCCTTGGCAACGCTCCTCGCCTATGCCGCACTGGCCGGCTACGACCATCTGGCGCTGCTGCACCTGAAACGCCACGTCGGCTGGACCTACATCACGCTCTGTTCCTTCACCACCTATGCGCTGTCGCACAATATCGGCGCTTCGGTCGTCTCGGGCTCGGTGGTGCGATACCGTGCCTACAGCGCAAAGGGGCTCGGCGCGGCTGAAGTCGGCGTCCTCGTCGCCTTCTGCTCGTTCACGTTCGCGCTCGGCACGATCATGCTGGCCGGCTTCGTGCTGATCCTGGAGCCCGGCCTTGCCGAACGCTTCGTCGACGTGCTTCCGGTGGAAGCCTCGGCGGCCACCGGCTTGCTGCTGCTTGCGCTCGTGTTGCTTTATGTCGTCGGCAGCGCGCTACACCTGAAGCCGCTCAAACTTGGAAGCTTCGAAATCCACTATCCGCGCCTGCCCATCGTCGCCCGCCAGCTCGTGATCGCGCCGCTCGAACTGATCGGTGCAGCGGCCATCATCTATTTCGCACTACCGGAAGCCGGCAATCCGGGCTTCATGATCGTGCTCGGCATCTTCCTGGTATCGTTCTCGGCCGCCTTGCTCTCGCATGCGCCGGGTGGGCTGGGCGTCCTTGAGCTGGTGTTCATCACCGGCCTATCTGACATGGACCCGGCCGACGTTCTGGCCGCCCTGGTCGTCTTCAGGCTGCTTTACCTGATCATACCGTTCATCATTGCCCTGTTTGTGGTTCTGGGTTTCGAGCGGACCCAGCTTGCGCATCAGAAGGAATGATCGGGCGCCGGATGTCCTCCGGCCAGTTGATGGGGAACGTGTCGGGCGACATCGAGCCGCCGGAAACGATGAAGGCCATGGCGTCGTTCTTGCTCCAGTCGAGCCAGGTCAACCGGGATGTCGGCACGATCTCCACGAACCCTGACGTCGGGTTCGGCGTCGTCGGTACGTAGACGGTGGCCAGTTCCGGCTGATCCTCGGTCGCGGGGAAAATCCGGGTAACGATGCCGACGACACGCATGTCGCGCGACGGAAACTCTATCAGCACGACGCGTTGACCGGCTGCCACGCCATCGCCGCCCATGGAGCGGATCAGCGTGCGTGTCGCGCCGTAGATGGTACGCGCCAGCGGAACGGCGTCCACCAGCCTGTCGACCATGCCGAGAAAGCGCCGGCCCACGACGGCGTTTGCGACCCTGCCGAGCACGTAGAGAAAAATCAGCACCAGCAGCAGCGCCAGGCCCGACTGGAACCAGCCTGCCAGAATGAGGTCGGCCGCTTCGGGCGACGTCGGACGCACCATGCCGGAGAGCGCCAGCGTCGCCGGCCTGCCCGTCCAGATCAGCATGTCCACCACGAACCAGACGATCCAGACCGTGACGAACAGCGGAATGACCGTCAGGACTCCGGTGATGATATGGCGGGTGATCGACTGCATCGTACCTGTCCAGTTCCCGGTGGCCGGTTCCGTACGCTTACTCCTGGGCAGCGCCGGGCTCGATCACGCCCTTCGGCGGGTCCATCGCCGGCACTTCGGGATTACCCTCGGCCCGGTCGCGGTAGAGCGCGGCGCGCCCTAAAAGCATCAGCGTCACCGGTGTCGTGATCGTAATGAATATCCCGATCAGCAGTTCATGGAAAACCGGGCGCGACTGCAGCACGCTGAAGCAGATCATCGACGCGATCAGAATCGCCGCCGCGCCCCAGCTCGTGCCGAGCGTCGGCGCATGCAGCCGGTCGTAGAATGAACCCAGGCGATAGAAGCCGAACGACCCGATCAGCGTCAGTCCCGCTCCAATCAGAAGGAAGATCGAGACCAGCACGGAGGCCCACAGCGGAAGCTCGGCAATATGGCTCATTCGATCACCTCCCCCGCATCAGGAACTTCGCCAGCGCCACCGTCGCCACGAAACCCAGCACGGCAATGATCAGCGACACTTCGAAATAAAGGGTGTTGCCGGTGCGGATGCCGAAAACCAGCAGCATCAGCATCGAATTCACATAGAGCGTATCGAGCCCGAGTACCCGATCCTGCGCGCGTGGTCCCCGCATCATCCGCACCATCGCGAATGCCATGGCGACGGCGAGTGCGGCCTGCGCGATCGTGACGGCCAGGGTGAGGATCGCGACGCTCATTCGAATATCTCCATCAGCAGGTGCTCGTAGCGCGTCTTGATGAGTTCGTACCACGTCTCCTCGTCGACGAGGTCAAAAACGTGGAGCAGCAGCGTGCCGCGTGAGGCGTTGTAGTCGAGCCAGGCCGTGCCGGGAGTAGCCGTCAGGATCACCGCCAGCAAAGCAAGCGCGGTCGGGTCGCGCAGTTCCAGCGGAATCGTCATGAAGCCCGACGTGTTCGGGCGGCGCGAACCCTGCAGGAGGATACGGGCTACATCGATGTTCGAGCGCACGATGTCATAAAGCACGGTCACGACCAGCTTGCCGATCAGGTCCCAGCGCCGCAGGCGCGGCTTCGATGGGTGCAGCGCAGCCATGCCTTGCGCGGCAACAAGGGCGACAGCCAGCCCGACGATGAACTGACCGAGCGAGAAACTCGTCAGAAGCAGCCACATCGTCACCAGCGACGCGATCAGCAGCGGATAGGGAAAGACGCGGCTCATTCGCCCTGCTCCCGCTGCGGCCGCGTCGCCCGCGGCGCTTCCATCACCCCTTCGATATAGGATTGCGGCGCGTAGAGGCTCGTTGCGGTCGCCTCCATATAGCGCATCACCGGCCCGGCCTGCGTCGTCAGGGCAAGCGTCAGGAACAGCAGCCCCACCACCGGCGCGATCTCGATGAGAAGTACGCGCGGCACGCGCACCTCCAGCGGTGCCCAGAACGCGCGGATGCCGGCACGGCTCATGGAGATCAAGGCTGCAAGACCGGATGCGATCAGCATGGCGACCAGCCACCACGCACTTTGCGGGATCGTCCCGCCCTGCCCGAAACCATCGGGATTCAGCATTGCGGTCAGCATCGCGAACTTGGCGACGAAACCCGACAGCGGCGGCAGGCCCGCCAGCAGGATCGCGCAGGCGCCGAAGCTTATGCCGAGGATCGCGAGCGTGCCGGGTATCGACACGCCGACCACCTCTTCCTCTGTCTCCTCGTCGCCGTCCTCGCCAAACGCTTCCATCGTCACCGCGAGCACGTTGGCAATCGAGTCCTGGCCGCGTTCGATCAGCTCGATCAGCAGGAAAAAGGCCCCGATCGTCAGCGTGGAGGAGACAAGATAAAAAAGCGCACCCGCCGTCACGTCGACCTGCAGCAGGCCCATCGTCGCCAGCAGCGTGCCGGATGAGACGAGCACCGAGAAGCCCGCGAGCCGCCCGAGGGCCTGCGAGGCCAGGACGCCGAATGTGCCGAAGGCGATCGTGGCCATGCCGCCGACAAAAAGCAGCCAGGAGCCAAAACCGGGCGAACTGTCCGGCGTCTCGACGAAGAACAGCAGTGACAGTCTCAGGATGACATAGACGCCTACCTTGCTGAGAATCGCAAAGATCGCGGCAACCGGCGCCGGCGCCGCGGTGTAGGTCGTTGGCAGCCAGAACGACAGCGGCCACATGCCGGCCTTGATGAGGAACGCGACGCCGAGAATGGCCGCACCGGTTTCGAGGAAGATGCGGCTGCCGGGATCCACGAGCGGAATGCGGATGGCCAGATCCGCCATGTTGAGCGTGCCGGTCGTGCCGTAGATGAGCGCCACACCGGTCAGGAAAAGCAGCGCCGACAGCAGGTTTATGGCGATGTAGTGCAGGCCTGCCTTGACGCGCTGCGTGCCCGAGCTGTGCAGCATCAGCCCGTAGGATGCCGCGAGCATGATTTCGAAGAAGACGAACAGGTTGAAAAGGTCGCCGGTCAGGAACGCCCCGTTGAGCCCCATCAGCAGGAACATGAACAGCGTATGGAAATGCGGGCCAGCGCGGTGCCAGCGTCCGATCGAGAACACCAGCGAGGGGATGGCGAGAAGGCTGGTCAGCACCAGCATCATCGCCGAGAGCCGATCGAGCACAAGGTTGATTGCGAAGGGCGGCGGCCAGTTGCCCAGAAGATAGACTACCACCCGACCCTTGTCGGGTTCGCCGTCGGCATGCGCCATGCGCAGCAACAGCAGCGAGATCGCCAGCAGGGCCACCGACGTCAGGATCGAGACCGTCGCCTTCAGCAGGCGCTCGCGATCGTCGAAGAACAGCAGCAGCGCTCCCGCCACCAGAGGCAGCAGGATCGGCGCGATGACGAGGTGCTGGGGCGCGACGCTCATCGCTCGGGCTCCCTGCCGTCGACATGGTCGGTACCGGTGAGGCCACGGGCGGCCAGCAAGACCACCAGGAACAGCGCCGTGGTCGCAAATCCGATGACGATGGCCGTCAGCACCAGCGCCTGCGGCACAGGGTCGACGAAGGCTGATGGATCGACCTCGACCGAGGTGTCGATCACAGGGGCAAGCCGGTTGGTCAGGCGCCCCATGGAGAAGATGAAGAGGTTCACCGCGTAGGACAGCAGCGCCAGACCGATGACAACCTGATAGGTGCGCGGGCGCTGAATCAGCCAGACGCCGGATCCGACCAGAAGACCGATGCCGAGGGAGAGCGTCAGTTCCATCAGACGAACTCCTCTTCCAGCTCTTCGGCCTTCGTCGCCTCGATCGCGCGTGCACGGTGGCTACGTATGGACTGATGCGCGATGGCGATAAGGATCAGCACGGTCGCGCCGACCACCAGCGAGAAGACGCCGAGGTCGAACAGAAGCGCGGTCGCCGTCGGCACTTTCCCGATGAACGGCACCTCGGTGTACTGGAAGTAGGATGTGAGGAACGGAAAGCCGAACAGCCACGAACCGATGCCGGTAAAGGCCGCCATCAGCAGGCCGAAGCCGATCCAGCGCACCGGCAGGATGCGCAGCCTGTCTTCCACCCAGCGCGTGCCGCCTGCCAGATATTGGAGCAGGAAGCCGATTGCCATGGTGATACCTGCGGCAAAGCCGCCCCCCGGCAGGTCGTGACCGCGCAGGAAGAGATACGCCGCAAGCAGGATCGTGACCGGGAAAAGCCATTGCATGATGACCGACGGAATCGTCAGGTAATCGCGCACGGTTTCGCCGACCTCCCTGTCGGAGCGGTCGTCGTCATAAGCGTCCTGGATGCGTTGCTGCTCGGGCACGCCGATGCTCTCGGCAGCGGGGCGGAAACGTCGCAGCAGCGCAAAGACCGTCAGCGCCACGATGCCGAGCACCACGATCTCGCCGAACGTGTCGAAGCCGCGGAAATCGACAAGGATCACGTTGACGACATTGGTGCCGCCGCCTTCCGGATAGGCTTTGAGCAGGAAAAACTCGGAAATCGATTCCGGCCATGGCGTCGTCATCATCACGTAGGACACGAATGCCATGCCACCGCCGCACGCGACCGCCAGCGCGAAATCGCGATGCCGGCGCATGCGCGCAATCGACGTCGTCGCGTTGTCGACCTGCTCGAGGCGCTTGGGCAGCCAGCGCAACCCGAGAAGGATGAGCACGGTCGTCACGATCTCGACGAGAAGCTGGGTCAGCGCCAGATCGGGCGCGGAGAACCAGACGAAGGTGATGCAGGTCACGATGCCCGCGCCGCCCATCAGCACCAGCGCGGCGAGGCGGTGATACTTGGCCTTGTAGGCCGCGCCCAGCGCGCAGATGCCGCCAACAGCCCAGATCGCCGCGAAGATCGGGTCGATGCCTCCGAGTGTGGGCGTCTCCGGCACGAAGCCGATGCGCAGCACCGGCCACGCGCCAGCCACCAGCGCCAGGAACAGGACGAGCCGCAACTGCGGCTGCAGCCGCCGCGTCCCGAATGCGGTCTCCATCCAGCGCGCCCAGCGCCAGGAAATCGTGACCAGGATGCGTTCGAAGATGCGCTGGCCCTTGAGGTTGCGCAGGAACGGCGTTCCGTCCTCGCAGGTCGCAAGGTAGCGGCGCAGCGCCAGGTAGAGGAAGATGCCGCCCACGAACGCGAGAAGGCTCATGATCAGCGGCATGTTGAAGCCGTGCCACACCGAGAGGCTGTAGTCTGGCGTGCGATCGCCTAGCACAGCCACGACGGCAGCGTGCAGATAGGGCCCGACGGTAATGCCCGGAACGATGCCCACGATCAGGCAGATCAGCACCAGAACCTCGATCGGCACCCGCATCCAGTGCGGCGGCTCGTGCGGCACGCGCGGTAGGTCCGTGGGTTTGGGGCCGAAGAAGACCGTATGGATGAACCGGATGGAATAGGTGACGGCAAACGCGCCTGCGATGGTCGCGGCGTAAGGCGTCAGGCCGTCGAGCATCGAGCCGTGGTGCTGTTCCAGCGTCTCGGCGAAGAACATTTCCTTCGAAAGAAACCCGTTCAGCAGCGGCACGCCCGCCATGGCGGCGCTGGCCACCATCGCCAGCGTCGCCGTGATCGGCATGAAGGTGATGAGCCCCGACAGGCGCCGCATGTCGCGCGTGCCCGCCTCATGATCGATGATGCCCGCCGCCATGAACAGCGATGCCTTGAAGGTCGCGTGGTTCATCATGTGGAAGATGGCCGCAACGGCCGCCAGCGGGCTGCCAAGGCTGAGCAGTGTCGTGATGAGGCCGAGATGGCTGATCGTCGAATAGGCCAGCAGCCCCTTCAGGTCCTGCTGGAAGATCGCGAAGAACGCACCGATCAGCAGCGTGCTCATGCCCGCGAAACCGAGAATGAAGAACCATTCGTCCGTTCCGGACAGCACCGGCCATAATCGCGCCATCAGGAAGACTCCGGCCTTCACCATGGTCGCGGAATGCAGGTAGGCCGAGACAGGCGTGGGCGCGGCCATCGCGTTAGGCAGCCAGAAGTGGAACGGGAACTGCGCGCTCTTGGTCAGCGCACCCATCAGGATCAGCAGGAGAGCGGGCGTATAGAGCTCATGCTCGCGGATCACGTTGCCGGACGCCAGCACGTCGTCCAGTTCGTAGCTGCCCACGATGTGGCCGATGATGATGAGCCCGACGAGCAGGCATAGACCACCGATGCCGGTGATCGTCAGCGCCATGCGCGCACCGTCGCGCGCCGCTGCATTGTGGTGCCAGTAGCCGATCAGCAGGAAGGAGAAGATGCTGGTCAGCTCCCAGAAGATCGCCATCACGATCAGGTTGCCGGAGATGACCATGCCCTGCATGGCGCCCATGAACGCCAGGAAAAACGAGAAGAAGCGAGGAACCGGGTCCTTCGGCGACATATAATAGCGCGCATAGAGCACGACGAGGAAACCGATGCCGGTGATCAGCATCGAGAACATCCAGCCGAAACCGTCCATCCGCAGCGTGAAATTCAGCCCGAACTCCGGCAGCCACTCGACCTGTCGACGCACCACGCCGCCGTTGGCGACCGAGGGAAACAGCGATGTGGTGATCGCGAACGCGACGATGGTCAACCCGCCCGAAAGCCACGCCTCGGCGTTGCGTGCGTTGCCTGGCAGCATGGCCGCCAGCACGCTGCCCATGAAAGGCAGCAAAATCAGGAGCAAGAGCAGGTTTGCTTCGGTCATGCACCAGGTTGGTTTGTTCAGATCGAGAATGCCGGGCGAGCCCGGAGCGCATCACTGAAAAGCGGCATTAGGCCCGCTCCCGTCAAGCCGGTAATTTCACACCGCATCGATATGACGCTGTCGGGTGCTCTGGGCGCAACGCCCAAGGCGCGGATCAGGCTGGCGGGGGCGCGGGTGGCCGTGCCTGTACGTGTTCCGGCGGAACGGCGACAGCGGTCGTTGTGCGCATCTCGTGCAGCCATTCGCGCCAGATCGCCACCAGCAGCGCCATCAGCACAGGGCCGATGAAGAGCCCCAGAAAGCCCATCGTCTTCACGCCGCCGATGAGGCCGAAGAATGTCGGCAGGAACGGCAGCTTGATCGGTCCGCCGACCAACCTCGGGCGCAGCGTCTTGTCGACGATGAAAAGCTCGGTAGCCCCCAAGCGAAAAGCGCCACGCCGGCTACCGGCGAGCCGGAAGCCACCAGATAGACGGACACCAGCGTGAACGACAGCGGCGCACCGCCCGGCACCAGCGCCATGACACCGGTAATCACGCCCAACGTCACGGGCGACGGCACGCCCGCGATCCAGTAGGCGATGCCAAGCACGATACCTTCACCGATGGCGATCAGCGTCATGCCCATGACGGTGGAGCTGATGGTTGCCGGCACAACCCGCGAAATCCGCTCCCAGCGCATCGGCAGGATGCGTTCACCCAGAGTATCGAGCTGTGCCACGAAATTCTCGCCGTCGCGATAGACGAAAAACAGCGCGATCATCATGAACAGCAGCGTCAAAAGCAGGTCGAAGAGGCCGGTGCCCGCCGCGAGCACTCCACGATAGATGCTGCCGATATTGGCGCCGCTGACGATTTGCACAAGCTCGCCGATCGCGCCCGGGTGCCCGATATAGCGATACCACTGCTCGTCGATCCACTGGCCGATGCCCGGAAGTGCCGCCATCCACTCCGGCGTCGTCGAGCCCGTGCGGTTGGTCTCGACCGCCCAGTTGAACCACTGCCCGACCTCGGTGATCGTGTAGCTGACCGCGATCACGATCGGCACGATCAGGAAGGTGAGGATCAGCAGGATCGCGACCGTCGCCGCGATTGTCCGGTTTCCGCCGCAGCGCCGCAGGATGTCGCGATAGATCGGCCAGCTCGCAAAGCCGATCACCATCGCCGCCAGCACCGGCACGAGGAAGCCGTGGAAGAAATAGATCCCGGCGGCCAGCACAGCCACCAGCAGCCAGCGCGCCGCCGAAATAGGCGGTATGAGGCCGATGCGCGAGGACGCGGTGGTGCCCAGCCAGCGCGGCTCCTGCGGTTGTTCGATCGGCTTCACGTCGCGAGGGTTCATTGGCAGTGGGCTATCCCGGGAAAAGGGCCTTTTCGTTCGGTACGAGGTGTTTGGGCCGTAAGCATATCGGTTGTGTGACACCGGCTCTCAAGCCCGGTCAAGTCCGATCGTCGCGCGGCATGCGCGCCTTTAGTCGCGCCTGCGGGCTTCAGGGCATTCTGAAAGCCTCGTAACGAAGGGGCATTCCGGGTCTGATCGTCTCGTCTTCAGGCGGCAGAAGGGCGATACCGTCGGCCGCCGCCATCGCCGAAAGGTTGGCTGACGAACCGCGTCCCAGCATCTCCACGATCGGCACGCCCGCCTCGCTGCGCCCCGCTATGCGAACCGGCACGAACTCCGTCCGGCCCGCTTTCTTGCCATACTCGAACCCAGCCACTGCAGGCTGCCAGGCAGGGACGACGTCGCGGAGCCCCGCGACCGTGCGGATCGCCGGCAGCGCGATCTGGCGAAACGTCACCAGCGCGGCATTCGGGTTGCCGGGAAGGCCGAAGAACACCGCCTGGCCCAGCCTGCCGACCTTGACCGGCTTGCCCGGCCGCATGGCGACCTTCACCACCTCCAACGGCGTGCCCTCGTCGCGCATGATCGCCGCGACATGGTCCTCGTCCCCGCCCGATACGCCGCCGGTGGTGACGACCAGATCGCAGGTCGAAGATGCCGCGTTCAGCGTCCGCTCCAGCAGCGACCGGTCGTCGGGCACGATGCCGAAATCCTCGACCTGCGCCCATGTCAGCCGCGACAGCATGGCGCGCAGAACAACCCGGTTGGAGTTGTAGATCTGCCCCGGCGCCAGGGTCTCGCCGGGCTCTCGCAGTTCCGAACCTGTCGAGATCAGGCCGATACGCACCTTGCGAAAAAGGGATACGCTGCTCACACCAGCCCCCGCCAGCAGCGCGAGCTTTTGCGGCGATAGCGCCTCGCCGCTGGAGGCCAGCAGCGCCCCGCGTTCCACATCCTCGCCCGCCAGACGGATGTTCTCGCCCGCCCGCGGCCGTTTGCCTGAAATCTTGACCTGATCGCCGTCGCGCTTGCAGCGTTCCTGCATCACGACTGCGTCGAAGCCCTCTGGCACTGGCGCACCGGTGAAGATGCGCAGGGTCTGAGGCTCGCCGGGCGTCGAGCCCTGCAAGCTCGCACCAGCGGCGATCCGGCCGGCGACGGGCAAGGTCCACGGCTCGTCTCCCGCGAGGTCACCAAGCCGCACCGCGTAGCCATCCATCGCCGAATTGTCGAAGGCCGGCACCGCCATCGGCGAGATGACGTCTGCTGCAAGCACCCTGCCCTGCGCGTCCACAAGATCGATCGTTTCGGTCTCGGCGACCGCGCCAGCGATCGCCACGGCGCGCGCTGCGGCAATATCGGGCGAGACCGGCCGCGACGCGTCACCGGCCAAACAGGTCTCTTCCGATAAGGGTTCGGTTTCGCTCATGGGGTTCGGTTCGGGCATCGCTTTCAAGACAATGGCGCACCGCGTGCTCGCGATGCGCCATATCTTGTTACAGGCGGTGTTCGCCCCGGTCCATCAGGCGATGCAATATCAGCCTCAGTCCCCGTCCATCGCAAAGGCGGTGTTTGCGCCTTTCGGCTGCATCGCGCGCCAGATCACAGGCCCCAGCACCGCCGCGAATGCGATCGCGTAGATCGTCAGTGCGATCGGCGAGGTGAACAGGAACGTCCAGTCGCCGCGATTGATCATCAGGCCGCGCCTAAGCTGCTCCTCGGCCAGCGGACCGAGGATCGTCCCCACCAGCACCGGCGCCAGCGGATAGCCGAAGCGGCGCATCAGGAAGCCCAGCAACCCGAACGCAAGCAGCAGCACCAGCGCGAAGACCGACCCTTCCGCCCCCACGATGCCCAGCGTCGCGAAGGTGAGGATGCCGGCATAGAGCCACGGGCGCGGGATCATCAGTAGCTTCACCCACACGCCGACGAAGGGCAGGTTGAGCACGACCAGCATCAGATTGGCGATAAACAGGCTGGCAACCAGCCCCCAGACGATGTCCGGGTTGTTGGTGAACAGCAGCGGACCCGGCTGCAGCCCGTACTGCTGGAAGCCGGCCAGCATGATTGCCGCGGTCGCCGAGGTCGGAAGGCCCAGCGTCAGCAGCGGGATCAGCGTGCCGGCAGCCGAGGCATTGTTGGCGGCCTCCGGCCCCGCGACGCCCTCGATTGCGCCCTTCGGCCCCTCGAATTCCTCCTTGGCCACGCCTTTCGCCGTCTTGCGCTCGGTCGAATAGGACAGGAAAGTCGGGATTTCGGCGCCGCCCGTCGGCAAAGGCCCGAAGCTGAAGCCCAGCAGCGTGCCGCGAATATAGGGTCGGATGCAGCGCTTGAGGTCGGCAAGTGTCAGCCAGACCGAGCCTTTGATGGCCTCGACCTTCTCGCCGATATTGTGCTTCTGCGAGGCGATGTAGAGCGTCTCGCCGACCGCGAACAGGCCGACCGCCACGATGGCGATCGAGATGTTGTCGCGCAGTTCAGCGACCCCGAATGCAAGCCGCGCCTGCCCGGTCAGCTTGTCGATGCCGACGAGGCCGATGGCAAGCCCGAGAAACAGCGCCGTCAGGCCCCGGATGATCGAGCCGCCGAACGCCGCCGAAACGGTCATGAACGACAGCACCATCAGCGCGAAATATTCCGCCGGGCCAAACGACAAGGCCACCATCACCATGAAGGGCGCGACCACAGCCAGCCCCAGCGTCGCGAAGCTGCCGCCGAAGAACGAGCCGATCGCGGCAGCACCCAGCGCTTTGCCGCCGCGCCCATCGCGGGCCATCTTGTTGCCCTCGACGGCGGTCATGATCGATGCGGTTTCGCCGGGCGTGTTGAGCAGGATCGACGAGATCGCACCGCCATACATGCCGCCATAATAGATGCCGGCGAACATGATGAGCGAGCCGGTGGCGCCGAAGGAAAGGCTGACGGGCAGCAGCAGCGCCACTGTCAGCGCAGGGCCGATGCCCGGCATCACGCCGACGGCCGTGCCGAGGATCACGCCGATCAGCGCGAACAGCAGGTTCATCGGCTCGATTGCGACCGCAAGTCCGTTCAGGAGAAGCGAGAATGTATCCATGACGCTTTGCCTTCCTTAGCGGCGGAACGGGCTGTCGATCAGCCGTTCAAGCGGTCCGGCCCTCAGGGAAAGCCCGAGGCCGTGGCGGAACAGGATGTAGAGAAGCGCCGAGATGCAAACGCCGACGAGAACGGTGAACCACACAGGCCTGCGCCCCATGCCGCGCGCCGAAAGACCGAACAGCGCGCCGGAGGCCAGAATGAAGCCCGCCCCGATGCTCAGCAGCGTGATTTCGGCAACGACGGCGCCGACGATCCAGCCCACCGGCGGCCAGTTCATCTCCGAACGCTCCGGAAACTCGCTCAGGATCGCAAGCCGCACTGTCAGGAAGCCGAACACGACAAGCCCGGCCGCCACCACATAGGGAAAGATTTCCGGGCCGACCTGGGCATAGTTGCGCCTGGCCGGGTAACTGGACGCATCCCACCAGATCAGGATCGCCAGCGCGAATAGACCTAGAGCAATTGCGAGCCCTGCCAGATCACGGCCGGTGGTGTGCTGCGGCTCGGAGGGGAGCCGGCTCTCGCCGGCTCCTTCTGTCTCGGTGGACATCGCTGTCTCCCTTACTGGGTGATGCCCAGCTCTCCAAGGATAGCGCCGGTCTGCTCGATCTCGCCCTTCAGGTATTCGGCGAAATCAGGACCGTCGAGATAGGTGTTTACCCAGCCCTTGGTCTCCAGTTCCTTGTTCCAGGCATCGGATTCGGCCATCGTGCGAATGGTGGAGATCAGCGCGTCGCGCTGCTCGTCGCTCAGCCCCGGCGCGCCGGCGATCATGCGCCAGTTCTGTACGTCGACGTCGAAGCCCTGCTCGACGAAGGTCGGCGCGTCCAGATAGGACTGGCGCTCCGGCGCTGTGATGCCGATCACCTTCAGCGCGCCCGCCTCGATCTGCGCCGAGAACTCGCTGTAACCGGAGACGCCAACGGTAACCTGGTTGCCGAGCAGCGCGGCCAGCGCCTCGCCGCCGCCGGAATAGGGAATGTAGTTGATCGCCGCGGGATCGGCGCCTGCCGCCTTGGCGAACATGCCGGCCGCGATATGGTCGACGCCACCGGCGGAGCCGCCCGCCCACGTCACGGCGCCCGGATCGTTGCGCAGCGCCTCGGCAAGCTGTTCGGCATTGTCGATCTCGCTGTTGGCCGGAGCGACCACCACGACATATTCACCGGTAAGCCGCGCGATCGGGGTGACGTCGGCAAGGCTCACTGGCGAATCGTTGGCTATGATGGCGCCGACCATCACATAGCCGCCGACGATGGTGGCCGATCCGTCCCCGTTCGAGTTGTTGACGAACTGCTGCAGGCCGATGGTGCCGCCGGCGCCGCCGACATTCTCTACCTGGATGTTGGAGACGAGGCCCTCGGACTGCAGCGTCGACTGGATCGTGCGCGCGGTCTGGTCCCAGCCGCCGCCTGGCGCTGCCGGCGCCATGATCTTCAATTCGGAAAGCTGCGCGAAGGCGGACGTTGCGGAAAGCAGCCCGACGGCTGCGGCAAGCGCGAAAATTCTCATGATGTCCTCCCAGACAATGCTGTCATGACGGCCGCGTGCGGCCAGCCGGTATCCTCCCGGTTGCGCGCATCCTAGCAGCCGAACCTGTCATCCGCCTGTCACCGTCTTTCAGAGATCGTTTGAGAAGTCGCTCCGGCGAGGCAGGTGACGCGGGTTTCGAGAACCAAAGCGGAGCGTACTTTTAGGTACGTGAGCATCGGACGCGCAGAAAACCGCGTCAGATGCCTGCCGGTGTAGACTTATCGGACGATCTCTCAGCGGGGTGAGACGATCTCGCGCCATGTCGCCAGGAAACGGCTGCGCCGCTGCTGGTCGAGCGAAACCAGCAGCGATGGCCCAAGCGCCAGCGGCTGGACCGCCCCCTGCCGCGCGCCGAGATCGCCTCGGAGGTGAACGGCCCGGTCGAGCCGGGCACGATTGAGCCGAGCGCCGCGTCGCCAGCCGAGATCGCCTGCCCCTGCGGCGATAGCGCGAAATCGACAAACGCCCGGGCAAGGTCCGGCTCGGATGCGTCGCGCGGGATCAGCATCGTGCGGGTCAGCACCAGCACGTAGTCGTCCGGCACGATGATGCCGATCTCGGCGCCCGCGCCTGTCGCGCCAGTGCATAGGAACCGAGAACGTTGTAGCCGAGCGCCAGATCGCCCCGCGCGACCCGGTCGAGAATATCCGGGCTCGACCCGCTCAGATGCACGCCGATCCGCCCGAATGCGGTCGCAAGCCGCCAGAAGTTCGACGAGATGAGCTGGTCCTGCGCGGCCAGCAGGTAGCCGACGCCGCTCTTGGCGATGTCGTAGGTGCCGACCAGCCCGCGAAAGCGTTCCGGCTGCTCCTCCAGCAGCTCAGCAAGCCGCAGATGCGTGCGCGGCAGCTCCTCTTCGCGCACGAGATCGGGATTGTAGATGATGACGGCCGGCTCGAAGGTGAAGCCGATCACCTCGCCGCGCCACTGCGCCCAGCCCGGCACCGATTGCAGGTACTGCGAGGGATGGGCGAGCGCGTGGCCGTCATTGGCAAGCTTGAGTTGCAGATCAGCCGCCGAAGAGATCATCAGGTCCGGCTTCGGCGCGATGCTGCCGCGGAGGAACTCCTCGTACATCACCAGCGTGTCGGTCTCCCGGTAGATCACCTCGACATCGGGCCGCACTTGCTGGAAACCCTCTACGAACCGCGCGAAAAGCGGCGTGTCGGTCGTGCCGACGATCGTCAGCGAGCGCGCACCCTCGGCCGGTGGCTGCGGGGCGGGATAGCGGTTCTCCGCCGCCTCGCCCTGCCCCGGCACAAGCACCAGCGCGGCGGCAAGAAGCGTCGCCCCGGCGACAGCCGCCGCGGCCGTGTGCGCGGCCGGCTTCCTGCGGCGCAGCGGCAGCGTGATCTCCACCGTCAGCCCGCCGCCGTCGCGGTCTGCCAAGCGGAGGCTGCCGCCATGCGAATCGACGACACGCTTGACGATGGCGAGCCCCAGTCCCGAGCCCGTCTTGCCTTCCCCGGCGCTGCCCCGCTTGAAACGTTGAAGCACCGTTTCCTTCTCCGGATCGGGAATGCCCGGTCCCCGGTCGCTAACCGAAAGCAGCACGGTACCCGGCTGGGGCGACGCCGCTGCGATCTCGACCGGCCCCGCCGAATAGAGCATCGCGTTGTCGACCACGTTGCGCAGCATCTCGCGCATCACCACCCGGTCGGCAAACAGCTCAGCCGCACCGGCGTCCTCCTCGACCGACACCGACAGCCGTGCCGCAGCCGCCGGATCGAGCCGCTGCCGCACCTCGTCGATCAGCGCGTCGACGCTGGTAGGCCGCGCATCGCGCATGTCCAGCCGGTGCGAGATCGTTGCGTCCATCAGGAGCTGCGAGACGAGCTGGCTTGCCTGCGCAGCACTCTGGTGGATGCGCGAGACCCGCGCGCGCAGCTTCTCCGGGTCCGGCTCGTCCATGGCGATCTCGGCCTGCGCGCGAAGCGAGGCCAGCGGCGTGCGCACCTCGTGCGCGGCCTCGCTCACCAGTCCGCTCAGCCGTTCTATCGCCAGCCGCAGCCGGTCGGTGAAGCCGTTCAGCGCAACGACGAGCTGGCTGACTTCCGCCGGCACCGGCACCGAAACCGGCGACAGGTCGTCGGGCGAGCGCGCGCGCAGCTCCTGCTCCAGCGTGGAGAGCGGCGCGAAGGTACGGCCAAGGCCGAACCAGACGATGCCGATCGCCAGCAGCGTCAACGCGGCCAGCGGCAGCATCGCGTTGGAAAGGATTTCGGCCGAAAGCAGTTCGCGCTCGTTCTGCGTCTCCGCCACGCGGATCGTCACCCAGGCGGCCTCGTCCGCCGACGAGATCAGCCGTCCGAGGCTCACCAGCCGCAGCGTCTCGCCGCGATAATCGAGGTCCTGGAAGACCGGCTCGGCCGAATCGGCCGGAGGCAGGTCGTTGGCGAGGTCGTCATAGCCGGTCACCAGCACGCCGTCGGGTGCCCTGACCGTGTAAAACAGCCTGTCGCTGCCCGAAAACATCGCGAATGAAGCGAACGGCAGCTCGACCAGCACCGTCTCGTCCTCGATCTGCACCGCGCCCGCGATCGTCAGCGCGGACGCAGCCAGCAGCCGGTCGAAGGCCCGGTCGGCCGCGCGCTCCGCGTAATCGTTGATGAAGGCGGCGAGCGCCACCGCGGCGACCAGCAGCAGCGAGACGGCCAGCGCGAAGATACGCCGGCGGATCGAGAACGCGCTATTTGCCATCGCCGCCCGCTGCCCGCGCCAGATAACCGACGCCCCGCACCGTCTCGATTTCCAGCCGAGAACCTTCCAGCTTGCGACGCAGGCGCGAGACCTGAAGCTCGAGCGCGTTGACCGAGACGTCCTCGTCGAAATTGAAGAGCTGCGCCATCAGCCGTTCCTTGGCCACCACCTGCCCCACCCGCGCGAGCAGGATTTCGAGCAGACGGAACTCGCGCCGCCCCAGCTCGACCTTGCGTCCGCCGACACTCACGAAGCCGTTGGCGAGATCGACAGTTACGTCGCCCACCGTGGCAAGGCTCGTCACCTGCCCCGCCGGGCGGCGCATCAGCACCCGCAGGCGCGCTTCCAGCTCGCGCAGGTCGAACGGCTTGACCAGATAGTCGTCGGCCCCGCGATCGAGCAGGCTCACCTTGTCGTCGATCTCCGCGCGCGCCGTCATCACCAGAACCGGTGTCTCCGACTTGCGGCCCCGCAGTTCGCCAAGGATCGAGATTCCGTCGCGGCCGGGCAGCGTCAGATCGAGCGCCACCACGTCGAACGTCTCGCTGGCGGCCACCTCGATCGCATCGTCGCCGTTGCGCAGCCACTCGACGGAATGGCCGGCATCGCGCAGCCGGCGCTCGATCGCCTCGCCGAGATCCTCGTTGTCCTCCACCAGCAATATGCGCATCGTCGTCGCACCGCCCTCCTCCGGCGTAGCGGGAGACAATCGCACCTGCGGCCCTCAGCTTCAACGCACCCCCACACGTTTTGCGCAACGATGGTCTTGTGTGCGCCGCGATTGATTGTCAGAACGTTGCCAGCCGTTTCCTTTCCGCATGCGCCAAGGGACAGACAATGGAAAACGACCTCGAAAGATACGCCATCGCCATCATCGTCGTGTTCGGTGCATTGGCCGTAGGCGGGCTGATGGCGGCCGGCATCGCCGCCGGCGACCGCAGCACCTTCCTTTACGCGCTCGGCGCCGCCACGGCCGCGTGGGTTGCGGGCTATGCGATGGTCTTCGGTTTGCCTCGCCTTCTTGCCGTGCTCATCCTTGTCGCGGTGGTCATGGCCATCGCCTCGACCGTCGCCTTCATCACCTGAGTTCAGGCAGGATTCGAGGCAAGCAGCGCGCGCGCGCGCTCAAGGTCGTCGGGCGTGTTGACGTTGAAGAACGGATCCGTGCCCTCCCCGGCAGCAAACTGCGCAACGGCAGCGTCGTGATTCTGCGCCCATGTGGCGACCTTGCGGTCCCCGCGCTCCAGCGCGGCCCGCAAATCCCCGCGCAATGCCACCGGCCAAAGGCCGAAGGTCGGATGAAGCCGCTGCACACCCTCGCCATCGACGGAGGCCGCCAGAGCCAGCCCACCGCCGCCGGCGTCCCGCAGACGTTCGGCGAGGTCGTCCGGCATGAACGGCGTATCCCCTGCGGCCGAAACCAGCGAATCGCCGCCACGCGCGGCCGCCCACTCCATCCCGGCCAGAATGCCAGCCAGCGGCCCCGGCAGGCCGCCAATCGTGTCGGCAATCACCGGAAGGCCGAAACGCGCAAAGCGGGCCGGGTCGCCATTGGCGTTGATGGCCAGCGCCGCGCACTGCGGTCGCAGCCGGGCGATCACATGGTCGAGCAGCGTCGTTTCGCCCAGCGCCAGCAGCGCCTTGTCACCGCCGCCCATACGGGAAGCGCGGCCACCCGCAAGGATCACGCCCAGAGTTTCAGCCAAATGCGCCTCCGTTTGACGTCTCATCGCCATTGAGCACGGCCCATCCGAGGCCGGCAAGCCGCAAGGGGAACGATCGCCGTTTGCGTCCGTTGCGGGGACAGGGTGGGGCAGCAAGGGAGAAGATCATGTCCGTAGCACGCATCACTGAAATCTCCTCGACATCGACCAAAAGCTTCGAGGACGCCATCAATGTCGGCATCGAACGTGCCGGAAACACCCTGCGCAACCTCAAGGGCGCATGGGTCAAGGATCAGGAAGTAACCGTGGAGAACGGCCGGATCGCATCCTACAAGGTCATCCTGAAAGTCACCTTCGTACTCGACGATTGATCCGTCGACGCCGGGCGCGGTCGAATGGCCGCGACCGGCACGTCCCCGTCATTTGAGACGGATATGGCCGGCGAGATAGTCGAGAACAGCGCGAACGCGTGCCGTCTTCCTGAGATCTGGATGAACGAACAGCCAGAGCTCCGTCTCCAGCGCCGCGATCGGCTCGCCAGTTCTTCGCAGCGACGTATCGTCTTCGGCAAGATAGGTCGGCAGGATCGCAGCACCCGCGCCAATGCGCGCGGCATTATGCATCGACAGGATCGAGTTGAAGCGCAGCACGCAGCGCGCATCCAGTCCCGCGTCCTTCATCCACGCGTGCAGCGCGCCATAAGGCATGTCCGCCGACGGACCCAGCATCGGCACCTCATCGACACTCCCGTTCGTTTCCGTCGGCACGTAAAGGGCCTGCCGGATGAGACCCAGACGCCGCCCCGCCAGATTGAGCTCCGGGTCAGAAGACGGCCGCAGCGCGATCTCGGCATCGCGACGCGCCAGATCGTACACATCGTTCGAAACGCGTATATCGAGCACGATGCCTGGAAAGGCGTTTCGGAAAGGCGCAAGTATCGGCGCCAGCAACCCGGCAAACAGCGTATCCGTCGTCGTCAGGACGACGCTCCCGGTCGGACGATTGTCGCGTCCGGCCACTTTCCGTTCGGCCTCCATTGCGATCTCGCGCATGTCGCGCGCCGCCCTCAGAAGCGCCGCGCCCGCCGCGGTCGGCTGATACCCGTCGCGAAACCGTTCGAACACGCGCGCGCCGAGCCGCGCCTCGATGGCGTTGAGGCGACGCATCATCGTCGGATGGCTTTGGCCGGTAGACCGCGCCGCCGCTGCCAGCGACCCCGATTCGGCTATTGCCAGCAGCACGGAATAGTCCGACCAATCCATCACATCTTTCAATTCTGAAAGTCCTATTGCCACTTCTTTCTATCGATAAACAAAATTGAACACACTACCCTCTCCCGGACAAGAGATCGGGAGATCGGCATGCAGGCTCACATCGTTCACGTTCATCCAGAACCGGCCTCGTTCAACGCCGAGCTGACGCAGCGCGCGAGAACCACCCTGGAGGCGACCGGCGCCGCGGTCACCGTATCCGATCTCTACGCGTCCGGTTTCGATCCCGTCGAGGCGGCAGAGCACTATCGCAATCGCTTCGACCCGGCGACCTTCTCCGCACTCGCAGAGCAGCGCCACGCATGGCAGACCGACACCGTACCCGTTGATGTGGCCCGTGAAGTCGAGGCGCTATCGAAGGCCGACCTGCTGGTCATCCAGTTCCCGCTCTGGTGGCACGGACCGCCCGCCATGTTGAAAGGCTGGTTCGACCGCGTGTTCATGAATGGCGGGCTCTACACCAGCCGCAAGCGCTACGACGCGGGCCATTTTCGCGGTCGCAGGGCAATTCTATCGATCACAACGGGTGCGCCCGAAGCGGCGTTCGGTCCAGGCGCACGGGGCGGCGACCCGGAAACCATGCTGTGGCCGCTGCACTATTCGCTCCACTATATGGGCTTTACGGTGCTCGCCCCGTTCTGGACCTTCGGTGTGCAGGGGCACGGCTATGTTTACGAACAGGACGACAGCCTCTCGACCAGACTCACCACGCAGCTCGATCGCTGGCAGCATCGGCTGGAAACCATCGGAAGAGCACCCACGCTCGCTTTTCCCGCTTGGGAGGACTGGGATCGGCAGGGCCAGCCCCTCGAATCAACGCGCGTCCGGGCACCTTCGGTCGCGCAGTCCTGACCATCCCGCCCCGCACCCCTGTCGCAACTCAATGCCGTGTCGTGCGTTGTGCCCAAAAAGATACAGGGAAAAAGTCAGATGGACGCCGCACAATTCCGCTTGCCGGTGCGTATCCAGTCAGCACCGGGCGAACCGATCAGTGAAGTCTACAGCGCCGAGCAGGCGCTGGATCTCCTGCTGGCATGGCCGCATCATCAGGGCCGGGTATACGAAGCGGCCTTGAAGGCCTGTTTTGCCGCGACGGTCGATGTCGAGGCAGCCGAAAAAGCTCAACAGGCCTTCCGAGCCTTCGCACGGCTGTCGGGCATTCTTTCACGCGACATGATGCCGGCACTCCCCGGCGCTTTCGGCTTCCGCCCGCATCTACCGGGATAGCGTCATGAAGGGCTGCCTCTACTTGGGGGCGCCCATATCGCCGGTGGGCCCCTTCATTTCCGGCCACGACATCTGGACGGGACACTGCGACCGGTCCAGCTGGCATCGGTACTCGGCGTCGGTCATGCCCGCCGGGGGCGCGCCGCGATACATCGGACCCGATGAGCCGCAGGCCGAAAGGAGTGTCAAAGCCGACGCGACCAGCGCCAACTTAAGCGTTAGCGCGCTTGCGTTTCCGACAGGGCCGACGCCTTCCACGCGGGCCCCAGCCCCGCTAACGCTTGTTGTCACCACCAACTCGACCTCCTGACAGGTTTCAACAGCACCGCCCGTCGCCGTGCTGCGGCCTCACGGGCGCGCCTGCCTATAGCACGCGTGCAATCGTCGTATCAAACCACGGCGACGATCGCCGTCCGGGATTTTTGGCCATTCGCCCAACGAAAAAGGGCCGGCTTCGCGCCGGCCCTGTTCTGTTACTGCTTGATTTCGAAGGTCACGTTGACCTGAACCCTGTAGGTGTTTTCGCCCGCCTCGACGGGCACCGCGTCGGAAGCCGCCTCCATCCGATAGGCCTTGGCGCCGAGCGGCATCGGCGGCGGTGCGAAGGACTGCTCCGAGAGTTCCAGGATGCCCCCGAGCTCGACGCCGGCGGCTTCGGCAAGCGTCCGGGCACGGGCCATCGCGTCCTCGACCGCGCGCTTGCGCGCCTCGGTGGTGGCGGCTGCCGGATCGTCGTTGATGAAAGTGATGTTGCCGCCCTGGTTGACGCCAAGCGTCACGGAGCGATCGATTACCTCACCCACCGTCGCGATGTCACGCACGCGCACCGTCAGAGTGTTGGAGACCTGATAGGCGACTATCCGAGGCTGCTCTTCGCCAGAATTGTTCTGCGGGTAGACATAGCGCGGGTTGATCTGCAGGCCGGCGGTCTGGATATCGCGCTGCTCGATACCCGCATCCTTCATGGCCTTGATGACGGCACTCATGGCCTCGTTGTTGGCGTCGAGCGCATCGCGCGCGGTCTCGGCTTCCCGCATCACCGCGAGGCTGACAATCGCCATGTCGGGCGCGATAGCGGTCTCGCCTTCACCGGTCACAACAACGCGCGGGGTATTCCGGGGTTGAGAGTCCTGAGCCATGGCCACTCCTGGCAGGGTCATCGCTGCCGCGAGCAGCATCGGCAGGTATCTGCGGTTCATCTGGTTCTCCAATAAGTTGTTTTCCCGAGACGGGATCGGCATAGGAAGCGATTATGGGTGGATTGCGGCGGCAGTCTTGTGCCGAAGCAAAAAAGCAACTAGGTCAGCGGCGGTGGGGCCTGTAGCTCAATGGTTAGAGCCGGCGGCTCATAACCGCTTGGTTGGGGGTTCGAGTCCCTCCGGGCCCACCAATTCCGCCTCAAATACCCGCGATCAGCGGATCACCGGGCAGTTGTGCCGGTCGGCGAAGGTAATGATCGCGGTTCGGTAGCCGTGGCCGCGACCCTTCACGCGCACCGTGCGCGGGCCTGAGCCGATCAGGCGCACATCGCGCAGGCCCATGCGGTAGGCCTTGCGAACCGCCTCGCGGGGCGAGCAGCCACGGTCGCGATAGGCGTGGCGGCGATGGTCGCGATAACCGCGGCGTTCGCGATAATCATGACGCCCGCGATCCTCGAAATGAAGCCCGACATTGGGACCGGAATTGCCAAACCCGAAATAGATGCCGCCGTTCTGCGCCTGCGCGGCAGCCGGCATGGCCGACAGCGCGCCGAGGCCGATAAGGGTGGAAAGGGCAGCGGTTTTGATGATCTTCAGCATGATTCTCTCCGGAAGCGCTGTGCGTGTTGCGATGCGCCGCACACTGCCACCGGCAAGCTGAACCTGCCGCGAACCGCCCGTTCATCCTGCGTTCAGCCGGCCCGGTCGATCCGCCTTGTCCAGTATTCCATTGTCTTGACTGTCTCTTGCGCCTGCCCGACATCGCGCCAGAAGAACCCGGTGGTCAGCCCCTCGATGCGGGCATAGCCCCGGTGTCGCCAGAAATCGTCGAGTGGCCGGTAGCCGGCCGGCCGTAACGGATGATCCGCAGGCCTTATGACGGCAGAGAAGACGCAGGCGCCAAACCCTGCTTCCGCCGCCGCCTTTTCGCGTTCCTCGAAGAACCGCACCCCGACCCCCTGCCCGCGATAGCGCTTCTCCAGCACCGATTCGCCGAAGTAGAAGAAATCCGCGGGGTCCAGCCCGCGCTTCGCGAACGGCTCCGCGAATGCCTCGAAATGATCGTTGAGCGGCGAGGCCGTCGCTGCCCCCACGAGCCGGTTCTCGTCGAAGGCACCAATCACGACAGCGCCCGGAGATTCCATATAGGTCGCAAGGTAGCGCCGCTCGTAGTCGAGGTCGCCCTCGTAAAGGTACGGAAAATCGCGGAAGACCGTGATCCGTAGCCGCGCGAGATCGTCGAAGGCCGCTTCGGCTTCCGCGCGGGCGAGCCTGCGTACCTCCACCCGTTCAGTCCTTCGCCACCTGCGCGGTCCAGTCGGCAAGGTTATAATAGGTAGTCACGCGCGAGATGAGCCCGTCGTCGATCTCGAAGAAGATGCCGGCCGGCAGCGAATAGGTCTGGCCATTGGCTTCGGGCAGCCCCTCCGCGGTTGCGAGATAGGTCCCGCGCACGGTGAACTCGGCCGCCGCGCGGCCGCCGCCCTGATTGACCATGATCGCCACGTCCGACAGTTCCTCGCGATAGTGCCCGTCCATCATGCCGAGGAACCACCGGAACTTTTCCTTGCCGATCTCGCGACCGCCCTGGTTGATGTCATGGGCGACGTCCTCGGAAAGACAGGCCAGCATGGCGTCCCGGTCGCCCGAATTGAAGGCGGCGACGTAGCGCTCGATCAGCGTGCGGGTCTCGGCTTCGCTCATGTCGGTCTGGTCCTTTTCTGCAGTCTGGTTTTTTCTAGCCACCGCGCGGCAAGTCGGATGGATGGAAAACGGCAGCGGAAGCCGTGGCAGCGACGTGTCGCCGGCTTCAGGGCTCCTCATCCAGCATATAATCGAAATAGTCCTCCGGTTCGGCAAGGTCGGTCTCGCTGGCCGTCACCTTGCCGCGCACGGAAACGCCTGCCTCGTGCACGGTCTCGCGACTGCCGGAAACGAGATGATGCCACCAGTAGAGGTCGCGGCCTTCCGCAACCAGCCGATAGGCGCATGTCTGCGGCAGCCACCGGATGGTTGGCACGTTCTGAGGTGTCAGCCCCACGCAGTCCGGCACCACCGCCAGTCGGTGTTCGTAGTCGTGGCAGCGGCAGGTATCCCCATCGAACATCCGGCAGGCGACGCTTGTCCAGTAGATCTCGCCGCTATCCTCGTCCTCGAGCTTGGAAAGGCAGCATTTGCCGCACCCGTCGCACAGCGCCTCCCATTCCTGCGGCGTCATCGCCTCGAGCGTCTTTGTTTTCCAGAATGGCTGCGTCATCGGGCCGGTTTGCGCGCTTGAGCCCGTCCGGTCAAGCGCCATGGAGACGCGCCTTGCTTTCGCCGCGAAATTGCCCGGCTTTCGACCATCTCGCCCCTTCGGCGGAACCATTGGAGGCGCGTCGAGTTGCTGTGGCGAACGGGACGATCGGACAGGAGTTTACCGCACGATGAAACGAGCACCCATCCTCACAGGCACAGCCTTGGCGCTGGTCATGGCCGCAGCACAGGCTCAGGCCGCGCCATCCGTGGCAGCAATGAAGGTGAGCGAGGCGCGCGCGACCGCACCGGTTGTTCTTGCCCAGGCAGACGAGCAGCTCAGCGAAGAAGAACTGCTGAAGCGTCAGCGCGAGGCCGAGGAAAAGGCAAAGGAAGAGGCGCCGGCCGCAGAAGAGCAGGCTCCCGCCGAGGAAGCAGCACCTGCGGAAGAAGCACCGCCCGCCGCGGAGGAAGCGCCTGCACCGGCCGAGGCAGCACCCGCTGAAGAGCCGGCGGCCGAACCTGCGCCTGAGCCAGAGGCAGCGCCGGAACCCGAGGCCGCGCCAGCGCCCGATGACGAGCCCGGCCTGCAGTTCGAGCAGGATGAGGAGGCACCCGCCGAAGAGGCCGCACCGGCACCTGAGGCTGCCCCTGCACCCGCCGAAGAAGAGCCGGCCATGGAAGAAGAAGCTCCGGCCGCAGACGAGCAGCCCGAGGAAGCTCCGGCCGCAGAGGAAGCACCCGCTCCGGAAGCCGATGAGCCCGCTCCGACGCCCGAGCCAGCGCCTGCGCAGGAGCCAGCAGCCGAGGAGGAAGCTCCTCAGGCTGATGAGCCCGGTCTCCAGTTCGAGGAGGAGCAGGCCCCGGCTGACGAACCGCAGCCGATCCCGTCCGGCGAGGGCGAACCCGTCCCGACCGACAAGCCACAGCCCATCCCTTCCGGTGAAGGCGAGGCTGATCCGGCCGATGAGCCGCAGCCTGTCCCGTCTGGCGAGGGTGCGCCTGACGAGGAGGCGACCGGCGAGGAAGCCCCGATCCTCGACAGCCAGAAGGAAGGTGATGCCGCGCAGCAGCAGCCGGAAGGCGAAGGCGAAACGGAAGAGCAGGGCTTGACCTTCGAGGAAGAAGCCGGGCCTCCGCCCGCGTCGGATGCCGAAGCGCAGAAGCTTGAGGAACCTGTCGAAGTTGAGTCGCTTCGCGCCGAGGAAGGACGTCGCATCGAACGTCGTGACCGCCGCGAGCGCCGCGAAGGTACCGACGTGCTGCGCGAGATCGGCGACCGCTTCGTCATCCAGCTCAACAACCAAGTCGTGGTGCAGAGCGACGACCGGGAGCGCATGAGCCGCGACGCCGATGAGGTCTACTACGAGGAGCTGCCGCGGGGCCGTGTCCGTGAGACGATTGTGCGCCCCAACGGCGTGCAGGTCGTGACGGTGCGCGATCGCTATGGCGACGTGGTCCGCCGTTCGCGCTTCATGCCCGACGGTCAGGAATACGTGCTGGTCTACACCGATCGCCGCGACCGCGAGGAACGCCGCGAATGGCGGGACCCGGCTCGCGACCTGCCGCCGCTGCGCCTCACCATCCCGCGCGACGAGTACATTCTCGACGCCCGCCGCGTGCAGAACGAGGACGCCTACTACCAGTTCCTCGACCAGCCGCCGGTCGAGCCGGTGCGTCGCCTCTACACCGTCGATGAGGTGAAGTATTCGGCCCGCGTTCGCGACAGTGTGCGCCGCGTCGACCTCGACACCATCACCTTCGAGTTCGGCTCCGCATCGATCTCCGAGAGCGAGATTCCGCGCCTCGAAGGTGTGGCAACCGCGATGGAGCGCCTGCTGGAGGAAAATCCGGCGGAAACCTTCCTGATCGAAGGCCATACGGATGCTGTCGGTTCCGACGAGGCGAATCTGGCCCTGTCAGACCAGCGTGCGGAATCCGTTGCGATCGCACTGACCAACGTGTTCGCAATTCCGCCCGAAAATCTGGTTACACAGGGCTATGGCGAGACCTATCTGAAGGTGGATACGGCAGAGCCTGCGCGTGAAAACCGCCGCGTTGCCATACGCCGCATCACGCCTCTCGTCTCGCCGGTGGCGAGCCGCTAGTTCCCTGCCCCGTTCCCGCCAGACGGGAATGATGGCGAAAGCCCGGCCGGATCCCCCTCCCCGGCCGGGCTTTTCATTTGGGCGTTGAACTTTCGTCCCGGTGACGAACGCATCGCGCGGTGCGACAGTGTGGCGGAGGGAGGAAACCGATGAAGCCCATCAGCGGAGCCATGCCGCTTGCCGCACTCGAGGCGGTTGCCATCGACACGGAGACGACCGGCCTCGACACGGCGCGGGCACGCATCATTCAACTCGCCGGCATCGGCATCGAACTGGGCCGGGTCAATCCAGACGAAGCTTTCGAGACACTGATCGACCCGGGCGAGCCTATCCCCGAAGCATCGAGCGAAATCCACGGCATTCGCGACGGCGATGTCCGGGACGCTCCCTCCTTCGCCGAGGCGTTTGCCGCCTTCTCCGCGTTCCGCGCCGGTCGGGTGCTCGTCGGTCATTCGATGGGCTTCGACCTGGCTGTTCTGCAGGGCGAGGCCATGCGCGCGGGCCTGCCGTGGGCGAAGCCTCGCTCGCTCTGCGTACGCCTGCTGGGTGTGGTCGCAAACCCCCGCCTTCATGACCAATCGCTGGATACGCTGGCAAGCTGGCTCGGCATTTCCATTTCCGGCCGGCACAGCGCAAAGGGCGATGCGCGCGCCGCCGCCGAGATTTTCGTCGCATTGCTGCCTCACCTCGCCGAACGCCACGTGCGAACGCTCGCCGAAGCGGAACGCGCCTGCCTGGGCCTGTCCACCCGGCTTGAAGACGGTCACCGTGCCGGCTGGGTCGAACCGGTTTCCCACCCGGACCTGTCCGCCTCCACCGGCGCGATCGACCCCTATGCCTACAGCCACCGCGTCGACGACCTGATGGCCAGTCCGGTCGTGGCGATCGCGGAAAACGCCACGGCGAAAGACGCCGTCGACCTGATGGCCGAACGCCGCATCAGCTCGATCTTCGTGTCGGCCGACGGCACGCCAAACGGTCCGCTCTCCGCCTACGGCATCGTCACCGAGCGCGACGTGATGCGCCGCATCGCGGCCCATGGTGCGCAGGCGCTGGACATGTCGGCCGGCGAGATCGCCTCGCGTCCACTCGCTAGCATCGCCGCCGAAGCCTTTGTCTATCGCGCCGTCGCCCGCATGGAGCGGCTGCACATCCGTCACCTGGCGGTGCGCGACGAAAGCGACACGCTCGTCGGCGTCATTTCCGCGCGCGACCTCCTGCGTCTACGCGCCGGCGCGGCGATCAGCCTCGACGATGCCATCGGTTCGGCCAGCAGCGCCGAGGCCATGGCACAGGCCTGGGCGACCCTGCCGGCGGTCGCCCTCAGTCTCGGTGCCGAGGAGCTCGACGCCCGCATCATCGCCGGCGTCGTCAGCGAGGAGGTGCGCGTGATGACCCGCCGCGCCGCCGAACTCGCCGAGGCCGCGATGCAGGAGGCCGGCCACGGTTCTCCGCCATGCCCCTACGCGCTTCTGGTGCTGGGTTCCGGCGGGCGCGGCGAAAGCCTGCTCGCGCCCGATCAGGACAACGCCATCGTCTTTGCCGAAGGCGCTCCGGGCAGCGAAGCCTGCCGCTGGTTCGCCCAACTCGGCAGCCACGTCTCGGACATCCTCGACACGGCCGGCATCCCCTACTGCACCGGCGGCGTCATGGCCAGAAACGAAGCCTGGCGCGGCTCGCGGGAAACCTGGCAGGCCCGCATCGCCGAATGGGTGGGGCGGTCGAGCGGCGCGGACCTGCTCAACGTCGACATCTTCTTCGACCAGCGCCCGGTCCACGGCGACCTGTCGCTCGGCGCGCGGATGTTCGATAGCGCTTTCGATGCGGCCGCCAACCAGCCGGTTTTCGCCAAGCTGATGGGCGAAAAGCTGTTTTCCGCCTCGAACCCGTTCACACTGCTTGGAAATATCCGGACCGATGAGGGCCGCATCGATCTCAAGCTGCACGGCCTGTTCCCGATCGTCGCTGCCGCCCGCGTCCTGGCAATCCGCCATGACATCCGCCGCCGTTCTACCCGCCAAAGGCTAGAAGGCCTTGCCGAACGCGGCCTCGGCAATGTCGGCGAGATCGCAAGGCTGCTCGAGGCGCATCGCCTGTTCATGACACTGATGCTGGAGCAGCAAAGCCGCGACCTCGAAGCCGGCATACCGGTCTCCAACAAGGTCGAGATAGCAACGCTTCCCACGCCCGTCCGCTCAGACCTCAAGGCAGCACTCAAGGCCACGCAGCTCGTGCCGGATTTCGTGCAGGGGCTGATGTTTCGATCTAGCTGAACGTCCCCGCCAACTTCGTACCTGTCCGTGCCAGCACCTCGTCCGGCACGAAGAAGTCGGCCGCGAGCGGGCCTGTGGCGCCCGGCGCATAGGCGGAGAAGTCGGTCATGCCCTCCGCGCGCAGCACCTCCTCGTCGATGAAGAAGTTGCCTGTCGCCTCGCGCGACGGTCGCGTCAGGATGGCGTGGGCTGCATCCGCCATGATTTGCGGCGAGCGGCTCATCGCCGCCACCGCCTCGCCGCCGAGCAGGTTGCGCACGGCGGCCGTGTCGATGGCCGTCAGCGGCCACAGCGAATTGACGGCGATGCCGTCGCCGGCGAACTCGGCGCTCATGCCCAGCGTACACATCGACATGCCGAACTTCGCCATCGTGTAGGCGACGTGGTTCTTGAACCACTTTGCCGCCATGTCGAGCGGCGGCGCCAGATTCAGAATGTGAGGATTATCCGACAACTTCAGGTGCGGAATACACATTTTGGAGACGAGAAACGTCCCGCGCGTATTGATCTGGTGCATCAGATCGAAGCGCTTCATGTCGGTCTGCAACGTGCCGGTAAGCTGGATCGCGCTGGCATTGTTGACGCAGATGTCGATACCGCCGAAGGCCTCGACCGTCTTCTTCACCGCGGCTGAAACCTGTTCCTCGTCGCGAATGTCGCACAGAACCGGCAGCCCACGGCCGCCTGCGGCCTCGATCTCCTCCACCGCCGAATAGATGGTACCCGGCAGTTTCGGGTGCGGCTCGGCCGTCTTGGCAGCGATCGTCACGTTGGCGCCGTCGCGCGCGGCCCTGAGCGCGATCGCAAGCCCGATCCCGCGCGACCCGCCCGAGATGAACAGCGTCTTTCCCTTGAGCGACATGAAATCCTCCTCTCGGCCCGGCGGGTCTATTCGGGCAATATCAGTTCCGTACGTGTCCGGCTGGAGCGCGTTTCGACGCCCTGCGTCCCGACGCTGGCGCTCGCCGAAGACGTTTGGACCGTCGTTCCGCTCACGCGTGCCGTCGCCGCGCCGCCATAGACCGTGCAGCCCGAAACGGCGGCCATCAGCGCTGCCAGAACGGCATATCGCAGCATCTCATCCAAAGATCTTGTCGCCCTGCTCGTCGATGACCTGCCTTGCCTTGCGCAAGGTCACGTCTATCGCATCCTGCTTCGCAGCAAACCGGTCTGCGCGGATGAAGCGATGCTCCTTCACCTCGCCTCCGATCTCCTTGCTGATGACCCCGCAGGTCTGGTACTGGCCGCCCTCGGTGAAGGGCGTGGCGCGAATGGTGAAGCCGTTATGCTCCACGGGTTCGCCTGCGGCTTCCTCTGCCGCCTCGCCACCACTACCACACCGAAAAGCTTCTTCCAGAACGACATCGCAGAATTCTCCCGTCAGGCCGCGCGAACGGCATGGCCGCTACCGACTGCCTTATCTATAACGGCAGCGGCGCGCCAAGGGAAACCGCCATCATGCGCTCAGATGCATCACAATCTCGCGCCGATACGGCCGCTCGCGGTGCTCGAACAGGTAGATGCCCTGCCATGTACCCAGCGCCGGCAGCCCCTCCACCACCGGTATCGACAACGAAACCGCCGTCAGAGCCGCCTTGATGTGTGCCGGCATGTCGTCCGGCCCCTCCGTCGTATGAACCACCCAGCCCATGGAAGGGTCGTCGGCGGACGGCACCAGCCGACGGAAGAAGGCGTCAAGGTCGCGCCGCACATCCGGGTCGGCGTTTTCCTGAATCAGCAGCGAGCAGGAGGTATGCCGCACGAACAGCGTCAGCAGGCCGGTATCCACCCGCGCCTCGCGAACGAAGGCGAGCGCTTCTTCGGTGATCTCGTAAAGGCCGGGGCCGGTGGTGGCGACTGTGATCCGGGTCTGCATGGTGTGCCTCACAAGCGCCGTACCGGCTGGCGCAGCACGGTCTTGAGCTTTTCCGGCGCCGTCTTGCGCGGGTCGGAAATGTAGATTTCGTGATGGTGCCCGGTCTCGGCCAGCCCGTTCTCCGGCAGGAATTCCTCGTGCAGGCGGCGCAGTATCGGCCCCTCGTCGTCATAGGAGCCGACATGCATGACCTGTACGCTCAGCCCCTCATCGTAAGCCTCCAGCCGCAGCGTCTCCGGCGGCGCGCCGAACTTCGCCTTTGCCTTGTCCACCGCCGCCTCGAACATGGCTTGCGTGATCCACTCCGGCTGCATGATCATCATCGTCCACGACCACGCATCCTTGTCGCGGGTCAGGAAGGTCGACGTGTCCTGCGCCCACCATAATCCCTCGAGCGGCATCACCGCATAGTCGCGGGCCAATTCCTTCTTCGACATAAACTTCAGCGGATAGCTGACCGAATAGAGCCATTCGACCGCGCGCTTGTAGGCTGGCGCGGTATTGGGGTCGCCATGCCCGTCGACCTTGACGAACTGCATCTGCGGCACGTCGACCACCGTAAAGCGCCCTGTTGGCGGCTGCCACAGAGCCTTCATCGTCTTCTTGAAATCAACCTTGTCCACCGGCACCGCCTCGGCTTTTCCCGAGGCCAGTCAACCAGCGGCGGGGCACTGGCGCAAGTCGGCCAGACCCCGCAACAAGATCATCCTGACAACACCGTTTCTGCAATCTCCTCGCTGGACGAGATAGGTCCAACGTGATCGGCCTGCGCGCCGTTAAGGTTGGCAATGCCTACTTCGGCATCGCTCCGGTATAGATCGCGGTCGGCCTCAGCAACCTGCCCGTGCGCTGCTGTTCGATGGCGTGCGCCGTCCAGCCCGCGCTGCGGCCCACCGCGAACACCGGCGTGAAAGCGCGCCGCGGAATGCCCAGAGCGTCGAGAAGGATCGCCGTATAGAACTCGACATTGGTGTCGAGCCGGCGGTCCGGCTTGGCGATCTCCAGTGCCCGGCGTGCATAGGCCTCCACCTCGGCCGCGAAACCAAGGTCGGTTCCGCGCCCGCCAAGGCGCTCCACAGCCTGCTTCAGCACATCGGCCCGGGGGTCGCGCACCTTGTAGATACGATGGCCGAAGCCCATCAGCCGCTCGCCGCGCGCAAGGGCGGCATCGATCCATTCGCCGATCCGATCGGACGTTGCGATGGTATCGAGCATGTCGAGCACCGGTTCGGGAGCCCCGCCGTGCAGCGGCCCCGTCAGCGCGCAGTAGCCGGCCAGCACCGACATCGCGAGGTCGGCCTGCGTGGAAGCGACCACCCGCGCGGCGAAGGTGGAGGCGTTCATGCCATGGTCGGCCACCGTCACCAGATAGGCATCGAGCGCCTTCGCCTCGTCGTCCGACGCAACCTCGCCCCGCATCATCCGCAGAAGGTCCGCCGCGTGTCCCATCGACGGCTCAGGCTCGACCGGTGCCTCGCCCTGCGCCTGGCGCACGAGGCATGCGGCAATCACCGGCATCGCGCCGACGATGGCTGCCTCCAGCGGCACGCCGTCGGCCGGTGAAATTCCCGCGACGCCGATGCGAAACGCCTCGATCGTCGGCACGCCATCGGTCACCGGCAGGACCGTTTTCATCCGTGCAAAGGCGGCAACCCTGGCCTCGCCCAGCCAGCGCCGCACGTCCGTCTCATCCACGGGCTTGGCCGAAGCAGCGCCCCACAGCCGCGCGACAAGACCTTCGAAGTCTGTCCGCTCGGCGAGGTCGCCGATACGCGTGCCGGCAACGATCAGCTCGCCGTGCTCGCCATCGACATGGGAAAGTGCGGTCACTGCCGCCGCAACCCCGTCGAGTCCTGCTGCCGATTTGGTGTGAATGGTCATCGATCTGTCTCCTGCTGCATTGCAACAAGGTGATGCCCCTTTCATCATTGATCAATATTGATTAGCTTGATCAATATGAAAAATGCGCCGACGCCCGCTTATCTCACCGCCCGCGAAGCCGCTGCCGAGCTCTCGGTTACGCCCGCGACCCTCTACGCCTATGTCAGCCGCGGCCTGATCCGCTCCGAGGCGGTTGGCGACAGCAGAAGCCGCCGCTATCGCGCCGACGACATCCGCGCCCTGCGCGCGCGCCGCAACGCTTCGCCAACGACCCAGGGCGAAGCGGCGATGCCCGTGCTCGATTCTTCCGTGTCAACGATCACCGAGGCTGGCCCGATCTATCGCGGCGTGCCTGCAGTCGCCCTGTCCGATACAGCCACGCTGGAGCAGACGGCGCAGATCCTGTGGGACGCGCGCGGTGCCGACCCGTTCGAGGCCGGAAACATGCCGGTGGTCAGCGCGGAGATGCAGGCAGTCATGAAGGCGGCCTTGGGCGCCAAGCCGCTGCCGCGCGCCATTGCCGCCCTGTCGCTGGCCTGCGATGCCGATCCCCGCGCCCACAACCGCTCGCCCGAAGGCCGCATGGCCGCCGGCGCGCGCGTCATGCGCCTCGTCGCAGCGGCGATCCTCGGCACGGATCCATCGCCGCGTCCGCTGCACCTGCAACTGGCCGAGGCGTGGATGCCGGGAGAGCCCCGCGCCGGCGAGCTGGTGCGCCGCGCGCTCGTGCTTCTTGCGGACCATGAACTAAACGCCTCCACCTGGACCGTGCGCAGCGCCGTCTCCACCGGCCTCAGCCTCCACGACGCCCTGATTGCCGGCCTTGTCGCGCTGAAGGGTCCGCGCCACGGCGGCGCCGGCCCGCTTGCGGCCCGTTTCGTGACGGAGCTTGCCGAGGGCGACATCGCCGAAAGGGTGGCAGACCGTGTGGAACTGGGCGAAACGATCCCCGGCTTCGGCCATAGCGTCTATGCGGATGGCGACCCGCGCGCGGATGTACTGCTGCGCGCGCTGGTCAAGGCCGGCGCCGACAGGCGGCTGGCAGCCGAGGCTCCGGCGCTCGTCACCGAGGCGACAGGCCTGCATCCCAACATCGACTACGCGCTAGCGGTAATGATGCACATGTTCGGCATGCCTGTCGGACACGAAATGGCGATCTTCGCCGTCGCCCGCACGGCCGGCTGGGTCGCGCACGGCATCGAACAACTGGAGACCGGCACGCTCATCCGGCCCCGCGCCCGCTATGTGGGCCCGGAGCCGGGACGATCTCACTCCACCGGCTAGACGTCAGACCGGCAGCGCCTCCTCCGCATACTGCGCTGCGTATTCTGCGTTTGGCGGGATCGGCTTGATGATGTCGATCAGCACGCCGTTCGGGTCGGCGGTGATGAAGTGGCGCTGGCCGAAATCCTCGTCGCGCAGCGAACGCAGCACCGGCAGCCCGGCGGCGACCAGCCGGTCGTGCACGGTATCCACGTCCTCGACCTCGAAGTTGAGCAACAGGCCCGACACGCGGCCCCTGCCCTGCTCGGGGATCGTCTCGTGGCTGCCGTCGAGGATCGCGAGGTTGATCGTCTCGTCCTCGCTCGATGTCAGATGCACGTACCACTCGCTTTCGAACATCACCGTGAACCCGAAATGCTGGACATAGAACGCAGTCGTGCCGGCAACGTCGCCGGTCATGATGACGGGATAATAGCTGGTCGCTTTCATGGTCTTCCCTTTCGCTTGCCATTAACATACAATCTGCATGTATCTATTTAACTAACATACAGGCTGCATGTATGCAAGAAGCAAATTCGCCGCGCCGCTCCAACCGCGAACGCACGGAAGCCACCCGCGCCGCGCTGCTCGATGCGGCACGAAAACTGTTCGTCGAAAAATCCTATGCGGAGACCGGCACGCCGGAGATCGTGGCCGCCGCCGGCGTCACGCGCGGCGCGCTCTATCACCACTTTGCCGACAAGCAGGCCCTGCTGCGCGCCGTTGTCGAAGCCGAGTCACAAGCTGTGGCTCAAGAGATCGACCGCGCGGCCCCCGGAGCCCTTTCGGCACGCGATGCGCTGTGCGCGGCGGCGAGACGTTTCTTGAAGCGATGGCTGTTCCCGGCCGCACCCGGCTCCTGCTGCTCGATGGGCCGGCCGTACTGGGCCGCGCGGCGATGGACGAGATCGATGCCCGCCACGCCAACCGCACCCTCAAGGTGGGGCTGGAAGCAGCCATGCAGGCCGGTGATCTGCCCGCCCTCCCACTTGATGCGCTGGCCGCCCAGCTCGGCGCGATGTTCGACCGCGCCGCACTCGCCATCGAGGCAGGCGCCCCGCCGGAAGATCACCGCAAGGCGCTGGCCGCCGTCATCGATGCGCTGGTGGCCGCAAAGAGCTGACTTCCCGGGCTACCCTGCGTTCGGTGCTGAAGGCAGCGTTGTGTCGCCCGCACCCAGCGATCGCTGCATCAGCACGGTATCGACCCACCGGCCGAGCTTGAAGCCCACCGAGGTGAACGTGCCGGCATGGGCAAATCCCATGCGCCTGTGCAGCGCAATCGAGCCCTCGTTGCCGCTGTTGCCGATTACCGCGAGCATCTGCCGCCACGGCCCCTTTTCGCAGCGCGCAATCAGCTCGCCCAGCAACGCGCTGCCGATACCCTTTCCCGCAAGCCCGTCGGCGACATAGACGGAATCCTCGATCGAGAACCGGTAGGCCGGCCGCGGCCTGTAAGCCGTGGCATAGGCGTAACCGACCACCTGCCCATCGAGTTCGGCGGCAAGATACGGAAGCCCCGCTGCAAACACGGCCGCGCGCCGCGCCAGCATCTCCTCGACCGCCGGCGGCACTTCCTCGAAGGTCGCCAGCCCATGCAGCACATGATGCGCGTAGATCGCCCGGATCGCCGCCATGTCGGCCTCGCCCGCATCGCGAACGGTTACGCTTGTCCTGGGGGCACCCGCATCAGCCATGGCTTCACCTGCTCGCTCGACGTTGCATGCCCGCCATCATGCGCGATGATTTCGAATAAGGAAAGATTTGCCTATTGATGATTCATATGAGATTTTCTTTGGTATGAGAGGCCTCAATCTCGACTATCTGCGCACCTTCGTTGCCGTCGTGGAGCACGGGGGCTTTTCGGCGGCGGCTACCCGGCTGGGCCTGACGCAACCGGCCGTCAGCCTGCAGATCCGTCAGCTCGAAAAGCGGCTTGGCGTCAGGCTCATCGAACGGGTCGGACGCGGCACACGCCCCACGCCCGCAGGCGCGGAACTTCTACACCATGCCGGAAGGATCGAAGGCGAGGTCGCGGCCACACTTGACGCTGTCGGGCGCTATGCATCCGGCACGATGGGCCTCGTGAGGCTCGGCACCGGCGCGACCGCCTGCATCTTCCTCCTGCCGCCGCTGTTGCGCGAACTGCGCGAGCGCTTTCCTGATCTCGAAATCACCGTCAGCACCGGCAACACGGCTGAAATCGTCCGGGCCGTCGAGGAAAACACGCTCGACATCGCTCTGGTCACAATGCCGGCATCGGGCCGCATTCTCGAAATACAGCCGATCATGGAGGAAGAATTCGTGGCAATCGCCCCGCCGCGCACCGCGTTGCCCGATCCTGCGACCCCTGCCGCACTGGCGGAAATGCCGTTGCTGCTCTTCGAACCGGGCGGCAACACGCGCCGTATCGTCGATCAATGGTTTGCCGCCGCCGGCATCCAGTTCAAGCCGGCGATGTCGCTCGGCAGCGTCGAGGCGATCAAGGAACTGGTGGCGGCCGGCCTCGGCTGTTCGATCCTGCCGGCATCGTCGCTCGGCGCGCAGAAACGAAAAGGCGCAGCCCCGCATTCGCCTCTATCACCGCCACTGCACCGTACCCTGGCGAGCGTCGTGCGACGCGACAAGCCGCTCACCCGCGGCATCAGGGAAATGCTGCGCGCGCTGGAGCGGCTGGCGCCGGATGCTCCCGCCTCTCGGCCCACTTCATCGGACAAAGAAAAACCCGGCGTGTAGCCGGGTTTTTCGATTTAGCTTCAAACGCTTGAGCTTGCTTCCGGACTCAACTGTCGAGGAAGCTTCTCAGCTTGCGCGAGCGGCTCGGATGCTTGAGCTTGCGCAGCGCCTTGGCCTCGATCTGGCGGATACGCTCGCGCGTCACCGAGAACTGCTGGCCAACTTCCTCCAGCGTGTGGTCGGTGTTCATGCCGATGCCGAAGCGCATGCGCAGCACGCGCTCCTCGCGCGGCGTCAGCGAGGCGAGCACGCGCGTGGTCGTCTCGCGCAGGTTCGCCTGGATCGCAGCGTCGATCGGCAGGATCGCCATCTTGTCCTCGATGAAATCGCCGAGGTGCGAGTCTTCCTCGTCGCCGACCGGCGTTTCGAGCGAGATCGGCTCCTTGGCGATCTTGAGAACCTTGCGCACCTTTTCCAGCGGCATCGCCAGCTTTTCGGCGAGCTCTTCCGGCGTCGGCTCGCGGCCGATCTCGTGCAGCATCTGGCGCGAGGTGCGCACGATCTTGTTGATCGTCTCGATCATGTGCACCGGAATGCGGATCGTGCGCGCCTGGTCGGCGATCGACCGGGTGATCGCCTGCCGGATCCACCACGTCGCATAGGTGGAGAACTTGTAGCCGCGGCGATACTCGAACTTGTCCACCGCCTTCATCAGGCCGATATTGCCTTCCTGGATCAGGTCGAGGAACTGCAGGCCGCGGTTCGTGTACTTCTTGGCGATGGAAATCACGAGGCGCAGGTTTGCCTCGACCATCTCCTTCTTGGCGATGGCTGCCTCGCGCTCGCCCTTCTGCACCTGGTTCACGATCTTGCGGAACTCGAGGATCGAGATCGCCGTCTCAGTGGCCAGGTTCTGGATCTCCGAGCGGATTTCCTTGATGGTCTCTTTTTCGTTCTGGTAGAATTCCTTCCAGCCGCGGCTGGACAGGTTGGCGATCGCCTTCATCCAGTTCGGGTCGAGCTCGGTGCCCTGATATTCCTTCAGGAAATCCTCGCGGCGCACGCCGTAGCTTTCGGCCAGGCGCAGCAGCTTGCCTTCGTTCTGCACCAGTCGCTTGTTGATGTCGTAAAGCTGCTCGACCAGCGCCTCGATGCGCGCCTGGTTGAGCGACAGCGACTTCACCGCCGTGATCAGCTCTTCCTTGAGCTTCTTGTAGGAACGCTCCTGGCTGGAAGACAGCGCGCCGGCGGCGGCAAGACGCGCCTCGACCTGCTGGTCCTGAAGCTTGCGCAGCCGCTTGTAGGTGGATGCGATGACGTCGAGCGTCTCCATCACCTGCGGGCGCAGCTCGGCCTCCATCGCGGCGAGCGACAGGTTGGCCTCGTCTTCCTCGTCGTCCTCTTCCTCGGCGCGGCTCTCGCCGCCGACATTGGTGATGTCGTCGTCTTCGCGGCCACGGCGTCCGCCGCGGGCTTCGTCGGCCTTGGGCTTGTCGTCTTCCTCGACGCGCTCGACCGTGGGCGCCTGCTTGGCCTCGGGCCCGGCATAGGTCGCCTCGAGATCGATGATCTCGCGCAGCAGGATCTTGCCTTCGTTAAGCTCGTCGCGCCAGATGATGATGGCCTGGAAGGTCAGCGGGCTCTCGCACAGGCCCGCGATCATCGTCTCGCGGCCGGCCTCGATGCGCTTGGCGATGGCGATTTCGCCCTCGCGCGACAGCAGCTCAACCGAACCCATCTCGCGCAGATACATGCGCACTGGGTCGTCGGTGCGGTCGGTCGGCTCCTTCTTGGCCGGCGTCGCGGCAACGGCCGTGCCGGTCTGCTCGGCCAGCTCGTTGGCGTCTTCCTCGGCGTCGGAGTTGTTGTTGTTGTCCGCTTCCTCGCCCGCCTCGTCGTCCTCGACCACGTTGATGCCCATGTCGGACAGCATCGCCATCGTGTCTTCGATCTGTTCGGACGTGACCTCTTCGGAGGGCAGGACGGCATTGAGCTCGTCCATCGTGACATAGCCGCGCTTCTTGGCGACCTTGATCATCTTCTTGACAGCGTCGTCGGAAAGGTCGAGCAGGGGACCGTCGGTCGTGCCCTCGCGTTCGGTTTCGACCTCTTCCTTCTCTTTTGTCGCCATATTGTTTTTCTCCAAGCGGCAGAAGCTTCGTCGAGGCGTCAAAGCCCCTGCGTGCGCGGCAAGATCGGTTTCTACTTGCGCCTAGACCGCGATAGCTGCGTTTGCCTTAATTCCCGATTAACCCTGCTATACGGCATATAAGGCGCATATCCCGGCCGTCCAACGGCAGCCGCATCCTTTTACCCCAGCGAGGCCCAGACCTCGTCCGTCACGATTGCGATCGTCCTGATTCCGTCATTCACGCGGAAGGTCAAGCGGCTAGAGCTGATTCGGCGCAAAAAAGCGAATCAAATGCTCCTTAGCCTGCCCCAACCGTCAAGCGGTCAAGGGTATCCTGCGAAGCCATCCGCCTCGCTGCGCCTATGTAGAGAGCCGTCGAAGTTTCGACAAGGGGCGCTCACGAAAGAGATGGCCGCACGATGCTCGCGTCAACCGGGCCAGCGCGCCTCGAAGGTGATAATGTCGTCTCCGTCTCGCGGTGCGCGTCCGAAGGCGTAGTTGCCGGAGACCGTAACATCCGTGAAGCCAGCGGCCTCGAGCGCCAATCCGAACTCCGTGACACCCCACCATCGCAGCCTGAAGAGATCCAGTTCGGTGTCGACGAGCCGGCCCTCGCGCCACAACTCATAGCGAAGATGAGACAGCGTCACCTGCGCCACATGATCGGTTTCCACGCGTTGGTCAGTCAGCGTAAGCAGGGCGCCATCGGCCGTCTCCCAGCTTCGTACCGACATTGCAGGCCCCACAAATGCACCAGCCGGGTCGAGATCGACGATAAGTCTGCCGCCAGGCTGCAAATGGTCGCGGAACCGCGCGATCACCGCCCGGGCGGTTCCAACCTCGGTCACAAGCTGGAATGAACCGGCCGGCACGACGATGGCGGCAAAGCGCTTGTCATAAGAGAATGTATTGAACGTCTGGCGTGTCAGATTGGCCGGCAAGTGGCGAGCGCCACATACCTGGCGACAATAAAAAGCATCTCTTCAGAAGCGTCGAACCCCTCGACGGCGAGACCGGCTTCGAGCAGCGGCACGAGAATCCGTCCGTTGCCGACGGCGGGCTCCAGCACAGGACCATCGCATCCGGCAAGCCGCTGAAGATAATACTCGACATCGCCGAAGGACCGTCCCACCGGCTTGTCGAGATCGTAGACCCACGAAGCGAGCTTCCCATAGCGATTATGCATGATGTCCCTGCGAGATTGCGCGGTTGCCCAACGGCGACGTCATAGGGGTGCCGGCTGGAACGTGCCAGCAGACTTGCGGTGTTTCGGTGCGTCAAATTGGCCTTAAGTCGCGGCCATGGTCGCAGAGAAGACCAGCCTCTACACCCGCCCGGACGAAACCCCGAACCCCTCGATCAGCGCTTCCAGCCGCTCCAGGTTGGCAATGTCGGCGCTTATGGCGTTCAGCACGTGCAGCAAATGCTGGCATGACTGCTCTTCGCCGCCCTCCACCGCTTCCGCGAGTGCGGCTTCCACGCTCGAACGTTGCTCGCGCAATTCGCGGGTGCGCGAATGAAGTGCGGCGAGCTGGCCGAAGGCTTCCCGCACATCGTCGAGTGCGGCATCTTCCAGCGCCGGCCACAGGCGCGCCCGGCGCACCAGCGCGACGGCGTTATCCCACGTGCCGCTCAGCCCTGCCTGTTCCAGCGCGGCGACAAGCGTCGACCGCTCGTGCGCCGCGCCGTGGGCCAGCGCGTCGAGCAGTGCAGCATGCAGCCGCTTGAGGTCGGGATGCTGCAGGTTCATGTGCTCGAACGCATCGAAATAATCGTCGAGCAATGTCGGATGGTTGACCATCGCGACCAGCATCGCCGTGTCGCGAAGCGGTAGCGGCCCTCCGCTGCTGCGAACGAGCGCCGAGCGCGCGAGGCTGTCGCTCACCGCAAGCCGGCCCGAAGCCTGCCCCGGCCGCCCGCGCCCTGCGCCGTAGCCGCCGCGCTCCTGCCCGCCGAAGCGGCTGTCACGCCCGCGATTGCTTCCGAAGAAGGCCTGGACCCGCTCGCGCATGTCCTGCTGGTAGTGCCGCCGCACGCTTTCGTCGCGGATGCGGCTGGTGAGATCGCGCAGTGTCCGTTCGAGCTCGGCGCGGCGTTCAGGTGTGTCGAACACGCCGCCGGACGTCTCGCGCAGCCACAGCAGCTCCGCAAGCGGCCGGGCCTGCGCCAGCACCTCGCGAAACGCTTCCGGCCCGCCGGCCTTCACCAGATCGTCAGGGTCCTGCCCCTCCGGCAAAAGGGCAAAACGCAAAGTGCGCCCCGCCTGCACCAGCGGCAGCGCCAGTTCGGCCGCCCTGTGCGCCGCCTTCAGCCCGGCCTGATCGCCGTCGAAACACAACACCGGCTCGCCGGTCATGCGCCACAACAGCTCTAGCTGGTTTTCGGTCAGCGCCGTGCCGAGCGGCGCGACCGCGTTCTCGATGCCGGCCTGCGCCAGCGCGATCACGTCCATGTAGCCCTCGACGGCGATCACCGTGCCGGCCTTCACCTGCGCCTTGCGCGCTCGGGCGAAATTGTAGAGCACGTTGCCCTTGTGGAAGAGCTCGGTATCGTTCGAGTTGAGGTATTTCGCCGGCACGTCGACCGAAAGCGCCCGCCCGCCGAAGGCGATCACCTTGCCGCGGCTGTCCTCGATCGGGAACATCACGCGGTCGCGGAACCGGTCGTATGAAACGGGTATGTCGGGTCCGTGCACCACCAGCCCGCACGCCTCGATCTGCTCCCTGCTCGCGCCTTTGCCGGCCAGGAACTCCTTGAGCGCATTGCGGCTGTCGGGCGCGTAGCCCATCCGGAAAGCCTGCTGCGTCACCGACGAAAGGCCGCGCTCACGCAGATAGGCGCGTGCCTTCGCGCCGCTGGCGGACTGTAGCTGCTCCTGGAAGAACTTCGTCGCAAGCTCCATCACGTCGGTCAGCGTGGTGCGCTCGCGCTCGCGGCGTTCCGCCTGCTCGTCGCGCGCCGGCATCGGCACGCCTGCCATCTCCGCCACCCGCTCGACCGCCTCGGGAAAGCTCATGCCGTCCAGCTCGGTCAGGAAGCGGAAATGGTCGCCCGATACCCCGCAACCGAAGCAGTGGTAGCGGCCTTTTTGTCCTCGCAGTGAAACGATGGCGACTTTTCGCCATGAAACGGACAGCAGGCCCAGTAGTCGCCGCGCTGGGCATTCGTCTTGCGCCGGTCCCACGTCACGCGCGCGCCGATCACCGATGAAATCGGCACACGGTCGCGTATCTCGTCGAGGAATGAGGGCGAAAAGCGCATCGGCGGAACTCTTTTATCACCCCATATAGGCGAGCCCGCCCCGCAAAGCGACACGCCGCGCGCCGCCTTGCCCGGTATTCACAGCCGACCGGCAACCGTCTTCTGCTCTCGCCGCGTCGCTGCGACCATTGCGCGTGCCTCGAAATAGTTTCGCGCGCGTACCTTGACTCACCTACCCTCGGGTCAATACTGCTTCTGCTGCTCAAATAATCGGCATTTTGTGCGCCGGGCACAAGAATACCGAACGGGGGGGGCAGTTAATGCTACGTCTGGTACGCGGCGCGTTTAGACGCGCTTTGTCAGTTTTCTTTCAGAGTATTTCGACCCTGGCGAACTTGCCGGTCCGCGCGATTCGTGCCGGCCTGCCGGTTGTGCTTGCCCTGGTCGGCTTCGCCTTCGAAGCGCTCCTTCGCTGGCACCATCCCGAAAGAGGCAGCATCTCGCCGGCAGTTTTCGTGCCCGTCGCGGAGGAAAGCGGCGCGATCGTCCCGATCGGCGAATGGGTCCTGGAAACGGCCTGCAACGACGCGGCCAGCTGGGACAGCCACGTCATCGTCGCCGTGAACGTCTCGGCAGTGCAGCTTCACAGCCCTGAATTTGCGCACAAGGTCCACGAGATCCTGCTCAGAACCGGCCTTCCTCCACGGCGGCTCGAGATCGAGATCACCGAGACGGCCCTCGTTCGCGACATGACCCGCGCCCTCGCCACGCTGCGCCAGCTCAAGACGCTGGGCGTGATGGTGGCGATGGACGATTTCGGCACCGGCTAATCGTCCCTTTCCAACCTGCGCGCGTTCCCCTTCGACAAGATCAAGATCGACGGCTCCTTCGTGCGCTCTGTCGACACCAACAGGCAGGCGGCCACCATCGTCAAGGCGGTGCTGGGCATCGGGCGCGGTCTCGGCCTGCCTGTGCTGGCCGAAGGCGTGGAGACCACGGAGGAGCTGAAATTCCTCGCAAGCGAGTTCTGCCAGATCGGCCAGGGTTATCTGCTCGGGCGTCCGGCGCCGCTGTCCTCCATGAAGGATGACAAGATGGCAACGCCCTCCGCAGCCTAGCCGGGAGCCGATGTGATTCGTCGGAAATAGGCCATTTAAAGTTTATTCGGCTAAGCTATAATTGTCGGAACCAAAACGCTTTCCGGTGATTTGCAGGCCATGGCCTCACATGTGAACCAAGCCGGCCGCGCCTGCCGCGCGGCCAACTCGCGATGACGGGCTCCGTCGTCCTTATCAATCTCGCAGGCGCCGTTGCGCTGCTGTTGTGGGCCACCCGCATGGTCCGCACCGGCGTCGAACGCGCCTATGGCGACGTCCTGCGCCGCAAGCTGCGCGGCACGTTGCGCAATCCGCTGCTCGCGGTCGCGGCCGGCGGTGCGCTGGCGATTGCATTCCAGAGCGCAACCGCCGTCTCCCTGCTGGTCGGCTCCTTCGCCGGGTCCGGTATCGTCACGGGCGCCGCAGGCCTCGTCGCCGTGCTCGGCGCGGACCTCGGCTCCGCCTTCGTCGTCAAGCTCCTGTCTTTCGATCTGTCACTGCTCGTGCCGATCGCGCTCTTCGTCGGCACGACGATCTTTCTGGCCACCGAGCGCCGCGCATGGCGCCAGTTCGGGCGCATCCTGGTCGGCGTCGGCCTGCTGATCCTGTCGCTGCGCCTCATCGGCGAGGCGTCAGAACCCCTGCGTGAGAGCGGCATCCTGCCGGTCGTCGTCAACTACCTCGCCGCCGACCCCGTCACCGCGTTCCTGATCGCGGCCGTCGCGACCTGGCTCTTCCATTCCAGCGTCGCGTTCATCCTGCTCATCGTCGCACTGGCCGCGCGCGGCCTCGTGCCAGCCGAGCTCGGCATCGTCATGGTGCTCGGCGCAAACCTCGGCGGCGGGCTGATCGCGGCGATGCTGTCGCGTACCATGTCGCCGCCCAGCCGCGTCGTGCCGCTCGGCAATCTCGCGATCCGGGCCATCGGCGCGTTGCTGGCATTGGCCGGCATTGTCTGGCTGCACCCGCCGCTGGAACTGCTGGGCGCGAGCGTGCCGTTGCAGATCGTCCACGCGCACATTGTCTTCAACGTGGCGCTCGTGATTGCGGGCATTCCGTTTGCTGGCCTCGTCGCCCGCACGATCGAGCGGCTGCTCGCCTATGCCGCGCCGCCGGTTCCGGTCTCGTTCGAGGACAAGGATACGAACGCGCTCGATCCCGAAGCGCTGGGCACCCCGTCGCGCGCGCTCGCCAATGTTACGCGCGCGGTCGTCGGCGTATGCGAGACCATCGAGGTGATGTTGAAGAACATCATGGAGCTCTACGAGGAGCCCGATCGTGCGCGCATGGCGGCGCTTGCCGCGCTTGACGACCGGGTGGACCGCAGGCACGCGGCGATCAAGCTCTATTTGGCGCGCATCACCACCGGCCAGATGAATGACGACGAGGCCCGGCGCACGCAGGAGCTTCTTGGCGCCTGCGTGAAGCTGGAGCAGGTCGGCGACATCATCGTGCGCAACATGCTCGTACATGTCGGCAAGAAGCTGGACCGTGGCCTGAACTTCACGCCGGAAGGCTGGCGCGAATTGTTGAACCTGCATGCGGCGGTAGTTGCCAATGCCCGCCTCGCCTTCAACGTCCTGATCTCACGCGACACCGAAACCGCGCTGCAGCTCGTGCGCGAGAAGGATCGGCTGCGCGATGTCGAGCGCGCGACCAGCCGCAGCCACTTCGAGCGTCTGCGCGAAGGAACGCCGCGCAGCGTCGAGACGAGTTCGCTCCACCTCGACACGATCCGCGACTTGAAGCAGATTAACTCCCTGCTCGCCTCCATCGCCTATCCTGTGCTCGAGGAGCGCGGCATGCTGGGCGGCACCCGGCTCAAGGCAGCGGAGTAGAGCGCATAGACCCGATTGGTAAGAAGCGGAACGCTCCGTCTCGTTCAATAAAGCTGCGCGTCGTTCCAGGCATCTACGGTCTGGCCCGGCTCGCCGGCGACGCCCCCATCCCGGACTGGGCCAATGGTGCCGGCTTTTCAGCGATAGTCCGCGCCGACGACGAGCTTACCATCGTCTGCCCGCAGGACCGTATACCGAATCAGGTGGACGCAGACCGCAACTGGCGCTGCTTTCGCAGTCTCGGCCCGTTCGCGTTCGATGCGACCGGAATCGTGCTCTCGCTCATTCAACCCCTGTCCACGCAGGGCGTCGGCGTCTTTGTCGTCTGCACCTTCGACGGGGAACATATCCTCGTTCCCGAGCGAAACTGGGACAAATCGCGGGCTTTTCTTGAGGGCGCCGGCCATGTCTTTGTGGAGTAAGGATCAAGGCCCTGCCCGCCTCAATCGCCCATCCAGGGTTAGAGGGGGCGGCATGCTGGGCGCTGCCCGGTTGAAGGCGGCGGAATGGCCGCCGCCTCCCTCCAAGCCGTCCTCGTTCAGGCGAAAACGTCCGCCACATAGCGCCCGTGGTCCCGCTCCACCGTGTCGGCCCAGTCTTCCGCCTGCGCCTCGCTCGCGCCTGAAGCCTCTCGGTAGATGCGGATCAGCGTTTCGCGCACGGCGGGCGCCATGTGCCTGCCGTCGCCGCAGACGAAGACCGTAGCGTCCTGCCGGAAGAGCGCCTCCACGCGCTGCCGCTCCGTCCAGACCCGATGCTGCACGAACGTGACCTCGCCGTCAGGCTGTTCCGAAAACGCCGGCAGCACGGTGACGACCCCGTCCCTCTCCCAGTCCGACAGCTCGTCGCGATAGAGATAGTCGACATCGGCGTGGTTGGTGCCGAAGAACAGCAGAGCCGGGCCGACCTCCTGCCCGCCGGCCTTCTGCGCCGCGCGCTCCTGCAGGAAGCCGCGGAACGGCGCAAGTCCGGAGCCGGCGCAGATCATCACCATCGGCTTTGCCGGGTCTGCCGGCGGGTGGAAGCGCGCATTGGAGGGTCGAACCGCGATCGAAACACGGTCGCCCGCTTGCAGCGATGCGAGGTAGGACGACGCCACGCCCCGGTACTGGCCGGCGCCCGAGAGAGCCGGCGCATCGACCACAGCGATCGTCAGCGTCACATGATCGGGCTTCCACAAGGGCGACGACGAGATCGAGTACTGCCGCGCCTTCATCGGCGGCAGCATCTGCAGATAGGCCTCGAACGTGAGCGGGCACGACTGGAACCGGTCGAGCAGGTCGATGACGCTGCACCGCCGGCTAAGGACGTCTGCGTCGTATCCGTCACCGGCAAGTCGCTCCAGTTCTGCCTTCTCCGGCGGGCAACGCGTTGCGGCGGCGGCAAGCGCACCGACCTGCGCCCGCGTTGCAGGCTGCGACAGTTCCACATAGTTCGACAGAAGCTCCGCGCAGCTCACGGGGTGGCCCACCGGTAGACCTGACGCACCCTGCGCACGGTTGATGACGACCATCGTATCCGCCGCCAGCCCGAACCGGCGCAGCACGCGATCGACGGCGGCCTCGGGGTTGCGCGCCAGAACGGCCAGATAGTCGCCCGCGCGGTAGGTCATGCCTTCCGGCAGCCTGAATTCGATATGCCGCTTTGAGCGCGCGCCGGGCGCCGTCATGTCGACCAGCTCCCGGTTTTCGGTGACGACGCCCTGTTCGAGGTCGCCTAGCCGCAGCGCGCTCTCGCGCCCGCCCTTCACGAATTCGAGCTCGAGCGTGGCGGTTGGCTCCGCGACCGCGATTGTCCGCCCGAATGCCTCGCCCAGCGCCGGCCATAGCCCCGCATACCAGGCATCGAAGCTGCCGAAGAAGTCGCCGCCCGAATCCGCTTCGCCGCGCTCGCCGGCCCGCTTTGCGCCAGCCTTTTCAAGTGCGGCATCCACCCGCTTGGGGATCGCCTGATAGGTGCGCGCCCACTGGCGGTTGCCGCAACCGAAGACAGCGAAGGTGAGCCCGTCCAGCGACCCCGCCTTCAGGTCTTCCACCGAAGCGACGAACTGACGTGCATTGTCCGGCGGCTGGCCTTCGTAGGACGCTGTCACCACCACCAGAGCGCCATCCGTCGGCAGGTTGTTGGCATAGTCGTCCATCGGCGCGACGACGGCGTCGAACCCGTTGGCGGCCGCGTCCGCCGCGATCCTGCCGGCAAACGCCTCGGACGAGCCGGTATTGCTCCCGTAGAGCACCAGCAGTCGTGTCGCGGCTTCGCCCTCCGGCAGCGAAACCTTTGCCGGAGCCGCGAGCGGCTTTTGCGGCGCGGTCAGCGGCTTGCCGCGCGTCAGCGTCTGCGACGAGCGGCGCGCTTTGGCGCGGATCTTCAGGTTGTCCGGCTTGATCGTCAGCGTCTCGTGAATCTTGAGCTGGTAGGCCGGGTCGTCGAAGACGAAGTCGAACCGCTGCAGCATCATCGCAAGCACAAGCTGCGCTTCCTGCATGGCGAATGGGCGGCCAATGCAGGCGCGTTTGCCGGTGCCAAAGGGTTTCCACGCGTTCGGCGGAAGCTGCTCTGCATTTTCCGGCGCGAACCGCTCGGGGCGGAATGCTTCCGCGTCCTCGCCCCACACCGCCGGGTCTCGGTGCAGCATCGGCTCCAGGATCATCACAGTATCGCGTGTCGTCAGGTTGTATTTGCCCGCAATGACGGTGTCTTCCAGCGGCTTGACCGCAAAGGCGGCGGCAGTCGGCCAGATGCGCAGGCTCTCCATCAGCACCTGCTCGATGTAGCGAAGCTGTGCCAGATGTTCGACGCGGGGCACCTCGTCGCCTAGCACCTCGTCGACCACGGCGCGCGCCTTCTGCAGCACCTCGGGGTTTTTCAGGAGCAGATAGGTCGCGAACGAAAGCAGCCCGCTGGTCGTCTCGTGCCCGGCGATCAGGAACGTGATCATCTGATAGGCGATGTTTTCCTCCGAGAGCTTCTCGCCCGTTTCCGGGTCGACACCGTTGAGCATGCGGCTGAGAAGATCGTCCTTTTCCGCTCCCTTCGGATCGCTCTTGCGTTCCGCGATCAGGTCCTGCGCGACGCCGCGAAGCAGGTCTGAATCGGCCTGGTACTGACGCGCCGTGGAAAGCATCAGGTTGCTGACCAGCTTTGGCCGGCGCGCCCTTTGGCCGGATTCAGCCAGCGCTCCCACCATCGCCCCGACGAACGGGTGCATCTCATTCTGGTAGAAGCTGTTGAAGCGATAGTCGAAAGCGCACAGCGCGATCGTATCGAGCGTCAGCCGCGTCATGTTGTCGGGCACGTCGATCACCGCGTCGGGGCCGAACCGCTCCCACCGCACGAACATCTGGTCGGCGATGTCGAGCATCTTGTCGAACATCGAGCGCACGCCGATCGGCCCGAATGCCGGCATCAGAATGCGATGCGCCTTGCCCCAGTTCGGCTCTTCGCTATGGGCAGTAAACAGCCCATCGCCGGCAAAGGCGCGGATTTCCTCCAGCGGCGCGTGCACGCGCTTGTTGAAACGCGTCTCGTCGCACAGCTCATTCACGAGTTCCTGCGAACTCGCCACATACATCTCGCGATCGAGGATCTTCAGCTTGAAGAAGGGGCCGTACGTCCTGGCAAGCCCCATGAGGCTTTGGACAGGGTTCTGCGCATCCAGCTCGGTCAGGTTACCGATGATCGGCTTCAGCGGCGGTTGCGGTACATGGTTCGTTGCGGGCATGAAAGCACCTCTGGAAAAAGCCGGCGCTTGACGGTCAGCCGGCAGACAACTAAATTACAAACGTAAAATAGTAAGCAGGCAGGGGCTTGTAAAGTGGCGGATGTCAAAAACAGAAAAGCGCGGGAAGACGACCCCCGTTACAGGCGCAGCCTCTCGGCGATCCTCGACGCGGTCACCAGCCTCATCGAGGCGCATTCGCTTGCTGAAATCTCGATAACGCGGGTCGTTGAGGCCGCCGGCGTCACCCGCCCCACCTTTTACCAGCACTTCGCCGACGTGCCGGCTGCGGCAAGAGTGGCCGGCCTAGCAAGACTGGAGGCGGCATTCCCGCCGCCTGAGCCGCTGTCCGATCTGGGGACGCTGACCCCGCAAGCCTTGCGCACGCATATCGTCGGCCACGTCGAGCCGGTTCTGCGTCACCTGTGCGAGCACCGAGTCTTCTATCTGCGCATCCTCGACGGTGCGGGAAACGTCGCCTTCTTCGAGGAGATCGTATCCTTCGTCTCCGGCCGCATGTTGCCGGACGTCTTCGAGATCGCCGCGCGGGAGGGAGGGGCCGAGACCGAAGACCTCATCGCCGTCACAGCAGGCGGCGTCATGTGGCTGACCATCCGCTGGCTTCGGGGCGAACCGGCGCCCGAAAACGCCGAGCAGATGGCCCATCGCATAGCGGGCCTCACGCCCGCCATGGTCACACGGATCGGTTGAGAGGACGAAGCCTGCCGGCGCGTGCCAGCCTAGGCCAGCAATTCCTTGACGATGGCGCTGGCGCGCGAAAAGTCGATCCGGCCCGGATAACGCTCTTTCAGCACGGCCATCACCGCGCCCATGTCGCGCAGGCTGGCCGCCCCCGTCTCGGCGATCACGTCCGCGCAGATGCGCCGCAGCTCGTCCTCGCCTATCTGGCGCGGCAGGAATTCCTTGACGATCTCGATCTCGGCGCGCTCCGCGGCCGCCAGTTCCGGACGCCCGCCATCGGCGAACGCCTTGGCCGATTCCTCGCGCTGCTTGACCATCTTGGTCAGGATCTGGAGAATCTCGTCATCGCTGACCCGCTCCTTGCCGACGCCGCGATTGGCGATGTCCCTGTCCTGGATCGCAGCAGTGATCAGCCGCAGCGTCGCGACGCGGATCCTGTCCTGGCTTTTCTGCGCATCCCTCAATGCCTGGGCGATTGTGTCGCGCATGACTGTTCCTTTGTTTCGCCGGCGTGCGTTGCCGATCATTGACCGCGCCAAGGCCTTCGCCTATGGACCGGACCATACTATCTATAACGCGGCGAAGGCCAGAAGGTCCCCGCCAGGCTGCAGTCTGCGCGATATGTCCCGCCGACGGGATGATTGCAAGCGCGGTCTCTCAGGAACGGAGAACGGCGATGGTCGACAAGAACGACGCGAGCACGAGCGCGCCCTGGGCGCAGAGGAAGCCCACCGCACTTCTGGTGCTCGCCGACGGCACGGTGATCGAAGGCTTCGGACTGGGCGCGACCGGCCACGTCGTTGCCGAGGTCTGCTTCAACACCGCGCTCACCGGCTACCAAGAAATCCTCACCGATCCGTCCTATGCCGGCCAGATCGTCACCTTCACCTTCCCGCATATCGGCAATATCGGCGCCAATGGCGAGGACATTGAGGACCTGAACCCGGCTGCGCGCGCCGGCGCCGTCGGCGCGGTCTTCAAGGCCGACATCACCGCACCGTCGAACTACCGCTCCGCAGAAGGCCTGAACGACTGGCTCAAGCGGCGCGGCATCATCGCCATGAGCGGCATCGACACGCGGGCGCTCACGGCCCTGATCCGTGAAAAGGGCGCGCCCAACGCCGTCATCGCCCACGCGCCGGACGGCAATTTCGACGTCGCGGCCCTCACGAAGGAAGCGCAAGCCTGGTCCGGCCTCGTCGGCCTCGACCTGGCGAAGGACGTCACCTCCGGCCAGTCCTCGGTGTGGAACGAGACGCCCTGGGAGTGGAACAAGGGTTATAGCGAGACGGCCGGCGAGCCCGCCATGCACATCGTCGCCATCGACTACGGTGTGAAGCGCAACATCCTGCGCCTTCTGGCGGGTCTCGGCGCCAAGGTCACCGTAGTGCCCGCAAAGACCCAGGCCGAGGACATTCTGGCGATGAAGCCGGACGGCATCTTCCTGTCCAACGGCCCCGGCGATCCGGCCGCCACCGGTGACTATGCCGTGCCCGTCATCAAGGACCTTCTGGAAGCGGACCTGCCCATCTTCGGCATCTGCCTCGGCCATCAGATGCTGGCGCTCGCCGTTGGCGGCAAGACGGTCAAGATGCACCAGGGCCACCACGGCGCGAACCACCCGGTGAAGGACCACACCACCGGCAAGGTCGAGATCGTGTCGATGAATCACGGCTTCGCGGTGGATTCGAAGTCCCTGCCGGAAGGCGTTGAAGAGACTCACATTTCGCTGTTCGACAATTCCAACTGCGGCATCGCGCTTGCCGGCAAGCCGGTCTTCTCCGTGCAGCATCACCCGGAAGCCTCGCCGGGCCCGCAGGATTCGCACTACCTCTTCCGCCGCTTCGCCAACCTCATCCGGGCCCGCCAGGGCGAACCCGCGCTCGCCGAGCGCTAGTCGGGCCTACCTGGCCCCGGCGCGCCGCCGCCTGCGGCCGAAACCCAGCAGGCGCGCCAGAGCCATCGTCATCAGCGCGCCGATCCCGAACCCCGCTGCCGCCCAGGCCAGCCCGTGCGGCGTGATCGGCAGCGCCGGCTCGAAGTCGCGCCACGCGCCCCGCACGAGCCTTTCGTCGTATCCGCGAGTCAGCGCCAGCGGCCGCGCGATCGGCGGCATCGCGCCCATGCGCTCCACCTGCTCGGCAAGGCTTTCATAGCGCGCCACCGCCTCGCGCATGCTGATGCCACGGTCGCGGAAGAACGTCTCCGCGGATTCGCTGTACAGCGCCAGCGCCTCCTCGCGGCTCAGTCCGCTGCGCACCGCATCCTCGTCGAAGCGCGCGACCACGGCCTGCATCTCCTCGATCGCGCCTCCCAGCCGCTGCCTGTACTGTTGCGCGAACTCCGGTGCCTGGCCCGCCGCAAGCGCCACGGCGATCCCGCCCGCCATGACTGCCGTTCTGCGCATGATCGCCACCAGCCTTCCTCCCGCTATCCCGCCGCCACCGCGGCGCACCCAAAGACCCTCTCCAACGTCCCTGCCATAGCCATGGTTTCATCGAGGTGACCGGGTGACGTAAAGGTGCCGTCTTGCGTAAACGTCACGACAGCCTATCTAGGAGGCGGTTACCAAAAGATACCGCCCTCGTTCGAACCGACTTCCCACCGCAGGAATGCCCTTACCCATGAGTTTCACCATCGATCTTCTCGACGACGCGACACGGCCGAAGGCGCCCAGGATCGAGGGCCTCACCGAGCCGCAGCGCATGCAGGGCCGCCGGCTCGCCATGATCCACGCAATGCACCTGCGCCAGATGGCCGAAGTGCGGCAGGTCATGGAGCATGTCACGGCCGGCGAAATGCAGGTGGACGCGCTCGGCGAAGCGCTGTCGGACATGCAGATGAGCCACAACTACCGGGTCTTCGGCAGTCTCTGCGGTCAGGAGTGCCGCATGCTCACCTTCCACCACACCGCCGAGGATCGGATGCTGTTTCCGGCGCTTGCGGCGCAGGACAATGACGGTCTGCGCAAGGTGGTCGAGCGCCTCGCCGCCGAGCACGAGGTCATCCATCACCTGATAGAGCGCATGGAGGCCGCAGCCCGAGCCGCGAGGAGCGAACCCGGCCCGGAAACCTTTGCCAGCCTGCGCAGATCGTTCGAGACGCTGGAACGCGTCGTCGTCTCCCACTTCGGCTACGAGCAGGAAGAACTCGAGGAAGCGCTCGGCTACTACGAGATCGACATCTGACCTGACACGTCGGTAAAGGCGCGTCAGATCGGGTTGTTGAACGTATCGCAGTCCGCAAGCCGGCCGTTGCGCAGGCCGTTGGCGAACCAGGTCGCGCGCTGCTCCGACGTGCCGTGGTTGAAGCTCTCGGGCACGACATAGCCCTGCGTGCGCCGCTGCAGCGTGTCGTCGCCGATCTGGTGCGCCGCGTTCATGGCTTCCTCGATATCGCCGTCCTCGAGCAGGCCCTTCTGCGCGGTGAAATGCGCCCAGATGCCGGCGAAGCAGTCGGCCTGCAACTCAACCCGCATCGACATGCGGTTGGCCTCGGCCTGTCCCATGGTCTGGCGCTGCCTGTTGAATTCCGGCAGCACGCCGATCAGGTTCTGCACGTGATGGCCGACCTCGTGCGCGATCACATAGGCCTGTGCGAAGTCCCCTGACGCACCGAAGCGCTGCGACAGTTCGCGGAAGAAGCCGAGGTCGATATAGACCCGCGAGTCCCCGGGCAGTAGAATGGGCCGGACGCCGCGGAAGCAAAACCGCATGCCGAACGCACCTGATCGGTGAACAGCACCATGCGCGGCTCGGTATAGGTCTGGCCTTCAGCCTGGAAGATGCCGTTCCAGACATCTTCGGTCTCGGCGAGCACCACCGAGACGAACTGAGCCTCCGCATCGCTCGGCTGGCTGCCCGGCGCCTCGTCTTGCGTGATCTGGGGATTGGCCGGCCCGCTGCCGCCCTCCAGGATCTGCAGCGGGTCGATGCCGCATGCGCGCAGCACGAAGAACAGCACAACCAGGATAACGATACCGGAAAGCCCACCCCCGCCGACGCCCCGGCCGATCGGGATCTGCATCGGCCTGCCGCTACGCCCGAAACCGCCGGGTGCGCCGCTCTGTCCGCGACGGTCCTCGACATTGCTGCTCTGCCGACGGCCTCTCCAACGCATGGTCTGCTCCTCGCAAAGTCCCGGCCTGTGCCCACTCGGCCAAGCGCAATACAACTGCAAACTAGCGAAAGCGTTGCACCGGGTCATCCGCTTTCTCGCATCGCCCGCAGCACGTGTCAGCGTTAATGAAGCGTTAAATCAGGGCGGTTAGCGTCGTGCAGGCATCCAGAAAACCGGCCCAGCATGACCACGCCCGCGCCTCTCGCACCGCTGATCGAACTCGCCGCGCAGAAGAACCTCGATCTGTTCTTCCGCGTCGGGCGAGGCTACCTCACGCACGCCATGCGCGGTGGCATGCAGAACCAGCAGGGCTGGGGCGCAAGCCCCCTCGGCGTCCAGTCGCGTGCGGAGGCCCGCATCGTCTGCACGCTGGCCCCGCCATTGCCGGAAGCCCGCCTTTATGCGTGGCCCGGCGGTGTGCCGCGCCGCGGCGCCCTGCCGGTCACGCGCTGAACGCCGCTACCTGAACAGCAGCACCGGGATCTTGCACGACCGGATCATCTCCGTCGTGGTGGAGCCGATGAACAGCGAGCGGATGCGGGAATGGCCATAGGCGCCCATGACCAGCAGGTCGATCCCGTCGCGTTCCACCGTCTCTGAAATGACCTTGTCGGGCTGTCCGGGCACCAGCTTGGCGGCTGTCTCGTGCCCTCCGGCCTTCAGCGTCGCCTGCGCGCCCTCCAGGGCCCGCCGCGCCTCCACGCTCTCGGTGCCCGCCATCAGAAGCCGGATGTCCAGACCTGCGAAAAGCGGCGAGCGCGCCACATGGTCCACGGCCTTCATCGCGCTCTGCCCACCATCATAGGCGATCAGGACCTTGCGAACCGGCCTGAATGTACGCGCGGCAACGAAGACCGGCTTCTTGGACGCGCGCGCGATCCGCTCCATGTTGGAGCCGAGATGCAGCTTGGCGAAATCCGCCGCCTCGCCCCGCTTGCCGATCACGATGCCGCGCGCGTCGACTTCGGCCTCCGCAACGGCCTCAAGCAGATCGCCATTGCGCAACCGCGCGCTCACCGTCTCGACGCCGGCTTGCTTCAGGGCGGCCTCGGCATCCTCGAGGATCGCCCGGCCACGCTTCTGCGCCAGGCGCGCACGCTGTTCGTCCAGCGTCGAAAGTTCCTCCAGCAACGCGGTACGGGCGCCAAGCGCGATTGAGCCCGACAGGTCGGAGCTCGCGGTCTCGCGACGTCCGAGCACGTGCAGCAGTTCCACCGGCGCCCCGGTGCGGCCCGCGATCCAGCCTGCGTATTCGCAAACGCTTCTGGAATAGGTCGAACCGTCCACCAGCGCGATGAGTTTGTCGGTCATTGTGTCCTCCCTGCCGTGCAGGTTAAGCCGCGAAGTCGAAACGTCGCAAACGGTGCAAGATAAGCCATCATCAATGCGCCATGAGCTTGTCGAGCGCGCCAGGCTTGTCGTGGATGGCAAGGCGGTCGACGATCGTTTCGCTCGCCAGGTTCATGCCGACGATCTCCACCTCCGCGCCGTCGCGCCGAAACTTCAGCACCGCCATGTCGAGCGCGGCGACGCTGGAAATGTCCCAGATATGGGCGCGCGAGACGTCGATGGTGACCTTCTCCAGCGTCTCCCTGAAATCGAAGGCCGCCATGAAGTCCTCCGCCGAGGCAAAGAAGAGCTGGCCTTCGACCGTGTAGGTGCGGTGCCGGCCGTCCGCGCTGAGCGTCGAGGAAACGGCGAAGAGCTGCGCGATCTTCCAGGCAAAGAAGATGCCCGACAGAAGCACGCCGATCAGCACGCCGATGGCGAGATTATGCGTGAAGATGACGCCGACCACCGTCGCCAGCATGACGATGGATGACGAGCGCGGATGATCCCGCAGGTTCCTGATCGACGACCACGAGAAGGTGCCGATCGACACCATGATCATGATCGCGACCAGCGCGGCCATGGGGATCTGGCTGACGAGGTCGCCGAGAACCAGGATCATGAACAGCAGCAGCATGCCGGCGGCAAAGTCGACAGCCGCCCGCGCCCGCCGGACTTCACGTTGATGATCGACTGGCCGATCATGGCGCAGCCTGCCATGCCGCCGATAAAGGCGGTCGCCGTATTGGCGATGCCCTGTCCGATGCACTCCTGGTTGCGGTCGGACGGCGTGTCGGTCAGGTCGTCGACGATCTGTGCCGTCATCAGCGATTCCAGCAGGCCCACCACCGCCACTGCCGCCGAATAGGGCAGGATGATGAGCAGCGTTTCCAGCGTCAGCGGAATGTCCGGGATCAGGAATACCGGCAGCGTCGAAGGCAGTTCGCCCATGTCGCCCACGGTGCGAACGTCGAAGCCGAAGGCAATGGCAACCGTCGTCAGCACGACGATGCACACCAGCGGCGACGGAACGGCCTTGGTGAGGCGTGGAAAGAGATAGATGATCGCCAATCCCGCCGCGACCATGACATAGGTCAGCCACGGCACGCCGATCAGCTCGGGAAGCTGCGCCATGAAGATCAGGATTGCCAGCGCGTTGACGAAGCCGGTCATCACCGAGCGCGAAACGAAGCGCATCACGTAGCCGAGCTTGAGGAAGCCCGCGCCGATCTGCAGCAGGCCCGCAAGCACCGTGGCGGCCAGCAGGTATTGCAGCCCGTGATCACGCACCAGCGTCACCATCAGCACGGCGGTTGCCGCCGTCGCGGCCGAGATCATGCCCGGCCTGCCGCCCACGAAGGCGATCAGCACGGCGATAGAGAACGAGGCGTAGAGCCCGACCTTCGGGTCGACCCCGGCGATGATCGAGAAGGCGATGGCCTCGGGAATGAGCGCAAGGGCAACGACGAGGCCGGCGAGAAGATCGCCGCGCACGTTGCCGAACCACTGCGCGCGGTAGGCGGACAAGGATTTCATGAATTTCCAGCAGTATCGAAAGCCTGACGGTCGGCCCGGGCGGGTCGCATGGCGTTTCAGGCGTGTTCGTTGTCCGGCGGATTGGCGGCCGGAAGAGCCACCCGGACTTTCACCGGGTCCTGACGGGATGGGGGTGGTCTTAGGCAATTCGTTGCTGCGCCGCAACATCAAATCCCGATCGCCACCACGTTCGCCGAGGCGTCTTCACGTCGGGCAACCCTCATGCTACCCAGAACTCGCTATGAAGTTCGCATTCAAATCCTCCTCGACCTTCTTCCTGGGCTGAACCACGCGTTCAGGCCGGCGCATTGCGGTGCGCCAGGAAGATAACGGCCCGGTTTCGCCAGCGGCCGAAAAGAGGATCTCGACATGCAGAACGACAGCGCGCACGGGCTGAGCCCCGAGCAAATCTCAACCTTCATCTCGCACGGCTTCGTCAGGATCGACGAGGCGTTCCCATCCGAGCTGGCGCACGACGCCCGCGCCATCCTGTGGCAGGCGATGGGCCTGTCGCCCGAGGAGCCGGCCGGCTGGACCCAACCCGTCATACGGCTGGGCATGTTCACCGAGCAGCCGTTCATTGCCGCGGCCAACACCCCGCGTCTTCACGCAGCCTACGACGCACTCGTCGGTCCCGGCCGCTGGCATGCGCCGGCCGCGATAGGCACCTTTCCGGTGCGGTTCCCGAGCGCCGACGAACCGGGCGACGTCGGCTGGCATGTCGATGTCAGCTTCGGGACCGACGAGCCGGACTTCATGCAATGGCGTGCCAACGTGGTCAGCCGTGGCCGCGCCCTGCTGATGCTGTTCCTGTTCTCCGACATCGGCGAGGACGACGCGCCAACACGCATCCGCATCGGCTCGCACCGGCAGATCGCGCGGCAATTGCTGCCCCATGGCGAAGCGGGGCTGACACTGGGCGAACTGGCAGCAAACGGTTTCGCCGAAAGCGCGGATTGCGCTGAAACGCTGGCGACCGGCCCCGCCGGCACGGTCTATCTGTGCCATCCGTTTCTGGTCCACAGCGCCCAGCCGCATTGCGGAACGACACCGCGTTTCCTGGCCCAGCCGCCACTGCTGCCGACAGGCCCCTTCAGGTCGGACCTGCCGCCTTCACCGGTGCAGATCGCCATCCGCGAAGCCTGCGGCCTGCATTTCTGAGTGCAGCGGCCACCTACGGCCGGAGAAAGACCACCTGTAAAGCCCTCTCCCCGCTGTCGGGGAGAGGGACAGGTTCATTCAGGTCACACCCGCAAGCCTACTCCGCGATCGCGCCACAGGTCAGGTTGGCCACCGCGCCCGTCATCGCGCCGGCCCGTTCCGAGGCCAGGAATGCGGCCGTCTCGGCTACATGCTCGATGCGCGGCAGCCGCTTAAGCATCGTCATTTGCGCCGCACCGCCCAACCATTGGTCGACGCTGAGCCCCATCATCGCTGCCTTGGCCTCGAACATCGGGCCTGTGAACGAGCCGGCCGCTGGCGCATCGGTCAGTGCATGAGACCTGATGCAGGCGACCCGGATGTTGCGTGGCCCCAGTTCGTCGGCAAGCGTGCGGGAGAACGCCTCGACACCAGCCTGCGATGCAGCATGGCCGAGGTGCCCGCCCACGGCAAGCACCGCGCCCGGCGCCGACAGCGTCAGGATCACGCCGGTCCGCGACCGCCCCATATGCGGGGCGACCGCCTTCGACGTGATGAACAGCGCCCGCAGGAACCGATCCACCGGCAGCATGAATGCGTCCAGCGACAGCTCTCCGATCGTCGTTCCCTGGTCATGCGGGAAGCTCACCGCGTTGAGCGCGATGTCTATGCTTCCCGCGCGCTCGGCGATGTCCGCTGCGTGGCGGTCCACCGCCTGTTCGTCGAGCACGTCGAGTTCGGCCGTCTCCACCTGCCCACCGGCCGAGGCGATTGCATTGGCCACCCGGTCGAGCTTTGCCCGGTTGCGCCCTGCAACGAAGACGCGCGCGCCTTCCCGCGCAAACACCTCGGCCACGGCGGAGCCGATGGCGCCGGCACCATATATCACGGCATTCCTGTCATTCAGTAACATGATGTTCTCGCGTGCTCCGGCTGCCGTCAGGCAAGGGACTTTTCAAGCGCCTCAAGGATCGTGGTCCAGCCCTTGATGTGGCCGTCACGCGAATCCTCGCTCCTGAACTTGACCTGCCGCAGCGTGATTTCGGTGGCGCCCGCTTCCGCCTCGGCGAAGTCGACCGTCACCACGCTGTCGTCGAGCGAGTGCGGCGATTCCCAGGTGAACGACAAATGCGAGTGCGGATCGATCGCAAGGTAGGTGCCCGCATGCGGGATCTCCTTTTCGGGCGTCACCATGACGATCGAGAACCGCCCGCCCTTCACCGGGTCGTTCGTCACCCGGGCATTGCCCGTCGTGGACGGCGGGCGCATGAATTTCGACAGCATCTGCGGCGACAGCCACGCCTCGAAAACCTTCTCACGCGGGGCCGCGATCCTGTGGTTTATCGTCAGTTCCAGTTCGCTCATCGTCTTGGTCTCCTGTAACCAGCAACTCTTCCAGCGCCGAGAGGCGCAGTTCCCAGATCGATTTCAACTGGCCGAACCACTGCTCGGTGAGCCTCAGCGGTGCGAGCTCGGGTGCGATGAAATGTTCGCGCCCCACGGTCCGGCGGGTGACGAGACCCGCCTCCTCCAGCACCTTGATGTGCTTCGAAACGGAGTTCAGCGACATCTCGAAATGGGCGGCGAGTGCCGTCACCCTCAACGCCCCCTCCTGTACGAGGAGCGTGAGTATCCTGCGCCGCGTGGTATCGCCTGCGGCCTTCAGAATGCGTGACAGGTCTTCTTCGTCCATTCATTCACCCTTATGGTTGAATATATGCCCCACGAAAATTAGTCAACCATTTGGGTGAATAATTTTTCGCGACGCGCCCCCGGTCCGCGACGACTGGCTGCGAACCCTTGTCTATCTCGAGACCACCAGCTCCTGCTCGATCTGGTCGAACAGCGCACGCCAGGCCGTGTCGGGAAAATCGACGAGCCCAAGCCCCCGCAGCAGGAACGCCCCTTCGGCGGCGAAGAATGCGATGCGCGCCTGCTCGTCACGGCCGAACAGCTTCAGCCGGTCGCGGTAGTAGTTGCGCAGCACTTCGGCATGGCCGGGCGATTCCGCCAGCGTCGCCATCAGGCTGGCGGCGCGCGCGGCAAGCGCGTCGTTTTCGTCGCGGGTCGCTGCCAGATGCGCCTGCATGCCGGCCTCCGCGCTGTCCGCAAGCGTCTCCCGCTTTGCCTCGACCTCACCCAGAAACCGGTCGATGTCGCGCCTTGTCATCGCGGCAACCAGTTCCTGCTTGCTGGCATAGCAGTAGAGCACGCCGCCCTTGCTGACGCCGGCACGCCGTGCGACCGCGTCGAAGGTCAGGCTCCCTGCCCCCTCCTCGGTTACGATCGCTTCGGCTGCATCCAGGATAGCATCCCTGTCGATCGTCCTTTTCCTGCCCATCTGTTTTCCTCTTTTCAAACCGTCTGGTCGGATATATATAGCACCGAAGTTCCGGCACGTCACCCGTCGCCGGCATCGGATCGAAAGGAGAAAAGTCATGGCCTGGCTCTATCTCGGCTTTGCCGGCCTGCTGGAAATCGTCTGGGCCTCGTTCCTGAAGCAGTCCGAGGGGTTCACCCGGCTCACGCCGAGCGTCATCACGCTGTTGGCGATGGCAGGCTCCTTCTGGCTGCTGGCCCTGGCCATGCGCAGCCTGCCGCTCGGCACCGCCTATGCCATCTGGACCGGCATCGGCGCGGTCGGCGCCTTTGTTGTCGGCATAGTGGTCATGGGCGAGGCGGCGACCCTCGGTCGCATCCTCAGCGTTGCCCTTCTGATAACCGGCATGGTGGGCCTCAAGCTCTCGTCGGGCCACTGAGATCTGCCGCGTCTCATCGCCGTCTTGACCCGGCCCGTGACCATGTCGCGGGCCTTTTCCGTCAATTCCCACCCACGTCATCGCACACGGACACGCGACCTCGTAACCACGTGCAGAAAGTTGGTGCGCGGTTGTCGGGATTGGCTGCCATCGCGCGTCCTTGGTCCGAAACGTTGGTTGACGGAAGGAAGGAACGGACAATGCGCAAGATCATCGCGGCAGCTTTCACCACGCTCGACGGCGTCATGCAGGCGCCCGGCGGCCCGGAGGAAGACCGCAGCGGCGGCTTCGAATATGGCGGCTGGCTGCCGAATTTCTGGGACGACGAGCTCGGCGCCGCACTGGACAGGAACTTCGCCGAGCCCTTCGACCTGCTGCTGGGGCGTCGCACATATGACATCTTCGCCGCACACTGGCCCTACATCCAGGTTGACCCGGAGGCGAGCGATTTCGATGCGATGAATGCCGACATCGCCAACACCTTCAATCGCATCACCAAATACGTCGCGACCCACCGGCCGGAGTCGCTCCACTGGCAGAACAGTCAGGCACTCGGAACCGACGTCGTCGCCACGTTGCGCGAACTCAAGCAGGGCGACGGCCCCGACCTGATGACGCAGGGCTCGAGCGAGCTGCTGGATCTTCTATTCGAGAACGATCTCGTCGACGAGCTGCGCCTTTTCATCTTCCCGCTGGTGCTGGGCAAGGGGAAGCGCGTCTTCGGCAATGGCAGCGCCCCCGCACGCTCAAGCTTGCCTCCTCGAGCCTATCGCCCAACGGCATCCTCATCACGCGTTACGAGCGCGCAGGCGATGTCCAGATCGGCTCTTTCGCCATGGAAACACCAACACTGGCCGAGCTCGAGCGCCGCAGCAACCTCGGCTGAACCCTGCCGGCCTCTGTCTTCCACATGGCCGCGCCGCCAGCGCGGCCATGCCGTTCTCACGCCGCCCGGTAATCCGGCGCGCTCTTCAGGTAGCGCGCGTAGGCGTCGGCGTTGGGCGGCGACAGGTTTTCGGCCAGCGGATTGCGCTTGCGCACCTTGGCCCCCATGTCGTCAAGCAGTTCGTCGAAGTGCTTGAAATGATAGGGCGCAACGCATAGCCCGCCATACACGCCGGCGGCCGGCCGCTCGTGCCGCTTCCATTGCAGCATCATGTCGATATTGGCGTTCATCTCCGCGGCGCTGGGCTGCCGCGCCAGCATGCCGTCAGCATAGCGCACCAGCCAGTTCGCCGCGAGCTCCGCGCTCAAAACCGTGCAGAAGGACGAGTTGAACCCGACGAACCCCATATCCGGCAGGTCCGGATTGGCAACGATGCGATAGAGCCTGTATTGCCCGTCCGGCTCCACCAGCTTGCGGGCATATTCGTGGGGCAGAAAGGGCACGCCGAGCTTCCAGCCGGTCGCCAGTATGGCAATGTCCGTGGGCACCCACTCCCCGCCGGTCAGCACGACCCCGCCCTGCTCGTAGCGTGCGAAGGTGCCCTGCACGGCCTTTATCCGTCCCTCGGCGACCATGTCGAAGAAGCCGGGCGTGACGATGGGGACCGAACAGTTGAGCCCGGTCTCGATCGGCTTGGTCGGGCGAAGTCCCGTCTTCTTCAGCTTGAGCTGCATCGTCAGCAGGCTTTCCAGCGCCCGCCAGTTGGCCCACACGAACGGCCTGGCGATCGCGTGGTTCAGCCGCGCCATCGCCGTCTGGCCCCAGCCGGGAAACATCTTTTCCTGCGCCCGGATGTAGAGGATGCGCTTGAAGTTGATCAGCCCGCCGATGAAATAGGGTATGCGCCAGACCGACTCCAGATAGACGATCGTCACGCTGCTCGCCCCGGATTTCACCGCATTGACCGCAATGTCGGTGGCCGATTTGGAAAAGCCGAGCACGGTCACCCGCTTTCCCTTCACCATCGCAGGATCTGTATATTCGGACGAGTGGATTGCGTTGCCGCCGGCCGCCTCGAATTCGTCCCGTCCGGGAAATTCCGGCACGTTCCGGTCGCTGAACTGGCCGGTGCAGAGGGCGAGGAAATCGCAATCCGCCTCCCGTTCCGCGCCGTTCGAGTCCAGCGTCAGCGTCCAGCCCTTCCTGCCATCGGCGCGGCGCTTCATCCCTGTCACGCGCGTATCGAACGCGATCAGCGGCGCAATGCCGTTGTCGTCCGCATAGGCGCGCAGATAGGCATGCACCTGCGGTCCCTTGGGCCACTCCGGATAGTCGGCCGGCATCGGCTTGGATGTGTAGCGGTAAAGCTCCTTCGGGCTCTGCGTCTGGACGTCGGGATATGACCGCGATGGTTCCCACACGCCGCCAAGGTCATGGCTGCGCTCGATCACGGTCACGTCGTGCCCGCGCTCCTTGAATGCCTTGGCGGCTGCAAGCCCGCTCACGCCCGCGCCAATGACGAAGACCTTCTTCCTCTCGACCATTGTCGTCTTTCCTCTCACCCCGGCACGCGCTTCCCCGTCCAGCGCGCAAGGCACGCCGGATGAGATCGGTCCCGATCAGTTCATGTCAGGTTGGGTCTGCCGAAGCTCAGCTCAGGGCAAGCCCAAAAATGGCCGGATTCAGGGTCGTGCGGCGACGAACTTGTTTAAGGCACGTCAGCATCGCAGACGCAGAAAGCCGCCATTTGCAGGCTGCCCTCACCCGAACTTTAGTCGTTGGCTTCTGGCGGCAGGAAATCGACCTCATGCATCGCCGAAATCTTCACCACCTCTTCAGGGTCGCTGAGGTTGTCGAGCTTGGTGAAAAGTTCCTCCAGCATCCGCGCCGGCGAGACCCAGAACAGTGCCCGCGTCGGCTTGTCCGACTTGTTGAAATAGCCGTGAGGGATGCCGCGCGGCATGCGCACGAGGTCGCCCGCCTTGGCCTTCACCCACTCGCCGTCGAGCTTCAGGTCGAGCTCGCCTTCCTGCACGAGGATGAACTCGTCCTGGGTGGGGTGGATGTGCACGGGCACGAACTGGCCGGGCTCGCTGTTTGTCTCGAAGGCAAAGGTGCTGTCGCACACCGCCTTGGGAAAATAGACCTGGCCCAGGATGTTCCAGGTCTTGCCGGCGTGGCCGGTGCCTTCGCGGGTGATGCCCTTGTCGAGGTCTTTGCTCATCGTGAAGCTCCCATTCTGCTTGAGGATGCGGCCTTTGCGACCGTCATTGGTTCCGTTCCCTGTTTAGGATAGCAGGCTTCCAGCCCTCTATCCGCATCACGCGGCCACTATCCGGAAAACGCAAAAATCGAACGGCTGCGGCTCCACGTCGCGCTTTCGGCTTTGTGACGTATCGTCATGTGGTAGTGTTCAGGCATGCACATGAAAGAGGGGCATAGCAACGCAGCACCGCTTTCGGCACATATCCTGTTCGAGTCGGACGATCTCGACTGCGCGCGGGAGCGGGTTGCGGAGAAATTCTGCAGTCACCGGCTGGAGATCATCGGTGACAGGAAGCCTTTTCGCGCGGTTCACCACCACGCTCCGGGCGACATCATCTCGCTTAACTACATCAGCTACGGCGCGGACGTTCTGATCGATCCCGGCGAGCTTGGCGATTTCTACCTGATCCAGATGCCGGTCAATGGCGGCGCCACCATCCGCCACGGCGGCCGCGAATTCATCACCAGCCGCAGCGTCGCCTCGGTGCTCAATGCTGACCTCGCCACCCGGATGCAATGGTGGCAGGGCTGCGCGCAGATCCTCGTCCAGGTGCGCAAGGCGCCTTTCATGGCGCTCGCCGAACGCCTGCTCGACCGACGCCTTCCCGGCCCCGTCGTCTTCGACCCGCTGATCGACTTCACCCGGCCGCACATGCTCGCCTGGCGCGGCATGGCCAACGCCATGTTCCACGCCGCGGAGGAAACCGCCGGCGGCCCCACGCTTCAGGCAGCCCTCAACGAGCAGCGCCTGATGGAGCTCTTCCTGCGCGGCCAGCCTAACAATTGCAGCCTGTTCTTCGACGATACCCCGTCGGGCGCGACCCCGCGCCATGTCCACCGTGCCGAAGAGTATATCCGTGCCTTTGCCGACCGACCGATCACCCTGTTCGACATCGCCGAGGCCGCAGGGGTCGCGCCGCGCACCCTGCAACTCGGCTACCGCACCGTCCTCGGCATCTCGCCGCTGCGCTCGCTCGCCCGGGAACGCCTGCGCCGCGTGCGCTACGAGCTCATCGCCGGGGAAGGATTGGTTTCCGTCACCGACGTCGCATTTCGCTGGGGTTTCGGCCATCTCGGCCGCTTCGCAGCAGACTATCGCCGCGAGTTCGGGGAGCGCCCGAGCGAGACCGTACGCCGCAGCGCAGCCGCGCCGTTTCCCTCCTATTCGAGCGTTTCAGGCAGCTTCGCTAGCACGACGTCCACACGCCGCGACGCTTCGCCGCCGCTCGCCCCATTTCCGGGGTTCCCTACCCCTTCTCCTTACCCTATAAGGCCCGCCTAGCCTGACAGAATCTTCACTTGCCCCGAACCGGCAGGGCCTCCGCGACGCGTCAGCGCAAAACGGAGAATCCCCGTCCGGCGCTTGGGCAAGCCCGAACCGACGGACGCTTCCATGCCAAAACGCACCGACATCAAGTCGATCCTGATCATCGGGGCCGGCCCCATCGTGATTGGCCAGGCCTGCGAGTTCGACTATTCGGGCACACAGGCCTGCAAGGCGCTCAAGGCCGAGGGCTACCGCATCATCCTCGTCAACTCCAACCCGGCCACCATCATGACCGACCCGGAGCTGGCCGACGCGACCTATATCGAGCCGATCACGCCGGAAGTCGTCGCCAAGATCATCGCCAAGGAGCGCCCCGACGCGCTGCTGCCTACCATGGGCGGCCAGACCGCGCTCAACACCGCGCTCTCGCTGCGCCGCATGGGCGTGCTTGAGCGCTACAATGTCGAGATGATCGGCGCCAACGCCGAGGCCATCGACAAGGCCGAGGACCGCTCGCTCTTCCGCGAGGCGATGGCAAAGATCGGGCTGGAGACGCCGCGCTCCATGCTCGCCAACGCTTCGGAAGTGAAGGACGCTGACCGCAAGCAGCACGAGGCGCGCCGCGCCGAACTCAAGGCTTCCAACCCCGCCGATCTCGACGCCGCGCTCGACGCGCTGGAGACCGAATGGAACCTCGGCGAAGGCGACCGCAAGCAGCGCTACATCGCGCATGCCATGGGCATCGCCGCCCAGGCGCTCGACCATGTCGGCCTGCCCGCCATCATCCGCCCGTCCTTCACCATGGGCGGCACCGGCGGCGGCATCGCCTACAACCGCGCCGAGTTCTTCGACATCATCAATTCCGGCCTCGACGCCTCCCCCACCACCGAAGTCCTCATCGAGGAATCCGTGCTCGGCTGGAAGGAATACGAGATGGAGGTCGTGCGCGACCGCGCCGACAACTGCATCATCGTGTGCTCTATCGAGAACCTGGACCCGATGGGCGTCCACACCGGCGATTCGATCACCGTCGCGCCGGCCCTGACGCTGACGGACAAGGAATACCAGATGATGCGCAACGCCTCGCTCGCGGTGCTGCGCGAGATCGGCGTCGAGACCGGCGGCTCCAACGTCCAGTTTGCCGTCAACCCGGCCGATGGCCGCCTCGTCGTGATCGAGATGAACCCGCGCGTCTCGCGCTCCTCGGCGCTTGCCTCCAAGGCCACCGGCTTCCCCATCGCCAAGGTCGCGGCCCGGCTTGCCGTCGGCTACACGCTGGACGAACTGGACAACGACATCACCGGCGGCGCGACGCCCGCCTCCTTCGAGCCGTCCATCGACTACGTCGTCACCAAGATCCCGCGTTTCGCCTTCGAGAAGTTCCCCGGCGCCGACAATGTGCTCACCACCGCCATGAAGTCGGTCGGCGAGGTCATGGCCATCGGCCGCACCTTCCAGGAATCGCTGCAGAAGGCGCTGCGCGGCCTCGAAACCGGCCTCACCGGCCTCGACGAGATCGAGATCCCCGGCTTGAACCATGGCGACGACAAGAACGCCATCCGCGCGGCCCTCGGCACGCCCACGCCCGACCGTCTGCGCATGGTCGCCCAGGCGATCCGCATGGGCACCTCGCTGGAAGACGTGCACCAGATGTGCCGCATCGACCCGTGGTTCCTCGAGCAGATCGCCGGCATCCTCGCCATGGAAGCCCGCATCCGCCAGCACGGCCTGCCGCAGGATGCGGAGAACCTGCGCATGCTCAAGGCGATGGGCTTCTCCGACGCCCGCCTCGCCTCGCTTGTCAACAAGGACGCCGAAGACGTTGCGAAGCAACGCGAAAAGCTCGCCGTCCACCCCGTCTACAAGCGCATCGACACCTGTGCTGCCGAGTTCGCCTCGCCGACCGCCTACATGTATTCGACCTACGAAGTGCCCTTCGCCGGCGCGCTCGCCGACGAGGCCAAGGTCTCCGACCGCAAGAAGGTCGTCATCCTCGGCGGCGGCCCCAACCGCATCGGCCAGGGCATCGAGTTCGACTATTGCTGCTGCCATGCCTGCTTCGCGCTGGCCGATGCCGGCTACGAATCGATCATGGTCAACTGCAACCCGGAGACCGTCTCCACCGACTACGACACCTCCGACCGGCTCTATTTCGAGCCGCTGACGCCGGAGGACGTGCTGGAGATCCTGCGCGCCGAGCAAGCCGCCGGCACGCTTGCCGGCGTCATCGTCCAGTTCGGCGGCCAGACGCCGCTGAAGCTCGCCGAGGCGCTGGAGCGGGCCGGCATCCCGATCCTCGGCACCTCGCCCGACATGATCGACCTCGCCGAGGACCGCGACCGCTTCCAGAAGCTCCTGAAGAAGCTCGACCTGAAGCAGCCGCACAACGGCATCGCCTGGTCGGTCGAGCAGGCGCGCACCGTCGCCTCCGAGCTCGGCTTCCCGCTGGTCGTGCGCCCGTCCTACGTGCTGGGCGGCCGCGCCATGCAGATCATCCACGACGAGGGCATGCTGCAGACCTACCTGCTCGACACCGTGCCCGGCCTCGTCCCCGAGGACATCAAGCAGAAATACCCCAACGACAAGACCGGCCAGATCAACACGCTGCTGGGCAAGAACCCGCTGCTGTTCGACACCTACCTGTCGGAGGCCATCGAGGTCGACGTCGACGCGCTCTGCGACGGCAAGTCCGTCTACGTCTCCGGCATCATGGAGCATATCGAGGAGGCCGGCATCCATTCCGGCGATAGCGCCTGCTCGCTCCCCGTCCGCTCGCTGTCGGCCGACACCGTCGCCGAGCTCGAGCGCCAGACCGCGGCGCTTGCCAAGGGCCTCAACGTCGGCGGCCTGATGAACGTGCAATACGCCATCAAGGATGGCGAGATCTTCGTGCTCGAGGTCAACCCGCGCGCCAGCCGCACCGTACCCTTCGTCGCCAAGACCATCGGCCGCCCGATCGCCAAGATCGCGGCCCGCATCATGGCCGGCGAGAGCCTCGACGAGGCCTTCGCCCACTATGGCGAAAAGCCGGACCTCGCAGCCCTCTCCCACGTCGCGGTCAAGGAAGCCGTCTTCCCCTTCGCCCGTTTCCCCGGCGTCGACACGCTGCTGGGGCCGGAGATGAAGTCCACCGGCGAGGTCATGGGCCTCGACGCCGATTTCGCGCTCGCCTTCGCCAAGAGCCAGCTCGGCGCCGGCGTCGACCTGCCCCGCGCGGGCACCCTCTTCGTCTCGGTGCGCGACGAGGACAAGGTGAAGATCCTGCCTTCGGTCAAGAAGCTCGCCGACCTCGGCTTCCGCGTGCTCGCCACCGGCGGCACCCAGCGTTTCCTGGCCGAAAACGGCGTGGCGGCGGAAAAGATCAACAAGGTGCTCGAAGGCCGCCCCCACATCGAAGACGCCATCCGCAACCGCCAGGTCCAGCTCGTCTTCAACACCACGGACAGCCAGAAAGCCGTCTCGGACTCAAAATCGCTGCGCCGCGCCACCCTGATGCAGAAGGTGCCCTACTACACGACGATGGCAGGTGCGGCTGCCGCCGCGCAGGCGATTGCGGCACTGAAGGCGGGGAGTTTGGAAGTGCGGCCGTTGCAGGGGTATTTTGGGTAGAGTCGCCTCTCAGTTACAAAGGAAATATGCAAAATTAAGTTATCTTGCATCTACGCAGGAGAGTTCGGAAACAAATTTGACAATTTCGTCAATAATCGGAAAGTTTATACCTTCTGATTTAGCCACTTTAAAAATAGCGCTGAAAATTGCGGGGGACTTGCTCGCGTCCTTTCCGTTGACATTAAACCGTTTGCTTATATTGTCTCGAATGGCGAGATATCTCTCACCCATAGCTTCAGACATAAGCTTCTCCAAATTCCCTGCGATTGCCGCAAAACCCGGCTCACAACCGGCAGGAAAGTCCTGCACATTAGGGTGACCAACAATAGCCTGAATAAGTCGATTTCTCTTCCTAGCTTGTTCAATATCCTTCGTATTCGTTTGGCCACTGTCATTATCGAAGATAGGATAAGTCGGAATACCCAAGCTCCTGAACGCAAAAAGCGGCTTATCTATTTTCGTTTTCCCGCCGACATCAATTAACGCTATTCCCTCCCGCAATGGATCGCGGCCTTGATGCATATAGGCAGCTTGAATTATGGCTTTGTCCGACACTCCTTCGACAAGAATAACCTTTTCTGCGAAGAACCCTTCTGAAACTTCTCGATTGAAAATATGAAGACCCAACTTAAATGCTTCCACCGAAAGAGGCTGCACATCGTCGCCCAGATGGCGCGCCATCCCCTCGCTAAAATCCTTTATTGTAAGATTATTACATACCGTATCCATACCATCATCATGCACCCTCTTGGAAAGCATTCTAATTTTATCAACGTCTATAATACTTACAAGTTTCTCCGAATGAGTTGCGTATATAATCTGCACCCCTATACCATTTTCTTTGCTATATTCCCTTGTTATATTTTGAAATGCCTCATAGAAAAGCGACTGCTTTATAGGATGCTGATAAATTTCAGGTTCCTCAATCAGGATAATAATATCACTGAAGGCCTCACCGAATTCCTCCTGAACGTCGTCAGCCCCCGGCAACGATTGCTGTTCAGCTAGAAACTGCACGAGGGAGAAAAGGATCGCGCGCTGGAGCCCATGCCCCACATTTGCGACGCTGCCCTGCAACCCTCTATGCACCACATTAACCACAGGAGCCGGGAACGACACACTAATCTCGTTGGCCTTATTAAGATCTGCCACAAGACTGGTGTCAGAATAATACATTCCAAGCGTGTCCGTCAGCCTCTTACTTATGTCTTTTAACTGCGGAACCTTTTCAGGGTCAGTAATCTCTGCAAGCTTGTTATTTGATTCCAATATAAAATCAGAAAATTCTTTCCTATTTTCGAATGTTTGTTTTACGATTTCGGAAAGCAATCCGATTACCGGGCTTTTTCTCTGATCGCTGGCCTCCTCACTAGTATCTTTAACTGCATGTATAAATCTAACAGATGTCTTTTTGCTAAGCTTCCCTAAGGCGACATTTTTTGCTCCGAAAAAACCTCGCACTTTTGATTCCTTTAATAAATCTGGATTCCTCGCTTCCCACTCCTTCAAATTCTCTTCCATTTCATCACCGGAGGCGGCAGGAAGATCATATTCGGCCCTCAGAGAAGTATATAAACTACGCTTCTTATTCCCATTATTCTCTTTTCGAAATTCGTCGAATGCTGGATTTATTTTAGCGTGAACAGAGAACTCGCCGGTATCGCCAGATTGGCCGCCGAACTCGCGTACCACTCGCAGCCTGCCATCCACAGTGGCCCGCGCGAACTCTGCCCTCTCAACCGGCGTCAAGTCGCAAAACTCCATTGCAATCGAAATCTTGCGCAATTGGTTATGCATAAAATGATCCTGAATGGAAATCTTGGCAGAGGCGTCAAAGAATAGATCAATCGCCTTAAGTATGGATGATTTTCCCGCATTATTCGTTCCAACGATGGCCGTTATTTCATCGAAGTTCACAATAAGGCTTTCAATAGAACGAAAATTTTCTATCTGAACATTAGATATTCTCATGAAATTTCACCCCAGAACAAAACCAAGAGGAGTCGGTTAAATTGGCGCCACTTCCCTCTTCCTCGCCCTCTCAATCTTCCCCTGCGCCTTCCTGATCCGCGTCGCCGCTTCCTTGGCCTTGTCGCCGTCCATCGCCTCGCGTTTTATCACCTCGTGCTCGATCAGGGCGGCAAGGTTTTCAGGCGCGACTTTCAGGTCGGGAAAGAGCCGTCGCAGTTCGCGCCGCACCACGGCGACGACCGGCTCCGAACGCAGGATCGCCGCCACGGTGAACCGGTTGAACAACTGCGCCTGCTGATGGAACGCGTCCATCGCGTCCGTCGTCAGCCCCTCCTTGGCGAAGAGGAACATCTGCCTCAGATGGTCCTCGTTCCTCGGCGTCATGTCGGGAAGGATGAAGCGGCAGACTTCCTCGTGGCTGATCTGGTTGGAAACGTAGATCCGGATCAGCCGCCACTCGACCGCATTGGTCAGGATCACCCAGTGAATGCCCTGATGCGCACCATAGTCGATCACCTGCCGCAGGTGGTTGTCGGCAAGACTGCTTCCCGCCGACTTCACCTCGATGAGGAGGCGCAACTTGCCGCCGATCCTGATTGCAAGGTCGCAATAGGTCGCCTTGATCTGGTGTTCCGATGTCAGCTCTTCATATTTGTCGTAGCCGAAGACGTCGGCCAGAATATCCTTGACCACGGTGACAGTATCCGCCTCCGCCACGTCAGCCTTTTGCTGTGCGGTTGCCACGCGTTGGTATTTCTTCAGGTTGACGCCAACCCGATCGACAAACTTCTTCGGCAGCCTGCTCATGAAATCCCCCATTCCCCGCAGGCATTTTGCCCGCAAGGCGGCTCACGACACAAGCATAAATTGAAAAGGCGGAGGGCACGCCGCAACACCCCTTGCCACCGGTTTTGGCAATGCTAAATTTCGGTCATGACGAAGCTTGAAAAAATCGAGCGGGAGATCGAGGCGCTCGGCCCCGAGGAGCTCTCACATTTCCGCGCGTGGTTTGCCGCCTTCGATGCCGCCAATTGGGATGCCCGTATCGACAGCGATGCCGCGTCCGGAAAACTCGATGCGCTGGCCGAACGGGCTCTCACCGCCCACCGCGACGGCCGCACGCGTCCACTGTGAACCATTTCGCCATTGCCGATTTCTGGGATTGCTACCAGAGATTGCCAGCGGCGGTCCAAAGAATTGCGGATCGCAACTTCGAACGGCTGAAGGCCGATCCTTACCACCCTTCACTGCATTTCAAACAAGCTGGCCGTTTCTGGTCGGCTCGTGTCGGCCTCCAGTACCGCGCGCTGGCCGTCAGGGATGGGGACGACATGATCTGGTTCTGGATTGGCACGCATGCCGATTATGACAGGCTTGTGGGCTGACTTCCTCACGCCACCCAGGCCTGATACTCCCCCACCAGCCCCTCATATTCCTCCATGTCCGGAAATTTCTCGAAGCTGCGCACAGCGCCCGTCTGCGCGAAGGGCAGCCTGGTGGAGGTGTATGTCTCCATGAAAGGGCGGAACCACAAGGCGTCGTCCAGCATGGTCGGGCGCACGTTTACGAACCAGTCCATGCCTTGGGCGCGCGTGAACATCCACGTCATGCAGTGCCCGCAGCAATAATGGTGGATGTCGTCGCCATGCAGGCCGCCGATCACCGGCTCGCCCTTCGTCACCGCGAAGCCGTCGGCGGGGATGATCGCGGTCAGCGAATAGGCGCTGGCCGACATCTTCTGGCAGCCGGGGCAGTGGCAGGCGCTGGTTGCCAGCGGCGGTTTCGTCACGCGGATTTCGACGCGCCCGCAGCGGCACGATCCGGCAAGCGGCAGGGGCATTCTGGACATAGGGACATCTCCGGGTGTTTTAGGCGGTGAACGTGGCGCGCCGGGCCGGCGCGGCGTCGCGCCATGGAAGAAAATTCACCCCCGCCTGTCCACCCCCTCCCCGCCCCGATCTGCCCTTTTCAACCGCCCGCCGGGCACACTGGCGACGCGTTGCGCCACGGATGTGAATTTCGCGATCCACACACTTTCCACACGCATAGACTGTAGATAATCTGGCGCTTTCAATGCGGGGGTGCATACATGAAAGCGATATCGGTGCGGCGAGCATCTGCCTTGATGCTCGCGGGGGTTGTTGTGTTGTCCGGGCCGGTTGCCGCTATTGCGGAGTCGCTCGCCGGCAGTGCCGGCCAGGTTCGCCACCGCCCGCGTTTCATGGACTCGGAAGGCGTCTGTCAGGACGTCTACAAAGCCTATGTCGAAGCCTCCGGCCACTCCGCCTATGCGCAAACCCATCTGAGCTTCAACGTCGAAGCCTTTTTCTGCGGGCATTCCTTCAACGCCCCGTCGCAGAAGGTTGCCGAGGAGCGCGCCCTGGAGAACTGCAACGCCGCCTTCAAATACTACAAGCTCTCGTCGGCCGGCCGGTGCACCATCTACGCTTCCAAATAGGCGCGGGCCGCAAGCGCCATTGAGCAATGGCACGCCCCCTCCACCGCTTCGCAGGGGAGGAACGGGGGCGCGGCCGTCCGCAGCGCTGGATCCTCCCCTGTTTCACGGGGGAGGGGACCGTGCGAAGCATGGTGGAGGGGGCGTTTCCGTGAAAACCTGAAGCGATCGAGGCCGCTCCTGCCCACCTAAAAAAATCCATCCACCTCCCCCAACTCGCCCGACAATCCCGCGCCGGACCGGAATGAGGAACGGCGATGGACTGGCATGTGGCGATCGAGAAGAACCGGGAGGCGCTGAAACGCGTGCTTGCCATGCTCGTTGCCATGGTGAGGAGCGGTCCGCGCAGCGGGACGGAAAGCCAACGATTTGGCTTTCCGGGCGAACGAACGGTGAGACCCCGGTGGCCCTTCGGGGGCATCGGAAGGTCCAGTGGACCTTTCGAGGGGGTCGAACGCCCGGAAGGGCAAATGGCCATAGCCGAGGGCTGGGCTCAACAGGTGGCTAGCCCCAACGAAGCGTCTGAGAACGGCCGGGACACTGCCGGAGGCAGCGGGGACCCGGAGGGGATGCGTTCCGAAAGCCGCCCGGCGCTCCCCGTCATCTCCACCGCGCCGTGCTGCGGCTGCTGCGTCCAGCGGAAGCGGCGGCACGGCGGCTGATCGTCGTCGCTGCGCGCGACCTCGTCGTCACCCTGCCGCCGGCACGCCCGCGAAAGCCCGCGCCGCAGCCGGCCGCGCCCGCTCTGCGCCGCCTCGGCATCGCCGTTTCGCCGTTGGCCACCGGGGCGGCAGCCGCGATCACAGCTCCTGCCCGTCCGCGACCGGCGCCCAGCCTGTCGCTTGTCGACCCGATCCGCCTGCCGAGGCCCCGCCGTCATGTGCCGCCGCATCGCGCCCCGCGCATTTCCTTCCCCGGCGCGGCCGACCGGCGGCCGCTCCCGCAGCCGCCGGCGCCCGACGATCCGCTGGATGCGACACGGCTCGGCCTCAGGCTGCGTGCTCTGGCGGATGCCCTTGACGATTTGCCGAAGCACGCCCGCCGTTTCGCCCGCTGGCGGGCGCGGCGCGATCGCGAGGTGACGGCCGGGCGCGTCCGCCGCCTGTCGCCCCTGCGCCCCGGTCGCCCGCCCGGCGCGCGGCGTAGCTCCACCCGCGAGATCCATGAAGTCCTCGCCGACCTGCAATGGTTCGCTCAACAAGCGCTGGCGCGACCGGACACCTCATGATGGAGCGGGCGGGGGCACATCGGCGACAGGCCGCAAGCCCGACCGGGCGTTGGGCCCTATGGCCCGCCCCCGCGAGCGCCAGCCGCCGCAGGCGGCGAAACGGCGCGTGAGCGAAAACCAAAGGCGAGCTAAACCACCACTCCGATGATCTCCGCGAGCAGGTCGTTCAGCCTGTCGCGGTAGCCATTTTCGGCCGAGCGGCGGTTCTCGTCGGAGGTCATCGCCACGGTCAGCGACAGCGCCGGCACGATATAGGCCATCTGCCCGCCATGCCCCCAGGCGAAGCGCACCTCCTGCCCGCCGATCCGGTGCAGGAACCAGCCATAGCCGTAGCGGTAGCCGTTGAAGGGTGACCGCGTGCGCGGCTGCCAGGACTGTTCGATCCAGTCGGCCGACACGATGCGGGTGCCGTCGGGCGTGCGCCCACCATTGCGGTAGAGCTCGGCGAAGGCCGCGAGCGAGCGCGTCGACATCGCCATCTGGTTGCCGCCGAGATAGATGCCCTGCGGGTCGCGCTCCCAGCCGCCGATGGCGAACCCCTCGAGCGGGTCGAACCACTCCCGCGCCAGCGCCAGCATGGTCCGGCCGCTCACGCGGGTCAGGATCGCCGAGAGAAGGTGCGTCGAGCCGGTCGAATAAAGCATGCGCCCGCCCGGCTCGTCCTCGAACGGCATGGCAAGCGCGGCGCGCACCCAGTTGGGGCTCGCCACCCAGCGCCCGTAGTTCGGGCCCGACGTGCGCCCCAGCCCCGCCTGCATCGAAAGCAGATTGCCGATGGTGATCTGCTCCAGCCGCGGGTCGGGATCGGCAGGCAGCTCGGCGCGCAGCAGCGGCGCGATCTTCTGGTCCGCTCCCTCCAGCAGTCCCTTGTCGATGGCGATCCCCACCATCGCCGACACCATCGACTTGGAGGCCGACTTGATATTCGTGGGATCGCCCGGCGCATGGCCGCGATAGCCGCGCTCGGCGATCATGCGTCCGTCGCGGCACACCACAACCGCCTTCAGCGGCTCCAGCGCCTCCGCCCGCTCCAGAATATTGACGACTGCTTCGGCGCTGGCCTCGTTTTCCGCAGCGCGGGCAGCGGGCGCAAGCGGCAGCAGCAGGGGAAGGGTGAGCGCGGTGCGGCGGGTGATGCTGATCATGTCTCGCAGCTAGGCGAAACCGGCGGCGAAATCACGGTCCCTTCCGACGATTCACGGCAAGTTTATCGGCAACGCACAGGTCCTCCCCTTCTGTTTCAGTTTCGCCTAATATGGAAACGGGACGGACGGGCGAGACCAGAAGCGAGCGAGGGAGTATCGCCATGCCCAATTCCATACAGCAGCCGCAGCCTTTCGACATCGTCGGCGACCCGGTGCTCATCGCCGGCATAGGCCAGGGTTTCGAGGCCACGCTCAACTGGCGTGTCCATGACGGCCACGACGAGCGCACCGGCTTTTTCAATGTCGGCGGCGGCACCGGCGAGCACGGCCAGTTCCAAGTGCAAGCGGCGATCGGCAGCGCCGCGTTTCAGCTCGACCGGCTGTTCGTCGAGGTTTTCGAAGAAAGTGCGCAGGACGGCTCGGAGATCAACAAGGTGATCGTGCCGGTGATCTACGGCCCACGCATCGTCCCGGGGTATATCGGCTTCCGCCTGCATCTGGTGAAGGCGGGCGATACGCTGTCGAAGATCGCCCAGCAGCACTACGGCGATTCCGGCCAGTTCCAGCGGATCGCTCGGGCGAACCCGCAGCTCGTTACCGATCCGAACGTGATCTTTCCCGGGCAGGAACTGAAGGTGCCGATCGGGACTTGAAACGGACGGCTAGTCAGCCGGTGGGACCGGGCAGCTCATGTCGCCTTCCTCGCAGTCGAGATAGGTCTTGAGCTGTTCCGTCCGCGCCTCGGTGAGCGCCGTCTTGCAGTCCGCCACGATCAGCGGGTAGATGCTGCCGCCCTCGACGCTCTTTGTCTGGAACGCGCACTCGCCGTCGCGGAAAGTGATCCACGCGCGCTGAGCTGCGGTCAGCGCCGTCTTGGTCTCGTGATCGTCGCCGATCCGGCGGACGATCTCACGATAGGCCGCGTTGAGTGCCTTGTCGGCAGCCTCGAATTCCTTGCCCGCGCAGATGTTCATCGTCGTCTGATCCCGCGGGTCGGCGCATTCGTCAGCGAGAGCAGGCATACTTATGCCACACAGCGCGACAACCGAAACGATAATGAGCTTTCGCGACAGCCACATCGGCGCGCTCCCCGGCTTCATGATCAGGACGATTTCGCCATGCGCGTGCGGGCCGGCCGCAGTCCTGTCTCTTCCAGCAGGCCCTTACGCTTGGCGTCATAGTAGTAGCCGCGCGAATAGAAGCGCACTGCCAGATCATGGTCGCCGCCTGCGGTAATGTAGGCGCCGCGCAGATATTTGCCCGCGTACATGAGGTTCGTCTCGGCATCGAGCAGGCCTTCAGGCGTACCGCGATAGCCCATGGTGCGCGCCGTCTGCGGCAGAATCTGCATCAGCCCCCAATAGGGACCGTTGCGCGCGGCGGGATTGAAGGTGCTTTCACGCTCTACGACGCGCCGTAGCAGCGAAACAGGGATTTCGTGTTGAGCGGCGTAGCGTGCGATCAGCGCATCGAGTTCCGGGCTGCGTGGCGCCACCGCCTTACCGGGCATGAACACCGCCGCGGCAGGGTTGTCCGGCGTCGGTCCCGCAAATGCGCTTGCCACGACGGCGTCGGTTGACGCATCCGTCGAAAACGCCGGCAGCGTTTCCACCTTTTCAGGCAGGACCGGATCGGAGCCTGCGAACGACATTTCCGGCTCGAGGCCGAGATCGGTCGAGGTGCATCCGGATGCAAGTGCGGTACAGAGCAGCGCGCTGGCAGCGATTGTGAAGCGGAAACGAGGCAAGGCCGCGCCCATCATTCGTTGATTTCGTGGTCCCACCCAACGTTGCCTTAACTGAAAGCGCGCGGCGAAGCAACGCCGCGCGACGCGCTTGCTGGTCGCAGTTTTACAGCAGTAGAATTAAATCCAGCCCAATCAGGAGACCTCCCATGCCGAACCGTTTTCATGGCCTTGCACTCGCTTCCTCACTCTGCGTCGCCTGCCTGCCCGCGCTGGCTGCCGAGGAGACGATCTCGTTCGAAGTGGAGGGGATGAAGGTCGTCGGCACGCTCAACCTGCCCGATGGAGTGAACAACCCGCCCGCGATCCTGCTTTTGCATGGCTTCACCGGCTCGCGCGACGAGCTGGAAATCCCAGCGGTCGGCGAAGGCATTTTCGCACGCGCGGGGCGCATGTGGGCAGAAAAAGGGATCGCCAGTCTCCGCATCGACTATCGGTTCAACGGCGAGAGCGACGGCGAATTCGCCGATTCGACACTGCATGCACACATCGCCGACGGGCTTGCAGCGCTGGATTGGCTGGCAAGGTCCGGCCGGGTCGACGACGATCGGCTGGCACTTGTCGGGTGGAGCATGGGCGGCGCGGTTGGCGCGGCCGTGGCCGGCCGCACGGAGCATGACCTCGACGCGGTCGCGCTATGGGCGCCGGGCGTCAACATGGCAGCCTCCATCACGATGATGTTCGGACCGGAAACGGTCAAGAAAGGGCTTGCTGGTGGCGATACCCCAGTGACCGCCACGCTTCCCTGGGGCGACAAGATCAAGCTGAAGCCTGCATTCTTCCAGAGCCTGTTCGAGGTCGATCCGGTCGCCGAGATCACGGAATACGACGATCCGCTTTTTGTCGCCGTCGGTACCAAGGATGACGTGGTGTTTCCGCAGCCAGCCTCCGGCCAGATCCTGCTCGACTATCGCGACGACGATGATGATGACGCCACGCTGTTCGTTCGCGAGATGGACCATGTCTTCAACGCCTTCAATGGCGTGGAGCAGGTCGACGAGCTCATCGGCGCAACCGGCGACTTCATCGCCAGGCATCTGGACGACTGAGACACGTTGTGCCCTGCAGCAACTGTCAGGAACGTTCGGCGCTCACTTCGTTCCCTCTATGTTCCGTGTCGCCATTGTGATACGCTCTGCTTGAGTCGAAAAAGGCCGGGTCGATGAGCGAAGCCCCTTCCCAGCATCATCTCGTGTTCGAGACGGAGCTCGGTTTTATTGCGATTGCGTGGAGCCAGATGGGATTGACTCATCTGGCTCTGCCCGAGGGGAGTTATGAAGCTGCCGAGCACCGCGCGGCACGCTGGTCTGCCGGTGCGGCTGGAAAGGCGGAAGAGGCGCCGGCCTTCGTTGGCGAGGCGGTTGCTCTCATCCGGCGTTACGCGACCGGCGAGGCGATCGACTTTTCGGCACTACCGCTGGACCTGACCGGCATCGATCCGTTCCGGCGCGCGATCTATGCGGCAACACTCAAGCTGGCTCAGGGCGAAGTCACGACCTACGGCGAGCTGGCTGACCGCGCGGGCTTTCCAAAGATGGCGCGTGAGACCGGCGCTGCGCTCGGGCGCAACCCCTGCCCCTCGTTGTGCCGTGCCACCGTATTCTCGCCGCCGGAGGCAAGATCGGCGGTTTTTCGGCGCCCGGTGGCACCGTCACCAAGGAGAGGCTGCTGTCCCATGAGGGCGTACAGCTAGGTCCTCCCCCGCCAGCACAGGCCTCTTTCGCATTCTAAAACCATCCCGGGCGGCTTTCCCGAAGCTTGCCGAGCGCAGCCCTTGTTCTTGTGAATGCAGGGGAAGCTGACATAATTGGGATGTCGAATCGACCGTGGTCGTCCCGACTAGTTCTTCTCTCCCAGTATTCGTCCTGTATCCCCCGAGTTCCCTGGTTCCGGGTACGCGCGCCTGCGTCAAAACCAAAAGAACAGAACGACAGGGATCGAAAATGATGCTGCTTCCACCCGATGACTACGCCAAACGCCGGCTGACGGAACCGGCCGAGCTCACGGTTGCCGCCGAATTTCTGATCGCGCGCGGTTTCGGGAGCGACGAGATCGCCGTCCAACTCTCGCGCTTCTATTATGTCGACATCGACGCATTGAACGATGTCGTTTCGAACATGAGCGACCATGGCCGGAAGGCTCAGTGGAGGCACGTCTCCTGACTGCCTCTTGAAAGGCCGGGGATCGGTGCCCACATAGGGTCTGTTCCTGCTGGTCGCGCCGCGAGGCGCTTGACCGGTCTTTCCTCGAAAGATGGCGCAATGCGCCGGTAGGAACCTTCGGCAATCATGGCTGGCCGCATGCGCCATCGACCCGGCTCGGTGATGGCGCGGCAAGTCACGGATGTACTGGCGGCCCCGCCTCGCGCGCGGCCGGCCTGGTTGCCCTGAGTGATTTCCCGCTTCGAGATATCAGATACGCTTACCGCTGCCTGCGTCGAATAGGTGCGCCATGCCGGCGTCGATCGCAAGCGGCAGCACGTCGCCGTCGGCAACGCGGACGGTACCCGGCAACCGCGCGATCAGCTCGCCCGCTCGCGCATCGCCGTCAACCGGATAGCCGTGCGCAAGCGTGTCGGCGCCAAGCGCCTCGACCGCGGTGACCTTCATCTCAATGTCGGCGTTGTTGCGCGCCGAAACCAGCGTGAGATGCTCCGGCCGCACACCGAGCAGAACCTTGCGTCCGGCTTCCGGCAGGCTCGTTTCCCGTGGCTTTACCGTGCCGCCGGCTGCCAGCTTCAAACCTTTGCCCGTTTCACCGCCTTCGGCGGCAAGCAGGTTCATCGCTGGCGACCCGATGAAACCCGCAACGAAGATGCTCGCCGGCCTCTCGTATATCGCGATGGGCGTATCGACCTGCTCGGCCAGCCCCTGGTTCATCACCACCAGCGTGTCGGCAAGCGTCATCGCCTCCACCTGGTCGTGCGTGACATAGACGCTTGTGACGCCCAGTGACCGCTGCAGGTTCTTGATCTCGATGCGCATCTGGCCGCGCAGCTTGGCATCGAGGTTGCTGAGCGGCTCGTCGAACAGGAACGCCTTGGGACTGCGGACGATGGCGCGGCCCATTGCCACGCGCTGGCGCTGGCCGCCGGAAAGTTCGCGCGGGCGCCGCTCCAGAAGCTCGGCAAGTCCAAGCGTGCCAGCCGCATCGCGCACGCGCCGGTCGATTTCGTCCTTGTCCATGCCGCGATTGCGCAGCCCATAGGCCATGTTGTCGTAGACCTTCATATGCGGGTAGAGCGCATAGTTCTGAAACACCATGGCGATGTCGCGCTCGGCCGGCCCCAGCGTGTTGACCACCTTGTCGCCGATGGAGACCGTACCGGAGGTGATCTCCTCCAGACCCGCGATCATGCGCAGGAGCGTGGACTTGCCGCAGCCGGAAGGGCCGACGAGCACGCACATCGCGCCATCGGGAATGTCGATCGAGATGCCTTTCACGGCCTCGACGCGGCCGCCATAGGTTTTTCTTACGTCTTTGAGTTCGACGGTCGCCATGGAGGTTGGTTTCTCACTTCTCGGTTTCGACGAGGCCCTTCACGAACCAGCGCTGCATGAACAGAACCACCAGGATCGGCGGCAGGATTGCGAACACCGAGGTCACCATCACGAGGTGCCATTCCGTGTCCGCATCGGCAAACGAGATCATCTTCCGCAGAGCGATGACGATCGTGTTCATGTCGTTGCTGTTGGTGACGAGCAGCGGCCAGAGATATTGCGTCCAGCCATAGATGAACATGATGACGAACAGGGCCGCCAGATTGGTCTTCGACAGGGGCATCAGGATGTCCTTGAAGAAGCGCCACGGCCCTGCACCGTCGACCCGGGCCGCCTCGACCAGTTCGCCCGGTATGGTCATGAAGAACTGGCGGAACAGCAGCGTCGCGGTTGCCGAAGCCATCAGCGGCAAGATGAGGCCGGTATAGGAATCGATCAGGCCGAGATCGACCATGACCTTGTATGTCGGCAGGATGCGCACCTCGACCGGCAGCATCAACGTGATGAAGATCACCCAGAAAAAGAACATGCGGCCGGGGAAGCGGAAGAAGACGATCGCGAAAGCCGACAGCACCGAAATCACGATCTTGCCGATGGCGATGCCCAGCGCCATGACGGTCGTGTTGAACAGCAGCGTGCCGACGCCCACCCCGCCGATGCGGCCGACACCGCCGAAAAGCGCCTCGTAATAATTGTCGAAGAAGTGCTCGCCGGGCAGCAGCGGCAGCGGCGGCCGCAGAATGGTCTGCAGCGAATGAGTGGAGGCGACGAAGGTGTAGTAGATCGGGAACGCGACGATGAACACGCCGACGATGAGGATCGCATGGGCGATGTAGCGCGATCTGCGGCTGATGCCGAGCATCGCGCCTTGCTCGCGCCGGCCGAGAGCGGCCGCCGTCGACTGCTGGGTGGCGGCCTCAGCCATAATGCACCTTCTTTTCCACGTAGCGGAACTGGATGGCCGTCAGCGCGATCACGATCACCATGAGGATCACCGACTGCGCGGCGGAGTCGCCGAGGATCAGATTGACGAAGCCGTCATTGTAGACCTTGTAGACCAGCGTCTCGGTAGCCTTGCCCGGCCCGCCGCCGGTGACGGCATGGATGATGCCGAACGTGTCGAAGAACGCGTAGGTCGTGTTGATGACCAGCAGGAAGAAGGTCGTCGGTGCCAGCAGCGGGAAGATGATCGTCCAGAAGCGCTTGGTCTCGCCGGCGCCGTCGATCGCGGCAGCCTCAATCAGCGTCTTCGGGATCGCCTGAAGTCCGGCGACAAAGAACAGGAAATTGTAGGAAATCTGTTTCCAGGCGGCAGCGGCGATCACCAGCACCATTGCCTGATCACCGCGCAGCAACGGATCCCACTGGTAGCCGGACGAGCGCAGCATGTAGGCGAAGGTGCCCATCGCCGGATTGAACATAAACAGCCACACCATGCCAGCAATCGCCGGCGCGATCGCATAAGGCCAGATCAGCATGGTGCGATAGATGCCCCTGCCCCGGATGATCTTGTCAGCCATGACCGCGAGCAGCAGCGCAATCGACATCGCCACGAAAGCGACTGCTATCGAGAACACAGCCGTGTTCTGCAGCGCGTTGATGTAGTTCGGCTCCGCCAGCACGCGGCGGAAATTGGCCAGTCCCACGAAGGTGCTGCGCAGCCCGAACGGGTCCTCCCGCAAGACCGACTGGTAGAGCGCCTGGCTGGCCGGCCAGTAGAAGAAGATGCCCACGATCACGAGCTGCGGCGCGATCAGCAGATAGGGCAGGATCTTGTTGGGAAAGGTGACGCGCGGGGACAAGAAGCCTCCTCCACGGTGAAAGGGCCGCCCGCGCGAATGTCGCGCGGGCGGCCGGGATGAGAGACGGGACTGCTAGTTGCCGATCGCCTGCTGGATCGCAGCGTTGCCGCGTTCCACCGCGTTGTCGAGCGCCTGCTGCGCGGTCTGCTCGCCGGCAAGCATCTTCTCGAACTCCTCGTTCTCGATGTCGCGCACCTGCGGCAGGTTCACGAGGCGGACGCCGCGCGAGTTCTCGGTCGGTGCCTTGCCCATCATCTGGGTGATCGGGATCTCGCGGCCCGGGTTCTCGTCATAGAAGCCGGAGGCCTTGGTCGCCTCGTAGGCTGCCAGCGTCACCGGCAGATAGCCGGACACCTGGTGGAGACGCTCCTGGATCTCGGTCTGTGACAGGAAGTTGAAGAAGGCCGCGACGCCTTCGTACTCTGCGTCCTCGTGGCCGCCGAACACCCAGAGGCTGGCGCCGCCGGGGATCGTGTTCTGCGGTGCGCCTTCTGCTTCCGGATAGTAGGGAAGCTGGCCGAGGCCGTAGTTGAGGCCGGACTTCAGCACGTCACCGAGACCACCCGAAGACTCCGTCAGGATCGCGCACTCACCCGACAGGAAGAGCTGCTTGGCCTCGGAGGTACGGCCGCCGTAGCGGAACGTGTCGTCCTTGGCGAGATCGGCGAGGTTCTGGAAGTGGGTGACGAAGAGGCCTTCGTTGATCTTCAGCTCGACATCGGTGCCGGCGAGGCCGTTCTCCTGCGTGCCGTACTGCAGATTGTTCCAGGCAGCGAAGTTCTCGAGCCCGATCCAGGTGAGCCAGGTCGAGGTCAGGCCGCACGATGCCGCACCCGATTCCTTGATCTTCTTGGCGGCTTCGAACACTTCCGGCCAGGTCTTGGGCGGGTTTTCGGTGTCGAGGCCGGCCTTCTCGAAAATGTCCTTGTTGTAATAGAGGATCGGCGAGGAGGAGTTGTAAGGGAACGACAGCATCGTGCCGTCGGGCTTGGAATAATAGGCGACGATGCCCGGCAGGTACTCGTCCTTGTTGAACTCTCCGCCGCCCATGGACAGCACTTCGGCCACCGGCTTCACCGCGCCTTCGGCGGCCATCATCACGCCGGTGCCGACGTCGAAGACCTGGATGATGTGCGGCGACTGGTTCGCACGGAATGCGGCAATGCCGGCATTCAGCGTCTCGGGATAGGTGCCCTTGAACACCGGAACGACCTTGTAGTCGCTCTGGCTCTCGTTGAACTCCTTCGAGAGCGTTTCCACGACCTCGTTGTTGGCGCCGGTCATCGCGTGCCACCACTGGATTTCGGTGACGGCGAAGGCCGCGGATGTGGACAGAACGGTGAATGTCGCGGCGAGTCCGGCCGCAAAGCCCTGGGTCTTCATGTTACGCTCCCTTTAATTCGTTGGCGAAAGATCCGGGATACCAGGCGCAACCCAAGGCTGCGCGGCCGGTAGCCGGCTCCGCAATCGGGAGTATTGTCGCTCTATGACGGCTCGGCAACAGTTTTGTTTCACTTTCATGAAATTTCGCGGCGAACATTCCACAGCGAAACGCGAGCGAAACGAAAATCAGGCGAAAGTCTGCGTTTAAACCGCGCGCAGATTCTAGGGCAGCCAGTCGATCGGCACGTGGCCTTCGTCGGCGCGCACCCTGTCAAGCCAGGCCACGACGTTCGCAAAGCGCGCCATCTCGTAACCGGCGTAGTCCGCGTCCTGCGTATAGGCAAACAGCGCGATGTCGGCGATGCTGAGCGCCTGCCCCGCGACGAACGGCGTATGCGCGAGCTGGTCCTCCATGACGGCGAGCGCGGCGTGCCCACCCTGCAGCAACTGCTCCATGCGTTCGGGCGTCGCCTGGCTTGCCCGCTCCGGATATTTCCTCAGCGCCCGGCGAACCGCGATGAACGGTTCGTGGCTGTATTGCTCGAAGAACAGCCACTGATAGACAAGCGCGCGTTCGTATGCATCCTCAGGCAGGAAGCGCGTCCCTTCGGCGAAGTGGAGAAGCATCGCATTCGATTCGGCCAGAAGCCGGCCATTTTCGAACTCCAGCAGCGGCACCTTGCCGTTGGGGTTCTTCGCCAGATAGCCGGGACGCCGGGTCTCGCCGGTGATCGAGTTGACCTCGACGTGCCGGAACGGGCGTCCGAGCTTGGCCAGCAGCAGGCGCGGCTTGTAGCAATTGCCGCTGTCGTGCATTCCGTAGAGTGTGAGCATGGCTGTTCCCTGTGTTCGCGATCGCGGCACTATCCGCGATTGCCGTCACAGGCGCCAATGACAAGAATTGCTCTTCCCTTCAGCGGCGTTGATACGTCTCAGCGTCGTCCGCCGAACAGAGGGATTACCTTGGCTTCGCCGGCAAACATCTCCGAGAATTCGATCTCGGCGGCATCCGTTGCCGTACCGGCCAGTTGCGGAGCGGAAAGCAGAAATCCCTGATAGAGATCCGCGCCGGCGTCGAGCGCAGCCGAAAGCTGCCGCCTCGTCTCGATACCTTCGATCAACACCTGCGCGCCGTCGGCCTGAAACCCCTCGACCAGCCGCGGCAGCAGTCGCGAAGCGCCTTCGCTTTCCGCCACCCGCCGAAACCAGAGCCCGTCGATACGCACGAGGTCCGGCGCGACCGTGCGGATAAGGTCCAGCGGTGGCGGCTCGCCGGCTATGCCGCCAAGCGCGATACGCAGGCCGTGCCCTCGCAGCGTCCGGACAATATCAGGTATGGTCTCGAAATCGAACGCGGCAAGGTTGCGGAAAGTGCTGGTCATGCGATCGACCGGCAGTTCCACACGGTCGAGCAGCTTGGCGATGTCCTCGGCAAATCCCTGAGACGAGCCAACCCCGATTATGCAGTCCAGGCCTTGCAGATCGAAATGGCGGTAGTTGCCGAGATGCAGCGCAGCCGCCAGACGCTCGGCGAAGGCGCGCTCTCCGGCCGGCAGAGAGGCGAGATACGGCCTCGGCGGCATTGGAGTGCCGTCTCTGAAAGGCCGTAGGAAACCTTCGGCATGCGCAGCGACAAGACCACCCGCCTTGCGCCGATAGACCGGCTGAAATGCACTGCGCAGGATGAAATCGCCGAGACGCGCGGTCTCGATCCCTATTTCGTCAGCGGAAATCGCATCGTCAGGTACCCGCTGCGGTCTCATGAAGACTTGCGCCGTCCAAAGGTTGGGTGGGGATATCTGGCGAAAGCTGCCGGCGCTGCTCCAGCAGATGATGTCGCGCCGGCGCTTGCACCGGCGCCGAAGCTGCCAGGCACGACTTCCGGCCGCGCAAGAAGGAAGCCCTGCACCATATGCGCGCCGGCGGCTTCCGCTGCCTCGAGTTGCCAGTTCTCTTCAATGCCCTCGAAGATAACGGTGATCCCCTTGGACACAAACTCTTCGACCATCACTGACAGCAGGGCGAAGCCCGGCTTGGTTTCCATCAGCCGCGAAATCCAGCGCGCGTCGAATTTGACGATGTTGGGTCTCAGCGCTTCGACGCGTTCCATATCGGAGGCCTCCGCACCAAAGTCGTCGATTGCGACCTGGAAGCCGCTGCTGCGCAATGTCTCTACGAAAATGGCAAGTGCCTGTTGCGACGACGACTTCTGCTCGGTCACTTCGCAGACGACCCTGCGCGGGTCGATGCCGGCTTCGTTCAGGGTGACGCGCATTTCATGCAAGGTCATGTCGGCAATCTGACGCGCGTGGAAAACCGACGGGTCGAAATTGACGAACAGCATCTTTTCCGGATCGAGGAACCTGCCCGCATTGAGCACATGGAGAGTACGCGTCAAAGTCTCGACGTTGAGCCGCTCTGCCGCCGGTATGGCCAGAAAAAAATCTTGAGGCGAGACGCTCTGCTCATCTTTGAAGGGACGGATCAGCCCCTCATAGGCCGTGACCTTGAGCTTGCCGTGGCCAAGCGCAAATATCGGCTGAAATGCCGACCTGAGCACGTAGGGTTCCCATATGCCCGTGGCAGTGCCGTCGTCCTGCTCCTCGATGTGCGCCAAGATTGTGCTGCGCGACACGCAGTGTCCTCCAAGCTGCCCGCATTTACCCCATCGTCGGACCTTCCCACCGAAGGATTTACTATCTGTTAACGGCAGTCCGGAGCCGCGCTGCACCAACGCTTCGCGCTTTCCGCGCTTGCGATTCCGTGTGCAATGCGACATTAAACGCGCGGCCGCGAAGGGCGGCCTTTCCCGGAACGGAGATTTGATTATGGCCTTCCTCGCCGATGCCCTTTCACGCGTAAAGCCTTCCGCGACCATCGTGGTGACGCAGAAAGCGCGCGACTTGAAGGCGAAAGGACGCGACGTGATTTCGCTGGGCGCCGGCGAGCCGGATTTCGACACGCCCGACAATATCAAGAACGCGGCCGTCGAAGCGATCCGGCGCGGCGAGACCAAATATACGCCGGTCGCCGGCATCACGCCGCTACGCGAAGCGATCGCGGCGAAGTTCAAGCGCGAGAACAATCTGGACTACAAGCCCGAGCAGACCATTGTCTGCACCGGCGGCAAGCAGGTTCTGTTCAACGCTTTCATCGCCACGCTGAACCCCGGCGACGAAGTCGTGATTCCGCGTCCTTACTGGGTCAGCTACCCGGAGATGGTGGCGCTCTGCGGCGGCACCCCGGTCTTTGCCGAGACGTCGATCGACAACGGCTTCAAGCTGACGGCCGAGGCGCTGGAAAAGGCGATCACGCCGAAGACCAAGTGGTTCCTGATGAACTCGCCGTCCAACCCGTCGGGCGCGGCCTATACCGAGGCCGAGCTTCGCGCGCTGGCCGACGTGCTGATGAAGCACCCGCATGTCTGGACGCTGACCGACGACATGTACGAGCACCTGACCTATGGCGACTTCAAGTTCCGCACGCTCGCGGAGGTCGAACCGGCGCTCTACGAGCGCACGCTGACGATGAACGGCGTTTCGAAAGCCTATGCGATGACCGGCTGGCGCATTGGCTACGCGGCAGGCCCGCTGCAGATCATCAAGGCGATGGACATGGTGCAAGGCCAGCAGACCTCGGGCGCCTGCTCGATCGCGCAGTGGGCCGCGGTCGAAGCGCTCAACGGACCGCAGGACTTCATCGAGACGAACAGGACGCTCTTCCAGGGGCGCCGCGATCTGGTCGTGTCGATGTTGAACCAGGCACGCGGCCTCTCCTGCCCGACGCCCGAAGGCGCGTTCTACGTATATCCGTCGTGCCAGGATCTGCTCGGCAAGAAGACGCCCGCAGGCAAGGTGATCGAGACCGACGAGGATTTCGTCTCGGAACTGCTGGAGGCCGAAGGTGTTGCGGCGGTCCATGGCTCGGCCTTCGGTCTTGGCCCGAACTTCCGCATCTCCTACGCGACGTCGGACGCGCTGCTGGAGGAAGCCTGTACCCGCATCCAGCGCTTCGCTGGCTCCCTCACCTGACGCGACACGCGCCAGCTTCGCCTCGGTTATTTTAATGCACTCCTTGAGCCCGGCCCGTCGGCCGGGCTCTTTCGTTGAACAAGCCTCCACTGCACTTTGTGTTGTGCGATTGTCGTCTGCGTGTGCAAACTGCCGACGACGTCCGGCGAAAACGCGAGGGAGGAAGACCCATGCTGAAACAGGTTACGATCGTGGCAACGGCAGCAGCAATGTGGAGCGGGATCGCCGCGGCACAGGAAAACCGGATCGACATGGTTCGCCCGGATGCGCCGGAACTCGCCGCGCACGGCCAGCGGGCGGTCGGCGTGCGAACTATCGAACTGGTCAACCCGGACCAGATCGACATCGTCAATGTCGAGGTCGGCAAGGATCATCCTCGCTACGACCGTCCACTGACCGTCGAAGTCTGGTATCCGGCCGATACGACGGAACAGGGCGGGACCTATGAAGGTGTCTATCTGCGCGACGGCGAAACGCAGGTCACACTGACCGGCAGGGCGGTGCGCGATGCCGAGCCGCTGGCAGGCGACAACGCCCCCTACCCGCTCGTCATTATCTCGCACGGCTATCCCGGCAATCGCTTCCTTCTGAGCCATCTCGCCGAGAACTTGGCGACCAAGGGCTACGTGGTTGCTTCCATCGACCACACGGACTCGACTTACAACGACCAGAACAAGTTCGGCTCAACGCTGGTCAATCGCCCGCTCGACCAGAAGTTCGTCCTCAACGAGATGGAGCGGCTTTCCGCCGAGGCAGACGGCTTCCTCTCCGGCATGGTGGAAACCGGCAACGCGGCGATCGTGGGCTATTCGATGGGCGGATACGGCGCGATGATCAGCGCCGGAGCCGGCGTAACCCAGGCAAGCACGGAATATGACTGGGGCGCACCCGACGGCACGCTGGGGATCCATCTGTCGGGGTCCGACACCTATGCCACGCTGCCGGACGAGAGGGTCAAGGCCGTGGTTGCTTTCGCGCCATGGGGCATGAATACAGGTTTCTGGGATGCGGAAGGGCTGAAGGGCGTGTCCAAGCCCGTCTTCATCGTCGCCGGCAGCGTCGACGACGTCTCGCTCTACGAAGGCGGCGTGAAGACGATCTATGATCTAAGCGTCAACGCGCCGGAGCGCTTCCTGCTGACCTTCGAGAACGCGAACCACAACGCGGCCGCACCCATGCCGGCGCCGGCGCAATCGTGGAAGCATTCGGAGAAGCTGGGGTTCGCGCCCTTCGAACACTATGCCGACGCGGTTTGGGATACGGTGCGCATGAACAACATCGCCCAGCACTTCGTCACCGCGTTCCTCGGCAAATATCTCAAGAACGACAACGAGATGGAGGCCTATCTCGATCTCATTCCCAATGCGGCTGACGGCGTTTTCGCACTGGAGGAGAACGGCAATCGCAAGCCGGAGCACACCTACTGGAAGGGCTTCGGGGATCGCACCGCAAAGGGACTGACCCTGCAGCACGCGACAGCAGCGGAATAGTCCTGCTTCCCCGGCGTCGGTCAGTCGCTGTCGTCGGGGATCTTCAGCATGTGGCCGCAGGCCTTGCAGTAGACCGCATCCATTTCATGCCGTTGAAGCGCGCATTGCGGGCACGGGAAAAACACCTTCGCCGGCCGAAAGATCGCCTGCGCCAGCCGCACGAACAACGATATGCCGACGATCATTGTCACGATCGATGTCAGCTTGCCCCACGTGCCGGGCAGCACGATATCGCCGAAGCCTGTGGTCGTGACGGTTGCGACGGTGAAATAGAACGCGTCGACATACCCCACCACACCCGACCCTTCGTTGAAGAAGAAGGTGTAGACGAAACCTGTGACCACGAAGAGGAAGGTCAGCAGGTTCATGACCGCGTGCACGGTCTCGCGCCATTCGCCGTAACCGTTGCGCTCGAGCGGCCCCCAAAGCACGCCGCTACGCGACAGTGTCCACAAGCGCAGGATGCGCAGGAACCCCAGATTGGCAAGCGTCTGGGGGAAGAGCAGCGTCACCAGCACGAGCAGGTCGACCCAGATGGTCGGCTGCCTGAACCAGCGCCCGATATCGCTCGAAGCCAGTGCACGCGCGGCGATGTCTATGCCGAGGATAGCGGCCACGGTGTAGTCGATCCACAGGAACGACGGCCGGTCGCGCAGCATCGGCGACGCGATGAAGAACACGATGGCTGCCAGATCAACGACGGTAACGGCGAGCTGGAACCGCAGGGCGGCGCGGGAACGCCCATGATAGAGCTTTCGAAGCTTCGCGCGTAGCGCCGCGAACCTGGTTTCTTCGGCGGCTGGTGTCTTGTCGATGGTCATACGGCCTCGATAGACGCTGCAGCCATCGGCGTCCACTGCCTCCTCGGCAACCACTTGCCCTCGCCCGAATCCCGTGGGACGATGACGATCTGGCCCCGCACGGCCGCAGAGCCGTCGTGGTCATGCGACGGCCGAAGGCCGGCCGCCGCTCATGAGGTAACGCGTGAGAGGAGGTCAGGTCATCATGGGTGCAAGAGCCGGAGAACGGCGCAAGGGACCGAAATGCATAGCCATCGTCGGTCCCTTTGCGAGCGGCAAGACAACGCTTTTCGATGCGATTCTGGCGCGAACGGGCGCAATCCCGCGACAGAACGCGGTGTCGTCGGGCAACACCGTCGGCGACCACACGCCGGAAGCCCGTGCCCACCAGATGAGCGTCGAGGCGACCTTCGCCACCACCGAATTCCTGGGTGAGAGCATCACCTTCGTCGACTGCCCGGGTTCCGTCGAATTCGCTTTCGAGGCCCAGCCGGTGCTGGCTGCCTGCGATCTTGCGGTGGTGGTCGCCGAACCGGACGAGAAGAAGTTTCCCGCCCTGCAACTCATCATGCGTCAGCTCGACGCGATGGGCGTGCCGCGCATGCTGTTTCTCAACAAGATCGACAAGGCCACCGTCGGCGTGCGCGATACGCTGAAGCTCCTGCAGCCGGCAAGCTCGATCCCGCTTCTGCTGCGGCAGATCCCGCTGCGCAAGAACGGCATCGTCATAGGCTCGATCGACCTCGCCCTGGAGCGCGCTTACATCTATCGCGAGTATGCCGAAAGCTCGATCGCGGACATTCCCGACGACGACAAGGCACGCGAGATCGAGGCGCGCTTCTCCATGCTGGAGACGCTGGCCGACCATGACGACCTCCTCATGGAACAGCTTCTTGAGGAGATCGAGCCGCCGCGCGACAGCATCTTCGACGACCTCGCCGCCGATCTGCGCGAAGGCGTCGTCACCCCGGTGCTGATCGGCGCGGCCGAAAAGGGCAACGGTGTGCTCCGGTTGCTGAAGGCGATCCGCCACGATTCTCCCGATTCGGAAGCGACACGCGCGCGCCTTGGCGTGCCGTCCGGCCAATCCGCGCTTCAGATCATGAAGACGATCCACACGCCGCATGGCGGCAAGCTGTCGCTGGCGAGGGTGCTGTCCGGGACCATCTCCGATGCGACGGAGGTGTTCTCTTCCTCCGGCACCACGGGCAAGGTTTCCGGCATCTATCGAATGCTTGGCAAGGACCAGTCCAAGATTCCGGCGGCGGAAGAAGGCGAAACCGTCGCGCTCGGCAAGCTCGACGACTTCGCGACGGGCGACACGATCAGCACATCGAAAGGCGTTGCGGCGCTGGTGGAACTCGATGTGCCCTCGCCAGTCTTCACCACCGCGCTCAGGCCGAAGGAGCGCAAGGACGACGTCAAGCTGTCGACCGGCCTGCAGAAACTGCTGCAGGAAGACCCCTCGCTGTCGATGGAGCAGAACCAGGATACCGGTGAGACGATCATCTCCGGCCATGGCGAGATGCATTTGAGGGTCACCGTCGAGCGGCTGGAGGGCAAGTACCAGATCCCGGTAGAATCCCACACGCCGCAGGTGCCCTATCGCGAAACGATCCGCAAATCTGTCACTCAACGTGGCCGGCACAAGAAGCAGTCGGGCGGCCACGGCCAGTTCGGCGACGTGGTACTCGACATCAAGCCCCTGCCACGCGGCGCGGGCTTCGAGTTTACCGACACGATCACCGGCGGCGTCGTACCGAAGCAGTACATACCGTCGGTCGAGCATGGCATAAGGGACTATCTCAAGACCGGACCGCTAGGCTTTCCGGTCGTCGACGTGGCCGTCAACCTCGCCGACGGCTCCTACCATTCGGTCGACTCCTCCGACATGGCGTTCCAGCAAGCCGCGCGGCTCGGCATGAAGGACGGCATGGCCGCCTGCTCGCCGGTTCTGCTCGAACCGGTGCTGAAAGTGGAAATCTACACGCCATCGGAAGCGACCGCGAAGGTCACCGCGATCGTCCCGCAAAGGCGGGGCCAGATTCTCGGCTTCGACGGTCGTCCGGGCTGGCCCGGATGGGACGTGGTCGAGGCGATGATGCCACAGGCCGAGATTGGAAACCTGATCGTCGAGCTGCGATCCGCGACGCGGGCGTCGCCACGTATGTGGCGACTTTCGATCACATGGCGGAGCTGACCGGGAGGCTTGCCGACGAGGTGATGAACGCGAACGGCAAGGCCGCGTAGAACCACCCGCAAACAAGAAACGGCGTCTGGATCAAACCAGGCGCCGTTTCCTTGCAGACCGCCATCGTGTCGTCCGATTTCGGCAGGCCCGCCGCATATTACCGGAACAAGCCGGGACGGTTGTGAGTGGGACACGGCGTTTGCCTGAACGCCTCTTCGTTGCGACAGATGCCCCCATCTCCCGCTACGCCTCAGCGCCACCGCGTCCTGACTTCAATTCCTAACCGACCTGCACGCGCTCGCGCAGGTTACGGAGGGTTACAAGTCACCGTTACGTGCCCGCTTTCCCGGCATTCGCGGCTGCGGACGAGCAACAATCAGGCATGCAGACAAGAAAAAAGCCGGATCTGGGAAGATCCGGCTGAGTTATTGGAAGTGCCGTTAGGCAAAACCTCCAGAGGGGAACACTCGCGGGCGCTAATGGGAGGAGGAACGCGCCCGGGAGATGATTAGGATATGAGCGTTATCTGCCCAAAATGCAAGCAAGGTATTTTGCATTGCACCTATGCAGGTCGCGCATGGCTTGTTTGCCGGGCAACCTGCCACCCTGCCGGGCAGCGACTGGCGTCAATATGACCAGCTCCGCGCCTTGGCGATCAGGAAGTCGCGGAAGACGTGCAGCTTGACCTGGTTCTTCATCGCGTCCGGATAACAGAAATAGGTGTCGAACGACGGCACCTCCGTCTCGGGCATGAGCTGGACCAGTCCGGAATCCTTTTCGACCATGTAGTCGGGCAACATGGCGATGCCTGCACCACGTTGTACTGCGGCCTTAATCGACATGATGTTGTTGATCTGCAGCGAGGCCACGCGCTTCGATCCCTCCGGACGCCCGGCCGTCTCCAGCCAGTTCATGTCGGCGAGATGCGACGGCACCGGCTCGCCGAAGCTGACGATGCGGTGCTGGTCCAGCTCGTCTATGGAGCGCGGCTTGCCGTGCTTGTTAACGTAGGAAGGTGCTGCATAGAGGTGGAAGTGCACCGTAAACAGGCGACGCTGGATCAGATCCGGCTGCTGCGGCTGCCGCAGGCGGATGGCGCAATCGGCCTGGCGCAGAGTCAGGTCCAGTTCCTCGTTGGCGAGGATGAGCTGGAGCTGGATTTCCGGATAGAGGTCGAGGAACTCCTGCACGCGCTCGGTCAGCCAGCCGGAGCCGAGGCCGACAGTCGTCGTGACGCGCAGCGGCCCGGACGGCCGGTCCTTGGCCTCCGTGAGGCGCATCTTCACGCTTTCGAGCTTCATCAGCACTTCGTGCGCCGCCTGGTAGAGCATTTCGCCCTGCTCGGTCAGAACGAGGCCGCGTGCATGCCGATGGAACAATGCCACCCCGACATCCTGCTCAAGCGCACTCACCTGCCGCGAGATCGCCGATTGCGACAGGCGCAGGCTCTCGGCGGCATGGGTGAACGACCCAGCCTCCGCGGCTGCGTGGAAAACGCGCAGCTTGTCCCAGTCCAGAGCCATTTTCCGGTCCCCTCAACCAGATTGCGGGACGGCTATTCCGCCGCTTCCCGGTGCGCTTCCATTTCAGCGATGTAACGCTCGGCTTCAAGCGCGGCCATACAGCCGAGACCAGCCGCCGTGACCGCCTGGCGATAGATATCGTCGGTGACATCGCCAGCCGCAAAAACGCCCGGCACATCGGTCACGGTCGAATCCGGTGCCGTCCACAGATAGCCGTTCGGCTTCTGCTTGAGCTTGCCTGCGAACAGTTCCACGGCCGGCGCATGGCCGATCGCGACGAACACCATCCGTCGACATTTCAGTCACTTCGCCTGTTTTGGTGTTCTTGAGCCTGAGGCCGGTCACCGACGGCGGCAGCGGCGCCTTGCGCACATCGCCGACGATCTCGTCGACCTGATGATCCCAGAGAACCTTGATGTTGTCCTTCTTGAAAAGGCGATCCTGCAGGATGCGCTCGGCCCGGAATTCGTCACGGCGGTGAACCACCGTCACGCTCTTGGCGAGGTTTGCAAGGTAAAGCGCTTCCTCGACCGCGGTGTTGCCGCCACCGACCACCACCACATCCTTGCCACGGTAGAAGAAACCGTCGCAGGTGGCGCAAGCCGAAACGCCAAAGCCCATGAAAGTCTGCTCGCTAGGCAGGCCAAGCCATTTGGCCTGCGCGCCCGTAGCGACGATCAGCGCATCGCATGTGTATTCCGTGCCGGAATCCGTCGAGATGCGGAACGGCCGCACGTCCAGATCGACGTTGGTCACGAGGTCGGTGACGATCTCGGCGCCGACATGCTCGGCCTGTTTCAGCATCTGCTCCATCAGCCAAGGCCCCTGAATAGGGTCGGCGAAGCCGGGATAGTTCTCGACGTCGGTGGTGATGGTGAGCTGCCCGCCCTGCTGCATGCCGGAGATCAGCACCGGCTCCAGCATTGCGCGCGCGGCGTAGATCGCCGCCGTATAGCCGGCCGGACCCGAACCGATGATGAGGACAGGCGCGTGTTTCGCTGTCATGACGTTGCCTTCTGCCGCTGCTGCTGCGCGCCGGAGCGCGTCGCAAAATCGCTGTGGAATTGTTGCCGCTAATCTAGGTGTTGTGGCCCGGCCGTTGCAAGGCGACGAATTGTTCCGCCCGGCAAAGGCTGGGGAAAGTCGTTCTCCCGCCTCACCTACCGGCGCAAAGCGGCCAAAAAGCTTTGGATGCTGGGACATTATCCGCTAGTTTCGAGACCGAAACGCGACAGATCTCTCTCCTCGCCCACCCGGAACCACCAGATGCCCATTAAGGCCGACCTCGACGCCATCGACTGGAAGATCCTCAAGGAGCTTCAGGATGACGGCCGGATGACCAATGTCGAATTGTCGCGCCGCGTCGGCATATCCGCCCCGCCCTGCCTGCGGCGGGTCAAGCGCCTCGAGGATGCGGGGATCATCCGTGGATACCGGGCATTGCTCAACGCGCGTGAACTGGGGCTCGATGTCGTCGCCTTCTGCCTGATAGGGCTTCACCACCAGTCGGAAGCGGAATTGAAGGCTTTTGCCGCCCGCACGCTCAACTGGCCGATCGTGCGGCGCGCGTGGATGGTTTCGGGCGAGTCGGATTTCATGCTGCATTGCGTGGCGAGCGACCTCACCGCTTTCCAGACCTTCGTCATCGAGGAACTGACCTCAGCCCCCAACGTCGACACCGTGCGTACCGCACTGACTATCCGCCAGGTGAAGGACGAGGGGCTCGTGGGCATCGGCGAATAGGGTTTCGACAATGACCGCGACAACCAGACCGCTTTCCAGCGAAGAGCATGAAGGCGTCGATCGAGACGAGCACCTGCCATTCGGGCACTTCGCGCCCGATGGCCGGCAGAAGGCGCTGATAGCGATTGCCCGCGCCAGCTTTCTACACCGTGGCCTCTTCCGCGGTGCGGTCACCCGTGCCGTTATGGGGAGCGCAGGTGGACCTCTGGACGTTCGGTTCCGCGATTGCGCGTATCGCCTTCGCGGCCTGGACAACTCGATTCAATCGGGGCTTCTGCTTAATCCGAATTACAATGCGGCCGATCTGGATTTCCTGATCGAAGGCGTTCCTTCGGGCGGCACCTTTCTGGATATCGGGGCCAATATCGGCCTCTACACGCTTCCCCTTGCGAAGCGGGCAGGCCCAGCCGGAAAGGTGGTGGCTATCGACGCGAACCGGCTGATGGCACGGCGGCTCGCCTGGAACGCCACGGCGTCCGGCATCGACAACATCGCGATTTTCCCGTGCGCCGTGAGCGACCATGAAGGCACGGGGTCTCTCAGTCTGCGCAAGAACAACATTGCCAGCGCCGCGCTTGCCGACGACAGCGAAGGCGGCATCGTGATCCGCACCCTGCCTTCCATACTCGCGGAAGCTGGAACAACTCGGATTGACGGCCTCAAGATCGACGTCGAAGGGCACGAGGACCGTGTCCTGGCTCCGTTTCTCGAGACTTGTGACGGCGAACTTCTTCCCGCGCGGATCGTTATCGAACGTCCGAACGGAAGCGACGACTACCCGGCCTGCAGGGCTGCTTTCAAGAACCGCGGCTACCGACCGGTGGGGCGCTCGCGCTACAATTCATTCTACATGCTCGGCTGAGGCGTTCCGCCAAGCCGCCTGTAAATCTCGATCAACCGCTCCGCCTCGCCTTCGAGCCGGAACCGCGCAGCGACATGCCGGCGGCCGTTTTCCCCGTGAAGTTCCGCCCGCTCCGGATCGCGCAGGTAATCTTCTACCGCTGCCGTCATTGCCGCGAGGTCGTCCGGAGCGATCACCGTGCCGGTCTCGCCTTCCTCGACAAGCTCGGAAAACGCGCCGACATCCGCGGCCACGACCGGCACCCCGCTTGCCATCGCCTCGAGCGGCGTTAGCCCGAATCCTTCCCAGCGCTGCGGCGCGACGAACAACGACAGCGCCCGATACCAGCGTTCGATGTCGCGATGCTCGCCGACGAACAGAATGCGGTCCGACAGGCCGGCGGCGGCAACGCGTGCACGTAACTCGTCCTCGAAGGCCTTGTGCTGCGCCGTCGCACGTCCGGCGACCACGGCTGCCCATTCGGGATGTTTCGGCAGCAGCGCAACCATCGCATCGACGAACAGGTCTGTGCCTTTCTGCCGCCGCACGCGCCCGAAGCAGCCAATATAGTGAAACGCGGGGTCGAGCCCGAGCGCGCGAACGGCCTCGGCCTTTTCCTCGGCCGGGTGGAACCGGCCGGTATCGATGCCGTGCATGATGACGCTATGTGGCACTTCGAGATAGCCAGCCGTCTTGCGGCTGGTGGCGACAACCTCGTCCATCCGGCGAATGAGGAAACGCGTCCAGCCGGTATGCGCGCGCTGTGAGGCGGACGTGAAGACAAGCTTCAGCGGCGCGCGGAACACGTCCCTGAGGATGAGGCCGCCGAGCATCTCGACATTGCGGCGCGCATGCCAGACCCGGAAGCGTGCACCCGCCGGGCGCTTGATCAGCGCCGGCACCTGCCACCATCGCATCTTCGGCAAATGGTCGGGCAAGCCCGGGCCCAGCGTCACAATGCCGATCGACGCGGCCTGCAGCGGCACGAGCTGGATGATGGTGCTCGTGACGCCTGAAAGTCGACGCTTGAAGTTCGGCGCTATCGCAAGGACGCTCGACATGGCGACGCGAGCCGGTGGTCCGGCGTGCGCTGCCCCGCTCACGCCCAGCGCAGCTCGACGATCTCGTAGCCGCGCGCGCCGCCCGGCGCATTGACCTCGACCTCGTCGCCGACGCCCTTGCCGATCAGCGCCCGCGCGATCGGCGAGGAAATGGAGATGCGGCCGGCCTTCACGTCGGCTTCCTGGTCGCCGACGATCTGGTAGGTCTTTTCTTCCTCGGTATCCTCGTCGACCAGCACAACGGTCGCGCCGAACTTGACCTTGTCGCCAGACAGCTTCGACACGTCGATAACGTCGGCGCGCGCGATCAGATCCTCGAGTTCGTTGACGCGGCCTTCGTTGAGACTCTGCGATTCCTTGGCAGCGTGATATTCCGCGTTCTCCGAAAGGTCACCATGAGAACGCGCTTCCGAGATCGCCTCGATGATCCGCGGACGCTCTTCCTGCTGGCGCCAGCGCAGCTCCTCCTTCAGCGTCTCGAACCCACCGACCGTCATCGGGACCTTGTTCATGTCAGTCGACCCTTTCCTTTGTCTTTTTCCGGTCCGCGCATCCATGGCGCGAGACACAAAAAGAAAACGGTCCGGCAGCCGCGGCCAACGAACCGTTTATTGCTTGTTCGACCAAATATAACGGTTCTGCCGCGTTTTTCACGAAGAATTTTGACTGGTCCAGACCAGCGTCACTTCGCCGCCCGCCCCTCACCCCTTGAATATCAGGGCTGCGCCGCCCGCGATCAGGGCGAAGCCGGCAAGGTGGTTCCAGGTGATCGCCTCCTTGAGGTAAAGCACCGAAAACACCGCGAAGACCACCAGAGTGATGACTTCCTGCATGGTCTTGAGCTCGGCCGCCGAATAGACCGAATGACCGATCCGGTTCGCAGGCACCGCAAGCCAGTACTCCACGAACGCGATCATCCAGCTCGCAAAAACCGCCATATAGAGCGGCGCGGTCTTGAATTTGAGATGGCCGTACCACGCCAGCGTCATGAAGACGTTGGACGCGACAAGCAGCAGCACCGGCAACACCTTGGGCGACAGCAGGAACGACATGCGGGACCGTTTTGCGCGAGAGGAAAGCGAAGATCAGCCATTGCACAACTCCGACATGAAAATCACCAGAAATCCGCTATGATGAACCGTTCTTCAGGGAGCGAGACGTTGCAGAAACGGATCCAGAAGGAATGGGAGCTGACCATCGGCCCCGATACGGTGCGGCTCTTCGTGCTGAAGGCGAAGGCGATCAGCGCCGCTCTTAACCACGACTACGAGGCAGGGAGTGAACACGAGATCGAGCTGGACGACAGCTCGCACGATCGCACCATCATGACGGGCTGGCCGAGGAGGAGGCGGAAGACCTGACCGAGCGCGAGCTGCGCGCCCTCATGAACGACTTGAATGTCGACGAGGCCGCCGAACTGATCGCGATCGCCTGGATCGGTCGCGGCGATTTCGACGCCTCCGAATGGGAGGCCGCCGTCGCGGAGGCCCGCCAGCGCGGTGCCGGGCGGCGCGCTTCGAAATATCTGCTCGGCATGCCGATGCTGGGCGACTGGCTTGAAGAAGGCCTCGAGGCGATCGGGGCCTGATGTCTGCAACGCTCCGTTACGGTAATTGAAGGGCGCGACTGTTGCCGCCGCCTGCCCTGACGCCCACGTCAACATGATGCGCCTCCTTCGAAAATCCCGACCGATGCTGTTGTTGCTGGCGAGCCTAACCTTGCCGGGGTGGTCATACGCAGCCGAGGTTGGCGAACTGCCTGCGACGATGGCCGCGCCGGACCCGAAGCCGCAGACCAACGAGACCCAGCCGGCGGAACCGGCAACGACAACTCCACCGGCCATGCCGGCCGAAGAAGCCCAATGTCGCGAACGGCTTGAGACATTGGGCGTTGTCTTCGAGGAGCACGAGCCGCTCGCGGATGACCTGGGCTGCTCGGCAACGCATCCAGTCACGGTCTCGCGGCTCTCAAAGGATGTCGAACTGACACCGCCTGCGGTGCTGACATGCGCGATGGCGGAAGCATCCGCGAGGTTCGTTCAGGACCATGCCGGCCCGCTGACGCGAGGCGCATTCGGATCGGATCTCGCCGCCATCGAACAGGTATCGGCCTATGTGTGCCGGCCACGCAACGGCTCCAAAAAGCTATCCGAACACGCTTTCGCCAACGCGCTCGATTGGGGTGCGCTGGTGCTTGAAGATGGAACGCGCATAGAGGTCCAGGCGCATGGATCGGCGGCCCCGCGCCGTTCCAGGCTGGTCAAGGCCATCCAGAAGGCAGCGTGCGGTCCTTTCAAGACCGTGCTCGGCCCCGGTAGTGACGCGGACCACGCCAACCACTTCCATTTCGATCTCGCCCGAAGGCGAAACGGTGGAACGTGGTGCGAATAGCTGCCCCATTGCCGCCACAGCGGTGAATCCGCCCGCACAGGTTTCCTTTACCCTTCCCGCCTAGACTACAAGCGTACGGGACAGGGAAGACGGGATGCCCAAAGTATTGCGTAGCGGGGCAGCGAAACTCTTTGGATCGATCCGCAGACGCGCGCGCACCCTGGTTCGGGCGGCGGCGATCGGTGCGGGTGCGCTCGCTTTCACCTCATGCTCGGTCAGCAGCGTGCTGACGCCGACCGTCGATGTCGGCGCGCAGACCTCCTCCATCTCGCAGCCGCGGGGACTTGCAAGGCTCGCGCCACTGAGCGCGATGACGGCTGCCTACCCTCGCCTGTCGACGCCTCGCGCCTCGCCCGGCGCGGCAATGCCCGCGAGCGAAGTTGAGTGCCGCCGCCAGTTGCGCAGGATGGGCGCCACCTATCAGGATCTGGCGCCGATCAACCAGGGAGGGTCCTGCCGCATCGACCACCCGGTGCAGGTGAGCCGCCTGTCCGGCAATATCCAGATGAAGCCGGCCGCAACCCTGAGCTGCGACATGGCGCTGGCCTTTGCGAGCTGGACCAAGAAAGAACTCGCGCCCGCTGCGCGCTGGCGCTATCTGAGCGGTGTGAAGACCATCCATCAGGGCTCCAGCTATTCCTGCCGCAACATCGCCGGTTCGGGTGGCGTCGCCTCGGAACACTCCAAGGGCAACGCGCTCGACGTTATGCGCATCGAGCTCAAGAATGGCAGCGACATCGACGTGCGCAAGCCCGGCTGGTTCAGTTTCCGCCAGCGCAGCCTGCTCAACAATGTCCGCACAGGCGGCTGCGACTATTTCAGCACCGTTCTCGGACCGGGCTACAACGCAGCTCACGCTGACCACTTCCACTTCGACATCAAGAACCGCCGCAACGGTTACGTCGCCTGCAAATAGGCCTGTCGGGCGCAGGCGCAGCAAGTTTCCTGTCGCGCGAAGGCATTGTCGGTGCTAAGCGGAAATCATGCTTACAGTCGAAATCGCCATCGTCGTTGTTCTCATCTGCGTCAACGGCCTGCTGGCCATGTCGGAACTGGCGGTCGTCTCGGCGCGGCCGGCGCGTCTCGCTGCGATGGCCGAGCGTGGTAACACGGGAGCCGCAAAGGCCGCGAAACTTGCCGCCGATCCGGGCAGGTTCCTTTCCACGGTTCAGATCGGCATCACGCTGGTGGGCGTGCTGTCGGGCGCCTTCTCGGGCGCAACGCTTGGCCTGAGGATGTCTTCCTGGCTTAACGAACTCGGGCTGTCCCCAAGCCTGGCCGGCACGCTCGGCGTGGGCACGGTCGTTGCCCTCATCACCTATGGATCGCTGATCATCGGCGAACTCGTGCCCAAGCAGATTGCCCTGCGCAACCCGGAGGGCGTGGCCTCGCGTGTCGCGCCTGCCATGCACATCCTGTCGGTGCTCGGCGCTCCGCTGGTCTGGCTGCTGGACATCTCGGGCAAGACGGTGCTGAGCCTGCTTGGCCAGTCGGACGAAGGCGCCTCCAAGGTGACCGACGAGGAGATCGTAAGCCTCATCGCGGAAGCTGAGAGCCACGGCGTCGTGGAAAGCGACGAACGCAAGATGATCGCGGGCGTGATGCGGCTCGCCGACCGCAGCGTCCGCGCGATCATGACGCCGCGAACGGAGATCGACTGGCTGGATGCCAAGGACAGCAAGGCCAACCTGCGCACCAAGCTGCTGGAAGCGCGGCATGCGCTGCTGCCGGTGGCCGATGGCAGTGTCGACCAGATGATCGGTGTGGTGCGCACGAGGGAGGCGCTGGCCGCACTTGTCGGAAAGCGAACGTTCGACCTGCGTACGCTCATCCATCCTGCGCCGATCGTTCACGACAACGCCGACGCGCTCGATGTGCTGACGACTTTGAAAGAAGCCGATATGCCAATGGCGCTCGTTCATGACGAGTATGGCGATTTCGAAGGCGTGGTCACGCCCGCCGACATCCTCGAGACGATCACCGGGGTCTTCAAGTCGGATCTTGATGATGAGGAAGAAGCTGTCGCCGTGCAGCGCGACGACGGCTCATGGCTGCTTGCCGGCTATATGCCGATTGACGAGATGGCCGACTTGCTAAGCATAACGCTTCCAGCAAAGCGTGACTACCAGACGCTTGCCGGCTTCGTGCTGTCGCACATGCATCACCTGCCGGCAACCGGCGAGTCCGTGCACGCGCTCGGCTGGCGTTTCGAGGTCGTGGACCTCGACGGCCGCCGCATCGACAAAGTGCTGGCGATCCGCTCGATCAAGACCCACCGCGAACATATGCCATGAGGTCTCGGAACGGCGCGAACCGGGTTCGCGCCGTTCCGGAGAGATAATCGTCAGGCAGCCTTGGCGGCGGCCTTGTCGGCATCGCGGGCGGTCTTGAGCGCCCTCGTCCACCAACCGAACTGCTTCAGCATACCGTCGGCCGCGTCGTTCAGGTGCGCGAAATCGGAGAGTTTCTTGTCGCCGGAGGCGATCTGCGCGTAGTCGGCCCAGACGATGTGAACGCCATTGCGGATCGGGTTCATCTGAAGCTCGACCGCATGCAGCCGAAGCTGCTCGATCGCGCGGGCACCGCCGACGCCGCCATAGCCCACAAAGGCCACCGGCTTGTTGTTCCACTCGTTATAGGCGTAGTCGAGCGCGTTCTTCAGCACGGCCGTCGGACCGCGATTATATTCGGCAGCGGTGACGATGTAGCCGTCGAGGCTGGCGATCTTGTCCTGCCACGCCTTGGCGCCATCTGCGTTCGAGGGGGCGTATGCGGGCGACGCCTGCTCGTCGAAGAACGGAAGCGGATAGTCGCGCAGGTCGACGATCTCGACCTCGAACTCGCCGGTGGCCTTTGCGCGCTCGGCGATCCATTCGGCCGGCTTGTCGCCGAAGCGGCCCGGACGCGTGGAACCGATGATTACCCCAATCCTTGGCTTTGCCATTTTTGTGTCCTTTCACGGAAAACATGGTATCCTTTGGATACTGGGGCTATATAGGAGACTGGTTTTGCAGTGCACAAGGAGGCACTTTGTTGACACTCAGTCACCGTGACCATACCGCCTGTCAGGCCGTCAGTGACGTGCTGTCCCGTGTCGGCGACAAGTGGACGGTGCTCGTGGTGGAACTGCTCAGCGACGGCCCCATGCGCTTCAACGAGCTCCGCCGGCTGATCGGCAACATCTCGCAGAAGATGCTGACGTCGACCCTGCGCGGCCTCGAACGCGACGGGCTGGTGACGCGAACCGTCTATCCGACGATCCCGCCGCGCGTCGATTACGAGCTGACCGATCTTGGCCGCGACTTGCGCGTGCCGGTCAAGGGGCTGGCGCTGTGGGCGCGCGCAAACATCGGCAAGATCAATAGCGCGCGCACCCGTTTCGATGCGGATCAGGTCTAGGATCGAAACGTTGCGCTATTTACGCGAACGCGGCGCATCCTCGGTCTGGTAGACCGATATCTGGTGACCGTCGGGGTCGGCGAACTCGCTCGACCAGCCGCCCGGCGCGTGGCTTACCGGCGTGACGATGGTCGCGCCCTTTTGCGCGAGCCCCTCGACGACATCGTCAATGCCGCCCTCAGCCAAATCGAAGACGACAATCGGCGAATTGCCCGGCCGGGACTCCATCCTGAAGAAGAGCAGGTCGATATTGTTGGCGATGCTGGCGATCAGCCACGCATTGCCGTCGCCGTCGTCATCCATGCGCTGCACGTCGAGACCCACCACATCGCGGTAGAACGCCTCCGTGCGGTCGATATCACTGACGTAATAGCAGATATTGCCGATGCGGGATTTGGAAAGCATGGATTTGCTCCTTGATCTGTCATGCGCCCGTCAGTTGCCGCCGGTGGTGGTTTTGTGAGGTCTCCGGGCGAGAAATTCTGAAGGCGATCGGATGACCCTCGGGATCGTGACTGGCGAAATCGACATAGCCGGTGCGCAAGACGGGCAACAGGCCGCGGCGTATGGAGCCGAACGCAAGCGCACCGTGCAGCGCCGGCAGGCCGGGCGGCACTTCCCGGCCGACCCGGGACAACGCGCGCCGAAGTGCTGCGATGCGCTGGCGCAGCGCCTCGTCGGAGATGCGCAGGAGAGAGCGTATCTCGGCCTTGTTGTGTCCCGATAGCGCGAGCACCGCGACGATCCGCAGAGATGGCGCCAGTCCGTCGAGTTGAGGGAGCGCTGCACAGGGCGGCGGCTCGTCCGCCACCGGCGCTGCCAAAACTGCCTGACTTTCGCGATTGCTCCTGCGCACTGCGCTGCGCGCGCTCATCCGCGCAAGATTGCGCATCACACCGCCAAGCCATGCGCGGTTTTCGATAGAAGGCGCGCGCCCGGACGATAGCGCCACCGCCAGCGTATCCTGCAGAAGATCGTCCGCCTCGACACCCCTGCAAGCATGCCGCCGCGCCAACGCCAGCAGGTCGAGATAGGCGGCGCGCGTGAGCGGGGCAGACATTGTCGGTGTCGCTACTTTTCGTCGGGAATCGGCGTCGGCTTACCCTGGCTGTCGAGCGCCACCATCACGAAATCGGCGTGGGTCACACGCTCCATCAGGTCGCTGAGGTAGCGTTGCGCCCAGGCCTCGACGCGCAGCGTCATGGAGGTGCGGCCGACCCTGGTGATGTCGATATAGATGCAGAGCGTATCGCCCACCTTCATCGGCTTGGCGAACGACATCTCCTTGACCGCAGCCGTCACGACGCGGCCTTTGGCGCGTTCAGCCGCCCGGATGCCACAGGCAAGATCCATCTGAGCCATCACCCAGCCGCCGAAGATGTCGCCGGCAGCATTAGCGTCGGCAGGCATGGCCAGCGTCCGCAAGGTCAATTCGCCCACAGGATTGACGTCGTTGCGGTTCATTGCGGCTCCTCTCCTGCAGGCACTGTTCTTTCTCGCCTAGCGTTACGTCGCGCCGCGGTCAATGCGCGGCGATGGCGTAATTGCGGCGCGCGGCGTCGCCTTTTTCTCGCGTCCGCACGGGGAGCTGTCCTAGGCTGCGGCCCGCAGCGAACCCGGAGTAGACTGTGACACGCATAAAGGCCGCCATCTGCCATCGTTTCGGAGAGCCGCTTTCGATCGAGGAGATCGACATCGCCGATCCCGGTCCCGGCGAGGTTATGGTCGACGTGAAAGCCTGCGCCATCTGCCATTCCGACATCTTCTACGCCGAAGGCGCATGGGGCGGCGGCCTGCCCGCAGTCTACGGACACGAGGCCGCCGGCATCGTGTCGGCGATCGGCGATGAGGTCGACGGCGTCGCGCTCGGCGACCGTGTCGTCGTCACGCTGATACGCTCATGCGGCGGCTGCCATTATTGCGGACAGGGCAGCCTGGTGATGTGCGAGGAGGTGTTTCCGCTCGACGCAAAAAGCCCGCTGACCGGAACGGACGGGACACCATACGTGCAATCCATGCGCACCGGAGCCTTTGCCGAGAAGGTGGTCGTGCATAAAAGCCAGCTTGCCAAGCTCCCCGACGATATGGCGTTCGAACCGGCTTCCCTGCTCGCCTGTGGCGTCATCACTGGCTTCGGCGCGGTGGTCAACACTGCGAAAGTGCGGCCGGGACAGGCGGTCGCCGTGGTCGGCTGCGGCGGCGTCGGCCTCAACAGCGTTCAGGGTGCGGCGCTGGCCGGCGCATCCATGGTGATCGCGCTCGATCTTTCCGAAGACAAGCTGACGGCGGCACGCGCTTTCGGAGCGACGCACGCGTTTAACCCCGTCACGACCGATGCGGCCGCAGAGATCATGGCGCTCACTGGCGGCAGGGGCGTCGATTATGTGTTCGTCACCGTGGGCGCGAAAGCCGCCTTCGACGGCGCTTTCTCATATCTCACCAAAAACGGCGCGGTGGTCATCGTCGGCATGCCGCCATCCGGCGTGATGGCCTCCTACGACCCCGGCACCATGGCCGCATGGAACCAGCGCATATTCGGGTCCAAGATGGGCGAGACGGACGTCTCGCGCGACATCCCGATGCTGGTCGATCACTACCGCGCCGGCAGGCTGAAACTCGACGAATTGGTCAGCGCCCGTTACCCTCTGGCCCAAATCAACGAAGCAATCGCGGCGGTCAACGCCGGCAAGGCGTTGCGAAACGTGATCGTATTCTAGGCTGGAGTCCTTCATGAAAATCACCGACGTCAAAACCTGGGTCGTGGGGAACCCGCCCCCGGGCATCGGTGGCAAATATTTCATCTTCGTTCGGCTGACGACCGATGGCGGCGTGACCGGCTATGGCGAGGCCTATAACGCCACCTTCGGCCCGCGCGTGACCGCCGCGATGATCGAGGATTGCGCGGAGCGCTACCTCGTCGGCCGCGACCCGCACGACATCGAGACCTTCTTCCGCCGGGCCTATTCGTCCGGCTTCACGCAGCGCCCCGACGTTTCGATGATGGGCTGCGTCTCCGCGCTCGAAATGGCGTGCTGGGACATCATCGGCAAGGAAGCGGGCAAGCCGGTCTATGCGCTACTCGGCGGCCGCGTGCACGAGACGCTGCGCTCCTACACCTATCTTTATCCGCACGAAGGCAGCGTGCACTCAGAGGATGCACGGGGCAGGAACGTCTACAACGACCCCGACCTCGCCGCAAAATGCGCTGCCGAATATGTGCGTCAGGGCTTCAACGCCGTGAAGCTGGACCCCGCCGGGCCCTATACCGCCTTCGACGGGCACCAGCCGCGCCTCGTCGACATCGACACCTCGACCCGAATGGTCGCAGCGATCCGCGAGGCCGTCGGCATGAACGCCGACATTCTGTTCGGCACGCACGGCCAGTTCACCGCTTCCGGCGCGCTGCGCATGGCGCGCGCGATCGAACCCTACGATCCGCTATGGTTCGAGGAGCCGGTACCGCCGGACATGCCCGAGGTGATGGCGCAGGTGGCGCGCGGAACCTCGATTCCGGTGGCGACCGGCGAGCGGCTGACGACAAAGTGGGAGTTTGCCCGGGTCATCGAGAACCGCGCCGCATCGATCATCCAGCCCGATCTCGGCCGCTCGGGCGGCATCCTCGAGACCAAGAAGATCGCCGCGATGGCGGAAGCGTTCCACATCCAGGTGGCGCCGCACTGCTATTGCGGACCGCTGGTCGGCGCGGCCAACATCCAGCTCGCGGTGACGCTGCCGAACTTCCTGATCCTGGAATCGCTGAAGCAGTGGGACGGCTTCCACGCGAAACTGCTGAAAAAGAAGATCGAATGGCAGGACGGCCACGTCATCCCGTCCACGGAACCCGGCATCGGCGTCGAGCTCGACGAAGCCGTCTGCGAGGCGCATCCCTACGACGGCGAGCACCTGCACCTTCAGATGGCGCAGGAACCGCTGTTTCCGTAGCGCATAGATTTCAATCCCTTAACGCCGAAACGCGATTCAATTCCGCAAGTCGTTGAATCAGTTTCTCAACGCACTGCTGCGCCGGCATGCAAGCGGTCGACGAGATCGCGAACCGTCTCGCGCAGGCTTCTGGCGCCGCCCGGCTTCCAGCCGAGGCTTGTGATCTTCTCCGTCGTCATGACATTGAATCGCGAGGTATCGGACGCGGGCGGAAGCGGGTTGGAACATCCCGTCGCCTGCTGCACCATCACCAGCAGATCGCACCGGTCGACCATCAGATCGGAAACGTTGAAGACCTGCCCGGATACGGCATCGAAGGACGCATCGAGGACCACCGCCACCGCAGCGCCGACATCCTCGCCATGGACTTCGCTGCCTGCCCGCGGCTCGACAGGCCTGCCGGCGAGCCAGTCCCGCAGCAGCGGGGTCCATTTGTCCTCCGGACTGTCGCGTCCGGCCAGCCCATAGACGCCGGTCACGCGCAGCGAAGACGGCGCGAACCCCTCGCCCGCCATCGCATGCAGCCGCCGCTCGACGGCAAGCTTGACCTCGCCGTAGAGCGTGTCGGGATGCGGGCGCATCGCCTCATTGAGCTGCGTGCCGGGCGGCTGGGTGCCGTAGACCGCGCGTGAGGACAGGAACACGGCGCGCCGCACACCCGCGGCACGTGCCTGCTCGAAAAGCGCCATCGAGCCGTCGACGTTGCGCAGGCGGAAGCCCGCCGGGTCGTCGCCCTCGCCGCCACGGTAACGGCCCGGGAGATGATCGAAGGCGGCGTGCACGAAGCTGTCGACGCCGGCAAAAGCCGCCGATTGGTCGCGGTCTGGATCGAGCGAACCTTCCACGAATTTCACCGGCGCCACAAAGGTGCCCGGCGGCGGCGCGCGCCGCCCCATCACGACCACGTCGTAGCCGCGCTCCAGCAACATATTGACAATAAAACGCCCCACATAGCCCGCACCGCCGGAAACCAGCGTTGTCGGCATCGCTACTCCTTACGCTCGGGATTGGGCAGCCGGTCGATGTCCGGCGGGGAACCTTCGAGATAGCTCTGCCAGAGGTCTATCAGGGGTCGCAGCAGGTCTGCCTTGGGGTGTTGCCGTTCCCAAGGCTTCTCATACTGGTAATGCACGATGTGCACCGACTTCCAGTCCCACAGTTCCGGCAGGTTGAACCAGACATACTGCAGCATGTTGTAGAACACGGGCAGGCCGTGCCAGTTCGGAAAGAAGGACTGCAGGAACGTCTGGTCCGTGCGGGGCCAGTAAGCGTCGGGCGCATCAAGGCGAGATAGCATCTTCTCGAAGGTCACGCGCGAAGGCTTGGCGACAAAGACGCCGGAATTGAGACGGTGGAAATCCGCCAGCCCCTCATAGACATTCGGGGCCGCGCTGAACTCCGGATAGAGGAAAAGCCGGTCGATGTTGCGCACCACGACGGCGTCGGCGTCGATGAAGACGACGCTGTCATAGTCTTCCAACTCCCACAGCCGCAGCTTTGCGAAATTGTCGAGCGGCGTATGGAAGGCCGGCTTGCGCCCCTTGGTGAACGGGTTCTCGGCATGGATGCGCTCGCGCTGATGGCGGGCATTGAACGCATCGGAGGTCGGCAGCAGTTCGGCGAGGTGAAGCCGCGCGCCCAGCGCTTCCAGCGGCGCGAGCGCAGCATGCTCGACGCCGCCGGTGTGCATGACGACGATCTCGGCCGTGGTTGCCGTGGCACGCAGCGACCGCACAAGCGCCGTCGCGCCGAGCACGTAGTCGGCGTTGGTGACGAGTGTGACGTAGGCGCGAGAAATCATCGGGACGGCAAAGCAAGCGCTCTACGTTGCCCCCTCTGTCCTGCCGGACATCTCCCCACGTGGGGGAGATCGGCCTTCACATCCGCTACCGCCCATCGCCAGCGTGGCAGGGAGAGCTCGGGCAGCGATGAAAGCTGATCTCCCCCTTGCGGGGGAGATGTCCGGCAGGACAGAGGGGGCAACGTAAGGCACGGACGTCCGCAAGAACGAATTACCCCACGCTCTTCAAGCGCTTGCCTTCCGGGTCGCGTTCGATGACCGGCTCGATGTCCTTGGTCCACGCCGAGACGGCTGGGATACGGCTGCGATCGACGCGGTAGGCGTATTTCTTCGCCACCTCGATCACCTCCTCGAGCAGCCCCTCGGCCAGCGTGGTCGGGTTGAGACCGAGCTTGAGGAACTGCTCGTTGCGCACGACGAGATCGTTCTCGGCCGCTTCCTTGCGCGGATTTGGCAGCCACGCGATCCGCGCGCCGGTGATTTTCGCAACCAGCTCGGCAAGATCGCGCACGCGGTGCGTCTCGGTCATCTGGTTGAAGATCTTCACCCGGTCGCCCTTGGCCGGCGGGCTCTTCAGCGCCAGCTCGATGCAGCGCACCGAATCCTGGATGTGGATGAAGGCCCGGGTCTGACCGCCCGTGCCGTGCACGGTCAGCGGATAGCCGATCGCAGCCTGGATCAGGAAGCGGTTGAGCACAGTGCCATAGTCGCCGTCATAGTCGAAGCGGTTAATGAGCTGCGCGTGCCGGCGCGTCTGCGCGGTGTGCGTGCCCCACACGATGCCCTGATGCAGGTCGGTGATCCGCAGGCCGTCGTTCTTGGCGTAGAACTGGAACAGCAGCTGATCCAGGCACTTGGTCATGTGGTAGATCGAGCCAGGATTGGCGGGATAGAGGATTTCCTGCTTCGCCGTCTCCCCGACATCGTATCGATGCCGACCGGCAGGTAGCCCTCGGGGATCGCCGCGCCGACCGTCGAATAACCATAGACGCCCATCGTGCCCAGATGCACCAGATGCGCATCGACACCGGTCTCGACCAGCGCGTTGAGCACGTTGTGGGTCGCGTTGACGTTGTTGTTGACGGTGTAGTTCTTGTGCCGGTCGCTCTTCATCGAATAGGGCGCGGCGCGCTGCTCGGCGAAATGCACGATCGCGTCGGGCCGCTCCTTGCGGAGCCAGCCCTTGAAGATCTCGTAGTCGCTGGCAAGGTCGATGAGGTGGAAATGAATCCGCCGGCCCGTTTCCTGATACCAGATGCGCGTGCGTTCCTGGATCGAGTCCATCGGCGTCAGCGACTGTACGCCCAGCTCCGTGTCGATCCAGCGGCGCGACAGATTGTCGATGATGTGGACGTCATGCCCTGCATCGGAAAGATGCAGGCAGGTTGGCCAGCCGATGAACCCGTCACCGCCGAGAACAGCAATCTTCATATCAGGCAATCCCCTTCGTCATGAAAACCAGCTTCTAGCAACGCATCGTGACGACAATGTATCCGCCGCAAACGAGTTTTTCACCCGCTTTATCCGAGCCTTAGCGCAACGACCCCGCCGACGATCAGCAGTGCGGCGGCCGCGCGCCATCGCGTCATCGATTCGCCCAGCATCACTACCGACAGAACCATGGCGAACAGGATCGACGATTCGCGCAGCGCGGCCACGGTGGCGATCGGCGCCTTTGTCATGGCCCATATTACGATGCCATAGCCCGAGGCGCTGAGCAGCCCGCTGACGAGGCAGACCTTCCATTCGGGCACCATGACGCGGATGACCCGCGTGCCGCGCACCAGAATGCACGCCGCGATCGCCGTGATGCCTTCGATCACGAATAGCCAGACGATGTAGCTCGCCGCCGTCGCGGCCGAGCGTGCACCGGAGCCGTCCGCAAGGGTGTAGCCGGCGATGAAGACCGATGTCGCCAGCGCGTAGATGACCGGCCGCCTGCCGAGCGCATTCATGCCGCCGCCACGCATCGACATCAGGAAGGTGCCTGCGCAAAGAAGCAATATCCCGAGCACCGCAACCTTGCCCGGCACTTCGCCGATGAGAACCAGACCGCCCAGCGTGGTGAACAGCGGAGCAGTGCCGCGCGCCAGCGGATAGGCCTGCCCGAGTTCGCCGGTCTCGTAGGCGCGAGCCAGAAAATAGTTGTAGCCGATGTGCAGGGCGGACGAGAGCCCGAGCCAGAACCAGGTGATGCCGGCGGGCATCGCGACGAAGGGCAGGAACGGCAGGGAAACGACACCCATGCCGAACCCCATCAGCGAGATCGCGGCGAAGCGGTCGAGCCGCACCTTGAGCAGCGCGTTCCACGTTGCATGCATCGCCGCCGCCAGCAGAACGGCAAAAAATACGGCCGCGCTCACGTCACGCGGTCCGGTTGTGCTGCCATCATCTCAGGCGAGGCGGTGGAAACGACCATTGGGAGAAATTCGGGTGTTGAGGTGTGAAATCTGCCACGGCGCATAGCACAGCGGGACGCCCGCAAGCAAAGCCGGCAAAGAGATTTCGTCTGGTCCAGGATTGCGGCGGAGACGACCGCTTCACCTTCCCGGCAGGGCCGGGATAGTGTTTCGGGTGCCGAATTCCAATCTTTCGAGCCGATTTCAGCATCAGATCGCCCGATTCACGCCTTGATAAGGTCCGAAATGCGCATAAACTCACAAGAGGCGGTGCCAGGGCAGACTGCGCGGCATAAACCGCGTGCGCGAGAGGAGCGAGGCCGATGTCTGCGGCGACGACAAGGTGGACGGATGGAAGCGAGGCTCACCAGGGCTTCGAACCGCATGAACTCGAAAGCATGCAACCCATCATTGAGGCGGTATGCCGCGAATTGGGCGTGACCGAACGCGAGAAATCGCGACGCAAGGCCGTCGCCGACCGGGTGATGGCAGCCTACAGCCGTGGCACTCGCCTGCCGCTCAATATGGTGAGCGCCGGCCTGTCAGAGCACCGGGCCTGAGAGGCCCGCGCCGAAGCGTGACGCCGGCGCGGGAATGGAAAGCTGGAACACGCAGACGGCTCTACCCGGATGGATATTGTCCGGCTCCGCCGTCGCTCGACGTATTGCTTTCCAGCATCATGAGCCGCCGGAAGCCAGCGCAAGAATCCCTCCGGATCATCCACCTCCACGAGCTTCCTTTGGTCGATCAACCAGAAACGGTTGGCCACGGCGCGAATGAACGACCGATCATGTGAAACCAGCAGCGACGTTGCCTCATGTGCAAGCAGCTCTGCTTCCAGCGCTTCCTGCCCTTCGATGTCGAGGTGGTTCGTCGGTTCGTCCAGCAGGTAGAAGTTGGGATAGGCCAGTCTGAGCATCAACATCATCAGCCGCGCCTTCTGCCCACCGGAAAGCACCTCTATCTTGCGTGCCTGTAGCTCTATCGGAAGCCCCGCGCCCGCAAGCAACGAACGCGCCCGCTGGTCTCCGATATCGAAGCGCCAGGAGAGCAGCGCAAAAGGCGTTGTTTTAGGATCGACATCGGACAGGTCCTGATCGGCATAGCCCGGCACCACCGAAGGCGTGACCTTGACGCCTGCGACCGAGCCGGGTTCGCCAATGGCACGCCGCATCATGTCGACCAGCCGCGTCTTGCCGACACCATTGCGGCCCAGCAGCACGATACGGTCGCCCTGATTGATGCTGCGCTTGCCCGTACGAAACAGCAGCGTGCCGTCCGGCGTTACCATCGGCACGTCGTCGAAGCTGACCAGTACCTTGGCATGGGTGCCGCGATTGGCAAGCCGGATCGTGCCGGCCGAGCGCTCCCTGTGAGCCGGCTGCGCGGCGCTCTCCAGCCGCTCGGCACGCGCCTTAAGCTGCTTGGTCTTCACGGTTAGCAGGTCGCTGCCGGAGTTTATGCCGATATTGTTGAGTTTCGCCGCTTGCCGCCGCAACTGCGCCGCCGCCTTTACGTCGCGCTCGAACTTGCGTTCAGCAGCCGCGTCGATCTCGTCCAGCGCAGCGCGGGCGCGCGAATAGGGCAACGCGAAGGTGGGCGAGTTTTCGGGACGCAGAAATAGCGTACGGTTGGTGACGGCATCGAGAAAAGCGCGGTCGTGGCTGGCAATCACCACCGGCACCTCGCGCGGCAACGCGTTGAGCCAGGTTTCGAGAAGACCGATCTTTTCGAGGTCGAGATGATTGGTCGGCTCGTCAAGCAGCAGAACATCCGGCTCTGCCACCCACACACGAGCGATCAACGCCAGGCGCTGCCAACCGCCCGAGAGCCTGCGAACCGTCCTGTCGCGGAGCTCCTCCGGCACATCGAGCGAATCCAGCACCACGTCGACACGCCAGCTTTCGCTGGCACGCTGTTCTTGCGGCAACGCGTTGGCGACGGCCTCGTGGAAGCTGGCATCCATAAGACTGTCGGGCACGGCCTGTTCGACAAACCCGACAGCAACGCCGCGCGCACGGGTGATCTCTCCAGCCGTCGGCTCCATTTGTCCCGTCAGGCATTTGAGCAGAGTCGACTTGCCACGGCCGTTGGCGGCAACGAGGCCCAATCTGTCACCACGGCCGATGACGAGGTCGAGATTGGAAAAAAGCGGCGCATTAAGGCTGACGCCAACGGATTTCAGGTTGATCAGGGACATGGTTCGTTCTCGGGTCCGACCGGTCGCCGGGCAATTCATGCCACGAGCGAATACCGGGATTGTGCACTTCGGCGCGGCTGGAGCAGCCATGCGCCACGAAGGGCGGACCAAGAGAAACTGAAAGCGGGAAAAGAAACCCGGGACCGTTCCTGGTCAGCCCTGCAAGCAAGCCTGCAGGGCGTGGACGGGACCGCGCTGACGGTGTTGATTGAAGATCATCACGCAGCCCTCCTTTCCGAAACATGTGTGGGCACTGGACAGCAATTACATCAGAACCGTCGGATATTTCAAGCGTACTCAGCACCTGTGCTGGCCGGACGATGTGCCCAAACAAAATTCGAGGGTTTAGACGCGCGGAACCCGCGCCGAAGCCTCAAGCCGGCGCGGGACATCGTCCTTCGTTCGCCTAGCTGGCTGGCGCGTTCATCGCCCAGACCACGCCGAACGGATCGCGGAGCTGACCCCAGCGATCGCCCCAGAACATGACCTGAAGCGGAACGGTCACCTCGCAGCCGGCATCGACGGCGCGCTGCCACCATGAGTCAATATCGTCATGGCTCAGATGAAGCTGCAGGACGTAGCCCTGCGCTGGCTCGTGCGGATGGCCATGCTCCGGATAGGCATCGCCGAGCATCAGCGACGAACCGTTGACGTGAAGGTGGATGTGCATCGTCCGGCCCTGCTCGTCGGCGGGCACGGCGTAGACCTCGGTTGCATCGAAGGCGCGGCCATAGAATTCGGCGGCCTTGATGGCCCCATCCACCTGAAGGTAGGCATTGAGCCCTCCGGTTGGGGTCGGCATGGCTTGCTGGGTCTCGTCGGACATCGGCGTCTCTCCTTTTTGCGGCTGTCTCGCCTTCAAGACGTTCGGCGAAAAGCCGTCCCGACATCCACCCGAAAAAGCTGACTCGCTCAGATCCTCAAGCCACCAAGCGTCATGGTCACCGCCCCGGCCGGCCGGTCTTGCGTGACCTGCGCGTCTCCTTGCGCGCATCGGCCGGATCCTCGTAGGAGCCGATGCCGGCACGTTCGCGCTTGACCGCCTTGGCTTCGTTGTCCGGTTTTGACGGGACCTTGCCCTGGACCGGCTTCTCGGTACGACCAACGGTCATCTCGTCCAGCGTGTTCTTGCGGAACATTCCACCGGCGGCGGGGGTAGCGTGGTCGCCGGAGGTCCCCATCTCGTCGAGGTCCGGCTTGCGGAAAAGGCTGCCATCGTCGCCGACTGTGCGGTGCCGGGCCTTGCCCTTGTTGTGCTGGCCCTTGCGGCGCCCGGAATCCGGGCTCTCCAGCTCCACTTCGCGCGCCAGAGGATCGTCGGAGATCGCCAGTTCGGTATCGCGCAGGCGCTTGACCTCGTCGCGCAGCCGCGCGGCGCGCTCGAAGTCGAGGTCCGCGGCCGCATCCCGCATTTCCTTCTCGAGATGCTCCAGATGCGCCTTGAGGTTCGCGCCGACGAGCTGGCCGCCCTTGGACACCTTCGAAATGTCCGGGCGGACATGATCGCGCTCGTAGACCGAGTCGAGAATGTCGCCGATGTTCTTCTTGACCGATTCAGGCGTGATGCCGTTGGCCGTGTTGTATTCGAGCTGCTTCTCGCGACGGCGATTGGTTTCCGCCATCGCCCGGTCCATCGAACCGGTTACCTGATCGGCGTAGAGAATGACCTTGCCGTCGACGTTACGCGCGGCGCGGCCGATGGTCTGGATCAGAGATGTCTCCGAGCGCAGGAAGCCTTCCTTGTCGGCGTCGAGGATGGCCACGAAGCCGCATTCCGGAATGTCGAGCCCCTCGCGCAGCAGGTTGATGCCGACCAGAACGTCGAACGCGCCGAGGCGCAGATCGCGCAGGATCTCGATGCGTTCGAGCGTGTCGATGTCGGAGTGCATATAGCGCACCCGCACGCCCTGTTCGTGCAGATATTCGGTCAGTTCCTCGGCCATGCGCTTGGTTAGCACCGTGACCAGTGTGCGGTAGCCCTTGGCTGTCGTCTCGCGGATCTCGCCCAGCACGTCGTCGACCTGCGTGCGCGCCGGCCGCACCTCGACCGGCGGATCGATCAGACCGGTCGGACGGATCACCTGCTCGGCGAACACGCCGCCCGCCTGCTCCATCTCCCAGCCGCCCGGCGTCGCCGACACCGCGACCGTGAGCGGGCGCATCGCGTCCCACTCCTCGAAGCGCAGCGGCCGATTGTCCATGCACGACGGGAGGCGGAAGCCGTATTCGGCCAGCGTCGCCTTGCGGCGGAAGTCGCCCCGATACATGCCGCCGATCTGCGGCACGGTGACGTGGCTTTCGTCGATGAAGACGAGCGCGTTGTCGGGCACATATTCGAACAGCGTCGGCGGTGGATCGCCCGGCGCGCGGCCAGTGAGATAGCGCGAATAGTTCTCGATGCCGGCACAGGAGCCGGTTGCCTCGAGCATTTCGAGATCGAAACGTGTGCGCTGCTCCAACCGCTGCGCCTCCAGCAGGCGCCCTGCCCTTTCCAGCTCGACCAGCCGGTGCTGCAGCTCTTCCTTGATAGACTTGATTGCCTGATTGAGTGTCGGCCGTGGCGTCACATAGTGCGAGTTGGCGTAAATCTTGACGCTCTTGAGGTCGCCGGTCTTCTGGCCGGTCAGCGGATCGAACTCTGTTATCGTCTCGATCTCGTCGCCGAACAGCGTGATCCGCCAGGCGCGGTCTTCAAGGTGGGCGGGGAACAGCTCGATGGTATCGCCACGCACGCGGAACGAGCCGCGTGTGAAATTGATGTCCTGCCGCTTGTATTGCTGGGCAACGAGGTCTGCGAGAAGCTGACGCTGATCGAGCCTGTCGCCCACCTCCATCTGGAACGTCATGGCCGTATAGGTTTCGACCGACCCGATACCGTAGATGCACGACACCGACGCGACGATGATGACGTCGTCGCGCTCCAGCAGCGAGCGCGTGGCCGAGTGGCGCATGCGGTCGATCTGCTCGTTGATGGAAGATTCCTTCTCGATATATGTATCCGTCCGGGGCACGTAGGCCTCCGGCTGGTAGTAGTCGTAGTAGGAAACGAAATACTCGACGGCGTTGTTCGGAAAGAAGCTCTTGAACTCGCCGTAGAGCTGGGCTGCCAGCGTCTTGTTGGGCGCGAGAATCAGTGCTGGGCGCTGCGTCTCCTCGATCACCTTGGCCATGGTGAAGGTCTTGCCCGACCCGGTGACGCCCAGCAGCACCTGCGTGCGGTCCTGCTCCTTCACGCCGCCGACAAGGTCCGCAATGGCGGTTGGCTGGTCGCCTGACGGCTTGAATGCCGTCTCCATGCGGATTTCGATGCCGCCTTCCGACTTTTCCGGCCGCGCGGGCCGGTGCGGCACCCAGGCCTCGTTCTTCAGGTTGGGATCGCCGCCCTCGATCAGGCGCGACAGCGCCGCGACCGTGGCAGTGACACCTGACGACGACAGCTTCTCGACATCCTCAAGCGCGATGTCGAGCCCGGGCACGGGGTTGAGGCCGGCGGCCGCACGCTCCTTGGGCGATGCTGCACCGCCCATCGATGTTCCACGCGCCGAGCGCGTCGGCGCCGATGATCGTTCAGGCACCTTTTTCTTCGGCTTGGCGGGGGCCTTTTCGGCCTCGTCGGCGATCTGCTGGGCCCAGTCCGAGATCGACCCGCTCAGCGGCGCACCCTCGAATTCGCTTTGCGGCGCCTCGCCGAAACCGACCGGGTTCAGCGGCTCGGAAGCATCGAGATAATCGGTGAGCGGACTCTTGCGCGAGCGCGCACCGAAAACGGCATCCTTCGCGCGCGAGGCGTTCTTCTTGTCAGGGGTATCGGCCATGGCGAGAATATGGGCAGAGTCCGCCGCAATGGAAAGGGCCCCCTTTCACACGCACGCCAATCGGCCCTCCATACTGACAAGCCGGTGTCAGGAATGCAGCTTCCAATAGTGCGCTCGATGCCGACGCAGTGCTTTCAAGGAAGGCCTCAGACTTGGATCTGAGGGTACACGCGCCGTAAGGTCTTCATGGAGCATCGCTCGGTATTTTTCTTCGAGCAGCGGACTCGCGATGATGCGAAAATCGTCTTCAAATGAGATCAGGAAGTGATCAACCGCCCAATGCAGGGATTTGATGATCAGCATGGCGTTAGTGGGAACGTCTGCGCCGCCATCACTCACCTCATAAATATGGCAGCAATCTGCCTCAAATGCATTCCGATGGTCACGTTGTGCAAGGCCTGTCAGAGCGCAGCGGAAATTGTAGGCGGGCAAGACCGTTGCCCTTAACCTCATGTCCCTGCGTGCGCGCTGCACGGCGTCGAACGGGCGATCTTCCACGGTCAACGATTGTTGGCCGTGATCGCTCATTCCCTGCACACCGTTGCCTTCCACTTTCCAGCTTGTCTCGATGCCGTGCTCAGCAGCGACGAGGATAGCCTCTGCCTCCCGGTCGTCGATTTCTCTCACACTTCGCTGAGTGAGGGATCGCCGATTGGGGCCCTGAAGACCAGCTTCGAAGACACCATTGTCCGCGCTGACCGGAATGCGGAACGCCAACGGGCGGTAGCCTGCAATTTCGGCAGCGAGCATGTTCGCGTTGCCGGGGACCGGATAAATATCTCGGACGACCCCCACTGCATAGTAGCAAGCTTGACGGTCCGACTTAGAACGCGAAGTCGTATAAAGGACTATTTTGGAGACCGCATTACTGACGACGTCCCTGTAACGGCGTTCAAAAATGATAACGCTCGACTCCTGCCAGCCAAGCTTACGAACTTCACGGCTGTTGTAGACGATGCACCCCACGCACCCAGAATGTATGAATGCCAGGATAGCTGGTAGTTAGCAAAAGTTGAAAATCGGATTGCAGCTGAACTTTAAAGTTGCTCCCTAGCACAGTTCGAAGCCTGCCGACCTCCTCACCTCACCCTTTCACCTGCACCCATCTCAACATGAAGAAATTGTCGGGCCGCTGGACCACGTCGATGGCGTCGCGTGCGGCCCAGACCAGGGGCTCCACATAAAGCGGCACATAGCTCATCTCGTCCTGCACGATGCCGGCGATTTCGTCGAGCATCGCCTGCCGCTTCGCGGGATCGAGCTCCTGTTGAACCATGGGCAGCAGTTCATCGACCCGTGCATTGGAATAGCCGCCGAAATTCCAGGTTCCCAGCGTATTGGACGGCGTGTGGACCAGGAAGCGGATCGGGTGCTCGGCATCGAAGGTGCCGGGCGACCAGCCGAGCAGGAACACGTCGAAACGGTCCTCGCGCAGTTCGGTCCAGTATGTGCGCACGGGCATCGTCTCAAGCTGCGCCTTGAGCCCAACCGCAGCCAGCATGCCGGTAAGCGCCTGGCAGACGGCATCGTCGTTCAGGTAGCGGTCGTTGGTGCATCGCAGGCTGAAGGAGAAGCCTTGCGGATAGCCGGCTTCGGCAAGCAGGGCGCGCGCCGCATCGGCGTCGTAGGCTGGGCGCGAAGAATGCGCGGTCGAATAGCCGGATAGCCCCGCCGGGACGAGCTGGCTGGCAGGTTCCGCCATGCCGTTCATCAAAACGCGGTCGATCGCATCGACATTGATGGCGCTGGCCACGGCCCGCCGCACACGCACGTCCTGGAACGGGTTCTTGCCCGTGGTTTCGAGGGAACCATACAACGCCGGGTGGTCATGCGCGAAGCCGAGCACGATCACGCGCGCTTCGAGGCCTTCCAGCGTCTTTATCCCGTCGAGCGAGCGCAATCGTTCGGCGTCCTGCACCGGCACGCTCTGCAACATGTCGATCTCTCCGGAGACAAGCGCGGCGATCGCGGTGGCAGCGCTGCCGATCGGCATGAAGACGGCTTCGGTGACATTGTGCTGCGGCTCGTCCCACCACTCTTCGTTTACGGCAAGGCGGGTCTGCACGTCGGGGTCGCGCGCCGCGAGCTTGAACGGTCCGGTTCCATTGGTGTTAAGCGTCGCGAATGTCGGCTGGTCCTTGGCGGGCATCGTCGAGTTGTTCGCGGCGGCCCAGTCGCGATCCATGATCATCCAGTTCGCGATGCTCTCGGGAAAGATCGGATCCGGCGCCTTGGTCACGAAATCGACGGTGTAGTCGTCGACGACGCGCACCTCCTGCACAGGCGCGAACCAGGAGCGCACATCGGACTGTTCGGAGATGCCCCGCTCGTAAGAGAAGAGCACGTCGTCGGCAGTGAAATCCGATCCGTCGTGAAACTTGACGCCCTGCCGCAGCACGAAGCGCCAGCCGTCCTCATCTTCGAGCGGCTTCCATTCGGTCGCCAGCGAGGGTTCGATCGACATGTCGGGCGCACGACGCACCAAGCCCTCATAGATATTGTTGAGGAACGATGTCACCGGCGCGAGATTCGCCGCATGCGGGTCCATGGTCTGTGGGTCCGTGCTCGCCGACCAGCGAAACGTTTCCGCGTGAGCGTTCGCCGACAATGAAACGCCGAGCGCAAGCGCAGCAGCCGTGAAAATCCTTGAATTCATTGGTCCCTCCACTGCCCACATGCAGCCGCTTTCGTGAGCCTTTCGCACAATCTGCAAGCTATCTTGTCGCCCAAGGCAAATCCAAAGGGAAATCACGCGCGCGTCAGCGCGCGGTCAGATAGAGCCAGACCATAAAAAAGCGGCGCGATTTCTCGCGCCGCTCTTGCAAACCGCCGTGCCGGTGACCCGGCACGATGCCCTTAGGCTGCGGACAGGTTCACTGCCTTCGGACCCTTGCCCATACGGTCGGGCTCGACGTCGAAGGAAACCTTCTGACCGTCGACGAGGGTACGCAGGCCGGAGGCCTCGACAGCGGAAATGTGGACGAAAACGTCCTTCGCGCCGTCGTCAGGCGTGATGAAGCCGAAGCCTTTGGTTGCATTGAAAAACTTTACGGTGCCGGTCTGGGCCATGGGGGAAAGCTCCTGTTCCCTTTGGTAAGCTGCGTCTGCGCGACATGCGCAGGGTCGCCGTCGAGAGTTCACGATGTCGGGGAAAGGTCGTCCTAAACGGTCCAGTCTCCGGGTCAGCAAATGCCCGAACGTCAGCGTTATTCGCACGAAATCAACGAAAATACAAGCACCTCAACGTTTGCCCGGAGGCACATTTCCATCCAGCAGCGGAACGAAGGGCTCCTCGGAAACGGGTGGCGGCGGGGCGTCAGCCACGCTTGCCTGCTCGGCCGGCTTCTGATCGGTCGCGGAAGCAGGCGCCGGCCGGCGCTGCACCTCGGCAACGATGGCCAGCAGCGAAGCGAAATCGCGCGCCATCGGCTCCAGATGCGCCTTGTAGTCGACCTGCCTGTCCAGTGGCGGCAATTCAAAGAAATCCTTGTCGCTGGGCAGCATCAGGAAGAATTCGGCCTGGCGCACGGCAAGGCGCGGGCTTCCCCGCCGCCACCGCTCGTTCACCCAGCCCAGAACGTCGCCCAGCCCCCGGCAAAGAGCGCCCGCGCCTCCTCACGCCTGTCGCTGCGAAATTCGTAAAACTGGTCAAGCGGGGTGCGGCTGAAGACCGTTTCCAGCCGGTCGCCGCCAAAGAAAGCCGACAGCGACCGCATCAGGTCGCTGAACGGCTGCATAAGGCTTGGCTCCGGCTTGCGCACCGCAACCAGGGTGCCCGGAAAACTGTCCCGGACGCCGCAGCAAAGCACCACCCCCTTGAAAAGGACGATCGTCGACGACTTGTTTCTGCGCGACAGGGTCATCTCGCAGATTTCGAAATGCTTGCCGTCGAGCCGGCCGGTGATGATGTCGCCGAATTCGGTGTGATTGTAGTCGCCCTTGAGCACGGCCGGAAGGCGTCGGAAACTTCCCGGTTCGTATCCATGCGAATACCGCAACCCGTTCACGAAACCGAACATCACCGGCAGGATGTGATCGCGAAAGCCCTGCTGCGTATCGACACCGACCCGGTGCGCGAAGCGGTGTACCCCCACCCCGCCAACGATGGCGGCAATACCGCCGCCGATCAGGAGGATCAACGCGACTTTCTCCGCCATGGAGCTGAAATTGGCGATGATGAAATAGAAGACCACCGCGCAGGCAAGCACGTAACTCCCGAGCAGCATCGGCACCCGACGACCGATCTCGGCCTGGGCATGGCGTCGCCGCTCATTGTAGTTGGCGACGTCCTTCTCTATCGCGGCGATCGTTTCGGCGTTAGGCAGATATTCGTCGGCATTCATGGTGACGCCCCGCGCAATGCTTGCTCATCATATCATCCGGGTAAAGGTGTGAGTAGCGGTGACGTCCAGAGCGGACGCGACGCGCAACGGGAACTATGCTATCTTCACCAAAGAACGGGTTGTGGGTCGCGTGCGGCCATGCTCCCGGGCGGGGTTCGCGAAGCTGGCCGCAGACCACGACCGCAAACAAGCGGTTGGAGGAATGGTCATGACGAACTTTCATGTCTACGCCGGAGCAGAAGGCGCGCCGGCCTATCCGGATGTGCGTTCAATCGAGATCGGCGACCTCTATGACTGCCTGCGGGCAGGCTACGAGGATTTCATGGCGAAGCCCTCGCACATCATCTTCATCATCGTGATGTATCCGCTGATCGGCGTGGTGCTCGCCGCCTGGACATCGGGCGCAAACGCGCTGCCGATGCTGTTTCCGCTCGCGTCCGGCTTTGCCCTGCTCGGTCCGTTCGCGGCAATCGGCCTCTACGAGATCAGCCGCCGCCGCGAAGCGGGAATGGACACGTCATGGCGCCATGCACTCGAACTGCGCCACTCGCCGGCCCTTCCCTCGATCGCCGCGGTTGGCGCCATGCTGTTTGCCGTGTTCATCGCCTGGCTGCTGACCGCACAGGCAATCTACTCAGCGATATTCGGCCCCGAGCCGCCGGCGTCGGTCGGCAGTTTCCTGTCCCAGCTCTTCTCGACATCCGAAGGCTGGACCCTGATCCTGGCGGGCAATGCCATCGGTTTCGTCTTCGCAGTGGTAGTGCTATCGACGACGGTCGTGGCCTTCCCGCTGCTTGTCGACCGGGATGTCGGTGCATGGGCGGCAATCCACACCTCGGCCAGGGCCGTCATGGCAAATCCCCTGCAGATGCTCGCTTGGGGTTTCATCGTCGCGCTGTTGCTCGCGCTCGGCAGCTTGCCGCTCTTTGCCGGCCTCATCGTCGTCATCCCGATCCTTGGCCACGCAACCTGGCACCTCTATCGCAAGGTGGTGGTCGAGGAACGCGTCTAGCGCAGCAGCGAACGCCCGGTTGGGGCGAGCCTCAGCCGCGTGGCCGGCGTGCGGCGCGCAAGCTCTGCCAGCGCCGCTGCGCCTGCCGGCGTATCCTGCAAGCGCTCGAACCCGTCCTCGCCGGCCACCCGTATCAGCATCACAAACACCGAAACGTGTTCCCGCACTGGCAGTCTGGGAAACGTATTTTCGGACGATTCAGTGACCAGGCTTGCCACGGTCTCGCAGCCGACGGGCTTAAGCGCTGGCACGAACGCGTCCCGGTACCAAGCCACGAAACCATCGAGATCACCGGGATCCACGGGGCATATGAGCGCCTCGAAATTGCAAGCCGGCGACATCGACACCGCCTGCTGTGGCCGGTTCCTCGGATCGAGCGCCCCGAAAGTGTCTCCGCCGCAGGGACGGAGCAGAAGCACGTCGTCGAAATCGATCATCGTCGCATTGGCAGCGGCGCTGTGCGCGGCCCAGACTGGACCATCATAAAACAAGGCAAGCGCTGCGGCCCGGCTTTCCATGCCGGAAAACCCGCGCAGCCAGACGAACCGGTCGGGCCGGTCGAGATCGCGGAACTGGCCCAGCACGGATATGTCGCAAGCTTCCTGCGTTTCAACGAATTCGCGGTCGAACAGGTCGATCAGCGTATCGCGCGCACCCGGATGCAGAATGTATTGGCGCAGCTCGACGACGGCGGTGTGGACCGTGCGGCGGGTAGCTTCGGTGGCGGAAAGGCGCATGGAAGACCGACTGGCGTTCAGTTGAAAGACGCGCTCATAACACCCGGAGCGGCACACCTCCTGTCAGGAGCTTTTGGGCAGCAGCAGCCGTCAGCGTTCGATTAAGGTTAAGAATAACCTAAAGTTGCGGTGCCGCGCGGCGCTGCGCTATGGGATGGCATACACTCTCACCGCGGAATGCAGGCAGAAGCGATGGCCCAGAGCTACAACATTTCCGCCGGCTTCATTCAGTCGACGCAAGACCACCCCGACAGGCCGTTCTATTGTGATGCGGCCAACACCCTGACCTATAGCGAGATGGGCGCCATTGTCCGGCGCCTGGCCTCCTGGTTTTCGAGTGGCGGTCGCCCGCGGCGTGTCGGCATCCTCGCGACGCGCAGCCTCGAAGCCTATGCGGGCATGCTGGCGGCCGGCCTCGCAGGCGCCGCCTACGTGCCGCTCAACCTAAAATGGCCCGAAGAGCGCATCATCGCGCTACTGAACGCGCTGTCGCTGGACGCGCTGGTGGTCGACGCGAAGGCGGCCGCCCTGCTGACGCCGGCGGTCCTTGCGGCGGCACCCGACAAGATCGTGATTGCAGACGCCGCGCCTGCCATCGAGCCGCGCGCCGGACAGGACATCGTCCGGCTGGGCGCCGTGGAGGCCCAGCCTCTGGACGCTCCTGCTCACGTCGATCCGGACGATCTCGCCTACATCATCTTCACCTCCGGCACGACCGGCATGCCGAAGGGCGTGATGATCTCGGCCGCCTCCCTGAGCAGCTACCTCGAGCAGAGCCGCGGCTGGACGAAGCTCACGCCGGATGACCGGCTGGCCGAAACCTGCGACGTCACCTTCGACCTGACGGTGCACAACTTGTTCCTGTGCGTCGAAGCGGGTGCGTCGCTGCATGTGATGTCCGCGCTGGAAATGCTCGCACCGGGGCGTTTCGTGCGGGCCCGTGAAATCACGGTTTGGCTGTCGGTGCCGACGCTCGTGGCGATGATGCGCCGCAACGGTTCGCTCAAGCCCGGCATCTTCCCGAGCATGAGGCTCTCGCTGTTCTGCGGCGAGCCGCTGCCGGCTGCGGCCGCGCAGGCCTGGGCGGAAGCGACCCCCAACGGCGTGGTAGAGAATATTTACGGACCGACGGAGGCAACCGTCGTCTGCATGCGCCAGCCCCTGACGGAGCCGGCGGTTGTCACCCCGAGCCGCGGCATAATCGCCATCGGCACGCCGTTCGAGACCATGGAGGTGGCGATCCTGGGTGACGACATGCGCCCGCTGCCCGATGGCGAACCGGGCGAAATCGCGCTCTCCGGCCCACAGCTTGCCGTCGGCTACTTCAATGCGCCGGAACAGACGGCCGACCGCTTTCGCGAGATCGACGGCAAGCGCTGGTATCTGACCGGGGATCTCGGCGTGAGAGACGGCGACGGTGTATTCCACCATCTCGGCCGCACCGACAACCAGATCAAGCTCAAGGGCAACCGGATCGAGCTGGAAGAGGTGGAGATGCACCTGCGCCGCGCCGCCGGCAGCGACATGGTTGCCGTCGTGGCCTGGCCGGTCGTGGACGGTTCGGCGCAGGGGCTGGTCGGCTTTTGCAGCAGCACGCTCGACGCAGAGACCATCGCGGGTGCGATGGTCAAGACGCTGCCGCGCTATATGATGCCGGATCCGATCCATGTCGTCGATTCGCTGCCGGTCAACGTCAATGGCAAGGTGGACCGGCGCGCACTGGTGGCGAGGCTGGACGAAATGGAAAAGGCGGGTGAGCCGGCGCAGCCGCGCCCCCAAATGGCAATGGCGGGAGGCATGTCGTGACAGAACTGGCGAGCGCGCGCATACGCGAAACGATTTTTTCCGTGCTGGCACAGCGTGGCCAGCCTGCGGTGGCCGAGGACGAGCCGCTGTTCTCCACGGGGCGTCTCGATTCCCTGGCAGCGACCGAGGTTCTGACGATGCTCGAGGCTGACTTCGGCATCGACCTCGCGGACGAGGATTTCGACATCCTCCAGATCGATACGCTGCGCGATATCGAGGCCCTGCTTTCGACGCGCAAGGCGGCGTAGCTGTCCGTCAACCTTTTCGGCTCATAATGAATACTCGGGCGGCGGGCTTTTCCCGCCGCGGCTTTTTTGGACGATGCCGTCGAGGATGTTTTGAAACTGCGGCCGATAGAAATTGGCGACGCCGGCAAGGCCGCCGCACTGCTTGCCGAAGGCTTTCCCAGCCATTCGCACGAAGCATGGGCCGGAACCGTCCGACGCCTGTTCGCCCATGTGCAAGAGATCGGCGAAACCTCCATCGGCCAGTTCGTCATGGCCGGAGGCGACGAGATCGGGCTGTGCCTGGCGATCCCGTCATATCGCACCGCCTATGCGGACCAGCCGACCAGGATTGTGAATCTGGCCTCGTTCTTTCTGAGGCCCGGCAGCGAATGGATGGCGCCGCTGCTCATGCGCCGCCTCACAGCCGACCGCAGCGTCGAATACACCGACCTCACGGCATCGCCATCAATGCGCAAGATCAACCGGCAGACCGGTTTTGTCGATCATTCGGAAGGGTCGGTCTTCATACCGGTTCCAGTTGCCGCCTTGCGCGCGGGGCGTGGGGCTAGGGTCCTTCCGCTCGGCGCAATCCGTCCGGGCACATTGCCCGACGCACATATCCGGCTGCTGGAGCAACATGCCGCGCTTGGCTGCATTGCGGTTGCGCTTGAAGTCCACGGGACGTGCCACCCGCTGATCCTCACATCGTCGCCGCGCCGTCGCGTGCCGAGCGCCCGCGTCATCCTGGTGCGCGATCGCCAGCTGATCCGCAAAGGTTTGGGTCCCATTGCCAGGCACCTGATGAAACGGGGTTTCGCTTTCCTCGAATTCGACGCCCGCGCCAAAGTCGGCTTTCCAGAGGCGATGTTTCGCACGGAAGTCGCGCCTGTCCAGTCGACGAGAGACACCGCAGACGAAGCGATCGACCATACCTTCTCCGAGATGGTATTCCTGCGCCCCGGCTGAAACACTGCCGCGAGCGAAGTACTTCAAATCCAAGGTGTTATCAAAACGGCGCGCCGCAGGTGAACGGGCGCGGTCACAAATCTTTTGCTTGCCCGATGCTCCAAAATGAAGGAAGGTTTCTTCCGTTCGGGCGTTTGCCGGCCCGGAGACTGGAATAGGATACCCCGGTGCAAGTGCAGTTTATCGAGCCTATCACCTGCCATGTCGCCCGGGACGACCGCGGAACAAGAGGGTTCCGGCAAGGCCCCGACGCGAGGAAAGCTGTTTCTTCTCCCCCAGTAAAGGCGCGAGATTGAGCGGGATTGACACCCCCGCAAGAGACAACAAGTGGGAGATAAGGAGCTTCCCATGCCCCAGAGCGGAACCGTGAAATTTTTCAACCATGCCAAGGGCTTCGGCTTCATTACGCCGGACGACGGCCAGAAGGATGTGTTCGTTCACATCTCTGCCGTCCAGGCATCGGGCCTGCCAGGGCTCGAGGACGGCCAGAAAGTGTCGTTCGAAACCGAACCTGACAAGCGTGGCAAGGGCCCCAAAGCCGTCAATCTGACGGTCCTCTAGAAGGGTCATAGCTGCAACCTGAATCAATTGGATGCGCCGGGTCTCCGGCGCATCTGTTTCAGCCTGTCAGCGAGAGTGATCGCTCGTTCAGGTGCCGTTCAGCCGGCGAAGCCTAAATTTCTCCAAGCACGCGCTAAACAACGCGCATTGGCTTTTGGAGATGAACGGCATGACAAGTCTCTTGAAGAAATCGGCTATTGCCGGCCTTATTGCGGCAACGGCAATAACTGCGGCTATGCCCGCCGCGCAGGCGGGCGAAAGGTGGCGGCATCGAGATCGTGGCGGCGACATGCTGGCCGCGGGTGTGCTCGGCCTAGCCACTGGCGCACTCATCGCAGGCGCCGCGCGACCTGCCCCGATCTACCGCGAACGCTACTACGACGACGGCTATTACGCCCCTCCCCCGGTCGTTTATGAGCGCCCGGTCCGGGTCTACGAGCAGCCGCGCCGGGTGTATGTCGAACGTTACGCGACATACGAGCCGTGGACGGATGAGTGGTACCGCTATTGCTCGGACCGCTATCGTTCCTTCGATCCGTCCAGCGGGACGTTCGTCGGATATGACGGGGTTCGCCGGTTCTGCGAAGCCAACTGATTGAAAAAGGCCCGGCATTGCCGGGCCTTTCTTTAAACCAGGAACGGGTTCCCGCGCCGCTCGTCGCCGAAGCGGCCCCCGGGTCCGTGACCGCAGATGAAGCCGACATCGTCACCCAGCGGCAGCAATTTTTCCTTGATTGAGCGAATGAGGGTATCGTGGTCACCGCCCGGCAGATCGGTGCGACCGATGGAGCCGTGAAACAGAACGTCGCCCACATGGGCGAATTTCGCCGCCCTATTGTAGAACACGACATGTCCCGGCGCATGGCCTGGGCAATGCAGCACCTCGAAATCATGCCCGGCAAACGAGACGGTCTCGCCTTCCTGCAAATAGCGGTCGGGCGTGCAGTTGCGGACCGGATCTGGCAGGCCGAACATCTGCGCCTGGCTTTCCAGGTTCGAGAGCAGTGAAGCATCCGCCTCGTGCGGCCCGACGATGTCGACGTCGAGCGCTTCCTTGAGCGCCATCGCACCGCCGGCATGGTCGATATGGCCATGCGTGATCCAGATCGCCTCGATCGTCAGCCCGTTATCGTTGATTGCGGCAAGGATCCGGTCGACCTCCCCGCCCGGATCGATCACCACCCCGCGCTTCTCACTCTCGTCGAAAAGGATCGTGCAGTTCTGCTGAAACGGCGTGACGGTAATGATGCCGGCTCTCAATTCGCCCATGGTTGTCTCCTCTGTTACGCCACACATGGAGAGGGCGCGGGTCAACGAAAAGGGCGGCCGCGAGGCCGCCCTCGATTTCAGCCAGAGCGGGCCGGATCAGCGATTGCCCATCTGCTTCATGACCATGCCGACGATACCGGTCAGCACGGCACCGCCCGCGCCGCCACCGATCACATCGCCCAGAATGCCGCCGAGCGCGCCGGCGTCGCCGCCCATCCCGCCAAGCAGCAAGCCGCCGCCGAGACCGCCCACACCGCCGGAGATGATCTCCTTGATGACCTGGCTCATGTCGACCTGCTTGAGCGCAGCGCCGACCGCCTGGCCGCCGATGATCCCCGTCACGACCTGAATGATGATAGGAAGAAGCGCTTCCATATGAAGTTTCCCTCTATAACACCGGCGCGAGTCTCGCCGGCGTCGGAAGTGGAAACCCGAATTCGACTAAAGTCAAACGGAGCGACGACCTGTGGTTGCGAAGAAATGACGGCCTATTCGGCCGCCACCGCCTGCTTCGGCTGCACCTCGGCCATGTAATCTTCCATCAGGGTCTTGGCGATCTCGCCGACCTCGAAATTATAGGGGCCGATCTCCGAGACCGGCGTGACCTCTGCCGCCGTTCCGGTCAGGAACGCCTGCTCGAAACCCTCGAGTTCTTCCGGCATGATAGCCCGCTCGATGACTTCGAGGCCGCGCGCCTTTGCAAGGCCGATAACCGTGCGACGGGTGATGCCGTCGAGGAAGCAGTCCGGCGTCGGCGTATGGATCTTGCCGTCCTTGACGAAGAAGACGTTCGCACCCGTCGCCTCGGCAACCTGCCCGCGCCAGTCGAGCATCAGCGCGTCGGCATAACCCTTTGCTTCGGCTGCATGTTTCGACAGCGTGCAGATCATGTAGAGGCCGGCGGCCTTCGAGCGTGACGGCGCCGTGCGCGGGTCGGGACGGCGGTATTCCGCCATGTCGAGCCGGATGCCCTTCAGCTTCTGCGCGGGATCGAAATAGCTCGGCCACTGCCAGATGGCGATCGCGCAATTGATGCGATTGTTCTGGGCCGAGACGCCCATCATCTCCGAGCCGCGCCACGCGATCGGGCGGACATAGGCGTCTGCGAAACCCTGCATGCGCAGGAGAGTGCGGCAGGCATCGTCGATCTCGGCAACCGAGTAGGGAATGGTGAATCCGAGGATGCGGGCGGACTCGTGCAGACGCTCGGTATGCTCGGTCAGCTTGAAGATCTCGCCGCCATAGGCGCGCTCGCCCTCGAACACGGCGCTGGCATAGTGCAGCCCGTGGGTCAGTACGTGAATCTTGGCCTCCGCCCATTTGACGAATTCGCCATTCATCCAGATGTGACCTTCAAGCTGGTCGAAAGGAACGGATGCCATAGAAGTCTCCCTAGGGGCGCAAGGCCCTGTTTTCATTGGACGTGCGGTGCGGGATCGCCTAACCGGATACGCCGGACCGCAACTTTATGCCGAAAGCGAGGCGAGTTGAAGGAAGTTCCGGGCAAACAGCCCATGGCTTTTCTTTTCGTTCGCATTACGGCCGAAAGATTGGCAAAAATTACCATCGGCCCGAATTTATGTCAACAAGGCTGACATAAATTCGGCAGACAGGAACGACGAGCAGGATATGACGCAGCATCCGGAGCGAAACGAGGACCCGATAAAATCGGCGTTGACGGGCGAAGACGGCATCGACTTCGCCATCATCGAGCTGTTCTTTTTCGCCTATCGCGACTTCACCTCGGACCCGGACCAGATCCTTGGCGAATACGCTTTCGGCCGTGCCCACCATCGCGTCCTGCACTTCGTCAACCGCAGGCCGGGCCTTACCGTGGCCGAACTTCTCGACGTGCTCAGGATCACCAAGCAGAGCCTCGCGCGGGTGTTGAAGCAGCTGATCGACACCGGCCACATCGTGCAGGTGCAGGGTCCGCGCGACAGGCGCCAGCGCGAGCTTTATCCAACCGCCAAGGGCCGCGGGCTTGCACTTGCGCTGGCAGCGCCCCAATCCCGCCGCATCGCCGCGGCATTGGCGGAAGCGGCACCTGGCGACCGCGCCGCAATCGAGCGGTTTCTCCTAGGCATGGTCAATCCCGAGCAGCGCGCGCAGATCGACGATCAGACAGCGACCGGGGATGACCGGCGCAGGGAGGCAGGCTAGGATCGCCGGAGGGTGGGGCATTGCACTTGAAGGACTTGCCTATGACGCAGGATTCGCATGTACCGGGCGACGATGCCCCCATCTGCTCGTGGTCGACGACGACACCCGCATCCGCACCCTGCTGAAACAGTTCCTGAGCGAAAACGGCTATCGCATCACCGTGGCCGGCAACGCGGACGAAGCACGGCGCAAATTGGCAGGGCTGGATTTCGACCTGATCGTGCTCGATGTGATGATGCCGGGCGAGAGCGGCGTGCAGCTTACGAAGTCGCTGCGCGAGCAGAAGAACGTGCCGATCCTGATGCTGACCGCGCTGTCGGAGACCGACAGCCGGGTGGCCGGCCTCGAAGCCGGCGCGGACGACTACCTGCCCAAGCCGTTCGACCCGCGCGAGCTGCTGCTGCGGCTCAACAACATCCTGCGTCGCGGCGGCCCGCAGCAGACGCCGAAGGTGGAGCAGATCGTCTTCGGGCCCTACACGTTCCAGATCGCACGGCGCGAACTGAAGCGCGGCGGCGAAATTCTGAAGCTGACAGATCGTGAACAGGAGATACTGGTCATCTTCGCGGAGCGGGCCGGAGACACGATCCCGAGGCACGAGCTGGTCGGCTCGGACGCGGAGGTCGGCGAGCGCACCATCGACGTGCAGATCAACCGCCTGCGGCGCAAGATCGAGCGCGACCCGTCCAACCCGGTGTGGCTGCAGACGGTGCGCGGTGTTGGATACAGGCTCAGTGTCGAATAGACTGATGCCCCAGATGTGCCCTTGAAACCGGGCGCGGGAAAAGGCTGATGGCGAGTTCCGACACACCGGCGCGCGATAAGTCAGAACGGGCCGGCGGGTATCTGCGTCCGTTTGCCGGCCTGTGGAACGGGTTCGGCCGCGTCTGGCGGGTCGTCGCACGCTATCTGCCGAAGCGGCTTTATGCGCGTTCGCTCATCATCGTGATCGCGCCGATGATCCTGCTGCAATCCGTGATCGCCTTTGCCTTCATGGAGCGGCATTGGCAGACGGTGACCCAGCGCCTTTCGGCTGCGGTGACACGCGACATCGCAGCCGTCATCGACATGATCGAGACCTACCCGCCCGGTGACAACTATGCCGACGTGATCCGCATCGCCCAGGAGCGGCTGCAGCTCAAGATCGACATATTGCCGCCCGATCCCCTGCCCGCCCCCGGCCCCAAGCCGTTCTTCTCGATCCTCGACTACTTCCTGAGCCAGCAGATCAACCAGCAGATCAACCGGCCCTTCTGGATCGATACGGTCGGCGCCTCCAACATCGTGGAAATCCGCGTCCGGCTGGAAGACAAGGTGCTGCGCGTCTTCGCCCGCCGCAGCCAGACCTACGCCTCGAACACGCACATCTTCCTGTTGTGGATGGTCGGCAGCTCGCTGGTGCTCATCGGCATCGCCGTCGCTTTCCTGCGCAATCAGATCAGGCCGATCCTGCGCCTTGCAGAAGCCGCGGAAAGCTTCGGCAAGGGACGGCCGACGCCGAGCGACTTCCGGCCGCGCGGTGCGGAAGAGGTCCGGCGCGCCGGTGCTGCGTTCATACAGATGCGCGAGCGCATCGAGCGACAGATCGAGCAACGCACCGCGATGCTCACAGGCGTCAGCCACGACCTGCGCACCATCCTCACCCGCTTCAAGCTGCAGCTTGCTCTGGGCGGCTCGAAGATGGACCGCGAAGCGCTCGACCAGGATATCGACGACATGCAGTCGATGCTGGAGGGCTATCTCGCCTTCGCTCGCGGCGAGGCAGGCGAGGATACCGGCCAGTTCGACATTGCCGCATTCATGGAGAAGCTGTCGGAAGAAGCGAAGCTGCGCAAGCGCACGCTGACGACGTACCTGACCGGCAATCCGGACGTCTATGTGCGGCCCAATGCCTTCTCGCGCCTGCTGTCGAACGTCGTGGGGAATGCGTTCCGTTACGCAAAGACCGTGAGCATCAAGGCGACCCACGCGCGCGGGTCGCTGCTAGTCATCGTCGACGATGACGGCCCCGGCATACCGGCGGAAAAACGCGAGGAGGTCTTCAAGCCCTTCTACCGGCTGGACGACGCCCGCAACCAGGATTCCGGCGGCACGGGCCTCGGCCTGTCCATCGCGCGTGACATCGCCCGCAGCCATGGCGGCGACATCACGCTCGATGAAAGTCCGCTCGGCGGCCTGCGTGCCGTTATCCGTATCCCGGCCTGAGGCCGATCAGGCCGGGCGCTCGCCGATCTTCACCGTCAGAGGCTCGAGCCCATCGATGGTGCCGACCAGTTCGTCGCCCGGCTGCACGGGTCCGACGCCATGCGGCGTGCCGGTGAGGATAATGTCGCCGGCCTTGAGCTCGAACAGCGTCGACAGGTTCGCGATGATCTCCGGCACGCGCCAGATCAGCAGCTCGATGTCGGATTCCTGCTTGGTCTCGCCATTGACGGTCAGCTTGATCGCCCCCTTGGAGATGTGGCCGACCTTTTCAACCGGCGACAGCGGGCCGCACGGGCAGGACTGGTCGAACGACTTGGCAATCTCCCACGGCTTGCCGTTGCCCTGGATGTCGCGGCGGGTCATGTCGAGACCCGTGCCGTAGCCCCAGATGTGGTTCAGCGCATCGCTCTCGGCGATGTTGTAGCCGCCCGACTTGAGCGCGATGACCATTTCCATCTCATGATGGAAATTCTCGGTGATCGTCGGATAGGCGATCGTGGAACCGCTCTCCACCACTGAATCCGTCGGCTTCTGGAAGAAGATCGGGGGATCACGATCCTCGTCGCCGCCCATCTCGCGAACGTGCGCGACGTAGTTTCGACCGACGCAGTAGATGCGTCGTACCGGGAAGCGCTCCTTGCTGCCCGCTACAGCCAGGCTGGCCTGTTCGGGCGCGTCGATCACATATCCGTTGCTGGCCATCGTCTCCTCCTTGGTGAAGCCATGTCGGCTGGCATAATGCACATTAAGAAAGGCCGCGCATCAAAAAATAGGTTTTTGACAGTCGCAGTAAGAAATGTAGATTATGTGAGCCGCAGGGTCGGGAGGATCCTGCAAGGCGAACAGGGAGGAATGACCATGAAAACGGGTTCGGATCTTTGCCGCGCCGCGACGGCGGCGCTCGCGCTTTCCATCGCATCTCTGACGGGCGTCACGGGCGCCGCCTATGCGCAGGACAAGAACATAACCATCGTCGTGCCGAATCCCTCGGCCATCAACAATTTCCCGCTGCACGTCGCGATCGGCGAAGGCTATTTCGAGGAAGCAGGCATCAAGGTCACCGTCGAGGCGGTCAACGGCTCGGCATCCGTGCTGCAATCCATGGCGGCAGGCCAGGCGCAGATCGGCAATCCCGGCCCCGGCCCGCTTCTCGGTGCCCGGGCGCGCGGCGAGGATGTCGTCTTCATCTACAATCAGTTCCCGAAATCGATCTTCGGGCTCGTCGTGCGTGATGAATCCGAGGTCCAGAGCCCAGCTGACCTCAAGGGCACGGTCGTCGGCGTCGGCACGGCCGACGGCGCGGAAGTCGGCTTCAGCCGCGCGATCCTGACCGATGTCGGGCTTTCCGAAGGCACCGACTATGAATTCCTGGCAATCGGCGACGGCGGTACTGCGGCGGCGGCGTTCCTCAATGACGAGGTCTCATCCTACGCCGCCGCGGTCAGCGACGCTGCCATCATTGAATCGCGTGGCATTCCGCTCCGCGAAATCACGCCGGAAGCCTACCTTTCCTATTTCGGCAATGGCTGGGCGGTGACCCGCAGCTATCTGGATGAAAATCCGGACGTCATCGAGGCCTTCGGTAAGGCGCTCGTGAAGGGCACCAAGTTCGGCATGGACCCCGCCAACAAGGACAAGGTGCTGGAGCACACCACGGCCGGCAACCCGCAGGAAGGCGAGGACCGGGAATTCGCCGAAGCGCTGCTGGCAGCCATCCAGGACCGCATCACGCCGCTCGACATGTCCAACGGCTATGGCTACCAGCCGCCGGAGCATTGGCAGATGTGGCACGACAGCTCGGTTGAATCCGGCGCCCTGTCGGCACCGCTCGACGACCTCGAAGCCGCCTACACCAACCAGTTCGTGGAAGCGTGGAACGCGGAATGACCGTCCTTCCACGGACAGATGCCATGACGGCCGGCTCGCAGAGCCGGCCGGTCTACGAGCTCTCCGGCGTTGCCAAGAGCTATGCGCGAGGCAATCTCCGCGCGCTCGACCGTGTCGACCTGACGTTGCGCGAAGGCAGCTTCTCCTCGGTGATTGGCCCGTCGGGCTGCGGCAAGTCCACGCTGCTGAAGATCATGGCGGGGTTGATCCCGCCATCGGAGGGCGGCGTTTATCTGGAGGGCACCCCGTCACAGGCACGCGCGAGGACATCGGCATGATGTTCCAGCAGGCGACGCTTTTTCCGTGGCGCACGGTGCTGGAGAATATCGTCCTGCCGATTGAGATCCGCGACGGCAAGGCGGCAGCCCGCGCCAAGCATCGCGATGCGCTTGCCTTGCTTGAACTGGTCGGGCTTAAAGGCTTCGAAGGTCGCTGGCCGCATGAGCTGTCGGGCGGCATGGCCCAGCGCGCCGCCATCTGCAGGATGCTGGTGACGGAACCGGCGGTGCTGCTGCTCGACGAGCCCTTCAGTGCGCTCGACGAGCTCTCGCGCGACTTCATGAACATGGAGCTGCAGCGCATCTGCATGGAGCGCAACGCCACCGCCTTCCTCATTACCCATTCGATTCCCGAGGCCGTGATCCTGTCGGACACGGTCTACGTCATGTCGCCGCGCCCGGGGACGTTTGTGGAGACGGTCGAGATCGACCTGCCCCGCCCGCGCACGCTGGACATGATGACCGACGCCAAATTCGGCGACTACGTACGCCGCATCCGTGCGCGACTCGACAAGGGAGCTTTCCTGTGACCATCGCGACCGACCCGCAGGCTCGGCGTCCCGACACGGTCTGGACCGAGCATGTAACCTTTATCGACCGCATACCGCGCTCCATCGCGATGGCCGGCATCATGATTGCCTTTCTCGCAGTGTGGCAGCTTGTCCACATTTCCGGGCTGGTTTCGCCGATCATCCTGCCGGGGCCGTGGGAGACCGGCGAGGACATCGTCTTCGTCGCGAAGAACCTCGCCAGCGGCGGCTACATGCTGGGCGCGCTCTGGATCACGGTCAAGGAAGTCATCTACGGCTTCGCCATCGCGCTTGCGATCGGCTTCACGTTGGGAGTGCTGGTCGGCGAATTCACCTTCGGCGAGCGTGCCGTGCTGCCCTATCTCGTGGCCATCGACACCATGCCGAAAGTGGCTTTCGCGCCGATCTTCCTCGCCTGGCTCGGCTTCGGCATCTCCTCCAAGGTCGCGCTTGCGGCCTTCATCGCCACCTTCCCGATCGTGGTCGGCACGGCAGCCGGCCTTCACGCGGCTGACGAGAACGCGCGCGCCCTCTTTCGCACCATGGGCGCCAGTCGCTGGCAGACCCTCTTTAAGATGAAGCTGCCGCTCGGCATGCCGCAGATGTTCACCGGCCTGAAGATTGCCGCAGTCGGTGTCATGGCTGGTGCGATCACCGGCGAGTTCCTTGGCGGCGGCAAGGGTTTCGGCGAGCTGATCCGCGTTGCCGCCTCGCAGCTCAACACGCCGCGTGTCTTCTCTCTCATCATCTTCCTGAGCCTGCTCGGCCTCGCTCTCTTCTGGACGGTGGTCTGGCTGGAGCGCCGTCTCGTATTCTGGCAAAGGTCCGGTGCTGGAAAATTCGGCTGACGCGTGGCACGGGAGCACGAAAACTGCGGAACGCTGCATGGCATTGAATGAAACAGAGATTGATGCCGCCGGGCGCGGGGAAAAGACGACGGCGGCGACGGCCGTCTACCGTCAGCTTCGCCAGGACATTCTCAAGGGCAATTTCAAGCCCGGCCAGAAGCTGCAGATCGACCAGGTGGCAACGCGCTACGGCAGCGGCACCAATCCGGTGCGCGAGGCGCTCAACCGCCTGTCGTCGGAACATCTCGTCGATCGGCACGACCAGCGCGGCTTCTTCGTGCCGCCGCTGTCGATGGAGCGCCTGCGCGAACTGGTGAAGACACGCTGCTGGCTGGAATCGATCGCGCTGGAGGAGTCCATCACCAACCGTACTCCCGGCTGGGAGGACGGTATCGTCCTGACTTTCCACCACCTGTCACGCACGCCGATCCGCACGCCGGAGGAAGGCGGTGACAACTCCGAATGGGAGGTCAGGCACCGGGCGTTCCATAACGCGCTGATTTCAGGCTGCGGATCGACATGGTTGATCGGCTTCTGCAACGAGATGATGGATCACGCAGAGCGCTACCGCTACATCTCCATGAGCACCTATCCGCGCCGCGATTCCGTCGTCGAGCACCGGCTGATCATGGAGGCTGCGCTCGATGGCGACGTGGAGCTGGCGAAGACGCGGCTGACCGATCAGTACCGGCTCACCCTGCGCCATCTCGAGGAACAGGTTGCCGCCGCCGGCGGCTGACCGCCCTGTCAGGCCGGCAGATTGGCGATCACGAAATCCGCCCGCTCGGCGACCGAGGCTTTCGGAACCTCCACCAACTCGTAGCCCGCGGCCACGTAGCCTTCGACAAGCGCATCATATTCGCGGCATGCATCCTCGAACGATTTCGAGCGCTCCGCCTCGTCGACATAGATCTCCCGCCAGGGCGGGGTGACAAACACAGAAGGCGCGTAGCGATAGGTTTCGACCGCACGCCGCAGGTGTGCCGGAACGTCCAGCCCCTTCATTTCGAGAAACGATGTCAGGTCGACAAGCGAGCGGTCGAAGAAGATGGCGCGTTCGCCGGGGGCTGTGGTGTTGAACAGGTGCATTGTGCGCGACGCGGCAAGGGCGACGAACTGCGTTGCATCGGTCCATGGCAGCGCACCACCGCCCAGATGCATCTGCTCGCGTACGATCTGCCGGCCGGCCTCGGAGCACACTGTGTAGCCTCGATAAGCCAGCGCGCCAAGCAGCGTCGACTTGCCGCCGCCGGAACATCCCGTGAGCACCACTGCCTGACGGCTGGCGACCAGCGCCGGATTGCCGGGCAGATAGGCATCTTCGTCAAGCATAAGGGTTGAGGCTTTCGCCTAGAAAAGCTTGCCGCCGTTCGGTACCGGCTTGTCGATTGCGGCGAGCACAACCTCGCCGTCCTCGTCCGGGAAACCGACCGTCAGCACTTCCGACATGAACTTGCCGATCTGGCGCGGCGGGAAGTTCACCACCGCCATCACCTGCCGCCCGACCAGCGTTTCCGGCGTGTAGTGTTTGGTGATCTGCGCCGAGGTCTTCTTCTCGCCGATCTCCGGCCCGAAATCGATCCATAGCTTGATCGCCGGCTTGCGCGCTTCCGGGTACGGCTCGGCCGCCACGATGGTGCCGGCGCGGATGTCGACCTGGTCGAAATCGTCATAAGTGATCTCGGGCCTCGGCCCGGCATCCTTGCTCATGGCGATGCCCCTCAGCAGGAGCCCTGCGTCTCGAACAGCACGTTCGAGAGCGCGTCGCGGGCGCTCGATCCCGACCAGATGACGAACTGGAATGCCTGGAAATAGCATTCGCAGGCTTCGAGCGCCGACGACAGCAGCACCTCGACCTGCTGGCTGGTGGGCTCTGCGCCGCCGGCCAGCAGCAGCGCCTGGCGGAACATGATCGCGCCCTCCTGCTCCCACAGGTCGAAATGGCCGAACAGCATCTGCTCGTTGATCAGCGACAGCAGGCGCATCACCTCGAGCGCGCGGTTCTCGGGCACCTTGATGTCGAAGGCGCAGGCCAGATGCAGCGCCTCGAAATCCTCCATCCAGGAGAAGGAAACATGATAATCGGTCCATGTACCGGCGACCGATATGGCGATCTCGTCGTCGCCGGTTCGCTCGAACGACCAGTCGTTCATGTTCGCGACGTGCTCGATGACATCCACCGGGTGGAGGTCGCGCGCTACGTCAAGTTCAAGCAGGTCCATCAAAAGTCTCTTCCCGTCGGTCATGAGGCGGCATTCACGCACACCTGATTACGGAGCACGCGGCACGAGAAATCGGCTACTGAGGAAGGAAGGGAGGCAAGCAACGCATACAAGGCTCTGCCGGTCCCCACCGCCCGGCACATGCGGGCCGCCAAATCGCGTCCCGAATCATGCAACAAATTCAGTCTATTGATGCAGAGTCGCCTGAACACCCCTTTTTTAGCGGAGTGGCATTCTGCGATGTGGATAGAGATTCAGGGGCTGATTCAAAGCCGGAGTCTAAGCGACTCTCGCCAAAGCGTTTTTCGCAGTGGCCGAATGTGGAAAACTTGACGCGGATTTTACGAAGTTTTTTTGGCCCGCGGCTTCGCGGCAGGCTTTTCGGCCGCCTTGGACGCGCCTGCGCCGACCTTGGCTTCAAGCTCCGCCAGGCGCGCCGCCAGCTTTTCGTTTTCAGCGCGCGCTTTCAGCGCCATCTCGCGCACGGCCTCGAACTCTTCCCGCTGGACGATTTCCATCGAGTTGAGGATGCGTTCGGCCTGTCCACGGAACGCCGTCTCGACCTCCTTGCGCACGCCCTGGGCAGCGCCGGCAGCGTCGGTCATCAGCTTGGCGAACTCGTCGAGAATGCGGTTGGGTCCGGTCGACATGGTTAGGGGCCTCGCTGTTTCTTCACATGAGGAAGTAGTGGGCGACGCGGGCGAATGCAAGGCACATGGCGTCGCGCCCGCGCCTTGACCTCGCCATGGCCTCGGCTCATATGGTCGCCAACGCAACCGGCAACCGGGGTGCCAGACTTGACCGAACTTCTCCTGCCGCTGGCCGCCCTGCCATTTCCCGAAATCGACCCCGTCATCGTCCAGATCGGCCCGCTGGCCATACACTGGTATGGGCTGGGCTATGTGGTCGGCATCCTGTTCGCGTGGTGGTATGCGCGCCGGCTGGTCGCCAATGACAAGCTCTGGGCCGGCGGCAAGTCGCCGCTGACCGCCGAAGACATCGACGATTTCCTGATCTGGGCGGCTGCCGGCGTCGTGCTCGGCGGCCGCATCGGCTACATCCTGTTCTACGATCTCGCCCGCTACATCGAGCGGCCAGGCGACATACTGGCCGTCTGGCAGGGCGGCATGTCGTTCCATGGCGGGCTGGCGGGCGTCACCGTTGCCATGATCGCCTTCGCCTTCCGGCGTGGTTTCAGCCCATGGAGCCTGTTCGATACGATTGCTGCTGGCGTGCCGATCGGCTTCGGTCTGGTGCGCGTCACCAACTTCATCAATTCAGAGCTTTGGGGTCGCCCGTCCGACGTTCCCTGGGCGATGGTGTTCCCCAATGGCGGGCCGGAGCCGCGCCACCCCAGCCAGCTTTACGAGGCGCTGCTTGAAGGCTTTGTGCTGTTCATCGTGCTGCGCCTGCTGACCCACTCGGCGCTGAAGCTCAAGCAACCGGGTTTCGTCGCGGGCGCGATGGTGGCCTGCTACGGCGCCGCGCGCATCTTCGTGGAATTCTTCCGCGAACCCGACGCGCATATCGGCTACCTCGTCGGCGGATGGCTGACCATGGGCATGGTGCTGTCGGTGCCGCTCCTCGTCATCGGTATATGGGCGATGCTGCGGGCAAAACGGGCCGCCGCCGCCGCCAATGACGGCCCTGAGGCAAAAGCTGATCCGGCTGATTGAAGCCAGCGGCCCGATTTCCGTTTCCGAATACATGGCGGCCTGCCTGTTCGACCCGCAGGACGGCTATTACACGTCGCGCGAACCGTTCGGCGCCGGCGGCGATTTCATCACCGCGCCGGAGATCAGCCAGATGTTCGGCGAGCTGCTCGCGGTCTGGGCTTGGTCGGCCTGGTCGGCCAACGGTAAGCCGGTGCCCTCCATCCTAGCCGAGATCGGACCGGGCCGCGGCACGCTGATGGCGGACATGCTGCGCACGCTCGGCCACCTCGACCCGTCGTTCGTGACACTCACACGAGTAGCGATGATCGAGGCGAGCCCGCGCCTGACGGAAATCCAGCGCGGCAAGCTCGAAGCCGGACGTGCTCGGCCGACATGGTACCGGGACATATCCGCCCTGCCCGACCTGCCGCTCGTCATCGTCGGCAACGAGCTGTTCGACGCCTTGCCCGTGCGCCAATTCGTCAAGACGCCGCGCGGCTGGCGCGAGCGCATGGTCGCGCTCGCCAACGACGGTCAGCTCTCGTTCGCAGCCGGCATGAACGGGCTCGACGAGGCCCTGTTGCCTGCAGATGCAGCCGACGCGCCGGATGGCGCGATCGTCGAGCTGGCGCCGGCGCGCGAAGCCCTGATGGATACAATCGCGGCGCGGATAGCAAAGCGAGGCGGCGCCGGCATCTTCATCGACTACGGCCATTTGCAACCAGGCACCGGCGACACGCTGCAGGCAATGCGCGCGCATCAGTTCGATGACGTGCTCGCCAACCCGGGCGAAGCCGACCTGACCTCGCATGTGGACTTTGCGGCACTTGCAGCCGTTGCGCGGGCCCGTGGTCTGGAAGCGCGGCTGATGACCCAGGGCGATTTCCTGGTCGGCATGGGGTTGCTGGAACGCGCCGGCGCGCTGGGAGCAAACTGCGACGCCGCGACGCGGGAGCGCCTGGAAGGCGCGGTGCACCGGCTTGCAGGCCCTGATGCAATGGGCACGCTGTTCAAGGTTCTGATGATTATGCCGGAGGGCACAGCGCTGCCGCCGGACATCGCGACGGATTGACTTTTCCCCCTCGCCTGCCCCACGATCCGCGCTCAAACGGTCACCGTGAGAACGACAGGCAATGTTGCGGAACGGTGGCACGAAGGGACAAAGGCGGCGCATGCTGGAAACTGTTCGACCGGACCCGATCCGGTCTCCGGTGCTTGAGAGATTCGCGCAAAGCGGCGTCAGGCACGGGTTCTTCACCCGTGCCGGCGGTGTCTCGGATGGCATCTACAAGGGCCTGAACGCCGGTGTCGGCTCGCAGGATTCGACCGAAAGCGTCATCGAGAATCGCCGCCGCGTTGCGGCATGGATGGGCGTCGGAGCCGACCGGCTGCTGACCCTTTATCAGGTTCATTCGCCCGATGCGCTCGTCGTACGCGAGCCTTTCGGCTTACCGCGACCCAAAGCCGACGCCATGGTCACCGATAGGCCCGGCATTGCGCTCGGCGTACTGGCTGCCGATTGCGGTCCGGTGCTCTACGCCGATAGCGAGGCCGGCGTGATCGGCGCCGCCCATGCCGGCTGGAAGGGCGCGCTGACGGGCGTGCTGGAATCCACGATCGAGGCTATGGAAGGGCTGGGCGCGAAGCGGAGCGCATCGCCGCCGTGCTTGGCCCATCGATCGGCCCGGAAAACTACGAGGTCGGCCCGGAATTCGTTCAGCGTTTCGTCGAGGCTGATCCGGCGAACCAAGATTACTTCACACCCTCAAAGCAGGCCGGCCACGCGATGTTCGATCTCAACCGCTACACGGTCGAGCGCCTGCTGCGGGCCGGCGTGGCGGCGAGCGCGATCGGCCGTTGCACCTATGCCGACGAGGCCAGTTTCTTCTCCTACCGGCGCGCAACGCACCGCAAGGAGCCCGACTATGGACGCCAGATTTCGGCGATCGTTCTGGAGGACCGCTGATGGCGCTGCATTTCGAAAAGACCGAGTTCGACGCGCGACGTGATCGTCTCATCATCGAGATGGCCGACCGCAAGCTGGATGCCATGCTGCTCTTCGCACAGGAGAGCATGTACTGGCTGACGGGTTACGACACGTTCGGCTTCTGCTTCTTCCAGTGCCTTGTAGTAAAGGCAGACGGCTCGATGGTGCTGATGACGCGCTCGGCCGACCTGCGTCAGGCACGCCACACCTCCATCCTCGACAACATCGTGGTGTGGACGGACCGTGACGGGGCCAATCCGGCCGCCGAACTGCGCAACCTGCTCAACGACATGGATCTGCTGGGATGCCGCATCGGCGTTGAATATGACACGCACGGTCTGACGGCGAAGAACGGCCGGCTGCTGGACGAGCAGCTCAAGACGTTCGCAACCGCCGAGGACGCATCCGACATCATGCAGCGGCTGCGCCTGCTCAAGAGCGCGGCCGAGATCGCCAAGGCGCAGAAGGCCGCGGCACTCGCCGACGATGCGCTCGATGCGGCGCTGCCTCTCATCAAGCAGGGCGGCGACGAGGGCGCGATCCTTGCCGCAATGCAGGGCGCCGTCTTCGCGGGCGGCGGCGATTACCCCGCCAACGAGTTCATCATCGGCTCCGGCGCCGATGCGCTGCTCTGCCGCTACAAGGCGGGCCGCCGCAAGCTCAACAAGAACGACCAGCTCACGCTCGAATGGGCCGGCGTCTTCCACCATTATCACGCACCGATGATGCGCACGATCCTGACCGGCAAGGCATCCAAGCGGCATCAGGAGCTGTTCGAGGCCGCGCGGGAAGCGCTGCTTGCCGTGGAAAAGGCCATGGTGCCGGGCAAGACCTTCGGCGACGTGTTCGATGCCCATGCCCGGGTGATGGAAGCGCACGGCCTGACCCGGCATCGGCTCAACGCGTGCGGCTATTCGGTTGGCGCGCGGTTCACGCCGTCCTGGATGGACATGCCGATGTTCTACGGAGGCAATCCCGAGCCGATCGCGCCCGACATGACCCTGTTCGCCCACATGATCATCATGGATTCAGACAGCGAAACCGCGATGACGCTCGGCCGGACATATCTGACGACCGATGGGGACCCAAAACCGCTGTCCCGCCATGATCTCGACTTGATCGTCCAGTGATTCCATTATGAGGGACGAAAACCGGTGCGCCCGCATCCCGGCGCACAGGAGGACTATCGGCATGTCACGCCCGGCCCTTTACGCAATGTTGTTCGGCACCGCGCTGGTGCTTTCCGCCTGCACCAGCACGCAGGACGTGCTCGAACCGTCGGCACTCGTCAGCGCCGACACGCCGACCTTGCCGCCGCAGGTGGATTCGCCGTCGGCGGAACCGGCAGCCCCCGCTCCCGCCGCTCAGCCCGCGGCCGGCCAGCAAACCAACGTGGCGGCGATCACCACCGACGCCCGCGTGCAGTTCGCGCCGGTTGTGGGTGCAGCCAGCGAGGCATCGACGCCTTTGGCAGCACGGCTCACCGCACGCGCGACCCAGCGCGGCATCACGCTGGTGCAGTCCGGCGACAGCTCGGCCACGCTGGTGATGAAGGGCTACTTCTCGACGATCGCCGACGACGGACGCACGACGGTCATCTATGTGTGGGATGTGGTCGACCCCGCGGGCACGCGCATTCACCGTATTCAGGGGCAGGCAACGTCGGCCGCGCGCGGTGAAGGCTGGTCGTCGGTGGACCCGGCAACGATGGAATCGATAGCCGACCGCACCGTCGACGAGTTGGCCAACTGGCTCGTCGCGCGGCCCGGCTGATGCGGCAAAAGCCATTTGCCGAGCGAGATAGAGGGGAAATCGTCCCCTTCGCGCTTGCAATACCGGCTCACACCGGTAAAAGCCCGCTCATATCCTTCGCCGGGGAAATTTCATGAAGCTTTTTGCGGGCAACTCCAACCGGGTGCTGGCCGAAGCCGTCGCCCGCTACCTCAATATCTCGCTGGGCAAGGCCAGCGTCAGGCGCTTCGCCGACCAAGAGATATTCGTCGAGATCCAGGAGAACGTGCGCGGCGAGGATGTTTTCGTTCTCCAGTCGACGTCGTACCCGGCCAACGACCACCTGATGGAACTGCTGATCATGATCGACGCTTTCCGTCGGTCCTCGGCGCGCCGCATCACGGCGGTCATTCCCTATTTCGGCTATGCCCGGCAGGACCGCCGCGCCTCGGGCCGCACGCCGATCTCGGCCAAGCTGGTCGCCAACCTGATCACCCAGGCCGGCGCCGACCGTGTCCTCACGCTCGATCTTCACGCAGGCCAGATCCAGGGCTTCTTCGACATCCCGACCGACAACCTCTTTGCGGTGCCGGTGCTCGCCCGCGACGTGAAGCGCAACTACGAACTGCCGAACGTGATGGTGGTATCGCCCGACGTCGGCGGCGTCGTGCGCGCCCGCGCGCTCGCCAAGCGGCTCGATGCGCTTCTGGCCATCGTCGACAAGCGCCGCGAGAAGCCGGGCGATCGGAAGTAATGAACATCATCGGCGACGTGCGCGGCAAGGACTGTCTGCTGATCGACGACATCGTCGATTCCGGCGGCACGCTCTGCAATGCCGCCGATGCGCTTCTGGCAAACGGCGCCACCAGCGTCACGGCCTATATCACCCACGGCGTTCTGTCGGGCGGCGCGGTCGCGCGCATCGCCTCCTCGCAACTCAAGGAACTGGTGACCACTGATTCCATCCAGCCGACATCAGGGGTCGAGGCCGCGCACAACATACGCGTCGTCTCGATCGCCGACCTGATCGGCGAGGCGATCTCGCGGACAGCCACCGAGGAATCGGTTTCGAGCCTCTTCGACTAGGCTCAGGCGAGCAGCCAGACCATCCCGGCCAGCGCCGACGCGGCCAGCACCGGGATCATCCCGATTTTCAGGCGCAAGAGTGCGATGGCCGCAGCCAGCCCGATGACGGCCGCTGCCGGATCGAAGCTGGCGGGGTCGGGCACGGCGACGCTGAACGGGCCGAAGCCACGCTCTTCCACGGTCGCGAAAAGCACATGAATCGCGAACCACAGGGCCAGATTGGCGATCACGCCCACAACGGCAGCCGTCACCCCCGCAAGCGCGGCGGCCAGCCAGCGCACGTTGCGCACCGTCTCGACATAGGGCGCGCCGGCGAAAATCCACAGGAAGCACGGCGCGAAGGTGAACCACAGCGCCACCAGCGCACCCAGCACCCCGCCGGTGACCGGCTCTAGTGCCGCAAGGCGCGCGCCGCCGAGATAACCGACGAACAGCAAAACGAGGATCAGCGGCCCGGGCGTCGTCTCGGCCAGCCCCAGCCCGGTCAGCATCTCGTCTGGCCGAAGCCATCCGTAGACCTCGACCGCCTGCTGGGCGACGTAGGCCAGAACGGCATATGCGCCGCCAAAGGTCACCGTCGCCATGACGGAGAAGAAGCGCGCTTCCTGCGAAAAGACATGCTCCATGCCAAGCGCAGCCTGCACCAGGAAGAGCGGCAGCAGCCAGATTGCCAGCCAGACGGCACTGGTGCGAATAAAACGCGACCACGATGGGCTTGCCCATTCCGGCATGGCCTGTCCGGTATCGGCTAAATCCGCCGTGTCGCTGTCCGAACGCCCGGAGAGCAGATGCGCAGCAGCACCCACGAGTGCGGCGCCGAGCACGATCAGCGGGAATGGCACCTGCAGGAACGCGATGGCGACGAACGCAACAACGGCGAGCACCCCCAGCCATCGGCTCTTCAGCGCGCGGCTGGACACCTTTATCAGCGCTTCCAGCACTACGGCCAGCACGGCCGCCTTCAGGCCGAAGAGCAGGCCCTGGACCAGCGTCACCTCTCCAGCCAGCAGGTAGATCGTCGACAGCGCGATGAGCACGGCGGCACCCGGCAGCACGAAAAGCAGACCAGCCATGAGCCCGCCGCGCACGCCCTGCACGAGCCAGCCGGCATAGGTGGCAAGCTGCATCGCCTCCGGCCCTGGCAGGAGCATGCAGTAGTTCAGCGCGTGCAGGAAACGCGGCTCGTCCAGCCAGCGCTTTTCCTCGACGAGCACGCGGTGCATTAGCGCGATCTGGCCGGCCGGGCCGCCGAACGACAGCAGGCCGATCTTGGCGAATACGGCGAAGAGCTCTCCGATGCCGGGTTCCGAAACGGGTCTCACCCGGTCTTTCTGATCCATCGTATCCAAGGCTCCGGTGACAACGCCCTGCGTCCTTCGAGGCTCGCTGCGCTCGCACCTCAGGATGAGGAGCGCTGTGCCGCGTTCTGGTAAGCTCGTGGGCTCGGCGTCCATCAAGCCCCCTGTGAGCTGGTTCGATCAGCGCACCTCCCTCATCCTGAGGTGCGAGCGCAGCGAGCCTCGAAGGAAGCACTACTGTTTTATGCTACTGCCTATCCGCGTATCTGCGACAGCTTGATAACGTTGCCGTCATGTTCAAGGAAAATTTGCCGCTCGATACCGATCGCCTCCAGAAATGCTTCATCGTGGCTGACCACCAGCAGCGCGCCGCCGAAGGTGTTGAGGCCGTCTTCCACCTCGGCGACGGAATCGAGGTCAAGGTGGTTGGTCGGCTCGTCGAGGATCAGGAGTTCCGGCGGTGTCTGGCCGGCGGCCACGCACGCCAGCCCCGCCCGCAACCTCTCGCCGCCCGATAGCGTACCGACGACCTGCAAGGCGGCATCGGCGCGAAATGCGTAGCGCGCCAGCGCCGAACGACACTCGAACTCGCTGGCGCCCGGGTTGATGCGCCGGTAGTTTTCGAGGATCGACATACGCGGTTCCAGCAGGCTGACATGCTGGTCGAAGAAGGCAAGGCTCGCCTCGACGCGGAGTTCGCCTCTGAGTGGCGGAATGATGCTCGCCAGCGTTTTCAGCAGGGTGGATTTTCCGGAACCGTTCGGCCCGACGATTGCGATCCGTTCCGGCCCGGTGACGTTCAGCGTGATCGTGGCCAGCGGCCGACCATCGAACCCGACCGCAAGGTCGCGGGCGTCGACGAGCAGTTTGCCCGCCGGCACGTCGCGGGAAGCGACGCCCGCCGTGAACGGCGTCACCCGCTCGAGCGCTTCACGGCTGCGGCTCAGCCGTTCGTTTGCCTCCGCTTCCAGCCGTCCGGCAATCCCGCTGTTGCGCGCGGCGGTCGCCTCCGCGCGCTGCTGGCGTGCATCGAGCAGAATTTTCGGGTCGGAACTCGTCGCCCGCGCCTTGCGCCCCGCAGAATCCCGTTTCGCCTGGCGTTCACGTGCGGCCTGGGCGGCGCGGGCCACCTGCCGTGAGTTGCGGTCGGCGGCTTCGGCCTCCCGTTCCGCCAGCGCCTTCTCGACATCGCGCTGTTCGCGATAGGCATCGTAGCCGCCGCCATAGCTGCGCGCGCCGTGCGACGAAAGCTCCACGATCCTGTCCATCCGGTTGAGCAGCGCCCTGTCATGGCTGACGACGATCGCGCCGCCCTTCCAGCTTTCAAGGAAGCCGTGCAACATCTTCCGCCCGTCGCGGTCGAGGTTGTTCGTGGGCTCATCCAGCAGGATCATGTCGGGCCGGTCGAAGGAGAGTGCCGCCAGCGCCGCGCGTGTTCTCTGGCCACCACTGAGGCTCACGAGCTGCCGCCCGGGCGCGATGCCTGCAAGCCCGACATCGGCGAGCGCCTTGTCGAGGCGCGGCTCCAATGTCCAGTCTGCCTCGGCGATCTCCTCGACACTGGCGCGACCGGCTTCGATTTTGTCCAGCAATGCCAGTTGGTCGACGACGCCAAACAGGCTCGCCACCGTTTCGTCGTCACCGACATCGGCCATCTGCCGCAGCAGCGCAACGCGCCCGCTCCCCCGTACGGCGCCCGAAGTCGGCGCCACCTCACCGGCAAGAATCGCGATCAGCGAAGACTTGCCGACCCCGTTGCGCCCGACAAGGCCGGTGCGTTCGGGCCCAAAGGCGAGACTGAGGTTTTCGAAAAGCGGCCGGCCGTCAGGAAGCCGGAAGGAAAGGTCGTGAAGGGAAAGAACAGGCATGCGACACCGGAATAATGGATGCGAAACGGGCGGGGATGGCGCGCTTTGCATCGTTCATCGGTGTCACTCCTTCAAAATCGGTCGCTGCCGATATAGGGCCTTTCGGCGCTGGTTTGAACCCCTGCCCTGTCAGGCTGCGACAATCCCGTGCTGTATACGGAACGCATCGCGGATCGCATCCGCCATGCCGTTGACGGCCGCGCCGCGCGCCGTCGGGCGCTGGTAGAGCACGACGTTGGACGCATCGATCCCGCCGAAGCCGTCCTCCGTCGTCAACTCACGGCAGCCGGACGGAATGTTGCTGCGCGACAGGGGCGCGATCGCAAGGCCTGATGCCACGGCAAGCTTGAGCCCGCTGCTCATGTCGCTGCGATACGCGACGCGATAGTCCAGCCCTAGATTTTCCAGCGACCGGATGGCGAACTCGGTACACCAGCCGGAATTCTCGTAGAGCGCTATCGGCACCGGGGACTGTTCGTGGACATGATGGGTCTCGGAGGTCGCCCACACCGTCGGATCCACCATGAGCACCTCGCGCCGGGGCGAATCCTGCCATTCGAAGACGACCGCAAGGTCGAGGTCGCCCCGCTCCAGCGCCGCCATCTGTGCCGACGAGCTGGCATAGCGCACCATGATCTCGACATTGGAATGCATGTTGTTGAACGTCGCCAGCGCGCGCGGCAGCACGGTCGTCCCGTATTCCTCGGGAATGCCGATGCTTACCCGCCCTTCGAGGGCAGGCGCCGTCAGCGAAGCCGCCGTCTCGTCGAGCAGCGAGACGATACGCCTGGCGTTGACCAGCAATTCCTCGCCGCGCCGGGTGAGCGCGACGCCGCGCGGCCCACGCTCGAACAGCGGATCGCCGACCATGTCCTCCAGCCGCTTGATCTGGAGACTGACCGCCGACTGGGTACGTCCCACCACGCCGGCGGCCTTGGTGAAGTTCTCCATGTCGGCCACCGCGACGAAAGTCCGCAGCAGGTCGCTATCGAGGTGCATGGTCACGACGAGGCATTCCCTTTTCTCATGCCAGCCATGATGGATATTCGTTTGTCAAATGTCAAAGCGACACCTACTTCGTGGGCAAGCAAATGAAGGAGTTGTCGTCATGGCTATGGCGATCGGCCTGTCCGGCCTGGAGGACACGCGGAGAAGCAACAGAGAAGAGCGCACGGCCAGCGAAGGCCGCATCGGCGCCGCTTTGCGTGCCGTGCTGGACAAACGTAACGATCGCCTGCTGCGCGACGCGGGGCTGACCCGCGAGGACGTGCTCGGCGCCGAAGGCATGTTCTGGCACGAGCGGTCCCGCGACAGCACTCTGTGGTCGCTTTAGACGCCGCGCGAACCGTCGCGCCGCGCAACGAACCTCGCTCGCCCGCCGACGGAAATGTCGGCGGGTTCTTTTGCGTGATCGGCGGACTTCAGCCGTCCGGCTGTCCGCGCATGTAGCGGCGAGGCGACGCACCGAGCATGCGCCGGAACATGGTGGTGAAAGCCGGTACGCTGTCATAGCCAAGATCTAGCGCGACGGTGGTCACCGGCACGCCGTCGGCCAGGCGCGGCAGCGCCGCAAACAGCGTCGCCTGCCGCCGCCAGACGGACAGGCTCAATCCCGTCTCGCGCAGGAAGGCGCGCGTGAAGCTACGCCTGCTCATTCCGCATGCCGCAGCCCAATCATCGATGGTTGCATGTGGTGACGGCGTGGTGACGAACCGCCGGCAGAGCGCAGCCAGCCGAGGGTCGGCGGGAAACGGCAAGGCAAACGGGCGCTCCTCGAGATTGGGAATTTCCAGCAGGATGAGGTTCATGATCGCCGCCGCACGCCCTGCGGTGCCCTCGGCGGTCCCGATCTGCACGGCTTCCACGATCAGGCTGCGCATCAGGTCGGTCATGGCCAGCACGCGCAGCGTATCGGGAAGGTCGGGTGCTGCACCCTGCAGCACATAGGCCGAGCGCATCCGCACCAGACCCAGCATGTCGACGGCATGCTCGACGCCTGCCGGAATCCACATCGCATGATCCGCCGGCACCATCCATCGCCCTTGCCCGGTCGAGATCATCACGACGCCGGAAAGCGCATGGAGGAGTTGCGCGCGGCCGTGCCGGTGCGGCGTCACGCGGTGCCCGTCCGGAAAGTCGGAGGCCGACGCCACGACAGCACCCGACGCCGTCTCGATCCAGTCGAGACGGCCCTGCAGATCGTCGGACATTGCTGCCACGTGATCATCGCTGGTTTGTTTCACAACCTCCACCCCCAAGCATGGCCCACCTGCGAAAGAAGTCGACCAAACCACGAAGGACGGCCGCCTGCAACAGCGCTATGGAGCAGACGAACCATCATCAGGGTGAACATCTTGTCCGACATCGCAGCAGGCGCGTCCCGGCCGGCGGCCGAAAACACCGTCTTTCCCGTCATTCTGGCGGTGAGCCTGTGCCACCTGCTCAACGACGTCCTGCAATCGTTGCTGGCCGCCATCTACCCAATGCTGAAGACGGATTACGCACTCGACTTCTGGCAGATCGGCCTGCTCACGCTCACCTTCCAGGTGACCGCCTCGCTGCTGCAGCCCGCAATCGGCCTCTACACCGACCGCAGGCCGATGCCGCAATCACTGCCCGTCGGCATGGCTTCGAGCATGTGCGGCCTGCTGCTGCTGGCTTTCGCATCGAACTATCCGCTGCTGCTCGCCGGCGCGGCGATGATCGGCATCGGCTCGGCTATCTTCCATCCGGAGGCCTCGCGCGTAGCCCGGCTCGCATCCGGCGGCCGCTACGGGCTGGCACAGTCGCTGTTCCAGGTCGGCGGCAATTTTGGCACGGCCATCGGGCCGCTGCTCGCCGCCTTCATCGTCGTTCCACGAGGGCAGACGAGCGTTGCCTGGTTCTCGCTGATCGCCCTTCTGGGCATGTTGATCCTGCGCCAGGTCGGAAACTGGTACGGACGCTACCAAGCCGCGAATGCCGGACGCAGCCCCTTGAGCACGGCGCTGCCGCTGCCGCGCAAGCGTATCCTGATCGCGCTCGTCGTTCTCGCGCTACTGGTCTTCACCAAGAACATCTACACGGCCAGCGTGACGAGCTACTACACCTTCTTCCTGATCGAGAAGTTCGACGTGACCGTGCAGCAGTCGCAGATGATGCTGTTCCTGTTCCTGGGCGCAATGGCGCTGGGCACCGTAATGGGCGGCCCCATCGGCGACCGGTTCGGCTCCAAGACGGTGATCTGGTTCTCGATCCTCGGCGTGTTGCCGTTCACGCTCGCACTGCCCTATGCCGACCTTTTCTGGAGCGGTGTACTTTCCTTCGCGATCGGCGTCATCATGGCGTCGGCGTTCCCTGCCATCGTCGTCTTCGCACAGGAGCTCGTGCCGGGCCGTGTGGGTATGATCGCCGGCATCTTCTTCGGCTTCGCCTTCGGCATGGGCGGCATCGCGGCCGCCGTACTCGGCGTGCTGGCCGACACAAACGGCATCGAATGGGTCTATCAGATCTGCTCGTACCTGCCGTTCCTCGGCCTGCTGACGATTTTCCTGCCCGGAACGCGGGAATTGCGCGTCGGGAGCCCCAGCGGCTGACGGGATGGTTCGTTAAGGTTCAAGGTCGACCGCAGCCCGAAAACTGCCATCCATGTGGAATGGCACTGACGTGTGTTCGTGGACGATCTTCCATTCTCCATCGGTTCGGGCGAGACACACGGTCAGCCGCTGCCACCATTCGGCACTCTCGCCCTCCCCCGTGATGGCAGCCATCTTCTGCAGGCCATAGCAGACAGCAAGATCGCCGCTGACGACGACCTTCAGGTCACGCTCTTCGATCTCCACAGGCCCCTCCCACTTGTCGAGCCACGCCGCCATGCCCGGAACATCGAACCCGTGAGCCAGCGGCGGCGCCAAGTCGAAAAGGACTGCTTCAGTCGCAAACTGCGCGCCAATGGAAGCGGCATCCTTTCGGCGGTGGCCTTCACGAACTGCGTCGAGCACTGCCGCGATGCTTGCCTTGTCTTTGTCGAATGTCATGGTCGCCTCCATCGATTGCATTATTTTCCTTCCAAGGACGCAGACGCCTTGTCGACCCCGACACCGGAGGCCACTTTTTCGGATCGACCGGAAATGTTGCGTCGGGCCCCCTCTTCCGCTATAGGACCGCCACCCGCGTAGACACCCTTGGAGGCAACGCGGATGGGAGCGGCTGCAGAGCCGCTTTCGACGTTTGAGGGCTCAGGCCCGCGAACGCTCCAGCTACGAAACGAAAGGAAATGCCATGAGCCAGTCTTACGAGCTCAAGGCCGAGGCGCGCGAACGGGTCGGTAAGGGGTCCGCCCGGGAACTTCGTCGCAACGGTATGGTGCCAGCAGTCATTTACGGCGACAAGCAGACCCCGCTGTCTATCGCCCTGAACTACAAGGACGTCTACTACAAGATTCATGGCGGCGGTTTCATGACCACCATCGCCACGATCAACGTCGACGGCAAGAAGATCCAGGTCCTGCCCAAGGACTACCAGCTCGATCCGGTGCGCGATTTTCCGATGCACGTGGACTTCCTGCGGGTCAGCAAGAACACGGTCGTCACCGTCAACATCCCGGTTCACTTCATCAATGAAGAGAAGTCCGTCGGTATCAAGCGCGGCGGCGTGCTGAACGTCGTGCGTCACGATATCGAGGCGCATGTCCCGGCCAACGAGATCCCCGACTTCATCGAGGTCGATCTGGCAGGCACCGACCTGGGCGACTCGATCCACATCTCCTCGGTCACCCTGCCGAAGGACGTGAAGCCGACGATCACCGACCGCGATTTCACGATCGCCACCATCGCTGCGCCGGCTGGCCTCAAGTCCGAGGCCGACGAAGAGGCGGCTGAGGTCGAGGACGAAAACGAAGAAGAGGGCGACGAGGAATAGTCGCCGCGCCGGGAGTACCCGCCATGCTGCTCATCGCTGGTTTGGGCAATCCCGGCCCGAAATACGAAGACAACCGGCACAATGTCGGCTTCATGGCGGCGGACGAAATCGCCCGCCGCCATTCCTTCGCCCCCTGGTCGAAAAAGTTCCAGGGGCTGATCGCCGAAGGCCGCATTGCCGGCCAGAAGGTGCTTCTCATCAAGCCGCAGACCTTCATGAACCTATCCGGCCAGTCGGTCGGCGAGGCCATGCGCTTTCACAAGCTTTCGCCGGCCGATCTGCTGGTCATGTATGACGAGCTCGACCTTGCCCCCGGAAAGGTGCGCATCAAGACCGGCGGCGGCGCCGGCGGCCACAACGGCATCCGCTCCATCGACGCCCATTGCGGCAAGGAGTATCGCCGCATGCGCATCGGCATCGGCCATCCAGGCGTCAAGGAGATGGTGACCCACCACGTACTCGGCGACTTCGCAAAATCGGATCGGGAGTGGCTGGAGCCGCTGCTCGAGGCCATCGCTGACAATGCGGACAAGCTCGTTGCCGGCGACAACAATGGCTTCATGAACAAGACCAGCCTTGCCGTACAGGGCACGGAAGAGCCGGCCCCTAAGGCCGAGCGGCCCGCCACACCCGGCAAGAGCCATATCCGGCAGGCACGTCCCCGGCCGAATGCCATGCAGGTTCCCGAGACCGGCCCGATGGCGGCGATGCTCAAGAAGCTTTTCGGCGACAAGGGCTGAATCGGGCTTTCGCCGGAACCAATCGGCACTGCCAGGCGTCTGTTGACATCATGAAGGACGATTGCGAACCCGAATCGGTCGAGGACGTGCTCGAATGCGTCGAGGAAGCCGGCGCTGCGGAGGAACGTGTGTCGGTGCGCGAAATCGTCCACCGCATCGGCGACGACGCGTTCCCGCCACTCATTCTGGCGCCTGCCCTGATTATCGTGACCCCTGCCAGCGCAATCATCGGCCTGTCGACGTTCTGCGGGACGATCGTCGCACTGGTGGCGATCCAGATGGTCATTGGCCGAGACAGGCTGTGGCTGCCGGCCTTCATCCTCAACCGCACCATCGAGCAGCAGCGCCTGGAGCGTGTCATCGGCCGTATAGAGCGGCCCGCCCGCTATATCGATCGCCTGACACGGAAGCGGCTGACAATGCTGGTCGATCCACCCATGGCGCGCGTGTGGGCGCTCGTCTGTTTGCTGCTGTCAATGGTCATTCCGGTGCTGGAACTGGTGCCGATGTCATCCACCATAATCGCGGCGACGATTTCGCTGTTTGCGCTGGCGATGCTCGCGCGCGACGGGCTGCTTGTAGTGATGGGGCTGCTCGTGCTTGGTGGCGCGGCATCGCTCGCGTTGGGCGTTGTCTCGACTGGCTAGACCTTCGGGGGTTGACGATCATCGACCGTTTCGCCCATAGCCCTGTGCAAATTCTGCTTTCCCGATAGGACCACATCATGGGTTTCAAATGCGGCATCGTTGGGTTGCCCAACGTCGGCAAGTCGACGCTGTTCAACGCACTGACCAAGACGGCCGCGGCACAGGCCGCAAACTATCCCTTCTGCACGATCGAGCCGAACACCGGCGAGGTCGCTGTGCCCGACAGCCGGTTGCAGCAGATCGCCGGGATCGCCAAGTCCAAGGAGATCATCCCCACCCGCATATCATTCGTGGACATTGCCGGTCTGGTGCGCGGCGCCTCGAAGGGCGAAGGGCTGGGCAATCAGTTCCTGGCCAACATCCGCGAGGTCGACGCCATCGTGCATGTGCTGCGCTGCTTCGAGGATGACGACATCACCCATGTCGAGGGCCGCATCGATCCGGTCGCAGACGCCGAGACCGTCGAGACGGAGTTGATGCTCGCCGATCTCGAAAGCCTCGAGCGCCGCATCGTGCAGGTGCGCAAGCGCGCCACCGGCAAGGAGAAGGAGGCAATGACGGTCCTGCCGGTGATGGAACAGTCGCTCGCGCTGCTTCAGGACGGCAAGCCGGTGCGCATGATGCTGGACGGCATCGCGGCCGAGGACCTCAATATCCTGCAGGGCCTGAACCTGCTCACGTCCAAGCCTGTGCTTTACGTTTGCAACGTCGCCGAAAGCGACGCGGCCGGCGGCAACGAGCATACCAGGGCTGTCGAGGCGATGGCCGAGAAACAGGGCGCAAAGACGGTCGTCATCTCCGCCGCGATCGAAGCGGAGGTCGCGCAGCTCGCCGACGAGGAGGCGAAGGAATATCTCGAGGCGATGGGCCTGGTAGAGCCCGGCCTCGACCGGCTGATCCGCGCCGGCTACGACCTGCTCAACCTTATCACCTACTTCACAGCCGGCCCGAAGGAGACCCGCGCCTGGACGGTGGAGAAGGGTTCCAAGGCTCCGCGGGCGGCCGGCGTCATCCATACCGACTTCGAGCGTGGCTTCATTCGCGCCCAGACAATCGCTTTCAACGATTACGTCACGCTGGGTGGCGAGACGGCGGCGAAGGAAGCCGGCAAGGCGCGCGACGAAGGCAAGGAGTACGTCGTGCAGGACGGCGACGTGCTGCTGTTCAAGTTCAACACCTGAACAGCGAGCCCGGCTGATCCGCTCCCAACTACCTCCTTAGAGGTAATGGCTACTCCGTTTGGATGATGCCGGACGCAACAGGAAGCCGTTGCGCCGGCAACCGCCCGCAATATCATCGCGGGACCGTGATGGCTCCGGTGCGGAGTCAAGGGAAACACGGACAGGGTGGGTAAACGGGGACGGACGGAACAGCGCGTTCCGGTCCGCTATTCTTTGCGACGCCATCGGCCCACGGGGGCAATGGGGGTTAGCCGAGCACGCCTGTAGCGCGCTCCAGCCAACGGAGTTTGGCTATGTCGCTGAAGACCAAGACGATACCCAGGAAGACCATGTCGAGCCTGACAACCGAACTTGTCGGCTCGCTCAAGATGAAGGCAAATGCGGTGAAGACCACGCCCGGCCACGGCCAGGCGGGTCGTCATCCGACCCGGGAGCTGCTCGATACCCTGTCGGGCCACAAGGACCCCGGCATGTTCGGCCGGATGTTCCCGAAACTCGAACCCTTGCGCGTTTCCGACGCGAAGTTGGAAGACCTGGCAAGGGCGATGGTCGACTCCTCGCCGGGTTCGCCCGACGGGAACAATGACGACATCCCCTCCGGCTTCACCTATCTCGGCCAGTTCGTCGATCACGACATCAGCCTGGACATGACCTCGCTGGGCGACAAGGAGAAAGACCCTCTCGGCATCGAGAACTTCCGCACGCCGAGCCTCGACCTCGACGCCATCTACGGGCTCGGGCCGGATGGAAGCCCGCACCTTTATGCGCGCAATCCTGACAACAAGAACAAGCCGGGGCCGAAATTCCTGATCGGCAAGAATTTCGACACCGGCGAAGGGGCATTCCGCAACGATCTGCCGCGCAATCCTGAGGGACGCGCCCTGATCGGCGATCACCGCAATGACGAGAACCTGCTGGTCGCCCAGACGCACCTGGCGTTCCTGAAGTTCCACAACAAGGTCTGCGACATCGTCGCCGGCAGCGCCAACCCGCCGGACAATGTGTTCATGGAAGCGCGCAGGATCGTCACCTGGCATTACCAGTGGATGATCCTGCACGATTTCGTCGAACGGCTCTGCGGAGACGCGATCGTCGCCAAGATCCTGCACGACGGGCGCAAATTCTACCGCTTCAAACGCGTGCCCTACATGCCGGTCGAATTCTCCGCGGCCGCATACCGCCTTGGGCACTCGATGGTACGCCAGCGCTATCCGCACAACCGCATCTTCACCGGCGCGGATTTCGATCTCTTCTTTGGCTTCTCCGGCCTATCTGGTCAGATCGTCGGCGATCTCGCACCCGTACCACCAACGGGACCGCTACCGGTGTCGACGCTGCCGTCGAACTGGATCATCGACTGGCGGCGTTTCTTCGAGCTTGGCGACAGCGGGGGCGCTCCCGTCACGACGACGCCCTCGCGGAAGATCGACCCGTATCTCGTGCCGGCTCTGGCAAAACTGCCCGGAGAGGACGAGACCAGCCTGAGTGCCATCCTCGCCTTCCGTAATCTGAAACGCGGCGTCACACTGGGTCTTCCTTCCGGCCAGGATGTTGCCACCGCGATGAAGATCAAGAACCCGCTCACCCCGGACGAGATCGCCTCGGACTCGGGCGGCTCCACGGATGGGGCCGTCGCCAAGCAGCATGGCATGCATACGGCAACGCCGCTCTGGTACTACATCCTCAAGGAGGCCAAGGTTCGCCACGACGGAAAGCGCCTGGGTCCGGTGGGTTCGGCGATCATATCGGAGGTGTTCGTCGGCCTCGTCCATGGCGACCACGCCTCCTATCTGTGGCAACGCACAAACTGGAAGCCGACGCTGCCGTCGGCTCAGGCGAACGACTTCACCATGGTCGACATGCTGCGCCTGATCGACGACATCAATCCGCTGGGTGACTGACCGACGGGACTGCATTTGAAGACTGCCGGCGCGGCTCCGCTGCCGCGCCGGCGTTGGCCGAACCCAAATGATGCCTTGGGGAATTGCCTTTTGCGCATCACGACGGCATTAGTCTTGTTCAAGCATGAACAGGATTTGCCGATGACCGGGAAGCGTTGGGCGTTCGAGGATTTCGCCGAAGGGGCGACGATCGACCTCGGGCAGAAACACGTCACAGCCGAAGAGATCATCGAGTTCGCGAGCGAATTCGACGCCCAGCCGATGCATCTCGACGAGGAAGCCGGCAAGGCCAGTATCCTCGGAGGACTGGCGGCATCAGGCTGGCATACGTGCTGCATGTTCATGCGGCTGATGTGCGACGGCTTCCTGCTCGATTCGACCTCGCAGGGCTCGCCCGGCATCGACTACGTGCGCTGGAAGAAGCCGGTGTTGGCAGGCGACACGCTCACCGGCACGAGCACTGTTACGGCAAAGCGTGCCTCGTCCTCGCGGCCCAATCTCGGTCTCGTTACCGTACGCCACGAACTCGTCAACCAGCGCGGCGAGGTCGTGCTGGAACTGCAGAACACCGGCATGTTCCTCAAGCGCATGGCGGGAGAAGCGGCATGACCCTCGACGCCTATTTCCGCATCGGCGAAACGATCACGCTCGGCTCGCATACCTTCGAGGCCGACGAGATCAAGGCGTTTGCCGCCAAATACGATCCGCAGCGCTTCCACATGGATGAGGAGGAAGCCAAACACAGCGTCTTCGGCGGGCTGTGCGCGTCGGGCTGGCACACGGCCGCGACCTGGATGAAGTACAATCTCAAGAGACGCGAGGACGCTGGCGAGCAGCCCTGGGATGGCGTCGGCGAGGCCCCGCAGTTCGGCCCCTCGCCCGGTTTCCAGAATCTCAAATGGCTGAAGCCCGTCTATGCCGGCGAAACCGTCACTTTCACGCGCCGGGCGCTCGCCCATCGCGCCCTCGCCTCGCGGCCCGGCTGGCGCCTGCTGACGATTGCCTGCGAGGCATTCGATTCAACCGGCGACAAGGTGCTGGAATTCGAGAGTGCCGTCCTCGTCAAAGCCGCCTAGAAAACCAGCGATCGGTGGGTGGCAACGCCTGCCATCACCCCATCGGCCGAAGCAAAAGCGATGCTGTGCGCGCCCCGCGCGATGTCGCCTGCGGCAAAGACGTTCGGCACGCTGGTCATCTGCATTCCGTCCGTGCGGATGATCTGGCCGAACGGCGCCTCGTCCATAGCGCAGCCGAGTTGGCCGGCGATGTCGCTGTTCATATGCGAGCGCAGGCCGACGAAAAGCGCATCGACGTCCCGCATGCGGCCGCCGGCAAGCTCGACAGCCGACAGGGCGTCACCCTCTCCGTGCAAGGCGGTGACTGCGCCGCGCTCGACTGCCACGCCGCGGCGGTCGAGTTCGGCCAGCACCTCGGGCTCCGGCTCCAGCACGTCGTTGACGAAGATAGTGGTGGGCCCCCATTCCGCGATCAGCATCGCCTGATGCACCGATACCGGCATGGTCGCCAGCACGCCGAGACGCTGGCCCGCATATTCGTAGCCGTGGCAATAGGGGCAATGAAGCACCGAGCGACCCCAGCGTTGCTTTAGGCCGGGAATCTCGGGCAGTTCGTCCGACAGCCCATAGGCAAGCACCAGTCGCTCGCTTTCCAGCATCCGGCCGTCCTCCAGCCGCACGCCAAAGCCATCCCCTTGTGCCTGCGCGCTTGCCACCTTTCCTTCGACGAAGGTGACGGTTGGATAGGCCGCGACCTGTGCGCGTGCCGTCGCCAGGATCGCGCCAGGCGCGCTGCCGTCCTGCGCGAAGAAGCCGTGCGAGTGTTCGGCAAAGCGGTTGCGCGGCGCGCCGGCATCGACGACGCATACGGAACGGCGCGCGCGTGCCAGGTACATGGCCGCCGAGAGGCCGGCGAAGCTGCCGCCGACGATGATCGCATCATGATGCATGAGCAGTCTCCAGATCGTGTTTTCCGCCTCGTGCAGAGAGGCGTTTATGGAAATCGGCACTCAGGGCAGCCAGCGTCACCTCGCCCAACCGGGCGAGCAGCAAGGCCTCGGCGTCCCTGAATGTCTGGTCGAGCGCGGCATTCACCGCCTGCTCGACGAGACATCCGGGCGATTCCGACCGATTGCCCATGGCGAGCAGAACGGGGCTTCCGAGCGCGTCGTAGACGTCGCGAAGCGTCACCTTCTCCAAGTCGCATGCGAGCGTCCAGCCGCCACCATGCCCCTTTTCGGCGCGCACATAGCCCTCATCCCGCAGCCCCGCCATGATCCGCCGGATTACAACAGGGTTGGTGCACATGGCTTTCGCCAGCACCTCCGAGGTGATGGGACGGGATTGCTCGGCCATATGGAGCAGGACGTGCAGCACGCCCGAAAGTTTGCTATCGCGTTTCATGTAACTTCATATGTTACACAATGCGATGCAAGTCAATAGCGCCGCTGCGTGCACATCCAGGCCACGCGAATGTCAACTGGACCCCGCTTTCGTTCGCTACGCGGCGGTGTGTGCCATCGAGCCACCGCCCTGGGCAGACGGGAGCGTGCTCCTCGCGTCAGGTTTCGAAATCGAGATCTGCCGGCGAGATCAGCACCGAGAAGTGCTCGCACCAGATCACGACGCTTTGGTAGAGGTTGAGATCGACACCGGCCGGGATCGTGTAATTCTGACTGCCCTGGAAGGCACGCAACTGGCCAAGATCGACGAACATCGTGTCCTCCACGTCGGCGGAGGAACGGATCGAGGCCCTTGGGACCAGATAGACGTGATACTTCGGTCCCGGCCCGACCTCGAAATCCTCGTTGAGAAATACGGTGTCAGAATAAAGCGAAACGCCGCCGCTTCCATAATGGATCGGGTCGCTCGGATTGGCGTGGATGAACGTTCCCTTTGCCACCAGCCGGCTGTCGTTGGACGCCTGCAAGGTTTCGGTCGCCGGCGGCGGGGGAATACGAAGGGAAACAGAAAGAACCCTAGCGCCACGCCACCGGCAGCGCCGAAAACCGCCCCGAAAAGAAATGCCAGAAGCCAGCGCATACCACTCCCCCTTTGGTCAAGGGCAGGTTATTGGAGCCTAGGACGTTGTCAAACCCTGCATTCCCTCACGCCCCCTTGGAATGGGACCACTTGGAATGACTTAGTCACCCTCGAACGCGATCAGGGTGCGAACATCGACCCCGAGCGCTTCGAGCTTGGCTCGGCCCCCGAGGTCCGGCAGGTCGATCACGAAACAGGCGGCAACGATCTCGCCACCCATCTGGCTGATGAGCTTGACGGCGCCCTCAGCCGTACCACCGGTCGCGATCAGGTCGTCGACGAGGATGACTTTCTCGCCGGCGGAGACTGCGTCTTTGTGCATCTCCATTTCATCCAGCCCGTATTCCAGCGAATAGGCGACGCGCACGGTCTCGTGCGGCAGCTTGCCCTTCTTGCGAATAGGGATGAAGCCGGCCGACAACTGATGCGCGATCGCCCCGCCGAGGATGAAGCCGCGCGCCTCTATACCGGCAATCTTGTCGATCTTGGAGCCGGCCCACGGATGCACGAGCTCATCCACCGCGCGGCGGAAGGCGCGCGCGTTGCCCAGGAGCGTCGTGATGTCCCGGAACTGGATGCCCGGCTGGGATAATCCGGAATCGTGCGGATTGCGGAGAGAAGGGTTTCTTCGAGAGTATGTTTCACAAGCCGGTTCCCTGTTGCCGGTCATTCTTGGCCCGCCGAACGCCAAAGAAAAGGGCGGCTGGTAGCCGCCCTTAACCTTTGATGTGGCTTTTCGGTCAGTGGTCGACGTTCGACCAAACCTTGCGCTTGGTGAGATAGACCAGCCCGCCGAACAGGACGAGGAAGATCATCACGTTGAAGCCCATGCGCTTGCGCTCTTCCATGTGCGGTTCGGCCGCCCACATCAGGAACGCGGTGATGTCGTGCGCATACTGGTCCAGCGTTTCGGGCGCGCCGTCGTCATAGGTGATCTGCCCATCCGCGAGCGGGGGCGGCATCGACAGCGCCGAGCTGGCCATGAAATGTGGGTTGTAATAGGTGCCCGGCTGCAGCTCGACGCCCTCGGGTGCATCCTCGTAGCCGGTCAGCAGCGCATAGACGTAGTCCGGCCCGCCCTCGGCATACTGGGTGAAGATGTCGAACACGAATGTCGGGAAGCCGCGCGTCACGGCACGCGCCTTGGCCATCAGCGACAGATCCGGCGGAGCCGCGCCGTTGTTGGAAGCCGCAGCTGCTTCCGGGTTGGCGAAGGGCGACGGGAAGTGGTCGGACGGGATCGCGGCGCGCATGAACATGTCGCCGGAAGAATCCGGGCCGTCTTGCACTTCGTACTCGGCGGCGAGCGTCCTGATCTGCTCCTCGGAATAGCCGAGGTGCTCGAGCGTACGGAAGCTCACGCGCTCCAGGCCATGGCAGGCCGCGCAGGATTCACGGTACACCTTGAGCCCGCGCTGAAGCTGTCCCTGATCGTAGGTTCCGAAAGGACCGGCAAAGGACCAGTCCTGTTCCACCGGCTTGATCAGCGGATAGTGCGGCGTGCCGCCCTCTTCCTCAGCCGCCTGGGCCGCCCCGGCGAGGCCGAATGCGATACCGAGCGCTGTCAGTCCCTTGATGAAAGAATTCATGTCGAAGTCCTTGTCTGCCTGAAGCCGCTCAGCCTTTGGTTTCCGGGGACGCCGTAGCACCGGCGGGCTGTGCGGTGGCCGCACCCTTGTTCTTGTCCAGCACCGCATCGGTGATCGAGTTGGGCAGACGCCGCGGCGTCTCGATCAGGCCCAGCAGCGGCATGACGATCAGGAAGAAGCCGAAGTAGAACAGCGTCGAAACCTGCATTGCCGGGATGTACCAGCCTTCCGCCGGCTTGGAGCCGAGCCAGCCGAGGAAGACGGCGTTGGCGGCGAAGAGCCAGAAGAACAGCTTGTACCACGGACGGTAGACCGCCGAGCGAACCTTAGAGGTGTCGAGCCACGGCACGAAGAACAGCACCGCGATAGCACCGAACATCGCGAGCACGCCGCCCAGCTTGGAGTCGATCGGGCCGATGTTGAAGGTGATGGCGCGCAGGATCGCGTAGAAGGGCAGGAAGTACCATTCAGGCACGATGTGCGACGGCGTCACCAGCGGGTTGGCCGGAATGTAGTTATCGGCATGCCCCATGTAGTTGGGGATGTAGAAGACGAAATAGGCGAACAGCATCAGGAAGACGATCATGGCAAAGCCATCCTTGATCGTCGCATAAGGCGTGAAGGCCACGGTGTCGGTCTTCGACTTCACCTCGATGCCGGTCGGATTGGTCTGGCCGGTGACATGCAGCGCCCATACGTGCAGCACAACGACGCCGGCGATCATGAACGGCAGCAGGTAGTGCAGCGAGAAGAAGCGGTTCAGCGTCGGATTGTCGACCGCGAAGCCGCCGAGCAGAAGCTGCTGAATCCACTCGCCCACCAACGGGATCGCGGTGAAGAAGCCGGTGATGACGGTCGCGCCCCAGAAGCTCATCTGGCCCCACGGCAGCACGTAGCCCATGAAGGCGGTGGCCATCATCAGCAGGTAGATGATCACACCGAGGATCCACAGCAGCTCGCGCGGCGCCTTGTAGGAGCCGTAATAGAGACCGCGGAAGATGTGGATATAGACGGCGATGAAGAACATCGACGCGCCGTTGGCGTGGAGATAGCGCAGCAGCCAGCCCGAGTTCACGTCGCGCATGATCTTCTCGACCGAATCGAACGCAAGCTCGGTCGACGCGGCATAATGCATGGCCAGCACGATGCCGGTGACGATCTGAACCACCAGCATCAGCGAGAGAATGCCGCCGAAGGTATAGGCATAGTTCAGGTTGCGCGGAACCGGATAGGAAACGAACGAGTCGTGCACCAGCCGCGGCAACGGCATGCGTGCGTCGAACCAGCGGCCGATGCCGGTCTTGGGCGAATAGGTCGAGTGTCCACCGCTCATGGTCTAATGCTCTCTCTTTTCCCTCAACCGATCCTGATGACCGTATCGGAGATGAATTCGAAATGCGGAATGAGAAGGTTCTCCGGCGCGGGGCCCTTACGGATACGGCCAGCCGTATCGTAGTGCGAGCCATGGCACGGGCAGAACCAGCCGCCGAAGTCGCCGGCCTGGCCGAGCGGCACGCAGCCGAGATGGGTGCACGAACCGATCATGACGATCCAGTTCTCCTTGCCCTCGCCGGCGGAACGGGAAATGTCTTCGGCAGACACATCGGAAGCAAGGTTCTCGTTGCGCGCCAGCGGATCCTTGAGTTCCGCCATCGGCACTTCCTTGGCCTCCTCGACCTCCGCTTCCGTGCGGTTGCGGATGAAGACGGGCTTGCCGCGCCACTTGGCCGTCACCGACATGCCGGCCTCGATCGCGGAGACGTCGACATCGATGGTTGCCAGCGCCAGCGTCGAGGCATCGGGTCGCATCTGGTCGATGAACGGCCATACGGCCGCGCCGGCCCCAACCACGCCTGCCATGCCGGTGGCGATGTAAAGGAAATCGCGGCGGTTATGATCGGTCGCTTCGTTCGCGCTCACGGGCACAGGGTCCTTTCGCCTCATTGTCGCCGGAAGAAACCCGCATGACCTTTTCGGTCGTCCCGCTCACCACCTCGTCATATGCACTGGCGGCTGGCGACGGCTGGCGGATTCCCCCTGCATTTGGCGATGGTTTCTATGCGCGCCTTCCGCGATTGTCCAGTATCACGAGCGCGCGGGGGCAGATTGTCGCGGGGCGTGTGGACGCAGGCGGCAACACCAGCTTATGCAAGGCGCCGTGTTGCGGCGGAAGTGAACGAGGGGAGGTTTCATGCACAGTATTATCGACCGGTCCGAATGGGCGGAGGAACCGGACAAGTGGCTCGGCGAGGTCCAGCTTGGCGCGCATGGCGGTAATCTATGCCTCATCTTCAATCTGATGGCGCCCGGCCAGGGGCCAAGGTTGCACAAGCATCCCTACCCCGAAACCTTCATCATCCGAGCAGGCCGGGCATTGTTCACCGTCGGTGACGAGACAGTCGAGGCAGGGCCGGGAAAGATCGTGGTGGTGCCGGCGGACACGCCCCACAAATTCATCAATCCAGGCCCCGATGTGCTCGAGACCATCGACATCCACGAACGCGGGAGCTTTATCACCGAGTGGCTGGAGTAACCGCGCTCAGGACGCGCCCAGCCTTGCAAGCACCTCGCGCGGAATCTGGTACTCGCGGATCGCGTCGTGATGCCGCCGCAATCCGCACAGCTCACGCTGGATGAAGTAGGCATAGACCGCCTCGGCCGCATCCTTGAGCAAAGCATTGCGCGTGGGCGATGCCTGCTCCGCTTCTGCGAGCTGGTGCAGAGCGCGCTTGACCCTGTCTCCGGCGCGCCCGAGCGAAGCCGCCTTCTCCGCCGCAATCTCGTGATCCAGCGGATTGGCGGCATCGCCAACCTGCCCGCCCCCGCCGGAAAGCGCGGAGGCCGTGTAGCGCGATGGCGGTCGCAGCGACAACCGATCACTCCGCCGCGAGGCTGGAGGCAAGGAAACCGCCGGACTGGCGTTTCCAGAGCTGGGCGTAGAGCCCGTCGCGGGCGATCAGCTCGTCATGTGTGCCCTGCTCTGCGATCCTGCCCTCGTCGATGACCACGAGCCGGTCGAGCGCCGCAATGGTCGACAGCCGGTGTGCGACCGCTACCACAGTCTTGCCCTCCATCAGCCGGTAGAGATTCTCCTGAATCGCGGCCTCGATTTCCGAATCGAGAGCCGAGGTTGCCTCGTCCAGGATCAGGATCGGCGCGTCCTTGAGCATCATCCGGGCAATCGCGATTCGCTGCCGCTGGCCGCCGGACAGCTTGACGCCGCGCTCGCCGACATGGGCGTCGTAGCCCGTCCGGCCCTTCGGATCGCTGACGCCGACGATGAAGTCATGCGCCGCGGCACGCTTCGCAGCCTCGACGATCTCGGCATCGCTCGCGCCGGGCTTGCCGTAGGCGATGTTGTCGCGAATCGAGCGATGCATCAGCAGCGGATCCTGCGCCACCACGCCGAACTGCGCGCGCAGCGAGGCCTGCGTCACCGAGCGGATGTCCGTACCGTCGAGCAGGATGCGCCCACCTTCCACGTCGAACAGGCGCAGCGCAAGGTTGACGATCGTCGTCTTGCCGGCGCCGGACGGACCCACCAGCGCCACCCGTTCACCCGGCTTCACATGCAGGTCCAGGCCCTCGATGACGCCGCTGCCTTTGCCGTAGGTGAAGGTGACGTCTTCGAATTTCAGGTCGCCGGCAACGCGCGACATCACCGCGGCATCGGGCGCATCGCGCAGCTCGGGCCGCACCGAGATCGTGCCGGTGGCGTCCTGCACGGTGGCGAACGAGCGGATCAGCCCGTTGATGTTGAACATCATGTAGCCGGACATCTGGTTGAGCCGGAAGACCAGCCCCATCGCCGCGGCGATCTCGCCGGTGTGGCGCTGCCCGCCATCCAGCCGCGCAGCGCGAGAATGAACACGGCCGCCATCATGAACCCGTTGAGGATCGCAACCGCCGAGCGCACACTAGTGATGGCGCGGGTCAGGCGTTTCACCGCTCCCAGATAGCGGTCCATGCCGTCGCGCACGTAGTCGTTCTCGCGATGGCCGCTGTCGAACAGCTTGACCGCCATGATGTTGGTGAAGGCGTCGACAAGGCGCCCGTTGAGAATGGAACGTTCGTCGGCCGTCCTGCGGCCGGCCGCCCGCAGCGGCGGCAGCAGCCACCACGCAGTTGCGCAATAGGCGACGAGCCAGACGGCAAGCACCAGCCCCATCGCCGGATCGAGCAGCACGAGAATGGTGCCCGCCAGCACGAGGAACGACAGGAAGCTCCACATCGTCTGGAGCGAGGAGACGATGAAGTCGCCGGTCGCCTCACCGCCCTGCAATATCTTGGTGGCGATGCGGCCGGCGAAATCGTTCTGGTAGAAGGAATAGGGCTGCTCGATGACGCGGCGGAACGACTGCCAGCGCACGAGCTGGTAGAAGGACGGCACGATTACCTGCTGCTCGACGATCGCATTGGCGACCATCACCGCCGCGCGCACGACCAGTACCAGCAGCAGGAAGGCGACGATCTCCCACCAGTGATCGGCGAGAAGCCGCGCTGGAGAGGAGGTTTCCAGCAGATCGATCAGCCAGCCCAGCGACCAGTAGAGCGCTGCATCTACCGCGCCCGACAGGCCGCCCACGATGAGTAGAAGGACGAACGGCCCCTTCGCCTGGCGCGCGAAGAACAGGATGAACTGCCACGCATCGCGCGGCAGCACCTCCCGTTCCGTATCGGCGAAGGGTTCGATGACGCCCTCCGCCTTGCGCCAGATGCGCTCGGCGAAGCCGTCATCCTTGCGTTCGTCCATTTGGCTCATTCGGCCGCGATTTCCTTCTCCGGCCCCGTGGCCGGTTCGTCATGCAGCAGGAATCCGCCCGACTGCCTCTGCCATAACTGGGCATAAAGCCCCTCCTTGGCAATCAGCTCCTCGTGCGTTCCTTCCTCTATGATGCGGCCCCGGTCCATCACGACCAGCCTGTCCATCGCCGCGATGGTGGAGAGCCGGTGAGCGATGGCGATCACCGTCTTGCCCTCCATCAGGCGATAGAGATTCTCCTGGATCGCGGCCTCGACTTCCGAATCGAGCGCGGAGGTCGCCTCATCGAGGATCAGGATCGGCGCGTCCTTGAGCATCACGCGTGCGATCGCGATGCGCTGCCGCTGGCCGCCCGACAGCTTGACGCCGCGTTCGCCGACATGGGCGTCGAGCCCCCTGCGGCCCTTGGGGTCGCTGAGGCCACCGATGAACTCCAGCGCCTCGGCGCGCCGCGCGGCCTCGACCACCATGTCTTCCGTCGCATCGGGGCGACCGTAGAGGATGTTGTCGCGAACCGAGCGGTGCAGCAGTGACGTATCCTGCGTGACGACACCGATGTGGGCGCGCAGGCTGTCTTGCTGGACTGCGGCGATGTTCTGGCCGTCGATCGTCACCTTGCCGCCCTCGATGTCGTAGAAACGCAGCAGGATGTTGACCAGCGTCGACTTGCCGGCGCCCGAACGGCCAACGATGCCGACCTTCTCGCCAGGCCGAATGTTAAGCGACAGATCCTCGATCCCGCCCTTCTGCTTTCCGTAGTGGAAGCGGACATGATCGAACCCGATCTCGCCCTTCTGGACGACGATCTCGTTGGCACCGGGCCGGTCGTCGACGAGGCGCGGCAGCGAAATCGAGCGGATGCCGTCCTGAACCGTACCGATGTTCTCGAACAGGCCGGACACCTCCCACATGATCCATTGCGACATGCCCCACAAGCGCAGCACGAGGCCGAGCGCCACGGCCACCGCGCCGATCGACACCGCCTGCCCCAGCCACAGCCAGATCGAAATCGCAGCCACGGCCGCCAGAAGCAGCGAGTTGAGGAAATAGAGGATGCCGTAGAGGCTCGTCACCAGCCGCATCATCCGATGGACGGTTTCGAGGAAGTCGCTCATGCCTTCACGTGCGAACGCCGCCTCGCGCCTTGCATGGCTGAAGAGCTTCACCGTCTGGATGTTGGCATAGCTGTCGACCACGCGGCCGGTCATGATCGCGCGGGCATCCGCCTGCTCCTCGGACACCTTGCCGAGGCGAGGAACGTAGTAGCGCAAGAGCCCGACATAGGCGACCAGCCAGACGGCGAGCGGCAATGCGAGCCGCCAGTCGGCCGAGCCAACCAGGAACAACACGCCGATGAAATAGACGATGACGTAATTCAGAACGTCGATCAGCTTGATGACACATTCGCGCACGGCAAGCGCCGTCTGCATCAGCTTGGTGGCGATGCGCCCGGCAAACTCGTCCTGATAGAACGTCATCGACTGCTTGAGCAGGTAGCGATGCACCTGCCAGCGGATTCGCATCGGAAAATTGCCGAACAGCGACTGGTGGTTGAGCCATGAATTGATGAGCACGGTGAACGGCAGCGCCACCAGCACGACGAAGGCCATGCCGGCGAGCTTCCAGCCCTCCGTCTGCAGGAAGGTTTCGCGGTTCTGCGCAGAAAGCCAGTCGACGATGTTGCCGAGGAAGCCGAACATCCACACCTCGGTCAGCGCGATGATAGACGTGAGGATCGCCGAGATGACGATCAGCGGCCAGGAACCCTTGGTGTAGTGGACGCAGAAGGCGACGAGCGTCTTCGGCGGTTCCACCGGCTCTTCCGGCGGGAACGGGTTCAGGAGGGATTCGAAAAAGCGGTACATGATGAAATCTTCTCTGTGCTCAATTCTATTTGTGCCCGCTGCGCGGGCCAATATGTGCTGCGCGTGACGCGCCTTTGTTAGAGAACGCCGGCTTCCCGGCTTTCGCGTTCTGCGCAGGCTCCCACTCTCTCCTGTATGACGAAGCAGGAAGATGGGGCCCGACAGGCCCGCCGCCAAGCGCGCGCTCGAAAGCTGCTGACAACCGGGTGTCAGCAACGGGCAACGGGCCCGTCTTGATTGGTGGGAGCTCTATCGCGGAGTGTTTCGGGTCACCGTGTTTTCCGGCGTTCATGGTGCGTTTCCTCTTATGGGACTGACAGGCTGACGGCGCTAGGCCGCCAGCCTCTCATGGTCTTTTTGCTGTGCCGGCGCCCAGTCGCTTCCAAGCTGGTCGGAGGCATTTTCCGCTGCTGGATCACCGGCCGGGTCGGAGCGGCGGAAGCGGGCGAACAGCCGTGCGAGCAGCGACGGGCGCGAAGGCGCGCGGAACTCCTGCACGTCAGGCAGCAGGCCGCGATGCGGCCGCTGACGCGGCGGAGGAGCGCCGGGGCCCAGCACGAGCAGCGACCAGGCATATTGCCGGGCATCATGGATGGAGTGCGGCCCCGAGCGGGCGCGCGGATACGGAGTACGCATGGCGAAAATCCTCAAGGATCGGAACTGGCGATCCGGCGGAAGTCGCGTCGATGCTGGTTAGTCAGGGAAAAAGCGTCGAACCGAATCCGCCGTCAGGCGATAAGCCCACGGATGGGGCGAATGGCGTCTATGAGCATCATGCAATCCATTTGACTCCCCCTTCGGTTCGAGTTGACGATGACAGCGCTATAGACCTCTTCCCCGCAACTGGCTAGCTGAAAGCTGACCTTACGGAGCCGCGCCGGAGCAACTGTTGCATTCCGGCTACTATTTAGAAGACCACGATATTGCCTTCCCCTGCCCCGCACGACCTGCACATCGCGCTCTATCAGCCCGACATTCCCGGCAATGCCGGCGCCATACTGCGCATGGCGGCATGCCTCGACCTTGCCGTCCACATCATCGAGCCCGCCGGCTTCGACATGTCCGACAGGGCGCTGAAGCGCGCCGGTATGGACTATCTGGAGATGGCGGCGCTGACGCGTCACGTTTCCTGGGAAAGTTTCGAGGTATGGCGGGCTGAGCAGGGCCGCCGGTTCGTGCTTTTCAGCACCAAGGCGACCGTGCCCTATACGGATTTCGCCTTCGCGGCTGGCGACGTCTTGCTCTTTGGCCGAGAATCGGCCGGGGTGCCAGACCATGTGCACGATGCTGCCGACACGCGGCTGACGATCCCGATGCGTGCCGGCGCCCGTAGCCTCAACCTGGCGCTTTCGGCGGCCATGGCCGCCGGCGAAGCGATCCGTCAGACGCGCTGACCGCGTCGGCAAGGGTGCATTGTCAGAAGCAGTTCGGGTCATCGATTCATCCTTCTCCGTCCATCGAAGGATGATTTCATACAACCTCAACAATAGTTTAGGTCAAGCGCGTCCCGGCTTTTTTGCTCAGCGGCCCAGCCCCATCCGGGCGAGCAACCGGTCGCGCTTTACGAACTGGTGATAGAACGCTGCAGCCACATGCAGCAGGACCAACGCGATCAGCAATGTGCCGCCGATACCGTGCGGCGCGCGCGGCGGATAGGCATGGAAATCCGGCAACGGTGCCTGAGATGCGCCTGCCAGAATGTCGCCGGCGCCGGAAAGCAGCACCATGCCGATACCGCTCGCGCCCATGCCGATGATGACGACATAGAAGAGCCCGTGGACGATACGAGCTGCCCGCGCCTGCCAAAGCGGCGCGCCAGTCGAGTCCGCCGGTTTCTTGTCGGCCAGCCACCACCAGAAAAGCCTGAGCAGTGTCAACCCCAGCACCGATACCCCCATCACGGCATGGATTCGCAATAGCGCCAGCTTCGCCTCAGGGTCATTCATGTCCGCGGCCCGCAGGCCCGACACCAGCATGCCGATCAAGGCCACGGCCGTGACCCAGTGCATAGCCACCGCAACGGCACCATAGCGGTGAGTGCTGCTTTTCCAGCGCATGACCTGTCTCCTTGCCAGCTCGCCTGCTCGCTGATTATATAGCATGCAATGTATATAGATAGCAAGCTATGCAAAAACGATTCGAGAGAACCAGATCATCCGGCTACATGACCAACTGGGCGGCACGCCTCTTTGCCCGGGCCATAGACCGCAGGGTGAAAGAGTTCGGCGTCTCCTCAGGCCAGATGCCGGTCTTCTTTGCGCTGGGCGACGGTGCAGCGCTCAGCCAGAAGGCGCTCGCCGCCATCGCGTCGATCGAGCAACCGACGATGGCGGCCACGCTCTCCCGCATGGAGCGCGACGGGATGATCGAGCGCCGGCCCGACCCAAGGGACGGACGCAGCCAGTTGGTGGCGTTGACGCCGGAGGCGATGGAAAAGGCGCTTAAGGTCAAGGAGGCAGGAATGTCGGTCAACGCGGTCGCTCTGGCCGACCTGACGGAGGCCGAACGGGAGCAGTTCCTGGAACTGCTCGGCAAGGTCATCACCTCGCTGGAAAAGATGCTCGAAGACTAATTAGGGCCGGTCAGTCGGCCGTCGGCAGCCTGCGGATCGTGAATTCGATCACGTCGTCGGGGCGCTCGCACCAGCTCTCGATTTCAGTCCAGTAGGCCTGCTTCGGCCAGCGGTCGAACCACTCGCGCGCCTTGTCGCGCGCGGCCTGGCGCGGCAGCATGAAGGTCTCGCGGATAAATCCATCCCGCACCTTGCGGCCGGTTTCGGCGCGGCGCCTGTCGAGGCTGCGCTTGAGACTGTCGAGCGGCGGTCTTGCGGGAACGCGCACCGGTATCTCCCGGAAATTCCTTGACCCTCACCGGCAACAGATTAGGGATCGCCGCGAGACTTTACGAGTCCTTTTGATTGGCTTCGATTTGCCGTCAGGCCGGGGCCCTATGGAGACATGAATGCAGCGTCCAGAGTTGCCGGCAGGCCTGCCGGACGGAATCGAGGAGAAGAAGGCAGCCGCGAAGGCCTGGTTCGAGGAACTGCGCGACCGCATCTGCGACACCTTCGAAAAGATCGAGGACGACCTTACCGGGCCTCAGTCGGGCTGGTCCCCCGGCCGCTTCGAGCGCACGCCGTGGGAGCGCGATGGCGGTAAGGGTGGCGGCGGCGTGATGTCGATGATGTATGGCCGCGTCTTCGAGAAGGTCGGCGTGCACGTCTCCACGGTTCACGGCGAGTTCTCGCCCGAGTTCCGCAGCCAGATCCCGGGGGCGGAGGAAGACCCGCGCTTCTGGGCTTCGGGCATTTCGCTGATCGCGCACCCGCAGAACCCCAACGTGCCGGCGGTTCATATGAACACGCGCATGGTGGTGACAACCCGCCAGTGGTTCGGCGGCGGCGCCGACCTGACCCCCGTGCTCGATCGGCGGCGCGTCCAGGAAGACCCGGACACGGTGGCCTTTCACAAGTCGATGAAGTTCATCTGCGACAAGCATGCCGCGGTCGCCGACCATCAGAAATTCAAGGAATGGTGCGACGAGTATTTCTTTCTGCCTCATCGAAACGAGGCGCGCGGCGTTGGCGGCATCTTCTACGACTGGCTGAAAAGCCCCGAAGACAAGGGGGCTGGGATGCCGATTTCCGCTTCACGCAGGATGTCGGCCGCACCTTCCAGATCGTCTACAACCACATCGTCCGGCGCAATTTCAACGACAACTGGACCGAGGCCGATCGCGAGGAGCAACTCATCCGGCGCGGCCGCTATGTCGAGTTCAACCTGCTCTATGATCGCGGCACAATCTTCGGCCTCAAGACCGGCGGCAATGTCGATTCGATCCTGTCGAGCCTGCCGCCGGAAGTGAAGTGGCCCTAGAGTAAGGCACGCACCTGGCGTCATCCCGGCCGACCGAGCGTAGCGAGGGAGAGCCGGGACCCATTGGTCCGGAAATCGTGTGGCGCGCCCCTCTTCCGGAGGTGGCGCGCAGCCGTTGCCGCGGGTCGTGTATGTCGTTGCCGCCACGCGAACCTGCGACCCGGCCGTGCTGATCAATGGGTCCCGGATAGCCTCGCTGCGCTCCGGCTTCCGGGATGACGTGGAGAGGTAGGGGCGCTTCCCTTGGCCGGATGACACAATGTCAGCAACCGCCTTCAACGAGCCTCCTTGGCAGCGCTGCGTGTCCGATCGGCAGGTCGCCGAGTTCGGCCTGGCTCATGCTGCGCAGGGCGGGGTGAGCCAGCGGGTCGATCCGCCATTGGTCAGTTTCGGACAGTTCGGTGCGATCGAGGACCTGGCGCACGGCAGTAAAGAGAAACTGGAGCATTTTGGCCTCCTGTGGCGATAACATGGCCCACTTTCTCACGCTCTATGGCGATGAACTATGGAGTTTGCGTGCGGCTTGGTATAGATAATCTATATGAAGGAACTGAACCGGGTTCATCTCAACGGACTGCGAGCGCTGGAGGCGGTGGGGCGGCTGGGGACGCTCCAGAAGGCCGCCGAGGAACTCGGCGTTTCAGTCGGCGCCGTCAGCCAGCAGGTGCTGAAGTCGGAAGCCCAGCTTGGCCGAACGGTATTCGACCGGTCCGGACGCGGCCTTGCGCCGACGGAATTCGGCGTCGCGTTCCTCGCACGACTGACGACCGGCTTTCTTGCCCTTGATGAGGCCGTTGCGTCGTCGCGCAGCCATGCCGAATCGATCCTCACCATCTCGGTCGCCCCGGTCTTCGCGTCGAAATGGCTCGTACCCCGGCTCAACGCCTTCTCGAGGCTCGTCCCCGACATCATCGTACGCATCGATGCGTCGACCACCCTCATCAATCCGGACACGTCCGATGTCGACATCGCCATTCGTGTCGGGGACGGAACCTGGCCCGGCGTGAAGACGGACTATCTGCTGCCGCAGGAAGTGTTCCCCGTATGCGCGCCGGAACTCGCCAGGACGCTACGCGAACCCCGCGACCTACTGCATGCCCCGATCGTGCGCGATGCGCATTCGACCCTTAGCTGGAACGTGTGGCTGTCCAGATTCGGTATGGACGAAAGCCAGCTTGGCGACGGCCATTCCTTCACCGATGCGGCCCTGTGTCTCGATGCCTGCATCGCCGGCCAGGGTGTCATGCTCGCTTGGCAGACGCTCGCCCACTATGCGCTGTCGGTCGGGCAGGTCGTTGCCCCCTTCCCCGAGCGCGCAACGACCGGCCTCGGCTATTATCTCGTTTCGTCTGCGACTCGTCGCGAGCCGTCCAAGGTTGCCCGATTCCGTCGCTGGATTAAGTCCGAGATCGCCCAAGACTTCGCAACAATGCCCGCCGAACTGGCCGAAACTGCGAAAAGCGCCCGCTGATGCATCGGCGCAACAGCAACCAGCCAAGCATTTGAAACGACTCTGTTTTTAATAAGCCCGAACCGGCCAGAACGTCCCTTTCAAGGCTGTTTTAGCCCGATCCGCAGCCAGGCCAACATCTCACGCCAGATGACAGGCTGAAACACATACGTTAGACATCATGCCGGCTTGGGGAGAGGCGGCCCGCTGGGGGCGGCCGCCTTTCGGGCGCGGGCCGGTCGGCAGCGGTCGGACCCCCTCGCACTTTCTGTTTACGGTAAAGTTTCTGTAAAACTTTAAAGATCAGGATCGCATCATGGCTCCTGCACGCACCCTCACGCTCGCCTCGATTCTGACCCTTGCGGCGACTACACTCCCCCTCCACGCAACGGAAGGGGTAGTGACAACCGCCATGCTGCAACAGGCAGCCGTATCGGTCGACGAGGTCACCCGGCTTCCCGCTTTCGTGCATCGCATGTTCCGTCCGGAGAAGCCGAGCGACCGCACCATTATAATGCTGCACGGCTCGGGCGGCGACGAGACGACGCTTGCGTCGCTCGCCTCGACCATCGCGCCTGACGCGACTTTGATCGGCGTTCGTGGCAGGGTAGTGCAGGATGGCGTCAAGCGCTGGTACAAACGCATCTCGCCGACGCAGTTCGACCAGGAGGACGTGCGCAAGGAAGCAGCGGCGTTTGTCGATTTCCTGAAGGACATGGCCGCCGAACAGAAGCTCGACCTGTCGAAGGTCACCTTCCTGGGCTATTCCAATGGCGCGAACCTGATCGCTGCCCTGACACAGCTTTATCCGGGCATCGTCCGAAGCGCGGTTCTGTTGCGCCCGATGCCGGTATTGGGCGAGACACCGAAGGTCGACCTGTCGGATTCACGCTTCCTGACGATCGCCGGCGCGGACGACAAGCTGTATTCCCCTTTCGCGCAGGCGCTCGAAAGCCAGTTGCTGAACTGCGGCGCAAGCGTCGACGCGCGCATGATCCATTCGGGCCACGCGATCGGCGAAGAAGATGCGAAGATCGCTGCCGAATGGCTGGGCAGCGCCTCGAAATAGGCGAACATTTCAGCAACCGGATACCGGCCTTCCGTGTTATCCTTTTGTACCGTGAGCAGACGGACAAGAAGGAGAAGAACGATGAAGGAATTTCATTGCGGCTCACTCGTCCCCGGTTGCGACTGGCACACGCGACACCCGGAAGAAGCCGAGGTCATGCGCCGCGCGATCGAGCACATGCGTGAAACCCACGGCGAATCGACCATTCGCGAAACGATGGTCGAGGCAATCCGCTCGCGCATCGAGACGAAGCGCGACGCAGCCTGACTTTTCATCCAGCATTTCAAAGCTTTGCGGCGCACTTCTCGTGCGTCGCAACTGTGATTCGATAATCAGCCGGTGGGTGCTGCACTGTGGGCTTAGGGCTGCCCAGCACGCGCCAGATCGATGAGCTTTTCGCGATCCAACGAGAACCCGGAGTCGATCCAAGCCTCCTCGAGTGTGCGCAGCGTCTCGCCGACACCAGGGCCCGGCTGTATGCCGAGCGCGGTCAGGTCGCTGCCCTTCACCGGGAAAGCCGGCTTTTGCCAGGTTTCGAGAAAGCGCAGCAGCCTCGCGTTCCCGCCGGCCTCTATCAGCGCGCTGTCATCCTGCGCCGCCCTTGCACGGGCCGAGGCCAGCGCCAGCCGTAGCCGGTCGTGCAACCCGCCCACATCGCCACGATAGGCAACCTTCGCCATCGCCGCTTCACTGGTGGCGTGATGCACGGGCTGGCCCCTGCCCAAACGCCGAGCCGCTGCGCCTCAGCGTTCGACATCTTCAGGCGTTCGGCCATCGCCGATACGCGCTCTGTGTCTGGCGGTATGATCGCCGCCAGCCGCAGCATGGGATCGGCCTGCCAACCAAGATCGCGTTCGGCAGCGACGAGGCCGTGGATAGCGTCGATGCCCCATTTCTCGCTTTCCGGCAGGATCGCGGTCAGAACGCCCGATTGACGCATCCACAACAGCGCGCGCGATGGATCAGGGGCGGCGAGAAGCTTCCTGAGCTCGCTCCACACCCGCTCCGCCGAAAGCCGCGCGAGGCCGTCCTTGAGCCGCGCGCAGGCGCGAATGCCGTCGGCATCCGGCCGCCCCGCGCCATACCAGGCGAAGAAACGGAAGAAGCGCAGGATGCGAAGGTAGTCCTCGCGGATCCGCGTCTCCGCGTCTCCGATGAAACGCAGCGCCCGCGTCTCCAGATCGGCAAGCCCTCCGACCAGATCCACCACATCGCCCTGCGCGGTCGCGTAAAGCGCGTTGATGGTGAAATCGCGCCTTTCGGCATCGCGTTTCCAGTCGCGGCCGAATACGACCCGCGCGCGCCGGCCATCTGTCTCCACGTCGTCGCGCAGCGTCGTCACCTCATAGGCGTGGCCGTCGGCGATGACGGTTATTGTGCCATGCTCCTTGCCTGTGGGCACGGTCTTGAATCCAGCCGCCGCCACACGACGCTCCGTTTCGTCCGGCACATTCGTCGTGGCGATGTCGATGTCCGTTACGGGTTGCCCCAGCAGCGTATTGCGGATCGCGCCGCCGGCCACGCGCGCCTCCTCGCCATCTTCGGACAGCACGGATAGCAACCGCTGCAAGCTTTCGTCCCGCAACCAGCCAGCCCGGTCTGCGATCGATGCACCGCTCACGTGTAGAGCCTCTCGTAGAGCGTGCGGATGATGCCCGCGGTCACGCCCCAGATATACCGCTCGCCGAAGGGCATCGTGTAGAAGAAACGTTCCTTGTCTTGCCACATACGGCTCTCGCGGTTGTGGTTCGCAGGGTTCATCAGGAAGGACAGCGGCACCTCGAACGCGTCGTCCACCTCGTCTTCGTTGAGCGTCAGCAGGAAGCCCGGCTTCACGACCGAAAGCACCGGCGCGATGCGGAAACCGCTGCCCGACACATAATCCGGCATGCGCCCGACGACATCGATGAAATCCGTGCCGAGGCCGATTTCCTCCTCGGTTTCGCGCAATGCGGCAAATTCGGGTGTCGGGTCGGTCGGGTCGATGCGGCCGCCCGGAAACGCCACCTGGCCGGAATGGCTGCGCAGCTTCTCGGTGCGTTTGGTCAGGATGACGCTTGCCTCGTCGCCCCGGTCGACCACCGGAATGAGCACCGCCGCATCGCGAAGTTTGGCATTCGCGAACAGCGCCTTGAGATCCGGGTTCAGGCTGTGGTCGCCATAGTCGGTGTCGTGGTGCGGCGCCTGCTCGCCAGCGGCGCGGCGGCGGAAATCCTCCGCCGAGAATGTCCCGATCGTCGAGGCGTCCATCGTCACGCGCTGAGCCTTTTCAGCGTGTCGGCAGGCATGATGGGGAACACCGCCCCCTTGGAGCGCACGGCGAACATCGTCCGTCCGTCGACGTCGATTTCCTCGCCAAGTTCCGCCAGCTCGTACATCACCGGCCGCGTGACCAGCGCTTCCAGCCGCCCGCGCACCAGAAGGTAGGGTTTCAGCCCGTCGGTTCCCTCCTCGTCGACGAAGCGGAGCGGATTGTCGGGGCCAGCCTCGACCACGTCGCCGACATTGGTGCGGAAGGTCAGCACCTGATCGCTCCCCTCCCCGCTGGCATCGACCTCCACCGCCAAGAAGGGCGCATCCTCGACGCGGATACCCACCTTCTCGACGGGCGTAACGAGATAGGTTTTGCCATCGTCGTCCTTGCGCAGCACGGTCGAAAAGAGCTGCACCAGCGGCATCCGGCCGATCGGCGTGCCGAGGTAGAACCAGGTGCCGTCGCGCTTGATCTCCATGTCGAGATCGCCGCAGAAGGGCGGATTCCAGCGCTCGACCGGCGGAAGACCCTTTCCGGCCCGCGCCGCGCGCCCGATCAGCGCCTCCAGTCCGGCGGTGTCGGTGGCCTCGCCGAGGCCCGGGGCGTCATTATCTGTGCGTATAGCCATCGTCACGAAATAGTCACTGTTGTTCCGCTTGTCAGCCTTGTTGCGTGTTTTAAGTTCAACCAAGCCGCACCGCCAAGGGCGATGCCGAGTCGCAAAAGACAAGGAACCGGACGCTTATGAGCGTAACGATCAAGGAACCCGCCCTCAGCGAGACCCAGATGGTTGCCCAGGCGGAGGCAGCGCTCGCAGACATTTCCAAGGTGCGCGACGCGGTCGGCAAGGTAATTTTCGGCCAGGAAAGCGTGGTCGAGCGCACGATGGTGGCCCTGCTCGCAGGCGGCCACGCGTTGCTCGTTGGCGTGCCCGGTCTGGCGAAGACCAAGCTGGTCGAGACGCTGGGCGTGGTGCTTGGCCTGGACGGCCGCCGCATCCAGTTCACCCCGGACCTGATGCCGTCCGACATTATCGGCTCGGAAGTGATGGATCAGGACGAAAAGGGCACCCGGTCCTTCCGTTTCATCCGCGGACCGATCTTCGCCCAGCTCCTCATGGCCGACGAGATCAACCGCGCCTCGCCGCGCACGCAGTCGGCGCTGCTCCAGTCGATGCAGGAATACCACGTGACCGTAGCAGGCCAACGTCACGACCTGCCGGCTCCTTTCCACGTGCTCGCGACACAGAACCCGCTCGAGCAGGAAGGCACCTACCCGCTGCCGGAAGCGCAGCTCGACCGGTTCCTGATGCAGGTCGACATCCTCTACCCCGAGCTGGCGGCCGAGCGGCGCATCCTGCTGGAAACGACAGGCGTCGAGGATGCGACTGCCGAAAACGTTCTTTCGGCGACGCGTCTCCGGGAAATCCAGACGTTGATCCGGCGCATGCCGGTTCCTGAAAGCGTGGTAGAGGCGATCCTCTCGCTGGTGCGCTCCGCGCGGCCGGGACAGGGCAATGCCGAGACCGACAAGCACGTTTCCTGGGGCCCCGGCCCACGTGCCAGCCAGGCCCTCACATTGTGCGCCCGCGCTCGCGCCCTGTTCGACGGGCGGCTTGCACCGTCGATCGACGATGTGCGCGCGCTGGCTGAACCCGTGCTCCAGCACCGCATGGCGCTTACCTTCGCGGCCCGCGCCGAAGGCATGAGCGTGCGCGACGTCGTGGCCAAGCTGGCGAAAGCGGCCGGCTGATGGCACGCGTCGGCGAGGCCGCACCCCCGGTCGCGGCTCGCGACGCCCTCGCCCGCGCCCGACTGCGCGCTTCACTGGTGCCCGACCTGCTGGTCGAGGCCCGCCGCGTCGTCAACACTGTGATCGCCGGCTGGCACGGCCGCCGCAAGCGCGGCATCGGCGAGAATTTCTGGCAGTTCCGCCCCTATGTCGAAGGCGAGACGATGTCGCGCATCGACTGGCGGCGTTCCGCCCGAGACGACCATGTCTACGTCCGCGACAAGGAATGGGAGGCTGCTCACACCGTGTGGCTGTGGGCCGACCCCTCGCCGTCCATGCTCTACCAGTCGCGCGGTGCTTCGGTGTCCAAGGAATCGCGTGCGCTCGTCCTGATTCTGGCCTTGGCGGAGCTGCTCTCGCGCAGCGGCGAGCGCATCGCATGGCCCGGTCTCAGCGATCCGTTCACGGCGCGTAACGGCGCCGAACGGCTGGCCTCCTACCTGCTTCACGCCGGCGAGTTGCCTGCGCGGCCCAATCTTTCGCAATTGCGCCGGTTCAGCGACATCGTCGTTGCCGGCGATTTTCTCGATCCGGTCGAAGAAACGTTTGAATGGCTCGATCCGCTGGCCCAGCGCGGCGTACGCGCGCATCTGATCGAGATCAGCGATCCGGCCGAAGAAAGCTTTCCCTATTCCGGCCGCACCGAATTCACCGATCCTGAAACCGGCCAGAAGCTGACGGCCGGCCGCGCCGAAACGCTTGCGGAGGACTACCGCCGCCTCTACACGGCGCGCCGGCAGGAACTCGCAAGCCGCTGCGCCAAGCTCGGCTGGAGCTACACGGTCAATCATACGGATCGGCTCGCCTCGGACGCGCTGGTCAAGGTTCACATGGCGATGACCGCCGATGTCGGGCATGGAGGCCGCTGATGGGTTGGCTCCCGATTTCGTTCGGCTTTCCCGCCATTCTGTTCGGGCTTCTCGCCCTGCCCGTGATCTGGTGGCTGCTGCGCCTGACGCCGCCGAAGCCGCAGACCGAGACCTTCCCGCCTCTGCGCATCCTCGCGCGCGTGATGCGCAAGGAGGAAACGCCGCACCAGAGCCCGTGGTGGCTGACACTGTTGCGGCTGCTGATGGCGGCGCTGGTGATCTTCGCGCTCGCAGACCCGGTATTCAACGCCCGCGAGGCAACACCGGCAAGCGGTGGCGCCACCGCGATCGTGATCGACAATGGCTGGGCGAGCGCGCCCGACTGGGAGGTTCGCGTCGCCACGGCCGAGCGCCTGATCGACGACGCGAACGATGCCGGGCAGCCGGTCGTCCTCGCCTTCACCGCCGAGCAGACCAACACGGAGATCGGCCCGTTCGATGCCGCCACGGCGCGTGAGCGGCTCGCGGCGGCAGAGCCCCGCCCGGTGCCGGTCGACCGGCTCGCAATGTTCACGCGCGTGGCGCAGGCGCTGGAGGCCGTGCCGGACGCGACCGTAGCCATGCTTTCGGACGGGCTCGCGACCGACGGCGACGAAGCCGCATTCCAAGCGCTGCTTGCAGGCAGCACGGGCCAGCTCGTCTGGATCGAACCGAACGAACTGGCCATGATCGGCGTACGCGAAAGCGACAACCTCGCCGACGCCTTCACGTTCAGCGCCGTGCGCAGCACAACCGACGCGTTGCCGCGCCAGGCGACGGCAGCCGCGTTCGACGATCGCGGCCGCCGCATCGCCGAGACGACACTGTCCTTCGGCGCCGGAGAAACCGAGGCACAGGGACAGTTTCGCGTGCCGTTCGAACTGCGCAACGACTTCGTTTCGATTGTCGTCGACGGGCAGAACCAGGCCGCGTCGGTCTATCTGCTCGATGAAAATTCCCGCCGGCGCCGCGTCGGCCTGATTTCGCAGGCCGAAGCCGACGCCGCGCAGCCGCTTCTGTCGCCGCTCTATTACATCCGCCGTGCGCTGGAGCCGTTTTCCGATCTGGTTGAGCCATCGAGCACCGACCTGAATGAGGCGATCCCGGAAATCCTCGAGCAACGCCCGGCCATGATCGTCATGGCCGATGTCGGCACGCTGCCCGATACGGCCCGCGAGCGCCTCGTCGAGTGGATGAACGAAGGCGGCACGCTCGTCCGCTTCGCGGGCTCTCGCCTCGCTGCTGCCGGCAATGACGAGGAACTGCTGCCGGTCCGGCTGCGCACCGGCGAGCGCGCGCTGGGCGGCGCCCTTTCATGGACCGAGCCGCAGCCGGTGACAGAGTTTCCGCCCACCGGGCCGTTCGCGGATCTCGCGCCACCGACCGAAGTGACCGTCTCGCGGCAGGTGTTGGCCGAGCCGACCGCCGACATCGTTGAGCGCACCTGGGCGAACCTTGCCGACGGCACACCGTTGATAACGGGCGCGCCGCGCGGCGAAGGCACGCTGGTTCTGTTCCACGTCACGCCCGAGGCGACGTGGTCGAGCCTGCCGATCTCCGGTTCCTTTGTCGAGATTTTGCGCCGCATCGTGCAGCTTTCGCGAAACCAGGGCCGCATCGATGCATCCGGCGAGGGTGCAGCCGGTTCGCTCGCGCCCTACCGCATGATCTCCGCCGACGGCCAGCTTGTGCCGCCGGGACCCGAGGCACGTCCGCTGGAGCCCGGTCAACGGCCTGCCGTCACCATCGAGAATCCGCCCGGCTTCTACGGCACCGAAGAAGGCGTGGTCGCGCACAATCTGCTGACGCCCGATGCTACCTTCAGCCCCATCGAGCGCCCTGAGACCGGCCTGCCCGTCACCACAGCCGCCTATGCGTTCGACGAGGCGGTCGACCTGAAGGGACCGCTGATCGCCGCCGCGCTCGCCCTGATGCTGCTCGACACGCTTGCCGTATTCTGGATGGGCGGAATATTCGCGCGCAGGTCCGGACTGCGGCCTGGTCCAGCCCAGACGGCTAGCCTTGTCGTGGCCGCGCTCGCCGGCGGCCTCGTCTTCCTGCCGGCAAACGCCGACGCGCAGGATGCCCAGCCCGACGACGAGGCAGCAATCGCCGCGATCTCGCAGACGCGCATCGCCTATGTCGTCACCGGCAACGGTTCGGTAGACGCGGTCAGCCGCGCCGGCCTGCAGGGCCTGACGCGCTATCTGGTCGAGAAGACGGCGCTCGAACCGGCCGATCCGGCCGGCGTCGACATTGAGACCGACGAACTCGCCTTCTACCCGCTGATCTACTGGCCCGTCGACGAGACGGCGGCGATGCCTTCCGAGGCGGCGCTGGCGCGCGTCGACGCCTATATGCGCGAAGGCGGCACGGTGCTGTTCGACACGCGCGACCAGTATTCGAATGGGTTCGGTGCAAACGCCGCGAGCCCTTCCACGCGGCGGCTGCGCGATATCCTGGCAAACATGAACGTGCCACCGCTGGAGCCGGTGCCACAGGACCACGTGCTGACCAAGACCTTCTTCATCATGCCGGATTTCCCCGGACGCTTCGCCGGTGGCCCGCTCTGGGTCGAAGCCTCGTTTGATGCGGCGAACCCCGACAACAGGCCGGTGCGGACCGGCGATGGCGTCTCGCCGATCATGATCACTGCCAACGATTTCGCTGGCGCCTGGGCGATCGACTCCTCCGGCGCACCCATGTTCCCGACCGTACCGGCGGACCCGATGCAGCGCGTCTATGCCTACCGGGCCGGCGTCAACATCATGATGTACATGCTCACCGGCAACTACAAATCCGATCAGGTGCACGTGCCGATCCTTCTCGAACGGCTGGGGCAGTAACGATGACCCTTTCCGCGCCCTGCTCTTTCGCGCCAGCCGATGATGCACAGGCGGGCACCGCATGAACTGGTCGCTCTCCTTCGAGCCGCTCGTGTCATGGGGCTGGATGGCGGCGATCCTGCTCCCGGTGGCCGTGCTTGCCATCGTTGGCCTCGCGCTGCGACAGCGCGGAGCGTTGCTGCGGCTTGCCGCCTTTGCGGCGCTGGCCATCGCCTTGCTCAACCCTGTGCTGCTGGACGAGGAACGCGATCCGCTGCAAAGCGTCGTCGCTCTCGTGGTCGACCGCAGCCAGAGCCAGGACATCGGTGACCGCGCGGAGACGACGGAGGCCGCTGTCGAAACGTTGCAGGCGCGCCTTGCGCGTTTCCCGCAATTCGACTTGCGGGTGGTGGAGGCCGGGCGCGCAAGCGCTGCTGACGACCGCACGCAGACGCGACTTTTCGGCGCTCTCGACAACGCATTCCGCGACGTGCCGCCGTCGCGGGTCGCTGGCGCGATCATGATCACCGACGGGCAGGTCCACGACGTGCCTGCGCAGGTCGATGAATCGGGTGCGCCGCTGCACGTGCTCGTCACCGGCGAAGAGGACGAGTTCGACCGCCGCATCCGGTTCGAGCGCGCGCCGCGCTTCGGCATCGTAGGGCGGCCTGTGGACCTGACCTACCGCGTCGTGACCACTGGGGACGAAGAAGGGCTGATCGACGTCCGGGTGCTGGTCAATGGCGAGATCGTTTCGGTGGAGCAGGCGATCATCGGCCAGGACATGCCGCTGGAGCTGATCGTCCCGAACGCCGGCAAGAACATCGTGGAACTGGTGATCGACACGGCACCGGGCGAGCTCACCGACACCAACAATCGCGCCATCGCCATGCTTGACGGCATTCGCGAAAACCTGCGCGTGCTGCTCGTCTCCGGCGAGCCGCATGCCGGCGAGCGCACCTGGCGGAACCTGCTCAAGTCCGACACTTCGGTCGACCTGATCCATTTCACCATCCTGCGCCCGCCGGAGAAGCAGGACGGAACGCCGATCAATGAACTCTCACTGATCGCCTTCCCGACTCGCGAGCTGTTCGTCGAGCGCATCAACGACTTCGACCTGATCATCTTCGACCGCTACCAGCACCGCGACGTGCTGCCGATCCTCTATTACGACTACATCGCCGAATATGTGGAAAATGGCGGCGCGCTGCTGATCGCAGCCGGCCCCGAATATGCCGGCAACCAGTCCATCGCGCGTACACCGCTGATGTCTGCACTTCCCGCGATGCCCACCGGCACGGTTGTCGAGCAGGGCTTCTATCCGCGCCTGACAGACATTGGCCAGCGCCATCCGGTGACGCGCGGGCTCGAGGGTTCGGCCGCCGAGCCGCCGCAATGGAGCCGCTGGTTCCGGCAGATCGACATCCAGTCCCCCGAGGGCGAGGTCGTCATGAACGGTGCCGGCGACCGCCCGCTGCTCGTGCTCAACCGGCGCGGCGAAGGACGCGTCGGCATGCTGTTGTCCGACCAGGGCTGGCTGTGGGCGCGCGGCTTCGAGGGCGGCGGCCCGCACGTATCGCTCTATCGGCGCATGGCGCACTGGCTGATGAAAGAGCCGGAGCTGGAGGAAGAGCGCCTCACCGCCTCCGGCCGCGGCATGACGCTCGACATCACCCGTCAGACCATGAGCGACGATCCGGGACCCGCGACGGTCGTCTCTCCGTCCGGCCAGTCGATCGACGTGACGCTTGAACCGTCGACGCCGGGCCAGTTCACCGGCAGCGTCGAGACCGACGAGATCGGCCTCTACCAGATCGGCAATGGCGATCTGACGACGCTTGCCCATGTCGGCCCGGTCAACGCGCCGGAATTCCAGGATACGGTGTCGACGACCGAGGTGCTGCGGCCTGCTTCGGAAGCATCGGGCGGTAGCGTGAGGCGTCTGGCGGCAACGCTTGCCGGCGGCGTATCCGTGCCCAATGTCGTGCCGGTTCGCGCGGGCGGCGAGGCTTCGGGCCGCGACTGGATCGGCCTGCGCACCACCAATGACAGCGTGTTGCGCTCCGTCAGCCGCGTGCCTCTGTTCGCCGGCTTCTTCGGCCTCGCCCTGCTGCTGATGGCGCTGGGCGCGATGTGGTATCGGGAAGGAAGGTAAGTAATCAGGTGAGTAGGGCATTAAGGCAGTAGGCAGCCGGACATATTGCCCTACTGCCCTATTCCCTTATTCCACTACTCCGCCGCCTTCAGCCTCTTACGCTCGACGGGCCCGCTGGCAGCGGCAGTGCCCGCATGCCCCACCTCCCCAGCAAACCCTGCCAGTGCACCCGACTTCAGTTGCGCCGCCAGCAGCCGCCTCGGATCGACCGGCCGCGGCATGATGAGCTGGCCGTTCGGCACCACCACGTCGAAGCCCAGCGGGGCGTAGTATGGCGCGTCGCCGACGAGTATGACGAGGCCCCAGCCGTCCTTGCCTGCCGCCTCCAGCGCGATCGCGACAAGCTTCTTGCCGATGCCCAGATTCTTGTAGGCCGGCCGCACCGCCAGCGGCCCGAGCAGCAGCGCGGTGGCACCACCGGCCGCGATCGGCGTCATGCGCACCGATGCTACGACCTTGCCGTCCACGAGCCCGACGAAGGACAGGTCGCGCCGGTGCGGCCCGCCCTCGCGGATCTTGTAGGCAGCGCGCGCGAAGCGACCCGGCCCGAAGGCTTCCGCGTTGATGTCTTCGATTTCGGGGTCGTGCGCGGCAAGTTCCTGCGCGTAGGCGACGTCAAGGCTCATGGTCGTATCCTGTTTGCAAGCGTGAGAACGGTTGATGCGGCAAGCGCCGCCAACGCCCCTGGGGGCGTTCAGCCAATTCGTCGTCGCTCGAAACGGATCGTGGTCACGGCAGTCTCCTCCGCCCGGATAGTCCGGACGAAATTTCCGCTAGCACCAAAACCGCCGGTCCGCAATCGCAGATTCTCACGCGTGGTGACGAACTGTTCATCGCCCGGCGCATTTCCCGGAGGTGGGCACGTGCCTAGATTGGAAGGAACACAGCAAGGAGCAATGCAATGGGACGTCTCGTCGACGGTATCTGGAAAGACGAATGGTACGACACGGGCAGCGACGGCAAGTTCAAGCGCTCCGAGTCCCAGTTCCGTGACTGGATTACGGTCGACGGCAAGCCGGCGGAAGGTCGCGAACGAGGCTTCAAGGCGGAGCCCGGTCGCTATCACCTCTACGTTTCCTATGCCTGCCCATGGGCCCACCGCACACTTGTCTACCGCAAGCTGAAGAAGCTCGAGGACGTCATCTCCGTCGACGTCGTGCATCATTTCATGGGTGAAAACGGCTGGACCTTCGTGGAGGAAGACGGTGCCACAGGCGACACGCTCTACGGCAGCGAGTTCCTGCACCAGATCTACACCCGGGCCGACCCGACCTATTCCGGCCGCGTGACGGTGCCGGTGCTGTGGGACAAGAAAGAACAGACGATCGTTTCCAACGAGTCGTCCGAAATCATCCGTATGCTCAATTCAGCCTTCGACGCGTGGGGCGACGCGTCGGTCGATCTCTCGCCGGCACATCTGCGGCGGGAGATCGACGCAGTCAACGACCGCGTCTATCCGGCGATCAACAACGGCGTCTACCGCGCGGGCTTCGCCACCACGCAGGGCGCTTACGAAGAAGCTTTCGACGAACTATTCGACGCGCTCGACGATATGGAGCAGCGCCTCGCCCGCAGCCGCTATCTGGTCGGCGACAAGACAACGGAAGCGGACTGGCGGCTTTTCACGACCCTGATCCGCTTCGATGCGGTCTATTATTCGCACTTCAAGTGCAACCTCCGGCAGATCCGCGACTACCCGAACCTGTCAAACTATCTGCGCGATCTCTATCAGGTGCCGGGCATCGCTAGCACGGTCAACATGCTGCACATCAAGGCGCATTATTATGCGAGCCATGAAACCGTGAACCCGACGCGCATCGTGCCAAAGGGCCCGGAACTCGACTTCACCGCGCCGCACGACCGCAACCGGTTCAGGAAAGCAGCCTGAGGAGCCTGCCGGCGGCTACCAGTAAGCCGCCGTTGGTTCGCCTGCGAACAGCTCCGCAATGCGCCGGCGTGTCGCCGGCGTCGTTTCCTCCGGCAGGGCATCGATCGGGAAGAAGCCCGCTTCGGCGACTTCGGCATCCGGCTTCTTCGGCGCCGTCTGTCGATAATCCGTAATGAGATACACCGCGACATGATCGCGCCGGCTCGATTGTCTGTTGAAGTGAAGAGACTTCAGAACGGGCATCGAGAGCAGCTCGATATTGGCTTCTTCCACCAGTTCGCGCCCCAGCGACTCAAGCGCCGTCTCTCCGGCCTCCACCCCCCGCCGGGAAAATGCCAGCCCGGCACATAGGTGTGGCGCACGAGAAAAACGGCATTGTTGCCGGCGTCATGGATGACCCCGCGCACCCCGAACGTCATCGGTCGGCGCAGCAGGAACCAAGCGTGAAAAAGCCGTCCACGCAGCCGTGCCCATACGCGTTGGCGCATGAATGGAGGTTCGTCGTCGCTCACCGGCAAGCCTCCGAGATATTTGGAGACAGGTGCGGCATCCCGGCGCGGCAGATCCGCTTTTCGCCGAAATGCGGTTCCCACACTTCGCGCTCATGCTCTAAAGAATAAGGATGTTCAGGCTTGCACATCTTTCCGACATCCATCTCGGCCCCCTGCCCGACCTAGCCTATCGCGACCTCGTCTCCAAGCGGATAACGGGCTACATCAACTGGCGCCGCCATCGGCGCTCCAACCTGCACGAAGGCATCATCGACGCCATTGTCGCCGACCTCAAGGCTGCGGAACCCGACCACATCGCCGTCTCGGGAGACCTTATGAACCTCGCCCTGAGTGGCGAGGTAGAGCTCTCCCGCCTCTGGCTCGAGGCGTTGGGCGCGCCTGACAAGGTATCGGTTGTGCCCGGCAACCACGACGCCTACGTGCCCGGCGCGCTCGACAAGGCCTGCGCTGCCTGGGGTCCGTGGATGCATGGCGATGGCATGGAGGAGCCGGCCCGGCGCGGCGCGTTCCCTTTCATGCGCGTACGTGGAACTGTCGCCGTGATCGGCGTCTCGTCGGCACGCGCGACCGCGCCGTTCATGGCAAGCGGCTTCTTCGGCGACGGCCAGGCGGAACGGCTGGGGCGACTGCTCGACGAGGCCGACGCCCAAGGCTTGTGCCGTGTCATCATCATCCATCATCCGCCGGTGCGCGGCGCAGACCCCGCTCACAAGCGGCTGCTCGGCATCGGCCGCTTCCAGAAGGTGATGCGCAAGCATGGGGCGGAACTCGTGCTGCACGGTCATACGCACCTGCCGACCACGCACCGCATCGAGGGGCACAAGCGCGACATTCCTGTCGTGGGCGTTGCCGCGGCCGGCCAGGCGCCGAAGGGCAAGCGCCCGCCCGGGCAGTACAATCTGTTCGAGATCGGCGGCGATGCCGGAACGTGGCGCATAGCCCTGACGCGCAGGGGACTTTCGGACGACGGTACGAAGGTCCAGACGATCAAGACCGAGTTGCTGGCGGAGTAGCGCGCTCCCCGCATCCAAAGTCAGAAAGAACGCCCCAGCATATCCGCAACCTGCGGCCACGACAGCATCAGGATCACCGCCACGCCGACCAGCCCGCCGAGCAGGATGATACCGAGGCCGCGCAGGACGGTCGAGCCCTTCTTTTCCTTGTCATTGTCCTGAGACACATAGAGGCGAGGGTCGAGCAGGGTCACCTCGCCTTCCAGCATCCGCCGTCGCTCGATGACCCGTTCGGCGATGTAGCGCGTAACCTGGTCCGCGACCTTGTTGATATCGCTCGACTCGGCAAGCACCACACGTCCCAGCCGCGTATCGCGCAGGAACCGGTAAGTGCGACGGTCACGCCCCATCGTCACATGGGCGACGGAATCGATCCACAGGCGCGGCTGTGCGCCGGCGGAGATGGCGAAGTCGAAGCGTTCGTCATCCTCGTCCACATCGGCGAAAACGGGTTTCAGATCCTCGGCCAGCAGTTCCAGCCGCGTGCGCTGCGCCTCACGAATGTCGACGACGACATCGTCACGGTCGGCGACCGCGTTCTTCACGTCGCGGATCGCCTCGGCAAGGCGGCTGCCCACCTTCTGGTGCTCGGCATTCATGTCCTCGACTGGCTCGCTCATCGGCCGGCCTCCAATGCTTGGTTAAGCAATCGTTAACACAGACAGTCGGCGAAATCACGGCGCAACCGATTTTGCGCACCGCTATCGCAGCCTTAAGTCGCCTCACTCGCGGAGGCCGGCCGTACGACGGATGATTGTCAGCATCTCGTCGGGTGCTTCGTCGGGCAGCATATGGCCGATATCGGGAAACAGATGAACCGCGAAACGCCAGGGCAGCCCCTGTGCGTGTCGTGCGGGCAGCACGTTGTCGAGCCCGCCCCAGACGACGCTGACCGGCATGCGAAACGCTTCCAGCCGTTCCCTCGGAAGCAATCCCTGCCGGCCGTCCCGCACCAGTCCGGCCGCGATGGCGATCAGCTTCTCGCCGGCACCGGGTGCTGCGCGCGCGGCGAGCGTGTCGGCGATAACCGTATCGGAAACAGGCGACATCCAACCGTACATCGCCTCCATGCAGGGGCGCAGCTCAGCTTCGTCCCGTGCGGCCGCGTAGCGCGTCAGCAGGCGGTGGTTGATCTCGGGTCCGAAACCGCCCGGCGATAGCAATGTCAGCGAGGCGACCCGCGCAGGCTCCAAGATGCCCATCAGCGCGGCAACCGCGCCGCCCATCGAGTGGCCGACGAGATGAACGCGCTCCAGTCCGCGTGTGGCAAAATCCTCGAGCAGCGACTGCGCCGCGACTTTTGCCGATCCGGCTTCGGGATAGGCAAGCGAAGCACCATGGCCCGGCAGGTCATAGGCAAGGGTGACCGCACCGTCCGCAAGACGCTCCTGAACATGCGTCCACGCCGCGTGGCTGCCGCCGAAGCCGTGCAGCAACGCGATCGTTTCACTGCCGCTGCCCAGTTCCCGCGCGAAAAGCGCCATGCTCCACCTCCCGGAATCAACAATTAAAGGAAGCGGACGTTTCCATGAACGCGGGTTCGGGTAAAGGTATCGTGGGCTAGCTTAGCTTGCGCCCATCAAACCGGCTGCCCTGAGCGTCTCGACCAACCGGTTTGTCAGGCTTTCCGGATAGTTGCCCTTGCGGAAAAATGCCTCGGGATTGGCCGCGAATGCGGAATTGCCGGCGCGAAGCCGACCCAGGAGTGCGTCCACTTTCTCCCTGTCGCCGAGTTCGTAGGCAACCACGAGCCGCGCCGCGAGGTAGTGGGCTCGGTCGCTCGACGCCAGCGGGCTGACCGCGCTGGAAGCGGCTTCCATCTCGCCAAGCATGAAGCGCCCCAGGAACAGACCATAATCCCACCAGGTCGGATGCGCGCTGGCTGCCATCACCGCGCGATGCAGGATAGGCGTGCCGGCGGCATAATCGCCCGCGAAGATCTGGGCGTAGCCGTAGGATGCGGCCATGCTGAGATCGAACTCGTTCAGTGCGTAGGCTTTGTGAACCCAACGCATTGCTTCGGACAGGTTGGCGGTGCGCGACAACACATAGCCCATCGCCCTGTGGGCCGACGGGCTGCTGGGCGCGAGCTGTACGGCGCGGCGCGCGTAGTCGAGCGCCTGCTGCTCCGATGCCTGTTCGGGATAGTCATATCGATTGACGATGCTCTGCATGTGCAACGCCGCCAGTTCCGCATAGATCAGGGCGGACGAAACCCGCGCTTTCCTGAGATCTTCGAAACACTCGTAGGCGGTGCGATGGGCATCGGCCTGCTGGTCGCGGTAGAAGGCCTCGTTGAGCGCCAGGCATCGCGCCAGCGGTGTTTCGGCCCGGTTCTCCGCCAGATCGGCATACAACACACCGGACACGGAGGCGACCGTCGTCAGCAGGTCGGCGACGATATCCTCGATTGCCCGCTGATCACGATCGGCAATTGCAAGATTGCGCGACAAGACCACCTTGCCGTTGGACACATTCTGCAGTTCGACATGCACCTCGCCCGGCGTCGAGGCTTGCCCGACCAGAAACAGGAAGTCGGTCCGGCGAACCTTGCCGCTCTTACCCGGCTGCATCGGCGGCGCGATGACATGCACCGTATCGAAACCACTGAGGCCGCGCCGCACCGCCGCGGCAATCCTCTCCCCGCCGTAGTCGCCCGCTTCAACGCTCATGTAGACCGATGGCAAAAGGTCGCCAGGCACGGAACCCGTCGTATCGCTAAACCCGAACGGTGCCGCGGCGCGCTGGACGCCTTGGGCACCCACTGCCCCTGACGATGGAGGTGCGAAACTGCGGTAGCCAACCACGCCGCCCAGAACCGCGAGCAGAAGAAGACCGATCGCGAGAAACGGCAATGCTCGCCGGTTGGCCGTCTGGCCGAGATTGTTCTGTTCAGGTGCCGCCACACCTGCAACGCAGGCTACGGTGAGATCCGCTACATGATATTCCGGCACGTAGCTGCCACGCGGCACCGATATCCGCAGCGGGTCTGCAGCCCCGTCGCCTTCGTAATACTGTTGCAGTAGATCCCGCAGTCGCCCCGCCTGCACCCGAACCACGGTGTCGGTCGCCGGATCGAACTGGTCGTCCTTGTGGAAGACGTCGACCCCGATGGAGAACCCCTTGAGGCGATCCGCGTTGCCGGCGACATCCTGTTCCACCAGATAACGCAGGAGATCGCGCGCGCGCTCTGACCTGGCGAACACGTCGCTCGCAAGAATACGCTCCAGCGCGTCTCGAACCTGATCGGCGGGGGCATGATACGCCGCAAGCTTCGGCCCTTTCCCTGGCAGAGAAAGCTAAGGGAGCCGTATCATACGCGCGATTTTGTCCCGAACAAAACCATAAGCAGTTGATAAAGTGCGCCGTCGGCGCAACTGCTTGTCGCGCCGACGAAAAACTTTTGCAGCCGCTTGAGCCGCCGTAACGTCAGCCGACGATCCGGTTAGCCGCCGACACTACCGCCTCGAGCGAAGCCGCGACGATGTTGGTGTTGATTCCCGCACCGAAGATGCGCCCGCCCGGGTGCTCGACCTCCATGTAGCTGATCGCGGCCGCGTTCGAGCCGCGCTGCATGGAATGCTCCGAGTAGTCGAGGACCGACATTTCGATGCCGAGGTGGCGCGAAAGCGCGTCGACGAAGCCGTCGATCGGTCCCGTTCCCGTGCCGGTGATGGTGATTTCCTCGCCATTGTCGGTCACCACCGCCTCCACAACGCGTCGCCCCTTGGCCGACGTGTCCGGAAAGGTCTGGTGGTCAATGAACTTCAGCCGCGCGCCGGGCTGGTCGACATAGACCTCGAGGAACCGTTCGTGGATGCGCTTGGCAGGCACTTCCTTGCCCTCGGCGTCGCTGATCTGCTGGATGTCCTGGCTGAACTCCACCTGCAGGCCGCGCGGCAGATTGAGGCCGTAATCAGCCTGCAGCACATAAGCAATGCCGCCTTTGCCCGATTGCGAGTTGATGCGGATGATCGCCTCGTAGCTACGGCCCACGTCCTGCGGGTCGATCGGCAGATAGGGCACTTCCCATTGGGGTTTGTTGGCGGTCTTGATCGCCTTCATGCCCTTGTTGATCGCATCCTGGTGCGATCCCGAGAAGGCGGTGTAGACGAGCTCGCCGACGTAAGGGTGACGCTCGGGGATCTTCATCTGGTTCGAATATTCGAACACGTCCTTCATCCGGTTGATGTCGGTGCAGTCCAGTTCCGGATCGACGCCCTGCGTGTACATGTTCAGCGCCAGCGTCACGATATCGACGTTGCCGGTGCGCTCGCCATTGCCGAAGAGTGTGCCTTCCACGCGGTCGGCGCCTGCCATCAGGCCGAGCTCCGTCGCCGCGATGCCGGTGCCGCGATCGTTGTGCGGATGCAGCGAGACGATCAGGCTGTCGCGATTGTCGAGGTTGCGGCACATCCATTCGATCTGGTCGGCGTAGATGTTGGGCGTCGCCATCTCCACGGTTGCCGGCAGATTGATGATCAGCTTGTTGTCCGGCGTCGGCTTCACGATCTCGGCGACCGCGTTGCAGATTTCCAGCGCTACCTCGAGCTCGGTTCCGGTGAAGCTTTCGGGCGAATACTCGAAGCGGTATCCACCACCGGCCTTGGCGGCCATGTCGGTGATCATCTTCGCCGCGTCGGTGGCAATCTGCTTGATGCCGGCAACATCCTTGGCGAACACAACGCGCCGCTGCAACTCACTGGTCGAGTTGTAGAAATGCACGATAGGCGTCTTCGCCCCCTCAAGTGCCTCGAAGGTCCGGCTGATCAGCTCTGGCCGGCACTGCACAAGCACCTGCAGATCGACATCGGCAGGCACGTTGCCTTCCTCAATGCACCAGCGGGCGAAGTCGAAATCGGTCTGTGATGCAGACGGGAAACCGATTTCGATCTCCTTGAAGCCCATGTCGAGCAGGAGCTGGAACATGCGCGCCTTGCGGTCGTGCCCCATCGGGTCGACCAGAGCCTGATTGCCGTCACGCAGGTCGACGGAACACCAGATCGGCGCCTTCTCGATGCGCCTGGCCGGCCAGGTACGGTCCTTGAGGTCGATCGCGGGATAGGGCTGGTACTTTACCGGGGCGTCGCCCATGCCCTTTCGCGAGGCATTGGGCGCGATGCGGCTTTGCTCGTTCATCGTCTTGTCTCCAGCGCCAGCCGGGCTTTCATTGCCACGGCGCGGGCGCGCTTCCATCTTTGTTTCGCAACTGGTTCGGCAAGGAGCTGGCGCCGGCGTCGGCAAATCGACCGCCGGGTGCTCCTTCAGCGAGCCCGGCGATCGCCGCTAAGGCCGAGAAGGAGAAGCGTGGAGAAGAGCGCGCGCACGGTCTCGCCCGCAAAAGCGGTCGAACGTGTCGTGTGAGAGGCGCTGCGCTTGGTCATGAGCGGTTCAATAGACGATGCCGTGCCGGCTGGCAAGTGTACGCGAGCAGCGTCTGCCCGCGCTCACACCCGACCGTTTCTGGGCAGGTGATTTCGATAGGGCCTGGCCGGGTCGACCTCGTCCCACGAGCCATCGAGGGCCGCGTAAACGCTCTCGGGATCGAAACCCATGTCGCGAATGACATGAACAGGAAGCCGCGACAGTTTCACGATCGTCCGCCGTTCCTCACGGTGAGCGAGCATCGCCTGCCAGCCCGCCAGCAATGTGCCGAGAAAGTCGTACCGCGCTCCACGAAAAGGCACGGGTCCCCGAAGCTCCATCACAGACATCTCAACACTCCACCGAATGAGCGCGCAAAATTGAACCGGTTCATCAGCCGTGCAGATCTGCGGTTTGAACCGGTTCAAAGATACGCCTTGCATTCCCGTGGTCAAGAATTATTTTGAACCGGTTCAAGTCCGCGCCGAAATCAAGGACTTGAGACCGAATTTGTGAGACGATTGCCCTGATGGGAAAACTGATACTCGACAAAAGCCCCAAACTGGCCGACGTCGCGAGGGCGGCGGGCGTTTCCAAGGGAACGGCTTCGAATGTCTTCAATCGGCCGGAAATCGTCAGCAAGGAGGTTCGCGAACGCGTCCTCGCGGCGGCCGCTTCCATCGGCTATAGCGGACCCGATCCGAAGGGCCGCCTGCTGAGCGCCGGCAAGGTCAACGCGATCGGCGTCGCGACCGTCGAGCCGCTCGGCTATTTCTTCACCGACCCTTTCGCCCGCGTGCTCATGACCGGCATCACCGAGGCGTGCGATGCCAACGGCACCGGCATCTCGCTGGTCTCTGCGGCGAACGAAGATGAGCTGATCTGGAATGTCCGCAACGCGCTGGTGGACGGCTTCATCCTGTTTTGCCTGGAAGGCGCGGAGCGCCTCATCGATCTGTCGCGGGAACGTCAGTTGCCGTTCGTGGCGCTTGCCTTCGGACATCGCGACGAGACCATTTCGGTGGTTGCCGTCGACAATGTCGCGGGCGCCCGGGTCGCTGCCCGGCACATGGCAGAACTCGGCCATCGCGACTTCGCCATTCTGGCCATGGAGTTTCAGGAAGGCGGCTTTGGCCGCGCAACCGCAGAACGCATCTCAGGGTCGACATTCTCCGCCTCGGGCGACCGGGTGAAGGGCTATCTCGACGAGCTCGCAGGTTGGAACATCGACACATCGTCGATCCCGGTCTTCGAGACGCTTGCAGACGAGGCGACCGTTCATCCGGCACTGGAGGAACTGTTTTCCTCACCCACACCGCCGACGGCCCTGCTCGCACAATCCGACCGCATCGCCTTCATTGCGATGGACTGGCTGCGCGCGCGGGGGATCTCCGTGCCGGGGAGGTCTCTGTCATCGGGTTCGATGGCGTTCCCGAATGCGAGCGGTCGACCCCTCCCCTCACTACCATCCAGCAGCCAATCGCCGAAATCGGCCGCCGCGCGGTAAAGGCCATTCTCGATCACGGACACGAAGTCTGGCGCGAAACGCTGGACATTGAACTCGCTGTCCGCAAGTCGACCGCCCCGCCGCCGGCCCGGCGTATCCGTTAGCTGGCCTACCGGACAGCAGGCAGCAAAGCGTCGGCTGAAATACGTCCGCCGCCGTAAACGACAAGCGCCAGCGCCATGGCCGCCCAAGGCAGGTGGAAATTGGCCCAGCCATCGGGAATCGTGAGTTGTATGACGGCGGTCATCAGCAACACCCCGAACGCGGCAAAGCGTGTGAACAGGCCGGCCACGAGCAACACAGGAAAGACGATCTCGCCAAGAGACGAGCCCCATGCCGCAAGCGTCGGAAACGGAAAATCCAAAGCCTGTCCGAACACATGCAGCTTGAATTCGTTCGCGAAAAGGTAGTTCACCGACGGCGCCAGGCTCAGAAAGCCGTCCCATTTGGTGAGACCTGACCGGAAGAAGGGAACTGCCAGCGCGATACGCAGGACCAGTAGCGCCAGCGACGGCGGTATCGACGCGAGCAACGCGTCAAAACGGTGCAGCAGACCGGTGCCGCGTTCCACCACGGTATTCATCAGAACGTCTCCTGGCTGTTGACTTGCAGTCCCGAAATAGCACCCAGCGAGATCAGACCCGCCAACGCCGCTCCAGGATTGAAATCGCTGTTGCGCCTGCCTGCCTCTTCGGCGGCATCGCCGATCGTATCGCCGGCAAGCAGCGCGGTAATGAAGGGCGCGTCGACCGCGGGCAGGATCGATGCCTTAACCTCCGCTTCGGGGCGCGTGACAAGAACGGTTTGGGCCATCGCCGTTGCACACCGGCGCGACACGCTCTTGCTGGTGCGCGGCCCAGATCGAACCGATGGCATGGCTGGACGCGAGCAGACGTGTCGCCGGGTGCGCGATCAACCGTGTGTCGGGAAGCATCTCGGAAGCAACGGCCGCGAGGCTCTGCAACCCGATCGGGTCAGCGTCAGCGGCATGGTAGGCTTCGCTCCACGCATATTCGAGGCGCGCAACATCTGCGAGATAGGCAAGCGAACCTGCCGGGGTGAAGCTGGCTATGAAGTCCGAGAAGCTGGCGCCGTAGCGGATCAGGACTGCGTCTTCCGGCTTGTGGACCGCCACATAAGCACGCGCCATGGCACGGAAGAACGTGTCCCCGACAATCCGGTAAACAACGGGAAAGGCCCGCACCAACGCCTCGACCAGGCTGACATGCACATTGTTGCGATAGACTGCGAAGCGCAGCCTGTCCGGCTGCCCGCGTGCACTCGTCAGGCCTTCCGGCAGCGGAAGTTCCGGGTCCGCCAGTGCAGCCGCAAAGCGGGCCTCGAGAGTGCCGTGTTGCATCATGCCACCCGACGGCCGATGTCCGGCAGACGCGCAAGTGCATCGTCGACCCGTTCGGCTTCCGCGCTCAGTGTCGGAAAGTCAGGAACGTCATTGTCCCACTCCACCAGCGTCGGCATTGGTCCCGTGCGGCCGAGCGCGAATTCATAGAGCGCGAGGACGTCGTCACGCACGGTCGAAGCGTGCGCATCGATTGCCAGTCGCTCGCCCGCTTCGTCAGCGGTCTCATCGTATCCGGCAAGATGGATCTCGCCGACACGCTCGACGGGAAAGCGGCGGATGTAGTCGTACGGATCCAGCCTGTGGTTGATCGCCGAGACCATCACATTGTTGACGTCGAGCAGCAGCCCGCAGCCGGTGCGCTCAGAAATCGTTCGCAGAAAGTCGATCTCATCGATCGTGCTTTCCTCGAAAAGCAGGTAGGTCGACGGGTTCTCGAGCAGCATGCGCGTGCCGAGCGCTTCCTGTACCTGGTCGATGTGCGCGCAGATGCGATCCCGCGTTTCGTTGGTATAAGGCAAGGGCAGTAGGTCGTTGAAATAACCGCTTTCGTGTGTCGACCACGCAAGATGTTCGGAGAAGGATGCCGGGCGATAGCGCTCGATCAATTTTTTCAGGCGACCAAGATGCGTCTTGTCGAGTTCGCGGCTGCCGCCGATCGACAGCCCGACGCCGTGCAGGGACAGCGGATAGCGCTCCGCAATGGCCGAAAGGTAGCGATGCGGCGGACCGCCCTCGCCCATGTAGTTTTCCGCATGCACTTCGAAGAAGCCGATGTTCGGATTGCCGGAAAGTATGTCTCCGTAGTGTTCGGGTTTGAGCCCGAGACCGGCACGTTGGGGCAAGGTGTTGAAGCGCGTCATCCTGGCTTCCTTCGTCATGCATTTCGGGAAATTGCCGGGGCGCCTAAATCGGCGCCCCGGCGGCTGTCAGTCTCAGGAGGGAATGTCGCGGGTAAGCGCTTCGAGGCTGCCCATGCGGTTCTCGGGCAGTTCCATCGTTTCGCACGTGCCAGCCGGAACCAGCTTCCAGGCATTGCCCTGGTAGTCGACCTTGGACGTGCCGGCGCACGTCGTGCCCGGACCGGCGGCGCAGTCGTTCTGGCCGGCCATGGCGACGCCGTAGCACTTCTCCATGTTTTCCTTGTCCTGGGCCGAAGCGGACGAGACGGCGGCGGCGCCCATAGCGGTTGCAAGCGAGCTGGCAAGTGCGAGCGAGAGAATCTGACGGTTCATGTCCTGGATACCTCCATGTTGGCTGAAGCCTGCTTGGCTTCGTGACAGAAGCCGGGAGTGGCTTCATGCAGACCAATTCGATGGAGAAGCGAGCATGTTACAGCCGACTGTTCGGGACACGGCTTCGTGATGACTTCGTGAATTCGCGTGCGCTACACACGCTTGTGTTCCGCACTGAGAGAGTGGATTCGACAATTCGACCCGGTACTCTGTAACAAGTTGGCATCGTCGTCGCACGAATTGGAGACACGTATTGACGCCTCAAATGGATGCACGGCTTTCCGAATTGTTGCGGGCCGCGCTGGATGGCGACCAAGCGGCCTACGCCAATTTCCTGCGCGAGATCGCTGGATTGGTCAGAGCGACTATCGGCAGAAGAGTCGGATCATCGTCGGGATTGGACCCGGAGGATATCGTGCAGGAAACATTGCTGGCCATTCATCTCAAGCGCCACACATGGCGCGCCGACAGCCCGCTGGGGCCGTGGGTGCACGCCATTGCGCGCTACAAGATAGTGGACGCCTTCCGCCGGCACGGCCGGGCCGTTTCCGTCGACATCGATGACTTTTCCGACCAGCTCGCCAGCGAAGAGCAACGGACGGTCAGCGAACGCGACCTTGAACGCGCTCTGGAGTGCCTGACCTCCGGGCAGCGGGATGTGGTTTCCGCGATAAGCCTCGAAGGCAAGTCGATCACCGAGACGGCTACGCGCCTGGGCATGAAGGAAACGGCCGTGCGCGTCGCGCTTCACCGCGGCCTTGCCGCAATCGCGCAAAGATTTGGAGGTGGCGGCTGATGCGCACCGACGATCTGATAAAGGCGATTGCCGCCGACACCGGACGCAAGGAAGCGCCGATCGGCAGAACGTGGCTGCTTTGCGTGACGGCGGGTTTCATGCTCGCCGCGCTGGTCTTCAGCGTCCTGCTAGGGCCCCGGCCGGATTTTCAGGCGGTGCTGTCCACGATCCGCTTCCCGCTCAAGTTCCTGCTGGTTGCGATCCTGCTCGCCAGCACGATCCCGCTCGTCCAGGCGCTGGCGCGCCCCGGCGCGCGGCCGCCGATGTGGGCAGCACTTGCCGCCCCAACCGCCGTGGTGATCGCGGTTCTGGTCGAGCTGTCAGTGCTGCCGAGAGAGGCGTGGGTTTCGTCATGGATCGGCACCAATCTCTGGGTTTGCCTCACCTACATCCCGCTGATCGGGCTGGGGCCCTTGGCGATCATGATCGCGGCCCTGCGCAAGGGGGCGCCTACGCGACCCGTTCTGACCGGCGCCATGGCTGGCGTGGTGGCGGGCGGCGTGGCGGCGATGTTCTACGCCGCGCACTGCACCGACGATTCACCGCTTTTCGTGGCCGCCTGGTACAGCATCGCCATCGGCATCCTTGCGGGTGTGGGCGCACTTGCCGGTCGCTACGCGCTGCGCTGGTAGGCTGGCCGCCGCGGCGCATCACGCCGCGGCGATCGCCTCTACTTGTCGACGCCGCCCCAGATCGTCTCGGCGGTCTTGACCACCAGATCGAGCTTCCGCTTCTGGTCGTCCTCGGTGATCTTGTTGCCTTCCTCGGTGGAAGCGAAACCGCATTGCGGCGCGATGCCGAGCTGGTCGATGTCGGCGAACTTCGAAGCCGCGTCGAACTTTCGCTTCAGGTCCTCGAGGTCTTCGAGATCGCCCACCTTGGTCGTTATGAAGCCCGGCAGCACACGCTTCTTGCCCTTGGGCAGCAGGCGCAGCGGCTCCAGCCCACCGGCCCTCTCGCTGTCATACTCCATGAAGTAGATGTCGACGCCCGTCTTGTTGAAGATCGCGTCGGCGGCCGGGTCGTAGGCGCCCTCCGCCGCATAGGTCGACACGAAGTTGCCGCGGCACATATGCATTCCGATCACCATGTCGTCCGGCCGGTCCTTGATCGCCTCGTGCATCATCCATGCATAGCGGTCGATCAGCCAGTCCGGGTCCTGTCCTTCTTCCGCCTTCGCCGCGCGGTGCTTGGGATCGCAGAGGTAGGCAAAGAAAATATCGTCCATCTGCAGGTATCGGCAGCCGGCGTCGTAGAAGGCGCGCACCGCCTTGGCATAGGTGGCGGCAAGATCGGCGAACAGCGCTTCGGCGTCCTGATATTCCTTGGGATGGATGTCGGACTTCGCAACCCGAAAATGGCAGCAGCTCGGACCGGGGATCGAGATTTTCGGCATTACGTCAGTGGCGCCAGCCAGAAAGCGGTAATGCTCCAGCATCGGGTGATCGTCGGGGAAGTCGAGCTTTCCCGTGATGGTCGGGAAGATCGGGCGCAGCTTTACGCCGTGGAACTGCACGCCCTCGTCGCGCTCCTCAAGGTCGAGCCCCTGCAATTCGCCCATGAAATCGTAATGCCAGAAGGAGCGCCTGATCTCGCCGTCGGTCACGACCGGCAGCCCAGCGTTCTCTTGCATGCGCACGACGGAGCGGATCGCCTCGTCTTCAACCGCCTTGAGCTCTTCGGCGTCGATCGCCTTTTCCTCATAGTGGCGCCGGCGCGCATCCTTCACGGATTGTGGCCGGAGCAGGCTTCCGACATGGTCGGCGCGGAAAGGTGGCCTCAGCTTGGTCGACGGGGCGTTGGATACAGTGTTCATGGCGTCTCCTCCGAAATGCTGCAGATATGACTCGGACGCAGGCTCGCTAGCATGGAGCAGGCGCAAGCACCATCCACTTGACAGCTTGTTGTATACAGAACGTACTGGCGCGACGGAGCCCACGGCGATGTGCTAAGGACACGCCGATACGACACGAAAGGATGATGCCATGGCCCGCGAAGCGCGCCAGGAAAAGGGTTCTTCCCAGACGCTCAAGGCGGTTCTGGGTGTACGCGATCTGGTCTTCTCCGGGGCAATACCGCCGGGCGAACGTATGTCCGAAGTCAGCGTCAGCGAGCGGCTTGGCCTGTCGCGGACACCCGTGCGCGCCGCGCTCGCCCGCCTCGAGCAGGAAGGCATCCTCGATGCGATTCCATCGGGGGCTACTCCGTGCGGCTCTTTACCGAAGCCGACGTGATAGACGCGATCGAACTGCGGGGCGTGCTGGAAGGGACCGCCGCCCGCCTTGCCGCCGAGCGCGGCGTATCGCCGGCAAAGCTCGCCATTTTCAAGGCCCTCGTTCGTCAACTTGACGATGTCGTCGCCGTGCCGCCCGAAACGATGGACCTCGACGCCTATATTGCCCTCAACGCCGAGTTTCACGAGATGCTTGGCACGCTGTCGGGCAGCCGGATCGTCCAGCGCGAGATCGAGCGGGTCATGCACCTGCCTTTTGCTGGCCCAAGCGCGTTTCTCAACGCCCAGACCAGCGTGCCAGCCTTCCGCGCCTCGCTCGGCGTCGGCCAGGCGCAGCACCGCGCGATCACACTGGCAATCGAGATGCGCGAGGGCTCGCGCGCTGAAGCGGTGACCCGCGAACATGCGCGGCTGGCGCGGATCAACCTCGACTTCGTGATGAAGGACAAGGACCTGATCGAGCGCGTGCCGGGCCTCGTTCTCGTTGCGGGCTGACTCAGGCATTGAAACAGGTGCGGGCTTTCCCCGCGAAAAGTTCTATTATATAACAATCAGCGGTTCTTTTGGGAGGATACCTGACATGCGTAAGCTGAAATCGCTGCTTCTAGCCGCAGCCGCCCTTGGGGCGATGACTGCGGCATCCTATGCGCAGGAGGTGACGCTGCGCCTCCACCAGATGTTGCCGCCACAGGCGACGATTCCCGCCAAGGCGCTCACGCCCTGGCGCGAGAAAGTGATGGCCGATTCCGGCGGTCGCATCCAGATCGACCAGTTCGACGCGATGGCGCTCGGCGGCACGCCGCCTCAGCTCGTCGACCAGGTAAACGACAATGTCGTCGATCTGATCTGGACCGTCATCGGCTATACGCCTGGCCGTTTCCCATCCACGGAAACGTTCGAACTGCCGTTTTTCATGACCACCGGCGAGGCGACCTCCAAGGCGTTTCATGAATATTGCGAAAAACGCTGCGTCGACGAGTTTGCCGGCATGAAGGTCATTGCGTGGCACGCGCACGGGCCCGGCCTCATTCACTCCAAGAACCCGGTCAACAAGCTCGAGGACATGAAGGGCCTGAAGATTCGCGGCGGCTCGCGCGTCATCAACCAGATGCTCGAGGCGTTGGGCGCCACTCCGGTGGGCATGCCAGTTCCGGCGGTGTCCGAAGCATTGTCGAAAGGCGTAATCGACGCGACGACCATCCCCTGGGAGGTGACGCCGTCGCTGCGCGTCTCAGAGCTCGTCAAGAACCACACCGGCTTCTCCGGCTCGCATGGCCTCTACACGCAGACCTTCGTCTTCGCCATGAGCCAGGCTTCCTACGACAAGCTGCCCGACGACCTGAAGGCGGTGATCGACGCCAATTCCGGCATCGAGACGGCGGCGATGTTCGGCCGCGTGATGGACGAGGGCGATGCCGGCGGTCTCAAGATCGCCCAGGACCTCGGCAACAACATCATCACGCTCGATGAAGCCGAGACCCAGCGCTGGAAGGATGCCGCCGCGCCGCTGATCGATGCCTGGATCGCAGAGATGAGCGCCAAGGGGCTGGACGCCGAAGCAATGGTGACGGAAGCCCAGGAACTCATCACCAAGCACACGCCGGAGATGTAGGCGTCGCATTTGCTCGTGGCCGGCCCGCGTGCCGGTCACGGTGCTATTCTTCGACGATGACCAGTTCGAACGTGACGCAGACCGGATTGCTGCCGTGCGCGAGCAATCCCTCGTGGATGTCGCCGTTCATGTCGACCAGCGCGACGTCCAGTTCGCACCGACCCTCCGCTACCGTCCCGCGCCGCACCATCACCTCGGTCGCGTAGGACGGGACATGGGAACCGTCGGCAAAGTCGACGCCTACGAGACTGCCAACACCGACAACCGACGCATTCATGAAACCGTGGCTTTGGCAGACGCGTTCGATCGCCGCCGAAATATCGCCATTGGGGCGCATGGTGCATGCCAGCGCTCGCTGCCTGGAAGAAAATTCTCCATCGTCGGCTGCCGCCTCGGCGGAGAAAAGCTTGAAGTTGGTTTCGGCGTCGTCTTTCGCCACGAACATGACGCCGTCAAGGCCCCAGGCCCGCACATCGGTGTCCCTTGCCACGATCGCCTCATGCGGCAGCAGGTGGCCGGCACGCCGTTCACCGTCGTTATGCAGCCAGATGCCATGGCAATGGATGAACGGCTCGCCGTCGCGGATCCCCACGATCACCCCTGCGCCCTCCACGGTGACGACGCCGGCCGGCGAACGTGTGTCGCTGTACCAGGCGGCATGCGACGTATCAGGTGCAGCAGCCGGGATCACGTAGTGCATCGGCTCGATCGCGAGTCTGTCGAGATCGGCATAGCCGGATGCGTAGCCGGCCTGCGCCAGCGCGCCGGTCACCGCCATATTGACGCTCTGCCCTGCCCGCAGGCGCAGGACCAGCGGCACGGCGGTGCCGGCCGCGACCCTTTCCCGTACTGGCGCAACCGGGCCGGGATGGCGGATCGAACGCATCGCCATCAGCCCGCCAGCCCCGCCGTGACGAACCCGCCGTCGACAGCCAGCACCTGGCCGTTGACGTAGGCCGCATCGTCGGAAATCAGGAACGCCACCGCCGTTGCGATCTCGTCGGGTTGACCGTAGCGGCGCAGCGGCACCCGCTCGTGCCACTGGCGGCGGACATCGTCAGTGTGGACGGCACGCGCCAGCGGTGTATCGATCGGCCCGGGCGCGACAGCGTTGACGCGGATGCCGCTCGGCCCGAGTTCGTTCGCCATCACCAGCGTCAGAAGGTTCTGCCCGCCCTTGGACGAGCCGTAGGCGCTGCGCCCCTTGTTGCCCATCAGGCCGGAGATGGAGGTGATGTTGACGATCGAGCCGCCCTGCCCGCCGGCCAGCCAGATACGGGCAGCCGCCCGCGAGACGATGAAGGTACCGGTCAGGTTGACGTCGACGATGCGCCGGAAGTCCTCGACGCTGGTTTCGACCGCCGGCTTGTCCATGCCGATGCCCGCGCAGTTCACGACGCCGGCCAGCGGCCTGTCGGCGGCGATGCGCGCCATGGCTGCCTCGACGGCGTCCTCGTCGGTCACGCTCAGCGCCACACCGTGCTCGCGTGGCAGGGCGAGTGCGTCACAAGCCGCATCGAGCGCCTCGCGGTTCAGGTCGAGCAGCCATGGGTGCCAGCCGCGTTCGTTCAACAGGCGGGCAGTCGCGAACCCGATGCCGGACGCCCCGCCGGTGACGACGACGGCCCCGCTCACGCCGCCGGCTCCTGCGCGCGCTCGCCGAGCTCACCGCGCCGTTCCAGCTCCTCGCGGATCAGTTTCTTGGCGATCTTGCCGTAGGCGGATTTCGGCATCTCCGGCCAGAACACGAAGCGCTTCGGCATCTTGTAACGCGCAATCTTCGTTTCCAGCCAGGACCTGACGTCGATGTCGGCTGCGGCCAATCCCTCCCGCGCCACGCAGACCGCGACGCCGACCTCGCCCCAGACGGGGTCCGGCACGCCAAGCACCGCCACCTCGCTGATGGCGGGGTGCTGCAGGATCTTTTCCTCGATCTCGCGCGGATAGATGTTCGAGCCGCCGGAAATGTACATGTCGGAAGCCCGGCCGGTGATGTAGACGAAGCCGTTCTGGTCCATGTGGCCGAGGTCGCCGGTGCGGAACCATCCATTGCGGAACGACTTCGCGTTGGCTTCGGGGTTGTCGTAATAGCCGGCAAAGACGGCCGGGCCGACGACGCAGATCTCGCCGGTCTCGCCGGGCGCGACCTCGTCTCCGTCGTCGTTCTGGATTTCGACCTGCATGCCAGTGCGCTCGAAGCCGCAGGTGCCGATGCGCGCATGCGGACCATCATCCGGCGTGTGGAACGCCGGGGGCAGCACGGTGATATTGCCCGTCACTTCGCCCAGCCCGAAATACTGCACGAGCACCGGCCCGAGCGTGGCGAGTGCCCGCTTCTGGTCCTCGCGATACATCGGCGCGCCGGCATAGATCACGTAGCGCAGCGAGGAACGGTCGATCTTTTCGACGGCGGGGTCCTCGATCAGCATCTTGAGGATCGTCGGCACGGTGAAGAGATTGGTCACGCGCCACTTCTCGATCAGAGACCAGACGGCGCCCACTTCCAGCTTCTCCGAAGCAGGCAGGATCGTCTTGACGCCATGCGCGACCTGAACGAGCTGGTGCACTCCCGCGCCATGCGAAAGCGGCGCGACCACGATGGAGGCGTCGTCCGGCCCGGTGCCCGGCATCAGGTCGCACAGATGGTTGGTGATGACGAACGCCATCTGGCCATGCGTCAGCACTGCGGCCTTGGGCCGGCCGGTCGTGCCGGACGTGAAGAAGAACCAGCATGGATCGTCGCGGTCGACCGCAGCACTACTCACCCTGGCGCCCTCATGCCGGGCGACGATCGCTTCGTAGTCTTCGCCGAACGTGGAGCCGCCGATCGAGATGACGAAGCCGATCTGCGGCGAAGCCTGTCGACAGGCCGCCGCATGATCCGCAAAGGCTGCGCCGCAGATCATCCCACGCGCGCCGCTCGCCTGCGCTAAATAGGCGACATCCTCCGGCGTCTGGCGGTAGTTGGTCGGCACCCAAACCGCACCAACGCGGAAGCAGGCGAACATGGATTCGAACATCTGGTTGCAGTTGGAAGATTGAACCAGAATGCGGTCGCCCTTGGTCACACCGAATTCGGAGACGAGCGCTGCGGCCATGGCATCGACCCGCGCCTCCATTTGGGCCCAGCTCCAGCTCCGCTCTCCCCAGACAAAGCCGATACCCTCGGGGTCCCGCCGCGCCGCCTGCGTCAGGAAGTGCGATAGGTTCATCACCCGCGTCGAGCTCGGCGTCATCCGTGCACCTGTGTCCACCGTCAACTCTTTCGCTCCGCTGTCACAACCGTATTCATCTGGAAAGTCTTCTGTCAGGGGCCTTCACGTTGCCGTTTTCGCGGCCGGCGTTTCTGGCTGCGAACATCTGCGCCAATTTGCCTTCGACCAGCCGCGCCTCCTGCAGCAGATAGCCGGCCAGTTCCGCCTGGCGCGCCTCCTGCATGCGGCTGTCGATCGCCGCCACGCTCAGCGCGCCGGCAATCCGCCCTTCTGGCGTTCGCAGCACCACGCCGATGCCCCAGGAGTTTGCGAAGATCAGCCCCGGATTGAGCGCGTAGCCCTTGCGCCGCGTGGCCGCCACGTCCTCGCGAATGCGGTCCTGCGACAGCATCGGATATTTTACGGCCATCACTTCCGAATTGGCCGCAAGCATGGCCTCGACCTCGTCGTCGGGAAGCGCCGAAAGCATCGCCAGGGAACCGGCACCTACGCCGAGCGGATGTTCGAAACCCGCCTGCAGCGCATGCGTGCGGACCGGATAGGTGCCCTCCTCCCGGTAAAGGCAGACCGAATAGGTATCGCGCCGCACCGAGAGGAAGGACGAATCCTCGGTCTTCCGGGAAAGCCGCAGCAGGCTCTCCATGGAGAGCTGCAAAAGGCCGAAGCGACGCGATGCGAGGCTGCCGAGCACGTAGGACTCTTCGCCCGGAAAATAGCGGCGGCTCTCGGCATCCTGATCCACGAACCCCGCGCGCATCAGCGCCAGCAGCAGCCGGCGACAGGTCGGTTTGTTGAGGCCGGTTTCCGCGACGAGGTCCGTGAGCGTAACACCACGATCGGCGTGCCTGCCGACGGTCGACAGCAGGCCGAGCGCGCGATCGACGCTTTGCGAACCGGTCGCGTCGCGATCCATCGGCGAAACCACCACCGTCATGTCACACCGCCCCGCCGGCAGCGCAGCTCTGCCCGCCATCCACCGGCAGGCAGACGCCGGTGATGAACCGTGCTTCGTCCGAGGCCAGGAAGACAGCCGCTGCGGCAACGTCCCAGGCCGTGCCCATATGGCCGAGCGGCACCATGGCGTTGCGCGCCGCCACCATATCGTCGGTGGTTTCGTATTGGCTGGAGATCTGTTTGTAGATCAGCGGCGTGTCGATCAGGCCGGGCATGATGCAGTTGGCGCGAATACCTTGCCGCGCATATTGCATCGCAAGCGCCACGGTCGCCTGGTTCACCGCCGCCTTTGTGGCGTAATAGGCGAAATAGGGGTAGCCGACATAGCGGATCGCCGCGAGCGACGAGATGTTGACGATCGCCCCGCTGCCACGCCGGAGCATGTGCGGCAGCACCGCCTTTGCGGTTCGGTAGACGGGGCCGATATTGAGGTCGAGCGCGGCCTGGAAAGCCGCTTCATCCAGTTCGACCGGTCCGCCCATATGCGTGACGCCGACATTGTTGTGCAGGATGTCGATGCCGCCGAGCGCATCGACGGTCGCAGAGGCCGCAGCCTCGACCGAGGCAAGTTGCGTCACGTCCGCCGCAATCGCGATCGCCTCGTTGCCCTCTTCGCGGATGATCGCAGCCGTCTCCTCAGCAGCGTCCGCGTTCAGGTCGATACAGGCGACACGAGCGCCGGCGCGCGCATAGGCGACGGCCGCAGCCTTGCCGTTGCCCCAGCCGGGGCCCGACGAGCCGGCACCGAAGACGATTGCGCATTTTTCCTTGAGACGCTGGCTCACGCCGATCTTTCTCCGAAAGGCATAGGAGTTTCAGTCGCGAGCGGCCCGGAAGCCGCCCGCAGATTCGTGTTTCAGACCATTAGCCGAGATCGGCGCCCACAGCCTTCTCGAGGATCGCCCAGGCATCGTCGCCGTATTTGCCCTTCCACTCGGCGTAGAAGCCGGCTTCCTTCAGCTTCTCGCGGAAGGAGGCAGCTTCGGCGTCGTTGATGGCCATGCCGTTCGATTCCAGCTCGCCGCGCAGCGTCGCATTGAGCGCAGCCACGTCCTCGCGCTCCTTGACGGCTGCCTCGTTGATGTTGCGGGCCACGATCTCGCGCACATCCTCGGGCATCGCTTCCCAGGCGCGCTTGTTGGCCAGGAACCAGAAGCCGTCCCACATGTGGTTGGTGACGGACAGATACTTCTGCACTTCGTAGAGCTTGGCCGTGGAGATGATGGCCAGCGGGTTCTCCTGCCCGTCGACGATGCCGGTCTGCAGTGCCGAATAGACCTCGGCGAAGTTGATGCTGGCGGGTGCGGATTCGAAGGCGGTGAACATCGAGGTCCACAGCGGGCTCACCGGCACGCGGATCTTGAAGCCCTTGAGGTCTTCGGCCGTGGCAACCGGCCCCACCGACGAGGTGATCTGGCGGAAGCCGTTGTCCCAGATCTTGTCCATAACGACGAGGTTGGACTTCTCGATCTCGCCGCGTACATAGGCGCCGAGCTCGCCGTCCATCGCCGGCCACACCTCATCGTAGCTCGGGAAGGCAAATCCGATGCCGCTGATCGAGGCATTGGCGACGAGCGTCGACAGGATCAGCGGCGACAGCGTGAAGAACTCGACGCCGCCCGAACGCACCTGGCTGAGCATGTCGGTGTCGGCGCCGAGCTGGTTGTTCGGGAAGATCTGGATCGCAACGCGGCCGCTGGTCTCCTCACGGATCTTGTCCATGGCCTCCTGCGCGCGCACGTTCATCGGGTGCGAGAGCGGCAGGTTGTTGGCGTATTTGTAGTTGAACTCGGCCGACTGGGCGCCGGCGTAGCGGATCGTGCTGACCAGCGGCAGCGCGGCCGCCCCCAGCACCAGTGTTCTGCGGGTGACGTTCATGCGGGTTTCCTCCTTGGTTGCATGTTTGATGGGCGTCACAGATACGAAATCGACAGCGCCGGAACGGCTGCGATGAGAAGCAGGCCGATGAGTAGCGCGCCCAGGTAAGGCCAGATTGCGCCCATCGCCTCGTCCGGCGAAACGTCGCCGATCTTGCAGGCGATGTAGAAGCCGATGCCGATGGGCGGCGCCATAAGGCCGATGTTCATCGCCGTGACCACGACCATGGCGTAGTGCACGTCGTGAATGCCGAGCTGCTTGGCGATGGGGAACATCAACGGCGCCATAAGCACGATCGCCGGCAGTCCTTCCAGCACACAGCCAAGCACCATGAAGACTGCAATGGTGACAAGCATGAACGAGAACCAGCCGCCGGGCAGTTCCTTCATCGCGGTTGCAAGCTGGAACGCAAAGCCAGTCTGCGTCAGCGCCCAGGCCATGGCGGAGGCGGTGCCAAGGATAAGCAGGATCGCACCTGACATCGCCGCAGTCTCGACCAGCATCGCATAGATCTTGGCAGGCTTGATGCCGCCATAGAGCACGATGCCGATGACGAAGGCGTAGACGACCGCGATGGTCGAAACTTCCGTCGCGGTGGCGATACCGCCGCCGACCGCGCCACGGATGATGAAGGGCAGAAGCAGTGCGGGCGCTGCGATCAACAGGGTGGTGCGTATCACCTTGAAGGACGCGCGCTTTACGCCCTCCATGTTTTCATGCCGCGCCTTCCAGCGCGCCAGCACGGCGAGCGCCAGCAGCAGCACCATGGCGATGACGAAACCGCTCGTAAACAGCGCAGCGATGGAGACGCCCGCCACCGAACCGAGCACGATTAGCACGATGGACGGCGGTACGGTGTCTGCCATGGCAGCACCCGTTGCCAGCAGCGCGATCATCTCCTTCGGCTTGTGGCCACGCCGTTTCATCTCGGGAAACAGCGCCGGCGCCACGGTCGCCATGTCGGAGACCTTGGAGCCGGAGATACCCGAGACGAGGAACAACGAGCCCAGCAGCACATAGGACATGCCGGCCTTCACGTGGCCGAGCAGCGAGCCCATGAATTCCACGATCGCCTTGCCCATGCCGGTGGCGTCGAGAATGCAGCCGAGCAGCACGAAGATCGGCACCGAAAGCAGGATCAGGCTCGACATGCCCTCGTCCATGCGGCCGATCATGACGATCATCGGCACATGCGTGGAGTATGTCAGGAAGGCGATGGTGCCGAGGCCGAAGCAGAAGGCGATCGGCACGCCCATCACCAGGCACAGCGCGGCCACGCCGACAAGGAAGATGAGAATGTTGCCGTGGCCGAGCCCCAGGAAGACCGGTTTCGCCAGCCAGAAAAGCCCGCCGAGCACCGCGAGCGTCACCACAGCCATCGCGATGTCGACTGGCTTCGATTCGCGCAGCAGATGGCCGATCGCCACGATCAGCATGAGCACGATGCCGAGCACGATGGCCGACACGCGGTAGCTGACCGATATGTTGAGCGCGGCAGACGTGATGAACGACTCCTCGCGCACATATTCGATCGCAGGCAGGATAAGCGCACCGAGCACCACCACCACGATCAACAGCGCCAGCGCATCGACAAAGCCGCGTAGCCGGTCGGGGAACATGCCGATGAAAACGGTAAGCCGCAGATGCTCGTTGCGGTCGATCGCGATCGCCGCGCCCATCATCGCGAGCCACAAGAAGGAGATGGAGGCGGCCTCGTCGACCCAGATGATCGGGGTATGCAGCAGGTATCGCGCGACGACGCCCGTCAGGAGCAAGCCGACAATGACGACGAGAAGCACCGCAGCCACGGCTTCGACCGGGCGCATGAGCGCCGAGCCAGGCCTTGCCCCCACGACCTCGGCCTGGGTTTCTATCGTCAGCGCTTCCTCGTTGGCAGACGCCATGCAGGCTCCTCCTCCCCGTCGAATCCGCGAACACAAGTCGCGAAACACGCCTTGGACCCAAAGCCGGCAACTACCTCTGCGCGGTAATCGCTCCTCCCGACCGATCCTGGCGAAGTTCGATCAATGATCCACATTATGGACCATAAACTCCCTAAGTCCTGCTTATTTACATAGAACGCCTTTCTAAGCAAGCATAGTGCGCAGAAAGAGCGATCCATATAGTGGATCAACACTGCGAGGCAGGTGCTCTATGGAAGCATAACGCAATTCAAATCTACCAGTGGTTGCATCTGCGTTGTACCACTTCCCTACCGCGTGCGTGCTCTTCTTCCGATATGAGCAGGCAATATCGCACATCTCGACTTCGCATGTTCGGCACCGACCGGTCGGCCACGGCGGCGGTCGAGTTTGCGATCCTCAGCCCGCTCTACATTTTTCTCATCATGGGCATGACGGCTTACGGCATCTATTTCGGTGCCAGCCATTCCGTGCAGCAACTGTCTGCCGACGCAGCACGAGCGGCCATCGCCGGCATCGATGCCACGGAGCGCCAGACGCTGGCTTCCGACTTCATTGGGCGCAACGCCAGCGGCTATCTCTTTATCGATGGTGACAAGCTGTCGGTCTCCGTCGGCGACAATCCCGCAGTGCCCGGCCAGTTCAATGTCACCATAAGCTACGACGCCAGCAATCTGCCGATCTGGGGCCTGTTCGACCGCCTCGCAATGCCGCATCGCACGATCCTGCGTCGATCCACCATTCGCATCGGAGGCATATGATGGGCTCGTTGTCATCCGGGTTGCGCCGCGGAATGAGGGTCCTGCGCGACACGTCGGGCCAGTTCGCGTTGATGACCGCCATCCTTGCGCCCGTCGCGATCACCCTTGCGGCATTTGCCGTCGACGCTGGCTCGCTTTATGTCGAAAAGCGTCAGGCTCAGGCACTCGTAGACCTGGCCGCGATCACCGCGGCGGCCAATCTGGGCAAGGCCGAGCAGGCCGCGATGGTCACCTTCGCAGACAATGGCGCAACCGACGCAGCGTCCGGTGAAAACGTCTCGGTGGTAACTGGCCATTACAACGCTACCGGCCCCATACCCCAGGAGCGTTTCACAGCCGGTGCCGGCCCGGTCAACGCAGCAAGGGTCGTCTATCGGACGACGGGTTCGCGATATTTCGCCGGCGCGATCATTCCGCCGCCGGAGATCGTGGTCGCCGCCACCGCCGGCACTGAGGCAGAAGCCGCGTTCTCCGTCGGGTCGCGCCTGGCCGCGCTCGACGGCGGCATCGTCAATACGCTGCTTAGTGGCCTTACCGGCTCCAGCATCTCGCTATCGGTGATGGACTATAATGCGCTGCTGGATGCGGATGTCAGCCTGCTATCCTTTCTCGACCAGCTCGCAATAGACCTCGACCTTGGTGCGGGCAGCTACAAACAAGCCCTTGAGGCGGCCGTCACAGTCGGCCAGATTGCAAAGTCTCTGTCAAAAACACCCGGTCTGGCCGGCAGTGCTAAGTCGGCGGCCGGCAAGCTGTCGTTCCAGGCATCTGGCGGCCGCGCACCGACCTTGCAGCTTTCGCGGCTTATCGACCTCGGGCAGTCCCACGGCAACCTCCTCGCCTCCAATATCGAGCAGATCGCCGCCGATGTCGGGGTACTTGAGCTTCTGGCACTCAGCACCGTCGTAGCCGGCAAGGGCAAGCAGGTCGCACTCGACCTCGGCGCACACGTACCCGGCCTGCTGGCCGTCACCGTCGATCTTGCCATCGGCGAGCCGCCGCAACAGTCGCCCTGGCTGCGGATCGGCAGCAATGGAGACGTCGTGCGCACCGTGCAGACCAGGCTGTCGCTGGTGGCCGAAATCGGCGGGCTGGGCGGTTTGCTTGGCGCGAAAATCCGCATCCCGCTCTATCTCGAACTGGCGTTCGCGGAGGCACGGCTGAAAGGCGTCACCTGCCCGTCCGGCTCACCCGCTGGCGTCAAGGTCTCCGTGGAAGCGCGCCCCGGCATCGCAAACCTTTACCTGGCCGAGGTGAACCCGGCAAAGATCGTCGATTTCGCAAACCCCGCCCCGCGCGCACCGGCGCGTCTGGTGCAAATGCCGTTGGTAAACGTCACCGCACAGGCTCACGCAGAAATCGCCGAGATGGATTACAAGACGCTCGCATTCTCCGCGTCGGACATTGCGTCCGGCAAGATCAAACAGATTTCGACGCACGCGATCGTCGGTTCGCTGACGAAGTCGCTTTTTCGAGCCTGCAGCTCGACGTCAATGTCATCGGCCTCGGCATCGGCCTGCCGTCGAATCTGACCGGCCTTCTCGGGCAGACTATCGGCGCTGCCGCGCCTGCGCTCGACGCTGTTTTGGCCAACCTCCTGTCGACGCTCGGCCTGGCCCTTGGCCAGGCAGACGTGCGCGTCCACGGGGCGAATTGCGGCCGGGCCGTTCTGGTGCAGTAGTCAGAAAGGCTTCACCTGCCAGCCGAGCGGCGGCAGCTCGGTGCCATCCGGATCGGCAAGCCGCACCGTCTCCGTGCCGAAATTGAAGGCGCAGAGCAGCCGTTCACCTTCCGCCTCACGCTCGAAGGCAAGCACATCCTTGTCGTGGCCGTCGACCAACCTGATGGTGCCGCGCATCAATGCCGGGCTTTCCCGCCGCATCTTCAGCATAGCGCGATAGTGGTTGAGGACTGAGCCGGCGGTCTTGTCCTGAACGTCGACAGCGCGCGCGATATGCTCAGCCGGCACCGGAAGCCACGGCTTGGCGGTGGAGAAGCCGCCATTGGCTTCCTCTTCTTCCCACACCATCGGCGTGCGGCATCCATCGCGCCCCTTGTAGCCGGGCCAGAAGCGGATGCCGTAGGGGTCGCGCAAATCCTCGAAAGCCAGGTCGGCTTCCGTCAGTCCCAGCTCCTCCCCTTGATAGATGCAGATCGAACCGCGCAGGCAGCAAAGAAGCGCGATCGAGAAACGCGCCATCGCATCGACATCTTCGTCGGGCCGCAGCCAGCGCGATACATGGCGTGGCACGTCGTGGTTGGAAAAGGCCCAGCAGACCCAGCCCTCGGGTGCCGCTTCCTCGAAAGCCTCGATATGGCCGCGGACATAGGCGGCGGAGAATTCCGGGCTGAGCAGGTCGAACGTATAGCACATATGCAGCCGCTCGGGGCCGCTTGTGTAGCTGGCAACCGTCTGCAGCGATCTGTGTCCATCGCCGACTTCGCCCACTGACGCGCGCGTCGTAGGTTTCCAGGAGCGCCCGCAGCCGCGTCAGAAACACGAGGTTTTCGGGCTGCGTCTTGTCGTAGAGATGATCCTGGAAACCGTATGGGTTGGCTTCCGGCACGTCGCTGCCCCTGCCCTTTGGCAGCGGCGGATTATCGCGCAGCAGCGCGTCGTGCACATAGTGATTGACGGTATCGAGACGGAAACCGTCGACGCCGCGCTCCAGCCAGAAACGCACGGAATCCAGCAACGCGTTCTGGACGTCGGGATTGTGGAAGTTCAGGTCCGGCTGCGAGGCAAGGAAATTGTGCATGTAATATTGCCGTCGCACCGCGTCCCATTCCCAGGCCGGCCCGCCGAACACCGAAAGCCAGTTGTTTGGGGACGTGCCGTCAGGCTTGGCGTCAGCCCAGACATACCAGTCGGATTTCGGGTTCGTGCGGCTCGACCGGCTCTCGACGAACCATGGGTGCTGGTCGGATGAATGCGACAGCACCTGGTCGATGATGACCTTCAGCCCCAGCCCGTGCGCTTCCTCGACCACCGCGTCGAAGTCGGCAAGCGTGCCGAACAGTGGATCGACGTCGCAATAATCCGAAACGTCGTAACCCATGTCGGCCATCGGCGACTTGAAGAACGGCGACAGCCAGACTGCGTCGACGCCGAGCGAGGCCGCATGATGCAATCGCCGCACCACGCCCTTCAGGTCGCCGACGCCGTCGCCCGTCGTGTCCTGGAACGAGCGCGGGTAGATCTGGTAGATCGAGCATCCGCGCCACCAGTCCCGGTCAGTCTCGGCCATCGTCGCTCTCCATCTCATGCCATTTCACCTCGTCGGGGCCGATCTCGACCCGCAGACCGCCGAGCACCATCGTCAGGTACCGCCGCGTGGGATCTTCCCAGTCCGTGACGATCATCGGCGCGCCGTCCTCGCGCAGCCAGCAGACCTCGCCGTCTTGCAGCCGTGTCGTCTCGCGCAAGGCTGCGATCGTGCGGCGCAGGCCCGATAGCGCCCGCACGAAGGCTTCCAGCTCTTCGTCGCGCCCTTCCCAGTCGAGCCAGGTGATGGCGTTGTCCTGCGCATAGGCGTTATTGTTGCCGCCCTGCGTGCGCCCGAACTCGTCGCCCGCCGTCAGCATGATCGTCCCGCGCGAGGCGAACAGGCTGGCAAGCAGCGCCTTGATGTCCTGCCGGCGCGCGGCCACGACCGCCTCGTCGGCGGTCTCGCCTTCAACACCGTGATTCCACGACAGATTGTCGTCGTGCCCGTCGCGATTGTCCTCGCCATTGGCAAGGTTGTGCTTGCACTCGTAGGAGACGAGATCGCGCAGCGTCATCCCGTCATGTGCGGCGAGGAAATTGACGCTGCGCGTTGCATTGCCCGAAAACACGTCGAACGACCCCGCAAGCCGTCGTCGCCAGCGAGCCGACCATGCCGGCATCGCCGCGCCAGAAGCGGCGCACATCGTCGCGGAAACGGTCGTTCCATTCAAGAAACGGCGGCTGAAAATTGCCGAGCTGATAACCGCCCGGTCCGATGTCCCACGGCTCGGCGATCAGGATACGATCCCTGAGGATTTCGTCTTCGATCATCGCGCGCAGCAGCGGTGCGTCGGCCCGAAAACCGTTCGCATCGCGGCCGAGAATGGGCGCCAGGTCGAAGCGAAACCCGTCGACGCCGGCATGGCGCACGAATGTGCGCAGCGAATCCAGCACGAGGCGCTGCATCGCCGGATGGTCGCATGCCACCGTATGGCCGGTACCGGTGTCGTTGACCAGCCGGCCGTAAGCGTCGTGGCGGTAATAGGCCCGCGCGTCGAGGCCGCGCAGCGAGAGCGTCGGGCCGAGCGCATCGCTCTCCGCCGTGTGGTTGAAGACGAGGTCGAGGATCACGCCTATGCCAGCCTCGTGAAACGCCGCCACCGTCTTCCGCAATTCCGCCCAGCCGCCGGGCGCAAGCCGGGGGTCGAGCGCCATGAAGGTGACGGGATTGTAGCCCCATGCGTTGCGCAGCCCGAGCGGCGGCAGATGGCGCTCATCCATCCACGCGGTGATCGGCATCAGCTCCACCGCACCGACGCCCAGCCCGACGAGATGCTCGATGACCGCAGGATGCGCGAGCGCACCGATCGTCCCTCGCAGATGCTCCGTCACGGCCGGATGCCGCATTGTGAAACCACGTACGTTGAGTTCGTAGATCAACCCGCCGGGCCTGAAACGCGGCGGCGCGACAACCACCCGCGGCAGCTTGCGAACCAGCGCCTTGGGCATCAGCGGCGCGGTATCGCCGCCCTCCCCGCGCCGCGCCGCAAGCCTGGCATCGTAGGCATATGGCCGGTCGATCTCCAAAGCGTATGGATCGACCAGCAGCTTGTCAGGATCGAACCACAGGCCGTGCTGGGGGTCGGAAGGCCCGTCGGCCCGCAGGCCGTAGCGGGCGCCTTCTCCGAGGCCGGCGATCTCCGCTGAGAACATGCCTTCAGCCCCACGCGCCAGCTCGACCCGGTCCGTCTCGCGGTCATGGTCGTCGAAAATCGAGACCCAGATGCGCTCGGCCGCACCGGACCAGACGGAAAAGCGGATGCCGCCCGCTTCCAGCACTGCTCCAGGCTGGAGTCCTTCGCTCACGACAGCCATCGTACTCGACCGCGACGACCTAGTCCGTGCGTCCTTCGAGGCTCGCTACGCTCGCACCTCAGGATGAGGAAAGTGGGTGGATCGAATCCGCCTTCACGGACTCGCTGCAAGTCAAATGAACGACCCTCGAGTCTGCGAGCTTGCGTGCTCGATGCACAACAGCCCTCATCCTGAGGTGCGAGCGTAGCGAGCCTCGAAGGACGCACCCCCACGGCTGCTACCGAGCCAACGATCACGTAATCACGCTCGGCGCGGACCGGCCGGTATGCTTCGTGATACCGGCGATCTCGTCGGCCGCCGCGATCAGGTCCGCCAGCGCTTCCTGCGTCTCGATGTCGTGCCTGTCGGCGGCCGGCTCGTAGCGCTCGATATAGACGCGCAGCGTCGCGCCCGACGTGCCAGTGCCGGAGAGGCGGAAGACGGCGCGCGAGCCGCCGGCAAACAGCACCCGCACGCCCTGCTTTTCGCTCACCGACCCGTCGACCGGATCATGGTAGGCGAAATCGTCGGCGGCCTCGACCGTGAGCCCGGCGACCGTGCGACCCGGCAGGTTCGGCAGCGCCGCGCGCAAGGCATCCATCAGCCGGTTAGCGGCATCCGTATCCACGCCCTCGTAGTCGTGCCGCGAATAGTAGTTGCGGCCAAAGGTCTTCCAGTGACCGCGCACGATCTCGCCGACACTCTCCTTGCGCACGGCGAGGATGTTCAGCCAGAGCAGGACGGCCCAAAGCCCATCCTTCTCCCGCACATGGTCCGAGCCGGTGCCCGCGCTCTCCTCGCCGCAGATCGTGGCGAGCCCCGCATCGAGCAGATTGCCGAAGAATTTCCAGCCCGTCGGCGTTTCATAGATGCCGATGCCCAGCTTCTCGGCCAGCCTGTCGGCCGCCGCACTAGTCGGCATCGACCGCGCGATGCCCTTCAGCCCGTCGCTGTAGCCCGGTGCCAGATGGGCGTTTGCGGCAAGCATCGCGAGCGAGTCTGAAGGCGTAACGAACATGCCTCGGCCGATCACCAGGTTGCGGTCGCCATCGCCATCCGAAGCGGCGCCGAAATCGGGCGCGTCGTCCGACATCATCAGGTCGAAGAGCTCGCGCGCATGAACGAGGTTCGGGTCGGGATGGTGGCCGCCGAAATCGGGCAGCGGCACGGCGTTGCGTGCCGTTCCCTGGGCCGCGCCCAGCCGTCGCTCGAGAATCTCCACCGCATAAGGCCCGGTTACCGCGTGCATGGCGTCGAACACCATCCGGAAACCGGACGCGAACATCGCCCTGATCGCGTCAAAGTCGAACAGGCTTTCCATCAGCTCGGCATAGTCGGCTACCGGGTCGGCGACCTCGACAGTCATGTCCCCGGCCGAAAAGCTGCCCACCGTGTCGAGATCGATGTCAGGCACATCCGCGATCGCGTAACGGTCGATCTCGCGACTGCGGGCATAGATCGCTTCGGTGACTTTTTCCGGCGCGGGGCCGCCATTGCCGACATTGTACTTGATGCCGAAATCCTCGTTCGGCCCGCCCGGATTGTGGCTGGCCGAAAGCAAGATGCCACCAAAGGCTTCGTTCTTGCGGATGAGATGGGATGCGGCCGGTGTCGACAAAATGCCGCCGCGCCCGACGATCACCCGGCCGAAGCCGTTGGCCGAGGCCATCTTGATCGCGATCTGGATCGCCTCGCGGTTGAAGTAGCGGCCATCGCCGCCGATCACCAGCGTCTCGCCGCGATAGCCCGCCACCGAATCGAAGATCGACTGGATGAAGTTCTCGACATAGTTCTTCTGCTGGAAGACCGGCACCTTCTTGCGCAGCCCGGACGTGCCCGGTTTCTGGTCGTCATACGGCGTGGTCTCGACGATCGAGATCATATGCAAAATTCCTCTGTCATGCGGCCAGCGAGCGGAACAGCGCGACATAGTCCCGTGCGCTCGCCTGCCAGGATACGTCCGCCTTCATGCCCTGCTTCTGCATCGCTGTCCAAGCCCCGCGATCGGCGAAAACGCCGCACAGGCGTTGCACCGCGCCGACAAGCGCATCTCCCGATCCGGGGGCAAACTGGAAGCCGGTTGCCACGCCTGCGGAAAGTGCCGCATGGTTGGCATCGATCACCGTATCGGCAAGCCCCCGGTGCGCGCCACCACCGGCACGCAGCCGTAGCGCAGCCCGTAAAGCTGGGTGAGCCCGCACGGCTCGAACCGCGACGGGATGAGGATGGCGTCAGCCCCGCCCTGCAGGAGGTGCGACAGCTCCTCGTCATAGCCGACCACCACGCCGATCCGGCCGCGATGGCGTGCGGCCCCTGCCAGCAGGGCGCCCTCGAGGCCCTGGTCGCCAGAGCCCAGCACCGCCAGCCGTGCGCCGAGGTCGGCAATCGCGTCGAGCTCGGCGGCGAGAATATCCATGCCCTTCTGCCAGGTCAGACGGCTGACCACGCACAGAAGCGGGCTTGCATCGGCGTCGAGGCCGAAACGCTGCTCCACGGCACGTCGGTTCTTGCCCCGCGCCTTGAGCGATTTCGCCGAAAAGGTCTCCGCCAGATGTGGGTCGATCTGCGGGTCCCATTGCCCCGTGTCGATGCCGTTCAGGATGCCGTGCAGATGTCCGGCCCTCAGGTTTATCAGCCCATCGAGCCCCATGCCGAATTCGGGCGTACGGATTTCCTGCGCATAGGTCGGGCTGACGGTCGTGATCGCATGCGCCGCCTGCAGGCCGGCCTTGAGGAAGCCGACGCCGCCGAAATATTCCACGCCGTCGAGCGCCATCGCCTGTGGCGGCAGGCCGAGCTCGGGGAAGATCGAGGCGGGAAATTGCCCCTGAAAGGCCAGGTTGTGCACCGTCATCACCGAGGGCGGAGATGGCTGCTCGTCATAGCGCAGATAGGCGAGCGTCAACGCCGCCTGCCAGTCATGCGCATGAACGATGTCGGGCCGGAGGTCTCCGACCGCCCCGCTCGCAATATCGGCCGCAGCAGCGCGCGCGAACGCGGCAAAGCGGCGCCAGTTGTCCGGCCAGTCGACACCGCTGCCGTCGCCGTAGGCTCCGCCCGGCCGGTCGAACAGATGCGGGGCGTCAAGCACGATCAGGTCGAGCCCGTCGAGCGTGCCGGCGACAATCCGCGCCTTGCCGCCGAAGAGGTCGGCATAGCTGTGCAGCGCCTTCGTCTTCTTCGGCAGCCGCGCAAGCACCGAAGGATAGCCGGGCAGCATAGTCCGCACCGAGACGCCGAGTGCTGCCAACGCCCCCGGCAACGCGCCGGTCACGTCGGCCAGCCCGCCCGTCTTGATGAGCGGAAACACCTCGGATGCGACAGAGAGGATTTTCATGCGTCAGTCGTTCAGTCGGTCGATCATCTTCTGCGTGATCAGGCATACGCCCTTTTCCGTGCGCCTGAAACGCTTCGCGTCGAGCTTTGGATCCTCGCCCACCACCAGCCCCTCGGGAATCTTCACGCCACGGTCGATCACCACGCGGGAAAGCTGCGCGTTGCGGCCGACATGGCAATTGGGCAGCACCACCGCCTCATCGAGCGAAGAGAACGAGTTCACCCGCGCGCCGGTGAAGATCAGGCTGCGCCGCAGCGCAGCGCCTGAGATGATGCAGTCGCCCGCCACAAGCGAGGAGATGGCCGAGCCGCGCCGCCCTTCCTCGTCGTGGACGAACTTCGCCGGCGGCTTGATCTCGGCATAGGTCCAGATCGGCCAGTCCCGGTCGTAGATGTCGAGTTCGGGCGTGATGTCGGTCAGGTCGATATTGGCTTCCCAATAGGCGTCCACCGTGCCGACGTCGCGCCAGTAGGCCTCGCGTTCGAAGCTGGAACGCACGCAGGAAGTGGCGAAGCGATGGGCCACGGCCTTCCCGTTCTTGACGATGTAGGGAATGATGTCCTTGCCGAAATCGCGGCTGGAATCCTTCATCTCCGCGTCGCGGCGAAGCTGGTCCATCAGGAAGGCGGTGCGGAAGACGTAGATGCCCATCGAGGCGAGCGCGAAGTCCGGCTTGTCGGGAATGCCGGGCGGATCCGCGGGTTTTTCGACGAAGGCGATGACGCGGTCCTTCTCGTCGACATGCATGACGCCAAAGCCGGTCGCCTCCATGCGCGGCACTTCCAGACAGCCGATGGTGACGTCGGCACCCTGGTCGACGTGCTGACGCAGCATCAGCTCGTAGTCCATCTTGTAGATGTGGTCGCCGGCCAGGATGACCATGTATTCGACGCCATAATCTTCGATGATGTCGGCATTCTGGAACACCGCATCGGCGGTGCCCTCGTACCACTGCGTTTCAGAGACGCGCTGGCTTGCCGGCAATATGTCGAAGCTCTCGTTGCGCTCCGGCCGGAAGAAGTTCCAGCCGCGCTGCAGGTGGCGGATCAGCGAATGCGCCTTGTACTGGGTAGCGACGCCGATACGCCGGATGCCCGAATTGAGCGCGTTGGAGAGCGCGAAATCGATGATGCGCGTCTTGCCGCCGAAATAGACCGCCGGTTTTGCACGCACGTCGGTCAGTTCGGCAAGCCGGCTCCCCCTGCCGCCAGCGAGCACATAGGCCATCGCGTCGCGGGCCAGCGGCTGTGGTCGTTTCTGTTCCATCGTTCCCTCCTCCTCCCGACCTTTACGGTTCGTATTCAAGCATGATCGTCGCCAGCGGCGGCAAGGTCATCCGTGCGACGATACGACCCCCATCCTCCGCAACCGCCTCGACCGCGCCGCCATTGCCCTGCCCACTGCCGCCATAGTCGCCAGCATCGGTGTTGACGATCTCACGCCATGTTCCGGCGTTCGGCAACGGCACGCGATAGTCCTGGCGGGCGACCGGGGTGAAATTGGAGATGACCGCCACTGGCGGCGCATCGGGCGCCATGCGCAGCCAGGCGAAAATCGAGTTCTGCGCATCGTCGGCGATCAGCCAGCGAAAACCTTCTGGCTCGCAGTCGCGCGCATGCAGCGCCGGCGTTTCGCGATAGGCGTGGTTGAGATCCCGCAGCAGGCGCCGCACACCCTCATGTGCCGGCGCTTCCAGCAGGTCCCAGTCGAGCGCGCGCGCCTCGCTCCATTCGCGGCGCTGGGCGAATTCCTGCCCCATGAACAGAAGCTTCTTGCCGGGATAGCCCCACATGAAGGCGTAGTAGGCGCGGAGCGTCGCGAATTTCTGCCAGTCGTCGCCCGACATCTTGGAAAGGAGCGTGCCTTTCCCATGCACGACCTCGTCGTGGGAAAGCGGCAGGACGAAATTCTCGGAGAACGCGTAGAGAAGGCCGAAGGTAATCTCGTTGTGATGATGCTTTGGTGCACCGGCTCGCGCGCCATGTATTGCAGCGTGTCGTGCATGAAGCCCATGTTCCACTTGAAGCCGAAGCCCAGCCCGCCTTCGTGCACGGGATGTGAAACCTTGGGCCATGAGGTGGATTCCTCGGCGATCGTCATGATGCCGGGGTGGGAGCCGTAGACGGCCGCGTTCATCTTCTGCAGGAAATCGACGGCCTCGAGGTTCTCGCGGCCGCCCAGCTCGTTGGGTATCCACTCGCCCGCCTTGCGCGAATAGTCGAGATAGAGCATCGAGGCGACGGCATCGACCCGCAGCCCGTCGAGATGGTATTTCTCGGCCCAGAACAGGGCGTTGTTGACGAGGTAGGCCAGTACCTCGCGCCGGCCGAAATTGTAGATCGCCGTGTTCCAGTCCGGGTGGAACCCCTTGCGCGGGTCGGCATGTTCGTAAAGCGCGGTGCCATCAAACCGCGCCAGCCCGTGCGCATCTGTCGGGAAATGCGCCGGCACCCAGTCGAGGGTCACCCCGATGCCGGCCCTGTGCGCGCCGTCGACGAAGCGCGCGAACCCCTCCGGCTCGCCGAAACGCGCCGTCGGCGCGTAAAGGCCGGTCGTCTGGTAGCCCCATGACGGATCGTAGGGATGCTCGGTGATCGGCATGAACTCGATATGGGTGAACCCCATGTCGACAACATAGGGGATCAGTCTTTTGGCCAGTTCGTCCCAGGTCAGGAAGGACCCGTCGTCGTGGCGCTGCCAGGAGCCGGCATGCACCTCGTAGGTCGAAACCGGCTGCCGGCGCGCATCGGCATCGCGCCAGAAACGGCGATGCGCCGCGTCACCCCAGTCGTGGGCAGGCGAATGGTCGGTTATCGAACCCGTCGCCGGGCGCAGCTCGGCGCGGAACGCGAACGGGTCCGCCTTCAGCGGCACGCGCTTTCCGTCCGGCCCGACGATCTCGTATTTGTAGACGCGCCCGGCGTCGATGTCGGGCACGAACACCTCCCAGATGCCGGTGTCGACACGCCTGCGCATCGCATGCCGCCGCCCGTCCCACTCGTTGAAGTCGCCCACCACCGAGACGCGCTGCGCATTCGGCGCCCATACAGCAAAGTGCACGCCATGCGCGCCCTCATGGTCTATGACATGCGCGCCGAGCTTGTCGAACAGCCGCAGATGCGAGCCTTCGCCGATGTAGTAGTCGTCCATCGGCCCAAGCACCGGCCCGAACGAATATGCGTCGGTCACCCACCACTCGCCGCCGGCATTGCGCGCCAGGTATTTCAGTGGCTGGCGCTTGCGGATCGTCAGCCTGCCTTCAAAGAAGCCCGCATCATGACGGCGCAGGAGTTCGCCTGCCGGTTTGCCGGCGAGCGTGAAGGCGGTGACGCTTTCCGCGTGAGGAATGAAGCAGCGCGCGAGAAGCCCTTTCTCGCCCTCATGCACGCCCAGCACCGCGAAGGGGTTGCCATGGGAGCCGGAAACGACGGCATCAATGTCGCCCTGCGGCGTCAGCGCCATCTTCCCTTCGGGTTCCCTCCTCCCGGATGCTGTCATCTGGACGCGGCCTTCTCCTCCACCGAACTCACAAGCCCCAGCGTTTTTCTCACCCTATCACGCCGGCACGTTCCAAATCTCCTTCGCATATTGCCTTATCGTGCGGTCGGAAGAGAACCAGCCGACGCGCGCCGTATTGCGGATCGTCATGCCGTACCAGCGCGGGCTGTCGCGCCAGAGTTCGTCAACGTGGCGCTGCGCGCCCGCATAGGCGTCGAAGTCGGCCGCGACCATGAACCAGTCATGATCGTAGAGCCCACCGATAAGATCGCGATAGCGCTCCGGATCGTCGGGCGAAAACACGCCGGACGCGATCGCTTCAAGCGCCTGCCTCAGCTCGGGCGATTTCTCTATGATCGCGCGCGGCTCGTAGCCGCCGGCCCGGCGCTCGGCCACTTCGTCGGCCTTCAGCCCGAAGATCACGATGTTTTCCGCGCCGACGCACTCGCTGATCTCGACATTCGCGCCGTCGAGCGTGCCGATCGTCAGCGCACCGTTGAGCGCGAACTTCATGTTCCCGGTGCCGGAAGCCTCCAGCCCCGCGGTAGAAATCTGCTCGGAGAGGTCGGCCGCGGGGATCATCACCTCGGCGGTGGAAACGTTGTAGTTCGGCACGAACACCACTTTCAGCAGCCCCCGCACCGACGGGTCGCTGTTGATGACCCGCGCAACGTCGTTGGCGAGCTTTATGATCAGCTTGGCATTGTGGTAGCTCGGTGCCGCCTTGCCTCCGAAGAATTTCACGCGCGGCAGCCAGTCCTTTTCCGGATGAGAGCGGATCTGGTCGTAGAGCGCCACCGCCTCGATGATGTTGAGAAGCTGGCGCTTGTATTCGTGAATGCGCTTGATCTGGATGTCGAACAGTGCCGACGGATCGAGCCGCAGCCCCATCCTGTCACCGATCAGCGAAACCAGCCGTTCCTTGTTGGCGCGCTTCACCGCCGCGAACTGCTCCTGGAAAGCCGCATCGTCGGCGAAGGCGTCCAGCTCCTTGAGCGCGTCGATATCGTCCAGGAACCTGTCGCCGATGGCCTCGCGGATCAGGTTCGTCAGGCCCGGATTGCATTGCATCAGCCAGCGGCGCGGCGTGATGCCGTTTGTCTTGTTATTGATGCGTTTTGGGTAGAGCCGATGGAGATCGGCGAACACCGTCTCCTTCATCAGCTCGGTATGCAGGGCCGAAACACCGTTGACCGAGAATGCGCCGACAAAGGCGAGATTGCCCATGCGCACGCGGCGCTCGCCGTCCTCGTGGATCAGCGAGATCGCCCGCACCTGTTCGTCGGAGAACTTGCCGGTCGAGCGCACCCTCAGCAGCACCTCGGCGTTGATCGCATAGATGATCTGCATGTGGCGCGGCAAAAGCCGCTCGAACAGCGGCACCGGCCAGCTTTCCAACGCCTCCGGCAGCAGCGTGTGGTTTGTGTAGGCAAAGGTGCGGTTGGTGATGTCCCACGCCACGTCGAAATCGTGGCCGTGCACGTCCATCAGGAGCCGCATCAGTTCGGCGACTGCGATCGCCGGATGCGTATCGTTGAGGTGGATTGCGGCCTTGTCCGGCAGCGATGTCAGGTCGGGATACTGGCTCAGATGGCGACGAACGATGTCCTGCACCGAAGCCGCCGAGAAGAAATACTCCTGGCGCAGCCGCAGTTCCTGACCCGCCTGATGGCTGTCGGCGGGGTAGAGAACCCGCGTCAGCGCCTCCGCCTTGTTGCTCTCGCGCAGCGCGCCGATATGGTCGCCGGCGTTGAAAGCGTCGAGCAGGATCGGATCGATCGGCATCGCCGACCATAGCCGCAGCGTGTTGACGCGCTTGGCCCGCCATCCAACCACCGGTGTATCGACGGCAACCGCGAGAAACCGCTCCGTCGGTTTCCAGACGTGACGCTCCAGCCGGCCGTCCTTGGACGTCACGGAGCTGACTGCGCCGCCGAAGCCGATCTCGTAAGCGCCCTCGCGCCGTTCGAACTCCCACGGATTGCCGTGTTCCAGCCACGTTTCCGGCAGCTCAACCTGCCAGCCATCGTGAATTTCCTGCCGGAACAGCCCATGCACATAGCGGATGCCGTAGCCATGTGCGGGTATGTCCACGCTTGCCATCGATTCCATAAAGCAGGCAGCCAGCCGCCCGAGGCCACCGTTGCCCAGTGCCGCGTCCGGCTCCAGCCCGGCGATCACGTCGATGTCGACGCCATGGATCGCCAGCGCCTCGCGCATCGCGTCCATCAGGCCGAGATTGGAGAAGGCGTCGCGCATCAGCCGGCCGATCAGGAACTCCATCGACAGGTAATAGACCCGCTTGTCGCCCTGCTCGTAGGCGCGCCGCGTGGATTCGATCCAGCGATCGACTACGCGGTCGCGCACCACCTTGATGGAGGCTGCGAGCCAGTCGTGACGCGTGGCGACCGACGGCTCCTTGCCGACGCGGTATTTCAGGCATTCGATGATTTCCGCCGCCAGCTTGAGCACATCAACCTGTCTCGCGGCGGCATGATCGGATGCGGAAGTTCTGGTCAATGTCATAATGCCCCCGGCTTGGCGCAATCGCGAAGCGACTGCACGCGAGCGATTATCCAGACTTCCTCCCAGTTTCAAATGCTAGCGGATTGAAGAGCCGCATTCAATCGATTAAAGCAACCCCGTCCGAAGGACGAAGGGGAGGAACTGCATGATCCTGTGTTGTGGCGAAGCGCTGATCGACATGCTTCCGCGCGAGACGTCAGCGGGCGAAGCAGCATTTGCACCCTATGTAGGCGGCGCCGTGTTCAACACGGCCATCGCGCTTGGCCGCCTCGGCAGGGAAACGGCTTTCTTTTCAGGCATTTCCAGGGACCTTTTCGGCACGCGCCTCAGCGAGGCCCTGGAGGCAAGCAAAGTCGATCTGCGCCATGTCCGTTTCTCCGACCGGCCGACCACGCTGGCCTTCGTGCACCTCACCGATGGCCATGCCACATACACCTTCTACGACGAGAACACGGCCGGGCGCATGCTGAACGAGCCGGATCTGCCGGTTCTCGATGACAATGTCAGGGCGCTGCATTTCTCCTGCATCAGCCTGATACCGGAACCCTGCGGATCGACTTACGAGGCACTCATGCGCCGCGAGCATCAGCACCGCGTCATGATGCTGGATCCCAATATCCGCGCCGGTTTCATCGCCGACAAGGAACGCCATCTGCTGCGCATGCGGCGCATGATAGCCATGGCCGACATCGTCAAGCTGTCCGACGAGGACCTCGCCTGGTTCGGCGAGACCGGCAGCCACGATGAGATCACCGCGCGCTGGCTGCAGGCGGGGCCGAAGGTCGTCGTCATCACCCGCGGCGGCAAAGGCGCCGTCGGCTATATCGCGGGCGAACGGATCGATGTGCCGGCACGCCGGGTGACCGTTGCCGATACGGTTGGCGCAGGCGACACGTTCAATGCCGGCATCCTCGCCTCGCTTGACGAAGCAGGCTTGCTCGACAAGGAAAGGCTGGAGACACTCAGCGCGGGTGAGCTGCGCGCCGCGCTCGATTTCGCCATGTCGGCGGCTGCGGTGACCGTGTCGCGGCCGGGAGCGAACCCGCCCTGGCGACATGAACTCGCCTGATGCCTGTCGGGCATCACATCGGACGGAGGTGACGATGACGGAGGCAACAGGCAAGCCAGCGGAAACGGGCCGCTTTCCGCCCGTGATCGTCATGGGCGTCGCCGGTTGCGGCAAGACCGAGGTCGGCTCCGCGCTCGCCCGCAAGCTGGGTGCCGAATTCGTCGAGGGTGATGCCTTCCATTCGCCGGAGAACATAGCCCGCATGGCCAGCGGCATTCCACTCGACGACGAGCACCGGGCCGGCTGGCTCGATACGATCGCCGCCGAGGTCGCAGGCCGTACCGCGCGCGGTGCGACGGTGGTCGCCACCTGCTCGGCGCTCAAGCGGCGCTACAGGGACCGGTTGCGCAGCCTGAACCCGAACCTTGTATTCCTGCATCTGGCGCTCGACCGGCAGGCATCGTGGAACCGCGTACAGGGGCGCGGCGGGCACTTCATGCCGTCGAGCCTCGTCGACAGCCAGTTCGCCGATCTCGAACCGCCTTCTGCCGACGAGGCGGCTCTGCGCCTCGATGCGTTGCTGCCTGTCGACACTCTGGTCGAACAGGCGGCTGCATTCCTGAGTGGCCGGCCGGGCACATAAACAGGTTGACGGCAGATCGTGCCGGCCACGACGCCGAGGAGGAGAAGACATGTCCGAAAGCCCCTACGAAATCCTCGATCCGCGCTTCGCAAAGCTGATCAACGGCACGGCCAGGCTGGAGCGGCTCCACACCGGTAGCCGCTGGACCGAGGGGCCGGCATGGTTTGCCGCCGGCCGCTACCTTGTATGGTCGGACATCCCCAACGATCGCATGCTGCGTTATGACGATGCCGACGGCCATGTCAGCGTCTTCCGCCAGCCCGCCGGCAACACCAACGGCCACACGGTGGACAGGCAGGGCAGGCTGGTTTCATGCGAGCACAAGGCCCGCCGCATCAGCCGCACCGAGCATGACGGCAGCGTCGTCACGATTGCCGACCGCTGGCAGGGCAAGCGGCTGAACTCGCCCAATGATCTTATCGTCAAATCCGACGGCTCGATCTGGTTCACGGACCCTACCTACGGCATCGATTCCGACTATGAGGGCGACAGGGCCGACAGCGAAATCGGCGCTTCGCACGTCTACCGCATCGACCCGACAACCGGCGCGGTCGAAGCGGTCGTCACCGACATGATAAAGCCGAACGGCCTCGCTTTCTCGCCCGACGAGACGAAGCTCTACGTGGTCGATACCGGCCGCACGCATGGCGACCATCATCCGGCCCACATGCGCGTCTTCGATGTCGGCAACGATGGCCGTCTCAGCGGCGGATCGGTCTTCGCCGATTGCACCGCGGGCCTGTTCGATGGCTTCCGGCTCGACACGGCCGGCCGCATCTGGACAAGCGCAGCCGACGGCATCCATTGCTACGATCCCGACGGAACCCTGATCGGCAAGATTCTGGTGCCGGAAATCGTCTCAAACTGCTGTTTCGGCGGCCAAAAGCTCAATCGTCTTTTCATCACCGCCACGACGTCGCTCTACGCCGTTTATCTGAAGGTCAACGGCGCCAGAACCGTCTAGGCGAACGGAACTGCCGGGGTGCCGGGCGGCAGCTTCGCCTCGTCTTCCGGCTCGACATGGATGACGATCCGCACCGAGGGAATTTCTTCCTCAAGAGCGGCTTCGATCCGGTCGCAGATTGCGTGGCTCTCTCCGACAGTCATATGTGCGTCGACCACCATGTGGAACTCGATGAAGGTCGCGCGGCCGGCGATCCGCGTCTTCAGGTCGTGAACTTCCAGCGCGCCCTTGGAGTTGGCGGAGATGACGTCGCGGATCCGCACATGCTCCTCGACCGGCACGGCGCGATCCATCAGGCCGTCCAGCGATGAGGTGATGACCTTCCACCCCTGCCAGAGGATGTTGATGGCGACAAGCAGCGCCAGCAGCGGATCGAGAAAATACCATCCTGTCAGAACGGCGCCGACGAGGCCGGCAATGACGCCGACCGACGTCACCACGTCCGTCATGACGTGGTGACCGTCGGCTTCCAGCGCCGGCGACTTGTCCTTGCGCCCGACGCGGATCAGCATCAGCGCCCAGACGCAGTTGATCGCCGCCGCAACGCCGTTAACCGCGAGACCTTCCCAAGCCTGCTCAATCGGTGCCGGATTTTGCCAGCTTCGCCACACCTCGCCCATGATGAGCAGCGCGGCGACGACAATCAGCACGCCCTCAAGCACGGCCGAGAAATATTCCGCCTTGTGGTGCCCATACTGATGGTCGCGATCAGCCGGTTTGTGGCTGACGGAGATCGCCCAAAAGGCCGCGAAACCGGCGATGACGTTGACGATTGATTCCAGCGCGTCCGAGTAAAGCGCGACCGACCCGGTCATCCACCAGGCGACGAACTTCAGACCCATCACGCCGAAAGCGACGACGATGGACCATGCCGCAAGGCGTCGTATGCGCTGCTTGGCAGTCATGACCGCTCGTGACGCTCCCGAACGTGAGGGATGGCAAACGTCATGATCTCGTTCCTCACGCGGCCTTTACCTTTGCCTTGCGCGGCAGATGCGCGACCACGTTCTCGATCATCCGCATGCCGGCGTTCTGGCCGAGCGTCATGATCGATTCGGGGTGGAACTGCACGGCGGCCACAGGCTCGTGCTTGTGCTCGAACGCCATCACCACGCCGTCCTCGGTTTCCGCCGTGACGATGAACGCATCCGGCAACCGCACCGGATCGGCGAATATCGAGTGGTAGCGACCGACAGTCACTTCCTTGGGCAGGCCGGAAAAGATGACGCCGGGCCTCGAAACCCGGATGCGCGACGGCTTGCCGTGCATCGGCACATGAAGCTGGCGCAGCTCGCCACCATAGGCCTCCGCGAGCGCCTGCAAACCGAGGCAGACGCCGAAGATCGGCAGGTCTCGCTTGCGCGCCTTCTCGATCGTCGCCTTGGTGTCGAAATCCTTAGGGCTGCCGGGGCCGGGTGAAAGCACGACAAGATCAGGATTGACCCGGTCGAACACTTCTTCCGGCACCGGGGAGCGCACGGTGGAGACACTCGCGCCGGTCTGGCGGAAATAGTTCGCCAGCGTGTGCACGAACGAGTCCTCATGGTCGACCAGCAGGATCGAGACGCCCTCGCCCACCTTCGCGCCCTCGCGCTCGCTCGTTGCAGCATTGCCGGCCGAGGCCTCGCGGATCGCCGTCAGCATCGCGGAAGCTTTCAGCTCCGTCTCAGCTTCTTCCTCCGCAGGGTCGGAATCGTAAAGCAGCGTCGCGCCTGCGCGGACCTCTGCAATGCCGTCCTTGATGCGGATGGTGCGCAGCGTCAGGCCGGTGTTCATATCGCCGTTGAAATGCACCATGCCGATGGCGCCACCATACCAGGCGCGCGGGCTCTTCTCGTGGTTCTCGATGAAGCGCATCGCCCACAGTTTCGGCGCGCCGGTCACCGTCACTGCCCAAGCATGCGACAGGAATGCGTCGAACGCGTCCATGCCCTCTCGCAGTCGACCTTCGATGTGGTCGACCGTGTGGATCAGGCGCGAATACATCTCGATCTGCCGCCGCCCGATGACACGCACGGAACCCGGTTCGCAAACCCGGCTCTTGTCGTTGCGGTCGACATCGGAACACATGGTCAGCTCGCTCTCGTCCTTCTTCGAGTTCAGCAGCTTGAGGATCTGCTCGGAGTCAGAGATCGCATCGTCGCCGCGGCGGATCGTGCCGGAAATCGGGCAGGTCTCCACGCGCCGGCCGTTGACCCGCACGAACATTTCCGGCGAGGCACCAATCAGGTATTCGCCGCCACCGAGGTTGATGAAGAACGAATAGGGCGACGGATTGATCTTCTTCAGTCGTCGCGTGATCTCCGAAGGCCTGGAATCGCAGCGCTCGAAGAACATCTGCCCCGGCACCACCTCGAAGAGGTCACCGCGCCGGAAGCTTTCCTTGGCCGTTTCCACCAGCTTCGCATATTCGCCGGGCTCATGGTCGCCGCGCGGCGGATGCGGCTGCTCGGCCGGAAAGGCTCCTGTTCGTTGTCGCGTGGCAGACCTGCGGTCGAAAACCCCACGCCGGAATAGTCGTAGCGGTCGTGCCAGGCTTTCGCCTGGTGGTGGTCAACCACAAGGATCTCGTCGGGCAGGTAAAGCACAACGTCGCGCTGGTCGCCGGGACGTTCGAGCTTCTGTTCGACATGGTCGAACTGAAAGGCGATGTCATAGCCGAATGCGCCGTAGAGACCGAGATTGCCATCCTCCGGCGATCGGAAGAGATCGACCAGCGCCCGCAGAACGGTGAACACCGTCGGTGCCTTGCTTCGCTCCTCTTCGGCAAAGACACGGCCGGGCTCGGCCACCCGCAAAGTCATGAGACGCGACGAGACCTCGCCCATCGTCACGGCGGAGAGCGTCTCCACCGCGCGGCGAATTGCCGGCAGCAGCACCTCGCCGCGCGCGTTCAGCGCCTCGATGCGCATCGCCCGGCCTTTGGCGCTGATGACGACCGGCGGGTCGATCATCGCCGTATCCCAGCGCGTATAGCGGCCCGGATACTCGTAATTGGAGGAGAATACGCAGCCGAGCCGTGAATCGAGCGCGTCGATATAGGTTTCGATCGCCCCCTCATAAGGTGTGTCGTGGCGTTGCCGCGTCACCGTCACGCCTCCGGCGGTGATGAACCGTTCGGCGCCGTCTTCAAGCAGTTCGACTGTCATTCCCTGTCTCCATCCGTTTCCGCCTGGCGGACCCGGGACGACTGAAAACAAAATGGCCGCCCGGAAATCCGTTGCGGCCATCACATTTCACGCGCACGCGTTCGCCCGGCCGCTTGTCAGCAGGCCCACCACCACAGGGTCTTAATCGAACGAACCGTCATGGCGAAATCCTTAGCGGCGAACGCCCGCCTGCGCAACCTGATTTCCGCGCCCTCGTACAACCCGCTGTCACCCTCATGTCACGCGTGTCGCTTACGCGGACGGTCCGCGCCGCAGGAAAGGAACGTGCCTTGGCATACGCGACGAACGACGAATTCGGCCGAAACTTCATCTCAACCGAGAAAGACACGCCACCGCGCCACTTAGGCACCCGTTACGACAGTGCCGGCAACTTTCTCTACGAGCCGGGCAACACCTTCGTCTCGCACGTCGTCGACGGTTCGCAGAGCCAGAAGCAGCTGGTCGAGGTTCGCGAGCGCCTGCGTGCCCTGCCCTATTCCAACCACTTCACGTTCACGCCTGTATCGAGCCTGCACAAGACGCTTTTCCAGGGGTGATCGAAGGCCGTCGCGGGCGCGAATACTGGCCGGCGGCACTGCCTGCCGATGCCGCAATTCCCGAAACGACAAGCTGGATCGACGAGCGCCTCGACGGCTTCTCGGTCAAGGCGCCGTTCCGCATCAAGGCCGACATGGTCACGCCGCTGGGCGTTGTCGTATCAGGCCTGACCGATGCCGACGAAAAGGTCATGCGCGAGGCGCGCGATGCGCTTGCGGAGCGCCTCGGCTACCGCCACCCGGACCATGACGACTACACCTTCCACATCACGCTGGCCTATCAGCTCGACTGGCTGCCGCCGGAGGCGGAAGCGATCTATCTACCGGCACTTGCCGAGATGAAGACGCTGCTCGACGCCTTTCCCGAAGGCATCGAGCTCGATGTGCCCGCCTTCTGCGTTTTCGACGATATGGAGGAGTTCAGGCCGCTTCGCGAGATCGGTTGAACGCCCGCAAACCGCTGACCACCAGCCAGGTCAAGCTCGCCCAGGCTGCGCCCAGCGCCCAGCCGGCGGCAACGTCGCTCGGCCAGTGGACGCCGAGATAGACGCGGCTGAAGCCCACCATGATGGTCAGGAGCACAGCCACGCAGATGACGTAGACGCGCGCCGCAAGACTGTCGACGAGACGGACGATCAGCGTGGCCAGCGTGAGATAGACCAGCGCGCTCATGGTCGCGTGGCCGCTCGGAAAGCTCGCCGTATGCGTCTGCACGAGATGATCCACGATGTCGGGTCGCGGCCGGTCGTAGAGCATCTTGAGAAGTTGGCTCAGCGCCGTCCCCGAAACGATCGACAGGAAGACGAACAGCGCCGGCCCATAGCGTCCGATAACCAATAGGAACCCCAGCACCGCGGCAACCAGCACGACCAGCAGCGGATAACCGCCCAGCGCCGTGATCTCGGTGATCGTCTCCACCAGCCAGCCGGGCCCGAGCGGCCTCGCACTGTCTGTCGGGTCGCGAAACATCAGCAGCAGCGCGCTGTCGATCCGCGCGATCTCGTTTTCGCTCACCTCATCGGCGATTGCGAGGAAGACATACACCCCGCTTGCCACCACCGCGACCAGCAGCACTGGCACGGTCGCGAAACGCATTTCGCGCATGCCGCGCACGAGTTGGAAAAGTCTGTTCATGCACCCACCATCGCAGCCGCCGCCCTGGCGCGGCCGATATCGTTCGGGAAATCCATGGCCAGGGCCGCACGCTCCAGCGCCTGCTCGGACTGGCGGTGCGCATTCTCGACAAAACGCTGGTCGCCCGTGCGCGCAAGCGCTGCAAGCGCCTTGTGCAGCCTTACCTGCACCTCCACCACACCGGCGCCATCCCGCGCAATCGGCACGAAGATGTCGTCGAACAGTTCAGCTATGTCCAGATCCGGCACCCAGACCTCGGGAAACCGCGGCTCGATCTCATCGTCTTCTCCCGCCCATATCGCCAGCACACGCACCGCGCGACCGATAACGTCGATCGCCGTGCCCGGATCGTTGATGCCGGGCGAAAGAGCGCGCGAAGCGATCTCCGCCAGAACGCAAAGGCCGAAGCGCGGATCCTGGTCGAAGCTGCGCTCGTCGGCAATGGTCACGGCATCGAGGATCGCGTCGAAATCGGTGGCGGTATCGAAACCGCTGCACCAGGCAATCGGCCGGCCAGGGTCGATGAACGTGCCCGGCAGGCTTGCGAGATACACCCGCCCGCCGGCCGCCTTGGCGGCCCTGGAGATGGCTGCCGTGTCCACATGCTGGATATAGCCGATGCGATCACTGTAGACCGGATGCGCGCCGTCATCGACGACGTCGCGGCCGGGCTCCAGCCGCCTACCGCCGAGATAGGGCGTGCTGCGCCGCGCGCGCATGGCCTTGGCCGTGGCCTCTTCCACCACATCTGTGGTCTCGCCGACACGGCCTAGCCGCAGCAGGTAGTCGATCCAGCGCAGCAGCGTGATGACGATCAGCATCACAACGGCCAGTGTCATGAAGAACAGCACCACGCGGCCGCGCTCGCCATAAGCGCCCATCGACAGGGTGATGATCGCGACGAGGCTGTAGAGGAACGAGCCGACGAATGCAGCCAGCACGTTCTGAGTTGTCTTGTCCTCGATTAGCAGCTTGGTCGCGCGCGGCGTGACATTGCTGGTCGCGGCCGAATATGCCGCAACCATGGTCGACAGCGAGAATGTGGTCACGGCCAGCATACTCGAGGCAATGATCTCGAGGATGCGGTCGACCGAGTTTGCGCCGAGCTTGTCGGCAAGCCCGGTTGGAATGAAAGGCGAGATTAGCAGCGAGACGAGGGCGGCGAAGATGGCCAGCAGCGAGATCACCGAGGCGCGAAACCACAGGCGCCTTGTCAGCAGGCTGAACAGCCATTTCCACTTCGATACCATGGTTCCGCCTCTCCGGATGGAAGCCAGATATGGCGGCTCGGCAAGCCCATGGCAAGCCGCCGTGCCGGGGCTGCGGCAAGGCGGCTCAGGTCGATGCGGCTGCGCTTCCGCGCGCCGGGCGCGTCAGAAGAGCCCTTCGATCTGCCCTTTGTCGTTGAGGAAGATACGCTCCGATGAGGGCGACTTCGGCAGGCCGGGCATGGTCATGATCTCACCGCAGATTGCCACGACGAAGCCCGCGCCAGCGGAAAGCCGCACCTCGCGCACCGGTACGACGTGGTCCGTCGGCGCGCCGCGCAGGTTCGATCCGTCGAAAACGAGTACTGCGTCTTGGCCATGCACACCGGCAGGTTGCCATAGCCCTGCGCTTCCCACTGGTGGAGCTGGTCGCGCACCGACTTGTCGGCGATGGCCTCCGAGCCGCGGTAGATGCGCTTGACGATTGTGTCGATCTTGTCGAACAGCTTCATCTCGTCCGGATAGAGCGGGGCAAACTGGGACTTGCCGGATTCGGCGAGCTCAACCACCTTGTGCGCCAGTTCCTCGATGCCGGCCGACCCCTGCGCCCAGTGCTTGCACAGAACCGCCTCGGCGCCCTGCGCGGCCACATAGGCCTTCACCGCCTCGATTTCGGCATCCGTGTCGGACACGAAATGGTTGATCGCCACGATGGCCGGGACGCCGAACTGTTTCACGTTCTCGATGTGGCGACCGAGATTGGCGCAGCCCTTCTTCACCGCATCGACATTTTCGGCACCGAGATCGTCCTTCTTGATCCCGCCGTTCATCTTGAGCGCACGCACCGTCGCCACGATCACGGCAGCCGCCGGCTTGAGGCCCGCCTTGCGGCACTTGATGTCGAAGAACTTTTCGGCGCCAAGGTCGGCGCCGAAGCCGGCCTCTGTCACCACATAGTCGGCGATCTTGAGCGCCGTCGTGGTCGCGACCACCGAGTTGCAGCCATGCGCGATATTGGCGAACGGGCCGCCATGCACGAAGGCAGGATTGTTCTCGAGCGTCTGCACCAGATTGGGCTGCACGGCATCCTTCAGAAGCACGGCCATGGCGCCGTCGGCCTTCAGGTCGCGCGCGAAGACCGGGCTCTTGTCGCGACGATAGGCAACGATGATGTCGCCGATGCGCTTCTGGAGGTCCGCCAAGTCCGTGGCCAGACACAGGATCGCCATGACCTCAGAGGCAACCGTGATGTCGAAACCGGCCTCGCGCGGAAAACCGTTGGCGACCCCGCCGAGCGAGCAGATGATCTGCCGAAGGGCGCGGTCGTTCATGTCCATGACACGCCGCCAGGCGACACGTCGCACGTCGATGCCCTGCTCGTTGCCCCAGTATATTTGGTTGTCGATCAGCGCCGAGAGCAGATTGTGCGCGGTGGTGATCGCATGGAAGTCGCCGGTGAAGTGGAGGTTCATGTCCTCCATCGGCACCACCTGGGCATATCCACCGCCGGCAGCACCCCCTTCATGCCGAAATTCGGTCCGAGCGACGCCTCGCGGATGCAGACCATCGCCTTCTTGCCGATGCGGTTCAGCCCGTCGCCGAGGCCCACGGTGGTGGTGGTCTTGCCCTCACCCGCCGGCGTCGGATTGATCGCCGTGACGAGGATCAGCTTGCCGTCCTTGTTGCCCTGCACCTGCTTGATGTATTCGGCGGAGACCTTCGCCTTGTCATGCCCGTAAGGCAGCAGATGCTCGGCGGGAATGCCCAGCCCCGCGCCTACGTCCATGATCGGCTTTTTCGTGGCTGCGCGTGCGATCTCGATGTCGGACTTGAACTCGGCCATGCGATCTCCCCCTGGGACGGCTCGTTTGCGACGCGGCTGATGCGCCGCCGTTGGCCGCATAGAAGCCCGACCGGGTCAATTCGCGCCGTCTCAAAACAGCCGCCCAATGCGCGAAATGCGACAGGCGGGATAGGGCAGTAGGGGACTAGGGCAGTAAGGAAGTAGGGAACACGAAGCGGTGGGCGGCGTGCTTGCTGTCCCAACCAGTTCCTGCAATTTAGCATACTGCCTTACTGCCCTAGTCCCCTACTGCCCCGCTCTCCTACCGATCCAGCACCTGCCGCACCTCGACCAGATTGGACCGTACCCGCAGCACGTAAAAGCCCATGGTCGCCAGATGCGTCGGCATGATCCAGCCCGCCTCGTTGCCGTTGGAGATGATGAACGGCCGGATATTCAGCGCGGCGCGGAGCTGCTGCTCCGTCTGTTGCCACAGCGGGAGGATCGCACGCTGGCGGATGACGTCCTCGAAGTCGGCCCCGGCAGCGTGGAGAATGCCGTAATAGCCGTAGAGCTGACCATAGGCGAACCAGAACCGATCGTCAGCCCGCGTGTCGAACCAGCCGTAATTGTAGGCTTCGGAACGCTCCCGCAGGATCGCCGAGGTCGACCCGATGTCGTTGGCGATGCGGTCGATGAACTGGATCAGGTTGTCGGCGCGCGCGTCGAACACCGCGTTGCAGGCTTCAAGCCTGTCGTTGAACGTATTCAGGTCGCGGATCGCCGAACGGTAGAAGCTGGGCGTCGGCGTTTTCGGGCCGAACGGATTGAGGCCGAAATACCAGGTGTATTCGTCGAACTGCAGGTTGCCGCGGGCATCCTGCAGATTCTGGTCGATCTGCGATGTGCCGCGGATGCGGCCGAGCGTGTCGACGAGCTCGATCGAGGTGCGGCGTATCGCCTGGTTCACCCCGCGCTGGAACGAAGCCTTGTTGTCGAGCCATGGCGTATGGTCCCAGTCCATGCCGAACAGGCCAAGCTTGTAGAGGATCATCGACGAGATCCAGGCATTCTCGTTGACGTTGAACTCAACGAGGTCGGCCGTCACGTCGGCGATCGCCGAGCGGCCGCAGGTGCGCGTCGTGTCGCCCCCATCGGCGGCCGAAACCTGCTCGCCCGCCGATAGGTTGCGGCTGGCAAGGTTGTAGGCCTGGACATAGTCGGGATCGAAGCCCGTCCAGCGCTGCGTATTCCAGAAGAAATAGCCATAGAGGCCGATCAGCACGAGAAGACCGATGCCGATGGGGCCCTTGATGAGCCAGCCGCGCCGCGCATACCAGCGGCTGGCAGCGACAAAGGGCCAGCAGATCCACGCGATCACCAGGCCGATGCCACGGCCGATCGCCTGAAAGACGCGGGTGAAGAAATTGACAATCGGATCGAACATGGTTCCCCCTCAGTCGTGGAGCCCGTAAAGCCGCGCGCGGAAACCCGCCTTGTCTTTCAGATACGTATCTTTCAGCGTCTCGACAACATGGCGCCGCCAGACCGCGTCGAAACCCTCATAATCGCGATAGAAGCCCTGCTTGTTGAACACGTAGCGCGACACGAAGTCGAACGGCACGAAATCCGAAATCAGCCGGCTCGTGAGCCAGGCGTCGGGATGGTCGGGCTTTGCCCTGACCACAAGGAAACGGCGCTCGGGCCGCACGTCGGCCATCTTCATCTGGCCAAGCTGAGCGAGCTCCCGCTTCGCCGCGTTGAGGAAGGGGAAAGTACCCTCGCGGTTGATGAGATCGGCATGGCCGTGAATCCAGCTCTGCAGCCAAACGCGGTCGACACTCGACAATTCGCGCTTGGGATCTGACTGATGAATCAGCGTGCGCACGATCATCTCGGCGCGATGTTCGAGATAGTTCGACTCGTCGATCCACGAAGCCCGTGGCAGCTCGATCCGTCCCGTGGAAACAAGGAAGTCGAATATGCGCTCGGTGTCGTGCAGGGAAAGGTAGCTTACCTGCCACGGTCGCGAGCGCCGGAAGCCAGGTGCGGCAGGGTCGCTGATGACCGTTGTCATGCCCGGATCGACGAAGACGTAGAGCCCGCCGAAATGGCTGGTCCAGTAGGCGTTGTGGCGGAAAATCACCTGGTCCGGCACCAGGGCGTTCTGGCGGATGTCGCCCGTCACCTTGGCGAGATCGACCATGTGCTCCAGCATCGCCGTGTCGCGCCAGGCCTCCGGCTCCTGTTTCAACCTGTCGACGAGCGTCGCAAGTTCGGTGGCCTTGCCGGTCACGTCCTCCGCCGACAGCACGCGGAATTCCACCTGGTTGATCGACAGCAGGTCCTCGATGTCCTCGACCTTGGCGACCGAATCCTCGATCTCGCCGTAGATCACGTCCTTGATCGTCAGCGCGTTGATGACGCGGGCATTGGCGGTCAGGAACTCGTAGAGGAGCTGCGAGGTGTTTGAGAATGCCGTGTGCACCACCGGCAGGTCGGCCTGCTGCGGGGTCAGGATGATGAAGCGCCGGTTGATCTGGTTCGGATCGAGATAGTTGATGTCGCCGAGGTCCTCGGCCACCTGCGGCGAGAAACCCGTGCGGTCGATCTCGATCCGCTCGCGCTCTGTCGGCTTCAGCCCGAAAGCCTTCAGCGCCTTGTTGTAGCGCTCGATCAGATGCGGCTCCTCGATGACAAGCAGCCTGCCATAGATCAGCTCGTTGTCGCGCAGAAGGTCCATTATCCCTTCTCCCCGTTCACGGAGATCAGGAACCACTCACGCATTCCAAAGGCCCTTCTTTTGCAATTCGGCCATCTCCCGCGCCGCCCGCTCGCGCAGGCGCGCGTCGCGCAGAAGCGTCTCCACCGCCGCGTCGTCTGACTTGTCGGCGTAGCGGAATTCGGAATCGGCGTAGCGATTGATCTCCTGCATCACCATGTCCATCGTGAACGGACGCCGTAGGTCCTCCACCATGGCCTTCTTCTCCTCGTAGCCTTTGCCCATGAAGGTCTCGGGCTTTTCGAACCATTCGTCGGGCAGCTCGATGTCCATGGCGCGCATCTTGATCGCGTCGGTGACGTTCTTGATCGCCCGGCCGGTGAAGCGCGGCTCCGCCTCCTTGATCCGGTGGAGATAATCGCCAACGTCGGCCAGCGTCTTCGGCTCGCCTCGCTCGTCCATGAAGCGGTCGTAGACCTTTTGCAGCCCGGCCTCCTGCGGCTTGGAATGCGCGTCATAGGCCGTCTGCACGGCGCGCTTGATCTCCTGCGCTGCATAAAGCGTGTGGTCGCCCAGCGGGATCTTGTGGTTCTTGCCGGCCAGGAGCGCAAAGATGTCGATATAGTCGTCGCGGGTCTGCGGCCCGTCGACCAGCCAGCGCGCGCTGGCGCGCTGGCGCAGCGCATCGTCGACGTTCTCCGGATAGTTCGAGAACATGCCGAAGGAGCAATTGCCGCGCACCACCGTGCCGGCGCCGGCGAAGGCGTCCATCAGCACGCCGGTGATCTCGTGCTGGCCGGCCGAGGCGCGGTCGTCCGAGCGCTTGGCCGCCACCTGATCAATGTCGTCGATGGTTCCGAACGCGATGGCGCGCGGGTTGAGCACGTTGTTGACAAATTGCCGGCAGTTCTGCCCCGACTTGCCCTGGTAGGACGAAATCTGGTCGACGCCGAAATTCTCGTAGTGGAAGGGCACGCCCGCCACCTGGGCGTAGTCGTTGACGAGGCCGGCGATCATCTGGATTAGCGTCGTCTTGCCGGTGCCCGGCGCGCCGTCGCCGATGAAGGTGAAGATGAAGCCGCCCAGTTCCACGAACGGATTGAGCTGCCGGTCGAGATCGTAGGCCATCAGCATCTTGGCGAGCTTGACCGACTGGTACTTGGCGACGTGGTTGCCCACCACTTCGTCCGGCTTCTTGAAGGTCATCACCAGCGCCTTGGCCTTGCGGCCGGGCGCGACGTCAAAACCATCGATGGTGAAATCGTCCTTCTCGATGCGGATATGCGCGTCGTCGAACGCACCCAGCGCATCGAAGCGGCTGCGCCGCGACAATAGGCCCTCAATGGCGGCTGTGGCGAAGGCGCGCGTGCGGGCCGGCAGGTCGTGATCGTCCTTGGCGCCGGCAAGCGCGCCATCGAGCCCTGCGATCAGCGCCTTCAGTGCGTCCTGCTGCGTGTCGAACGCATAATCTGGCTCCGCCACGTCGCTGGGCGCCTCGGCGTCGCTCTCGACGGTCTGCAGCAGGTAGGAGGCAAAGGTGAAGGCCGCGACATAGGCTGCCGCCGAAAGCAGCCGCTTGTAGTGGGAAACGTCCTCGCCCTCGAGCGGCGAGCGTGCGTTCTTCGCCTGCAAATCCTCAAGTGCCGTCGATTTCGCGAACACGTCGGCCACCGCCATGGCGATGCTCAGCCCCCGCCGGGCGCGGTAGAGCAGCGTATGCTGCGGGATCGACATGAGCTGGTCGTCGGGCCGCACCGCCTGCACGGTTTTCGCCAGCTCCACCTCGCGGGTGCGCCTTACCGAGCCGGTCGAAACCGTCGACACGAAGCGCCGCCCGGTGCCTGCAAGCTCGGTCTGCGAGCGGCCGGACGAATCCTCCAGCACCACCACGCGGGTGATGAAGCTCTGCGCCATCGCGCGGTGCTTCTCGATGTCGGCTTCGGATATGGCGGTCAGGCCGGTGTCCATGGTCAGGCTCCCCTAAACATCGCTGATCACCTGCCCATTGGAGATGATGTGCACCTGATAGCCGCCGAAGATCTTCTGAGCCTCGCCGGCAGCGTAGAGCGCCTGATAGGCCTCGTGCGGGATCAGCGCGTGGCGCTCGTAGCTCGAAACGCCCTGCCGGGTCGCCTCGAGATCGTCGGTGTTGATATGGAATTCCTCGCGCGCCGGCTGGCTGGAAAACAGCCCCTTGCGCGCCGGTTGCTCGGACTTGGAAAACACTTCCTGCACCGTCCAGGTCAAAAGCCACGCGTTCTGCTCGCGGCGCACCTTTGACAGAACCTCCGCAACCACCGAATTGTGCTCGGTGATGCCGGCGGAATAGAACGGCCCCAGCACGACGCGGCGTAGCTGCTTGGGATGCAGCGCGTCGAAATCCTTGTCGAGATTGCCGGCAATGGTGGCCGGCGAAAGCGAATAGGCTGAGTTCTTCTCGGCAAAGTCGTCGAAGCGATGCGCGAGTTCCGGGTTGAGCAGCCCCTCGACCGGCAGCGGAATCTTGACGTTCTCGTCGAGCTTGCCGTCCCGGGAAACCAGTTCGCGGACAACGTTGTCGGAGGAATCCTCCAATGTCGCCATGTAGACCAGTGGCAGGTTGGCCGTGCCGTCGAACGCACCCCAATGAACGACGTAGATCGGCCGTCGCGTCTTGGGGTTCACAGACACCTTCACCGTACGCGGCAGGACGAAGGGCGCAAAGATCAGCCCCTCGGAAACCTCCTCCAGATAAAGCCGCTCGGCCATCGATTTGCGCAACGCGTGCGGCATCGCACGTTGCCGCAGGATGAAATCGGCCATCTCGGCGCGCAACACCTCGGGTTCCGGAATCCCCGCCAGCCGCTTCTCGGCACTGCGCCGGTCGTTCTCAAGTTCCAGCACGTTCTGGAAAACGGGATAGCCGCTTTCGGCGCGCGAGATGCGGAACGAATCCATGAAGCCGAGACGGTTCTTCCAGCACGCGAAGGAATTTTCCAGCCGCACAAGATATTCGGCCATCACCTTGGCCACGAGGTCGTGCCGGTATAGCGGCGAGCGCTCGTCACGCAGGAACACGTCCAGCCCGCCGAGTGCCGCGGAAATGGTGTCGAAATAGCGCACTGCGGCGTCGGTGGTCGTCATGCCCATCCTTTTGCGGGATGGCGTTCCTTCGCGCCCCCTCTGTCCTGCCGGACATCTCCCCACAAGGGGGAGATCGGCTTTCGTATATGACTTCGCCAATCGCCAGCGTTGGAGGGTGAGCGGTTGTATCGCGGCCGGCTGATCTCCCCCCCCCTCGTGGGGGAGGTGTCCGGCAGGACAGAGGGGGCAACATAGGGCTCAAGGCTCGCAGAAGTTGCGCTATTGCTTCACGTAGTCGGCCGAGTTGTGCTTCTTCAGCACGTCGTCGAAGCGCCGGGCGAACGCGTCATCGGCAAGCTTCTTGCGGCGCTGGATGTCGGCTGTGGTGACCATGTTCTTCTCGTGCAATTCGAGCAGATCGCCGATGTGACGCTGTGCGGCGGCGCCGATGCCCGCCATCGTCTCCTCGGCAGTGTTGTCGACCTGGCTGCCGAGCGTATTGATGCGGTGCGCAACTTCCTGCTGCGCCGCGGTCTTCAGCGAATCCTCCAGCGCCTTGTAGAGAACGATGCGCTGCTCGGTGTCGATGGTCAGCTTGTTGATGAGCGTATTCTGCGCCGCGATCTGGTTGTTGAGCGAATCGACGAAGGTCTGGAACATCGAGGTGTAGCGTTCGAGCGTCTGGCTCTCGGCCAGCAGTTCCTGCTCCTTGGCCTGCGCCTGATTGTATTCGGTGGCCAGCTTCGAGCGTTCGGCTTCCAGCTCGGTACGTTCCGTCTGGCTGGTCGAGGCCGCGATCCGGTTTTCCACGTCGAGCAGCGCCGGGTTGAGTTCCTCGATGCGCTTTTGGGTTCCCGTCAGGTTGTCGATCGTCGCCTTGCGGCGCTCGATCACCTCGCCGAGGCTCTTTTCGGAGGTCGCGTAGCGCTGGTCTAGAATGTTCTTCTGCTCGGTCAGGATGCCGACGATCGTATCGGACTTCGCCAGCAGCTCCTGCAGATTGCCCGCCAGCGACATGTTGCGCACGCGCTCGGTGCGCATGCGCTGCTTGCGCTGGTTGGAGAAGATGCCGATGAAGCTCTCCCAGCCCGTATAGCTCTTCATGCTCTCGAACTCGGCGCCGAAGACGTTGGTGGCATCCTCCAGCCCGATGATGAGGTCGGCGATGTTGCCTTCCATCACCTTCTGCTGGTTGAGCACGTCCTGAATGCGAGCGTTCTCGATATCGAAGTCGCTGGCTCCGATCTTCTGGTCGGTCTGCGCAAACTTCTCCAGCACGACACCGGACTGCTCGATCTTCGAGCGCATGTCCTCGACCACCCGTTTCGTCTTGGCAATCTCGGCGTCGAAATTCTGCAATGTCGCCATGCGCTCCGCTCCAGCTAATCGATAACTTTGTAAAAATGACTTCGCGGAATATATGTGGGCGCCATTGCGATTGAAAGACAAAGTGCTGCCGGAAATCACGCTGCGGCAGACAGGCGCCCTGCCCAGCTTTCACTCGCCGGCGAACCCGATCAGGTCTTCCGGTGGCATACGCCCCATTTCTTCTTCCCAGTGCCGGCGGCACAGGGAGACGTAGACATCCTTGCCAATCGCCACCTGCGCGCCCTGCTTGGCCACCTTGCCGTCGGCGCCGAGCCGCACCACCATCGTCGCCTTGCGTCCGCAACGGCAGATCGTGCGCACCTCGCGCAGCTCGTCGGCAATGGCCAACAGCGCCCGCGAGCCGGAAAACAGCTTGCCCTGGAAATCGGTCCGCAGCCCGTAGCACATCACGGGAATGCCCAACCGATCCGCCACCCGCGCAAGCTGCCACACCTGTTCCTCTTCAAGGAACTGCGCCTCGTCGACGAAAACGCAGTGCGTCGTCGTGTGATCGTGGTGGTCGCGAATGCGCTCGTATAGGTCGTCGCCGTCGCGGAACATCTCCGCGTCCGCTTCGAGGCCGATGCGCGAGGAAATGTAGCCGGCAGCGTCGTCCCGGCGATAGTGGCCGGCCACGAACAGCATCGTCGTCATGCCGCGTTCGCGGTAGTTGTACGAAGCCTGCAGCAGCATGGTCGTCTTGCCGGCATTCATCGTCGCGTAGTGGAAATAAAGCTTCGCCATCAGCCTATTAACCCCAACACGGCAGATGTTGGGAGGTAGGGCTTTGCACCTTCCACCATTTTTGCGCATACCCTGGAAACGACGCGGGCTTGTCGCGCTCAGGCAACCCCGCGACGCGTACCGTTGCGCCGTTAACCTTGAAACCGGCAACAAATGATGTTTGGCTCATGACAATCATCTAAAGCATGGCGAACCGCCAGGCCATCCAACATTGGGAGACGTTTTCATGTCGCATCGCAGGACTATTATTATTTCTCTGGCCTTTTCGGCCGCGCTGGGCACAGGCAGCGCTTTTGCCGCCGATCCGGAAAGCTGCGAGACCGTCACCTTCTCCGACGTCGGCTGGACCGACATCACCGCCACCACAGCCACCGCCTCGGTCGTCCTCGACGCGCTGGGCTATGACGCAGAAACGCAGGTCCTGTCGGTACCGGTCACCTACGCCTCCCTCAAGAACAAGGACATCGACGTTTTCCTCGGCAACTGGATGCCGACCATGGAAGCCGACATCGCGCCCTACCGCGAGGACGGCTCGGTCGAAACGATCGTCACCAACCTCGAAGGCGCGAAATACACGCTGGCTGTACCGAAATACGCCTACGATGCCGGCCTCAAATCCTTCGCCGACATCGCCAAGTTCAAGGACGAGCTCGGCGGCAAGATCTACGGCATCGAGCCCGGCAATGACGGCAACCGCCTGATCATCGACATGATCGAGGCCGGCCAGTTCGGTCTCGACGGCTTCGAGGTTGTCGAAAGCTCGGAAGCCGGCATGCTGAGCCAGGTGCAGCGCTCGGTGAACGCCAAGGAGCCCGTCGTCTTCCTCGGCTGGGAGCCGCATCCCATGAACGCCAATATCGAGATGGCCTATCTCGAAGGCGGCGATGACGTGTTCGGCCCCAACTATGGCGGCGCGACGGTTCACACCAATGTGCGGCAGGGCTACACCGAAGAGTGCCCGAACCTCGGCAAGCTTCTGACCAACATGGTCTTTTCGCTCCAGATGGAAAACGAGATCATGGGCGCGATCCTCAATGACGGCGAAGATGCCGAGGACGCTGCCGAAGACTGGCTCAAGGCCAATCCGCAGGTGCTCGATGCATGGCTCGCCGGCGTCACCACGCTCGGTGGCGAAGATGGTCTTGCTGCTGTGAAAGCCGATCTCGGCCTGTAATCGACAACGATAAAGATCGAGGGCGGCGCGCGGAGGACGCGGGCCGCCCCGGCCATTTGGCAATCGACCGGGGGACATGATGGATCCTATCTCCGACTGGATCGCCGACCGCGATCGCAAGATCGAGATCGGTAAATGGGGTCGGGATTTCTTCGACTTCCTGACCACCAATTTCGCCTGGTTCTTCGATTCTCTGGCGAGGGGCATAACCACTGTCCTCGACTTTTTTGTCGACCTGCTTCTGGCGGTGCCGCCCTTCGCGATCGTGCTGGCCATGGCTGGCCTCGCCTATCTCCTGCAACGATCCTGGAAGCTGGCGCTCGGCGTGGCGCTCGGGTTGCTCTTCATCATCAATCAGGGCTTGTGGGAAGCCACCGTGGAAACGCTGGTACTCGTCATCGCCGCGGCCTCTGCGTCGATGGCGATCGGCGTGCCGATCGGCATCTGGGCAGCGCATAACGAACGCGTCTATCGCGTCCTGCAGCCGATCCTCGACCTGATGCAGACTTTGCCGACCTTCGTCTATCTCATTCCGGTGCTGATCCTCTTCGGTCTCGGCATGGCGCCGGGCCTTATCGTCACCGTCATCTTCGCCAGCCCCGCCCCGATCCGCCTCACCTATCTAGGCATCACCTCCGTGCCGACGCCGATGCTGGAGGCCGGCGAGGCATTCGGGGCGACGAAGCGGCAGCTTTTGTGGAAGGTGGAGCTTCCGGCCGCCCTGCCGACCATCATGGCGGGCCTCACCCAGTGCATCATGCTTTCGCTATCCATGGTCGTGATCGCCGCGCTGATCGGCGCGTCCGGCCTAGGCACGCCGGTGGTGCGCGCGCTGAACACGCTGAATATTCCGCAGGGTATCGAGGCAGGACTCGCCATCGTCATCATCGCGATCATTCTCGACCGCATGACGCGCATCGAACAGGGCACCGGCAAATGAGCGTCGCCGTCGAGTTCAAGAATGTCGACATCGTCTTCGGCAAGGAGCAGCAGGCCGCGTTGAAGATGATCGACGCGGGCGCCTCCCGCGCCGAGATCCTCGACGCAACCGGCGCGGTGCTGGGCTGCGCAGGCGCGAGCCTCGCCGTCGAGCAAGGCGAGATTTCCGTTCTCATGGGACTTTCAGGCTCCGGAAAGTCCACGCTGCTGCGTGCGGTCAACGGCTTGAACAAGGTCACACGCGGCGAGGTAATCGTGCACGACGGCGACTGGGCGGCCGACGTCGTCTCTTGCCCACCCGCCGAACTGCGCAAGATCCGTCGCGAATGTGTTGCCATGGTGTTCCAGCAATTCGCGCTGTTACCCTGGCGCACCGTGCGCGAGAATGTTGGCTTCGGGCTGGAGTTGTCAGGCGTGCCCGCCGCGCAGCGCAAGGAGCGCGTGGCCGCGCAGCTTGAGCTGGTCGGCCTGTCGCAATGGGCAGACAAAATATGCGCACGAGCTGTCCGGTGGCATGCAGCAGCGCGTCGGGCTGGCGCGCGCTTTCGCCACCGAAGCGCCGATCCTGCTGATGGACGAACCCTTCTCGGCGCTTGATCCGCTGATCCGGACCAAGCTTCAGGACGAGTTGCTGGCACTGCAGGAGCGCCTCCACAAGACCATCATCTTCGTCAGCCACGACCTTGAGGAAGCGCTGAAGATCGGCAATCGCATCACCATCATGGAAGGCGGCCATATCGTCCAGACCGGCGCGCCGGAAGAGATCGTGCTGTCGCCAGCCAACGACTACGTCCGCGACTTCATCTCCAACGTGAACCCGCTTTCCGTCCTGACGGCATGGAACGTCATGCGCGACCGGCGCGATCTTTCCGATGCCGGCGAGGACTGGGTATGGCTCGACCGCCGCAAGACGACGCGCTTCCAGCTCGATGCCAACGGGCTCGTCACCGGCGCGGAAAGAAACGGCCGGCCGGCGATATGGACATCGTGCGATCCTTTCGAAGCGCTGCCTGAAGACGCCCACCAGGTCTATTGGGCCAAGCCCGGCACCCCGCTCAAGGCGGTCATGCAGGCTATGCACCAGTCGCAGACCGCGCCCGTCGCTCTCTTCGACGAAAGCTCGCGCTTCGTCGGCGCAATCGGCATCCGCGACGTGTTGCGCGCCGTGCTGCGCCGGTAAGCTTTACCCACAGCCACAGGAAGAAAATCCTCACGAGGGTGGATTTTGCAACGCAGCAAGGTTATGCTGCATTGCGATCTCGTGTTTGGCCCGTTCGAGGCACATAACGGGAACCGTCGAAGGCGCGAGACGTTCACCTTGGCAAAGCCAGGAGGCAACGATGCTCGGCACAGGCCCGTCAAACAAGAACATCCTCCGCCGCAAGACAGCGCTGAACGCGCGTCAGCGCACCGTGGATCTCAAGATTTCACTGCCGTCCGGCAGCGGCAGCGGCAGCGCTGCGAAGCGGCTTGCACGCAAGATTCAGGATTCGGTCTCGCGCACGCTGCTGCGGGAGGGCGAGGACGCTTCATGCGTGACCATCGTCGAGGACCGCTCGGCGCAAGAACATAAACGCACCAGCAAAGCCCGGGTGGGCCCGACCCCGGTCGGCTGCGGTGCCTGGTGGAATTTCTAGTCCGCGAACGATGCCTGAAGACAACGAACTCGACCCCTACAGTACCGCCGTGTTCCTCGATTTCGACGGCACGCTCGTCGACATCGCCGATCGCCCTGACGCGGTGATCCTCCGCGCGGACATCCGCGATGCACTCGACCTGCTTCACGATGCGCTTGACGGCGCGCTGGCCGTCGTATCCGGCAGGCCCGTTTCCGAACTCGACAGCTTCCTTGCACCGCTGCGCCTGCCAGTCGCGGGCGTCCACGGCCTCGAAGTCCGCCACGGCGACACTGACGTGCAGCGCCACGGCTTTGATAGCGCAGCGCTGAATCGGCTCGTCGCATCGGCGCGCGCCTTTGCGGCCCACCATCCTGCCCTGCTGGTCGAGACGAAGGCAGGCTCCGTGGCGATCCATTATCGTCAGGCGCCAGAGCTGGGCGAGGCAGTAGAAAGCTTCGCCGATGACTGCGCACAGGCAGAGCCAGGCGTGGAAATCCTGCGCGGCAAGATGGTCGCCGAGCTTCGCTTGGGCGGCCGCAACAAGGCCGACGCGGTTTCCTATTTCATGGAACGGCCGCCCTTCGTGGGACGTACGCCCTGGTTCTTCGGCGACGACGTCACCGACGAGGACGGCTTTCGCCGCGTCAACGAGCTCAGCGGGCAATCGGTGAAGATCGGGCCCGGCCCGACGGCTGCTCGTCACAGCTTCAAGAGCATCGGCGCGTTTCATCGCTGGCTGGTGCGCGCTGCCGAAAGGGCAGCACTGGCAAAGACAATGGAGGAAGACGAAGTGACGGGAGGCAATCAGGCTCGCGGAACCAGACCCGGTATCCGCCCGGCCAGGACCATGGGGAACGTGACATGAGCAGACTGGTGATTCTTTCAAACCGCGTGGCCGACCTGCGCAAGACCAGCCAGTCGGGCGGGCTCGCGGTGGGCCTTGCCGATGCGCTGCGCCAGCGCGGCGGCGTCTGGTTCGGCTGGGACGGCGAGACGCTGCAGACCCAGCCCCGCGAGGCAACCGTCGAGCAGGTCGGCAATGTGCGCATGATCTCGGCCGCGATGACGGTCGAAGACTACATGAACTACTATGTGGGCTACGCGAACAGCGTCCTGTGGCCGCTGTTTCACTACCGGCTCGACCTCGTCGACTTCCACGCGCCCTATTTCGACGCCTATCAGCGGGTCAATGCCAACTTTGCCGGGCTGATCGCCCCCTACCTGCAGGACGACGACCTGATCTGGGTTCATGATTATCACTTCATTCCGATGGCCAACTGCCTGCGCCGCCTCGGCTGCCGCCAGCGCATGGGCTTCTTCCTGCACATTCCATTCCCGCCGCCGGACCTGCTGGCCGCCTCCCCGAACCACCGCTATCTCGTAGAGGCGCTGCTCGACTACGACGTGCTCGGCTTCCAGACGACAGCGGACACGATAAACTTCCGCCACTATCTGGAGGAATGGGGCGTGGGCGAAGTGCTCGACGAGCGCACGATCCGCTACAAGGGCCGCACCATCGCCATCGACCGCTACCCGATCGGCATCGACGTCGAGAGCTTCCGGGATATGGCCCGTAATGCGCCCGACGACGTGCGCATCGACAGCGCGCGCCGCGAAAAGCTCGGACGCAAGCAGATCATCGGCGTCGACAGGCTCGACTACTCCAAGGGCCTGCCCGACCGCTTCCAGGCTTTCGGCAAGCTGCTGGCGCAGCATCCCGAGCTGGAAAAGCAGGTGACCTTCCTGCAGGTCGCGCCGCCCACACGCGAGGACGTCAATGCCTATTCAGACATACGCGACGAGCTGGAGGGCCTGACGGGCTCGATCAACGGCCGCTTCTCGGACTTCAACTGGACGCCGCTGCGCTACATTCACCGCCCCGTCCCGCGTGAGACGCTGGCAGCCCTCTTCCGCGCCAGCCACGTTGGCCTGGTGACGCCATTGCGCGACGGAATGAACCTCGTCGCCAAGGAATTCGTCGCCGCGCAGGATGACGAAGACCCCGGCGTGCTGGTTCTTTCGCAATTTGCGGGTGCCGCCGAGGACATGACGGAAGCGCTGATCGTCAATCCCTACGACACGGACACGATGGCCGAAGCGATACACCAGGCGCTTGTGATGCCGCTGGAGGAGCGAAAGGCTCGCCACAAGGCGCTTCTCGATCATATCCTTCATCAGGACACGCAGCGGTGGCTGGCCACGTTCCTCAACGACCTTGAAACGTCCGGCGGCCATACCAACCCGCCCCCGACAGTCTCATCGCCGCCGACGCGGCCTGACCAGCGGGATTGCATCCCGTCGGCCGGGCGGCTATCAGGTCGACCGTCAGCACAAGGAGCCTTATGCGCAGCGACGTCATCACCGGTTTTCCCCGCGGGAGTGAACGGCCCAAGGGCCGAATGACACGTTGTGCGCCGCAGGCGCCTTACTGACGGAATATCTTACATGACCGAAAAACTACGCATCCGGGCCTATGGTCCGGACGACAGGCAGCGGCTGCTTGCCATCTGGCATGCCGCATCTCTGAAGGGGCATCCCTTCTTCACCGCCGATCAGCTTCGCGAACAGGCCAAGCTTGTCGGTGAAGCCTACCTGCCCAAGGCTGAAAACTGGGTTGCCACGCTTGCCGACGAGCCCATCGGCTTCATCGGCCTTCTGGACACCTTCATCGGCGGATTGTTCGTCGATCCTGCTCGCCATGGAACAGGCGCAGGTCGGCACCTTGTCGAGTACGCATTGTCGCTGAAGGGTGAGTTGTCGCTGGAAGTGTTCACCCTCAACACAAGCGCCATCGGCTTCTACCGCCATATCGGCTTCGTGGAGACCGGCAGACGCATCAGCAACGAGCACGGCATGCCGCTCGAACTGGTCGCGATGCGCAGTAGCTAGCGATACCCGGTCGCGGCGGCACGCCTGCCGCGACCGACCGCTTGCGCGTTCCGGAACACCGGTGAAAGGGCCATGCTCGCATCTTGCATCGCCCGGCAGGGCACCGCTAAGATGGTGTCAAATTGTTCTATTTCATAACAATATTTGCGGAGGAATTTCCATGAACCCATCAGGTCAGGTCGCGATCGTCACCGGCGGCGGCTCCGGTCTCGGCGAGGCGACGGCACGTGCGCTTGCCGCGAAGGGCGCGAAGGTCGCGCTGTTCGACATCGGCATCGAGCGCGCCGAGGCTGTGGCCGCCGAACTCGGCGGCATCGCGGTCAAGTGCGACGTCTCCAGGGCCGAGGCAGCGGAAGCCGCCATCGCCGAGGTCGCAGACAAGCTCGGCACGCCGCGGATCCTGGTCAATTGCGCCGGCATCGCCATCGCCATGAAGACCACGGGCAAGGACGGCGCCCACCCGCTCGACCTCTACCGCAAGGTTATCGAGGTCAATCTCATCGGCACTTTCAATATGATCCGGCTCTTCGCCGCTCGCGTCGAGCAGGCCGAACCGCTGGAGGGCGGCGAGCGCGGCGTCATCGTCAACACCGCTTCGGTCGCAGCCTATGACGGCCAGATCGGCCAGGCAGCCTATTCGTCCTCAAAGGGCGGCGTTGTCGGCATGACGCTGCCGATTGCCCGCGACCTTGCCCGCTCCGGCATCCGTGTCATGACGATAGCGCCCGGCATCTTCCGTACGCCGATGCTCGCCGGTCTGCCGGAGGATGCGCAGAAGTCGCTCGGCCAGCAGGTGCCCTTCCCTTCCCGTCTCGGCGACCCTGCGGAATATGGCGCGCTTGCCAGCCACATCGTCGAAAACCAGATGCTCAACGGTGAGGTGATCCGCCTCGACGGCGCGATCCGCATGGCGCCTAAATAAGCGCGGAACCGGCGGCGATGGAGGGGGCAGCCCGCAAGACCGGCCCATTGACCGGCTTCACCGTCATCGAAATGGCGGGGCTGGGGCCTGTGCCTCACGCCGGCCTGATGCTGGCCGAGCTTGGGGCGCGCGTTGTGCGCGTCGAGCGGCTGGCCAAGGAGCAAGCCTTCCTCAACCTGCCGCCGCAATACGACCTCGACAGGCACGGCCGCGAGATCATCCGCATCGACCTGAAGCGTGCCGAAGGCACCGCGCTGATTATGCGACTGGCAGCCGGCGCCGATGCGATCCTTGAAGGCTTTCGCCCCGGCGTCATGGAGCGGCTGGGGCTCGGCCCTGAACCGCTGCTCGCCGCAAACCCGCGTCTGGTCTATGGGCGGATGACCGGGTTCGGCCAGGACGGCCCGCTCGCTGCGCGCGCCGGACATGACCTGACCTATCTGGCGCTGTCAGGCGTGCTGCATACGATCGGTCCGAAGGACGGCAAGCCCGTGCCACCGCTTAACCTGGCAGCGGACTATGGCGGCGGCACGATGTTCCTCATCATGGGCGTGCTTGCCGCCCTGCTCGAAGCCTCGCGCTCGGGCAAGGGGCAGGTGGTAGACGCCGCGATGATCGATGGCGCGTCCATGCTGGCGGCGCCCTTCTTCGCCTTCATGGCGGCCGGCATCTGGCAGGACCGGCGCGGCGTGAACCTCCTCGATTCGGGTACGCCCTTCTACGACACCTACACCTGCGCCGACGGCCGCCATGTCGCCGTCGCCTGCCTGGAGCCGCAGTTCTTCGCCGAGTTCTGCCGCCTGCTGCCGCTGGACGAGCGCTTCGCGCGCGCGCAATACGACCAGTCGCTATGGCCGGACATGCGGGCTGCGATCGCATCACGGATTGCCGAGCGTCCACGCGACGACTGGGCAGCGCTGTTCGAGCCGACCGACGCCTGTGTCGCGCCGGTGCTCTCGCTTGGTGAAGCGCCGGCCCATCCGCACAACAGGGCGCGCCGCACGCATGTCGAGACCGACGGCCTCACGCGCCCTGCCCCGGCACCCCGCTTTTCCCGGACCATCACGACCGTTTCGCCGCAGGCCCTCCGTGACAGCGCAGCCACGCTCCGGGCGTTCGGCATCGACGAATCGGAAGCGGAGCATCTTGCCAGCGAGGGTATCGTCGGCCGATAATAAGACTTTCACAGTCAACTTATTGGAAGCGATCCGTTGTCAGAAAAGAAGAAGGACGTCCTGCGCGAAACCGACGATGAGGCGATTCGCCTCGCGCGCACGCTGTTGCGGTCCTCACGCTATGGCGCGCTTGCGGTACTCGATCCTGAAACGGGGGCACCGATGGCCAGCCGGGTCGCGGTTGCAACCGACCATGACGGCGCCCCCATCATCCTGATCTCGGCTCTTTCCGCCCACACTGGCGGCATTGTTGCCGATCCGCGCTGCTCGCTGATGTTGGGCGAGCCCGGCAAGGGCGACCCGCTCGCCCATCCGCGCATCACCATTGCCTGCAAAGCGGAGAAGATCGCGAAAGACGACCCGCGACACGGACGTATTGAGTGGCGTTTCCTCGCGCACAATCCGAAATCGAAGCTTTATGCTGGGCTGGGCGACTTCGCCTTCTTCCGCCTCGTTCCACAGCGCGCCAGCCTCAACGGCGGGTTTGGCAAGGCTTATGCGCTGACCGTCGATGACCTGATGATCACCGGGTCATCTCTCGACGCGATCGCGGCGGCCGAGCCGGGCGCGGTCAAACATATGAACGAGGACCATGGCGACGCGATCGGCCGCTACGCGATCCATTTCGGCAAGGTGCGAGAGCCCGGCGACTGGATCATGACGGGTATCGACGCCGATGGCTTCGATCTTGCCTCTGGCGACCGCACGATGCGGATTTTTTTTCAAAAACCTCTCGTCGACGCCCACGATATGCACAAGACACTTGTCGCCATGGCTGTCGAGGCTCGCCAGGCGCTATCGGCAATTGGTCCAGTTTGAAGCAAGCGGTGCGCAATGATGAAACTGTCTCATAAACGCTTGTTATCTTGGAAGTTTGCGCTATACGTTAGGTTGCAGGCAGGTAATAACTGGGCCGATTTACAACCTGCCTTTCGTTCGATGTTGTTGCCCCCACAACGTCTTCGAAAGATGCGGCAACGGGGATACGATGGTTTCTGATCAGCTTGTCGACAACGCCGACATGGTTGCCGAGTTTCTGTCTGCCATCGGCAACGGAAAAAGGCTGGCGATCATGTGCCACCTCCTGAGCGGCGAAATGTCAGTCGGTGAAATTGCGGAAAAAGTGGACTTGAGCCAGTCTGCGCTGTCGCAACATCTGGCAAAGCTTCGCGCCATGGGCCTCGTGGAGACCCGTCGCGAGCGGCAGATGATCTTCTATTCCTGCTCCTCGGCAAAGGTGCGCGAGGTGCTGGTGACGCTCGACGGCATTTTCGGCGCAAGGGCCGCAGCCGAGTAGGATTGCCACTGCGCCGACCCGAGTTTACCTCTGCCGGTATCCGCTCGCGAATCCGGGAGAGCCACTTTGGCGCAAGGCCTCAGCCACATCACCTTTATCGTCCGCGATCTTGACCGCATGGAAACAATCCTGTCGTCCGTGCTCGGTGCCCGCAAGGTTTACGATTCCGGCGACGATACCTTCTCCCTGTCCCGTGAACGCTTCTTTCTGGTCGGCGACGGCCACAACGCCGTGTGGATCGCAACGATGGAGGGCGATGCGCTACCTTCGCGCACGTACAATCATGTCGCCTTCAAGATCGACGATCCCGACTACGATGCCTGCCTCGCTCGCGTGACAGGCCTGGGTCTGGAGATGCGCGAGAGCCGGCCGAGGGTCGCGGGCGAAGGTCGGTCGATCTATTTCTACGACGACGACAACCACATGTTCGAGCTGCACACCGGCACTCTGGAAGAGCGCCTGAAGCGCTACGCCAGGGGCACGGGAGACGCCGCGTGACGCAAGGCGGCTACGACCCGGCAACGGCGATTCGCATCGAAAGCCCCGACGACCCGCGCATTGCCGCCTACCACGCCATCCGCGAGCGCGACCTTGTCGGCCGGGAGGGCCGTTTCATCGCCGAGGGCAAGGTTGTCCTGAACGTGCTGTTTTCCGCCCGCCGCTTCGCGGTCGAATCGGCGCTGATCCTGGAACAGCGCCTTCTCGGAATGGCTGAAACACTGACGCGCGCGCCCGCAGACATGCCGGTCTATGTCGCATCGCAATCCGTCATGGATGCGGTCGCGGGCTTCCATATCCACCGCGGCGTGCTGGCGCTGGGCCGTTGTCGCGCCGAAGACGACCCCGGGGAGATGCTCGCCGGCCTGCCCGCCGATGCGTTGGTCGTCGCACTTGTCGGCATTTCCAACCACGACAATATGGGCGCAATCTTCCGCAACGCCGCGGCTTTCGAGGCAGATGCGGTGCTGCTCGATCCGAGCTGCTGCGATCCGCTATACCGCAAGGCGATCCGTGTTTCCGTGGGCGCAGCGCTCAAGGTGCCTTTTACCCGGATATCCGGCGAGGCAGCGCTGGTCGACATGCTTGCCCGCCACGGCTTTCGCCAGTTCGCACTGTCCCCATCCGGCAGTCGCGCCGTCGATACCGTGAACCGCGAAGGCCGTACGGCGCTTTATCTCGGCACCGAAGGCGCCGGCCTGCCGCCTGCCCTGATGGCGCGCATGGAAACGGTGCGCATTGCGATGTCACAAGACTTCGACAGCCTCAACGTCGCCGCCGCCTCGGCCGTCGCGCTCCACCGGCTGTGGCGGGACCAGTAGAGATAACCGTCAGCGTGGCGTGGCTGCGGCTTTCTGAAGCGCACGAATGCGCTCTGCGAGGCTCGGCATGCCGCTCCTGCTCTCGCCCGTGTCGGCCGCCAGCGCCTTGTGTATCGGCGAATCCGGCTCATCCAGCATCGCCGTCAGGTTGACCACCTCGGCCGCCAGATCGTTGATCTGCTCGCGCAGCACCGCGCTCTCGCGCCGCTCTTCGTCCCAGCCGTCGGAACTGGCGCGCTCCACGCTGTCGAGCGAAGCCCGCAGCTTCTTGTTCTCGCGTGTCAGCACGGTCAGCCGCTCTTCCAGCCGCTTCCGGTCGCTTTCCAGTTTTGCCGTCGCCTTCTCGACATCACCGCCGGTTGCACCGGCAACCAGTGTCGAGAGCCGCACCGTCAGCTCCGCCACTTCCGCCTCGAGCTTAGCGCGTTGTTCCTGTTCTTCGGCCAGTGCCTGCTGAAGGTCGTGCTCGGTCGCGCCGCCGCCCTTGACCTGGTCACGCAGCCTCGCCAGTTCCCGCTCGCGCCGCTCCAGCTTGTCGTCCCGGTCAGAAAGCGTGGTCGTCAGGCGTTCCACCTTCTTTTCAAGCGCGGCATGTTTCTTCTGCTCCTCGCGCAGCGCATCGCGCGCTGCCTTGTGCTCGGCAACGACCTCGCGAACCCGCCTGTCGGCTTCCTTGCGTTCGTTGCGCAGCGTCGCGACATCGTCGGTGAGCTTTTCCAGCTTCGATTCCTGCGCCACGATCTCGATCTGGCGGCTCGACGCGCTGAAGCTTGCCTCGTCATACATGCGACCGAGCTTTTCTAGCTCGATCGCCCGTTCACCCAGCATACGTTCGTGCTCGCCGAGCCGATCGGTAAGCCGCTGGAGTTGCTCCTCGCGCTGACGCAGCTCTGTGCGCAGTTCCGCAGCGCGTGTTTCCATCTGGGTGACGGCGGCGTTCTTCTCGTCGCGCTCCTCGGCGATACGCTTCAGCTCGTCACGATTTCTATTGATCTCGACGATCTGTTCCGACGCCTTCTCGCGAAACGATTTGAGGCTCATTTCGAGCCGCCGCGTCGACATCGCGAATTCTGCCCGCAGCCTGTCCTTGTCGGCCTGGATCTCATCCATGGTCAGCGGCACAGACGCCTCGATGCGCTTGCGCGTCAAGGCGACCGCCCGTCGCCAGATGGCTGGTGCCACCATCAGCGCGAGGAATGCCGCGCACAGGAAACCGAGAATGAAGAAGAGCGTCGTCTGGATCACTGCGTTTCGTCCAATCCACGCCGCGCGGCGCGCGGAACCCAGGCTCTATGTGCCACGGCGGGACAGCAGGAATCCAGTGCCGTGCGCGCCGTTGCGCACGGTAAGGTTAAATGAGCGGGCGCACGCTCAGAAGGGATTCCAGGTCGGCGACTGCGTCAGCTTCAGATAGCCGACGTTCAGCCCGAGCCTTGCGCCTACGCCGGTACGCACCGGCACCAGCAGGACCGGGCCGTTCTTGAGCACGGTGAACCCGAGCCCCGCCACCACATAGGCAGAACCCGCAACGCCGGCATAGCGGCGATAAAGCGCAGGAATGCTGTCGAGGTTGTAGACCAGGATCATCGTGCGCGAGCCCTGCCCGCCGAAATCCCATCCCAGCGAAGGGCCCTGCCAGAAGACGGAATGGTCACCCACGTTCTTGGTGTAAAGGGTGCCTTCGCCAAACGTCAGGCCGCCGATCAGCGCGCCGGAGCCTTCCTCACCGAGGATGTAGCCATTCGGCATGCCGTAGGATGAAAAGATCTGTTCGACCACCGAGGCGAGCCCGCCGGATGTGGTGCCGAAGAACTGGTGCCCGGAATCGAGCACCTCCTGGGCCGTATAGGCCTCACCGGCCGCAGCCCGGGCCGGCAGCGCCGTCGATGTCGCGGCAGCCACGGCAAACAGCATCGCAGCTACCACGCTGATCACGTTTCGAGGAAAGAGCCTGCAGAACATGCCTTCTATCTCCGTATCGAACTGCCCCACCGCGTCGCGGCGCATGCGGACCTTCGGGACCGCATCGACACGCCAATATCATTCAAACTATGACCGAAACCTTATCCAATCATTAACCATTGGCCTGCCGGCCGCCGAAACGCGTAAACCGTTGCTTTACCGAAGCGTATTGGAGCGACTTGCCAGCGGTGGTCGTTCGGGTTTCCTTGTCGCGCTGCCTTCCTTGTGTAACCAATATCCGGCAATTGAAGGGGTGATTCGCCAGCGGCGCACGGCGCAACGCTGGTGTTTTGTATGAACCGAAAGACAGACGACAGGGACGCTTTCCGCATGGCCGATATTTTGACCCTTTCCGCACCGGATCTCGCGGCCCTTCTCTGCAGCAGGGTCTGTCACGACATCATCTCCCCTGTGGGCGCGATCAACAACGGCCTCGAACTGCTCGATGAAGGCGGCGCCGACGAAGACGCCATGCGCCTCATCCGCACCAGCGCGCGCAACGCCTCGGCGCGGCTGCAGTTTGCCCGCATCGCCTTCGGCGCGGCTGGCTCAGCGGGCATGCAGATCGACACTGGCGACGCGGAGAGCGTGGCGACCGCCTTCCTCGCCAACGAGAAACCTGAATTCGAGTGGCAGGGTGCCCGCGCGCTCCTGCCCAAGAACAAGGTTAAGTTGCTGCTCAACCTGATACTGGTCGCCAACGCCGCAATTCCGCGCGGCGGCAAGCTGACGGTTCAGCTTCACGATCTGGATACCGCGCCGCGCTTCACGCTGACGGCCAACGGACCGATGGTGCGCGTACCGGCCCGTTTCCTGGAACTCCATTCGGGCGTCAAGTCGGACGAGCCGATCGATGCGCATGCCGTTCAACCCTATTACACCCTGCTTCTGGCGCATGAGGCGAGCATGACGATTTCCATGCGGGCCAGCCCCGAAGAGATCGTGCTGACGGCAGCCTGAGAGCTGCTTCCAGCTCACATGGAGACAGGTTTGCCGGGCTTGCGTGCGAGGCGGTTACGGCCGATTTTGCACTAAGCCTGTATGCGCAGCGTTTAACGCATTTTTAGCTAGGCAATTACGGTGATTTTTACCGAAAGCCCCTAGTCTGCCCGCAATGCAAGTCGGTGTGCATGAAAGGGGTGGACTATGAAGCGCTGCATGATCGTCGATGACTCGAGCGTCATCAGGAAGGTCGCAAAGCGTATCCTGAGCGGTCCGGAGATGACCGTGACTGAGGCTGGGCTGGCCGTGGAAGCACTGGCCATCTGCGCAAGCGACATGCCCGACATCATCGTGGTGGATTCAAGCCTCCCCGACATGATGACTGACGAGTTCATTCGCCAGGCAATGTCGATCAGTGAACTCTACACCCCGTATATCGTCATCTGCATGACCGAATTCGACGTCGGTACGATCATGCGTGCCAAGCGGGCCGGTGCAAAAGGCTATATCCTGAAGCCATTCAATCGCCCGCAGCTCCTCGAGCGTTTCCGCGAGATGCAGGTCGCAGCGTAGCGAACAGCCCAATGAAACAGGGCCGCTGACGACGTCGACGGCCCTGAGATTCTGTGAAGCGCTAGTCGCTTTACGCGCTTTCGCGGATTTCCTCTGGCTCACGCAGCACATAGCCGCGGCCCCAGACCGTCTCGATGTAGTTCTGCCCGCCGGATGCGGCATCGAGCTTCTTGCGCAGCTTGCAGATGAAAACGTCGATGATTTTCAGTTCCGGCTCGTCCATGCCACCATAAAGGTGGTTCAGGAACATTTCCTTGGTGAGCGTCGTGCCCTTGCGCAGCGAGAGCAGCTCCAGCATCTGGTATTCCTTGCCGGTCAGGTGCACGCGCTGACCGCCGACCTCGACCGTCTTCGCGTCGAGATTGACCAGGAGATCGCCGGTGTTGATGACCGACTGCGCATGCCCTTTCGAGCGGCGTACGATGGCATGGATGCGCGCAACCAGCTCGTCCTTATGGAACGGCTTGGTCATGTAGTCGTCGGCTCCGAAACCGAGGCCGCGCACCTTGTCCTCAATGCCGGCCATGCCGGAGAGGATCAGGATCGGTGTCTTGACCTTGGAAAGCCGCAGCGTCCGCAGCACCTCGTAACCCGACATGTCGGGCAGATTGAGATCCAGCAGGATGATATCGTAGTCGTAGAGCTTGCCCAGATCCACGCCTTCTTCGCCGAGATCGGTCGTATAGACGTTGAAGCTCTCCGATTTGAGCATCAGCTCGATGCTTTGTGCGGTCGCACTATCGTCTTCAATGAGCAGAACGCGCATTAATGTCCCCTTTCCCGCCGCCAGACCGGGTTCGGCATGCTTCCGGCACCGGAACAGTGATTTTCTGAATCGGAACCTGCCACGCAATGGTTAACAAAATATGATTCCGCATGGCAAGCGATATTAACCCTTTTCAGCTACTGCCCGTACCTTCTTGAATCTAAATGTTAATCCCATGAGCCGTGAGCTCATGTGATGGTTGAGCAAATTCCGGCAAGTGACTCAATATGAGTCATTTTGTCGGCTCGACCCTCGGTTGAGCATCTTTACCCGCCCTTAAGTCCTCTGCGCTATGATTAACAATGCGCGTAAACGAATGGTTACCAAGAGCGCAGGGTTAGTAATTTGTTTCCAGATTGCCCCGATAGTGACGGACGGGGCGCGTAGCGGGAGACAGGCGCCGCGTTTGACGGTGCGTAGTATGCGTTTCGGGAGTAGCGAGTGATGAAGTCACGTGAGAACCTGGTGCGGCTCAAGCAGTTTCAGGTCAACGAGAAGCGCAAGCAGCTCTTGCAGCTCGACATGATGATTGCCGAGTTCGATCGTATGGCGACTGAGCTGGATTTGCAGATCGTGGCGGAAGAAAAGAAGGCGGGGATCACCGATACAGGTCATTTCGCCTATCCGACCTTCGCCAAGGCGGCACGGCAGCGCCGCGACAATCTCAAGAATTCGCAGGCTGACCTCCAGCAGCAGCGCGAAGCCGCCGAGTCGGCACTGAATGAAGCCGAGGCCGAGCTTTCCAAGGCCGAGATGCTGGAATCCCGCGACGGACGCGGTCGAGACGTAGACAGCGGCGGTCGCAGTGCGATGATCGGCTAGGTCGTCCCCGCCCGCTGGGCGGCACGACCATCGAATGCAGCCGGCGCGCTTCAGCGCCGCTCGGAAACGGACAGGGCTGACGTTATATTGTGCACCCCTCCCTTTCACTCCCTGCCTTGCCCGAGATGAAAGCGCCTGTTGCCACCCCGTGGCTTAAGGTTGGCGCTGGGAACACCTGCTAACGTTTCCTCCCTCAAGGGCACGGCTGGCACATCCCGCAGCCCGAGCTTAGCGCAGGCTATCCAAACCTCCATTCAGCAGCACGGCTGTGTGTCGGCGGGGTACGTCCTTTGAGGCTACCCCGAGCTTGTCGAATAAAATTGTCGAAGCGCGCTTTTTGCCGTGACAAGCCGTGCCGCGGGTCACGCGGCCAATGGGTCCAGCTCGGCGGTCGCTAAGCTCCCCTGGCCGGGCTGACGGCGGCAGGGTGAGCGCTATTCGCTGGATGCACTGAAAAGTCGCGTGAGCGAGAATCTGCTCGCGTGCTGGCCACAGCGGGTCGCCCGTCGTCCGGCGCCCTCGCGGAGCGCCAGCGATCCAACCAGTCGGCCGCAGGCCGCAAGCCCGACCGGGCGTCGGAGCTGACGCGAGGCCCTGGCGGTGGGCCAGCGAGCAAAGCGAGCGATGCGGCCCGTGAGCGAAAACTAATGTCGATATTGCTGGATGCGTGTCGTGCGAAGGCCGGCGAGGCCATATTCGTCGATCGAAGCCTGCCAGGAGAGAAATTCCTCCACGGTCAGCTTATAGCGCTGGCACGCCTCCTCGAGGCTGAGCAGGCCGCCGCGAACCGCGGCAACAACTTCGGCCTTGCGTCGGATGACCCAGCGCCTTGTATTGGTGGGCGGCAAATCCGCAATGGTAAGCGGGCTGCCATCCGGCCCAATCACATATTTGACCCGCGGTCTAACCAGATCGGTCATCGTACTCTCTAACGCAAACTCTAGGACCTAATCACGCTGAGCCTAACCCGGTGGTTTTAAAAAATGGCTAAGCACGCCATAATGCTTAAGTAACGATTATGAATCCCGCGTTAGGCTTTTCGGGCTCATTTAAGTCGAATGTGAACCAACGCTTTTCCCGGCCTCGGCCGTGGCGGCGGCACGAGCCTTGACCTATATTGCGCGCGGGGGCATGAAGCCGCCGAAACCAGACCGAAGCGGAACGAACGCGCCATGAACAGCCTCGATCTCCCCGGCCGCCCGGAAGAGACGCGCATCGTCGTCGCGATGTCGGGCGGTGTCGATTCCTCAGTCGTCGCCGGCCTTCTCAAGCGTGAAGGCTACGACGTCGTTGGCGTCACGCTGCAGCTTTACGATCATGGCGCCGCAACGCACCGCGCCGGTTCCTGCTGTGCGGGCCAGGATATAGACGACGCACGCCGGGTCTCCGAGACGCTGGGCATCCCGCATTACGTCCTCGATTACGAGAAGCGCTTCAAGGAAGCGGTGATCGATCCATTCGCCGAAAGCTATGTGGCGGGCGAAACGCCGATCCCGTGCGTCTCGTGCAACCAGACGGTTAAGTTCGCCGACCTGCTGGAAACCGCGCGCGAGCTCGGCGCCGACGCGCTCGCCACCGGCCACTATATCCGCAGCAGGGCCAATGGTGCCCATCGCGCACTTTATCGCCCTGTGGATGCCGACCGCGACCAGAGCTATTTCCTGTTCGCCACCACGCAGGCGCAGATCGATTTTCTGCGGTTTCCTCTCGGCCATTTGTCCAAGCCGCAGGTGCGCGCTGAGGCTGAGGCCATGGGGCTGGTCGTCGCCAACAAGCAGGACAGCCAGGACATCTGCTTCGTGCCGCAGGGCAAGTATTCCGACATTATCGCGAAGCTGAAGCCGACCGCGGCAACGCCCGGCGACATCGTCCACATCGATGGCCGCGTGCTCGGCAGCCACGAGGGCATCCTGCGCTATACGATCGGCCAGCGGCGCGGCATCGGCGTCGCCTCCGGCGAGCCTCTTTATGTCGTCCATCTCGACGCGGATCGCGCGCGCGTGATCGTCGGCCCGCGCGAAGCGCTGGAAACGCACAAGATATATCTGCGCGACCTGAACTGGCTGGGAGACGAGGCCCTCTCCGCCCTGCCCACAGGCGGCCTGGAGCTGTTTGCCAAGGTGCGTTCGACCCGTCCGCCACGGCCGGCCGTGCTGCACCATCGCGACGGCGCGAGCTGGGTCGAGCTTGTCGATGGTGAATCCGGCATCGCGCCCGGTCAGGCCTGCGTGCTCTATTCGGACGATGGCGACGACGCCCGCGTATTCGGCGGCGGCTTCATCGAGCGTTCGGAGCGCGGCGCGGAAGCCGAGGCGATGCTGTCGCGTCTCGCTGCCCAGCCGGCACGCCAGAGCGCCTGAGCCGAACAGGCAGCGGCATCTTCGTCTGGCCGAAAAATTCTTGAATCAATCGTGGGTGACGGTTCCCGCCGTCAGGATGCGCAGCACGCCGATCGCTTCTTCGCCGTCGGTGCGCGGGTTGGCGCGGGTCTGGATGCAGTCGATGAAATGCTCCAGTTCGCGTGTCAGCGGCATGCCCGACGTGACCGGCACGTAGGACGGCTCGTTGGTCGTGAACGCCCAATGGCCGCTGTCCTGCCAGACGGCGTGGCGATAGACGGCGAGCTTGCGGTCCCAGGGTTCGACGTCGTCGAAGACGGCCATCGCCTTGGTGCCCACCACGGTCAGCCGGCGCTCACGATAGGGATTGAGCCTGGACGTGAAGAGATGGCTGCGCAAGCCACCGGGAAAGCGCATGTGAAGGTGCGCGAAATCGCTCAGATGATCGAGCAGCGCGGCGCCCTCGCCGCGGATTTCCGTCGGCGGTGCGCCGGTGATGGCGAGGATCATCGACAGGTCGTGCGGCGCCAGGTCCCACAGGGCGTCGTTCTCGGTGTGGAACTTGCCGAGACCAAGCCGGTGGGAGTGGATGTATTTGACCGTGCCGAGCTCGCCGGCATCGATGAGTTGCTTGAGCTGCTCGAAGGCGGGGTGAAAGCGCAGCACATGGCCAACCATGAAGACGCGTTCATTGGCCTTGGCGGCGGCAACGGCGCGTTCGGCGTCCGGCACCGTGAGCGCGATCGGCTTCTCGACCAGCACGTCCTTGCCGGCTTCCACGGCTCGGATCGCGGCGGCGGCATGGTGCTGCGGCGGCAGCGCCATCACGATCGCATCGACGTCGTCGCGGCCGTAAAGCTCGTCCGGGTCGACCGCGATGCAGTCCTGCTCACTCGCGAATCCCTCCGCCCGTGCAGCGTTCGCATCCGAAACGGCATGCAACGCCCCAAGCGATTTGAGGGTGCGGATGTGGTTGGAGCCCCAATAGCCGCATCCGAGGACGGCGATACGCGGTTTCATGAACCCTGTAGCTGGAAAATGTCGACGCCGAGACATAGTCGCGCGGCCAGCCGAACTCAACCCCGCCACGCATGAAAAGCGGCAATGCGCACCGCAACTTTTCGCACGCGCACAATGCTTGACAGCGCCGCCACCGCCCCCTTATATCCGCCCGACCTTGGCAATCGCCCTGCCGCCCCGGAAACCGACCGGCGACAGATTTCAAAGCGAGCGCAGCGGGGCGGAGTAGCTCAGTAGGTTAGAGCAGAGGAATCATAATCCTTGTGTCGGGGGTTCGAATCCCTCCTCCGCTACCATCAAGCCCCACACCCGCTTGACCCGATTGGGATAGGCTCGTCAGGCTTGGCGATCTTAACCCACGCGATGTGAAGGTCGGCCGTTTCGCCTTGTTCGACATGGGCGGCACAGCAGTCAGGATCGATGACGATGATCCGAAAACTTGCCTGATCGTTCCCGATCTAGATACCGAACTGGACAAACATCACGCCGGCCCCTGCGCGGCGTCGATTTGCTCAGTAATCATACTGCACGCATCGTACCGCCGCATACGGACCGCGAGCTGACGGTGTCAGATACGGACATCGTCAAGGTCGACGCGTCGGTAGATCGCTTCGGCAAACGAGTATGCCGCGAAGGCAATGAGGCCGACACCCATCAGGGAGAGCAACAGCCAGCCCAGCGGAAGCCCCTGCACGAACTCAAGCGCAGCTTTCGAACTCGCCTGTTCCCCACCGCGCACCGAGCGCGTTGCGAGGAGGAAGGCCAGCACCAGGAAGATGATCCCCCGCGCGATCAAACCTGTCTTGGCGATCGGGTGAATGACACGCATCGTTTTGTCATCGGCGTTTATGTATCGGGCGTAGCGCTTGCCGACCGCCTTGATGAGATGAGCCACACCCACGCCCGCTAGCGTTATGGCCAGGGCGGCAGCAACCCAGCGTGCGCCCACGAAGCCGGCAAGGGTGTCGGCCCAGCCGCCCTCACCTCCTCCGCTCCCGAGGCCTCCAACACCCGCAAGCGACAGACTGTAGGAGGCAAGGACGCCGTAGGTGATACCGCTGACCAGCAGTCCGCCACGGATTGGAAGGCCCTTGGCTCCTGTGCCGTGGTTGTCGGTGTCGAATCCCGCCTGAATGAAGCGCCAGAGGGAATAGAAGATCAAACCGGCGATCAACAGATAGGCAATGACACTCCCGCCGACGCCGGAAAAAAGCACCGACAGCGCGTCGCGTGAGCCCATGGTTCTGCCGCTCCCGACAGCAGCCAACGCGGCGAAGAAACCAATTACCGCGTAGATCAGTCCTCTAGCTGCATACCCCGCACGGGCGAGCGGTCGGAACCAGTTCTTCACCTCATTGGCCACGACGCTCTCCTGCTGGCGCGCGTTTCAATGGGAGATGAATGCTCCAAGAGATCAGTCGTTCCGTGGCACCAGGGCTTGCCGGGGGACGAGACGGGATCTGCAGTGTCTTCACGGAAAACGCTGGCGGCGCTGACCCCTGTGGCAGTCGATTTCGATGGTTGGGGGTCCGGGTCGAGGGAATAGCTCGAGAAGTCGGCAAAGCCTGGGGAGGCCAAGAAAGAAACATCCACCCCTCGTAAACCCAGGGGGATGATTGGCTTGGATTCACCGCAAGCGCTTCGTGGCGAGCCACACGAGGTGCCTCGCACCACCAGCGCGCACGCGCACCTCCTCGACCTCCAGACCGGCTTGCCGCAGACGTTTTGCAAACCGTTGATCTGGGGCGGCAGACCAAATGGCCAAAACACCGCCGGGATTGAGCGCCGCCTGCGCGGCAGCCAGTCCCGTTGCGTCATAGAGCTGGTCGTTCTCCGAGCGGGACAGCCCATCCGGGCCATTGTCGACATCGAGCAATATGGCGTCGAACGGCCCATTGTGGCGGATCACCGGCGCAACGTCGCCTTCGTGAAGGATGACCCGCGGATACGTCAGACTTGCGCCATGAACGTCGGCGAGCGGGCCCTTCGCCCAGGCGATCACGCTCGGCACCAGTTCGGCGACGATAATCTCACACTGCTCGGAAAAATGCGCAAGTGCTGCCCGTAGCGTAAAGCCCATGCCGAGACCGCCGATCAGGATCCGGGTCCCGTCACGCTTACCGATCCGCTTTGCCGCCAGGATCGCCAGCTGCTCTTCAGAGCGGCCCCGGCGGCTGTTCATCAACTCGGTCGTGCCCGACATGATGGAAAACTCGTCGCCCCGTTGCATGAGCCGGAGTTCGCTCCCGCCGGGGACCGGGGCTCGATCCACTTGCTTCCACGCCAGCATGCTATGTCTTCATCTGTAAGGAAAACCAGGTTGTGCTTAAGGTTGGTCACGCTCATGTCTTCATGAACGAGGCGCGCCCATAGGCCCGTTCAGCCGGGGCGCTTCGGTTTGCCCTTGTTTTTCCGGGCATTGCCGGAATCGGCAGCGGCCGCCTTGCCACGGTGCGCAGGCTTCTTCCGCGTCTTTGCGTCCTTGCGGGCTTTCGGTTTGGCCTGCCAAGCTCTCTCGCGCACCTGACCAGCCGGCGCGATGATGATACCGCGTTCGGTGCTACCAGGCCGATTGATCTGCTCCGCAAACGCGGCTGCCTTGTCGGCGGCGATCTCGAACCGGGTTTGTGCATCCTCGATCCTGATCGCGCCGACGTCGCGTTTGGTCACACCGCCTGCCTTGCAGATCATCGGCAGCAGCCACTTCGGGTCGGCGCGCTGCTTGCGACCAAGCGATAGCGTGAACCAGACGCCACCCTCCATGTCTGGCCCCCGGGGCTCTCGCGCGGCGGCTGGGCCGCGCTCTTGCCCGTTCTTTTTGTCATACTTAGACTTTTTCGCGTGAAGCTCGGCCGCAGGCAGAGGGGTGAGGTCTTCCGGCACAGGGCGCGATGCGAGCTGCAGGCGCAGGAAGGCCGCGGCTATGCGCTCCGGAGCGACCTTCGCAAGCAGGTCCGCCACGAACGCGGCTTCTGCTTCGTCCGGCTCGGCAGTGGCAAGCGCGGCGTCCGTTATGTCTTTGCGATACCGCGCCTCGATTTCGGCGATGCCGGGCGCGGTGCGCTCGACAGCCGTCAATTTGGCCAGCGCAAGGACGCGCTGCGCCGCGCCGCGCCTGTGTTGCGGCACGATGAGGACACACACGCCCTTGCGGCCTGCACGTCCCGTCCGGCCGGAGCGGTGGAGAAGCGTTGCGGGGTTGCTCGGCACATCCGCATGGATGACGAGGTCCAGGTTCGGCAGGTCGATCCCTCGGGCCGCGACGTCGGTTGCCACGCAAACATGTGCCCTGCCGTCTCGCATCGCCTGTAGCGCGTTGGATCGCTCCGACTGGGCCATTTCTCCCCGAAAGCGAAACCACGGAGAAGCCACGGTTGGAAAGGCGTGCGGTCAGGTGGCGCACGGCCTCGCGTGTGTGGCAGAACACCAGCGCGCTCGTGCTGTCAGAGTTGAGCAACGTGTTGATGACGGCGTGTTCGCGATCGTCACGCCGTACGAGCATCAATTGATATTCGATGTCGGCGTGTTGTTCAGTCGAGGCGGTCACCGCCACGCGTTGCGCATCCTTCTGAAAGGTTTTCGCCAGGTCCGCGATGCCACGCGGCACAGTTGCCGAGAACATCAGCGTCCGGCGTTCCACCGGCGCCGCGCCGAGGATGTATTCGAGGTCTTCGCGGAAACCGAGATCGAGCATTTCATCGGCCTCGTCGAGCACCACGACGTGCAGCCCTCCAAGGTCCAGCGCGCCTTTTGCGATGTGGTCGCGCAGGCGCCCGGGCGTGCCGACGACTAGATGCGCGCCGCGCTCAAGAGCCCGGCGTTCCTTGCGCATGTCCATGCCACCGACGCAGGTCGCAGTGTGAATGTGCGCCGCCCCATAGAGCCAGTCGAGTTCCCGCTGCACCTGAAGCGCCAGCTCGCGAGTCGGCGCGATAACGAGACCCAACGGCCTCTCCGCGGGACCGAAATGGTCAGCGCTCCCCAGCAGACTTGAGGCAATGGCGATGCCGAAGGCGACCGTCTTGCCCGAACCGGTTTGAGCCGAAACCAGCAGATCGGCTTCAATATAGCGCTGGCTCGCCATCTCCAACTGGACCGGCGTGAGATTTTTGTAGCCCTTCGCCTCGAGCGCTGAAGCAAGGGATGGATGGATGGATGGCGGGGAGGAATGGGCGTCGTGGGCTGCGGTCATCTTGGGAAACCTCTGTGAGCGCGCCGCATACCATAGCCGGCGTGTCGACGCCTAAGGATTCCTGAAATATCCGACCTTGATGATTGCTCGCGCCAGCTTTGCATCCGGCAGGCGGCGCAGTCGTGGCGCTAGTGCGAGGACATAGCGTCGTGAAGGGATCGGCACCCGGCGTATGTTCCGCCGCTGACGAGTTCAGCCACTTCACCGGTTTCCCAGATCAGCAGCGCATCGGCCGGACTGCGGTCGACGGGCGACAGGGACTGACCGAGGGCCTTCGCCGCGTTTTGCATCACGAGCGGAAGCCTGTCGCCCAAAGACGGCTTGAGGTGGGCGGCCAAGACCCCCATGGCGAGCGTGCGTTTTGGATCGTGGATGCCCACCGGGCAGAACGCATCCTGGACGTTGTCGGTACCGAACGCCACGTTGACGCCAGCAGCTAGAAGCTCGGAGACGGCCGTCAGCCCACGCTCGCGCGGAATCGTTCTGTCCCGATCCTGCAGATAGAGATTGCTCGACGGCAGCGCGACCACAGAAAGGCCAGCGCGCGCCGTCAGCTCGATCCGCTGCTTCCGCACATCCTGCTCGATGACGGTAAGATTGCAGGCGTGGCCGCACAGCACCGGCCCGGCATGAGCGGTCCTGACTGCTTCGCGGGCGATGAGTTCGAGCCCGTCGAGCTCCGGCGAAAGGCCTTCGTCGACATGAAAGTCGAGCGCGAGGCCATGCCTGGCCGCAACGCTGAACATGTTGTGGATACCGGCAGCTCTTTCAGGCTGATCGAAGACGAACGCGCCCAAGGCACCTCCGGATTGAGCGATGGCCCGGCCAACGGCCTGCGAATAGCCGGCATCTGCCATTGATGCGATGGGCAGCAACGCGGCACGCTGGATAGTGATTTGGTCGCGCCAGTCCTCAGCAAGATCCCCGATCACACGCCACGCTAAAGGCAGGCGGTCAGGGTCACGGATATCGACCTCCCAGTCGACATGGGTGCGCACCATGCGCGTGCCCGCGGCAACCATCTCTCGGATACCGCGCTCCGCGCGTCCGCGCAGATCGTCATATGTCCAGTTCATCTTGTCCGCCGATTGCGCCGTGATGGCGTCGAGCAGGCTTCCACCGGCGAAATCGAGGCGTTCGATCGTGAAGCACTTGTCGAGATGGCAATGCGGCTCGACGAAAGGCGTTGTCACGAGACGCCCCCAAGATCGGTATCGACCGGGCCATCCTGCGACATGCCGGCGACCGACCCATCGCGGACGACCAGATTACCGGCGAGACAGTCGCGGTCGCGCCGCCCTCCGAAACGCTGCGCGTCGGCGACAAGCGACGCCGGCACCCGCGCATTGCCCAGCACCGCATCCAGCCGCGCCGTCATCAGGCGACCCGCTGCCCCTTGGGTGCCGCCGAAGCCGCCGCTAACCACCGTTTGAACGAAGCACCCACGGTGCCGTCTGAAATCTCCTGCGTGGCCGGAGTATAGCCGGCAGCAATCATCTTGCGGCCCAGCATGTGGTCGGCGGGCCGGTTGACGCTGTCGATGGCAATCAGTCTTCCCTGTCCGAAATGGTAGACGGCGAAAGCGCCCTCGCCCGGATCACCCGCAACCACGTGCTCGTCCGCGTCCATGGAGAGTCCAACCATCTGCAGCTTCATGTCTGCGATGTCGGACCAGAACCACGGCACCGCCGTGTAAGGCTCCTGATGCTTGCCCACGATCACGCCGGCCAAATGCCTTGCCTGGTCGGTGGCGTTCTGCACGGATTCGAGCCGGACGAGACGGTCGAGCTGCCAGTGCGGGAAACGCACGCAATCGCCGATGGCGAAGATGCCTTCCGCCGAGGTGCGCATCTGCGCATCGACGACAATGCCCCCGTCGACGGCAATGCCGGCCTCAACGGCCAATGCGACATCTGGATCAGCCCCGATGCCGACTACCACCATGTCGGCCGAAATTTCATCGCCGGACTGCGTCCGCACGGCGCTGACGGCTCTCGATCCCAGAAACTCGGCAGCCGCAGTACCAAACCGGACATCCACCCCTGCCCCCGCCAGCCGCGCGAGAACGTGTTTCGAGATCACCGGCGAGACTGCCCGCGCAAGCAATCTCTCGCCGATTTCGAGGACGGTCACGCCTTTGCCGGCAGCTGCCATCGTGGCCGCGATCTCGAGACCGATGAAACCACCGCCGACGATGACGACATTGCGCGCCGTCGCCATGGCCGATTTGATCCGACGAGCATCTGTCGCCGTGCGCAGCTCAAAGACGCCATCGAGATCACATCCCTTCACCGCCGGGCGGCGCGGGACTGCCCCCGTTGCCAGGACGAGCTTGTCGAACGCAATCGCCTCCCCATCCACGATGCAGAAGCGAGCCGTGGCGTCGATCCGCTCCACCCGCTTGCCGGGGCGGTAGTCGATCGCATTGTTGACGTAGATCGCTTCGCCGCGAAGCGGCTGGAGATTGTCTTCGGTTCCCTTGAGAAACGCCTTTGAGAGCGGTGGGCGGTGATAGGGATACTCAGGCTCGTCGCCGATCAGCATGACCGACCCCTCATAGCCCTCTTGGCGCAACGAAACGGCAAGCTGCGATCCGCCATGCCCGGCCCCGACGATGACGACGCCCGTCATCACGAAGCCTTCCGCACCGGCTGGTGAGGCGGCAGCGCCTCGATCTCGTCGGGCGTCAGATGCTTAACCTCATCCCAGAAGCGCGACTTCGGCGAATTGAGCAGGCCGTGCGGGTCGAGCCGCTTCTTCCATGCCAGATGGCGGAAGTCTGGTTTCATCGACCCGCCCTCGACATAGGGCACGTGCGGATTGGATGTCGGGCAGCCATGCTCGTCGTAAACGCGCGCGAGCTCGAACAGTCGCTCGTCGCTCGTGTAGCGCACCACTGGCAGGTCGAAGGCGACGAGCTCGCCGTTGAGAAGCGCGAACTCGTGGTGCATGAGAACCTCGTCGCCGAAAATGCGCCGGAGCGGATCGATCTTCGCACTGTCGAGCGGCGCGCGGACGGTGACCTGTAGATTGGTCACCGAGCGATCCTGCTTCAGCACCTGCAGTGTCGTATGGTTGTAGGAGAATTCGGACAGGGCCGGCAGGCCGGAGGCCTTCATCGCCGCATCGTCCAGCTCAAGTTCTGTCGTCCCGCCATGCTCTTCGATCAGGCGCAGGGCGTCCGCGAGATGCTCGTCGGCGACCATCACCAGAAGGAGGTCGCGCCCACGGCTGGAGATGTCACCGAGTTGCCTGATCGACGAGGCGATACGTCCGTCGACAGTGGTCAGGAGCTTCAGGTTCAGTTCCCGCGCCGAACCCAGCGCAATGCCGGCCTCGAAAGCCTGCTTGTAGGTGTCGAACGACGCGATCACGTTGATCCAGCGCGGCGACGGCACAGTGCGCAGGACCAGATCGGTGATGATGCCGTTCAGCCCCCACGCGTGGTGGATCGCGGAGATGTCCTTGCCAGAGAACACATGACGCTGCGGCTCCTTCTCGATCGACAGGACGCCGATACTTTCCACATTGCCGCCATCGCGCAGCATGCCATGCCGGATCGAGCCGATACCACCCGAACCGCCGGCGATGAAGCCGCCAATGGTCGCGATTGCCTCGGTCGACGGGAACAGGGGCAGTGCGCGCCCGTGATCGGCGAGCGCTTCGTTGATCGCGCCGATCTTCGCGCCGGCCTCGACATGCACGGTGGCCGGTCCGATCTCGAGGACCTGGCCGACGCCGGTCATGTCGATGATAAGGCCACCCTCCATGGGCACGGCCTGCCCGTAATTGCCGGTGCCGCCGCCACGAACGACCATCGGCACATTCCACTCGACAGCCACGGCGATGCAGCGTTTGAGCTCCTCGACCGACTTCGGCGCGGCGACCAGATCGCCGAAGCAGGAGGCGAGTTCCCGGTTGAGGATCGGGCTGTACCAGAAGAAGTCGCGCGAACGCTTCTTCACGATGGACGGCGTGTCGAACGTTTCCACATCGCCCAGCGCCGATGCAAAGGCGCTCCAGTCGATGTCGTTCTTGCCTGAAATGGACATGTATTTCCTCCGGCGTTCTTCTTCAGCGGGAGCGGTTTTGCCGGTCCTGCTGATCGCAGAACCGGTCGAATTCGGACAGGAATGCAGCGAAGTTGCGTGCGGCGGTCGCAAGCAGCTCCTCGCCCAGTTCGGCAGTCGCCGCTGAGGCATCGCCACAGGCGCCAGGTACGCTGAGATCCTCGATTGTCCATGCCGGTCGGGCGCGGCCGGGTGTAAGTCCGATATGGCGGAACTCCTCCTGCCAGCCTTCGGCCGCATTGCCGAAATCGGCGGCGGCATCCATGGCGACGAGGTCCGGCTTCAGTGCCAGCATCGCGCTGGTCTCGACCAGGCCGGCGTGGATGCCAAAGGAACGCTCACGGGCATCGCCATGCCGGTCGGCCTCGTTGAAATTGTACCAGTTGCAGGTCGCGACATGCAGGCCGTGCTCCACCTTCAGGTCGCGCGCGGCGATGTCGAGCACCGGCGCGTTGCCGCCATGGGCGTTGAGCAGCACCAGCCGGCGAAAGCCGGTCCGCGCGAGGCTCGCGGCAATGTCCGCCAGAAGCCGCAGCATCGTTTCGGCGGAGAGGCTTATCGTGCCGGGTATCGCGCCATGCTCGTTGCTCTTGCCATAGGCAAAGCCCGGCATGGCCAGCACCGGCAGCTCTGCCGGCAGATGCGCGAGCGAGCGCTCCAGCACTGCTTCCGCCAGATCGCGGTCGACCGACACCGGCAGATGCGGGCCATGCTGCTCGATGGCGCCAACCGGCAGCACCGCGATCGTGCGGCTTCGATCGATGGATGCGAACTGCGCGCGTGAAAGATCGGCCCATCGGGCGAGATGGCGCGTCATGACGGCATGCTCCCATTGGATGATGGCAAGGTGCGGCCGAAGCGCGAGAAGCGTCGCCGATCGATTCTATAGTGGGGGATATTCATGAGGCTTTTTCCGAACATCTCGCTTTTCCGCTGATCGCCATGCGACCGGTCGAATTGCGGCTCGTTCCGTAAAAGCCCTGTGCCATGGGGTACCGCAATGTCATCGAAGGCGGCTGCACTGTCAAGCTCCTGCCACCGTGTCAGCCACCGGCGAAACGGTTCCGCAACAACCACTTCTGTCCTATGGCTTGGCGCAGCATCAACCAACCCGGCAGGGAGATTCGACATTGCCCAAATCCGTCAACGCAGGTGACATAGCGGCCCCCTTCTCCAACTACAGTCACGGCATGCTGGTGTCGGCCGGAAGCGACGTGCTGTTCTGTTCCGGCCAGCTTGGCAACGCGCCCGATGGCAGCGTTCCGGAAGGTTGTGCCGCGCAGGCGGAGCAGTGCTTTGCCAATGCCGAGGCGATCCTGCGCGCCGCCGGCATGGGTCTTTCCGATGTCGTGCGCATCAATGCCTATGTGACGGCGCGCGAGCATATGGCTCCCTATATGGAGGTTCGTAACCGGCTCTTTGCCGAGCCCTATCCCGCATCCACGCTAGTGATCGTGTCCGGCTTCTCGCGACCCGAATTTGTGGTCGAAGTCGAGGTGGTCGCAGCGCGCAAGCCCTGACGCCGCCTACTGGTAAGATGCGCCTGGAATGAACGGATATTTCTCGATCACCTTCTCGTCTATCTCGACCCCGAGTCCCGGCGCATCCGGCGCGAGAATGGTCCCGTCGACGATTTCGAACGGGGTGCCGAGCTCATCGCGGAATGCGTTGATGGCGGAGACATCCGCCTCGTAGATAAAGGCATTCGGCGCCACCGAAAGCACATGGGTGGACGCAGCCGTGCTCAGCACCGATGCGCTCGTGTGCGGCGCGAACTGAAGGTGCCATGCGCCTGCCAGGGCAGCAATTTTCAGGATCTCGGTGATACCGCCCGTCTTGCAGCAATCCGCCTGCACGAACTGAATGACCTCCTCGCTGATGAGTGTTCTCAGTTCATGCCGTGTGAAATGGTTCTCGCCGGCCGCCAGCGGCGTCGCCGTCAGGTCGCGCAGACGCCGGTAGCCCGGCAGGTTGTCCGGCGTGAACGGCTCCTCCAGCCAGGCAAGGCGACCTGCCTCGCAGACCTCGGCGATGCGGGCGACGTCGGCGGTGCGGTAGCGGGTGCCGGCGTCCGCCGCAAGCGTGATCTCGGGACCGAATGCCGCCCTGACTGCGCTCACGCGCTCGAGGTCCTTCTCAAGCGTATCGCCGACGCGCAGCTTCATGAAGTCGTAGCCGCGCGCGATGAACCCCTCTATCTCTCGCTTGAGATCGTCCACCGGCTGGAAGCCAAGGCTGATGCCGCCGGCATAGGCGCGGATCGGCCGCCTCTTGCCGCCGAGCAGCCGATAGACCGGCTGGCCGAGGTCCTTGCCCTTGATGTCCCACAGTGCAAGGTCGACCCCGCTCAGCCCGATCACCGCAGCAGCTCCCGGCCCGTGGGTCGCTATGTAATGCCTGTAGGACTTGTCCCAGATCGCTTCGGTCTCGTGCGCGTCCATGCCGATGAGCGATGGGCCGAGCGCATCGTTGATGAATGCGGCAATCGTACTCGGCGTCTGCGCGTGGTGGGCCTCGCCGTAGCCGACAATGCCGCACTCGGTCTCGATCCGCACCAGCACCATGTCGCGCTTGGCGGACCGCCCGACGGCGAAAACCGCTCCGCCCGGAGTCGGGCAGGACAATGCGAAGGCCTGGATACGCTTGATCTTGGTCATGTGCTTTAGCCCTTCACCGCGCCGCCACCGACACCGGAAACCAGATGCTTCTGCAGGAAGAAGAATACTAGCAGGATCGGCGCCGAGGTGATGACGCCGCCGGCCATCAGCATACCCCAGTCTGTGGTGTACTGACCGATCAGACCCGAGAGGCCGAGCGGCAGCGTGCGGTTCTTGTCCGAGAGGATGAAAGTGCTGGCATACAGGAACTCGTTCCAGGTGTGGATCATCACCCAGGTCGCCACCGCCACGATGCCCGGACGGGCCATCGGCAGGATAACGCGCCAGAACGCCTGCCAGCGCGTGCAGCCGTCGAGCCTGGCCGCATCCTCCAGCGAGTGCGGGACCTGCGAGAAGAACCCGCGCATCAGCCACACGCAGAGCGGCAGCATGTAGCTGAGATAGACGGGGATCAGGCCGTAGAGGCTGTCGAGCCAGCCCAGCCAGCGAAGCTGGATGTAGAACGGAATGAGCAGAAGCACCGGTGGGAACATCTGCCCGTAGAGCATGAACAGCGGCAGGGCCACCGATCCCTTGAAGCGGTGCCGCGCCATCGCGTAGCCGGCCGTCACCGAGATCGCGACGCTGATGATTGTAACGCTGGCCGTCAGGATAAGGCTGTTGAGGGCGAACCGCCAGAATTCGGCACCGACCAGCAGATCGATATAGCTCTGGAACGTGAACGAATGCGGCACGAGGCTGGGCGGCCGTGCGAAAAGCTCGTCCTTGGCGCGCAGCGACGTCGCGATCATCCAGTAGAACGGGAAGACGCACCAGACGAAGGCGACCCACAGGCCGGCATAGAGGAAGCCGACACGGAGCCATTTCGGCGTCCAGCTCCGGCGCAGCGGCGGTACCGACACAGCGGTGCCGGCAGGAGTGGCGGTGATGGCGGCGCTGCTCATGATCACTCGCCCTCCTTTGCCTGGATAAGCTTGAGATAGAGCGTTGTGGCGATCACCAGACCGACGAACAGCATTGTGGCCACGGCCGAGGCCATGCCGAGATCGTAGCGCTGGAAGCCGTATTTGTAGGCGAGCGTGAACAGGATTTCGGACGAGTTCAGCGGCCCACCTTCGGTCATCAGCCAGATGGCGTTGAAGTTGTTGACCGTCAGGATGAAGGTCAGCACCGCCGCGATCGCGAACGAGACCCGGATTTGCGGCAGGATCACATGCCACAATTTGCGCCAGCCGGACGCGCCGTCCATGGACGCTGCCTCCAGGATCGAGCGCGGGACGAGCTGCAGCGCGGCCAGGAGCAACAGCATGACGAACGGCGTTCCCTTCCAGATGCTCTCCACGGTGACCGCGTAGAGCGAGGTCGCCGTATCGCCGAGCCAAGGATGGTAGTCCTCGATGATGCCCCAGCGAACAAGAAGCTCGTTAACGATGCCGACGCTGGGGTCGTACATCCAGCGCCATGTCAGCACGGCGACAACGCTGGGAACCACCCACGGAACCAGGATGCCCGACCGGAAGAAGCCGATCCCGGGGATTGCCCGATGAAGCAGCAACGCCAGGCCAAGGCCGAGAGAAAGCTGCACGACGACGTTCAGCACCACCCAGACAAGGGTGTTGAACGACGCAATGCCGAAGCTCGGATCGGCAAAGACGCGCTCGAAGTTGCGCAGGCCAACGAAGGCCATGTCGCCGCTGTTGAGCGTGCGCAAGGTGACGTCGTAAAAGGCCGACATAACGCCGGACACAAGGGGATAGACCACCACGCCGACCACGATGATGATGGCGGGAAGCACCATGAGATAGGGATAGATGCGCGCGCCCGTGCCCGTCTCGAAGACGGACGACCAGGTTCGCCGCAGCTGCTGGTTTCTTGGAGCGCGCGCATTCATGGCGTTACTGACCCAGTATCTGTCTGATCTGCGTTGCAGCCTGCGTCATCACCTCGTCGATGGGCTCGCCGCGCAGTGCCGAATCCCAGACCGTGCCGAACACGTCGGAATGGATCTGGCTCCATTGCGCAACCACTGGACGGGCGTGGCCGGCACTTGCCTGCATCATGAACGGCTGCAGCTCTTCAGGCAGCTTGGCGATAGCCTCGTCGGTTGCAGCCGCCGCCTGAGCGGAGAGACGATTGTACTGCGCCATGAGTTCGACGCTGCGCGGACCGGTCAGCCACTCCACCAGCTCCCAGCTTGCATCGGACACACCGGAGTTGGCGTTGATCGCGAGGTTGTAGCCACCGATTACCGTCGCGGCCTCCTTGCCGGCAGGCAGCGGCACGATCGAATAATCGAGATCGGGATTGCCGTTGTTGAGCGCACCGATCGCCCAGTCGCCGCTGATCAGCATGCCAGCGCGTTCCTGGATGAAGGGCGCGTTGACCTCGTCCCACGAATTGGCGGTCAATACCGATGCGGGCATGGCTTGATGTTCGGTGTAGAGACCGGAAATGAACTGTACCGCCTCGATGGCTTCCGGAGAATCGACGCCGACCGTGCCATCGTCGGCAATGATCTCGGCGCCGCTCTGCCAGATGAACGGGTAGAGCTGGAACGCTCCGACGCGGCTTCCGCCAAACGTAAGGCCGAACGTGCCTGCGTCCTTGTCGGTCATGGCGATGGCGGCTGCCTGGAATTCGTCCCAGGTCTTCGGCGCCGCGTCGATGCCCGCTTCCGCCAGCATCTTGTTGTTGACGTAGAGCGCGACGTTGTTGGTGTAGAGCGGCATCGCATACTGGCGCTGTTTGAACCGGCCGGCCGACAGAGGTCCGGGCTGATATTGATCGGCGATCGGGTCGCTTTTGTCGGTCACATCGGCAAGCAGTCCGGCATCGGCCAGACCCGCAACCCAGGCGATGTCGAGCGCCATGACGTCCGGTCCAGCACCGCCGGACATGGCGACGAAGAGGTTGCGCTCCATCTCCATGTGCGGAACTGCCTGGATTTCGACCGTGTGGCCGGTCTCGGCCTCAAAGGCCTTCAATTCGGCGTAGATCGGCGCATCCGGCGCCGAGGCGAGCGGTGCGTTCACCCACAGCACGACGTTGTCGGCAAAGGCCGGCGTCGCGCCGAGCGTGGCCGCGAGTGCTGCCGCGGCTGTGCTGTATTTCAGAAAATGTCGCATAGGTATTCTCCTCCACTGTGCGCCCTTCGGCGCTGCTGCTGTTATCAAGTTGAGCTGCCTGCCTCGTCTGTTGAGCGTGTCCAGGCAAACCCGGTTCCAAACCACGCCTCCAGGTCCTCGCCCATCGGTAGCGCCGCCGGGCTTCCGGTCGAACTGCCGGCGACGCCGATGGCATCGATCGACCAGCCACCCTCCGGTTCAGGCTGAACCGAATCTCCCGCATCGCCGAAGACAAGCTGAACCGCGCGGCGAGCAGCTATGTCGCTGGCCAGCGTTAGCCGCGCGCCCTTGCGTATGAAGATCGGCATTCTGTCGAGCGGAACGTCGTGGATGCGCCACGCCAGGCCGGACACGTACTCGCCCGTCAGCACGTCGAACCATTCGCCCTGCGGCAGATAGATCGCGCGCGTGTTGCCGTAGAACGCGACGGGCGCGACCAGAATGTCGTCTCCGAGCATGTATTGCTGATCCCAGTCGTTGACGGCCGACCAGTCGATCTCGGGGAAGGCGAGCGGCATCATCCGCATCATCGGCGCCCCGCCCTGCGCAGCTTCCTGTCCGTAGCGCTCGAAGATCGGCCTGAGCGCCAGATGCAGCTTGCCGTAGGTCTGATAGACGGCGGCGGATTGCTCATCCATGTCCCAGGGCTCGCGGCAGCCAAGGCCGTGCAGCATCATAAGCGGCGTGAAGCAGGAGAACTGCGTCCAGCGCGCAAAGACCTGCGGCGTCGGTGTGCCGAAATAGCCGCCGAGGTCGCTGCCCACAAAGGACCAGCCGCCGAATGCAGCGCTCTGAACCGCACGCACGGAAGACGGCAGACCGGTCTTGGGGCAGAAATCCGACGTCTGGTCACCCGTCCAGATCGGCGCCCGCACGCGCGGCGAACCGGATCGACTGATGATGGCGGGCACCTTGCCGTCAAAGGCGGCGATCGTCGCCTCGAGATAATAGCGCACGAAGGCGTTGTGCGCCTTGCCGCCTGTCTCCCCGGAATGGAGCACGGCATGTTCGGGCAACTGTTCGCCGAAGTCGGCCTTGAAACCCTTGATGCCCTGCCGCAGCAGGCCGCGCAGGCTGTCCGACCACCATGCGGCAGCTTCCGGGTTCGAGTAGTCGATCAGCGCCGCCACGATGTTGGGGTTGGCGCCCGGCCTGCGCGTGATCAGTTCGGCCTGCGCGTCGACGATCGTGTAGCCCTTTGCCCGCGCGAACTCGAAGGATTTGGTGCCGACCACGACCCAGGGGCAAAGCCAAAGATAGATTTCGGTCCCGTCTTCCGCCATCCGCCGGACCATGGCGTCGGCATCGGGGTATTTCTGTGTGTCGAAGGCAAAGGAATGCACTTCGCTCGCCCAATAGGCGTCGATCAGCTTGACGCCCATCGGCAGGCCGAGCGCGGCGTGGCCATCGATGTCGGCCTGCACGGTCTTCGCGTTTTCGATCCGCCAGTCGCCAGCCTTCCAGAGATCGAAGAAGCTCGCTTCCGGCATCAGCGGCGGACCGATCCTCTCGATCAGCGCAGCGTAGAGGTCGCCGAGGTCCCCGAGATGGATTTCGAGGTCGAGGCGGCCGCCTTCGACCTGGATGCGCAGCATGTTCGGATCGAAAGGTGCCGCGATGTGGAACACGGCCGGCGCTTCTTCAGGCAGGTAAAGCCCGTAGCCGAGCGTCGTCGCGATCCAGGGCGACGGAAGATAGGTGCCGTTTCCGAGGCCGAAATTCTCCAGGTAGTAGCGCACCGACTGGCCGCGCAGGTCCAGCGTCTCGAACCGCTCGCCGCCGCCGAAGGCCTGAAACTTGCGCGGCACGCCAAACGCGATGTCGAGCGCCGCCGCATCGTCCTTTTCGAGCGTGATGAGCAAGCGCCGGCTATCGGCTTCGGCGCTCACCGTCATTCGCACGCCGTCGGCACGGTCAGCCGGCAGATGCGTCCAGGAGCCGCCATCGGCCCTCCAGCCAATGGACACCGGCCGCCATGCGGCGTCTGCGGCGACCTTGTCGAGACCTATGACCATCGGCGCGTCAGACATGATCGACCTGCACGCCAAGCTGCCGTCCGAGATGAAGCACGGCGTCGGCCCAGCGCCCATAGACGGCGGTCACGTGATGCTCGTAGCCTTCATCGATGAAGCGGCGAACAAGTTCCTCCGCGCCTGCATCGGCGGGGCGGAAATAGCCCGCCGCGCGATTGGCACGCGATTTCTCTGCCTCGATCTCGCCTTCGCAGACAAAAATGCGCAGCGTGCCATCGTCGCGCAGCGAAAGCCGTATCAGCGTCATCGGGCCGGCCTTGAGCGGGAAGGTTTCCTGCTTCAGCACAGGATCGAGCGAGCGCGGGCCGTCGGCAAGGCGCGGGCTGACGCCATAGTGCCAAAGGACGAGCCGGTTTCTTGCCCGGTCGAGCCCGGAAATGTCGGTAAGGAACGGCAGCGACGCCGGATCGAACGCGCGCGCCACGAGGGCGGTCGCGGCACCCATCACATCGCCCTCCGGCGCGATCGGCACTGCGCGGTCGGAAAGCTCGCCCAGCGCGCCCCAGGTGCCCTTGAAGTTCTCGGCGTAGAGAATTTCCGGCCAGTCTCGGATTGCGACGGCATCGGCTTCGATCCGGTCCAGACCGGCGGCAAGCTGCGCATAGGTGCGCCCCAGCGCGAGGCGGCCTGCCTCCTCATCGCCTCCGTCGAAGGAGGCCTCCGCCCAGCGGCTCGCGCCAAGCCGCACGGCATTGTCATCCGCCTTGCAGCCTTCCAGGAAACGCACCAGCGTCGTCTGCTGGATGGTGATGCCGAGACGCTGGCGCAGCATCCAGGGGTCTACCGCGAGGTTCGTGAACCAGTCGGCATGCGAGCCGATCAACGCGATCCGTGCGCCGCGCAGGCGGCTGTGCGCACGCGATGCCGCGGCGAATGCGGTGAGTTCTCCGGCAAGGGCCGGATCTTCCGGGTTGCCGAGCAGCAAGGTGAAACCGTGACCGAAGCGGCTCAGTGTCGATGCCCAGAGCTGCGCACCGCAAAGCGAATTGGTGACGATCTCCTCGGCCTCCTCGAGCGCCCAGATCGCAATCGGAATCGGCCGGTCGCCGACAGCGTCGAGCACATCATGCAGGAGTTCGGCCGTGCAGAACGTAGAAAGCTGGACGACCAGCCCGTCGAGGGCGTCGAAATCGAGCGACGAAAGCGCTTCACGGCAGCTCTCGCGGTCGCGGGCGAGCTTGCCTGCCAGCGTGAACCGCCCTTGCAGCCCGCCCTCGCCCATCAGCCGGCCGGTGCGCGTGATCAGCTCAGCCGCGGCGGCTTCCGAAAAGAGCGGCGAAGCCACGAAGAGCACACCAATATGGCGCCCGTCCGTATCGGCCGGCTTGGTTCTGGTCAGCATGTCAGGCAGTCTCCTCCATCGCGCGCGCATCGGAAGCCGCCTCGAGCCCGCCGCCGCTTACAAAACAATAGGCCGCATAGCTGAGCGCGGCCTTTGGGTCGTTCCCGATCGACGGCGCGATGAAGGAGAGCGAAAGCCGCCCTTCGTCATAGCCACCAAGCAGGCTCTGGTTCAGTCCGTCAAAAATTGCGCTGCGGTCCGACTCGGGCGTCAGCGACGGCCAGCCGCTGATGACGACGGCGGGGACCGGGTGCAGGTTGAGCGCATTTCCCAGCGCCAGACCGAGCAGGAATTGGCGCTCGCGCAGCATCTCGCGCGCAACGTTGTCGACTTCGAGCGCATCGAGGAACCGGTCTCCCCGCGCGAGAATTTCGTTGCCCGGCACGCCGATGATCGTCGAAACCGCGCGCAGGGAGGTGTAGGCCTCAACGCAGCCGCGATGGCCGCAGCGGCATACGAGACCGTCGCGCTCGATCACCATGTGCCCCATCTCGAACGGGGAAAAGGCATCGATGGGCTCGGCCTCGTTGACGATGACACCCGCCACGCCATGGCCAACGAACAGGAACAGGTGATCGCCTTCGACAGCATAGGTGGATGGCATCGCATATCGGTTGAAGGCGGCCTGAGCGACGACCGAGTTCGTCAGCGCGAGCGGCAGACCCGGAAGCACTTTGCCCAGGAACCCTTCCAGGCGCGCCATGTCCCACGGAAAGATCGGGTTGCCGGCCTCGCGCCCGTAGCCCGGGATGGACATTGCTGCCTGGCGTAGGTCGATGCCGCGGGCATCAACCCACTCGCGCAACGCCACGGCGCTTGCCGAGAACAGCCTTTCGAACTCGTCCTGATCAAGGTTCGGCGACGCCGGCATTCGCTCGACGTAATCGAGCGTACCGCCAAGATTGCCGACACCCAGCGACAAACGACTGTTCGACAGCTCGATACCGAGCACGTTGATATTATTACTCAATGTAACGAGGGCGGTCGGCCCACCGGCGTGAGGGGCAGATTCCTTCCTCTCTTCGACCAGCTTTTCACTACGCAAATCCGCTACGATGCGTGAAACACTCGCCTCGGTGAGGCTTGTTTCCCGAGCCAAATCAGTACGAAACGCGCCTTTTGTGCGCAAAAGGCTTTCGAGAACGGTCGCTCTCGTCTGCTTTCTGCTACGGGGGACAAATCGTCCGGACATCGGCTCTCCGCCATGTTTACACTGTGTAATTATTCTGCTTTATGGGAGCGACTTGTCAACAGGGAGCGAGAACAAAGTGGCAGAGTTGACACTGCGGGCGGTGCAAAAGCAGTTCGGCGGGGTGGAGGCGGTGAAGGCCGTAGACCTCGACGTCGATCATGGCGAATTCATCGTGCTGGTAGGACCCTCCGGCTGCGGCAAGAGTACGCTGCTGCGCATGATCGCCGGTCTGGAAGAAATCACCTCCGGCGAAATCAAGCTTGACGGACACAGCCTGAACCAAGTGGCGCCCCGCGACCGCGACATGGCCATGGTGTTCCAGGACTACGCGCTCTACCCGCACATGACGGTCGCGGAAAACCTCGGCTTCGCGCTCAAGATGCGCGCGCTCTCCCCGAACAGATCGACGCGAAGGTTTCCGAGGTCGCGAAGATGCTGGAACTCGACGCCCTGCTCGAGCGCAAGCCGCGCGCGTTGTCCGGCGGGCAGCGTCAGCGCGTCGCGCTTGGACGCGCCCTGATCCGCGACCCCAAGGTGTTCCTGTTCGACGAACCGCTTTCCAACCTCGATGCAAAGCTGCGCGTCGGCATGCGCATGGAGATACGCAAGCTCCAGAACGCGCTCGGCACGACGAGCATTTATGTTACGCACGACCAGATCGAGGCCATGACCATGGCCGACCGGATCGTTGTTCTGAAGCTGGGCGAGGTGCAGCAGATCGGAACGCCGGGCGACATCTATCAGCGCCCCGTCAACAGCTTCGTCGGCACCTTCATCGGCTCGCCGCCGATGAGCCTCGTGCCCGCCACGCTGCGGCGGGATGGCGATGCCTTCCTTCTCGATTTCGGCAAGGACCAGACGATCCGACTGCCGGTCTCGCGCAACGAGAGCATCGAGCGTGCCGGTGTCGAACATGTGGATGTCGGCATGCGTGCGGAACACCTGTCTATCGCAGACGGTGCGAAAGGGTCGGATGAATTCGAATCCGACGTTGTGCTTGTCGAGGAACATGGCGCCGACTCGATTGCCGTAGTCACTCTCGGGCGGCGCGAGGTCATGGCCCGCATCCGCCCCGGCGCGGCGGACACCGGCGACAAGGGCATGCGCTTCCGCATCGACAGCGAAGCCATCCACCTTTTCCATCCGGATACAGGTGTGCGCCTTGTCTGACCGGCGTCGCGGCGAGGTCTTCTGCGTCGGCCTTGCCATCCAGGATACGATTTTCTCGGTCGACGAGATTCCCCGCGAACCAGTGAAGATCTATGCGCGGGAACGCCGAGAAGTCGGCGGCGGGCCGGCCGCGACGGCAGCCGTTGCGATCGCCCGGCTTGGCGGGCGCGCGGCGATTGCAGCGCGCATAGGCGCGGACGCCACCGGAAATGCGATTACCGATGAGCTTGGCGGCGAAGGCATCGACACCACCTGGCTGCGCGCATTCGATAACAACCGGTCGCCCGGGGCCGTAATTCTGGTGGACAGGCACGGCGAGCGGCTGATCGTCGCCTATGTCGATCCCGATACGCCGACCGAAGCCGATTGGTTGCGCCCGGAAACGCTAGGCGGCGCGCTGCTTTGCGATCTGTCGTGGCCGCAAGGCGCGCTTGCCTGTCTGCAGCAGGCGAAACGGGAAGGCATTCCATCGGTGCTGGACGCCGAGATTACGCGTCACCCGCGCGAGGTGGTCGAACCCGTCATCGCCGGCTGCGACCATGTCGTATTCTCCCGACCGGGCCTCGCCCAGTTCACGGAAACGGATTCGATAGAAGAGGGTTTGAGGCGCGCGCGCCGTCCCGGCCACAAGGTCGTGGGCGTTACCGACGGTGCGGACGGCCTCTACTGGCTCGACGGCGATGCGCTGCGCAATGCTCGCCCGCCACGTGTCGAGGTTGTCGATACCGTTGGCGCCGGCGACGCCTTTCACGGCGCCTTTGCATTGGCTCTCTCCCACGGGCGGCCGCTCGAAGAGACGATCCGCTTCGCCAACAGCGTTGCCGCCCTCAAATGCACTGTCCCCGGCGGTCGTGCCGGGCTCCCGACACCGCAGGCGCTCCAGCGCTTCGACCCTGAACTCGATCTGAATTGGATTGTCGCACGATGACTGAAGGTTTCACTCCGACTCCCATGGAACGCAATACCAGGCTCGACGAGAAGCTGGCCGCGATCAGGCGCGACCCGTCTGGTTCGAAGGAATTTCTGATCTGCGATGCCAAGGACCCTGACATGGCGCGCGGCATTGCCGCGCTGGGCATGGTCCGCGACGAGAACGGCAAGGAACGGCCGCGCAATCGCCGGGAATTCCTCGACATCGTCCGGGCGGTCGTGAAGCAGGACATCGTCGACCTGATGCTGCTCTCCGCGTACAATCTGCATAAGCTGGCGGTGGAGGAGGACCTTTTCGCAAACAGCAACATGGCCCGGGCGGCTCGCGTCAACGACACAAGCGAAATCTGGCTTCCGCGCCACGGCGCCTATCGCGCTTCCCCATCACAGCCATTCAGAACGGCCGAACTCTCGCGCGTCATGCATGGCGGCCGTCCTCCGTTGACGAAGGGTGTGGCAGGTGCGGATCTCGGCCTCTACAGCCTGACCTTCACCAACGACGTCGATGCCGACCATCGCACGTTGACCGCCTACAATGCGTTTCGCGCGGAGTGCAACGCGCTCGGCTTCAGGCACTTCCTCGAAGTCTTCAACCCGAATGTCGGCACGCTTGCCGGAGAAGAAGTCGGCCAGTTCGTCAACGACTGCATCGTGCGATGCCTGGCGGGCGTCGATCGCGAGGCAGCACCCATTTTCCTCAAGGTCGCCTATAACGGGCCGCGCGCGATGGAAGAACTGGTGGCGTATGATGACGAGATGATCGTCGGCGTGCTCGGCGGTGCCGGCGGCACCACCCGCGACACATTCGAACTGCTCGCTCAGTCGAAGCGACATGGAGCGCGGCTTGCGCTCTTCGGACGCAAGATCAATCAGGCGGAATCGCCGCTCGACCTGATCGAAATTCTTCGCCGCGTTGCCGATGATGAGTTGACACCCGCCGACGGCGTGTCGCTCTATCACGACCGGCTGACAAAAGGACGCATTCCGGCGCGCATCGCGCTGGACGAGGATCAGCTTGTCAGCCAGCCGGTCCTCAAGGCAGCGTAAGGAGCATTTATCAGTGACACGGACGACGCCAAATTACCCATCGACACAGCTCTTCATCGACGGTGAATGGCGACCCGGAAGAGAAGGCAAGACGATCGACGTGGTCGATCCGGCAACCGGCGAGGCGATCGGCACGGTCGCCCACGCAACGCGCGTGGATCTCGACGCGGCTCTGGAAGCGGCCGAGCGTGGCTTTGCCACCTGGAGCGAAACCTCGCCATTCGAGCGCTACAAGCTGATGCGCAAGGCTGCCGACATACTCAGGCAGCGCGCCGACGAGATCGCACAGGCGATGACGCTGGAACAGGGCAAGCCCGTGGGCGAAGCGCGCATGGAAACCCTTGCAGGCGCCGACATCATCGACTGGTTCGCCGAGGAGGCCCGCCGCACCTACGGACAGGTCGTGCCGGCACGCGCGCCCGGCGTCACCCAGATGATCGTCAAGCTGCCGGTCGGTCCGGTCGCCGCTTTCACGCCCTGGAACTTCCCCATCAACCAGGTCGTGCGTAAGCTTTCTGCTGCACTTGCCGCGGGCTGTTCGATCATCGTCAAGGCTCCGGAAGAAACCCCCGCAGCACCGGCAGCGCTGGTGCGTGCCTTTGCCGATGCCGGCATCCCGGCTGGCGTGATCGGGCTGGTCTACGGCGTTCCCGCCGAGATTTCGGAATATCTCATCCCGCATCCAACGATCCGCAAAATCTCCTTCACCGGATCGACTCCGGTAGGCAAGCATCTGGCGGCCCTTGCCGGGCAGCACATGAAGCTCGCCACGATGGAGCTCGGCGGCCATGCTCCGGCGATGGTCTTCGACGACGCGGATATCGACAAGGCGGTGAAGGTTCTGTCGGCGTCTAAATACCGCAATGCCGGCCAGGTTTGCGTGTCCCCGACACGCTTCCTCGTCCAGGAAAAGTCGTTCGACGGTTTCGTGGACGCCTTCACGGCGGCCGCGAAGGCAGTAAAGGTCGGTAACGGCTTCGAGGAAGGTACCGCCATGGGGCCGCTCGCCAACGAGCGGCGCATCCCCGTGCTCGAATCCCTGATTGCCGATGCCGTTGAGCAGGGTGGCGAATTGCGAACCGGCGGCCGGCGCATCGGCAACAAGGGCAACTTCTTCGAGCCGACCGTGCTGGCCAATGTGCCGACGGATGCGCGCATCATGAATGAGGAGCCGTTCGGGCCTGTCGCCATCATCAACCGCTTCGCCACCACCGAGGATGCGATCGCGGAAGCAAACCGCCTGCCCTACGGCCTCGCAAGCTATGCGTTCACGCGCTCGACCGAGACGGCGGATCAGCTCGGCAAGCGCATCGTGGCAGGCATGACCTCGATCAACCACAATGGCCTCGCCCTCCCGGAAATCCACTTCGGCGGTGTGCGGGATTCCGGATATGGCAGCGAAGGTGGGTCGGAAGCGATCAACGCCTATCTCGTGCCGAAACTGGTGACCCTGGCCGCCTGAGGCGACGCAGCTTAAACAACCTAACGGCCGCCATCGCACCCGCAATGGCGGCCGTTTTTATCGCCGCGCTTCGGCCTTGAAGGTCTTCTTTGTCAGCGATGAAGGTGTTGCACGCCGAGAGCCGTCTCGTTCAGGCCGGCCACCTGCGCCAACAATGCCGACACGAGCGGCGTGTGCGGTTCGCGCCGCGCCGCCACGAGCCCAACCATATGGCTTACAGTCGGCGCGACGATCGGAATGCGGCGTATCGGCTCGGCGAAATCGAGAGCCGCCGCAAGGTTGAGCGGCATGATCGACGACCATTCGCCCGTGCGCACATGCGAGAACAGGACAACCATCGAGTTGGACTCCAGCGTCGGCCGCACTGTTGCGCCGGCAGCGGCCAGATGCCGGTCGATGATCCGCCGGTTCTGCATGTCGGGCGTCAGCAGGCAGAGCGGCACCTGCGCGACCTCCGTCCAGGTCACTTCCTCGCGGTCGGCGAATGGCCCGCCCGCACCGACGATCAGATGATAGCGCTCGCTGTAGAGCGGCACGGTGGTGACGTTTCCCAAGGGTTCATGATCGAGATAGGTGATGCCGACATCGATGTCGAAATTGCCGAGCATCGACAGGATCTCAACCGAGGTACGCGACAGAACGGAGAAACCGACGCCGGGATGCCGCTCGCGAAAAGGTGTGGTGATGCCGGCGACCATGGCCAGTGCGGTAGGAATGGCCGCGACGCGTATGCGGCCCGACAGGCCGAGTCGCGCGGCGCGCATCTCCTCGCGCATCGTGCGGGTGTCGGAGACGATGCGGCGCGCCCAGGTCAGCACCTGCCGGCCCTCCGGCGTGAGACCGCGAAAACGCGAGCCCCGCTCCACCAGCATCACCCCCAGCATGGTCTCGAGCTGCTTGATGGCCGAAGACAAGGTCGGCTGCGTCACACCGCATTCCTCGGCGGCGCGGCCGAAATGGCCTTCCTTGGCCAACACGATGAAGAGTTCGAGCCGTTCGATCAGCATGACACGCAACCCCTGAGCAGTGCGTGACCGTCGCATGGTCCCCGGCGCGCGAACCGCGCCGGGGATGATACACGTGTTGATCAGCCGAAGAGCGCGGCCGTCTTTTCGAGCGTCACCCAGATGCCCCAGAGGATCGGAACACCGACAGCCGTCCATGCGATGGCTGCCTTGGCGTCGAGGCCACCCTTGCCGATGCCGAACGAGCCGGTCTGCTCGGTCTGGGAAGCGGCCGTCTTGGCCTGCAGGCTGGCAACCTCCGCGTCGGACATGAACCATTTGTCCGCGAGTGGTCGCACGAAGAAGTTGGCCACGACCCCCAGCGCCAGCATGCCGGCGAGGATATACATCGTGAAATCGTAGACCTGCGCCCGCGGAATGCCGGCTGCAAGCTGGAATTCGCGGATGTAATTGACCACCACCGGCCCGACGATGCCTGCGGTCGACCATGCGGTCAGCAGCCGGCCGTGGATCGCGCCAACGAACTGGGTGCCGAAGATGTCCGCGAGATAGGCCGGGATCGTTGCGAAGCCGCCGCCATACATCGACAGGATGATGCCGAACATCAGCACGAACAGAAGCTGGCTGCCCATATGCGCCGCGGTCGGCGCAAGCGCGTACAGCACGATGCCGAGCAGCAGGAATGTGTAGTAGGTGTTCTTGCGGCCGATATAGTCGGAAAGGGACGCCCAGAAGAAGCGCCCGACGATATTGAACAGCGACAGGAGCCCCGCAAAGCCTGCGGCAATGCCGGCGATGGCAGTCTTCTGGCTGGCGTCGAGTTCGTTGAAGGAAAGGTCGGGCAGCCCGATCAGGTCGCCGGCGAAGATTTCCTGCAGCATTGGCGATGCCATGCCGATGACGCCGATACCGGCCGAGACGTTGAGCATGAGTACCGCCCAGATCAGCCAGAACTGCGTCGTCTTGTGCGCGTCGCGCAGGTGGACGTGCCGGGTGGTGATCATCGCCTTGTTGGTGTTTGCCGGCGGGGTCCAGCCTTCCGGCCGCCAGCCCGATGGCGGGATGCGGTAACCGAAAGCCCCGAGCGTCATCGCAACGGCATAAAGCAGCGCCATCACGACGAAGGTCTGCCAGACACCAACGGAATCTTCCGTGCGGAAGGTGTTCATCAGGAAATTGGCCAGAGGCGCACCAATCATCGCGCCGCCGCCGAAACCCATGATTGCCATGCCGGTGGCCATGCCGCGCCGGTCGGGGAACCATTTGATGAGTGTCGAGACCGGCGAGATGTAGCCGAGTCCAAGTCCGATGCCGCCGATGACGCCGGCGCCCAGCCACATCAGCCACAATTGGTGGGTGATGATGCCGATCGCGGCGATGACCATGCCCCCGCACCAGCAGACCATAGACGCCAGGCCCGCCTTGCGCGGGCCGGCGCGCTCGAGCCAGCCGCCCCAGATGGCAGCCGCCGAGCCGAGGAAGACGAAGAACAGCGTATACATCCAGCCGAGATCGGACACCCGCCAGTCGCAGGTGGTGGTGAAAAGTGCCGTGAACACGTTGAGATCAGCGCAGACGACCGGCTGATCGATGCCGATGGCGCGCGAGAGCGGCAGCCAGAACACGCTGAAGCCGTACGCCATGCCGATGCAGAGATGGATGGCGAGGGCTGCCGGCGGCACGAGCCAGCGGTTGAAGCCCGGCCGGGCGATGATGCGCTCCTTGTCGAGTATGCCGACACCGACACTGCCGCCCGTGTAGGTTTCACTTGCTGTGGACATGAATTCTCCTCCGCCCGCCGAAGTGCATCCGCGCGGGTCGTCCTGCTGGTTACGTCTGATGATTGTCGGCTGCCGCGCCGTCCTCCGTGGCAGCGGCCGCCCGAACGTCTATGGCTTGCGGCGTCCCCGCCTCATCCGCACTCCTCCCGTTTGGTTGCCTTTAACCATAAGCAACGGGCGTGCCAGTTGCGCGGCTCAACGATTTCAGAGACTTATCGATTAAGAGAAAAGCCCTATGGACATTTTGTCCGGAGGGCATGGACAAAATGTCCGAAGGTCTCAGGCAGCTTCAGGCAGCCAGATCGTGAAGGTGGTGCCCCTGCCCTCTTCGCTCTCGACCGAAATCCTGCCGCCCTGGCGTTTAATCAGGGTCTGGCTGATCGAAAGGCCGAGCCCCGTGCCCTCGCTGCGCTTGGTGGTGAAGAACGGATCGAAGACCTTGCGGATCAGTTCATCGCTCATGCCCACGCCAGTATCGGCAATGACGATTGCCAGGCCCGGCCGCCCGTCGACGTCCTCGTCGCGTGTAACGAAGGTGAGCTTTCCGCCGTCCGGCATCGCATGGATGGCATTGACGATCAGGTTGACCAGCACCTGCTGCAATTCCGTGCGGTTCATCAGCAGGAGGCGCTTTGCGCTCTTCTCGCGGACGATGTCGATCTCGGCCTTGTTGAGCAGATGCTGGACCAGCGGCAGGCAGTCGTCGATCACGTTGTCCGGGGCATGCCGCTCGACATAGCCGGCATACTCTTCGGGCTTGGCGAATTGCAGCAGCTTGGTGACGATCTGGCTGATGCGATGGATCTGCTCGTCGAGGAGGCGGAATTCGGTTTTCGCCTCGTCCGCCCTGTCGCCCATGACTGCCCGCACGACTTCGAGATTGCCCTGCATCACGGCGATCGGGTTGTTGATCTCATGCGCCACGCCCGCCGTGATCTCGCCGATCGCTGCGAGCTTCTCCGACATGATGAGCTGCTTGGTCGTTGCCTCGAGCTGTCGGTTGGCAAGCTGCAGTTCGCGGGTTCGCTCGTCCACCCGGTCGTTCAGTTCCTCGTTCCAGGCACGCAACTGCCGGTCGCGCTCCTGCAACTGGTCCAGCAAATGGTCGAGGTGGACAGCCACCCGTCCGATCTCGTCGCGAGCCTCGGCCACGTTCGTTCGCGCACCGAGATCACCGCTCTCGACTTTGGCGATGGTCCCGGTCATGCGCTCCAGCGGCAGAAAGATCGACCCCGCCCAGCGCAGGAAGATCGGCACGCTGACCATGGCAATTGCCAGGAAAGCCAGCAGGATCGTCAGCAGTGTCTCACGCTTGGCTTCGGTGAAAGGTGCTTCGAGGAAGCCGACATAGAGCATGCCGACACGCTTACCATAGCTGTCCACGATTGGTTCGTAAGCAGACACGTACCAATCGTTTACGACAAAGGCGCTGTCGAGCCAGGTCCGGCCCTTGTCGAGCACGGCGGAGCGCACAATCGCCGAAACGCGGGTCCCCAGCGCACGCCGTCCTTCGAACAGGCGCACATTCGTGCTGATGCGAACGTCGTCGACGAACAGCGTGGCGGTTCCCTGGCTTCCTTCCGGCAGGCTCGCCTCACGATAGACGAGGTCGTTGATGGTATCGATGAATTCGAGGTTGCGGTTGAGCAGCACACCGCCAACGAGCGCCCCTGTATCGCCGTTTCCGAGTGCGGCCGGGCTGGCCGAATGCACGACCATACCGCGTGTCTCCTCGCTGCGATCGGTCGGCACGGCATTAGCCGTCGGCACCAACTCGACGCGCGCCTGCGCGGCGAGGTCGGGCGAGATCGCAGCCAGATCTTCGCCGCTGAAAATATCGATGGCTGTTTCAGGGCTTCCTGCCAGAGCGGACACGATAATCGGCCAGTCGGTCCGTCTTCGCCCGTCAGTCAGCGAGCGCGCCGACGCAACCACATCGCCTGCCTCGTCGGTCAGGTACAGAAAGTCGAACGCAAGCGCGCGCCGGGTTTCCTCCAGAAGCTGCTCGAGCGAATCCGGCGCGGTCCGCTGCAATTCGACGGTATCGCGGTAGCGGGCGGAAGCGCCCAGCGCCGCGATCTGCTCGCCGGTGTTTTCAAGGATGCGCGCCAGATATTGGTGCGCAATGGTGAGATCGCCATTGACCTTGGAAATCAGCGTTGCGTCGAACTTGGCATTCCAGCGAAAGACGGTGACGCCCAGCAACAGCGGCAGAAGCACGAGTGTCGGCAGAAGCGCGATGGCGAGCAGCCTGAAGCGGACCGAGCGGCCGCGTTCCCTCGTCTTTGCAGTTGCATCGGCCGTCGTCTCAGACATTCCATGCCGCGCATTTGCGGTCGATCGTCTTGCGCGAGACGCCCAGCCTCCGGGCGGCCTCCTCCCGGTTGCCGCCGCTCTCTCTCAGCACGGAGAGGATATGGCGGCGTTCGAGGTCGGCAAGGCTGCCGTCACTCTCGCCAGTCCCGCGCTGCGGTGAGCGGCTCGCACCAAGCTGCTCCAGCGGGAAGCGCCCAAGGATCAGGGTACGCTCGATGACGTTGCGCAGCTCGCGCACATTGCCCGGCCAGTCGTACCGCGCCAGCGCGGCCCGCGCCTCGTCCTCGAGCTGCACCGGCGGCATGCCAAGCTGCTGGGAGAGCTTGCGCATGAACAGGTCGGCGAGTTCCTGAACGTCGTGGTCGCGCTCGTTCAGCGGCGGAAGATGGATCTGCATCACATTGATGCGGAAGTAGAGATCGGCCCGAAACCGCCCCTCCTCGACAGCGCGTGCAAGATCGGCATTGGTCGCGAAGACGAACCGGAGATCGACCGGCACTTCGCGCTCCGATCCGACGGGTCGCACACGACGGTCTTCCAGCACCCGCAGAAGCTTGCCTTGCAGGGCAAGCGGCAGGTCGCCCATTTCGTCCAGGAACAGCGTGCCGCCCTGCGCGTGCATGAAAATGCCTTCGCGCGATCCTTCGGCACCCGTGAAGGCGCCTTTGACATGACCGAACAGTTCGCTCTCGATCATGTCGGGCGGGATCGCTGCGCAGTTGACGGGCACGAAGGGCTTGTCGGCACGCTCGGACAGCGAATGCAGCGATCGCGCAGCCACCTCCTTGCCCGTTCCGGATTCGCCTGTGAGCAGCACCGACGTGGGAAGCGGCGCAACGCGGGCGATGGTCTCGCGAACCTGGCGGATGGCCTCCGACTCGCCGATCAGCCGGTCCCGAAGCAACATATGGTCCGAGGCCGCGCGCAGTTCGTAGCGCAGCACGTAGTTCTCACGCTGCAGGCGCACCCGGTCGAGACACCGCGCCACCGCGTTGAGGATCTGGTTGGACCGGAACGGCTTGAGCACGAAATCCGCGGCCCCTGCCCGCAGCGCCTGGATCGCGGTTTCAAGGTCGGCGAATGCAGTGATCAGGATGGCGTCGGCAAACAGTCCGATCGCGCGCTGCTCGGCCAGCCAGTCGACGCCGTTCTTTCCCGGCATGATGTTGTCGAGGATGACGACGTCGAAGTGATGCTCGTCGAGCTTGCGGGTCGCCTCGTCCGTGTCGGCCGCTTCCTCAATGCGCTTGCAGCGTGGGCCGAGCGTGCGCATCAGGAAATTGCGCATGCCCGGCTCGTCATCGATGATCAGGATCGATGCCTGCGCCAGCCAGGGGCCGAATTCCGGATCGCCAACAGGTTCCCGCAGCTTGCGTGCCGCCTGCACCGCCATCGCATGTCCTCCCCCATGCTTATCGAACGGGAACGTTAGCCGCAGGCGCGCGCGAACGCAAAGCCGTTGACGCTACCGACCGACGGCGTAGGCCTGCATCAAACGTGGCGTTGCGGCAGCCCGCAGCATCCCGTCCTCGTCGCGCGCGGCAGAGACCATTCGGCCGATCGACCATTCCGGCGTCACGTCGACACGGTGGCCACGCGCCTTGAGCGCCGCGATCGTCTCCGCGCCGAATGTTTCCTCGATGGCGAGGTTCCCGGGCTTGCGATCACGCGGATAGAACGAGTTCGGGAAATGCGCCGTATGCGACATTGGCAGGTCGATAGCTTCCTGCAGGTTCATGCCGTGATGGACGTGGCGCAGGAAGAACTGGAGCTGCCACTGCTCCTGCTGGTCGCCGCCCGGCGTACCAAACACCATGTAGGGGCGGCCGTCCTTCTCGGCGAGGCTTGGCGTCAGCGTCGTGCGCGGTCGCTTGCCGGGCGCCAGGCTCGCCGGCAGCCCCTCCTCCAACCAGAACATCTGGGCGCGCGTGTTGAGCATGAAGCCGAGCTCGGGAATGTAGGGCGAGGACTGCAGCCAGCCGCCGGAAGGCATGGCAGCGACCATGTTGCCGTCCCTGTCGATGGTGTCGATGTGAACGGTATCGCCGCGTCGTACGGAACGCATGTCGGCCATGGTCGGCTCGGCCGAAGCCGCGTCGGGATTGGCCACGCGCGACAGGCGCTCGAGGGCGGCATCCATGCGCGCGATCTGGTCCTCGTAGCCGGCAATCCGGCCCGGCCGCAGTTCCAGCGACGCCGTCTCGGCGATCAGCTTGCGCCGTTCGTCGCTATACGCATCCGACAGCAGCGTCTCGATCGGAACGTCGATGAAATTCGGATCGCTGTAGTAGTATTCGCGGTCGGCGAAGGCGAGCTTCATCGCCTCGGTCAGCGTGTGGACGAAATCCGGTCCGCGCGTATCCATGGCGCCGATGTCGAAGCCCTTCAACAGCGCGAGCGTTTGCAGGAACACCGGCCCCTGCCCCCACGGGCCGATCTTGTTCAGGCGATAGCCATGATAGTCATAAGTCAGAGGCTTTTCGTAGGTCGCCTGCCAGCCGGCCATGTCGTCGGCGGTGATCACGCCGCGATGGCGGGAGCCGCTTTCGTCCATCACCTCGTTCTCGCGCGCGAACCGGTCGATCGCCTCCGCAACGAACCGCGATAGAACGCGTCGCGGGCACGCTCGATCTGCTTTTCGCGGCTGCCGCCGCCCGCCTGCGATCCCGAGATGACGCGCTTCCAGGTATTCGCCAGCGCCTCGTTGCGAAACAGCTTCTTTGCCTCCGGCAACCGGCCGCCGGGCGTGAAGAAGGCCGCCGAGGTCGGCCATTCGCGGGTGAAGAAGTCCTTCAGCCCCGCAACGGTGTTGGCAACGCGCGGCAGCATCGGATGACCGTTCTCGGCATAGTGGATCGCGGGCGCCATGACATCGGCCAGCGGCAGCGAGCCATGATCGCGCAGAAGCTGCATCCAGGCATCGAATGCGCCCGGGATCACGGTCGCCAGCAGCCCGTTGCCGGGGATCAGCGTCAGCCCCTGCCCCTTGTAGTGTTCCATGGTCGCGCCTGCCGGCGTCGTGCCCTGCCCGCACAGCACTTCGGTCTTTCCGGTTCTTGCCGAGTGGAAGACAATCGGAACTTCGCCGCCGGGGCCGACGAGGTGTGGTTCGACCACCTGCAGCACGAACCCGGCTGCCACCGCGGCGTCGAAAGCGTTGCCGCCGCGCTCCAGCATCGCCATGCCGGATTGCGAGGCGAGCCAATGGGTGGTGGTGACGACGCCGAACGTGCCGAGGATCTCGGGCCTTGTAGTGAACATGGATGCTGCTCCGTGGTCTGGTCAGTTGTCGCGTGGGTCGAGCGCATCGCGCAGCCCGTCGCCGAGAAGATTGAAGCCGAGCACGACCAGGAAGATCGCGCCGCCGGGGAATATCGACATCCAGGGGGCCTGGGTCATGAAGTTCTTTGCAGTGTTGAGCATCGAACCCCAGGACGGGTTCGGCGGCTGCTGCCCGAGGCCGAGGAAGGAGAGGCTCGCCTCCGCGATGATCGCGGTCGCAATCGTGATCGTTGCCTGCACCACGATCGGCGGCAGCACGTTGGGGAAGATGTAGCGGATGATGATGAGTACGTTCGGCAGGCCGATGGCGCGCGCGCCCTCGACATAATCCTCCGTCTTGACCGCAAGCGTCTGGCCGCGTGTCAGGCGCACGAAGATGGGGGTGGCAGACAGACCGATGGCGATCATCGCATTGGTGAGGCTCGGGCCCAGGAACGCGGCAAGCGCGATGGCCAGGATAAGGAACGGGATGGCCAGCAGCGCCTCGGTAACGCGCGAGATGGTGGCATCCACCCAGCCGCCATAATAACCCGCAAGCAGACCGAACGGCACGCCGACGGCAACCGCGATGGCGACCGATACCACGCCCGCCATCAGCGAAGCGCGCGCGCCATAGAGCATACGCGTGTAGATGTCGCGACCCAGTTCGTCAGTACCCAGCCAGAACTCGGCCGAAGGCGGCTTGCGGATAGATGTGAACGAGGTCGCAAACGGATCGTACCCGGCAAGCAGCGGCGCGAACAACGCGAGCAGGATGAACGTTGCAACGAGCACACCGCCGAATACGGCGCTGCGGTTGGAGAGGAACTTGGTCGCGCTGCGTCCAAGCTTGCGGCGCGGCGCGATGGCTTCTGCCTGGACGCTCATTGCGGATGCCTCAGACGCGGATTGATGAGGATGTAGAGGACGTCGGCAATCAGGTTCATGAAGATGAAGCCGACGGCCGTGCACAAGACGACGCCCTGCACCACGGCATAGTCGCGGGTAAACACGGCGTCCACGATGAGCTTGCCGAAACCGGGAATGGTGAAGACCTGTTCGGTCAGCACGGCGCCGGCCAGCAACTCGCCGAACAGCAGCGTCGAGAGGGTCACAATGGGCATCAGTGCATTGCGCAGCGCATGCTTGAGGATCACCGTCTTCGGCAGCAGGCCCTTCGCCCGCGCTGTCCTGATGTAATCGGAGGTCAGCACGCCGAGCATCGCCGAGCGCGTATGCCGCATCAGATATGCAGCCAGCGCCGTACCAAGCACGAAAGACGGCATCAGCATCGTGCGCAGCGATTGCAGCGGGTCCTCCGTCAGCGGCACGTAGCCGGACGCGGGAAGCAGCCGCCACTGCACGGAGACGATCATGATGAGGATGATGCCTAGCCAGAAATTCGGAATGGACATGCCCGACAACGCGACGGCGTTGGCGGCATAGTCCGTCACCGTCCCTTTCCGCACCGCCGCGATGATGCCGGCCGGAATGCCGATCAGCATCGCCATGATGATCGCCATAACCGCAAGCTGCAGCGTCACCGGCAGCTTCTGCGCAATCAGCGTAGAAACCGGGACGCCGGTGCGCAGCGAATTGCCGAAATCGCCGGTGAGGACGTTGCCGAGCCAGGCGAGGTACTGGACGTGGAACGGATCGTCGAGGCGATACTTTTCGCGCAGGAAGGCAAGCACCTGGGGGTCCCGCTCCTCGCCTGCCATGGTCAGCAGCGGATCGCCCGGCAGTATCTTCTGAAGCCCGAACACGATCAGTGTCACGAGCACCAGCGTGGGGATCGCGACGAAAACGCGCCTGGCGATTATCTTCAGCATCCGGTTTGGCTCACGCAATGCAGGGGCGACGGCGCAGAGGCCGCCGTCGCCCGGTTTCGACTATTCGGCCATCGTCACGCCCTTGAGGCGCAACATGCCGTCCGGATAGGGCTGGAAGCCCTCGACGTTCGAGGCGAGCACGAACGGCCAGGGCTGGTGGTAGACATAGATGATCGGCAGATCGTCCTGCAGGATCGCCTGTGCCTGGTTGTAAAGCGGCAGGCGCGCCTCGGGGTCCGGCGTTTCGCGCGCTTCGTTCAGAAGGCGATCGACCTCCTCGTTGCAGTAATTGGAATCGTTGAGGGTTCCCTCGCAGGTGACGAACTGATGCAGGTTGCCGTCCGGGTCAACGCGACCGGACCAGCCGATCTGTGCCGCCTGGTAGTTGCCGGCCTGCATTTCCTGCTGCATGGCGGCGAACTCGGTCGGCTGAAGGCTGATGTCGAAACCGGCTTCGGTCGCCATGGCCTGAATCAGCTCATTGATCGCCGTGGCTGTCGTGTTGTTGCCGAAGCTGAGCGTGAAGGCGACGCGCTCATGGCCGGCCTCCGCAAGCAGCGCCTTGGCCGCCTCGACGTCGCGGGTGACGACCGGATAGTCGTCGCTGTTGTAGGGGCTCGCCGGCGGGAACGGCTGCTGCGCGGGCTCGAACAGGCCATTGCCCACCACCTCGTTGATGATGTCGCGGCCGATCGCAAGCTGAAGCGCCTGGCGCACGCGCTTGTCAGTGCCGAGCGGGTTGTCGCCGTCACCCTCGCCGCTGGTGTTGATGGTGATGCCCTGATAGCCAAGCCCGGCGATGGGCATGAACTGCAGGTTCTCGTCATCTCTGACGGCCGCTGCATCAGAAGGGTTCAGCCGCTCCAGCATATCGAGGTCGCCGGCACGCAGATTGGCCAGCCGCACGGTCGAATCCGGGATCGGCTGGAAGACAAGCCGCTCGAAATGATAGTCGTCTGCATCCGGATGATTGGCGAACTTTTCCAGCACGATGCGGTCGTTCTGAACGCGACTGACGAACTTGTATGGGCCGGAGCAAACCGGGTTCGTGCCGATGTCGCTCTCGAAAGTGGCCGGAGACAGAAGCATGCCGGCACGATCCGAAAGCTGCGCGAGCAGCGTCGCATCGGGTTGCGCCAGCGTCAGCACTACGGTCGTGGCATCGGGCGCCTCGACACCTGTTACCGAAGTGAGCTCGCTCTTGCGCAGGCTGTCCGGCAGCGTCCGCGCGCGTTCGAGATTTGCAACCACGGCAGCAGCGTCCAGCTTCGTGCCGTCATGGAAGGTCATGTCGTCGCGGATCGTGAAGGTGAGCTTGGTATTGTCTTCGTTCCAGCTCCAGTCGGTGGCGACGCGCGGAACAAATTTCAGCTCGGCATCGACATCGATCAGCTTGTCGCAAAGCGATGCGTAGACGAGGCGGCCGACGAAAGTGCGCGACTTGTGCGGGTCGAGCACATCGGGGTCTTCCTGAAGCCCGATGCGGAACTCCTGCGCCGAAGCAGCACCCGCGGCCAGCAGCATCGTTGTCGTAAGCAAGGATGATAGTAGCAGTTTCATGATGACGTTCCCCTGTTGTGTGTTTTTTGTCAGAAGTTCGGGGAGCCGGCCGGGCCGGTTTCCCAAGAGGCCTATTCGGCCATGGTGACGCCGGCGAGCCGGATCATCCCGTCGGGATATGCGGTGAAGCCCTCGATCGAAGCCTGGTGCACGAACGGCCAGGGCAGATAGAAGAGGTAGATGATCGGCATCTCGTCACGCAGGATTTCCTGCGCCTGATCGTAGAGCGCCTTGCGTTCCGCCTCGCCTGTCACCGTACGCGCTTCGTTAAGCAGCCGGTCGACCTCCTCGTTGCAGTATTTCGCATCGTTGAGACTGCCCTCGCATGTGACGTACTGGTGAATGTTGCCATCCGGATCGACGCGGCCGGACCAGCCCGACTGACCAACCTCGAAGTCGCCAGCCTTGAGCGCGGACTGAAGTGCCGCGAACTCGGTCGGGCGCAGCGTGATGTCGAAACCGGCTTCCGCACCCATCGCCTGCACCAGCTCGAAGACCTGCTGCATGACGGTGTTGTTGCCGAAGGTCAGCTCGAAGGCGACACGCTCGTGTCCCGCCTCGGCAAGCAGCTCCTTGGCCCGCTCGACATTGCGGCCGTCACCGCCAGTCTCGGGGTTGTAGGCAAAGCTTGCCGGTGGGAATGCCTGATAGGCCGGCTGATAGGTGCCGGCGCCGACGACCTCGTTGATCACGTTGCGGTCGATGGCAAGGTCGAGGGCCTGACGGACGCGCTTGTCCTGACCGAGCGGATTATCGGCCCGGTCGCCATTGGCCATGTTGACCTCGATCGCCTGGAAGCCGAGACCGGTGACGGAGGCGAGCTTGATGCTGTCGTCGCCTTCCACGGTTGCGAGATCCGACGGTGCGACGCGCTCGATGATGTCGACGTCGCCCGAGCGCAGATTGGCAAGGCGCACTGTCGTATCCGGAATCGGCACGAAGGTGACCTTGTCGAAGGCATAGGCATCCGCGTTCCAGTGCTCGGCGAACTTCTCCAGCACGATGCGGTCGTTCTGCACCCTCTCGACGAACTTGTAGGGGCCGGAGCAGACCGGGTTCTGGCCGGGGTCGTTTTCAAACGAAGCGGGCGACATCAGCATGCCGGCGCGGTCGGTCAACTGCGCAAGGAACCCGGCGTCCGGCTGCGACAGCGTGATCTGGAGGGTCTGAGCGTCGACCACCGCGATATCCGAGATGGACGCGACCTCGCTTTTGCGCAGGCTCTCCTCATCCGTACGGGCGCGGTCCAGATTGGCCTTCACGGCCTCTGCGTCGATCGGCGCGCCATCGTGGAAAGTGGCACCCTCGCGCAGCGACATGGTCAGCACGGTGCTGTCGTCGTTCCACGACCATTCGGTCGCGATCTGTGGCACGATGGCGAGCTTCTCGTCGATGTCGACCAGCTTGTCGCAAAGCGAGGTGAAGACGATGCGGCCAACGAAAGTGCGCGCGCGATGTGGATCGAGCACGTCCGGATCGTCCTGCAGCGCGATCCGCAGATCGGCCGCCGATGCGGCGCTCGCCATCAGCATCGCGCCCAGTGTCAGTGTCAGCAGTCTTTTCATGTCTGGCCTCCTTGTTGGTTGATGTCCGGTGTCGACGGCTCCGCCTCGCGGCGAGCCTGGAATGTGCGGTAGACTTCGAGGCGACGGCTGAGCGCGGTGTCCGCGCTGTCGTCGGCCCCGATGCCGGGTTCGGCCTCGCCGATCTCGCGCCAGAAATGGCAGGCGACCAGCCGCCCGCCTCCAGCGTCCTCGAGCGCCGGGTGCTCCTGCGCGCAGCGCGGCTGCACATGCGGACAACGCGTGTGGAAGCGGCAGCCGGTCGGCAAGTCCGTGGGATTGGGCACGTCACCCTGCAGCAATTGCGGCGCGACCCTGTCCTTCGGGTCGGGTGCCGGGATGGCCCGAAGCAGCGCCTGCGTATAGGGATGCAGCGGCTTTTCGTAGAGCGGGTCGACCGGCGACATTTCGACGATCTCGCCGAGATACATCACGGCGACGCGATCGCTCATATGGCGGATAACCGCCAGATCGTGCGCGACGATCACCAGTGTCAGGCCGAAGCGTTCCTTCAGATCCTCCAGCAGGTTGATCACCTGCGCCTGGATAGAGACATCGAGCGCCGAGACCGGCTCGTCGCCAATGATGAGCTTCGGCTCGCCCGCCAGTGCGCGGGCAATCCCGATGCGCTGGCGCTGTCCGCCGGAGAACTCATGGGGGTAACGATCGGCATATTCGGGCCGCAGTCCCACAATGCCGAGAAGCTCGGAAACGCGGGCACGCACCGCCGCGCCGCGCGCCAGCCCGTGCAGGCGGATCGGTTCGGCGATGATGTCTCCCACCGTCATACGCGGATTGAGCGATGCGAACGGGTCCTGGAAGATGATCTGCAGGTCGCGCCGCAGGCGGCGCATGTCCCGCGACGGCAGCGACGTGATCGACTGCCCCTCGTAAAGGACGTCACCCTCGCTGGGCTCGATCAGCCGCAGAAGAAGACGGCCGAGTGTCGACTTTCCACAACCGGACTCCCCGACGATGGCGAAGGTCTCGCCACGGCGTATCTGCAGCGAGACATCGTTCACGGCATGCACTGTCGGCGAGGACTCAAACAACCCGCGCCGACCGCCGAAGCGCTTGACGAGGCCACGCGCCTCGAGGATCGGCGCTTCCGCGGTCGCAGCGCTCATTGCCGCGCCTCCATGGTCTGCTCGATGGGCGCATACCAGCAGGCCGCGCTATGCCCGTCGCCGAACGGCACGGTTGGTGGGACCTCATCGTGGCAGCGGCTGTCGGCAAGGGGGCAACGCGGTGCGAAGCGGCAACCTTTCGGCATCAGGTCCAAAGGCGGCACGGCGCCCTTGATGGTTGCGAGCCTGCCCTGTCTGCGCCCGAGCGACGGCACCGAACCGAAAAGCCCGATCGTGTATGGATGCTGGGGATCGCCGAAGATCGCCTCGACCGGGCCGCTTTCGACGATGCGCCCGGCATACATGACAGCCACATCGTCGGCCACCTCCGCGACAACGCCAAGGTCGTGGGTGATGAGGATCATCGCCGTGCCGGTCTCGGCCTGGATCTGACGCACGAGAGCGAGGATCTGCGCCTGGATCGTCACGTCCAGTGCCGTCGTCGGCTCGTCGGCGATCAGCAATTTCGGCCGGTTAGCGAGCGCCATCGCGATCATGACCCGCTGCCGCATGCCTCCGGAAAGCTGGTGCGGGTAGGCATCGAGCCGCTTCTCGGGCGCGGGAATGCGCACCCATTCGAGCATCTTCAGCGCCTCGGCTCGCGCTTCTCCCTTCGAGACGTCGCGATGGCGCATGATGCCCTCGGCGATCTGCTGCCCGACCGTAAACGCCGGATTGAGCGACGTCATCGGCTCCTGGAAAATCATCGCCATTTCGTTGCCGCGCAGGTCCGCGCGGGCCCGCTCCGGCATGGCGAACAGGTTCCGGCCGTTGAACTCCGCGGTTCCCGAGACAATGCGCGCCGGCGGCGACGGCAGCAGCCCCATCAGCGCCAGCGAGGTCACGCTCTTGCCGCAACCGGACTCCCCGACGATGCAGAGCGTCTTGCCAGGTGACACGGAAAAGGAAACGCTTTCGACAAGATTGGTCTCGGCGCCCGCCTTGAAGGTCAACGAGAAATCCTTGACCGCAAGAACAGGCGCCGTGACGGGCGAGACTGACTGCATAGTGCCGTCATCCAGGGCTTGCGGCCGGCTCATGCTCTCGTCCTCACGTTCAGTTCCTCGGCTTCGTCGATCATGGCGTCCATCCGCCCTTCCTCGTCGTCACCCAACGCTATCGACTGAAGGTTGGCGTTGATGGCGTTGAGATGGCGCCGCATCGCACGCTCGGAGGCCGGAGCATCGCGGTCGGCGATCGCCTCGACGATCACCAGATGCTCGCGGAAGGAGCTGTCGCGGCGCTCGTCGTTGCGCGCCCGTGCACGCAGGGCCCGCCAATCCGGCTCGCGACGGATGGTCTGCACTACATCGAACAACGACAGCAGCAGGCCGTTGCGGGCGCATTCTGCGATGCGTCGGTGGAAAGCGCTGTCCCACAGCTCCCAGCCGTCATCGTCGAGCGCGGACGATGTTTTCTGCGCGAGGCGGCGCAGTGCGTCGATGTCTTCCGCCGAGCATCGGATCGCCGCCATGCGCGCGAGCGCCGGTTCGATCTGAAGCCTCGCTTCCATCACTTCAAGCGGATTGGTTCGGTCGGCGAGATTTCCGACGAGCAAAGGCTGGATGGCGGGACGACGTCCGATGAAGGTTCCCTTGCCTTGCCGGCGCCAGACGATTCCTTCGGCCTCGAGCACTTCCATCGCCCGGCGAACGGCCCGGCGCCCCAGCCCCATGGACGACGCCAGGTCGCGCTCCGGCGGCAGCCGCCACTCCACATCGTCGCGATGCTCGCGCACGAGCTGGCGCAGCTTCTCCAGCGCAATAGACGAATTCGATGTCGGCCGTTCAGCCTGCAATCCCACCCCTCCGAGAGGAACCATTTCATGAATTGGTTCCCTTCGTTTATTTTGCCGATCTGGCGGAGTGTCAAGTGAAAGCGGTCAGATGCCCACGTAATCGTTCACAAATGCGTGCGATCCCCGTGGCGAGGACCGGACGAAGGCAATTGAGATGTTGTGGAAGTTGTCGTTAGCCGCGACGGATCGCGGCAACGAGATTGCGCAGTTCGTCCGGTGCAACAGGCCGCCTGTAGAGCGTACTGCCAACGATGAAGCCGGGCGTACCCACCAAAGACAGCGCTCGCGCCTGCGCGTGATTGCGTTCGAGCAACGCGTCTATGGCGGGCAGGTGCACATCGAGCGCGTCCCGCACGGCGCCGACATCCACGCCCGCGTCGCGCATCGCATCGTCTATACGGCGCAATGTCAGGCGCCCCTTGAGCGCCATAACCGCATCATGCGCTTGCGCATAGACGCCGATCGCATTGGCGGCGAGCACCATCCTGGCGGGGTAGAGAACCTCGCCGCCATTGATCGGCCAGTCCTTCATGATCAGGCGAATGCCCCCATCTTCCGCAACGACCCGTTTGAGATGCAGGTGAAGCGCCTTGCAGGTGGGACAGGCATAGTCGAAGAACTCCGCCACCGTGATATCGCCGTCCGGATTGCCGAGCACCGGCAACATCGGATCGAACAGGATATCCGACAGCCCGGGAACCGGCTGCGCAGAAGAGGCACCGGCGGCCATGCACGTTACGCCAGCTACGAGCAGCGTTCTTCTGGTGATCGTCATGGCAACTCCTCTGCCGGCAGCGAGAGAACAGCCCGGAGGCCATGCGGCTCCCGGTTCTCCAGAGACAGGTCGCCTCCCATCCGCGAGACCGCCTCCTTCGCGATCGCCAGGCCGAGCCCGCTGCCTTCCGACGAGCGATGCCGTCCGCGAAAAAACCGATCAGTCGCGCGAGACAACTCGTCTGCGGCAATGCCGGGCCCTTCGTCTTCGACGCAAAGATCCAGACGCCCCTTGCACGCAGAAAGCCGGACGACGATTCTTGCCCCCTGAGGCGAATAGACGATCGCGTTTTCGATCAGGTTTCGAAGCGCCAGAGCCGCCAGCACAGGGTCGATCCGCACCGGCCTGTCGGCATCCAGACCGTCATAGACGACCTCTATCGGCGGCGCTGACGGCAACGACAGATTGCCGGCGATGCGCGCTACCAATTCGCTCGCCCGGACGGCCACCAAGGATGATTGTTCGGCATCAGCCTCCACCGCAGCAAGATCGAGCAACTGGCGAACCAGTCGCGACGTGCGGTCGACACCGGCCGAAATTTGCCGGAGCGCATGGGCATGTACCTCGCCGTCTGCGCTAGCCAGCGCGATCTGCGCCTGTGTCTTGAGCCCGGCGAGCGGGGTCTTCAACTCATGGGCTGCGAAGGCAGTGAAACTCTTCTCGCGGTCCCGCGCATCTGCAACACGTCTGAAAAGACCGTTCAGCGCCTCGACCGCCGGCGCGATCTCCTTCGGCAGTCGTGCTTCGGGCAAGGGGTGCAAATCGTTGGCATCACGTCCTGCCAATGCATGCTCCATATCTTTCAGGGGCGACATGCCGCGCCTCACGCTGAACCAGATCGCGCCGCCGAGAAAAGGCAGAACCAGTGCTGCCGGCGCGACCAGTCCCTTGATGACCTCGCTGACGAGCCGGTCGCGGATGCGGATGCTGTCGCCGACCATCACCCGTACGCCCAGCGCTTCGTTCTCGATCGCGAATACCCGCCAGGTCTCGCCGCCGACGTCTGTTTCGGAAAAGCCCTGCTTCACATCCGTTAGGCGTCCTTGCGGAGCGTGCTCGGACTGACCGACCAGCGTGCCGTCGAGCGACCATATCTGGCAGGAAAGCTGCCTTTCGTATGACTGCGGCTCAACCGCACGCGATTGCGGGCCGCTGGTGCCGTTGCCATCGATGCTGGCCAAAGCCAGATCCACGCGGTGATCGGTCAACAGCGAATCGACCATGCGCGCAGCCTCCATCAGGCGGGCATCCAGTACCCGCTCAAGCTCCGCCTGCGTGCTGAAATAGATCCAGACGACGGCAAGAAACCAGACGAGCCCGGTCGACCCCAGAAGAACGACCAGCAGCCGGGCACGGATCGATCTCATGCACCCTCCTCCGCCAGACGGTAGCCAAGGCCACGCACGGTGCGGATGAAGCCGGCGCCAAGCTTGGCGCGCAGATGGTGCACATGCACCTCGACTGCGTTGCTTTCGACTTCCTCCTGCCAGCCATAAAGGGCTTCCTCGAGCGTATGTTTGGAAACCGTCATGCCAGGGTGTTCCATCAGCGCGCGCAGAACGCCGAACTCGCGGCGCGTGAGCATCAACGGCTCGCCGTTAAGCGACGCGGTCTGACGTGCCGTATCGAGCATGACGCCGCACCATTCGAGCTTCGCAGCCGCGCGGCCCTGCCCGCGACGCGCGACGGCTCGAACCCGTGCTGACAATTCGTCTAGATCGAACGGCTTGCCGACATAGTCATCGGCACCCGCATCCAGGCCGGTGATCCGGTCTGATATTTGGTCGCGCGCGGTCAGAAGCAGCACCGGTGTGGTGTTGCCGCCGCCGCGCATCGAGGCGAGAATGTCGAGGCCGGAGCCGTCGGGCAGCATCAGGTCGAGCACGACGGCATCGTAGGGCTGGGCTGACAGTGCCGCGTCGGCATCTTCGCAGGTCGCGACGGCGTCGACTGTGAAGCCCGCGAGACCAAGCCCTACCGAAAGACCGTCGAGCAGCAGCGCATCATCCTCCACGACGAGAACTCTCAAGATATCGTCTCCAGGGCTTCCCTTATGCCGCACCGCTGCCCGCCGATCCGGTCAGCCGACCAGCAAATGCTCCATGGAGGGGTCGGGTATCACGACAATCGGGCTTCCGTCCCTCACTTCTGCGTGCAGATGGATGATGTCCTGATTGACGAGCCGGATGCACCCCGAAGACACAGCCTTGCCGATGCTCCAGGCCTCGGGCGAACCGTGGACGCGATAGAGCGTATCCTTGCCGCCCTGGTGAATATAAAGCGCCCGCGCTCCCAGCGGGTTTTTCAGACCCGGGTCCATGCCGCCATTGGCGATGCTGTAGGGTTCAAGCGCCGGCTGACGCGCGACCATTTCGTCCGGCGGGGTCCAGCGCGGCCACTCTCGCTTGTAGGCAACGATCGCCGCACCGGCCCACGAAAAACCCTGCCTGCCGACGCCCACACCGTAGCGCGTGGCCCTGCCTCCCGGCTTGACGTGATAGAGATAACGGTTCGGCGTATCGACCACGATCGTGCCCGGCCGGTGCCGCGTCGCATAGTCGACATCGGTTCGCCAATAGCGCCGGTCCATCTTGCTGACATCGACGGCGGGAAGCGGAAACCGTTCCTCCGGCATGGCGAAATACATGGGTGGAACAGAGGGCGCCGGCGGGGGCGCAGGTGAGATCGGCGCCGCCGGCACCGTCGGGCGGGCCGCCACGCATCCCGACGCCAGCAACGCACTCATCCCTGCCAGCACGGCCCGGCGCCCCATCCGCACGGTGGCCGGCGCAATTTTCTGTTCGTCGCCGGAAGATCCAAAATTCCGCGTCATCCGCATACCTCGTCAAGTTCATCGAGGTCGCGCTCAACAACGCCAAGCTTAAGGCTGCCTTAAGTACATGGTTGACGTCGAGAAATGAGGCCGGACCAACCTAGGTTGGGCAGCGATGAGTTCGCCTCATCGCCTCATGACGAATACTCGTTGGAGGTGCCCTCCCCAACCGCGCTATCGTTCAGGTGGCGGAATGGGAATATGCAGCGACAGTGTCCCGCAGCAGCCAGCGCCATGAGAGCGGCTTCGATGAAAGGATGTCGCAATGTTCAGATGGTGGAAGAAGATAAGCACCGCGACGAGCCCACAGACGGCGTTCAACCGGCGCAGGCTCGCCAACACGATGCCCGGCGAAACGGGAGCGCTCGCCGCCAACCGGCTAGGTTGGTTCATCGGTTGAGGCTTGCGGCGGCAAATCCGGAGCATCCTGCGGGATCGGATTTGCCTCTATGTCCGCGATCAGGCGATACATCTCGTCGATCTCGCGAACCTGCGCCTCGATGATACCGTCGGCGAGTTCCCGCACCCGCGGATCGCGTATATGGGCCCTTTCGCTGATCATGATCGCGATGGAGTGGTGCGGGATCATCGCCCGCATGTAGGACACGTCCGAAACGGTCTCCTGGCTCCTGACGAGCCATAGCGAGCCCGCGAAGACGACGACGCTGGCACCGATGATGAGGGCGTTGGCCGTCCTGTTGCGATACATCGACCACATGAAGGCCAACATGATAATCGCCATCGTAGCGCCCATCAGCAGCGCCATCCATGTTCGGGTCTGGCTAAAGGCAACGTGATCCAGGGCATAGGTGTTCAGGTACATCAGCCCGAACATCACCACCGTCGACGTTGCGATCATTGCTGCAAAGCGAGCGTATGACATGGCAGCGGCTCCATCTGGTTGCTTGTCCGACAAGCAACCAACAGCTCAGCGCCGGATAGGTTTCATCACCCGCTGCGCGCTCTAGGGAACGCATTGCGTCAGGCAAACAGTCGCCAGAAGAAGACCGCGCTCATGGCCGCGCCGACGACGATGACCACCGCGCGAACAATCGACCGAGGCAGCGCGCGGGCCAGCGGCGCACCGGCATAGCCGCCCGCCGTGGCAGCCACCATCATCACGAGGGCTTGCGGCCAGGCAACGAGACCCGCCAGCGCGAAGGTCGCTACCGAAATTGCGGATAAAACGAAGGACAGGCCGTTCTTCAAGCCGTTCATGAGGTTGATGTCGCGCATGCCCCACAACGAGAACAGCGCAAGCAGCACAATGCCGAGCCCACCGTTGAAATAGCCGCCGTAGATGGAGACCAGCACGGTGCCCACCGGCCCTTCCGCGGAGCCGAAGCTGTGCCGTTGCGCCCAGTCCCTGATCTTGTCTCCGAACGCGAAGGCAAGGGTAGCGACCGCCAGTAGAAAGGGCACGACCGCTGAGAACGCTTCATTGGAGGAAACCAGCAGCAGCACCGAACCGATCAGCCCGCCAATGGCCGTTGCCGCAACGATCTTGACGAGCCTTGCCCGATCAAAAGTGGCAATTTCCCGCCGAAAACCGGCGGCTCCCGCAAGGTAGCCGGGAAAGACCGCGACGGCACTGGTCGCGTTTGCCGCCACCACCGGCACGCTGGTGTAGACGAGAGCGGGGAACGTCAGAAACGTGCCCCCGCCCGCCACCGTATTGAGCATGCCTGCGAAAAATGCCGCGGCGGCCAGCACCAGATAGTCTGTCATGGATTTCCTCTCCGCCGACTCGCGGCGGCAAAGCCTATGCCGCAGAAGGACCGGGATCGTCAAAACCTTCCGGCCCCACTGGAACGGGCTGGCGCACCGCTCCTCCAGCGGAATGGACGAGCCGCAGCACGGGCCTGCGCGTCGCGGGTCGCGAAAGCCCGCTCATCGCTTCCTTCTCGCGCCGGACAGCCTCGGGCTGGTAAAGGACCTGTTCCAGCATCACGCGGCGCTCCACCCGGTCGGGGTCGGTGAAGCAAAATTCCTGTCCCTCGATCAGGCCGAGCAGCGCCAGTCCGCGCGGATTGCTGATTGGCAGAAAGAGGCCGACCGGAGCAGACATGTTTCCGTCCGAGATAACCCGCGTGTCCCGCTCACCGCCGTTGACGCTGAAATTGACACGGCTGCTGAGCGTCGCGACGTTTGCGGGCACATCGTCGCGAAAGACGACAAGGGCGGAATCGAGCTTTCTTTTCAGAAGCAGCGCAAGCGGGTCCTCGCGCCCGAGACATCGGTCGCGCATCACCTCGAGAATGGTGAAGTCCTTGGTTGTGAGAATGCAGCTCTCGGCCGACATCGCAGTTCTCCATCGCTCCGCCAGAAGGCGGCAAAATTGAAACGAGAGTGGAGAATCCCCTGGCCGCTGACGCGGCACAGGGGCTACGATCCTGCGATGAGGCAGCCTCCGAAAAGCTTGAGGCGGGAGAGAAGCGAAACGCAGTTCATGCCAACGCTAGTTTTCGCTCACGGCATCGACACCAGCCGTGGCAGCCGCTTCGCCAACGCTCTCGACGGTCAGCCGGTGGCTGCGCCCGTCCCGCGATGCCCAATCAATGGATTGCCCGGTCGATAGTCCGATCAGCGCCGCGCCGATCGGCGTAAGGATCGAGATTTTCCCGCGGCGATGTCCGCCTCACCGGGGAAGACGAGCGTGACGGTACGATCCTCGCCCGCATCCGTGGTGAAGCGGAGGGTCGAGCCCATGCGCACGATGTTGTCGCCAAGCCGGCCGTCCGCGACCAGGCGCGCGCGGTCCAGCTCGGCAAAGAGCTGTTCGGCAACGGCGGGGTTGCGCTCGGCGAACGATTCCGCGAGCAGCGACAGCCGCTCATGGTCGGAACGCGTCATGGAGATCGCGGGCTTGCGGTGTTTCTTGTTGTCTGCGGCCATTGCTGGACATCCTGTTGACCGTGTGGCCGCACTTGCATCGGCAAGGGCCTGCGGTCCGTTTAGAAATTGCTGATTTTTTGTCGCGTATCCAGCCTACCGCCCATCAGGCGAAAGCCGATGCCCGCGGCCGGGGCGCGACGCGACCGAGCCGCGGGTCAGTGTCCCGCGATAGGACACACCCGGTAACGGATGGAAATGCGATGCTCGATCTTGCTCATACTGGCAGAGGTGGGCGATCGCCTGGCGAATGTCAAGCCGCACCAGTTGGATGACGAGCGCCGGACATGCCGGGCCGCCTTGCTGGCCAAGCTGTTCAGGCCTTTTACCTCCGGTGTGACAAAGCGCGCGAACCACCTGTTGCGAGTTCGATTTTCCGTTGCGTTTGCCAATTGACAAGGCGCCGGCTCCCGCCTAGCGTTGCAAATGTGACCGGGTGTTCACATTTAGCCCGGCAGCTCGAAATGTCTCGCGACATGGCGCAGAAGGGATAGTCCTTGACGATCGGCATCGCTTCCTTTGGCACCCGTTCAGGGGCGGCTGTTTTCAATGCCGTGCTCGCTGCCGAATTGCTTGGCCGGGGCGCCATTGGCGGCTTTGCCGTCTTCGCGATCCTCGACGCCGACGGCAAAGTGCATCACCGCTGGACGCAGGATGGAGGCGTCTGCACGCTCGACATTCCACCTTCATGGCATGACGCGGGGATCGCGGCGTGCATTTCGAGCGGCCCGAACCGCCCCGAACCGCTGATCCAGTTCCTGCCCGGCGCAAACGGATGCGCACTGGTGACCGGCCATCGCCTGCCGCACGCGCCCAATACCAGTGACGTTCCGATCAATGATGCCGTGCTTGCGCGTCTGAATGCCGGCGAAACACCGCAGGCGGCAATCGATGCAGAGTTTGCGCAGTCACCCGAGATCGACGCCGGCCTGATCGCGATCACCGCCGATGGTGCACTTGGGTTGGGCGAATTCGGCGCGTGTCCAGCGCCGCAGCGATCTTGGACAAGCCCGCCGCAGCGACGCCGATCGCAGCTTCGCCCTGCTCCATAATTCGATCTTCATAGCCGACGGTCACTGCCAGAACCTCGCGGATGCGTTGTCCGGCATTGCATGGCAAGCACTCACCGGCACCCCTGCCCCGCACTCCTTCCTGAAGCTTGGCCGTCCGATCGCGTTTCGACTCGCTGAACGGGACCGGATCGTCATCGACGGGGCCGGTGACATCATCGGGCTGGAGACGGCGAACCCGGCCCTTCTGACTGCCGAGCGTGTCGGCACGGCGGGCTATCTGTCGGCGGAAATCTGGCAGGCCGAGCGCAGGATCGGCATCGCGGTCACCGAGCTTTTCGCGCGCATGGCCGGTGGCACCGCCCATCCGCAGGACGAGCCGGATTCCCGAAACTTGATGATGGTGAGGCTTTCCGATGTCGCGGCGTGAGCGAACCGAACGCGCGATCCTCCAGGCGCTCGAGGATCAGATCCGCGAAACCGGGATGGCCGGCGTCGGGGTCAACTCAGTGGCCAAGCGGGCCGGCGTCAGCAAGGAGCTGATCTACCGCTACTTCGACGGCATGCCGGGCCTGATGATGGCCTGGATGCAGGAGCAGGACTTCTGGACGAAGCGCGCCAACGTCGTGAAAAACGACGAGTCGAGCGAGCAGACACCCGCAGCGCTCATCCTCGCGATGTTGCGCGAGCAGATGGACGGCCTGGCAAACAACCAGGCCCTCTGCGAGGTCCGCCGCTGGGAGCTGATCGAGCGCAACGAGGTAAGCGCCAAGCTCGCAGACCGCCGCGAAAGTGCAGCGCGTGCCTTCATCGACCGTGTTGACGGCCTGACCGACGATGTCGATGTGCCCGCCGTAGTCAGCATCATGCTGGCCGGCATTCTCTACCTGATGCTCCGCTCCAAGACCGAGGAATACTTCCTCGGCGTCTCGCTGCGCACGCCCGAAGGCTGGGACCGGCTATGGAAGGCCACCCAGCACCTGACGGGCGCCTTGCCGGCAGACCTCAAGGAACAGTCGCTGCGCTCGCTCGAGACGCGCCGCACGCCGAAGGAAACCGATCAATGACGCGCGCGGCCGACCTGCTGGCAAATGCACTGGTCGCACATGGCGTCGACCGGCTCTTCTGTGTGCCGGGTGAAAGCTATCTCAGCGTGCTGGACGCGTTGACCGCACGCGATGAAATCAACGTCATCACCACGCGGCACGAAAGCGGCGCGGGCTTCATCGCGCTCGCCGATGCTCGGCTCACGGGTCGTCCCGGCGTGGCCTTCGTCAGCCGCGGCCCCGGCGCGATGAATGCGGCAATCGCCGTGCACTCGTCGCAGCAGGATGCTGTGCCGTTGGTGCTCTTCATCGGCCAGGTGGAACGTGCCCATCGCAACATGGGAGCGTTTCAGGAGGTCGATTACGGCCGCGTGTTCGGCCCGATGGTGAAGTGGGTCGCCGAGGTGAACGACGCTTCACGGCTGGCCGACACGGTGGCAACCGCGTTCCATGCGGCGGCGAGCGGAACGCCCGGCCCTGCGGTCGTCGTGCTACCCGAGGACATGCTCGAAGACGACGTGAACGACGCGCCGGTGACGGTCAATCGAGTGGCCCGCGCTGCAGCCCCTCACGATGACATCGACCGGCTGAGAACGCTGATAGACGAAGCAAGGCGGCCGCTGATTGTCGCTGGCGGCCTCCTGAAGGCAAATGGTGGCGAGACGGCGCTGCGATCGGTGGCCGAGGCCTTCGGCGTGCCCGTTGCCGCCGCCGTCAGGCATGCCGACCTCATGCCCGGCGACCACCCGAACTATGCGGGTCACATGACCTATGGCGCGCCGGCCGAACTACTGCGCGGCCTCAAACAGGCGGACCTCGTGATCGCCGTGGGCACGCGGCTGGGAGACGTCACCACCCAGGGCTATGCATTTCCAGCGGCACCCGCACCCGAACAACGCGTGGTGCAGGTCTGGCCGGATGCAGCCGCGGTCGGCAGTGTTCGCAGCCTCGACATGGGCATCGCCGCCGATCCGCTCCTGTTCCTCGACCAGCTACGCGCCGTCGCGCCTGAGACGCCGTGCGAGGAGCACATCAGATGGTGCGCCGAACTTCACGCCACCGCGACAGCCCTGCGCCAGTGGAGCGGAACGGCAGAGGCGCCGGACGGCATCGTCTTCGGCGCGTTTGTGGAGGCCTTCGACCGGCTGCTTGGCGACGAAGCCATCATCGCTCTCGATGCCGGCAATTTCGGCGGCTGGGTGCAAAAGCACATGCGCTTCGGCGGCGGCCGCGCGATGCTGGCGCCCGCGTCCGGCGCAATGGGCTATGGCGTGCCGGCAGCCGTCGCCGCCAGTCTGCGGCGGCCCGATCGCAAGGTCGTCTGTTTCGTGGGTGATGGGGGCTTCCTGATGACGGGAAGCGAGCTCGCGACCGCCATGCAAGGCGGCGCGGCGCCCATCCTCGTCGTCTCTGACAACGGCTCCTACGGCACCATCAGGATGCATCAGGAAAAGCACTTCCCGGGACGCGTCGGCATGACCGCGCTGACGAATCCAGACTTTGCCGCCATGGCCACGTCCTACGGTGCGCTTGGCTTGCGGGTCGAGACCGCCGGCGAGATCGAAGAAGCGATTACGACCGCGCTTTCGGCTGACCGCCCGGTCGTGATCTCGGTCAAAACCAGCCTCCAACACATATCGGCAGCGGCGACCATCGACGCGCTGCGCACGGCAAACAGGTAGCAGGGCTTATGCGCATCGCCGTCATAGGAGCGGGCATTATCGGCATGACCACGGCGTATTTCCTGCGCCGCGAAGGCTATGCCGTAACGGTTATCGACCGGCAGAGCGAACCCGGCACCGAAACGAGCAAGGCCAATGGTGCGCAGTTGAGTTACAGCTTCGTCGCGCCGCTGGCCGATCCGGGCGTGCTGCCGAAACTGCCGTCCTGGCTCACCGACAGGGACGCTCCACTGCATTTCCGTCTCCGCGCCGACCCGCAGCAATGGCGCTGGGGGCTGTCCTTCCTGCGCGCGTGCCAGCGCGCCACGGCCCGCCGCGTCACGATGGAGCTGCTGGAACTCGGCATCTCAAGCCGCGAATTGCTGCGCAAGATGGTGGCGGACGAGGGCTTCGACTTCGACTTTTCACCGTCCGGCAAGCTGCTCGTCTACGAAGACGACGCGACATACGCGAAAGCCCGTGCACAGATGGCGTTTCAGGATGGCTCCGGTGGCGAGCACAGCGTGCTGACCACGCAGGCCTGCCTCGATATGGAGCCGACTTTGGCGCAAAGCGGGCGCGGCATCGTCGGTGGCATCTTCCTGCCGGAGGAGGATGCAGGCGACTGCCTGAAGCTCTGCGCCCAGCTTCACCGCAAGCTCGCGCATCCCGCGTCCGGCGTGGACTTCCATTTCGACACCGAGGTACGCGGTCTGAAACTGGAGGGCGGTCGCGTGGCCGCGCTCGATACGAGCGCTGGCTCTCTGCAGGCAGACGGATACGTGATCGCCAACGGGCTTGGGGCACAGCGGCTTTCCACGCAAGCAGGTTTCAACCCGCTGATCTACCCGCTCAAGGGCTACAGTCTCACCTACCAGTTGACGCCTGAAAGCCAGGCACCGCGGCTGAGCGTCAGCGATATCAGGACCAAGGTCGTCTATGCGCGGCTCGGCGACCGGCTTCGCGTGGCCGGAATGGTGGACATCGGCGACGGCGACGCGGGCATCCGCAGCCGCCGCATCGAGTTGCTGAAAACACAGGTCCACGATTTCCTGCCGCAGCTCGCACCGGCGGCGGAACCCGAGCCTTGGGCTGGCCTGAGGCCGGCGCGTCCGGACAGCACACCGCTGATCGGGGCCACGCCCTACACGAACCTCTGGATCAATGCCGGGCACGGAAGCCTGGGATTCACGCTGGCGGCGGGAAGCGCCGGCCTGCTGCGGGACAGGATTGCGCGCCGTCCCACAGCCATCAGGGAGGGCAAATTCGCGCTTCACTAGCAGAGAGCATCAATCCGCAAAGGGGCAGGAACGTCCCGGCGACCAACGAGAAGGGGAATATCATGATGCAGACATATGGACGATTTTTCAGGCATGCCCGCGCGCTGCTATGCGCGGCAGCGGTGATGGTACCGATGGCAGGCCATTCGGTGGCGCAGGCCGAAACCCTGCGGGCCGTGATGCAGTCCGGCCTTCGGGTCATGGACCCGGTGCTCAGCACCGCCTTCCTGACGCGCAACCATGGCTACATGATCTACGACACCCTGCTTGGCGTGGACTCCGACTTCAAGGTGCAGCCGCAGATGGCGAGCTGGACCGTCTCCGAAGACGGCAAGCTCTACACATTCACGCTGCGCGACGGCCTCAAGTGGCATGACGGCGAGCCGGTTACCGCCGAGGACGCCGTCGTCTCGCTGAAGCGCTGGGCCGAGGTGGACACCACCGGTCAGGCGCTCATGACCATGGTCGAAGGCATCGACGCCGTCGACGACAAGTCGTTCGAGATCAAGCTCAGCCAGCCGACGACGCTGGTCCTCTCCGGCCTCTCCAAGCTGAGCTCGCGGCCGGCCTTCATCATGCCGAAGCGCATCGCCGAGACGCCCTCCTCCGAACCGATCACGGAATTCGTAGGTTCGGGTCCGTTCAAGTTCGTCGAGGCCGAATTCCAGCCGGGCATCTCCGTCGTCTATGAGAAGAACGAGGACTACGTGCCCCGCGACGAGCCATCGAGCTGGACCGCCGGCGGCAAGGTCGTCAATGTCGATCGCGTGGAATGGGTGACGATGCCCGACCAGATGACGGCCATCAACGCGTTGCAGAACGGCGAGGTCGACTTCATCCAGGAAGTGCCGTTCGACCTGCTGCCGCTGGTGGAAGCCGCCGACGGCATCAAGGCCGAGGTCATGGACGAGCTCGGCGCCTGGACGTACTTCCGCATGAACCACCTGTATCCGCCCTTCGACAACAAGCTTGTGCGGCAGGCGGCGATGGCGGCCGTCGGGCAGGAAGACGTGCTCAAGCTGCTGGTCGGCAATCCGGATTTCTACCAGACCTGCGGCGCCGTCATGGGCTGCGGCAACCCGAACGGCGATGAGTACGGCGCCGAGTGGGTCGTCAATTCCGACATCGAACGCGCGCAGTCTCTGCTGAAGGAAGCCGGTTACGATGGCACGCCCGTCGTGCTTCTCCAGCCGACCGACATCGCCATGCTGGCCGCCCAGCCGATCGTGCTCGGCGACGCGCTGCGCAAGGCCGGATTCACCGTCGAGATGAAGACGATGGACTGGCAGACGGTCGTGACCCAGCAGGGCAACCAGAACGCGCCTTCGGAAGGCGGCTGGAACATCTTCTCGACCTACAGCATCCTTGCGACCAGCGGCGATCCGTTCGGCAACACCACGCTGTCGACGGCCGGACGCTCTTCCTGGGCCGGTTGGCCCGACGTACCGGAGATCGAGGCGCTGAGGCTCGACTATGCGCGCGCCGCAACGCCGGAGGAGCAGAAGGAGATCGCGGTGAAGATCCAGAAGCTCGCGATCGACGAAGGCGTCGTGGGGCCGCTGGGCCAGTTCCGCATCCCGGCCGCCTACAGCACCGAGTGGACGGGCTTCCCGAAGGCTCCGGTCACCCTGTTCTGGAACGTCCAGAAAACGGCTGAGTGAGGAAACGATGTTCCCTTATGTCATCAAGCGGGTACTGGCGACGATACCGGTGATGACGATGGTCGCGGTCGTGGTCTTCGCCATGCTTCGGCTGACGCCTGGCGACCCGGCCGCGATCCTTGCCGGCGATGATGCTTCGGGCGCGCAGCTCGAGCAGATTCGCCGGACGATGGGACTGGATCAGCCGATCCTGACCCAGCTCTTCGTGTGGCTGAAGCAGTTGCTTCAGGGCGATCTTGGAGTGTCCCTCATTTCGGGCACTCCGGTCGTCAGCATGATCGGTTCGCGCGTTGCCCCGACCATCTCGCTCGCGCTCGCCACCATCGTACTGACGATCATCGTCGCCGTGCCGATGGGCGTTGTGGCGGCGCGGCGCCCGGGCAAGCTGCTCGACCGCACCGTCATGACCTTTTCGGTCATGGGATTTTCAATCCCGACCTTCGTCATCGGCTATCTTCTGATCTACCTGCTGTCGCTCAAGCTGGGCTGGTTCCCGGTGCAGGGCTACAGCCCGATCGAAAAGGGCATAGGCCCGTTCCTGCATCGCCTCGTGCTGCCCACCATCGCGCTTAGCGGCATCTATGTCGCGCTGGTTGCCCGCATCACGCGAAGCAGCGTGATCGACGTGATGGGCGAAGACTACATACGTACCGCCCGCGCCAAGGGCGCGCGCGAAAGCACGGTCCTGCTGCGTCATGCGCTGCGCAACGCCGCCGTGCCGATCGTCACCGTCATCGGCATCGGTGTGGCATCCCTGATCACGGGCGTCGTCGTCACGGAATCCGTATTCAACCTGCCGGGCCTGGGACGGCTCGTGGTGGAAGCCGTGCTTGCCCGGGACTACCCCGTCATCCAGGGGCTCATCCTCCTGTTTTCGTTCACCTACGTGCTGATCAACCTCACGGTCGACATTCTCTACACCGTGTTTGATCCGCGGATCCGTTACTGAGGCCGCGATGATGAAGACCATCCAGAATCCGGCCGTCGGAGAACTGCCGCCCGTAGGCGCCGGCATCGACCGGAAAAACTCGACCTTCAATCAGCTCCTGCTTTCGCTGAAGAGCATCCCGGTCCTCGTAGCCCTTGTCGTGCTCGTCACGGTCGTGGTGCTGGCGGCTTTTGCGCCCGTGCTTGGCACCGTCGACCCGATAGCCATCAATCCAGGTGGGCGCTTCAGTCCCATCTCCGAAGCCTACTGGCTGGGCAGCGATGCCTATGGCCGCGACCTCTATTCGCGCCTTCTCTACGGCGCGCGTATTTCGCTCATCGTCGGCCTTGGCGCGGCAGCGGCCAGCATCGCGGCCGGGCTCGTCATCGGCGTGGTGGCCGGCTATCTGAAGGTGCTCGACGCCATCATCATGCGCGTGATGGACGGTGTCATGGCGATCCCAAGCATATTGCTGGCCATCGCGCTCGTCTCGCTGACCGGCGCATCGCTGGTGACCGTGCTGGTCGCCATCACGGTGCCCGAGATACCGCGCGTCGTCAGGCTGGTGCGCAGCATCATCCTCAACGTCCGGTCGGAGGCCTATGTGGAAGCGGCCGTGTCACTCGGCACGCCGACGCTACGCATTCTGACGCGTCATATGGTGCCAAACACGATCGCGCCGCTGATCGTCCAGGGGACCTTCATCTTTGCCTCGGCCATCCTGACGGAGGCGACGCTCAGCTTCCTCGGTGCCGGCCTTCCAACGGAAATCCCGTCATGGGGCAACATGATGGCCGATGGCCGCATGTACTTCCAGCTCTATCCCGGCCTCGTGCTCTACCCCGGCATCGTGCTGGCGCTCACGCTGTTGAGCGTCAACATCCTTGGCGACGTGTTGCGCGACGTGCTCGACCCGAAAATGGCGAAACGCACATGACCAACCCGAAAAAAGACGGCGGCAACGCAAACGGTCAGCCGGTCCTCGACGTTCGTAACCTCGACGTCAGCCTTGTGGGTGCGGGTCAGACCAGGGTCGTGCGCGACGTCAGCCTCACCGTGAATCCGGGCGAGACGGTCTGCGTCGTCGGCGAGTCGGGATCGGGCAAGTCCGTGACCGCCTTCTCGATCATGGGGCTGCTTTCGAGCGAGGCGCTCCGTTGCACGAGCGGAAGCATACTTCTGCAGGGCGAGAACGTGCTCGAGGCCAGCGCCGAACGCCTGCGCGACCTGCGTGCCACAACGATGGCGATGGTGTTCCAGGAGCCGATGACGGCGCTGAACCCCGTCGAGACGGTCGGTGATCAGATCGACGAGGTCCTGCGCATTCATCGCAAGGAACTCGGCAAGCGCGAGCGCCGGCAGCGAGTCATGGCGATGCTGGAATCCGTGCACCTGCCGGACCCCGAACGCATCTACAATTCCTATCCGAACCAGCTTTCCGGCGGTCAGCGGCAGAGAGTTGTGATCTGCATTGCCCTGATCCTGGAACCCAAGCTGCTGATCGCCGACGAGCCGACGACGGCGTTGGACGTCACCACCCAGCGGCAAATCCTGCTGCTGATCCGCGAATTGCAGGAAAAGCACAACACGGCCGTTTTGTTCATCACCCACGATTTCGGCGTGGTGGCCGACATCGCCGACCGCGTGGTGGTGATGAACCGCGGCGAGGTTGTCGAGATGGGCCCGCGCGACCAGATTCTGGCAGAACCGGCGGAGGACTACACCCGCATGCTGGTGTCGTCAGTGCCGAGCCTTGTGCCTGATACGCGCGCCGAAAACCGCAACGAGATCGTGCTGTCGGTCAAGGAACTCGGCAAGACCTATTCGGAGAAGGGCTTCCTGAAACGGCGCCGCGACGTGGCTGCGGCGGTCGACATCAACCTGACCCTGCGTCGCGGCGAAATCCTCGGTGTCGTTGGTGAATCAGGTTCCGGAAAGTCGACGCTCGCCCGCTGCGTCGTACGTCTGCAGGACCCCACCAGCGGCGAAGTCGTCATCTGCGGCGAAAACATCGCAGCGTTGCGCGGCCAGACGCTGCAGGCGATGCGCAAGCGCGTCCAGATGGTTTTCCAGGACCCGTACCGGTCACTGAACCCGCGATTGACGGTGGGCGATTCCATCACCGAGGGTCTGACCAATTTCGGCGTCAGCCGCGATGCAGCCCTTGCCAGGGCACGCGAACTGATGACGCTGGTAGGCCTGTCGCCGGACGTGCTGCAACGCTTCCCGCACCAGTTCTCGGGCGGCCAGCGCCAGCGCCTGTGCATAGCGCGTGCTCTTGCGCTCGAGCCGGACGTGCTGGTCGCGGATGAGGCCGTCTCGGCGCTCGACGTATCCGTGCAGGCACAGGTTCTGGCGCTGCTCGACGATATTCGCGAGAAGACCGGCGTCGGCGTGCTGTTCATCACCCATGACCTGCGGGTCGCCGCGCAGATCTGCGATACGATCATGGTGATGCAGAACGGGCGCATGGTCGAGTTCGGTGCCGCAGCCGATGTCCTGACTGCCCCCGTGAGGCCTACACGCGCGCCCTGCTCGACGCAGCGCCCGGCCGCCATTGGGACTTCCAGCATTTCCGCCCTCTATGAGAGACAACGCTATGCAGCAGACTTTCGACATCCTCATCCGCAACGCGACGATCATCGACGGCACCGGCGCCGAGCGCTTCGCCGGGGACATCGGCATCGTCGGCGACCGCATCACGCGGATGGGCGACCTTCGCGATGCCAGGGGCGAGCGCGAGATCGACGCCAATGGCCGGGTGGCAGCGCCCGGCTTCATCGACGCCCATACGCATGACGACCGCATCCTGCTGTCGGCCGGGGATATGACCGCAAAGGTCAGCCAGGGCGTGACGACGGTCGTGGGCGGCAATTGCGGCATCTCGCTCGCGCCGATGCCCCGCCCGGTCAAGCGCCCGGTCACTCCGCCGCTCGACCTGCTCGACGACAGCGGCGACTGGTACCGCTACCGCACCTTCGGCGACTACCTCGAAGCGCTGCGGCAGCAGCCGGCAGCCACCAACTGCGCGATGCTGGTCGGGCACACGACGCTGCGCGCCATCACGATGGACGACCTGAGCCGCACGGCAACCGCCGCCGAAATCGCCGCCATGCAGGAACATGTCGTCGAGGCGATGGAAGCCGGCGCGATCGGCGTCTCGACCGGCCTCGCCTATCCGCCTGCCAAGGCCGCGACCACCGAGGAGGTCATCGAGGTCTGCAGGCCGATGGCAAAGTATCGCGGGCTCTATTGCACACACATGCGCGACGAGGGCGACCATTCGATCGACTCGCTGGACGAGTCGTTCCGCATTACCCGCGAAGTCGGCGTGCAGCTTCTCATCTCGCACCACAAGCTCGCAGGCGAGAAGAACCACGGCCGCTCGGTAGAGACGCTGAAGCACATCGAGGCGCATATGGCACATCAGCATGTCTGCCTCGACTGCTATCCCTATGCGGCATCGTCGACGATCCTGACCGCCGATCATGCCAAGAGCTCTCCCAAGACCATCGTCACCTGGTCGAAGGCCATGCCGCAGCACGCCGGCAAGGAACTCTCCGACATCATGACCGAGATGGACTGCGACCTCGACACGGCAGTCGAACGCCTCCTGCCGGCGGGCGCAGTCTATTTCCGGATGAACGAGGAGGATGTGAAACGCATCCTCAAATTCAATCCGACGATGATCGGCTCCGACGGCCTGCCGCATGACGAGCAGCCGCACCCGCGTCTGTGGGGCACTTTCCCCCGCGTACTCGGTCATTACAGCCGCGACCTCGGCCTGTTCCCGCTCGAAACGGCGGTGCACAAGATGACCGGGCTGACCGCTATGGAATTTGGTCTCAAGGATCGTGGCGTGCTGCGCGAGTGTGCCTTCGCCGACGTGACGCTGTTCGATCCGGAGACGGTGATCGACCGCGCCACCTTCGAAAAGCCCATCGCCCTGTCGGCGGGCATCGACACGGTGCTGGTCAACGGCAATATCGTATGGCGCGAAGGCAAATCGACCGGCGCACGACCGGGCCGGGTGCTGAGACGCGAAGCAGACTGAGCTTCGCGGCAGCGCTTTGGCTCGCAGGGGAATTGGGAGGGACTTTTCCAATGTTTGCACGAAATATCGTTACCTGCGTCGACCACCATCATGGCCAGGCGTCGCGAACGATTCTCTCCGGCTACCCCGCCATTCGCGGCACGACGATGCGCGAAAAGGCAGACTATTACATTCGAAACATGTCCTGGCTGCATGAATCGATGCTGCGTGAACCGCGCGGCCATCGCAACATGCTGGGCGCCGTGCTCACCGATCCCGTCAGCGACGATGCCGCCTACGGCGTTATCTTCCTGCATCCGTCGGGCATGTTTGACGGGTGCGGCGACAGCACGTTCGCCACCGCCGCAGCCTTGATCGAACTGGGCATGGTTCCCGCAACCGAGCCGGCAACACGGTTTTCGCTCGATACGGTCCTGGGGCCGCTCGAGATCGAAGCCGACGTCAAGGACGGCATTGTTCGCGAAGTTCGTTTCCGCAACGTGCCATCCTACCATGTCGGCGACTTCGAGGTCGCGCTGCCCGACGGCCGCACCATCGGCATCGAGACGGCATTCGGCGGGCTGTTCTACGGCTTCATCGACGCCGCATCGGCCGGCATCGAGCTTTCCCAGAAGGCCGAGCGGGAGATCGTCAATACGGCACAGGCGCTGTGGGAAGCGATCGGCGAAACGACCGCTCTGGCAGACCCCGCCACCGGCAAGCCGGTACCGGTCGATCTGTTCACTTTCGTGCAACGGCGGGAGGCCGATCGCGGCAGTAGCTATCTGGCAGCAAACGTCTATCGGCCCGGCCGCATGGGCCGCACGCCGTCCGGCACAGGCAGCAGCGCCCATCTGGCGCTCCGCGTCGCCAAGGGCATTCACGACCCGGACGAGCCTTTCGTGCAGCACAGCTTGCTGGGTACACACTTCACCGGCACGGCCACACGCTCGAAGCTGCCAAACGGCCATCCCTGCGTGGTGCCGAGCATCGGCGCCAAATCCTTCATGATGGGCATGAACCAGTTCGTGATCGATCCTGCGGATCCGTTCGCCCACGGTTTCATCGTCGAGTCCTGACGCCGACCATATGGGTCGGAGGCGTATCTCCATTCCCATGCATGGTTCGTCCATGTGGCATCTCAAGCGTTTGGTCGATGGAAATCGGCCAGACGACCTGAGGCCGTAAATTTCAATCAGCCCCCGATTGCTTTCGCGCAAGAACCATGTCGATATATTCACGTAGAAATAACGGAGGGTTTCATGTTTCGCGAATTTCGTGTTCGACTTGCCGGCAGCCTGTTGCTGGCTATTGGCCTGTTCTCCACAACTGCCAGCGCTCAGGAAGACGCCCCCGTGGTCGCGGCAGCGGCAAACCTCCAGTTCGCCATCGAAGAGATCGCGAAAAGCTTTGCAGCCGATACGGGCAAGGAAGTGCGCCTTTCGATGGGGTCCACTGGTAATATCGCCCGCCAGATTCGTCAGGGCGCTCCATTCGAACTTTTCCTTGCAGCCGACGAGAAGACGCTGCTGGATCTGGCAGCAGACGGCCTGACGCGTGACGAGGGGACGGTATATGCGGTCGGACGCATCGTTGTGATCACGCCGAATGGGTCCAAGCTGGCTGCGGATGGTAGCCTCGGCTCGCTGAAGGAGGCACTGGCGGGCGGTACGCTGGGACGCTTCGCTATCGCCAATCCCGAGCATGCGCCCTTTGGCGTTGCCGCGCGCGAAGCCTTGGCCCACGAAGCTTTGTGGGATGCCATCCAGCCGCACATCGTGCTCGGCGAGAATGTCAGCCAGGCCACGCAGTTTGCGCTGTCGGGCAACACAGACGGCGGCATCATTGCGTATTCGCTTGCGCTCGCACCAAGCAATAGGGAGCGCGGCACCTTCGAACTTGTTCCGGAGGAATGGCATGAGCCCTTGCGCCAGCGCATGGCCTTGCTCAAGAATGCAGGTCCGGTAGCGGAGGCATTCTACGAATACATGGACCAACCGACTGCACGCGAAATCCTGGAACGCTACGGCTTCGCGCCGCCCAAGGGCCAATAACCAGTGGACTGGACAGCGCTTTGGCTGTCGCTTCGCCTGGCTGGCTGGACGGTCCTGATCCTGTTGCCGCTGTCGATCCTGCTGGGGCGATTGCTGGCCTATCGAAGGTTTCGCGGCAAAGGCTTCACGGAAGCTCTGATCATGCTGCCGCTGGTGATGCCGCCGACGGTATTCGGCTTCTATCTGCTCGTCGCTTTCGGGGCGAACAGCCCGGTCGGCGGGATATGGCAATCGCTGGTCGGTCGGCAACTGGTCTTTTCCTTCGAGGGGCTGGTGCTGGCGTCAGTCGTGCTCAATCTCCCCTTTGCCATCCAGCCGGCCCAGCGCGGTTTCGAGGCAATTCCGACAGAAGTGCGGGAGGCGGCACAGTGCTGCGGCCTCTCCCCGCTTCGCTCGCTGTTGAAGGTCGAGCTTCCGCTTGCCTGGCCTGGCCTGCTGACGGCCATGGTGCTGACCTTCGCGCACACGCTCGGCGAGTTCGGCGTCGTGCTTATGGTCGGCGGCTCCATTCCCGGCGAAACCAAGACGATCGCGATCGCCATCTACGACCGGGTCCAGGCCTTCGACGATCAGTCTGCCGCCATCATGTCGGCAGTGCTGCTGGCGATTTCGCTCGCCACCATCTCACTCACCTTCTGGCTTTCGGCGCGTGTCGGGCGGAGGCTCGGCTGATGGCGCTGGACATGTCAGCGAAGGCGGCAGGGCCGATCCCTCTGGATGTTTCCTTTCGCGTGGCACCCGGCGAACTGATGGCGCTTGTCGGCCATTCAGGGTCCGGCAAGACCACGATCCTGCGCTCGATCGCAGGCTTGTGGACGCCCGCGCACGCAAACATCTCGGTCAGCGGCGAGCCATGGCTGGACACGGAAACCGGGGTCGATCTTCCTGCACATCGCAGGCGCGTCGGCATCGTCTTCCAGTCCTATGCGCTCTTTCCGCACATGAGCGCCCTGGCAAACGTTGTGGCGGCGATGGGTCATGTCCCGCGGCGGGATAAGGTCGACAAGGCAATGGAACTGCTGTCGCTGGTAAACCTTCCCGGCCTGGAGCATCGCAAACCGGCCGCGCTGTCAGGCGGCCAGCAACAACGCGTGGCGCTTGCCCGCGCGCTGGCGCGCGAACCGGCGGCACTGCTGCTCGACGAGCCGTTTTCGGCCGTCGACCGCGCGACACGCCAGATTCTCTACCGCGAACTGCGCGCGCTGCGCTCGCATCTCAGGATGCCGACCGTGCTCGTGACGCATGACCTGGAAGAGGCCCGCGAACTGGCCGACCGTATCGTCGTGATCGAGCACGGCCGCCTTGTGCGAACCGGCACCACAGCGGAGATCATGTTCGACCCGGCGGCATTGCGCGCGATGGGCCTGCGCGATCTCGTTTCCGTGCTGCCCGCGGCGGTCGAGGCGCATGAGCATGACGGCCTGACGCGGCTTTCCACGCCGGCGGGCCAGATCTGGCTGCCCGGGCTGGATGCAAGCCCCGGCGCGCGTGTTCAGGTTCGCATCCACGCGCACGAAGTCATCGTTGCGCGCCAGCGCCCGCAGGAAATCTCGGCGCTCAATGTGTTGCCTGCTGTCGTGAAGGGATTGGCCGAGGGCGACGGTCCAGGGGCAGTGGTGCGGCTCGACCTTGCCGGCCACGAGCTGCTGGCGCGCATTACGGCCCGGTCGGTCCATGCACTCTCACTCGAAGAAGGAGCGCCCTGCTTCGCCATCCTGAAATCGATGGCGGTGGCGCGCGACGACGTGCAGCACGATGCTTCGTAGGGTAAGGTAGACTTCAGAAAGTCTGATTGTACGGTCCGACCTGGGGATGGCGGCGCAGGACCATATCGACAGCGTCGAACATGGCCCGCCTGCGCTCGCCCGAGACGGGGCTTTCCACGACCACGACGATCTCCGGCTTGTTGGACGAAGCCCGCACGAGCCCCCAGGTGCCATCGTCAAGCACTATGCGAATGCCGTTGACGGTGATCAGTTCGCGCACCGAACCGCCGCCGATCATCTCGCCGTTGCGCGCAGCATCTCCGACCTGCCGGCTGACGGCGCTGACGACGTCGTATTTCTCTCCGTCGTCGCAATGCGCCGACATGGTCGGCGTGCCGTAGGTGACGGGCAACTCGTCATAGAGGCGCGACAGGCTTGGGGCGCCCTCGCGGTCAAGCATCCGGCAGACGGTAATCGCGGTCATAAGCCCGTCGTCGTACCCGCGACCGATCGGCTCCCCGAAGAAGAAGTGACCGGACTTCTCGAAGGCGGCGATGGCACCCGTTTCACTCATCCGCCGCTTGATATGCGAATGGCCGGTCTTCCAGTATTCAGTCGCGGCGCGGTTCTCGCGCAACAGCGGATCCTCCTTGAACAGGCCCGTGGACTTCACATCGACGACGAAGCGCGAGCCGGGATGCTGCACGGCGATGTCGCGCGCAATCATCAGGCCGATCTTGTCGGCGAATATCTCCCGCCCCGTATCGTCGACCACGCCGCAACGGTCTCCGTCGCCGTCGAAGCCGAACCCGAGATCCGCACCGGTGCGCAGCACCTCGTCGCGGATGGCATGCAGCATCCTCATGTCTTCGGGATTCGGATTGTAGCGCGGGAAGCCGTGGTCGAGTTCGACGTCGAGGGGAACGACCTCGCAGCCGATACGCTCAAGAAGCTCCGGGGCAAAGGCGCCCGCGGTACCGTTGCCGCATGCCGCCACCACCTTCAGGCGCCGCTCCAGCGTTATCCGTCCGGCAAGATCGTCAAGGTAGCGCTGCCGCATGCCCGATACGGCCACATATGCACCTCCGGGCACCGGCTCTCCCGCGCCCGAAAGAACGATGTCGCGCAATGCGGACATCTCGTTGACGCCGAACGTCAGCGGCGGCTCTACGCCCATCTTGACGCCGGTCCAGCCATTTTCGTTATGCGACGCAGTCACCATGGCCACGGACGGCACTCCAAGCGCGAACTGCGCGAAATACGCCATCGGCGACAGCGCCAGCCCAATGTCGTGCACGCGTATGCCAGCCGTGATCAGACCCAGCGTCAGCGCCTGCTTTACGGACTGTGAGTAGGAGCGGAAGTCGTGCCCGGTGACGATCTCAGGCGGCTTGCCCATGCGGCGCATGAGGGTGCCGAGACCGAGGCCCAGCGCCTGCAGGCCTGGCAGGTTTATCTCTGGCTCGACATCCGAGCCCGGATAGCCGAACCACCAGCGCGCATCGTATTCGCGAAAGCCGGACGGCTTGACGAGAGGCATGGTCTCGAACGCGACGCTGTTGCGCTCCAGCCGATCTGCGGGCTTGCCGAACATGAGACCCTCCCCACCGCCAGCCGCTAGAAGACTACGGTTGCCTTGCGCATGTGAAACGCTTCCGCATAGCGTTCGGGAGCACGACACTCCATTCCCCGCAACCGCGCAAGCCCGCGGAACGTTTCCTCGTCGAACCAGTCCTTCGAGCGTTGCGTCGCGAAGTGGCAGGACAGGAGATCGATCTTGCGATCCATCGCGTCCCTGCTGAGCGGTACGTAGACATTGGGACGCCCGACGTCGCCATCCCATTTCGGTATCTCGTATTCCAGGATGACCTGGTCACGAAACACGTTCCAGGTCAGCAGGCTGATCTCGCGATGATCCTGATGGGCGTCGTCGCGCGTATGCGTGAAGATCACGTCGGGCACGACGGTGTCGCGGATCTCGGTCATCCACTGCTTGATCGACATGCTCTGCGACGGGAAATAGCTGTCCTCGAAATTGCCGAAATGCGTGTGGCGCTCGACCTGGGGACCAAGAAACGCATTGGCTGACGCCTCGGCCTCGTCCGCGCGAATGCCGTTGGCGCTGCACACGCACCAGAAAACCCGCAATGGCCGGTCGGCCGCTACCATGGAGATGAGCGTGCCGCCGAGCCCGATCTCTATGTCGTCGGAGTGCGCGCCGAGGCACAAAACGGTCAACGGCTCGTTGCCGCGTGTGAGTTCCAGCGACCTCATGGCAATGCGAGCTCGAGCCTCTTCGAGGCAGCCGGCGCAATCGTGTGGCGCTTCCAGGGCATCTCGCCGCGCTCGACCATCTCTTCCAGCGCCTGCCAGTCGCGCAGCGTGTCCATCGACCGCCAGAACCCCTCATGCTTGTAGGCCATGAGCTTGTCCTCCCGGATCAGCCGCTCGAACGGTTCCAGCACGAGTTCCTCGCCCTCGCGCATGTAGTCGAATATCTCGCGGCGGAAGAGGAAGTATCCGCCGTTGATCCAGATGTCCGACCGATCGGAAGTCCTGAACTCGACCACCCGGCCGTCTTCCGCAATATCGGCCAGGTGATAGGTCAGCGGCGGGCGAACGGCCAGGAAACAGGCAAGCTTGTCGCTGGCCTTGAAACGCCGGACCATGTCGTCGAGGTCGACGTCGCACAGTCCGTCACTGTAATTGGCGAGGAACATATCCTCGGTTTCGACCATCTCGCGCACCGCCCACAGACGCTCGCCGATCTTGCGCCAGATGCCGGTGTCGATCAGCGCGATACGCCAGTCGGTGGGGATATCGCCGAGATATTCAACCTGCCGTCCGCCAGCCGACACCACGCAGTCGGCAAAGGACTGCGGCCTCAGGTTGAGGAAGAAATCCTTGATGACGTTCGCCTTGTAGCCGAGACACAGGACGAAATCCTGGTGCCCGTAATCTGAATAGTACTGCATGACGTGATGGAGGATCGGCTGTTGCCCCAGCGGGATCATCGGCTTGGGCACACCTTCCTTGTACTCGCGGATGCGGGTCCCGAGACCGCCGCAGAAAAGAACGACTTTCATCTTGCGAACTCCGTAGGCGATGCAACGCGCACATTGGGGATTGGCACGACGAGCTTCGCGCCCCAGCCGGCGACATAGCTCAGCTGCTGAGCGATCTCGTGCCGCAGGTTCCACGGCAGGATCAGGATGTAGTCCGGCCGCGCCTCTTCGATCGCCTCGACCGGCAGGATCGGTATGTGCATGCCGGGCGTATAGCGACCATGCTTGTAGGGGTTGCGATCGACCGTGAAGCGCAGCAGGTCGGGACCGATGCCGCAATAGTTGAGCAAAGTGTTGCCCTTGCCGGGGGCGCCATAGCCGCAGACGACCTTGCCTTCGCTCTGTGCGGTCAGCAGGAACGAGAGGATGTCGCGCTTCGCCCGCTGGGCGCTGGCCGCAAACGAGGTGTAGGTTTCCATCCGGTCGAAACCGAGTTCGCGCTCCCGCGCCTCAAGTTCACCGACGGCTGGACCGACGTCGTGCGCCGAGTCGGCATGCGCGAGATAGACGCGCAGCGAACCGCCATGGGTCGGCAGCTTCTCGACGTCGAACACTTTAAACCGGTGGCGTCGCGCCATCTCCTGGATAGTCAGCAGCGAGAAGTAGGAAAAGTGCTCGTGATAGATCGTGTCGAACTGGTTTTCGGCGATCAGTCGTTCGAGGTGCGGAAACTCGAGCGTGACCGCACCCTCCGGGTTCAGCAGCAGCTTGATGCCGGCGACGAAATCATTGAGGTCGGGCACCTGCGCGAGCACATTGTTGCCGATGATGAGATCGGCACCCGTGCCTTCCTCGATCAACTGGCGCGCCAGCCGCACACCGAAGAAGTCGACGCGGGTAGGAATGCCCTTGTCGATCGCGACCTGCGCGACATTGGCGGCCGGCTCGATACCAAGCACCGGTACACCCAGCGCGCCAAAGTGTTGGAGAAGATAGCCGTCATTGCTGGCAAGCTCGACGGCGAGATGGTTGCCGCACAGCCCGAGCCTGTCGGTGATCGCTTCGCAATAGGCCTTGGCGTGCGCGACCCAGCTCGTCGAATAGGACGAGAAATAGGCGTATTCGGTGAAGATCGCGTCCGGGCTGACATACTCCTTAAGCTGAACAAGGAAGCACTTGTCGCACACCTGCACGTGCAGCGGATAATGGACTTCCGGTTCGTCGAGCTGCTCCGCCGTCCGGAAATCCTCGCAGGGAGGCGACATGCCGAGATCGACGAACGTTGCCGACAAAGGCGAGCCGCAGAGCCTGCAACTGGCGGCCGGATGAACCGACGAAACTCGATACGTGGTCTCCACCGCCTGATAATTCATCGCGTCTCTCCAGCTATCGACTCTGCGGTTTCGGGAAAAGCGGATGACATCAGGTTGCATGTCCCCGCCAAGCCTGGATTGAACGATACGAGCCGGCCTCCGCGAAGCCGAGACCGCAGAATGGGCAAACGCATCCCCCAATGGAGTAGGCGGGCTAAGGTTGAGGCCGAACCCGGCCTGCCCTTGGCTATGCGAGATGCCGCGATACCCCGTTCGTAGAACCGACACGACCGACATCAGCCGAAAGCGTGTTTTGCATCACGCGCCCGCACACCCGATCATCGCCGCATAAGAACAGCGTGGGCGAGATCATGAAATTCATCGAAACGCAGTTTAATGGGGCCTGGATCGTCGAACCAGAACCGTTCCGGGATGACCGGGGCACCTTTACCCGCACATTTTGCTCAAAAGCGTTTGAGAGCCGTGGGCTCGAACATCGCTTCGTGCAGCACAACCACTCCTACTCGGTAAAGAAGGGGACACTCCGCGGCCTGCACTTCCAGCGGGAGCCGCATGCCGAAACGAAGCTCGTTTCGTGCATCAACGGCGCTGTGCTCGATGTAATCGTCGACATGCGTCCCGGATCCAGCACCAGATGGCAATGGCTTGCGGTCGAGCTTTCGGCCGTCAACCGCCGGCTCCTCTATGTGCCGAAGGGCTTCGCGCAGGGCTTCATCACGCTCGCAGACCATTGTCTGGTCAACTACCTGATGTCGACCTACTACGTGCCGGATGCGGCGTGTGGCCTTCGGTTCGACGATCCCTTCCTCGGCATCGAATGGCCTGCCCGGCCGACGACCCTTTCGGACCGGGACCGCGCATGGCCTCTCCTCGAAATGACGGAAGCCTGACGGGTAACTAGCCCGGACGCAGCAGATCGTGCTCGCGCAACCTGCGCGCTGCTTCGATGATCTGCGAAAATGGCAGACCCGAGCGCTCGGCCATGTCGATCAGCGAGTGCCGGCCATCCGCCAGGTTCAGCACCCACAACATCGGCATGGTGGAATGGCCTCCCGACGAAGGGCCTCCTACCGACGCGTAGAGCCCCCGGCGCCCCAGTTGCGGCTCGCCCTTCGGGTTCAGGCTGACCGGAATCCAATCCTCTTCCAGAATGTCGATTGCATCAGTGACGATGCGATAGGAGCGCGCAAGGTGCTCGGGACGGATGAAATCCAGATTGTCCGCCGAAGTGTGGTATTCGGGAAAAGTGCCAAAGGCGCTGTTCTGAAACAGACCGAACGGCATGTCGAAGCCCGGTGAACAGAACTGCCGCTCGTCATAGCCATAAGGCGAGAACGGCACGGATCGCGCCTGCTCGCCCTCGCCCGCCAAAATGTGCGTCATGACGCGATCGATGACCGCATTGTCGCGTCGGCTGCGCTTGTAGGTCGGGCCTCCCCGTCACCCACGCAGGACACTGCAATGCCGTGCTTGACCCTGCCGACCCGGCCCTCGTTCGCCGACAGCCAGGCCAACGGGCCGAGTGTGCCGGGCGCGAACAGAAAGCGGTAGGTGTAGCGCGTGTCGCGGCCGCGCATTGCGTTCGCCAACATCGCCAGCAGCGCCAAGCCCGAACAATTGTCGTTGGCAAGCGATGGATGGCAAATGTGCGTGGTCAGAAGGATCTCATCCTCGGTGCGGCCGCGATGAATGTATTCGCCATAGTCGAGCTGGCCGTCCTTGAGCTCGGAATCGATGCAGACCTCATAAACGGCGTCCGGAAGAGACATGAGTTTGGTGTGGCTCATGCAGAAGCCCCATGTTCGACCATAATAGGACGTCCGGTAAGGGATCAGGTCGGGCTGATCGGGTAGCGTGAAGACATGGCGCTTCAGCTCAGCCAGATCGATCAGGCGCCGGATCGGCATGCTGTAGCCGACGACGTGCAGATTGGACGCGGAAAAGTCGAGGACGCGTTTTCCATCTGGCGCCTTGATGAACGCATCCCTGATGGTCCATTCCGGAGGCACGACCCAATCGAAGAGCGGCGTACCGGTGGCGACAGCACGGCGCTGCAGTTCGACGGTCTGCGCCAGAACATCAAGCGTATCTCGCACCCCCTGCCCGGTCAGACTGCGGCAGATGGGAAAGAGACTGCTGGCAAGCTCGTACATGGCTTGACCGACGTCGGTCTCGCCGGCGCCGGTCATATTCGAATCGAGGACACGAACTTCCATCGCTTGCGGCGATCAATCGACAAGTGACAGTGTCTTGCCGACCCTGGCTTTTTCCGTGTGACGCAATTCGCTGTCGATGACACCATCGCGCATGAGCTGTTTTATGTGAGCAATGCGCTGGAAGCGCGGCCCCTCGAAATCGTCGCGCGACACGCCGGACTGCGAGAAGGCGGCGTAGAGTTCCTTCGCACCCGCTTCGGCATCCCATTGCGGCCGCGCCGCCGGCAAGACCGTGGCGAGCTTCTCGAAACTGACACGATAGGAACGCGTATCCGGACCGGCACCTTCGGCATAGTCCACCCGGCAACCTGGAACCACGCTCGCGACAATTTCGGCGATCTCGCTGATGCGGTAGTTGTGGGCGGTGGTGCCGACATTGAATGCCTGGGCGTGGACCTTGTCCGTCGGCGCAACGAGCCCGGCCGCGAATGCACGGGCAATGTCCTGCGCATGAACGATCGGGCGCCATGGCGTGCCATCGGATTTCAGGAAGATGCTGCCGTCGGCGACAGCGCCGGCCACGAGATTGTTGAGCACGATGTCGAACCGGATGCGTGGCGACATGCCATAGGCCGTCGCCGGCCGGAAGAAGACGGGACAGAAGTCGGCATCGGCCAGCTTGGTGATGTCGCGTTCGGCGAGGACCTTCGACCAGCCATAGGGCGTCACCGGGCGCAGCGCACCAGTCTCGTCGATCAGCTCTGCAGTCGACTGGCCGTAATTGCTGCAGGACGACGCAAACAGGAAGCGGCGCACACCCGCTTCCTTGGCCATGCACGCTACATGCACGCTGCCGCGATGATTGATGTCGTAGGTCACGTTGGGATTGAGGTTGCTCAGCGGATCGTTGGACAACGCGGCTAGATGAATGACCGCATCCTGCCCCTCGAAATCTTCCGGTACGGCATCGCGGACATCCTTGCGGATATGCGGCACTGCCGCCTGCGTGCCGCCTCTGTCGTAGGTGCATCTCTCGTACAGGTCGGAATCGAGGCCGGTAACCGTGTGCCCCGCCTCGAGCAGGTGCGGCACCATCACGGATCCGAGATAGCCTTTGTGGCCGGTAACAAGCACGCGCATCGCATATATCCGTTTTCAGCGTTTCGGTTGCTGCAAGGCTAGCCTCTTCGCCCGCCACGCAACGAGGTCGCCGAAAGGATGAATGCGGCGGGTGATGGTGGCCTGGCATCACCCGTTGGGAGGTATACTGACCGTTCGTTGGCGGTCGGCTTCCATGCCAAGGATGATTTCGCCACTTCGACACCATCTTCGACCTGTGCGTATCGTCATGAGACATTTCTCTTGGACATATGACAATGACAGCGCAGCCGCCGCTCAACCTGCAACGGAAGTTCTGGGACAGTTGGGCCGCCATTTCGGGCGACAAGGGATACGAGGAAATATCGGCGCGTCAGGCCAGAATCGTTTGCGACTGGCTCTCATCGCTCGACGTCACCAATATGAAGCTGCTCGAAGTCGGATGTGGCACCGGGTGGCTTTGCCCTCGGCTTGCAGCGTTCGGCAACGTCACGGCAACCGATCTGTCGCCGACGCAGATCGAAACCGCCCGAACTTTGTTCCCACAGGTCCGTTTCCTCGCGGGGGACTTCATGACACTGGAACTGGAGCCGGAGCAGTTCGACGCTGTCGTCACTCTCGAAGTTCTGGCTCACGTTGCCGACCAGCAGGCATTTGTCGAGCGCATCGCGAGATTGCTGAAACCCAACGGCTTGTTGATGCTCGCGACTCAGAACCGCCCGGTGCTCGAGCGATACAACCGGATCGAACCGCCTGGGCCGGGGCAGATCAGACGATGGGTCGACGCCCGCGAATTGACCGCCCTGCTCTCCCGTTCCTTCCGGATACTCGAACTGAAGTCGGTGACGCCGAGAGCCAATCGAGGTGTCATGCGCCTGCTGAACTCACGCAAGATCAACTATCCGGTCCGGGCTCTCTTCGACGACAGGTTCGAACGGTTCAAGGAGCGGCTCGGCCTTGGCTGGACGCTTTTGGCGCTCGCGCGAAAAGTGTCGCCTTAGAGCTATTCTCCTGCCGAAACGAGCAGGACCCAGTCTGCGAAGCCTGCCCGGTTTTGTTGTGCCGGTGGCGCTACTGCGACAGGTCTTCCCTGGTCGGGCGAAACCGCGGTCGGCTGCCCCATCACTCCAGCCGAGGGGTCGTACCACCGTATGCTCAGTCTTTCGGCACCGAACTTGGAGGGGTCGATCTCGACGCCAGTCGGCGCCACCAGATAGGAAATCGACCAGCTTCGGTCGGGAGCGACCGCCGTCATCAGCCGGCCTCCCGCTGCTTGGATCGGGCCATCCGCCAAAGCAGGCTCAAGCGTCCACCACGCGATCCCATCGAACAGCGTTTTCAGATGTGTCATGCTTTCCGCGCCGCGGCTCGCGAGCGCCTCGCGCCACGTCTCCTCGACGGAGTAGATACCGGGTCCGCTGAAATGCCATATGGGATTGTTGCCGAACACCTGTCCCGCCGCACCGCCGAGAAGAGCGCCATAGGCGATTTCACGCAGCGATTGCTCGCTCGAGTCGTGTTCGCCTTCGTATACCCCCTCCAGCAGCAGCAGAGGTCGGCCCAGCTCCATCTGGTATCTTTCAAGAACCTGGCGATGCACATCGGAATAGGAATAGATCGTCTCGATGTCCATCCAGTCGGCATTCCGCCACACCTGCGCAGGGATCGAGTCCGGCGCTCCGTGCGCGGCAGCCAGAGCGCTATCGCCCCCGGCCCGCAGGCCATCGATCACCGCCTCGACAAGCGACGGGTCGGCCGGATCGTAGTCACCGCCGTGTAGCCATATGATGTTGCCGAGCCCACGAAAATGCTCGGCCAGATACCGGCCGTAGGCTTCGAGTTTCTCCGTGCCGGCAGCCTGCATCTGCGCATACCAGCCTTCTTCGCCCCCCGAAGCCGAGATAGGCGGGCGTCAGCAGCACGACGAAGCCCTCCTCCCGCGCCCGCGACAAAACCCATCGCGCATGATCGAAAAAGGCATCGTTCGGCTCGAAGGGCCGCCCCTCGGCGAACGGAAGATTGCCATAGGCATTTGCCGGCGCGTTGCTGGCGAATTTGTGCTCGATGAGCGACACGACGAGTGTATTGAAGCCACGCGACCGACGGTCCGCGAGATAGACTTCAACCTCCTCCCTGGTCAGTTCCGCAATCAGCGACCACGCGGTATCGCCGTGCAGGAGGAAGGGGCGGTCGTCTGCATCGACGAGGTAGCTCCCTCCGTCATTGATGCGAAGCGGGAAAGTGGTCGCCCACGCGGCCGAAGCCGTCGCGAGCAGCAAAACCGATACGAAAATGGCACGCAGGGTCGCCGGCATTCCGTTATCTGACGGCCGCAAGCTGCTTGTGCCCCGCCGTAGCAGCACCGTTGAACGCTCTGAAAACCACCTGCGACGGCCGACCGACGAGGTGGCGTTCGACGCCATCTTCAAGCGCCCGCGCGTAGATCTCCAAAGCGGCATCGACGGCTGACACGGTCTCTTCTATTTCCGCGTCACCATGTGTGTAGCTCACCACGAAGGACGGGGCGAGCACGCCACGGCGGATGATCTCCTGCAGGAACAGTGTCCGGAAGGCCTGCGAGGGCCTCCCCGCCCGATCGAGCGTACTGAACGCCAGACAGCAATCGCGACCGACGGCTGCGAAGTGGCTCTCCACCCCTCGCCTTCTCGCGGCGAGCGTTACCCCCTCCCGCAGCCGCCTGCCCTGGCGATAGAGATGTTCGATGACTGGTTCGTCCCGATAGATCTGCATCGTCGCAATCGCCGCCGCCAGCGCATGCGTCTCCGCGCCGTGCGTGGTCGACAGCAGGAACACGCGTGGCCGGTCGACATGGTCGAGCCCGCCCAGCCGCATGATCTCGCGGCGACCGGCGAGCGCCGAGATGGAAAAGCCATTGCCGAGTGCCTTGCCGAAACACGACAGGTCCGGAACGATGCCATACAGCGTCTGGGCGCCGCCCTCATGCCAGCGGAAACCCGTGATCATCTCATCGAGGATCAGCAGCGCGCCGTTGTCCCGGCAGACACGCTGTACCTCATGCAGATAGCCGGCCGGCGGATCATCCCCGCGCGAGGGCTCCATGATGACCGCAGCGATGCGGCCGGGATAGAGCGCGAACAGGGCTTCCACACTCGAGGCATCGCCGTAGCGGAACGTCACGGTGAGCCGCCTGACGGCCTCGGGAATGCCGGCGTTCATCGGCGTGGTGCCGATGAACCAGTCGTCGGTCGAGAAGAACGGATGGTCTGCACAGCAGGCGACCATGTCACGTCCGGTATACGCCCGCGCCAGCCGCACGGCCGCCGAGGTGGCATCGGACCCGTCCTTGCAGAACTTGACCATCTCCGCGCCCTTGACAGTGTCCAGAAACGACTGGGCACATTCGGCCTCAAGCCGGTGCGGCCTCGTGAAATTTGCTCCGTCGCGCATCGCGCGAGCGGCAGCATCGACCACCGGAGCGTAGGCGTGGCCAAGCCCCACGGCACGGTTGCCCATGCCGTACTCGATGTAACGGTTTCCATCCACATCCCAGACGTGACAGCCTTCGCCACGGGCAATGAAACCGGGCGACAGCACGGGGTACTGGTCGTCTCCCTTGGCATAGGTGTGGGCACCGCCGGGAATGAGTTCCGCGGCACGGCTGCGCAACGCGTCGGATCGCGTAAAGTCAGTAATCATCTAGGCAGCATCCCTCGAAGGATTTCGGTACCAGCGTTCGCGTGCAACCCTGAGCCAGTTCTTGACCGGCGCGGGCAGGTAGGTTCGCAGGCCGGCGCGAAGGCCAAGCGGCGTCGCCCATTCGTCCATCGGCAGCGGCAGCGCGATCGTAGGGCGCTGATGCGCTATGTCTTCGATGAGACGCGCATAGCTTCCAGCCATGCGCTTGAGCCCGAACTTGTTCGCCACGCGATGCCGCGCAGCCACGGACATCGTCGCTAGTCGCTCCGGATTGTGCCCAAGCTCGTCGATGCTCCGCGCCGCCGAGCGACAATCACCAATGGGAAACAGAACGCCTGACACGTCGTTTTCAGCGATCGTATCGGTGACGCCGGCAATGTCGGAAACAACAGGCACGCAGCCCGACGCCATTGCCTCCAGCAACGTCAGGCCAAAACCTTCGAAGCGCGAGGGCATCAGCAGCACATCGTGAGAAGCAAGCGTTTCGGGAACCTGATCCGGCGACACGGCGCCGACAAAACTGGTTCTGGCGGCATGGGGTGCCAGCCGCGTTTTCAACGCTTCAAGGTCGGGCCCATCGCCGGCGACCGTCAGCGTGACCGGCTCGGTAATAGCGGCCATGATGTCGGGAAGCCAGAAGACGCCTTTAGACGCGTCCTCGACACGCCCCAGGTAAAGAACCCTCAGCGGCTCTGCGGGCTCGCGGCGTCGTCGTCTATCGGCAATTTCCTCGACCTCCAGCGCATTCGGTATTGCGAAAGTGCGCGAGACGGGAAAACCGTGGCGGACAACCAGGTCGCGCCGGCAGCGCTGCGACACGCCGACAGTGGCGTGGACATGGTCGCGCAGCGCGCGGGCCGCGGCGTATGTGCCGGGCGTGATGTTGTGCACGATCATGATCCGCAGCATGTGCGCAGGCAGGTATCGCGCGAGATTCATCTGCACGCGATCGGCCAGCACATTGACGAAGACACCGTCGAAGCCACGTTCGTGCAAGGCGGCCAGCATGGCCTCTGCCTGCTGCTTCTCGCTGCTGCAACTGTCGGTGTGAAGCAGCACGCCGTTCTCCGAAGTATCGGTCCAGGCGGTGGCCTCGCGCGCGTCATGCGACAGCCCCATCCACTCGACTTCGATGCCGTGTGCCCGCAGACCCTTCCGAAGTTGCCGAAAGACCGTGTAGGTACCGCCCAGATGCGGCTTGACGAAATATGCGAGTTTCACGAAATCACCGTCGGGTTTCCATCGCCGGGACGTCGGCGGTGTCGCCTGAATCCGTCGCATGCTAGGCCAAACGCCCCGGCTCGATAGTCGGGTATTGGTGCAAGCTGGCCCTACCCCTTTGTGGTGAGCGCGTGTGCGTGCGGCTTAGGCATGGTGCATTGGAGTGGCAGGCCAGCATCCCTGTGTCTGGCGTTTGGTGAACCACCCTCGAAATGCCAACTGTCCTTCGGCAGCCCGCTCGACAGTATGTCACGCAAAAATCCACGAGGGGTGGACATGAAAATCGTGTTGTTCGGGCAGTTCGGCTGCGGAAACACCGGCAACGATGGATCCCTGAAGGCAATGGCGGACCTGCTGCGCGATGCGCGGCCGGACGCCGAGATTGTCTGCGCTTGTCCAAACCCGGCCAATGTGGAGTCCGACCTTGGCATCTCGTCGATCGGAACATCGCGCCCTGTCATGACCGGCAGGGTCGCTTCATTTCTCAATCGTGTGCTGTTGAGGCTTCCCGGCCGCATAATCCACCTGCTGGATCCGATCAGACAATTGAAGGGCGCCGATATGGTTCTCGTCCCGGGGACCGGTTTTCTAGACGACTTTCAGGAGATACCGCGCGGATGGCCGCTGATGATACTGCGCTGGTGCCTTGCGGCACGGCTGGTCGGCGCACGCCTGGCGTTTGTCAGCATCGGCGCCGGCCCCATCCGGCACCCGATGAGCCGCTTCTTCCTCACGGCAGCCGCGCGCCTGTGCCATTACCGCTCCTACAGGGACATCCAGTCGCGCGATTTCATGGTGGAATTGGGCATCGGTCGCGGTACGGATCAGGTCTGTCCCGATCTGGCCTTTGCCCTTGCACCGCCTCCGGCAAAGCCGAGGCCCGTCCGGGATGTTTTGACCGTCGGTGTGGGCGTCATGGCCTATTCGGGCTGGGTCAATCGCGGGGCCAACTCCGAGGAGATTTACGACCTCTATATGGGTAAGATCGTGTCCTTCATCGGGTGGCTCCTGGAAAAGGGGCACGACGTTCGGCTGCTGACCGGCGACATCATGGATCAGCGCGCCGTGTGGCACGCGCTGGAGCGCCTGCAGGCAACGCTATCTCCCGAGCTCACATCAGCCCTCATCGTCGAGCCGACGACAACGCTTTTCGAGCTCATGCGCCAGATCGCGCTGACAGACGTTGTCGTCGCCAGCAGGTTCCACAACGTCGTCTGCGCTATCAAGCTGAAGCGGCCGTTGATCTCTCTCGGCTATGCCGAAAAGAACGAAGCGCTGCTGCGGCAGATCGGCCTTTATGGCTTCTCGCAGCACATCGAGCATTTCGATCTTGATTTGTTGAAGCAGCAATTCATGCGCGCATCGGCCGAGCGTGTCGAGATCGCTGACCGGATGGCCATCGTCACTTCAGGCTACATGAAACGCCTGATCGCACAGCGAGACGCTGTACTTGAATTGCTGCCATCGCCTCCCGAGCGGGAAGTGGAACTCGCGCCAGGTGCGCCCTCGTCTCGCTGATCATGGCATCAACCGCGGGCCGACTGCACACCGCCAGCCGTCAGGGATCGCAATGTTGCGGCGATACGCTCCATGGCATCGCCTCTGGTCATCAGGCTTCCCACAGGAGGCAGCACCGCAAACGAAGGACGCCTGCTTAAGGCGAAGCGGATGAGATTGGCTACCCCCGGTTCCCGCCGAACAAAGTGGGAAACCGCGCACCAGTAGGCCCGCGCCGCCAGGCTGTTTACCGCAAGCCTCCTGAGCCTTTCCGCTTGAGCCAGATTTGCGCCCGGCCCGGCGAAGAAAACGTTGAAGGCCCGCTCCATCTCGACGTTCCACATATGGACGTCGCGAACCGCGGACGATTTGTTTTCACCGTGGATACGGGAGATGACCTGCGTGGCGTCGACCTGCGCGACATCGCCTATGGCGGCGAAACGCATCCACAACTCGACGTCATCGGTATGGGTGAGCTCGGCGCGATAGTGTCCCACACGTTTTTGCGTGCTTGTCCGCACGACCACGGCCGGACCGGCAACCGGATTGCGACCGGTTCGACAGAACTCTTCAAGGAAGTCGCCGCCTGCCATCACCTGATAGCCTTCTGCGGCTCCATCCGTCGATGCAAGAGAGGCCTCGTCGTCGCCCATGACGAACCGCGTGGGCCCGTAAACGAGATTGACATTGCGGTGTCGCTCCATGATCGCGACCGCGCGCGCCAGAGCCCCGGGCGTAAACAAATCGTCGGCGCACAGAACGGCGAAATAATCCGAACGCGCCCAGTCTATGCCTTCATTGAAGGAGGAGGTCGATCCGAGATTTTTGGTGCGGGCTCGCACCTCGATCCGCGGATCCTCGGATGCATGTCGGCGAGCGATCGCGACGCTTTCGTCGGTCGACGCATTGTCGATAACCAGCACCCGCATTCCAGATTCACGGTAAGATCGGATGCTTTGGAGGCACTCGTCCAGGTAACGCGCGTAGTTGTAGCTCGGAACGAGAATGTCGATGCTGGCGATCTTGTTGCTCATGCCTGGCCCGTTCCCTGAAGAACGCCTCTTTCTCCTCCCCTCTCGGCGGAACGGTCCTCCCCGCGCCATATCCATTGCCGCAGTCGAAGCAGATTGAGCATCTCGGAGAGCACGGGATGGCGCGTGAGCAACACGCCCGCCAGCCAGCCGCAGAAGGCTAGAAGCAAGACCGCCCCGAACTCCAGGACGGTGAAATCGAGATCAGGCCGGATCCAGCAGGTGAAACCCACCGGGCATGCCATCGCCGCGACCGTGACGATCGCGCTGCTGCCGATCGCGCCGGCAAGGTCGCGCCAAGTAAACGAAACAGCCTTCCGCGCATAATGAAGCGCGATGATCATTTGCAACGGCAGGGCCACCAACTGGCTCCAGGCCATCGCCGTCAATCCGAACATGCTGGCGCTGCACAGGATGACTGCGGCGCTGGACTTGGCGGTCAGGTTGGAAACGAATGCCGTCTTGTTCTTGCCTGTAGCCATTAGCAGCGGATGGGTAAGTATGACGGGGAAGAAGAAGATGCCCCCAACCGCGACGATCCGGACAAGCGGCACCACCTCCATCCAGGCCGGCCCAAGGATGAGGTTGACGACCGGCCGCGCAAGCAGCGCCATCAAAAGCAGGGCCGGCCAGTAGATCACGCAAATAAGCCTCAACGCATGCAAATACGCGCGCTTGACGTCCCGCCCGTTGCGCACGCCGTCGGCAAGGGCTGGAAAGGCGATCGAGAATACCGAAGACAGCAGCATCTTGTCGGGTATGCCCGAGATCGCATTCATGCGGCTGTAGAGCCCGACATCGGACATCGGCATGAAGCGGCCAAGCACGAGTTGCGGGATCGCCTCGTAGATCTTGTCGACGATGCCTGCCGCGCCCCGGAACCGGCCGAAATCCAGCACGACCCGCCACGCGGAAACTGTCGGCTTCGTCGGCAGGGCGTCTGGATGGATGAAACTCGTCATCAGTGTCGTTGCGCACGCAGCAACGAGATTGCCCCATGCATAGCTCATGAAGCCGAATCCCATCGCCGCGAGGCTGATGGTGGTGATGGCCATCGCCACGATCGAGGCCACGCGGATCCTTGCCGTGTTGCCGAAATCGAGCTCGCGATGCAGCAACGCCACCGCCGGGTAGGACATGGTGTCGATCACGGTTGCCAGGATCATGACGGCGAGAAAAAGCTGCAGCCCTTCCTCGCCATAAAACCGCGACAGCATGGGGGCAGCCAGCATCAGGCCTACCCCCAACATCACGCATGCACAGATGAGTATGGTGCCGGAACTCTGCACCTCCTCCGCATTCACGGCCGGTCGCTGCACGAGGAACTCGGCGGTGAAGAATTCGCGCAAAGAGAAGGTGATGACGCACACACCCAGGCCGACCACGGCGATGCCGATCTCCGCCGGCGTCAAGAGCCGAGAGAGGGTTGCCACGAGCACGAAATTGATGATGAGCGAAAGATACTGCTCAACCGAAGCCATCACGAAGGCACGTCGAACGCGATTCATTACCCCTCCTGCCCGGCCGGCCGCCGCCGGCTTTCATGGTCTGCTGAAGACCGCCTGCTATCCTGGCTTATCGAGGACGGAGAGCCGGTCGTGTCTCAGGCGCATCGCATCGACGATGCGGCCCGCCTCCATCCATTGCGACTTGGCAGCGACAGCGCTGCTTTGGCGTAGCGCGTTAGCGGCATCTTTCAGCAACCCCTGGACGCCATCATGATCGATCCTGCCGGTCTCTTCCAATTCGAGCAATAGAGATTGACAGATGTAGAGAGCGGCCAGGCTCAAAGATCGCGTCTCGGAACTGCTTATGACCACGTCCATTTCGGTCGTACTCCACACGATCTGCCCAGCTACCGAGCAGACATTGACCGATAACTCGCCGATGCTGATGCTCGCACCGAGCGCACTCGAAATCGCTTTGAACGATTTGTCCTTTTGCGGCATCCGAATGACACCGGGTTAAGCCTTTGGTTGCATCGGCGAGTGGGGGCGATGGACTCGCGCCGCTATGGCTCGAAACAGCGATGCGGCGGATAACGGGAGGGGTTCCCAAGGCACATGGTGCTGCTCGGCAACCCTTACCCTCCACCAGAGGATTACGCAGCTAGTTCTTTTGGGCCCAACGGCTCCCTGAATGTCCAGATAGAGTGGAGCAGCGTTCAAGCTAGCATTGAGCCATGTTCGGATCGCGCAAGTGATACCGATCATTTGGTTGGGAAGGGCTTGGAGGCGGGGTTGCCAAATCTCTACGCACATCTTCTGAACGCGATCCTGACGACCGTGTTGCTGATCGAAGTCATGCGCCGCGTTGCGCCCGGCTTCCGGCTCGTCGATCTTCCAGATTTGCGAAAGCAGCACGAAGGCGCGGTGCCGCTCTGCGGTGGACTGGCGATCTTCGGCGCTTTCCTGATAACCGCCCTCGGTTTTGACGGGCATCACGAGGTGCCCTGGTACATGGCCGCGGGCATCGGCATCCTGGTCCTGACGGGTGCCGCCGACGATCGCTGGGGTCTGCGCGCAGCGACGCGCCTGGTCATCCAGCTTTGTGCCGCCTTGTTGCTCATCCTTCCTGGAATGAGCCTGTCGATCCATCTGGGCTATGTCGGCGAATTGCCGGTGCTGCTGTCACCCCTGCTCGGCGGTGCGCTTGCCCTCGTTTTCCTCGTCGGCAGCGTCAATGCGATCAATATGCTCGACGGCATCGACGGTCTCGCCGGTGCAAGCGTCGCTGCCGCGCTTTTCTGGCTCGCGCTCATAGCCGCCCATGTGGGTGACACCGACGTGGTATTGCAGGCGCTCGTGCTGCTGGCAGCAACGATCGGCTTCCTCGTCTTCAACATGCGCCATCCCTGGCGGTCCAAGGCCAGCGTCTTCCTCGGAGATGCCGGCAGCGCCATGCTCGGTGCGTTCCTGGCCTACTTCGTCGTTCGCCTCTCGACCGGCAGCAGCGTCGCATTTGTCAGTGCACTGTGGATCCTGGTGATCCCGTTCATGGATACGCTGAGCCTTATCATGCGCCGCATCGCGGCTAGGCGTAGCCCCTTTTCGCCAGATCGGATGCATCTGCACCACCTGCTGGTCGACCGCGGCATGCCGCACGCGCAGGCTGCCATTATGATCGCAGGTGTCAGCGCGCTGTGCGGCGCAATTGGCTATTTCGGCATTCTGTTCGGCGTACCGGATATTCTGATGGCGCTCGGCCTTGCGATCCCGGTTGCCGCGCACGTCGCAGCGGTGACTGCACTCACCGGAGCCGGGCGGAGCTCCAATGTCCAGCCTGCTGGCAATGCGGGCTTCGTCAGGCGTGACACACCGCCAGTCATGGGAGGTGGGCAATGACCACTGTTCTGGCCGACCGGAAGTCGGGAGCAGCTTCAGGAGCAGGCCGTACTCGGACCGGCGTGTCGGTGCTCATCATGACCTTCAACGAGGAGCAGAACCTGCCGGCTTGCCTTGCCTCGGTCGACTGGAGCGACGATGTGGTGGTGCTGGATTCCTTCAGCACAGACCGCACCGTCGAGATCGCACGGGCAGCAGGCGCACGTGTGGTGCAGCATCACTACACGACCGAAAACGGCCAGCGCATGTTCGGGCTCACCCAGATTCCGTTCCTCAACGAGTGGGTCTATACGCCCGACGCCGACGAGATCACGCCCGAAGAACTGCGCGACGAAATGCTGGCGATCGCCGCCGATCAAGGCCGGCCGGAAGCATTTTTCAAGGCGCGCTACAAGAACATGTTCATGGGGCGCTGGATCAAGCACGCGAGCCTGTATCCCACCTGGATCACACGGCTTGTCAGGCCCGCCAAGGTCCGCTTCGACCGCGAGGTCCATTCCGTCTGCGCTTCCGACCAGCCGGGTGGCCTGCTGAAAGCGCATTTCATCCACTACAGCTTCAACAACGGGCTCCGCGCCTGGTTCGACAAACACAACCGCTATTCGAGCGTGGAGGCTGAACTCGCGATCGAGAATCCGCCGCCGCCGCTACGCTGGGCATCCTTGTTCAGCCGACGTGCCGACCAGCGGCGCGGCGCGCTGAAGGCGATGGCAGCCAGGCTGCCGTTCCGCCCCACCCTGCGCTTTCTCTACATGTACGTGCTGCGCGGCGGCTTCCTCGACGGCTGGCCGGGCTACGCCTATTGCCGGCTCATTTCCGGCTATGAGTTCATGATTGGGCTGAAGACGGAAGAGCTTCGTCGCAGGCGGCAAGGCCTGCGGATCTGACGACCGCGATGCAGCTCATGAATGCACTCATCACAACGGGTATCGGGAGAGCAAGCATGCTCGCCGCGGCCGCTTTGGCGGCAATTGCGGTTTTCGTGCTCTATCTCTGTCTGGTCGCCCTGGCCGAACCGCTGCTGACGGTGAGGGACGCGTTCGCGAGGACCGATGTCATTGTGGTGCTTGGGGAGACGGACCGCCGCGCGCTGCAAAAGCGGCAGAGCTGTGGCTCGCCGGCCTGGCGCCCAGGATTCTCGTATCGGGCGACGGCGACTGTCTGTACATCCGCGACGCCATGATTGCAGCGGGCGTGTCCAGGGGTGCCATAACCACGGAATGTCGATCCGGTAGTACCCGCGAAAACGCGCAGCTCTCCGCTCCCATACTTGCCAGATCTGAGATGGCTTCGGCCACGCTCGTGACAAGCTGGTACCATTCGCGCCGCGCTCTGGCGAGCTTCGAAAGGGCCTGTCCGCGCATCGACTGGAAATCCAATCCGACGGAACCCCCGCCGACATTTCCAGGAGCCGCATTCAGCCATCACGGCCCCGCGATAGCCCAGGAATATGCCAAGACCGTCGTCTACGCGCTCGGCGATCTCGCGCGAGATATCGAAGCTACGGATAAGCCCACTGGCTGGTGCGCGGGAGAACCGGCATGAGCTGGGCCCTGACCTTGATTTTCACCGGCATCGTCGCCTGGTTCCTTGCCACCGGCTTTGCCTCCCCACGGCGGGTCTACGAGTTTCCGTTTCTTGCAGGGATGATGGCGTTTGCCTTCCTGGTGCCGCAGATTCCGCCGGTCATCAGCGATATGACGCTGCCGGAGGGCGCCTATACCGCCGCGATGGGCGTCGCGGTGCTTTGCATGGCGATGATCCGTGTTGGCTGGCGGGAGAATGCCGCGCCGCTTCCGTTTTTCGCCCAGAGCTTTTCCGAAGCGAGGCTTCTGAAAGTCGCCATCGTCATGTCGCTCGTGGGAGCGCTGTTCTACTTCCAGCTCAGCCGCATGCCCTCGGAACTGACCGTCGGCGTTCAGATGTCCGGCATCAGCGTGGTTTACCTGTTCTTCGGCCGGCTTCTGATTTACGGACTTGCCATCGCCGCCCTGTGTTTCGCACGACGACCGAGTTGGCTGGCCGGCGCGGTCATCGCCTTCGACCTGGTATTCTGCCTCGACCGGATTCTGGTCACGGGCAAGCGTGCCGAGACCCTGGAAATCGTTTTGATCCTGGCGCTTGCCTACTGGTTCCATCGCGGCTGGACACCGCCACGTCTTGCTGCGATCGCTGGCGTGGTCGGCATCACGCTCGTCATGGGAAGCCTCGCCGACTACCGTCACATCAACCGCGAAAGCGGTGGCTTCGACGCCCGGCAGATCATGGAGATCGATGTCGTCGACAACTTCAGGGAAAACCTGGCCAATGGCGGGCTCGAGTTTCGCAACGCCGTCCAGCGCATAGGGCAGATCGATCGCAGCGGCGAATTCGACTACGGCGCGGTTCACTGGAACCGTCTCGTCTTCAACTTCGTGCCTGCCCAGATTCTTGGGGCCTCGACGAAGAAGGCATTGATGATCCCGACGCCGGAACCCTCGCGAGACTATCTTCCCCCAACGGGCACGACCGAGACCGGCTTTGTCGATGCTTTCCTGTCGTTCTGGTATTTCGGAGCGGTCAAGTTTCTCATCCTCTCCTATCTCATGTCCCGCATCTGGGCCTCGGCCATGAGCGGGTCCACGACGGGACAGATCGTCTACATGCTCAGCATCGTACCTGCGATGCATTCCATTTCACATGTGACCGACTGGGTGTTGCAGGTCTGGGTGCACATGATCTTTTTCCTGGCGCCGGCACTGTTGTTGGCATCGCTGCACCAGGTCAAAAGCCGACACCGGCTTGTGCCGGCAACGGTGGCGTGACCCATGGCCCGTTACAGCGAGACAGTAGAACCCAGGGGCCGCGCGCACGGACGGTCTCCGTTGCTTGGCGGGGCGACATTCGAACTGCGCCATCGTGTGGCAAGGATGGCATGGTCGACCTGCTGGATTTTGTTCGCGAGATGGACGCCGCCGCAGTTGCAGCCGCTGCGCCGGCTGGTTCTGCGCGCCTTCGGAGCCGACATCCACCCGACGGCCATGGTGCGCAGCAGCGTGAAGATCTGGTGGCCCGGCAATTTGAAGATGGGTGAGCGGGCCTCTCTGGGACCGGGCGCAATCTGCTACAACGTCGCCCCGGTGACGATCGAGGATTTCGCAATCGTCTCGCAACGGGCACATCTGTGTACGGGCACCCACGACATCGACGACCCGGACTTCCCGCTGCGTGCTCGGCCGATCAAGGTCGGGCGAAACGCATGGGTGGCGGCCGAGGCGTTCGTCGGTCCGGGGGTACATATCGGCGAAGGCGCGGTTCTTGGAGCCCGCGCGGTGACCTTCCGCAACCTTGAAGACTGGACAGTCTATGGCGGCAATCACGCCGAGCCGCTCAGAAGTCGCAAAAAGATAGTCTGAACCAGCCCATCAAACTCAAGCAGCGACGCGGATGTTCGGTTTTCTCGCAAGCGCGTAGGCATCGAGCGTCATGTTGGCGATCACCGGCCAGGTGAAGCGCTGCCTGACGAGCGCGCGGCCGGCAGCGCTCATTGCCTCGGCTGTCTCGGCGTCGGCCAGGATAGCCGAAAGTGCGGATGCAACAGCCTCCGCATTCAGATCGACGACCATGCCGGCGCCCACTGCCGCAACCTCGGGAAAATGGCACTCCTTCGAGATGACGACGGGTGCGCCGCAGGCGAGCGCCTCCGTGATCGCCACGCTGAACCCCTCCTGCCGACTGGGTAGGCAGAAGCACGCGGCATCGCAAAGCGCCTCGAGCTTCTCGCGGCCGTAGAGGCCGCCGACAAGGTGCACGCGCTTGCCAAGTCCATGGGTGTCAATGGCGCTGCGTAGGGACGCTTCGGCCCCGTCGTCCGGGCCGGCAATCACCAGATCGACGTCCGGCCACTGCGGCGCGAGCCGCGCATAGGCATCGACCAGATAATCGAGCCCCTTCTTGGTGTGCAGCCGCGACAGAAACAGCACGAAGCGCCGTCCCGCCAGCGCCGAATGCTGGTTTGAAAAGCTGCCTTTTGGCGGCAACGGCTCAATCTCGTCGAGAAAGATGCCGTTGGGGATCGTTCGTGTTGGCGCGCGTAGGTTCAATGGCGCCAGTAGCCGCGCCTCGTCGTCGTTGAGCACATGGATGAACGCGGCCTCGTCGAGCATCCGTCGATAGCCCAAAGCGAGCGCGACCCGCTTCTTCCAGTATTTCTGCTGCAGGCTCCAGGGATCGAGCATTCCCGCCAGACGAACGCAGTATGGAATGCCGGCCGACCGCGCGACATTCGCCGCCTGCCGCAGGATCGGTTCCCATACTCCGTGAAGATGAACGGCATCGGCGCCAGCGATGATTTCGGTGAGAGGTCGGCGTGTCGCCAGCGCCAGTATGCGTTCGCTGCGGCCCGGTTCGGGCAGCAGGTGCCGTTCGACATCGAGTATCCCGGGCACGTCCATCAGGGCCCTTCGAATGCGCGGCTCCGCTTCCGCATCCGCGTAGCTGACGATGTGCACATTGTGCCCTTTGGCAGCCTGGGCTGCGGCTATGCGCATCACGACCCCGGGAGGGCCGCCGAAGGCCGGGTCGATCGAGCCGATGACGTGAACGACCTTCATGACGCGTACTCCCTTGCAGGCGAGGTGCGGGCGGTTCGGCGCAGATAGTGGCCGAGCACGCAGCAGGCGAAAGCGCGTGACCATGCCGGACTTTCCGGCTCGGTGACGAAGGTCGACCACAAGGCCTCGAGGCCTTCCGCCTCGACGAGCCCGGACGCGCGAAGATGTTCGAATCCGCTTCGGCAGCTCTCGGCCAGCGGGCCGAGCATCCAGCGCCGTATAGGCAGCGTGAAGCCGTGCTTGGGCTGGTTGAGGAGTTCGGGACGAAGCAGGTCCGGCATTGCCGCGCGAAGCATATGTTTGTCGGCGCGCCCGTTGGGAAGGCGAACGCGTCCCGGCAGGCCGAAAGCAAGGTCGACAAGCCGTCGATCAAGCAACGGTACGCGAATTTCCAGCGAGTGCGCCATGCCATCGGCATCCCCATCCCGCAGCAGCATGTTGCCCATGTAGAGGCGGCTCTCGAGCAGGCCGACACTCCATATCGGGTCCCGAGGATTGACGGGCATCGCCTCCATTTCCTCGGGATCGAGGAAATTTTCATCCAGTCCCAGCCATCGCGCATCGAGACCGAGCGCATTCATCTGCGCAGGAGCCATTAGCCGCCGCCGATGAGTGTAGAGGCTGGTCAGGTCCGCGCCGGATTCGGCCAGAGCGGCAGCCTTGGCCCGGAACGCTGCCGGCTTGCCCGCGCTGAGGAGTTCCGCCAGCCGCCGCCGCTTCGGCGCCGGCAGCCAGGATGCATGTCTCAGCATCCGGTAGAGGCGCGGCACATCGACAAAGCTCGAATATCCGCCGAAAAGCTCGTCTCCGCCCTGCCCTGACAGGGCGACGGTTATGCCGTGTTCGCGCACTGCCTTTGAAATCACATAGACGTTGAGCCCGTCGATCGACGGCATATCGATCGCGCCCAGCCATGCTTCGGTCGTTGCAATCGCATCCGCGCTTTCGATGCGTATTTCCGTATGGTCGAGGCCGAAGCGGCGCGCTGTGTCGCCGGCCAGTTCCAGTTCGCTGAGATCGGGGTTCTCGGCAAAGCCGACTGTGAAGCTTCGCAGCGTCGAGGCGTGTCGCGCGGCAAGCCCGGCAACGATGGTGCTGTCGAGGCCGGAAGACAGGAACACGCCTACCGGCACATCGCTCACCAGATGATCGCGCACCGATGCTTCCAGCGTTCCACGTACAGCCTCGACGGCTTCCGATCGGCTCAGATGCGATTCAGGCCGCGGTGGCGACCAGTAGTGCACCGGCGGCTCTTCTTCGCCCCTGGCCGTCAGCATCTGCCACGCGCCGGCCGGAAACGACCGGATGTTGCGGAACATCGTATAGGGATGCTGGCATGCGCCGTAGGAGAATAGCCCTGCGATGCCGCGCGGGTCGATCTGCGGCTCGAGCAGACCCGAGGCGAGAATGGCGCGCACCTCGCTGGCAAAGACGAATGTACGCCCGCGCCGCCCGATATAGAGCGGCTTGATCCCCAGGGGATCGCGCGCAAGCATCATCTCCCCGGTAGCGGCCCGGTAGAATGCGAACGCGAACATGCCCTGCAAGCGCGACAGCGCGCGCGGCCCCCACTCGACGAGCGCGTGCAGCAGCACCTCGGAATCGCTATCGCCCAGAAAGACGGTGCCGCCGGCACTCAGCTCCGCCTTGAGATCGCGATAGTTGTATATCTCGCCATTGTAGACGAGCACGTCACCGGTATGCGGATGAACCATCGGCTGCGCGCCCTGGGCCGACAGGTCGATGATTGAGAGCCGCCGGTGGCCCAGCCCGAGGGTCGCATCGCCCATCGTCAGATAATGCTCGCCGCCGCCGTCTGGGCCACGATGGCGTTGCGCGTCAACCATTGCCGGCAACGCCAGCCGCGCAATCCCGCCATCCTGGCAAATGACACCTGCTATACCGCACATGGCAGTTTTTCCATTTCGGCCGATGCGGAAGGATCGAAGGCGGCCCACAGCCGCCGGCCATAAGCAGCCACATCGAACTCGGCCGCCCGCGCACGCGCATTGCGTCCCATCCACACGACGAGATCGGGATCTGCGGAGAGCCGCGAAATCCTGTCACACAGGGCGTCGACATCGCCCGCAGCGCAAACGAAACCATCGACGCCATCGCGAACCACGCTGCCCGCATTCGGCGTCGTCACGACCGGCAGCCCGGCTGCGAGTGCCTCGTAGATCACCGTTGCCGACCCCTCGCAGATCGACGGCAGGAAGAATATGTCGGCCCAGTCGTATTGTGCCGGAATTTCGGAGCGGGGCACCTGCCCCGTCACGGTGAGGGCGTCGGCCAGCTCGCGCTGGCGCGCCGCCGGCAGTTGCTCGACCGGCCCGACGAAGCGGAATGACGCCTCCTTGCTCAGACGCAGTGCCGAGGTCATGACGTCGGGCGTGCCTTTCCTGAGGCAGGCCGCACCCACCGTCAGCACCCGCAACCGGCCCGGCAAACGGGGCGTCGAAAAGTTTCGCACGACCGTGGCGTCGACCCCGTAAGGCACGACCACGCAACGCTCGACCGGCCCTCCAGCCGCAGCGATACCGTCGCGAACGAAGTCGGACGCGCATATGACGAGGGCGGCCGCTTCCCATCGTCGTTTTTCGCGCTGCGCGTACTCGCCAGCCAGCGGCACCTCGTCCGGCGCAGGCTCCCAGCCCGGATGCCGCTCGGTTTCGAGGGCCACCAGACGGTCGGCCACCGAGCGCGGCGCGATAACCTGCTCCACGGCGCTCCAGAGGCCTTGCTTTCGCGCCGCCTGCAGTTGCTCGAGGCATTCGCCGCTCATGCCGTAGAAGGCGCGGGCTTCCCCGAAGCCTTCCGCCACCACCGCGCGCGAGAATGCGCGCCCCGCTTCCAGCGCGACCTGGGTGTCGACAGCGATTGTCGGCGTCATCATGCGACGGATGACGGACTGAAGCCCAATCGTCTCGAAGCAGCGTATCTTGTGGGGCGGTATGCCTTGCGGAACCCTGCCGGCGAGGCGTCTTAGCGAGGCCGGCAGGGCGCGGCGCGGCATCATGCCGAGCGCGCGCGGCCAGCCGCGTGCGGCGCAAATGTCGGTATTGAGCCGCTCGAGGCGGCCAAGGTTTTCGAAGATGCGAGGCACCGCATAGTGCATGCGCGCGCCAAGCTGACTGACGACGACTGTTCCCTTCATGCGGTTGCTGCGCCTCCGCGCGTCTCGACGGGAATGCCGCTCTGGGGCGCGAGCTTCAGCACCGCGCGAAGCCATGCGTTAACGCCGATGCCAATCGAATATTCGTTCTCGAACAGCCGCCTTGCGTTCTCGCCCAACATACGAAGGCGCTCTTCGTCATCGCGCAGGGCGACGATCTCGGCAGCCAGGCCTTTCGCGTCCTCGATCTCGAATGCACTTCCACAATCGTAATCGCGCGCGACGCGGGCGACTTCTCCCCCAAGCGAACCGACGAAAAGCGTCGGCCGGCCTGCAGCCAACACGCCGTAAAACTTGCTGGGAATGATGCAGTGTTCCAGCTCCGGCAGCAGCGACACCAGATGCGCATCCGCGACGCAGAGGCTTTGCGAAAGCACGTCGATCGGCTGCAGCGGCTTGAAGGTCACGTTTTCGAGCCGGCGGCGCTTCACTTCCGCCTCGACCGTCTTGCGCTGTCCGTCCGTCACCGACCATCAGAAAATGGATGTCGTTCTGGTCGCGCAACCGGTCCGCTGCTTCAAGCAGCGTCGAGAAATCATGCGCACGCCCGAAGTTTCCGGAATATCCGACCACAAACTTGTCCCGGAGGCCCCACTGGGCACGCAGCTCGTTCTTTTGTCGTTCAATCGGCCGTATCTCGCCGCCGTCGGACCAGTGATGAACGACCGAAATCGGCGTCGTGGTTGTCGCTGCCAGATGGCGCGCCATGGTGCCTGTCGGACAGACGATCAACGACGCGCGCCGGTCCGACCAGTTCCGTAGGCGCAGAGCGAGCGCTGCAAGCCTTGGATGCCGGTCCAGCATTCCAAGTTCGATGGCGGTTTCCGGAAAAAGGTCCATGACCCAGCCCACCAGCGCCGCGCCGCGAAGGCGGATCGGCAAGGCCGTGGCGACCGAAAGCAGCGGCGGGTCGGTGCAGTTGACGCACAGATCGCCCCGGCGGGCGTTCACAAGCATCCACCACGCGGCAAGAACGTGGAACGAAAGATAGTCGGCGGCACGGCCGGGCAGGCTCCCCCTCCCAAACGCGGAGGTAGCCAGCCTCGTGACCTCGACCCCCTGGATCGTTTCGCGAGCCGGAAGGACCGCATCGTTGTCGTTGTGGAACTGCCGGCTTGTGACCACGGCCACCGAATAGCCCCGTTTTGCAAGCGCGAAGGCCAGCCCGGAGACCATTCGGCTCGTTGCCGACTGGTCGGGATGGAAGTAGCGGTTGACGAGGACGATCCGCATGCGAGCGCCTGTGTTCGTTTTGGTGCATCGCAGGCTGTGACTTCACAACCGGAACCGCAATTTCAGCGAAAGGTGGAGCCGGAGCGGTATTCGAACCCGCCTACCCCTTATGGCTGCGGAAGGCCGCTCCGATTGCGGCAGAACGTGCCACCCGCCTGCAGGCTACACCTTTAGGGCTGTGCTGTTTCGCCCCGCCATGCACCTATTTGGCAAGTTCCGCGCCCGCGCGAGACCGGCAAAGCTGCGGTCTGGTCTTGCCAACATAAAAGGGGGCGCAATTGCCGAAACAGCGAGCACTCATCATCGGCGTCACGGGACAGGATGGCTCCTATCTCGCGGAGCTTCTGCTGTCGAAGGGCTACGAGGTCCACGGTCTGAAGCGGCGTTCGTCCTCTTTCAACACCGCGCGCATCGATCACCTCTACCAGGACCCGCACGACGAGGATATTCGTTTCATCCTGCATTATGGCGATCTGACCGACGCGACAAATCTCTGCCGCGTGATCCAGAAGGTGAAGCCGCACGAGATCTACAATCTCGGCGCCCAGAGCCATGTTCAGGTAAGCTTCGAAACACCCGAATACACGGCAAACGCAGATGCGCTCGGAACCTTGAGGCTGCTGGAAGCGATCCGCATCCTCGGTTTGGAGAATGAGTGCCGTTTCTACCAGGCCTCGACATCCGAGCTCTTCGGCAAGACCGCACCGACGGCGCAGAACGAAATGACGCCGTTCGTGCCGCAGAGCCCCTACGCGACAGCCAAGTTGTTTTCATATTGGACCACGGTCAACTACCGTGACGCCTATGGCATGCACGCCTCGAACGGCATTCTCTTCAACCATGAAAGCCCGGTGCGCGGCGAAACCTTCGTGACCCGCAAGATCACCCGTGGCGTCGCCGCCATCGAACGCGGGCTGCAGAAGCGTCTCATGCTCGGCAATCTCGACGCCAAGCGCGACTGGGGCCACGCTCGCGACTACGTGGAAGGCATGTGGCGCATCGTTCAGCAGGACGTCCCTGACGACTACGTGCTGGCGACGGGCGAAACGCACACGGTCCGGGAATTTGTCGAGAAAGCCTTCTCGGTTGTCGACTGTACGATCGAATGGGCGGGAAATGGCGTCGAGGAAATCGGCATCGACACGCGCAACGGCAATACGATCATCGAGATCGATCCCCGCTACTTCCGGCCGAACGAAGTGGACTTCCTGCTGGGCGACGCGTCGAAGGCGCGCGAAAAGCTCGGATGGTCGCACAGCTGCTCCTTCGACGATCTCGTCGCCGAGATGGTCAGCTCGGACATGAGAACCATAGCGCTCGAGGCTGGTCGCAATGACTTCCATGGCATGTGAGCAGACGTTCGAGCTGCGCGGCAAACGGATCTGGATCGCCGGACACACTGGTCTCGTGGGCTCGGCCCTGCACCGGCGCCTGTCGCAGGAGCCGTGCGAATTGCTGCTGGCCGGCCATGACGAACTCGACCTTATCCGCCAGGATGCGACCGAGGCATGGATGCGCCGTACGCGACCTCAGGTGGTGGTGGTCGCGGCGGCACGAGTGGGCGGCATCATGGCCAACTCCCGCTACCCGGCCGACTTTCTCTACGACAATCTGATGATTGCGGCGAATGTGCTGAGGACAGCGCACGAAATCGGCGTCGAACGGCTCGTTTGGCTTGGTTCGAGCTGCATCTATCCGCGCGAGGCCGAACAGCCCATTCGGGAAGATTCTATTCTGACCGGACCGCTGGAGGCAACCAACGAAGCCTATGCGATCGCCAAGATCGCCGGGCTCAAGCTGGCAGAGTCCTACAACCGGCAGCATGGCCAGCAGTTCTTCACGGTAATGCCGTGCAACCTCTACGGACCGAACGACAATTTCGATCCGCAGAACTCGCACGTTATCCCCGCGCTCATGCGCAGGATGCACGAAGCGAAGGAAGCTGGGGCGCGAACCGTGGAACTATGGGGCACGGGAACGCCGCTTCGCGAGTTCCTGCACGTCGACGATCTGGCGGACGCTGTGGTGTTGCTGCTCAGTCGCCACGTAAGCGGCGAACCGGTCAACGTCGGGTCGGGCCTGGAGATTTCTATTGCCGACCTCGCGCATGTGGTCGCCCGCGTCGTCGGTTATCGCGGCCGGATCGTCTTCGATCCGACCAAGCCCGACGGAACGCCGCGAAAGGTTCTGGGATCGCAGCGCGTCAAATCGCTCGGCTGGCGACCGTCAATTTCTCTAGAAGACGGGCTTGGCGAAATGTATCGCGCCTGGCGCGCCCGCAACGCTGTGGCGCAACCGCCGTTGGGCCGCGCCGTGGAGCAGGTTGTCGGATGAGAGAGGGAGCGGCGCCGGCGGCATGAAGCCGCCGGAACCTTCAGTTCGTGTTGGCGCTCGTAGCGACCGGTCGAACCATCTCGGCTCTGAGGATATCCCCCGGCCTGATCTGTTCACGTTCGCCGACAGGCGTTTCCTCATAGTCACCCTCGGGCGTCCGGCGCAGGATGCGATAGGACAGCGTAACACCCGCCTGAAGCTGCGCGCCGGAATCCGCCGTCATGGCGACTTCAACCATGGAAGCCAGAAGCGCCTCCTCGCGTTTGGCCTTGCGCTCAAGCTCCAGTTCGACTTCCTGCAACTTGGCGGCCGCCTCGTTGCGGCGCTGTTCCTTGAGGCCTTCGCGCCTTTGCTGGACCGCAAGCAGGTTCTGCCGCGCGCGGGCGAGATAGGAGTTGAGTTCCAGCGCGTCGCGTCGCGTGGCGGAAAGCCGGCGCTCGGATTCGCGCAGGTTTGACTTGGACGTGAGGCCGCGCTCGACGAGTTGGGTCGTCGCCGCCACGTCCTCGCCAAGCAGCCTTATTTCGTCCTCATGCAGTTTGATGCTTTGGGTGATGCTCGCGATCTCGTCGACGAAACTCTGCTCCTGAGCCAGAAGTGCTTTCCCCTCAGCCTCCAGATTGGCGTTGCGGATCGTCAGCAGATCCCGTTCACGCTCGTTGACCTTTCGCTGAAAAGCCAGGAGCGCCGGCTCGTCCTTGCGTGGCTCCGGCGGAATGAAGTCGCCATCGTCCAGTTCGGCACGATGTCGCGCACGCGCAGCCTCCAGGCCCATGATCTGCAGTTCGTTGTCATTGAGTTCCTGGCGCATTCCCAGAAGCTGGAGACCGCTGCCGCTGGCCAGAGGCGTTTCAGCACGTCGAAGGCCGCCACCCAGAGCAAACAGCTCCAGCGTGATCATCCCGGGCCGATAGTCGTAGCGGCCTGGAGTCTGCACGTCGCCAAGGACGAAAACCGGCGCGTAGCGGCTGACAGCAGCCGCCACGGACAGGCCCGGCACGAATTCCGCGAGGTCGCGGGAAAGCGCATCGGCGACATCCGCCGTGGATTTGCCGGATACCGCGACCTGCCCCAGAAGCGGGTACGCGATCGCGCCATCATTGATCGTAAATTCGCCAGACAGGCCCTCCTCGCCGAAGACGTTGATAGCCAGCACATCACCGTTTCCGAGAAGGTACGGCTCGTTTGCAGCCTGGCCGAACGCGCTTGATACCGTGACAGCCAGCAAAGCGCTGCCGGCGACCGTAGCGAACAGGCGTTGGGCAAACCGGCCTTGCCCGGCCTTGGTGGCAATGGTGCTTTTCATCGCGCTATCCTTATCACCGACCCCTGGCCGGATGCCGGGTCACCGGGCTGCCGCTTCAGCGACCAGGATGTGGTTTCGGGCGAAAGATCGGGTTCCAGCGTGACATCCTTGCTGGCCCGGTTGAGGATGATACCGTCCGGCGCGGATCCGATCGCCGTCATGCGGCGAAGCGCATCCACCACCTGTTCCGAACGATCGCGCTCGCAGTCGACGACAAACAGCGAGCAATCGGCAAGCCCGGCGATCACCACCGCATCGTTGGCACGCTCGAGATCGGGTGCGTCGAGCACCACCAGTTCGAAGTTTTCTCTCAGGCGGGCGACGAACTGGCCGAACGCGGAACTCTGCAGGAACAGTTCCGGCGCGACCTTGCGCGACCGCGCAGGCACGATGCAGGCTTGCGATTGCGGATCGCGATGGATGACGGCATCGCTTGCGAGCTCACTGTCCAGTATGCCGTCCAGCCACTCGTCCGGCTTCAGCCCTGCCGTACTGGCAAGGCTCGGATTCCGGAGATCCGCTTCAACCACCACCGCCTTGAGCCCCGCTGCAGCAGCCGAACGGACGAGCCCCAGCGCGAGAGACTGGTCTTTCCGCGCCCGCTACCGGCCGACGTGACCGCAACGACCTTCTTGCCTCGCGCCCGCAGGCTGAGCCGGATACCCGACAGTGCCAAGCCGAGAGGCGTAGCCTGATCCGCCACCGTCTCGACCTTGCCGAAACGGCGCGCCGGCAGGCGCGGAACCGCGCCTATTACCGGGATGCCTGTCGCCTCCAAGTCCCGCAGGATCCGCAGACGCCTGTCCGTCATTTCACGCCATGTGATGCCGAAGGCGGCGAAGCAGCCGGCAAGGCCGATACCCAGCAGCAACCAGTTGGATGGCCGCGGGCTTGCGCGCGCAGCCGCTGGCTGCGCAGGCGAGATAAGCTGCGCCTCGGGCATCTCGAAGCCGTCCTGTTCGATCGTCTGCTTGTAGCGAACAAGGTAGCTTTCATAGATCGCCCGGTTGGCGGTCGCCTCGCGTTGCAACTGCGCTGCGGTCAACTCCGCATTGTTGGCTTCCGAAAGTTCTGTCTGGGCAGCCTGCAACGACTGTCCGAGCGCGGCGAGGTTCTCCCGCGCGATATCAGCTTCGTTTGCAAGGCTCTGGATGAGCCGGTCGACCTCGACGCCGATTTGCCTGCCGAGAGCTTCCTTTTCAGCCGTCAGCAGATCGATCTGCCTGCTGCGGATCGCACCGCTCTTCTTCAAGGTGTCCAGCTCACGCTCGACCCGCGAATGTTCTGTTTGCAGGGTCTGGATAGCCGTCGAGCCGAGAAATTCCGCGAGAGCCGGCACATCCTGCTCGCCCGCCAGCCTTTTCACGACTTCAAGCCGCGCCTCGGCCGTTGCGAGAGCTCCCTTAACTCTTGCGGTTTCGGTATTTGCAGCCGTCACCGCCATCGACTGGAGCGATACGCCGTTTGTCTGGATAAGCCCCGCGCCTTGGCGGAAGTGCTCCAGCGCCTGTTCCGATTGTTCGAGCTGGGCTCGCAGACCAATCAGCGTCTCCCCAAGCCAGTCGCTTACCCGGCGGTTGGCCGCTTTCTGAATGTCGATCTGATGAGCCAGATAAGAACGCGCGAACGCGTTCGCGACGCTGGCTGATATCTCGGGCTTTGCCGAAGCATAGGATATGAAGATCGTGTATGATCGACCGTCGTTGCTGACCCTGAGGTTTGACAACAGCAGGTCGATCATACGCTCATCGGAATTGGTCGTCGTGGGTTGCGGCGCCTGTTCCGCCTCGCCGGATGAACCGGCGTTGCCCGAAGCAACAAATCCCACGACCGAGCGAATGAGCGTTAACGGGCTCCAATCGACAAGCCGGTGCTCCTCGACATCGATGCCTTCGCGCTTGAGCCGTTCGACCACGTTCAGGGCGAGAGTACGCGACCCGATAATGTCGAGCTGTGTCCGCAGCACTGGACTGTCCTGCGGTAGTGGTGAGACGACGGACTCATTCGGGATTGCCTGAACCCGTCGCACGTCGAGAACGATGACCGCCTGCGAAACATAGCTGGACGGTGCGTTGGCATAGCCGAACCATGCAGCCGACAAACCCAAGGCGCTTGCGACGGCAATCGTTATGCGTCGTCGTCGCAAGGTGAGCCAAGGATTCCAGGACTGACGTAGTTTCACACTCCCGGCCGAACGCCGTACATCATCAACAATCATCTGAAACGCCCCCGCGTTAGAACTAACTGACTAATCGCTTCGGCGATCAGTGCTGGAAGTTCGCGTGCTCCGGGAACATTTCATTGATCTTGAAAGCAACCTCGGTCCTGTTGGTTGCCTTGAGCTTCCGCATGATGTTGCGGATGTGAACCTTCACGGTGCTTTCGCGAAGATTGAGTTCGTAGGCGATAATCTTGTTGGCCTTCCCGCGACAAAGAGCGTTGACGACCTCTTCCTGCCTCTGCGTGAACATGCCCGACATCGGCCGGTTCACGTCGTTGCCGGCCTCGATCGCCCTGCGCATTGCCAAGACGCTGCTGGCCGGGAGGAATATTCCGCCTGCCAGCGCAAGATTGATTGCCTCGATGCATACATCGATCTGGACCGAAGTCGGGATGTAACCCTTGGCGCCGAGTTCGAGAGCTTTCAGCACATGGGCCAGCTCGTCGTTGTCGGCGAGCACGATAACGGGGCATGCATATTCCGCTACCAGCTTGGTGATCGTCGATCCGACCGCCGCGTCTGCAGGACGCTGCCGTCCGATACACAGAAGTACTGCGGCAAGGGGGGATGCTGGTTCTTCATCTGCCGCCATTCTGCGATTGAACCGCATGCGGCGACTTCGAAGGGCATCTGCTTGGCGCGAAGTCCTTGAGCCAGGCAATCGCGATCGAGAACACGGGTATCGAAGATAAGCAACGTACCTTTATCTTCGTGTCGGTCGACCCCGTCACGGGCCCGATCATTGAGATTGTCTTCACTCACAAGGAATATTGAACGCTCCGGTCTTTCTTCATGGATGCTGCGCATGACTAGTTGCTCCCCTTTACTACCTACACCAAGTTTCCGCGCCGCATCCTGGTGCCCGTCATTCCGTTGGCGTTTGCCAAACATTAAGATTAACGGGCGGTATACAAACCATTAGTAGGCCCTATCGATCAGGCAAACATTGATTAGGATTAAGTGAATTGCAAAATTTCATTCTCAAAATCAGCAATAATGAAATTTATTCGCAATAAATGGGATGGATAGGGAGAATCTTTGTTCGCATTTGATAGCTGACAAAGAAGGATTCTCAGCCAACGCGATGAATTTACTGAACGACAACCGGTTAATCATCACCCTTGATGATAGCCAAGCCATCACCTTTCGGGGGATACTTCACACCCGAAGGTATCGGTGATCGAAATCCGCAAGTTCGATCAACCGGTCCGTGTTCAGGAACTCTACGGTTCCCTGCCGGAATGAGAGCAACTCGTCTTCCCGCAATTCCCGCAGTTTACGGTTGAGGTGGATCGGCGTAAGGCCAACCGCGTCCGCCAGATCGTTCTGCGTCAGGGGACAGGCATACTGGCCTATTTCCGAGGGCCTTTTTCCTGTGACGCGACAACCAAGCTCCAGAACGATGTGCGATATCCGCCCCAGAACACTGCGGCGACCGAGGTTGACCATGTGTTCGCACATAATGGCGAGCCGGCGACCGGCTGAATTCAGCAGCACGCGATCGACAGGCGAGTTGGCGTCCAAACGCTCCATCGCAAAGCCTGGCCTGGACTCGAAAACGATGACGTCCGTGATCGCCGTGACCGAGAACCCGGCCATGCGGTTGTCTCCCGCAAGGCCTATGATGTCGCCCTTGATCGGGAAATCGATGATCTGCCGTTCGCCTTCGCCGACAAACTTTTCGATCCGACACCACCCCGAATGTACGATACGGACGCGATGTCTTTCCTCGCCCAGCGGCGCAATCGTTCCATGCGCGGCGTAACGCTTTGGCATGAAGCCAAATGACTCCAGATCCTTCAGCCCCTGCTGGCTGATCGTAAATCCGGCAAAAGCCGGGTTCTCCAGCAAGGCGGCATGGATGTCGGCAGTCGACATACGAGAAACGCCCCTTCCACCCTGGCGTGAATAATACATAATAGCCTCGTCAGGACAAAGTTCCGCATAGCGAAAGTTCGCCGGAAAATATTTGCCTCGGATCAAATGTCGTGACATCTTCTTCTGTCGCGAACATTCCAGAATAAACGGAAGCTAATTTAGGACTTCGCAGCACGGCCAAGCAATTCAAAGACGTGCATTTCCAAACCGATGGATTTTTGATCATGACAAAAACCTCCATAACGCTTGGATACATGCCCAGACCACCGCTCACATCCCCCGATTAGGGTATGCATCTACGGCGCGATCGTTAGTGTTCAGGCTTTAATCCAAGTTCCCCACGCGCTCGCGAAAACGCAGTTTCATTGTCTTGCAAGCGCGGAGGGGCTGACAATGGACCATGCTACACCGACGGACGCAGACACCACCGTCGCACCCGGATTGGATACAGCCAGGCTGGATCGCCGTTCGCGTCGGCCGCTCGGCAAACGTTCGGTCGCCGCTTCTGACGCGGTTGTTGTATGCGTGCTTTGCGGCGGCAGCGGATCCCGTCTGTGGCCGCTATCGCGCCGTGACCGCCCCAAACAATTCCAGACACTGACCGGCGGAAAGTCGATGCTCGCCAAGACGCTCGACAGGATGCGCGCCGGCAGGGAGGCGGATACCGCCATCGTCGTTATCGGCGCCGCCGAGCATGAAAAGGCGCTTCTGGAGGCCGTCGAACCGCATGAGCCGTCGACTTGCCAGGTCATTCTGGAACCCATGCCGAAAAACACCGCAGCCTCCGTGGCGATAGCCGCCAGGCATGCGCTTGGCGACGGCGACAGCGATCCGTTGATGCTCGTCGTCCCCGCGGACCATGAGATCGGGCCAGACAACCTGTTCTGGGAAACCGTCGCCGACGGCATGGACGCGGCCCGCGACGGCAAACTCGTCGTATTCGGCGTCAGGCCGACACGTCCCGAAACCGGCTACGGCTACATTCAGATAGAAAGAAAAGCCAACCAACAATCCCCCAATTTCCTGCGTTTCGTCGAAAAGCCGGATGAAGCGAAGGCGGCGGCTTTTGTGGCCGACGGCAACTATCTCTGGAACGCTGGCATCATCCTTTGCAGGGCATCTTCCATTCGGGATGCCTTCGAGAGGTTGCAGCCTGCGATATGGAAACGGGTTGGCAAGGCGTATGAGACCGCTGCGAAGCGGGGCCGGTCAACATTGCTACCGCAAAACGTGTTCGCGACCATTCCACCCATTTCGGTCGATCACGGAGTGCTCGAGCATTTTGCCGACATAGCGGTCGTGGAGGCACGCTTCCAGTGGAGCGACGTCGGATCATGGGAAGCGCTCTTCACGCTCGGCGATCCGGATGCCAACGGCAATGTGATGATCGGCGACGTCGTCTCACATGATTGCCACAGCTCATATATTCGCAGCGATGGTCGTCTGGTTGCAACCATCGGCCTTGAAGGCATCACCGTAGTCTCGACGGCAGATGCCACGCTCGTGGCCAAAACGTCGCGCGTCCAGGACGTTCGCCTCATTGCCGAGCGCCTCGAGCAACAGGCTCGCGCAGAGTTGCGCTCTCCCCCGCAGATCGGGCTGGAGCCCGCATCTCCACGAATGCGGATGCGGTGTCGGCGCTGGTTGACGGACGAGGCACTTCCATTCTGGGGGCGTCATGGCGTCGACCACGTTCATGGCGGGTTTCATGAAGCAGTCGGCCTTGATGGTGCCCCCATCATAAAGCCCAAGCGGATGCGCACGATGGCGCGGCAGGTCTATTCCTTCGCCGTCGCCGCCAGGCGTGGATGGTATCCTGATGCCCGGGAACTCGTCGCAGACGGGCTCGACTTCCTGCGCAGCCATGGACGGCGCGCGGACGGCGGCTGGGTCAAGCTTCTCGATCCCGCAGGCGCGGTCCTGGACGGCGCGGGCGATGCCTACGACCAGGCATGCATGCTCCTTGCCCTCGCACATGCCCATCGCTGCGGATTTGCCGAAGCCAGGGACCTTGCCGACGAAACGATGGCATATGTCGATGGCGTGCTCGCCGACCGGCGGTCCGGCGGCTTCCATGAGGATGATGCAGGTACGCTACCGCGACGGGCGAACCCGCATATGCACCTGCTGGAGGCGTTTCTCGCCTGGCACAAGGCGACCGGTGAGACCTGCTGGCTGGAACGGGCGTCGACGATCGGCAATCTCTTCGCCCGCCACTTCTTCGACAGCGAAACTTGGACCGTCGGGGAATATTACGACGCTGCATGGCGCCCGATGCCGGGGCAACAGGGAGACTGGACCGAGCCGGGCCATCATTTCGAGTGGTCTGCGCTGCTTTGCGAACTGGCAGCATGCTCGGATTGGAAGGACCAATCACGTGCTGCGTACAAGATCTACTGCTCGGCGCTCGCAAGCGGAACCAATCGGCTCACCGGCCTCGCTTTCGGCGCAGTGAGCCGCAATGGCAAGGCGTTAGATCGGATTTCAAGGAGCTGGCCACAGGCTGAAGCGGTCAAGGCGGCAATAGCACTCGACCAGGCGGACGAATTGCAGCTCGCCCGGGAGGTGGAGGAGCGAATGGAACGCATCTTCCGCACTCACCTCTCGCCCGCAAAATCAGGTCTGTGGCTCGATCGCATTGCCGAAGACGGTACGCCGGTAGCAACCGAGGTCCCCGCGAGCATTCTCTACCATCTCGTCACGGCCTTTAACCGCTACCTTGAGTACCGATCGACTGTGTCAGACACCAACCGTCCTGCAAGTGCATGACACCGGAACTTTATCCACGCCTAACGCAACCAGCGCAGTGAAAAATTCTTGCAAAGGCAAGGGGCCGATGTTTCAATTCCTTGGGGATTGGAGGTGGGTGTCCATCCTTAAACTGACCCGGAAGCAGATGACCTGGGCTTAATCTGGCAAGCTGTGCTTGTGCGAGATTGTTTAAGGGAAACTGGATATGCCGCATTTCTACTTTGATACGCGGAGCGGCGATGAAGTCCTCTTGGACGAGTCGGGGCATGAATTCGCCAGCGTTGAAGATGCCAGGCAGACGGCAGTCTTCGCATTGCTCGACATGGCGCGCGAAAAAGCCACCAACCCTGATCGATTGGATCTCGCGATTGATGTGAGGGGGACGCGACCGTGCTGTTCCGGACACGCATCTCGCTGGAAGTCAGCCAAGAGACTTAGGCGAGCGGACAAACCGCCAAGCTTTTCGGCATGCTTTGCCTCACAGCATCAGATGACGGCGCACTTCCGGGTCGTCGAGCCCTGACGCGCCACCCGAGTACACGATCTGGCCCCGATCCATGATCGCGACGTGGTCGGCGAGCTCCCGGCAAAAGTCGAGATATTGCTCGACAAGCAGGATCGTCAGTCCGACCGTGTCTCGTAAATAGGTGATAGCCCGCCCGATATCCTTGATGATGGACGGCTGAATCCCTTCAGTCGGCTCGTCCAGCACCAATAGCTTGGGTCGCATCACCAGCGCGCGACCAATGGCAAGCTGCTGCTGCTGGCCACCCGACAGGTCGCCGCCCCGCCGTCCGAGCATTTCCTTCAACACCGGGAAAAGTTCGAAGACATGATCGGGAATGGTGCGCTCGCCCCTCTTCAACGGCGCGAAACCGGTTTCGAGATTTTCGCGTACCGTCAGCAGCGGGAATATTTCGCGCCCCTGCGGTACGAAAGCGATACCCGACCGGGCGCGATCGTACGCCGCGCTCCGGCCGAGCATCTTCCCCTCTAAGGAAATCGAACCGCTGCTGAGCGGATGGTGGCCGACGATGGCCCTAAGAAGACTGGTCTTGCCGACGCCATTGCGGCCCAGCACGCAGGTGATCCTGCCCTGTTCAACGTCGAGTGATACGCCGCGCAGCGCCTGCGCGGCGCCGTAGTGGAGGGTGGCATCCTGGACGGCAAGCATGCTCATCTCCCCAGATAGACCTCGACCACGCGCTCGTCGGACGACACGAAATCGAGCGAGCCCTCCGACAGTACGGAGCCCTCGTGCAGGCACGTGACCTTGACGTCGAGTTCGCGCACGAAATGCATGTCGTGCTCGACGACGACGACGGAATGTGTACGCGCGATCTCCCGGAGCAAACGGGCGGTTTCCGCGGTCTCCGCATCGGTCATGCCGGCGACCGGCTCGTCGACCAGAAGCAGCTTCGGGTCCTGTGCGAGCAGCATGCCGATCTCGAGCCATTGCTTCTGGCCGTGCGAAAGGTTCTCGGCGAAATCCTGGCGGCGATCTTCGAGCCGGATCGTGGCAAGAATTTCCCCGATCCGCGCTTTCTCCTCGCTCGACTTGCGATGAAACAGGGTCGGGAAAATGCCGCGCTGCCCCTTGAGGGCAAGCAGCAAATTGTCCTCCACGGTATGACTCTCGAAGACCGTCGGTTTCTGGAATTTCCGTCCAATCCCCATTGTAGCGATGTCGGCTTCGTCATGCTGGGTCAGGTCAATGCTGCCGTTGAAGAAGACTTCGCCCGTATCCGGCTTCGTCTTGCCGGTGATAATGTCCATCATCGTTGTCTTGCCGGCGCCGTTGGGCCCGATGATCGCGCGCATCTCGCCCTTGTCGAGCACCAGCGAAAGGTTGTTGATCGCCTTGAAACCGTCGAAAGCGACCGACACACCGTCGAGATAGAGGATCGTGTCGGTGCGTGGCATGGTCTACTCCGCCGGCTGTGGTTTGGCTGCCCCCAGGACGGGGGACACGGCGGTCGAACGGGCGCGAACGGTCTTTTCCGCCGCCACCTGTTCCGTTTCGGGGGTCTCGGGAGGTGCGCCGCCTTCATCGCGTGCGCTGCGGCTGCGCCAATACTGACGCAATTGCCCGATGGCACCGACGATGCCGCGCGGCAGGAAGAGTGTGACCGCGACGAACAGACCGCCAAGCGCGAACAGCCAAAGTTCCGGATAGGCAGCCGTGAACCACGACTTTGCATAGTTGACGAGCACGGCGCCGATGATCGGGCCGAAAAGCGTGCCGCGCCCGCCGATCGCCGTCCAGACCACGACCTCGATCGAATTGGCCGGCGCGAATTCGCCGGGATTGATGATGCCGACCTGCGGCACGTAGAGCGCGCCGGCAATACCGGCGATGACGGCCGAGACAACGAAGGCGAACAGTTTCACGTATTCTGGCCGATAGCCGATGAAACGGGTACGGCTTTCGGCATCGCGGACCGCCACCATAACCTTGCCGAGCTTGGAGCGGGTGATCGCGGAACAGATCAGGAGCGAGACGGCAAGCGCCAGCGCAGTGATCGCAAAAAGTGTTGCCCGTGTGCCTGTGGCCTGAATCGGATAACCGAGGATGTCCTTGAAATCCGTAAGCCCGTTATTGCCCCCGAAACCCATGTCATTGCGGAAAAAGGACAGCATGAGCGCATAGGTCATCGCCTGCGTTATGATGGAAAGATAGACGCCGGTGACACGCGAGCGGAACGCGAACCAGCCGAACACGAAGGCAAGCAGCCCCGGCACCAGCATCACCATCAGCATCGCAAACCAGGCCTGGTCGAAGCCCCACCAGTACCAGGGCAGCTCCTGCCAGTTGAGGAAGACCATGAAGTCGGGCAGGTCGGGATTGGCGTAGACGCCCCGGTCGCCGATCTGGCGCATCAGGTACATGCCCATCGCGTAGCCGCCCAGCGCGAAGAACGCCCCGTGGCCGAGCGACAGGATGCCGACATAGCCCCACACCAGATCGAGCGCGAGCGCGAGCATCGCGTAGGTGAGATACTTGCCCAGCAGCGCCACCATGTAGTTGGGCACGCGCAGCGGGTGGCCGACCGGCAGCAGCAGGTTCGATGCCGGCACGAGGATGGCGATGGCCAGCAGGATTGCGGCCACCCACAGGATCTTCCCGCCAAGCGCGTTGAGGAGGCGTTGCGTGATCATGCTTCCACCGCCCGGCCCTTGAGCGCGAACAGGCCGCGCGGACGCTTCTGGATGAACAGGATGATGAAGACGAGCACGAGGATCTTCGCCAGAACCGCGCCTGCATAGGGCTCGAGGAATTTATTGACGACGCCCAGCGTCAGCGCACCCACCAGCGTGCCCCACAGATTGCCGACGCCCCCGAACACGACCACCATGAACGAGTCGATGATGTAGCCCTGCCCGAGATTGGGCGAGACGTTGTCGATCTGCGAAAGCGCTACACCCGCGAGCCCGGCGATGCCGGAGCCGAGACCGAAGGTCAGCGCGTCGACCCAAGGGGTGCGGATGCCCATGGAAGACGCCATGCGCCGGTTCTGCGTGACCGCGCGCATCTGGAGACCAAGCGCCGTGCGCTTCATCACCACCAGCAGGATGGCGAACACCGCAAGGGCGAAGAGCACTATCCAGAAACGGTTCCACGTCATGGCAATGCCGTAGAAATCGAACGATCCCGACATCCACGACGGATTGCCGACTTCACGGTTAGATGCGCCGAAGATGCTCCGCACGGCCTGCTGGATGATCAGCGAAAGGCCCCAGGTTGCCAGCAACGTCTCCAACGGACGGCCATAAAGCCACCGGATGATGCCCCGTTCGATCGCGATGCCGATGAGCGCGGTGACTAGAAACGCAACTGGCAGCGCGAATGCCAGCGTCCACTCGAACAATCCGGGAAACGACGTGCGAACGATGTTCTGGACGACGAAGGTGGTATAGGCGCCGATCATCACCATCTCGCCATGAGCCATGTTGATGACGCCCATCACGCCGAATGTGATGGCAAGACCGATCGCCGCCAGCAGCAGGACCGAGCCGAGCGAGATGCCGTACCAGACGTTCTGGCCGACATCGAGCAGGGCCAGATGCCGTTCTATGGCCTCGATGCCGTCCTCGATCGCGGGCCTGACATCGTCCCCGGCCTGCCCGAGCATTGCCGTCAGAATGCCGAGCGCGGCACGGTCACCGCGTGCGCTGATCGTATCCACGGCCTCGGCGATCTGTTCAGCCGAGGCATCGGTTTTCAGGATCGAAGCGGCTCTTGCCTGCTCCATCGTCCGGCGAACGCCGGCATGTTCCTCCTGCGCCAATGCCTCGTCGAGCAACGCCAGGTTGTCTGGCTCGGCGGTATTGAACATCGCCTCGGCGGCACTTCGGCGTGTTGCAGCACTGTCGCTCATCAGCGTGAGCTGGCCGATGGCGGCACGCACAGCCCGACGCAGGCTGTTATTGACGCGAATGCGCTCGACCGCGCCTTTGGACGCTTCGCCGGCGGTCTCTGCCGTCAGCGCATCGGTCAGTCGGACGATGTCGCCCGCAGGAGCGATGGTCACCACCTGCCCGGTTTCTTCGACAACGTTGAGTTCGCCGGCTGCGAGCGCCTCCAGCAAAGGCACGAGTCGCACGTCTCCGCTAGCCGCAAGTTGCGCGACCACTTTCCCGCGTTCCGAATAACTTCCGTCTGGAAGCTGGCGCACCAGTTCCTCGACGGATTGAGCGCGAGCGGCAGGCACCGAAAACAGCATCGAAAGGAAGGCTGCTGCCAGCAAAACTGCACTCCACCGCATGACTCGTGGAATGTCCCTGTTATGTGCTGTGACCATGCGCTTCATCGTTTGTCTCACGGAAGGCCGGGTGAAGGCGCTGCGTGGCGCCTTCACCCGCGAGCTTCATGTGGCTACATCGAGCCGCCGCAGCTCTTGGTCTCGGTGTTGTAGTTGCCGCAGTTGACCGGGTCGGTCCAATCGGCCTCCAGCACCGCGGATTCCGGCAGATAGTCAGACCAGGCATCGCCTGGCACGAGGCCTTCCGTCTCCCAGACGACGTCGAACTGGCCGTCATCCTGGATCTCTCCGATCAGCACGGGCTTGGTGACGTGGTGGTTGGCAAGCATGACGGCGGTGCCCCCGGTGAGGTTCGGAACCTCCACGCCGACGATCGCATCGATCACTGCATCGGCCTCGGTCGACTGAGCCTTTTCGACGGCCGCCGCCCACATGTTGAATCCGATGTAATGTGCTTCCATCGGGTCGTTTGTCACACGATCCTCATTGCCGATGAAGGCGTGCCAGGTCTCGATGAACGAGGCGTTCTCGGGCGTGTCGACCGACATAAAGTAGTTCCACGCAGCCAAGTGGCCAACGAGAGGGGCCGTATCGAGGCCGGCAAGCTCTTCCTCGCCGACGGAGAACGCGACCACCGGAATGTCTTCCGCCGCGATGCCCTGATTGCCGAGCTCACGGTAGAACGGAACGTTGGCATCACCGTTGATGGTCGACACGACGGCGGTCTTCTTGCCGGAAGAGCCGAAGTTCTTGATGTCGGAAACGATGGTCTGCCAATCGGAATGACCGAACGGCGTGTAGTTGATCATGATGTCTTCGGCGGCCACACCCTTGTCCTTGAGGTAGGCCTCGAGGATCTTGTTGGTGGTCTGCGGATAGACGTAGTCGGTGCCAGCCAGCACCCAGCGCTCGACGCCTTCCTCGTTCATCAGGTAGTCGACGGCGGGAATGGCCTGCTGGTTGGGTGACGCGCCTGTGTAGAACACATTGCGCTGGCTTTCCTCGCCCTCGTACTGCACCGGATAGAACAGCAGCGAGTTCAGTTCCTCGAAGACAGGCAGGACGGACTTGCGGCAGACCGAGGTCCAGCATCCGAAGACGGCATCGACCTTGTTGACCTCGATGAGCTCTCGCGCCTTCTCGGCGGCGAGCGGCCAGTCGGAAGCGATGTCGACGACCACCGGCTCGAGCTGCTTGCCGAGCAGGCCGCCCTTCTTGTTCTGCTCTTCGACCAGCATCAGCATGACGTCTTTGAGCGTCGTCTCGGAGATCGCCATCGTGCCCGACAGCGAATGCAGTATGCCGACCTTGATTGTTTCGTCCTGCGCGGCAGCCGGTCCGGCCTGGGCGAGCATCGCGGCGAGAGCCGCGCCCCAAGCAACCGGCGGGTAGATCCCATTTTCTCGATCATGGCGCCTTCCCCTTTCGTAATTTTTGCACCGCAATACGAAAAGCAGAATGCGTGCCAGATGATGTGGGCACGAGCCAAGTCTTAAGAAATCAGTAATTTAGCAATAAAACGCATCGTGGCCGCGCCGATGCCGGAAGCCTTGAAGACGAAGTAACTGCCTAATAATGTGCACGTGCACAATAATTATGCTCCAAGCCTTGATGGGTGCTATCAGGCTTCGTCATGGCGGCGTCATCTGCCATGAATATCGGGGCGGAAACCGGGACCAGCCGGAACCACAGTCATCATCGGCAGGGAATGCGGGAACATGCAGGACAACGAAGTAGCGGCACGTCTGGAACGGGCTCAAGCGGTCGCGCGCGAGGCAGGCGGCATGGCCATGTCCTATTTCGCCAGACGCGACGAGCTTGCCATCGAGACCAAGGCCAATCCCCAGGATGTCTTTTCAGTTGCCGACCGCAACGTCGAAACCCGAATCCGCGAAATGGTTGTCGACGCCTTTTCCGCTGACGGGTTTCTGGGCGAGGAGTTTGGTATGTCCGATGGCTCCAGCGGCTTCACCTGGGTTGTCGACCCGATAGACGGAACCAGCCCCTTCATCTTCGGCCTTCCAACCTGGTGCGTATCGATCTCGTTGCTGCACGAAGGTCGCACGGTGGCGGGCGTCATCTACGCACCGCCGACCGACGAGATGTTTGCCTGCATGAAGGGTGCGGGGGCGACCCTAAACGGCCGACAGATGAAGCTGGATGCCGAAACCACGCTAAGTACCGGGCTGACGGGGCTTGGCGCCAATTTCCGGGTCCCGCGGGAAACGATTTTGAATTTCGTCGATGGGCTGATGGCGATCGGCGGTGTCTTCATCCGCAACGGCTCCGGCGCGCTCATGCTGGCGCACGTAGCCGCCGGCAGGCTGGTCGCCTACTACGAACCGCACATGAATTCATGGGACTGTCTCGCAGGCATGCTCATGGTGCGGGAGGCAGGCGGCTGGGCTGGAGAATTTCCGGATGGCGACAGTCTGCTCCACGGCGGGCCAGTTCTCGTGGCCAGCCCCGGGGCGAAAGATCAGTTGCAGGAACTCGTCGCCGCCACGACGACCCCGGCCCAGCCGGCACCGGCCACACACATCAACCATTCATGAAACGTTGACCATCCTCGCAAACCCTTGGTTTCTACATCGCTGATAGAAGCGACGCAGGGACACGGACAGGAAACGTCTGGAGGGGTTGCATTTGCTGTCTAATTTTCCAGCGATCGCCAGAAGAAGCTCTACGTATTTCTTCTTGCCTTTGCTCTGGCCTGTTTGCTCCCGATTATCACCGTCACCGGCATAGGTGTCTGGAAAACCGGCGAGGCCTACAGGCAGACAGCGACCGCGCGGCTTGACGACACCTCGAAAACGCTTGCACGAGCGGTCGAGGCCGACCTGGATAGACGCTTTGCATTGCTTCGACTGCTTGCCTCCGTTGCAATGAAAGTCGACGGAGCCGAGACGTCCGGGCTTGTTTCCGGTTCCTTGATCGATGATGTCGTTGTCGAGGGCGACGTCCGGCTTTTCGGCCAGTCAGAGGACAAGGATATGGTGGGGGCTGCCGGATTGGCCCGCAGCCTGGCAAGCCGGGCGATAGCAAGCGGCCATCGGACCGTTTCCAACCTTGCAATGGAAGAAGGCCCGGCCGATGGACGCGTGTCGCTCGCCATGCCCTTCGACAGCGGGCCGAACGAGCGAAGCGCAATTGTCTTGAGCGTAAGACCGCAGGACCTGGTAAAAGCGCTGCAACAGCGGGGGCACGCGCTCAACGGCATCCTCGTGGCTGTAACCGACGGCAATGGGCGCATACTCGCCCGTTCGCGCGACCCTGAGCGTTTTATAGGGAGCCTGGCACCGGACTGGGACAAGCTCGTTGCCATAGGCGATGACGACGGAGCTTTCGAGGCCGTCACCAAGGAAGGCGGCACGGTCATGATGACCTTTCAAAGGCTGGACGGGACACCGGGGTGGGTTGTCGTCGTCGCCGAACCGCTGGCCGTGTTCAACGCGCGATGGCGCAATCCGCTAGTCGGCCTGCTGATCGGTGGCTTGATCGCCATAGCTGCCACGGTTGCTGCTGCAATCTGGATCGGCCGCCTTATCCTCGATCCCGTCAACGCGCTTGCAAGAAACAGCGCGGCAATTGCGGCGGGCGCCGCTCCTGACAATTTGCCTTCGATACCCCGGTCGTCGATCCGCGAATTCGAGACGTTGCGCCGCAGCGTCGAGGCAGCGGAAAAACCCGGCGCGAAAGCGACCGCCGCTACCGAACGATGAGCCGCGCCGGCGCGTTGGTGATGTGGCGCTGGCAGGATGGCGCCCTCGTGTGGATTGCTGGCTGGGAGGAACTGACCGGTCAGCCCCAGGAAAACGCGCTGGGGACAAACTGGCTTGAAAGCATACACCCCGAAGACCGGCAAAGCCTGCTCGTTGCAACCTCCACAAGCGAGGCGCAGACCCGGCAATATCTCGACCTCGAGTTCCGCGTTCGCGACGCCGATGGGCAATGGCGATGGGTTCGCGACAGAGGCGGTGCGGTGCTCGACGAGAACGGTGCTGTGCTCGAGTGGGTCGGCGTGCTTGAGGATATCGACCTGCGCAAGCAGTCAGAAGCGCGCATCGCCCACATGGCGCGTCACGATCGCTGACAGGCCTCGGCAACCGCGTCATGCTGCGCGAGCGGCTGAAGCCGGTAATCCGGCGGGCGCGGCGCGGTGTATCCGGCGCTCTTCTGGGCCTCGACCTTGACCTCTTCAAGCAGGTCAACGACACGCATGGCCACGCAGCGGGCGACGAGCTGCTCTGCGAAGTTGCCAACAGGTTGCGCGCGTGTGCAGGCATGGACGATCTTGTTGCACGGGTCGGCGGCGACGAGTTTGCCATCGTCCAGCAGGAAGGCGAGCAGCCCGACGTCGCCGCCGAGCTGGCCTACAACATCGTCGAAGCGGTGAGCGCACCCTATTATGTGGACGGTCGGGAAGTCGTGATCGGTGTCAGCGTCGGCATCACTTTGATCGCTGATCCCGAGACGAGCCTGGATGACCTTCTCCGAAGGGCGGACAAGGCGCTCTACCGCGCGAAGCAGAACGGTCGCGGCCAGGTCTGCATTTACGAGCATGACTTGTTGCTCGGGGAGATCGCTGCTCGGATCGATGAAAGCAAAGGCAAGGGCGCAGGGCCGGCCCAACAGAAGGCCGGCTGATCGGCCTGTGACGCGTCGTCTTCAGCCTCGCTGGTGCAGGTCCGTCATGCCCTTGGGCTGACCATCGCGCGCATGCCGTCCTGTCGGCCGCTCGATCATGCGCCACACACGTGGCGGCTTTTCGCCGGCATGCAGGCGCCTGATCTGATCGCCAACGATGGCATCGGCGTGGGTAAGCCGCTGGTTGTAGCGCACATATTCAAGCCATGTCGGCAGGTGATAGGCCTCGATCCAGTGCCGCGGATGCTCGAGGTCGCGCGTCAGGCTCCAGCGCCGCGCGCCGTCGCGTTTGCGGATGCGTCGGCGCTCGGCCATCATCTCCACAAACTCCCGCGTGTCCTTTTCGTCGATCTCGTACTCGATCATGATCTTCACGGGGCCACTGCGCGGCGTGAGGTCGAGTTCCAGATGCGGCTGCTTCCAGCGGTTGAGCGGGTCGAGGTTGAGCGATGCGAGCGCCGGCAGCGCCAGCCGCCCGACACCCATGGCCGCGCCGAAAAACATGACGCCGGCAGCGAACCAGAGCGCGACATCGGTGCCGTAATCTTCGGCCGCATGCCCCCATACCCAGCTCCCGAGCGCCATGCCGCCGAAGGTCGCCATCTGGTACAGCGACAGCGCGCGGCCCACGACCCAGCGCGGCGTCGAAAGCTGCACGGTGATGTTGAACATCGAAAGCGCAATGACCCAGCAAGCGCCGGCGACCATCAGTGCGATGCAGGTCAACCATCCGAACGGACTTTCGGCGATGGCCAACGCACACAACGCGAAGCTCGCAAATGCAAGCCGCGCGATCCACTCGGTCGAAAGCCGCTGCCGCAACAGTCCGCTGATGAATGCGCCACCCACGGCACCGACGCCGAACGCGCCGAACAGAACGCCGTAAAGTAGCGCCCCGCCTTGCAGCAGATCGCGCGTCACGAGCGGCAGCAGCGCTACGACCGATATAACGGCGAAGCCGAATACGAAGCCGCGCAGCAGCACCTTCTCGATGTTGGGCGACATCGCCATGTAGCGGAGGCCGGAACTGATCGCCAGGCCAAGAGGCTCGGGCGGCAGGCTGTTGTTGCCGGTGGGCGGCTTCCAGCGCAGCAGCACCACTATCAGGGCGAGGTAGCTGACCGCATTGATGGTGAAGGCGGCCACGGCTCCGAAGGCGGCCACGATGACGCCGCCGAGCGCCGGGCCGACGCTGCGCGTGAGGTTGAACCCCATGCTGTTGAGCGCGACCGCGGCCGGCAGATCGGTCCTCGGCACCATGTCGCCGACGGAAGCCTGCCAAGACGGATTGTTGAGCGCCGCGCCGCAGCCGATCAGGAAGGTGAAGGTCAGAAGCAGCCAGGGCGTCATAAGCCCGCTATAGGCGGTCAGTGCCAGCACGACCGAGACAAGCAGCATGAAGGTCTGCGCGACGAGCATGACCTTGCGCCGGTTGAAATTGTCGGCGATCGCGCCGGACACGAGCGCGAACAGCATGATGGGCAGCGCGGTCGACGCCTGCACCAGCGCTACCATGTCTGCGGATGACGAGATGATGGTCATCATCCACGCCGCACCCACCGTCTGGATCAGCGAGCCGAGATTGGTCGCGAGGCTGGCGAGCCAGATCGAGCGGAATATCCGATGCTGGAAGGGGGCGAGAGTGGGAAAGCGTTCGATCACGGCAGGTCTGGCGGCTTGGCTGGACGGCTCGCCCGCGAGGACTCGCCGAGGTGCAGCCTAGCCGGGAATGCCGGCGAAGCACAGAGCGATCGACTGGGCCAAGCCTCTATCAGGCTGCCGTGTAAAGTCCTTCGATCTCGCTGGCGTATTTCTTCTGGATGTTAGAGCGGCGCACCTTCATCGTCGCGGTCACCTCGTCATCATCGTGGTCCAGCTCCTTCGCCAGCAGGTGGAACCGGCGGATATGCGACACCTGCGCAAGCTGCGCGTTGGCCTCGGCGATCTCGCGATCGATGAGGTCTCGGACGGCGGGGTTCTCGGCCAGGTTCCTGAAGTTCGTATAGGCGATCTTTTCTTCCTCAGCCCATTTGCCGACCGTCTCGTAGTCGATCTGGATCAGCGCGGAGACGTATTTGCGCGCTTCGCCGATGACGATGCATTCCTTGATGTAAGGGCTACCCTTGACCGTGTTCTCGATCTCTGACGGGCTCAGGTTCTTGCCGCCGGCGGTAATCATGATGTCCTTGAGACGGTCGACGATTTTGAACTGTCCGCCTTCCTCCGCAACTACATCGCCCGTATGCAGCCAGCCATCGCGCAAGGCCGCGGCGGTCGCTTCCTCGTTCTTGTAGTAACCGACGAAGACAGTCGGGCCGCGCACCAGCAGCTCGCCATGATCGCCCATCCGCGCTTCGACGCCAGCCGCTGCCGTACCGACGCAGCCCGGCAGCAGATGTTCCGTCTTCTGGCCGAGCGCCACGCCGCTCGTTTCCGTCGCGCCGTAGACCTCGACCAGCGGCACGCCGATCGTGCGGAAGAAGCGGACGATCTTGGGCGAGATCGGCGCAGCGCCCGTCATTGCGACCCGGGCGCGGCGTAGGCCGATATAGTTTTGCAGCGCGCGGAAGACGAGAAGATAGGCGACGCCGTAGCGCAGCTTCTCGCCCACGGAACGCTTGCTCCGCGGTTTTTCGGCTAGCGGCTCGCAGGCTCGATAGGCCCATTCGAAAAGGCGCCGCCTGAACCCGCCCGTCTCCAGCATGCGGATGTGGATCGACGAATGCAGCTTCTCCCATATGCGCGGCACGCCGAGGAACATGTTCGGCGCCACCTCACGCAGGTCTTCCTGCACGGTGCGGATCGACTCGCCGAAATTGATCTGCGAGCCGAGATAGACGGGCGCCATCAGCGTCGTCATCTGTTCGGCGACATGGCAGAGCGGCAGGTATGAGAGATGGGTGGTGCCTGAATCGAGCGCCAGCCGTTCCGTGATGGCGATCGCCTGCGCGCGTATGTTGCCATAGGACAGCATCGCGCCTTTCGGCTTGCCGGTCGAGCCGGAGGTGTAGATCATCAGTGCGATGTCGGAGAGACCCTGCCGCGCCAGCGCGCTGTCGACAAGTTCGGGGTTGGCTTTGCGATGTGCGGCACCGCTCTCTTCCAGCTCGGCGAACGAAACCACAAGGTCTGCGGGGTAGTTGCGCATGCCCTTGGTCTCGACCACGACGATGCGCTTCAGGAGAGGAGCTGCGCGCGCACCTCGATGACCTTGTCGACCTGCTCCTGGTCTTCGCAGACGATGATTTCCGCATCGGAGTGTTCCAGCACATAGGCGACCTCGTTCGCTGGGCTCGTCGGATAGACGCCAATGGTCACCGCCCCACGAGGCCCGCGCCTAACTGGGCCAGGACCCACTCGACCCGGTTTTCCGAAAGCACGGCGACGTGGCCGCCATCGCCAAGCCCCAGCGCGCGAAAGCCATGTCCTGCATCCGCCGCGCGGTCGAAATAGGCTTTCCACGACACCGGATTCCAGATGCCGAAATCCTTCTGCCGCACGGCGATCCGTTCTGGGGAACGCACGGCATGCTCGCGCAGCATCTGGGGCAGGGTCAGTTCGGGAAAGCTTGGCACGGTCATCGGCACCCTCAGGAAAGCCAGCGCTTGCGGCGCTTGTAGTGTTTGACGTCACGATAGCTCCTGGCGCCCTCGCCTCCGCTAATCCCGAGGTAGAACTCGCGCACGTCCTGATCGCTGACCAGTCTTTCCGTCGGCCCGTCGAGCACGATCTTGCCGGTCTCCATGATGTAGCCGTAGTGGGCCACCGCGAAGGCGACCGCCGCGTTCTGCTCGACCAGCAGCATCGACACGCCGGTCTCGCGATTGATGCGCGCGATGATGCCGAAGATTTCTTCGACGAGGATGGGCGACAGGCCGAGCGACGGTTCGTCGAGCAGGATGAGCTTGGGCTGGGCGATCAGCGCCCTGCCGATGGCGAGCATCTGCTGCTCGCCGCCGGACAGGTAGCCAGCGCGACCATGTCGGCGTTCATATAAGCGGGGGAAGTAGCCATAGACGACGTCGAAGGAGGTGGGTTTCACGCCACGACCGGACAAGGCGAAGGTCGCAGCGGTGAGGTTTTCTTCCACTGTCAGGTCTTCGAAGATCCGCCGTCCTTCCATGACATGGAAAAGCCCGCGCCGAACCAGGCCATGCGGCGTGTCGTCGGCGATAGCCTGCCCATCGAAGGTGATCGAGCCGGCGGTCACCGCCCCGTCCTCCAGCGACAGAAGGCTCGAGATCGCCTTGAGCGTGGTCGACTTGCCGGCGCCATTGGAGCCGAGGAGCGTGACGACCTTGCCACGCTCCACGGTCAGCGAAAGGCCGCGGAGCACCTGGATCGTCTTGTTGTAGACGACCTCGATGTTCTCGACCGAGAGGATGGTATCCGCGGCCACGATGCCTACTCCTGCAGGCTGATCCAGTCGGAGACGGGCTCCATCCGCTTGTCGGCGGCGTCATACTGGTAGATGCGACCGACCGGCACCGTGTTGCCGGGAACGGAGATCGGCACGCCGATGATGCCGCCGGTATCGAAATCCTCGATCGTGTTCAGCGACGCCTTCAGGTTTTCCGCCGTCAGCTCGTTGCCGGCCTCCAGTGTGCGCTTGGCCGCTTCGGTCATGAGCATCGCCGTAAGGAAGCCCTGCATGTAGCCAGTCGCCTGATATTCCGGGCGCATCTCACGGATGCGATCGAGCATCGGCGCTTCTTCCTCGTCGTAGTAGTAGCGATAGGGCATCACGCCCATGAAGCCGTCGGCAACCTCGCCAACATCCGCCCAGATGCTGGAGTCCATCGACCAGAACGTGCCCATGAACTTGGTCTCGAGGCCGAGCTGCTTGGCCTGCGTCATGAACTCCGGCAGCGGCGCGAGGATGTAGCCATGGAAGAGCGTGTAGTCCGGCCGCGCGCGCCGCAGCTTCAGCACTTCGGTCGAAACATCGACCGCACCGGGCGGCGTGATGATCTCCTCGACGATCTCAAGGCCGAGCTCGGCGGCGCGGGCGCGTGTCGACTCGATCGGGTCGCGGCCGAACTCACTGTCGGAATTCACCGTGACGATCCGCGCGCCCGGCTTCTCCTTGGCGATGTATTCCAGAAGGATCGAGAACATCTCGCTGTAGTCCGGCCCCGCGATGAACTGATACGGGAAATTCTCAGGATCGTTGATCTCGCTGGCGAAGGACGCACCGGCCATGATCATCGCGTTGCGGCGGATGAGCTCCGGGTTGATCGTGCGCGAAAAGGCGGTCGAGTCGCCGTAGTAGAGATGCATGTTCTCGTTCTGGCTGGTCAGCTTGTTGAAGACCGCCACGGACTGGTCGACCTGATAGCCCGTATCCTCGTAGGCCAGCCGCACCTGACGGCCGTCGATGCCGCCCTGCTCGTTCAGAATCTTCAGATAGTCCTGGATACCGGCCTCGATGGCGACGCCGGCAAAGGCAAAGACGCCGGTGAGCGGGATCGAGCCGCCGATGACGATATCTTCCTTGTCCTGCGCAAAGGCAAGTGTGCCAAAGGCCAGCGCCGACGATGCAGCGAGCGCAAGCAATGTTCTCTTGGTGATTCCGGACATTTCAAACTCCTCCACGGTTTTGGTTATTTCTTGAACGGCCAGAGATGGAAGAACCTCCGTATCCTCTGGACAATCTCCGCCAGACCCTGCGGCTCCAGCACGAGAAAGGCGATGATCAACCCGCCGAACGCGACAGTGCGGATTGGCGACAGAAGCGTTGCGGCGTTGCTGACATAGGAAGAGGCAATCTCCACACCGAAACGCAGTATCTCCGGCACCAGCGTCATGAACGCCGCGCCGATGACGCCGCCGAGGATCGAGCCCATGCCGCCGACGATGACGGCGGCGAGATAGAAGATCGACTCCACTATGGTGAAGCTTTCCGGGCTCACCGAGCGGAAGAAATAGGCCCACATACCGCCCGCGACACCGGCATAGAAGGATGAGATCGCAAAGCTCAGGAGCTTGTAGCGCAAGAGCGGAATGCCAAGCACCTCGGCCGAGATGTCGCGGTCGCGGATTGCGATGAATGCACGCCCGACGCGCGTGCGGAAAAGGTTCGCCGCACCCAGCACCATCAGCGCTGCGATCGGCACGAACAGCCAGTAGAGCTGGAAGTAGGTGGTGAGCTGCGTGCCGAAGAAGGTCGCCGGAGCGACGTTGATGCCGCGCGAGCCGCCTGTAACCGAACTCCAGTTGACGAAGAAGAACTGGAGTATGATCGACGCACCGATTGTCGCGATCGCAAGGTATAGGCCTTTGACCCGCAGGCTGGGGATGCCGACAAACACGCCGACGAGCGCGGCCAGCGCGCCGCCGGCGACGAGGTTGACAAAGAACGGCGTGCCTACGTTCGCCTCGAGCCACGCGACGGTGTAAGCGCCGACCGCCATGAACGCGCCCTGACCCAGGCTGACGAGGCCGGTATAGCCGGTGAGGATATTGAGGCCCGTCGCGCTGGCGACGTTGATGGCGACGAGGCAGGCAAGATAGAGCCAGTAATTGTTGAGCACGAACGGTGCTGCAATCAGAACCAGCGCCAGGATGCCCATCCACGCCCACTGGGTGCGCGTCGAAAGCAGCGCCTCGTCGGCCAGATATGTCTCGTTGGCTGTCGCTATGCGCATGTCAGAGCCGCTCGATTTCGGTGGTGCCGAAGAGGCCGTAAGGGCGGATCATCAACATCAGAATGAGAATGCCGAAGGTGAAGACGAGTTTGTATTCGCCGCCGAGATAGGTTCCGGTCCAGGCCTCGACGAGGCCGATGAACAGCCCTGCGATCAACGCGCCGGCCACGGAATCCAGCCCGCCGACAATGACCACGACCAGCGCCGAGAGGCCGAACGCGCCCATGGTTGGCGCAATACCGCCAATCTGCCCGAGCAGCATTCCGGCGCCCGCGCCGTGCCACAGCCGATGATCCATGCGAGCGAGAAAACACCGGGCACATTGATGCCGCAGGAATAGGCGGCCGCCTGATCGGTTGCCGTGGCGCGAAGCGCGACACCGCCGCGCCAGTAGCGGAACAGAACGAGGAAGATGGCGATCACCACCGCGGCGACCACGAAGCTGATCGCGATCTTGCGCGAAACGTAGACCTCGCCGAGGAAGATCGGCGCCGATCCCATGAAGTCCGGCAGCGAGCGTGGGTCCGTGCCCCAGATGAACTCGACCAGCCCGACCAGGACCGAGCCGAGCCCGACCGTGACCATGAACACCGAGATCGGGCTTTCGCCGAGCATGCGACGGATGATGCCGCGCTCCACGATGGCGCCGATCAGCCCACCCCGGCGATCGCCAGCGGAATGGCGATCCACACCGGCAAGCTCATGCCGGCTGCCAGCGCGAAGAAGAAGTAGCCGCCCATCATCAGGGTCTCGCCGACGGCGAGATTGATGACGCGGGTTGCCTTGTAGATGAGCACGAATGCCAGCGCGGTCAGCGACAACAGCGCGCCTGAGCCGAGCCCCGCCAGCGACACTTCGATGAAGAACAGAAAATCGCTCATCACGCCGCTTCCTCCGCAAGCCGCTTCATCAGCGCAGCCGGGTCACCGCTGCCGAGATAGGCTTCCACCACCTGCGGGTTCTCCTGCACCTCGTGCGGCAGCCCGCTTGCGATCACCTGACCGAAATTCAGCACAACCACATGGTCCGAGATGTCCATGACCATGCCCATGTCGTGTTCGACCATGAGGATCGTCGTGCCCCACTCCTCCTTCACGTCGAGGATGAAGCGCGCCATGTCCTCGGTCTCTTCGCGGTTCATGCCCGCCACCGGCTCGTCGAGCAAAAGGATGCGCGGGCGCATGGCGAGCGCTCTCGCCAATTCCACACGCTTCTGCAGCCCGTAGGACAGCGAGGCGACGGGCATGTGCCTGATGTGGTTGATCTCGAGGAAATCGATGATGTCGCGCTCGACCTCGGCGCGAAGTTCCATTTCTTCCCGCGCCGCCGTGCCGAAATAGGCAAGCGCCTGGAAGATGTTCGTCTTCATGTGCGCGTGGCGACCGAGCTTGATGTTGTCGAGCACGGTCATGCCGCGAAACAGCGCGATGTTCTGGAAGGTACGGGCGAAACCCATCCGGGCGCGTTCGGGTGGATGGGTGCGGGACACGTCCTCGCCGTCGAAACGGATGGCGCCCCGCTGCGGCTTGTAGAAGCCGGAAATGCAGTTGAACATCGACGTCTTGCCGGCGCCGTTCGGCCCGATCAACGCCGTGATCGAGCCCGGCTCGACGCTGAACGACACGTCGTTGATGGCCTTCAGGCCGCCGAAGGATAGCGACAGCCCGGCAACCTCGAGGCTCGCAGGTTTCATCGGCGCGCGCATGGATGCGTCCCGCCGGAAATCAACTCGCCCCCTGTCCGGCCCGTTACGGCAAACCGGCTCATTTCTCCTCCCTTCCCCTTGCTCACGCAGCCTCCCCGCGCATGAAGGGCACCTACAAGAACGAAGCTCCCGGTGAGAGCTTCGGAAATATCCTTTCGACGGGCTCGTCGATGTCGCGGCCCGCACGCTCGAAACCACGCTTCCAGTCGCGCACGTGCCGGAACATCCATGTGCGGGCACGCTCGACGTCACGCGCCTTGATGGCGTCGATGATCTCGCGGTGCGCGGCAACCATGCGGCTGCCGCCCTGAGGCACGCGGCGGCAGATCATCTCCGAAGTCGGAAAAAAAAGCAGTGCGGCCGGCTCGCGCGCCAGTTCGAGAACCCGGTTGCGGGTACTGCGCGCCACAAGCGCGTGAAACTCCGTATCGACATCCGCAAGGCGAATGGGATCGTCCACGACGCTTTCTGCGCGAAGCTGGTTTTCCTCCATCGCGGCGATGTCGTCATCCGTGGCACGCTCGACTGCGGCCTCCACGGCGCCGCCCTCCAGAACCTGCGCGGTTTCATACAGTTCGCGGAACGTGACCTCGTTGATGATCATCGCCCTGCTCATGCGGCTGGACAGGTTGCGGTAGCGCGGCACGCAGACGAACAGCTTGCGTCCGGTCTCGCGGCGTACGAAGCCGCTTTGCTCCAGCACGCGGATGCCCTCGCGCACGGTCGAACGGTTGACGCCGAACTGGCGGACAAGGTCGGCTTCGGTGCCGATCTGGTCTCCCGGCTTCAGGCGGCCGGAGGTGATTTCGCGCTCGATGGCGTCGGCCACCATCTCGTAGGCCGAGGGCACCTTGATCCTGTCAAATCTGCCAAGTTCAGTTTCCGACATCGGCCCATTCATGCGAAAATTCGCTTTGTCGGACAATTGGCACTTTTGCGAATTTCGAGTCAATAGCGACGCACCAAAACGGCCTCTAGGAACCCGATACCAATTCGCGCATTGTTGATGCTTCCAGCTGGGGGATCGCCGTGAGCAAGACCGATAGCGACGAGCGTGAACAGTCGACGACACCCGAGCCGCTTCCTGGCCCGGACAGGACAGTGCGCCGCGATTTCGCACTCACAGGCATTTTCGTTATCCTGGTGATTTACGTGCTCTATTTCGGTCGCGAATTCTTCATGCCAGTCATCCTAGCGTTCCTCTTCGCCCTTACGCTGACACCAATCGTCCGCTTCGCCGGGAAGCGCGGCATCCCCGCACCTTTGTCTGCGACTTTGCTGGTAGCGGCATCAGCGTTGGTTCTCACCATCGGAGGCTACCTGCTCAGCGGGCCGGTAATGCAGCTCGTTGATGATGCGCCGCAGATCGGACGCGAACTGACCGAGCGCATGAGGGAGCTGCGATCGCCGCTTGACAGGCTGCTTGCCATCTCGCGGCAGATCGACGAAGCGGCGGACACAACAAATGACCAGGGCGTACTGAAAGTAGCTGTACAGCAGCCCGGCATCCTGTCGCAGGCGGCGGGCAACATGCTGAGCGCGGGCACAACGATCGCGATCGTGTTTGTACTGTCCCTCTTTCTGCTGGCTTCCGGCACGCTTTTCTACGAGAAGATCGTCCAGTCCTTCACCACGATGACCGAGAAAAAGCGCGCGCTGCGCGTCGTCTACGACGTGGAGCGAGAAGTCTCGCGCTATCTGCTCACAGTCGCCATCATCAATGGCGGGCTCGGCGTCGTGGTGTGCATCGGCCTCTGGGCTTTGGGCATGCCAACCCCCTGCTGTGGGGCGCGATGGCGGCATTGCTCAACTTCCTGCCCTATGTCGGCGCGTTGATCACGATACTTGTCGTCGCCGTCATCTCGATCGTCACTTTCGATAGCTTGAGCTATGCGTTGATGGCGCCGGCCTTCGTCATTCTGTGCAATATCATCGAAAGTCAGATCGTCACGCCGCTGGTTGTCGGGCGCCGTCTTGAGCTCAACGCTGTCGCCATTCTCATCGCGGTTGCCTTCTGGTCATGGCTGTGGGGATTTGTCGGCGCGTTGATTGCAGTTCCCTTGTTGGTCGTCATCAAGGTGTTCTGCGATCATTTCGAAGGGCTGCAGCAAATCGGCAACTTCCTGTCTGCGCAACAGGTGCTCAACCAGGACGACTGAGAGAACGGCAAACCCAGCTCGACGCTGGGCATCTGTGCGCATGTTTCGGCTTCAGCATCCACAGCCGTTCGGCAGTCGCTGACGGGCGACGCAGCAATGCCGCATGCTCCTGGCCCATACCCTCCCGTCTGTCTGTTTCAACCCGGCGGTTGCGCCCACGTTCCGTATCGTCAATTCTGGACGGCGCTATCGAGGAGAATTTCGGGAGGAATGAAATGCTCAGAAGATCGGTTCTTGGACTAGCAGTAGCCGGCGCGATCGCCACCCTGCTGCCGTTTGCGACACCTGCCATGGCAGAATACCCAGAGCGTCCGCTGACGATCATCGTGCCCTGGGGCGCGGGTGGCGGCACCGATGCCACGGCCCGTATCATCGGTTCCGTGCTGGAGAAGGAACTGGGCCAGCCGGTGAACGTCGTCAACCGGACCGGGGGCTCTGGTGTCGTTGGCCATTCGGCAATCGCCGAGGCCGATCCGGACGGCTACACGCTGGGCATTGCAACCGTCGAGATCGGCATGATGCACTGGCAGGGTCTCACCGAACTGACCTGGGAAGACTACACCCCGCTTGCGTTGATGAACGAGGACGCCGCGGGCGTACAGGTCGCCGCGGATTCCGGATATGACACGCTGGAAGCGCTTCTTGCAGCCATCGAAGCGGGCGAACCGGCGACGTTCCGGGCCTCCGGAACAGGCCAAGGCGGCATCTGGCACCTGGCAATCGCCGGCATGTTGAACGATCGCGGCATCGACCCCGCCAAGGTTCCGTGGGTGCCGAGCGAAGGTGCAGCTCCAGGCCTACAGGAACTTGTCGCCGGCGGCGTCAACATCGTACCGTGTTCGCTGGTGGAAGCCCGCGCGCTGATCGACGCGGGGCGCGTCAAGTCGCTCGCAATCATGTCCGCCAACCGGGCGGAACTCTTCCCCGACGTGCCCACGCTCAAGGAAGCGGTAGGCTCGGACTGGCAGATCGGCGCCTGGCGCGGCATCGTCGGCCCGGCCGGGCTGCCGGAGGACGTCGCAACGAAGCTGACCGCCGCTCTCGAGACCGTCTACAACAGCGACGACTACCGCAACTTCATGAAGGCGCAGGGATATGGCGTGCGCTGGGCGCCGGGCCAGGAATTCGCCGATTTCATGAGCCAGAGCAACCAGGCGCTCGGTGACACGATGAAGGCCGTCGGCCTCGTCCAGTAGCAACCGGACGGCATGGATGGGATGAAGGGCGCAGCAGCGCCTTTCATCCATCCTGCCGCGCTGTATGCCGCGCGAGGTTTCGATGCGCTTCAGTGACACCATGTTGGGTGCCATGCTGCTGGTCTTCGGGCTGGCGGTCGGCATCTATTCGCAGACCTTTCCGGCAATACCCGGCCAGCGCTACGGGGCAGCCGCATTCCCGACAGCCATCGCCATCGGCTTCGTCGGCTGCGGGCTGGTGCTGCTTGTGCGTGGGTTTCGCGCCGCGCCGTTTCCGCTGATAACGCGCACCGAGTGGACCCGGAAGCCGGGCGCGATGCCGGCAATCTTGGTCACGATACTCTGCGTCGTCGCCTACATTTTCTTCGCGCGCCATCTCGGCTTCATTCCGATCTCGATACTGATCCTGATTGTCCTGTTCAGGATGCTGCGCGTCCCGTGGTGGCAGACGCTTATGTTCGCGTTCGCCGCCGCCTTTGTGTGCGATTTCGTTTTCAGATCGATCCTTCTCGTGCCGTTGCCGCAGGGGTTCATGCCCCGCCTGCCCTGGTAGGACGGAGCCCCGTATGAACGCGATCCTTGCCGCATTCGAACTGGTCTTCACCGTCGATGTACTTCTCACGCTGATTTCGGCGGCACTTTTCGGTCTGCTTGTGGGCGCGGTTCCCGGATTGACCGCCACCATGGCCACGGCACTGCTGGTGCCGCTTACCTTCTTCATGGACCCTATCCCCGCTGTAGGCGCGATGGTCACCTGCGCGGCCATGGCTATCTTCGCCGGCGATATTCCTGGTGCCTTGCTGCGCATACCCGGCACACCGGCCTCCGCGGCCTATGTGGACGAAGCCTACGCGATGACGCGCAAGGGAGAGGCGGAAAAGGTGCTGGGCGCCTGCGTCGTCTTCTCGGCCATCGGAGGGTTGTTCGGCACGGTCGTGCTGATCTTCGCCGCGCCGGCGCTTGCCGAGATCGCGCTGAAATTCTCCTCGCCGGAATATTTCTGGATGGCGCTGCTGGGACTGACCTGCGCCGCCTTCATCGGTGCTTCTTCACCGATCCGCGGCATGGTGAGCCTGCTGATAGGCCTCCTCATCTCGACCGTGGGACTGAACAACCCGGCCGGCGTGCCGCGCTTCACCTTCGGCTCGACCGACATGCTCGCCGGCATCGACTTCATTCCCGCGATGATCGGCCTCTTTGCGGTTTCGGAAGTGTTGCGCACCATCGCCGCCGGCGCGCCCCCTGGGACTCGATGCAGACCAAGGTCGGTAACATTTTCCGCGACTGGGGCGCAATGATCAGGACGTATTGGCGCCAACAGGTGCGCGGCAACGTGCTCGGTACAGCGATCGGCGTGCTGCCCGGCGCAGGGGCGGACGTGGCGGCCTATGTCAGCTACGCCATCAGTCGCCGTCTGTCGCGCAATCCGGAGAAATTCGGCACCGGCCATGTCGAGGGCGTGATCGAAAGCACCTCGGCCAACAATTCGTCACTGGCCAGCGCCTGGATACCAGCGCTGGTCTTCGGCATCCCCGGCGACACCATCACCGCCATCGTCATCGGTGTGCTTTATGTGAAGGGCATCAATCCCGGCCCCACACTGTTCCTTTTCAACCCGCAGACCATCTACGCGGTCTTCCTGATCTTCATTCTGGCCAACCTGTTGATGGTGCCGCTTGGCTGGCTCGTCATCAAGCTCGCCAGACACCTGCTGCGCACGCCGAGACGCGTGTTGATGCCGATGATCCTGATCTTCTGTATCGTCGGCGCATTCGCCTCCAACAACGCCGCCTACGGCATCGTGCTGATGCTGGGTTTCGGCGTGCTCGGCTTCTTCATGGAGGAAAACGAGATCCCGATCGCCCCGTGTATCCTGGGCATCGTCATCGGGCCGATCCTCGAACGCAACTTCATCACGACCATGATCAAGTCCGACGGAGCGGTTACCGCCTTCTTCGAACGGCCGATCGCTGCGGCGCTCGGCGCGGTCGTGGTGATTATCTGGTTATCGCTAATCCTAGGGGCCTGGCGGCGCCGCAGCGCAGATGATCAAACCTCCTGACCGGATCAGGCCGTACCGGCATCCGGACTGATCGCCAATGCCATGACAGTGAAAATGAGCCAGTCATTGATTATGTGCGCGCCGGTCGACACCCAGATGTTTTTGGCCACTATGTAGCCGACCAGCAGCACGATGCGGGCCGTCCCTATGACAAGAAAACACTGGACGAAATTCCAGCCATAGGTCGGCAGATGCAGGGCGCCGAAGATCAGGGCCGCCCCCAGCCACGCAACCACGATGGCGCTTTTCCTCGTCATCGCAAGCTTTGAATGACAGAACCATAGAATCGCCAGGAACGGCAGGACGGAAACGACCTCTTCGCCGAAGAGCTGGGGGATTGTCCTCGCATAGAACAAGACAAGCCCGCCAGCCGACGAGTCGCCGATGATGCCGCCGACGGGATTGGCATTCATCTCAAAAATCGAGCGAATGGCCAGCACGACGGCGACGGAAACGATGAGGTTGGCGACCGCGATACCGACCATCCACAAAAGGTCGGCCATGACCGGCTTGCGAAAGAGTGACGTCCACGCAGAGCCAGCGACCATCGCCAGCGTCACCAAAGGTATCCCGAAGAAGAGCAGAACCGGGAGCAGGCCGCCAGCCAGGGTTCTCAGAATTCCGATCGGTGCGATCAACAAGGCGAAGCCGGCAGCCGTACCGATAAGCAGAGCGAGCCATTGCACTCCGGATAGGGAAACGGGGCGTCCGTTGTAAAACGGAAAGTCTCCGGCGGACTCGCGTTCGATCGCGAATAGATCCGGCAGCGCAGGCGCTGCGTTACCGGGCTGTGGATGATGCGCCATAATTCGGTCCTCCATGCCGGCAGCGACGCCTCATGGTCATCAGGCCGCCATTAAAGCAAAAGTCCTGAGGCAAATGCGGCCGGCAGCACCTGCCCCCGTCATTAGCGGCATTAACGAAGCGCGGTCACGCGCACCACTTCGGACGGAGACGTCAGCCCATCGAGAGCCTTGCCCACCGCGTCATCGGCCATCGTCGTCATGCCACCTCGCAGCGCAGCTGCCTCGATCCTCGCATTGTCGCCGCCCTCGGACGTCAAATGCACGACCTCCTCGCCCAGCGTCAGGATTTCGAACACGGCGATACGGCCGCGATAGCCCGCATCGGCACAACGGGCACACCCGACGGCCTCGAACACCTGATCGCCGGCACTGAAACCCACGGCCGAATAGCGCGGATCGCCTGCAAGCAGATCGGGGGCGATGGTAGACGGTCGCTTGCAATGTTCGCACAGCCTCCGAACCAGCCGCTGGGCGACCACACCGCGAACCGCACCGACAAGCAGGTAGTTCTCGATGCCGAGATCGCGCAGACGCGTAAATGCTGCGGCCGCCGTATTGGCGTGGACCGTGGTCAATACGAGGTGGCCGGTGAGACCGGCCTGAACCGCCGCTCGCGCCGTTTCGGGGTCGCGTACTTCGCCGACGAGGATGATGTCAGGGTCCTGACGCACGAAAGCGCGGATCGCCGACGAGAATGTGAGGTCGATGGCCGGCTGCACCTGCGATTGGACGATGCCGGGTATCTGGTACTCGACCGGATCCTCGATGGTGACGATCTTGCGGCCGGGATCGTTCAGGCGAGACAGGGCGGCAGCCAGCGTGGTCGTCTTGCCGCTACCGGTAGGACCTGCGACGACGATCATGCCATGCGTATGCTCCAGAAGCCTGTGCAGCGTTTCCATGTCACGACCGCGCAGGCCAATGCTGCCGAGATCGACCAGCGCACCGTCGCGCTGCAGGATACGCATTACCAGCGTCTCGCCGTGGATCGACGGCAGCGTTGCGACACGCATCTCGATATCGCGGTCGCGCACCTTGAGGCGCATGCCACCATCCTGCGGCCGGCGACGCTCTGCAATGTCGAGCCCCGCGAGCACTTTGACACGCGAGACAATCGGCTCACCCATATCGGCAGCCGGAGGCGTCATGACCCGCAACACGCCGTCGATGCGGAAACGCAGAACGAGCCGCCCGCGCATCGGCTCGAGATGAATGTCGGTCGCCCGCAGGTCGACCGCCCGCCGGAAAATGTCGTCGACGGCCATGACCACCGGCGCGCCGCTGGCCATGTCCCGCAGGTCGGCAATCGCCTCTTCCGACGATAGCGACGCTTCAGCGACTCCCTCGGGAGCCTGCGCGTCCGCGAGTCGCTCCAGACGCGCTTCCATGTCGGGCGCGGAGACAACGCAGAGCTCGGCATGCTCGTCAAGCACCGCGAAAAGAGCATCGAGCGGCTCATGATCGCCCGGATGAAGCGCACCCACGAGGCGCGTGCCGTCCGCACCGCGCAGTGGAAGAAGCCAGTTGTCGACTAGAAACCTGTGCGAAAGGTCCGACGCCGCAATCTCCATGTCTTCCAGAGCGGCCCCATCCAGCAGCCGCACCCCATAGCGGCTGGCAAGGAAGGCCGCCAATGCATCGGCGTCAACGAGCTGAGCGTCAACCAGGCGGTGCAGATCGGAAGCGCGGGTTACGCCGCCCGCCCCGATGACACGGTCCATCGCGCCGAGCCCGGCGAGACCGGCATCCGCAATCGCCTCGAGCATTGCCCGACCCTGGAGCGCCGGATCGTGGATATTCATGCCTTTTCCTTGCTGGCTCGCCGTCTCTGTCCGTCAGATGCTGTCTCATCTGCAACAGGGTCACGCATTCCTGTTAAGGAGAAATGGGAAAACAGGTAGAACCGGTTGTCAAGCTGAACTGCGCTGCGATAGAAGTCTTTATAATAAGTAAATGTCGCGTACTTGTCGGGGTATTTTAGTGAAAGTCGGGAGCGGGGACATCGTCGCGGCGAAACGCGCGCGTTTCGCGACAGTGCTGGGCACCGCTGCCCTTTTGCTGTCAGCCTGCGTTTCCGGCAAGAATATCGAAGAAGCCATGCGGCCCGACCCGCTGGAGCGGGCAACCAATGCCGACCTGTCGGCAAGAAATCCATCAGGTGGTGGCTTTCTCTCGTCTTTCGGTTTCGGCCGCGGCAACAGCTCTCAGGCGCAGCTCTACGGCGGCACGGACCGCACATCGGTTGTGGCGCAGGCAAGCGAGTTGTCTCGTGTCGTCACCAGCGGAGAAACTTTCGAGGTCAATCTAGACGGCGCCGAAGTTGCGGTGGCGACACGCACGATCCTCGGGGAGATCCTGCGCATCAGCTACGTGATCGACCCGCGCGTCACCGGACAGGTTTCGATCGTGACGGCAAGACCCGTGCCGGCAGCCGAAATCCTCTCCATGTTCGAGGCTTCGCTGCGCAGCAACGACATCGCACTGGTCCGCGAAGGCAACCGTTTCAGGCTCATGGTGGCCGCGGAGGCCATGGGCGTGGCCCAGCTTGACCAGAGCGTCACCATCCAGCCCGGCTACGGCGCCACCGTTCTCCCGCTGCGCCATGTGTCGGCCGACACGATCCTGCCGCTGCTCGAAAACTTCGTGACGCGCCAGGGCATGGTGCGCGCCGATGCCGGAGGCAATTCGCTAATATTCCAGGGAACGGCAGAGGAGCGGCGCGCAGCGATCGCGGCGGCGCGCTCATTCGACCAGGATTGGCTCGCAGACCAATCGGTTGGCCTGTTCCCGATCGAGAATTCGACGCCGGCCGCGATGATCCCCGAGCTTGAGCGTGTTCTGGGCCTGAACGAAGGCGGTCGTGGCCGCAATACGGTCAGCCTGCAGCCGATAGAGCGCACAAACACGATCATGGTGGTCGCGCGCACGAACGAGTTGCTGCATCGCGCCGCGAGCTGGATCAAGCGCCTGGATACGACGAACGTCGCCGGCTCGAACCTGCGTGTCTACCGGGTGCAGCACGCCGATGCCCGTCGGCTGGCCTCCATGGTCAACGCCCTCTTCACGGGTGGCGCCTCCGCGCAGGACGACCCGTCGCGTCAGTTCCCGCCGGGCTCCAGGCCGACACTGCAGCAGGGCACCGATGAGCCGATGGCCATGGCATCGGCGATGACCGGGGAGCAGAATAATGGCGAAGCCTTCGCAGCCGAACAGCCGCAATTCTCGGCGCCCGTTGGCGGCGGCCAAGCCTTGCTGGAGAACGTGCGCATAACGGCTAATCCGGAAAACAACTCGATTCTGATCTACGCGCGCCCGGACCAGCAACGTGTCATCGAGCAGGCAATCGTTGCTCTCGACCGCCCGTCGGCGCAGGTGGCAATCGAGGCCACCATCGCGGAAGTAACGCTCACGAACGATCTGCGCTACGGCGTTCAGTTCTTCCTCAAATCGCAGGACTTGGGGCTCGGAGACGATGACGGCTCGATAGGACTTTTCCGCGATGTTGGCGCAGCCGCGATTGACCGCGTGCTGCCCGGCTTCAACCTTCTGCTGGGGCCTGAAAGCGATCCCCGTTTGATCATCGATGCGCTGCGCGGTGTGACGGAAGTCAAGGTGCTGTCGTCGCCGTCCGTGGTGGTACTCGACAATCGAACCGCCAGCCTGCTGGTCGGCGACGAGGTGCCCGTCGTGACGCGCACGGCACAGACGATCGACGATCCCGATGCCCCGATCGTCAACAACGTGGAGTTCCGCAACACAGGCGTCATTCTGAACGTCCTGCCGCGCATCACGGCCAACGGCACCATCAACCTGCTCATCGAGCAGGAGATCAGCTCGGTTGCGCGCGGTTCGCCGGCGCTGACGCCGACGATCTCGCAACGTAAGGTCAACTCGACTGTTTCTGTCGCCAGCGGCCAGACGGTCCTGCTGGGCGGCCTCATCAGCGAAAACCAGACCAAGGGCCGCGACGGCATCCCGATCCTCGGCGACGCCCCCATCATCGGCGATCTTTTCCGCACGAACACCAACCGGGCGACCAGAACCGAACTGATTGTGCTGATCCGCCCACAGATCATCCGCGACAGCCTCGATGCGCAGAACGTGGCGGAGCAGATGCGCTCTCAACTGCGTGTCATGGGAACGCCGAGCCGCAACGTGCCGCTGCAGCGCCCGGCACGCACGCTGATCGAATGACCCTGCCGCGGGTGACGTGGCAGGCCATCGCGATCATGGCCTGTCTCCTCGCCGCCTCCACCCTTCCGCCGATGCTCCACGAACCGCTCTTGCGGCAGGTCGCGTGGCTGATGCTCTGTGCGCTCGCCGCAGCCATTGCCATAGAAGATCTCGCGCGAATGTTGATCCCGGATGGCTATACGGCTGCGATAGCTGTCGTTGGGGCGGCACTCGCCTTTACCACGCACGGCTGGGCAGGCCTTGGCGTGGCAGCGATCGAGGCGGCAATTCTTGCCGCCGGTCTAATGCTGATGTCGCTGTTTTATGAACGGCTGAGAGGCCGGTCCGGGCTCGGCTTCGGAGATGTCAAACTTCTGTCGGCATCCGCGCTGTTGATCGGGGTATGGGGTGTGGGCATGCAGATTCTTTTCGCATCCGTCGCCGCTCTCGTGTTCACGGCGCTCCGCGCCGCTCGCCGCCGGCGCCCTTTGAAGGCAGTCACACGCATTCCCTTCGCGACCTTTCTCGCGCCTGCCCTTGTCCTCGTATGGGCCTGGGTCGTTCGGTAACTGCCAGTCACCAGTCCCACGCAAGGCCGAGGCAATAGAGTCCAGTCTGCGTGTTTTCGCTCCTCGGGCGAAGTGGGGTGCGCGCACGACGGATGAACCTTTGAAGGTGAGGCGGGCAGGATGACAACGATCCCGGGAAATCTGCAAAATGGCGCGCATTGGCGCGATTTGCAGAAGCATGGCGCTTCCAAAGGCCTGGAAGACGGCACCGCATTCTTCAACCCTCCCCTGCCCAAACCCGACGGGCTGCCCTTCAAGCCAGGTCCTGTTGCCGACGGCTTGCCTGCGATGCCCTCCCCGTTGTCGAGGGGTTGCCTTTCATGCCGGCACCGGTCGTGGATGGGTTACCTTTTATGCCGCCCCCGAACATTGACGGCCTCCCCTTTGTGCCCGCGCCGGGCGTCGACGGCCTGCCTATGATGCCGCAGCCCACAATTGATGGTCTGCCCTTCATGCCCCAGCCCAGAGCCGACGGCTTGCCCTTCGTGCCTGAACCGGGAATTGACGGCCTGCCGATGATGCCCGGATCCGACCCTGTGATCGACGGCCTGCCGGTCATGCCCTACGATCCGCCGAAGGAAACGGACAAGGCAGCGCCCGGCGACAAGGATCCGCTTGATGTGGCCAAGAAGCGGCTGGCGGAGGACTTTGCGACCCGGATGCTGGAGAAGAAGAACCTGACGGATAGCGCGCTGGGCGAGTGAGCGTCCGACACCCTCCTGCGGCGGCTCTCAGCCGCTTCCGCCCATAAGCCGCAGGCATTCCTGGATCAGTTCCTGCGTGGCGCATGAGGCAGGCATCTCCGCCCGGGGACGGGCGTAGGCGACCTGCTGCCATGGCCGGGGGCTTGATCCCGATATCTCGATCCGCACAAGTGTCGGCAACCTACGCTGATCGGTCCACTCGTCGACGAAGGCGCCGTCAACTCCGCGGTAGGAGAGCGAAAGCCGCACATCTCCGCGCATAAGCGGCAGGTCTTCGCCGTTGCTACCTAGGTCTGACCCGTAGTCGCGGCGCATCCGCATGATGGCAGCCTCGCCGTCAACCGAGCCATATCCGTAGGTGACCCGGTCAAGCCCTGCCCTGCGCTCGAAGCCAAGCGCCGGCCGCACGAAACTCAAAGATTGCGCATTGCCCTCGAAAGTGCCGGCAACCGTACCGCCGTCAAAAATCAAAGTCGGCTGTGCCGCCTCGATTTCCTCAACCATGCGATCGAGCACGATCGCTGCCACGTCTTGATTGGCGCTGAGGAGCGTGATGCGATGCCACTGACCGGCCCAGCTACCAGTATACATCGCGATGCCCGCGAAAAGGATCGAGGCCAGCAAGAGCGCCAGCAACGCCTCGATCAAGGTGAAGCCACGCTTCGCCCTGCTGCGGCCGGCAAGGCTCAAAGCGGAGCGCTCCGAACTGTTTCGAGGATCTGCGCCGACGACACCGATGGCTGACTCACGCTCAGCGTGTAGAGCTGCCAGCCGGCGCGTCGCAGATCCGACGTGTTCTCATCTATGCGTGGACGCACCTCGACCCGGAAATCGCCCAGCGTGAAGTCTCCTGCCCGCAGCGGGTTGACCGCCATCGCCGCTGCGGCAGCAAGTTGCAGACTGGCGCGCCTTTCGACCGAACGCTGAAGCCCCCGAAGGAGCCGGATATTCCCGATATGATCGAGGCTACCGGGACGATGAGGACCAGCGCGATGACGAAGGCGGCCATCACCTCGATCAACGTAAAGCCGCGCCGTGCTCTTTTCATTGCGACGCCAGTTCGACGCGGCCGGTCAGCCAGTCGACGCGCAGCCGCGTCTCATATCCCGCTCCCGCCAGGGTAAGCACGCCACCGCAGGAACGCCCGTCCGGCAGGAAGCGCAAAGCACGGCGTCCGGCATCGACCGGGCACTGATTGGACGTTGACCAGACAAGACGGATCCCTTCATGAACCTGCAATGGCTCGCCGGCCCCCTCGATCAGGCCCTCCATCGCATCAACCACCACATCGATGGATGCGCGGCCACGAATAGCGTCGGTTCTTGCCTGCCGGAAAATGGCTGCTGCCCGCACGGCATCGGCCTTCACGTCGTTTTGCGAAAGCGAATTGCTTGGCACAGGCATGAGAACATACGCCGCAAGGGCTATGACAGCGAGGGTCAGCACCAGATCCAGCAAGACCACGCCCCGCCGCGAATCGCGGTTGCAGCGAAAGCCGGAGCGGCGGCCGGCAGTTTGGCTACTGCGTTGCACCGACCCCGTCCGGCCCCATGGTCACGATGGTGTAGGACCCGCCGTCGGCTGAATATCGGTACTCCTGGCCCCAAGGATCCAGAGGGACCGCGCCGCCGCGCAGATACGGACCGCTCCAGGACCGAGCCCCCGAAGGCGCCTCGACCAGGGCCCGCAGGCCTTCCGACTGCGTCGGGTAGCGGCCGACATCGATGAAAAGATGTCCAGCGCACTTGAGAATGCTCTGATCTGCAACTCGGCCGCGCGTTCGCGCGACTCGGTCAATTGCCCAATCAGGCGCGGGCCAACCAGCGCCGAGATAAGCCCGATGATGGCGAGCACCACCAGCATCTCGACCAGCGTGAAACCGGCACGCCGCCGACGCGACGGGCTACGCCGCTTTGCCTTGCATGCACCGAATGGTGCCGTATCTACAACACTCATGCTCCCACCCTATCGCACCAGTTCGTTGAACGACATCAGCGCGGACATGATTGACACGATCATGCCGCCGATCAAGACGCTTATGATGATCACAGCGGCAGGACCGATAAAGCCAACCAGCCGCGAAAGCTGGCGCTCCAGCCTTGCTTCATAAAAATCCGCGGCACGATAGGCAAGCCCGCTCAGATCGCCGCTTTCCTCGCCGATCCTCAACATCCGCACGGCGAGCCCAGGCAGCGACATGATCTCCAGAGCCTCGCCGATCCGGCGTCCCTGTCGCACGGCGTCGGAGGCGCGTTCCGCCCGCCTATCTGGGTCCGCAGGGTCAATGGCGTCACCGATCAGCTTGATCGCAGCCGGCACGCCGACCCCGGCTTCGACCATGATGCCCATCAGGCGCGAAAAGCGCGCCGTTCTATAGCTCATTGCGATGTCCGACAGAAAAGGCAGGCGTGAAACGAATTTGCGCAGACGCGCGCGAAATGCAGGGCGCCGCCCTGCAAGCAATCCCACGAGAAGCAGCAGCGCCGCGCCAGCCAGAATGAGGTCGCGGTTGTTGCGGATGCCACGCGACACGGCAAACATGAACTCGACAAAGCCGTTCGCCTGGCCGGTCTGTGCCAACACCGGCTCGAACTGCGGCACAACACCGATGAGGAAGAAGGTCATTACCGCCATGACGCCGACAAGCAGGAAAGCGGGATAGCGAAGTGCTTCGGCGACTTTGGCGGCAAGCCCCTCGAAGCGCTGGCGTTCTTCTGCGACGCGGGCGAGCAGCATCGGCAGTCGTCCCGCACGTTCGGCAATCCGTACCATCGCGATCTGAAAAGGCGGAAACAGGCGCGGCCAGTCCTCCAGAGCCTGCGAGAACGATCGCCCGTTCGCAAGTTCACCACGAAGCCGCGAAACGACCGGCCGCAATCGACCATTGTCGAACTCGCGTTCCATGATGGACAGCGCCTCGTCAACGCGAATTCCCGCATTGATCATGATCGACAGATCTGAAAGGAAGCGCGTCACCTGCGGGGCAGAAACGCTCAGCCGTTGCGCACCGCTACTCGCTGACCCCGATTTACGTTCATCCACGCTGACGGGTATGAGCCCGCGCCGGTCGAGAATGCGCAGAACTGATTCGGCATCCGCCGCTTCCAGTTCGCCCGTTTCCAGTCGCCCGTCCTGCGTAACCGCTTTGTAGGCGTAGCCCGCCATGAGTGCCTTTTTACTCCACTAGCGCCGTGAAGCTGCGCCCGACCATATCGATGATCCCGCCCTGTTGGGGGATGTCCCGATTTCTAGATCAGAGGCATGCTTCCTACAATGTCCCTGCGGCAGCCACAGCCTCTCATGACGCCTCGCCGGGGAAGGCATTCGTGGATTTTCGGCGAGGCAAACTCTGGAAGTCTTCAGCCAGCAAATTTTCTTGTTCTGCTCTCGGCCTGATTGCAACTAGTACATTTTATACATGCTTACGCCCTAAGTGTTCAATTGACTTTCCGCTTCGTAATCTCGATAGTCACGAAGGGTGGATTCTAGTCACCTTGTTGGGTTCACGCGTGAGAAAGGCGTCGCCGCTGAGGGTGGGTGGCGCCTGATTTTGCGCATTTTTTTAAAATCTCCAGAAATTCGAAGGAGGCTTGAATGGTGGGGAAGACAGTTGCCTTGAGAAAGCAGCTGCTGGGGGCGATTGCGTCCGGCCTGTTTCTCGCTGGTGGCATGATGGCGACGCCATCGATTGCTGCCGACGCCGCGCCCGCTGCCGTTGCGCAGAAGGTTGAGGGACATAACGAGCTTTGGTCCAAGCTCACAGCCGAGCCGGGCGCGAAGCTGCCCGTGATCGTGCAGTTCAGCATGCCTGCACTGCCTGACGCTGCGGCTTTCGCAAGCGCCAAGGCAGCAGACGATGCCCAGACCAAGGCGATCCACGCCGCGCAGGACAAGATCCTCGGCGCGGTGTTGCCGTCCGGCACGCGTTCCGCCGCTCAGGCTAGCGAAGAGCGGAACCTGAAGCGGATGGATTTCTCGCCGATGTTCGGCATCCTCGCCGATGCGGACGATCTCGCGAAACTGGCCGCCAACCCGAACGTAACCGTGATTCAGGAGGACGTCCCTGTGCCTCCTTCGCTCACCCAGTCGTTGCCGCTGATCCAGATGCCCGCAATGTATTCGGCCGGCGCGACGGGCAACGGATATTATGTTGCGGTTCTCGACACTGGCGGGCGTAGCAGTCACCAGTTCCTGTCCAGCCGTATCGTTTCGGAAGCCTGCTACAACACGATAAATTCGACATATGGATCGACGAGCCGTTGTCCCGGTGGCGCTCAGGCGTCCACCGCTCCCGGATCGGGTGCCGATTGCACGGCCAGCAACATCTATGGCTGCGGCCACGGCACACACGTCGCCGGCACCGCTGCGGGCTTTAACACCGCGCCGCAGTCGGGCCAGCCGTCCAATGGCGTTGCGCGCGACGCCCGCATCATCTCTATCAACATCTTCGCGCAGTTCCCCGCAAGCCAGTGCGGCGGGTTGCCGGCAGGCTACAATAGCTGCGTGTTGACCTTTACCAGCGATCAGATTAGCGGCCTGGAGCGTGTGTATGCGCTGCGCAACACGTACAACATCGCTGCAATCAACATGAGCCTCGGCGGCGGGCAGCATTTCAGCAATTGCGACAGTGACTCGCGCAAGCCGATCATCGACCAGCTCAAGGCGGCGCGCATCGCAACCGTCATCGCCGCCGGCAACGAATACTACACCAATTCGGTCGGCGCGCCTGGCTGTATCTCGAGCGCCGTGACCGTTGGTTCGGCGACGAAGAGCGATGTCAAGTCCGACTTCTCCAACTGGGGAACGCTGATCGACGTCGTGGCGCCCGGCTCAAGCATTGTTGCTTCCTACATTAACGGCAGCAGCAACTCGCAGTTCTCGTCGCTCTCTGGCACGTCGATGGCTTCTCCGCATGTGGCGGGTGCTTTCGCGGCCATTCGTACCGCGCATCCCAATGCAACCGTCGATCAGATCGAGAATGCCCTGAAATCCACGGGCACGGGCATTTCGGCGCACGGCGTCACCAAGCCGCGCATCAACGTCAACAGCGCCCGGCTCGCGCTCGGTGGAACCACGCCTCCACCGCCGACCGGTCCGGCCAACAACAATTTCGCCAATCGCATCGCCGTGGCCGTACCTGCCGCCGGGTCGACCCGCACGGTAACGGGCTCGAATGTCGGCGCCACGGCGGAGACCGGCGAGCCGTTCCATGCCGGAAGAACGGGCGCGCGGACCAGTGTCTGGTGGCGTTATACGCCCACAGCCTCGGGTTCGATCACCATCACGACGGCCGGCAGCAGCTTCGACACCGTTCTCGCAGTCTATACGGGCTCTTCGGTCGGCGCCTTGAGCTCAGTGGCTTCGAACGATGACGTGGCCAGCGGGAACCTTCAATCCAGCGTGACGTTCAACGGCACGGCCGGCACCCAGTACCAGATCGCGGTTGCGGGTTATAACAACGCTACCGGCAACGTACGCCTCAACGTCACGGATGGCGCTGCGTCTACGGATCGTCCTCCGCACGATGATTTCGAGGTGCGCCGGAACGTTTATCCGCCGTCACGTGTCGGCTCCAGGCGGACGGTTACGTCAACCAACCACTATGCGACGGCCCAGCGTTTCGAGCCTTACCACGCCGGCTGGAGAAACGCCCGCAACAGCGTGTGGTACCGCTTTACGCCGCAGAGCACCGGCCGTGTGGTCATCGACACCAGGGGCAGTGATTTCGACACCATCCTCGCAGTCTATGTCCGTGGCTCCCTGCGTCACCTGACCGAGATCGCCTCCAACAAGGACTATCGGGGGCTTCGGCCGCCAGTCGCGGGTTCACTTCCGTGCGATCGCTGGCCGCCAGTACCAGATCGCGATCGCCGGCTACGGCAACCGCAGCGGCAACATCCGCCTGAACATCGTGGGCGGCGAGCCGGGTCGCGGCACCTATGCGGTCGGCGCAAACTCTGTTGAGGCAACACCGGTCGAGCCGATAGCCTCTGCCGCAAGCGTCACCACCTACGCATCGGACACGCCGTCCCCGGCGCGCCTGGCAGCAGCACCTGTAGCGCTGCAGCAGGCTACGTCGGCCGGCGCTTCGGCGACCAAGTCCGGCGATACAGGCGATGTCACGGTTGCGGCCGGTTCGCAGCAGGTGTCTCAGCCTGCCGCAGCACTGGTCGGCAGCAACCGCGTCGAGCTCGTCTCCGCCGTGGTGACACCGAGCAACGATGGCGTGCTGCGGGTCCCCGCAGGCGGCGGCAGCTTCACCACTGTCGCGGTGAACAATGCCGGCGCGGATGCGACACTGACGGCCGAGCTGTCGCTATCGCCGGTTGCCGGTGCGGCTTCGGCACTGCCTGCGGGCATGTCGATCTGCCGGACCGACCCGGCGACCAGCACCTGCATCGGCGCGCGGGCAAGCTCGGTCAGCTTCGAGGCCGCCTCGAACATGCCAGTCACCTTCGCGGCGTTCGTGGACCATCAGGGCAGCGAGATCGCCTATGATCCCGCAACCCGGCTCTACGTGCACTTCCGCCAGGGTTCGGCGGTGGTCGGCACCGCCAGCGTATCGGTCTGCACCATCGGCAGGGAAGGCTGCGAAGCCGGTCCGCGCCAATCGGCCAGCCTGGCAGACATCGCCCAGTAAGGTCACTCCACTTTACACGGAGCTCAAACAAGATCGGCCGCCGCGACATCGAACGTCGCGGCGGCCGATCGCATGATAAGGCAGCAGCGCTGGCGGCTGCAATGCGGCAGGAAATGCCAGACGGTCCCTGTAGTTGCATCAATAGCCACTCCCGGAACGGCTCGCTCTTGACGGAAGGCCGTCAAAGGCATCAGTTCCCATCGATGATTTCCGCCTTGAGCCAGCCAAGAAAACAAGATCGACGCCGCGGCGCGATACTGGTCGGCGTCCTCTGGATCGCGGTACTATTGTCGGGGCTCGCGGTCGTGCTCAGCGTTCACATGCAAAGCGTCACTCAAAGCGTGCGCATGACTGAGGACAAGGCGATTGCAAGCACGCTGGCCGATGCCGGCCTGGCAATGGCAGCGGCCCGTGTTCGTGCAGCGCCAGCCGAAGGTCCTCGCCGTATAGGCTACGAAGCAAATGCGGAGATGTCTCTGGCCTCCGGCACCGCCAGCGCCTCGCTGCGAAACGAAGCTCTCCGTGTCGATCTCAATCACGCGCCACCCGATCTTGTCGCAGGCGTCCTGATAGCCGCGGGCGCCAACCGCGCTCAGGCCGGCACGCTGACCCAGGCTTTGGTTGAAATGCGCGAGGCAGCCGACCGATCGCCGATCGGCCCCCTGCAGTCGATCGACGAGCTTGCATTGCTGCCCGACATGCCGGCCGCCGTCGCCATTCGGGCTGCGCGTTACGCTACCGTCTCATCCGGCCTTGAGGGCGTACGGCTCGATGGCATCGACGACGCGCTTCTTCGCGCCATACCCAACCTGCCGCGCGCTATCCGCAACGCAATCGTCGCCCATCGCGCCGGTCGATCTCCCAGGCGCAGCTCAACGCAATCCTTGCAGAGAGCGAACTGCATACCACCACGCGTTCCCAGGTTTGGCGCGCAGAACTCAACGTGGTTCTTCCAGGCGGCTATACGCAGGCCAACCAAGCGTTGATCCTGATCGCCGGCAGCGACACCGTGCCCTACCGCGTGCTTGACTGGCGCAACGCGACAGAGGAAGTAGACTGACCGGTCCTGCAAAAGCAGAACCGTATGCGTCGTCGCATGGAGACAATTGATGCAGCAGGTCCTCCGCACCGCGTGGCAGGTGCTGGATAACTGGCTAGAAGGCCCGGCTTCGCTGATTGCCGAGCGATGGCAGGCAGGTCGCCGCCACACCGACATCGAGGCGCGTCTTGCCGAGGACGGGAGCAGCATCGCTTTGCGGGGTGCTGGCAAAGGTGGTGCTGCGGAAGCGTCGTTGCCCCTGCAGCCGGGCGGCGACCAGCAGGCACAGGCGAGAGCGCTTTCGACGTTAGTCAAGGGGCAGCGCGTGGTGCTTGTCGCGCCGCGCGCATGGGTCATCGAGCGCCGCATCGAACTGCCGCAGGAGGCAGGCGATCACCTCGAAGGCATCGTCGCCGCGCGTGTGGCTTCGCTTTCCCCGCTGCCCGTTCAGGACATGCTCTACGGGCACGGCGTAGCCGGAACCGACAGCGCCACGAGACGCATGCGCGTGGATATAGCGCTGCTTCCCAAAGCGCGCGTTGCTTCCGTGATCGACCTGCTCGAAACCGCCGGCGCGCGGCACACCGAGCTGGTCGCACAGGCACAGCAGGGAACACGCATCGTGCTTTATCCGCGTCGCGCCGGGCGCGCCGCAACGCTTGGCCGGATCAAGCTGGGGCTTGGCTTTTTGCTGTCGGCCGCGATCGCCTCGATGCTTATCGCCTTCGGGGTCACGGTCGCCAACGGCATGTATCGATCCGGCCAGCAGGCAGAGCTGGAAGTCAGAGCGGCTGCGGCACGGGCGACGATAAGCGAATTGATGGCGCCACAGACCGCGGGCACCGCGCCCGAGCAGGCGGCTATCGACATCAAGAACGATGCGATCAGCGCGATTGGCGCGCTGGACGATCTGGCTGCGGCCCTGCCTGTCCATTCCTTTGCGACCGAAGTCGCGCTGGCTGAAGGGAAATTGCGACTGGCCGGGCGAACCTACGACCTGCCGGATGTTCTTACAGCTCTGGAATCCTCCGGCCGCTTCGCCGACAGCGCGCTGATAGGCCCGGCTGTACGGGGCGAAGATGAGCGCTCGTCACTCTTCACGCTTGAGACGCGACCGCTCATCCGCTCCGGAGGCGAGTTGAAATGAGCCGCGCACCCGGAACCTGGCTCGACCGTCGCCTGCTGAGCCTTGCGGTCATCGCGATGATCCTCATCGCGGCCGTGGTGGTCATTGTCGACTCCGTGTCGACAGTCAAAGCCCAGCGAGGAGCCGTCGTCGAGCTACGCCAGCGCACGCGCATGCTGGAAGCGCGGGCAGCCGAGCTTGCGGGCGGCGGCGACGCGGCCGCCGGGGGCGCTGTTTCACGAAATAGGCTCATCGCGGGCGACACATCAGGTCTTGCCTCGGCGGAATTTCAGCGTGATTTTACACGGCTCGTCGAGAATTCCGGGGCTTTGGTGCGCTCGCTCGACATTCGCGAGAGCGAACAGGTCCAAGGCGTGGCCACGGAAACGAATGGCGAGCTGATGCGCTTGCATCTCGAGGCAAGCGTCGAGGTTCTCGAACAAACGCTACCCGATCTGCTATATGCTTTGGAGACGAACCTGCCGCTGATGATCGTCGACACCGTGACGCTGCGCTCCAACCGCTCGGCCGGTGGTGCATTCGACGCTGCAGTCGATCCCGGCGCCGACCCCGCACTCAACCTGCAGCTCGGCGTGTCCGCGTTCTGGATCCGGGAGCTTTGAACAGCCGATGAAGCTGCAGCCCGTCGCAATCGCCTTTCCGCTTCTGCTGATCGCAGTGCCGCTCTTGGCGCAGACCGGCAGCGACCGCGCGGTCGGCTCGAGATTGGCTCAAGACTATGTCGCACTGCGCGAGCGCCCTCTGTTTTCACCGGACCGACAGCCGCCCGCCCGGATTGCCGCGACCCCGGTGGCAACGACCGAGCCGCAACCGGAACCGGATCCTGAATTGCCGGAGGCGATGCCGGAACAGGCGCCCCAGTGGCAGCTCATTGGTGTCGTACGTTCGGAAAGGCTTCGCAGCGCGCTCTTTCGTGTCAGCTACGACAACAGCGTCTTCAGCCTTCGGCGCGGCGAAAGCCGGGACGGATGGACCCTGACGAGCGTGGAGCCATTCGAGGCCGTGCTGGACAGCAACCACGCACGCGCCTTCATGCGCTTCCCCGAAAGCCAATAGGGCGACATCCTATGCAACCCGCCGCCCATTCGGTACTTTGCAAACGTCGCACCGCACGTTTTCCGGAGTTGGTCTCCTTGCCAAAGGCTGCGCCACCACTCCTGCTGGCTCTTGTCTGCTTGGCGTTTCAGCCTGTCGGGCTCGCACGGGCGGAATTTACCATTGAGGGAAACCTGGAAACGATGACCGTTGATGCGACCGATGCTGGCCGCGCCGATATCGTCGCGACCATCAGCAAGCAGTTCGACCTGGAAATCATAAACGGTATCTACGATGGAAGTACGGTGACCGGCCGTTTCCAGGGCTCGTTGAACGATGTGTTGCAGGCGGTGATGGGCGGCAATGGTTTTGCAATCGCCTATGAGGGCAGCCGGCCCAGCCGGGTGACCTTTGCGACCGGACAGGCCTCGTCCACCTATGCGGCGCGCGACAAGACTATCGATCCCAAGAAGGACTTCGGCAAGCCCGAGGAAAAGTCCGTGGCTACCGGCACCGAAGCGAAATCGTCAGACGAGGGGCTCTCGCGAGCAGAGGCAACGCAGCAGGCCGTTCGCGAACTGGAAGCGCTGTTGAAGGCCGCGCGCTCGGACATGGACGACCAATAGCTCCCGACGCAAGTACCTTATGCGCCGACGCTGGCCCACACGGGCTGCAAATGCTCTGCCAGATGCCGATTGACCGAATTGCGGACTTGCCTGCCGTGGCGCTCTGCTATTGGAACGGAGCATGGAGCGCCGCGCAAAGCTGACAATTTCGGCGCCACGGAACCAGTCCAACCTATGAGCACCGTCCCGTCCACTGTTCAGCTCACCGAATCCCGCTCAACGGCGAGGCTGGGCATGGTGGTCATGCTGATCGGCATTCTCCTGTTTGCGCTCAACGACGTGCTGGGCAAATGGCTGGTGGCAACCTATTCGGTCGGGCAGGTCCTGCTGATCCGCAGTGCGGCAGCACTGCTGATATTGTGGCCGTTCCTGTGGAAGGGCGGCATTCGACCCCTCTTGTCGCTGCAACGGCCCGGCATGCAGGCCATGCGCGTGATCCTGTCATCGGCAGAGGTCTATTGCTTCTATTTCGCCGTCATCACGCTACCTCTGGCCGATGTGATGACCTACTGGCTGGCGGCCCCCATTTATGTCGCGGCGCTGTCTCCGTTCCTGCTCGGCGAGCAGGTGGGCTGGCGGCGCTGGACGGCAATCTTCATCGGCTTCGCCGGTGTCATCGTGGCCCTGGAGCCATCAGCGGCGACGCTGACGGCTCCGGCGCTGATATCGATCGCTGGATCATTCTGCTTTGCGTTCATGATGTTGTCGGCACGGGCGCTTCGCGACACCGCCGACACCGCGCTTGTTTTCTGGCAGCTTGTCGGCGCCGGCGTTGTCGGGTTGGTGACTGCGCCTTTCGGCTGGGTCACGCCTACGGGTTTCGACTTCGGGCTCCTAGCGCTTCTAGGTGTTGTGGCCATGGTCGCGCATATCTGCGTGAACCGTGCATTCAAACTTGCGGATGCCGCCACCATCGCGCCCTTCCAGTACACGTTGCTGTTCTGGGCTATCGTCTTTGGCTGGCTGGTCTTCGGCGACGTCCCCCGCACGGCAATGCTGGTTGGCGCGGCGATCATCGTCAGCGCCGGACTCTTCATCTTCATGCGTGAGCAGAAGGCCAGAGCGAAGCAATAGCAAAAGCTTGCATGCCCCACCGTTCTCGGGTGTTCTGTCGGCCTTCTGAGGGAGGACGTTCGGATGCTGCGCGACATACACCCCCTGCTGGGCCCCGACCTGCTGTTTGCAATCGCCACGATGGGACACGGCGACGAGATCGCCATTGTCGACGCGAACTTCCCGGCGGCGACGGTCGGGCCGAAGGTTGTGCGGGCTGACGGTCTTGGCGCCGCACCCTTGCTTGAGGCCGTGCTAACTCACCTGCCGCTCGACACATTCGCGCCCGCCGCTGCCTGGCGCATGGAGATGGTGGACACCCCCAGATCGTTCCCCCTATCTGTCTGGCCTTTCAGGAAATCGTCGATCGCATTGCTGGTCCGTTCATGATCGAGCCGCTGGAACGCTTCGCGTTCTATGAACGTGCGGGCAGCGCCGCCTTTGTTGTCGCCACAGGCGAGCAGGCGCTTTACGCAAACATCATCCTCAAAAAGGGCGTGGTGACCCCGGAAGAAGCCGGCCGCTTCGCCGCGCAATAATAATTTGCATCTTTTTTCACGCCTGACTTTCCTCAGGTCGAAAACATGATCCGTTCGCTGTCAGCGTCCGTTCGGCAACAAAGATGACACTGTACCATCTCCTCGGGAAATGAACCTAAAATTCAGCCGTTTGGGAGCGCCCTCGGCTTGAAACGGCGGGTCTCAACGCCAGTTGAAGCCCTGTAGACAAGCGGGTTTGCTTTACATTAGCTGGTCCGGAGCTTGGGTTGGTGAGGAGATGACGATGGCCGAAGCAGAGAGGCTGAGCCTCCATGTACCGGAACCGGAGGTTCGTCCGGGCGACACGCCCGACTTCTCGAAAGTCGTGATCCCGAAGGCCGGCTCGGTTGCCAGGCCGCCGGTCGATGTCGACCCGAAAGAGATCCGCGATCTCGCCTATTCGATCATTCGCGTGCTCAACCGCGATGGCGAGGCGGTAGGCCCCTGGGCTGGCACCCTCACCGACGAAGAACTGATGGAAGGCCTGCGTCACATGATGACGCTACGCGCCTTCGACGCCCGCATGCAGACGGCCCAGCGCCAGGGCAAGACGTCCTTCTACATGCAGCACATGGGCGAGGAAGCCGTGAGCTGTGCCTTCCGCAAGGCCCTGCAGGACGGCGATATGAATTTCCCGACCTATCGCCAGGCCGGCCTGCTGATCGCAGGCGGCTATCCGATGGTCGACATGATGAACCAGATTTATTCGAACGAGGCGGACCCGCTGAAAGGCCGCCAGCTTCCGATCATGTATTCGTCGAAAGATCACGGCTTCTTCTCGATTTCGGGCAATCTCGGCACGCAGTTCATCCAGGCCGTCGGCTGGGCAATGGCCTCGGCGATCAAGCAGGACACCAAGATCGCGGCAGGCTGGATCGGCGACGGCTCGACCGCCGAGAGCGATTTCCACGCCGCGCTCGTCTTTGCATCCACCTACCGTGCGCCCGTCGTGCTCAACATCGTCAACAACCAGTGGGCGATCTCAACCTTCCAGGGCATCGCGCGCGGCGGCTCAGGCACGTTTGCAGCGCGTGGCCTCGGCTTCGGTATTCCCGCCCTGCGTGTCGATGGCAACGACTATCTCGCCGTTCATGCGGTGGCTAAGTGGGCCGTGGAGCGGGCCCGACGCAATCTCGGCCCGACGCTGGTCGAATACGTCACCTATCGCGTCGGCGCGCATTCGACCTCGGATGATCCGTCGGCCTACCGTCCTAAGACGGAATCCGACGTCTGGCCGCTCGGCGACCCGGTTATCCGGCTGAAGAACCATCTCATCGTCAAGGGCCTGTGGTCCGACGACCGCCACAAGCAGACCGAGGCGGAAATCCTCGACACCGTGATCGCGGCGCAGAAGGAAGCGGAAAAGCACGGCACGCTCCATTCGGGCGGCAAGCCTTCGACGCGCGACATGTTCGAAGGCGTCTACGAGACGATGCCGCCGCATCTGCGTCGGCAGCGCCAGAAGGCGGGGGTTTGACGATGCCGCGCATGACGATGATCGAGGCGATCCGTTCCGCCATGGATGTGTCGATGGCGCGCGACGACAATGTCGTCGTGTTCGGCGAGGACGTCGGCTATTTCGGCGGCGTCTTCCGCTGCACGGCCGGCCTGCAACAGAAATACGGCAAGACCCGCGTTTTCGACGCGCCGATTTCAGAGCTTGGCATTGTGGGTGCCGCGATCGGCATGGCCTCCTACGGGCTGAGACCCTGCGTTGAAGTGCAGTTCGCCGACTATGTCTATCCGGCCTACGACCAGATCGTGTCCGAGGCAGCCCGCCTGCGCTATCGCTCGAACGGCCAGTTCACCTGTCCGATCGTCATCCGCATGCCGACCGGCGGCGGCATTTTTGGCGGGCAGACCCACAGCCAGAGCCCCGAAGCGCTGTTCACGCACGTCTCCGGTCTCAAGGTCGTGGTTCCGTCCAACCCTTACGATGCGAAGGGCCTGCTGATTGCGGCGATCGAAGACCCGGATCCGGTCATCTTCCTGGAGCCGAAGAGGCTATATAACGGCCCCTTCGACGGCCATCACGACCGGCCGGTAACGGCCTGGTCCAAACATCCGCTGGGCGAAGCGCCGGACGATCACTACACCGTACCGCTCGGCAAGGCCGAGATCAGGCGCCAAGGCTCGGCCGTCACGATGCTGGCATACGGCACGATGGTGTATGTCGCCGAGGCCGCGGCGGAAGAAGCCGGCATCGATGCCGAGATCATTGATCTGAGAACATTGCTGCCGCTCGACCTCGATACCATCACGGCTTCGGTCAAGAAGACCGGCCGATGTGTGGTGATCCACGAAGCCACACTGACGTCGGGCTTCGGCGCGGAACTCGCCGCATTGGTGCAGGAGCACTGCTTCTATCATCTGGAGGCACCCGTGGTGCGCGTGGCCGGTTGGGACACCCCCTATCCGCACGCGCAGGAATGGGATTATTTCCCCGGGCCGAAGCGCGTCGGCGAAGCGCTCCTCGAAGTGATGGAGGCGTAGATGGCCGAACATGTCATCAAGATGCCCGATGTCGGCGAAGGCGTGGCCGAAGCCGAGCTTGTCGAATGGAATGTGAAGGTCGGCGATCTCGTCCGCGAGGACACGGTGATCGCTGCGGTGATGACCGACAAGGCCACGGTGGAAATCCCCTCGCCCGTTGAAGGCCAGATCGCCTGGCTCGGCGCGGAGATCGGCGACACCGTCGCCGTCGGCTCACCGATCGTGAAGATCGATGTCGCAGGCGATGCGACACCAAGCACGGAGCCGTCGGACGAAACGCCAAAAGTCGACAGCAAAGCCGTCGCCGCCGAACCCGAGGCAAAGCCTGCAAAAGCTGAACCGGTCGCGCCACCTGCCTTAGAGAAGAAGCCCGCACCTGCTTCCGTCAAATCGACGGCTGCCGGCCCAACCTCCACCGGCGCGCCGCGCCCCGAAGGCGAACGGCCTCTTGCTTCTCCCGCCGTCAGGCTGCGAGCCAGGGAAGCCGGCATCGACCTGCGCCAGGTGCCGGGCACCGGCCCCGCCGGTCGCATTTCGCACGAGGATCTCGACGTCTTCATAGCGCGCGGACGCGAACCCGTCGTCACTGGGCTGCGGCCTGACACCTCGGTGGAGGAGATCAAGGTGGTGGGGCTGCGCCGCCGCATCGCCGAGAAGATGGCGTTGGCGAAGTCGCGCATCCCACACATAACCTATGTCGAGGAGGTCGATGTCACCGCGCTGGAGGATCTGCGCGCCTCGCTGAACGCCACGAAGCGCCCCGACCGGGCCAAGCTCACGCTCCTGCCCTTCCTGATGCGCGCGATGGTCAAGGCGATCGCCGAACAGCCGCAACTGAACGCGCTGTATGACGACGAAGCCGGCGTCATCCATCGCCACGGCGGCGTCCACATCGGCATCGCGGCGCAGACCCCGTCCGGTCTCGTCGTGCCGGTGGTGCGCCATGCCGAAGCGCGCGACCTTTGGGACTGCGCGGCCGAGGTCAACCGGCTTGCGGATGCTGCCAAGGCAGGCACGGCGACGCGTGAGGAACTCTCCGGCTCGACCATTACCATAACGTCGCTCGGTGCCATGGGCGGGGTCGCGACCACGCCCGTGATCAATCACCCGGAGGTGGCGATCATCGGCGTCAACAAGATGATGGTACGACCGGTATGGGACGGCTCGCAGTTCATCCCCCGCAAGATGATGAACCTGTCGTCGTCCTTCGATCACCGCGTGATCGATGGCTGGGATGCGGCGGTCTTCGTACAGCGCATCAAGGCGCTGCTGGAAACCCCGGCGCTTATCTTCGTGGAGACTTAGGAACGATGCTAATCTCCATTTGCCGCGTTCCTTCACACCCCCTCTGTCCTGCCGGACATCTCCCCCACAAGGGTGGAGATCGGCAGCTTCACGCTCGCCGCTTCCTCGGAGACGCCACCGATTGGCGAAAGCCGGGCAGCCGGCTGATCTCCCCCTTGTGGGGGAGATGTCCGGCAGGACAGAGGGGGCAACGTAGGGTGCGGATATATCGGACGGGAACCTGCCAATGAAGGAAATCTCCTGCAAGCTGCTCGTGATCGGCGCTGGCCCTGGCGGCTATGTCTGCGCCATTCGTGCCGGCCAGCTCGGCATCGATACCGTCATCGTCGAGGCCGGCAAGCCGGGCGGCACCTGCCTCAATGTCGGCTGCATTCCCTCCAAGGCGATGATCCACGCCGCCGACGAATATCTGAAGGTTTCCGAGATGGCCGAGGGCACGAGCCCGCTCGGCATCGGCCTGTCCAAGCCTACGCTGGAGCTGAAGAAGACGGTGGCCTGGAAGGATGGCATCGTCGGCCGGCTGAACACAGGCGTCGCAGGCCTGCTCAAGAAGGCCAAGGTGAAGTCGCTTCAGGGCTGGGCGAGGTTCCGCGACGGCAAGACTGTAGAGGTCGAGACGGAAACCGGCGTTCAGGTCATCCGCGCCGAAACTATCGTCATCGCAACCGGCTCCCTGCCGACCGAGCTTCCGTTCCTGCCCTTTGGCGGCAAGGTCATATCCTCGACGGAGGCATTGGCGCTCAAGGAGGTACCAAAGGCGCTCGCCGTGGTCGGCGGCGGCTATATCGGGCTCGAACTCGGCATCGCATTTGCCAAGATGGGCGCGAAGGTCACCGTGGTCGAGGCCCAACCGCGTATCCTTCCGCTCTACGACGCCGAACTGACACGCCCGGTCGCGAAACGTCTGGACGAACTCGGCGTGACCGTGCTGACCGGCGCAAAAGCCAGGGTCCTGTCGTCGAAGGGCGACGCCTTGCTGGTCGAGACATCTGACGGAACCGAAACGAGTATCGAAGCCGACCGTGTACTTGTGACGGTGGGCAGACGCCCCAACGTGGATGGCTGGGGGCTGGAAGAGATCGACGTCGATCGCACCGGGCCGTTCATTCATGTCGACGACCAGTGCCGCACTTCCATGCGCGGCATCTACGCGATCGGCGACGTCACCGGCGAACCGATGCTGGCGCACCGCGCCATGGCCCAGGGCGAGATGGTGGCGGAGATCGTTGCCGGCCAACGCAGAAGCTGGGACAAGAGCTGCATCCCGGCGGTCTGCTTCACCGATCCGGAAGTCGTGTCGGCGGGGCTTTCGCCTGAGGAGGCGCGGCAGAGCGGAGCCGAGATCAAGGTCGGCCAGTTCCCCTTCTCGGCCAACGGTCGCGCCATGACGCTGCTCGGCGAAAGCGGCTTCGTGCGCGTCGTCTCCCGCGCCGACAACCATCTGGTGCTCGGCATTCAGGCGGTCGGCAGCGGGGTCTCGGAACTTTCGGCCGCGTTCTCTCTGGCCATCGAGATGGGCGCGCGGCTGGAGGACATCGCCGGCACGATCCACGCGCACCCGACCCAGAGCGAAGGTTTCCAGGAAGCAGCCCTCAAGGCGCTCGGCCACGCCCTTCACATTTAGCGCAGCCGTCATCCCGGGCGACCGAGCGAAGCGAGGGCCGACCCGGGACCCATTGGCCGCAAAATCGTGTGGCGCGAGCCGGTTGAGGATGTGGCATATGCCGGCGTCGGCGCGAGAACCCTCAGCCCGGCCGCACTGCTCAATGGGTCCGGATAGCCTTCGCTGCGCTTCGGCTTCCGGGATGACGCTTTACCGCGTCGCCTTCGCAAGCCGGTGCGCCACTGCACCGATCTGGTCGACATCGACATTGGCGAAGGCGACGCGCAGGTGTCGTTCCAGCCCGTGGCCGAAATAGCTGCCGGGGATGGTGACGATGCCCAGGTCCCGCGCCAGCCTTTCGGCGATGGAGGCAGCACCCTGCCCTTCGTAAGGATGTCGCACGAAGGCGAAATAGGCACCGATCGCCTGCAATTCCCAGTCAGGCAGGGCGGCAAAGGCAGCCACCATGGCCCGCGCCCGCCGTTCGATCTCCAGCCGGTTCGCCTCCCGCCAGTCGCCAAGTGCCGGCAGCCCCTTCGCCACGGCGCTTTGCGGCGGGCGCGGCGCGCAGATCTGGAGATTGTCCATGACCTTCGCAATCTGCGTCACAGCCGCCTCGCCGGCCGTGATAGCACCCAGCCGATGCCCCGGAATGCAGAATGATTTCGAGAAGCTGTAGAGTTGGATCAGCGTTTGTTGCCATCCATCCAGTCCCAGCAACCCGTGCGGCGGTGTTTCGCCCAAGGCGATGAAATCGCGATAGGTCTCGTCGAGGATCAGCCAGACGCCGCGCTCGCGGCACAAGGCAAACACTTCTGCAAGCAGCTCTGCCGGATAGACCGCTCCGGTCGGATTGTTGGGCGAAACCAGCGCAAGCGCCCTGACATCCGGAGCCAGCGCCGCCTCGATGTCGGCAAGCTTAGGCACGAAATGCGCCTCGGCATGGCAATCGACATAACGCGCCCGCACGCCCATCATCTGAAGCGTCGTTTCGTGATTGAAATAGCGCGGATTGGTCATCAGCACCGTATCGCCAGGGCCGGCAACCGCCATCACGGCGGCAACGAAGGCCTGATTGCAGCCGGCGGTGAGATGGACGTTGCCGGCAGCAACCGGTGCGCCATAGGCCTTGGACACATGTTCGGCATAGGCCGCGCGCAGCGCCATGTCGCCTTCGATCGCACCATAGCCCGAAAGGCCAGCAGAACCGGCTGCCTCTGCAAGCCATTGCAAGAGCTGCGGGTGCGGCGGATAGCCGGGCACCGCCTGCGACAGGTCGATCAACGGCCCATATGCGCCGTCATAGGCGCGCGCCCAAGCCTGCACCGACGGGATCGGCGGCGGCGAAAGCTGTTCGACAAGCGGGTTGAAGCGGGTTTTCGTCATTATGGATGAATCCTCGGTCATCTGATCTTCGACGGCTTCGGCGCCGATACACGTTTGCTGCGCGCCTCCTCGGACCCGCGCCGCAAGGTGCGCCGGGCGGAGGTCTGCGGCTCGGCGCGCGCGCCGTCTTCCTCGAGTTCGGCGTAGAGCCAGTCGATGAAGACGTTTACGATGGGCGCGGCCCTGAGGTCGCTGCGGCAGGCGACATAGAACGCATCGGCGGCCGGCACTGCGAGGTTGAACGGCGCGACGAGCTGTCCCTTCGCAAGCAGCGCCGCCGCTGTCATGGTGTCGCCCAGCGCGATGCCGTGGCCGTGCATGGCCCCCTCGATCGCCAGCCTCGCGTCTGAAAAATGGTGCTGCGGCCCGCGCGACAGGTCGAGCGCGTCGGCCGCCGCCAGCCACTGGTGCCACTCGCGACCATCATCGGCATGCAGCATCACGTGGCTGGAGAGGTCCCGGATTGTTCGCACCGGGCGGCTGTTCATCAGTGTCGGGCTCATCACCGGGAACAGTTCAAGATGCGACCAGCGCTTCAGCCAGCAATCCGTCCAGCCCCCGTCGCCATAAAGGATCGACACGTCGATCTCCGGGGAGCGGATCGACTGCGCGTCGTTGGAGGCATCGAACGTCAGCCTGATCTCGGGAAATTGCGCGGTGAAGCTGCCAAGACGCGGCAACAGCCAGAACGATAAGAGAGCCGGCACGCAGGCGACCGACAGCGCACCCGAACTCGTCGGCCGTGTCATCCGCGCAGTAGCGGCTGCAATGTCGTCAAATGCGGAGGACACGGCAGGCAACAGCTCCGCCCCATGCGCCGTCAACCGGATGCGTTGGCCGACACGCTCGAACAGGCGCACGTTGAGCGACGCCTCGAGCGCCTTGATCTGATGGCTCACCGCGCCGTGGGTGACGTTGAGCTCACCCGCCGCCCGCGTCAGCGAACCATGACGCGCCGCCGCCTCGAAGGCGCGGAGCGGATTAAGCGGCGGCAGGCGTTTGACCATGGGCTCGAACGTTTCCATGTGAGCATTTCTCACAAGATGACGTACAACAATATCAATTGAGTTTTCAATATTTCTGCATCACGATCAGCCCACTGCGGGGAAACGGCGCCTGGGAACTGAAGGGCGCGGACTGCTGAATGGGAGAAGTACACGTGACCTGGACCGGAGAACGGCTCGCTGCCTTGCAGGCGAAATATGGCGAAGGCCATGGGGGCGACATCTTCGACCCGCGTTTCCGGCGCGTCGCAGACCGCATCTTCTCCGCAAGTGGAACCCGCATGGCGCCCTATGCCGGGCTGCCTACCCTGCTCGATGCGCCCTATCACCCGATCGATCCGTCGAATCCCGACTTCGGCGACCTGCAGGTTGCAATGGTCGGCATGCCCATGGACCTCGGCGTCACCAACCGGCCGGGGTCGCGTTTCGGCCCGCGCGCGCTACGCGCCATCGAGCGCATCGGGCCTTATAATCACGTGCTCGACTGCGCGCCCGTCTACGAGCTAAAGGTGGCAGATATCGGCGACGTGCCGTTCCGCAGCCGCTACAGGCTCGAGCAAAGCCACGAAGACATCGAACGCCATGTCGGACAGATCGTGTCGGCCGGCGTTATCCCGCTCTCCGTCGGCGGCGACCATTCGATCAGCCACCCGATCCTCAAGGCGGTCGGCAGGGATCGCCCCGTCGGCATGATCCATATCGATGCCCATTGCGACACCGGCGGCGCCTTCGACGGAACCAAGTTCCATCACGGCGGCCCGTTCCGCAACGCCGTGCTCGACGGAGTCCTGGACCCGACGCGCACCATTCAGATCGGCATTCGTGGCGCGGCCGAATATCTGTGGGAGTTCTCCTACGAGGCGGGCATGACCGTGATCCACGCCGAGGAAATGCCGGCGATGGGCATTGCCGCGATCATCGAGAAGGCCAGGCAGGTGGTCGGCGACGGCCCGACCTACCTGTCCTTCGACATCGACAGCCTCGACCCGGCCTTTGCACCCGGCACCGGCACGCCGGAGATCGGCGGCCCCACGACGCGTGAAATCCTGGAGCTGATCCGCGGGCTCAAGGGCGTCAATCTTGTCGGGGGCGACGTCGTCGAGGTCGCGCCGCAATACGACGCGACGACCAACACCGCCCAAGCGGGCGCACAGGTACTGTTCGAAATATTGAGCCTGATGGTGTTCAGCCCGGCTGTCACTGGAAAGACCGCCTGAAAGACCTAAGATAACCGCAGCCAGTCAAAATGATCGGAGCCGTAGAGTTCCGACAGCCAACAGAGGAGAACAATAGATGAGGAAGCTTCTGAATTCCGCAGTCAGCCGTCGTGCCGTTCTTGGCGCCGGTTTGGCAACCGCCGGCGTGCTGGCAATGCCGTCGATCCTGCGCGCACAGGATCGCTCGATCAAGGTCGGCGTCTACGGCGGCTATTTCAAGGATTCGTTCGACAAGCACGTGTTCCCCGCCTTCACCGAGGCAACCGGCATCGCCGTCGAATCCGTCGCTGAACCCACCGGCGAGGCGTGGCTGGTGCAGCTCGAGCAGGCCGCCCGCGCCGGGCAGGCCCCGGCCGACCTTTCCATGATGTCCCAGGTGGCAATGCTTAAAGGCCAGTCGACCGAACTCTGGACGCCGATCGATACCTCCAAGCTCGAAAATGCCGACAACCTGCTCGATCAGTTCGTCAACAAATATCCGGATGGCCGTGTCGCCGGCATTGGCGCGGTGGCCTGGTACATCACGCTGGTCACGAATACCGACGCCTATCCCGAGGCCCCGGAAAGCTGGGCGGCACTCTGGGACCCGGCCAACGCCGACAAGCTCGGACTTCTGGCACTGGTCTCCAACTCCTTCCTGCTGGAGGTGACGGCCAAGACGCACATGGGCGGCACCAACGCGCTCGACACCGAGGAAGGCCAGATCGCGGCCTTCGAGAAGCTTGCGGAAGTGAAGCCCAACGTGCGGCTCTGGTATCGCGACGAGGCGCAGTTCGAGCAGGCGCTGAAGTCGGGCGAAATCCCTATGGGCCAGTATTATCACGACGTGACGGGCCTCGCCGCGGCCGATGGCAATCCGGTTCGCTCCACCTTCCCGAAGGAAGGCGGCATCCTCGATTCCGGCTGCTGGGCGCTCTCCCGTGCCTCGGAGAAGGGCGAGGAAGCGCATGTCTTCATCGACTATATGAGCCAGCCGGATATCCAGGCCCTCATGTCGCGCAAGGTCGGCACCGCACCCACTGTCGCGCGCGACCTCCTCGACCTGAGCGACGAGGAGTTCGCCGCCGTCTCGTCCGACATCGACCCGATTATCCCCCGCTATGACCTTTACACGTCGAAGTCTGACTGGCTGAACCAGAAGTGGACCGAGATGATCGCTGGCTAGGCTCCTACGACACAGGTTAAGCTCCTCGCGCCATGGCGCGAGGAGACTCCGCCGGTATAAGCACTCCGCAATTCGGCGGACCACAAGCAGGAAATCCCATGTCCGGTCTCGCGCTGCAGGGCGTCTCGAAGCGTTTCGGTGATTTCACAGCCGTCGACAACGTGTCGCTGTCGATACCGCATGGCACCTTCGTGTGCATGCTGGGGCCATCGGGCTGCGGCAAGACTACCCTGCTGCGCATGGTTGCCGGGCTGGAGGAGCCGTCGGCCGGCACGATCCTGCTCGACGGCACCGACATCACGCCGATCCCGACCCACAAGCGCGATTTCGGCATGGTGTTCCAGTCGCTGGCGCTGTTTCCGCATCTGAACGTCGGCGACAACATCGCTTACCCACTGCGCATACGCGGCGTTGGCAAGGCCGAGCAAAAACAGCGTGTCGCGGAACTCCTCGACATGATTTCGCTGCAGGGCTACGCGGAACGGCCCGTTGCAAAGCTCTCCGGCGGACAGCGCCAGCGGGTGGCGATCGCCCGCGCACTCGCGCTGTCGCCGAAACTCTTCCTTCTCGACGAGCCGCTTTCCGCACTGGATGCCAAGCTGCGCGAGGCCATGCAGGTGGAACTGCGCCAGCTTCAGCAGAAGCTTGGCATCACCACCATCGTCGTCACCCACGACCAGCGCGAGGCGATGACGATGGCCGACCTTGTCGTCGTCATGGGTGAAGGCAGCATCAGGCAGGCTGCACCGCCCGTCGAAATATACCGGAAACCGGCCGACGCCTTCGTCGCCGACTTCATCGGCTCGACCAACCTGCTGACCGTCGGTGCCGACGGCACACTGCTCGGCCGCGCCATGCCCAGCCTTGCGATGGCGACGCGGTCGGCAGGTGGCAAGCTTTCCATCAGACCTGAGGACGTCCAGCTCCTCGCACCCGGCAGCGGCATGTTCGCCGGCACGGTCAGCTTCGTGCGCGACCTCGGCGGTACGATCGAAACCTTCGTCGATGTCGGCGGCACGACCGTAATGGCCATCACAACGCCCCGCGAGCGCACGCCTTTCAAGGCCGGCGACCCGGTCGACGTGACGCTACCCCTCGAAAGCTGCGTGGTGCTGAAAGGATGAGCCCTGCTTTTGCCACGAGCTTGAACTGCGACAACGCACGGCAAAACCTTCGCCGACCACAGGACGGCCGACAATGAGACGCGAGCCGCCGCGTACAGCCGCCGACTACGCGCCGATTGCGTTTCCAGCGCTGATGCTTGTCATCTTCTTCGTCGTACCGTTTTCGACGATGATCGCTGTATCGTTCTTTCAGCGCGACCCGGCGGGCTTCTATTCGCCGGCCTTCACATTCGCCAACTACGAGCGTTTTCTGTCCGCCTTCTTCGGCGGCGTGCTCGGCTTTTCGATCATGCTGGCGGTGATGGTGGCCATCGTCTGCGTGCTCGTCGCCTTCCCGTTTACCTGGCTGCTGACGCAGGCCTCGCGGCGCGTTCAGATCGTATGGCTGGTCGCAATCCTCTCGGTCCTGTCGCTGTCGGAAGTCATCATCGGCTTCGCATGGTCGACGCTTTTCTCGCGTACGGCCGGCATCACCAACCTGCTCGTTATGGCGGGGCTGATGGCCGAGCCGCAGGCGCTGATGCCGGGTTTCGGGGCGGTACTGACGGCAATGGTCTATCAGGCCCTGCCCTACACTGTGCTAGTGCTCTATCCCGCCATCGTGCGGCTCGATCCAACCCTGCTCGAAGCCGCGCGCACGCTTGGGGCCTCGCCGATGCGCGCCTTCCTCAACGTGGTGGTCCCGGCACTGCGCAACACCATCATGGCCACGCTCATCATGGTGTTCGTCTTCGCGCTCGGCTCATATCTGTTGCCGCAGATACTCGGACGGCCCCAGCACTGGACGCTGTCGGTGCTCATCACCGATCAGGCGATCTACCAGTCCAACATGCCGTTTGCCGCCGCCATGGCGGTGTTCCTCGTGCTGATGTCGCTGGCGCTCGTCGGCCTGACGCTGATGGTCGGCTCGCAGCGGGAGCAACGGACATGAGTGCCGCAACGCTGCGCCGCATCGTTTTCCTGCTGGTGGCCCTGTTTCTTGCCGGCCCGCTCATCGTCGTGGCAGGCGTTTCCGTGAACGAGAAGCAAAGCCTCATCTTCCCCCGGAAGGCTTTTCCCTCGCATGGTACGGGCAGATCTTCAGCGATCCCGGCTGGCGGTCCGCACTGGTGAATTCCCTTACGCTGGCGGCCGCATCGGCGGCACTCGCCGTCATTATCGCGATGCCGCTCGCCTGGTTCCTGTGGCGGCGGATCGCGCCGTGGGCGCGCATCTTCCAGCTTCTGGGCGTGGCGCCCTTCATCCTGCCACCGGTGATTACCGCCTTGGGCTTCCTGACCTTCTGGGCAACGGTCGGCGCCTATGGCCAGCCATGGACGGCGGCGATCAGCCACGCGATCTTCTTCGTCACCCTGCCGCTTGTGACGCTGTCGCTGGGCTTCAGCTCCATCGACCGCAGCCTTGTCGAGGCAGCCTCGACGATGGGGGCGGACGACAGGACAGTGCTGCGCACGGTGGTGCTGCCGCTGATCCTGCCCTACGTGATTTCCGGCTATGCGTTCGCCTTCGTGCTGTCGCTCAACGAATACATCGTTGCCTACATGACCGTGGGCTTCACCATGGAAACGCTGCCGATCAAAATCTTCAACGCGCTGCGCTACGGCTACACGCCAACCATGGCCGCGGTCTCGATCTTCTTCGTCGCCGTTGCAGCGATCGTTTTTGGCCTGATTGCGCGTTTCGGCGATCTGCCGCGATTGCTGGGCGCCTTGTCGGGGGATCGAGAGTGAAGATCGCCGTGCTCCAGATGCAGGCGCACCCCGGCGACGCCGCCGCCAACATAAAGCGCATCGGTCGCGCGGCGCGAGAGGCGGCGACGAGAGGAGCCGACCTCCTGATCACGCCCGAGCTCGCGATCACCGGCTATGGCGCCGGCGAAGCGATCCGCGCCCTGGCAGAGCCGGCAGACGGCCCTGCGCTCTCGCACCTCGCGGAGATCTCGGCCGAGACGGGAGTCGCGATCGTCGCGGGATTTGCCGAGGCCGATAAAGGCGCGGTCTGGAACAGCGCCGCCTTCATCCGCGGTTCTGAGCCTCCCGTCGTCTATCGCAAGTCCCATCTCTACGCGGACTACGAGCGCAACCTGTTCAGACCCGGGACACCTTCTGCCGTAACGATACAGCATGCCGGGCAGAAGCTGGGCCTGCTGATCTGCTACGATGTCGAGTTCCCGGAGAACGTGCGACGGCTGGCGCAGGTAGGCTGCACGCTGATAGCCGTGCCTACGGCGCTGCCGCAAAGCGACCATGCCGCTTTCATTGCCAGAAGCATGATTCCGGTCCGCGCATTCGAGAACCAGGTGTTCGTCGCCTATGCAAACCATTGCGGCGCAGACGAGCGTTTCGCCTATGCAGGGCTGTCGACGGTTGCCGCACCGGACGGCAAGGTGCTCACCGGCGCGGAAAATGTCGGCGAGGCACTTCTGATTACAGACATTCTGCCGAGCGCCTACACCACGTCTGCCGAGGATAACACCTACCTGCGCGATCTGCGCTCGGTGGAGTGAGATCTATAGCTTCGTCCAGGCGCCGTTCTTCTTCGAGGATTTGACGCAGGCTTCCACGAAGGCCACGCCCTCGACGCCGTCCTCGACCGTCGGGAAGACAACGTCCTTCGGCATCTTGTCGCCCTTGCGCCGCATCGCGCGGATGGCGCGCGCAGCCTCCGCATAGATATTGGCGAAGCCTTCGAGATACCCTTCGGGATGCCCCGCCGGAATGCGGCTGACGCGAGCAGCGGAGGGCCCTGCCCCTGCCCCGCCCCGCGTGATCAAGCGCTTCTCCTCACCGAACGGCGTGTACCATAGTTGGTTGGGATGCTCCTGTTCCCATTCGAGCCCGCCCTTCGTCCCGTAGACGCGGAGCTTCAGCCCGTTCTCGTTGCCGGGTGCCACCTGACTGGCCCAAAGCATGCCCTTGGCAGCCGGCGCATTGCCGTTCGCCTTGAAGCGCAGCAGGATATGCGCGTTGTCGTCGAGCAGCCGACCGGGCACGAAAGCGTCGAGGTCGGCAGCAAGGCTGTCGAGTTCCAGGCCGGTGACGAAGCGTGCCAAATTATACGCGTGCGTGCCGATGTCCCCGTTGCACCGCCGGCACCGGACTGTTTCGGGTCGGTGCGCCAGACGGCCTGCTTGGAGCCGCTAGCCTCGACAGCCTCGGTCAGCCAGTCTTGCGGATACTCGGCATGGACCACGCGCAGGTCGCCCAGCATGCCCTTGGCGACCATCTCGCGCGCCTGCCGCACCATCGGGTAGCCGGTATAGTTGTGCGTCAGCACGAAAAGCCGCTCGCTCTTGGCGCGGCGGCAGCAAGCTTCTTCGCATCGGCAAGGTTCGAGGTTAGCGGCTTGTCGCAAATGACATGAATACCCGCATCAAGAAATGCCTTGGCCGCCGGGTAGTGGACGTGGTTCGGCGTCACGATCGCGACGGCCTCGATGCCGTCGGCTCGCGCCGCCTCTGCCTTGGCCATCTCGGCAAACGAGGCGTAGCAGCGTTCCGCATCGAGACCGAGCTCGCGCCCGGAAGCAATAGCCCGTTCCGGATCGGACGACAGCGCACCGGCCACCAGTTGAAACTCTCCATCCAGTCTTGCCGCGATGCGGTGCACACCGCCGATGAACGCGCCCTGCCCGCCACCGACCATGCCATAACGGATCGGTCCGGCGTCGGTTCTGCTGATCTCTGCTTTGGCCAAATCGACCTCCCTCTCTTCGCCGGCGACTGAACCTCAACTTTTAAACCGATTCAAGTGCCCCTTTCTCGATGATCGCAGCCCACGCCTGGCGGCTCAACCCTGAGTGGCCCGCCTTTTGCAACACCTGCCGCAGGTAACAGCAGATTTGGCAAAAGAGCGTTGGGGGTCGGAATTGTGTCCCTAAAAGATACAGAAATTCTGGAAACGAGGTTCGCCCGAACCTTTGGCATGGGCGACAGAATGCCAGCGGACCTGCGGACCAATGCGCAGGCCAGCCCGCACGTTAGCGGACAGATTTATGCAGTGATGGAACTGCTCGTCACGCTGCTGCTCGGCATGCTGATAGGGCACGTCTACGTTTACACGCATCTGGAACAGCACGATTTCCTCCAGACCTACATCTGGCCGTCGATCCTCATCGTCCTGACCTTCGGCTACCTCAACTATCGCTCGAAGCTCTACGATGTGCAGAAGCTCTCACGCTTCCTGACCTTCTCGAGCGCGGCGGTGGGTAACCTCGTTGGCGCATTCCTGATCGTCGCGTTGATTGGCCTCGCGATCGGAGCTGCCGATGAATTTTCGCGGCTTTGGTTCGGCGTGTGGTTGTGTTCGTCGGTCGTCGCCGTCTGGACGCTGCGCGCAGCCGCAGCGCGGGTCTTTTCGAGCCAGGCCGTGCAAGGCGCGATTTCCCGCCGTGCGGCGATCTTCGGCACGGACGCTCCACTACGGCGCGCGGTCGAGGCATTGGGAATGCCCGACAGCGGCGTGCGCATTGCCGGTATATTCGGCCCGACGCGCGACGGCGACCAGACTGGCGTTGTGACCGCACGGGATGGCGGCCTCGCGGAGCTGATCGATTTTGGCCAGCGTAACGACGTCGACACGGTCATCATCGCGCTTCCGCCGTCTCAGCGGCGGCATCTGGAGGATATGCTTTCGGAGCTGAGCGTTCTGCCGGCCGAGATCAAGCTCCTGCCCGATATCGAAACTCATATGGTTCCGTTCCGCGGCATCAGCTCGCTGGCGCAGGTGCAGTTCATCGACCTGCAGCAGAAGCCGATCTCCGGCTGGGGCCATATGATGAAGGCGGTCGAGGACTACGTACTCGCGTCCATAGCGACCGTGCTGCTCGCACCGTTTCTGCTGCTCGTCGCCGCCGCGGTTAAGCTCGACAGCCCCGGCCCCGTTTTCTTCAAGCAGAAGCGTCACGGTCTCAACAACCAGGTCATCACCGTCTTCAAGTTCCGTACCATGCACGTGCAGTCGGAGGGTCAAGGCTTCCGGCAGGCCACGCGTAACGACAATCGCGTCACGCGGGTCGGGCGGATCCTGCGCCGGCTGTCGATCGACGAACTGCCGCAACTCTTCAACGTGTTGCGCGGGGAGATGTCGATCGTCGGGCCCCGGCCCCACGCGGTCGAGCAGAACGCCGCCTATGCCGGGCTGCTGCCCATGTACAACAACCGCCACCGCGTGAAGCCAGGCATCACCGGGTGGGCGCAGGTCAACGACTTTCGTGGGCCGACCTTCACGGTCGAGGCCATGAACAAACGCCTGGAATACGACCTCTACTACATCGAGAACTGGTCGATCCTCTTCGACATTTCGATCATCGCCGCCACGCCCTTCATCGGGCTGGTCCACAAGAATGCCGTGTGAGGAAGATCACAATGCGCAACCAGAAAATTCGTGACCTCGTGCCGGTCTGCAAGCTTGGCGGAATGGCAAACGCCCGCCTCAGCCTGCGCGAGACGGTACAACTCATGGACGACGCCATCGCGGGACGCTTGCCCGAATTGGAACAGCCGCTTTTCATGACCTCGTCGAATGGACAGGTCCTGTCCATGTATGCGCGCAGCAGCAAGATAAGGCGGCTGTTCGATCAGGCAGATGTCATCAGCGCCGACGGCCAGCCGATGGTGACGATCTCCCACCTGCTGACCTCAAGCCGGTACCTGACCGCACCAGCACGACGGACCTGTTCGACGATGCGAGCCTGCTGCTGCCGGAAGGCACCTCTTACTACATGTTCGGCACCACGCCGGACGAGATCGAGCGCGCTGCCGCGACGGTCCGCCACCGCTTTCCGCGGATCAAGCTTGCCGGCTACTCCCACGGCTACCTCGACGCGGCAGGCGAGGAAGCACTGTTCGAGGATCTCGACCGGTTACGGCCGGACATCCTGTGGATCGGTCTCGGTGTGCCGCGCGAGCAGGAGTTCGTGCTGCAACATCGACCGGCTGAAGAGCGTCAAGGTGGTCAAGACCTCTGGCGGCCTGTTCAACTTCCTGTCAGGCTCCCGCTCCCGCGCTCCTGTCTGGATGCAGAAGGCAGGCCTTGAATGGCTCTACCGCACGGTGCTCGAGCCGCGCCGGCTGGCGATGCGCTACCTGATCACTAATCCCCACAGCCTCTATCTTCTGCTGACGCGAACCGGGTGACACCTCGATGGCGGCGATAGGCGATACGAGAGGCAACGTCAGACGATCGGCCGGTCCGATCGTCACCGACGCATGGGCGCTGCAATGCTTCCTCATTGCCGCGACCATCGTCATGCTGCCGGTGAACTGGGCGCTGGGCACCGATCTGCCCTGGGTTTACCTCGTGGGCGTCGTCCTCGCCTTTGGAATGGTGCGTTTCGCACTCCCCGAGTGGCAGCTTCTGTCACTGGCGGCGGCGCTCGCCTTCTCGCTCTTTCTGGCAATGATGACTCATTTCCAGGGCGAGCGCGCCTTCGGTGCCGCCTACAACATATCCGTGCTGCTGCTGCTTCTGGTCTTCATCAATTTCGGCCGGCAGCTCGACCATGCCCCGCGCAACCACCGCGGCGTCTGGCCCAAGGACACGATCTACGGCGCAGCCCTTATCGCCTACATCTCCTATGTCGTCTTCATGGTGGTGACCATGGGCTATTCGGCGGTGTCCGGCCAAAGCCGAATCTACTTCTATTCGCTTATTTTAGGTAACCTCGGCCAATTGCCGGGCATTCTCGGCACCTACGCGTTGAACATCGTCGTGGAGAGTGACTGGATCAACGGCGGGTCGTCTCCCGAAATCACGGTATGGGTGTCTACGCCACCGAAAGCGCGATCCAGGTCGTCATGCTGGGCGCAATGGGCGCCATCTACCTGATCCGCCGGCGCATGTTCATGTGGGCCATACTTCTGGAACTCTCGATCCTGCCGATGCTCCTGCCGTTCGGCAGCCGCACGACCAGTCTCGCCTATGTCGCTTCTCTCGCATTCCTGGCTGTGGTCTGGCGGGGCGGCGTGATGCTCGGCGCAATTCTGCTCGGGCCGTTGGTCCTGGCGGTGGTCGCTCTGTTCGGCTCGGACCTGGTCGACCTGTTCCAGGCTTCGGCACAGTCGGTTGCCGAGTCCCGCGCGGGCTCCACCGCGACGCGGCTGGAGACCTATGCCCTCGCGATCCGGATGGTGCTGGACCAGAACCTGATCTTCGGGCTGGGTATCAAGCCTGTCGACGTCTCGCTTGCGGAAATCCCGATCGGCTCGCATTCGAGCATGGTGTCGACCTTCACGCGCGGCGGACTGATAGGGCTCGGACTGTTCCTGGCCTTCTATCTGACAGTGGCCGTCCGCATGATCGTGGTGCAGGTGGCTGCCTTCACGCGCAGCGCGCGACTGACTAACGAGTCGCGGCTCGAACTGGTTTTTCTCGCCCGCGCAATCTTCGTCATCCTGATCTGGTATCTGACGGAAGATCTCGATGTGCCGCTGTACCATACGCTGCTATCAGGTCTTATCATCGGCATATTCTGGAACATGGGCGAGCGGCTGCGGCGCATTTGACGGGTGCTCCCAATGCAAAACGGGCTGCCCTCGCGGACAGCCCGTCAGATGCTCGCCCCTGTAATGCCGCGCTAGTTGCGGAACAGGAGCAGGATGTTTTCCGCATAGGAATTGGCTATCTGGAGCGACTGCACGCCAAGCTGCTGCTGCACCTGCAGCGCCTGCAGCCGGGTCGACTCCTTGTTCATGTCTGCATCGACCAGCTGACCGACACCGCGGTCGATCGAATCCATCAGGTTGGACGTGTAGTCCTTCTGCAGGTCAACGCGCTTCTTGATCGCGCCGATGGCCGTCGCGGCGTTGGCCATTTCCGCCAGCGTCTGGTCGACGACCGTAAGCATCTGTTCGAGCTGCTCGTCGGTGTGGCCCACGACATTCAGCGACGATACAGCGTAGCCGTCGGTCGCGGCCGCGGTTCCGGGCGTGGCCGCGGTGGCAGTGTTGTCGCGCAATCCCGTCGTGCCGAGGCGGAGCCCTCGAGCATGCCCATCGTTTCGTTCGTCGTCGCCGCGGCGTCATAGAGCTTGATAGCCTGTACGTCGATGCCGATGTAGCCCAGAATGATCGCGCCGTTCTGGTCGCGCGTGAAGGCCGAAACGATGTCGACCTCCTTGTGAACGCCGTCCGACGGATGACCGTTGGCTGCGAGCGAGTTAACCGACAGCCAGTTGGCGCCCGAGAAGGTTGCGGCTAGCGCGGTGAACCGAAGCTGCTCCTGGAAGGCGGTCACTTCTTCCTGGATGCGCTCCTTGTTGTCTTCGCTCATGCCGACGGCTGCGAGAACCTTCTGCTTGATCTCGTCGATGAGACCGATCGCGGCTTCGAGCGCCGTGTAGGCGGTGTCGACGCGGCTGGCGCCGAGGCCGAGCGTATCCTGGACGGTGGACAGGACATTGTTATCGGACCGCATCGTGGTCGCAATCGACCAGTAGGCCGCGTTGTCGGACGCCTGCGAGACGCGCAGGCCGGTCGAGATGCGACCCTGCACAACCTCCAGCGCCTTGTTGGTGGCGTGAAGGACCTGCAACGCGGTCATCGCTGCCGGGTTTGTGTTGATGCTCGACAAGGTGTTGCCCCTTCTAAGACGCCCGCTGATTTGGTTAACCATAAGTAGATTTTCATGGTTAACGGGTCGTTAAGCAGACGTGCCGAATGGGGTTCTCTGAGAAGCGCGCGCAGCACAAAGGCCCGCGCCCCCATGAGGAGCGCGGACCAGCATCGACTGAGGTGCCTTAGGGATCAGCCTCGGAACAGCGTCAGGATGTTCTGGCTCGACGAATTGGCGATCGACAGCGCCTGGATGCCGAGCTGCTGCTGTACCTGAAGGGCGGACAGCTTTGCCGATTCCGCATTCATATCGGCATCGACGAGCTGACCGACGCCACGGTCGACAGCATCGATGAGCTTCGACGTGAAGTCATCTGGGATTCGAGCCGTACCTTCATCGCGCCCAGTTCGGAAGCAGCACCGCGCATCGCATAGAGAGCAAGTTCCGCCGTGTCGGCATCGGTCATCGTGGCGGCTTCCGCCTCGAGGTCGTAGGCGTTCAGCGTCAGGGTCTTGACTTCGGTCGAGCCCGCAGTGCCATCACCCTTGATGTAGCCCGTTACCACGGTCACGTTGGCGCCAGTGCTCGCCAGCAGGTTCTGGCCTTCGAAGTCAGCCGCGGCAGCGATTTCCTGCATGGCGGCAACAAGTTCGTCGATTTCCGCCTGGAGTGCCGCGGTATCGGTGCCGTCCTGCTCCATCGCAAGGTAGCGGGAATGGATCTCGGTGGTCAGCTTGATCGCTTCGTCGAGACCGGTATACGCGGCATCGAGGATCGCCCGGCCGAAGCCAATCGAGTCCTTCACGACGCCGAGCAGGTTGCTCTGGCTCTTCATGCCGACCGAGATCGACCAGTAGGCCGCATTGTCCGAAGCCTCGTTGACGCGCGCGCCGGTGGCAATTCGGTTCTGGGTTACAGCAAGTTTCTTGTTGGTGCTGGTGAGGGTTTGCAGCGCCGTCATCGCGGCGGCATTCGTCAGGAGACTAGCCATTTTTCTACGCCTTGAACTGATTACGTCACGACATGCCGGGCTGATTGCCGGCGTGGCGGATTGGCGTCATGCCCCCGGATACTGCACACTCGGTCCGGCCCGCTTGTTGACGCTATTTATGAACAAGGATGGATAATGGGAGGCTAAGAAACATGGTTAATGAAGTATAAATCCCAATGTTTTTGGTTTATAAATAGTAAAAATACAGGATAAGTATTTATGAAATAGAAACTTTAGTTCTTAAATGGTAAAGGCCGCGCTCCGGTTGAAGCGCGGCCTTCGATTTTTCAGGGCTGGTCAGCCCTGCCTTGTCGCTTAGCGGAAGAGCGACAGGATGTTCTGGCTGTTGGAGTTGGCGATCGACAGCGCCTGGATGCCGAGCTGCTGCTGGACCTGCAGGGCCGACAGACGAGCCGACTCTGCATTCATGTCGGCATCGACGAGCTGGCCGACGCCGCGGTCGAGCGCGTCCATCAGCTTCGAGGTGAAGCTGAGCTGGGCGTCGAGGCGGGTCTTCATCGCGCCGAGTTCCGAAGCAGCCTCACGCATGGCGACCAGCGACGCTTCCGTGGTGTCGGCGTCGGTCATGTTACCCGTCTCGGCCTCGAGATCGTAGGCGTTGAGCGTCAGGGTCTTGGTCTCGGTCGAACCGGCAGTGCCGTCGCCCTTGATGTAGCCGGTCACGACCGTGACGTTGGCGCCACCGGTGGCGAGCAGGTTCTGGCCCTCGAAGTCGGCAGCCTGCGCGATTTCCTCGATTGCCGTCTTCAGTTCGGCGATTTCGGCGTCGATGGCAGCCGTGTCCACGCCGTCCTGCTCACGAGCAAGGTAACGCGAGTGGATTTCCGAGGTCAGCTTGATGGCTTCGTCCAGGCCGGTATAGGCCGCGTCGAGGATCGCCTTGCCGAAGCCGATCGAGTCCTTGACGACCGACTGCAGGTTGCTCTGGTTCTTCATGCCGACCGAGATCGACCAGTAGGCGGCATTGTCGGAGGCCTGCGAAACACGCTCGCCGGTAGCGATGCGGTTCTGCGTGGTAGCCAGGTTGTTGTTGGTCTTGGTCAGGGTCTGGAGCGCCGTCATTGCGGACGCGTTGGTCAGAAGACTCGTCATAAGAATACGCCTTGTACTGAGTACTAAACTGACATGCCGGGCAACTGCCGGCTAAGCGGAGGGGCGTCATGCCAACCGGAACACTCTGTGTTTCCTCCCGGCCCGCTCTTGAACGCAGATGTAAACAGCAATGGCTAACCGCCACCTAAGGAACATGGTTAATGATTTGCTTTTGCTGAAAAATTTACCATTCGCCTTAGTATTTCGGCTCCGGAATACCTCCCGCATGGCGGATTCAAGCAAAAGGCCGCGCCCTGAGGGACGCGGCCTGATGATAGGAGATAGGCTTCAGCCTATCCCAGCCGATGGAACGTCTTAGCGGAAGAGCGCGAGAACGTTCTGGCTGTTGGAGTTGGCGATCGACAGCGCCTGGATGCCGAGCTGCTGCTGAACCTGCAGGGCCGACAGACGAGCCGACTCTGCATTCATGTCGGCATCGACGAGCTGGCCAACGCCACGGTCGAGGGCGTCCTTCAGCTTCGAAGTGAAGCTGAGCTGGGCGTCCAGACGGATCTTCTTGGCGCCGAGGTCAGAAGCGGCCTCACGCATGGCGACCAGCGACGCTTCCGTGGTGTCGGCGTCGGTCATGTTCGCCGTCTCGCCTTCGAGGTCGTAGGCGCTGAGGGTCAGGGTCTTGGTCTCGGAGGAACCGGCAGTGCCGTCGCCCTTGATGTAGCCGGTCACGACCGTGACGTCGGCGCCAGCAGTGGCGAGCAGGTTCTGGCCCTCAAAGTCGGCAGCCGCCGCGATTTCCTGGATAGCCGTCTTCAGTTCGGCGATTTCGGCGTCGATGGCAGCCGTGTCCACGCCGTCCTGCTCACGAGCGAGGTAACGCGAGTGGATTTCCGAGGTCAGCTTGATGGCTTCGTCAAGGCCGGTATAGGCCGCGTCGAGGATCGCCTTGCCGAAACCCATCGAGTCCTTGACGACCGACTGCAGGTTGCTCTGGTTCTTCATGCCGACCGAGATCGACCAGTAAGCAGCGTTGTCGGACGCTTCGTTGACGCGCGCGCCGGTGGCGATGCGGTTCTGGGTGTTGGCCAGGTTCTTGTTGGTCTTGTTCAGGGTCTGGAGCGCCGTCATTGCGGACGCGTTGGTCAGAAGACTCGTCATGAGAATACGCCTTGTACTCGATACACAATTGACATGCCGGATTCTCACCAGCGAAGCGGCGCGGCCTCATGCCCGATCGGTTGGAAATCCCCATGACCAATCTGCCCCTCGCAATCCGTTCTAGGGGCCAAACCCTACGGATGAGATAAGCAGCGTGGTTAATTTTCGTCGGAAAATCAGATGGTTAACGTGCGCTGAATCAGCCCGTTAAGCGAACGAGCGCACAAGACTGCCAACGAGCAGGTTCCAGCCGTCGATAAGGACGAAGAACAGTATCTTGAACGGCAAAGACACCACCACCGGCGGCAGCATCATCATGCCCATCGACATGGTGATCGTCGCCACGATCAGGTCGATCACCAGAAACGGCAGCACGATCAGAAAGCCGATCTCGAACCCACGCCGGATTTCGGAGATCATGAACGCCGGGACGAGGATGCGAAAATCCGCGTCCTGAACGGAAACGTCCGCCTGTTCGCGTTCGCGCGCGAGATCGGCGAACAGGTCGAAATCCTTGTCGCGCACGTTGGCTATCATGAAATCGCGGAACGGCTCCGAGATGCGCCCGAACGCCTCTTCCTCGTTGATCTCGTTCGCGACTAGCGGCTGCACGCCCTCGTTCCAGGCGCGATCGAATGTAGGTCCCATGACATAGAACGTCATGAACAGCGACAGGCTGACCAGGATCAGGTTCGCCGGCGTGCTCGGCAAACCCATGCCCGAGCGCAGGATCGAGAACACGATGACGAACCGGGTGAAGCTCGTCACCATGATGAGGATGCCGGGCGCAAGCGACAGGACCGTCAACAGCCCGAAAAGCTGAATGATCGAACCGACCGTCTGGCCCTCGAGCTGGTCGGTCAGGCCCCCGAGGTCGAGCTGCTGCGCGCTGGCCGGCGCGACAAGCACCAGCAGCAAAAGGACTGAGGTGGCCAGGCGGATCATTGGAAAAGCAACGTCCGGATCAGGATACGCTTGACTGCGCCGTCGCTGCGGATGGAGGCGCGCTCCTCGATATCGGAACGCAGGTGCTGGAAGCCGCTCGCGCCCTCGACCTGATGAATCTTCACTGTGCGGAGATAGGCAAGAACATCCTGCTGAATGGTCTGCGCCATCATCATGTCCGGTTCGGCATCGAACACCAGCGCCAGCTCAAGCCTCACCCATGTTCCTGTCGGCCCGGCCAGATTTGTTGTGATCGGTTCCAGATAGACGACACCCATTCCGTCATGGGCCTCGGCAAGCGTGGTCTCCGTTGCCTTCGCCGTCTCGACTGCGGCCTGCTCATGGGCAGCCGGTTGCTGGCCGGTCAGGTAGAGGCCCGAGCCCCAGCCGATACCGACCGCAACGACGCTCAATCCCACGAGCAGCGCGATCTGCAGCAGCAGCGAGGGTCCCTGCTTTTCCGGTGCCGTATCGTCGACGATAGCCAAGTCCGTCACCCCTAGAACGGAAGCAGGTTGTCGAGAACCTGATGCCCGTAGGCCGGCTGCTGAACCTCCGTCAGTCGGCCCCTACCGCCGTAGGAGATACGCGCCTCTGCGATCCTCTCATAGGACACGGTATTGGCCGCGCCGATGTCGGACGGCCGCACAATGCCGGTAATCGTCAGCACCCGCAGTTCGGCATTAACCAGCACTTCCTGCGAGCCGCTGATTACGAGGTTCCCGTTCGGCAGCACCTCGGTCACCACCGCCGCCACCTGGAGCTGGATGTCCTCGGAACGAGCCGTTGCCCCCGCGCCCTTCGAATTCGTGGATGAATCGATATCGGCGCTAGCCGCGCCGGCGGTTCCAAGCCCCAGCCACGACAGATCGGCGCCGAAGCCAAGGCCCCGGCTGCCGGTGCGGCTGCGTTCGGATTCGTTGCGGAATCGTGCGCGATCGTTGATGCGGATATCAACCGTGAGGATGTCGCCGGCGCTCAGCGCGCGCGCATCGGTAAAGAACTTGCTCTGCCGGTCGTCCCAAAGCGAATAACGCTTGGCTTCCTGCGCAGGCGGCGTCGGATACGTGTAGATCGCCTGCGGGTCGCCCACGCCGTAGCCTACCGGCGAAAGCGTCGGCGGGACGCCGACCTCTTCCCGCACGGTCGAGCAACCGGCGAGCGCGAGCCCCGCGATGAGAAGAAGCGGCTTGCGGATCATGTCGGGTCCTGCTTGCGGGTGGCGCTCGCGAGAATGCCGGTAAGCACCGCGGCGGCCTTGCTGTCCATTTCATTGAGGATGATGCCAGCCTTGCGGGCCTGCAGTTTCATCAGGATGCTGGCCGCGACCTCGACATGCACCTCGGCCAGCCGCTCGGCCGCCGCATCCGGCCGCATGACCGAATAGATCTCGACGAGGTTTTCCTCCGCCTTCGCGAGGAAGTCATTGCGGCGCGTGAGCCAGGCTTCATATTCGGCGCGCTTTTCCTCCATCGCCTCGATGCGCTGGTCGATATCCTTCTGAAGCGTCTCGAGTTCTGCCTTCTGCAAGGCGTATCTGCGGTCCCTCGCGGCATCGGCGATGTTGGAGCAGAAGCGACGGACGTCTTCATCCAGCTCGCTGACTGTCTCGGTGATCGCACCGACAGCCTGCGTTGCCGCGGGCGTTCCGCCGAAGACTAACGCGCCCAGGATGACGCCGGCGCCGAGAGCCAGGGTTGCCGTGCCACGTGGTCGAAGGTTGAGGTAGCTGCGCATTGTCCTGGTCCTATTGCAGCACGAGTTCGGCCTGGAGCGCGCCGGCGGACTTGATGCCCTGCAGGATCGCAATGATGCCGTCCGGCTTCACGCCGAGCCGGTTGAGGCCGGCGACCAGTGTCTGAAGGTCGGGCCCGTCAAGCATGGCGACATTCGCGTCCGGCTGGTTCGCATCGATCGCCGTGAATGGCTCGACCGCCGTTTCGCCGCGCGAGAATGGTTCCGGCTGCACGACCTGCGGCATTTCGGTGATGCGGACAGTCAGCGCGCCGTGGGAAATCGCCACGCGCGAGATGCGCACCTGCTGGCCGATCACGATCGTGCCGGTTCGTTCGTCGACGACGACGCGCGCAGGCGCATCGGATTCGACCACGATGTTTTCCAGCTCGGCAAAGAAACGCGCAGAAGAGATGTTCGAAGGCCGGTTGATAAGAACCGTACGCGCATCCTGCTCGGCGGCCAGCCGCTGGCCGAAACGGCTCACCGCATATTCGTTGATCGCATCAGTGATCCGCACCGCCGTGGAGAAATCTGGATTGCGCAGTTGCAGCGTGAGCGTCGTATCCGCGCTGAAGGAGGCCGGCACCTGCCGCTCGACAATGGCGCCGTTCGGAACACGGCCGCTTGTGGGCACGCCCTGCGTCAGCGTTTCGGCCTGACCCTGCGCGGTGAAACCGGAGACGATAACCGACCCCTGCGCCACGGCGTAGATCTCACCATCTGGAGCGCGCAGCGGGGTCATTACCAGCGTGCCGCCTGCAAGCGAAGTCGCATCGCCCATCGAGGAAACGTTGACGTCAATCCTTGCACCCGACTGGACGAAGGGCGGAAGGTTCGCGGTTACGATTACGGCGGCGACGTTGCGCGAGCGGGATGCACCGCCACGCGTGGAGATGCCGAGATTTTCCAGCATCGCCCGCACCGACTGCTCGGTGAAGGGTGAATTACGCAGCCCGTCGCCGGTGCCCTGCACGCCGATCACCAGACCGTAACCGACGAGCTGATTGTCGCGGGCGCTTTGCAGCGTGGCGACATCCTTGATCCGCGAAACGGTAAAGCCTCGTCCGGAAAGCGGGTCGTTGCGGTTCACGCCGCCATAGGCCGCCCCGCCATAGACGTCGCCGGCCGGTTGCGCGCCGTTCGCAAGCGCTTCGTCGGCACTGGAGGCGCCGACGAAACCGAGACCGAGGCAGAATGCAAGGATCAGCGCACGCATCATGATTCGGAAACTCTTATCGAACCGTCGCCCATCACCGTGCCGGTGAAGACGACACCACTGTCGATGTTGCGAACCTTGACGAGGTCACCGGCGGCGCCAGCCTGCAGCGGCACGCCCGCAACCGAGATTTCGAGCACCCCTTGCACGAAGCGCACCTGCACCGGCTTGCCGGTCTCTACCAGATAGGCGTCCCTCACCGCTGAAAGGCCAATCAGACGCCCAGGCAACAGCGTGCGCCGGGCAACCTTGCCGTCGATCTGGCCCCATGCACGCGCGAAGGCGGCCGGGTTGCGCAACTGACGACGCAGCGGAACTTCTTCCAACGCGTCTGTGGTGACCGTCTCGCCGGGATAGATGACGCGCGTCGTCACCAGTACCGTCTCCTGCGCAAAAGCCTGCGCGGCGCCGGCCACAGCCAGCAGCGCGATTGCCAATAATGTCCTGCGCAGGAGAAAACGCATCATCGGTCCTATCTCAGTCCCTGGGTGACGACCGCGGCCATCTCGTCTGCCGCCTTGATGACCTTGGAGTTCATCTCGTAGGCGCGCTGCGCCGAGATGAGCGCGGTGATTTCCTTCACCGGATCGACGTTGGACGATTCAAGGTAATACTGCTCGACCGTGCCAAAGCCCGGATCGCCGGGCACGCCCACATTGGCGGGCCCTGACGCGTCGGTTTCCTGGAAAAGCTTGTCCCCCAGCGGCGCAAGGCCCGCCTCATTCGAAAAGACGGAGACCGTAAGCTGGCCGAGCTCCTCGAGCTGCACCTGCCCATCGAAGCGCGCGAAGAATTGCCCGGACTTGTTGACGATGATCTCGACCGCGTCCTCGGGAATGACGATACCGCCGGCGACCAGATAGCCGTCGGCCGTGACAAGCTGGCCTTCCGCGTTGGTGTTGAAGCTGCCGGCGCGGGTGTAGAGCGCCTCGCCGTTCACGCCCTCGACCTGGAACCAGCCGCCTCCGGCGATCGCGACATCCAGCTTGTTGCCGGTTTCGGCGAGAGGACCCTGCGTGTGAATGTTGCGGACCGCGGTGGTCTTGACGCCAAGGCCGATATGCGTGCCTTCCGGCACGAGCGCCTGGTTGGCCCGGTTCGGCGCGCCCTGCACGCGGTCGACCTGATAGAACAGGTCGGAGAACTCGGCCCGCGCGCGCTTGAACGACGTGGTGTTGATGTTCGCGATGTTGTTCGCGATCACCTCAAGGTTGGTCTGCTGGGCGGTCATGCCGGTGGCGGCGATTGCAAGTGCTTTCATCGCTTAAATCCTCAGATCGCCATGCGGCTGATTTCGAGATAGGAGCTCACGATCTTGTCGCGGATCGCGATCGCAGCCTGGAGGGTCTGTTCGGCGCTCATCACGGCATCGACGACCTCGCGCGTGTCCGCTTCGCCCTGCAGCGCCTGCAAGGACAGGCCTTCTGCATTGCGCAATGTCGAGATCGCCTGCCCCGAGGCAGCCGAAAGAGCCGCAGCAAAAGTCGTCTCGGGAGCGACGTTGGGGCGATTGAGCGCCGGGCCGGTGATGTTGGCGAGGCCGTCGAGCATGCCGGCCACCTGACCGACCTTGTCGACCCCTGCGAGTCCCTGGATCATTACTGGCCCCTCATCAGTTCAATGGTCATGGAAATCAGTTCGCGTGCCTGCTTGATGGTCTGCAGGTTCGCCTCGTAGCTACGGTTGGCCTCGCGCATGTCGGCCATCTCGACCAGCACGTTGACGTTCGGCATCTTCACGAAACCGAGCTCGTCAGCGGCCTCGTGGCCCGGCTGGTATTCGGTGACGAACGGTGTGCGATCGGGCGAGATAGCTGAAATTTCCACCATATGGGCACCCGAGGCGCGGTCCAGCTCGGCGGTAAACGTGATCGTCTTGCGCTGGAACGGATCGGCGCCGGGCGTATTGCCGGTCGACTGTGCATTGGCGAGGTTTTCCGAAACGATGCGAAGGCGCTCGGATTGAGCGCCCAGCCCCGACGCGGCCACCTTGAGTGAAGAAATGAGCGGATCCACCATGACTACCCCCTGGTCGTCATCATCAGCATGCGGTGAAACGACCTGACGATCGCCGTGTTCATCTCGAAGGAGCGGCGAACCTCACCGGATTTCATCAGTTCGTTTTCCAGCACAACGGTGTTGCCGGAGGGCATCGTCGGATGATCGTCGTTGACCTGGCGAACGTTGAATTCGCCCACCGCATTCGCACCCGCCAGATGCAGCGGATGCGTCGCGCGCATCGACACGCTCGTCTGGTTCAGCACGGCCTCGAACGGCTCGACCTCACGCATGCCGTAGCCGGGCGTGTTCGCATTGGCGATATTGCTTGAAACGGCGGTCTGGCGCACCGAAAGCCACTTGGCTTGCTGGGATGCCAGATCGAACAGGCTGACGGGTTGCATCGCTACTCCCTTGACGCGTAGCGCCACCCTAGGGAGTGAGTCTTGCGTGGACCTTGCGCGCGGTCAGCGCTGCAGTTCGACGACCTTGTCGAGGGTCGTTACCAGCACCCAGTTTCCGTCCCGCTGCTCGATCGAGGCCACCTCGCTGGCGTCGGGCAGACGAGAACCGCGCTGCACGACCCAGAGCCCGTCATCGTCCTCGATCATCGCGCGGCCATTGGCGACATGGACCAGCTTGAAGCTTATGAGATCCGATGGAAACGGCTGCTCCGAGGCGGGGACGGCCCGAACCTCATCTTCTTCTCCCGGCAGCGTGGCAGTGGGGAAGAAGTCCAGGTTCATCTTCGGCACTTCGCCGGTCGAGAAGGGCTGGTTGATCAACGCTGGCTGATAGACCAGATTGGACGGCGGCGTTACCGAGCCGCGGCCTTCGAAAATGAACTCGCGAACGCCGAACTGCTCCTGATTGAAGAAGATATACCACGGAAACAGCGCGCAGGTCAGGCCGAGTGTAACGCCGAGCGCCGCGACAACGATATCGCTGCGGTCCCGTTTTCTGGCTTTTGGCGGCAGCGCAGCAGGCTTTGCAACCTGCGCGGGCGGCGCGGAACTGGCGCGGGCGGCCTTGGGCGCCTTGAACTCTTCGAAGGGAGCCGGCTCTTCCTTCCTGCGGAACCCCAGGCGATGCAGCAAACCCTTTTTTTCGTGACGGCTGGCGAGCTTGGCCTGATAGGCGTCACGCTCAGCCTGGTCGCGTTCGTGATAGAGGGTCCTGATGGCCACATCGCGCGCTTCGGCGAGAGCAGTTCCATCGCCCGCGAGCCGCGGACGGCCCTTGTGTCCGAGGCCAAGCCTATTCGACAGGTTCATCGACCGGCTTCTCCTTGCTCCTCAGGTGGCGGGCGAGATCGGCGAACGGATCTGGCGAGACCCTGTCCTGCGGCGTCTGCGTCAGCGCCTCGTATATGGTCGGCACCTGCCGGACCGCGAGATCGAGTTCCGGATCCGCGCCGGGCTGGTATGCGCCAAGCAACCTTATGTCGCGGGTATCCTCGAAGCGGGCAATCATGCTGCGCAGGCGCGTCACCAGTATCTGCTGCTCCTTCGTCCACGCCTTCGGCGCAAGCCGCGAGATCGACGCAAGAGGATCGACGGGCGGATACCGCCCCTGCTCGGCGATCGACCGATCAAGCACGACGTGGCCATCGAGAATACCGCGAATGGAATCGGCGACCGGGTCGTTGTGATCGTCACCGTCGACCAGCACCGAAAGAATGGCCGTGATCGATCCGGCGCCATCGACACCTGGGCCGGCCCGCTCCAGAAGCTTCGGAAGATCGGTGAAGACCGAGGCGGGATAGCCGCGCGCCACGGGAGGCTCGCCGACACCAATCGCCACTTCCCGCAGCGCGTGAGCAAAACGTGTGATCGAATCCAGCACCAGCAGGACGCGCTGCCCCTGCTCGCGGAAATGCTCGGCGACACGCATCGCCATATCCGGCGCGCGCTTGCGCATCATCGCGCTTTCGTCGCTGGTCGCCACAACCGCCACGGTTTTCGCCAGGCTCTCCGCGCCGATGGTATCTTCGAGGAACTCGCGGACCTCGCGTCCTCGCTCGCCGACCAGCGCCACCACAACCGTGTCGAACGCTTCCGCGCTCGCAAGCATCGCCAGCAGCGTGGACTTGCCGACGCCCGATCCGGCGAAGATGCCGAGACGCTGTCCGAAGCAGATCGGGGTGAAGATGTCGATCACGCGCACGCCGGTCCTGAAACCGGTGGTTACCCTCTGGCGGGACATGGCGAGAGGGGCGGCCGCCGCCTCGCCGGCTTTACCTTGCAGCAGGGAACCAGCGCCATCGACCGGCCGGCCAAGGGCGTCGATCACACGGCCACGCCATGAAGCGTGGGGAGCAGCGCCGCGCCCGGTCTGAATGAAGACAGGGTCGCCGATACCCGCATCCGCGTTGCGTTCATATGGAGCCACCAGCACTTCTTCCGGGCCGATTCTCACGATCTCGCCGGAGCGCGCACCCGATGCCGACCGATGCTCGATGACGTCGCCGAGCCGCGCGCTCGCCGAGATTCCGCGCACGCGGTAATGGCTGGGGGAAACCTCGTCGATGCGTCCGCCGTTGCGCAGGAGCATGCGGTCACCGGCGAAGCGGGATTGCAGATGCTCCAGTGCATGCAGCGTCGTCTCCGGCAGGTCTGCCGGCGCCGCGGACACGGCGGCTTGCACCGGCAAGGGCTGGATGTCAGGCTCGGCGGCCATGAACCTACCTGTTCGGTCCAAGCGTAGAGATCGCCTGATCGAGCGCATTCTCGCTGTCGCGGATCAGGGCCGACGTTTGCTCGAAGGCGCGCTGAACCTGAATCAGGCGGGTAATCTCCTGCACCGGGTTCACGTTCGAATCCTCGACGAAACCTTGAGCAACGCCGATATCCATACGGTCGACGATGGGTTCGGGCGGACCAAACGGCACAATGCCGGAGTTTCCGAAGCGCTGGAAATTGACACCGGGCTGGAAATCAAAGAGGCCGATCGCACCGATCTGAACACCGTTCTGACGCAGCGAACCGTCCGCCCCGGCCTCCGGGGGACCTCCCTGCGGATTGAGCTGGATCGGCGCACCGCCAGCGTCAAGCACGCGGTAGCCTTCGAGCGTGACGAGTTCCCCGTATCGAGCATCGTGAAGCGACCGTCGCGAGTCATGACCGGGCCCTGCGGCGTCTCGATGCCGAACCACGCGTCGCCCTGGATGATGAAGTCGAGCGGATTTCCGGTCTCGCGAATACCGCCAGCCTGCTCCGACAGATAGGTGTCACCGGACGAAACGAACGAAACGGATTGCGACCCCAGCCCGCTGACGAGGTCCTCGAACTTCACACCGGTGGCGCGAAAGCCGACCGTGCTCGCATTGGCAACGTTGTCGGCAATGGTTGTGAGACGTTTGTCCAGCGCGATCTGCGAGGACAGGGCGACGTAGATTCCGGATTGCAAGGTTCGTTTCCTATCGTTGCATCTTGGCGATCGCCATCATGGTGTCCATCGAGATGCCGAACTCCATCGGCTGGAACAGACTAACAAGCATGGACTCGGGCGACGTGGTCGGATTGTTGATTTCCCACATCGTCGCGAAGCGCTGCATGAGCTTGCCGAGTTTCTCGGGGTCCTGAAGATCCTTGAGATCGAGTTTTAGACTCGATGAGCTTCGCCTGCTTGTCCACGTCGAGCTGGGCGACGGAGTCGGGCAGGCCGAGCAGGGTCCGCACTACCGTGCCTAGCGCCTTGTCGCCGAGAATCTGATAGGCGTTTGTGATCTCGCCTGCCTTGCGCTCGAAATAGAGTGCAAGCCGAACGCCTTCGTTCTGGACACCGGCATCCTCTTCCAGCTTCTGGCGGAGGAACTTGTCGACCGACGGCTGCAGCGCGGCGTTGTTGGTCGTCGCGTGCTCGCCCAGCCGCACGAAATCGAACGTCGCGACGAATTTCGCCCACTGCTCGTTCTCGTCCTTGTTCGCCGGGCTGTTCGGATCAGCCACGCCGCCTTCCAGCATCTTGCGTACCAACGCCTTGTCATCCAGGGCATCTTCGAGGTCGAAGGCGGACAAGGCGTAGGTCAGCAGCCGTTCGTTATCCTTGTGCAGGAACTGATCGATCGATTTCACGCTGCCGATGTTCTGGGCGTAGTTGGCGCTTTCCTGAACGTGGAATTCGGACGGCTGACCTTCGGAGGGCGTGTGCATGCCCAGATAGAGATCAATCACCGGGTGCTGGGCCAGCGTGTAGGTGGTCGCGAATTCGCCATAAGCTGCAAAGTTGAAGCTCTTGACGAACTCGGCGTAGCGCTTGTCGATCAGCTTGTTGGCGAAGCTTTCCGGGTCCGTGATGCCCTCTTCCAGCGCCTTGACCATGAAAGCCTTGGCATAGGTCATGTCTTCAAGGCCATGAGCCTTCATGGCGTAATTAAAAAGCCGAGGATTATCGACGAATTCCTTGATCGAACGAACCTTACCGATATTGGCGAGGTAGTATTCGGTATCTCTTTGCACCACCGGTTGCTTCTCGACGCGCTCAAGCGACTTGTCGAGATCACGGGTAATCAGGTTGTAACTCATATACGTATTGAGCACGCACGCCTCCATTCCACCGGATGGTCGGTCAGTAGATACCCACAAAATGCTTGCGCGAAGCTGAACGGCACCGGTTGCATGCGATGCACCTGCCCCCATTCAAGCTTCGCGCAAGCCCGGCACGATAGGCAGCAGAATGACAGCGCGCATGTAGAGGTGGACCCCGTGGGCATTCTGATCGGTTTTGTGGTGATCTTCGGCTGCGTCCTTGGCGGCTACATGGCCATGGGCGGGCATCTCGACGTGCTCATGCAGCCTTGGGAACTGGTCATCATCGGCGGCGCCGGTGTCGGCGCTTTTCTGATCGCCAACCCGGTGTCAACCGTAAAGGACTCCGGCAAGGCGATCATGGAAGCCTTTCGCCACCAGGTGCCGACCGAGCAGGACTATCTGGAGACGCTCGGCGTACTGCATAGCCTGATGCGCGAATTGCGTACGAAGTCGCGCAACGAAGTCGAAGCGCATATCGACAATCCGGACAGATCCTCGGTTTTCCAGGCATTTCCGCGCGTGCTTTCGAACCGCGACCTGACCAACTTCATCTGCGACTACTGCCGCATCATCATCATCGGCAACGCCCGTCCATTCGAGGTCGAGGCGCTGATGGACGAAGAAATCCACACCATCAAACATGACAAGCTGAAGTCGTATCATGCGCTGGTGGTGCTGGCCGACGCATTCCCCGCGCTGGGCATCTGCGCGGCCGTTCTGGGCGTGATCAAGGCCATGGGCGCCATCGACCAGTCGCCGGAAATCCTCGGCGGCCTCGTCGGCGCCGCTCTTGTCGGCACGTTCCTGGGCATCTTCCTCAACTACGCGGTGGTTGCGCCGATCGCTCAGAAGGTGAAGATCGTACGCGACAAGAAGAACCGGCTCTATGTCATCGTGAAGCAGACCCTGCTTGCATACATGAACGGCTCGCTGCCGCAGGTCGCCCTCGAGTTCGGTCGCAAGACCATCTCGGCTTACGACCGCCCGTCGATCGACGCGGTCGAGCAAAGCACCCTGCACGCCGCCGACGCGGCCAGAAACGCAGCTTAGAGGCGGTAGCGTGAACGACGTCGCGACAGCTCGCAATCCCATCGTCGAACGCCTGATCGGCGACACGGGAGAGCCCGACCACATCATCAAGGCGGCACGCGCGCTGGGCCTGCGGGCCCTGCCCGCAATCCGCCAGAGCCTCAACGAACAGGTCTCCTACCCGATTGAGATCGAAGTCGAGTCGGTTGCCTTGAGCCGCATGGCAGAAGCGCGCCGTGCAGACGTCGAAAACGACGCACTGGTCGTCGCGGCTTCCGCGACCTCTCCGGATGCGCTGATGCTGATCGCCGATGCCGGCGCTATCGCCCTTCTGGTAAGTGCGCTTTTCGGTGGCGATCCCGATATGCCGGTCACCCCTATCGATCGCGCCCTGACCTCAATCGAGCTCGAACTGGCCTCGGTGGTCTTCGAGGCAACAGCGAAGGCACTTAACGGTTCGGGCGTGCGCGCGCTTTCGATAAAGTTCCCGATGCCGTCCGCTATTTCCGGCAAGGACCTGAAAAAGCTTGTGATCCGCGACGGCCCCGCCGTCCGCATCGCCTTCACGCTCATCACGCCGTCCGGCGAGGGACGCTTCACGGTGATGATGCCGCAGCGCGTGTTGCTCCTGCACCGGGGCGACGCCGGCGCGGACCTGCCGCAGGAGCAGGAAGCGGAATGGAGCGCACGCTTCAGCGAGGAGGTCATGCGTTCGGGCGTTCGGGTTGAAGCGACAATCCCGCTTTCGCGCATGACGCTTGGCGAATTGTCGGAGCTGTTTGTTGGCCAGGTGCTGGAAATGCCGGAGACCGCACCGACAAGCGCACGGCTGTCGGCGCGCCGCAAGACGCTTTTCACCTGCGAGTTCGGCAAGATCGGCCAGAACTTCACGGTTCAGATCATAGAGCCCTACGACGCGGGCAAGGAATTCATCGCCGGGCTTGTGCCGCGCTGAGCCGCGGATCGGTTGCCGAAACAAGCCTTCAAGGAGACGAACATGAACACATCCATCCCCGATTTCGACAAGCTCGGCACGCTTGGTAATCCCGACGAGACTGCCGGCTTCGGCGAGGACCGCCAGGAAGAAGAGCTGAACAAGGCCATCGAGGAGCTGCGCGGCGTCCTCCACGATGAGGAAACTGTGGAAATGTCGGACCTGTCCGACGATGAAGCAGCGCCGCGCGCCCCGGCGCGCAGCGAGCGCGCGCCCAGCCAGAGCGGGAATACCAACATCATCATGAACATCCCTGTGGACGTTCAGATCGTGCTGGGTAGCGCCGAAATGCCGGTTTCGGAGCTGATGGCGCTTCAAAAGGGCTCTACCGTGGCGCTTGACCGCCGTATCGGCGAGCCGGTCGACGTTGTCGTCAACGGTCGCAAGATAGCCAGCGGTGAGATCACCGTTCTGGAAAACGACCCTTCACGTTTCGGCATCAAGCTCACGCAGATCATTGATACTGCCAAGCCCGGCTAAGCCGTTATAAACTCGGGTTGCAGATCGGGGACAGTGTCGGAATGAGCCTGGAAGGCAAGCTGACGAAGGCTCAGAAAGCCGCCGCCATCATGGTGGCCATGGGTAAGCCATCGGCTGGCCGGCTTCTGCGTTTTTTCAAGCATGAAGAACTGAAGGCGCTCATCGACGCAGCCCGAATGCTCCGCACGATTCCGCAGAGCGAGCTTGAGAACATCGTCGCCGAGTTCGAGGAAGAATTTACCGAAGGTGCCGGCCTGCTCGATTCCGGCGATCAGATGGACACCATCCTCAACGAATCGCTGTCGCCTGAGGAAATCAGCGCGCTGATGGGCTGGGGGAAGCCGTCGCTGATGAGCGACGAGGCGCCGCCGATCTGGCCCGACCTTGCAGAAATGCCGGCAGAACGGCTTGGCGCGCTGCTTGAAGGCGAGCACCCGCAGACAATCGCTATGGTGTTCTCCAATCTGGAGTCCCAGCCTGCGGCCAACGCGCTTCTGACCTTCGAGAAATCGATGCGGCGCGAGGTGCTTCGCCGCATGCTGTCGATGACCTCCGTCCAGCCTGCCGCCAAGCAGCTCGTCGAAAACCAGCTTCGCGTCCGCATCGCCGCCGATTCGACCGGCAAGGACGTGTCGGCCGGCCAGACCCGCGTTGCCAGCCTCCTCAACGAGCTCGACAAGACCGTGCTCGACGAACTCGTTTCGGATCTTGAGGAGAGCGGCGTCGAGGGCATCGAGGCCGTCAAGGCCCGGCTCTTCACCTTCGACGACATCGGCACGCTGGACCAGAAGGCCCGCGTTACCCTGTTCGACGGCATCTCGACGGAACTCGTCACCATGGCGCTTCGCGGCGCACCGCAGGACCTGGCCGAAGCCGTTCTGTCGGCGATCGGCGCCCGCTCGCGCCGCATGATCGAATCGGAACTCACGATCGAATCCGATGCCGCAACGCCGGCGGAGATTGCAAAGGCACGCAAGCGCATTGCTGCAACGGCTATCGGTCTCGCGGCAACCGGCGCGCTCGAACTCCCTGCAATGCAGAGCGCCGCCTGACCTCTTCGTCCTCTGCTGAACAGGTTGCTTAATGGCCGAACAGGCGGACAAGGAAAGCAAAACAGAAGAAGCCACGGAAAAGAAAATCCGTGATGCGGTCGAGAAGGGACAATTGCCCTTCGCCAAGGAGGTGCCCGTTGTCGGCTCGTTCCTGGCAATCCTGGTCTTCCTGATCTTCATCGCACAGTCGGGCGCGATCGAGCTTGCCGGTTTCCTGTCGATGTTCCTCGAGCGTCCCGAGAGCTGGTCACTGGCCACCGAACACGATGCAGTGCTTCTCTACCGCCAGGTATTCCTGGAAATCGCCAAGCTGCTGGCAAGCCTGATGGCGTTGCTGGTGGGAGCCGGCATAGCGGCATCCGTTTTCCAGAACGTGCCGCGCTTTGTGGGCGAACGTATCCAGCCCAAGCTCTCGCGCGTTTCACCAAAGGAAGGCTGGAGCAGGCTGTTCGGCCAGAAGGGACTGGCGGAATTCGCCAAGTCGCTGGGCAAGCTCGTCTTCGCCGGCGCAGTGCTCGCTTTCACGATGCGAGACGCGCAGACGAGGCTCCTGGCCGGCATGATCACCCAGCCGGAAGCGTTCGGTGCGGTCATCCGCGAAATCGCAATCGAGATCGTAGTGGCGATAACCGTCATCATGGTCGTCATCGCCGCGGTCGACCTGCTGTGGACACGCTTCCACTGGCGGCAGGACCTGCGCATGACCAAGCAGGAGGTCAAGGACGAGATCAAGCAGGCTGAGGGTGATCCGATCATGCGCGCACGGCTGCGCTCGCTGCAGCGCGACCGCGCCCGCCGCCGCATGATGGCCGACGTTCCGAAGGCCACGCTCGTCATCGCGAACCCCACGCACTTCTCGATAGCGCTGCGCTATGTGCGGGACGAAACGCCCGCTCCCGTCGTCGTTGCAAAGGGGCAGGATCTCGTAGCGTTGAAGATCAGGGAGATCGCGGAAGCACACGAAATCCCGATTTTCGAGGATGTGACGCTCGCCCGCTCCATGTACAATCAAGTTTCAGTGGATAGTGTGATTCCGCCTCAGTTCTATCAGGCGGTCGCCGAACTCGTTCGGGTCCTATACGCAAACAAGGCAGCCCCCGCTGCAGGCAGGGTGACGTCATGAACCGCCAGCCACATTCATCCACCCGCGAGATAATCGTGGCCAACGCCATCAAGGAGGTGGTGAGCGAACTGCGCCTTGTCGATGTGGGCGATTATATCGCCTATATCCGCCTTGAGCGGTTCGCCAGCGTGGCCGATCTCGTCGATTCCGCCGCGGAACTCTATTTCGAGCCCGGCACGGTGCGACTTGGCCACGGCGGGGAGGCCCACGCGAGTTGGAGCCATGCTCCCCGCATCGTCCTCGACCTCGAATTGCGGCCCATGGGCGTCACCGTCTATTTCGCGCTGACGATGACCGCCAAGCATGCGTCGGTCGAGGTCAACTACGTTTCGTTCGACAACGCCTCGCCCGATCCGCTGGAGAACAATGCGTTTCTCGAAGCCGCACTCGAACGCGCCCGGATCCGCAAAAGCGAGCCGGCGGTCGCGAGCAAATAGCTTCAGTCGATCAGGCCGCTGCGAAGCGCTTTGGCAACCGCATGAATGCGGTTGACGGCATTCAGCTTGTGCGTCGAATTGGTGAGATATTGGTTGGCCGTATGCACGGACAGACCGAGCGAAGACGCAATATCCTCACTGGTCATTCCGCTGGCTGTCAGCCGCAGGCATTCGATCTCGCGCTTGGATACCGGCAGGGCCTTGGCGCAGTCCTCGAGCCGCTGCTTGGCAACCTCGCCGAACAGGGCGAAACAGCGCGCATGAACGTCGCATAAGCCGACTTCGTCGATCACGATGCTGTCGCCCGCGAAAGCGATCACACCGCTGCGCCCGTGCTCCAGCGAAACCGGAAACGCGATACCGCAAGTATCGGACCCTGTCGGGTTTTCAATCTCGTCCGCCCAGCAGCGCGCTCCAGCACTCGGAAAGGGCGGGGCCCCTGCGGGACGCCACCACAGCGGCACGGTCGACTGGGCGATCTGCCGCGCAAATGCGCCCGCTTCGCGTGCCGAAAGGGCCTTGGAAAGAAACGAAACACCGGGAAAATCGCTGTCGAAAACCGGCGCCAGACGCCTGCTCTCGCCTTGGGGCGACAGGAACTGAAGGCTGAAGCTCTCGGCATTCATCGTGTCGGCGATCCTGCGACACACGCGCACGGCCTCCGGGAGGCCGGTCACGTGCTGCGGGCTCCATTCCGCCGGCAGGCTCCAGCCGGTCAGCTTTTCTTCGTCAAACATTCGTGCTCCCCGAGCCCTGACCGCAGCCATCAGATGATCCCGCTTCTGATTGCAGTGGCGATCGCCATTGCGCGATTGCTGGCGCCAAATTTCTGGATCGCGTGCGCAACGTAGCTGTTCACGGTATTGGACGACACGCCGAGGATCACCGCGACCTCGTCGGTCGTCTTTCCCTGAGACACCCAAGCGAGGCATTCGCGCTCGCGCTCGGACAGCGGGTCGCGGGAGGCGCGACTGCCCGTGGCCGTGAAGAATTGGTTGAGCGCGTAGCAGCAGGCCATGTGGGCACGCGCCAGCGCTGCCGCATTGATGCCATGTCGGGTCTCCCCGAAAACAGGGCGAAGATGCGCGTGCCGCCCGCGTCGAGCTTCTGACAATAGAGCTCGGCATGACCGTGGTCTCGCAGGGCGCGCCTTTCCTCGGATGAAAGAAACGTGGCCTCGGCGGTCACGATGGCACGCGGCTGCATGCCCGGACCCGTTGCATTTCCGCTCTCGATGACGGCGGCGATGCCTTCCGTGCCCAGATCTTCGAGCGCGTCGAATATCCAGTTTGAGGTGATGATGCGGACGGATTTCGGCCCCCGCTCCACGGACGGCTCGACCAGCATGTAGCGGTCAGCGCAGATCTCGCTACAGGTGCGTCGCATGAATCGCGCAAGCCCCGCACGCGACGTCACCGGTCCTGGTGCGTCCTGCGTCGTCTGAATCGGGGCGGCCTGTGTCATCGGTCCGTCGGGTTGCCGGCCATCATGGCGCGGTGATTGTCGGAAACTCGCAAACGCAAGCGCGAATCCAGCTAACGCCCCGCGACATCGCGAGACCGCCCAGACAACGCTGTTACGGACAAACTCATTTCAGCGGCAGGAAAACGACCCACACGACACGCCCTGGCAGAGCGGTCACAGCCTGAGGTCGGCACAGGAATCCCGGAAAACAACCGACGCCCTGAAGTGCGCCAATCCGCGAATCACTTTCGCCCGCCCAAACCCGCTTACATGCAGAGTGATATGTATCCGATTGATTCGCGTCAAGATTCCGCAACAGGGCGGCTTAACAAAATGCTTTAAGGATTCATTAATGCGGCTTTTCAGCACCACCGGCGATCGCCATGGCTTCCCGCATCGGCGCCACCGTGCAGCCAGCGGCCAACACCCGCTCGACCGCCTGTGAAAGCAGGCGCGGCGAGCACCCATGCTCGCTCGGCCCATCCTGCACATCATGGGTGTAGAACACCAGCCAGGCATTGCTGCTAACCGCTTCGCCGATGACTTCGTCGAGGCCTTTTTCATCGAGCCTGCAATCGTAGAGCTGGATGGCGAGAAGCTGCGCGCGGTCGGCTTTGCCTGTGTTGAGGCCGTGCCGCACACCCCGGCTGTTGGCAAAGCGCCGGGCCGTCAGCGCCTTCTGCGAAAAGCCGACGGCCCCGTAGGGGTAGGCGAAGCTGACCGGCTCTGCGCGTGGATCGACGGCGGTCAGCCACTGCCTGTTACGGTCGAACTCCTCCACAAGCCTGCGCGCGTCGAGCGTCTGCACCACGGGGTGCGAGAAGGTGTGGCAGCCGACTTCGTGGCCACGGTCGAGGAGATAGGGCACATCGGAAGGCACGAAAAAGTTGTATGGCCCGAACGTCCCGCCGGCGAGGCCACCTGCCAGGTAGAACGTGCCACGACATCCCTGCTGCTCCAGAATGCGGGCGCCGTTGATGATGGCGCTATCGGGTACGTCATCGAAGGTGAAGCTTACCACCGGCCTGTCGAGACTTACCGGCATCGGATGCCGCCGCAGCCAGAGCGCAGCCGCGCGGTCGATCCGGCTTGGCAGATCGTGATTGGCTCCTTCGGCGAGGATGATCGGTCTCGCGTTCATCGCTTCGTCTCCATCCAAAGCGCCGACATCCCGTCGGCCGCATTTACGTCAGCGGGCGAAGGCGAGGACATGCCTCACCACCAGCCGCGCGGCAAAAAGGTCGTAGTACCAAAGCACCAGCCCTGCACTGCCCGAGATCAGGACCAGATCGGTGACGATACGCACGAGATCCTGCTGGATCACGCTCGCCAGCGCGAGATGCGCAAGCCAAACGGCAAAGCCCGCGGTCGCGATCCAGACGATGTCCAGAAGCGGCACCGGCATGCGGAATGATGTGGTGCGCCAGAACATCACCACCGCACAGCTTGTGCACTGGCCCGCAATCAGGGCGATGGCCGCACCATGCTCGCGCATCTCGGGTACCAGCAGCGCCACAAGGATGACGGTGACGGCGAGTTGCAACGCGGAGGCGTAGAACTGCAGCAGTCCGGAAGGCAGGAAGTAGACGATCTGACCGAAATAATAGGTGCGGAAGACAAGGATAGAGCTCGCGACCAGCAGCAGGGGCAGCAGTTCTTTGGCGGATGCATGGAATTGCGCGCCGAAGAAGACCGCAATGATCGTATCCTGCAATGCGAGCACGAGAACCGACCCGAATACGGTTATGACGGCGATGGTACGCATCGCCTCGTTGAGCGCCCGCTTGACATCGCCGTGGCGCCCCTCCGATGCCGCCCGCTTGGCGAGCGTCACCAGCGAAAGCGCGACCACTTCGCCGAATACGAAGAAGCCCTGCTTGAGGAAATCGGCCATCGCTCCATACGGGCCGATACTGGCCGAGCCGTAGAAATGACCGAGCGCAAGACGATCCACGTTCTGGGCAAGCGCCCACGTGCCGCCGGCCAGCATAAGCGGCCAGCCGTAGCGCAGAAGCTCCACGACCGTCTCTCGCCGGAAGCCGCGAAAGAGCTCGCGCCGATAGGTGATGAACATGGGAACCGCGGAGATGAGGTAGGCGCTTGCGACCGCAATCGGCAACGCCACCGCCTCGTCGGCAAAAAGCGTCAAGGCAGCGCTGCCCAGGCCCACGGTCAATATGGACCGCAACATCGTGGCTGTTGCCGACAGGGCGGGTGTCATGCGCGTGCGCGGCACGGTGACCGCGAATTCGTGGATAGCAAGCCCGGCCGTCATCATGAACAACGCCAGCGCGAAGGTCGGCGTCAACGTGCCTTGCCAGATAAGGAATGCCATCGGCGTTGCGACAATGGTGAGCGACGTCAGCTTCATCGCCAGCGCGCTCGAGATATAGCGAATGCGCGCCGTCTCGCGAAAACGGGCGAAGAATGCCTCGTCGATCCAGAACGTCATCGTACCGTGGAGGATGAACGACCATGCGAGCACGAGCAGATAGGTGCCGTATGTCTCGACGCCGCCAAGACGCGTAAAGACCGCAACGGCAAGCAGGTTCAAGCTTGCCGAGGCGATCCTCGATCCCAGAAATACGAGCATGCCGTTCTTGTGGTGCATCAGCCGCCCAGACGATCCTTCCGCGTTCCGTCACAGCGAAAGCAAGCGGCGTGCCGTTTGCCCGCTCCGGCCACAACATCCCCGCCTCGCCCGCCTGACCGCTTATTGGCCCATGACTTGCAAAGCTCAGGACAACGAGCACGGCACGGTATCCCATGTGTCGTTTCGAAACAGTGTGGAGTTCAATTCGTGGACAGGCAGGCGGCGCAGAACCTGAATCGGGACAAGTCCTCCGTGGCGATGGCGGCGCGGTCGGGACTGATCAGCGTCGTCATTCCCATGCACAATGCCGCGCCCTTCATAACCGAAACCATTGCCAGCGTTCTGGCGCAGGGCGATTGCGTCCGCGAGGTGATCGTCGTCGACGACGGCTCGTCCGACGGCAGCGGCGAGGTGGCAGCGGCTTCTGGCGACCCGCGCGTCCGCGTGATCACCATGAAGTCCTCCGTCGGCGTATCGGCAGCACGCAACATCGGTGTGCGAGAAACGTCCGGCGAATGGCTCTACTTTATCGACGCCGACGACCTCGCGCGTCCTGGCGCCCTGGATGAACTCCTGAGTGCCGCCGGCACGAAACCCGATGTCGGCCTTGTTTATGGGGACTACGACCGGATCCGCCAGGACGGCGCTTCTGCCGGCAACCGCCGCCATTTCATGGCGATGCGCCGCAAGCCTACGGGCGACGTGCTGGAAAGCATCGTCCAGAAGAACTGCATGGTGGTCGGCGCACAGATCGTCAGGCGCGAAATATTCGATGCCTGCGGCGGCTTCGACGAGACCCTGAGAAAGCTCGAGGACTGGCACTTCTGGTGCCTGGCCGCGGCACGCACCGAGTTCCTGTTCGTGCCGGGCCTTTACGTCATGAGCTACCGTGTCCACGAAACCAGCACGATGCACACCCGCCTGCTGCCGTTCGACGCGGTCAAGCCGGGCATCGAAGCCGTCTATAGCGATCCGTCGATCACGGCGCGGCTGGATGCCAAGCGGCTGGCCGGCTTCCGGCGCAGCACAGAAGCGGCAATGTTGAGCTATCTCGCTTCGGTTGCGGTGCGCCTCGGCACCTACCGCGCGGGGCTGGCGATGATTTTTCATTCGATCCGGCGCGACCCGGCGCGCGGCCCGCGGGCCATGGCGCAGTTCGCCGGTGCATTCGTGGGACTTTAGACAGAAGCAGTTGTTCCAACGCCGGGCGGTTCCGGCATAGGATAGGGATGCGGCAGATGACTTTGGCGAATTATGAGGACATGACTTCCTATCGCGGCGGCGGCACGCAGCAGGCGTCTGGCCCAGCCTTTATCGACCTTCGAAAGCTGGTCGATACGCTGCGCGACAACCTGCGCCTGATTGTAACCACGATGGTCCTGCTTGCGGTTGGCGCAGTGTTGGTCGCGGCGCTGCTGCCTTCGACCTATGTAGCCTCCACTCGCATTTTGATCGATCCGCGCGGATTGCGTGTCGTCGAAAACGAGGTCACGCCGCCCGCTCAAACCGCCGAGGCCAATACCGCGGTCGTCGAAAGCCAGATGCGCGTGATGATCTCCGACAACGTGCTTCGCAAGGTTGTTGTCCAGGAAAATCTGGCGACCGACCCCGATTTCGGCATGCGTCGCGGAATGCTTTCCGGTCTGAAAGATGCCCTCGGCCTTGGTGGTTCCGGCCCGGGCGAGTCGCCGGAAATTCAGGCTCTGCGTGCGCTTTGGGAATCGGTCAGCGTGTGGCGCGCACCGGAAAGCTACATCGTCGACATCAGTGTTCGTACGAGCGATCCGCAAAAATCTGCCCGCCTCGCCTCAGCCATCGCCGAAATTTACGTCAATTCGGAAATCGAACAGCGCGGCGATACGGCAAGGCAAGCATCCGATGCGCTCTTCAGCCGCCTGGATGAACTGCGCGCCAATCTCGCCGCCGCCGAAGAAGCCGTCGAGAACTATCGCGCCGAGAACCGCATTGTCGACGCGGACGGCGCGCTGGTCAGCGAGCAGCAGGTGCGTCAACTCCGGGCAGAATTGACCCGCGCCGAAGTCGAGACGTCGCGCGCCGAGGAAAAGTACCAGCAGATCCACGGAATGACCGAGCGCGGCGCGAGCATTGAATCGCTGCCCGAGGCGTTGCTGTCGAGCACGATCGCCAGCCTGCGGTCGTCCTACGTCACAGCGCTGCGCGAAGAGCGTTCGTTGAGCAGGGAATTGATGGGCCGTCATCCGGAATTGATACGCGTGCGCGAACAGGTCGCCGCACTCCGCAGTCAGATCGATGAGGAACTGCGCCGGATTGCGGTTTCGGCTAGGCAGGAACTGGACCGCGCACGCCAGAACCAGGCGCAGCTCGTGACCATGCTCAACCAGTCCGAGAACCAGTCGCTGGGCACCAAGCAGGCGCTTGTTCAGCTTCGGGAGTTGCAGCGCGAGGCGCAGGCAAGCCGCATGGTCTACGAGTCCTATCTCGTGCGTGCGCGAGAACTGGATGAGCAACAGGGCCTCAATACAACGAGCGCCCGCGTCATCTCGCCGGCGCTGGCGCCTGTAAAACCGCGCGGCCTGTCGCTGTCGGCCGTCTTCATATTGGCGCTAGCTGCCGGTGCCGGCCTGGGTGCGGTCCTTGCACTGGCACGTTCGGCAATGGACTGACCTGACCGGTCCACACGCACCCACTTTTACCCGAGATCGAGATCGGGCCGCCGCACTGGCGGCCCGATTTCATTTTCGCACAAGCTTCGCTGCCTATTCTGGCAATGCCGCATTTCCGGAGCGTGAAGCCGTGCCTGAACAAATCAAGACTCTCATTGCCAATCTCCGCAGCTTCGGGCCGAAGCGCCTCGCCATGCTTGGCGGTGTCGGCGCGGCCGTGATCGCCATAATATTGACGGCCTCGATCTATCTGAACCGACCGTCTTACGAGACGCTCTATGTCGGACTCGACCGCAACGATGTCGGCCAGATCGGCATCGCTCTCGGCGAGGCAGGCATTCGCTACGACGTATCGAGCGAAGGCACGAGCGTCATGGTGCCGGTCGGAAGCACCGGCCAGGCGCGCATGCTACTCGCCGAGCGCGGCCTACCGACGAGCAGCAACGCCGGTTACGAGCTTTTCGACAATGTCGGCTCCTTCGGCCTCACCTCCTTCATGCAGGAAATCACCCGCGTTCGAGCGCTGGAAGGCGAGATCGCACGCACCATCCAGTCGATCGCCGGCATCAAGTCGGCGCGTGTCCATATCGTCATGCCCGAGCGCGCCAGCTTCCGCCGCGAAGAGCAGGCTCCGACCGCCTCGGTCGTGATCCGCGCCGCCCGCGAGGACGGCATCAAGGCAGCCGTGGCCATCCGCCACCTGGTCGCCGCTGCCGTGCCGCGGCTCAATGCAGACAAGGTGACGGTACTCGACGCGTCGGGCGACCTGCTCGCTGCGGGAGACGACCCGGCCAACAACAGCTTCACCCGCTCGCTGACGGTCGAACGCACTGTCGAGACACAGATCGAGGACAATATCCGCCGCGCGCTGTCACCCTATCTGGGCCATGAGAACTTCCGCGCCAGCGTCAAGGCCGACATCAACACCGACAGCCGCCAGACCGAGGAGATCATCTTCGATCCGGAATCGCAGGTCGCCCGCTCCATACAGTCGGTGCGCGCCAACGACGAAGCCAGCCAGCGGCAGGCCGCACCGCCGACGACTGTCCAGCAGAACCTGCCGGAAGAAAACGTCGAAGGCGGCGAAGGTCCTGCCTCGTCCGAGCAGCGCGAACGGCGCGAAGAGACAACGAACTACGAGCTCAACTCCAAGCGCGTCGCGACCGTCAGCAACGGCTACACGGTCGAGCGTCTGTCGATCGCCGTCGTGGTCAACAGCGAACGTATCGCCGCTGTGCTCGGCGAGAATGCGACGCCGGAACTCGTGGAGCAGCGGATCGCAGAAATCCGCCAGGTGGTGGCTTCGGCGACCGGTTTCGACGAGGCCCGCGGGGACAGCATCAACGTATCTTCCGTCGAATTCATCGAGAGCATGCTCGGCACGGAGATGGCCGCACCCGGCTGGCTTGAAATGGCTGGCCGCCACACCGGAACGATGGTCAACGCGCTGGCCTTCATCGTGGTTGTCTTCCTTGTGTCGTGGTTCGGCCTGCGCCCGATGATGGCGGCGGTCACCAAGAAGCAGGGCGATGACGCGATGAACTTCGACGACATCCAGCTTTCGCTCCCCAATCCGCTCGACTCCATGCAGCTTCCCGACGTGATGGGTGGCGAGAACGGTGAAGGCTACAGCTTCCCCGACCACATGGCCGACGACATCCGCTTCAAGATAAAGCCGGCACCGCAGGACCGGCTGGCCCAGATGGTCGATCTCAACGAGGAACGTTCCGCACTGATCCTGCGTAAGTGGACCAGCCAGGAGCTCGCTGCCTGATGGCTTCCAGTGCCCTGGCCAAAGCATTGAAGGATTTCGGGGCGCGGCCGCTCGAAAGCGCCGGTGTGTTCACGCCGGCGCCGAGCTTCGCCGTTCCCGATGCCGTTTTGCCGACGCTTCCCGACTTTCCGACATTCGACCCGGTGGACACGGATGCATTGGTGGCCGATGCGGTTACGGCCGCCGAAGCCGATTTGGCGGATCGCCTCGAACGGCAACACGCCGAGGCGCTGGAAACCCAGCGCGTCCAGCATGCCGAAGAAGTCGCAGCGCTGCAGCAGCGCTTTGCCGAGGACGCGAGCGAGCTCATTCTCAAGAGCATCGAAAGCATGGAAACACGCGTCGTCGAGCTGACGACCGCTGTGACCGCACGTATACTGGGCGTGGTGCTGACGGATGACGTCCGCGAGCGCTCCATCGAGCGCCTCGGCTCGGTCATCCGCGACGCGCTCGACGACGATGAAGCTGTTCGTATCCGCGTGCGGGGCAGCGTTCCGCTTTATGAAGCGCTGAAGGAAAAGCTCCCGAAATACGCCGATCAGCTCGATTTTACCGAAACGGCCGACTTCGATATTTCGGTCGCGATCGATGACAGCGTGTTCGAAACCCGTCTCGCCGAATGGTCGACGGCCCTGTCGGAGGCCCTGTCATGAGTGCGTTCGACGCAGACGAAGGCAAGCGCGAGATCATCATCGTACGCCGCAGCGGCGGCGACCACGAGGAAGGCCATCACGGCGGCGTCTGGAAGATCGCATTTGCCGATTTCATGACCGCCTTGATGTGCTTCTTCCTGGTGATGTGGCTCGTCAATGCAACGAACGAGGACACCAAGGCCGCGATTGCCAGCTACTTCAACCCGATGACGCTGGTCGACACCGCCCCGGCCAGCAAGGGCCTGGACGATCCCGGCGAAAGCTCGACATCGCCGGAGAGCTCGAACAACGATACGGAAAAATCCTCCGACCAGTCCGCCGGCTCGCGCGACCAGCGGTCCGGCCCGGGCGAGCACGCCAATTCGATCGACCAGTCCGCCGACCGCAAGACGTCGGACCAGCACCTGTTCTCCGACCCCTATGCGGTCCTAGCCGAAATAGCCGCGCAGACCGCCACATTGCAGAACGTGTCGGCAAAGGGCGACGGTGGTGCGCAGACCTCCGGCCCGGCAACCGGCGCACAGGGTGGCGAGTCCTATCGCGATCCGTTCGCGCCTGACTTCTGGTCTCAGGAGATCGCCACGGCGGAGGACGCGGCTGAGCTGGACGTATTCCGGACGACCGGCGAGCAGACGCAGCCCGCCGAAGAGGGTGAACAGGCCGAACAGACTGAAGCTGCGGTGGCCATGGTCGTACCGTCCGAAGCGGCCGCGGAGACCGCGCCATCCGCGGAGGCCATGGAACAGCCGGTTGCACCGGCAGAACCCGAGCAACTTCTGAACGAGGAAGGCGCGCTGACTGAAACGACGCAACTCGCAGAACAGATCCGGCAGGAAATCTCCGACGCGTTCGGGCGAGAGTCGGAATTGAACAGCACCATTTCCGTGGTTGCAGAGGCGAACGGTATCCTCATCTCGGTAACGGACGAACTCAACTACGGCATGTTCGAGATCGGCTCCGCCGTGCCGCAGGGCCAGCTTGTTCTCGCCATGGAAGAGATCGGCCGCACCCTCAGCCAGCATGAAGGCACGGTCCGCATCAACGGCCACACCGATGGCAGGCCTTTCCGCAATGCGGAATACGACAACTGGCGCCTTTCGACCGCGCGTGCCCATGCGGCCTATTACATGCTCGTTCGCGGCGGACTGGCAGAAGATCGTATAGGCGAGGTCGCCGGTTTCGCCGACCGCAAGCTGAAGGTCGCAGACGACCCGCTTGACGACGCGAACCGCCGTATCGAGATCTTCGTCGAGGTGCCGAGGTGACATCGCGGCGCGGCATGGCGCTCGGCGTTTTAGCGCTTGCGGCCTTCGGTCTCGGTCAGGCGCAGGCTCAGACCGAAGCGGCCGGATTGGCGCCCTATCAGATGGTGCGCTCCTGCAGCTCGTTCAGGACCGTATAGCCGGCGGCGATCACGCCGCCCTGCCGATGCAGAAGAAACTGCTCGAGATGGTCGACGCCCGCTTCCGCAACGCCGGCAACGACGAGTTCGAGGATCGCCGGAACTTTCAGGCGATGATGATCTACGCGATGAGTGGCGGCAATCCGTCGACAATCGCCGATCTGCTGTCGCGCATGGAAATCGACGATGCTGACCGAGCCGCCGGCGCGGGCGTGCTTGGCTATCTGACCGGCAATGTCGCCCAAGCCCGAGACGCGATGGCCGGCATCGATCCGGACCGCTATGCACCTGAGTTGGCCGCTTTCCTGGCGCTGGTGAAGGGCTCGGTCGTGGCCGGCGAGGATGCGACGGCAGGCATGGCCATGCTTGACGAAGCACGGCTGGCAGCGCCCGGAACGCTCGTAGAGGAAGCGGCACTCAGGCGCACCATCGCGCTGGCATCGGGCGCGGGCGAAGCTGAGAAGTTCATGTCGGCCTCAGAGCAGTATGCGCGGCGCTTCCTGCGCTCGCCCTATGCGAGCCAGTTCGCGGAGTCTTTCGTCAGCGGCATGATAACGCTGGATCGCGGCAAGCTCGACCTGCGTCGCATCGAGCAGACGGTCGACTGGATGACACGCGAGCAAGCTCACACCGTCTATCTGCGGCTTGCCCGCAAGGCGGCCATTGACGGCGATGCCGAACTCCTCGCATTCGCGACCCGACACAGCACAGGCGATGAGGAAACCGCGCCGGAAGAAGTCGATCCGCGCACCGAACTCTACTCCAGCATCTCGTCTGTGACATCCGACACCGTCGAGAACGTGCTGTCGCGCCTGGACGGGCTGGATGCGACACAGCTTTCTTCGCGCGATCGCGCCTTGCTCACCGCAGCGCGCACCGTTGCCGCCGAAGTTGTAGCACCGGTCAAGACAGACGCCGCAGCGCCATTGTGGTTGGAAGATTATCCGACCGAGGAAACCGCAGCACCAAACCAACCGCTTGACGAAGCAGATGAGCTTGTCGCCTCCACGCGCTCCAGACTGGAGGCCATCGACAAGATGCTTGAGGAAACGAAACGATGATGCCCAACATCACCTTGGGTGGCAGCCCCGCAAATCTGCAGCAGAAAGGCGAACGCAGCGCCAAAAACGGCGAGATCGACGGCATGCGTTTCGACGAGGCCCTTACGATCCGTTCGGCGGAGCGCAAGGCGACAAAGGGTGATGGGGATGACGGTCCGATGGACACACGCCAGGACTGGAAAATAGACCGCTATACGGCGCTGTTCAGGCTCGACAAGACGGCCGACGGCAAGGCCCCCTCGGACACACCGGCATTCGGAGATTTCCTGGGCGACCAAGAAGCATCCGCCGATCCGCAAACGTCAGCGGCAACGGGCCCCGAAGCGCTCGTCGATAACGCGCGTGCAGAACCCAACCTGAATGGTGATGATAACGCAGAAACCGATGACGCATCCGCATCGACCGATCTGAACATCGCGGACGCTACGGATGCCGGCCCGGCGTTCGTAGCGCCTCGGGCCTCCACGGTCCGTGAACAAGCAGCCAAAACGGCCGAGCCCGCCAGTGTAAAGACCGTGGGCGATCAGGACGCGCCGAAGAACCCGGCAATCGCGCTTGGCGCCAACGCTGCTGACGCCGACGCGGACGATACGCACCCCCGCGCCGCAGTTCAGTCTGAACCCCCGAGCACCTCGAAGACACAAGCCGCGCAGGTTTCGGCTGCCGAGCGCGCCGCCGTTCCGGCAGCACCCGCAGACGGCCAGCCGGCGCGCACGCGCACCGCTGCCAACGCGCCGGTTAACGCTGCTGTTGCGGAAAAGCCAGCACCGGCAACGCAGCCGCCCGCAACTATTCAGCAAGAGGGCGCACATAAGCCGCCCCCCGGCTGCTCCCACTTCGGCCTCCGGCGATGTCTCTGGATTCGTCAGCGCGAAGGAAGGCTCGTTCGCGCGCAGTTCCGCGGCCAATCCGGCTGCAGCAAATGCAGATCCCGTTTCGGCAAAGGTGAATGTACTGAATTTCACCGCGGCGCCCGCCCCCGCGCAGGCGGCTCCCCCGGTCCTCAGCACCACCGCGACGGGCCTTGTGGCCGCAATCGAAGCGGAAGGAACGTGGCGCACGGCGGCCCAGGATCCCGCAAATTCGGCCGCGCCGCGCGGCACGTCCGCGCCGGGCGGAGTCAATACCCTTCGTATCCAGCTCCAGCCGGTCGAGCTGGGCATGGTCACGGCGCGCCTCGTTGCATCGGGATCACAACTCTCGATTGAAATACAGGTGGAGTCGAATGATGCGCGCCAGCGCCTGGCCAATGATAGCGAGGTCATCGTCAAAGCGCTGCGCGCGATCGGATACGACATCGACAAGGTGACCATCCAGCAGGGCCCACAGAACAGCCAGTCATCTGCGCAGGGCGCTTCCAGCCGAAATGACCAGATGCAACCTGATCAGCAGGCTGACCGGAATGCCCGTGGGCGCGGCGACCAGGGCGCTTCTGGACGGGATGGCGGAGGAGCGCGCAATGGCGCAGGCGAGACCATGGCTGACCGCGCTGGCGGCGGCCGCTATATCTAGCATTGCCTGCTTGCCGGCCCTAGCTGCCGGCAATGTCTGCGAAGCGGAAATCCTGCGCGCTTCCGAACGCTATGGCGTGCCGGCCGGCATCCTCTATGCCGTGGGCCTTACGGAGACAGGTCGCAAGGGCAGCCTGCAGCCCAACGCCCTCAACATCGAGGGGCGCGCAGTCTTCCCGCGCTCACCACGGGAAGCCATTCGCGAATTCGAGAATGCGAAGCGCGGCGGCGCGAAGCTGATCGATCTTGGCTGTATGCAGATCAATCACCATTACCATCGCGAGAAGTTCGCCAGCCTGCAGCAGATGCTCGATCCGCGCCATAACGTCGACTATGCGGCGCGCTTTCTGGTCGAGCTCAAGCAGAGGCACGACACCTGGTCCATGGCCGTCGCCCGCTATCATGCCGGACCCGACAACGATCCGGCGCAGAAACGCTATGTCTGCCGCGTCATCACCAATATGGTCGCCACCGGCTTCGGAAAATGGACATCGGCAGCGCGGGAATTCTGCAACCAGTGAGTGCAGCAAGCGCCCTGCCACCCCGTTGCCGACTCACACGAATTGACTCCCAAAAAACCAGCTATAAGAAATTACCATTGTCGGCGATTCCCCGCACCGGTTAACCCTTTATCCACAACTTAGATCAACTGATTCGGAGGGCGGGCCGATGATAGTGATAGTGGACGAGCGCGAGCTCGTAAAAGACGGTTATCACTCACTTTTTGAGCGGGAAGGCGTTGCAAGCGCCGGTTTCGGCTCGAACGAATTCGGCGAGTGGGTTTCCACAGCCGCGGAAGACGACCTGAAGGCAGTTCGAGCCTTCCTGATCGGCGAATGCTCGAGCGACCTCGTGTCGCCGCGCCGCATCAGGGATCGCACAACCGCGCCGGTTATCGCGCTTTCCGATCAGCACTCACTCGAGAACACCTTGAGGCTCTTTGAGTCCGGTGTGGACGATGTGATCCGCAAGCCGGTTCACATCAGGGAGATCCTCGCACGCATCTCGGCCATCAGCCGCCGTGTGCAGGAGGACAAGCCCTATTCCGAATTCGGGCCGATGCGCATCTTCATCGACGGGCGCGATCCCGAAATCGACGGCGAACCGCTGCCTTTGCCTCGCCGCGAACGGCGTATCCTGGAATTCCTCGCGAGCAATGCCGGTCGTCGCGTGACCAAGACGCAGGTCTTCAACGCGATTTACGGGATTTTCGACGAAGAGGTCGAGGAGAACGTGGTCGAGAGCCACATCAGCAAGCTGCGCAAGAAGCTGCGTGAAAAGCTGGGCTACGACCCCATCGATTCCAAGCGGTTTCTTGGCTACCGGCTCGTAACCTGATGTGCGCGGAAGCAGGCGAGATCGCCTCGCCCCTGTCCCGCTCATCCTCCATACAAGCCAGCTTCACGCAAGACAGGACAGCTACCTTCGGGCTCAGCGGCCTGAATCTTGAGGAGAATCCCGAATGAGCTTGTATGGAATGATGCGCACCGGCGTGTCCGGCATGGCGGCGCAATCAACGCGGCTCGGCACCGTTGCCGACAACATCGCCAATTCCGGCACCAATGGCTACAAGAAGGCCAGCGTCGAGTTCTCCTCGATGATCATCCCGAATTCCGGCACCAGCTATATCTCGGGCGGCGTCGCCACGCAGGTGCGGTATTCGATCTCACAGGCCGGCCCAATCCAGTACACCACTTCCGGTACGGATCTCGCTGTGGACGGAAATGGCTTCTTCGTCGTCCAGAACAGCAACGGCCAGCCCTTCCTGACGCGCGCCGGCTCGTTCGTACCGGACGGTGAAGGCCGCCTCGTCAATGCCGCCGGCTTCCAGCTCATGGGCTACAACTACGAGAACGGCATTCCGAGCACGGTTGCTAACGGCTTTGCAGGCCTCGAGCCGGTGCAGATTTCCGGCCAGGAACTGCAGGCGACGCCGTCGACCTTCGGCACCTTTGCCGCAAACCTTCCTTATGCCGCTCCGAACTGGACCGGTGTCGACCTGTCGACCAACCCGACCAATCCGGTCGGGCTCGACGAAGCGCTGGAAGACGGATCGGTCGTCAAGACCTCGCTCGTCGCCTACAATAATGTCGGTGAAGAGGTTCTGCTCGACATCTACTTTGCCAAGCAGGCCACCGGCGAATGGCAGATGTCGGTCTACTACCAGCCGGACGGCACCGCGGATCATCCTTCCCATACAGCGGCCCCGCACTGGCAACGGACACGCTCGAATTCGACATCTCGACCGGCAAGCTCGATACTTCCAGCATCAGCTCGCTCACGATCGATCTTTCGGCGCTGAACGGCCAGCCGATCGAACTCGATCTTTCCAAGATGACCAATCTGGCCACCGGCTACTCGCGCGGCGAAGCGGACATGAACGGCAATGCGCCTTCCGCTGTGGAGCGCGTGACCATCGGCAAGGATGGCGTCATGTACGCCGAATACGCAAACGGCGGTCGCACGCCGCTCTACAAGCTGCCTCTGGCCACGGTACAGAGCCCCGACATGCTCAGGGTCGAACCGGGCAACGTCTTCTCTGCCGGTCTTGAGTCCGGCAACGTCCAGATCGGCTTCGCAGGTGGCGGCGGACTGGGCGACATACTTTCCGGCGCGGTCGAAAACTCCAACGTCGACATCGCCGAAGAGCTTACGAGCATGATCGAGTCGCAGCGCAACTACACCGCGAATTCGAAGGTCTTCCAGACCGGTTCCGATCTCATGGACGTTCTGGTGAACCTGAAGCGGTAGGAGTGACGGTGCTGGGTAGGGAATAGGGGAAAGATGTCACTTTCGACTGCACTTAATATTGCGCAGAATTCGCTCCTGAATACCCAGCGCCAGACCACCGTTGTCTCGCGCAACATCGCGAACGTATACAACGCAGACTATGCCCGTCGCACTGCAATGCTTTCGAGCCTTGCGCCGGGCGCCCGCGTTGCGGAAATCCGTCGCGCCACCGACGCCGCGCTCTTCCAGCAGAACCTGACGGCGCTCTCGGGCTACAAGGCCCAGAGCATCATCGTGAGCGGCCTTGAGCACATCACGATGTCCGTCAACGGCGTCGAAAACGCCACGTCACCCTCGGCGATGATCGCAAAGCTGCAAGAGGCCTTGCAGCTCTATTCTTCGACCCCTTCGAACCGGACACTGGCCGAAAACGCCGTGGAGATGGCCCGTCAGGTACTTGGCAGCCTCACGGAAGGCACCAAGTCGGTTCAGGCGCTCCGCACGGACATGGACGCCCAGATATCGACGGGCGTGACGGATCTGAACCGCCTTCTGGCTGACTTCAAGACCGTCAACGACGCGGTGGTCAAGGGCACCCAGGCCGGGCGCGATGTGCTCAACGAATTGGACACCCGCGACGCGATCCTGAAGAAGATCGCCGAATATGTGCCGATTTCCACGATCTCGCGCAGCGCCAACGATCTGATGATTGTGACCGCGGACGGTACGACCTTGTTCGAGACCGTACCGCGCCACGTTGCTTTCGAGAGCACGGCGGCATTCGGCCCCACTACCACCGGCAACGCCATCTATGTTGACGGCGTACGGATAGCCGCCGCCAATGGCGCAAACACCAGCGCCGGCGGTTCGCTGGCGGCCATGATGCAGATGCGCGACGGCTACGCCACCGGCATGCAGGCACAATTGGATGAGACCGCCCGCGGCCTCATCAAGGCGTTCGCCGAAGTGGACCCAGGCAATCCGGCCGACATTCGGCCCGGCCTGTTTACATGGCCTGGTGCGCCGGGCATGCCCGCCGACGGCGTGCTGGAAACCGGCCTTGCCGGCATGATCACCTTGAACGCGCAGATCGATCCACAGCAGGGCGGCAACCCGGAGCTTTTGCGAGACGGCGCAAGCTTCGACCTCAATCCGAACGATCACGCCAGTTTCAACGAGCTGCTCCTGCGCTTCACCAACGCGCTGGATGCTCCTGTCGACTTTGTGACCGTGGCTGGAACCACGGCCAGCATGGGCCTGCAGGATTATGCCACGAACACGATCAGCTGGCTGGAGGATGCGCGCAAGACAGCAGCCGGCGCCGCGGAGACCAAGGGCGCTTTGATGATGCGCACCGGCGAGGCCCTTTCAAACGTGACCAGCGTGAACGAGGACGAAGAAATCGCCCTGATGCTGGAACTCGAACGCTCCTATGCGGCATCCGCAAAGATGATGCAGATCATAGACGAGATGCTCGAGACGCTGCTCAATACGGTGAGATAGGACTATGAAAGTCTCTTTCGTATCATCTCAGGCTATCACCCAGGCCATGCGCTATCAGCTGCTGCGCATGCAGTCCGATCTGATCGTCGCCCAGAAGGAAGCAAATACCTGGCGCGTGGCCGATGTCGGGCTGGCGCTGGGCGCACGCACTGGCGTGTCGGTTTCCCTCAACCGCGATATCGAGAGACTCAATGGACTGAAGGATTCCAATCAGCTCGCGGCATCGCGTCTGGAATCCACCCAGCTTGGCCTGCAGCAACTCACGGAAGCCGCGAACGACTTGCTGGCCGCATACACGACCGGCATTTCCGGCGCGTCCGACCCGGCTATCATCAAGCAGCAGGCAGATCAGGTGCTGGGCCTGATGTCGTCCGTGCTCAACAGCAATCTCAACGGCGAGCATCTCTTCGCCGGCATCAACACGGACGTTCAGCCGCTCAACGATTTTCTTGATCCGGCTTCACCGAACCGTGCCGCGTTCGATACGGCATTTTCTACCTATTTCGGCTTCCCGCCGAACGATCCGGCCGCAGCCGGCATCACCGACGCGCAGATGAACGACTTCCTGGACAACCAGGCAGCGCCGCAATTCTTCGGAGCCGGCTGGGACGACTGGTCGAACGCGACCGACCAGCAGATCACATCTCGCATCACGCTGACCGAGACCGCACAGACTTCGGTTTCGGCAAACATTCCGGGCTTCCGCAAGCTGGCCATGGCGGCCGCAATCGTTTCAGCCACGTTTGACGGCTCGATGAGCGAAGCGGCACGCACCCGGCGCTGGATCGCGGCATTGCCTTGCTCGGTGAAGTGGTGAACGATCTCGCCAACCAGCAGGGCGCGACCGGCATCACGCAGCAGCGAATCGAGCGGGCAAACGATCGCATGTCCATGCAGGTCGACCTGTTCACCGAAAGCCTGACCGAGATGGAAGGGGTAGATCCCGCCGAGGCATCGACGAGGGTCAACAGCCTCCTGGCGCAGATCGAGATTTCCTATTCGTTGACGGCACGGCTGCAGCAGCTCAGCCTGCTTCGGTACCTGTAGGCGCAGACCTGGACGCGGAACAAGTCAGACAACACGGAAGACGCATGTATCAATTCTCCTACGCCGAAGTACAGACCGACTCCGTGGCAGACGCCAAGGATCGCGAAAGGCAGTTGCTGTCGCGGTCTATCGACCTGCTCGTCGAGGCGAGAGACAAGGGTACGAAGTCGATCGAATCCACAAGGGCGATCTATTTTCTCAACCGCGTCTGGACGACCTTCGTCGAGGACCTCGGCAGCGAGGACAACGAGCTGCCCCACGAGCTGCGCGCAAACCTGATTTCCATAGGCCTCTGGCTGCTGCGCGAGGCCGAAGAGGTCCGGCAGGGCCGCTCCGACAATTTCGAAGGGCTCATCGAGGTCTCGCAGATCATTCGCGACGGTATTCAATGAAGAATACGTTCAAGATCACGCTCAAGGCCAATGAGAAGATTTACATCAACGGCGCCGTCATCAAGACGGACCGCAAGGTCTCCCTCGAATTCCTGAATGACGTACAGTTCCTCCTCGAGGGCCACGTGCTTCAGGCCGAGGACGCGACGACGCCGCTGCGGCAGCTCTATTTCATCATCCAGGTCATCCTGATGAACCCCGACGGTGCACCGGAGGCGCGCGACATGCTGCGCAGGTCGCTGCCGCTTCTGCTGGCTTGCTTCTCCGACCACCAGATCCTTGCCGCGCTAAAGGACATCGACCGCCTCGTCAGCGAAGGCCATGTCTACGAAGCGCTGAAGGCGCTGCGCGGCCTTTATCCGGCAGAGGCCAGAATTCTCGCCAACGAGGGCGCGCCGGTCGCGCCCCTCGTCCTCACCGCAGCGGAGTAGGACCATGAACATTTCGGCGATCACGAACACCATGGCGACGACGCAGAACACTACGGGCACGCCGCAGTCGGTCGATTACAAGGCATTCCTGCAGCTCCTGGTTGCCCAGATGAAGAACCAGGACCCGACGGCGCCGATGGATTCGACGGACTACGTCGCCCAGCTTGCAACTTTCTCGCAGGTGGAGCAGTCGGTCGAAATCAACAAAAAGCTCACCGAAATGCTGCAGGCATCGACGATGGCGCAAGCGACCGGCCTTATCGGCAAGGTCGTCGAGAGCATGGACGGCGAAATCAGCGGCGTTGTGCGCCAGGTCGAGATCTATTCCGATGGTATCGTCGCTGTCCTCGACGGCGGCGAAAAGCTGGCGATCACGCCCGGCGTCATCATCCGCGATGCGGATTACACCCCGCCGCCGGGAGACGAAACGCCCGGTGACGACGAACAGCCCGGCGACGAGCAGGCAGCGTGAACGAAGCCGACGCTCTCGACATCGCGCAGTATGCGGTCTGGACCGTCCTGACCGCATCCGGCCCGGCCGTGGCCGTGGCGATGTTCGTCGGTGTCGGCATTGCCTTCATCCAGGCGCTCACGCAGGTTCAGGAAATCACCCTCACCTTCGTGCCGAAGATCGTTGCGATCCTCCTGGCTGTCGCTTTTTCGGCTCCGTTCGTCGGCGCGCAGATCGCCGGCTTCACCAACGTGATGTTCCAGCGCATCGAGACGGGTTTCTGACCCAGCGCCGGCGCGCAGCCTTCCCACCTCATTTTCGCACAAGCTTGGCAGCCTAGTCTCTGGCCGGCGGCGTGTGTTCGCGCACGCCCTTGAACAGGTAATGGTCGGTCAGGCATGGCACTCAGCGAAAGCGTATCCCTTCCGCAAGTCAAGAACTACGGTCGCGATATCGCGCTCGCGGTCGGCATCATCACGATCCTGTCGATCCTGTTTCTGCCGATTCCCCCGTTTCTGATCGACTTCGGGCTTGCGCTGTCGATTGCCGTTTCCGTGCTGATCTTGATGGTGGCGCTATGGATGCAGCGGCCGCTCGACTTTACGTCGTTCCCCACGATCCTGCTGATCGTCACCATGTTGCGGCTCGCGCTCTCGATCGCGACAACGCGCGCAATCCTGTCGAATGGCGACGAGGGCACGAATGCCGCTGGCTATGTCATCGGCGGCTTCTCCAACCTCGTCATGGCCGGCGACTTCGTCATCGGCCTCATCGTCTTCCTGATCCTGATTACGGTGAACTTCATCGTGATCACCAAGGGCGCCACCCGTATCGCGGAAGTCGGCGCGCGCTTTACCCTGGACGCCATTCCCGGCAAGCAGATGTCGATCGACGCTGACCTCTCGGCCGGTGTCATCGACGACAAGGAAGCACAGCGCCGTCGCCGCGAACTTGAAGAGGAAAGCTCCTTCTTCGGCGCGATGGACGGTGCCTCGAAATTCGTGCGCGGTGACGCGATCGCCGGTCTCATCATCACCGTCATCAATATCGTCGGCGGTATTGCCATCGGGTACACGCGCCACGGCATGGGCATGGGCGAGTCGGCCGACATCTTCGTCAAGCTGTCGGTGGGCGATGGTCTTGCCACCCAGATCCCTGCCTTGATCGTTTCGCTGTCGGCCGGCCTCGTCGTTTCAAAGGGCGGTACGCGCGGAGCCACGGACGAGGCCGTATTCGGGCAGCTCGGCGCCTATCCGCGCGCCCTATCGGTTGCAGCCGTGCTGATGTTCGCCCTCGGGCTGATGCCCGGCCTGCCGGCCATCCCATTCATGGCTCTGGCCATGTGCCTCGCCGCGATCGCTTATGTGATCCCGCTTCAGCGCAAGAAGCACGAAGACGCGCAGGCAGCGATCGAGAAAGAGTTGGAAGAAGCGAAACAGGAAGAAGAAAAGCAGTCGATCAAGTCTTCGCTCAAGACGGCCGAAATCGAGCTCCTGCTGGGCAAACAGCTCTCGATGCGCCTGCTCGCATCCCATCAGGAACTCGCCTTCCGCATGGGCAAGATGCGCAAGAAGTTCGCGACCCAGTACGGCTTCGTCGTGCCTGAAGTCAGGCTGACGGACGATTTCTCGATCCCACCGAAGAGCTACCAGATCAAGGTTCACGGCACCGTCGTCGCCGAATATCACATGCGCGTCGGCGAGGTGACGGTCCTGCTGGGCAACGGCCCGGTACCGGAAGTTCCCGGCGAAGAGGTGCGTGAGCCCGCCTTCGGCATGCGCGCCTATTCGGTGTCTGAAATGTTTGCCGAAGACCTGAAACGCGAGCGTTTCACCTATGCCGACAACATGTCGGTGCTGCTGACCCACCTTTCCGAGGTGATCCGCAACAACCTGCCGCAGCTTCTGTCCTACAAGGACATGAAGGCGCTCATCGAGCGCCAGGACCAGGAATACCGCAAGCTTATCGATGAGGTCTGCACCTCGCACATTTCCTATCCGGGCCTGCAGGCAGTTCTGAAGCTGCTGCTGGCCGAACGCGTATCGATCCGCAACCTGCACCTGATCATCGAGGCGATCGCGGAGATCGCACCGCATGTGCGCCGCACCGAGCAGATCGTCGAACACGTGCGAATCCGCATGGCGCAGCAGATTTGCGGCGACCTGACCGAAGGCGGCGTACTGAAAGTGCTGCGGCTCGGCAATCGCTGGGACCTTGCGTTCCATCAGGCGCTCAAGCGCGACGCCAAGGGCGAGATCCGCGAGTTCGACATCGATCCGCGACTGCTGGAGGAATTCGGCAACGAGGCCACCAAGGCAGTGCGCAAGCATCTCGATGCGGGAGAGCGGTTCGTGCTGGTCTCGGCACCGGATGCGCGGCCTTACGTGCGCATGATCATCGAGCGGCTTTTCGCGACCCTGCCGGTGCTCTCGCACGTCGAAATCGCACGCGGCGTTGAGGTGCGCGTCCTCGGTTCGATCTCCTAGGCGCAGAAGGAATGCTCAACGGTCTCAATCTCGAGACGGTCGTTTTCGCGGCATTCCTCGCATTCTGCCGCATCGGCACATGCTTCATGTTGATGCCCGGCTTTTCAAGTGCGCGCGTGGCAATGCATGTGAGGCTCTTCGTTGCCCTCGCCGTCACCTGGGCACTACTCGCGCACCTTTGGGACTCCATCATCCCGCATCTCGACCGCGAGCCGGATCGCATGCTCTTGCTGGTGGCTTCGGAGATCCTGGTCGGCGCGACGATTGGGCTGGTCACGCGCTTCTATGTGCTGGCGCTTCAGTTCGCCGGCTCGGCAATTGCCATGACCGGTGGCTTTGGCGGCATGTCCGGAACGGTCGTCGAGGAGAACGAGCCGCAAGCGGCGCTCACCGCGCTGATTACGCTCTGCGCCCTGCTACTGCTGTTCGTGTTCGACTTTCACCATGAAATCCTGAAAGCTCTGATTCTTTCATACGAAGCTGTCCCGGTTTCGGGGACGTTCGGTGCGCAATCGGCGCTGATCGATCTCGTCGACACCTTGTCGCAATCGTTCTACATCACGCTGAGGCTTGCCAGCCCCTTCATCGCCTACGCGATCCTGGTCAATCTCGCCGTCGGCTTCGTAAACAAGCTAACGCCGCAGATACCCGTCTATTTCGTCTCGATGCCGTTCCTGATCGCAGGCTGCCTCATCCTTCTATATTTCGGGATCGGTATCATGCTCAGCCTGTTCGTTGACGGGTTCCTGCCCACGACGCTCGGAGGCTGACGTGACAACACGCGCGGAACGGTTGAAACGCCTGGTACGGCTGCAGCAGCAGATCAAGGCACTGCACGAGACGAAGCATGCGACGCATCTGTCACATGCCGCAGCCGCCCGGCAGGAAGCGAACGAGATGCTGGAGGCGCTCAATGCGGCCTCGCCAATGCCCGGCCTGTTTCCTGACCTCTATAACCGGCGAATCGGCGCCGCCATGGAACGCGAAGCACGGGAAAATGACCGGGCGCAGCAGGAAGCATCTCACGTGGCCACGGCCACTGCGCGCACCAACATCGTCGAGCGCGCCTATCGTGAGGCTTTTCGCCTGGAAGAACGAGAAATCGCCGAGAAAGAGCAACTCGAAACCATCGAACGCAAGCTTTCCGACCCAAAGTAAGCCTGCCACAAGCTTGTCACGCCATATTCGCAAAATCGAAATCAACACGTTGGGAGGTCCTGCCTTTGGCGATTTCACCCCCAAGCGACATCGTGATGGATGTGGCGCGGGCGGCCGATCCTGCCGCCGCGCAAGCAGCACGGACGCGCCTCGCCTCGCTGGCGAGCCAGCGGGTCGACGCCGCCAGGTTCGAGCCGACGGGAACACCTTCGGCCACCGCCGCACGCATGCCTGCCGATCACAAGTCGCCGGCGGCCGACGCCTTCCAGAAGTTCGAGGCCGTCGTCCTGCAGACCTTCATCCAGTCCATGCTGCCGAAGGACACCGAATCCGTCTACGGACAGGGAATGGCCGGCGAGATGTGGCAATCGCTTCTCGCCCAGCAGCTCGGTGACGTGATGGCCGAGCGCGGCGGCATCGGCATCGCCAACCGCATCCTGGGCGACCATTACCGTGCCCAGGGCAAGTCAACGGTCGAGGGACCGATGCGCGAGTCATCGCCGGAACGCGCGGAACAAGATGCCCAGGAGATGCTGTCGGTTGCTCTGGTACAGGAAATCCAGCGCATGACCGCCCAATCGATCGACGAGGAGCGCGCGATGCCGCCTTCCGTCGCCAGCAGCCGCTAATTTCAGTCAGAGTCAGATGAGAAAAGCTCTATGCCAGACCACGCGGAATTCATGCAGCCAGAAGATCCGAATGAAGACAATTCGGGAGCAGCGCTCATGAATCTCTCTGCCATCCTTGGCCGCATCGAAGAAACCGTGGATGCCGAAACCGCAGCGATCCGTACGGATGTTCGTTTCGACATCAAGGCCTCGAACCTTCGCAAGAGCCGTTACCTTTATGAACTCAACAAGGCCGTTTCAGGCCTCGGCGCAACGGGGCTCGGCGACGAGCATCGTCACGGCATCATCCGTCTGCGCGAGAAGCTCTCGGCCAACGAGGCCGCGATCCTGGCTCATCTCAACGCTGTCACAGAGGTCGCTGCGCTGATGCAGGATGCAATTCAGCGCGCGGAAGCTGACGGCACATATACGGCCAGCGAGTTCGGCAGGATGGCCGAACAGCCATGATAAAGTTCATGGTCGCCGCCCTGTGGATCAGCATCGCCACCACCGGCGCGCTGCTCTATTCGTTCCAGTCGGCGCAAAAGCCGCAGGAAACGGCGGAAGCCGAAGCGACCGCGTTCCAGGGGCTCGACTATGTGAAGACCGGGATCATTTCGGTCCCGGTGTTCGATCGGGGAAAGGTCTACGGCTATTTCCTCGTGCGCCTCGTCTTCACCGCCGAAGGCAAACGGCTCGCCGCGCTCAAGCTTCCCGCCGAGGCGCTGCTGGCTGACCAGATCTACACGCAGCTTTACGCTAGCCCCGAGATCGATTTCACCAAACGCGACGATCTGGATATCGATTCCTTCCGCGAAAGCATCCGCACGGGCGTCAACGAACGGCTCGGCGAAGAGCTTATTCGCGAGGTTCTGGTCGAACAGGTCGACTTCCTGCCGAAGGACGAAGCCGGTTCGAGCTCGATCAGCCAGTCCGTCCCCACGCCGGTTTCCACAGCGGCCCCGACCGGCCACTGACAGGTCAGCCGAAGCGGGGCTTCCGCTTTTCCAGAAATGCCTTGAGCCCTTCCCGCGCGTCGGCACCGGTCTGCGACAGCGCCGCACTCAGGCTTTCCGTGTAGAGGCCGTCATCGTGCGACATGTTGCCGATGCGGGCGATCGACTGGATGATCAGGTAGTTGACCAGCGAGGCGTTGCCGGCGATCTCGCGCGCCAGCTCCTCGGCCCTGGCCAGAGCCTCGCCTTCACCAACCAGATGATGGGCAAGCCCCAGCCTACACCCCTCCTCGCCATTGTAGCTGCGCCCGGTCAGCATCATCTCGGTCATCCTGTCCGGGCCGAGTATGCGTCCCACCCGCACCGTCGCGCCGCCACCCACGAAGATGCCGCGCTTGCCTTCGGGCAGCCTGAAAACGGTCGACGGTTCGGCCACCCGCACGTGCGCGGTACTGGCGATCTCCAACCCACCGCCCATCACGGCGCCGGAAAGGGCCGCAACCACCGGCACACCTGAAAACTGGATTGTGTCCATCAGCCGGTGCCAGCCGCGGAGTGCTTCATCACCTGTTCGGGTTCACGCTCGACCTGCTCCGACAGATCCAGTCCCGATGAAAAGTGTCCGCCCGCTCCGCTTAGCACGATGGCACGAACCCCATCGGGAATGTCATTGAAGAAACCCCCGAGAGCCTGCAGAAGCGCGTCGTTGATCGCGTTTCGTTTTCCCGGACGGTTGATCACCAGGCGGGCGATCGGACCTTCCACGCAGGTCAGAAGTACCGGTTCGTCTTTTTTCATGGTTCTCCCGACAACGAGCCTTCGCCGCATGACTTCCGGCCTAATCGCTCTTCCCTGGATTGTTTTGTTATATAACAATATAGCTGCTTTCCTGTCGCGCGTCGAGTGAGTTGCCTACAAATCGGGCATCCCGGCAAAACAAGTTTCACCCGGCGGTGGACGCAGTAAACTGGCTTACGCAGCCGCGATTCGAGCGTCGGCAACGCATGATCCGAATTCCGGTTGTTGACCTGACATCGCGGTTGTCGTGATAGCTTGGATGAGGGTTCGTGGTGGGTAAGAGCAGCGACGAAAACAACACGGGATCTGGCGTTCCAGCCGGGATTCCCGAGATGGCGGAAATAGTCGGCTACAAGCTGCGGCGGGCCCAGCTCTTCGTATTCCAGGACTTCATTGAAACCTTCGAGAAGATTAAGCTGCGCCCGGCCGAGTTCTCCGTACTTGCGCTCATTGCCCGCACACCGGGCCAGAAACAGACGGAGATCGCCGAACAGCTCGGCATAAAGCGGGCGAACTTCGTGGCGCTGATGGATAGCCTCGAACGGCGTGGTCTGGCCGAGCGGCGCAAGGCAGAAGGCGACAAGCGCTCGCACTCGTTGCACCTCACGCCTGAGGGCACCCGCTTCGTCGACAAGATGAGCACCGTATGGCGCACGCATGAAGAACGCCTTGTCGAACGCCTCGGCGGGCCGGAAGCCCGCGCGACGCTGCTGGATTTGCTTGGCCGTCTCCTCGGTGAAAAACCGGCCTGACGCGGCTCAGCGTTTCGCCACGATCACGTGCGGTGGAGCGGGATCGGCGTAAAGGTCCTCCACCAGCGTCGCGCGCGCTTCCATCACCGCGCGCTGGTTGATCGATCCCTTGTCGGTCATTTCGTTCGCGTCCATCGCCGGTGGACTGTCGAGCACGATTGCACGAGCGACGAGGTTCGAACTCCCGGTGGCTTGTTGCGCCATATGATCCAGCGCTCCGGAGATAGCGCTACGAACCGCTTGGCTTGCCGCCAGTTCCGCCTCCGTCGACTGCGCCAGAACGGGGCTCAACTTCCGCGCGGCATCGACATCCAGGAAAAGCAGCGCGCCGATGTGATTGCGATTGAGCCCTGTCAGCACCACGTCTCGCACCAACGGTGCACAACCGCGGATCAGAGCGCCGCGCACAGCGGCCATGTTCACCCAGGTGCCGGTCGACAGCTTGAAATCTTCCGACACGCGGCCGTCGAAGAGTAGCCCCTTGTTGGGCTCTTCCGGATCCACGAATTTCAGCGCATCGCCGATACGGTAGAAGCCCTCGTCGTCGAAGCATTCGGCGGTTTTTTCCGGCTGACGCCAGTAGCCCGGAGTGATGCTCGGGCCGCGCATGCGCACCTCAAGCTTCTCGCTCGCAGGAACCAGCTTGAGTTCCAGCCCGGGAGCCGGCAAGCCGACTTCGCCGGGCCGCGTGACCGGCCATGTCGTCGTCGAGGCGAAGGGGGCGGTCTCGGTGGAACCGTATCCGGTCACGATCATGATCTTCTCGCCGGCAGCCTCCTGCGCCAGCCGCTCCAATGCGTCCCAGACGTGCTGAGCCAGCCCCGCACCGGCATATTGAAGTAATTTAACGCGCGAGAAGAAGGTCTTCCGCAATCGCTCGTTCGACGAGAGATGCTCACTCAGCATCTCGTAGCCCTTGGGCACGTTGAAATAGAGCGTCGGCGCGATTTCCTCGAGATTGCGGACCGTCTTGGCGATGCCCGCAGGCGTCGGTGCGCCGTCATCGATGTAGAGCGTTCCGCCATTGTAGAGCGCGATGCCGTAATTGTGGTTTCCGCCGGCGGTGTGGTTCCAAGGCAGCCAGTCGACCATGACGGGCGGTTCGTCGCGCAGGAATGCAAGCGCCGTCGCGATCATTTCCTGATTGCAGCACAACATGCGCTGTGTGTTGATCACCGCCTTCGGCATACCGGTGGAACCGGACGTAAACAGGAACTTGGCAATCGTGTCCCCGTCGACCGCCGCGTTGGCGCGCGCAACTGCATCGGTTGGTTTTGTTGCAAGCATCTCGTCGAAGCTTGCCGCCGTCAGCCCTTCAACTGGCGCCCGGGAAAAAACAAGCTGCATGTCCTCGGTAAAAACAGCCCGAACCGCCTTCTCGAAGGGCTGTCCATCCGCCGCGAAAACCAGGCCCGGCGTCAGCAGCCCGAAGATGTGCCGCAGCTTTGAATGATCGGTCGAAATCAGCGAATAGGCCGGCGACACGGGCGCGAACGGCACCCCTGCCATCATGCAGCCGAGCGCGATCAGCCCGTGCTCGATGCCGTTGCCGGACAGGATGACCACGGGCCTGTCTGCATCGAGATTGAGATCGAGAACATACTGCGCAATCGCACGGGCATGCTCCAGAGCTTCACGGTAGCTGCAATGCCGCCATTGCCCGTCAGGGCCACGATCAGCGAGGAAGGTACGTTCGGGCGCTTCGTCGGCCCAACGGTCGAGACAGTCGATCATGGAGCGCGGATAGGGACCGAGTTCTTGCCTCGACCGCAACACAGCAGCACCGTCGGCGCGGTGCTCGACGTCCACTGCCAGCGCGCCCATACGTACGGGACGCATGCCCGGAACGGACACGATCGGCATCAGACTCCTCCCCAACATTGTTATTCATCATAACAATAGGCCAATGAAGACTCAAGATGCGTTCATGCTGACAGGGAGTTTGTCCCATGGCTATTGCTCGCCGGCAATCTCGATGAGCACGTCGCCAGCCCGGACCTGATCGCCAGTCTTACCCCTCACCGCGTTGACGATACCGTCCATGCGTGCGGTGAGCGCGGTTTCCATCTTCATGGCCTCCACGATGCCGACGACGGTGCCAGAGCGAACGGAATCGCCGACGGCAACGTCGACGCGTCGCAACAGGCCTGAAACCGGCGTAACGACCACCCGGCCGTCGGCAGCCGCAGCATCACGCTGCATGGGGTCCGGTTCATCGAATCGGAACGTTCGGCTTGCGCGATCAATCCACACCGCACGACCTTCCCGCACATGCAACGAGCCATGCGTTTCGATTGACGACGCGGCGATATTCGCCTCACCGACGTCTATCGAAACCAGTCGACCGCGTTCAAAATTGGCCGAGCACTCTTTTGTCGTCTCGCCAGCTCGAAGCGTGATAGGGCAACGCCTGCGCCCGGTCGAAGAAAACCAGTCGTCGCCGTCCGCGAGCGCCAGAACCGAAACGGCAGCGGCAAAATCCTCGTCGGACGGCGCAGTCGTCGGTCGCTCTGCCGCATCCAGCATGCCCGTCGTAACCGCGCCAGCGCCGAGCGTTTCGCTTTCAAGCAGCTCGAGCAGAAAGCCTCTGTTGGAAACCACACCAAGCAGAGGGGTCGCCCGAAGCGCCCGGGCGAGCGTCGCGACCGCCTCGTCGCGCGTTGTGGCATGCGCGATCACCTTGGCGATCATCGGATCGTAGAACGGCGTGACTTCCCCGCCTTCGTCGATGCCGTGGTCGATCCGCACCCCGGAATGGCAGCCGCCTCCGGTCGCCAGTGAATCACCTTGCCGGTCTGCGGCGCGAAGCCGGCTGCCGGGTCTTCGGCGCACAGCCGTGCCTCGATGGCATACCCCGAGAAGCTGATCGACTCCTGCGTATGAGGCAGCCGCTCACCGGCCGCCACCCGCAATTGCCACTCCACGAGATCGAGCCCGGTGACCATCTCCGTAACGGGATGCTCGACCTGCAGCCTCGTGTTCATCTCGAGAAAGAAGAAAGTGCGATCGGACCCGACAATGAACTCCACCGTCCCCGCCCCTGCATAGTTCACCGCACGAGCCGCTTCCACGGCCGCCTTCGTCATGGCCTGGCGCATCGGCGCATCGACGAAAGGCGACGGCGTCTCTTCGATGATCTTCTGGTGCCGTCTTTGCGTGGAACAGTCACGCTCGCCGAGATGAACGACGGTGCCGTGATTGTCGGCAAACACCTGCACCTCGACGTGCCGCGCATCCTCGATCAGCTTCTCGAGCAGCAGTCTGTCGGAGCCGAAGGCCGCGGCGGCCTCTTGGCGCGCGCTCTCCAGCGCGCCTGCAAGCTCGCCGGCGGACCTGACACGGCGCATGCCGCGACCTCCACCGCCTGCGGACGCCTTGACGAGCACCGGAAAACCGATGCGTTCGGCTTCTGCTGCGAACGTTGCGTCCGACTGGTCGTCGCCATCATAGCCCGGCACCACCGGCACGGCAGCCGCGCGCATCAACGCCTTGGCGTTTGCCTTGTCGCCCATCGAGCGGATAGCCTCAACCGGCGGACCGACGAAAAGAATATCCGCTGCCAAGCAGGCTTCAGCGAAATCCGCATTCTCGGACAGAAAGCCGTAGCCGGGATGAATCGCATCCGCACCGGACTGTATCGCCGCCTCGATGATCGCCTCGACCCGCAGGTAAGACTGCGCGGCCGGCGCCGGGCCGATGCGCACGGCGCGGTCGGCCATGCGCACATGCAGCGCATCCGCATCCACGTCGCTGAAGACCGCCACGGTGCCGATACCCATGCGTTTCGCGGTACGGATTATGCGACAGGCGATCTCGCCGCGATTGGCGATGAGAAGCTTGGCGATCATATAGGTGCGCCCTTCGAGGCTCGCAGCACCCGAACCACCCCCACTCCGTCCCTTCGGGCCACCTCTCCCCCTGCCCGGGGAGAGGAATCCAAGCTGGATGAACGCCGGCGTCGCGGCCGCTCTTCCTCTCCCCGGGCAGGGGGAGAGGTGGCCCGAAGGGACGGAGTGGGGGTGATTAGTCATCGGCTCAATTCGGCCTTGCCTTGTTGCTTATGCCCGGCAGCGTACCCTCGAACTTGGCGATGATGCCCAGCATGATTTCGTCCGCACCCGCGCCTATGGAAACCAACCGCGTGTCGCGATAGGCCCGGCTGACCGGATTGTCGGCCGTGTAGCCCATGCCGCCCCAATATTGCAGGCAGGCATCGGTCAGTTCGCGTGCCAGCCGGCCGGTCTTGAGCTTGGCCATGGATGCAAGCCGCGTCACGTCCGCACCCGCCACATATTGCTCGATCGCGCTCCAGGTCAGCGCGCGCAGTGCCTCGACCTCGGTGCGCAGTTCCGCCAGCCGGAAGTGGACGACCTGATTATCGAGCACCGGCTTGCCGAAAGTCTTGCGATCGCGTGTGTAGTCGATGGTGAGGTCGATAAGCCTGTCGAAACCCTTCAGCGCGCTCGCCGCCGCATAGAGCCGCTCTTCCTGGAACTGCAGCATCTGCATCATGAAACCGCCGCCCTCCTGACCGATCAGGTTGCGGCGCGGCACCCGCACCTCGTCGAAAAAGAGTTGCGCGGTGTCGGAGGAGTGCATGCCGATCTTGTGGATCTTCTGCCTCGTGATGCCCTTGGCATCCATCGGCACGCAGATCAGCGACTTGTTCTGATGCACCGGCCCTTCCGACGTGTTTGCAAGCAGGCAGCACCAGTCCGCCTTCATGCCGTTGGTGATCCACATCTTGGTGCCGGAGATCACGTAGTCGTCACCGTCCTTGCGCGCCGTCGTCCTGACCGCCGCGACGTCGGAGCCGCCGCCGGGTTCGGAAACGCCGAGGCAGCCGACGACGTCACCCGCAATCGAAGGCGCCAGGAAGTCCTCCTTTACCGTGTCGGAGCCGAAGCGATTGAGCGCCGGCGTACACATGTCCGTGTGCACGCCGATGGCCATCGGCACGCCGCCGCAATGCACGAGCCCCAGTTCCTCCGCCATGATCATCGAATAGGAAAAGTCGAGGCCGAGGCCACCGTAGGCGGGGTCGTACTTGATGCCGAGCAGCCCGAGATCGCCGAGCTTCTTGAACAACTCATGGGACGGAAATTCTTCCGCCGCCTCCCACGCATCCACATGCGGATTGATCTCGGTCTCGACGAACTTCGCGACGGTGCGGCGCAGGTTCTCGTGCTCGGCCGTGAATTGCATCAGGTTCCTCCCAAGATTTCCACTGGCGCCCGCTACGCGGATCGTTCCTCACCCACGCGCAACACCGAAAGCGTTCGGGCGCAGCGTCCGCCGTTCGCCTTCAGCCGCGATTCCCAAGCAAAGGCCGAGCACACGCCGCGTGTCGCGCGGATCGATAATGCCGTCATCCCACAGCCGCGCGGTGGCGAAGAGCGCACCGGACTGCGCCTCGATGCCCGCGCGGATCATGCCGCTCTGTTTTGCCAGCACGTCCTCGTCGACCTCGACGGCTTCTCGCGCAGCCTTGCCGCGCGCGACGATTTCCATGACCTTCGCAGCTTGCTCCCCGCCCATGACGGCGGTGCGCGCCGACGGCCAGGAAAAGATGAAACGCGGCGAGAAACCCCGCCCGCACATGCCGTAATTGCCCGCGCCGTAGGACCCGCCGATGAGGATAGTGAACTTCGGCACGCGGGCGTTGGCGACGGCCTGGATCATCTTGGAGCCGTGCTTGATGGCGCCCTCACGCTCGGCCGCCGAGCCCACCATGTAGCCTGTGGTGTTCTGCAGGAAGACCAGTGGCGTTCCGGCCTGATCGCAGAGCTGGATGAACTGCGCCGCCTTCAGCGAGCCCGACGGCATGATCGGCCCGTTATTGGCCAGGATGCCGACCCTTGCGCCCTCGATCGCCGCATGTCCGCAAACAGTATCAGGCGCATAACCGGCCTTGAACTCAAGGAAATCGGACGCGTCGACGATACGTGCGATGATCTCCTTCATATCGAACGGAGATTTCTCCTCCGCCGGCACGATCCCCAGGAGGTCTTCTTGATCGAACAGCGGTTCCGGTGCCGCGCTCCGATCCGGCACCCCGTCCCAGGTGAGATGCTCCATGATCGACCGGCCATAGGCCAGCGCCTGCGCGTCGTCCTCGGCGACATATTCACCGAGCCCGGTGACGCTGCCGTGCAGGTCGGCCCCGCCCAGCGACTCGTCGTCGGCGTCCTCGCCGATAGCCGCCTTCACCAGCGGCGGCCCTGCAAGGAAAATCTTGGAGCGCTTGCGCACCAGCACGACATAATCGGAAAGCCCCGGCAGGTAGGCACCGCCGGCGGTCGACGACCCGTGCACGATGGCAATCTGCGGAATGCCGGCCGCGGACAGCCGGGCCTGATTTGCAAAGGACCTGCCGCCTTCGACGAACATCTCCGCCTGATAGAGCAGGTTCGCGCCGCCGCTTTCGACCAGATAGATCAACGGCAGGCGGTTTTCGAATGCAATCTCATGGAGCCGCAGCGACTTCCTGAGCCCGATCGGCGGGATCGTGCCGCCCTTGATGCCGCTGTCGGAGGCAGAGACGATACAGCGCCGGCCGCCGACGACGCCGATGCCGGCGATCGTTCCACCGCCCATGATGTTTTTGCCGCCGTCATCGTCGTGCATCCGGTAGCCGGCGAGCGTGGACAATTCGAGGAACGGCTGACCGCGATCCAGCAGGCGTTCGACGCGCTCGCGCGGCAGCAACTGCCCCCGCTCCTCGAAACGCGCCTTCCTCGAAGCGGAGTTCTGGCGAACCGCCTCTTCCAGCCGTCTGACCTCGGAAAGCTTTTCGCCCATTGCCAACGCATTGGCGCGGAAGGCGTCCGAGCGTGTGTCCAGTTCCGATGCGAGAGCGGGCATCAGCCGTTCTCGTCCGCAAGCACGGCGGGCATGACGGCACGGTGAAACCCGTAGAACGGCTTCGTCGCCCGCCCCTTGCCCAGCGGAAACAGCGCCGAGCCGAGCGGCGCGCCGCCGTCGATGGGGATCGTGACGCCGGTGACGAATGCGGCGGCAGGAGACAGCAGGAAGCAGATAACGGAAGATACCTCCGCCTCCATCGCCAGCCGCCCGAGCGGCACGTGGTTCTTGAGCTGCGGAATGAGCGCGCGTGTCATGCCGTCATAGGTGTCCATGCCCGATGACGCCACCCAGCCCGGCGCGACGCAATTGATCCGCACGCCTGCATGCGCCCATTCGTAGGCGGCAGTCTTTGTCAAATTCACCATACCGGCGCGCGCGGCGCCCGAATGCGCCATGCCCGGCATGCCGCGCCACATGTCGGCGGCCATGTTCACCATCGCGCCACCATGTGCCTGCATGGATTGCACGAACACCTCGCGCATGACGAGGAAGCCGCCGGTGAGATTGGTCGCGACGACGGCATCGAAACCCTTCTTCGAGATGCTCTGCATAGGTGCCGGAAACTGGCCGCCGGCATTGTTCACGAGACCGTGGAGCTGGCCGCGTTCCGATACGATTGCCGCGATCGCATCGCGCACCGCATCCTCGTCGCGAATATCGAAGGCCGCGGTCGACACCTGCCCGCCGTCGAGCGCGATCTCGTCCGCCACGGCATCGAGCCTGTCCTGCTTGCGCCCCGTCAGGACGACATGCGCGCCCAGGCTCGCCAGCTCGTGGGCGACACAACGACCGATACCGCTGCCCGCACCGGTGACGATGTGGGTCTCGCCCGCGAAACAATCCTTGCGCAGCACGCTGCGGTAGCCCACCGTGGCCTCCTCCCATTGGCGGTTCGAGGAACGCTAAATCACGTTGACGTAAACGTCAATCGCCTGCTATCTGAACCCACCTGTAAACAGCGGCCTCTCGTCGGGCCGCCTCCGAAGGAGATGATCCATGAGCCTTGACGCCATTGCAGACAAGATTCGCGAACGCGTCGCGGGAAGCGGCTTCGACAAATCGGTCAAGTTCGACCTGGGCGATGACGGTGTCATCGTGATCGACGGCCAGTCCGTGTCCACCGAAGATTCCGGCGCCGATTGCACCATCACCATGTCCAAGGACGATTTTCTGGCCCTCACCTCGGGTGATCTCAACCCGACCATGGCGTTCATGCAGGGCAAGCTGAAGGTCGAGGGCGACATGTCGATCGCCATGCAGCTCAGCCAGGTGCTCTGATCGGATAGACCTCCAGTTTTCCCGAAGAAAAAAGGCGGCCTCGGCCGCCTTTTTTCTTGTATGCCTATCCTGATAAGCAAATATTTTGCGTCCCGCCCTCGCGCGTCGCTTCCCGGCCGCTTGAAAGTGCCGTAGAAGCCGGATGCAATTGTGCATTCTGGGGTGTGATTTCATGTTTTCTTTCAAATACATGTCGCTGGCGGCGGTCGCCGTTCTGATGCCGGCTGGCGCATTTGCGGACGATCTCGTATTTCGCTTCGACAACAACAGCAGCTACACGGTCGTCGAACTCTACGCGTCACCCAGTGATGTCGGCGAGTGGGAGGAGGATATCCTTGGCCGCGATGTGCTGGAATCGGGAGAATCCGCGCGCGTGACGATCGCCGACGGCCGCAGGGCTTGCGAATACGACCTTCGCGTTGTGTTCGAAGATGGCGACAGCATCGAGGACACGACGGATCTTTGCGAAACGGAAAGCTACGCCGTCACCGACTAGATTCCGACGCCCGTCAGGAGCCAGCTTACGCGGCCCGCGCCATCGGCGCGGGCTTTGCCTTGCGGCCGGAAGCCTTGAGCACGCCGCTGGCGCCGTCAAGCACACCCTCGACCAGCTCCAGCGCCAGGAAGCGCTCACGCTCGTAGGGTCCGGGCATTGCGAGCTTGCCGGTCTTCTCGCTGGAGAAGCCGAAACGGCTGTAATACGCGGCATCGCCCACCAGCAGGATGGCGCTGTGGCCGAGCCGGGCAGCCTCGCCGATGGCATGGCGCATCAGCGCCGAACCGATCCCGGCAGACTTGACCGCAGGGTCGACGGCGAGCGGGCCGAGCAGAAGCGCGGCAGGACCGCCCTCGCCGGCGCGGACGTCCCACAGTCGCACCGTTCCCACCAGCGTGCCGTCGCCATCCTTCGCGACAAGGTCGAGCCCCTCCGAAGGCCTGCGGTCGCGGCGCAGCTTATCCGAAGACTTGCGCCGGCGGCCCGGACCCATGGCACGATCAAGCAACGCTTCGCGGGCCGCCACATCGTCGGCGCGTTCCATGCCGATGAGATAGGTGCCCCCTCATCCGGCGTTCTGCGCGAGCCAGTATCCTCCCCGTGGGAAGAACAGGGCGCAATCGCCGCCGGCCTCTCCTCCCCCCGGGGAGAAGCGGGCGCAAAACGTCGGATGAGGGGGTGATCATGCCGGCATCGGCCAGCAGATTCATGAAGTCCATCTCTGCAATCCTTCACAAGCGGACATCAATTCCACGAGCAATGCCGGGCGGGCGCATGCGCCCGCCGCAGCAGGATTTGAGGCAGGCTCGCTGCCTCAGATCACGTAGGATCGCAGGGGTTCGAAGCCGTTGAACGCCACTGCCGAATAGGTGGTGGTGTAGGCTCCGGTGCCTTCGATCAGCACCTCGTCGCCGATCGTCAGCGACAGCGGCAGCGGATAGGGCGTCTTCTCGTACATCACGTCGGCGGAATCGCAGGTCGGACCGGCGAGCACGCAGGGCGCGACTTCGCCGCCGTCATGCGGCGTCACGATCGGATAGCGGATCGCCTCGTCCATCGTTTCGGCAAGCCCGCCGAACTTGCCGATGTCGAGATAGACCCAGCGCACATTGTCGTTGTCGGCCTTGCGCGAGATCAGCACGACTTCCGACTTGATGACACCGGCATTGCCGACCATGCCGCGGCCCGGTTCGATGATGGTCTCGGGCAGGCGATTGCCGAAGTGGCGCGACAGCGCGCCGAAAATGGCTTCGCCATAGGCCTGCGCGGTCGGCACATCCTTGAGGTAACGGGTCGGGAAGCCGCCGCCCATGTTGACCATGCGCAGCACGATGCCTTCCTCGGCAAGCGTCGCGAACACGGCCTTGGCATCGCCCAGCGCCTTGTCCCAGGCCGACAGGTCGGTCTGCTGCGAACCCACATGGAAGGAAACGCCATAGGCGTCGAGGCCAAGCGCATGGGCGTGGCGCAACACGTCGATGGCCATGGCCGGCACGCAACCGAACTTGCGCGACAGCGGCCACTCGGCGCCCTCGCCGTCGGTCAGCACGCGGCAGAACACCTGTGCGCCGGGCGCTGCCCGCGACACCTTCTCGACCTCCTCGACGCAGTCGACGGCAAAGAGCCGGACGCCGAGCTCGAAGGCGCGCGCGATGTCGCGCTCTTTCTTGATGGTGTTGCCGAAGCTGATTCGTTCGGCGGGCGCGCCGGCATCCATCGCCATCTCGATCTCGGCGACCGAAGCAGTGTCGAAGGACGAACCGAGGCCTGCGAGCAGGCGCAGGATTTCCGGCGCCGGGTTTGCCTTGACGGCGTAGTAGATCTTCGAGCTCGGCAGGGCGCGCTCGAAGGCGTGGAAATTGTCGCTCACGACATCGAGGTCGACGACCAGGCAGGGGCCGGCCGGACGTCGGGTGGCGAGGAAGTCGAGGATACGCTGCGTGGCCATGGGTTTCTCCGATCGCGGCGCAAGCCGCTTCATCTCAAGCTCCCGTCTTCGGCGCGCGGCCACGGACGGGCGGTGGACAAAGGGCGCGATGCGTCGGCTCAGGGTCCAGCCGGTGGAGTCACCGGACCATGAAAACGCGCGTCACGCGGCGGTGAGCCATCGCCTTGCGGCGGTTGCTCGCTTTGTCTGCCTCAGCTTTGGAGAAACCCTCCGCACTGCCGGCAATGAAGGTGTGCCTCTTCAGTAACCCCGGTCTTTGGACGACCGGCAGAACACCAGAAAGGCCCGCACCGTCGTTGCTTCAAGGTGTCCTCGGTTCAGGCGGTTGGCCGTCTGACCGACTGGAGTGGTTGGCTCCAGGTACCTTACCGTTTTCCTCACCGAACGAGGGGACGGCGGACACCCACAGGCACGTGCGACTTTGGGCAAGCGCGATATATGGATAAGTGCTGTCATAATCAACGGATTTTTCGGGTTCGCTTGAAAAAACTCTGCGTTGAACGAAGCTGCGCTCACTGTTTCCAAAGGTCGAACAATGTCTCCAACCGACGATCCCTTCAACGCGTTCCTCGATCATTCCGATGCGCCGGTCGCCAATGCGTCGGACGGCCCGCTTGCGGGCCTGACGCTTGCGGTGAAGGACATCTACGATATTGCGGGCCAGCGCACGGGTGGCGGGAATCCGCAGAAGCTTGCCGAGGCTCCCGTCGCCGAGACGACGGCACCTTCGATCCAGCGCCTGCTGGATGCGGGCGCCCGATTCGTCGGCCGCACGCAGACGGATGAACTGACATTCTCCTTGATGGGCCAGAATGCCCACTACCCGGAGCCCGTGAACCCGGCCGCACCCGACCGCGTCACCGGCGGTTCGTCTTCCGGCTCCGCCGCGGCAGTGGCCGGCGGGCTCGCCGACATCGCGATCGGTTCGGATACCGGGGCTCCATCCGTGCACCGGCGAGCTTCTGCGGCCTCATCGGCCTTCGACCCACCCATGGCGTCATCTCGCTCGACCGTGCAATGCCGCTCGCGCCTTCCTTCGATACGTTCGGCTGGTTCGCAAGGGACATCGCCACCTACGAACGCGTGGCCAATGTGATGCTGCCTGCCGACAACACCACACGACAGCATCACTTTCTCAACCTGGCATCACTGGACGCCCTAACGCTTGGCGACAGGGAAGCGACGGAATATGCGCGCATGGTGGACATTATCGCCGCCACGCTTGATGTTCCCCGCGAGGCGCCGCCTCTCGTGCAGGAGATTGACGATCTCTACTGGTCGTTCCGCAAGCTCCAGGCCTACGAAGCATGGGCCACCCATGGCGCCTGGATTTCGGCGAGTGAGCGGGGGCTCGGTCCCGGCGTGAAGGAGCGTTTCGAGTTCGGTTCGAAGGTAACGGACGCGACGGCCTCGGAAGAATCGGGAAAGCGGGACGCCTTCCGCGACGAACTCGCCGAACTGCTCGGCGACGACGGCATCCTCTTGCTTCCAACGGTGCCGGGAGCAGCGCCGCGCAAGGATCTCGGCTTCGACGATCTTCAGGCCTATCGCGAGCGCGCCTTGCGCCTGCTGTGTCTGTCCGGCCTCTCGGGCTTTCCGCAGATCACCGTTCCTCTGGGCACGGTCGATGGCGCTCCGTTCGGCATCTCGCTGCTTGGCCCGGCGGGAGCCGACCGGCAATTGATCGAACTCGCCCGCACCATCCTTACCGCCGCCGGAGAGCGTGGATAATGGATACGCTCACCCGCATGCGCGCCTTCATCGAGGTGGTGGAGGCAGAGGGCTTCTCGGCGGCGGCACGCAAGATCGGGCGCTCGAAGGCGCTGCTGTCCAAATATGTCCGCGAACTTGAAGACGAGCTCGGCGCCCTGCTCCTCAACCGGACCACGCGGCAGTTCTCGCTGACAGAGGCCGGGCACACCTACTACAAGCGCGCTTCCGAGATTGTGCGCGAAATCGACAGTCTTGCGGACACGGTTCGCGATTCGTCGGGCGACGTGCGGGGACGCATCAAGATCACGGCGCCGCGCACATTCTCCGATGCCCCGATCGGCCATTCACTGATCGATTTCGCCAAGGCCTATCCCGACATCGTGCTCGATGTGCATCTCGACGACCGTTTCGTCGATCTGGTCGAAGAGGGCTTCGATCTGGCGATCCGTATCACGCGGCTGGAGGATTCCTCGATGATCGCGCGCCGGCTTGCGCCTTTCGCGCTGAACATCTGCGCCTCGCCTGCCTTTCTCGAAAAACACGGCAAACCGGAAAAGCCGCAGGACCTTGCCCGCATGCCGTGCATCATCGACACCAACGGCCGGTGGCTCTCCAACTGGCCGTTCATGCGCGAGAACGGCGAGATGTTCTCGGTGGCGGTCTCCGGCCCGCTGGAGGCCAACAGCCCGCTGACGACGCGTGCCGCCGCTATCGCCGGCCTGGGGTTTGCCCCGCTTCCGGATTTTATTGCCGCCCCCGCGCTGGAAAGCGGCCAGCTCGTGACGGTCCTGGAAGAATGGGTACCGCGCGGCGGCGGCATCTTTGCGGTGTACCCGCATCGGCGCTACCTGCCTGCCAAGATCAGGGTATTCGTCGACTTTCTGGCCCAGTGGTTCAAGCAGCATGAACAGGATTGATTCTACGGAACAAATACGTGCGGATGTCCCATTTTTGCCCGCTTTATGATGATGCTCGGGCGCACCGGAGAGGGTGGGTCAGCCGTGCACTGCAGAATCAGCAAGCGAACATTGCCGGCCGCTGTTGCGGCGCTGTGCGTTTCGGGCGCAGCCCCTGCTCTGGCGCACCCCCATGTCTTCGCCGAAGCGAACCTTGAAGTCGCAATCGATGCGGATCGCAACGTCGTCGCGCTGCGCCACGTCTGGCGTTTCGACGATCTCTTCTCCAGCACCGTGCTTCTGGAATTCGATAAGAACGCCGACCTCGTACTCGACAACGCAGAACTTGAGGAAGTCGGCGCGGTCATTCATGAATCGCTTGCCGAGTTCAACTATTTCCAGATCGTCACCGCTGGCGGCAAGGAAGTGGACATGGTTGCGCCGGACCGCATCATGGCGAATTACGAAGACAACCAGCTCATCATTCTGTTCGAATCACGCCCTGCAGAACCGCTGCATCTCGATGGCCAGCTCGATTTCGGCGTCTACGACCCGACCTTCTACACCGCGATCGACTTTTACGAAGACAAGAACCTGGTGGTTGCCGATCTTCCGGAAAGCTGCATCCGCACAGTCGTTCGCCCCAATCCGGATGAAGCCATCGCGATGAATCAACAGTCGCTCACCGAGGCGTTCTTCAACGACCCGTCCAACAACGACTATTCCAAGCTTTTCGCGACCCGACTCGAACTGAAGTGCTCCGGAGAGGGATGACCGGCGTGAAAAAGACGACCACCCGCATAGTCTTCGCGCTGTTGGCGCTGACCTTCATCCTTACCCATTTCGCAGGCCTTGCGCATGCGCAAAGCTCGCTCGGCATCGGAGCGAACGAGGCAACCCTGCCGTCAACCGGTCTGTTTGCAGGCCTGCTGAACTGGATCAACGCGCAGCAACAAGGCTTTTACCGCTCGCTTACCGGAGCCTTGCGGTCGATGCGCGACGGCGGCGGTGGTTTGTGGATTCTTGTCGGCCTTTCCTTCGCTTACGGCGTGTTCCATGCCGCCGGTCCGGGCCACGGCAAGGCGGTCATCTCCTCCTACATGCTCGCCAACGAGGTTGCCCTGCGGCGCGGCGTGATGCTGTCTTTCGTTTCCGCCATGCTCCAGGCGTTGTCGGCAATTGCCATCATGGGCGCCGTTTTCCTGGTCCTGCGCGGGACGGCGATCTCGATGACCGACGCAACGCGTTTCCTCGAGATCGTGAGCTATGTGCTGGTGACAGGTTTCGGCGCCTGGCTGTTGTGGCGCAAGGCTGGCCCATATCTGCGTGGCTTGTTGTTCGGCAATCCGGCCCACAGCCTTTCATCGGCCGCCCATGCACATACCGATAACCACCACCATGACCATGGACATCACCATCACGATCATCACCACGAGCACCATGGTCACCACCACGCGCATGGCGAGGTCTGTTCGACCTGCGGCCATGCCCACGCGCCCGACCCGAAGCTGATCGCAGGTGAGCATTTCAACTGGAAAACCGCCTGGGCGGCTGTCGTTGCCGTGGGTCTGCGCCCCTGCACCGGCGCGCTGATCGTGCTGTCCTTCGCTTTCCTCAACGGTCTCTGGTTCGGCGGCATCGTCTCGGTCTTCGCCATGGCGATCGGCACCGCGATCACGGTGTCGGCGCTGGCCATCATGGCGGTTACGGCGAAGAACTGGGCCGTTGCCTATGCAGGCGACGGACGCACCGGAAACCGGGTGCTCGGCTTGATCGAGATTGCCGGCGCCGGCTTCGTGTTCCTGCTCGGCCTTACGTTGCTGATGGCTGCGCTCTCAGTCTGAGAGCTCATCCTCGATGTGCGCGCGAATGATCTCGTCGAAGCTCGTTTCGGCCTTGAAACCGAGTTCGCCCGCACGGCGCGCCTCGAACCGCGTAGGCCAATTCTTGACCAGCGCCCACACGGCTTCGTCTGGCTCCTCCCGGATCAAGTCAACCGCATCCTGACCGGCCACGCGACGCAGCGCCTCGATCTGCTCGCCGACCGAAACGCCGACGCCCGGCAAAGTGATATTGCGGCGCGGCCCGACCCGATCGCCATCAAGACCAGCCGCATGAATGAGGAAACCCACTGCCGAACGCGGGCTTGCGTGGGTATGAACCACGTCCCGCGGCACGGGCAGAACCGCCGGCAAGCCTACCAACGGCTCGCGGATGATGTTGGAGAAGAAGCCGGAAGCCGCCTTGTTCGGCTTACCCGGTCGCACGCAGATCGTCGGGAACCGGAGACCGATCCCGTCGAAGAAGCCACGCCGGCTGTAATCGTTGAGCAGCGCTTCCGACATCAGCTTCTGCGTGCCGTATGAAGTGAGCGGAACCGTGTGGAAATCGTCGGGAATCACCTCTGGATAGGGACCGCCATAGACGGCGATCGACGAGGTGAAGACGACGCGCGGCGCGTTGCCGGCCTGTCGGATCGCATCGAACAACGCGCGGGTGCCGTCGAGGTTGACGCGGTAGCCGAGTTCGAGATTGACCTCCGCCTCGCCCGACACCACGCCGGCCAGGTGAAATACCAGATCCGGCTGCGGAGCGACGAGCGCGGTTGCCGCCCCTTCGGCGGCAAGGTCTCCGACATGCACGGTCACATGCATCGCCGGCGACGACATCGCCTCGAACGGCGTCACGTCGTGTAGATCGAGCGCAGCAATGGTCCTGCCGGCAACGGAGCCGTCTTCCATCAGACGCTTGGTCAGCTTGCGGCCGACCATCCCGGCCGCACCCGTCACCAGCACGCGCATGGCTACTCCTCCCCGTTGCCGTTCCGTTTGCTGCGCCCACGCAGCCAGAACACGCCGAAGAAGGCAAGCACGAATGCCACCGCGAGTATGCCGCCGATGATGGGCGAGGCTTCACCGGCGGCCAGCATCAGCGTCGGCATGTAGAACGCGACGATGCCGAACCCGACCAGTATGACCGCGGCAGCGATCGCCGCGTTGCGCGTGTCCCGATCCATCAGTTTGTCAAACCGCCGTCGACCGGGATCGCGGTTCCGGTAGTGAAGGCCGATTCATCGCCTGCGAGATAGACGGCGAGCGCGGCGATCTCCGATGCTTCACCAACGCGCCCCATCGGCTGGCGCGCCACGAACATCTCGAGCGCCTTATCCTTGCCGCCGACTGACTGGCCGAGTTCCTCGACGCGCTCCTCCCATGACGGCGACCGCACGGTGCCGGGGCAGATCGCGTTGCAGCGCACGCCCTTGGTGACGAAGTCCATCGCAACGGCCTTGGTGAGGCCGATCACCGCTGCCTTGGAAGCCCCGTAGGCGTAGCGGTTAGGCACCGCCTTCAGCGAAGACGCGCAGGATGACAGGTTGATGATCGAGCCCGACGAGCCGGTTTCCCTGGCCCGCTCCAGCATGCCGGGCAGGAATGCGCGGATCGTGCGGTGCATAGCCTTGACGTTGAGGTCGAAGGAAAAATCCCAGTCCTTTTCCTCGCAATCGAGCACGGTGCCGTGATGCACGTAACCGGCGACGTTCACCAGAATGTCGATCGAACCAACCTTGGCAGCGTAGGCGTCAACGGCGCGGGTGGAGAGCACGTTGAGCTTGCCCTTCTTCGCCCGTGCCAGACCTTCGAGCTTTGCGCGGTCGACATCGGTCGCGTAGACGGTGGCGCCTTCCTTCACGAAGGCTTCGGCGATAGCGCGCCCGATCCCCTGCCCCGCTGCGGTCACCACCGCGATCTTGCCCTTGAGCCTTCCAGCCATTCGACTTCTCTCCCTAATGCAGATGGACGCCCGCCGGCCGGTCGGCGCAATGCCCGAATTCCGGCTCGACGGTTACATGATCGATGTGATGCACCTTGGCCATGCGCAGCTTGATGTCGCAGATCGCTGCATGCGCGTTGATCCCCTCGCGCAGGCAGGCGTGCAGTGTTGCCATGTTGCGTGTCCCGTCCAGCGACCAGACATGCATATGATGAATGCCAAGCACCCCTTTGACATTCGCTTCGATGTCGCGCGCGATATCGTCGCGGTCAAGCCCGCTCGGCGCACCTTCGAGCAGCATGTGGCCGGACTCCCGCACCAGCGACCAGGCGCTTCGGAAGAGCAACAGCGCCACAAGAGCCGAAAGGATCGGGTCGATGGGGTACCAGCCGGTCAGCAGGATGATGCCGGCCGCCGCGATTGCCGCGACTGAGCCCAGCAGATCGCCGATGACATGCAGGATCGCCCCGCGCATGTTGAGGTTTTCCCTGTCACCGCCATGCAGAACGAAAAACGCCGCCACATTGACCAGCAGGCCGAGCACGCCGATCACCAGCATCGGCCCGCCGAGGATAGGCGAAGGCTCCGCCATGCGGTGCCAGGCCTCATAGACGATCCAGATACCGATGGCGAAGATCGTCAGCCCGTTTGTGTAGGCAACCAGCGTCTTCACCCGGTCGAAGCCGTATGTCAGGCGCGTCGTCGCCGCCCTCCCCGCCAAGTGAAACGCATACCAGGCCAGCACCAGCGCAACCGTGTCCGAAAGCATGTGGCCGGCATCGGCCAGAAGCGCCAGCGACCCGGTGGCGAGGCCGCCGATCGCCTCCGCCACCATGAACCCGCCCGTCAGGCATGCAGCGACCAGCACCCGCGTCTTGTCGCCCGCGCCGTGGGAATGGCCGTGGCCGGAATGATCGTGCGCGTGGCCATGGGCCATGCCGGCGCTCCTCAGGCTGTCACGGCAGCCCTGATCTCGCCGAGCCGCCTTTTCTGCTGCCCTTCACTATCGAAATTTTCCGGATCAAGCCACTCCTCAAGGGCGCGGCCTATCGTCGGCCATTCCTTGTCGATCATCGCAAACCATGCGGTGTCGCGATTGCGGCCTTTGACGATGAGATGCTGGCGAAAAACACCCTCGAAGGAAAAGCCGAAGCGCAGCGCCGCGCTGCGCGACGGTTCGTTCTCGGCATTGCATTTCCACTCGAAGCGGCGATAGCCGAGATCGTCGAAGGCATGGCGCGCGAAGAGGTAAAGCGCTTCCGTCGACGCCGGCTTTCGGGCGACGAGCCCGTTCCAGAGAATGTTGCCAATCTCGATGACGCCGTTGGCGGTATCGATGCGCATGAAGCTCTGGCGACCGGCGATCCGCCCGCTGGCCTTGTCGATCACCGCGAAATAAAGCGGATCGTCGCTCGCCGCGGCCTTGTCGAGCCAGGGCTGGAAATCCGCCCGGTCCTGTGGCGCATGGTCGTAGAGCCAGCGGAAGCGCGAATCCTTGTCCGGTGTCGAAGATGCTTCGAAAAGCCCGTCTCCGTGACGTGCGGCATCCAGCGGTTCAAGGCGCACGTAGCGCCCCTCCATCGGCTCGCGCTCAGGCCGCTGCCGCGGCGTCCATTGGCTCAGATCTTCCATGTGCCCACCAACATTGACAAACAGACGCCAAGCCTCACAAGAACATCGTGCCGGGAAAAGAACCAGGGAGGAACGCCCGCATGCTCCAAACGATCGAAGCCTTCGACAGGATCGGCGAGGAGAATGCCTTCGCGGTGCTCGCGCGCGCGACCGCACTGGCGCAATCGGGCAAGGACATCATAAATCTTGGCATCGGCCAGCCCGATTTCAGCACCCCTGCCCATATCGTCGAAGCCGCCATCAAGGCGCTTCGCGACGGCCACCACGGCTACACGCCGGCGACCGGTTTGCTGGCGACGCGCGAAGCAGTCGTGCGCCGCACGCTGACCACGACAGGCGTGGAGGTTTCGCCCGAGAACGTGATGATCATGCCAGGCGGCAAGCCGACCATGTTCGCCGCGATCCTGATGTTCGGCGCGCCGGGCGTCGACATTCTCTATCCCGATCCGGGTTTTCCGATCTATCGCTCGATGATCGAGTTCACCGGCGCGCGGCCGGTGCCTGTGCCGATCCGCGAGGAAAACGGGTTCGCCTTTTCGGCTGACGAGACCCTCGCCCTGATCACGCCCGCAACACGGTTGCTGATCGTCAACTCCCCTGCCAATCCCACCGGCGGCGTGACCCCGAGGGCGGAAATCGAGAAGCTGGTGCGGGGCCTCGATGCGCATCCGCACGTCGCAATCCTCTCCGACGAAATCTACGACGTGATGACCTATGACGGCGAGACGCATACCTCGCTGCTCCAGTTCCCGGAAATCCGCGATCGGCTGATCGTGCTCAACGGCTGGTCGAAGACCTGGGCGATGACCGGCTGGCGCATGGGCTGGTCGATCTGGCCGAACGACCCGGAGAGCGGTCACCTCTACGACAAGGTGCGCAAGCTTGCGGTCAATTGCTGGTCCTGCGTCAACGCGCCCAGCCAGTTCGCCGGCATCGCCGCCATCGACGGCCCGCAGGACGACGTGGAGAAGATGCTCGCGGCCTTCGACCGGCGACGCAGGATCGTCGTGGAAGGCCTGAATGCGCTGCCGGGCTTTTCCTGCATCATCCCCAAGGGCGCGTTCTACGCGTTCCCGAACGTGCGGGACACAGGCCGTCCGGCCAAGGCGTTTGCATCGGCCTTGCTGGAAGATGCCGGCGTCGCGCTGATCGGCGGCCCGGATTTCGGCGTTCTCGGAGAAGGCTATCTGCGCCTTTCATACGCCAATTCCGAAGAGAATATTCTGCGGGCCCTGGAGAGGATCGAAAACTTCCTTACCCGCTAACCGATACAGCACCACCCGACAAAGCCTGGAGGAACCGCATGCTTTACGCGATACTCGCCTATCACGAGGAAGGCGTCGTCGCCGCGATGACGCCGGAAGACGGTGAGGCGTTGATGGGCAACCTGATGAAGGTCCATGACAAGATCAACGAGACCGGCAAGCTGGGGCCATCGGCGCGGCTCGACTTCACCGGCCAGGCGGTAACATTGCGCAGTCCCGAGGCGATGGTCATCGATGGTCCATTCGCCGAGACGAAGGAGCAGTTGCTTGGCATTTACATGCTGGAGTGCGACTCACTGGAGGCCGCAATCGACGCAGCACGCGAATTGCGTCGCGTGAACAAGTCCGCCGTCTACGAAATCCGGCCGATCACGCGCTACCTGCCCGGTGTCTCAGTGGCGGAGGTCTAGAGGTCATAGATCAGCCAGATTGCCACGCAGCTTGCGACGGCAACGGCGATGTTCATGGGAATGCCCACTTTCAGGAAGTCGGTGAAACGGTAGTTGCCGGCACCGTAAACCAACGTGTTCGTCTGGTAGCCTATCGGCGTCGCAAAACTGGCGCTGGCGCCGATCATCACGGCGATGAGAAATGGCCGTGGGTCGATCCCCATCTGCGTTGCGAGACCGATGGCGATCGGCGCCACGAGAACCGCGACCGCATTGTTGGTGACCAGCTCGGTCAAGGTTGATGAGATCGCGAAGATCGCGACCAGTGTGACCACCGGCGGCATTGTCGCCAGATACGGCGCTAGCGCGTTGACGATGAGCTGGACGCCGCCCGATCGCTCCAGTCCCGCGCCGATGATCAGCATCGCAAAGATCAGCACGAGGATCGAGCCGTCGATGGAGCCCCAAGCCTCGTCACTGTCGAGGCAGCGTAGCAGCAGGATCGCCGCCACCGCGAGCAGCGCGAGAATGGCGATGTCCATGACGTTGAATGCCGCAAGCCCGACGACCGCTGCCAGCGCGCCAAGTGCCACCGGAGCCTTGCTGCGTCGATAGGGCCGTGCGCTGGGTCGCGATACCGAGACGAGACTTGCATCCTCGGTCAACGCGTCGAAATTGTCCGGTGGGCCTTCGAGCAACAGCTTGTCGGCGGGCCTCAGCTTGACGCTTTCCAGATCGGAGCCCGGAATATGGCGGTGGCGATGCGCGCCAAGGATACGCACGCCGTAGCGGCGGCCCAGCATCAGGTCGCCGATCCGCTCGCCGGTAGTTGCACGATGTGGGGCAACGACGGCCTCCACAACCACTTTTTCGCCGGCACGCTCCTGGCTGCGGCGCAGGCCAACATGCAGTTCGCTCTTTTCGTTGAGCGTGAGGATTTCCGAAGCAGTGCCGAGTAGGATCAGCGAATCGCCCCGCTTCATCGTGCGCTCGCCGACATTGTCGCGGATGACCTCGCCGCCACTGCGCAGGCCCAGGACCTTGAGCCCTGCACGATTGAAGTCGCTGATGGCGCCGATCTTCGCCTGGGTGTAACGGCCCTCGGCGCGAACGGTCACCTCGGAGAGGAACTCCGTTTCTCCGGCCTGGGCCGTCTCGCCTGCACCGCGCCTGTCAGGCAGCAGGAAACGCCCGAGGAGCAACATGACCAATGTTCCGGTAAGTGCGGCCACGATGCCGATCGGGGTTATCTCGAAGATTGAGAACGCCGGCTCGCCGGCATTGCGCGCCACACCGTCGACGAGAATGTTGGTGGACGTGCCGATCAGCGTGCAGGTGCCGCCGAGGATCGCCGCGTAGGAAATTGGGATCAGCAGCCTAGTGGCTGCGATGTCCAGCGTGCGGGCGAGCCGAAAAACGATCGGGATCAGGATCAGCACGACCGGCGTATTGTTCATGAAGGCCGACGCGGCCACCGTGCCGATCAAAAGAGCCGCGACCACCAGAGCCGGATGGTTCGTGGCGCTGGTCGTCAACCTGCTTGCGAGGTTTTCGAGCACGCCGGTACGCACCAGCGCACCCGAAAGCACGAACATCGCCGCAATGGTTATGGGCGCGGAATTCGAGAAGACGCGCATCGCATCTTCCGGGGTGGTCAAACCCAGCAGAAGGAACGCCGCAGCGCCTCCCGCGGCAGTAACCTCCGGCGGATAGCGTTCGATCACGAAGGCGGCCAGCAGAAGCACCAGCAGCACGAGCGCGATATAGGGTTGAGCCCCGCCAAGAAGCGCTTCCATGTCGAGGTCAGCCTCCGCAATCAATGGCCGTAGATTGTTCTAGCACGGCGGCAGCCACGACCGGCAAGCCCCGTACGTCCTGGAGGAAATAGAAATCCCGTCAGCGACGTAAAGTCCAACAACGCCCTATCGAAGTGGGCCGGAAAGCGGGAGGGTTCTTCCTATCCGCGCCCGACAAAGGGCATTTTCGTCGCCATCACGTTCATGAAGAGGATATTGGCTTCGAGCGGCAGGCTGGCCATGTGCACGACCGCATTGGCGACGTGCTCGACATCCATCACCGCTTCCACCTTTACCGACCCGTCAGCCTGCGGCACGCCTTGCGCCATCGGCGCGGCCATTTCAGTCAGCGCATTGCCGATGTCGACCTGGCCGCACGCAATGTCGAACGGCCGGCCATCGAGCGCCAGCGTCTTGGTGAGGCCGGTGATGGCATGCTTGGTGGCGGTATAGGGTACGGAACCCGGACGTGGAGCATAGGCCGAGATCGACCCGTTGTTGATGATGCGACCGCCCTGCGGGGCCTGCCTGCGCATCATCCCGAAAGCCGCGCGTGCGCAAAGGAACGAACCGGTCAGGTTCACGTCTACAACGTCGTGCCACGTCTCTACCGGAATTTCATCGATCGGCATGGCCTTGGCGCTCATGCCGGCATTGTTGAAGAGAAGGTCGAGCCGGCCGAACTCGTCACCGATCCGCTCGAACAGCCGCTCCACCTGCTCCGGCCGCGACACGTCGCACGCAACCGCCAGCGCGCGACCGCCGCCCAACCCATTAGCCGCCTCTGCTGCCTCTTCGAGCCGTCCCAGCGTTCGGCCCGTAAAAATCGTGTCCCACCCGTTGCGCACCAGCGCGGTGGCAACGCTCTTTCCAACGCCGGTGCCGGCACCAGTCACGAGAGCGAATTTTGTTGCGGCCATGAGAACCTCCTCCACGTTTCACCAACGTTGATTTGCAGATGGGAGGCGGGAAGGCAAGACAGACAGGTGCTGCCAAAGAAAGGGCGGTCGTAGGGACCGCCCTTAATTTGAATCGCGCTTGGGAGGAGGAAAGCCGATTCGACTTGTTTCAGATTGTACCTGATTCGTTAACGATCGGTTAATCCCGTTTGCCGGCTCAGCCCACAGCCGCCAGAAACGGCCTGCCCATCAGCGCCTGAACGAAGGTGAAAGCTACTAAGGCCACAAACAGTGCCGCGAAAATCCGCACCGGCCTGCGGTCGGCACCGCCGAAAACGGCAACCGAGACGAGCGCGAACGCCGGGATGAAATGCATCGCGTGGGTGGCGAAGAAATGGGCCACGCGCAGGTCGCCGCCATCACGCGCCCACCCCATGAGCATCAGGCCGCCAGTGTCGCCCGCCTGGCCACCGATGCCGTGTCCACCCAGCCCGCTCATGGTTCCAGCGGTTATCAGTGTCAGCGGCAACACCAGCGCAAGCCCCAGCACGACGCTCTCGCGGAAGGCGGGCGGCATGCGCAGCGCACCGTTGCGCCAAATCTCCCAGGCGAAGACGGCGGACGCGGATGTAATCAACGTCGCTGCGACACCCATCGCCGGATAGATTGCGGCGCCGATTGGCGTCGTGTTGAAGTGGGACGCGGTGCCCATCGCCGCCGCCGCTCCGATCCAGACGATCTCGGCAACCGAAGCCACAACGACTGCTCCGGTAAACCAGCGATACCAGCGCCGAGCGCGGATACCGGCCGGCAGCCAGCGCGCAAAGAACGCCAGCGTGAGAAAATAGACCGTCAGCGAGAACTCGAACTTCAGCGGCTTCAGCCAAATGTTCACGCCGTTGAACGTGCGCCCGTCAATGGCATAGGCGAACAATGTCGGCGCAATCGCCGCCATCATCAGAAGCCCCAAGGCGCCGAAGACGGGCTCATGCCTGACGAGCGCATCGAGTGGCCGGCGCCGGTCGATTGTCACGAAGCGGGCTTCCTCGGCAATGGACATGGTCATCGTCATGTTTCCTCACAAAACTCAAGCGGGCTCGAACAGTCGCCGGCCGGGGAGTACCGTCCTCAGCGAAACGAAAGCGAGATAGCCGGCTGGACCGAACAGGAAGGTCAACGGAAGGCAGGGCAGCACAAGCCAGAATGAAATGCCTTCGGCGCGCGCCGTGCGCACAATCCATGCCCCCACGAACAGGTCGAAGGCGAGGTAGTGTAGCCAACCTGCCAGCAGCAATTCTCGCGTCTGAAACAGCAACGCGACATTATCCAGCGTGTCGAACCCGCCTTCGGCCCCGCTCCAGAAGGCCAGCATCAGCCCGACATAGGCGACCGACAGCAGAGCCGGCACGATTGTGCTCGCGAAACGGTCGGCAAAGCTCGGAAGCCACGGACTTGCGAGCAGCGACAGCCATCCGGCGATGGCCACCGGCCCGCTGAGCTGAAATATCGTATCGGCATCCATACCCGCCTCTCCATTCTTGACGCCGTCAAGATTGACTTACGATCTTTACGGCGTCAAGATAAATTTTACATTGGAAAGATTGAATTTCGCACGGTGCTGGTGCATTGCGGACGTGGGAGCTGGTGAAGGACAGGCGGGACATGAAGACAAACGGCGAGCCCGAACGGCAGGGCTATCACCACGGCGATCTGCGCCGTGCACTGCTGGAGGCGGCAGAAATCGAACTTGCCGAAAAGGGACCGGAAGGCTTCACGCTGCGCGGCTGCGCCAAGCGAGCCGGCGTTTCGCACGCCGCCCCGGCCCATCACTTTGGCGACGTGGCCGGGTTGCTTTCGGCACTTGCCGCCGAAGGTTTCGAACGTTTCCTGAAAACGACCTCCGCGCGGATGAACGCGGCGGACCCGGGCGATGCCAGAGCAAGGCTGGTGGCGATGGGGCTGGGCTACATCGAATTCGCTCGCGCCAACCCTGCTCTCTTCAGCCTGATGTTCTCATCACGGAAAGCCGACTTTCAGGAAGACAGGCTGCAACGGGCCGCGACCGCGTCGTTCGAGCAACTCGTTGCAGGCGTTGGCGCGGTCGCCGGCGTCGATCCCTTGACGACACGCGAAGGAAGACGGCAACTCGCCGCCACCTGGGCTATTGTCCACGGCCTCGCGCACCTTCTGCTTTCGCAGCGCATGAAGTTCCTCCAAGATCAGAGCTCGGAGGAACTGGAGGAAGATCTCGCTGCGATCGTTTCGCGCGTGTTGGGCTGACGCCGCTTACCAGACCGACTGGTTGTCGGTCTTGACCTCGGAGACCGTCGCCTCGACGTGATCGATTAGCGCGTCCGGCAGCTTCAGCCTGCCAGCGAGCATGTCGAGATAGCCGCGCTCGGCTCGCGTCTGCGGCTCGATCGCAAGGCGAGAGGCGGTGTAGAGCTCGACCTTCTGCGCGTCGGTCTTCGCAGCGTCGATGAGGGTGTCGAGGTCGACGGGCTTCGACAGTTCGGCAAGCAGGAATTTCTCCGCCTCGTCGCCGATGCCTGAAAGACGCAGCCGGTCGGCGATGCGGCCTCGCTCATCTTCGTCAATATGCCCGTCGGCGCGTGCGGCGGCGATCATTGCGCGAACGATGACAAGCGCGAACTCTGCCTCGCCCTGCGGGGCCTGCGCGGGATCGAAAGGCGTGTCGGCCGGCGGCGGCAGCAGTTCCGGTTCGGCAGACGTCTGCGCCTGGCCCGGCTGGTCGCCGTTGCGGTAGTTCTGGTAGGCCTTGTAGGCAAGCCCGGCGACGGCGGCCATGCCGCCGATCTTGAGCACCGAGCCGGTGAGCTTGCGCCCCGTACCGGTGCCGAGCAGGACCGCTGCCAGCGCGCCAGCGGCGAGCGGATTGTCCCGCGCCATCTGGGCGGCCTGACCGGCTTTGTCGCGCACGGTCGATTCGGTTCCGGGAACCTTCGAACCGAGCAGGTCATCCAGCAGCTTCCTGGGATCGAGCATCGGGGGCACTCCTTGCAGCTTCGTTTCGCTCCGCGCCGCTGTCGCGACAACCTGCCAGAAGTAGGCAGGCGACAGCGACATTGCAATGACAGGAGAGATACCGCGTCTTAGCGGCCGATATGAGGCTTTGTCCCTCGCCTGCTTGCAAGCTCCACCTGGCGATGGCGTTCGGCATAGCGGGCACGGTCGGCCTCGCTGCGGCTCTCGTGGCAGCGATGGCACGACACGCCTTCGACAAAAGGTCGATTGCTTATCCGCTGCGGTCAGAGGATGCCGGCATGCCCGGCAAAGCTCCGCCTCGCCTTCACGCAGACCGTGGGTCACGGACACGCGCTCGTCGAAGACAAAGCATTCGCCATCCCACAGGCTTTGCTCCTGCGGCACGTCCTCGAGATATTTCAGGATGCCGCCCTTGAGGTGATAGACCTCCTCGATGCCGATCGAGCGCATATAGGCCGTCGCCTTCTCGCAACGGATGCCGCCGGTACAGAACATCGCCACCTTGCGCCCGGCGAGGTCCTCGCGCCGCGCCGCGGCCCAGCCTGGAAACTCGCGGAAACTCGCCGTACCCGGATCGACGGCGCCACGAAAAGTACCGATGGCCGTCTCGTAGTCGTTGCGCGTGTCGATCACCACCGTTTCGGGATCGGCGATGAGCGCATTCCAGTCCTGCGGCTCGATATAGGTGCCGGCATCCCGCGCGGGGTCCAGGTCCTCGACCCCCATGGTGACGATCTCGCGCTTGAGCCGCACCTTCATGCGGTGGAACGGCATATCGGACGCCGTGCTGTACTTCACCTCGAGCCCGGCCAACGCCGGGATCGCCTCTAGATGGGCGACCAGTTCGGCAATTGCATCGTGGCTGCCGGCGACCGTGCCGTTGATGCCCTCATGGGCGAGCAGCAGCGTGCCCCTTATGCCGCGCGCGCAGCAGAATTCGGCGAGTGGCATGCGCAGCTCGCGCCACTGCGGCAGCGCTGCGAAGCGGTAGAGCGCGGCAACAAGAAAGACGGAACCTGTGGGGTCAGAACGATCCATGGCGCGCTCCTATCGTTCCGATGTGCCAGTTTCAAGGCGTTTGTCCACCTCCCCCAAACCCGTTCGACAATGCGTCTCGGCCAAGGAGATGCGACATGCTGGGTGAAGCGGTGCTGACTGAAATCGAAAAGATCGCAGAGCGGCTGGGTATCGAGCCGGCGGCACTCGCTGCCGTCGCGCATATAGAAAGCGGCTTGAGAACCCACGCCATGGTCGGCGGCAGGGCGGAGCCGCTGATCCGTTTCGAGGGGCATTATTTCGACAGGCGCCTATCGGGCGCGAAGCGCGAGGAAGCGCGCCTTAGCGGCCTGGCCTCTCCCGATGCAGGCGCGATCGCCAACCCCGCCTCCCAGTCGGCACGCTGGTCGCTACTGGCGCGCGCTGCCCGGATCGACCGGCGGGCAGCATACGAGTCCGTTTCATGGGGCATCGGCCAGGTCATGGGCGCGCACTGGGCTTGGCTCGGCTACGCCAGCGTCGATGCGCTTGTCGATGAGGCACGGTCCAGCACCGCCGGTCAGCTCAATCTCATGGCGCGCTATATCGACAAGGCCGGTCTGGCCGAGGCGCTGCGCCGGCGCGACTGGGTTGCCTTTGCACGCGGATATAACGGCCCCGGCTTTCGCAAGAACGGCTACGACCGGAAGCTTGCCAGGGCTTACACCCGATACAGCCGGGGCAATGCCGGGACGCCCTCCGTTCTCCTGCGGCGCGGCATGCGTGGTGACGGGGTACGAAACCTGCAAATCGGCCTGAATGGACACGGCTTTTCGCTGCGCATCGATGGCGTATTCGGCCCGCAAACCGAGGACGCCGTGCGCCGCTTTCAGGATCGATGGGGACTGCTGGTCGACGGCATCGTAGGCCCGGCCACCATGGCGGCGCTGGAGAAGCGCGAAAGCGGCGGCTTCTCACTCTCCGCATGGTTCGAGAATCTCCTGAAGAGGCTCTTCGGCCGGGCAACCCTTTGACGGCGGCGCGCACGATCCGTATTGGCATGGACAGTCCGGCGGCGCTCTGCTAGAGCCGGCACAGACCTAAATCGATTGAATTTCAGATGGAGCGGCCCATGCCATCCGGCACGCAGAAAACTGACGAGCTTCTCAAGATCATGCAGGGCCAGCCGGTGATACCGGTCCTCAAGATCGACCGCCTTGCGGACGCCGTCCCGCTGGCGCGCGCGCTGGCTCGCGGCGGCCTGCCGGCGGTGGAAATCACGCTCCGCACGCCAGTCGCGCTGGACGCGATCCGCGCGGTCGCGGCGGAGGTGCCCGAGGCGATAGTGGGCGCCGGCACGATCCTCAATCCCGACCAGTTCGAAGAAGCGGTTTCCGCCGGCGCGCGGTTCATCGTCAGCCCCGGCACGACGCCGTCTCTCATCGACGCCGCCGCATCGAGCCCCGTGCCACTGCTGCCGGGCGCGATCACCCCGGTGAGCTCATGGCCGCAGCCGAACGCGGCTACTCGCTGCTGAAATTTTTCCCCGCCGAACAGGCTGGTGGCGCCGCATTCCTGAAATCGCTCGCATCACCTTTCGCCGGCATCCGCTTCTGCCCGACCGGAGGCATCGGCGCCGGCAACGCAGCAGATTATCTCTCGCTGCCGAATGTCATCTGCGTCGGCGGCTCGTGGGTGGCGCCGGACGGTCTCGTGGCCGAGGGCAAGTGGGATGAGATCGAAGCCCTGGCGGCGGCTGCCGCCAAACTCCAGCGCTGACAACACGCCTCACATGACAAAGCGCGTGGCGATCTTTTGGATCGGCTCCACGCGCCTTGATTTCTTAAGCCTCGCAGGCTTCAGTTCGTGGCGAACTTGGCAGCAGGCAGGAATGTTACGGCCTTGCCGGTGAAACGATTGACGTCCTCACGCGGCGTGTCGCGCTGGAAGCCGGTCGTGTAGACCATCTGCGGCGCGCTCCAGACCGTATCGTAAGCCTTGTCGGGTCTCTTCGTGCCACCGGCGGTCGCCACGGTCACGTCGCGGCGGAAAGCCCAGCGCGTCAACTCGTGCTCGACCGGTACGGCAACCGACTTGCGCCCGGGCCGCGCATCGTTGGCACGGGGCTTGCCAGACTTTTCGGTGGTACGCACGCCGGACTCCAGCGCCGAGGTGGCATCGGTTCCAGCCTCGCGGCCGATCACCGCAACGCGCGGCGATGCGGAAAGCGATGCAAGCCGTTCATCCTTGCGTGGCGTCGACGTGAGCGCGACCGGCAGCTCGGCAGGGCGCCCAGCCTCCTCCTTTACACTCGGCAGCGACGCCAGCACGAAGACATCTCCGCGGTCCGCAGTCGGGCTGGTGAGGGCAGCGACTTGTTTTCCATCCAGCGAAGTGTCCGATTGCGTTGGACGCAGGTGTGGAACCGGAGGATTGATGACCACGTCAGCACGCGCTTCGGCTGCCGTCATCGCCAGCATTTCCGTGATCGCAGTCGTTCCGCTGCCACGTGGCTGCGGCGCTGCGATAGCCGAAACAGGGAGATCCGGCGCGGGCACTTCGGCTGCCGCAAGCTGCACGGCGGGCTCAGGCGCATAATCCGGCCGCCGCGTTGGCACTGGCATGTTGAGCGCTGCAACCTCGACTGCGGGGGCCTCGGCCAGCGCAGGCGCCGCGGGCTGTTCCGGCAGGCCGGGGATCAGCGGAGCGGCAGCCGGCGCGCCTACGTCCACGATCGGACGGGGAGCGGCCCCCGGTACAGGCACGCTGCGGGCCGGAAGCGCCGCAATGATCGTCTCCGGAGTTTCCGCAACCGGCGCGGGCTGTGCCGCAGGACGCGAAGGTGCAGCGGCAGCCACAGCCGCCGACGGTGTCGGAGCGGAAGCTTCCGCCTGGCCGCGATTGCCGTTGCCGAACAGCGCGCTCAGCAGTCCGCCACCGGAACCGCCACTACGCTCGGAACCGGCATCGGCGCTGGCGATCTGAACCGTTGCGCCGGAAGCGCGGCGCGACTTGTAAGCGGCCATGGCCTGCTGATAGCCGGGCAGCGGCTTCCCATCGCTGGGCAGATGAATTGTCTTGCCATCGGGGAAAAGCGCGACAAGCTCGCTCCGGCTCATGCGCGGCCACGAACGGACATTGCCGACATCCAGGTGAACGAAGGGCGAGCCGGACTTGGGATAGTAGCCGACGCCGCCGCCCTCGACTTTGAAAGCGGCTGCCCGCAGCTTGGAAAGCGGAACGCCCGGGATATAGAAGTCCATCGCCTTGCCAAGCATGTGCTGGCTTTTCTCGGCCACGCCGGACGAGCGGCTGCGCAGCATCGAGTTGGTAGCGGGCGAACGGTACGCGGACACGACATGGATGTAGTCGCGCGCGCCGACCGAACGATAGACCGACCACACGAGATCGAGCAGCTTAGGATCCATCTTGGCCGGCTCGTTGCGGCGCCAGTCGCGCAGGAAACGATTGATCTCGTTGAGACCGCGCTGGTCGTAGCGACCGTTGCGCATATAAGTGATCTCTGCGCGTTCCTTGGTGTGGATGAAGTACAGCTTCAGGCTGCGCGTCTGCGCATTGGCCGGTGCTGCTGCGGAGAGGAAAACAATCGCTGCGAGCGCAAGGCAGCCCAGCCATCCTAGCCGGGACATACCCTCCAACCGCCGCACGATGTCAGTTCGGTTCAGAATGCTCAAAACGCGTCGCCTTATCGGCTATTGATTGGTCCCCGAAACAAAAGCCGGGGCGATTCCGCCCAACTATCGCTTCTAATGGTTAATCCCCGCTTATTAAAGCAGGAATGCGCAAAGACCATGGCGACATCGTGGCGTTTCTCCACAATAGATCGCATGGTAAACCGATCAATAACAATGGCTTCTTGCGTGTGGCTGTCAGGAGGCCATCCTGTCGGAGCGCCCCTCCTCAGGTTCGATGCCCATTTCCTTGAGCTTGCGATAGAGCGTCGACCTGCCGATGCCCAGTCGCCGCGCGACTTCGCTCATCTGGCCCTTGTAGTGCTCGATGGCCAACCGGATCATCTCATTCTCGACATCGGCCAGCGGCCGCACGTTACCCCGTTCGTCAAGCGCCCGCATCAGTCCGAAGCGTGGCTCCGAGGGCTTCGCAGATGGCATGGCCGAATCTGCTGGCACCACGCGCTGGGCCTCGCTCCTTTCACCGATCTCGGGAATACCCCCGGCGCTGCGGTATCCAGCACGGACTCGTCTATGCCTTCCACCTGCGCCTTGATCTGCGGAAACTCGTCAGCCGTGAGCACATTGCCTTCGGCAAGCACGACAGCCCGGAAGATCGCATTCTCGAGCTGCCTGATGTTACCCGGCCAGTCATAGGCCTTCAGCATGGCAAGCGCACCGGACGAGATTCCGTGGATCTTGTCGCGCGCTTCTGCCGGACCGACGCGCGAAATGAAGTGCTGCACCAGCATCGGGATGTCCTCGCGCCGGTCGCGAAGCGGCGGCACGTGGATCGGAAAGACGTTGAGTCGGTAGAACAGATCCTCGCGGAACTCGCCGTCCTTCACTCGCTGCAGAAGGTCGCGGTGGGTCGCCGATATCAGCCTGATGTCGACCTTGACGGTAGAGCGCGCGCCCACCGGATCGACCTCGCCCTCCTGCACGGCGCGCAAAAGCTTGACCTGCACGTCGAGCGGCAGATCGCCGATCTCGTCGAGGAACAGCGTGCCGCCATTGGCTTCTACGAACTTGCCGGTGTGCTTTTCCGTAGCGCCCGTGAACGACCCCTTTTCGTGGCCGAACAGGATGCTTTCCACAAGATTGTCGGGGATCGCGCCGCAGTTGACGGTGACGAAAGGTTTGCCCTTGCGATCGGACGATCCCTGGATGGCGCGGGCGACCAGTTCCTTGCCGACGCCGGACTCTCCCTCGATCAGGATCGGAATATTGGAGGATGCAGCCTTGCGCGCCAGACCGATGACCCGCTCCATGGTCGGGCTGCCAGTGACGAGGTCCTTGAAGGTCAGTGCCCCGGCCGCCCCCTTGCGCGCCCGCTTGGCCTCCCCTTCGAAGGCTTCCACCTTCACCGCATTGGCGAGCGCGACCTGCAGCCGCTCGGGCGAGGCCGGCTTGACGACGAAATCGAACGCACCGGCCCGCATCGCCGACACCGCGGTGTCGATGCTGCCCTTTGCGGTCTGCACGATCACCGGGACGTAGATTTCCCGCTCGCGCATCCGTTTCAGCACTTCAAGCCCGTCCACGCCCGGCATGACGAGGTCAAGGATCACAACGGCGATGTCGCGGCCACGCGGACCGTCCATCGCCGCGAGCGCGGCTTCGCCGCCGTCGGCGACAAGCGTTTCATAACCGAACTTGCTGACCGCGGCTTCGACAATGCGGCGCTGGACCGGATCGTCATCGACAATGAGTACTGGGCGTGCCATGGAACTTTCTTGAGATCTCGCTAGGCTGGACCGATGTGAGTTGGATCAACATGGCACAGCCGTCTAAACACGGCCTCAAGAAACCCGGTGAACGGTTGCTTGCCATCTTCCCTAAAAACGAATGAATCATGCGAGCGAGTTTTATGTCGTCTCTGGATAACCGCGCCAACGCCCCTGCCACCGGCTCCAAGGAAAGCGCTTCCGTGCGCGAAAGACTGCCGGAATGGAACCTGGCGGACCTCTATACCGCCATGGATGCGCCCGAGTTCAAGCGCGATCTCACGCAGGTCGCGGCCGATGCCGATGCCTTCGAGAAGCGCTGGAAAGGCAAGCTCGCCGAGGAAGCCGGCAAGGGTGCTGGCGGCGGGCTCGGCGCTGCCGTGCGCGAATACGAAGCCCTTGAGGATCTGATGGGACGCATCGGCTCCTATGCCGGATTGCTCTATGCGGGCGACACCTCGGATCCGGCGCGCGCCAAGCTTTACGGCGACGTGCAGGAGAAGCTGACGGACGCCAGCGCGCACATGCTGTTCTTCACACTGGAGCTCAACCTTGTCGATGACGCGCTGATCGAGGCCGCGCTGGATGCCGACCCGGTACTCGGCCACTACCGGCCCTGGGTGCTCGACCTGCGCAAGGACAAGCCGTTCCAGCTCGAAGACCGCATCGAGCAGCTATTCCATGAAAAGTCGATCACGGGCCGAGGCGCCTGGAACCGCCTGTTCGACGAGACGATGACCGCGCTGCGCTTCGACGTCGACGGCGAAAAGCTGGCGCTGGAACCGACGCTGAACAGGCTGCAGGACCCGGACGGCAAGGTGAGGCAGAAAGCCTCGGAAGCGCTCGCCGCGACCTTCCGCGAGAATCTGCGAACTTTCACGCTCATCACCAACACGCTTGCTAAGGACAAGGAAATTTCGGATCGCTGGCGCGGCTTCGAGGACATCGCGGATTCGCGCCACCTCGCCAATCGCGTCGAGCGCGAGGTGGTCGACGCGCTGGCAGCCGCTGTGAGGGAAGCCTATCCGCGCCTGTCGCACCGCTATTATGCCATGAAGGCGAAGTGGCTCGGCATGGACCAGATGAACCACTGGGACCGTAACGCGCCGCTTCCCGAAACCCCGCAGGCGGAGATCGGCTGGGCGGAAGCGAAGAACACGGTCCTGTCAGCCTATGGCCACTTTGACCCGAGAATGGCCGAGATCGCCGGCCAGTTCTTCGACAAGAACTGGATCGACGCGCCGGTTCGCCCGGGCAAGTCGCCAGGCGCTTTCGCGCACCCGACGGTGCCTTCCGCGCACCCCTATGTGCTTCTCAACTACATGGGCAAGCCGCGCGACGTGATGACGCTGGCGCACGAGCTGGGCCACGGCGTTCACCAGGTGCTCGCCGCACGCCAGGGCGCGCTGATGGCCTCGACCCCGCTGACGCTCGCGGAGACGGCATCCGTCTTCGGCGAGATGCTGACCTTCCGCTCGCTGCTCGACCGCACCAGGGACCGGCGCGAGCGCAAGGCGATGCTCGCCCAGAAGGTCGAGGACATGATCAACACGGTCGTGCGCCAGATCGCCTTCTACGAGTTCGAGCGCAAGCTTCACACCGAGCGCCGCAATGGCGAGCTGACCTCGGACCAGATCGGCGAGCTGTGGCTGCAGGTTCAGACCGAGAGCCTCGGGCCGGCGATCCGGCTGCGAGAAGGATACGAAACCTTCTGGGCCTATATCCCGCACTTCATCCACTCGCCGTTCTATGTATACGCCTACGCTTTCGGCGACTGCCTCGTGAACTCGCTCTACGCCGTTTACCAGAACGCCGAGAGCGGCTTCCAGGAGAAGTATTTCGAGATGCTCAAGGCCGGCGGCACCAAGCACCATTCCGAGCTGCTGGCGCCCTTCGGCCTCGATGCGTCCGACCCGGCCTTCTGGGGCAAGGGCCTGTCGGTGATCGAGGCGCTGATCGACGAACTCGAGGCCATGGACGCCTGACGCGGCGAGCGGCAGGCGCGGCGCGCGACGATGCATCCGCGACGAGGACTGGCTTACTTCCGGAACGACCTGGAAGGCCACGAGACATTGTTTGTCGAGCCGCGCGATCTGATCGTCGCGTGGGACGCCGAGGAATTCCTGTCGGCGCTCGATCGCATCGAGGAAGCGCAGCGGGCGGGTCGGTGGCTCGCCGGATACATGTCCTACGAAGCAGGCTATCTGCTCGACCCGGCGCTGCGCGATTTCCTGCCCCCGGACCGCCAGTCGCCTCTCCTGTGCTTCGGCGTTTTTGACGGCCCCGCAGACCCGGCATCGCTCGAAAGCGGCGCGGCCAGCGACGAGTCCCCGCCGTTCATCGCCGAACCGCGCGCCACATGGACGGCGGCGCAATACCATCAGCGCTTCGACAGGCTGCACCGGCACCTGCGCGAAGGCGATTGCTATCAGGCGAACCTCACCTTTCCGGTCGAGGCGCGCTGGGGCGGCGAGCCGTTCGCCCTCTTCCATTCGCTGATGGAGCGGCAGCCGGTGCGCTACGGCGCTTTCATCGATCTCGATGGTCCCGTGGTGCTGTCACGCTCGCCCGAACTTTTCTTCGAGGTTTCCGACGATCGCTGGATCGACGCACTACCAATGAAGGGAACCGCGCCGCGCGGGCAAACACCCGAGGAAGACGACGCGCAGCGGACATTCCTGCGCAACGATCCGAAGAACCAGGCGGAAAACCGCATGATCGTCGACCTGCTGCGCAACGACATCTCGCGCATCTGCGAGGTGGGCACGCTGGACGTCCCCGAACTCTTCAGCGTCGAAACCTATCCGACCGTGCACCAGATGGTCAGCCGCGTTCGCGCGCGCCTGCTGGAAGGCATCGGCTTTCACGACATGCTGGGCGCGCTGTTTCCCTGCGGTTCGATCACCGGCGCGCCCAAGATCAGCGCGATGAAGATCCTGCGCGCATTGGAAGACACGCCGCTCGACGTCTATTGCGGGGCAATCGGCTGGATTGCGCCGACCGGCCGGATGCGCTTCAGCGTCGCCATCCGCACGATTTCGCTGTTTCCCGAAGGCCGCGCCGTGTTCAATGTCGGCGGCGGCGTCGTATTCGATTCCACCGCCGAGGGAGAATATGCCGAATGTCTGCTGAAAGGCCGCTTCGCCACGGGCGAGAAGCCGGCTTCCATTTGATCGAGACCATGCGGCTGGAGGCCGATGGCACGGTCCCCCGGCTGGACCTCCACCTCGCCCGGTTGAGCGCTTCGGCCGCCGCCTTGGGCTTTGCCTGCGACGCCGGAAAGATTGCCGCGCAACTCGAAAATATCGAGGCTGCAGACCACCCGCTACGGGTTCGCCTCACGTCGCGGGAGGACGGTTTCAGCGATGTCGAGACCACACCCTTCGTCGCCGCCGATGGCGGCAAGTTGTGGACGCTCCGACTTGCAGCCGAACGGCTGAATTCGGCCGATCCTCTGCTGCGCCATAAGACATCGCACCGTGCCGTCTACGACAGGGCACGAGCCGAATTCTCACGCGCCGAGGCTGACGAGGTCCTGCTCCTGAATGAAAAGGGAGAGCTCTGCGAGGGCACGATCACCACTCTGTTCGCCAGGATCGATGACGGCCCGCTGGTCACGCCGCCGCTCAAATGCGGCCTGCTGGCCGGTGTCCTGCGGGCTGAGTTGATCACGCGAGGGCTTGCGCGGGAGCACGTGTTGACGCCAGAAGATGCTTTCGCCGCCCGGGAATTGTTCGTCGGCAATTCACTGGGGGCTTGTTCCGGCGCGTCTGGACGCGAAAATGCGGGCATGACTTTTGCCCACACTCCATATGATGGCTCCTCGCAACCCTTCACGATCGGCCTGAAGCCCCTCGATCCTGCCGCATGGCTCGACGTCGATGCGCACTACGGGCCATATCTTGCGGAGAAACGGCGTCTCTTCTCCGAGCGGCCGGACGACGTATTCGCGGCGGAGGCTGATACGCGCGAGGCTCAGCAGGAGGTTGCCGAGCTAGTCGCGGCACACATGGACGCGCATTTTCCGCAGCTCGGGCTTCCTGCACTCGACCCCGCCGACCCGCCCCTCAAAGCCGCCTCGCTCATGGTGCAGGAAGATCTGGTGCTGATGCGCAAGGGCGAGGATGGCTGGCGGCTCGCGGCAGCATCGCTCTGTTTTCCCTCGTCGTGGTCGCTCGCGGAGAAATTCGGACGGCCACTGGCCGACATCCATGAGCCGGTGCCGCGTTTCGGCCGCGACACCCGCAACGCGGAACTGATCGAACGCATGTTCGATAAGCTGCAAGGTCAGGTCGTGCTGCGCTGGAACTGGTCGCTGCAGAACAATCCGGCGCTCTACCACCCGCTATCGAACGCCGAGCGCGAAGTGCGGGCAAGCGATAGTCCGACGCGCTTCAGCGAACTGGACCCTGCCGCCAGCGCCTTCATACGCGTCGAACGTCAGACGCTCCGCAAGCTTCCCCGGTCGGGTGACATCCTGTTTACGATCCGCATCTTTCTCGACCCGATGAAGCGATTGAGCGAACATCCAGACAGAAAACGCCTCGCCGGCTCCTTTGCCGATCAACTGGCAGGTCTTGACCCGGAACAGCTTGAATACAAGGGGCTCAGCGCCGAGCGGGACCGGCTGGCAGCGGCGCTGCGGGCCATTGCGGAGCGCGAAGCGGGAACGCATGCAACGTAGCCGTGTTGATTGTGTCATGGTTCCGTGATTAAGGCCGAACCATCGCTTTCAGTCTGGAGTTCCCCGCAATGGCAGATGCCGCCCCGCCTATCTACGGTGAAATCACCGGCCCGATCGTCATCATCGGATTTGGTTCGATCGGTCAGGGCACGCTGCCCTGATCGAACGGCACTTCCGCTACGATCCTTCGCGGCTGGTGGTCGTGGAGCCGCGGGAAAGTGCCGCCGACGCAAAGATCATGGCGCAGTACGGCGCAAGTCATGTCGCCGCACATGTCACGCAGGACAACTACCGGGAATTGCTCACCCCACTGCTGACGGCCGGAGAAGGTCAGGGCTTCTGCGTGAACCTGTCCGTCGATACCGGGTCGCTCGACCTCGTGCGGCTCTGCCGGGAACTGGGTGTCCTCTATATCGACACGGTGGTGGAGCCGTGGCTCGGCTTCTACTTCGACCGTGACGCCGACAACGCCTCGCGCACCAACTATGCGTTGCGCGAAACGATGCGGGCGGAGAAGCGCAATTCGCCCGGCGGCACCACGGCGATCTCATGCTGCGGCGCCAATCCCGGCATGGTCTCATGGTTCGTCAAGCAGGCACTGCTCAATCTCGCCAAAGACCTGGGTCTCGATTTCCAGGAGCCACCCACCGGCGACCGCGAAGGCTGGGCGCGCCTTATGCACTCGGCTGGCGTCAAGGGCGTGCACATCGCTGAACGTGATACCCAGCGCGCGAAGGACCCCAAGCCCTTGAACGCGTTCTGGAATACCTGGTCGGTCGAGGGCTTCATCGCCGAAGGTCTGCAGCCGGCCGAACTGGGCTGGGGCACGCACGAGAAGTGGATGCCCGCGAACGCGAAGCAGCACGTGGACGGCAGCGCCGCTGCGATCTATCTGGAGCAGCCGGGCGCCAACACGCGCGTGCGCAGCTGGTGCCCCACACCCGGCCCGCAATACGGCTTCCTGGTCACCCACAACGAGGCGATTTCCATCGCCGACTATTTCACGGTGCGTGGTGAGGACGGCGTGCCCGTCTTCCGCCCCACCTGTCACTACGCCTACCATCCCTGCAACGACGCGGTGCTGTCGCTGCATGAGATGTTCGGCGCCGAGGGCAAGGCCCAGCCGGTGCAGCATGTCCTCGACGAGTTCGAGCTGGTGGACGGTGTCGACGAGCTGGGCGTGCTGCTCTACGGCCATGACCGCAATGCCTACTGGTATGGCTCGCAGCTTTCGCTCGACGACGCGCGGCAACTGGCGCCCTACCAGAATGCGACCGGACTTCAGGTTTCCTCGGCGGTGCTCGCGGGCATGGTCTGGGCGCTGGAAAATCCGGAGGCGGGCATCGTCGAGACCGACGAGATCGACTATCGGCGCTGCCTTGAGGTTCAGATTCCCTATCTTGGGCCTGTTAAAGGCTATTACACGGACTGGACTCCCCTCGACGGAAGGCCCGGTCTCTTCCCCGAAGACATCGATACGACCGACCCCTGGCAATTCCGCAACATTCTTGTTCGTTAAGCGTTGTGCGGACGGCGCGACAGCGCGCCAACCTTGCTTTCGCCTGCAAAAACGGCGATTGAGAATCCAGTCGTACCGAAAAAGGACAGTCGGCATGATGAATGCGGTCAAATTTCGCGCAGTTGCAGCGGTGGCAACTGTGGTCGCTCTGGCAGGTTGCCAGAGCATGGGTGAGCCGCAGAGGCGCGACCGTCCCGTCGGCCCTTCGGCAATGCAGACCGGCTTCGAGGGCGAATGGGTCAGCACCGACGGCGTGGCAATGTCGCGCTTCACTGCCGGCAGGTTCGAAACGCTTGCAACCGACACCGGTAACAAGCTCGCCGAAGGCAATTATTCGCAGATCGACGCGTCGACGGTGTCGATCTCGGTAACGTCGCTCATCAGGCAGACGACGACCCAGGTCAATTGCGCAATGGTTAGCCAGACGCAGCTCAACTGCACCGGCTCGACCGGCCAGCAGTTTTCGCTGATACGCCGCGGCGCAGCCGCCTGAGGCACACGCCTCACCTGACAGCACGACTTTCCATGGGAAGGGCGGATGCATCGCATCCGTCCACCTTGCGCGTATGGCGATCCCCCTGCGATAAGGCATCTGAAAAGGATGCCGGAGGCTGAGGGAGGAACGATGGCCGCCTATTTCGATGATCGCGAGCAGCGAAGCCCGGACGAACGCGAGAAAGACCTTTTCGCACGCTTGCCGGAATTTCTGGCTGCCTCGATACGCGATGTTCCCGGCCTTGCACGGTGGCTCGAAGGGATCGATCCTGCGACGCTGACCTCCCGTTCCGCCCTCGCCTCGCTGCCGGTGCTGCGCAAGGCCGAGCTGATGGAGAAGCAGGCGCGGAACCCGCCATTCGGCGATTTCGTCAATCCGGCTCATCTGCAGGGCAGCCGGGTTTTCATGTCGCCGGGCCCCATCTGGGAGCCGCAGGGATTGGAGAAGGATTCCGGTCACTCGGCGCGGGCCATGTTTGCCGTCGGCATTCGGCCGGGCGACGTCATGCACAACGCGTTTTCGTATCACATGACCCCCGGCGGCTTCATCATCGACGAAGGTGCGCGGGCGCTGGGCTGCACGGTCTTCGCGGCCGGCACCGGCAACACCGATATGCAGGTCGAGGCCGCCGCGGCGCTGAAGCCAGGCGTCTATGGCGGCACGCCGGATTTCCTCAAGGTGATGCTCGACCGCGCGGCCGAGACCGGCAAGGACATCTCCTCGTTCCGGCTCGGCCTCGTTTCGGGGGCGCACTTTTCCCGTCCCTGCGCCAGGAATACCTTTCGCGCGGAATCCGGGTTTATCAATGCTATGCCACCGCCGAATTCGGCGTGATCGCCTATGAGACAGCGGCCGAGGACGGCGCGCCCAACCCCGGCATGATCGTCAACGAGGACCTTATCGTGGAGATCGTCCGCCCCGGAACCGGCGACCCGGTGCCGGAGGGCGAAGTTGGCGAGCTGGTGGTGACCAGCCTCAACCCCGCCTATCCGCTGGTGCGGCTCGGCACCGGAGACCTCTCGGCAATAATGCCCGGCCATTCGCCCTGCGGACGTACGGGACAGCGCCTCAAGGGCTGGATGGGCCGCGCCGACCAGCGCACCAAGGTGAAGGGCATGTTCGTGGACCCGAAGCAGATCGCCGAGGTGGTGGCCCGGCATCGCGAGGTTGCGCGGGCACGGCTGGTGGTGATACGCGACGGAGCGCGCGATGCGATGACGCTGCATGTCGAGGCTACACCGGGCACATCTCCAGACGCATCCGCCATCGAGACGTCGCTGCGCGAGATCACCAAGCTCGGCGGCGCGGTGCATCTGGCCGACCCAGGTTCGCTTCCCAACGACGGCAAGGTGATCGCCGACGAGCGGGACTACGCGAACTGACGCCGGCAAGGTGCGTCAAGCGGGCATATTGCAATGCATCACGTAATGCCTAGCTTCCGGCCACCTGCAAGGAGTGACTGAAATGGGCGTCGGCGCAACTGCACCGGGTAACGCAAAGGCGACGGTATCGCTGCCGGAAGGACATCCGCCGGTGAGGACGGGACGCATCGGCGTCCTGCTGACCAATCTCGGCACACCGGACGGCACCGACTACTGGTCGATGTGGAGATACCTGCGCGAGTTCCTGTCCGATACACGCGTCATCGAACTGAACAAGGCGATCTGGTATCCGATCCTCTACGGCGCGGTGCTCACCACGAGGCCGCAGAAGGCGGGCGCGAATTACGAGAAGATCTGGAACCGCGACAAGGACGAATCGCCCCTGCGCACCATCACCCGCGGTCAGGCGGAACGCCTTGCAGAAGCCTTGGCCGACGAGCCTCGCATAACCGTCGAATGGGGCATGCGCTATGGGAGCCCGTCGATCGCGAGCGCGGTCGAGCGCCTGACCGCGCAAGGCTGCGACAGGATCGTGATGTTCCCGCTCTACCCGCAGTTCTCGGCGACGACGACCGCGACGGCGAATGACCAGCTCTACCGGGCGCTGATGAAGATCAGGCACATGCCGACCGTGCGCTCCGTGCCGCCCTACTACGACGATCCCGCCTATATCGAAGCGCTCGCGCAGTCGATCCAGACACACCTTGCCGGGCTCGATTTCGAACCCGAGGTCGTGCTTGCGTCGTACCACGGCATCCCGAAGGCCTATTTCGAGAAGGGCGATCCGTATCACTGCCACTGCCAGAAAACCACGCGACTCCTGCGCGAGCGGCTGGGCTGGGACGACAAGCGGCTGCGGACGACCTTTCAGTCGCTGTTCGGCAAGGCGGAATGGCTGAAACCATACACCGACAAAACGGTCGAGGCCCTTGCGAAAGAGGGCGTGAAGTCCATCGCCATCATCAATCCGGGCTTTTCGGCCGATTGTATCGAGACGCTGGAGGAGATCGACGGCGAGGTGCGCGAGGTCTTCATGCATGCCGGCGGCCAGAACTTCTCCCACATACCCTGCCTCAACGACAGCGACGCCGGCATGGCCATGCTGGAAACGCTCGTCAGGCGGGAGCTGGCGGGCTGGCTCTGACATTGTAACGGTGCGCAAACGGCCTTAAGTCTGTTCGGCGACATTCTGCGGCGCGTAGCGTCGGCGCGGGCAACACGATGGAGGGCTTGATGCCGTTTTCTGGGTTCGACATTCTCATTCCGGTTCTTGTCGTCCTCGTCCTGTTCCTCATCTTTGCGGGGATCAAGACGGTGCCGCAGGGCTACAACTATACGGTCGAGCGCTTCGGCCGCTACACCAAGACTCTGTCGCCCGGCCTCAACATCATCGTGCCGTTCATCGATCGCGTCGGTGCGAAGATGAACATGATGGAACAGGTGCTCGATGTGCCAACGCAGGAAGTCATCACCCGCGACAACGCCATCGTCGCCGTGGATGGCGTTGCGTTTTACCAAGTCCTGAGCGCCGCGCAGGCGGCCTATCAGGTCTCCGGTCTGGAGAACGCCATCCTCAACCTGACCATGACCAATATCCGCTCGGTGATGGGTTCCATGGACCTCGACGAGCTGCTGTCGAACCGCGACGCGATCAACGACAGGCTGCTTAGGATCGTCGACGAGGCCGCCCAGCCCTGGGGCATCAAGATGACCCGCGTGGAGATTAAGGACATCAACCCGCCCGCCAACCTGGTCGAATCGATGGCCCGCCAGATGATGGCGGAACGCAACAAGCGCGCCCAGATTCTCGAGGCAGAGGGCCTGAAGCAGGCGCAGGTGCTTGAGGCCGAAGGCCGCCGCGAAGCCGCCTTCCGCGACGCCGAGGCCCGCGAGCGCGCGGCTGAGGCAGAGGCCCGTGCGACGCAGGTCGTTTCCGAAGCCATCGCCAAGGGCGACGTACAGGCGATCAACTACTTCGTGGCCCAGAAATACACCGAGGCAATGGCCAAGATCGGCTCCGCCACCAACAGCAAGGTCGTGTTGATGCCTCTCGAGGCGTCGTCGCTGATCGGCTCCCTGGGCGGCATCGGTGCGATCGCGAAGGAAGTATTCGGCGAGGACGGTCAGCCGACCCGACCGCGCCACTCCACCGCCCGCACGCCGAGCGTCACGCCCGACCAGCCGGCCTGACGTCTGCGAAAGGTCCGCCCATGATCATGCAATGGTTGACCGACCTCGGCCCCTGGAACTGGATGGTGCTGGGCGCCGTGCTGCTGACACTCGAGATCGTTGCGCCCGGCGCCTATCTCCTGTGGCTGGGCATCGCCGCGATCCTGACCGGTACGCTTTCCCTGCAGCTATGGGACGCACCGATCTGGGTCTGGCAGGTGCAGGTGCTCGTGTTCCTCGGCCTGTCTATCGCTTCGGTGCTCGTCGGCCGGCGCTTTTTCTCGAGCAGGAACCAGGACGACACCGATCAGCCGCTGCTCAACCAGCGTGAGCGCCAGCTTGTCGGGCGCACGGCGACGCTCGAGGAAGCGATCACCAACGGATACGGCCGAGTGCGGCTGGGCGACACGCTGTGGCGCGTCGCGGGCCCCGACCTGCCGGTCGGCACCCGCGTGCGGGTGGTCTCCGCCGAAAACGGCGAATTGAGGGTAGAGCAGGCCTAGGCCGCGCCGATCCGCAACAGATCGTGCATGTGAACCAGCCCGACAGGCTTGCGATCCTCCACGACGATCACCGAGGTGATCGAGGACGCGTTGACCAGTTGCAGCACCGCGCCCGCCAGAGCATCCGCCTCCACGCACCGGGGCTGGCGGGTCATGATGTCGTCCACCGTCATCGCCATCATGTCCGTGTCGATGTGGCGCCGCAGGTCGCCGTCGGTGACGATCCCTTCGAGCGCGCCGTCGGCGCCCACCACCGCAACGCAGCCGAAGCCTTTGCGCGAGATTTCAAGCACCGCATCGCGCACGCTCGTTCCGCTTGCGACGACTGGAAGCTCCTCACCGCGATGCATGATCTCGCCCACCTGAACCAGGCTCGCGCCCAGCTTGCCGCCGGGATGGAACGTACGGAAGTGATCCGGCGTGAACCCCCTCGCCTCCAGCAGCGCCACCGCAAGCGCATCGCCGAGCACGAGTTGCATGACGGTCGAGGTGGTGGGGGCGAGACCGTGCGGGCAGGCTTCCGCGACCTTCGGCAAGGCGAGCACGACGCTTGCCTGTCGCGCCAGTGCTGAATCGAGCCCTGCGGTGATTGCGATCAGCGGGATCGCGAAGCGGCTCGCATAGGCGACGATGCCTTTCAGCTCCGACGTTTCGCCGGACCATGACATGGCGATGATCGCGTCGTCCGGCGCGATCATGCCGAGGTCGCCGTGATTGGCTTCGGCTGGATGGACGAAAAAGGCCGGCGTGCCGGTCGAAGCAAGCGTTGCCGCGATCTTCGAGCCTATATGGCCGCTCTTGCCGACGCCGGTGACAATGACGCGACCGGTGATGCTGCCGATCAATTCGACCGCCGTGGCGAAAGGTTCGCCGAGGCCGTTTTCCAGCGAGGCGGCAAGCGCGTCCAGCCCGTTCATCTCGGTGCGCAGGGTGCGCAGCGCCGAGGCGATCGCCAACGCCCTGTCGACCGGTGCGGTAATGGCTTTTCTCTGCATGGCAAGCGCTTAGCGCTTCCGCCGCGCCGTGTCCATCGGCAGTGCCGTCGCGGACCCCGTTCCCCTCCGAAATCAATCATCCGTTAACCAACGCTGTTTACGGTTCGGTAAACCTCGGCGCGCTCCGCGCCGCACCGATCGGGCGACGATGGCACCACTTCCGCCGCATCATAGAAGGACGCCGCGCAGCTTTGGCGCGCTCACGCTGGCAGCAGCCGGCGCGGTCCTTGTTTGCGGCGAGGCTTCGGCGCAGATGGAACCCGGCCTGCGCGGGCCGGTGCTCGAGCGCAGCATTACCGACGATCTGATCGACGGGCAGGCGCGCCGCGACGAGCAGTCCCTGCTCGGTTCCCCGACAGCGCTCGATACGGACATGCTGGACGCCCCGCCCTATACGCCGAGCAGCGCCGGCGCGCTGGCAGACGAAGAAGAAGCCGTGTCCGATGCGGCGGCCGCCCAGCCAAGGCAAGGTGCGCTGATCGACAATGCACTCGACGATCCGGCATCCGCGGTGGAACCGGTCGGCCGCGCTCAGACGGCGGCAACCCTCAATCAACAGAGGGCTGCAGCCGTCGATGCCGACGAGGCCGATCTCGTCACCGGGACGGTGCGAACGCCGCGGCCGGCGCGCTCGACGACGTCGACACGGGGCGAGCCGCTGCCGACAGCACCCGCGCTACCGCCATCGAAGGCCTCACGCGAACGCCTGACGAAAACCCCTACGCTCCGCTAGGTCTGCGGCTCGGCACCTTCATTGTCACGCCAACCCTGGAACAGGGCATCGGCTGGACATCGAATGCCAATCTGAGCCCCGATGGAGAAGGCTCGACCTTTTCCGAGACGGCCCTGCGCCTCAACGCCATCTCGGACTGGTCCCGCCACAGCGCGACGATCGACGCCGACGTCTCGTATCGCAAATCACTGTCCGGACAGGAGATTTCCGAGGTCGAGGGCGGCGTCGCAGGTCAGTTGCGGCTTGATCTCGCCGACCAGTGGAGCGCGTTTGTCGGCGGCGGTTATCGCGTGCGGCCGGAATCGGCTTCATCGCCGGAGACGATCGAGGACGCCGTCTCGCGACCGACACGGCACACCTTCACCGGCAATGCGGGCGTCGAACGGGATCTCGGCCCGCTTCGCCTGCAGCTGGCCGGTGACGTTATCCGGGAAACCTACGGAGACGCCGAGCTATCGGGCGGAGGAACGCTGCCGCAGGACGACCGCGACACGACGCTGGCGCTGGTGCGGATGCGCGCCGGCTATGAACTATCGCCGGCGCTGCGGCCCTTCGTGGAAGCTGAGATCGGACGGCGCTCCTATGACGAGGAATTTGACCGCAATGGCTACCAGCGCTCGGCCGACCGCTACGGCGTACGCGCCGGCGTGGAAGTCGACATTCAGGAGAAGCTGCGCGGCGAGATTTCGGCTGGATGGGTGAGCGAAAACCCGGAAGACGAGCGGCTGCCGACGATGTCCGGGCTGTCGCTCGCAGCCAATCTCGCCTGGTCGCCGGTGCGCGGAACGACGGTGGCGCTCGACGCCTCGACCGAAGTCGAGGGTTCGACAATCGCCGGCAAGACAGGTTCGCTATACCACTCCGCCAGCCTCTCGGTGAGCCGCGAATTGCGGCAAAACCTGACCGGCAGCGTTCTCGCCGGCATCGGCTGGCGCGACTATTTCGGCCATGACGAAAGCGATCTCGTGCTGCGCGGCGAAGCAAGCCTGACCTGGTGGCTGAACCGATATGCCGGCATCACCGGCCGTGCCAGCCACGAGATCCAGCGTGGAACGCTACCCGACCGCGACTATGACGAGACGCGGGTCTATCTCGGCATGACGTTCCAGCGCTGAGTTTTTCAGCCGCCCTGCTTGCTGCGCAGGCGCTCCACCACGTCGACCACCACGTCGCGCAAATTGCCCTGCTGAAACGCAAAGGCGATGTTTGCCTCCACGAAGCCTTCTGGCGAGCCGCAATCGTAGGTCTCGCCCTGATAGTGGTAGCCGAACAGCTTCTGCTGCTCGCCCAGTTTCTTCATAGCGTCGGTAAGCTGGATCTCGCCGCCGGCACCGCGCTCCTGGTGTTCGAGAATGTCGAAGATTTCCGGCTGCAGGATATAGCGGCCGTTAATGTAAAAGTTTGACGGCGCGGTGCCCTTAGCGGGCTTCTCGACCATTTCCGTGATCTCGAAACCGGTATGCGCTTCGGCACCTTTGCCGACGATGCCGTATTTATGCGCCTCTTCCGGGTCGCACTCCTGCACGGCGATGATGTTGTCCCCGGTGTGTCCGTAAAGCTCGACCATGCCTTTCAGGCAGCTCGTTTCCGATTGCATGATCATGTCGGGCAGCAACAGTGCGAACGGCTCGTTGCCGACGAGGTCACGAGCGCACCAGACAGCGTGGCCGAGCCCCATCGGCACCTGCTGACGGGTGTAGCTGGTCTGCCCCGGCTTGGGCTGGAGGGCTCGCAGCTTTTCGAGCTGGTCCAGCTTCCCTCTCTGCTCGAGCGTGTCGTAAAGCTCGAACTGGATATCGAAGTGATCCTCGATCACGGTCTTGTTACGACCGGTGACGAAGATGAAATGCTCAATGCCCGCCTCGCGCGCCTCATCGACCACGTATTGGATAACCGGGCGATCGACGACAGTCAGCATCTCCTTTGGCACCGCCTTGGTAGCGGGCAGGAAACGGGTCCCCAGTCCGGCTACGGGAAACACGGCTTTTCTTACTTCTCTCATCTGCGCTCTGTTCCGTTGTTGGGGCGGCGACACTTTCCGCCGCGACACTTTCATGCCGAGATTGAAGTTTATTGAATCGATTGTGCTGCGGGGAGTGTCACGCCTGTCGCTGTAGGCCTTCAAAAATGCCTATGGTAAACTTTTTCCTAACCCGAATGGTCGATGAATGGTTCCCTGAATGCAACATGCAATTGGAGACATGCAGATGGCCAAGAAGACGGCAGGGCGTTTCTCGTCATTCCTCAGGGCTACTGGCGTAGCGATCGCGCTTGCGGCAGCCGCGCAGGCAACGCCGGCCTTTGCCGACGCCCAGTTCCAGCGCTGGGTCGGCCAGTTCCGTGCGACGGCAACCAGCAACGGCGTTTCCGGCGCAATCTTCGACCGGGCCTTCGCCGGCGTGACGTCACCCGACCCCGAGGTGCTCGAGCTCGCGCGCAATCAGCCGGAATTCAACGCGCCTGTCTGGCAGTATTTCGACAACCAGATCACCGACGAATCCATCGGCAACGGCCGCCGGATGGCCCAGCAGCATCGCCGCACGCTCGATGCCGTGGAGCAGCGCTTCGGCGTTGACCGCAACATCGTGCTGGCAATCTGGTCGATCGAGTCGCGCTACGGCGAGGCGCTGAACAACCCGCGCATCGTGCGCAACATCGTAAGGTCGCTCTCCACTCTCGCCTACGCCGACAGCAGACGCCAGAAATTCGCGCGCTCCCAGTTGATTGCCGCACTCAAGATTCTGCAGAACGGCGATGTGGACGTTAGCCACCTCACCGGGTCCTGGGCAGGCGCGATGGGGCACACCCAGTTCATTCCGACCAGCTACCAGACATGGGCCGTGGATATGGACGGTAACGGCAAGCGCGACATCTGGGGCTCTGTTCCCGATGCGCTAGGCTCGGCCGCAAACCTGCTGCGCCAGAACGGCTGGCGCCCAGGCCATGCATGGGGTTACGAAGTTGTGCTGCCGCAGGGACGCAAATTCCCGCGGGCAGGATGACACTCGCCCAGTGGCAGGCGATCGGCGTCGTCCGCGCCAATGGCCAGGCTTATCCCCGTGCAAACGACCAGGCGGAGTTGAAGGTGCTTGAGGGGCGCGATGGCCCGGCCTTCCTCGTGCTTCACAACTTCAACATGCTGAAACGCTACAATAGCTCGGACCGCTATGCGCTCGCCGTCGGCCTGCTTGCCGACCAGATCGCAGGCCACGGCAAGCTTTCGCGCGACTGGAACCGGCCCTTCACCCGCCTCAGCTTCAACGAGACGCAGGAGCTGCAGAAGCGTCTTTCGGCACATGGCTATTATGATGGCGAGATCGATGGCAGGATCGGCCCCGCCTCGCGCGAAGCGATCAAGGCCTTGCAGGGCCGCATGGGCATGTCGCCCGACGGTCATCCGAGCAAGGAACTGCTGACGCGGCTGCGCGGTCAATAACCGGAGTATCGATGCGCGTACCCCCTCTCACCCTTGGTCATGCGCTTCGCCTCCTGTGCGTTGCATTGACGCTGACGCTGCTGGCGCCCGTCGGCGGTGGTATTCTCTTAAGCGCTGCGCATGCGCAGGAGGCCGGCGAGCGGCAATCAGGGGGCGGGATATTGCGGTTCCTGTTCTCGCGCCGCGACCGGGAGCCTCAGCGCCGCGATAGGGTGATCGCACCGCCGCCGGAGACCCAGCGCCGGGCGGCACCTGCGGTCCGGCGCAGCCAGCCGGCGGCGCCCGCAGCGCCCGTGGTTCCAGCGATTGAGAAGGCGGAAGATGCAAGCCGGGTTCTGGTTGTCGGCGACTTCCTGGCCGGCGGACTGGCCGACGGTCTCGACGCTGCCTACGAACAGAATGCCGACGTGGTGATCGTCAATCGCACCAACGGTTCCTCGGGTCTGGTCCGCGACGACTACTACGATTGGCCCGGCAATATCGGCACGTTGATCGACGAGGAAAAACCCGACACCGTCGTCGTCATGATCGGCTCCAATGACCGCCAGCAGATGCGCGTAGAAGGAAACCGCGAGCCCCCGCGCTCGGACGCATGGCTCAAGGAATATGAGCGCCGCGTGACCGCGCTTATCAAGACGGTCAGGGACAGGGACCTGCCACTGATATGGGTGGGTAACCTGCCCTTCCGTCCAGGCGCGATGTCATCGGACATGCTGGCATTCAACGACATCTACCGGCGCCTCGTGACAGATGCGGGTGGCGAATATGTCGATGTCTGGGACGGTTTCGTCGACGAAAGCGGCGCGTTCGCAACCAACGGCCCCGACATGAACGGCCAGCCGGCCCAGCTTCGCTCCAGCGATGGGATCAACGTGACCCGCGACGGGCGCCGCAAGATCGCCTTCTATGCCGAAAAGCCGCTCAACCGCCTGTTCGAGACAGGCTCGGCAACACCGGGAACGCCCGGGCTCGATGGCGACGGCTTGCTCGGCGGGCCCACTCCCGACGGCTCCACACCGGCGGTCATCGACCGCACCGCGCCCATGGCGCTGGACGATCTGGGATCCGACAGCGGCGGACAATTGCTCGGCGCATCCTTCGCGCGCCCCAGCGGCGAAGCGCGAACGCCTGCTGAGCAGCTTTCCCGCAAGGGACTGGCTCCTGCCCCCACCCCCGGGCGCGCAGACGATTTCGAGATAAGACGACCCGGCCCCGCCTCAGCCGGGCCCGACCGTCAAAGCACCACGGCGATAACGCCGTAGTCGCTAACGCGGCAGAACAGTCTCACCCATGAGGAACTTGTCGATGGCATGCGCGGCCTGGCGGCCCTCGCGGATTGCCCAGACGACCAGTGACTGACCACGACGCACGTCGCCGGCTGCAAACAGCCTATCGACGCTGGTGCGATAGTCGCGATCGTTGGCGACCACATTGGTCGAGCGCCGCGCATCCACATTCAGCGTCATCTGGCCGTCCAGCTCCTTCGTCACGCCACCGGAGATGGGGCCCGCGAAACCGATGGCGATGAAGGCGAGATCGGCGCGAATGACGAACTCGGTGCCAGCGACCGGCTTGCGCTTCTCGTCCACCTCGCAGCACTTGACGCCGGTCAGTACGCCGTCCTCGTCGCCAATGAACTCCAGCGTCGCGACCTGGAATTCGCGCTGGGCGCCCTCCGCCTGCGATGAGGAGGTCCGCATCTTGGTCGCCCAGTAGGGCCAGACGGTGAGCTTGTCTTCCTTCTCCGGCGGCTGTGGGCGAATGTCGAGCTGCGTCACACGTACCGCGCCCTGGCGGAAGGCGGTGCCGACACAGTCGGAGGCCGTATCACCACCGCCGACGACGACCACATGCTTGCCACCGGCGACGATCGGCTCGGAGGCCCATGCGACCGACTGGATGTCCTCGCCCCCACGCGCCGGTTCTGCTGAACCAGATAAGGCATGGCGTCGTGAACGCCGATGAACTCCGCACCGGGAATACCCGCCGGGCGCGGCGTCTCGGAGCCGCCGCAATAGAGCACGGCATCGTGCTCGGCCAGCAGTTCGGAGACCTTCTTGTCGACACCGACATTGACGCCGCAGTGGAAGGTAACGCCCTCGCCTTCCATCTGCTTCACACGCGCATCGACATAGTGCTTCTCGATCTTGAAGTCGGGGATGCCGTAGCGCATCAGCCCGCCCGGCTTCGACTCGCGCTCGAAGACATGAACCTCGTGGCCGACGCGGCCGAGCTGCTGCGCGGCAGCCATGCCCGCCGGTCCCGAACCGATGATCGCGATCTTCTTGCCGGTCTGGCTTGCAGCGGGCATCGGGCGGATGTGGCCCTGCTCGTACGCCTTGTCGGCGATCGCCTGCTCCACGGTCTTGATCGCGACAGGGATGTCCTCGAGGTTGAGCGTGCAGGCCTCCTCGCACGGTGCCGGGCAGATGCGTCCGGTCCATTCCGGGAAGTTGTTGGTCGAATGCAGGTTGCGGATCGCACCGTCCCAGTCGCCGTTGTAGACGAGGTCGTTCCAGTCCGGGATCTGGTTGTGAACCGGGCAGCCCGTCGGCCCATGGCAGAACGGAATGCCGCAATCCATGCATCGGGCGGCCTGTTTCTCGACTTCCTGATCCGACATCGGCAGGGTGAATTCCCTGAAATGCCTGATACGGTCGGAGGCCGGCTGGTACTTGTGCACCTGCCGGTCGATCTCGAGAAATCCTGTTACCTTGCCCATTCTTACCTCCAGCCTCGGGAAGCGGCCAGTCGGGCCGCCTCCGGGCGCAGCAATGTCGTTCTTCCTGCCTATTCGGCCGCGATGCCCATGCGCATGCGCTCCATTTCGATCAGCGCACGGCGGTACTCAACCGGCATCACTTTCCTGAATTTCGGACGATAATCCGCCCAGTTGTCCAGGATTTCGCGGGCGCGTGTCGAGCCGGTATAATGCATGTGGTTCGAGATGAGCTGCACCAGGCGCTCCTCGTCGTGGCGCGTCATGTCGCCCGACACGTCGACACGGCCCTTGTGGTCGATGTCGCCACCATGGTGATGCAGCTTCTCAAGCATGTCGTCTTCCTCGGGCACGGGCTCGAGCTCGACCATCGCCATGTTGCAGCGTTCGGCGAAATCGCCGGCTTCGTCGAGCACATAGGCCACGCCGCCCGACATGCCGGCCGCGAAGTTGCGGCCCGTCTGGCCGATCACGACGACCACACCGCCGGTCATGTATTCGCAGCCATGGTCGCCCACGCCTTCCACGACCGCCACCGCGCCGGAATTGCGCACAGCGAAGCGCTCGCCCGCAACGCCGCGGAAGTAGCACTCGCCCTCGATGGCACCGTAGAGCACGGTGTTGCCGACGATGATCGAGTCTTCTGGCACGATCTTCGAATCGTCCGAAGGCCGTATGACGATGCGACCGCCCGAAAGGCCCTTGCCGACATAGTCGTTGCCGTCGCCGATCAGATCGAACGAAACACCGCGCGAAAGGAAGGCGCCGAAGGACTGGCCGGCGGTGCCCGTCAAGGTCACGGCGATCGTGTCGTCCTTCAGTCCCTTGTGGCCGAAGCGCTTGGCGACCGCTCCCGACAGCATTGCACCCGCCGAGCGGTCGACATTGCGGATCGGCACCTCGATCTTCACCGGCTGCTTAGACTCGAGCGCAGGGGCTGCAAGCTCAATGAGCTTGCGGTCCAGCACGTCGTCGACCGGGTGCTCCTGTCGCGTCGTCCAGTAGGTCTCTTCCTTGGGCGCTTCGGGCTTGTGGAAGACGCGGCTGAAATCGAGCCCCCTCGCCTTCCAGTGCTCGATCATCTCCTGCTTGGCCACCAGATCGGTATCGCCGATGATCTCGTCGAGCTTGCGGAAGCCCATGGCGGCGAGCAGTTCGCGCACTTCTTCGGCAACATAGAAGAAGTAGTTGATGACGTGCTCCGGCGCGCCCTTGAAGCGCTTGCGCAGCACCGGGTCCTGCGTGGCGACGCCGACCGGGCAGGTGTTGAGATGGCACTTGCGCATCATGATGCAGCCGGCGGCGATCAACGGCGCCGTTGAGAAGCCGAACTCGTCGGCCCCCAGCAGTGCGCCGACGATTACATCGCGGCCGGTGCGCAGTCCGCCGTCGACCTGCAGCGCGATGCGGCTGCGCAGGCCGTTCAACACCAGCGTCTGGTGGGTCTCGGCAAGGCCCATCTCCCACGGGCTGCCGGCATGCTTGAGAGAGGTCAGCGGCGAAGCGCCGGTACCACCGTCATAGCCGGAGATGGTGATATGGTCGGCCCGCGCCTTGGCGACACCCGCCGCAACCGTACCGACGCCCACTTCGGAAACCAGCTTCACCGACACGTCGGCCGTGGGGTTCACGTTCTTCAGGTCGAAGATGAGCTGCGCCAGATCCTCGATCGAATAGATGTCGTGGTGCGGCGGCGGCGAGATCAGGCCAACGCCAGGCGTCGAGTGCCGGGTCTTGGCGATGGTCGCGTCCACCTTATGGCCCGGCAACTGGCCGCCCTCACCGGGCTTTGCGCCCTGCGCGACCTTGATCTGGATCATGTCGGAATTGACGAGATATTCGGTCGTGACGCCGAACCGGCCGGACGCGACCTGCTTGATCGCCGAGCGCTCGGGGTTCGCCGAACCGTCGGGCAGCGGCAGGTAGCGGTCGGGCTCCTCGCCGCCCTCGCCGGTGTTCGACTTGCCGCCGATCCGGTTCATGGCGATGGCGAGCGTGGTATGCGCCTCACGGCTGATCGAGCCGAACGACATCGCGCCGGTCGAGAACCGCTTGACGATCTCGGCCGCAGGCTCGACTTCGTCGAGCGGGACCGGCGCGCGGCCGGTCTCCTCGGCCAGCTTGAGACGGAAGAGGCCACGAATGCTTCTGGCCCGAGACGCATCGGAGTCGATCTGCTGAGAGAACTCCTTGTAGGTCTCCACGAACCTTTGCGCACGGCATGCTGCAGCGTGGCCACCGCGTCGGGCGACCACATATGCGCCTCGCCCCGCATGCGGAACATGTATTCGCCGCCCACATCGAGCGCGTTGCGCAGCACCGGGTCGTCGCCGAAAGCCAGCGCGTGTCGCTGCACTGTCTCCTCGGCCACCTCGGCCAATCCGACGCCTTCGATGGTAGTCGCCGTTCCCGTGAAGAAATGCTCGACGAACTCCGACGAGAGCCCGACCGCATCGAAGATCTGAGCGCCGCAATAGGACTGGTAGGTCGAGATGCCCATCTTGGACATGACCTTGAGGATGCCCTTGCCGATCGACTTGATGTATCGCGAGACCACCTCATACTGGTCGACTTCCGGCGGGAAATCCCCGCGCGCATGCATGTCGAGCAGGGTGTCGAAGGCGAGATAGGGGTTGATGGCTTCCGCGCCATAGCCGGCGAGGCAGCAGAAATGATGCACTTCGCGCGGTTCGCCCGACTCGACCACGAGGCCGACCGAGGTGCGCAGACCCTTGCGGATCAGATGGTGGTGGACCGCCGCCGTCGCCCACAGCGCCGGGATCGCTATGCGGTCCGGCCCAACCTGGCGGTCGGAAAGGATGATGATGTTGTAGCCGCCGGCAACCGCCGCTTCGGCGCGCTCGCAAAGCCGCTCGACCGCGCCCTGCATGCCCGCCGTTCCCTCCATCACCGAATAGGTGACGTCCAGCGTCTTGGTGTCGAACCGGTCCTCGGTGTGGCCGATCGAACGAATCTTCTCCAGGTCGCCATTGGTCAGGATCGGCTGCCGAACCTCCAGCCGCTTGCGGCGCGAGGACCCGACGAGGTCGAAGATGTTGGGGCGCGGTCCGATGAAGGAGACGAGGCTCATCACCAGTTCCTCGCGGATCGGATCGATCGGCGGATTGGTGACCTGCGCGAAGTTCTGCTTGAAATAGGTGTAGAGCAGCTTCGACTTGTCCGACATCGCCGAGATCGGCGTGTCGGTGCCCATGGAACCGACGGCTTCCTGCCCGGTCGTCGCCATCGGCGACATCAGAAGCTTGGTGTCTTCCTGCGTGTAGCCGAAGGCCTGCTGACGGTCGAGCAGCGACACGTCCTTGCGCAGCGCACGCGGCTCCACCGGCTTCAGATCCTCGAGGATGAGCTGCGTGTTGGCGAGCCACTGCCGGTAAGGGTGCTTGGTGGCGATCTCCGACTTGATCTCCTCGTCGGAAACGATGCGCCCCTTTTCGAGGTCGATAAGCAGCATGCGGCCGGGCTGCAGCCGCCACTTCTTGACGACCTTTTCCTCGGCCACCGGCAGTGCGCCGGCCTCGGACGCCATGATGATGCGGTCGTCGTCGGTGACGACATAGCGCGCCGGACGAAGCCCATTGCGGTCGAGCGTCGCGCCGATCTGGCGCCCATCGGTGAAGGCTACGGCAGCCGGACCGTCCCACGGCTCCATCAGGGCCGCGTGGTATTCGTAGAAAGCCTTGCGCTCCTCATCCATGAGCTTGTTGCCGGCCCAGGCCTCCGGGATCAGCATCATCATGGCGTGGGCCAGCGAGTAGCCACCCTGCGTCAGGAATTCGAGCGCATTGTCGAAGCAGGCGGTATCCGACTGCCCCTCGTAGGAGATCGGCCACAGCTTGGCGATGTCGTTGCCGAACAGTTCGGAATCGACCGAGGCCTGCCGTGCCGCCATCCAGTTGACGTTGCCGCGCAGCGTGTTGATTTCGCCGTTGTGGGCGACCATGCGGTAGGGATGGGCAAGCTGCCACGACGGGAACGTGTTGGTCGAGAACCGCTGGTGAACAAGGACCAGCGCGGATTCGAAACGCGGATCGGCGAGATCCTTGTAGTAGGCCCCCACCTGATAGGCCAGGAACATGCCCTTGTAGACGATTGTCCGCGACGACAGCGACACGGTGTAGGGGCTGTTGTCGCGCCCGCCCGTCTCTGCATAAATCCGCGCGGAAACCACCTTGCGCAGAATAAAGAGCCGGCGCTCGAACTCGTCTTGGCTTTCAATCGCCGGATTGCGGGCGATGAACACCTGACGATGGACAGGCTCGGAAGCCGCAATGTCGGGAGCCTTGGACAGAGACGAATTGTCGACCGGCACTTCCCGGAAGCCCAGCAGCGTCTGGCCTTCCTGGTGGACGACCTCGGCGATGATCTCCTCGGTGCGCGCAACGATAGCCGGATCACGCGGCATGAAGATATGGCCGACGGCGTAGTGCCCCGACTCCGGCAGTTCGACGCCCTGAGCGGCCATTTCCTCGCGGAAGAACCGGTCGGGAATTTGCACCAGCAGCCCGGCGCCATCACCCATCAGCGGGTCGGCGCCCACCGCGCCACGGTGGGTGAGATTTTCGAGCATGGCGAGACCGTCGCGCACGATGTCGTGCGACTTCTCGCCTTTCATGTGCGCGATGAAGCCCACACCACAGGCATCGTGCTCGTTGCGCGGATCGTAAAGCCCTCGCGCAGCCGGCAGGCCGAACGTGGAGGCGATGGTTTTGGTGACGGCCGTTTTGCTCTGCGCGGCCGGCATAGGCACGGTCGTTTCAGATGGCGTCAGGTCCGTCATCGCCTCTTCCTCCAGAGTAGCCCTTTTGGGGCGGTCGGTTCGATCCGGCAGGCACAGCGTTTGCGCACTTCCGGCATTCTGTCGGCATATCTTGCGAAAGGCCGTCAGGGAGACTATGCCGCTTGCGGCTTTGCCTCCCTTGGCGAACGAAGCCGGAGCTGCTCGCGCGGGCTCCAACCCATCCGAAACCGCCCGCATCGAAAACCGGATTTGCGGTCATCATACCCCAAACCCGGCCATTCAAGCGCGCGTTAAATAAGACAGCAATACTGTCCTAAATTCCGTATGCCACAAAGCTTAAGCACAGACAAGACGGATGTGCAAAAAATTGCGGCTAAACGCGAAATTTTGTTGCGCGCAACGCGACGTTTTCGAACGTTCCGGTCGGTTGCCTGTGAAAAACCACCTTGGCCGCCGTCTACCGCGCCCACCGGCAGCGTAACCACACGGCTTGCGGAACCCGCGCGATCTCGTCCACACTGCCAGCCTCACCTTTCACTGTCACCCCGGATCATCTCATGTTTTTTGCCTCCGATAACTGGGCCGGCGTCCACCCGCGAATTGCTGGAAACCTGACGCGGCATTCCGCCGGCTTCGCCTCGGCCTACGGATCGAGCGATCTCGATCGTCAGGTCGAGCAGACCTTCAGCGAAATCTTCGAACGCGAGGTGGCGGTGTTCTTCGTCGCGACCGGCACGGCTGCGAATTCGCTGTCGATGGCAGCCGTCGCAAGGCCCGGCGGCGTCGCGTTCTGCCACCGCGAGGCGCACATGATCGCCGACGAGGGCGGCGCGCCGGAATACCTGACCGGCGGCGGTCGGCTGTGTCCCGTTGATGGACCATTGGGACGGATGGATCCGGCAGCGCTGGAGCACGAGATCGGTCGCTATCCCCCGGAATTCGTTCATTCGGGACAGCCGGCTGCGATCTCGATCACGCAGACAACGGAAATTGGCACCGTCTACCAGCTTGCCGACATCGCGGCGGTTTCACAGGTCGCACGAAAGCACGGCCTGCCGCTGCACATGGACGGTGCACGCTTCGCCAACGGCCTGGTAGCGCTCGACACCTCGCCGGCGGAAATGACCTGGAAACAGGGCGTCGACATCGTCTCCTTCGGCGGCACCAAGAATGGCTGCTGGTGCGCGGAAGCGGTCGTCTTTATGGATCCGAAGAAGGCACAGGCATTTCCATTCATACGCAAACGTGCCGCTCAGCTCTTTTCCAAATCGCGGTTCATCGCCGCACAGTTCGAAGCGTATTTCGAGGACGGCCTGTGGCTGGAAACCGCGCGCCACGCGAACGCCATGGCCGCACGGCTGGCCGATCATATCAGGGCGTCATCGAAGACGCGGCTCGGATGGGAGCCTCAGGCCAACGAAGTGTTTCCGATCATGCCGCTTTCAGTGGTCGAAGTGTTGAAGGCGCAGGGCGCGGCCTTCTATCCATGGCATCCCCCGCATGGCTTTGCCGGCGAAATCGGGGAGGACGAGACGCTCTGCCGCTTTGTCACAAGCTTCGCAACCAGTGCGGACGAAGTGGACCGCCTGGGCGACCTGATCGCGTAGCGCTCCATCGGTTGCGGTTCTGAAGGAGAGGAGATGTTGATGGAATTGACCGGCGGGTGCTATTGCGGCGCGATGCGCTACGAGGCGGAGGGCAAACCGAAGCTGAGAGCTCAGTGTCATTGCCGCGAATGCCAGTATTTTTCCGGCGGCGGACCCAATTTTTTCCTGCTCATTCCGCCGGAAAATTTTCGTTACACCGAAGGGACCCCGCAAAGCTTCAGGCGCAGCGACCTGGAAAATGCCGTGACGCGCGAGTTCTGCGCGCAATGCGGTACGCATCTGGCGACACGCAGGCAGGACATGCCCGAGGTGATCCTGAAGGCCGGCACGCTCGACGGCCCGAACTTTTCGGCCAACCGCAGATCGCTATCTTCACGATCGACCGCCAGCCCTTCCATTTCATCGCGGAAGAAATGCCTGCCTACGAGCGCATGCCGCGACGCTGAGCCGAAAGACACGTAAAACAAAAGCGGCGCCCGAAGGCGCCGCCTCGATGTCCAATCTGGACGGACTTATTTCGAAGCCTGGGCCTCGATCTGCTTCGCCTTTGCCGGAGCGGCGGCAATCGCGATCCGGCGCGGCTTCATCTCCTCGGGGATGTTGCGCTTCAGCTCGATGTGCAGAAGGCCGTTCTTGAGCGCGGCGCCCTGGACCTCGACGTGGTCGGCGAGCTGGAAACGGCGCTCGAAAGCGCGCGCGGCGATGCCGCGATGCAGGAACTCCGAGCTCTCGGTCTGCTCCTCGGTCTTCTCGCCCTTCACGGTCAGCACATTGCGGTGTGCCTCGATCGAAATCTCGTCTTCCGAGAAGCCTGCAACGGCCATCGAGATGCGATAGGCGTCTTCGCCGGTTCGCTCGATGTTGTAGGGCGGGTAGGTCTGGCCGTTATCGGGCTGCGCAAGCGAATCCAGCATCGTGAAGAGGCGGTCGAAGCCGACGGTGGAACGATAGAGCGGCGAAAAATCAACATGACGCATGGGTCTGTTCTCCTTTGAGCAACATGTTTGCGTATGGTCATGTCAGCGAAGATCCGTATCGGCATCTCCCACGACCAGTGGCCCCTTCTATTGGCGGCCACGCACTGGATTTGGGTTTGACGCAGTCCGGTTTCAAGTCCCCGACATGCCGCCTTTGATGAACGCCAGATGAACCGCTCCTTCGGATCGGGTTCAGGCGGCGGCTGCTAGATTTCATCTCGAGACTACGGATTGGCGGATGAGAAATTCTCCGTCACCGATGCCGACCCGGGTGTATCGTCCCTTCCTCCCGGTTCGTCAGGAGGCCGGAAGCAGTCCATAATGGGCTCTTCCGGCCTTTCCACGTCCGGCGTCAGCAAACCGGCCGGAATCCCTTTGCATTTCATCGAGCCGCTTTCTATCACGGCAGCTATGAACCCGCCTCAGGACGACCAATCCATTCAGGAGCTTCTCCACGAGACGCCGGGCAACCCGGTGCCCGCCAACGTGCATGCCGGGTTCATCACCACGCGCGACGGCAAGCGCCTGCGTTATGCGCGTTTTGCGGCCGAAGGTCGCCCGCTCAAGGGCACGGTGGTCATTCAGACCGGGCGCAACGAGTGCATCGAGAAATATTTCGAGACGATCCGCCACCTGTCGAAACGAGGGCTCGGCGTCGCGATCTTCGACCTGCGTGGCCAGGGCGGCTCGGAGCGCCTGATCCGCAATCCGCATCGCGGCTATGTCGACAGCTTCATGGATTATGTGGGTGACGTCGGCGTCTTCTTCGAGGAAATCGTTCTGCCCGATTGCCGCGGGCCCTACTTCATGCTGGCTCACTCCACCGGCGCGCTGGTGGCACTGCTGGCCGCGCCCACTTTGGCCAACCGGGTGCAGCGCATGGTTCTCAGCGCTCCGTTGCTGGAATTTGCAGGCCAGCCGCTTACGATGCGCGGCACACTGCGCCTTTCGTCGTTCCTCTACGGGCTGGGCCTCGGCACGATGTATCTCGGGCACGGGAAGCGCGACGAGAACCCGCCCTTTGAAGGCAATGTGCTCACCAGCGATCCTGAGCGCCACGCACGCAATGTCGACATCTACCGGCACTATCCCAAACTGGGCATCGGCGGCCCGACCGTCGCCTGGATCCGCGCGGCATGCCTGGCCAGCGAGCGCGTGCAGGACCCCGACTACATCGCCTCAATCAAGGTCCCGACCCTTATCGTTGCCGCCGGTGCGGATCAGGTGGTCGAGACGCCTGCCATCGAACGGTTCACGCAGCTTCTGCGCACAGGATCGCTGGTGACGATCGACGGCGCGCGCCACGAATTGCTGCAGGAAGCGGATGTCTATCGCGAGCAATTCTTCGCCGCCTTCGATGCGTTTATTCCCGGCAGCGAGCCGGCCTGACTGACAGCCTAGGCGTTGAGCATCTCGAGCGCGGCAGCGTGTAGCTCGGGCGTTGCGGCAGCGACGATGTCGCCAGCCTTTTCGGCCGGACCGCCGTCCCAGCGGGTGATGACGCCGCCTGCCCGCTCGATGATCGGCACCAGAGCCACGATGTCGTAAGGCTGGAGTCCCGTCTCCACGACAAGGTCCACATTGCCCGCCGCCAGCATGGCATAGGCGTAGCAATCGGTGCCGTATCGCGCGAGCCGCACCGAACCTTCAAGCCGGTCGTACGACGCGCGCATTTCGCCGGCGAACAGCGCCGGCGTGGTGGTGCACATAGTGGCCTCGGCGATCGCGCGCGTGCCACGCGTCGCGAGCCGCCGCGCGCCGCCCGGCCCGTCATAATGCGAGGCTTCGCCAGCGGCCCAGAACAGTTCGCCGGTGAAGGGTTGGGACATCATTCCCGCTATAGCGTCGCCGCCATCGGTCAGCCCGACCAACGTGCCCCACAACGGCAGACCCGAGATGAATGCGCGCGTTCCGTCGATCGGATCGATCACCCAGACATGGCGGCTATCGGTGTTTTCCGCGCCGAACTCCTCGCCCAGGATGCCGTGATCCGGGAAGGTGCTGCGGATCAGCGAGCGTATCGCCTTTTCAGCTTCACGGTCGGCTTCCGTCACCGGATCGAAGCCGGAAGCGAGCTTGTTGGAAACGAGCCCGGCCTGGCGAAAACGCGGCAATGTCTGCGCTGCTGCGGCCGCTGCGATGCACCGCATGAACTCCGCCTCTATCATAAAATCCGTCTCCTATGGGCCGCCGGCCGCGCCGTCGCCTAGTTTTTGCACAGCCCTTACAGGCCGCTTGACATTTGTGCAACGCAGCATAAACTCGATTTTGGACAGGGCGACCTGTCTATGCCCTCCTTGGGCGTTTCCTCCCTAGACTTCGACCGCGTCGTGCAAACGGTGCGGTCTTTTTTAGGTTGGATCGTGTCGGCTATTCCGCCGCGAGCGGCAGGCTGCTGAAGCAATGGTCTGGCAGCGCCATAATGTCGGCGGCGAAACGGGTCAAGTCGTTGGCCAGCGCCGCGAACCCTCTGGTCTTCTGCAGCGTCCGCTCGTCCATGTAGAGGCCGCGGTTGACCTCGATCTGCAGCGCGTGCAACCCGCGGCGGCCGGCCGTAATGCTCGGTTATGAACCCGCCTGCATAAGGCTTGTTGTGGGCAACGCTGTAACCCATGCCGGCAAGGATGGCGATCGCAGCTTCCGACAGGGCCGGGGCGCACGCGACGCCGAAGCGGTCTCCAACGATGAAATCCGGCTTCATGCCCGTATCGCCGAGGCGGATGCTTGCCGGCATCGAGTGGCAGTCGATCAGAACGGCGTAGCCGAACTTTGCATGGGTGCGCGTCAGGAGCCGCTTCAGCTCCTCATGATAGGGCCGGTAGACGGTTTCAATCCGCATGAGGGCTTCTGAAAGCGGCAGCTTTCCAGCGTAGATCTCCTGCCCCTCGCCTACCAGCCGCGGCACCGTGCCGAGCCCGCCGGCCACCCGCGCCGAGCGCGCGTTGACATGCGCGGGCAGCGGGTCGGCGAACATGCGCGGGTCCAGTTCCCACGGCTCGCGGTTGGCATCGAGATAGGCACGGGGGAAATTGGCGGCCAGCATCGGCGCGCCGAGCGTTACCGCGCCCGCGAAAAGCTCGTCGACATAGCAGTCCTCCGAGCGCCGTATACCGACGGCATCGAGCTTGCTCATCGCAAGGAAGCGGGCCGGATACGTGCTGCCGCTGTGCGGCGAATTGAATACGAAAGGCACACGCTGCTGCGCGGCGCGTCTGACCACGAAAGGCGGCGTTCCGGCGAAATCTCCTGCTGGCGTCATGGAACTCCCGAAAAGCTGCCTCAGGTCGACCCTTTGCTCAAAGGTGCCACTTGCCGCACGGCCTGTCCAGCCTGACCCAACGTCGCCAACGTCTTGAAAACGACCGATTTGCGGACCGACATGCACCCTCCCATTCACTTGATCTTTACTCCCGCGCGGGCATATACGCGAAATGGTTAATGCGTCCGCGAGCCGGCGGGCGTACTGCGACTGATTCGGACGGGAACCCATGACAAGAATTCTCCTGGCGGAAGATGACGACGATATGCGCCGCTTTCTCGTGAAGGCTCTGGAACGGGCCGGCTACGACGTGAGCGATTTCGACAACGGCGCAAGTGCCTATGAGCGCCTGCGCGAGGAGCCGTTCTCGCTGCTTTTGACCGACATCGTCATGCCGGAGATGGACGGCATCGAGCTCGCCCGGCGCGCCACGGAGATCGATCCCGACCTCAAGGTGATGTTCATTACCGGTTTCGCCGCCGTCGCGCTCAACCCCGATTCCAAGGCGCCCCGCGACGCCAAGGTGCTGTCGAAACCATTCCACCTGCGTGACCTCGTCAACGAGGTCGAAAAGATGCTCCAGGCCGCCTGAGCCCCTGCCAGACCCCTGTCGCAACCGGGTGCGGCAGCGTGGACAATTTTGCGCATTCTCGAGGGCTGAAACTTCGTGTTTCGGCTATTGACGCAGGCTCCGGCCTGTGGTGTATGCGCGGCTCGGATGGGCGTGTAGCTCAGCGGGAGAGCACTACGTTGACATCGTAGGGGTCACAGGTTCAATCCCTGTCACGCCCACCATCCTCAAAGCCCTAATGTCCTGATTTGTGCAGCCGCCGAACCCGGTTAGCTGGCACGATCGAACAAGGCTTCTGTCCGCCCCACGAAAAGAGAATTTTGCCTGCGGTAATCGGAGTGATTGTCAGCATACAACCGCCGCGCCGTTGACATGTCCCTGTTGAATACGTTGATATCAACTCACAAAACTGTAGGCCGATCACGACGCGATCAGCGGAACAGCGCGGAAGGTGGAAATCTCCTCAAAACGTCAGCGCGATTTGTGAGTAGGCCTTCAAGCGGATGCCTGGTCGGGTGATCGCCTTCCACCTGCCCGTTGTAAAGCCAGAGTCCTCAAGCCAACCGAAGAAGGGAACCATCGATGAAGATCGTGATGAGCCTGAGCTTTCAGGGTCAGTGCCGCGAGGCTTTCGAGTTCTACGCCAAGGTGCTGGGCGGAAAAATTACCGCGGCCATGCCCTATGCCGACGGGCCGCCCGACATGCCGATCAGCGACGAGAAGTACAAGACATGGCTGATGCACTGCTGGCTGGAAATCGGCGATCAGGCGCTGATGGGTGCTGACATGGACACCGACTGGGCACCCAATATCGACAAGCCGAAGAACGGCTTCGATGTCACGCTGCACACCGAGGACAGTGCCGAAGGCCAACGCTGGTTCGACCAGTTGTCGGAGGGCGGCAAGGCCATCATGCCGTTTGGCGAAACCTTCTGGTCTCCCGGTTTCGGTTCGCTGGTCGACAAGTTCGGCGTCCCCTGGATGGTCAACGTCATCCCTTCGCCCGACTGGAAACCCCAGCAGGGCTGAACGAGAAGCGCAACGTTTCGGATGCTTGTAGCAGCCCCGCTCAGTCGTGTGAGCGGGGCTGTGTAAGCTATGACGCTGGCACCTGCGCGGCGTCGGCGGACGACTTTAGAGTTTGCCTTCGATCGCGTCGTTCAGAAGCGACAGCGCACCGTCCCGGGTCAGCTCGATTGGATTGCCGCCCGCTGTGGGGTCGACGATCGCCATGTCGGCGATCAGTTCCTTGCGCGCAGGATCGGGTGCAAAGCCGTCAATGAACGCCGGAAGGGTGTGCGGCACGCCCAGCTCTGCGCGCAGCTTCAGAACGGCATCGGCGAACCCGTCGAAACCGCCTGCAATGCCGCAATAGGCGGCCAGTCTTTCGACGCGGGGCTCGATAGCGGAACGGTTGAAGGCCAGCACATAGGGCATGAAGACCGCGTTGGTCATGCCGTGATGCGTGTCGTAGAGCGCGCCGATCGGGTGCGAGAGCGAGTGAATCGCGCCGAGACCCTTCTGGAACGCCGTGGCGCCCATGGCCGCGGCCGACATCATGTGCGCCCGCGCCGTGAGGTCGGAGCCGTCGGCGAAGGCTTTGCGCAGGTTCTCGAAGACAAGACGCACGCCCTCGAGCGCGATGCCGTCGGCCATCGGATGATAGCCCGGCGCGCAATAGGCTTCCAGACAGTGCGCGAGCGCGTCCATGCCGGTGCCGGCGGTGATGAAGGGCGGCATGCCCGCCGTCAGCTCCGGGTCGGCAATCACGATGGCCGGCATCATCTTCGGGTGGAAGATGACCTTCTTGGTGTGGCTCGCTTCGTGCGTCAGCACGCCCGCGCGCCCGACCTCGGAACCGGTGCCGGCCGTCGTCGGCACGGCCACGATGGGCGCGATCCGTGAGGCATCAGCCCGGGTCCACCAGTCGCCGATGTCCTCGAAATCCCAGACCGGGCGGGACTGGTGCGCCTGAAAGGCGATCAGCTTGCCGAGGTCCAGCGCCGAGCCGCCGCCGAAGGCGATGACGCCGTCGTGCCCGCCGGCCTTGAAGACCTCGACGCCGGCATAAAGGTTCGATTCCACCGGGTTGGGCTTCACGTCGGAGAATACGCCATGCGCTACACCGGCATCCGCAAGCAGCTTCAGCGTCGAGGCAACCACAGGCAACTTCGCAAGTCCGGGATCCGTGACGAACAGCGGATTGGCGATGCCCGTGTCCCTGAGCACCTCCGGCAGCTCGGCAATGCGGCCCGCGCCGAATCGGATCGTGGTAGGGTAGTTCCATTTGGAGACGAGATTGGTCATGGGTTTATCTTTCACAATGCAAATTCTTCATCCCGGCCGATCCAGGCCAGCGGGGGGAGAGCCGGGACCCATTGAGCAGCCGGCCGATTTGCGGTTTCGCGCTGACGCGAGGACCGGGCTGCGATCGACGATGCACCGACCAATAGGTCCCAGATAACCTCCGCTTCGCTCCGGTTTCCGGGATGACGCGGTGGGGATTCATGGCTGTCCTAAATCGCTTCCCGCAAATGATAGCTCTTCGGCCGCGTCAGGTTCTCGTAACCTACAAGTCCCATCGCGCCGCCCTTGCCGGTGTCCTTGACGCCGGTCCAGACGAGACCGGGATCGACGTAGTCGCAACGGTTCATGAACACGGTGCCGGTCTCGATCCGATCTCCCAGACGCGCGGCGTGGTCCGTGTCGGTGGTCCATAGCGATGCGGTGAGCCCGTAGGGACTGTCGTTCATCAGCGTGATCGCCTCGTCGTCGTCGCGCACCTTCATGATGCCGACGATGGGGCCGAAGCTCTCCTCGCGCATCACGCTCATCTGGTGGTTTACGCCGGTCAGCACTTCCGGCGCGATATAGGGCGAGCCTTCACGGTCGCCTTCGACCTTCATGCCGATATGCGCGGCCGCCCCCTTGCGCAGCGCTTCCGCCTTCTGCTCGCGGATGAAGTCGGCAAAGCGCGCCTGCGCCATCGGGCCCATGGTCGTGGACTGATCGAGCGGGTTGCCGACCACATAGTTTTTCGTCTCGGCGATGAAGCCCTCGACGAAATCGTCGTAGACCTTCTCGTGCACATAGACGCGTTCGATGCCGCAGCAGCATTGGCCCGAATTGTAAAAGGCGCCGTCGACGAGATTGGCGATGGCATGGTCGAGCTTCACGTCTGGCAGCACATAGGCAGGATCCTTGCCGCCAAGCTCCAGCCCCAGCGTCATGAAGGTGCCGGCGGCGGCCTTCTCGATGGCGCGGCCGCCCGCGACCGAGCCGGTGAAGTTGCAGTGATCGACTTTGCCAGAGCCGAGCAGCTTCTCGGTCTGGGAATGGCTCAAGACGATGTTCTGGAACAGGCCCTTGGGCAGCCGGGCCTTGTCGAAAGCCGCCTGGAAACGCTCGCCGACCAGCAGCGTCTGCGCTGCATGTTTGAGGATGACGGCATTGCCGGCCATCAGCGCCGGCACGATCGAGTTCACCGCGGTGAGATAGGGATAGTTCCACGGCGCGATCACGAAGACGACGCCCAGCGGCTCGCGCTTGAGATAGCGGCGAAAACCGGGACGGTCCTCCGGAACGAAGGGCGCCAGTGCCTTTTCCGCCAGAGCGACCATGTAGCGGGTGCGTTCTTCCACACCGCCCTTCTCGCCGCCATACCGCACGGGGCGCCCCATCTGCCAGGCAAGTTCGGGCACGATGTCGTCGTTCATCGAAAGCAGCGCTTCGAGGAAGGCGAGCAGGTATTTCGCTTTCTCGTCGATCGGTGTGCCGGCCCATGCGAGCTGCGCCGATCTGGCGCGCTCGACCGCAGCGCCGATTTCGGCTTCGGCCGCCACGGGCCGCTCGGCATAGATCGAGCCATCGATGGGTGACTTGAGTTTTATGGTTTCCACTTGGAAGTCTCCGGAGGCGTTTTAAGTCTGGTTCGCCCTAATATCTCTCGAAGCCGCGATGCAACTCCCAATCGGTCACGCGGCGATCATACTCCATCTGCTCCCAGCGGGCGGTGTGGAGATAATGGTCGATCACCTCGTCGCCGAAGGCTTGCTTCAGCATCTTCGACTTCGCCATCGTGTCGATGGCCTCCCGTAGCGTCTTGGGTATCTCCGGCAGGCGGTTGGCCCGATATGCATCGCCGACGAACGGCTCCTGCAGTTCGAGCTTCTCGTCGATGCCTGCAAGGCCGGCTGCTATGAGCGCCGCAAAGGCGAGATAGGGGTTGAGGTCGGCGCCGCCGATGCGGCACTCCATACGGATGCCCTTGGTGCCCATCCCGCACAGGCGGAAGCCAGCAGTGCGGTTGTCTTCGCTCCACATGATCTTGGTCGGAGCGAAAGTGCCCGCCTGAAACCGCTTGTAGGAGTTGATGTAAGGCGCGAGGAACCAGGTGAATTCCTTGGCATAGCGAAGCTGGCCTGCAGCCCATTGCTGGCCGAGTTCGCTCAGCGTCCACTTCGCCGACTTGTCGAAGAACAGCGGCGTCTTCCCATCGGCGCTCCACAGAGAGTTGTGGATGTGGCTCGAATTGCCGGCGAGCTCGTAGTTGTACTTGGCCATGAAGGTGATGGCCTTGCCTTCCGAATGGGCGATCTCCTTGGCGCCGTTCTTGAGAATGACATGGCGGTCGGCCATCTCCAGCACTTCCGCATAGCGGACGTTGATCTCCTCCTGCCCCGGACCCCACTCGCCCTTGGAGTTCTCGATGGGGATGCCCGCCGCTTCCATCTCGTTGCGCAGGCGGCGCATCACGCCTTCTTCCTTCGAGGTGAGCTGGATCAGATAGTCCTCGATATACGGAGATGCCGTATCGAGCCCGCTCCAGTGCTTCATCCGGGCGGTATCGTAGGTCTCGTCGAACAGGTAGAATTCCAGCTCTGAGGCGAAATAGGCGAGATAGCCCCGCTCCTTCAGCCGCGCCACCTGCCGCTTGAGGATACCACGCGGCGAGTGCGGAAGGTCCTCATGCGTGTGATGGTCCTGGAGGTCGCACAGCACCATTGCCGTCTTTTCAAGCCAGGGCAGCGTACGCAGCGTCGAAAGATCGGGCTTCATGACGAAGTCGCCATAGCCCTTCGTCCAACTCGCCGCCTTGTAGCCCGGCACCGGCTCCATATCGATATCGTTTGCCAGCAGGTAGTTGCAGCCATGCGTCTCGTCATAGGCGGATTCGACGAAATACTTCGCCAGGAAACGCTTGCCGATCAGCCTGCCCTGCATGTCGACCGCGCAGGCGAGCACGGTATCGACATCGCCGCCGGCGACGAGCTTCTTCAACTGATCGAATGAAATCGTGCCTGCCATCGTCCGCTCCGTCGCTGGGCGTCGTTACGCATGTAACGAATGATACGAGATTGATTGCATTGAGGTATGTTGGATGATTTCATACACTTCGTGACAGTTTGTCAAACCCGTTCCAGCGGCCGCCATATGAGCACAAGTATCGCCGAACTCATCGCCGACCGGATGGACCAGATGCCGGCCGGTGAAAGGCGCGCCGCGCAGATTCTGATCGCAAATTACCCGCTGACCGGACTGCGCACGGTGGCCGAATTTTCGGCCCAGGCCGGCGTATCGTCACCGACAATCCTGCGCTTCGTTGCACGGCTCGGGTTTCAAAACTACGCGGACTTCCAGGCACGGCTGCAAGATGAACTGGCCGCGCAGCTTCAGTCTCCGCTCTCCCGGGCAACCGGCCCGAATTCCGATCGCCACACAACGCCGTTTGTTGCAGCGGCAATCGAAAATGTGCGTGAAACATTCCGCCATCTCTCCAAGCGCCAGATGGACGACATCGTCGGCGTCCTGTCCAACCGGCGCGGCAAGGTCTATCTCGTCGGTGGCCGGTTCACCGATCCTGTCGCCGCATACATGGCCGCTCACCTGGCCATCGTGCGTCCGGGCGTGCAGCACTTGGCCGGGCAGGAAAGCAACTGGCGTGACCGGCTCATCGACCTGGGCCGCAACGACGTTGTCGTGATCTTCGACATCCGGCGCTACCAGGAGAGCCTTCTGCGCTTCGCCGAGCCGCCGCCCACGGGCGCGGCGCCCAGATAATTCTCCTGACCGATCAATGGCTGTCGCCGATCGCGCGCTACGCCCGGCACGTGATCGCCGGCCGGACGGCGGTTCCCTCGGCATGGGACTCCTCCGTGGCACTGTTCCTCGTTGCCGAAGCGCTGACTGGCGATCTCACCCGCAAGCTAGGTGACGCCGGTGCGAAACGCATAAGGGAAATGGAGCGTTTGCGCGGCGGTTGAGACGGACGAGGGAAGCCGGTCAAATTACCGATATTTAATGATATACTGGATGCATTAGGACAGCATAGTTGGCATAAAGACGACGAAGGGATGCGCCGCACCATCGGTGGAAACGGCGCTTTCGTCGTTAATTGCATTCCCGGTGGTTGCCAGGCCCTTTCGGGTACCCCGCCAGAACCCGGAGTGACGTATGTCGTTTTGGAAGCAACTGATCGCGTCGCTGATCGTGATCGCCGTGGCCGTCGGCCTCTGGGTCCGCTTCTTTCCGGGCGCGCCGGAGATGCTGGAAAGCTGGGGCATGGAATGGGCCATGGCTGCCGTGCCGGACCGTCCCGCACCGCAAACCGAAGCGAGGCAGGGCCGCGGCGGTTTTGGCCAGCAGCCGGCACTTGTTGTCGCCTCCCGTATCGAGACCGCGACGATCAATGACAGGCTGTCTGCAATCGGCACCGGCCGGGCGACCAGTTCTGTGTCCGTAACGCCTTTCGCATCCGGCAGGCTGACAGAGCTTTCGGTGGAGTCCGGATCGCGCGTAGAGGCCGGCGACCCAATAGCCCGTCTTGATGCCGAAGCCGAAGAAATCGCACTCGACCGCGCCCGCGCCGCTCTCGACGACGCGGAGGCTCGGCTGGAACGCATCCGCGCGTTGCGCAATACCAATACGGCGACCGCCGTCCAGCTTAACGAAGCCGAACTCGCGGTCACCAACGCCCGGCTCGCTGCGCGGATGCCGATCTGACCTTGCAGCGACGCACTGTCGTTGCGCCCATTTCCGGCATTGTCGGCATCCTGCCGGTTTCGGCCGGCAACTACGTCACCTCGCAAACCGAAATCGCGACTATCGACGATCGCTCGCGCATCGTTATCGACTTCTGGGTTCCAGAACGGTTCGCGGGCATGATCGAGGTCGGCGACAGCGTATCGGCCGCCTCCGTTGCCCGCCCCGACGATAATTTCGACGGCATCGTCAGCGCTATCGACAACCGCATCGATGCGCAGAGCCGCACGCTGCGGATCCAGGCCAGCATCACCAATGACGACGACACGCTGCGCGCGGGCATGTCGTTCCAGGTCACCATGACGTTCCCGGGCGACAGCTATCCCGCGGTCGACCCGCTGGCGATCCAGTGGGGCACCGACGGCGCGTTCGTGTGGCTGGTCGAAGACGGAAAGGCGCGCCGCGCCCCGGTCACCATCATCCAGCGAAACACCGACAGCGTCCTTGTCGCGGGCGATTTCGGTGAAGCAGGCGCGGTCGTCACCGAAGGCATCCATTCGGTGCGCGAAGGCGAAGAGGTCCGGCTCGTCCGCGCGCAGGATGATCAGGCCCAGCCCGTCATCACCACGACCGGATCGTAAGGCGCGGCATAACCCATACGAGGAAACAACGCGTGAGCCAGGAAACCAACGCCGCCGTCGAGAATGGCATCACCGCGCTTTTCGTGCGGCGGCCGGTACTGGCATTCGTCATCAACACGCTGATTGCGGTGGCGGGACTGGCAGCGCTTTTCGGTGTCGAGATCCGCGAGTTGCCGGACGTCGACCGTCCGGTCATTACCGTCAACACCAACTTCACCGGCGCTTCGGCTGAATCCATCGACCGCGAGATCACCGCCGTCATCGAAGGCGCGATCGCGCGCGTGGCCGGCGTCAAGTCCATCTCGTCGTCGTCATCCTTCGGCCGTAGCCGCATCACCGTGGAATTCAACGACGGCGTCGACCTCGATACCGCCGCCTCTGACATGCGCGATGCGGTAGGCCGCATCCAGAACAACCTGCCCGATGACGCCGATGTGCCGCGCATCGTCAAGGCGGATGCCGATGCCCAGGCTGTCCTTCGACTCGCCATCACATCGGACACGATGAGCGTGCACGACATGACCCTGCTGGTCGAAGACCAGATCGTCGACGCACTATCATCGATCGACGGCGTCGCCGAAGTCCAGGTCTTCGGCGACCGCGACAAGATTTTCCGCGTCGACATAAACCAGTCGCGGCTGGCCAGCCTCGGCCTCACCGTCGCCGATATACGCAACGCCCTCGCATCCATAGCCTTCGACACGCCGGCCGGCTCGCTGACGAGCAATACCCAGGACCTGATCGTGCGGGCAACAGCCCCGGTCACGACGCCCGAGGACTTCGAAAGCATCATCATCAACGGCACCACCCGGCTGTCCGACGTGGCGACGGTGACCCTGGGCGGCGACGTCGGCGAATCCCAACTTCGCGCCAATGGCCGGACGGGCATTGGCATGGGCATTATCCGGCAGGCGCAGTCCAATACGCTGACGATTTCCGAAGGCGTGCGCGAGGCCGTCGAGCGTATCCGGCCGACCTTGCCCCAGGGCGTAGACATCTTCGTGACCGGCGACGAGGCGGTGTTCATCAACGGCGCGATCCACGAGGTGGAGATCGCGCTGGGCATCTCGGTCACCGTCGTGCTGCTCATCATCTTCGCGTTCCTGCTCGATTGGCGCGCCACCATCATTCCCGGCCTCGCTCTGCCGGTTGCCTTGATCGGCTCGGTAGCAGCGATCTATCTTGCCGGTTTCTCGATCAACATCCTGACGCTTCTGGCCTTCGTGCTTGCCACGGGCCTCGTGGTCGACGATGCGATCGTCGTGCTGGAAAACATCGTGCGCCGGCGCAATGAGGGTATGGGCCCACGCGCAGCGGCGGTGCTCGGCACGCAGGAGGTTTTCTTTGCCGTGCTCGCGACGACCGCCACGCTGGTCGCCGTCTTCGTGCCGCTTTCCTTCCTGCCTGGCCAGACCGGCGGCCTCTTCCGCGAATTCGGGTTCGTCCTGGCCATCGCCGTCTTCCTGTCCTCGATCGTCGCGCTGTCGCTTTGCCCCATGCTTGCATCCCGCATGCTCTCAGGCAAAAGCGAGGAGCACAGCCATCACGGCCTGCTCGGGCGCATCGGCGGGGCGCTGGCAAGCGTCTACCGGACGACACTGCGCGCGGCGCTCAACGCACCGATGCTCGTAATTGTCGTCGCTGTTCTGTTTTCGGCGCTGGCGGCGGCGCTGTTCCCCACGATCCGCTCGGAGCTCACACCTTCCGAAGACCGTTCGGCAGCGTTCGTGCGCATCTCCGCCCCGCAGGGCGTCAGCCTCGACTACCTCGCACAGCAGATGCGGCGCATCGAAAGCCTGATCCAGCCATTGCGCGATTCCGGTGAGATCACCTCGACTTTTGCCATTGCAGGCTCGGGTGGATCGCAGAACTCCGGCTTTATGGTCATGTCTCTGGCGCCATGGGAAGATCGGGAGCGCTCCCAGCAGGAAATCCTCAACGACGTGACCGCCCTCGTCCAGGACGTGCCGGGTGTCCGCGCCTTCGCCTTCCAGCCGAACAGTCTTGGCATTCGCGGCGCCGGCAGCGGTCTGCAATTTGCCATCGTCGGCAACAATTATGCCGACCTCAACGCCGCAGCGGAGGCTGTTGTCGCCGAGTTCGAACAGGACGCCCGCTTCCGCCAGCCGCGCCTGTCACAGGAGACGACGCAACCTCAGCTTTCGGTGCGCATCGACCGCGAGCGTGCATCGGATCTCGGCATCAATATCACTGGATTGTCGGAAGCGATCCAGGCAATGGTCGACAGCCGTGAAATAGGCTCGGTGTTTATCGACGACCGTTCTTACGACGTGAAGCTGCTGTCGACGACCAACCCGATCAACGATCCCACCGACCTTGAGAACATCTTCCTCAAGGCCCAGGACGGCCGCTTCGTGCCGATGTCGACGATTGCGAACCTGACGGAACAGGCTGTCGCGCCGTCGCTGGCACGCGAACAGCAGATGCGCTCCGTGGCTGTCACCACCGCGCTGGCGCCGGATTTCGCATTGGGCGATGCCTATGCTGTGGCACAGGAAATCGCGGCGAAACACATGCCGCCCGGCAGCCGGGTTGTGCCGCTTGCCGAGGCAGCAACGCTCGACGAGACGTCCGGCGGCATGATGACGATCTTCGGCTTCGCCATCGTTATCATTCTGCTCGTCCTCGCCGCGCAGTTCGAGAGCTTCGTCAGCGCCGCTATCATCATGGCCACGGTTCCCCTCGGCCTTGCCTGCGCTGTCTTCGCCTTGCTGCTGACCGGCACCAGCCTAAACGTCTACAGCCAGATTGGCCTTGTCCTTCTGGTCGGCATCATGGCCAAGAACGGCATCCTGATCGTCGAATTCGCCAATCAGCTACGCGACAGGGGACTTGGTGTTCGCGAAGCCGTCGAACAGGCGTCCAATATCCGCTTGCGTCCCGTCGTGATGACCATGCTGTGCACGATCGTCGGCGGTTTGCCGCTCATTCTTGCCAGCGGCGCCGGCGCGGAAGCACGTGTGTCGCTCGGCTGGGTGATCGTTGGCGGGCTGGGACTATCGACGTTGTCGACGCTATATCTCACCCCCGTCGCCTACCTCCTGCTCGGCCGCTTCATCACGCCGGCGGTGGAGGAGGAAAAGCGCCTCCACCGCGAACTGGAAGACGCGAGCCGCCCGAAGATGGGTACACAACCGGCAGAATAGCGGAGAGCCCGTCTATCTCGGGCGTCCTTCGAGGCTTGCTGCGCTCGCACCTCAGGAATGAGGGAGGTTAGAGCTTCGAACCCACCATCGTTGCGGACTCGATGCGCGACTTCCCTCATCCTGAGGTGCGAGCCCTCGCGTACGGTTCCGGGTCTGCATAAAGTTCAGCGGGCGAGCCTCGAAGGACGCACCAAAAAATAAATCGCCGCGCGGTTGCCCGCGCGGCGATTTATTTTGCGTTGTGGCGCCTTACTGCGATTCAGTCGGATCGACGCGGCCGACTTCGACCCATTTGCCGCCCTCGATCTTCGAGATCACGATCAGGTCGCCGCCTTGGTGGTCGTCGGGCCCGTAATTGACCGTGATGTCGAGGATCGCGTCGTCGAACTCGAGACCCTCCATGCCCTTCTGGAAGCTCTCCGCAGTCAGATCAGGTCCTGCCGCCTCGAGCGCAGCGATCAGCGTCCGGGCCGCTCCGTAGCCGAGCTGGGCTGCCGTTCCAGCCGGCTCGCCGGCCTTGGCCTGGAAGTCCTCGGCCCAGGCCTTGACTTCGGGATTGTCCATCCGGTTCTCGAAGTCCGACCAGCCGGCGGCCGCGTAGTAGCCCTCGGTCACGCCTTCCGGAACCTTTGCGACTGCGGTGTTGAAGCCGGCGGACGAGCCGATGAAGGCGGCGTCCGTCCAGCCCAGCTTCTTCGCGGTGCCGAAGGCGACGATGGTCTGGCGCACGCCGATGCCGGTCGCGACGATGTCGCAGCCCGCTTCCCGCAGCTTCTGGATCGAGCCGACGAAGTCCTGCTCATCCGGCTTGTGCGTGGTTTCCGCCGCGAAGGTCAGGCCCATCGCTTCGGCCTGGTCACGCGCCGCCTCGAACACTTCGAGACCGAAGTCCGACGGGATGTACATCGCGCAGACTTCCTTGGCGTCGTTCTGCTCGGCGAGATACTTAACGCCTGCACGCAACCCGTCATAATACGAAGCGGTGCCAGCGTATTTGTAGGTTATGTCGCCTTCGATCATCTGGCGCGCCGAGGTCAGCGGCGAGACGTTTGCCACCTGCTTGGCCTCCATGAGCGGGAAACCGGCGATGTTGTGCGGCGTGCCGAGGTTCAGAATCATCGCGAAGACCTGATCGGAGTTGATCAGCTTGTTGAAGTTCTGGACCGCCTTCGGCACCTGGTAGCCGTGATCCTCCACCACGAACCGGATCTTGCGGCCGTGAATGCCGCCCTTGGCGTTCACGTCGTCGAACATCTGCTGCGCAGCCTTGATGGCGCCGACGTTGAACGCGGCGAAGATGCCCGAAAGGTCGCCGTTCGATCCGATGACGATCTCGGTGTCGGTAACGCCCTGTGTGGCGTGGGCAGCAGACGCCATGCCTGCGGCAAGCCCCATCGCCAGAATAGATTTCGTGAGCATGCTTTTCATTTTTTCACTCCTCCTGGTTGTCTTTCAGCACGTCGGGTCGGAAATCATTCCCGCCCGTACATCTCGTCAATCAGCTCTTTGTGCTTCTTCTCGACAAAGCTGCGCTTCAGCTTCATCGTCGCTGTAAGTTCCTCATCTTCAGCGGTCAGAAGCACATCGATCAAGCGGAAATCCTTGATTTGCTCGACGCGGGCGAACTCCTTGTTTGTCTCATCGACGATGCCGGCGATCAGGTCTCGCACTTCCTGAGCCGCACATAGCGATTTGAAGTTGTTGAATGGCACCTTGTGGTCCTGCGCAAATTTTTCGACGTTCTCCTGGTCGATCATCACCAGACAGGTCAGGAACTTGCGTTTGTCTCCGATCACCACGGCGTCGGATATGAAGGGCGAGAATTTCAGTCGGTTCTCGATCTCGGCCGGGGTGATGTTCTTGCCGCCCGCCGTGATGATGATGTCCTTGGCGCGGCCGGTGATGAACAGGAAACCCTGGTTGTCCAGCCGGCCGACATCGCCCGTGCTCAGCCAGCCATCGGCCGAGATCGTCTCCGCCGTCTTGTCCGGCTTGTTCCAGTAGCCCTTGAAGACGTTGGGACCCCTGTATTGGATCTCGCCATCCGGCGCGATGCGGATTTCGCCGCCCGGCACCACCGGCCCGACACTTGCCGTCTTCTCGTTCTCGATCAGATTGACGGAAATCACGCCTGAACTCTCCGTCATGCCGTAACCTTCGAGGATCGTGATGCCGATCGAGCGATACCACCGGATGAGGTCGGGGAGATCGGCGCCGCACCGGTCGTGCCGCGCCGCAACCGGTCGAAGCCCAGCATGCGCCGCACGTTGGACAGGAGCATGAAATCCCAGAAGGAATAGGCAAGCCTGGTTCCGAAAGGTACCGGCCGCCCCTCCTCCAGTGCCTCGGCGCGCGCCCGGCCGGCCTTCATGGCCTGCGCGAACGCCCATTTGCCGATCATGCTAGCCTCGCTCGCCATGATCATGACGCGGCTGTAGATTTTCTCCCATACGCGGGGAACAGCCGTGAAGACATGTGGCGAGACCTCGCGCACATTGTCGAACACCGTTTCGGGGCTCTCGGCAAAGTTCACCGTGGACTTCAAACCGATCGGCGTGAAAACCGAGATCAGACGCTCCAGAATATGGCACAGCGGCAGGAAGCAGACCTGCTCGTCGGTGGGTGTCACCGGCAGGGTCAACACCGAACCGATGATCGACACGATGATATTCTGGTGGCTGATCATCGCGCCTTTCGGCGGGCCGGTCGTACCGGAGGTATAGACCAGGATCGCCGTCTCCTCGGGCTTGGATCTGGCGATTTCCTCGTCGAAGCGGTTGGGGTTTTCCTTCAGGAAGGCGCGCCCCAACGCGTAGAGATCATCAAGGAAGATCACCTTCTCGTCGGAGAAGTCGTGCAAGCCATCGCGGTCGTAGACGATCACCCGCGTCAGCCCCGGCATCTCGCCCTTGATCGACAGATATTTGTCGAGCTGCTCGTCATTCTCGACGAACAGGAAGCGGCTGTCGGAATCGTTTACGAGATATTTGAGCTGTGCGGCCGAGTCCGTCGTGTAGACGCCGGACGATATGCCACCGACCGACTGGACGCCGAGATCGGTGTAGATCCACTCCTTATTGTCCTCGGACAGAATCGACACCACCTCACCGCGCTTGAGGCCGAGCGACAACAGCCCGAGGCCGATCAGGCGCGCGTGTTCGTAGAAGTCGCTCCACGTATAGGACAGCCAGATGCCGTAATCCTTCTCGCGGTGCGCCACCTTGTCCTGCAGCTCCAGGCATCGCTGCCGGAAGAGCTTTACCAGCGTGTCGCAACCGTCGAGGTAGTAAGGGCCCCTGGTCAGGTCGGCGTTGAAAGAATGCCCGTGCACTGTCTGCTGGGCGGGCAGTTTCTCGGCGATGGTCATGTCACTTTCCTCCCGAAAGCGCGCATCAGCGCCACGTTTTCTTCTGCTTCCAGCGCTTCTGGCCGCGCTGGCTCTCCTCCGTCTGCATGCCGAGATAGAACTCCTGCACATCCTTCGACTGCAGCAGTCGCTCGGCCGCGTCGGCCATCACGATGCGCCCAAGTTCCATCACATAGCCGTAGTCGGCCACCTCGAGCGCCACCTTGGCGTTCTGCTCGACCAGCATCATCGTCACACCCTGCTCGCGGTTGAGCCGCCGGATGATCTGGAAGATTTCCTTGACAAGCAATGGCGAAAGCCCGAGCGACGGCTCGTCGAGAAGCATGAGCTTCGGCTTTGCCATCAGCCCGCGGCCGATCGCCAGCATCTGCTGCTGGCCACCCGAGAGCGTGCCGGCCGCCTGGTTGCGGCGTTCCGCAAGAATCGGGAAGTAGGAGAAGACCATGTCGTGGTCGCGCCGGATGCCGTCCGTGTCCGAACGGGTGAAGGCGCCCATCTTCAGGTTTTCCTCGACCGTCAGCAGCGGGAAGACCTCGCGCCCTTCCGGCACATGAACGACACCGGCGCGGACCACCTTGTCGGGATTGGCGCCTGCGATGTTCTGGCCCTGATAGACGATCTGCCCCTTCTCTGGGTCCATCACGCCGGAGATGGTCTTCATCAGGGTCGTCTTGCCGGCGCCGTTGGCGCCGAGCACCGTGACGATCTGCCCTTCGCGCACCTCCAGACTGACGCCCCGGATCGCCATGATCGGCCCGTAGAAGCTCTCGATGTTGCGGATCGAAAGCACAACCTGTGTGTCCTTGGCGGCAGAAGGAGCCGCTGCTTTTGCCGCGACATTCATGCCGGCACCTCCTGCTTCTCGTCCGAAACGCCGATATAGGCCTCGATCACCCTGGGGTCGTTCTGCACCTCGTGCGGCTTGCCGATCGAAAGCATCTGGCCATCGGCCAGCGCCAGCACCCGATCCGACACTGCCGACACAAGATGCATGTCGTGTTCGACCATCAGCACCGTGATGCCCATCTGCTTCTTGATGTCCTCGACCCAGAACGCGACGTCCTGCGTTTCCTCCACCGACAGGCCCGAGGCCGGCTCGTCGAGGAGGAGCAGCCGCGGCTCGATTGCCAGCGCGCGGCCCATCTCGACCACCTTGCGCACGCCGTAGGGCAGCCCCGCGATATACTTGTCGCGATAGGCCTGCAGGTCGAGGAAATCGATCACCTTCTCGATCGCCTCGCGGTGCCGGCGTTCCTCGGCACGAACGAAAGGCGTGAAGGCGAGCTCCGTCCACATGTTGCTTTTGCGATGCCGATGCCGACCGACCAGCAGGTTCTGCATCACCGTCGCCTGCTCGAACAGCTCGATGTTCTGGAAGGTTCGCGCGATACCGAGCCTGGCGATATCGTGCGGCGCCTTGCCGAGGATGCTCTCGCCGTCGAAACGGATGTCGCCTTCGGCCGGGTCGTAGATGCGCGAGATCAGGTTGAAGAGCGTCGACTTGCCTGCTCCATTCGGGCCGACGAGGGCGAAGACTTCGCCCTCCTCGACGTTGAACGAGACCTGGTTGACCGCCACTACGCCGCCGAAGCGCAGCGTGACGTTGTCGATTTCCAGCAGCGCGCTCATCGCATCCGCTCCGTCTTCAGATAGGATTTCTGGCGGCGGAACATGTCGCGGCGATAGAACGGGAACAGCTCGAAATAGGTTCTGATCTTGAACCAGCGTCCGTAAATGCCGCTCGGCTCGAACAGAATGAAGGCGATTAGGATCGCGCCGAAGATGGCCGATTCCAGACCGGGAATGGCGATGGAACCGCCGCCGAGCACCTGGTTGAGAAGATCACGCGTCATCGAGATCGCCTGCGGTAGCAACGCAACCACGGCAGCACCGAAAAACGCACCGTGGATCGTTCCGAGCCCGCCGATCACGATCGCCAGCAGAAGCTGGATCGAGATGATGATGTTGAAGGTCTCGTTGTTGAAGATGCCGGCGAAGTGTCCCATCAGCGCGCCGGCCAGCCCGGTGATGCCGGCCGAAATGCCGAACGCGACAGCCTTGGTGCGCGCCACGTTGACTCCCATCGCCTGCGCCGAGATTTCGGAATCCCGGATTGCCGCGAACGAGCGGCCGAGCGGTGAGCGCTGGAGATTGCGGTAAGCCAGCACCACAAGAAGCGTGATACCGAGGATCAGGTAGTAGAGCCGTTCGGGATTGGCATAACGGTTGAAGCTGAGCCCGAAGATGTCGATGTCGGGCGCAAACAGGCCGATCACGCCATTGGTCAGCGGCGCCGCGATGACGATGAAGTCGTCGACGAGGATCGCAATCGCCAGCGTACCGATCGCCAGATAGATGCCGTGCAGCTTGGTCATCGGCCGGGCGATGAGCGCGCCGGCGATGCCCGCGATCAGTCCGGCCAACGGGAAGGAAAGGATGAAGGGCAGGCCAAGCCGTTCTTGAAGCAGCACATTGGCATAGCAGCCGATCGCCAGGAAGGCTGCGTGGCCGAGGCTCGCCTGCCCGGTCTGGCCGACGAGAATCATCAGTCCCATGCACGCGATCGACCAGATGAGCAGGTTGGTCATCTCGCCAATGGCGAAGCTGCTGACGCCCAGAGGCAGCACAAGCATGACCACCAGCAGCAATATGTACCAGCCGCGTTGTGCGCCATGCCGGAAGAGGTTGATGTCGGCGTCGTAGGAAGTCTTGAAAACCGTCCGCATGTCAGCCTCACACCTTCTTCTGGTGGACCTGGGCAAGGATGCCGTGCGGTCGGAAGACGAGGATCAGGAAGAGCAGCAGGTAAGGCATGATCTGCGAATAGCCCGCAGCGATGTAGCGCGACGCGAAGGGTTCAAGCAGCCCGACGATCAGCCCGCCCAGCAACGCGCCGGGCAGCGAGCCGAAGCCGCCGATCACGGCCGCCGCGAACGCCTTGATGCCAAGCAGGCCGATCGACGGGTCAATCGAGCCCTTGGAGGCAAAGAGGATGCCCGCAACCGCTGCCACCATGCCGGCAAGCGCCCAGATCAGCGAATGGATCCGCTTGACGGGGATTCCCATGTAGTAGGCCGCGAGCTGGTTCTGTGACGACGCCTGCATCGCCACGCCGAGCTTGGTGCGGTTGAAGTAGAAGTACAGGATGACCGTCAGCGCGACCGTCACGAGTATGATGATCAGCTCGTTGAGACCGAGCACGAGCCCGCCGAACCGGACATATTGTCCGGCCATCGGGGTCTGCAGCGAGATCGGTTCATGCCCCCAGATCAGGCCGGCGGCGAAGCGCAGCACGAAGCCGAGCGCAATCGTCAGGATGATGACGGCTACCTGGCTCTGGCCGAACATGCGGCGCAGCACCACGAGGTCGAGCGCATAGCCAAAGGCCCCCATGGCGGCGATGGCGATGGGCACCGAAATCCAGAAAGGCAGACCCATGAATTGCGGGTTGGTCAGCCCCAGACAGATGAAAGCCCCGAGCATCATGAAATCGCCCTGGGCGAAATTCACCGCTTCGGTTGCCTTGTAGATCAGCACGAAGCCCATCGCGACGAGGCCGTAGACACAGCCATTGGCGAGACCGCTGACGATCAGCTGCAAGACGTCCAAATGTGTTCCTCCTCCTCACGGGCCGGCACTCTGCGTCACCGCACCCGAAATCTTCTCCCTTTTCGCGGCAGCCTCCCGCGGCCGCGCCTCCAGTTCGCGCTCAGGGCGCGATGAAAACCTTGCCGTTCGGCTTGGCCAGTTCCTGCGGCACCCGCTCGATCGCTTGCGAGAGCGGCACCACGGCCGTCACGTCCGTCGCCCACCGCCCGTCGGAGAACCGCTTCTGCGCCTCCACCACCGCGCTCATGCGACGCTCCGCGCCGGCAGTCCGCATCCATTCGACCAGCCAGAAACCCTCGATCTTCTTGTGCATGAAGATCAATTGGCCAGGCTCGGGGATGGGCGTTGCGGCAGGGTCGAGCCTGCCATAGACGATCCACCGCGCATGCCTGCCCATCGCGTTGAAGATCGCGCCCGCCAGCGGCCCTGTGACTGCGTCGAGGAAGATGCGCGGCTTTTCCTCGCGCAACACGGCGGCAAGTTCGTCGCGGAATCCCGGCGCATCGGCGTTGAGCACGTGGGCCGCGCCCAATTCCTTCAGCATCGCAATCTGCTCGTCGCGGCGCACGATCGCGATGGGGCGATAGCCTTCGTCCCTGGCAACGCTGATTATCAGCTTGCAGAGCTGGCTGGCGCCTGCGGTCAGCACAAATGCCTTCTCGCCCGCCTCCTTGACGATACCGAACATGGCAAGCGCGGTGAGCGGATTGACGATCATCGCCGCCGCATCCTCGTTCCGCACCGTATCGAGAAGCGGGATGCACCCCGGCGCATCGGCAACGGCGTAGTCGGCCCAGCTACCCCAGTTGGAAAGCCCGGTCGCGAATGCGATGCGCCGTCCCATCAGGGCCTGTGCTTCCGGCTCCGGCCCGGCGGCAACGACATGGCCGACACCCTCGAACCCAGCCGGCCGGCCCTGAACGCGCGGCTGGCCATACATGCCTTTCACGAACATCACGTCCGACGGGTTGATCGAGGCGAGGTCCACCTTGATCAGCACCTGCCGCCCTTCCGGCTCGGGCACGGCAATCGTGCCGGCCTCGACATAGGGATCAAGCGCTTCCAGGACGGTGCCGGACGGCTGCCGGGCATAGCCGTCGTTCTTCAGAAGAAGCGCGTTCATCGTGGCTGGAATGGACACTGGCGGCATCTCCTCAGGGCTTGAGCACGATCTTGCCGGCCGCGCCCCGGCCAAGCACGCGTTGCAGCACGGCTGGCGCATCGGCGAGCGCATAGACGCCCTCGATCACCGGCTTCACCTTGCCGGCAAGATGCCAGCCGACCAGTTCCTTCATATTCTCGGCATAGACGGCAGGTTCCTTCTGGGTGAAAGCACCCCAGAACACGCCGACAACGCTGTAGCCTTTCACCAGTGTCAGGTTCACCGGCAGTTTCGGGATCGTGCCCGAGGCAAAACCGACCACCAGCAGACGGCCGTTCCAGGCCATCGACCGCGACAGCGCATCGAAAGCGTCTCCGCCGACGGGGTCGAAGGCGACATCCACGCCCTTGCCATCCGTCGCATCCTTCAAGGCATCCTTGAGGTTGTCATAACCGAGCACGATGTCGGCGCCGGATTGCCTGGCGATTTCGCGCTTCGCCTCGCTGGAAGCGACACCGATGACCCGCGCACCCATCGCCTTGCCGATCTGAACGGCCGCCACGCCGGTAGCACCGGATGCACCGAGCACGCACAGCGTCTCGCCGGGCTGGAGCTGGCCACGCTGCTTGAGCGCGTGGTGCGAGGTGCCGAAACCGCAGAGCAATGCGCAGGCATCCTGCCCGGAGATCGCATCCGGAAGCTTCATCACCGAGGCTTCGGGCGCACCCACGCGCTCCGCATAGGCACCCAGCGAGGACACGGAAGCGACGCGGTCACCGATCTTGAAGCGGGTGACTTCGTCGCCCACCGCCACGACCCGGCCCGCCACTTCCATGCCGGGCACGAATGGCGTCTGCGGCTTCATCTGGTAGAGGCCTTGCACCAGCAGCCCGTCGGGGAAATTGACGCCGACCACCTCGGCTTCGATCACGACCGTGCGGCCTGCCGCGACAGGCTCGGGCCAGTCCGCATACTGCAACTGGCTGATCGGCCCGAATTCCTTTGCAACGATGGCTTTCATGTCAAACCTTCTGTTGCGTGTATTTGCGCAGCTCTTCGCGCGCCACCTGACGACGATGGACTGCATCCGGCCCGTCCGCAAGGCGCAGCGTGCGCAAATGGGTCCATGAGCGCGCCAGCGGCGTGTCTTGGCTGATGCCCTGCCCGCCATACATCTGCACGGCTTCGTCGGTGACCTTGAGCGCCACGCGCGGTGCCACCACCTTGACCTGGCTGATCCAGGGGGCCGCAGCCTTCTTGTCGCCCTGGTCGATCATCCAGGCGGCCTTGAGGCACAGAAGCCGGGCCATCTCGATCTCCATGCGGCATTCGGCGATGATGTCATAGTTGGCGCCGAGCTGCGCGAGCGGCTTGCCGAACGCCTCGCGGCGCATCGAGCGCTGGCACATCAGTTCCAGCGCCATCTCCGCCTGGCCGATGGCACGCATGCAGTGGTGGATGCGTCCCGGCCCGAGCCGCCCTTGCGCGATCTCGAACCCGCGCCCCTCGCCGAGGATGAGATTGTCGGCCGGCACCCGCACATTCTCGAAGCGCAGATGCAGATGGCCGTGCGGCGCATCGTCATCGCCGTAGACCTTCATCGCCCTGAGCTTGGTGACACCGGGCGTGTCGGCCGGCACGAGGATCATCGAATGCTGCTGGTGCTTCGGCCGGCTCTCGTCGGGCGAACTCACCATGGTGATGTAGATCGCGCAGCGCGGGTCGCCCGCACCGGACGACCACCATTTCTCGCCGTTGAGCACATAATGGTCGCCGTCGCGTTCGCAGCGCATGGCGATGTTGGTGGCATCCGACGAGGCCACGTCCGGCTCGGTCATCAGATAGGCGGAGCGGATCTTGCCTTCGAGCAGCGGAGCCAGCCAGCGGTCCTTGTGCGCCTGCGTGCCGTAGCGCTCCAGCACCTCCATGTTGCCGGTGTCGGGCGCGGAGCAGTTGAAGGTTTCGGCGCCCAGGTGTGCCTTGCCCATTTCCTCTGCCAGATAGGCATACTCCACGGTCGACAGGCCGTAGCCCCGGTCGGAATGGGTGAGCCAGAAGTTCCAAAGTCCGCGCTCGCGCGCCTTTGCCTTCAGCCCTTCGAGAATCTCGGTCTGCCGTGGCGTGTAGCTCCAGCGATCGCCATCCTTGCCGACTTCCGCCAGAAACTCTTCGTCAAGCGGGATGATCTCCTCGCGCACCATCTGCGCGACCTTGTCGTGGATCGGCTTCAGCCGCTCGGTCATGCCGAGGTTCATCTCGGGGTTCTTTGTCATGGCGTCGATTGTTCCTCCTTGCCGCCCAGGCCGCGATAGGCGGCGGTGACGACCTTTCGTGCGAGATCCTCGATGTCGGCGCGGGTTTCCCCGACGCGCGGCGAGTACCAGAAGATTGGCGAATTGAGCACGACGAACATCAACTGATTGGCGATGCTCAGATCGTCGAAACGGAAGTCTCCGCTCTCGCGCCCCTCGACAAGCGTCTCGCGAAAGACGTTGCCGTAATTGGTGCGATATTCGATCAGTTCGGCAAAGACGCTGCGCTGTTCAGGCGTCGTCGCGCCGCGCAGATGCATCTTCACGCCGACCCACACCGTGCGCTGGAACGGTTTGGTCGTGATCATCTGGATCGCATGCGCGAAGGCCATATGCCGCCAGCGCGCCACCGGATCGGACATCGCGCGATAACGCTCGATCGCCGCGTAATTCATCTCCATGCCGACACGGAACACCTCCGCGAAGATGTCCGCCTTGGAGCGGAAATGGTGGTATATGCGCCCTTTGGTGGCGCCGAGGCTGCGGGCGACGTCGTCGATGGACGTCTCGGTGTAGCCGCGCTCCATGAAACAGTTGGCGGCCGCCTCGAGAATATCGGCTCGCGAGCTTTCCTGGACATGTTCGCGCACGCCAAGCGTCATTGCGCAGCAACCTCCCGACCCGCCGGCATCCTCGTTGTGCGAACAGCGGAGCAAATTCGCGTCGGGCCTTTACGGGTATCGAAATGATGAACATACTACCGGGTATGTTGTCAACGCGGCCGGTACGAATTTCCCCCTGCCCGCCGCGCCAAGGGAGGAAATGATGGCGTATCTGGACGAACTCTTTTCGGTGGCCGGCAAGACCGCGCTGGTGACAGGCGCTGCAACCGGCATCGGGCGAATGGCTGCGACCGGTCTCGTGCAGGGCGGCGCGCGCGTCTTGATTGCCTCGCGCAAGGGTGCCGATTGCGCCCGTGTGGCCGAAGAGCTCAACGCTCTCGGCAAGGGCAGCGCAGAAGGGTTCTCCGGCGACGTGAGCACTGAAGAAGGCATTGCTGCATTGGTCGCGGAGGTGCGCAGCCGCACCGACAGCCTGAACATCCTTATCAACAATGCCGGCGTCTCCTGGGGCGCGGAATATGAGGATTTTCCCTACGGCGCCTGGGCAAAAGTGCTCGGCGTCAACGTCACCGGCCTATTTCACCTCACCCGCGAACTGACCCCGATGCTGGAAAAGGCGGCGAGCGATGAAGACCCTGCCCGCATCATCAATCTCGGCTCCGTCATGGGCACACAACCGATGGCGGACGGTGCCTATTCCTACACGGCTTCGAAGGCGGCTGTTCACCACCTCACCCGCACGCTGGCCAACGAACTCGCGGCACGACGCATCACCGTCAACGCCTTCGCGCCCGGCCCCTTCCAGAGCCGGATGACGGCATTCGCCACCGAGACCGACGAACAGGCCGACAAGGTCGGCAAGCGCGTGCCGATCGGGCGCATCGGCGCACCGGATGACATCGCGGGCGCGACCCTGTATCTGTGCAGCAGGGCGGGGAGCTATGTGACCGGCGCGATCCTGCCACTGGACGGCGGCCAGTCGGCCCAGCATGGCATGACGCTTTTCAAGGAATGATGCGAGCTAGATGAGCAATAGCCAGAGAGAACCGCTTCCGCTCGAGGAAGCCCAGAAAGCGGTCGGCCAGGAGATCGGCGTGTCGCCCTGGCGCGTGGTGTCCCAGGAGATGATCGACAAGTTCGCCGATGCGACCGACGACCATCAGTTCATCCACGTGGATCCGGAACGCGCAGCGGCTGAAACACCATTCGGTGGAACCATTGCACACGGATTCCTGTCGCTGTCGCTGCTTTCGGCCATGGCTTACGAAACGATTCCCCCGATCCGCGAGGCCGGGATGGGCGTGAACTACGGCTTCGACCGGCTGCGCTTCGTTTCGCCGGTCAAGTCGGGCGCGCGCATCCGCGCGCGTTTCAAGCTGGCGGAAATGACTGCGCGTCCGTCCGGCTGGATTCACCTGAACTACGACGTCACGATCGAAATCGAAGGCTCGAAGAAGCCGGCCCTTACCGCGCGCTGGCTCACGCTCGCGGCGATAGAGCGCAAAAGGGAGGACGCATGAGCGATCCCAACGCGCTCGATGCGGCAGCGCTGGCTCCCTATCTCGAAAAGCACGTGCCCGGCTTCAGGGGCCTGAAGGATATCCGCAAGTTCGGTTCGGGCCAGTCGAACCCGACCTATGCGCTGGATGCTGAAAGCGGACGTTACGTGTTGCGCGCCAAGCCGCCGGGCGAGTTGCTGAAATCGGCGCACCAGGTCGATCGCGAATTCCGGGTCATGAAGGCGCTGAAAGATACGGCCGTGCCCGTGCCGGAAGTCCTCCACCTGTCGGAGGAGGCCTCGCCGATAGGCCGCATGTTCTACGTCATGGCATTCGTCGACGGGCGTATCCTGTGGGACCCGGCACTGCCCGACCTTGCAACGAACGAGGAACGCAGCGCGACCAGCGACGCCATGAACGCGGTGCTTGCAGCCCTCCACGATGTCGACATCGAGGCCGCCGGGCTCAGCGATTTCGGCAAGCCGGGCAGCTATTTCGAGCGACAGTTCGGACGCTGGACCAGCCAGTATCGCGCCTCCGAGACCGGCACGGTCGAAGACATGGATGCGCTGATCGCCTGGCTTGAGAGCAATCAGGTCGCCGATGACGGCCAGGTCTCGCTCGTTCACGGCGATTACCGCCTGGACAACATGATATTCGCTCACGACCGGCCCGAAGTGATCGCCGTACTCGACTGGGAACTGTCAACGCTCGGCCATCCCTTTGCCGACATCGCATATCAATGCATGCAATGGCGGCTGCCCCACGATTCCGGCTTTCGCGGGCTCGGAGGTATGGATCGCCAGGCGCTCGGCCTGCCGTCGGAGGCCGAATACGTCGCCCGCTACTGCGAGCGTCGCGGCATTGCCGGCATCGACAACTGGATATTCTATCTCGCCTTCTCCTTCTTCCGGCTCGCCGCCATCTGCCAGGGCGTCTACAAGCGCGCTCTCGACGGCAATGCGTCCAACCCGGAAAAGGCGAAGACCTATGGTCAGGCCGTGCGCCTGCTGGCCGCATTGGCGCGCCAGGCAATCGACAAAGGGAAGTGATGCATGGCGCGGTTTTCGGGTCTGACGGTACTGGTGACGGGTGCGACCGGCGGTTTTGGCCGCCGTGCCGCGGAACGCTTCGCGGCTGAAGGAGCGCGCCTCGTCCTGTCCGACCTTGACCCCGCCCACCTGGAGAAAACCGCCTCGGCAATCGATGCCGAAACCGCCGTTCTGGCCGGCAACATTGCGGACGAAAATCTATCGAAAGAGCTCGTCGCCTTGGCGGAAAAGCGCTTCGGCGGGCTCGACATCGCGCTCAACAATGCCGGCATCGTGCACGATATGATGAAGCTGCCCAACATCGCATCCGACGACGCGCGCAAGGTCATCGAAGTCGACTTGCTCGGCGTGTTCTACGCGCTCAAGCACCAGCTTCCGTCGATGGAGCGGCGCTTTCGCGCAGAGGGGAAACGCAGCGCGATCGTCAACATCGCGTCCGTGGCCGGCATCGCCGGAGCACCGCGGCTTTCCGTCTATGCCGCCGCCAAGCACGGTGTGGTGGGGCTCACCCGATCGGCGGCGGCCGAGTACGCGACCAAGGGCGTGCGCGTAAACGCCGTTTGTCCCTCCTTCGCACGCACCGCGATGGTCGAAAAATCGTTGCCGGCTGCAGAGGAAGATCGCAAGGCGAGCGAGGCCGAACTGGTGCGCGGCGTACCGATGCGGCGGCTGGCCGAGGTCGACGAGATCGTCGAGGTGATCCTGTTCGCGGCAAGTCCCGAGAACGGTTTCATGACCGGCCAGACGCTTGCCGCCGATGGCGGGATAACGTCGATCTAGAGCTTCGCAATCAGCTCGCGGAGCTGCCCCAGATGCTCGATCTGCCGGTAGCGAGGATGCTCCTCCGGTGCCTCGATCCGCTCCAGAACCCACGTGAGCTCGTGTGGAACGTACACGCCCCAGCTCCCCGCCTCGATCGCTGGCGCGACGTCAGACTTCAGCGAATTGCCGACCATCATCGCATGCTCGGCGCCGTCGCCGTGGCGTGAGAACACGCGCTCATATGTGCCGGCACTCTTGTCACTGACGATCTCGACCGCATCGAAGAAGTCGCCCAGTCCCGACTGCGCAAGCTTTCGCTCCTGATCGAACAGGTCGCCCTTGGTGATCAGTACCAGCCGGTATTTGCCAGCCAGCTCTTCCAGCGTCTCCTGCACGTGCGGAAGCGTCTCGACAGGATGCCGGAGCATCTCCCGTCCAGCCGCCAGGATTTCACCGATCACGCTCGCCGGCACCCGTCCCTCGGTCACTTCGACTGCGGTTTCGATCATCGAGAGCGTAAACCCCTTGATGCCGAAGCCATAGTGCCCGAGATTGCGTTTCTCTGCCTCCAGCAGCCGGTCGAGCAGATGATCGGGCTCGGCGTGGTCGGCCAGCAGTTCCGCAAAACGCGCCTCGGTCAAGCGGAAGAACTGCTCATTCTGCCAGAGCGTATCGTCGGCATCGAAGCCAATGGTGGACAGTTCTTTCATCTGCGCGCGTTCCCTCGCGATAGACATTTGCTTAGTTCTCTAAAGCCTAATTTAAGCAGTTCATGCAACGGTCGGGGTCGAAACTCGGACCAGCTAACCGCCTCATAGGCAGGTGGGTATTGTGAAATTTCTAGCCATCGGCACCTTGGGGCCTGTCAGGCCTGTTCTAAGGGCGACCAATATACCGGCCTTTCTGGCATTGGTCGTTATTGCGCTGGCATGGCTTTTCGCGGAACAGCAGAACCGCGCTGTCTTCCGGCATGACCTGCACAGCGAAGTCCTCGGCGAGATCAGCCTCATCCGCGCGAAGCTCGAAGGCAACATCAACGGCAATATCCAGCTTGTTCGAGGGCTTGTCGCTACGCTTTCCACCGAACCGGAGATGGATCAGACGCGCTTCGCCACCCTTGCGGCGGCGCTGCTGCAAGAGCGATCCCAGATCCGTCATATAGCTGCTGCGCGCGATCTGGTCGTAAACCTGATCTACCCTTTGCAGGGCAATGAAAGCGCTCTCGGTCTGGATTACAACCGGAACGAAGCGCAGCGCGCCGCAGCTTTGCGTGCTCGCGATACTGCAGACCTTGTGCTTGCCGGGCCGGTTGACCTGGTGCAAGGCGGCGAGAGCTTCATCGGGCGATTCCCTGTTTTCACTCCCGGCCCGAACGGCAGCGAAACGTTCTGGGGCATTGTGTCCGCCGTGGTCGATGCCAACAAGCTGTATACCCAAAGTGGCTTGCTCGATCCGGATCTGGCGATCGATATCGACCTCATCGGGCACGACGGCACCGGCGTGAACGGCGCGCGTTTCTACGGCTCGGGCGCAGCTTCCGCCAACGATCCGGTCACTGCGGACGTGATATTGCCGTCCGGATCCTGGCGCATTGCTGCGATACCGAAGGGGGATGGGCCGGAACGCCTACGAACACCTGGGCACTTCGTCTGCTGATCCTGCTTGCCGGCGCGCTCATCATGGTACCCGCCCTGATCATGGGACGTCTTATCGAAGAGCGTCTGAACCACATTCGCGAATTGAAGCGACGCGAACTTCAGCTTGCGCGCATGTCGCGTCGCCTCGGCCTCGCACTGGACACGTCCAAGGTCGCGGTATGGGAGATGAATGTCGGCGAGAAGGAAGAATACTGGGACGACCGGATGAACGAGCTCTATGGCTATCCGGCCGATGGCGCTCCGCGAAATACGAAGGACTGGGAAAAGCGCGTTCACCCGGACGACCTCGAGCGTGCAAACAGCGAATTCAATGCTGCCTTCACGGGTGACAGGGGTAGCTATGTCTCGCAGTTTCGGATCGTTCTCGATGACGGAGAGACACGTCATATCCGCGCGCTGGGGACGCTATACAAGGACGCCGGGACGCCGGCAAAAATGATCGGCGTGAACTGGGATGTGACAGCCGACGTCGCGCTCAACGATGAACTGAAGCGCGCCAACGCATTGACCGAGGCACGCAATGCCGAGCTCGAACGCGCGAAGGCCCGCATAGAACACAACGCGCTGCACGATTCGCTGACTGGCCTGCCGAACCGGCGCTATCTCGACGACGTAATGGCTGATCACGCGCGGCAATTTGCCGAGGGCAAGGAAACGGCTGCCCTGCTCCAGATGGATCTCGACCGATTCAAGCAGATCAACGACACGCTCGGGCATTCGGCCGGCGACGCCATGCTGGTACACGCAGCCAGCATCCTGCGCGCGACGGTGGAGCCGGGTGATTTCGTGGCACGGGTGGGCGGTGACGAATTTGTTGTCGTCCGCCGCTGGCAGACCGGGGCGGGCAATCCTTCGATCCGTGGGTTGGCAAAGCTGTCGGAGCGGATCGTCGAGCGCATGCAGCAGCCGCTTAGCTACGGCGGGCACGATTGCCGCGTCGGCGTGTCGATCGGCATTGCAACTGACATGGATGAGCTGGCCGATCCGACGCGGTTGCTGGTCAACGCCGACATCGCGCTCTACCGGGCCAAGGAGCGCGGCCGCAACCGCCACCAGTTCTTCAACGATGCGCTGCAGACCGAGATCATCACCACCAAGCGGGTCGCCGACAACATTCTCTCAGGCCTCGAGCAGCGACAGTTCGTGGCACACTACCAGCCGCAATTCGATGCAGAGACGCTTGAGGTTATCGGTGTCGAGGCACTGGCCCGCTGGAACCACCCGCGCGAAGGTCTGCTTGCGCCCAACGCCTTCCTCAAGATCGCGGAAGAACTCAACGTCGTTGCCACGATCGATCGCATCGTCCTCGAACAGGCGCTTGCCGACTTCAACCGTTGGGAGGAGATCGGTCTCGGCATCCCCAAGACCTCCGTCAACGTTTCGGCGCGGCGGCTGCATGACGACGAACTGATAAACAACCTGCGCCAGATGGACATCCGGCCCGGCACTGTGTCGTTCGAACTCGTGGAGTCGATCTTTCTCGACGAGAATGACGAAGTCATCACCTGGAATGTCAACCAGATCAAGGAACTCGGCATCGACATCGAGATCGATGATTTCGGCACCGGATATGCGTCTATCGTCAGCCTGATGAAGCTCAAGCCGCGCCGTCTCAAGATCGACCGGCAACTCGTGATGCCCATCGTACATTCGGCGGGGCAGCGTCAGCTTGTGGGCTCGATCATCGACATCGGACGGTCCCTCGGCATCGAAGTCCTCGCCGAAGGCGTCGAGACTATGCAGCACGCGAAAGTGCTGCGGCAGCTCGGCTGCAACGCCCTTCAAGGTTATGCCTTCGCAAAAGCGATGAGCGCCGACGATCTCATCGAGTTCGTCCAATCGCGACGCTGGCGCAACACCGGCTAGCCGTTGGCGTCTCTCGCAGCTTCGGCAAGAAGGGTGAAGGCGTAGTCGGCGAACGATCGCCAGCACTCGACGCGAAACTGCGCTTCGCCCGTGCGCCACAGCACGATTTCGATCTTGCCCAACACGGTCCGCGAACATGCGCCTACCGGAAAGGCCTGAAGCGAGACGTCCTGCGGACAACCTGCGGCGATCGTCGCCTCGGCCCCCTGACCTTCGACGAGAATCCCGACATTGCGATGCGACACGTCGACAGCCGAATGAAACACCCTGACCCGATCAACTGCCGCATCGAGGTTGCTCTCGGCACGGTCTATCAGCAGCCATTCGTCAGGCCCGAGCCAGAGGGCTGCACGGTCACCTTTCAGTACGGACTGCTTTGGCCTCTCCGGCAACTTCAAGCCAAGGGTACGTGATAACGAGGCGACGCTCTCCGCCGGCGCGCGCAGCGAAAGTCGCTTAGCGGGTTCCGCCGGCGTGACACCGACCCAAGCGTGATTGGCCATCCGGCCTCCGAGCACGGGTTTGCGGGCGGCTTCGGTTCTAGCCATCGAGACGCTCTCCCTTCTCGTCGAAGAAGACGGTTCCGGTCACTTCAACCTCGATCGTGCGGTCCGGCATCGGCACATGAAGTGTCTTACCCGTGAGCGCGCGTCCGTCGGCAACGAGGGCCAGCGCGATCGAATGGCCGCAATTCTCCGACCAGTAGGACGAGGTGACGTGTCCGATCATTTTCATCGGAACCGGCTGGTTCGGATCGGCAACGATCTGCGCACCTTCCTCGAGCACCGTCTTCGGATCTTTGGTCCTGAGCCCGACGAGCTGCTTGCGCCCCGGAGCGACGAGGTCGGGGCGCATCAACCCGCGAATGCCGACGAAATCGGTCTTCTTCTTGCCGACAGCCCAGTCAAGGCCGGCATCGTTCGGCGTCACCGTGCCGTCGGTCTCCTGTCCGACGATGATGTAGCCTTTTTCGGCGCGCAGCACGTGCATCGCCTCGGTGCCGTAGGCGCAGGCGCCATGCTTTTCGCCCTCAGCCCAGACCGCCTCCCACACAGCCTGCCCGTAGTCCGCGGGGACGTTGATCTCGAAGCCCCGCTCGCCGGTGAACGACATGCGGAAGAGACGCGTCGGCACACCGCAGATGCGTCCCTCCCGCACCGACATATGCGGCATCGCGGCGTCTGACAGGTCGATGCCCTCAACCAGCGGCGCGATGATGTCGCGGGATTTCGGCCCCTGCACGGCAATGACGGCCCACTGCTCCGAAATCGAGGTGAGATAGACCTTCAGGTGCGGGAACTCGGTCTGGAGATAATCCTCCATGTGGTTCATGACGCGCGCCGCGCCGCCTGTGGTTGTGGTGACGTGGAAGCGGTCATCCGCCAGCCTGCCCACCACGCCGTCATCGTAGATGAAACCGTCCTCGCGCAGCATGATGCCATAGCGGCACCGGCCGGGCGCGAGCTTCTGCCACGGATTGGTGTAGAGCAGTTCCATGAAGGTCGCGGCGTCAGGCCCGACCACCTCGATCTTGCCCAGCGTCGACGCATCGAAGATGCCGGCCGACTGTCGCACCGTACGGCATTCCCTATCGACCGCAGCGTGCATGTCCTCGCCTGCACGCGGGAAATACCAGGCGCGTTTCCACTGGCCGACGTCCTCGAACACGGCGCCCTGCGCCTCGGCCCAGCCATGCATCGCGGTACGTCGGGTCGGATCGAACAGGCTGCCTCGTGCGTGGTTGACGATCGCCCCGAAGGTGACCGGCGTGTAGGGAGCGCGGAACGTCGTCAGGCCGACCTCGGGGATAGGCTTGCCGAGCGTCTCGGCGGCAATGGCAAGTCCGTGCAGGTTCGAGGTCTTGCCTTGGTCCGTCGCCATCCCGTTGGTGGTGAAGCGCTTGACGTGCTCGATCGAGCGCATGCCCTCCCGCACGGCCTGGCGAATGTCCTTGGCGGTGACGTCGTTCTGGAAGTCGACGAACGCTTTGGCCTTCGAGTCCGCGCCGGCCCCGGGTGCGGCACCCAGCATGCCACCGGCCCAGCGCTCGCCGGTAGATGCCTTCGGCTTCGCTACGCGGCCGACCTTGATGCCTGCCGCTTTGGCGGCAGCATGGCCGGCGATGGCAGCTTCGCCAAGAAGTGCGCCGAGTTCGTCAGTCCCATTGCACGCACCGACAGATACGCAATCCTGTACGTAGGTGCCCGGCAGGAACCGCCTGCCCGCCTCGTCGAAGGCTACTTTGCCACGCGACTGGGAAAAGAGATGCACGGATGGCGTCCAGCCGGCGGAAGTCAGAAGCGCATCCACCGGGATCGTGCGCGAGGCGCCGCCGTTCTTCGGCTGCACCGTCATCGCCGAGATGCGCTGGCGCCCTGAAACGCCGGTAACGGCACGGCCGGCACTGATCTCGATGCCGAGCCCCCTCGCCTCGTCGACCGCCGGGCCTTGCGGATTGTCGCGGAGATCGACGATTGCCGCGACATGCACACCGGCCTTCTTGAGGTCGATCGCGGCGTGATAGGCCGAGTCGTTGGCCGTGTAGACACCGACCGCTTTGCCGACAGCAACCCCATAATGATTGAGATAGGTGCGCGCCGCCGATGCCAGCATGACGCCCGGTCGGTCGTTGTCGGGAAACACCATGTGCCGCTCGATCGCTCCCGTGGCGAGGACGACCCGCCTGGCCCGCACCTGCCACAGCCGCTCTCGCGGGAGGTCCGGCAACGGGGCCGCCAGATGGTCGCTCACGCGTTCCACGAGGCCGACGAAGTTCTGGGCATAGTAGCCGAAGGCAGTGGTACGGGTCAGCAGGCGCACATTGTCCATCGCCGCCAACCGCGCCGCCGACTCGCTCGCCCAGGCCCATCCGTCCTTGCCTTCTATGTTCGTCCCGGTCTCAAACCGCAACGCGCCGCCAAGCTCTGCCTGTTCGTCGGCGATGATGACGCGTGCGCCCGCCTCGGCCGCGCTCAGCGCAGCCGCAAGGCCCGCAGCGCCGCCACCTACGACCAGCACGTCACAATGCGCGTAGCGTGCCGCGTAATGGTCGGGATCGGGCTGGTCGGGCGCGACGCCAAGACCGGCAGCGGAGCGGATCTGCGGCTCGTAGAGATGCTTCCATGCCGCCTTCGGCCACATGAACGTCTTGTAGTAGAAGCCGGCGGAGAAGAAGGGCGACGCGAGATCGTTGACGGCGCCCACATCCATCTTCAGCGAGGGCCAGCGGTTCTGCGAGACGGCAGTGAGCCCATCGTAGAGCTCCTGCACCGTTGCGCGCACATTGGGCGTCTTGCGCGCCGCGTCTCGATGGATACCCACCAGCGCGTTCGGCTCCTCGGCGCCCGCCGAAAGGAAGCCGCGCGGCCGGTGATATTTGAACGACCGACCGACGAGATGGACGCCATTTGCGAGCAGGGCCGAGGCGAGTGTGTCGCCCTCCAGCCCCGCATAGCCGGCGCCATCGAACGTGAAGCGCGCCACTCTGGCGGGCGTCAGACGGCCCTTGCCTGCGATGCGGAACGGCGCGGTCATTCGGCTGCTCCCTTGATGACGGGCTTCTTCTCGCCGGCCTTGTAAGTCATTACGAACTTGTCGCTCACCGTGTCGCGCACGGCGTTGAAGAAGCGCGCGCAGCCGTGGACATGCCTCCAGCGTTCATAGACCAGCCCTTTGGGATTCTGCCGGATGAAGAAGTAGCCCTCGAAATCCTCGTCGCTCATCTCGGTGATGTTCGACGGCCTGACGAGATGCGCTTCGCCGGCATGCCGGAATTCAAGCTCCGGTCGTTCTTCTTCACAATAGGGGCAACGGATCAGCAGCATGGCTTTCCCTACTCGCCTGTTTTCGAAAGCGCGTCGAGCAGACGCGCGGTAACGGGTTCCGGGGCTTCGAGCTGTGGCAGATGGCCGACACCGGCCATCGCCTCGAAGCTCGAATGTGGTATCTTCTCGTGCAGCAGTCGGCCCCGCGCGACCGGAATCCAGGGTCGTCTTCGCCCCACAGGATCGCGACCGGGCAGCGTATGTCCGCAAGCCTGTCTTCGAAGTCACCGGTCAAACGCTCGTCGGCCTGCGCGAACTGGGCATAGAAGCTCGCCCGCCCCGCCTCGCTCAGCCACGGCGCGCGAAGCCGATCGAAATCGTCATCCGCGAGTTCATTGACCAGGGCACCCTGGATATACGCGCCCACGACCGCCTCATGGATATGCGGCGGCAGGCCGGTAAACGCGTCGATATGGCGGCCGACATGGTCGAAGAACGCCGAGCCCCATGGGCTGAGCGCGACGACATTCATGAGCACGAGCCTGTCGTACTCGACCCCGCCTAGCAGATGGGCTCGCAGGGTCACCGCACCGCCCATGTCGTGCGCAACGACATTCGGACGCACAAGCTCCCACCCGTCGAGCATTTCGGCGAACACCTGCCCCTGCACGTCCAACGCGGTCGATTGACCGGGCCGCATCTCGGATTCGCCGTAGCCCGGCATGTCGAACCAGTGGACGGTAAAGTGCCTGGCAAGTAATGGGATCACCTGGTGCCAGCTAAACGACGACCATGGCCAGCCATGCGCGAGCACCAGCGCCGGCCCGCTGCCGGCCCGGCCCCAGGCGACCTCTCCCGCCTGCGTCATCGTTCGCTGGTCGACCTTCCACATTGAACGAACTCAGTGCGCCACGGCGGCCGCTGCCGCCTCGTCGATCAGTCGTCCGGTACGGAAACGCTCCAGCGTGAACGGCGCATTGATCGCATGCGGTTCGTCGCGCGCGATCGTGTGGGCGAAGACGTGGCCCGAGCCGGGCGTGGCCTTGAAACCGCCCGTGCCCCAGCCGCAATTGACGTAGAGCCCCTTGACCGGCGTCTTCGCCATGATCGGCGAGCGGTCGGGCGTCACATCGACGATGCCGCCCCACGAGCGCAGCATCTTCATGCGCGTGAACATCGGGAACATCTCGCAGATCGCGTCGAGCGTGTGGTTGAGGATGTGCAGCCCGCCGGTCTGCGAATAGGAGGTGTATTGATCGGTGCCGGCGCCGATCACCAGTTCGCCCTTGTCGGACTGGGATATGTAGGCGTGCACGGTGTTGGACATGACCACGCACGGGAAAACCGGCTTGACCGGCTCCGACACGAGTGCCTGCAGCGGATAGCTTTCCAGTGGCATGCGCACATCGGCCATCTGCATGATGACGGACGAGTGCCCGGCCGCCACGACACCCACCTTCTTCGCGCCGATGAACCCCTTGCTTGTCTCGACACCGAGCACATGACCCTGCGGCGCGCGGAGGATGCCCGTCACCTCGCAGTTCTGGATGATATCGACGCCGCGCGCAGAAGCGCCGCGCGCATAGCCCCACGCAACTGCATCGTGCCGCGCCGTGCCGCCCCGGCGCTGCAGAGCCGCGCCCATCACGGGATAGCGCGCGCTCTTCGAGATGTTGAGCGGCGGGCAATAGTCCTTCGCCTGCTCCGGCGTCAGCCACTCATTGTCGACACCGTTGAGCCGGTTCGCGTGGATGTGCCGTTTGAACACCTGCACGTCGTGGACGTTGTGCGCCAGCATCATCACGCCGCGGGCCGAATACATGACGTTGTAGTTGAGCTCCTGCGACAGCCCGTCCCACAGCTTCACCGCGTGGTCGTAGATGCCCGCGCTTTCATCATAGAGATAGTTGGAGCGGATGATCGTGGTGTTGCGGCCGGTATTGCCGCCGCCCAGCCAGCCCTTCTCAACCACCGCGACATTGGTGATGCCGTGAACACTTGCAAGGTAGTAGGCTGTCGCAAGCCCATGCCCGCCGGCGCCGACGATAACGACATCGTATTCGGCCTTCGGCTCTGGCGAGGTCCACTGTTCTTCCCATCCCTTGTGGCCGCGAAACGCTTCCCGGGCGATGGCGAAGGCGGAATATTTGCGCATGGCTGTCGGCTCGCAGTTCGAAGGCGCTCTGGCTGTCACCAGCCTCGGACCGTGTATCACTAGCGAAATGACACGGCCACTCTTGCGCTGTTTGCGACGGTGCGTGCCGTAATGCGTCGACCGTGACGACCCATCGCAACCCCTGTCCGATTTCGGGTGGCTGGCCCACACCCGCAGATGCGATCACCCCACCGTCCGGCCGGGCATAACTGCAACAACAAGGACAGGAATCATGTTTTCACTGAACCGAAAGGTGGCGATCGTCACCGGCGCAAGTTCGGGTATCGGCCGGGCGACCGCGCTGCTCTTCGCGCGCCAGGGTGCCAGGCTTGTGCTGGCGGCACGGCGCGAGCACGAGCTGGAGCGCGTACAATCGGAAATCGGGGCGGATGGCGGCGAAGCAGCGATCCTTGCCGGCGATGTCGCAGACGAAGCCTATGCCGCCGCATTGGTTGATCTGGCCATGTCGCGTTTCGGCAGCCTCGACATCGCTTTCAACAATGCCGGCGCTACAGGCGAAATGGGTGAATCGCACACGGTTTCACTAGACGGCTGGAACCGAACCATCGAGACGAACCTGACCGGGGCGTTTCTCGGTGCAAAGCACCAGATTCCGGCGATGCTGGAGGATGGCGCCGGCTCGATCATCTTCACCTCCACCTTCGTCGGTTACACGGTGGGCATGCCCGGCATGGCCGCCTATGCATCGGCAAAGGCTGGCGTGATCGGTCTGACGCAGGTTCTGGCCGCCGAATACGGACCGAGGGGCATCAGGATCAACGCACTCCTTCCCGGCGGCACCGATACGCCTGCCGCCACATTCAAGACGCCGGAAGAACGTTCCTTCGTTGAAGGCCTTCACGCCCTGAAACGCGTTGCCGGGCCGGAGGAGATCGCGGCGACCGCGCTCTATCTGGCAGCCGACGAATCCAGCTTCACCACCGGAACGGCGCTTCTTGCGGACGGCGGCGTTTCGATCAACCGGGTGTGATTGAAAAGTGGTGTCCGGCCCGGTGAAGACAGAGAACCGCGCCGGGCATCGCTTTCCGCTCGACAAGCCTTTTGCGTTCTGCTAAGAGCCGCCGCAATTCGTGGTGTATCCGCCGCGGGGGCGCATGGGTATTGCGTCCGGAATTTTTTGACAACGCACATCAACCGGAAGACAGGAACGCACGTGCAGGTACTCGTCCGCGACAACAATGTTGACCAGGCGCTCCGCGCTCTCAAGAAGAAGATGCAGCGCGAAGGTATCTTCCGCGAAATGAAGATGCGCGGACATTACGAGAAGCCGTCCGAGAAGCGCGCCCGCGAAAAGGCCGAAGCCGTTCGCCGCGCCCGCAAGCTGGCTCGCAAGCGCGCACAGCGTGAAGGTCTCGTTGCTGGCGGCCGTTCGGCTCCTGCACGCTGATCACGCCAAGTTTTCGTCCTTTTCCGGCGATACCGACTAAGGTGGCGCGATGAGAATCGTCGCCACCTTTTTGATTCCAGCCCGCAGCCATTGCGCGGAACGTCTTCGTCCCCGGCACGTTCCGGTGGGGCGATGAAGCAGGGGGAGCCCAAGATGACAGAAGCTGCAACCTTTCGCGGTCCCGAGGTCAAGCTGACGGTCGCCGCTCTGGTTATGGCCGCCGCACTGTCCCTTGCCGGATGCCAGACCTCGACAGGCCCGCTCGTAGAGGTCTCCGAGGCCGAAGCAGCCCAGGCGTCTACGGAGAATATCTCTTCCCTCTCCGCCGTCATCCAGCGCAGCCCGAACGATCCGGAAGGCTACAATGTGCGCGGCTCGGCCTACGGGCGCGGCGGACGTTATCAGGACGCGCTGAAGGATTTCGAGACAGCGGTCCGTCTCAATCCCAACTTCTACCAGGCCTATTCCAATCGCGCACTGATCTATCGATATATGGGCGACCAGCAGGCTGCGCTGCAGGACTACAACCGGGCACTGCAGATCAACCCAAACTACGATGCTGCCTATATCGGCCGCGGCAACCTCTACCGCCTTGCCGGGCGCGGCAACGAGGCCTTCCAGGACTTCGAGCGCGCCATTCAGCTCGACACCACCGACCCGCGCGCCTACCACAATCGCGGGCTTCTCTATCAGGCGCGCGGCCAGCACGACTTCGCGATCGAGGATTTCGCCAAGGCCATCTCGCTGGCGCCCAACGCCGCCGAACCTTACAACGGCCGTGGCCTGTCCTATCTGGCTCGCAACGACGAAGACAACGCGCTCGCGGATTTCAACACGGCGATCCGTCTCGACAAGACCAACGCCGAGGCCTGGGCCTATCAGGGACTGATCCTCGAACGGCGGGGCGACAACACGCGGGCCGCGCGATCCTATGGCGAGGCAGCGCGGCTGGATCCCAATCTCAAGGCGGCCAAGGACGGCCTCGCCCGCACCAAGGGCGCCTGAGCGACTTCTTCGCAACAAGCCACGTACGCGGGCGAGGATGCGAATTGTCGGCCGCAAGGTAGACCGCGTCTGGATCGCTGGCGCATGGTGCGCTTCGTCAACGAGGCTTGCCAATGAACTGCCTGATCGTCCGCGCTCATCCGCTTGAGGAAAATCTCACCCGCCGGTTCTCCGATTTCGCGTCGAACAGGCTGGAAGCAGCCGGGCACGAGGTCTCGCTTGTCGACCTTTACGCCGAGGATTTCGATCCGCGCCTGACGGCCGCCGAGCGTGCCTCATATTATGCCGACCGGTATGATCGGTCAGGCATGGAGCGCCATATCGCGGCACTCGGCGCAGCCGAAATGCTGGTGCTCGCCTTTCCGACCTGGTGGTTCGGACCACCGGCGATCATGAAGGGCTGGCTCGACCGTGTCATGGCGCCAGGTATCGCCTTTGACCATGGTCGCGATTTCGGGCCGATCGTGCCGAAGCTTCCCGGCCTCAAACAGGTGATCGCCATCACCACGCTCGGCTCGCCATGGTGGGTCGACCGGTTGGTGTTGCGGCGACCGGTGCGCCGTGTCCTCAAGACTGCCGTCTTCGGCGGCTGCGCACCCAATGCACGCTTCACCTATCTGCCTTTCTATCAGGCCGAGACAGCGACGGACGACAGGATTGCCCGTTTCGAGAAGCGTATCGCCCGAGCGATCGGAAGCTGAAGCTCCCGGTTTTGGCCCAAGGCTTGTTTCTAGGCTGGCCGGCACAATCAATATAGAAACCTTTTGGTTTTTATATTGAGGTCAGCATGCAGACGCCAGCTACCAGCGCGGATCGGATCCTGCGCTTCCTCAAGTTCCGGGGACCGCAGACCGCGGAAACGCTCGCGCGCCATCTCGGCATAACCGTTCCGGGCACCCGCAAACATCTCGGCGCTTTGCTTGATGAGGGTCTCGTGCAGCATTTCGACGAGGCGGGGTCGGTCGGCCGCCCACGACGTTACTGGCAACTGACCGAGAAGGCGCAGGCCCGCTTTCCAGACGCTCACGCAGCGCTGACCGTGGAAATGATCGCCTCGATCCGCGCTGTCTTCGGTAACGACGGTCTCGACCGCCTGATCGGTGAACGTGAGCGCCAGACACTGGCCCGCTACCGCACCGCGCTTGCCGGGATTGATGAGTTCGCCGCGCGGGTCGAGTGCCTCACCCGGCTTCGCAGCGAGGAAGGCTACATGGCCGAAACCATCAAGCTCGACGATGGCGCGCTGCTGCTCGTGGAAAATCACTGCCCGATCTGCGCGGCAGCGCGAACCTGCCAGAACTTCTGCCGGTCCGAACTCGATGTCTTCGCGGCAGCCCTGGGTCCCGACGTGGTGATCGAGCGCGGCGAACACCTGCTTTCCGGCAGTCGCCGGTGCACCTACCGTATCGTACCGGTCAAGGAGTTCGCGGCATGAGCCATACGCAAGAGCTGCGTCCTGACTGGCGTGACCTGTGGGCGAGCGGTGACCTTGGCCGCTTCTGCTTCATCTCGCTCGGCATCGTCCTGCATGCCTCCAACGAGACGATGATCGCCACCATCATGCCGAGCATGATCTCCGACATATCCGGTGTCGAACTCGTCGGCTGGTCTCTCTCCATCTACGAGATTGGCTCCATCACCGCAGGGGCCGCCGCCGGGCGGCTGGTCAGCTACATGGCGCTGCGCACCAACATGGTCGTCGCCGCCCTGCTTTATGCAGCCGGCGCCGCGCTCTGCGCCACCGCGCCCGACATGCACTGGTTTCTCGCCGGCCGGTTGCTCGAAGGCTTTGGCGGCGGCGCGCTCGTATCGCTGTCCTATGTGTCGATCGAGAGGGTGTTCCCGCGCCTGATCTGGCCGCAGCTCTTCGCCATCATCTCGGTTGTCTGGGGCGTGTCGGCCTTCGGCGGCCCCTTGGTCGGCGCGCTTTTTGCAGAAACCGCCTCGTGGCGCTGGGCGTTCGGCGCGTTTGCCATCGCCGGAGCCGGCATGGCGCTGGTCAGCCTCGGAGTGCTGCGCGGGCCGCAGGCCACACAGCGCAAGACCAGCCCCGAAGGCGTGCCGCCCTTCCCCTGGTTGCCGCTCCTGGTGATGGCGGCAGCGATCATGGCGATCGCCCTCGCGGGCGTCCGCAACGACCTCGCCAGCGCCGTCATACTGCTTGCGGTCGGCGCTGTCGGCCTTGCCGCGTTCTTCCTGCTCGACGCCAGGAAACCACGTTCGCGGCTGTTCCCGACGCGGCCGCTCGACATGCGCACGCAGGTCGGCAACGGCATCGTCATGATGGCGGCATTGTCGGCCGGCACCATAAGCTTCTCGATTTACGGCCCGCTGATACTCACCAGCCTGCATGGTATATCGATCCTGACCACCGGATACATCATCGCGGCGGAATCGATTGCCTGGTCGGTCATGTCCATCCTCGTCGCCAAGGCGCAGCCGCAGCACGAGCGCGCGATCATTCTTGCCGGCGCTCTGATGATTTTCGGCGGCATGGCCGGCTTCGTCTTCGCCGTTCCTGGTGGCTCGATACCGTTGATACTCGCCTGCGCGGTGCTGCAGGGCGGTGGCTTCGGCATTGCCTGGCCGTTCGTCACCCGTCTCATCGTTTCCTCCGCGCGTGAGGAGGAACGAACCGTCACGTCGTCGGCCGTGCCAACCATGCAGAGGATCGGCTACGCCGCCGGCGCGGCATTGGCCGGCATCGTCGCCAATGCGGCTGGATTCTCCGAAGGTCTTTCGGGTGAAACAGCGGCAAGCGTGGCCCAATGGCTGTTCCTTGCATTCCTGCCCTTCGGCGTGCTGGGTTCCGTCGCGGCGCTACGGCTGATGAACGGCGAGCGCAAGCGCACCACGATGGAATAGCCATGCCCGAGACGACAAACCTGATCGCTTTCGCCCTCATCGCGCTCGGCATGGTGCTGACGCCCGGCCCCAACATGATCTACCTGATATCCCGGTCTATCAGCCAGGGTGCCGTCGCCGGCCTGATCTCGCTGGGCGGCGTGGCGCTCGGTTTCGTCTTCTACATGCTCGCCGCCGTCTTCGGCATAACCGCGCTGGTGATGGCGGTGCCCTTTGCCTACGATTTGCTTCGCTTTGCAGGCGCGGCCTATCTGCTGTGGCTTGCGTGGCAGGCCGTGCGGCCCGGCGGGCGCTCGCCGTTTCAGGTGCGCGAGTTGCCGAAGGACAGCCCGCGCAAGCTGTTCCTGATGGGACTGTTTACCAATCTCCTGAACCCCAAGGCGGCCGTGCTTTACATGTCGCTTCTGCCGCAGTTCATCGATCCTGCAGGCAACGTGCTCACGCAGGCCCTCACCCTCGGCTTCATGCAGATCGCGATCAGCTTCGTGGTCAACGCGATGATCGCCATCGCCGCAGGCGGCATCGCGCTCTTCCTGATGAGGCACCCGTTCTGGCTGGCGCTCCAGCGCTGGTTCATGGGAACCGTCCTGGCCGGCCTCGCCGTCAGCATGGCTATCGAAGCGCGGCGCTAGAACACCCTACGCCGCTTTGCCCGCCCTCGCCTGCCTGCGCCGCGCGATCTCGTAGGCGACGGCGCCCAGAACCGTGATCGCGATCATGATAAGCGCCAGCGCGTTGACGGCTGGCGTCAGTCCGGTCCGCACCTTGGTGGCGATGAACACGGTCAGCGGCGTGTCGAACCCGCGCACGAACAGCGTCGTGTTGTAGTTCTCGACCGACTGGAGCACGGCGAGGAAGGCTGCCGCGATCAGGGCCGGCTTGAGGAACGGCAACAGGATGCGCCGGAACACCATGAATTTCGACGCTCCAAGGCCGAGTGCCGCCTCCTCCTGCGTGCGGTCGAAGCGTTGCAGCCGCGCGGCGACCATCAGCATGACGTAGCAGATGATGAAGCTCGCCTGCGCGACGACGATGAGGAACAACCCGCCCCCGACGCCAAGCTGGCGCCACAGGACCAGCGTGGCGATGCCGATGACGACACCGGGCGTGAGCAGTGGCGAGACCATCACGGCGTAGAGGAAACCGCGTGCCCGCGCGTGCAGGCTGGTCAGCATCAGCGCCGCAGCCGTACCGACCGGCAGCGCGATCAACACAACAAAGAACGCGACCACGATGGACGTCCAGACCGACTGCCACATCGCGCTGTCGGACCAGAGTTCGGAGAACCATTGCAGGGTTGTACCCTGCCACGGCGTGACCGTCGGAAACCGGCTCGCATTGAAGGTCGCAGCCCCCATGATCGCGAGCGGCGCGAACAGATAGACAAAAAACGCGACGAGATAGAAGCCGAACAAGGCGCGCGAGATGCGGTCAGCGGCGCTCATTTCGCGACGTCCGTCAGGTTCACGCGCGCCAGCTTCAGCGTCACCAGCACCACCGCCAGGCAAAGCACGAGCAGCACCAGCGCATAGGCGGCACCGCGGTTCCAGTCGCCGCCCTCGAAGAACCAGTTGTAGATGATTTCGGTGAACCAGCGGCTGCCCGGCGCACCGAGCAGCGCCGGCGCGACATAGGAGCCGGCTGCGAGCATGAAGGTGAAGACGCAGCCGGTAGCGATGCCGGCCTTTGCATGCGGCATCACCACGCGCCAGTGAATGCGCCAGGTCGATGCGCCGAGGTCACGCGCCGCCTCGATCTGCGCCTTTTCAAGGCTTTCGATCGCGTTGTAGATCGGAAACAGCATGAACAGGATATAGGCGTAGATCATGCCCGCCAGCACGCCGCCATTGCCGTAATATCGCATCGGCTCGTCGATGACGCCGACACCGAGCAGCAGCGCATTGAGCGGCCCGCGGAAGGCGAGCAGGATGTACCAGGCGAGCGTGCGCAGCACCTCGTTGATCCAGAACGGGATCGTCAGAGCAAGGAGCGCGATGGCCGTCTGGCTGGGCGTCGCGTGCTGCGCCAGCCAGAAGGCGAGCGGATAGCAGACCACGAATGTCGCGAACGCCACGAAGGCGCTCGCCCAGATCGTCTTGAAGAAGATCGAGCGGTGGACTGCCTCGTTGGCGAGATAAAGCACGTTGTCGAGCGAATAGACGTCGTTCGGTCCGCCGATCTGGGAAGGCGGCAGGTTCGGTCGCAATGCGTAGTCGACCATCATGATGTTGGGCGCGAGCACCATGCCCGCAATCCACAACAGCACCAGGGCCAGGAAGGTGGTGGCAAGCCCGCCGCCGAAGCGCTTGTAGAGCTCACCCATCGGCAAGCACCACGGCATGGCGCTGGTCGAACGCGAAGGAGGCGCGAGAGCCGATGGCAGGCGCGCTCGAAAGATCTGTGCTGGAGATCGAGGCGACGAGTTCCGACCCGTCGTCGAGGCGGCCATGGGCGAGCGCGAACGCGCCCTCGAAATCGATCCGCTCCACGGTGGCATTCAACGTGTTGTCGCCGCCCTTGCCTGTCGTGAGCGCCTCCGGCCGCACGTAGAGCCGAGCGGCATGTCCCTGCGCTACGTCCGGCCCTGCCCGGCCGCGCATGACGCCGAGCTTCGTTTCGATGGACGCGATACCCGCTTCAATCGCCGCGATCTTGCCGGAAAAAGCATTGGTTTCGCCGACGAAGGCCGCCACGAACGGCGTCGCCGGGTTGTCGTAGAGTTCGCGCGGCGCGCCCACCTGTTGCAGCACGCCGGCACTCATCACCGCGATGCGATCGGACATCGCAAGCGCCTCAGACTGGTCGTGCGTGATGTAGATGAAGGTGACGCCGGTGCGCTTCTGCAACGCGCGCAGCTCGGCACGCATGTGCTGGCGCAACTTCAGGTCCAGCGCCGACAGCGGTTCGTCGAGCAGCAGCACCTGCGGTTCGACCGCGAGCGCGCGGGCAATCGCCACGCGCTGGCGCTGGCCGCCGGAAAGCTCGCCCGGCATGCGGTCGCCGTAGCCTTCCAGCGCGATCAGTGTCAGCAGTTCGTCGGCCCGCTTGCGCCGCTCGGCCTTTGAGGCCCCCGCGCTTCCAGCCCGAAGGCGATGTTTTCCCAGACCGGCATAAGCGGAAACAGTGCCAGCGACTGAAAGATCATCGCCGTCGGCCGCTGGTCCGGGCCAAGCCCCGCCATGTCGCGCCCGCCGATGACGATCCGGCCCTCGGTCGGGTTCAGGAAGCCGGCTATCATCCGCAGGATGGTGGTCTTGCCGCATCCCGAGGGCCCGAGGATGGAAAAGAACTCGCCACTCTCCACCGTAAACGAGACGCCGCCCACGGCCCGCGTCGTGCCAAAGGTCATGCCGATGTCGTGAAGTTCAACCGAATGCGACATGCCGCCCCTTCTTCAATCCGGTATTCCAGCCATGCCGCGCACGGGCGCCGGTGCATCGGGAGCCGCCAGTCGGCGGCTCCCGAATAATGGATCAGGCCGAGAGGAAGCGGTCCTGATATTCGTTGCGCTTGGTGACGTACCAGCTCTCCTGGATCGGCCACCACCACAGCTTGTCGAGCGCGTCGCCCGGATAGGCTGCGGCGAAGAACGCCTTGGCTTCGTCGGACAACAGGTCGGCAGCGCCCACTGCGGTCGAGTTGATCGACGTGGCATTGGAGTACATCGCGCCTGCTTCCGGCGTCAGGAACCAGTTGATGAAGGCATAGGCCTGGTCGATGTTTTCCGCGCCTGAAGGGATCGAGACGCCTTCCATCCACGCCAGTGCGCCTTCCTTCGGCGCGATGAAACCGACCGGCAGGCCTTCCTTGGCAAGTGCCGCACCGGTCGAATCCCAAGTCTGGCCGATCGCCGCGCCGTTGACGCGGAACGCGCCCTGCGCCTCGTTCTCGTTCGACCAGAACTGCACGATGTTGCCCTTGCGGGCGATCGCCTCGGCGAGGATCACGTCGAAGATTTCGACCTGAGCTTCCGGGCTGGCAAAGGCGTCGAGCAGCGGGCGCGGCAGCTTGCCTTCCGCTTCGAGCCAGAGACCGAGACCGACGAGGCTTGAATGGCCGCGGACAGTGGCCTTGCCTGCCATCTCTTCCTTCCAGATGTCGCCGTAGGATGCGGTGCCGTATTCCAGCGGAGCCTGTTCCTTGTCGAAGGCGAGCGCCTCCGTGCCCCAGTCAGTCGGCACCTGATAGCGCTTGCCGTCGACCACCGCGCCGAACTTGGCGGAATTTTCCCAGGCGCTCGGCAGGCACTTTGCGACTTCGATCTTCGCCTCGTCGAGCGGCTGGATCAGCTCGAATTCGACGTAGTTCGGCACGCGGTCAACGGTCGGCCAGATGATGTCGAAGCCGGCGCCGTTGTTGGCGCGGAGCTGGTTCAGCAGCTCGTCATTGGTGCCGTAGGGCGTGTAGTTGGCCTTGATGCCGGTGGACTTCTCGAACGCGGCCAGCATCTCGTCGTTGAGGTAGCCTGCCCAGGCAAAGACGTTGACTGAGCCGGATGACCCTTGCGCGAAGCCCTTGCGGGACACGAAGGGGGCTGCGAGCGAAAGCCCCGCCACGCTTGCGGCGCCCTTGAGTAGCGTGCGTCTTTGGAACATTGCCATGAAAGTTCTCCCTGTCAGGTTGCGTATTGCACGCGTTTATTTTCGCTATGATACAGTTCGATGACGATCCTGCAATTGACTCGATAGGCTGATGGCCGCACGGACCAGCCGGCTAACTGATTACCTGCGCATTTTCAGTGACGTGTTCCGCCCTGGCGACAAGCCGACGCGACAAATTGGCTTCGGGAAGTGACAAAAAACCCGGCGCTTCCGCCGGGTTTTTCATATTCGGAAAGGAGCGTGGGCCTTAGTGGTCCATCGCCTTGACGATCTCTTCCGTCATCTTCTTGGCGTCGCCCAGCAGCATCATCGTGCCGTCCTTATAGAACAGCGTGTTGTCGATGCCGGCGTAGCCGGACCCCAGCGAGCGCTTGACGAACAGGCAAGTGCGCGCCTTGTCCACGTCGAGGATCGGCATGCCGTAGATCGGGCTCGACTTGTCGTCGCGCGCGGACGGGTTGGTCACGTCGTTGGCGCCAATCACATAGGCGACGTCGGCCTGCGCGAACTCGGAGTTGATGTCCTCCAGTTCGAACACCTCGTCATAGGGCACATTGGCTTCGGCCAGCAGCACGTTCATGTGGCCGGGCATGCGGCCGGCGACCGGATGGATCGCGTATTTCACCTCGACGCCGGCGGCCTTGAGCTTGTCGGCCATTTCGCGCAACGCGTGCTGGGCCTGCGCAACCGCCATGCCATAGCCGGGCACGATGATGACCTTCTGCGCGTTCATCATCAGATAGGCCGCGTCATCGGCCGAACCCTGCTTCACCGTGCGTTCGATGCCGTCGTCGGCTGCCGCGGCCGTCTCGCCGCCGAAACCGCCGAGGATGACGGAGATGAACGAGCGGTTCATGCCCTTGCACATGATGTAGCTGAGGATCGCGCCCGAGGAGCCGACGAGCGCGCCGGTGATGATGAGCGCGAGATTGCCGAGCGTGAAGCCGAGGGCTGCGGCGGCCCAGCCCGAATAGGAATTCAGCATCGATACGACGACTGGCATATCCGCGCCACCGATCGGAATGATGAGCAGTATGCCGAGCAGCAGCGACAGAAGCACGATCAGCCAGAACACCGTCGTCGACTGCGTGGTCACCATCATGATGACCAGCACCACCAGCGCGATGCCGATGCCGGCATTGATCACGTGGCGCATGGGCAGCAGGATCGGCTTGCCCGACATACGGCCGTCAAGCTTCAGGAAGGCGATGACCGAGCCGGTGAAGGTGACGGCACCGATGGCAACGCCCAGGCTCATTTCGATGATGGCCTGCGTGTGGATAGCTCCGACCATGCCGATACCGAAGCTTTCCGGCGCATAAACGGCGGCGGCCGCGACGAGAACCGCCGCGAGACCGACCAGCGAGTGAAAGGCAGCAACGAGCTGCGGCATCGAGGTCATGGGAATGCGACGTGCGATCACCGCGCCGGCGCCGCCGCCGATTGCAAGACCGGCGAGGATCAGCGCGAACCCGGATGGCGACGGAATCGCAAGCGCCAGAGTCGTGAGCACGGCAATGGTCATGCCGATCATGCCGTAGACATTGCCCTGGCGGCTGGTCGTCGGATGGGACAGGCCGCGCAGCGCCATGATGAACAGCACACCGGAGATGAGGTAGAGGAAGGAGGCGAGGTTTTCGCTCATCTGTCAGGCCTCACTTTCTTTTTTCTTGTACATCGCCAGCATGCGCTGGGTGACGAGGAAGCCGCCGAAGATGTTCACCGACGCAAGGATGACGGCGATGAAGCCGAAGCCCATCGCCGCGCCTGACACCGAAATGCCGACGGCCAGCAGTGCGCCCACGATGATGACGGAGGAGATCGCGTTGGTCACGGCCATCAGCGGCGTGTGCAGCGCCGGCGTCACCGACCAGACGACGTAGTAGCCGACGAAGATCGCCAGCACGAAGATCGCGAAGCGGAAGATGAAGGGGTCGACGCCGGTTGCCGCGTGGGCGCCGGCTGCGATCGCGTCGGCTGCCTGCGCTGCCTTCTCGTCCTGAAAGGCCAGGCGCACAGCGGCGGCAGCCTGCTCGAGCTGCTCGATGGCGCGTTCCAGAGTACCGTTCTGTTCCATCACGCACCTCCCTTGGTTTTGGGTGCCGCGGGTTTGCGGGCTGGAGCCTTGCGGGGCGCAGCAGCCTTCTTGGGCGCTGCAGCCTTTTTCGCTGGCGCGGCTGCCTTCGCAGTCGCTTCGGCCCCTGCCGCTTCCGCCTTGGCGAAGTTCGCGTGCACCACCTTGCCGCCATGCGTCAGCAGCGTTGCCTTGACCAGTTCGTCATCCGGGTTGACGACCACCGCCTTCTTTTCCTTGTCGATCATCGTCTCGAGGAAAGCGAAGAGGTTCTTGGCGTAGAGCAGCGACGACGATGCTGCGACACGGCCGGGCACGTTCAGATGACCGATGATCTTGACGCCGTTGGCGGTCGTGACGACCTTGCCCGGCACTGAGCCCTCGACGTTGCCGCCGCGCTCGACAGCGAGGTCGACGATCACGGAACCCGGCTTCATCGAGGCGACCATCGCCGCCGAGATCAGCTTCGGCGCGGGACGGCCGGGGATCAGCGCGGTGGTGATGACGATATCCTGCTTGGAAATGTGGTCGGCGGTCAACGCGGCCTGCTTGGCCTGGTATTCCTTCGACATTTCCTTGGCATAGCCGCCGGCGGTTTCCGCAGCCTTGAACTCCTCGTCCTCAACGGCAAGAAATTTTGCGCCAAGCGATGCGACCTGCTCCTTGGCGGCTGGCCGCACGTCGGTCGCCGTCACCACACCGCCGAGCCGCCTCGCAGTCGCGATCGCCTGCAAACCAGCCACGCCAACGCCCATGACGAAGATCTTGGCAGCGGGCACCGTGCCGGCAGCGGTCATCATCATCGGCAGCGCGCGGTCATATTCCGCAGCCGCGTCGATGACGGCCTGATAGCCGGCGAGGTTCGCCTGCGACGACAAGACGTCCATCGATTGCGCACGCGTGATGCGGGGCATGAATTCCATGGCGAAAGCGGAGATGCCGGCTTTGGCCATCGCCGCGACAGCCGCATCGTTGCCGTAGGGGTCCATCGACGCGAGCACGACCGCGCCCGATTTGTAGCTCTTCAGCTCGGAATCTGTCGGTCGGCGCACCTTGAGCACCACGTCGGCCTTGCCCGCATCCGAAGACTTGCCGATGGAACCACCGGCGGCAACGAAATCGGCATCGGGTATGCGCGAGCCTGCCCCGGCGTCCTTTTCGACGACGACGTTAAAGCCCAGCCCGGACAGCCGTTTCACCGTATCCGGCGATGCCGCAACCCTCGCTTCCGTTGCGTCAACCTCTTTCGGCACGAATATCGTCTGTCCCACCGGCAAATCCTTTCGGTTGGAACCTCATCCCCGACACGCGACAGTCCCCCGCGGAACTGCCGAAAGCAACCCCCGACAGCGGTTGCGCGACTAGCGCAGCAGGAATGCGCCGACGGCGCTGATCAGGATAAAGAGGATCGTTGCTGAGAAGAAGCCGGCGCTCGTGAAGAAGCCGAACGCCATCGCGATGAGAAGCGCGACCGTGAGGAGCGACACGTATTTCGTGATACCGAGGAACAGAGAGTAGGTCTTCTCGTGTTCGGAATAGTCCATCTCGGCGCCCATTTCGACCGGACCGGTCGGTGTGTTGTCTGCCATCGCAGGAATCCCTCCGGAAATGCTATCGAGCGCTGATACCTAAATCAGCGCTCGAGGGCAATGGGAGGAATGTCGCGGCACCCTATGTGGACCGCCACGCTACCGCGCTGACGAAAGCGACAACAGCAACGAGGCAAAGCAGCAGCCCGCCCAGCAGAAAGGTCGGCGGATAGCCATAGGCGTCGACGAGGGGCTGACTTGCCACCGGCGACAGGAACTGGCCGAGAAAGATGCTCGACACCAGGCCTCCCGATAGCCGCCCTCTCAAATGCGCCGGCGCCGCAGCCAGCAGCGTCGTGCTTAGGTTCGGCATCACCAGACCGAAGCCGACGCCGGAGAAGACCATCGCGGCCACGAGCAGCCCCAGGTTGGGCGCAATCCCCTGCAGCAGCATACCGAGCCCCATGATCGCGAAGCCGGTGCCGAACAGCACCCAGGGCGACAGCCGCTGCCGCAGGCGTCCGAACGCGAGCGATCCCGGCAGCACGCCCAGCGTCGAGGCGCCGAAGGCCAGTGCGATCGTCGTCGGTGTGCCGTTGTAGGCTTCCGCGATCAGGAAGGGCGACTGGGTGGGCAGGATCATGTAGAGGAGCGGGCAAAGCAGCGCGAGCGCGTAGACCGCCATCACGACGCTCATGCTGGCCGGCTCACTGCCAGGCATGGCGCCCGCCGCCTGCGTATCCAGGCGGGGACGGTTTGGAACGAACAGCCAGAAGGCCAGCACCAGCGGCGCGGCAGCAAGGTAGATCAGGAACGCACCACGCCAGTCCATCTCGGCAAACACCCCGGCCATGAGGATCATGCTGAGTGCGACCACCGAGTTTGCGCCGACCTGTCGGCTCATGATCGCGCCCCGCGCCTGCGGCTCGAACATGTCGCCGATCAGCGACGTAAATCCCGCCATGAGGAACGCCACCGATAGGCCGAGCCCGGCGCGGGTCGCGAGCAACACCTCGAGACTGTCGGCGGTCGAGCCGGCAGCACCGAAGACGACGAAGGCGACAAGCGACCAGAACACGACAGGCCACCGTTCGAGCCTGTCGAGAACGTAGCCGGCGAGCGGTGCGGCTATCGCGATGACAAGAGCCGGCAACGTTACGATCAGCCGCACGAGATAGGCCGCGCCGGGCTGCCCGGCGAAATGCGCCTCGATTGCGGGCAGTGCGGGTGCGACGACCGCAGTCGCCATCACCACGAGCGAACCGACCAGCACCAACGTGGCCTGCGCCGCCCGGCCGGGCGCGGAAGGTGCAGGAACCGCTGCCGCCGCCACGTTCTCAATCTTGGTGAGCGCGTTCATGTCGCTTCTCCGAACTGCATTACGTTGCGGGCCTTGGACAGCGCCTCCGCCCACCAGTGAAGGCGCGAAAGCAGCGTTGCCACCGAGCGCTCGGCATCCGCCGGCTCCCGCAGCATTCCGTCGGGGCCAAAGCGTTTCCATGCGCCCGCGAAACTGACTGTGTCGCGAATGCCCACGGTGTGAAGCTCGGCAAAGACGCCGCGCAGATGCTCCACGGCCCGCAGACCGCCGGAAATGCCGCCATATGAGACGAAAGCGACAGGCTTTGCGTGCCACTCCACGCCGTAGGAATCGACCAGCGCCTTCAGCGGCGCCGGAAATGAATGGTTGTATTCCGGCGTCACCACCAGAAACGCATCGGCAGCGCTGAGCTGCTTGCCGACCGCGTCATATGTCTCGGCCCTGGCCGGATCGATCCTGATGATATCGTAGCGTCCATCGGCCTCGATCTGCTTTGCGGCCCAGGCAACCACGGCATCGCACAGCCTGCCCTCACGCGTGCTGCCGTAGATGATCGCGAGTTTTGTCCTCTCCGTCATCGGTCAGGCTCCTTCCGGGCTGAGGATCAGCGTGTTCTGGCCGGCGACGATCTTCCAACCGTCTGCTTCGCGAGCGATGACGTAGATCGGCGTCGCGCCTGGCTCGGGCAGCTCGCGGCCGCTGGCATCCGTCGGCACCTGTAATAGATTGACCACGCCGACATCGGTGCGCACGGGCACCACGTCAATGATCTCATAGCGCGCAAAATTGCTCCGGTTGCGCGTCATCATGGCGCGCGCCAGCTTTTCGATTTCCTGCCGGCCTCGCACCCGCACGCCGAGAGCGTTCGTCCACGACGCGTCGTCGGCAAGATTGCGGGCCAGCGCCGTCGCGTCCTTAGCGTTGAAGGCCTCCTGCATCGCATTCACCAGCGCATGCGCTGCGGCCTTAAGCTCCAGGCTGGGCTCGTGGACATATTTCTGGATTGCCGTCGCCATCGTCTCTCTCCTTGGTTTGCAATGGAACAGCCTCCCTGCTACAACCTCAACAATAGTTTAGGTCAACAGCTAATATGGAAAAAGATCAAACCCCGCCGAAACCCCGCCCCTTTCCGCGTGACCTGAGTGTCGGCGAGGTTGCGGCACGCAGCGGCGTGGCTGTTTCTGCGCTGCATTTCTACGAGAGGCAGGGGCTTATTCGAAGCTGGCGGAGCCAGGGCAACCAGCGACGCTACCCGCGCGAGGTGTTGCGTCGCGTGGCCGTCATCAAGGTCGCCCAACGCACCGGCATTCCGCTGGCATCGATCAAGCAGGCGCTCGCTGCTTTGCCCAACGAGCGCACACCGACGGTCGACGACTGGAAGCGCCTGTCGGAGGGCTGGCGCGAAGAACTCAACGAACGCATCCTGAAACTGACGCAGTTGCGCGACCGCCTTACAGGCTGCATCGGCTGCGGATGCCTTTCCGTGCGCGAGTGCCCGTTGCGCAATCCCTACGACGAACTCGGCCGCGAAGGGCCGGGCGCGCGGCTGCTCGAAGACTGAACGGCACCACCGTTGGCAAAATGCAACAGGCGATGGAAGATTTGCCGCGCCGCACAATCGTGATTGGCATGCGGGCGCCTGCGGAGTTACGTGATTGTAACCGAAAGAAACAATCCGTTATCGCCAGCACCAATTATTCCGATGAAAATCCGTATCCATCTCGCGGCGGCAATCCTCGCATGCCTTCTGTGGCCCTCCCTCTCACTGACCGCAGACGCGGGCGATCGTCCGCTGATCTGGGAATTTTCCAAGCAGTCCGATACGTCCTATTCGGCGCGTGTGGGCAGTTCCCTACCGCATGTCCCCGAGGCCAGCGTCGGCGCCGATGTAAGGATGCGCGGCCCTGATCCGGCAGTCTTCGGCGATCCTGTATCGCTTTGGGCAGACCTTAGGCTCGCCGAACAAAGCAAGCCGCGGGTAAAACGGGCAACGCATCTAAAAGCCCGCATCGACGGGCGTTCGGGCAAGCGCAGCGTCTCGCTGGACAATAGCGTCACCCGCCGGTTGCACACGCTGGATACCGAACTCCGGCAGAATGTAAGCGTTTTTAAGGAAGCCGCCAGCAACCGCAACACGCGGCTGCGGACCAGTCAGAGCGTCAAGCTTTCTTCGCCGGCGACACGGACCGCGGTTACGGCACGCGCTTCGCGCACGGACGGCGAAAGCTGGCAAACCAGCATCGCTCTCGAACAGGAACTGCGCAAATCGATCCGGCTTGCCGCCAGTGTCGAAAATCCGGGCACACGGAACCGCGCCGGGCGCGTCAGCGCACGCTATCGTTATAGCTGGTAGCGGACGGAACGCTTAGGCGAGCCAGCGCTTGCGCCGCTTGTAGTGCTTGACGTCCTTGAACGACCGCCGGCCTTCGCCGCCGACGCCGAGATAGAACTCCTTCACGTCCTCGTTCTCGCGAAGCGCCTGAGCCTCTCCATCGAGCACGATGCGGCCGGACTCCAGAATGTATCCGTATTTCGCATAGCGAAGTGCGATGTTCGTGTTCTGCTCGGCAAGCAGGAAGGAAACGCCCTGCTCCTCGTTCAGCTTCTTCACGATCTCGAAGATTTCCTCGACGAGCTGCGGTGCCAGCCCCATCGAGGGCTCGTCGAGCAGGATCATCTTGGGGCGGCTCATGAGCGCGCGTCCGATGGCCGTCATCTGCTGCTCGCCGCCTGAGGTGTACCCCGCCTGGCTCTGGCGCCGGACCTTGAGCCGGGGGAAGTACTCGTAGACGAGATCGAGGTCCTCGCGGATCGCGGCATTGCCGTCGCGCCGCGTGAACGCGCCGGTCAGAAGGTTATCTTCGATAGACAGATGACCGAAACAATGCCGACCTTCCATCACCTGAATGCAACCCCGGCGCACCAGTTCATTGGGCGACAACGCCTGCACCTGATCGCCTTCAAAGACGATATTGCCCTTCGTCACCTCGCCACGCTCCGCTCGCAGCAGGTTGGAGATGGCTTTCAGCGTGGTGGTCTTGCCCGCACCGTTCGCACCGAGCAGCGCCGTGATGCCGCCGCGCGGAACGCTCAGCGACACACCCTTCAGCACCAGGATGACGTGATCGTAGATCACCTCGATGTTGTTGACCGCAAGGATGGTATCGGCAGGTTGCGGTTCAGAAGCGTGAGACGCGGTCATGAAAGCTCCGGCGCGGATCGTTCGCTTGCCCGTCTGGGGCAGGCAATTCCGAAGAAACCGCGCGAGGGGCGGTTCCTTCGGGGTTGATTAAGGGGTGCCGGCGCAGCCCCTCGCCTGTCTGCCGGCACCCTCTCCCCGCGGACGGGGAGAGGAAGGCTGATGCTACATCGAGCACTCTTCGTTGGTCGGCCATGGCGCGTTGGCAGCCGCATATTTCGCCGCTTCTTCCTCGACCAGCGGGTCGATGAGCGCCCGGTCGGCTGATAGCAGTTCGGAAACCTTCTCGAACTTCTCGCCGTCCCACTGAACCATCCATGCGCCGGCATTGCCGGTATGGTTGGCGCAGGTGGTCTTGAGCGGTCCCATCATGCCCTCGACACCGAGTTCGGCGAGGCGGGCGTCGTCCATGTTCAGGTTTTCAAGCCCCCAGCGGAGCTGTTCCTGATTGATGTTGGGCGTGCCGGCATGGTCCTGCGCCACGCGGACCGCTTCCGCCAGAATGACCGACATCAGCACGCCGCGCTGATAGGCCATGCTGTCGAACTCGCCGCCGGCCTGGTCGATCTGCGATTTTCCGGCATCCACGACGTGCTTCTTGATGTCCTGCATGACCGGCGCCTCGGAATCGGTGAAATTCCAGCTCAGCGCCCTATAGCCCTTGCCGTCGGCTCCAACGAGCTTGAGGTCCGGGTTGTGCGCGCCCCACCAGACGCTGACGAACTGATCCATCGGATAGCGCGTCTTGACCGCCTCGGTAACGGCGCCGGCATTCATCGCGCCCCAGCCCCACATGATGACGTAGTCGGGACGTTCGCGGCGGATCTGCAGCCACTGCGCCGACTGGTTCTGCATCTCCGTCAGGCCGACGGGAATCGGCAGGAAGGTGAAGCCGTGTTCCGCCGCCAGCTTCTCGAACAGAGGAATCGGCTCTTTGCCGTATGGATGGTCGAGGTGCAGGAACGCGATCTTCTTGCCGTTCAGATTGGCGACGTCACCATCGCCGAGCGCCGTCATGATCATCGAGGCGCCGTCCCAGTAGGACGTCGGCGCATTGAAGGCCCATTTGAAGGTCTTGCCGTCCTGCATGGCAGAGAAGCCGTAGCTCGGACCGAACATCGGGATCTTGTCGACATTCGTGCGCGGCAGCACCTGCAGCGTGATACCCGTCGACCAGGGCTGGGTGACAAGGGCACCCTCGGATTTCAGGCGTTCGTAACACTCCACGCCCTTTTCCGTATTGTAGCCGGTTTCGCACTCGTCGAACGCGATCTTGACGCCGTTGATGCCGCCATCGCGCTCGTTGAGCATGGTCATGTAGTCGAGCTGACCGTTCTGGTGCGGCGTGCCGGTCGCCGCGAACGGTCCCGTGCGGTACGACATGTTCGGCAGTTTAAGCGTATCCTGAGCCACGGCCGACAGGGAAAGTCCCGCCAGTATGGTGGCCGAAAGCAGTACGTTTGCGATCAGTTTCTTCATTCTCTCCTCCTTCGAACCCGGTTGCCCGGACTTCCTCCACTTCGAACCCGCTCAGTGCGGGAACGGCCATATGATGAGTTTTTCCCGTGCCACCGCCCATAGCCGCGCGAGACCGTGCGGCTCCAGGATCAAGAACAGGATGATGAGGGCGCCGATGATCATGATGTTAAGGTGATCGACCGTGGCCGGCGTGAGCGGCAGGCCCAAAGCCGCCGGCACGCCACTGATGATTACCGGCAATGCCACGATCAGGATCGCCCCGAGATAGTTGCCGAGGATAGAGCCAAGGCCGCCGATGATGGCGATGAACAGGACACGGAAAGACAGCGGTATGTCGAACAGGTTCGCCTCGGCCGCGCCACGCCAGAGAAAGACGAACAGCGCGCCCGCCACGCCGATGATGTAGGACGACACGAAGAACGCGAGCAGCTTCGCCTTCATCAGGTTGATGCCCACCAGTTCAGCCGCGATGTCCATGTCGCGCACGGCCTTCCATTGCCGCCCGATGCGGCCCCGCGTGAGGTTGATCGCGACGAACGTTATCAGCGTCACCGTGCACAGGACGAAGAAATACTGGTTGATGGCCGGCGCGGTCGGTCCCGCGAAGGTGAAGCCCAATATGCTGATATTGGGCACCTGAATGGCTCCGGAGGCCGAATAGTTGTAGAGCCAACCCCATTTCTGGAACAACCAGACGAGAAAGAACTGCGCGGCGAGCGTGGCAATGGCAAGGTAGAAGCCCTTGATCCGCAGTGACGGCAGGCCGAAGGCGACGCCGATCGCCGCCGAGACGAACCCCGACATCAACACCGCCGCAAGAAGGTTGAGACCGGGGAAGATCGTCATCAGCTTGTAACAGGCATAGGCGCCGACACCCATGAAGGCGCCGGTCCCCAGCGAGAGTTGCCCTGCATAGCCCGTCAGGATGTTGAGCCCCAGCGCCGCCAGCGAATAGATCAGCACCGGGATCAGCAGCGTGCGGAAAACGAACTCGCTGGCCGTCATCGGGAAGACGACGAATGCCAGCACCAGAATGAACGCGAGTAGCCACGCATCCTGCCGCACGGGGAAGAGGGCGAAATCGGCCTTGTAGCTGGTCTTGTATTGTCCGGCGACGCGATAAAGCATGACGAAATTTCCTTACACGCGCTCGATGATCTTTTCGCCGAACAGGCCCTGCGGCCGGAAAAGCAGCACGAACAGCGCGAACACGTACGCGAACCAGGTCTCGGTGTTGCCACCCAGCAGCGGCTGTCCCCAATAGATCTCGAACAGCTTTTCGAGGATGCCGATGAGCAGTCCGCCGATAATGGCACCCGAGACGGATTCCAGCCCGCCAAGCATCAGCACCGGCAGCGCCTTGTAGGCGATTACCTCCAGCGCGAAGGACACGCCGGCGCGCGCGCCCCACGCAATGCCGGTCACCAGCGCCACGACGCCTGCGATGAACCAGACCAGCACCCAGATGGTCGACAGCGAGATGCCGACCGACAGCGCGGCCTGGTGATCGTCGCCGAGCGCGCGGATCGCGCGCCCCATCTTCGACTTGTTGAGGAACATCAGCAGCGCCAGCACGAGGATCACCGCGCCGACCACCGCCGTGACATCCTTCTGCTCGATGAGCAGGAAACCACCGAACGGCTCGAACTCGAAGCTGCCGGTCGGGATCATCAGTTCCTCGGTGATCATCCGCTTGTTTTCACCACCGAAGATGATTTCGCCGAAGCCTATCAGGAACAGCGTGATGCCGATCGTCGCCATGAACAGAATGATGTCGGGCTGGTTCACCAGTGGGCGCAGCACGACGCGCTCGATGCTCATTGCCAGCACATACATGACCGCAAGCGTTATCGGCACCGCGAGCAGGGCCGGCACGCCGTTCTCGTGCAGGCCGACAAGGGTAAGTGCGGCGAACACCACCATGATGCCCTGCGCGAAGTTGAAGATGCGCGACGACTTGAAGATGAGCACGAACCCAAGCGCGATCAGCGCATAGAGGGTGCCGGAGACGGTTCCTTCCCAAAGCACCTGCAGCAGGAAATCGGGCGCGGTCGCCATATCCGCGAAGGGCTTGATCAGGATCGAGTGCAGAAATTCCATTCTCCGGCTTCCCCCTATGCGCCGCCCGTCACGGCGTCAGCTGCGGAAACAGGCCCACTAGGCCGATGATGATGAGGTAGATCGCGACGATGTAATTGAGCAGTCGCGGCACGATCAGGATGACGACGCCCGCGATCAGTGAGATCAGCGGCGTAAACGGCAGGTTTTCCATCGGGTTTCCTTTCCATCAATGGGCTACGCCGAGATAGGCATCGATGACCGACTGGTCGTTCTTCACCTCGTCTGGCGCTCCGTCGGCAATCTTCTTGCCGTAGTCCAGAACGACCACACGGTCGGAAAGGTCCATGACCACGCCCATGTCATGCTCGATCAGGGCGATCGTCGTGCCGCGCTGCTGGTTCACGTCGATGATGAACCGGCTCATGTCCTCTTTTTCCTCGAGGTTCATGCCCGCCATCGGCTCGTCGAGCAACAGCAGGGAGGGCTCCATGGCCAGCGCGCGGCCAAGTTCCACGCGCTTCTGCAATCCGTATGGCAGCTTGCCGACGGGGGTGCGACGGATGTGCTCGATCTCAAGGAAGTCGATGATCTCCTCGACCTTCTCACGATGCTCGATCTCCTCGGCCAGCGCCGGACCGTGCCACAGCATCTGCCAGCCGATGTTGCTCTTCATGTGGACGGAGCGGCCGGCCATGATGTTGTCCAGCGTCGTCATGCCCTTGAACAGCGCGACGTTCTGAAAGGTGCGTGCAATGCCCTGACGCACCGCATGGTGCGGTTTCATCGCCCGGCGCTGTTGGCCGCGGAAGGTGATGGTGCCTTCCTGCGGCGTGTAGAAGCCGTTGATGACGTTCAGCATCGACGTCTTGCCGGCACCGTTGGGTCCGATGATCGCCCGGATCTCGCCCTTCTTCACGTCGAAGGAGATGTTGGTGATCGCCTTCACGCCGCCGAAGGACAACGAGACGTTCTTGACCTCCAGCAGGGTGTCGCCCTTGGCGACGCCGTCATCGTCGGCGGCAGTGAACTGGCTTCCGGCTGCGTGGGCGTTCATTCCGCGGCCTCCCTCACGGCCCGCGGCGACGGCGACCCATGCACCCTGGCATCGGCAATCCTCACGGTCGCCCTGATCTTGCCCTTGCGGCCATCCTCATAGGTGACTTCCGTCTCCACATACTTCTCGGTCGAGCCGTCGTAGAAGGCGGCGATAAGTTCGCGGTAGCGTTCGTCGACGAAGGCCCGCCTCACCTTCTGCGTACGGGTCAGTTCGCCATCGTCGGCGTCGAGTTCCTTGTGCAGGATGAGGAAGCGCTTTATCTGCGCACCGGCCATCATCGGCTCTTTGGAAAGGCGCCGGTTGGTCTCGTCGACGTTGCGCGCGATCATCTCGTAGACCTGTGGGTGCCCCGCGAGTTCCTGATAGGACGCGTAGGCGATGTTGTTGCGCTCCGCCCAGTCGCCGACGGCCTGAAGATCGATGTTGATGAAAGCGGTCGCAAAATCGCGGTCGTTGCCGAACGCTACCGCTTCCTTGATGTTCGGGAAGAACTTCAGCATGTTCTCGATATATTTCGGTGCGAACAGCGAACCGTCGTTCAGCCGGCCTACGTCCTTGGCGCGGTCGATGATCTTGAGCTGACCGTCCTTGTCGAAGAAGCCGGCATCACCGGTCTTGATGAAGCCGTCCGGTGTCAGTACCTCCGCGGTCTTCTCATCCTCCTTGTAATAGCCGGAGAACTGACCGGGCGAGCGGAACAGCACTTCGCCGCTTTCCGAAATGCGGATGTCGACGTTTGGCGTGGCAGGCCCCACCGTGTCGGCTCGTACCTGACCGTCCTGCTGGGCCGTCACGTAGAGGAAGGCCTCGGTCTGGCCGTAGAGCTGCTTGAGGTTGATGCCGAGGGAGCGGAAGAACGAAAACAGGTCGCCGCCGATTGCTTCGCCAGCCGTATAGGCAACCCTGATGTTGGACATGCCGAGCACGTTGCGCAGCGGCGCGTAGAGCAGCACGTTGCCGAGTGCGTAGGCCAACCGGCCGGAAAGCGGCACCGGGCGCTTTTCCAGGATAGCCTCGCCGTGGTTGCGGGCAACCTCGATGAAGTGCCGGAACATCCACTTCTTGAACCGCCCTGCATCCTCCATGCGGATCGTCACGCTGGTCAAGAGACCTTCGAAGACGCGCGGCGGCGCGAAATAGAACGACGGCGCGATCTCCCGCAAGTCCTGCGGAACGGTCTGCGGGCTTTCCGGGCAGTTCATGCAGAAGCCGGCCACGTAACCTTGCGCGTAATTCAGATAGTGGTCGCCCACCCATGCCAGCGGCAGGTAGGCCAGCACACTGTCGTGCTCGGTGATCCGGTCGAAGGCGACTGTGTCGGATGCGGCTTGCACGGCGCCCGCCGCCTTGATCATCACCCCCTTGGAGCGCCCGGTTGTGCCAGACGTATAAAGCATGACGGAAACATCGTCGCCGCTGCCCTTGCGGATGCCCTCTTCCCAGCGTCGTGCGCGCTCGGGCTCGGCCGCCAATACCGCACGGCCTTTCGCCTGCACCGCGGCGAAGCTGTGCAACCCCTCGGGCGGGTAATCGAGCAGGCCGCGAGGCTCGTCGTAAATCACCTCGGACAGCGCGGGAATCTTGTCCTTGAAGGACTGGATCTTGTCGACCTGCTCCTGGTCCTGGACGACCGCGAAGCGCACGCCGGCATGGTCGAGAACGTAGGCCATCTCCTCGGCCACCGCGTCGGCATAGACCGGCACCGGCACCCCGCCCAGAGATTGAACCGCGACAAAGGTCCAGTAGAGCCGGGGGCGGTTCGCCCCCACGACCGCGACCCTGTCGCCGCGGGCGAAGCCGATCGCCTCGAGGCCGACGGCAAATGCCCGCACCTCGTCGAGCTGCTGTGCCCACGTCCAGCTCTGCCATATACCGTGATCCTTGTGGCGCATGGCAGGGCGATCGCGGAAACGGTCCGCATTGAGCAGCAGATACTTCGGAAACGTATCAAGCGAGGTCGCAGCTTGCGCCAAAACCCAATTCCTCCCGTCGGAAGCGTTCGACCGCCCCTTATGCCCGACAGGCACCTCCCGCCTGTCGGAAATCCTCTTCTTCGTCGGAAGTTTTCACGAATCGGCCCGGCAGGCAACAATGCCCTTGACAGACAGACCCTCCCATTGTCTTTTCAACTGGGCGCTCGTGTGAGCCTGCCTCCCTAAATTGTCGAAACTCGTGTTGAAGCACCGTTGCGCGCTGCTCTAGGCGTCGTAGGCCGTCAGCGCCTGGATGTTGAGCGGCGTGATCCGCCCGTGCTCGACTTTCAGAAGCCCCTCGTCCTGAAGCTCCTGCAGGCAGCGGTTGACCACCTGGCGTGAGACTCCAACCAGCAGGCCGAGTTCCTCCTGGCTGATCTCCACGGCAGGTCCTGCCTTGGGGTAAAGCACACGGTTGAAGAACCACGACAGGTTGCGCGCCACGCGCGCCTTGGGGCCGAGAATGCGGTCGTATTCGATCGTCGCGAGAAACTGTCCCATGCGCTCGTTGAGCGCGCGGACCAGATAGCGGTTGAAGCCCTTGCTGTTCTCGTAAAGCCACATGAAGGTGGCGCGCTGCACCATCAGCATGCGCGTGTCGCGGATTGCCACGACATCGTATTTGCGTGGTTCGTCCTTGAGAACCGACCCCTCGCCAAACCAGCTTCCGTCCGTCGCGCCGGCAAAGGTCATGGCCTTTCCGTCCCGGGAGATGGCGCTGATCTTCACCAGCCCGCTGACGACCCCGGTCCAGTGATCGAGCCGGTCGCCGCGATGGCAGACATAGCTGCCCTTTGCGAACTGCCGTTCGACTACCCCGCGCCGGACGCGCTCTATCTCGTCTTCCGTCAGTTCGCCGGACCATATCGCCGCGCGAACGATGTCTTCCCTTGCGTTCATATGTCCTCGAATGCGGGCAGTTCGCCTATCGCCCGTATCTGCGACGGCTTATGAACGCCCCTTCCCCGAAAGACAAGAAAAACGGACCGGAACCGGTCAGGCGGCGCGCTTCATGTATTTCGCCGTCGGCAGGATGGTCAGCGGGGCGAGTTCGCCCTTAGGCGGCCGGGCAAACAGCATTCTCTGTTCGAAAGGGGTCGACTTGAAGAACGGAAAGCGCTCGATGGTCTTCGCCATGTTCTCCGAGCATTTCGACTGGAACAGGTAAACGGGGCAGACGAGACCCGGATACGTCCGCGAAGGCATCGTTTGCTCGGAGCCGAATATGCGGCGATAGAAACCCGTATGCTCTTCCTTGATTGCAGTCAGGCAATAGTCGACATCGAAGTACGAGCAGGCCGCCACAGCCAAGCGCAGGGTCACGTAGGGCAGTGCCTTGAACGCGCGGGAAAATTCGCTGTCCGCGGCAAAGCGGCTTGGATCGATGAACGTCTCGCCCGCGGCCAGTCGCGGTCTAAGTTCATCGCCGAAGACCTGCACGCTCGGAGAAACCGGCATCTGCGGGTGGACGTGGTGGACACGGATCGTGCTCGCCAGTTCACCGTCGATGAAGATGCCGAAGCGATAGGAGTTGGCCAGATCGTCGAACTCGTCCTCGACGATGCGCGTCGATGAGCCCGTTATCATCCCGCTTGCGAGATAGGCATCGTAACGCAGGCGATAGATCGCCTCGATGTCTTCGCCGCTTTCACAGCGCCGGTATTCGATGTGCTCAAGCAGTGCGGATACGCTTCTTGAAAAGCTGGATTCTTCCGCCGACGCAACAGAGGCCGCACCCTCCGCCGCATTCGAAAGCGGTACTACTCGTGACACCATCATATCCCCGCAAATGGTCACGTTACTCGACCAAATTAACGGTACATTAACCTAGAGGTGAGTAAAGGCGAAAATCCGAACCTCCCCGTTTACCGAAAGTTAACCTTAAGAAAGGGTTAACTTCACTACCGCGTTGATTGAATGAGGAAGGTTCGCTTAGCGCCCGGAGGCGGATACGGCGTTGATTTGGCTGGCGAACGGCCAGGTGGTTGTTGACATCGTTTCGATGCCCGACGCCGTCAAGGCCGAACCGAAGAGGAAACCCTGGACGAGATCGGGCTTCACTTCCAAAGCCAGCACCTTCAGTTGATCGAAGGTCTCGACCCCTTCGATCGTGACGGCAAGACCCAGCGGACGTGACAGGTTGACCACGCCCTTGAGCAGTTCGAGCGAGCGCTGGTTGCGGGTCACGTCGATAAGGAAGGAGCGGTCGATCTTGACCTTGTCGAGCGGCAACGTGTGCAGATAGCTGAGACTTGAGTAGCCTGTACCGAAATCGTCTAGCGCGATACGCACGCCCAGCGCCTTCAGTTGTTCGATATAGGTGCCGGTCTGCGACTTGTCGTCCAGCAGCGCGGTTTCGGTGACCTCGATCTCCAGACGATGAGGCGCCAGCCCCGACTTCTCGAGCGCCTCGCGCACCTTGTCGATCACACTGCTGTTGCGGAAATCCTTGGCGGACAGGTTGACCGACACGCTGATAGGCTCGGGCCACCTGGAACACTCCAGGGTGGCCGCTTCGAGCATGAAGGTGCTGATATCGGAGACGATGCCTATCTCCTCCGCCAGCGGGATGAAAACCGCGGGCGAGATCGGGCCGATCTCGGGGTGGTCCCACCGGCACAAGGCTTCGCAGCTCGCGATCCGCATCGTTTCCATCGAAACGATTGGCTGATAGACGACCCGCAGCCCTCTGGTTTCCACGGCATGGCGCAGATCGGCCTTCATCACCTGCCGGTTGCGGAACGCCTGATCCATGGCTGCCTCGAACAGCCGCCATCCGTTCTTGCCGTTTTCCTTGGCCTTGTAGAGCGCCAGATCCGCCTTCACGATCATTGCATCCACATCGGCGTCCCTGGCCGCGGCCAGAACCGCGCCGGCACTTGTCTGGATCCGTAATGCATGACCGGCGACATCCACATCGCCGTTCAGGCTGGAAAATATCTCGTCGAGCAGTGCCGGGAACGCCTCTGGCTCCTGAACGTCGTTGAAGAAGATCATGAATTCGTCGCCACCGAAGCGGCTGACCCGGACATCGTCGCCGGCGAAGCGGTTCAGGCGCTCGGCAACCGCATAGATGAGCCCGTCGCCGACCGGATGGCCCAGCGTATCGTTGACGCTCTTGAAGTCGTCTAGATCGAACACCGCGAGCGCGACCTTCCGATCCTGGCTTCCTGCAGCGACCGCTTCGGAGACGACTTCGTGGAAATAGGCGCGGTTCGGCAGTCCGGTGAGGCTGTCGTATCGCGCCATAAAACGGATGCGCTCTTCGGCCTCGATCCGGGCGGTCACTTCGTCGAAAGTGATGACGCCGAGTTCGTCATACCCTTCCCGAGCGGAAAATTCGAAGTAGCGGCTGTCGGTCAGTCGCAGAAGCACCTTGCGATCCTTGCCCTCACGCAAGGCGCGCGTGAGCTGCGTTTCTGCATAGCGCGAATCTTTGAGGCTCAGCACGCCCGCCGCCACGCCGCGCATGAGCAGGCCGCGCAACGTTCGCCCCAGGAGCCTCTCGGGCTTACGCACGCCCATCAGGCTGGCGGCTTCCGCATTGGCCACCACGACCTTGCCTTCGGGGCTGAGCATGATCAGTCCAGACGACATCGTGTTGAGCGCCCGGTCGAAGCGCTGGGCGATTTGGTCCGCGCGCCTGTGGCCGATGACGGCGGAGAACAACACTTCCCGCACGCCCTTCGCGGTACCGGAAATGATGAAAAAGAACGGAATGATGAGCAGGCCGAGCACGGCATTGAACGGATCCGCGCGCATCAGCAGCCCGACGGCGATCGGAAGCACGAAGGTCAGCGAGAAGATCGCCACCATCCGCGGCGAGCCGTAATTGCGGCCCGCCACCGTGACCATCGACCCCATCGTGACGGCCGTGGCCGACAGTTCGGCATAGGGATCCGGATAGAGATAAATCGCGATGAAGCAGAAGCTGCCGAGCGTAAGTCCCTGGATGCTGCCCTGGATGATGTATTCGCGCTCACAGCGTTTGGCGCTTTGGTAGTCGCGGATGACAGCATCCTTGACCACGCGGCGCATGCTGAAATAGCGCCAGACACCGACCGACGCCAGCAGAAGCGCCATCCACAAAAAGATGCCGTGACCCGTCTTGAGGTAGGACATGCCCGAAACGACGGCATGACAGAACGCACCGATCAAAAGCATGTGCACGTTGTCGTACAACGAGCGCACGAACTGAACGTACACGTCTCCGGGTACCTGGTCGGGCTTCACTCGGTTTATCTCGTGTGTCATGCAGTGTTTCTTCATGACACGCGCGCATTAAGAAAGACTTATACGGCAAAGCGCTTACCCGGGGCCTGCTGCTTCAAGCATTTCGCCAAATGCCGCCGCGATCGTACTACTCTGCCGCCTTCAGCGCCTCCGCCGACGTGGGTGTCTTCAGTCTAGCGATCAACCGCTGTCGTTCACTGGCAGCCTTGTCGGCATTTGCCTGCTTCACATGACCGTAACCGCGGATGATGGCCGGCACCGATGCAAGCGCCGCAGCCGCATCGATCCGGCCCGGCGCCATTGCCTGTCTGATCGTTTCCAGATCGCCTTCATATTCGTTCAGCAGACGGCGTTCCATCCGGCGCTCGCCAGTGTATCCGAAGACATCAAGAGCGGTGCCGCGCAGGCCCTTCAGGCGGGCGAGAACGGAAAAGCCTTTCATCATCCAAGGTCCGAAGCTCGACTTCTTCGGCCTCCCATCAGCATCCTTTCGTCCGAGGATGGGCGGTGCGAGATGGAATTCGAGCCGGTCCCAGGTCTGGAACTGGCCCGCAAGCTGCCTCTGGAACGCGCCATCGGTGTAAAGCCGCGCGACTTCGTATTCGTCCTTGATCGCCATCAACTTGAACAGGTTGCGCGCAACGGCCTCGCTGACGGCGGTCGAGCCCGGCACCGCACGCTCCTCCGCCTCGCGCATGGCCTTCACCGCGCCGAGATAACGCGCTGCGTAGGCGGCGTTCTGATACTCGGTGAGGAATGCGACGCGGCGTTCGACGATCTCGTCCAGTGTCTCGGACAACTGCCGCCCGGTCGCTGCGTTCCGGGACGACGCGACCAGGCCCCTGACGAACTCCGGATCGTGCGCGGCGCGGCGTCCCCACCGGAACGCATCGATATTCATTGCCACCGCCTGGCCGTTGAGTTCAATCGCCTTCTCGACCGCCTCCGCCGAAAGCGGCAGCCCACCATGCTGATATGCAAAGCCGAGCATAAACATGTTGGCGCCGAGCGAATTGCCGAAAAGCACGGACGCGGTGTTGGTAGCGTCGAAGAAATGCGCCTTGTCTTCACCGGCAGCGGTACGGATCGCCTTCTTGACGCGTTCGGTCGGCAGGGAAAAGTCGGCGGATCGGGCAAAGTCGCCCGGCATCACTTCGGCCGTGTTGGCTACGAAGATCGTCTCGCCTTCGCGCACGGACGCCAGAACCTTTTTGGAGCCGGAAACGACCAGATCGCAGCCCAGCACGAGATCGGCCTTGCCGGCAGAAACGCGAATGGCCTGGATGTCTTCCGGCGCATTGGCGATGCGCACATGCGAAAAGACGGCACCGCCCTTCTGCGCCAGTCCCGCCATGTCGATCATGCCGCAGCCCTTGCCCTCCAGGTGCGCGGCCATGCCGAGCACCGCCCCTACGGTCACGACGCCGGTACCGCCGATACCGTCGATGATCGAAGACCACCCCTGTTTCCCGAGCATGAACAGTGCCGGCTCGGGGACACCGTCTAGCGGGTTTGCCCTTCCAGCAACGCCTTCCGCCCTACGGATCTTCGCGCCATGCACGGTCACGAAAGAGGGGCAGAACCCGTTGACGCAGGAAAAATCCTTGTTGCACGACGACTGATCGATCCGCCGCTTGCGGCCGAACTCCGTTTCCACCGGCTGCACTGAAACGCAGTTGGAAGCGACACCGCAGTCGCCGCAACCTTCACAGACAAGCTCGTTGATGATGACGCGCTTGTCCGGGTCCGGAAACGTTCCCCGCTTGCGCCGGCGCCGCTTTTCCGCAGCGCAGGTCTGGTCGTAAAGCAGCACCGAAACGCCCTTCACATCACGCAGCTCGCGCTGCACGGCGTCCAGGTCGTCGCGATGATGAATGGTTGCCCCGGCCGGAAACTGCGCGCGGCCGGCATATTTTTCCGGCTCGTCGGTGACGATGGCGATGCGCTCGACGCCTTCGGCGCGCACCTGATTGGCGACCATGTCCACCGAGAGATTGCCCTCATGCGGTTGGCCGCCTGTCATCGCGACCGCATCGTTGTAGAGTATCTTGTAGGTGACATTGGCGTTGCTGGCGACCGCGAAGCGCAGCGCCAGCGAGCCGGAATGGTTGTAGGTGCCGTCGCCCAGGTTCTGGAACATGTGCCCGCGCTTCGAGAACGGCGCCTGCCCCACCCATTGCGCGCCCTCGCCGCCCATGGCCGTGAAGCCTACGGTAGAGCGGTCCATCCAGAGCGCCATGAAATGGCAGCCGATGCCGGCTGCGGCCATCGAGCCTTCCGGCACTTTCGTCGACGAATTGTGCGGGCAACCGGAGCAGAAATAGGGCGTGCGGCTGGCCACATCCTTCGTTTCGGCCAGCATCGCCTGGAACTGCCGCAACCGGCTGACCTTGGCGGCGATCTCCTCGGAATGGCCGATCGTCTTGAGAATGCGTTCGCCGAGCGCAATGGCAATGTCGTTCGGGTCGAGCGCGCCAGCCGCCTGGAACAGGGTTGCACCGCGTTCGTCCTTCTTGCCGACGACGGTCGGGCGGTTAGACGTATCGTAGAGATTCTCGCGAACCTGCGTCTCCAGAAGCGAGCGCTTCTCCTCAACGACGACGATCGTTTCAAGGCCGCGGGCGAATTCCGCGATATGCGCGTAATCCAGCGGCCAGGGACAGGCCACCTTGAATAGGCGCACGCCAAGGCGGTTCGCCTCGGCTTCGCCGATGCCAATGTCATCGAGCGCCTGCCTGACGTCCAGATAGCTCTTGCCGATGGTGAGGATGCCGATCTTCGGGCTCTTGCCGCCCGAATAGACGATACGGTTGAGCCCGTTGGCGTGAATGAAAGCGCTTGCCGCCGCGCGCTTATAGTCGTGCAGGCGGCTCTCCTGCGCAAACTGGTCGAGCTCGTGGCGAATATTGAGCCCACCCGCTGGCATGTCGATCTCCGGCAGGATGATGTTCAGCCGGTCGAGCGATACGTCTACGGAAGCAGTCGATTCGATGTTGTCCTTGACACACTTGATCGCCGACCAGGTGCCGGCGAACCGCGACAGCGCATAGCCATAGAGGCCGTAATCGATCAGTTCCTGCACACCTGCAGGGTTGAAGATCGGAACCATGGCATCGACGAAGGCGAATTCGGTCGCATGGGCATTGGTCGACGATTCCGCCGTATGGTCGTCGCCCATCAGCGCCAGCACACCACCATGCTTCGAGGAGCCGGCGAGATTGGCATGCCGGAATACATCGCCCGTCCGGTCGACGCCCGGCCCCTTGCCGTACCAGAGGGCGAACACGCCGTCATGTTTGCCTTCGCCAAGAAGCTCGGTCTGCTGCGTGCCCCAGCACGCAGTCGCCGCCAGTTCCTCGTTCAGGCCCGGCTGGAACACGATGTCCGCGTCCTGAAGTTGACGCTTTGCCCGCCAGAGCTGCTGGTCGAGCCCGCCTAGCGGAGAACCGCGATAACCCGAGATGAAGCCTGCCGTCGAAAGACCGGCGCGCCGGTCGCGTTCGCGCTGCATCATCAGCATGCGGATTACCGCCTGGGCACCGGAAATGAAGATGCGCTCTTTGAAAGGTCGAATTTGTCGTCGAGCGCGACTTCGTGCAGCGTCATCAACGTCCTCCTGATAGGTAGCCGCCCGCGTCGCCACGCGGACTCTGGCGTGCCGTGGCTCCAGTGTTTCCGCCTGAATCGCCCCCGTCAAACGAAATCGCCTGAGCCAGGCGAAGTAGGTCCTCATTGCCCTGAACTTCACAGAAAAGCCCCGCGCCTTGCTTTCCAAGCTTTCGCCAACCTGCTAATGCGCCGTGACAAAAAGGCTGGCCCGCGCGTCCTGAGGGGATTCGCAGGGTTGTCAAAAAGAGCAAAAAACGTCTAGGGGAACGCATTTCCGGCATCGCCGCCGGACGTGCCATAAGGGAGCCTGCGATGGCACGCTGCGTGCTGCGCCACCACGACATTTTCCACGGGATCGAGGTTCGGAGTCGGAACCCATGAAAGTCCTTGCTGCCATCGTCCAGATCATCAACGCTATAAACCGAGTGGTCGGCAACGTCTTTTCGTGGCTGTCCCTTGCGATCGTGCTTGTCTGTTTCACCGTCGTCGTTCAGCGCTATGCGCTTGCCACCACGCATCTGTGGATGCAGGACCTATATGTGTGGCTCAACGGCGCGATGTTCACGGCCGTTGCCGGGTTCGCGCTGCTGCGCAACGACCATGTCCGCGTGGACATCTTCTACCGACCTGCCACCCCCGAACGCAAAGCGCTGATCGATCTCATCGGCGTGGTCTTCTTCCTCATGCCTTTCGTGTGGATCGTCTATGCGTATGGCTGGAACTTCGTCTCACGCTCCTGGCGCCTTTATGAAGGCTCCGCAAATGTAGGCGGAATGCCGGGCCTCTTCGTTCTCAAGAGCTTCATCCTGGTCTTCGCCTTCGTCATCGGGATACAGGGTCTATCCATGGCGCTTCGCTCCATTCTTGTGCTCACGCGCAACGAACACCTGCTGCCGGCAGAGTACCGCTACGAAAACCAGCAGGAGACCCATTGATGGATCCCGTCCTTCTTGGAGAGATCCTCTCCGGCCTGATGTTCTTCGGCATCATCGGCTTCCTCATGCTCGGTTTCCCGGTCGCCTTCACGCTGGCGGGCGTGTCGCTGATGTTCGGCCTGGTGGGCATGTCTTTCGGCGTCTTCGACCCGTCAAATTTCGGCGCGCTGGCCAATCGCTACCTAGGCTTTATGACCAACGAGGTGCTGGTCGCCGTTCCGCTGTTCATCTTCATGGGCGTGATGCTGGAGCGCTCGAAGATCGCGGAACAGCTCTTGCTCACCATGGGCAAGCTATTCGGCAACATGCGCGGCGGCCTAGGCATTTCGGTCATCATCGTGGGTGCGCTGCTTGCGGCGTCAACCGGCGTCGTCGGCGCAACCGTCGTCACCATGGGCCTTATCTCGCTGCCTGCCATGCTTCGCGCCGGCTACGATCCCAAGCTCGCCTGCGGCGTCATCTGCGCCTCCGGTACGCTGGGCCAGATCATCCCGCCATCCACCGTGCTCATCTTCATGGGCGACATGCTCGCCGGCATCAACGCTCAGGTGCAGATGGCCAAGGGCAATTTCGCGCCCACGCCGGTATCGGTGGGCGACCTGTTCGCAGGCGCGATTCTGCCAGGCCTGCTGCTCGTTGGCCTCTATCTGGGATGGATGATCTTCAAGGCGATTTTCTCACCAGAGTCGTGCCCGGCGACTCCCGTGCCGCCGGAGGAGAAGAAGTATCTCGCAAAGGAAGTCGTCGTTGCGCTCGTGCCGCCGCTGGCGCTCATCGCCGCGGTTCTGGGCTCCATTCTCGGCGGCATCGCAACCCCCACCGAGGCGGCATCCGTCGGCGCGGTCGGTGCGATGGTGCTGGCAGCCCTGCGGTGGCGCCTGTCGTTCCGCATCGTGCGCGAAGCGACGGTCTCGACAGCCACTATCACGTCGATGGTGTTCATCATCCTCTTCGGCGCGTCGGTGTTTTCGATCGTCTTCCGCCTCATGGGCGGCGACAATCTCGTGCACGAGTTCCTGTCGAACCTGCCCGGCGGCGTCACCGGCGCGGTGATCGTCGTGATGGCGATCATGTTCCTGCTCGGCTTCATTCTGGATACGTTCGAGATCATCTTCATCGTGATCCCGATCACCGCGCCGATCCTGCTCAACCTGGGCGTCGACCCCATCTGGCTGGGTGTGATCGTGGGCGTGAACCTGCAGACATCGTTCCTCACCCCGCCGTTCGGCTTCGCCCTGTTCTACCTGCGTGGCGTTGCTCCCAACAACGTGTCTACGGGCATGATCTATCGCGGCGTCATACCGTTCGTGCTGCTCCAGATCGTGGCGCTGGCCATCATGTTCATGGTGCCCGGCATCGCAACATGGCTGCCGAAGTGGATCTACAGCTAGGCAACCACGGCGCGGCACGGATTGCCGACAACCCATCTTCGCTGAATGGACACACAAAAAAGCCCAGGATCGCTCCCGGGCTTTTCTGTTCTCGGTTCCAAAGGAAACGAGATGGCAGGGCCATCTCGCTCGGCCGCGGCCTTAGATCTGGAAGTACTTCTCGCGAGCCTGGATGAACAGCGAGTCGGTGCCTTCCGTCTTCTGGCGCACGATGTTGAGCGCGGATACGAAGCTTTCCGCGGTCTTCTTGGTCAGTGCGTCGCTGGAGTCGAGCAGGCCCTGCATGATCTCCTTGGCCGCGTTGGCGCCGGCTTCCAGGATCTCATCCGGGAACTGGCGCACCTGCACGCCATGGTCGTTGACGAGCGTCTGGAGTGCGCGCGGATCGTTCGCGGCGAAGTCGGCGGCGACGTTGTCGTACTCGGCAGCGCAGGAACCCTTGACGATCTCCTGCAGGTCGGCCGGCAGTTCCTGGAACTTGGCCTTGTCGACGACCAGTTCGGTCGCCAGGCCCGGCTCGATGAAGCTCGGGAAGTAGTAGTTCTTCGCGATCTGATAGAAGCCGAGAGCGAGGTCGTTGTACGGGCCGACGAATTCGGCCGCGTCGAGCGTACCGGACTGCAGCGCCTGGAAGATCTCACCGGCCGCCATGTTGGTCACGGACGCGCCAAGCTTCTCCCACACCTGGCCGCCGAGGCCCGGCGTGCGGAAGCGCAGGCCCTGCACGTCGGATACGCCGGTCAGCTCGTTGCGGAACCAGCCACCAGCCTGCGTGCCGGTGTCGCCCGACAGGAAGCCCTGGACGCCGAACTGGTCATAGATTTCATCCCAGACTTCCTGACCCCCAGGTGACGCACCCACGCGGTCAGTTCGCGCGAGGTCATGCCGTAGGGAACGCCGGTGAAGAAGGACAGGCCGGTGCTCTTGTTCTGCCAGTAATAGGCAGCACCATGGCTCATTTCGGCAGAGCCTTCGATAACGGCATCGAGCGCCTGCAGCGGCGGCACCATCTCGCCGGCCGCGAAGACCTGGATGGTCAGCCGTCCGCCCGAGGCCGCGGTGATGCGGTCGGCCAGACGCTGCGCACCCACGCCGAGGCCAGGAAAATTCTTCGGCCAGGTAGTAACCATGCGCCACGTCTGGTTGCCCTGCGCAATGGCCGGCGCGGCGAGCGTGGACGCGGCGACAGCGCCGGCCCCAGCAAAGCCTGCCTTGGTAATAAAGGAACGACGATCCATGAAGTAACCTCCCACTATGGAACGGATCTTTGAAGATACGGAACTCGGAACCGGATCGCACATGATGTACGCCCTCCCCGAAGCCGGCGCGTATAAATACACGGGCAAACTGCCAAGTCCAGCAGCGCGAAACAACGGCGTTCGATTGCCTTGCGGTTGTGCAGCGGGCCCCACTGCACGTTTTCGGGCAGTATGCTCGAGGCGTCGGCGACGCTTGGAAATACGCACGAACGGAGCTAGATGTATGTGACAGTTTCCAGCTTGAGAAGCCGGCTTTCCGGCAAACGGAACCAACAATGCGCCAACCGCTAATTGCCGTATCGACCGACGTTCGCCAGTTCGAAAACTACACCTGGCATGCAGCTCCCCAGCAATATCTAGAGGCAGCGCTGTCTGCGGCGGGCGTTCTTCCGATGATGATTCCGTCCTTTGGCGATCGGCTCGATCTGGACGAGCTTCTGTCGTCGGTGCATGGCGTCATGGTCACGGGCTCGAAATCGAATGTGCATCCGTCTCTCTATGGCGGTGACGCCAGCGAAGCGAACGGGCCGTATGACGAGGCACGCGATGCAACCACGCTGCCGCTGATCCGGCTCGCGATCGAGCGCGGAGTGCCGCTACTCGCCATCTGCCGGGGCATCCAGGAGCTCAACGTCGCGCTCGGCGGCACGCTGGCCACGGAAATCCAGGATCAGGACGGCATGCTCGATCACCGCGCACCCGCGAGCGACAATCAGGATGAGCGCTTCGCCATCCGCCAGCCGGTATCGATCAAGCCCGGCACCTGCCTTGCAGGTGTGTTTGGAGCCGGCGAGATCATGGTGAACTCAGTTCACCGTCAGGCAGTTGGGCGGCTGGGCGAACGGCTTCAGGTCGAGGCCGTGGCCGAGGACGGAACGGTCGAGGCGGTCTCGGTCGTCGGAGCACGTTCCTTTGCGGTCGGCGTGCAGTGGCATCCGGAATACTGGGCCAGGAGCGACGACAACTCCGCGCGTATCTTCCGCGCTTTCGGCGACGCAGTCCGGCTTCATGCCGCCGATCCTTCGGGGCGGCTTGCAGCGGAATAGAATTCTGCCGGCGTTGCGGGCTCAGTCCACCGCGAGCAGCGTCATGATCGGCTGGCGCGGTGCGTAGGAAACGAAGGCCGCGCCGTCTGCTACGGCAAACTCGGCAACCACCCCGCCATCATCCTTCGTGAATGCAATGGACCCATCCTCACGATCCTGCCACCAGCGCGCAGCGTTCAGGTTGCCGCCAAGGTCCGGGCATTGCGCACCAAAGCGCAGCGGCCGCCTGTCTTCCAAATCAGGGACCTCGGCAGCGATAAGCACGCAGGTGTCGTCAACGCCGCCCGCATGAAGGCGGAAGCGAACCTCGCTCCTAGCGGAAATGCTGCCCGTAATGGCGTCCATGTCCGGCGCGACAGGCGCGGCCTTGGACCCTGGCGCCAGGATGCCCAGCGCCATCAACAGGATCGCGCCGGTTTTCGTCATGCTCATCGGACTTCCTCTGCCCTGCAAGGACAGAAGGATCGGCATTCATGGTTAACGAAGCTTTAAGATCAGCGTGTCGGCAACGGAACGTCGCGGGTTTCCGCGACCGGCGTCATCACCTCGCCGCGCTCGAACCAAGCGAACAGATTGTCGGCGACGAGATCCGCCATCGCCTGCCTGGTATGAACGGTCGCTGAGCCGACGTGCGGCAGCAGAGAAGCGTTCTCGGCCTTGAGCAAACCCTCCGGAACGTTCGGTTCGTCAGCGAACACGTCGAGACCGGCGGCCATGATGGTTCCGTCCGCGAGCGCCTTGGCCAGCGCATCCTCGTCGACGGTAGAGCCACGCCCGATATTCACGAAAACGCCATTGCTCCCGAGCGCAGCCAGAACTTCAGCGTTGATCGCCTTTTCGGTCGACGCGCCGCCCGGTGCGATGGAAACAAGCGTATCGACGTTGCGCGCCAGGTCGACCAGCGTCGGATAGTAGGTGTAATCCACCCCTCGACAGGGCGGCGATTGTGGTAGCTAATCGGAAGACCGAACGCCTCGATCCGCCGAGCTATCGCCTGCCCGATCCGGCCAAGGCCGAAAATGCCGACCGAGCGCCCGCGCAGCGTACCGCGCGTCAGCGGATAGTTCCCGTCCTTCACCCACTTGCCGGCGCGAAGCCATGCCTCAGCCTTCGGCAATTCGCGCACCGTGTTGAGAAGCAGGCCGAGCGCGGTGTCGGCAACCTCCTCCGTCAGCACGTCGGGCGTGTTGGTCACCATGACGCCGGCGGAGCCCGCATGCTTGGCATCGACATGGTCATAGCCGACGCCGAAGCTGGCGACTATCTCGAGATTGGGCAGGGCATCGATGAAGGCTGCGTCAACGCGCGTCATCACGGCCGCGCCCCTGATCCTGGCCCGTTCGTCATCGCTCAGCAATGCCGGATCGGCACGGTCCGCCGTGACGACGTTGAACGCCTCCGATATGCGTCCGACCGCATGCGGATGGAGCTTGCCGGGGATGAGGATTGTTACGTCGTCGGTCGCTGCCAAGGTTATGGCTCCCTCTTGCATCATGATTGTGGATCGGTTGTCAGCGTAGGCAGTGGCCGGAGGTCAGGCAAGTCCTACCGGGCCGTCCACGCGAGAGCATGTTCAGTGGGTCAGCGCTCCACCGGCTTGCCGGTCGACTGCCGGACATGCAGTTCCGGCCGGATGAGCTCCTGCCCGCCATGCACCTCGACACCGTTGAGCCGGTCGAGCAACGTACGCGCCGCCCGGCGGCCCACTTCGCGCTGCCCGTTCCAGACGGTGGTTAGGGCCGGCGTGGCGATGGCCGCTTCCTCCAGATCGTCGTAGCCGGTAACCGAGACGTCGACGCCCGGCACCAGCCCGGCGCGCGCAATGCCGTTCATCAGGCCAATGGCCACCAGGTCATTCCAGCATACTGCTGCCGTGGGCTTGTCCTTGAGCGCCAAAAATTGCTGCGACGCCTCGAAACCAGCCTGCTTGGTACGAGGGCCGGGAATGCGCCAGCGCGTCTCGACCGGAAGCCCGGCGGCTTCCATGGCCATGACATAACCGCGATAGCGGTCGCGGCCGGTCGACGTCTGGTCGGTGCCGCCGATCATCGCGATGCGGCGATGCCCCAGCGAGATCAGGTGGTTGGTCGCAAGACCGATGCCGTAGGCGTCGTCGCCGCGGAAGACGGGCACATCGGCGTCCTCGACCGACCGAGCGATCAGCACCGCCGGCAAACCGTTGGCCTCGGCAAGCTGAATGTCGGCCGCGGGCGTTCCGATGGCCGGCGACATGATGACGCCGTCGGCGCCCAATTGCAGCAGGGTGTCGATGAAGGTCCGCTGCTTCTCGAGCTGGTCATAGTGGTTCGAAAGCAGGAAGGTCTGCCGACTGCGGTCGAGCTCGCTTTCGATCGATCGCAGGATCTCGGCGAAGAAAGGATTCATGATGTCGTGCACGACGACACCGACGATGCCCGATCGCGACGTGCGCAGGCTGGCCGCCCGGCGATTGTAGATATAGCCGATCGTGCGCGCGTGCTCCTTGATGCGCTCTCGTGTGGCATCGGCCACCAGCGGACTGTCGCGCAGCGCCAGCGATACGGTGGCGGTCGACACGTTCAACGCTTCCGCGATCGTCGAAAGCTTGATCTTCTGAGCCAGGGAACCCCTCCTCCCGACAGGCGCGGCCAAACGTCTTTAAACGGTTTAAAGAACCCTATGCCATCCGCGGCCGGCATTTCAAAGCTTTTTGCCAGCTCCTGGGTTTCGCTGTTCGGCGCGGTCCGGCTTGCAAGCCGCAGCCGGTGCTCGCGATGGACGATATAGAGGCCGCTGGACACGATGATCCCGGCGCCGGCGAGCGTCCACCAATCGGGCAGGTCCGAAAACACCAGGTATCCGAGCGCGATCATCCAGATCATCTGCGAATAGGGGTAAGGCGCAAGCGCCGTGGTGGTCGCCTGCTTGTAGGCCCGGATAAGCAAATAGTGTCCGAAGGCGCCGATGGCGCCAAGCCCGAAGAGCAGCACCCAATGCAGCGGCTCCTGCGGCATGGACCCATAGAGCGGCACGAACGGGAACATAAGCACCGTTGGCGCAAGCGCGGAATAGAAGATCAGGCTCGCCGATGTCTCCGTCGCCCCCATGTGCCGGGTCATGATGACGTAGAAGCTGTAGCTTGCCATCGACATCAGCGCGAAAACGTGGCCGGTGCCGAAGGTGCCCAGGCCCGGCCGGGTGATCACCAGCACGCCGAGGAGACCGACAAGCACGGCGAGCCAGCGCCGCCAGCCAGCCCATTCGCCAAGCAGAGGGCCGGCAAGCGCGGTGATCACCATCGGCGCGAAAAAGTAGATCGAGATCGTCTCGGCGAGCTGCAGCGTTTGCAGCGCGAGGAAATTGAACACCGTCGAGCCGAACAGGAAGACGCCGCGCACGATCTGCCTTGGCAGGCTCTGCGCGCGGAACATGGCCGGGTTCGACCATGACCGGAACAGTATCATCACCAGCACGAGGTGGATTGCAAAGCGCATCCAGGCGAGGAACGGAGCGGCCATGCCCTGCTGCACGAGATACTTCGCGCTTGCATCGAGAAAGGCGAACGAAAAGCAGGCCGACAACACAAGCAAAATGGCCGAGGTCGGCGTGGCCGCCTCCGGATTGCTTTGTTGCTGGGTCAATGCGTGTGGCCGGACATCATGGGAGCTTCATGCGCTTCTTCGACCAAGGGGGCCTGTGGCGCAAGAAAAACTGCATGAACATACGACGATTGGCCAGGCCTACTATTCGTCGGCGTCGTCAGCTTCCTCGTGATCTTCCGCAACGATCGCGCCGTTGGACAGGTTGGCCTCGATGCGCCCGAGCAGCTTGACCAGAGCCTTCTGCTCTTTCTTGTCGAGCCCCTTGAGTGCCTGTTTCTCCGTCTTGCGCACCGCTTTCTCAATGGCACGGATGGCGCCGCGTCCTTCCTCGGTCAGGAAGACATTGGCCTGGCGCGCATCGGTCTCCGAAGCACGCTTTTCGACATAGCCTTGAGTCTGGAGACGGTTGATCGTCTTGGTCACCGTTGGCGGCCGAACGCCGAGCTTGATCGCCAGTTGTCCGGGTGTCTGGCCGTCCTCGCGGTCCAGCGCAATCATGATCTGGTCCTGGCCGGCGTAAAAGCCGTGCGACAGGAGACGCGCCGCCAGCGCCGTGCGCGAAAGCCGCGCCGCCGAATGAAGCTGCGCCATCGCAGCCGCCTTGCCAGGTTTAGCCATCGACGTTTTCCCCTCGCTTTCGCATTGCCTGAGGGCCGCGGGACACGCTAGCCTGACCTCAACGCGACGAAGCCATGGCATAGCCACATAACAGAAACATGACAGCCAGCGAAACAAATCGTGCCGGCCTGCGATCCGTGGCCGTGCTGCCGCTCGGCGCGACCGAGCAGCATGGACCGCACCTGCCTTTCGAGACCGACACCATCATCGCCGAGGGCGTGGCCACGCGCGTCGCGAGCCTGCTGCCAGCGGGCCTGGAAGTGCACTTCCTGCCCGTCGAGCCAGTCGGCTATTCGATAGAACACCTGGATGTCGCCGGCACCCGGACGTTGACATTCGACGAAGCAGCAAGGCGATGGATCGGCATAGGCGAGGCGTGCCATCGGCAGGGCTGCCGCCGCTTCGTCATGCTCAACGCCCATGGCGGCAACTCCTCGCTGATGACGATCGTCGCCACCGAGCTGCGGGTGCGATTCGACATGCTGGCGGTAGCGACGAGCTGGACGCGTTTCGGCTATCCGCCCGACATCGTCTCACCGGAAGAAAAGGCGCTCGGCATCCATGGCGGCTTCATCGAGACCAGCGTCATGCTGACGTTGCGTCCCGACCTGGTCGACATGGACAAGGCACGCAATTTCACCTCGATGCAGGCAGTCTACGAGCGGGAGTTTTCGCATCTTCGCGCCTATGGTCCCCACGCCTTTGGCTGGAAGATGCGCGATCTGTCGCCGGATGGCGTCGTCGGCAACGCCGCCGCGGCTAATGCTGAGGCGGGCGAGATGATCCTCGATCATGCCGCGAAAGGCGTTATCGAATTGCTGGAGGATGTCGCACGCTTCGACCTGCGGATGCTGGGTTCGAACCCCGCATAATCCCCGGTGCAATCCGGTCGCCGACGTCCTATATGGACGCCACGACCCTTCATTCCTTGCGCGAGAGGCATCCATGGCGCAGATACAGACCCAAATTCCGGTAACGGTGCTTACCGGCTATCTCGGCTCCGGCAAGACGACCCTGCTCAACCGCATCCTCACTGAGGACCACGGCAAGCGTTATGCCGTCATCGTCAACGAGTTCGGCGAGATCGGCATCGACAACGACCTGATCGTGGAATCCGACGAGGAAATCTACGAGATGAACAATGGCTGCATCTGCTGCACGGTGCGCGGCGACCTGATCCGCACCGTCGAGGGCCTGATGCGCCGTCCCGGCCGCTTCGATGCGATCCTGGTCGAGACGACCGGTCTCGCCGATCCCGCGCCGGTCGCGCAGACCTTCTTCATGGACGACGACGTGCGGTCCAAGACCAAACTCGACGCCGTCGTTGCGCTTGTGGACGCCAAGCACTTGCCGCTGCGCCTGAAGGATTCGAAAGAGGCGGAAGACCAGATCGCGTTCGCCGATGTCGTGGTGCTCAACAAGACCGACCTCGTCACCGAGGACGAGTTGCGCGACGTCGAGGCCGCCGTGCGCGCCATCAACCCTGCGGCAAAGATCCACAAGACCGAACGCTCGGGCGTTGCCCTCAATGAAGTGCTGGACCGCGGCGCGTTCGACCTGTCGCGGGCGCTCGACAACGATCCGCACTTCCTCGACGCGCACGATCATGACCACGATCACGAATGCGGGCCGGATTGCGATCACGATCACGGCCATCATCACCATCACGGCGTTTCGCCGATCCACGATGTCGGCGTGACCTCGATCTCGCTGCGCGGCGGCGAAATGGACCCGAAGAAGTTCTTCCCGTGGCTGGAGAAGACCACCCAGATGGACGGGCCGAACATCCTGCGGCTCAAGGGCATAATCGCGCTCAAGGACGACCCGGACCGTTATGTGGTGCAGGGCGTTCACATGATCCTCGAAGGCGACCACCAGCGCGCCTGGAAGGATGACGAGCAGCACGAGAGCCGGCTGGTTTTCATCGGCCGCGAACTCGACGGCGAACGCCTCAAGCGCACTTTCGAGGCATGCCAGGCCTGATGCCCACAGTCGCTCCTCTCGACCTAGACGGCCATTGCGTCGCCGCCTGCTGGCTTGCCGGCATCCCGCATTTCGCGCTCGCCGACGGCGTGATCCACCGGCTCGACAACGGCCACAAATGGGTCGAAGCGCATAACGGTTTGCTGGCCGCGATGCCCGACGCCGATGGCAAGCGGCTTGTAACCGGCGGCGAGGACGGCAAGGTCCTCGACATCGGCGCCGACGGCTCGATCGAGCAGGTCGCCGAAATCGGTCGCAAGTGGATGACGAGCGTTGCGACCGGCCCACGCGGTGCCGTTGCCTTTGCCAGCGGCAAGACGGCATGGGTGAAATTGCCTGACGGCAAGCTCAAGGAACTGGTCCATCCGCGCAGCGTCGAAGGACTGGCCTTCGCCCCGAAGGGCATGCGCATCGCGGTCGCCCGCTACAACGGTGCGACGCTGCACTTTCCGGCGGCAGACGGCAAGCCGACGGAGCTCCAATGGGCCGGAGCTCATACCGGCGTGACCTTCTCGCCCGACGGCAATTTCCTCGTCACCACCATGCAGGAGAACGCGCTTCACGGCTGGAAGCTGGCCGACGGCAAGCACATGCGCATGGCAGGCTACCCTTCCAAGGTGAAGTCGCTATCGTGGAGCGCCAAGGGCCGCTGGCTAGCGAGTTCGGGCGCGCCCGCAGCCGTCGTCTGGCCGTTCCTCACGAAGGACGGCCCTATCGGCAAGGCGCCGGTTGAATTGGGCACGCGCGGCGACGCCATGGTCACGGCAGTGTCGTTCCACCCGACCGACGAGATCGTGGCAATCGGCTATGCCGACGGCATGGTGCTTGCCGGCCGCGTCGCCGACCAGAAGGAAGTGCTGCTGCGCCGCGCTGGCAATGGCGCGGTGACATCCATGGCGTGGGATGCCGAAGGACGTCGGATCGCCCTCGGCACCGAGACCGGCGACTGCGGCGTCATCGACGTGGCAGGCTGACTACTCCACCGAGCAGCTAATCGGACCGGTGAAACGCGCTGGCGATTGCGCACCTACGTCAAAGTGAATAGACGCGGGCCGCCTTGGAACATATCATGAACAGATGTCCAAGCTCTCGACACGCGAAAAACTCGCCATTCTCGCCGATGCAGCCAAATACGACGCGTCCTGCGCTTCGTCGGGTGCGGCGGGTCGCAATTCGCTCAAAACCAAGGGCATCGGCTCGACGGAAGGCAGCGGAATCTGCCATTCCTACGCGCCGGATGGGCGCTGCATCTCGCTGCTGAAGATACTTCTGACGAATTTCTGCATCTATGACTGCGCCTATTGCGTGAATCGCTCGTCGTCGAATGTGAAGCGGGCACGGTTCACGGTCGAGGAGGTGGTCAATCTCACGCTGGATTTCTACAAGCGCAACTATATCGAGGGGTTGTTCCTGTCCTCCGGCGTGATCCGTTCACCCGACGAGACGATGGCTGAGATGGTGGAGATCGCGCGGCGCCTGCGCATCGATCACGCTTACCAGGGCTACATCCATCTCAAGACCATTCCCGAGGCAAGCGACGACTTGGTCGAGCAGGCAGGCCTCTACGCCGACCGGCTTTCCATCAACGTAGAACTCCCGACCGACGCCGGTGTCCATCAGCTCGCGCCGCAGAAGAAGCCGGAGACAATCCGCGTTTCGATGGCGCGTCTGCGCTCCAGGATCGAGGAGCGGTCGGAGCCAACGATGCGCACGAAAAAGCGCGCTCGCTTCGTGCCCGGCGGTCAGTCCACGCAGATGATCGTCGGCGCGGATGCCACGACCGATGCTGACATCCTATCCACCTCGGCGCGGCTCTATGCGGGCTACCGGCTTCGCCGCGTCTACTACTCGGCGTTCAGCCCGATACCGGATTCGTCGGCCGTCCTGCCGCTGGTGAAGCCACCGCTGATGCGCGAGCACCGGCTTTATCAGGCCGATTGGTTGATGCGGTTCTATGGCTTCGAGCGTCAGGAAATTACTGCCGGTCGAGCCGACGGCATGCTCGATCTCGAAGTCGATCCCAAGCTGGCATGGGCACTGGCCAACCGGCACGTATTCCCGCTCGACGTGAACCGGGCGCCGCGTGAACTGCTGCTGCGCGTACCGGGCCTGGGCGCGAAGGTGGTGGACAGGATGCTCGCCGTGCGGCGCCATCAACGGCTTCGCATCGAAGACCTGGGACGCCTGTGTGCATCCATCGCCAAGGTGCGCCCCTTCATCGTCGCCGACGGCTGGTCGCCGCGCTCGCTGCTCGACGAGGAAAACCTGCGTGCCCGGCTGACACCGCCCGCACGACAGCTCAGCCTGTTCTGACCATGCGCTTCACGGTCACTCTGTCAGGCGAAACAGATTTCAACGGCTGGCGCGAAGCCGCCCGCGCACTGGCGTTGAACGATGTGAAGGCTGGCGACATCGGCTGGCGAACCGGCGAGGACCAGGACCTTTTCGCCAACCCAACGCCCCTGCCCGCCGCGCCGGAAGGCGCGACCATGAATGTGCCTCGCGCATTCATCGACAAGGCGCAAGCCGTCATCTGCCATTCTGACCCGCATCGCTTTGCGCTGCTCTATCGCCTGCTTTTGGCAATGCGGAAGACGCCGCATCTGATGAAGATCGCATCCGACCCCGACGTCATGGCGCTGCGCGATCTGGAAAAATCGGTACGCCGCGACATCCACAAGATGCGCGCTTTCGTGCGCTTCGTCCGAGTGAGCGATGGCAGCCACGAACGGTTCGTCGCGTGGTTCGAGCCGGACCACTACATCGTTGAGGGCAACGCACCGTTCTTCGTCCGGCGTTTTGCCGGAATGCATTGGACGATCCTCACGCCGCACAGGTCGGTCCAGTGGAATGGCGAGCGTCTGTCGTTCGGCGAAGGCGCTACGAAAGCGGATGCGCCGAAGGAAGACGCATCCGACGCGCTCTGGAAAACCTACTTCGCCAACATCTTCAATCCCGCCCGCCTGAAGGTTAAGGCGATGGAGGCCGAGATGCCCAAGAAATACTGGCGGAACCTTCCAGAGGCTTCGCTCATTCCAGATTTGATCAAGGGCGCCGAAAGTGCAGCCCGCGACATGCTGGAAAGGATGCCGACAATGCCGGCTCCGCATCATGCAAAGATCCAGGAACGTCTTTGGAGTGCACCTCCCGAAGCGCCGCCAGACGATGCAAAATCGCTTGGCGAGCTGCGTCGCCAGGCCGAAGGGTGCCGCCGGTGTCCGCTCTGGCAGGATGCCACCCAGACAGTGTTCGGCGAAGGGCCGGAGAGCGCCCGCATCGTGTTCGTCGGCGAACAGCCCGGTGACCAGGAGGACATAGCAGGCAAGCCTTTCGTGGGCCCGGCCGGCAAAGTGTTCGACGAGGTGATCGAGGAGGCTGGCATCGAAAGACAGAAACTTTACGTCACCAACGCCGTCAAGCATTTCAAGTTCGAGCCGCGCGGAAAGCGCCGTATTCATCAAAAACCCAATGCCGGGGAGGTGAAGGCCTGTCGCTGGTGGCTCGATCAAGAACTGGGATTCATCAAGCCCGACCTCGTCGTCGCCATGGGCGCGACCGCGGCTCAATCGCTTCTGGGCAAGGCCGTTCCCATTACCAGGATGCGCGGCACGATCGTCACGCGGGACGACGGTCTGCGCGTCTTTCTCACCATCCACCCGTCCTTCATCCTGCGCATCCCCGAGGCAGCGGAGGCGCAGGCCGAGCGCGAGAGATTTCTGGCGGACATGCAGCAGGTGAAGGAATTGGCGGGTTGATCCCCGCTTGGTGGCCGAAAGCCGCCCTCAGACGACCAAGATCGCCCGCAGGTCGTTGACGTTGGTGCCGGTCGGCCCGGGCGCGAACAGATCGTCAACGGCGTCGAACGCCGTCCATGCATCGTTGCGACCTAGAGCTTGCTTGGGGTCGATTCCGCAGCGCGCATTCGCGCCGCGCTCGTGAAATCCACGAAAGCGCCTGCATTGTCTTCAGATCCGTCGATGCCGTCAGTATCGGCGGCAAAGGCCTGTACGCCCTCGACACCTTCGATCGCCAGCGCGAGCGCCAGCAGGAATTCGGAGTTGCGCCCGCCCTTGCCGCCCTTGCCTCTGATGGTCACCGTGGTCTCGCCGCCAGACAGAAGCAGCACCGGTTTGCGGAATGGTCGGTTGCGCGCTGCAATCTCGCGTGCGATCGCGGCGTGCATGCCGGCAACGTCACGCGCTTCGCCTTCGATCGCATCGGAGAGGATGACCGCCTCGATGCCGCGACTTCTGGCCTCCTCTGCGGCCGCTTCCAGCGAACGCGCGGCTGAGGCGATCACATGCACCTCATTGCCGGCAAATGCCGGATCGTCGGGCGACGGCGCTTCGGCCGCCTCAGATTGCAGATGCCGCAGCGCCGCGTCGGGAAGCTTGAGGCCATAGTCGCGCACTATCGCAAGTGCTTCCTCGCGGACGGCGTGGTCCGGCACCGTCGGGCCGGAGGCGACAAAGGCCGGATTGTCACCGGGAATGTCCGAAACGACAAGCGAGACGACTCTCGCCGGATGTGCCGCGAGCGCCAGCCGCCCGCCCTTGATGGTCGACAGGTGCTTGCGCAGCGTGTTCATTGCCGAGATCGGCGCGCCGGACGCGAGCAGCGCCTCGTTGACCGCGATTTCATCGGCAAGGCTCATGCCATCCGGCGGCGAAGGCAGCAGCGCCGAGCCGCCGCCCGAGATCAATGCGACGACCAGATCGTCGGAAGTCAGTCCTTCGACTGACTCAAGCAGTCGCCGCGAAGCGACCAGCCCGGCCTCGTCCGGCACCGGATGCGCTGCCTCGATCACCTCGATCCGCTCGCACGGCGCCGCATAGCCGTATCGTGTCACAACCAGCCCTTCCAGCGGCGCATCCCAGGCCTTCTCGAACGCCGCGGCCATCTGCGCCGAAGCCTTTCCCGCACCGATCACGAGGGTGCGCCCCTTAGGCTTTTGAGGAAGAAAGTCACGAATGACACGTTCGGGGTCGGCAGCCGCAACGGCTGCTGTGAAAAGCCCGCCAAAAAGGGCGCGGGTATCGAACTCTTCCGCCATTTCGGATTCCCGTTCTATCTGCCGGCGATGGCGCTTTTTGCGGCCCGCCCGGCGACATACACCTCGCGTATCGCGCGATCGTCGCCCAATGTCTGTAGCAGGAACAGTTCTTCTGCCAGCGTTTCCACCGTTTCCATGCGCAGGGCCATGCCGGGCGTTGCCCGTGGGTCAAGCACGACGATGTCGGCGTCCGTACCGGGATCCAGTGTGCCCACCCGGTCCTCGATCGACAGCGCCTTCGCGTTGCCGAGCGTGATCTGCCAGAAGGCGGCGAGCGGGTTCATCTTCTCGCCCTGCAGCGCGATGACCTTGTAGCCTTCGTCCATGGTGCGCAGCATGGAGTAGTTCGTGCCGCCGCCGACATCGGTGGCCGCCGCGATCCGCAAGGGCTTGGCCCGCTTCGAATAGCGCTGCCAGTCGAACAGGCCCGAGCCAAGAAAGAGATTGGAGGTCGGACAGAACACGGCCACCGACCCGGTATCGGACAAGAGGTCGGCCTCACGCTCGGAAAGATGGATGCAGTGGCCGAGAAGCGTTTTAGGCCCCAGCAACCCGTATTGCGCATAGATGTCCGTGTAGTCCTTCGCCGCCGGATAGAGTTCCTGCGTGAAGGCGATCTCGGCATGGTTCTCCGAGAGATGCGTCTGAATGTGCAGGTCCGGACGCTCGCGCGCCAGGGCACCGGCCATTTCCATCTGCTCCGGCGAGGACGTGATGGCGAAGCGGGGCGTGATCGCGTAGTGCAGGCGCCCCTTGCCGTGCCACTCCGCAATCAGCGCCTTGGTATCGTCGTAACCTGCCTGCGGCGTGTCGCGCAGCCCCTCGGGCGCGTTGCGGTCCATCATCACCTTGCCGCCGATCGCCAGCATGTCGCGAGACAGCGCCTCGGCGAAGAATGCCTCCGCGCTCTCCTTGTGCACGGAGCAGTAGGCCGCGACCGTCGTCGTGCCGTGCCGCACCATCTCATCGAGAAACAGGCGCGCGATGCGTCGTCCGTGCTGCGTGTCGGAAAACTTCGTTTCTTCCGGAAACGTGTAGGTGTTCAGCCAGTCGAGCAGTTCGGCGCCGTAGCTGCCGATGATCTGCATCTGCGGGAAATGCGCGTGCGCATCGATGAAACCCGGCATCAGGATATGCGGGCGATGGTCGATGATTTCGGCATCCCGCGCCTCGGCCGAGATGAGCGAGAAATCGCCGACCGCCTCGATCCTGCCGTCGCGGATGAGAATGCCACCGTCTTCCTCGAAGACATAGGCGGCGGCGCGGTCATCGACACTCTCCGGCTTCGCACGGAAGGAGAGAACGCGCCCGCGCAGCAGCCGCGCGGTCACCGCCGAGCCTCCTCGAACCAAGCCACAAGCAACGCCCGCTCATCGGCTGTCATGGCGGAGACGTTGCCGGGCGGCATGGCGTGGCTGCGCCCGGCCTGCAGGTAAATCTCGCGCGCATGCTCGGCGATCTGCACATCGGCATCGAGCGTCACGCCTTTTGGCGCGAAGGTCAGACCCTCCCAGGCCGGCTCGGCCGTGTGGCACATCGCGCAGCGTCCCATCACCGTGTCGCGCACGGCGGGAAAGTGTGCCGAAGCCATCAGCGTCTCGGCGGTTGACGACACGCGCGCCTCGCCGGTCAGCACCTTCGGCACGGTCGAGAGCCACATGATGACGATGAAGAGGATACCCGCCGCCGCCCAGGTCCAGTGCGGCTTTCCCTTTCGCGCATGCATGGTGTTGAAATAGTGCCGGATCAACACGCCGATAATGAAGATCAGCGCTGCGATCACCCAGTTGAACTCCGTGGCGAAAGCCAGCGGATAGTGGTTCGACAGCATCAGGAACACGACCGGCAGCGTCAGGTAGTTGTTGTGCAGCGACCGGGTCTTGGCGATCTTGCCGTATTTCGGATCGGGCTTGCGCCCGGCAATGAGGTCCGCGACCACGATCTTCTGGTTGGGAATGATGATGAGGAAGACGTTCGCCGACATGATCGTCGCGGTGAATGCGCCCAGATGCAGGAAGGCGGCACGGCCGGTGAAAAGCTGCGTGTAACCCCATGCCATCGCGACCAGGATGGGGAACAGCACCAGCATCAGGAGCGTATCGTTGTCGGAAAGGCGCGACCGGCACAATAGATCGTAGATCACCCAGCCCAGCGCCAGAGAGGCGAGCGAGATCAGGATCGCGACCGGTTGCGACACGTCGAGCACGTTGCGATCGATCAGGTAGAGGTCGGCGCCGGCATAGTAGACGATGGCGAGCAGCGCGAAGCCCGACAGCCAGGTCGCGTAGGATTCCCATTTGAACCAGGTCAGGTGTTCGGGCATCCGGGCCGGCGCCACCAGATATTTCTGGATATGGTAGAAGCCGCCGCCGTGCACCTGCCATTCCTCGCCGTGAGCACCCTCAGGCATGCCGTCGCGGCGCACCAGACCCAGGTCGAGCGCGATGAAGTAGAAGGACGAGCCGATCCAGGCGATGGCGGTCACGACATGCAGCCAGCGCACGCCAAAGCTTAGCCAGTCCCAGAAGATCGCGAATTCGTACATGCCCTTCCCCTCGCATTCCGACACACAACCTTACGGCGTCTGGTTCAAACAGGAAGGGGAGAGTTGCACGATGACTTTCAAAAAAAACTGGAAAATAATGCTGCAATCGCAATCATGAGGACACCCCTTGGCCTATCTCGACAACGTTGCCGTCTTCGTCAGGGTGGTGGAACTGGGCAATCTGTCGGCCGCCGGCCGCGACATGCGGCTCTCGCCTGCCGTCGCCTCCAACCGCATCAAGGAACTGGAGAAGCACCTGCGGGTGCGGCTCTTCAACCGCACGACCCGTCAACTCACACCGACGGAGCACGGTCGCGTTTTCTACGAAGGGGCACGAAAAATCCTCGATGCCGTCGCGGAGGCGGAAGCCGCCGTCAGCGCGCTGTCCGGTCAGCCGCGTGGCACGATCCGCATAACCGCGCCGCTGGGGCTCGGACGCAGACTGATCGCCTCGGGCATTCCCGAGTTTCACGACCGCTATCCCGACATCGAGGTGCGGCTGCGGCTGTCGGACCACAATGTCGATATCATGAAGGAAGGGATCGACGTCGCGTTCCGGCTCGGGCTCATCGAGGATTCGAGCCTGCGTATGCGCGGTGTCATGGATTGCGAAAGGGTTCTGGCCGCGGCCCCCTCCTATCTGCAGGCGCGTGGCGAGCCCCAATCACCGCAGGAACTTGTTAACGGCAGGCATGATTGCCTGCTCCTGCGTTTTCCCGGCGCCAAGGAATATGTGTGGACGCTCAAGACCCCCGACGGATCGCGCAAGTTCGAAGTCCACGGTCCGTTTGATTCTGATGATGGCGACGTCATCACCGGCTGGGCGCTGGCCGGTCGGGGCATCATCAACAAGCCGCGCTTCGACATCGAGCCTTTTCTGCGCGATGGACGCCTCAAGGTCATTTTGCCGGATACGCCGCCGCCGCCCGTCCAGCTTGCGGCAGTCTATCCGCATCGCAAATTTCAGGACCCGAAGGTAAGGCTCCTGCTCGATTTCATGGCCGAGCGCTGTCAGCGGATGATCCGCGACATGCTGGCTGGTCGCTGAATCTGAAGCCGCCGGACTCAGCCCATGCCGAAGAACGACAGGATGGCGATGACGATAACCACGAGGCCAACGATATAGATGATGCTGTGCATGACGGTTCTCCCTTGTTTTCGTCCTGCAACAACAGCTTTGGGCACCTAACGGTTCCGTGATCGTCCGATTCTTCACCCATACGGCAACGCAACCGCGTAGCGGTTGACGCGTTGTGGAGGACGATTTCGATTTTGTGCCAGAACCGAAGGAGCGGCGCCGTGGCGAACCACAAGACCCTCAACGACCTCAAATCCAACGCAAAGAAAGTTGCGATCGAGATACTCAACGCAAGGCTCGCCGACGCCATCGACCTCGCGCTTCTCACCAAGCAGGCGCACTGGAATCTCAAGGGTCCGCAGTTCATCGCCATTCACGAGATGCTGGACGGTTTCCGCGCGTCCATCGACGGCCACGTCGACACCATAGCCGAGCGCGCTGTCCAGCTCGGCGGCATGGCGAATGGCACCAGCCAGACGGTGGCGGAAAAGACCACTCTGAAGCCCTACCCGACCGACATTTCGAAAACCAAGGACCACCTTGCCGCGCTCATCGAGCGTTACGGCGCGGTTGCGAATTCGGTGCGCGCCGCCATCGACGAGACGGAAGAGGCCGGCGACGCGGATACCGCGGACATCTTCACAGCATTCTCCCGGGACCTCGACAAGAACCTTTGGTTCCTTGAGGCACACGTGCAGGAAAAGGAATAGCTATACGGCGAGGCCGCGCATGACCTCAGCCGCCGCCAGCGCGGCGATGACGGCCGGCCTCTTGTCCTTGAGGTCCGCCCCGCCGATTGGGCACACCAGTCGGGCGGCAGCTTCCTCGCTGCCGCCCGCGTCTTTGAGATACCAGCTTCTGAACGTCGCTCGCTTCGTCTTCGATCCGATCATGCCGACATAGGCCGTATCGCCGCGCGCCAGTGCTTCGGCAACGATGAGGAAGTCGAGCGCGTGGTCGTGGGTCAGCACGATGAAGGCCGAGCCAGCCGGGGCCGCGCGAACGGCGTCTTCCGGTACTGCGGTCAGTTCCACGTCCACGCTTTCCGGCAAGTCCCCGACCGCATCGGCGCGGGTTTCCACCACGGTCACCTTGAGCGGCAGAAGCGCCAGCGCTTCTGCAAGCGCGCGGCCGACATGCCCTCCTCCGAACAGATACACATGCGGTCGCAACGCATCGGCGCGGGCGGTTCTTTCGGCCATTTCCGCGCGCAGGGCTTCATCGGCCAGCGTCAGATCGATTTTCACCCGCCCACCGCAGCACTGGCCGATCTCCGGCCCCAGCGGCACGTCGAGGAGATCGGCGGAGGCGGCATCCGCGATCATCTGCCTCGCCCTGTCGATCGCCATGAACTCGAGCTGCCCGCCGCCGATCGTGCCGAAGATCGCGTCGGGCGAAACCAGCATCCAGGCCCCGGCCTCGCGCGGGGTCGAGCCGGCCGCCTCGCGCACGTTGACCAACACGACTTCGCCCGCCGCCCCAAGAAATGCTTCCAGGCTTTTCGCCGAAGATACCATCGCGGCCGCCCGCTAGCGCTCCGCCCTGAGCCGTTCGACCGCCATCAGCACACGCTCAGGTGTGGCAGGCGCATCGAGCCTCGGGCAGACGCGATGATCGGCAACGCTGGCGACTGCGTCCGAGAGCGCATGCAGCACGGACATGCCCAGCATGAATGGCGGCTCGCCGACCGCTTTGGATTTGTGGATTGTCGGCTCGGCGTTCTCCGACCAATCCGCCAGCGCGACGTTGAAAATCTTCGGGCGGTCGGAAGCGAGCGGTATCTTGTAGGTCGACGGTGCATGTGTGCGCAGTCGGCCCTTCTCGTCCCACACGAGCTCTTCCGTCGTCAGCCAGCCCATGCCCTGTATGAACGCGCCCTCGATCTGGCCGAGATCGATCGCCCGGTTCAGCGAGCGGCCGGTCTCATGCAGGATGTCTGTACGCTCCACGACATATTCGCCGGTCAGCGTATCGACGGATACTTCCGAACATGCCGCGCCATAGGCGAAATAATAGAACGGATGTCCCTCGCCCTTGTCGCGGTCCCAATGGATTTTCGGCGTCTTGTAGAAGCCGGTGGCCGAAAGCTGCACCCGTGCCATATAGGCCTGCTTGACCAGATCGCCGAACAGGATTTCCTGGTTGCCCACCCGCACCCTATTAGGCAGGAACACCACCTGCTCGACAGGCACTTCGTACCTCTCGGCGGCAAAGGCGATAAGCCGGTCCTTGATCTGCTGCGCGGCGTTCTGCGCCGCCATGCCATTGAGATCGGAGCCCGACGATGCAGCCGTCGCCGACGTGTTGGGCACCTTGCCGGTCGTCGTCGCGGTGATCTTCACCTGCTCGATGTCGATCTGGAACGCCTCGGCCACTACCTGCGCAACCTTGACGTAGAGTCCCTGGCCCATCTCGGTGCCGCCATGGTTCAGGTGGACCGAGCCGTCGGTGTAGACATGCACCAGCGCGCCGGCCTGGTTGAAATGGGTGGCGGTGAACGAAATGCCGAACTTGACTGGCGTCAGCGCAATGCCGCGCCTGACAATGCCGCTGTTGGCGTTGAACGCAGCGATCTCGCGTCGGCGGCTGGCATAGTCACATGCTGTTTCCAGCTCCTCGACGATCCTTTGGACAACATTGTCCTCGACCGTCTGGTGATAGGGCGTGACGTTGCGCTCCGACACGCCGTAGAAGTTGCGCTTGCGGATTTCCAGCGGGTCCTTGCCCAGCGCAAAGGCAACCTCGTCGATGACGCGCTCCGCGCCAACCATGCCCTGCGGCCCACCGAACCCGCGAAACGCGGTATTGGAAACGGTATTGGTATAGAGCGGCGCTGAAACAGCCTTTACCGCCGGGTAGAAATAGGAGTTGTCGCAGTGAAACAGCGCCCGGTCCGTGACCGGCCCCGAAAGGTCGGAGGAAAAGCCGCAGCGCGCGGCGTAGACATAGTCGACGCCAAGGATGTTGCCCTCGTCGTCGAAACCGACTTCGTAATCGATCAGGAAATCGTGGCGCTTGCCCGTCGCGGTCATGTCGTCGTCGCGGTCGGGCCGGATCTTGACTGCCCGGCCCAGCTTCTTGGCCGCCACCGCGGCGATCGCCGCGAACTGGTTCGACTGCGTTTCCTTGCCGCCGAAGCCGCCGCCCATGCGCCGCACCTCGACGGTTACAGCATGGCTCGGCACGCCAAGAGCGTGGCCGACCATGTGCTGCACCTCGCTTGGATGCTGGGTCGAGGAATAGACGGTCACGTCCCGGTCCTCTCCCGGCACCGCAAGCGCGATATGCCCTTCGAGATAAAAATGGTCCTGCCCGCCGACACGCATCTTCCCGCTGATGCTGCGCGGCGCTTTCGAAATGGCTTCGGCCGCATTGCCGCGCTTGAGCGTGAGCCCCGGCGCCACAAGGCGGTCGGAGAGCGGGTCGAGCCCTTCAACGTCTAACACGGCGGGCAGCTCGTCATAGTCGATCTTCGCAAGCTTGCAGGCGCGCCGGGCCTGTTCGCGCGTCTCGGCGATCACCGCGAAGACCGGCTGGCCCAGAAACTGGACCTTGCCCTCCGCAAGCACCGGCTCGTCGTGCCTGCCGCTGGGAGAGATGTCGTTCACGCCAGGTATGTCGCCCGCGGTCAGCACGTCGACCACCCCGGGTGCGGCTCGCACCGCTGCAAGGTCCATGGCGACGATAGCCCCATGGGCCACCGTCGACAGGCCAAGGCAGCCATGAAGCGTCCCGGCGGGTTCCGGCATATCGTCTATGTAGACCGCTTCGCCGGTGACATGCTTGTGCGCGGAATCGTGGCGCCGATCGGTGGCGACGCCGCCGGAGATCGCTTTCGCCGTGAGATCAGGGAGTGCATGGCGATTCATATCACGCCTCCTCGTACCGCTTCACCGTGAACGGCTTGCCGGTGTCTCTGGTTTCTGCAAGGAAGCGCCGCAGCAGGTTTTTGGCCGCAAGCATGCGATAGGTGGCCGAGGCGCGCATATCGCTGATCGGCTGGAAATCCTCATCGAAGGCCGGCAGTGCCGCCTCCACCGTTTCCGCGCTCCATGCCCTGCCGAGCAGCGCCGCCTCGACCGCGCGCGCACGTTTCGGCGTCGCGGCCATGCCGCCATAGGCGATGCGCACCGACGAGACCTTTCCGTCCGTCACATGCAGATGGAATGCGCCAAGCACGGCGGTAATGTCCTCGTCGCGCCGCTTGGTGATCTTGTAGGCTGCGAAATGCGCCTTCGGGGCGGGAATGGGCACATGGACCGCCTCGACGAACTCGCCCGGCTGCCGGTCCTGTTTTCCGTAATCGATGAAGAAGTCCTCGAGCGGCAGCGTCCGCCGCTCCGCACCCCTGCGCAGCGTCAGCGTCGCACCCAGCGCAATCAGTGGCGGCGGCGTATCGCCGATCGGCGAACCGTTGGCAATGTTGCCGCCGATCGTGCCCATGTTGCGCACCTGATCGCCGCCGATGCGATCGATCAGCGGCCCAAGCGCGGGGATGCGCCAGGCGAGGAAGTCGCGCGCAGCCGTATAGCTGACCCCGGCACCGATCGTGATCGTGCCATTCATCTCGCCAATCTGCTGCAATCCCTCAAGCCCGCCGGTGAAGACGACGGGCGCGATGTCGCGCATGAATTTCGTGACCCAAAGCCCGACATCCGTCGAGCCGGCAACGATGGTTGCCGTCGGCTCGGCAGCAAGCACCTCCGCCAGATCGTCGACCGAGGCCGGCACCACCAACCTGTCCTCGCCTTCGCCGATCTCGACCCGCTTTCCATCGTGCATCGCCGCCAGCCGCGCGCGGATGTTGTCGCGCTCGCGGGCAAGAGCGTCCTCGGTCACCCGGCCGTATGAGGAAACGGCGCGCGCGGCGCGGGTGATCGCCTCATAGCCCGTACAACGGCAGAGATTGCCTTGCAGGGCCGTCTCTATCTCCCGGTCAGACGGTTCCGGCGAGCGCATCCACAGTGCGTAGAGCGACATGACGAAGCCAGGCGTGCAGAACCCGCATTGCGAGCCGTGGAAGTCCACCATTGCCTGCTGCACGGGATGCAGCGAGCCGTCCGGCCGCTTCAGATGTTCGATGGTCACGACATGACAACCGTCTAGCGAGCCGACAAAACGGATGCAGGCATTCACGCCTTCGTAGATCAGTTCACCATTAGAAACCCTGCCGACCAGCACGGTGCAGGCGCCGCAATCACCTTCCGCGCAACCCTCCTTGCTGCCGCGCAGCGAACGCCGCAGCCGCAGTAAGTCCAGCAGTGTTTCGTCCGGCCGCACATCAGCCAGCGCAACCTCGTCGCCATTGAGCAGTAAGCGGATCTCGCGACGAATATTCGTCATCAGCTCCCCCTGTAGGTCGAGTAGCCGTAGGGCGAGACGAGCAGCGGCACGTGGTAATGCGCCTCCTCGGCCATGCCGAAGCGGATCGGCACCTGGTCGAGGAAAGCGGGATCGGGCAGCTCCACGCCGGCAGCACGCAGATAGTCGCCCGCGAAGAAGATCAACTCGTACTGACCGGTCTTGAAGTCCGCGCCCTGCAGCAGCGGCGCATCGCAGCGGCCGTCGGCGTTAGTCACGACCTCTTTCACCTTGCGGTGCGAATTGCCGGTCACGCGGAAGAGCGCGATCTTCAATCCCGCTGCCGGATGGCCCGAGGCGGTATCCAGCACATGCGTGGTCAGCTTCCCGCCCGCGTTGTCAGCCATCATGCCTCCTCTTTGCCGTTGACCGGCCATCGTTTTCGTCCAACCCTCGACAGCCTATTGCATCATAGGGGATAGTCCGAGCCGGAGCGCTACAAAAACTCTTTCAAAATTTGGAAGGGAAATGGCATCCCCTTTTTCAACTATTCTCGGCAGAAACGGAAGATGGAGACCGAATGCGTTATCCTAGAGACATGCGCGGCTACGGGCGCAACGCACCCGACCCCCGATGGCCCGGCGGCGCGCATGTCGCGGTTCAGTTCGTCGTCAACTACGAGGAAGGCGGCGAGAACTGCATCCTCCATGGCGACGCCGCATCGGAGGCGTTTCTTTCCGAGGTGGTTGGCGCGGCGCCATGGCCGGGCAAACGCCACTGGAACATGGAATCGATCTACGAATACGGTGCGCGCGCCGGCTTCTGGCGGCTCCATCGCATGTTCACGCAGGCAGAGGTGCCGGTCACCGTCTATGGCGTGGCGACAGCGCTGGCGCGCTCGCCCGACCAGGTCGCCGCCATGCAGGAAGCCGGCTGGGAAATCGCCAGCCACGGACTGCGCTGGATCGACTACCGCGACCATGACGAGGCGTCCGAGCGCGCTGACCTCGAAGAGGCGATCCGCCTGCATACGGAGGTGGTCGGCGAGCGCCCACGAGGCCTGTATCTCGGCCGCACCTCAGTCAATTCGGTGCGTCTGGCCGCTGCCGAAGGCGGCTTCGACTGGATCTCCGACACCTATGACGATGACCTGCCCTACTGGCTCGATCACGACGGCCACGGCAATGCCATCCCCCGCAGCTCGTCATCCCTTACACGCTCGATGCCAACGACATGCGTTTCGCGACCGCACAAGGGTTCAACTCTGGCGACCAGTTCTATGCGTATTTGAAAGACGCCTTCGATACGCTCTATGAGGAAGGCGGCAGCGGGGTCGGCGGCATGATGAGTATCGGCCTGCATTGCCGGCTCGTCGGACGCCCCGGCCGCGCAGCAGCCCTCAAGCGCTTCATCGACTACGTCAAAAACCATGACAAGGTCTGGCTGCCGACACGCGGCGAGATCGCCGCGCACTGGCGCGCGCATCATCCCTATGCGCCGCACGCACTTCGTCCCAGCCGCATGGGCCGCGACGAGTTCGTGCAGCGGTTCGGCGGCATCTTCGAGCACTCGCCGTGGATCGCCGAACGAGCCTACGAGCTGGAGCTCGGGCCGGCGCACGATTCGGCCGGCGGCCTGCATAACGCGCTGGCTCGCGTGTTCCGCTCCGCAAGCGAGAATGAGCGGCTGGCCGTGCTGACCGCTCACCCGGACCTTGCCGGAAAGCTCGCCCAGGCCCGACGCCTGACGGCGGAATCCTCAGCCGAGCAGGCCTCGGCCGGGCTCGATGCACTGACCGATGCGGAGCGCGAGACTTTCACGCAGCTCAACACGGCCTATACGCAGAAATTTGGTTTTCCCTTCATCATCGCCGTCAAGGACAACACTAAGGCGACGATCCTCGACGCCTTCCGCACCCGCATCGAAAACAACCGCGAGACAGAATTCGCGACAGCGTGCCGTCAGGTCGAGCGCATCGCTCGCCTGCGGCTCACCGATCTCCTGCCCGCCTGAGGACAACGCCAGATGACAGGCCGCACCTATTACGCGCCGCATGGGGGCTTGCCCCCGCAAACGCAACTGCACACCGGCCGCGCGGTCTTCACCGATGCCTATGCCGTCATTCCAAAAGGCGTGATGAGCGACATCGTCACAAGCTGCCTGCCCTTCTGGGACGAGACGCGTGTCTGGATATTGTCCCGCCCGCTGTCTGGCTTCGCCGAGACGTTCTCGCAATACATCATGGAGGTCGCGCCCGGCGGCGGCAGCGACCGACCCGAATCGGAAGCTGACGCCGAAGGCGTTCTGTTTGTCGCCGAGGGAGAAATCACGGTGATGTTGGACGGGCAGACGCACGTCCTCACGCCCGGTGGCTATGCCTATCTGCCGCCCGCCAGCGGCTGGACCCTGAAGAATGAAGGCAGCGAGACCGCCCGCTTCCACTGGATAAGGAAGGCCTACGACTTCGTCGACGGTCTCGACGTGCCCGATCCGCTGTTTCTCAACGAGAGCGACATAGCGCCAGCGCCGATGCCGGACACAAACGGAACCTGGGCGACGACCCGTTTCGTCGACCCGTCGGACCTGCGTCACGACATGCACGTCACCATCGTCACCTTCGAACCCGGCGGGCTCATCCCGTTCGAGGAAACGCATGTGATGGAGCATGGCCTGTACGTGCTGGAGGGCAAGGCCGTCTACAAGCTCAATCAGGACTGGGTCGAGGTCGAGGCGGGCGACTATATGTGGCTGCGCGCCTTCTGCCCGCAGGCGTGTTATGCTGGCGGGCCGGGCAAGTTCCGCTACCTGCTCTACAAGGACGTTAACCGTCACGCGAAACTGGCATTCCGATGAGCCGTATAGTCACCGCCCGCCCCCTAACGCGCGAAGCCTTCGCCGAATTCGGCGACGTGCTCGACACAGAATGGGACGACCACTTCCCCATCAACAACGGCAAGTGCGAACGCTACCACGCGCTCGCCCGCGCGCAGGCCGAAGGTCCCAACGCCAGCGTCCAGCTCTCGATCTTTCGCGGCCAGCCCTATGAGTTTCCGCTGAAGCTGACGATGGTCGAACGTCACCCCTTTGGCAGCCAGGCCTTCATGCCTTTGTCGCCTGCCCCGTTTCTGGTCGTCGTCTGTCACGACGGCCCGGAGGGGCCAGCCGAGCCGCAAGCGTTCGTCACCTACGCGGGCCAGGGGGTCAACTATCCCCGCAACCTTTGGCACGGCGTTCTGACGCCCATCGGCGAAAGCCAGGATTTCCTGGTGGTCGACCGAGGCGGCGACGGCACCAATCTCGAGGAGCACTTTTTCGACGAGCCGTGGGAAATCCGTCTCGCGGAATGACGTGGACGACTTTGTCCTGGCGTGCTGAAGCATTGAACTTCTGCTCGTTTCCGTGCGTCATGCCTGCATGAAAACCGTCACCACCTTCCCACGCAACGTCGTCGAGCAACCCGATCTCGGCATCGTCATGCCGGATGGCTGCCGCCTGTCGGCGCGCGTCTGGATGCCGGAGGATGCCGAGGCCGATCCCGTGCCGGTCATCCTCGAGCACCTGCCCTATCGCAAGCGTGACGGCACGACCGCACGCGACAGCCTGACCCATCCCTATTTCGCCGGCCACGGCTATGCCTGCATCCGGGTCGACATGCGCGGCAACGGCGATTCCGAAGGTCTGATGGCGGACGAATACACCGAGCAGGAGCTTCAGGACGCCTGCGACGTGATCGCATGGGCCACCGCACAGCCCTGGTGCAACGGCAATGTCGGCATGATGGGCATCTCATGGGGCGGCTTCAACGCGCTGCAGGTGGCGGCAAGACAGCCGCCGGCGCTGAAGGCGATCATCACACTGTGCTCGACCGACGACCGCTACGCCGACGATATCCACTACAAGGGCGGCCTGCTGCTCAACGAGAACATGGGCTGGGGCGCAACCATGCTCTCCTACTCGTCACGCCCGCCGGACCCCGCACTCGTTGGCGACCGCTGGCGCGCGATGTGGCTCGACCGGCTGGAGAACGAGCCGCTGCTGCCAGCGATCTGGCTCAGGCATCAGACCCGCGACGCCTACTGGAAGCGCGGATCGGTCTGCGAGGATTTCTCCGCGATCCGCGCCGCGACACTGGCGGTCGGCGGCTGGGGTGACGCCTACAAGAATGCCGTCTCGCGACTGGTTTCCGGCATTCACAATGCGCCCGCGAAAGGCATCGTCGGCCCGTGGATTCACAAATACCCGCATTTCGCGGTCCCAGCGCCGGCGATCGGTTTCCTGCAGGAAGCGCTGCGCTGGTGGGATCGCTGGCTGAAAGACATCGACACCGGTGTGGATACCGATCCTGCCATGCGGCTTTACATGATGGACTCAGTGCCCCCGCGCGATTGGTACGAGGAAAGGCCCGGCCGCTGGATTGCGGAACAGGCCTGGTCGTCCGCGTCATTGGACAAACGGTCGTTTCATGCCGGTGTCGAACTGTACCCACAAGCCCCGCTCCCCGCCGCGATCGCCTCGCCGCAGGATACCGGCCTTTCCGGCGGCGAATATTGCGCCATCTGGCTTGGTCCGGAACTGCCGGGCGACCAGCGCGAGGACGACGCGAAATCCTTCTGTCTGGACGCAAAGATCACCGAAGACACGGAGATTGTCGGAACGCCCGTCGTCACGCTGAGGCTTTCGGCGGACCGACCGTCAGCGATGGTCGCGGTCAGGCTTTGCGACGTGCATCCCGACGGGGCCTCGACGCGCATCACCTATGGCGTGCTCAACCTCACCCACCGCAATGGGCACGAGTTTCCCGAGCCCGTCGTGCCTGGTGAGGAGATGACTGTCGCCCTGAAACTCGACGACATGGCCTACCGCATACCGGCCGGGCACACGCTCCGCGTGGCCGTGTCGTCGGCCTACTGGCCGCTCGTCTGGCCATCGCCGGAACCCGTCACGTTGACGCTGCACGATGCGACGCTCGCGCTTCCGATCCGTGAGCCGGGCAGCAAGCCGGAGTGGGCGTTTGAGGAACCGGAAGGTGCGACGCCCTGGCCTATCGAGACACTGCGAAAATCGTCAAACAGCCGAACCACCGAGCGTGATCCCGACACCGGTACTGTCAGCCTCGTGATCCACGACGATTTCGGCGAAGCACGCGACCTCGACCACGGGCTGGTGCACGGCGAGGTCGCCCGCGAACGTTGGACCATTCGACCGGACGACCCGCTTTCGGCACATGGCAAGACGCACTGGACGCAGACCTATGCGCGCGACGACTGGTCGGTCCGCACCGAAACTTTCACCACCATGACGTCGACAGCCGAGACCTTCCGGCTGACAGCACGCATCGAGGCTTATGAGGTGGACAAGCTGGTTTTCGAACGTGATTTCGACGAAACCATTCCGCGAAATCTCGTCTGAAACTTAGTATGGCCACTCGCCTTTGCCGAGCGCCCTCACTGCCTCGACGATGCGGCCAAAGCTCTCCTTCGCGCGCGTGACGCTGTGGCGCGCCCGCAGGTAGCCATGAACCAGGCCGGCCTCTTCCAACCAGGCCGCCTTGCCACCCGCCGCAAAGATGCGATCGCGATAGCTCTCGCCATCGGAAGACAGCGGATCGCATTGCGCGGTGATGGACACCGTCGGCGGCAGATCGGAAAAATCGCTATCGGCCAAAGGCGCGAAACTGGGATCGGCCGAGACGTCCCGTCCCGCCGCCCTTTTCCTGGAATAGAAGGCGACGTCGCGCGCACTCAGCATCGGCGCGTCGGCATGGCCGACATAGGACCCTTGCGTCGGGTCGCCGCCAAGCCCCGGATAGATCAGCACCTGACCGACAGGCCGGCTCGGGCCTCGCCTGCTTGCATGGGCCACCGCCGCTGCAAGATTGCCGCCGGCGGAATCACCAGCCAGCACGACGGGCCGGTCGAACCTTGCCGACACCCACCCGAATGCCGCCATTGCATCCTCGAATGCTGCCGGATGCACATATTCCGGCGATAGACGATAGTCGACCGACACCACGGAATAGCCTGTTCGTTCGCACAACTCGGCGCAAACGTCGTCATGGCTCTCCAGTCCGCCGAGGATGAAGCCGCCGCCGTGGAAGTAGAGCACGACCGCCGCATCGTCCGGCTCGCTTCGATTGTAGATCCGCACCGGAATCGTGCGCCCTTCAGCCTCGATGCCCGTGGTCTCGGCGCTGACGCCGTCGGGATAGCCGGTGAAGAACGCCCTGCACATCCGGTCGTAGATGGCGCGCTGTTCTGCAATGCCGTAGTCGATCGTATCCGGCGGATAGAAGCTGTTCGTTCGTTCGATGAACGCGCGCGTTTCCGCATCTATCAGCTTGTCGTAGGCAGCCACTTACCTTCCCTTCCAGACGGGTTCGCGCTTTTCCGCGAAGGCGCGGAAACCTTCCATTCCGTCCTCCGAATCGTAGAGTTCGTCGACAGTGCGGAACTGGCGCTTGGTGATGCGGTTCATGGCATCCTGGAACGTCAGCGCCTCGGCGGCCCTCGCCACCTCCTTGATCGAGGCAAACACCAGCGGCGGACCGGAAGCAAGCAGCCGCGCCACATCCCAAACGCGTTCCTCAAGCTGGTCGGCCGGATGGACCTCGTTGACCAGCCCCCATCGATGCGCTTCGAGCACATCCATCCACCGCTAGACGGTGACCGGCACCTCTGCCTGCGTGAACATGCGATGGAGCCGCCGAAGCCCGCGCGCGCCACTGTTCGTAGATCGATTCCATGTTCCAGTGGCGTTTGCCACGCCATGGCGCCACGCCAGCCACCTCGGAAAAACGCCTCCGATGCGGCATGGAGGTGCAGTTCTCGCCGCCTTC
>NZ_JABETK010000003.1 GCF_013240295.1 Neoaquamicrobium sediminum
GAAAGGATCGCGAAATAGACGACCGCCTGCGTGGTGTAGACTTCCAGCGGCGATGGTCCTCATGCGTTACAGCGCCTAGTGGATCCAGCGTCCGGGCAGCGCCAGCAACCAGCGATGTGTTCTTCGGTGCAGGATGGACTGGGTTCATCAAGGGGCGGCACCATGCGGCGCAGGGGCTGGGGCAAGATGATCCGACGCATGGCGTCGCCGCGCCATGCCGCGCCTGGCGGCTGGCGCCGGCCGATCGTCGATCAGGAATATTACGGCGCGGATGTCTGCCATGTGAAAGGCCGCCATAAAGGGAGGAGAGTGCGAGCAGGCCACAGTGACGCCGATATCTGGACGCCAGCAAAGGCGGGGCAGAGCATCGTCAGGAGACCACACTCTTGAGGATGACGAGAACTTGCCAGCGGCGTGCGAGAAGATTTCGACCACAAGCTGCGTTGGCCACGCACGATCGTCAACGGCGACAGCCTGCCAGATACCACCAACAAGCCGACGAGCAGGCGCCGACTGATACAGCAAACGTGTAAAGCAAAGTGTTGCCAGGGCCGACGGAGCACCTCGCACGACCTGCTGGTGTAGATATTGAGAAGTCAAGCTTACGTCGTGGACAAACCTTCATCGGATTGGGCATGTGTCGCCGGCCTGGCGTCGGCGTCAGGACCGACGATAAAACCGTGGGCGACCGAGGGGTCCGCCGGATCGATCTACAGAGCTGGTTTCTTCGCATCATGAAGTTGGTGCCGATGCTCCGGGGACGGTACCAGGCATGACCGTTTTGGCAGCTTCAGGCGATGGCTTGGCCATTGCCGGTGAAGTGTGTGCCCAACGCGATTTGTGCTGAGGCTCGTCAGATCGTGATCACGCCTTGGCGACGCGGAGCGCCAGATGGGCGCTGCTGCCAGTGCCGGACGGCGTGCGGCCCATCCGGCCAGGCCGATAGACGTTTGCGGCCAGATAGTTACTGCCAGTCCGGCCTCCTGCGCTGCACAGTGAACAGGTCCACAGGCACCGGCGCGGTGGCGGGGTCTGGAGCGGTGGTTTCGCCGATCAGCTTCCCACGCGCCCTGCGCGGTGCGCGACGATCTCCCGCTCGGCCTTCTGGAAAGCTCGTGCCGGCCGATGGGCGTCGATGAAAACTTAAATAGAACAGCCGCGAATGCCGTCTCGATGCCGATGGTGCGGCCGTCGAGGGCAGCGCGACCTCGAAGTCGCCGACATGGTAGGATGGCACGTTGCGGAAACGAACCTTCGCGAACAATGCCGTCCTTGACGTCGGTTTCGATCTCGAGCGGCCCCAGGACCGTATCGAGCGAAAAACCGTGTTGCCGCTCGGTTGCGGGAACCATGCCCAGTTCGATCAAGGCTGCGGCGGTGGCGAACGTGCTGTCGCCGCACCCGTCAAACATGCCCGACGGATGCAGGAAGATAACGCCGTAGGCGGCATCGTCGCTGACGGGATCGGTGAGCACGGCGCCCAGCATGTTGCGATGGCCGCGCGGTTCATGCAGCATCGATTCATGCAGCCAGGACATGTTTCGAATGTAATAGTCTGCCTTTTTCGCGCATCGTCGTGCCGCGAATGGCGGGGTAGCCGGAGAGAATGTTCGCGACGCCTGGCCATGATGGTGGTCGACGCAGGTAACGATATTTCTCGTGCAAACATAAGAAAATAACTCCAAATCCCCAGCAAGCCTTACGAGGTCATCGTCGACTACGTGGCTCGTCATATGTCCTTGGTGATGAGACTACCGGCCGTTGGGTATTCGGGAAAATGGCGATTGAGATGACATCATGCGTCCAGCGCATGGATGGACGGAGATTACGCGGGGGGCGTCGCAAGAGCGCTACCATAACCACCGCGAGACGCTATCGCATCTGGATGGAAATCGAGCCGCCATCGTCCTATAGACAATATGCGCACCGCCGCCTTGGTGGAATAGGTGGCGCCAGTCCCGGCAGGGTTGACCTGGTTAGGTGCACAAGCCATCATTCTACGCCCCCATGCCGTTCTTCGGAGGATGAATGGCAAAGCGCGTGCGCATCATTGGGCCAACGAAGGCACCTTCGACTGACGCCGACTATGCGGCGGAATGTCGAGGTGCAATTAGGCCCTCTTTGCGAAGATGATCGAACTTGCGGTTGCCGCGGTTGGGATCGTCAACAGGTGGCTATTGCAACGATGTATCTGGCCGCCGAAACGACGAAGGCCGGGGACACTCCTGAACCACCAGAATGAGCCACGAGTCCCTTTACGACTGAAACCGGTGAACGAACCCGCCGGAAGCAGGCACTTAGGCGTGTCGTAACGATTGCGCTGGGCATTGTGGTCTATGGCATTTTGTTAAAATTGGGTTGGGGATATTTGCCTTCGGTTTAATCGCTGCCGTAACACTCCAGCTTGGGCGATACAGCGAGGGACTATGAAACCGAGCAATTTTTCAGCCGCCCGTGCGCATCTTGAACGCGCGCTTGATCATCTCTGCGGGCTTGATGAGACAAGCAAAAGGAAGCGCGTATTGCAATCGATCTGCTCATTGAAGTGGTCGCGCTTGAGGAATACCGGCGCGAGCCGGCAGAAGTAATCCCGTTTAATCCGGCAATATTCCGTTAACAATCATCCGGCATTCTGATTCTGCCGCGCATGTATTGAGTACGGCATCACTGTCGACGGCACGTCTATCCTAGTCTTCGCTCTCTGATAGGCGTGCCGTCGAGTAGTGCCGGGTCTATGAGAGCGCTTGGTATCTGCCAATCGATGCAGCGATGCATCCGACTTGCAGGCGCAGCTTTCTTGCCACCGGCAACGAATTTATGCGCGCATCTCAGATCCCGAACGTCACTCGTACCCGAGTGCACCTCCCCAGGTGGTTTTCCGGATCCGGCGACATCAACCTGCGTATTGCATTACCTGCGGATCGCATCTTGTTGCCGGAGGGAACCATGCGGCGAAGGAATTTCTAAGGGGCCTGCTGTTGCGCCACAGCGATCACAGAGGCCGCATCACCATTCAACAGTTCCTCCAACGGCGCACCGTCCTTATTAGCTAGACTTCCTGACGTGAGCCATTTCCAAGCTGCGCGGGGATCGTCGAAGGCTTGCACAATCTCTGCGATCCCGATTGCCGGACGCCCATCGACGAACTGCTTAAGCGGAAACACCGGCTTCTTGCTACTCCTCGTATTGAGCCACACGACCTCATTACGCTTCTGCCATCGATAGAGGGTTGAACGAGGAATCCCGAAATGTCTCTCGAGTAGCGTTGGCCCGGCTACTGGACCGGCCCAGTCGTCGGCGAGGACCATCTCGTCAACAACAGCCGGTGATGCCGCTTTCGTGGCCCGAATACGATCGCGCACGTCCTTGTGAGCTTCTTTAACCACCTGCACCACAATTTCTGCACCATACTCACTCACTTCATCCTTAAGGCTCCTCAACGCGCGCTGCGTCGCCTGGGTCTGTGCCATCAATTGGGATGCGACGACCGCCGCGAGCTCCGAGATCATTTCGACGGCGCCGGGGAGGGCGGTGGGGTCCTCTTCTCGAAGCTGCGTGTAGATGGTCTGCTGCAGCGACCGCTCCACCGCTTCGCGGCGATTCAATTTTATCTCGTGCCGTGCCCGCGAGAATTTCCGTGCGTCTGCCATTCTGCAATGAGCCTCCAATCGGTCCAAACCTGCTGAATTCCTTACCAAAGGATTACCAGCCTAACCATACTTGTGGCGTTTTGGCCACACTCGCCACAATCCGAGCAGGTCAACGGTGGCAATAGGACATTGCGCGATTGAACGACTCGATCTGATGCGTATGGTGACGATCGAAGAAGGGGCGTGAAGTCGCGTCTTTTTCGAGAATTGGGGATGGGGCAGGAACGCTGTCCTTCAGCAAAAATACCCAGACCCGCTTTTTAACTTTTGACTGGAGGTCAGAAAATGAACATCAAGAGCCTTCTTCTCGGCTCCGCAGTGGCTGCTGTCGCTGCAACCGGCGCTCGCGCAGCTGATGCGATCGTCATCGCCGAGCCGGAGCCGATGGAATACGTTCGCATCTGCGACGTGTACGGCGCTGGTTTCTTCTACATCCCGGGCACCGAGACCTGCCTGCGCATCGGTGGCTACATGCGCTACGAGATGCACTACAGCGATGCCGACTGGCTTGACCCGGATACGGGTCTGGTTGAGGACTATCGCTTCTGGAAGTATGCTCGTTTCCAGCTCAACGTTGATGCGCGCAACGAGACCGAGTGGGGCACGCTGCGTTCGTACGCTGAAGCCCGCTTCAACTGGGGTTCCTACGGCTGGACCGCAGCTGGCGTTGGCACTGGCGCTTATGACGACGTCTACCTGAACCAGGGCTTCATCGAGCTGCAGCAGGCCAACGGCACCATCCGCCTTGGTAAGAGCGACACCCCGTACGCTCGCTTCCTCGGCTACGGTTCGCCCTTCGGTCCCTACGATGGCTCCTACGGCTTCAACAACGGCGGTGAGCTCTCCTACCAGTACAACGGCGCCAATGGCTTCTCGGCCATCGTTGCCGTGGTTGAGCGCGAAACCGGTCTGTTCGAGCCGGCTGTCGAAGGCGGCGTGAAGCTGACGCAGGGCTGGGGCGACATCGGCGCCATGGTCGGCTACGACACGGTCACTGAAGAGTGGGGCGCGAAGCTCGTCGGCAATGCCAAGTTCGGCATGTTCGACGTCGGTGCGCACCTCTTCTACGCAAGCGGCCCGTCGATCTACACCATCGGTCGTTCGTCCACTAACGGCTCTGAGTTCTCGGTCCTGGCATACGCCAAGGCCAACGTGAGCCAGACCCTGGCGATCGCTGCTGCTGTCCAGTACTTCGACGACGAGTACAACGCTGCCAACGACACCTGGCAGATCACCGGTGGTCTCGACTGGCGTCCGATTTCGGGTCTCCGCATCCGTCCGGAAGTCCAGTACACCACGACCGACACCATTGGTGGCGACGTCGACAGCTGGCGCACCGCTATCCGCTTCGACCGCACCTTCTAATCAGCTTACGAGTTGATTTGAGAAAGACCCGGCAGGCAACTGCCGGGTTTTTTGTTGCTGGAACGCTGTAAGAATCGTTGAATTCATGATCGGTCGCAGCCTGCCCGGCGCGCATAGCTGCTGCCTAGGCGCAGCTGGCAGCTGCGTCGTGCAGACCTGCTCTGTGCCAGCCGCGGCAATCTGGTCAGCACATCTTCTGTTTCATGCCAGCATGACGACGGTGCCGCAAAGATACTTGCTCCCGCGTGCCGGACAGCTCAAAGCCAATGGAAAAGAAGATGCCTATGAACGAGCAGAATGGCCGTGAGCAACTAACATCCCTGACTGCCCGAATCGTATCAGCCTACGTCTCCAGCAGCCCAGTGCCAGCGAACGAGCTCGCTGCGCTTATTCTGGCAGTCCACGCGTCACTCTCCAGGCTGCGCGCCCGCGCCGGAAGCAGGAACTAGACTCTCCGGAAGCCAGCGGTGCCGATAAGGAATTCAGTCCACGATGACCATCTTGTTTGCTTGGAAGACGGCAAAAATTCAAGACCCTCAAACGGCATTTGAACGAAATCCACGGACTCACGCCCGAAGAGTATCGGCGGAAGTGGGATCTGCCGTTCGATTACCCGATGATATCGCCTAACTACGCTGCCGAGCGGTCCGAATTTTCACGATCGAGGAGGCTGGGGCATAAGAGGCTCGGTTTCAGAAAGCTGCGGCCCTGAAACTAAGTGACTAAGGGCTGAGGACTGCAGTCGAGCGGAACTTAGTGTCTCGTTCAGTGATGGCCGAATAGTCGGGCGGGCGAGCGCTAGGCCCTTCGGGAACAATATTTGCCGCTCACATTCGTTTAAGCAAGCAGGCGACATACAAGGCGATCTGGCCCGACAACGTCTGGCGATATACGCCCGATTCTCTGAGGGCGATAAAACGACCGAAAACGCCTCGGTCCCTTGCTTGAGCATATAGATCGAGGGTTCGCCTCGACCCTCTGTCAGATGCTCGCGGCACGTCTCGAGTGCTGACAAATTGGTCGCGTTCCACGCTCTGTAGCGCCCTTTGCCGGCGTGATACAATCTCGAAAACCGTGCACGAAGGGAGACATTCTCCCCAACCAAGTTTTGGGCGTGCTGCCGATAGGATGTCTTCGGATCGGGTGAGTAGAACACCTTGCCTCCCGAACCTGCAACAAGCAGATAGCACCACCAATCGTGACTGACGAGGGCCACAGCCTGCGACAAGCGTCGGATCAAATCGTGCGCTGCCCGGTTCATCACCATCGTGTTTCCGCCCGCAATATTCTGCGCAATAGCGTTTTGAAAGCTCGGTGGGCGGTCGAAGCGTTGCGAGTAACCAATTGGCGTCCCATCGGCAGCGACTATCCGCGTACGCGAACAGTGCAGTGCGGGTGTGGCGCTCGCCTCTACGTCGAGCCGCGCGATCGCCGTAGACAGCTTATCCTCGTCCCACAGATCATCTTGGTCGCAAAGTGCAACATAATCGGCGCTGATTGCAGGATGAACGAGAAGGTGGCGGAAGTTTTCGGCAAATCCTTTCTGCGGACCAGGCAGGATGTGCACTTCGCCCTTTTTCCATGTGGCTCTCGTTCGTTCGACGATAGCGCCAGTCTCGTCAGTAGAGCCATCGTCGGCAAACCACAAATCGATATGCTCGACATCCTGCCGCGCGAGTGTTTCGATTTGCTCTGCCAGATATAGCGCACCATTGTAAACGGCCATCAGCACGGCCACCCGTTGACGCGTGGTGCTGGTCGGGTGCGACGAACCCGAGTTGTCTGTCGACGTCTCTAACGGCGGGTAAGGCATGACAAAGCGGCTTTGTCGATGGGCTAGACCACGATCTGCGCAACCAATGGGCTGCAATAAGTCTGAGCGGATGGCATGGTTGCGTGGAGCGTTATCAACATTGGTTACTGTCTTTCAGTAGTCGCCTGACAACCAAGTCCGTCGAATGGCGCCAATCTGGCGCGGTCCAGCCGAACGTCTGCGCGAATTTCGCGGACGAAAGGCGCGAATTGAGCGGTCGAGTCGCGGCTGTTGGGTAGTCAGCACTGGCGATGTCTCTGACGTGTGCCGATGGCCCCCAAGCGCGCTGCTGGCGGAGAATATGTGTCGCGCGAAGCCACTCCAGCTTGTATCTCCTCGCCCCGCCAAATGGTAGATGCCGCAGGCCTCGCTGCTGCCGTTCTTCATTTGCGGAGCAGCATTGAGCAGCGCATCAGCTATGTCGAGCGCAGAGGTTGGATTGCCCCATTGGTCGCTCACAACTGCGATCTCTGATCGATCACTGGCAAGGCGAAGCATGGTTTTGAGAAAGTTGTTGCCGAACGGGCTGTAGACCCAGGCAGTGCGTATAATGAAATGGCACGGGTTGGCCTGCGCGACGGCCATTTCACCTGCCAGCTTGGACGCGCCGTAGGCGCCCGTGGGGTCGGGGAGGTGGGTCTCCAGGTAAGGATGATCGCACTGGCCGTCGAAAACGTAGTCGGTGGAAAGATGGACAATCGGAACGCCAAGTTCAGCCGCAGCTGCTGCGACCTGGCCGGCGCCAGCCTCATTGATCGCGTACGCAAGTCCAGGCTCAGCCTCGGCCCGATCAACGGCGGTGTAGGCGGCGGCAGAAATGACGATATCGGGCTTGGCTGATGCCAGCGCTGGCAGCACTGTCTCCGGTTTCTGGAGATCAAGAACGGGACGCCCAATTGCGACCGCCTCGATATCGCGATGGTGGGAGGCTCGTTCGACCAGGGACTTCGCAACCTGCCCTTCCTGCCCTGTCACAACCAACCTCACCGTGCTGTCTTTCCTGCTTCTCCCAGACGATTGCCGTCATATTTCTCTTTGCGGATCGGTCCCCACCACCACTTATTGTCTAGAAACCATTCAACGGTCTTTGCGAGACCAGTCTCGAAACTCTCAAGAGGCACCCAGCCGAGCTCCCGTTCAACTTTGATGCATCGATCGCATAGCGTCGGTCGTGTCCTGGCCGGTCGGTGACGAAGGTGATCAGGTCGCGATAACTTGCACCGCCCGCACGAGGGGATCTTGCATCGAGGATGTCGCAAACGCTTTCGACAACGGAGAGATTGGTGCGTTCAGACCGACCACCGATATTGTAGCTTTCGCCCGGCGTTCCTTTCGTGGCCACCAGTTCGAGCGCTCTGGCGTGATCTTCAACAAAGAGCCAGTCTCGGACATTCTGGCCGGCGCCATAGATCGGCAGGGGGCGCTCGCCGAGAGCATTCAGGATCACAAGCGGGATCAGCTTTTCCGGAAAATGGTATGGTCCGTAGTTGTTGGAGCAATTCGACAATACAATCGGCAGACCGTAGGTTTTGTGCCAAGCGCGTACGAAATGGTCGGAAGCCGCCTTGGAGGCTGAATACGGCGATGAGGGTGCGTAGGGCGTCTCCTCGGTAAACAGACTGTCGTCGAAGTCCAGATCCCCGAACACCTCGTCGGTGGAAACGTGATGAAATCGGAACGTTTCCCGCAACGCGGGAGCAAGTTCGCGCCAGTGTGCGAGCGCCGCCTCCAACAAATGGAAAGTGCCGACCACATTGGTCTCGATGAATTTCGCAGGCCCGTCGATCGAGCGGTCGACATGGCTTTCAGCTGCGAGGTGCATGACCACGTTGATGCGATCGCTACGCAACAGTTCGCGTATAGTCCCACCGTCGCAGATATCTACCTTTCTGAAAACGAAGCGAGGGTCATTGCTGATTGTGGCCAACGATTGAAGATTGCCGGCGTAGGTGAGGTTGTCGACAACAACGACGCGCTCTGCGCCGTTCATTAAGAGCTGGCGGCAGACTGCCGATCCGATAAACCCGGCCCCGCCGGTCACCAGAAAACGCATCGGCTTTCCTCAGGAATTAGACTCGAAAATCTCGGCATCTCTCAGCAATGGAGCTTTGCGGTCCTTTTCTGACAGGACAACTTCAACTGTGTGGATAGGCCAGAGAATTCCAATCGCCGGATCGTCGAAACGGATCGAGCGGTCGTGAACAGACGAATACGTTTCGGTGACTTTGTAGATCACCTCGGTATCGGGTTCGAGCGTGACGAAGCCGTGGGCATAACCTGCCGGTACCAGAATTTGGTTCCATTTCTGCGCTGACACCGTCAGCCCGACCCAACGGCCGAATGTTGCCGACCCACGGCGGATATCAACCGCGACATCAAATATCGCGCCATGCACGACGCGCACCAGCTTGTCTTGAGCTTTGGGCGGAAGCTGATAGTGGAGACCGCGAAGCGTGCCCCGCGTTGCTGAAAAGGAGTGGTTATCCTGAACAAAATCACGCTCCAGCCCCGCATTGTGGAGCCAGTCGCGCCTAAAGGTCTCCGAGAAGAACCCGCGGAGTCGCCAAATTTTGGCGGGCAGAACTCCATAACGCCGTCTAGACCGAGCGGACGAGCGTCAAGCATTTGCACCTTCCTCTACCCGTCGACGCAGATAAGCCGAATAACCGTTTCTGCCCAATCGGTCTGCGTGAGCCAACAGTTGATCGGCGGAGAGATAACCGAGCTCGAAGGCAATTTCCTCTGGGCACATAACCTTGAAACCTTGGCGGCGCTCCAAAGTGCGCACGAACGAAGAGGCTTCGTGGAGACTATCGTAGGTGCCGGTGTCAAACCAGGCATAGCCACGGCCGAGCCTCATCACGTGCAGCTTTCCAGCCGCCAAATAAGCATTGTTCACGTCGGTGATTTCAAGTTCGCCACGGGGGACGGCGTCACGTTCGCAGCAATGTCGAGAACGTCATTGTCGTAGAAATAGAGGCCTGTGACGGCCCAGTTCGACTTCGGCTGGGCCGGCTTTTCTTCGATGTCCTGAACCATGCCGGTACCGTGGTCGAAGGTCACGACCCCGTAACGGGCGGGATCCTCCACGTGATAAGCAAATACTGTAGCGCCGGTCTCGCGCTCTCGTGCTGCCCGGCAAAGGCGGGTAAGGCCGGTGCCATAATAGATGTTGTCGCCAAGGATCAATGCGACCGAGTCGTTCCCGACGAATTCGCGTCCGATGATGAATGCCTCGGCCAACCCGTTAGGATTAGGCTGTACCGCATAGGATAGGGAAATTCCGAACTGGCTGCCGTCGCCAAGGAGTTGCTTGAACGCCGGCATGTCACGCGGCGTCGTGATGACCAGAATTTCGGTAATCCCGGCAATCATCAGCATGCCGAGCGGATAGTAGACCAGCGGCTTGTCATAAACCGGCAGGAGCTGTTTGGACACAGGGACCGTCAGGGGATAAAGCCGCGTGCCGCTGCCGCCGGCAAGGATAATGCCTTTCAAGACCATCTCCAGATGTACATGCGCAAGTATCGCAGAGAATATCTGGAGATTTCACCCCAGCCGCCCAGGCAGTCGTTATCAGCCCGACCTATGTGATGCAAGCCTCGCAGTTCTTAGAAAAGACCTCTTTTCTAGGGCTGCGTCTGTCGGATCGCGCGAACAAGGGCTTCAAGCTGCTGCTTGGCCCGTAAAGTCATTTCCGCCGCGTTTCCACCAGAAGAGTCTGGCCTCGGGCTTGGTTCTGATTGAGGTCCTGCCGCGACGCCTCGCAGTTGGCGCTCCATAATCCGTTCCATCGTCGGAGCTTCATCTTCGCCACCGGCCTCCGCAGTATCGGATGTGTAGGCGATCGGCCCCGTCGCACTTTGAGCTGTATTGACGCTTCCTCCGGCAGTTCCCTGCAACGAGGAAGCGCCTTGATTGATGGTGAACGTGATGCGCGATGGACGCCCTTCGGAATAGGCGATCGCGTATCCGTTGTTCGGGGCGATCGCCACAAGAACCTGCTGCAGGTCTCCGGTAAAACTACCGGTAACCGCCCCACCTTGGATTTCCTCCCCGGTGCGTTCGATCCCGAACCGTTCGACGATGCTGTTGACTATTTCGCTACGCGAAGCTTCCTGGGCTTCGACCACCAACGCGTCGGGGACCCCTTCGATCGTGAACCCCGCATATGATGTTGCGGCACCCGAAGTAGCAATTACCCCGGATAATATAAAAGGAGGAAGGCGCCTCATGGCAGTCTCTTTCATAGTTTCTGCACGGAACTTGGCTCCGATAGTAGCGCCGTTATCCAGTCCGAGGAAAGAGGGTTGGAGACGACAGGAGCACCAACCGGCTCGTTCTATCGGATGATCACTGTTGGTGTTGACACCGTTTGCTCGCTTTCTGATCTCGATTATCGATCGGGGAACCCAATCCGTAAGCGGTCCTGGCCATTTTCAACGAATACCTCAAAGCGGCCGACGTCAGACAGCGTCCAACCATCGAGTGTCTCTCCTTTGAGCATATCGAAGAAGATGGGGCTGCCAGCTTTTCTGAATATTGCGCGGTTCAGGCGCTCCGAGCGAACCAGGCCGACCAGCTCCCAGTTAGGCGCAGCTACGGGTGCCGGCGCCGCTTCGGGCGGTATCACGTATTCGGTTTCTTCTTCAACGAAGGGTACCGGCTCGATGACTGCGGGAGGCTTCCGGTCGGGAGAAAATAGTGGCCGTTGGCGAATGGCTTGATAGTCATCTGCAAGCCGCGTCCGGACCGCCCTTTCGCGATCCTGCGCGGACGTCGCGATGGCGGGTCGGGGACTAATCACCACCAGCAATGCCATCAGGGATAGAACAATAGCGACGATCCGCCTAGCCTCCTTGTTATCGGTACTTGGGCGATGGCGCCCGGGGGTCAATTCGTTGGCCCGCTCACGCTGTCTTGATGCACCGTCACATCCTCGAGCTCTTCAAGTCGTTCGAGTCCTCGCTGATCGGTCTCCAGAATGATGGTGCGACCGCCTGGCATGCTGTTGATGACCCTGTGATTATAACCCTGCAGCGATTGGAGAATTCGGCGCTCGTGGCCATTCGGATCGCCTTGCCCATATTGAACGATAAGCCGATGCGTCGCGGACGGAGGTCTGGGCATGTCAATAATGATTGGTTCCCGCTCTTCAGGGGTGGTGCCATGCAGCCTGCAACCCAGGCAGGATTGCGACCGCTACCAGCATCGCACACCGATTCCGGCTCAACTTGGAACGGGTCGAGAATAAATTCGCGTTTGCAATTGTTCTCAATTCGGGGCTCCTCTAGCTGAGCTCAGTAAGTGAACATGCAGCGCCAGACGCTTCATTGTTTGTCTGCGGATACGAACCCGCCTGGCTCAACCATCACGTCACCGTCTCACACACATCTCCAGTCGTCATGAACTGGAGCAGTTCTCGCCATAGCACATAGCCGGCCCGCTTCAGATCAAACGCGCAAATCTGCGGGCCATTCTCACGAATGCAGGTGACCTGGTAGCAAAAACGCGTTGCTGTAGGTCGAGACGCCACTTGAAACGCCTCGAGACCCATCTGTTGGATCTAACTATGTCAGCGTAGTCCTCGAGAATGGTTAGAAGTTCGTCAGTGAAGGGACGCAACCGTTCATCGCGTTCGGGTATTTCGCACACGATTGCATTGTAAGCGTCAGCTATAAACAAGCGATGGAACCGGGGAATGAGAAGGTCGCGCAGGTAAAAGCGCGCCTTCGATGCGTCATCCGGATAATTGGCAACGAGCTTCTTGAAGTAGCGGAAACGGCTACGGCTCATCCTCATGCTGTAGGAGGTGCTTGCCGTGTTCATGCACCAGACGGTCACCGGTTTGTCGACGAAGTAATTGCTGAAGCCGCGTCGGAATAGGCGCAGGAAGAGGTCGTCGTCTTCGTAGCCCATGAATTGTTCGTCAAAACCGTCGATCGCCTCAAATGCCTTGCGGGATATCAACGATGCGGAAGGCAGAACGAACATGTCATATCGCAACAGGTCGAATGCATCCTTTTTGGGATGAGAGGAGTGGGCCGCGACCATGGACGTGCGAAGGACGTCCCCATTTTCCTCCGCTTCGTAAAGGTCACCATAGACCCAGCCAAAATGAGGATCGTTGTCGGGAAGTGCGTCGAGAAGCGTTTCGATATGGGTATTCAGGAAGTAATCGTCCTGATCCAGCAGACAGATATATTCCGAGCGACCGGCAGCAACGCCGGCATTGCGCGCAGATCCCTGACCACCGTTGGGCTTGTCGATGACACGAAATCCGAAGCGTTCTGCTACCTTGTGCAGGAAGTCTGCTTCTTCGGGCTTGGACCCGTCATTGACGACGATGAATTCGTCAGGCTTGACGGTTTGATCGAGCACACTTTGCGCCGACCGCTCAATGAACTTCGAGCCGTTGTAATAGGGTATGACGACCATGACCGTCGGCCCGCGATTGGCGGGCCTCGCTACTTTCATTTTCAGTGAACTAGCCCCACTCATGCCTGACCCCTACGCGTCCCGAAGAGCGTCTTCATCTTTCGCAAGGGCGAAGTCAGTTTCCAACTTGTCGAATTCCGCAACGCCCGATTATCGGCCCGGGCCCTTGCAAGCTCTTCGCTGCGAGCCGCGATTTCCTCTTCGAGCCCGCCGCGTACAATCGCCAATTCATCGGCGTCCGCGCGCGCGCGAACAAGTTCATCCGCAAGCTCCCGCACTTTTGTTTCCAACTTGGCGACCGAGGTTACGCTGTCGTCAATGTCATTGCGCGAGATCGTATTTCCCTAAGTTCCCGTTCACCGTCTTTGAGAAGCTCTACCCCCGTGAGGGGCGTCCCTTCGGCAGTTTTCGACAGCGCTATGTAAAACTCATGCAGATGAATTCCATCAAGCTGCGTATTCCTGCGATATTGGAACTCCGCAAGACGAATATAGCCGATATCGCGTAGCGTCTTGACGAAGTGTCGGAAATGCGACGGCGTGAACTGCCAGCCATGGACATCGACGTAATCGCTGGAGGCGCGAACAGCCTCGTGGGTGGTGCGAACTTCCTCCGCTGTCCCTCGAAGCTCCAGGTCGTCCAAGGTCGGCTCGAGCCAGATCTCTTGACCAGCTTTGGAACACACGAGGCTTATGTGGTCGAAAACGGTGCCGGGGGTATGGCGTCTACGCTTCTCGTGAAACGCGTCCAATGCCTGGCCGACCGTGGAAACCGGACGAAGAACGTCGAAACAGAACCGCTTGTCGGGAATTGCCAATACGAGCACCCCTTCAGGCTTGAGCAATTCCTCGCAATCTCTCATGAAACGAATGATGTCGGTAACATGTTCGATAACGTGTGACGCAACGATGAAATCGTACTTTCCTGCCTCCCCAATCAGGTCGACCAAGCTCCCCCATCCGATACATAGTCAACCTCTTCAATACGGGAGATATCGACGCCGAAGCTGCTATATTTTTCTCGCAGCGTATTCGTGTCAGCATGGTCAACCGTCTCGACCTGATAGCCGAGCGACTTGGGCAGGAGCGGATTGTAGCCAGGCCCGACTTCAAGTCCAAACCCGCCGGGGTCAAACATCGACAGTAGAAGTTCGCGCCGGTCCATATTCATATCTCCTTGGACGGAAAATCTCGGCGGGTTCTATCCATATCGCGCTGCCCAGCCAAGCGACAAGCCACCGATGCCGAACGCCAGGACCCATTCCACAAAACAAACGGCCCGCCGCGTCAGGCGGGCCGTCTGTCAGCTTTCTGCGGACTTAGAGCCGGCTCACTCAGTGAGAGCAGCAGTCTTCTCTGTCGTTCCTGCACCTGATCCCGGCACGGTGTAGACGGCCACAGCGGCTGAGCCTACTGAAGTCGAGCCTTGGCGGAAGTGGATGTAGAGTCGGTTGGTTGCAGGGCTGTCAGCAACGGACTGGCCATTGTAGCCAACGAATGCCGAGAAGGTCACCACTTGGTTCTTGGTCGCCGTGAAAGAGATCGGCAGAGTTGTGGGTGCCTGCAGACACTGGCCCTGCGCGTTAGTCTGGCACAGCCCCATCACAAGTGGCAGCTCTGCTCCAGACCCTCCGACTGGGATCGACGATACCCGGGCAGTGAGAGTGGTCGTCGCGCCGATGTTCATCGCGGCCATCGCCGCGATGTTGCCGCCGTTGGTGGTCGCTGGAATGCGAAGTCTGCCGTCGTTGGTGTCGGTGACGGCCGTAGCGAGCACGTCCGCGCCAGCGGAAGAAGTGGCCACCAGATTGAACGAGTTGAGGCCAAGATAGGTGGGAGCCGGAGGGGTGTTTGTGCAATCAAACACCATCTGCAGATTGGCCGACATCGCCGCCGTGGGCACATAGGTCATGAGGAAGTGTTTGGACTGGCCGGCCCCAATACTGACGGCCTTGTTTGTAGGCCCGAGCGAGATGGTATTGCCGGAAATAATGCGCTCGGCGAAGGCGAAATTGTAGGGCTGTGAACCAGACGGTTTGGCGATCGAACAGCTGGTCGCGGTTGCGCTGCCAGAATTGATCAATGTCGCAAATGCGGTGACGGGAGCATTCACCACGCCACGACGAGCCACTGGTGTAACCGCCGCAACAATCGAGGTGCTTGCAGGCGGCGGGGAGTTCACCCCGAGCTGATTGAGAGCGGACGCCACACGAATATCGGGCTTGCTGATCCCAACCCAGCTGATCCCGGAACCGGTCGCCTTCAGTGCGTTCTCGATCTGCGTGACTGTCGCGTTCGGGAGCCGCGACCGAATGGCTGCAAAAACACCGGCGACATGAGGCGAGGCCATGGAAGTGCCGCTCTTGTAGCCATAGGTGGTGTTGCTGGAACCGCTGGGGACGGAAGCGTAAATGTTGACACCCGGCGCCACGACATCCACCAAGTTGCCCCAATTTGTAAAGCCAGGAAGCCCGCCATTCTTGGTCGAGGCGGCAACGGTGATTGCCTCAGGAATGCAGCCTGGGGCACTCACGTCAAAGTCGTAGGCGTCATTGCCAGCGGCAATGACGGTCGCGACGTTGGCGTTGCGCAATTGCTGGATGACCGATCTGCGTGGATCACCGGTGCACGCTGTGCCGTATCGACCTCCACCAAGGCTCATATTGACCGAAGCGATCTTCAGATTCGATGCCTGATCGCGGACATAGTTGAGCGCACTGATCTGGTCCGAAGTCCACGTCAGGGCGCAGCCGTTCGACAAGCCGTTGCTGCCGCAGAACGAGGGCGGAAACCGGGAAAAGACGTTGATCGACAAGATTTTGGAGTTTCGCGCGACGCCATGCGCCGGCTCTCCGCTGCTCAGAGCGGTGTTGTATCCGGCCGCTGTTCCCGCCACATGCGTTCCATGGCCACAGCCGTAGATTGACGCCGTGTCACAGTCGTTCGCCGAATCGATGTTGGTAGAAGAAGACGCACCGCCCGGGCACAGGCTGTATGAGGTGCCATTCGAATTAGAGGTCGTCGACGAGAAGCAGGCAGCGTGAGTGATGCTGCTTGACAAAAACTCGTGCGAACGCCGGCCGCCGGTATCCAGAACCGCAACCCGCCATCCATTGCCCGTCGCACCCAGCGAATAGGCATTTGGCATTTGGATGCGCGCCAGGGAGCCATTGCCGACGTTACCGTTGATGTCACGGTTCAACAACGGCGCGTCGAATGTGTCGGGATGGATGCGCTCAACCCGCGGGTCCGCTGCAATAGCCTCAATCTGGGCCTTCGTGGCAGTGATGGCAAACTGAGGCGAAAACGGCATCAGCTTGAGGTTGGTTTCTCCCGAGGACTGGGCCGCATCGATGCCGCCTTTGCCGCCCAATACGCCGGCGAGAATTCCGTCTTGGACCGCACGCACTGCTTCTTTGTGTGCGTCATCGCTGTCTTCGTCATTGGCGAACGTCGTCCGGTCCGGCAACGCCGGCATCTTAAAATCGACGATCACCGGCACCCTGGCACCCTGATCGGCGAACGCCTTTTCCCAACCGGTCCCGACGACCTTGCTTTGCGCAGGGCCGGAGAGGCCAGCCGCGTGCGCCGATGCGGCAAATACGATTGTCGCTGCTGCGGCTAGTAATCCCGACACCAGTTTGGATGTCCGTTTCTGTCCAGTGATTCTTGGCATCTACGCCCCCGGTTGCTAAGTTTGCGGTTATCCAATTCGCGAAATCTACATGAAAAAAGCAAACAGACGACGACAGAACAGAAAAAACAGTGTTCGCCAGCGCCCGACAGCCATTACTCAACGGCAACTATCCGCAACCCAAAGCGAATGTCAATTTGCTAAAATGGTCTATAGGCCTGTAGCAACCAGCGTGGGTTTCTTTGCCGGAGATCGATTGTCTACCCATCTGTGATCCGTTGCGTTACCGCGCTGGCTAAAGGCTCGGGTCGATCGGAAGCGGAGATCCCTCACGAACTGCCGCCATAAGACGCCGCAGTTCGTGCGTCATGTTTCATGTCCAATTCACCAAAAGGATGATGTACACAAAGACGCGCTTGTTGTTGCCCCCAAGAGACCGGACAGGGATCACCGGGTTGAACGTGCTGCGATGAACTCGCGGGGCGCACGATAGCCGAGCGCCTTGTGAGGGTGAAGAGTATTGTAATGGCGGAACCAGTCTGGAAGGGCGTCGATGACGGTTTCGGCGTCGGGACAGGGGTTCACGCGGACGTAGTCACGCTTGAAGGTGCGCACGAAGGCCTCGGCCATTCCATTCGACTGCGGGCTTTCGACAGGGGTGGTGATCGGCAGCAGGCCGATCTCGCTGGCGAAGCTGCGGGTGTCGCCGGCGATGTAGCACGAGCCGTTATCACTCAACCATTCGATGGGCTGCGGCAGCCGATTGACGAGGCCGAAGCGGTGCTCGACGGCGGTGACCATGAGATCGCGCACATCCTCTCCCTTGATACCTTGCGTGGTGGCGACATGGCCCATGGCTTCGCGGTCGCAACAGTCGAGGGCGAAGGCGACGCGCACCTTGTCGCCGTTATCGCAGCCGATCTCGAAGCCGTCGGAACACCAGCGCAGATTGGAGTGCTCGACTGCGATGCGCCCGTCATGGCGACGCTCGATGCCGCCGGCATGGCGTTCGAGGAGCAGGCCATGGACACGCATGACCCGGTAAACCCGTTTGTGGTTGGGAGCGGGATGTCCTTCGGCCTCGGCGCTGCGGCGCAGAATCGCCCAGACGCGGCGGTAGCCGTAGGTCGGCATGGTGGCGATGATGGTCTTGATCGCCTCGACCAGTTCCGCTTCCGGAAGAGGCGGGCGGCCTCTGCGCTGTGAGGGGCGTCCGGCCGCCCGCTCGGCCAGGTTCGAGCGCGCGACACCCAATGTCTCGGCCACCGCGCTCATCGCAAACCGTCCTTCGGCAACGACACCGTGCGCAGCATCTGTTTTTTTGGGTTCACCTGTTCGAGCGCCTCCTTGAGAATCTCGCTTTCCAGCGTCTTCTTGCCGAGCAGGCGCTGGAGCTCACGTACCTGGGCTTGCAAGGCTCGATACTCGGAGGCCGGCACCACTTCCTCGCCAGCGCCGGCGGCCGTCAGCGCACCCTGGGCTGCGAGCCGCCGCCACGTGAACAGCTGGTTAGGCGCGATGCCGTGCTGGCGCGCCACAAGGCTCACCGTCACGCCAGGTGCATAGGTCTCCTCGACAATCCGCATCTTCTCGGCTGGTGTCCGCCGACGCCGCCGCTCCGGGCCCTTCAAAATCTCGGCACGGACCGGCCTCTCTTCAATGATGTTAGTCAAAATGTCGGTCATAAGACTCACTCTTACATAAGGGTGGGTCCCTGTCCGGGGATTTTGGGGGCCGCTTCAGCGCTCGAACGGACCCTCGGCCGCCGAAGCTTGCGTCAAACTTGAATTCCGGTGCTTGGGCGGCTTGCCTATGAGGTTGAACCATGTATTCCAATGAGGAAATACATACGTCACCGGTCTCACTACGATTCGCGCTGGAGTAACCCACGATGGCAATTACGACCACGTCTTTCACCTTGCTCCAGCTGCTGCAAGATTCTTCACGTGGTGAGCGCGCCGTTCATGACAGCGCGGACTTGGCCTTCTCGGCATTGATGCAAAAGCACGATGTGGCTGTTGCCAACAGCCAGACAATCCCCACGCCGGTTCCAGTGGAGTTGCGTAGCCGATATTGGAACGACGCCCCGACGCCGCCGCCTGCGACGGAGTTCAATGAGAATTTGAGGCAACCCTCGCCAACGCCCATACCTGCGGACATAGACGACGGCAGCATCCGTTCGGATTCACCAACGCCCGTTCCAACAGTCACACCGTCAGAAGATGCCGCCGATCTGACCCACCGGCTCGTTCATAGCCTGCTTACTGGCGTTGAATTTAAGCTGTCTGGCGGCATTCGTGATGCCGACGACGCTTGATCCCCGAGGATCGTCGCCATGGTCCTCGGATCTTTCCGCGGTCTAGGGTCCGCATACACCGCATCGTCTGGCACGGAGCGCTCGCGGCGACGTTCGGAGTGCTGAGGTCTCGCGGTGTTCCGACCCACGCCCTAGGCATCTTTTTAGCCGCGACGGGTGGGCATGTTTCGACTGGCTGTTCAGGCTTTTCGGTTCGAGCTGCTCGCCAAATGATGCGATACTAGGTTTACATCGTAGCTGGAATTGTCATGCAGGACCTCGCTCCAGCGGAAAACATGTGGAAGTCGGGCCGGATTCGACCGCACGAGATCCCGCTTGAGAAACGGACAGCCGTGATCTCGCACAAGTTCTTCCCAAAAGTAATGCATCGGGTTTAGAGGCTTACCCGCGAGGATTTTGCGGTTGCGGCTCGCAAGAAAGCGAGAGGTCGCCTCGTCCACTGACTGAGGATCCCGCCCTGCGCTTTCCAGCAGACTCGCATATGGACACAACGTACCGAGCCGCAAGCCAGCGCGCTCGAGTTCGGTTGACAGCTTTACCTCGCCGTTCCGAACAACCCAGGACTTCGAGTTGACCATCGGAAAGCCCGCCCAAAATGAGCGGAAGGCCTTCGATTGCAGCGCTCGAGGAAAGAACAAGAGAAAATAGGACTGAAGGTGATGCGCGAATTCGCGGCTATCTGTGATACCGAAGACATCAACTCTCATCTCTTCAGCCCGCTTCAACGCATTGCTCAGCGGAAAGATGGGTCCGTATACACTGTCGTTGACAAGAATGAGCCGGTCGAGCTGCTCCAGCGCCGGCAGCCTCATAATACCCTCCTGCCACGCACCAAAATCGTAGCCGAGGCCGCGTCGGTGTACGACTTCGCGGACGTCGGGCAATAGCTTCGCTACGCTCGGCGCATTGAGCACGGGAGCATTTGAGACAAAGGTTACGGCGTAGCCATTGCTAGCAAGTTCCTGTACCGCGAAACGGACATAGTCGTGAACAATACCTTTCGGATCATGGTGGACGAATACCGCCTGCTTGGGCCCGTGATCACGCGCTCCTGGAAAAACCCTCAGGATGCGAGGCTGCTCACTGCGCCTTCTGCCAATGGCCTCGATCAGCGGATCCACAATATGTCCAGCGCGCCACGTCACCGCAGCGCCGATCCGGTTCAGGAGGTTTCGTTTCCCCGCCATGAGATACGGTTGCCATTGAATCAGGCTCCGGCAAAGGGAGCCAAGGTTGAAGCGAAGGCACAAACTAGCTAAGGAGCGGGCTCCTACCAAGCCCTCCGATCAAGCCGCGTTGGTTTTTCATCTGGCATTATGGTGGGGCTGTCGCTAACCGGCGGCAAATGCAAGCCGAGGAATTGTCAGCCTTGTCCATCCGATACGATTCTCGCTCCGATCGCGGCTATGCAGATCTAAGGGCAGGGCTTTCCAACATTCGTCTGTTGTGGATGTTTGCCTTGCGCGATATCCGGGCACGCTACCGTCGTTCGACACTGGGACCTTTCTGGATCACAGTTTCAATGATGGCAACTGTATTGGGCATGTCATTCGTGTTCTCGTCGTTGCTTGCCCAGAGCTACGCAGATTACATTGCCTATCTCGCGATTGGTCTGCCATTGTGGGCCATGTACTCAGGGATGGTAGGGGAGGGCAGCAGCGCGCTCATACAGGCGTCGTCCGACGCAAAACTCTCGACGCTTCCGCTTTCCGGTTACATCATTCGCCACCACCTGCGACAGCTGATCTTCTTCGCACACAACATCTTGCCCGGACTTGTCATCGCCGCCGTGGCCGGAAAGACAACGATTGCGGGGTTTGTGCTTTTCCTATGTGGACTCATGCTCGCCTTCATTGCGGTTGGATGGATTGGTTTCATCGCCGCATTGATCAGCGCTCGTTTCAGGGATGTGCCGCAGATCGCCGTCAATGTCATGCAGGTGTTCTTCTTCCTGACGCCGATCATTTGGCCAGCCGAGGCCCTCAGGCACAAGCCACTCATCATCGACGCGAACCCGTTCTACTATCTGGTGGCGATCGTCCGCGAGCCGATCCTGGGGACACCTCCTGCGCTCTATGTTTGGCTGGTGGCAGCAGCAATCGCGGTATTTGGCTGGTTGCTGGCTGCCGTGATCTATGAGCGGCTATTCGACCGCCTCACCAAATGGCTTTGATCGCTGAAGAAAGATTCGACAATTTATCATGACCTTTGCCCATGTTCACGATGCCTGCGTTGACATACCGGTCTTTGATTCCAGGAGCCTGTCGATCAAGAACACAATCGGCAAGGCCATCACGGGCGGCCGGATCATCGCGGATCGTGGTGTTGTCTCTGTCAGAGCACTGGACGGTATCAACCTTCGGCTGGAGACTGGCGACCGTGTTGCGTTGATTGGGCACAACGGAGCCGGCAAATCCACGCTTCTCCGCCTTCTTGCGGGGATCTACCGACCCGACGTCGGATTCGTGAACGTGGAGGGTAGAGTAGGCGCACTGCTATCGATGCACCTGGGCATGGAACCGGATTTCACGGGACGTGAGAACCTGATGCTGGTTGCAGCATCGCTCGGGCTATCAGAGAAAGAGCGCAACGCTATCGTTCCGGAAGTAGCGGAGTTCTGCGAGTTGGGAGACTTCATAGATCTGCCGATCCAGACCTACTCGGCCGGCATGCTCGCGCGACTAGCTTTTGGGATCCACACCTCGATCGCCCACGACATCATGTTGATCGATGAAGTGATCGGCGCGGGCGACATGGGTTTCCACGACAAAATGCGCGCCCGCCTTGAGCAGATGCTTGCAAGAGCGAGGATCCTTGTCCTCGCCAGCCATGCCGAAGACGTGCTCCGCCTCTATTGCACGACGGGAGTGGTCATGTCCGCTGGAAGAATGATCTTTTCAGGTCCACTAGACGATGCGTTTGATTTTTATCACAGCTCGATAGGCCTTTGCCCGGCCTCTGACAGATAGGTGATAAGGCACGTCGGTCTACGATGGCCGATGCGTGAGGTCAGTTCGGTGTGATTGTAGGAGGCGATCGTGGCGGGCACCGCGTCGGCTGGACACCCGCAATAACCCCTTGACCTTGATCTGAGCGGCGCGGCTGCCGGGCGGAGCGCCGGCTTCGGTCCCCGGAGCGACCAGGGAGGTGATTTCGTGGTGTTTCGCCGTTTTTGGGCGGATTCATCCCGTAATCATGCGACGCTCATGGAAGATCAAGCGGTTCATGTTGTAGGCGATGTTGGCGAGCGTCAGTTTCGCCTCGGCCCGGGCGATGCCGATCGTGCGGATGAAGAGGCCGAACCGGACCTTCTGATGTGCGAAGACATGCTCGACGGCGGCGCGGCCTCGCGTTCGCGCTGGCGGTCGCCTCCGGCATCGGTGTGCCCGCGGGCTTGCGCCAGTGGATGCGGCTCGTCAGCATCCGGTCCACCAGCCACTTCTCGTTCTTCTGGCTGCGGTAGGCGCTGTCGGCCCAGACCTCCGCGCCAGCGTTCTCCCGGCTCACCAAGCGTTTGAGTTACCGCCCGTCGTGTGCCGATGCCGACGTCACGGCCGCCTCGCGGATGAAGCCGAAGCGCCGGTCGATGCTGATGTGGCTCTTGTAGCCGACGACCGGCGTCGCGATCATCGGCAACGGCGTGCCGTCGGGACGATACCGCACCTTGCCGCCGATCTTCAGGGTCCATCGGGCATCCACGTCCTTCTGGGTCGCCTTGGCCGGGTCGTCGGGCCAGATCTCGCTGGCGGCTTTGCCTTCCTTGATCGCCTCCTTCTCGCTCCCGGTGTTTCGGTGCTTCGGCGCCGGAACCAGCGAAGCGTCGACGATCTGGCCCGATATGGGGATGTAGCCCTTCTTCTGGAGTTGCCAGTCGAAGGCCTTCATCACCCGCTTCAGCGTCCCCGTCTCGGTCAGCCTGTTGCGAAAGTGCCGGATCGTGTTCTCGTCGGGCGTCGGCGCGCCGAGATCGAAACCGAGGAACCGCATCCAGGAGAGCCGGTCCCGGATCATGAACTCCATGCGTGCGTCGCTGAGATTGTGTTGCGCCTGCAGGATCAGCGCCTTGAACATCGACACTGGGTCGAATGGCGGCCGGCCACCTTTCGCTCCGTCGCCGTATCCCAGCCCATCGACCAGCCAGCCGCGGATTTACTCGAAGTCCATAGTCGCCGCGAGCGTTTCCAGCGGATCACCGTTCTTGCTCAGGCGCTCCAGATGCTCCGACAACCCGAATAGAGACCGCTGCTCCATCGTCCCGCCTCCAAATCATGACGAGCAGATTGAATCACGAAATCAACAAGCGCGGTAGGTTCTTGCGGGTGTCCAGCTGGAGGCCTCGAAAAGCTTCCCCACCCTAGCAGTTTCATGATTCAATCTGCCGGTGATTTGCGGGAGGCTGCGAATGCGTAGACAGGCCGGGTTCTGGGACATCGACGAGCGCTATTTGCGGCTGAGCGAGGCCGGCGATCCGCTGGAGAAGCTAAACGCGGTGGTGCCTTGGGAGGTTTTCCGCAAGCCTCTGGCCAAAGCGCTGAAGCGGCCCGACGGCGCCAAGGGCGGCGGGCCACCCTACGACCCAGTGATGATGTTCAGGATCATGGTTCTGCAAGCGCTCTACGGCCTGTCGGACGATCAGGCCGAGTTCCAGATCCAGGACCGGCTGTCCTTCATGCGCTTCCCCGGCCTGGGGTTCGGCGATCGTGTGCCGGACGCCAAGACGATCTGGCTGTTCTGCGAGCATCTCACGCAGGCCAACGCCGTTGAGAACCTGTTTGCCCGGTTCGACAAGCACCTCACCAAGGCCGGCTACCTCGCGATGGGCGGTCGAATTGTCGACGCAACGATCGTGGCGGCGCCGAAGCAGCGCAACAGTGACGCCGAGAAGGCCGACATCAAGGCAGGCAAGGTGCCGGACGCCTGGAATGAGAAGCCTGCCAAGCTGCACCAGAACGATCGCGATGCGGGCTGGAAGGTGAAGTTCTGGAAGGCCAAATGGCCGAGGATGGGAAGACCCAGCAGCGCGCCATCGCCGTTCCCGCCTTCGGCTACAAGAACCATTCCTTGATCGATCGTCGGCACAGCTTCACCCGCGGCTGGAAAGCGACGAGCGCCTGAGCCTATGCCGGGGCGCAGCTCCGCAACGTGCTCAATCGCGACAACACCGGCTCGACGGTGTGGGCCGACACCGCCTACCGATCGAAGACGAACGAGGCGTGGCTAGAGAAGGACGGCTACATCTCCGACATCCACCACAAGAAACCGAAGGGACGGCCGATGAGCGGGGTGACGTCGCGGGCGAAAGGCCGCCGCTCCAGAATCCGCGCCTTCGTCGAACGCGTCTTCGCAGCAGAAATCCCGCATGGGCCTGTCGTGCGCACGATCGGCATGGCGCGGGCCAGGACAAAGATCGGCATGGCTAACCTCGCCTACAACCTCACCCGCTTCGTCTGGCACCAGGGGCGAACTGCGCCCGCGTGACGGTGAAGGCGGCCAAAGCCGCCACCGCGACGCTGAAATCGGCAAACCACATCAGCCCAAGCAGCAGTCAGCGCCACGCTCTACGCCGTGACGGCACTCGTCGCGATCTTCACGGGTGCGAAAGCCGGTAGTTCGAGCTGTCCATCTGTCCATCTGCCTAACCAACAATGCCGCCGAACGAGCGCTGCGCGGCTTGGCTTTCGGCAGAAAGTCCTGGCTCTTCGCTGGGTTGGACCGCGGCGCCGACCGTGCGGCAGTCATGTATATGCTAATCGGCACGGCAAAGCTCAACGATGTCGATCCGCAGGCCTGGCTGGCCGACGTGCTATCCTGCATCGCCGACGCGCCGCAGAGCAGGCTGGCCGAACTCCTGCCGTGGAACTGGCGCCGATCCAACGCATCCGCAAAAGCAGCCTGATCGCGGCCCTCACCGGACAGTGACTCAAACCAAGCTTAACCGATGTTGTAGATTCTCCTACACTGGTTTATCGGTCGACGAGATCCCGATCATATGAGGTAGTATTTCCAATGAATGATAAAAAGGACACCAAGAACGCGCTCGAAGACCGGGCGCTCAGCCGCGACTATGTCATTCGTCGGCTAGATTTAGCGGTTCGCGCAGCGAGGGAAGATCATATGAGTAGTAAAGTTTTGCTCGATTTCGACGTGGCAGAGGAATTGTTGAAAATGACCAAAAAGTATGTTCACTGAACAGCAATTCATCCATCAAAAACTCTCTACTTAACACGACAGAGACCGCGCGTTGAAATCTATGGAAAACGCACGATATTGCGGCCATCAACAAACTCTCGGTCAGTTCCCAACAGAACGTCATGGGGAATGTAAGCAATTGCCGTCATCTGCTGCGGAGAATTCGCGCATTACGCCACATTCAGACGCACCTCACCTTTTTCGACATGCTCGCGGAACCAACGGTAGGCGTCCTCGAGCCCTTGACGCAAATCGTATTTCGGCCGCCAGCCCATCTCGAACAACCGCGAGACATCCATCAGCTTCCGCGGAGTGCCGTCCGGCTTGGTGAGATCGTAGCGAATTTCGCCCTCGAAGCCCACGACGGACGCAACCATATGCGCCAGATCAAGGATGGTGATGTCCTCGCCCGAGCCCACATTGATGTGACCGTTGTCTGAATAACACTTGAGAAGGTAAACCATGGCGTCTGCAGCGTCGTCCACGTGCAGGAATTCGCGCCTCGGCCTACCTGAACCCCAAATCGTCAGATATCGCGCACCGGAGAGCTTGGCATCATGGGCCTTGCGAATGAGCGCAGGGATGACGTGGCTCTTCTGAGATCGAAGTTGTCACCGGGTCCATAAAGGTTGGTCGGCATGGCCGAGATGTAGTCAACGCCGTGCTGGTGCCGATAAGCTTGACACAGTTTCAGCCCTGCTATCTTGGCGATAGCATACCATTCGTTGGTGGGCTCCAGCGATCCGGTGAGCAATGCATCCTCGAGGATCGGCTGCGGCGCGAATTTGGGATAGATGCAAGACGACCCTAGGAAGACTAGCTTGCCGACCTGGCTGCGGAACGAAGCCTCGATCACGTTGGTCTCGATGACCAAATTGTCATGAAGAAAATCGGCGGGATAGGTGTTGTTAGCCAGAATCCCGCCTACTTTTGCGGCTGCAAGAACTACGGCATCCGGCCGTCTTTCCGCTATCCAGCGTCGCACCGCCGCTTGGTTGCGTAGGTCGAGTTCACTGCGCGAGGCAGTCAGGATTTCGCAATCCTCGCTTTCGAGCCGCCGGGCGATGGACGACCCCACCATGCCGCGATGCCCAGCCACGAAGACGCGCTTGCCTTTCAGCGAGTAGATATCGGTCATGAGGCGATTCCTTGTATGCAACTATGCGGAACGATCTTGCCGCCAAGCTTCCCGTTCGGCAAACGCGATGTCGGCAGCGACCATTTCAGAGACGAGTTCGCGAAAGCTTGTCGTGTGCTGCCATCCGAGAGTAGACCTAGCTTTGGAGGGGTCACCAATCAGAAGGTCAACCTCCGTCGGACGGAAATAACGAGGGTCGATCCTGACCAAGATCTCCCCGGAGGCCCCATCACGACCAATCTCGTTCACGCCTGAGCCTTCCCAGACGATCTCCCGGCCGACCTCATCGAACGCCAATTCCACAAACTCGCGCACGGAATGTGCTTCGCCGGTGGCGAGTACAAAATCGTCCGGCTCGTCATGCTGAAGGATGCGCCACATTCCTTCAACATAGTCGCGCGCGTGGCCCCAGTCGCGCTTGGCGTCGAGATTACCGAGATGAAGGGTGTCCTGCAGACCGCGCTGGATTCCAGCAACGGCGCGGGTGATCTTGCGCGTCACAAACGTCTCGCCGCGGGTAGGACCTTCATGGTTGAAGAGAATGCCGTTTGAGCAGAAGATGCCATAGGCCTCACGGTAGTTGACAGTGATCCAGTAGGCGTAGAGTTTGGCGGCAGCGTAGGGCGAGCGTGGATAAAATGGCGTCGTCTCCTTCTGCGGTACTTCTTGGACCTTGCCGTACAGCTCCGATGTAGAGGCCTGGTAGAAGCGCACAGATTTTTCCATGCCGAGGATGCGGATCGCTTCCAAGATGCGCAGCGTGCCGAGGGCGTCAGCGTTGCCGGTGTACTCCGGAGTTTCGAAACTGACTTGCACATGACTCTGGGCAGCTAGATTATAGATCTCGTTCGGCCGCGTCTCCTGAATTAGGCGGATTAGGTTGGTGGAATCCGTCAGGTCTCCATAATGGAGAAAAAAGCGTGCGCCCGTATCGTGCGGATCGACGTAGATGCCATCGATGCGTTCTGTGTTAAAAGACGATGAGCGGCGCTTCACTCCATGCACAATATATCCTTTGTCAAGCAAAAGCCGAGCCAAGTACGCGCCGTCTTGCCCGGTTATGCCGGTGATAAGCGCCGTCTTTTCAGTCATCAATATTTTCCGATTTATGCGAGGGGTTGGCTGCACATAACCCAAATTCCGGCGAATGCAAGGTTATGGCAGATCTGAGTTAACTAAATTCGCTACTAATCGCTGCGGGGCAAACCCGAGCCGAGAGACCGGCCATGCAAGCCGTGTGCTGCCAAGTGCGCTAAATTGGGAATCAAGTCCGGCCGTAACGATCCTCAAGACGCACGATGTCGTCTTCCCCCAGATAGGAACCCGATTGCACCTCAATCAACTCCAACTCGATCTTACCCGGGTTCTCCAGCGCATGAACTTCGCCCAACGGAATATAGGTCGACTGGTTCTCACTCAGCATAATAATCTCTTGACCCCGATAGACCTTGGCGGTGCCACGTACAACTATCCAATGCTCGGCTCGATGATGGTGCATCTGCACCGATAGCTTCGCGCCAGGCTTAACAGTGATACGCTTAACTTGATGGCGCTCGCCGACATCAATGCTATCGTAGTGGCCCCACGGTCTATAGACCTTGCGGTGGCTGACATGCTCGCTCCGCCCACTCAGCCTTATCGTATCGACTATCTCCTTCACATCCTGTACTGCGCCTCGATGCGCGATCAAGATGGCGTCCCTCGTCTCCACCACCACCAAATCCTCAACGCCGAGCAACGTGACCAGCCTGTCGTCGGCATGAACGAGATTGCCGCGGCTGGCGACAGCCATCACATCGCCGCGCAGCACGTTTCCGTCGCCGTCGCGGGCCTCGAGCTCCCACAGCGCCGACCAGGAGCCGATGTCATTCCACCCCACATTGAGTGGGATCATGGCGGCGGCGGCAGTCTTTTCCATCACCGCATAGTCGATCGATTCGGATGGGCAACTCGCGAAGGTTTCGGCGTCGATGCGCACGAACTGCATATCGCGACTGCTGAGATCAATTGCGCGGCGGCAGGCTTCCAGGATGTCAGGCCGTTCACGTTCCAGTTCCTCAAGGTAGCGGCCGGCGCGGAACATGAAAATACCACTGTTCCAGAAATGCTCGTTGGTGGCGATATAGCGCTCTGCGGTCGCGGTGTCGGGCTTCTCCTCGAAGCCGGCGACGGCGAAGCCCACCCCACCAGCAAGGGCGTCGCCGCGCCTAATATAGCCGTACCCGGTTTCGGCGCGGTCGGGTACGATACCGAACGTCACGAGTTTACCAGCCTCGGCCAACGGCACGGCTGCGGCGATCGCAATGTGAAAGCGGGGGACATCCGCGACGACATGGTCGGCAGCCAAGACAAGCAAGAGCGGGTCCTCGCCATGATGCGTAGCGAGGAGAGCGGCGAGAGCGATCGCCGGGGCCGTGTTGCGCCCAAACGGCTCGAGCAGAATAGTCGCATCGTCTTGGCCGATCTGGCGCAACTGTTCTGCAACGAGGAAACGGTGTTCCTCGTTGCAGACTAGCATTGGTTGTTGGCCGCCTAAGCCCTCAAGCCGCACAATCGTCTCCTGAAGCAGGGAACGGTCACTTGTAAGCGAGTGGAACTGCTTCGGGTAAAGCTGACGAGATAGGGGCCAGAGCCTGGTGCCGGACCCGCCGGCCATAATGACGGGCAAGAACATATGCGGACTTTCTTTCTCCTGCTGCGTCGACCGGGGCAGCCTTCACAGGTCACGTATACTCAACACGCCGCCGAAAACACAACCTCGCTTCCTGTTGTGCACTGCTGGCAACCGCCTTGCTACCAACCCGAACCGATACCTCCGAAGGTGCGACGAAGCGATATCGCGCGCAGCCAGCAACCAGGAAGCGGGTGGCGCGTCAAGGCAGCCAGTGCGTCGCGCAATCCATCCGGCAGGTGGCCTGCGAGAAGAGACGCGCGGGCAGCCGCAAGCCTGCTAAGGCATTCGAAGGCTGTGAGCACATCCTGATCTATGAGTCCAGGCTTTTCAGCGGCTAAAACCTCTGCCATCGCCAGATGAGCACGGTGCACGTTGCGAGAGGAGTGCCACGTCCGTGCCAGCGTCCTTGACCGTTTATGTGAGCGGTAACGGTAGACGGTTGCGGGATGAAAGACCCGGCGAGGCGACAAGGAAAGCAGTCGCAGCAGCGCGTAGCGGTCCGCGCTGAGACCGACGTCGGTCCGAAATGGTCCCGCCCGCTCGATGAGACGGCGTGAGAAAATGCGACTGTTAATTGTCGGGACACCGAAAAGTAGCGAATCGGCGCTCGCTTTGCGTTGATGGTGGTGGCTGAACCAGCCGCTCGTATTGCTTTCCGTCTCAATCACTGCCTCGCCGGTCGCCATATCGGCATCACGTTCGCGGGCTTTGCTTAGGAGCTGAGCCATCCCCTCGTGCAACGTATCATCGCAGTTCAGCCAGGCGACATGCGCGCCGCGCGCCCGTGCGAGCGCTTTGTTAAGCCCTTCATAGAGGGAACCGTCGCGGCCTTCGAGCAGAATAACGCCCGTTCCGCGCAGAAAATCCAGCGACCCATCAGTGGAGCCCCCGTCGGCAACAATGATCTCAACGTTTTCTGCTGGCAGGTGCTTTCGCACCGACTCGATCGCCGAAGGGAGATATGGCATTCCGTTGAGACACGGCATTACGATGCTCAAAATGGGCTCGTACATAAGCTGGTAGGTACCTTGACGGCTTCGAATGGTCTCGTGCCGGCGGCCGCGATATTGGCCAGACCGAAGCTACACTTATGCAGGGATTGTACGGCTCGCAACTGCAACAGTTGCATCGTCGGCATTTCCCTTCTACAGGGATGTCGGTGTGCCATTGGCTAGCCTACCGAGAACTCGAAAAGACAATGACCTCCCCGTTCAAGGCCTATGACGTCCGTGGTGAGATTCCTGGCGAGATCAATGCGTCGTTCGCGTACAGGTTCGGTCAGGCGGCGGCGGCGCATCTTGGTCCCGGTCGTGTAGTCGTCGGCCACGATATGCGCCAGGACAGCCCGGCGCTTGCCGCAGCCTTGATGCAAGGCCTGCTAGACAGCGGCGTTGACGTCCTTCCCGTGGGTCTGTGCGGGACGGAGGAGGTTTATTTCCACACCGCCGATACAGACGCGAGCGCAGGTCTGATGGTGACTGCGAGCCACAATCCCGAGAGCTATAATGGCTTCAAAATGGTGCTGGCAGGTGCTGCGGCCGCAACGCGGGAGAACGCGCTAGGCGCCATAGAAAAAATGGTGATGTCGGATGCAGCCATTCCGCGTGTACGTGCCTATGGCTCGCGCGGTCGGCTCGCACCCCAGCTTGCTCGCCGACCCTATATCGAGCGTTTACTATGTCAAGTCATCGGGCTAAATCTCCGGCCAATGAAGATCGTTTGCAATGCAGGAAATGGATGCGCAGGCCCAACGCTCGACCTTCTAGAGGAACATCTGCCGTTCGAATTTATTAAGATCGATCATGACCCTGACCCGACGCTGCCCAATGGTGTTCCAGAATCCGCTTTTGCTGGAAAAGCGGGCACGAACGGGAGAGGCGGTGATCGCCCACGAGGCTGATCTCGGCATTGCATGGGACGGCGACTTTGACCGCTGCTTCCTTTACGATCGCAACGGCCGTTTCATTGAAGGCTACTATCTTGTAGGCTTCCTCGCGCAAGCGATGCTGCGCGCATCTCCGGGCGCAACGGTACTCTATGATCCTCGGCTCACCTGGAACACGATCGAAATGGTGGAGCAAGCAGGCGGTGTAGCCAAGGTCTGCCAAACTGGCCACGCCTTTTTCAAGGACAAGATGCGGCGCGAAGATGCTGTTTATGGTGGGGAGATGAGCGCCCACAACTATTTTCGTAACTTCAGCTACTGCGATTCGGGGATGCTCACCTGGCTAGCGGTAGCTGCCGAGTTGTCGAGAAGGGAAACGACGCTTGCCGAACTGATGGGGGAACGAATCGCCGCCTTTCCTTGCTCCGGAGAGATCAACTTCACGGTCGCCGATGCGGAGACTGCTCAGAAAAGAGTAGCAACCTATTTCGCTCGCGAGAACCCCAACGTCGAATTCGTTGACGGCCTCAGTATGGAGTTCGACGATTGGCGCTTCAATCTGAGGAGATCGAACACCGAGCCATTACTGCGGCTCAACGTCGAGACTAGAGCTGATCGACCGCTACTCGATGCACGCGTAGGCGAAATCTCTGGCCTGATTCGCACCGACTAAACAGCTTCCCACATCCCGCCGATCGAAACCGCATAGTATCTATGCAAGCCCGGTATCCTTCAGCTGGCGATTCCAGTTGAGAGCTTTTTTGCTCAGCAAAATTCGTCCCCGCGCGCATGCGCGGTCCCTGCGGGCAGCAAACCGCTTTTGACGTCGCAAAGCCGCACCCGCCAAGCCAAAGCCTGAAGCGGCCCACGACCGCCGCGCAAAGCACGGCCCTGGAACCTGAAGTATGGGCGCCCATGCTCGATGGAGAAAGCGTCGTCGGCATACGCCGGCGCCCACTCGCTTGTGATTCTAAGTCGAAAGTGCAAGACCTCCCCTCTCCCCATGAGATATCGGAAAGAGGATTCGAATGAACGACTGGGCGACAAGATACACCCCCCACTCCCGGAAGAGATGCAGAGAGTGGGATCCTCCACGTGGGAAATTTTTCAGATACACGCCAACACGATAGAGCCTGAAATAACCAGTCACCTCAAGCATCACTTCGGATGGAAACGTTTTGGTAGACGCGTCCTTGATTTCGGGTGCGGAGTAGGACGTGTCGCCCTAAAAATGTACGCTGAGAACAAGTGGCCGACTGACGCTTGTGACGTAAACCCCGCAGCCGTTCGATACATCAATTCGCAGCTTCCCAGAGTCAAAACCGCCCTCACAAACTATGACCCACCTCTGCCATACAAGGACGCATCATTTGATGCCGTTTACTCCATCTCGGTCTGGACGCACATGCCCGAAGACGCCCAGGACCGTTGGCTTGCCGAAACAGCACGCATACTGAAACCGGGCGGGATAGCTCTATTGACGACATCTGGGCCCCGTGCTCTCGCCTCGCGGCGCCGGCGCGGAGACAAAGGATGGTCTGATGTCACAGACGCTGACCTCAAAGAGAAAGGCATCATATTCACTGAATACGAGCGTTTCGCTCTCGATCCGAAACAGTATCCTGGTGTAACACGGTCATATGGCTTGACTGCCCACGCCCATGATTATATTCACACGCGTTGGGGCAAGTTCCTAAAAGTGAATTACATTAAACCAGCATGCATCTCTCAAGTACAGGACCTTGTTGTCTGCACCAAGTCCTAGCCCTAATATTGCTTTCTAGGTAACGAGACCCGGCGCGATAATTCTTTCATACCCCTCCACTGTGACTTTTCGTTATCGGTGTATTTGGACGACTGTGGGATATAAGTTGGCGTGTATCACTCACGTACAATTCATTGCGCCTGAGCATATTGTTGCAGGATCGGCAATGGCGTTCGGCAGATTGAATCTTTTATGGCTCCATGTCGAGGTACTCTACTAATATGGAGCTTTTCTGAGGCCAGATACGGGATGCACTGAAACAGGGCGAAGGGGAAGCGGTATGCTGCTATAATGCCATGCAAATTGAAGCGACCATCCGATGACAACAAGGGTCGGCAACGTTCCGTGGGACCACATTGGTTATCGACGTTTGCCCACGCTGCCAGGAGTTGGAGAGTATGGCGTAGAGGCGCCAACGAGGTCCGCTCCACCATCGCCATCTTCAACAAGCTCCATCGGGATAGGTTGATTGATGACGGTTGAGCCGCTATTGGGTTGCGGCACGCGGAGTTGACGTGTGAACGACCCATGGTGCCTAATATGTTGTATGGGAGTTTAGTTCACAGAAATGTTCTCCTTGTCCGCGTCACATCGAAACCCACACGAATTTTACCGATCGATGGTTTGCAATAGCTTAGGTTGGCGTGAACGGATTTCTCGGCGCGCATGACCACAACCGTCCAGAGAGCGGGTGACGCATGAAAGCCGATCGGGGAGTTTCCAACAATGTCCAAGTCCTCATCCGAGATTTTTGGGAGCGCGCACTACCAAAGGCACAATGCGCGTCGCCTTGAGCATCTCGCACGTTTGTCATTGCCTCTCGAACACTCGGACGTGCTGGAATTGGGATCAGGACCTGGCGACCATACGACGTTTTTTCTGGACCGGGGCTGCACCGTTACCGCGATCGACGCTCGGCAGGAAAATCTCGATCTCCTTAATAAGCGCCTCAACTTGAAGGGAAACGGCAGAGTATCGACAGTTCTGGGAGACCTCGAACGTCCAGGCGAGATTGATGTGAGTCCACATTCGCTCGTTTACTGCTACGGACTTTTATACCATCTTCGCGACCCGGAATCCGTCCTCAATTGGATAGCTTCTCGCTGCGAAAAAATGCTCCTGCTTGAAACTTGTGTTTCCTTTGGGGGCGACGACAAGCTGGTGTCAGTTGCAGAGAAAAAGGAACTGGCTTCCCAGTCGTTTAGCGGCACAGGCTCGCGCCCTACACGGGCCTGGATTTATAATCGCCTGAACAAACTATTTTCGCATGTCTACGTACCGGCCTTTCAACCCTACCACGAGGAATTCCCAACGGATTGGACCCACAAAGAGGGATGGGGCTCCCATGCGCGCGCGATCTTCGTGGCCTCGAGGGAAGCTATCAGCAATCCCTTCCTTCTTGATTTTCTCCCTCCCAGGCAGATGCGCGGATAGTCGAACCCATGAACACGCCAGCCACGCGAAGACTACTGATTGTCGACCCGATCTTTCGCGGTAGTCGCCTCTACTACAGCGCGATGGCCGCCGCAGGTGCGGTTGCTCGTGATTGGGAAGTTCACATTCTGACGCGCGAGGAAGCTGAAACCGAGCATTATTTCGAGCTCTTTGAAGGCGTTCCAGTTACGCTGCATCGCAAAATCCCGTTGCCGGTCGGGTTTTGGTACGGAAAGATCGGTTCCGAAGCCGTTGAATCTCTGATTGCCGCGTTAATTTCACTCCACCAGGAGCTGCGGTTCGAGCGCATCCTGGCAGCCGGGATTAATGAACTAAATCGCGAGTTCACGGATGCCTGTGTTGCTCAAAGGAGAGAGCTTAGGGCCGCGTTCGGACACACGCCCTTGGTGGCGATAGAATACGACGCCCGCTACCTCCTGCGAGGGCTGCAGGCACCGCGGCCCCGCAACCCGATCGAGCGTGTGCGGCGTGAAGTGCGCGTCTGGATTCGCCGGGAAAGACAGCGCCAGAATTTGCGTTTCCTTCGACGTACCTTTCCGGGCCTTCGCGTCGGTATCCTCGATGAAAGGGCGTTCGACCGCGATCTCGCAACTCGCATTGGACGTTCATTTCTCGTCCAGCTTCCGGATCCGCCGCCCCGCCATGTCGCCCCCGCTCTTTCGAAAGCAGCGGCAAATGAAACTCACGACAAGACGAGGGTTCTTCTCGTCGGGCGGCAGTCGAAGCGCAAAGGCATAGAGGATTTTGCGCGGCTTCTTCGCGTTCGCCCTAACCTCGGAGAACGCTTCCAGTTTGTGCTTTGCGGTTCACTTGTCGATGAAAGCGAACATCTGCGACCTCAACTGGAGGCCGCTCGCAAGGCCGGACTGCTGGAATGGGTGGATGAATATCTGCCTGAAGCCGAGATTCAGCGTCGCTATGACGAAACGGACTATGTTCTGCTTCCCTATGCGCGTGATTTCGAAAGCTCTAGCGGGGTCATGGCGAATGCGGCGAGGGCTGGCACACCGATCATCGCCACCGATCATGGCTGCGTCGGTTACCGGGTTCAAAGTTTCAGCATGGGCTATGTTTACCCATCTGCAAATATCGCCAGAATGGCGGACGTCCTTTTTCCTTGCCTCGCCCCTCTGAACCCGATTATCAGAGGCTTTCTGCCAACTGTATCAACTACGCTCGTAATAATTCGATCGATGAGTTCCAGCGAATTTTATTGGGCGCGTGAGATCTTTCGAGATTATGACAGAACAAAATACTCCATTAATCGCGCTACTTGACACTTCCGTCTGCACAAAAAATCTAGGCGACCAGATTATTATGGATGCAGTCCATACTCAATTGAGACGAATCTACCCGCGGAGCTTTTTTGCTCTCTACCAACTCACGATTATTTGTCGAGTGAAAGCTTCAAGATACTTGAACAGAGTCCGTTTGCAATTATCGGCGGCACAAATTTGCTTACCGCAGATATGTGGAAATACAATCAGTGGAAAGTGAGCTACAAAGATTACTTCCGATTGAAGAACGTCATTCTTATGGGTGTTGGCTGGTGGCAATACCAGAAGGAATCGACGCTTTATACACGAACCCTTCTCAAGCGGTTTTTGCATAAAAACATGTTGCATTCGGTCCGTGACGGTTATACTCAGCGTAAACTGTTGGAGTTAGGGCTACCTAACGTCGTCAATACCGGTTGTATGACGCTCTGGGATCTAGATTCGGAACATACGGCCCAGATTCCTCGGCGCAAGGCAGAGAACGTGATTTTTACGCTCACTGACTACAAGCCGCACCCAGAGAAGGACAAGTATCTCTTTAACATTCTCGCAAAACAATACAGCAAGGTGTACCTTTGGGTGCAAGGTTCGCGCGATCTCGAATATTCAAAGTCGATTTGCGGGACTCGCGCCGAGATTGTCGACCCCACATTGAAGGCATTTGACGAGCTGCTATCATCAGATCTCGATCTGGAATATGTCGGAACGCGACTGCATGCGGGAATAAGAGCGCTCCAGCACAAGCGTCGCACGATGATCGTCTCGGTCGACAACAGGGCCACCGAGATGGGCCGCGACTTCAACCTGCCGGTTATCGAGCGTAAGGATGTCGGCAATCTGAAAACCTCGCTTGATGAGGACCGAGCTACCGTCGTGAACCGGCCGATTGAGGCGATTGAGGCCTGGAAGCGCCAGTTCTCTCAATCAAACGGCTCTGCTCTTTAAGGTTGACGGGCATGAGAGTGCTATCCATCGGATCAAGCGACAAGGCGGGCGGTGCAGCAATCGCCGCATATCGCCTCAATGTGGAACTGGTTTCCCAGTTCCGTACCCGCTTGATCAGTGCGGTTGCACGCAAGATCACCAACGAAAAGGATGTCATAGAGGTCGGTCGTGAGGGCAGCATCTATGCCCGGCGCATTCGCCAGTTGACCGGCGCTTTTCAGAAATGGAGCGGCTGGCAGTACCGGTTTCTTCCTGTGCAACGGCAGCGAATCCTTTCAACGGCCCGAAGGTTCGAGCCAGACGTCATCAACCTGCACAATCTACATGGTGGGACACTGGATGGTTTCTTTCAGACTGATCTGATCGTGGACCTCTCTCAAATCGCTCCCGTCGTCTGGACGCTTCATGACATGTGGGCGCTTACTGGGCACTGCGCTTATTCGATGGGATGCGACCTGTGGCGCGATGGCTGTGGCCCTTGTCCGCATCTGAACTTCTACCCACCTCTCGCCAAGGACCAGTCTGCCGGCCTATGGAGATGGAAGCGCAGCATCTATGCCCACAGCGACCTTACCATTGTCACGCCATCCAAGTGGCTCGGGCAGCTTTGCCATGAGACAAAGGTCGTCGTGCCGGAGAATATCAGGACGATTCCGAATGGCATCGACCTCAATCGGTTCTCTCCAGGCAACAAGCGTGCGGCGCGCAATTCACTGAGGATAGCCGAAGACGCAAAAGTGCTCGTATTTGCGGCCGAGCGGGTCGGTGGCAATGCCCGTAAGGGTGGTAAAGCCCTGGAAGTCACTCTTCGTCGACTCAACGAAGTAGCCACCTCCAAGATCGATGTCCTTCTTGTGGGGGAGGGCGAGCTTCCCTGGATACGCGAACTGGCGAATATCAAGTCGCGTCGAATGGGCTATATCTCCAAGGAACCCGACTTGGTCCAGATATTCCGAGCGGCCGATCTCTTCCTTTTTCCGACGGAAGCGGATAATTTGCCGAACACGTTAGTGGAGGCAATTGCATGCGGGTTGCCGGCTGCAACCTTTGATGTGGGTGGTTGTGGCGAAGTGATCAAAGATGGTGTTAGCGGTGTGCTCGGCGCTGTCGATGACCCGGCTGAGCTGGCTGATCGGATTTGGAATCATCTTGACGATCCAGAAACGTCGGCGCGATTGTCTGCGTCCGCGCGAGAGTATGCATTGAACTTCAACGTCAAGCTGATGGCCAGACGCTATATGGATCTTTTTGTAGATGTCAGTAACCGGCGAGCAAGAACAAGACAGGGCGCATCGTTGAGCGCGTAGAGCTGCCAGTATCACGATGTCTGAGTATGAACGACTTGTTCGCTACTACGGCGAGAACGCAGAGGATTGTTTGCTTTGGCACCTCTTCGAGGGTAGGCCGGCTGGCTTTTATATAGATGTGGGCGCCTTCGACGGCATCTATCTAAGCAATACATTCTCGTTCGAGCAACAGGGCTGGCGCGGGATTTGCGTCGAGCCCCATCCGGAATACTCCCGAATCTGCGCAAGCAACCGGCCTCTGGCGACAACGCTTCAGTTGGCCTGCGTCGACGATGAGAAGCTGCGCGAGGTCCCCTTCTACACGGAAGAGATCGGCGTCTATTCCCGATTGAATCTGAAAGAGGGAGACGTCAGACAGCTCCAGGCGTCCTATAAGAAGCACAATCTGCAAGTCAATGGTTTCGAGCAGACCGTCGTCGCCGCGCGAACGCTCTCAAGCATCATCCGCGAATATGCACCGAATGAGGTGATCGACTTCATTTCTATCGATGTGGAAGGTGGGGAACTTTGCGTTCTGGATGGGCTCCACCTGGACAAGATTCGTCCGGCTGCACTGGTCATAGAGGCAAACAACTCCGATCAGTCCGAACATCTCGCGTCTTACATGGACAAGCACGGCTACCAGCTCGGGCGAAAGATCGCCCAGAACCATATTTTTGTAGCCGCCGAGGAAGACGCCAAGAAACTTCAGTCTTTCCAAATGCAGTGCTTCGTGGAGAAACAGACGCACCCGAAAGGCGTACAATATTCATTTCCGGGGATCGTGCGCGGAAAGATAATCGACGAGACAAGGGACCAGAAGCTGCATAAGGCCTTTCTTGATATAGGCCGCATTCGGGCGAAGGCGGAAGCCAAGGAGAAACAGGCAGCGCATCTCTCTGCAACGCTGGCCGCCGTCCGGGACAGGGCCGCAGCAGTCGAAAAGGCACTGAAGGAATCCCGCAAGGAAAACTCGAAATCCAGTCTAATGCTGAAGGCGTTCCGGTTGCGGGCAATTGACCTGGAGGGAATAGTCAAGAAGGTCAGGACACAGCGTGCTACCGCACAGCGCGCGTCGGAACTATTGCACCAGCGCGTCGCCGATTTGGATCGCGCACTGGCAAAGGCCCGGCAAGATGCTGCTTTGCTTGAGCAAAAATGTGTTGAAATCGAACTAAAGACCGCTGAGATTCGGCGGAAGGAAGCGGAGACCGAACGGTATCGTGTTCGACAGGGCCAACTCAACATCGAACTCACGAAGGCTCGCGCCACAGCAGCGTTGCTGGGCAAAAGAGATACCGAAATCGAGCGGCGCGCTCGCCGTCAATTTGAACTTGAGGCGCGCGTTCATCAGCTTCAGAATTCGCTTCGCCTCATTCTTAGCACGCTGTGGCGGCGCATAACCCACGGAAAGTCGAAGAGCGACCGTGATGGCTGATCGGCAATCCGGCCCTATTGCAGACAACCGTGTCGCCGATTTTTCAATGTCCGTAGCCGTCATCAACGCCATCAGGGGGCAGGGCGGTGCAGCACTTGCTGCGCAACGTCTGCACAGTTCGCTTGAAATGTTGGGCGTGGACGCACGTTTCGTCTGCCTCGACGGTTATCAGCCCGGTGACCTGCATCCGCGCCGCGCTGCGGATGCCGTCGAGGGGGCGAGGCATTTCGGGCTTCGAGCGCTCCGTTCGCTGCAGTCTAGGACACGAACGGCCCTTCGCCCCAAGGGTGCCGAGACATTTGAACTTCAACCGATCATTCCCCAAAGAGCGGCGCGACTCTCGATTCCTCCTTGCGATATCGTAAATCTGCATTGGGTATCGATATTTCTGAGTTCCGAAACGATTGCCTGGGTTGCCAACGCGCGCGCACCCGTCGTGTGGACGCTTCACGATATGGTCGCGTTCACTGGAGGCTGCCACTACGACAGCGGGTGCGGACGTTTTGAGCAAGCTTGCGGTGAATGTCCACAGCTTTTCCGGCACGGACCGAACGATCTATCGCATCGAGTTTTCGAACGGAAACGACGCTCCTATTCCAGCATTCCCGCCGAGCTTCTAACCATCGTGGCACCGAGCAACTGGATGGCCGAACAATGTGCAAAGAGCGCATTGCTCGGAGATCGACGGATCGAGGTGATCCCGAACTCAGTCGATCTGCAGACATTCTCGCCGCAGGCAAAAGATGGAGCCCGCCGCGAGCTCGGGTTGCCTATGAACCGACCCATTCTGCTGCTGGTTTCTGCCAATCTCTCGAATGGCAGAAAGGGAGGACAGTTTGTTGCACAGATTTTGGAGCGAGTCAGCGCGAGACTGCCCGGCGCGCTCCTTGTAACCGTGGGTAGCGGCAACCTTCCTTCGGCGGTGGAGCACCAGTCCCTTGGAGCGATCGGTGACGATAAAAAAATGGCTGCAGCCTATGCTGCGGCTGACGTAACTATCCTCCCATCGCTCCAAGACAATCTGCCGAACACAATGCTTGAATCCATGGCGTGCGGCACGCCGGTTGTTGGTTTCGATACTGGTGGTGTGACGGATTTCGTCTTGCCCGGTCAAACCGGCGCTCTGGCTCCGGCCGGAGATGCCTCGGCCTTCGGCGAGGCCGCTCTGAAGCTACTACAATCTGACAACACCGGAATGGCGCAGAACGCCCGTCGTCTGATAGAACGGGAATGTGCCTTTGACGTTCAGGCGCGGCGCTACAAATCATTATTTGGCGAACTCATTGCGCATGACAGGCTCCATTGAAAGCCTGATCGGAAGAGGTCTCTTCCGGGATAGGCGTTCTCGAGGAAAGGTTTTATCTTGGCTCAGCCAATTGGAAGCGAAGCGCCGGTGGCAGAAAAATTCGCGCGCGGTTTCCGCCCGAAGGACTGGGTGGCCGACCATCAGAAGTTCATACCAGAAACCGCCACCATATTCGATATCGGGGCCAATGTCGGGCAGACGACCGCACTGCTGGTCGAAGCGTTTGCGAAGGCCCGGATCTATGCCTTCGAACCGTATCCGGCGTCCGCGCCAAGCTCAGGAGCCGTTTTCGCGAGCAGCCGAGGGTCACTTGCGTCGAGGCGGCTGCTGATGCGACGAACGGAACTAAGACGATGCATGTGCACGCCGAATTAAGCGTCACCAATTCGCTGCTGCCGTTTCACGCGGATTCCGGAAAATACATGCCGCAATCCGCTCCATCGACCGAGCAAGCCGTGAGTACGGTTTCGCTCGACAGCTATTGTGTTTCGGAAGGCATAGACAGGATTGATCTGCTGAAGATCGATACGCAAGGATTCGAACGCCAGGTTCTTGAAGGTACCCAAGGCCTCCTGTCGCGCAAGGCCGTTGCGTCTCTGTATTGCGAGATGATTTTTGTCCCGGTCTATAGGGGGCAGGCGACCTTCTACGATCTAGCCGGCTATCTCGGCCGCTTCGGCTACGGCCTGTATGACTTTTACGATTTCGTCTATGATTCGACAGGCCAGCTCAAATGGGGCAACGCTGTCTTCCGTCCGATGCAACCATAGCGGCAAAGATGCGGCGGTCCACCTACCAGAACCGGCTCGTTACAGATATTCTGCCATACTTGGCTTCAAACGCAGGTATAGCCATATCGATATTGCCCCAACAAGGCAGATCGCGAAGACGTAATAGCCAAGGCTGGTCATCCAACCCGAAGTCACTGTCGATGTATCAATGGTCCAGCGGCAAAACTCGAGAAGAAAGAAAACCGGATTCCCGATCGTTATTGTATGGAATACCCCACTGATATGTTCTGGTTTCCAGAATATCGGCAATATCCACATGCCGAACCTTGAGATCATTCCAACGACATTTCCGACGTCCCTCACAAAAACGTTCATTGATCCGGCCGCTAGCGCAAATAACGCTGCGACTGCTAAAAGCGTAATGAAGGCGAGCGGAAACAGGAAAAACGAATAGCCTGGCCGCCATCCCATGTAGAATGCCAGGGCGAAATATATTGAAAATAGGATTATACTGATGGTAGCTTCTGCGAGTACAACTCCCATGAATATACTAGAAGGGCTCGCCGTAGATTGATTCAGAATCATTTTGTATTTAATGAATACATTACACCCGGATATCAAAATCCGAATGAAGCACTGCCATGCAATATAACCGGTCCCCATGTAAATGAAGTAGGACAGGCCGTTAACGTTAAAGATTGTTCTTTTGAACACGAACCATATTAGGAAAAGAATAGCGATTGGCTCAAAAATCAACCAGAGAAATGAGAGGGCGCGGTTGGCGGTCATCGTCTTTAGTTCACGCCGCCAGATTTCTCGTGCGAGCGTTGCCCTACCAGGAGCTCGGGAATTCGACGCCACAGAGAGCATTGGTTCAGGTTTCCTTTGAGGTCTGACCGCTTTCAACGGTCCAAGAAAGGTTAAAATCCACTTGGCCGACACAATTTTTGGGTTGAGACAGGACGGAAAACGGAGTTGCCAAGTCAATAATATGGTGAATTTGCCTTCGATTATCCGAGCGAATATCGCATGTCAGATAATAATGCCCGGTAATGATAGGGTTTACAAATGTGCATGCAAGATGAAGAACCCCGGTGTCCTTCTATTGTTTAGCTTGTGGATCTGCCCCGCCAAGACATCGCCGTTACGGGTTCTTATAGACAGGCCGATGCTTAAGTCACTGATCACCCGCTCGATAACGGCGGTGATCTTTATCGTGTAGGGAAGACCTGACGACAATTGCCGCGTTGGCCTCTCCTCGGCGTCGACGAGTTCCACCTCCGTAATGCGTGCGCCCCCATTGTCGACCACCGTGGCCGCCGGCGGATCGCCCTTGGCGTCATCCCTATCCGATGCATCCTTATCCTTGCCATTGTGTGGTGATCTTTCGGTACGTGGCTGCGTTGCACCGTCGGTAGAAAGAAGGTCGAGCAGGTGTTTTTTGCGAGCAACGGACGACATCATCATTGTCGCAGAGTATTGCGTGATCACCTCCGACGGACTGCCATCCATGACAACTTTTCCTTCATCGAGCCAGACGATGCGATCGCACAGACTCGTCATTGTCGCAACACTGTGCGAGACGATGAGCGCCGCCGCACCACTGCCGATAAGTTCTCGCATCCGAGCTGCACTTTTTGCGGAGAAGGCGGCGTCACCGACCGAAAGAATCTCGTCGACAATCAATATATCGGGATCGATACTCGTCACGATCGCAAAGGATAGACGGGCCTTCATGCCGCTTGAATAGAATTTTACTGGCCTATTTATATGCTGCCCGATATCGGCGAATTCGATAATTTTTTTTTCTAGACCTTTGATGGTCTTTCTATCGAGACCGAGAACGGCTCCATAGTAATAGATGTTCTCGATGCCGGTATATTCCGGGTTAATTACCGACCCTAGTTCCAGCATGGCGGAAACCCGACTCCGTACAGTCATGGTGCCCGAGGTAGGCGGAACAACGCCCGAGATCATTTTCAGGAGGGTCGATTTGCCAGCCCCATTATGGCCAATTATACCAACGACCTCGCCACGGGAGAGTGCAAACGAAACAGAGGAGACAGCGGTGAATGTGGAGGCAACTTTTGCCCATCTGGGAAACAGTGCATTCACCAAAGCACGGCCTGGAGATGGCTTCTCGGAAAACCTCTTGGTAAGATTCTCGATTTTTAGAACGATCTCTTGCAAAGTCAATTTTCCCGTATCGCCGCCAAACGAAGAGGGCTGACGCCAACGCACACGACGGCACGCACTAACATTGTTTCTGTCAAAAGGGCAATTCCATCAAAAGCGACATGTGCGCCTCAGGCTCTTGATCTCCAGCCTCAGCCGCGCAAACATCGCCTCGTCCCAGATCTGTCTGGTTGACATTGCCCCTTTGTGTTGATCCGGTTTTGAGTAGACTCTGGCCTTAGGAGAGGACCAGGGATGAAGCACAGCAGGTTCAGCGAAGAGCAGATCATTGGCATCCTGCAGGAACACGAGGCTGGTGCGACTGCGACGGATCTTGGGCGCCGGCACGGGATAAGCCGTGCGGCGATCTATAAGTGGAAGGCGCGCTATGGCGGACTTGAGGTGAGCGAGGCCAAGCGTCTGAAAGCGCTTGAGGACGAGAATGCGCGGCTGAAGCGGCTATTGGCCGACACGATGCTGGATAACGCGGCGCTGAAGGATCTCGTTGGAAAAAATGGTGACGCCCGCCGCGAAGCGAGAGGCTGTCGCGCATCTGCGGACACGGTTTGCGATGAGCGAGCGGCGGGCGTGCCGGGTGCTTGGCTGTTGTCGGATGACCATCCGCTACGCCGCGCTGGAGCGGGATGATTTATGCTTGCGTGAGCGGCTGAAGACGCTGGCGCATGAGCGTCGTCGGTTCGGCTACCGGCGGCTTCATGTTCTGCTGCGCCGGGAGGGTCATGTGGTCAACCACAAGCGGCTGTTCCGTCTCTACCGGGAGGAGAAGCTGGCGGTGCGCCGCCGTGCAGGCCGCAAGCGGGCGCTTGGCACCCGTGCTCCTGTAGTCGTGCCGCGTATGCCGAATGAGCGCTGGTCGCTCGACTTCGTGTCCGATCAGCTGACCGACGGGCGGCGCTTTCGTGTGCTTACCGTGGTGGATGACTGTACGCGTGAATGCCTGGCGCTGATTGCTGACAGTTCACTCTCTGGAACCAGGGTTGCCCGGGAGCTGGAGACACTGATGAGCGGGCGCGGGCGACCGGCAATGATCGAATCGGATAACGGCACCGAGTTCACATCCAACGCCATTTTGAGCTTTGCCGACAGACATCGGATCGAATGGCACTACATCGCGCCTGGCAAGCCGATGCAGAATGGCTTTGTTGAAAGCTTCAATGGCAGGCTGCGCGACGAACTGCTCAATGAGACGCTGTTCGCCAACCTGACCTACGTGCGAGCCAGGCTCGCCGTGTGGCGTGCCGACTACAATCAGGATCGGCCTCACTCCCGGCTTAACTGGATGACCCCCGCCCAATATGCGGCAACCTTCACCGGGCATTCCGATACACCAGGGAACGGCGCGAGCTGTTCCACGTCAAACCATCAAGCTACGTTCAGCCGGACGAGCAAAACCAGCAACCACTGTCTACTTCAACCCGGATAAAAGTTGGGGGCAACGTCACTTTCTCGTCGTCTTCATTCCCGTACCAATCCATCAGGTCGGGATTAGCTTAGCATCCTGTCCAGAAAAGCGGGACCACCTCAGGCTTGCCAAACTATATCTGCAAGGAGCAGATGGGTGCGAGTGAATGAACGTGAGATTCGATCATACCAATGGATAATCATGTGCATCGGCAGCGGATCGCTGAGATCATATTCAACCGGGTCGCGGCTCAGGTTGCGGGTATCCCACTGAAGCACAGCGCATGGTCTGCAGTTTACGAAGGATGGATCGAGAATCCTGCGCTTTTCCCCTTGGTGGAAGCCTGCCTTGATGCTGCCGACGAGATCGTGAAGTTGCCGCGAGCTTCGCAATAGGGCCTTCCCTCAGTTGGACAGGAGGGTGGTCAGCTCTGCTACCATCGCGCAGACTACAAACAGCAGTAGCACAGCAGCTGGCGATTGATCGGCAACCAACTTCGTGATTTTCCGCGTGAGTGCTGGCGGCAGCGTAGCTAAGCACGATGAATCCGTCCCCTCAGGCCAGCGACAGCTTCCCCCTTTTGGCCGTAGGCGTCCCCAACGAATTTCCACCAGACCCTTGGGCGCCAAAAAGCCGAGACGTCGGCCGGTAGCACTTCGACTGCACGTTCCTGCGGCCCAACAACCTACTTGCGGGAGGAGCACGTCCCAGGGGCAGGCCAACGCTACTTTGCGATCATATGCTTCATTGCGTCGGTCACCTCCGTTGGCAGACAAGCCACGAGGAGACCGCCAACCACCATCACTGCGAAGAAGATGGGAACAATGTAGTACTCAATAAAATTGAAAGCGCGTTCGATCATAACTCGTTTGATAACCGTTAACATCGGCCTAGACAAGTAACGTGGGAAGGAGTTGTTCGGCCCGCGTGCAATGGTCCCAAGCTCCCCATTTTGGCTAGGCATCCACTGACGTGCTTTCCGCTTTTCGATCGTTATGGACTTTAACGGCGACTTCCGAAGCAGCCGTTCATTTTTTGTGTTGGCCTTTCTTTTGCAAACCGGCTTCAGACTGTCGTTCAATCCAGTCCAGAAGAAGTGTCAGCTGCCTCCTGTAGGTATTGCAGTCACCGCCCAATATGGTTTCGATTTCGATCGCTTGAAGAAGGTCAACAACGTTGGTTCGTAAAGCGTCTATTCTATAATCTTGAGGGAGGGATTTCGTCGCTTGAACGGTTAGATTCCATGCAATCGTATGGTCGCGAAGCCCCGATTCGGCCAATACCCGCAATTCGGTAAGTGCTGCATCCCTACCTATAGACAATGCTGACGTCCTGCGCTTGGATCAACGATATGAGTTATGGGATTAGCAGCCAGTCGGGGGCTGCCCAAGAGCCGGACCCCATCCTGAGTTTGCCTCGTTCCACGGTTTCGCAAACAAGTTCCATTTCAGATTCGTAGAAGCTATCTGTATCAAGTGCGCCGCCGGCGTCGAACACTTGCTGGACAATATCGTCGGTACTCGTGAAGCGCGAGGCGCGTCAACCGTTTTAGCCAGCAACACCCCGAAGAAGCTTAGCATTTTGCGATCCTCCGCTTTTGCCACACCGTATGCGAAGCATGCTGTAAGAACACAGGCCAATCTGTTCCCAGGCGGTTCTCGGACGAACAGATCATTGGCATTCTGAAGGAGCATCAGGCGGGCATGACGGCGAGCGAGTTGTGCCGTAAGCGTGGCATTTCGGGCGCGACCTTCTACACTTGGCGCAAGAAGTGTGGCGGCATGGAGGTGTCGGAGGCCAAACGGCTGAAGGCTTTGGAGGATGAGAATGCTCGTCTGAAAAAGCTTCTGGCAGAGTCGATGATGGATGTATCGACGCTCCGCGAGATGCTGGCAAAAAACTTCTGGCGCCCGGCTCAAGGGGGAATGCCGTGTGCGCACGTGACGCTCTCCAAGGTGTCGATAATCTGCCGGATCGAGGGGAGTTTCGCCGCCATCAGATTTTATCTTCAGCGCCACGATCTGCGCGCCCGCCGTCTCGATGGCCGAGACGATCGGCATAAGCGTCTGCTTCTTGACCCAGAAGCACTGAGCCTCCGCACTTCTTCTACCGGGGGCCGGGAAAAGGGAAACCGCATCATTCAGATCAAGTGGTGTCGATGAGGCAATGTCGATCGCCGCCACTCGTGAGCACGTTTCCTCCGCAGCCGAAACTGCGCCAAGTGACGCTTCAGGTATCGGCCGTGCTCCAGCACGATTTCCACACGCGGTACAAACTCGCCGGAAGCCGCCGCAATTTCGACAGCGATATGGTCAGATTGCGCTTGAGAAGTGGTTGCCAGCGTGCCCCCGCCGGCTCGGTCGACCCGAACGCCATCACCCGTCACGTGAAGCACGAAATCCGGCGCACTTTCCGGGCTGATATGGTGCCGAATTGTTGCTGGCCTGCCACAACTCCTCACGCCACCAGCAAACAAAATCGCGGAAATCGTCGCCGAAAGACATTGTGCCAAATACGTTCCCAACGCAGATCGCGAGATACACGCACACCCGCGTACGCCCTTCCGATCATTGCATCTGCACGCCCAAGCCGACATTACCTGATTGACGACAGGATCGACATACATCAGGGGGCGCGAATCGTAACATTCACAAGATTCTGAGAGATCTGACTCAACTGATATCTTTCGCAATTGCGAAGGGTATCCAAGGCCTGGAACCTCAAACTTCCATCAGGGGATCGCGGGCCCTCGCACTTGGGCTAGCCGCACCCCCTTACCGCGGAGGCGTAACGCCGCAACGACGCAAATTCATGAACGTCACGTCAGCGGCTATGCGACCAGCGAAGCTCGTTTCGCGAGCGATGCACAGCTTAGACGTGCCACCATGGGCAAGATGCGTAGTTATCTTGCGAGCAAAATCGGCGCCCGATCGTTCTCGCCGATCCGTCAGTTCTGATCAGGGAAGAACTTCTTGAGATCGTCCGCGATATCGATCTGGGCAATGGTTTCCAGGTACGCCGTTGCGTCCGCGCCTCGGTCTTGCACCTGCGCAGCGATAACCTGTCTGATGAGCAGCCTGAGTTCGGCGACCTCGAACTTGAGGTCGAGGATCAGGCGGCGAATGCTCTCATATTGTTCATTGGTCATCGCAAAAGAAGAACGCCCCATGCGCACTCCTGTCAAGAGAACCGGCAAACACCAGTCCATCACAACGTGACGAGCAGTTGCGCAAGGCAGCGTGGGAATCTTCTCTTTCGTGCTCAGACTGGCGGATGCGTTCGTTGAGATGCAGGTGTTTAGCTACGGCAGTCTGTCAAAGTGCCAGAAATCCAGAGCCGCTCCGCGCTTCTGCGCCGCAGCCGCATTAGCCCTTATGGCTATCTGGAAGGAGAGCCAGTTGGCGATGCACCTCACTCAGATGCTCGCTATATCGAGCGATCCAGCGCTCCTGCTCCATAATTTCCTGTCGCAGGCCGGCTCCTTGCTGAAGTTCGATCACCTTGCTTTGCTGCGTCGCAAGCCACCCTTGCGCCTGCCGGATGATCTCCTCGGCCTCGGCTATGCGATCGGTGAGCCACTCCGCATGTGACTCAAGCTCGAGTCTGCGCAACCTTCCTCTCCCTTCACCTTTCGAAAATACGGCTCAGTCCGAGCCATCGTGAGCGACGACCAAGGCCCGCACTTTCTCTGCCATGTTCACGTCGATTGTCTTCTTGCCGGTTTCGAACCGGCGAATGGCCCGGCTGAGGTCTCTCGACAAACCCTTCAAGCCGAGGCGTCTGCCCATCTCCGCCGCGCTCAAACCCATCTTCTGCCTACAAGTCACAAACTGCGCTGCCGACATGGCCGGGGTCTGGTCGAGCACTCGATCATCTGCGGTGATCATGGGCGGCAGTTTCGGAGCTGATTCTGACAGGAAGTAGCGATGAGGATCAACCGCAGCCTGTCTGTCACGCCTGGTCAGGTAGCCTGCTGCATGCCAGAGCGAGAGGCGGCGCCGGGCATAGGATTCGCTCGCCAGTTTTTGGCTTTCGGCCTCGGTCGATGTTATCCCTTTGTTGCCGGCGTGGCGCAGGGCGGCCCATAGCCTATTTGCAGCGGGCGAAGGCTGTTGGCGCATCGGCTGGTCCATTGATTTCGTTCAACGATCCCGCTTAGACATCGCAGTTCATGGATCGCAGTCAATCAAAAAAAGCGCCAACGGGAGCAAGCGCTTGATCGAGCGATGGCAGTCGCCGAGCCCATTCTGGACTGGAAAAGGCGGCTCCTAGCGCAACAATGTATTTAGGTACTCGCGTGCGCGGGATGCTAAGGCGTTGAGAAAAATGCCTCAGATCGCGCTCGCACGACGGTGATTCCGTGATCCATGAACACGACTTAGTCGGTGCTCGGCATCTTTATCCCGGTGCCGTCAACGCAAACGCGATCGCAAAGCAAATGAGCGCAATCCACATAGCGTGACCAGCATATCTTATATGCATTTGAACTACACCTCGAAAGGCAGGGTTTGTGCGTATTTACCCGGTCGACTGTGGATCACCAATCTCGATAACCGACGAACCAAGAATTTGTTCCTGCCACCCACCTGCAGATGAAGGGGACCGCGTGGCTGGAACAGCGGGAAGTGAAGGCGGCGACACGCCGGCAAGTGGGTCGGTCGGTCGCCGACGTCGGACGCTTTTGACTATGCGCGCCGCTTCATTGAGTTTCGAACCGGCCTCGGACGATAGCGCTCACAGGGAATATATGCTGACGGATAAGGGGGAGGGGCCATTTCCTCAGAATGGCGGCATTACGGATTCTTTTCGTGTTGCAACCGCTTGCTGGAGTTGTAGCGATCCTAGACGCTAGGATGATAACCGTCGTCACCCCGGTCCGCGGCCGCTAGGGGTATTAGCTGTGCCGTTCATTTGCAAGGGTCACTTTCTGTTCAGGGAGCGCGCCAGCCGCACACCGGGGCCGCCGCCGTTCTCCGGGATGAACTCGATTCCCGCTGTCTCCAAAGCGGCACGGATCGCCTGAACTGTTTGTGGCTTCAGCCGATCGCCTTTCTCCATACGCGTAATGGTTTGGGTTGCAACGTCTGCAGCTTCAGCCAATTCTCGTACGCCCCAACCAAGAGCCACTCGCGCCATCTTGCACTGTATGGCAGCAATTTCATCACTGTGTGATGATTGTTGTTGATCGTCCACACTTTGACCTGTAATCTGCGAATGTACAAAACGGCCGGACGACGTGGTGGATCACATCGTCCAGCCTGACCACAACCAAGCTGTTAGGAGCTCGGATCATGGCTGATTCCGACAATACACGAGTCTGTCCTTCCGTCACGCGTCGGCTGGCGCTTTGCGGAGCCGCCGCTGGATACGCGGTGTTCGGCAAAGCTGCGCAGGCGCGCGGCTTTGCATCGCTGGATGCTGTGAGTGCTATCGACGATCCTGCCGTTGCGCTCTGGCGGGACTGGGAAGCGACACATGAACGGGTTCAGCGCTTCGGTCGCCGACAGCAGGAGCTGGAAGTCGAACTTGCCGAACGCGTGGACTGTCTGGGAACACTGGTAAGGGTGCGGGGAGGGGAGCCCGTCTATGTCTGTTCAACACATGCGCTCGATCGATTGATCGGAGAGCGAACGGACATGGCCGCTATTCGTTTGCAGGCTGAATCCGAGCTTGCTCAGAAGCAGGCCCGGTATGAAGCAGTTGCTGAAGAGATAGGCTACTTCTCCAGTATGAAGGCAGAACAGCAGGCGTTCCAACGGGCCGAGGGACTTCTTGAGGCAATGGCTGCAACACGTGCAGTCTCGCTTGCCGGTGTGGCGGGCAAGCTTGATGCGGTCGTCCGCTGGGGCGAGGTATGGGCTGAGAATGGGTCGACGTTTCCCTGGCAGCAAATCCGCTCGGCACACGGCGATCTAGTCGCAATTGGTCTACAGACGGCGCCGGACGCGTTCTTTCCGGGAGCTTGGCTATCAAGGCGTCAATCGGCTCGGCCCAACCAGCCGTGAAAGGTTCTTCGGCTGTTGGGGTTGTGTGCGTGTGGTTGCGCATTGAAGCACCCCTCATGAATGCGCGAGCAAGCGCGACGGTGACGCGGATTTCACTTCCGGCAACCGAATACCGGCGACGCCCTCCATCCTGTCCGCCCCCGCACTGCATCGGCGGACAGGCATCAGGAGAGACAGGGTTGGCCTGAAGCTTCTCGGCAAGGAAGCGAAGGTCAAAAGGTCGTCCAGGGCATGTTGGTCTGGCAGCAGCCCTGGCCGGCTTTCACGGACCGTCAGCCGGTGGCTGGGCAGGATCCTGAGTATGCTAATCTTTCGGATCACCGGAACCCACAAGGCCGACGCTTGTGTGGAAGCAGCCTGGTCGGCTTCATCGTTTCAAGCCTACACGTCGATACCAGTCCACACCCTCACGCTAAGCGGCGCGCACCTGCGAACGCCCGCGCTCCTTTGTTTGGATGAGGCAATCCGGCTATCTTACTGAAAATAGGAGAACGTCATGGGCACCTCGCAGAAGCGCGCTGTTCAGAACTATCGAACTCGCCTCAGACAGCGCGGGCTGTCGCGCTTCGAGGTTCTCGGTCGGGAAGCCGATCGCGACCTTATCCGGTCCTTGGCCCGTCGTCTGGCTGAAGACAGCCCGGACGCATCCCGCCTTCGCGCCACCGTCAGTCAGGCCATCGCCGGCGAGCCCGCGAAGAAGGGCGGCATATTGGCTGCGCTTCGTCGTTCTCCGCTGGTAGGGGCCGATCTTGACTTGAGCCGCGCTCATGAGGAAGGCCGCAACGTCGACCTTTGATGCGCTATCTGCTCGACACCAACATCCTCAGCAATGTCGTCAAGCCGTAAGCGGTGTACCGGTCACACCGTTGCAGCGAAGTTCCATGGAAGCAGTTCACTGACCTGGCTCTGCTGATGGCCGTTGGCGACGGCACCGAGGGTTGAGCTAAGCCAAGCGTGAGGATCTACGGCGTTCAGCTTGCAGGTTTCGATGAACGAGGCGATGACGGCCCAGTTTTCGGCACCGGCATCATGACCGGCAAAGAGCGCGTTCTTCCGGTTCAGGGCAATCGGGCGGATGGTCCGCTCGACGGCATTGTTGTCGAGCTCGATGCGCCCATCGGTCAGGAACAACTCGAGCCCAGCCCAGTATTTGGCGATGTAGCTCAATGCCTCCCCGAGCGGCGCTTTCGCCGAGACGCGGCTGCGATGGTGATCAAGCCAGTCTTTTATTCGCGCCACGGCCGGTGCTGACCGCTTCTGGCGCACGGCGAGCCGGTCATCGGGATCCAGACCTCGGATGCCGGCTTCGATGGCATAGAGCTCGCGGATCAGGCGCACACCCTCTTCGGCGATCGGGGCGGGACCCGTGCGGGTGATCTCTACCAGTTTGCGGCGCGCATGGGCCCAGCAATAGGCGAGCGTGATGTCCGATCCGCCGCGACCTGGTGCGACCAACCGGTTGTAGCCGGCATAACCATCGACCTGAAGAATGCCGCCAAAGCCCTGCAAGATCCGTTCTGCATGAAGGCCACTTCTGCCCGGGGCATAGGTGAAGGCAACACCGGGTGGTGCGGTGCCATTCCAGGGGCGATCATCACGGGCCAGAGCCCAGAAGTATCCGGTCTTGGTCTTTCGGGCCCCAGGATCGAGCACCGGTGCGCGGGTTTCGTCCATGAACAGCTTCGATGACCTTTTCAGGTCTGCCACCAAGGCATCGTAGACCGGGCGCAGCTCGAAGGCGGCCCGACCGACCCAATCGGCCAGCGTTGAGCGGTCCAGATCAACACCCTGGCGGCTGTAAATCTGCGCCTGACGATAGAGCGGAAGGTGATCGGCATACTTGCTGACTAGAACATGGGCGACCATGGCCTCGGTCGGCAACCCGCCGGGGATCAGCCGAGCGGGCGACGGTGCCTGCACCACGCCGTCGGTGCAGGACCGGCAAGCATATTTGGGGCGGCGGGTGACGATCACCCGGAACTGGGCTGGGATCACGTCCAGCCGCTCGGACACGTCTTCGCCAATGCGGTGCAGACCACCGCCGCAGCCACAGACTAGGCTTTCGGGCTCGATGATCTGCTCGATCCGCGGCAGGTGCCTGGGGAGCGAACCACGATTGGCGCTGCGTGGTTTTGCCGATCGCCGTGCCGCACGATCCTCTGCATCTTCCTCGGCATGGACCGCCGCGATGGCCGTTTCCAGATCCTCCAGCGCCAGATCGAACTGGTCCGGATCGCTCTTTTCCGACCTGCGCCCGAAGGCCGCCTGCCTGAACGCGGCGACCAGCTTTTCCAGCTGTGCGATCCGATCGTCCTTGCGTTGATTGCGCGCTTCCGCGGCAACGAGCATCGCCTTGAGGGCGGCAATATCGTCGGGAAGTTCGGTGCTATCGAGCATGACCGGAATCTACCAGATCAAGCACCGCATTCCCGCAAAAAGACATGCCCTGAGTCATCCTGCCGCAGTCATTCCACGGCTTCTGGAGCCCGTGCTTCCACTGCCCGAACCCGGCGCCAATCGAGTCCAGAGAACAGGGCCTCGAACTGCGCGTGGCTCAGCGTTATCAGCCCGTCCCTCACCATAGGCCAGGTGAAGTTGTGCTCTTCCAGCCGCTTGTAGGCCATGACCAATCCGGTGCCATCCCAGTAGAGCAGCTTCAGCCGGTCGGTCTTCTTGGCGCGGAACACAAAGACAGTGCCCGTGAACGGGTCCTTGTGTAGCTCGTTCTTCACCATCGCTGCCAGGCTGTCGTGGCCTTTGCGGAAGTCGATCGGTTTGGTCGCCACCATGATCCGCACCCGGTTGGAGGGGAAGATCATGAGCCCGCCATCAGCGCGTGGACCACCGAGGCAAACCGGGCCGACGAAGCGCGTGGCTCCAGCCGGACGGTCACCGAACCCACCACGACCTCCGGCCCAGCCGATGCAGTCGGTACCGCGGCTGTCACGTCCTCAACAACCGGAGCGACCATCAGAGCCGCAAACTCAACCGGATCCTCTGGTGCCGGCAGCACCAGCTTCCAGTTCCGCGCAAGAGTTCGCCAAGAGGAGACATGGTTGGCCTTCAGCCCATGCCGCTCCGCAACTTCACTAACGCTCGCCCCCGGCCGCAGTGTCTCGGCGACAATCCGCGCCTTCACATCATCGGGCCACTGCCGATTGCGACGCCGCCTCACGCCATTTGTGAGAAGCTCCATTGGAGCGTCCATGGAGAAACTCCCGCACTGACCTCAATCAGTGCGCAATCTCATGGCTCACAACCTAGCGGAAGGTGGGGATACAACACCGCTTACGTCAAGCCCGCACCTTCGGAATCGGTCTTGGCGTGGATGTCCGAAAGGGCCGATACGGAGCTGTTCATCGCGTCCCTGACCCTCGCCGCGATCCAGCGCGGCATCCCTGAAAAGCCCGTTAGCAAGAAGCGCCGCGATCTGGAGGCGTCGTTCTTGGGGCCGGAAGGTCCGCAAGTTCTCTTCAAGGATCGCATCTTCCTGTTTAACGAAGATGCCGGCCTCATCTGGGCGCGGCTGATGGCCGACGGCAAGGCGAGCGGTCGCCCGCGTAGCGCGCTGGATACGATCATCGCGGCAATTGGTGAGGCGAACGGATGCGTGGTGGTCACGGACAATGAGAAGGATTTCTCGGGTGTCGAGATCATCAACCCCATGAGAGCTACAACGTAGGCGCTTTCTGAGTTTACATCTCAGAATCCGTTCCGCTCCAAGGGGCGTTGCGGGGGCTCCCCGCAGAAGGGGTCGGCCGAGACCTTGGCTCGGCCGTAAGGGAGAGCTTTCCCCCATTCTCCTCGTGCCGGGATGCCGTCCGTATGAGATTGTGGCCTGTGCCTATGAGGTGGTCCAATTTCAGTCTTTCTGCATGATCGGCTTTGCGGCCATTGCCCGGGCAGAGGTCAATGTTGATCCCCGGGGAGGTGCAGGCCAGACCATCGCCTCTGGTGCCGGTGGTTTATAGCCAAGCGTTGAGTGCGGGCGCTCGGTGTTGTACAACTCGACGACGGAACGCCCACGGGATCGGATTTGAACGCGAGCTTCTCTACCCGTGGCATCCCTGGGCCGGACGGCAAGTCTTTATCCACGAGTTAATCGACAAGAAGGACGCGGTGGTTTTCCGCTGCACTCTTTCTGGCCAAGCACTACATCGGTGGCTGGAGATTCCGGCGTGGATGTTCGACCGAGCGGTCAGCGCGAACTGGCGTATCACGGTTCATCCACGCGTCGACCTCGCCGCGCTCGGTGCCTTGGCGTCCCTGCTGCGGAACACGGCTTCCCCATCGCAATCTGATGAGATGGGCGCAGCATTGGGCTCTCACGACGCGAATCGGGGAGATGTCCATGCCGCGCAAGCCCACGACATACCAGCTCGATCTGTTCTCCAAGCCGAACGACACCAAGACGATGCAGACGCCGCAATGGCAGGCGCTGCCCGTCGAGGCGCGTCAATCTGTGACGCAGCTAATGGTCAGCCTGATCCTCGACCACGTCGAAGGCGACCGTGCCGAGCAACGGGAGGGCGCTGATCATGATGCATGAGAAGATCAGACCGCATCATCTGGAGCGCAAGGCCATCCTGTACGTGCGCCAGTCGTCGGCCCATCAGGTCCTGCACAATCGCGAGAGCGGCACGCTGCAATACGCGATGCGCGACCGTCTGACGGCGCTCGGCTGGTCTCGCGTCGACACGATCGACGACGATCTCGGGCGTTCTGCCGCCGGCGGCGTCACGCGCGCCGGGTTTGACCGGATGGTCGCGGAGGTCTGCCTCGGCAAGGTTGGAGCAGTGGCGGCCCGAGAGGTGTCGCGGTTTGCCCGCAACAGCCGCGATTGGCAGCAGCTCATCGAGATGTGCCGCGTCGTGGACACCGTGCTGGTCGACCAGGAGGCGGTCTATGCGCCGCGCCAGGGCAACGACCGGCTGCTGTTGGGGCTGAAGGGAAGCCTCAACGAGTACGAGCTCGATCTTTTGCGCCAGCGTTCGCTCTCGGCCCGCTACGAGAAGGCCCGCCGTGGCGAACTCGTTGTTGCAGCCCCTGTGGGCTTCGTGAAGGTCGAGGACCGGATCGAGAAGGATCCCGACCGCCGCGTGCAGGAAGCGATCATCATGGTTTTTGACAAGGTCGCTGAGCTCGGCAGCGCCCGTCAGGCCCTGATGTGGTTCCTCGAACATGGGCTGGATTTGCCCGCCAAGCGTAACAATGGCGATGTTATCTGGCGCAGGCCGAACTATGCGACCATCCACCGGATGATCGAGAACCCGATCTACGGTGGCGCCTACGCCTATGGTAAGTCTGGTGTCGCACCGGGATTTGGCTCGTCTCCCGTTCGGCCGGGCGCTCGCCGCAAGCCGCGCGAGGATTGGCTGGCGCTGATCCCGGGCAGCCATGAAGGCTATGTAAGTTGGGAAAGGGCAGAGGCGATCCGCACCATGGTGAGCGACAATGTGCCCACGAGCCGGCATCACGGAGCGCCCAAGCATGGCGACGCATTGTTGGCAGGCCTTGTTCGCTGCCGGCGCTGCGGTCGAAAGCTCACGGTGCGAGACACGGGCGCGAAGCACAATATCCCGCGCTATTCCTGCTGGCGGGGACTGCTCGACAACGGCGAGCCGCGTTGCATCGCATTCGGCGGATTGCGCGTCGACGATGCGATTGAGGAAGCGCTATTGCGGGTCGTCGAGCCGGGCGCAATCGCGGCCGCTGCCGAAGCTGAAGCGCAAGCTGCCAATCGGCGTGACCAGGTCCGGGATGCCATCAGCCGCGATCTGGAGGCTGCCCGCTACGCCGCCGACCGGGCCTTCCGTCAATATGACGCTGCCGATCCTGAGAACCGTCTGGTCGCGGCGGAATTAGAGATGCGATGGAACCGCGCCCTCGCACATGTTGATGAGGTCGAGAGCCAGATCGCCGCGCATGATTCCGCCACGCCGAAGTAATCGCCGGTGTCGGCAACTGACCTCCAGGCCTTGGCTGCAGACCTGCCTGCTGTCTGGTCGGCGCCAACGACGGATGCGCGGCTCAAAAAGCGCATCGTACGCACGGTCATTCAGGAGGTGGTCGCCGATATCAACAACGAAGCCTCTGAGATCGTCCTGCTGATCCATTGGATTGGTGGCGCCCATACCGAACTTCGCCTGCCGAAGCGGCGTCGTGGACAGCGCAACAGCACCTCTGCAGATATCATCGCGGCCATTCGTCAACTGGTGCTGATCGCCAGCGACGACCTGATTGCCGGCATTCTCAACCGCAACGGCCTGGTCACCGGGCATGGCAACCGCTGGACACGAGAGCGGGTGACGGCGCACAGATCGCATCACAAGATCCCGGTCTTCGGGCCGGCACCGGATGGGAACGAGCCTTGGCTCAACCTGAACAAGGCCGCGCGCCTCCTCGGCGTAGCACCCAAGACGCTGAGGCTCGCCGCCGAAGCCGGCAAGATCGAGGGCATTCATCCTTTGCCCGATGGACCGTGGATCTTTAGCCGCTCAGAACTTGGAAAGCCGCAGGCTCAGCAGATCGTTCATCGCGCGCGGCAGGACCCAAAATACCCCGCAGGATCGCAGTCTGATCAACAAAGCCTATTTACTTCAACAACATAGACAGATGGGTGTTATGAAACAGGATTGTAGTAGCACCGCCATACCTCGATGATGACGTTGGCTGTGGCGAGGCTGTAGAAGATCTCCCCATTGAGCGGTTGGTCACGCAGCTTCGAGTTGAAGCTCTCGCAATGGCCGTTCTCCCGTGGCCTGCCGGCTTGCACCTTCGCTATTCTACAAGTCCTATTTACGTCAGCCCTGGTGTTCTGGTCCTCAGCTGAGGAGCCAGCCACCTGCACTGCCCACGAAAGCGTCGCGCTCCATTGCTGCCTCAGGAACGTCGACCTCCAAATTTCCGAGCAAAGTTCTGATGTTGGTTGCGATCAAGTCCGCAAACCTCTTCATGCCCCGCTTGTTGAGTCCATCCAAGTGGGCAGCGAGGGCATATGCGATTTCATCGCTATATCGTACTCGGAGGCGACGCCGAGCTGGGGCGCTATCGATTCCCATGTCGCGAAGAAACGCTTCGAAGTCTTGGATGGCGATTTCCCCAAGCCTTTGCGCAGAACCGATGCGAAACGCGAACTCGTCCGTCAGGCTGTCATCTAGCCGCGTCGGCAGGATATCGTAGCGAGGGGCGAGGCGGACACTTTGTCCCCGTCCAAACAGGAGTGCGAAGTTTTTCGCGTGCCCGTCTGTGTTGCCAATCAGCAGATCGAAAAGGGTGGCCCGAATGAACCTGTCCTTTTCGCCGGCCGGATCGTCGGTCGCCTCCAAAACTTTGCGGATGCCGGCAACATCGAACCGGCGACCTTCTGTACCGCGTCGTTCATACTTCAATGATGCCGGCAAGCCGAGCGCCTGGGCGAAATCCTCCTGATGGATTCGAACGATTCTTCCCTCGCTATCCAGGCCGCGGTCGAAGCGTGTGACGAGCAGTGTGTCGATATTTGCTATAGGCATCGCAACGACATCGGCTGTTTCGAAGCCAAGTTTCTGCGAAAGGCTCATTGCCTCCGCCTCCAGCAGCGCATCCTGGAGGTGCTCTTGGTCAGGAACCTTCAGGATATGTGTTGTTGGTGCGCCCGTACCGGGGCTGGGCTCAGCGAGCCGGCCGTCTGGCAACAATGTCAGCGCTATCTTGCTTTGCACCCCTGCCAAGGGCGATGGATCTTCTGTGCCCTCTGGCAGACGCTGACGTTTGTGAAGTGAGGCAACGATCGCCTCTAGTCGCTCCGGCCGTATTGCGGTGTAATCGTGATCATAATCGCCCGGCACTTTCACCGGGGAGCGCCCATTGGCAGAACCGACAAGGCTCCAGCGCAGTCCTTTCCAATATGAAAGAGCAAGCCCGCTACGTCGTCGCGTGAAAGTCCCTCACGGGCCATAATGTCGGTGAGCGCTGAATCACGCTCCTGAAGAAGATTGTCGAAGAAGGGCCGGGCAATGACATCTTCGTAGGGCTCTGGACTAAGTGGCAAGGATAACGATAGCGGCGTAGCATCCGAATTGGACACATAGTCTTCCATGTAGGCAAACGCTACCGCTCCTCGGTCATCTCGGACGAGGACGCCAACAGGATCGTTGTAGCCGTCTAGGCGAACGTCAAGGGCAAGCGGCTCCATCTTAAGGCGGGTTCCGCGCAAATATCGATATGCCGGCGGCGCGCATAACTTTTAGAACCTTTCCCAGCTCGAGGGTCGCCTTGCCGTTCTCCAGTTCAGAGACGAACCGGCGCCCCACACCTGCCAGGTCGGCGAAGCTTTGCTGCGACTGATTTCGCCTTTCACGGGCTTTGCGGATTAAGAGCCCCAAATCTTCTGGCGTGTTTATCTCGACATTCGGCAACTCGTTGGTGGGGAGACTGGCCCCTGGCGCAGTTTTGGGTTCGCTAACAATCCCCGCGCTTTCACGTTGCGGGCGCAAATATGCGTCCGTAAGGACGCGCGGCAAGGACGCCTTTATCATCTGGGACGTATCCGGCAAATTGAGGGTCACCATGGGAGAGGTGAGACTCTTGCTCAGATCGTTCAAGGCGTCGTAGCGGAGAACGCCTTCGCGAGGTTAGATGCTGTTTGATGAGCCTTGTTTATTCCGTTGTTTACAGGCAGCGCCGGAACGACTTTCTTTGGCGATCTAATTAGTGCGTTGATTGCAGGGCGTTGATTGGCCAAATTCTCGGCCGCTCCCACTTGTGCTGCCACACGTGCTAATTCAGCCGCGTTAAGCGCGGTCAGGGTGGGGTGAGATTTGGAGAACTTTGCCGGCATTCAATTGCTCCCGCACGGGAACATGGTTGAATTTGGAAGGATTTTCAAGTGCCAATGTTCCCGTTCGGGAACATTGGCGTGAAGTTGATACTGCACGGGAGCATAGAAGAGTAAGCCACGCGAACGTAGATGGTATGATCCCGCTCGGGAACCGCCCGAACGAGTGCGGACGATGTAGGACGAACCAAAAAAGCCGATTCGATCGAGTGATACTGCCTTTTCAATGGCTTAGCGACCGTAGAAAGAGACAGGTCAGTTGAATGGCGAGCACCTGCTCGGCCGCTTCTCAACTTCGATACCCGAAAGCCGCAGGTCAGGATGGCCGCTCTACGTCAGATCTCGGTTCTCTCAGCCGACAGAAGCGCGTCTTCCACATCGACGCCAAGATAGCGGACCGTGCTCTCGATCTCGGAGTAGCGAAGCAGGATCTGCATGGCGCGAACGTTTCCTGTCGCCCGGTAGATCATCGACGCCTTCGTGCGCCTAAGCGAGTGCGTGCCATACTCCTCCGCACGCAGATCGATCGCCGTCACCCATTCATCGACCAGGCGCGCATACTGCCTCGTAGTAGAGAGCAAAACAGAAAAAGAAAATCTGGACAATTGCGGGAAAGGTACGTGCAGCCTGACGCTGAAGCAGGCCAGGTTCTGTAGGCATTTCATTCATCGCGATAATGATCTCTCAACGGATCATTTACTTGACGCGCCGGGGGCATAACGATACCTTTGCGTACCATTCGTATTTGCAATGTAATGTATAGGTATCTCTATGCCTTCAGAATCGGCGGCACTGCTCGAAATCGGTCGCCTGCTCAAGCAGGCGCGACTTGCCGCGTCGTTGACGCAGGAACAGATAGCCGACATGGCCGGCATATCGCGGCCCCGCTATCGCGACATCGAAACTGGGACAGCCGCAGCCCGAGCGACCACTCTGATAAACATTGCCCGCGCTTTGGGCTTGGAGATGATGCTGATCCCGCAGTCCATGGTTCCGGCAGTTAACTCTTTGCTGCGACCGCACGACGATGACGATCTCCCCGCCTTTGTTACCCAGGCCGACGAGGACGATCATGATCGAGATGCTTAGGGCACCCAAGACCATCTCGTCCCTCGACGTGCTGTTGAAGGATTTGAAGGTCGGAACGATCGTTAGGACGCCGGGCGATTTCAACGCCTTCAACTTCGAAGCAGCCTACCGCGCGACCGGCGGGTTTCCAGTGCTCAGCCTTTCCTTCAGGGCAGCAGCCGGAGGATTGAGAAAGGATCCGAAGCCTATCGCTGGTGCGTTGCCCGCGTTCTTCGCGAACCTTCTTCCCGAAGAAAAACTGCGCGAGGCGATGGAAAAGCATCACGCCGGCAATGTGCGTCCAGGAAACGATTTTGACTTGCTGGCCACTTTGGGTGCGGATCTTCCAGGTGCCGTAAGAGTCCTGCCAAGCGATGGCACCCCGTCAATTGTCGAGGATGCCGCAAAAAACAAGCCAAAAGCCCGCTTCTCGCTTGCGGGCGTACAGATGAAGCTCTCGGTGATGAAACACACTGGCAGGGGCGGCGGCTTGACGTTGCCGATGGGGGACGAGCAGGGCGAATACATCGCCAAATTCCCTTCGACGGCCTTCCCCGGCGTTTCGGAAAACGAGTTCGCCAATTTGGCGCTGGCTGCCGCAATCGGCATGGACGTGCCAAAGCGCGAACTTGTGGAGAAGTCGGAATTCGAGGGAATTCCTAAAGAATTCGACACGCTGTCGGACGGCAAGGTTTTGCTCATCAAGCGCTTTGACCGCGGCGGTGGCGAGCGCATCCATATCGAGGATTTTGCGCAGGTTTTCGGCGTCTACCCCGCTCGCAAGTACGAAGGGGTCGCATATCACGACATTGCCGCCGCTCTGAACGCGGCAATTTCTCCGATGGCTGCTCTCAAATTCGTAAGCCGCCTGGCACTGAGCGTCATTACCGGCAATGGTGACATGCACCTCAAAAACTGGTCGCTTATCTTTCCCGGCGATGGCGACAAGCCGGACCTTGCGCCAGTCTATGACGTCCTATCGACCGTGCCCTATATCCCTGCCGACGCGATGGCCCTCTCTCTCGGCGGCGAGCGATCTTTCAAGGCCCTCGCTGCACCGAGATGGAAAGCATTCGCCAACCGTGCTCGGCTGCCCGAGCCGGCGGTGTTAAAGACCGTGATGGAGACCGTCGAGCGCGTCAACGAGCACTGGTGGGGATTGCCGGAACGGACCGTGATACCGGAGAAGGTGCTCGAGCGGATCGATGACCATGTGAGAACGATGACGCCAATACTGATGACGTGCGCCGGACAAGAAACGCGTTAGCCAGCCCCAGACAGCAGCTTTGGGGCCGGAGACCGAACCCGCTCGCGCGGGAGGGCGCCTGGGGTTGAGGTAGAGGGCACAGGCCGGAGGTCGGGCCTCCATTGAGCGTCGCGGCAGCGGCAGAGCATGACGGGCTTCTTCAACAAGGAGCCTGACGATGACTTTCCCTGATCTCGACGCACCCGTGAGCCCGCTGCGCCAGCGGCTGATCGACGACATGAACATGCGGCGCTTCTCACGCGAGACGCAGCGCAACTACCTCCGCGACATCGGACGCCTGGCGGCATTCCTCGGGCGTTCACCTGACACGGCGACCGCCGACGACCTGCGCCGGTTCCAGATCGAGCAGCAGGAGGACGGCGTCCCGGTGCCGACGATGAACAGCATCGTGTCGGCGCTGCGCTTCCTCTTCATCCACACGCTTGACCGCCCGGACCTCGCGCGCAGGCTCGTCCGGCTGGCGCATCGGCGCAACCTGCCCGTGGTGTTGAGCCGCGACGAGGTGGCCCGGCTGCTCACCGCCACGACTTGTCTCAAGCACCAGGCCGCGCTCTCTGTCGCCTATGGTGCGGGCCTGCGGGTCGCCGAGGTGTCGATGCTGAAGGTCGCCGACGTCGACAGCGAGCGCATGCTGCTGCGCGTTGAGCGCGGCAAGGGCGGGCGCTATCGCAATGCCATGCTCTCCGAGGATCTGCTGACGCTGCTGCGTGAGTGGTGGAAGGTCGGTCGGCAGCAGGGCGTGATGCACCGCGACGGTTGGCTGTTCCCGGGACAGCACGCGATGAAGCCGATCAGCACGCGGCATCTCTATCGCATCGTCGTCGAGGCGGCACAGGCCGCCGACATCGCCAAGCGGGTCGGGCCGCACACGCTGCGCCACAGCTTCGCAACGCACCTTCTGGAGGACGGCATCGACATCCGGATCATCCAGGTCCTGCTGGGGCACGCCAAGCTGAACACCACCGCCTTCTACGCCAAGGTCGCGACACGGACGGTGCGCACGGTCACCAGTCCGCTCGACAAGCTCGGGCTGTTTAGACCGACGTAGATCTCGCCCGACGGCTGAACCGTGCGCGCCTCGATTGAGGTCGCCGACATCTTCCGTGCTGCCGGGCCTGCATACCGGGCCGCTCATGCCGGGCACCTGAGCCTCGTTCAGCTCAAGGTCATGTCGGCGATCGAGAACTGCCGCACCGCAGCGCTTGGCGGTCATGTTGAGGCCTGCGAGGATTGCGGCCAGTGGCGGATCGCCTACAACTCCTGCCGCAACCGGCACTGCCCGAAGTGCCATGGCGCGGCGGCGCGCACATGGCTTGCCGAGCGCGAGGCCGACCTGCTGCCGGTCGGCTACTTCCACGTCGTGTTCACCCTGCCAGCCGAGGTCGCCGACATCGCGCTCCAGAACAAGGCGCTCGTCTACGACCTGCTGTTCAAGGTGGCGTCGGAGACGATGCTGACGATCGCCGCCGATCCAAAACATCTCGGCGCGCGCATCGGCATCACCGCCGTGCTGCATACTTGGGGTTCGGCGATGACCCACCATCCGCACGTGCACATGATCGTGCCAGGCGGTGGCATCACACCGGACGGGAAGCGCTGGATCTCCTCGCGGCCGGCCTTCCTGCTTCCGGTGCGCGTGCTTGGCAAGCTGTTCCGACGGCTCTTCCTCACCAGGTTGCTCGTGCTGCACGAGGCCGGGCGACTTGCCTTCTTCGGCACCTTGGCGCACCTCATCGAGCGACGCGCATTCCTGCGCCACCTTGCTCCCGTCCGGACGAAGCGCTGGGTGGTCTACGCCAAGGCGCCCTTCGACGGACCGGAGGCGGTGCTCGCCTACCTCTCGCGCTATACTCACCGGGTCGCGATATCGAACAGCCGCCTGATAGCGTTCAACGAGAGTGGCGTCACCTTCCGCTACAAGGATTACCGCCGCGACGGCACCGATCGCCAGCAGGTCATGACGCTTGGTCCCGACGAGTTCATTCGCCACTTCCTGCTCCATGTCCTGCCGCGCGGCTTCCACCGCATCCGACACGACGGCCTGCTCGCCGGCTCCGCCCGCAAGGCCAGCCTCGCGCTCGCCCGCGAACTCCTGGACGTAGCTGCGCCACCGGACCCCGATGATCCCGAAGAACGGGAGGACTTCCGCCCGCCGTGCCCGTGCTGCGGCGGACGCATGATCATCTCGAGGTGTGCGAACGCTGGAGACAGCCTCGCGGACCGCCCGATACGACCGCGACGAACCGGGAGACCGACCCATGACCCGACATGGCTTGGTCCACGCATCAGCCGCAGGCACCCCGCCGCCGGCAACGGACCCCCGCGCGTCTATCGTCAAAATCGCCGCCGACAGCGTCGCAACAATCCTCGTGCGGGATCGGCTGGACTGCGCGGAGGCACAACGAAGCCGCTCTCCCCATCCATCCCCACTCTTCCCAAACGCGGTCGCGCGATCGCCAACATCGGCCGCAAATCGAAATCCCCATAGCAGTCGACCGTGCCCCGCGGGTTCCTTCCTCGGGGACTTTCGTACGCCTGCCGGCGCCCGAAACTCTTCACGTGAGCGGACCTTCCGGTTCTAGCGCAGAAACGGAGCAAGCCGACATACGGCACTCGATCCCTTCCCAGACGTTCACCAGTTTGCCGTTCGCCAGCGCTGAAGTGCGGCATAACGCAGGGCTTGGTTGGCGTTGTGTTGATATTTGGTGGTGGATGATATGGGTGCGTTTCCTGACATCGAGGTGTCAGCAGGGGTGACGTCGCAGGACGTGGTGTAGCTGGATAGCGCGGTGGTCATCGGCGCTTTCCGGTAGGGTCTGGCCGTCGAAGCCAACTCCTGATTGGGAGGGACACCGATGACTGACGACATGATGAACCTGCGCGCGCTCGTGGAGACGACCCCGGACGCCGATCTGCTTCGCGAGATGATTGGCTTTGCTGCCGAGAAGCTGATGGAAATGGAGGTAGGTGCCGCGACCGTGCAAATTATGGCGATAAGAACCCACTGCGGCTGACCCAGCGCAACGGCTATCGCGACCGGGACTGGGAGACGCGGGCCGGCACCGTCGAGTTGCGCATCCCGAAGCTGAGGAAGGGATCCTACTTCCCAGGCTTCCTGGAGCCGCGCCGCATGGTCGAGAAGGCGCTGACGGCGGTGATCCAGGAAGCCTATGTCCAGGGCATCTCGACGCGCTCGGTCGACGACCTGGTCAAGGCCATGGGCATGAGCGGTATCTCGAAGAGCCAGGTCAGCCGGCTGTGCGAGGAGATCGACGGTAAGGTGAAGGCCTTCCTTGAACGACCGATCGAAGGCGATTGGCCATACCTGTGGATCGATGCAACCTACCTGAAGGTGCGCCGTGGCGGCCGCATCGTGTCCGTCGCCGTCATCATCGCCGTCGGCGTCAACACCGACGGCCGGCGCGAGGTGCTGGGCATGGAGATCGGCACGTCCGAGGCCGAGCCGATCTGGACCGAGTTCCTGCGCAAGCTGACGCGCCGCGGCCTGCGCGGCGTGAAGCTGGTCGTTTCCGACGCCCATGAGGGCCTGAAGGCTGCCGTCACCAAGGTGCTCTCGGCGACCTGGCAGCGCTGCCGCGTCCACTTCATGCGCAACGTGCTGGCGCATGCCGGCAAGAGCGGCCGTCGCGTCGTCTCGGCCTTCATCGCCACTGCCTTCGCACAGGAAACGCCGGAAGCGGCCAGCGCCCAGTGGCGGGCCGTCGCCGACCAGATCCGCCCGAAGGTGCCGAAGCTCGCCGCCATCCTCGACGACGCCAAGCCCGACGTGCTCGCCTACATGACCTTCCCGAAGGAGCATCGCGCCAAGCTGCACTCGACGAACCCGATCGAACGGCTCAACGGCGAGATCAAGCGGCGCACAGATGTCGTCAGAATCTTCCCCAACGACGATGCCATCGTCCGCCTCGACGGCGCACTCCTGCTCGAACAGAACGACGAGTGGGCCGTCCAGCGCGCCCGATACATGACACTGGAAAGCGTCGGCCAGTTGAGCGATGATCCGCTCATCAGCCTGCCCGCAGTGGCGCGCTGATCAGCCCGGCCGAGCCGGAGAGCGCGGCCACCAATGCCGCCAGCTACACCAATCCGCGGGACACCACCGATTGGAAAATTGGAGCGCACGTCAACCGGCTTTGCCGGCCGACTGAGCACTGCAATGCGGGATCTTGAGCTCGTGATTGTCGTGGCAGACCCTGTTGAAACCGAGAACGCGCCGGACTTTCGTGTTCATCGTGGCAAGGCAGATGGCCCCGAGATCGGTTGGCTTAGAAGCGCCAGGGCGAGAAGGCGGGCGAGTATCTGTCACTCTCGATCGATGACCCGACCTTCCCGTCTCCCTTGCGCACAAACCTGTTCAGGTACGGGAAAAGCTCAACATGGCATCTGCAATGGAACCGTCCACAGCAACGGCCGGATCAGACATGATTGAGATGACTATTCAGTTTCTTGTTCGAGACGGGATTGCTGCCTAGAGATCGCTGTCCCAGACAGCCATCCTCGCGGTCCTGTTGCACGCCGTGGTGCCGGCCGGCATTGCGTTCTCGCACGACAGGGATGTGTTAAGCTGGGCGCCCTATGCGCGTCATATTGAGAAAGCCTCGGGGCGCTGCGGAATGCTGATCGTAAGCGGTTGCGGCCCAGTTGGGACGAGTGCAGGATACCGGGGCCGGTGGCCGCGGCACGGATCGGATGCCAAACGACGAAGTAGCCCCACAGTGTTCCCGTTTCCGATTCAGATGACCGGGTTTCCGATAGCAAGCCAGAAAGTAGCGCGCCGCTAAGGCCCCGCCGTTAAGCTCCGGAACACCGCCACGCGGCCGATCCGTGGCTCAGCTTGGCGTTTTCATGGACGTTTGACTGCCATCTCGCTGCGCTCACGCCGCTGCCATCGAACATAAGCTCGGAACCGGCTCTCACGTTCCAACTTGCAAGTCGGGCGATGATCCTGCACCTTACGGCAAAGAGGGCGGCCGGCTTCTTAACAACAGGGAAGGAGCTAACGATGAAAAGTATCATCCTCGCTGGTATGTTCGTGCTCTCGGCCTCGGCTTCATGGGCACAGACCACCACGTCGCCGCAGCCTGCTGCTCCCGCAGCTGAAGCGCAGACCGATGAGGTCGCCCCGCAGCAAGGCGGCCCGGCCAATCTCTGTCAGGAACTCGTCGCCTTCATGAAGGCACCCCCGCCCGAGCCAGCCGCGCCGGCCGGCGCGGCAAAATCGGCAGAGCCGCCAGCTCAACAGTCAGCGTCGGCCGGGCAGACCGCACCAAGCGGGAAAAGCGCTGCCACGCAGGGCACGACCGACGCTGATCAGGCGAAGGCAGACGAAGAAACCGGCTCGGCGCAGGAGATCACCGGACAGGATGGCGTAGCGACCGATGCTCCGAAGCCCGGCAAGGACAATGCCGCCGCGAGCGGCTCGGTCGAATGCGCCGCAGAAGGAAAGCAGGGCTGCGCCCGTGCCGCCTGCCGATGTGACCAGCACACCGAAGGAGGCGGTGCTGACAGTGGAGGCAGCCGAACAACTCGCCTCCGCCAACGACATCGCGCAATGCCACAAAACAGCTCGTGAAATGAGGGTTGCCGGCGTCGCCATGCCGCCGCCGCTGATGGCTTTGGCAGCGCTCGACCTTCAGTATCAGCAGAGGTCGGGCCCGGCGACCGGGCCATCGCGGGCCGCCGATCCAGATGAGGACGAATAGGCGCGGCTTGCGACGACAGAATTATTCGGGGGCGGGCCATCGGCGGCTTGGCTCGGAAGGCAGGAGTAGGCGGGAATGGGCATGATCTTGACGGGAATCGTCCTTGCGGTCGCAATCGCGCTTGGCGCCGGAGTTTTTTTTCTGAACGCACCGCAGCAACAGCCAGCGTGGCAGGCCTATAGCACCGAAAGCGTGAGAGTGGGTGACCCGGGCCACAACCTCGTCGGGCCGAACTGGTCCGGCGAACCTGATCCCAGCGCGGTCGGGCGCGACGAAATATCTTCCTGAAAGCATGCCCCGAACGCGGGAACCGGTTCCGGGACCCGGACATGCGTAAAGCGGGACATCTGAGAGATCGAGACGTGCTTTGAAGCCCGGCCCGATGCGATCAGGCCGCGGGTGCCGAAGCCGCCAGCGCCAGAAAGAAAAAGCCCGGACCGACCGCCAGCCCTTAACCGAAATGTGGACGACCCATCACCAACTACGGGTCGTCCTTTTTCTTAGACTCTGCATGAAGATTGCAACCTTGAAGTTCGTCTGCCAACCGTCGGGAATTACAGTTCCGGAGGATCGCGTTCCACGTGTGGGGTTGAGCGCCTGACGCGAGCGCTACCTGTCGCTGGACATATCAGCCACGCTACACCCGTGGCGACCCACCCCCGCTCACCGTCGTGATTACGGCTTACGGCTCCAAGCCGTTTCGCTTGGCCGTGGAGGAGGTGGTGCTTTCACCAGTTCCCCGATGAAGGTCGCTAGCGGGCGAATGTTCTCGTGCTGGCTGGCCTCCTCGAGAGCGGCCATGTAACGGTCGCGCTGATCGAGCGGTACAACCGTCCATGGGAGTCCTGCCTCTGCAAGAAGCGTGTTCATGAGGAAGCGCCCGCATCGTCCATTCCCGTCGGGAAACGGGTGGATGTAGGTGAAAAGGAACGGCGCGACGACTGCTTTCACTCTGGGATCGGGCTCGTCGCCGATGCATTCGAAAAGCGCCTCCATGGCATCCATGATCGCATGAGGAGGCAGCGGGACGTGAGATGACCCTCGAAGATAGACGTTGTGATCGCGATAGCCCGCAAGTCTGTGCGCAGCGATGATGCCCGCCTGGACCGATGGCTGGAACATCGCGCGAAACCAGTCCTGATGCCTGTCGGAAAGCAGTTCGCCCGATGGAGCGCCTTCGAGGATCTTCTGGATATCGGCCTTCACCTCCTCGAACGCCAGGCGATAGCCCTTCGCGGCCATGGCATTTCGCGCGTCTGCGTCGCCCGCATGCTCTTCCGGGTTCCAGGAGCCTGACCTTACCCGCTCGATGAGTTCTTCCGATACTTGGTAGCCCTCGATCGAAAGCGAATTTAGGGCGTCGGCCACATACCTTTCCTCGATCTCGTCCATGTAGCCATCGATGTCGTTGATAAGCGTTGCCTCGACGTCGATGGCGGCGACGGCATCGGGGGCCATGCGGGCCCACATGTTCCGTATCCGTGTCGCGGCCGGGGCTGCTGCCTTGCGGGTATCCAGCAACGCGTGAGCACGGTCATCCAAGGGGTTCTCCTCTAGGACGTTGTATCCCGCCGCTGCCATCGATGAAAGCACCTCGTCGGCGTCGCGGCCGCGGCCGAGGTGCCGAAGAGCGCCCGCGATGCGCCCCGCGACCGTGCTCATACCATTCGGAAGCAGGATGCGGAGCAGATCCGCAGACCCCCTCACTGAACCGATTACGGCGATGAGGTCGGTGGGCGCTGTGGTCCAGCTGACCTTCGCGCTGTTGATGACGGCTGCCTCCTTGGTCATTACGCGCTGACCGCCATGTTCGACTGCATCGCCCACGGCAGCCACGCGCAACAGGTAGAGCGAGGTGTTTCCCGGCAATTCCACTAACTGATTGTTTGCCGCTGGGCTCCTGACGATGATCTGCTTCGCGATCGACCAATTCTCTGCCCAGAGAGCCACCGAACTTTCAGCCGACAGGCACCAGTCCTGGCCAAACCGATCACTCAGGTACTCGCGGATAAATTCCCAGTATACGGTGCTCCAGGCTGCGTCGACGCGCCGCCTGTCCGAAGGACGCGAGTTGACGGCAAGCCAGCCACGCATGATCTCTTCGACGAAGCCGGTCTTCGTCAACCGTTCCCTATGGACCCGGCTCAACGCATCGCTCCGGATCACCGACCTCGTCCCCTTCTCGGTGATCCCGCGCAACTCGTTGAGGGAGGTGGCGAGAAGTTCGTTCGGTGTCATGCCTGGCATTATGGCTCCTGAGGACATTGTAATCGGGATTGTTTACACTAATTTCATGCATTCCTCTAACACTAATTTGCTGATTTTGAAGGACACTAATCTAATGTGGCGGAGTTACACTAATTAGATGGTGTAGCCCGCCAGGCATCACCAGGAGGGAGCCCCGTTTGCGGAGCTCCGTCCCCGTCAGTCCTTCGATTGCCGAAGGCTGCCCGGCGTTCTGGCACAGCAGGTTCTTGCAGAGGTGGAAGTCGACCCCGCCTAAGGGGCGGGCAGCCGAAGCTATTCGTCCGTTTCAGATTTCGCTGGCAGGATGAAACCCCACAAGCCTTTGAGACTTATGTGGTTTCGGAGGAACTTCAACTAGAAGTCCACATTTCAGTTAAGGGCTGGGGACCGACCGGTCCGGGCTTTTTGATCGGGGGAAGATCGGTCTATTCTGCCGGCTCGGTGGCATTGTGCGGCGGCACCCTTCCGTCGGCCTTGGCCTGCTGCTTCTCGACCCAGGCGCTATGATGCTCCTTGGCCCAGTTCAAATCTACCGTGCCGGAACCCATCGCATCGTAGGCGCCCTCCATGCCGAGCGTGCCGATATAGATGTGCGCGATGATGACCGCGACCATGATGACGCCGACGGCCGCGTGGACATACTGGGCCATCTGCATGCCGTTGACGTCGGTAAAAACGAACGGGAACAGCAGGAAGATGCCAGAAACCGACAACGATATTCCGCCGAGCACGACAGCCCAGAAGATGAGCTTCTGTCCCGTGTTGAAGCGCGCTGCCGGCGGATGCGTCCTGTTCGATCGATCGAACATCCCGCCGGCTTTCTTGAGCCAGTTCGCGTCGTAGCGGTCGGGGAGATTGTCCCAGACCCACAGGACCAGCATGACGAGCACGCCGAGCATGAACGCCCAGGCGACGAAATCATGCGCGTATTTCGCCCATACCGTCCATGTCGAGAATGCCTCTGGTCCGATAAGCGGCATCAGCAAGCGCTTGCCGAAGACGAAGTTCAGACCCGTGATGGCCAGGACGATGAAGGCTACAGCGGTCGTCCAATGCGCCAGGCGCTCCAACGCGTTGAACCGGAGGATTCTGACGCCAGATTCACCCGCCTGCGTGCGGATCCGGCCCCTGATGAAGTAGAATAGGAAAAGCACGAGCAGCATGCCACCGATGGCGATGCCGCCGATCCACGGCAGCGCGCGCTCATGGAAGCCTTGATAGTCGCGGCCCTGCGGCTGCTGCAAGGTCGCGGCCTTCCGGTCCGGTATGCTGACGCGGCCCTGGACCTTGTTAAGCTCATCGAGAAGCTGCCGTTCGCTCACCGCCTGGGCGGTGGGGTTGCTTCCCGAGCCTTCCTGCGCGCCCGCAGGAACGACAACCAGGCCGATGGCCAGAATGAACGCTGCGACAGCCGGCGGAATCAATCGACCAAGGCTCCAGATCCGCATGTGCTTCATCCTCCTGAGCGTGTTTGCCGCGGGAACCCGTCCAGCGCCCGCTGCTAGGTTGCTAGATCCTGACCTAGACTTCGACCGTCTCGCGATAGGCCGTCTGCCAGCCCCATGCTCCGGAGCCGTACCCGCGCTGCGTGACACGCTCCTTGTAGATGGCCGCGATGATCTCGCCGTCGCCGGCGAGCAGCGACTTGGTCGAGCACATCTCCGCGCAGAGCGGCAGCTTGCCTTCGGCCAGGCGATTGGCGCCGTATTTCGCATATTCGGCCTCGGTCGAATCCGCCTCTGGACCGGCCGCACAGAACGTACATTTGTCCATCTTGCCGCGCGAGCCGAAATTGGCGACACGCGGATATTGCGGCGCGCCGAACGGGCAGGCGTAGAAGCAGTAGCCGCAGCCGATGCACAGATCCTTCGAATGCAGCACTACCGCGTCCGCTGTCGTGTAGAAGCAATCGACAGGGCATACCGCCGCACATGGCGCGTCGGTGCAGTGCATGCAGGCCATGGAGACCGAGCGCTCGCCCGGCTTGCCGTCGTTGATGGTGACGACACGGCGCCGGTTGATGCCCCAGGGCACATCGTGCTCGTTCTTGCAGGCGGTGACGCAGGCGTTGCACTCGATGCAGCGGTCGGCGTCACAAAGGAACTTCATCCTGGCCATTGTTCGTTCCTCTCTGTTAAGCCGCCGCGATCTGGCAAAGCGTGACCTTCGGTTCCTGCATGCCCGTCACTGGGTCGTAGCCGTAGGTGGTGATGCTGTTGGCGCTTTCACCCAGCACATAGGGATCGGTTCCCTCCGGATAGTTGGCCCGCAGATCCTCGCCTTGGAACCAGCCGCCGAAATGGAAGGGCATGAAGGCGACACCCCTGCCGACACGCTCGGTCACCAGCGCCTTCACCCTGGCCTTCGATCGTTCTCCGCTCCGTTGACCCAGACCCACGCGCCGTCGCTGATGCCGCGCTCGCTCGCGTCGGCCGGGTTGATCTCGACGAACATGTCTTGCTGAAGCTCGGCCAGCCACCGGTTCGACCGGGTTTCCTCGCCGCCGCCTTCATATTCGACCAGACGACCGGTCGTCAGGATGATCGGGAACGAATTGGCGATGCCGTTGTCCACCGCTGCCTTCTGCACGCTGAAGCCGATGTTCGGCAGGCGGAATTGCCGGGCATCCGGATAGGTTGGATATTTCGCGACCAGGTCCACCCTGGGCGTATAAATCGGCTCGCGATGGATCGGCACCGGGTCGGGCAGGTTCCAGGCGAGGGCTCGGGCCTTTCCGTTCCCGTATGGATGACAGCCATGGCTGAGCACGACGCGCTGGATGCCGCCCGACAGGTCCGTCGACCACGACACAGCTCCGATGTCGCCCATGTCGTCGCCGATCGTCTGGATGACGGTGAGCTCTTCAGGGGTCAGATCTTGGTCCCAGCCGAGCTTCTGCAGCACGGCCATAGTGAATTCCGGATAGCCGTCGGTGAGTTCGGAACCTTCCGTATAGGAGCCTTCGGCAAGAAGCGTTTCGCCGTTCCGTTCGACGCCGAAGCGCGCGCGAAACGGGCTGCCGCCGTCCATGACATGCAGGCCGGTGCTGTAGAGATTGGAGGTTCCGGGATGGCGAACCTCGGGCTTGCCCCAGCACGGCCAGGGCAAGCCGTAATAGTCGCCGCCGACCTCCGGATCATCCTTCGGCGCGCGCAGGGTGACCAGATCGAACTTGTGCTGATTCTTCATGTGCGCCTTGAGCCGCTCCGGCGACTGGCCGCAATAGCCGGTCGACCAACTGCCGCGGTTCATCTCGCGCAGCACGTCCTCCGGCACCGGCCGGTCACCTTCGACCGCGATATTCTTGAACATCCAGTCAGCGAGGCCGAGTTTCTGCGAAAGCAGGTAGAGGACCTGATAGTCGTCCTTCTGCTCGAAGCTCGGCGGCACGATCTGCTCGCCCCACTGGAGGGCACGATTGGAGGCAACGCGCGACCCTGAGGTCTCGAACTGCGTGCAGACCGGCAGCAGATAGGTGTCTTCCTGACGGCCCGCCTGCACCGCGAGCGAAGCCCAGGTCGTCGGATGGGGATCGGCCACAACGAGCAGTTCAAGACCCGCAAGCCCCTTCACCGATTCCGGTATGCGGGCGATACTGTTGCTGGCATGGCCCTGCACGAACATCGCGCGCATGACGTCGGGCTGCTCGACCTCTTCCTTCGGCAGCGCAACCGAATCGAACCATCGCGTCAGCGGAACGCCGGGCGTCTCCATCAGCTCCTTGGAGGCGAACTGTCCGACCAGATCGTCGTAGGGGATCTCCCAGACGCGCGACCAGTGCTTCCAGGCGCCTTCCGTCAGCCCGTAGTAGAAGGGCAGCGTGACCACATCGAGCCCGATATCCGTCGCGCCCTGCACGTTGTCGTGACCGCGGAAAATGTTCGCGCCGGTGCCCGGCTTTCCGATATTGCCGGTTGCCAGGCACAGGATGCAGCTTGCCCGCGTGTTGGCGGTTCCGACCGTGTGGTGCGTCTGGCCCATGCACCAGATGATCGTGGCCGGCTTCTGTGTCGCGAACATCTCGGCGATGCGCTTCAGTTGATCGCCAGGGACGCCGGTGATCGTCTCCACCTCGTCGGGGGTGTATTTCGCGACTTCCTTGCGGACCTCATCCATCCCGTAGACGCGCTGGGCGATGAATTCCTTATCCTCCCAGCCGTTCTCGAAGATGTGCCAGAGCATGCCCCAGATCAGCGCGATGTCGGTTCCGGATCTGAACCGGGCATACTCCGTGGCGTGCGCGGCCGTGCGGGTGAACCGGGGGTCCATGACGATCAGGTTGCCGTTATTCAGCTCCTTGCCTTCGAGCAGGTGCTGCATGGCGACCGGATGCGCCTCGGCCGGGTTTCCGCCCAGAACGAGCATCGTCTTAGAGTTTCGGATGTCGTTGTACGAGTTGGTCATCGCGCCGTAGCCCCAGGTATTGGCTACGCCGGCGACCGTCGTCGAATGGCAGATACGCGCCTGATGATCCTGATTGTTCGTTCCCCACAGGGCAGCGAGCTTGCGGAAGAGATACGTGCCTTCGTTGGAGAACTTCGCCGATCCCATCCAGTAGACGGATTCCGGGCCGGACTTCTCGCGAATCTCGAGAAGCTTGTCGCCGATGCCGTTGATCGCCTCGTCCCACGAGACGCGCTCCCACTGCCCTGCGACCAGTTTCATGGGATATTTCAGGCGGCGGTCGCTGTGCACGAGCTCGCGCACGCTGGCGCCCTTGGCGCAGTGAGAGCCGCGGTTGAACGGGCTGTCCCAAGAGGGCTCCTGGCCGGTCCAGACGCCGTTCTGGACCTCGGCCGTCACGGTGCATCCGACCGAGCAATGGGTGCAGATGCTCTTTTTCAGTTCGATCGGCACACCCGGCTGCGGCGGGCTGATCGCGGCGGCCTTCCTGACCGTTCCGAGCTGGAACGAGCCGAGTGCGGCGACCCCGCCGACCGCGAGGCCGGATCGGCGAAGGAATGTCCGCCGGTCCACGGGAGCCGACGCCGTGCCTCCAATGAGCGACTGCAGTTTCGTGCGGCTTGCCTGTCCGCCTTTGCGTTTCGTCAGCATGGCGCCCTCACTTTCCCTTCGGATAGCCGTTCACGCGGTAGAAGGTCTTGACGTGATCGGTCTCCTGATAACGGGCCCGCGTCTCCTCTTCGCCGGGATCGTAGGCGTGCGCCTCGGTAGGAACGAACGCAGCGGTCGCGACGGCGGCGGTGGAGGCGCCGCCGAAGGCTCGAAGGAAGTTGCGCCGGCTCAGTGCCGATTGCCGCTCGTCCTGCATCTTCCTTCCTCCTCTTTTTGCGGGCTCCCGGCCCTAGGCATGCGTCTATGCGCTTCGCCGCGTCTCCATGGCGAAGGCCTCTGTCTCGATGTCGATGAAGAGCCGCCCGACCGTGCCGATCGAGCGATAGAAACTGGCGCTTTTCGCGTTTTCCAGATCGGTGAAGAAGCGCCCGGCCCAAGGTAAGACGTGGCGCTCGAAGAAATCCTGCTGGCCGCCATCCGGGGCGATGAAGTGATTGCCGGCAAATCCGCTCATGATCTCGCAAAGGGTGCCGAGATGATCTTCCGGGTCAAAATGGCCTTCCGCCCGCTCGATGCCAAGGCGGATCATGTCCCCGCGCAGGCGGGCGAGCGGGCGTTCGTTGAGGAAACCGGTGAGATAGTAGGACGCGTAAGGAAGAAGTTCTCCACGTCCGACGCCGATGAAAAGCTCATAATATTCCCGTCTGACGCTATTTGCCGACGCGGTTCCCGCCGCTCTTCCGAGTGCCGCATGCGCCTGGCCAAGCGGTATCTCGGCGTCGCCTGTCACGTCGGAAAGCCGGGTCAACATGGCGGCATCGGGCGGCGCAAGCAGCAGCGCGGCAAGCAATGCGTATTCGTCCGACCGCGCGCGGTCGATATCATCGACACCTGCGGCGTGCTCGTCGGGCGCGGGATAGAGATCGGGGCGCAGTACGGTCCGGGAAAGGCCGGTAAGAGCCTCGACGGAGAGAACCCGTTCGGCCGGAATGCGATACCATAGCGAAACCGTGGGTTGAGCGACACCAAGACCGCGCGCCAGGACGGAAACTCCGCCCATCGCCCTGATCGCCTCCTCCAACCCTGCTTCCCTATGCATATTCATGCCCTCGGTACTGCACGTTTATAGTATTTCCCGATGGGCATAATGCAATCCCTGTTCAGGGAAAGAATTCGTGACCTTCAAGTGCGCCGGCTCAGCGCGGCATCGCGCCGCCGTGGCGTGGCCGGAGGCCCGGTTCGGAGACCTGCTGACGCCCGGCCTCGTCGGTCGGGCGCGGAAGCTTTGCCGGCTCCGCATCATCTGAGGCGGTTTCCGTCGAGCCTGCAACGTCGAGGGGTAGGGCCGGTTCGAGTGGTTCCGGCACCTGAGAGGGTTCCGGCGTGCCGGCGTCGGCTACCGAATCCGGCGGAACGGTCGCCGGTTGTTCAGATCCGGCACCGGGCGGCTCGTCGGCGGCAGTCGATCCCGCATCCGGCTCCAAGGCGCGCACCGTTTTCGACAGGAAGTCGACGACGGTTTCTTTCGCATCGAGCGGGCCGAAGCCTGCCATCGAGCCGGGCTGGTTGAAATCCCAGGCATATTCCGACGGACCGACATAGTCGCGAATCCCTGGATCGAGCGACCACATCTTGCGCAGGGCCGCGCTCTTCAGCGCCAGCGGCACGTCCTTTTTCAGGAAGGCCGTAAGGTCGCTTTCGGCGGTCAGGTCCTCGAGGCGGGGAAGGGGCTCTGCAGGGTCAGCCGCTTCCGCCTCCGCCGCTTCCGGCTGCGCGGGATCGGGTTGCAGCAGCGGGGCGTCGGCATAGACATGCGCGGCAGCCTCGTCCCCTGCGTCTTTCGTTTCGGGTACCGGCTGCGCCTCGTCGGACAGCGCCGCCCGTTTGCGGCGCGACCAGCGGGCGAAGGGATTTTCGTTGCCGCCGCTCATTTCCCGTCGTCCCGATGTCCGGGACTCGGATCCCGTCTGGCCATCGCGTTGGGGTCCGCCCGATCACGCTTGCGCTTGATGAACGGGCGCTCGACGTGATGCGCCTCCACGAAGGCGGCAAGCTGCTGCCGTATTTCGACCGGCATCGGAAGGGCCTCAATGATGTCCGTACCGGTCTCCGTCAGCGCTTCGGCGTCGGCGGGATCGGCCGTCACAAGGTGCAGCACGACCCCTGGCGGCACATCGGTTTGACGCAGCACCACCCAGAGGCTGGGCCGCTGCGAACGCAGGTTCTCCCGATACATCGTCGTGTCCGTTCCGAAGAACTCCATCTCGATCGCGCCGGCATAATAACGGATCAGCCCCGCCGATTGTTCAAGCACTGTCCATGGCGCGGCGGCCGGCGCGCCGACGAGTAAGGCGACGGGCACCCAGGCGTGGTCAACCCAGGGGTTTTTCAGAGCCCGCCGCTCCACGATAACCCCGATTTCGACCTTTTCACGCACCATGCTGCGCTCCTAATTCGCCGCCGCCATAGTGCGGAGCGGCAGCCCGGCGACGAGATTCTGCGGCTTCATGCGGATCGTCCGGTCGGGTGTCATCGCCATGATCAGCCAGACGGGCCGCGCACCCACGTCAGGCCTGGCTTCCGCGGTGTCGGAAAAGGTGAGCCGGAACAGCGCCAGGACGTTCTCCATGGCCTCCGGATCAACAGACTTGCCCGTCCACAGCGCATTGCCGATACGCGTCGCCTCGGCGTCGAGACCGACGAACCACGCCCAGTCGTCGTCCTCGATCCGCTCGACCGGTTCGATCGTCACCTCGACGGCCAGCAGATGGCGTATCCAGCCTTCCATCGCGGCGGCAAGGCCGCGTCGCGCGGGGCTATCGGCGCCGCCGAGACTGAGCACCATGTCGAAAGCGTCGCTCCTGCCAAAATAGCTGTCGGCATTCTTGTCTTCGAGGATCGCGAGCTCGGTGACGGCAGGTCCGCCGAGCATGCTCAGGAGCGGGGAGGCGTGGCGGTTCTGCTCGTGGACCTCTATCGTTTCCGCGTCGGCAAGCAGCAGCGCGCTTTCGTGGAAGGTCACCCGCTGCGTTCGATAGAACAGTTCGGCCGCGCGCAGGACGAAGGGGTCGTCCTCGCCGTCGAGCGTATTGCGCAGCACCACCTGCGCGAGCTGGTTCATGAAGAGCGGGGGCGTGTCGGCTGCCGAGCTGCGCGCCAGCTCGAGATAAGCGGCCTCGATCGAGGGCGCGGCCAGTAGGCGGTCACGGAAGGCGATCATGAACGCCCAGTTCTCGCGCGCATCTGCGTCGTTCAACGCGGCGATTTCGTCCTGCCCAACAGGCCGGCGGGGATTGTGAGCCAGAAGCTCATGATGCAGGCGCAGCTCCGCCTCGCAGGCCTCTTCGGGCGGCAGAAGCTCGGGGCGCGCGAAATAGGCCTTGAGGAACGTATCGGTCACCATCAGCCGACCTGCCTGATCCCGATCAAGCAGGTGGTGGCCCGAGGAAATCCAAAAATCCTTCACTTGTCCCTTCCCGCCAATGCCCGGATGTCGACCTCGTCCACGGGGTCGTTTTCCTCATCTATTTCGATGACGCGAAATGCCGTGGCCGGATCGAGCCGGCTCACCTTTCGGTGGAGGGTGCGGAAGGTTTCGCGGACCCCTGCCTCCTCGCCCGCGCGGTGGAGGGCAAGCAGCGTGTTCGGCGGATGGTCGCACAGCGACTGAGCGAAGGCGACCTCCTCCTCGGCCGCCGGCCGCGCGGCCTCCAGCCCCGGCGCGCCGCAACGGGCGACGAGCTGCTCCGCCAGTTTCTCGACCACGGCCGCGCGTTCTTCTGCGCTGGCCTCGGTCACAACGACGAGGGTGGACCAGCCGAAGCTGTCGACGCCCAGGAAACCGGCGCGGAAGGCCTGCCGTTCCTTGCCGGAAAGAGCCTCGACATCGGCGCCGAAGAACAGGAAGGAGCCGGTGACGGCCCACTCGCCGGGTTCCGCGGCGCGGGAATAGACGAAAGTGTCCGAGGGATCGAGACGGATCGTGCGCGGCAGCTTCAAAGCCATGGCATTCCCGTCGCGGGATCGAGCCAGCCGGGCGAGGCAACGGCTTTCGCCAGGCTCTGCCTCTCGACACCGTCCTGGCCGCGCTTTCCCGAAAGCAGCAGGTCGCCATTGTCAGCGAGCCGGGCATCCTGGCCGGTTCGCGATTGGCGTTCCAGCCACTGCCGGGCGACCGGCGCGAAGCCGGTTTCGCTCCACTGATGGAACGCGGACATCAAATGACGGGAAAAGCTGGCGATGATCTCGCCTGCGTCGGGTGCTTCGAAGCCCACCTCGTCGAGTGCGCCGCACAGCGGTCGCAGGCCGGGCTCGTCGCCACGGGCGATGGTGGTGCGGATCATGGCCGAGAAGACGAGCCAGGCCGGGGTCTCGTCATCCCGGGTTTCCTCAGGCCAGCCCAGGCGCCCGCCGCCCACGCGCACCCCGTCGACGCAGATCGTGTCCGGCCATTCGAAGATGATCGGCCGCGACGGCGGCGCGTGCATCGCAAGCGCATCGGCCAGCGCGTTCATGCCGGCATAGAGTGCGAGGCGGGCTTCTGCCAACGGCTCTTCCGGCTCCAGGACGACCGCGAATTCGGCCGCATCGTAGCGCCGGGCCCATACCAGCGTGCCCGCACCCTGCTCGCCGGCGATGGTGCAGGCGTGCGCAAATGCGTCGCCGTGCTCTCGCAGGATTACGAGGCTGTAAAGCGGGGGCAGATCGAGTGCCCGGTCCATGACCGAAGCGCGCAGGGACATGATGCCGGTCCATTGCTGATGACGGCGAGCGTATTATCCTTATAATGGTTCTAAAGTGAAGGCGCTATCGCAGTGGGCGGTATCGCGCCGCGGGAGGCACGATGAGCAGCCTGGAAAAACCGCGCACGGTCTTCGTCTGCTCCTGCGAGAGGAGCATGCCCGGCTTTGGCGACAGCGTCGCCCGCGGGTGCAGGAACGGCCTGGTCCAATCCGGCGATCAGTTCTGTGGCGCCGAACTCGACCGCGTCCGAAGCGCGTTGAGCGCCGGCGGAGCCGTCACGATAGCTTGCACCCAGCAGGCGCCGCTGTTCCGTGAGGTCGCGGAGGATGCCGACTTCGAAGGCGATCTTGCTTTCGCGAACATCCGCGAGGCGGCCGGCTGGTCTGAACAGGCAACGTCAGCCGGGCCGAAGGCTGCGGCCCTCATTGCGATGGCCGCAGAACCGGTCGCGCCGCCGGCGTCCGTCACACTTGCAAGCAGCGGCGTGATCCTGGTCTATGGCCGCGGCGAGGCGGCGGTCGACGCCGGTCGACAGCTCGCCGGCGAACTGGACGTCACCGTGCTGCTGACGCGTCCAGAGGACGTTCCGCCGCACCGGGTATGGGATTTCCCGGTCGTGAAGGGGACGATCCGAAACGCGCGGGGCCATCTCGGCGCCTTCGAACTGACGGTGGACGGGTTCGCAATGCCCGCGCCTTCTTCGCGCGAGAGCCTGCGGTTCGGGGCGTCTCGCGACGGCGCGAGCTCCAATGCGGACATCATCCTCGATATTTCGGGCGGCATTCCGCTGTTTCCGGCCCACGAATTGCGCGAGGGCTACCTGAAGGCCGATCCTGCCGATCGGGCCGGAATCGCCGCCGCGGTCGGCAGGGCGGCCGGGCTAGTGGGTGAATTCGACAAGCCGCGCTACATCAATTTTGCGGCCGAGCTTTGCGCGCATTCGCGCTCGCGCATCACAGGCTGCACGCGGTGCCTCGACCTGTGCCCGACCGGTGCGATCACGCCTGCCGGTGACCACGTCGTCATCGATGCGGAAGTCTGTGCCGGCTGCGGCAGTTGCGCTGCAGCCTGTCCGACCGGCGCCGCCGCCTATGCCGTCCCCGATGCGGAAGCTCTGCTTCGGCGGTTGCGCACGCTGCTGGTCACCTATCGCGAGGCCGGCGGTAGCGACCCGATCGTGCTGTTTCACGATGGCGATCATGGCGAACCGCTCATCGACGCGCTTTCGCGTTTCGGACGGGGTCTGCCCGCAAACGTGCTGCCGGTCGCCGTCAACGGGATAACGCAACTGGGCCTCGAGGCGTGGACCGCGCCCGTTGCATGGGGTGCCGTGGCGGTCAGGGCGCTCTCTCCGGCGAAGCCGAAGCACGGGCTCGACGGTTTGGCCAGGAACGTCGTCATTGCCAATCTTCTCGGGCATGCACTCGGCTATGGGCCGGAAATCTGCGGGCTGATCGAAGCCGACGACCCGGATATCCTCGCGTCAGCTCTCGTCCGGATCGTTCCGGGGACGAATGTGCGGAAGCCCGCAACCTTCCTGCCGCTCGGCGACAAGCGCAGCCTGTTGAGAAGCACGATGCGGGAACTGCATCGTGCCGCTCCGACGCCGGTCGACCGCGTGGCATTGCCGGCGGCAGCGCCGTTCGGCGGGCTCGACGTCAATATCGACGGCTGCACGCTCTGCCTTTCCTGCGTGTCGGCCTGCCCGACAGGCGCGCTCTCGGACAGCGAGGACCATCCCGCGTTGTATTTCTCCGAGAGTGCATGCGTTCAATGCGGCCTTTGCGCGGCGACCTGCCCGGAGAAGGTGATCACCCTGACGCCGCGGGTGGATTTTGCCGCGTGGAGTGCACCGCGCCTCGCGGTGAAGCAGGAAGAGCCTTACGACTGCATCCGCTGCAGTACTCCGTTCGGCACCCGCAGCACCGTCGAGCGCATCGTCGCCAAGCTCGAGGGCAAGCACTGGATGTTTGCGGGAGAGAATGCGCAACGGCTGGAGCTGGTGCGCATGTGCGACAATTGTCGTGTCGAGGTCGTCATGAACGAGGGTTTCGATCCCTACGAGGCGCGTCAGCGGCCCGCGCCGAGAACGACGGAAGACTATCTTCGGGCACGGGAAGCCACCGATGACAAGACGACGTGATCTCAGTCGCGGGTCTCGGCCTGCAGGAAACGAATCAGCGCCGCCCGGTCCTCGGGGTTGCTGATGGTCTGTTCCGGCATCTTGGTGCCGGGCGTGTATTCGCTTGGCCCGATCTCGAACAGCTTCGACACCGTCTCCGGCGTCCATACTATGTCCATCTCCCGGAAGGCGGGCGAATAGTGGTAGCCCGGCACCGACGCGATGCGCCGGCCAAAGATGCCGTGCAGTGTCGGCCCGGCGCGATTGCCGTCGTCCGGTTCGAGCGTGTGGCATGCCACGCACGCACGGAAGACTTTCGCGCCGGGACTGCCTGCATATTCGGCCATCGGATCTGCCGGGCCTTCGGACGCGGTCCCGAGCTGCTGTCCGGTCCCGGCATCCCATTCCCGTACGATGCGGTCCGCGCTGCCGGCCAGCAGGGTCCTGCCGTCGGATGAGAAGGCGAGGGACCAGACCGGTACGCCGCCCGCACCAAGGATACGAACCGGTGTCAGGCTCCCGGCATCAAGCAGGGTGATTCCGCCCCTGACCGACGAGGCGGCGATGTATCCTCCATCCGCCGATGCAGCAAGCGCGGTTACCGGACCGATGGACACCGCAATTTCGCCGCGGATTGCGCCATCCCGGTCCACCTCGCGCACCTTTCCGTCCACACCTCCCGCGAACAGGCGGTCGTCCGCCGTCGCCACCAGTGCGCTGAGCGGGACCGGCATGTCGGCCCTGGCCGGCGTTGCGCCCCGTTCGGGCGGCCAAAGGATGATCGCCGCGTCGTGGCCGGCACTTGCCAGCGTCCCGTCGGAAAGAAAGGCAACGGCGTTGACATTGCCCCGGTGACCTTCAAGCACCAGCGGCTCTCCACCGGAAAGCGGCCACAGCCGCACGCTGCCATCCCAGGAAGCCGAAGCGAGCGACGCGCCGTCGGGCGATACGGCGAGTGCCGCGACCGGCCCGGTATGTCCTTCCAGGACAGAAACGGGCGCGCTCTTGCCGCTCTCCCAGATCGCGATGAGGCCGTCCGCTCCCGCGCTGGCGAAGCGCCCGTCCGGCAGGGACGCGACGGCGTCGACCTGATCGTTGTGGAACAGCAGCACCTCGCGCGCCTCGCCTGTCTCCAGCGACCAGATGATCGCCTTGGCATCGAAGCTGCCGGTGATCGCCGTCCGCCCGTCGTCGGTGATGACGATCGCGCGCACCGGACCGCCATGGCCGCGCAGTTCCGCCCCCTGCGCAGATGCGCCGAGGATCAACGAAACGATTGCCGCCATGCGTATCGCCAGCGTCGTCTTCATTGCACCCTGACCCGTTCCGTGCTCCGTTGGCGGAAGTGCCTCCGCCGCAGGACCCGAGCTTGCCGGACGGCCGCAGCGTTCACACTGTTCGAGGCAATCATATGACCCAGAATATGGAAACTGACCCTTTCAACGTCTCCATGCGCAAGTTTCTCAAGCAGGTCGGGGTGACCTCGCAGCAGGCGATCGAGAAGGCGGTGGAGCAAAAGAGCCTGAAAGGGCAGGGACGAATAACCGTGAAAGCGGTCATCACGTCGGAAGCCGCCGGCCTGCATCATGTTGGAAGGCGAGATCGACCTCGGATGAGACGACCCCGCTAGGATCGCTCCCTATTTGAAGAACCGGATCTGCCCCGCCGGGCTGGGATCATATCCGGCAAGCTCGGCGGCCCGGCCGGCGAAGGCTTCTTGTGAGAGAAATCGTATAAGCGCCTGGAAGGATGGCTGGAAATAGGTCCGTTGACGCATCAGCAGGTCGAAGCTCTCCCGGGCCAGCGGTACGAAGTCCAGGCCGGCGGCGCGAGCGGCAGCGCGCGTGGCGATCCCGCAGTCGGCCCGACCGGTGCGGATAGCTGCCGCAAGGTCGGGACCCGTTAGGCAGGGCGGCTCCAGCCGGTCGATATCCTGGGGCTGCGCGCCTATGCCTGCCAGCAGAAGGGTGAGCAGCATGTCCGCGCCGGCGCCGCGTTGCCGGACGGCCATCCTTGCGCCGGTAGAAAGCACGTCTGCCAGCCCGTGAAGCGATCTCGGATTGCCGGGCGGCAACAGCAGCCCTTGCTCGCGGCGGGCGAATCCGACCAGCACCGCATCGGAAAGCCGGGGCATGGCTGCCACCGCAGCAATGTTTGCGTCGGCGGTATCGCCGTGAAAATGGATCGCCGCCGCGGCGACCTCGCCTCGCAGCAACCGCGCGACGCCGCCTTCCGTGCCTTCCGTCAGCGACGCCAGGCCGGAGCCTGACTGGCGCAAACTCCATTCGAGCAGGTCGTCCTGGCTTCCCCCGACGATCGGCGGCGGCTCGGGCGTTGACATGCCCGCCGGCCGCGCCAATCCCGACATCACCCAGCGGTCGAGCTCATGCCGCGGGAAAAGCCACTTGCCGGTCACCTTGCTGCACGGAATGCGTTCCTCCGCGACGAGCTCGTAGAGCTTGCGCTCCCCCAGGCGGAGATAGTCGGCGGCCTCGGATGTCGTTAAAAGCTCCATCCTGCATTCTTATGCATATTCCTGTTCAGGTTCAACAATTTGACATTCAGGAAGCTCATGCGTGAAAAATACACCTGAGTAGGATGGCCGATGTCGGAAACCGTCAGCGCATGGCAACTTATCGCGTCCGGTGATGCGACCTTGTTCGCCATCGTGCGGTTGTCCCTGGCCATCAGCCTGTCGGCCGTCGCGATCGCGACGCTTGTGGGACTGCCGCTCGGCGCCCTTCTCGCGCTGACACGCTTTCCCGGCCGCTCGGCGATCATCGTGGTGCTGAACGGTTTCATGGGGCTGCCACCGGTCGTGGTGGGCCTGACGGTCTATCTGCTGCTTTCGCGGTCCGGGCCGCTGGGAGAGTTCGGGCTCCTGTTCACCCCGACCGCCATGGTTATCGCGCAGGCGCTGCTGGTGCTGCCCATTGTTGCGGCGTTGGCCCGCCAGACGGTCGAGGATCTCTGGCTCGAATATCGCGAGGAGCTGACCGCGATGGGCGTCGGCCGGGCGGGACAGGTCGCGACGCTTCTGTGGGACAGCCGCTTCAGTCTCGTCACCGTCCTGCTTGCCGGCTTCGGCAGAGCCGCAGCCGAGGTGGGCACGGTGATGATCGTCGGCGGCAATATCGATGGCTTCACCCGCACCATGACCACCACCATCGCCCTGGAAACCTCCAAGGGGAACCTACCGCTGGCAATGGGGCTCGGCCTCATCCTGATTTTCCTGATCATGCTGATCAACGCCACCGCCTGGGGGTACGGGTGTGGTCCGAGCAACGGGCGGGTTAGCGATGCGGGCAGCCAGGAGCGATCTCCCCTTTCCTTCGGCGACGTGTCGCTGACCGTGGGCGCCACGACCATACTCGACCGGCTGAACCTGACGATCGGGCCGGGAGCGCCGACGCTCATCCTCGGACCCAACGGCTCGGGCAAGACGTCCCTGCTGCGGCTCTGCATGGGCCTGGCAAGCCCCTCACGGGGCACGGTGAGCTGGGGCGGCCGAACAGATGGCGGTCCGGACCGCCGCGCGATCCTGTTCCAGAAGCCGGTGATGCTGCGACGTTCCGCTGCCGCGAATGTCGTCTATGGGCTGGCCCAGGCCGGCTGTCGGCGCAGCCTGCGCGCCCGACGCACCGAGGAGCTGCTCGACCGCGTCGGCCTGCTTGAACTCGCTTCGCGCCCGGCGCGCCGCCTGTCCGGCGGCGAACAGCAGCGGCTGGCGCTTGCCCGTGCGCTGGCGCGCCAGCCCGAGATCCTTCTGCTCGACGAACCGACTGCCAGCCTCGATCCCGCCGCAACGCGTTTCGTCGAGGACATCATTCTCGCCGCCGCCCATTCGGGCACGAAAATCGTCATGGCCTCGCACGATCTCGGTCAGGTGCGCAGGCTTGCGGGGGAGGTCGTATTCCTCGTTCGCGGCAGCCTGGTCGAACATGCGTCCGCCGGCGATTTCCTAGACCGGCCGGCGACCCCGCAAGCTGCAGCCTTCGTGCGCGGCGATCTCGTCCTTTGATCAACCGAACGGAGATTGAGATGCTGACTCGCCGAACGTTCTCTAGCCTCGTAATGCTCCTGATGCTGTCAGGCGGCACGCCGGCCCTTGCACAGGACCAGTCGATCGTCGTCGCATCGACAACCTCCACGCAGGATTCCGGCCTGTTCGACCATATTCTCCCGGTGTTCAAGGCGAAGACCGGGATCGACGTCAAGATTGTGGCGCAGGGAACCGGGCAGGCCCTCGACACCGGTCGCCGCGGGGATGCCGACGTCGTGTTCGTCCATGCCAAGGCGCAGGAGGAGAAGTTCGTCGAGGAGGGCTTCGCGACGGAGCGGTTCGACGTGATGTACAACGATTTCGTGCTGATCGGCCCCAAGAGCGACCCCGCCGGCATCCGCGGCACCGAGGATATAGCGGCCGCATTGACCGCGATCAAAGACAAGGAAGCGCCGTTCGTCTCGCGCGGCGACAAGTCAGGCACCCATTCCGCCGAGCTCAGGCTCTGGAAGGAGGCCGACCTCAATATCGAAACTGCGAAGGGCCAGTGGTACAAGGAGATCGGGCAGGGCATGGGAGCGGCGCTCAATACGGCCTCCGCCATGAACGGCTACGTCCTTTCCGACCGCGGCACCTGGCTGGCGTTCAAGAACCGCGGCGATCTCGAAGTCGTGGTCGAGGGCGACAAGCGGCTGTTCAACCAGTATGGCGTTATGCTGGTGAATCCTGAAAAACACCCGAGCGTCAAGGCGGAGGCCGGTAAGGCTTTTATCAATTGGCTGATCTCGCCCGAGGGGCAGACCTCGATCGGCGAACACAAGATCGACGGCCAGCAGCTCTTCTTCCCGAACGCCGAGCAGGCGCGCTCCTGACCCTTGTTGCAAAGGCGTTCGCGTCTGTCCATCATCGCGACATGATGAGAATGCCTTTCCCGACCGGCGCCCTGACCGGTCTCGACCCGGCGCTTGCCGCCTTGCTTGACGGCATGTCGCCGGTTGCGCCCCGCCTGGCGCCGCTTGGCGAGGCGCTTGGTTGCATTGCTGCCGGGATGGCGGATGTGCTGCCGGCGCAGCCGGTGCAGGACATCGCCGCAATCGACGGCTGGGCGTGTCGCGCGCTCGATCTGGTGGGAGCGTCTGCCTATTCGCCCCTGGCGCTGGCCGCCGTCCCGGTCTGGGTCGAGACGGGGGACACCATGCCGGAGGGATGCGATTGCGTGCTTCAGGCCGGCCTGGTCGATGGCAGCGGCCCGATAACGCAGGTCCACGGTGAGGCTGCGCCCGGTGAGGGCGTGCGCCGTGCGGGCGAGGACATGGCGGCCGGCCAGCCGGTGGCCGTTGAAGGAAAGACGATCTGCGCTGCCGACCTTCTGGTCGCGCGCAAGGCGGGACTGAGTGAGCTTGCCGTGCGGGTTCCACGGGTCCGCGTGATCGATGTCGCAGCTGCGGGCCGGGAAACCTTCTCGACGCAGTTCGTCATCGACAGGCTGAAGATTTCAGGCGCGGCCGTTGCCGGGACGCAGAGCAAGGCGCGAGAGGCGGCCACGATCGCCGCAGCACTCGACGGCGAGGCCTGCGATCTCATCCTTATGGTCGGAGGCACGGGCGACGGCCGCACCGACGTGACCGCCGAGGCCCTTGCGCGGCGCGGCGTGTTGATTGCGCACCGGATCGCCCTGCAGCCCGGCGGCACGACGGCGATCGGCCGGTTCGGCAGCACGCCGGTGATAGCATTGGCCGGTTCGCCCGACCAGGCTTTCGGCGGTTTCCTCGCGCTCGTCCAGCCGGTCCTCGACCGCCTGTCAGGCCGGTGCGAACGGGCCGGCATCGTCTTGCCGCTCTCGCGGAAGATTTCGTCCGCGGTCGGGATCTGCGAGATCGCGCTGCTCGGCAGAGAGGGGGACAGGTGGTCGCCGCTCGCCGTCGGCGATTTTCCGCTGGACGCCATGCGGCTGGCCGATGCCTGGCTTGCGGTGCCGGGCGACAGCGAGGGATATGCCGTCGATACGCCCGTTGCCGCCATTCCGTTCCGCCATTCGAATTGAGCCCGCCGACATGAACACCTCTCCACCTTCCACCCGGCAGGGCACCGGTCAGGAGCAGTTCCTGACGATATTGTCGCGCGAGGATGCGCTCGCCCGCTTCGAAGCGGCCCTGTTTCCCCGGCCGGCACAGACGGAAAAGCGTGTTCTTTCGGATACGTTGGGACTGGCGCTTGCCGAAGACGTCGCGGCGTCTGTCGACGTGCCGCCTTTCGACCGCTCCAATGTCGACGGCTTCGCGTTGCGCGCCGCTGATCTCGCCGCGGCCTCGCAGGCGCGTCCCGTCCGGCTTACGCTCAACGCGGAATCGATCGCATGCGGAACGGTTCCGCAAATTCCGGTGCTGGCCAGAACCGCTACTCCCATCGCGACCGGCGGGCCGTTGCCGCGGGCGCCGACGCGATCGTGATGATGGAGCATACGGATCCGGCGGGCGCGGGCGCCATCGAGGTACGACGCAGCGTTTCGCCCGGCCAGTTCGTTTCCGGCGCAGGGTCCGACATGGCGCGAGGCGAGGTCGTGCTGCGCGCCGGGACGGTGATCGGCTCGCGCGAGATCGGCATGCTCGCCGCCTGCGGGATCGCGCAGATCACGGTGGTTCGCAGGCCGCGCGTGGCCATCCTTTCCACCGGCGACGAACTCGTCCAGCCGGGCGAGGCGCTGCGGCCGGCCGCGATCTACGACGCCAATGGTCCCATCGTCAGCGCCGCGGTCACCGAAAACGGCGGCGAAGCGCGTTTTCTCGGCGCTTTCCCCGACGATGAGGCGAGGCTCGAGGCCGCGATGCGCGATGCGCTCGCTGACCATGACGTACTCATCCTGTCGGGCGGTACGTCCAAGGGGGCGGGCGATGTCAGCCATCGCATCATCGGCCGGCTGGGCAAGCCGGGCATCGTCGCCCATGGCGTGGCGCTGAAGCCCGGCAAGCCGCTCTGCCTGGCGGTATGCGACGGCAAGCCGGTCATCATCCTGCCGGGATTTCCGACTTCGGCCATGTTCACATTCCACGACATGATCGTTCCCGTATTGCGGCGCATGGCGGGGGCTGCCGCCGCGCATCGATGCGCAGGTAAGCGCGCGCGTTCCGCTGCGCCTTCCCTCCGAACTCGGGCGCACCGAGTTCGTCATGGTCTCGCTGGTGCAAGGGCCGGAGGGGCTTGCCGCCTATGCGACCGGCAAGGGCTCGGGCGCCATCACCTCCTTCGCCCAGGCCGACGGCTTCATCCGCATCGAGGCGCTGGCCGACCACCTGCCCGCCGGGACGGATGCGCCGGTGACGCTGTTCACGCCGCAGGTTCGCGTTCCCGACCTCGTCGTCATCGGCAGCCACTGCGTTGGCCTGGACCTTGTCTTCAGTGCGCTCTCGGCGAGCGGGACATCGGTGCGCTCGCTGGCCGTGGGAAGCCTCGGAGGCCTCGCCGCAGCGAAACGCGGCGAGTGCGACCTCGCGCCGATCCACCTCTTCGACCCGAAGACGCAAAGCTACAACACGCCGTTTCTCGGCGACGGCCTCGAACTGGTTCCGGGCTGGCGACGCATGCAGGGGTCTCGTGTTCCGCTCCGGGGATCCGCGTTTCGAGGGCCGCAGCGTGGAGGAGGCGGTCGCCGGCGCACTCGCCGATCCGGACTGCCTGATGGTCAACCGCAATCAGGGTTCGGGGACGCGCATCCTGATCGATCAACTGCTCGGCCCGGCGCGCCCGGACGGTTACTGGAACCAGCCGCGTTCGCACAACGCCGTCGCGGCTGCGGTCGTACAGGAACGGGCGGACTGGGGCGTCACCATCGCGCCGGTGGCGCGCGCGGCCGGGCTCGGCTTCATACCGCTGACGGAAGAGCACTATGATTTCGCGCTCGTCTCGGCGCGCAGGGAACGGCCCGCCATGCAGGCGTTCCTGACGGCCCTGCAATCGCCGGAAATCCATGCGGCGCTGGAGCAGGCCGGTTTCGCCCGCGCCGGCTAGAGCAACAGGCGTTCTGCCGAACGCAATTCCGTTTCTCTAGTCTGGTTATCCTGGCCGCATTGGTGCGAACGCCAGACGATTTCCGCCTGGCTGCAAAATGCTCTAGTCGGCAACCAGCGCGGCCAGTCGTTCGGCCTCGTGGAGATCGTCGACCGTGTTGGCGTTGAAGAACGGGTCCACCGGCTCGCCCGGCCATGACACCATTGCAAGGCGGTAGCGGGCGGTCCAGCGGTCGATCTTGCGCACGTCTTCCTCGACGAGCGCCCTGCGAAGATCGTCCCGAAGCGCAACCTTCCACAGCCCGATGACCGGATGCGCCTGGCCGCCGGATGCCGCCACAGCCAGATCCGCGCCCTCGGCCTGCCGCGCCTGCTGCAGGCGGGCGACGAGGTCGCGCGGCAGGAATGGGCAGTCGCCGGCGGCGCTGACCACCCATTCGACGCCCGGCCTGTTCTGCTCCGTCCATTCGAGCGCAGCGAGTATGCCGGCCAGCGGACCCGGATAGCCCGCCACCGTGTCGGCCACGACGGGAAGGCCGAAACGGGTGAAGCGCTCAGGATCGCCGTTGGCATTGAGCAACAGGCCGTCGCATTGCGGCCCCAGCCGCTCGACGACATGGTCGAGGATCGCGCGGCCGCCGATCTCGCGCATCGGCTTGTCGCCACCGCCCATGCGCCGGCCCAGTCCGCCGGCAAGCACCACGCACGGGGTAGCAGCGGCCCGGTCAGTCGTCATGTTCTGCACCCTTGCGGCGGTGCCGCGGCGCTTCCTCGTCCACGGCGGCGAGATCCTGGTCGAAAACGATCCGTTCCTGGCCCGAAAGTGCGGTGAACCGCTTGCCGCGCGCCCGGCCGACCAGCGTCAGCCCGACCTCGCGCGCGAGCGCCACGCCCCAGGCGGTAAAACCCGAGCGCGAGACCAGGATGGGGATGCCCATCCGCACCGTCTTGATCGTCATCTCGGAAGTCAGCCTGCCGGTGGTGTAGAGGATCTTGTCGGCCGCGTCGACGCCATGGCGGTACATCCAGCCGGCAATCTTGTCGACGGCGTTGTGGCGGCCCACGTCCTCCATGTAGCAGATCGGCGCGCCCTCCCTGCAAAGCACGCAACCATGGATGGCGCCGGCCTCGAGATAGAGCGAGGGCGTGGTGTTGATCTCGCGCGTCATCCTGTAGAGCCAGGAGGTGCGAAGCTCGGAAGCGGGGAGGGCGATGTCCTCGATCGCCTCGAGCAGGTCGCCGAACGCCGTGCCCTGGCCGCAGCCCGATGTCTGCGTCCGCTTTTTGAGCTTCTGCTCGTAATCCGTATTGCGCTCGGTGCGCACGACCACGACCTGCAGGTCCTCGTCATATTCGACGTCGGTCACCACGTCGTCGGCCAGAAGCATGTTCTGGTTCAGGAGGTAGCCGAGCGCGAGATATTCCGGGTAGTCGTTGATCGTCATCATGGTGACGATCTCCTGCGCGTTGAGATAGAGCGTCAGGGCGCGCTCCACGGGCACGCGGACCTCTACCGCCGCGCCGGTATGGTCGATGCCGGTAACCAGCTCCGTCAGCCGCGTATCCTGCGGGTTGGGCAGGACGATCGCGAGGTCCGATTGGCGTATCGACTGATGCATGGCAGTCTCCTGAAGTCGTATCCGGCGTCGCGCCAGCGTCGGCTTGACCCGTACTTTATAGCCTGTTCAAACGAAGGCAGGTTAAAAAAGGCCCCCGGATCGGCGCGCTTGCGGCTAAGGCTTCCGCGCGCCGGCAGATTGAGAAGGCAAATGGCGCAACTTTCGGATGACTGTTTCGCGTTTGGCGGACCGATGCGGTCCATCGACGAGACCGCCGCACTGATCGCCTCGAAGCTCAGTGGGGTGCGCGAGACCGAGAAGGTGCCGCTCGTCCTGGCGGACGGGCGCGTCCTTGCAAGCGATATGACCGCGCCGCTGCCGTTGCCGCCCTTCACCAATTCCGCAGTCGACGGCTATGCGGTGCGAGGCGACGACCTGCCGCAGACCGGCGAGACGCCCTTCGCCGTTACCGGCAGGCTCCAGGCCGGCATGACATCGGATGTGGTCGTGCCGCCGGGTCAAGGCCGTGCGCGTCTTCACCGGCGCTCCGATGCCGGAAGGGGCCGATACGGTGTTCATGCAGGAAGATGTGCGCGTGGACGATACCGGCGGTGTCATTCTCCCGCCCGGCCTGAAAAGGGGTGCCAATGTGCGCCCGGCGGGCGAGGATATCGCGCTGGGCGAGACGGTCCTGCCTGCGGGACACCGCATGCGCCCGCAGGATGTCGCGCTCGCCGCGGCTTTCGGATATGCGAATGTCGAGCTCAGGCGCAAGGTGCGCGTCGCGGTGTTCTCTACCGGGGACGAGATCGTCGCGCCGGGTGGTATGCGCGGGCCGGCGCAGCTCTTCGATTCCAACCGCAGCATGCTGATGGTTATGCTCGCCAGGCTTTGCTGCGACGTCACCGATCTGGGCATCCTGGCGGATGACAGCGATCTGATCGCCGCCAAGCTGAGCGAAGCGGCGTCGACGCACGACCTCATCCTGACTTCAGGGGGCGTGTCGACGGGCGACGCCGATTGCGTGAGGGCCGCGGTGGAGAATTGCGGGACGCTGGTGTTCTGGCGCGTGGCGATCAAGCCGGGCCGGCCGGTCGCCATGGGCGTGATCGGGGGAACCCCGCTCATCGGGCTGCCCGGCAACCCCGTCGCGAGCTTCGTTACCTTCGCGCATATCGCCCGCCCAGCAATCCTCACCCTTGCCGGAACCCGTCCGCTGCCGCCGATCCCGAGTGCCGTGCGGACAGCCTTCTCCTATCGCAAGAAGCAAGGCCGACGCGAATATGTGCGGGTGACGCTCCGCACGGCCGCGGATGGCTCCCTGGAGGCAACCAAGTTTCCGCGCGAGGGCGCCGGGCTGCTGTCGTCGCTCGTCGCGACCGATGGCCTCGTCGAGCTCGGCGAGGAGGTCACGCGCGTGGAGCCCGGTGAAACCGTCCGGTTCCTCACCTATTCCAGTCTGCTTTGACCGGCATTTTGCAGAGCCATGCGCGACAGCGGAGCCGATTGACGTCGTCGCGCCGCGTCGGGCATCATGCGTCCTCATGATGTTGACGACAAAGCTTGATCTGACGGGGCTGAAATGTCCCCTGCCTGCGCTCAAGACGCGCAAGGCGCTGAAGACCCTGAAGCCGGGCGAGGGGCTCGAGGTCCATTGCACCGACCCGCTGGCGGCGATCGACATCCCCAACCTGCTCAACGAGACGGGCGACAGGCTCGAGTCGACGAGGCGCGACGGCGATCGTCTCGTGTTCGTGGTGGAGAAGTTGCAGATCATGAAGCCGTGAGAGGGGGCGTCAGGGTGCCCTGCATTCCGCCGATCTTTCGGGCGATGTTCGCGTCCGTCGTGCAGGGAACATATCGTGCCTCATAATCAACATCCTAGGGTGTCGGAAATGCTGTTAACAGAGATGGAAGGTACATCCGGGGATTGAGGGCTTGACGATGCAGGATCGACGGCGGCGTGATCGCGGACCAAAGGGGCGTCCGCTGGATGATGCCGCGCTCGCCGAGGTCCGTGCGCTGCTGGGTGCGGGCGAGCGACGGCGCGATCTGCTGATCGAGTTCCTGCACATGATCCAGGACCGATATGGCCATCTGTCGGCGCAGCATTTGCGGGCGCTGGCGGAGGATATGCGCCTCTCGCAGGCCGAGGTCTACGAGGTGGCGTCCTTCTACGACCACTTCGACGTGGTGAAGGAAGGGGAAGCCTCGCCGGCGCCGCTGACGATCCGCGTGTGCGATTCGGTGAGCTGCATGCTGGCGGGCGCCGAAACGCTACTTGCCGAATTGCAGGCGGGCGCCGATCCAGCGGCGATCCGGGTGATGCGTGCGCCCTGCATGGGCCGCTGCGCCGGCGCGCCTGCCGCGCGCATAGGCGATCGCGAGGTCGACCACGCGACCGCAGGGAACCTGTTGCAGATGGTGGATGCCGGAGAGATCCGGGTCAGGGTTCCCGCCTATATCGGGCTTGACGCCTATCGCAGTACCGGCGGCTATCGGCTTCTGCAAAGCATCCGCGACGGCGCGGTCACCACAGACGGAATCATCGCCATGCTGGGCAATGCAGGCCTGCGCGGCCTCGGTGGCGCAGGTTTCCCCGCTGGCAAGAAATGGGGCTTCGTCCGCTCCTATCCGGGCCCGCGCCTGATGTCGATCAACGGCGACGAGGGCGAGCCCGGCACCTTCAAGGACCGCATCTATCTCGAAAAGGACCCGCACCGCACCCTGGAGGGCGCGCTGATCGCGGCTCACGCGGTCGAAGCCGAGCGCATCTATTTCTACATGCGCGACGAGTATCCGGCCGTGCTGGCTATCCTGCGCACGGAGATCGCGGCCCTCGAGACGGCGGGGCTGGTCGAGCCCGGCTTCATCGAACTGCGGCGCGGCGCTGGCGCCTATATCTGCGGGGAGGAGAGCGCGATGCTGGAGAGCATCGAGGGGCGGCGCGGAATGCCGCGCCACCGTCCGCCCTACATCGCCGAGGTCGGACTGTTCGGACGTCCCACGCTCAACCACAATGTCGAGACGCTGTGGTGGATCCGCGACATCGTCGAGAAGGGGCCCGAATGGTTTGCGGGCCTCGGCAGCCCCGACCATCCGGGCGTCCGCTCATGGTCGGTGTCGGGACGCGTGAAGGAGCCCGGCGTCAAGCTGGCGCCCGCCGGCGTCACCGTCCGCGAACTGATCGAGGATCATTGCGGCGGCATGGCCGACGGCCATGAGTTCAAGGCCTATCTGCCGGGCGGCGCTTCCGGTGGTATCCTGCCGGCGTCGATGGGCGACATTCAGCTCGATTTCGGCGGCGAGCTTGCAAAACAGGGCGCCTTCGTCGGATCGCATGCCGTTGTGGTGTTCTCGCAGGCCGACAACATCAGGGACGTCACCCTCAACCTGATGAAGTTCTTCAAGCATGAGAGCTGCGGCAAGTGCACGCCCTGCCGCGAAGGAACCGAAAAGCTGGTGACCCTCTTGAAGCAAGTGGGGCCACTGCCGGAGAGTAACATCCGCGACCTCGAAATGGTCATGCGGGATTCGTCGATCTGCGGCCTCGGCCAGGCGGCGCCCAACCCGGTCAACCATCTGCTGACGCATTTCCGGAGTGATCTCTGATGGCAAACGGCATCACATTCACCCTCGACGGGAAAACCGTCACCGCCGCACAGGACGAGACCATCTGGGACGTCGCCAGGCGGGAAGGCACGAAGATCCCGCATCTGTGCCATGTCGACATGCCGGGCTATCGTCCCGACGGCAACTGCCGCGCCTGCATGGTCGACGTCGAGGGCGAGCGCGTTCTGGCCGCCTCCTGCATCCGCAAGCCGACCGCGGGCATGGTGGTGAAGACCGACACCGAGCGCGCCCGCAAATCGCGCGAGATGGTGTTCGAGCTTCTCGCCAGCAACATGCGGCCGGCCGCGAAAGGCCCCGACCAGCAGTCCCTGTTCTGGCAATGGGCGAGTTCGATGGGCATTGCGCAGGGGCGCTTCGAATCCCGGTTCGCCGTAGACGACATGCGGCCGGAGTTCGACGTCACCAATCCGGCCATCGCGGTCAATCTCGACGCCTGCATCACTTGCGGCGCCTGCGTGCGCGCCTGCCGCGAGGTGCAGGTCAACGACGTGATCGGCATGGCGCAACGCGGCAACCATTCCGTCCCCGTCTTCGACATGCACGACCCCATGGGCCTGTCGACCTGCGTGACCTGCGGCGAATGCGTCCAGGCCTGTCCGACCGGCGCGCTCTACGAGAAATCGCTGATGGACGAGACGGGAAGGACCCGTGTCGTCCAGGAATTCGACAAGGTCATCGATTCGGTCTGTCCGTTCTGCGGCGTCGGTTGCCAGACGAAGGTCGCGGTCAAGGACAACAGGATCGTCCAGATCGACGGCCGCGACGGTCCGGCCAACGAGAGCCGGCTGTGTGTCAAGGGCCGCTTCGGCTACGACTACGCGATGTCGCCGGAACGGCTGACGAAGCCTCTGATCCGCCGCGACGACGCGCCCAAGGCCGGCGAAATCGATCTGCGCGGCGTCGACCCGCTGACGATCTTCCGCGAGGCGACCTGGGAGGAGGCGCTGGAGCGCGCCGCCGGCGGCCTGAAGCGTATCCGTGACGAACATGGCGGGAAGGGGCTGGCCGGGTTCGGCTCGGCCAAGGGCTCGAACGAGGAGGCCTATCTCTTCCAGAAATTCGTGCGGCAGGGTTTCGGTACCAATAATGTCGACCACTGCACGCGGCTCTGCCATGCTTCCTCGGTGGCGGCCCTGATGGAGGGTGTCGGCTCGGGCGCGGTATCGGCGCCTTTTATGGATGCGCTGAAGGCCGATTGCGTGATCATCATCGGGGCTCGGCCGGCCACTAACCATCCGGTCGCCGCCACCTATTTCAAGCAGGCGGCCAAGCGCGGCACCAAGCTGATCGTCATGGATCCGCGCGGCCAGGAGATGATGCGCCACGCCGCCTACTCGCTCCGCTTCAAGCCCGGCAGCGACGTGGCGATGCTCAACGCCCTGCTGCATGTCATCATCGACGAGAAGCTCTACGACGAGCAGTACATCCAGGCCAACGTCTCCGGCTTCCGGGCGCTGGAGGCCAAGGTCAAGGACTTCTCGCCCGAGGCGATGGCCGAGGTCTGCGGCATCGAGGCGGATGTGCTGCGTCAGGTCGCGCGTACCTACGCCAAGGCTGAGCGCTCGATGATCTTCTGGGGCATGGGTGTTTCCCAGCATACACACGGCACCGACAATTCCCGCTGCCTGATCGCGCTGGCGCTGATCACCGGCCACGTCGGGCGCGCCGGCACGGGCTTCATCCGCTGCGCGGTCAGAACAACGTGCAGGGGGCTTCCGATGCCGGGCTCATCCCGATGTATTTCCCCGACTACAAGTCGGTGGAGAACATTGATATCCGCGCCAGTACGAGAATTTCTGGGGCCAGACGCTCGATCCGAAGCGTGGGCTGACCGTTGTCGAGATCGTGGATGCCATTCACGACGGCGAGATCCGCGGCATGTACATCATGGGGGAGAACCCGGCGATGTCGGATCCCGACCAGAGCCATGCCCGTGCGGCCCTCGCCAAACTGGAACATCTGGTGGTGCAGGACATCTTCCTGACGGAGACGGCATGGCATGCCGATGTGGTTTTGCCGGCATCGGCCCATGCCGAAAAACTCGGCACCTACACCAACACCAACCGGCAGGTGCAGATCGGCCGGCCTGCACTCGACCTGCCCGGCGAGGCGCGGCAAGATCTCGACCTGATCGTCGAGCTCGCCAACCGCATGGGACTGGGCTGGAATTACGGCCATGTCTCGGAAGTCTACACCGAGATGGCACAGGTGATGCCTTCGCTGAAGCACATCTCCTGGGAACGCATCGAACGCGAGGAATCCGTCGTCTATCCAGCCGACGGACCTGATGTCCCCGGCAACGAGGTCGTTTTCACCTCAGGTTTCCCCACCACCGACGGACGCGGGCGCATCGTGCCGACCGACCTTTTGCCGCCTGACGAGGTTCCCGACGACGAATACCCGCTGGTGCTGACCACTGGGCGCCTGCTGGAGCACTGGCACACTGGCGCCATGACCCGTCGCGCGGGCGTGCTCAATGCCATCGAGCCTTACGGTATAGCCGCGATGAACCCTTATGAGATCAAGCGTCGCGGGCTGTCGCAGGGAGAGGTGATCGCGGTGGAGACGCGGCGCGGCACCGTCGAGGCGATTCTTCGCGCCGACCGGGAAGTCGCCGACGGTATGGTCTTCATGCCGTTCTGCTTCAACGAGAGCCCCGCCAACAAGCTCACCAACCCGATGCTCGATCCATACGGCAAAATCCCGGAGTTTAAATATTGCGCGGCGCAGATCGTCCCGGCATCTGGGTCGAACCGACCGGGACCTGAAGATCTGCACAAAAATCAACGGCCCTATTCGGAAGCGTAACAGGCAAGGTTGGGATCGGACAAAGTCGCCGTGACGGCCCTTTCGCCGCGCATGGGTGTCGTCAAGGCTCCCACGCTTTTTCATACCTTCGTTGCTTACCGTTGCATTTGCATGTCGGCGGCTATTGCAGGCTACCGAGGGCAATCGGCAGTGTTGTGCGCACCGTGCCGGCCGAAGACGAGCATTTGGTCGACGCTATTGCCTTTTGGCGGTTTCGATGCCCTTCACCATTGCCGCCGTTTGCGCAATGCGCGGGTAGCGGCAGAAAGCTCTATCGGGTGCTGCCTGGTCTTTCAACTTCCCCAAAGCGCGAATGGTCTTGCCAACGCCTCTGTTCTGATTGTCGGATCTGATGAAAAAGGGAGGTTTTTCGGGCTTATTACTGAATATCGGCAGCGAAATAGGATGGAGACGCCGATTGCGGCCACCGATCACGCCGGGCACCAATTGCTCGCGCGCGCTGCTAGGCGCTGGCAAATGCCGAAGCTTGAGTGTGATTGTCTTCAACGGCCCCATGACGTGTCGGACCTCTATACTGCCTGGTCACCGGGGTGCGGGTGTGGAGATCAAATCGTTCGCGACTTCAGCCATTGCCGTTGCAGCCGAAAAGCCGAACTTGTTGATCGACATGAAGACGCCGACGCCACGCGACGGTGCAAAGGCGATATAGCTAAAGACCCCATTCGTCCCACCGGTCTTTTGGAGGATCAGCGGGCGGTCGCCCTCAGGCATCATGACCACCCAGCCGAGCCCCATTGCATCCATGTGTCCGGATTCGTCCATTCCGAAGAATGGAGAAGGTCCGGTCATTGCAGGACCATCGCTCTGTCTTCCGAGCTATCGTCACAACGTCTTCCGACAGCGTTCCGGAGGCCCAGCAGGAACTGCGAGATCTCGCCAGAATCCGCTGCCTTGGCCGATCCGGCGCCGAAGTACGCCAGCACCGCCAAAAGCCGAAAGACCGCTTGGACGATGAACTACGAACCCCCGCTACGACTGGACCGGTGAACGAACGCGGCGGAAGCGCATGCGTCGCCTCGTTGCTGCGGTCGCCGTAGGCGCTGCGCTCTCGGGCATTTTGCTAAAATACGGGTGGGGATATTTGGAACGGGTTTAATCGCGCTCGAGACACCTACTTTCGGCGACACGGCGGGAGACGTTGGAACAGAGCATTTTTTCGACGATCCGCGCGCATTTCGAACGCGTTCATGAAAACACTCCGACCGTAACGAAAAATCCAAGTGTAATGCACTCGCTATCCCATCGAGGCCGTTGCGCTAAAGGAAAGCCCCGTTGCTTCACCGACGGTGATCACACCTGACGTTGCAAGTCCGCGGTAGGCGCGGCGCAAGCATTCCCACGATAGTGGCACCACGCATAGACATTCCGCCTGGACGATTTGACACGGGTCTGATGTGCGGGCGTATAATGCTCCATTGAAAGGAGGAGTCATGCCCGAACTTACCAACAGATTGCGCGAGGTTGCCGCCGCACCTGGTAGCTATACCAAGATGGAAGTTGTATCGCTCCTGTTGGAAGCCGCCGACAGACTGGAGGCTACCCGAATAGCCCTTGCTAGGCTCAAGCATGACCAGGAGCAGACAAAACGATGCGCCTCTGTCGAGCATAGAAGCGAAGCTTAGACGTGAGCAGCAACAATCGGCCGATATTCCATCGCCGGGAATCGGCGAACTTGTACCTTAAATAGTCCTACCGTGATCACGCCGAAAAGCATGGTCGCCACGCTTGGCCGTATCCTCGCGTCATCGGCATCGGGTGCGCGGCATTTGGGGGCCACCGGTCGTGTCGGGCAACTGACTACGCCATATTATCGCTCGCTGGGCCTCTCAATGATCCACGGCTTAAGTCCGTCGGCTATTGGCGGCGCCGCGACACCCTCCTTTATCCCGACTTTCTGATCTTCCTGATACTTAGACTATCCCTAAACCTGAGCCTTTCTGCCTACGCCGGCTGTCTGGACAGCTCAACAGGATGGGGGCCGCGAGGTGGCGGGCGCTTCTTGTTGGAACCCGTGACGCGCTCAAGGATTTTCCCTAAGCGGGAGAGTTGCCGGAGGTACCTATGTACGATTTTCGAGATACAGCACGCACGGTCGTCGCGTCGGTTTTACTCACCTCAATCGCAACGATTGCCTTTGTGGGCGGCAGTGCATTGCTATCGGCTCTAAGTAGCTTCTGAGCGTATCCGTGGAGACTGGCGCTCGACTTGCACACAGGGCTAGAGCCATCGAATGATGTTGAGGGTATAGTTCTTTCTGTATTATCCCGCACTGACTTGACGCCTGCGGTGTATCGTGGTCCGCTGCACGATGGCCATGGATCCCGACTTACCCCTTGGCCGATTGCCTCGCGCCGCTTGGTCGCGAGGCACTTTTTTTTGACTGTCACAAAAGCAGCGCCGCGGCGACGAGGAACGCTGCCAACAGGATAGCGCTTGCGAGAAGTAGCGCCAAAAGCAGAGCTTCACGATAGCCTTTCATCATGCCGACCTTTAGGTGTGTTCATCCTCCCCAATCATTCTCTCGCCCTCGTCGCGATGATCACATCAAAACAAGTCACACCACAATGGCTCGAACAAGGGGAAAGGCTGCCATGTTCGCGCAACCGCCGGTCTTTGTCTTTGGGTCTCGCGCTGCGCTTATCGGTGCAGGGGGCGCAAGTTGGGAGAGCGTTCCCCAAGAGCGTCAGGTGGAAGCTGCGTCGCGTACATCGGCCGGACACGCAGCAAGCGCGTCAATTGCATTTTCGATGGCGACACGATTCGGACGAGGGGAGAGAAAATCCCCTTGCGCGGCTTCAACGGGTTAGAAATGAACGGGTCATGCGTCCCCGAACGACGGATGGCCACAAGCGCGGGACGAACCGCGGCGCACGCTGAATGGCCATACTCAGTGTTCTCAGGCAACGGCCTCGAGTTCGGCAGCCCGGATATAGCCCCAGGGGGCATGAGATCGTCGATCTGGCTGTTGAGGTTGTCGTTCGCGGCTCCACGACGTTGAGCTTGCTGGGACCAATCAGCGCGACAATGATGGACTGTGCTCGGCGCCGCCATCCGAGCCTGCAAATCCCACGCTCGTACACTGGCTGAATCCACGCGCACTCTCCAGTCAGCATGAGGGCATCACAGGCGTCCTTTGTCGTACATGAGGCAGGACTCGTGTCGGCTACGCGCCCTTGCGCCGACTTTGATGACTCCGACCATTTTGCTTCGCTCTGTTCGAAGAGACCAGTCGTCAGACCTCGTTTCCTGCCTGTTCGACGGTTAACTCGTTACCGACATCCAGTCGATAGGGCAGGGCGTGGGAACGGGTGTAATGAAACACGCCCTGCAGCGCTGTGCTTAGGCCGCTGCGCTGATTGGCGACCGGGCTGTGGCGCAGGCCTACACCAGCACAGGCTTCGAACATCGTCCTTCACACTCCACATTGGAGGTGGAGCCGGGGCATCACCTCCCGGCGGCCGAACGGCGGGTGTGCTCATCGCGTCTGGCCAACTCCGTGCTTGTCTATCAGTAACGCAGCCACGGCATCCGAGACAGTGGACGCGTAGTGCACGATGGGCTGCTTCAGCCCATGGGTGATCAGCACTCGTCGTATGTCGTCGCTCGCGCCCGTGAGCCACAGCGCAACGTGGCGCTGGTGCGCCTTATGGGCCAATCCCTCGATCATGTTGGCACCCGTCGAGTCAAGAAAAGGCACCGCCGAGAAGTCGACGATCATTGCTTTGTGGCCGTCCTGGATTCGATCGAGCACCGAACCGATGGAAGCCGTGGCACCGAAGAAGAGCGCCCCGGTGATCCGGTAGACAACCACGTTCGGGTTTGCCGCCAGCTCTTCGTCATAAGCGCCGCGCGGACGCGTCGTATCAGCCTCGTCCCGGCCCACGAAGGGAGTGTGGGTCGCGACTGCGGTCGTGCGGCTCATTCTGTGAATGAAGAGCACCGATCCCAGAGCGAAACCGACGATGATTGTTTCGGTCAGGTCGCGGAAGATGGTGAGGAAGAACGTGGCACCCAGAACCGTCGCCTCCCCCATCCGGATCGCAGAAGAATTTCGATTGCTGGCTTCTCGATCATGTTCCAGGCCACGACGGCTAGCACACCTGCGAGCGCGGCAAGCGGGATGTAGGCGGCAAGCGGCGCTGCGACCAGCATGAACAGGAGAAGGAATATCGCATGCAGCATCCCGGCGACGGGCCCGTGCGCGCCCGCACGGACGTTCGTCGCGGTACGGGCGATCGTCCCCGTGACGCAGAACCCGCCGAAAAGCGCGGCGCCGACATTTGCAGCACCTTGTGCGACGAGTTCGCAGTTAGAGCGGTGCCGACGGCCCGTCATGCCATCGGCGACGACCGCCGAAAGAAGCGACTCGATGGCTCCCAGAAGGGTGAACGAGATCGCGGCGGGGAGAACCGCCATGATCTTTTCGACAGACAGGTCGGGAATGACTGGAGCGGGAAGCGATGATGGAATGCCGCCGAACTGCGTGCCGATCGTCGCTACGGGCAGTTGCTGAAGCGCAGTGGCCAGCGCGGCAAGCCCGACCGCAATCAGCATGCCGGGCCAGTGCGGACGAAAGCGACGAAGTCCCAGAATGATGCCTACTGTGGCAATCGAGACGGCCAGCGCGGCAGGGGTCAGGCTTTCCCTTGCATTCCAAAGCGCCGGGATTTTCTCCAGCAGTTCGCCCGGTTCGTGGTCGAGCGTCAGCCCGAACAGTTCCTTGACCTGGCTGGCGAATATGATGACGGCGATTCCAGCGGTGAAACCTACGGTCACGGGAAACGGGATAAACTTGATGAACGTGCCCAGCCGCAGTAAGCCGACGGCGGTCAACATAAGGCCCGAGATAAAAGTCGCGAGGATCACGCCGTCCATCCCGTGCAGCGCCACCGTGCTTGCGACCAGAACGATGAATGCGCCGGCTGGCCCGCCGATCTGGAACCGGGAGCCGCCAAGCATCGAGACGAGGAAGCCGCCCACGATGGCGGTGTAGAGGCCCTGAGCGGGAGTGGCGCCGGACGCGATGGCGATGGCCATTGAAAGCGGCAGGGCCACGATGGCGACCGTCAGTCCAGCAATGGCATCAGCTCGAAGCTGTCGCAGTTGGTAGCCTTCGCGCAGAACGGTGACGAGTTTTGGGGTAAAAAGTTCGGCGAAGCTTGGTGCCTCGCTCATGGTCTGGACTTTCATCTTGGGCCGCACCTTGGTCAAGGAAGCGGCGGGATCGTCGGAATCTGTCGGCGGTCGCCGTCGCGGGTTGAAAAGTCAGTGCTTCGGAGGCGGTGCCTTAAGACGCACACCGCGCCCCGTCGCCGTGCTGACCGCGCCCTCTCCGATGAGTTCGATACCCGCTTGTTCGAGCGCTGCGACCACCTTCGTCAGGCTGTCGACGACGCCGCGGACATTGCCCGAACTGGCCTCCATGCGCTGGATCGTCGGAATAGAGAGACCGGACAACTCAGCTAGAGCCTTCTGATCGATACCAAGAAGAGCACGAGCTGCCCGCACTTGGGCTGCAGTGATCATAATGTGATACCTCACATAATGTTATGGATGCTTAGCATGTGCCTACTGATGTTTCAACTATCATCCCCGATCTTATAGGAGCGGGCCGAAGGCGCTGCAGTCCGAGCGCGGGGCGGAAATGCTTTAATTGTGGTTTTGCTGATTGACGCTGCCGGACAGGATACTACGCTGTGATCGTTGGCAGCCGGAGAGGCCTATGCGTCGAGCGCGTCCATCCTTGAGAAACGTCTCCCTGCGCGCCGCAGTTGCGGCAGTGATGATGGTCGCTGTCGGCACTGCCCTTTATCTGACGATGGGTGTTTCTGCTTGGTCCGCCGTGCTGTTCGCACTGGCTTGCGGTGGCATCGCCAGCTTAATGAGGGCTTGAGTTGCGTCTTTGCTCCAGCGCTGGGCTGTCTTGCCCGACCGAAGCAGTTTCGGCCGCTTCCTCGCCGGTCGCCTCGATCTCTGCGCACGGATCACCGCCGCAACAGTCTTAGCGTCGGCTCCCCGGCGCCGGCCCGACAAGGGGAGGGGAGGGGAGGAGCATGCGGCAAGGCCGGCGCCAGAAGTGGCAATGCCTGATCACGCGGTCACCGGACGCGCGCGCAATCTCGCACCGCAGTCGGATCTATCATCTGAAGGCCGCGGGGAGGCTTTGCGCTATGCACGCACCAAAGCATTCGTGCGGCATGCCCGTGCCATCGATGCGATCCTCACCCACGGCAATGCAGAGGGGCTCGGCACGCCAGAACAGATGCGGCAGCTGAACGACGCCCGCAGATCCTTCGAGACGGTTCGACCGCATGGTTGGCGTGACGTAGAAGCTGCCTATGTCAAGCATCCCGAGCGCGTCCGCGAGGCAAGCAACGGCCGCCTGCAGCGCGCCATCCAGGCGCTCCAGCACGAGACGGTGCTGCGCACCAGCCCACAGCACCGCGCGGCTCGCTTTGTCGACGACTGGCAAAAGCTGAAGCTGGCAAGCCAGCGTCAATACCAGGTCGGTGACATGACTGGCTACAACGCTACCCGCCAGGCCATGGGCGACATGGCAAAGAGCCCCCAGCGCGGTCCGCAGCTGGAATCGATCCTCGCCGGTCGCAAGTTGGAGCTCGGGATCAGGTTGGAGACCGGACGCAGTCTTGGCGGTGAGCTTGCCTTTACCCACTGCATTGATCTGGGCAGGGGGCGCGGGCTCGGCATCTGACATCCGCCGAATTGCCGTTTTTTGGACGCGGGCGTGCGATCCGGGGCGGTTTATTGTTGCCAACCGGGCATCAGCGGGTTCTGGCTGGGCTCAACGAGAGCCAGCACTGCGAAGGAGATCCATAATGCCCGAACCCGACCGCATTATTCGTCTCAGGACCGTCCTGGCGCTTACCGGCCTCTCACGCTCTATCATCTACCGCAAGATCGCCGAGGGCCGCTTCCCACAACAGGTCAGGACCAGCGTCAACGGTGCTGGCTGGAGAGAGCCGGATATTAATCGCTGGGTCGCCGATCCGGTCGGGTGGATGCGACTGAGGTGCGGAAGCATGGTGGGCTAGGTCGTTCAACCCGTCAGGATGGGCTTCAGCGCTTTGAGTTCACAGGCTACGAACTCGAAGAAGGCTTCAACGCGCGGGAGGCGGCGGCCATCAGGATGCGAGAGGACACGCCATGCTCGCGTCAGCTCGGGAATGGGTTCGAGGACGCGGACGAGTTCCGGCTCGCCATCACCTAGCGCAATCGGTAGGACCGCGACGCCCACCCCTGCCTTGGCAGCGGATACGAGTCCAAGCACGCTGTTGCTGCGTGCCGCGAACCCCGCATCTGGAGCAACTTCGCGTAGCCATACGGACAAACGGTGGCGGGAGAGGCTTTCATCAAGCGCGATCAGGGGATGGTACTTTAAGTCCTCGACCGATGTCGGCGCGATATGGCGCTCCACATATGATCGGCTGGCGTAGGCCGCCCAGATCGAGTCAGCGATCTTACGGCCGACCAGTTCGCCTTCAGTATCCCCGGATCGAAGCGCGACGTCGGCTTCGCCCTTGGCGAGGTCGATGTAGTGATCGGCGAGCACGAATTGGACCCGGATATCGGGATGCCGCGCATGGAAGCGGTCGATAAATCCTGACCGTGTAAGGCGTACGGCAATGGGCTCAGGACAGGTCAGCCGCAAGATACCGGAGTGGGCGGCCTCGACCGCCTTTTGGGCGGACGGGCCTGCCTTTTTCGCCATGACGATAGCGGCGGTGCCGGCGTTGGCATTCGCGCTGTGGCTTCAGATTTCTTTCGGACCTCCTTTTTGGGTACATGTGCTGACCACGCTGCCTGCGACTCTGGTAGCGTGTGCGCTTTTGCTACGCCCACTCAAAGGGTGGCTGGTCTGCTCACAGTTCTTTCACAAAGCCGAAGAAGGTTCGATTGATCGAGAGTGGCACGAGCGTCGACGCGCCGAAGAGGAGAGGCGGAAATCGTAACCCGACCAACAGACTTGCCACAGTGCGCTGAAAGCGGGCTCGGGCTGCGTCAAGGAAAGCTTCGCCTTCACACCTAATCTTGATCATGGGTTTTCTGGGGAGAAGCCAGCCGCGGTGATGGCTTTTTGCGTTTCGGTCGATCGGCTGGGCACAAACTATCGTTCGCGTTGCAGAGAACGGAATGTAGCCTTGCGGTTTGGAGATTACGCGGTCGGCGCCCCGTGCCGTCCCATCAGGTCAATAGGAAAAAGAAAGGCCGGCGCGGGGCCGGCCGTAGAGTAAGGTTCTAGGGGTTGTCGAGCAGGACCCGGGAGGTCCTGCGTGCATATAATCCGTGGACCTGCATATTGTTCCAAACAGGTTTCAGGATGAATGCGACGGACAGGAAGCTGATCGGGATGGTGGCCGCTGGCATTGCGATTCAGCCGCACACGACAACTCTAAGGCTGTGGGTCGCGCAGTGATGCCGGTCTGGGACTGACCGCATCGAAGGAAGATCAGCATTGTCATCCGGAAACGTTAGACGACGAAGTCGAGGAAGAAAGGCTGGGGCCGCGTCGCTGTCAGACGATCGTCATGACAACGCCGGCGCCGATGACGATGAGAATGAGCCCCCAAGCAACATCGGGAGTAGCGTGCTTTCCTTGTCACCACTTGCGGCGGAATCAAGAACGCTGCGTGTGTCTTTATTCTGATCCATAGGGTCTTCCTTTCATGGCAGGACGGCACGGCGGGCGACGCCACTGAGTCATGCGTTTCGCATCCACATCATCGACCAAGATGCGGGGTTGTACTTTGCGCAGGCGCAAACAAAATGTCCGTTGCCACAGCGAGAAGGACTGTGGCGCGATTGCCTGCCAACGACGAGTCGGTTCATCCTGGCGACACTCTCGATGATCTGACACGCAGGTCGCGCTTCGATGAACGCGAAATGGGACCGTTGCGTCAGTGCTATGCGGTGCCGGTGCACGTCTCCGCCGGCTGCATTTGACTTGGCTCAAGGCGCACGACGCGCGCTGCTGCTTCATGAGGCGACGGACGGGCACGTGGCCCACCGGCTTTGTTCGGGAAACGCTTCTTTGGTAGCCGTCGTAGTCCAAGTAATCGCGCCGGACCGCGAGCTCAGGCGGTCACTGGAGTTCGTGCTCGAAGCGGAGGGATTCTTAATTGGGTCGCACGCATCGCTTGCGGGGGCGGAAACGTCACCAATTACCTCGGAAGCTGTGTGCGCAGTCGTCGACGAAGGCGCGTTGCGGGTCGACCCTTCAGGGCGCCGATCGCTCGACCGGTTAATCAGGCCGGTCATCCTGCTTGCGGATGGATTCTCTGCAATTGGGCACAGCAAGGGGCTGACTGTTCTGACCAAGCCCTTGCAGGGCAACGTTCTAGTCGAGTTGATCAACCGAATACGGCACGCACGTTAATCCCCGCTGCGCAATTTCCAGTAGATCGTGTATCGGCTTGTTCTTCTACGGTGATGCAGGCAGGTGCTGAGTGCTAGGTTAGCATTGTTGGGCGGAGGCTTCGTTTCCGGTGTGGAGGACAAGCCGTTAATGACCCGACTAATCGCTATGGACGAACTCCAAGCCCAGCTCGGGTGAGTTCAGGTCAGGTGTTGGCTGCCCTGTGGCGTGGGCCTGACCCAATTGATCGTTTTCACTCTTGCAACTCTTGCACAGCAAGAAACAGACCGTTTCGCCAGCTGGAAGGGTTTGCGTCGGTTCTAACCTGAAGATGGAATTCGTCCTACTCCTCGTCGGCGACCTTCCCACCGCCCCACACGAGCACCACCACGCGCTCGTTGCCGTTTCGCCGTTTCGGTCATATTGCCTGCGTAGGAAAGATGATCTTCTCGATCCCCCAATCCGAAGTCGCCTTCACTGCGATGCCTCATTCTGGGACCGTGTGTCGTATCGTGTCGGCCACCTTGCCATCAAATCCATGATAGCGATCTCTCAAATTCTTCGGAATGGACGAAATACAGGTGAGTGGCCAGACCATTCCGCCCCAAGCAGCTACCAAATAGGCTGATCGCTCTCCGATCTTCGTCCAGGAGTAGGCTGCAAAAAGTCGGCCGGGAAGCGCCCCCACTTCCCGGCCTCCGGGTGTCCCCTTCCCGGAAGACAGAGCTGCTCGTTCAGTTGGCGGCCAACCCCTGGCCGAAGAGCTCGGCGAAGACGGCCTTGGCCTTGCCTGTCTGCTTCACTGCCTTTGCTTCGTCCGCATTGGCAGGTTCGCCGACTTGGATCAGGGCGACCATGCCCATAGCGTAGTGGGGCGTGCACTTCACGCCGTAGACGCCTTCGGCCGTGACGGTGACCGTGAATTCCTCGTTGAACTTGCTCTTGAAGGGCTCTGCACCCTCCGGGAACATCCCCTTGATGGTCTCGACGTTGTGTCCCTTGTCGGTCGGCACGAAGCGGATCGTGTCGCCGGGTGCTGCGACGATCAAGTCAGGCTCGAACACCATCGCGCCCTTCGCGCCCTTGTTGAGCATGTGGACTTCGATCTCCGCCGCTTGGGCTGCACCCCGAGTACGACGGCGGCTCCGAGCGCAAGCATTGCTACAATCTTTTTCATCTTCTTCTTCCTTTCCAAGACGCGGCATCATCAGGCCGTTGGCAGCTGTATAAACCGCGTCAGGATGTCCTTGTTTGCGGTGGAGCAAACAGCAGGTAGAAAAGGGCTGAACGCCTCACGAATGTGGAAGGATGTCGCCGATGCCGCACCTCGACAGGTCCCTCATAGCGGGCTTGCCGGCCTTTGCAGGCGTGTCGGGCGAGGAACTCGACCGCGTACTCGCCTCTGCCCGCTCTGCCCGCCATCCTAAGGATTCGGAGGTGTTCTCGCAGGGAGAGGAAGCCGGTCACTTCTTTCTCCTGCTCTCGGGTCATATCCGCGTGGCCCAGACCTCGCCCGGAGGCCAGCAGGTCGTTGCTCGCTACATCACCGAGGGAGAACTGTTCGGGATCGCCGTCGCGATGGGCCGAAGCACTTATCCTGCTTCCGCGGTGGCGGCGATCGACTGTGTGGCGCTCGCCTGGCCCAACAGCCTCTGGCCGGAACTGCAGGCGCGCTTCCCGTCCTTTGGGGCGAGCGCGTACCTAACGATCGGGTCACGTCTTCAGGACACGCAAGCGCGCGTCATCGAGATGTCGACGGAGCAGGTTGAGCAGCGCATTGCGCACACCATACTGAGGCTCGTGAAGCAGTCCGGCAGGAAGACCGAAAGCGGCATCGAGATCGATTTCCCGATCACCCGTCAGGACATCGCCGAAATGACTGGAACGACGCTCCACACGGTAAGCAGGCTCCTGAGCGGATGGGAGAGCGACGGGCTCGTGAGAAGCGGCCGCCAGAAAGTTACAGTCACAGATCCGCACGAACTCATGCTGGTGGCCGAGAACCGGCGGCGAAAGTAAGACCGAACTGCTGCGCGGCTAAAGCCTCACCACGTATTTCTCGTACGTTCCGCGGTTCGGGCAGAAATCCGGTAAGTCCGTCCGTCCCGCCGCCAGCCAGTCGCGGCAGTCGTCGCCGTGGCGGCAGAGCAGGCAGCGCCAGATCGCGTTGCGCGTGTCGTTTTTCGCGGCGTAGCCGCCTTCGAACAGTCTGACGCCCGCACGCGCCATGACTTCGCTGGACTGCCCTAGCTTCGTCTGCATTCTTTCGAGGATGTTCATCGTCATTTTAAGCTCCCGCTCGTTCGAATGCTGACGACGCATTGGCCTTGTCATCGGCTCTCATGGCCGCCAGCAGTTCCCGTGAAAAGTATTCCTCATCGAGGTTGTGGGCCTCGCAGGCATCCCTCACCGAATGGAAGACGCCTATCGGGCAGCCGATGCATAGCATCCGGTTGCGGATGAACACACGGATGGTCGCCGGCCAGCGACGCATGATCTCGTCGACGCTCATGCTCGGGTCTATATCCAAAAGGTTCATTTTCGTGTGTTGCCTCCGTCAAACAACCAGTAGAGCAGGCAGCCTCGCTTCGGACGTTGCGCTGGCGCAAAGAACGCCGCTTTTCGCGGCAGCTGAGGTTTACGCGCGCGCGGCTGACATTATGCAGTTCCCTTTCGGCGCCCTCGATCGCCGACGCTTCGGCAGTAGGGGCCGTGCACCGGCGCGGCGGGGCGTGTCCTCCATCAGGGCAAGGACGCGCCTTTGCCGGCGCCGGAACTCGCCCGAGAGTGGACGTTGACGACATGAAGGAAGCACCAAGGGCAGGACGGTCGATAGAAGGTTCGACTGGATCGCGGCACTGTCCGTTGCTGTGGGAGTGACGATTCCGCCTCTGGCAGCGCTGGCCTGGAACCTGCAGGCGGTTGCGATCAGGCTGTTGTGATCGGACGAAGCCTGCACGAAGCTCAGCTTCGCCGTCTCCTGAGTTTGCGCTTCGACAAACAGGCATCGTGCCGGGTTTGCTAGAGTTTCCCCTGAGCTGGCGGCGCACCTCGCGTCTTGCCTGCGGTTGAACTCTGGAGCTTCGCGCATGACCACCAAGGAACTGGCCGAAATCCCCACCATCGACGTCCGCACCCTCCCGCCCTACGAGCGCCATCCTCGGATATTCTCGGTGCTGGCCGCTCTGAAGCCGGGCCAATCCTTCGCTATCGTCAGCGATCACGAGCCGCGCCCCCTTCAGTATCAGATCCAGACGCGGTCCCCCGATCTCTTCGACTGGACTTATGTTGAGCGGGGTCCGCACATCTGGCGCGTCCTCATCTCTAGGGCAGGCAGCGACTGCGAATGCTGCTGCGGTTCCTGATGGGTCGGCAAGTCCGATGACCGGAACCTCGCTCTCGAGATGGACCATGGCCTACTTCGCTGCAGCGCTCGTGTCGTTGCTGGCGACAGAGGCCTTGATGGTGGCGGGCTACGGATATCCCGTCGACGGGTTGAGAGCTCCGGGCACGCTGGTGGTCGTCCATCTCGCTGCGATCGGCTGGCTGAGCCTGCTGATGGCCGGAGCGCTGTTCCAGTTCGTTCCCGTCCTCGTGAACCATCCGCTCGCGGGAGCCGGCCTGACGCTGCCAGCCCTCCTGTTCATCGTCGTGGGCCTCGCCATGCTGCTGTCTGGCTTCATGTCGATGGGCGGTGTGCTGGAGACGACCGCGTTCCTCCCCATGGGCGGCCTTCTGCTCTGCCTCGGCTTTGCCATGGCGGTGACGGCGATCGGCCTTACGCTTGTGCGGTCCCGGCCGCTTCCGCTCCCGGCAGCCTTCGTGGCCGCGGGCCTCGCAGGACTAGTGGCCGCTGTCACACTGGGCTTCGTGTTCACGCAGGTACTCGGCGGCACGACGTCGGCGCCCGCGCTAGTCTACATCGCTGCCCAGGGCGTCCCCGTTCATGCCGCTGCTGGTCTCGGAGGATGGTTGGCCATGTGTGCGGTGGGCGTCTCCTATCGCCTGTTTCCGATGTTTCTTCTTTCACCCGACCCACAAGGGAACGGCAACCGCGTCGCCTTCATGTTGTCCTTGGGCGCGGTAACCGTGGCCGTCGGAGGAGGGGTGGCGGCCCTTCTTGCGGCTTGGTCAGTGTCGAGCGTGTTGCTCGTCGCGGGGCTTGTCGCCGCGGGTGCGGCTGCCCTCTATAGCAGGGACGTGGTGAACTTCTATCGCGGACGCAGACGCAGGGAACTGGAACTCAATATGCGGATAGCTGCGCTCGCCTTCGCCTCGCTCGGGTTTGCGGTCGTGCTGCCCATTCCCCTGACAGCCTTGGTCGGAGCCGAGAGGGGGATCGCGGCTTCGGTCTACCTCGTCGCCTTCGGATGGCTTTCCGGCCTTGGCCTGGCGAAGCTCTACAAGATCGTGCCATTCATGACCTGGCTCGAATGCTACGGCCCCATCCTTGGCCGCGCTCCCACGCCGCGGGTCCAGGACCTCGTATCTGAGACAGCGGCTCGACCGTGGTTCATCGTGTACTTCGCATCGGTCTGGGCGGCAACCGCCGCACTGGCATTTGGAAGCGCCGCAGCCTTCCGGATTGCGGCCTTCGGCACGCTGGCGGCGACCGCCGCCATCGTCGTTCATCTGGTGAGGGCACGGATGCTCTCCGACGTCGCCGAAGGCCAGAGGTTTCCCGGGGGTGCGCTGCGACCTTCCCTGCTTTACTCAATTGCGCCGGGCGGGCACTGAAGGAGCACGATCATGACCGACTATGTGGAATTGGACGTACGGCCGATACTGACGGGAGGAGGCGAGCCGTTCGGCCGCATCATGGAGACGGTGGCGTCGCTGAAACCAGGTGAAGGTCTTCGCCTACTCGCTCCGTTTCGGCCGGTGCCTTTGTTCGGGGCACTCGGATCGAAAGGATTCACACATCAGGACCGGGAGATCGGCGGCGGGGACTGGGAAGTGCTGTTCACGCCGACTGCCGGGCCGGCAGCTTCCCCGGCCGAAGCCGTCGGCGATCGCTGGCCCACACCGCTGATGCATCTCGACAACCGGGGGCTGATGCCGCCCGAGCCCATGGTGAAGGTGCTCGGGGCCGTGGAGGCCATGCAGGCGGGAGAGGTGATGGAAGCCCTTCTCGACCGGGAACCGACCTTCCTGTTTCCGCAGCTCACGCAGCGAGGACACGAATGGCGGGGTGGCTTCGATCCGGACGGTACTGTCTATCGCTTGCTGGTGCGTATTGGAACGGGGTCATGACCGCCGCACCGGAACAGACGGACCGGACAACGCTGGCCGACAGCGTCAGGGATTCGCTACGCGCGGTCATCGACCCCGAACTCGGCGAGAACGTCGTTGATCTTGGGCTGATCTACTTCGTCGCGGTCGACGACCGCTCGACGGCGCACGTGGTCATGACGACCACCACGCGGGGGTGCCCGGCCGTCGGCTATCTGAAGGACGGTGTTGAACGCGCGGCTTGCGCCGTGCCGGGCGTGGCGGCTGCGGAGGTAGCGGTGACGTACGAACCCCCGTGGTCACCCGACAGGATGTCGGGCCCGCCCGGGCAATGGCGTCCCCCCGCGAAGCCGCGGTTCTGGCGGCCGTGGTGACGGAGAAACCTGGATGAGGCGCTACGCGCTTGCGATGGCCCCGCTGATTGCTTTAACGACGGCGCTGGCCTCGGGCAGCGCGATGGTGTTCGCCTCCCGGGGCCCATGCAAACAGTCGCGGCCGCCGAACCCGCGGCGTTGGAAGCTCTCGGCGAGGCGCTTTGCTTCGATCCCAACCTGCCCGCCAACCGATCCCAGTCCTGCGCCACCTGCCACGCTCCCGGTGTGGGGCGATCCACGCGGTCACGCCGCGTCGCTCGGCGACGATGCGACTTCACTTGGCGACCGCAACGCCCAAACAGCGTCCTACGCCGCCCTCGTGCCGCCCCTCCGCAAGGATCCGGACGGCGGATGGGGGAGGCCTGTTCCACGACGGACGCGCTGTCATGCTCGAGGAGCCTGTTGGCGGGCCGCCGCTGAATCCCGCCGAGATGGGCATGCCGGACACGGCGGCAGTGGCCGCGCGGCTGCGGGAGAACGAAACCTACCGGGCCGCCTTTGCGGAAACGTTCGGGCCAGGAATCCTGGACGATCCCGAAGCTGCCTTCGGAGCGCTGACGCAGGCCGTCGCCGCCTTCGAGCGAACCGATGCGTTTGCGCCTTTCGACTCGAAATACGGCCGCTTCCTGCTCGGCGAGGCAACGCGGAGCGACGAGGAGGAAGTGGGTCGGGTGCTCTTTCTTCTCCGAGCAGTTCACGAACTCCACGCCAATGCCATCGGCTCGCCCGCAGCCCCATGCACCCGCGCGAGACCTTCACCGACAACCGCTACTATAAAATCGGCGTGCACGAGAACAAGGCGCTGCGCGAGGCCAACGGCGTGACCCTTGGGACGGTCGATCCCGGTCTTGGGGGCAACCCGGCCGTTGCTTCCCTCGAGGAGGGCGGAACGTTCCGCACGCCGACCCTTCGCAATGTGGCGGTGACCGGACCTACATGCATAGCCGGGTCTTCAAGGACTTGGCCACGGTCGTCACGTTCTAACACACAACTCACTGGCCGACGCCGCGCAGGTGAATCCGGAAACGGGGCAGCCGTGCGGGTTTCCAGCGTGCCAGAGACGCTTGCGGTCAAAAAACTCACGCATGGTCCGGCACTCGACGACAGGCGCGTGGAGGCACTCGTCGCCTTCCCCAACACGCTCATCGATGCGCTTTACGAACCGCTGCTGGAACATTGACGTCTCCAGAGAGGGTCAACCGTCTCCCGAAAGCCTCACGGCTGGGCATCGGGGCCTGGGCTGGGCCTCGTCGCGATAAACGCGGCCACCATGGTGAGGACGACCACCTGAATTCCCAGAACGATCGGTTCGAAACCGAGTACCCACGACAGCACGGGCGTAGCGCAGATCACCGACATAGACGCTGTCTTTGCCTTCTTCGAGATCGCGCGACCGCGTCTCCAGTCCCGTATCACAGGCCCCCACCGCGGATGCTCCAGCAGCCACGACTCGACCTTGGGAGAGCCGCGCGAGAACGCGTAGGCCGCAAGGATGAAGAATGGCGTTGCGGGCAGGAATGGCAGGACCGTTCCAGCCACGCCAACCGCCACAGAAGAATAACCGACCGCACTCCAGACGACGCGCATGCTTTCAAACCGCCACCGAATAACGGCCGTTCGATTGAAGATAGCCATCGAAGTGGCTGGCCACCAGACGTGCGGTTTCGTGGGGATCCCGCGTTATCGCGATCCGCCAGCCGTCGATGCGGATGCGTGTTCCCATTTCCTTCACCAGCCTGACAATGTCCTGACCGAACAAGTCGAGTGGAAAGCCATGGCGCTTTGCGATCACGGCAAGATCGGCTTCGAAGAAGCACAGGATCGCTTCGATGACATCGCCACGTATCCTGTCCACGGCATCGATCGCCTTGCCCCGGGCCACGGGCAGTTCGCCCGCCCTGATGCGGCGTTGCCACCCAGCGTTGTCGGGCAGGTTCTGCGCATAGCCCGAGGGGGTACGGCTTATGGATGACGCTCCAAGACCTAAGAGAGTGGACGCGCCGTCGGTCGTGTAGCCCTGGAAGTTCCGGCGCATCGTGCCATTCCGCATCGCTGCGACAAGCGGATCGCTTTCGCGGGCAAAGTAGTCGATGCCCACGCCCTCGTAGCCGGCCCCCACAAGAAGACGGCGCGCAAGCCGTGCCTGGGCGATCCGCGCGCTAGCGTCGGGGAGGGTCTCGTCGGCGATCAGGCGTTGGTGCGATTTCATCCAGGGGACGTGCGCGTAGCCGAAGACAGCGAACCGCGAGGGGGCCAGACGGACCGCCTGCTCGACGGTTGCCTCAATGGACGTTTCAGTCTGGAAGGGCAGGCCGAACATCAGGTCGAAGTTCACGTCTGCGATGCCGGCCTGTGATATCGCGCGCATCGCGTCTTCGACGACGGCCAGCGGCTGAACGCGCGCGATCGCCTTCTGGACCTGGTCATCGAGCGTCTGTACACCGAGACTCACCCGGTTTACGCCCAGATCACCAAGGCGTGCCATGCCGTCTTGGGTGACGTGTCGGGGATCGAGTTCGATCGCGTGTTCCATGTCGTCCTTGAAATTGAACGTCTTGGAAAGAAGCTCGACCAATTCCGCCATACAGTCCGGCGGCAAGATGTTCGGGGTCCCTCCGCCCCAATGCAGGTGCGACACGGCAATGCGTCCGGTTCTGGCTCCCACAAGGCCGATTTCTTCCTTGAGGACGTCGGCGTAAGCGCGGATGGGATCGTCGCGAAGCGCCGCTTTCGTGGTGCAGCCGCAATAGTTGCAGATCGACCTGCAGAACGGCACGTGGAGATAGATCGAAACGGGATTGTTCGTCCCGCCAACCGCGTCCAGCCATGCCGCGTATTCACCCGGCCCGACCTCTGCCGAGAATTGCGGCGCCGTCGGGTAGGATGTGTAGCGAGGTACCGTCCTGGTTGCCAGATCAATCAGGGAGGGGTCGACATCTTCGGGACGAACTATCAACTAATGTCTCCTGGTTTCGTCTATAGGCAACTCATATCGGGCGGTGTCGATGCATCGTTGAGCAAGCGCAAACCCAAAGCGAATTTTCCTGCGCTGTGCATCATTCTTGAGGGCTCGGCCTGCATCCCCGCCGGAAGCAGCAATGAATGAAAGCCATGATGGACAACTTGGTTGCCCGAATGGCGTCGGCTCGTTGTGCGCTCGTGCAAGCCGAGTTAAACGAGGAGTAAAGACTGAAAAGGTCGAGCCATTCCGCAGTTCTCGGCGTAGAATAAGAAACCCTGGCGGGATTCGGTGAGGCCATCAGGGGAGACGTCGTCATCTTGTCTGAAACGGGATCAAACCAGCAAAGCTATTCGTGATGGCAAACACAGCGCGTCCCCCGCAGCCGTGCGTTTGCTGCGGCAAAAAGGCAACTTTGTCGGTTCAGCTTTCCGAAGGGCTCTATATGCCCCCGGTGATGGTGACTCGCTACTATCTTTCCACCGATAGGCTGCGTGAGCAAAGCCAATCCATGCCTGACGCAGTTACGGAGGTTCCTTTCTGTCAGCCATGCCTGGAACGGGTGGAGGACAGCGTGCGCGCCACCATACTCTATCTGCAAACCCAAAACGGCGTGGTCGCGGTTCTTCGGTTGCTTGAGTGCAAAGATTGGCTCTGTCGTGTCTCGCCCGACATTTATTCAGGTCAGCCGAAAATCGAGGGCGTCCATCAGTTGCCTCCCACCTCGTCCCGGAGGCCATTGGTTTCGATTGGATCCGGGCTCAATTGGTCCTCAGGCACTGTCTTGATAAACAATAACTGAATCAACACGAGCATCATAACAAGAACGCCCAAGAACATCCCCACCGAAGTCACAAGGAGCCTCAGTGCCGCCTTTCCGATGAACGATTTTGGAGCCGGCCAGACCATAAGCCGGAAACGGATTCAAAGCTAACAGGTTCCTGGCCAGTGGGGTGGCTAGCGGCCGAGCAGTCTCTCTCCAAGTGCAGTGAGATCATTCTGCGACCGGCCATAAAATTGCGGCTCATCGTTGGATGGCAGCTGTTGCGTCGCATCGGTCGTGGAAAGATCGAAGAGGATCTCATGCAGAATCTGCCTATATCCAGCGGCATGATCTAAGAGTGTCAGAAGTTCATCTTCCGTCATCTCGTTCTCCGTCCGCTCGCCCCCGTCCACTCCTCGCCGGTATTTCTACTACGAGTTGCAGCAAATAGCAATCGAGACAGCTCCTTGAAGCTCCCGTCAAACGTGTTGACCTGGCTTCTTCAGCCGCTAAAGAACGAGCGTGCGAGCGATGCTCCATCGGCTGAATCGACGGGTATCGATCTGTCATCGGAGCAGCACGTTGAATAGCCCCTAGATTTGTGGATGAACCGCTCCGGGTTTGCCGGAGGCTCCAACTCCTGAGAAGGTGGAGCCATCATGAGCAAGACGACGAACAAGTTTTCCCCGGAAGTGCGCCAGCGAGCCGTGCGGCTGGTGCTGGATCACGAACATGAACATCCCTCCCGGTGGGCTGCGGTCATGTCGATCGCGTCCAAGATCGGCTGCACGGGCCAGACGCTGAACGAGTGGGTGAAGAAGTCCGAGGTAGACGCCGGCAAGCGCGCCGGTGTGCCGACGGACATGGCGGCAAAGCTGAAGGCGCTAGAGAGGGAGAACCGGGAGCTTCGGCAGGCCAACGAGATCCTGCGCAAGGCTTCCGCTTATTTTGCCCAGGCGGAGCTCGACCGCCCGTTCAAACGATGATCGGGTTCATAGACGATCACCGCGGGTCCATGGGGTCGAGCCGATCTGCAAGGTTCTGCCGATCGCCCCGTCGACCTACCACGACCACGTCGCCAAGCGCGTCGATCCGGAGAAGCTGTCGGCGCGGGCGAAGCGGGACGGTGTCCTGAGGCCTGAGATCGAGCGCGTCTTCGCCGAGAACTTCGAGGTCTATGGCGCGCGCAAGGTCTGGCGGCAGATGCTGCGTGAAGGCTTCGCCGTCGCGCGCTGCACGGTCGAGCGGCTGATGGCCGACCTCGGCCTTCAGGGCGTCATCCGCGGCAAGCCGATCCGCACCACGGTGCAGGACAAGGCCGCCCCGTGCCCGCTCGACCATGTGAACCGGGTCTTCCATGCCCCCGCGCGCCGAACAGGCTGTGGCTGTCGGACTTCACCTACGTCAGCACCTGGTCCGGCTTCGTTTACGTGGCCTTCGTCATCGATGCCTATGCCCGCCGCATCGTCGGCTGGCGGGTGAGCAGGACCGCCCATGCGGGCTTTGTCCTCGATGCTCTCGAACAGGCCCTGCACGAACGGCGGCCCATCCACCGCGGCGGCCTGGTGCACCATTCCGACAGGGGGTCTCAATATGTCAGCATCCGCTACACCGAGCGACTGGCCGAAGCCGGCATCGAACCCTCCGTCGGCAGTGTGGGCGATTCCTACGACAATGCTCTCGCCGAGACGATCAACGGCCTCTACAAGGCCGAGGTCATTCATCGGCGCGGGCCATGGCGTAGCTTCGAGGCCGTAGAGTTCGCCACGCTGACCTGGGTCGACTGGTTCAACAATCGCCGGCTGCTGGAGCCCATCGGCAACATCCCGCCGGCGGAAGCCGAGGAACGCTACTACGCCATGCTGGAAGAACCAGCCATGGCCGCGTGACTCAAAAGAAACGGCCTCCGGCAAACCCGGGGCGGTTCAGGACGCCTTCTTCCCGAGCTTTGAGGCAAGGAGGCCATGAAGGGGACCGGCTATTCCAGTGACGAGTTCAAGCGCGAAGCTGTCGCGAAGATCACCGAGCGGAGGCGTGCTCCTTGACGGCTGAAAATCCGCGAAAGCGCCCTGGGGCTTCTATTTGCTACGTTTGAGGCCAGACCGGTTCGGCCGTGCGCTGCTTGAGTTGGAGCAAACAAGCTGGCGTTGCGCCCACAAAAGGCGAAGGGGGAAAATCCAGACCATGTAGTCGCGATGGAACAGCAAATTCTGGCATCCTTGCGCCTGCTCAATGAACAGCGGAGTTCATGGGGCTATTGGCTGGGACGAAACCTATTTCGGAGATGTTGAAATGTCTGTGGTTCGCCTAGTGGACGGGATACCCGAAATTGATGCCGCCGTAGCCGCACGCGCAATGAAGTTCGCCGTGGAGTATTTTCTCAGGCAGATGCGGCGCGGGGCCATCCGAGGGCGCGTCGAGCGTGGGAGCGGCGAGGATGAGGGCAGGCACCGCTTGTCCTTCCGCCATCACGATCGCGAATTGATAATGATCGTAGATGAGAGTGGTCGGATTATAACTCAGGAATTGATCATGTCCCTCCCGACGCCACACTGGAAGCGGCCATGAATCTCCGCCGGTAGGCGATATCTTCTCGGTCCGCAGTTGCGGCGATCTTCTTCGTCACCTCGTCGATGCGCTGCTCCAGGCGGCGCCGGTCGGCGAATAGTCCGCGTGAAGTCTGCGCTTCGCCCGCGTCCCCACGGCTGCTTTCTTCTTGGAGTTTGTAAACCCGGGCATGTTATGTAGGGCTGAGAGCACGTGACGAGTGGCAGATGCAAACTGTCTATGAAACAATTGTTCATGATCACGACCTGCGCTTCGTGGGGTTGGCCATCGGCATCTGTGCGCTTTCAGCCCTGACTGGGTCCGCCATAGCACAATATAGCATGAAGGCGGACGTCTCTAAGCAGCGAGGCTGGCTAATCCTCGCCGCCATAATCGCTGGGCTTGGTGTGTGGTCCACTCATTTCACGGCAATGCTGGGCTATCGACGCGATCTCGACATACATTTCGATCTAATCGTTGCTCTTCTTTCTCTCTTGCTCACAGGTGCATTCACTCTCGCGGGCGGTCTGATTTTGCATGGCCGGGAACGGGGATTGCTGGCCGGTGCCATAGCTGGTGTTGGCGTTGCGGTAGCTCACTTTGTGGACATGCATGCGCTACGTCTTGGTGGGATTGTTGTGCATGATCACCTGACGAGCGCATTGGCGATCGCTGTTGGTCTGGTTTTGACTGCGGGAGCTGGCCACCTCCTCGTCAGGTGGAAAGATCAGATTTTCGCGTGGCCTGCGGCAGCGGCATTGTTCGCGGCGGTCGTGTCACTTCATTTCATTGCAATGTCGGGTGTGACAATCGTGACGGTTGCCGCGCCTGTCGAGCTGGATGGTTGGATCGCGTCAGTTGACGAGCTTGCCACCATGGTGGTTGCCGTCTTCCTGTTCATGCTTGGAGCGGCGATAACCTACACGTGGCATTCGGAGCGACTATCGAGGGCGACGGCGGAAGAACAGCGCCGTCTGATCCAAACTTTGGAAACGCTCCGCGAGACACAAGATCACCATAGGGCCTACGTTGAGCTGAACCCCCAGATTGCATGGGTCGCCGACCCGAAAGGGAACGTAACGGAGATAGCGCCTCTTTGGGAAGAACTGGTCGGGCTACCGCGTGAAGCAGGTTGCGGTGCAGGATGGGCTGACGTTGTTCACCCCGATGACCTACCCTCCGTGGAACAGCTCTGGGGTGCGGCCATCGACGCAGAAGACCCCGAACGTGCCGATGTCCGCTATCGCCTACGAATGGCTGATGGCTCCTATCGATGGTTCCGTGCACGCGCCAAACCGCGCCGGGATGCTGCAGGCAAAGTGGTCGCTTGGTATGGAAGCCTTGAGGATGTCCACGAGCAAGTCCAGGGCGAAGACGCGCTTCGCGCCAGTGAAGAACGCTATCGTCTTGCTTCTCGCGCAACGAGCGACGTTATCTGGGATTGGTCCTTCGAGGAACAGCGCGCCACATGGGCAGGTGCCTATAAGAAGGTATTGGGGTACCCGGAACTCAAAGACCGGACCGACCGTGATTGGTGGCTCGATCGCATCCATCCCGAGGATCGCCCCAGAGTGCTGACGAGCCAGTCAGCAGCACTGGAAGGAGGGGCGGCTTACTGGCATGAAGAGTACAGGTTCCGTGTCGCCTCCGGCCACTGGATTGAAATCAGAACACGGTGTGTCATCGTTCGCAACGACGACGGCCAGCCCGTTCGGCTTGTCGGCTCCATGCTTGACATCACCCAACAGAAGACCGCCGAGGCCGAGCTGAACTGGGCGGCGCATCACGACCCACTGACGAAACTGCCCAATCGCACACTCTATCAGGAGCGAAAGCGGGTTGCCATTGATGCCGCAAAACAGGATGGCCACTGCGTCGCCCTGATCGTGCTCGACCTGAACAACTTCAAGGAACTCAATGACACCTTGGGGCATGCCGCTGGCGACCGGGTGTTGGAGAATACTGCTGAGCGCCTGCTTGGCAGCCTGCCCGAGAAAGCGACCGTGGCGCGACTAGGGGGGACGAATTTGCGATCATATTGCCGGAGCTTGCCGCTCCAAATGCGTATGCCGGACCGATGGACAGTGTTTCGGCTGCTTTGGCCGAGCCAATTCTATTTGGGGACTTGCGGGTTCCCGTTAATTTCTCTGCTGGGGTCGCCATATGGCCGCGCGATGGAGATGATCCCGCCGAGCTCCTGATCGCTGCAGATCTGGCGCTCTATGCGGCCAAGGAGCAGATGCCAGGAACCGTCCTTGAATTCACGCCGTCGTTAAAGGGTGCTGCAGAACGACGTTCGAACATGCTGAAGTTGGCAAGGCAGGCGCTGGAGGAGGATCGTATCATCCCCTTCTATCAACCTAAGATCGACCTGCGCACAGGCCGCGTGATGGGGTGGGAGGCGCTGCTGCGAATTCGCAGCTTGAACAATGAGATACTGCCGCCGTCTGAGATTGCGGCGGCATTTCTCGATAGTGAGATCGCCGTTCAGTTGACAGATCGCATGTTTGCACGCGTTTTTTCCGACCTCGCAGACTGGCAGGCGGCAGGCATAAATCCAGGCCGCATCGCAGTGAATGTGTCGGCGGCCGATTTCCGGCAGAACGCGTTGGCTGACAGGCTCCAATCACATCCAAACGTAGCGGGGCAAAGCCTCTCTGCCATCGATATCGAGGTGACAGAGACTGTACTGATCGGCCAACTCGGCCCCGAGGTTTCACGCATGTTGCGAGAGTTGCGGACACTGGGCGTCATGGTCGCGCTGGATGATTTCGGGACGGGCTATGCCTCTCTGACACATCTTCAAGAATTTCCCGTCGATGTGATCAAAATCGATAGGTCGTTCATCGAGCGGATTGACGCAAGCGACCCAAAGGCAACCGCCGTGATTGATGCCGTGCTTCAGATGGCAAAGCGGCTGGGCATGCAGACAGTCGCTGAAGGCATCGAGACGGTCGAGCAGGCCCGATACCTGCGGGCACGTGGCTGCAGCATAGGACAGGGCTATCTGTTTGACCGCCCGCTCCCCGCGGCGGACGTGCCGCGCACTCTATCGGCTCAAAGCAAAGGGCAGTGGGAGTTCTTGCGTTTGCATCGACCGTGAAAGGGCTCCACTGAGTGGTGGCGCTGGTCGCTGCGCTGGCCGGCGATGCCGACACGATCAGCAGCGTTCGGCCCAAGGATCGCCCATGAACGAACCGGCACATGCCGGCTGTTGAACTCGCGGCGTGCGCTCTGCGTTAGCTGTGATGTATGGCCGACCAACCACTGACCATCAGAGAAGCTAGGCAGAGTCCGTGACGACAGCCGGTGGTGCCTTGCTCTGTTCGACGGGCCCTTTAGGGGCATTGGAGATCGCGGGTGTTGTACGTGGCGTGCGAGCACAGCCGGCTGCTTTCATCCTTCCAGCACGTGGCAACCTATTCGTGCCGGAGGCGAGAGTTTGAAATCCTCTGATGTCCGTCTGCATAAGTTGGGTCCGCCTGCGTTCCGGCTGGGAATAGTGCCAACACCTCGGCACTCATGTACGGTGGATGAGGTGGAGCCAAACCCCAAGTATCGTCGCCGCAGTGCAGATATGCCGTGAGAAGAACTCATCCGTTGATCAAAAAGGATCTGAAGAGCTCATGAAAATCAACGAACGCTCCAGCTACATTACTCAAGGAGTAGCCCGCTCGCCAAACCGCGCGATGTATTATGCGTTGGGTTACAAACAGGATGATTTCGACAAGCCGATGATCGGCATAGCCAACGGCCACTCGACCATTACACCATGCAACGCCGGGCTTCAGCCGCTTGCGGACGCGGCGGTAGGCGCGATCAAGACTGCTGGTGCTAATCCGCAGGTTTTTGGCACCCCGACGATCTCTGACGGGATGTCGATGGGCACGGAAGGCATGAAGTATTCACTGGTGTCGCGCGAGGTGATCGCTGATTGCGTAGAGCTTACAGTTCAGGGTCAATGGATGGATGGCATCCTCGTGCTGGGCGGCTGCGACAAGAACATGCCCGGTGGGTTGATCGGAATCCTGCGAGCCAATGTGCCGGCAATCTATGTCTATGGCGGCACGATCAAACCCGGACACTGGAAGGGCCAGGAGCTTTCAATTGTCTCGGCCTTTGAGGCGGTCGGCGCATTCATGGCAGGTAAGCTAAGCAAAGAGGATTTCGACGGCATCGAACACAATGCCTGTCCGACCACTGGCTCATGCGGCGGAATGTACACAGCCAATACGATGAGCTCGTCTTTCGAGGCACTTGGTATGTCGCTGATGTTCTCCTCGACGATGGCAAATCCGGATCACGAAAAAATCGAGAGCGCGGCCGAGTCGGGACGCGTCTTGGTGGAGGCGGTGAAGAAGAAGATCCGGCCGCTCGATATAGTCACGCGCGCGTCGATCGAAAACGCAGTTGCGGTAATCATGGCATTGGGTGGCTCTACCAACGCGGTGCTGCACTATCTTGCCATCGCGCATGCCGCCGGCATCGACTGGACATTGGACGACTTCGAGCGTGTACGCCGCAAGGTGTCAGTTCTTTGCGATTTGAAGCCATCTGGCAGGTACATGGCCGTCGACCTTCACCGAGCCGGTGGTGTTCCGCAGGTGCTGAAGGTCCTGCTCAACGCGGGATTGGTGAATGGAGATTGCCTGACCATCACGGGGCGAACGCTTGCGGAGGAACTTCATCTAGTGCCGGACTCGCCCCGAGCCGATCAAGACGTCATTATGCCGATCGACAGGGCGCTCTACCGCGAGGGCCACCTTGCGATCCTCAGAGGCAACCTTGCGCAGGACGGCGCAGTGGCAAAGATCACCGGGCTGAAGAATCCTGTCATGATGGGTCCGGCACGTGTGTTCGACGACGAGCAATCTGCACTTGAGGCAATCCTTGCCGATCGCATAGCACCCGGCGACGTGATGGTGCTGCGTTATCTCGGTCCACAGGGGGCCCAGGAATGCCGGAGATGCTGGCGCCTACTTCCGCGCTGGTGGGGCGTGGCCTGGGCGAGTCGGTCGGTCTCGTTACCGACGGACGTTTCTCAGGCGGCACATGGGGTATGGTCGTCGGCCACGTCGCGCCGGAAGCCCACTTGGGGGCACGATAGCACTTGTCGAAGAGGGCGACATCATATCGATTGATGCCCACAAGCTGCTCTTGCAGTTGCATGTCGACGACATTGAGCTGACGCACCGGCGCTCCGCATGGACCCAACCGCCGCCGCGCTATACGCGCGGCGTTCTGGCGAAATTCGCCCGATTGGCGCGTCCCGCCAACGAAGGTGCATTGACAGGCTAAGAGACCCGCCATCCGGATTTCGCTGCCGCTCATGGTTCAGACCGCCTCTTTCCAGCGCGGCACACTGTCTTAATGATAGTCGAGGGGCCGGTGCGGCGACAATCAAGTTGCGCGAGCACAAATATGTGTTTCACGGATCAGCTAGGATAACGGCGCGGTCGGCGTCAGTGGGAATCGAATCCACCCCTCAAAATCTACGGTTCAGCCGTCTACTGCCGGAGGAGGCGCGTACAAGTGAGTTATGCCAATGACGCAAATCGATGAGAAACTCGAAGCCATTCTGGGTGAGGTTCTGCGCCGGAATGCAGGCGAGCCGGAGTTCCACCAAGCCGTGCGCGAGGTTCTTGAAAGCCTCGGCCGGGTTGTCGCGAAACACCCGGCCTATGCGTCGGATGCTCTGATCGAGCGGATTTGCGAGCCGGAGCGTCAGATCATCTTTCGAATCCCCTGGATCGATGATGCCGGTCAAGTGCAGATCAACCGCGGTTTCCGAGTGCAGTTCAACTCCGCGCTTGGACCGTACAAAGGTGGGATCCGGTTTCATCCCTCGGTCAACATTGGGATAATCAAATTCCTTGGGTTTGAGCAGACCTTCAAAAATGCGCTCACCGGCTTACCGATCGGTGGAGGCAAAGGAGGCGCCGACTTCAATCCACGTGGACGCTCAGACCGGGAGATCATGCGTTTTTGCCAATCCTTCATGACGGAACTCTTCCGCCATCTCGGCGAGCATACGGATGTTCCCGCGGGCGACATCGGCGTTGGCGGTCGCGAAATTGGCTACCTGTTTGGACAGTACAAGCGTCTGACAAACCGCTACGAAGCAGGTGTTCTAACGGGCAAGGGATTACCGTATGGCGGTTCGCGGGCCCGCAAAGAAGCCACCGGATTCGGCGCGGTATATTTCGTAGAACGGATGCTAGCTGCAAATAGTACTTCTTTTGAGGGGCGGCGGGTGTCGGTCTCAGGATCAGGAAACGTGGCCATCTATACGATGGAGAAGATCCTCGATTTCGGCGGGAGGGTTATCACTTGTTCCGACTCTAATGGTTATGTGGTCGATGAAAACGGCATTGACCTTGAGTTGGTGAAGGAAATCAAGGAAGTCCGGCGTGATCGCATTTCCGAGTACGCGCGGTTGAAAGGAACGGGGGTGAATTATATTGACACTGGGTGCATCTGGGACGTTCCCTGCGATATCGCCATGCCATCAGCGACCCAGAACGAATTGACTGGAAAGGACGCACGGACGTTGGTGAAGAATGGTGTGGTCGCCGTAGGAGAGGGCGCCAACATGCCCTGTACACCAGAGGCGGTTCGCATCTTTCAGGAAGCTGGCGTGCTATTTGCCCCGGGAAAAGCCGCAAACGCTGGCGGCGTGGCGACATCGGCGCTGGAAATGCAACAGAATGCCTCCCGCGACAGCTGGACCTTTGAGCAAACCGAGCACCGGCTGGCAGAAATCATGAAAAACATTCATGACACCTGTGCAGAAACGGCACGGGACTACGGCGTGGCCGGCGACTATGTCCAGGGCGCAAACATCGCTGGTTTTGTGCGAGTTGCCGAGGCGATGCGTGCCCTGGGGGTAATCTGACTGTGCACGACGCGTAATCCAGCAGTTAGAAAACATGCGCAGGGCGCGGATATCATCTTGCGCCCTGCGTCGACGTTAACCGGAGCGGTCAGTCAAGCGCTCCTGGCGATATACTAGTGGCCGCTATCGTGAGGATTCGGAGGAGCGTTAAAAACATCCGGATTATCCGGACCCTCGACGATCAAATAACCGGCGAGCCCGCGTTCGGCGCGGGACAGCGCGTGATCCACCAGAACATACCGGCCGGGCACCTCGCATTTGAATTCGACGATGTTGGCGGAGCCGGGTGGGACCGAGATGCTCTGGACGTCTGTGATGGGAGGACTTGTGACTGAGCCAAGCTGATAGGCCTTGTCAAAAATCTCCCCTATGACGTGGAAGCCCGACGTATAGTTTGGCCCTCCCACGCCGAAGAATATTCGCACTGTCTCGCCTACCTGCGCTTTCAGCGGATAGTGATCAGTCAGCGCCCCGACATGCCCATTGAATACGAAATATTCAGGTCGCTCGTTGAGCAGCTTGTCATAGCTCTCCGTCAGCAGCCCGCTGCTACCGAAAGGCTCTTCGGTATAGATTTCGCCCTGCATGACGTAGAACTCGCGATCAACGGGCGGCAAGCCATCCTCAGGCTCGACGAGAATGAGGCCATACATGCCGTTGGCTATATGAAGAGCGACCGGGGGACCGCACAGTGGTAGACATAAAGCCCGGGATTTAGTGCTTTGAAAGTGAAAGAGCGCTCCTCGCCCGGGGCGGCCGTGGTTGCGCCCGCGCCACCGCCGGGGCCTGTACAGGCATGGAAATCCACATTGTGCATCATCCAGCTGTCTTCGGGGTTCTTTAGGTGAACCTCCACCTGATCGCCCACCCGCACGCGTACAAAAGGACCAGGCACAGTGCCGTTAAACGTCCAGAAACGGAACATGGCCTTATCGTCCAGATGGGCCTCAATTTCCTTCGTTTCGAGATCGACTCGGACCGTCGCCGGCTCACGTCGGGTGAGGGGAGGAGGTATATTGGTGGGTTTTTCAGCAATGTCGGCCATATCAGGATGAACCGGATTGATTGAATAGATCCGGTTGCTGAGACTTCCTGGATACGTCCTGTGCTGCGCCATCTGCGTCCCATCGGCCGGCGCGCCACCCTTATGCGCGGAATGCGCGCCAGCAGTTTGAGCTAAAGCCGCTTCAGCCGCAACCAACCCCCGACCGCGCCCACCGACCCTACAAGCAGGCGTCTGCGGCTGATGGACTTGTCTTCTTCGGCTGACTGGTCGGATCCTGACGTAGTCTGTTTTGGTGACATGCAACTGCTCCATTTTTTAACGGCGGTGGCGGTTGCGCGCAGAAGGCGCAACCGCTTCGAAACTTAATCTGCCGCTCCGGCACCGTCGCCTTCGGCACCATCACTGCTGACCTGCGCGATTAATTCCGCCATGCGCGTCTTGGCCCGTCCTGGCAGCTTTGCCGTCTCGGCCGAGTCCAAATTCTCCGTGCTATCGCCGACCTGGATGATGCCGACCATGCCAAGTCCGAAGTGCGGCATACACTTATAGCCGTAAATCCCTTCCACATCGAAAGTCACAACAATCTCTTCGTTAATCTTGCCCTTCCAGACCTCTGCGGTTTCTGGAATCATTTCGAGGATTGATTCAGAATTGTGACCTTTGTCTGTGGCTATGAACTTTACGCTGTCGCCCGGCTCAATCTTGATGAACGCGGGATCGAATTGCATCGGTTGGCCTTCAGGTCCCTTATTGAGCATGCGTACTTCGTGCTCGGCTGCGAAGGTGAAACCCCCGCTAAGACCCCAAATGCTGGCAGCCACCGCAAGTACTGTAAATCGGTTCACGTGTAATTCCTCCTCAACGTTAATAGATGCCGCCACATCCAGGAGGCCGCGGCGGCACATATCGCTAACGAATGTTCTTGTGCTCGGTTCCTGCGAGATCTGCCCCCACAGCAGGTGTATCCTGCGGCTCGTGCGCGGCCAACATTGTCGCCTCCTTCCCGATTACCGGTCAACGTCGCTATTGCCTCGTGCGGTACGATCAGCCATCGCCGCATTCAGCGCGCGACCACGTATCGATCAGACCGATGGTTCATTGCTAAAATTTGATTGAGGACTACCGCTCCAATCACCGAAAGTAGGAATTCTCCCGAACCCAGCTGGAGGAAAGCGCCTGCAAGCACCGCTAAGTCGAGGGTCATCTGCACGTATCCAGCACGGATGCCGACCGTGTCCTGGAGGTACATCGACAGGAGGTTGAAGCCGCCAAGTCCAGTCCGATGCCGAAATAGAATGAGCAGTCCAACGCCGCAGAGCCCGCCGCCTGCGATCGCTGCGAAGCCGGTGTCGAGGTGAGAGAATTCGATCCACGAATGGATCGCGCCTGCCAGGACACTTACCAGGCTGACGGCCAGGAGCGTCCTCAGAGCCACAGCCGGCCCCAACCTCTTCCAAGCCAGGAGGTAGAACGGAAGGTTAACGGCGAAAAAGGCGGCCCAGAACGGAATCGCCCATGAATGCTGGAGAAGGAGCGCTACTCCGGCGACCCCTCCGGTGACCAGATGTGCGTCGGCGAACATCTTGGTTCCCAAGGCGACGAAGGACGTGCCCAGCAGGATCGCCGCGACGTCTTCATGGAAGGAGTGCTGTATCGGTGAGACACCCTTCATCTTCTTGGGACCAATCGGTATTCTGGAGCGCAGAACATTCACGACGTTCCTCATTTCCGATGTCTCCAAAGGATAGGAGCGTACCGGACAGCAAACAGCGCGAAAGCGAATGCCCAGAGGATCCCGCCGGCCATCAGCAGCGTGAGGTAGGTGTCGGCCGCAAAAGGCGCTGCGACACGCAGCAAGGCTCCGACTGTGACAGCGACATAGATCGCACGGGTCCACAAGTCCGCCTTGATCTCCCGGCCTGTATGACCAAGGCTCGCGCGGGTCATCACTGTGAGCGTCATGGTACCGATCGCACCCGCGGTGAGGGCATGCAGGGCAGCGCTCGCCGGAACGAAGTCCGTCACCGTCGAGAGGCCGAGCAGCAGCATCGAGACAGCCAGCCACGCGTAGCCGAGATGAAGCACAAGCACGATAGGTTCGCGCCAGGTTTGCCAGCCCTGCCAACGAGCGACGCGGACTGCGAGCAGAGTGCCCGAAGTCACCAACAACCAACCCGAGAGTGACGCACCTGCGGCAAACATCCAGCCCATCACGGCCAGAACAGTGCTGGCGAGTGCCGCCTTGTCAAGGATGCCAAAATGCGCCGGAAGGCTCGTTCCGCCCTGCTTGACCAGCCAGTTGCGTGTGAAGCTCGGCACGATGCGACCGCCGATCAGTGCGATCAGCATCGCGACCGTCCCGAGAGCAATGCGGATCGCATATCCCTCAGGCAATATGGCCATGCCCTCAAGGTGATGCGCGAGATTGCCGACGGCGAACAGAGTCAGCATTCCCGCTACGGGAGCATTACGCCAGTTGCGACCGGCCCCGACCTCCCGCCATACCGAGGCGGCAAGTACGATCGGAAATGCCAGATCCAGCGTCATTGCGACTTCCGGCGAGGGGACGAACGCACAGGCGATGCGGCCAAGCAGCCAGAGTGATACGAGGCCCAACAGTGGCAGGCCGCTGAGCGGAAGTCTGCCGGTCCAGTTCGGCACTGCAGTCAGAACAAAGCCGGCGATCACCGCGCCGAGATAACCGAAAATCATCTCGTGGGCATGCCACGCCATTGCCTGGAACGGACCGCCCATAACGACTCCCGACACGGACATCCAGAGCCAGATCGGCAATGCGATCGTCGCATGGAGGGCGCCCAGGAAGAAGAACGGGCGGAATCCGTAATGCAGGATGGCGGGCATCGATCGCACGCGTCCCCGGCCATCGCGTGTCTTGTCGCCACGAGCCATCGCGGCGCGCGGGGTTGACCTGTCCTGGCGAACTGCCCTTGCGGTCACAGCGGCCTCTCCTGCTGCGCCGCCTGCAACCGCTCGTGGGCGTCCCTCAGGGCGGTCGCGCCGGAGTGGGCCGCCGCCGCGACTTCATCGAACAGGACTGCGGCTTCCTCCAACGCTGAAAGATCCGGCTCTTGAGATGTCAGTTCGTCAAGTTCAGTAAGGAATGGGAGCAGCCTCCGAATGGCCTCTCTTTGGCGTCGGGACTTCTCCAGCCGTTCATCCGCATGCGCATAGGCACCGAAGGCCGAAAGGCGGTCGAGAGCCTGCTTCGCCTTCTCTTCGCATTCGCAATCGAGGCCCGCTCCGAGGAGCGCTATTCTCACTTCCGCGATCATCGAGTGTGCCGCCGTCGGGTCACTAAGATTGGAGGGCATGGTTTCTTGTCCCTGAGAAACAGATTTGGGCCGTCGGCTACCCGACGACCCAATGAAATCTGCGATTGCTATTCGAAAACCATGCCGACCTTCTCGTCTATGCCTTCGCGGTAGATGTCAGGTTGCTCAGGCCCTTCCACTTCCAGCTTGCCCACGAGACCTCTCATCGCCCTCGACAGCGCGTGGTCAACCAGAAGGTATTCGCCAGGCACCTCGACCTTGAAGTCCACCGCCGCGGCGCCGCCCGGGGAACGCTGATCGTCTGCACGTCCGGCAACGGTTCGCCGGTCAAGGAGCCGAGGTTGTAGACCTTGTCGAAGATCTCGCCGATGACGTGGAAGCTCGAAGTCTTGTTCGGGCCGCCGACCCCGAAGTAGATGCGCACCGTCTCGCCGACCTTCGCCTTCAGGGCGTTGTCTCCGGTCAGCGCCTGGTCGGCCCCGTTGAAGACGTAGTATTCCGGCTGCTCGTCGATCAGCTTCTGGTAGCTCTCCGTCAGCTGACCCTGCTCGCCATAGGCTTCCTCGGTGTAGAGCTCTCCCTGCATAACATAGAACTCATGATCGACAGGAGGCAGGCCGCCTTCGGGTTCGACTAGGATCAGGCCGTACATGCCGTTCGCAATGTGCTGAGCGGCCGGCCCGACGGCGCAGTGATAGACGTAAAGGCCAGGATTCAGCGCCTTGAACGTGAAGCCCTTCTCTTCGCCGGGGGCCGCGAGCGTCGCATGGCCACCGCCATGCAGACCGGTGACCGCATGGAAGTCGACATTATGCATCGCCCCGCTGTCTTGATGGTTCTTGAGCATGACCTCAACGCTATCGCCGACGCGAACCCTAACCAGTGGACCCGGGACCTTCCGGTTGAATGTCCAGTAGTGGTAGGCCGTGCCGTCGGCGAGTTTACCCATGACCTCGACAGTTTCGAGGCCAACCTTGACCGTCTGCGGGCCCCGCTCTCCGATAGTGCCGGGAAGGTCGGTCGCCTGACGGATAATGTCGAGCGGCGCCTCCGCGGTGCCGAGTTCGGCGATATGCTGATGATCCCCGTCTGCGAAGGCCGGGAGAACACCGGCGGCGCCCGCCATCATCAGGCCGACGACGGCTGCGGTTGCGAGAAGGCTCTTGCGGATGGTCATGACACTTGCCCTTGTTGACCCGTTTGTTGATAACCTGAACCTACCGAACGCTCCGCTCGCATTCTTTGTGCTTCCGCAAACAACGAAACGAAGGCTCTCATCATTCGCTTTGAGCGCGCAGTGAGTGAATTTTGAGCGCTGCATGTTTCATGACATCGGCTCGATCTCCGCGTCTGCGTCGCCGAGGCGCTAAAGTGAACCGCCCCGGGTTTGCCGGAGGCCGTTTCTTTTGAGTCACGCGGCCATGGCTGGTTCTTCCAGCATGGCGTAGTAGCGTTCCTCGGCTTCCGCCGGCGGGATGTTGCCGATGGGCTCCAGCAGCCGGCGATTGTTGAACCAGTCGACCCAGGTCAGCGTGGCGAACTCTACGGCCTCGAAGCTACGCCATGGCCCGCGCCGATGAATGACCTCGGCCTTGTAGAGGCCGTTGATCGTCTCGGCGAGAGCATTGTCGTAGGAATCGCCCACACTGCCGACGGAGGGTTCGATGCCGGCTTCGGCCAGTCGCTCGGTGTAGCGGATGCTGACATATTGAGACCCCCTGTCGGAATGGTGCACCAGGCCGCCGCGGTGGATGGGCCGCCGTTCGTGCAGGGCCTGTTCGAGAGCATCGAGGACAAAGCCCGCATGGGCGGTCCTGCTCACCCGCCAGCCGACGATGCGGCGGGCATAGGCATCGATGACGAAGGCCACGTAAACGAAGCCGGACCAGGTGCTGACGTAGGTGAAGTCCGACAGCCACAGCCTGTTCGGCGCGGGGGCATGGAAGACCCGGTTCACATGGTCGAGCGGGCACGGGGCGGCCTTGTCCTGCACCGTGGTGCGGATCGGCTTGCCGCGGATGACGCCCTGAAGGCCGAGGTCGGCCATCAGCCGCTCGACCGTGCAGCGCGCGACGGCGAAGCCTTCACGCAGCATCTGCCGCCAGACCTTGCGCGCGCCATAGACCTCGAAGTTCTCGGCGAAGACGCGCTCGATCTCAGGCCTCAGGACACCGTCCCGCTTCGCCCGCGCCGACAGCTTCTCCGGATCGACGCGCTTGGCGACGTGGTCGTGGTAGGTCGACGGGGCGATCGGCAGAACCTTGCAGATCGGCTCGACCCCATGGACCCCGCGGTGATCGTCTATGAACCCGATCATCGTTTGAACGGGCGGTCGAGCTCCGCCTGGGCAAAATAAGCGGAAGCCTTGCGCAGGATCTCGTTGGCCTGCCGAAGCTCCCGGTTCTCCCTCTCTAGCGCCTTCAGCTTTGCCGCCATGTCCGTCGGCACACCGGCGCGCTTGCCGGCGTCTACCTCGGACTTCTTCACCCACTCGTTCAGCGTCTGGCCCGTGCAGCCGATCTTGGACGCGATCGACATGACCGCAGCCCACCGGGAGGGATGTTCATGTTCGTGATCCAGCACCAGCCGCACGGCTCGCTGGCGCACTTCCGGGGAAAACTTGTTCGTCGTCTTGCTCATGATGGCTCCACCTTCTCAGGAGTTGGAGCCTCCGGCAAACCCGGAGCGGTTCAAAGAGGTTTTGCAAGCACCCTTAACCTCCAACGCATTGTAATCGTACCACCGCGACCGTTCAGCTATCGTGATGGTTGAACGAGGTGAGTTGGTCGAACTCTCGGTTTGGTCAGTCGTCAGCGATGCGCTGGAGGGCGAGGATTAAACAGGCGAAAGGATCGGAAGCTGCGTTGCACCATGCCGATCCAGGGAAGGGTTGCCGAGAGCACGAGAAGGGCCGATAGCACAAAGCGGCTGCATTTCAGAGGAACAGCCAGACGCTTATGACATTGAGTAGTGCCGAGGTGAAGGGAGGCTTAGCAGCGAACAGGTTGGAAGAGAAAACGAGCAGATATGAATAGCCTTGAGTTTCGTGGGAGCGCAGTGCATGCGCCAAGGGGTGGGGCGTCCATCGCCACGTATCGGCGGGGAGGGATGCAACTGTAGGCATGCAGTAGCGTCTGTTGCCAAGACGGCGTGGGTACTACCACGCACTTCTTGCGATCAGCGCTCAATGGCCTTTAACCTACTCATAACCCGCTTTGCTGCGATCCAATCGTCGCCTCAGGAACCCGAGTGCCAATTGACGATTGGTGGGAAGGTGCGTGAGCTGCACCCGCGCGCGCAACTGGCGGCAAGTTCCTCGGTGTGCGGACGAGGGGCAGAGAATACGTTAGGTTGAGAACATGAGCAAGAATGCGAAACCGAAGCTGCTCTCTGGCGGCAATCCACAGATACCAAAAGGCTACGGCAATGAGCCTGTGGAGGCATACATCGAGGCCATGCCCGATTGGAAGCGGGATATTGGACGCAAGCTTGATAGGCTCATCGAGAAGGCCGTACCCGACGTGCAAAAAGGAGTGAAATGGAACTCGCCTTTCTATGGAACTGAAAAGGATGTTTGGTTCCTGAGTTTCCACTGTTTCACAAGGTATGTGAAAGTGACGTTCCTCGAAGGAACGAAGCTTGAACCCATGCCGCCAGAGTCCTCGAAACATGGAAAAGTTCGGTACCTCAACATTTACAAAGATAAGCCCTTCGACGAGGATCAATTCACCGATTGGGTGATCCACGCGAGCAAGTTAGGCGGCGAGAAAATGTAAATAGTGGCGGGTTGCCATCTCCTCTAGGGTCCGTGACATGCCCCTGAACGTTCGTCCATCGTCGATTTGAGCCCTGGCCGTATTCTGCTCTCATTCCGTTTTTGGCGGATCACGTCCCGCAGCATCTCCTTGTCGAGGGAGAGGTCGGCGACCAGGGTCCTGAGCGTGCTGTCGTCCTCGACCTGCTTGAGCCGGTTCATCCTGATCGGCCGCAGCCCGCCCCGTTTCTTTTTCCAGTTGAGGTAGGTCGCCTGGCTGATCCCAGCCCGACGGCAAACCTCCGCGACCTGGATTCGGTCCGCTCCCTGCTTCAAAATGAACGCCTTCTAGGCGTTCGAGAACCATCGTCGTCCGCTCCTCCCGGGCAAGGGATGTCAACGGCGGAGCAAAAACCGGCCATTGGGCGGCGCAAAACCAGGCCCCTGGCGCTGCTGCGAGCGGGGAACGTCGGGAGGGCGTAGCCCGACCAGAGTTTTCCGCTCGCAGCAGCGGCGATCTTATTGGTGAGGGTTGGCGGTTTTTCGTGCCCGGCTTTGCGCGAGGCGATAGCTGTCGCCGTTTGGTCTGCCCCTGAAAAGTGGTCCTCTTTGAAGTAGGCTATTGAGCCGTAGAGAGGACGTTGGAATGCCCCAGAAGAAGCACAAGCCCGAAGAGATCGTCGCGAAGCTGCGCCAGGTCGATGTTCTGTTGTCGCAAGGAAGATCGGTTGGCGAAGCGGTTCGTTCGATCGGCGTGACACAGTTCACGTATTACCGGTGGCGCAAGGAGTTCGGCGGCCTTAAAGGCGATCAGGTGAAGCGTCTCAAGGAGCTTGAGAAAGAGAACGACCGTCTGCGCAAGGCGGTGTCGGACCTGACGCTCGAGAAGCTGATCCTGAAAGAGGCTGCTGCGGGAAACTTCTGAGCCCCGCCCGCCGTCGCCGTTGCGTCGATCATGTCATGGCGAAGTTCTGTGTCTCGGAGCGCTTTGCCTGCAAGGTTCTCGGCCAGCACCGTTCGACCCAGCGCAAGAAGCCCAGAGGCAGGCCGGATGAAGAGGCGTTGACCGCCGACATCATCCGGCTCGCATCCCGCTATGGCCGATACGGCTATCGCCGGGTCACGGCGATGCTGCGGTCCGAGGGCTGGACGGTGAACGCCAAGCGCGTCGAGCGCATCTGGCGGCGGGAGGGGCTGAAGGTTCCCCAGAAGCAACCGAAGAAAGGTCGGCTCTGGCTGAATGACGGATCGTGCGTCCGGCTTCGACCCGAGCACCCCAACCATGTCTGGTCCTATGATTTCGTCGAGGGCCGGACCCACAATGGCAGGAAGTTCCGCATGCTCAACATCATCGACGAGTTCACCCGGGAGTGCCTGGCGATACGCATCGATCGCAAGCTCAACTCGTCCGACGTCATCGACGTCCTGTCGGACCTGTTCATCCTGCGCGGCGTGCCGGGCCATGTTCGCTCTGACAACGGCCCGGAGTTCATCGCCAGGGCCGTGCAGGAGTGGATCGTGGCTGTCGGTGCAAAGACTGCCTTCATCGAACCCGGCAGCCCATGGGAGAACGGCTACTGCGAGAGCTTCAACTCGAAGCTCCGCGACGAACTGCTCAACGGTGAGGTCTTCTATAGCGTCGCCGAGGCAAAGGTCATCATCGAGGCATGGAGACGCTACTACAACACCGAGCGGCCGCACTCATCGCTCGGCTATAAACCGCCGGCGCCGGAGGCTATCATCTGGCCAGCGCCGAACCGTAGAACGGCACCACCATCTGCACAGGCAATGGCCGGAAAGCCGATCATGCATTAAAACTGAAACCGGACCACCTCATAGGGGCAGGCCAGCATAGTGTGTGCCGACCGGTTTCAAACTGTGGGCCGGCGGGTCCCGTCGCTCTCGGGCTTGATTCGGCTATCGGTCGCGCGCCCGACATCCTCTTAAGCACTCAACGGTTGTGGCTCGTCGTGCGCTTTCATGCACCTCGAGAAACTAAGGCGAAAACGCAATGGCCATTCGTCGGCCTAGTCCCTTAATCCTACCTTACCGATTGTTTTTCTCAGTCAAAATCTTCCACTTTGTCGCTATGGCTTCAGTTCCTTTGCTCGACTGGCCGGTGGCATCAGGAAGCCGGCGAGCTCCTCAAGAACCAGCGCAAGAGGCCCCGGAGCAGCTGCAACATCCTCGACAAAGGCGCGCCACTGCTGCTGCTTTTGTTCGTCAGCTGCAAATGCTGGCGTGAGCGCATCGGGCGGCTCGGCCGGTATCACTGTCCCACGTCGCGCAAACGTGGCCGCGATGGCGCGGGCGAGCCGGTCATCATCGAAGGCGAATGACCGGCTGAGAATCCAGATGTCATAGAAGCCCTTCATCCGGCTGTTCGCCCGGCCCAGCGCCACCATCGCCTGGAACTTCTCGGCAATGACCGTCTCGCGCGCATAGGCGCGCAGTCTTGGTTTCGGGAGGTCGAGCATAACCGGATAGTCGACGACTTCCGCCCCCGGCTCCAGTGCATCCCCGAAACCGATGTCGATTGTCAGATTGATCCGCGCGCCGCCGACCGAAGCGATCGCACGCAGCCGGAGACCACCATAGTCGAGCTTATCGCGGATGCGATCGACACGCAGCGTGTCCGGATCGAACACGACACCGTCTTCGGCGTCCTGAGCGAGAATGTCCCGGAATGTCGCCAGCATCGCGGCTTCGCTCCGGTCGCCGAATCCCAGCAGATCGAGATCGCGCGTCCCGCGGTGCGGATCGTCGAACCAGCTCATCATCAACATCGCGCCTTTCAGCACGAAGCGATCGACATGGGGTGACTGGCTGAGCCGGAACAGAAGGCGCTCCAGCGCGAAGCGCGTGAGCACCAGATCGAAGCTCTGTCCGTTCGCCTTGGAGAGGTTGAGGAGCCGGGCGCGCACCGAGGCGCCGATATTCGTGATCTCCTTAGCCATTGGCGGTCAGCGCCTCCAGATAGGGGCGGATGACCGTGCCGACCCCGCCTGTATCCGCTGCCCTCACGATCTCTGCCGGGGTGGCTTTGCGTTGGCGCAGAGCCTCCTGCAGGCCTTCGAGCGCGACGGGAAGACCGATCTTGCCGCGATGGCGGAAGCAGTCCGCGACGGTCTTTGCCACGCCGAACACCTTTACCGATACGCCTTCGATCACATGGGTCTCGACGCTGTCGGCAAGCAGATCGTCCGAGAAACGCAGCACACGGATCGGCATGTCGCTCGGCTTCGGCGTCCAGTCGTTCCGGCCGATCGCCATCCACACCTTCTGGGGAAGCTGATCGGTGAGTCCATGAAAGGCGAGCGCCGAGACGAGGCAGATCACACCCTTGGGGAAACGCTTGGCCGCCTCGGCAAGGCTGTGGTTTGCGTCGAGCTCTGCGTCGGTAAGCTGATAGAGCCCGCGCGCCAGGCGGATGACCTCGCCATCCCTCTCCATGCGGCTGACGGTTACGGCGGTCACGCCGGCGGCCCTGAGTTCCGCGAGGCGCAGAATCCCACGCGCCGCGAGGAGGTCGCGGGCTATCTCGCGCTGGGGCCGGGCCTGCGGCATAGATACATACTCTCGCACTTCAACGTCCATAGTGTGAGGTTTTGTACCAGATGGGGCCATAGAGGAAAAGACCGACGAGGTGTCGGATCGGCTGATTGGAAGCCTCCGCGCCGCTGATTGGAAGCGCATGTGGTCTGCCCCTGAAAAGTGGTCCTCCCTGAAGTAGGCTATTGAGCCTTTAGAGAGGACGTTGGAATGCCCCAGAAGAAGCACAAGCCCGAAGAGATTGTCGCGAAACTGCGCCAGGTCGATGTCTTGTTGTCGCAAGGTCGATCGGTTGGTGAAGCGGTTCGCTCAATAGGTGTGACGCAGTTCTCGTATTATCGGTGGCGCAAGGAGTTTGGTGGCCTGAAGGGCGACCAGGTGAAGCGCCTGAAAGAGCTTGAGAAAGAGAACGACCGGCTGCGCAAGGCGGTGTCGGACCTGACGCTCGAGAAGCTGATCCTGAAAGAGGCTGCTGCGGGAAACTTCTGAGCCCCGCCCGCCGTCGCCGTTGCGTCGATCATGTCATGGCGAAGTTCTGTGTCTCGGAGCGCTTTGCCTGCAAGGCTCTCGGCCAGCACCGTTCGACCCAGCGCAAGAAGCCGGAAGGCAGGTCGGATGAAGAGGCGTTGACGGCTGACATTATTCGCCTGGCCTCACGCTACGGCCGCTACGGCTATCGCAGGATCACCGCGATGCTGCGGTCCGAGGGTTGGACGGTGAATGCCAAGCGTGTCGAGCGCATCTGGCGGCGGGAGGGGCTGAAGGTTCCCCAGAAGCAACCGAAGAAAGGCCGTCTCTGGCTGAATGACGGATCGTGTATCCGGCTTCGACCCGAGCATCCCAACCATGTCTGGTCCTATGACTTCGTCGAGGACCGGACGCACAATGGCAGGAAGTTCCGCATGCTCAACATCATCGATGAGTTCACCCGGGAATGCTTGGCGATCCGCATCGATCGCAAGCTCAATTCGACCGACGTCATCGACGTTCTGTCGGACCTGTTCATCCTGCGCGGTGTGCCGGGCCATGTTCGATCGGACAACGGACCGGAGTTCATAGCCAAGGCCGTGCGGGAGTGGATCGTTGCGGTCGGGGCCAGGACTGCCTTCATCGAGCCAGGCAGCCCTTGGGAAAATGGCTACTGCGAGAGCTTCAACTCGAAGCTGCGTGACGAACTGCTCAATGGCGAGATCTTCTACAGCCTCGCCGAGGCGAAGGTCATCATCGAGGCGTGGCGGCGCTACTACAATACGGAGCGGCCGCACTCATCACTCGGATACAAACCGCCAGCACCGCAGGCAATCGTTATACCTGCGATGCCACGCGGATCGACTCCATCATCTGCCCAAGCGATAGCCGGAAAGCCGATCATGCACTAAGACTGAAACCGGACCACCCGATAGGGGCAGGCCACTTTTTTGTTGAGTTCATCCAGGCGGGCAGCAAAAGCAGATGCGATTTCATCGCTATATCGTATTCGAAGGCGACGCCGAGCTGGGGCGCTATCGATTCCCATGATCGGCATGAACGTGATAGATCGCCGGTGACGTGCCGCTGTGATCGACGACGGCAAGCGGCCGTTCTTCGAGCCAGACATATTCGCGTAGAAGCGTACCGCCCGCGTCATATTCGGCGATGATGTTGCCGTCCAGATCGTACACGAAGTGTGCGTTCCTCTCATCTGTCGCCAACCGACACTCCCACTCCCATCGACTGTGCCCTCGACACATTGAACCTCATCCCTCGCAGTCCGTACGGTCGTGCGAAGGGGACATCGACCGGATGCGCCCATCGGCAAGGGAGAGATCAATGAACCGGCGAGAATTCAACCTGATGTTGGCAGCCACGATCGGCTCCACAGCTTTTGCGGGGCCTGCGTTCGGCCAGAGGACGGGCGACACGCTGACGGCGATCATCCAACCCGAGCCGCCGATCCTGAACCTTGGACTTAACCAACAGACGCCGACCGGCGTGGTCGGCGGCAAGATTTACGAAGGGCTGCTTTCCTACGCCAAGGACCTCAGCCCGCAGCCTCTGCTCGCCGATTCCTGGGAGGTTTCGGAGGACGGCCTGACCTACACCTTCAAACTCGTGACGAACGCGAAGTGGCACGACGGCCAGCCGTTCTCGTCGGCCGACGTCCTCTTCTCCTGCAAGTCGCTGCTGCCCGAAACCCATCCCCGTGCCCGCGCCGTGTTCGAGCGCTGCGAGAGCATTGAGGCGCCGGACGACCATACGGTGGTCTTCAAGTTGAAGGAGGCATTCCCGGCCTTCATCATGGCCTTCGAGACGGCATCGGCGCCTATGCTGCCGCGCCACCTGCTGGAAGGGAAAGACTATCGCAAGGACGGCGCCGAGCAGCAGCCGGTTGGCACCGGTCCGTTCCGCCTTGCCGAATGGGTGCGCGGGTCCCACATCCACCTGACCGCGGTCGATGACTACTATCGGCCGGATCAGCCGAAGCTGAAGGAAATCTACTATCGCGTGATCCCGGACGCCGCCTCGCGCGCCGTCTCGCTCGAGCAGGGTGAGACGCAGCTTGCGCAGTGGCAGGACATCGAACCATTCGACGTGGAGCGGCTGGCGTCGCTCGATCACCTCGACATGACGACCGACGGCTACGAGTATTTCTCACCGATGGTGTGGATCGAGTTGAACTGCCGCCGTCCGCCAATGGACGACAAGCGGTTTCGCCAGGCGCTGATGCACCTTCTTGACCGTGAGTTCGTGCGCGATCGCATCCTGTTTGGCCTTGCCAATGCGGCGACAGGGCCGATTGCTTCGTCGATGCGATACTACACGCCGGACGTGAAAATTTACGAGCCTTCGGTCGAAAAGGCTGTGGCGCTCCTCGACGAGATGGGCCTGAAGCCCGACGCCGCCGGCGTGCGTGCGACGCTCAAGTTCACGATGGTGCCGGCAGGCGAGGTCTGGACGCGGATTGCGGAGTATGTGCGCCAGTCCTTCGGTGCGGCGGGGATCAATGTCGAGTTGCAGAGCAATGATCTTGCCGGTTGGGTCTCCGCCGTCAGCAACGGTGATTTCGACATCAGCGGCAATCAGCTCTACCAGAATGGCGATCCAGCCCTCGGCGTATCGCGCACCTATATATCCTCCAACATCCGCAAGGGCGTGATGTTCTCCAACACGGCTGGCTATTCTAATCCGAAGGTGGACGAGCTGTTCGAGGCTGCTGCCGTCGAGCTGGACGAGGAAAAGCGCCAGGCGCTTTATACGCAGGTGCAGCAGCTCCTCGTCGAGGAGATGCCGATCCTGTGGCTGTGCGAGCAGAAATACCCGACGATCTTCGACAACCGGCTGAGCGATGTCGTCACCACATCGACCGGCGTTAACGCCAATTTCGGCACGACACACTTCGCGGCCTGATCGCTACGGGCTCCGCCGGCGCCCGACCGGGCGCCGGCGGCTGTATTTTTTAAAGAACGTGGCCGGCGGCCGCGGCAGAGGAGGCTTTCAGCCGACATGACCTGGCATTTCGATGACGCCGAGATCGCCGCGCTGGAGGCGTGGCGGCACAAGCTGCACCAGTTTCCTGAGATTTCGGGCGAAGAGGTCGAGACGGCGCGCGAGGTGGTTTCCTTCCTCGCAGATACGGGTCCGGACGAGGTCATCACCGAATTGGGCGGGCACGGCGTCGCGCTGGTTTTTGAGGGCGCGGATGCGGGCCCGACGGTGCTGTTGCGATGCGAGCTCGACGCGCTCCAGATCCACGAACTATCTGCCCTTCCTTACCGCTCGCGCATCGACGGCAAGGCGCATATGTGCGGTCATGACGGGCACATGACGATGATGGCTGCCGTCGCCCGCCGTCTGGGCGATCAAAGGCCGGCCCGGGGCAGGGCGGTCCTGTTGTTCCAGCCGGCCGAAGAGACCGCCCATGGCGCCGAGGCCGTGCTTGCCGATCCAAAGTTCGCGCCGATCACGCCGGACCATTCCTACGCGATCCACAATATGCCAGGCCTGCCGCTCGCCCATGTCGCGGTGGCGCCCGGCCAGATCACCTGTGCATCGATGGGGCTGTGCGTTGAACTCACCGGCAAGACCGCGCATGCCTCCATGCCTGAATCCGGCATTTCGCCCGCGACCGCGGTTTCCCGCATCATCACCGCGTTGAAGACTTTCGACACGGGCGAGGTGGTGGGACAAGGGTTCCGGCGCGTGACACTGACGAACGTCCAGATGGGCAGGCCGGTATTCGGCATCACGCCGGGTTCTGCCGAGATCCGCATGACCCTGCGCAGGCCCGAGAGCGACGGGATGGCGGCACTTGTCGAGGAGGTGCTGGAAATGGTGGCCAAGGTCGCCGCCGAGGAGCAGCTTACCGTCACCCATTCGACGCACAACTTCTTCCGCGCCTGCGTCAATGACCCCGAGGCGGCGGACGTCTTCGACACCGCCGCGACGCGCATGGAGCTGTCGCGCGTTGAAGGCTATGTGCCCATCAGGGGCGCGGAAGATTTCGGCCTGTTCGGATCGTGCTCGAGGTCAGCCATGCTCTTCATCGGGGCCGGCGTGGACCGCCCGATGGTCCACAATCCCGACTACGACTTTCCGGACGAGCTGATCCCGGTTGGTGCCGGCCTGTTCCTTCACGTCCTCGACCAGTTGCTCGGACTTGAGATCGCCTGATGCCTGTCGTCTCACGTCTCTTTGCGAAGCTTGCCGGGATTGTCTTCACGATCCTGGTGATCGCCACGATCAACTTCCTCCTCATTCATTCGACGCCCGGCGACCCTGCGCTGGTGATCGCGGGGCAGTCAGGTGCGACGGATGCGAAGTTCATCGAGCAGGTCCGGGCGCAATACGGGCTCGACCAGCCGTTCATCGTGCAGCTCGGCACCTATATCGGCAAGATCCTGCAGTTCGACCTTGGCTATTCGTACCGGCAGCAGACCGCGGTGAGCCAGCTCATTCTCGAGCGGCTCGGGCCGACGCTCCTTTTGACGCTTTCCGCATTCTTCCTCTCACTGATCGGCGGCGTTCTATTCGGAGCGCTGGCCGGCCAGCGCCAGGGCAAGTGGTCGGATCTCGTCATCTCGCTCTTGTCGCTGCTGCTTTACGCGACACCGGTATTCTGGCTCGGCCTGATGCTGGTGCTGATCTTCTCGATCCAGCTCGAGTGGCTGCCGGCCTTCGGCTATGCTGGCATCCGTGCAGCGAGCTTCGGTCCGATCGAATACGCACTCGACGTCGCGCGTCACCTGATCCTTCCCGTGATCACGCTCGCTGCGATCTACATGGCCGTCTATACACGCCTGATGCGGTCCTCGCTGATCGAGGTTTCGCACGAAGACCATGTGCGCACCGCCCGCGCGAAGGGTCTGAGCGAGCCGCAGATCCTGTCGCGGCATATGCTGCGCAACGCCGCTGTGCCGGTGGTGACCTTCGCCGGCATGCAGGCGGGCGCGCTGATCGGCGGCGCTGTGGTCGTCGAAACCGTGTTCTCCTGGCCCGGTCTCGGCCGGCTCACCTATGACGCGGTCACCGCGCGAGACTACCCAGTCCTTCTCGGCCTCTTCCTGATCATGTCGATCCTAGTGATCGCGACCAATCTGTTAAGCGACTTTCTGCACCGGCTCATCGATCCCCGCATCAAAGGCCGATAGGAGCTGTCATGCAGGATTTCATGCGTACCTTCCTCCGTCGGCCGGCCGGCAGTGTCGGCCTGCTGCTCCTCGCTTTGGTCTGCCTCCTCGCCGTCCTTGCGCCGCTACTCTATCCGGCCTCGCCATGGGAGATGGTGGGCATTCCCTTCAGCCGGCCTGGCGAGAATGACATGCTGCTGGGCAGCGATACGCTCGGGCGCGACGTCGCATCTGGCATAGCCCATGGGGCACGCGTCTCCATCCTGATCGGCCTTGCCTCGACGCTGACGGCGCTTTGCATCGGCGTCCCGCTCGGCTGCATCGCGGGCTATGCAGGTGGCGCAGTCGACAGCGCTATCGTGCGGCTCACCGAGATTTTCCAGACGATCCCGAGCTTCGTGCTGGCAATTCTCTTCGTTGCAATACTCACCCCGTCAATCGGCACGATTATCCTGGCGATCGGGCTCGTGAGCTGGCCCCCGCTGGCGCGGCTGACGCGCGCGCAGGTGAAGACTGTCTCCCAGCGAGAGTTCGTTCAGGCCGCGCGGTGCCAGGGCCAGTCGACCCTTTCGATCGTGCTGCGCCATGTCCTGCCCAACGCCGTGTCACCGATCATCGTGGCGGGATCGCTGACGGTTGCGGCCGCAATCCTCATCGAGGCGGCACTCTCCTTCATGGGGCTAGGTGACCCCAATTTCATGAGCTGGGGCTACATGGTCGGCGCCGGCCGCACCGTGATCCGGCAGGCATGGTGGATGAGCGTTTTTCCGGGCATCGCAATCCTGCTGACGGTCGTGGCGATCAACCTCGTGGGCGAAGCCCTCAACGACACGCTGAACCCGAGGATTTCCCGAGCATGACCACGCCTTTGCTTGCCATCGAGAACCTCGTCCTCGGCCTGCCGCAGGGAGCAGACCGCAGCCGCGCCGTCGACGGGATCAGCCTGACGGTAGACCGCAACGAGATTGTCTGCCTCGTGGGTGAAAGTGGCTCGGGCAAGTCGATGACTGCGCATGCGATCCTCGGGCTCCTTCCTTCGAAGGTGGAGGCGCTGCAGGGCGAGATACGGCTCGGCGGCCGCAACCTCATTGGCCTGGCGCCTCGCGATATGCGTGCGCTGCGCGGCAGCAGCATCGCGATGATCTTTCAGGAACCGCTGACCGCTCTCAACCCGCTGGCGAAGGTCGGGCACCAGGTTGCCGAGGCGATCAGTATTCATGGCCGCATTGCCGACCGCGATGTCTCGGCCCGCGTCACCGAGCTCTTCGACCAGGTCGGGCTGCCCGACCCGGCGTCGATAGGGGCAGCCTATCCGTTTCAGCTTTCCGGCGGGCAGCGCCAACGCGTGATGATCGCTATGGCGCTCGCTAACGATCCGCAGCTCCTGATCGCCGACGAGCCTACCACCGCGCTCGACGTGACGACGCAGCGGCAGATTCTCGACCTCATCCTGAGCCTCCAGAAGAAGCGCGACATGGGAGTGCTGTTCATAACCCATGATATCGGGGTGGTGGCAGACATTGCCGATCGTGTGGTCGTGCTGCGCCATGGCAAGGTGGTGGAAGAGGGGCTGCCGCGGCGGTGCTCGATCGCCCGCAGACCGACTACACCCGCGACCTGCTCGACGCCGTGCCCGGCCGCGGAACCGTCCGCCCTGCCGCGGACGAGCGCGAAGCACTCCTGGAAATCAAGGACCTGCGGAAGGTCTTCACTTCGCGGCAGAGTTTCTTTGCCGAGCCGCGCCGCGTCGTCGCGGCGGACAGCATTAACCTTGAGCTCACGCGCGGCGACACGCTGGCTGTGGTGGGAGAGAGCGGATCGGGCAAGTCGACGCTCGCACGAATGGTGCTGCGCCTGATCGAGCCGGACGGTGGCACGATCCGCTTCGACGGCGCTGCGGTGCGCGAAATGAAAGGCGAGACGCTGCGCCAGTTCCGGCGCAGGGTGCAGATCGTCTTCCAGGATCCTTACGCTTCGCTTGATCCGCGGCTGAAGATCGGGGAGAGCATCGTACGCGGGCCCATGGCGTTCGGCGCTTCCCGCGCCGAGGCGGTGGCGATCGCCACACGCTGGCTGGAGAAGGTGGGTCTTGGCGCCCACGCACTCAATCGTTTTCCGCACGAGTTTTCCGGCGGCCAGCGTCAGCGCATCTGCATCGCCCGCGCGCTGGCGCTCGATCCCGTGTGCCTGATCGCCGATGAGGCCGTCTCAGCGTTGGATGTCTCGGTGCAGGCGCAGGTGCTGAAGCTGCTGTCCGACCTCAAGGCCGAGATCGGGCTGAGCATGCTTTTCATCACGCATGACCTGCGCGTGGCGCGCGAAATCGCCGACAAGATCGTTGTGATGCAGAACGGCCGTATCGTTGAGCAGGCGCCTGCGGCCGACCTCTTCGACGCACCGCGCGCGGACTACACGCGGCGACTGCTGGATGCGGTTCCGGGTCGCGACTTCTTCGTGCGGCGTGCCCTGGCAGACGCCGTCTGACGGATCAAGAGCATGGACGACCGCACGCGTTCCTTCATCGAAAAGTCGACGCTCCTTTTCATCGCCTCGCGCAATGCAACCGGCGGCATGGACGTCTCGCCACGCGGCGGCCAGCCCTGCGTGGTGCGGATCGCGGACGATGGCCGCCTTTTCCTTCCCGATTATATCGGCAACCGCCGGCTCGACACGATCGGCAATGTGCTCAGCAATCCCGACGTGGCGCTGATCCTGCTCAACCGGCGGTCCGACGAATATCTGCGGATTGCCGCGCGCGCTACGGTTTCGCGAGAGCCGCTGGACATCGCTGCTTTTCCAGCAGATGAGAATCGTCCGCTGAGCGTCATGGTCCTGACGCCGGATCGGATGGAGTTCGTGTCAACCAAGGCGTTCGCAAAGAGCGGGTTCTGGATCGACCCGGCGGACAGGAAACCGCCCCTCGACGTTCTCGACATCTACGACAGCGATGGCCGTTGGCAGGCGGAGAGCGGACGCAAGCCCGTTCTCTACGACGCTGCTGCCGAAAGCCGCCTGACCGACGTAGGTCTGCGCGAGACTTACGGAACGCCCAGCCCGCTGGTGCAGACGAAGGCCTATGGCACTGCCGGACCGGGTTTCATGGGCTTCATCGACGCCGCCCGGTTCATCGTACTCGCGCGGGAGAACGATACGGGAGAGATCCTACTCGAACTGGCGGCCGGTCCGCTTCGGCCCGATCCCGGCACGAACCGGCAGTCCTTCCTCATCGACGTCGAACCCGACATGTCCGCTGCGCCGCACTCCGCCGAGTTCGCGCTGCTTGGTGTCGAGCCAGGACGTGCCGACATCATCCGCATCAACGGCGCCTATCGGGAGGTTGGTGCTGAAGTTGGCGGGCAGCGCCGGCTCGCTCTGCATCCGGAGGAGATATACTTCCATTGCCCCGCCGCCTTCTCGCGGTCGCGGATCTGGACGGACTCCCGCCCGATTGCCTGGAGCGGGCGGCGCAGCTTTACCTGCGTGACAAGGACACGGGAAAGCCCGGATGTTGTCTCGTTGGTGCTGCAGCCGCGCGACGGCGCCCCCGTCGGCGACGTGTTACCTGGCCAATATGTGAATGTTTCGCTGCCGTATGACGATCACCCGACGCCACGCCGCCGGTCCTACTCGATCTCTGGTGTCCCCGACGCACGGTCGTTGCGCATCTCCGTGCGGCGCGTCGGCAATGACGGGGTCTCTGCGCTGCTCCATGAAGCGGTCGCGGCGGGCGATGAGTTGCTAGTCGGGCCACCGGCTGGGCAATTCGTCCTCGACAGCGCACCGCTACGCCCGGTTGTGCTGGTCAGCGCCGGCGTTGGCATCACACCGCTGCTGCCGATGGCCGAGCAATTGGCACAAGAGGCCTCAAGGCGCGACGTCTGGTTCGTGCATGCAGCGCGCGACGCACGGCACCACCTGTTTGCTGAAGAGACGCGGCGTATCGCAGCCGCCAATCCGCGTATCAGACTGCTGACTGCCTACTCCCGACCCCAGACCGGCGACAGCTGCCATCATCGGGGCCGCCTCGATGCCGAAGCGCTCGCGGCGCATGTCCCCGTCGCCGACGCCGATTTCTACATCTGCGGCCCCGCCGCCTTCATGGAATCGCTGAAACAGGGGTTGATCGAATGCGGGGTCGCGCCGGAGAGTATCAGGATGGAGGCGTTCGAGCAAAAGCAGGACGGCGGCCTATTCGCCTCCGCTGGCGTCCCTAACGAAGGGGGCCCATGCAGCGTGACCTTTGCCCGCTCCCAAAAAGACGTGACTTGGCAGCCCGAAAGCGGCTCGCTGCTCGACCTGGCCTTGGCCAATGGCGTCGATGTCCCGTATTCCTGCCGCAACGGCGAATGCCAGTCCTGCGCGCAACGCGTCGTCAGCGGAGGCGCTTTCTATCCGGCGGGCGATGAGCCGCTGCTTCCTCGTGGCCAGGTGCTGCTGTGCCAGGCGATCCCGCGCGGCGACATCGTCATCGATTGTTGAGTAGGTCCGCGGGGCAGGAGTGATGAATCAACATTGCGCGTGCCGCAGGCTATGTTCCGCAGACATTGTCGCGCGAGCCTTGGAATTCCTAACCTTGCAAGGCAAGAAGCGCGCTTCCGGTGCATGAGCGGCGGGAGCGTCTTTGCGAAACAGGGAGGAACATTGTGCAACATCGCAAGCTCGCAACAGTCTGCACCACCACCATGATCGCCGCTGCGGCCTTTGCCGGCACGAGCGCTTTCGCGCAAGACGCGCAAATCTCCGACGGCGTCGTGCGTGTCGGCTTCATCGAGGATATGTCCGGCGTCTATGCCGATATCACCGGCATGGGCGCGGTGACCGCCGCACAGATGGCGGTCGAGGAGTTCGGTGGTAGCGTGCTCGGAATGCCGGTCGAGATCGTGTCGGCCGACCACCAGAACAAGCCCGACATCGCCGGCGCAATTGCGCGCAAATGGTTCGACGAGGACAAGGTCGATGCTATTCTCGACGTTGCCAGTTCTTCGCCGGCGCTCTCGGTGTTGGCGATTGCCCGGGAGAAGGAGAAGATCCTGACGCTGAGCTCGCCGGGCTCGCTGCGGATCACCAACGAGGACTGTGGGCCCTACGTCGTTCACTGGGCCTACGACACCCATGCGATCGCCCACAGCACGAGCAAGGCTCTCGTGGAGCAGGGTTTCGACAGCTGGTATTTCGTCGTCGCCGACTATGCCTTCGGCCACAGCCTCGAAAAGGACACGTCCGAGGTGGTGAAAGCGGCCGGTGGCGAGGTCCTGGGAAGCACGCGCCTGCCCGTCGGAACCACCGATTTCGCCTCCGCGCTGCTGACCGCACAGAGCTCGGGAGCCGAGGTGGTCGCGCTGGCGAATGCTGGCAGCGACGCGATCAACTCGATCAAGCAGGCGGCTCAGTTCGGGCTCACGCAGGCCGGCCAGAAGCTCGCAACTCTCGCTGGCTTCATCAACGACGTGCATGGGCTCGGACTGGAGCAGGCGCAGGGCCTCACAGTAACAGAGGCGAGCTACTGGGATCTCAACGACGAGACGCGGGCGTGGTCTCAGCGCTTCTTCGAGGAGATGAACGCGATGCCCAACATGCTGCAAACCGGCACCTATTCGTCTGTGCTTCACTATCTCAGGGCCGTCGAGGCCGCTGGAACCGACGAGACAGAGGCGGTGATGTCGAAGATGCGCGAGATGGCAGTCAACGACGTCTTCTACAAAAACGGGACTATCCGCGAGGACGGACGCATGATGCACGACATGTATCTATTCGAGGTCAAGAAGCCTGAGGAGTCGAAAGGGCAGTGGGACTACTACAAGCTGCTCGCGACTGTTCCTGCGGAAGAAGCGTTTCAGCCGCTAGACAAATCGGCCTGTTCGCTCGTCTCGAACTGAACCTAAGGCCGCTTTTTTTTCAGCGCGGCCAGCACGAGCCGGCCGCCTTTCCTTGCGCTCATTTACTTTTCTTCGCATTTCCACTCGCCCGCGCTGCGAAGGCGGCGAGCCCATTGCGCGCATCCTCGCTGGTAAACGTCCGCTGGCCGAGCGCGGCTTCGCGCGCGAAGGCTTCCGTCCATGGCAGGTCCTGAAGCGTCAGCACCGCCTCCTTGATGGTCTGCACCGCTGTCGGGCTGAGTGCTGCGATCCGCGCCGCTGTCTCGTGGGCTATGACGTCCACGTCCTCAGCTGGAACGGCCTGGTTGACGACACCGCGCGTGACAAGTTCGGCGGAAGAGAACCGGCGCGCCGAAAGCAGGATTTCCATGGCGTGGGCATAACCGATCTGTCGGACGAGCCGCACCAAGGTGCCGCCGGCCGGCACGAAACCGTGGATCGGCTCTGGAAGTTGGAACTGCGCGTCTTCTGCGGCAATGCGGATGTCGGTCGCCAGCATGATCTCGAAACCGCCGCCCAGGCATAGCCCGCGCACCGCGCAGACGACCGGCTTGTAGAAATCCATGTTCTTCAGATGCGCAGGGTCCCAGGCGCTGATGTCGAAACGGCCGCTGGCCAGCGCGGGAATCGATTCGGTCAGGTCCGCACCGACGCAGAACGCCCTGTCGCCGGTACCGGTCAGCACGACGGTTCGTATGTCGGCATCGTCGCGCGCCTCGGCGAAGGCAAGGCCGAGATCTTCATACATCTGCAGCGACAGGGCATTGAGCTTGTCGGGCCGGTTGATGGTGATGGTCGCGACGGGGCCGTTGCGGGTCAGGTCAATCGCCATGGCTCAGATCGCCCCGATCTCGGACAGCTTCTCGACCTCCTGTGGGGTGAGGCCGGCCAGGCGCGAATAGACGAAGCTGTTGTGCTCGCCCGGATTCGGCGCCTTCTCAGAAGGGTTGCCCGGCGTGTTGGACAACTTCACCGGCAGGCCGAACATGCGCACCAGTTTACCCGCCACCGGCACTTTGACGATCATCTCGCGAGCCGCGATGTGCGGGTCCTCGACAACCTCGGCGATCGTCTTGATGGCGCTGAGCGGAACCCGGTCGCCCGCAAGCTCTTCCAGTTCCGCCTTGGTGTAGACGCTGAACCAGCGTTCCAGGATCGGCTTGACGCGCCTGTCTGCAACGCGCGCGTCGAACCGCTTCTCCATCGTGTCGATCTCGGGATCGTCCGCGAGTTCTGGCTCGCCGAACATCTCGCAGGTGATCCGCCAGAATTTGTCGGTATAACCACCGAAGAACACGAAGCCGTCCTTGCAGGGGAATTGGCCGTAGGGACGGACGAAGGGGTGGTCGTTGCCGAGCGGGGAGGCGACCTCACCACTGGTGGTGTAGCGGACCACTGCGTTCTCGGTCAGTGTCAGCACCGCGTCCTGCTGGGAGATATCTACGACCTGACCGCGACCGCTGTGCTCGGCTTCGCGCAGCGCGGCAAGCGTGCCGATCGCCGCATAAAGCGAGGCGGCGAGGTCGCCGATAATCGTGCCGACCCGCACCGGCGGCATGTCGGGATAGCCGTTCATCGACCAGAGACCGCCGGTGGCCTGGCCGGTATTGTCGTAGGCAGGGCGCGAGGAGTTGGGACCCGTGCGCCCGAAGCCGCTGATTGCCGTATAGATCAGTCGCGGGTTCTCCTTGCGCAACACCTCGTACCCTAGGCCGAGCTTCTCCATCGTGCCTGGCCGGAAGTTCTCGACCAAGATGTCGGCACGTCGCACCAGTGTCTTCAGGAGCGCTTTGCCTTCTTCGGACTTCATGTTGAGCGTGATGCCCAGCTTGTTGCGGTTGAACTGCGTGAAGAAGGCGGAGAAGTCGCCATCGTCACCGTTGACGAAGGGTGGGAAGGTGCGAGCATAATCCGGGTCATCCGGGTGCTCGACCTTGATGACCGTCGCGCCGAGGTCGGCAAGCAACATCGAGCAGAAGGGACCCGCCACCACGCGCGTGATGTCGAGCACCGTTACGCCCTTGAGCGGGCCCGAGCCGGTGATGCCGCTGGCGGCGGCTGACTTGACGTCAGACATGGATGTCCTCCCTGTTTGGAATTGTTCGCCATCTCTCTCGGATGAACAATGTCGCCGTGCTACACCGCCGGGCTTGAGCGAGATAGGTTCTTCATAAGGCGCTATGCTGTTTCGCGCTCACGGCCAGCGCCCGGGCCACCTTCGACGCGGTCGCCCGTCCGAGATGGCGCGATATGAAGTCTCCGGCCGCCGCCACAGCACTGACGTCGATGCCCGTCTCCATGCCAAGCCCGTCAAGCATATAGACGAGATCTTCGGTAGCGACGTTGCCGGACGCTCCAGGCGCATAGGGACAGCCGCCAAGCCCGGCAACTGAACTGTCAATCGTCCTGACCCCATCGTCCAGGCAAGCGAGAATGTTCGCGAGCGCCTGGCCGCGCGTGTCGTGGAAATGAACCGCCAGGCTGTCGATCGGTAACTCGACCGCCGCAGCCCGGACCATGGCGCTTGCCTCGCGCGGCGTGCCGATGCCGATGGTGTCTCCAAGCGATATCTCACGACATCCGAGTGCTGAGAGACGGCGCGAAACGTCCACGACCGACCGCACCGACACCTTACCTTCATAAGGGCAGCCGAGGACGCAGGACACGTAGCCGCGCACCGGGATCGAGCGGGCCTGCGCCAGCTCCATCACGGGCAAGAAGCGGTCAAGGCTTTCGTCGATCGAACAGTTGATGTTGCGCTGCGAGAACGTTTCGGATGCCGAGGCAAAGACAGCTAACTCCTGTATGGGAAGCTCGACGGCCTCCAAGGCGCCTTGCTCATTGGGAACAAGCACGCCGTAGATGACCTCGTCGAACCGGGGGAGCGAGCGCAACAGCTCTGCCGTGCCGGCCATCTGAGGAATCCGCCGGGGCGACACGAAACTTCCGACCTCGATACTGCGGAGCCCGGCTTGCGCCAGCTGCCTGACGAGCTCGATACGCACCTCGACCGGAACCGCAGTCGGCTCGTTCTGTAGGCCGTCGCGTGGTCCTACCTCCACGATCGTGACATGCTCCGCCATCGGTCCTCTCTTCCCGCCAAAGCGTGACGATCCGGAACAGTAGCAATCGCGTGGATACCCAATGAATATGGGTCGCGCACATGATAGACGCCGAAGTATGTACGACATACACATTCCCCTTGAGAGAAATCCGATTGTTTACTGTCAGATCGGAAAGTTGCCTGGGAGGAGGCGATGAGAGCCAGCATTCGCCGCATCGAGTCGCCATCGCCGGAAGGCGTTCAGCACGATCATTACCGCCGCATCTTGAGCCTCCTCGACGCGAACGAGGCTTCCCGGAACTTGACCGACTTGGTGCGGAGATTCGGCAGCGTGTTCAGGCCGGAGATCTGCCGGCCTCCATGGCTGCGGACCTGGAGATCGCGCTGAGGCTTCAGGAGAATTTCGAAAACAAGCGCAAGCGTGAGCGCGAGCTTTCTGCCCTCTATGAAACGGCGCGCGACCTTTCCGCTCTGCGCAATACCGACCAGGTTCTGCAGGCGATCGTGCAGCGCGCCCGCCAGCTCGTCGGCAGCGACATTGCCTATCTTTCGGCAGCGGATGACGAGCGCAACGACTTCTACGTCCGGGCCACGGAAGGCGTCATTTCGCAGGACTTCGCCCGCATCCGGGTGCCACGCGAAATTGGGGTATGCGGCAGCGTCGCGCGGACGCGACGTCCATTCTATTCGAGCAGCTATTCGAGCGACGAGGCCTTTGCGCACGATCCGTCCATCGACCAGGCCACGCGCGGCGAGGGCGTCGTTTCCATTCTCGGCATTCCCCTCGAAGTCGATTCTCAGGTGATCGGCGTGCTGTTCGTCGGCGACCGCTATGTGCGTTCTTACACGCCGCAAGAAATGGCGGTGCTTTCCTCGCTTGGCACCTTCGCAGCGCTGGCAATTGAAAATGCACGCCTGTTCGAGGAGACGCGCCGGGCGCTGCAGACAGCGAAAGATGCCAATATCGCGCTCTCGACGCAGGCGGAGGAAGTCGAGCGCGGCCGCCGCGCACGAACAGCTTACCGAGCTCGTCGCGCGTGGCGGAACGCTGGACGATCTCTCGCGCCGCGTTGGAAAGCTGCTCAACGGACAGGCGGCAGTTCTCGATGAGCGGCTTAAGCCGATCAGCGGCACGTTTCCCCCGGATGCTCTGAGGAAGAGATCGTGCGCGCCGCGCGCGAGAGCGACCGGACGGGACGTTCGGTGCAAGTCCGGTGCGAGGACGGTGATATCGCCATCATCGCGGCCGCGATGGGCGGCAGTGCGCGCCTGGGCTCACTCCTGTTCAAGAGGCCCCGGCCATTCTCAGCGCCTGAGGTGCGGACCTTCGAGCGCAGCGCCATCGTCACCGGCATCGTGCTGCTATCGATCGAACGGATCGCCCAGTCGGCACACAGAAGCGCTACTGACGCGATCTCGGCGTTGGCGCGTGGCACGTCCGATCCCTTCGCCGGCGGCGCTCTGAGGCAGCAGCCGGGCGCCAGCGCCGTCACGTGGCCGCTGACGATGATGCTGGTCGACGTCGGCGAGCTGCCATTCATGCAGGTCGCCGCCCCGGCACGTGCGGCGCTGACCGGACGCGACACAATTTTCGCCGAGTTCAACGGCGACCTCGTCGTGGCGACGAGCAGCGAGCGACCGCTGGACGTGGCGGAGCGGCTTTCGGAGGAACTGCAGGCCGCCACACAGCGCCGCCTGACCATCGTGGTTTCCGAACCCGTCGCTGCGATCGGCGAAGCGCCGCTGCGCTTCGAATCGCTGCGGCGGTGTGTCGGCCTCGTTCGTGGCCTGGGCCAGCAAGGCCGTATCGTATCCGAAAGCGCGATGGCGATGTATGCGACCATCTTCGCAGGCGGTCCGAGCGACGCGGTCGGTGCCTTCGTGAGGGCAACGACTGGGCCTATCATCGAGCACGATCTGCGCAAGGGTAGTCAGCTCGCGCGCACGCTTGCTGCATATCTCGACAGCGGCAGGAGCCTCAGCAAGGCCGCCGAGCAGCTTGGCATCCATGTCAACACGATGCGGCAGCGCCTCGACCTCGTTGGACAGCTCAGCGCCGCCTGCCTCGATCCGGTGCACGGCCTTGAAACCCATCTCGCGCTGCGCCTGCACCTCATGAAGGCGGGCGGCTGACCCTGTTCCCTTTCCACGTCAAGACTGCGGCAGCCTGTATCTCATCCACATTGTTGGCAGCCGGGCCGACAAATAGGCTCCTCGTCATCTGATTGAGGAGTCCACTTCATGGTGACGAGCAGTCGTCTTCCCGGTTTCTATAAGCTGTCGCCTTCGGAGCGGCTAAACACCGTCTTGCAGGCGACAGGGCTGGAGATCGGGCAACTGGGGGCTGTCCTACCCGCGGACGACCAGATGCTCGCCATAGCTGACCGGATGATCGAGAACGTGATCGGCGCGCTATCGGTCCCGCTCGCAGTGGCCGCCAACTTCAAGATCAACGGCAAGGACTACCTCATTCCGATGGCGACCGAGGAGCCTTCGGTGGTGGCCGCTGCCAGCAACATGGCGTCAGTCGCGCGCATCCATGGCGGCTTTCACGCTTCCAGCGACCAGCCGATCATGATCTCGCAGATCCAGGTGGTCGGCGCTCCCGATCCGCATGGCGCGCGGTTGCGCCTGTACGAGCGGCGCCGTGACATCCTCGATCTTGCGAACGAACAGGATCCGTTCCTCGTCAAGCTCGGCGGCGGCGCCAAGGATATCAAGGTGCGCATCATCGAGGCGCCGGGCGTGAGCCATGTCGTGCTCCATCTCATCGTCGATGTCCGCGACGCCATGGGCGCCAACGCCGTCAATACGATGGCCGAGGCGTTGGCGCCGCTGGTCTCGGAGATTGCCGGGGGCAGGGTGCGCCTGCGCATCCTGTCGAACAAGGCCGATTTGAGGCTCGCGCGCGTCCGGGCGATCTACGACCGCGACGCACTCGGTGGTGAGGACGTGGTCAACGGCATCATCGACGCCTATGACTTCGCGGTCGCCGATCCTTACCGTGCCGCGACCCACAACAAGGGCATCATGAACGGGATCACCGCAGTGGTGCTCGCCACCGGCAACGATACTCGGGCGGTCGAGGCGGGTGCGCATTGCCACGCCGCTGCAAGCGGTCGTTATACGTCCTTGTCCCACTACGAGAAGGACACAAATGGCAATCTCGTCGGCACCTTGGAACTGCCGATGGCGGTGGGGCTCGTCGGCGGCGCCACGAAGACACATCCGGTCGCTCAGGCGAGCGTCAGGATGCTGGGCGTCGAGAGCGCAGGAACTGGCGCAGATCATAACGGCGGTCGGGCTCGCGCAGAACACGGGCGCGCTACGCGCATTGGCGGCCGAGGGCATCCAGAAGGGCCATATGTCGCTTCACGCTCGCAATGTCGCCATCGCGGCGGGCGCGGACGGCGACGAGATTGAGCATGTCGCCGCACGGTTGAAGCAGGCCGGGAATGTTCGGCTGGATATCGCGCAGAAGGTGCTGGAAGAGGTCCGCGCGGGGGCTGGGTAAGCTCACCGCACGTGATCGGGTTCCGCGTCGCCCGCGCAGGCGGGAATATGCTCGCCCAGACTATAGCGTTGGACCTTCTCCGTGCGCTCGGTGGAAGCATCATTGCGATAAGCTCCTGTAGGGGCAAACGTCTTCGTCAAAAGGCACGTGGCGTTGTCGGAACTGTTTGCCATCGATCACGGCCGGCTTACTGATGCGGTCCATTCGGAAGTGACGGAAGTCTTCTCGCAGCGGATCCCATGCCACCAGATACCATAGCGGTGGTAGGATCAGCATGGCCTGCGGTTCGACCTCGCGGGACGACTGTCGGCCTTTGGCATCGCGATAGCAGAACTTCAGATGCAGGCGTGCCAAGAAAGCGTTCTCGAAGGCGGGCAACAGATCGGAATCGATCGACCCTATGTCCGACATATCCTGAAGCGGCGAAAGTCTCCCCACGTGCAGGCAGTCCAGAAGCCGGCGCAGATCGCGCACTTTTTCCGGCCGGAGCGTCTTTTCGATCTTTGCGAGTCCCGCATCCGCGAGGCCTGAGAACGGCAGGTAGCCGACCGCGCGCGTTGCGGCCACGCTGATCAGCAGGGCAAAGACCTCCGCCACGGCGAGCCGTGCCGTTGCTTCAATTGATTGTGGATCGAGTTGCAGGCCGCCACCGCGTCCAGGTTCCGAGTGAATTAGGAACCCCTGTTCGCGCAGGGCGGCGATGTCGCGCAAAACCGTCCGCCGCGATGCACCTACCTCACGGGCAAGGGCATCGACGGTCGTCGTCTGTGAGCGGCGCAGGCTACGCACGATGGCATCGTGACGAGTTCGGATATTCATGGTGTCAGCATAGTACGAAAGGTGCCAAGCTTTGGCACCAATAAGTCCTACAGGAGTCCGTATAGACATCAACGAGGAGAACCTGCATGCAACGCACTCCGGTAAATCCGTGGGACTGGTCCCTGGGGCTGGGATACAATCAAGCCGAGATCATCGAAGGCGCAACACGCCAGGTCGTATGCGCCGGCCAGACCGCTGTCGATGCGGAAGGCAAGCCGCAGCATTTGGGTGATATGCGCGGCCAGATCGGTCTGGCGCTGGAAAATCTTGAAGCGATACTGGAGGGCGCGGGCATGGGTCTGAGCCATGTCATCAAGCTAGGCATTTATACGACAGATGTGGATGAGGCGCTGAAGAATTTCGATCTGCTGGGGATGCGGCTTTGTGCGGTGCAGAACACCCCACCGATGACCTTGGTCGGCGTCGAGCGGCTGGCCATTCCGGGCCTGCTTTTCGAGATTGACGCTACCGCCTGTGCCTGACGCGATCAAAGCCAGAGCCGCCGTTCAACCCACAAGCCGGACGGCGGCTTTGGCCGCATAGCACCTGTCCGTAGCGACCGCCGTTTCGTCTGCATGTCACCTCCCGTTCGCCGTATGGGAGCCGCGAGCAACGGTCCGGCAACGAGTGCAAATGGCTGCGCGAAGCATTGGTTGTGACAGCGTCCTCGGGCATCGACTGACTTAGAGAACACGGGATGTCATGTCTCACTCTCCCGTCGACTGAGCACCGACACGGTAAGACCGAGCGAGGACGCCACCTGCAGGGGGCGCCCGACTTGACAACTTTCCTTTCCAGCTTCCGAGCTCACGCACAAAGCGGATACCGACCCCGGTGAGCGCGGCGAGCTGCTCCTGGGAGAGTTTTTGTGCTTTTCGCTCGGTGTGGATCAGAAGACCAAGGCTTTGGGTGGCAAAGATTATCTGCATGATAATCGTCCCTACCGAAATGATTAGTTGAGGATAACACTCGGGACTGCACTAAAAGAACCAACGGGACTATTTCGAGTCAGGGCTTGCATAGAAGGCGGTTTGGATCCCGAGCCAGTCACCGCACTGACAGGTGCGTTGACGAGCGCAGTCCGCTCTCATGGGCTGGTGGTCAACTTCGTCGAGAAGACGTCTTTTCGGCCTGAATCATCCAAGTTGCAAAAGCGCGATCTTGAGGGTCTGCTTTGTCGGTGCCCGCGACTGACGGCCAAGGCGGGTCATGAGATCTCGGGCAAGATTCGGGATTGCATAGGTTACAATTAACTCAGGTGGGGCCCATCCTTGCTGCGCTGAGTCTATAGATTCCTTCGTTCTAATTTAAAAGAATCTCAACCCGGCTGCCACAAACTGCCGTACCTACCGTACCGAGATGTTTGGCGATCACCGTGGTTGAACTGACAAACAACACGCAGAGCGTCGAGACTGCCTACGTACTTATGCGTCGGACGTTGGACCTTCTGCCGGATGGTGTTCTGATTATCGGACACGATCGAAAAGTGCTCTACTTCAACGAGGCGTTCGAACGGCTGTGGCGTATCCCTCACGATGTCGCCGAGTACGGCGACATTGCCATGCTTGATCACGTTGTAAGCCAACTTGACGATCCAACGTCGTTCGTGGCTCGCGTGGAACAACTCTATGAAAGTTCCGAATTCTCCGAAGACGAACTGACCTTCAAGGATGGACGGGTCTTCAACAGGCGCAGCGTTGCGCTAGGTGACGGCGGCGGCGGCTATAGCAGAATCTGGATATTCAGCGATGTGACAGAAGCATGGAGCGCGCGGATCGACGTGTTGACCGGGTTACTGAACCGGCGCGCTTACGCCAACGAACTACCCGAATTCATGGCTTCTACCGAGTATGGCCGCACAAAGTCATTTGCACTGGTCGATGTGGATCAATTCAAGTCGTACAACGACAGCTATGGCCATGCGGCCGGAGATGCTGTCCTTGAGAGGATTGGCGAGATATTGCGTCATGCTTGTGACAGCAATACAGCCTCGGCATATCGTATCGGCGGCGAAGAATTTGCTGTCACGTGCGTATCTGATGACGACGACGCAGCAGTCTCTTTCCATCAGGCAATTTTGCAGCACATTCGACAAGAAGTCGTAAAGCACGATGGAAACCATCCCCACGGCATTGTCACCGTCTCTGTAGGTCTTGGGCTCTTCTCGGGGCCTGCAGACGCAAAGGTTGTCTTTGCGTCTGTTGATCGCGCGCTATATCGGGCGAAGAAGCTGGGCCGAAACACAATTGCGCTTGAGCCGATAGGGCATCTCTCAGGGATCGCGTCAAATCAAGCACCGGAGACGTGCAACAAATTGCAAGATCATTCTTCGCAACGCAGTATGATTTTAACCGGAACAGGTTAGCCCGAGAGGTAACTGGACCGCAGGGCTCTCACTATGTTCGCTTCCATGAGGACGAATACCGAGATGGCGCAAAAAGACCGCTTATTCGATGTCCTCACACATTCAGTGCCCGGCTTCGTTTGGCTGTCCGATCCCAACGGCAATGTTGAATTCGTTAATGATGCGTGGTGTGAATACACCGGTCTCACGCGCACCGCGTCACTGGGAAAGGGATGGGCCCAGATGGTCCACCCCGATGATGTTGCTGCTCTTGGAGCGATCTGGCCGCCACGGGCCAGTGGTCAGAATCCGGCCTATCAAATCCAACTGCGGTTCCGCCATAAGAATGGGCAGTATCGCTGGCACGTGGTGCGCGCCAATCCGGTTGCAGATAGCGGCGGACAGTGGATCGGTTGCTCGACTGATATACATGATCTAGTCGCCATGCAGACGAGAGATCGTGCTCAGGCCGAGATCCTCAACAAGGTCGCTGCCGGCGACGACGTTCTCTCTATCCTAGAAGAACTTTGTACGCTGGGCGAAGAGCAGCTGCCAGGCAGTCGTTGTACGGTTCTCCTCCTGAACGACGGTGGCACAGAATTCACCGGTGGTGCGGCCCCATTTCTTCCTGACACTGTTCATTCGTTGATACCCGGCACGAAGGTCGGAACTGGTGTCGGCTCCTGCGGCACTGCGGCTTTCGAGAAGCGCGATGTCGTTTCAGAATGTATCGAGACCGATCCTTTATGGGATGATTGGCGAGAAGCATTCACACCACTTGGCATCAAGGCTTGCTGGTCGCTGCCGGTATATGGGCCCGATGGTGATGTGCTCGCAACGTTCGGCTTCTATTTCTACGAGGAGCGTGCCCCCGGGAGGATGAGCTCAAGAACCTCGACAATCTGCGGCGCTTGGCATCCGTAGCCATCGACAAGGCGCGAACAGCGCAGGCCCTTCGGGAAAGCGAAGAACATTATCGCCACACAGTCGAGCACAACCCCCAGATCCCATGGACTGCCGATCCGCAGGGGCGGATAATGAGTTTGTCGTCACGTTGGAAGGAAGCGACCGGCTTGCCGGTGGAAAGTGCCATTGGTCATGGGTGGTTCCAGGCTCTCCATCCTGAGGACGTTGACCGCGTAAGGGGCTATTGGGCGGAAAGGCTTCAAACCGGTGAGCCGGCGGATTTGAAGTATCGCATACGCTTGGAGGACTACACCTATCGATGGGTGCGAGCTCGGGCAACACCGAGACGGGATGAGGATGGCCAGATCGTAAAATGGTACGGCGCAGTCGAAGACATCCACGATCTTGAATTGGCCACTGAACGGCTTCACAGGCAGGCTTATGTTGACGATCTAACGCGGCTTGCGAATAGGCGGTCTGTTGAAGAAGAGTTGGCGGGTTTGCTACAGGAACCCCGAACTTGCGGTCCCGTCGAACTTCTGGTCGTAGACCTCTCTGGCTTCCGGCACCTGAACGATCGCTTTGGTCATGAGACGGGGGATGCGGTCCTCCGGCTCTTTGCGATTCTTCTGCGCAAGTGCCTATCTGAAACCGATGTGATTGGGCGGATTGCGGGCGACCAATTCGTGGTGATGCTTCACGAGCCCATTGGTGAAGCTGGCTTGCAGTCGTTTGCGGTCAAGCTCGCGCGTGAACTCGAGCATCGAATGGATCGGAACACAAGAACGCGCAATGTTGGGGTCCGTATCGGTTGCGCCCGGTCGTTGGTTGGTGATCGTTGCGAAGATTTGATCCGCCGCGCAAAAATGGCACTGTACGCAGCCAAGGAAGACAGCAAACAACCAGCCAGGTTGTTCACGCCTGCTCTTCAGCGCACTATCAACGAGCGTGCCGATCAGCTCGAACTCGCCAGGCAGGCACTCAGGTCTCGCTGGTTGGTTCCCTACTACCAGCCCATGATCGATTTGAGGTCTGGCGAGGTGGCTGGCGCTGAGGCTCTGCTTCGGGTCGACCATCCCGCCGATGGGATACTCTCCCCTGCGTCTATATGGGCTGCACTTGACGCTCCCAAGCTCAGCAAGTTGATCAACGACCAAATGATGGCGCTCGTGCTTTCGGACCTACGTGAATGGGGACCATGGCCTGCCTCGGTGGGAAGCATCTCGATCAATCTTTCGGGCGAAATGCTAATGCAGGAGGGGCTAGCGCGCTCGCTGCTGCGGAAGCTTGAGCGTAAATCCGTCAAACCACACCAGCTCACTGTCGAAATTACTGAACGTGTGCTGGTGGACGAGCTCGCCCCCAAGACGCGCCAATGCCTTGAGCAGTTGCAGCGGCATGGTGTTCGTGTGTCGCTCGATGATTTCGGCACCGGCTTTGCATCACTCACGCACCTTCAGCGACTCCCGGTGAACGAAATCAAGATCGATCGGTCTTTTGTCAGCGATCTTGGGCAGAGCGGCACCGGGACGGCGATTGTAAAATCGATGATCCATCTGGCGCAAAACATGGGAATAGACGTCGTAGCAGAAGGGGTGGAGACGACTGAGCAGGCACACCTGTTGCAAGAATGGGGGTGCCGATACGCCCAAGGGTATTATTTCTCCAAGCCTTTGCCAGCGGATGAGTTTGGTGCGATTTGGTGTGCTGTTACGAAGCCCTACCGCGGAACATTCCAGCAAAAGCGCCCCCTTCCGACGCGAAGTGATGGTGTTGCAGTTTCTCATAGCTAGCCGTCAGCTCGGCAAGCGAACAGGAGGCGTCGAGGTCGTGCCTCATATGACGGGCACGCAGAGATGAATCCCTACGGTCTGGCTGGTTGCGCCCCTTGCCGCCGTTGGCGCAGCGATGCGCACCACCTCAGGATGCATCCCCGCCACGGCCAGCGAGACGTGGCGATCGCTGGCGCAGGTCAGCAGACCGTCTCTGGCCGCCGTGCTTCCGGACCATTTCTCGGCAGCGGGATAGGCGTCCACCTTCACCACGGCGGCACATTCGGCTGGCTTCGCCAGTTTCGACAGCAGCCGCCAGTTGGAAACGATCGCCTCAAGATCGATCGTAAGGATTGCGCCTGCTCGCATTCCCTTCGCGCTCATGCGCGGTACCGTCCGGGATTGAGGTCCGATAGGTCGATATCGGGAACCCTGTCCGAGATGAGGTCCGCGAGAACGCGTCCCGAGCCGCACGCCATCGTCCAACCGAGGGTTCCATGTCCGGTGTTGACGTAGAGCCCGGGGATGGACGTAGCGCCGATGATCGGCGGGCCGTCTGGAGTCATTGGTCTCAACCCACACCAGAAAGATGCGGCAGCAGCGTCGCCCGCCCCGGGGAACAGGTCGGTAACCGAATGCTCGAGGGGCCCGCGGCGGGAACGCGGCAAGGATAGATCGAACCCAGATATCTCGGCAGTACCCCCAACGCGGATGCGGTCTCCCAGGCGGGTGATAGCGATCTTGAAGGTCTCGTCCATCACAGTCGATACAGGCGCGGCAGCAGCATCAGTCACGGGCATTGTCAGCGAGTAGCCTTTCACCGGATAGACAGGAACATGCACGCCGACGGGCGCGAGCAGTCGGGAAGAATAGCTTCCCGCAGCGACGACGACGGCGTCCGCCGTAAGCAGCCCGCCGGCTGTCTGGACGCCCGTGACCCTGCCGCCTTCGTGGACAAGTCCCTGGACCGAGACGCCAAAACGAAAATCGACCGCGGCGGAGGCGAGAGCGGCCAGCTTCTCGGTAAAGACGCGGCAATCTCCGGTCTCGTCGCCGGGAAGCCGCAGGCCCCCAACGAACTTCTCCGTCACCCGCGCGAGCGCCGGTTCCGCAGCGACACAGCCCGATGGGGCAAGGACAGTGAAATCAACCCCGAACTGCTTGAGGACCTCGACGTCGCCGACGATTCCGTCGAGTTGCTTCTGGGTGCGGAACAGCTGCAGAGTACCCTGCGATCGCTCGTCGTATTCGATGGCGGTCGTAGCCCTCAACTCGCGAAGGCAGTCACGGCTGTACTCCGCGATCGGCACCATGCGCGCCTTGTTCACGGCGTAGCGCCGCGACGTGCAGTTGGCGAGCATCTGCAAAACCCACGACCACATCGCCGGATCGAACCGTGGACGGATGGCGAGAGGGCCGTGCTTCATCAGGAGCCATTTGATCGCCTTTAGGGGCACTCCGGGACCCGCCCACGGTGAGGAATAGCCAGGCGACACCTCACCAGCATTGGCGTAGCTGGTTTCCAGTGCGGGACCGGGCTGTCGGTCGAGGACGGCGACTTCGTGTCCGGCGCGCGCCAGATACCACGCAGAGGTCACGCCGATGACCCCGCTGCCTACGATGAGAACCCTCATGTCCGCCTCCTGCGGACGGCGAGTTTGGAAGCCGCGCACATGCGGCTGGGGCATCTGTCGATCATCATGCATCTCCACCGGGCCAGAGGGGCGGACCCGGAAATCAGAACTGAATTTTTGACTTGGTTGGATTTCCGGCCCCCGGTCGACGGCCTTGCGGCCGCGCCAGGGCTAGATGCATGCGATAAGGCTGCCCGCGTGGTTCATGAACCGGATGCGGGTCCGCGATGATGTCCTGTCCATTCGAGAAGTGGGCACGGCACGAACTCAAGCGTTTCCAAGTCCCACAATAGCGCCGACTACGCTTCATGCAATGACCAGCTCGACGATTCCGGGCATCCAGAGGCAGCTGTGCGTGTTGCTGCTCTCTCAGAACAGCAGAGCGAGCACAGCCATCGACGCGACTGCCAGAGCGATCATGCTGGGTACCATCACGGCTACGCCCGAACCGAATGCGAGCGCCGCAACCCAGTCGAACTTCCTGTCGGTATGCTCGCGCATCATTCGCTCCCTGTTTCCGCAACGTTGGTGCGCTCACGATCGTTCCGATCCCGTAGCGGTGCGTCGTCTATCTCGTGCAGCAAAACTCGCTCGGCCGCGCCGTCCAGGTCTTCCAGCTGCCCACTCCTCATTGACCACAGGAAGGCGATCAGGCCAACAAGCCCCATGCCCAGCGCAAGCGGGACCAGCCACGACAACAGGCTCATGTCGCCTCCGAAAGCCGAAGCGACTTCCAGGCGGTCCCGTCGCGTGATGGCGCTCCGCCTCGGCCTGCAAGGCGCAGTGCGTTGGCGACGACCAGAACCGACGAAGTCGACATTGCCACCGCGGCAACAAGGGGGTCACGTATCCTGCGAGCGCAAGCGGCAGTGCCATCGCATTATAGGCGATCGAGAGCCCGATATTCTGCGTAACAAGCCGCTTCGCCTGGCGCGCGACCACGATCGCCTCCGGCACGCTGTTGAGACTGGAGCCAAGGAAGACCAGATCGGCTGCGTTCCGGCCGACATCGGCTGCCGACGAGGGGGCCATCGAAACGTGGGCCGCGCCGAGAGCGGGGGCATCGTTGAGCCCGTCGCCGACCATGAGGATCTTGCGGCCATGAGATGCGAGGGCTTCGAGGCGAGCGACCTTGTCGCGGGGAAGCATGCGTCCCTTCGCCTGATCGATCCCCACGGTACTTGCCGCCTCGGCGACCGCCTCCTCTTCGTCGCCCGACAGGATTTCTGCAGATAGTCCGAGCCGACGCAGCTGCCTCACCGCTTCGCAGGCGCTGGGCCGCAGCGTGTCGGCGATCTCGAAGCCGCCCAGCACGCGACCGTCGACGGAGAGCCAGGACGCGGCAGGAACTCGGCTGGCAGCTGAAGCACCAACCCAGTCCTGGCGGCCAAGCCTGTAGGTTCGGCCCGCTATCCTGCCTTCGATGCCGTTTCCTGGCGTCTCGCGCACGTCCTCGACGATCAGCGAAGGCGCGGGCGCAAGCGCGGCCACTGCCCGCGAGGCAGGATGCCGCGACATTCGGGCAAGCGCGGCGGCGGCCCCCAGTTCGCGCTCGGGCACGGTGAATGACATCACCCGGGCCATTCCCTCCGTCAGCGTGCCGGTCTTGTCTAGGACGACGTGGTCGACCTCCGCCAACCGTTCCAGCGCAGCCCCGTCCTTGAGCGTCAATCCGAACGAGAACAGCCGCCGCGCTGCGACCGCCTGGACCATCGGAACTGCGAGCCCCAAAGCACACGGGCACGTTATGATCAGGACGGCGATGGCGACCGTTAGCGACCTGTGCATGTCCCCGGTGGCCCAGAGCCATGCAAGGAAGGCCGTAAAGGCGACGCCATGGACGACAGGGGAGTAGAGCGAGGCGGCCCGGTCGGCGATGCGGCGGTAGCGCGCCCTGCCGCCTTCGGCCGCCTCCATCAGCCGCACCATGTCGGAGAGGAACGAATCCTTCTGCTGACGGTCCACGGTTACGGTCAGCGGCCCGTCGAGGTTGAGCGAACCCGACAGGATCTGCGATCCCGGACCGACCTGCTCAGCGGCGGACTCGCCGGTCACGACCGACAGGTCCAGCGAAGCGGTGCCCGACACGACGGTTCCGTCGACGGGCACCCGTTCGCCGGCAAGAACGAGAACTGTTTCCCCGGCTCCGATCGCCGAGGTCTCACGATACTCGCGGCCGCCGTCCGGCGCGACCACCGTCGCCCCGCGCGGCATCATCCTGGCGAGCGACCTGACCGCGTCGCGGGCACGTCCGCGCATCGCCCGGTCGACGGTCCGTCCGGCCAGCAGAAAAAACAGTAGCGAGGTCAACGCGTCGAAATAGGCGTGCGGGCCTCCCGCCACGGTATCGTAGAGGCTCATGAAAAATGCGAGCAGGACGCCGACGCTGATTGGCACGTCCATGTTAGTGCGTCCGACGCGCAACGCGCCCCAGGCAGACAGAAAGAAGATGCGTCCCGAATAGATCAGCGCGGGAAGAGCCAGCGCGGCGGAGATTACATGGAAGGCTTGCCGCGTCTCGTTGCCAGCACCTGACCAGACCGAGACAGAGAGCAGCATGATGTTCATTGCCGCGAAGCCCGCCACGGCAGTAGCCCGCAGGAGCCGCGCCATCTCGGGATCGGCGGAACTGTCTGCAGCCTCCGTCAGGCTGGCGGCGTATCCCGCGCCCCGCAGCACGTCGACAAGCGGAGGTACGCCGGTTTCTCGCCGCCATTTCACGGCGACGCGTCTGGCGGACAGGTTGACCCGTGCAGAAACGACGCCCTCCAGTCTCGCGAGCGTTCCTTCGATGGTCCGGATGCATCCGGCGCAGTGCGCAGCCGGAACCGACAGGTCGGTTTGCAACGTGCCGTCACCGAGGTCACGACTGGCGAGAAGGATCTCGCGGTCATCGAGAAGGCGGCCAGGTCCGATTTCGAGGGCCGCTTCGGTTCCGGGCGCGCAGCAGCTCAAGGCTCATTCCTCCGGGCGCGCGACGGCCTTGTAGGCATGCCATGTAGCGTGCCCGAGAAGCGGGAAGATGACGATCATGCCGACCAGTCCCGTCGCCACGCAGACGGCAAAGAGCCCTAGGACCATGGCTCCCCAGGCGATCATCGTAGGCAGGTTGTTCCAGACGAGCTTCACGCTCGTGCCCATGGCGGTGAGCGCGTCGACGCGGCGATCAAGCAGCATGGGAACGGCAAAGACGCTGACCGAGTAGGCGAATGCGGCAAACAGGCCGCCTATGGCCGTGCCGATGACGACCATCGCCCAGCCGGAGGGCGTGCCAAGGAGGATACCGATGACATGGTCGAGGCCCGGGAAGGCGGTGACCCCGAAGAACAGCGACCAGAGCAGGACGGCGGCGCGCGTCCACAGCAGCATCAAAAGGCTGAGCAGGAGCCCGGTGAAGAACACCTGGGCTCCAGCCCTTGGCCTGACGCGCAGCATCGATCCGAGTGTGATTGGCCTGCCTTCCCCGATTGCGCGGCTCTTCTCGTAGAGCCCAATGGCAAGGAAGGGGGCGACGATCAGGAAACCCGCCAGCGCCGGGAACAGGATGTAATCCCTGCCGAAGCCGACGAGCGTCCAGACGAAGAGCACGGACAGCACGAAGACGCCCAGGCCGTATGCGAGGCTCGACGAGGCGCCGTTCCAGAAATCACGCCACCCAGCGGCAAGCCAGCGCTGGCCCTCGAGCAGTGGCAGGTCGCGCTGAAGGGCTGGGTCGCGGGTCTCGCCGATGCCAGACGTCTCGCTGAGCAGCCAGTATCCCTTGTCGGCTTCGCCCATGATTTCCTCCTCCCTCAGCAGGCCGACTTGGCGGCGCGGTAGCCACCATCGCCGTCGGCGGACTTCAGATGTTCGACACATTCCGGCTGCGACTGGAACGCGACGTAGACGAGGTGCGCGTTCGCGCCAGCGAAGAGCAGAAGGCCCGCCGGGACAAGGACCCATGGCAGCCATCCGCCGGGGAGCCGCGCGCGTCCCCTCATGGCTGCGCCGTCCCGAGATCGTGGACGTAGACTGCCAGCGTCCTGATCTCAGCCTTGCTCAGCCGCTCGTCCCAGGTCGGCATGTGACCCTGACGGCCGCCATGCACGGATGCGATGATCGTATCGAGATCGCCGCCATAGACCCAGTAGGCATCGGTCAGGTTCGGCGCGCCGACTTCCACGTCTCCCTGCGCGCTGTCGCCGTGACAGGCGGCGCAGGTGGTGGCGAAGACCTCGCGGCCGGTGTTGATGCGATCGAGGTTCTCCGGTGTGGAATAGTCGGGGTGCGTCAACGAATAGACATAGGCGGCGACGCTGCGGACCTGTTCGCGGTCGAGCATCTCGTCGCGGCCAAAGGCAGGCATCTGGGCGACCCGGCTTTCTGGATGCGCGGTGTTGATGCCGACGCGCATCGTCTGCTCGATCAGCTCCGGGCCGCCACCCCACAGCCAGTCATCGTCCGTCAGGTCGGGATAGTTGGCGCGGCCCCTGCCGTCGCGACCGTGGCACGCAGCGCAGTTGTCGCCGAACAGCTGCCGCCCGGTGTCGCGCACGGTCCGCATCAACGCCTCGTCGGCGAGGATCGTGTCATAGGGTTCGTTTTCCAGCCGCGTCGTCCAGACAGAGCGCTGCTGCTGGCCGTCGAGGACCCGCGCCTCGACAGTCGTCTGTTGGTCGATACCGAGCAGGCCCTTCGTATAGGTTACGCCAAGTGGCCAGGCAGGCACCATGAACCACCAGAAGATCGCCCACACGTGGGTGACGATCAGGAACATTAGCACCCCGCGAGGAACAGGCGTATCCAGTTCCTTGATGCCGTTCCACTCGTGGCCCGTCGTCTCGCGTCCAGTGACGGGGTCGCGTTCTACTTCCGCCATGGCGTGTCGTCCCGTTCGAGGATGCTGTGCTTGGCCCGGTCGAACCGCTTCCTGTTCTTCGGCCAGAAGGCGTAGACGCAGGCGGCCAGAAAAAACGCCATCATGTAGAATAGGCCCCAGCTCTTGGAGAAGGCGACCAGCGTTTCGTAAGAGAAGTCCATGTCTGCCTCCTTAGTCTTCCGGATCCGATGGCTGCTCGGTGGCCGCGGTATCCGTGTAGGCGGCGTTGGTCAGGCGGCCCAGCACCTGAAGGTAGGCCACGAGGGCATCCATCTCCGTGACCTGCGTGGCGACGCCGTCGAAGGCGCTGACGGTGGTTTCTTGGCCGTAGCGCTCGGTCACGCCGGAAGCGAATTCGGTGTCCGGGGTGGCCTGGCCGTAGGCGTCGCGCGCGGCGTTCTCCACCATCTCGTCGGTGTAGGGCACGCCCAATGATTGCTGCGCCGCCAGATGCTTGGGCAGGTCTTTCATCCTGAGCGGCGTGCGTGCCAGCCAGCGATAGGCGGGCATGTTGGATTCCGGAACGACGTCCCGCGGATTGTTGAGGTGCGCAACGTGCCAGAAGTCCGAATACTTGCCGCCGACGCGGGCAAGGTCCGGACCGGTCCGTTTCGAGCCCCACAGCATCGGGCGGTCGTACTGCGACTCCACCGCCAGCGAATACGGGCCGTAGCGCTCCACCTCGTCGCGCAGCGTCCTGATCATCTGGCTGTGGCAGGCATAGCAACCCTCGCGGACGTAGATGTTGCGCCCGGCCAGTTCGAGCGGCGTGTACATCCGCATGTCGGGGGCTTCCTCGACGGTCTCGTCGATTGTGAACAGCGGCGCAATCTCGACGATGCCGCCGACGCTGGCTGCTGCAATGATCGCGAGAACGAAGCCGATGGCCGAGCGCTCGAGCTTGCGATGGAAGAGTTCAGGCATCAATCATTCTCCCGGAACGGCCGCTGGCTGGACAGGCGCATCGGAGCGGGTGGCGGCGAGCGGGGCCGCCCTGACCGTCATCCAGATGTTGTAGCAGCCGATGATCGTGCCAATGAGGAACAAAAGGCCTCCGAAGGCGCGGGCGATGTAGTAGGGATACATGGCGACCAGGCTGTCGACGAACGAATAGGCAAGTGCGCCTTCCTCCGTGTACGTCCTCCACATCAGCCCCTGGATGATGCCCGAATTCCACATCGCGAAGACGTAGATCAGGGTTCCCGCGATCGCGAGCCAGAAATGGACCTCGACGAGCGCGGCCGAGTACATGCGCTCGCGTTTCCAAAGGCTCGGCACCAGTGTGTAGAGCGAGCCGAAGGTGATGAGCGCTACCCAGCCGAGCGCCCCTGCGTGGACGTGACCGACGGTCCAGTCGGTGTAGTGGCTGAGCGAGTTGACCGGGCGGATCGCCATGAACGAGCCCTCGAAGGTCGAAAGCCCGTAGAATACGGCCGCTGCCATCATGAAGCGCAACGTCGCATCGTCCCGCACCCGGTGCCAGGCGCCGTTGAGGGTCAACAGCGCGTTACCCGCCGACGCCCATGACGGCACGAGCAGCATGACCGAGAAGGTCATTCCGAGCGTCTGTACCCAGTGGGGCAGGGCGGTGTAGTGCAGATGATGCGAGCCGGCCCACATATAGAAGAAGGTGATGCCCCAGAAGCTGAGGATCGAAAGCCGATAGGAAAAGATCGGGCGCTGTGCCCGCACGGGCAGGTAGTAGTACAACATCCCCAGGAAGCCTGCCGTCAGGAAGAAGGCGACCGCGTTGTGCCCGTACCACCACTGCACCATCGCGTCCTGCACGCCCGGCCAGATCGTGTAGCTCTTGGCGTGCCCCCAGGAGATCGGGACCGCCAGATTGTTGACGATATGGAGGATGGCCACGACCAGGATGAAGGCCATGAAGTACCAGTTGGCGACGTAGATGTGCGGTTCCTTCCGCCGTGCGATCGTCGCAATGTAGAGGACGAAGTAGGTCACCCACACGATCACCAGCCACAAGTCGGCGTACCACTCGGCCTCGGCATATTCCTTCGATTGGGTCACGCCGAGGAGGTAGCCGGAAACGGCGAGCAAACAGAACAGGTTGAAGCCTAGCAGCACGAACCACGGGCTGACCTGTCCCGCTAGCCTCGCACGCGATGTCCTCTGGACAACGTGGAATGAGGTCGCGATCAGCGCATTGCCGCCGAAGCCGAATATCACGCCGCTGGTGTGGGCCGGACGAAGCCGACCGAAGGAAGACCATGCGGCGTCGAAGGCCAGTTCGGGCCAGGCCAACTGGGCAGCAACCCACACACCCATGAACATGCCGAACACGGCCCAGGCCATCGAAAGCACGATGCCGACCTTGATCGGATCGTCGTAGTAGGATGCGGCCCGGTCCTCGTTTGGCTCGGGGCCATAGAAGGAAGAAAGAACCAGATAGAGCAGCGCGCCCGCGAACACCATGATAATCACGCCATGAACGCCCAGAGTGTCATTCCGGCCTAGTATGGCGAGTGCGGCTCCAGCAACAGCAAGGGTGAGAAGGATAATGGCTGCGTTCTGCCGCTCGCTGGACGTGAGCTGTTCGATCATGTTGCCTCCATGCTGTACTGGATAACCTGCCTCATGCGGCCCTGGGTGCGGTTGAGGGTGTTTCCAACAACGCTTCGAGCAATGTTCGATTTGCGACGATATCCGCCAGAGTATAAGCATCGAACACCGCGAGGAAAGCTTCAACGGCCTTGCCGACAATGCCCTTCAACCTGCACGCCGGCGATATGACGCACGTCCCGCCATCCGACCGCTGACATTCCACCATCGCGAATCCGTCCTCGGTTCCGCGCACGACATCACCGAGGTTAATGTCCTCTGGCAGCTGGGCAAGGGCGATGCCTCCTAACCGGCCTCGGGTCGTTCTGACATAGCCAAGGCGGCCGAGATTCAGCGCGACCTTCAGAAGGTGATTACGTGAGAGACCGTACGCATCGGCGATATCGGACACAGTCGTGGATCGCCCTTCGCGCAATGCGAGGAAGATCAGCATGCGCAGTGAGTAATCGGTGTAGAGGGTCAGTTTCATCGCTTATTCCACGCTCGTCTGGGGCTTGTCCCGCCAACCTAGCCTGAATAGTGCCACCAATGCGACCGCAGCCAGGGCCGTTGCCTTGCTCGCTTCCAGCGTCGCGTAGAGCAGATGATGGGCAGAGGGCGGCATCGGCTGGCCAGAAAGAACTGCATCGACACGTGCGTCGAGAGCAGGCAGCAGCCAAAGCGCCTGTGTCAGAACGATTAGAACGGCCGCAAAAGACAGCACCACCTCCGCACGTGGTGCTCTTGGAATGAAAGTGGCTATGACGAGGAACGCAGATAGACCCCATTCCACCTTTGAAAACGCAGCAAAGGTCACTTGTCCCACTTCAAGTGCACTGGGGAGCGCCAGTGAAGGAGCCTGAAACTTAATAGGCGTCGCAAGGAACGAAACGCCAATGAGCATGCCCAACCAGGCTGTTGCCACAAAGGCGGTCACGGCGTCGGGAAAGGGTTCGGTGGAGCGAACGGGCATCCTAGCTCTCCGCGGGTGACAGGCCGGGAGCCGAAAGTCGGTAGAACATTGCAAGTTTGAGGCTCTGGGCGATGCGCTCGGCGCGCTCGACAAAGACGGCAGCGACCGCCGGCTCGCAGAGTTCTGTTGCCGTCTGTCTGAAAATGCCTAGCCAGATATCGAAGTCCTCCTCCCGCACCTGTTTCAGCTTGAGATGAGCTGGCACCGGTCTGCCGCTGTAAGCGCCGTTCTTCAGGATCACCGAGCACCAGAAGTCGGTCATTTTCTCCAGGTGGGGTTCCCAGTCGCCGTCGATTTCCGAAGCGAATATCGGGCCCAGGCGGCTATCGGCGCGCACGCGGGAATAGAAGTCCCTGACAAGCGCGCCGATGAACGCGCGGTCCATGAGGGGATGCACGAGCGGCTGCTCGGGCTGCGGTCGGATGGCATCTCTTGCGGCAGGAATCATGGCGGTCACCAAAAAGTGGCATCTCTTTAGCCACTTTTACGAGCCAGCTCCTCCGATCGCAAGTGCGCTGATGTCGCGGCTGGCGCGAAACGCTGCGTACCGTCGATTTGTTTGCGCCGGCGCAAAGTTCGGACGCCACCGAGGTGGTCATATGGTGTTCTTTGGAGATGCTGGACGTGAAACCACCACTGACGATCGACCCGGACATGACGGTCGATGAGATCATGCGACGATGGCCTGCCACGATCCGGGTGTTCATTCGACACCGGATGCTGTGCATCGGCTGCCCGATCGGCGTGTTCCACAATTTGACGGACGCGTGTGACGCACACCGCCTCGATGAGGAGACAGTCTCGCGCGAGCTTCTGGCAGCCATGACGAACGACGACCTGGTGAGCGGGCCGTCGGTGTTCGAAACAACCGGAGCGAGGTGAGATGATGAACATCATGGGACGGGTACAAGCAAGGCTGGATCAGTCCGGCGAGATCATGGCGCGGGGCCGCGTCAATATGGCCGAGGGCGGCTTCGCTGCGGAAAACGACATGCGGAACGCGATCTGGCGCTGCGTTCTTTGCCGTCACGGCGACGATTGCCGCGACTGGCTGGCTGCGGGACGAACTGACATTCCCGACTTCTGTCCCAACCGGGGCATCTATGCGAAATATGCCAGCGCGGGCGGCACCCACGCGGCGTCGGTTGCTTGACCCCCATCTGATGCGACGGCGCTTCGTCGGAGGCCTCTGCGGGAAAGAAAGGCAGGCCGATGGTCATCCTGGCAGGAATCGTCCGGTGGGCGTTGGCAGTCGTGATCGCCGCGGTCGTGGCGCTGACGGTGCTGCGCATGTCCGATCAGCGGAACGCTAATACCCTGTGGAAGTCGCTCTGGTCCGATTCGGTGCAGGATGTGGCGGAGTTCGATCGCTCCATGGTCGACGCGCTGCCAGAGCCCGCCCGTCGCTATTTTCTCTATACGATCGGAGGGGGCGTGCCGCTTCGGACCGTCGCGGAAATCGAGATGGAAGGGGAGATCGGCCTTGGCGACAGATCCGACCCTCGCTATCTCGCCATGAGGGGCCATCAGGTCATCGCGCCCCCGCGCGGATTTGTGTGGAAGGTGGACGCGGGATTGGGGTTGATGTCCTTGTCAGGGTCGGATGGTTTCGACAGATCGCGGTCGTGGGTCCGGTTTTGGCTCCTGCAGTCGATTCCGGTTGTTCGGGAAGGAGGCAATCCGGACCACGCCAGGTCGGCGTTCGGACGCGTCGTCGCTGAATCGGTCTTCTTCGCGCCCGCCGCACTGCTGCCTGGCAAAGGAGTCGAGTGGGAAGCCGTCAGCCCGGACACAGCGCGCGCCACAGTCAGCTATCGCGACATGGTCCAGTCGGTCGACGTTTCGGTCGACGAGGAAGGACGGCCCCACACGGTCGTCATTCCGCGGTGGAGCAACGCCAACCCCCAAAGGGAATACCGGATTCAGCCATTCGGGGGCAGGCTCTCCGAGTTCCGCTCCTTTGATGGTTATATGCTGCCGACGCGGATCGAAGGGGGAAACTTCATCGGCACGCCGGACTACTTCCCGTTCTATCGAGCCCGTGTTCTCAGCATCAGGTTCATCGAAGAGCCCTGACTGCCAAACACGGACGGCGCCCGAGGCCTATTTCCTGCGACGGTTCTCCGCCACGACCATGAGGCCGTGCGGATTTGTCACGACGACCCGCTGGCGCCCGCCCTTCACGAGGCCTTCGTCTTCCCAGGCGCTGAGCAACCTGCTCACCGTGTGAAGCGTCGTTCCCGTCATCTCGGCAATGTCCTGCCTCGTGATCGGAAAGTCGACTTCGATGCCTTGTTCGGTCTTCCTGCCTGACTGGCTGACGATCCGCAGCAGGGCATGCGCGATCCGCTGCTCCACCTGCTGCGTCGACATCTCCATGACCTGCGCCTGCGTGTCCTGCAGCCGCGAGCCGATTGTCTGGTATGCGCTCGCAGCGAAGGAGGGGACGCGGGCCTGAAGATCAGGCCACGCGGCGTTGGGCCAGGTGAGAACGACGCAGTCGACCGCGGCAACTGCGGACGCTGGATAAGTGCTCCGTCCCATCGCCACGGCGATCCCGAAGAGTTCGCCTTCGTTGATGTAGCGCGCGATCACCTGATGGCCTTCGGGCGAGGTCCGCACGACCCTGATGTGGCCCGCCAGCAGCAGGAAGAAGGAAGCTGCTTCCCCGCCCTGAGAAAAGACTTCGGAATCCTTGGGAAAGCGCGACGACCGCGCCCGGGCCAGCACGGCGTCGAGTCCGGGACCGTCGAGATCCGCGAACGCGGGTAGTCCGGCGATAAGGCTCCTGTCCAACGTCATCCTGATTCCAGCGGTCTCCGGCACTGCTTCCGATACGGTTTCTAGCTGCTGTTTGCTCTGGCGCAAACAGCATATCGCCTCGGGAAGGTATCACGAATGCAACGGCGATCGCAGCCGGGCACCAAGAAAGGACAGAAAAATGAAACGGATCATAGCAGCCCTGGCGCTCGGCGCCGCAGTCATCGCAGCAGGAGCGGCCGGAGCTGCCGAGTTCGAGGTCATGATGTTGAACAAGGGCGAGAAGGGCAACATGGTGTTCGAGCCCGACTTCATCAAGGCGGCTCCGGGGGACACGATCCGCTTCGTGCCGACTGACAAGGGCCATAACGTCGAGACGATCAAGGGAATGCTACCCGAGGGCGCAGAGGCCTTCAAAAGCAAGTTCAACGAGACTTTCGAGATCACGCTGGCGGCGGAAGGGGTCTATGGCGTGAAGTGCGCACCGCACTACGCGATGGGCATGGTGGCCCTCATCGAAGTGGGCCAGCCCGTCAACGTCGAGGATGCCAAGGCCGTGAAGCAGGCGGGCAAGGCAAAGACCGTGTTCGCCGAGCTGTTCGGCCAGGTGGTCGCGGCAAAGTAGCCGTGAATGCTTCACCAATGCCCGGATGTCGAGGGATCCGGGCTAGGAGGCGGACGATGACCAGGCCGGATGGAAAAGCAGCCCGCGCGAACGGTCGAGATGCGCAGAGGCACGACGCCGCGATCATGGGGAAGACGTTGCGGCAGTACGAACGCTGCCATCCGGACGACACGTTTGCCGACCTGGTGCGCCGGTCTTCCTTCTCGAAGGAGGACCGGCGACTACTTGAGGACTGGCTCGTTGCGACGGCCTCGCACGCGGGGTCGGCCGATGGCTGAGGCCCACTTGGATGTCATTTTCGAGGACGGTGGGGTGACCGTCGACGCCGCACTGGTGGCGGAAGGGCTTCGGCTGCGCCCCGACGCCGTCCCCTCGATGCTCCGCGACGGATCCATCACCTCCCGCTTCGAACGCGGCACTGGGGAGGATGACGGGCTTGTCCGCCTGACGTTCTGGCACGGAAGCCTCAGGTTCCGGGTGATCGTAGACGGGGCGGGTCAGGTGCTTCAGCGCCTGAGGCTGGACCATGGAAGGCCGAGGCCTATCCGATCACCCATTGGATAGACATTGACAGGCGGAGACACCTACTCGGCAGCTGCTCCGGCGGAGCTGGTTCCGCCCCGGGCAGAGGCAATCGAATCCATGGACATGGCGGACAGCTCTTCGTCCAGGCTCCACATGGTCCGGTGCGGGGAATGGGCCAGCCGCTCCAGCCTGTCGAACACAGACGCCTCTGGTAGTTCGTCCCCCTGGAGCTCTGGGGGAACCTTCCAGCCTGGATCCACCCCTTCCATGTCCGGCAGCTCGTGCGCGATGCCCTTGTGGCAGTCGATGCAGGTCGCTTCGCCGGACAGGAGGTAGCGCGTATGGATCGTCGCGGCGCGCTCGGTCTGCCTGGAGAGGTCCATCGCCACGGACGAATGGCAGTTGCGGCACTCGAGGCTGTCGTTGGCCTTCAGCCGCGCCCACTCGTGCTGGGCGAGTTCGAGGCGGTGGTCGAGGAACTTGCGACGTGTGTTGATGGTGCCGAAGATCTTGCCCCAGACTTCCTTCGACGCCTGCATCTTACGGGCGATCTTGTCGGTCCACTCGTGCGGCACGTGGCAGTCCGGGCAGGACGCGCGCACGCCTGAGCGGTTCGAGAAGTGGACGGTCCGCGTCAGCTCCTCATAGACGTTGTTTTCCATCTCGTGGCAGGAGATGCAGAACTCTTCCGTGTTGGTTAGCTCAAGGGCGGTGTTGAACGCGCCCCAGAAGATCACACCGCCGAGGAAGCCGCCAAGCGTCAGGAAGCCGAGGCTGAGCGTCGCGGCTGGAGTTGCGACGATGCCCCATGCCCAGGCGACCAACGCCTTCAGGCGTGACCACATCTATTCGTCCCCCGCATGGCCGACGCCCAGCTCGCTCATGTCGGTGAAGGTGTTGCCGATGAGCGGCGCGGTGTCCGCCTGGGGGACATGGCAGGCCGTGCAGAAGTACCGGCGCGGCGAAACGTCCGCGAGCATCTGTCCCTCGCGCGTCATGTAGTGCGTGACGCTGATCATCGGCGCTCCCGAGCCTTCCGTGAACTCGCGCTTGTGGCATGACACGCAGCGGTTCGTATTGACGGAAAGCTGGTAGCCCTCGATCGAATGTGGAATCACCGGAGGCTGGTCAGGATAAGCCCGCATCCTGCGGATGTCGTCGACGGTCCACTTCGGGATCGGTCCGGCGGGTACTTCCTCCATGGGCTGACCCGCTCCGGTGAGCGGCGGAACGATTTCGGCGCTCATCTGCGCGAATGCCGCCGAGCCGGCCGCGACGGCGAGCACCGCGACGAGGATGGCGCGCACACGACGCCTCAGACGGGGATGATCTTGACTGCGCATTTCTTGAAATCCGTCTGCTTGGAGATCGGGTCTGTGGCGTCGAGCGTCACCTTGTTGATCAGCTTGCTCGCGTCGAACCAGGGAACGAAGACCACGCCCCGAGGCATGCGGTTGCGCCCCCTCGTCTCGACGCGGACCCTGATCTCCCCGCGCCGGGAGACCACGCGCACCTCGGCTCCCTGGTTGATGCCGCGCCGGCGAGCGTCGTCGGCGTTCATGAAGCAGACTGCACCCGGGAACGCCTTGTAGAGCTCCGGCACCCGCATGGTCATCGAGCCGGAATGCCAATGCTCAAGCACACGTCCCGTCACCAGCCAGACGTCGAACTCGTCGTCTGGAGATTCAGCCGGCGGCTCATAGGGCACGGCGAGGATGACGGCCTTGCCATCGGGCCTGCCGTAGAATTTCACCCCTTCGCCCGGCTTCACGTAGGGATCGAAACCTTCACGGTAGCGCCATTTCGTTTCCTTGCCGGCGACGACGGGCCAGCGAAGGCCACGCACCTCGTGGTAGGTGTCGAAGGGCGCGAGGTCGTGGCCATGGCCACGTCCGAATTCGGCGTATTCCTCGAACAGACCTTTCTGAAGATAGAAACCGTATTCCCGGGATTCGCGGTTCTCATACTCGGCATCGAGGTCCGAAAGCGGGAAGCGGTCGACCTTGCCGTTCCGGAACAGGACGTCGAACAGCGTCTTGCCCTTGTAGTCCGGATTGGCGTCGAGGAGGTCGGACGGCCACACCTCGTCGGTGGTGAAGCGCTTGGCAAATTCGGTGAGCTGCCACAGGTCCGAGCGAGCCTCGCCCGGGGCGTTCACAAGCTGTCTCCAGACGTGAGTCCGTCGCTCGGCGTTGCCGTAAGCCCCTTCTTTTTCAACCCACATCGCAGCGGGTAGGATCATATCGGCCGATAGCGCGGTGACGGTCGGATAGGCGTCGGAGACGACGATAAAGTTATCTGGGTTGCGATAGCCCGGATACGTCTCGTTCGAGCTGTTGGGTGCGGCCTGGACGTTGTTGTTGACCTGGACCCAATAGAAATTGAGCTTGCCGTCGTGCAGCATCCTGTCCTGCTGGACGGCGTGGAAACCGGGCTTTTCCGGAAGCAGCCCCTGCGGCAGCTGCCAGATTTCCTCGGCATGGTGACGGTGTTCCGGGTTGGTCACCACCATGTCGGCCGGCAATCGGTGCGCGAAGGTGCCGACCTCGCGCGCGGTGCCGCAGGCCGAAGGCTGGCCCGTCAGCGAGAAAGGGCTGTTGCCGGGCTCGGAGATTTTTCCGGTCAAAAGGTGGATGTTGTAGACCATCTGATTGGCCCACACGCCTCGGACGTGCTGGTTGAAGCCCATCGTCCATAGCGACATGACCTTTATGTCGGGATTGGCGTAGAGTTCGGCGAGTTCCTCCAGGAATTCAGGCTCGACGCCGGAGAGTTCCGACACCATGTCGAGCGTGTAGTCGGCGACCATGGCCTTGAATGCGTCGAAGTCGATCGGCTCGGTCTTTCCCGCGTCGGCGGCGCCCTTGGCCGCCACCTCCACCGGGTTGTCAGGACGAAGCCCGTATCCGATGTCGGTCGCCCCGCTCATGAAGACGGCGTGATCGCGGACAAACTGCTCGTTGACCCGTCCGGTCTGGATGATGTGGTGGGCGATGTAGTTCAGGATCGCCAGGTCGGTGCCGGGCTTGAAGACAATCGGTATGTCGGCGAGGTCCATCGAGCGGTGGGTGAAGGTCGACAGCACCGCGCAGCGTACGTGCGGATGCCCCAGCCTGCGGTCGGCGACCCGGGTCCACAGAATCGGGTGCATCTCCGCCATGTTGGAGCCCCACAGCACGAAGGCGTCGGCGTGCTCGAAATCGTCGTAGCAACCCATCGGCTCGTCCATGCCGAAGGTGCGCATGAAGGCCACCGCGGCCGAAGCCATGCAGTGGCGGGCATTGGGGTCGAGATTGTTGGAGCGGAAACCTGCCCGCATCAGTTTGGTGGCGGCGTAGCCCTCGAAAATCGTCCACTGGCCCGAGCCGAACATGCCGATGGCCTCCGGCCCTTTCTCACGGAGCACCGCCTTGCACTTTTCCGCCATCAGGTCGAGGGCCTCGTCCCAGGACACGGGTTCGAACTCGCCGTCCTTGTCGTAGACGCCGCCGCGCTTGCGCATCAGCGGGGTCGTCAGACGGTCCTCGCCGTACATGATCTTGGAGAGAAAGTAGCCCTTCACGCAATTGTTTGTGCTGCAAGTTGTGCAGCGACATCCGAGGCGATCGATTCCTGAATTGCAAAGACGTCACCCCAAGGACGGTCGAAACGCTCTGTCCAGCGGTTGACCCCGGTCTCCAGGTCGACAAGCTGGACAGCGAGGCGCAGTTCATCGCCGTTCCGTCGCAGGCTCCCCTGCAGCAGGAAGTCAGCGCGAAGCCCCTCACGGATACGAGGCAGATCGTCGTCGGTGTCGAACCGAAAGCTCGAATTGCGGGCGATGACCGCAATGTCACGGAAACGCGACAGCGCCATGATGACATCCTCAGCGACGCCTTCGCCCAGCCAGGCGTCGACATCGCTTTCGGTGCTGGTTCGGAATGGCAGGACGGCGACAGAGGGTCTGGGATCACGCCCTTCCGCGCTGCTGACATCAGCAGCGAAGTGTGTCCATGCCATGCCGGCCACAACCGCCGCCACCGCCAATAGAGCCGTGAGCGCCGCCAGAGGTCGACGCCAGAGGGGATGCGGCATCGGGCGCGGAAAATGCCCGTCGTTTTCCTCAGTGACGCCTCCAGCAAAAAGATAGCCGCGTCGCGGCACTGTCTTGATCAAGCAATGATCATCGTCGCCGAGCGCTTTGCGAACGTCGCGCACGCATTGAGCAAGCGCATCGTCGTTTACGATTACATCGGGCCACACGACGGCTACCAGTTCATCTTTGGTGACCAGGCGACCGGAGTGCTCGACAAGGAAACGCAGCGTATCGAATGCCTTCGGCCGCAGCTCGATCTGGTGTTCACCTTCAGTGAGCGCCATTCGTTCCATATCAAGAACGAAGGAGCCGAACCGATATCGTCTTGCCGTATTCATTCCTCCCTCGCACGCATGCGATCAGCCGAAATTATACCCGTATTAGAGGAAAATTGCAGCGCGAATACATGCGTCCCGCCGGGAGACAGAGCAGGCTTCGCGTGCTTTCCGGGCATTACAGGAGGAACACCAATGGAACGCAAAAGCACTCTCGTCGCTGCCTCAGCGATTTCACTTCTCGCAGCGTGTCATTCCGCCGCTGCAAGCGATGCCAAGAGCCTGAAGGAGCAGGTCGTGGGAACATGGTCGCTCGTCTCGCTCACGGTCCACCAGACCGACAAGAAGGTCGAGCTGTTCGGCGAGAAACCGCGAGGAATCCAGATCATGGATCCGAACGGTCGCTTCGTGAACATCATCACCCGCTCCAGCCTCCCGCTCTATGCGGGCAACAACCGCATGCAAGGTACGGCCGAGGAATACACCGCGATCGGAAAGGGATCGAACGCTTTGTATGGGACATACGAGGTCGACGAAGAAAACCAGACCGTGACCTTCAATGTCGAGGTCAGCACGTTTCCGAACTGGGAGGGCGAAAAGCAGCGTCGCGAATCCAGCGTGGAGGGCGACGTCTGGCGTTACACCAATCCTATGACAACGATCGGCGACGGCCATGTCGAGGTCGTCTGGAAACGCCTGGACTGAGCCAGAAGGGGCACTGGCTCCTGAACGCATCCGCCTCATCGAGGCGGATGCGTTCACCGCGTGCTCATCTGGGGGAAGTGGTCCACCCGGCGCGGGAAACCGCCATCATCGACTGTGCCTGTGCCTCTGTTGCCGCGCCGGGCTTCGCCACAACAACCATTGTCGAAGCGAACCACGGGGTCCGGAGCTGGCTTTCCCTGTCGCGCGGTTGCAAAGCGCCCTCGATGAATCCGCCGACGGCCGGTGTCGTTCAACGGTTCCGATAGCTACGCGTTAACGTCGAACGGCAGTGCTGCGCATGTCATAGCCAGGTACCGGATCGAACGTCGGCTCAAGGACATTCATCATCCTCGCAAAAGCGACGAACGCTTCGCGGGCTTCCTCTACGGACACCTCCTGCGCCAGCGCTGCTAGACATAATCGGCGGACGTTCTCGCGAATCGGTCCACGCCGTGCTGGCGGCCATTCGTCGAGGAAATCGAGGAGATCACCGATTGTAAGCAGATCACGAGAACCGGATAGCCCAACAGTAACCGTGACTGGCAGATGCAGCCTCATGATGGCATTCCTCCCGAAGATGCATAGGGACGATCGCTCAACGCCGTTCGGCTGAAAGGGTTGCCTAACCGACACCACAAAAAAACGGCCGGCCTTGAGCCGGCCAGCGAGTCAGGAGGTCGCGTGTCGGCAGGGCCAGTGGAAGTCCGCGCTCGCCAACCAGAAACCATGCGTTTTGTTCCAGCCCCCTTGCTCAAGAAACAACGCAGACGCGACGCTGCAGAGTGGTGGTAGCCGCAAGATGGAAGAACTTGCGGCACATAACGGTTATCCAAACCGGAACCTTGCGGCCGCCATGCCGGCCCCCGGCAGACCGCTCCGGAACGAGACGAGCGCTTCAGCCACCCAAAGCCAGCAGCGGGTCTTAACAAGAAAGGGCCGGCACGAAGGCCGGCCAAGTTTTGAGGGGATATACGGCAGGGCTGCAGTCCTGCCGCCCCACCAACCGCCCACAGTCTGGTTTGTTCCAAGCAGCGACCGGTGAGCGCCGAGACGCGGTTAACGATGGGGTTGTCTGGCGGGAAGGTCCCGCTTCAGTAAGTCGCCGAGAACTGACGCGGTTTCCAAGAGGAGACGTCTGATCTCCGATGGCGTCAGTTCATGCGCCCGGTCGGCAGCATCCTGCAGTTCGACCACCAGTTCCACACCTCGCATATGCAACTGCATTGATCGGTTCCTTATACTTTTCTCTGACAGTGCGATAATCAACAACAACGAACCCTTTCCGGCAAGCGCCGGGTGAAAGGAACACCATGGCCACGCGACACAAGCGGGGCTCATCAGCGCTCGTCGCCGCCGTGACTCGTGACAGCGCTGGTCCCCGCATCGGGGCGTGAAGAAGGTTTCCAATCACAACGAATATGCAGCCAAGTCTGCCGTCCTTCGACGTGTGCCAGGGTCCGCTCGGCACGCTCGCATGAACCCGGGCCGCCCGGCGGCTCTGGGCAATCCCATGAAAGGCAAATGCCACGCGCTTGCCGTTCACTGCAGCACCGGCGATGCTCTCGCTCGCTGCGTGCACCACGACCGATCGCACCAACGGCGAGCAGATCGCCAATAAAGACGTTCACTCGGCGCCAAGGCTGCATGCCGGCTCCTGGCGGCTGCAGAGGCTGTGGCAGACATCATTGCTACTGGCGATCCGCGTCCGCCGCCAGCTTCCGCCGAACTTCTTCGAGCGCAACGCTCAGAAGAGCATCGACCTCCTCAAGTTCGGTTCGCAAGTCGTCCCGGCCGCCGATGTAGCGGCGCAGCTCTTCGAGCATCTGGCAGACATGTTCCATACAACGTCCTCTGATTCATTCGCGATGAAGGCACGCCAAACGCGCTCCATCGTAATACGAGTGCTCTGGGGGCATGGATCAGTGGAGATAAGGCCGCTAGAGTTTCTTGAGGATAGCAAGAAGTTGACCTTCGCGACTGGTCATGGCCGCGAGAGCGTTGGCGACGCTTTACTGAGGGTTCTGGTGTCCTGCTCATTTGAGCACCTCATGCCGGTGGGCGAACCCTAACGGGCGGTCTGAACTCTGCGCATCCGCCGCGTTTTATCCTTTCGATGGATTTGACGCGACCTGAGGCAATTGCCGCACATTCCACCGTTTCAGTTTCCGACTTCGTAACTCGCATGATCGACAATGAGCTCCGAAGTGGGAGGCTGCCATGTTCGGACAACCGCCGGTATTCTTTGTGGGCTTCTGCGCGGCGCTTGCCGGTGCCGGGATCATCGGATGGAAGATCGCGCCTGAGGAACGCCGGGTTGATGCTGCATCGATCGTCTCGGCCGGCCACACCATCGCCATGCCGATCTGCGGCAGCGGCAAGCGCATCAACTGCGTAGTCGATGGGGACACGATCTGGGTGAGGGGTGAGAAGATTCGCCTCGAAGGCTTCAACGCGCCCGAGATGAACGGCTCGTGCGACCGCGAAAGGCGGATGGCCGTTCAGGCGCGAGATGAGCTCCGGCGCGCGCTCGACGGCCGTGCATTCACCATCGAGCGCAACGGCAAGGATCGTTACGGGCGCACCCTGGCCACGATCCGCGTTGGCGAGCGCGAGGTTGGTGCGGAGCTGATCAGCAAGGGGCTGGCGCACGAATGGCGAGGGTTCAAGGAAAGCTGGTGCTAGCTCGCAAGCTCTGAACCGCTGACAGGATTGGTGCTTTTCCCATCCGCATCCGGGCAAAGAAAGACCCTGCCGGGGCGGGGGTTCCCTGTCAGGCTGCTTCCGCATGTGGAAATGGCATATCGAACCGCAACGGAACACCAAGCGCCCTGAAAGCATCCTCAAGGGAGTCGAGGCGCGAGTTGTGGTCGAGCCTGAACAGTCTATCCACGTGTTCACGCTTACAATCGAGTAAGCGCATCAGGTCGGCGCGGGTCTTACCCTGTTCGCGCAAGATCATGTACAGCGCGGATTCGAGCTACACGAGCGCCGGCACCTCAACAAAGCGGCCAGCTGCCGTGCGCGATGAGCGGAAATGAGCCTACTTGGCAATCCCGGCTTCCCAGCGGCCATCGACCACCGCGCCTCGCACCAGTTCCACCATCAGGTTACGCACGGTTTCCAGGGCGTAGGTCGCCGGGCGATCGGCCAACTCGCAGATGTAGAGGGTTCGCGAAAGCTCAGGCTCGATGATCGGCCGGAAATGCAACAGGCCGCTTTCGATATGCTCGTACATGAAAAGCTTGGTGCCGATTGCGCAGCCGAGCCCAGCGGCCAGTGACGCCCCGATGGCGTGGACGGAGTTCATCTGCAGCTTGGCGCGGCCTTCGATCTTCTTCAGCAGGTTGGTGTCGTCCATCAACGCCCGGGCCGAGATGCCTTGCCGCAACAGGATCAGCGGCAGGTCGAGAATATCGTTAAACAGCACCGGCGCGTCACTGGCGCCAATGATCTCGCGCGTGCCGACGAGGACCATCTGCTCTTCGAGTACCGGCTGCGTCTTCAGCCGCGGGTCGGCCGGCGGGTTGTAGACGAGCGCGAGATCGACCTCCGAGGCCATCAGGTGCAGCAGCGTCGATCCTGACAGGCTTTCAGACAACGACAACCGCAAACAACGCCCACCCTTCATAGATCGGCTGGACCGTGAAATATTCAGCCTCATTCATGCCCATCTTTGCCGGAAGTTCGAAGAGGTGAGCTCCTCCGGGAATGACGATTAGGGCGGTCAGTGCAAGAGTCAGGAGTTTGAGTATCATGCCGGCCTCGATTGGGCGCGTAGGAGACATTGCGGCCAATGCGTCACCCTGGGGTACGGTTCCGCGTTGCGACAGGCCAGCAGACGATAATCCCCTGATGCCTCACCGCATGCCGCGTTTCGGCACCTGGTTTCGTCGTCGACCGAACGTTATGGGCTCCTGTCGTTTCGGCTGTTGAGCTGGCCTGCGATCTTTGGGAGCCCGTCGACGGATGGCCTTGGGCTTTTGCGGCAATAACTCAGCCAACAGGCTGCGAAAGAACGCCATCATTGTCGCCTCCTGTGTCTAAAGGTGCCAACGCGTGAGGACAGATGCAGTTCCGAAAGTAGGCGCCCATGCATACAAGCGAAGCCGTCTAAAGCAGCGCATTTTGATCTATGAAGTTGTCGGGCTGGCATTCGTCTGCGGAAGGTCGGTCTGATCATCTACGGGCGGATGGCTGGAGCCTTTTCCAGCGTGCAGCTGCTCTTGCCGTAAAGCCCAAATGACATCTCTGGCTGTCCGGTGTCAGCACTTCCGGAACGATTCGCTATCTGAAGAACACGCTTTCGCGGCATTGCGCTTCCAGGATTCTAAATATACACTGTATATATATCTGAGATAAGATGACGCTCATGAGGTATCTATCAATGACCCAAGCTCTTGCCGTGATCGCGCTTGTCCTAGTTGCCGTCACGATGGGACTGGCCTTGGCCCACGCGCTCGAATTTCCCGGCAAGCTCCGGCTCGAGGAAAAAGACTACCGCCTTGTTCAGGCAATCTACTATCCGGGGTTCACCATCGGCGGGCTCGTCGGCGAGTTGGGTGCGCTGCTGTTGCTGCCCATCCTGCTCCTGCTCACGCCCTTCGGATCGGAGCGCTCCTGGTGGATCGCTGCCGCATTTGTGTTTCTCGTGGTCGGGCATCTGACCTACTGGTTCGTTACCCATCCCGTGAACAGTGTTTGGCTGAAGGACACACGCATCTCAGGCTTGGGCTCGGTGTTCTTTTCCGCCTTTGCAGGTCAGGATGCGGATTGGCGCCAGCTCAGGGATATCTGGGAGTATTCGCATATGGCACGCGCCGGCCTTGCAACATTAAGCCTGATCGCAATGGCCGTCGCACTTACACAATAGGAGATGCGTATCCGCAGCGCCCAGATTCACCGTCCGCGAGGTCGTCTATGAGAGCCCGCGACCTAACACGGGGCAAGGTCATTGAGGCCGGCCTCAGTCTTCTCGACCGAGAGGGGTGGAGGCCGTCTCTATGCGAGCCGTCGCTAAGTCTCTGAGGGTGACGCCAATGGCCCTCTATAATCACGTCGACAGCAAGGACGATCTGTTGCGCGCGATTGCATCATATGTCCTCGACAAAGCAATGTTTGACGGCGGCGCCTCGGGCTGGCGCGACCAGGTAGTCTATTGCTTTAGTGAGTTTCGCGCCCTCTGCCTGCGGCATCCAGGCCTGAGTCGCCTGTTGGAGGGGCCTGATATCGCACCCACCAGCGCCTTCGCGCCTATGGAGATAACCCTAAGAGCTCTCGGCCAGGCGGGTCTGTCGGACCTTGATAGCGTGCGAACATATTTCACGCTCGTCAGCTTCACGCTCATGCAGGCTACCTACCAGAGCCGCGGAGACTACGTCGACCTGGAGCCAAATGCGGCCACCCAGAGAAACCGCATTAACGGGTTCGATTCAAGGTGCTGGAACAAATGGAGCTGCCGCGTCAGTGGGATTTCGATCGCGCATTCGAGTTCGGAATAGGTCTTATCCTCGACGGCGTCGTATCAGCCGTTCAGAGGAGGAGGGCTTGAATATTGGCCGGCCGCCTTATTACCATCTTCATATTTCCGCCAACGATTTGGCTGCAAGCGCTCCAGACTATCTGATAGCGTCAGCGTCCAGCACGATGTTCTTGCGAAAGGATATGCTCAAACTTGACGGGGAACTGGCGTGCCTCCCCGCTCGATTTCCGCTCATCCAGACGCTAAAATAGCGTGCAGGTCTGCGCGATGAGCTACCGAGCGAGGCTCTAAACGACTTCGGACCCGTTCCACCACGTACACGACGTTAGCAAAAGCGCGCGGATTGCGTTCCGCGTAAGAGCCGTCTATCGCTCCAACCGAATTCGGCAATCTCGCGAGTGACGACAGGAGTCAAGCTATGAATGAACAGGGAGAACGCGACCAGCTCGTCGCCCTGACAGCCGACATCGTGTCGGCCTACGTGTCCAAGAACCCCTTCCGATGAGGGAACTGGCTGACCTGATCGAGAGCGTCCACATATCACTTGCCGGATTGACCAGCGGTGCAGTGCAGGAAACCGTGGCGCCACTGAAGCCTGCAGTTCCGGTGAAGAAGTCGGTGCATGACGACTACATCATCTGCCTTGAGGACGGCAAAAAATTCAAGTCGCTCAAGCGTCACCTCAGCGTCCATTTTGGCCTCACGCCAGCCGAGTACCGCGACAAATGGGGGCTGCCGCACGACTACCCCATGGTAGCACCGGGCTATTCAGCAGCGCGGTCCGCTCTAGCCAAGTCCATGGGACTTGGGCGGAAGCCGTCAGCGCCGGCTCCCAAGAAACGCAGCCGCAAGAAGGCTGCAGCCAGCGCTTGACCCGGCGCCCTGGCGCCGGAGCGACTCGACATTGGACGCGAGCTCCACGATCCTTGGCGGTCCGATTTCAGGGCAGATCGATCGTGACTAATCTGTCGGCATGGTGCTCATGTCCATGTACATTGCTTCCCAGACGTGACCGTCGGGGTCAGCGAAGTTGCGGTTGTACATGAAGCCTAGGTCTTGGGCCGGGTTGATGTCGGCTGTGCCATCATGCTTCGCTGCTGCTGAATTCATCGCATCGACCGCGTCACGGCTGTCGCACGACAATGCCAAAAGCACTTCGCTTGAATGTGCGGGTGCGATCTGACGACTGGTGAAACTCTTCCATTTCGCGTGGGTGAGCAGCATGACATGGATCGTCTCCGACACCACCATGCAGGCGCTGCCGTCATCGCTGAATTGCGGATTTTTGGTGAAACCCAGCGCTTCGTAGAAAGCTTCCGACCTGGCCAGGTCAGTAACCGGCAGATTCACGAAAATCATCCTGGTCATTGTTCATGTCCCTCCATTTTCCGACGGCAACAGCTTGAGCAGTGACTGCCGGCGGGTTGAAGCGTCGGCGTGACCGCCACGGCGACTGCTTGGACATGACGCTTAGAGTGATCGGAGCGCGGGCGAATTGATGTTTGGTAAGAATGCGAGCTACCGCTTGCCCAAACGGCCAAAGGCAATCTTTCTACGCAAGCGGCTGAGGCTCTCTGAACCGCTCCGGGTTTGCCGGAGGCTCCAACTCCTGAGAAGGTGGAGCCATCATGAGCAAGACGACGAACAAGTTTTCCCCGGAAGTGCGCCAGCGAGCCGTGCGGCTGGTGCTGGATCACGAACATGAACATCCCTCCCGGTGGGCTGCGGTCATGTCGATCGCGTCCAAGATCGGCTGCACGGGCCAGACGCTGAACGAGTGGGTGAAGAAGTCCGAGGTAGACGCCGGCAAGCGCGCCGGTGTGCCGACGGACATGGCGGCAAAGCTGAAGGCGCTAGAGAGGGAGAACCGGGAGCTTCGGCAGGCCAACGAGATCCTGCGCAAGGCTTCCGCTTATTTTGCCCAGGCGGAGCTCGACCGCCCGTTCAAACGATGATCGGGTTCATAGACGATCACCGCGGGTCCATGGGGTCGAGCCGATCTGCAAGGTTCTGCCGATCGCCCCGTCGACCTACCACGACCACGTCGCCAAGCGCGTCGATCCGGAGAAGCTGTCGGCGCGGGCGAAGCGGGACGGTGTCCTGAGGCCTGAGATCGAGCGCGTCTTCGCCGAGAACTTCGAGGTCTATGGCGCGCGCAAGGTCTGGCGGCAGATGCTGCGTGAAGGCTTCGCCGTCGCGCGCTGCACGGTCGAGCGGCTGATGGCCGACCTCGGCCTTCAGGGCGTCATCCGCGGCAAGCCGATCCGCACCACGGTGCAGGACAAGGCCGCCCCGTGCCCGCTCGACCATGTGAACCGGGTCTTCCATGCCCCCGCGCCGAACAGGCTGTGGCTGTCGGACTTCACCTACGTCAGCACCTGGTCCGGCTTCGTTTACGTGGCCTTCGTCATCGATGCCTATGCCCGCCGCATCGTCGGCTGGCGGGTGAGCAGGACCGCCCATGCGGGCTTTGTCCTCGATGCTCTCGAACAGGCCCTGCACGAACGGCGGCCCATCCACCGCGGCGGCCTGGTGCACCATTCCGACAGGGGGTCTCAATATGTCAGCATCCGCTACACCGAGCGACTGGCCGAAGCCGGCATCGAACCCTCCGTCGGCAGTGTGGGCGATTCCTACGACAATGCTCTCGCCGAGACGATCAACGGCCTCTACAAGGCCGAGGTCATTCATCGGCGCGGGCCATGGCGTAGCTTCGAGGCCGTAGAGTTCGCCACGCTGACCTGGGTCGACTGGTTCAACAATCGCCGGCTGCTGGAGCCCATCGGCAACATCCCGCCGGCGGAAGCCGAGGAACGCTACTACGCCATGCTGGAAGAACCAGCCATGGCCGCGTGACTCAAAAGAAACGGCCTCCGGCAAACCCGGGGCGGTTCACTCCGGCGTGATGCCGAGCCAGGCAGCGATGTGATGCTGTTTCAAGCGCTTATGAAGATGCGGTTCCTTGCGAATGAAATCGAGGTAACGCTGCATGGCATCGTCATGGCGGAACGCGATCTCCACCGGCTCCTTTTCGATGATCCAGTGACGCTCCATGTAGGCGATATAGAAGGCTGCAATGTCCGGATATGTATAAACCAGCGCCTTGAAAGCCGCGAAGTCATATTCGAGGACATGACTGTTCTCGATGGCTGTAATCGTAAAGAGGCTGGGTTCGCGCAGCATCGTTGCACTCACAGACGCACCAATGCGGTTTTCCGGGAAGAAGTATTTGATGACCAGATCGCCCCCGCGACCGACATAGTGCTGGCACAGCAGACCTTCGACAACGAAGGCGAAAGTTGTTGGAACAGTGCCTGCCTGTACGAAGTTTTCGTCCTTGCGATAATGGCGCGGACGCAGGAGGGACGCCCAGGCCTGCTCCGCTTCTCCGGACAGCTCGGCATAGGTGCGGATTTTGGCAAAGAATGCGGCCGTCGTCATTCCGTTGATCCCTTGGCGTTTGCGGATCAACTTGATGGCCTGTGGCTGCCTTGCCAAGTTGATTATGATTAGGCGGCGCGAAGCCGCCGAGAAGATTGAGGCCGCTGACGGCTGATTGTGAGGTATCCTCCGTCCGCCAATCTCGGTGACGCATTCGCGGAAGCATCGCTTTCGTGGCAATCCAGTCCTGTAGTGTGAGCCGCAGGTGATCAAGACCACCTATGGCGGGACCTCTGATCCTGGCCAGGAAGTCCGGGAGTGCGTCGAGGCAAGAGCTGTGCAACCGACGCTAGCTTCGCGCTGGATTGAGGTGACCGCACAAGGTTGGTGCTCTCATGATTTCGCGCCGCCATGTAGTAGTGCCATTAGCGGGGTGTAAGGGCGCGCCGATCGGCTTCGTGGCTGTGACGATCGAGAAGATGGTTGTGGGCAGTGGCGAGACCCGTTGAAACGGTCCCAGGAAGGGGCAGTAGCCCCACTACAAGCCCACAAGACGGTCCTCTTTTTGCGCGCTTATTCCGCACGGCCGTCCATGGTAGTGAGGCACTCTCCGACGCGGGGCTCACATACATGGACAGCCATATAAAGCTCAACGTATATGTTGCAACGCACAATAGGTTCGTTGATTCATGATGCTATGAATGAGTGTGCGTTCTAACCTTAAGATACTCGTCATCGACGAAAACACGATCCGTGCATCGATCATCGAGGCAGGACTGCGTGAGGCTGGCTACGCAGATGTTTGGGTCGTCAGCGAAATAGACGGGATCGCCACTAGGATCGAGACACTGGATCCAGATGTAATCGTGATCGATCTTGAGAACCCAAATCGCGATATGCTGGAAAGCCTCTTCCAGCTTGCAAAGGCAGTAAGGCGTCCCATCGCAATGTTTGTGGACCATTCGGATGCATCCTCGATCGAAGCCGCGGTCGAGGCCGGCGTATCGGCCTATGTGATCGATGGACTGCGCAAGGAACGGGTCAAGCCGATCGTAGACATGGCGATTAGCCGCTTCAACGCCTTCTCGCGCATGGCGCGAGAACTGGAGGAAGCGCGTACGGAACTGGAGAACCGCAAGCTGGTCGAGCGGGCTAGGGGCATCTTGATGAAGTCGCGCGGCATCTCGGAAGACCAAGCCTATGTGCTTTTGCGCAAGACGGCCATGAACCAGAATCGCAAGATCGCCGAGATCGCGCAGAGCCTCATCACCGCAGCCGGATTGCTCGAACCGGGAGATGAGACATGACCGCCGATTGCCGGATCACGGTCGGCTTCCTGCCACTTCTGGATAGCGCTCTGCTCATCGCCGCGCGCGAAAAGGGGTTTGCGGAAGCTGAAGGGATCGATCTCGTGCTGGTGCGCGAGAACTCCTGGGCGAGCGTCCGAGACAGGCTTGCGGTGGGCCATTTCGCCGCCGCACATATGCTGGCGCCGATGCCGATTGCCTTCAATCTCGGCCTTGCACCGCTGGCCACACCCACCATCGCGCCGATGGCGCTGGGGCTGGGCGGCAATGCGGTGACTGTTTCGGGACGACTGTGGGCGGCGATGCGGGAGGTAGGCGCTTCCCATGATCTTGACCCTGCCATCAATGGCGCGGCGCTGCGACAGGTGATCGCATCGCGGCAAGGGACAGAGAAGCTACGCTTCGCGGTGGTGCACCCGCATTCCGGGCACAACTACGAATTACGCTACTGGCTGGCCGCGTGCGGGATCGATCCACAGCGGGACACAGACATCGTGATCGTGCCCCCGCCGTTGATGCCTGATGCGCTGGCAGCGGGCCGCATCGACGGCTATTGCGTAGGTGAGCCTTGGAACAGCGCCTCCGTATTCCATGGCACGGGCCGCATCGTCACGACAAAATCGAAGATCTGGCGTTCGAGCCCGGAGAAGGTGCTGGGCGTGTCCGCCGAGTGGGCGGACGCCAATCCCGAGTCGCTCGGCATGCTGCTGCGCGCGCTATATCGTGCAGCGCAATGGTGCGGCGAGGCCGCCAACCATGCGGAACTGGCGGCGATTCTCGCGCGGCCCGGCTATGTCGGATGCGATGTCGAATGGCTTATGCCGGCGCTGTCGGGGCAACTCCTGAATGGCGATGGGGGCGTGATCGCCGTCGACGACTTCTTTGTACCGCTTGCGCGGGCTGCCACCTTCCCGTGGCGAAGCCATGCGCTGTGGTTCTACAGCCAGATGGCCCGCTGGGGCCAGATCGAGGCCAGCAAAGCTGGCGAGCACATCGCGCGCGAGACTTATCGTCCGGATCTTTACCGCGCCGCGCTCGGTCCGCTCGGCGTCGCCCTGCCGGGTGCAAACGCCAAGGTGGAGGGATCGCTGGTCAAGGCGACACCGGTCGGATCGGCGGGGGCAAGCCTTGTTCTGGGCCCCGACGGCTTCTTCGATGGCGGGGTCTTCGATCCAGACCAAATCGCTCGATATCTGAGCCTGTCATAGCGGCCTGGACCGCGCCCTGCGACCTGCCTTTTTTCGTGCAGTGCACAAATCTTGGGCTGGCAACAACGGCGCCTTGAATAAAAAGTGGTCAGCGGCATCAGCCCGAAACAGCTGCTTAAGCGCGTAAATCTCTGATATTGCTCGTTCTTCACTTCAATTCTGAAACTGGCACGTAAACTGCTTGGTTATTTGCAGGCCTGATGAAGGGCCTTCAGATTTCGCGTCCAATGACGGGCGCATCAGGCAAAGCCGCCGATCAGCTTCTGTCGCGTGCCCGTATACCGGTGCGCGTGAGGACTGATCGGCGGCTTTTTTGTTTTCAGCCAGCGCACAGCCACTCCCAAGGGCTGATGATGGAGCCAGAAATGACGGAAACCGCCAAAACCACCCCCATTCCGGACGCTTCGGCCAGCCGGGCGCTCTCGATGTCCACCATCGCATTCACCGTCTGCTTTGCCGTGTGGACGATTTTCTCGATCATCGGCGTTCGCATCAAAGACGAGCTCGGCCTGAGCGAAACGCAGTTCGGCCTCCTGGTCGGCATGCCGATCCTGACCGGATCCCTCGTCCGCATGCTGCTCGGCATCTGGACCGACCGTCTCGGCGGCCGGCTGGTCTACACCGCGACCATGCTTGCATCGGCGCTGGCGACGTTCCTGCTCGCCTTTGCCACCACCTATGCGCACATGCTGGTTGCCGCGCTCGGCGTCGGCCTTGCGGGCGGCTCCTTCGCGGTTGGCGTCGCCTATGTCTCGCGCTTCTATCCGGCGGGGCGCCAGGGTACAGCGCTCGGTATCTTCGGCGTCGGCAATGTCGGCGCGGCCGTGACCAAGTTCGCGGCGCCCTTCGTGCTGCTGGCATGGGGCTGGCAGAGCGTGGCGCTGGTGTGGGCCGCCGCGCTTGTGCTGATGGCCGCTGTCTTCTGGCTCTCCACTGAGGATGACCCGGTGATCCGCCAGCGTCGCCTCACCGGCGCCGGCCAGCCGCGCAGCTTCCTGGCCGAATTTGCACCGCTGCGCGACATGCGGGTCTGGCGCTTCGCGCTCTACTACTTCTTCGCGTTCGGCGCCTTCGTCGCGCTGGCGCTGTGGCTGCCGCGCTACCTGATCGGCGTCTACGGCTTCGACATCGCCACCGCCGGCATGATCGGCGCGGCTTATTCCATCCCCGCCTCGATCTTCCGCGCTTATGGCGGCGTGCTCTCCGACCGCGTTGGCGCACGCACCGTGCTCTACTGGACCTTTGCGGTCTCCGCCGTGTGCTGCGCAGTGCTGTCGATCCCGGCGACCGACTATCTCGTCCAGGGCATCGACGGGCAGATCGCATTCCACATGGCCATCGGCCCGGTTGCCTTCGTGGCGGTTGCCTTCGTGCTGGGCTTCTTCATGAGCCTCGGCAAGGCGGCCGTCTACAAGCACATCCCGGTCTACTATCCCGACAATGTCGGCGCGGTGGGCGGCCTTGTCGGCATGATCGGCGGCCTCGGTGGTTTCATCCTCCCCATCGCGTTCGGCGCGCTCAACGACCTCACCGGTATCTGGTCGAGCTGCTTCATGCTGCTCTTCGTGCTGGTGGGCGTCTGCCTGATGTGGATGCATCTGGCGATCCGGGAGATGGAAAAGCGCGCTGCCGAGCCGTCGGGCTCGCTCGCCCAGGCCGCGGAATGATCGGGCGGGAGATGATGGCCATGACAGAGAAACTCGTCATCATCGGCAACGGTATGGCTCCCGGCAGGATGCTGGAGCATCTGCTGGAAGCCGCGCCCGGCCGCTATGACATCACGATCTTCAACGCCGAACCGCGCGTGAACTACGACCGCATCATGCTGTCGCCGGTGCTTTCGGGCGAAAAGAGCTTCGAGGAGATCGTGATCCATGGCGATGGCTGGTACGTCGCCAACGGCATCGTGCTCTACAAGGGCCACAAGATCGTCGCCATCGACCGCGAGGCGAAGACGGTGACGTCTAACCATGGCGTGACGGAATCCTACGACAAGCTCGTGATCGCGACTGGGTCCGTCCCTTTCATCATTCCGGTGCCTGGCAACGATCTGCCGGGCGTGCTGACCTACCGCGATCTCGACGACGTCGACGCCATGCTTCTGGCCGCCCAGTCGCGCCAGAAGGCGGTTGTGATTGGAGGTGGCCTTCTCGGCCTCGAAGCCGCCGCCGGCCTGAAGGAGCGCGGCATGGAGGTGACGGTGCTTCACGTCATGCCGACGCTGATGGAGCGTCAGCTCGATCCGGCCGCCGGCTACCTGCTGCAGCGGGCGGTCGAGGCGCGAGGCATAAAGGTCGTCACGCGGGCAAACACGAAACAGATCGTTGGCGATGGCAAGGTCGAGGGCGTCGAACTCGATGACGGCACCATCATTCCGGCCGCGCTGGTGGTGATGGCAGTAGGCATCCGGCCCAACGTGACGCTGGCAAAAGATGTCGGGCTGACGGTCAACCGGGGCATCGTCACGGACGACCGGATGCGCACGTCCGATCCGGATATCCTCGCGCTCGGCGAATGCGCGGAGGTGGGCGGGCATGTCTACGGCCTGGTTGCGCCACTTTATCAGATGGCGCGCGTGGCGGCGGCCGCGCTGGCCGAAACCGGCGAGGACCATTTCGCCCATGCAGACACGCCGACGAAGCTGAAGGTCACCGGCATCGATCTCTACTCCGTCGGGGATTTCGCCGACGGCGACGACCGCGAGGAGATCGTGCTGCGCGACGCTTCGGCCGGTATCTACAAGCGCGTTGTGCTCAAGGACGACCGCATCATCGGCACCGTGCTGTTCGGCGAGACGGCGGACGGGGCATGGTTCGCCGATCTGCAGAAGAAACAGACCGATGTATCGGCGATGCGCGACACGCTGATCTTCGGGCAGGCGTTTCAGGGGGTGCCTCGGCGGACCCTTTGGCGGCCGTTGCGGCACTCGCGGATGATGCGGAAATCTGCGGCTGCAACGGCGTCTGCAAGGGTAAGATCGTTTCAACCATTACCTCCAAGGGACTGACGACGCTGGACGACGTGCGCGCCCACACCAAGGCGTCCGCCTCCTGTGGCACGTGCACCGGGCTGGTCGAGAAGCTGATGCAGCTTTCGCTCGGCGACAGCTACAACCCCACTGCGGTTCAGCCGATGTGCTCCTGCACGGAACTGGGCCATGACGAGGTGCGTCGGCTCATCAAGGCGAAGGGTCTCAAGACGATCCCCGCCGTGATGCAGGAGCTTGAGTGGAAGACCTCCTGCGGCTGCGCCAAATGCCGGCCCGCGCTCAACTACTATCTCGTCGCCGACTGGCCCGACGAATATGCCGACGACTACCAGTCGCGCTTCATCAACGAGCGGGTTCACGCCAACATCCAGAAGGACGGCACCTACTCGGTCGTGCCGCGCATGTGGGGCGGTGTCACCTCTTCGAAGGAATTGCGGGCCATCGCCGATGTGGTCGACAAGTTCGCGATCCCGACCGTGAAGGTGACCGGCGGCCAGCGTATCGACATGCTGGGCATCAGGAAGGAGGACCTGCCCGCGGTGTGGGCCGATCTCGGGCAGGCGGGTTTCGTTTCCGGCCATGCCTACGCCAAGGGGCTGCGCACGGTGAAGACCTGTGTGGGGTCGGACTGGTGCCGTTTCGGCACCCAGGATTCCACCGGTCTCGGCGTCCGCATCGAGAAGTTCATGTGGGGTTCGTGGACACCCGCCAAGGTGAAGATGGCGGTGTCGGGCTGTCCGCGAAACTGCGCCGAGGCCACCTGCAAGGATGTCGGCGTCATCTGCGTGGATTCCGGCTTCGAGATTCACTTCGCCGGAGCCGCCGGGCTCGATATCAAGGGCACCGAGGTTCTCGGTCTGGTCAAGACGGAGGACGAGGCGCTCGAGGTGATCGTCGCGCTGACGCAGATGTATCGCGAGCAGGCCCGCTATCTGGAGCGCATCTACAAGTGGGCGAAGCGCATCGGATATGACGAGGTGCGGCGGCAGGTGCTCGACGATGTCGAACGCCGCAAGGCCTATTACGACCGCTTCGTCTACAGCCAGCAATTCGCGCAGGTGGATCCGTGGTCGGAACGCGTGTCCGGCAAGGACAAGCACGAGTTCCAGCCAATGGCGGCCCTTTCCTTCCAGCAGGCAGCGGAGTGACGCGATGAACTGGCATGAAATCGGCACTATCGAGGACATTCCGGCGCGCGGGGCACGCTGCGTGACCACGCCGCAGGGCCGTATCGGCGTGTTCCGCACGGCGGACGACGAGATCTATGCAATCGAGGATCATTGCCCGCATCGCGGCGGTCCGCTGAGCCAGGGCATCGTCCACGGCAACGCGGTGACGTGCCCGCTGCACAACTGGGTGTTTTCGCTCGAAACCGGCAAGGCGCTGGGTGCGGATGAGGGCTCCGTCAAGACCATCCCTGTGCGGGTGATCGACGGGCGCATCCTGCTGGGGCTCGAGCGCGCACTGATGGCGGCGGAGTGACGGCAATGCAGGATCTGCCGGCAACCGAAGTGAGGACGACCTGCCCCTATTGCGGGGTGGGTTGCGGCGTGCTGGCGCGTGTCGCCGCGGACGGCAACGTGACCGTCCGCGGCGACACCGACCATCCGGCGAATTTCGGCAGGCTGTGCTCGAAGGGCTCGGCGCTGGGCGAGACGACCAGCCTCGAGGGACGGCTGCTTGTGCCGGAGATCGGCGGGCGCGAGACTTCGTGGGACGAGGCGCTGGACCTCGTCGCGCGTCGTTTTTCGGAAACCATCGAAAAACATGGACCGGATTCGGTCGCGTTCTACATTTCCGGGCAATTGCTGACCGAAGACTATTACGTGGCCAACAAGCTGATGAAGGGCTTCATCGGTTCGGCCAACATCGACACCAATTCGCGGCTCTGCATGGCGTCGTCGGTTGCCGGCCATCGCCGCGCCTTCGGCGAGGATATCGTCCCTGGCACCTATGAGGACCTCGATCAGGCCGACCTTGTGGTGCTAACCGGATCCAACACCGCATGGTGTCATCCGATCCTCTATCAGCGGTTGCTGGCGGCTCGCGAGGCGCGGGGCACCAAGATCGTCGTGATCGATCCCCGGCGCACGGCCACCGCAGAGGAATGCGACCTGCACCTCGCAGTCGACCCCGGCACCGACGTGCTCCTGTTCAACGGATTGCTGGCCCATCTCGATATTGCCGGCGTGATCGACCGCAATTTTGTCGACTCTTCGACGACCGGCTTTGCCGAAGCGCTTTCGGTCGCGAGCGCGGAAGCATCCTCGCCCGGCGCTGTTGCCGCCGGATGCGGGTTGGCGGAAGCCGACGTGCGGCTGTTGTACGAGCTGTTTGCCGCAACGTCGCGAACCGTCACCGTTTACAGCCAGGGCGTGAACCAGTCGGCGCATGGCACCGACAAGGTCAACGCCATCATCAACTGTCACCTTGCGACCGGTCGCATTGGCCAGCCCGGCATGGGGCCGTTTTCGGTCACGGGGCAGCCCAATGCAATGGGCGGGCGCGAGGTCGGCGGGCTGGCCAACCAGCTTGCCGCCCACATGAATTTCGACCGGCCGGAAGACGTCGAGCGCGTCGAACGGTTCTGGAGCGCCCCTGCGATGGCGCGGCAGGCGGGTCTGAAGGCGGTGGACATGTTCCGCGCCGCCGGCGACGGGCGAGCCAAGGCGCTGTGGGTGATGGGCACCAACCCGGCGGTCTCGATGCCGGATTCGGCGCGTGTGCGCACCGCTCTGAAATCGTGCGAGTTCGTCGTGGTCTCGGACGTAACCCGCACCGACACGACCCGTTATGCCGACGTGCTGCTGCCAGCTGCCGCATGGGGCGAGAAAGGCGGCACCGTCACCAATTCCGAGCGACGCATGTCGCGCCAGCGGCCCTTCCTGCCGGTGCCCGGCAATGCGCGAGCGGACTGGCGCATCATCTGCGATGTCGCGCAGCGCATGGGATTCGGCGATGCCTTCACCTATGATGGACCGCTGGAAATTTTCCGGGAACATGCCCGGTTGTCGGCGTTCGAGAACCACGGCGACAGGCTTTTCGACATCGGTGCGTTGGCCGAGATTGCCGATGCCGAGTATGAGCATTTCCCGCCTCGCCACTGGCCACAGGCGAGTGGTGAGCCATGCGCGGAGCGCCTGCTGGTGGACGGCCGGTTCCCGACACCGGATGGAAGAGCGCGCTTTGTTGCCGTTCGTCAGGAGGGCGTGGCGCTGCCGGTAGATGCGAAGCGTCCCATCGCGCTCAACTCCGGGAGGCTGCGCGACCAGTGGCACACCATGACACGAACTGGCCGGGTTCCCCGTCTGATGGCGAACGTGCCCGCACCGACACTCGAAATCGCCCCGCTGGACGCACACCGGCGCGGGCTGAGGGATGGCGATCTCGCTCATATATCGAGCCGCTACGGGTTCGCCCGGGCACGCGTCACCGTCTCGGACAATCAGAAACCGGGTACAGCTTTCCTACCGATGCACTGGAGCGGCCATTTTGCCGCCAATGCAGGCGCGGGATCGCTTGCCACGCCGCTGAGCGATCCGTTCTCGGGCCACCGGAACTGAAGAACGTTCCAGTACGCATTGAACGTGAGGCCATCGCCTGGACGGGCGTGCTGATGACGCGTCGCGAGTTGCGGCCAACGGGCTTCGTCCACTGGACGCGGCATCCGGTCGACGGCGGCTGGGTCTACGAATTGTGCGGCACCGAAACGCCGGACCAGGGCATCCTCCTGTCGCGCCGCCTGCTGGATGGGTCGCCGCGCAACCAGTTTATGGAATACACCGACCGGCGCGGCCTGACATACCGCGCTGCTGCCCTCGATCCGGCCGGTGCTCTTGCCGAGGCACTGCTGGTGGCACCCCTGGTCAACTTCCTCCACGAGACTGGCTGGTGTCGTTGCTTGGCGCGCGTGAGCCGCTGGCGGCGGGGCAGCGCATGGCGCTTCTGTCTGGACGTTCGCCCGTGCCGATGCCGTCGATCGGCCGTGTCATCTGCTCCTGCTTCAACGTCGGCGAACATCAGATCGCGGCAGCAGTAACGCGTGGGGCCGCCGTTGGAGGACATCGGTCAGCAGCTTCGCGCGGGTACCAATTGCGGCTCGTGCCGCTCCGAAATCAGGACACTGCTCGATGCACATCGTCTCCAGGCTGCCGAGTGACCCCGCGCCGCGCATAGGAGCGCTGAGCGTCCTTCCCGTCTTCCTCGACCTGACAGGCAAACGTGCCGTCGTCGTCGGTGGCAGCGAGGCCGCCGCATGGAAGGTCGAACTGCTGGTGTCGGCAGGTGCCAACGTCGACCTCTATGCTGGCGAGTTGTCCGAGGGCATGGAGGAAGTGGCGGTGCGTCACCCGGCAATCCGTCACTTTCCGCGAAGCTGGCGCGCGGGAGACTTGAATGGCGCGGCGGTGGCGCTCTGCGACGCCGAACACGACGTCGAGGCGGTGGCTTTCGAGCAGGCGGCGCGCGAGGCTGGGGTACCGTGCAACATCATCGACCGGCCGGAGTATTGCCACTTTCAGTTCGGAACGATCGTCAACCGCTCGCCGGTCGTGGTCGGCATATCCACGTCAGGCGCAGCACCCGTGCTGGGGCAGGCGATCCGGCGGCGCATCGAGACGCTGCTTCCGCCCACACTCGCTGGGTGGGCGGGGCTGGCTCGGGATTGGCGCCGCCGTGTCGCCGAGGCGCTGCCGGTTGGGCCGGCAAGGCGCAGGTTCTGGGAGCGCTTCGTCGACCGTGCGTTCGGGCCAGCCGCGGATGAAACCAGTGAAGCCTCCCTCCTTGGCGGACTGCAAGACATCGAGTCCCGCGGGCACGTCACCTTCGTCGGGGCAGGTCCCGGAGACGCAGAGCTCATCACGCTGAAGGCGATACGTGCCCTGCAGGCGGCCGACGTCATCCTGTTCGACGATCTCGTGTCGGATGAGGTGCTGGAACTGGCCCGGCGCGAGGCAAAACGTATTCTCGTGGGCAAGCGGGCGGGGCGTGCAAGTTGCAAACAGCACGAGATCAACGACCTGATGGTAAAACTCGCCAACGCCGGGCGACGGGTGGTACGGCTAAAGTCGGGCGACCCAATGATCTTCGGGCGGGCAGGCGAGGAGATCGCTGAACTGGAAAGGCATGGCATCGGCTACGACGTGGTGCCAGGGGTCACTGCCGGGCTCGCTTTGGCCGCCACACTTGGCGTTTCCCTCACGCACCGTGACAAGGCGCGATCGGTTCGTTTCATCACTGGGCATTCACAGCATGGCGGCCTGCCCGATGATATCGATTGGATGGCGATAGCCGACCCCTCGACCACGACGATCTTCTATATGGGCGGACGGACAGCTTCCTCGATCGCTTCGTTATTGATCTCTCATGGCATGCCGCCAGAGACGCCGGTTGTTATTGCGGCCGACATTGGGCGGATTGGTGAGACCAAACTGTGTTGCGATCTGGCGGATCTGTCAAAGGGGATCAACACCCTCCTCAACGGAGGTCCGGTGGTGATCGGAATCGGTTCCGTGTTCGCCGAGAGAAGAGCGGACCCAGCCACCGTCATGGCCGCAGGGTCATCGTGGACGGACGAGTTCGGGGACACTTGCCCGCAAGTCTCGTTCGAGCGGCGTGCCGCCTTACAAACCATAGTACAGATAGATCGCGTAACATGACGCTATTCCGACGACGATGTTCATCGGCAGCCCGATTTTAACGAAGTCGCTGAACCTGTAATTGCCGGCGCCGTAGACAAGCGTGCGGTCTGATAGCCAATAGGCGTCGCAAAGCTCGCGCTTGCGCCAAACATTACGGCTACAACGAGCGCCCTTGGCTCGATCCCTATTTGTTGGCAAGCCTGATAACGATGGGCGTGAAGATGACCGCGACTGCATTGTTCGTCACGCATTCGGTTGACGTTGAGGCAAGGGCATAGACAATGGATCGCTGCTAGAGAGTGATTTCGCGGCTGCTTGGTGCCGAAAGCATATGCTGGCAGGAGCGAGCCACGATCCAGCCCACATGAGCTATTCAAGCGCCTTCGATGTCCATGAACAGAATGGCAGGAGGCTATTACCGTTTTCGCAGATATGGTAACAAATCGTCTGGCGGCTGTAATGCAGGCGTGCTATTACCGTCTTCGCGTAAACGGTAACAACGCACATGCAGCACATCTCTCACAGCTACCAAACCATCTACTCGGAACTGGCGCAGCGCGCATTGGATGGTGCTTTCACCTCTGAGTTCAGCGCTGACGGCCGCTTCATCACCGCTGCGGTCAAGGGCCGTCGCTACTGGTATTTCGACATGCCTGACGGGCAGGGGGAAGAAGCGAACCTATGTCGGTCCTGTCGATGATCCTGAGGTCACCAAACGGGTGGACAACTTCAAGGACCTGAAAAGCGACATCCAAGAACGCAGGAAACTGGTCTCTACGCTCGTTCGTCAAGCATATTTGCCACGACCTGAACGAGGCGTCGGCGAGATTGTCCAAGCGTTGGCCGATGCAGGCTTCTTTCGGCTTCGTGGTGTTTTAGTTGGGACCGTTGCGTTTCAATGTTATCCGGCGGTTCTGGGGGTCCGTCTGCCCCGCACCGCCATGGTTACCGCCGATGCGGATTTTGCCCAATTCCATTCGATCTCGGTTGCTGTCGAAGATCAAATGCCGCCGGTGCTCGAAACGCTGAAGCAGGTGGATCCAACCTTTCGAGAGATACCGCACCAGAACGACGGTCGCTTCACAACGCAGTATACGTCCCGCGCCGGATACAAGGTGGAATTTCTGACCCCAAATACAGGATCGGATGAATATGGCGGACGTCCTGCTCCAATGCCTTCACTTGGAGGCGCGTCGGCGCAACCGCTGCGATTTCTGGATTTCCTGATATACAACCCGATCCGTGCCGTTCTGCTGCACGGGGCAGGGGTTCCGGTGAACGTGCCGGCGCCTGAACGATACGCAGTTCACAAGCTGATAGTCGCAAGCCGGCGTCGGACCGACGGCGATGGCACGGCAAAAAGCCGCAAAGATCTTGCACAGGCTGCAACGATCATGGAGGTCATGATCGCCCAGCATCAGGCGGAGGACTTGGCCGAGGTTTTCATTGAGGCCTGGGAGCGCGGGCCAGCTTGGCGCGAAGCGATCCGTAAGAGCATACGTCAGATCGAAGACGCTGCCAGAACGCAGATCTACACGGGTCTGTCGCACGGCATTCGGAATCTCGAAATTGATCCTGCTGATCTCGGACTCGACAAAATATTGGAGAATGGCGAATAGCTGAGCAACCGGCGATCGCAGCGACCGACCGGAAACTCAATTCCGCATTCCTCTAATTTCATTTCAACAAACCATCGCCGACGGCAGGGGGCTCTCGGATTAACTCGCTACGCTGATTTCTTCGGCCACCGGACAAACATCTCAACTGCGCTCGGAAGGCTCTCGTTAACGTTGACTTCCGGCGGTGCGGAAGGTGATTGACAACGATTACCAAAACAGAAGAAGATTATATCGACACTATACTTTTCCACCAGCGTAACAACGAGACGAGTGCCGCGGGGGCGGAGAGGTTCTCGTGCCACAGAGCCTTGCGCTCAGTGATCTGGTCGCTCCTTACTTCCTGAAGGGGCAGAACCTGAACGCCTTCCACGCGGCATTTTCCGTGCTGCGCGTGGTCGAGCATGAGACGGCAAGCGACGCTTTCGGCATCTCCATCCGCGGCCGCGCCGAGTTCCAGGGCCGGCTCAGCATTCCCGGTCCAAACGGTGCGCTATTCCAGTTCCGAAACGACGAGACCGATCCACCTTTCGACCCGGCGCAGCGCGACCCCGTCTTCGATCTGTCGGAGACGAGCATCAGCTTCGAACTGCATGTGCCGCGCACCGCGTCCACCATCATTGCGGCAGGCGCCGCGCAACTTGCAGGCGACGCCAACTTTGCCGCCGCTCGCGCGGTTCTCGCCGATTGGGATCCGATCCCTCTCGACGCGCCGCCATCCGACTTTCCGGCCTCGGCCTTCACGCTGGACCTGATCGTCAACGCACCAACCTTCCGGCCCGGCGGACTGCGGCCGGCGCGAATGACTGATGACGGGCTCTTGGTGCCCGACACCAATTTCAGCGAAGTGGTGCTGAATCTCCCCAAACTCCGCTTTCGCCTTGCCCACGATCAGGGTGACGGCAGGCTGCGCTTCCTGCTTTTGTCGAGCGGTGTCGAGAGCCTCGACGACCCGACTGACATTGCCACATCCGAATTCATATCCATGGTTCCACCCTATGCGTTCGTAAACGGCACCGACATCGGCATCGGATTCCGTGGCGGGACGCTGGACCTGTCCAGCGAAAGTACCCCTCCGGACGTATTGGAGCGGATCGGCGTCGGCGACGATTGGCAGGGCATTTACCTGCCGGAACTGCGCGTGTTTGTCTCCGGCGGCCGCAACGGTTTCGCATATCAGTTTGGCGTGCGCGATTTCCTCTTCGGTTTTGGTCCAAACGGCGGCATTTCGGGCGACTTCGAGGGCAGGATTTTCAACCAGGGCAGCGGTGACCTGACGGTGGGAGCACGCTTCTTCGACGCCTCCGGCCGCAGTTTTGCCCTCCTGGAGCGGGACGGCGCGACCGCCTCCGCAGTGTTGCCGGCGATCACCCGGATGGTCGTGGACGTGGAGGGTGGGCGCACGCCCTACGGCGTGTCGGTCTCTGTCGACGGTGCTGCGCCAGCAACCGGTCGAATCTTCGAGATCGATTTGTCAGCCAATCCCACCGCCACAATCGCTATCGCCGTTGCGGACGCAACGTCCGGCGCGCCGGACAGCGCCGCGCTGACGATCGCCGCGCGCAGGGGCGATCCGCGTACCATTGTCGTTACCCCTGGCACCGCCGCCGAACCGGCCAGGCAGGCGATGATCGCTGTTGCCGCCGGCGCGAACCCACGCATTGTCATAAAGGAGCAGAATGATCGCTTCGTCACGCTGACCACAGAGCCTCTTGAGCGTGACGTGCGATGGTCGCTTGACGGCGGCGCCGAAACGACGCCGCGACCGAATTTCACAGTCGAGGTCGTAGCCGGCGCCTCACACCAGATTCGCGCGAGCATCCCCGGCATGACGGTCGAGGCGATGCCGGTCTATTTCTACTTCGACCTCCCACCGAAGCCGGGCGCAGGCGCGGCTGAGCCACAAATCCTTGCCTCTGTGCTGCCGGAAAGCAACGACCAGGTGTGGACCAGCCTGGCGCGCGGCAGATCGCCAGGTTCTGGTCGCGAGACCGGCGGCCACCGGCCCCTGACGGGCGGCAACCATCCTGCAATCTTCGAGGCGATCGATCCCGCCGTCACGCAGATCCAGATCGTGGGGCATGCCAGCTTCGAGGACGATGAGAGCAAGCTGGAGCACAATTACCAGCTGGCTCGCCGACGTGCGATTGCCGTACGCGAACTGATCCACCATCACTACCCTGGCCGCTTCTCGCCCAGCATAGACCCCGAGCCACCGGTCAAGGAGAGCTACGTCGCGCTTCCTGCCTGGAAGGCTGCCTGGATGACGCACAAGTCGCCTTCCGATCGTGACTGGTGGAAGGCCGAGATCAAGTTCAATCCTGACCCCAGCCGTCCGCCACGCGCCTCTGATGCAACATTGACCCGTGATCCGTCCGGCGGTGGGACGCCGCCAGTGATATCGGTCATTGACCCGCCAGTTCCGAACCCACCGCAGCGGCCCGACTGGTTCCGCAGCGCGGGTGTCAAATTGCGGGTCATCGAAAGCCGCTTTGTTGCGATCCAGATCGACGGCGAGATCGATGTTCAGACTGCCGCCGAGGAAAAACTGCGCAATACCGGCCAGGTCCAAGGGCAGCCTGCCGAACGTGTTCGCACCCTGCAACGGGGTGTGCCGCTTGCGCCCGACAACCCGGGTGACGGCATCACCGCGTTCCGCTTCCTGCTGCAGGAAAACGAGATGACCGGCGAGACGGTGGTGTCGTTCTCGATCGGCGCCGACCCGTCTGACACCGATGGCCTGCTCGCCGTCGGTTGGCTTCCCGGCGAGGCACGGACGCAGAGTTTCTGGCGCGAACCTGCTGGGCTCTTACATCTCGTTCTGGCCGCTGCTTGCCAAGGCTGCGGACCGCGATGTCGGCTCGCCGGTCGATGCCGTGATCACGGGTGCCGAGCTGGCCCTTCCACCATTGATCGCCGCGCTGCCATGGTTCACGGTCGAACGCGTCATCCTGCACGGTGCTGAGTATCTGGCGCGCTGGCATGTGGCTGGCAGCGAGGGCAACATCTATTTCGACCTTGAGGCGTGCTGGTCGGCGTCCCTGCCTTCCGAGAATGACTGGCTTGTCCGCATCGATCCCGCCGCACCGCTCTCCGTCCGCTACAAGGCAATCGGCGTGCGGCTTTCCGACTTTGACGATGATGGTGCTCCGATCGCGCCGCGTTACGAGTTCAGGCCGGTCTTCGACAGTTCGCGCGGCTACACGATCGGCCTGCAGAACTCCGGCGGGTTGATGCTGCGCCCGCCCTTCGACCGTATCTTCAAGATACTCGGCGCGCGGCTCTCACGCATCAATCCGATGACATTCGAGGTCGAGATCGGAATGGGTGTCGATTTCGGGGTCGTCTCATTCGACAGGCTGGGCATACGTGCCTATCTCGACCAGCCCCGACCACCTGAGATCACATCCATCGGGGCACGTGTCGACATTCCCGGGGCACTTGTCGGCGACGGTTACCTGTCCATCAGCAAGACCAAGATAGGAGGCCAGATCGACCTGACGGTCCGCGCCATCGGGTTGCGCGTCGCTGGCGCGCTTGAAATCGCCGACATCTCCGAAGCCGAAGGCGGCCCAGCGACCGGGCTCTTCGTCGGCCTTGACCTCCTCCTGCCAGTCGGCATCCCGCTTGGCTCGACCGGCCTGGGGATATTCGGCTTCCGCGGCCTGTTTGGCATGCACTATGCACGCACGCCGATCGGCGCTGACAAATCGGTTCCATCTATCGAGTGGCTGAAGGCGGCAAAGGGGCGACCGAACCTGCTCAAAACCGAACCTGCTCAAACGGAAGAGGAAGAGGAAGATAGCGGCGTCATTTTGTGGGAGCCGCGGATCGACCGCTGGTCGTTCGGTGTCGGGACCATAATCGGCACCATGGAAGGCGGTGTGCTCCTCAATCTTGACGGAACGCTGCTTCTGGAACTGCCGGGGCCAAACATCCTGATAGCGCTCAATGCGCGCTTTCTGACACCGCCGCCAGCGATGGAAGAGGCCGGAGGCGTTGGTGGCGTCCTGGCCGTCCTGGAGATTACCCCGCAGCACATTGCGATCGGCATCTACGCCACCTACGAGATCGAGAAGCTGATCGAGATCAAGATCCCGGCGGAGGCCTTCTTCTCGACCGGCAATTTGCGCAAATGGCACTTCTATCTCGGCGCCCGCCCCGACGTCCAAGGTCCGGGTCCCGCGGTCGTGCGCGTACTCGGCATCGTCGACGGCACCGGATACCTGATGATCCGCGGAGAGGGCCTCCAAGCATACAAGGACCTACCCGGCATCACCGGCTTCGGCATCGGCATCGGGGCCGGGGCCTCGTTTATCTGGGGTGATACCGACATCGGTCTCTATCTCAAAGTCGGCGGCGGCTTCGACGCGGTCGTCGGCTTCGACCCGATGCTGATCTCCGGCACCATGAGCGTCTACGGCGAACTTCGCCTGTTCATTGTCTCGGTCGGCGCGGACGTCCACCTGACCGTCACCGTGCGCGAGCAGGACGGCCCCCTGCCAATCGCCGTTCGGGTCGACGGCAAGGCGTGCGGCCATGTCGATTTCTTCTTCTTTGAGATCAGCGAATGCGTCTCGATCTCTTTCGGAACGCCGGGCATCGAACCGAACGTGCCGGGACTGATCGGCAAGGTGGCGCTCAAGAGCCGTTCGCCCGCATTGACCCAGGGAACCGGCGTCGACCGTCCCATCGACGGCAGTCTGGGCGATGCCCATGAGAGCGTCGGCGTGCCGGCGGCCAATGCGCCGCTGCCGGTGGTGCCGATTGATTCCATCCCTGTCATCACCATGCTGGCGCCGCCGGTGATCGAGGGCGCCGCCTTCCTCGGCACGACGCTCGCACCGCCCCCGAACTTGGACATGACGGACAACGGCTTCGTCGATCGCGGTGGGGAGCGCTATCGCTACGGGCTGCAGGTCCTCGAACTCGAACGCATCGCGCCAGACGGGTCGGTGATCGACCCGCCCGTGCTCGGCATCGGAACGCCGACGCGCTGGTGGACGCAGCAGGGTGCGACGGGCGATCCTCGGCAGCGCAACTGGCGTTGTTGACCTGGGACCTCGACCCCGCGCCCAAGGCCATCGAGACCAGCGACAAGCGCACCGAGACGATCCGCGACCGCTGGCAGACGGTGTGCGACGACGCCGCGCCGCCGGCCGCCGTGCTGTGGACGTTCCGCTTCGAACCGCTCGGCCCGAGCACGTCCGGCTGGGATCTTGCCGGCATCGCCTGGCCAGACCCGGACGGCACGCGGCGGTCCGGGACGGCAGACGCCAGGCTCTTCGTGCACGAGAAATGGCGCAGCGGCATCGCCTGGGTGGACGCCGCACGCGGCATCGTGCCGGCGATGGTGGTGGGAGGTGCAGTTCCCTGCATCCGCCGCACGCGCCCGCTGCGTGACCTGGCCGAGATCGTGCGCGTCGGCGGCCGCGGTCCGGTCATGCGCGAGGAGGGCGCAGGTGGGCGGGACGGATTCTCGCTTGCGCCAGACGACACGGTCCTTGCAGCACTTGTGGGCTCGGATGAGGTCAAGCCTTTCAGGGTTCCGGAGACTTTGCACGCCAAGGCGCTTGCCGACATGACGGCGAGGCCGCAGCGCGACCAGTTTGCAGCAATAGCCGCGCTCGGCCGCGGCGAGGAGGTGTCTCGCGCTGACATCCTGGGGGCATTTTCGCCGGTCGGCACGTTGGTCGCGGGCGAAAAACGCGCATGCGAAGCGCGGGTACTGCAGTCGCCTCAGCTTGACGACGGGACCCTCGTGCGCTTCGCCGGCCCGCTGAAGGAAAAGCTCGTCAAGGAAGCGTTGGAGAAGGCCGGCATCGTGCACGGGCCGCTGGACGACACGCTCGTCCTGGAGACCGCAGGGTTCGACCGCTTGCGCCTGCTGCTGTTCCTTACGCCGATCGACGAGGCGGCGACGATCGTCATCCGCGTGCTCGACGAGCAAGGCAATGAGCTGGAATCGCGGCCCGTCACCTTCGACGATCTCGTGCCCCCGCGCGACCTCCCCGAGGAATGGACTAGGACTGACATGCCGTGGGCGGCCGGAATCACCGACGTGTTCGCCTTCCTGGAGGCGGAGAAGCGCCTCGGCCGCTACCGCGCGGCCCTGGTCGAACTCGGCCCACATGAAAAGGCCGCTCGGGTCGAGATCGGCGTGAAGCGCTCCGATCCGCAGCTTCGTCCGTTCCTGCTGCCCTACTATCTCGCCGCCATCGAACTGCTGCGCCTTTCCGAGAGGCTGCGCTTCGACCACGACACCACCACGATCGACCGCGAGCGGGAGATCGTGACCGAATCGCTCGGGCCGGCGAGCACCGACAACGCCTTCCTCTTCCCGTCCTCGCTCTATCGCTGCCGGCTCAGCTGGGCCGGGACCCGCAAGAGTTCCGGCAAGGCCCGACAGGGCGAGCAGAGCTTCTGGTTCCGCACCGATGCCGAGGCACCGGCAAGGCTGGACTCGTTCGTGCTGATGACCTCGCCGATGGAAGGCGAGACGCACTATTTCGGCGGCGAACCCCCGCGCCTCGTCTTCGCCACCGCCGACATCGATCGTCTCTACGGCGCCTACGGCAAGGAGCTGAAAGTCCGCTTGCAGGCGGCCTCCGGACGGCATCCGCCGGGACAGGATGGAACGGCGGGCCAGATCGACATCTCGGCCGCGACCCTCGCCGGTGCGGGCTCCCTGGTCCTGTCCCCGTTCGAAGACGCGCTTGTCGGCGTGCTTGATGGGCAGTGCATCCCGATCGACGGTGGCCGTACCCGCCAGACAGTGGTCGTGATCCCGATACCGCTGGAGCCTTTCACCGACTACATCATGGACGTGGTGGCGGTGCCGGTCGGTCAGCATGCGACGCACGAGACACCGTTTATCTACCGTCGCCACTTCTCCACCGGCGGTCATGCCACGATGACGGACTTCGGCGTTTCGCTCGGCGGGCTGACAGTCGGCCACCGTGCCCTGCAGGCCGGCATGACCATGACGCATCTGGCGCCGTTTGCCGGCCGTGCCCCGATGGGCCAGGAACTCGACGAGGCTTTTGCCCGCGCCGGTCTTGATGTCGACGGAGCGCCGCGGACGCCGAAGGTGACGGTGCTATGGGAGCCCGCCCCCGGCGGCAGCCGACCGACGGCCATCCTCGTCGATGCGGACGAGCCGTTGTCGCGTGCCAGGCTCTATCCCGAGAGCGTGCCCGACCCGGATGGGCTCCCTGGCACGAGGCGCTGGAAACTTGTTGAGAAGGAATGGCTGGGCTTCCAGCCGGCGGCCGCAAGTGCGGGCCTGATTGAAGGTGAGCCTGTGATTGCCCCGGGCGGCCAACGTGCATTGATATTACTCAGATCCGGCGCGCTCGGCAGCCGTATCCAGCTTGAACTGGTCCGTCGACCGTTTTCCGAACCCTATCTGGCGGTTGCCGAGGAGCGCAGGATTGTCGTCGACCTGCAGCTTTCCCAGCCGCCGTGGGAAGAGTGAGATCGCCATGGAAGAGGAATTCATCCTCGATCCCGATCGCTTCCTGCTTGCCGCCGCGCTGGTGGACTGGGCCGCGCTCGCACGCCGCGACGAGACCCATATGACGGCACTGAAGCAGAGCCGCGAGACTTTGGTGCGAGGCGTGCAGCTGCGCTGGCTGCTGTCACCGGAGCTTGGTTACCCGACCGAACCCTTTGAGGTTTGGCGGCGGCCGGCGCTCAACGTGCAGCTGGAAAAGGAGCTGCCGGTCGAGGACGAGACACTGATCGTCCAGACGTTGTTCAACTGGCGAGCCTTCGCAGCGCCGTCCCCAATGGTTTTTATTCGTGCAACGCTCCAAGTGACGGCACCGCAGGCTAATGTCATTGCTTTTGCCGGCGCGCCCTTCGGCTCGGCTGTCGTCGGCATCGAGACCGTGTCGAGCGGCTTCAGGACGATCTCGTTTTCCGCACCACAGATTGCCTGCCTGGTGCTTTTTGACGGGGTCGAACTCCTGCGCTGGGTCGGCATTGACGGCCAGGACGCCAACCGGGGTGAGTGGACGCTCATCGAGCGCGTTGGGCTGCCCGTCGACCAGGGCGAGTGGAACGGCGTATTCGGCCTCGACGCGGATCAAGGGCCAGCAGGCATGCCTATGCCGCCGGTAGACGCCGCGCTGTCGCGCTTTTCCCGGGGCGCTGCGCCGTTCGGATGGCAGAGCGCCTTCGCGCCAGGCCGTCTTGCCCCCCACTGGCGGAAAGCAGACCCCAAAGCCTTCCTCCGGGTTATGGAGGACGACGTCCTTGACGGGCTGCTGGAGATGGTGACCACCCGCCCGCCGAACCTGCACGGCACGCTGGAACGCTCGGTGGACCTGGCCGCCGAAGGCGGAGGGGAAGCTGCCGCGGCTACCTTCTCGCTGCTTGGCACGCTGATGTTCGCCGCTGCGACCGATCCTGTCGCGAGCCTGCTTGCCGGTTTTGGAACCGCAGTCGAGGAAATAGACATCCCGCCGATCTCCGTTCGCGACGTCGAATATTTCAACGATCCCAACAGGAGCGACAGCGATTTCCGCGTTACCGCGCGTTTTGCCAACGGGCTCGACGGTCAGTCTGACAAGATCGCCTTCGCTGCCATCGCGCTGTCGCCGCGCCGCGTCGTCCCGCCACCACCACCGGCCAATCTCAGTATTCTGCAGGAAGGGATGCGCTCGCCGCCCACGACCGATGGTGCATGGCGACCGGTGATGCGGTTGGGATGGGATCGGCTGCCGCCCGGTCTGCCGCTTCGATCGGCCGCCTACGCCCATGCTCGCAGCGTCGGCGGGGCCCGCACCGCGCAGGCGCTTATCCTGCCGCGCAGGGGCGACGAGGCGCTTCAGCCGATCGGCGTGACGACCGGCAGCGACGTACCTGCGAACGTGCCGCAACTGCGCGCCTCGGACGACAGCTTTGCCATACCTGGTAGTCCGGCCGTCGTTCCGCTTCTCTACGGCGTCGCCCATCAGGACATATTCGGTGTCTGGAGCGAGTGGCGCACCGCCCCGATTAATGTGCAGGAACCCCCGTGCAGATCGTGCCTGTCTTGTCTGCGTCGCTCGACACTACGGCCTCCGCAGGACCCTGTCCGGCCTCGCTGACGGTGGAGTTTGCCTGGGACTGGGCAGCGCGCTCACCGGCCGATATCCGTTTCGCAGGGGTGCTCTACGCTCAGGCCCGTCGCGGCGATCCGCCGCTCGGGCCAGCGGCACCAATCGGCCTGCAGAGGAGCCTTGGCGGTGCTGCGGGTATGCCATTTGAGGTCAGGTTCGACCCCGCCGGCAACGCGGCCGTCGATGCCGGGCACGCTCCAGCATCTGAGTGAGGACGGTCGCGACATCATTGCTGGCCCGCTCAACGTTGCCGGCCCCCGCCGCTACCGGCTTCGCGTCGACGGCTTCTCACTCGATTTCAACGCCGCCGGGCACATCGGATTGGCTCTGTCGGCAATGGCGATCGAGAGGCGCCCCCCGGCCGTGCTGGTGGTTGGAGTGCACCGCGCATCGCTTCGGCGTCGGACCCGAGGCCACCCGTCATCGCGACAGAACACGAAGATGTGCTGCTCGCCAGTATGGAAGACGGGGCCGGGCGCCATCATGCGCTTGTGACATGGCCCTCGGCACCTGGAGCGGCCGGTTATTTCATCTATGCTGCCCAGGAGGGAAAATTACGGGCCGACTGGGGACTTGCCGAGCCGCGGCTGGAACAAACCCTGTCGCAGCGCCTTGTGGAGTTGCGAAACGCCTTTGCGGCCAATCCGGCGAAGCGCTTCTTCACCCGGCTCAACGAGACCGCAGTCAGCGCGACATCCTATCAGGCAACATTGCCCCGCGGCAGCAAGGAGATTCATCTCTTCCTCGTGGTCGGAATCAGCGCCGGCGGCGTGGAATCCGAATGGCCTGGTGCCGGGGATCCGATGCTTCGCAAGCGGCCCATCGCCTATGCCGCGCCGCAGAAGCAGGTTCCCGACGCCCCGACATTGGAAGTGCGCCGCGCCGCAGATCCCGACAGTGGAACCGATGCCTTTCGCGCGGATCTGCGGCTCACCACGCTGCCGGGGGCGACGGTCGACCGCATCGACATTCACCGGGTTCGATCTGAAGCAGCCGCGGTGGAGCTGGATACCATGGGACCGCCGCTGATGACAGTGCGTAGCGGTGAGCCGACCTGGGCGATACGTGCGCTCCCGCCACGTGGGGCCGCGCCGGGCCAGGCGATCGGCATCGCCAATGGCGTGGACCGGCCGGCGGGCAGCTGGTCGCCGCTTTACTACCGGGCCGTCGCATGGTCACTGCCGCGTCCCGAACGTGGCCTTCTGGGCGGACGTTCGAAGCCTTCGGCAGCACGCAGTGTGGTCATACCGCCACCTGGCCCGCCGGACCTCCAACCGCTTGAACATTCCTGGCCCGGTGGCGATATTGCTCTGATCGAAATTGCGACGGCGACGCCGGCTCCTATCGAGGCCACGACGCTCGGGGCGCATCGACTGCGCGTGGAGGTAACCGGTCTTGCTGAAAACGGGCCCGGAACCGCGCTGTTCGCGTGGCCAGAGCTTGTCGATGGCGTGCCGGGAGACGGCTCGCTCCGCGCATTGCCGACGGCCCCTCCAGCATTGGGAACGAGTGGCATCTGGCGCGAGACGCCGGATGAGAACACGCGAATTCGGCTGCGCATCGTGCGTCCGAACGTGGATACCGCGCTGTCGGTGCGGTTCCAGCTCGACGATCCTCTTGGCCGCGCGACGGAGCGCATTGCAGCGGTGCCCGCGGGTTCGCCGCTTCCGCCGCTTGCCTTCGGCGTGGTTGCCGTGAGGCGCATTGCCGGTAAGGGGTTCGTCGTCCGCGCACCGATCAACCTGCCGCTCAAGGTGCCTCCAGAAGCGGGATACCGACTCAAGGCAGCCTTCCGGCCGCACCTCGCTGTACCAGGCCCGCTTCCGCGACCCATGGGGCGCGGGGTGACGCTCGACGTCGACTATGCCGACATTCCGCAATTGCGCCCTCTGGAGGACCCGTTCGCCGGCACGGTCCCGCTGCCGGTACGCCGCGAGGCCGCCGGTCGAACGGGGGCGTTGCTATCCTTCTACCTGCGTGGCCAAGGCGGCAGTTTGCGTGCGACCCTCGGCGGCGTGGATGGAGCACCCGCGTCCTTCATGCAGGAGGTCCCTTGACATGCTGCCTCTGATGCCGGCTCAGACCGTGCTCACCGCAAATTCGGCAGCCAATGACCTGCAGGCGCGCGGGCTCGAGGCGATGGGGCTGGCTGCGCCTGCGCTAAGCCCGCTCTGGGCCGGGTCGAACCCGGCGCAGGGGGACTACGATCCGACCGCACTGACCCTGCGCCTTGCGTCCCCGCGCGCACCTTTCATGGGCATCGCAACCTGGCTTGCCGCGCCCGCCATCTATAGTGATGTCAGCGGTCAATCAGTGACGGGTCCCGCCTTCGCGCTGACGTTACACCCGGAAGCCGCTCGTCGGCTTCAGGTGCTGGTCGACCTGCGCACCGGGTCCAACGTCTATCCCGTGCCCGTTGCCATGCTCCTGCGCGGCATCGCGCCGCCGTCCCCGCTGCCGCCCCCTCAAATCTATCTCGCAGGAGAAACACTTGACGACGGTACCGCCACCGTCAGCTTCCACGATGCGCGCGGGCTTCCCATAGATCCAATCGCGATGGCGCATTTGTGGAACGACCTGATGGTCTTTCGTGCCGCGCTACAGAATGCAAACACCTTCGCCGGCACACCCGCAGACCCTGGCGGCATCGGCTCAATGCTGGGCTTTGCCGCCGGCGATCTCTGCCACGTCGTAGATCCGCACGGCTGGCGCTATCAGGGCACACGCCCGGCGGCCACGTTGCGTGTACTTAACGGAGCGGGAGATGCAGTTCGCGATCTCGCTGCCGATAGTCTCGAGACGCTCGCCGCCGGGGAGACTTTCGGGCGCTCGAATGCGGATATTGCCGCGGTACCGGCCAACACGGTCCCTCCGCTGCGTTGGGGGTTCGCGCGCAACGGGACGCTCGGACAGGCACGACTTTCCGCGCCTGCGCTGCCTGCAACAGTGGGGCTCGGCCGCCGCTTCTTCCGGATCATGGCCGTCGATCTGGATTGGCATATCCTCGGCAATCGCACCATGGTGCCGATCGCGAGCGTCGCTGGCGCAGCGATCCCGGCGGAGGACGGCGGCACACCGCCGTTTCTGCACCCTGTCGTGCGAGATAGGACGCCGGGCTTCGCCTATCTCGCCGATGGCGTGGATGTGCTGGGCGCGATGGCTGCGATGACACAGGGCTTCGGCAATCCCAACGACCAGTTGTTTGCCGCCGCTGTTTCTCCGGCTCTGGATCCGGCGGTCCTTGCGCCGCCCGCACCGGGAGCGCAGTGGCCGGCCTTTCCGCCCGCCGCCGCGACCTCGGAAATCGTGCAGACCGCGGACCCGCGCCAGGGGCTCACTGCATCCTGGCGCGCGCCGGGCGACGGTCCGGGCGCGGTGCAGGACGTCGTGCTGACCGTCGATGGATCCCAATTGCCGCTCGGTGCTCACCTTCGCGCCTATCCGCGCCGCTTTGTCGAAATCGCCTCGATCGGCGAGCAGCCCTCTTTCGTACGCGGCGACGGCGGCGCGACCATCGTACAGGGAGGTCCCGCCAGACTTCTGCTGGTCAATCCATTCGGCCTATCGCCGGCCGAGCCGCATCCATCACCGGCGATCCTGATCGTCGACCTGGTGGTCGTTTCGCGCAGCGGTCGGCGCCGCATGTATTCAGGCGTCAGGCTGGAGGTCGCGGCCGGACCGGACGCTTTTTGTACCGGACACCAGTTTCGGCGGCGTGCCATTGCTCGCGCCGGGCACACTGGTCGCCACAATTCTCGACGGTTTCATGACACGGTCGATCGCGCCGGTACCGGCTTTTGGTCTGCCGCGTCCGCCCGCCTCCGCCGGACCTCCGACGAGCCTTACCGAACTTTTGCGACGGCTGGCGAGCGACGAGCAGCCGCGGCAGGGACCGCGCCTGCCGACGCAGGCCCGCTTCGACACGCAATTCGTGATCGGCGTGTCGCCTGCACCTCCTGCAGGCAATCCGAATCTACCCTACGACTGGCAGGCGGTGACGACTGGTGCGCGGTTGACGCCGGAGAGCCGCCACGCCCGGCCCGAACTCGCCAATGCCGGCCATCCCGCCGGACCGGACGTCTTTGCCTCTGGAACGGCTTTTTCAGGCGCGCTGGCTCGCGACGCCGCACTGCATGCGATCAAGCGCGCGCAGCCGATCTTCATTCCGACCGGAGGCGCGAACTTCCGCGGCTGGCTCGCCACGACGATGGACGACAAATGGAATGACCCGCCGGGGCCACCGCCCGGTGGCACGGTGGCGGCGGCTGTTCTGGAAACGATTGCGCCCTTCTGTGACACGCCCGAGCTTGCTGCTGCACCGGCGCCTCAGCCCGGTGCAACCCTGCAGAACCTGATCAATCAAATCGCCGCCGACCTCGGCATCCAGCCGCCGACCGTGACACTTGGCAATGAGCAGCGCGTCGTGCCCATCGTGCAGCGCGAGATCGCAACCGCGCGCTCGGGCCAGCGCGATGCGTTGTGGTCGCTTGTTCGTGCGATCGGTCAGGCGCGCGAGTTGATCTACGTGGAAGGCCCCGCCTTTGCGCGCACGTCACGGCCCGATGGGCCGCCACGCCCAGACGAGATCGATCTCGTAAGCCTTATAGCGGCGCGGATGGCAGCCAATCCTCGTCTCAAGCTCATTTTGTGCGTACCGCGCGAGGGCGATTTTGCGCGCGAGCGCCCGCACTGGACAGTCACCGCATTGCGGCATCGCCGCGAGGCGCTGGCAGACCTGATTTCGGTCGACCCTCGCCGGGTCGCCGCGTTCCACCCTATCGGGTACCCCGGCCGCGCCGCGCCATCCGCACAACCACGGTGATCGTGGACGACGTGTATTGCCTCAACGGGACGAGCCATTTCCGGCGCCGTGGAATGACCTTCGACGGCGGGCTCGATGTCGCGTCGATCGATACCGCGATAGGCGAGGGGTATTCGGCCGGCATTGCGAACTTCCGGCAACGCCTGATGGCTGCCAAGCTCGGCGTGAACCCAGCAGCGACAGTCGCGGCGGCAACGGCGCTATGGATCAGGCTCGCAAAGCCGGAAAGCGCTTTCGATGTTGTATTCGACTTGCTGGCAGGTGGTGGGGCGGGAAGGCTCCAACCGATCTGGGCCGGGGCGGAGCCCGACAACATCATCCCGCAATCGGACGCGGTGGTCGATCCCGATGGCGTGGACACGGATTCGTTCCTTCAACTCTTCGCAGCCCTCATCGTAGAAGGCTGAACCGCACCGCCGTCCGGCGCCCCTTGATCGGCTTTCGAAAACTACCCGATGCCTCGCGCGACAGGATCTCGTTCTTCGAAGTGTTGTGAGGTGTAGGTGGATGCAGCACGAAAGGAATATACCGGCCCGTGATCGAAGGCGGATAGACCACCGGCTCAGCTTCTATCCACCACGTTCGCAAGACTGCTGCCTGCCCCGAAACAATGTTGGCGCGATGACGCCCTTCCATCAACGTCGGGGTGACAGCGCTCCGGTAATACGGTCGCGACCGACGACGATGACCCTGTCCATAGCTTCAGCCGCGTTTTCCGGATTCCGGGCCGCGATCGCATCCACGATGCGGCGGTGGGCAAGCGCGGTTTCCTGCTGGAGGTCGGGCTCGCCGAACGGCGAACTTAACCGGAAGCTCGTGGCCAATGCCGCCTCGATCAAGGCGCCGAGGGAATACATGAACGGGTTTCCTGAGGCGCCCAGCAGGGCCATGTGGAAGTCCAGATCGGCGAGCGCGAAACTCTCCATGGAATTTGCCTTCTCCATTTCCTCGACCTGCGCGTAGAGCGACCTGACCTCATCGCTGGACACCCGCTCTGATGCAAGGCGCGCGGCGAAGGGTTCGAAGGACAGCCGCATTTCGGAAAGATGTTCTAGGAAGCGCGTATCCGTGGCGCTCTCCAGGTGCCAGGCGAGAACGTCCGCGTCGAACAGGTTCCAGTTGTTGCGGCCGGTGACGCGGGTGCCGATTCTGGTTTTCGGGACGACCATGCCCTTGGCCGCCAGTGTCTTCATGGCTTCCCGCAAGACCGTGCGCGACACCTTGAAACGCTGCGCGAGTTCTATGTCGCCGGGCAGGATGGTCCCGCTGATAAAGGTCCCGCCGACAATTGCGCGGCCCAGCTCGTCGACGACCCGCGAATGGCTGTTGCGCGGCGCGCTTCCCGAAATCGCGGATTTCAACACGTCCATTTCCTTTCAGCCGGATGCATGCCCGGCGCCTCGTCTTCGGTCGCCCAGCCAGACGAGTGCCCGCTGCAGCGCGATGAAGACGAGCAGGAGCACACCGATCGCGATCTTGGTCCACCAGCTCGAAAGGGTGCCGTCGAAGACGATGTAGGTCTGGATCAGCCCCATGATGAGGATTCCGACCAGCGTACCGCCGACGAACCCGCTGCCCCCGACAGCAATGTTCCACCGATCACCACCGCCGCGATCGCGTCCAGCTCGACGCCCACGGTCGCCAGCGAGTAGCCGGCCGAGGTATAGATGGCAAAGACAATTCCTGAAAGGCCCGCCAAAAAGCCGGAGAGGGCGTAGACGGCAATCGTGGTCCGCGCCACCGGCACGCCCATGAGACGGGCCGTGTGCGTGCCCCCGCCCAGCGCGTACACGTTCAGCCCGAAGCGGGTGCGGTGGGCTATCACCATGCCTGCCACGAAAACCACCAGCATCAATATTCCGATGAAGGTCAGCCGCCCGCCGCCCGGCACCACCCAGCGAAGGCGCTGAAGGGAACTCATGACCTCATTGTCGATCGGCACGCTGTCGATCGAAAGCACATAGGCCATGCCGCGCGCCAGGAACATGCCGGCTAGCGTCACGATAAAGGGCGGCATCTCCAGATAGTGCACGGTGGCCCCCATCGCGGCACCAAAGAGCGTGGTGATCGCAAGCAGCATCGCGAAGACCGCGAAGACCGGCATGCCGGTGTCGCGCAGAAGCACGGCGATGAAGACGCCCGAAAAGGCGATTACCGACCCGACCGACAGGTCGATCCCTCCCGACAGGATGACAAATGTCATGCCGACCGCGGCAATACCGATGAAAGCGTTGTCCGTCAGCAGATTGCCGATGACCCGCGTCGACAGGATCATCGGATATTGCCAATAGCAGACGGCATAGGCGGCGATGAAAATGGCGATCGTGGCCAGAAGAGGCAGGAGGCGTTCGTTCATCCGTCGCGTCTCCAGGGTTTCGGATAGATCAAGGCGACGCGCGCCGCCGGCGACTGCACCACGAGGATGGCCAGTATGATCGCCGCCTTGATTACGAGATTAAACTCGGGCGGAAAGCCGGAGAGCAGTATGCCGGTGTTGATCGACTGGATGATCATGGCGCCGATAAGCGATGCGACCAGCGAAAACCGCCCTCCAAGCAGCGATGTGCCGCCTATGACGACCGCAAGGATCGCGTCGAGTTCCAGCCACAGGCCGGCATTGTTGGCGTCCGCGCCGCGAATGTCGGCTGCCACGATCATGCCCGCGATCGCGGCGCAGAGACCGGAGGTCATGTAGACCGTGACGATCAGCACCTTGGCGTTGACCCCGGCAAGGCGGCTCGCACGCTGATTGATACCAACCGCCTCGATCAGCAAGCCGAGCGCGCTGCGCCTGACGATGGCCGTCACGAGCAAACCCATCGCGAGCCAGATCAGCACAGGGGTGGGCAGGCCAAGCACTGTACCGGAACCGAGGAAGATCAGCCCCGGATGGTTGAAGGTGAGGATCGTGCCTTCGGTGATGAGCTGGGCTATGCCGCGCCCCGCGACCATCAGGATCAGTGTCGCCACGATCGGCTGTATCTTGAGCACGGCAACCAGCATGCCGTTCCACAGGCCGCAAGCGAGCCCCGCCGACAGGCTGAGCGCCAATGCGGAGGGCAGGCCATGGCCTTGGTCGACGGCCCATGCCGCCACTGCGCCGCAGATGGCCATCACGGCGCCGACCGACAGGTCGATGCCGCCCGTGGCGATTACCAGCGTCATGCCGATGGCCAGCAACGCGACAGGCGCGCCGCGATTGAGGATATCGATCGGGCTGCCGTACAAGCGGCCATTGGCGAAAGACACGTCGAAGAACCCGGGAAACACGACCGCAATGAGGAGCAGCACCGTGGCGAAGGTGGCGAGTTGCGGCAGAAGGCGGCGGGCAAGGGCCATCATGTCGTCTCGTCCTTGCCATGGTCCGGCTGGTCGCCGGCAATCGCCTCGACGATGCGTTCGGCCGTGATCTCGTCGCCGATCAGCTCGGCGACATGGGCCCTGTCGCGCACGACTATCACCCGGTGGCTATAGATCACGAGCTCTTCCAGTTCCGAGGAGATCACGAGAAGCGACATGCCGGCTTCGCACAATTCCTCGATCAGCCTGATGATCTCCGCGTGCGCGCCGACATCGATACCGCGGGTGGGTTCGTCGAGAATGAGGAAATCGGGATTGGTGGCAAGCCAGCGCGCAAGAAGCACCTTCTGCTGGTTGCCGCCCGAGAGCTGACCGACCGGCTTTTCGGCATCGGACGTACGGATGTCGAGACGGCGGATGAAGTCGTCCGCCATCGCCTTTTGCCGCTGCGAGGGGATCGGCCGCGACCAGCCGAGCCGGGCCTGCAGCGCGAGCGTGATGTTCTCGCGCACCGAGAGCTCGCCAATGATCCCGTCGGACTTGCGATCCTCCGGCAGGAAGCCGAAGCTTGCGGCGATCGCGGCGCGGGTCGAGGTGATGCGGATGGGTTTGCCGTCCTTGAAGGCCTCGCCGGTGTCGGCGGGCTTTGCGCCGAAGATCACTTCCGCCGTCTCCGTGCGGCCCGAACCCAGCAGGCCAGCCATGCCGATGACCTCGCCGCGATGCAGCGACAGGTCGAAAGGCTCGATCTGGCCGCGACGGCCGAAATGCGAGAAGGCAATGCGAGGCCCGTCCGATGTCGCGACGGGGGGCTTGCCGGTCTTTCGGGTCTCCTCAGACAGGTCGCGACCCAGCATCATGTTGACGAGTTCGACCCGGTCGACTGAAGCGGTGTCCCTGCAGCCTATAAGCCGGCCGTTGCGCAGGACAGTCAGCCGGTCGCTGATGCGGAAGACCTGATCGAGGAAATGGGAGATGAAGACGATGCCCAGTCCCCGTTCCTTCAGGCGTCGTATCGTGGCAAACAACACGTCGACCTCGTGCTGGTCGAGGCTTGCCGTCGGCTCGTCGAGGATCAGCACCTTGCCGGACAGGTCGACGGCGCGCGCGATCGCCACGATCTGCTGGATGGCGACGGAATAGCCGGCCAGCACGCGGGTCACGTCTATGTGGAGATCGTATTCGGCCAGAAGCTCCTGCGCCTGCCGGTTTCGCCGTGCCGATTGGACGAAACCGAACCGGCGCGGCTCGTGGCCAAGAAAGAGGTTTTCGGCAACGGACAGGTTCGCCAGGAGATTGACCTCCTGGTACACCGTGCCGATGCCGAGACGCTGGGCGTCCAGCGTGTTGCGCGGATGGATCGATCGCCCTTCGAGCAGGACGTCGCCGCCGTCGCGCAGATAGGCGCCGGTCAGGCACTTGATGAGCGTGGACTTGCCGGCTCCGTTTTCACCCAGGAGCGCGTGAACCTCGCCACGCCGAAGCGAGAAGTCGACCCGCTCCAGCGCCTTGGTGCCGGGAAAGGTCTTGGACAGGGCAGAGGCGTGCAGAAGCGGCTCGGGGCCGTGCGTCGGCTCAGGCATGGATCATCTTAGCGGGACAACGCCGACAAGTCAGGCCGGCAGCGGATGCCGCCGGCCCTGGTTGTGGCGGGCTCAGTAGCCGAGATCTTTCTTCTGCTCATAGATCGCCTGCGGGTCGTCCGCCTGCGTGTAGAGCTTCGACTCGGTCTGGATGAAATCCGGCGGTACGGTGCCGTCGTTCCAGAAGGCAGCCAGCGCGTCGAAGGCGGGGCCGGCCATGTTGGGCGTCAGCTCCACCGTGGCGTTGGCCTCACCGGCCGCCATCGCCTGGAAGATATCGGGCACAGCGTCGATGGACACGACCTTGATGTCTTCGCCAGGCTTCAGGCCCGCTTCCTTGATGGCCTGGATCGCGCCGACGGCCATGTCGTCATTGTGCGCGTAGAGCGCGCAGATCGACCCCTGGGCCTCGGCCTTGAGGAAGCTTTCCATGACCTCCTTGCCCTTGGCGCGGGTGAAATCGCCGGTCTGGCTGCGCACGATCTTGATGTTGTCGTGGCCGGCGATGCCTTCCTCGAAGCCCTTCTTGCGATCGATGGCGGGCGACGAGCCGGTCGTGCCCTGAAGCTCGACGACGTTGCAGTCGGCATCGCCGACCTCGCCAACGAGCCATTCGCCCGCGACCCTGCCTTCATGGACGAGGTCCGAGCCGACGGCAGTGAGGTACAGATCCTTGCTGGAATCGACCATGCGGTCGAGCAGCACTACGGGGATCTCGGCCTCCTTGGCTTCTTCCAGGACGTCATCCCAGCCCGTTGCCACGACCGGCGCCAGCAGGATCGCGTCGACGCCCTGGGCGATGAAGGACCGAACGGCCCTGATCTGGTTCTCCTGCTTCTGCTGGGCGTCGGCGAATTTCAGGTCGATGCCGCGCTCTTCCGCTTCCATGCGCGTCAATGTCGTTTCCGCAGCGCGCCAGCCCGATTCCGAACCGATCTGCGAGAAGCCGACCGTCTGGGCAAGCGCCGCAGACGACATCAGGCATGCGGTCGCGAGCAGGCTCGCGCCGAGAGTCAATTTCCGGATCATGTGTCTCCTCCACAAGATGGGGCTGTTTGAGGCCCACGATCCAAAAAAATCATATTATATTACTTTTGTAAATACGATTCCCCTCAGGCGCCGCCGGCCGACTGAAGCCGGCGTGCGCGCTCGCAGATGAAAGACCACAGCGTGTCGGAGGCGGGTGAGAGCGGCTTGTTCGACGATCGCAGCACCGAATAGGACGACACGGCGAGCTCCTCCGCGACGGGCAGCGCGCAGAGCTTGGCGCCCAGCCCCTCGGGCCCGGCAAAGAAATCGATGGCTGCGCGGGCGAGCGGTGCGATGGCATTGGATTGCGATATGATGGCCAGCGTCATCAGCGTTGAGGATGTGCTGACGATGCGCTCCGGCAATTGCAGCCGGCGTTCGAGCAGATACGTCTCGACCGCGTGACGCAGCAGGCTGCCGACCGGTTGCAGCACCCAGTCATAGGCGATGCAGGCCTCGATCGAGGCGCGGCCGGGACGCATCAGCGGATGGCCGTCGCGCACGACCAGACTGACCGGTTCGGGGCCGATCGGCTCGGCCGCGAAGTGGCTGTGGTCGAGCTCCTGGGGGATGCGGCCGACATAGAAGTCGAGCTTTCGGGCAAGAAGAAGCTCGGCCAGCTTGTCGCTGGTATCGACGGAGACGTCGATGGTGATGCCCGGGTGGGTGACGCGTGCCTGCCGCAGCACGGGAAGGACCAGCTCGAGTGCCGGGCCCGTGACCGAACCGATGGACACCGTGCCGCGAACCCCGGAGGCCATCTCGCCGATCTCGCGGTCGGCGTGGTCGAGATCGTCCAGCACCTTGCGTGCCCACTGCACCAGCGCCAGACCCGCCTGCGTCAGCACGATGCCGCGCGCGTGCCGCTGGTAGAGCGGGGCCTCGACGATCTGCTCCAATTCGGCGAGCAGGCGGGACGCCGCCGGCTGCGACAGGGCGAGCTGGCCGGCCGCCGCGCTGACCTGGTTCGTCTCCCCGAGCTTGGCGACGAGACGCAGGTGGTTGAATTTCAGTCCTCGCCGCACGAGCCTGTCCGGACTCGTCGCGTCACGTGCCGGCGTTCGGCGCCAATCCATCGTCATCCTCCCTGGATATACCGTTTTGAGCATATCAAAGCGATCGATCTGAATTTGACGGTTATATCAACTGAACCCTATCGCTTGTAGGCCGATGAAACGATCGGGAGGAAAAAGCTGCGGCCGGCGGAAAGTCGGCGGAGCTGGCATCATCTGAATCGGGAGGATTCACCCATGCATTTCTTGAAGGCCGCCCTGGCGGTCACGGCTCTGTCTGCGAGCTTGATAAGCGCGCCCGCACTTGCCCAGGACAAGGGTTTCGTCGGCATCGCCATGCCGACGCAATCGTCCGCACGCTGGATTTCCGACGGAAACTCCATGGTCGAGCAGTTCAAAGAGGCCGGCTACGAGACCGACCTTCAATACGCCGAGGACGACATTCCCAACCAGCTCGCCCAGATCGAGAACATGATCACCAAGGGCGTCAACGTGCTGGTCATCGCGGCCATTGACGGCACGACGTTGTCCAACGCGCTTGCCAACGCCGATGCGGCCGGCATCAGCGTCATCGCTTACGATCGCCTTATCCGCGACAGCGAGCACGTCGACTATTACGCCACCTTCGACAACTTCAAGGTGGGCGTGCAGCAGGCCAACACGCTGGTCGAAGGGCTGAAGGAGCGCTTTGCCGACGTGAAGCCCTGGAATGTGGAGCTGTTCGGCGGTTCGCCGGACGACAACAATGCCTACTTCTTCTATGACGGCGCGATGTCGGTGCTTCAGCCGATGATCGATGCGGGCGATATCGTCATCAAGTCCGAGCAGAGCGGTATGCAGACCGTCGGCACGCTGCGCTGGGACGGGTCCGTGGCGCAGGCGCGGATGGATAACCTGCTCTCCGCCAATTACACGGACGACCGTGTGCACGGCGTGCTTTCGCCCTATGACGGCCTGTCCATCGGCATCATCTCCTCGCTGCGCGGCGTCGGCTACGGCACCGGCGACATGAAGATGCCGATCGTCACCGGGCAGGACGCCGAGGTTCCGTCAGTCAAGGCGATTCTGCGGGGCGACCAGTATTCGACCATCTTCAAGGACACGCGCGAGCTTGCCCGCGTCACGGTTGGCATGGTCGAGGCGGTTCTCAACGATGGCGAGCCCGAGATAAACGACACCGAAACCTACGACAACGGGGTGAAGGTGGTGCCGTCCTACCTGCTCGAGCCCTTGCCGGTGACCGAAGCCAACTGGCGCGAGGTGCTGGTCGACAGCGGCTATTACGAGGCCTCGCAGATCGAGGACTGAGCCAAGGGCAATCGCATCGAGGATCGGGTCCGCAGTGCCGGACCCGATCCTGCGGCGCGGCGATGATGCGGCATACGCGATGAGCGACACCATTCTGGAAATGCGCAACATCACGAAGGCCTTTCCCGGCGTGAAGGCACTCGATGATGTAAGCTTCAAGGTCCGCCGCGGGAGATCCACGCGCTCGTCGGCGAAAACGGCGCCGGCAAATCGACGCTGATGAAGGTGCTTTCGGGCGTCTATCCGCACGGTGAGTATGAAGGCGACATCGTCTATGACGGCGAGGTCAAGCGCTTCTCGGGCATCGCTGGAAGCGAGCGCGACGGCATCATCATCATCCATCAGGAACTGGCGCTGGTGCCGCTGCTTTCCATTGCCGAGAACATCTTTCTCGGTAACGAATGCGCGCGCGCCGGGGTGATCGACTGGCGCGAGACCAACCGGCGCGCGGGCGAGCTGCTAGCCCGCGTCGGCCTGCAGGAAAAACCCGAGACGAAGGTGATGCATCTTGGCCTGGGCAAGCAGCAGCTTGTCGAGATCGCCAAGGCCCTGTCGAAGGAAGTGCGCCTGCTCATTCTCGACGAGCCGACGTCGTCGCTTAACGAGAAGGACAGCGATGCGCTTCTGGCGCTGCTGAAACAGTTCCGTGAGCGCGGCATTTCCTCGATCCTGATTTCGCACAAGCTGAACGAGGTATCGAAGGTCGCCGATTCCATCACCATCCTGCGCGACGGGATGGCCGTCTCGACGCATGACTGCGCGGCCGGCCCCGTGCCGGAGGACCGCGTTATCCGCGACATGGTGGGCCGTCCTCTTTCCGACCGGTATCCTCCGCGAGACCCGCGGATCGGCGAGACAGTCATGGAGGTGCGCGGGTGGAGCGTGCACCACCCGATCGACCGCAGCCGCAAGGTGGTGGACGATGTTTCGCTGGTGCTTCGCAAGGGCGAGGTGCTGGGCATCGCCGGCCTCATGGGCGCAGGCCGCACCGAACTCGCGATGAGCCTGTTCGGCCAGTCATATGGCAGCGGCATTGTCGGCGAGGCGCTTATCCACGGGCGCAAGGCGGACCTGTCCACCGTTCCCCGCGCGATCGCCGCCGGCCTTGCCTATGTCACCGAGGATCGTAAGAGCTACGGTCTCGTCCTGGACCAGACCATCCGCCGCAACGTGCCGCTCGCCAACCTCGGCGCCATCGCGAACAACGGCGTTGTCGACAAGCATCGCGAGGGCGAAGTCGCGGAGGACTACCGCAGGCGCATCAACATCAAGAGCCCGTCGATCGAACAGCAGACGGTCAATCTTTCGGGCGGCAACCAGCAGAAGGTCGTTCTGGCCAAATGGTTGTTCGCCGATTCCGACATCCTGATCCTCGACGAGCCGACGCGGGGCATCGATGTCGGCGCCAAGTTCGAGATCTACACTATCATCCGCGACCTGGCGGCGAGCGGAAAGTCGATCATCGTCATCTCCTCGGAAATGCCCGAGCTGCTCGGCATCACCGACCGCCTCTACGTCATGAGCAAGGGCCGCTTCGTGGGCGAATTGCCTTCAAATGAAGCGACCCAGGAAAAGATCATGTCCTTGATCGTCAAGTCAGGTGGATAGAACCATGGACCAGACAGCCAATCGCGAGGAGATAGCCCATGCGCAGCCGCAGGGTCGCGCCGGCTTCCTGCGTACCCACATGCGCGAATACGGCATCCTGATCGCGCTCGTGGCGATCATGGCGTTCTTCCAGTTCGCCACCGGCGGTATACTGCTGCGACCGGTCAACCTGACCAATCTGATCCTCCAGAACAGCTACATCGTCATCATGGCGGTTGGGATGCTGCTGGTCATCGTATCAGGCCACATCGATCTGTCGGTCGGCTCGGTGCTGGGCTTCGTGGGCGCGCTCGCCGCCGTGATGATCGTGCAATGGGACATGAATTTCGTGGTCGCGGCGATCCTGTGCCTGGCCGTGGGGGCTGCGATCGGCGCCGCGCAGGGCTTCTGGATCGCATATTACCGGATACCATCCTTCATCGTGACGCTGGCCGGCATGCTGGTCTTCAAGGGCCTGACGCTGTGGCTGCTGGCCGGCCAGTCGGTCGGCCCGTTCCCGCAAGCCTTCCAGCGCATCGCCTCGGGGTTCGTGCCGGACTTTCTTGGCGGTACGGACATCAACCTGTTCTCGCTGGTGATCGGCGTGGCGGTTGCCTGCCTGCTGGTCTATCTGGCGTTGCGCGCGCGCCGGCAGGAGCAGAAGCGCGGCATCGAAAGCGAGCCGCTGACCGCATTCACCATCAAGAACGCGCTGATATTCGCGGCACTTGCCTATATGAGCTGGCTGATGGCCTCGTTCCGCGGCCTGCCCAACGTCTTCATCGTGATGGCGCTGCTGATCGCCGTCTATTCCTTCGTCGCCAACCGAACCACGGTCGGCAGGCGCATCTACGCCACAGGCGGCAACGAGAAGGCGGCTAAGCTGTCGGGCATCCGCACCGAACGGCTGGTGTTCCTGACCTTCGCGAATATGGGGATGCTGGCCGCGCTTGCCGGCCTTGTCTTTGCCGCGCGGCTCAATACGGCGACGCCCAAGGCCGGTCTCGGCTTCGAGCTGGACGTGATCGCGGCCGTCTTCATCGGCGGCGCGTCGATGTCGGGCGGCGTCGGCACCATCGTGGGCGCGGTGATCGGCGCCTTCATCATGGGGGTCATGAACAACGGGATGTCGATCCTCGGCATCGGCATCGACTACCAGCAGGTCATCAAGGGCCTGGTGCTGCTCGCTGCCGTGATCTTCGACGTCTACAACAAGAACAGGTCGTAAGGAGCGATCCATGCATTTGTCGCAAATCAGCAGGCCGGACGGCTCCGTGGCGGTGGTCTCCCGCGAGGGGACCGAGGCCTATGAGGTGCGCGGGGCCGAAAGCGTCTATCAGCTCGCGCTCGACTGTGCCGCATCCGGCGTCGACATGGCGACGAGGATCGCAAGCCTCGGCCTCGGGCCCGCCGTCGACCTCGAAGACGCGTACGAAACGGGGCGGTTGCTGGCTCCCATTCATCATCCCGATCCGGCCCATCTGCACCTGACCGGCACGGGCCTTACCCATCTGGGCTCGGCAGCCACGCGCGACGCCATGCACCAGAACGCCAACGCTCAGGAGGAGGAAAAGCTCACCGACTCCATGAAGATGTTCAGGATGGGGCTCGAAGACGGAAAGCCCGCCAACGAGGGCCCGGGCGTGCAGCCAGAATGGTTCTACAAGGGCAACGGCGCCAATGTCGTCGCGCCGGGTGCCTCGCTGCTTTCTCCCGTCTTTGCCGAAGACGGCGGCGAGGAGCCGGAGATTGCCGGCATCTACGTCATCGACGCAAACGGCGTTCCCCGCCGCGTCGGCTTTGCGCTTGCCAACGAGTTCTCCGACCATGTGATGGAGCGGCGGAACTATCTCTATCTGGCCCACTCGAAGCTCAGGCCGGCCTCGTTCGGTCCGGAAATCCGAATCGGCGCGCTGCCGGCGGACGTGCGCGGCACCTCCCGCATCCGGCGCGGCGGCGCCACCATTTTCGACAAGCCGTTCCTGTCCGGCGAGGCGAACATGTCCCACAGCATCGCCAATCTGGAGCACCATCATTTCAAGTACGACCTGTTCCGGCAGCCGGGCGACGTGCATGTCCACATGTTCGGCACGGCAACACTGTCCTTTGCCGACGGCGTGCGCACCGAGCCCGGCGACGAGTTCGAAATCGAGGCCGAAGGATTCGGCCTCCCGCTGCGCAACCGCCTGACGATCGACGGCAGCATGGTGCGCACCGGGAGGGTGAGCGTGCATGCTCTCTAGCGACGGCGGGACCCACATGCGGAAGGCCTCATTGCCATGAAATTTCGAAAGGCCGAATGGCCGCGCCGGCTGCGCTCGCAGGAGTGGTTCGGGGGCACCAGCCGCGACCACATCTACCATCGCTCCTGGATGAAGAATCAGGGCCTGCCTGCCGATCTCTTCGACGGGCGGCCGGTCATCGGCATCTGCAACACATGGTCGGAACTAACGCCGTGCAACGCCCATCTGCGTGACCTGGCGCAGCGGGTGAAGCACGGCATCTATGAAGCAGGCGGCCTGCCTCTGGAGTTTCCGGTCTTCTCCACCGGCGAAAGCGCGCTGAGACCAACGGCGATGATGTATCGCAACCTGGCGGCGATGGACGTGGAGGAGGCGCTGCGCGCCAATCCGCTCGACGGGGTCGTGCTGCTGGTGGGATGCGACAAGACCACGCCCGCCCTGCTGATGGGCGCGGCAAGCGTCGATATTCCCGCCATCGCCGTTTCGGGCGGTCCGATGCTCAATGGCTGGTTCCGTGGGGAGCGCGTCGGCTCGGGCACGGCGCTGTGGCAGATGAGCGAGGCGATCAAGGCAGGCGCCATGACGCGCGAGGACTTCCTCGACGCCGAGCAGGCCATGTCGCGCAGCCCCGGCTCCTGCAACACGATGGGCACGGCCTCGACGATGGCGTCGATGGCCGAGGCGCTCGGCATGGCCTTATCCGGCAACGCCGCCATTCCCGCCGTCGACAGCCGTCGCCGCGTGATGGCGCATATGAGCGGCCGCCGCATCGTCGACATGGTCAAGGACGACCTGAAGCCTTCGGACATTCTCACACGCGAGGCGTTCGAGAATGCGATCCGTGCCAATGGCGCGATCGGAGGCTCCACCAATGCGGTGATCCATCTGCTCGCTCTTGCCGGCCGGATCGGCATCGACCTGACGCTGGACGACTGGGACAGGCTCGGCCGCGACATTCCCACCATCGTCGACCTGATGCCTTCCGGCCGCTTCCTGATGGAAGAGTTCTTCTATGCCGGCGGCCTGCCAGTGGTGATCCGTGCGCTGGGGGAGGCGGGCCTTCTGCACAAGGATGCTCTCACCGTGTCTGGCGCATCGGTCTGGGACGAGGTGAAGGACGTCCGCAACTGGAACGAGGACGTGATCCGGCCGGTCGGGCAGGCTCTGACGCCGCACGGCGGGATAGCGGTTCTGAAGGGCAACCTCGCGCCCAAGGGCGCGGTGCTGAAGCCGTCCGCCGCCAGTCCGCATCTCATGCGCCATCGCGGCCGCGCCGTCGTCTTCGAAGACATCGACGACTACAAGGCGAAGATCGCCGACGAGGCGCTCGATATAGACGAGAACTCGATCATGGTGCTGAAGAACTGCGGGCCGAAAGGGTATCCGGGCATGGCAGAAGTCGGCAATATGGGCCTGCCGCCCAAGGTGCTCAGGAAGGGCATCACCGACATGATCCGCATCTCCGATGCGCGCATGTCGGGTACGGCATACGGCACCGTGATCCTGCATACGTCGCCCGAAGCCGCCATTGGCGGGCCGCTCGCGATCGTGCGGGACGGCGACATGATCGAGGTGGACGTGCCGGCGCGCCGCCTGCATCTCGACCTGCCCGAGACGGAGATCGAGGCACGCCTGAAAGCCTGGCACCCCAATATGCCGGTTCCCGAAAGCGGCTATGCGCGGCTGTTCCACACTCATGTTCAGGGAGCCGACACCGGAGCGGACTTCGACTTCCTCAAGGGCCAGCGCGGAAAGGCGGTTCCCCGTGACAGCCACTGACATCGCTATCGTCGGGGTCGGCAAGATCGCGCGGGACCAGCATATTCCCTCGATCGGCCGGAGCGAGGCATTCAATCTCGCCGCGACTGTCAGCAGCCATGGCGGGGTGACGGGCGTCGAGAACCATGCGACGCTGGAGGGCCTTCTCGACGCGCGGCCGGACATTCCGGCTGTCGCGCTCTGCATGCCCCCGCAGAACCGCTTCGCCGCGGCCAAGGCCGCGCTCTCGGCGGGGCGCCATGTTCTCCTGGAAAAGCCACCCGGTGCGACCGTTGCGGAGGTTCACGCCCTGAAGGTGCTCGCGGAGCGACGGGGGATCACTCTTTTCGCGACCTGGCATTCCCGCTTTGCGGCAGGCGTGGAGCCGGCACGCCAATGGCTTGCCGACAAGACGCTCCGCCGTGTCCGTGTGACATGGAAGGAGGATGTGCGCCGATGGCATCCTGGGCAGGAGTGGATCTGGCAGCCGGGTGGTCTTGGGGTCTTCGATCCCGGCATCAACGCGCTCTCCATTGTGACCGCCATCCTGCCGTTTCCGGTTCACATGACGACCGCGGAACTGAAGTTCCCCCAGAATCGAGAAGCCCCGATCGCGGCGGCCCTTGCCATGACGGGCAATGGCAATGTGCCGGTCGAGGCCGAGTTCGACTGGCGCCATACCGGGGCGCAGACATGGACAATCGAGGTGGACACGAAGGAAGGGCGGCTGGTTCTGGCAGATGGCGGAGCGACCCTTGCCGTGGCGGATGAGCCGCCGTCGAAGGCACCCGACCGCGAATATGACGCCATCTATGACCGTTTTGCCGAGCTCCTCACCGACCGTCAGATCGATGCGGACCCGACCCCGCTCGTTCACGTGGCCGACGCCTTCATGCTGGGCAAAAGGATCGTCGTCGAACCCTTTTTCGACTGATTTTGCCTGAGGGCCTTCCCTTCTGGCCACCATCATATCCGTCGCCCGCTTGAACCGAGACCAAGGAACGCTGCATGGAAGCGCAACTTCACGATGCCCGTCTTTGCAAGCTCGGCGAGGGGCCGCTTTGGCATCCTGAGCGCGAACAATTGTTCTGGTTCGATATTCTCGCGCAGAAGCTGCTGTCGAGACGGGGCGAGGAGACGCTGGAATGGAATTTCGACAGGCCAGTCTCCGCAGCAGCCTGGATCGACCATGACACTCTGCTAATCGCGGGCGCTGGCACCCTTATGCGCTTTGACGTCACAAGCGGCCACAGGGAGCAGATTTGTCCACTTGAAAGCGACCGGCCGGGCAACCGCTCCAATGACGGCCGTGCCGACCCGTGGGGTGGTTTTTGGATCGGCACGATGGGCCGAAGTGCGGAGCCCGGCGCCGGCGCGATCTGGCGTTACTATCGCGGCGAGCTGCGCGAGCTCTTCGGGTCTATCACGATACCTAACTCAATTTCGTTCACTCCCGATGGTCGGTTCGCTCACTTCAGCGACACGCACGAAAGACTTGTCTGGCGACAACGGCTCGGAAAAGGAGGCTGGCCGACGGGTGAGCCGGAGATTTATCTCGATCTGCGAGCGCAAAAGACAAACCCCGACGGAGCGGTATGCGATGCGGAAGGGTTCTTGTGGCTAGCGTGCTGGGGAAATTCCCACATTGCGAGATACACGCCCGACGGCCATTGCCATACAAAGCTCGCTTTGCCGGTCGAGCAACCGTCATGCCCGGCCTTCGGAGGAGCCGACTTTACCACCCTTTACGTAACAAGTGCTCGAGACGGGCTTCAGCCCAAAGAAGAAGCGCTGCTGACCATGGACGGAGCTACATTCAGTTTCAACGCAGGGGTTTCGGGATTGCGTGAACCCTCGGTGACACTGTAGCGCAGCCGACATTCGAAACGGCGCCGTTTGCGTGCACTTGAGAACGACGTGGGAAGAATCCGACCGCCTCGCTGCCCTCCGGGTAAGGATCCGGTGTCGCCACCCAGGTGATTGGCTCTCGTTAGCCGGTGTTGAAAGCGAAGGCTTCCTTTGGTGGGTGAGCTAACGCAGCCTCGATCATGCTGAAAAAGGCGAAGGACCTAAGGGTAGGGGGAAGATCATCGAGACGACATCTGGAACATTCGGCATGGCGGTAGCACTCTTGGCCGCTGCTCGCTCGAATCGCCTGACGCCTGTAACAGCCGAAAACACAATTGATCTAGCTTGCCGGCAGCATCTGGATCTTCGTTACCTCGGTCGCGCTCCTGACCCTGGACCACGATCTCTTTGCCGACATCGATGCCGGACAGGATCACATGTTGGCGCTTGCCGTTCAGACGCCCCAGGCGGGCCTAGCGCGTGGTCAGCATTAGTTGCACGCAGATGAGCAAAGCCGATTGCAACACGCGACCCGACAGCACCAGGCAAAAATCAGTTGCCGGGTGCGCAACTATGCACGATCGGCAGGTCCCTGCAGTCCAGGCGGTGGCGTCGCATCGTCGGCGTCCGGATCTCGTCCACGCAATCTGTCGAGGCTTCGCATGATGGGCGTCACGGTTAGCCCGTGCATCACAATCGAGAGCAGGACGACCAAACCAACGATAGCCCAAAGTCGTTCGCCGCCATCAACTTCCATGTGGTTCAGACCGTAGGCAAGATAGTAGAAGGATCCGACGCCGCGAATTCCAAAGAAGGAAATCGTGAGCTTTTCAGTCCAAGGGGCCTTCAGCCCAACCAGGCCTATGAGGCCGGTTACGGGCCGCACAATTATGAGGATGACAACCACAGCAACGATGTCTGCCCAGGTGAGTGGCGTCAGCAGCCCGCTGACCAGAGCGCCACCGAACAACAGCAGCAGCACCATCATTGTCAGCCGCTCGATCTGCTCAGTGATGTTGTGCATGTCGCGATGGAAGTCGTGCTCGCGTTGCGAATGCCGAAGCGTCAACGCCGTCACGAACACGGCCAGAAATCCATAGCACTGGATCATCTCTGTCAGCCCGTAGGAAATGAAGGTCGCCGCAATTGCGATCAACCCGTCTCCCGTTTTGGCGAGTTTCGTATTCGCGGGTACATGGAATGTCAGCCAGCCAAAGACTTGGCCCACTATCCAACCGCCGGCGATCCCGGCCCCAATTTCCCATATGACGCTGTGGCCAATCCATCCGATCAGCCATGGCTCTCCGGTCGCTGACGCCAACCCGAGGGCGATCGCCAGATTGACGAAGGGAAAAGCCAGCCCGTCGTTGAAGCCCGCTTCGGAAGTCAATCCGAAGCGAACCTCGTCTTCCTCGCCCGTCCTGGGAGGCCCGACCTGAACGTCGGATGCGAGGACCGGATCGGTGGGTGCAAGGCTTGCCCCGAGTAACAGTGCGATGATCCAGGGCAGGCCTAGCCACCACGCGCCTATGACCGTGATTGCTGCAATTCCAAGCGGCATGGTGATGCCCAGCAATCTCCAGGTAACTGCCCAGTTGCGGTAGCTGAACGCTCTATCGAGCTTCAGGCCGGCGCCCATCAGGGCGATGATCACCACCAGCTCGGTGAAACGCTCCGTGATCTCAGGAAAATCCATTGGCAACGGCTCGTCCGTCACCTGCGGGATGGAGAAGAGCCCGGCTCCCAGCGCAATGCAAACGATCGGGAGTGATAGTGGCAGGCTCTTGATCGCCAATGGTAGCCACGCGACCAGCGCAATGAGGAACCCCATCCCGGTCAGGACGAGGATATAGGGGTCGATGGACCAGTTGCTGAAGTCGAGCATGCTCCCTAACGAATTGGTCAGGATCACGATCCATTCGGTCTAGAATCGCATAGACGCCTCCCGAGCCTTCGCGAAGGCGACCATCTGGGGATCATCGAGGACACGAGCGTCTGTTTCAGCGACTACAAGTGGTTCGTCGTCGCAAGTCCCTAGGGGCCGGGCTATCGCTGGACCGCTGCCACCCATCCCACACTAACGGAAATACGCTACAGGCTCCGATTGTTCTCCCGGAACTTGGCAGCTTAGGCGTCCCTGCCGGTTGTCTTGTCCGGGACTGGAACAGACGATCTCCTTCCCCCTGCGGTCGTAGGATGGCTAACGTTCGGCCACCGACCGCATCTTAGCCATTTAGCGGGCCCTCGTTTGGCTGTTTCCATTGCCGCCCCATTGGGCGATGGCGACAAATTGCTCCGATGTCTATCTGCCCGAGGCAGACATTGAGAACGCGACTTGAGTACGAGACAGCGTCGCTGGTTGAGCTTAACGAGCCATCCCGGGTATTCGCCGGTTATGCAGCGGTCGGCTCCCGTTGAGGAGAGACTGGGAAGAGGTTCGCCGCCATGAAATCGACGAAGACTCGGAGTTTGGGCGCAATGTGACGGTTGGTCGGCCAAAGCAGGCGAAACGAACCTTCGTGCCGGACAAAGTCCGGCAGGACGGCAACGAGGCGGCCTGTGGCGAGTTGGTCGGCGATTGCGAAATCGGGCAGGGAGGCGATCCCCATGCCGCGTTCCGCCATCATGATCAGCGGCTCGATCGTGTTGACGACCGCGGTCGTCGGCAGGTCGGGGCGCAGCTCTGTTTCGCCCTCTTGGAGCGGCCATGGCTCCAATTTGCCGCTCGTGGCATAGCGATGGTGCAGACAGTCATGCCTCATCAGATCGTCTGGCACGCGTGGTGTTCCGGCCCGTTCGAGATATTGAGGGGCAGCGACCAGAATGAGGCTGAATTGCCCCAGCATGCGTGACATGAGACGGGAATCCGCCAGGTTCCCGGCTCGAACGACAGCGTCGAAACCTTCATCGATGACATCGACAAGGCGGTCCGAGAAATCGAGATCCAGCTCTATCTCGGGGTAGAGATCCATGAACCGCAGGATCGCGGGCATCATCAGCATCGACACGATCGGCATGCTGACCTTGAGTTTACCGCGCGGACGCTCGATCGTCTGAGACAGCTCCAGCTCAGCCGCTTCCACTTCCGCCAGAATGCGCCGGCACCTTTCGAGAAACAGCGCTCCTTCACCGGTCAGCGTGATCTTCCGGGTCGACCGGTGCAGCAACCGGACCTGTAGCCGCTCCTCGAGCCGGGCGACTGCTTTGCCGACCGCCGATGCCGAGATGCCGAGTTGGTTCGCCGCCGCGGTGAAACTGCGAAGTTCCGCAGCGTGCACGAAGGCGCTGAGAGATCCAAGGCCATCCATTTCAATCTTTCCGGACAAACTGTCTTGAGTGTCCGGAACTATCTCTCGTTGTTCTCTAATTCAAGTCAAACCTAACTTGGCGGTCACAGTCGATTGTTCCCCAGTAAGGAGTGAATTTTATGCCTGATACCGTCGGTACTGCCCCGCAGGAGCACGGTCGCTTTGATTTCTCGGCGATCACAAGCCGCCCAAAGCTGGAATGGCCCGATGGGGCGCGAGTGGCGTTGTGGGTGATCCCGAACATCGAGCATTTCCTGTTCGATCGCCCGTCGAGCTCCATCATCCAGTCGACGACAAGCTTCGTGCCCGATGTCCTAAACTACGCGTGGCGGGATTACGGGGTGCGCGTCGGAATCTGGCGCATGATGGAGATCATGGAAAAATACGGGGTGAAGGGCACGGTCGCCCTCAACTCGGATGCCTGCGTCCACTATCCTGCCGTCATCCAGGCCGGGCAATCGCTCGACTGGGAATGGATGGGACACGGCACGAACAACTCGTCGGTGATCACCGGGATTCCCGAAGACGAAGAGCGCAGGATCGTCAGGGAGGTCGTGTCCACCATCACCCAGGCGACGGGTACGGCGCCTCGTGGCTGGCTAAGCCCCGCCCTGACGGAAACCCATCAGACACCGGATATCCTGGCGGAAAACGGCCTCCGGTACGTCGCGAACTGGACCAATGACGATCAACCCTACGAAATGCGCGTGCGCTCAGGCTCCATGCTGTCCCTGCCGTATTCAGTGGAAATGAACGACTACACCGCCTTCCTCGAACAAGGTCTGTCGGGCAGGGATTTCGGCGACGCGATCTGCGACCAGTTCGATCAGCTTTACGCTGACGGCGCATCGACCGGCCGGGTCATGTCGCTTTGCCTGCATCCGTTCCTGATCGGGCAGCCGCACCGGGCGAAGCACTTCGAGCGCGCGCTCAAACACATCACCGCGCATGACGCCGTCTGGCTGGCCAAGGGCGGCGAGATTGCCGACTGGTACACATCGACCAGGGGCAGATAGCGAAAACTACGTCGCCTTCCATGACGAGGTGAGGCCGGCTGCTTGGTGCCGACCTTCTTTCCGGCGTTCCAAGCTGCGTGCTCGCGGCTGGCATCATCGAATATGGAATGGCCCATGTGAGTTCTCCTCGGCCTTGATTGGCCGATAGAGAAACGTCGCAGGACAATGCCGCACATGGGCTGTTTCCGGATCGTCCGGTTTCGGTTCGAAAAACGAGAAAGTCGGCGGTTGGCCACCTAAACCTGCTGGTCCCTCTCGGACCCACATACTCCAATGCAATCCAAGCAGTCGGAATGGCAGGTTACCAGCTGACGTCGCCAACAGCCGACGGTCCCCTCCCGTCTCCTGCCGGTCGCTAGGGCAGGGCTCAAGATTCAGATGAAATCACCGATCAGATGGAGGCGCATCAAAAATCGCATGTACCACGCTGAAAGAATCAAAATTCATTGCCTGTGAACGTTTTTCAGGCGATACCCTCCTTGTCATAGATTTTCAGGTATGAGCATCGCAAATCATGGAGCAGGGGCAGAGGAAGCCGTTTTCAGAAAGAGTCAGCGTCCTTCACGGCCGCTGGCTGCCTGAGACCGCGCTCCCTGTGGGCTATGCCGCTCTGATCGACGCCTTTGATCTGGCTGTCCCAATCCCCATCACACTCGCTGCGATTGGCCCCCGGCATAAGGTCTATCAGGAGGCGGGATGGAAACTCTATACACCTCGCCACGAGCCTGAAGCCAGTCTGGTCGGCCACCTGACCTTTGCATTGCGCTACGAGGGGCTGGATCTTGCTGCCCTGAAGATGCTCTTTCGCGCGACGGGTCCGGAAGCCATCGTCGAGATCGTTCGCGCGGCCCCGACCGGGGCCTATGCGCGACGGCTTTGGTTTCTCTACGAATGGCTGCTCGACGAGCGGCTCGATCTGCCCGACGCCACCCGCGGCACCTATGCCCTTGTCGTCGATCCTGAACAGCAATGGGCATCTCAGGGCGAGACCTCTTCACGCCATCGGGTGAAAAACAATCTGCCCGGAACACGTGCCTGGTGTCCGTTGATTTTCCGTACGCCGGAATTGGACGCCTTTGTGGCCCGGAATCTCGCCGAGGAAGCTCGGCGCGTGATCGCCGATGTTCCGGCGGACCTTCTGGCTCGCACCGCTGCTTTCCTCCTGCTCAAGGACTCGCGATCCAGTTTCCAGATCGAGGGCGAAGACCCACCCCAGGATCGCATCCAGCGGTGGGGGCAGGTTATTGGCGAGGCGGGGCGCCGCCCGGTGGCCCGTGCGGAGCTGGAGCGATTGCAGCGCATCGTCATCGGCGACGCTCGCTTCGTTCACCTCGGCGTGCGTCAGGAAGGCGGGTTCGTCGGCGAGCATGATCGCGCAAGCGGTGCTCCGATCCCGGACCATATAAGCGCCCGGCATGAGGACCTGCCGGACCTGATCGACGGGTTGGCCGCTTTCGATCTGGGGGCGGCCCGGCATCTCGATCCGGTTCTGGCCGCTGCCGCGCTCGCTTTCGGGTTCGTCTACATTCATCCCTTCGAGGACGGGAATGGCCGCCTGCACCGCTACCTCATCCATCACGTGCTTGCCGAGCGTGGTTTCAATCCGCCCGGACTGGTCTTTCCGGTCTCGGCCGTCATCCTTGATCGTATCGACGAATATCGCCGCGTCCTCGAAAGCTATTCGCGGCGGCTGCTGCCCCATGTCCGCTGGAGGCCGACCGACCGTGGCAATGTCGAGGTGTTGAGCGACACCGCAGATTTCTACCGCTATTTCGATGCGACGCCGCATGCGGAGTTTTTGTTCCAATGCGTGACGCGGACGATCGATGTCGATCTGCCGGAGGAGGCTAGGTTCCTAAAGGCCTATGATGGGTTCAAGGCCAACGTGTCGCTTATGATCGATATGCCGGATCGTCTGCTCGATCTTCTGTTCCGCTTCCTGCATCAGAATGGCGGCAGGCTCTCGAGGCGGGCGCGGGAGAAGGAGTTCGCGCCGCTGACAGAAGATGAGATCGTGAGGATCGAAGCGTTCTATGCTGATCAGTTGCACAGTTGATTGACCCTCAATCGAGCCGGATCGCCTCGATCGGATCGGGCGGATCCATCGGATGGTGTTTTTCCTCATAGACCTCGATCATTGTCGCCAGAACGTCGAGCCTGTCGCCATCGGGCGTGCCGCTGGCAGAGCCCACAGTCTTTCGACTCTGGCGAACGCCGCGTCGTAATCCGCTTCGGTATGGATGGTTCAAGCTCAGTCGCCATGTCCCAACCTCCTGTGACGGTGTCCGTGCAGGTTTATTCATCGCCTTGTGCGGACCGCCTAGTGCTGTTGGTCCGCCAAGGCTGCGCCACTTGAGGCAACAAAAGACATATCATACTGGCGCTACCAATGATTGTTGGCATCAGTAGCTGCGAGCCCCCGCAACCACTTCTGTCATAACTTCCTGGAAATCGAGGTGCGACGTAAGCGCGACGGCATCACCCTATGTGGCGAGGCTTGACGTCTGATTGAAGCGCCATGGCATAGGATTTCGATGTCGCTTAGCGGGGGACCGTCGAGGATCGCACGCAAGGTGGCGACGAGCGAGGCCAGCATGGCCCAGTTTTCAGCACCGATTTCGTTTCCGGGGAACAGTGCGTTTTCCCTCGTGAAGGCTATCGAGCGGATCTGGTTCTCCACCGCGTTGGTATCCAGTTCGAGCGCCCTCAGGGCGTCTCGATACCCAGCGCCTCAATCAGGTCTTCGCGCCGCTGCAGCGCCTCCAAAGCCGCATCGCCCAGTTGCCAGGCGACAAGGTTCAGCAAGCCCTCGCTGAAGACGATATAGGCGCCCATGCTGTTGGAGATGAAGCTGCTGGCGTGCGGGATGAAGAACGCATGCTCGGCCGGCGCGACAAGCGGCGAGCTACGCGAATCGGTGATGGCGATCACCCGCTGGCCGTTCCGCGCGGCCGCCTTCGCGACATCAGCGACCGAGCGCGTGTAGGGCGCGCAGCTTGCAACGACCACCACGTCGCCGGGTTCGAGCTGCGAGATAGCCTCGGCCAGGCCGAGCCGCGGCGCATCCAGCAGCGCCGCATCGGACCGCAGCATGCCCAGCCCGTAGGCAAGAAAGCTTGCAAAGCCGTGGAACTGGCGCTCGCCATGGACGCGGACCCGCTTGGCCTTGGCGAGAAGTCCGGCTACCGCGGCGAGCTTGTCGGCCTCGAGTTGGCCGATGAACCCCTCGATATTGGCGATCGATTCCCTGCCAAGGCGCGCCATCGTCTCGATCTCGCTCGCTTCGGCATCGGCGTTGTGGAGCAACTGGTCGGCCTGCCGGCTGTAGAAATAGCGGGGCTCGCCGGCGATGGCGTTGCGAAAGACCGACTGGAACTCGCCGAAACCCTCGAAGCCGAGACGCTTGGCAAGCCGGGTCAGGGTCGAAGGATTGACGCCGAGCAGGGCGGCCAATTCCGAGATGGAGCGCACCGCCGATTGTTCGGGCATGTCGACCAGCCGCGCGAAAACCTGCTGTGTCTTGCCGCCCAGCGCGTCGGCCGGCTCGGCCCGCGCAAATTTCAGCGCCAGTTCGCGCAGTTCGTCCAATGTCTTTGGCGGTGTTGGCGTTCTGGCCTGCATGGCGTGATCAGTCGGCACCCGTAATGACGCCCGAATGGACCGGCGCCCGATGCCGGCCGTCATAGACGGTCCACGCCACACTGTCAGCAGTGAGTTCGAAAACGGCGGTCGCGAGCGTGTTCTCGTGGTCGGGATCGTCCGCCTGCCGGCGATAGATCGGCAACGCACCGGTCTGATCGGAAAGGATGCCGAGAACGAGCGCGCTACCCTGCGCGCCTCGCGCGCTCAGCAGTGCATCCGCATGCTGTTGTCGGCTGCCCGACGAGGCAGTAATGCGCTGGGCGAGACCTGCCATCCGCGGATGGATAAGATGATTGGCGTGGGTCGCCGGTGCTTCGATCTCCAGCGTAGACAAGGCGTCGGCGTTGAACTCAACGCTGACGATCCGTGGATCGCCCATCATGGCGAGAGTCATGTGGAAACCGCCGGCGCGCGGAACATCCTGCAGCACTGCCACCGCCGCATCGATGCTTTCGCAGCCCAGCATCGCCCGCGTCAGAACCATGCGCGGCAGGCCCGGCCGATGCGCGGTGCAACGGATGTTGTTGACCGTCTGCACGAGCCCCTGGTCGTTCACCGAGAAAGTATGGCCGGGGATCGAGCCGGGATAGATGAAGGCAATGAAGGACGGACCTACCGCCGGGTGGACGGTGGCGAGGGCGCAATAGCCGTCGAATTCCGGCATGCCGTCTTCGTTGTGGGCCACCAGATTGGTCGATCCTGGTAATTGAACGGTCGTGCAGCCGTCGGGCGCATGCGTGCGCAGGTCGCCGCGACAATTCCACGCGAATATGTCGGCAAACGGCATGTCCAGCCCGGCCGCCAGTCCACGCAACTCTTCGAGGACTGCGGGATAGTGCCGCTCCGTCAGCGCCATCATCGCCGGCACGCGTGGATCGTCCCGGGCCGGAACCACGATCTCGCGCCAGTGCGGCGAGGGCACCAGCCTGTCGTGGACCGCGCTCGCACCAAACTGGCCCAGTGCGAAGCCGGTCTCGTAGGGCGTGCCTGCGATCTTGATGGCGGCCAGGCCGCATTCCTTACTGGACATGCTGGAGGAACTCCCGCAGACGCGGGTTTTCCGCGCGATCCAGAAGCTCGGCCGGTGTGCCGTCCATGGCGATCTTGCCGTCTTCCATGAAGATCAGGCGAGAGCCGACACGGCGCGCAAAACTCATTTCGTGGGTGACGACGATCATCGTCATGCCCTCTTCGGCAAGCACCTGCATGACCCGCAGCACCTCGTGGCGCAGCTCGGGGTCAAGCGCTGAGGTGGGTTCATCGAAGAGTACGAGCTTGGGTTTGACGGCCAGCGCGCGGGCGATGGCGACGCGCTGCTGCTGGCCGCCTGAAAGTTCGGACGGATAGTGATGGGTGCGCTCGGCAAGCCCGACCTTGGCAAGCAGGTCGCGTGCGGCGTCGCGAGCCTCGGTGCGCGACAGGCCGCGCACGTGCTGCGGGCCGAAGGCAACATTGTCGAGCGCGGTCATCTGCGGGAACAGGTTGAACTGCTGGAACACCATGCCGGCTTCCTGCCGGATCAGCCGCACATTCTTGCTGCCCGAACGCACGCTGATGCCGTCGACGACCAGATCGCCGCCGTCGATCTCTTCGAGGACGTTGATGCAACGGAGCAGGGTGGACTTGCCGGAGCCCGAAGGCCCGATCACCACGACGACCTCGCCGCTTTCGATGTTGAGGTCGATCTGATCCAGCACGACCAGGGAGCCGAAGCGTTTGGTGACGTTGGCGAATTCGACGATGCTCATAGGATCCGCATCCTCTTTTCGATGATCCGCAGGATCAGCGTGAGCGTGCCGGTCAGGATCAGGTAGAAGATCGCGACGGCGGACCAGACTTCGACGGCGCGGAAATTCGCCGCCATGATCTCCTGGCCCTGGCGTGTGAGCTCACCCACGCCGATGACGATGAACAGCGATGTGTCCTTGAGGCTGACGATGAACTGGTTGCCGAGCGGCGGTATCAGCCGCCGGAACGCCACCGGGCCGATCACGTAGACGAGCACTTTCCACATCGGCAGGCCCAGCGCGAGCCCGGCCTCCTTCAAGCCCTTGTGCACGGAGATGAAGGCGCCGCGCACGATCTCGGCGATATAGGCGCCGGCGTTCACGGTAATGGCGATGATGGCCGCCGAAAGCGGATCGATCCTGATGTCGGCCAGCGTCGGCAGGGCGAAATAGATGAACATCACCTGGACGACGATCGGCGTGCCGCGGATCAGCTCGATGTAGAAATAGGCGATGCCGTTGACGATCGCGTTGCCATAGGCGCGCATCAGCCCTGCAACGGTGCCAATGATCACTCCGCCGACAAGGCCGGCCACGGTGATGAAGACGGTAAGCTGCGCGCCGCGAAAAAGCGCCGGAAGCGCGTCGACGACGGCGGACCATTGAAAGTCCATGACGGATCAGTCCTTTCGGTCTGGAAAAGGAGCGGGCCGCCGCGCGGGAAGACGCAGCCGGCAGCGGCCCTTTGGCGGAACTCAGCTCTGGGGCTTGGTTCCGAACCACTTTTCGTAGATCGCGTCGTAGCGGCCGTCTGCCTTGATCTTGGCCAGCGCCTCGTTGACCCGCGCGACCAGCTCGCTGCCCTTCGGGAATGCGATGCCGTATTCATGCGCCATCATCTGCTCGCCCACCGCCTTGACGCGGCTCTGGCCCGCCTTGGCGATGTAGTAGAGAACGTTCGGCGTGTCGTGCATGGCGGCATCCACGCGGCCGGTCTGGAGCTCCAGATACGCATTGTCGATGTTGGGGAACTGCCGCAGCTCGGTCTCGGTGAAGTGCTCCTTGGCATAGTCGGTCGCCGATGTGCCCGTCTTCACTGCGAGTGTCTTGCCTGCGAGGTCGGCGGCGCCGGTAACCTCGCTGTCGACCGGCACCATCAGCAGGAAGCCGCTATCGTAGTAGCCGTCGGAGAAGTCGATGACCTGCTTGCGTTCGTCCTTGATGGTGATGCCGGCCAGCGCCACGTCGACCTGCCTGGTCTGCAGCGCAGGGATGATGCCGTTGAAGTCCATCGGCTGAAGCCGGTACTCGAGGCCGAGATCGCCTGCGATTGCGTCCCAGAGGTCTATGTCGAAGCCGACATAGGTGTCGCCTTCCTTGAATTCGAAAGGCACGAAGGCCGTGTCGGTGGCGACGACAAGCTCCTCTGCTGAAACTTGAACGACGGCGAAGCCCATGGTCATCGCCGCAAGGGCGCTGAGAAGTCGGTTCATGGCTGGTGGTCCCTCTGGTTCTTTTTGTGAATGCGAAGCCGAGGCTAGCACGCACATTTGCATGACGCAAATTATGAATGCATTTCGGAGTCGATGCATTGTGGATTTGCGTTCTGCTTGGCAGCCTGGAAGCTTTCGCCATGGAGAGGGGCGCGCGATCGAAAATTGTTGGAGACCATCGAGCGCTTCAACGAGCACTGTTGGCGCTGCCGGACGGACCGTGATTTCGGAGAAGGTGCTCCAGCGGATCGACGACCATGTGAGGACGATGACGCCAATACCGATGACCTGCGCCGGACCACAATCGCGTTAGCTAGCCCCACATAGCAGCTTTGGGGCCGGCTGCGGACTGTCTGGTTCTGGCGTAACAACGCTGTAAGCCGCCTGAAGCGATGGCCTGCCCCTATCGGGTGGTCCGGTTTCAGTCTTAGAGGCCGTTTCGAAAAGGGTTGAGCGGTCGAGGTTCGCATGATTCCAAGCGGTTTGCTGACCTGCCTGGAGAATGTCATGTGGACCCCGACCACCCGAGAACAGCATAACCGTCGTGCCCCGCGTTACCAGACCGATCTGACGGATGCGGAATGGTACCTGATCCAGCCGCACCTTCCTGCGGCCTGCAAAATGGGACGGCCACGCGCCTGGCCCATGCGCGAGATCATCAATGCCATTTTCTACGTGCTGCGCGGCGGCATCACCTGGCGTCTCCTGCCCTCGGACTTTCCGCCATGGCCGACCGTCTATCGGTGGTTCGCCGCATTTCGCGACGGCTCGGTCTTCGAGAAGATCAACCACACCCTGGTCATGATGGATCGCGAGCGTTCCGGCCGCGAGGCCAGTCCGTCCGCAGCCATCATCGACAGCCAATCTGTCAAGACCACCGAAGCCGGCGGCCCGCGTGGCTATGATGCGGGAAAGAAGATCAAGGGGCGCAAGCGCCATGCACTGGTCGATACCGATGGGCGGCCGCTACTGGTCGAGCCGCATCCGGCCGACATCCAGGATAGGGACAGCGGCGGACCACTGCTACAGATCTCGCGCCCTCTGCTCCCCTTCATCAAACATGTATGGGCCGATGGCGGCTACAATCATGAGCGCGTGACCAACGCCACCAACATCATCGTCGAAATCGTCAGGAAGCCGCCGGATCAGGTCGGCTTTGCAGTCTTGCCACGTAGATGGGTGGTGGAGCGCTTCTTCGCATGGATCAGCCGCAACCGGCGCCTGGCAAAGGATTTCGAGGCCACCATCAATTCAGCAGCAACCTTCCTCTACGCCGCTTCCGTCATGCTCCTCGTGAGGCGACTGGCGCGCCAGTCATGAGTTTCGAAACCGACTCTAAGGAGGGAGGTGCCCTGCAGCATGGTTCTGGAGGAGGCGGGGTTTGCACTCGACCTCAAGGAGAGCACGCGCAAGGCGATGAAATATCGCCGCGACAGCGAGATCATTATCGTCATTCATGAGGGCAAGGGCTGGTTCGATCCGCTCGGCGACGGCGCTCAAGCGCGCGGGTCTCCTGAAGCGCGCCCGAGGAACCCTGCTAAGACGCGCGACCGACCCTTGGGAGAGCCATGAAGGGGGAATCATGAACACACTGGTCCCCGAACGTCACATCCCCAGCCATCAGGGGCCTGACGCGCAGAGCGTTGATCCCGATCTTGATGTTGTGACCATGGCAGTAAAGGTACCCCAAACGCTCGCACATCTGCATTACTGGACGGTGGATTTGACCCGAAACGCAACCAAAGAGGAAGTGCTTGATGCTTTCAGGGCCTCGTCCCGCATCGCTTTTGTCCGCACTTCTGATGGGATCACCGCTCTCAACACCGTCAAGGAACTTATGGCAGATCTTGGTCGACCGCACGACAACCTGTACGAGGTTGCTTTGTGGGAAGACATGCTGGAGGTTAAAAACGGGGAACTGTTCTACGCCTATATGGTCGACAACCAGGCGATCGTCATCCCTGACACTATAGATGCCATCCGAGCGGTTACAGGTCTTTCCAACGATGCCCAAAGCTCAATTTCGCGGACGAATGCGTCTCTCGGAGTTGGAACGTTTTTGAGCTAATCAACGTCGCGGCGCGCGGCATCGTCCGCGCGTGCTCTGGAGGGGCGACCGTTTCGCCAGATCAAGACGACTGCTTGTGAAGTAATCTTTTGCATTCTGGATACACTCATGGACGCGAAAACCGCAGTTGTTTACCAGGGGAATGACAGGCTCCTCTTCGGCATCATCCTGGGTGTTCTGGCCTTCTGGCTGTTTGCCCAGACGACGCTGAATATTTCGCCGCTGATGGCCCAGGATCTGGGCGTCCAGCAATCGCTGATGAACATCGCGGTCTCCATCACGGCGCTGTTTTCCGGCATCTTCATCGTCGTCATGGGCGGGCTGGCCGACCGCATCGGACGGGTCAAGATCGTCCAATGGGGCTTCGTCTTCTCGATCGCGGGCTCGCTGCTGATCGCGCTTGCGCCGACGGGCGCGATGGGGTCGACCTTCCTGATGCTCGGTCGCATCTGCCAGGGTTTTTCAGGCGCATTCATCATGCCTGCGTCCCTGGCCCTGGTGAAAGAATACTGGGACGGGGCAGGCCGGCAACGCGCCGTGTCACTGTGGTCGATGGGCTCGTGGGGCGGGTCGGGCTTCGCTGCTCTGTTCGGCGGCCTGATGGCGCAGAACCTGGGTTGGCGTTCGATCTTCTTCGCGGGCGCCGCCATTTCGGTCATCGGCTTGCTGATGGTGCGCGGAACGCCCGAGAGCCGCGCGGAGGCCAGAGCCGGCTACAAATTCGATCTGGGCGGCGTCGTCACCTTCATGATCGCGATGGTCGCCTTGCAGATATTCGCTACACAAGGCGCGTCATTCGGCTGGGTCAGTTGGCCTTCACTGACTTTGCTGGCGCTCGCCGTCCTCTTCGGCGTGATCTTCTTTCGTATCGAGAGCGGCAATGCGAACGCATTCGTCAATTTCGGCCTGTTCCGCAACATGACTTACACCGGCGCCACGATCTCGAACTTCCTGCTGAATGGCGTGGCCGGCATGCTGATCGTTTCGATGACATTGTTGCAGATCGGCGGCGACATGGACGCCCAGCAGACGGGACTGCTGACGCTGGGCTATGCCATCGCCATCGTCGCCTTCATCCGCGTCGGCGAAAAGCTGCTGCAACGCTTCGGGCCGCGCAAGCCGATGATCTGGGGTTCGTTGATCGTCGGAGCCTCGATCCTGCTGCTGATGCCGACCAATCTGATGCTGGGCACCTACAATATCCTCGCCATCGTGGCCTATACGCTGTTCGGCTTGGGCCTGGCCTTCTATGCCACGCCATCGACGGATGCCGCGCTGTCGAACCTGCCGTCGGATCAGGCGGGCTCGGGCTCCGGCATCTACAAGATGGCCTCATCGCTCGGTGCGTCTTTCGGGGTCGCGATTTCGGCCGCCGTGTTCACCGCGCTTTCGGGAGACAATAGTTCGGTGGCTTGGATCGAGGGCGTCATTTCCTATGTTGGGCGGCAGGATAATCTGGCCGTTCGCGAAGCCGCCTTTTTCGCACTCGGCATCAACCTGCTGATGGTCGTGGCAGCCATCGTCTCGATCATGGTCACCGTGCCCAGGGAAAGCCCAGTGACGAGCAATGAGCCGCAATAAAAGCCTCGGTGAAGCAGCCTGCGGGGCTTCGAAAGCCCGACACGAACGAAGGACATCTGCCATGAACGCTATCGTCAATGAACTCGACCGGGCCAGCATGAAGGAATGGTTCGAGCATATGCACCGTACGCCCGAACTGTCGATGCAGGAGGAAAAGACCGCCAAATACATCGCTGGGATCGTCAGGGGTTTTGGTTACGAGGTGGAGGAGGGTGTCGGCAAATATGGCATCGTTGCTTCGCTGAAGGCGGGCGATGGCGACAGCGCCATCGGGCTGCGCGCCGATTTCGACGCCCTGCCGATCGAGGAGGTCAACGCGCTGCCCTACAAGTCGGGCGTAGCGGGCGTCGCCCATCTTTGCGGCCATGACGGCCATACCACCATGCTGCTGAGGGCCGCGAAATACCTTGCCGAGAAGAAGAACTTCAACGGCACCGTGCGCCTGATCTTCCAGCCGGGCGAGGAGACGATGCAGGGCGGCCCGGCGATGATCGAGGACGGGCTGTTCGAGCGCTTTCCCGTGGACGCGGTGTTCGGCATGCACAACATGCCGGGGCTGGCGCTCGGCAAGCTTTACTTCACCCCGGGCGAGGCCATGGCCGCCGTCGACAACTGGGAGGTGGAGATCACCGGCAAGGGCGGACACGGCGCCATGCCGGAACTGTCGATCGATCCGGTCGTCGCAGGCTCGTCGCTGGTCATGGCCTTGCAGAGCATCGTCGCCCGCAACGTCAGCCCGGCAAATCGCGCCGTCGTCACCGTCGGCGCGTTCCTGGCGGGCAATGCCGGCAATGTGATCGCCTACAGCGCGATCCTGCGGCTGTCGATCCGCACGACTACGCCGGAAGACCGCGCGATGGTGCTGTACAATGTCCGCCGGCTGGTTTCGACGCAGGCCGAGGCTTTCGGGTGCACCTCGGAGATCCGCGAGGGGGTGCCGGGGGCGGTGTTGGTCAACGATACCGCTGAAACCGACAAAGCAGCCGAGATCGCCCGCCACGCCTTCGGCGAGGATCAGGTCATCCATCCCGGTCCGACCTATCTCGGCTCCGAGGATTTCGCCTTCATGCTGCAAAAGCAGAAGGGAACTTACTGTTTCCTCGGCAATGGCGACACCAAGATGGTCCACCACCCCGAGTTTGTCTTCAATCAGGACATCCTGCCCATCGGGGCTGCCTATTGGGTGGCATTGGCGGAAGGCCATCTGCGCTGACAAGCGCGACGCTCACAGGTCTTCATCCGATACGGACCGACGTTTCGTTGAGGAACTGGAACAGGGGCACGGCGAGGTTTTCGGGAGCCGGCCCCGAGCGGATCCTGCCCGCTGTATCGTAATGCGAACCATGACAGGGGCAGAACCATCCACCGTAGTCCCCTGCTTGACCAAGAGGGATGCAGCCGAGGTGGGTGCACACGCCGACCATGATAAGCCAGTTTTCTCGATGTTGTCCTGCGGACCTCGCGAGATCGGTCGCCGGCGAGTCGGCCGGCAGATTAGCGTTGCGCGCGATGGGGTCTTTAAGCTCTTCCAGGGGCGTCACGGAAGCAGCTTCAATTTCCCGGGATGTCCTGTTCCTGACAAAGACCGGCCGCCCGCGCCACTTGACGGTCACCGACATACCTTCCTCGATTCCGGAAAGGTCGATGTCTATGGTGGCGATCGCGAGTGTCGAAGCGTCGGGTTTCATCTGGTCGATGAAAGGCCAAGAGGCAAAGCCGGCCCCGACGGCCGCCGTTGTGCCCGTCGCGACATAAAGGAAATCCCGACGATTGACGTGAACTTCACTTTGCATGGACACCTCCTGCCCGCAGCAACGACCGGTCGATCGGATCAAGATTTTCGCCAGAAGACGGCAAAATGAAGAGCTTGGCTCCGTTCCCCGCTTCAACAACCTGCAGCCCGTTATGAGATGGGTCGCAAATTGGGAGACGGAGGGGTAAGCCGCTCTTCGCTTCCGGTTCTCGTCGTGAGATAGTTTCGACGGTGGATGCTGTTAAGAGCGTGACTTCCGATCCAATACCAAAATCTACTGTAGAGGACTTTAACCTGGATCAAGGATTCCAGGGCTCGAACCGATGATTTTGAGCCCGGCATGATGCGCCTGCCGAGAACTGCGACCACCCGAGGGGTCGCAGTTCTGCTGGCCCGATGCCGCGTAGCCACGACAAGGAAAAAACCTGATGAGTTCACCACATTCCCACCAGAACCATCAAGCGCATGCGACCGGGAATCGAAACGATGAAGCTCATCGCGGTGTCGTAGCTGCTGCCGGCTCCAGCCATTCCGAGCATTCTGGCCACGGCGGGCATGGCCACGGCGCGATGGTCGCCGACTACCGGCGCCGATTCTGGTTGGTCCTCGTGCTCACGCCACCGGTGCTGTTGCTCTCGCCGATGATCCAGCATTGGCTTGGCATCGCAGAAACTTTGGCGTTCCCAGGCGACCGCTACGTTCTCTTCGTGCTTTCGACAATTGCCTACGTTTATGGCGGCTGGCCATTCCTGACGGGCTTCACCTCCGAGCTGCGGAAGGGGCAGCCCGGCATGATGACCCTGATCGCTCTAGCGATCTCGGCGGCCTATTTCTTTTCGGCGGCCGTCACGTTCGGGTTTCCGGGCGAGGAACTCTACTGGGAACTTGTGACGCTGATCGCCATCATGCTTCTCGGCCACTGGATCGAGATGCGTTCGGTCATGGGAGCATCGCGTGCGCTTGAGGAACTGGTCCGGCTCCTGCCGGATTCAGCCACGCGGATCAGGGCCGACGGATCGTCCGAAGAGGTGCCGATCTCAACCCTTCAACCCGGTGATGAGGTCATCGTACGACCCGGTGCAAAGGTTCCGGTGGATGGCGAGATCATTGAGGGTTCGTCCGGTTTCAACGAGGCCATGCTCACTGGCGAATCGAGGCCCGTAACCAAGGGGGTCGGCGCCGCCGCCATCGGCGGCGCGATCAACGGGGCCGCCGCTGTCACCATCAAGGTGACGGCAACAGGCGACGCCACCTATCTGTCGCAGGTCATCGAATTGGTAAAGAAGGCGCAGGCAACGCGCTCGCGCACTCAGGACGTTGCCAACCGTGCCGCCGCTTGGCTGACCTACATCGCACTCGTCGTCGGCTTCGGTACGCTGTTCGTCTGGTGGCTTTTCCTTGACGCCCCCTTGGAATTTGCCATCGAGCGCATGGTGACGGTCATGGTAGTTGCCTGTCCGCACGCCCTTGGTCTCGCTGTGCCGCTGGTCGTCGCGGTCAGCACATCGCTGTCGGCCGGCAACGGACTGCTGATCCGCGACCGGGCCGCCTTCGAGCGGGCGCGCAATCTCAACGCCGCCGTGTTCGATAAGACCGGCACGTTAACTGAGGGCCGTTTCGGCGTCAGCGATATCGTATTGCTTGCCGACGGCGACGAGAACGAGGAACTGGCCTATGCGGCAGCGGCCGAGAGCCAGTCCGAGCATCCCATCGCCCACGGCATCGTGGCCGAGGCGAAGGAACGAAGCCTGATCATTCCCAAGGCAACCGACGTCAGCAACATCACCGGCGAAGGCATCGTGGCCAAAGTGGAAGGACAGGATGTGCGTATCGTCAGCCCCGGGCACCTCGCACGGCAGGGCAACACCATCGCCCATAACAGTCTCAAGCGATTGGAAGGACAGGGCAAGACAGTTGTCGTTCTCGTCCGCGACGGCGAGCCGCGGGCACTCTTTGCGCTGGCTGACATCGTTCGCCCGGAATCGAAGGAGGCCATCGCCGAACTCAAATCCCTCGGGATCAGCTCGATCATGCTCACCGGCGACGCCGAGGGTGTAGCAAAGGCGGTCTCCGAGGAACTCGGTATCACCGAATACTTCGCCGAAGTGCTGCCTGATCAGAAATCACAAAAGATCGAGGAACTGCAAGCGCGGGGGCTCTCCGTCGCCATGGTCGGCGACGGGGTGAATGACGCGCCTGCGCTCGTGGTGGCCGATCTCGGGATCGCCATCGGCGCGGGTACCGATGTGGCCGTCGAATCTGCCGACGTGGTTCTCGTACGCAGCGACCCGCGCGACGTCGGCGCGATCCTTGGACTCTCGCGTGCCACCTACCGCAAGATGGTCCAGAACCTCGTCTGGGCGACCGGCTACAACACCATCGCCATCCCGATGGCGGCGGGCATTACTTTTGGAACTGGCTTCATAATGACCCCGCGGTCGCGGCCGTCTTCATGTCGGCCAGCACCATCATCGTCGCCATCAACGCCCAGCTTCTGCGCTCTTACAGGAGGCACAAATGACACCGGTAGACAAACAACCGGGAACTCCCGCCAGGCGACTGATCCTTCCGCTGCCAGGTAACGAGATATTCGCGCGGCGTCTTGCCGACGAAGGAGGCTGGGAACTTGGCGCAATGGAAACACGGCGTTTTCCTGACGGAGAGACTTACGTTCGCCTCCTCTCGGAGGTGAAGGACAAGTCAGTCGATCTGGTATGCACGCTGGCACGGCCAGACGACGGCTTCCTGCGGCTGATCTTCGCGGCCGATGCTGCAAGAGAGCTGGGAGCCTGCCAGGTCAACCTGATCGCACCCTACCTCTCCTACATGCGGCAGGATCGCCGCTTCCAGCCGGGAGAGGCGGTGACCTCCAGAAGCTTCGCCAGGCTCGTCTCGTCGAGCTTTGACCGGCTGCTGACGGTAGATCCACATCTGCATCGCTATCCGGCCTTGTCGCCTCTCTATACGGTCCCGACCGACACCTTGCATGCTGCACCGCTGCTTGCGGACTGGATCGCCGCGGAGGTCGACAAGCCCTTGATCATCGGTCCTGACGAGGAAAGCAACCAATGGGTCTCTGCCATCGCGGCACGCATCGGTGCTCCGCATGCCGTGCTGCGAAAGGTCCGCCACGGCGACCGCAACGTCGAAGTCAAGCTACCGGACCTTTCCAAGTGGCGCGGCCGGCAGCCGGTGCTCGCAGATGACATAGCGTCCTCCGGGAATACCTTGATTGAGGCTGCCCGCCAGCTTCCGCTTCAGGGTTTCGTCCGGCCTGTGGTCGCCGTGGTGCATGCGATATTTGCCGACGATTCATTCCAACGTCTCGTGCCGCTTTGCAACCGCATCGTCTCGACCGACTCCGTACCCCACGAAAGCAATGCAGTTGCGCTCGCCCCCTTGATTGGCAACGTCATCGCGTCGGCGGCCTCAGTTGACGGTGATCTTGTACGCCACCGGCGTCCACCGGAGACGCTGGACGAAGTGGAACAGGCGGGGCTCGATTCCTTTCCTGCCAGCGACCCGCCATCCTGGACCAGCGGCGTGAACTGACGACAAAAACGATTGACGGAAGGCGGCGACGGCATGAACGAACTGACAACAGCAACATCAAAGACGTGGCAACAGGGATACGGCCCGATCAGCCACAACAATGAAACCATCGAACGCGTAGCTGCCCTGGCGGCGTCTGGCCTGATCGAACCGGAGGCCCTCTATCGCATCCTTGCCGCAGCCGACCGTTTGACTTCTGCCGCAATGTGGACTGTCGTCCATATGACCTATGCCCACCGTGTCGACCTTTCCGGCACGCCGCTGCCTGCCGAGGCGTTCAAGTCGACGCCTGAAGGTCATACCGGCGGATCGCTCAACATGGTGCCCGCTTTCATTGGCTATCTCGCCGCCAACGCGATCACCGCGAAAACCCGCTCATGGCTGATGGGACAAGGCCATTCTGTCGCCGCGATCGAGGCGGTCAACGCGCTCACCGGGGACGTTTCTCCTGCGCAGAGGGGCCGCTATGATCGCAGCGAGAAAGGTCTCTCGCAGCTTGCAGCCGATTTCTATTCCTATGCCATCGACGCCGACGGCAATGCAGCGGTCCCGCTCGGCAGCCACGCCGGTCCGAACACCGCCGGTGCCATCTCGGAAGGCGGCTATCTCGGCTTCGCCGAGGTCCAGTACGTTCATGCGCCGCTGCCCGGCGAAAGCCTCGTCGCCTTCCTGAGTGACGGCGCGTTCGAGGAACAGCGCGGCTCGGACTGGACGCCGCGCTGGTGGCGAGCCGAGGATTCCGGCATCGCGATTCCAGTTATGATCCTCAACGGCCGGCGCATAGAGGAACGTGTCCAGATCGCGCAGCAGGGCGGCGCGGACTGGCTCGCCGACCACCTGAAGCTCAACGGTTTTGATCCCTTTATCATCGATGGCCGTGATCCTGCGGCCTTCGCCTGCGCCATCATCGAGGCTGAGAAGCGCCTTGAACGTTTCGCGGCGGATCCCGCCCGCGTCTATCCGGCGCCTATCCCCTATGTCATCGCCGAGACAATCAAGGGCTTTGGCTTCCCAGGAGCCGATACCAACGCGGCGCACAATCTACCCCTCGGGGGCAATCCCGCACAGGACGAGCCGGCTCGCAACGCCTTCAACGAGGCCGCGCAAGCGCTGTTCGTTCCCGCCGCGCAGATCGAGAGCGCCGTTGGCGAAATCGCTGTCCATCGCGAGCAGGGCCGAGAGCCGGAAAGCCGGCATGCGCTCGCGCTGCGTAACCCAGCCGCACCGAGCCTGCCCGAGCCGGACTGGACGATCGCCGGCGATCCGCCCGATTGCGCAATGCATGCGCTAGACCGCTGGTTCGTCCGCGTCGTGGACGCGAACCCCACGCTCCGCCCGCGTGTGGGCAATCCTGACGAGCTACGCTCCAACCACATGGGAGCAACGCTCGATCGGCTGCGCCATCGCGTGAACACTTCCGAGCCCGGCGTCGCCGACGCCATCGACGGCGCGGTCATCACCGCGCTCAATGAGGAAGCCGTCGCAGGCGCGGCGCTGGCCAACAAGGGCGGGATCAATCTGATCGTCAGCTACGAAGCATTCGCCATGAAGATGCTTGGTGGCGTGCGGCAGGAGATCGTGTTTTCCCGACGGCAGCGCGAGGCCGGCCAGGAACCACGCTGGATTTCGGTGCCTCTGGTTGTCACGTCCCATACCTGGGAGAACGCGAAGAACGAGCAATCGCATCAGGACCCGACCATCGGCGAGGCGCTGCTGGGCGAGATGTCCGACACCTCGCGGGTGCTTTTCCCCGTCGATGCAAACAGTGCCGTGGCAGCGCTGCGATCCGTCTACAATGGCCGCGGCCAAGTAGGATGTTTGATCGTCTCCAAGCGTGACATGCCGCATCGTTTCGATGCGGAGGACGCAGACCGTTTCGTAACAGATGGTGGGGCCCATGTGCAGGGCGAGACGGAAGGCGCCGAGCTTCAAATTGTGGCTATCGGCGCCTATCAGCTCGAGGAAGCGCTCAAGGCGGCCTATCGGCTCAGGACGCACGGTCGCCATGTGCTCGTGACGGCGGTGTCGGAGCCCGGCCGCTTCCGCATACCCCGCGATCCGATCGAGGCGGGATTCACGGCGAGTGACGAAACCCTCGCCGCCCTGTTTCCGGCGAACATGCCGCGCCTGATCGTCTCCCACACGAGACCCGAACCTATGCTCGGCCTGCTTCGGCGACTGGATTCCGGCCCACGGACGACCGCTGCGCGCGGCTACATCAGCCGGGGCGGGACGCTCGATGTGTCTGGTATGTTGTTTGCTAATCGCTGCTCCTGGGCTCATCTGGTCGACGCTGCTGTTCCTCTCACCGGCTGGAGCAGAGACGACCTCCTTGCTCCCGCTGAACGGGCTGCCGTAGAGGGCCGCGGGCATCCCGGCGACATCGCTGCATTCAACATCTGAGGCCATTATGCTGACGCTAACATCTCTCGGCGGTGCGAGCACCGTCACCGGCTCGAAGCACCTCCTCACGAACGGCGGCAAGCGCATCCTGATCGATTGCGGCTTGTTCCAGGGACTCAAGAACCTGCGCGAGCTCAATTGGACGCCACTGCCAGTGCCCCCGTCCAGGATTGATGCCGTAGTGCTCACCCATGCCCACCTCGATCATTCGGGCTATCTTCCCAGGCTCGTGCGCGATGGCTTCAAGGGTCGAATCTACGCCTCATCGGCAACGCGCGACGTGGCCGAGTTGATCCTCAAGGATAGCGGCTTTCTCAACGAAAAGGATGCAGAATACGCCAATCGCAAGGGCTTCTCGAAGCACAAGCCGGCTTTGCCGCTTTACGGCGTGCGCGATGCGGAACGGGCGATAGAGATGTTTACCACTGTGCCGTTCGAAACCGCCTTTCAGCTTCCCGGCGGCGCGACCATGACCTTCCGTCGCGCAGGTCATATCCTCGGCGCGGCCAGCGCGGACATCGAATGGGCTGGCCGCCGCATTGCGTTTTCCGGCGACCTTGGGCGCTACGACGATCCAGTGCTGCCCGATCCAGCTCCCGTGGCCGACGCCGACTATATCGTCGTCGAATCAACCTATGGAAACCGCACTCACAATCCCGCAAACACGACCGAGGTGTTGGGAGAAGTTGTTGAGCGCACCGTAAAACGTGGCGGCACGGTCGTTATCCCCGCCTTCGCAGTCGGCCGCGCGCAATCTCTCCTTTATCATCTCTGGAAGCTTCGAACGGCAGGCCGCCTATCAGGTGTACCGATCTATCTCGACAGCCCCATGGCAATCAACGCTACAGACCTCCTTCACGCACATAGCGACGATCATCGCTTGACGCATGACGAATGCACGTCGATCTGCAAAATCGCCACCTATACCCGCGATGTGGAAAGCTCCAAGGCGATCACTGCGAGTGTCTTTCCCAAAGTCGTGATCTCGGCCAGCGGCATGGCGACCGGCGGTCGTGTGCTTCATCACCTCAAGTCTTTCGTCACCGATCCGAAACATACGATCCTGTTCTCCGGCTATCAGGCTGCGGGAACGCGGGGGCGGGCCATGGTTCAGGGCGCGAGAGAGATCAAGATCCACGGGCAATGGATACCCGTCAGAGCAGAGGTCGACGATCTGTCGGTGCTCTCGGCGCATGCCGATGGCAATGAGTTGATGCGCTGGCTCTCAGGCTTCCGGCGCGAACCGTCCCGCGTCTTCATTGTCCACGGTGAGGACGAGGCATCGGAAGCCCTGCGCGCCCGGATCGATCGCGAAATTGGCTGGAATGCCACTGTGCCACGTCAGGATCAGGTGTTCGACCTATGACCACGCTCCTCTCTCATGCCGGTCCAGAACAACCAACTCTTCGTGTTCGGCGCCTTCGATTGCACACGCAACACCAGCCGGTCGTCGTCATGCGCACTGATTGTCATGTTTGTCGCTCGGAAGGGCTCTCCGCTCGCTCGCAGGTTCTCGTCTCGGGTGGTGGGCGGGAATTACAGGCAACGCTCTTCCAGGTGGAGGACGACGGTCACTTGGCCGTTGACGAGGTCGGGCTCTCCGAAACCGCCTGGGAGATGCTGAATCTCGCCGAGGACGCCAAGGTGCAGGTTACCCATGCCCCCGCTGTCGAGTCGCTGGCAAGCGTACGCAGACGTATCCACGGCAACCGGCTTGACTCGCATGCTCTCACAGAGATTGTGCAGGACGTGGTCGCCGGCCGTTACACCGACGTGCAGCTTGCGGCGTTCCTGACCGCAACTGCGGCTTTACCACTCGACGAGAACGAGACTGCCGACCTTACCGGTGCGATGATCGCGGTTGGCGACCGGTTACAATGGCATGCCCCTGTTGTTGTCGACAAACACTGTGTCGGCGGCCTGCCTGGTAACCGCACCACCCCGATCGTCGTGGCGATCGTTGCGGCCAACGGGCTCGTCATGCCGAAAACGTCCTCCCGTGCCATTACCTCCCCCGCCGGTACTGCCGACACGATGGAGACTCTCGCGCCGGTGAATCTCGACATTGCAACGTTGAAACGCGTGGTCGAGGCCGAAGGAGCTTGCATCGCGTGGGGCGGAGCGGTCCACCTCAGTCCGGCTGATGACATCTTCGTGCGCGTCGAACGCGAACTCGACGTCGACACCGAAGGCCAGCTGATCGCTTCCGTCCTCTCCAAGAAAATCGCTGCGGGATCCACCCATGTCGTTATAGACATCCCGGTCGGCCCGACCGCCAAGATGCGCAGCGAAGATGCCGCATCTCATCTCGCGACGCGGATTACAGCGGTCGCGTCTCGCTTCGGCCTTACGGCCCAATGCCTTCAGACCGACGGGTTGCAGCCGGTCGGTAGAGGCATCGGTCCCGCGCTTGAGGCGCTCGACGTACTAGCAGTCCTGCAAAATGCGCCCGATGCGCCGGACGATTTGCGCAGGCGCGCCGCGATTTTGGCGGGCGTAGCGTTGGAGATCGGCGGCAAGGCCGAGAATGGAAAAGGACTGGCGCTCGCGCTCGAAACGCTGGCTGAGGGGCGCGCCTGGAAAAAGTTCGAGGCTATCTGCAATGCCCAAGGTGGGATGAGAACGCCGCCCAAAGCGCTCCATGTCCATCCACTCACGGCTCCGCATGCTGGACGGGTCGTTCACATCAATAACCGAAAGCTGTCCCGCCTCGCCAAGCTGGCTGGCGCGCCGGAAGCCAAGGCGGCCGGTATCCATATGGAAGTTCGCCAGGGTGATGAGACCGACCGTGGGCAGCCGCTTCTCCACATCCACGCAGAAACGCCGGGTGAATTGGCCTACGCACTCGACTATGCCGCTGGTGCCGGGGACATCATTGAGATCGAGGCCTGAATTGGTTCAAGACCAGTAAGGTCGGCAACCGGCTTCGGCGCAGCTTGGGTACCTGACAAAGGGACCCGGAGCTTTTAGCGAACCTCCGCAGGAAAGAAGGATTGCAACTTAGCCGGGACCACGGGTCAGTGTGTCAGCCCGACCCGTCATGAGGTGCCGTAACTGCTTTCTCAATGGATGTCGTTCGCGCGCTGCAATTCGCGAATATAGGTGGTGATCGCCTCGATCGAGGCGTCGCTGACACCCTCTATCGGCGCCATACTGCCAAATCGCCAGTGATGAGCACGTACGCCTTGGCGCACAGCAAGCGTGAAGGCCATATCACTATGATGGCTCGGCTCGTAGATTTTATGGATCAATGGCGGTGCCAGCCCATCCCGACCCGAACCGTTCGGTCCATGACAGCTGGCACAGTTGGCGTCGAACGCGGTCTTGCCCTGTTCGGCCATCGACGAAAGCGATGACGGCACTATAACCTGAACGATGGGCTCACCAGAGCCAGAGCCGTCCTGCCGATTCTGCGCCCACCAGATGGCAACGCCGGCAAGCACCACCGCAACCACTGCAACAAGTGTTTTGTTCATATTCAATCCTGCGGCTTGAAGGCCTCCCGCCTAGGCGGGAGGCCTTCGAAATTAGGCGACCACGAACTCAGTCATCATCCCGGTTGAAAGATGTGGCATGTGATGACAATGCAGCATCCAGCGGGCCGCCTCACCCGCGTCCACGGCAATCGTAGCCATGGTCATAGGTGGAATATAGAGAGTGTCACGCATAGCCCCGCCCATCCTGCGTCCGCCGATCTCCACCACCTGAAAATGATGGCCATGCAGATGCATTGGATGTCCCATCATCGACATGTTGTGAAAGCGAATCTCGACACGGTCCCCGCTGCGCGCCGAAATCGGCAAATGCTCACCCCAGGTCTTGCCGTCGATCGTCCAGACATAGGGCTGCATTTGTCCGCCTAGCATAACGTCTATTGGACGGATGGCGCCGCGATCGGCGAGACCGGTCACCGCACGCAAGCGAGATTCCTGTTCCATCCTGATGTCGAACGGGGGCGCGTCGGCTTCAGCAAGGGAATCGATACGGCGCACCTGCGCGCCGGGCGTCGCAAGAATCAGCCCCGTCCGTTCACGAGCCCCTTCACGAAGGGCTAGGACGGGCCAGGCACCGGTATCAGGCAATTCGAGCTCCAGATCCAAACGCTGCCCCATCGAAAGACCGAAGCGATTGCCAGGTATGGGCTCGATCGGCTGACCATCTACAGCAACGAGCCGGCCCGGCAGATTGCCACTATCGATCCAGATGTCCGTCGTCAGAACATTTGGCGCTGATGGCTGCTTGATTTAGCGGAGTGTCGGCCTCGATCTTTGGTTGATGTTAAGCGGCGAGTTTGCGGTGCTGCAAGCGCCGGAGCTCGATCGTCTGTCGTTTGATCCTTTCTCGTTGTTCGATGATAGCAGAGGCCCTGCCGAAGTAGGCGTCGGCCGGGGTCACGTTGCCAAGGCTCTCGTGGTGGCGTCGGTGATTGTAATACTCGACGAAGGCTTCGATCTGGCGTTCGAGATCGCCCGGCAGGAAGTAGTTCTCCAGCAGGATGCGGTTCTTGAGCGTCTGATGCCAGCGCTCGATCTTGCCCTGGGTCTGCGGATGAAGCGGAGCGCCGCGGACATGGCTCATGCCGTTGGCGTCGATCCATTCGGCGAGTTCGCTGGCGATGTAGGACGGCCCGTTGTCGCTGAGCAGTTTTGGCTTGTGCAACACCCTGGCGCTGTCACAGCCTGAAGCCGTAAGGCCCAGTTCCAGCGTTTCGGTCACGTCCTGGGCCCGCATGGTCGTGCACAGCTTCCAGGCGATGATGTAACGGGAGAAGTCGTCGAGCACGGTCGACAGATAGACCCAGCCCCAGCCGATGATCTTGAAGTAGGTGAAGTCTGTCTGCCACATCTCATTGGGACGCATGGTCTTGTCCCTGAACTCGTCGGCGGCCTTGATCACCACGAAGGCCGGGCTGGTGATGAGGTCATGGGCCTTGAGTAGGCGATAGACGGTCGCCTCGGACACGAAGTAGCGCTTCTCATCGGTGAAGCGCACCGCCAGCTCACGTGGTGACAGCTCGGACTGTTCCAGCGCCATGTCGATGATCTGGCTCTGGACCTCGGCGCTGATGCGGTTCCACACCCGGTTCGGCCGGGAAGGACGGTCCTCCAACGCCTCCGGGCCGCCTTCGACATAGCGGTCATACCAGCGGTAGAAGGTGCGCCGCGCAATGCCGAGCTGATCCAGCGTCTTCTTCGCCGGAAGGTGCGACTGCTCGACGATCTTGATGATCTCGAGCTTTTCGGATGCGGGGTATCTCATTCGTCGTCGCCCCCATCCGCGATCATGCTTTTTTGAGCAGACGGTTCTCCAGCGTCAGGTCCGCGACTGCCTCCTTCAGCGCGCGGGTCTCGCGACGAAGGTCCTGCACTTCACCGGTCGTCGCAGCACGGGCCGTGTCGCCTGCCAGTCGCCGCTTGCCGGCTTCCAGAAATTCCTTCGACCAGGTGTAGTAGAGGCTCTGGGCAATCCCCTCCTTGCGGCACAACTCGGCAATGCTGTCTTCGCCACGAAGGCCATCCAGCACGATCCTGATCTTGTCTTCCGAGGAAAAGTGCCGCCGTGTCGCCCGACGGATGTCTTTGACCACATGCTCGGCGGAGCGTTTGCCGCCAGTCAACTTCGAATTCATGTTCGTTCCTTCGTCTTAGACGAGAACCGAACACTCCTTAAATCACACCCTCAATTCTGTGCCATAGGCGCTGATCCCGGACAGCAGGAGATTGTCAACTTCCTGAAGAACCCGGATGAATACGGCCGGCTCGGCGGACGCATGCCGAAGGGCGTGCTGCTGGTCGGCCCCCCGGCACTGGCAAGACCCTGATCGCAAGGGCCGTTGCCGGCGAGGCACAAGTGCCGTTCTTCTCGATCTCGGGTTCGGAATTCGTGGAAATGTTCGTGGGCGTAGGGGCCGCGCGTGTCCGCGATCTCTTCGAGCAGGCCCGCGCCAAGGCTCCTGCCATCATCTTCATCGACGAGTTGGACGCGCTCGGCCGCGCGCGCGGCGCCGGCCCGATGATGGGCGGCCACGACGAGAAGGAACAGACGCTCAACCAACTTCTGGTAGAGTTGGACGGCTTCGATCCCACCGTCGGTGTGGTGCTGCTGGCGGCCACCAACCGGCCGGAAATCCTCGACCAGGCCCTCCTGCGCGCCGGCCGCTTCGACCGGCAGGTGCTGGTCGACCGGCCGGACAAGCAGGGCCGCATCCAGATCCTGCACGTCCACATGCGCAAGGCGAGGCTTGCTGAGGATGTCGATGCCGAAAAGGTCGCGGCGCTGACCCCGGGCTTCACCGGCGCTGATCTGGCCAACCTCGTCAACGAGGCTACGCTGCTGGCTACCCGCCGTAGGGCTGATGCTGTTACGATGGATGATTTCAACAACGCCGTCGAGCGCATCGTCGCCGGGTTGGAGAAGCGAAACCGCCTTCTCAACCCGAGAGAACGCGAGGTTGTGGCCTATCACGAGATGGGCCACGCGCTTGTCGCCATGGCGCTACCCGGCTCGGACACCGTGCATAAGGTGTCGATCATCCCGCGCGGGATCGGGGCGCTCGGCTACACCATTCAGCGCCCGACCGAGGATCGCTTTCTGATGACCAGAGAGGAACTCGAGAACAAGATGGCGGTTCTGCTCGGCGGCCGGGCGGCCGAGAAGATCGTCTTCGATCATCTTTCCACGGGAGCGGCCGACGACCTTGCCAAGGTCACGGACATCGCACGCGCCATGATCATGCGCTACGGGATGTCGGAAAAGCTGGGTCATGTCGCCCTGGAGAAGGATCAGCGCTCCTTCCTGACACCAAACCAGATGGCAGCCTATCCTCAGCCTCGCGACTATGGCGAGGCGACAGCCGACGCAATCGACGGGGAGGTGCGCGCGATCATCGATGGCGCGTTCGAGCGAACGATCCGTTTGCTCAAGGAGCGTCGAGACCTTTTGGAGCGCACGGCCCGTAGACTGCTGGAGAAGGAAACCCTCGACGAGGCGGAGCTTGCCGCGTTGACGGGGACCACAGAGGATGCCGACATGACAGTGCCAATCAGCCTGTCAACACATTGAAACGAGCCTTCACATCATCAACCGCGAGCCGGCGCTCGCCGTAACTGTCGGGGGTCCTGATCTCGCTTAAAGAGCCGAATGCATTCAAGTGGAAGCTAATCCCCGCCGCGCATTCTAACCGCCGTCAGGCTGGCGGTAGAGTCTCAAAAGAGGTAACAAGATCGCTAACCTTTCGGGCACAGGAACCGATCCGGACGTCGACCCCGGCCGCGCAGAGCTTGTCGCGCTCGGATGCTCCGACATATCCGCAGATCAACCGAATTGACCCGCTGGCAAGGATCAAGTCGCAGGTTGACTCGTTCGTTCTGGCTGCGTTTGAACGGAACCGCCGCTTACGTGACGCTGGGTCGACGACGAGCAAGCCATCGCTTTTGGCGAAGAAGGGACTTAGCACAGCCCTTCTTTGGCTGCGAGAGACCAGCAGGGCTACGGAACGCTTTAGATCAAACGCGGGCGAGGCTGTCGATACCATTCGTGGCTCGTGAAACACCGCTCATTTCTCCCACTTTTCATATAATTATGATTAGTCTGGACGCGACGCACTTTAATCTCGATCAAGTGCGCTCCCAACCATCGTTGCCGCCAATTGGTGGCAATTTGCTTCGCGATCAATGTTGGTTGCTCAGCCCCAGCCGCCTCGCGATCTCTTTGATCCCCGTCAAAGTGTCATAATTAATATGTGCGATGGTGCGACGTTGCATGACATGCGACGGGATGGAATACTGCCGTGCAAATACGGGAGTTGGGCGAAACAGTCTGAACCGCCCCGGGTTTGCCGGAGGCCGTTTCTTTTGAGTCACGCGGCCATGGCTGGTTCTTCCAGCATGGCGTAGTAGCGTTCCTCGGCTTCCGCCGGCGGGATGTTGCCGATGGGCTCCAGCAGCCGGCGATTGTTGAACCAGTCGACCCAGGTCAGCGTGGCGAACTCTACGGCCTCGAAGCTACGCCATGGCCCGCGCCGATGAATGACCTCGGCCTTGTAGAGGCCGTTGATCGTCTCGGCGAGAGCATTGTCGTAGGAATCGCCCACACTGCCGACGGAGGGTTCGATGCCGGCTTCGGCCAGTCGCTCGGTGTAGCGGATGCTGACATATTGAGACCCCCTGTCGGAATGGTGCACCAGGCCGCCGCGGTGGATGGGCCGCCGTTCGTGCAGGGCCTGTTCGAGAGCATCGAGGACAAAGCCCGCATGGGCGGTCCTGCTCACCCGCCAGCCGACGATGCGGCGGGCATAGGCATCGATGACGAAGGCCACGTAAACGAAGCCGGACCAGGTGCTGACGTAGGTGAAGTCCGACAGCCACAGCCTGTTCGGCGCGGGGGCATGGAAGACCCGGTTCACATGGTCGAGCGGGCACGGGGCGGCCTTGTCCTGCACCGTGGTGCGGATCGGCTTGCCGCGGATGACGCCCTGAAGGCCGAGGTCGGCCATCAGCCGCTCGACCGTGCAGCGCGCGACGGCGAAGCCTTCACGCAGCATCTGCCGCCAGACCTTGCGCGCGCCATAGACCTCGAAGTTCTCGGCGAAGACGCGCTCGATCTCAGGCCTCAGGACACCGTCCCGCTTCGCCCGCGCCGACAGCTTCTCCGGATCGACGCGCTTGGCGACGTGGTCGTGGTAGGTCGACGGGGCGATCGGCAGAACCTTGCAGATCGGCTCGACCCCATGGACCCCGCGGTGATCGTCTATGAACCCGATCATCGTTTGAACGGGCGGTCGAGCTCCGCCTGGGCAAAATAAGCGGAAGCCTTGCGCAGGATCTCGTTGGCCTGCCGAAGCTCCCGGTTCTCCCTCTCTAGCGCCTTCAGCTTTGCCGCCATGTCCGTCGGCACACCGGCGCGCTTGCCGGCGTCTACCTCGGACTTCTTCACCCACTCGTTCAGCGTCTGGCCCGTGCAGCCGATCTTGGACGCGATCGACATGACCGCAGCCCACCGGGAGGGATGTTCATGTTCGTGATCCAGCACCAGCCGCACGGCTCGCTGGCGCACTTCCGGGGAAAACTTGTTCGTCGTCTTGCTCATGATGGCTCCACCTTCTCAGGAGTTGGAGCCTCCGGCAAACCCGGAGCGGTTCAGTCAGGAGGCGGCGGGTAAGTGAACATGCTCAAGCTACTGGCATTGCTGGTTGTTTGCACGGTTTCCTTCTTCATGCAGGGGAAGCTGGCCTTCGCGCGTGAGGGAAGTTTCGCGCCGGCTCAGTCGATCTCCCAGCGTCACATGGCCCTAAGTCCCGAATTCGCCGCGCCATTGCCCCCGAATGACTGCGCATCCCAACGGATATGCTGCATGGTAGTATGTTCGCCATGCCAAGTGCTCATAGCCGGGCACCGAACCGAGTTCACCTGGAGACTAGGTGAATCTTCGACCATCCCCGCTCTTAGCGACGATTGCCTCCGGTCAATCATACTTGGCCAAGATCCTCCGGTCCCACGATCCCATCGCATCTAGTTTTTCCTCGGTGTTCTGACGAAGGCGCGGGTGCTTGTTCTGTATGCTGTTCCGCAGAAGCTGCGGCGGTTAAGCGCGACCACGGCGCCGTTGTGACGGAGCGAGGATTTCATCAGCACGAGTAACTGGTTGCGGAAACAGCCATCGGAGCGGGATTACGCCCGGCGACTGTAATAAAAGCTGGCATCGAGCGTCCTTACAAAATGAGGTAACCGGGTCGCTCTGCCGCGACCGATGAGATAGTTCCAACGTGGACGGAGTAGACCATTGTTTCAAGGACTTACGGCACAGGAAGCTGCACGCCCTTCGGGCGGTCCGCTTGATGATTTGAGCAGGCGTCCAAAGTGCCCGAAAGACGGAGCCGACAGCGAGGCTTGGGCTCCGGTGATAGGATTACCGCCATCGACGGATGCCTACCGGCTTCTCCCGCGTTTTCGAACGGGAGATCGCAGGATGCCGGTTGGGCGGGACCTGTTCCGCTTCGGCGAGACAAGCAAGTCGATCTTCAACCTTCTGTCCGGCTGGGTAGCGATCTACACACTGCTTGAAGATGGCAGGCGGCAGATTGTCCATTTCGCGCTACCAGGAGCGGTCATGGCAGTGCCGACTTCAAACGGGGCTAAAATCAGCTACGGGGCGCAGGCCCTGACGGAAGTGGTTGTTTCTGTCATCCCGAACACTATGCTAACAACCGTTTTGAAGGACGATCCCGAGGTCAGCATGCGGCTCGCGAGCAGACTGGCCCGTGACATTAGTGTAGCCTATGACCATATGACGAGTATCGGGCGTCGCACTGCGCGAGCGCGCGTCGCGTACCTTCTCCTTGAACTGTTCACGCGGCATCGGGCCCAATGGCCCGGCAACCATATTGAGGAGATGGCAATCCCTCTTACACAGGAACAGATCGGGGACGCCACGGGCCTTACCTTCGTTCACGTGAACCGTGTTCTAAGCACGTTGCGCAAAGACAAAATCGTGCATTTCCACTATCGGCGTCTCCGAATACTCGATCCTGATCGACTGATCGAGGTAGCCGGGGTTGACGCGCAAACCGCGATGTCATGGTTTGAGTGACGATCACCTGAACGCCCCCTTCGAACCAATCAGGATCCGCCATAGCGCTCCACGATCACGAGGCCGATCGCCGTCAAGACCAGACCGAATGCCAGCGAGGGCCCGAACTGCTCGCCGAAAAAGCCGATACCGAGCAGCAGGGCGAAGACCGGCGTCAGGAGGGTGAATGCATTCGCCTGGCTGAGCGGAACGCGATCGAGCACCCAAAACCAGAGCCAGTACGCCAAGGCTGTTCCGGGAAGGGCCAGAACGATCAATGAGAACACGAAGTCGGACGAAAGGTGTATCTTAAATGGCTGTTCCAGCGCCAACGCCATAACTGCCAGAGGGATTGCTCCGAGGAGAAGCTGCGCCGACATTGCGACCAAAGGGTCAATTCGGTTTCTGACACCTTTCATCAGGACATTGCTAACGGCGAGGCCAGCGGCTGCCAAGACGATGAAGGCCGGTCCTATCACGCCATCGAAGCCTTGCTTGATGTCGAGCTGAGGCAAGGCAACGACGACGATCCCGAGGAACCCGATCGCCAATCCAACGTATTGTGCGGGTCGCAACCGCTCCGAGAGGAATGCAAATGCTAGCGCGGCCGCGATCAGGGGCTGACAGTTGGCAATGACAGTCGCGAGCCCTGGCGAAACAAATTCAGCAGCGTGGAACATCCCGAAATAGGCCGATGTGGTGGCTCCAAGGCCAATGAACGCGAGAGCAATCCACGATCGGAAATCAGTTGGAATGGGCCGCCGAAGCATTATTGCGACCACGCCCAAAACCAAGCCTGCCAAAACAGCCCTGAGTGTCGCGAAAGTCATATGCGAGACGTGTGTCAGGCCGAGCGTGATGAGCGGAAAGCAGAGAGCGTTGAGAAAAGCGACCAGCAGGAGAATGAGTGTGAAGCGAGAACCCATCATGCGTCCACCCAGCGACCTAGCCAGCCGTAAAAGACTGCTCCATGCACTGCGACGACAGATCACCTGTTTCTTTCCTGTATGACAACGCTTTCGGCGATCCTAAAGAACGGGTCGCTATACATCTCTTGGTGACTTCTCGTAATTTAAAATGGCAGCACGTGCTGCGGCGATCTGCACCGCCTTCTCGCAGTAGCAATCGAGAAAACCGTGGATGGGACAGGTCCGGCACATCTCCTCTAGGCGCTTGCGAAGCGCGCGACGGCCTCGGTGCAACCGGACGGTGATGTTGTTCAGCGAGGTTCCAAGGCTTGCGGCAAGCCGATCGCGTGGCTCGCCGAGAATGTCCGCGCGCCAAATGATGTCCGCATATTCCGGCTTAATCGTAGGCAATAAGCGGTACAAACAATTGCAAATGGTTGCCTCAAGCCCTAGGTCGGACTCGGCGGAGTGGTTCTCTAAACTGTCGGGATCGACCTCTGTTTCGCGCTTGCGACGCCTTATCTGGTCTCGCTGATGGTCGACGATAGTCGTCGCAAGAATCCTCCCCAACCAGCCACGCACAGTACGTACGTCGCGAAGCTGAAATGACTGCTCCAGGGCGCGTAAGGAGAACCGTTGAAGCACTTCCTCCGCCTCGTCCCGGTCGCGGAGCCGATTTTCAAGAAAACGCATTATTTCTTGCCGTACCTCGACCAACGCTCGCTGGACGGCTGCATCGTGCGGCTTGGCACCGTCGCCGTCCCAAATCCTTCCTAATGTTTCATGATCTTCATTGCGGGTCATTGAATGCTCCTGTCTAGTGAGCCAGAGCTTGCTCAACTATTCGGTGCGCCACTTCGATGGGTAGAAATGCAGCGCACCGGTTAGCGAAACCGCGTCGCCGCGCCGAGAATTCAAACGGGACATTTCCCGTTAGTCGCTCGTATCAAACACCAACGGCGAGTACGCGCCTTGCGCCAGGTTAAACATTCAGGCGATCTGGTCGGGCCTGAATCACGCTGCCAGCCCCATCTGTCAGCCCAGCCATCCTCCCTTGAATCCTGCACGCTGGAGACCTCGTCGAACGTATGGGCAGGACCGCATCAACTCCCATACCAGGCCGCTCCTTTCGTTCTCGATCATCAGGATGACAGGCCCTTCGTTGAGCCCGAAGTACCATGGCGAAACCCAAAAGCCCAAGGCATTGTCGGTAGATCCGGGGTAGGTAGGATTGAAAGCGGCCTTGAACCCGTAAGCGTTGGCAGCCTTCAGTTTGGCTTGATGGATACAGAACGCGATTGTAGGCCGAACGATTTCTGGAGCGAACGGCAGGGAAGCGGCGACGGCCCAAGGGGCTAGGGTGCCATCGTCCGGACCGTAGGGAACTCCCCGCGCAACATAGTCTTCGAACCGACGCTCGATCCCATCTAGTTCGAGGGTGGAGGGGCCAGGACCTTCGCTCGCCGTGATGCCCCAGCAATGTTCCCCGTAGCCATCGAAACCGCGCGGGTTCTCGATCGCGTAGCGCTGCTGCACGTAGGTGGCCCGACGGCTGTTCTCGAAGTAATCGATTCCCTTGCCGCGCATGAAGGAATCCTGGAGGCCGCGGAGGTCAATCCAAACATGGGAGAGCTGATGAATGAACAGGGGGCCCGCATAGAGGTAATCGTAGCCGTAGCAATGCTCCCATCGGAATGTAGAGGTCCAGGCTTCGTAGCTGCTTCTGGGTAGGGCATGAGTAGGCGAGGCGAGGCCCAAGACATATAGCAGGAGGGCCTCGTCGTATCCTTCCCATCGATGCTTCAGGAAGCCGCCCTCGGGAGTCCAGCCGTGGGTGACGGTTTCTCCTCCGTCTAGTGCCCAGATCCAGTCGGCTCGGCGGTAAAGCTCGATTGCGAGGGTGCGTATCTCGGCTTCCGCTCGCGTATCGGCGTTGAAGAACGCTGCTGCTGTCAACCCTCCGGCCAGTAGGAACGTGCTGTCGATCGTCGAAAGCTCGCAACGCCAGGCCCGCCGGCCGGTTTCCATGTCCAGGAAGTGATAATAGAAGCCGCGGTGCCCGGTGGCGTCGGGCTCCGGCCCATGTGGGCTTTCCCAGAAGAGGCGAAGGGTAGCCAGCGTGCGCTCCGCAGCCGCCCCGCGGCTCATGTACCCGTTCTTCACGCCGACCGGATAACATGCAAGCGCAAGTCCCGTAGCCGCGATGCTTGCCGGCCAGTTCTCTTCGGTTTTATCGCGAACTAGCCCGTTGGCCGGGTTGGCTTCCCGAACGAAGTAGTCGAAAGTCTCCCGCTGCAGTGTCGCGAGATCGTCGTCGGAGGCAGGCGTACTCACGACGAACCAGACCGAATGTGCTTCAGGGAAGGGCCTCGCATCAGCAGAGCCTCAGTTGGATCGCGCAGGGGGTCAACGGCAACCCCCTCGCGCTGTCGACAGCCCCTGGCCGCATCACATTCGCCATACGACCTGACAAACTCCCCTGAACCTCTTCCACTCTAGTTTTTGGCTCGACACGCGGGCGGCGCGACGTAGAAGAACGATGGAATCCGGCATGCTAGCTCCCGATCATGACGACTATCCTTGACATACATCAAATCCATGGACTGGCCATGCCATATTCGGTATGGGGAGGCGTATGGAGCGTAGCATTACATTTGCATTTTTGATTTGAGATGAGCTCGCTGAGCTACGGCCTGATGAGCGCGTCGCCACAGCGACCATGCGATGACATGGGCGGGGTGGATATGCCGTCGTGCAAGGCGGGTGGCGATGCGGCGGATTCCTGAACCGACCAGCGGATGAGCGGCGGGTTCCCGATCCTGTCCGGCGCGTCGTTTTGGGAGCGCGGCATTGGCCTCATGGCGGATGGTGGCCATCATGGCGAAGGCGAGCATGACGAGCGAAACGTGGCGATGCCAGCCGTGCCAGGATCGGCTCTCGTTGTGGTCGAGACCGAGTTCGTTCTTGAAGAAAAAGGACTTGACCTTCCACCCGCTGGAAGGGGTAGGGATTGAAATAGCGGGGCCGGACGAGATCTGGCCGGGCCCTGCCTGCTGTCGCAAAGAATTCATTGGATGCGACACCGATGGCACCGAGGCGTTGCATGACACACGTTCATCACAAAGAGCACATCGCTGAATCAGCGGGGCAGCAGCATCCAGCAGGCCACGGCAAGTCCGCTCGCGGCGACGCCGGAAACTCCAGCCATTCAGGGCACGATCACGGCGAGATGGTGGCCGACTATCGGCGAAGGTTCTGGATATCGCTCGTCCTGACCCCGCCGGTCCTGCTGCTGTCTCCGATGATCCAACACTGGTTTGGCATCCAGGGCAGCCTGGATTTCCCCGGAAGCGAGTTTCTGCTGTTCGCCCTTTCGACCGTCGCGTACGTCTATGGCGGCTGGCCTTTCCTGACGGGTTTCACGTCCGAGCTACGCGCAGGCAAGCCCGGCATGATGACGCTGATCGCGCTCGCGATCTCCGTCGCATACGTCTACTCCGCCGCCGTCACCTTCGGTCTCCCGGGCACGTCCTTTTATTGGGAGCTGGTGACGCTGATCGTCATCATGCTTCTCGGGCATTGGCTCGAGATGCGCTCGGTTATGGGCGCTTCCCGCGCACTCGAAGAGCTCGTCCGCCTGCTGCCGGACACGGCGGCGCGGCTGGACGCGTCCGGTGCTGTCACCGAGGTCCCCATCTCCGACCTCGTTCCCGGGGACCGGGTCCTCATCCGCCCTGGCGCCAAGGTCCCCGTCGACGGCGCTATCGTGGAAGGCAGGTCCTCTTTCAACGAGGCGATGCTGACAGGGGAATCGCGCCCGGTGTCGAAGGAAACGGGTGACAGCGCGATCGGCGGCGCCATCAACGGCGCGAACGTCGTCACGATCGAGGTCACGGCGACGGGCGACAAGACGTACCTGGGACAGGTCATCAACCTCGTCAGGGAGGCGCAGGCGACGCGGTCCCGCACCCAGGACGTGGCGAACCGGGCAGCGGGCTGGCTCACCTACATCGCCCTTGCAGTTGGTTTCGGATCACTCGCCTATTGGGTCTTCGCAGGCGAGAGCTGGCAATTCGCCATCGAGCGCATGGTCACGGTGATGGTCATCGCCTGTCCCCATGCGCTGGGCCTGGCAGTGCCGCTGGTCGTGGCCGTGAGCACGTCCCTGAGCGCTGGCAGCGGGCTGCTTATCCGCGACCGCGCCGCCTTCGAGCGCGCGCGCAATCTGGATGCGGTCGTCTTCGACAAGACCGGGACGCTGACGGAGGGGCTGTTCGGCGTAAGCGACACCGTTCTTCTCGCGGGTGGGAGCGAAGAGGAGGAACTGCGGTTTGCCGCTTCCGTCGAGAGCCATTCCGAACATCCGATCGCCCAAGGAATCGTGGCAGCCGCAAAGGAGAGGGGCATCGACTTTCCCGCTCCCGGCAATGTCCGAAACCTCACGGGTGAGGGCATCGTCGCAGAGGTCGAGGGACAGGACATCCGGATCGTCAGTCCTGGCCATCTCGCCAGACAGGGCAACCCGGTCCCGGGTAGCCGACTCGGCGAACTCGAAGCAGAAGGCAAGACCGTCGTCGTCCTCGTCCGGAACGGTGTGCCCCGCGCCCTGTTCGCGCTTGCTGACATCGTGAGGCCGGAGTCCCGGGAAGCCATCGCAGAACTGAAGGCGCTGGGCATCAGTTCCATCATGCTTACAGGAGACGCCAAGGGCGTGGCGGCGTCCGTCTCCCGCGAACTGGGTATCGAAGAGTACTTCGCCGAGGTGCTTCCCGACGAGAAGTCGGCCAAGATCAAGGAGCTACAGTCCCGCGGCCTCCAGGTGGCCATGGTCGGAGACGGCGTGAATGACGCCCCGGCGTTGGTGCAGGCCGACCTGGGTGTCGCGATCGGCGCGGGAACCGACGTGGCCGTCGAATCCGCCGACGTGGTCCTGGTCAGAAGCGACCCCCGGGACGTGGCAGCAATCCTTGGCCTTTCCCGCGCGACCTACAGGAAGATGGTGCAGAACCTGATCTGGGCGACCGGGTACAACGCAATCGCAATCCCGATGGCCGCCGGCATCACTTTCGGGACGGGCTTCCTGATGACCCCGGCAGTCGGTGCGGTCTTCATGTCCGCAAGCACCATCATCGTCGCCCTCAATGCCCAGTTGCTCAGGCTGTACCGGAAGACGACATGACACGAACGACGAAACCGGAAACCGCTTCGTCTTTGATCCAGGACAAACAGCGTTGCGGCGGCGCGGTCTATCTTTGATAGTCGAGGACATTAGAAGGACGAGCAGGTTGCGACTGAACCTGACCAGTACGAAAAGGAAAGCGAATGCGCCGGCCCCCGCCGCGCGCCTTGTCGCTCTCCTGCTTGCCGTTCTGGTCGCCTTCTCGCTCTCCACCTTCGGCGGCGGGCACGCCCATGCAACGGGCGGGGAGGCACACGTCGCCATCGGCAACCCGGACGTCGCCGCTGCAGGCCCGCACGGGCATCAGGGGCACGCGCACGCTGTCCCATGCGACGACAGCGGCGCGGATCAGGGCGATGCGGACGACTGCTGCATGTCGGCTACCTCGTGCGCGGTTTGCGTTCCCGTTCCCTCGGCAGGACTGACGTTGGCCACGCAAGCTGCGCCGGCGGCCCTTGTGCCTCCTTCGACGTCGCTCCCGCGTGACGCGTCGACCCTGTCGCGCCCTCCCAAGCTCTCCGTGACCGCCTGAGCGCACGCGCCCGCGGGTTCCGTGCGCTCCCTGAACGGAGTCACGAACAATGAGAGTTTTTCACCATGAACATGTTTACAGCAATACACGCCTCGATCTCGCGGCGAGCCGCGCTGGCCGCACTTGCGATGGCGTCCGCGCTCGCGCTCCTCATGCCCTTCGCGGGACATGCGGGGGCCGAGGCAGCTTCCTCCGGCTTTGTATACACCGCCGACGAGTACGGTAACTCTGTCAGCCGGATCGACCTTGCCTCGGGCAGGGTCGAGATCGTTCCGGTCACGGTCACGCCGCACAACGTCCAGTTCGTTCCAGGGACGGGCCGCGTTCTCGCGGTCGGCAGCCCTTTGCAGGTGGGTGCCGGCCATGGGCACGCCGAAGCCGAGGACAGCCATGGCAGCACCTCGCAGGGCGGCGGATACGGGGGCTCCGAGGCGGGCGGAGCGCTGATCGTCCTTGATCCGGCCGGCCTCGCATCGGGTCCCGCATCCACCATCGAGGTGGGAACCCATCCTGCCCACGTGATCGCAGACCCTTCGGGCAAGCGCGCCTTCGTCACTAATGCGGGCGATGATACGGTGTCGGTCATCGACCTCGCCAAAGGCGAGGCCGTGCGGGAGATCGGCACCGGGGACTATCCGCACGGACTTCGGATGAGCCCCGCCGGCAGCGCCATCTACGTCGCCAACGTCGAGGATGGAACGGTATCCGTCATCGACACGGCCTCGCTGGAGGAGACGGACAGGATCGAGGTCGGCAAGGCCCCGGTGCAGGTTGGCTTCACGCCAGACGGGAAGCGGGTCTACGTCTCGCTGAGGGACGAGAACAAGGTGGCGGTCATCGACACAGCGACGCGGCAGGTCACCGCCCGCATCGACGTGGGGCGGTCTCCCATCCAGATGCATGCGACCCCTGACGGACGGTTCGTCTACGTGGCGAACCAGGGAACGGAGGCCGAGCCGGACGACACGGTGTCAGTGATCGACGTGGCGAGCGGAACGGTCGTCAAGACGATCACCACTGGCAAGGGAGCGCACGGCGTGACCGTCAGCGACGACGGCGCCCATGTGTTCGTCACCAACATCGTCGACGGCACCGTCTCCGAGATCTCCGTGGCTACGCAGTCCGTGGTTCGCACCCACGAGGTGGGCGAGGGTCCCAACGGGATCACCTTCCAGGCGCTATGAACACGTACCCGGGCGGCGATCCCGCCGCCCGGGTCTCTCATTTCAAAGGACAAAGCCATGACAAAGATCCTCAAGACCGCATTCGCCGCAGCCATGCTGCTTTCCGCCTCTCCGGCGCTCGCCGAGGACGCCCACCATCCGGCTCCGGCCGAAACCACGGCTCCGGCTCCGGGTGAACCGGCTCCCCACCCGTCCGCTCCCGCACCGGGGAGCCGAGATGCCGGGCGGCATGATGGGCGGCGACATGATGAAGATGATGCAGGAGATGATGGGCCGCCACGCCGGGATGATGCGGGGCATGATGGCCGACGGGGCGGGGATGCAGGACGGCATGATGGGGAAGATGATGGCGCCCGAGCATGTCGAGGGGCGGATCGCGTTCCTGCGGACGGAACTCAAGGTGACGGACGCCCAGCAGCCCCTTTGGGAGGCCGTGGCCGCCGCTCTGCGGGAGAACGCGCGCGGGTCCACGGGCATGATGCAGCAGGAGCAGGATGCCCAAGGACTGCCCAACTCGCTCGAGAGGCGGGAGAAGCTGCTTTCGGCCCGTCTCGATGCCGTACGGCAACTGAGGGCAGCGGTGGAGCCGTTCTACGCTTCGCTCGACGAAGTCCAGAAGGCTGCGGCCGACAACCTGCTGATGCCGATGGGAATGATGTGACCGTCAGACCGGGCGCTCAGCAAGGCGCGCGCTAGCTGTCGCCGAAACCATGCACGATTTTCCAATCACCGCGAACAAGGAAGCGAACCTCGAATGAACACCTACAGCAGATCCCTCTTCGCCGCGCTGGCGGCGCTCGTTGCGTCTACTGCGGTCTCTATGGCCGCGGCCGAGATGACCGTTTACAAGACACCTTGGTGCGGCTGCTGCCATGCCTGGGCGGAGGCGGTTGAGAAGGCCGGATACAAGGTGTCCACGGTCGACCTCGAAGACCTTTCGGCCATCAGGAAGCAGGCCGGGGTGCCAGCAGAGATGGAAGGCTGCCACATAGCTGCCGTGGACGGCTATTTCCTCGAAGGCCACGTTCCGCTAGAAGCGATCGGGAAGCTGCTCTCCGAGGGGCCCGAGGTCGCGGGCCTGGCGGTTCCCGGAATGCCGCAGGGGTCGCTCGGCATGGGGGAGGATCCTGTAGCCAGCTACGAGGTCTATGCCGTTCCACGCGACGCCTCCGAGGCGCCGTCGGTATTCTACAAGGCGGGCACCCAGAAGTAGGCGGCTGGAGACGATCGATGCCACCGCGCCCCTGACTTGACTGGAAAGAACCATGGTCTATCGAAGTGAAACTCGGCGGCCAAGTCCCGGCTCAGGCTCGCCGGACCCGGAGCTAGATGTGGAGTTGCTGAACACCAGCTGCTTCTGCATCAGCCTGGACCGTGCAGAACTCAGCCGGGCCTTTCTGGCGAATCCGAATCACCCGCTATCCTTCCGGCCATGGGTGACAGATATGCCCATATGTTCGCCGCACTTCCCGTTTTCGTGTCGCGCCAGCGCCTCGAGAGAATGGCAGAAATCGTCAGGGCTGCCGAGGCGGTCATAGCGTTGCCCGCCTATCGTGATCTCGTCCTCCAGGGGATGCCCGACATAGCGCGGTTCGAACCCCGGGCGCGGGGCGTGTTCATGAGCTTCGACTTCCACCTGGCATCCGACGAGCCCAAGCTCATCGAGATCAATACCAATGCAGGCGGCGCCCTCCTCAACCTTTCGCTGGCGCGCGCCCAACGGGCATGCTGTGAGGCAGTCAAGTCCATGGTGCCGGGGGCGGACACGCTCGATGCCCTGGAAGAGGCCTTCTTCGACATGTTCCTCGCCGAATGGCGTCTCGAACGTGGGCAACAGCCTTTGCATCGCATTGCCATCGTCGACGAGCGTCCGGAGGAGCAGTATCTCTACCCTGAGTTTCTGTTGTTCAAGCGCCTCTTCGAGCATCACGGGATCGATGCAGTCATAGCGGATCCCTCGGCATTGCAGTTGCGCGACGGCAGCCTCTGGCATGATCAGGGTCTTATAGATCTTGTGTACAATCGGCTCACCGATTTCACGCTGCAAGAGCCAGCTCATCAAGTTCTTCGCGAAGCCTATCTCGAACGTGCGGTGGTGCTGACGCCGCACCCCTTCGCGCATGCCTTGTATGCCAACAAACGAAATCTGGCGGTGCTCAGCGATCGCCCCGGGCTGCTCGCACTCGGGGTGCCCGACGAGATTTCAGGTACGCTGGCGACAGGTGTTCCGAAAACCGAACTCGTCGACGCGGACAATGCAGAGTCTCTCTGGGCGCGGCGCCGAAAATTGTTCTTCAAGCCCGCCTCCGGATTTGGAAGCAGGGCAGCCTACCGCGGCGACAAGCTGACGAGGCGCGTCTGGAGCGAGATCCTTGCCGGGGACTACGTCGCACAGGAACTTGTGTCTCCAGGCGAGCGGCTGGTCGGCGAACCTGGTCCGCCGCGGGCCTTGAAGTTCGATGTCCGCAACTACGTCTACGCGGGCCAAGTGCAGTTCGTCACCGCGCGTCTGTACCAAGGGCAGACAACGAACGCACGAACGCCAGGTGGCGGCTTCGCCCCCGTGTTCACGACCGCAGCGACGGATCTCACCGGTTGCGTCCACGGGAGGGATTGTCCTTGAAAGCCGATCTCGGGCGCTGCGCCCGATGATAGTGTCAGGACCTTCGCTAGCTGTAATGCTGCAGCAATGTTCGCCGTAGCAATTGAAGACCTCGGCCACGCGGGACCTATCGTGTTCGTAAACCAAGCTGAACGATCAGACACCGAGACAATTATTGACAAGGAGTATTGGCATGCCCCCCAGCCAAAGGTTCCCGCCGCAACGGCGCTCTCCCAAGAAGAGCTCCATGGCATCGACGCCTACTGGCGTGCCTCGAACTATCTCACCGTCGGGCAGATCTACCTGCTCGACAACCCGCTCCTGCGCGAGCCGCTCAAGTTAGAGCACGTGAAGCCCCGGCTCCTCGGGCACTGGGGGACATCGCCGGGACTTAACTTCATTTACGCCCACCTCAATAGGGTCATCAGGCTCCGGGACGCGAACGTGATCTACGTTTGCGGGCCGGGCCACGGCGGCCCGGCCATGGTCGCCAACACATATCTCGAAGGTACCTACAGCGAACTCAACCCTGATGTCTCCCTGGACGAGGCGGGCATGCGGAAGCTGTTCCGCCAGTTCTCGTTCCCGGGTGGGATTCCAAGTCACGCCGCGCCAGAAGTGCCGGGTTCCATCAACGAAGGCGGAGAGCTTGGGTATGCGCTCTCCCATGCCTACGGTGCCGCCTTCGACAATCCGGACCTAATTGTTGCCTGCGTGATCGGCGACGGCGAAGCCGAGACGGGGCCGCTCGCTGCCGCCTGGCACTCGAACAAGTTCCTGAACCCCGCGCATGACGGCGCCGTTCTCCCCATCCTTCACCTCAACGGGTACAAGATCGCCAATCCCACCGTGCTGGCCCGTATCCCGCCGGAGGAACTGCGCTCGCTCCTGGTCGGCTACGGCCACGAACCGTTCTTTGTGGAAGGGGATGATCCGTTTGAGATGCATGAGCGGATGGCTTCGGTGATGGACGAGGCGTTCAGGAACATCCGCGAGATCCAGGAAGATGCCCGCGCAGGCTCTGGCAGCGGAAAACGCCCCTGCTGGCCGATGATCGTGCTGCGGAGTCCCAAGGGCTGGACCGGGCCAAAGGAGGTCGACGGCCTGAAGACCGAGGGTTTCTGGCGTTCCCATCAAGTGCCGCTTTCGGGCCTCGCCGGGAACGCGGAGCACCTCAAGATGCTCGAGGATTGGCTTCGGAGCTATCGCCCCGAGGAGCTGTTCGGAGAGGACGGCAGCCCCGTCCCGAAGGTTCTCTCCGCCGCGCCAGCGGGGACCCGGCGCATGAGCGCCAATCCGCATGCGAACGGGGGATGCTCCGCAAGAGCTTGGAGATGCCGGGACTGGCTCCCCATGCCGTCGAAGTCAGCCGTCCCGGCGAGGGAAAGGCGGAGGCCACGAGGGTGATGGGCGGCTTCCTGCGCGAAGTCATGCGGACGAACGAAGTCAGCCGCAACTTTCGCCTAGTCGGCCCCGACGAGACGGCCTCCAACAGGCTCCAGGGCGTTTTCGAGGTGACGGGACGCGCCTGGATGGAGCAGGTCCTGCCGGAAGACACCGATCTCGGCCCCGAAGGCCGGGTTCTGGAGATCCTTTCGGAACATACCTGCCAGGGATGGCTGGAAGGCTACCTGCTGACCGGGCGCCACGGGCTGTTTTCCTGCTACGAGGCCTTCATCCACATCGTGGACTCCATGTTCAACCAGCATGCGAAATGGCTGGACGCGAGCCGGGACATCCCCTGGCGGCGCCCCATCTCCTCCCTCAACTACCTGCTGACGAGCCATGTCTGGCAGCAGGACCACAACGGCTTCAGCCACCAGGATCCGGGGTTCGTCGACGTCGCGCTGAACAAGAAGGCGGACGTCGTTCGTGTCTACCTTCCCCGGACGCGAACACGCTGCTCTGCGTCACCGACCATGTGCTGAGGACCTGGGACCGCATCAACATCATCGTGGCCGGGAAGGCGCCCTCCTGGCAGTGGCTGTCCCTGGACCAGGCGAGGGCACATTGCAACGCAGGCATCGGCATCTGGGACTGGGCTTCGGGCAAGGGCTCCGGCGACCCCGACGTGGTGATGGCCTGCGCCGGGGATGTTCCCACCGTCGAGACGCTCGCCGCCGTCCAGATCCTGAGGGAGCACATGCCGGACCTGAACGTCCGGGTCATCAACGTGGTCGACCTGATGACCTTGCAGCCGCGCGAGGTTCACCCCCACGGCCTCACCGACCGCGCGTTCGATGCGCTGTTCACGACGGACAAGCCCGTGATCTTCGCCTACCATGGATATCCCTGGACGATACACAGGCTGACGTATCGCAGGACCAACCACAGCAACTTCCACGTCCGGGGCTTCAACGAGGAAGGGACGACGACCACGCCCTTCGACATGACGGTGCTCAACGGGCTGGACCGCTATCACCTGGTGCAGAGCGCGGTAGAGAGGACGCCCGCCACCCGTGCGAGCGGAGAGAGCCTGAGGCAGATGATGCAGGAAAGACTTCTTCAGCATCACGACTACATCAGGGCGCACGGCCAGGACATGCCTGAGGTCCGCGACTGGCAATGGTCGGGCGACTAGATCGACGGAGGTGTCAGCCATGCCTCCAGTGATCCTGGCATTGAACGCGGGCTCGTCGAGCCTGAAGTTCGCGCTCTACGAGCTGAGCGAGAGTCTGCCGCTTCTGGTGAAGGGCAGCGTTGCGTCCCTCAATGCGAACCCCCGCCTCCGGCTTTCCGGGGGCGGGGAGCCCGCACGGCAACGCGACCTTGGCGCCGGGCCGCTGGACAGCGGATCGGCGGTCGAGATCGCCGCCGACGAAATCCGCTCCGTGGTCGACATCTCCCGGCTGCAAGCAGTAGGCCATCGGATCGTCCACGGAGGGTGGGCGTTCACGTCTCCTGCATTCCTCGACGATGACGTTGTCGAGGAGTTGCGCCGGCTGATTCCGCTGGCTCCGATCCACCAGCCGCAAAACCTGGAAATCGTGGACAGGGCAAAGAGCCTCTTTCCTGGCGCGGCGCAGGTCGGGTGCTTCGATACCGCGTTCCATGCCGGGCGGCCGGCTGTCGCCAGAGCCTATGGTCTTCCGCGCGAGCTGTCTGAGTCGGGCATCCAGTCATACGGCTTCCACGGGTTGTCCTATGCCTACATCTCTTCCGAACTCCGGAAGTCGTACGGTCCTCCTGCAGGAGGCAAGGTGATCGTCGCCCACCTCGGGAGCGGCGCCAGCCTCTGCGCGATGCTCGATGGAAAGAGCGTGGCTACGACGATGGGCTTCTCGCCCCTCGACGGCCTGGTGATGAGCACGCGATGCGGTGCGCTCGATCCGGGCGTGGTCCTGTACCTCTTGCAGGAACGAGGCATGCGGGCGGAGGAAGTCGCCCGGCTACTCTACCATCAGTCAGGCCTTCTGGGAATCTCCGGGATCACGGGAGACATGCAGCGGCTGCTCCAATCCGACAGCCCCGAGGCGCGCGGAGCGGTGGATGCCTTCGTTTACCGCGCCGGACGCGAGATCGGCTCTCTCGCCGCAGCTTTGGGCGGACTGGACATGCTGGTCTTCACCGCAGGCATCGGAGAGAATTCACCAGCCATCCGAGAGTTGATCGGCGCGGCGGCCAAGTGGCTGGGCGTGCAGGTCGACCCCGATCTCAACCTTAAGGGGGAACCGTCGATCAGCACTCCGGCCTCGAAGGTACGCATCTTGGTGATGCCCACCGATGAGGAAGTGGAAGTCGCGCGGGAAGCGCTTCGGCTGCTCCAGGGCAACGAAAGCGGTCATCGCGGCAGCCCGCTCACGGCCAACCAAATATATGGAGAAGGAAAATGACTACAGGCAAGACGAGAGTGGCAGTGAATGGCTACGGTGTCATCGGCAAACGGGTGGCGGAAGCCGTCATCCTCCAGGATGACATGGAACTGGCTGGGGTAGCCGACATATCCGCGGACTGGCGCATGCAGGTGGCGGACGGGAAGGGCATGCGGATATATGCCGCGCGGCCCGAAGCTTCGGCGGCGATGACAGCGAACGGCATCGAGGTCGCCGGGAGCCTGGACGAGCTCCTGGCCGCTGCGGACGTCGTGGTGGATTGCACTCCGAAGAAGGTCGCTGCGGCGAACATCGAAACCTACAGGAGGATGGCGAAGAAGTTCATCCTCCAGGGAGGCGAGAAACACGAGGCAACCGGACACTCCTTCGTCGCCGAATGCACCTATGAGAGCGCCCTTGGACGGGATGCGACACGTGTCGTCTCGTGCAACACGACATCCATCGTCCGGACGCTTTCCGCCTTGAAAAGGGTGGGGTTGCTGCGCAAGGCGCGGGGAACGTTGCTGAGGCGCGCAACAGACCCATGGGAGAGCCATCTTGGCGGGATCATGAACACGCTGGTCCCGGAGCCTGAGATACCGAGCCATCAGGGGCCTGATGCGCAGACGGTCGACCCGGAACTGGATGTCCTGACGATGGCTGTGAAGGTGCCTCAGACGCTGTCTCACCTTCACTACTGGAACGTCGAACTGACCAGGGAGACTGCCAAGGAGGAGGTGCTGGACGCGTTCCGGGAGCCCTCCCGGATCGCCTTGGTGCGCATCGACCGTGGCCTGGCGGCCTTGAATGCCGTCAAGGAATGGATGCTCGACATCGGCCGGCCGCACGGCGACCTGTACGAGGTTGCGATCTGGGAGGACATGCTGAAAGTAGACGGGAATGAGCTCTACTACGCCTATATGGTCGACAATCAGGCGATCGTCATTCCCGAGACCATCGACGCGATCCGTGCCCTGGCTGGAACGGAGACTGATGGGAAGGCTTCCATGGACCGCACGAACGGCACTCTCGGAATCGGGAAGGTCGCGCGTCTCGCGGCGACGGGATAGCTTGCCTCGGACCGGGGCATCTCGCTAGCGCACTCCTTTTTCCCGGGTCGAATCCCTAGGTGCATCGCGATCCAGGTGCTGTCCTGTACCTTATCCAGAACTCCGAGCGTGGCGGCAGCGACCGCCAGATAGCGGGCGGTCTTGGCCACCGCGACGATCGCAACGGAGCTCCATAACGGTGTCAATCGGCACGGAATGGGGACCCTGGATTGGAGTGCGCCCCTGAGGATCGACAGATTGGACTACGACGAGATGATCCGGCGGCACCCGAACCTGGGGCAGGCATTCGCCGGACACTGGAGCGGCGCATCCGCTCGTGGCGCGCCATACACGGCGAGGAGCAGGAGGTCATCTTCCAGCAGGTTCACGTGCCCGGCCGCATGGGATTGTCGGATTTCACCGACAAGGCCGGCGCCGGAATCACGACCGCAGGCGTTGCTCTCGACCACCGGCTCTAACCATTTCCGGCTCGCCTATTCCGGCTCGAGCACGCCCATGTCGTTGGATCGAAGCATCCTGGCAGCCGCGAATGCGCTTGATGCACTCGGGCGAGAGCTACACGGCTATGGCTGGTTTCGGGCCGAAATGGGCGGGTACGAGGTAAAGCTATGCCTGGGGTTATGGCGGCCAGATACTCTACATCGTCCCAAGCCTCTCCCTTAAGGTGGTAATGACTTCGACGGAGGGCAGCCCTCCCCACGCGCAGCGGCTATCGCGACGATCTGGCGACCATTGCCGCGCTAGACGACGCGGCGCACGCAGGAGGCGCAGGTCGTGCCTTCGATCCGGAAGCTCTGCCGGACGTTGGCGGGATCGGGTTTGTGGTGGGCGTTCATCACGAATTTCCTCGGTTCGGCATTGCGGTTGAGTCGAGGTCTAAAGGTTCCAGCAATGGGAAGGTCACCAGGGTATTTTCAGATTTATCGAGCGCCCCTTGATCCGGCCAGGATTCTCGCAATCCCCGCCTCGCGCGCAACGCTCGTCATGAACGCTGCATCAAATCGCGCGGTTCGGCCGTCGACGTCCTCGTTGTGCCGACGGATGAGGAAGGTGCTATCACGGAGGAGGTGGTACGATCGTTCTGAGCCGATCTCGCAAATTTTAGAGAGGTGGAGCCTGAAAATCCGCAACCAAATGACAGTATTCGGCGGGCCGGGGCAGATGTCCGAATGGGCCAGTGACCAGGGCAGGGGTATCTAATGTACACTCAGACGCACGTCCTGGTCGGGGCGGCTCTTTTCTCCTGCCATTATCGAGGATATTCATCATGTTGCCATTGCCGACCGGATACCACGGATCATTGATCGAATCCTGGCCGAAGCAGACGTTGATGCCGCTCTCCCACATCTCCTTCATCCGGGTGAGGCCACGGCGCTTCGGTCGGACCATCGCCGATCCGCTCGACTATTTCTATTTTTCGATCGTGAGCTATACCTCGCTGGGACACGGCGACGTCTTTCCCAGCGGCCACCTTCGATTCATCACCGGTGTCGAGGCCTTGAACGGTCTCCTATTGATCGCTTGGTCGGGCTCTTTCATCTATATCGTCATGGGCATCTCTGGCCCTGGCAGCCTTGCACCGAGCCGGGCGGCCTCGCGGCGGATAGGAAGCCCGGCGGAAATGCGGCTATGACGTCCATGGCACCTTTCCGGGCCACACTGGAACCGAGACAGACGGGCACACGATGAAATCCGATTACCAGGCGAACAGCATCAGCCTCACCAGCGCCGTCTCGATGGGAACCGGCGTCATGATCGGCGCGGGCATCTTCGCGCTCACCGGGCAGATCGCGGAACTGGCGGGACCCTGGTTCCCGCTCTCCTTCGTTGCGGGCGGGATCGTGACCGGCTTCAGCGCCTATACCTATGTCAAGATGTCGAACGCTTTCCCGTCCGCCGGCGGGATCGCGATGATCCTGCAGAAGGCTTATGGACCCGGCGCGATCGCGGCGGCGGCATCGCTGCTGATGGCGCTCTCCATGGTGATCAACGAGAGCCTCGTCGCCCGCACCTTCGGCACCTATGTCCTCCGGCCATTCAATCTGGATGCCGGTAGTACCCTTGTGCCAGTGCTCGGCGTCGGGCTGATCGTCTTCGCCTACCTGGTCAACATATCGGGCAACCGCTCCGTCGGTCTGTTCTCCGTGGTCATGGCGTTCCTGAAGATCGGCGGCATCGCGGTCTTCGGCATCGCGGCGCTCGCGGCCAGCGGGTTTGCGTTCGCGCCGGCATCCGGTTCGCCAGAAGCCATCCCGATCGCCGGCTTTACGGCGTCGATCGCGTTGTCGATCCTCGCGTTCAAAGGGTTCACCACGATCACCAACAGCGGCGCCGAGATCGTCGATCCGCACCGCAATGTCGGCCGCACGATCGTCTTCTCCATCGCGATCTGCGTGGTCGTCTACCTGCTCGTCGCGTTCGCGGTCGGCTCCAGTCTCTCTCTGGACGAGATCGTCGCCGCCAAGGACTATTCGCTGGCAGAGGCGGCGGAGCCGGCGCTCGGCGCTTATGGCTTCTACTTCACGATCGCGCTCGCGGTCGTCGCCACCGCCTCGGGCCTGCTCGCGAGCGTCTTCGCCGTCTCGCGCATGCTGGCGATGCTGACCGAAATGGAGATGATCCCGCACAGCCATTTCGGCATGTCCGGTCCGATCCGCGAGCACACGCTGGTCTACACGGTGGTGATCGCGGGGCTGCTGACTGTGTTCTTCGACCTCAGCCGCATCGCCTCGCTCGGCGCTTTCTTCTATCTGGTGATGGACATCCTGATCCACTGGGGCGTGTTCCGCCGGCTGCGCCAGGAGATCGGAGCGAGCGGCTGGGTGCTGGTCACGGCCATCGCCCTCGACACGCTGGTGCTCGGCGTCTTCGGCGCCATGAAGCTGCAATCCGACCCGCTCATCGTGGTCACCGCTGTCGTGGCCATCACCGCGGTCTTCGCGTATGAGCGAGTCTTCCTATCACGCTCGACTGCTGGGAAGCGGCACGCCGATCACTGAAGCGTGGAACTCCGCACGTTCGGCTGATTTGCGGCGTGGGAATCCCGGACCGGACCGGCATCGATCAGATTCGCCGCCGCCTCGACGGCAAGGGAGCTTAGCCGACGGCGGACGTCCTTTTGCAGACTGCAGCCGTTCAGCGTAAGGAACTCGCCGCGCGACCGGGACGGCCGAGAAGGGCGGTCCCTCCCACCGTAGTGAAGGGGCAGGAACCGCGACGGCGATCCTGCGCTATTCGAATCGCAACATCTGGACGCGATCCCGAACTAGAGGGCGAGATCGCTCCTGCCGGTGGCGGATCGCAACGTCTTTATGGACCGCGGCAGCATCGTCGAAGAGGACGAACCGACAACCTTCTTTGGTAACCCGAGATCTGCTCGCGCCCAGCAGTTCTTGCGACAGATCGCAGTTTGATGCTCGAAAGGTCTGAGAACGAGTGCCTCGTACGAGGAAATCACGTGCGAACCGCGTCGGCTGGCTGTGCACGTCCTCCCTTGATCAGGCGAGCTCACAGGTCTCGGCGACGTGCTCGGCCTTTTCCAGACTGGCTGCCCGGCCGCGGCATGCCTGGCGCCGGCTATCTGCAGATTTTCTCGAACACTTCGATGAGCTCCTGAAACTTGCGCCGCTGCTCCTCGGGGTCGCTCGATGAAATCGCGTCTTCGACGCAGTTGTCCGCGTGGTCCTGCAGGATGAGGATTTCCACTTGCGAGAGGGCCGATCGGATCGCCATCACCTGGTTGATAATATCGATGCAGTAGCGGTCCTCCTCGATCATCCTTCCGATCCCGCGCACCTGGCCCTCGACGCGCGCGAGGCGCTGAAGAGCTGCTTGCTTTCGATCTCTCATCGGTTGCGGACCTCGCGTTGCACTGGATGAACCAGTTTGCGGCCCGAAGGTTTCGAGGAACTTCAGGGGCGGCTTTCGGTTGAGAGGGAGAGGTACCCCCATAGGGTATGGGCGAGGCCTCATCGTAATCCAGGCAAGATCTGTCGACGAACGGGAGAGCAGACATGGAGAAGCATCCTACCATTGTTGGCGTTGTCGGCGGGGTTGTCGGCACGATCCTGCTTGGCATCGTCGTCTGGCTGACCATCGCCTACACAGGAGTTTACAACGTCGCTGCCTCGGACCAGCACTTCGATGCGGTGCGGTGGACGCTCGACACCACCATGCACCGTTCCGTGGCGAACCGGGCCGGCGGCGTCGACCTGCCAGAGAACGTCTCCGAAGACCTACTTGCCGAGGGAGCCGGGCATTACGCAGAGAGCTGCGCCCATTGCCACGGCGGCCCTGGGCAGGAGCCCGCAGGATGGTCCCGGGGATGAGGCCAGAGCCGCCGCACCTGACGGAAGCCGCCACCGAATGGACGGGCGAGGAAATCTACTGGATCGCGGCCAACGGCATCAAGATGACGGGCATGCCGGCCTTTGGCGAGCACCACTCACCCGAGGAGATCACTGCGATCGCCGTCTTCATCAGTGCCCTGCCGGGGCTATCGGCCGACGATTACTCGAGGTTGACTGGTTCCGCTCAAGGGCAGGCGGAAGAGACGCCAGCACCCGCTGCAGGAGACGTGCCCGGCGGGCCGCCTCCCGGAGCTGCCGAGTCCCAAAGCGAATAGCGCGCACGAGCAGGGTGACAAGCATGTCCTATATCCGCTTCGGCCTGATGATCCTCACCTCCACGGTGGTAATGTTCATCCTGATGTACCTGAACACCTATGCCTGGGAGCACGTCTTCTTCTCGGAGACGCGCACCTACATGGCGGTCATGATGGGCGCGACGATGGCGGTCGTCATGCTTGCCTACATGATGGGCATGTACAAGAGCATGCCTCTCAACATCGCCATCTTCATCGGATCGGTCATCCTGTTTGCGCTGTCCCTCTGGCTGGTCCGCAGCCAGGTCACGGTCTCCGGTCCGAGTTACATGCGCGCGATGATCCCGCACTACTCAATCGCGATCATGACCTCCGAGCGCGCGCAGATCCGAGATCCTCGTGTGCGCAAGCTCGCCGACGATATCATCGAGGCCCAACGGCGCGAGATCGCCGAGATGCGCTATCTCATCGCCGACGTCTCGTCCGGGAACGTGGTGGAAAGCATCTACAAGGACCCGCCCGTCGCGCTGGGAACCGTGGAGGACGCTCTCTCGAACACTCTCATCAGCCAGCTCGACCTTGCGCCGATGCATGAGGCCGAAGCCGATCGTGTACTTGGACCCGGCGCCCGCTGCAGGTTCAACCGCAGTCCTGAGGCAGATCCGATCCTCTGGTCCGCCCAGGGGGCGGCGGGGCGGCATTGAAGCTTAATGGGGTCCTCATCACTCTCGATACAGCTGGCGATCCGCAGAGTGGCATTGCGGAGTTTTCTGCGCCCGGCACCACGATCGCAGTGCGAATGCTCGGCGACGAGGCCGACTGGCGACAGAATGCTGAGCTCGTGTTCGAACTCGATCAGGGTCTGACGGTTGGGTATCGCGGCTTCTACGCCTGCGGGAACTGACAGAGGGAAAGGAGCGAAAGCGCACGACAGGCCGGCACGGAAACACCGCTCCAGGCGCTATCTTGGAAGTGCAGCCATCACCGATGCAACGGCGCTGCCGCGGCTAACCTTCTAATTACCTTTCGGCCTCAAGCTTGGCGGTAAGCGCAATCGTCGGCAGGCTTGCCTCCCGCCGCCCGGCTAGGTCACGAAAGGGGAAGCATGATCAACCGACGTTCGTTCATGGCATGCATGGCAGCAGCAATTCCCGTCGTGCCACGCCCGGCCGCCGCTCACATCCCGTCGGAGCCGTTCGAGGTTGATCCTGAATACGTGCCGCAAGAGGTCGCGTTCCCGTCCGGCTATGCCGCCGGGACGATCGTAATCGACACCGCGGAGCGGTTTCTCTACTTCGTCGAGGAGGAGGGCCGGGCACGGCGCTACGGGATAGGGGTCGGCCGTGCGGGGCTGGCCTGGAGCGGCACTGCCGAGGTCGGCCGGAAAGCCAGGTGGCCGAGCTGGACCCCGACGCCGAACATGATCCGCCGCGAACCCGGGAAATACGCGAAATACGCCGATGGCGTCCCGGGCGGACCTTCAAACCCGCTCGGCTCGCGTGCCCTTTACCTTTATCGCAACGGGCGCGACACCTATTACCGAATCCACGGGACCACGGAGCCTTGGACCATCGGCAAGGCGGTTTCCAACGGTTGCATCCGGCTGATCAACGAGCACGTGGAGGATCTCTACGAGCGCGTGACGGTCGGCGCCACGGTCATCGTCCTGCACGGCAAGGAACTGCTGTCCGGAAGCGGCGGCGCCGGAAGCAACTAGGCTCGCCCGCAGCGCAGCCAGGCGGTCATCTGCCAGCGGGGCGTGAACCGGACGTTAACGCCCCGCTGGCATCCTCCTGCGATGCTTCGGCAAGGACAAGTGTCGGTCGGGTTCCTCGCGCGCCGATGGCTGGCGAGGGACGCGCGGGCATACGCTCCGATGCAAAAGGCCCTCCATTGGCTCGTGGTGATCCTGTGTGCGGCACAGGTCTCGACCTCCTGGGCCATCGTCAGGACTCACGTCGCTCATGCGGCGGGCGGTCATCCTGATCCGATCGACATGCTGCTGCATCAGGTGCATGCCTGGACCGGGTGGACGATCTTTGGGCTGGTAGCCGGACGCATGCTCCTCCGGTTCTACAAGGGGGCGCCACCGTTGCCATCCGGTCTGCCGCGCTGGAGCGTGATCGCCAGCGGGATCAGTCATTCGGCGCTGTACGCCGTGCTGCTCGCCCTTCCGCTCACGGGCACGCTGGCGATGTATGTCAGCGGCTGGTTCGCGCCGGTCCACCAACTGCTGACGAGGCTGCTCCTCGCGCTCATGGTCGCCCATGTGGGTGCCGCCTTCTGGCACCTGCTCTACCGCAAGGACCGGGTGGTTCAGGCGATGCTGCCACAACAGTCGCCCTTGGCGACAAGCCAGAGTTAGCAGAGCACTAAGCCGCACAGTGCGCTTTCCGTCAGGTGCCTTCGACCGCGGCCATCATTCGCCATCATGAAGAAATAAGCTCTTGAGATTCCCCTTACTGGAAGGTTTATGTTGGCTCGACCTTTTGCATCGGAGGCAGAAATGAACATCGGCGCCGTCTCGGAAAAATCAGGCCTCCCGGCCAAGACCATCCGCCACTATGAGGACATCGGCCTTCTTAAACCCGACCGCGCGGGCAACGGCTACCGCGACTATTCGATGGTCGACGTACACCGCCTGCGGTTCCTGCAGCGCTCGCGCAGCCTCGGCTTCTCGGTCGAGGAGTGCAGACAGCTTCTCTCTCTGTATGGCGACAGCGACCGCGAGAGCGCGGACGTGAAGGCGATCGCCAACGCCAAGCTATCCGATATCGACCGGAAGATCGCCGAGCTGATCGGCCTCAGGGACATGCTTCGCCATCTCGTCAAGAACTGCCACGGCGACAGCCGTCCGGACTGCCCGATCATCGAGGGTCTTGCCGGAGAGGCCAGGGTCCAGTGATATGGCGAGCTGCTCTGGCCGCAGGGCTGCTCCTGGCGGGATCCTCGGCGGCGATCGCGGCGCATGGGGTGGACGATCCGCTAGTGGCCGAGCGACAGGCGTCGATGAAGGCCATTGCCGAGGCGGCGAGGACGATCGACTGGATGTTCTCACGCAGACGCGATTACGACTCGCGCGCGTTCAAGGGTGCGGCGGAAACGATCCGGCAGCATTCGGGCGAAGCCCTGGTGTCGCAGTTTCCCCTCGGGTCTTTCGGAGGTCACTCGGGCGCAACCGCTGAAATCGACAGGTCCCGCGAAGAATTTGTTGCGCTGTCGAACCATCTGGAAACGTTCGCCGCGGAGCTGTCACGGGCGGCGGACGAGGCGCCGGATCGGCTGACCGACGACATGAAGATGGGCGACCACGTGCCACTGGGCGGGAGCCTGCTCGGGCGCAGGCCGGGCAGGGACGCCGACGCAGATCCGTCAACAATGCCGGCAGAGCACGTTTTCCACCTCATGCTCGAGGATTGCGCGAGCTGCCATGCGAAATTCAGGGAAAAGGCGGAATGAGATCGCGCGCCGCCCGTCGATGACGTTCGCCGTGCACTGGACGAAAGACCTGCAATGATGGACCAGATGATGTCGGGCGGGATGATGGTGGCATGGGCGTGGCAGGACTCCTGTTGCTCGTGATCGCGGTTCTCGTGATCGCTGTCGCTTGGCATTTAAATGCAAGAATGCGGTGGTTTTGCCCGGGTTAGGCACTTAATCGTGAGAATTCCTGCAGCCAGATTCTCAAATTAACTGCATTTGCCTAGAAGCTCGCAGCGTGCCGGCTTGAGCTATCATGTTCTCTGCGGCGTCAGAGAATCGGGCCCGGTTGTCGCCCATCATGTGCCCACGCAGCATCCGGAGCATTTCCGGGCCGGCGCGCTCGACGATGGCAACGCCGGCCAGCAGAGCCGGCCGCATATCGAGCGGCAGGATCGGCTTTGCAGGTGTGGGCAGATTCTGCAATTGCTCGGCAACGACATGGTCGAGATCGGGAATGATGGCGCCGAGCACCCGGTAGCGCCAAAGCTCGTGCTCGCGCGGTAGGGGCCAGATCACTCGCCGCATCAACAGAAGCCGGGCGATTTCGGTCGCCGATGTCCAGGTTCGAATGCCGCGTTCGGCTTCGTCGTCGAGCAGCTTTTCACCCCGCAGAGCCGCACGGTGATTTTGCCGGAAAGGGGAGCGAAGTTCACCTTTTCCGAACCCTCGTAGTAGTGTTCCGCAATGTACGCAGGTAATCCGCCACCCCAGCAGCTGGTTTCGCAGGATTGGCGCTGGTTCCGCGCTACCGGGGCTGCAACGTGCACAGGTCTGTGCCGGCCTCGCGGCGATTAGTCGATGCGACGACTTCGGCACATTGATGAAGGTCATTCGACGTAAAACAGCCGGTTTGGCGGCGAAAATACTGGCGAGGCGGACTTCCTGATCGCCGCTCAGATGGAGATCGACTGCTCGCAATGAGGAGGCCTCCGGCAGGCAATGCTGGAGCATGACGAGCGGCGGAACCGCGTAGAAGGCGGCATGGCGACTGATCCAAGACGACAGAAGCTCGTCAGGGTAGGGCGGCAATCTCACTGGCAACTGCCGTGGCGGCGCGGTCTCCGTCATGCGAACGCCGCCTCGGCCTCGAACTCCGGCTCCCAGTTTTCGACAGATTCGTCTGCAATATGCTCTTGGCCGCGTTCGATGGCGTCAACCGCGAGGTCGTTGATCATGTGGAAGATGCTGGCGGTGATGCCCTCGGTTATCTGCAGAATCCGTCGCAGTGATTTCGGCGTGAGCACCGAGGGTCGACGCAGCGGCGTATTGCGCAGGATCGATGCCACCAGCGTCTCGAACTGCTCGTTCGCCGCCCACCTGCTCAAGGTGAACTGCTCAAACCGGCGTGCAAGCTGGACGTCGCCACCGATCGCCTCGCGCGCCTCGTTAACGCCGAAGCAGACCAGGGAGATCTGCAGACGATTGCTGAGGAAACGCAGCGTGTTCAGGACAATGCGCTGCTCGCGATAAGATCCGGCGAGAATGTTGTGCACCTCGTCGATCACCAGCACCTGCACACCGATGGCCTCCATGATGCGTAGCGCCGCTTGCTCCATCTGGGCGATATCGGCGCGTGGCCTCTGTGGTGCGCCGAGAAGGGTGAGCAGTTCGGCGTAGAACCGCCGCTCGCCGGGCCGGCTCGTCATCTCCATGGCCAGAACGGGCGTCTTCAGCGTACCCGTCACCGGGTTGAAGCACGGCGGGTGTTCGTCCCGGAACCGCTTCATGATCATGGTCTTGCCCATGCCACTGTCGCCATAGATCGCGACAGAAGGCATGCGTGTGCCGCGTGGATGGTCGAGAAGCCGGCTCAGCCGATCGAGCGCCTGCTTGGCGCGTGGGTAGAGCACCCATCGGCGCGATCGTATCGCGCGAATGCGCCGCTCGTCCGTTTCGGCAAGCAGTGCGCCGGCGCCGGCGGTCAGGTGGGAGATTTGATCGCTCATGTTTCACTCCAGCTCAATCTGTATCCTCAACAAAGGGTACAGGTTTGCTGGAGTCGACGCCGCGGAGCGAGCCCAATCCCCGATCATCCATCTTCGATTTCGAAGAAGCCTTCCCGCGTCGCGCAGCCGCCGTCTTATCGGTTGCCGCCTCGACCAATTCCCGCTGCGCGACGGCGGTGCGGACGATGGCGCGGGTGTCGACTTCGCGACGGCCCTTCGCACGTAAGGTACGCCGGGCGGTTAGTGCCTCGTGTAGCGTTATCGAGGGCAGGGTCACGTCGGCATAACGGGCCTCAACGAAGTTTCCCGATGGCCGCCGGACGAAGATGCGCGCCATGTCGCGCGGATCATATTTTACGAGTAGGCGCCGGTCAGAACGTCCGACGTCGGCGCTCAATGCCGGCGACCAGTAGCGCAGTTTGAACAGATGAATCCCGTCAGGCATCAACGTCCGCTCCTGCTCCGGCAGGAACGTCAGCCAGAAGCGCATTCGATCTTGCGGCAACCGAAGCGGGATTTCGCCCTCGTGCTCCCGCCACACCGCGATCGGCGGTCGACCCAGACTGCTGTGGATCGATTGATGATAAGCGCCGACAATGTCGAGAGCGATGTAGCGCTCGAGCTCCCTCAGAGTCAGTGCCGCATGTCGCTTCGAGTCATAGGCGCCCAACTCCTGTTCGTTGCTGAACGTTGTTCCGGGCAGGAGATGCAGCCTGCCCATCTGAGTGCCGATCAGGCGCTCGATATGACCGCCGAAACGCGGCTCACCGGGTGGCCGCCACTCGATCGCGATGCCCGCGTCCTGGCACCCTCGCTTGAAGGCCCGGCTTCGGAAGTCGGCACCATTGTCAACATGCACCATGTCCGGCAGACCGGCGACGGGCCAGGACTCCGTTATCTCGCGCTCCCGCAGCCATGCCGATTTGTCGAAGACGGAGTGTAGCAGGCACATGCTGGTGGACAGGCGGGACGGCGCCTCCATCGTGAGATAAAAGCCGGTCACCATCCGGCTGCAGACATCCATCGCCAGCGTCAGCCATGGCCGTCCGATCGGCTGCCGCGTCTCCTCGTCAACGACAAAGATGTCTGCCTTGGTATGGTCGATCTGGACCACTGCCAGGGGACGGGAGACTTCGAATGATCCGGGGACGGCCGTTGTCGCCTTGACGATTTTCTGTTCGCCACGCCGATTTGCGCGCTTCTGCAGGTCGATGTCCTTCACGCGGGCGACGATCGTTCGGCGATGTGGCGGCTTCAGCCCGACCGAAATGCAGTTCGTCTGCACGTCCCGCACCAACTGCGAGATCGTCGGTCGGGTCCGCTTCAAGTAGAACTTTTTGATAGTCTTGCTAACGATCTCCTCCCGTTTCTCGTCCAGCGTACGATGACCCACAGGCCGTCCACGCTTGCGATCGACAAGAGACAGAACGGTCCCGCCGACGCGGAACAGCTTGATCAGCCGGTAGGCCGTCGCCTGACTCACATTCATCCCGGCAGCGAGCCCCGAAACGTTTGCCGCGGTCGCACCGTCAGGATTGCGCCTCAGGAATTCACGGAGCGCATCTGCCCTTCGGCAAGCTTCATGCCAAAGCGCTTCGTCGATCTCATCAGGGATCCGATCTCTCATGGCAGGCTCGCGAGGAAAACATCACGAGTCTCATTCTCACATTAAGTGACAAAAGCCAATGCGCATTATCGAATTAACTGCCCATTCGCAAATTAAGTGCTGGCGTAAGCATCTGAAATCATTGAAGCATGATTCTCATCATTAAGTGCCGAGCGACAGCTTAAGGGCGCTGTACGGGGCTGGGAGGCCAGCTCAGCCGATCGGCGGGCGCGGCACCTCGACGGTCTCGCGGCTCTCGCGTACAACGTCGCAGCCGCAGCCGCGATGCTCGACTTTCTCGTCGTCTTCGATCGCGAAGAACATACGGGCGAGCACCCGCCCTGGACGATATTCGAGCGGCTCATGCCGGTCGTAATGGCGGCCCTGCCGCACAACGCCGCGTTCATCGAAGCAAGACTGTTTGCCGTCGCACGCAACGCACTCGGCGCGCTCTCGCCGTCATCGCTCGTCGCTCTCTGCGACGGTTGGATCGACTGGCTGGAGCGCAACGAACGTGCCGGGCGCTTGCCGAGCGAGTTCTCGCTCGGTGTCACCGAGATCCTGCTGCAGGCGACCGCGGCGGAGCCGGAACGCCGTGAATCCCGGGTCACGCGCTTGCTCGACTTCACGGGAACCGGCGCGAAGATCACCTTCATAGCCGACCTCATAGACCACTGGTCGCTGCTGCGTGACGACGAACGCGCCGCGGTCTTTGAGCGTCTGAAATGCGGTCGCTCGGATGATCGCTGGCTCCAGGCTGTTACCCTGACGCGCTCAGAGGTTCCCGACGCGGTCGTCGTGACGCTGCTCCCGGAAGGCATCGACCTTTCACAGCCGCCCACGCGATTGATCGATATGGCGCCGCCCTCGCTGATTGAGGCTGCGATCCATGTCTATAGCGGCCAGCCTCAGCCCTTGTGGTGGCTCGGCACGCATCACAGCGGCGAGGCCGTCTGGGAACCGGTTATGGAGATCATCGCGCGTCGGCCGGACCACCCGCTGTTCGAGCTGGCGTGGGAACACATTGCTTTCAACGGCGACGGCAAGCGTGTGGCGCGCATCGTCGCCGACCTGGGCGCCAAGAACGCCGAACGCGCACTGAGCATTCTGCTGAGGATTAAGGTCGGGTGCACCGGCAATTTCATGCCGGAGGCCTGGGCGACGCTGCTCCGCCTGGCCGCCGACTCGGATGAACATGGCCAGTGGCTCGACCGGATGGTCGAGGCGTCGCCCGCGATCCTCGACGACATCTCCGACCTGAGAAATTGGCTGAGCGACGATGGCGATCTCCGCGGCATGCTCGACCGGCTGCAGAACGACTTCTTACCCTTGGAGATGGCAAAGATCGCCTTCGATCCGCCCGACGATGTTGACGCCCGCGAGATGCAGGACAACGCCGTCAAGGTGCTGGCATTCTTGGTCCGTGAGCGCCCACCGGTGCTGTTCGGCACCTGCGATCGCCTGCTTAGGTGGCTCGAGCGCGCGACGGTCGATACGGCCGAGCTCGTCACCCTGCTGCGCGAGCGGCGCGAAGCGATCTTTGCCGAGCGAGAGGCTATCGAACAAGCGATGAACCAGCCAGACCTGCCGCTCGACGGCTGGATCGATCCTTAGCTAAGTTCAGGTCGCCTTCACGACGACGACAATCTCATCTCGCTGCCGCGTTCACGTCCCTTGCGATCTCAGAGCGGCGAGCCATCAGAGCATCGAGGGGCGCGGCCTCATCCAACAACAGGCCGTCTTCGGCCATGGGCGTCTCTGAGCAGTCCGGAATTGTGGCGCGGTGTGTGCGGACGCCGAGCCAGGTCGCGGACGGGCGCCTGACTTTGTGCACGCCCGGCAGCGTCACGATTGAGTTCGCGCCCGCCCATGGTAGCGGCGGCGTGTCCGCTTCTTGCACCGGCCTTCTCCAAAGCTGCCAGTCCGCTTTCGGCCCCAAAGGCGTCGCTCGTAAAACATTTCCCAATCTGCGCAACTTAGATGAAGCCTGCAAACCGATCGGGGTGGAAGCGCACTCCAGCGTTTTGTGCGGCGCAGTAGAAATTGCGGTCGTGAAGGTGTCCGCCGCACTTTATTGGCATTGCGCCTTCATCAAAGGTTGTACGTCTGCTGCTGGCGGCGCGTCGCAACCCGCTACGACCGATGCGCCCACACCTTCTTCTCGGCCATCTGCATCGCAGCAGCCATCATCTTCTGGATCTGATCAATGAGTCCTGAGCGTAGTCCGGCCTTGCTGACCCTACGGAATGGCGGACGCATCGACTACCCGAGGGCGGAACTTGCGCCAGCAGGGCACGTCCTGTGGGGTTCAGCCCAGAGCGACTAGACATTTCCCCGGGCGTCAATTATGCATTTCCCCGCATCTTTACTATACATTTCCCCAACTTCCTGTTATCAATCCGCCCAGCGATCTAACATGTCGAGGTCACATTCGATGGAAGACACTCTGCTGCCAAGACACCTGCGAGCCGAACTGCTGGATTCCCTCCGTTCGACGAGGGTGGTCAACATCATCGGCCCTCGACAGGTCGGCAAGACGACTCTGGTTCGGGAGCTCCTCGATGTCGGGAGGTTCATTACGTTGGACGACGAGAACGTGCTTGCAGCGATGGAGGCCGATCCGTCCGGACAAATCGAAGCGCTCGTGTCTGAAGCGAATGACGTTCCGCTTATCATCGATCGAGGCGCAGCGATCCAAGCGCCTCGCCCTCGCGATCAAGCGGATAGTCGATGAACGGCGAAGGATGGGGCAGTTCATCCTAACTGGATCATCCAATGTGTTCACGAACGCACATGTTGCTGATTCCCTCGCGGGACGGGTCCAGACATTGACGATGCTGCCGCTGAGCGGCGCCGAAGTCCAACGCAAGGGTCCGGCGAGAATCCTTGACTGGGCAAGCCGCACTCCCGAACCGTTACTTAGGGACTTACCGAAACCAGAACCCGTCTCGAGGAACGGTTATATTCAGGAGCTTCTGGCGGGCGGCTACCCTGAAATCCGCAACCTGCCGGACCGTAGCCGACAACGTCGCTACCGCGACTATGTGGACACCATTGTTGAAAGGGATGTTGCCGATCTCATTAAGGTACGGAAGTCCGATGCCATGCGCCGCCTGATTGATCAGATTGCCGCTCGAACCGCGAACGAACTCAATGTCCAGGAAATGGGGAGCATCATCGGTGTTCAGCGCCCTACAATCGAGACCTATCTGGACGTGCTTACCAAGCTATCGTTGATGTCGAGGCTCCCAGCCTGGACTTCTGGCGAGGCCGGGCGCGATATCCGACAGCCGAAGGTTCACCTCGTAGACACGGGAATCGTCGCGGCACTACGGAACCTGACTTCTGAGAGCTTTCTTGCCGATGCCAATCCGGCAGCGCTCGGTGGAGTGCTTGAAACCTTCGTGCACAACGAATTGTTGAAATCTTTGCCTCATCAGCAGAGTCACTGGCGTCTTTATCATTGGCGCCACCAACGTGGGCGAGAGATCGATATTCTAGCGGAAACCAACAGAACCATAGTCGGCTTCGAGATGAAGGCATCATCGAACGTCGACTTGAATGATTTCCGCCACCTGCAATGGTTCCGAACCGACGGCCCCGGGAGCGCCTGGAACGTCATCGGCATCGTCGTCTACCTGGGAGATAGACCTTTGACATTCGGCTCAAAGCTATTCGCCCTGCCACTATCGTCGTTCTGGTCATTTGCCGCTGACTAGGACGTTGGTAGTGGGTTGTTTCTAATGCCGCACAAACGCGCTCTGCCAGAACTGAGCGTTCTTCCTCTCCCAGAACGTGCACAAGACGCCCAATGTATTCCACATATCACTTAGGGGCTGGGAGCGATGCCAACCCAGTTTGTTGCGAATAGCCGCATGATCAGACTTCGCGCGATCAACCGGACTATCCGCAGCCGGGTTCGCTTGAGCCGGAAGCAGGTGCTGTATCAACGGCAGGTCTAGGGCGCTCAACAGCCCGGCCTGAAAGATCGACTTGGGGGTCGGGAGCCGTCGACTAGGTCAGTCCGAGTTAAACGGCAGCTATTTGGCCCGCGGCGCCCAAAACCCGACCATCCGGTATCGGCCCCGGTGCTGCCTTCCACCATTGTGGCGCGATCATTCAATACGGCTTGCCTATGGTGCGCGAACCTCCGCCGATCAACGGAGGTCCAGATGCGTATCATTCTCAATCGCCAGTCGGTGGAAATCCCCGATGAATTTTCCGACGAACCCCTGCTCTTCGTCCTGCGGGACCATTTCGGACTGAATGGGCCGCGCTTCGGCTGTGGTGTGGCGTCCTGCGGTGCCTGCACCGTCGTCATCGACGGGGAAGCGCATCGCTCGTGCGTCTATCCGGCCTCGGCAGCACAAGGCTCCGAGGTTCTCACGCTGGAAGGGCTTGCAGATAGCGACAAACTGCATCCGGTCCAGCAGGCCTGGATCGAGGAGAGCGTGCCGCAGTGCGGCTATTGCCAGAACGGCCAGATCATGACCGCGTTTGCCCTGCTGGCTGCCCGGCCGGATGCCGACGCGTCCGGGATCGAGGCGGTAATGGACGGTGTTCTCTGCCGCTGCGGCACACAGGCACGCATCCGCAAAGCGATTGCACGAGCGCAAGCCGCAATGGCGGGAGACGCATGATGCCGAAGCTGTCGCGACGCCGCTTCCTCACCGCGCTCGGGTGGGGCGCTGCCGGTATCACGGTCGTCGCCGGGGGGCGGCCTGGGCCTTGATGCCGACTCTGCCACCGCGCAATGTGCCGACGTCTGCGGATGCCGCGGCGTGGCTCAGCTTGAGGCCGGACGGGTTTGTCGAGCTATATTCCACTCGCGCCGAGATGGGCCAGGGCATCTCGATGGGGCTTCGGCAGGTGGCAGCCGACGAACTGGGCGTCGGCGCGTACCGCGTCCGTCTCGTGCAGCCCGATACGAGCCTGATTCCGGTCGCCCGCTCGACCGTCGGCTCCGACGCGATGCGCGAGACGGGTTTGCTGGTGGCGCGCGCGGCGGCGGCCCTTGCCGGCGCCGTTCTGCGCGAGGCCGCGCAACGGCTTGGCCGTCCAGTTGCAGACCTGCAACTGGCACCGGATGGCGTCGCATCTGATGGCAAGACGATCCTCACCTTCGAAGAATTGGGCGCAGGCACGCCCCTCCTCATGACCGCCGAGGATGCGAGACCGCAACGCCTCGGCTGCTTGCGGTTTCAGACGGTCGGCGCGAGGTCGGCCGCGCCCATCCGACCCACGACATTGATGCAATCGTCACCGGCAACCGCCCGCTCTATGCCGACGACATCCGCCTGCCGGGAATGGTGTTCGGTGCGGTCGTCCGCCCACAGACCCTCGGAGGGCGAATCCTTGGCATCGATGCGTCGGAATGTGGATCGATCCCAGGATTCCTTGGCCTCTACCAGGAGGGCAACTTCGCAGGCCTCATCGCCTCCCGCCGTGGCGCGCTGGCACAGGCGATAAGCTTGCTTGGTGTCGAAGAAGAGGAAGGGCCGAACATCAATTCCGCCGCCATTGCGGCAATGGTCGACGTCGGTGACGCATCCGGCGCGCTGGAGCATAGTGTCCTTGATGCAGGCGACACAAGCAGCGGACCGGTCGACGTCGACCTGACGCTCACCGTGCCACACGCCGCCCACGCCTCGATCGAGCCCCGCACGTCTATCGCCCGGTTCGGTGAGAATGGTGGCCTGGATGTATGGACTGGCACTCAGGATCCGTTCTTCGTCCGAGACAGCCTTGCCGATGAATTCGGCCTCGACCGGGACAAGGTGGTGGTTCACGGCATGCGCATGGGAGGCGGTTTCGGAGCGCGAACCATCGTGGCCGCCGAGATGGAAGCGGCGCGGCTGGCGAAGCTCTGCGGGCGGCCGGTCAAGGTGCAATGGAGCCGGAGCGACGAATTCCGTGCAGGGTTCCATCGCCCTCCATCGTCCCACCGCATCCGGCTTTCAGCAGATGCGGCAGGACGGATCACGAATTGGCACCACGCATTCCGTTCGGGCCACATCATCTTCACCTCGGCGGCGATGGGACCGGGCCTGCAACTTGCCACCAGTTTCGTCGCCGACCCGGGTGTCGCGCGGGGCTCGATCCCACCTTACGCGGCGGATGCCAGCCGCGTCGAGTTTCAGGATGTTCGCCTGCCGGTCAAGACCGGTCCCTGGCGCGGGCTGGGTGCCGCGGCCAACCACTGGGCGGTCGAGACCGCCATAGACGCGCTTGCCCGGGCAAAGGGCATCGACCCGTTGGACATGCGCCTGAAGTCGATCAAGCCGGAACACGCGCGCTTGAGCACGGTGCTCACCGAGGCGGCGGAAATGGCCGGCTGGGCGTCACGGCCGAAGGACTCACGGAATGAGAGCTGGGGGCTCGCCTGCGGCATCTACAAGGATATGTCCTACGCCGCCGCAGTGGCGCGCGTGACAAGACGCGATGCCGGGTACACAGTATCCGGCCTGTGGTGCGCGCATGACTGCGGCCTTGTGATAAACCCCGATCAGGTTCGGGCGCAGGTAGAAGGCAACCTTGTGTGGGGGATCGGCATGGCGTTGAGGGAGGAGCTGGTGGTGGGGGACGGGCGCATACTGCCCGAGAGCTTCTTCGACTACCCGCTGCCTGTGCTGTCCGATGTGCCGAGCATCGAAATCCGTCTGATCGAGGCAGCAACGAGCCGACGGGTGCTGGCGAGACCGCGATCGTCTGCGGAACGGCGGCCGTCACCAGCGCCATCGCGGCGATGACGGGCCGGACGGTGACGGCGCTCCCGGTTAAGGCGGCCTAACTTGGACGATTTCGCCAGCGCGCTTGTTGTGGCGATGGTGAGCCGTTCCCTTGCCCGCCAGTCGATAGCGGTACCTGCTTCGACGGCCGTAGGTGATCGCACCGTGGACCCGGCCGAGAAGCGGGCGCTACTCGACGGAGTGCTTGGGGCTCATGGCCCGGCAACGATCCTGCGCGTTGCCGATATCGTGCCGGATTTCGCAGACCATCCGGTCGCCGGCGTGTTCGCCGGATGCCGGACGCCGAGCGATGTGGTCGCAAGCTGGATCGCCATAGAACGCTATTTCCATTCCCGGCATCGCACCCGTGTCGTCGACAGCGCTGATGACAGGATTGTCATGGAGCATTTCGACACGTGCGGTTTGTCCATATCTGCAGGCGAGAACATCGCAGTAGCAGGCTTGATCCTGGGCATTCTCAGGTGGCGCGGGGCGCACGGTGCTGTGTTGAGTTTTGATGGGTCGGTCTCACTCACTGAACCTGCCGCACCAGCCGCCCGGACCCATATCTGGTGGGTCTCCTGGCAAGGATTTACGCCTCCGCCGAATGCTCCTTCGCCATCGGACGACGGGCCAGTTCCCGCCGTCGATGTTGCGGGGCGAAGTATAAGCGATCCCCATGTGAGGCGAGTGTTTGCGGAACAGCTCGGAGCACCGACGAGACGCCGCAGGGCGGCCGATATTGCCCACGCGGCAGGGCTCAGCCTTCGGTCGCTTCAGCGGCGGCTGGCGGAAGCCGGCTGGACCCTGAGCGACATTGTCGCCTCCGCGCGTGTCCATCTGGCGACGCGGCTGCTTGCAGGAACAGACACCCCTCTTGCGCTCGTCGGGCTGCTTGCAGGCTACAGCGACCAGCCGCACTTCCAACGCGCTTTCCGCGCCGCAGTTGGCCCGACGCCGGCGGAATACCGGCGCCTGGCCACAAGGCACGAAGAGAACAAACCAACCACTTGACGTGGGAGTACCGGACACGCCACGATCGTGGAAACCGCAAGCATCGACGAGACCAATAGCACCAACATGCTGGGAGGGCTTCGCCGCCTGATCCTGAGCGAAAACCCGGTGGATCTGGAACCGATGGGATGACGGGCTGGCAATTGTTAAAGACGCAGGCGATGCAAACGGCAAAAGAAGCACGCGGCCTGCATTCCACCGTTCAACTTTTGAGTTCGTCCGCCCATATCCCAGCCTCAACCAAAAAACGTGGAGGCGGGGGCAATCATCGGATTGCGGTATCGCCATTTCAATCCGCGGGCATAAATCCTTCCATTTGCGGCTACTCATCTTTCAATTCGCGGAGCGTTGACTTTCAATTCGCGGCTTCATAGCTTTCATTCAGTCACGAAACCCGGCATGCGGATGAGTCGCCTCTCATGTTTACCCCGCTATGTAAAGGTACGGATCGAGGAAGCACTCGAGGATACGCGCGTGGTCCTCATCTCCGGCCCCAGGCAGTCAGGCAAGACCACCTTGGCCAAGGAGGTTTCCGGGAAGGGTATGCAGTTCTTCACCCTCGATGACCCAACTACGCTCGATGCGGCCCGCGCCGATCCGGTCGGCTTCCTTCGTGGCATCGACCGCGCCGTTATCGACGAGGTACAGCGCGCTCCGCAGCTACTGTTGCCAATCAAGGTCGAGGTGGATCGCGACACGCGGCCTGGTCGCTTTTTGCTTACCGGCTCCGCCAACCTGATGACAATCCCTAAGGTGGCCGACTCCCTCGCCGGCCGAATGGAGACCATTTCCCTTCTGCCGCTGGCTCAATCCGAAATCCTCGGGCGACGATCGGCTTTCGTCGACAACCTGTTTTCCGGACGCAAGCCCACGGTGGGCAACTGCATTCACGGAGATGATCTCGTTGAGGTGGTACTCCGCGGCGGGTATCCTGAGGCCTTTTCTCGGAACCGATGGTCACGACGTCAGGGGTGGTATACCAGTTACATCGATGCGATCGTGCAGCGCGACATAAAGGATATCGCCCAAGTCGAACAGATAGCTGTAATGCCGCACTTGCTTCGCATGATCGCCGAGCATTCCGGCCAGCTCGTGAACTACTCTTCGATCGGCTCTGCGGCCGGCCTCAACCATGTTACCACGCAGAAATATCTTCGCATCTTTGAAAGCCTGTTCATCATCGATACGGTCCAGCCTTGGTTCACCAACAAGCTCAAACGACTGACGAAATCGCCCAAGCTGCACTTTCTGGATTCCGGGTTGCTTGCGGCGATGCGGGGCATCTCACCCGATAACGTCCGGCGCGACCGTAGCGCCTTCGGCACCGTGCTCGAAGCGTTCGTCCATAGCGAGGTGCGCAAGATCATCGGCTGGAGCGAGCAGCAACCCTCGGTCTTTCACTTCCGAGATCGGGAAGGGGTTGAAGTAGACATCGTTCTCGAGGCATCAGACGGGAATATCTCCGGGATCGAGATCAAGGCCGCCGCATCGGTGTCGTCCGGAGATTTCAAGGGATTGCGCAAGCTCTCAGAGTCTTTGCACAGCAGGTTCACGCAGGGCGTAGTCCTTTACGACGGGGACCAGATCGTCCCTTTTGGTGACAACCTTTTCGCCGCTCCAATATCGAGCCTTTGGTCAGAGTCCTGACCAGGCCTCCGTCGCACCCCGTCGAAAGACAAGTCGCGTGCTAGGTCACCTCCGGGCAGGAACTCATGATCGTGCGACCAAGGAGTGGAGTAGCCTCGAGCTGACAATGCGGCCTTTAGCAAGCTCTTCCCATGTCAACGCTTCCGTTCGAGAATGTGGCAGTGTCAGTACCCCGGGAGGTAACGATGTTCATACAAACCATAGAACCAGAACAGGCTGAGGGCGCAGTGGCGGCAATCTATGCCAATGAGTTGGCGTCAATGGGAAGGGTGATGCAGGCAACGCAATGCTGGTCAGCTAGACCTGACATGCTGGTACCGATCGAGCACTTGTTGCAGCAGTTGAGAGACGGTTTTTCTCTTGGACTGCTCAACTTCCGGCTCATCACCCTGGTGGCGGCCAAATATGTGCCTTCCAGCTACTGTTCCCAAGTCTACTTCAAGACGCTGTCCGGCATGATCGGAAGGGAACAAGCACTCGCCGTGCATCGAGACTATAGAAACGCCGGACTGACGGACCAACAGGTCGCCATGCTGGCCTATGCCGAGCAGATCACGGTCGACGCCTCTCGCATAGGTCAAGCAGACATTGAGGCGCTCCGTGCCGTAGGGCTTTCGGATCTGAATATAGCCGATATCGCTCTAGCCGCCTCGTTTCGCAACTTTTTGAGCCGCTACTTCGACGCTGTGGGGGCTGAGGCGGAGCCGGAATTTTTGGATAGCGACTTGAGCGTTCGAAGAGAACTCTCAATGACAGCCCTCTGACGAACGGGTCCACCATCTCGCCGGAGCATTTTGAGCACCGCTGTGCCGTAAGTCGAGATTAGAGGCGCGTCAATTGTCGATCAGGGGGATACAATTGACGCGCCAGCTGTCGCCGTTACGCAAGACAAAGTCGACACTTGAACAGTGAACGCTTGTAGTTAAAATTCGCCTAATCTCCGCCTTGCTAAGGAATGCAGGTGGCACCGTTCAAGCAGTGAAGTGCGTGCTTGCGCGCCCATTTCCCAGAACGAGGACAACACCTAAACACGCTGTCGGCCCTGTCAAGCAGTACAGCGCGACTATATTCAGGGCCCGGCAATAATGTGCTATTGCATGCATGGGAACGATGGCGGAGGTGGGGGATGCTGGTCGATGTAGGCCCGGCCAAGCGCGTGGGCAATCGGAAGAAGATCTATGATCGTGCTCTGAGGGAAGAAGACGTTGCGAAGCGCGATGGAATTACGGTGATTACGATCTGCGCTGACGGAATACACGGATCTGGAGCTCTTTATCGCTATGAATTGCAGCTCAGTCCATCGGACTTGGCCGTGCTCATGGCGACAGTTGACAGCTAGAGGGCCCTTGCGAATTTTTGCAGTGGCGACGACTGGTTTTTTTGGTCGCCGTATTTGGGTCAAGCAAGGCCGGGGAGAACCTTATCTACCGTCGCCGGCAAGTCGCGAATACGAACTCCTGTAGCGTTATATATCGCGTTCAAGATAGCCGCGGCTGCGCCGCAGATGCCGAGTTCGCCAATACCTTTTGCTTGCAAGGGGTTCGCCCATGCGTCCCGCTCCTCAAGCAGTTCAACCTCAATCTGCGGAACGTCCGCATTCACCGGCAAATGGTATTCAGCAAAATCGCGATTGACGATATGGCCATCTCGAGGATCGTGCAGAAGTTCCTCCGTTAATGCCATCCCAATTCCAAAGGTCATTCCCCCAGACATTGTGAACGGGCGGTCTTGGCGTTCAAAATGCGTCCGGCGGCGAATACCCCGAGCATACGGCGCACCCGCACCTCTCCGGTGACCGAGTTCACGGCCACCTCCGCGAAATAGCTGCCATAAGTAGCCTGCCTGACCTTGTCCTCAGCCTCGCCCGGCTCAACATGGCCTTCACCGCGGATGTCTTCACCGTTCAGAATATCGACAACGGGAATTCGACGATTGCCCACGACCGCGTGACGATCCTTTAGCGTCAGATCTTCAGGGTTGCAGTCGAGCTTGGTGCAAAGTTGTTGGCGGATTTCCTCGCATGCGAGGAACACAGCGGTTCCGTTGGAGGCAGCCCCAAATGAACCACCGGAGCCCGAGGCCGGGGGCAAGTTGGTGTCACCGAGCCTCGTTTCAACGTCCGTCACCGGCAATCCCAGCATTTCCGCTGCAACCTGTCCCAGGATGGCGTATGTGCCAGTCCCTATATCCGTCATATCGGTCTCAATGGTCGCACGGCCCTGTTTGGTCAGCGTCACGCTCGCTTTCGATTCTATCAACATGTTGACGCGCGCAGCAGAAGCCATGCCGAGACCGATCAGCCATTCACCCTCACGCACTTCGCCTGGCGATGCGTTGCGCTTCGACCAACCGAACCGTGCTGCGCCGGTCTCAAGGGCCTTGGCCAGCATGTGCGAGGAGAACGGGATTTCTTTGGACGGGTCCTGGTCGGGGATGTTGCGTCGTCGCAACTCGACAGGATCGATGCCGCAGGCAGCGGCAAGCTCATCAATCGCAATCTCCAGGGCCGTCACGCCTACTGCCTCACCGGGCGCACGAACCGACCCCGATGGCGTACGATGTATCCGTGCGATCTTATGGCCAATGGCGCGGTTGTCACCGCAATAAAGAAACGGCGTCGCCTGCGTTACCGGCTCTGAGAACTTTTCGCCGGGAAGATTGGTCACTAGCGCGTCGTGACCTATCCCTATCAGTCGGCCTGTTTCGTCGGCAGCCAGACGAATGCGTTGCCTGGTATCTGACCGCCGCAAGACCATCTCAAACTCATTCTGCCGCGTCATCGCAACACCAACCGGAGTTCCGAGTTCCTTGGAGGCAATTGCTGCGGCAACAGCTTCAGGGGCAATCCCAAGCTTGGAGCCAAACCCTCCTCCAACATAGGGCGCGAGCAAGCGAACGTTGTCCTCTTCGATCCCGAGAGCGTCAGCGAGTTCGGCGCGATTATAGCGCAGCATCTGGTAGCTCGCCTGTAACGTCAGCCTTTCGTCCTCCCACGTAGCGACCGAGGCATGTGGCTCCATCGCCGCGCTTGCGTGTCCGGGCGTCGTATAGGTGGCATCAATCGTGAACGGTGATGCCCGCATCGCCGCGTCAATGTCACCGCTCGAGGACTGCTTATTGCTCGGCGTATCGAGCTGGGCCGTCGGATCGTCAAGGCTGACCGGCGCGTCCTCGGCCCTTTCTACCTCCTGCCTCAGGATCTGTGCCCCATGGCGGGCCTGCTCGAATGTATCGGCGACGACCAGCGCAACCGGCTGCCCAAAGAACAATATCTCGCGCGTGTCTTGTGCGGGTGCCTTTCCGGCCATGCCCTGTGCAGGGTTTTTGATAAAGCGGTCGTCGGCAATCACGGCACGGACGCCCGGCAGCCTCTCGACGCTATCGACATCAAAGGCACGTAGCCTGCCTTTGGCTACGGTCGAACGCACGAGCACGCCATGGCGACAACCAGCCGGCAGACCGTCCATTGCATAGGTCGCTCGACCCGAAACCTTGAGTTCTCCCTCGGGGCGGTCGAGCGGCTCGCCGATAACACCCTGGGCCATCTCTTCCAATCGGTCACGGCCGACACGGTCGTCCATCTTGTGATGTGCCGCCATTCGTCAAACTCCTGTGAGTTCAGAAAGGACTGCCTGGGTGGTGCGCTGGAGCAGCAATACCTTGAACGCATTGTCCTTCGTGGGAGCGGCCTGCATCACGAGCGTGTCTGTTGCGCGCGCGAACAGATCAGGACCCGGTTTATTGCCCATGAGAATATGCTCGAAGGTCTCGTCTCTCCAGGGCTGCGGCGCGACGCCGCCAAAGGCAAACGCGGCGCTCTCTATAAGGCCACCCTCCAACCTCACGATGCCTGCAACAGACACGAGCGCGAAAGCATAAGAAGCTCGATCGCGTACCTTTCGGTAGGCTTGCCGCAACGCAGCAGGCGGCGGCAGCAAGACAGCTGTGATGAGTTCGCCGGGTTCCAGCACCGTCTCGATATGAGGGGTGTCCTTCGGAAGGCGATAGAAGCTTTCGAGTTCGACCACACGCCGTGCGCCGTCGTCCCGCTCAATCTCGACGGCGGCATCGAGCGCCCGGAGCGCAACGGCCATGTCGCTTGGGTGCGTGGCTATGCAGTGCTCGCTACCCCCAAAGATCGCGTGGGATCGGTTGATGCCTCCGATGGCTTGGCAGCCGCTTCCGGGCGCACGCTTATTGCAGGGCATTGCGGTGTCGTAGAAATAATAGCATCTCGTGCGCTGGAGCAGATTGCCGCCCGTGGAGGCCATGTTGCGGATCTGTCCGCTTGCACCCGCCAGCAAGGCCTTTGCCAAAACCGGGTACCGTTCCCGGACCAACCCATCAGCAGCCAGGTCGCTATTGCGCACCATGGCCCCGATCCTAAGTCCGCCGTCAGGCCGTTCCTCGATCCCACCGAAATCCAGCCGGCTAATGTCGATAAGTCGCTCGGGCGCAACGACCTCCAGTTTCATCAGATCGAGAAGATTGGTACCGCCAGCCACAAAGGTTCCTTTGTCGAGACCCAGCCTGGCGGCTTCCGCAAGCGATGAGGCTCGTGCGTAAACAAACGGGTTCATGAGCCTTTTGCCTTCGCTACATCCAGGATCGCCTCGATGATGTTGGGATAGGCCGAGCAACGGCAGAGGTTACCGCTCATCCGTTCTGAGACCTCCTGCGCCGTCAGGTCCGGTCGCCCGGCAACGTCGGCGGTCACGCTGCTTGGCCAACCCGCTTCAATCTCCCCAAGCATTGCTGACGCGGAGCAGATCTGCCCGGGCGTGCAATATCCGCACTGAAATCCGTCATGATGTATGAAGGCGCGCTGGAGAGCCGAGAGCCTGCCTGGCGCGCCCAAACCTTCAATCGTAACGATTTCCTCGCCGTCGTGCATGCAGGCGAGTGTAAGACACGAATTGATCCGGCGCCCATCGGCAAGCACCGTGCACGCGCCGCATTGCCCATGGTCGCAGCCCTTCTTCGTGCCAGTGAGACCGAGGTCATTACGAAGCGCGTCGAGCAGTGTTGTGCGGGTATCAGTCTCCACCTCATGGCTCTCGCCATTAATTCGAAGTTGCGTTCTCATAACCGAATTACTTCACCAGGGTGGATGGTTCGCGCGTGTGCCGTGCCCAATAATCGAACGACCGCTCTGCTTATTCCACGGCAGGATAGGCCGCTGATTTCAAGGCAGACGCCAAATGCGCGGCGTTCGAGGCGGCGGTGTTGATCGCCGCGGCGACATTGTCCGGTGTCTGCTTCAGGTCGACATAATCAACGTCGCCCATGGCCTCGCCGACCCAATAAACGCCAGCGTTGGCCGGGATGGTGAAACCGACGTCGTTCAGCGCCTGAAATATCGCTGCATGACAGTGATGCGCGCCGTCTTCATTACCGACGACGGCGACGACCGCCACCTTCCCAGACGCTGGCATATGCCCGTCCTCGTCCGTCTCGGAAAGGAACGCATCCATCCGCTCCAGTATCCGCTTGGCAATACTGGAGGGCTGGCCGAGCCAAATCGGTGTGCCAAGGATGACAATGTCGGCCGCAATAATCTTCTCGCGCAGCATCGGCCATTCGTCGCCGTCGCCTTCATCGGACGTCACGCCGGGAAGGATATTGTAGTCCGCCACGCGCTCAACGCTTCCTTCGATGCCATGTCGTTCGAAGGCGGAAAACAGATGCGCGATAATCCTATCGGTGGAACTTTCTTCTTCCGCGTCTGAACGTTTCAGCGAACAGTTGAAGGCGATGGCGGTCAGTTTCCGCTTGCTGATCATAATTGTCGCTCCCCGGCTTGCGCGTTGCGTGTGAGCGGGACGCCCATGAGAGGGGCAGGAGCGCCTGTCAAACTAGCCGCACCCGATCCGGGCTTTTGGCCGCCTCCCTCGTTGTTATCGGTCGACCAAACGCGTCTATCGCGTTTGTTGTCCGGAAGGCTTTTCATCTGATAGCCTTCCCCAACATGGTCTGTCTTGCGCTCCAGCTTGTCGGTAATTTTCGATTTGTCTCCGCGAGACATAACTGGGCTCCGTGTCGGTCTATCCGACTAACGGAAGATCGACCTGGACGTTCCTCGCAAAGCTTCCGAAATTATCAGCGAAGGTGCTGGTGGGAATGCTGGAGTAGGACCGGCGAGCGGAAACGCCGATGGTCAATGCCTCCATAGAGCCTGAGGCGCAGGTCGATGATCCTTCTGTTCGAGGCACAGCGCGAGAAAAATGAGCGATCAAATAAAGACGCAAGCGGGACTGAATCATGAGTTTTTTGAGCGCGATGCAGTAGAGGTCGCCCGCGAGCTGATTGGCTTTGAGTTACTGGTCGCAGGAGTGGGTGGCTGGATCATCGAGACCGAGGCGTACACGCCGGACGATCCGGCCTCTCACAGTCATCGCGGCAGAACGGCGCGAAATGCAACGATGTTCGGTCCTCCAGGTAGGGCGTACGTGTATCGCTCGTATGGATTGCACTGGTGCTTGAACGCCGTTTGCCGTCCCGGAAGCGCGGTGTTGTTGAGGGCGATAGAGCCGATCTGCGGGGTCGATGTCATGAAGGCGAGGCGCTCCGTCGATTCCATGCGATTGCTTGCATCGGGGCCCGGGCGGCTTTGTCAGGCCTTGGCGATCGATCGCACCCATGATGGGGCGTCCCTGTTCGAAAGCCCATTCAGCCTGAGCGCCGCCCGTCCTCATCTGGATGTCATTTGTGGTCCTCGTGTCGGCATCACGCGCGCAACCACCAACCCCTGGCGGTTTGGCCTCGCCGGCTCACCGTATCTCAGCCGTCGTTTTTTCTGACTACGGGTCTCTCGGCCCAAGCAGCGATTTCGCCGCCTAACATCTAGTTCGAACTGCAGCCTGCTTGAACGCGGTGACTATGATGGCCGGAGTGTGCGAGCCCCTGTCCATCGAGCAGGAGCGGGCGCATTCTAGCGCGGAGGAACGTCGTCAACGAATAGCGTTCGGCAAGGCGGTCTCATCGGCCCTGCTCGCTTCGCCTCTCCATCGCAATAAAGTTTTCTGAGCGCGGGGAACACTACGCCATGTCTGTTGTTTATCACCGGTCAATCAAGCTCGGGTGGGCTTCCACCTATCCACACATGCTGTGAAAGGGACGCGAAAATGGCCAAGGAAAAAACGCTCGAAGACCTGTTCCACGATACCCTGAAGGACATCTACTACGCCGAACGCAAAATCCTGAAGGCGCTGCCGAAGATGAAGCGCGCCGCGAAGTCTGACGATCTGAAAGCCGCCTTCGAGAAGCATCGCGAGGAAACGGAAGGTCACGTTGAACGCCTCCAGCAGGTGTTCGAGATTCTCGGAAAGCAGCCCCGCGGAAAGACATGCGATGCCATCGAGGGCATCGTCGCCGAGGGCGAAGAGATCATGGAAGAATTCAAGGACACCGATGCCCTTGATGCAGGCCTGATCTCTGCGGCTCAGGCCGTCGAGCACTACGAGATCACCCGGTACGGCAAGCTGAAGCGCTGGGCAACCGAACTGGGCATGGCTGATGCGGCAAAATTGCTTGATCAGACATTGCAGGAAGAATCCAAAACCGACGCCGACCTAACCAAGTTGGCGGATGCCTCCGCCAATCAGCGCGCAAAGGCTGCCTGATCAGAAGTTCCAAAGGCCCGGGATCGCTCCCGGGCCTTGTCGCTTTCTGACCAGGACGTCAACGCGGTATTCGCCAGCTAGCAGGAGCCAAGCACCATGGCTAAGAACTCAGGCCGATCCAGCCGCAAGCCTCATGCGGCCACGATCCACGACCAATCACTCATGCGCGGACATGGCGGCGAACTTCATCAGACCGCAGAAGGCGATACACCGGTACTGACAACCGCGCAGGGCGCGCCGGTGGCGGACGACCAGAACACCCTCAAATATGGAGAGCGCGGTCCAAGTCTGATCGAAGATTTTCACTTCCGCGAGAAAATCTTTCATTTTGATCACGAGCGTATCCCCGAGCGCGTGGTCCATGCCCGTGGTTACGGCGCTCACGGCTATTTCGAGACCTATGAATCACTCAAGAAATACACGCGCGCGGATATCTTCCAGCGCGCCGGAGAGAAAACGCCGGCTTTCGTGCGCTTCTCGACGGTGGCTGGGTCTAAAGGTTCATTCGACCTGGCGCGAGACGTGCGAGGCTTCGCCGTCAAGCTTTACACCCAGGAAGGCAACTGGGACATCGTCGGCAACAATATACCGGTCTTCTTCATTCAGGATGCGATCAAGTTTCCCGATGTGATCCATTCCGTGAAGCCAGAACCCGACCGCGCTTTCCCCCAAGCGCAATCGGCGCATGACAATTTCTGGGACTTCATCTCGCTCACACCGGAATCGATGCACATGATCATGTGGGTCATGTCCGACCGCGCGATCCCGCGTTCTTTTCGGTTTATGGAAGGGTTCGGGGTTCACACCTTCCGGTTCCTCAATGACAAGGACGAATCCACCTTCGTCAAGTTTCTCTGGAAACCCAAACAGGGCCTGCAATCCGTCGTCTGGAATGAGGCGGTCAAGATAAACGGCGCCGATCCGGACTTTCACCGGCGTGACTTGTGGGACGCGATTCAAGCCGGAGACTTTCCGGAGTGGGAACTGTGCGTCCAACTTTTCGATCAGGATTTTGCCGACAGCTTCGAGTTTGACGTTCTCGATCCTACAAAGCTGATTCCCGAGGAGCTCATCGAGCCGGTACCTGTGGGTCGTCTTGTGCTCGATCGCATGCCCGACAATTTCTTCGCTGACACGGAACAGGTCGCTTTCATGACCCAGAATGTTCCGCCCGGCATAGACTTCTCGGACGACCCGCTGCTACAGGGCCGGAATTTCTCCTATCTGGACACGCAACTGAAGCGCTTGGGCTCGACCAACTTCACCCATCTGCCGATTAACGCACCCAAATGCCCGTTCCATCACTTTCAGCAGGACGGACACATGGCGATGCGCAATCCGAGCGGCCGCGCCAATTACCAACCGAACTCGTGGGGGAAGGTCCGCGCGAAAGCCCGCAGCGCGGGTTTCGATCATTCGTCGACGACGTCAATGGACCCAAGGTCCGACTGCGTGCCGAAAGCTTTGCCGATCACTACAGTCAGGCACGTCAGTTCTTCATCAGCCAGACTGTTCACGAGCAAAAACACATCGTCATGGCGCTCACCTTTGAACTCTCAAAGGTAGAGACCCCTGTTATCCGCGAGCGGATGGTCTCTCATCTCCTGAACATCGATGAAGGACTGGCTGAATCTGTCGCCGAGAAACTGGGTATGCGCAAGCTACCTGAGCCCGCAGAGGCTGCGGTCTCGCCTCGCAATGACCTGCCCGCCTCGGACGCGTTGAGCATCATCAAGAACGGTCCGGCAAGCTTTGCCGGTCGCAAGGTCGGCGTTCTAGTCAGCGATGGAGCCGATACAAAACTCATCAAGGGACTTTCGACAGCGCTCAAGAAAGAGGGCGCGACAATGGAAATCGTCGCGCCGTATATCGGCGGCGTGGAGACTTCCGATGGGAGCATGATCGAGGCAGATCACATGATCGACGGCGGTCCTTCCGTGTTGTTCGATGCGGTCGCGATCATCGTGTCGGAAGCCGGCGCCGAACGGTTGGCTGGGGAAGCCGCGGCTCGAGACTTTGTGGCCGACGCCTTCGCCCACCTGAAATACATTGGCTATACGGATGCCGCCGCTGCGCTTCTCATCAAGGCGGCCGTCCCGGTGGACAGTGGGGATGAAGGCCTGATTCCGCTTTCCGCTGCCAAAGAAGCCGCCGCATTCGTCTCGGCCTGCCGAAAACTTCGGGTTTGGGCGCGGGAAGAGGCAGTAAAGCTCTGAAGCCGTGAGAACGCGATGAGCGCGCAGGGCCTCATCCATGGACCACTCGGCAGGAACTGCATCCATCTTTGCGTGGATATGCAGGGCCTGTTCGAGCCGGGGGCACCATGGGCAGTGCCATGGATGGAACGTGTCGTGCCTGTCATCGAAGCGCTGACAGAAGCACACGCTGCATCGACAATCTTTACGCGTTTCATTCCGGTCGAACGAGCCGAGGAAGCGCCTGGCAGCTGGTCGCGCTACTACCGCCGTTGGGCTGACGTGACGCTTGCGAAGATTGACCCGGCTTTGGTGGCAATCGTGCCGACGCTAGCCCGTTTCATTCCACCAGCGCGGGTGTTGGATAAACATGTATATTCCCCCTGGACGGAACGTACACTTGACCGTCTCTTGGGCGGTTCAGAAACGGACGCCATCGTGATCACGGGCGGCGAAACCGATGTGTGTGTACTCGCCACCGTGCTTGGGGCCGTCGATCGCGGATACCGCGTTGTGCTCGTAGCCGACGCTATCTGCAGCTCCGCCGATGAAACCCATGACGCGCTCATGCGGGTCTATCGCAGCCGGTTCAGCGAACAAATCGAATTGGCGACGGTTGAGGAAATTCTCGACGGCTGGCGCGTTTGAAGAAGCCCTGTGCCTCAAATCTGGAGTTGAACCAATGCAGCCAGAGTCATGGAACGGAGGCTGCCTGTGCGGCTCTTGCCGCTACACGGTGAGCGGCAAACCTTCGCATGTTGGCTACTGTCATTGCAGCATGTGCCGCCGCGCCACTGGCGGGCCTTTTGCCGTACTCGTCAGAGTCGAAGGCCAAATCGTGGAATGGAGCCGTGTGCCGGCTAGCTACAGGTCTTCGCCAATTGCCACGCGTGGGTTTTGTCCCACCTGTGGTACACCGCTCTATCTGCAATATGACGGCGACAGTCGCATTCGATTGCTCGTAGGTACCGTCGATCAACCGGACAGTTTCGTTCCTCAATCACACTATGGAGTTGAAGGTCGGCTCAAATGGATCGACTGCAACGCCGGACTGCCCGAGGAGGAAACGACTGAAACCTGGTAGCGTGGTGGGCGCGGATCTACGTTCGAGATGGCCGTGACATCATCTTAGCGTCAGGTTTGCCAATCGACAGCTGGGAGGCGCTGCCGACACCGGCTGCAGACCGTCTCACCGCAAACACGGCTACCGGGCCACCGTTCCAATCAACGCCACATACCGCGCATCCGAGCACCAACGTCCAGACGTACTTTCCTCGGCCCGATACTGGAGTTTGAGCCGGATGGGACCGTGGGCCAAGCGCGTCGCTCGAATAGATCGACGAGATGGGCGGGTATGAACCTTGTACGGGAGGCATACACATGGCGGTCCCCTGCTGAGGACTGGCCATGCGTAAAAAAGCGTTGTGGAACAACCAGGTTGAGGCTGTCCTTTGCCCTTGTCATTGCGACGTAGAGCAGCCGCCGCTCTTCCTCAATATCGTCGGACGTTCCCACACCCAGATCGGAAGGGATGCAGCCATCAACTGTATTGAGAACGAAAACCGCACCCCATTCCTGGCCCTTGGCGGAGTGAATCGTCGACAGGATCAGATAATCCTCGTCGAGAAGCGGCACGCCGGCCTGCCCTGAAGTGGCATCCGGAGGATCGAGTGTAATTTCGGTGAGAAACCGTTCGCGGCCAGGATAGCCGGCAGCGATGTCCTCGAGCTGGAGCAGGTCGGCGCGGCGCATCTCGAAATCTTCATGGATCCGCTCAAGATGAGGTTCGTACCAGGCCCGAACTTGCGCGATCTCGGCGGGCCAACCGGAGGTGCCGGAACGCAAACCCGCGATGAGGTCCACGAAGCCCGGCCACTCACTTTGCGCGCGGGCAGGGCAGGGGAGGCGGGCGAGCGTCTCTATCGGATCGGCGCTCTCCGCGATCGCATCCAGCGCGTTCTGCGCCGTCGCCGGTCCGACGCCGGGCAGAAGCTGCAACAGCCGGAAGCCAGCCACCCGATCGCGGATGTTCTGCGCAAAGCGCAGTGCCGCGAGCATGTCCTTCACGTGGGCGCTGTCGAGGAATTTGAGCCCGCCAAACTTGACGAAGGGGATGTTGCGCCGCGTGAGTTCCACCTCCAGCGGCCCGCTATGGTGGCTGGCTCGGAATAGCACCGCCTGGTCCTTCAGCCGCATGCCGCTCTCCCGGTTCGCCAGGATCTCTTCAGCCACGAACTTCGCCTGGTCGGCTTCGTCTCGCACGGTGATCAGCCTCGGCCGCTCGTTTGACGGCCGATCGGTCCACAGGTTCTTGGTGAAACGCTCTTTTGCGAGACCAATCACGCCATTGGCGGCGGCAAGGATTGGCTGGGTGGAGCGGTAGTTGCGGTCGAGGGTGATGACCTCAGCCGCTGGCGAGAACGCCTTTGGGAAATCGAGGATGTTCCGGACCGCGGCCGCGCGGAAGGAATAGATCGCCTGTGCGTCGTCGCCGACGACGGTAAGGCCGCGTCCTGCTGGCTTCAATCCCGTGAGGATCGTCGCCTGAAGGCGGTTGGTGTCCTGATATTCGTCGACCAGCACATGATCCCACCTGCCGCCGATCTCGCCAGCCAATGTGGCATCGCCCATGGTCTGGGCCCAGTAGAGCAGCAAATCATCATAATCGAGCACGTTCTGGATCTGCTTTGCCTCGACATAGCCCGCAAAGAGCTCGCGCAGTTCCTTCCCCCAGGCCGCACACCATGGATAACTGGCGCGCAGTACGTCTTCGAGCGATGCCTCGGCATTGACGGCGCGCGAATAGATTGAGAGGCACGTTCCCTTGGTTGGAAACCGGTTCTGCGTCTTGGAGAATCCGAGATCGTGACGAACCAGGTTCATCAGATCCGCCGAATCCTCCCGATCATGAATGGTGAATTGCGGATCCAGGCCGAGCTCGACCGCATATTCACGTAAGATCGAGCGCCGATGCCGTGGAATGTGCCGGACCAGGTGAGCGCGTCGGTCAGAACGCCGGCCTTGTCACCGAGCACCTTGGCACAAATTCGTGCCACTCGTTTAGCCATTTCGCTCGCGGCCCGACGCGAGAACGTCATCAGCAGGATGCGCCGCGGATCGGCGCCGGCGATGATGAGTTGGGCAACGCGATGTGCGAGCGTGTTGGTCTTACCCGATCCAGCACCGGCAATGATCAGCAACGGCCCTCCGACCCGGCCGTCAGGGAGACCGATACCGTGGACGACCGCGGCACGTTGACCGTCGTTCAGTTTTTCCAGATGCGCTGCATTCATGCCGTCTCGCCCCCTATCACCCTCAGTTACAACGACAATCGCTGAGTGCTGCGCTGATGCTTGCCGTAGCTTCCCCACCCCGTCCCGAAAACTCCACCAAGAGCCGATTGACTCGTTTTGCGAAACGGAACAAATAATGAACATAACAGCGCCTCCGTGCGTTGGAAAGCCCTCAGGAGACCTGGATTGACGATGCCCGATCGCGCGGCAAACCCTGTCATCGCCCAGCTTCAGGAGCGTATCGCGCACCTGGAAGGGGGCGCAGGCCGCGTGCGCGAAGTCCTGCCATTCGGCCTCGCCGACATCGATCGCAGGCTTCCAGGGGGAGGGTTGGCATTGGGGGCACTGCATGAAATCGCCGGCGGCGGCAATGGAGCCGTCGACGGCGCGGCGGCGGCTTTGTTTGTCACCGGAATTGCTGCGCGAACCCGCGGCAAGGTGTTGTGGATCGTCACACGCGCGGACCTTTTCGCTCCCGCTATCGCGCAGGCGGGCCTGGCGCCGGACCGTGTGATCCATGTCGAGACAGGTGACGAGAAGGCGCTTCTCGCCTGTTTTGAGGAAGGCTTGCGACACGGCGGTCTTGGCGCTGTGATTGCCGAAACCGCGCATCTGTCGATGACTGCATCGCGGCGCCTGCAACTCGCCGCGAATCGTCGCGGACCATCGGCCTCGCCATGCGCCGCTGGCGCCGGCAGACGGAGGCTGGCGATTTCGGTCAGCCCACGGCCAGCGCCACGCGCTGGCGCGTATCCGTCCTACCCTCCGCCCCATTGCCGGTTCCGGGGCTCGGTCGCGCCCGCTGGCTGGTTGAGCTGATCCGGGCCAAGGCCGGGGAAAGTGCAGATTTCGAAGTGGAGGCCTGCGATGCACAGGGTCGTATCGCTCTTCCTTCCAAGGTGGCCGACAGACCGCCTCAGAAGGAAGTCTGGCGACGCGTCGCCTCCGCCTGACGCGCCGCTTGTCCTTGTCGGCCGCTCCGGCCGACGACGGCTGATCACCGCCATCGACGCCAATGCGCAGGCACGTGGCGTCCGTGTCGGCATGGCCGTCACAAAGGCCCAGGCCCTTGTGCCCGGCCTCATCGTCATCGACGCCGATCCGGTCGCCGATGCCGAAGGTCTCGACAAGCTGGCGCTTTGGGTTCTGCAACGTATATCGCCAGTGGTCATGGTCGATCCGCCAGACGGTTTGGTGATCGATACCACGGGCGCCGATCATCTGCATGGCGGCGAGGCGGCCATGCTCGCCTCCGTCGTTCGGCGCTTCGCGTCCTCTGGGGTCGAGGCGCGGGCGGCGATCGCCGACAGCTGGGGCGCCGCCCACGCCGCAGCGCGGTTCCTGAAAGGAGAGGTGCTGGTCATTCCACAAGGGCAAAGTGAAGCGATGCTGCGGCCGCTGCCGCTAGCTGCCCTTCGTTTGGAAGGTGAGACAATTGCCGGTCTCAGAACGCTCGGCTTCGAGCGGATCGGCGACATTCTGGATCAGCCCCGCGCCCCGATAACCTTGCGCTTCGGACCCGAGCTTGGACGGCGGCTCGATCAGGCGCTGGGTGTCCTGGCCGAGCCCGTCGACCCCGTTCGCTCGCCCGAATTGGTCGAGGTGCGCCGCGTCTTTGGCGAGCCGATCGGCGCTGCCGAGACGATCGCCCGCTATACTGGCCGGCTGGTCGAGGCGCTTTGCCTTGAGCTCGAGAAGCGCGGCCTTGGCGCACGGCGGCTCGATCTGCTGTTTTATCGCGTCGACAACGCGCTTCAGTTCATCCGCGTCGGCACCGCCCAACCGGTACGGGATCAGAAACGTCTCACCCGGCTGCTCTGCGACAAGATCGAGACCGTCGACCCCGGCTTCGGCATTGAAGGCATGGTGCTGGTCGCCATCGAGGCCGAGCCGCTCGGACAGAGACAGACGATCACATCGCTCGTGCAGGCGCCGGAGCCGGATGTTTCTGACCTTATCGACGTACTCGCCAACCGCATCGGCGAGAACCGGCTCTGCCGTTTCGTGCCGGTACAAAGCGACGTCCCTGAGCGCTCGGTGGCGCGTGTGCCGCCGCTCGCGCCAGAGACCGGCGCGACTTGGGACGGAGACTGGCCACGGCCGCCGCGGCTTCTGTCGCGTCCCGAACCTATCGAGACTATGGCATTGCTTCCCGATCATCCGCCTGTGTGGTTCACCTGGCGCGGCGTGCGCCGGCGCGTGCAGCGGGCCGACGGGCCCGAACGTATCCGCGGCGAATGGTGGAAGCGCGACGCTGAAATGACCACGGTGCGCGATTACTTCCGCGTCGAGGATGAAACCGGCGAGCGCTACTGGCTATTCCGTTCCGGCGACGGCGAGCATGAAAACAGCGGTTCGCAGCGCTGGTTCCTGCATGGAATCTTCGGATGACCGGATCGCGCTATGCCGAATTGCAGGTAACCTCGCATTTCTCGTTCCTGCGAGGAGCAAGCAGTTGCGACGAACTGTTCGCGCAAGCGGCCGTGATGGGGATCGAGGCGCTCGGCATTGTCGACCGCAATTCGCTTGCCGGGATCGTGCGGGCCTATGAAGCGGCCCGGACCACCGGCATTCGTCTCGTCGTCGGTTGCCGTCTCGATCTCGCTGACGGCATGTCGGTGCTGGTCTATCCGACCGACCGCCCCGCTTATGCGCGACTGTCTCGTCTTCTCTCGCTCGGCAAAAAGCGCGCCGGCAAGGGCCAGTGCCATCTCGAATGGCAGGACCTCGTAGCCTATGGCGACGGTCTTCTCGCCGTACTGGTGCCGGATGCGGCCGACGAAACATGCGCTCAACAGCTTCGGCGCCTTCGCGAGGCGTTCAGCGACCGGGCCTACCTGGCGCTCACTTTGCGTCGCCGGCCGAACGATCAGCTCCGTCTCTGGCACCTGTCGAACCTGGCGGCCGCCGCCCGCGTACCTCCGGTTGTCACCAACGACGTTCTGTTCCACGAGCCGGATCGTCAGATGATGCAGGACGTCGTGACCGCCATCCGGCACAATGTCACGATCGACGAACTCGGGCACCGCCGCGAGCGCTTTGCCGATCGATACCTCAAACCCCTGAAGAAATGCACCGGCTGTTCGCGCGCTATCCGGAGGCGCTTGCCCGAACGGTCGAGATCATGGAGCGATGCGCATTCGCGCTCGACGAACTTGCCTATCAGTATCCCGAGGAAAAGCTCTTCCCCGACCTGACGCCACAGCAGGCGCTCGAAAAACTGACCTGGGAGGGTGCGGCAGAGCGTTATCCTGAAGGCCTGCCCGACAAGGTGCGCGGCAATCTCCATCATGAGCTTCGGCTGATCGAAAAGCTGGAATATGCGCCCTATTTCCTGACCGTGAATGCCATTGTCCGCTTTGCGCGCTCGAAAGGGATTCTGTGCCAGGGCAGGGGGTCGGCCGCCAATTCGTCGGTATGCTTCGTGCTCGGTGTCACCTCGGTCGACCCGGACCGCAACGACCTTCTCTTCGAGCGCTTCGTATCGGAAGAACGCCGTGAGCCACCCGACATCGATGTCGATTTCGAGCACGAAAGGAGAGAGGAGGTCATCCAGTGGGTCTACGAGACCTATGGCCGCGACCGCGCCGCGCTCTGTTCCACCGTGATCCGCTACCGGGCGAAGGGTGCGTTGCGCGATGTCGGCAAGGCGCTCGGTCTACCTGAAGACCTAACCAAGACGCTTTCATCGCAGGTCTGGGGCTGGTCGGAAGGCGTGGAGCAGAAACACGCCGAAGGTCTCAACCTCAATATGGGTGACCGCCGCCTGCGCTTGGCGCTTGAGCTTTCGCACCAGCTCGTCGGCACGCCCCGTCATCTGTCCCAGCATCCAGGCGGTTTTGTCCTCACCCGCGACAGGCTCGACGAGTTGGTGCCGATCGAGCCGGCGGCCATGGAAGACCGCCAGGTGATCGAGTGGGATAAGGACGACATCGATGTTCTAAAGTTCATGAAGGTCGATGTTCTGGCCCTGGGCATGCTGTCGTGCATGCGCCGCGCTTTCGATCTCCTCGCCCAGCACAAGGATATCCGGCTCGACCTCGCCACCATTCCGGCCGAGGATCCCCGCACCTACGCGATGATCCGCAAGGCCGACACGCTCGGCACATTCCAGATCGAATCCCGTGCGCAGATGGCGATGCTGCCCCGCATCAAGCCGCGCACATTCTACGATCTCGTCATTGAGGTCGCGATCGTCCGCCCCGGGCCGATCCAGGGCGACATGGTGCATCCCTACCTTCGCCGGCGCGAAGGCAAGGAGGATGTGACCTACCCCAAGCCGGAACTCGAGGCCGTGCTCGGAAAAACATTGGGGGTTCCACTTTTCCAGGAGCAGGCGATGCGGGTCGCGATCGAATGCGCCGGCTTTACCGCCGGCGAAGCCGACCAGCTTCGACGCGCCATGGCGACTTTCAAGCACACAGGCGGCGTCTCGAAATTCGGTGAGAAACTCGTCTCCGGCATGGTTGCGAACGGCTACGACCGCGATTTCGCCGAGCGCACCTTCAAGCAGCTCGAAGGATTTGGCTCATATGGCTTTCCGGAAAGCCACGCGGCGAGCTTCGCCCTCATTGCCTATGCCAGCAGTTGGATGAAATGCTGGCATCCTGACGCGTTCTGCTGCGCATTGCTCAATGCACAGCCCATGGGGTTCTACGCGCCGGCCCAGATCGTGCGCGACGCGCGGGAACATGGCGTCGAGGTCCGGCCCGTCTGCATCAATGCGTCCCACTGGGATTGCACGCTCGAGGCGACCGGCGACGATGGCCGCTTTGCCGTCCGACTTGGCCTGCGCATGGTCAAGGGCCTAGGCAATGCTGAAGCTGCGCGACTGATCTCCTGCCGGGAAGATCAACCCTATCGGTCGGTCGACGACCTCTGGCGCCGGGCCGGCATTCCTGTTGCCGCTCTGGTCGAGCTCGCCGAAGCCGATGCCTTCCGGGCAGGGCTCGGCCTCGCCCGGCGGGAGGCGCTCTGGGCTATCAAGGCTCTGCGAGATGAACCGTTGCCGCTCTTTGCCGCGGCAGCTATGCGCGAAGCCGGTATCGTTCCCGAACAATCCGAGCCCGCTGTCTCGCTGCGACCAATGACGTCGGGAAGGGAGGTGGTTGAGGACTACGGCCATCTCGGACTGACGTTGCGCGCACATCCGGTTTCATTTCTGCGCGCGGAACTGGCCGGCCGCGGCGTCATCACCTGTGCCAAGGCAGTTGCCAGTCCCGACCGCTGCTGGGTCCATGTGGCCGGTCTCGTTTTGGTGCGACAGCGTCCCGGATCGGCAAAGGGCGTCATGTTTATCACACTCGAAGACGAGACCGCCGTTGCCAACCTCGTGGTCTGGACAAAGGTCTTCGAGAAATTTCGTCGCGTCGTGCTGGGCTCTGGGATGATAGGTGTGAAGGGCAGGATCCAGCGTGAGGGGGAAGTCGTGCACATCGTAGCGCACGAACTGATCGATTTGTCGACGGAACTCGCCAGCGTCGGATCAGGAGAAAACGCGTTCCCGCTTCCTCATGGACGCGGGGATGAATTTCACCGCGGATCGCCAGCACCAGATCCGCGAGGCATACCGAAGCCGCGGGATATGTTCGATCCACACGGCCACATTGATGAGATCAAGGTGAAAACGCGTGATTTTCGGTAGGTAGTCTATCAACGCCCACACAGGCAAACTCTGGTCAGCCCGGAAACAATGTTGGGGTCGAACGGGGAGCGATCTCGGTCTGACGCCCGAGCCGCGTCTCGATCACGCCCAGTACATCAAGAACTGGTTGACCGTGCTGAAATCCGACAAGAAGGCGGTCTTCACTGCAGCGTCCAAAGCCTCTGAGGCCAGCAATTGGCTGATGTCTCTGGCTTCCAATCATCGTGATATCGAGGATGCGGCTTAGGCCGCATCCTTTCACTCTTTGCCGGTGACAACCGCCAAATTCGTAAGATGCTTGTCGATGGTCTCGACAACATCTTTATGCATGGGCAAGTTGGCCTTTTCGGTCTCCCATCGCTCCATGAAGAGCGATATGGTTTCCTTGGCTGTGTCGAGGACAAGCTTCTTGGGCAGCTTGGCTTTTGCGGATAGATGCGCCAACTCGTCCGTTGTGAATCCGGTGAACTCCTTCGTCCGGCTGAAGGTCAGCGCGGACTTGTCATTCGCGATATACGGAATCGTGGACACGAAGTCATACGCCGGAGAGAGGCGTGCGTTGCGGCGATCAGGATAGATTAGCGACCAGTTTTTCAGGTGCATGTCGCCATTGCCGATCAGGACATTGAATGTCAGGCGGCGAATAAATTCGGCCACATCATCCTGATCGGATTCGGAGGCGATCACCGATATCAGATTGCGGTAACTGGCCTTCTTGTACTTGTCCTCAGGATAGACGTTAAAGACCTGCGCAAAATCCTCGATATGTGTGACGCTGCCATCTTCATTGCGATCGAAGCGCTCGATGACGAAAGCCTGTTGCCCGATCTTCTCAATCCCGTCTGGCAGGTTTCCGATCGATCGCACATCGATCAGCCCGATCGCTGGCACGTTGATCCCAACCATCCTGGCAAGGCTCATCATCGAGAACTCGTTTTCCGGGACGTTGGCAAACTCGCGTGAGGGGAGTTTGACGATCCGATTGCCGCCGACGCCGCTTGTCGGAATCGTCAAGCCGCCGCTCGCACTTCGAACCGCCGAGAATTTGAGCTGCACGCCCGCCAATGAAAATCGCATGGCATCTTCGGCAGCCTCTTTCGCGGCTTCCCCTTCAAGGATGTTATGTGCTTCGTCGGGCCATTCTTCACCGTCCGCTGGGACGACGGTGATCGCGCCGGGCAAGTCCTGCCCGAGCACCCATAAGAGGAAGAACTCGCGGTCGATATGGATGTCTGCCTTCTCAGCCAGGTATCGGCGCAGATGACCCTCCGGCAGGAGGTTCGAGAAGTAGGGCATCAGCTTGATCTTGTATGGCCGAAAATCAGTGATCAGGTCGCCGAGGCTATCCTTGAACTGCAGGCCGAGGGACGGTCTCTCACGGTTCTCAATATAGGCATCGTTGAACGCAAAAAGTGTCTTTTCGTTTCCGACATGGGTGATCGTGCCGATTTCTTTGCCATAGAGGCGCACACTCAAAACGGATACATCAGGCATTGTCGTCCTCCTCATCTAATGAGTAGGCTGGACGGTTCGCATTCCTTTGTTCGCTCGTTGGCTCGAAATGGGCGATCTGGTTGCGGAGCGTTCTCATGCTGTTGATCGCATCCAATATGCTCTTCGAGTGCTCCGTCCGTTTGGCGTGGTCAATCGTTTGGCGCAGGGAGCGGAGGCTATCTAAAAACCGGGTATCAATCTGGAGGCGCTGGAGTGATGCCGTCGCTTTGCGCAGCTCATCCAGCTCCGGCAGGCTCGGCGCTTCAATCTGAAGGGCGCGAACCGCCTTTTGCAGTTGCTGCATTTCCTTGCCGATCGCGGGCGGTTGGATCACGGTTCGATCCGTCGTCTGACGCGTGATCGATTTGATTGCAGGCACTGCCTTGCGTGGGACCAGGGCGATCTCCAAATCCAATGCGCTGGCGATCGCGACGAGGCTCGATAGGCGTAGATCAACGCTGTTGGATTCAATCCGCGAAATCTGCGCTTGCGGGACGCCAGCTAACCGGCTCAATTCGCGTTGGCTGAGCTGTTTGGCTTCTCTGGCTTCGCGTAGGCGGTCGGCAATCTCTTGGGTTTCATATTTCATCGATGTTTATTTCTGCATCATTTATCTTGTTTGATGTCTTTTACGATATCAAATAGTCGGCGCCCTCTCAATGTGATGTTTTATGGCACATCAAAAGTGAATAATGATGTTTTATTCGATATCGATTTTTGATGCGCGATGCGCATCGCGCTTGGCTTGCCGATCTAACTGGCATCAGCTGTCTGGTGCGGATGATGGATCAGCTCACCCTCTCCTATGTCTGGAAGCAGAAGCAAATACCTGTTGTGCTGCGCCGTACGGGGCGAGGCGAGCGCATTCGCGTGCGACTACCATTCGCCGACGACAATCGGCACTGGCTTCAGAACGGGCGGCGAACTGCGCCCGAATGGATCGGCGGCACAGAAGCTTACTGGGAGTTGCCGAAATCCTGGTTCAATGACCTCGTTGATCGAGCGCTGGTCAGATATGGCAAGATCTATATCATTCAGCCCTACCGCGAGCAGGAGATCTGCGCGAGAGCATGCCAGGAAGCGCTCGGTCATGAGTGCCAATGTGCATGCATGGGCGCTAACCAAGGTGCCGGCAACGACGGAGGCTGGTTCGAAGTCTCCGATACCTTTTCGACGCGTTGGGGCGACCTGGAACTGGCCCGCCGTTTGTTGACGGCACGATAGGCAGCCACTGACTAAAGATTAAATACAATCTTTGGTCAGTAGCCAGAACACACGGGCTATTAACAGGCCTGACGCGACAGAGCGCTGGCGATTGCTACGCGCTTTTGAGGCCTTGATAATTCTCAGTTATCGTAACCAAGCTTGTGTCCGTGCTTGTCCGCCACGTTGAATTGATGTTTGGCATCGCTCTAAGGGCCGGGCTGTTGGCAAAGCTGAAGCCCGCGAGCGGTCCTCCCCGTCCGGGCTGCCACCCTTGATGCGCGGCGCTACAAAGGGGATTGGAAAGAACTGCGAAAACACCTTAGTGCCGCTTGCGCGCGGCGGCCGGCAAGGAGGCTTCGCCGCCTCTGGCCGCGAAACATGCGATCCGGCACAAATGCCGGCTTGCCAGACGCGCCCTTGTCCTGCCTTGCTCTTCGCGGCCCCCGGGTTGCCGCCCCTAAGGAATAGGGAGCGAAAACCGGACAGAGGACCGCGCGAAACGCGGAGAGGGAATGGAAAAAGCAGACCTGGAAGAGCTGAGAGAAAAGGTCGCCTGCGAGGCCGTCTTGGAAACCGCCGGCTTTGCGGTCGACGTAAAGGAAAGCACCCGCCGCGCGGTCAAATACCGCCGCGGCGAAGAGATCATCATTGTCATTCATGACGGCAAGGGCTGGTTCGATCCGCTGTCGGATGCGAAGGGCGACGTGTTCCGCCTCGTCGAGCATCTTGACGGCCTGCCCTTTGCGGCCGCGCTCTATGTCGTTGCCGACCTCGTCGACTTCGTCCCTTCGCAACCGCAGTGGCTACGGCAATCGCGTGAGCGCATGCCCGACCTCTCGGTTCCCGAGCGCTGGTCGGCGCGGCGCAAGCCATGGCCCGGCTCCGCGACATGGCGCTACCTGCAGGACGAGCGGGCGCTACCTGATCCCGTACTGCGCGCGGCCGTCGCCGAGGACCTTCTTCGCGAAGGCCCACAGGGCAGCATGTGGGCTGCCCACCGGGATCCATCAGGAATGGTCACCGGTTGGGAAGAGCGTGGTCCCGACTGGCGCGGTTTTGCCTCCGGCGGCACCAAACTGCTCTTTGCATTCGGTGCGGAAACGTCGCTGCGCCTGTGCGTCGTCGAGGCGGCAATCGATGCCATGAGCCTTGCCGCACTCGAGGAACAGCGTCCCGACACGCGCTATTTGAGCACCGGGGGCGGTTGGTCGCCGGCGAGTTCGGAGGCCTTGCTCGATCTCGCCATTCGAGCAGACGCCCTCCTCGTCGCCGCCACCGACAACAATGCGCAAGGGGAGATCTTTGCCGCGAGGCTCGAGGCGCTCGCGCGCGATGTCGGTTGTCAGTTCGTGCGGCTGCGACCTGAGCTGGAGGACTGGAACGAGGATCTGAAGGCCAAAAGAAGAAAGAAGGATGGAAGGGAGGAGGAGAGGGGCGGCTGCCGCATGCCCGCCGTCCGCCTCAAGGGTGAAGCTCCGCCCGGCTGACGCCGGCCCTTGACCCGGCCGGACGGAGAGGCGGCCGCGGGAAGGGGTCCGGAAGGGCTGAAGAAAATGGTGATACCGACAGGGTGCACCGCGCTCCAGCCCGAGACAGGCCCCACAGGAGCCCGCCATGACCCTTCTTGCACCAATCCGAAAAATCTACTTCGGCATCGCTGACCGCCACCAGACGTTCAGGCTCTTCGACCGCCATGCCGGGCGGCCCGACCGCTGGCAGGATGACGACGGCGCGCTTTACGCCGGCGAATGGTTCGAAATCGCGCAGGCTCAACATGACTACATGCTCGAAATCCTGCCGCCGCTCTGGATGCGCGGCGAAATGTTCGCCATGCGCGAATTCCTGACCGGCAGCATTACCAGCGTATTCTACACACTCAGCATCAACGGCGTGAAACGGTACTTCCACGCCTATTGCAATTTGTTCGATCCGCGTTCCGTCCATGCCATGCGTGATGCGATCGTCGAGCGCGAACGCCGCCCGGTCAAGGCCATTACGCGCGACGAACGCATCGAGCACATCTGGAGCGCCACCCATGACGATTATCGCGGTTATGCCGGCGCGGACTTCCGGCCCGAACATCGGGGCAAGCGCACTGTCATCGTCTACGGCAAACCGGGCACACGGTTCGAGCTGCTGGAGAGCCTGACGGATCAGCAGGTCTCCGAGAAGCTGCCGGTGCATCTGCGCCACCTGCCGCTGCCTGAAGCCGCGTGAGGTGGGCCATGTGCACATTTCCGGTTCTTGCGGTGCGCAAGGTTATCGCGCGCGGCGAAGACGATGCCGCCACCAATGGCGGTTTCCGCAATCCCTATTATGGCACCCGGTCGGGAGAGGGCGAGAAGCCCGGCTTCTGGCTCGTTGGCGACGAGGGCGTCTACATCATCTCCAACGGCAAGGTTGCCGAGGGGCAGAAGCTACTCGTCGTCCATTCGACCGATTGTCATCCAAAAGTTGATACCCACTGGTTGGACGACAACCCCCGGCATTTCAGGGCGATGACGGCGTTGAATTCATCGATGCCGCAATCGTCAGTGCGCGAACGGTTGTTGATTGACTCGCGGCCTTCTGCCTCCTACAAGAATCCCACATTCTGGATTCTATAGAATGTAGGGTTGGAGATAAGGTGGCGGAAATGGCGGCGCGGTGCGTCGTTGGGAAACCGTTCACACCAGGGAGGATTGCATGAATCGATTCCATGAAGCATCAGGTTCGGTCTCGCGGCGCGCGCTGATGGTCGCGGCTGCATCGGCCGTGACGTTCGCGGCGCTAGGTGGCACGGCTGCGGTTGCGCAGGATAATGGTCTCGGCACGGCGGAAAGCCCTGTCGAGGTGCGCATGATTGCCAACGAGGCGTTCGCCAACCAGTGGCAGACGCTCATGGTGCCCGAGTTCAACAAGCACTATCCGAACATCAAGGTCACGATCGACGGCGTGCCCTATGTCGAGCTTCTGGCTAAGAGCATGCTCGACGCGACCGGGCCGAGCCCGACCTACGACATCATCATCGCCGACGACCCGTGGGTGCCGCAGCTTGCCGAGGTCGGTGCGCTGATGGACCTCAAGTCACCAGATGCGGCTGGCTGGACCTTGGAAGGCTACGACTGGGATGACTTCAACGCCGCGCCGCTGGCAGCTGGCGAGTGGAAAGGCGTGCAGTACGGCGTTCCGCTGCGCTCCAACATGCTGATGATGTTCACCAACAAGGCGCTCTACGAGAAGGCCGGGCTTGCTGCGCCGACCGCTGACCTGACCTGGGAACAGTTCATCGAGCAGGCGCCGAAGCTGGTCCAGGACACCAATGGCGACGGAACGGTCGACGCCTGGGCGATCGACACCTATTTCGTGCGCGAGCCGCTCACGCCGACCATCTGGCAGACGATCATGAACTCGAACGGGGGCAACTGCTCGACGCGGACGGCAAGCCGGCTTTCAACAGCGAGATCGGCATCGCCGCCCTCGAGACGCACAAGAAGCTGCTCGAATTCGCACCCACGGGCGCCGTCAGCCACGGCTTCTCTGAAGCGCTGCAGGCGTTCCGCCAGGGCCTCGTCGCCACGATGTTCAACTGGGGCAGTGTGTTCAAGGGGTCGGCGATCGACGAGAAGACGACCACGCTGAAGCCGGACCAGGTCGGCATCCAGGTTCTGCCTGTCGGCGCGAACGGCGCCGGCGCGCACCGCGGCATCTGGAGCGGAACCGTCTCTTCGAAGAGCCAGAACCAGCAGGCCGCCTGGACGGTGATCCAGTGGCTGAGCTCCAAGGAGGGCGAGAGCTGGCACGCGGCCAATCTCGGCGTCTTTCCGGCGCGCAAGTCGACACTCGCCTGACGCCTTCGGAGCCATGGCTCGTCCCGGTTTTCGAAGCCCTGCAGCAGGCATACGACGCTTCGGAGAAGGGCATGATGTGGCGTATCCGCCATCCGCGCTCCGACGCGGCGCAACAGATCCTCGCCGATGAGCACTCGCGGTTCATGGCCGGGCAGGTGACCGCGGCAGAGGCGTTGCAGGTCGCAGCCGAGAAGATCGAGAAGGTTCTCGACTGACCTTGGCGGGTAGGGAGGACATTGAGATGAGTACAGTGACGGCAGGGGGCGTTCCGCGTGCGCGCCCCCGCGGATGGACAAAACTGGCCGACGCGATCTCGCGCTGGGCGTTCATGGGCCCGCGGCCGTCATCCTCGGCGCGATGCTCGCCTACCCGATCTTCTACACGATCGAGATCAGCTTCTCCCGCTTCGACCTGATGACGTTCAGCGCCGTTGAGTGGGTAGGCTGGGACAACTATGCCCACGTGCTCGACGACTACCGTTTCTGGTCGTCGATGAAGGTGACGCTCATCTACCTCGTCTTTGCCCTGCCACTGCAGATCGTGCTCGGCTTCGGCATCGCCTTCCTGATCAATGCCGACTGGCGCGGGCGCGGCACCGTGCGCGCCCTTTTCATCATTCCGATGGTCGTTGCGCCCGTCGTGGCCGGCGGCATCTGGCGCATGATCCTCGATCCGCTCTGGGGCATCATGAACTGGTTCATCGGCCTGTTCGGCTTCGCCCCGCTCGACTGGTTCGGCGACCCCAACCTCGCCATGGCCGCGATCGTTATCATCGACACCTGGCGCTGGACCCCCTTCGTGGTGCTGATCGCCACTGCCGCCCTGCTGTCGCTGCCGCGCGACATCTTCGAGGCGGCCGAGATCGACGGCGCCAACTGGTGGTCGATGCTGTGGTCGATCACGCTGCCGCTGCTAGTGCCGATCATCGCCGCCACCTTCGTCGTGCGATGGCTGGGCGCGGTCAAGATGTTCGACATCGCCCTCGCCGCGACCTATGGCGGCCCGGGAGGCGCGACCAACGTCATCAACCTCTTCATCTACGAGGAGGCATTCCGCTCGCTACGCTTCGCCGAGTCCGCGGCGATGGCCGTGATCGTGCTGGCGCTCACTATGGTGCTGACCGGCATCTTCCTCATCGGCGCCCGCAAGCTGGAGGAACGCTATTGACCGCGACCGCTCTCCCCGCGCCGCTGCGGCGCAAGTCGCGGCTCGGACCGCGCATCCGCATCGCCGCCGGTGTCCTTGCCTGCATCGTTTTCCTGTTCCCGGTCTTCTGGATGGTGCTGTCGTCCTTCAAGGAGCAGCGCGACATCTTCACCACGCCGCCGACGCTGTTCTTCACGCCCACGCTGGAGACTTACATCAGCTACATGCAGCGGGCGGATATCAGCCGCCGGCTAATCAACACCATTATCGTCGCGGTCGGCTCCGGCCTCCTGTCGATCGTTGCCGGGGCGATGGCCGGATACGCGCTTGCCCGCATCAAGCTGCGCGGCGCCGGCACCATCGGCGTGCTGATCCTGCTGTCGCGCGGCGTACCGCCGATCGCACTCGCCGTGCCGATGTTTCTAGTCGCGCGCTCGCTCGGCGTCACCGACCAGCACATCACGCTGATCCTCGCCTATTGCACCTTCCTCATCCCCTACGTGATGTGGCTGATGCGCGGCTTCTTCCTTGCGCTGCCGAAGGAGCTCGAGGAATCGGCGATGATCGACGGCTGCAGCCGCTTCGGCGCCTTCTTCAAGATCATCGTGCCGATCTCGCTGCCGGGCCTTCTGTCGACGCTGATCTTCAGCATGATCCTCGCCTGGGAGGAGCTACTGTTCGCGCTGGTCCTGACCAACCGCTACGCCTCCACCATTCCCGTTGCCATCGCAGGCATCGCCGGCGACACGGTCAACGGCGCCAACTGGGGCGCGCTCACGGCGGTCGGCACGATAACGGTCATTCCTGTGGTGATCTTCGCACTGCTGGTCCAGAAATGGCTGATACAGGGTCTAGCGGACGGCGCGACGAAGGGGTGAACGATGAGCGGCGACAGGCACGAACAGACACGAAGGGGCGTGGCATGACGCAGGCCTCGATATACCTCTCCAAGGCCGATCTCGCGCGGCGGCACATCGAGGACCTGATCATCTCCCGCGCCGTCAAGCCGGGCGACCGCATCACCACGCGGGAGATCTCCGAAGCGCTCGGCATCAGCGAAACGCCGATCCGCGAGGCGATCCGTAGCCTCGCTTCGGAAGGGTGGCTGGAAGTGCAGATGCATGTCGGTGCCGTTGTGGCGAGCGCCGGGCGCGAGCAGCTGCGCGAGATATACGCACTGCGCGCTATGATAGGCTCGCTCGCCATCGAGCTCGGCGCCTCGAGCTACGACGCCCGAAGGATGGCGCAAATCGACGCGAACATCGACGCCGCGACGCTGGCCGTCGAGGCCCAGGACGCGGTGCGCTACATCCAGCTCAACCACGAGTTCCATACGTTGCTCAACGATACGCCGCACACTCGCAGTGGTGCCTGCGCATGCTCATGAATCTCAGCGCGCTCTCCTCAGCCCACAGCGGCTTCAAGGTGATTGCCGGCCGTATGGCCGACTCGCTCGCCGAGCACAAGTCGATCCGCGACGCGCTCAAGGCCGGCGAATTCGAGTCCGCCGCAGCGCTGGTAAGGTTGCACGAGAATGCGGCCTACGAGGCGATCACCCGCGAGCTGCAATCCGACAATCCGGCGCAGACGAAGAACGCCGGCTAGGAAACCAGGGAGAAAGCGCCAGCATGGGCACAGTCGAGATCAGGGATGTCCGCAAGGCCTACGGCCAGATCGAGGTCATCCACGGCGTATCGATAGACATCGCCGATGGCGAGTTCGTCGCGCTGGTCGGCCCGTCCGGCTGTGGGAAATCCACGCTTCTGCGAATGATCGCCGGGCTCGAAGAGATCAGCGGCGGCCAAATCGCCATCGGTGACCGCGTCGTCAACGATGTGGTGCCGAAGGATCGCCACATCGCCATGGTGTTCCAGAACTACGCGCTCTATCCGCACATGAACGTGCGCGAGAACATGGGCTTCGCGCTGCGCCAGCGCCGCCTGCCGCGTGCCGAGATCGACGCCCGCGTGATGGAGGCGGCCCGCATCCTCGGGCTCGAGCAGTTGCTGGATCGAAAGCCGCGCCAACTTTCCGGCGGCCAACGCCAGCGCGTCGCCATGGGGCGGGCGATCGTGCGCCAGCCCAACGTCTTCCTGTTCGACGAGCCGCTGTCGAACCTCGACGCCAAGCTGCGCGTGCAGATGCGCTCGGAACTGAAGGAACTGCACCAGCGCCTCGGCGTGACTACGGTCTACGTGACCCACGACCAGATCGAGGCGATGACGCTCGCCGACCGCGTGGTCGTCATGAACGGCGGCATCGTGGAGCAGATGGGCCCACCGCTCGATCTCTACGACCGCCCGGAAAGCCTGTTCGTCGCCGCCTTCATCGGCTCCCCGCCGATGAATTTCCTCGAGGGCGTGGTCGAAGGAGCGGATACGCTGCTCCTCGACGACGCGCAGTCAATCGCGCTGCCGATGTCCGTTTCCGGCAAGGGCCGCACCACAGTCGGCATCCGCCCGGAGCATCTTTCGCTGGCCGCGACCGGCTGGCCGGCAACCGTCGCGGTGGTGGAGCCGACCGGCTCGGAGACCCAGATCACCGCGCGCATGGGCGAGCACGTGGTCCGCGTGCTCGTCAGGGGCAGGACCGACGCCCAGCCCGGCGACGCGATCCATCTGACCGCGCGGGCCGAGGATATCCATCTCTTCGACAGCCGCAGCGGCCGCCGCCGCAGGCCCGGCGAATAGCGCTGGACGGTGACGGGAATGGGCATAGTGGAGAGTTTGCCATGATGAAAATGCGCCGGTTCTACATCGATGGCCGCTGGGTGGCCTCGCGGGCGACCGCCGAACAGGTGCTAGTCGACGCGACGACCGAGGAGTCGTTCGGCGTCGTGGCGCTGGCTGGCGACGCAGATGTCGACGCCGCGGTGGCTGCGGCGAAGAAGGCGTTCCCGGCATGGGCGGCAACGGACCCGGCGGCAAGGCTCACCTTCGTCGAGAAGATGCGCGAAGTGCACCTCATTCGCACCGAGGACATGGCGAAGGCGATCTCGCAGGAGATGGGCGCACCGATCGATCTCGCGCGCGCCGCCCAGGCCGGCGCCGGGCCGCGCCACATGGCGAACTTCGTCAATGCGATGAAGGGCTTCGACTTCGTCCGTCCGCTGGGCGACCACGCCCCCAATGATCGGATTGCGCTGGAGCCGGTCGGCGTCGCCGCCCTCATCACGCCGTGGAACTGGCCGATCAGCCAGATCACTCTGAAGGTGGCGGCCGCGCTTATCGCCGGCTGCACGGTGGTTTTGAAGCCGTCGGAGATCGCGCCGCTGTCGGCGATCGTTTTCGCTGAAATCGTGGAGGCGTCGGGGCTTCCGGCAGGCGTGTTCAATCTGGTCAATGGCGACGGGGCGGGCGCCGGCAACCGGCTGGCGACGCATCCGGACGTCGACATGGTATCCTTTACCGGCTCGACGCGGGCCGGCATCGCCATCACCAGGGCGGCGGCCGACAGCCTCAAGCGCGTGGCGCTGGAGCTTGGCGGTAAGGGCGCCAACCTCGTCTTCGCCGACGCCGACGAGATGGCCGTGGAGCGCGGCGTGCGCCAGTGCTTCGTCAACAGCGGCCAGAACTGCAACGCGCCTGCGCGCATGCTGGTCGAGCGCCCGATCTACGAACGCTCCCTGGAGACGGCGGCACGCGTCGCGTCTTCGATCGTAGTCGGCCCTTCAAGCCAGCCCGGACCGCATATCGGCCCGGTCGTCTCCGGGCGCCAGTTCGAGCGCATCCAGGGTCTGATCGACACCGGCATCGAGGAAGGTGCGAGCCTGGTCGCCGGCGGGCCTGGGCGACCGGCCGGGTTCGACCGGGGCTATTTCGTCCAGCCGACCGTGTTCGCCGACGTCGCCAACGACATGACGATCGCGCGCGAGGAGATCTTCGGGCCGGTGCTGTCGATCATTCCATTCGACGGCGAGGAGGAGGCGATTGCGATCGCCAACGACACGCCCTACGGGCTGACCAACTACGTTCAGAGCCAGGACGGGGAACGCCGCAACCGGGTCGCCCGGCTGCTTCGCTCAGGCATGGTGGAGATGAACGGCCAGCCGCGCGGCGCGGGCTCGCCGTTCGGCGGCGTCAAGGCTTCGGGACGCGCCCGCGAGGGCGGCCGCTGGGGCATCGCGGAGTTCATGGACGTCAAATCCATTTCGGGCTGGGGCTGACCGCAACCGCGCAGCAGCCAGCTCGAACGATGACAGCCGCGCCCTGCCGGGCAGCGGAACAACAGACCTGCAAGCTAGCCGGGGAATGACCGTGAAGAACAAAGCAATCGTGGCCGAAGTGAAGACGCTGTCCTGCAGCAACTCGTTCCGCAACTACCACTTCCTGAAGATCACCACCGAGGACGGCATCGTCGGCTGGAGCGAGTACGACGAGAATTTCGGCTCGCCGGGGGTGACCGCGATCATCGAGAAGCTGAGCCACCGCATCATCGGACAGAGCGCGATGTTGCACGAGCACATCCGCGAGGACCTGCAGAACGTGACCCGGCCGGCGCTGGGCGGCGTCGTCGGCCAGGCGCTCGGCGCGATCGAGAACGCGCTGCTCGACGCTAAGGCGAAGACGCTGGACGTGCCCTGCCACGTGCTGCTCGGTGGCAAGGTGCGCGACAAGGTGCGCATCTACTGGTCGCACTGCGTGGCCTACCGCATGCGCACTGAGCATTTTTCGCCGCCGATCGTCGATGCCGAGGGCGTGCGCCAAATCGCCCGCGACGTGCGCGACTGGGGCTATTCGGCACTTAAGACCAACATATTCATCTATGACGAGCAGGACCGGATCGATGCCTGGGCGCCGGGCTTCGGCCGGCCGCACGAGCCGGGTCTCAACATCGAGCGCAAGGTGCTCAAGAACCTGCGCCGGCATATCGAGATGATGCGCGAGGAAGCCGGCCCCGACGTCGACATCCTGCTCGACCTCAACTTCAACGCCCGCACCGAGGGCTACGTGAAGATGCTGCGCGAGACGGCGGACCTCGACCTGTTCTGGGTCGAGATCGACACCCGCGACCCGAAGGCGCTCGCCTACATCCGCTCCAACAGCCCGCACCCGATCTCGTCCTGCGAGACGCTGATCGGCGTCCAGCAGTTCCTGCCCTATTTCGAGGCGCAGGCGATCGACGTGGCGATCGTCGATACGCCGTGGAACGGCGTCTGGCAGTCGCTGAAGATCGCGGCCGCAGCGGCCGCCTACGAGGTCAACGTCGCGCCGCACAACTTCTACGGCCATCTCTGCACGATGATGAACGCCCAGTTCAGCGCGGTCGTGCCCAACATGCGGATCATGGAGACCGACATCGACCGCATAGCCTGGGACAAGGAGGTCTTCACCCACGAGCCCGAGTACAAGGACGGCTACCTGATCATTCCGGACCGCCCGGGCTGGGGAACCGAGCCGAACGAGGCCGCGCTGGCGAAGTATCCGCCGCTGGAGAAGACCGGCATGATCCACCGTACAGCCATACCCCGGCTCGTCGTCTGACGCCAGGGAAGCAAGGAAAGGCATCGAGACCGTGCCCGTGACCAACGACCCCGTCGACGTGCTGATCATCGGCGCCGGCGCCTCCGGTGCGGCGGTGGCCTGGAGCCTGGCCGAGACGCGCATGCGCATCGTCTGCCTGGAGCAGGGAGACTGGCAGCAGTCCTCCCGCTACCCCTCGACCGGTCGCGACTGGGAGGCTCGCCAGGCCGAGGACTACGCGATCCACCCGAACCGGCGCGCGATGCCCGCGGACTACCCGGTCAACGACGACGACTCGCCGATCAAGATCGCCAACTTCAACGGCGTCGGCGGCGGCACCATCCTCTATGCCGGGCACTTTCCGCGCATGCACCCGTCCGATTTCCGGGTGCGCTCGCTCGACGGCGTCGCCGACGACTGGCCGATCGACTACGCCACGCTCGAACCCTACTATGCGCTCAACGACCGCATGATGGGCATCGCCGCGCTTGAGGGCGACCCCGCCTATCCACCCAAAGAAGCGGTGATGCCGCCGATGCCGCTCGGCAGCACCGGAGAGATGCTCGGCCGGGCGATGAACGAGCTCGGCTGGCACTGGTGGCCTTCCGACTCGGCGATCACCTCGCGCGACTACGAGGGCAGGGCGGCATGCATCAACCTCGGCCATTGCGGCCACGGCTGCGCGCAGGGCGCCAAGGCCTCGACCGACGTCACCTACTGGCAAGAGGCTATGCGTGCCCGCGTAGAGGTGCGCACAAAATGCCGGGTCAGCCGCATCGAGACCAACGACGACGGCATGGCAACCGGCGCTTGGTATTTCGACGGCGACGGGCGGGAGGTGTTCCAGCCTGCCGAGATCGTCATCATGGCGTGCAATGGCATCGGCACGCCGCGCATCCTGTTGAACTCGGCTTCGGAGCGCTTCCCGAACGGGCTCGGCAACTCGAGCGGGCAGGTGGGCAGGAACCTGATGTTCCATCCCTACGCGCTGGTGCGGGGCCGCTTCGACCGGCCCCTCGACGGCTATCGCGGCTCGCGCGTCTTCATGTGGTCGATGGAGTTCTACGAGACCGATCCGGCGCGCGATTTCCTGCGCGGCTACTGTTACCAGTTCACGCGCGGCAATGCCCCGGCCACCACCGCCCTCAACGGTCTCGGCGACGGGCTGCTGCCGTGGGGTGAGGGGCATCATGCTGCCTTCCGCCGGCTGTTCGACCACCAGGCCGGCATGATCGCGATCTGCGAGGACCTGCCGGAAGAGATCAACCGCGTTACGCTCGACCCTTCCCTGAAGGACGCCAACGGCATCCCGGCCCCGAAGATCACCTACCGGCTCAGCGAGAACTCGCAGAAGATGCTCGACCATTCGGTGGCGCGCGGCGTCGACATCCTGACCCGGGCCGGCGCGAAGGACATCATCACCCGTTCGCCGCTGCCCTATGCCGGCTGGCACCTGATGGGCACGGCGCGCATGGGAAACGACCCGCGCACCTCGGTCGTCAACGCATGGGGCCGCAGCCACGACGTGAAGAACCTCTTCATCGTCGACGGCAGCGTCTTCGTCACATCCGGCGGCGTCAACCCGACCTCGACCATCCAGGCGATCGCGCTGCATGTCGCCGACCAGATCAAGACCCGGATCCATGACCTCTTCGACTGAGACCATCAACGACGGCTGGGGCCCGGCGCTGAGCGACGGCGAGCGGCTTTGCCTGCGCTGCGTCGCGGGAGCGATGATCCCGGCGAGCGCCGTGCTCGGCATGCCGGGCGCCGACGATCCGGCGATCATGGCCGATATGGCATCGTCGGTGAAACGCGACCGGCCGGCGCTCGCCCGGCTGCTGCGCGGCATCGACGAAGCGGCCGGCGGCCGGCTGGCCGATCTCGATGCGGTCGCGGCGTCGGCCCTGCTCGACAGGCTGCGAGCGGCCGATCCTGCCGGTTTCGCTGTGGCCGAAGCAGTGATCGCGCGCGCCTACTATCGCGACGACCGGGTGCTCATGGCGATCGGCATGGAGCCGCGGCCGCCGTTCCCGAAAGGCTTTCGGGTCGACGAGGGCGACTGGTCGCTGCTCGATCCGGTGCGCGATCGCGGTCCGATCTGGCGGGCATCGGAATAGCCGAAACGCGGCCAGGAAAGACCCCGAATTGCACGCGGGGGGCGGACAGGGTCAGACGATCTCTTCGCAGATTCACCCGTCCTTCCCGGAACGCGCGCGCCATGCACCGACTGAAGATACGCCAGTTCGAGTGCTTCCTCGTCTATATGAAAACGGGCTCGGTCACGGGCGCTGCGCAGGAGCTTCACACGACCCAGCCGAACGCGTCGAAGACGCTGACGCAGATGGAGTAAACGCTGGGCGTCTCGCTGTACAGCAGGTCCGGCGGCAAACTGCGGCCGACGCCCGAGGCGGAACTGCTCTACTACCACGTGCAGCGCCTCTTCCAGCAGCTCGTGCTGATCGAGAGCTTCGGCCTCAAAACGTCGCCGGTGCGTTGGCCATCGCTGCGCATCGCCACGCTCGCGACCTTCGACGGCGGCCTTGGTACCGCTGGCGGTGGACGTCTACCGGAAGACGCAGCCGGACCTCTAGGTGCAGGTCGACGTCGTCGACGGACAGGAGATCCACACGCTCGTCGCCCAGAGCCTCTACGATTTCGGACTGGTGCATTCGCCGCTTGAGGCCGGGGACGTGACGTCGACGACGCTGGCCACCAGCATCCTTGTCTGCCTTCTGCCGAAGGATCACCGGCTCACCGCGCAGGAGCGCGTGACGGCGCGCGACCTCATCGGCGAGAACGTCATGACGCTCTTGCATCTGCGGCAGGAGGACGAGAAACCCATTGCCGCGATCGGCGGCTTCGATCTCGTCTTTTCGGGCAAGCGCTTCGGAAGCGAAGAATTCCAATATGGCGGCGCACTCGCACGTACCGGGGCGGAGACTGACATCGATCTGGCGCTGACCGTCACGGCGCTCGGCGCGATCTCGCGCATCGAACATGTGCTGGCCGGCTTCGAGGACGAGCGGTCTCACTACCGGTTCCGGCTTGCCTCCTATCAGTCCCGGCGGTGCGGCGAGTTCGGTTTCGAGGAGGAGCTCTCGGAGAAGCGCCGGCAGCTTGAAACGATCGAAGCCGATCTGGCGAACGAAGTCCTGGAAGAGGGGAAGAAGGCCTTGGCGGCGGCATAAAGCGCTACGCGCATTACGACAACCGGTCCTCGTCGTCGATCAGTTCGAGCCGCGACGGAGCCGTCGTGCCCCAGCGCCAGAGCACCAGGTTCATGTCATCCGGCCCGCTTCCCTTAGCGAAGCTGCGCACCCGAAGCCCGCTAAAGCCCTTTGCGATCAGCTCGCGAGCGAAGCGCTGCGTGCGCGCCTCTCCCGTTGTTCGCATCTGGTCGCGCCAGGCCGGATCGGCCAGAGCGGTCTCTTCGAAACCTGCAGTCTCAAGGGCCGCGATGTCGGATGCGTCGAAGACCGTCTCGATTTTGGCACGGTAGCAAACGAGGGTGGTGGGCTGCAAATCTCCGACCTGATTGGCCTCCCTCAGGGCGGTCAGCACCGATGTCGACAGATAGAGCGCCGGCACGCCCTTTGGATTGAAGCGGCCGCCATAAAGCTCCGCCCCGCGTCCGGACATCGGCTCGCGCGCAAAGACCGGATTGAGCGCCCGGTAGAGTTTGCCCGAATAGGTCGAGGCCACGATCAGGCGTAAACGCCGGCATCGACCGCGTCGATGAAATCGATCACCTCTCCGGCCCGCCCGTCACGCACCAGTTGCATGGCCGTCTGCCCGGAAAATCCCGGCAAGGGTTCTGAGCGATACCAGGCATAGGCCATCAGCGCAGAACCGAAGCGCGGCTCGACTTTGTTGATGATCTCCACCATCTCGCGCAGGCGGCGCTGCGTCTTGTCGGAACGCACCCGGTCCTTTCGCTGAACGGCATCCTTGCCCAGTCCCACGGTCCGGGCGATTTCGTCGCTCGTCGTGCGAAAAGCCTTGGCGATCTTGCTCGGCTGGAACAGGCCCTGATCCGAATATGCCGCGAGGCCCATGATGCTACTTCCATTTATTGCCGGATATTATGACGCAATATAGCGTCAATACTAGCGGCATTCAAGGGACATCCGATGCACCCAGCGAGACAAGGCTGACGTCCGGGCGTGACCGTCACGAGGCGGCGTGACTACTCCAGAGGAAAATTTGAGAAGGTGATGGAAGGCAAGACCGCTCGCAGAGCGGCCTAACCGGTGGCGCATTCGCTCAACCGCCGCCTGCGCCATCACGGCCCGTCGTTCTTCGCAGGGCTTTGCAGCCCCGCTTGTCCGGCCGGGCAGGGATGCTCGGCCGCAGTTGCACCGGCTCGCCCTCTCCGCGGTGCAAGGGATGTCTTCGAGAAGAAGACGAGAAAGGGAGCCGGGGGCATGCCGGGCCCACAATCGTGAACAGGAGCTTCCCATGCATATCATCAAGATCGATCCGCGCGCGCTGAAGGACAACCCTGACGATGCCCGCAAGTCCAAATCCACACCGCAGAGCGATGCGCTGCTGGCCGCGACAATCAAGGCCGTCGGCATCATCCAGCCACCCGTCGTGTCCCCCGAAGGCGATGGCGGCAACGGCTTCATCATCCAGGCCGGTCATCGCCGGACCAGGGGTGCGATCGCTGCAGAGCTCGAGGAAATTGAGGTCATCGTGACAGACGCGGCCGACGATGGCGGCGCGATGCGCTCCATGGTCGAGAACATCGCCCGCGAACCACTCAACCCGGTCGATCAGTGGCGGGCCATCGAGCGGCTGGTAGCGCTCGGCTGGACCGAGGAAGGTATCGCCGCAGCGCTGTCCCTGTCGGTCCGCCAGATCAAAAAGCTCCGGCTTCTCGCCAATGTGCTTGCCGCCATGCTGGACCAGATGGCCAAGGGCGACATGCCGGACGAGCGACAGCTCAGGACCATCGCCGCCGCCTCGATCGCCGAACAGAAGGAGGTCTGGAAAGCCCACAAGCCAAAGAAGAACGAAACCACCTCGTGGTGGTCGGTCGCCAATGGCCTCTCAAAAACCCGCATGTATGCTCGCGACGCCAGCTTCGACGACGAGCTGGCGCAAGCCTACGGGATCGCCTGGGTCGAAGATCTCTTTGCGCCAGCGGATGAGGACAGCCGCTATACGACCGATGTCGAGGCTTTCCTTGGCGCCCAGCAGGAGTGGATGACCAACAATCTTCCGAAGAACGGCCTGATCACCGAGTCCAACAACTGGGGGCAGCCGGAATTGCCGAAAAAGGCCGAGCGCGTCTACGGCAAGCCGAAGAAGTCCGACCATACGGCGATGTATCTCGACCGTGAGGGCAAGGTGCAGTCGGTCGTCTACCGGATGCCCGAACCGAAGCCGGCGAGAGGCAAGGGTGGCGAGGGTGGTGTCGTCGCGCCGGCGCAGCGCCCAGACGTCACCCAGAAGGGCCAGGACATGATCGGCGATTTCCGCACCGACGCGCTGCATGACGCGCTTTCCCACGCGCCGATCGAGGACGACACGTTGATGGCGCTGCTCGTCATCGCCTTCGCCGGTCAGAACGTCCGCGTCGACACCGGATCAGGCAATTCGGGTTCGTTTCGGAGCCAGATCGCACCCCATGCCGCCACCCTGGTCGATGAGACCGGCAATCTCGCATTCGACACGGAAACACTCAGGGCCGCCGTGCGCTCGGTCCTGATCGAGGTGCTGTCGTGCCGCCGCAACATGTCGAACAGCGGCATCGTCTCACGGATCGCCGGCGCCGTCGTCGGGGCCGACAGCTTTCTGCCCAATATGGGAACGGAGGACTTCCTTCTGTGCCTGTCCCGGCAGGCGCTCGAGGCGGCATGCGCAGAAACCTCGGTTCTGCCGCGCAACAAGGTTCGCGACACCCGCGCAGCACTTGTCGAGCATTTCCAGGAGAAACGCTTCGTGCACGGGTCGGCGCTGTTCGCGCCGGACGCCAACGAACTGGCCGACTGGAAGGCCCACAACGAGTTCACCGAGGACGAATGTGCCGGGGATTGCGCCGGCTCCGTCGAGGAGCCGGAGGAGGGCGACATCGACCACGATGCCGTCTCCGAAGGTTTCCGTGACGCCGCCGAATAGCGGTCTTTTACCTTCCGAATGCACATCACGCCGCCGGCATCGTCCGGCGGCGTTTTCGTTTTCACTCAATAAAGGAGGAGGACACCATGTCCGCCAAGCTCATCTTCGACCATGCGCCGATCGGCGCGATCATCGCCTATTCCGACGGCACGCCGCGGCCGCCGGAGCGCCATCGCAGAAAGCTCGCCGACTGGAAAAACCGCAACGGGGCCGGCCGGCTGATTTGCAAGCGTGCCGCCGTCGAACGTGGTGCCCACACGATTCCGGCATCCTTCACCCTGCATGAGGGCGATTAGGGGTCCAACGGCACAATCGTCATGCGGGTCCACAAGACTTTCGATGTGAACTCACCGGGACTTTACCGTGCGCGAGCAGCCGGTACCCGGGTCGGTCGTCGTCATGAGCCGGCCGGGTGACCTTGGGGAACTGGTCCACCTCGCCGCAAACCGCATCGCTGCCGAAGACTGGCTCACCCGGCACGGCTATCCCGAAGCCGAGCTCCAGGAAGTCACGGCGCTGGGCACCGATGCGGTGAGGGGAGCGTGAGGGTCCCAAGGGAAACAGACCTGGTCTCTTGGATGAACGCAGCGCACCGCCAGCCGAGCGCGCATCTTGATCGGATCGAACGCCCAATATCGGCGAGGGCGGGACGCATGACAACGACAGACAAGGCGATGGCCCGAAGACATCCCCGCGGGTGATAGCGATGGACACGGTCGGATGAAGCCATGTTCAGGGCCTGCGTCGACCAGTTGAGATTCCAGCGGGCGGGGAGAAATCGAGGCCCTCAACCGAAAGCTCTCACGACAGGAGCAGTCAATTCTCGTCGTCAGGGCAAAGGCCATTTCCAACGGGACGACCGCCAAAGCGGATGTGCATGCCGCAGTGTGACGGCAGGAGCGTGTGCGAGAGGCCCCGATCGTTTCCTTCACATTGGCCGCCGATGAAATGCCACCCCTGACGGCCTCCCTTCGGTTTTGGTCGCGGTCGTAAACCGGCGGCCGGAGCCTTCAAGGCCGCTGACGCGCCGCGCGCGGCCGCACGCACCATCCTCACCAAACCGGCCCCGCGGGGGCTGCGCGAGGGCTTGATAAGCCCTGCTGGCTCGCAGAACAGCTTCGCTCGTCCCGGTCCGTACGGACCCTGAAGCCCCCGTCTTTCCGTCGGTTCTTTTGCCCGCGCCCGAAGGGAGGGCCGGCAGGGGCCGGCTTAAGCCTTCGGTCAAATCGAGAGGAAAGGACCTAACATGACCAGTAACGCTCGTACCTCCCGTCTATCCGGCAAGATCGTCCAGCTCCGGAAGGGCGCTTCCCTCGAGATGGTCCGGCTCGCCTGCCCCGACAGCGCCCAGGCCTCGCTCATCTCCGAAAGTTTCGGTCTGCCGGTCATCGATAGCCAAGGTATCCGCGATCTCCACCACAAGATCATCGTCGACACGGCCGAATCTCTGAACGAAGGCCTCGGCGACCGGGCCATGCAAATCCATCTTCAGCGCATCGTCGGCTCCTATGTTGGTTCCGCCCACGGCGCCGGCCAATTCTATTCCCGGGCAGTCACTGAAGCTCGAGACGCGACCGCGAAATCGGCCAACGATAGGCGCGACGAGGACCTCGACGGTCCTGCCGGGTTCGACAGCAATGCCCAACGCAAGCGAGAGTTCGCCGCCGATATGGGCATTCAGGCCCATGCGCTCCGCTGCGCAGCCGAGGGTGTGGTAACCGCTTACGAAGAGACCGTCGGGGAGGCCTGGAAGCCTTTTGAACGCCAGGTCGAAACCTCCGGCAAGTCCGTCGACCGTAAGGCGGCCGAACTGCAGATGGCGGCGCTTGGCTGAGCCGCTCGGCGGAGCTTCGGCTCCGCCTCCGTTCGTCGCGGCAAAGCCCCGAATTGGGAACACAACGTAAATTACCTAATCTACGTAAAATGATGAAGGCTTGCGATGAAACAGTACACGTTCTCCGACATGAACCGCTCCTCAGGCGAAATCCTCGAGGCTGCGCTGCTCGAACCGGTCGTGCTCACCAAGCATGGCAAGGATAAGCTCGTTATTGTCTCCGCCCGCGACTATCACCGCATGCGCGGCGAGCCGAGCCCGACGAAGTCATATTCCCTGCATGAAGCCCCTAACGATGTCCGAATGGAGCTGATGTCCGGCATCAATGCCATTCTCAGTCCTGACAAGAACGATGTTTGAACAGGGCGACGACGCCGGATTCCACAATCTCTGACATCGCGGAGCGGAGAAGGGTGAGGAATCCGGCCGGAAACCCCCCGCCCGGTCTGCATCGTCATTAAGACGCACGGCAATCCCGATGTCGTATTGTTTTTTGCACTTACCTCTTCAAGCCTCTTGAAGGCCAACTCGCGCTGAATACACCTGAAATCAAGTGCCGGCACATTGGCCTAGCGTCTCCCGCACCGTCATTTGCCTGTGAGCACCGGTCCGGAGCGACGCCCTGAACGTCCAGCCTCGACCCAGCCGCTTAGACGGACATGGCCGGTACTTCATCTCGGACGCAACCCATTCCCGCTCTTGGAGATATGGCATTCCTGGTGCGGCGCGGACTTCCACGATCAACCCGTAAAGGGTCCGCTCGCAAGCGGCGGCCGCTTGGCTGTGGCCTGCGCGGTGATCGCGTCCGCTAAGCCGCACACTGACGGAGCCATCAAGAGCGGGATTGGCCCGCTCCAACGATGGAGCACTTTCATGCACCACGATCTTTCCCTGGCCCAGAAACACGCCTGGAACCTCGCCCGCATCCTCATGACCCCGATCGTCCTCTTCAAGTCCGACGACGAATACGGCGTCCTTCCCGCCGACGAAGTCCACGACGCTGAGATCGTCGTCCTCTTCGAATACGACCCCTACACCGGCGGTCACTCGGTCCACTGACCGACTACTTCTCTCATCCCCTGGCGGCGGCGCCCTGCGCCGCCTTCCACTGCGCGTCTGCCCCGGTCGTGATCCGTCCCGAGAAAGGTCCGGGCGGAGCCGGCCGCCGCTGCAACGGCTTCGCCGTCCTCCTCGGCGTTTCGGCCCTTCGCCACCCCGCTGCGTTGCGCGGGGCCCTGGCTCGGGTGCAGCGGCTGCCCTCAGCCCCGCCATCGTCGGACCTCGTGACGGACCGCGATCGGCGCGGTCCTGAAATCAGGAGGCCTGAAAATGAAAAGGAAACGGAAAGAGAAGAGCCCGCGCGTCGACATCTACGAGCGGATCACCGAGACGATCGTCGCGGATCTGGAAAAGGGCGTCCGCCCCTGGATGAAACCCTGGAGGGCAGGTGGGCTCGAAGGCCGGATCACGCGACCGCTCCGGCATACCGGGGAAGCCTATACCGGCATCAACGTGCTGCTACTCTGGTCGGAAAGCCTGCGCCGTGGTTTCGAGGCGCCCCTTTGATGACCTATCGGCAGGCCGGTCAAATCGGCGCCCAGGTCCGGGAGGGCGAAACCGGCACAACCGTAGTCTATGCCAGTCGATTCACCAAGACCGAGACTGACCCACGCGGCGACGAGGTCGCGCGGGATATCCCGTATTTCAAGACCTACACCGTTTTCAATTGCGATCAGATCGACGGTCTTCCCGAACAATATTACCATCGTCCCGACAAGATTATCGACCCGGTGTCGCGGATCGAGCATGCCGACCGTTTCTTCAAACACACCCGCGCGGTGATCCGTCATGGAGGCTCAAAGGCTTTCTTCGCTCCCGCAAGCGACCACATCCAGATGCCACCTTTCGAGAGCTTCCGGGACGCGGAATCCTACGTGGCTGTCCTTTGCCACGAGGCAACCCACTGGACGGCGCCAGAACACCGCGTAGGACGCGATCTTTCGCGCTACCATAAGGATCGCACCGAACGCGCCCGCGAAGAACTCATTGCTGAGCTCGGGAGCTGCTTCCTGTGCGCCGATCTCGGCATCGTGCCGGAGCTCGAGCCGAGGCCGGATCACGCGAGCTACCTTCATTCTTGGTTGCGGGTGCTCAAGGATGACAAGCGAGCGATCTTTCAGGCAGCCGCTCATGCCCAACGAGCGGTGGCATATCTTCACAGCCTGCAGCCGGTGCAAGCCCTCGAAGAGGGGAAGGGGGCATGACGCTCCCTTTCCTGAATGCAAGAGCAGGGGGCGAATCGCCCTCTGCCACGCGCTATCGCTTGTCGCTGTAGTTCAGTGTGACGCTTGATCCACGTCCCTGAATCTGGCGAATGCCCGTCACCATTGATCGAGACGAGGGCCCGGAGCAACAGGGCATCTGCGGCACCTGCCTGCCCACCTGACGCGGTGCCAACGCAGAACCGCCGCGACAGCCGCTCCGTTGTCAGTGAAACGCCGCATTCCGGCCGATGCGTGCCAAGTTCGCTCCAGTCTCGCGTCTTCAGGCTGGAAATAGTCAGATGGCCGCCCATGAGTCTGGGAGTTCCCGGTCCAGCTGTTAAGCTGCCTTGGACGCTGCCGAGAACGGTCTACCGATTGTCTGCCGGTCACGGGTGGCAGTGGGCATGCTTGCCACGTTCTGGCCTATTCCTTTTTCTGTCGTCTCTCACGGTGCGCGCCCAACGCGTCCTCGATTTGGCATGTCTGACCGGCAACCGGCTTCGCCTCGCTCGGCTTGCCGCAACGGCGGACCGGGCCTTTCTTCCCCCTGCCGGCTGCGCCGCCACTCCTCGCGAAACAAGAAAGCCCCGTTCCGCCGTCCTCCATTTCATTGCGGTCCCTGCGAGCCCACCCCGTTGCGCAATCGCAACGTGGACCCCGGGGGATGCGCGCCGTTCGTTCCCGGCCTCTTCGACAACCATCGAGGCCGCGATGGGCGCGGCCCGAAACATCGGAAAGGAATAGGACAATGGCCAATATCGGCACTTTCACTTCCACCAAGAACGGCTTCACCGGTCAGATCAAGACCCTCGCTCTTAACGTCAAGGCGCGCTTTGAGCGTATCGAGAACCCTTCCGAGAACGGCCCGCACTTCCGAATCTTCTCGGGCAATGTGGAGCTCGGGGCGGCTTGGCAGAAACATTCAGAACAAAGTGGTCGTGACTACCTCTCGGTGAAGTTGGATGACCCGAGTTTCCCCGGTCCGATCTACGCGACCCTGGTTGAGGTGGAGGGAGCTGAAGGACCCTCCTTAATCTGGTCCCGACCCAACCGGGACTGATCCGACCCAAAGCGGCCTCGCCCCCGGGCGAGGCCGCATCAGCGTGCCGTAAGGCGGACGGTGGTCGATAGCCACGCGACCTTTTTGAGCGAAGGAGAGAAAGGAACAGATACGGCGGCCTCGTCTTCACGCTCGAAGCTTTGCTGGATCATGCGGCCGGACGTTCCAATGCGGCCCCAACGGCGCACAAGACAGGGCTGTCCGAAAAGTGTCTGTTCGATCGAAAGCGCGTAGAAGCGAGCCATATTCCGGCCCGCTTCTCGGCGTTCTACATAGACACGATAGGGCTGCGCGATCATCCACGAAAGAATCGCCCGACGTCGAGTCCGTGTCCAATGACAGGTTTGAATCGAACGGTGTGTTTCGATTCATCAGATTGATGGATCGCGAGGTGGCTATGGGGGAAGCCAGCCGCAAATGAGGGGGATGATCGAGGCGATGCAAGCCGCCTTGATCCTTCATTTCCGACGGAGACTTAGGTGACGATTCGCCTCGCACCTCACGTCGGTTCCTCCGGCAAGGCTCCTGCGTCCGATCAATCTGGACGCTTTGCGTCCGCCGGTCGGTTCGAGTCTTCCGACCGGTTGTCAGACGACAGTTGCTCAATGATCATCAGGAGATGTTGCGCGGTCGACGATGGGAGATCGAGCATTCGCCTGATCAGCTTCATCTTGACCTCGGCCTCTTCAGCGCTCTCGCCGAACATATGGGGTGCCGCCGCATACACCGCTTCCACCGGAGAGAAGTTGAGCAGTTCGGCGAGGTGAAGTAGCCGCGTCACCCTAAGCTTGGCGCCAGCCCGCTCATGTCGGGCGTAGATCTCATGATGCAGACCGACCATCATGCCGACCTGCTCACGATTGAGATTCAGCCCATCGCGACGCTCCCGCAGGAAGCGACTGAGCTCCTCCTCCATTTCCAACAGGCTGCGAATCCCGTTGAAGCCCGGTCTGCGCCAGATCGGCTTGTCGACCTCGGAATCGCTTGTTTCGACGAGGCCGCGCTTGTCGATGTATGTCTTTATGTCCTTGATCGCCATAGACTGGCTCGCCCGAACCCGCTCACTGCCGAATCCCGCCAAAAAGAGCCGCGAGATTCCCCGAAATTGCCCCAGACCCGGAAAAATCAGATGCAAAACCATAGTGATCCTAGCAGGAATCCAGATGCGACTTCAACTTGACACGTGCTGGAAGCCCCCGCGCGACACACCTTTCTCTCAAAATCCATTCGCGTCCAGATACTGCTGAATAGCCCTCTCCATGAGGGCCTGCATCGACGTCTCCAGGTTGAAGGATGCCAGCTTCAGCCGGCGCTTCGTATCCCGATCCAGGTTGACGTTCACGAAGTGGCTTGCACCCTTCATGCGAGCCCGTTTCATTTGTCGTAACGCCTTGCTCGCCCGACTCGACGTCTCCGACTGCACGTCGTCTGCTTCCGTCGCCCGTTCCGACATCACTTCCATAGCAACCGGGCGTTCGACCTGGTCCGGTGCCGACAGCGTCGGGGTTGAGCGTGGCTTTCGAGGGGCGATGGCAAATTCCTCGAGCGACAGATTTTCCTTACCGCTCACGCCGCACGCTCCGACTTCGACGCGCCTTCGAGATGTGCGTCAACTTCTTCGACCAGCGCGCGGATCTCCCGCCGTGCCTTGGCGATCGCCTCTGTCACCTCCAGCATCTGCAATGTGCCGATGCCGTTATGAATATCCTTGTAGACGTTGCGCTCAAACACTTCAGTCCGAAACAAATAGGTTCCGACCTTGTCCTCGATGATCGGCCGGATCTTGCGGTAGAGTTCGGTATGGCGAACGGTTACGGTGATCCGCGTGCGCAACACGCCATGCCGGCATTCGCTGCCGAGAACGTCGTTGATACGCCGAACGCTTTCAAAACTATCGATGGCGCCTAGCACTTCACGCTTCGACGGCTGGATTGGCGAGATCACCAGATCCGACGAAGCAATCACCGGGTCGACGATCGATGTGTCCTCGCCAGGCGTGTCGATCAGCACGTGATCGAACTTTGGGCCGTGTTCGTCCATCCAGCGCTCGAACCCTCGTGCCGTCTTGTGACTGTAGACGTGAATGCCCTCGGGCTGCGCATCCTTCTCCTGACAGTCGGTCCACCACCGCATCAGGTTGTTGCGGGCGTCCATGTCGATCATGGCAACGTGGCCTCCGCGCAGCGCGTACTCACCGGCGATGTTCATCAACGCAGTCGTTTTGCCAGCACCTCCCTTCCCGTTGATGGCGGCGATTACGACGGTCATCGGTAGCTCCATGGAATGTGTTTCTACTCGCACAGGAATCCATGTCGGTGTGCTCGTGGATTCACATCGCACTAGAAATACGCGAAGGATGCAAAAACACAATCATATTTGCATTGAAAAATGGACTAATGATCCAGAATGCGAAAAATCAATGCTATATATGAGTTGGCAGGATACGGAAAAATGTGATACATTTTCCTGACGATCGAGGACAAGCCCTCGATCCGCGGCCTGCGGCCGCGATCACCACGATCAAAGGCCAAGCGTAGCGATGGCTCGCGTCCTCTCCGCAAAGTCGAACAGAAAGGAGCGGGTGGTTCACATCCGTTTCTCGCGGGCCGAGTTCGACGCCCTCGAGATGGCCGCGAGGTCTGCAGACATGACTGTCTCGGCTTTCGTCCGGTCTCTTGCCATGGAGGGCGCCGGTGTGCTGCCCTTCCTCGCAGAAGGAGATCGGGCCGTGTTCGGCCTACTCGCCGACGGCATCCGTGCGATCGGCGGGAACCTCAATCAAATCAGCCGCGCCATCAACACTGGCAAAGTGCCTGACGAAGGAGACCTGACAGGCAGTATCAAGGATGCCCATGGGGTGACGACAGCGCTCGCTTCCGAGCTCGCGGAATTGACCCGGCGAGCGGCAGCGCGTCGGCGTGGGGAAGGTGCGTGATGGAGTTCTTTCCAGGCGCTTTCGAGACGGAGTGGGAGCGCCGCCGCGCCATGCTTGTGCATGAGATGCAGCTTGGTCGGTTCGATAGCGGCGACTGGGATGAGCCGAAAAGGGGAGGGGTAGCGCGGCCGCTGGCCGAGGGCGCACGTGGCTTGGGGAAGGCACGGCGGCGTGGCGGCGGCCAGCCGCGCCCATCGGGCGAGGGCGTAGGCTCGACTGAACGCTCGATGCGGACGCGGTTTGCGGCCCTGGCGCGCGGCAGTCAGCCGGCCGTGGTCAAGCTTGCCTCCTATGGCGGCGGAGCCCGCGCCGGCGCGATGATGAGCTACACGTCGCGGGGCGGGGCGCTTGCCGTCGAGAACGAGCGCGGCGAACGTGTGGTGGGCAAAGGTGCGCTCGCCGAGCAGCGGGCCGAATGGGAACATCTGTTCGACAATCGGGCGGCAAGCCGGGATCTTGCCATGTTCCAGGTGGCAATCGATGCGGCATCGTTGCGGCAGGATTTCGACCAGAATGATCAGTTGCGCGAGATCCTGCTGTCGGGGTTTGGCGACCGACGATTCGTCTATTCGGCGCGCGAACGAAATCCGGGTGAGATCCATGTGAACGGTGTCGTCGTCTTGCGCAGCGGGAAAGGCGAGCGCTTGACCGGGGACCGAAAAGCTGCCGAGATTGTGCAGCAGCGCCATCACGACAGCAACGCCGGCCGGGTCGTCGACGCACGGTTTCGCTTCCATGGTTACGGCAACGGTGTCGAATGGGGTACCGCGCGCGTTCGGGAACTGGTCGTGTCAGTCGGCGGGAAGGTTCGCGACGAGAGCGGCCGGCTGATCGACGATGCAACGCAGGCTGGCGATCTCGTCCAGAAGGAGTGGCGCAAGGAACTGCACAGTCGAAAGGGCAGGGACGTTATGCACCTGATCGTCTCGACCCGCGCCGGCACGGATGCGGCTCCCTTCGAAAGCGCCGTGCGCGAGTTTCTCGGCAAGCAGTTCGCGGGGCATCGATATGTGTTCGCCGTTCACGATCCGGCACTCGACCCGAAGGAGTTTGCCGAAGGTGGCAAGCGCCCTCACGTCCATGCCCATGCCATCATCACGATGCGATCGGAGACCGGAGATCGCATTGTCACCAGCCCCAAGCTGTTCCGGGAATGGCGCTCCCTAATGGCGGAGAAGGCGCGGGAACAAGGCCTCGACATGGAGCTGACCGATCGGCGGGAACTCGCCAGCGCTTCGGCCTATAGTCGCAATCAGGTCCGTCCGGTCAGCTACCGCGACCGAACCGAATATGTGGGTACGAGCGAGGCCGCTCACGCCCGCTATCAGGCAAAGCGCTCCAACGAGATCAACCTCGCCACCACCGATCGCAGCCGTCAATACGCGGCTCGGGCAGCGGAGGCATGGAACGATCTCACCAATGCCGAGACGGGCATGTCCGAGGGGACGTTTGCAAAACTGCACGCGACACGCCTGGAAGGTATGGCTGAGATCAATCAAACCGGTCATGTTTTCGAAAGAGAAGCGGTGCAATCTGTCAAAAACAAAGCCGATATGATAGAAATTTATCAGCTCTTAAACGGTGAGGGTCGACAGATGCGCGAGATGACACGTCCGGAGTTCGAAGCCTACGAAAAGCGGGTGGCAGCGGTCCTTGCGTCGGTCGAGCGGTCGCTCGAGCCTTCTGAGCAGGCGGACTTCAATGAGGTTGCGGCCGCAGCGCGTGAGGTGGTCGATATCCGGCGCGAATATCTCGAGGTCAGCGAACGGCAATCTGATCGACATCGGGATGAGCAGCCTCAGGATCACAGGCACGAACCACCGGATAGATCCGACACCGACTGGGAAGCGGCGGTGGCTCGACATGGCCGCTACGCGGTTGAGAGGGCGAATGAGGTCCTGGTCGAGGTCGAGCGCTATCGGGAAGGACTGTCCAGGATCTATGTCGGAGACCTGCCGCGGTCCTATGGCGCCAGCTACCAGGATGGTCTCGCACGTGAAATCAACCGCGCGGCGGAAATGGCCGTCGATGGCGACAACCAATATATGCGTGAGGTCGCCAAGTCGGACCAGGAGCTGCAACGAGCCATCGAGGCGATTGAACTTGCGCGGCGTGAAGCCAATCGAAATGTCGACCGCGAACACCATTTCGCCGGTCAGACGTCCGTGGCGAGCGACGGCAAGGATTTAAATGGATCGCCCTCGAGAGCTACCGAGGCAGATCATGTCCGTGAGGCGGATTTAGACGTTCTTTGCGCGTCTGAAGAGCGCGACGGACACGGACAGCAAGAGGCCTCCACCAGGTCCGCGGCCGAACCCGTCCGATCCGATCCGCCTCAGCAGCACGTGCCGCGACTGCGCCAGATCGAACACGAGATTGAACAGCGTCACGAGCGCGATCGCGACGATCGCGAACGGTAGGAGGCGGGCATGAAGGATGAACGGCCTCACGCGGAATTTCCCAGCCGTACGGCTCGGAAGATCGCCTTCAAGAGCTGGTCTGGGTGAAGCCGATGATCCAGTCTAACTGGCTCACGTGGCGCATCATTAAACGGACGCTACTCGCAAAAGTCGCATAAGCTGAATTATGGAACTGACGCAGATATGTAACTGATGCCGAGTTGTCGCTGGCCAAGAAGGCGACCAGAGCGCGCCGCATAACTCACAACTGGAGATTCTATGAGGCATAGAGGAGTAATCTATAGCTCATGCTCGGGAAGTGGCACCAACGCGTCTGGCTTCAATTCCGAGTACGCTCTCGTTCACGACGTGGGTCAGCTGGTCCCTATCCCGTCAGCCACCTCATCCGGAATGGTCTCGTCAAAGATCTTCGACCATCCACAATCGCTGGATGGTTTTGAGTGTGCCGTCACCAGCGTTCTCAACCTGCGTGCTGCCGGGACGAAGCGCCTCTCGATGGCTTTGAGGTGCTCTCTGTGTTCGCCGGCTTGATGGGTGCCGACGTGTAGCGGAAGCTCTGATGAGCCGTCTTTCAGGACCTCACCGCTGCGCATTTGCGGGCTGGACGCCGTCCGGCGGGCTTTTCCGTCAATGGGATGCACTTCCTCCCCACCGTATCCGGTCGTGGTCGCGGGCATCGGCAGCGTCGGCATGAACTCTGTCGCTGGCACAACCGGCACGTTGGCACGGGAAAACTGTTCCAAGGCCCTGAAGGGCGCGGTCCGAAAGAACCGCAATTTGTCCGCAAAGAGCGGCCCCTGTCCTTCTGCCAGAATGATCATCTTGTCTCCCGGCATCTGCCTGATCTCTTGCGCCATCATGAGATCGCGCTCGCGTAGTTGCTCGACTTTGGTGCGGCGGTGCAGACCCATCAGTTCGATCGTGCGGGATTCGGTTCTGTAGCGCACGGTTCGCTTGCCCAGGCTTTTCGAGACCGCTTCCGCAGTCACCTGGTCATTTGCGCCGAGAACGAGCTGGTAACCGCAATTGCCTATCAGAGAGTGTCGTGAGGTTTCGCCGTAGATCTCATCGAGATTTTTTATGTCCTGGATTACGAAGGCCATCTTGATGTTGTAGCCGGCGACATAGGGAAGCTTGGTCGTAATCTCCAACATCTTCTTGAGCTGACGAAACTCGTCGAGCAGGAAAAAGACCGGCACCGATGGCTGACGATGCTCTAGCAAGAGCACGTCGAGGGTTTGCTGTACGAAGAGAGCGAGCAGAGGCCGCAAAAGCGTGATATCGGTGACGTTTGGCGCGAGGTAAATAGAGATCGGTCGATGCTTCAGCGCGCGCAGATCCATATCCGTAACGCAAGTTGCGGCGACCACGCGCTCATTGCGAAATGGTCTCAGCGCCTTTTGGATATCGAGGAGCGCCGACGCAGCAGCGCGCTCTGAAAGGGCGATGTAGGCATTGAAGCTTTCTACGGTAAAGCGGGACAGGTTTGGCTCGCGCTTCTTGATGAGCGTCATCAGCGCCTGCAGATCGACGCCGCTGTTGAAGAAGGCTGTTACTTCGCCAAGATTGCGCCGGCCGTCGTACCAGACACTCTCGCTGATGTAGCTGATGACACCGGCGATGACCTGCTGGGCTGTCGCCTGCCAGATCGAATTCTCTGACTCGGTCACTTCCGGGACGAGAATGGCTGCCATGTTCTGGATGTCGGTGGTGCGGTCGCCGCGATCAGGACGGATGAAATCGAGCGGATTGTAGCGGTGGGTCCGCCTAGATCCGGGTGCGAACAGGAATACCTGGTTACCCCTCGACTTGCGGTAGCCTGCCGTGCTCGCGAAAATCTCGCCCTTGAGGTCGGTGACGATCAACGAGCCTTCGTGGCAGAGCGCGTTAGGAATGACATAACAAGCCCCCTTCCCCGACCGGGTTGGCCCGATGATCAAGTGGTGGCGATCATCATCGACGCGAAGGATTCTGCGACCGAAGCGGCCAAGGATCTTGCCTTTTCGGCGGAACCACCTGCCCTGCCGCAGGGACATTGCCGTCTGGAAGCGTGCATCCCCGAGCGGGTTCGACGTCGGGCGCAGACCGGTAACGGCGACGATGCTTGCAACGAGAACAGCAGGAACAATCGCGCCGAGGGCAACTATGCGCAGACTGCCGCTGTCGCTATACGCGATGAGCTGATGGAAAGGCACGAGCGGATTGGTGGTGATGATTGTCTGCAAGACACGGCCGTCGCCGTAGAGCAACAGCAATCCGAGACCGTAGGCCAACACCCAGACTGCGATTGCGACAGCCATGCAGAAGCCGAGATAGATGAAGCGCAGCGGGCCGGTCACGGCGCTTCCGCTCTTGCGCGTGCGAAAAAGATCCCCGAGACGCCCCGTCGGCCCCCTTCCCTGCGCAACTGAACGACGATCGGGATGACACTTTGAATGTATGAGATCAGATCGGCCTTCGGATAGGCGGCTGACAGGCCGGACTGCATCACCATCATGGCGAGCTGCTCATAGGCGCCGAGCGGCGTGTCGGCATGAACCGTCGACATCGAGCCCGGATGGCCAGTGTTGATCGCTCGCAGAAATGCAAAGGCTTCAGAGCCTCTGACTTCGCCGACGAATAGCCGATCGGGCCGCATACGCAACGAGGCCTCGAGCAAGGACTGGATCGTCACGCTGGCTGTCCCCTGGTCGCCGCGCGACGCAAGCAGATGGACGGCGTTCTTCTGCGGCGGGAAGAGCTCACGCGTGTCCTCCAGCGTGATGATGCGTTCATGCTTATTCACGGATTTGAGGCAGGCATTCAAGAAGGTCGTCTTTCCGCTGGACGTGCCGCCGCTGATCAGGATCGAGACGCGATTGACGATTGCGGTGCGAATGAAACCATAGATGTTCCTGACCGAGAGATGGTCGATCAAGGCCTGCTCGATCTCGCTTAGGCCACCCAGCGCGACCGCCACCTCATCCAACGACCCCTGATCGCGGTAGTCCTCCAGAGTGAAGTCGCCAACGACCTGCTTGCGGATCGACAGCGTGCCACCATCGGGCGCTGCGGGAGGCAGAACGACCTGGATACGCTCACCGGTCGGGAGGGCCGCACTCAGCATCGGGCTTGCGGGACTGATGAACTGGTTGGTGCTGGCCGCGACACGCTCTCCGATATTCATGATCTCAGCTGTCGTGAGCTCGGGAACCGCATGAAATTCCATGTGGGCCGAGCCGAGCCGCTCGACATAGACCTGACCCGGCCGATTGACCGAAACTTCGACGACGGCGCGATCGTCGAGAAATCGCTTCAGCGGAGCCAGCGCTCGATGCAGAAAATAGTGTCGGTTGTTCGCGGTAAGCTCAGGGAAGGCCACGTTCACGACGGATATCTCTCAATGCCTCGGTGACGGGGTCTTCGTATTGCGCGGAGAAATCGAGATCCTGCCGGACGAAGACGAAGATACGTTCTCCCTGGTTCACGCTGATGGTCGGTGGGATACGCAGTGAATCGGTCAAAGCCTCATTGGCCATATCGGTGAATGTCTGAGCCAGTGTCTCCCGGGCGCGTTCTTCCGCATTCCGCGCGTCGTCGCCGGCTCCACCTGCAGCTTCGCTGCCGTAGCCCGTCAGGTAGCTGGCGCCGGCGCCAACGATGGACAACAAGATGGCGGCGCCAAATCGCTCGCGAAATTTCTTGTCGACGCGTCCGGGCAAACCGGCCCGCCCCAGGCTGTCGGCGCCGATTGAGTTCAGGCGGACCGAGACGCCGTCATTGCGAAGCATGCGCGTCCAAACGACGAATATTCGTGTTTGACCGCGCATGATCTCGGATTGGTATTCCCCGATCAGCCGCGTGCCGGTCGGGATCAGCACCCTGCGGCCATCAAAGGAATAGACATCCTGCGAAACGATCGCTCTTACCTGCCCTGGCAGGTCGCTGATAATCGCTGTCTCCAAGATGCCGGGGATCAGTGTCCCCTCAGGAACCAGCGCGTCGATCCGCTCGATCTTCCTCGCCTTGGCGCCGCGGTCGCCAAGTCCGACGGCGGCAGAAAGGAACTTGCTGCTGCGATCCTCGCCTGCGACAGTGAGCCCCTCCCCTTCTCCAGCTGTGAAAGTCCCGCCGCCACTAGAGGCGGAACGATCAATCACCACCAGGTCCGACTGAAAGCGTGAAGGAAGCTCTTCCGCAGCCACTTCTGCCGTTTCAGGGGGCGTAGGCAACGCATCGGGCGCAGGCGGCGGAGGAACTTCAAACCGCGTCGTGTCGACGTCTTCCGTCGAAGGCGACGGCGGAGGTGGTGGAATCCGGACAATCTCCGGCGCCGCAAGTTCCGGGTCAGGCGCGTCATCGCCCTCGCGGACGAAGGACGGGGGCCGGAATGTCGTCGTCTTGAACTCCTCGTCCCCTTCCAGCATATCGCGCACCGGTGTCCGCTCACTGGCGAGAACAAGATAGGCCGCCGCCAGTCCGATGAGGATCACGATTGCACCGCCCGCCAGGTGCTTGCCGCGCACGGAACTGTCCGCGACGACGGGATCATCATTGCCGGCCAACGCTTCGAGTTCGGGTGAGCGCTTCATCGGTTGCCGCTCCTGAGCCGTCGTGTCGCCGTGTTATCCTCGACCGGTCCCAGGATGGCAGGGTCGGGCGCACCAAAATCCGCCACCCTGAGGTTGAAGATGCAGATCCACTGGTCGCCGTCGCGCAGGGTGAATTGCGTGGCCGTGCCATCGATGACGATGTAGTCCCCTTCCCGTCGAAAATTCCGCAGGGTTTCGGAAAAATCGGAGGTCACCGCAAAGATCGCAGGCACTCTTGCGCCGAACTTGAAGAAGGTCTTTTTGCCGTCGTCGAAGACCATCAGCGGCTTCAGCCGCGCGTCGCCGGAAAACGAGTAGTCGATGTTGACCTTGGCCTTGTCGATGCCGGAGATGTTGGGCCATGCGGCGCGCTGCTCGGCCTCCCGCCGCAGCGCGGTGTTCAGTTCCTTCTCAGGATAGTGAAAGCGGATTCCGAAAACCTTACGGTCGGCGTCCGGCGCGAAGTCATGCAGCTCAAGGTAATAAATACGCTTGTCGGTCACGACATTCATGTTGGTAGCAACATCCTTGGCAATCGGCTTGACGAAGAGAATGTTGCCCGCCTCTGCAGGCACAACCTGCCAGCTTTCCGTGTCGCCGAGCGATATCGTTTCGAATTCTTCGTCCTCGTCGAAGATGATCATGGTCGAGATGCCGTAGGTGGCGTGCACCTGAACGACGTTGTTTTCCTGATAGGTGACGCTGGTCACGCGGGCGTCGAGCTTGCCACCCTTGGGCATCTGTGCGCCCGATGCGGGAAGGCACAGGCTCATCAGCGCGAGCGCGGTTGCGAACAAACGGCGCCTCATCGGGCATCCTCTGAGGTCACTGTCTCCTGCTCGCGGCGGTAGGCGTAGACCTGGAAGCCGAGCGGATTTTCGAAGCGCCACTCGTTGCGCATTGGCGTATCGGTGTAGCGGAAGCGGACGACCGCAATCCAATGGCGGACGATCGATTCCGTGTCGCTGCGTTCGTTGGTCGAGAATCTGACGATCGCCGTGCTGGCGTTCGGGAAGGTCACCGACTTTATATCGACCAGCACCCGCTTCAGCCGTCCATAGACCTTGGCAGGGTTTTTGGCGTTTGCTGCGCTGTAGAGCGCCTGCAACTCACGTGCCGCCTCGTCTGTGGAGAGCAGCGCCGCGATCCCGAAATTCTCCTTGATGGCGTACGGGTCGTAGCCTTCCCGCGCTCGGATGTACCGCACGACATTGGCCTGTGTAACAGCCTGCTGTTCGGTCAAATTGGCGGGCCGCGTCAGTCCTGACTTGACCTCGATATAGCCCGTAGCTTGGTCGACCGTGACGATGTAGGGCTCGAAGTCCTTCAAGGGCAGCATCAGCACGACCGCAACAAGGCTGAGCAAGGCAATTACGGCAAAGACGATCGAGAAGAACCACGCAACGCGCGCCGAACGTTTTGCGCGCTTGAAGATCTCCTGCTCCCAGACGTCTCCCTGTTGGAAATAGGAGCGCAGCGCGGTCTCGGACTTTTCAGCCATACCTGTTCAATCCCTGCCGTTCACGGTCAAGCCTCGACTGGCCTTCATGTTTGTGGTGGGGTGCCGTTGGATGCGATCGCGCGCTGCATGGAGGCGCCCGCGCCGTTCGGCGGCGCATGCAGTCGGGCCTGGACGCGATGCAACGCGGTCTGCGTCTGGCGGGCGGATTGCCCGATGGCCTCGCGGCTCAGATAGACGCCGCGGTAGGCGTGCCGGCGAGACTCATGACCAATCGCAGTGGCAAACGCTCCGACAATTCCCTGCGCAAGCGTCTGGACCTGGAACAGAACAAATGCGCCGGCGACGCACAACAATATGAAGGCTGCGAAGTCGCTGAGCTTCAGTTCCCGATCGCCTGAGATGGCGTCGATCGCCGTAAGTTCCGGCTCCATCGCGGCGATCAGAAAGGCGGCGATGACATAAACGAACAGCGGGATGATCGCGTAGAGCAGCGATTGGTTCAGCCAACCAATGGCGTAGTTGCGTGTTGCATCGAAAAAGAAGCAGGAAATGAATATCGGCGCAGTGCCCAACAGCACCCAAAGGATCACTTTCGCCAGCACGAGAATGCCGAGGGCAATTGCAACGAAGACGCCGGCAAACACCATGATGATCATGCCGACCAGAGCCGGGAGTACCGACAGATAGCCGGCCTGCTCGGCGAAGGCCGCCGCCGCGACATTGGCCGTCTTCCAGATCTGGGAAAGCCCATGGGTGGGCTCGGCGACGCCGGTGCCGGAGGCAGACAGAATAGCTCGACCCGCCGCCTCAGGGACCTCAGTCAACCACTGATAAACGAGGGCGTTGAAATTCGACCAGGTGCCGACCAGCACCAGGATGACGAAGCCGCGTACCAGCCTGCCGATGATTTCGGCAACGCTGAGACGCGCCGTTCCAAGAAAGAGCTTAACGCCATAGAACAGGACGACGAGAATGAACAAAAGGCGAAGGAGCGGCTCCAGGTCCTGGCTCAGTGCCTCATAGGCGCGCTGTGCAAAGTTCTGTCCCGACGCGTCGATCCGATTCAGCAATTGGCCAATGAAGTCTTCCACCGCCCTGCCCTATTCGTCGTTCGTCGGCGCCAGTTCCCGGATCGCCGCCAACGCGGCGGCCCGGTCGGTGTTGAGCGCGTGCATGGCCCCGCATTCACCTAGCGGCGCGTAGCTCGCAATGTGAGCAGGCCTCTTGCACGGAGCGGTCTTTTCGCGCGGCGTGCCGCATCCGCTGGCGACGATGGCTACAAAGAGCAATGCAGCGGTCAAGATCCATCCACGGCCCATCATTCGTAGCGCAATGCCTTGCGGGTGTTCGACATGTCGGTGAGCTTGCGCTGGTTCTCGGCATGCAGGGACTGCACCCCCGCATTGAGGACGCCGATCATCTCGTTGAGAGTGAGCCCGGTTTGCACCTGAAGCTGGGTGTTCTGGTCGATTGAGCCTTTGATGTCCCCAGCCTTGCCGATCTCGCCGCCCGCGGTTTCGAGCGCGGAGCGACGCGCCTCGACCGCCTGCTGGGATCCGTTGATCAGCGCCGACACGCCCATCACCGTTTTCATGAGTTCTTCGTAGGACTTGTCGCTGGAAAGCGAACCGTCCTCCTTGCCGGACAGCGAACGGACAAGCTGGAGCCCGTTGATGAAGAGCGTCACGGCTTCCACGATCTTGGGATCGAGCGACCCGAAATCGGCAGTCCCGCCTTTGAGGAGGTCGTTGAAGGAAGGCATCGACGACACGCTGAAACCGTTGCCGATGGCGATGTCCTTTAGCGGACCGGCATCACCGCCGCGCTCTCCGGTCACTGCCTTGAGCGTGTCCTCGACTGTTGTGAGGATCTCCTTGTTGGTGTCGAGGATGTTTGCCGTCTTTTCGGCGGTGTCACGCGCGACGGCATAGTTGCTCTTGTCGATGACCGGAATGTCGGCTGCAGCCGGCGAACAGGCCGTGCCGATCAGCGTCAGAATAGCCAGTGCTCGGTTCACGTTGATCTCCTCAATCAGTGCGTTTCAAGAAGCAGTTCGGCCTGCGCGTCGATACGCAGTACACAAGCCGTGGCAGCGTCATCCCAGTCGAAGCCTTGCCGCGCTTCGCATTGGCCGGCGACCTGTCGTCCATCGTCCTCTTCCTGGCCGCGGTAGTCGGTCGAGCGGTTCGCCCCCGACATGTCGCCGAGCGTCATCGCGTTGTTGGAATTGATGAGATCCGCGAATGTGGTACCCAATTGGATCAGCCGGTTCATCAGTTCGACATTGGCACCGCGCGCTCCGGAGTTGTGGTCCCAGCTGTCCTGAATCGTGCCGGTTCCCATCGCTCCCAACTGGTGCAGCCAGGACAAAACGTCGTTGGATCCATCCGCGACCGCTGCAGTCAGGCCCATTGCGTTGATCGTGCTGGCGCGGGCGCTTTCATAAGCGCTGCCGCCGCCGTAATTCAGGGGAATGCCCGATTTGTCGGAGCCGCCGAAGGCCGGTAGCCACTTTTGGGTGATGCTCGCCACATAACCTCGCGTTTCCTTGAACGGAGGAATGCCGCCATATTTGCTCACATTGCCGTGGCCGGCATTGTAGGCTGCGAGCGCCAGCAGGACATTGCCGTCGTAGCGGCGCAGCTGTTGCTTGAAGTAGCGCGCGCCACCGCGAAGGTTCTGTTCGATATTGTGCGGATCGACGCCAAGATCCCCGGCCGTGCCCGGCATCAGCTGGGCCAGTCCGATCGCGCCCGCGGATGAGTGAGCGCACGGATTGAATCGGCTTTCCTGATAGACGAGCGCCAGGAACTGGTTCTCGTTTATTCCCTCCTCGCGTGCGATCCTCCGAACCATTCCAGCAATCGCCGGATTGGCATTCGCCGCGCCGATCGGATCGCCCTTGTGGCCATGCCGGTACATTGAGCACGTTACGCTCTGGTTGTTGATGTAACGGGCCTCGTCGACCTTTTCGATCTCGCCTGTCTTGCGGTCGCGATCGGCGCGTTCGTGGAGCACCGTGCCGTCGAGGGTCGGAATATCTGCGAAGGCGGGCGACACGGCGATGGCCGGCAGGAGAGCCAAAGGAACGATGTCCAGCATGATCATGCCGCACGCCCCCATCCGCAGAATTCGGACAACCACTTCGCCGGATCGTCGCCCAGGCGTTCGCGCAGTGCCGCGCACTGCTCGATCGTCTCCTTACGACCCGACATCACGCGTACCAGGTCCGGCATTGAGGATAGGTCGAGGCGAGCAATGACGGAGTCGTTGCCATGCTTGATCAGAAAGGTGCGCCGCTCTGGCGGCGTATTGCGGATGAACGAAAATTCCTTTGCAGTCAGTCCGAAGCGGCGGACGTAGCTTTCTTCATCGGCGCGCGGATTGGGAAAATGCAGGGTCGTCGCGGACTGCTCGATCAGTGTATGGGACTGCGGCGCACGGGCGATGTCGGCCGCGGACTGGGTGCCGAAACCGACGATCCCGTTGAGCTTGCGGATCGTCTTCATCTTGTCGACGATGTAATTGGAAAAGAGCGGGTCCTGTAGAAGCTTCCAGCCCTCGTCCATGAAGATCATGACCGGCTCGCCGGTGAGCAACTCATCCAGCCGGTGGTAGAGATACATCAGCGCCGGCGTACGCACTTCGCTGTTATCGAGAATGTGGGTCATATCGAAGCCGAAGATTCTCCGACCGGAAAACGACAGAACATCGCGCGGTGCGTTGAAGAGCCAGGCCTTCTCGCCCTCGCACCAAGGGCGTAAGCGTGACTGGAGATCGTTCGCGTCGGATCGCGCCCGACCCATCAGGAGACCGGACAGGTTGGCGAGCGTGCGCTGCTCGACCGGTTCCTGGCATATGCGGCCGATTGCTCTCTCGAGCGTGTCATCTTCTTCCTGGGAGAAGCCGCTGTCGTCAGACGGATCGAGCATGGCCTTGAGCAGGCGATGCAGGAATTCGCGGTTGGCGGCATTGTTTTCGAGTTGCAGCGGATTGAAGCCGGTTGCGACGCCTGGCTGCAGCACTTCGTAGGCGCCTCCGACGGCGCGCACGAAGATTTCGGCGCCACGATCCTTGTCGAAAAAGACGGCCTTTGGTTCCGGCGAAATACGGAACGCCTGGGCGAGCAGGAATGTCAGCACGACTGTCTTGCCGGACCCGGTCGGACCGGTCACCAGAAAATGGCCGATGTCACGCTGGTGGAAGTTGAACCAGTAGGGCGTCTGCGACGTCGTCTCCAGGATCGAGATCGGCAAGCCCCAGTGGACCCCGCTCCCCTGCCCCGTCGCGAAATTGTGCAGCGACGAGAACCCGGAGAAGTTTGCGCTCGACAACATGCAGGAACGCGCGATGTAGGCATGATTGCCTGGCAGCTGCGCCCAGAAGGACGCCTCCAGATTGAGGTCTTCTCGAAGCCAGTTGATGTTCATGTCGGTCAGGCAGGAGCCGAGCTCGGCTACAGCCTTGTCGAGCTCGGAGAGCTCGCGCGACAGGCAAAGCAGGCTGAAATGGTGATAGCCGAACACCGCCTCTTGGTTGAGCAGGCTGTTCAGCGCCAAGTCGATGTCGGTCTCGACGGTGCTGCCTGATTCATCCGAGGCATGGATCTGACGCTGCAGACGAGAGATGCGCTCCTGGGCGATCGGCTTGTCGGCGAGCGTAAACGATTGTGTGCAGATGAACTCGTGGTTCCTCTGCAGAAGACCGTCGAGCATGCCGGGCCCGGAGAACGGCGGATACTCCTTGATCGAGAGCATCGCACCGAAACGGTTGTCGGCGTCCGTCGGCCCCTGGGCCTGCATCGTGCGCTTGGAAAAGTGCAGGCGCGATGTGCCGACATAATTGCGGATGCCCATGCGCGGCAGACGCATGTCGCGCGCGAGGCCGCAGGTCAGCAAGGTGTTGAAAAAGGCGCAAGGTTCAGAATAGGGATCGCCGTTGCGATAGACGATGCCGAGCGGCCGGGCACCATATTTCTGTAGCTCACGCGTGACGTTGCCGACGACCTCTTCGAGCTCGTTGATTTGCTCGTGCATACGCTGCTGTCGCACGTCGGCACCGGCAGACCGATCAAGAAGGCGGGAAAACATCTCGGCAACCCCAAGCGCGCCGCGCATGCCGGAGCGAACGATCGTCAAATAGAGCTCGTTGGTGAACATGCGCTTGGCGTCCAGCGACGCCATGTAGCGCTCGTCAAGAAGCGCGCAGAACGGGTCGGAGAAGCTGCCGCCGATCGTCGGCTTCACTTCCTTGCGCACGACCGTCGACCAAAGCGCATAGCGGCTGGAGCCGAGCGCACGGATCATCGTGTTCTGCACGACGGCGCGCATATTGAGCTCGGCTTGATCCTCCGTCTGGAAAAACAGTCCGTCCAGCTTGATCACGGATGCGATGGAGCCGCTTTCGAGCCCTATCACCGTATCGGCGACATGGCGGAGATACGGAATGTGCGACGACATCGGCCGATCGCGCCGGCTTTCTCGCCCGAACCCCAATTCCGCGGCAACGACGCTCAGCATGATCAAGGTCCGAAGGAGTTCGTGCGCCAGAACAGCCGGTTCCGCGTTCGCGGCGTTCGACGCCCAACCACCTGGGCAATGTCGAGGACGCGCATGTCGCTCGTGCAAAGCGCAAACAGCGCGAGGTAGATCAGCGGTGCGATCAGTACCGACCAGAAGCTCGAACTCACAAGGAAGGCGATCAGCGTGAAGCCGACGATGATGTAGAAGGCGTTCAGCGGGATGCCCCACATCATGGGTGGCCGGGTCAGGCCGATGATCAGCGGCGTCAGTTGAGGTTTCTCGTCGGCGAACCTGGTCATGGTCAGCTTCCGACGGCCGCGATCATCTCGTCGACAATCGCAGGTGCTCCAAAGACCAGACCGATGCCGAGCACGACCGCTCCGGCTGTGAACCAGGAGAGCCGCCCCGCGAAGGCGAGGAAGCCGAGCGCGATGACCGCGATGATCGCCAGCAGGCGTCCGAATGGTCCTGTGATGAAATCGACGATCATCTGCACGGCGGTCTCGAGCGGTGCGAAGGCGCTGGAGCTCTGCGCAAAGGCGGGTTCCGCGATGGCGAGGCTGGTGAGCAGGATTGCGCTGACCGCTAGCGGGCGCATCACGACCTGGGTCTTCATCAAATTGGGAATTTCGTTCATTGTGACCTCCGGCTAGAAATGCATGACCCCGCCGACCCACTGTCGGCGTTCGCGCAACGTGATGACCCCGCTGGCATCCCCAGAACCGTGGCCCTCATTCGGTGAGGGCGGCAGCGCGTATGCGGTTGGGCTGCTGCCCGCAAGGCTCAATTTGGCATTGAGGACTTGGGCGACGAATTCGACGGTATCCGGCATTGGGGGAATGCCGCGATGCTCCCGCACGCGGCTCTCGCCAGCGTGGTAGGCGGCAGCGACCAGCAGCGGACTGTGAAACTCGTCGGTCAGTTGGCGCAGGTAGCGCACCCCGACATCGATGCTTTGCGCGGCGTCGCAGATGTCGGTGACGGCGAACCGCTCGGCGGTATCAGGTGGTAGCCGCATCGGCCAGATCGCATCGGTTGTCGAGCTGTGCTGTCGCTCGAGCCGGCTCTCGGCCGTTGCGACAGCGATGGCAAATCGGGGATCGACCTGATGTCGCTGTGCCGCCTCGATGACGAGACGGGCGATTTGTTCGGGTGATACGGGTGAATGATCGCATCGTAAATCGCTGTCAGTTTCACTACCAATATGGTTGTGAACCGTCTCCGGGCCGGTCGCGCCGGTCGAAGTCGCTCCCCTGGCACCCGTAGGCTCGCCTCTACGAATGACCTGACCGGATTCGCTCGGCACGTAGTCGTCCTGCTGCCTCGCCCAGCGCGCTTCGTCAACCGTGTCAGGGGACGGCAGCCCACGACCTTGCAATGCAACTGCGCCTGGCGGGACGTGGCCTGTCGAGGGTTCAACCAGAGCCTCGGCCGGCATTGCGTGAACCGAAGCAAGCGAAAGGCCACCTGTGATGATGGTCACCGCTATCAGCGGCGCGGCGGAGAGTGATGATGGCTGCTTCGCCATGTTGCATCCCGGAACTGGACGTCGAATGTGGGAATCGATAGGCGAGAGAAAAACAATGTCAATTTGATTGTGATTTTTTCTTGCAATCGCAAAAGAGGCGTACCAGTGTCGGGTACGATCAGACGTTGGAGCCGACTCTCAATGAGACGAACAGCCTGTTGCCTGTTGGCGATTAGCGCGCTTCTGCCAGCTTATGCGGCCGAGCCTGTGGACGAAGCGTACATTCGTTCATTGGCGGCGCCCGGAAGGACGGTGCTGGTCATGGAATGTTATGACGGTCATGGACAGGTGTCAGAGCGCAAAGGCTATGCCTCCGCGTCGGGCTTCAAGGCCATCTCGGCAACCGCTTTTCGCGTCGCCGCAAATTTGACCGTGCGCCTGTTCGGGATCGAGCCGTGTGAGGGCGACATGGTCAACCGGAAGGAGGAATTTGCGGGCACCTGCGACGACTACGCTCGACACGGGCTGGAAACCCTTCTGCAGTCACCGCGGGTCATCTTCTGCAGGGCTTTTGTCAGCGAGAGCGGCGGGTCCGTACAGAATGCCACCTGTTATGGCTACTATCACTATCCAGGCAGCCTCGACACGATCGACATGTTCGAGGAAGAACTGGTCTCGCTCGGCAGCCACCGTATCGCCAAGCGCCCTGACGGGTCGCTGGCGCGCCCCGACCTCAAGGAGGCCGAGGCTATCGGTCGCCGCGGCTACGGCATGTGGGCGGACCCGAGGGTCGCTGCGCAATGAACGTCCCTCCCCCTCTCCAGAGCATGGCAGGGCGGGAGTCCATGCCATGACGCGAGCCGTCGGCGTCAGGTCGGGCATGGTCGCGCTGCTGGTGATCGCCTTTACCGGTGCTTCCCATGCGGCTGATCTGTTGCAGGGCGGTCGAGAACCTTCGGTCGGGATCGGTTCAGTTCCCTACCGCGGCCATGTGACCGAAATCTCTGGCCGCGCAACAATCGTCGATGGGCATACTCTGTGGTTTCCGCAGAACGGCCTGGCGGTGCGCTTGGCCTCGATCGACACGTGTGAACTTCCCCAATGGTCCTACGATGCGCGCCGGCACGGCGAGAATGCGATCCTTAAGCCGGTGCCTTGCGGTCCGTTGGCGAAGGCGTGGTTGAAGCGGTCGGTGGGTCCTGCTCGCGTGAACTGCGTCGTGCAAGGCAACGATGGCGATGGCGTTCCTCGCGGCCGCTGCACCGTGAACGGCCGCGACCTCGCATTGGAGATGGTGCGGGTCGGCTGGGCCCGGGCGACTGGGCAGGCACCCGCGCACTATCTGGCATGGCAGAAGCACGCCATGTCGGCCCGGTACGGCATGTGGGCAACCTACGTGCTCGACATGGACGAGTGGCGCGCAAAAGCCGCCGACCGGACGCTGTCTCGCCAACCGATCGCCGATTTCAATCTGCTTGCCGAGCGCGGTCTCGAAATCTCCCCGCCGTTTCAGGATGCGCGAAGGCATCCCCGACGAACTGACCGTTAGCTGCTTAGTCGATCAAAGGAGACGGCACATGCACCGTGTCTGGCAGTTTTCGATTGCCGCCATCATCTCCACGGCCACGCTGAGTTCATTCACCGACCGTGCAGCAGCGAGCGAGTGGGGATGCGAGGTGCTTCTTTGTGCATCGTCTTCAGAGCCGTCATGGCGCAGCATTCCTGCCTGTCATCCACCAATGCACCGACTTATCTCGGCGATGAACAGTTGGGGGTTCTCCTGGCCCACTTGCCCCGAAGCCGGCACGGGTAAACCTGGCTATGAGGCGTATGACGACTGTCCGGCCGGTTGGAGCGCCGCATCCGGCTTCGAGAACCACGGCGGACGCCAGCAGAATATCTGCGTCCAGGTCCGAAACATCTGCGACTCACGATCCGGCGGGCGAACAGGCTGTGAGCAAACCGTCACGATGCCACGCCCTTTGCGGCAGGATCCCTATTATTTCGACATCAGACAGCATGACGGCAATGTCACGCGGCACTGGTTTAGCCTGACCCGGTAGCAAGCAGCACGAATGCCGGTTGCCGGCCCCGCATGCGGCCGTGCCGACGCGCTGTTTGGTTACAGGGAACGGCGCGATCTCGAACCGAGAGCTTCGGCCAAATGCGACCCGAAGGGGCGCAAGGTCGTGACCGCCTGTTGCACGTCATTGAGGCGTAAGGGTGCCGCCTTGGAAGTCATGAGCGCCATCACGTAGATCAGCTTTTCGTACGCATCTTCAGCAGTTGCCGGCTTGGATGAAAGCAGATGCGAATAAGCGCGCTTCTCACGCCAGCGATAGTAGATCAGCATTGGATAGCGCAGACGCAACTTCGTCTGCTCATGACGCCTATCCAGTGCGATCCGTTCAGCCCGAGATCGCTTGTGACTTGCGATCTTCGACGACATCGTCTTGTCGGATCGCGTGAATAGTCCAAGCATGCTTTGCTTACCGTGCTGAGTCCAAAGTCCACGTCCGCAATGCGCGAGGGGATACTGGCGGTCGCTGAGGACCTCCCGTACGGGAGAGAATGGTGCCATTCCGGCTGCGCTGCATCCGTCGGGCCAGTGAACCGCGCGATCAAAACCTGGTCTATGCCGGAATTCCGTGACGGCACCCAGTTACCGTCGACGCCACGATCATCTCCGACGCGCAACACCGGGAGTGTATCGTGCTTGCAGTCTCCAGATTGTCGCGGATCAATGAACCGTTATCTCTAGAGGGCGTCGGCACTGCGATGGCTCATCACGGAGAGCTTCTGCAAGGCGTGTTCGAAGTCGGGAACGGACGGCTTCATCGCGGACTGGTTACCCTGCCTCTCCCGGCGATGATGTCGCGAGCGACATTTATTGCCACCCGGTCAACTGACATCGCGGTGCGCCCGTATGGCAGGGCAAAGGCCGGCGTGGCGGCGCGGCGCACGCTCGATCATCTGGCTATCGCCGAAGGCGGTGCGGTCGAGATCGTAAGCGACATCCCTATCGGTCACGGCTATGGTTCCTCCACTGCCGATGTCGTTGCCGTTATTCGAGCGGTTGCGGATGCCTACTGTGCACACCTTCAGCCTTCGCGAATCAGCCAGTTGGCGGTCGCCGCGGAAAAAGCCAGCGATGCCATCGCCTTCGGCGAACAGGCGTTGCTCTTCGCGCAGCGACAGGGCGTCGTTCTGGAGCACTTTGGCGGTGCGTTGCCGCCCCTGCTCTTGGTCGGGTTCAAGACCCGTGACGGACTGCCGATAGACACACTCAATCTGCCTCCTGCACGCTACGAGCAAGCGGAAATCCAGCAATTCCGTGTCCTGCGGGGGTGGTCGCCCATGCCGTACGCTATCAGGATCCCAACTGCCTTGGCCGTGCGGCAACCGCCAGCGCACGGATCAGTCAGCGGCATCTGCCCAAGGAGCATTTCGACCAGGTCATGGCCATTGCCGAAGACGCCGGCGCCTGCGGCGTTCAGGTCGCCCATAGCGGCTCGTTGATCGGCATTATTTTCGACCGCACCGCAAAGAACCTGCGGCAGCGCGCTGGTCGGGTCGCGGGATTGGCAAAGCGGCTGGGTTTTGGAGATGTCGCGTTTCACCCGATAAATGACGACGGCGCGAGATGGTAGCTTTGGACGCCGACTACTTCCGTGAGCTCGAGACCCCGCGCATTGCGGTGTTGTCTGACAATCTGGTCGCAGCGGTGTTCCCTCTGATGAAGCTCATGCCGGCCAGATACATCCTGGACCGTGCCGCGGCGGACGGCTCACTTCGGCCCGGCCACCGCATCGTCGAGTCAACATCCGGAACATTCGGCATGGCTCTCGCGCTGCTGGCGGCGGCGCGCGGATACCGGCTCACGCTCGTCACCGCTTCGAGCCTCATCGACGCAAAGTATCGAGCGCGCCTGGAAGGGAGCGGTGCCAGGATGATCGTAACCGAAGATCCCGACGGCAATGGCGATCAGATGCGGCGTCTGCAGGAACTGCAGCGCATTCGCAGCGAGGAACCGCATTGCTTCTGGCCAAGGCAATATGACAATCCCCAAAACGCGCTGTCCTATGCAGGTCTGGCCGAAACGCTCGTGCGATCGATGGGCAGGATTGACTGCCTTGTAGGCTGCGTGGGAAGCGGCGGCTCGCTATGCGGGACAGGAGCATTTTTGCGTATGATCTTTCCGCAGATGTCCATCATCGCGGTCGACACGCACCGCAGCATCCTGTTCGGGCAACCTGTCGGCCGCCGGTTGTTGCGTGGTCTCGGCAACAGTGTATTGCCCGCCAATCTAGACCACGAACTTGTCGACGAAGTGCACTGGGTTGGCGCATACCCGGCATTCAGGGGCGCTCGCGACTTGTTACGCGAACATGGCATATTCCAGGGTCCGACCAGTGCTGCTGCCGCACTCGTCGCCAGGTGGACCGCCGACAATCGTCCCGGGGCCCGCGTCGCAGTCATCATGCCGGACGAGGGCCACCGCTACGCCGATACCGTTTTTGACGACGCCTGGCTTGCCTCGCTTCCTGGATGGCCAAGTGCATCGCCTTCCAAACCCCGAATGCTGACCACCCTCGAGCCCGCGTCGGAGACAGAGTGGACGCGATTTGCCTGGGCAAGACGCAGCCTCGATCAGGTGCGCCAAGCGCAATCTATGCACTAAAGGTTTCTGCGCGACTGGCGGCAGGCATTGCCGGCGTCTCAAGCAGTCCGGTATCCTTGTCGCGGAGCCATTCCCAAGCCTCGCCGGTAGATTGAAAAATCGTCTTGTGCGTGGGGCTCGTGACCGATTGATCGAGGTCCTTCAGGCCGCTGGCGGTGACGATTGCCACAACGCGGTCGTCATCGGCGATAACGCGCTGCCTGCGCAATTCTGCGATCGCCAGCAGGGGCGTGACCGACGCCAGTTCAGCGAATATGCCCTCCATGCGTGCCAGGCGCTCCTGCATCTCGACCAGCCCGTCATTCTTCACCGGAACCGCGCTTCCGGAGGAGTCGCGCAGCGCCTTCAGAGCCTGGTAGGTGCTGCGCGGGGCGCCGATCGAAATGGCGCGGCTTTCGAATTCCATCCTACGCTCTTCGAGCCTGTCACTGCCTGTGGCAAGCGCCTGCGCCAGAGAGCCATGCACCTCGGCAGCCACCATTCGCGGCAGCCGCGGGATCGCGCCCTGCGCAAACAATTCCTCGAATCCCGACCAAACACCCGACAGTGCGTCTCCGTAACAGACGGGGAGCACGCACCAGTCGGGGGCAATGCCGCCCGACTGCTCGACGATTTCATAAGCGATGGTCTTGTAGCCCTCGATGCCCAGGGCGTGGCTGCCAACGACAGGCGCTTGATAGGGCGAAGCCACGAACCAGCCATGGCGTTCCGCTGCTTGGGCAAGCAAGGCCCATCGATCCATCTTGTTGGCGAGCGGCAGAACCGTTGCGCCGTACTTCCTGATCTGCGCCAGCATCGCTTCAGCGGAGCCGCCAAAGGTGGCGACAACACAACGCAGACCCGCGCGCGCAGCGTAAGCAGCCAGTGAGGCGCCGGCGTTACCGGAAGAAGCCGTCGCCACGACCTTTGCTCCCTGCGCCCTGGCCACCGACACTGCAACCGTTGAAAACCGGTCCTTGTGCGACCAGGTCGGGTTACGGCCCTCGTCCTTGATGAAGAGGTTCGCAACTCCCAATAGTCGGCCGATCCGGCTCGTTTCAACCAAGGGCGTCTGCCCTTCCCCGAGCGAAACGGCGTCTTCCGCCGAGCAAGGCAGAGCATGGGCATAGCGCCACAACGATCGCGGTGGATTCGCCGCGATCGATAGCGGATCAGCGGTTGAGGCATAGACGGGTCTGAGATTGGCCGGCGCGGTTTCGTGACAGGCCGGACAGCCCCTTGAATCGATCTCGACCGTGGCCGGATAGGACCTGCCGCAGCGAATGCAGGTGAGCCCGACGACGGTGCCTCCCCCGGCACCACGGCCATATCGGTTCCAGTGATTTTTGCCTTCCGAGGGTGTGCGGAATTTGGTTCCGAGAGGCCTGCGCGAAGCGTGCTAAGGGGTTGACTGGCCATGGCAATTCCTCCGTGCAGGATCGTTCATCCACGCCTCGGTTCAAACAGGCGGTGATGCCGCTGTCAATGCGGAATGTTCACTAGAGTGTGTCGCACCATAGTGTGCATCGGCGCACTGCTTGCAGGATGAATCTTCGCGCTGTGTTGGGTCTGAACGTGCAACGGCTCCGCCGGGGAAAAGGGCTGTCTCAGGAGCAGCTTTCTTTCGCCGCGGGCGCACGCGGGCGTATATCAGCAGCGTGGAAGCCGGCCGGCAAAACGCTACGCTGGATACGCTGGCAGCCCTGGCGAAGGCGCTGGACGTTGAGCCGAAGGACCTCATCACTGCAACAGCACCGAAGCGTCACACTGGACGCTCAACCAAGCAGCCAGCGCGTGGCTCACGGAACTGAAGCTCCGCGTTTACAACCTGCGGCATGCCGACCAAAAAATAGTGCCTTCCTTGACTCCTACAGTAGACAATCGACGTCCGCGGCGTTGAAGCCGGTTGCGGAACACGCTTAGGTTGAAGAAGTGGGGTGTTCAGGTTGAAGCTGCGGGGCATGTCGAGGTTTATCGATGAACAACGCTGCCGTTGGAGAGCTTTTCGCTGCGATATCGGCGATCGACGATTCAACTTCGTCTGATCGCGCACTCGAAGTATTTCAGGGCGTTCTCATCGGTACGGCCTGCAGCGTTTTCTGATCACGGGATTGCCGGTCCCTCAGGACAGCGAATGGCATCGTGAGATCCTTCATGACGGGTGGGCGAGCGAATGGTTCGCCCGCTACGAATCCGAGGGGCACTTCCTTTACGATCCTTGCGCCGCACGCAGCCGTCTCGCGGCCGAGCCGTTCCTCTGGCATGAACTGCGCGCTGGTCGTCTGACAACACGTGCCAGTCTGGTGATGGACGAGGCCGCCGAATTTGGCATGAAGGACGGCTTATGTGTGCCAATCCATATGCCGCTGTCTGGACCGGCTGTGGTGACGGCAGCAAGCGATCGGATGGAGATACCACCCGGCACGATGCCTCTGTTCGAAGCGCTGTGTGTTCACCTCTTTCGTAAAATAAGCTGCTTGGAAAGCAGACCGGGTACCGAGGAGTGTAAGCCCCTGACGCCGAGGGAGCGCGAACTCCTGCAATGGAGCGCAGACGGTAAATCGGCCGACGATATTTCCTGCATCCTCGGCGTAACGACGAATACGGTGGAGAGCCATCATCGCAACATCCGCGAGAAGCTGAACGCCATCAATGTGGCCCATGCCATCGTGAAAGCACTGCGAAGGCATGAAATTCAGATTTAGCTATACCGAAATTCCGGGATGCTTTTTCCGAACGCATTCGCCTACCACGCCTCCATTTGGCTGGAGGCGTCATGGTTCGTATTCACGTGGTCACTTGGGCCAACAGGAAACAGTACAGGGTCTTGCTGGAGCGCTATTTTCGCATCCGCTACGACATATATGTGAAGCGACGACAATGGCGTTCCGTGGCACGACCCATCAACATCGAAATGGATGCGTTCGACACCGAACATGCCATCTACCTGATGGCGCTCGATAGCGCCGGCAAGATCGTCGGCGGCTCGCGTCTCGTCCCGACCTTACAGCCTCACCTCCTGGGCGATGTGTTTCCGCAACTCGCAGTCGCGGGGCCACCGCGGGCGTCGGATATCTATGAATGGACGCGCTTCTTCATCGATCCCGCCCTGCGCAGCCGCGGCTCCCCGTCGCCGGTCGCCGGCGTTGTTCTCTGCGGCCTACTCGAGGTCGCCCTGAAACTCGGCATTCGCCAGATCAGTGTCGTCTGTGAATCGTTCTGGCCAAAGCGTCTGCGTGCCCTTGGATGGAGCATTGCTGAGCTGGGAGATGTCGTGCAGCACGAGGACGGCGACATCATCGCGCTGTTGATCGATGTCACGCCGGATGCAATCGGGAGCACTCGCCGCGCCTACCGCATCGACCGGCCGGTCGTGATCGATTTACCATCGCCGGCATGACGGTTCCCGACGGTGCCGCCCGAAGGTCGTTCATTAGAATCGCTACCTGAGGCCGCCGGCCGCGATCTCATCCGCGCCGTCAGGATGCCCTTCGCACCCGTGACGCCATAGTCGGTCAATCCCCGGATTCCGTGAGACTGGTCTGCATGACTGGATGCCAGGATGATGATCAGTCTGACCGTTCGGAGTGGGAGAGATGACAGTCACATTGCGTGTGCTTGGGCTCGACGATGAGGCTGTTGTTGCCGACATCGCCGTCGACCCCGACAAGGCGGCTTACGCCGGTGGGCCAATTGGCGACATCTTCGATCAGCTACGAGCCTCCCCGCCGCGCCAGACCCCCTTTGCACTCGCCGATGGCGACCGGGTGGTGGGGTTCATCGTTGCACGGGAAAAAGCAGCCCTGCCCGTCTGGGCGGAGGCAGGCTGCATGACGCTGAACAATCTGCGGATCGACACACGCCTGCAAGGGCGCGGCTACGGCAAGGCTGCGATCCGCCTCGCCGCGCAATGGATCTCACGGGAACGGCCGGATGTCACACATGTGATGTCGAGCGTGAACGTCGCCAATCTCGCTGCTTTCCATTTGAACCTTGCCTGCGGCCTGACGCCCACGGGGCGGATTTTCGACGGACGCATCGGTCCACAAAGGCTCATGATCGCCCCCGTCGAGCGCGTTTGTGGCGATCAGCCCGGATCGACGTCGACCAGAAGCTTGTAGAGGCAATCACCTGGCTCGGTCAGCATCGGCGCGCGCCGGCAGGCAACCATGCCTCCTTCGGTGAATGCGACCGGTTCCGGCGCTTCCCACGGCCGATGGATGGTGTGAATGACCCCGGCGAGCTGGCCAGCTTGCACGACCTCGCCCATACGCGCCGCCGGTTCGAACAGGCCCTTGCGCATCGCGTAGACGAAGGCGCCCCTGCCCCGCACGCGCATGAAGCGGGTGGGCGATGCGGGGCCGGAATCCTCGCCTTGCAGAATTCCATAACGCTGCAGGACACGCCGCAACCCTTGCTCTGCAATGGCAAGGCCCGCCCGCGAGAGGGTGGCCCCACCGCCGAGTTCGGCGGTGAGCACCGGCACACCAAGGCCCTGGCCTGCTGCCGAAAACGTTGTCATGCCGCCTCCACCTGAGCCATCGCTGATGGAGGTAATCGGGGCAGCGAACGCGGTCGCAAGGTCGGTAAGCTCACGATTTTCGTCTGGCCCGCCACCACTTCTGATCAAGGCGCACGGGAGGTAGTGGCACGAGCGACCACCGGCATGAAGGTCGATGGCGACATCGGCCATGGCGAGAAGCACCGTGGTGACATAATGCGCGATCATCGCCGTCGGCTCGCCAACCGGATCGCCCGGAAACGATCTGTTGAGATTGCCGTCGTCCAGAGGTGACACGCGCCGGCCCGCCTCGACGGCGGGCGTGTTCAGTGAAGGCAGAATGATGATCCGGCCGCGAACATCCGCTGCTTCGATCTCGCGGCACAGGCGCGCAAGCGCAACCTGCCCCTCATATTCGTCGCCATGGTTGCCACCGACAAGAAGAGCCGTGGGCCCTGCACCGTTTCGGATGCACACAATCGGGATTGGCACCACGCCGTAACCCGATAAATCCGTTGAATGGGGCACGCGCAGCCAGTCGCACTGCCTCCCATCCGCCTCGAAATCGAGCGGCGTCCAAACCTGCGTCGAACCTGTCATTGACGTCCTCTCAGTGCTTCAGGATCTTTTCGAGAAAAAGCCGCGAGCGGGGATGTCCCGCCGAGCCGAAGAAGTCGCGGGAGGATGCGCTGTCGAGGATGCATCCCCGTCCATAAAGACGACCTGGTCAGCGACTTCCCGCGCAAAGCCCATCTCATGGGTGACGCAGACCATCGTCATGCCGTCGCGGGCCAGCGTGACCATGACGTCGAGGACCTCCTTGATCATTTCCGGATCGAGCGCCGATGTCGGTTCGTCAAAGAGCATGATGCGAGGGTTGAGGCACAGTGCCCGTGCAATCGCCACGCGCTGCTGTTGTCCGCCGGAGAGCTGGCCGGGATAGGACTTCGCCTTCTCAGGTATTCTGACCTTTTCCAGATGGGCCATGGCGATGTCTTCCGCTTCCGCGCGGCTCCGGCCGGCGACGCGCCGCAGCGCCAGCGTGCAATTGGAGAGCACCGTCAGATGCGGAAACAGGTTGAAGCTCTGAAACACCATCCCGGTCTGGCGCCGCGCGCGCGCCGTCTCCCTGGCATTGAGACCGAGCATCGTCCCCGCAAGACGCAACGTGCCCTGCTGATAGGTTTCCAGCCCATTGATGCAGCGGATAAGGGTCGATTTGCCTGAACCCGACGGCCCGCACACCACGACGCGCGTACCGCTTCCAACTGTCAGGTCGACGTTTTTCAGCACGTGCAGGGCGCCGAACCATTTGTTGAGACCCTGGATGTCGACGATGGTATCCGATTGTGTGCTCATGCCCTCTCCTGATTTCTCGTGGATCTTCGTCGACCAGCATTCCATCGGCGGCGTCATGGTCATCGTGCGCCCACCGCGAGGAGCCGCCGTTCCAGACGTTTGACGCCGTGGGAAATGGCGAGCGCCAGCACCAGGAAGATGATGCCGGCGACGACCAGCGGCTCGGTATACCGATACGTCTCCGAGGCGATATCGAAGGCCTGGCCCAGCATTTCCGGAACCGCGAGCACTGCCAGGTAAGGCGTCGCCTTGAGGATCGAGACGAAGTAGTTGCCGAGCGGAGCCGCGATGTTTCGCAACATCTGCGGCGCGATGACATGGATGACCGCATCGCGCCGGCTAAGCGACAGCGCACGCGCTGCTTCCGACTGACCCCTCGGGATGGCATCGATCCCCGCCTTGAACACCTCGGCCAGATAGCCGCTGTAATAGAGACTGAGACCCATGACGCCGACTGTCATGGAGCCGAGGCGAATGCCGTAGAACGGGAGGACGAAGTAAAGAAAATAGAGCCACGCCAATACCGGCGTCGACCTGATGAAATCGATCACGAAACCAATCGTGAGGCCGGCGATGCCACCGACCCGGTGTACCATCTCGAAGAGAAAGCCGGTTGCAGCTGCACCAATGCAACTGACGAGCGCAACGAACAGGGTCGTGCCCACCGCGCCTAGGATTATCGGTACGCTGGACAATGCGAAGGCCAGATCAAATCCCATCAGCGCGGCTCCCGGGTGCTGCGACACGCCTCTCCAGCCAGCGTCCCGCGAGCGCGATCGGATAGCAGACGACGAAGAAGGCGAGGAGGAGTGCTGTGTAGATCGCGACGGGTTTGTATTCGACCTGCGCGATTTCCTTGGCGCGGAACGTCATGTCGGTCAAAGTCACGAGCGACACCAGGGCCGTCGCCTTTACCAGCTGGATGACTGTGTTGACGAAGGTCGGGCTCATCGTGATCAGCGCCTGCGGCAGTTCGATCAGGAGCAGGATTGCCGGGCGTGACAGGCCGAGGGCTGCACCGGCCTCCCTCTGGCCTGACGGAAGCGCCTGGAGACCGGCGCGCACCGCCTGGCTGGCATAGCCTCCTGCATTGAGGCCAAGCACCATGGCGCTCACCGTCATGGCCGACAGGGTGATCCCGACGACGGGCAGCGCATAGTAGAAAACGAACAGCAGGATGATGACGGCGGAGCTGCGCCAGAATTCGATGACGCCGGTGACAGCAGCCGCGCGACGCCCCCGGTGAGGTATTGGGCGACGCCGAATGCGAGCGCAAAGGGAATGGCAAAGACCAGACCATAGGCGGTGACGGCGGCCGTTGTACCGAGCCCCTGCAAAATGCCCAGCCAGATATCGATCAGCGTCATCTGCGTCTCACGGCTCTCTGTTGCAAAGGTCGGTGGCGGTGATGCCCGGCGGCACCGCTTCCGCTTCGCCGAAGCCGTATTTCCCCATGATCGCAGCGAAGGCTTCGGTGCCTTTCAGCTTGGCCAGCTGTTCGTCGTAGAGGGCGCGCAGGTCGACATCTTCCTTACGGAAGGCGATCGCCGCGAAATTTGTACTTGCTTGACCCACATCGAATGGCAGGGCTCGTTCGAGGCCGTGCGCGTTGCCGGCCAGAAGCCCGATAACCGTCGGCGAGGCCATGAGTGCTGTGTCTATACGTCCGGCGCGCAGCGCAGAGAGGTTGGATTCGATATCGGGAAATAGCAGCATGCGGGTCTCAGGCACGCCTGCTGCCTTCGCATTGGTGGTCACCACGCTGCCGCGCCCGGCGCCCATGATGATGGTTTCATCGTCGGCGATGTCGGCATAGCCATGGATGTCCTTCGGATTGCCCGCGAGCACGATAGCCGCGTCAGGAGCCTGCAGGTCCGGTGCGCCGAACGCGACCTGCTTGCAACGATCGGGCGTAATCGCGAGACCCGACGCCACGGCGTCGAAACGGCCCGCCAGCAGGCCCGGAATGAGGGCTCCGAACTCGGTCACCTGAAACTCCAGGTTGGTAACACCCAGTTCGGCAAAGGCGGCTTTGAGGATATCGGGGTGCCAGCCGGTGGGCTCGCCCGTTTTGTCGTCGCGGAAGCCCCAGGGCGAGCGGTTGTGGATGCCGACAACGATCCTGCCTTCGCGCAGGATCCGTTCGTTGGTCGTTTCGGCCGTCGCGTTCCCGTTCCAGCTTAGAACGAGCGCCGCCGCGATCCCCAACAGCCCCATTCTCCTCAATGCCTGTGGTGCCATTTCCACCTCTCCCTTTGAATTGTTTGATGTCACGCGTGGTAAAGGTCGTCGGCGATCTCCTGGTCGCTGTCCGGAAGCGGAGATGCATCGACGTTTGCTTGCCCCATCAGACGAAGGAGATCCTCCAGGGCGGAGCGCAGGTGCGGCGCCGGAAAATCCGTCAGGTCTGTATTGTCCTCGAGCTCGGTCAGAATGACGGTGAGTTTGGCAGCGATGCCGGCAAGGGAGTGCGCGGGGGTCATGGGGAGGCGCTCCAGCAGTTCTTGCTCGCGCGCGACTGCCAAGGCCTCGGCCGCTTTTGCTTTTGCATAGGCCTGCATTATGCCGCCACGGCCCCCTGCCCTTCTGGCAGGCTTTCCGTCGACGTTCTGGGAGGACTGTCCGCACTCCAGCAGCTCGGTCTCGAGCCGCTGTTGCCTCAGGCACTGTTCCGCCATCGCGGTATGCGCCTCTGACCATGCGCGGGACAACGACAAGACCGGGTCAGTGGGGGTTGCTCCGCAGTCCGCAAAGCAGATCGTAGACGCCGTCCGACTCGTCTGTGAAGGCGTGACGGAAGGCAAAGTCGTGGTATTGTCGGAATCAGCCATGATCCGAGCTCCAGACAGCTTGGGCGTGGTCAGGCCGTGCTGGATGTTTGCCCATCCTGCACGGCTGCATTGCAAGAGGGCATTCTGACCACCGAAGATATTATGTCAAGGATATAATTTGATATCACCTGATCAAATTCGTATGGCGCGGGCAGCCTTAAGATGGGGGTGCGAGATCTAGCTGCGAATGCTCAAGTGACCGCGGCTACGATCACTCGTATCGAGAATGGCAAATCTGCGCATTCTGCTACCCTGCTCGCTATCCGTGCAGCTTTCGAAGCCAGCGGAATAGAATTCATTCCTGAGAACGGCGGCGGTCCGGGCGTGCGCTTGGCTAAACGATCCGCTCAGTCTTAGCTTCACCTCCAGACGCTCGCCCGACATGCTGGCATTGGTGGGGACGGATGATTAAAGCGTAGCGTCACACCCTCAAATCGAGTTCATAGTTGATGATGGTGGCGACCTGGGCGTACGCCCAACTCGAAGATGCAAATTAGGCGGCTTGCTACCTAGGCCGGGTCACATATAGGTCGCATTATTGATCGCGTCGTGGCACTTGGCGCGACAAGAGGTTGCCTGACGCGGCCTCGGGAATGGTTGCGTTTGCAATGTCCTGCGGCAATTCGCTGATCTCATTGCCCAGCCCGCCCTCGGCCGAGGTTGCCTCCGTATCCGGCTCGGCTGTCGACGCCGCAGGTCTGCCTTGAGCCGCAGCTGAGGTCTGGACAGGCGAGACGTTCGAGCGCGTATCGTCCATACGCACAAGTGGCACCCCCTGCGGAAAAATAACCTCGCGTGCTTCATCGGGCATCGAAACACCGTGCTCGACGAGCGCCCGCTTGATGAGCCGAAGTGCCGAGGACCGCACCCTGTGCGGTGAAAGCGTACGTCCGTCTATCCAGAAGTGCGCTTTCAAGCTTACTGTCGCAGGCCCCAGCGCATCCACCAGCACCATGGGTGGCGGCTCGTTCAGGATCGCTTCGTGGCCGCGCAAGACCTCCACGATCAGGCGCTGGGTGTCACCGATCGACGCATCGTAGCCGATGCCGACGTCCGTCGTCACGCGCCGCGCCGGACCCGCCGTGTAGTTCACGATCGTGCTCTTGAAAACGGTCGCATTTGGTATCTGCACGTGGTTGCCGTCAATCGTCAGAAGAATTGTCGATCGCGTGTTCATCGTCTGCACCACGCCTTCGAATCCCGCTACACCAATAACGTCGCCTTGCCGGAAAGGCCGGCGGATGCTGAGCATCAGGCTTGCCAGGAAGTTCTCGGCGATGTCCCGGAACGCAAATCCCAGCACGATGCCGATCACACCGGCGCCCCCAGCAGCGAGACCGCGAGCCCCGTCAGCCCGGCCAGCTGAAGCAGGAGATAAACGCCGACCAGAAGCACCGGTATTGCCATCGCCCGTGCGATGACGTTGCGCAGGAAGTCCTGCTCGACACGCGGCGCGAGCACCCGGCGTATAAGCGAGGCGATCGCGTTCGACAGCCACCACGCGAGCGGCAGGATCAGCACCGCAAGCGCGATCAGCGGCAGCGAAACGGCGATCCTGCGGGCCAGCGCCTCGATCTCCGATAAGGCGGGCGCGAGATTCCAGCTTACCTCCTCGCGCACATCAATCCGGTTCACCACTGCAACCGTCCCCTCGGTCCGCGCTGCCAGATCGCGCGCCCACGTCCGCTGCTCCCGAGAACCCGCGATTCCGTCAAGGAACACGATTCCTTCGTCGACAGCGATCTTGACACTACGATACCAGCCAGTCGCTTCCAGTATGCGGCTAATCCGCTCCTCAATCGCTTCGTCGCGCGCCACAGGCTCGATGGTCACCGCCTGCTCAGGTGCGGTGGGCTCTTCGACCGCTTGGGCAGCCGCCTGTACTGACATTAGGAAGAAAATAGCAAGGGCCGACCAGGACAGCCGTCGGGAAGCCACCAACGCCCCGCCGGCACTGATTTTCAGCTTTGTCATACGATCCTCTCCCTTGCCGGCACACATTCGACTGGAGAGTGTCAGTAGATGGCAAGCCTTCCGTGCGATCAACCGAGCGGTCAGAAACTTTCTTGATTGTGACGTCCCGCGAGCGGTTTTGGGTAACTCGGGAGCGGGCCGGGCCGAAAACTGCCATGGCAGCTTTGCGCCGCCATTTCTGCCGTTCAATCGGTAGATAGCAGATGCTGAAAGCAGCCGTTTGCCAAGAGGGCGGGGCAGATGTCACCCGCCAATGAGATGTACGCAACCGATCGCACTTAACCTGCGAGGTAATTGATGTGTTTGTTCTAAGGAGCTGTGGCGCTGATCGTGACCGCCGGAGCAGGGATCGGCACCACCTTCGCTTTGTGATGATTGATGACACTCACGATGGCGTCCAGGAGAGGCTCAAACCCATCGAACTTCACGTTTGCCTTGTCTTTGGCTACGACCTGTGTGGCGAATACTTTTTGTCGTAGTATTTCGTGGGATCCTTGCTCGCATTGGAGCTATTGAACGTCTTAGAGTCCGCGCCGAAACTGCTCATGAGTGGCGCGCGATGCGTCTGACGAGGATATGACTGCTGCGGCGTAGAGGAATGCGGTGGTGGATTCGATAGTGGCCTCCGCGTCCTTCCAGAGCCTTCGGTTGCGGTTGATCCAGGCGAAGAAGCGTTCGACCACCCATCGCCTTGGCTGGACGGCGAAGCCGACCTGAACGGGCTTCCGTTTCACGATCTCGACGGCGATGGAGGTAGCTTCCGCGACACGCGGTCCCTGATAGCCCGCGTCTGCGAAGACCTTGCCGACGAAGGGAAACGGTCGCCGCGAGGCCTGCAGAACCGAGCCTGCACCGTCGCGGTCCTGGATGCTTGCAGGGTGCGGAAACAGCACCAACGCCCGACCGTCGGTGTCGACCAGCGCGTGACGCTTGCGGCCCTTGATCTTCCTGCCGGCGTCATAGCCGCACGGCCCGCCGCTCTCGCACGTCTTCACACTCTGGCTGTCGATGATCGAGGCTGTGGGCGAGGCTTCCCGGCCGCAGCGCTCGCGGTCCAGCATCAGCAGTCGATGATTGATCTTCTCGAACAGGCACTCATCGCGGAAGCGGCGGAACCAGCGGAAGACCGTGCTTCTGAGCGGGAAGTCTGACGGCAGAAGCCGCCAGCCGATGCCGCCGCGCATGACGTAGAAGATCGCGTTCATGATCTCGCGCAGCGACCATCGGCGCGGCCGCCCCGTCTTCGCCACAGGTGGCATCATCGGCGCGATCAAATTCCACTCCCGATCCGTCAGGTCGGTTTCGTAGCGGAGGTTCTCTCGGCTATGCTGGCGACGGGTAGCTGGCGTCCACATCAGGTCTCTCCGAATAGGCTTCGACACCAAATTCGGAATCACGACCGCGCCAGCTACTCAACCCTTTCGAGACGGGCTCTAAGATAGCGGATAGCCGCGCCGGCTGCTTGTGGCACGCCTTTGACTTCACTGCTGGGCATGGCTTTCGCACAACGCCGGCGGGCCGAACCAGTGCCGTGATGCTCTATATCGTACCCAGCCGAAGGGATTAGCAAACGTCTACCGATAGTCAAGATGCCATCGCCGGAGTAGAAGGCTAGGATGCAGTTTGTGTGCCTACTGGCTGATACTTGATGGCGATACCTGCAGCACGTTCTCTTCATGCTTTCATTACGCGAGTGATGTTGATCATGGCGATTGGCACATTTCAACCAATTGGGCCTAGCTTCCATGTGCACGCAATCTATGGAGATCCCCACCGGCATACTGCCAATGAACATCATGATCACGAGCGCAGTTCGGCCTGCGGTACAAATTGCGAACAGTCTGGCGGCCACGCGCACTCGGCCAACCAATCTCATGAGGTCCCATCAGCAGGGGCGGCTTCGTTGCTGAGTTTTCCGCAGCTCCGTCATGTGCGACCGCGTCCTACACTGCAGAAATTATCTCGGCAAACTTTCGCTGCAATCAAGAAGCCACCCCGTTTGGATTCCCGAAGGCTTATGACTTCAACGAATCTAAACGGGAAAAAATACGATGACAGCTACGTTCGTTTTGGCTGGATCAATGAGGATATTTCCGAATCGATCCTATAGCATCAATGATTCGAAGATCAATTATTTCCTACCAGTGCGATCTATTTCGCACAATGAATACAGGCATTATCAACAGAAATCTACGTTGGTTAGCGAATCCTTCGTAAAGAAATTCGGAGGATATCTGTCATGACTATCGCATTACTTGGTTTATTCGGCTGCGGCAACAGCGGCAACGACGGTTCTCTTGAATCTATGTTAAACTATTTGCAGGCGGTCCTACCTACAAGCCCACTAATCTGCATCTGCCCAGCGCCGGCTGTGATTTCACAGCGCTACGCAGTGCCCAGTATCTCTGTAGGCGGTTCAGAGCTACACGGGCGCATTGCGCTTGTCGACAGAGCGCTGGCCGGACTGCCCCGCATGACGTTAGGTCTGGCGCAAATATTTATAAAGCTGCGCGGTGTGAAGGTCCTTGTTATCCCCGGGACCGGCATCCTTGATGATTTTCAGGAAACAGCCTCCGGGTGGCCATTCGTTCTCTTTCGCTGGTGTGTGGCAGCAAAGGTACTTGGTATACCTATCGCTTTTGTTAGCGTCGGCGCAGGACCTATCATGCATCCATTGAGTCGATTTCTGTTCAAGAAATCAGTAAAATGCGCGTCTTACATATCCTATCGCGACGAAAGTTCTAGAAAATATATGCATGAAATCGGAGGCAATTTTATAGATGACCAATGCTATCCTGATTTGGCGTTTAATCTTCCTACTCCGTCGCGATCTGCATCCTCAGAACGATTAACCATCGTGTTGGGCGTCATGTATTACCAGGGATGGAAGAAATCCGACTCCAGCGGCCCAAGCATATACGAGCGCTATTTGGGCAAGCTTGCCTCCTATGTGACGAAGCTCGTTAACGAGGGTTACCGTGTGCGGCTGATTACTGGCGACGTGCTCGACGCAACTGCAATTAGCGATCTTCTGAGTCGCCTCAAACCCCACACTTGCGACCAAGTCGAAACGTGCAATACGGAATCACTCCATGCGGTGATGGAAGCGATGATGGACGCAACGCTAGTCGTCGCGTCCCGCTATCACAACGTCGTCTGCGCACTCATGATGGGGCTACCGACGATATCGCTGAGCTACAATGCGAAGAATGACGATCTACTGGAGCGGTACAACCAGCGCGAGTATCGGCAGCACATCGAATGTTTCGAGGTTGATATACTCATGAACCAGACGCGGAACGCAATAGATAATGCGCCATTGATCCAATCAGAGATAAACACAGAAAATAAAGCCGTTAAAGACAGCGCAATGCAGCAAGGAGAACAGATTTTGTCTGTACTTAGCATCTAAAACCATTAGAAGACACCGTTATTGATATATGGAGTATTTACTGTCATAAGATTTATACGTCACCTTTGGAGAGCTGTAAGAATGTCCTTGCGGCTCTCCACCTTTCACAAAGCATTGGAGGCGCAGGCCGGAAGATCCCCGATCCGGCGCCTAAACGCATAAAACGTATCTGCGCCGCAACGGGACACCCCTGAAGGAACGAGCCCTAACCGCGCGCCAAGACACTTGAAAAACGCGCGTTCCAGCAGTGTACGACAGCGGTCCGGAGAAGGGCAAAGAGCTACCTGCGATTACGTTTGAAGACCAATGGGTATCCAGGAATCTTCTGCTCACTTCGATGTTGTCGCGGAAGCTTTGCGTGGTCTCGATGGTGGGAAAGCCAACGTCGCTGGCCCACCCACCATCTTCGGCGCAACTTCCCCGATATTGAGTCACTGGGGATGGCGGACCGTACGTAAGCGGTATTATCAGATCATGCGCTTGAGCTCGCTGTAGGCGATCTGGGAGGTCTTTCACCGGGCGCCGGTCCGATCGCGAGGTAAGCTGGGTATGTCGCCGCGTGGCGCGGTTCCGGGACCAGTTTCAAGGCATGATGGACGCGATTTGGGTCGGTCGGCGTGTCATGGCTGTGATCGGCGCCGTGGTGTTCGGGGTGCGCCTCGTCGAGGTCGTCCCCATGGGAATAGCCGTGATGGCTATCCGTCGTTCCCATATCGCCGATCGCGACGCCATGGGCGTCAGCCATGCCCGGTCCAACGGGGAACGCGAAGGCAGCAACGGCGACGCAGCGCGCGGCAATCAGCAATGTTCTTGCAATCGCAAACAGGGTTCGGGACTTCCTCTTCGGCGCCAGCCTCGCACTGGACGTAAAGCCTGATCTCTCTCTAGGCAAGGCGAACGACGGGACAAAGCAGGCGGCTGCCTAAGCCGATTGGTGGACGCACGCCTCGGAATGGTAGCTGTCCAAGCGCCGCGGGAGGCATACTATTTCCCAAACCCTCCCCATGGAGACGGTTCACCGTGGACACAGATAGCGAGCCGCTGGCGCAACAGAGACATTTCTGGAATGGCTGGAACAGCGAAAACCGCGAAAGGTCCGTACAGGATGTCAGCCTCCGTCAGGCAGAGGTGGTCCTCGGTTGGCTGGAGCGTCTTGGTCGACGCGACCTCAATATTCTCGAGGTCGGATGCGGAACGGGCTGGCTGTGCCCGAAATTGCTGCGTTACGGACGCGTGACCGGAACCGATCTTTCCGATGAAGTGCTCGACAGGGCGCGGTCGCGGGTGCCGGGAGCACGCTTCGTAGCCGGGGATTTCATGAAGCTGGCATTTGACGGCGGTGCATACGATGTCGTGGTCGCGCTGGAGGTTCTGTCGCATGTTGCAGATCAGCAGGCGTTCGCTGAAAAGGTAGCGGGGTTGCTGAAGCCGGACGGTTACCTGATGCTGGCTACGCAGAACCGCGTCGTTTTGGAGCGCTTCAACCGGGTGCTTCCACCTGGGCCCGGCCAGCTACGGCGGTGGCTCGATCGGCGTGAACTCGCGGGCCTGCTCGAACGCGATTTTGCCGTGAAGGAGCTCTTCTCTGTTTCGCCCAGGGCGAACAAGGGCGTGATGCGGCTGATCAATTCCCGAACGCTGAACAGGCCGGTCCGGCTGCTCGTTGGAGACCGGTTCGAAAGCCTGAAGGAGCGGCTCGGCCTCGGGTGGACCTTGATGGCCCTGGCGAGGAAGACCTGACGCCGGCCCTATGCGGCAATCGTGTTTGCAGCCACTACCGCAAGTATCGACCCCACGACGATGTGGATCGCACGCGTGGTCCGTTCAAGCAGCCGGTGTCAATCGGCTCGGAATGGGGACCCTGGATCGGCGTGCAATCGAGACCCCCTCGTAGGGCTCGACGGTGAGCGCCCGACCGGGTGGAGCTGGTCGGGGTTGCGCAACCCGGTCGGGCGCGTGGGTTGAGCTCCCTGGCTTTAGCTTTGAGATCGGTTCTTGAAGCGCCAGGACTCGTTGCCGGTTTCGATGATCTCGCAGTGATGGGTGAGGCGGTCGAGCAGCGCCGTCGTCATCTTGGCGACGCCGAAGACGGCGGGCCATTCGCCGAACGCAAGGTTGGTTGTGACGATGATCGAGGTGCGTTCGTAGAGCCGGCTGATCAGGTGGAAGAGCAACTGTCCGCCGGCCTGGGCAAAGGGCAGATAGCCGAGTTCATCGAGCACGGCGAAGTCGAGCCGGGTGAGGTAGTCGGCGAGGCGTCCCTGCTTTCCGGCACGGTGCTCGGTCTCGAGGCGGTTGACCAGATCGACGACGTTGAAGAAGCGGCCGCGGGCTCCATTGCGGATGAGGGAGCGGGCGATCGCGATGGCCAGGTGCGACTTGCCCGTGCCGGTGCCGCCGATGAGCACGGCGTTGCGCTGGTCGGCGACGAAGGCGCCGGTGGCGAGGTCGCGCACGAGCGTCTCGTTGACGGGCGTGTCGGCGAAGTCGAAGTCGTCTATGTCCTTGGCCAGCGGCAGCTTGGCGACGGTGAGTTGGTATTTGATCGAACGCGCCTGCTTCTCGGCGATCTCGGCCGACAGCAGGTCGCCGACGACCCTCGGCGGCTCGTGCTGGCGCTTGATGGCGGTGGCCATAATCTCGTCGTAGGCGCTGCGCATGCCGTAGAGCTTCAGCGTTCCCATCAGGTCCAGAACCTGGGTGCGTTCCATCAGCTTGGCCTCCTGAGACTGTCGTAGCGAGCGCAGTCGGCCTGCGGCTCGTGTCGCAGACGCAGCGCGTCGGGTGTGAGGATCGTGACGGCCGGCGGCGGATCGAGCGCCTATGGCGACGCGACCACCCTGCTCCACCCGATCCTCGAGGCCGGGCTGACCAATGTCGGTTTCCATGCCATATGCGATCCGGAAGCGGCTTTGAAAGCGCAGGAAGCGGGCGTCGGCAACACGGTGCGCCTGAAGCTGGGCGGCAAGGTGGACCCGTCCATCGGCGGGGCGCCTCTGGATGTGACCGGGGAGGTCGTAACGCTCTCCAGCGGCCACTTCATCGCCTACGGCCCGATCGGCGGCGGCACATGGCGCAACCACGGCCTCAGCGCGCTTCTGCGGATCGATGGCGTTGAAGTCGTGGTGATCACCAATAACGGGCAGGCGACCGATCTGGCGCAGTTCACGTCACTGGGCGTGGACCCCCACCGCAAATCCACGCTTGTGGTCAAGTCGATGCAGCATTTCCGCGCCGCATTCGAGCCGATTGCCCGCAACGTGATCGAGGTCGATACCGGGGCGCTTTCGACCAAAAACTTCCTCGCTCGCCTCTACAAGCACATAAGGCGGCCGATCTGGCCGCTGGACGACATTTGATCCGAGACCGGCGAGCTTTTCTGCTTGGAAGAGAACGCAACAAATCAAAATGCGCACTTGATCAGTGAAGAATCGAACTCCAGCACCGATCGAAATTCTGCTCGACAGGGCGATCAACCCGCCCAAAACGCCTTCAACGGCATCCAGATCGCCATTGCCATCATCATCAGATTTTCGGTTAGGGACACAAAGCCGAGCGGCACGTTGCTCGAACCGCCCACACAGGCGCATTTCAGCTCGCGTTTATCAACGTAGACAGCTTTGAAGACCGAAGTCGCGCCAATGGTACCAATGAAGAACGCAACGGGAGCAGCTATCCACATAAGCGCGCCGGCGATCATCAGGATACCCGCCAGCGCTTCGCCGAAAGGGTAGAGATATCCGTAGCGGACCCAGCGACGGGCCAGCAGGTCGTAGTTCAGGAACATCGTCGAGAAGCTTTCGACGTCCTGCAATTTCTGCACGGCGAGTATGGTCATGCTGATCGCGACGAACCATTCGATGGCCCGGATGGTCAGGACGGTTCCGAAGGCCGCCCAGCTGAAAGCAAGCGCCATGAGAAACGCGACCGAGAAGATGGTTATGACGGGCTGGTAGCTGGTTTCGTCCTTGTTTTCGACATGCTCTCCGAAATATTCCCGCAACTGGTCGTACCCGCCAATCCGCTGTCCATCTATGAAGGTCTGCGGGGTCGTCTCGACCCTATGCTGGCGCTTGAAGGCGTCGGTCTGCTCACGAGTCTCAAGGTGCCGATCTTCCACGTCAAAACCGTTCCGCTCCAAAAGATCCTTGGATTTCAGGCCATACGGACAAAGATGGTCCGGCATGACCATCCTGTAGAGCGTGGCCTTCTTTGCATTTCGATCTAGTGCCATGACTGAATTCCCTTCGCTGCCCGTCGGCGCGCGGATCGGGCAATTGATACAAGCCTCAACCGCTGCACGTATAGAAGCCGCGATATCCGACACTCAGACCCCGCTCGAGCTCAAAAACGAGTTCGGCATCGGCGCGCCAGTCGCCTTCGTCGCCGAGACGCCGGACGCTGACTGTCATGCCGGGCGTGGTGAACCCGGCCGCCTCGCCTTGGGGATCGCCCGCCGCATCCAGCGCGAGCAGAACGCCGTTCAGCTTGGCGGCTGCGCCATCCTCGCCGGCCCAGAGGATCGGCTCGGATTCGGGACTGCGGTTGAACGTGCAACTGGCGCCCCCTTCCATCACTTGTGATGCCTCCGCCTCGCTCATCGGCGCCAGATCGAGTGTGGAAACGAGCAAATTCGAAAGAGCATCTTCTACGTCACCCGGCTCGGCTGGAGGGTCCTGGTAGACGTCGTCGGCGACATTGCCACCCGAGACGTCAGCGATGAGATAGCGCATCTCGGCGATCTCCCGCCGCTGCGCCTCGATGATCTCGTCAGCGAGCTTGCGCACACGCTGATCGCGGATCTGCGCCCGCTCGGACGTCATGACGGCGATTGAATGATGCGGGATCATCGCGCGCATGTAGCTCGGCCCGGAAACCGTGACCTGGCTGCGCACCAGCCAAAGCGACAATGCGAAGACGACTACCGCCCCAACGAAGATGGCGATGTTCAGCGACGTATTCTTGTACATCCCCAGCATGTAGGCGAGCATAATGATCGCCATCGTCGCGCCCATCAGGACCGCCATATAGGTGCGAGTCTCCGAAAAGAAGACGTGCTCCCACGCATAGGTGTTGAGGTACATGAGGATGAACATCACCACGGTGGAGGTGAGGATCATCAGTCCAAAACGGACATAGGACATTCAAATGCTCCTGCTTTTCGTCCCGCCTCTCGCGGGATCAACCTTTCGAGCGGTCGAAAAGATTGATCAACTCGTCGACCTTTTGCTTCTGGTCGGCCGCATTTCCGGACGCGATCGCGCTCGCCACGCATTCGGTTGCATGGTCGCGAAGGATTTCGTTCTCAGCACGCGAAAGCGCCACGCGCACGGCCTGGATCTGGTGCAGGATGTCGATGCAGTAGCGGTCCTCCGCCATCATGCGCGATATGCCCTGCACCTGGCCGGCAATCCGGTTGAGGCGAGCAACTTTCGATTTTCTGCGTTCCGCATCCATTCTCGTCGATACCCCATATGGGTATGTGAGAAACCACCATCGGCCAAAGATGTTCCAAGGTCGCCGACTTACGGCATTATCCGGTCACCCTGCGATCTGGCCGGGCCACCGTCTGCGAATGCTCGGTACGACGGGCCAATGTTCTCGACACGGCCGGCAATCGAAGGTAATTGTCCGACGATGCGACACCTATGCGCCGCGCTTCTGATCTTGTTTGCCGCTATCTCCGCCAGCGGGGCGGCGAGTAGCGCTGCCACCGCAACGCCATTGGTCAAGTTGGCCCTTGGCCAGGTAGATCAAATGTCCGGCTGTACCGAATGCGTGGACATGGATTCGATTGCGGACACCTGCGAGATGGTCTGTGTCGCGTCCTCAGTGGCGCTGCCCATTCGGGGGTCCGAACTCCCGCTGCCAGAAAGATCGCCTACCCCGGCGATGTCCGATCGCGGCATGCCGGACCGTACCGGCCCGCCTGAACACCACCCTCCCCGCTAGATTCCGCTGCAGGCGCCAACCAGAACGTTTGAACATCACCGCTTCGCGCCACGTTCGTGCGCAGCAAGTGGCGTTGTTGATCGGTTCGCGATCGCCCATCGCCGCGCACTCACGCATTTCCGGGATCATTGCCATGAACGACATTTGCATGCCGGCGCTGTCGCGCCGCAATTTCCTGACTTCCTTACTGGCGACAGCCGTCCTGCCGTGGGCGACGACGAGCCCTGGTGCGGCTGCGCCGAACGTAAGACAATTCCGCCTCCGGGCCGCCACCGGGACGGCGAGTCTCAACCCGCGATCGGAACAGGAAACCGGGGTCTGGGCCTACAACAAAACCGTGCCGGGACCGGAATTGCGGGTCCGACAAGGCGACCGCCTGCGCATCATGGTCGAGAACGGGCTGGCGAAGGAAACCACAGTGCACTGGCATGGCGTCCGGACACCAAACGCCATGGACGGCGTGCCACATCTTACCCAGAGGCCAATCGCGACAGGCGACAGTTTCGCCTATGAATTCGACGCACTTGACGCAGGTACCTTCTGGTACCATCCCCACCAGCGCAGCTTCGAACAGGTGGACCGGGGGCTTTACGGCGCCCTGGTCATCGAGGAGGCTAACCCCATCCCCGTCGACCGGGACCTAGTCTGGGTGCTGGATGACTGGCGGCTAACACATCAAGGCGATGCCAGCGACGATTTCGGACACCCGCATGACGCAGCCCATAACGGGCGGATGGGCAACATCGTCACCATCAACGGCCAGGTGCCCGAAACGTTTGAGGTACGCCGCGGCGAACGGATTCGCCTACGGCTGATCAACGCCGCCAATGCGCGAATATTCGGTCTCGACTTCAGAGACCATCAGCCGGTTGTGATCGCACTCGACGGTCAACCGGTCACGCCACACTCACAGGAGGCGGGCCGGATCGTCCTCGGCCCCGCCATGCGTGCCGACATTGTCCTCGATTGCACGGGGCGCCCAGGCGAGCGTTTCACCATCGAGGACACGTTTTATACCGGGCTGGAATACAATCTCCTCACCATTGCCTATCAAGATGAACCGCTGCGCGAGGCTGTGCCCGATTGGCCGTTGGAATTGCCCGCCAACCCACTTGCCGAGCCCGATTTCGCCAATGCTTTGCGCCACGAGGTGCTGTTTACCGGCGGAATGATGGGCGCGATGGTGATGCAAGAGATGGGCCTTGCCACCGCCTCCGGAGGAACTGTGGACGGAATGGGCGCCATGATGCGCGGCGGCGGGATCTGGCTGGTCAACGGCGTCGCGGCGGAGGGCCATGTCCTAGAGCCCATGCTCGCTCTGCCGCGCGGCAAAAGCTGCGTGCTCGCGATGACCAACGCAACCGCATGGCATCACCCCATCCACCTGCATGGACATTCGTTTCGGGTAATCTCGCGCGACGGCGCGCCAACAAGTCACCGCGAATGGCGCGACACGGTGCTGATGGCGCCGCGCGAAAGGATCGAGATCGCATTTGTCGCCGACAATCCCGGCGACTGGATGTTTCACTGCCACATCCTCGAACACCAGGCCTCGGGCATGACCAGCGTCATCCGGGTTGCCTGATCAAATCAGAAAAGGAGCAAGACATGCGCAATCTGACCTTCACCGTACTCGCCGCCACGGTCGCCACCACTGCTTCAATCTATGCCTTCCTGCCCAGCACGGCCGAAGCGCAGGAGGTGATGCTCTACAAGAATCCGCAATGCGGTTGCTGCGAGAGCTACGCCGATTACCTGCGGCAGAACGGCTTCACCGTAACCGTAGAGCCGACCCATCAACTCGCCTCCATGAGCCGCGAGGCAGGGGTGCCCGACGACGTGCAAGGCTGTCACCTTTCGATCATCGAAGGCTACGCCGTAAGTGGCCATGTACCGGTCGCGACTGTCTCGAAGTTGCTGACGGGGCGCCCTGACATCAAGGGCGTGACGCTGCCCGGCATGCCGCTCGGTTCGCCCGGTATGGGCGGCGCCAAGGAACGCCCGTTTGAAATCCTCGAGATTTCGAAATCCGGCACCGTCGCCGGTATCTATGCGCGGGAGTAGCGCTCATGAAACATCCCCTAACCTTGGTCGCTGTCGCCGTCGGCGCATTCGCCGTCATTTTGCTAGCGGTCACTGGCAGGCTGCCGCTGGGCGGCGCCAAGGAGGATATCATGAGCGGCCGCATGCTTTACGCCGAGCACTGCGCCTCCTGCCACGGGGCCAACCTCGAGGGCCAGCCGGACTGGAAGCAACCGCTCCCAACTGGGCGTCTGCCCGCGCCGCCGCACGACGCCACAGGCCACACCTGGCACCACCCCGACGGCGTGCTTTACCGTATTACCAGGGAAGGGACTGCCGCTGTTGTCGGCGGCGGCTACCAGAGCGACATGCCGGGTTTTGGCGATATTCTGCCGGACAGCGACATCCGGGCGGTGCTCGATTACATAAAGAGCACCTGGCCAGAACGCGAACGCGATTATCAAAAGGAGATAAGTCGCAGGGAACAGAAAGAGGGATCGTCATGATCTCGCCCGCTGGTACACAACAACCAGCCTTTCGGCCCTGGCCTTTGTACCTCCATCGAATGGCAATTGATCGCCTAAATGGTGTTCTCTCAGCACCTTCGAAGCGTTCATCCGCCGCCAATCTGACCAACGATAGCGGGGCGGCCTGTAATTCGCCTTCCCGTTCGATCGAAACAAAGCATTGACCTTACAGTCGGTGGAAGGTGGACCATGGCATGTTCGGGACGAACACACGCGATTGCCAAAGGAGGAATCCATGGCCTCCGACGACAGAATTCTCGCTGAAGCGATTCTCGATGCATTCCGCATTGCCCTCACTGAGCAACGGCTGCAGGTAGCGGAGCATCTTCTGATGGCGCTCGAGCGCTTGGAACGGGATGGCTGCTGCCATGCTTGTCCCGCCAAGGCTTACAAACTCATCTGCGGCGATGAGGTTACAAACCCGGATGAAACCCGTTTGGATCGAGGCGGAGTGTCAATGACGTCGAAAAACCCGAGGCGGCCGGCCAGCCCACAGGCGCCGCGCGGTTCGCGGCGCTCCTAAGCGGCGTGCTCACCGGCAGAAAGCAGCGCGATTGTCGTACGAGCCCTCAGCCAGGCTCGCACATAGCGGACACGGCGTGCCGGCTGGCGTGGAAAGGCGGTTGGCTCAAGCGTGCCATCGTTGGCGAAGCTCTGCCGATCGACCCGTTCGGCGGCCGGTTCTCATTGCAATAAGCCTCAAACTCACACCTTGAGATCGCATGGCAGGCTCGCACAGCCGAGCCGACAGAACATTACATTATTTTATACTTCATGGAAGCTCACGGAAAATGTCCCAACCTAGGATCTTTCCTCGGCACATTGACGTGCCCTCAAAAGGATAGACCAAATGAAGAAGCAGCTTATTTTCGTGTCGCTCGCCCTGATTTCCATGAGTTCCACTGCTCTGGCGATCGAGCCACTCGCCGAGGGAACATCAAGATTGAATGCCATCCTGCAGGGTCACGGACAACCGGGAGAAACTGCTACTTCGAGGTCCAATCCCGAGATATCATTTCGTGTCCTCGCCAATGGGCTGGTTGAGCGCACAAACGAACGCTACGGTACGGTTTCCATCATGAACCCCAAGCAACAGGTTCGGGAGCGTCTCGGCGGTCGCTGAACGGCGTTCACATTTGAGACGGGACCGGCTGTCAATCGGGTGCGACGCCTGCCGGCCTTAGCTGGAAAACATGCCCGGCAATATCGATCGCAATAACGTGCAGGGTCAATGGCCTGACCCTGCAGACTTGGGACGATGTGGGCGCCCGAGCCTAGCGACGACTCCACGGCATTCATTCCGTCGCTTCCCTTGATCAAGGTTTGGCGTCGCCGAGCATAAATCCCCAACCTTGTGAACATGAACCTGTGGCATTTTGGGTGTCAGAGCGTCGCTTGCCGCCACGTTTTCACCTTACAGAAATGTAAAGGACGACTCCTTGACCGACGACGGAGCTTCCAGCATAGCATTAGCCATGGGTGAATCGCGCCGGATATCGACACGACTTCTGGGACTTGCGGCCAGGCTGCTCCTAGCACTTGTGCTGTTTGCTGCCCCCTATGCGCAGGTAGCGTCTGCAAACTTTACATTCGCCGACGCGGACCATCATATGACGATATCTGCCGACACCAACGGCCATCCCGCCTCAGTACATGGGCATTCGCGGGGGAAACCGCTGAAGACACGGTAAGTGAAGCCGACGGTGCCGCGTTGCCCTTTGCGGCCACAGCAGAGAAGTGTTGTGACCTTTTCTGTGCGGGCGTAGCCTGTATCGTCCCGTTTTACGGGCTTGCATCCCGCGAACCGATAGTTGTCACCCACATGCTCGTCGATACGAATGTGGCGCCAGGCGAGTGGGTCCTTCCGCACCGGCCTCCGAATACCTGATCTGAATTTCGTTTTGCCGAGTCAATGACCGCAGGAGTTTTGTCCGCGGCAGGACTCCTCGAATTCAACGATCAGGTAATTCACATGAAAATGACCGTTTCGATGGTCGCGCTGCCGCTATTCATGGGCGGTTGTGCAGCGACTTTGCCGACTGACGTCACACCGACTCGATCACCCGAACTGCCCTATGAGGTAAGCCCGCTTCATCACCACAATCCGATTGGCGCCTACACGCACCGCACCCCGGTAGAGCCTCGCCCGTGGCGGGAGCAAAACGATGCTCAGAGACCGGGAGGTGGTCGATGAACCGCACAGCGAGAACAGCATTGATCCTTGCCCTCCCTCTTGTCGCGGGCGGGTGTGCAGTCACCGCCCAGGAGGCCGTCTACGCGGACGCGTTCGCCGGGTTCAGCACGGTAGAGGCCACCACACGGACGGCCACCGGCAAGAATGCCGTTTGGATCCAAGACAAGCAGACTGCCGACGCGACAAGCTCGAAAGTCCAGGCTTTGGTCCGAGGCAAAACGATCAACGCCGACACGGCCGTGCAGGTCGCTCTTCTGAACAACAAGGGGCTTCAGGCTGCCTACGCCGAGCTTGGACTTTCAGCTGCCGACGCATGGCAGGAAACCATGTTCGTCAATCCGACGGCTTCGATCGGCGTACTCGGCCTGGGCGCGCCCGAACTCGGTGCCTTCCGAGCTGTCGAGGGAATGATCGTAAACAACATCTTTGCGCTCGTGACGCGGGACAGGCGCATCGACATTGCGGACACCCGCTTTCGCAAGGCACAGCTTGATGCGGCGGTCGCGACATTGGCATTGGCCGCGGATACTCGTCGCGCCTGGATCGAAGCCGCCTCGGCGTGGGAGCGTGTTGCCTATCTCAATCAGGCCAAGGCAGCCGCCGATGCTGCGTCGGAACTAGCGACCAGACTAGGCGAGACTGGGGCTCTGAACAAATCCGGTCAGGCGCGCGAACACGTCTTCTACGCTGAGCTGGCAGGGCAGACAGCGCGAGCTCGGCTCGCGGCCCGGAGCGCCAAGGCCGAACTCACCCGCCTGATGGGGCTTTGGGGGCGAATGTAGAATACGAGGTTCCAAACCGGTTGCCCCCGCTGCCGAAATCACTCGCCCGTATCGAAACCATTGAAACCGACGCCCTCGGTCATCGCGCAGACCTGAAGGCAGCCGCTCTGGAACTTGAGGCGCTGGCCAAGCAGTATGGTCTGACCGATGTCACCCGGTATATGACCGATATCGCTTTGGTAGCCGGCTTTGAAGCCGAGGGGGAACGAGAGGACGGTGAACGGAAAGTGTCAGTTTCGGGCGACCTGGACCTGGAGGTCGAGTTTGCAATTCCAATCTTCGACAGCGGCCGAGCACGCATGCGACGCGCTGAACTGGACTACATGGCAGCAGCCAACCGTCTCGCGGAAAGGGCTGTAACGGTGCGATCAGAGGCTCGCTCAGCCTACGACCAGTATAAGTCCACCTATGACATAGCGCGCCACTACCGGAACAACGTCTCCCCCTCCGTACAACGATCGAGGAACAATCTCTGCTGACTTACAACGGCATGATCACCAGCACCTTCGAATTGCTGGCAGATACGCGCGCCAAGATAGATTCTGTCCTGCTCTCCGTCGATGCGAAGCGCGATTTCTGGCTCGCCGAGGCCAATCTCGCTCCAACCATTTACGGAGGCCGCTCCGGCGGCGCGGAGACCGGTGGCGGAGAACCAGAGGCAGTCGCCGATGCGGGCGAAGCGGCAGGCCATTGAGAAAGGTTGGAGCTATGATGAATAGAAGACAATTGCTTGGTGCCGGCGCCACCGTCGTTGGTGCTGCGGCATGGACCAAGACCTCAGCCATGGGCCTGCCAGACGCGCCGATAATGGAAAGCGCTTCGACGCAGTCACCGTTGGTTCCGACATCCGGTCCGGATTACCAGCCGGTCGTCACCCTCAACGGCTGGACGTTGCCCCACAAAATGAACAACGGCGTCAAGGAGTTCCATCTCGTCGCCGAACCCGTTGAACGCGAAATGGCCGACGGGATGACCGCCTATCTTTGGGGATACAATGGCCAATCGCCAGGCCCGACGATCGAAGCTGTCGAAGGTGACCGGGTACGCATCTTCGTGACCAACAAGCTTCCGGAACATACCACCATCCATTGGCACGGCATGATCCTACCCTGTGGCATGGACGGGGTGGCAGGACTTACACAGCCCGCCATCCCCGCAGGGAAGACGTTCGTCTACGAGTTCGACCTCGTGAAGAGCGGTACCTTCATGTACCACCCGCATGGCGACGAAATGGTTCAGATGGCAATGGGTATGATGGGTTTTTTCGTCATCCATCCGAAAGACCCGCAATTTATGAGGGTAGACCGAGACTTCGTCTTCCTGCTCAACGCATACGATATCGATCCCGGTTCCTATGTGCCGCGGGTCATGGAGATGACCGATTTCAATATGTGGTGCTGGAACAGCCGCATATTTCCGGACATCGATCCCCTGGTGGTTTCGAGAAACGACCGGGTACGCGTCCGGGTCGGCAACCTCACCATGACCAACCATCCCATCCATATGCATGGCTACGACTTCGAGGTTACCTGCACCGACGGGGGATGGGTGAGGCCAGAAGCGCGTTGGCCGGAGGTATCGATCGACATTCCCGTGGGCGCGATGCGAGCCTATGAGTTCGACGCCGTCCATGAGGGCGACTGGGCGATCCACTGCCACAAGTCTCACCATACGATGAATGCCATGGGACACGATGTGCCGACCTTCATCGGCGCTGACAAATCGCGCGTCACGGCAATGATCCGGCGCCTGCAACCCGAATACATGCCGATGGGCACCAAGGGTATGGCGGACATGGCCGAGATGTCGATGCCGCTGCCCGATAACACCATCCCGATGATGACGGGATGGGGTCAGTTCGGTGCTATCGAAATGGGCGGAATGTTCTCGGTGGTTAAGGTTCGCGAGGGCATTGCCTCCGACGATTACTCGGATCCGGGTGACTATGAGCACCCGCCAGGAACCGTTGCCTACGAATGGACAGGCGACTTGCCTGCCGCTTCAAGCACAACAGGCGCGAAGACTCAGGCACCGGCCAAGCCGGCGTCAGAACCAGCAGCCGGACACGGCGGCCACGACTGACCCGCACAGACCGACAACATCAGCTTCAACAATGGAGACAGACCGAATGAAGACAGTAATCGCATCCGTCGCACTACTGATCCTTTCCGCAGGCGTGGCCGTCGCCTCACCAGGCCATTCTGGTAGCCACGAAGAAATGGCGGTCGGAATGCCAGGAGACGCGAAGAAGGCAACGCGAACGATCAACGTCACCATGTTCGAAAACGAAGACGGCCAGATGCTCTTTCAGCCCAATACGTTCGAGGTCAAAGAAGGGCAGACCGTCCGCTTCAGCATCCTGAACAAAGGAGAGCTCGACCACGAATTCGTGCTCGACCAGAAGGAGAAGAACGCCGAGCACAGGGCGTTGATGATGAGGTTTCCTGAGATGGAGCACGATGACCCCAATGCCATTCGCCTCGAAGCGGGCAAGCGCGGCAACATCGTCTGGACATTCTCCAACGCAGGTACTTTCGAATTCGCGTGCCTGATACCTGGCCACTACGAATCCGGCATGCACGGCGCCGTCGAAGTTTCTGCGAAGTAACTTTCACTAGAAGGAACACAAAGAATGAAAACCAAGTTCATCATCGCCACAGCCATAGCCGCCTCCATTGCCGCTCCGGTCATGGCGCAAGAATACACGAAGGGCACCGTCAAGGAGATCAAGGCCGACCAAGAGAAGGTGACTGTGACGCACGAAGAGCTCAAGAATCTCGACATGCCGGCCATGACCATGGTGTTCAAGGTCGCGGACCCGGCCATGCTCGACAGGCTGGAAGAAGGTGGCAACATCGAGTTCGTGGCCGACCGCGTACGCGGAAAGCTGACGATTACGGATCTGAAATAGTCACCATTGGCGTTCAACCACCGCCCCCGTCGGGGCGGTGGTTCTTCGAATTACAGCGACTCCGATCGCCAAAAAATCACAAAAAATGCAAACGGATACGCCCACCCGAGCTAGGCATCCAGCTCGGGCATAGCACGAGGTCATCACCGAGGAGGCTATCTCCGAAACAGGGCGATTAATATGAGGATTTTGCTGGTCGAAGACGACAAGCGGACGAGTGACTATATCTCGAGCGGCCTCGCATCCTCGGGTCATGTAACGGACGTACTACGTGACGGTAGGGATGCTTTGGCGGCAGGACTCAGAGAGCCATACGATGCCGCTATTGTCGATCGAATGATCCCAGGCCTCGACGGCCTTTCCTTAGTTCGCAGCTTGCGGGCAGCCGGCAGCAAGTTGCCAATTATCCTGTTGACCGCAATGGGTGGGCTTGAGGATCGGGTAGAAGGCCTTGACGCAGGTGCCGATGACTATCTTGCCAAACCATTCGCTTTTAGCGAATTGCTAGCGCGCTTGAATGCGGTCGGCAGGCGGCCACCCATCGCTCACCAAAAAACCGTTCTGCGAGTGGCAGATCTGGAGCTCGACTTGGTAAGGCGAGTCGCAAAGCGGGCCGGACGATGCGTCGAGTTGCTCCCCCGCGAGTTCGCGTTGCTGGAGTTCCTGATGCAAAATGAAGGACGCGTCCTGACAAAAACGATGTTGCTGGAACGGATCTGGAACTTCAATTTTGATCCGCAGAGCACCGTTGTAGAGACCCATGTCAGCCGCCTTCGAGCGAAGATTGACAAGCCTTTCGCAGTTCAGTTGATCCACACGATTCGTAACACCGGATACAGTCTGCATGCACCTCGGTAGACTGGTCCGCAGCACTCCCTTTCGTCTTGCGGCGCTGTACGTAGCACTTTTCCTGGCTTCGCTGTCCGGAGGAAATGTCGTCGCCTACAACATGGTTGCGGCCTATCTCTACGAACGGCTGGATTCCCATGTTATGGAGCGCTACCGCGAAATCCAGTCAGCATATGAAGCCCGTGGAATAGAAGGTGCTGCCGCAATGATCGGCAGTCACGGTCCCGCAATCCGCGGCCAGGAAACGCTCTATCTCCTCGCGGTTCCGATGGAGAATTCCTCGCGGGAAACTTCCGGGTACCCTCCGTTCCACAGGGGTTTTCGACCTTTACCGGCGAGAACGAGGACGGATCCACCACGAACTACAGGCTCTATCGAGGATCTCTTGGCGAACTGCAGTTGGTGATCGGCGTCAACTACGACGATACGAATCGCCTGAGACGGATCGCTTTGTTGAGCTTTGGCTGGGCAACCGCTGTCGTTCTGGGCGCTGGACTTGGAGGAGGAGCGCTGTTGGCATTCCGTACGCGCCGTCGCATCGCAACGTTGTCGGCAACCATGAAACTCGTCGGCGCTGGACAACTTGGGACAAGACTTCCGGTATCAGCCAGACAGGACGATCTTGATGTCCTAGCCACCGAAGTCAATGTCTCCCTAAAGCAGTTAGAAGCCAGCGTGGCCGCGATGAAACAAGTGACCACTGATATTGCCCACGATCTGAAAACACCGATCGGCAGGCTTTGCCTCACGCTTGAAGATGCCATCGACAAATCTGGGTCGGACACCGCAGCTCGGTTGCGTCTCGAAGGGGCACTTGCCGAAGTTCTTCAGATCTCGTCCACCTTCGAGGCATTGCTGAGGATCTCTCAGATAGAAGCCGGTGCGCGCCGCGGGCGTTTCGGTCTCGTGAGCCTTGAGCTACTTCTGGGGGAAATGTATGAAATCCATGAACCGATCGCGGACGAAGCGGGCAAGCAACTGAGTTTGCTTCCAGGAGGAGATAGAGGCGGATCGGAAGTCTGGGGCGACGAAGATTTGCTGCGCCAGATGTGCGCCAACTTAATTGCCAATGCCATTCGTCACACACAGAAAGGCGCCATAATCCGCCTTGCCAGCGGCTGCCATCAGGGCAGGCCCTTTCTCATGGTCGCCGACAATGGCCCCGGGATCCCGGAGGCAGAACGTACCAAGGTTTTCAAGAGATTCTACCGTTTGGAAAAGAGCAGGACGACCGAAGGAACCGGCCTTGGCCTGAGCCTGGTGAAGGCTGTTGCCGATCTGCACGGGGGACATGTTATCCTGACGGATCGCGCGCCAGGTTTGGCCGTGCGCGTAGTGTTTCCGACCAAGCTTCATGCCTGACGCTTTCACGCCGATCTACCGAAGACCAAAAAAAAGCCCGCCTGTGGAGGTCAGACACACAGGCGGGCAATTTGGTCGACGAGGCAGGGATGCTGCGTCAACATCGGATACCGGCTTATGCTAGGCCGCATTTCTTGTGGCTGTTTGTCCCGAATCTTACAGATGTGTAAGAAGCCTCGACCTCACCCACGCGCTGGGGTCCAAGCAGCATCGGGTGCGAATTGTGCGGCTACTCGGGTGGTCGCCTAAACACCGCGCAGGGGCGCATCTCTGTTCTTCGGGCTTGGCTCGGCGTCAGTTCGGATACACGAAACGAACGGGCTTAACAGCAGGCTGTATCTTACCGGTACCGCCTCTGTCGACGGGCATCCACCATGCAACCAATGCGGACCAAGAGCACCGGCATGGTGCGGTGCATCGCGCGCCTGCGTTGCAGATGGGCAACACTACTTGTTCCCAACGAATGCCGCGAGCGTCCCTTACAGCAATGTAAAGTTCACGCAAGCCTGCTGAAAAACTCGCCCGGCCTAGTCCCATTCGACGCGGTTCGTTTCCTGAAATCGCGTCGTGCTCTTCAATCCCAATCTGGAGGTAGGACCATGAATACCAAACTTATGCTTAGCTCGGTTGCCGCGCTTATGGGCGCATCCCAGGCATATGCCGCGGACCCGACCGTCTACGCCGTGCCCGAGCCCGAACCCCTCGAGTATGTCCGTATATGTGACACCTATGGGGCCGGCTTCTTCTATATTCCCGGCACCGAAACGTGTCTTTCGATCGGCGGCTACGTCTATTATCAGATCGGCGCTGAAAGTCGCGGACCAGGCGATACGCCGCCGCTCACCTTTCATCCTGGGGGCGAGCTTACCGACGGCTGGTACAAGACCGTGCGGACGCGTGTCAATTTCGATGCCCGGTCTCAGACCGATTGGGGAACGCTACGCAGTTATGTCCGCGTCGAAGCGAATTGGGACGGAACAAATGGCCTCGGCGGGGGTAGCGACGGCCCTGCCTACATTGACCAAGCCTATCTTGAACTGGGCGGCTTGCGCATGGGGTATACAGAATCCGCCTGGACGTCGACTCAGGCAGGGGGCGTTTCCAACTACCCTGGCACCCACTCGTGGGCTGGCCTCGGCTACGGCTACATGCAGCGGGCGCAGCTTTCGTACACGCATACGTTCGGCTCGGGCTATTTCGCAACCCTTTCACTGGAAGACGATGCCCTGGCAGGCAACGGCTACATTCCAGATGCCGTTGCAAAAGTCGGCGTAAATCAGGGATGGGGCGGCGCCTGGGCGCAATTCGGCTACGACGAGGACTTCCTGGGCTCGGACGGATACGCCGCTAAAGTCGGCTTGCAGTGGAACCTTCCGAATGCCACCGGCTCGTCAGTGCGTGTTGTAGGATCATATGCCAGCAACGCGAACGATTATTCGCGCGGGCAGTTCGACAAGATCAGCGCAGAGTGGTCAGCGCTTGCGTCCTACAAGCACCAATTTACGTCCAACCTGTCGGCTTCCGTGGGTGCACACTACTACCGGAATTTGCACGCTGGTCTCGTGACGACGAACCTGGATGCGTACGCTGCCGAGTTGTCGACCGTCTGGACGCCGGTCACCAATTTCGAGGTCCGCAACGAGCTTGCCTACAGCAAAATCGACGGCCTCGGCGGTACGGTGTCCGGTTTCATGCGCTTTACCCGCTACTTCTGATGACTTCCAAGGCGGGCGGCAAAACCCGCCCGCCTTGGAATCCATGTTAGACCTTGGACGACGGAACGGGGTTGCTGTTACCCTTGGCCAACAGGCCTTCCGAGACGGGATGTGCCGCGATGAACGGCAGCGATCCAGAGGAGGGCGAAAAGCCAGCCTGCCAACACATCCGACGGCCAGTGCGTGCCCAGGAATACCCTGCTCACGCCGACGCCGAGCACGATTGCTGCCGCCAATATCCACACCGCCCCCTGTAGAATTCGCCCGGGCGAAGGCCACAGAACAAGCAGCGTGGATACCAAGAGCAAGGAAAGGACTGCATGGCCGCTTGGGAAGCTTGTCGCTGCAATCTCCTCTGATCCTGGCAGATGGTGGGGTTTGGCGATACCGAACGCCGTTTTGGTCAGGTATGCCAAGGCCGCCCCTCCGGCCAATGTGAGCACGGCAAAGATCGCTCGATCAATTTCTCGTCGAGCTAACAGGGTTCCGACAAGGATCGCCGAGGCCAGCACAAAAAAGTGCGGACTTCCGAGCATCGTAAGACCCCATGCCGACGCGTGGACGATGCCCGATCCCTGCCGAACATTGCCTGGGTCTCCGAGACCTGCCAGCAGCAAGCGATCAATCGCATGCATGTCAGCAAGAAAGGCCAATGCCAGCAGGCCGAACATCGCTGCGGCTAGGAACTGGTTTCGGCCGTTGAGAATAATCGCGGGTTTTTCATCGGTCATGCTTCTCCAACTACGCGACAAAGCCTAACGGCGCGTTTCGCCCCGGCGGGGAATTGCGCCAGACAGTCGATGCGAGCGCCGCATCCCATCACCTGAATTCCGACGCCACTGTCGTAGCCTTTCGTTCAGTCTGCCGAGACGTCGATCACCAGCATTAGACCGCCGCCGCCTTCCATTTCGACGTTGTTGTTTGTCGTGTGGTGAGGGATGTGGCAGTGGAGCAGCCATTTTCCTGGCTGCCGCGCTGGCCACAGCACGTCAAAGCGTTGGCCTGGTCCGACATTGACGGTATCCGCGAGGTAGCGGTTGCTCTCGGGCAGCGTCTCGCCATCGACGGCGGCGACCCGGAACGGCCCGCCGTGAATATGCATCGGATGGATTGCCATCGTGTGCGAGCCGACGAAGCGGACCTTCAGCGTCTCGCCAACCTTCAGCTTGACCGTCTCTGTCGCGGGATAGGCTTTGCCGTTGATCGTGAAGAAATTCGGCAAACCACCCTCCATTGGCATCGCCGGATAGGTCAGCCACTCGCGCTTAAGCCATTCCTGCAACTGGACGGTATATTCGGCGTCAGCTTCAATCTCATCGCCCGGCTCGCGGGGATCGATGATAAGCGTTCCATAGAGGCCCAGCGACTGCTGGCGGTCGACATGATCGTGCGTGTGGTAAAAGTAGGTGCCGTGCTGGCCCACGTCATATTCGTAGCTGTACGTCTCGCCCGGTGCGATCGGTTCCTGCGTTACATGGGCCGGCCCATCCATCTCGTTGGGCAATATCAGCCCATGCCAGTGAACTGTCGTGGTCTCGGGTAGGCTGTTTGTGACGTTGATGCGAACTCTGTCGCCCTCCGTGACGCGCAACGTCGGGCCGGGAACCTGTCCGTTGTAAGCCAGCGCATCAACATACTCTCCGGGTAGAATCTGCCATCGTATGACGGCGGCCTCGAGATCGAAGACCTTGACGCCATCCTCGACGCGTGGCTCGAGAGGGCGGCCGCCTGTTTCGTCCGGTCCGGCGCGATATGCGACGCGGCGAGGATCGACAGCGGCCATGTCACGCATCGCATCGCCGGGAGTGTCGAAATCCATGATCATCCCGGGCGGCATGATAACGTCGCCCACGTCGTGGGCGCTGAGCGCCATGTTCACCTGCGTGAACGGATAGGCAAACCCTCCGATTAGCATCAGCGTCGTAAAGGAGGCCATCGCCGTGATCTGCGTCCTCGTGGGCGCGAAGGCCAGCGAAAGGCGGCTTTCGCCGTTGCTGCCGCTCGAGTAGCCGCCAGCCGACTTCGCCTCGGCAGGCGAATGATGGTGCGCGCCGCGGTGGTGCGCGGCGCCCGCCGCGCCGCCACGATCGGTCATGAGCCCGTGCTTCATACCCTTGGACACCATCCAGACGTTGAAGGGATAGGCCACCGAGAAGCCGACGCCGATGCCGAGTGCCATCACGCCCCAGAACAGCAACTCGCCGGGCCACATGGCGCGCATATCGCGCCCCATCATCAGCACCGCCATGACCGGTGCCATGCCGGCCATCATCGCGTTCATGCTGATGAATTCCGGGATGAACGATTTTCGCACATTCTCCCAGTAGCTTCCGCCCATCATGCGCTTCATGAACAGCGCCTGGAAAATGAACAGGCCGAGCGCGAAGCCCGCCATATACTCGACGATGATGTCGACCCACATCGGCAGGCCGATGATCGCCGTCACGGCCGCGGCGATGATGATGCCGGTCGCGTCGCCGGCGACACAATGGATGGTGCTGCCTAGGCCCTGTTTCCAGAGCGGCTTGATGAACTGCTCGTGCGTACCGGGTCTCGGTTCCTTGTCCGCTAGAACATAAAGCAGCAGTCCGACCGGTCCGAGGTAGAGGGTCACGAGCACGAAGCCCCACTTCATGACGGGCGGCTCGGGATTGTGTTGGAACTGGTCCCACGCGACATAGGCGGTGCTCAGGGCAGCGAGGAGGAACCATACTGCGAGTATGTAGTCTATGGGCTGGACGAACATAACAATATCTCCTCCGAACTCAGGTTGCGTGGCCTGGCGGATCGGCTTGTTCGCGTCGATAGCAAGTCGACGTCCGTCGCTGCCAGTTCTTGAGTCTGCTTACGGGAGTTCAGTACCAAACACATGTACGACGCGCTGGCCACGCCTTACAAAGAGGGCAACGGCTAGACCTTACATCTACTGGAAGGTCAATCGGATTCTTGCAAATCTCTTTTGCCAATTCCTATTGTCGCAAGGTTCTGCGCAGCTCGGTGGCCTCTTACGTTATGATACGACTAAAGCCAGCCAGCGGCTTGCCTGTCGCGTTCCAACTCGGCCATCCCGAGGAACGCGTCCGCCAGCCGTGATTGGGGCGCGTTTGGTGGGCGCACCAGCAGGGATCTAAATTGCGCGGAAGGACGAAAGCGCACGAGCGCCATACCGGTAAGATCGAGACCATCGAGCGAGAACGGATTGACAAGAGCAATACCGACGCCGTTGCGCACCAGATTGCAGACCGTCAACGAGTACTGCGTCTCGCTGACAATCTTCGGACGAACGCCTGCCTCCGCAAAAATGCGGTCGAAACGGCTGCGCGCAGCGTCTTCATTTGCCAAGGTCACGAACCGCTCGTTGTCAAAATCGACCGGCCTGACCGTTTGATAGCCAGCAAGGCGATGCCCCTGGGGCAAGAGGCAGACTGCGTCGGGACTGGCAAAAGGCTGCACTTCAACCCCGGCGGAGTTGATTTCATCGGCGGCGAAGCCGAGATCGTAATTGCCCGCCGCGATCTCCTCGCGAACGAATTCCGAACTTCGTACCTGCAACAGCACCGAGGAATTCGGGAACTGCCTCGCGAACCTGCCAACCACCCTTGGAAGGAAAGCATGCCCAAGCGCCGGCATGCTTACGACTCGCAAGCGGGCACCGACGAAGCTGCGAATGTTCTCTGCAGCAAACCGTAGCCTTTCGATACCGGTAAACGCTCTGGTCACCTCTTCGAAAAAGGCCTTGCCCTCGGCAGTGACTTTCAGGCGCCCTCTGGACCGTTCGAACAGCGTTAGCCGTGCAGATGCCTCGAGTTCAGCGATATGCCTACTGACGGCGGGTTGTGAAATTCGCAACATTTCGGCGGCACGGCTCGCGGTGCCACAGATCATTACGGCTCGGAAGGCTTCGATCTGACGAAAGTTCATTCAGGATCTATATCAGGTTTCTGCATAGAGTCCGAACACTTCAGTATTTGAAATCATGCCAGGGTTGCCGGATGTTGGTCCTGTCCAACACAGGAACGCCGATAGCCCATGAAGCGTGACACCAAATTGCTGCATGTCGATGCCAGCGACCTTCCCTTTCCCGCACTGACCGTGCCGGTGCATCGCGGATCGACCATCGTTTTCGACACGGTGAACGAGTTCCTTGACCGCCATCGTGCGTTCTACGACGGCTATGCATACGGCCTCTACGGCCACCCCGCCCTGCGTGCCCTCGAGAAGGCGATCGCAACGTTGGAAGGCGCTGAGAAGGCGTTGATCACGCCATCCGGCATGGCCGCAATCACGCTTGTAAACCTGACCGCTCTTCAGGCGGGCGATGGGGTGCTGATTCCCACATCCGCCTATGGGCCGGCCAGGCAGGCAGCCGACGCCCTGCTTGCGCCTCTGGGCATCGACGTGACCTTCTACCCACCGGATGCGGACGTCTCCACCCTCATATCCTACCGGACCCGCTTGGTATGGGTAGAAGCTCCGGGGTCCTTTGGAATGGAGATGCAGGATGTGCCGGCCATCGTCGCAGCCGCCCATGCCCGGGGCGCAGAGGTGGCGGCCGACGCAACGTGGGCCTCACCACTTGGATTCCAAGCTCTTTCGCACGGCGTAGACTATGCCGTTCAGGCCCTATCGAAATATGTGAGCGGCCATTCCGATGTCCTCATGGGATCAGTCGCCGTTGCAGATCAATCGCGCTTCCGGCGGCTCAAGGACCGGATGAAGGCTCTGGGTTACGGCGTCTCGCCCGACGACTGCTACCTCACGCTACGTGGTCTTGGAACGCTATCCGTGCGCATGGATCGGCAATCGGCCACGGCATTGGAACTCGCACGATGGCTCGACGGGCGTGATGGGGTAACTCGAGTTCTGCACCCGGCCCTGGTCAACGACCCAGGCCACCCGATATGGCTTCGCGACTTTGCAGGTGCCGGAAGCGTATTCTCGGTCCTGCTTGACCCCAGGTACTCCAACAACTTGGCCGCGTTTCTCGAACAGCTCAGCATTTTCCGCATCGGCGCAAGCTGGGGTGGACTGCACAGCCTGGTGGCGCCGGCAGACATGCGCGCGATGCGGAGCAGTTCGAACTGGGCAGATACAGGCCCGCTCGTACGAATAAGTATCGGACTGGAAGCAGCGGAGGATCTCCGCGACGATCTGGAACTCGGCCTCGAACGGTACATGCGCCAATTCGAGAATGCCGCCCAGTAAGAACCGCGCGACTGGTCGCAGCGCCACGACCGAGTAGATGAAGTGCTAAACGGCGCAATGGAGGAGATGGATATGAAAGAACTGAAGCCTCTATACCTTGCGGCTGCCGCAATCGCGATGCCGTTTACCGCACATGCTGGCGTCACAATCGATACCATCAAGCAGCGGGGCGAGCTGAACTGCGGCGTCAGCACCGGCACGTCGATCGGCAAGAGCACGCTTGATGACCAGGGTAACTGGACGGGCTTCGAGGCGGATTTTTGCCGAGCGGTCGCGGCCGCCGTTCTTGGCGACGGCACAAAGGTGAACTTCGTTCCGCTCGAGTTCAAGAATGCCTTTGCCTCGCTCCAGTCGTCAAGCGTCGACATGCTCGCCCGGTCGGCAACGTGGACCTTTTCGCGCGACAACGATCTCGCCTTTGAGTGGGCTGGAGTTTACCTCTACGACGGACAGGGGTTCCTGGTCAGCAAGGATAGCGGCATTGCAGAAGCGGCTCAGCTATCCGGAGCCTCGATCTGCGTAACCTCGGGCACCACCACCGAGCTCAATCTGGCGGACTATTTCCGCGCCAACGGCCTGGAATATACGCCGATCACCGTAAGCTCCCCTGACCAAAGCACAGCCAATCTCGAGGCTGGCCGCTGTGACGCATACACCAACGAAGTTGGCGGCCTTGCTTCCTATCGTCTCGGCCTCTCGGAACCGGACAACTACGTCATTCTGCCGGACATAATTTCCAAGGAGCCGCTGGGGCCCGTGGTGCGCCAAGACGATCCGCAATTCGAGGATGTCGTCGAATGGACACTTTATGCACTGATTATCGGTGAAGAGTTGGGAATTACTCAAGCTAACGCAGTCGAAATGGCAGAAACCGCATCAAAGCCGGAAGTTAAACGTCTTCTCGGTTCGGAAGGTGGTTTCGGCGCGATGATGGGCGTTGAAAACGACTGGGCCGTCAACGTCATTTCGGCTGTCGGGAATTACGAAGAGTTGTTCGAGCGCACCCTCGGCTCCAAGAGCAAAGCCAACGTCGAGCGCGGGAGAAACAAACTCTGGTCCGAAGGCGGCCTGCTCTACGCTCCCCGGTGCGCTGAGCCGTGTCAACCTTGGCCGAGGCGGTGAGCCCTTCTCCACCATCCGCGATAGACGATGCAATGGGGAAGCGATTCAACAACCGTGAGCGACGAGTGCAACGGCGCCGTCGTGCGCTCATTTATCAGGTTCTGGTCGTTCTCTGCGCTGCATTCGCATTCGGCTATTTCAGCCTTAATGTCGTGCGCAACCTGGAGGCGACCGGGCTCACCGGCGGATTCAGCTTCCTTTGGCAAGAAGCCGGCTTTTCCATGAGCTTCAGCTTGATCCCGATGACCGCCGAGGCGACATACGGGCGGATTTATATAGCCGGCATCCTGAACACTTTGTTCGTGGCCAGCATGGCGCTCGTTCTGGCAACCCTCCTCGGCGTCGCCGTCGGGCTTGCGCGGAGCGCGCCGGCCAGACCTATCCGGGTCATGGCAAAAGTCTATGTCGAGGCGGTCCGCAACGTTCCGCTCCTCCTGATCCTTATCTTCACGCAAACGGTGGCGCTACGATCGCTTCCCGTTGTGCGCGACGCCCTCAACCTCGGCGGCGGCTTCTTTCTCAGCAATCGCGGCATCTATCTTCCCGCTCCCCTCGCAGGACCAAACACCACGTTTGCTGCAGGCCTATTTGTTCTTGGATTGGTATCCGCTGTAGCTGCCTATCTGACGCGCCCTCGCGTACCAGTCAGCCGGGCACGAGAAAGAGCACCTATGTTGGTCGCAGCCATGCTTGCCGCAGGTTCGATGCTGGCCGCAGCAGTACTTCTCGAGTGGGAACGCCCAAAACTAGGCGGGTTCGATTTCAACGGCGGTATAAAGCTCATGCCCGAGTTGGTGGCCTTGCTTGTCGCGCTTGTCGTCTACAATGCCGCCTTCATCGCCGAAATCGTCCGGCAGGGGATAATCAGCGTCGACAAGGGGCAGGTTGAAGCGGCCCGTGCGCTCGGTTTCAGGCATGGCTTCATCCAACGCCGCATCGTGTTGCCGCAGGCAATGCGCCTGATGATTCCGCCAATCACCAATCAATACGTGCATCTTGTAAAAGCTTCCTCGTTGGCGACGGTTGTAGGTTTTCCCGATCTCGTGAACGTCTTCCTCGGCACCTCGCTCAACCAGACTGGCCGCGCTGTCGAGATCGTCATCCTGACGGCGCTTGTATATCTGACGATCAACGTCGCGCTTGGGTCGGCCTCCGCGGCATACAACAGTCGAAAAGGGTTGAAGCAGCGATGACGATAGACGCTGTTGCATTACACCGGAGCCGGCCCCTGGCGGACCCAAACCGAACCTGGCATGGTCCGCCTTCAAAACACTGCGCGACCGTCCCTTCAGCATGGCAGTATGGGCGATCTTCCTGCTGGCCTTGGCCATGTTGGTTCCCGCGCTCCTGCAGTGGGCCATATTTGATGCGACCTGGTCAGCCGAAAACCGGCAAGGCTGCGATCCGGATGGAGCATGCTGGGCCTTTGTAATAAGCCGGCTACCGCAGTTTGCCTTCGGGTTCTTCCCTTCACAGGAGCGCTGGCGCGCCGCCGTCGCGCTACTGGCACCGATCATCGCCCTGGGCCTGGCCCTCGGCCCCGCTTTCCGATGGCGCACACCGATCGTCGTATTTGTATTGGCAACTTATCCAGTCTTCTCGACCCTGATCCTGCATGGCGAACTGCTTGGACTGACGCTCGTCCCCACGACCCAGTGGGGAGGCATGACGATGACCGTCTACGTCGGAACCGTGGCATTCGTATCGGCCTTCCCCATTGGTTTCCTACTGGCACTTGCCCGCATGTCACGCTTGCCAGCGTTGTATGTGCTCGCAACTGTCTTCATCGAGGTCTGGCGTGGCTTACCACTGATCGCGGTCCTATTTATCGCCGTGGTTATGGTGCCGCTAATCTTGCCGCCGGGAACGGAATTTCCCCGTCTCGCGCTGGCACTGATCGGGATTTCGCTGTACACCTCGTCCTACCTCGCGGAGGTGTTCCGTGGCGGGCTGCAAAGCATCGGCAAGGGACAGGGTGAAGCCGCGGCCGCGCTCGGCTTCACATTCTGGAACGCGCAGGCATACATCCTCATCCCTCAGGCGATCAGAGCGGTGCTACCCGGCATCCTCAATACCGTGGTGGCGCTCTTCAAGGATACCACCTATGTCCTGGTCGTCGGCCTTTTTGACTTCCTCAACATTGTCACCGCAGCGATCGCTGATCCCCAATGGCTTGGACTGGCGACAGAAGGATATGTGTTTGTCGGTCTAGTCTATTGGAGCTTCTGTTTCTTTCTCACGCGTGTCGGCGACAGTCTGGAGCGCCGTCTCGGCGAGGGCCAATCTAGAGCTGCGGGGGTATGAGCTTTGCCGGAAAACGAAATTCCTACAATCACGGTTGAAGGGCTGTCGAAATCGTTCGGCGGCTTTCAAGCTCTGGTCGACATAGAGTTGACGGTAGGACGTGGTCGATGCCTCGTGCTTTGCGGTCCGTCCGGTTCCGGCAAGTCCACGCTTCTGCGCTGTCTGAATGGCTTGGAAGATTGGGACACCGGAGAGGTTCGGTTCGGTGCCAACCCCGTCGGCCACAGGGCACGAGACCTCGTCGCGTTGCGCAGGAAGGTTGGCATGGTTTTTCAGAACTTCAATCTCTTTCCGCATCTTACGGTGCTCGACAATGTCGCTCTCCCGCCAAGAATCAATATGCGGCTCTCGCGCGACGAGTCGGAGACACGCGCGGCGTCGCTGCTTGCAACGGTCGGTCTTGCTGGGCACGCGCACAAAATGCCCGCATCGCTTTCTGGCGGTCAGCAGCAGAGAGTTGCCATTGCGCGTGCATTGGCCATGAAGCCGGAAGTACTCCTGTTCGACGAGCCGACGTCGGCACTTGACCCTGAAGCAATCGGCGGCGTGCTCGAACTGATGGTGGAGTTGGCCGAAGCAGGAAGCACGATGATCGTGGTCACGCACGAAATGGGCTTCGCTCGGCGCGTCTGTCATGATGTGGTGTTCATGGCCGAGGGCCGGATCGTGGAGAAGGCCCCGCCCAACGAATTCTTCGGCTCGCCCCAAACTTCGAGAGCGCGCGATTTTGTCGCCCAGATTTGCCAAAGTTGAGATGCTTCCGCACCCGGCAGGTCCGGAAGCATCGATCCCAGCGCCCGAGCAGGTTGCGTCCATTCCGGTTCACACATCGAAATGGGCGCAATCACACCGGCGGACACATTGAACATCCACCGCGACGCCTGCGGCCGACTGGCGTCCTCAGCCTGCTACCTGTACCGCCGGATAGCCAGCTTCCTCCAGAACCGCGAGGAAACGCTGCTCATCAGCGGCACTCTCTACCGTGACTTCGCGCGAGCCCGGATCGGCCGAAATCCTTGCCTGAGCATCGACGCTCTGCAGGGCCTTGGTAACCGAACCGGCGCAGCCGCCGCAGGTCATGTTGGGGATGTTGAAACGAAGCATTTTGGTGGTCTCCTTATTGCTCACTCGTCAAAAGCTAGGGTTTGCCACCGTGGTAAGGTCAAGGTGAAAAAAGATCCGGCGCCCCATTGACCTTCCAATCGTTGGAAGCCCCACCTTCCGTCCATTCGATTCAACAGGAGTGGATGCAATGGCTGCCACAAACGCGCTTCAGCGCAAAGAAACACGTTTCCCCGGGAGCGATGGAACAATCACGATTCCCATCGAAGGCATGACCTGCGCGTCGTGCGTCGGTCGCGTCGAGAGAGCATTGAAAGCAACGCCAGGCATTGCCGCTGCTTCAGTCAACCTTGCGACAAAACGTGCGGAAGTCACATTTTCAGGTGAGCCGGATGTCGCCGGTGTTGTGCGAGCGATTGAAAGCTCGGGGTATGCCGTTCGCGGGGAAACGACCGAACTGGCGATTGACGGCATGACCTGCGCGTCGTGTGTCGGTCGGGTTGAGAAAGCGCTTGCCCGCCTTTCCGGCGTAACGAGTGCTACCGTCAACCTGGCGACCGAGCGCGCCCATGTGGAATATGTCCCCGGCGCGCTGACCCTCGGCGATCTCGTGGCAGCCGTCGAGGCCACCGGTTACGAAGCGCGCCCGCTCACGGACAACGCCCCTGCCGACATCGAAGGAGAGCGGCGGGAAGCGGAAACGCAGGGGCTTCGCCGCGATCTTCTGGTTGCGGCTGTTCTGACCCTGCCGGTGTTCGTGCTCGAAATGGGCTCCCACGTTGTGCCGGGCATGCATCACTGGGTCATGACGACGATCGGCCATCCGCAAGCCTGGTATCTGCAGTTCGCTTTGACCAGCCTGGTGTTGTTCGGCCCTGGCCTGCGGTTCTTCAAGAAGGGCGTGCCCGCGCTCCTGCGCGGCGCACCCGACATGAACTCCCTGGTGGCGCTCGGGACAGCGGCCGCCTACGGCTATTCTCTTGTCGCAACATTTGTTCCCAGTGTCCTCCCGCAGGGCACCGCAAATGTCTATTACGAAGCGGCCGCCGTAATCGTGACCCTCATCCTGCTCGGCCGCTACCTTGAGGCGCGTGCGAAAGGCAGAACCTCGGAAGCGATCAAGCGACTGATGGGGCTTCAGGCAAAGACAGCGCGTGTTCTGCGCGATGGCGAGGCAGTCGAAATCCCGCTTACGGAGGTTCAGCCGGGCGACGTCGTTCAGGTCCGTCCGGGCGAGCGAGTCCCGGTCGACGGCCTAATCGTCGAAGGCTCGAGCTATGTCGACGAAAGCATGATCACAGGCGAACCGATCCCGGTTGCGAAGAGTGTCGACGCCGAAGTCGTCGGCGGCACAATCAACAAGACAGGTTCATTCTCCTTTCGTGCGGAAAAGGTCGGCGCGGACACTGTCCTCGCGCAGATCATCCGCATGGTCGAGCAGGCGCAAGGTTCCAAGCTGCCGATCCAGGCAATCGTCGACAAGGTCACGATGTGGTTCGTGCCGGCGGTCATGGCAGCAGCTACACTCACATTCCTGGTCTGGCTCGTTTTCGGCCCTGACCCGGCACTGACTTTCGCGCTTGTGAATGCTGTCGCGGTGCTGATCATTGCCTGCCCCTGCGCCATGGGTCTGGCAACGCCGACATCGATCATGGTCGGAACGGGCCGCGCGGCGGAAATGGGCGTGCTGTTCCGCCGGGGCGAGGCACTGCAGGCGCTGCGCGACGTGAACGTCATAGCCCTCGACAAGACCGGCACGCTCACCAAGGGCCGGCCCGAGCTCACCGACTTCGTGACTGTGAATGGGTACACGGAAGATGAGGCCCTGGCGCTGATTGCGGCAGTGGAGGCGCGTTCCGAGCATCCGATTGCGGAAGCAATTGTGGGCAGCGCAAGGAAGCGCGGACTGTCGCTTGCCGCGACTGAAACGTTCGACGCGCTTCCCGGCTTCGGCGTCTCGGCTATTGTAGAGGGTCACCGAGTAGAGGTCGGTGCCGACCGGTACATGACGAAGCTCGGCTACGATGTATCCGATCTGCTGCCGGCAGCCCGACGCATGGCTGGCGAGGGCAAGAGCCCGCTCTACGCGGCCATAGACGGCAAGCCGGCTGCGGTGATCGCAGTCGCCGATCCGATTAAGCCGACCACGCCAGATGCGATCAGGGCATTGCACGGGCTTGGTCTGAAGGTGGCGATGATCACGGGCGACAATGGAGGCACGGCAAACGCCATTGCACGTCAGCTCGGCATCGACGAAGTTGTTGCCGACGTACTGCCCGACGGCAAGGTCAACGCGGTGAAGCGGCTGAGGCAGGGCGGGCGCGCGGTCGCTTTCGTGGGCGACGGCATCAACGACGCGCCGGCGCTTGCCGAGGCTGATGTCGGCCTCGCGATCGGCACCGGCACGGATGTGGCGATCGAATCGGCTGATGTGGTGCTGATGTCCGGCGACCTGCGTGGTGTCACCAACGCCATTGCGCTCAGCAAGGCGACCCTTCGCAACATCGGCCAGAACTTGTTCTGGGCCTTCGGTTACAACACGCTTCTGATCCCGGTCGCCGCGGGAGTTCTCTATCCGACGTACGGCATGCTTCTGTCGCCGGTCATCGCGGCAGGCGCGATGGCACTTTCCAGCGTCTTCGTGCTCGGCAATGCGCTGCGCCTGAAGTCCTTCCGGGCGCCGGTTCCGATCGGCGCCCAGGAAGGGCGGCTCGGCACGCCTCATCCAGTTCCGGCCGAATGACTGTCTGAAGCCGCCATCCGGCGGGCTGCCCCCAATCCCCGAGGAGTTTCGATATGAACAGCCAACAGCACGCATGGATCGTCGTTTACACAACACCGACCTGCCCCGACTGCCACGCACTGAAAGCCTGGCTCAATGCGCAAGGCATTCCTTTCGTCGAGAAGGATCTGACCGATCCCGCGATCGCCGAGGAGGCCAAGACAAGAACCGGTGTTCGCGTGGCGCCGATCACCATCATCGGCGACCGGATTCTTTTCGGAACATTCGCCGCGCAGAAGCCGGGCATCCTAAGCGCTCTCGGCGCTTCGAAAGCTGCATGAAGCGGAGCCTTTGCCATGACCAGACGCGTCGACATTTTACCAGCCCGCCGCAAGATCGAGGTGCCTGAGGGCCGCACGATCCTGGAAGCGGCGTTAGCGGAAGGCATCCCCTACCCTCACGGTTGCCGCTCCGGCAGATGCGGCTCTTGCAAATCTCGTCTCGTCTCCGGTCAGGTCGATTTGCTTGAACATACCCGGTTTGCACTCTCCGATGAGGAAAAGGCGGAGGGTTTCGTGCTTGCTTGCCGGGCATTGCCAAAGGTGGATTCGCGTATCGCATGGCTGGGCGGCAGCGCCGAGACAGCCGACCATCCGCGCCGCAAGCTGCACTGCCGCGTCGTAGCACTCGACGACGCCACGCATGACATCAAGCGCATCCGGCTGGCTATCGAGGATGGCGGGCCATTCGCGTTTACCGCAGGGCAATACGCCCGCCTGACCCTTCCCGGCGCCCCGTCGCGCGACTATTCAATGGCCAACAAACCTGGCGAACAGGAGCTTGAGTTTCATGTTCGCCGCGTTCCAGGCGGCGAAACGAGCACTCACATAGCCTTGAACCTCAAAGTCGGTGACACGCTCCAGGTCGACGGACCCTTCGGCTCATCCTATCTACGTGAGATGCATACCGGACCGATCCTCTGCATCGCCGGCGGTTCCGGCCTAGCGCCGATCAAGTCAATCGTCGAAACCGCGCTCGAGCACGGCATGAAGCAGCCGATCCATATCTACGTCGGAGCGCGATCAGAACGCGACCTCTATCTCGTAGACCATTTCGAAACATTGTCGAGGCGACACCACAATCTTAGTGTTAGTGCCGTTTTGTCGGATGCCTCGCCACAGAGCATATGGCGTACCGGTTTTGTGACCGATGCCGTCGCAGAAGATTTACGTGACCTTGATGGTTGGAAAGCCTACGTCGCGGGCCCGCCGGCCATGGTCGACGCAGCTTTCCAGATATTGAGCGACCGGGGACTGCGGACACAGGATCTTCATGCGGACGTATTCTTCACACCCGACGAGGCGAATGCGGCTTGAGCCGCGTAATGGAAGGACAGGACAGCGATGAATATTGGGCAGGCAGCGAAGGCTTCCGGCGTCTCGGCGAAGATGATCCGCTACTACGAGACCACCGGCCTGATCGCGAAAGCATATCGAACGGATGCCGGCTACCGGAACTACGAAGACCAGGACGTTCATACGCTCCGCTTCATCCGGCGGGCACGCGATCTGGGCTTTACGGTCGAGCAGATCGGTGGACTTCTCACTCTTTGGCAAGACCGCAGCAGAGCAAGTGCCGATGTCAAGGCGCTGGCCCTCTCGCACATTGCTGAACTGAAAGCAAAAATCATCGAACTGGAAGCCATGACCCGGACACTCGAACACCTCGCCGATCACTGTGTTGGCGATGACAGACCCGAATGCCCGATCATCGAAGATCTGGCTCACAAGTCCGGTGCATTTGCGGGCGACGGCAAGCACAGACCAGCGCCACGCTTTGGTGAAGCTGGAGGACGCCCTGCGGCCCGACAGATTTGATCTACGCTCCGAAACGCCGAGGTCTTTACATCTCAATGCTGTCGAGACGTTTTTAGCGTCCCGCGGCAGATTTTCTTTGAATTCACGTGCTTTGTCCATGCCGTCGAATATCAGGTCGGCGTACACTGAAAGTAACGGTCGAAGTCCCAGGCATTGGACGTGCACCTTGCAACTGTCGGATCATGGCATGCCTGGTCCGCCCCTCGACAAAGTCATAGGACCAGACATGGCGGGGACTGCTGCTGGCAGCTTGGCCAAGTACGCTTCGATCGTCTTCTTAGAGGCGAAGCTATGCAGTGCCTTGAGCGGATCGGCTCGGATCGCATCCTTCAATGCAGTAATGCCGGTGCGGGTGATATATCGCCGCTTCACTTTTGCATCGTATTCATGGTGCGGCAGCTCCATTAGCTCGAATGCCTTGAGCAGAGGAAGGACACCGCTCTGGTTTAGCGTGACCTCGTCGCCGCACACCTCATGCACGACATCGGCAAGCGCCGCAGCGGCTTCGGAAGGAAGATTCTTATCAGCGTCTTCGAGAGGTGCCCGTATGACTTCACCTAACGAGACTTTGCCGACGACCATGTACGCCGGCGAGCCCTCATCCTCCTTCTCAGTGAAGCGCCCCTCCTCGATGAAGTTCATCGACCGGGCGGTCTCCTGCGATACATAGAGATTGGTGGATCTATTCGCGTCGCCGAACGTCGTGATGTCCACGACGCCGGCCCGCTCGACGCCTACGCGCTCGACTGCCTCGATCGTCTCCAACAGCATTGTCATACGGCGCTGCTCACGGTCGTCCAGCAGTGCCTTTAGTTCAGGATACCCGATTGCAGACGTGCGCGCTGTGTACCGATAGTATATCGCCGCCTCGGTGATTACTGGTTCGGTCACTTTCTTACCAGCCGCATCGGTGTAAGCGCGGTTCCGCGTCTTCGTACAGATTAGCGGTCGATCGAGAGCCGGCTCGACGGAGATGGCGAACAACGTCTTGCCGTCGACCTCGTACGTCCTGCTCTCAAAAGCCAGCTCCGGTGCGAAATCCTGGCGTAGCAACGTCGTGATGTCAGCCTCATCAGCGATGTCCGCTGGCGGAGTTCCGACGATGACACGCGGGTTGTTGTCGACGCCGAAGACGATGACGCCGCCCTGAGCGTTGGCGAAAGCAGCCATCGTGCGCTCATACGCCGGTAGGTTGTTCCGAACGAATGCCTGCTTAAATTCGAGGCGCTTGCTCTCGCGGCTGGTGACTCGCAGTGTGTCAGCGTCGTAAGCGATCAGATCTGACAGTACTGCCGGCAACGTCATTGCGTCCCTCGAAGTGCAGCTAATTCACTTTAGCTTCTGTCGTCACACAAACTCATCGCGCGCTAAAGAGCAATGGCGGCTGGTCTGGTTTGCTCTGATTGCTGCCATTGAAGCGTCCAGTATCTCTCGATGCGGACTCGAGCGCTAAGAAACGGCTGCTCTTGGTTGGCGCGGCCTGACCGCGAATGGCGGAGGCAGAAACCGTCCCTGAAATCAGCTTGCATTCAATAGCAGCTATTGGGGCGTCGTCACCCAATACCAGACTGTCCGGTGTCGGCCCCGTGACTGCCGCGGACGATGCTGTATTCGATGAGCACGGTAGTTACGCCCGCGACGTATTGGCCGCAAGAACTTTTACAGAACATCCGGACAGTCCGAATCGCATGTCGTGATCGCATCGCTCGCTTCCGCGCGTGTAGCTCTGATAAGGTTAGACATGCCGAAGACAATTCTGATCTTTTCTGACGGAACTGGGCAAATTGGCGGCATGAAGCCGGACGAGCGGCTAAGTAACGTCTACAAAATGTACAGGGCGATGCGACCCGGTCCCGATTCCCCAATCGATCCGAAGCGGCAATTCGCTTTCTATGATGCCGGCTTGGGTGCTGGCGAGACCGGGGGCTTACCTTCAGGCGGCTTCGCAACACCCTCGCAGCCGCCGTCGGCACCGGGATTGATGAGAACGTGATCGATTGCTACGCCGCGATCATCGCCCACTACGAACCCGGCGACAAAGTCTGCCTGTTCGGTTTCAGCCGTGGCGCGTACACCGTGCGATCGCTGGCGAATGTGATGAACCTCTGCGGTGTGCCAACGCATGATAGTAGCGGGCACCCGGTCCCCCGCTATGGCCCGGAGCTACGGAAGATCGCTACCGATGCGGTCAAGTTCGTCTACAATCATGGAGCTGGCCATCCGCGCGACAAGTTCGAAGATGAGCGCGAGGAGAAGGCCGCTCGTTTCCGCGCGAAATATGGTTGCGAGGGCATAGGCGTCGACGGGGAACCACAAGGCAACGTGCAGCCCGAATTCGTTGGGGTATTCGACACGGTAGCTGCGCTGGGCAGCCGAGTTGCGACCGCGGCCGCAATTGCTGGAGTGGGCGCACTCACACTTCTCGCCGCGCTCGCATGGTGGCTTCTAGGTTGGTTCGCGGGCCTGCTGATATTCGCTCCACTGATCGCTGCGCTCATTTGGGTGGTCCGGCTCCTGAGCGGTCAATGGAAGTACTTCTACCCCGACCCCTACCGCCACCCGGCGCTCTGGAATCCGCTGAACTGGCCTTCGCTGTGGCAGCACGGTCATCTCGCTGCGTGGTCGAGCAAGAATTATGACCGGTATGTCGACAAGGAAATTCCGCATCTTCGGCATGCACTCGCGATTGATGAGGCTCGCGCCAAGTTTCCCCGCGTGCTTTGGGGACGCCCAGAGGACGTGGAGTGAAACAACGAGCGTGGGAACGTCGATTGGATGAGGCAAGTGTGGTTCGCTGGCGATCATTCTGACATCGGCGGCAGTTATGCCGAAGAAGAAGCGCGTCTATCCGACATTCCACTACGTTGGATGATGGAGGAACTACGCGAGGCCGTGTCGGAGATAGCGATCCGAGAAGGGTTGCTGACTACCTGGCCTGATCCGCTCGGCCTGCAGCACGATCAGCGCCAAGAGGTCTTGAACATGCAGCCCGCGTGGCTTCGCCGGCTGACTTCCGACAAGCTTACTTGGCGGACTAAGGTCCGGTCGGTGAATGAGGCGGCGACGTTGCACCCATCGGTGCTAGATCGCTTCGCAGCTAGAGTCGTGCCTCAAATGGGCGATGTGAAGCCGTATCGACCGGAGAATTTGCGAGATCACGCAACGGTCAGACATTTCTTCGTTGATCCCAACAGCACGTGATCTCAGTTATCCGCCACTACCATTCAGTAAGTGATCTGGACGCAAGGACGCTCAGTCTGTCTGAGGTAGGATCAGGGTCGTTGGTCTGCCCCCTGAAAAGTGGTCCTCCCTGAAGTAGGCTATTGAGCCTTTAGAGAGGACGTTGGAATGCCCCAGAAGAAGCACAAGCCCGAAGAGATTGTCGCGAAACTGCGCCAGGTCGATGTCTTGTTGTCGCAAGGTCGATCGGTTGGTGAAGCGGTTCGCTCAATAGGTGTGACGCAGTTCTCGTATTATCGGTGGCGCAAGGAGTTTGGTGGCCTGAAGGGCGACCAGGTGAAGCGCCTGAAAGAGCTTGAGAAAGAGAACGACCGGCTGCGCAAGGCGGTGTCGGACCTGACGCTCGAGAAGCTGATCCTGAAAGAGGCTGCTGCGGGAAACTTCTGAGCCCCGCCCGCCGTCGCCGTTGCGTCGATCATGTCATGGCGAAGTTCTGTGTCTCGGAGCGCTTTGCCTGCAAGGCTCTCGGCCAGCACCGTTCGACCCAGCGCAAGAAGCCGGAAGGCAGGTCGGATGAAGAGGCGTTGACGGCTGACATTATTCGCCTGGCCTCACGCTACGGCCGCTACGGCTATCGCAGGATCACCGCGATGCTGCGGTCCGAGGGTTGGACGGTGAATGCCAAGCGTGTCGAGCGCATCTGGCGGCGGGAGGGGCTGAAGGTTCCCCAGAAGCAACCGAAGAAAGGCCGTCTCTGGCTGAATGACGGATCGTGTATCCGGCTTCGACCCGAGCATCCCAACCATGTCTGGTCCTATGACTTCGTCGAGGACCGGACGCACAATGGCAGGAAGTTCCGCATGCTCAACATCATCGATGAGTTCACCCGGGAATGCTTGGCGATCCGCATCGATCGCAAGCTCAATTCGACCGACGTCATCGACGTTCTGTCGGACCTGTTCATCCTGCGCGGTGTGCCGGGCCATGTTCGATCGGACAACGGACCGGAGTTCATAGCCAAGGCCGTGCGGGAGTGGATCGTTGCGGTCGGGGCCAGGACTGCCTTCATCGAGCCAGGCAGCCCTTGGGAAAATGGCTACTGCGAGAGCTTCAACTCGAAGCTGCGTGACGAACTGCTCAATGGCGAGATCTTCTACAGCCTCGCCGAGGCGAAGGTCATCATCGAGGCGTGGCGGCGCTACTACAATACGGAGCGGCCGCACTCATCACTCGGATACAAACCGCCAGCACCGCAGGCAATCGTTATACCTGCGATGCCACGCGGATCGACTCCATCATCTGCCCAAGCGATAGCCGGAAAGCCGATCATGCACTAAGAGTCGGTTTCGAAACTCATGACTGGCGCGCCAGTCGCCTCACGAGGAGCATGACGGAAGCGGCGTAGAGGAAGGTTGCTGCTGAATTGATGGTGGCCTCGAAATCCTTTGCCAGGCGCCGGTTGCGGCTGATCCATGCGAAGAAGCGCTCCACCACCCATCTACGTGGCAAGACTGCAAAGCCGACCTGATCCGGCGGCTTCCTGACGATTTCGACGATGATGTTGGTGGCGTTGGTCACGCGCTCATGATTGTAGCCGCCATCGGCCCATACATGTTTGATGAAGGGGAGCAGAGGGCGCGAGATCTGTAGCAGTGGTCCGCCGCTGTCCCTATCCTGGATGTCGGCCGGATGCGGCTCGACCAGTAGCGGCCGCCCATCGGTATCGACCAGTGCATGGCGCTTGCGCCCCTTGATCTTCTTTCCCGCATCATAGCCACGCGGGCCGCCGGCTTCGGTGGTCTTGACAGATTGGCTGTCGATGATGGCTGCGGACGGACTGGCCTCGCGGCCGGAACGCTCGCGATCCATCATGACCAGGGTGTGGTTGATCTTCTCGAAGACCGAGCCGTCGCGAAATGCGGCGAACCACCGATAGACGGTCGGCCATGGCGGAAAGTCCGAGGGCAGGAGACGCCAGGTGATGCCGCCGCGCAGCACGTAGAAAATGGCATTGATGATCTCGCGCATGGGCCAGGCGCGTGGCCGTCCCATTTTGCAGGCCGCAGGAAGGTGCGGCTGGATCAGGTACCATTCCGCATCCGTCAGATCGGTCTGGTAACGCGGGGCACGACGGTTATGCTGTTCTCGGGTGGTCGGGGTCCACATGACATTCTCCAGGCAGGTCAGCAAACCGCTTGGAATCATGCGAACCTCGACCGCTCAACCCTTTTCGAAACGGCCTCTTAGAGTGGCTCTATGGGAAGAACACCGAACTCTCGATCACGATGTAATTCGGCGTATGCGCAATTTCTTCTCAATCTAGCGAGACGGCACGTCCTGACGAAAGCCGCCTGCCGCCCCCTTGCTGCTCTACCCGTCCACGGCATTTCTTTGATGCAAGAAGGGTGACAACGTTGGCCGAAACGGCAAGATGGCCTAATGGCGATTGAGGAGAAACGTCCGAGACAGCGTCGCGTTGGCGCCGAACTCGGCAAAGGCTTATTGTTGGACGCAGGCGTCGTCAGAGTGTTCTTGATCCTTGCATTGACGGGCCTAGGCCTGTTTCTCTGCTACCGGTTGGCCCTGCCCTTTCTGCCCTCTCTCACCTGGGCGCTGGTGCTGGGTATTCTTCTTGCGCCAGCTCATCGCTGGCTCCACTCGCGTCTTGGCAGCGGCGATCTCGCAGCATTCATCGCGGTTGCGGCCGCAGCAATTGTGATCCTTGGGATGCTCCTCCTGGTGGTACAGCAACTCGTCCGCGAGGCCGCCGGCGGCGCGATCTCTCTGGAGAACGCGGTGCGGACACTGGACTGGCGTGAGACCATCGGTAACCGCCCCAGGTTGGCCGAAGCCGCGGCCTGGCTCGAGCAGCGGTTCGATCCGGCCGGTGCGCTCGGCGGTCTTGCCCATTGGCTAACGAGCCAGAGCACCTCGCTTCTTCGCGGCTCGGTCAGTCAGGTGATCGGCCTCATCCTCACCTTCTACATTCTCTTCTACTTCCTGCGCGACCGTGAAAGGGCAATGCGCGTGGTGGCGAAGCTTTCGCCATTGCAGCCGACAGAAACGGGGCTCGTGGTACGGCGCTTAGCGGACACGGTTCACGCCACGATCATCGGGACCATAGTCGTAGCGACTGTTCAGGGAACGCTCGGAGGCCTGATATTCTGGTGGCTTGGCCTGCCGACACCGGTCTTTTGGGGCCTTGTCATGGGGCTGTTAGCGATCGTGCCGGTACTTGGCGCCTTCGTGATCTGGCTGCCGGCTGCTCTTCTTCTCGCCCTCCAAGGCGACTGGACCCGGGCGCTCATCCTGGTCATTTGGGGCGGGGTGATCATAGCGACCATCGACAATCTGCTCTACCCGGCCTTGGTGGGGAGCCGACTGAAGCTGCATACTATGGTGATGTTCATCGGCGCGGTCGGCGGGATCATCCTGTTCGGGGCTTCCGGACTGGTTCTTGGTCCCGCTACGATTGCTGTTACGCTGGCGCTGATAGAGATCCTGCAGGGTAGATTTCGAGCGGAACTCCAGGTGCCTACGGAGATGGACATGGCAAGACAGACGAAGGAAAGCCCGAGAGAAGCCGAGCGCTTGAAGCGCGAAGCCGACGAAGAACTAAATCTCGAACTGGAGCAGACCTTTCCCGCGAGCGACCCGCTGAAGATAACGCGCGGATCATATGAGCAGCAGCACACGCGACCCAAGGATCGGCGTAAGCCGGATTGAGTCCATGCCCCTGAGCTTCGCAGCCCCTGCACTCCATCCGGATCGGCGCCATGAAGAGAAGGGCAAAATGCCAAGACTGGAAGGACCGGCCAAAAGCGGTGTAGGACGGACGCGTGATAGCACTCATCAGCGAGGCTTGGGCGGTTGGGTACGTGGTGGCTGAGTGGTCAATCCGCTTGGCGATGGTTGCGGTCGTGCCGATGCGGCGCTCTCCCGAGGCGGCGCGAAGTTGGCTTATCCTCGTGTTTTTGCTGCCGATCCCGGCTCTCCTTATCTATCTCCTCATCGGAAGGCCGACTTACCCTCGCTGGCGTCGCGAGCGATTTCTCAGACTGCCGGCCGTTCTTGCAGCTGCGTCCAGGGAAATTTCTCATTCCCGTTACTGTCGCCGCCCTGAGCTGCCGGGCAGTCTTTCGGGGCCCGCTCTGTTGGTGGAAAGGCTTGGGCAGTTCCCGACCGTCGCCGGCAACGACTTCGAGCTTCTCTCCGGATATGATGAGGTCATCGACCGCATGATTGCCGATATCGGTGCGGCCCAACAGACGGTTCACCTACTTTACTATATTTTTGCCGACGACGAGACTGGTCTACGTGTAATCGACGCACTCCAGCGCGCCGCAAAACGCCAAGTGAAGTGCCGGGTGCTGATTGATGCCATCGGATCGCGGCGGTGGGCGCGCCGCGTCGCTAGATTGCTCATTCCCGCCGGTGTGGAGGTACGGCTCGCGCTGCGCGTCGGGCTCTTCCATCGAAGGTCGGCCCGCGCCGACCTTCGTAACCATCGCAAGATCGCTGTGATCGACAGTCGCGTCGGCTATTTAGGTTCCCAAAATATTATCAACGCCGAATTTGGTGGCGGTATCGCCAACCAAGAACTCGTCGCCCGCGTCGTCGGCCCGGTCACGACCGAAATCCAAACTGTATTTATCGCCGACTGGTTTATGGAAACAAACGAGAAGTTGGCCAACCCTGTCCTGTTTCCGCACAACCCGCCCGGAGGTGGCGCTGTGGCGCAGGTGCTTCCCAGCGGCCCGGATTATCCGGATGCTGGCATTGGACATCTTATCGTTTCGCTCGTGCACGGCGCGCGCGAACGTGTGATCATCACGACCCCTATTTCGTGCCGGATGAGCCCCTTCTGCAGGCACTCAAAACAGCAGCTCTGCGCGGAGTTGAGGTTCGATTGGTCGTCTCAAATGTGACGGACCAGATGCTGGTGAACCTTGCACAAAGATCGTTTTATTCCGAACTTCTCCACGCCGGCATTCAAGTGCATCTTTATGCTCAAGCCTTCCTCCACGCCAAACACATCACGTTTGACGATGAAATCGCGATACTTGGCTCCAGCAATGTCGATATCCGCTCGTTTGTTCTCAATGCGGAGGTAAGCCTCATCGCTTTTGACAAGGGCGTTGTGGAGCAACTCAGGCGCCAGCAAAGTCGATATTTCGCCTCGAGCAACGTGCTGAGTCTCAGAGAATGGGAAAAGCGCCCGGTCGCAAGCAAGCTGGCTGAGAACCTTGCGCGCTTGGCTAGCCCTCTACTTTGAGAACATCAAACAAGGTTCGGCGGCTAGGCCACCTTCGCCTTCGCCCAGGCAGCCATGGAGGAGCCGCCACTCTGTCGCACGGCGTTATTACGATGCAATTGGTTCGAAGATGTCTGGCGCCTCCTTGCCTTCGACGTCGAGCCAGCCTGCCAGACCGCGCTCGACCCTCGACAGCGAATGGTCCACGAGAACGTATCTTCCGGGTACCTCGAGCTTGAGCTCCACAATGGCGGATCCACCGGCAGGAACAACGACCGTCTGGACATCCGTCTGTGGCGGCTTCGTCACGCTTCCATTGAGATAAACCCTGTCGAAAATCTCGCCGATCACGTGGAATGAGGATACGTGGTTGGGACCGCCGTTGCCGAAGAAGATCCGGATTGTTTCGCCGACATTCGCTTTCATCGGGTAGTGGTCCGTCAACGCACTCACATGACCGTTGAGCACGAAGTATTCCGGCCGCTCGTTGAGCAGTTTGTCATAATCCTCGTTGAGGAGCCCCTCCGACCCGAAAGGCTCAGTGGTATAGATCTCTCCCTGCATGACATAGAATTCCCGATCAACCGGCGGAAGGCCGCTTTCGGGTTCGACCAGAATCATCCCGTACATGCCGTTTGCGACATGCATGGCTACGGGCGGAACGGCGCAATGATAGACGTAGAGCCCCGGGTTCAGCGCCTTAAAGCGGAAGGCCTTTGCTTCTCCAGGCGCGCAACTAGTCAGTTCCGCTCCCCCACCAGGTCCCGTGGCTGCGTGAAAGTCGACATTGTGCATCAGCCAGCTGTCTTCCCGGTTCTTGAGATAGACTTCAACTGTATCTCCAACCCGCACCCGCACGAGCGGGCCGGGCACCGTGCCGTTGAAAGTCCAGAAGCGGAAGCTGGCGCGTTCGTCGAGCAGCGCTTCCTTTTCAACGGTTTCCAAATCGACACGGACGATCTCGGTTTCTTGGCGCGCTATCGAAGCCGGGACCACAGAGGGATCATGAGCCACATCGTCGGCAACAACTCTGGGCAACGAATATAACCGCTGGCTGAGGCTGCCAGCGCGGTTCGCGTGGCGGGCTCCATGTTCGGCTATACGGATCGTGCCATCAGCATTCTGCGCGGAAGCTTCCTGCGAAACAGCGAGAGAACCAAGCGTCAGGCCTACCGATCCGGCAAGAAGCGACCGCCGGGAAATCGACGGGGCGCCCTCTATTCCCTCCCCTTGGCTGACTTCCGACGTTGGGGGAGGCGCCACCGCCTCGTCGTTGGGCAGTCCCCAGGAGGCATCTCGTTCGGATCTGTTCATTGTTGTCCTCGGTCCTTGTTGCGTTGGTGGCTTCGCCTCCCGCTGACCGCCGAACCCACGGCCTCTCGAAGGCAGAAAGTCGGCCTGTCTAATCGGCGGGCGCGGTGGCGCCACCTCCAACCTGGGCGATTAGTTCAGCCATGCGGGGCTTAGCTTTGCCGGGCAGTTTGGCTGTTTCCGCCGAATCAAGGTTTTCAGTGCTATCGCCGACCTGGATGATGCCGACCATGCCGAGGGCGAAATGCGGCAAGCACTTGTAGCCGTAGATCCCTTCTACATCGAAGGTCAATGTGATCTCCTCATTGATCTTGCCCTTCCACATTTCGGCGCCTTCAGGAACCATTCCGAGGATCGGCTCCGAATTGTGGCCTTTGTCCGTCGCCACAAACTTCACGGAATCCCCTGGAGCGATCTTGAGGTATGCCGGGTCGAACTGCATGGGACGCCCTTCACGGTCCTTGTTGACCATCTGCACCTCATGGGTCTGGGTGCCCGCAGAGGCTTGACCCGAGTCATTCTCCTGAGCGCTCGCCCAACGGCCGCCGCCGATCGCCGCCGCTACCGTCAGCCCCGCGCTCCCAGCGAGCAGACTGCGACGTGATATCAATCGAGAGGACACTTTGGAGCCGCCAAAACTTTTCTTTCCAGACATTTTTTACCTTTTTTCGAATGCGCCACTTCCGCAATAACGAGGGTTTTGCTTTAAGGATCCGAGCCACACAACGTCACGGCTGCGGTGCTGCACACGTCCAAGAACATAGGGCATACCTTCCGCTGTCAAGGCTGGCAACATGGGGTGCTGTCGCATCTGCAGACTAGCAGGCACATCGCCAGTGTGTGGTGCGGAGGGGCAGATTTATGCGCAGAGCGCAACTTACGGCGACAGGCGCACGCTATATGACGACCAGCGGGCGACCCGATCCAGCCGAGTTGCAGGGTCCAGTGAAAGTCTAGCAGGCCGTTAAGATGGCGCCTTGCGGCTAACGGCTTGCTGAGCCTGAGGCGCGCCGTAGCCGCAGGTGAACTTGCCTCTGCGCGCGTTTAGAATGCCGATCGGACAAGAGGCATCATCCGTGATGGGCGGCTGCACGAGCGAGGTTCAATCTCCAGTCCCTTGGCGATGATCGCGGCATCAACCCTGGACCGCTCCGTCATCAAATTCGCTGGCCCACATGATAACCCGACGCTGCGGCCACCCGATTCGTGTATGGTTGTTGGACCATAGCGGGTGCTATGGCTCTGTGGCTGCCTGTTGGAACCCCGGAGCCGAAAAACCCGGTACCCTGCTTCGGACGAAACTCCTGCTGCCGGGTCCTGTCCCATCAGCTTCGACAAAGATCCTTACAAATAGAGCGGTGGCTGCGTTCAGCTGCCGCACTACCGAACTATTGGCTCAGCCTAATTCTAGCCCTAGACTCTGCCAGTTAGGAAAGTTCCTTACGAACCGCACATCTGCCGCCCGGAACCAGGAACTTGCAGCGTCAAAGGGAGTGTGTCTTGCCAGATACCACGACAAGTGAACCAACGCGACGCGATTTCCTCTATGTGGCGACCGGTATGGCGGGCGTCGTCGGCATTGCGGGCGCAGCCTGGCCATTCATCGATCAGATGCGTCCTGATGCCTCGACCCGCGCCCTTTCCACGATCGAGATTGACGTCTCCTCTGTGGAACCAGGAATGTCTCTCACCGCCAAGTGGAGAGGCCGCCCCATATTCGTGCGCAACCGAACGCCAGAAGAGGTCCAGGCCGCACAGGCTGTCGAACTCCAGGAACTCAAGGACCCGGTAGCCCGAAATGCGAGATCTTGTCGGTGAGCAACCCGCCACCGACGTTGCACGTTCGGCGGGCGAGGGACGGGAAAACTGGATCGTGATGATCGGCGTCTGCACCCATCTCGGTTGTGTGCCACTGGGTGAGGCTGGCGACTTCGGGGGATGGTTTTGCCCCTGCCACGGCTCCCATTATGATACAGCGGGCCGGATTCGTAAGGGACCCGCGCCCGAGAACCTGGCCATCCCCACTTTTGAGTTTACGTCGGACACGATCGTCCGCATCGGCTAACCAAAGCGGCCGTGCGGGGGCGTCGTTTGCTTCTGTCGTGGCCGAGATCCGCCCTCGCTGCGATTACATCCCCCAACATGATGGGCGCTCCGAGAACAATCGGAACAGGCAAAACTGCTGCATGCATCCATGCTCGCTCGGCGAACGCCTTGCTTGAAACTCTGCAGTGCATCCGTTGCGGAGCGTTGGGGCGATCACAGCAACTGCTTACCTAAATGCCATCGAGGATTCGGCGAACTTCACGCGTGATCGCGATCGGTCGGCGCGCCTGGCTTGGATTGACGACGCGACGCTATCAGTCGGGCGAAGTAGATTATGACGGCCATATCTCCCGGCGTGAAGATACCCACGTGCGTTCACTTCTTTATGAAGCCGCCGTCGTGACCCTGACCCGCAGTCGGGGTGAGAGTGATTTGCGCAAATTGGGGTATCAGGCTACGCGAGAAGATCGGCTTCAAACGCTCGGCTGTCGCTGTCGCCCGGAAGCTCTCCGTCATCATGCATGCGATGCCTCGCTCCGGCGAACTCTTCAAGAGTGAACCGATCACCGCCACCGCCTAACTATCGAGCTCTGCAGCGCCCGTGGCGTGAAAGGTGTCCTGCCGGGACGGAGGCTGGTCCATTCCGTTAAGACCGTTGCACCCGAGTTTGCTCGTAGCGTGCGAGACATACATTGGAAGGCCCATCCCGCGAAGCACCATGATGCGGCGACCGATGTCGACCGCGGAGACGACCATGCTCCCGGCAAACGACGTCTTATCGCGGATGAGGCCGTTGGCAGGGTTCGCTTCACGGATGAAGTAGTCGAATGTCTCCCGCTGTAGCGTTGCTAGGTCGTCATGTATGGCGGAGTTGCTCACGACGTCATCTGACAAATTTTCGAAGGATGCTTTCGCCTAGCATCGGCCGCCTGTGTGGAGCTAGGCAAGGGACAGGTGGTCGAAGACACCCTTGACGCCCCTTACGCCCTCGGCAACCACGCGGACGGCATCTCGCTCACTCTGCGAGGAGACCGCCCCCGATACATGCACCAGGCCGTCGGCGACAGTGAGAGCCAGCTCATCTCCTTTGATGCCTGCATCCTCTCGCAGTCGTGTAAGGATGCTGCGCCGGATCGCATCGTCGCCGGGCGCCGTAGCGTCGAATTTGGCCGTGATGATAACTCGCAGGAGTTCGGCTCGGCTTACGATCCCAACTAGGTGCTCTCCTCTCATTACCGGTACGCGCTTAATGCCGCGCTCCGCCATCAGCGCGGCAATTCGAGGCAACGGTGTTTCCTCGTCGACCATGACTGGATCCGAGGTCATTACATCCGCCACTTTCCAGCTGTGGCTTTTCACGTAAGCGCCGGCGTTGTTCTCCTCCGTGCTGAACTGCCGATCGACCGGCGCCAGCGCCTGGACACCGAGTTCCGACCTGCGCATTAGGTCGCCCTCGGTCACGATGCCGACCACGCGGCCATCATCGTCAATCACCGGCAGGCCGCTGATGCGGTGGTCCAGCATGATCCGCGCTGCATGCCTGACACTGTGGTCAGGCGAAACGCTGACCACGTCCACGGTCATGACGTCTTTTGCCTTCATCTGCCTGATCCCTACGCATGTGGAATTTGCTCACGGCGTCGTGTGACCGCCGTTGCCACTCGCCGTTCAAGTCGCGACCCGGATAAGAGGTTACGAATATGGCAGACTAGCACGGGATCGCGGAAGGTTTGTTGATACACGTCAAGGAAGCGCAACTGATCTACCAGCAGCAAGGGCGATTGCGGCTGAGAGAGAGCACAGAAAGCGGGCAGGACAACGACGGTGGTGTTCATTGGGGGAGAAGCCTGGGCAATCGCCTATCTGGCAGTTGAATGGTCGATTCGTCTCGTGATGATTGTGGTCGTACCCCTGCGGCGTTCTCCCGAGGCTGCGCGGAGTTGGCTTCTGCTGGTATTTTTCCTGCCGATTCCGGCGCTTGTCATTTACCTTCTCATTGGAAGACCGACTTACCCGCGCTGGCGTCGCCAACGCTTTGTAAGATTGCCGGCCATCCTCGCGGCCGCGTCCAGGGAAATTGCCCATTCCCGCTTCTGCCGCCGTCCCGACCTGCCGGGCACACTGGCAGGGCCAGCTCTTCTGATCGAAAAGCTCGGGCAATTCCCAGCGCTCGCCGGAAACGACGTCAGGCTTCTCTCCGAGTATGAGGACGTGATCGACCGAATCGTCGCCGACATCGACCAGGCACAACTAACAGTCCATCTTCTGTTCTACATCTTTGCCGACGACGAGACCGGCCGGCGCGTAATGGACGCGCTGGACCGGGCCGCGCGACGAGGTGTCAAGTGCCGGGTTCTGATCGATGCCATCGGGTCGCGACAATGGGCGCACCGCGTGGCGAAGCTGCTCGCCCCGGCTGGGGTGGAGGTTCGGCTCGCCCTTCGGGTCGGCCTTTTCCGGCGCAGGTCAGCACGCGCCGATCTGCGCAATCACCGGAAGATTGCCATCATCGACAGCCGTATCGGCTATGTTGGCTCGCAGAACATCACCAATGCCGTTTCTGGCCGGAACATCGCCAATGAAGAACTGGTCGCGCAAGTGGTCGGTCCGATCACGGCGGAACTCCAAGCCGTTTTTGTCGCCGACTGGTTCATGGAAACCGACGAGGAGCTGGCCATGCCCGCCTTGTTTCCGCACCATCATCTCGACGCCGGGGTCGTCGCGCAGGTTCTGCCAAGCGGCCCCGACTACCCGGATGCCGGCGTTGGACACCTCATGACCGCGCTGGTGCACGGCGCGCGCGAACGTGTCGTCATCACGACCCCCTACTTCGTCCCCGACGAGGCCTTCCTGCAGGCGCTCGAGACCGCGGTGTTGCGTGGAGTCGAAGTCCACCTGGTGGTTTCGTACCTGACGGATCACATTCTGGTGAACTTCGCGCAGCGATCCTATTATTCCGAACTCCTCCGGGCCGGTATCCAAGTGCATCTTTACAAGGGCCGTTTCCTGCATGCCAAGCATGTCACATTTGATAACGAGATCGCACTGCTTGGATCCAGCAACGTCGACATCCGCTCCTTTGTCCTGAACGCTGAAATAAGCTTTGTCGCTTTTGACCGCGGCGTCACGGCTCAACTGCAACGTGAACAAATCCGCTGCTTCGGCGCCAGCGAGACGCTCACGTTCGACGCTTGGGAAAAGCGCACGATCGCTTACAAGATCTGCGAGAACTTGGCGCGGCTGGCAGGTCCTCTTCTGTAAATCAGAGTTGGGGTTGATCGCTGCGTCTTTTCTTAAGGTCATGCCGCAACCCTGCCTTTTTTGGATTCGGTTCTCTCTTTGATCTTGGACGAACTGGACCATTGGCGTTCCTTTTATGATGGCAACGTACATTTTAACCTGCGCATCCCGAGGAAGGACGAAATCGATTGAATTCGGATGCGATAGCTTTGGGCAGTCCAGTAGGCGATCTGGAAGGCGAGCATTTCATGCGTCGCGATGGCTCGCCCTTGCCATGGCCATCCTCATGGCCGTTGGGATTCGTCCCGGACGGCAGGCGCGTCACGTTTCGCTGCGCGACGCGAACCAGATGGCGGTCATTGATACCGTAACGCGCGAGGTGACCGGGCGTATTGATGTCGGGCGGTCACCCATCCAGGTGCATGGGACGCCGGACGGCCACTTCGTTTATGTCGCCAACCAGGGAACCGACGATGAGCCGGACGACGCGGTTTCGGTCATCGATACCGCCAGCAACACGGTCGTCAAGACGATTCGGACTGGCCGGGGAGCGCACAGGGTGACCGTCAGCAGCGACGGGGACTTTGCTTTCGTGACCAATATCATCGACGGCACGGTTTCGCGGATATCAGTCGCAAGCCAGTCGGTCGTCGACACCTACACAGTCGGCAAGGGACCGAACGGGATTACTTTCCAGACCCCTTGATACGCGAACGTGGGTGCCGAGACCGTCTCGGCGCCCGCGGGCAAAACCAAAGCCAGAATTGAGAAACACAGCCGTAACCGCTTTTCGCAAGGGACTTTTCTTGTCGGGATCCTACTCTTGACGTCCCTGCCCTGCTTTGTGGAGGACGCCGCCCTCCAAAGACACCGTACCGATGGCACCTCCGCAGCCTTGAGCCGCCCCGTCACCTCGTTGAGGCGCCGGCCGAATTCGGGCTCGAAACGGACGCGGCTACCGCCGTGCTATGACTCGCCGAGATCGGCGGGCCTGCCTGTCAGATCGCAGCGACCGCTTCGGCCAGCAGGTCGCGTACCTGACCCGCAACCGCATGCAGTGCAGGATTATCGATCGCCTGCATCGAGGCCACCGGGTCAATCGCGCTGACCTCGACCCCGCCTGCAACCTCGCGCAGGATCACATTGCAGGGCAGCATCGCGCCAACGCGCGGCTCGATACCGATGGCCTGATGCGCCATCTTAGGATTGCAGGCGCCAAGGATTCGATAGGGTGGCATGTCCACGTCGAGCTTCTTCTTCATAGTCGCCTTGACATCGATTTCGGTCAGGACGCCAAAGCCTTTGTCCGCAAGCGCCTTCCGGGTGCGGGCGTCGACCTCGTCAAAGTTCGCCCCGGTTACCAACCGATTGAACGTATAATTCATGGCGATTTCTCCCTGTAGGTTATTTTCGTAAATACTTGATCAGGGCGGCGATTGTTAGACCCACAAGGACCAGAATGACGATCGTCCCAAGCCAGCCGAACCCCATCCCCAAGCCCATACCGTAGTCGTTCATCATCGAATTTTCCTATCACGTGATGGTTCTGCCCCCGACAACAGACCTGCGTCAAAGCGGCGGGGGCAGCACTCATATCAGTTGTTGTCCATCATGCCTTTGCCCGTTGCCGGCATTCCGCCTTGTTGCCCGGCCATGTGGCTCTGCATCATTTCAGCCATGGCAGCCACTTCAGCCTCGGTCACTTGCGCATCACCGTCGGCGTCGTGCATCTGGAAGGCGCGCACCGTCATCGGCCGGGTGTGGGCCGCATGCATCACCGCGAATTCCTCCAACGACAACTTGCCATTGGTATCGGTGTCATAGGTCTTGAGTTCTGCCTGAATGCCTGCCGTCATCTCTTCGGGGCTGAGCGTACCGTCTTTGTTGGTATCAAAGGCGGCCATGGCATTGCTCTGGTGCCCATCCATCATCATGCCCATACCGCCGCCCATCATGCCGTGATGGCCGGCATCCCTCATGCCGCCGTGCCCACGCATCATACCCATGCCATCGCCCATCATACCGCCATTCTGCATTTGCGCCTGCTGGGCGATGACGGGCACAGCAACCGCCGCAAGCCCAAGGGCGGCAACGATTGAGAGGGTCAGCTTCGTTGAACGTTTCATGATTATCACTCCTGAATTGATCTGCGATGAGGTCAATCTGGGGTGCAGGTGTCCCACAGGTTTGTCAGGCGGGACGGCCATTTGTATCAAACTGTCGCAAACACCGTTCCGGTGAAGGTTTGCGACAATCTTCCGCCCGCGTGACCCCCAGGATCGGCTAGGGTCAGGTCCAGGAGATATGCTGATGACCAGTCCGCCCCATATCCTGATTGTCGATGATCACCGCGAGATCCGCGATGCCTTGGCGAAGTATCTGGAAAAGAACGGCATGCGTGCGACGACCGCGGCAAATGCCCTGGCGATGGACGCGGCGATGAAGGTGGGACAGTTCGATCTGATCGTGCTGGATGTAATGATGCCAGGCGAAGACGGCCTATCGGTCTGCCGCCGTTTGCGCGCCCAGGGTGGCATACCGATCCTGATGCTGACCGCACTTGGGGATGATACCGACCGCATCGTAGGACTTGAGGTCGGGGCCGATGACTATCTGCCGAAGCCATTCAACCCGCGCGAGCTCCTGGCCCGGATCAAGGCAATCCTGCGGCGGTCCGAACGGGCGCGGATGCCGGGTGACAACATTGCCGGGAACAGGCTGGCTTTCGACCGATGGGTTCTGGATACCGACAGGCGAAGACTGATCGATACCGAAGGCGCCGAAGTCGCGCTGACCACATCCGAATTCCGCCTTCTGACGGTGTTTCTGACCCGCCCACGCTTCGTGCTCAGCCGCGATCAACTACTCGATCTCACCTCTGGCCGGGCGGCACAGGTGTTTGATCGCACGATCGACAACCAGATCAGCCGATTGCGCCGCAAGATCGAGGCGGATCCAACCAAGCCCGTACTTATCGCCACCGTCTGGGGAGGCGGCTACAGTCTCGCCGCCGATGTAAGGGAGATGCCGTGAAGGCGCGCTTCGCCCGTTTGGGCAATCTGTTCCCGCAGTCCTTGGGTGGCCAGTTGCTGGCTATGCTGCTTTTGGCGCTCGTCACGACGCAGGGGCTTGGCCTCCTGCTGCTGACTGACGAGCGCAACCTCGCCGTGCGGGCGGCCTTGGGTTTCGAAGTGGCGGGACGCGCCGCGAATGTCGTGCTGCTGCTGGACGACGCGCCAGCAGATCTGCGCCCGTCCATCCTGAGGGCGGCAGATTCACCCCTGGTTCGGTTCGAAGTGGCACCTGCCCCTGAAGCACCGCACGATGGTAACGATGCAGACTCTGTTCTGGGTCAGATCCGGCAAATCCTCGGCAGTCCAGAACGTGAAATCCGGGCAGATATTCATGCCATTTCCATAACTCGCATGCCGATGCCCGACGGCATGCCAGCGGCAATGCGCCCCATGCACGACGCGATGATGGCCGGGCGGACGGAAGCGGTGGAAATGACGCTTTCGATCCGCCTGGCCAGAGGCGATTGGCTGAATGTGCGCACGATGTTCCATCGCCCGGGTCCGCAACTTTCGCCCAAGGCCCTGTTGCCGCTGCTGTTGATGGCCGTTGCCGTGGCCCTGGTGGCTTGGTGGACGGCTCGGCGTGTCGTGGGCCCGATGCGCGCGCTTGCCGTAGGAGCCGACCGGCTGGGGCGCGGCCTTGATGCTGGTCCACTGCCCATGACCGGGCCATCAGAGGTCCGCGACACCACGCTGGCCTTCAACCGGATGCAGGACCGGCTGACGCGCTTTGTGACCGAGCGCACACATATGCTCGCGGCGCTGAGCCATGATCTGCGTTCTCCGCTTACCGCGATGCGGCTCAGGATCGAGATGTTGGACGAAACCGAGGACAGTGTCCGCCTGAAGTCGCTGGTCGAGGAAATGCAGGCCATGGTCGAGGCGACGCTGGAATTTGCGCGCGGCGTCGCCAGGGCGGAACCCGAAGCCACGGTGGATCTTGCTGCTTTGCTGGCCAATATAGTGAGCGATATGGGCGGGGATCGGGCGAACCTCGCACCATCGCAGCCGATGCCCGTCACCATTCGCCCTCACGCGCTGAACCGAGCCCTGCGCAACCTGATCGACAATGCCGTCCGCTATGGCGACGTGGCAAACGTTACCCTGACGCAAGAACCGGGAATGGTCATCATCACCATCGCCGACTCGAGTCCGGGATTGCCCAAGGATCAGCTTGAGGCCGTCTTTGAGCCTTTCGTGCGGCTGGAAGGGTCTCGCAACCGGGATACGGGCGGGGTTGGTCTGGGTCTGGCCATCGCCCGAACCATTGTTCAGGCGCATGGCGGAACGGTCCTGCTGCGGAACCGGGCTGGAGGCGGGCTGGACGCAATAGTGCGGCTTCCGATCGGGGATACGTGAATCAGCCTGGCGGTCAGGGGAAAAAGCCAGCGCAGACTTCCTGAAGCAAAACGATTATCCGAAGTCGCCTTGCAGGGCGGCTGTTAGCGCGACTTAGCGCGCGGTCGTTGCGATCGTCAGAACGACGAAGCTCCAAAATCGGCTCGCGCAATACTCCCGCCGCGACCGTCAGTGCGTCCCCACCGATAGGCGCCCAGCTCAGGAGCAGGCAGCGGCGAACCCGCCGGTCGACCCGGTCGAGGGCGGCAGGGCCGATCGGAAACCATCCCTATCGCGAAAGCACTCCCCATCGCGCTCTAACGCCCGGTTGACCGCCGCGCCCAAGGCGTTCCGGAGAGCTCGATCCAACCGTGAACACAATTACGCCGTGCTCCTCCGGTAAAATATTTACTCAGCCTGTGAATTTGAGCTTGATTCTCCCCACACTGTATGTAGACAGTCGGGTCATTCGCAGAGTGCTTTTTGTGAGCTTTGCTTGCTGATCGGGGCCAGCTTTCTGTGGGATGTTTTAATGCTATTTTGGAATAATTTCATTGAGATAGGGGTCGTAAGCGGCATTCTATCTGCATTACTTTGGGTCTATTTGGAACGAGGTTGAACTTCGGTTCGCACATCGGAATCGTCAGATCGCCTCGACAGATAGACGTTGCGTGTCCCGCAGTAGTGGTTCGTTCGCTTGAACCGCCCCCGGGCTGTCGTTTGGCTGAATCCCGCCGTGGATCTGCTAGCATCGCGACATGCATTTGGGGGCCACGACGAATGCCACGACGGACCGCGAGATGCCGATCGGTTTTAACGCGTCAAGCGCAAGCAGCTTGGCCAAAACACCGGGTCGCGAAACTACAGGCCTACTTGGCGGAGGGTGGTTTTTCGCAAAGCCTTATAACCAAACGGAAGTCATCTAACCAAACGGCAGCCATCGCCGCATTCGGCGAGTTGCAGGAACTCTAATGCAGTCGCAATTCGGCGCGGGCCGCCCTCAACTCTTCCTGAAGTGCGCGCTCGCCGGGAGAGGGATCGGGGTGCGGCACGGTCGGCGTGAAGCTTACCAGGAGGAAGCCGCACTTTGGTGACGAGCAGCGGCATGACGGTCATCGCGACGGATCAGCCCGTCTTGCCCTCCCGGATGCGTGCGTTGACAGTTACGCCTCGGATCCCGCTCGACGCCTCGCGGATTGCAGCGCGCAGTTCGACACCAGTCGGTCGCGGGCCAAGGTCAGCAGGTCGCTGGTCGGCTCGCCGGCGGGATGTTCCAGATAATCTCTCGTCGTGCCATGGAAATAGAGAACGTGGCCTTTCCGGTCGATCAGCACTGACGCCGGGGCCAACGCTCCAGGAGCGCGCGCCGCGCCACTTCGTCTGCCGGTGCGCGTGGCTCGGATTACGGTGGCGATTGCTTCTCCATGATGCGCGGTTCAGCGGGCCCGCAGAGGCGGATGGTAGATAAGGTCGTGCCAGTCGGCCCGAGCCTTCGGTATCTCCGCCATTTCTTCGACACCGTTTCGAACAGATCGTCGTGTCGTCCGATCGCCTTCGCATTGCCGAGAAACAGATGTCCGCCAGTCTGAGTGCGAATTGACAGAGGGCGACGATCCGCCGCTGCGCTTCCGTTCCAGGGGTCGTTTGCGGGAGGGGGCGGAATCCTACGCTAAGCCGAGAACACGCTTTCCGTAACTCCTGAGTTCGCCCTGGGGGCCGACATAGCGATAAAGGGTGACGCGCTCGATCCCGAGTTCCTTACAGAGATCGGAGACGGATGTATCGCGTTGCGCCATGGCGGCCTGAGCGAGGCGCACCTGCGCCTTGGAGAGCGCGAATTTTCTGCCTCCTTTACGGCCGCGCGCCCTGGCCGCTGCGAGTCCGGCCATGGTGCGCTCGCGGATCAGGTCTCGCTCAAATTCGGCCAAGGTTGCGAAGATGCCGAAGACCATACGGCCGGATGCGGTCGTAGTGTCGATTTCGGCGCCCTTTCCGGTCAGCACCCGCAGGCCGATCTTCTGGTCTGATAGACCCTTTACGGTGTTGACGAGATGGGCAAGCGACCGCCCGAGGCGATCGAGCTTCCAGACCACCAGTACATCGCCGACACGTAACGCTTTGAGGCATGCGGTCAGTCCGGGACGATCGTCGCGGCTGCCTGAAGCGCGATCCTCATAGATATTGTCCTGTTCGACGCCTGCGGCACGCAGAGCATCGTGCTGCAGGTCAAGGGACTGGGAACCATCGGCCTTCGAGATACGGGCGTATCCAATCAGCATGTTTCTTAAACGGCGGTTTGAGGCAGCGCAGTAGCCGGGGTTGGACTGTACGCTGGAAATGTATCTCAACCAGCTTCATAAACAAAGCATCTTGAACATCATTTGATTTTGAAAAAGGAACATGGATGCCGCGTCGTGTCACTTTAACCGATCGGCAGAAGGACGCGCTGTTGCGCCTGCCGACTTCGCAGGCGGATTTGCTCAAGCACTACACGCTGAGCGACGAGGATCTCGGGCATATCAGGCAGCGCCGCCGCCCGCACAACAGGTTTGGCTTTGCCCTGCAATTATGTGTTCTCCGTTATCCTGGGCGAGTGCTGGCCCCGGGTGAGCTGATTCCGGCGGAAGTCATCGAGTTCATCGGAGCGCAGCTTGGTCTGCACGCCGACGATCTCGTTGATTATGCCGCGCGCGAGGAGACGCGACACGAGCACCTTGCCGAATTGCGGGGGCTCTACGGATTCCGTACCTTCGCCGGACGCGGCGCGCGCGAACTGAAGGAGTGGTTGTTCCGGGAAGCCGAGTTGGCGGTTTCGAACGACGATATCGCCCGTCGCTTCGTAATCGAATGCCGTCGCACCCGCACGGTTCTCCCTGCGACATCCACGATCGAGCGGCTTTGTGCCACGGCTCTGGTCGATGCTGAGCGGCGGATCGAGACAAGAATTGCCGGCCGCCTTTCACCGCCCATCCGGGAGCAGTTGTTGGCATTGCTCGAGGACACGGTTGACGATCGGGTGACCCGTTTCGTCTGGCTGCGGCAGTTCGAGCCCGGTTCGAACTCTTTGTCTGCGAATCGGCTTCTTGACCGGCTAGAATACCTGCAACGTCTCGATCTTCCCGAGGATCTGCTGACTGGAGTTCCCGCTCATCGCGCAACGCGGCTGCGCAGGCAGGGCGAGCGGTACTATGCCGACGGCATGCGTGATCTCCCGGAGGACAGGCGGCTTGCGATTCTGGCCGTGTGCGCGTCGGAATGGCAGGCGATGCTCGCCGACGCCGCGATCGAAACCCATGATCGGATCGTCGGCAGGCTATACCGGGCCTCGGAACGGATTTGCCAGGCGAAGGTTGCGGATGAAGCGAACGCGGTGCGCGCCGCCTTGAAATCCTTCGCCGAAATCGGTGGGAGCTTGCTCGATGCACAGGATGACGGCCAGCCGCTGGAAACCGTCATCGCGGATGGATCGGGCTGGGACGGCTTCAGGGCCCTTGTCGCCACGGCCGCCAGCCTGACCGCCATCATGGCGGACGACCCGCTCAATCATGTGCTCGACGGCTATCATCGCTTCCGGCGCTATGCCCCACGGATGCTGCGTTTACTCGACCTTCGGGCCGCGCCGGTCGCGAGGCCGCTAGTGGAAGCGGTGATGATCCTGCGCAATGGTTTGAACGATACAGCGCATACCGACTTCCTGCGGCCGAGTTCGAAATGGCATCGTCATCTTCGCGCCCAGGCGGCTGGCGACGGCCGCCTTTGGGAGATCGCGGTGCTGTTCCATCTGCGCGACGCGTTCCGCTCGGGGATGTCTGGCTGGTACGATCCCGGCGCTACGGTGATCTGAAACAGGTTCTCGTTCCTGCGCAAGCCGTGGCGGAAAGCAGCCGTCTCGCTGTACCATTGCGGCCTGAGGAATGGCTGGCAGATCGGCAAGAGCGCCTCGATATCCGGTTGCGCGAGCTTGGCCGCGCCGCGCGCATGGGCACGATTCCCGGCGGGTCGATCGAGAACGGCATCCTGCATATTGAAAAACTTGAAGCCGCTGCACCGGACGGTGCCGAGGATCTGGTGCTCGATCTTTACAAGCAGATACCGCTCACACGCATCACCAATCTTTTGTTGGAGGTCGACGCCGCGATCGGCTTCTGCGAGGCCTTCACCCATTTGCGCACCGGTGCGCCCTGCGCCGACCGGATCGGACTGATGAACGTCATTCTCGCGGAAGGGGTCAATCTCGGCCTGCGAAAGATGGCGGACGCCACAAACACCCACACCTTCTGGGAACTGATCCGTATCGCACGGTGGCATGCCGAAGGCGAAGCCTACGACCGGGCACTGGCCATGGTGGTTGAGGCGCAGGCCCGTTTACCGATGGCTCAATTCTGGGGCGCTGGTATCTCAGCATCGAGCGACGGTCAGTTCTTCGCCGCGACCGAGCAGGGCGAGGCCATGAACCTGGTCAACGCGAAATACGGCAACACCCCCGGCCTGAAAGCTTACACCCACGTCTCAGATCAATACGCACCGTTCGCAACCCGGGTAATCCCCGCAACAGCAAGCGAGGCGCCCTACATCCTCGACGGCCTGCTCATGAACGATACCGGCCGCCATATCCGTGAGCAGTTCGCCGATACTGGTGGCTTCACCGACCACGTCTTTGCCGCCTGCGCCATTCTCGGCTACCGGTTCGCTCCGCGCATCCGGGATCTGCCGTCCAAACGGCTCTATGCGTTCAATCCGTCTGCCGCGCCGGCGCACTTGCGCGCCATGATCGGCGGAAAGATCAACCAGGCCATGATTGAGCGCAACTGGCCCGATATCCTGCGTATCGCCGCCACCATAGCGGCCGGAAGTGTCGCGCCCAGCCAGATCCTGCGCAAGCTCGCCTCCTATCCACGGCAGAACGAACTGGCGACAGCTCTCCGAGAAGTCGGCCGCGTCGAGCGCACGCTGTTCATGATCGACTGGATTCTGGACGCCGATTTGCAACGTCGTGCCCAGATCGGCCTCAACAAGGGCGAGGCCCATCACGCGCTGAAACGGGCCATCAGCTTCCACCGGCGCGGCGAAATACGCGATCGTTCCGCTGAAGGCCAGCATTACCGTATTGCCGGCATGAACCTGCTCGCCGCCATCATCATCTTCTGGAACACCATGAAGCTCGGCGGCGTCGTTGCCACCCAGAAGCGCGAGGGAAAGCTGCTATCGGCCGATCTCCTGGCCCATGTCTCGCCGCTCGGCTGGGAGCACATCAATCTCACCGGCGAATACCGATGGCCGAAACCTTAGCGTAGGATTCCGCCCCCTCCCGCAAACGACCCCCTCATCGGCAACAAGCTGGTGCCCAGAAGCCGGCAAGAACGGCTTCAACCCGCCTCCAGCGCGCCGCCGAGCCGGCTCGGCGAATAATGCGGGGTGACATAGAGCGGCAGCGCGCTCACCAGCGTGGCGTAGAGATAGACGCCCGAGATGTTCTCAAAAAGGAACGAACGCACCAGCGTCGGCGCAACGACCCGCAGGGCCGTCGCACGGCTCCCCCAAAGGATCCGAACCAATCAGCTGACAAGAAATAGATCAAGGCATGCAGCCCGACAAAACCGAGCACACGCACGGGCAGGTCTGCAAGAACGATGGAACTGAGTTTGTAGCTGCGACCCGGAGTTGCAACAATCCACGCAAAGAGAAAGAAACTCACGTAGTTCAACAAGAAGACAACCGGAAGACCGTTCGTCACGACCTGCCGCAAGAACCTGCTGAGCGGCGGACCACCACCCAGCAGAAGAGTGCCGAAGCCGGGGGCAGTATCACGTAAGCCAGAAGCACCGGGATCAGGCCGAGGAGGCTGAAAACGAGTGCATTTCGCGCGAAACGCAGGGCCGGCATGTTGATGGCGAAATGTTTCCGCATGAACCGCAATCTGACACGCTTGTTGAATGAAGGTCGATAGCACGATTGTGGTGTAGGAAATGGATTAGCAGCCAGCCTAATTAATGCTCGATGCTTTTTCGCCTTTGGGTCGAACAGGATAGATACCTGTGCGCCTAGCGCGCCCCGGTAAAAAATTTCGTGAAAGTGTAGGAGCGTTAAGGGCTAGGGCCAAAGACAAAGAATGGTGCTTTGGGGCGAGTCACCGATGCCAGCCCATGCCGTCGGGTACGAACAACCATGCGTTCGGGTTCTACTTGGCCCAACGTCCAATTTTTTGGGCTACGAAACCCTGAACCAGATGGAATAACGATGACCGACGAGAGAATGGCGCTGTTCGTCTGACCAAAAAGCAGGCCGAAAGGGATCTGGTGCGCGAGATGCTGGCCTATGCGGCCGCCCGGATCATGGAGGTGGAAGTGGAACTGCGCACCGGCGCCGCGAACGGCACGCGGTCACCGCTGCGCGAGGTTCAGCGTATTGGATACCGGGAATGGGACAGGGATGTGCTTGTCGGCACCGCGGCGTCAGGCAAATAGTTCAGGGCACTCACGGGCGCATTTATTAGTCAGGATAATGTAGACCAGATGCAGCGTTGCGAGACCCGCCAGCAGGCAGAAAAACGAAATATATGCGAATTGCAGGAAGGCGATATCGACCACGATCACCGCCCCCAGCGTCAGGGCGAAATGGCGCATGTGTTTGTAATGCGACAGCGCCGGTGGCAGGGTGATGAGGGTCACATAGATCGTATTAGTCAGCCAGCGCGGCATCATGAAATCAAGCCACATGGATTTTTCATAGGCCAGTGACTGGTTGTTGATCTCGACCACGACCATGCTGCTGTTCAGCCCGTGCGGGATGTAGAGCAACAGCCCGAAGGCCAGCCCGATCAGCGCCATGAGGCGGAACAACCGCTTGCGCGGACTGTCATCCGGTTCAAGCACGTAGACCGAGAACGGCACCCAGATCGGCCACATGAACCATGTGAAGAAGATGAAACCCATCGCCCCCCACAAGACCGTCAGGGGATCGTTTCCGTTCATGCCGACCCAGACGAAGCCCTCGGTGAACTGCTGCAGTCCGGCAAAAAGCGGCATCAGGGCAAGCGGGAGATAGCGTTTGTTGCGCCGCCAAGCCACAATTGAAATGGCCGTGCCGCCGCCAACAAGAAAAACACTGGCGGCAAAGCTGACTTGAGCGGACAGGCACATTTGACTTCCCTCTGTCATGTTTCTTCGGATCGTCAATCATGCAACGCTAAATCACCGGCCACCCAATTGGAAGAAACCAATTGGAGACCTGTGTTCTTGAAGTCCCAAGCCCGGAATTTTCGGAGAGCTGTAATAATCCGTTGCGCGCAGCGTCTTAGCATAACGGCAGCATGGCCGCTGGCGTTGGTTTGATTGTGCCTTTCTGCTTAAACCCTTAACACTTTAGAGAGTCGAGCACCCGAAGGAGATAACACGGATGAGCGAGCTTTCCCAATACGCGATCCTTTTCGGGCTGAGTGTCGGTGTGTTCGGTTTCGTGCTCAGCCTCTACGGGCTCGCCCGGGCCATCGGGCGCACGCGCTCGGAACCGGGCAAGGACGTGCCCGCCACGGCCGGTACCTTGTCGCGCGATCCGGTCTGGGTCCGCTATCATGCGCGCTATGCCGGTTATGCGCTGCTGTTTCTGGCCTTTGATATGGAGATGGCGTTCATGTATCCGTGGGCGGTCGTCTACCGCGAAGAAGGGCTGATCGCATTGCTCGACATGGGCGTTTTCCTCTCAATCCTGTTCCTGGGCCTGCTCTATGGCTGGAGCCAGGGCGCGTTGAGGCGGCAATGACCATAGCCGGGGCGCGAGAGGGCGCGATGTACGGGATCAGGCGGGCGGTCGCGGCGGCCATGGCGCGCGATCTGACGGCCTTTGTGCTGCCCGGCCCGTCTGTCGCGCGGTCGATGGGGATCGACCTTGCCAATGCGCACCTGCGGATTGTGGGCACCCCGCGCCATGCGAACGTGCTGATTATTGCGGGCCCCTTGGACGTAGGGCTGCGCGATGCGGCCGCCGTGGCCTATGCACAGATGCCGCGTCCGCGCACGATCCTTGCACTGGGCGCGGGCGACATCGCCCCGTTGCCCGATGCGGACGTCTCGGCACCACTGACACAGGCCGGGCTGCACTCTGGGTTGGCCGATCTGCGCCGCGTTGTCGCGGCAGGCGCGTTTCGCGCAAACACCGGGGAGTTTACCGCCGCCGCTCTTGAGGTGCGCGTGGAATACACCTGCCCAATGCATCCCGAGATTGTCCGCGACGCCCCCGGAGACTGCCCCAAATGTGGCATGACGCTGGTGCCGCGCGAAACAGCGTCCGATGGACATGGTGGGCACGGTGGCCACGACATGCCCCGGGAGGACAGGCCAAACCCCGCCGATCACGCACATGCGGGCCACGCTCACGACGCGGGCGGGTCGGGGGCATACACTTGCCCGATGCACCCCGAGGTGATCAGCGACGCATCAGGCAAGTGCCCCAAATGCGGCATGAACCTGGCGAAGGCGGAGGAGGTGGAAAGCCACGGTCACGGGCATGGGCATGGGCACGCAAGCCACGCGCCCTCCGCGCATGGCGATCATGCCGGTCACGACGACAAGGCGGGCGGGTCGGGGGCATATAGTTGCCCGATGCACCCCGAGGTGATCAGCGATGCACCGGGCAAGTGCCCTAAATGCGGCATGAACCTGGTGAAGGCGGAGGAGGTGGAAAGCCACGGTCCCGGTCACGGTCACGGGCATGGCGGTCACGGCGGGCATGGCAAACAGCAGGACCATTCCGGCCACGATGGGCATGCCGGACATGGCGGCCACTCCAAGGCCACTATCGACGGGATCGAGCCGCATTTCATGTCGATGGTCGAACTGACGGAAGGCCAGCCGCGCAGCAGCGACGGGTTGCAGATGGACTGGATCGAGGTGCCGTTCGGGCCGTTCTTTCCGGGCCTGCCCGCAGGGCTGCGCCTGACCCTGACGCTGGACGGCGATACCGTGGCGGCCAGCGAGGTCAGGAGCCTTGTGGGCAGGGCGGAACTGGTGGATGGTCCGCCGATGGCGGTGGTCGATTTCGTCGAGCGTCTGGCCGCGATGATGCCGCTCAGCCCCGTGGCCTATCGCATTCTCGCCTGCGCATCGATCGAGGAGGCCGCCCGCGTCGACCCCGGCCAGAACGCGCGCCGTGGCCGCGCCGCCGCGGGGAACGCGAGCGGATCGTCAGCCATCTGGGCTGGCTGGCCGAGTTCGGCACGCAGTCGGGGTTTCTCTGGCTTGCCGCGCGGGCCGGGGCGTTGCAACTGGCGGTGCGGGACGCTGACATTGACGGGATCGCCGCGCAGGCCCTGGCGATCCGGCGGCTGATCCGCCGGGTCGAGGCAGCGCCGCTGATGCGGATGCGGCTGGGACGGATTGCGCGCATCGGCAAGGACACCCCGGCGAGCGGCCCGGTGGACCGGGCGCGGGGTGGCGGATCGGATGCCCGTACGGGTGATCCAACGCTGAAGGATCTCGGGTTCGAAATGCGCGTCCGCAACGGCGGCGATGCGCTGGCGCGGCTGCGGCTGCGCTGCGACGAGATCGCCCAAAGCCTCGACCTGATCGCGGCCGCCGGGATGATTGCTGTGCCGCAGGTGCCGGATGTGGACAGGGTGTCGGGCGAGGGCGAGGCTCGCATCGAAACACCGCGCGGCACGGCGTCGCTGCGCGTGAAGCTGGCCAATGGCAAGGTGGTCGAGGCCGATCTCGACACGCCGACAGACGTGAACATCGCCCTTGTCGAAACGGTGACGGCGCAGCGGGAACTGGGCGATGCCCTGAGCGCCGTCGCCTCGCTCGACCTGTCGCCCTGGGAGGTGCGTGGATGAGCATTCTTGTCGTTCTCCTGTCGCTCGCCGCCGGGGCCTATGCGCTGGCCGTCATCGAACGATGGGCCGTGCATGGACACCTGAGCCTGACGGGTCCGGCCTGGGCCGCCCTGGCGCTTATGGGGCAGGAATCGCTGCTGGCGCGCAAATCTGACTGGTTGTTCTTTGAGCTTGGGCCGGTGCTGCTGTTGGTGGCGGGGCTGATGGCGGTGGCGGTGATCCCGCTGGCACCGGAGCTTATCATTACCGATCTGGCCACCGGGGCGCTGTTTTTGAACGCTGCGCTGGCCTATGTGCTGGTGGCGCTGATCATGGCGGGCTGGGGGCCGAACGGGGCCTACGCAATGATTGCGGGCTGGCGGTTCCTGGGCCAGTTCATTGCCTATGCCATGCTGATCGTGATGCCGATCACCGCCGTCGCCATGCGGGCGGAGTCGCTCTCGACGGTTGAGATCGTCGCCTCGCAGGCGCAGCTCTGGAACGTGCTGTACCAGCCGATGGGGTTTGTCCTGTTCGTCGTGGCGGCGATGGGGCTGGCCTGGCTGCCGCCGCTGGACCTGCCCGATGCTACCGGCGAATTGGCCGGCGGGGTCGAGGCAGAATATACCGGCGTGCGGCTGGCGGTGCTGCGGCTGGCGCGGATGGTCATTATCCTGGCGCTGGCGGGGGCGACGGTGACCTTCTATTTGGGCGGCTGGCTGGGCCCGTGGCTGCCCGCCTGGGCCTGGAGCGCGATCAAGATCCTGGCCGTGGCTGCGGCTATGCTGAGTGTCGGACGCTACATGCCGCGCATCCGCGAGGCGCGCTATCTGGCGCTGAGCTGGAAGCTAGGGATCTCGCTGGCGCTGGCCAATGTCTTTGTCGTGGGCGTGATCGCCCTGGTGGTGCCGATATGACGGTTCAGATGATCTTTCTGGCGTTCTTCGGCGGCGCGGCGATGTGGTTCGGCGTCGTGGTCTTTCGCACCCATTCGATGGTGCGCTCGGCGTTGGCTCTGCTGTTCTCGCAGACCGCGATCGGGGCGATGTTCCTGGTCATGCAGGCCGAGTTTCTGGGCGTGTTGCAGATCATGATGATGGCCACGGAAATGAGCGTGATGGCGATTTTCATGGTGATGTGTTCATGATGGATCCGGGTGGCCTGGGCAAGATGGACATGACCCACCAGAAACGCCTGTCGCTCTGGGCCGGGGGCATTGGGCTGCTGGCCGCCTTGCTGCTGGTCTGGCTGCCAGATTGGGGTCCGGTCGCCCTGTCGGTGCCCGGCGCGCATGAACAGGCCGCCGATCTGGGGCGCGAATTGCTGGGCCGGTCGATGTTCATTTTCCAGTCGGCGGGGCTGACCATCCTCACGGCGATGATCGCGGCCACGATGGTGGCCATTGTCCCCAACGCGGAGCAGCGCAAATGATCCTGGAGCTGATGATCGCGCTCGGCGTCGGCGCGGGGCTGTTTGGTGTCGGGCTCTACGGCGCGCTCAGCCAGACCAACCTGGTGATGATCATCATGGGGGTCGAGCTGATTTTGGCCGCAGCACTGGTCAATCTGGTGGCCTTCTGGCGCTATCTGCACCCCGATGAACCTGCCGGTCAGATGTTCGTGCTGATCGTGATGGCGGTGATGGCGGTCGAAATGGCGGTCGGCTTTGCCATTGCCATCGCGCGGTTCCGGGTGCGCGGATCGGTCGAGATGGAAGAAGCGCGGGAGTTGAAGGGATGACGATGCTGGCACTCACCCTCCTCGCGCCGCTTCTGGCGGGGCTTGTGGCGCTGGCGCTGCGCCGCGCACCCGAAGCGATTGCGCTTGCGGGCGTCGGCCTCGGGTTCCTCGCGGCGATGGCGGTTCTAGCGGGTGCGATTGCGGGCAATGCGGTGCAGATGGTCCTGCCGGGCCTGCCGCAAATGCCGCTGCGGCTGGTCGCGACGCCGCTGACGGCGATCGTTTCGGCCATGGTGGCGACGGTGGCGGCTTTTGTGGTGGTCTATGCCGTGGGTTACATGCGCAGCGACCCCGAAAGGCCGCGCTTTTTCGGCATCCTGCTGCTGTTTGTCGCGGCGATGCAGGCGCTGGTGCTGGCGGGCGACTGGATCACCGTGCTGGCCGCGTGGGAACTGATCGGCTTTTCCAGCTATCTGCTGATCGGCTTCTGGCATGGCCGCGACGGCGTGCCCAATGCCGCGATACGGGCGTTTCTGTACACCCGCAGCGCCGATCTGGGCCTTTATCTGGGGATTTTTGTGCTGATCGGCTGGGCCGGCACCTCGGAAATCTCGGCTACATTGGCGATTAGCGGCACGCCCGCACTGGTCGCCGGGTTGCTGTTGCTGATCGGCGCGATGGGCAAGTCGGCGCAGGTGCCGTTGCAGGACTGGTTGCAGCGCGCCATGGCCGGCCCGACGCCGGTCTCCGCTTTGCTGCATTCCGCGACTCTGGTGGCGGCGGGGGCGATCCTGCTGATCCGCGTGGCGCCGATGCTGCCGTCGGGTGCGCTTCTGGCCGTTGGCCTGGTGGGCGGCATAACGGCGGTTGTCACCGGGCTGATCGCGCTGGCCGAGCGGGACCTGAAGCGGCTGCTGGCGGCCTCGACCTCCAGCCAGTACGGGCTGATGTTGTTGGCCATTGGCGCGGGTGTGCCGGCGGCGGCGCTGCTGCACCTGATTGCCCACGCGGCGATCAAGAGCACGCTGTTTCTGGGCGCGGGCGTGTTCCAGCATGATCGCGACGGCACCGATATGGAGGCGGTCGCGGGCGCGGGCCGGACGCGCCCGCTGATCCTTGCTGCCTTCGGCATTGCCGCGCTGGCGCTGGCGGGTATTCCGCCGCTGGCCGGGTTCTTTTCCAAGGACGCGATCATCGCCGCCGCTCTGGCCGCTCCGGGTGCGATCTGGCTGGCGCCCCTAGCGCTGGCGGGTACAGTTTTGACCGGCGCCTATATGGCGCGCGCACTGCGGGTGTTGTGGGGCGGCGAGGCACAGCCGGTTTCCGGCAAGGGCATGGGCTGGATGTCTGCGGGCATGGCGGTGCTGACGGCGCTGGCGGCGGGGCTTGGGTTCGCCTTCGCGCCGCTGGAACATCTGCTGGAGTCCGAGCTGCCGACGGAAGGGGCCGCGATGATCCTCGGGCTTGCCGCCGCGCTGAGCGGCCTGGTGCTGGGCTGGTTCATCCAACCTGCCCGCCTGATGGGGCCGGTTCTGCCGATGGCGCAGCGCGGCTTTGCCGTCGCGGGCGGTATGGACGGGCTGGTGCTGCGCCCGTCGCTGGCTTTTGCCGCCGCCTGTGAAGGATTCGAACGGCGTCTGCTGGCGTCGCAACTTGGCCTTGTGCGGATCTTGAGCCTTGGCACCGCATCCAGTGCCGAGCGTTCAGACAAACGGCTTTATGCCGCGACCCTTCAGGTGGGCCGGATGAACCTGCGCCTTGGCGACGGCGCCGAAAACACCGACACCCATGGCATCGACGGGCTGATCTTCGGCCTTGTCGCCCGGACAATCGCCGCCGGCCGCCGCCTGCGCCTGCTGCAAAGCGGGCTGATCCACCGCGAACTCGCCCTGACAGTCATGGGCATTGCCGTCATCGCGGCGGTGCTGCTGATCTTACCGATGTCCTCCTGAAGAAAGACGACCCCGCCATGCCCCTTCTCTCGATCTCCGTCTTTCTACCGCTTCTTGGTGGCGTGCTGCTGATGGCCCTGCCAAACAAGTCGGCGCGCATCGCCCATGGCGTTTCCATCGCCACCACCGGGCTGACCTTCGTTGTGACGCTGGCGATCTGGGCGCGGGGCACGCTGCCGGACGGTTTCGCGCAGGTCGAGGAAATCGCCTGGATCCCGGCCATTGGTGCCGCCTTCCGGGTTGGCGTCGACGGGCTGAGCCTGCCGCTGATCCTGCTGACCTCGCTGCTGTTTTTCCTGTCGGCAATCTATGCGGCGCGGATCACCGACCGCCCGGCGGTCTTTGTCGCGCTGATGCTGATGCTGGAGACCGCGTCGATCGGCACCTTCGCGGCGCTGGACGCGCTCCTGTTCTACGTCTTCTTTGAAGTGTCGCTGGTCGGCATGTACTTCATGATCGTCGGCTGGGGCTATGAAGAACGCCAGCGCGCCGGGCTGATGTTCTTCATCTACACGCTGCTAGGCTCGCTGCCGCTGTTGCTGGCGATCATCGGGCTGTATCTGGCCACGGGAAGTTTTGACATGCGGCTGTGGATCGAGGCGCCGCCACTGACTGGGCTGGCGGCGATGCTGGCGCTGATCGCGATGCTGTTCACCTTCGCGGTCAAGATCCCGTCCTTTCCAGTGCATACTTGGCTGCCCGCGGCCCACGTGCAGGCCCCGACCGTGGGCAGCGTGATCCTCGCCGGGGTGATGCTGAAATTCGGCACATACGGCCTTGTGCGTTTCGCCTTACAGATGACGCCCGACGCCTTTGCGCAGGCCGGTCAGGTGGTGCTGGCCTTTGGCGTATTCAGCGCCCTTTACGGTGCCTTCGTGGCGCTGGCGCAGTCAGATCTGAAGAAGATGATCGCCTATACGTCGGTGAACCACATGGGCTATGTGGTGATCGGCGTCGCGGTGGCGGCGCTGACGCTGGACCCTGACTTGCGGGCGGTCGCGCTCAATGGTGCGACCTTGCAGATGGTCAGCCACGGCATCGTCACCGGGGCGTTGTTCTTTCTCGTCGGCATGTTGCAGTCGCGCGCCCACGAACGCGAGATGACCGCGTTCGGCGGGCTGCTGGGGCAGGTGCCATGGCTGGGCTGGGCCTTCGTGCTGTCGGCCTTTGCCTCGCTCGGGCTGCCGGGGTTGGCGCATTTCCCGGCTGAATTTCAGATCTTCCTGGCCACACTGAATGCCCAGCCCTGGGCCATCGTGGCGATCATCGCCATCGTGGTGACGGCGGGGCTTTATCTGCGCGCGATCGCGGCGGTATTTCTGGGCGAGCGAAACGAGAAATGGGCGGCGATGCCCGATCTGGACCGGGGCGAGATGCTGGCCATCGTGCCGCTGCTTGTCCTCATCATCCTGATCGGGGTGGCGCCGTCTTGGTTGCTGAACATGATCGACGTGACGATGCGGGCGCTGCAACTCTGATGGCGCGCGACCTGTCCTTTCTGTTTCCCGAACTGATGTTGGCCTCGACGGTCGTGCTGATGCTGGTGGCCGAGATGCTGCGTGCGCCGCGTCTGGCACTGACATTCGGGCTGATCGGGCTGGGCCTGTCCACCGCGCTGACGTTGCCGCTGCTGGAGGCCGACACCAGCGTCTTTGGCGGCACCTACCGAGTCGATCTGCTGTCGGGCTGGGCCAAGCTGATCCTGCTGCCAGGCACCGCGCTGGCGCTTCTGATGACGCGGGCCGAGATTGCCGGGAAGGACCGCGAGGGAAGTGTCTATACGCTGCTTTGTCTTGTGACGCTTGGGGCGCTGATGCTGGCGGGCGGTGGCGACATGATGCTGCTGGTGCTGGGCGTGGTGCTGACGGGTCTGGGCTCCTTCGCGATGGTAGCCTGGCCGCGCGACGATGCGGCGACCGAGGCGGCGATGAAATATCTGGTGTTCGGCGCCGTCACCGGATCGGTGATGATCTACGGGCTGACCTTCTGGTTCGGTGGTGCCGGATCGACGCTTTTTCCGAGCTTGGTGCGCTTCAAAGCAAGCCGCTGATCGCGCTGGCGGGGCTGGTCGCGGTGCTGATCGGACTGGGCTACAAGGCGGCGCTGGTGCCGTTCCAGTTCTGGGCACCCGACGCCTATGACGGCGCGCCGGTATCGGTCGCGGCTTTTCTGTCGGTGATCACCAAGGTGGCGGCGATTTTTGCCTTTGCGCAGGTGCTGCGCGATCTGCCTGTCGCTACCGGCTGGCCCGTCGTCGTCGCGCTGATCGCGGCGGTGACGATGTCATTCGGCTATCTGGCCGCCCTGGTGCAGAGCAATGTCGTGCGGCTGCTGGCCTATTCCTCGGTGGCGCAGGCGGGCTATTTCATGCTGGGGATTGTGGCGCTTGGCACCAGTCCGTTGGCCCTGCCTTCGGTGATCGTGTTCGGCGCGGCCTATGTGGCGATGAACCTTGGAGCCTTTGCAGTCATAGTGATCGCGGGCCGCAATCTGGACGACTTCAAGGGCTTCGGCCGCGCGCGCCCATTGATCGGTGTGGCGATGGTCGTGTTCCTGCTGTCGCTGACCGGTATTCCGCCGCTCTTCGGCTTTGTCGGCAAGGTGCTGCTGTTCGGAGCCGCGATCGAGGCGGGCTATCTTTGGCTGGCGGTGATCGGGATCCTTAACAGCGTGCTGGCGCTGGCGGTCTATCTGCGCATCGTGGTGCCGATGTATCAGGCGCGCGATGGCGAAGCGGTTCGGGCAGAGGTCGCGCTGCCGTTGTTGGTTGTGCTAGGTGCGACCGCGTTGGTCACGGCGCTGATGGGGCTGTTCGCGGGAGTGTTTCCCGGGTGACTTAAGGCGCGGTTTTGTGCCAGTCGGTCAAAGTGGTGATCTTGCTATCCTAGCCTGCCAGCGGCTCGGCCATTCGCTCCGCATTCCCGGAATTAAGCAGCGTCTCGATATCACCATAAGCGCGGCGGGTGGTCACGGCCCCAGCCGCGATACAGTGGCGCTTTGGGGCAGGAACAAGAACTGTTCCCCGCGACACGCTAAGGTCGAACGGAGCGTGAACGTCATGCGGCGTGGCGTAACCGAGCCGGAAGTCGGAGCGACCGGAAGCCTTCGGGCATCTGATGTTCTGCATCCCAGGTGTAGATGCCGGTCAGGTTGATGTGCTCCCAGCTCAGGGGCGAGATGTGCCTGAGCAGGTGATCCCGAATCTCGCGACGCATGCTGCGCAAGTGGGTGACGGCCCGTTCGATGTAAACCGTGTTCCAATGGACGATCGCACTGACGACGAGGTTGAGGCCGGAGGCGCGGAAGGCCTGGCTTTCGAACGACCGATCACGGATTTCACCACGCTCGTGGAAGAAGACGGCGCGCTTCAGCTTATGTGCCGCCTCACCCTTGTTGAGGCCGGCCTGGCAACGCCGGCGTAGTGCGGGACTTGAGTACCACTCGATCATGAAGAGCGAGCGCTCGATGCGAGCCGAGCTCGCGCAGCGCTCGTGCGAGTTGGCTTTCCCCTTCGGAGATGCGGACAGCTTCTTCAGGATTGTGGACGGCACCACGGATCGCGTGGTGATCGACGCCGCCAGATGGAGGAGATCATCCCAGTGATCGAGTATCAGTGTGGTGTTGATCGGGGCGCCAATGTGGCTGGATAGTGCCGGATGTGCATCGCCTTTCTCGAAGGTGTGCAATTTCCGGTCCTTGAGGTTGCGCAGTCGCGGCGCGAAGCGTTTGCCTATGAGGGCGAACAGGCCGAAGATGTGATCACTCGCGCCACCCGTATCGGTGAAGTGTTCCTGGATGTCGAGGACCGTGTCCTGATCGAATAGCCCATCGAGCACATAAGCCGCCTCACTTTCGGTCGGGCTGATGGGCAAGATGCTGAAGTAGCCGTACTGATCGGAAAGATGACTGTAGAACTTTGAGCCGGGTTCGCTGCCGTAATGCAGATTGACGTCGCCGCGCTTTGCGGCTCGGTCGCTCGCGCGAAAGAATTGGCCATCAGATGATGACGTCGTGCCATTGCCCCAAAGGCGAGAATGCGGATGGCGGCTGTGTGCGTCCGTCACGCAGGCCTGCGCCGCGCGGTAGGTCTCCGACCGAGCATGGAAGGTTCGCATCCAACTGATCTGGTGAGCGCTGATGCCTTTGGACGCGCCGGCCATCCGTTTCGGACCAAGGTTGGTCGCATCCGCCAGTACGCCGGCCAGCATGGCCGAGACATTTCTTGGGACGTCGCCGGTGCGAACATGCGTGAAGCAATCCGCAAAGCCGGTCCATTCATGCACTTCCCTCAACAGGTCGGGAACCTCGACCATTGGATACATATCGCTGATTTCGGCATTCAGGTCCTCGGCGGCAGCAGGGACTTCGCCGGCAGTCGGCGTCACAATCAACGTCCCGGCTTCAAGACGAACACCTTCGAGCTTTCCGGACCGTGCTCTATGCGCGAGGCGCTTCAGGTTGAAGTCGAGCATCTGGCGCGCTTCGGCAAGCCAAGCCGCGCCGTCACCCTGGACGCCCAATCCGAGCCGATCCTCTTCCTTCATGGTTGTGAACGTTGACCGAGGCATCAGATGCTCGTCGATCGGTCGGAACGATCGGCTGCCATCGACCCAGATATCCGCAGATCGAAGCCGGTCTCGCAAAGCCGCGAGCGTCGCAATCTCGTAGAGACGGCGATCAGGCTTTCCGTGTTCGAAGATGAGCCGACGATCAGCTCGGCTGAAATGGGTGATCGGGACGCGATCCGGGAGTGTCCGACGCCTCTCGGCATGGAGCCGTTTCAGCAGCGAAATTGCCGCAAGAAGCGGATCGTGTCGCCGCGCCGATTCGAACGTGAACGCCTGCAGGAACGCCCCTGCGTACTTGTTGACGGTCGCATATTGCTCGGCCGCCAAGGCCAAGGGTGACGCCTCGTTACCCTCGACCATCGACTCGAGTTCAGGCTTCATGCTCAGCAGCCGATGCCAGCCGACTTTCTGGTCGAGAACCTCCAATGCGTTCCGGCCATAGTCATTCGCAGACTGCAGAGCGGTAATCGTGTCGAGGAACATGCGCAGCGCCTTGGCGGTATCCGGCCTACACTCCATGTGTCGCTGTTTCTTGCGGTTATTGGCTCGCGAGAACAGCCGACCCATCAGCTTGATGAACATCGTCACGGCATCGTCGGTGAGCTTTTGTCCGAGCTTGATGACCTGCGCCACGATCAGAGCGTGCCGGCGGCTAGAGTTGAAATCGCTGGCCAGCCAGGCTGGCGTGGCGTTCCCCTCACGGATCATCTGGTCCCACCGTCCGGATGATATGCGCATCTGCAGTGTCGGATCGATTTCCAGCGTGCGCAGGAAGGCAATCCGTTCGGTCAGCCCGATCAGGTTCGACGCGCCCGGTGCTTCCGGCGCCGAGCGCAGCCAATGAAAGCGCGTTTGGCCGATCGACGAGTCAACCTCCAACAGCCTGTCCAATGATCTAAGCTGATCGGGCGGGATACGTTCGACGAGTTCTTTCTCAGCTCGTCGGCGGGCTATCGCGCGACCGCCGAGACCGATCTTCTCGATGGAATGCAGCGAGGGAAGGAGGGCGTGTCGCTTCCGGAACTCGGCAATGACTGCTGTCGCGATCGGTAACCCGTGATCGCCATTGGCCGCCGCATCGACTGCAGCCACAAGAGCCGCGCGACGATCGGCCCTAGAGGCGGTCCGGAGACCGAGATAGGCCATCAAAGACCGACTGTGATCGAAACGCGTCTGTATTCGGTTCGCATACAAGGCGTAGAGGCGCGCGTCGATGCCGAGCTGATCCGCAAGATAGGTAAGCACAGCCGCGGGTGGCTCCTCATTATCCCACAAGAGCCGCCCCGTTTGGCGCATAGTGCAGAGTTGGACCGCGAAGCCCAGCTTGTTCTGCGGTCGGCGGCGGAGTTCGCATTCCAACCGATCTGCCGGGTCGAGTGTAAAGTGGCGGATCAGACTATCCTCGTCTGTCGCTATGGCCAGAAGTATCGCCGCTTCCTTTGAGCTGACAAGCCGTCTTCTCCCCATTTGCGTTCTCCCTTGCCACACACCGACTTCAAGGGAAATTGGTCGCCATCAGCCGAATGTTTTCAACCGGCCGGGAAGCTTCATCTACAGATCAATCACGCGCGTTCGTGCTTCGTTCGGTCTTAGCGTGTCTGCGGGAACAGTTCTTGTTCCCACCCCATGGAGCCGGTCGAGACGGGCGATCTCGGCCTCGAGCCCGGCCTTCTGCATCAGGCGCTGATCGCCCGATGCGATCGCCTTGGCCATGGCGAACTGGTTTGCCTGCCCCTCGCCCATGTCCTCAAGCCTGCGAATGGAGGTGTCGCCGGAGAGCGCCGCCGCGATGAAGCGGGCCTTGCGCTCGTTGTTCTGCCACATGGTAGCGTCGAGCGAACCGAGCGTCGCATAGGCGTAGAGCCCGATCTCCTCATGCTGGTTGCCCTGGCGCACGATGCGGCCCTCGCGCTGCTCGATTTGCGACGGGAGCCACGGAACGTCGAGATGGTGGAGCGCCTTCAGGCGCGCCTGCAGATTGACGCCGGTGCCCATGGTTTCCGACGACCCGATCAGGATGCGGACCTTACCGGCGTTGAAATCGTTGAACAGCCGTTGCTTGGCCTCCGACTTCTTGAAGTCCTGCATGTAGGCGATTTCGGACGGCGGTACGCCGAGACGGACCAGTTCGTCTCGGATCCAGCGATAGGCCGAGAAGCCGCGCGAGGTCTCGACATTGATGGTGCCGAGGTCGGAGAAGATGAGTTGCCCGGCGCCCGGCTTGTCGAAGGGCTTGCCGTCCTTGCGGGCATATTCGGTCTCGGCCGTTTCCCGCCAGATTCGGAAGGTGTTTTTGACAAGCGCGTTGAGCTTGTTGCCTTCTTCATTGTCCATGGCCTGCATGACCAGGCGCAGGTCGATCGCGGCATGGCGGCCGTCGGTGATGACGGAGAGGAGAATGTCGTCACCCGGTTGCGGCGGGCCTTCGCGCTCCTCGATGGCCTTGATGCGCTGATCGAGCAGACGCTGATAGGCCTTGAACGCCGGCGTCGGCTCGGCGGTGATGATCTGGCGCTTGCCGCCCATGACCTCCGGCACCTTCACATAGGTGCGAAGATCGGCCGGCTGCACCACGTCGGCGAACGAGCGGAACATCGTGATCAGCTCGGAGACGTTGACGAACTGGGCGAAGCGCGTGACCGGCTTGTATTTGCCCGATGGCTGCAATTCGAGTTCCGTCGAGGCATCGCCGAAGGTCGACGCCCAGGCATCGAACTCGTGCAGTCCGCGTGTCGCGAGGGCCGCATGGTCCATCAGCCGCTGCACGGTGAACATCTCGCCCAGCGTGTTGGTGATGGGTGTGCCGGAAGCGAGCACGAGCGCCCTGCCCGGGTTCTTCGTCTCGACGAAGCGGGATTTGACAAACAGGTCCCAGGCGCGTTGCGAACCGTTCGGATCGACGCCCTTCAGCGTCGACATATTGGTGGCGAATGAGAGTTTCCTGAACTCCTGCGTCTCGTCTACGATGATCTGGTCGATGCCGATCTCGGAGATGGTCAGCAGATCGTCCTTGCGGGTGGAGAGCGCCTGGAGCCGCTCCCTGTGTCCCTCCATCATCCGCTCGACCCGCTTGCGCGACAGCCGGTCCTCGCGGTCGACCTTGGTCAACAGCTCGGCATAGGCTTCGAGTTCGTCCTGGATCATTTGGCTCTCGAAGGCCGAGGGAATCGAGATGAACCGAAATGCAGAGTGCGTGATGATGATCGCGTCCCAGTTGGCGGTCGCGGCGCGCGAAAGGAAGCGATGGCGCTTCTCCCTGACGAAATTGGCCTCGTCGGCAACGAGGATCCGGGCATTCGGATAGAGCGCCAGGAACTCGCGCGCAGCCTGCGCCAGGCAGTGGCCGGGAACGACCAGCATCGCCTTGTTGATGAGCCCGAGCCGGCGCTGCTCCATGACCGCGGCGGCAATCGAGAGCGTCTTGCCGGCGCCGACGGCATGGGCGACATAGGTCGAGCCGGCCGAGATGATGCGCCAGATCGCCCGCTTCTGGTGCCCGTAAAGAGAAAAGGCGCCCGAGGCGCCTGGAAGCTGGAGATGGTTCCCGTCGAAATGCCGGGGGACGATATTGTTGAATGTGTCGTTGTAGAGCCGCGCCAGCCGGTCGGTGCGGTCGGGATCGGACCAGATCCAGTTCTGGAACGCCGTCTTGATTCTTTGCAGCTTCTCCTTCGCCGCTTCCGTCTCGACCGTGTTGAGGACGCGCCGCTCGACATCGCCGTCCTTCACGGTGTCGAAAATCTGCGGAATGGACGAATTGAGGGCATCCGACAGCAACTGCCCGGCATTGCGGCGATGCGTGCCCCATTGGGTCGTGCCGGCGGCCGAATATTGCAGGCCGTAGGCGGTCACCGTCCAGCACGCCAGTTCCGGCGTGTGATGGATGGTGATGTCGGTATCCATCATCTCCTTGACGAAGGCGACGATATCGGCGGCCGGAATCCACGGCGCCCCGAGCCGGGCGGTGATATCGGAGGGACGAAGGTCGGCCGGCTGAACCGCCTGCAACGCGGTGACATTGCGAGCGAAGCCCGGATCGAGCGCCGCGGCGGCCTTGGCTGTTTCCAGCTTCGAGCGCACGGCGCCGGAGAGATAGGCGTCCGCCATCTGCCATGAGCCATCGGCGGGATCGCGGAAGATGGCGTCGCCCAGCTCAGTGATCACCTCGCCGGCGTCGCGGTGCAGCAACTCGGCTATGTGGTCCGGATCGACAGCCCCGCGCTCGTTCAGCACCACGGCAAGGGCATCGGCGGCGCTGGCGATGACGGGCGGAGGCGGAGGCGCGATCACGCGCTCGGTGAAGATCGGTCCGGGCCTGGCCGTATTGGTTTCGAGGTCGTAGTCCTCGATCGACGCCACCAGCCAGCAATCGGGATCGTCGAGGAACGGCTGGAGGTTGGGACGGCGGTGCGTCTCGCGCACCTCGCCGGTCTCCTCGTCATCGCTGGTCGAGACGGTGGTGAAATTGATCGGGCCGAACGCGCGCACGAAGTTCGACCATGCAATTCGGAGTTTCACCTGCGCCGGCTTCCACGGCCGGTCGAACTCCTGAAGCTTCAGCACCTCGCGCAGCGCGTCCCGGATCGGGATCAGCTTGCGGATGATGCGGGCGTGTTTCTCCGGGACGCCGTCCGAACCCCTGCCCTTGCGGACGGTGATCGTCACGGCCTCGCCGTCGACCATCTGCATCAGGGCGGTGTTCTTGGCCACAAAGTAGCTGCCTTCGCGGATTGAAATGTCCGCGGCCCCAGTGGCGAGATCGGACGCGCAAGCATCCTCGTCCCCGGCGTCGGCCTCGATGATTTCAGGCTCGCCATCGTAAAGTGCTTCCGGAAGGGCGAGGATGGCTGCGGACAATGCCGCGTCGAGATCGACGCCGGCGCGCGGCAGGCAGGCATAGGTCTCGTCGGGACCGTAGATACCGCGCCGCAGGGCGTGGTCTCCAAGCACCAGGTGGGGGTGGTCGGCAAACCAGCGATTGACGCGGATGGCGCCCTCGTCTTCCGTTGCGGGACGGACCTCGACAAGATCGAGCCAGGAGGCGGGGCCGGCGGCTTCATCGTCCCGGCGCTTGCGGAAGAACAGGACATCGACCACGACGTCCGTGCCGGCCTCAGCGCGGAAACTGCCCTCGGGCAGGCGGATCGCTCCAACGAGGTCGGCCATGCCGGCGATCTCCTCGCGGGCGCGGGCGTCCGCCTTGTCCATCGTGCCGCTCGAGGTGACGAAAGCGGCGAGGCCTCCGGGCTTCAGCCGGTCGATCGCCTTGACGATGAAGAAGTCGTGCAGCCTGAGCGAGAGCGTCCGGAAAGCCCGGTCGCTGCGCACGATCCGGTCGGAAAATGGCGGATTGCCGATCGCCAGATCGAAATGCCGTGGCAGGTTCGCGCGGGCGAAATCGCCGGTGAGGATTTTGGCGCGTGGCTGCAGAAGCCGCGCGATTCGGGGGCGGTGACGGGATCGATCTCAATCCCCGTCACTTGGCTGACGTCGCGCAGGCCCTCGGGCATCAGCGCCGGGAACAGGCCGGTTCCGATCCCTGGCTCGAGCACGCACCCGCCACGCCAGCCGAGTCGCTGCATCCCGGCCCAGATCGCCCGGATGATGTATTCGGGCGTGAAATGGGCATATTGGGTGCAGCGTGAGAGCGAGGCATAGTCGCCGGCGTCGACGGCGCTTTCCAGCGCTGCGCCGATCTCCTCCCAGCCCTTGCGGAAACCGTCTTCCCCGGCCGGCGAAACACGCCATTGGCGAGGTCCGACGCCCCGAAGCCGGTGAATTTGATCAGCGCCGCCTGCTCCTGGGCTGTCGCCGGGCGCTGCTCCTCAAGGAGATCGGCGGCGAGCCGGATCGCCGCGAGATTGTCGCGGGCGCGATCGCGCCACGACTTTGCAAGGCCGCGCGTGCCGGAGAGATGGAAGTTCTCGGCCTTTGTGGCCGGAAGCCTCGTCGGCTGCGCCGCCGGCGTGGCCAGCGCGGCCGGCGCCGGCGAGAGCGGAGAGGGATCGTCATCGTTCGGGCCGTCCTCGAACGTCGCGGAAAGGGCGGTAACGTCAAGGCTGAGGCCGGACGAGAGTGCGGTGTTGCCGAAGAGGTCGAGCGTGAAGGGATCGTCGTGGCTCATGGAAAGTATCTCCTTGAGGTGATGGCGCGCGCCGCCGCCCCACCGGAGAGGTCCGGCGGGGTGGCGATCGCGAAGTTGGGAGGAGCGGACATACGAAGCCCGGCCCGTGGCCGGGCTGTCGCAGATTGCAGGGGCGGTGCGGTCTATGCGCCCTTGGCAGGCAGTGTCTGGCCGAGAGCGCCGGCCCTCGCCGCCTCGACCTAGAACTCTTCGAGAATCTCGGTCGTTGAACGGTAGCGTATGGCGTCGGCGGTGATCAGCATGACGCTGCCGCCAAATCCGTCAGGCCGCATCTTCGTGCAGGTAAACGAGGTCGTCACGACGATCTCGTCGATCGTCGCCGAACGGCGCACAATGTCCTGGAACATCCGGTCCCAGCCGTTGCCGGACTCAGTGAGATCGATGTCGATATCGCCCAGTGGATCGTCGCCGGCTTCCGCGTCGTGCTTTGCGAGCAACGCCGCGACGTGTGTCCCGACGCAGGTGTTTTCGTTCAACGGCGCGGCTTCCCAAGCCGCGTGCAGATCGCCGATCGGCAGGGTGACGACATCGCTTGGCCCGCACCAGGAATGGAGGTACATGCCGCCGTCCTGCTCGTCGGTGTCGAACACGAGCCCGCGCAACAGGCGTTCAAGCGGCGTCATGTCCGTGCCCGAAATAACCGGCTGCACGACGGTCGGAGAGTGGTAATCCGCCATCTTTCCCTCCCCTCAGGCCGCGAGCGGCTCGGGGAGATGCCTGAGCTGCACAGGCAGCTTGGCCTCGATCTCGGCGTGGGTCAGGTCGTCGAGCAGTTTCAGGATCGTGCCCCGGCCGCCGCCATAAACCAGCACGGTTCGCTTGCCCTGGTCAGCCTCGGGCCATCTGTCGTCCGCATAGCCCCGGTAGTCGCCATGGGTCGCGCTCCAGATGTGGTCGAGGCGCTCGGTGCGCGTCATGGCCCGCACCGGGCGGGATTCCCGCTCGACGATCACATCGCGCATGCGATCGGGCGAACCCTTTGCCGAGAGATCGCGATAGCCGTGGAAATACCGGGCGCGCCCGTCGATCGAGAGCGTGAAGAACACGCTGGTGACCGATCCCGTCATGAACTCGCGCAGGGCGAACATATCCCCGCGCATCCAGAGCGGCGGCAGAATCTCGAACATATAGTCGTGCTCGGCCCTACCGATCTCGAACCATTCCCCGTCATAGAGACGGCTCGTGAGGCGTGCCTTCCTCATCGGCGCCTGGCCGTGGCGGTCGAACATCTGGAACATCTCCCGGCGCGTCGCGACGCCCTCGAATATCTTGCGAGAGGAAGATTGGGTGATCATTGCGGCTCCTGTCGTCCGTCGGCATCAAGCGCGATCCTGTCCACCCGACCGGACCATCCTCTTCATGCCTTCTCATCACCCCTTCTCGCGGCCGCCTCTCCGGTCCGGCGGGTCAAGGGCCGCGAAGCGGGCGCAGCTTCCCTTGACGCGCCGGCCTGGCATGCGGCAGCTATTTCATCCCTCTTCTTCGCTCCTATTTCCCCGTCATCTCGCCGCGACGCGCACGTTGCTGGTCGTTCCAGTCCTCGGAGCTAGGGGTCAGCCGTGAGAACCGGCAACCACCGTCCGCCGCATGGCCGCGGATGCGCTCAGCATAGGCATCGCCCTGCCGGTTGGCGTCGGTCGCCGCGACGAGCATTCGGTCCCGGCGGCGCGCCAGGTCGGCGATGGCGGCATCGGTCATCGGCGACCACCCGCCCCCGGTGCTGACATAGAGAGTGCGCGTCTCCGGACCCGCGATGGCGGCAAGGCTCATCGCGTCGATCGCGGCCTCGGTAATGCAGACGCGAAGGGGGTCAAGATCGCCGAACCTGAACAGCTCCTTGCCGCCGCCGGTCGAGAAGCCCCGCCACTTGGGGCCACGCTCTTCCCATCCGATCAAACGCCCGGCGGCATCGGTGTGCGCGGCCCACATGCTGCCATGCGGGCCCTCGCGCAGGACATTCTGATCGATGGCGGCTCGGATGATGGTATCGGGGAGGCCGCGCGTTCGGTCAAGGTAGCGCCAGGTCGGCGACCCCGGCCGGGGAACCGGGCGGGCTTGCCAGCGCCCGGCGAGAGTGGCTGGCGGCCGGTCCCGCGCAGGTCGTTCCCAAGTCGGTGCGCTCGGCGCGAGCCCGACAACCTCGCCGATCCGTTCGAGCGCCTGGACGAATCCGGTCGCGCCGAGATGTTCGGCCAGTCCGAAGACGTCGCCTTTCGCGTCCGACAGCGGATCGAACCAGCCCGCCCCATCGTGAATGACGATGATGATCTCGCCGTCCACCCGCCGGTACTTCACCGCGCGGCGCGTGCTTTCCTTGATGTCGATCTTCCAACCGTCCGCCTCAAGGACGGCGCCGCACGATACTTTTGCGCGCAGCTCCTCGATTTCTTGTCTGTCCATGTTCGCTTGCCGGTTTCGCCCGATCACGGGTCCGGCCCCTTTCTCTTCCGGTTTGACTTGCCCGTCTTCTCCGGGCGCGCCTCCTGCCTCCGCGAAGACCGAAGGGCGCCAAGGGCGCGGCTGGCAACCCGGCAATTCTGACGGGCCTCGTCCGCGGCGAAGCCTCCCTTGCGCCCTTCCGGGCGCAAGCGGTAGGCAATGGCCCGGCTCAATGAGCCGGGCGGGAAACCCAGGGATCGTATTCGTGGATCAGCTCGACCTCGGCATCGTCGAGGTCTTCGCTCGGCATGACGCCGTATTCGCCATCGACGCGGAACAGGGTGACGGGGATCATCAGGGTGCGGGCGAGATCGAAAGCGTGATTCTGTGCGAGGGAAAGATCGTGTGACATTGTAGGGCTCCGTCCGTGGGCGGGGCCGATCCCCGCTCTGGCGCCCGACGGGTCCGGGGCCCGGCCGCAATCATCGCGCAGGCGAAGCCGCAGCGGCCGCACGCTCGCGTAGCGGACCCCTCGTGGGTTGATTGGAGGAGGACGGACCTGGACCAGGAAGCCAGCGGAACAAGCGGGAATCGGACCTGCGCGTGGATGTGTCCGGTCCAGTCTCATCCTTCCCGGTTGCAGAAACACATCGGGAAACCGGTCCAGTATCCCTTCGCACTCACCGTTGCGCGTGGTGCGCTACCAGGCGCCGCTTCGGCAAGAAGGAGCTGGAGCGGCTCGCGTTTATCCGGCACGCCCGCGACCTCGGCATCACCATCGAATCTATCCGCGAGCTGATCGACCTGGCGGCCATGCCAAGAAGCCCTGCGCGGATGCCGACAGGATCGCGAAGGAGCAGCTCCAGTCTGTCAGGGAGCGCATCGCGCAGCTGAGGCGGCTCGAGAAGGAATTGGAGCGGATCGCGACCTGCTGCACCGGGGACACGGTCGGCGACTGCAACGTCATCCCCGCGCTCGCGGATCACGCGCTGTGCGACAGCGAACATTTGAAGCCGATGCCCTTGGTCATGAACGGGAGCGCTGGCCGCCGCCGTTCATCCGCGCGCACCATAATTAGCGCACGAATCGACCAGCCGGGCGGGACCTGCCACTAGCTCGTCGGACAGCGCCATCAGCTTGTCGATCCTCGGGTCGCTGAGACGATAGCGGACGAACCGGCCCTGCTGCTCGCCGAGAACGAGGCCACACTCGGCCAGGCACCTCAAGTGGTTGGAGGCGTTCGGCTGCGACAGGCCCGTCACGGCGACGATGTCGCTCACCGACGCGGGGCCGCCGCGAAGCACTTCCAGGATCGAAAGCCGCGACGGATCGGAGAAACCCCGGAAAAGCTTGGCCTGAAGGTTTACCGGGCGGGTCTCGACGAGCATCTCTCCACCTCTCGACATATCACCACACAATGATATGTAACTGGTGAGTTCCTGAAAGAGGCATATACGGCAATGGCCAACGGCAACGCAACATCGTCGACCGAGGCGGCGCGCTACAACGTGACCGGAATGGACTGCGCGTCCTGCGCCGCGAAGATAGAGAAGGCGGCGCGCGGCGTCGCAGGGGTCCGGGACGTGAAGGTGTCGATCGCCTCGCAAGTCATGACGCTCTCGGTCGACGATCCGGGCACCCGCCTTCCCGCCGTCGAAGCCGCCGTGACCGACCTAGGCTATCGGCTGAACCGCGTCAGCGAAGCCTCGGATGACGACGACGATGACAGGATTCCCGATCTCTCGCACGTGACTCCTGCCTACAAGCGGGCGCTATGGATCGTGGTGCTCCTCAACGTCGGCTACGGGATCGTCGAGGCCGCCGGGAGCTTCCTCGCCGGGTCGCAGGCACTGCAGGCCGACTCGCTCGACTTCATTGGCGATGGGCTGATCTCGTTCCTGGGCTTGATGGCTGTCGGCTGGCCTCGCGGCCCGCGCCAAGGCCGCGCTGCTCCAGGGCGTGTTCCTCGGCCTCCTGGGTCTCGGCGTGATGGCCTCTACCGCGTACCGGATCTTCGTCGAACACCAGCCCGAGTCCCTGCTCATGGGCGGATTCGCCGTCGTCGCCCTCGCGGTGAATGTCGCCGCGCCGCGGTGCTGATCCCGCACCGGAAAGGCGACGCGAACGTGCGGGCGGTCTGGCTATTCTCCCGCAACGATGCCATCGGGAACCTGATGGTCGTGCTCGCGGCCGGCCTGGTCTTCTGGACTGGAACGCAATGGCCAGACCTCGTCGTCGCCTTCATCATCGCGGGCCTGTTCCTGCAATCAGCCTGGTCGATCATCCGGGATGCGCGGAGCGACCTGCGGGACGCAAAAGGATGAAGGCCCGGCTAATCGGCTTCTCGTGCGTCTCGGCGGCGCTGGCCGCTGACCAGATCACGAAGGAAGCCGTCCTCGGCAACATGGATGCGCTCTCTCGGAGTGGAAGTGCTGCCTGTGCTCGACCTCGTCTACCTGCGGAATCCAGGCATCAGCTTCGGCATGTTAGGCGGGATGCCGCGGTGGCTGCTGGTGCTTGCAAGCTTGGTTATCGTGGGAATCCTTCTGACGTGGATGTGGCGCACCGCTCGGCCAGTGGTGGCCACCGCGCTGGGACTGATATCCGGAGGGGCGATTGGCAATATCGTCGACCGAGTCCGGTTGGGCGCTGTGACGGATTTCCTCGACTTTCACGTTGGCGGGTACCATTGGCCAGCGTTCAACCTGGCGGATGTGGCGATCGTATGCGGCGCGGCGCTCATGCTGCTCGATGGAGTTCTGGCTCCCAGCAACGTCGAAACGCGGGCGGGCAAAGAGCCCTCCTGACGCGCTGCGTTCCCCGTTGCCAAGCCTCTCAGGCGCGCGAGACGTTCTGGATCACGAAACCGCTTCGAGGCACCGCCGGAAGCCGCCTCATCTCGATGCGCAGGTCCTGCTCCGGCACGTCGTAAGCAATTTCCTCGGTCAGGAAACCCATCGCCGCTTTCATGAGCTCGATGCAAATCCATTCGCCCGCGCAGCGGTGCCCAAGATCATGGTCGCCGCCGCCTTGGGGAACGAAGGCGAAGGGGCGTGGCTGGATCCCGTCGAAGCGTTCGGGGCGGAACTCGCCGGGCGCGTCCCACGTCCGCCGATCGCGGTTCGTGCCGTACAGGTCCAGCATGACCCTGCGGCCTTTCGCGAAACGGTATCCCTTCCATTCGAAGCTTTCCCGCACGACGGCGGCGACGGCAGGGAAGAAGGGATAGTAGCGCCGCACCTCCTGCACGAAAGCCTCCCTGTGCCGCGCGCCTGCCGAAGTGTCCGACGGGATTCCCGGTGGATGCATGTGAAGCGCGTGGGCAAGGAACTGAAGATACACGGACACCGCCACGATCGGCCTCAGGATGTTGAGGATCTCGACCGCCGCGACGGTCGGGGAAAGATGCCTCCCTTGCAGGTCGTTGTGGAACGATATCACGTGCATCGCGCTCGATTCAGGCGCAGTCAGTTCGCCAGCGCGCACTCGCACGACGAGGTCTCCGATCCAGCGTTCGGTCCGCTTCCGGGCCAGCCGCGACCACCAGTGCTTCGGGCCGACCGAGCCCGCATAGCTGAACATGGCCGTCAGTTGCCGCGTCCGCGTTTCGACTTCGCGTTCTTCCAAGGCAATGCCGGACCAGGCACACGCGGCGCGGGTCAGTATCTCAGGCAGTTCGTCCCCAAGCTTCACCCTGTCCATCGCGGCCCAATTGCGCGAATAGGCCCGCATCCAGTGGAGGACCGTCTCGGCGAGCTCGCCGATCCGTTCCGGCGTCATCAGCGACATGAACATCTGCTTGCGGTGCTGGTGCTCCGCGTCGTCCAGGCCCTGGACGCCGCCGCGGCCGATCAGCGTCCTGCGGATGCGCTCCGGCATGGCGCCTCGCCGGACGAAATTTCGCTGGTCATAGAAAACCTCCGAGGCCGATGGCCCGGTCATGCAAATGGTCCGCCGCAGCATCAGCCGCGTTTCGAACAGGTCCGTTCGGTATTTTCGGCAACGATTCGAAATGAACCCATACGGATCAAGGAGCACTGCAAGGGTGCTGTCCAGGCTCCGGTCTCTCGGGATACGTGGCATGTGTGCCTTCCGAGGCGAGTGCGGCGGCCGGTTCCCGCGCCAGTTAACGCCCGACTGCGATACTAGCGCCTCAAGCGCGGTGAGGAAACCTGCGACCGCCGCACAAACCTCGCCCTCAAGCGACGTGCGATCAGGACTGCCGCCCGATCGCCTGATGAACTGGGCGGAGGCCTCCAGCGTTTCCTCGCTCACGTGATGCTCGATGCCTTCCGCGTCTATGCGGGCGGTGGCCGGGCTGATGCCTCGATGGGGACGAGCCGCTGGTCGGGTCGGTGGATTGACGCGCCGGACCCTTCTGCCCATCCGAGGAATGGTTACTTGGCTGCCGCGCCGGCCATCCGCGCGCGGCAGCACAAGCTACTCGTCACCGGCCGAATTCGGTCCAGGTGACTCCGCCGTCCTCGCTGGCGAGGATTTCGCCTTCATGCGACGCGACGAACAACCGTTCCTCGTCCGCCGGATCGACCGCCAGATGCAGGAGGATCCGGTCCCCCAGTCTGCCCCGGCGGAAACGAATTCCAGTTGCTCCTCGGCTGACCGCACGAGCCCCTTCCCGAGCACGAAAGCGTAAAGAGGGGTCGTTTGCGGGAGGGGGCGGAATCCTACGCTAAGGCTTTGGCCAACGATATTCTCCGGTAAGGTTGATGTGCTCCCATCCGAGGGGCGAGACATGGGCCAGCAGATCGGGCAATAGCAATTTTCCCTCGCGTTTCTGGTTGGCGACGACTTCGCCCAGCTTCATGGTGTTCCAGAAGATGATGATCGCAGCGAGCAGGTTCATGCCGGCGATCCGGTAATGCTGGCCTTCGGCGGAACGGTCGCGGATTTCACCCCGGCGATGGAAGCTGATTGCCCGCTTCAGCGCATGATGCGCTTCGCCCTTGTTGAGCCCGATCTGGGCGCGGCGTTGCAGATCGGCGTCCAGAATCCAGTCGATCATGAACAGGGTTCGCTCGACGCGGCCGACCTCGCGCAAAGCCGTGGCAAGTTCGTTCTGCCGCGGATAGGAGGCGAGCTTGCGCAGTATCTGGCTGGGCGCGATGCTTCCGGCCGCAATAGTGGCGGCGATGCGCAGGATGTCGGGCCAGTTGCGCTCGATCATGGCCTGGTTGATCTTGCCGCCGATCAAGGCCCGCAAGTGCGCCGGGGCGGCCGATGGATTGAACGCATAGAGTCGCTTGGACGGCAGATCCCGGATGCGAGGGGCAAACCGGTAGCCGAGAATGGCGCATGCGGCAAAGACGTGATCGGTGAAGCCGCCCGTGTCGGTGAACTGCTCGCGGATATGGCGGCCAGCGTCATTCATGAGCAGGCCGTCGAGGATATAGGGGGCTTCGCTCGCCGTTGCAGGTATCACCTGGGTCGCGAACGCCGCATATTGGTCGGAGACGTGGCTATAGGCTTTCAGGCCCGGGGTATTGCCGTACTTCGCGTTGACCAGGTTCATGGCTTCGCCCTGCTCTGTGGCGGCGAAGAACTGGCCGTCGCTCGAAGCCGAAGTGCCCATGCCCCAGAACTGGGCCATGGGTAACGCTGCCTGCGCCTCGACCACCATGGCCAGCGCCCGGTCGTACGCTTCGCCTTCGACATGCCACCGTCCAATGCGGATCAACTCCCAGAAGGTGTGAGTGTTGGTGGCGTCCGCCATTTTGCGCAGGCCGAGATTGATCCCCTCTGCCAAGATAACGTTCATAAGCCCGATCCGGTCGGCGCAGGGGGCGCCCGTGCGTAAATGGGTGAAAGCTTCGCAGAAGCCGGTCGCAGCATCCGCTTCCAGTAAAAGATCGGTGATGCGTGTGGGCGCTATCTGCTTGTAGAGATCGAGCACTAGGTCCTCGGCGCCGTCGGGTGCGGCGGCTTCGAGCTTGTCGATATGCAGGACGCCGCTTTCGATCGACCCGCCGGGAATCGTGCCCGTGCGCGCGGCACGGCCAAGCTCGCGCAAACGGATGTCGAGGCGCGCTTGCCGGTCTGCCAGCCATTCCTCCGGCCGCAACGGCACGGCAAGACGGCCGCTTTCCGCCGCGGCCTGCGCCGGAACGAGTGCGTGTTTCAGATCAGCATAGCGCCGGGATCTGGCCAGCCAGACATCCCCGGATCGGAAGGCATCGCGCAGATGGAACAGCACCGCGATCTCCCAGAGGCGAGTGTCGCCAGCCGCCTGGGCACGAAGATGACGATGCCATTTCGAACTCGGCCGCAGGAAGCCGGTATGTGCACGATCGTTCAAACCGTTGCGTAGGACCATCACGGCTTCCAGCAGCGGCATTGCGACCGGCGCAGCCCGAAGATCAAGCAAACGCAACATCCGCGGGGAATAGCGACGGAAGCGATGATACCCGTCGAGCACATGATTGAGCGGATCGTCGGCCATGGTGGCGGTCAGCCTGGTTGCCACTGCAACAAGGGTTTTGAAGCCATCCCAACCCGAACCGCTCGCGATGACGGTTTCCAGCGGCTGGCCGTCATCCTGTGCATCGACCAGGGCACCGCCAATTTCGGCGAAGGATTTCAAGGTGTCGCGCACCGCGTTCGCTTCATCCGCGACCTTCGCCTGGCAAATGCGCTCCGAAGCACGGTAGAGCCTGCCGACGATCCGGTCATGGGTCTCGACCACGGCGTCGGCAAGCATCGCCTGCCATTCTGATGCGCACACGGCCAGAATCGCAAGCCGCCTGTCCTCCGGGAGATCACGCATGCCGTCGGCATAATACCGCTCGCCCTGCCTGCGCAGACGTGTCACCCGATGGGCAGGAACACTGGCCAGCAGATCCTCGGGAAGATCAACACGTTGCAGGTATTCTAGCCGATCGAGCAGCCGGTTGGCCGACGCAGAGTTCGAGCCAGGCTCAAACTGCCGCAGCCACACGAAGCGGGTCACCCGATCGTCCGCCGTCTCCTCGAGCAATGCCAGTAACTGTTCCCGGATCGGCATGGACAACCGGCTGGCGATCCTCGTCTCGGTCCGCCGCTCGGCGTCGACCAGGGCCGTGGCGCAAAGCCGCTCGATCGTCGATGTCGCAGGAAGGACCGTGCGAGTTCGACGGCACTCGATCACGAAGCGACGGGCGATATCCTCGTTCGACACCGCCATCTCGGCTTCTCGGAACAGCCAATCCTTCAGCTCGCGCGCACCACGTCCCGAAAAGGTGCGGTATCCGTAGAGCGCCCGCAACTCGGAAAGATGCTCGTGCCGCGTCTCCTCGCGAGCGGCATAGTCAACGAGATCGTCGGCATTCAAGCCGAGTTGCGCTCCGATGAACTCGACGACCTCCGCCGGAATCAGCTCGCCCGGAGCCAGCACCCGACCAGGATAGCGTAGGACGCATAATTGCAAGGCGAAGCCGAACCTGTTGTGCGGGCGGCGACGCTGCCCGATATGCCCGAGATCCTCGTCACTCAGCGTATAGTGTTTGAGCAAGTCCGCCTGCGAGGTCGGCAGGCGCAACAGCGCGTCCTTCTGCCGATCGGTTAGAGTGACGCGACGTGGCATCGATGTTCCTTTTTCAAAATTTGATGATGTTCAAGATGCTTTGTTTATGAAGCTGGTTGAGATACATTTCTAGAGACCGATGCAATCGTGGCCGGCGCGCCGCCTCAAACCAACGTTTAAGAAACATGCTGATCGGATATGCCCGCGTTTCCAAAGCCGATGGCTCACAGTCCCTCGACCTGCAGCACGACGATCTGCGCGCCGCCGGTGTCGAACAGGACAACATCTATGAGGATCGCGCTTCCGGCGCTCGGGATGATCGGCCTGGCCTGGCCGCCTGCCTAAAAACCTTGCGCGAAGGCGATGTGCTGGTGGTCTGGAAGCTCGATCGCCTCGGACGGTCGCTTGCCCACCTGGTCAACACCGTGAAGGATCTGTCAGAACGCAGGATCGGCCTGCGGGTGTTGACCGGAAAGGGTGCGCAGATCGACACCACAACCGCATCCGGCCGCATGGTGTTCGGTATCTTCGCCACCTTGGCCGAGTTTGAGCGGGATCTGATCCGGGAACGCACCATGGCCGGTCTCGCCGCCGCAAGGGCGCGCGGACGCAAGGGCGGTCGAAAATTTGCCCTCACCAAAGCTCAGGTGCGCCTCGCGCAAGCCGCCATGGCGCAACGCGACACGTCCGTTTCCAATTTGTGCAAGGAACTGGGGATCGAGCGCGTCACCCTCTACCGCTATGTCGGCCCGAACGGCGAACTCAGGAACTACGGAAAGCGTGTCCTCGGCTTAGCGTAGGATTTCGCCCCCTCCCGCAAACGACCCCCACTTGCCGAAATCGACATACCGCATATGGTCAGTTCCGATGGTCACGAGCTCGTCGACAAAGGCAAGGACGATGTTCACTTGTGGTATATTGTGAAGATAAACAAGGAATAGCGCTTCGGCCTGGGGGAGGCGTCATTGTATCAGGGTTCCGGTGGTCTGACCTATTTGGGTCGGGAATTGCGGCGTCGATTGTTAAAGCCGATTGGACATTTCACGTTTTGGATATACCTAATCACCGGCGTTATTCTCTGTGGTGGATTCGGGGTTTGGTATGAACTTCTGCCGCTGTTGTTGTCCCGGGCAGGCAGTTCAGCGGAGGGCGTCCATACCGCGCTCCTGACATTCTTTCCGGCACTTGCAGGATCGTCAGCGCTACAACTCCTCTTCGGAGAGGGTCAGAAGCCTTTGAAGGCATTCTCGATTGCGTATTGCTTCGCTTTCGCCGCCATCGCGGTGTGGCTTGGCTTTGCGAAACCGGAGGATCCTACATATGCGTTCGGTGGGGCGGCACTGGGATGCGTGCTGGCGATCTTTATGTGGTGGCTGACCAGTGGCCAAGACCCCGCCTTCAACGACGACATTGATGATACGACGCCACTTGGAGGCGACCCGGATACCAAGCCTCAGGGAAGCCTGCAGGGTTTCCAGACATGAGCACCCCAACCTTTCCCTTCACCACCAAAGCCATTCTCGTCGAGCAGCCGCTCTATCAATTCTTCGCTGCTGTTGTCCCTGCAAATGTGTTGCTCAGCGTGGCATTCAGTGATGCGATGCAAGCGAAAATCAAAGCCGACGGTGTTGGTTACACTGTTGAGGCAACACAGCGGATTATGCAGTCAAAGCGGCTGGCGCAGATAGCCAGATACATCGATCGTGAGGATTCTGGCTTCCCCAACACTATTATTCTTGCAGCTAATTACAGGCAGGACGGTCTGATTGAGGAAGACGAGCCTCTCGATGAGGAGAACGCCGGCAATATGCCCGCAATCATCTCGAAGCGATGGAGCGTGATCGAAGACGAGTGCGGCGGGTATACCTTAACGATTCCAACAGCCGAAAAACTAGCTGCGGTGATCGACGGGCAGCATAGATTGTTCGCTTTCGCCGAGACCGACCGTCCAGAACGACTGGATATGAATTTGCTGTGCTCAGTTTTCCTCGACCTGCCAAAGCCATACCAAGCGCAGCTTTTCGCGACCATTAACTCGACACAGAAGCCCGTCGACAAGAGCCTGACCTACGAATTGTTCGGGTACAACATCGACGAGGAAGAGCCACAATACTGGTCACCTGACAAATTGGCGGTGTTTCTGACCCGCAAGCTTGGCACCGAGAACGGTTCGCCGTTGAAAGGGCGTATCGTGATTGCTCCCCAAAAAGACGAAGCTCTCAAGGAAATCAGCGGCCAAGGAAACTGGAGGGTTTCGACTGCGGTTGTTGTCGAGGGGATTATGCGGCTTTTTTCTTCGAACCCCAAGCGCGACACGCAGCTGATGCTAACGCCGACGCGCAACACCCGAGAAGTTCTGCAAGAAGGGCCAAAGGACAAATCGGTGTTACGCACTTACTATATTGAGGCGAACGACAACCTCATTTACACGCTGGTTCTCAATTACCTGAAGGCGTGCGACGCCGTGTTCTGGTCAAAGGCACCGGCGAATTCTTTCATTGTACGCACCGTGGGTGTTCAAGCCCTGTTCGATCTGCTCCGACGCGTCTTCGCCGCAGCCGCCTTGAAGGAAAAGAACGTCAAGCAGGAATTTTTCCAGGATTATCTGTCTCGGGCAGCAGACATCGACTTTTCCGCAGATGCCTACAAAAACGCCTCTGGCTCAGGGCGTTCGATAATTCGAAGGGCACTTGAGGATGCGATTGGATCGGTCGCTTAGAACGGCTCCTCGCCTGGAAGATCGGACACCGCGCATCTCAGCCGACAGGCGTCAAGTTTAGGTCAAACGGGCCGACCGCCGCCAGCTTTTTGGATAGCGCGGCGGTCGGCCCGTTCTCCGTCGCGACCAAAGAAGACACTCACGAAGGCTGGACCTAACGAGCAGGTTTTCATCCCAAAAGCCAGGGATGGCAGAGTCTCGTTGACCATGCAGTTTCCGTAGAGGTCGGAATAGCCGGTGTCCGGAAGGGTGTGTTTCGGCGTGGAATAAGGACCCCGTTTCAGGGGTGATCGGCATCCAAACGGGACCCCTGTAACGGCAGGTGTTTCACACTGCCTCCGGTTTGATCGGAGGCATTTGTTTTGGATGTTGGTCGTGGAGACGATTGCGAAGATACGCCGGCTGTCGCTGGTGCAGGGGAAGTCGATCAAGGAGATCTGCCGCGAGTTGCGCATATCACGGAAGGTGGTCCGCAAGGTGCTTCGTTCCGATGCGACCGAGTTCCGGTATGAGCGTCAGCACCAGCCGAAGCCGAAGATCGGCCCATGGCAGGCGCGGCTCGATGCTCTGCTGGACGGCAACGACGCGAAGCAGAAGCGCGAACGGCTGACGCTGATCCGCATCTATGAGGAACTGCGGGCGCTGGGCTACGATGGCAGCTACGACGCGATCCGGCGCTACGCCAAGAGCCGGGAGAAGGCTCGCGGTGGGGCCATGGCCGAGGCCTACGTGCCGCTGTTCTATCCGGCGGGTGACGCCTACCAGTTCGACTGGAGCCACGAGATCGTCCTGATCAACGGCGTCACCGTGACGGTGAAGGTGGCCCATGTCCGGCTCTGCCACAGCCGCATGATGTTCGTCAGGGCCTATCCGCGCGAGACGCAGGAGATGGTGTTCGACGCCCACGACCGGGCCTTCGCCTTCTTCGGCGGCGCCTGCACGCGCGGCATCTACGACAACATGAAGACGGCGGTTGAGACGGTCTTCGTCGGCAAGGACCGTCAATACAATCGCCGCTTCCTGCAGATGTGCAGCCATTATCTGGTGCAGCCCGTCGCCTGCACGCCGGCCTCGGGCTGGGAGAAGGGTCAGGTCGAGAACCAGGTCGGCCTGGTGCGCGAGCGCTTCTTCACGCCGCGGCTGCGCTTCAGGAGCTACGAGGAGCTGAATGCCTGGCTGCTCGACAGGTGCGTCGCTTATGCCAAGGCTCACCGCCATGTCGACCAGCCGGAGCGCACGATCTGGGAGGTGTTCGAGGAGGAACGGAGCAAGCTGGTCGAGTATCGCGGCCCCTTCGACGGATTCCATAGCGTTCCCGCCTCGGTGTCGAAGACCTGCACCGTGCGCTTCGACAACAACAAGTACTCGGTACTCTCGACCGCGGTCGGCCGCCCGGTCGAGATCCAGGCCTACGCCGACCGCATCGTCGTGCGCCAGGACGGCAGGATCGTGGGCGAGCATGCCCGCTCGTTCGGCCGCAACCAGACGGTCTACGATCCATGGCACTACGTTCCGGTGCTGGCCCGCAAGCCCGGAGCGCTGCGCAACGGTGCGCCGTTCCAGGGCTGGGAACTGCCGCCGGCGATGGATCGGGTCAGGCGCCGGCTGAAGGCCGCTGACGACGGCGACCGTCAGATGGTGGCGATCCTGACGGCGGTGCTGGCGGATGGGCTCGATGCCGTCGAGACCGCGCGTGCCAGCAGGCGCTTGCCGAGAACGTCTGCTCGTCCGCTGTCATACTCAACATCCTGGCCCGGCGTCGCGATCCGGCGCCGGCCGTCACCATCCTCACACCCGACGCGCTGCGTCTGCGACACGAGCCGCAGGCCGACTGCGCTCGCTACGACAGTCTCAGGAGGGCAAGCTGATGGAACGCACCCAGGTTCTGGACCTGATGGGAACGCTGAAGCTCTACGGCATGCGCAGCGCCTACGACGAGATTATGGCCACCGCCATCAAGCGCCAGCACGAGCCGCCGAGGGTCGTCGGCGACCTGCTGTCGGCCGAGATCGCCGAGAAGCAGGCGCGTTCGATCAAATACCAACTCACCGTCGCCAAGCTGCCGCTGGCCAAGGACATAGACGACTTCGACTTCGCCGACACGCCCGTCAACGAGACGCTCGTGCGCGACCTCGCCACCGGCGCCTTCGTCGCCGACCAGCGCAACGCCGTGCTCATCGGCGGCACCGGCACGGGCAAGTCGCACCTGGCCATCGCGATCGCCCGCTCCCTCATCCGCAATGGAGCCCGCGGCCGCTTCTTCAACGTCGTCGATCTGGTCAACCGCCTCGAGACCGAGCACCGTGCCGGAAAGCAGGGACGCCTCGCCGACTACCTCACCCGGCTCGACTTCGCCGTGCTCGATGAACTCGGCTATCTGCCCTTTGCCCAGGCCGGCGGACAGTTGCTCTTCCACCTGATCAGCCGGCTCTACGAACGCACCTCGATCATCGTCACCACCAACCTTGCGTTCGGCGAATGGCCCGCCGTCTTCGGCGACGCCAAGATGACCACCGCTCTGCTCGACCGGCTCACCCATCACTGCGAGATCATCGAAACCGGCAACGAATCCTGGCGCTTCAAGAACCGATCTCAAAGCTAAAGCCAGGAAAGCTCAACCCACGCGCCCGACCGGGCTGCGCAACCCCGACCAGCTCCACCCGGTCGGGCGCTCACCGTCGAGCCCTACGAGGGGGTCCCGATTGCACGCCGATTCAGGGTCCCCATTCCGAGCCGATTGACATGTCCGGCATGTTTTTCTGGCTGGCCTGGATGTTCACGGTCCTGGGAAGCCCGCCTTTCGTGGTACCGATATCGGCGGCCTTGGTGACCATCCTCCTCGTTCGCGAGGAGTTGTCCCGGGCCTGGTTCGCATTCCTCGCATTGGCAGGCGGCGCGGCCCTTGCTTACATCGCGAAGGCGGCCTTCGCCACGGCGAAGCCCCATCACCTGCCGGGGTCAGACGCGATGGCCGCCACGAGCTTTCCGAGCGGCCACGCCGTGCTGTCGCTACTTCTCGCCTTGACGATACTGGTCTTGTGGGAGCCCCGCGACCCAAGGCTGAGACGATTGGTCCTGGCGATCGTCCTGGCCATCGTCTTCGCGGTCGGCGCGAGCAGGGTCTTCCTCGGAACGCACTGGCCGTCGGACGTTCTCGCGGGATGGCTGTTCGCGGTGATTTGGATTTCTGCAGCCCATCGACTGGCATTCGGTTTCGGCAAAGCCGCTTCGCGCGGATAGGCCGCGCCTAGTGATTTTCCCACCGCGTTCGGATTTCGTTCGGCCAGGTCGAGGCCATCCAGTCGATGACGGCTTCGATCTCGCCGTCATCCAGAACATCGTCGAAGGCAGGCATGGCAGAGCGATAATCTTCGAGGTCGGCCGCTTCAGCGACGCCGTATTTCGTTATCGCCACAAGAAGCTCCCGATCATGATGCCAGGTATGGCCGTCTTCATCGTGCGGCGGGGCGGGCAGCAGGCCATCCGCGCTCCGGACCTGCCCGTTCGGTTGGCCTTCCAGATTGGTTCCGTGACAGGATGCGCAATGAGCCGCGTAGACCTCACGGCCCGTCTGGAGGTGTCGCCGTTCCAGAAGAAGCGGACCGAGGACGAGCGACGATCCGGTGGCGAAAGCCGCCATTGCCAGGATAGCGACCCGACAAAGGGCCGGGTTCACCGCTTGCCGACACTCATGTAGATGGACGTACGTCCGTCGTTATCGACCGCAACGACGTCATAGGCCGCTCCCGGATCATCGCCCATACCGAGGGAGCCGGACGGCATCCCCGGCACGGCCAATCCGCGGATGGCGGGGCGTTCCTCGAGAAGCTTCGCGACCGCTTCGAGCGGCACGTGACCTTCCACAAAGTATCCTTCGATTTCGGCCGTGTGGCAGCCCTGGAGCTCTTCGGCAACGCCCGCTTCTTCACGAACGTCGGTCAGGTCTTCCATGTCCGTCAATTGAACGTCGTAGCCGGCGGCGCGAAACGCCTCAGCCCAGGCGGTGCAGCAACCGCACCACGGCGTCTTATAGACCTCCAGGACGGCCGCCATCGCGGGGGTTCCGGCCAGCACCGCGCCGGCGGCCGCGAGGGTTAGCATGAGTTTGCGAATTGCCATGATTGTCTCCGTCTCTCTATGGGCAAGGATACGTGGGCCCGTATGGAACGCACCCCGCCCAAGGGCACTCCATTCAGGAGTGCGGCAGTCCGCCCATGAGGTCAATCCCGCTCCACCTTACATATTTGTAAGGCAGGCTCGGAGCGATGGACAGCATCGTCGCCTTGGGCTAGCGTCGTCAAATGCGCAACTGGACCAGATCCCTGCTCCTGTTTCTCGTCGTCGCGTTCGCGGCGGCGGCCTCCGTGCAGCCTGGAGCCGCAGCATCGATGTCCGTCGACATGGGCACATCGTCCATGATGGCGATGGACATGGCGGCATGCGACGACTGCAACGATGTCGCCGGAATGTCCGAACCGTCCTGCATGACGGCGTGCGCTTCGGCCTGTGCGACCATCCTTTTCCAAGCCGCCGAAGCCGATCCCTCGCCGCGCGTTTCGCACGATCTCACCCCTGCCCCGATTTCGTTCGGCATCGCCCGTACGCCCGACCCGTTCCCTCCCCGTCGCTCTGCCTGATGGTCTGAATCGCCGAAAGTTTCCTTCGACGAAATCGCTGTTCCTTCGGGTCCGGGTTTCGCGGTTGGCATCATCCGGTTGATCGAGTGAGTTCCCTGACGCGCCGAGCCGAACGCTCGCGTCGGTGGACAAAAGCTGGGATTTGGCGCGCCGAGTGCGGCTGCGCTCCGCAAGGAACATTCACATGATGGACATGAACGGAATGGATGGCGGCATGGGCATGATGATGTGGGGAATGAGCGCCTTCTGGCTTCTCGCCTTCATCGTCCTCGTCCTCGTTGCCGCAGCACTGGTCAAGTATCTGCGCGACGGAACACGGCGCTAGACGCACTCTCGGGAAAGAGACCCATGAAAATGATCGAATATCACCGGCCCGCGCCTGCCGCAGGCGGCCACGGTTCGCTGCGCCTGCGCCCACGGTGGCCTATGGTCGCGGGAGTTGTCGCCACCGCAACGGGCGTCGCCCTTAACTGGAATTGGCTCGCGGCCGCCGGTCTTGCCCCATTCTTGTTGGGTGCCCTGCCCTGCGCGGCGTTGTGCGCGCTGGGGCTGTGCATGAAGGTCCAGTCTCCACCGCAAACGAGCGTCGGCGAGGACACGCGATGAAAAAACCGCTCGCCCTCCTGGCTGCAATCGCGGGCTTTGCCGGGGCAACATTCCCGATCCCGTCGCTCCTCGCCGCTGCCAGCGACTACACGTTCGAAATCGTCGAGGCCACCGCGATGGTGGGCGACACGCCGGTGACGCTGAGACTCGTCGATGCCGACGGAGAACCGGTCGAAGCTGCGGTCGTCTACGCTCTCCGGCTGGACATGGCTCCCGACGGAATGGCGGCGATGACCGCCACCCTGCAGCCGGTCGAGGAACTTGGCGACGGGCGCTACCGCTTTCGCGCCGACTTCATGATGGAAGGCAACTGGCGTCTCCAGATCGCCGCCAAGGTCCAAGGTGAAACGGCGACGGTGACGGCGGAACTGTCTTTGGAGGTTCAGCCATGAAGACGGCGAGGATAACGGCGATGATCTTGCTCGTCGCGGCAAGCGCAAGCGCGGGCTTTTGGGCGGGACGGCAAGGTGGGTTTGAAAGTCTGGCCGCGTTTGCCCGCGTCGATGCAGCGCAAAGCGTCAAGCAGGCCAATGACCCTGAAGGCGATAGGGGCAAAATCCTCTACTACCGTCATCCGGACGGTAAGGCGGCCTATTCGGCGGTCGCGACAAAGACCGCTGAGGGCACCCCGTTCGTTCCGGTTTACGAGGATGAGGACGTGATGCTCGGAGAAGGCGGCCCTGTCCCGCCGGGCAAATCAGCATCCACGTCGCCGGATAACGGAGAGATCCTCTATTACCGGAATCCGATGGGACTGGCCGACACGTCGCCCGTGCCGAAGAAGGACTGGATGGGAATGGACTATATTCCAGTCTACGAGGGCGACGGGCAGGACGATTCGGCGATAAGGATCTCGACGGGCAAGGTCCAGCGCACCGGCGTGAAAACCGAAAAAGCGGCGCTCGGAGTCGTAAACCGGTCCATCGACGTCCCGGGCAGCGTCGCGCTGGACGAACGGCTGGTCAGCGTCGTGTCGCCGCGGGTCGAGACATTCGTGGAGACCGTCGCCGACGTGACGACCGGCGACCGGATCGAGGCCGGCGGCGAACTGATGCGTGTCTATTCCCGCGACGTCGCTGTCGCAGGCGCGCAATTCCTTCTCGATCTGAGCAGCGGCGTCCCCGCCAAGGCGATGTCCGGCAGCCGCCTCCGCCTGAAGAACCTCGGTGTCTCCGACGCCGTCATAAGCGAGATGGAGGCGAGCCGGGCCGTACCCGAAAGCATCGTCGTCACCGCTCCCCTCGGCGGGGTCGTTCTCGAACGGTCCGCCGTGCCGGGCATGATGGCGGCACCGGGCCAAGTCCTGTTCCGTATCGCCGACCTGTCGCGGGTCTGGGTCATCGCCGACGTGCCCGAATACCTTGCGTCCGATGTCGCCATCGGGGCGAAGAGCGCCGTGCGCATCCGGGGTCTTCCCGGAAAGGAATTTCAAGGCCGGGTGGATCAGCTCTACCCGGAAATCCGCGCGCGCACGCGGACGACGCAGGTCCGGATCGAACTTGCCAATCCCGACGGCATTTTCCTTGCGAACATGTATGCGGACGTCACGATCGACGGCAAGGCGAACGTCGAAACCGTCAACGTGCCCGACGCGGCGATCATCGACACTGGAATTCGCCAGACCGTGTTCGTCGACCTTGGCGAAGGACGCTTCGAACCCCGCGACGTGCGCATCGGCACGCGAGGCGGCGGTCGGACCGAAATCCTGGAAGGCGTTTCGGCGGGAGAGTCCGTGGTCGTCGCGGCGAACTTCCTCATCGACGCCGAAAGCAACCTCAATGCCGCCTTCAGCGCCTTTGAGCCGGAGGTGACAGAGCAATGATCGCGCGCGTCATCGACTGGTCGTCACGAAACCTGTTCCTAGTCGTCTTCGCGGCCTTGTTCGCCTCGGCGGCAGGGCTTTACGCGCTGCGTACGCTTCCCCTCGACGCGATACCGGACCTCTCGGACGTCCAGGTGATCGTGTTCACCGAGCATCCGGGGCAGGCTCCGCAAGTCGTGGAAGACCAGGTCACCTATCCCTTGACGACGGCGATGCTCACGGTGCCACAGTCGAAGGTGGTCCGGGGTTCTCGTTTTTCGGGGTGTCGTTCGTCTACGTCATCTTCGAGGACGGCACCGATCCGTATTGGGCCCGAAGCCGGGTCCTCGAGTACCTCAACGCGGCCGCAAGCCGCCTGCCCGGCGGCGTGACGCCGACGCTGGGACCGGATGCGACTGGCGTGGGCTGGGTCTACCAGTACGCGGTGGTCGCGAAAGAACTGACGCTGGCCGAGTTGCGTTCGCTGCAGGACTGGGTGGTGCGGTTCGCCGCTGCCGAGGCCGACGGCGTCGCCGAAGTCGCGAGCGTGGGCGGGTTCGTCAAGCAATATTCCGTGGTTATCGATCCCGCGCGGCTGCGAACCGCCGGCCTGACGCTCGGCGACGTCGCCGAGGCCGTGCGCGACAGCAACATCGACGTCGGCGGACGCACGGTAGAGCTTTCCGAATTCGAGTTCATGGTGCGCGGGCGCGGCTACCTCCAGGGTGTGGGCGACCTCGAAAACATCGCCCTGATCGCCGAAGGCGGCGTGCCGCTCCGGCTTGCCGATGTCGCGCGCGTGGAAATCGTCGCCGACGAACGACGCGGGATCACGGAGCTCAATGGCGAGGGCGAAGTCGCCAGCGGCATCGCCATACAACGCTTCGGGGCGAACGCGCTGGATGTGATCGACAACGTCAAGGACAGCCTTTCGGCGATCAAGGGCAGCCTGCCGCCCGGAACCGACATCGTTCCGGTCTATGACCGGTCCGAACTCATCGAGGCGGCGATCGCGACGCTCAAGACGACGCTGGTCGAGGAATCGATCGTGGTCGCGCTCGTGACGATCGTCTTTCTCCTCCATGTCCGCAGCGCGTTGGTCGCGATCATCATGCTCCCCGTCGGCATCCTCATGTCGTTCGCGGCGATGAAGATGCTCGGGCTCGGTTCCAACATCATGAGCCTCGGCGGCATCGCGATCGCGATCGGCGCGATGATCGACGCGGCGATCGTCATGATCGAAAACGCGCACAAGCACCTCGAGAGGGCGCAGCCGGACAAGCCGCGGCTCGAAGTACTCATCGAGGCCGCCTCCGAGGTCGGTCCCGCGCTCTTCTTCAGCCTGCTGATCATCACCGTCTCTTTCCTGCCGATCTTTACCCTCGAATCGCAGGAAGGACGGCTGTTCGCACCGCTCGCGTTCACCAAAACCTTCGCAATGGCTGCTGCCGCGCTTCTTTCCGTGACGCTCGTTCCCGCCCTGATGGTCTTCTTCGTGCGGGGCCGCATCGTTCCCGAACACCGCAATCCCCTCAACCGCTTCATGATCGCCGTCTACAGACCTGTCATCCAGACGGTCCTGCGGGCGAAGGGCGCGACGATCCTCGTCGCGATACTCGTGCTCGCCGCCACCGTATGGCCCGCGCGACAGCTCGGCAGCGAATTCATGCCCGACCTTGACGAAGGCACGTTGATGTACATGCCGACGACGTTGCCGGGGCTCTCGGTGACCAAGGCCGCCGAGTTGATGCAGGTGCAGAACCGGATCATCAAATCCTTCCCTGAAGTCGAGTCGGTATTCGGGAAGGCCGGTCGCGCCGGGACGGCAACCGATCCCGCGCCCACGGAGATGTTCGAGACGATCATCAACCTGAAACCCGAGGAGGAATGGCGGGCGGGCGTCACGGTGGAGAGCCTCAAGGCCGAAATGGACGCGGCGCTTCAGTTCCCAGGTGTCGCGAACGCCTGGACGATGCCGATCCGGGCACGGATCGACATGCTCGCCACGGGCATCAGGACGCCTGTCGGCGTCAAGGTCTTCGGGCCGGACCTCGAGGGGATCGAACGCGTCGCCCGCGAGGTGGAGACCGTCCTGAAAACGGTTCCCGGAACGTCGAGCGCATATGCCGAGCGTGTCATCGGCGGCTACTATCTCGACATCGAACCCGACCGAACCGCGCTCGGCCGCTACGGCCTTTCGGTCGCCGACGTCCAGGACGTGGTGTCGATGGCATTGGGCGCGCAAGTCGTGACCTCGACGGTGGAAGGCCGCGAACGCTACGGCGTGACGATGCGGTATCCAAGGAACCTGCGGAGCGATCCGGAATCCATCGCCCGCACGGTCGAGGTCGCCCTTCCCGGCGGGGGCGCGGTTCCGCTCGGCGAAGTGGCAACGGTCCGGCTTACCCGCGGCGCGACCTCGGTCCGGACCGAGAACGGGCGTCTTGCGGCCTACATTTTCGTCGACATCGCCGGACGCGATCTCGGCGGATATGTCGCGGCGGCGCAAGAGGCAGTCGGGCAGTCCATGGATCTGCCCGCAGGCTACTCTCTCGGATGGAGCGGCCAATTTGAGTATCTCGAACGCGCGGCGCAGCGCCTCAAGATCGTGATCCCGCTCACCTTGGGTCTTATCTTCCTTCTGCTGTACCTCAACTTCCGCCGCTCGACCGAGACTCTTATCGTCATGCTGTCGCTGCCCTTCGCCCTCGTCGGAGGCGTCTGGCTTATGTGGTGGCTCGGTTTCAACACGTCGGTCGCGGTCGCCGTCGGCTTCATAGCCTTGGCGGGCGTCGCCGCGGAAACAGGGGTCATCATGCTGATCTACTTGGACCACGCACTATCCGAAGCAAAGGCAAGGTGCGAGGCCGAAGGTCGGGAGTTTTCGGCCGCGGACCTGCGCGCGGCGATCATGGTCGGCGCTGTGGAGCGGGTGCGCCCGAAAATGATGACCGTAGTCGCCATCATGGCAGGCCTCATGCCGATCCTCTGGAGCACGGGGGCCGGGTCCGAGATCATGCAGCGGATCGCGGTGCCCATGATCGGCGGCATGGTTTCGTCGTCGCTGTTGACCTTGATCGTCATCCCGGCGGTGTACGCGCTTGTCAAGGGATGGAGCTTAAGGGAAGGCATTCCATCCAGGTCCGGCAGCAAATTCGCGATACCCGCCGATCCCGCCCGGACGGCTGCATGACCGACGCGAGCCTGCTCTTCGGGGCTGGAACCCAGCAATATGCGGCCGGACGCAGCGGGTTGACCTGGTCAAGCGGTCTCGACAACGGCGAGAACGTAGCGCCCGTCGATGACGACGGTGGTCTCGTACGTGTCGTCGCGGTTGAAATCCGCCTCGATGAGGGTCCGCGTGTAGCCGTCAACCTCTTCAATACGCGTGCGCACGGCGAAGTCTTCTTCATCGACCTTGTCGCCGTAAACCTTCTCGAACTGGTCCTCGAGGTCGTCGAAGACTCGTTCGAAGAGGTCATACTTGTCCATCCGGACGCGGTCGCCGGCCTTGAAATCGTGGACATCAAAGACAAGTTGCCGGGCCGCCTCCTCGCCCGGGCCGCGAAACTCGAACAGGTTCTCTCCAGCCCCGCCATAAAGCGACACTGCGGTCGGACCGACAACGAAATGGTCATCGCCCGATCCTGCGATCACGGTCTCGAAGCCCATGATCGTGTCGTAGCCGATTTCGATGCCGCTGGCCCGACCGTCGGCGAGGTCGATCAGCAAAGTCTCGTTGGCGGCCGAATAGTCGAGCACGTCGCCCCCTCGCGCGATGGCTGCACCCCCTTGCGCCGCCGCCAGGCGACCCGAACTCGCATGTTGCGCGTTCGGTTTCCATCGCGAACTTGAGTTCGGAAATGGAAGCTTCGACCGTGTCGTAATCGCAGCCGCCATCGTAAACGTCATCCGCGCCGTCCATTGCGGCGAAGACGACATCGTCGCCTGTCCCGCCGAAGACGAGGTCGGCTCCGTCGCCGTCCGACAGAATGTCGTTTCTCGCGCCGCCATCGATTCGGTCATTGCCGTCGCCACCGTCGAGATAGTCGTCGCCGTCGTCGCCCTGAAGGACGTCGTCGCCGTCGCCGCCGTAAAGCATGTCGCGGCCCGCTCCGCCCGACAGGAGATCGTCGCCGGCCTCGCCATGGAGGATGTCGTCGCCCTCCTCGCCGAACAGCCGGTCGTCGCCCGCCCGCCGAAGACGAGGTCGTTGCCGCATCAGCGCCTCGCCGCCATGCAGATGATCGGCGCCAGTGGTGTCGATCACCAGGCCATCTGACGGATCGGGAGCCACAACAGGTGAGATCCGCTGCAGTGCCCAGAGCGCGAGCTTATGGAGCCCATCGTCGTCACCCGCCGGATCGGCATCGACGACGACCAGCCCGGGCACCAGAGCCTGCGCCTTGGCGACGGCCATGCCTATCCCGACGCCATGCGATTGGGCGTTTGCATCGAGCGCGGTGATGGGATTGTGTTGCAAACTTTTTGGCAAGAGCCTTGGGGCATGAGAGCGTCTCCATTTGTGGAGCGCGTTTCATGTTCAAAGGCCGTCACTTCGATCGCTCTGTGATCCTGCTCTGCGTACGGTGGTATCTCGCCTATGGCCTGAGCTTGCGAGATCTGAAGGAGATGATGGCCGAGCGCGGCATCAGCATCGACCATTCGACGATCCATCGCTGGGTCGTGCACTTCTCGCCGGTGCTGCTGAAGCGGTTCAATCGCCGAAAGCGCTCCGTCGGAAGCAAGTGGCACATGGACGAGACCTATATCAAGGTCCGCGGCCAATGGATGTATCTCTACCGGGCCATCGACAGCGTCGGTGACACGGTCGAATTCTGGTTCAGTGAGCACCGCGACTTACCGGCGGCGAAGCGCTTCCTGCGCAAGGCTTTGCAGCACCACGGTCGGCCTGACCGTATCGTCATCGACGGCAGCCAGACCAACCGGGAAGCGATCATTTCCTGCGACGCAGAGAGCCGCTTGAAGGATCGGTCACGGCGGGCCTTGGAGGCGATCCGCATCCGCAAAAGCCAATACCTCAATAATCGGATTGAACAGGACCACCGTCGCATCAAGCGCCGGATACGACCGATGTTGGGCTTCAAGTCATTCTCCTCGGCGGTCGTCACTCTGGCCGGCATCGAGATGGTTCACATGATGCGCAAGCGACAGGGCCGTTTCGCATTCAACCCGGCCCCTTCTCTCAAAGAGCAGTTCCAGGCAATCGCCGCTTGAAGGGCGTCAGACGGAGCGTTTGCCTCTCACCTTCCCGGAAATTTGCAACACAACCGCAACGAGCGCTTCGACGTCGACCTGACGCTCACGGTTCCTCTCGCCGCACATGCCTCGATCGAACCCCGCACGGCCGTGGCCCGGTTCGACGAGAATGGCGGCCTCGAAGTTTGGACAGGGACCCAGGATCCCTTCTTCGCCCGCAACAGCCTCGCCGACGCGTTCGGCCTCGGCCGGGACAAGGTGGTGGTCCGCGGCATGCGCATCGGCGGGGGTTCGGCGCCCGCACGATCGTTGCCGCGGAGATGGACGCGGCGCGGCTCGCGAAGCTCTGCGGACGCCCGGTCAAGGTGCAGTGGAGCCGGAGCGACGAATTCCGAGCGGGCTTCCATCGCCCTCCATCGTCGCACCGCCTTCGGCTTTCCGCGGACGCAAGCGGGCGGATCACCCACTGGCGCCACGCATTCCGGTCCGGGCACGTGATCTTCACCTCGGCAGCGATGGGCCCCGGACTGCAGTTTGCGACAAGCTTTACTGCAGACCCCGGCGTCGCGCGCGGCTCTGTGCCGCCCTATGCGGCGGATTCCACCCGCGTCGAATTTGAGGACGTCCGCCTGCCGGTCAAGACCGGTCCTTGGCGCGGGCTCGGCGCGGCGGCCAACAGTTGGGCGATCGAGACCGCCATCGACGCGCTGGCACGGGCAAAAGGCATCGACCCGCTGGATATGCGCCTCAGGTCACTCTCGCCGCAACACGCAAGGCTGAGCGTGGTGCTTTCGGCAGCCGCCGAGATGGCCGGCTGGACCGTGCGGCCGAAGGACTCATCGGACGAAGGTTGGGGGCTAGCCTGCGGCATCTACAAGGACATGTCCTACGCAGCCGCGGTCGCGCGCGTGACAAGGAGCGAGACCGGATACAGGGTGACGGGCCTGTGGTGCGCGCACGATTGCGGCCTGGTCGTCAATCCTGATCAGGTGCGGGCGCAGGTGGAAGGCAATCTGGTCTGGGGGATCGGCATGGCATTGAAGGAGGAACTGCCCGTCGACGGCGGTCGCATCGTGCCCGAAAGCTTCTTCGACTATCCGCTGCCTGTGCTGTCGGATGTGCCGAACATTGAAATCCGCCTGATCGAGGGCAGCCCGCAGCCGACGGGCGCCGGGGAGACCGCGATCGTCTGCGGAACGGCCGCCGTCACCAACGCCATCGCGGCCTTGTCCGGGCAGACGGTGACGAAGCTCCCCGTGCGGGCGGCCTGACCATGGAGGATTTTGCCAGCGCGCCGGTTCTGGCGATGGTGCGCCGTTCTCTTGCGCGGCAATCGATAGCGGTGCCGGCGTTGACGGCAGCGGGAGAGCGGACCGTGGACCTTGCCGAGAAGCGGGCCCTGCTTGCCGGGGTTCTCGACGCGCACGGTCCGGAGGCGATCCTCAGGGTGGCCGACGTCGTTCCGGAATTCGCCGATCATCCAGTGGCCGGCGTGTTCGCGGGATGCCGGGCTCCAAGCGATGTGGTCGCAATCTGGATCGCGATAGAACGCTACTTCCATTCGCGGCATCGCACCCGTGTCGTCGACCGCGACGCGGACCGCATCGTCATGGAGCATTTCGACACGCGCGGATCGCCGATTTCGGCTGGCGAGAACCTTGCCGTGGCCGGGCTGATCCTGGGCATTCTCAGGTGGCGCGGGGCGCGCGATGCGGCGCTGCGCTTCGACGGCACGTCCAGTTTGCCTGATCCGCTCGCGACGGCGAAACGGACGCATCGCTGGACGATCGGCTGGACGGCATTCGAGCCTTTGCCACTTGCCCCTGAGAAGCAGGACGAAGTCCCGGTCCCGGCCGTCGATTTCTCGGGACGGGCCGTGTCAGATCCGCTCGTCGCGCGGCTGTTCGCCGAGCAGCTCGGCGCTCCACATGGTCGACGGGGAGCGGACGACATCGCCAGAGCGACGGGGCTCAGCCTGCGAACCCTTCAGCGGCGGCTTGCCGGGGCGGGCTGGTCACTGGGAGACATCGTAGCATCCGCACGCGTGCACAGCGCGACCCGCCTGCTGGCATCGACGAACACGCCACTCGCGCTTGTCGGCCTACTCGCCGGCTATAGCGACCAACCACATTTCCAGCGGGCGTTTCGTGCCGCGGTCGGGCCGACGCCGGCGGAATACCGAAAACTGGCCCGACCCGCACGATCCGTATGATTTCGATGAGCAGGCGTCGTCGCCCGGCGAGGCGACTGCCGCGGAATAATCAGCCTCCGCGGCAGTGTAGATTGCCGAAGCTCAGTCGGGTTTCAGCTCGATCGCGTCGGGATCGAACTCATCGAGCGCCTGCAGGATCGCCTGCTTGTTCGCGGTCGACTTTCCATTGGCGGCCCGCTCGACCACTGTGAACGTCTCGATGCGGGGCTGGACGACCCAGGCCACCTTGATGTCGAACATAGGCAGGCGTTTGCGGACGAAGGATTCGAGCCTGCGGATCACGTCGGGATCCTCGAACCGCTCACCGTTCGGGGGAACGACGATGAGTGAGCCCGGCGGGTCGGATCCGCCGGGCCGCATGGGACGGTCGGCTTTCGCCATCGCCGCCTACATCATCCGCTTGATGTCGGAATAGGCGCCGGTGGTCTTCAGCGTCACGGTGACGGGCGCGTCGGTGCGGTTGCGCCAGAACCAGCCGTGATTGCCGTCGAAGGCGGCTTCCAGCACGCCCTCGTCCTCGGCGACGCCGCGACCCTTCTCGTAGGAGATGTTCTCGCCGCCACCATCGCCATGGGTGTCGAAGTTCACGACGGCCCCGTTGGCGGTCCAAGCGTAGTTCGCCTGCGCGCCCTTGACCATCACGAGCTTGATCTCCGCGCCTTCACCTGGAGCCAGCGTCACCGACATTTCGTCGGAGCGCGTCTCCTGCGCATGCGCGGTGCCGACGAGGAACTCGGCATAGATGCGGTCGAGAAGACTCGAACCCTGCTGCGGCGCGGCAGGCGCAGCCGGAACTGCATTCTGCTGGTCGCGGATGCGATCCTGTTCGGCTTCCTCGGCGATCTGGGTCTTGATCTCGCCCATCTCGGTGAGGCCGAGCGCGCCGCCGACCCCGGTCGGGTCGATGCCGTATTCGGACGGAAGAACGATCGCGACGAGGATGGCGATGGCCGCCACGATCGCGATGATCGTGGACTTCAGAAGCTGCGCCGAGGTCGGCAGTTCGGCGCGGGTGGGGGTGTCGGAATTGTACATGTGAGTTCTCCTTGATCAGGCGACGAAATAGCCGGTGAGCTGATATCCGATCAGCACGAACCCGGCGGTCATCATGAGGACGTTGGCGGTGTAGGCGTGTTTCCAGAAGCTCTGCGTGCGCCGCCAGTACCCCATCGCGATGAGGATCATGGCGAGCGCGATCAACTGGCCGATCTCGACCCCGACATTGAAAGCGAGCAGGTTGGGCAGGAGCCCGTCCTGCGCGATGTCGTATTCCAGGATCTTGGTCGCGAGACCCAGCCCGTGGAAGAAGCCGAAGATGAGCGTGGCTGCCTTGGTGTTCGGCTGATAGCCGAACCAGCGCTGGAACGCGCCGAGGTTGTCGAGCGCCTTGTAGACGACTGACAGGCCGATGATCGCGTCGATCAGGTAGGCGCTGACGTTCCAGCCGAAATACACGCCGAGGATCATCGTCGTCGAATGGCCGATGGCGAACAGGCTGACATAGATCGCGATGTGCTGCAGGCGGTAGAGGAAGAAGACCACGCCCAGCAGGAACAGCAGATGGTCGTATCCGGTGACCATGTGCTTGGCCCCGAGATACATGAACGGAATGAGGTGGACCCCCGTGATCTCCTGGATATAGCCCTTGTCCCCCTCGGCGACGGCGTGAGCCGCGGCAAGGCCGGTGGACAGGAGCATGGCCAGGACGACCGACCGACAGGATGGCCACCGTGAGGACGAACGGATCGCGCGCGGCGAACCGTCCGCCCTCGGGCGGATGAGATGTCATGGTGTCGTTCCGAAATTGCAGTGAAGGATGACGGCCGAAGCCGAAGTCAGTCCATCATGCCGTTCGGGGAGGTCGGTCGCCGGGTGGGGTAGGCCGCGATGCGACGCGGTCGTCCGGCATTCCCGGACCCTGGTCGAGGGGAGCCGAAGCGGAAGCCGATCAGCACGGCGGCCGCCGGCGTGTCGTGGCTGTGATCGCCGACGTGGAAGCGGTCGTGGTCATGGCCCGAAGTCGCGGACGGTTCGTCCTCGTCGTCGTGGGAATGGCCGTGATGATCGTGCGAATGGCCGACATGGTCGCTCGCGACCGATGCGATCTGCGTCAGGCCGGAAGGATCGGTGACAGGCGCGCAGAATCCCAGCACCGCCAGCGCGAGCAGGCAGATCAGCAGAGTCCTAGCGGTCGCGATTCGATCCGTCATCATCCCGAGCGGTATAAACGCACGGACAAGGCGAGGTAAAGGCAAAGCGGCAGTACAGGTTTGACACTATCCCTAGGGGAGGATAGGACAAAGTCATGTCCGATCACCGCCACGCCTCCCATCCCGCCATCGTCAAGCGGCTCAAGCGCGCCGAAGGACACCTGCGCAGCGTCGTCGCCATGATCGAGGGCGGCAAGCCCTGCCTCGATATCGCCCAGCAGCTCCATGCGGTGGAGAAGGCGGTGGCGCAGGCCAAGCGCACGCTCATCCACGATCACCTCGACCACTGCCTGGATGAGACGGTCGGCCCGCTATCGCTCGAACAGCGCGGCTCGGTCGAAGAGTTCAGGGAAATCGCGAAGTACCTGTGATGCGGCCTGTGTCTGCCATCGACCGATTGAAACGCTGGGCCGCCGCTGTGAAGGTGGATGTCGTTGCGTTATGGCTCGCGGCGCGTGACCCCAGGGTGCCTTGGACCGCGAAGCTTCTCGCCGGCGCGGTCGCCGCCTATGCCCTCAGCCCGATCGACATCATTCCCGACTTCATTCCCGTGCTCGGCTATCTGGACGACCTGATCATCGTGCCGATCGGGATCGTGCTCGCGACGAAGCTCATCCCCGACGATCTGCTCCTGGAACTGCGTCGGGCGGCGGCCGGACGCATCAGGCCAGTCAGCCGGGCAGGCATTGTCATCGTCATCGCGGTGTGGCTGGCCGCAGCAGGCATCGGTCTCTGGCTGGTCTGGCCAATGACCGGCATCACGCGTCGCCTGGACTGAGAGGCTCATCGATAATGCTCGCCGTCCTCGCCAATCGCATTTACCGCCATCTGCTCGCTGCACAGGTGATCGCGCTCCTTGGCACAGGGCTCCTCACAGTGGCACTGGGGTTGCTCGCCTTCGAGCTTGCGGGAGAGAACGCCGGAGCAGTGCTGGGTACCGCGCTCGCGATCAAGATGATCGCCTATGTCGGCGTCGCGCCGATCGCGTCTGCCTTTGCCGAGCGGCTGCCGCGCCGGGCCATGCTGGTGGCGCTCGACCTCGTGCGCGCGGGCGTCGCGCTGTTCCTGCCCTTCGTCACCGAGGTCTGGCAGATCTACGTCCTGATCTTCGTGCTGCAATCGGCATCCGCCGGGTTCACGCCGACCTTCCAGGCGACGATCCCGGACGTGCTGCCGGACGAGAAGGACTACACCCGCGCGCTATCGCTCTCGCGGCTAGCCTACGACCTCGAAAGCCTCGTCAGCCCGATGCTCGCGGCCGCCCTCCTGACTGTCATCTCCTTCCACAACCTGTTCGCCGGGACGGTGGTCGGCTTCCTCGTCTCGGCAGCGCTGGTGGTCTCGGTCGTGCTGCCGAGCCCGAAATCGTCGATCCCGCGCGGCATCTATGACCGCACGACCCGCGGCATCCGCATCTATCTCGCCACGCCGCGCCTCCGCGGGCTGCTGGCGATCAACATGGCGGTCGCGGCGGCAGGCGCCCTTGTGATCGTCAACACGGTCGTCTACGTGCAGGCCGCCTTCGGCCTCGGCCAGAGCGACACGGCTCTGGCGCTGGCGGCCTTCGGCGGCGGCTCGATGCTGGTGGCGCTGGTCCTTCCGCGGCTTCTCGACAGCATCCCGGACCGGACCGCAATGCTTGCCGGCGCGTCGGCCCTGGCAGTTGCCACGCTGATCGCGGCCGCGATCCCATCCTATGGCTGGCTGCTGCCGCTCTGGTTCATCATCGGCGCAGGCTATTCGATGGCGCAGACTCCATCAGGGCGTCTCCTGCGGCGCTCGTCGCACGCGGAGGACCGCCCGGCGCTCTTCGCGGCCCAGTTCGCACTGTCGCATGCCTGCTGGCTGATCACCTATCCGCTCGCGGGCTGGGCGGGCGCGGCCTTCGGGCTTCCGGCGACGTCTGTGATCCTGGCCTTGATCGCGGGAAGCGCCGTGGCGGCAGCCGCATGGCTCTGGCCCGCCGACGATCCGGAGATCGTCGAGCATTCGCATGAGCGCCTGCCCGCCGGCCATCCGCACTGGAACGAGGGCATCGCCGACGGCCGCAACAGGCACGCCCACGCCTATGTCATCGACGACCTGCATTCCGCATGGCCGCATGCGCGGTGAGATCGGCGGACGCGTCCGTCGCTGTCGCGATGGATGACCTCGCCATTCTGGGCGGCCTGTTCGCCATCGCCTTCGTCGCGGCAACGATCCTTCCGGCGCAGTCGGAGGCGGCGCTGGTCGGATTACTAGTAGCCGGCGCTCAGGCCCCGGTCCTGCTGGTCGCCATTGCCAGCCTGGGCAACATCCTCGGCGCGGTCCTCAACTGGGCGCTCGGACGCGGCGTCGAGCGGTTCCGCGACTGCAAGTGGTTCCCGGTCAGCGCGGCGTCTCTCGATCGCGCGACCGGGTGGTATCGGCGCTGGGGCCGGTGGAGCCTGCTGCTGTCCTGGGCGCCGATCGGCGGCGACGCGCTGACGGTCGCAGCAGGAGTCCTACGCGAGCCGCTGTGGAGCTTCGTCGCCCTGGTCTCGATCGCCAAGACGGCGCGCTATGTAGTGCTCGCCGCGGCCACGCTGGGCGTGCTCGCATGATGGGCCTGTTTCAAGACCTCGTCGCCATCCAGCGCGAGATCTACCTCGCCTTCGCCGACCGGATCGGCGACTTCGCGAAGTCGGGCGACTGGACGCTGCTCGCCGCCTATCTGCCGATGGGAATCCTGTTCGGCACAGTGCATGCGCTGACGCCGGGACACAGCAAGGCGGTGCTGGCAACCTATCTGACCGCGTCGACGGCTAGTGTGCCTCGCGGACTGGCAGTATCGCTCATTCTCTCCTTCGTGCATGTCGGCATGTCCGTGCTGATCGCGCTCCTCTCGCTTCCTCTCGTCTCGGTCGCGCTCGGCAGCGTCGGCCGCGCGCCGCTGCTCGAAGACATCAGTCGCGGGCTGCTTGGCGTGATCGGCCTGTGGATGCTCTGGCAAGGACTCCGTGGCACCGGCCATGCGCATGGCCAGGGGATGGCGGCAGGATTCGCCGCCGGGCTGATCCCGTGCCCACTGACGCTGTTCGTCATGACCTTCGCGATCACGCGCGGCGTGCCGGAGGCGGGCGTCGCCTTCGCCGCGGTGATGATGATCGGAGTTGCGCTGGTGCTCGGCGCGGTGGCGCTTGCGGCAGTCCTGTTCCGCCGACAACTCCTGCGGCTGCTCGCGACGCGGCCACGTGCCGTCGTCGCGGTCACGCGTTCGATCCAGGTGCTCGCCGGGCTGGTTCTGGTGATCGTCGCGGCAAATGCGATCGGCAGCTGACGCGCTTGACAGATCGGTGTCGGTGGGGCGACAAGGCGTCCATGGGGACTGCGGTCTCCCCACGAGGCTCCGGCCCAAGAATCGCGTCCATCAACCCGGCAACGGAGGACGCGCCATGCCATCTCCCACACCATATCCGTCGACAAGCTCGCCCGCCTGCGGAACACCCGGCTGTCCGGCTTTGATTGATGTTCGGACCGACGAGGACTTTGCCGCCGATCCGCGGCTGGTTCCCGGATTGGTCCGGAGGCCTCACACATCCGTCCCCGACTGGAGCGGCAGCCTGGGCTCCTCGTCCGCGATCGCCATCTGCCAGAAGGGCAGGAATGTTGATTTCCGCTGAGAGCTGACCCGGGATTTTCGCCGAGAAGTGACCCGCCTTCATGTATGGTTTGGGTCTTAGGTTTTGGTCAAGAGGCGGCTTTCTCCTTCTTGGCATCGGTACATTATTGGGACACAGATATACGGTAGACAGGCTCTACCTACGCAGATCCTGAACGCCGAGTTCCTTCCACATCCACTCGAAACTATAGGTTGCCATTGGATCGGCAGGGTCCGGCTGGCTTGCGGACTGGTTTTCGAGATATTTGAGCCATTCGGAGACCTTCTGCCGACCAGCGGCTGACTTTGCAGCCTGTCGTGGCGTTTTGTTGCCGAGCATGCCGACCGGCTGATCAAGCGTTTCACGATATTGCCGGTCCATGAACTGGTGGACAACCTGCTCGGCAATTTCGGGCGGGACTTCGGAAGCCGCTTCTCCATGTTCGCGTGGCGGCCGCTCGGCCATCATCTGCTCAATGGTTCGGATGTCTGTCAGGGGCGTGCGGACGAGATCGCCGAGTTCCTTACGGATCAGGACTGTTCCCTTCTGCGCCCGCGCGGCGGAGTTGGTTGACAGATGTAGAAACCGCCCCTTCAGCTCCACATTACCCAACACGCGCTGACCGTTATCCATGGTGGCGTCGAAGGAAAGCCCGTCGGCCTGTTTCACCTTCTTTCCGCCCTTCGGCTTGTCCTCGAGCCAGTTCCAGAACTTTGCGTTCTCCTGCGCCATCGCCGAAATGGCGTTCACCCGCGTGGCGATATCCTTCTGCGTCACGCCATTCGCCAGCGGAAACCTGACATCGTGGAACATGAGGTCGTCGCCGTCCGAGTTCTGCATCGGTGGCAGCCCCATGGCTCGATCGAGCGTATCGAACAGCCATGAGAGCGTGAACATGGAAGCGACCGACTGCAGGTCCTGGTCCGCAACGGCAGGGAGTTTCTTTGTGCCCTTCTTTCCGAACACCTGTCGCAGACCGTCGAACAGCGCATCGATGGCTTGCGGCGTGTAAGGCAGCAGCCCGCCGGCGAATATGTTCTTGCCCAGGACCGGCACGATACGGGCGGCGATCCTGTCCCACTGCTTCAGGGTCAGCGTTGCGGTCCCCTCGCTCACGGCGATCGGCTCGCCGCCGCGGATGAGATCGCGCGCCATGAGCGATTTGCCGGGCACGATGTCGCTCACCTCATAGAGGCTCATGACCGATATCCTAAGCGCCTTCATATAGGCTTTCGTCTGTGTGCCCTCCTTCCAGCCGCGACGTTTGAGATATTCGTCGACGATATTGCCGCCCTGGACGTCGAACTCTTGCGTCAGGAAATCCTCGAACACGCATCCCCAGAGCGTCATGGCCCAGTCGTCGCTGAGAATTTCGGCAAGATCATCGAACTCCATGTCTCCGGCTTCGAGCACGGGGCCGAAGTGATCATCGAACACCTGCTCAAAACACCCACGCCATTCTTCGCGGGCCAGGAACTTCATCAACCCCTTGAGATCATGGCTGGCTGGCACTGTCTGTCTCCAGTTTCTCGCGATATTCGGCGATGATGCGCGAGACTGTCGGCTCGCTGACGTCATACAGCCTCGCCATCTCGGCGCCGCTCTTGCGGCCCGACAGGACGCTTTCGGCGATTTCGCGCCGTTTCTTCGGATCAAGCTTTCTGCGGCGTCCGCCGATCCTGCCTTCGGCGCGGGCCTGGGCAAGTCCGGCCGTGGTCCGCTCCCGGATCATGGCGCGCTCGAACTCTGCAAAGGATCCCACCATCTGCATCATCATGCGGCCGGCTGCCGTCGTCGTGTCGATCGCCTCGGTCAATGAACGAAACCCCGCGCCGGCACTGGTGATCCTGTCCATCAGGTGGAGAACATCCTTCAGCGAGCGCGACAGGCGATCGAGCTTCCAGACGACGACGGTGTCGCCATCACGCAACTGATCGAGCATGCGGTGAAGCTCGGGACGTTCCCAGCGTCCGCCCGATGCTTTCTCTTCGAACACGCGCTTGCACCCGGCCTCGGCCAGTGCCCTGGCCTGAGCCCTGTTCGACTGGTCGTCACCTTTGCTCACGCGGGCGTAGCCGATCAGCATGGGCGCCCTTTCAATAACGGTCGTTTGCGGAACTGCGGCAGTCCTGCTGACGAATCAGGATGAAAATCCTTTCACAATCCTCTTTCAATGAGAGATCGAAAGGCAAGGGGTTTTTGTAAGGAGACAACATGCCCGCCCGCATATCCATGACGAAGAAGCAGCGCGACGTACTGCTGGCGTTGCCGGAGACTGAAAACGAGGTTGTTCGCCACTATACGCTGGACGCTAAAGATCTCACCGCTATAGCCAGTAGCCGCACACCGGAAACCCGCCTGAGCCATGCCCTCCAATTGTGCTGCCTGCGTTATCCCGGCAGGCATTTGCGACGCGGGGAGTTCCTGCCCCCGGTCATGCTGGATTATATTGCCGAGCAGATCGGCGCCGACACGGAAGCGATCGCCCGCTTCGCTCGGCGTGGCGCGACACGGTACGAGCAACTGGCTGCGATCAAGCAGCATCATGGTTATCGCGACTTCACGAGACCGGCTCGTTCGATGCTGAGCGATTGGGCCGAGCAAGAAGCTGTGGGCCTGACGGATGGACGCATCCTTCTCGGACGATTGATCGAGAAAATGCGGGAGGAGAAGATCGTCATTCCCGGTGTGACGGTTGTCGAGCGTCTGGCGGCTTCGGCAATGCATGCGGCCGACGGCATGATGGTGACCAGGGTCTGCTCAATGCTCGACGAAGGTCATCGTCACCAACTGGATACGCTGCTCGTCGCCAAGGCGCATGCCCGTCAGACAAGGCTATCCTGGCTCCGCGAGCCGCCTTCCCGGGTCGGAGCGCGCCCGTTGATCGAGATCCTCGACAAGATCGTCATCGTCCGCTCCACTCTTGTGGGGATAGGCAGCCAGCCGCCTGCCTTTGGCTCTCGCCTGGCACAGATGGCGAAGGAAGGACTGCTCTACACCTCTCAGGCTTTCCTGCAGATGGGCGCGGACCGGCGCCACGCCGTCATGATCGCCACGCTGCGCGAACTCGGGGCCACATTGACCGACGGCGCTCTTTCGATGTTCCAGTCATTGGTGGCGCGGGCGAATCTGCGCGCCAGAAAGCGGCTCGAAGAGACAGTTGCCCTCACCGCTGAGCAGGGCCGCACCCGATTGGCGCGCATCGCCGATGTACTGGAAGCACTCGTCATCTCCGCAAGGGAGGGAGGCGACGTCGCTTCCGCCGTGACCGAAATCGCGACCCTCGACACCATCGAAGACGATGCGGCTACAATCCGCCGGTCGCTCCGGCCGGGACGTCCGGACATCATTGGCGAGCTCCCGCGCGAATACCACGTCTTCAGGCAGACCGGTTCCCGCTTTCTGTCGTCTTTTGCGTTCGAAGGCAGCCGCGCCGCCAAACCGTTGCTGGATGCCGCCGCCATTCTCGCGGAAATCGGCGGAGACAAACGCCGGCGACTGCCTGACACGCTGCCACTTGCCCATATCGAGCGACGCTGGCGGCGCCATGTCTTCACAAACGGTTCGATTGACCGGACCTGCTACGAGCTTGCGACATACTTCGGCTTGGCGAACGCATTGGCGAGCGGGAGCGTATGGGTTCCAACCTCCCGTATCCACCGGTCTCTGGATGACCTGCTGGCGAATGACAAGGCGGACGGCAACGCGTTGCCGGCACATCCGGACGTCGACGCGGACACATACCTGCACGGGCGGGCTTCGACACTGGATACCGCATTGCTGTCCGTGGCTGAGGGATTGGCGGCAAGGGAGCCGACGCTGTTCGCTGGCGGGCGCCTGCGCTTTCCAAAGGAGCAGGAAGACAGTGTGCAGGACGATAGCGCGGCCGTCATCGGCGCCCTTAACCGCATGATGCCCCATGTCCGCATCACCGATCTTCTCGACCAGGTCAATCTGTGGACGGGCTTTGCGGAGCATTTTACGCATGTCTCGACGGGCCTGCCGCCAGCCGACATGCGAGCGTTCATGGCGACCCTGATCGCGGAAGCGACGAATCTCGGCCTCTCCCGAATGGCTGAAGTCAGCGGCGCGGGATCACGGCGTGCTCTCTTGCGTATGCAGATGTGGCACATGCGCGAAGAAACCTTCCGCGCGGCTCTTGCCAACCTGACGGACGCCATTCACGCGGAGCCGATCGCCGCCTGGTTCGGCGAAGGCTGGCGCGCATCGGCAGATGGACAAGCATTCTATCTCGGCGGACCGGGCGAGGCAGGTGGCGCCGTCAACGCCCACTACGGGCGGGACCCGATCGTCAAGATCTACACCACGATCACTGACAGGTATGCCCCGCTCCATCAGAAGGTGATCGCCGGCACTGCAAGCGAGGCTGTGCATTCCCTGGACGGAATCCTGGGTCATGAGAGCGGCGTCGATATTGCCGCCTTCCATGTCGATGGCGGTGGCGTCTCGGATATTGTCTTCGCCGTCATGCATTTGCTCGGCCTGTCGTTCGAGCCCCGCATCCCGCGCCTCTCGGACCGCAAGCTCTATGCATTCGAACCCAAAGCAAAATACGGTCCTCTCGCGCCCTTGTTCGGCAATCGGCTGAACCCGCAGCTGATCCGCGCGCACTGGGACGAAATCCAGAGAGTGATCCATGCGCTGCGGCACAAGGTCGTCACGCCATCATTGATCCTGAGGAAGCTCTCGGCGTATCGGCAACAGAACAGTCTTGCCACTGCATTGCGCGAGATCGGCCGGATCGAGCGTACGCTGTTCACCCTGCGCTGGTTCGAAGATCCTGATCTGCGCAGGCTCGTCACGACGGAACTCAACAAGGGGAGGCGCGGAACTCCCTCTCCAGAGCGGTCGCCTTCCATCGTCTGGGGCGTTTCCGTGACCGCGGTCACGAAAACCAGTCAAGCAGAGCCGCCGCCCTCAACCTCGTCACGGCCGCCATTATCCTGTTCAACTGCCGCTACCTCGGACGGATACTGAAGGAAACGAGGGCACGGGGAGCGAAGATTGAAGACACGATCACGGCCCGCCTCTCACCGCTGGGCTGGGACCATATCAACATCACCGGCGACTACATCTGGTCCGAAACCTTGCCGCTCGACACAGACGGATATCTACCCCTGCACAACAGTCCAGCATGACGCCATGCCTACCGTATATCTGTGTCCCAATAATGTACCGGTGCCTACAGGGTGCTCGGCGCCATCATTCCCGATCTCGACGATGTCGTTGCCGCAGAACACGAGAACCTCCCGACCCCTGCAAAACCGATCCTGCCACTCTACATGCGGCCAGCTCTGCTTGCAGGCGTTGCTATCGCCGAGCGTGCCGGACCAGAGATGCTCCGGATGCTGCGTCGGCACATGATGGGCGACAACAAAGTCCGATTCACTGACGCCGCCGAGAGCATGATAGCTCGATCTCGCAGCTTGAGAGTCACTCCGCAGATGCAGCTAATTTGAGAATCTGATCGCGGAGATTCTCATAGTTAAATGCCCACTCTGGACAAAACCGACGCATTCTTGCATTTAACTGCCAAGCGACATAAGACCTCCGCAGTCGACGGCCCGGTCACGCAGATGGTCCGCCGCAGCACCAACCGGGTCTCGAACGCTTCCGTTCGATATTTCCGGCAACGATCCGAATGAACCCACACGGGTCGACTAACAGCGCTAGGGTGCCGTCCAGACTCCGGTCTCTCCGGAAACGTGGCATGGACATCCTTCCCAGGTCGGCTGCAGTGGTTTCGGACCGACACGGCCGTCAACTTCCGAAAGTAGTCCAGCTGGTTCCACCGTCGGTGCTGGCGAGGATTTCGCCTTCATGCGTCGCAACGAACACCCGCTCCTTGTTAGCCGGATCAACGGCCAGATGCAGGAGGATCCGGCCCCCCAGCCTGCGCCGACGGATTCAAGGTCGAGTTCGCCCTCGGCTGACCGCATCAGGCCCTGCCCGACCACGAAGGCGTAAAGCGTTCCATCCGGCGCTACCTCGACCATGCTGACCGGAGAGCCTTCGACCGCCGCCCACGTGCCCCCGCATCCTTGCTGACCAGCAGCCCGGATTCGGTCGCGGCATACACCGTGTCGGCGTCCTGGGCAGAGGCGGCGAGGTCGATCAGCCGCTCGGGCAGCGGTCCGGCGACGGACCACGTCTTGCCGCCGTCGCGACTGACCTGCAGGCCACCGAAAGCGCCGTACACGACCATCGGATCAGCCGGGCTCACTGTCATCTGGTGGAAATCGACAGGACCGCCCTCGCCTGGCGACACCTGTTCCCAGGTCGCGCCGCCGTCGGTCGAGGCGATGAAGCCAAGGTTCCCTCCATCCGCAGGATGGCCGCTGGCGTAGAGCGTGCCCGGATCCGAGGGATGCGGCGTGAAACCCATGAAGTCCTGCACGACCGAGACGCGCTCCGCCTTCCCGTCCGGGCCAGAACGGAAAAGCCCATGGTGGGTGGCGATCAGGAGGGATTGCGGATCCTGACGGTCAACCGCCAGGCCGTGAATGTGGGTCTGCTCCCTGAGTTCCGATACCGGGACGGATTCGGCCTGCGCAACCAGGCCGATGGCTACCGCGCCGGAGAGCGCCAGTCCCGCAACCACGGCCGTCACTCCGAACCTGTTTCGTTTCGTCATTGTCTTCTTCCTTTCGTGCTTTCGCATTCGCATTCGGTTTCCGGATTTCCATCCCCGCACCCGCAGCAGATCACCCGATACGCCTCCCCGGCGGCGCTTTCCTCGACGGCATCGTCCCCGCAGAGGCATTCCAGCGCGCAAAGGAGATGCTCGGCGACATCAAGCCTGCCGACATCGTGCGCTTGCCTGAACGCCGCCAGAATGGAACGGTCGAGAGGCTTGTTTCCCTGTCGCATGGCGCCGCCTTTCCTCATCGCGGGCATAGTGCTGGTTCCAGCGGGTGGAAGGTCAAGGGGCAGGCCTGCATAGCAGTCACTCTCCGGCCTCTTGGCGCTGCTGGAAGCGGCGGTTCATCTCGTCGTGGCGCTCGCGCACCTGCTCCGGCCATTGCGCCTTGATGAACGAAAGCGCTGCGACAATCTCCTCGTCCGTCAAGACCCCTTCGAAGGCGGGCATCCTGGTCTGGTAGCCCTCCAGCTTGGCCGCCACCGCCACGCCGAGCTTCGTGATGTCGAACAGGAGCTTGTCCGGATGATGCCAGGTGTGCCCCGTCTCGTCGTGCGGCGGGGCCGGCAGGTATCCGTCGGCGTCGCGAACCTGCCATTCGGGATGCCCCTCGAGTTTCCTGCCGTGACAGGACGCGCAGTGCTCCGCGTAGATTTCGCTTCCGAGCGACACGACACTCCTGTCGCCGGGATGAAGCAACGCTCCCGCTGCCGAGCCCGAAAGGCGGGACAGCACGAGAAACGCCGCCAGGCCGGAAGCCATCGCCGCTGTTCCGCGGCGGCGATCAGGAGATTCCGCCTGCCCTTCGAGTGTTTCTTCATAGGCCTTCCTCGTGCTTCCACGTCACCCGATCCGGGCCAGAACGGGAAAGTTCTCCAGCAGCCAGAACGAGAACGCCGAAAGCTGCCCGGTGATCATGGCGACGCCCATCAGCATCATGACCCCCCGGCCAGGATCCGCAGCACCCGGCCGATCCGGCCGAAGGCCCGCAACCTTGCCGTCAGTGCGTCGGTGAACATGGCGGCAAGGAGGAACGGCACGCCGAGTCCGAGCGAGTAGATCGCCAGGAGAAGCACGCCGTCGGCGACGGTCGCCGAGGCCGCGCCGACCGTGAGGATCGCGCCAAGGATCGGGCCGATGCACGGTGTCCAGCCGAAGGCGAATGCGAGGCCGAGGACATAGGCGGACCCCGCCCCTCCACCGGGCAGGTCGGAATGGAAACGCGCTTCCCGCATCATCCAGGGGGACGGATCAATCCCGTCACGAACAGTCCGAAGAGGATGACGATCGCGCCGCCGACAAGGTTCAGTTCGTAACGGTAGCTGATCAGCATCTGGCCGAGAGCGGTCGCGCTTGCCCCGAGCACGATGAAGACGGTGGAGAAGCCGAGGACGAAACACAGGCCGAGCACGACCGCAGGCATCCGCAGCGCGACTGCGCCTGATGGCGTGACGCCGACGGATGACCGCCCGGCGACATAGGACACGTAGCCCGGAACGAGCGGCAGGACGCAGGGAGAGAGGAACGAGACGATCCCGGCGGCGAAGGCTGTCAGCATGCCGATATTGGAGAGTTCCGGCATCAGTCCGCGACCTCCGTCTCTGTCGGTCCGGCCGCTTTCCCGTTTCTCGCCGCGTCGATCAGCCCTGTCATGGTCTCCAGGTCGGTGGCGCCCCGCACGAACTCGTCGCCGATGACGAAGCCGGGCGTCCCGGTGATCCGCAGCGCCTGCGCCAGTTCGAGGTTGCCGTCGATCTCAGCCTGGATGGCCGGATCCTGCATGTCCTGCTTCAGGCGCTCGACATCGAGGCCGACTTTTTCCGCGATCGACAGCACTGATCTTTCGTCGACGCGGCCGTCGGCGTCCATCAACGCCTGGTGGAACTCCACGTAGCGTCCCTGGCGGTCGGCCGCCAGTGCGGCCTTGGCCGCGAAGACGGACCCCGGTCCGAGGATGGGGAGTTCCTTGTAGACGACCCGCAGCCCTGGATCGCCCGCCTCCGCTTCCGCCATCACGGAGGCGACCTGGCGGCAGTAGGGGCAGTTGTAGTCGAAGAACTCGACCATCGTCACGTCCCCTTCGGCGTTGCCCCCGACGGGACTGTCCGGATCGCGGAAGACCTCGTCGGCCCGTGCCGCAAGAACCGATCGGGCCTCGCCGTCCTCGGCCTGAATCCTGCGCGCCTCGAGCGCCTGCATCGCCTCGACTATCACCTCGGGATTGGCGAGCAGGTACTCGCGGACCCGCTGGCCGAAGTCATCGGCAGGCGCTTCCGGTTCCGCGCGGGCACGCTGGAACCCGGGGTCGAGCGCGTACCAGGCTCCTCCTGCCCCGACCAGCAGCAGCGCCGCGAGCAGCCATACGATGGGCCGCGATTTCCTCGTTTGCTGATGCATCTTGAGGTCCCCTTTCCTTCCTGTCTTGGGCTGAATCCGGCGGAGATCAGAAGAGGTCCACGACCGTGTCCCACCAACTTCCGCTGTCGTGGCCGTGCTCCGGGACCGACCCGTTGGTCAGGGCGTTCACGAAAGTGAGGAGGTTGACCGACTGGAACTTCAGCCCGTGAAAATTCGCCCTCCAGCGGCCGTCTGCATCGATGACGTGGGTGACAATGCCGTGGATCTGGAGTCCCTCGTCTGTCTTGTCGAAGCCATGCCCGAAAGCCTCCGCCAGCTTGCGGGTCGCATCCTCCGGCTGGCCCTGCAGCTTCGTCAGGAAGAGCCAGTTCACCGGATCGAGTCCGTGCGCTGGACCGTACCCCTGCATCACGTCCGCCGTGTCGTTCGTCGGGTCGGTCGTGACCGTCACGAAGGTCACGAGGTCTTTCATGGGCGTGTGGTTGATCATGCCCTGCACCTCCGCGATCTTCTCGGAGTGCAGGGGGCAAACGTCCGGGCAGCTCGTATAGATGAAGTTGAGCACCACGACCTGGCCACGGAGATCCGCTGGCCTCACCGTCCTCCCGTCTGCCGTCTGAAGCGTGAAGTCCGGCACGGGCTTGTCGATCTGCTGGAAGTACTTCTCCTTGTCGCCGAGCATCGTCTCGACGTCGTCCAGCGAATGCGCTGCTGCAACGGCCGGGAGCATGAGAAGTCCCGCGGCAGCTATCCACCGTCTTGTTGTCAGCATCATCGCCTCCTGTTGGCGGGCGCATGCGGGGGCCGCGTTTTGACAGCGGCCCCGCCGCAGGCCTCAGCCGTCCTTCTCCGGGGTTGCGTCCTGCGACCCGGGCATGTCCTTGCCCGAGCCATCCATCATGGCCTGCATCATCTTGTTGCAGGTCGTCATCATCTCGTTCATCTGGGTCATCATGTTCATCATGCCGGCCATTCCGTCCTGGCCGCCCATCATGCCATTGGCTCCGCCGTCCTGGCCCATCATGCCGCCGCCTTCCATCATGGCGCCCGAGCCGGACTCCGTTGTATCCTGGGCATAAAGGGGGCTGCCGCCAGACTCGCCGCGAATGCCGCGGCTGCCGCGAACGTCTTCGTCGATCTACGCATCGGTTGTTTTCCTTCCTTCTTCCGGTTGAATTTGAATCGCCGCAGGCGCGGGTGTCGTCTCGAGACCTTCCTGGGGCGCTGCCTGTTTGGAGCACGAAGCTCCGGTCATCCGGCTCATGCAGAGCCCGAGCGCGCACATGGCCACGCATGGCAGCGCGGACAGGAGCAGCGGGGCGACACCCGCGGCGACCAGCCAGTTCCAGTTGAAGGCAAGCCCCGCAGCCACGACCGCAGTGCCCGCCAGGACAAGGCCGCGCCGGCCACCGAGGTAATATTTCGCGGCGTAAATGACGTCCTGGCTAAGCGGCCTTTCAGTGGTTCTGTCCGACGGTATCGTTGTCATTCCTTTTCCTTTCTCAGTCTTGATTGATGGTGCTGCGCATGAACTCGGTCATGTCCGGCGAGTCCCACTCGGCGGGTCCGACCAGCCTTCCGAGCTCGTTGCCTTCCCGGTCGATCAGAATCGTCGTCGGGAGGCCGACCACGCCGAGGGCGAACATGGCCTTGACCGAGGGATCGATGTGAAGGGCGAGGTTTTCGATCCCTATCTCCGAGTAGAATTCCCTCACCGCATCCGGCCCCGCGCGGTCGATCGACAGCGCCAGTACCTCGAACTCCGGACCGCCCAGTTCGGCCTGAAGCCTGTCGAGCGTCGGCATCTCCTCGCGGCACGGCACGCACCACGTCGCCCAGACGTTGAGCAGGACTGTTCTCCGCGGAAGTCGGCGAGCGTCTTTTCATTCCCCTCGCCGTCCTCGAAGCGGATTTCAGGCATCGGCTTCCGGGATTCGTGCATCGCGAAGTTCGCCGGCGCCTCGGCTGCTGTCAGCGGCAAGGCAAGCCAAAAGGAGAGGCTGAGGAAAGCAACGAGGAGCTTTCTCATGGCTGCCGCTCCGCGGCCTCTGCGCGCAGGCGCTGGACGAGAGGCAAGATGGTCTCGTCCAACGCCCTCGGCGTCACGGCGCCGATATGCTTGTACGCGATGCGGCCGTCCGCCCCGACTACGAATGTTTCCGGAACCCCGTACACGCCCCAGTCGATGGCCACGCGTCCGTCCAGGTCCGCCCCGGTCCGGGTGTAAGGATCGCCCAGCGCGTCGAGCCACTTCTTCGCGTCCTCGGGCTGGTCCTTGTAGTTCAGGCCGTGGAGCGGGACCGTACCGTCCGCCGCGATCCGCATGAACAGCGGATGCTCCTCGCGGCAGGCCACGCACCAAGAAGCGAAGACGTTGACCAGCGAGACCTCGCCGCGAAGGTCGGCGCTGGTCAGGCCAAGCATCCTGCCCTCCACCGGAGGCAGGCTGAATTCCGGCACGGGCTTGCCGATCAGGACGGACGGGATGTCATCGACGTTCCGCGTCAGTCCCCACCCGAGCACCGCAGCCAGCGCGACGAAGACCGTCAAGGGCAGCGCGACCAGGAGTCTGCGTCGCCTTGGCGGGGCGGGCGACGATCCACGTCCAAACGGGCTAGTCACGCCCGCCGTCATGGCGTCTCTGGCCATTTTCGGCAGCCTCCCCAAAAGAGGTGTTTCACAAGCACGGCGACCGCGAGCAGCAGCGCGAGGAGCACGAGGAACCCCGCCCCTGACATGATGGCCATGCCCAGCCAGTTGTTGAGGCCGCAGTCGAACATGCCGTTCAACATCTCTGTCGCCTCTCATTCGGTCGCGAAGACCGTGGGCGGCTTGCCGCCTTTCCTGACGGTATAGACCGTAAACGGCCCGGTTTTCTCGCCGCCCATTCCGGGCGAGCCAAGCGGCATGCCCGGCAGCGTGACGCCCGCGATGTCGGGGCGCTCGGATAGGAGCTTCCGAACGGTGGCGACCGGAACGTGCCCGTCGACCACGTAGCCGTCGACGAACATCGTGTGGCAGCCCTGGAAGTCCTTGGGCACCCCGGCCTCGCGGCTGATCCGGGTCAGGTCGTTGGTCGGCTTGACCTCCACCTCGAATCCGTTCTCGCGCAGGTAGTCGGCGTAGCCCTCGCAGCAGCCGCATTGCGGGTTCTTGTAGAGGGTGGCCTCGACGGCTTCCTCGGCTTTAGCGGCGACCCCTCCGGCGAGGAGAAGCGTGGTCATCATGAGGATGCGAAGCATCTGGGGTTTCCTTTCTCGGTTGTCGTTGCTGTCTATCGTTCCTGCTCCGCGTCGCGGACGCGAAGGACGGTCATCAGGCCCGCCATCTGGTGATCGGTGACATGGCAATGCAGCATCCAGTCGCCGGGACTGTCGGCGACGAAGGCGGCCTCGACCGTGTCTTCGGGAGCCATGAGCACCGTGTCCGCCCATTGGCGGTGAGGAACCTCGACCCCGTTGCGCGTGAGCACCCGGAAGCTGAAGCCGTGCAGGTGCATCGGATGCCACCATGCTGTGCGGTTGCGCATGGTGATCAGATGGGTCTTCCCCGCGCGAGCGTGAACAGCGGGGGCATGTCGGCATGGCCGTCTCCGGTCATCGATGTGCCGTTGATGGACCACATAGCTCGCGCCACGCCCATCATCCCGCCCATGCCCTCCATCATGCCGCGGCCCATTGCCCCCGAACCCATCATGCGGCTCATCATGCCGCCCTCCAGGATCAGCTCGTGGCGTTCGGCCGCGGACAGGTCAGGCTCAGGGAGAGGGTTCATCGGCAGGGCGGTCGGTTCCGGAAACCTGGTCCGCACAGGAACTGCGTCCGAATAAGCTAGCCGGGTAAGCTCGTATTCCAGCCCCTCGTAGAAATCGTCGATGACCCGGTATCGCCCGCCCGGCTCTCCCTTCATGTCGATCAGGAGGTCGATACGCATCGCCGGGCCGAGCAGGATGCGGCCGCCGTCGGGCTTGTGCGGCTCGCATGGCTGTCCGTCGATTGCGATGACGACAGGGGCATGTCCTTCGAAACGGAGGCTCATGATGCGGGCAAGCGAGACGTTGACGAGCCGCAGGCGGACGCGCTCTCCCGCACGGATCGGCTGGTCGCCGGGAACGGTGCCGTTCAGCGTGATCGTATTGCCGACGCGGCCCGACATCCCGGCTTCCATCATATTGCCGAAGCCAGACGCGATCTGACCTTCCGATGTGACCCGCCAGTCCCTCAGCACCCAGAGAAGGTCGCGATCAACCGCTACAGGCTTGGCTTCCTCGACGATCAGGACTCCCGCAAGTCCGCGGCCCAGTTGCTCAAGGCTATTGGCGTGGGGATGGTACCAGAAGGTCCCGGCATCCGGCGGCGTGAACTCGTAGACGAAGCTCTCTCCCGGCCGAATCGGCGGCTGCGTCAGGCCAGGCACGCCGTCCATCGCGTTCGGAAGGCGGATGCCATGCCAGTGGACGGTCGTGTCCTCGTCGAGCCTGTTCTCGACCACGATGCGGACAGGCTCTCCCTGTCGGAGACGCAGCAGCGGTCCAGGGAAGACGCCGCCATAGGTCCAGACATCCGTCTCAGGATTGCCCTTGCCCAGCATCGCTGCGCGGCCCGGAGCTACCGTCAGCCGACGTTCGTCGACGCCGGCTCCGGTCGAAACTCCGGTCGGCAGAAAACTTGCCGCGGCGAAGGCGGCTCCTGCCTGGAGAAACCTCCGGCGGGGAATCGGAAAAGCAGATTCGCTACTCACCACAGAACCTTCCGCGATCACCGCCGATGGCGAGCCACCGAAAGGGCGGGCGCTGCCATCAGGGATTGGCTTGTGCGCGCCACGGCGCGCAGCTGGCGCAGATGCTCAGGCGGCGCGACAGCGGCCGACAGGCATCAGACGCTGCCGCGGGTCCTGGGAGGATACGGGTCTGGCAAGGACTCCCGCCCGAGACGGGGAGAGGTAGTGAAGGCGTAGGTACTGGACGTTGACGCGACTGCCACAGTCTTGGCCGAAGGAAGCACGGCGACGGCAGGCGCTACGCACACAGGCGGGCACGCCATCGCGTCCGCGTCGTCCTGCTCGCCGGGGCACGGCGTCACGCAGTCGCCAGGAGCATTCATCCCGTCGGCCATGCCGGACATCTCGATCGCCATCGTGCCGGCCTGGACAGCCGACAGGCTCATGGCCGCCATCGCGAAGATGGCGAGCAGCACGGCGAGGAGATGTTTGGCCGATCGGCTCATGACTGTCCTATAATGGGTCCGGAACGCCTCCGGCGCAAGCAGGTTCCAGGCGCTGCGACGTTCAGACCCTTCCGGTCAGACAACATAGCGGTCCCACCCGCCGTAATGCTCGGCGCTGCGCGTTCCACGCGGCAGGCTGAGGCCGATCACGACCAGGCCGACCACCACGCTGTTGGCGACCGCTATCCCATCGGCGCCCAGGAGTAGCCAAGGCGCGGCGATCAGCCAGAGGCCGAAGGCGATGTTGATGAAGCGCAGCGGCCGCGCGACTTCCGCCATGGCGATCATCGCAACCGTCAGGATGAGGGCGCCCACGAGGTGGTCGCTGTCGGCCATCGGCGGCTCGGAACCGAAGACGAGGCGGCTGAACATCAGCCACGCGCCGAGCACTCCGCTGGCCACCAAGGTCCAGGGAACAGTGACGCCGCGGACCGCGTTCGAAACGAGCTGTCGAGGCGGCAGGTCGAAGCCGGGCCGCTTCTCGTCCTTGCCGCTGCCCGGGAGCGCGTCGCCCATGAAAAAGGAGCGCCAGAACGGCCGGCCCCGGCGGGTGTTCTGGACCAAGAACTGGCCCATCGCGACCAGTTCGTCGAGCGAGTACGGGATCATGATCAGCATCGCGAGCGCCGCCAGCAGACAAAAGGTGCAGTAGGTGCCGATCATGATCGGCTGGATGATGATGAAGTAGATCGACACCACTCCCAATGGCACGACGACGAAGCCGAACAACAGCACCATCCACGGCATGGTCCGCCAGCGCGAGCGCCCGCCCATGACGCCCATCAGCACCTCGAACATGTAGGTAGTGGCGCCCAGGCCGCCGTCGGCGATGGGCCAGGCCTTAGACACGTCGGAGGTGATGATGAACTCGGTGCCGTTCCGGACGATGTCGCCTGCGAAGAACGGTTCCCACACCCCGTCGATATGTCCAAGCTGGTATGCCGCGAGCACGCGCGAGATGACGAATCCGATGGCTCCGAGCGCGATGATGGGAAGGCGCTGCAGATAGGTCGACGGCGAATAGGTCCAGCCCGGCGGCATGTCGGAAGAATCCATCATGCTCTCATGGCTCATGCCCGGCATCATCGGCACCAGAATGGCGAAGGCGATCACCAGCGCGCCGACGAAGGTGTCGTTGGCATAGACGGCGGCGCTCGGCGTCCAGAAGACCAGCGGCGCGAAGAGCAGCCAGACGCCAACCGCGGTGTTGGCCCATTGCGCCCAGCTGAACCGGGGGAGAGCGACAGTGCCGCGAACCCCATGATCAGAAGACCGCTGATCACGTCGCTCCAGGCGGTCAGGTTGTTCCGCAGCGACGGCTCCCAAAGGCCCCTCTCCTCCGTCACCCGCATGACGGCGGTGCTGAAAGCGTCCTCGCCGAACGTGCCGAAGACGAAGGGGCTGGTCGCGAGCCAAAGCCCGAGCAGCATGTTGAGGAAGTGCACCCAGATCATGTCGAAGTGCATCCCGCGCATGTGGTCCATGTGCTCGCGCATCATCGCGTGGTGCTGCTGCTTCGGCTGTTCCTTCACCTTCTCCTGCTCCCGCTCGACGTTCTCCGACGCCACGCGCGCGGGATTCAGCTTGTTCGCCTTGTACCAGCCGACCGGATCGGCGTTCAGTGCAGCGACCATCTTCGGCAGCGTGGTTCGCAGCGAACGCTTCGGCTCCCATCCCAGCAACTTCTTGGCGCGCGAGATGTCGATCTCGTAGTGGTCGTCCGATATGTCGACCATATAGGGCTTGATGAAGGGATCCTGGTCGAGAATCTCGCCTTCGACCCACGCGCCCGTCTTCGCAAGCGCCTTCGGGATCCGCCGCGTCTCCCATTCCTCATCGTGCATCAGCCGACCGAGTTCATTCTGCAGTTCGCCGAACGTCGGCGTTTCGGTTTCGCCTAGGAGCAGAGCCAGCTGTCAACGGCGGAGCAAAAACCGGCCATTGGGCGGCGCAAAACCAGGCCACTGGCGCTGCTGCGAGCGGGGAACGTCGGGAGGGCGTAGCCCGACCAGAGTTTTCCGCTCGCAGCAGCGGTGATCTTATTGGTGAGGGTTGGCGGTTTTTCGTGCCCGGCTTTGCGCGAGGCGATAGCTGTCGCCGTTCATCTCGAGGATGCTGACGTGGTGGGTCAGCCGGTCGAGGAGTGCGCCTGTGAGGCGCTCGGAACCGAAGGTTTGGGTCCATTCGTCGAAGGGCAGATTGCTGGTGATCAGGGTGGAGCCACGCTCGTAACGCTGCGAGATCAGCTCGAACAACAGCTCGGCGCCGGTTTTGGAGAGCGGCACGAAGCCCAGCTCGTCGATGATGAGCAGCTTGTAGCCCGCCATCTGCTTCTGGAAGCGCAGAAGACGGCCTTCGTCGCGCGCCTCCATCATCTCGCTGACGAGCGCGGCCGCTGTGGTGAAGCCGACGGACAATCCCTTCTGGCAGGCCGCCAGGCCGAGGCCGATCGCGACGTGGGTCTTGCCCGTGCCGCTGGGGCCGAGCGCGATGACGTTCTCGCGGCGCTCGATCCATTCGCACCGCGCCAGTTCCAGCACCAGCATCTTGTTGAGCTTCGGGATGGCGGCGAAGTCGAAGCTGTCGAGGCTTTTTGCGGCGGGGAACTTTGCCGCCTTGATGCGGCGTTCGACCATCCGCCGTTCCCGATCGATCAGTTCCAGCTCGACCAGCCGGGCAAGGTAGCGGACATGATCCACGCCCTCGACCGCACATTGCCGGGCAAGTTTGTGGTGCTCACGCAGGAAGGTCGGCAGCTTCAAGGTCTTGAGGTGGTGGGCGAGCAGGAGTTCTGGAGCATCGCTGCTCATGCCGGTTCCTCCTTACGGTCCAGCAGGCGCATATAGGCCTTGGCCGACGTCTTCTCGACAGTGGCTCTGGGCAGATAGGGATAGATGTCGAGGTCCAGCTTTGGTGGCCTGCGTTCGGCCCGGCACAGGACGAGGTGCTTCACGGCGTCGAAGCTGATGGCGCCCAGATGCAGCGCCTGCTTCACGGCTGCGTGCAGATCGGCCAGATCGAAGCTTTCCATCAGGCGCAGCACCTGCACATAGGCGCGCCGGCCCTGCTTGCCCATCCGTGCTTCCATGAGGCGGCGCAGTGTCGTGAACGCCTCCGGCAATTCCCAGCCCTGTAGCGGTGCCGCCTGGTCGAGCGCGTTGATCTTCTGCTCGATCAGCGGCAGGTAATGCAGTGGATCGAAGACAACCTCCTCGCGCTCATAGCTGCGCGGATGACGGGCAATGATCCCCCGCCGCAGCCAATCACCACCTCGCCGACATAGCCACGGATCCAGACGTCCTGGTGGCCGTAGGCGACCGGGACGGAGTAGTCGTTGGTCCTGTAGCGCACCAGCGCCTGCGAAGTGACCCGACCGCTGGCATGGTCGCAAGCATCGAAGGGTGATGCCGGCAGTGGGCGCATCGCCACCAGATCGCGCAGCAAGCGTTCGCCGATCGTCTCGCTCTCGCCGCGCAGCCGGTCACCCTGGCGCTTGCGGCACTGCTCCTCGAGCCACAGATTGAACTCGTCCCACGATGCAAAGTGCGGAATCGGCACCATGAAGTTGCGGCGCACATAGCCGACCAGACCTTCGACGCTGCCCTTGTCATTGCCCTTGCCGGGGCGGCCGTAACGATCCCGGATCAGATAGTGGGACAGGAAGCCGCTGAACAGCGTTGCCCGCTTGCGCGTGCCGTCGGGCAGGATCTTCGCCACCAGGCAGCGGTCGTTGTCGTAGACAATCGACTGCGGCACGGCGCCGAAGAAGGCGAACGCATGGATATGGCCGTCCACCCACGCTTCGGCCACCGCCGCAGGATAGGCGCGCACATAGCAGGCATCGCTGTGCGGCAGATCGAGCACGAAGAAGTGCGCCTTCTGCTCAACGCCGCCGATGACAACGACAGCCTCCCCGAAGTCGGCCTGTGCGTGCCCCGCCGGGTGCGCCAGCGGCACGAACATCTCCTGGCCGCGCCGATCCCGCTCGCGCATATAGTCCTTGATGATCGTGTAGCCGCCGGCAAACCCGTGCTCGTCGCGCAGCCGGTCGAACACCCGCTTGGCCGTATGGCGCTGCTTGCGCGGGACCGCACGGTCCGCATCAAGCCACCGATCGATGACCGCGATGAACGCGTCCAGCTTCGGACGCCGAACCGGAGCCTGCCGCCGATAGCCCGGCGGAACCGAATACGCCATCATCTTGCGAACCGTGTCGCGCGAGATGCCGAAATGCCTTGCTGCCTCGCGCTGGCTCATGCCTCCGTCGCAAGCCACGCGAACCTTCAGATATAATTCCACGGTGTAGATCCCTATTCCCTCCCTGCGCCACGCAGAAAAGGGAAAAAGTGGACGACTTTTACGCCGCCCGCAGCCGGACAATCCCGCCGCTACCGTGGTCTAGTTTTCCACCGCCGTTCTCACCAATATGTAAAGTTGGCGTCAAACGCCGTCCAACTGGACCGTGCAGTCTTCTTTTCAGCGCCGGGCGATCCGGCGTTCCGTGGACTCCCACCGCGCAAAAAGATCGAAGAAAGGCAAATTCATGTATCGCTTGACGACCATCGCCATCGCCCTGAGCCTCAGCGCCTCGGGCATCGCCACCGCTCAGGAAGCCCCTGTCTACGGGCTCGATTACAACCCACCGGTCGTCCGCACCGGCCACGATTCCAAGCCCAAGCACTACGGCGCTCCCGGACGCCAGGTCCGCGGCGACCATGCCGGCAGCCATGCCGATATCAGCGGTGCGATCGATACCCGCACGACGGCTTCGATCGATACCGGAGTCAACAGCAATCACCAGCCGCACCGTCCGTACGGAAACTACGGTCCTCAGGTGACCGAGTGGGACCTTCGCAGCGGCCCATAGCGTCGTGGGGTGCTTCCTGCCGCGAATCCAGCTTCTAGTCTAGAGAGGCCAGGCCCGGAACGCCCCCGAAACCCTTTGAAAACTGGATGTCCGCCCTCAACGGGATGAGCGCTTGCGGGATGCCGTTATCGACATTCGCATGACCAGCAACTGAGCGCTGGCGATGATCTTCCGGGCATCCTGCCGCGCAATCAATCCGCCACTCAACGGAGATAGTACCGATGAAGACAGCATATGCGACGGCAGCGATCCTGTTGCTTTCCGCCAGCCTTGCCGCCGCGTCCCCCGGACACTCCGGCGGTCATAACGACATGGCCGTCGGCGAACCTGGCGACGAGGCGAAAGTCACACGGACGATTGACGTCACGATGTTCGAGAACGACGACGGCGAGATGCTCTTCCAGCCTAACACGTTGGAGGTCGAGCAAGGGCAGACGATCCGCTTCAATATCGTGAATGACGGGGAGATCAAGCATGAGTTCGTCCTCGACGAGAAAGAGAAGAATGTCGAACACCGTGAACTCATGTTGCGGTTTCCGGAAATGGAGCATGACGACCCCAACGCCCTTCAGTTGGACGCGGGAGAAAGCGGCAGTATTGTCTGGACGTTCACCAATGCGGGTACGTTCGAGTTCGCGTGCCTGATCCCCGGCCATTACGAGTCCGGAATGTATGGAACTGTCGAAGTCTCCGCAGCGCCTGCCGTGGTCGCTGTGACGCAGGAATACACCAAGGGGACGGTCAAGGAGGTGAAGACCGGGCAGGAAAAAGTCACTGTCATCCACGAGGAACTCAAGAACCTCGACATGCCAGCTATGACCATGGTCTTCAACGTTGCCGATCCGGCAATGCTTGACACTATGAAAGAGGGCGATGTCATCGAATTCATCGCCGACCGCGTGCGCGGGAGACTGACGATCACCGACCTGAAATAGCCCACTTCTCCGTCGAAGAACGCCACCTCCGGCAACCGGAGGTGGCGCACCCCACGCCTCATCGGAACCCTATTCGAGCGCACCCTCCATGAATCAACGGCGTTTGGCGGAAGCGTACAGCTTTTTCAGATCATGGCTCCGTGATCCTTTGCTCGTCGCCGCTATCGTTCCATCGGGACGTGCACTAGCCAAGCTTATCACCTCCGAGATTTCGCCCGCCACCGGACCGGTGATAGAGCTGGGACCGGGAACTGGTGTATTCACACGCGCGTTGACTGGTCGCGGCGTCAGGCAGCAAGATCTCGCGCTCATCGAGCTCGAACCCCATTTCGCCATCGTCCTTCAAAGCGACTATCCGAATGCCCACACCTTCCAGATCAACGCCGCCCGCCTATCGAGGATTGACCTCTTCGATGGAAGACCGGCCGGCGCTGTCATCAGTGGGCTCCCGCTTTTGACTATACCATCTCCGCAAGTTCTGGCGATCCTCATCAGCGCGTTCGGCAAAATGAGGGCGGACGGGGCCTTCTATCAGTTCACATACGGCCCGGGGTGCCCGGTTTCACCGCTGATACTGGACCGCCTCGGGCTAAGGGCGGAACGTATCGGCGGCACATTTGCCAACTTTCCTCCTGCAGCGGTCTATCGGCTTCGCCGACGGGCTGAAACGAGCCATTCGCTTCGGGGCAACTTGTAGCTGTTCCCAACGGAGAGGACAGAGCTCTTAATGTTGGAAACTCACACCACCCCTTCGCGCGGCGCGCCGTGAAGCGAGTGGCGAGCGATTCACGTTTGGTCCCGAGAACATGCAGTTTCGTCGCTTACATATATTTGTAAGTTTGCCGACAAACAGCCACAAGAAATTGCCTGCATAGTTCACCTGTATCCACGTTGACGTAGCATCCCTGCCTCGTCGACCTTACTGCCCGCCTGTGTGACTGACCTCCACAGGCGGGCTTTTTTGCCGCGGTTTTCGGGAGTTGGCGATCACGTCGGAGTACGAAAGACCGATTGCTAAACTTGTTGGCACTTCGGAAACACCACCCGAACAGCCAGACCCGGCGATCGTTCCGTCAGAACGATGTGCGCGCCGTGCAGGTCGGCCACGGCCTTAACGAGGCTAAGACCAAGGCCCGTTCCTTCAGTTGTTCTGCTTTTTCCAAACGGTAGAATCGCTTGAAAACCTTGGCTCGTTCCGCTTCCGGAATTCCCGGGCCGTTGTCGGCGACGATGATGAACGGCCAACCTTGTTCGTGACCGCACGTGAGCCCAATTTTCGCGCCTTGCTGCGTGTGGCGGATGGCATTGGCGATCAAGTTCGCACACATCTGCCGCAAGAGGTCCTGGTCGCCGAGAATTTCGATCCGGGGACGCCCCGTCTGGGGAGCAAGCTCAGTTGCTTGCCCGCTTCCTCGGCAATCGGTTGGTGGATTTCCAACATTTCCTCTAAAAGCTGGTCGAGGCGCACAGGGCCAAAACATCCGCGGCGCGCACCAGCCTCGATCTGAGAAATTCTCAACATGGCTTCGAAGGTGGAGGAGATTTGCAGAACTTCGCCAAGCGCGGTCTCAAGTCGCGTCTTCGCCTCAGCATCCGTCCCTGCCTGATCGATGGCTTCTTCAAGCGTTATGTAAAGTCGGCTGATCGGTGTCTTCAGATCGTGCGCATGTCCGTCGTCAGGGTTTTTGGGACAACAGGCGGCGTGAGCTAACGGAGGCTCTGGTCCATCAGGTTTGTCACATTAGGCCGCTGCATCTCGATGAAGCAAGCGGCGCTGTTTGATGGTTTCGCGTTTGATCCTTTCCCTTTCCAGCGTGATGATATCGCCGCGCCCGAAGTAGACGTCGGCAGGGGTGAGATTGTCGAGGCTCTCGTGGTAGCGGCGGTGGTTGTAGTGATCGACGAACGCCGCGACCTGCTGCTCGAGATCACCCGGCAGGAAGTAGTTTTCGAGCAGGATGCGGTTCTTCAACGTCTGGTGCCATCGCTCGATCTTGCCTTGGGTCTGAGGATGGCAGGGCGCCCCGCGCGTATGTTCCATGCCCTTGTCGGATAGCCATGCGGCCAGGTCGGAAGAGACGTAAGAGGGGCCGTTGTCGGACAACAGCCGCGGCCGCTGCACCACCCTGGCGCTGTCGCAGGCAGAAGCCTGCAGCGCGATGGTCAGCGTGTCGGTGACGTCCTCGGCCTTCATCGTGGTGCACAGCTTCCAGGCGATGATGTAGCGAGAGAAGTCGTCGAGCACGGTCGACAGGTAGAACCACCCCCAGCCGATCACCTTCAAGTAGGTAAAGTCGGTCTGCCAGAGCTGGTTGGGCGCCGTCGTCTTGTCGTGGAACTCATCGGCGGCCTTGATGACGATGAAGGCGGGGCTGGTGATCAGGTCGTGGGCCTTGAGCAGGCGATAGACTGAGGATTCGAGACGAAGTAGCCCCTCGTGTCGGTGAAGGTGACCGCCAGTTCCCGTGGCGACAGCTCCGGCTCGTTCAACGCCAGCTCAATGATCTGATCGCGTTTCTCCTCGGGGATGCGGTTCCAGACCCGGTTCGGCCGGGGCCTGCGATCCTCCAGCGCATCGACACCGCCGGCCAGGAAACGGTCATACCAGCGATTGAAGGTCGAGCGCGGAATACCGAGTTTTTGCAGCGTGCGCCGCGCCGACAGATGCGACTGCTCGACGAGCCGAATGATCTCCAGCTTCTCGGATGCGGGGTATCTCATTCGTCGTCGCCCCCATCCGCAATCATGCTTTTTTAAGAATCCGCAGTTCCAGCGCCTGCTCGGCGACGACCTCCTTGAGATCGCGCGCCTCCTTGCGCAGAACCTTCACCTCGTCGCTGGTGGCGGCGCGCGCCGTATCCCCGGCAAGCCGCTTCTTGCCGGCTTCCAGGAATTCCTTCGACCAGGTGTAATAAAGGCTCTCCGCGATCCCCTCGCGCCGGCACAGCGCCGCGATCGACTCTTCGCCGCGCAAGCCCTCCAGCACGATGCGGATCTTCTCCTCGGCCGAATATTGCTTGCGGGTTGCGCGGCGGATGTCTTTGATGACCTGCTCTGCCGGCGCTTTCCCGGTTCCGGATTTCTGTCTCACCTTCGCTCCTTTGAAAGGCTACGATGAACCAGAAATCCTCCGTTCTCAGTTAAGCCGATTTGGTCCCATCAGTGCTGACGCCGGACACATTTTTGTCGATGAGGTGCAGGACCTTGCCGGTTACGACCTCGATATCCTGATGGCGTTATTCAATAGCCCTTCCGATGTCGTTCTGGTCGGTGACCGCGGCAGGTGACCTACGTCACCCATCTGGAAGCCCGTTATGAGAAATACAGGAACGGTGGAATAGCGGATTTCATCCGCGACACCCTGCCAAAGAAACTTGCATGCGAAATCGATGTGACCAGCCTGGCCAGTTCGCACCGCAACAGCGCGGCGATATGTGCGCTTTCGTCGAAACTCTATCCCGCAATGGCGGCGACTGCGGCCTGCAACTGTGCAGATTGCCGGAAGCCGATCCCGGAAGATGCCGGACTTCATATTGTCCGTCGCAAGGACCTACCTCGCTATATCGAAGCCGGCCGACCGGTACAGCTTCGCTGGGGTGCCAATGTCAAAGTCGCGTCTGCTGATCTGCCGACGCTCAATTTTGGACGCGCCAAAGGGCTCGGGTTTGATCGCATCCTGATCTACCCCACGGCACGTATGGTGTCGTGGCTCATGAACCCGCAAATCAAGCTAGAAGGCGAGACCCGTGCTAAGCTGTATGTCGCATTGACGCGCGCTCGTCACGTCGTTGCTGTTGTCCATGATATCCCTCATGGCCAGAGCATCCCTGGTTTCTCGATCTATGATTGATTGCGAACGAACTTGACTTCGTCACAGTATTGATCGGCCGGGTAGGCCGCTTTGCCGCATTATTGCTGGCGATCTTGAGTTAATATCCGGCTTCGGCGGGGTTCATCTCCGGATATCGCAGAATGACCCGATGTACCCTGTCTGTAATTTCTGACGGCGATCCGCGTTGAGTCAGAAGATGGTCGAGGCACTCGAGAATGGCTTTAAGCGTCTTCGGTTGAGCTGACGGTACGCCTGCACTTCTAAGTCGGCTGGGTTGCTTCTGGAAGCTTCTATTGAAAAGCCGGTCATAGTGCGCACAGATGTTGCGCAGGTCGACAAGCGCCTCCACCCAGTTTGTGAACACCAGGTCGGAGCCTACACCAAACTGACTGGCTATATGGGTCTTCATCGGCCCTGCAAGGCACTGCAAAATGCGCGATGTTGCCCCGAACGTTAGGAATTCCTTCATCGTCCAGACCGGCGGCATGAAGGGTGTTCCGTAAAGTCTCGCGATAGTGCCTGGCACGCCGATCCTTGGAGTTTTCGTACACCTTCACGAAGTTCTGCAGCGCCATCAAATTGGCACTCGCATCCTTGAAGGCGGCCGTTATGTAGTACGGGTGGCTTCCGTAGGCGGCGCTGAGTGTTTCGGACATGCTGTTGCGCAGAAGAAGTTCGAACTGTCCGACGGCCTGGAAACAGGCATCGCGCAGCCGCGCGTCGCATTCGTAGAGCCGGATTATGTCGTGATATCGAGTGCCCGGAATGAAGGGCTTGCCGGGAAGGTGTGTCTGCCGACGACTGAGGAAATAGATGCGGAGACGTTCATAGCCAATCGCCTCGATCTTCCGCGCAGCTACGTTTGGCCGGGTGACGACGAGACCCCTCGCCCTCAGATGGGCTACCCGCTGTGCCGCGGTCGCATGCGCTTTGGCGTATGGTATCAATGCCATAAAAAGCGAAGGGCCACCCTTTTGCACTTCCCGAAGGAGTCGTGGGCGGCCCATGACCCCCTATATAACCCGTCCGGGCTCCATCTTCAAGATGCGCACGCCACCCGGCATCTCGCTAGACCAGACCGGGGTATTTACTCGTCATACTGGGAGAAATCGAGATCGTAGACGAGCGTGTCGATGCTGACCCCGGCGCTGTCGCAGAAATCCAGCATCTCGATCCAGGGATTTCCGCCCGGCTCACGGTCCCATAGCTCAACGAAATACTCTCGAAAATTGTGTCCCTCATTGATGCCGCCGAGACCATGATGCTCTAGTACGCGCATGTGGTTCTGCAGCTTGGTCTTCCCGATCTGGAAGGCGCCCGTCACGTCCTCAACCAAGAGCTTGTCAGAACCGAGCCTGCGCATGCGCTTTGCAAGTTCAATGGCGAAACCACGTTGTTCTAGTGGCAGAATCTTCAGGCGGTCGATGAAGGTGCGGATGCCTTCGATCTCTTCGTCATGGTCGATCATCTCGCTGACGCCTAGTACCTTCCCCAGACGTTTCATTGTCTTGGGATAAGTCGGCTGGGTCGCCTGCGTCGTATCTGTGACCTGCTCGATCAACTGGCGTTCGGCACGCCGAAACCGGTCCTCATGCTCAGTCTTGTATTTGCGCAGCACCTCCGGCTTGTAGGTCTCGGCATTCTCCGGATAGTCGATGATGTCGTGGTGCTTGCCGCAGACCAGCATGAAATTGTCGAAGGCGCGGCGCTGCTCGTTCGACATATCTTTGCGAAACCGCGACCCGCCCTTCTCTGCGGCGTGGATGTGAGCGATCTTGCCGAGCATCGCGCCAGTCTCATCGACAAGGAACTCGCGGCACTCAGGCATGGCGCATTGATTTCCGCTATATGCGAACAGCTTCTTGATCGTGGACGGCGTGGGATCGAGCCGCTTCACTTCTTCGTCGGTCATGGTGTTTTCCCCCATTCGTCCGCTCCGATCTCAACGGGTTCCTGCTCTGAATCCCCTTCGCTGATCGCCATCCCATCCGTCATTTCTGTCCTGCTGAGAAGACCCGCATCCTCGAGCGCTTCCAGGTCGGGCAGATCGCGCAGCGTCTCGAGCCCAAAGTGCTCCAGGAATTTTCGCGTCGTCACATAGGTGTAGGGCGCGCCGGGCTGCGGTGAGCGCGGTCCCGAGGCGATCATGTCGAGCCGGCGCAGATGGCCGATGACATCGCGTGACACCTCCCGGCCGAGCATGTCGGACAGGACACCGCGCGTGACGGGCTGGTGATAGGCGATCGAGGCCAGGACCAGCATGTCGCCCTCGGTGATGTCGGCGCCGGTGGTGGTACCGCCGAAAGCGGCCTTCAGCACCTCGGCCTGACGCGGCCGCGTGCGGAACTGCCAGCCGCCTGCCACGGCAACGATTTCATAGGGACGTGCCGCCAGCTCGTTGGCGATATCTTCGATCAGCAGATCGATGCTGCAGCCGCGGCCGACGATCTGTGACAGCAATTCCCGCGTCACCGGTTCGGGTGCGGCAAAAATGACGGCCTCGACGCGGGTCATCCATTCGCGCCAGCGAAGCTCTGGCGGCAGGGCATCGAGTTCGGTATCCAGCAGGCCTGTTTCGCGTGACGGACGGCCCATGGCTACAACCCGTACAGCCGGAAGGTGGGTCGGCCCGAGAGCTCGCGCACGGCGTCAAGCTGCTGCAGGCGCTCGAACAATCTGCGGCTGGCCCAACGGGTCATCGCCTTGCTGGTGAAGGAACTCGATACGGCATCGTCGGACAGCAACAGGGCAATCACCTCCCCTGCCCCCTTGGCGCGCAGCTTTGGCATGACCTCGTGCAGACGTTCGGCCTGCTGCGCCATGCCGGCGGCGAGCCGGCAGGCCTCGGCTGCGCCGGCCGCGGCGGCGAGGCAGACGATCCGCTCGAACGCGGGAGCATCGGGGCGGCCGCGCCGACGATCCGACCCCGTGCGCAGGATCGGGGAAAAATCTGGCTCGCGAGCAGCGGGACAGCATGACGCCAGCCCATGCGCCATGACAGAGCGCAATCGGCCATCCACCAGGCCAGGGGTTCGGCTGTCGGGTCGTCGCGCATGACCGCCGTTGCGGCACGCGCGGCGACCAACGGCGCGGGAGCCGCCGCGCGGACGTCGTCGGCAAGCTCCTCGATCCAATCGCCGAAGCCATCCGACCCAACAATGCCGAGCAGATCGGCGACCGCTTGCAGATCCTCAGACGTCGGCGGCAGCAATCGACCGGCGAGTTTGCGCCAGGCCGAAAGCACGTTCCCGGCCGGTCCAAAAGCGTCACCGGGCTGGCGCAGATACCAGGCGTCGCGCAAGGCGGATTCGTCCTCTGTGCGGCGCATGAGCTTGACGGTCGCGGCGGCGGCCTTCAGGGCGAGCCGCTGCCGCCATGCGCCGAGCCATGGCGCGTCGGAGCGAACGAGATTGTCGAGCGAATTCAGGGCGCTGCCCGCTATATAGGCGGCCTCGACATCACTGTCGGCCGGAGTACGCGGTACCGCCCAGGCGGGGACACGCGGGACGGATATGGCAGAAGGCGATGCTGGTGGAACTTGCCGATTCATTGCAATCAGCCTACACGTCATGTGCGGTTCATGCGAGCATTATCGTCCGTTTCCGCACCGGCTGTTTGGAGATAATAATGAACGGTAATCTTGCATTATCATTCGTTTTGTGCGACCCCCGCAAAATGGCCTCTCTCGTCGACAAAAACCTCAAAAAACGCGCTGACGGACGCTCCGCTCGACCACAGGGAGCCTCCTCTAATGTCGGCCGAGGCGAAGTGAGCGGCTCAGCAAACGACTTAGCCGACATCGAACTGGACGTGCTTTTCAAGGAAGACTTGGGGTCCGAGCCAGGTGAGGAGGACGAAGCCCCCTCACCTTCCTTGCCCGCCGTCGCGCCATCTCACCAATCATCGCAACTCGATGCGCTCGCGAACCGGGCACGCGATTATGTCGAAGCGGCCAGTTCCACAAACACGCGCCGTGCTTACGCGTCTGACTGGAAGCACTTTGCCAGCTGGTGCCGGCGCCAGGGTATCGAGATATTTCCGCCCGATCCGCAGCTGGTCGGCCTCTATATTGCCGCCTGCGCATCGGGAACGGTGACTGACGGCCGGCAACCCAACTCGGTTGCGACGATTGAACGTCGGATTTCCGCGCTGACGTGGAATTACAGACAGCGCGGACAGCCGCTCGACAGGACGGACCGCCATATCGCCACCGTGATGGCCGGCATCCGCAACAAGCACGGCTCACCACCCCGGCAGAAGGAAGCGGTGTTACCCGAGGACCTCGTCGCCATGCTGGAGACGCTCGATCGTGGCACCCTGCGCGGGCTGCGAGATCGTGCCATGCTGTTGCTGGGATTCGCCGGAGGTCTGCGCCGTTCGGAGATTGTAGGCCTCGATTGCGGTCGCGACCAGACTGAGGATTCTTCCGGTTGGATAGAAATCCTCGACAAGGGGATACTATTGCGGATCCGCGGCAAGACCGGGTGGCGCGAGGTCGAAATCGGACGCGGTTCATCCAACGCAACCTGCCCTTTAGCGGCGCTCGGGACCTGGCTCCATCTTGCACGCATCGCCCACGGACCCCTATTCCGGCGCGTCACGGGCCGGGGCAAAGCGGTTGGCGCCAATCGGTTAAACGCTCAGGAGGTTGCCCGCCTCGTCAAGCGCACCGCGCTGGCAGCCGGTGTACGCAGCGACCTGCCGGAAGGGGACCGCGGGATGATATTTGCCGGCCACTCGCTGCGCTCCGGGCTCGCCTCCTCGGCCGAAGTCGACGAACGATACGTGCAGAGGCATCTGGGCCATGCGAGTGCCGAGATGACCCGCAAATATCAACGCCGGCGTGACCGTTTCCGTGTTAATCTCACCAAAGCGAGTGGCCTGTAGAGGAATGGAAAGGCCCCTCCCCTGCTCCGTCAATAATCCCATGGAGAGATGAGTTCGAGGCAGGTCGTCTCGAAATCGGAGAGATTGCGCGTTGCCAATCGGCCGCCGTTTACGCGTGCGATCGCAGCAATCATGCCGTCTGGAGCCGACATCACACGCCCCTGCCGTTTGGCCTCACCCATTATGTCGCCGTAAGCCAGTGCCGCTTCCTCTGTCAGACCGAAGATGCGGTCGGCGAAGCGCCGACGCCAGTCCTGTAGGCCCTGCTCCAACCTGACGGCGCGCTGATCCGGCCGGATTTTCTGAATTCCGTAAGCAATTTCCGCGATCGTCACCGTCGGCAGCGCAAGCTCGGCGTCGTACCTTACCAGCCACGCAACCACCGCTTCGATAGGTGACTTCTTCAGCGTCTCTGAGACGACATTAGTATCGAGAAATATCAAAGCTCAACGCCCTGATGTGGGCGCCGGCTCTCGCGAATGACCGCCTCCAGATCGATATCCGTGCCGGATTGTGCCGCAAGGCGGGCATAAAATGCTGCTGCAGCTTCCCGACCGGTTTCACGGATTTCATACGACTCAAGAGCGCGCTCGACGATATCGGCGATAGAACGATTTTCCCGTCGAGCCAGACGATGGGCCAAATCCCGAGCCTTAGAGCTCCGGACCGAGAGTTGTGGTTCAGCCATTGTCACCTCCATCCTGGAAATCAGATTATATATAGAATTAGGCTCAGTTGCCATCAAGATGGCGACTGATGGCGAGACATCTTTCCTACGCGTATAGCGATCCGGTTATCCTTGCCTACGACGCCGGTGCCAAGACATGGGGTAGTCTGCCCGATCCACAGCGGGGCGACCTCTCCATCACCGCCTATGCATAGGGAAACGGCGCATTTCAGCCTTGGCGCGGAGCTATGGACTGCATGGGTATCCCGTCGGTAGGGCCGACCGTCACATCGGCAACGTTGTGACCGGCATCGAGTACTAGCGCTGGCCAGACTCGTTCCGCATCGGCCCAGGCAGACCATCGGGAGCTTGAGACTCCCCTCCCCTCGCTGTTGAGGAAGTCTCGCCGTCAGAACAACCGATCCTTTGGAAACCAGCCCCGCGGATCAGAGATCCCCAAGTTGATGAGGTGGTCCTCTCCGCGCCCCCATAATCCGAGGTTCAGATTATTATGTTCGGCACCTGGAGAAAGCCAGCCCACGGATACCAAAGAGAAATTTGGTCGACAGCGCGACTACGATCTTCATTCCGCCTCACCTCGGCCGCTCCAATGATCGCAATAGCGCGTCTGATACTTCCAAACGCTCGCTCGGACTTTCCCCTTCAGCTCGTGGATCAGATGCCTTGTGTGCAGGTGATCTGCTGGCATCAAGTTTGGCGCGCAAGAGCGCCATGACCATTGGCCAGGTGGAAAACTTCCCTTCTTTTGCCTTGTCGGTCAGATTGCGCAAATAGCCGCCGGCGCTGTTGATCTGGTCCGATCGCTGGAGGATTGCAGAGAGCGTGATCGCAGCCTGGACCTCGCCCATTGCTTCACAGGCTTCCTGCCAAGCACTGGGACTGACCCCCAAGAGCGGCCTCGCGACTTCTGCGGCGGCCAGAAAATCCCGCCAGTGGCGAATTTCGCCCCCTTTCGCCAAACCTTTCACGTCAGGGCAGGCGTCAAGCACAATACCCAATGGCAATTCCCTTGCCGGCAAGCTGTGCAGATTGCGATTATTCCCGCCGCTGGTGCTCGCTTCTTCCTTTTTTCGAGAGCCGGTTTCAGATTCAAGCTGTGGTTCGGTATTTGAATTCTGTATGTGACGCTCAAATTGAGACTCATTGGCGCTCATATTTTGCGAACCAACGAACGATTCCAGCGTCTCGCGGATCTCTAGATGCAGTTCCTGCAGTTCGTTGCAGGCGTCTTCAAGGTGCTGACGGGGGGAACTCCGCGAAACCTGCGACACGGTTGCTTGGTAGATTTGGAGCACCCTGCCCCAATTCCCCGGCACGTTTTCTTCAATGCCGGCGTCGATCATCTTGACGATATCACGCCGCAGGAGTGTCAGGCGCTCCCTCGCGACGCGCAGGGCGCGCTTTTCAGCCTGCATCGCGTCAGAAAGGTCCTTGAATTCCTGTGCTCGCGCGATGATGGGGGACAAATCGAATCCATAAGCCTGCTCGATTTCTCCCCCGCCCCGCGTCGCGCAAAGCGTTTGCCATTGGGGCTGTCCCGCCGGATCACCAGTCCGCACTCGACCAGTATGGCGATGTGCCGGCGCAAGGTCGCCGGGGAGATGCCATTGGCACGCGCCATGAGCTGCTCGTTCGACGGCCAAACGATCATAACGCCGTCCGCACGAAGCTCTGCATCCCTGTGAAAGGAAAGGAGCGCGTTGAGAACTGCCAGGGCGCGGTCCGTAGCACCCAGCATTTCCCGTGCCTCCCGGATATGCTGGAAGACTTCCCATTTGTTAACCATAGCTTCGGCCGGCATGGCTTTAGCTGAAACCTGACTTGATATCTGGCCAAGCGTCATCGACCGCCGCCCAAAGGGCGTCGTTGCAAGATGTGTCTGCATTTCCTTCACCTACGATCAGGCAAAAGAAATCCGGCCGCCCTAAGCGGTTCAGGCCACATCGGGCCTTGACTGCGATTCTGGGAAGTGCGATTCTCTAGTTGCTACACGTGAGAAAGGGCTTCCGAGGTTCGCTTTGGGGGCCTTTTTTCTTTTGCGTTCAGATATGACCGCGCTGAGCGCGCGACTTATCAGCTTCCTGTGTCATCTTCCTCCTTTGCCCGTGAGAACTCGTCGTAAAGCCGGTCGAGCCGTGCTGCTACGAAGTTTGCGAATTCCGGGACGCGCCTTTCATCAAACGTGATAGCCGTCTGCGTGCCCTGCCTGATGATCTTCGCAGCCTGGCGACCGTGAGGTGTGGACCAAGGCTGGGGTTTCGACACGCGTCGTGTGGCTGGCGATACCGCCTTGAGCACAAGCAAGAAGCGTCCATCACTATCCGCCTCTCGGAATCCAACGGACTCGATGACGTCGTCGACGCGTCGCGACAGCCCCGGCTTCTCGAGTTCCTCGGCAAGCTTGACCCATCGCGCGCGGCCGGCCTTTTGGCCGGCCCTATCTTGCGAGCCAAGGCTTCCGGTACACGTCTTGCGACGGCTATGTAGCGGCTCAAATCGGCCTTATCACTCGAGAGCGCCGCCATAATGACGGTTCGCTCATAGCCAGCGTCCTCGAGATGTTTTGCAAAGAGCGCCTTTTCAATGAACGAAAGGTCGGCCCTGTCCAGGTTTTCCCGGCCCTGGGCAACGACCAACTCCTCATCTGATAGCTTGCGAACGATCGCCTTGACATTCCGATTCAGCTCCGCGAGCGCGCGAAGACGTCGACGGCCATAGGCAATCTGGTACCGGCCTTCCAACGTCGGGTGCGGCCGCACGAGAATCGGCACCTGCTGACCGTGCGTTTCTATACTCGCCTTCAGCTGGTCGAATCCGGGATCACCATCGGCAGGCAATCTATCGGCGATTGGCGACGGATCGATCAAGTTCGGCAACAGCTCTACGACATGATCACCGGCGCTCAGTTGCTCTTGGAGCTTCGCTGCGGCACGCGCGCCCTGAGTGAGCTCTTGGAGCGACGTGCCCATGGCGCCAATTGCGCCGGTGCGTACGCGCTCTGGATCCTTCGCTGGGGACGCGTGCGGGGCAGGGGCTTCCGCTTTCTTGAGGAACAGGCTGTTGATGGCGTCTTTCCGGCTCATCTGCCCCCTCAGCTCCGCTCATGTTGGGAGCTCCCAACTGGACGCCATCCACGCACTGCGGTTGGGAGCTCCCAACAGGCGATTCCGTCACCGAGAGAAGTTTGATCGCATGGCCATCTGGCGACCTGACGGGTTCGGGCTTGACCCCGTACCGGCGATCATTGCGGCGGCGTGCAGGTGAAGCGACTGCGCCCTTGAGCGCAATCCCGGTTCGTTCAGCCATGATCGAGTTGGGAAATCCCAACTGACAGCTTGGAGCCATCATCGGGTTCGCCCCCATGCTACCTTCATCAACCCTTCGACCTCCGCGTTGACGGCGTCGAGCGATTCCATCGCGCGATCATAAGTGGCCCGGGTAAGGTTCTCTCTCCCGATCTCATATAGCGTCTGTTTGGTGAGCCCTGCATCGGAGACCGCCGCAGACTTGACCATCGGATTGGTCATTACGTGGTCGTCAAACAGGTTGCGCAGGAGGGCCGCCACCTTGGTCTGGGGGCATCCTGCGGCTCGAAGCGCGTCAACAAATAGCGGATAAAGTCGTACTCGAGTCGTCCGCCGGCTTCCCGGACCACGCTCAGGAGATCCCGCGTCATCAAAAGGAACTGGCTCATCGACGAGACATCGAGCATCTGCGGATGCACTGTCACAATCATCGACGTTGCCGCACACAAGCCAGATAGCGTCAAGAAACCCAGCTGCGGCGGGCAGTCAATGACAACCACGTCGTAATTATCAGAAACGGTGTCGATCGCGGTCGCGACCCGGGTAAAGAATATTCCGTCCCTAGCCTCCGATCCGTCGGTCAAGGCCTTTGGAGTGGTATGCTCAAACTCCATCAGCTCCAGATTCCCAGGAACGAGGTCCAGGCCATCGAAGTAGGTGGGACGGATTACTTCGCTGAGCGGACGGCGAAGGTCGTCGTAGCGAATAGCCGCATATAGCGTTTCATTTGCACGCACGTCCGTTTCAGGCAGCACGCCAAGAAGCGCCGACAGACTGGCTTGGGGATCCAGATCAACGGCCAGGACGCGATAGCCCTGGAGTGCAAGGAATTGCGCCAAGTGGGCCGACGTGGTGGTTTTCCCGCTCCCGCCCTTGAAATTGGTGATCGCAAGAACCTGGAGATGCTCGCCGGGGCGACGATGGGGAATGAAATCTCCCGCGTCACGCCCTCGCGTGCCGGTTGCCAGAATCTGCCTGATTTCGTTGATCTGCCCAAGAGTGTAGAGTCGCCTGCCGTTCGAGGTGGTCTTCGGCTGAGGCCCTTCGCCAGCGAGCGTCATCTTGCGCAGCGTGGAGTCCGATACTCCCATGAGCTTCGCCGCCTCGCCCGAGGTGAACAGGCGCAGGGTCTTGCGAGACGTCGGCGGGAACAGCATCTCGCTCATCGCTTGCAATTGCGAGCTCAACAGTTCGGCATGCGCGCCGATTGCCTCATCTGCTGCCAAGGTTGTGCCAGCGTTCACACTGACGGCTTCAGTCACGGACATAGTATCTCATCACGGTGGAAGCGCATTTCGCGCAAATTCTCCGTGACGATACCTAAGGTGCGTTACCTTGCAAGGACTTAATGGTTAACGACTCCTTGCGGCAAGAGGGTTCGCTGATTCCCGTTTCGGCTATTTGTCGTCATTTACGTCGGTTTTTCGGCTACTTATGAGAAACACGAAAATGCCTACGCCCGCGAGTGCCCTGTAAGATTCAAGGGGGTAACTGCAATCGGGAGTGCCGGCAGCGGCTCCCGTGCCGCGCAGTTTCATCGAGAATCGCAGCGACTCACACACCTCTCGGATTCGATGGGATGCCCCGGGACCGCGGCCGAGGCCACATTTTTGCATTGTTTCCGGAAAGCCAAGCATGCTCGAATCCGCACTTAATCGATCACAGAGAACAAGCCTGCCTCTCACCAGTTAGCGGCGGCGACTGCAGACGAAAATGGGGCGCTGACTGCCGGTGCGGCGGAGATCGAAATTGGGAGTAGTGTATATGCCCTCGGGACCCAAGCCGACGATAGCCGCCCCATCGTTTCCGGCGAGCTTCCGATAGGAGACCACAGATCGAGGGACTTCTACCTGCTCCCTTGTCCGCCCCAACCTTCTTCGGGGAGCTGAACGACTTCGCCTGCCATCTCGTCCACCTTGTCCTTGTCGCGGGTATCCTTCTTTGCGCCACGCAGCTCGTCGCCTTTTCAGGCGCCTCCGGCGCATCCATCGGATCGTTCGCGGCAGCTCTCCTGATCAGCGAGATAGAAGGGGAGGGGGCATGTCTGAGCCCACCGTTTCACTCGCCCGATCGCCGATCCACCGCGCGCTATCGCGCCCCAAACCACTACTGGGCGCCGACCGAGCGCTGTCCTGATGGCCGGACTCGCCGCCATCATTGGCCGGGGTAACGCTTCAATGTTCGGGTGGAGAAGAATCTTCTGCTTCCGATACGTGCTGCGACTATTGAGGCGGCGTACTATAACGCGCGCCTCTCTGAGCAGCCAGCGGATCCGGAAGAGGCACGTCCTTTCCAATGTCGATCGGCGGCGGATCATTGCTGACGCCTTGCGCCCGGGCTAGGTGGCGATCAACTCACCTGCCATCGGATTGAGTAGCGCTATGTCATGCTGGGTTACCCCCGCCCGGTGCAGCGGCCGTCGGGTCTGGTGAACTTCGCAGGGCCGATAGACACTAGCCTCAAGCAACTGCGCTGACACCGGCCGCGCTCTGGAAACGACCAGATCCGATCGGCAAAGAACGACGTACCAACGGCGTTCAACAGACCCGGGCCGAAGACCAGTCATCCAGCAGAATTCGGGCATCGCGTGCGGCAGAAATGAATGCGTTTACGCGCATAGCTGGGAGGCTTGCGGCCCTTTATGACTTCGAGACAGGCCCGCATGGCTCTCTCCCGCTTCTTTTGGCCTCTGTCCGGCCAATCCCTGAGCAGTATTTCCGCGGCGTGCTTGGTGGAGAGCACGACCTTGTCTCGATCGATGCGACCGGGCTGCACGCGGACCGGCTTGTGGAAACGCAATTTACTCATTCCTAATGTTAGGGCAGCCCATGGCCAATCTGCAAGTGGCGTACCGGCATACTTTTGGGGGCGGCACGATGCGAACATGTATTTCGAGCAGTGCAGCCCTTATGCCAAACGGCAATCGATTGTCTCAGCTGTTCTACGCTTCGCAGACAAAGCCCATGCCCTGAGATGGCTCGCCTCAACCAGTCGGCTGCTCGCTAGGGCCGGCAGGTGGGGCAGGGCCGCACGTCACTCCAACCCAGCTTAGCCGCTTTGCTAAAGGCAACCTCGCGCTCATAGGGGCCGTGCCATTGGCCATTTCTGGATGAATCGAGTTGCTGGAACCCTTCTTTGGCCGCACAGAAGCCACACTCGGCGACGTGGACCCGGACCCGGCCTTGTGCCCGGTTCTCGTAGATGAAGTAATGCACGGCCCACGCCCCCAAACAATGTTCGCGACGTAATGGCGGAACGATCGACACGTCAAGCGGAAGAAGGTTGGTTGGCGTAGGTTGGAATTGTGGCTCTTAGATCGCGGAAGACCGGGGAGGCGCCTCCTTGGATCAGCAATGCACGACGAACCGCTAGGCTTTAGATGGTGCGGAACCGCCTGATCGGCTTGCCCGGCGTGAGCGCCTCGGCTGCTGCAACGATCCCGAGCGCGTCGATCCCGTAATGGCGATAAAGCTCGGCTATCGATCCGGTCTGCCCGAAATGCTCGATACCCAGGGGCCTCAGCCGATGACCGTGCACCGAGCCTAGCCAGCCGAGCGTTGCAGGATGACCATCTATCACCGTAACGATGCTGCAATGAGCAGGAATGTCGCTGAGTAGTCTCTCGACATGACTTGTTGCGTAGGCAAGGCCGGCTTCGCGCGCACGCTGTGCCGCTGTCCACCCGGCATTGAGGCGATCTGCCGAAGTTATCGCAAGGAGACCTACGTCGCGTCGGTCTTCACCTAACATCCCGGTTGCTTCTATTGCCTCGGTGGCGACCACACCGGTGTAGGCAATGATGACTTCGGCGTTGGGGCCCGGCTTTCGCATCCAATAGCCGCCGTTGATGACGTCTGCTCGCAGTTCTGGTGTCATATCCCGTTTCGGTTGGTCGAGGGTACGGGTTGACAGCCGCAGATAGACGGAGCCGCCGATTGCGTCGCGTAGCCATGTCATTTGATCTGGCTCGGCCTCGCCAGACCGCTGCATGTACTCGAAGCCCCAGCGCATGATGGTCGCAAGTTCATCGACGAATGCCGGTTCGAAACTTGCCAATCCGTCTTGAGACATCCCGATGAGAGGGGTTGCGATCGACTGATGCGCTCCTCCTTCGGGAGCTAGCGTCACGCCTGAGGGCGTGGCAGCGATCATAAACCTTGCATCCTGGTAACAGGCATAATTCAGAGCATCGAGGCCGCGTTCAATGAAGGGGTCATAGAGCGTGCCAACTGGCAGTATTCGCTCGCCGAAAATCGAATGTGAGAGCCCGAGTGCCGATAGCAGAACAAACAGGTTCATCTCCGCTATGCCCAGTTCCATGTGCTGGCCGCGCGGGGAGAATGTCCAGTTGTAGGTTGAGGGTATGCGCTCGGATCTGAAAAGATCGGGAGTGGTCTGCCTTGAGAAGAGACCGCGGCGATTGACCCAGGCGCCCAGATTCGTCGACACCGTTACATCTGGCGAAGTCGTGACTATGCGATCTGCCAATGGTTCACCGCCCTTGGCAATCTCATGCATGATCAGACCGAAGCCCTGTTGGGTCGACATGGTGGGCTGATAGGTGAGGGAAAGCCGCTCGGGCACTGGGATGTCGGGGGCGACAAATCTGCGGCGGCCGCGCTGGGTAAATGGCACCCGGGCAAGATAGGTGCGCGCCTGAGCCTGGCTTACCGACAGGCCCTCGAACGGATCCCACTCGTGGCCTTCCCGAACGTTCATGGTCTCTCTGAAAGTCTCCAACTGGCCTGGGGTCATCAATCCGGCGTGATTGTCCTTGTGTCCGGCAAGCGGCAGTCCGTAGCCCTTGATCGTGTAGGCAAGAAAGCAGACGGGGCGGTCATGTGAGCGCGCTTCCTCAAAGGCTGCGAGCAATGCTTCGATGTCGTGACCGCCAAGATTGGACATCAGCAGCTCTAGTTCGCTGTCATTGCGTCTCTCGATCAGTTGCGAGACCGGACCCTGATCTCCAAGATCGTCCAGCAAGCGCTTGCGCCACGCTGCTCCTCCCTGGAAGGTAAGGGCGGAGTAGAGTTGGTTGGGACAGGCATCGATCCATTCGCGCAGCTTCTCGCCGCCAGGCTCAGCGAAGGCAGCCTGTTGCCGTTTTCCATATTTGAGGATGACGACGTCCCAGCCAAAGTTCTGGAAAATGGCTTCGAACCGGGTCCAGAGGCCCTCCCGCACAACAGCGTCAAGGCTTTGGCGATTGTAGTCGATCACCCACCAGGTATTGCGCAACCCATGCTTCCAGCCTTCCAGCAGTGCTTCGAAGATATTGCCCTCGTCCATTTCCGCGTCGCCGACGAGCGCCACCATCTTGCCCCCGGTTGGGTGTCGGCCCATCCTTTGGCGCGCACGTAATCCTGCACCAGAGAAGCGAAGATCGTCTGGGCCACTCCCAGTCCAACGGAGCCTGTCGAGAAGTCGACGTCGTCGACGTCCTTGGTGCGAGACGGATAGGATTGCGCACCCTTGTAGCCGCGAAAGTTCTCCAGCTTGTCGCGAGTCTGGTTGCCAACCAGGTACTGGATCGCATGGAAGAGGGGGCTTGCATGAGGTTTGACCGCGATGCGATCTTGAGGCTGGAGCGCATGGAAATGGAGCGCTGTCATGATTGTCGACAGCGATGCGGAGGACGCCTGGTGGCCGCCGACCTTTAGGCCATCACCGTTGTCGCGCACGTGATTGGCGTGATGGATCGTCCAGGTGGCTAGCCACAATACCTTGCGTTCAAGTTCACTAAGCATCTGCAAATCGGCCATGACAATCTCCCGCTGGATGCGTCGATCCTACAAGGATTGAACCGCCCCGGGTTTGCCGGAGGCCGTTTCTTTTGAGTCACGCGGCCATGGCTGGTTCTTCCAGCATGGCGTAGTAGCGTTCCTCGGCTTCCGCCGGCGGGATGTTGCCGATGGGCTCCAGCAGCCGGCGATTGTTGAACCAGTCGACCCAGGTCAGCGTGGCGAACTCTACGGCCTCGAAGCTACGCCATGGCCCGCGCCGATGAATGACCTCGGCCTTGTAGAGGCCGTTGATCGTCTCGGCGAGAGCATTGTCGTAGGAATCGCCCACACTGCCGACGGAGGGTTCGATGCCGGCTTCGGCCAGTCGCTCGGTGTAGCGGATGCTGACATATTGAGACCCCCTGTCGGAATGGTGCACCAGGCCGCCGCGGTGGATGGGCCGCCGTTCGTGCAGGGCCTGTTCGAGAGCATCGAGGACAAAGCCCGCATGGGCGGTCCTGCTCACCCGCCAGCCGACGATGCGGCGGGCATAGGCATCGATGACGAAGGCCACGTAAACGAAGCCGGACCAGGTGCTGACGTAGGTGAAGTCCGACAGCCACAGCCTGTTCGGCGCGGGGGCATGGAAGACCCGGTTCACATGGTCGAGCGGGCACGGGGCGGCCTTGTCCTGCACCGTGGTGCGGATCGGCTTGCCGCGGATGACGCCCTGAAGGCCGAGGTCGGCCATCAGCCGCTCGACCGTGCAGCGCGCGACGGCGAAGCCTTCACGCAGCATCTGCCGCCAGACCTTGCGCGCGCCATAGACCTCGAAGTTCTCGGCGAAGACGCGCTCGATCTCAGGCCTCAGGACACCGTCCCGCTTCGCCCGCGCCGACAGCTTCTCCGGATCGACGCGCTTGGCGACGTGGTCGTGGTAGGTCGACGGGGCGATCGGCAGAACCTTGCAGATCGGCTCGACCCCATGGACCCCGCGGTGATCGTCTATGAACCCGATCATCGTTTGAACGGGCGGTCGAGCTCCGCCTGGGCAAAATAAGCGGAAGCCTTGCGCAGGATCTCGTTGGCCTGCCGAAGCTCCCGGTTCTCCCTCTCTAGCGCCTTCAGCTTTGCCGCCATGTCCGTCGGCACACCGGCGCGCTTGCCGGCGTCTACCTCGGACTTCTTCACCCACTCGTTCAGCGTCTGGCCCGTGCAGCCGATCTTGGACGCGATCGACATGACCGCAGCCCACCGGGAGGGATGTTCATGTTCGTGATCCAGCACCAGCCGCACGGCTCGCTGGCGCACTTCCGGGGAAAACTTGTTCGTCGTCTTGCTCATGATGGCTCCACCTTCTCAGGAGTTGGAGCCTCCGGCAAACCCGGAGCGGTTCATACACGGCACCACGATGATGTTCCTGTTTGCCGTGCCTGCGGTCGAAGCCCTTGGCGTGATGCTGTTGCCTCAGATGCTTGCCGCGCGTGACCTGCCCTTCCCACGGCTCTCCGCCTTCGCCGTCTGGGCCTATGTCGTGGGCGGCCTCGTCTTCTTCTCGACCGTGTTTTACGATCTGGCGCCCAAAGGCGGCTGGTTCATGTACACGCCTTTGACACTCAAGGAATTCTCACCAGGCGACAACGCTGATTTCTGGCTGCTCGGCATTGGTTTCATCGAAATATCGGCGATCGCCGGCGCCGTGGAAATCGTAGTGGGCACACTCAAGACACGGCCGCCGGGTATGTCGCTGGCTAAGATGCCGATCTTCGCCTGGGCGATGCTCATTTTTGCGGCGATGATCATCTTCGCCTTTCCCGCAGTCATCCTGGGCACCATGCTCCTCGAAATCGAGCGGTCATTTGGCTGGCCCTTCTTCTCAGCCGACGGAGGCGGGGATCCACTGCTTTGGCAGCATCTATTCTGGTTCTTTGGCCACCCGGAGGTCTATATCATCTTCCTGCCGGCCGCTGGCCTCGTCTCGATGATCGTCTCGACGATGGCGCGACGGCCCTTGGTGGGGCATGACCTCATTGTCGTCGCCCTCATAGGCACCGGCTTCTTCTCGTTCGGCCTTTGGGTCCACCACATGTTCACAACGGGGATACCGTCGCTGAGTCTCGCATTCTTTTCGGCAGCGAGCATGGCGGTTGCCATACCGTCCGGCATCCAGGTGTTTTCTTGGATTGCAACGATCGCGGCCAGCAAGGAACGCTTCCGGATCAACACGCCTTCGCTGCTCGTCCTCGGGTTCCTGTTCATTTTCACTATGGGCGGGCTTACCGGCATCATGGTGGCGCTGGTGCCAGTCGATTTCCAGGTGCACGACTCCTACTTCGTGGTTGCCCATTTCCATTACGTGCTGATCGGCGGGATGGTCTTTCCGTTGTTTGCGACCTTTTATTACTGGCTTCCGATGGTGAGCAGGAACATGCTTTCCGAGCGCGTCGGGCGTTGGGTTTTCTGGCTGATGTTCATCGGCTTCCACGTTACCTTTTTCCCAATGCACATTACGGGCCTGCGAGGCATGCCGCGGCGCGTCTGGACCTATCCCGGCGACGTCGGGTGGGACGCACTCAACATGATCTCCACCGTGGGCGCCTACATATTTGCCGCAGGCGTCGCGCTCTTCGTTGTGGACCTGGCAAGGCGCTTCCGGCCTGTCATCACGGGATCGGCGGGACCGGATAACCCATGGGGCGCCAGCACACTCGAATGGCTTCCCAACGACGTCTATTCAACGCGCAGCATTCCCCTGGTCACCAGCCGCGACCCACTGTGGGACCAGCCCAATCTTCCTGAAGAGGTGGAGAAGGGACGTCACTTCCTGCCCAACGCGCCGACGGGCGGCCGCGAGACGATCGTCACGAGCGCCATCGAGGGGCGTCCGCAATATATTATCCGCATGCCAGGGCCGGGATACGCGCATGTGATTGCGGCGATCTTCACCGCGGCGTTCTTCCTGTTGCTGACCATCAAGGCAGTCACGATGGCGGTCATATGCAGCGTCGTCGCGATCGGTGCGATGCTGGTTTGGACCTGGGGACTGGACAAGGGGCCTAACGCAGGCGAGGTCGACATCGGGGCGGGCGTCAAGCTGCCGACGTATATGAGCGGACCCTCCTCGCACGCGTGGTGGGCGACTGTCGTCCTCGTTCTGGTCGCCGGTTCACTCTATCTCGCCTACGTTTTTCGTATCTCTACCTTTGGGTGGTCTCACCCGAGGTGTGGGCGCCGGATGGCTCGCCATCGCTTCCCGGTGTCGTTTGGCCATGGACGTCAGCGGGGCTTGTTTTGGCCGGTGGTGTCTCGCTCATGGCTGCCAACAGCTTGCTGCCGGAACCAGGCCAGCGCGGGGTTGCCGCGCCGCTGCTGTTCGTTCTTACCGCTGTCTGCCTCGTGGCAGCTGTTGCTAGCAATCTCTGGGGCCACTGGCAGAGCGGTCTGCGCCCGACTGAGAATGCCTACGGAGCCATGGTCTATATGGCCGGTGTGCTCGATGGGCAGCTCGCATTTGCTCTTGTCATGATGCTTGCTGTTGCCGCTGCGCGATGTTTGGCCGGGCGCCTCGATCACATCCGCCGGGTCAGCTATGAAAATGTAGCGCTGCTTTTCGGGTACGCTCTGCTGCAGATGCTGTTCGGTCTTCTTCTCGTCCACGGCTTTCCGAGAGTGATGTCGTGACACAAGATATCCCCGCACCTCGGCGAGACCCCTCGACCATCGCAACGATGCTATTCCTCCTTTGGGGCCTGATCGTGTGGGGACTGCAATTTTCCCTCGTCTATGTGGGCCACACGTTCCTATGCGCGCTGGGCGGGCAAGAGCATACGTCATCCATCCTTGTCGGTACCGCGACGGTTTTTTCAGTCGCATTAATCGCGCCAATCGTCATCACCCCTGTCCAGGTGTCGCGGTTAACCGGACTGGAACGGCAGAGGCCGGACACGAACGCGATCATTACGATTGCGCGGCTCATCGGAGCACTCTCCCTTATCGCTGCCATCTGGACCGGCTCGGCCGCGCTTATCGTTCAGGCTTGCGTTTCCCTACGGTGAGAACGCTCGTCCTCCTTCATCTGCGAAAGGCTTTGCACGGGCATGATGACGATATCGTGCACGCGCCAATCCAGTGATTTCACCGTCGCAGCTGCCTCCATAATCAGGGTCGTCAGCCGAGCTGTACCAGCTTTGGGCACCACGAAGGCTTCGCCCATGAAGAAGTGCCCCTCTTCCCGGAGGTGAACCGCTCCGGGTTTGCCGGAGGCTCCAACTCCTGAGAAGGTGGAGCCATCATGAGCAAGACGACGAACAAGTTTTCCCCGGAAGTGCGCCAGCGAGCCGTGCGGCTGGTGCTGGATCACGAACATGAACATCCCTCCCGGTGGGCTGCGGTCATGTCGATCGCGTCCAAGATCGGCTGCACGGGCCAGACGCTGAACGAGTGGGTGAAGAAGTCCGAGGTAGACGCCGGCAAGCGCGCCGGTGTGCCGACGGACATGGCGGCAAAGCTGAAGGCGCTAGAGAGGGAGAACCGGGAGCTTCGGCAGGCCAACGAGATCCTGCGCAAGGCTTCCGCTTATTTTGCCCAGGCGGAGCTCGACCGCCCGTTCAAACGATGATCGGGTTCATAGACGATCACCGCGGGTCCATGGGGTCGAGCCGATCTGCAAGGTTCTGCCGATCGCCCCGTCGACCTACCACGACCACGTCGCCAAGCGCGTCGATCCGGAGAAGCTGTCGGCGCGGGCGAAGCGGGACGGTGTCCTGAGGCCTGAGATCGAGCGCGTCTTCGCCGAGAACTTCGAGGTCTATGGCGCGCGCAAGGTCTGGCGGCAGATGCTGCGTGAAGGCTTCGCCGTCGCGCGCTGCACGGTCGAGCGGCTGATGGCCGACCTCGGCCTTCAGGGCGTCATCCGCGGCAAGCCGATCCGCACCACGGTGCAGGACAAGGCCGCCCCGTGCCCGCTCGACCATGTGAACCGGGTCTTCCATGCCCCCGCGCCGAACAGGCTGTGGCTGTCGGACTTCACCTACGTCAGCACCTGGTCCGGCTTCGTTTACGTGGCCTTCGTCATCGATGCCTATGCCCGCCGCATCGTCGGCTGGCGGGTGAGCAGGACCGCCCATGCGGGCTTTGTCCTCGATGCTCTCGAACAGGCCCTGCACGAACGGCGGCCCATCCACCGCGGCGGCCTGGTGCACCATTCCGACAGGGGGTCTCAATATGTCAGCATCCGCTACACCGAGCGACTGGCCGAAGCCGGCATCGAACCCTCCGTCGGCAGTGTGGGCGATTCCTACGACAATGCTCTCGCCGAGACGATCAACGGCCTCTACAAGGCCGAGGTCATTCATCGGCGCGGGCCATGGCGTAGCTTCGAGGCCGTAGAGTTCGCCACGCTGACCTGGGTCGACTGGTTCAACAATCGCCGGCTGCTGGAGCCCATCGGCAACATCCCGCCGGCGGAAGCCGAGGAACGCTACTACGCCATGCTGGAAGAACCAGCCATGGCCGCGTGACTCAAAAGAAACGGCCTCCGGCAAACCCGGGGCGGTTCAGAGGCGTACTTCCGCCTGCTGCACTCAGTCGAGATTTTCCAGCGTCTGCCGCACCTCTTCCGGCAGGTACTCCCAGTCTGATCCGTCAGTCTTCATTGGCCTGCGATCCGCCAGGTCGGTTACGGCGACACTTAAATTGGCCCAACCGTCGCGCATGATGCTGCCCGAGACAACAATCGCAGCGAAGGGGTCGAGCCACCAGATGCCAACGCCCAGTCCGATCACACCGGCCGCGGCGGCCGTTTCCGACATCCAGTCGGCGCGCATGATCGCCGCGTCCGCATGCAGGATTTTGTCGTGCAGGCAGGGTGCTAGCCTTGTCTTCATGCGCCCAGGAAGAAGGATGGACGGCCGTGTAGAGCAGGGCTATCAGCATCGGCCAGCCGGCCCAGATCGAATGCCCCAGGAATGTGACTGTGCCGATAGTCGCCTTCTCCTGAGAAATCAGTTTCAGACCACCCTCGATCAGCAGAAACAACCCCATTGTCGACAGCGCCAACGCTGCGATGAGGTGGCCGATCGAGGTTGCGCGGTGCAGGCCGTAGGGAAAGTTGTCGGTGGGCGCGCGCCGCGCCAGCCTGGTGCAGACGAGGAACGCCACTGCCGGCACTATGCTGACCGCGTCCTCGAAGAAGCTCGTGCGCATTGCCTGCGAACTGCCCATGACGAAGAATAGAAACGCAGTGGAGCTGGCGATATAGCCCACCGCGATCCACTCCAGGCGCCGAGCCCGCGCGTAGACGTAGGCTATCTCTTGCGGAAATTCATGTGCGGTGATGGTTCTCACGGTCCCGCCTCCGTGGCTGATCGACCCGTACTGCCGGAACGCTTGAGCGACGGTTGGGTTCGCCCAGTATGGAACATCGGGCGATGGAACCCGTTCCAACCATTTGGAAGAGGACGATGGCTAGATCGACAAAAGACTGGTCTGCAAAGGTGACCGAGGAGAGTGACGCGCTCGATCTCGAAGAAGATGTCTTTCTACGGGACGACCCCAAGGACGTCGCGCGTTCGCTGAAAAGATCAGCTGAACGAAGCGACCGACGTAATACCGAGCCGTTTCGCTCCGCGATGTCGATGCTGACTTTCTACATCAACCGTGCGGGCAAGAACTTGCGCGCCAGACGACGCCGCGTGCTCGAGGATGCGAAGGACGAACTACGAACGCTCTATGGCAGGAAGAGGAAGAACTGATGACTGCGAAACAGACGGCGAACAGGCGAGAGACCGGAAAGCGGATCGCGAAGCCTGTGCGTAGCGACGATCCCTCCCACGCGTTTTCTCAGGAGGCGGCAGAAAACCGGAAACCTGCCGGACGTTTCGGTCTGTCTGAACCGGTCGACCAAACGCAGGCGCAGACCCACAAGTCGGAAGGTGTGGATCCAAGCAGAAAAACGACACGCCGGTGATCGGTAGACGGCTTTCAACCCTTACCGCGAATGGCAAAATGGAGAGTGCCTACTGGGTAACTCCATACGGCTCACGAGAGAGATCGTCGACGAGGTTTAGGGTGCAACACATGCTCCAGCCCCGGAGGATAATACGTCCAAAGATTCATTTGACCGGTGCTATTGGTACCCCTGCGCCTGCTTGTAGAGATCGCCGAATTCGTCGGTCTGGGCGTTCCAGCCCCAACCAAACTTGGCCTTCTCCCGCAGCTTGCCGACGATGATCGAGCCGTCGGCACCGGCATTCTCGGCGATCTGGCGGACCGGCGCCTCGATCGCGCGGCGTACGATCTCAACTCCCGTCCGCTGATCCGCGTTGTCGACCGGGATGGTCTCCAGTGCCTTGGCCGCCCTCAGCAGAGCAACACCACCGCAAGGCAATGCACCCTCTTTGAAAGACACTATCATTTGCCGGACCACCCCTCCTCCAGCTCTATGTCTGGCAGGAATACGACCTTGCATCCAACTTCCCCGAACTGCGCGGATTCCTGGAATACTGGAGGGAGACGCTGGAAGGGCCGCTTCATTTCGTGCACGTCGCCCACCACCGTCTAATCAGACCATCGGAATGGAGGGCCTTCGACGGCATCCTATCGGTTCACTGAGCGATCTGGGCGGTATTTCCAGTCTTGCAAGCCGGCCAGCCCCACACAGGGCTAACTGTAGCATGGTAGCCAGGCATCAGGTGGGCATGTTTCGCGGCCTTGATGAAGCGTCGTCTCGCTGCTTTTGCGCTGCACCAGCCGTCGAGCGCATTACGGCACGCCATGCATGCCTTTCGCCAGCTGCGTCCGCGGGCCCATAGCGGCCACTCATTCTGGAGACATTCGATTGCCTCAAAGCTGGTTGCAACCTTGCGCTGGCTGCCGCGGGCAAAACCACGGTCACCGGCTCGGAAAACGTGACATCATTCATCACTTCCTCCGCTTGTTTTGGTCGTCTTTTGAAAACGTAATTGGCCAAGCAAACCTTGGGCCCTCGTCCAAGATGGGCAACGACTGTTCTCTCTTCAAGGAGCCAGAGGCCGCCGCCGCACGGCATCATCTCTCGTCATCATCATCCAGTATGTCGATCAGCCTGCTGACCATGGGACCTGGCAGCGGACGTCCGGCACCGATGAGCGCTTCCTCGTTGTTGAGCCATTCCCATGCCTCGCGCAACTCTTCTATCGATGCTTCCGAGGCTATCAGTTCCACGACCAGCACTTCATCGGTGGGTCCCAGAACAGATATGACGTCAGCGCGTGTGATCGGCATGTTCAATCCTCCATCGGTTCAACATGCTTGAAGCCATGATGGCAAACCCAAGGTCACGTCCAAAGTTCCGCCGGTTCGAAGAAGGCCTTGACGGGCCAGCACTGAATTCCCAAATCGATATTGCCGGTTGCCTGCGGGGCCGGCATGGTCAGGAGCGCCGGCTTCTTGGCGCTCCTCGTACCCATGTTGCTCAAACGGAGGATATGGCTATGAGAACCGCATTCGACTTTTCACCACTCTACCGGTCAAGCATCGGCTTCGACCGCGTTTTCGACCTGCTCGAAAACGCCAGCCAGACGACTGCCGTCGATAACTGGCCTCCTTACGACATCGCCAGAACGGGCGAAGACGCCTACCGCATCACGATGGCGGTGGCTGGCTTTGGTCAGGACGAATTATCCATAACGCAGGAACGGAACCTGCTACTGGTCTCTGGCCAAAAATCCCCAGAGGATGAAGGAGAATACCTGCACCGCGGCATCGCGGGCCGGGCCTTTCAGCGCCGCTTCGAATTGGCCGACCACGTCCAGGTGACCGGCGCCGGCCTCGAAAACGGCCTGCTGACCGTCGATCTCAAGCGTGAGATTCCCGAAGAGATGAAACCGCGCCGGATCGAGATCGGCAGCGCCGATACGCCCAAGGTCGAACACCGCAAGGGCGGAACCGACAAACAGGCTGCCTGAGCGGTCCCGTACGCGAGAGCTGACAGGGCCGGGCTGTAGGCCCGGTCCTCGTCGACGGCTTTGTTGCGAACTACCGAAACTGAAAGGAGAATGACAATGAGTTTGCGTGACGTGATCCCTTGGAACCGGGAGCGAGGTCAGGTTCCCGCCGTGTTTCGCGACGGCGATACGCGCGACCCGTTCCTCTCGCTGCATCGCGAGATGAACCGGCTGTTCGACGATGTGTTTCGAGGCTTTGGTGGCCATGCGGCTACCCTCGGCAGAGCCTCATCGTTTGGTGGAAGTTGGCCCAACGTGGAGGTGTCCGACAACGAAAAGGAAATACGCGTAACCGCTGAGGTCGCCGGCCTCGAGGCGGAGGACATCGAAGTGCTGCTCGAGGATGGCGTGCTGACGCTACGGGGCGAGAAGAGAGCCGAGTCCGAGGAGAAGGATCGTCGATTCTCCGAACGCTTCTACGGCCGCTTTGAGCGCCGGATACCGTTCGGTTATGAAATCGACGACGATAAGGTAAGCGCAGATTTCAAGAGTGGTGTTCTCACCGTCACTCTACCCAAAACCGAACGCGCTCAGGCAAAGAGCAAGCGGATTACAATTAACGGTACTGGTTGAACCTGCCTACCGCTCGAAGGCTGCGAAACCAGCCAGCCTTCGGACGGTCTTTTCCGCCGCCCCATAGAGCTTGGGATGTGCCGCACGCAATGATCGAGAGGAGCCCCCTCGTGCCCGCGTCAAAGCAATCGAGCGCGCAGCGTGACTATGCTGCCAGAAGCCGAGAGTGTTCGGAGCTTGTAGCGTACATCCGATAGGTTTTGGGATCGACGGTAGCGGTCCTCCGCCACCAACGCCGCCGTTGCCCTCTACATTGCGATATTGCCGCCGTTCACCACATCGCTAAATGTTATGATCAAAACGGCCCTATTTTGGCTATAGTTTTCCGCACCAAGCCCTTGGCTGGCAGGGGAGCGGAACGCATGATACCATCGCAGTTCACGGACGCGCAGAAGACGTTCATCATCGATCAGGCGCAGGATGGGACGTCTGTTGGAGAAGTCTCCCGGAAGGCAGGCATCAGCTAGGCGACGTGCTCTGTGGATGCTAGAACTTGACGTCACGGCTAGCTCGGAGAAGCGACCGCGAAGCAGTAATGCCTGGCCTAGCTAGGAATCCGCCGACAGCCTTAAGCGACCAGCCGACAGCCTTCGGTTCGGGAGTATGAAATGATGTTCGGTACAATTATGCCGTTGCGGCGCGCAAATGCAGCGAAAGTGGCACGCACGGTTTCGGCGTCAATCTCACCGGCAACGCCCGCCTTACAGGCGTTGAGTATCACCATGTGAGCCCCGTTGCGGCTGGAATCGGGCCAATCGCGAAGCAGTGCGTAGGCCTCCAGCACCGTTTCGATACGTCTGGGAATGCCATTCCCACCAGAATCATGATCGGCTCCTCAATGGATAGATGCGGCATGTGTCGATCCTTTCCTAGATAATTGTCGCGGCGCCGCTGTGCCGGCGAGAAGGCTACGTCCCTCCAGTGGAACTTGCATCATTGTCAACGATGCGGGCTTCAGTGGTTGGCACGTTGGTGTTGCGCTCGTCGAGACAATCTGCACGGTCTCCCTAGTATCAGGCACGGGCAACGAACTGTGCAGTCTGACTAGCACCTCGAGCCACGCCGCCACGGCGAGCGGCACATGAAGTTCCTCATCATCGTCTCTTTGAGATGGTTGCACGCGCTAAGTAAGGTGGGGATGGCTCTAGTCATCGGATAACCAGAAGCAGGCGGTTTCCGCCGCGAAACAAATCGAGCGCAATGGTGCCGCGCGCGGCACGCAAGGCGCTTGAGAGGTCCTCCCTCGATTGAACGGGCTGACGATTCACGGCGACGATGACGTCTCCGGCGCGCAGTCCTGCCATCGCGGCAGCGCTGTTGGGCTCCACCGTTTCGACGAAGACGTTTCCGGAGGCATCTTGTAAGATCGCTCCGGACAACTTCTGGGGGAATGTTGCGGCGATCGCGCCACCATTGTCAGCTTCGATTCGAACCCGGGCCACATTTCTTTCACCGTCGCGCAGCCAGGCGATCTCAACAGTCGAGCCAACCGGCGTCAGCCCGATACGGTTTCTCAGATCGGGCGCCCCAGTGATTTCCTGCCCATCCACTGCAACGATCACGTCGCCTGCCTGAAGGCCGACATGTGCCGCTGGCGCCTGCTCTTCGACGCTCCCTACAACCGCGCCCCTTATCCTCTCGATGCCGAGCGCCTCGGCCAGGTCGGGCGTCAGATCCTGAATTGCGACGCCAATTCGGCCCCGACTGACCTGACCGTGCTCTATGAGTTGCCGCATGACCGCCTGTGCCATGTCGATCGGTACTGCAAATCCGATTCCAACATTGCCGCCGGCCGGCGCGATGATCGCGGTATTGATGCCGACGAGGCGGCCATCCCCCGTGATCAGTGCCCCGCCCGAATTGCCTGGGTTGATCGACGCATCTGTCTGTATGAAGTCCTCGTAGCCCTCGACATTGATGCCGCTGCGGCCCAGCGCGCTGACGATGCCGGACGTTACCGTCTGGCCAAGGCCGAAGGGATTGCCGATGGCAACGACGTCATCGCCAACCCGAAGCAGATCAGGGTTACCGATCGGCAACTCAGTCAGCCTTTCGGCCTCAATCTTCAATACCGCGATGTCGGTGGCCTTATCGCTGCCGACAAGCTCCGCCGCAAAGCGACGACGGTCCTTCAACGTCACGGCGATGTCACCGGCGCCTTCAATGACGTGGTGATTGGTCAGAACATAGCCGTTCGCGGCATCAACAATGACGCCGGAGCCGGCACTCATCTTGTGTCGCTGCTGCGGCATCTGCGGCAGGTCGAAGAAGCGGCGATAATAAGGGTCGTTGAACAGCGGGTTGGTTTCTGCCGGCGCGCGCGAGGTTACGGCGATGTTGACGACAGCCGGCGTCACATCTTCCAGCACATCTGCAAGGGAACGCGCTTCGACGGTTTCCGCAAATGGAGATTGTGCGGCGACGGGGCCACGGCGCATCCCGAGAAGGCCAGGAAAATGGTGGTGACAACAACGGCGAAGAATCGCTGCGCACGCGGTGGCATATACACGATCATCTTCAGTCTCCCGAAAACGTCCTTCTCCCTGGTTCGGAAGGCGGCGGTCGGGTCTGCCGCCTTCGTCGGTGTCAAAAAATCATCCAGCCGCCATGAGCGGCATTGGCTCATCCCTCGCGGTTACGCGTAGGTGACGGCCGTGAGGCGCTCTGCGCTGACAGAAACATCAGTGTCGAAGCCACTGTCCGGCGGTTCCACCCGGCAGTTTCCGCCTTGGCAAGCAACCCTTCAAGCCACGGCTTGAACGTTGAGCGGCATTCCGCCTGATGGCCAACGAAATCGCTCGGCGGACAATTCGGTGGAGCGATCGTGCCGATATTGGGGACCATGTTCATGACAGCCTCCCTGATCGATGATGCCTGCGCCCGTAATCGGGCGCAGGCTTCGCAGTTGATCTAGAAGTCCATTCCTGCGCCGGCGGGCAGGGCGGGCGCGGTGTCCTTCTTCGGCTTCTCAGCCACCATCGCCTCGGTCGTCACCAGCAGACCGGCTACGGAGGCTGCGTCCTGCAATGCGGTACGAACGACCTTTGCCGGGTCGATCACACCCTGCTTGTAGAGATCGCCGAATTCGTCGGTCTGGGCGTTCCAGCCCCAACCAAACTCGGCCTTCTCCCGCAGCTTGCCGACGATGATCGAGCCTTCGGCACCGGCATTTTCGGCGATCTGGCGGACCGGCGCCTCGATCGCGCGGCGGACAATCTCCACACCCGTCCGCTGATCCGCGTTGTCGACCTGGATGGTCTCAAGCGCCTTGGCCGCCCTTAGCAGAGCAACACCGCCACCAGGCAGTACGCCCTCTTCGACCGCGGCGCGCGTAGCGTGCAACGCATCGTCCACTCGGTCCTTGCGCTCCTTCACCTCGACCTCGGTCGAGCCGCCGACGCGGATAACAGCAACGCCGCCAGCAAGTTTGGCGAGACGCTCCTGGAGCTTCTCGCGGTCGTAGTCCGAGGTCGTCTCCTCGATCTGCGCCCTGATCTGCTTCACGCGACCTTCGATTTCAGCCTTGGAGCCGGAGCCGTCGACGATCGTGGTATTCTCCTTCTCGATGACCACCTTCTTGGCGCGGCCCAGCATCTGAAGCGTGACGTTTTCCAGCTTGATGCCAAGATCTTCGCTGATTGCGGTACCGCCGGTAAGGATGGCGATGTCCTCGAGCATAGCCTTGCGGCGATCGCCAAAGCCCGGTGCCTTGACCGCAGCCACCTTGAGGCCTCCGCGCAGCTTGTTGACTACAAGAGTCGCCAGAGCCTCACCCTCGACATCTTCAGCAATGATCAGCAGGGGCTTTCCGGACTGGACCACAGACTCGAGAACCGGAAGCAGTGCCTGAAGATTGGAGAGCTTCTTCTCGTGGATCAGTACGTAGGGCTCGTCGAGCTCCACGCGCATCTTGTCCTGGTTGGTGATGAAGTAGGGCGACAGGTAGCCGCGGTCGAACTGCATGCCTTCGACGACCTCGAGTTCGGTCTCGGCGGTCTTGGCTTCCTCGACGGTGATCACGCCCTCATTACCGACCTTCTGCATGGCCTCCGCGAGGAACCGACCGATCTCCGTATCCCCATTGGCCGAGATGGTACCGACTTGCGCAATCTCGTCGTTCTTCGAGATCTTTCGGGCATTCGCCTTGAGCTCGGCGACCACTGCGTCGACGGCCTTGTCGATGCCGCGCTTTAGGTCCATCGGATTCATGCCGGAGGCCACGGCCTTGGCACCTTCCTTCACGATCGCCTGGGCGAGCACCGTCGCCGTGGTCGTGCCATCGCCGGCGAGATCGTTTGTCTTGCTCGCGACCTCGCGCACCATCTGGGCGCCCATGTTCTCGAACTTGTCTTCCAGCTCGATTTCCTTGGCGACAGTCACGCCATCCTTGGTGATGCGCGGTGCGCCGAACGATTTGTCGATCACGACATTGCGGCCTTTGGGCCCAGCGTGACCTTTACCGCATTGGCGAGGATATCGACGCCGCGCAGCATCCGCTCGCGCGCGTCGGAATGGAACTTGACTTCCTTGGCAGCCATTGGATCACTCCTTCAGTAGGCAGCTTTCGTTGACTGGTTGAGAAACGGAAGAAGCCTTAAGCGGCCTTCTTCAGTGCGGCGGTCGCATCGATCACGCCCATGACGTCACTCTCCTTCATGATGAGGAGGTCTTCGCCGTTGAGCTTGATCTCGGTACCGGACCACTTGCCGAACAGGATGCGGTCGCCAACCTTCACGTCGAGCTCCACCAGCTTGCCCGCTTCGTCGCGGGCACCGGAACCGACGGCGATGACTTCGCCTTCCTGAGGCTTTTCCTTCGCCGTGTCGGGTATGATGATGCCGCCAGCCGTCTTTTCCTCGGCTTCGATGCGGCGGACCAGGATGCGGTCATGCAATGGACGGAACGTCATCTCGTTCTCCTTCAGGACAAACAAATTTTGAGAGGTTCCTCCGCACCGGACCGGGGTCCGGCACGGGGCGCGCAACCCTTTCGGCATTACGCGCACATGGAGCTAGTTTGAGAAATTTGACGTTTCAAGAGGGCTGGCGAAAAATTTTGGCACTTGATCGTTACGAGTGCTAGGGGCCTGAAATCGTGCAACTTTCTACGGCGCCCGGATCACTAAAAGGCTTGATTTTTTCGAAGGAGACGGCAAAATTTTCGCCATGGTCGCGTTCTTGAAACGCGCCAGCAAAAATGGTCGCAACTGGAGTTTGGAACGGCAATCCGAAAGGAGGTAAGCTATGGGCCGAACCGATTTCTCAACGATCATTCCGTCACTCGCGCCTGAAGCAGAGGATGTCGCGCTTGATCGTCTGTTGTCCCCATCGCGCCATTACAAGCATCCCGATGATGTTGTTCGCGACCCGGAGCTAAATATGGGCGAGAAACGCGCCATTTTGTCATCCTGGGCGTCAGATGCGTGCGCGGTTGAATCGATGCCGACCCTGCGCCGCCCGCCGGGTATTCCACAGCCAATCTCGTTTAATGTCATCATGGATGCCCTGCGTCGACTGGATCACCCGGACGAGGCGAGAGCGATGGCGCGCAAGGCGATGCCGGATGGGCATTGGCAGCAACTGGATGCCTGACGTTCAAACGGGAACTTGGAGACTTGAATGGCCAAGACGGTGAGCAGAGAGTTTCATTTGCAAATGGAAGGATATGGCCTGACCACGGCAGAAATCCACTATCACATGCCGGACCATCCCAGCCTTCTTCAGCTCTATGTCTGGCAGGAATACGACCTTGCGCCCGGCTTCCCCGAACTGCGCGGGTTCCTGGAATACTGGCGCGAGACGCTGGAAGGGCCGCTTCATTCCGTGCGCGTCGCCCACCACCGTCTGATCAGACCATCGGAATGGAGGGCCGTCGACGGCATCATATCAGTTCATTGAGGGACAAGGTCGGCGGTAGGCCGAGCGACAGACGGCTTAGGGTGCGTCGCTGCGCAGCGGATGCCTTGTGACCACCGATATTGCCGCAGTTCCATCAGGTCTTTCCGAGGATACAATTGCGTCCGCTTTGCTAAGAAGGTGCCGGCCTCGCCCCTAGCTCTGCTATCCAGCCACGCGCACTCCGCCGCTGGGAGCAGTGTGGACCTGGTCAATGACGGTTTGCAGGGCGTTCGGCACAAAAGCACCCGCGTGTTTCTTATCGCCGCAACAGAGATATGCCTTTCAACGCAGATAAGGCAGCAGCCAGACGATGTAGAGTTCTTGTTCGTCCTCCACCGATAACGGCCGATCGCACCGCTTAGGTGTGTCGGCTCTCGCCGCCTTCCCTTTGGTCTGCGTTTCGGGCTTGCCGCTGACGGCTCCAGGTTTGAACCAGCATCTCAGCTCGCGCTTCACGGTCTGCAGGACCTTCGTCAGGAGCTTCCGAGCGCCGTAACTCCTCGCACATCAAAGCGAGATCGCGCGGTGTGAATATACCATTGTTAACGGGTTTGGCGGACATCATAGCCATCTCCGAACCTTTGGGGCGAGAGCATGATGGTCGCAAACAGCCGTCAGCGCCCTTAGAAGATGGCTGACGATGCACCCAGTCTCACAGATTGCGGGCTTGCTGGCCAGTCACTTCATATTACGGTCGGTGGGCAGCCTGGGGGTTCACGCAGGATATTATGTTCTGTCACTGTTGAGATAACTGGTTCGCACTCTTAACGCGTTACCTGCTTCAGTTGGAAGAAATGCCGGGGACATCGGCGTTGCGGTCATATCACGTCAGTTCGCCGCCCCTGCGCCTGATGTGAACTCTGCAGCCTACGACCCCTGACTGGCAACCTCGGCTTTGTGAAACAACCGCTGCGCACCCAACTAAGGTTTCGGCCCTTGGCGGGAGGCCGCCTCGGATACTGATCGACGCTTCCCAGCACCGTTCGACGTGTTGCTATAACTAACGGTCGTCGCGTTTAATGAATTGATGCCTGTTATCCAGAACACCGGGCTTCTCAGGCAGGACAGCCAGAGCCAGCCCCGCGTCATCGAAGATACGAAACCACTCATCCCATCCCACGAGCTCGAACCCGCCGGCATGGAGGTCGCTCCGCTTGATCCTGATCTTCCTAGGCCACTTGATCGAAGGCGATAAGGAGATGCGGTTGAACGCCCGGTTGTGACGACACATCGACTACGGCTGGCACGCCCATGCGTGCCGCTGCCCAAGCTCGTATCGCATTGTGGTCCGTCAAGATCTGCTGTCTAGCCATAGTGCCCTCCTGCCGTGGAAGCACAACCAACCGTGCCCACTCATCCTTGCTTTGGGACATTTCGTCTACTGCACCGCATCCTGGGAAGAGGCGAAGACATCACACTTCGTCGAAACGACTTCCTTCGCACGAAGGCCTTCGCGACAGGGCGGCCTCGTCATCATCATTTGGCAACGCCTCGTCTGTCAACGGCGGAGCAAAAACCGGCCATTGGGCGGCGCAAAACCAGGCCACTGGCGCTGCTGCGAGCGGGGAACGTCGGGAGGGCGTAGCCCGACCAGAGTTTTCCGCTCGCAGCAGCGGCGATCTTATTGGTGAGGGTTGGGGGTTTTTCGTGCCCGGCTTTGCGCGAGGCGATAGCTGTCGCCGTTCATCTCGAGGATGCTGACGTGGTGGGTCAGCCGGTCGAGGAGTGCGCCTGTGAGGCGCTCGGAACCGAAGGTTTGGGTCCATTCGTCGAAGGGCAGATTGCTGGTGATCAGGGTGGAGCCACGCTCGTAACGCTGCGAGATCAGCTCGAACAACAGCTCGGCGCCGGTTTTGGAGAGCGGCACGAAGCCCAGCTCGTCGATGATGAGCAGCTTGTAGCCCGCCATCTGCTTCTGGAAGCGCAGAAGACGGCGTTCGTCGCGCGCCTCCATCATCTCGCTGACGAGCGCGGCCGCTGTGGTGAAGCCGACGGACAATCCCTTCTGGCAGGCCGCCAGGCCGAGGCCGATCGCGACGTGGGTCTTGCCCGTGCCGCTGGGGCCGAGCGCGATGACGTTCTCGCGGCGCTCGATCCATTCGCACCGCGCCAGTTCCAGCACCAGCATCTTGTTGAGCTTCGGGATGGCGGCGAAGTCGAAGCTGTCGAGGCTTTTTGCGGCGGGGAACTTTGCCGCCTTGATGCGGCGTTCGACCATCCGCCGTTCCCGATCGATCAGTTCCAGCTCGACCAGCCGGGCAAGGTAGCGGACATGATCCACGCCCTCGACCGCACATTGCCGGGCAAGTTTGTGGTGCTCACGCAGGAAGGTCGGCAGCTTCAAGGTCTTGAGGTGGTGGGCGAGCAGGAGTTCTGGAGCATCGCTGCTCATGCCGGTTCCTCCTTACGGTCCAGCAGGCGCATATAGGCCTTGGCCGACGTCTTCTCGACAGTGGCTCTGGGCAGATAGGGATAGATGTCGAGGTCCAGCTTTGGTGGCCTGCGTTCGGCCCGGCACAGGACGAGGTGCTTCACGGCGTCGAAGCTGATGGCGCCCAGATGCAGCGCCCGCTTCACGGCTGCGTGCAGATCGGCCAGATCGAAGCTTTCCATCAGGCGCAGCACCTGCACATAGGCGCGCCGGCCCTGCTTGCCCATCCGTGCTTCCATGAGGCGGCGCAGTGTCGTGAACGCCTCCGGCAATTCCCAGCCCTGTAGCGGTGCCGCTTGGTCGAGCGCGTTGATCTTCTGCTCGATCAGCGGCAGGTAATGCAGTGGATCGAAGACAACCTCCTCGCGCTCATAGCTGCGCGGATGACGGGCAATGATCCCCCGCCGCAGCCAATCACCACCTCGCCGACATAGCCACGGATCCAGACGTCCTGGTGGCCGTAGGCGACCGGGACGGAGTAGTCGTTGGTCCTGTAGCGCACCAGCGCCTGCGAAGTGACCCGACCGCTGGCATGGTCGCAAGCATCGAAGGGTGATGCCGGCAGTGGGCGCATCGCCACCAGATCGCGCAGCAAGCGTTCGCCGATCGTCTCGCTCTCGCCGCGCAGCCGGTCACCCTGGCGCTTGCGGCACTGCTACTCGAGCCACAGATTGAACTCGTCCCACGATGCAAAGTGCGGAATCGGCACCATGAAGTTGCGGCGCACATAGCCGACCAGACCTTCGACGCTGCCCTTGTCATTGCCCTTGCCGGGGCGGCCGTAACGATCCCGGATCAGATAGTGGGACAGGAAGCCGCTGAACAGCGTTGCCCGCTTGCGCGTGCCGTCGGGCAGGATCTTCGCCACCAGGCAGCGGTCGTTGTCGTAGACAATCGACTGCGGCACGGCGCCGAAGAAGGCGAACGCATGGATATGGCCGTCCACCCACGCTTCGGCCACCGCCGCAGGATAGGCGCGCACATAGCAGGCATCGCTGTGCGGCAGATCGAGCACGAAGAAGTGCGCCTTCTGCTCAACGCCGCCGATGACAACGACAGCCTCCCCGAAGTCGGCCTGTGCGTGCCCCGCCGGGTGCGCCAGCGGCACGAACATCTCCTGGCCGCGCCGATCCCGCTCGCGCATATAGTCCTTGATGATCGTGTAGCCGCCGGCAAACCCGTGCTCGTCGCGCAGCCGGTCGAACACCCGCTTGGCCGTATGGCGCTGCTTGCGCGGGACCGCACGGTCCGCATCAAGCCACCGATCGATGACAGCGATGAACGCGTCCAGCTTCGGACGCCGAACCGGAGCCTGCCGCCGATAGCCCGGCGGAACCGAATACGCCATCATCTTGCGAACCGTGTCGCGCGAGATGCCGAAATGCCTTGCTGCCTCGCGCTGGCTCATGCCTCCGTCGCAAGCCACGCGAACCTTCAGATATAATTCCACGGTGTAGATCCCTATTCCCTCCCTGCGCCACGCAGAAAAGGGAAAAAGTGGACGACTTTTACGCCGCCCGCAGCCGGACAATCCCGCCGCTACCGTGGTCTAGTTTTCCACCGCCGTTCTCAACCTGGCGCAGTTTCGCGACAATCTCTTCGGGCTTGTGCTTCTTCTGGGGCATTCCAACGTCCTCTCTAAAGGCTCAATAGCCTACTTCAGGGAGGACCACTTTTCAGGGGGCAGACCACCACGATACTCTACCTGCAAACCCAAAACCGCGTGGTCGCAGTCAGTCTGGTTGCTTAAGGACAAAGATTGGGAATAAGTTATTCGACGCCAACCTTTAATGAGGCGGAGTTTCTCTCCGCCTATTATGGCCGCCACGACGGCCGAGAAAGCAAGGCCAAGCTTGCGCGAAATCTTGAGATTGGTGAAAGACACTTTCAGCACCGTCGTACGGTACCGGCAGTCTGCCGACACTCCCCCACGCATCGAAGGTGATGCGCGAATGCGACTATCGCCGGTCTCGCCTAGCAAGTTGCTAATACAATCCACCAGCGAACGTCATATGGGTCGCTTCAGATGCCACAGGTTGTTCGACAACGCACCGCTGGTTCATCCGCGTTTTCGGCTGCGCTCGCGTCTGGATCGAGCACAAATCATAGGAGACTTCGTGCCGGGCTCATGTCGCTTGGATTCCAGAAGGAGCAGAAAGGTTCCTCTTCGTTAGGCTCTTCTGGCGGAGACTGACGGCATTGCCTGCGGCTTCGCCCAGATTACGCATCGTCAACTCGGCGCTCTGCTCCGCTCAAGGATTCCTTAGCTAATAGGTGGCAGCGTTCGAGGGAACAATAATGATAAGAAGCTTGTCCGGATGCTTACTAGTTTAGGACATCCCAGTCGCCTGCGCTTTCTTCTACGCATCGTGCTTCCATTCGCTGCGTTGGCAGTCATGCTCAACGTCGTCGCGGCCGGGTTCTTGTACTGGTCAACCGCCGAAGCCGATCGGATCTCGACGGATCGCCAGAGGGCGCTCGTCGACCTTGTCGTTTCACAGCTTAGGGAAACCGTCGCGCACGACCAAGAGAGCGTGACGGTTTGGGATGACGCAGTTGAGGGTGTTCGGAAACGCGATCTCGGCTGGATCGACGTTAACCTTGGTAGCTGGATGAACAGCTACTTCGGTCACGACGGCGCATACATCCTCGATCCTCACGACGAACCCATCTACGCCTCGATTGGCGGGGGCGTGGTCGATCCGGCCAAGCTTTATGAGATTTGGAGCCGAGCGGGACCGCTTGCAAGCAACTTGAGACGCAGGTTGCGCGATGGGGACGAGGAGGGAATTTCTGACCAAGTGCTTTCAATTGGCACCTCGGACATCGCGGTTGCTGGCGGACGTCCCGCGATCGTGAGTGTGAAACCGATTGTGTCAGATAGCGGTGAGATCGAGCAGATCGCCGGCGAGGAATACCTCCACATTGCGGTGCGCTATCTGGATGGCACGTTGCTTCAGGAATTGCAGGACAGCTACCTGCTCGATGGTTTGCGCTTTACTTGGGATGATGCGGTGGCGGCGGACGAAGCAGCAAGCCCGCTGACCAATTCTGCAGGAAATGTCATGGGCTACTATATCTGGAGGCCCTACCGCCCCGGATCGATCGTCTTTGGCAGCGTCTGGCCGATTTTGGTAGGCCTCTTCGTGATAGGCATGGCAGCGCTCTCGGTATTGCTCCTCGTTCTTCGCCGTCGCTCTCTCTCGCTCAACCGGAGTCAGGCTGAAATCAGGCATATCGCATGGCATGACGGGCTTACGGGACTGCCAAACCGGATTCACTTCGAACATCGCCTGCAGGAGGCTGTGACGACGGCTGCCGATCGGGGCCACATGATAGCGCTGCTTTATCTCGACCTCGACAGATTCAAAGAAGTCAATGACACGCTGGGCCACCCGGCAGGGGACGTGCTGTTGCGCGAGTTCTCGGACCGTCTCAGCCGGGCCGTTGATCCCGCGGACACTGTTGCGCGGCTGGGCGGAGACGAGTTCACCATCATCCTGCGCAATGTGGATAGCGAGGAGGCGATCGAGCAGCTCTGTAGCAAGCTGGTGGAGAGTGCACGCCATCCCTTTCATCTCTCTGACACCCAGATTTTCGTGGGCGTCAGCATTGGCGTTGCTGTGGGGCGGGCGGGAGAGGTGGATGCGATCGATCTCACCCGTCAGGCGGACATGGCGCTTTACGCGGCCAAGAAGAACGGCCGCAGTGGCTATGCCGTATTCACTACAGACTTGGAGACGCTGCTCACCGAGCGACGGGAATTGGAGCGAGATCTTCGCAAGGCTCTGGACTTGCCCGAGCAATTCCAAATCCACTACCAGCCGCTGTTCGAAGCCAAGAGCAGGAAGTTGGTGGGAGTTGAGGCGCTTCTTCGCTGGCAGCATCCCGTTCGGGGCGCTGTTGGTCCGGATGTCTTCATTCCCCTGGCCGAAGAAGCGGGATTGATCGACAGATTGGGTGAAATCGTGCTCAGAGGTGCGTGCACCGCTGCGTGCGGGTGGCCTGTTGAAACGTTGGCTGTAAATGCTTCTGCCGTAGAATTGGCAAACCCGGCCTACGCGATGCGTGTAACAAACATCCTGATGGCGACTGGCCTTAGTCCGAACCGGCTCGAACTCGAGGTCACCGAGACCGCCATGTCTGACATGGATGGCGTCAGCCGAGCGAACGTCGCTGCGCTGAGAAAGCTCGGCGTTCGTTTTGCGTTGGATGATTTCGGCACCGGATTTTCTTCGCTGGGGCGGCTTCAGCAGCTGGATGTGGATCGCATCAAGATCGACCGCAGTTTTATTAGCGGGTTCGGATCCGGGAATGGTGACGAAGCCATTGTCCGAGCGATTGTCGATTTGGCCAAGGCGAGAGGTCTGAGAACGACGGGAGAGGGCGTGGAGACAGCAGAACAAAGCAGCTTCCTCGCCGAAATCGGATGTGACGAACTGCAGGGCTTTTTGATGGGCCGGCCACTTTCGCAAGATGCGCTGCAGGACGTTTTTTTTTCGAATGAGACGAATAATAGAACGAGATCTCACTTCTGAGAGACGGAAATGATCGCCTGTAGAGGTCGCTGCAACTATAGTGTCTGACGCCCGACACTAGGACGTCTGACTCCGTTGGCGCCCGCCAAGTGCGAACTCGGCTTTCCGACCCCCGATTCTTGTTGTCTGCGCTGACGAGCGCCGTCGCCAAAAGCCACGATCCTCGATCGATCAGCCCGCGATACGTCAAATCTTGCGGACAGGCATGGGGATCACATGGCATAGAGGCTCCAAACGAGGAACGTGATGTCAAAAGATCAACCATTCGATGCCGCGCCGATCAGTTCTGGGGTTCCTGGACTGGACCACATTTTGCGGGGAGGTTTTGCCGCCGGTCGATCCCATCTCGTGGAAGGTCGGCCTGGATGCGGCAAGACAACGATTGGCCTGCAGTTTCTGATTGACGGCCGAAATCAAGGTGAGAGGTGTCTCTACATCACCTTGTCCGAAAGCAAACGAGAGCTTCTATCAGTCGCCGAACGACACAATTTTGATCTTAAAGGCATCGAGATTTTCGAACTGGTGCCACCCGAACTGAGCCTTGATGCGGGCAAGCGACAAACCCTGGTTCATTCATCGGATCTTGAGCTCGGGGAAACCGTTCAAATGGCACTCGATGAAATCGAGCGCTTGATGCCCGACCGCGTTGTGTTCGATTCGCTGTCTGAAATCCGCCTTTTGTCTCAGGGGTCGCTCCGCTACCGGCGTCAGGTTCTGGCGCTTAAGAGTTTCTTCCTTCTCAACCGCTGCACGGTCTTGATGCTGGACGACCTGACCGGAGAGAACGACGACCTCAACCTCCATAGTGTCTGTCACGGTGTCATACGTCTCGAACAGCTTGTTCCAATCTTTGGTGGAGAAAGGCGGCGGCTTCGCGTGGTGAAGATGCGTGGTGTGCAGATACGCGGCGGGTACCACGACTTCGTCATCCGACCGGGAGGGGTTACGGTTTTTCCGCGACTGATAGCTGCCGAACACGCCGTGGCGCTCGGTGGCGACGAACTACCGAGCGGTACGAAGCTTGATAGTTTGCTCAAGGGCGGATTGGCTCGGGGAACGACGACGTTGCTTATGGGTCCCTCCGGGACCGGGAAGTCGTCGATCGCATTGTCGTATGTCTATCAAGCGCTTCGCGGAGGTGAACCCTGCTACTTCGTCGTCTTCGACGAGGCGCTACGGATTGTTTTGGAGCGTGCTGCCGGTATGGGCATGCCGCTTGAGGTATTTCTGGAAAGTGGCCTGCTGCAGATTGACCAAGTCGATCCGGCTGAGCTTTCACCAGGAGAACTGGCAAATCGTATCCAACGTGCAGTGGAAGAGCGCGGAACGAAGGTCGTGGTGATAGACAGTCTGACTGGATATCTCAACGCCATGCCGGAGGAGCAGTTTCTGGTCCTGCAAATGCATGAGATCAGCACGTACCTGAACCAAAGGGGCGTGGTGACGTTACTGCTTCTCGCAAATCATGGTTTGGTGGGCCCAATGAGCGTATCCGTCGATCTGACTTATTTGAGCGACACTGTTGTCCTGCTCAGATATTTCGAAGCGCATGGCCGCATCCGCCGGGCAGTTTCGGTAGTCAAGAAACGCACGGGTGCACATGAAGATACGATCCGGGAGTTTGCATTCTCGTCGAAAGGCCTGTCGGTTGGCGAAGCTCTGACCAAATTCTCGGGCGTCCTGACTGGGGTGCCTACCTATCACGGAGCTGAAGAGCACCTCATGGACCAGATGCCTTCCAGTGACGATTGATCCTCACGATGTGCTGATTCTCGCACCAACGGGGCGCGATGCAAGTGTCGCGGCCTCCATCCTCGACGGTCATGGCTATTCATCCATCATATGCTCGACATTGGATGATGCTCTGGATGCCATTGAAGGCTGCTACTGCTTCGTCGTCTCCGAGGAGGCGCTGCTTTCGGAAGATCGAACCCGACTTGCGGGCTGGATCGCGGACCAGCCGGCGTGGTCCGACTACACGCTTGTCCTTTTGACCTGGCGCGGCACGCAACTCGATCAGCGCCTGGATTTCCTGATCGATAACGCCGTGACGCTCGAGCGCCCGTTCGGCCCTCAAGCACTGGGTGCGGCTGTCCGCTCGGCTGTTCGCGCGCGTAAACGACAACTGCAGGTCAAATCGTTCCTTGACGAACGTGACCGTGCAGATGAAAGGCAAAAGCTCTTGATCCGGGAGCTTCACCATCGTGTGAAGAACACATTGGCAAACGTGCAGGCGGTTCTGGGTGCGACCGCGCGCTCCGCGGCGACGGTACAGGATTTCCACCGGAGCTTTTCGGCACGTATTCATTCGCTTGCAAAAACGCACTCTTTTCTCACGGACGACTATTGGCAGCGCGCGTCCCTCCAGGAGATGCTGAAGGCCGAACTGTCGGTATACGACAACGATGCAAAACGTGTCCGACTCTCTGGGCCGGATGTGTTTCTGGTCGCCGATCAAGCGGTTCCACTGGGCATGGCCATCCACGAGCTTGCTACAAACTCTGCGAAATACGGCTCGCTGTCGGCCGGTACCGGAATCGTTGACGTCGAATGGCACACAGATGCCTGCGCAGAAGGGGAAAGGCTGTCACTCTGGTGGCGGGAGAGCGACGGGCCCACAGTTATGCCACCCAGCCACGAAGGCTTCGGTACGATACTGATCGAGCGCGTGTTGAAAGTTCAACTCGAGGCCGATGTGAGCGTCGACTACCGAAGTTCAGGTCTGCAACTGACACTCTCTTTGGTGCTCATGCGCGAGCGACTTGTACCCTCCTACGAAGGGCAATGACCCGTCGGGCGGGCGAGACCGGCAAAGTACGTTTTCTGAGGTCATCGATCAGGAATCCAAAAGGGATCAGTAAGGCAATGGCGCACCATGCCGGTCGAAGAAGCCGCCGCTGTGTTGAGGGCCAAGACGAGCAAAACCCGCCAGCAGATCCAGCGCTGCGTCGGCAGGAGCAAGGACATTGAGCCTGTTCTTGGCGAATGGCGAAGACAGAGGAGTTGCCACTGTACCCGGGTGGACGGCAACGCAGATTGCCTCTGGATGGGTACGGCTGAGCTCGATCGCGGCAGTGCGTACGAGCTGGTTCAATGCCGCTTTGGACGCGCGGTAGCTGTACCATCCGCCCAGCCGATTGTCCCCTATGCTGCCCACTTTCGCCGAAATCGTTGCGAACAGCGCACGGCCCTGGCGAGGCAGGAGCGGCAGGAAGTGCTTCATCAGCAACACTGGACCGATGCTATTTGTCGCGAAAAGCCGCGCCATCGTCTCGGGCTCGATCGCCCGTATGGTTTTCTCGGGCACAGCGGTCCCATCTGCCAGGACCCCTGTTGCATCCACAATCAGCCTTGGCGTCCCCCGGCTTGCGACGGTGTAAGCGGCGGCTGAAATGGTCGCTTCATCGACAACATCTACATTAGGAATGGTACGGCGCGACAGGCCGATCACCTCATCGAACGTTCCTTGTGCTTCAAGCGCTTCGAGCAGTGCCCTGCCGATGCCGCCGGTCGAACCGACCACCACCGCGATATTCACCGAGACCTCCCGTTTCGGTATGGGCAAGCCGCAGCCGGTTGCGATCGCGCGGCTGCGGCCCCGGGCTCAATGGCCCTGCGACGACATCACATTGATGGCATGATGACAGCGTCGATGACGTGTATGACACCGTTATCGGCCTCAATATCGGCCTGGGTGATGTTTGCATCGTTCACTTTGGCGCCGCCCTCAAGCGTGAATGTAACGTTGCTTCCCTGGACCGTGGCTGCGGTCATTCCTTCGGTGAGGTCGGAAGATGCCACGCTGCCTGGTACGACGTGGTAAGTGAGGATCGACACGAGCTGGTCTCGGTTTTCTTCCTTGAGCAGATCGTCAACCGTGCCAGCGGGGAGGGCCGCAAATGCGTCGTCCGTCGGCGCAAAGACAGTGAATGGTCCATCGCCCTTCAGCGTCTCGACCAGGCCCGCAGCCTCGGCAGCTGCAAGCAAGGTGGTGAAGTTGCCGGCCTGGCTGGCGGTGTCGACAATGTCTGCGGCAAGTACGGACGTGGTCATCGCGACGGCAGCTGCGCCGGAAATCATCAATTTCTTCAGCATCTTTGCTTTCCTCTCATGTTCGCGGTTCGGGGAGAGACCAGGGGTCATCTCGCATCGACATACGAGGGGAGCCTTCACGCGGTTCACCGCGGCGAGGTCACAAAGAATTGTGGAGTGTCGAGCTTGGGGCCGGCAACGCTTTGCCGGTGTCAGTCGCGCAGGCAGGTTACGGGAGCGGTGGCTCTGTGACTAGATTATATCGCCTGCAGCTATTCCAAGAGTTGAGGCGGCTTGGTGCGCGTGTGAGGCAAGCACCTCGAAGTGTCGTCTTCGTCCGCTGTTGTCTCGAAAATGGAGACCAACTTGGCGCGTCTCCATCCAACCTTCAATCGACAGCATCCGAACATCCTGCCCATTCTGGAGTTCGGCACGGGCGTAGAGCTCCGGGAAGATGGAGCATCCCATACCTATTGATATCATTTGACGAATGGAATCGAGACTCGTGCCGGCATAATCCTCAATGACCGTTGCTCCCGAGGCCTCTGCCAAGTGCTGAACGTTTTCCAGCAACCGATTACCGCGTCCGAGTGCCAAAAGGCGTTCTTGGCGCAGTTCATCCAAGGCGACAACGTGACGGTGCGCGAGGCGGTGGTCGGCCGGCACCCCGAGATAGAGCCTCTCGTTCCCAATCGGGATGAATGTCAGCGACGGCTCACCGCATGAAGGACCGAGACCGCAGTCGAGCGTACCTTCTGCAACCGCAGTCTCGATCGCAGCCGGACGATCCTCGACTATGTAGATCTTCAGGTCCGGATACGTCTGGTGCAATGGGGGTAGAAACGTCGGTAGGAAGTAAGGCCCGAAAGTGGACGGCGTGCCCAGCCTTATCACGCCGCCAAGCGCTGCGGCGTCATCGGTGACTGCGTCCATCAGATCGTTCATGGCTGCGATGGTAACGCGCGCGCCGTGGAGAAATCGTTCCCCTGTGGGCGTGAGCAGAACGGCGGCCGGAGTACGCTCGAAGAGTTGGATATCGAGGTTCTCTTCAACCAGGGCAATCTGGACCGAGAGCGTCGGCTGGGACACATGACAGCGCTTTGCGGCTTTCCCGAAATGACCGCACTCTGCCAGTGCGACGATATATTCGAGTTGGCGAAGCGTGGGACGATACGGCATGAGCAATAGTTATGCGCTATTGTCGCCATTTCAACAATCAATTGGCGCAATCATCCGGTCGTGACCAGATCAGCCGGGTGGTTATCAAGGAGACACGAAATGGACCCGATTCTGAATGCTCTGCGCAATCGTCGTGCTGTAATCCAGGCCCGCATCGAGCGTGAACAGGCGCGTCCTGCACCGGACAGTCTGGCACTTCAGGGATTGAAAAAGCTCAAGCTCAGGTTCCGGGAGCAGATCGAGTATCTGGAGCGGCTCAACCGGGAAGGGCAGGCGACATCCATCCCCGTCATCCGCCGCAGATTCACTACGCCGACGGCTGCGCGATCACGGGCGTGAGGGTGCAGCCATGCATCGTGCAAGGCGCGAGGATGGGGAGACGGTCCCATGTCGGCTACGGCGGAGCGCGCCAGGCACCGCATGGTCGCCGCTTGCTCTTGCCGCATACGCTGGCAGCGCAGGGATAGTCCCTTTGGATGGCCGGCATGGGCAGGGGTGGCGCATCAACCGCCTGGTTTGTCCAATTGGCCACTCCTCTTTTCGGGTCGCTCATTGCGAGCGTCTGGTCGACTGCAATCCAGCGCTGGCCAAGTGAAATCCGCCGCCGGTTCTGCATAACCGGCGGGGCTCGATTCAATCCCCTGGTCCGGGCCCCTCTGGCGAGAGCTGCCGGTCCTCTCGCGATGTCGGACATTTCAAACCTGGTGAGCGACCGGCGGGAGAGTTCACGTGGAAATTGCCCTCTTGTTCACCGACTGGCTCGGCAAGCCGGTCTGGATGTGGCTCGGCTTCATTTCAATCGTCATCGCACTTCTGGTCTTCGACCTTGGTGTGCTTCACCGCGATAATCGTGAGATCGAGGTTCGTGAAAGCCTGATCTTGTCATCGATGTATATCAGCCTAGGCCTCCTCTTCGGCGCCTGGGTATGGTGGCAGCTGGGCGCCGAGCCAGGTATGAACTATCTCACCGGCTTCGTCGTTGAGAAGACGCTGGCACTCGACAATGTCTTCGTGATCGCTCTGGTCTTTTCCTTTTTCGCAGTACCGCGCAAATATCAGCATCGCGTGCTGTTCTGGGGCATTCTCGGCGTCATCGTGTTGCGCGCGATCATGATCGGGCTTGGCGCGACCCTGGTCTCTCAGTTTTCCTGGGTTCTTTATATCTTCGCGGCGTTCCTGATAATAACCGGCATTAAGATGCTTTGGCTAGGCGACAAGGAGCCCGAGATCGGCAACAACCCCGTGATCCGAGTCGTACGCCGCCTCATAAATGTCACTGACGAACACCACGGTAAGAACTTCTTTGTGAAGAAGCGTGATCCGGTAACCGGGAAGCTGGCCTGGTTTGCAACGCCGCTGTTCATGGCGCTCGTCATGGTCGAGATTGCCGACGTTATCTTCGCAGTGGATTCGGTTCCGGCGATCTTTGCCATCACGACAGATCCGTTCATCGTCTACACGTCCAATATCTTTGCCATCCTTGGTTTGCGTGCGCTCTATTTCGCGCTTTCGGCGATGATCCAGCGGTTCCATTATCTGAAGCCGGCGTTGGCCGTGGTTCTAATCTTCATCGGCTCGAAGATCTTTGTGGCCGACATGCTCGCCCTGGAGAAATTCCCCGCGTCGGTCTCGCTCGGCGTGACGCTGGCGATTATTACCGCTGGCATCTTCTACTCTTTGTGGCGCACGAGCCGGACGGGGGCCCCACAGTGATGGCAACGCTGGTCGCGCCAATGGAATTTGCTCCTTCGAGCAGGTTGTGCTCGGCGCGCTCGCCCGGTCGGACCTGACGATCCCGAAGCCGGTGGCAGGGCGATGGCAGCCTATCTCATGGCAGCAACCAGTCTGAAGGGCGGGACAGCGGTCTCTGCGGGAGGTTTCAAAGTGATCTGGCGATCTCAGCAGTTTCGCGGCGGGCGTTCTCCGCTGTCTTGCCCCTGCCGGGCTTCTGGTCATAGCGGTAGGGCCTCAAGCGACTACCGACGGACGGTCGTGCGACTCATCTGCCTCGCGTGGTCAAGGCATTCGCCAACCTCGCCCCTGGATGGGGTAAACGCTGCGATGCCGGCAACTGAGCAAGGGGTGATCAATCGAAGATGTCAGCGATGGCAGCCTTTTCGGCTTTCTCCCAGCGGCGCACGTCTTTGTTTACGGCTTCGATTTCTTTGTCGCTGAGATGGTGGGCGCCGTCTTTGTCGATGCGACACAGGCTGAAGGGTTCACCGACACTCGAAGAGGTCAAGTCGAGCGCCTGCAGGACACGCAGCACCGCCGCGCAACCAAAACGCAGGGACCGCTCGGTCAGATGGAAGTGGGACAGCAGCGAACCGGCCTGCTGAGCCATAGCCGCGCCACTGCCAATTGCATGGAATCCAATATCAGCGTAGTGGCCGATCATGCCAGACGGCGTTATCTCGACAATCCACGGTTCACCGTCACGCCATCCGGCGGCCATGACGTAAGCCGACGGCGTCCCGCCGCCTTCTTCGCCCGGCACGTCGGGAATGAAGGTGTTGTAGTGATGGCTCAAGATCGGAAGGACCTGTTCCTGCAATGCCCGTCCAATGTCGGGTGCCTCCAGGATCGCAGCGCTGTTCTCGTTGAAGCAACGTTCAACGTCGTACAGAACAGATCGCGCGCCGCTGCCACCCCACGCCGCCAACTTGCCTAGCGGGTGAAGCTTCTCGGCGGGATATGTCATGCCTCGCCCCTTGTCGGTGATCTGGGAGTCCGAGCCGAGCACGACTCCATCTCGGCAAACGGTGGCAAGTACGACCGTCATATTGGGATCCTTTCAAGTCTGGTGGCTGGATGTAACGTCGACCACCCATGCTCCACCATAAAGACAATGGATTGGGCTCAAGGCCTTCCTGTTTACAAATCGGCCCTGACGGCTCTTTGCCTCGCGACCCGTCAATGGAAAGAGGTTTGAGACGTGACACGGTTGGATAACGCATAGAGATCGGCATCGGAGTCTTCCCGCCCGGCAAGTTTGTTCCTGACCACTTCCGCGGCTATACGGGCGTACGTAATGCCGTTGCCTCCATACCCCATCAGCGAGAACAGTCGTGGCCGCCGGTGGACCGGGCCAATCAGTGGCAAGCCGGTTGGCGTAGTGCCGAAGCTGCCAGCCCAAGCGAATTCAGGCATGGGGTCGATGCCGGGCAAGAGCTTGCTAAGCTTGTCGACGATCCGTTGCGTCTTCTTTGCTAACAGCTTGTCTCTAGTCTGTTCGTCCTGGAAATCTTCATCCTCTCCACCGCAGATAACGCGTCCGTCATGGGTGGTGCGAACATAAAGATAGGGATCGGACGCCTCCCAAATCATGGCTTCGCCCGGCCAAAGTCTATCCTTCGGCTGCCGCTTGGTCGCAATCGCCCAGGTCGAAATGATGTCATGTCGATCTGTGTGCACGACATCCATCAGTTCGTACCCTGTCGCGAGTATCACATGACCGGCCTCGATCCGATGGCCCGATCGCATGGTGATCTCTATCGACGATTTGTGGAACTTGATTGCCGAGGCCTCTTCGGGCGCGAAAAGTTGGGCTCCGCGTCGCTGCGCCTGCAGCAAGAGACCCTTCGTCAGCTTGACTGGATCGACGACGAAATTGCCGGTCGAAAGAATGGCGCCGTCACGATCGATGCCGAACCGTTTGGCGAGTTCGCTTGCGGTAAGATATTGTGCGGGCAGTCCCGCGGAGGCGCGAACATCTGCCTCATCGCGCAGCTTGTTCCCGCTGAGCACATTTCCCGCAAGATAGAGTGTCTGGCGATCCGTCATCCGACAGGCGATCTCCAAGCTTTCAATCTGTCCGCGCAGGTTTGCCACTGCGAGCTTCGAGCGGCGCCACGCACGAAACGCTTTTTCGGCTCCGATCGCTTTTTGCAGTTTGGACAATGGAACGTCGATTTCGTGCTGTACCAACGCTGTCGTCGCCGGGGTGGAGCCTAGCGCCGCTCCACGTCGATCCACCAAAATGACTTCGTGACCATCTTCGGAAAGCAGTTCCGCTGTCATCGCGCCGGTGATGCCCGTGCCAACAATGAGGACATCAGTTGTGAGGCTGCGGGTTAGCGTTGAGTGCGCGATAGCTGGAGAGCGATAGGCTTGCCAGACTGGTTTTCCGCTTCTTAAATCGAGCTTGCGCATATTACCTCGGCGGCGATGTCGTGCTCGCGCTCCCCAGTCGAATACAGCCAGATCCTGACTCCAGGAGCCTCCAACCGTGGATTCTTATTCGAGGTCTGCGCCGTTGCTGAAGCCGCCCCGGTTGACCGGGGCGGCAGTTCTTGGGATCGACGAGGACTACCAGGGACGGTACCAGCCCGCGACGACAGTCTGTTTGTCACGATGGTTCCCGCCGAGTGTGCCGCCGAAGTAGGCCGCAGCGGCACTGACGACCAGCGACGCAGCTGCGATAAAGGCTGCAAGCATTGCGGTACGGCGAGCCTGATCCGCCACCTCGCGCGCGTCCTGCTCGAACTCTTGAGCCTGGGCGATCACTTCATTGATGCGTTGCTCTGCCTCTTCAGGAGAAACCCCGGCCCGCTCGGCTGCCACGGCCACGAGATACTGGCGGTCTGCATCAGCCAGTCCGCCATCGGTTGTCACGGCTGACAGCAGGATTCGAGCGACCTCGTCTCGCGTGCCTTCGTCGATCGGGTCGGCACCCGGAGCGCCGCGAAGCGTTCTGTCGACCAGCAGTGCATTTGGATCGAGAGCATCGGTGGCCGCCACTGTGGCCGAGCCTACGGCCGACGCGGCTGCACCTGCGGTCTGTCCGACAACCGTCGCCGTGCCCATTGCGCCGGAATAGGCGAGGGTAGCTGCGACCAGCGTTGCGACGGCCCATACGACGACACCGTGTGAGCCGTCGCGCAGGTCGGATTCATACTCGGTCGCATCGCCGACGCGCCGCCGCATACGCCCGGCAAGATAGCCGCCCGCCATCGAAGCTGAGACCTGAACCCACAAGAGCCAGAGCCCGCCGACGACCGCGATCCAGAACAAGGATGCCGATTGACCTTCATGGGCAGATGTCAGCGACAGGCCCAGCGCCGCGCCGAAGGTCAGCAGGACCAACGAAATGGCAGCTGCAACCGCGGCGCCTGCGAAAATTGCGGACCAATCGACATACGAACGACCCTCATCTGCCTGGGGTGTTACGATGGTTTCTTCAACAATTGCCATCTCAGCCTCCCTCAGCGCAGACCGAAGAAAGACAGGATCGCCATGATCACGACCACGAGCCCGACGAGATAGATGATTCCGTGCATAAGAGCCTCCTGCGTTGCGGAAGGCTAAACGCCGCATTCTCGCCAATGTTCCGCCGGCTTGTTGACCTATTTCGTCGACCATGGCGGCAGATACGCCGTTGGGTCCGGCTGTGCCACGACGCCGTCTTCAATGTCCTGTGCGAGGATGTCCTTAAACGTTTCCAGTATCGCGCCTTCGCCATGCGGCTAGAACGACCGGATTGTCCACTCGCGCAGCTTCACCTGTATCTCGGCTTAGACTTCATGCCGACTGCGACTGCGACATCGTCATGTTGCGTATCCGACCAGCGACCGCTGCAGAAACCGAGTCGTGAATGACGGCAGGAAAGCCCTCGGGCAAAGACTTTTCGATCGACTCGATCGCATCGTTCGCACGTGTGACGACGTCTTCGATTGCATCAGGAACCAGAAATTTCGGCAGGCCAGCTTCAGCGCCGGTTTGAATGAAGTGCCGTGCGTGAACCTGGTCGATGCGATAGTGTCGACTATCGCCGACCGACATCGCCAGCTTCATCTGCTTGCGCTGGATTTGATGGGAGTCGAGGCTCGGTTGTGCCGTCAGGACGTCGTAAAGCGGCGTCATTTGGTAAGTGCCGCCGCTCCCTAGGAAGATGCTGAAATTCTTGGCATGGCCATCGGTCGCGCCAAGGAGCCAGAACAGGATTTGCGCCTTGATGAAGGCAGACTGATCTTCTGCCGGACTATCGCCGCCTTTGAGGAGATCGAGGATCGCGACCATGCCGGGGCCGCCGTCGCTTTGGTATTTCAGCGTAGGAGGAACCGAGAGTGCCTGACAGCAATCCTCTTGCGGCAGGCGGAGCAATCTTCCGTCCGAGGTCCAGCGGCGATCGAACCGCTCGATAATGAGCGTCTTCGTTTTCCCGAATGTTCTGATTTCAGCTTTGTTGACCGGAAGGCCGAACGCTTCGAGAAACTTCAGGCAATAGAACTCGTTCTCGATACTGCTCGACAAATCGATGCCATTGGGCAAGGTGCCGATCTGTGTCTTGAAGATATGCGTTGTAGGGGTCGCACCGTGCGGCTTGATCCATTTGCCATCAAGGTAGAGCAGGGCGGTTTTCTGCTGGGCACCTGCAATCGATATCCGGAAGTCGTCGTCACGGCTCAAGCCAAGCGGTGCTTGCGCGAGGCCGCGCAAAAGTCTGTCGATAGCCGCGTCATCAACAGCTTCGCCCTTGATCGTGCCGGTCGCATCGATCGCCTCGTCGTCAGCGGGGATGAATTGCAGGGCTCCTACACAGTCGTGGCCGATTGCCGCGAGCATGCTGTAAGCGTCAGTTCCCCGCGCGCCGACTTTTTCGGCCACCCGGCGGCGCAGTGCGTCGGAGTCGGGGAGCAGGTTATCGAATACCGCGATGACCGGTTTGCCTCGGAAAGGCGTTTCCCGTAGGGGCAGCGATAGTGAAATAGGGAGAGTATGCTCCCAATCGAGCCAGCTTTGATCATACTGGAATTCCAGCGCGCCGCTTGTTTCCTTGCTGAAAAATCCGACCAGCCGGTTATTGAGATAAACGCGTAGCGGCTCATACGTGCGACGTCGCGCCATCAGAAGATGTCCTCAATGTCCGAAGGATGGCGTTTCGATCGCGGTAGGATTCTGAATTCCAGATCGAGGGCGGCGAGGACGGCAAGAACTGTCTCCAGTTTCGCCGCCGGGTTGCCGGTTTCGATAAGGGAAATGGTCTCCTGCCGCAGTCCCGCTTTGGTGCCGAGCTCAGTCTGGTTAAGGCCCTGCTTTTTGCGGGCGCGCTGTACGATGTTTCCGATCTGCTTCGGATTGCGTGCCAAGTTTGTCATTTCGGTAGTTATGCTCTAATTCCGATAAAAGGTCAATATCGGATTTAGCACATAACGACGGATTATGTGTTAACCGCGATAAAATAGATCTTATGCATTCGGTCGCATAAAGAGCTGTCACGGCGGTTGAGGAGATCTCCAATGTACTAGGGTCCGGACCCATAAAGGGGTTCCGTCACGCGGCCTGATATGATTCACGGCCTCCGAAAGGAGGACAGCAATGAATCGGGATCAATTCTGGCTGACCGACGAGCAGTTCGCGAAGCTGAGACCGCACCTTCCCACCGACACCCGTGGCAAGCCTCGCGTGGATGACCGGCGGGTGATCAGCGGCATCATCCATGTCATCAAGAGCGGAGGGCGTTGGGTTGACGCACCTTCCGTCTACGGTCCGAGGAAGACACTCTACAACCGCTTCCAGCGCTGGGCAGCCAAAGGGATATGGAGCTCCATATTCCACGCCCTGGCCAATGCCGGTGGTCCACCTGCTCAGTTGCTCATCGATTCCTCTGCCGTCCGAGCCCATCGCAGTGCGGCGGGAGGAAAAAAGGGGAACTCAACCAGGCGATCGGCAGATCGCGCGGCGGCCGCACCACCAAGATCCATGCCCTGACCGATGGACTTTGCAGGCCTGTTGCCTTCCTCCTGACCGGAGGCCATGTCGCCGACTGCAAGGCCGGCGAAGTGCTCATCCAGCGGATGCCGTCGACATCTCTTCTGAACGCTGACAAAGGCTATGACAGTGACGCCATCCGTCGTCAGGTCAAGGCGCGCGGCGCCTTTGCCAACATACCGCCGAAGGCAAACCGGAAGTGGAAGAACTGCTTCTCCCCTATCTCTACCGCGACCGCAACGCCATCGAGCGCATGTTCTGCCGCCTCAAGGACTTTCGTCGCATCGCTACCCGCTATGACAGGCTTGCAACCAACTTCCTGGCCGCCATCTGCATCGCGGCAACCGTCAGCTACTGGTTATGAGTCTGGACCCTAGTCTAGGATTCGGTGAAACACTTCGTCATCGACCAGTAGCCGAATTGCCTTCTTGGTGTCATTGTTCCTGGTGATGATGCCACATCGTCAGTCCATTGTCGGCGCGCTGGCGCTGTCAGCGATCATCATGCTCACGCCCTAGAGTGAAAAGGAGGTAGTAATGACAACCTCTAGAATTTCGATGCGTGGAGTTTTCTATCCCGACGAGTTCGAAGAAATGCGCGACGAACTGTCCCGCGGTGACGTTCCCGACGAAAACGTCAGCAGAGCGTGGAGGACGCGCGTAGGTAATTTTTGAGCGGAACACGAGCAAGGGTGAAGCTAACCCCGCCGCCGACCATTCCGGGTCCAGCGATCTTCCAATTGAATAGGGGCTGAAAATGTCCCAGTTCATCGCCCCGCTGGCACCGGCCCAGGCGGTCTTCTGTAACCCTGCTTAACCGTCCGTATCGTCGTCAGGATTGTCGACTTCACAGCCGATGCCGTGGCAACCGATGTAGTTGCCATCGGGATCGAAATTGGGATTGCCGTCTCTATCGAAGCTTGGCCGCGTATCGATGTCGTCGCTGCGTTGCGATGCCTGCCGGTCGCGATCGCGTCGTTCTTGTGCCTCCATTCGGTCGAGCGAGCGCTGTTCATCCGCTGTGCGTTGCGCATCTTGCCTCATCATGCACGTGGCAAAGCCGTCCGTTCCCGGTTGGAACCCGAAGGAGTTGCATTTTTCAGCGTCCATCGCGCGCTGATCGTCGGTGCTGACACACCCAGCCGCAGCAAACGGCAAAAGCAGGATCGGCAGGAGTTTGAGTGTCAATCTCGGCATTGTCCCTCTCCGATAGCCGCCCGCCGCCACAACAAGGTAACCACACGTTGCGCTTTCGGACAACCTGCGCGCGAATTGCAGTTGAGCTCGGTGCTTCCATTTCTTCCGCGTCCAATGGCGACTTGCACGTTTTTAGGATCTCACCTTCCTGTCTGGTGCGATTGAAATTGCCCCGAGCGGAAGCTGCCGTATCCGAGGCCCCACCGGGGCATATTCGGGGCTTTGCGTGCGGACCCCGCCGTAACGTCCCCGAGCGCCGCTTAGGGTCCGGACCGCTCCGAGCTAGCGGTCCTAGTATTAGCGATATTTGACATCCACCACCTGTAGGTTCACGCTGTCTATCCGATTGAAACAAATAGGGAGCGAAAGATGAGCATTACGACCAGATGGAACGATTATCGGCCAACGAAGGGTGGGCTCGTCTGGACAGCAGTCGGTGCCAGTGTCTTGACGATGGTTGTCGGCTTCACTTGGGCCGGATGGGTCACAGGCGGCTCTGCTCAAGCGATGGCGGACCAAGCCTCGCAGGACGCACGTGAGCAACTGGTCGCATCGCTCTGTGTCGAGAATTTCATCGCCGACGCAAACGCCGCAAATAACCTCGTCGCTCTGAAGAAGGAGAGCGCCTATCAGCAGGATGACTTCATCGAGGATGGCGGATGGAACACTGTCACGGCACTCGATAAACAAGTTAGCGGCGCCTCTGATATCTGTGCCGACCAACTCATAGCGATGGAATCGCTTCCAGCGCGAACGGTAACTCCGGATTCGTCTGCCGACGAGATGCCGGCGACCGACAGTTAAATAAGTGGCTGCTCTCGGGCGGTGACGAGGTTGCCGCCCAGGCCCTGCGGGGACAATTGGTATCAGGAACACCGCATATGGACGCTTTGGAAACTCCGCTTTGCGCCAGCCATATGGGACACCTGCGCCCCGGTAGTGTTTCTTGTCGGAACTCGCGATGAAAATTGCTGCTATCTGGCTCTTGTGGAGCGTCCTAGCAATGTGGCCGGTCGCGGCGCTTTGCGACGACTTGTCCGACCGCAGCGCAAACATTCACAAAATCGTTGCCGCGCTCGATGCAACCGATCTCAGCGCAAATGAAATCCGTTCGCTCAAAAGCTACAACGGTATAAATGTTATCGACCTGAGCGAATTTGACTCAGCATATGAGAACCAAGCGATCGAATTGGCTCTGAGAGATACAGATGATGGCTGGGCCATGGTACAAACTGCCATCGTAGCCAACGAAAAGCTCAAGCTGGAACTTTTACGCCGCTCGGTGGCGATTCGTAATATCGTCGCCGCAACGATGGACGATAGGGAAACAATCACAATCTACGTTCGGTGACATTGAACCGTCCGATACAGCGTAAGCCTCCGGCGAGGTCCGCAGCCGCCTCGGATCATCAGCGCGCCTGACTGCGGCTTTTCTCGAAGCCGGCCTTGCCGAGAGCGCGGCGTCTGGCGAGCTTTTTGATCCGGGTCTGGATTTCGTCTTCAGCAGCATGTGCGGGATCGAACGGGCGGCCGTGCCAGCGTTTGAGTTCGCGATGCTGCTCGTGTTTGGAATCGGTGATCGCGTCGAGGAACAATTCGAAGCCGGGGATGCCGCCGACATCTTCGGGTGGCGCGCGGCCGGCACCGTCGATGTAGTGGGGATACTCGACAGCGGGATCGGCGTCGGCGATTGCCTCGATGGTGATCGTGTGCCGCCAGTCGTCACCGAAGTCGTAGGTGTAGGCCAGTTGCGTGATGCCGCGATCGACCAGCGCTCCGAGCCGCGTCGTCTTCGCCGAGTAGGTTCTGTCGCGCAGGCTGTCCCATTCGGGATCGGGAATGGCGTAGCGCTTTCCGTCGGCGCGGAACTCGAACAGGTGATAGTCGTCGAACAGCATTGCCGCCTGGATGACGTCGTGCAAGGCCTTGAGCGTTGCCGTCAGCGGCACCTCGGCGCGCCGCCATATGGCGGGTTGCCAGTCATCGAGTTGGATCATGATGCGGGCGATGCGATCGGCGTGGCTCATGCCACCAGTCTTGCAGATTGCGCCGTCCAGTTCCACGGCAAGAGATCACTCAGCCGGCCCTGCGGCGTATCGGCGATGCGGGCGAGCACATCGGCGAGCCAAGCCTGCGGGTCGACATCGTTGAGCTTTGCCGTGCCGATGAGCATGACGGCCGCACGCTCGGCACCTCGTTCGGAGCCGGCGAAGAGCCAGGACTTTCTGCCGAGGGCGAGACCGCGCAGCGCCCGCTCGGCTGCATTGTTGGTCAGGCAGATGCGCCCGTCTGCGAGGAAACGGCTGAACCCCTCCCAGCGCCTGAGCATGTAGTCTATAGCCTGTGCGGTGGGCGCGTGACGCGACAGCTTGGCCCGCTCGTCACGTATCCACTCTTCCAACTCGGCGACCAGCGGCGCGCTCCGCTCCGACCTGATGGCGAGGCGCTCCTCCGTGGGCAGTCCGTTGATGTCGCGCTCAATGTCGAATAGCAGATCAATGCGTTTGACGGCCTCGAAGGCGATCGGTGAGATCGGCGGCGCGGTTTTTCCCCGACGCGCATTGGCGGCGATGTCGGCAAGCACGAAGAACTTGCGCCGTGCATGGCTCCAGCAGAGCGCCTCCGTCACCGGTCCGGGCTTCCGGTCGGGGAGGTAGAGCCCGTTGTAGCCGGCATAGGCATCGGCCTGCAGAATGCCGGTGAACTGCCTCAGGTGCCGCTCGGGATGATCGCCCGACCGGTCGCGCGATGCGTAGAACAGGGCTGCCGGTGGTGATGCCCCGCCGAAGGGGCGATCGTCGCGGACATAGACCCAGGCCCGGCCGGTGGTCGTCTTGCCTTTCGCCAGGATCGGCACCGTGGTGTCGTCGCCGTGAAGCCGCTCTGCCTTCAGCACATGGTCTTCGATCAGGGCGTGAAGCGGACGCAGCACCGCCGCGCACGCGCCGACCTGATCGGCCAGCGTCGACAGGCTCAGATCGACGCCCTCGCGGGCATAGCGCTCACTCTGCCGGTTCAGCGGCTGGTGCTGGCCGAACTTCTCGAACAGCACCATGGCAAGCAGGTTCGGGCCGGCGAAGCCGCGCGGCGTCACGTGGAACGGCGCCGGCGGCTGGCTGATCGCCTCGCACTGCCGGCACGAGAACTTCTCGCGCACCGTCTGGATCACCTTCCACTGGCGCGGGATCACCTCCAGCGTCTCGGTGACGTCCTCGCCCAGCTTCGACAGCCTGGTCGAGCCGCAGCAAGCGCAGCTCTCGGGAGCGGCGATCACGACGCGCTCGCGCGGCAGGTGCTCCGGGAACGGCTTGCGCGATGGACGACGACGCTCGAACGACTTCACCGTCGTGGCGCGCGACGCGTGCTCCGCCGCCAGTTCGTCTTCGGTTGCGTTCGCCTCCAGATCCTCGAGCTGCAACTCCATCTGCTCGAGCAGCCTGGCCTTGCGCTCCGAGCGGCTGCCGTAGAGCTCGCGCCTGAGCTTCTCGATCTCCAGCTTCAGTCTTGCAATCAGCGCCTCGGTCCCGGAGCTGACCGCCGCCGCACGGGCGGCAAGCGCTTCGGCCTCGACGCGCGCGGCGCGCTCCGCGAGGATCATCGCGTGGGCGGCGGCGAGGTCGGAAGGGAGCGATTCAGCGGTGGACACAGGGCGATGGAATCATATCCACCACCATGTGCAAGGCCAAAATCGTCAGCCTGTCGCCGTCGGCCGCCAGGTCTTTTGCGGCATGCGCCAGTCGATGCCTTCGAGCAGATAGCCGAGTTGGGCCGGCGTGATCGTGACCGCGCCGTCGGCCGGCGACGGCCAGATGAAGCGGCCGCGCTCGAGCTTCTTCGAGAACAGGTAGGCGCCCTGGCCGTCGTGCCACAGAACCTTGATCCGATCGCCGCGGCGGCCGCGGAAGACGAACAGGTGACCATTGTGCGGATCACGCTTCAGCGTCTCCTGCACCACCAGCGCCAGGCCCGGAAAGCCCTTCCTCATGTCGGTGTGGCCAGTCGCCAGCCACACCCGCACGCCGCTGGGAACCGGAATCATCGGGACCCGAGCGCGTCCAGCACGCGCCGCAGCGCCTCGGCATCCACGTCGCGATCGACACGGACACGGCGCCCGCCGCCAAGCTCGATCTCGATGATGCCGCTCTTGCGGCGACTGCGGCCGGGAGACGCCGATGGCCCCGCCGCCTCAACGGCGGGCGGTATGGCAGCGGCAGGAACGATCTCGACCGGGACCAATTGCGATGAACCGGTATCGACCCGATCGCACAGCTCCTTGCGCCATCGAAAGAGCTGGCTGACGTGAATGCCCACCGATCGCGCGACTTCCGAAACCGACACGCCAGGCTCAAGCGACGCCGCGACCAGGCGCTCCTTCTCCTCACGCGACCAGCGGCGGCGTCTCTCGACCGACGTGATCACCTCCACCCGCGGCATCGTCATAGGGCTACTCCTAGGATTATCCCTAGGACTTCCGACGTTCGCCCTCAGCCCGCAAGGCGGCCTTCACCGGAGGGGTACGATACAGCTCGCGTACTTCAGCGTTTTTAAGGCCCCCGCTGCAGACGTGCCTATGAATGCGGCAGGTACGGATCCCCGCGTTAGGGTCTCCGGCTGCAATGGCCTTATGTCGGGGCCGCCCGCTCAAATCTCGCTTCGCTCGCCGAACCCGCGCGAACGGGCCTTTGTGCCTGCTAGCTGGCAGACTTTGTCGGCTTGCGCATCATCCGACACTGCAGCGTGGCTTAAGCGAGGAATAGGACTAGCATTGCAAGTCCGATTACGAGAGGGATGGCGAACCAGATGGCTTGCTTGCCAATCCGCCCTCTGATCAGGGCGGGAGCAACTCCCAACGTGCCGACAGCAGTCAAGATCAACCCTGCGACGGTATACAAAGCAACCGATTGCATCTACTGGCTCTCCAAATCCAGGTGACCTCCGGTCCTAGCGGCGTGGCGCAATCGATTTTAAGCGAAATGGCTTTAGTGAAGGGTGCCTGACTGCACGTCTTCATCTGGAAATCCATTCTCCAGATAGACCCTCAATCCGTACTTCTGGATCGACGCCAGAACCTCGGCCAACGCAGCTTCATCAGTCTCGAAAGGATCGTCATAGACCGTTGAGGCGTTCTCTTCGTCTACGACTTCCAGAATCCAACCAGCATCACTCTCGCGCCGGTAGATCTCGACATCGATGTAGGTGCCGTCACCTTCAATCCGTTGGCCCAGTGGTGAATAGGTGATGGTGGGTACGGCTTCGTTCGTCATGAGGTCCCTCGATTCAACGGCCAAATCTGACGGAGCGCGGAGCAAAGGACAAGGGTGCCGCTCACCCACACCGCTCTGCTTGCGTTTGACAGCCGCCTTGAGCGCAGCGTCGCTAGAACGATGGCGGTCGGGCTGAATTGGTGCTTTCTGGCATCATACCGAACCTTGAGGCAGCCAAAGAGCGAGCGTGCACAGATGGATCAAACGTCGAACAGCGGTCCCGACGAGCGGCACTTCGACATTGCCCAACACTGGGCCATGGAACTGACACGCCGGCGCAGCGTGACGGGCACTTCCGGTGAGGTGGATTTCGCGGAATGGCTGGCGCACCGGCTCATGGAAAGTGACTGTTTCGGCATTCGGCGAGACGTGTGGACCTTCCCCGTGGCCGACGGGGATGCGCGTCAGTGCGTCGCGATGTTGTTGCGCCGTGGGGGCCGGCGAACAGTAATTCTGACCGGTCACTACGATACAGTTTCGATAGACGACTACGGTGACCTCAGCGATCTTGCAACTGAGCCGCAAGAGCTTGCAGTCGCCATGCGCCAGAGGCTTGCCAATCCGACAACGGCTGCCGCGCAGAGGGCGGAATCCGATCTAGCCGCGAATGCATTCCTACCGGGCAGAGGTCTTCTTGACATGAAGGCCGGCTTGGCAGCCGGTCTATCGGCCATAGCAGCCCTGGCTACTGAAGCTTCGGGTTCAGGCAACGTGCTTTTCATCGCGGTTCCAGATGAGGAAAACGGCTCAGCAGGCGCTCGACGCGCCGCGCAGCTCCTGCCAGAGATCGCACTCCGACACGATCTCGACATCGCAGCCGTCATTAATCTGGACGCCATTGCCGACGATCAGGAGGGGCATGACGGTCGCGTGATCGCGCTGGGCACCGTAGGCAAGTTGTTGCCAACCGCTCTCGTCATTGGAACGCCTGCCCATAGCGGTTTTCCCTTCAACGGCATTAATGCGGGCGCACTCGCAGCGGCCATCGCAGCGCGAGTGGAGTGGGCGGAGGAACTGACGGAGACGCTTTCGACGGGTGCCGGGGCACCGCCGAGCCTACTCAGCTTGCGGGACGGGAAAACATCCTATGACGTCACAACGCCGGCAACGGCTTTCGCATACTTTAATGTCCTCACTTACCGGAGGACACCCATCGAGGTTCTGACCCGGTTCGATGCGCTTTGCGCAGAAGCCCTGGCCCAGGCTTTGGGAGAGCTACGGGCACGGGCCGTTGGGATCGCAGGCACCAAGGACGCACCCCTCCTGCCGGGTTCGATCCCAATCTACAACTACGAGGATGTGGCGGCCGCGGCGCGAAAACGTCAGCCAGGAAACGACACGCTGATGACGGAGAAGGCGCGCACCCTGGCGACGCAGCACCTGTCGTTGCCAGAAAGCTGCCGGCTGATGACGGAGCATGCCTGGCGTCTGAGCGGCCTGGCGGGTCCAGCCGTCGTAACAGGCTTCGGTTCGGTTCCGTATCTTTCGACACAACTTTCGAGCCGCGACAATGCGAGGCATTTGCGGACCGTCGCCGTTCGCGCCGCGAGGCACAGCGAAGCGCGCTATGGTTGCGTCGTCAGATGCGTCGACTACTTTGCTGGGATCTCTGACATGAGTTTCTTTGGAGAAGCAGACGAGATCTAACCTGAACGTCGTCGGCCGTAACACACCATTGTGGGAACAGGTCGTACGCTGGCCCGGTAGCGATGGCATCGCCAACGTTCCCACCATTAACATTGGACCGTGGGGTCGCGACTATCACACGCCGCTCGAGCGGCTGCACACCGGCTATGCATTTGACATTCTCCCGAGACTTCTCGCAGATGTCGTGAGTGACGTTCTCAACGGCTAGGCCTGCTGCCGGCAGATCCTGCGTGGATCAGATCCTCCGCTTTGGGAGGAGGTCGAAAGCGTTCCCCGAACCTGCTTAGGTGGATAAATAAGCAGGGTGCGCGCGAGCGCAGCATTCCGATATTTTGGACCGCTCGTCCATCACAATATCCACGCAGCCAATCGGTGAAAGCCGGGACTAAGGATCGGGCGGTGCCATAGTGGCCGCGTCGACCGCACACAAAGCCTGCGGTTGTCGGCAAGCTTCAGCGGTCTGTGCCGCATGCGCGTGAGAACTGTGATCTGGCGCTTCAAGGATGAATCGGACGCACACAGCAATCGGCGCCTGTCTGACGTCAGGAGGTTGATCGCTTTTGCCACGATCATGGTTCACTCCGCCCACATTACGGCTCTAAACCTTTGGCGGTTTGACGGGCATTCCACTATGCCAAACTGGTCGATTTTACTTTTGCGTTTTGCTGCTCCCGGCCTAGGCCGTTAACTGAACCGCCCCGGGTTTGCCGGAGGCCGTTTCTTTTGAGTCACGCGGCCATGGCTGGTTCTTCCAGCATGGCGTAGTAGCGTTCCTCGGCTTCCGCCGGCGGGATGTTGCCGATGGGCTCCAGCAGCCGGCGATTGTTGAACCAGTCGACCCAGGTCAGCGTGGCGAACTCTACGGCCTCGAAGCTACGCCATGGCCCGCGCCGATGAATGACCTCGGCCTTGTAGAGGCCGTTGATCGTCTCGGCGAGAGCATTGTCGTAGGAATCGCCCACACTGCCGACGGAGGGTTCGATGCCGGCTTCGGCCAGTCGCTCGGTGTAGCGGATGCTGACATATTGAGACCCCCTGTCGGAATGGTGCACCAGGCCGCCGCGGTGGATGGGCCGCCGTTCGTGCAGGGCCTGTTCGAGAGCATCGAGGACAAAGCCCGCATGGGCGGTCCTGCTCACCCGCCAGCCGACGATGCGGCGGGCATAGGCATCGATGACGAAGGCCACGTAAACGAAGCCGGACCAGGTGCTGACGTAGGTGAAGTCCGACAGCCACAGCCTGTTCGGCGCGGGGGCATGGAAGACCCGGTTCACATGGTCGAGCGGGCACGGGGCGGCCTTGTCCTGCACCGTGGTGCGGATCGGCTTGCCGCGGATGACGCCCTGAAGGCCGAGGTCGGCCATCAGCCGCTCGACCGTGCAGCGCGCGACGGCGAAGCCTTCACGCAGCATCTGCCGCCAGACCTTGCGCGCGCCATAGACCTCGAAGTTCTCGGCGAAGACGCGCTCGATCTCAGGCCTCAGGACACCGTCCCGCTTCGCCCGCGCCGACAGCTTCTCCGGATCGACGCGCTTGGCGACGTGGTCGTGGTAGGTCGACGGGGCGATCGGCAGAACCTTGCAGATCGGCTCGACCCCATGGACCCCGCGGTGATCGTCTATGAACCCGATCATCGTTTGAACGGGCGGTCGAGCTCCGCCTGGGCAAAATAAGCGGAAGCCTTGCGCAGGATCTCGTTGGCCTGCCGAAGCTCCCGGTTCTCCCTCTCTAGCGCCTTCAGCTTTGCCGCCATGTCCGTCGGCACACCGGCGCGCTTGCCGGCGTCTACCTCGGACTTCTTCACCCACTCGTTCAGCGTCTGGCCCGTGCAGCCGATCTTGGACGCGATCGACATGACCGCAGCCCACCGGGAGGGATGTTCATGTTCGTGATCCAGCACCAGCCGCACGGCTCGCTGGCGCACTTCCGGGGAAAACTTGTTCGTCGTCTTGCTCATGATGGCTCCACCTTCTCAGGAGTTGGAGCCTCCGGCAAACCCGGAGCGGTTCAATCCCATCCATCTTCATGTAGTTAAATGTACTGGATTATTTTGCCTGAGGCGAATCAACTCATTGCCTGACACTGGCCTGGCAGTTTCTTCTGGCTCGGATGAAATCTCTTCCACCACCCGGCTGCGGTGTGCGCTATCATCTGTGCGATCACTCGGCTGATTGCCAATCCGCGTTCGGTCCCTCGTCTGGTCGGCAGCACCAAGGTACCAAGCTTGGTGCTGCGCGCGAAGCATGAGTTGGCTAACCTTCACTGCGCGATGAGCTGCCGCTACGAGCGACGATTGAAGCGGTGAACATGTAGCCCACGCCATAGACAACCTTGATTGGCGCCGGGAGATTGGTGCGGGACTCGATCTTGCGGCGCAGTCGGTTGACGACTGCGTCAAGGTGCCGGTTGTCAAATGTCGATCGAGGACGCGCCATGATCTCGACCAGTTCTTCGCGATGGCAAACCTGGCCAGTCCGGCTGCACAGAAAATTCACGAAGGCGAACTCTGCCGCGGTTAGCGTGAGTGCCCGCTGACTGGGCGCGGTCAGAATCCAGCCGGTGCTGTCGAGGACCCATTGTTCGTCATTGCCAGTCCAATTGGGTAGATCGGCTGTGCGGCGCAGCAGGCTGCGGATCGCCGCCTCGATCTCGCGCAAAGTGCTGTCCTTGACGAGATAGATATCGGCGCCGCTGTCGAAGCCACGGATCCGGTCGTCGCTGTCGCCGAGCGCCGTCAGCATGATAATGCCGCATGGGTGGTCGCGACGGATCTCGGCGGCGAGGTCGAACCCGTTGCCGTCCGGTAGTCCGACATCAAGGACCACGACTGCCGGCCTGCAGCCCCCGCACAACTCTTCCCGTAAATCACGGGCTGTTGCTACGCCAGAAGCCTCAAGACCGCTCAGGTGCAGAAAATCCACCAGATCCGTGCGCAGCCGGGGCTCGTCTTCGACGATAAGAATGTGGGTCATGCCGTTATCTTGTCCGGGCGAGGTTGGGTCGCGTCTACAGCGGGCAGCGGCAACGCTGCTGTTGCCGTCATCCCTTGATCGACGTTGGCAACCAGCTGCAGCGTGCCACCATGATAGGCAAGCAGCTTGCGCGAGGTGTATAGCCCAAGCCCTGTTCCGCCGCGCGCCGCAGCGTTGGAGGCGCGGAAAAAACGTCGCCCGATCTTGTGCTGCTCGTCCTTGGGTATGCCGATGCCCCGATCGCGCACCTGAATGATCAAATCACGGTCCCGCCGTCGTACGTCGACCTCGACCGGCTCATCTGAAGGCGAGTATTTGAGGGCGTTATCGATGAGATTGATGATGATGGTCGTCAGCATCTCAGGATCCGCCACCAGTAAGGTCCGCTCGTCATCCACGGTGAGCTTCAGGCGGTGTTCCTGCTCTGTCATTCTCAAATGCAGCCTCAGGTCGAGCAACACCGAGGCGAGCGTTATATGCTCGGGTTGAAACCGGCTATCCCGGTCGTCCGACATGAAGCGGTTGATGAGGGAAAACAGCCGGTTCAGCGCGTCGCGGATACCGGCGATACGTTCGCGCGTCGCATCAGGGGATTTGTCGCCGACGAGCCCGATCATCTCGGTTGCGTTGCGGATGATGGCAAGCGGTGTGCGGAACTCGTGGCTGACGACACGCATGAAATCGGCCTGCTCCTCGCGCAGCGCCCGTTCAGCCTCCAGGCTCGCACTCAATTTTGTTTCCAACCTTCGACGCTCGTCGATTTCACGTGAGAGGGCTTCGTTCTTCTCGCGCAAATCCGTCGACAGGCGGGTGCTGACCATGAAGAGGACGCAAGCAAAGAAGGCGATCTGGAACAGTGCGCCTTGCATCAGATACCAGGCGTTATGATCGGCCAGCACGAAGGCCGAGCCGGATACGGCTCGTCCTTGCTCGATCACGCTCTGCATGAGACTGGCGATCATGTATTCGAGCAGGATGCCGATCGTGATCCAGCGCAGCAGCTGCGGCTGCGTCCTGTCGCGTAAAAGCGCAAGGCACATGATCGACATCATGATCACCGTGAAGACGGTCGAAAGGTGGATTCGGATGGCTACGTTGCCAGGATCGACCCTCACCGCGATCGTCCAAGTCGCGAGCTGAAAAACCAGCAGCGACACACCAGCCCACGTGTAGCGCGGTTGTCCCAGGAAACGGGCAAGCCCTTCGGCGAGAAGGACAAGGCCGATCTTGATCACGAGATTGACGAGCACGATGCTCCATCCGGCCGGCTCCATGCCGCGTACGATCATGAGAAACAAGCCAAGCGCGATCGCGGCGAGGCCTGCTGCAAGAAATCTGAGTTCGTAGAGATGGCGCCAGGCTAGCCAGACAAACGTCCAGGCGACCGCCTGCAAGCAAGCGATCGCGAAGGTGACCACAAGGACCGTTTTGAGATCAAGCATCCCCGCGCATTCGTACCGCCCTTGCGGCCCTCCGCTGCATCAGTTCCGAGCTTTGCAGGAGTTGCGTGGAGAGGCAAGTCACGGCCGCAAGTGCAAGAATTGGTTAGAATTCACTAGAATTGGTCGGTGGATTCAGTGGGTGTTCAAAAGCTACCTTAGGTGGATTTCATGCGGCACTGACAACCTTCCTAGGGCCAACGTTGCCTGGGAGATGTCGACTTTGAGAGGAATTGCCGGCGCTTTGCCTTGAGGGGGCATTGGGTCGTGGTTCCTGCAACGCGCACACGCCGCACGAGCCACATCAACCGTCTGCGGGACGGTTCTTTAGGTCGGGGGCGAAGATGGCCAGTTCAAGCGTTCTGTTCGCGAATGCGGTCACTGCTGGACGCAGTGAAACTGGATCGATCTCGCGCCTGTCACGGCTCATGCTGCTCTTCATCTTCCTGTTTGCCGGGCTGGGGGTCACCACTCCGGCAAGCGCACAGACGGCCACCGTCACGTGGGATTCCGGGTTCGTTATGGTGCACGGTGGCCCGAGCGGATTCGTGTCGAACGGCGACCTGGTGGACGTCGGAACGACACTCACCTTCGATTTCAATTTTCCGACCGGATGGACGTATGGGTCTGAACCTAGCGGCTGCAATATCGTTCACGGCAGCGGTGATAGCTGGCAGGCGACCATCACGGAAACATGTCATGTGGCAGGCTACGAAACCCCAATCATGGTTATGGGTGTGGGGCCGACCGAACTGGTGGAAGGGGAGTTCGGGTTTTTCGACGTGATGGCGAGTGGAGGCGACAGCCCCTTCACTGTAACGCTGGAGTCTGGCGCGGTCCCGACAGGCATGACCTTTAGTGGTGGAACTGTGTCGGGTATGCCCAGCGAAGAAGGAAGCTTCACCTTCACGGCCAGCGCAACAAACGGGTACGGCCACTCTGGATCGCAAACCTTCACGCTCACCGTCGTCGGTCCCAGCGCCGGTGCTCCTACCATCGCCAACATCTCGCCAAGCAACGGCGCCGCTGAGGGCAACAACACGAGTGTAGTCATCACTGGCACTGGCTTTACGGGCGCGACCGGCGTCAGCTTCGGAGGCGATCCAGCCTTAAGTTTCGCTGCCAACAGCGACACGCAGATCACGGCCGTGACGCCCCCACACGCGCAGGGCCCTGTCGATGTGGAAGTCGTCACACCCGGCGGCAGCGTTACTGCGTCCGATGGGTTCACCTATGACGCCCCGGTGGAGTTGTTTTTGTCAATTGGCGACGTCTCCGTGTTGGAGGGTGATTCCGGCGTCACCACAGCCATGTTCACCATACAGCTCGACCAGCCTTTGCCGCAGTTTCGATCGGTGACGTTCGATATCGCCACAGCTGACGGCACTGCCACCGGGGGGACGACTACCAGATTAGCAGTGATACTGGCGTCAGCTTTGGTTCGCTCAATGCCGTTGTATCGTACAGCATACAGATCTACGGCGACACGCTCGATGAAGCGGACGAGACCTTCTTCGTGAACGTCACAAACGTTTCGGGCGCGACGGTGGTCGACGCACAAGCTGTAGGCACGATCCTGAACGATGATGCGAGCGGGCCGACAATCACTGACGTTTCGCCAAGCACTGGCGCGCCCGGCACGATGGTGACCATCACAGGCGCTGGCTTGACGGGCGCCTCGGGTGTTCATTTCGGCGGTGTGGTCTCTGCTGATGTGACGGCGGTCAATGACAGTACGGTCCTCGCCGAGGTGCCTGCGCACCCGGGTGGGGTTGTGGACGTTGAAGTTTTTGCTGCCGCAGGGACAGCCACCGCGCCGGCAGCATTTACTGTCGAAAACAGCCCACCAACCGCGAATCCAGTCTCCGCTACGGTCGCCTATGGCAGCAGCAACAACCCGATCACATTGAGCATAACCGGCATGCCAGCCAGCTCGGTCGACGTTGCCACGGCTCCCGCACACGGCGCTGCCAACGTTTCCGGTATGTCGATCACCTATTCTCCGACCTCCGGCTATGCCGGCCCGGACACCTTCACCTATACGGCCACCAATGCCGGCGGCACCTCCTCGCCGGCGACGGTAACAGTTACGGTTTCCCCCGACGATCATCTACATGCCAACCAACCCGCCCGCCGGCACCGTGGGCGTCCTTTACAGCCAATCCATCGCGAGCGGCGCGAGCGGTGGTGCTACTCCGTATGATTATGCCCAGGTTTCAGGAACGATGGTGCCCGGGTTGACGCTGGCGGCGGACGGCAGCTTGAGCGGCTCGCCCACGACTGCTGGAACGTTTACGTTTGGTGTGGTTGCGATTGACAGTAGCACGGGCACTGGGCCGTTCAGTTCGCCGCCAGTTGATGTTTCTGTAACGATCGCTCCGGATGCTCCGACAATTACCGGCATCTCGCCTTATGCAGGGCCGGACACCGGCGGCACGACGGTGACGATCACCGGTACCAATCTGACGGGTGCAACAGCCGTCATGTTCGGCGGCACACCCGCAGCAAGCTTCTCAATCGACAGCGACACGCAGATCTCGGCGGTGACGCCCGGAGGGCCGGCCGGTGCGGTCGAGGTCGCTGTGACGACGCCGGGCGGCAGCGCGACGGAGGTCGTTGGTTTCACCTACACGTCATCGGCTATTATTACCTGGGACACGGGTGCTGGATTTGTAGCCCTTGCTTTTGACTCCGGCACGAGCATCGATAATGGCGACGCCGTGCCCGTTGGAACGCCGTTTCATATCAATATCCATCCAAGCGGTGCGAATACCTACAGCAGCCCGCCGAGTGGCTGCGGCATTAGTCATGCATATTCCGATACCTGGGCCGGTACCGTCACCGAAACCTGTCACATCACCATAGCGGTCGAGGAGATAGAGGTCTCCCCAGACACGCTCGGCGATGGGGTTGTCGGAGAGACCTACAGTCAGACGGTAGCGGCAACCGGCGGCTATACGGGCTTTTTCTATTCGTCCGCTGATCTCCCCGCCTGGCTCACTCTCGACGGTGACACCGGCGATCTTTCTGGGACTCCACCGGCACTTGGCGCCGTTAACTTCACGGTTCGGGCGACAACCAGAGACTATAGCCTTCACTGGACGGAGAGAACCTACACGCTGGCTGTCTTGCCTCCGGCGCCGACGATCACCGGCATTTCGCCGGACACCGGCCCGGCGGCCGGCGGCACGACGGTCACCATCACCGGCACGAACCTGACCGGTGCGACCGGTGCAAACGCCGTCACGTTCGGCGGCGTGGCGGCGACAAGCCATACGGTCGACAGCGACACGCAGATCAGGGCGGTGACGGCGGCGGGATCGACTGGCGCGGTGGATGTTGCGGTGGCGACGCCGGGTGGCACGGTCACGGAACCCGATGGCTTCACCTATCGAGCGCCGGCTCCCAATCCTTATTTGGTGACCGTCTCGGATGGCACCTACACTGCAGGTGAAACCATACTCTTCAATGTCTATTTTGATGATGTTGTGGTGGCTTCCGGCAATCCCCGATTGCCGATCGATATCGGCGGGACGACTCGATATGCGGACTACGATGTTCATAGTGGCGTCGTCGTAAGGTTCAGGTATGTGGTGCAGGCTGGCGATCTCGCCCCGTCCGGTATCGGCCTTGGCCCATCCATCCTCGTGAATGGGGGACTATCGAGAGCACCGACGGGACCGCCGCCAATCTTACGCTCAACGGCATACCCGACCTGAGCGGCGTGATCGTCGATGCCGTGGCGCCGACGGCGATCTCCAGCGCGGTCAGCGGCAGCCCGGCACCGGACGCGACGTCGGCCCTTTTCGACGTGACGTTCTCCGAGCAGGTGAACGGGGTCGACCAGTCGGATTTCGTGCTGACAACAGCTGGTTCTGCCGTGGGCGAGATCGCCGGCATCGGCACCGCGGATGGCGTGACCTACCATGTCAACGTCACCGGCATATCCGGTATGGGCTCGCTGCGCCTCGATGCTCGCGCGAATGGATCGATCACCGACTTGGCCGGCAATCCGATGACAGTGCCGTTCGCAGCAGGGACGCCCTGGACGCGCGGCGGCTCGACCGATGTGACGCTGTCGAGCCTTGCGGCAAGCGCCGGCACGCTCGATCCGGCCTTCGATCCCGCAACGCTCACTTATGACGTTGCCGTCGACAACGCGACGGACAGCATCACGCTTACGCCGACAGCGACGGAGGCCACAGCGACGATCGCCGTTGACGGACAGGCTGTCGCTTCCGGCAGCGCCAGCCAGCAGATCGCGCTGGCGGTGGGTTCCACGCCAATCGCGGTGGTCGTGACAGCAGAAGACGGCACGACGACCCAGGCGTACACGGTCACGGTCACCCGCGCGGCTTCCGCCGATGCGATGCTTGCGGGCCTTATGCCGAGCGCCGGCTCACTCGATCCGGCCTTCGCCCCGGCAACGGCGGATTATGCCGTTGCCGTCGACAACGCGACGGACAGCATCACGTTGACGCCGACAGCGACGGAGGCCACAGCGACGATCGCCGTTGACGGACAGGCTGTTGCGTCCGGCAGCGCCAGCCAGGCGCTTGCGCTGGCGGTTGGCACGACGGCGATCCCGGTGGTGGTCACTGCGCAGGACGGCACGACGACGCAAACTTATACGGTCACAGTCACTCGCGCTGCTTCCGCCGAGGCGACGCTTGCGGGCCTTGTGCCGAGCGCGGGGGCTCTCGATCCGGCCTTCGACCCGGCGACGACGGATTATGCCGTTGCCGTCGACAACGGGACGGACAGCATCACGCTGACGCCGACCGCGACGGAGGCCACAGCAACGATCGCCGTTGACGGGCAAACGGTCGCTTCCGGCAGCGCCAGCCAGCAGATCGCGCTGGCGGTTGGGTCGACCGCCATTCAGGTCGTCGTTACTGCCGCGGACGGTACGACCACCCGTGCCTATACCGCCACTGTCACCCGCGCGGCGTCTTCCAATGCGAGATTGGCGAATCTGGTGCCAAGTGTCGGTACGCTCGATCCCGCTTTCGACGCCGGCAGTTTCGACTATGCGATTGGCGTGGCCAACGCCGTCGATAGCATTGCACTGACGCCGACAGCCGATGACGCTGAAGCAGCGATTACCGTCAACGGGGAAAGTGTGGCGTCCGGCAGTGCCAGTCAGGCGATTGCCTTGTCTGTCGGCTCAACGGCGATTCAGGTCGGAGTCATCGCCGAAGATGGCACCACGACCCGAACCTATACGGTCACGGTCGAGCGGGCGCAGCCCGTGCCGACGGTCATCTCCCGCACAATCGAAGTCGATGCGGGCGACACGGCATCCGTAGACCTTGCCGAGGGCGCCACAGGAGGCCCGTTCACGGGGGCCGCGATCGTCGATCTATCAAATGCCGCGGCCGGCACGGCCCGCATCGAGCGCGACGGCCAGACCTACCAACTGATCTTTGCCGCGAGCGCCACCTACGCGGGTGAAGCCGATCTACGCTTCACGCTTTCCAACGCCGCCGGAACGTCGGCGCCCGGAACGATCGCGTTCACCATCGTCGGTCGGCCCGACCCTGCGCAGGACCCGGAGGTGGTGGGACTGCTGACTGCCCAGGTCGATGCCGCCAAGCGCTTCGCGCAGGTGCAGACACGCAACTTCAACGACCGGCTGGAACAATTGCATGACGAAGGAGACCGGCGCACGAACAGCATGAATCTGCGCCTCGGCTACAATGCGGAAGAAAGCCGCGGCGACCGTGAAATCCAGCAGCTTGTCGAACGGGCCCATGAGAAACCGGGTGTCCTCGGCTATGCGCCGCATGATACCGGCGCGTCTAAAAGCGGCGCATTCGCCTCGGATGAGAAGGCCACTTCGTCCGCATCCGGCAACGGTGGAGGACCGGATCTCGGACCCTTCGCGGCCTGGACCGGCGGTTACGTCAATTTCGGCGAGAGCGACGATGGCGGACTTGCCCTCGATCACACGATGGTCGGGGTCAGCGCCGGGATCGACTATCGGTTCTCGAAGAAGTTCATCGGCGGCTTCGGTGTCGGCTTCGGCCGTGATCGAACAGATGTCGGCGCCAACGGCACGCAGAGCACTGGCCGTGCCTACAGCGCGGCTGTCTACGGCAGTTACAAGCCGCTCGACAATTTCTTCCTGGATGGCCTCATTGGTGGAAGCTGGCTCGATTTCGACAGCAGACGGTTTGTCACCGCGAACGGCGACTTCGCCAACGGCACGCGCTCGGGACACCAGCTTTTCGGTTCGCTGACCGCGGCCTACGAGTTCCGCGACCAGGCCTGGCTGGTCTCGCCTTATGGGCGCGTCGAGATGTCCCGTACCTGGCTCGACGGCTTCACCGAAGAAGGCGGAGGCGACTTCGGGCTGCGCTACGGAGACCAGAGCATCGATACGGTATCCGGCGTCATCGGCCTTCGCGCCAAATACGCCTTCAAGACGGGCTGGGGCACACTGACCCCGGGCGCGCGCGTTGAGTACACGCACGATTTCGCGGGATCGAGCCGGATCAGCATGGGCTACATCGACATGGAGCGATTGCCGTACTGGCTGGATATCGAGGCATCCAACCGAAGCTATGTGACGCTGGGCCTGTCGCTCGACGCCGAGCTCCCGCAGGCCTGGACACTGGGCTTCGACTACCGCACGGCGTTCGGAAACGACACGCAGGAACACGCGATCGGCCTGGAACTCGCCAGGCGGTTCTAGGCATCGACAATCGATAATGAAGTTCAGTGGCTAAATCCGGAGGCCAGATTCATTTTGACCTAAGCACCCGCGCGGGACAGCTGGTGCCGGGCCATCTTGAGTGCCTGAGAGTGCGACTTGGGAGCGGATTTCCAAACTCAGATGATACGGATAACCGATCGGATGTGAGCTCCTCCGGGAGCAAGCATCATGCCAAAAAATCGAAAAGAGTCGCCGCCTAGTCAAAGACGCCGTATATTTTGCACAAGAATTGTGCAATTCGATATGGCAAGGTAACCTGAATGACCGCGGCCACAAAAGTTTCCATGCCTGACGAATCCTTGGTGCTGTCCTACATGGATCGGACTGGAAGGATCGCGGTCAATAAGCTCGCAGACGAGTTTGGGATGTCCAAGACCCAGCTTGCCGAGGCCGCGGGGCTTGCGCGAGAGACGCTTTATCGTGCCCAGCGCAGCCATGCTCCCAAAACGCAGGGGCGCCTTCGTGAAATGCTGGAGATCATCAGCCGCGTGACGGAGTGGGCCGGCGGCAAGGAGCAGGCCATGGCCTGGTATCGCGCCCAGCCCTTGCCGGCATTCGGCTGCCGGACTGCCGAGGCCCTGGTCAAGGAAGGCAAGGCTGCAGCAGTTCGGGACTATCTCGATCACATGGCTCTTGGCGGATTTGCGTGAGATTCTTAGGGACATGCTACCGAGCGCATGATCCGCGATGGGCACTCAAGCCGATGTCGGGGGATGGCGCAGCAATCAGGGGGATTGCTTCAACCCCAAGGGAGTACCGGCCCTCTATCTCGGCTTGAGCATTATGACGGCGGTCAAGGAACCCAGTCTGGGCTTTGCGCATCGAATAGATTCCTGCGCGCTATGTTCTTACGAAATCGATTGGGGGCAGGATCTGCCGCACAAGGTGAGGGTCTTCGATCCGAGTGGCCGGCTACCGAAGGACCAGTTGTCTTGGCGCTGAGGTGTTGCAAATTCCCGGGGCAGGGGAGGGGCCTTTTGCCAACCTACACGGCAATGCCGCAACGGGCTCAGCTACTTGGTTCCCGCCGCTCGATGTCCCGCCGCAGCACAATCAGCGTCGTGAGGTTCTGCACACTCGGATGCGCGGAAATGTTGTCACGCAGGGTGTTCAGCTGGTCAATCGAAGCCACCTCGACTTCGACCACCAGGTCGAGCTGGCCGGTGACCGACGACACCCGTCGCACCTCCGCGTAGCCCGCCAGTTGGTCGAGCACACCGATTGATGGCGTAGATACCAGCGTCATCAGCAGGAACGCCGAAACCAGCTTGGTATCCATTAGTCCGATATCGGCGCGATAGCCGCGTATGACGCCACTCTTTTCAAGGGCGGCGACGCGGCCGCTGGTGGCACTTCGTGACAGCCCGACCCGCCCAGCCAACGTTTTTAGCGGGATGCGGGCCTCCTGAGAAAGAATTGCCAGAATGGCTCTGTCCTTGGCATCGAGTTCGTTCATGGCGAGGTTTCGATCCGCGTCGTTAAAATGCTGGTCCAGGTCGTCATAGTGTCGGTGCAACCGACGCTTTGCCGGATGCCGAACTTTTCGGCTCGTGCCAAGCTCCAGTAATGACAATTTTGGATTGCCCATGACCGACGTGACTCATCCCGCGCCCGCATTTTCCCTTAGAGAAGCCGCCCAGTTGGCTATGGATAGGTTTGGCATCGGTGGTCGTGTCACAGTCCTGGATAGTGAGCGCGACCAGAATTTCAAGCTCTCACACGATGACGGCTCGCAGTGGATCCTCAAGATTGTCAACGCCAGCGAACCAGTTTCGGAGTGCGAGTTCCAAGTCGCATTGCTTGACCATCTCGCGCGAAACAACCCCGATGTCGCCGCACCCCGACTGACGATCTCGCAAAACGGCACGCCGCTGGCCGACGCGATAAGTGATGCCGGCGAACGTCACGCGGTCCGCCTTGTGACGTGGTTGCCCGGACTGCCCATGGCCATGTCAGGGCGAACCCCTGCGCTTCTCGAAAATCTTGGCCGTGCGCTTGGCCGACTTGACAGTGCACTTCAGGGCTTCATCCATCCTGGCGCATTGCGTACGTTCGACTGGGACATCCGCGAAGCCGGTGCGGCGCGTCAGCGTCTCCACCATATCTCTGATGTGGCAGATCGTGCGCTTGTGCGTGGCCTGCTCGATCACTTCGATGCCGCGGTCGCGCCGCATCTTGCGGGATTGCGTGCCCAGGTCATTCATAACGATGCCAATGACTGGAATGTCCTCGTCGACGAGGACAACCATGAGCGCATCGCCGGCATAATCGATTTCGGCGACGCGCTTTACTCACCTCTGATCGCTGAGGTGGCCGTTGCCTGCGCCTACTCCATTCTCGATGTCGAAGACCCGATCGGCGCTGCTGCAACCTTGGTTGCCGGCTTCCACGCCGAGTATCCGCTGCGCGAGGAGGAGCTTGACGTCCTGTTCGACCTCATCGCGATGCGCCTGGTAATCTCCGTTACGCTGTCGGCGCAGCGCAAGGAGAAGTCCGCCGACAATCCCTATCTTGCTATCTCCGAGGCCCCGGCCTGGCGGCTGCTCCGCCGCTTTGGCGCCATGAACCGCAGGTTCGCCACGTCCATCCTACGCAACGCCTGCGGATTCGAAGCTACACCGGGCGCCCGGGCCGTAGTCGCCTGGATCGAGGCCAACAGGAAAAGCCTTGCGCCGGTCCTCGATCGTCACCCGGCAACCCAGGTCAAGGCGCTGGTGCCCTACGGCGATCCGGCCCATCCGATGACCGTCACCTCGGCCGCCCGGCAGCCCGACAAGGCCACCGCCTGGTGGGACGCCTGGTGTGCCGAACACGGCATCGAACTTGGCATCGGCCCATGGGGTGAGGCGCGCACGGTTTACACGTCCGATATCTTCTGTTCGCGTTTCATCGAGGGCGCCCGCCGGGTCCATCACCTTGGCCTCGACCTGTTTTTGCAGGCTGGCACAAAGTCTACACGCCGCTCCCCGGCACCGTCAGAAGCGTGGAAATCGAGGAAGACCCACTCGGCTATGGCTGTCTCATAGAACTGGAACACAGACCTGACGGCTGCCCGCCCTTCGTCACACTGTGGGGCCACATGGCACATGAGGCGATGGCGCGCCTAAAGCCGGGCGAGAAGCTGCAAGCCGGCGCGCTCGTCGGCGAAATGGGAGCGCCAGTGGAAAACGGAGGGTGGGCGCCGCACCTGCACCTCCAGATATCGACCGACCTCAATCTCTCCGCCCGCGATATACTGGGTGTCGGCGAGGCGCGATATCTCAATGTTTGGGGCGAGCTGTTTCCGGATGCAGCAACGCTCGCCGGCATACCCCCGAGACCTTTGTTCAGACAGGTCGGACGCGCCCCGAGATCGTCGCCGCGCGCAGGACGTCGCTCTTGCCTAATCTGTCGATCTCCTATTCCGAGCCGATCAAGTTCGTGCGCGGCGAGGGCGCCTGGCTGATCGACGACCGAGGCCGCGCCTATCTCGACTGTTTCAACAATGTCTGCCATCTCGGCCACGCCCACCCAGACATAGTCGAGGCCATCTGCACCCAATCAGCGAGGCTCAACACCAACACGCGCTACCTGCACGACGCCGTTGTCACCTACGCCGAGCGGCTGACAGCAACCTTACCGGAGGGCTTGTCGGTCGCCTCATTCGCCTGCTCCGGCAGCGAGGCCAATTCGCTCGCGCTGCGCATGGCACGCACCATGACCGGGAGTAATGATGCGCTGGTGCTCGACTGGGCATATCACGGCACCACCCAGGAACTGATCGACCTCAGCCCGTACAAATACAAGCGCAAGGGCGGCAAGGGCAAGCCGGCGCATGTCTTCGAGGCGGCCATTCCCGATAGCTACCGTGCGCCGTTGGACTGGCCGGTGGAGGAGTATGCCTTACGCTTTGCCGAAAGCATTGGCGAACAGATCGAAACGATGCGCAAGCAGGGCCGCGCGCCAGCCTTCTTTATCGCGGAATCCATCCCCAGCGTCGCTGGCCAGGTCATTCTGCCCGAGGGTTACCTCCGCGAAGTCTACAGGATGGTCCGCGCTGTTGGCGGTTTATGCATCGCCGATGAGGTGCAGGTCGGCTTCGGTCGTGTTGGCAGCCACTGGTGGGCTTTTGAGATGCAAGGCGTGGTTCCCGACATTGTCACCATGGGTAAGCCCATAGGCAACGGCCACCCGATGTCGGCGCTGGTCACCACGCGCGAGATCGCCGATCGGTTCAACAATGGCATGGAATACTTCAACACTTTCGGCGGCAACCCGGTGTCGTGCGCTGCGGGTCTTGCCGTGCTCGACGTTATCGAGCGGGATCGCCTTCGCGACAACGCCGCCGCGATCGGTGCCTACCTCGTCGCCCGTTTCAGGGCGATGCAACAGCGCTATGAGGTCATCGGCGACGTCAGGGGGCAGGGCCTGTTCCTCGGTATCGAGCTGGTTAACAACCGCAAAACGAAGGAGCCTGCCACTGCCTTCGCCCGCAAGGTCAATGAGGGGGCCAAGGTGCGCGGCGTCTTGATCGGCACCGAGGGACCGCAAGACAACGTGCTTAAGATGCGTCCGCCAATGGTCTTCAGCCGTGCTGATGCGGATCATCTTATTGAAGTGTTAGAGGACACTTTCGCCATGGTATCAGCCGAAGGCGCTTAGCAGGCCCGTGCAGTATTCGCGCGCGTTGCGACATGTCACTTCCCGTCAGGGCGTTTATTCTGCCCCAAGGTATCTCCGTTCCAATCCCGATCATGCGCGAGAGGTATTCCTCACAGGTTTCCCGTTATTCGGTAGTTCATTCTGGGAGCCCCATCGAAACGGTGCCAAATGAACCAGCATGATAGATAAGAGGCTTCCGTGACGTGTAATGGGCAATATCGCGAATCACGCCTACGATGATCGTGTGGGTGCCGCCATCGAAGATTCGGTCAACAATGCAGCGCGCGTGGCGCTTGCCCGCCGTCTTGCCGTGATCACGCACGCAATGCTGCCTGACGGCACTTTGTTCGAAGCATGAGGTGAGGTAGATTCCATATGCCAGCGGTGAAGCCGGAAAGCTGATCCGAGGGCGGTGTCCCGAGAGGGAACGCAGGGACGAACGATCTGCGAAGGTAACCAGATGGGCCAACGAGCCCGCTTTGAGTCAATGCAACGTTCGGCCTTGTGAAACCCGATACAGCACGACAGCTGCTCGCAGCCGTCAGTGCGGACAGATCCTTGAAACCCTCAAGGGAAACACCGCAAGCTCTGCAAAATACAGATCTGGACCCTAGCAAGTGGTCGTCGTCGGCGACCGTATCTGCAATTGTTTCGCCATCTGTTAGCCACCGATCGATTTCATTGCCGACGGGGCGAGGGGCGTAGCGACCCGCAGTCCGGCACGGGCGGCGCGAAGTCCTCACAACCGCAGCACTGTGTCGGTGGGACTGACAGAATCAATGCCACCAGTTCCGCCTGCCTTTGCACCCCGGTCTTGGAGAAGATGTTTCGCAGATGGAAGGCGACGGTCGTACCCGAGATCGCCAACCGGTCTGCGATCTGGCTGCGGCGCAACCCTTCGGCCAACAAACACGCGACCTGGGCTTCCATCGGCGTCAGGCCGAACAACTGGCCAAGGGTCGCAGTGTTCATAGGGGGCTTGCTGTCTGTGCCGCTCAGTATCAGCATGGCGACCGCCTCATCATGGTGCGAGTGCGCTGGCAGCGACATCCCGATAAGCACGAGCCGGCACCCATCGTCCAAGCGCAACCCCGTGGGGGCCATCCCTTTACCCGGGGCCAACCCTGCGATCAACGCGGACAGCTTCCGGCCATTTTCGCCGCTGGCGGTAATACGCCCACTCAGCGAGATTCCGGCCGCGCCCGACAAGTTTTGGGCGAGAGGGTTGGCATGGACCACGCCGCCATTGGCGTCGAGCAGCACCACGCCAAGAGCCAAGCGGTCGAGGGCGGTCAGGCCGGACCGGTCTCCCGGCATTTCGCGCAACCTTTGCATCCGGTTCAGGCGCGCTTCAACGGTGGCACGAAGCAGGTCGTAATCAATGGGCTTGGTCACATAATCGTCGGCCCCCGCCATGCGCCCATCGATTACCTGCTGGCGCGAGGACAGGGCAGTCAGAAAGACAAAGGGCACGTCATCAAGATCGGGTCTCGTCCGGCGCAAATGGGACATGAACCTCTTGCCGTCCATGCCGGGCATCAGGATGTCACAGAGGATCAGATCGGGGCGCTGCCTTTCCAGACAGGCCAGCGCCTCGCGCGCATCTCCGGCGGCGCTCACGATGTAACCGGCCTCGTGCAGTTCGAAGGCGATGTCGTCGCGCAGGGATGGTTCATCCTCGACACACAGGATCAGTGGCGCGGTCATGCGACGTCATCCTTCGGCAGGTAAAGCGCGGCTGTCAGGCCTCCCCCGTCACGCTGCGTCAAGGTCACGTCTCCTCCCTGTATTCGCGCCAGATCGCGCGCAAGCGTCAGCCCCAATCCGGAGCCGGGCAAAGTCTCGTGCCCGCTGCCTCGGTAGAACCTGTCAAAAGCACGCTCAATCTCTTCGGGCGACATACCCCTCCCTCTGTCCTCGATCCGACAGACGATGCAGTCCCGCGACTGAAAAACACTCACATCGACGCGGCAATCGGGCGGAGAATACAAGAGCGCATTGCGCAGGAGGTTGGACAGAATTTCGGCGGTCAGCATCGGATCGCACAGCGCGACAGTTGGTTCTGTTTGCACCGACTGCCGAATACGGGCCGGGTCGCGGTCCCACGCCGTCGCCATCAGGTCATCAATGACTGAAGATACAAGATCGTTTAGGTCATGGGCGCGCAGGCTAGGAAGAACCGCATCGCGTTCCAGCCGGGACATCATCAATGCGGTATCTGTCAACTTCACGAGCCGCGCGACCGCCTCACGGGACACCGCCGCCTTTTCCGAGATCAGTTCTGGTGGAACCGGGCCGCCGCTGCGCCGCGTCAGGCGGTGCATCGCGCTGTCGATTACGGCTAGCGGCGTGCGGAACTGATGGGCAATCAGGTCGGCGAACCGGCGGTGGTTCTCGGAAGTTTCGCGTTCGCGTTCCAGATCGCTGGCGAGCTTCTCAGCCCGCAGGTGGTCCAGCTGTCCGCTCATCAGCCGCCTCTCACGATCGATCAGGATTGCCACCAGCCCCAATCCCGCTACAGCAGCCCCCAGCACTGACATCAGCGCAAGCAAATGCAGGTGCTTCAGGCTGTCCAGGCGCGTGGCCTGACTCTGCCATTCATGGGACATCACCAGACTCGCCTTGGTCCTTAGTGCAGCGACCAGCGCCGTGACATGTGCCCGCAGCGCGGCCGGATCGGCACCTTGCGCGGGGTCAAGCGCCAGAAGCCCACTGCGCCAGCGTGCAAGTGTTTCGGACACTCCCGCATTCTCGAGAAAGCGACGTTGCGGCCCTTCTTCCAACAGCGTCAGCCGCGAAACCAATATATCAAAACGGGTCTGGATCTGTTGTGGCGCTGCCTCATCCGAGAGCGCCAGCGCAAGGTTCAAGGCCTCGATCTGCGTCTGGCCAAAGACCCAGATCATGTTCTCGGTTGCGGCAATGCGCATCTGGCGTTCCAGCACCACAAGCTGCCACGCAGCCAGCGCCAACAGGCCCAGGCAGATCGCCACCAGCCCACCAAGCCACAGATAGCGGGCCCGCCCGCCTGTGCCGGTCATTGCACATGCAGCGCGACAAGCTGCCAGACCCATCGCATGTCATACCGTATATCGGCCAGAACGCCGTGATTGTCGCGCGGATAGACGATCCAGACTGGACCCTTGTCACGCGGGGTCAGAGGCACGTCATCCATGTAAAGCGCGGCTAGAACATCAAACCGGTGAAAATCCTCGACAGGTATATCGACGACATAGTCGTTCAACGCTGTCGCGCGCACACTACTTCCCTCGGCTCCGGCATGGGCGAGGACGTCTCGCATCAGCACACCGCGGAACTCCGGCCTGCCATCTGTGACGCTGGTCGATGTCGAAAACTCATGCCAGTCCATCGTATCGAAATCCGCGCGCGTCATCTCCACTCTGCCGTTCGTGACCGCGCCGGTCAGGGTCAGCAGGACGTCCTCGGCAGCCGCTGGTACGGCCATGAACACAAGTGCCGTCATCAACGCGGTCTGAACGATGTGATACCGCAAGCTCATCACCACAACCCAAAATGAAAACCAGGTTCCGGACTGAACTCTATCACAGGAGACTACATGTTCCCCGTTCAAACGAACGGGGCGGCCAGTCTTGAGCAGAACTAAACTCGGAATCAAACAGCAGGAGGATCTACGCTTGACCATCTTCTCGACCATGCGAAGAGCGGGCATACCTGTTCTGGCCTGTCTTCTGGCGCTGCCGGCGCTGGCCGACGAGCCTGGAGGGCTGGTTACCGGCAGTTTTGGCGATCAGCCGCTGGAGCTGACTGTTGCCCCCGAATTGTCCGGCGCGACGATCATCGGCAACTATGCCGATGCCTCCTTGCTTGCCTCACAGATGGAGGGCGATCAGGGGCCGGTCAATCTGGAACTGACGATCAATGGCGAATTGCCCGCGCCCGGCGAAATGGCGCTGACGATCACCTTTGCGCGCGACATGGGACGGAATTGGACCGGCGATCAGGACAGCCTGACACTGACCCTGGAGGAATTCACGCCGGGCGACGGGATTGTCGCCTTGAAGGGCACGCTCACCGGGCAAGTCAGTGGCGGCCCCTCATCCGAAACCCGGCCCGTCACCTTCAGCTTCGACACCCGGCTTGAAGAGCTTGACTGAGATGGCTGGACCCGCCTTTGCCCAAACTGCGGCCCTGCTGCTGATCGCTACGGCAACCTCAGCACTGGCCGGTGAACCGTCCAACCCGGTCTGCCACGCGGACGTCCATCGCGCCGGTAATTTTGACCTGCGACAGATTGGTCCGCTGATCGCGGGAACGTGGACCGAAGCCGCCATCGGAACGAGTGTGGCAATAGGCGTTCAGGAGAGCACCTTCGAGATCATTTATGATCGGAACCGCAACCGATTGTATCTGGGTTCGGACGGCATTCAGACCGAACTGGTGCCGGTTCGAGGTGGCAACAAGCCGCTGCGCTTTGACTTTGTGCGTGGCGAGGCAATGGACCCGCAGTTTTATATGTTGACTTCAACGGGTTCCGAGCCCGGCGCGGAGCCTTGGGAATGGGCGTTGGTTCAGGATTGCCAGATTGTCTCGGCGCCGCAATTCGAATGGCAATTCGGCACCGGTGCGCGGCGCTCGGACGGGATCATCAGTTTCTTCTCGGCCAATGAGGCGATGGGAACAAAACGCAATTCGGCGCGGGGCGTCCGCGAACAGCTGATCAGCCGATAGGAATGCCAATGAAGGTGCTTGTCCCGCTTGTCCTGGCCCTAGGAATCGCAACCCCCGCTGGTGCATTGGACGCCATCGGCGAGATCGGGGCAAACTTGGACGGTGAAGAACTGAACTGGCAGGTGATGCGTCAGGATGATGGCTCGGCGATGGTGCAGATCACCGATATCGGCCCGCTGACCATGATCGAACTGCATGCACTTGGTGACGGCAGCATTTCTATCGGCCTGATCTTTCACGGCAAGCCTTCCGGAGATACGCCGCCCGCCGGTCTGGCCATCGACATGCGGCCCGATCGCGGGGCGATGGCGGGCGCGGTCTGGGAAAGCGAGGAAGAGCCGCCGCAGATGTCGATCGACCTGCTGGATCTTGAGGATGAAGGCCGCATCCAGGCCAGCTTTGCGGCAACCCTATGCCGCCGGGATGCCCCGGACGACTGTCGCGACGTCGAGGGGCGGATCGACACGTCGTTGGGTGCAGGCCCATGACACTGGCCGAGTTTCTGGCTGATCCGCTGCGCGTGACGCAAATCTCCGACAGCGTGCTGGAGATCGAGAATCGTCCGGTCCGGCGGGCGGTGATTGCTGCGGCGGTGATATTGGTGGCGATCGCGGCGGGCCTGGCAGCCATCGGGGATGGTGCGACCGGAACGGGGATCATCGTGCTTGCCGTGGTGGGCCTGATCGGTTGGCTCTACATGCACGAGTTGGTGCAGCTGACTCAACTGAGCCTGGACAGGCATGCCGGTCTTGTCCGGCTGCGTGTGACCACATTGCGCGGGCGGCGTGAAGAGACATTCGCACTCTCGGACCTGCACAAGCTGGAAAGCATCGCGCACTATGGCACGGCGGCAGGAAACGATGAGACCCGGCTGGTGCTGATTTGCGGATCGGGACCAGAGCGGCGCGAGATCATAGTGCCCATGTTCCGCCCGGATCCCGAAGAGGTGGCGCATCTGACGGGCGTCGTCAATGGCTGGCTCTCCCGCCAGGGAAAGGGAAACCCGTCATGAGTATTGAGACGAATACGCCCGAACGACTGGAACTGGAACTGGCGATACCGCGCTTTATCCTGTGGTTCGTCATGCTGCCTGTCCTGCCGATCACCCTGATCGGGCTGGCCAATCTGATCGGGGAGAAATCCTGACCGCGCTGGTGCTGCTGGTCGGGCTGAACGGGGCCTTTCTCGCGGGATATATCGCCCTGTCCGAGCGCACACGGCTCAGGTTGGACGCAGGGTCGGGGCTGGTCAGCATCATCCGGACATCGCGCCTCGTCACGCGTCAGCGGGACTATCCGCTCGAGGCGCTCGACAGTGCCGAACTTGACCGCAGCCATACCTCGCGAGAGGACCGCAGCACCTCGAAGGTGGTTCTGGTTTTTCGCAACACCCGCCCGGCAACACGGGTTCCGTTGTCACGTTGGGGCGTATCGGGCGATGGACCTGGGCAGGTCGCCAATGACATCAATGCCTGGCTGCGACGCCATCTCGGGGGCGAACAAGCTTCCCCCGCATCTTAACCTTCAAGCTGATTGCCCCAAAAGGAACCGGAGCCATGTGGGATTTCAATATCGGACAAGCTCTCGGACTGTTGGGCCGAACAATGCCTTTCGTGCTCCTACGTGCCGCCGTCTATTTCGGAATCACACTGGCCTATATTCTGGCCACCGGCGCCGGTATTGGGGTCGGCTGGGGCGTTGGCGCCTTCGGGGATGACGAGTTCCGCGCGACCGCGATGGTATGGGGCGGCATGGCTGGTTTTGGCCTGACCGGCGCTGTAATGTACTGGCTTCGGGAATACATTCTCTATATCGTTAAGGCAGGCCATGTCGCGGTTCTTGTCGAACTGATTGACGGCAAGCCCCTCCCGGAAGGTCGCGGCCAGATTGCCCATGCAGCGGCCGTGGTGAAGGGGCGCTTCGGCCAGGCCTCACTGCTCTTCGCGCTGGACCAATTGGTCAAGGGAGTCATTCGCGCCGTCATCGGCCTTGTGCGCGGTGTATTGTCCATCCTGCCGATCCCCTATGTCCGGCAGTTGATGGGCATTGTGCAGGCCTTCCTGCGCGTGGCGGTGGGCTTCATCGATGAGGTGATCCTCGCCCATGCCATCCGCACCCGCTCGACCGATCCCTGGGGATCCGCACGCGAGGCGCTGGTGCTCTATGGCCAGAACTGGAAGGCGATGCTCCGGAACGCCGCCTGGCTGACCCTCTTCACCTATGGTCTCGCCTTCCTGATCTTCCTCGTGATGCTCGCGCCGGCAGCGGCACTGGTCTACGTCATGCCCGGCGCCTGGTCGGCGGGCGGCTTCGTTTTCGCGTTGCTGTTCGCCTGGAGCGTCAAGGCGGCCTTTCTCGAGCCCTTCGCCGTCACCTGCCTGATGCAGGTCTATTTCAGGATCACCGATGGCCAGGAGCCCGACCCTGAGTGGGATGCGCGGCTGGAGCAGATGTCCTCACATTTCCGCAAGCTGAAAGAGCGCGCCGGTGCCCGCTTCGGGACAGCGCGCGATGGAGAAGCCGCATGAGATCTCTTGTGACCGCCGGGCTTATCGCCCTGACATCCGCCCTTGCGCCGGCGGCGCTTGCCCAGGAGCGCCCCAGCACGATCCTTGTTTTGGACGCCTCGGGGTCGATGTGGGGGCAGATCGATGGGATAAACAAAATCACCATCGCGCGCGATGTCGTCGGGGACATTGTGTCGGATTTCCCCGCCGATCAGAATCTCGGTTTCGTCACCTATGGCCATCGCGAGCGCGGGCAATGCGCGGATATCGAGACCTTGGTCGAACCCGCGCCCGGCACTGCGGCAGAGATCGCCGGCATCGTTGAAGGGTTGAACCCGCGGGGCATGACCCCGATGACCGATGCCGTCATCACCGCGGCTCAGGCGTTGCGCCACACCGAACAGGCGGCGACGGTGATCCTGGTTTCCGATGGGATCGAGACCTGCAATCCTGATCCTTGCGCCGCCGCCCGTGCATTGGAAGAAGCGGGCGTAGATTTTACCGCCCATGTCATTGGCTTCGATGTGCGGGGCGAAGCCGACGCCCTGTTGCAGATGCAATGCATCGCCGAGGAAACCGGCGGCCGCTTCCTGACTGCCGACAATGCCCAGGAACTCAACGAGGCCTTGCGCGAGGTCACTGCCGCGCCTGCCTCAGGGAGTTTCACCTTCACCGCAAATCTCGGAGGCGAGGAGATCGGCGACGAGACCGTCTGGGAGCGGCCAGCAGCGCCACTGGAGCTTCCGCTTCTGTCCGGCGAGGTGATCTGGGAGATATCGGATACTTCGTTCAACATGGTGCAGACCGGCACCGCGAACCCCTTCACCACGGACCTTCCGTTCGGCGAGTATATCGTGACGGTCCATTCGACGGCGCAGGATGACTTCTCGCAGACCGAGGCCAGTTTGGCGTTGGACAGCGCGCGCAGTGTCCACGCCATTTTCCCGCCCATCACGTCGCAGCAGCCCGCCGCCCAGGTATTCGGCCCGGCACAAACCTTGGTTGGCTCCGCGTTTACGGTGAGCTGGGAAGGTGAGGGACTGGCTCCGCGTGATTATGTGACAATTGTCCCCGCCGACGCCGAAGACGGAGCCTATGCGGACTATGACCGGCTGGAGAACCGTACCGAAGGCGAGCTTCGTGCACCTGCCGAGCCTGGCCTCTACGAAGTGCGTCTGCAATTGGACGCGGGGGACCGCGTGCTCGCCCGCACCCCGGTCGAGGTGGTTGATGCCGACGTCACGGTCTCCGCACCCGCCCAGGTCGTTGTCGGGTCGGCATTCCCGGTCACCTGGCAGGGCGAGGGCCTGCACCCGCGCGACTACGTGACAATCGTTCCCGCCGGTTCGGCGGACGGCACCTATGCCGACTACGATCGCATGCAAGGTCGGAGCGAGGGCGAGCTGCGGGCGCCTGCCGAGCCTGGCCTCTACGAAGTGCGCCTGCAATTGGACGTGGGGGACCGCGTGCTCGCCCGCACCCCGATCGAGGTTGTCGACGCCGAGGTCAGTGTCTCCGCGCCGGCTCAAGTCGTTGTCGGGTCGGCGTTCCCGGTCGCCTGGCAGGGCGAGGGCCTGCATCCGCGCGACTACGTGACGATCGTTCCCGCCGGTGCCGCGGACGGCACCTATGCCGATTATGATCGCATGCAAGATCAGAGCGAGGGAGAGCTGCGGGCGCCTGCCGAGCCCGGCCTCTACGAGGTGCGCCTGCAACTGGACGTGGGGGACCGCGTGCTCGCCCGCACTCCGGTCGAGGTGCTGGATGGTGATGTTTCGCTTGACGGACCGGACAGGGCGCGGGCCGGCGCCGAGATCACGCTATCCTGGACCGGTGCCATACATCCGCGCGACTACATAGCCATCGTTCCCGGCGGCACACCGGACGGCGAGCAAAGTGGCTATCGCCGTATTCAGGACGAAGATCAGGCCACGTTCACTGCACCCGCGGAGCCTGGTGCCTATGAAATCCGCTACCATTTGGACCGCGGCGATCGGGTCATGGCCCGGCGACCGCTCGAGGTGCTGGCGGCGGATGCGCCGATAGACGAGGGTGCCGGGCTTATGGTTCCTGGTACAGCAAGGCCGGGCGATATCGTTACAGTTTCGTGGACAATCGAAGCTGGCGATGCCGACCGGCGCGTGGCGCTGGCACGAGCTGATGCGCCCGACTTTACCTGGATTGCAGTCCATCGCGTGGGCGACGAAACCGAAACGGTATTCAAGCTCCCGGACGAGCCGGGACAATACGAAGTGCGGTTTCTCGACCTACAAAGCCAGAGCGTTCTCGGACGCGCGATGATCACGCTCGGCGAATGATCTACGACAATTCCAATGAACCTAGAGTAGTCACAGCCATGCTCACATCAGCCATCATTGAATTTGGCTTTCTCGCCCTTGTCGTACCCGTCGCGGCTGCAGAGCCAGGGGCACAGGGGACGATCGCAGGCAAAGCACATTGCGAATGGCGAATCCGATAACGGCAATGAGCTCTCCGAGCAGCTTCGGCGCCTTGCGGCGATCAGGTCCCGTTCTGCGCAGAGCTATGCCTATCACCCGTGCAAGCAGCCAAGCACCGGAATACCACGCAGCAGCCGTGCTTAGCTGCCGAACGGCGTTCCGGTCTGCTTCCGGGGCGAACTGCTAAAAGGCAGTTTCATGGAAGACATAGGCCGCCACGGAAAAGCCGAAGTGGGATCGAGCTTGAGATCGAGGGCATCGATAGTCGGGTTGGCCGGAGACCCGACGCCAAGACGGTTGCGGCGGTGATCCGTGCGCTGACGGCAACGTCGTGATCGGGCCGCCATGTGCCGTCAGAGATATGGTACCGATGAAACGGGGGACTTCCGCAAGGGAGGGAAGGGAGTGGCCGCGCTGGCTCGCGAGACGATGGGTGCCGATCCATGTGGCGATGCGGTCTATATCTTCCGTGCCAAACGAACGGATCGGTTCAAGCTGATCTTCGGGGACCGCACTGGCGTCTGTATACATGCGAAACTGTTGGAGGATGGCGAGTTCCGCTGACCGAAGGTGTAGCGCGGCGTGATGCGTTTGACGGCGCTGTTCAAGCAGTTTGAAAGTTTCAGGTGCCCGCACTCTAGCCGAATAGCGGGCGCGGACAATGTGGAGGACAATATTTCACTACAAAATTACTGCGCAGAGACGGCACATAATTTCATTTGAGGTGAGGTCTGGCAGCTCCGATAATGTCGTGGTTGCTGGTCATATCCGGCTTCGCTCCGGCCCTCAAGCAAGACGGAAACAGGTCGTATGTCTGCTACACTCGATGTCGTAAGTGTGCCGGGTTATGTCCCTTCATTCGATATGGATGCCTTTACACAGATGTATCGGCACTCGATTGAGGAGCCCGATGCCTTTTGGGCTAAGCAGGCTCTGTGCGTCGATTGGCAGGTGCCTTTCACAAGGGTGCGTAATATCGACATTGGACCCGACATCGTTTCGATCAAATGGTTTGCGGACGGTACGCTCAACGCGTGCCACAACTGCGTCGACAGGCATGTCGATGCGCGCGGGGATCAGGTGGCGATCCTGTGGGAGGGCGACGAGCCCGGCCTTGCCGAGCGGATCACCTACCGGGAGCTTCATGGCGCCGTCTGCCGTTTAGCCAACGGCCTGCGATCGCTGGGGATCGGTAAGGGAGATCGGGTCGCGATCTACCTGCCGATGATTCCCGAGGCGGCGATCTCGATGCTTGCCTGCGCCCGGTTGGGCGCGGTGCATTCGGTGGTCTTTGGCGGATTTTCTGCGGAAGCGCTCGCCGGCAGAATTAGGGATTGCGGCGCGCGTGTCGTTGTCACCGCCAATGAGGGTGTAAGGGGCGGCAGAACAATACCCCTTAAGCACAACATGGACAAAGCGATAGAGAGCTGCCCGTTCGTCGAGAAATGCATCGTCGTCGGTCGTACGGCGAGCCAGGTCGATTGGGTGGAAGGTCGCGACATACGCTATCTGGACCTCGTCGATACAATGAACGCCGAGTGCGAGCCCGAATGGATGAATGCCGAGGATCCACTGTTTATCCTCTACACCTCGGGTTCCACCGGAAAGCCCAAGGGAGTGCTGCACACGACGGGCGGCTACCTCGTCGCTTGTGCCCTGTCGCACCGCCACGTCTTCGACTACCGCGACGGCGATATCTTTTGGTGCACCGCCGATGTCGGCTGGGTGACGGGGCACAGCTATATCGTCTACGGCCCGCTCGCCAACGGCGCCACCACGGTGATGTTCGAGGGTATACCGACCTGGCCGACACCATCGCGATTCTGGGAGATTTGCGACAGACACGGGGTCACAATTTTCTATACAGCTCCGACCGCCATTCGTGCGCTGATGCGGGAGGGCGACGAACATGTCATGCGCATCGACCGCAGCTCGCTGCGGATCCTTGGCTCGGTCGGCGAGCCGATCAGCCCCGAAGCCTGGCGTTGGTATTTCGAGGTGGTCGGCGAGGGACGCTGCCCGGTGATTGACACATGGTGGCAGACGGAAACGGGTACGATCATGATCGCGCCGGTTCCCGGCGTCACGCCGCTCAAGCCAGGTTCTGCGGCGCTGCCCTTCTTTGGCGTGGAGCCGGTGCTTGTCGACGACGCAGGTCGGGTGCTTGAAGGTGTCGCCGAGGGGTTGCTGTGCCTTCGGGACGCAGGACCAGGCATCATGCGTACGATCCATGGCGACCCGGCGCGCTTCATCGAAACCTATTTCCGGCGGTTCCCGGGCCTCTACTTCACCGGCGACGGCTGCCGGCGCGACGAGGACGGCTTCTATTGGATCACCGGCCGCATCGACGACGTCATCAACGTGTCGGGCCATCGGCTGGGCACGGCGGAGATCGAGGGCGCGCTGGTCGCCCATCAGGCCGTCGCTGAGGCGGCCGTCGTCGGCTATCCCGATGCGGTCAAGGGGCAGGGCATTCACGCCTTCGTCACGCTTAAAGCTGGCGAGGGGGAAACGGAAGCGCTGAGGCAGGAGCTGCGCGACTTCGTTCGGCGCCAGATTGGCGCGATCGCCCAGCCTGACGTCATCCAGTGGGCTACCGCACTGCCCAAAACACGCTCTGGCAAGATCATGCGACGCATCCTGCGCAAGCTCGCGGAGGGCAAGGTCGAGGAACTCGGCGACGTTTCCACCCTTGTCGACCCCGGGGTCGTTGCAGCTCTTGCGGATGTCGCAAGGGCCAGAAAGGATGCGGTATAGTCAGGCGGCAGGTTGCCGGTCGCATCTTGCTCAGCCGCCAGCCCTGCCACGCCGACGTGTCTAAAGCTTGCCCCTTCTTGTCGCAGGCCTACGAACCTGCCCGACGGAGCACAGGCGGCAATTCGCGGTCTCCGAAATCGATCACGGCCCGCTGCACGATCCGTCCCTGAGCATCGACACTCAGCCGAACCCGACTGTTCGAATGGAAAAAGGTCAGTCGGTAGCGTCCGGCATCTGCACCGACACCGCGTTCGCATATGCTAGTGATAGCGCCCAGCCGTAGTAATCCCGGCACTTCGGCCGCTGGAACGTGTAACAGCTCGCCCAGAACGCGCGCATCGACGGTGATCTCGCTATTGTCGATATCGACCTTCATCGCTTTGTCCGTGTTCGGAATCTCAGTCACGCCCCGCCCTCAGACGATGATAGCCAAGGCGGCCATCCCGCCGATGATCGGATGAGGCCGCCAATGCACCGGCAAAAGAGGGCTCTGCTCCCGTTCGTCTGGGTTGTTCGACGCAGGGTGGGCGGCACCCCTGCCGTTTTCTTTCTCGGCCATCGCTTAACCTCTTTTCCACCTTAGTCGCGGCGCCTTCGGCAGCCGGGCGGCAACATGTGCCTGCCTGCAGCGAGGCGTGTCGGGAATCATGCAGCGCCCGCAGTTCATGCTATCTCAAGAGCCTCGCGAACCGAAGCATGTGTGCTTGTGCTCGGTTAGCCCGCAGCTCTGGCGCAGTGCCTTGTCTGGCTCGTGTTCGATGACCTTGAAACTGCAGCTTAAGCGCGTCTATGTGGCCCCGGATCATAGGGACGGTCTATGAGTCCTCGTGGATCGCCTGTGGCCGCGCGGTCTCGGCAAGGAGGAAGCCTGCATCGACCATTGGGCGAAGGAAATCGCCCCAAGTACCGAGTTAAGCCAATGGTTCGGGCCTGATTCGGACAAATGGCCGGAGTTCCGTCGTCGCTACGAATGGGAATGGCGGGCCAATGGAACAGAGATGGATGCGTGTTGCTAGGGGATAGAGGAAGCGGCCACGACACTGCTCGAGGCAGCGAGAGACACCGAGCGCAACAATGTTGTCGTGCTGCGGGATTTCCTCGCCGTCAGGCACGACGGCTACCGCCTCCCGGGATCTCTCATGCGCTGTCGGTCGCAGTCACCAGCCACGACTGGTTTGTGGACGCCGGATCAGGCCCAAATGTCCAGAGGTCTCGGGTTTCGACCACGCGCTCCGGATCGCCGTGGACGATCTTCCCGTCAGGGGAACGAGTTGCAATCACGATTTCGGCGGTGAAACTGACACTGATTGCCGCGCCGCCTTTCGCGCCTTCGGCATCGACAATGCGGGCGTCCCTTATGCCGATAAAGGTCAACTCCAGCGTCTCGCCCCTGCTTTCACGATCGGTGATTGCGTGCTCGAATGCGGTAAGCACCTCGCTTTCGAGCAGCGTGTGCAGCGTATCAAGACTGCCTGCGGCGTAGGCTTCGAGAATGATCTCGTAGGCCCTGGAAGCCCCTTGGAGGAAATATCCTTCATCGAACGACGGATCAATTCGCCGGATCCTCTCGCAGCAGGCGGGGTCGATCCGGTCAGTGCACTCTTTGACATCCTTCGACCCTGCGGTTCCTGCGCGATTCTTCGCGGATATCACATCCAGGACGCTCAGCAGCGCCCACCACAGCCAGAACAGGATGATTGCTGACAGGTTGCCGCTCATATCGACAAATTCGCTCATTTCGATCTCCATGGCACGCTCGGGTCTTTCGACCCTGCCTGCCCTGTCCGCTCAGCGTATTCGCGGCAATGTTTCGAACTGGTGGTATGGTGGCGGAGAGGACAGCGTCCATTCCAGCGTCATCGCGCCCTCGCCCCATGGGTTGGCGGCTGCGGGCCGCTTGCGGGCGAACGCTTCCGCCACCGCGACGAGGAAGATGACGAGCCCGGCGGCAGAGATGTAGGAGCCGGTCGAGGAGACTAGGTTCCAGCCGGCGAAGGCATCCGGATAGTCGACATAGCGGCGAGGCATGCCGGCGAGCCCGAGAAAGTGCTGCGGGAAGAAGATAAGGTTTACCCCCACGAAGGTCACCCAGAAGTGCAACCTGCCCAGCGTCTCGCTCATCATGTAGCCGCTCATCTTCGGGAACCAGTAGTACCAGGCGGCGAAGATGGCGAAGGCCGCGCCGAGCGACAATACATAGTGGAAATGGGCGACGACGTAATAGGTATCATGCAACATGCGGTCGACGCCGGGATTGGCGACCACCACGCCGGTGACGCCACCGATGGTGAACAGCAGAACGAAGCCGCAGGCCCACAGCATCGGCGTTCTAAAGCTGATCGATCCACCCCACATCGTCGCCAACCAAGAGAACACCTTGATGCCGGTCGGCACGGCGATGACCATCGAAGCGAAGGCGAAATAGCGCTGGCTGTCGAGCGACATGCCGACGGTGAACATGTGGTGCGCCCATACCAGGAAACCGATCGCTCCGATTGCGACCATGGCGTAGGCCATACCTAGATAGCCGAAGACTGGTTTCCTCGCGAAAGTCGAGATAACGTGGCTGATGATGCCGAAGGCCGGCAGGATCATGATGTAGACTTCCGGGTGGCCGAAGAACCAGAACAGATGCTGGTAGAGAATGGGATCACCGCCCCCGGCCGGTGCGAAAAACGATGTGCCGAAATTGCGGTCGGTTAGCAGCATGGTGATGGCTCCCGCCAGCACTGGCAGCGCCAGCAGCAGCATGAACGCCGTCACCAGCATTGACCAGGCAAACAGCGGCATTTTGTGCAGCGTCATGCCCGGAGCGCGCATGTTGAAGATGGTGGTGATGAAGTTGATAGCGCCGAGAATCGAGGCCGCGCCGGAAAGGTGGATCGACAGGATGACGAGGTCGACCGCCGGCCCCGGTTGGCCGATGCTCGAATAGGGAGGATAGAGCGTCCAGCCGCCGCCATGGCCGAACGAGCCCGGCGCGCCCGGCACGAACATCGACGTCACGAACAGGATGAAGGAAGCGACGAGCAACCAGAAGGAGATGTTGTTCATACGCGGGAAGGCCATGTCCGGCGCACCGACCATGATCGGCACGAACCAGTTGCCGAAGCCTCCGATCAGCGCCGGCATGATGACGAAGAAGATCATGACCAGCCCGTGCGCGCTCACGAAGACGTTGAAGGTTTCCGACGCTGCGAAGATCTGCATACCCGGCTCCTGTAGCTCCATGCGGATCGCCACAGACAGTCCCGTGCCCAGGATGCCGGCGAGTATAGAGAAAATCAGGTAGAGGGTGCCGATATCCTTGTGGTTGGTGGTATAAAGCCAACGCTCTAGGAGGCCGGGCTTGTGGTCTTCAGGGGTGATGGTCGCTTCCGTCATTGCCGGCCTCCTGCCGTCTACTCCGGCGGGCCGCTCCGGCCTCAGACGGCGCAGAAGTCCGTCACATGGGAAGCCGAGCAGTGCCCGCTTGTGTCGTCACTCGTCAGTCACGATCGTGGTCATGGCGATGTCATGCGGCTGCGGATAGATCGTGGCAATCCGGGCCTCGGAGTAGCCAACCCCGATGACGAGAGGTCGCTTCGTCATCGCCGCAAGGGTGCGGTCGAAGAAGCCACCACCATAACCGAGCCTGTAGTTCCCACTATCGAAGCCCACCACCGGGGCCACAACGATGTCGGGCTGCACAGCCGGTCCGCGCGAGGGGACGAGGATGTTCCAGACGCCGCGTTCCAGCGGATCGCCCGGCGTCCAGATGCGGAACTCGAGTGGTGCGCCCTTCTGTACGACGACCGGGAGCGCAATCCGGCCGCTGCGCTCGATCACCCTGATCGACCAGTCGCGCAGGTCGGGCTCGCCTCGGAACGGCCAGTACGTGGAAACAATGCGACCGGCCACCTTGCCAATCGCGCGGTCGAGCCCGGAGGCGATCTTCTGGGACCGTTCCATGCGCGTCTCGGCATCCATGGCAAGCCTATCATTGACCAGACGCTTGCGCTCCGCCTTTCTCCAGCGGGCCACATCTGCCCATTCATCGGTCCGCTCCGGCGCCGCCCGGTATTCGGGTGCAAGCTCGTGCATGAAGCAGGGCGGGGAAGCGTATTCCCCGGTCGCCGCAGGCGCTTTGTCATCCTTGGTCATCGCGACGATCTCGCTCGCTGCGCTCGGGCTGTGGGCTCGTCCTTTGGGTTCGAATGGTGGGACGCTTGAATCAGGAAAGCAAATGGAATTAAATGCCCGATAGATGCAATAATATTGCACTATAGGAGACTAGCAATGGACATCGATCGCGCCCGTACCTTCCTGGAGATCGTCCATTGCGGTTCGTTCCTCGGCGCAGCCGACCGACTGCACGTCACGCAGACCACAGTGAGCGCACGCATTCGCACGTTGGAGGAGGGACTAGGCCGGCGTCTGTTCGTGCGCAACCGCAACGGTGCGCAGCTTACGCCGGCGGGTCGCGAGTTCGAGCGATTCGCCCAATCCTTCGTCCAGATATGGGAGCGCGCCCGCCAACAGCTTGCGATCCCCTCCGGTCGAACCAGCGTGATCGCGCTGGGCGGTGAACTCAGCCTGTGGAACCCGCTCCTGCTCGACTGGCTGGTATGGATGCGCAAGGCCAAGCCCGAAATCGCCATCCATGCCCATGTCGGTGTGCCCGACCAACTCATCGAGCAGTTGAGAACCGGCGTGCTCGACATCGCCGTCCTCTACGCGCCGAAGCTTCTGCCCGGGTTCAGGGTGGAGCTTCTCCAGGAAGAGCAACTGATACTGGTCCGAACACCGGACCGGGAAGTGAACGACGACGCCGCGCCGGACTATGTCTATGTCGATTGGGGACCGCTTTTCGCGGCCCAGCATGGCACCGGCTCGCCCGCGTTCCGCGAGCCGGGGTTGATGGTAGGGCTTGGCCCGCTCGGCCTGAGTTACATCCTCAGAGCAGGCGGTATGGGCTATTTCCGGAGGGGGTGGTGAAGCCTCACATCGAGGCGGGCGAGTTGGAGATCGTGGAAGGTGCGCCCGAGTTCACCTACCCCGCCTATGCCGTCTATCCCGAGACCGGAGAGGGACGCGCGGACATGCAGGACGCGTTGCAGGGGCTGAAGCAGGTGGTCACCTGATCGCCGCCGTTTCGCGCTCCCGCCGGGATTTGCCATCGTGCGTTCGTGACCGGGTATTGACCAGCGCTGCAAAGCTGCCCGCGGTCGATCAGATTCTGCGGACCGAAGCCACACTGAGTATCTGCTTTAAGACAATTATTTTGCGTTGAAATAGGGATTAAATTCATTCGACTTTTTCTAAGACTGACAAGACAATCGGGTAGTTCCAAAGACCGGTCCGATTGTTGGAGGCATCAATGTTGCGGGCGAAGGACATCATGACATCTCCAATAATTTCCGTAGGCCCGGACGCCCGGGTCGCGGACGTCGCGGAACTCCTCTTGACCCACGGCATCAGCGCCGTGCCCGTGATCGAGAAGGGCACACTGAGGGGCATCGTCAGCGAGGGAGATCTCCTGCATCGCGAGGAGATTGACACCCTGCCGCCCAATCGCTCCTGGTGGCTCGGGCTGTTCAGGGACAACGGCGCGCTGGCCAGAGGTTATGCAAAAACCCATTCCGTCCATGTTGCAGACGTGATGACACGCGATGTCGTGACGGTGGACGAAGAGACCCCGGTGCGTGAGATTGCCGACATCCTCGAGCGCAGGCACATCAAGAGAGTGCCGGTGCTGCGCGACGGCCGGCTGACAGGAATAGTGAGCCGCGCGAACCTCATTCGGGCCTTGGCGGTAGCTTTTCAAGGCACGTTGCTGCCGGTTTCGCGCGAAGAGTCCGACATCAGGACGGATGTGCTGACCGCTCTTCGAAAGGAAAGCTGGACAGTTACCACGGGTCTTGACGCCAGCGTGGCGGACGGAGTGGTAACCCTGTGGGGCACATTTCAGTCCGAAGACGAGCGCCGCGCGTCGCAGGTGCTCGTAGAGAATATTCCAGGTGTAAGCGCTGTCGACGACCGTAGGGTGTTAATCGATCTCGCCTATAAGGTTGCATACGGCGCGATCTGATTTTATCGGAAGCCGACCCTCCAGCATCATTCATTCTATCAACTAATGATGAGGAAGGTCTACTGGTTGGACGACGAGGTGTGCGCGGCGATCGAGCCGCAGCTTCCGAAGAACCACCCGGGGAGCGCACGGTTGGCCCAGCACGATCTTGAAACGCTTCAACTGCTGGTCTCACCGGCGGCTGCGGAGCAGCGAATTGATGCTCTCGTTGTGAGGGAGCGTGCTTCCGCTGTCGGGGTCGATCGGCTCCAGCCACGCGAAGGCACACCGCTCCGCCCATGGAAACGCATGGCCCGCTCCAGGTAGCCGCCTTCGCTGGCAAAGCCGATCGGCAGGCCTGTGGTCTCATATTCAGCCGCGCCTTCGCGTTCGTCATCTCGCGAATGGTGCCGGCGCTCAGAACCGCGCCGGTGAAGGTTCCGAGCGCGTCGATGTCGATATCAGGCGCGATGGGGATGATCAGCCCGAGACGGTTGTGCAAGATCGGGCGATCGCTGCTTCCTTGCCATGCATGGTGGCGAGCACGGCGTGCCGTCCGGCATAGGGTGCACACGGGTGAACGGTGGCTACTGAAAGACGCCTGGTGATTGGAGCCGCGTTTTCATGGGCTTGTCTGAAAACTCGAGGTTTTTCCTCTGCTTCTTTCCACGTCAGATTACCAGCGTAACGCCAGGCCATTCGACCATCTTCATCGAGCGCAAAGAGGTGCAGCCAACGATTGTCGAACAGTGCCCGGACCTCCGAGTGACGCTCGAGGATGTCGGCGATCGCCTCGCGCGGCGCCTCGATCACGACAGAGAGCCGCAGCGGCTCATGTACCAGCTGCTCCCCGTCATAAACGGATTGCCAGGGCAGCCCGGCGCGTAAGATACCGCCATTGCCTTCGACCACGCCAACGCCGCCGGTGACATTATGCAGTAGCTTGTTGCCGGCACCGAAGAGTCCGGGCGCGACGGTCGAGCCGTAATATTGCAGGCTGATCCAGCTCGCTACGATGACCGGCGCGGTCAGGATCAGTTCCAGCACGCCGAAGCCCCCGTCCCGCCGCCAGTCATAGTCGTGCAGGAAGGCGCTGCCGGCCAGATCGCGGCCCGAGGTGCGCCACCGCGGTGCGGCGACGAAGGCCTTGCAGCCGGCGAGGGCCCATTCGGGCCGCAGTTCGGCCCAGTCGCGGGCGCGACGGGCGATGTCAGCTTGCGACTCGGCGCGGGGCAGGCGCCTCGCCCGTTCCGCGCGGACAAGCCCACCCGCGGCCTGGAGCCAGCCTCTGGCCCTTGCCAAGTCTATGGCGTGGTCCGCCGACGGATGATCGGCGCTGTAGATCATGACGTTGTCGGTCGTCGTGTCGTGGTGGGCGGCGAGGAACAGCGTGTCCTCGGGAACCACGATGCCGCGCCCGATGAGGCCGGCGCGGACGTCAGGCTCATTGAGAAGCGAGGCGAGCAGCCGGGCATTGACCTCGCCCGAATAGCCGCCGCAGGCTCCGCAATGCAGCGTGGTGGCATGCGGATTGTTGACGACGTTGGCGCCGTGACCAGCGATCAGCACCAGCCGGGCGAAGCCCTCGGTGAGCGACATGGCCATGAGCACGTTCTCCGCCATCGCGATCCGCTGCTCAGGTCCGATTTCCTCGGTCGGCGCGGCGCCGGATCGTTCGGAGCGGCGGTGCGGGTGAGCCCTAGCGCATCGCGCAGGAGCTTGCCGACATAGACCGGCCCCGCCGCCTCGACGAACGCGAAAGATGAGATGGCAGCGAGCCTAAAGCGGCCCCAGGCACGTTTCGCGCGCGACGCAATCCTTGCCGCCCGATCGGCGCGCCCGGTCTGAGGCGTCGGCTCTCCAGAGCACGTGAAGAGAGCGGGCTGGAGCAGCACGGGCAGGCGTGCTTCCACCACGTCCGAGCCGAAACGGCGGTGAGCTATCCCCATGCCGAAGAAGCCGGCGAAACCCAAGGTGCTGATGCCGGAATCCAGGGTTTCCAGCGCCCGGCGAAAGACCTCAGAGCGCACGTCGATGCAGAAGGCTATTTGCATCGCGGGTCGCGACGAAGCCGGCGCGGCAGGCCGCGCTTCAGCTAAAAGGGCCCGCAGCCGCCGCTGGGCCGCGCGCTCAGTAGCCTCCTGGAGGATCGCGTCGATATGATCCTCCGCGCTAGCGGCAATCGGTTCGGCATGGGCAATCACGGTCTCGCGCCATCGCGATCCGATGTCCTGTTGGTAGCGGCGCAGCAGTGCTGCGTCCCACACGAGGCGAATGGTGAGGAGTTCGGTCACCGTTCCGTCCGTTCCACCTGTCAGTTCGGCCTGCCAGAGGCGGTAGCGCGCGAGCTGCCCCCAGCCGCCGAGCCCTGTCAGCAAACGGTGGAAGCAGCTTTCCAGAGCCGCCTCGGAAAGACCGAGCAATTGGACCGCGTCAATGAAGGCAGCTTCGGCGGTTTCGGGTGTGTCCGCGACGGTTTTGGCGAAGTTGGCAAGGCCAAGAATTTCCGGGGTCAGGTCGTGCATGGCGACGGTGCGCCAGGACGAATAGGCGCCGCGTCCTTCCGCTGCGGCCCAGAGCGCCTGGCCCTGATCGAAATAGCCTGCCGCCCAGTGGCTGATCCGCTCATCGACCACGGCCTGCCAGTCGATGCCGCTCGCCTCACCCGCCAACTCGGCGACAGTGGGCAGCGCTCGCGCCGGTGGCGCCTCGACGCGCATGGCCTGCTTCAGCGCGGCGAACGTCTGCGGGCGCTGCGATGCAGGCGCTGCCTCGAGCGCTTCCGCAAGGTCCTTGTCGATAAGTTCGCCACCATGGTGGCGCTCCAGATACCAGCGGCGCGGCATGGTTAGCGGGATACCTGCCGCCCGCCGCAGACGCGCCGCGGTTACGGCCAGCGGTTCGCCCGTCTGGCCGAGAAACGGATTGACCGCGACGCTTGAGGCCAGCGGCCAAAGCGGCGGGATGGCGCGCGTCGCGTCGTGCGCCGCCGCGACGATTGCTTCGCGGCCGGGAACTTGGGGCTTGGGGGCAGTCATCAGCATGGTACTCTACCTGGTCTGTGAGCGTCACGAAGGCTTGCGGACGGCCCAACCGCCCAGCATGCGATCGAGCATCGCGTTGACATAAAGCCCGTTGGTAAGATGGACCCGCAGGCCCGCAGCCGCCGGATGGCCCGCCCAGAGCGGGAATAGCGCTTGCGCGACTGCAACCAGGCCGAAAGTCAGAACAGCGAGCGCCATCAAGGTCCATTCGAGCCGGCCCGGTGCGGGCGTCGCGGGCAGCACGCCGGCCGTCAGCCACTCGGCTGCCGTCTGGAGGGCGAAGTAGCCGAGTGCGGCTGTAGTCGCATAAATTGCCGTCCTCGTCGTCAGGGCGTGGGGTGCTGCGTCCGCCAGCCCCTGGGCCAGCAGATAGGCAACGCCGAAGATGAGGATGGCACCGAGCGCGAGAGCCTGCGGCGACTTGTGCTCGAACCCGAACCCGAGACCAAAGGCGGCGCCAATCGCGCCATAAATCGCCAGTGCAATGAGAAAGGCGCGGGCGACGGCGCTGCCATCGGGAATTGCGACCGGACCCGAGCGGCGGATGGAGGCGACCTGCTCTACGGCGCCGCCCGAGGCTAGGAATGCGTGCGCCTTGTAGAGCGAGTGGGCGACGATGTGGAGCAGTGCCAGCGGGAACAGCGCCAGCCCGCATTGCAGGATCATGAACCCCATTTGCGCAACGGTGGACCAGGCGAGCGAGGTCTTTACCGCGGACTGCGTCAACATGACGAGCGCGCCGAAGAGAGCCGTGAAGCCGCCGATAATCGCCAGCACCGCCAGCACACCAGGCGCGAACAGCATGACGTCGGCGAAGCGGATGAGGAGGAAGCCGCCCGCATTGATCACACCGGCATGGAGCAACGCCGAAACGGGCGTCGGCGCCTCCATCACCTCGGTCAGCCAGCCATGGGTCGGGAACTGTGCTGATTTGAGGAGCGCTGCGATCGCCAGCAATCCCGCTGCGGCCGACGCATGCCAGGGGAGGTCGCCCGATCTCGCCATGGCGTTGATCGAAGCAATGTCAGTGGTGCCGAGGCCCGTGCTCATCAGCAGAACCGACCCGGCCAGAAAAAGGGCGCTCAGGACCGCGAAGAGCTGCTTCTTGCGCGCGGCGCGCCGTGCCCCGATGCGCTCGGGATAAAAAAGCAGCAGACGATGAAGCGCAAAGCTCGTCGCGATCCACGCACCGAGCAGCTGGACGAGATTGCCGGCCTGGACGAGGAGCAGGACTGCGGCGAGTGCCGCGCACATCCAGCCCGTGAAGGCGCCCTGCCTAGCCTCGCCGTCGAGATAGTTATGCGAATAGCGCAGGACGATCCAGCCGACGAAGGAGACCAGCAGCAGCATCGTCACGCTCACCGCGTCGAGCCGCGCGGAGAGGCCCATACCAGCCCAACCGATCAGCGCGCTATCGCCCGGGCCCTGCAGCAACAGGAGAAGCAGCGACCCGGCCGCGATGGCGAGAGCCAACATGGCGGACCCCTCGGCCATGGCCACTACGTTCGGCGGCCTTCGACCCTGGCGAAAAGACGCGAACAGAGCAGCGAGGAAAAGCAAAAGCGGTGCGGCGAGCGGAAGCATATTGATTGACAAGACAGTCTCCCGAGGAGCGGTAGTGACCTCCTGCTGCTAGCCGAGCCACCGTCCGAAATAAAATGCATTGTTCGCTCAAATCCGTTCGGTATTATCGAACGTCATGGCAGCGCTTAATTATCACCACCTGCGATACTTCCGGGCCGTCGCGCATGACGGCAACCTCACGCGTACGGCCGAGCGCTTAAACCTCACCCAGTCGGCCCTTTCGGTGCAGATTCGCAAACTGGAAGAGCAACTCGGCCACGCGCTCTTCGACCGGCGCGGGCGACAACTTCATCTGACCGAAGCCGGCCGCATCGCGCTTGACCACGCCGATGTGATCTTCGCGACCGGGGAGGAGCTGCTCGGCACGCTTCGCGAGACCGGTACGGCGCGCCGGGCCCTACGGGTCGGGGCGCTCGCCACCTTGTCGCGCAACTTCCAGATGGAGTTTCTGCGGCCCGTTCTGGGCCGGACCGACATCGAGCTCGTCTTGCGCTCCGGCGGCGCCGCTGAATTGTTGCGCGCTCTGGAAACACTGAACCTCGACGTCGTCCTGATCAACCAGGCGCCCGCGCGCGATATGCTCACGTCCTTCGTGGCCCGCAGGATCGCAGAACAGCCGGTCGGCATCGTCGGCACACCGGATCGGTTTCATGGCAGAGCTGGCCTCGTTGACCTCTTGCGCGACCATCCCGTCATAGTGCCGACGCTGGAGAGCAGCGTGCGCGCCGGCTTTGATGCTGTTGCCGATCGCCTAGCGGTGCGCCCGCAGATCGTCGCGGAAGTCGAGGACATGGCGATGATGCGGCTTCTGGCCCGCGAAGATGTTGGCCTTGCTGTCCTGCCGCCCATCGTCGTCAAGGATGAGCTGGCGGCCGGCCTCCTCGTCGAGGGCGATGAGCCGTTAGGGATCACGGAGACCTTCTTCGCTGTGACGATGGAACGTCGCTTTCCCAACCCGGCTTTGCGAACGCTCCTGCACGGCTCGACGTAGAAGCGATTGGAGGGGTACCCGACGCCCAGCGCCCGTGCCGCATCATCGCGCGTTAGGCCAGTTCCTCAAAATGCCCCACCCGACCTCATCAAGCGACTGATTTGCGCCCGCCGGCATGCACCCACTTCGCAGGAGGGGCGCCGGACTGTGGCCCTCGCGTTCCTGAGAGAGGCTTTCATATGACTGCCGGCACGCGAAACCTTTCACCATTTCGGACGATCGGCCGAACCTTGCCTAAGCCGTAACTGGACATTCGCGCTCGTTTCCAGAGACGCCACTGCAGCGCCCTCGCGCATATGCAAGCACTTGCCTCTGGCCTCACTGCTGGATTTTTGATAGTGAAGCACTCCAACCCTCAACCGTATCCGAAAGCACCAGCACGGCTCCCACCGTTACAGGCTTTCATTCTTTGCGACCCAAGGTGGCGATGATGGCGAAGCCTTATATCTCGTTGCGGCCGGAAATAACCCGAACACACGCACTCGCCCTGATGGACTGGATGGAAAATGAACGCGTCACCCGCTACCTGAGTGACTCAAGTAGCGTGTCGCGGTTCATCGCCCAAGCCGTCGATCGAGCGCAGCTGCCTATTTTGACGCATTTATTCAATCAGGGCGGCCGCTTTTTCATGGCCTACGATCGAAACGATATTCCGGTCGGATTCGTACGGCTAGTCAAGAGTGGCCCTGAGTGTGAGATCGTTGTGGTCGTCGGAGACCACGACAACTGGGGACGCGGGCTTGGCTGGAGCGCCATCCGGGAGGGTTTGAAGCTAGCCTTTCTTGACATGCGGGCAGAATGCGTCATCGCCAAAATTCATCCCAACAACGCGCGCTCGCTGAAGGGCTTTGAGCGCTGCGGCTTTCTCCCGAAACTGCGAACGCCAACGCTCACTCATTTGGCCATGACCGCTGACCGGTATCTCCAATTGCTGCGCGAAGGCGCCATGACCGATTCTTCCCGGATCTGCGTCACCGAGATCGACAAGGCAAGGCTACAGAGACTGATTGAGGTCGAGGAAGAGGCCCAACAAGTGGATCTCAAACACGAGATCGAGCGAGCGATTATCGTTGAGCCTGAGCATGTCGCGCGCGATGTCGTGACGATGAACTCGAGAGTCGTGCTGAACGTGGACGACACGCAACAGGAAGTAACTCTTGTTTATCCGCACGACGCCGACGACCCTCTCGAAAGCTATCGATCCTCTCCGAGGTCGGCACCGCGATTCTGGGGTATCAGGAAGGCGATTCCATCGACTGGTTGGTGGCAGAACGCACCAGACGCATTTGCATCGAGGAGGTGGTCTACCAGCCGGAAGCGTTTGGGGACCTTGAGCTCTAGTCGTACGATGACTTTCGAGATCGAGTCGGCGTAGTACACAACCTGTTAAAACGGATCGCAGTTTCAGTGGCGGACGAACTATGGATGCCGCTGATGATCGGATGACCCGGGTCCGTCAGCAGGCTGAGTACTGACTCAGATCTGGCATGGAGACGTAACTCTCATTGCGCCGATTAACACGCGTAGTGATGTTCGGCTTTTGAACGATGGCGCCGGTGGTAAGTTTTCGCCCGTTTGGCAGGCCGCTCGGGGTCGATTGACTTCCATCGGCATATGGCCGACAGATGCCTGATGCGCATCAATCTTCGCATAGTCCTCAACGCAAAGGGCTTCAGCCAACCCGGCTGAAGGCCTGGTGCTACTAACTGCGCAAGCAAGAGCGGCACCAGGTTAAGCCCAGTTCCCAGTTTTGACATGCCGCCATCGCTGAGCGAGCGCCCTGTGCGCTCGCGATGCTGCGTCATGGGTTCAGAGGACAACCGCTATGAATTTCAGCTACAGCTACACATTCCCCATCGCCGGACCAAACAAGATCCCTCGCTTCAAAAAGTGGGCCGCAGAGCATGCACCCGAAATCGAGGTAAGCTTGCCGCCTCAGGTTCCGGTCGTAAGCGGTCAGCCGATGGCGTCAGGGCTGAAGTTCCAGGGCATGAGGGCTTCGATTTCGGTGGCCGGCCATGCTTGAGCGATGCGGCTTAAGGTCTGGGTGAGCCAGGCAAGCGGATCGACGCCGTTCATTTTGCAGGTCTGAAGAAGCGTGGCCAGTGTTGCCCAGGTTCGTCCACCCCCTCGCTACCGGCGAACAGGCTATTCTTTCGCGTAATTGTCTGGGGCCTGATTGCGCGTTCGACAATGTTGGAGTCGATCTCGATACGGCCATCGGTCAGGAACCACTCCAGCGCCTCGCGCCGGGAGAGCGCATAGCGGATGGCCTCAGCGGTTTTGGATTTTCCGGAGATTTTGCGCAGTTCCTTCTCCCACAGGCCGAAGAGGCCGGTGACGATGGCCGCGGACTTTGCCTGCCGCAGCGCCACTCTGGTTTCGGCATTCTGGCCGCGAACCTCATCCTCGACCTTCCACAGCGCGCTCATGGCGACGACCGTATCGGTCGCGGCCTGCGAGACGCCGCTGATGTGCAGATCGTAGAACTTTCGCCTCAGATGCGCCCAGCACCCGGCGAGCTGGATCGCCTGATTGCTGCCAAGCCTGGCCCGCGCCTTGGCGAGGCTCGTATAGGCAGTATAGCCATCCACCTGAAGGACGCCGCTAAAACCGGTGAGATGGCGCGCCACGCATTCCGCACCACGACTGTCCTCGAAGCGATAGGCGACCATTGGCGGGCTGGTTCCGCCATAGGGGCGATCGTCGCGTGCGTAAGCCCAGAGCCAGGCCGTCATGGCCTTGCCGGAGCCGGGTACAAGGGTCGGCAATGTCGTTTCGTCGGCGAAGACCCTTTCGCCCTCCTTGACCAGTTCCAGGATGTAATCGGCGCATATCTGAAGCTCGAAGCCCAGATGCCCCATCCATTGAGCCATCTGGTTCCGGCTGATCTCGACGCCATCGCGCAGATAGATCGCCTCCTGCCGGTAGAGCGGCAGGCCGTCGGCATATTTGGAGACGGCGATATAGGCGAGCAGTTGCTCCGTCGGCAGACCGCATTCGATGATATGCGCCGGCGCCAGCGCCTGGACCACACCATCATGCCCACGGAAGGCGTATTTGGGGCGGCGCGTGACAATGACCCGGAACTTCGGCGGCACGACGTCGAGCCGCTCGGAGCGATCCTCGCCGATCAGAATCTTTTCAAGGCCCGCGCATTCGGCAGGGATTTCCGGCTCGATGACCTCCTCGATGCGTTCGAGGTGAGCGGCAAAGCCTTTCCGAGGACGCGGCGCGCGTTTCGGCTTGTTGCCGGCAGCGCGGTCGAGCTCGCTCTGGATCGCCGCAAGCCCCGTCTCCACCTCCTCGAAGGCGAAGGCCACCTGCTCGTCATCGGCGGCAAGCCGCAACCGCTCCGACCGCGTGCCATGTTGCGCGCGCTGCAGGACATTCATGATCGTCGTCAGGTTGGCGATCCGTTCGTTGGCCGCCGCCTCGACCGCCTTCAGCCGGGCGATCTCCGCCTTCGCTGCGTCCAACTGAGCTGCACTCCCACGCGCAATTTCAGCGTGTTCTCGCGCCATTACCTGGATCATCGCCTTCAGCGCGTCGATGTCGTCCGGCAGTTCGGCAACGGATAAAACCATAGAGGGAGTAGAGCACAAAACGCCCGATTTTCCAATGGGTTCAGCCGATTTTGAGCGGCCATCCGAGAGGCGATTTCACCCCGTCAGCAGCGGGCGTTTGATCCGCGCAGGACGGATCTTCTTCCAGTCCAGACCGGCCAGAAGCGCCATCAGTTGCGAATGGTCCAGACGCAGCCGCGCCGCCGATACGCCCGGCCAGCAGAAGCTGTTTTCCTCCAAAACCTTCGCATAGAGGCACACCCCGCTGCCATCCCACCACACGATGCGAACCCGGTCCGCCCGCTTCGATCGGAACACATGAAGCGCCCCGGAAAACGGGTCGAGACCACTATCCCTCACCAGCGCCATCAGGGACGCCGCTCCCTTGCGGAAGTCTACAGGCTGCGCCGACACGTAAACCACAACGCCCGACGCGATCATGCCTGGCGCACCGCCCGGATAATCCCGGCCAACCGATCCAGTGCAATATCCTCGCCGACCCGCACAACGACATCGCTCACCACAAGCTCCACCGCCGCGCTGGCGCCCGCGTCAAAGCGCGTGAACTTCACCGGATCGGTCGCCGAGCCACCACGCCCACACAAGGGCACCGCCAACGGCGCGATCGCCCCCGAGGACAGCGCCTTCCTCCGCCACGTATAGAGTTGGGACACGTCCAGCTCATAAGAGCGGGCGACCTCTGCTACCGTGCTTCCCGGCGAAAACGCCTCCGCGACCAGCCGCGCCTTCTCATCATCCGACCAATGGCGAGGCGTCCGACGCGATGACACCGCCGTTGCCGTCAAAACCTCGAAGGTCCGAACCTGACCCACCCTGTCGCTCATATGACTCTCCTCGTGATTCTCACCACGAAAATGAGCCTCAAACCGACAAACCGCTACGTGGGGTGGCTTACCCGCTTACTTCCGGTCAAGAGCAACGCCATGACTATCCGGGTGAAATCTCCGGAAGATCGGAACGTGCTGGTCGATCGGATGAAAAACATCGAGTTCTGAGCCATGATCGTCGCTCAACCTTGCCTATCTTGCGGGTGCACCATGGCAGTGGGGCCGCAGTGCTGGAGTTGCCGACAGCCGCTCACCAGCGCAAGTTCTGTTCCAGAACATCTGTTTGCCCCACCTACTGCGTGGCGGCGAGAGGTTGCGGCCGAAAAGCAGTTGCGATCATAACATTCGCGCGCCAGCCCGCTGACCAGTCGGTGGGCTGGCTGGCAAACGAGATCGGCAGCGGCAGGGAGCGCGGCAAGGACTGCGCTTTCCACCCGAACGGGAGGGCCGAATAAATTGAAATCTCAGGCCGACTTAGCCTGAAGTGCGCAGCTGGAAGACCTGGACGGCGCGGCCGAGCGCGTGCTGCTGCACGAGATAGACGACGCACCGCTACGGGATCGGAACGATCGTGAGCGCACCAACGTTGCGGAAACAGGGAGCGAATGATGCGCGAGCATACCGACAGGAAGTTCGACTGGGTTGCGGCGCTCGCATTCGGTTCGGGCGTAGCCGTGATGGTACCCAGCATGATCGCTCTGGCAGTCGCGTCGATGGCTGTGCTCGCTCTGCTGTTCTGAGAGAGCAGCAACACGCACAGCTGCCTCTGGATGCCCGGAATCGTCGAGCTGGTCATTGCATGAAGCGTAGTCGGCGCTATTGTGGGACTTGGAAACGCTTGAGTTCGTGCCGTGCCCACTTCTCGAATGGACAGGACATCATCGCGGACCCGCATCCGGTTCATGAACCACGCGGGCAGCCTTATCGCATGCATCTAGCCCTGGCGCGGCCGCAAGGCCGTCGACCGGGGGCCGGAAATCCAACCAAGTCAAAAATTCAGTTCTGATTTCCGGGTCCGCCCCCTGGCCCGGTGGAGATGCATGATGATCGACAGATGCCCCAGCCGCATGTGCGCGGCTTCCAAACTCGCCGTCCGCAGGAGGCGGACATGAGGGTTCTCATCGTAGGTAGCGGGGTCATCGGCGTGACCTCTGCGTGGTATCTGGCGCGCGCCGGACACGAAGTCACCGTCCTCGACCGACAGCCCGGTCCCGCACTGGAAACCAGCTACGCCAATGCTGGTGAGGTGTCGCCTGGCTATTCCTCACCGTGGGCGGGTCCCGGAGTGCCCCTAAAGGCGATCAAATGGCTCCTGATGAAGCACGGCCCTCTCGCCATCCGTCCACGGTTCGATCCGGCGATGTGGTCGTGGGTTTTGCAGATGCTCGCCAACTGCACGTCGCGGCGCTACGCCGTGAACAAGGCGCGCATGGTGCCGATCGCGGAGTACAGCCGTGACTGCCTTCGCGAGTTGAGGGCTACGACCGCCATCGAATACGACGAGCGATCGCAGGGTACCCTGCAACTGTTCCGCACCCAGAAGCAACTCGACGGAATCGTCGGCGACGTCGAGGTCCTCAAGCAGTTCGGGGTTGATTTCACTGTCCTTGCCCCATCGGGCTGTGTCGCTGCGGAACCTGCGCTGGCGCGCGTGACGGAGAAGTTCGTTGGCGGCCTGCGGCTTCCTGGCGACGAAACCGGAGACTGCCGCGTCTTTACCGAGAAGCTGGCGGCACTCGCATCAGCAGCGGTCGATTTTCGTTTTGGCGTCTCCGTCCAGGGACTCGTCCAAGAAGGCGGCAGGGTCACGGGCGTGCGAACAGCGGGCGGTCTGCTTACGGGGACGCCGTCGTCGTCGCTGCGGGAAGCTATTCTCCCCGACTGCTCGCCCCCGTCGGTGTGCATGTTCCTGTCTATCCGGTGAAAGGCTATTCGCTGACAATGCCCGTGACGGATGCCGCGGCCGCGCCTGTATCGACTGTGATGGACGAGACCTTCAAGATCGCTATCACCCGCCTGGGAGACCGCATCCGCGTTGGGGGTACTGCCGAGATATCTGGGTTCGATCTATCCTTGCCGCGTTCCCGCCGCGGGCCCCTCGAGCATTCGGTTACCGACCTGTTCCCCGGGGCGGGCGACGCTGCTGCCGCATCTTTCTGGTGTGGGTTGAGACCAATGACTCCAGACGGCCCGCCGATCATCGGCGCTACGTCCATCCCCGGGCTCTACGTCAACACCGGACATGGAACCCTCGGTTGGACGATGGCGTGCGGCTCGGGACGCGTTCTCGCGGACCTCATCTCGGACAGGGTTCCCGATATCGACCTATCGGACCTCAATCCCGGACGGTACCGCGCATGAGCGCGAAGGGAATGCGAGCAGGCGCAATCCTTACGATCGATCTTGAGGCGATCGTTTCCAACTGGCGGCTGCTGTCGAAACTGGCGAAGCCAGCTGAATGTGCCGCCGTGGTGAAGGCGGACGCCTATGGTCTCGGAGCGCCGGAGGTCGCGGCAGCGCTACAAGAGGCCGGGTGCAAGACCTTCTTCGTCGCGCATCTCGACGAAGGGCTCGTTCTTAGGAAGGCGATCGGTTTCAGCTCCCGCGTCTTCGTCCTCAACGGCACCCCTCCGGGGGCCGAGGACGAGTTCCTGCGATCGGTCCTGATTCCGGTCGTCAACACGGCAGGAGAACTCACTGCCTGGCGAAGTCGCGCCTGCGAGGCAGGACGCAGCATGCCAGTCGCGCTCCATCTAGACACGGGCATGGCCCGCCTCGGACTGTCTTCGGGCGACGTCGCCATGCTGGCAAGCGATCCCTCCCTCCTGGAGGGGCTTTCAGTGGAGCTGATCATGAGCCATCTTGCCTGCGCCGACGAGCCCACGCATCTCGCCAACCAACGGCAGCGGCGCGAGTTCGCCAAGCTCCGCTCGGTGTTTCCGAAGAAGGCTCGGTCCTCCTTCGCCAACTCGTCGGGCATTTTCCTTGGTCAGGAATTCCACGGTGACCTTGTGAGACCGGGTGCCGCCCTCTACGGGATCAACCCGGTTCCCGGGACGCCAAATCCAATGCGTCAAGTCGTCAGGCTGTCCGCGCGCGTCCTGCAGCTGCGGGACGTGCCCACGGGCACTCGCGTGGGTTACGGCCATACGTTCTGCGCCGACAGGCGCATGCGGCTCGCGACGCTTTCCATTGGCTACGCCGACGGCTGGCCGCGAACCGCAACAACCTCGGCGTTCTTCGGAGGAACGCGTCTCCCGTTTGCAGGACGCGTCTCGATGGACAGCATCGTGGTCGATGCGACCGACTGCGCCGATCTCCCCGGGGAAGGCAGCTTCGTTAACCTCTTATGTTCTGAGCAGACGGTCGATGACGTCGCCAGAAATGCAGGCACCATCGGCTACGAAATCCTCACCCGACTCGGGCGGCGCTTCAGCCGCGACTACGAGCCCACTACATGTTGCGGAGAAGCGTAGGCTCATCGAACAGTTCCTAGGGCGTCGTCATCTTGGTATCGTTCGTTCCTGGGTCGGCGTGGGCCTGTTTCTGGTGACAGGATCCTTCACGGCGAGGCCGAGAGCGCGACGCTTCATCGAGCGTGCCGCTAGCGACACGTTGACCGAAACCTTGCTGGTGTAGGACTCCGCATAGCTTTGTTTCGTGCCGCCCTCTGGTCCCTGACGCATCGTCGGGCACCGTTCGGCGAACCTGTCGGGCGCGGGCGGGAAGCGCCCGTCGGCCACTGTGCCGATCCATTCGAATGAATGGTCCGCAGGCTCGCGAAGTCGGGCCAGCAGTTCCAGATATTCCTCCTGGAGTGCTGGAGTATCAGCGCGCCTGCAGGCGGCCGACAGCCTGTGTAACTCGCATGCAAGCACATAGATAGACATCTCGGCGCGGCTTCCTCCAGTAGATGCGTCGGCCATCAGCCACGTCGAGGTACTCGTCAGCCGCCGCCACTGGGAGGGCTTCCGGGGCATGCGCCGCAAACAGCATGAACGGATCGGATTCCTGCAAGTCGGGATCCGTATCGACGGCGGAGGACCCATGTCGCGGGCGGAACTCCACGATCCTTAGCAGAGACGCGGACACTTGCCAGCATCCAACTGCGACCGCGGCCGCATCGGCGACTGCAAGCCCGGCGGCCGTATGGAGCGCGTGCGCCACTGCGAGCCTGATGCTTGCCTGCGGGCCGTGCCGTTGCTCGAGGGAAGCTGGCGCGGTCGACGGAGTACGGTAGGCCCACACTGAAACGATCTCGCGTACCACGTTCACGTCGCATTCCAACGCATCCGCGACGTTCTGGTCGGACATTGTTCCGTCTCGCCAGCGGGCCTGCTGGCTCGTTTCGAGGGCTGGCGCCATCTCCGGCGCTCCCAATATGTCGCCCCGACAGGCTGGCTGGAACCTGGCAGCGAGGAAGTGGGCGGACTCCATCGCGCTTCATTCAGCCGCCGGAGGCATTCAAGGACTTCATCCGCCGTCGCCGCGTTTCGAATGCTTTTAAGCGCTCCTGTGCACGCCAGTCGGCGGCAGGAGCGGGCGAGCGCGGGCGTGAACCACCCGACGTGTTCACCCGGCCAGATGGCCGCCAGCACGACATCGACGGGTTGCTCGTCCGATGCCCAGTGCTGGACCGGAGGGTCGAGGACCGCCAGGGCTGCCGCAGGCTCCGACAGGCTTTTCATCAGCGCGTGCGGAACTGCGATGCCATGACCGATACCGGTCGAGCCGAGCTTCTCGCGGTAGAGAAGCGCGGCTAGGATTGAATCCGCAGGCACGCCGCAGCGGGCAGACAATGTGTGTGCCAGAAGGCGCAGCAGTGAACGTTTGGCCCGTGCTGGCGCGCTCAAGACAATGTCCCGCCGATGCAGGAGGTCGAAAATATCCATGACGGACTCCGGCCTTGGCTGAAGCGCCGAGGCAACTGCCCAGCATTGCGGGCGGGAAAGTCGATGTGATTTGATTGGAGCCTGGCGGACCCGGACGCAGAGCCAGGGGGTCAGATGGCGTCCGGGTCAGCGTCCCGCTTTGAGCAGGCGCGCCCCTTTGGGGAGCATGAAGGCAGGCGCGGTCAGCATGCGCCGACCCTAGCCGTTCCTGCAGGCGAAGCAACCCCCGAGGGATCGCCTTGCACCGCATCGCGAGTGCGACCGAAAGCCGCTCCGTCCACTTGGAGGGCGGGCCCTGCGATCAGGGAAGAAAGAACAGCCGCAAGCCCAGGTTCGGCGACGCATTGCCTGGCTTCCTCAAGGTCCATCCATCTTCTTAGCAACTTCCTGTCCGAAGGCCAGTTAGTCAGCGTGCCCCAGACATGAAGTCCGAACACGTTGACCTCGCAGTACTCCGTGCGACCGCATGCAAGCTCGCGATGCATACTGTAGCGGCCGACGGGTTCCGGTCCGAGCCTTCCGGCAACGCCCGCGTCATGGAATGCCGCGCGTTCGGCGGACCGAAATCCCGTTCTTGCAGCCGCATGCGCCCCTTGCGGGATCGCCCATCGACCGTCCTTCCGCGCGCAAAGCAGGAGGACCTCCATCGTCCCTTCACTGCTCATGCGCCAGGGGAGAGCCGCGTAGGCTCTCGTTTGCAGTTCAGCGACAGCCGTCTGTTTCAAGGTCCTCGTCATGGCCGCACCGACGGCGCTGACGAAGGCACTGGGGACCCGATGCACGAATAGACATTGTTTCCAGAAGGCTGGACCATAGGCGACAGGCACCAAGGGCACCTGGCCGCGGACCGCGGAAGCGGACGGTTGCAGGGAAGGCAGATCAGCCGGACATGGGTGTTTCTCATTACACGCTCCATCGATGCGGCCCTCTCGGGCCGCAGGGGTAGACCGCAATGTCGTCGAGAGTTCCCGGAGCAGGCTTAGGTGCGGAATCCAAGGTTGGCGAACCTGCCCCGGGAGGGCACGCGTCCGTTCCCGGCAAGCCTCGACATCTTGATGAAAGTCTCCATGCACATGCGGCTTACATAGGCATTCGCCGTCAGCTTTCCGAGGCGACCTTATGTCGCCCGGGCATCTGACGTAGCTGGCAACGAAGGTTTGACTTCCCAGGTTCCCTGGCCAAGACGCAGTCGTGACCAAGCCATTCCACACCTCGCTTCCGTTCCGCAAGCAGCCCAAAAACGGCAGCTAGCCCTGGCTCGTGCAGCCTTAAGGGCGGCGGGCCAGGGATCCTTCCACGAGAGTTTTCAATTGCGCCGCGGGCTGCCATGCAGCCACGTGTGGCGGGCCGTAGGAAAGGAAGCCGTCATGGCAATGCGCAAGGGCAACAAGGAAGCCCGCAAGCCCAAGCAGAACAAGCAAAAGAAGGTCGGGACAGGGTCCGTCTCGGAACTGATGGCCAGGACTTCGATGCCCGGCAAGCGGCGATAGCGCTGAGCCTGCACGCGAACCTGCGTCTGCGTGCAGGCATCCTCTCGTTCGATCAGAGCGTCGCAAATGCGATGAGCAACAGGCCCAGCATGCCGGATGCAATGATTATCTTCGTCGTGGGGTCCAATTCGAAACATCGAAACTGAGTGGATGACAGTGCCCGTGAGACACCGCTACTTCTCGCTGAACAAGCCTTCGACCGCCCGCGGGATGTCGTTGCGCGTAAGACCGATGTCCCAGAGTTCCCTGTCGTCCATAGCCTGGAGCTGGTCCATCGCTCTTTGCCGCTGCCAGCGGCGCAGGCCGCGGAGGAGCAGTCTTCCGAATGCGGATCGAGGTCGGCGGTTGTCGTGTTCGAACATGGTGTTCTCCAAGTGATTGGGCGCACGCCGCTTGACCGACGGTCACGGCGTTAAGCGATGTCAGCCGCGCGCATCCGCTCGCGCTCGAGAGAAGCGCAAGACGGCGCGTGTCTAAGTAGTGGATTACGTCCCCGGGAGAGCTGGCTTGTCGCCAGCTCTCCCGGGGTCAGTGCCGGATCAGCAATGATCCTGACCGCGACCATAGGCAGTGCCCGAGCGACGGGCGCGCCAACGTACCCGCCCACCGTGGCTGCTGCCATCATGAGGGCCGCCTGTGGCCATGCGACGATGCCGGCCGCTGCAAAGGTCGCGACGGAAATGGCCGAAAGCACGGAGGACAGGGCGTTCTTCAAGCCGTTCATCACGTTGATGTCGCGCATGCCCCAGAGCGAGAACAGCGCCAGAAGGACGATCCCAAGACCCCCGTTGAAATAGCCCCCATAGATGGAGACAAGGACCGTGCCGAATGGTCCTTCCGCCTTGCCGGAACCGTGGCGGCTGGCCCAGGCCTGGATGCGAGGGCCGAAGGCAAACGCAAACGTGGCCAGCGCCAGCAAGAAGGGTACGACGAGCGAGAAAGCCTCGTTGGACGACACCAGGAGCAACAGCGACCCGCCAAGCCCCCCGATCGACGTAAAGGCAACGATCTTGAGGAGCCGCATGCTGTCGAACGCGGCGATCTCCTTGCGGAAACCAAACGCCCCGAGAAGATAGCCAGGAAACACGGCGACGGCCCAGGTCGCGTTCACGGCCACGGGAGGCACGCCTGCGTAGACGAGAGCTGGGAAAGTCGGGAACGTGCCGCCGCCTGCGACCGTGTTCAGCATTCCGGCGAAGAAGGCTGCCGCGGCGAGGATAAGGTATTCAGTCATGCGTTTCTCCTGCACCGCAGCACGCGCTCAGGCGGCCGAAGGGCCGGGATCGTCGAAACCGCAAGCGCCCACCGGCGCAAGACGGGGCTGATCGTGGAGCGCGCCTCGGATCACCCGCAGCGACGGCTTACCCGAAGGTAAAGCGCTCATCCGCTCCATGGCTTCCTTGTCGCGTCTTGCAGCCTCCGGCTGGTAGAGCACTTCGTGGAGCACGATACGCTCTTCAGCACCGTCAACGTCGGCCAAGACGAACTCTGAGCCTTCGCAGAGGCCGAGCAGCGCCAGTCCACGAGGCCTGGTGATCGGCAGGAACATGCCGATTGGGGTCGTCACTTTGTCGTACGAGATTACGCGTGTGTCGGGATCGCGTCCGTTGACGCTGAATGTCACCCTGCTGCTGAGCGTGGCGACATTGACGGGGATGTCTTCGCGAAACATCACGGTCGCTGCTTCGATCTTCCGCTTCAGTATGGGCGCAAGCGGATCGTCCTGGCCGAGGCAGCGGTCACGCATCACTTCCACGATCGTGAAGTCCTTTGTCGTGAGGAAACAGGTTTCTCTTGTCATCGCAGTTCTCCATCGCTCCGCACGGAGCGCATACATTATGGCGCACTGGAGATCCCCTGGCCGCGGCATGCGGCGCAGGGGCTACGATCCTGCGATAAGGCAGCCTCCGAAAAGCGAGAGGCGGCACGGCGGCCTGATTTCAGTCATAACGCGGCCGGCAGATCCGCCGACGAGGCTGCCGCCGTATTCCGGGATGCAGGTGCCTCGACAGATTCCACTCTCAGCCGATGAGTGCGGCCGTCACGCGCGGTCCAGTCGATCGACTGTCCGGCGGCGAGACCGACCAGCGCCACGCCGATCGGCGTGAGGATCGAGATCCTGCCCTCGGCGATGTCGGCCTCGCCCGGGAATACAAGGGTAACGCTTCGGTCCTCGCCGAGGTCGCTGGTGAAGCGGAGGGTGGAGCCCATGCGCACAACGTCCGCAGCGACGCGACTGTCGGCGACCACCTTCGCGCGTTCGAGTTCGATAAGGAGTTCTTCCGCGACCGCGCGATTCCGTCCGACATAGGATTCGGCCAGCCGCCAGAGTCGCTCGCTGTCGGTGCGGGTTACGGTGATCGTAGGCTTTCGGTTCTTCTTCATTGTGTGAGCCATGGCTCGGCCCTCTCGTGGCTGCCGCCTGCGCGCCGTAAGCGTCGCCGGGTGATGTTATGTCTGGAGTTGTTGCCGCTTTCGATGCCGATGACCGCGGTTGCGGAAATCAGCCTATGCCCCGCGGCCGGGGCGCGACGCGACCTGGCCGGGGGTTAGATGCCCGCGATGGGGCAAACCCTGGAGAACGTAAGAAGTCGGCGCTCGGTCTTGTACATGGCCCAGAGGTGGGCCTTTGCAGCAGGAAAGTCAAGCTTTGGAGGGGCGCGGCGGCAATACCCGGAAAGCGCCAGCGACGTGACGCTTTAGGGCGGGCCGCAAGCCTTTGGAATGCCTATGCTCATTCTTCGACGTATCGACTCGGAACTCAGCATCGTGTGGCAACGACTCCGCTCTTTCGGCGCCCTGCTTCTGGGAACCTTCCTGATGATGGTCGGGACGGGTCTAGGTAACATGCTCGTTCCTCTCAGAGCGTCCGCCGAGGGCTGGTCTTCAACCGCTATTGCGTGGATCGGAACGGCCTATGCCGTGGCCTTTACCGCTGGATGTATCCTAACGCCGCTCTTCGTCAGGCGCGTCGGCCACATCAGGGTGTTTGCTGTCCTGCAGACTCTGCTTGCTGCTTCGCTGCTTCTCCTCGCCCTCGTACCTCACCCCGTCGCCTGGGCCCTCTTCCGGGCCTTGGGCGGGGTAACGCTAGTGGGCGGCTACATGGTGATCGAAAGCTGGTTGAACGAACGCGTCGACAACGCCAATAGGGGCACCGTCTTCGCGGCGTACATGATCGTGTCTATGGCGGGCGTGGCAGTCGGACAGTTCATTCTGCCGCTTGGCAACATCATGACCGGTACATTGTTCATGGTCGGCGCGCTCGCGTTCGGAGCGGCTCTGCTTCCGGTGGCCCTTTCGGTCGCGCCTTCGCCCCAACCGCTAACACAGGTAACGATCAACGCCCGTGCTCTGTTCAGAAAATCCCCGGCTGCCGTCGTCGGTTCGTTCCTGGCGGGGGTGATCTTCGGCAACTGGAGCTATTTTGGACCATTGTACGGTCAGGCGGCGGGGCTATCCGAGGTGGGCATTGCCACCATGCTGACCGCCGCGATGGTCGGTGGTGTTGTCTTCCAGATACCGTTCGGCTGGCTTTCGGACCGGGTCGACAGGCGCTACGTCATGGCACTCGCTGGCGCGCTAGGCGCCGTGATCTCCGCCTGCATGGTGATGATTGCCCCGACCGACCCTGCAGCGATCATAGTCGGCGTGTTCGCGCTCGGCTCGGTCCTTTTCACGATCTACGCCTTGAACGTCGCCCACGCCAACGACCAGGCCAGCGCGGACGAATTCCTGCAAGTGTCGGGCGGGCTGCTGATCGTCTATGGCATCGGCAACATGGTCGGACCTCAGCTTGGAGGCCGACTGATGGACGGAATGGGACCCAACGGGTTTTTCGTCGCGATGGGCAGCGTTTATGCGGTCTATGGTCTTTATGCACTCTGGAGATCGATGCGCTCGCGGGCGCTCGATCCCTCAGAGCGCGATGACTTTCGCGTCATGCCGCCGCTGCCTGCGCCGACTCCAGAGTCGCTGGCTCTCGACGTGAGAACGACGGACGCGACGCCGGATCCTTTCCTTACAGACCCATATCATCGCGATGATACTGCGATCGATAAGGGGACTGAGGTAGGTTAGTCATCGTATGCGAAGTCAAGATGTGGCGCATGGAGCGTTCGGTGGTGGCCATGAACATGCTTGAGGCGACGCCCGCTTTGACGACTTTTCCTTTGTTCTGGTTCGCTTATCGCGACGGCGTCACTTGCTTTGTGAGCCATGACGAAGATTGGGATGTCGCGGTCATCAATCGTGATGTGTCGTCATTCTGCTCCAGCTTCAGTTATCGGCGGAACGGACGATAGCTGGCTGTCGTCGCTTGGGTGCGACATCGAGGCGCTGGGCACACTGCGAAACAAACCGATTTCCGAACGAGGCCTAGTGGTCACTACTGAGATGGGTAGCGAACACGCAGATCGGGATCGACAACTGCACCATCCGACAAATGCGCCGGTGTGAGCTTTCCGATATCCATGACATGATAAACGCTCACGCCATGTGCGATCAGGTAGTCGGAGATGATCCGCCGGTGGCAACGCCACCATACCGCCTCCGCGCACATGAGCGCACAACGATTTTCGCCACAAAGGTCGAGAAGCTTCATCAATGCCGTTTGAAATACGTCGGTGAGGGCATAATCGGCGTAATTTTGAAAGCTTTTGTTGCGCCAGAAGCCGTTATCGACAGGCGGAGTCTCCGAGATTTTGGACCTTAGACCGCCAAGTGGCGGGCAGTGGATGTAGCCGATCCCGTCACATTGGAGCTGTGGTGCGAGACTCTCCCGAATTGTAGGCCGGATTGGATCGCGATCTGGGAAACCGACGCACATCAACGACCAGATCCACGGCTTCTCCCAAAAGCATCTGCTTAAAGGTCGTCAATGATCGGTTTGAGTGGCCGATGGTGAAGGCCGTGCCCACCTCGATTGCCTCAGCCAATTTTCGAAAGTGCCGATTCCTTGTGAGCGGCGATATGGTCCGTTCTTTCGCTCTTGATTTCGTATTGAGGCTCTTCCTGGGAAGCGCGCCGCATGTGCCCCTTGTAGTCGAAATCACGCTCGTGAATCCTGATGATCTTTCCGGAGACCCGCCCGCCCTCTGAATTCCAGCTCACTGAATCTCCGATGTTGAACTTGGCCATTGCACTATCTCGCTCGAGTGGCTTTGGCAAAATTAACGCAAGCTGGAGGGCAGTGTTCCATTCGCGCTATCATGGCCCGGGCTGATGGTTCGAGAACGAAAGCTACATTCCCGAACGACCGGAGTAGACGGCCCAGTACCACCGGCAAGTTAGCGCGGGCAGTCGTCGATTTGGGATAGATGGCATGAGCGAGTTGGCAAAGCGAGCGTTCGAGCACACCAATTCTCCGGATGCGGATTACAAGTAATTTTTTGGTAGAATTTGTCGCCAGCGGCAAGAATAATGCACTTTCACGATAATTTTGGTCAATCAGAAATTCGTTGTAAATTGCCTTAATTTTCTTACGATCTCTTAGCCTAAAAATCCGAGTCCGAACATCAAGCATATTTGAATACGTCGAAACGTATTTATTCCACAGCCGGTTCGGTTAATGGCGGTACATGGATTATAATCTACAAAGTATTAGATGGATCAGAGACGATGCTGCGAATTCTTCCTGTTAGCAATTTCCGAGCAATGCGTCGCCTTAACCGGGGCTGTCTTTTATCTCGGCCGATCCCAAAGAAAAGAAGTCTGCAAGATGAGAGACGCATGCGTGCTTCAGACGCACCAACGATCACTTGAAAGAACGCCATGAATAGCTAAATACATAGTATGTCCCACGTACTCCTCTCACTGATGATCAGGAATGCCTCGCAGACCCATGGGTTTGCGGGGGCGGAACCGCGTTGATGTAGAGACATCGGCTCTTTCCCGCCCCGGGATCTTTTCACAGGTTCTTCGAGGTGTCTTGCCGGTTCTGCCCGGCGATGGAGAGAGATATGTTCATAAATGCCCAGCCCTTTGTGCGCAGGCGCTCCGGTGACTTTTCGCCGCGTGCAGCCACATGCTGCCTTCATTGCAAAACTCCGTTCATCGCTGACGTGCAATCTTTGCGGGCTTCCTATCAGGGATGCAGCCGCTCAAGTCGGGGACACAAACCGCATCGCTTCGACGTGGTGCGGATGTGAGGCGCGTTCGCTCCATTCTGACGCGTATGCTGTTGCCGCTACTGTGCATATCGGCGGCCGTCGCGTCGTACATGCTGCACCCTCAGGCACTGGCCTGGCTCGAACTTGACGTCTCGGAGAAACCGCTTCGTGTCTTGACGGGCGGCGCTGCCTATTTTTCTGCCGCTTGGCTTGGCGGCCGCCTCGTCGGATTGGCGCTGGAACGGGTCGGTCGCAAACGTCGTCAGGTTCCGAAACTTCTGCTTGAACTGGTTTCAGCGGCTCTTTTCATTGCTGCGACCATCGCAACGGTGATGCTGGTGATTGGCCAGAGCTGGAGCGGCGCTATCGCCGGTTCGGGACTTGTGATTGCGGTCATCGGCTTTGCATTGCGGGGTACACTTGCCGATGTCTTTGCCGGGATCGCGGTCGGCATCGAAGCTCCCTACCGTATCGGTGATTGGGTTTCCATTAACGATCGGACGAGAGGACGAGTGATCGAAATCGGCTGGCGAACTACACGGCTGTTCACGCGCAACGACACCTATGTGATCCTCCCCAACAGCCAGATCGCCCAGCAGGCACTGACCAACTACAGCGCGCCCAATCGCAAATACCGCGCGCAGGTCGAGGTCGTGCTCGGCCATGAGTTGTCGATAGCGGCGGCTCGCGAGTTGTTGACCAAAGCGGCGGCTCGTTCGCCGATCATTGTCAATGAACCGAAACCGGATGTGCGAGTCGCTTCCTACGATATGGAGGGCATCCGCTATCATGTGCGTTTCTGGGTGCCCAGTTTTGCAGATGATGTAGACTGTCGTGACGCCATCTTCGGGCAAATCGACGCTGCGCTTCGCCACAGTGGATTGGCTTTGCCAGCGGCGGGATTGTCTGTGTCGAGTGGCCGAGTGAAGAGAGCCACTGCGGTGGGCGAGAGCGCGATGCGTGATCACCCGTCTTGAGGTGGAGGGCGGTAGCGCGTCCCGCTCTGGCAGCGCGATGCTCACAATGGACGGCGACTTAGATAGGATATGTTCAGGATCGTCCACGTTCGACTGCCGATCGTGGCAAAGTTGTCTCAGGCAGGAGTTATGTTCTGCGTCCTTGAATACGACCTGAAGAAAGCGCGTCCAACTTGGATCATGTGCGGGTGTGCTTAGACGCGCCAGGCGCTTGATCGGCGGAACTCGATTTGTCAGCCCCGTTTGTGCAGAGAAACGTGCGAAAGTTCCTCCTGTAGCGCTCGGGTAATCTCATCAGGGCCACAGGCTCTACCTCCGCAGGTGAAAGCCGGCCGAACCCTCCCGCGTGAAAGGTTCAGAGTAGCTGTCCAGATGCGGCGGGGCAGGACGGCCTCCGTCATCTTCCCAGCGCGCCAAGCATTCCGCATTGAGCCCTCCTGCATAGTCTGTACTGGCTGCGCGTTGGTACAGCCTTGACGACGATTGGTTCGACATTTTACCGCGAATCATCATGTCTTCGATCCTTCAAATTTTTTCCGTGGGAGCCGTTGGCTGGTGTCTTCACAAAACGCAATTGCGCTAGAAGCCAGTTCACGAAACAACAGGACTGCCAAGCGCGCTTTGGTGTTCGAGCTCTGGCGCGACCGGCCGCATCCGCAATTCGCGGTCATCGAAGCCATCGACGATCCGGGGAATGTCGTTTCGCGAAATGCCGATATTGTGGAGTAAATTGTCGTCCATGGCCCGAAGAGCCGCGATCATTCTGTGGCGCTGCCAGTTGCGAACGATATTTCGGGCCCAGCGACCCAACATTCCATGTCTTCTGCCTCTGTTGCGCTGGCCGGCCCCGTGAGGCTTGGGGGACAAGGGAATGTCAGAATTGATGATTTCGGTGTGCATGACGATTTCTCCAGGATGAGGCGGTTGAACCGAGACGTCTGCGCGCGACTGCCGAGCCGGCCGCACATGGCAGGAACCGGCCGTTCGGCGCATTCGTCATTCAGATGAACGATGTGAGAACAGGAGTACCCCGCAGCGCAGACAGGCAACCGCCATGTCCCGCCCGGGGTCAGCGGCGGTTCAGATTGCTTCCTGCGCTGCGCAGGAACCTCTTATGGAAACTGAACATGGTCATGTTCCTCATGTGAGCATCCTGGCGAAGCTAATCAAGCGCGTGAGATGGGCTGCGACGTTCTGGCGCCATCTGCAATAGCTTGGGAGATTATGAAGGCTAAAGACAAAACCATAACTTCGATCGGACTATCTCAGCAATAGATTCGCTATAGATCAAGTAAGCGCTGCGGTCAGACCCGGTCTTTGGTTGCCATTCATTAGGTGCTGGCGGCTCGCCGATCGCCTTTTTTCTACGCCTTGCCACGGTGAGGGCCATCACGCAATTGCGTGGCATGCCCAAGACCTGAGCAATCGCCACCTATTGCCCGAGTGACTTTTTCGCCTCGGGCGTGTCGCGAGGGACAGGTGTGATCAACTATCAGCAGACGGAAGCGATATCGCGCAGCACGCGTATGCTGCGCGCTGTATTCGTTCCGGCGGTAGCACGCTTTCAACGACCCCGAGATCGTCGAAGGAAAGGCCGACACGAGGTCGGCCTAAGTGGGGGAATCGGAGGGACGGGGGTATCCCTGCCACTAAAACTTTTGTCTCCGGAATTTGTCGCGATATCCGGCCTTTGTGGTCGGCGGGCCATGTCCGTCCAATCTCAAGCGGTGCCGACGAAGCGACCGGCCGCCCGAATTGCGCCCATAGAATAGTCAGCACGCCCCCGGTCGCGATCAACAGCGCTGCGGCTGCCGACGCCAATCGACCAAAGGGGCGTGTTTCGCTTTCAAGGGGATTTCCTTCCACCCGATCCAACATCGATCGCTGCCATCCTGCTTAACTCGTTCTCGCTCTCATCATGCAAGAACTGGGCCGCATAGGCCGGCTAGATGTGGACCACAGCGAAACCGGAGGCGTCGGAGCTTATGTGAAATTCTTTGATGTGGTGGCCGAAAGTTTCCCTACGGCGCACGCCGGTTATTCAAACCGGAGGGCTCCGGCCGCCAAGCCGGCCTACAGAGGCCGGAAGAAAACCAGAGCCGAAAAAACCAGCAGCAAGACCCGGCAAAAAACTGCCGGCACGAGACCGGCCGATTGATCGTTCTTCAGGTCGAAAATTCAAGATCGCTGGAGAGCGCGACCTGCCGCCCACCAAACCGGCACCTCACTCACTCCGCCAGTGAGCACCAGCTGGATGGCAACCGAGCCTGCCTCTAGTCCCCCGGAGCATTCCGTCCGTCACCTCGCTACCCGTGTGTCGCGGGGTGATCAGATTGGTAAGGTCAAAACTCTGTTGGCGTGCTTCCGCGAGGTATTCATCCTTTATGGTCTCCGATATCTGCGGCTGCCGCGATAGGATCCAGAGATATTTTCGATCAGGCGTGCCGACAAAAGCAGTCCGGTAGCCCGGATCGATTTTGAGGACCCAATAGTCACCCTTTGTAAAGGGTATCCAGCGCACGTGTTCCGGCAAGAAAGTTACTTTGAGCCGCGACTTCGCGTCATCGACAGGTGCCCCTGACCGATTGCCTGAGAAGGCTGCCCGTCGTCGTCGAAGCACCTGTTATCGTCCCTCACGGTCCCATCGTCGTTCAGCGAATAAGTCGCGGTGATATTGGTTGCTGTCTCATCTTCCCATTTTAGCGGCAAGCGACAGATCTCGTACCATCGGCCCAGATAGCGATTTAGATCGAGCATGCTTATGGCAATCACGTCGGCCATGAGTTTGGTTCCTTTTGAGCAGGGCGCCCCCGGCTATGCTGTCGCAAGAGGTGAATATGTCTGACTTCTTCGATACAGCGCGTAAGGTCGCCGTTCCATTTTTGCTCACCCTAGTTGCCACGATCGCATTTGCCAGAGGCAGCGTGGTGCTATCCTTTCTGGCCAGCCTCTGATCGCCACTATCAACAATCGGTTCTCGTCGCCCAGCCAGGGTTTCGCTCTCGAAGCGCGGCCGGCGGTAATGATCGCGTGAAGGCTGTCCTACTGCCTGGACTCACAACCAGTAGCTGACGGTTGCGGCGATGCAGATTGCTGCGAGGAAGTTGGTTGCGAGCCGGTCGTAGCGGGTGGCGATGCGGCGGAGGTCCTTGAGACTGCAGAACATGCGCTCGATGGCGTTTCGGTCACGATAGGGATACGGCGAGAAGCAGTTCTTCCACTTGCTGTTGGTCTTTGGCCCGATGTTTGCAAAAGTACCGCGCTGCCTGACTTGACGACGTATGGCGTCGCTTCCGTAGCCCTTGTAGGCGTTCAGCAGCGAGGTCGGCGGCATCCGATCGATCAGCACCTCACCTGCTGTGCATTCGCCAACGTTGCCTCCAGTCAAGAGAAAGGCGACGGGCCTGCAAATCCCACCTGTCAGAGCGTTGATCTTGGTGGTGCGCCCGCCGCGCGATCTTCCAATGGCCTGGTTGAGTTCCCCTTTTTCCGCCCCCCACACTACGATGGGCACGAACCGCCGCGAATCGATAAGCAGTTGCGCCGGTGGCCCGCCAGCATTGGCCAAGGCATCCAATACGCCGCTCCGAATGCCCTTGGGCGGCCCAACGCTGGAAGCGATTGTAGAGCGTCTTCCTCGGACCGTAGACCGCAGGTGCGTCGCCCTAGCGGCCTCCGCTCTTGATGACGTGGATGATGCCGCTGATCACCCGCCGGTCATCAGCACGGGGCTTGCCGGGGAGTTGGTCGGAAGATGAAGCCTCAGCTTCGCGAATAAGCGTCCGTTAGCCAGAAGTAGTCTCAATTCATCCATATTCTCCACTCGGAGGCGGTGCACCACATCACCGAGCTTGAACGAACCCCTTTATGGGTCCGGACCCTACTCGGCCTTGGGAAGTAACGGGATCATGCGGATCATGCGCGGGTGCCGAGATATCTGCCGACACCCCATCCTGCAACCAATCCGGTCGCCATTATGGCCCACCGACCAGCTGTGCTGGCGTAGAAGGCGAAGTGGAACGCTACGATCGCGCGATGCTCATGCCGATGAAGCAGCCGACGATAGCATAGCGATCTGGTTTGGGCCGATCACGCCAAGCCGTCATGTCTTTCCGCCCTTCACGATCTGAACGATCGATCCAACGCAGGCCACGACGGCCAGCAAGAAGAATAACCAGTTCATTGTACCGAGCGCCGGACTTGGGGCTTCCCCTGCCGGTCCAAATATTGAATAGCCGAGATAAAGCGCAACGACGCCACTGATCGTCCCGATGACCTTTGGATTGTTCATCGATGGCAGCCCCCTTGACGTTAGGGAACTTCACCATGGAATCGCTCATCCGGCAAGCGCCCCGTGAACTTCACTGGCCGCTGAGAAATCCGCGGTTAACCCAGCCTTCCCATCCATCGGCGCGAACCTTTTGCCAGTTGCCCCTCGCGTAGGGCAGGAAGGCGATATCACACTGGTGACGGGAGAGCCTGGTCAGAATCCGCGACTGAGGTGAAGGCCAAGCGCGAAGGTTCAACGAATCGCCTGCCGCAACGCCAGTGACGCAGTACATCGACGGCGACACCATGGCGATGTAGCGCCTGTGGACCCAGCCTAGCGAATGACCGTCTTCCACCGGACACCAGTTACCGCGACATTCGTCGGTTACCCGGATACCGCATTCACCGTAGCGCTTGCGAGCAGCTATTGGCGCATTGGCACTGGGACCTTCGCGCATGTTCAACCGGTCATCCGCGCGCACGTTGACAACACAGTGCTCTTCGCCGGGCACCACCTGTGCCGCGGCAACTCCAGAAAGGCCGGACATTGCCAAGACTGCAAAGGCGAATAGAGAATGCTTGTTCATCGAAATCTCCTGCTTCGGCAACAGACTAAAACGGACAAGCTGAATGGCGGATGTACAAGGTGCGGGTCTGCCCGGAGCACCGACCAAAGGCGGCTTGACGCGACGACGAAGGCGGTCAAGGCGTGGCCGATTGGACGGCGGCTGTCAGGTCAAGCGTTGGGTCCGATGCCGATCTACCTCGCTAGTTCCGCAAGGCCCTCCAACGATTGATGCATAGCCTCCAGGCGATCGGGCATGAAGATGTTCATGTTCGCCAGCATCACAACGCCCAGCTCTGCTTCCGGAACGAATGTGGCATACGCCCCGAAGCCGTTGGTCGAACCGGTCTTGCTGTAGAGAACCGCAGTCGACGAATTTGCATCACGCTCCGCTGGTGTGGCGGGATTGCTTTCGAACGCCATGGTGCGGGAATTGCCGGCGCGAAGCCGCTCCAATGGGAGTGGAAAGGGAAACTGCTCCCAACCGAGGCCCTGGATCATTCCGCCGACTTTGAAATAGCCTTTGTGGGTTGCCTCGACGGCTTCACGCATGACGGGATCGAGCCGTTCTGGATGCAGATTGGCGTCGATAAAGGCGATCATATCGGCCGCGCTTGATTTCACCCCGTACGCTTCTTCGTCGAAGGCGCCGGGGCTGACGCGGACTGCACGACCGTCTGCATCGTAACCCCAGGCATACGACGCCATGAAATTTTCAGGCACGTGCACAAAGGTGTGAGTTAAAGCCAGCCGCTTGAAGATCTCCAACTCAAGAAGATTGGCGAAGTCCCCACCTAACGCCTTGGCCGTCAGATGCCCGAAGAGTCCAATACTGGGGTTGGAATAGCGTCGAACGGCGCCCGGCTCGGCTTCCGGTTTCCAAGCAGCGATATACGAGATTGCGTTTCTGTCGTTGTCGACGCCTTGAGGGAACTGCAACGGCAGACCACCAGCCGTGTAGGTGGCCAGATTCAGTAGGGTCGCCTGGTCTACGGCCGATCCCGCGAGTTCGGCGAGGTACATCGAAGGTTTGTCCTCAAGCGAAAGCTTTCCCGTAGCCAAGGCATAGCCGCCAAGCGTCGCGGTGAAGGTTTTACTGACCGAGCCGATCTCGAATATCGTGTGTTCTGTCACTGGTTCCCGTGTCTCCAGCGAAGCCACGCCGTAATTGATGAAGTAGTGCTTCCCACCGATGGTGACGGCCACCGCAAGGCCGGGCACTTGGTGTTTGCGGATCAGGGAGCCAAATGCTTCATCCACTATGGCTGCGACCTGCTCCCGATCGGCAGAATTGGCAAGGGCAGGATTTACCGCCAGAAAAATGGCGAAGAGCAGAAAGGTATTTGTGCGCATACGTAATATAACCTCAGTTAAATCGATCTCTGAAAGGATATTTTTGTTCCGCTGCCGACTTGGCTTCGCGAATACTGCATTCGGGTCGGCGTCTGCTAGCGGTGGCTGATTACTTGGACGATGGCTTCGCCGATTTCTTTGACCGCCTGGTTTCTCGCAGCCCAGTCCGCTTGTGTGTCTGAAACGTAGATAGCGATGAGGTGTGGTTCGTCATCTGGCGGTGTCACCATGGCGACAAGGTTGCGGGTGTGCTGCTGCCCGCCGCCGGACTTGTCGGCGACGTGCCAGTTATCAGGCGTACTCGCTCGAAGAAGAGCGCCGGTGACACCGCCTCGGCTCATCCAGTCCAGCAGCAGGGCTCGGTGCCTGGACGACAACGCATCACCTAACAACATGGACTCCCACGTCGTGAGAATAGCAGCGGGTGTCGTTGTGTCCCGCGGGTCGCCCGGAACAAAGAGGTTGAGATCGGGCTCGATCCTGTCGAGCCGGGTGACTGCGTCTCCAATGCTGCGGGCGAAGGCGGTTACTTCCTGCGTTCCCCGAGACGCTCAATCAGGATGTTGGCTGCGGTGTTGTCGCTGATGTCAAGCGTGGCAAGGCAGAGATCGCTGACAGACATTGTTTTGCCGGCAGCCTTCTCAGTGACTGGTGAATAGGCGACGAGTTCGTCACGTCTAATCTCCAGCTGCTCATCCAGGCTCATTAGGCCCCGCTCCACGCGGTCGAGGACGGCGCCACACAGGACGGATTTGAAGGTACTGGCCATGAGAAAGCGCTCGTCCTGCCGATGGCCCCACTCCCACTGGCTTGCAGTGTCTCGCACAAGCACACCGATCCGCGCATCGAGCTTTGTCTCGATCTCGCGGACTGTTTTTAAGAGTTGCGCTTCTGCGGGTTGAGCTGTGGCGTTTCCGTGCAGGCTCAGCCCGACGACAACAGCGGTCATCAGGGAGCCAATTCTGCTTGCCAATAGATTCATTTGCTTTGCTCCGATTTTGGGGAGGGCGCACCTGCACAGGCGGCGATGGGGGCGCGATTGGCGGGCCGACCTGCAGCTGCTCATCAACTCAGATCATGCATCTGAATTAACCGGAGGCAAATTCCGGTGTAAGACGACAAATAGTTGAGTTGTGTATGAGCTGAGGTACTGCCGTGGATCGACCTGACCTGCCCCTCAATGCCCTTCGCACTTTCGAGGTCGCCGTGCGGCAGGGAAGCTTCACCCGCGCCGCAATTGAACTGCGCGTCACGCAAGCTGCGGTGAGCCATCAAATTGCTCGTCTTGAGGAACTGCTCGGTGCGAAGCTCCTGTTGCGCACGCCCAGCGGCCTGGTGCCAACGGACGAGGGCGTGGCGCTCTACCCCGTTCTGGAGCACGGCCTGGACGCGATTTCCCGCGTGCTGGATCGGGTCACCGGCAAGCAGCGGATCGAAGTTCTGAAGGTGGGCGTGGTGACCACGTTTGCGCTTGGATGGCTGATACCGCGTCTTCCGCAATTTCAGAAAACCCATCCAGAGATCGAGATGCGCATTTCAACCAACAACAACCGCGTGGAGATCACGCGTGAGGGATTGGACATGGCAATTCGTTTCGGCGACGGGAACTGGGCCAAGGTGGAAGCCTGGCCATTGATTGATGCGCCGATGTCGGTGCTTTGTGCTCCGGAGATTGCAGCAGGACTTCGCCACCCCGGTGATCTTGCGCATCACACGTTACTCAGGAGCTATCGAAGCGATGAGTGGTCTCGCTGGTTCGCTGAAATGGGTGTTCCTTGCCCGCCTGTTACAGGGCCAGTCCTGGACTCATCCCTAGCGATCGCCGAGCTTGCATCTCAGGGATTGGGCATCGCGCTGCTACCGCTTCCAATGTTCGCTCGCCAGATTGAGACCGGCAAACTGGCGCAACCGTTCGGCACGACCGTTTCTGCAGGACGCTACTATCTGACATGCCCCTCCGACCGGGTGCAGAATTCGGCGATGATCGCATTCTCGAACTGGATACGGTCCGAGAGTGCTGTTTGGGTTGAAACGAGGGATTAGGAGCTTGGGAGCGTCAAGCGTATGGTCTTTCCAACGCTCGCTTGCCATGTTCTCGCGTTTGCAATCGGCCGAGGCGCAGAGTGTTGGTTATGAGCCGATGAAATCACGGCTATGGAGAATATGCTCCGATACACCGGGACTGTGACCGGTGGACGTTGAACGGCAGCTCCAAACGTGAGTCCGCGGGAATTATCTCCGGCGAGGCGTTGCCGTCTGCATCTTGCCGTTTGATTTGGAACGGGCTCCCAAATAGGCTTCGTGGGGTGGGCAAGCCGCATCCGGACTCGCGGGGAGGGCATAGCCCGCTAGCTTTGAGATTTTGAGACCTCTCCAGCCTCCTCTCGTTCTTGCTGGCGCCGCCATTCTTCGCCTTGGCTCGAACTCTCTGCGTCTATTGCGAAAGCGCGGACTGAACGTCGGTCAGCGCAAAATCGTCGCCAACGTAGAGAAGAGGAGCGGAATGCCGTTTTGCGAGGGCATAGGCGAAGCAATCGCCAAAGTTCAGGCCGCCACGCGTGCCGAATCCCTTGCCGTAATCTAGGCGCGCCTTCATGGCGGCACGGGCAAGGCTATCGTCTACGGGCGCAATCGATATGCGGAAATCGGACAGGAACTCGTCGAGATCGGTAATAGCCTCGTGCCGGTCACCGTCCCTGATCCTGCCGGCCATAACGGTACCGGCCTCAACGTAGTTCACCGCCGAAATGAGACGCGCGGCATCCAGCTGAAGAGCGGCCATGCAATCAAACGCTTCCGTCTCCTCGAACAGAATCGCAATGATCGCGGACGCATCCACGATCATCATCGGGAGATGCCAAGCTCTTCGGGGGTGTCGCCAACAGCTTCATCCCATTCCTGCTTGGTGACCGGGCGGCGATCGTAGCGGCCAGCGCGCTCGCGCACGAAGGCTTTCATGCGCGCAACGTAGTCGGCCTGAGCTTCCCGTTCGGCGCGCAACCGTTCCAGGCGCTCGCGCATGGCCTGGGTGATGGCGTCCGTCATGGTTTCGCCAGTCAGGCGGGACAATTCTCGCGCCAGCCGATCCGCTTCCTCTGTCTTGATGCTCAAGGCCATGGCAACCAACTTTCTAGATACACGATCTAGATGGCATTTCTGTGTCTATCTTTCAATCAAAACGACCGAACATTCTCGCTGCTATGGATCGGCACCGTCAGGATCACGAATGTCTTCCAGGGTGGTCGCGATTATGAAGCCTTGTACCCGGACCACGACGGAGAGAAATAGGACCAATCGACTGCGGGGCGTACCTAAGCGATTGAGGAGCGCCGCTTGTAGCGAGTATCTCATGGTAGCGCAGTTCGATAACAGGCCGCCCCGGAGCTCGTTCTCACACGCTCGAACCGGCAACCGAAGTGAGCACGGCGCAGTAGTGACACGCAGCGCCTGCGAGCACGAAGCCGTGCCAGATGGCGTTCTGAAATCTGAGACGATGCCAAAGGTGAAAAATGACGCCGGTCGAATAGACCGCGCCGCCGAGAATAAGCAACCATATGATCGTCGGGGAAAAGCTGCTCAGCATGATGTCGAACATGAAAACGCCGCTCCATCCCAGGCCGAGGTAAAGAAGGAGGGCGATCCGATCAAAGCGACCAGGGAACGCGATCTTCAAAAGCATGCCCAGGGCCGCCACGCTCCACATCCATACGAGCAACCATGCTCCTCGAGCTCCCAGTTGCAGAGCGAAAGGCGTGTAGGTGCCTGCAATCAGAAGATAGATCGCCGCATGATCGAATTTGCGCATTTGCCATTTGCGCGGTCCGATAGGCCACATGTTGTAGATCGCTGACATGGAAAGCGTCGTTACCAGCGTCACAGCATAGACTGAGGCGGCGATGGCGCTACTGACGTTGGCGACCCAGAAGGCGGCGAAGACCATCGCGACCGCACCACCCAAGCTGAGGATCACTCCGACAACGTGGATCGTGCCATCTGCGACGAGCTCTGTACGATCATAATTCCAGGGAAAGTTGTTCATCGGTTCCGTTGAGTTGGAAGCCGACGCGATGACATGGGAATGTGGCGGTTCAAAGCCTTGCGTCGATGCTGGCACCAACAATCGGGCTGCCTAGCTACGAGTGCGCCTGCTCACGGTCTTCCAAAGCCCGACAATTGTCCGTCGTCAGGGATTTTGGGACAACTAGCGGCGTGAGCTAACGGAGGCTCTGGTCCATCAGGGTTGTCATTTTACGCTGCCGCTTTTCGATGAAGCAAGCGGCGCTGTGTGATGGTTTCGCGTTTGATCCTTTCCCTTTCCAGCATGATGATGTCGCCGCGCCCGAAGTAGACGTCGGCAGGTGTGAGATTGCCGATGCTCTCGTGGTATCGGCGGTGGTTGTAATGATCGACGAAGGCCGCGACCTGCCGCTCGAGATCGCCCGGCAGGAAGTAGTTTTCGAGCAGGATCCGGTTCTTGAGCGTCTGGTGCCAGCGCTCGATTTTGCCCTGGGTCTGCGGGTGCAGTGGCGCTCCGCGGACATGGCTCATGCCGTTGGCGTCGATCCACTCGGCGAGTTCGGCGGCGATGTAGGACGGGCCGTTATCACTCAACAGCTTCGGCTTGTGCAGCACCCTGGCGCTGTCACAGCCTGATGCCGTGAGGGCCATTGTCAGCGTGTCGGTGACGTCCCCGGCCTTCATCGTGGTGCACAGCTTCCAGGCGATGATGTAGCGCGAGAAGTCGTCGAGCACCGTCGACAGATAGAACCACCCCCAGCCGATGACCTTCAAATATGTGAAATCGGTCTGCCAGAGTTGGTTGGGCGCTGTGGTCTTGTCGTGGAACTCGTCGGCTGCCTTGATGACGATGAAGGCCGGGCTGGTGATCAGGTCATAGACCTTGAGCAGGCGATAGACCGAGGATTCCGAGACGAAGTAGCCCTTCGTGTCGGTGAAGGTGACCGCCAGTTCCCGAGGCGACAACTCCGGCACGTTCAGCGCCAGTTCGATGATCTGGTCGCGCACCTGATCGGGGATGCGGTTCCAAACCCGGCTCGGGCGAGGTCTGCGATCTTCCAGCGCGTCGACGCCGCCGGCAAGGAAGCGGTCATACCAGCGATTGAAGGTCGAGCGTGGAATGCCGAGTTTTTGCAGCGTGCGCCGCGCCGACAAGTGAGAGCTCTCGACCAGGCGGATGATCTCGAGCTTTTCGGATGCGGGGTATCTCATTCGTCGTCGCCCCCATCCGCGATCATGCTTTTTTAAGAATCCGCAGTTCCAGCGCCTGCTCGGCGACGACCTCCTTGAGATCGCGCGCCTCCTTGCGCAGCACCTTCACCTCGTCGCTGGTGGCGGCGCTTGCCGTGTCGCCGGCAAGCCGCTTCTTGCCGGCTTCCAGGAATTCCTTCGACCAGTTGTAATAAAGGCTCTCGGCGATCCCTTCGCGCCGGCAGAGCGCCGCGATCGATTCCTCGCCGCGAAGGCCTTCAAGCACAATGCGGATCTTCTCCTCGGCCGAATATTGCTTGCGGGTTGCGCGGCGGATGTCCTTGATGACCTGCTCTGCAGGCGCTTTCCCTGTCCCGGATTTCTGTCTCATCTTCGCTCCTTTGAAAGGCTACGATGAACCAGAAATCCTCCGCTATCAGTTAAGCCAATTTGGTCCCATCAGTGCTGACGCCGGACACCACGAGGAAGCCGGCAGGGACAGCTTCCAGCACGCTCTTAAGCTTTTCTTCCCGTTGTGCACTCATAGTACACATTATAGCACATATTCAAAGAGATTGCCACGGCCACTTTGAAGAAGTCCGATTAGGGGTACTGTGGATACACAGATAGTCAAGTTTTTAAAGTGCACTATGGCGCGGTCGAGTGGCACGCAGCACAGGGCCCGCGCGAAAAAGGCTACGCGTATCCGCCGGTTGATGCGTGGACCAACACCGCGCCGCTTTCGTAATACACAGCGCGCATGGCTGCCAATCGCTCCCGATGGTTGACGACGGGTGCCACCGGCAGGCCGTTCTCGCATCCGTCCAGCAGTGAAGCGGCTACGCGCGTGCCGAATACGGTTCCCGGGCCGATGCCGCGCCCCGAATAACCGAAGCAGGCATAGGCCGAAGGGCCAAGCCTGACGATCTTGGGAATGTGATCGCTGGTCATGGCAATGCGCCCGTGCCAGGAATACTCGAAGGTAAGCCCTGCCAATTGCGGGTACACCTGCCGCAGCTTGCGCCGGGCCCAGCCGGCATGGACCGCAGCACCCCGCCCCCGGCATCGCCGATGCCGCCCAGGATCATCCGCCCCTCCTTGTCGGTCCGGAAAGACGACATCACCAGCGCGGTATCCCAGCAACCTTCCCCGCCGGAAAGAATCTCAGCACGCAGTGGCTCCGGCATGGGAGCGGTCGCGAACTGGCAATAGTTGACGGCAACGAATTGCGGCCGAACGGCGATGTCGATGCCCTTGAAGTACGCATTGGTGGCCAGAAGCAACGATCTGGCCCTGACCGTGTGACCATTGGCCATGACCTGCCAGCGGTCGCCGATGCGTTCGACGCGCTTAACCGCGGTTTGTTCATGCAAGCGGGCACCGGCGCGGAGCGCGGCACATGCAAGGCCGCGCGCATAAGACAGCGGCTGAATGGTCCCGGCGCGCGGATCGAACAGTGAGCCGTAGAATGCGCGGCTGCCTGTGCGCCGCGCGGTTTCGAGCGCGTCGAAAAGCTGGACAGGCGCTCCCAGTTCCACGCCCTGGCGATGCCGCTCTTCCAGATTACGCAAGCCCGGCGTCGAATGCGCCAGATGCAGCGTACCGTTCGGTGTGGCTTCGCAGTCTATATTCTCGCGCTCGATCAGCGACCAGACCAGCTTTGGTGCATCGGCCAGCAGACCGATCAGCTTCAGGCCCGCGTCCTGGCCCATCTGCGCCACCACGTCGCGCGGAGCCAGCCACAGGCCGGCGTTGACGAGCCCGACATTGCGGCCCGAGCCACCATGGCCGACCGTCTCCGCCTCGAGCACGATGACCGAAGCGCCGCGCCGCGCCGCTTCAAGAGCTGCCGCGTTCCCGGTGAACCCACCACCTATGATGACGAGGTCGGCGTCCGCATCCGCCATCAGCGGCGGCGCTTCGACGTGCACCGCGCTGCTGGTACGCCACAGATTGCCGTCTACTCTGCCCGTCACGATGGTCGCTCTTCAAAAGAACAGATTGGGAAGGAAGGTCACCAGCGCCGGAACGTAGGTGAGCAGCAACAACACGCCGATTGCAGTGGCGAGGAAGGGCAGGAATGCCCACGTGAAATCTTCCACCGAACAGCGGGTGATGGAGCAGACGGTGAACATCACGGTTCCGACCGGTGGCGTCAGCGAGCCGATGGCAGTGTTGAACACCAGCACCACGCCCAGATGCACCGGGTCGACGCCCAGGCCTTGTGCCACCTGCACCAGCAGCGGCCCGAGAATGACGATGATGGCCAATCCCTCGAACACGGTGCCGAGGAGCAGCAGAGCGATGTTGATGACCAGCAGCACCACGTATTTGTTCTCGGAGATCGAAAGCAACGCTGTGATGAGCTGTTGGGGGACCTGTTCAAGGCTGAGGATCAGCGAGAACACCGAGGCGGAAGCGATGATGAACAGCACGCCGGCCGTGGTGACGGCCGATTCCGAGAACAGCGCCAACGTCTCGCGGAAAGTCAGCCCGCGATAAACCAGCACGCCGACGATAAAGGCGTAGACGGCTGCGACTGCCCCCAATTCCGTCGGCGTGAACCAGCCGCTGCGCAGGCCGAACAGCAGCATCACCGGCATCGCCAGTGCCCACAAAGCAGCACGCCCATTATTGATTATCTCGCCCGATCGCGCCCGGTTCTCGCGTGCGGGAGCAAGATTCATACGCGTTGCCGTCCACCGCACGGTCAGCATCAACGTGACGGCAATCACGAAGGCCGGCACGACGCCGCCGACGAAGAGGCGGCCGATCGAAGTGTTGGTCAAGAGCCATAGACGATCAGGGCGATGCTCGGCGGCATGATCGGGGCGATGATGGAGGAAGCCGCACTCACCACCGATCCGTACGCGTTCGAATAGCCGCGCGCGCGCATCACCGGCACGATCGTGCGCGCATCGATGGCCGCATCGGCATTGGCCGAGCCCGACATTGCGCCCATGAAGACGGAATTCAGAACGGCAATCTGCGCCAACCCGCCGCGCCAGTGGCCCACCAGGGTCTCGCAGAAGGCGTATAGCCGGTCCGCGATGCCGCCGCGCGCCATGGCCGCGCCTGCCACAATGAACAGTGGGATTGCCAGCAGGGGAAAGGATTCGAGGCCCGACGACATGCGCTGCGCGACCAGGCTCGTCATCATCGGATTGATGACGAAATAGGCCATCGATGCGCCAAGCATCACGAAGCCGACGGGCAGGCCGAGAACGAGCAGAGCAACGAAAACGATGGCGACTATGGTCACGGGCGTTGCTTCCGGAGACGATCGTTGATCTGCACCAGACGGCCAACGATGACGAGGCCCATTCCCGCAGCCAGAATGGCGGCCATGATCCATTTCGGCCAGCCGAGTGTGAGAAAGGTCGTGAACCGCGCCGTGGATATCTGGGCAAGCGCCGCGCGGATCACCTGCGCCGCGATAAGCAGCACAAGGAGATCGGCGACAAGCCTCGCATAAGCTGCAGCGCGCTCAGGCAGCCTGTCGACGAAAAGAGAAATTCCGAACAGCTGGCCCTGCATGGCCGCTCCGGACAGGCCGAGCCACACAGTCGCGGCCAGCAGGATCACAGCCATCTCCTGCGCCCACATGATCGACATGGCGAAGAAGTTGCGCGCAACCACATCGGCCATGACGACCGACACCAACGCCGCAAGCAACAGCGCGGGCAAGGTCATGCCCAGAAAATCCAACAGCGCACGCAACGCTTTCATCACTTCAACCGCCTCCTTCGGTCTCAGGGAAGAACCGGGCAGACCCTCACAATCTGCCCGGCCGATGCCATCAGTTGCCGGCCGCCGCGGCCCGAACCTGATCATAGAGCCCTTCCGGCCAGTCCGGGAAGCTCGTGTAAAAGCTCGCGGTCGCTTTGCGATAGGCATCGAGATCCGCTTCGTGGAAGGTTACGCCCGACGCCTCGAACTCCTTGCGGATCTCTGTTTCCAGATTGGCGGAGATCTCGGTCAGGTCCTGGCCACCCTTGCGGAACTCTTCCAGCAGGATGGCGCGGTCGTCCTCGCCGATCTGCTGGAAAGCTGCCTCGCTCATTACCCAGCCGGTGAACAGGTTGAAGTGACCCGTCAGTGTAATCTCCTTGGCGACTTCCGGCCATCCGGAAGCGCGCAGGCCGGTAAGCGGGCTTTCTGCCGCGGTGACGACCCTTGCGACAGCGCCGAATAGACTTCGGCCGCCTCGACGGTCGTCGCGACCACGCCCAGAGGCTCGAATGTCTTCAACCAGGTCTCCACCGGCGGCACGCGCATGCGCACACCTTGCAGGTCCTCAGGCGAAGGATAGCCTGCATTGCCGATCATATGGCGCGGGCCGTCGAACCAGTTTAGTGCTACCACGCGGATGCCGGCCGTTTCGGCGAGGCTGTCATAGTAGCCCTGCATCAGGTCGGAAAATGCGAGGTTTTCCGCCTCATCAGTGTTGGAAACGATGAACGGCCCCTCCACGATCGACAGTTCCGGCACACCGAAACTGGACAGGAACGACGCCGAGGTGAATGTCATGACCGGCAGGCCCTGGCTGGCCTGTTCGATGGAATCGGTAGTCGTGCCGAGCTGGCCTGACGGAAAGCCCTCGAACTTCACGCGACCCTCGGTGCGTTCGGTCACGCGCTCGGCGGTCGCCATGACACCTTTCCAGGATTCGCTCGTGGGTGCATTCACCGTGGCAATGCGGATTGTCAGTTCCTGCGCCAAGGCCGCATCCGACAGACCTGACAGCATCGTTGTTACGGTTGCGGCGGCGGCAAGCCGCCGCAGGGATTTAGTGAATTGGTTCATAGCGAGTCCTCCTGTTCGGGTTGATCCCATAGTGGCTCCGACTGGTTGTTGCCGGCACTTCTAGAATGAAAAGGGAGCATGTTTGTGAGAACGTTTTCGCAGCCCTTTTCTCATACGCCCGCCCCCGCCGGCTCAACCTCTGGGCCGGGTACGGGTGTTGTCTTGGCGTATATCTCTTCAATCGTGAGCGCTGACGACAGATCCACCATCATCGGCACTCCGTAGCCGAACGCGCCAGGTGCCAGACATGTCTGTGCCGCAGCTTCGCCCGCCGACCGCAGAATCGCCTCCGGGGCTTCCTTGCGCAGCAGACCGACGAGCGTGCGGGCAATGAACGTGTCGCCGGCGCCGAGCGTGTCGACCGGGTGTACAGGAACGGCCGGCGCCTGGTGGACGCCGTCCGGTCCAGCCAGCAGCGCACCGTCGCCACCGCGAGTGATGACCGCCCACCGAGCGCCGTGGTGCAGCGCGGTGGCTGCAAGCTTTCGCGCTTCCTCGCCGCTTATGCCCCCGCCGGAAAACCCTGCCAGAAAGCAGTGGGGGCTACGGACGCGATGCGATCCTCGTCGCGGATCGTGGCGAAATCGTACGATACGCGGGTCAACGACGCAAAATGCGCCAGCCACGCATCGACGTGGCTTGAACGGCCGGTATGGACGGCATCCGCCGTCTTCATCCAGGCAAGATCAGCGGACGAAGGCGCGATGATCGAGACACCCAGATTGGCCCCGACGAAGACGCGCTCACCGCTTTGCGTCGCGATCACGCAAAAGGCGGTCTGCCCCGGCAGGAAACGCAGCAACGAGGTTTCCACACCCTCGGCTAGGAACGCGTCGCGGATGGCGCGACCGGCTGCATCGTCCGCAACGGCGCCGGCATAGGCGGTTTCTGCACCGAAGCGCCGGGCAAACACGGCGTGGTTCACGCAGTTGCCGCCCGGGAACATGCGGTTCTGGTCGCGATAGCAGTCCACGACATTATCGCCGAAGGCGAGGATTCTTGGGGCAGTCCGTGACACTTGGTTCTCATTTCTACGACAATGTGAGAACGTTCGCAGAAAATCGCTCGGTTTGTCAACGGCCAGCTTGACACTCGAGCGATGAAATTAATATGTCTTATGTCATCTTATCAGAAAGGTGATCAAAAATGCCTATTCCCGACCGCTTCCATCCGGCCGTCTCGGCTGCGCTTTCGGCCATAGATGCCGCCGCGCTCCGCCATGTCTTCTTCGTGGCTTGCGGCGGATCGCTGTCGATCATGCATCCGGCAAAATTTATGCTCGACGAGCACGGGGCATTGCCCTCGGACGTCTACAACGCTGCCGAGTTCGTCGCCCGTGCGCCGAAACGCCTTGGGCCGGGCACACTGGTCGTGCTGTGCTCGATGACCGGGACGACGAAGGAGACGACGGCTGCCGCGAAGTTCGCGCGGGAGAAGGGAGCGGTTACGATCGGCCTCACGGTGGAGCCCGGTTCGCCGCTCGGCACCGCCGTCGACTATCCCGTCAAGTTCGAGGCGCCTTATACGACCGGCGTGTCTATCGACGCCCGCGACAGCAATTATTCGATCATCTACCAGATCGTCATGGGCCTTGTGGCTGCAACCGGCGGCGAGGACCTGACTGAACCCCTGATCGAGAGCCTGTATAACCTGCAGGCCGCTATTGACCGCGCGCAGGAGACCTACGCCCCGCTATGGGACCGCTATGCGGAGCACTTCGCAAAGCAGGACGTCGTCTACACCATGGCGTCGGGCGCGAGCTACGGCGCGGCCTATTCCTTCGCCATCTGCGTTTTGATGGAGATGCAATGGATCAACAGCCAGGCGATCCACTCCAACGAGTTCTTCCACGGCCCGTTCGAGGTGCTGGACGAGACGCGCTGCTTTGTCCTCCTGAAGGGGCTCGATTCAACACGCGCGCTCGATGAGCGCGCCGAAACGTTCCTGCACCGCTTTGGAAAGGCCGAGAACGTGCTCGTGCTGGATGCGGAGAAACTCGACCTTACAGGCATCGACCCGCGCTTTCATGGCAATGTCGTGCCGCTCATCTTCTTCGACACGCTGTGGCGCTTCATCTATAAGGTGGCCGGTTTCCGCCAGCAGGTCATGCTGGAGGGCCGCCGCTACATGAAGAAGCTCACGGACTACTGAGGCGATAATGGTGCAAGACGGCCTCCTGCCGCTCTACGAACAGGTCCGGCGAAAGATCCTGTCCGAGATCGAGGCCGGCCGTCTTCCCGAGGGAAGCTTCCTGCCGCCAGAGCTCGAGCTGTGCGCCACCTACGGCGTCAGTCGCATCACGTTGCGCCGTGCAGTGGGCGAACTGTGCGCGGAAGGCCTGCTCGTGCGCCAGCAGGGCAGGGGCACTCTGGTCGCGCTCAGCAAGTTGCAACAAACCATTTCGCTGTCGGGCTTCTCCGATGTGATGGAAGGGCAGGGACACAAGGCCGGCCACCGCATCATCGAGCGGGAGGACGATGCGGACGCGCCGGCCATCGCCGCCCGGCTCGTCGCATCGCGGCTGGTCCGCTTCGTGCGGCTGCTCGAGATGAACGACAGACCGATGACACTGGAAGCGCTGCACTTCGACGCCGCGCGCTTCGCTCAAGCGCTCGATCCCGTAGCGGCGGGAAAAAGCTTCTTCGCCACCTTGCGCAGCGTCTACGGCATAGCGCCCGCAGGGGCCGAACGGCTGATCGACGTAGGCTTTGCCCGAAGCTCGGAGGCGGATCTGCTGGGCGTGTCCACGACCGAGCCGGTCTACCGGATCGAAAAGCTGGTGCTTGGTGGCGGCGGCTGTCCCCTTGCCCTGTCGCAAACCGTAACCCCGTGCCGTCTCGTCACACTGACGGTGAAGAACTAAGCCACGCCGAAGCGCCTGAAGGAAATGCCCATGAAAATCTTCGACGCCGCCGCGGTGCATGCTGCCTTGCCCTGGTCCTATCTGATCACGACCCTTTTGCAGGCCCATCGCGGCGCAATGCCCGTCTCCGACGTGATGGTGCAGGACGATCCTGCCGGCAGCGGCAACCAGTTCATCACCCTGCCGGGCTGGGTGCCGGGCGGCCCCGTAGCGGTCAAGATGGTCGGCGTCTTCCCTCGTAACGAACAGCTGTCGCCGCCCCAACCAAACGTGCAGGGGCTGGTCGCCATGTTCGACGGATCGACCGGGGCACCGCTCCTGGTGGCCGATGGGGCTGCGATGACGGCGCGCAAGACAGCCGGCGACTCTGCACTCGGCGCATCACTGCTTGCCCGCGAGGACGCCGAGGTTCTGCTGATCGTGGGCGCCGGCGCGCTCGCACCGCACTTTGCCGCCGCGCATCTGGCCACCCGACCGTCACTGAAGCGCGTTCTGGTCTGGAACCGCACCACATCCAAGGCCGACGTGATCGCAGCGGGCCTGCGGGCAGATGGCGTGGATGCGCAGGCGGTGACCGACATCGACGCGGCAGTTGAACAGGCCGACATCATTACCTGCGTGACCATGTCCGATCGCACGCTGGTCAAGGGCGCGCTCCTGAAGCCCGGCGCACATCTTGACCTCGTCGGCGCATACATGACGAGCCTGCGCGAGACTGACGAGGTTGCACTGGCGCGTGGCCGCGTCTTCGTCGATACGCGGCGCGGCATGGAAAATACCGGCGATCTCGGACCCGCGCTCGCCTCCGGCGTTTTGCATACACACGCAATCGCCGGGGACCATTTCGACCTCGCCCAGGGCAAGGTGAAGGGGCGGCGGTCGCCCGACGAGATCACCATCTTCAAGAACGTCGGTGGCGCCCATCTCGACGTCTTCACGGCGATCGCCCTGAATGAAGCGGCGTAACGCGAACAAAGGCACCGCCCAGCAGCGAATCCTGCCATCAAGCGACAATAGGGAGCGATAGACGGTGGCAAAGAAGTCCAAGGCGACGATAGCCGATGTTGCCCGCCTGGCCGGCGTGTCGACGGCGACGGCCGGCCGCGTCCTCGGTCGCTACGGCTACACCAGGGAAGAAACGCGCGAGCAGGTGCTGCAGGCGGCCCGCAAGCTCGGCTATCGCACCAACGCGCTCGCGCGCAGCCTTATTACCGGCAAGACACGCACCATTGGCGTGGTCGCCGGCGACATCCAGAACCCGTTTTACGCTTCGATCCTGCGCGGCATCTCCGACGTTGTGGAAAGTCGCGATTTCGGACTGCTGATCGTTAACTCCGACGAAAACCTCGACAAGGAAATCCGCGCGGTCAACCTGCTGATGGAAAAACAGGTCGACGGGTTGATCGTCTCGCCTTGCGACACACGCAATTCGGGCCATCTGCGCGACCTTCAGGCAGCCGGCCTGCCGCTCGTTCTGCTCGACCGCAGCGTGGCGGGACTGGAAGTGGATCGGGTCGCCATCGATAACATCGCAGCTTCCGAACGCGCCGTATCCGCCCTGATTTCCGCCGGTCACCGCCGTATAGGCCTGGTCGGCGAAATGATGGAGTACCAGGAAGGCGGGCTCGACGCCTTCCTGCAGCGCGGCCTCGCAGGTGAAGTTTTGTCCACCGACACGCTCTATCCGAGCTGGCAGCGTTTGCTCGGATATCTGCGCGCACACCGGCAGGCGGGGTTGGAGATCGACGCGGCGTTGGTCCGGCGCGTGGGCGCATATTCGGCTGGGGCCGCACAGGCTGTCGCGCGTGCGCTGCTCGATCGCCCCGACCGGCCCTCAGCGGTGTTCGCCACGGACGGCACGATGTCGGAGGGCGTCATGGGCGCGATCTCCGCAGCCGGTCTCTCCGTCCCGAGAGAAGTCTCGCTCGTCTGTTTCGACGATCTGGAATGGATGAGCTTTCTGTCGCCGGGCATTTCCACCATGGCCCAACCGCGTCTCTCAATGGGCGAGACGGCGGCAACCATGCTTCTGGAACGCATCGAGGGGGGACAAGAACCGGCACGCGCGGTCATGATGCGCGCGGACTTTATCGAGCGCGGGTCAATTGCCAGCTTCTAATACCCGCATCGTCGGCTCACATCATTTGACGCCGTTCGGCCGGCATCCTACGAAAAGGCAACTAACGAGCTGCTTTGTGATGTGACGGAAATGGCCGATTGATAGCACCCGGGCACACTCGCGGCTCTGTCTTGCTACCGGTCAATGGCACCGCCCCCAATGTAACATTCGTGGAAAAGACCACGGACATGTCCAGTGCCGTCAAGCCCGCATGGCGGGCACTGGCGTCACGGGCCTGAAGCCCGGTCGAACCCGAGTGCATGTCGAGTGATCGTGCATTGCCACGCCGAAGTCTCGGCGGTCATGTCGACGCCTGCGAACGGCGCCGGCAGCTGGTAGAGAAATGGCAACTCCACAGGCTTGCTGCATTGGCACCCAAAACCCACTTCACACATCCGACTTTTCTGAAAGTGCAAATCTTGACGGCGCATCACCTAAGCTAAAATATATAGCATGACTTTAGAAAAGTACGGACTCCTGAGACATGTGCTGACACATGCCGCGCCCGGCCAGCCGCTGACATCAGCTTGGCTTGCCGAACAGGGCGTGTCACCGCAGTTGGCCTATCATTACGTTCAGGCGGGTTGGCTCATCAGGCTCGGGCACGGCTGGTTCCTGCGCGCCAGCAGCGATAAACCGGAACTACTCCTTTCCCTGGCGGCCCTTTCGGGCACTTTCCATATCGGAGGCAAGACAGCGCTCGCCTGGCATGGCTACCACCATAATCTCGCTCATCGCGCCGCTACCGAGCTTTTGCACAAGGCCCGTTTCGATTGCCTGAATGGATGCAGTCGCAATTTCCGCTCACAGTAAGAAAGCGACGCCTTTTTGACGATGGTGCCCAGGGCGTTGCGCCGTGGCGTTACATGGCGAGTCTGCGGGTTGCCGAACCCGAACGCGCCGTCCTGGAAATGTTGTGGGGAGTCCCGCAACATCAAACGTTGGAAGAGGCCACCCACCTCGTCGAAATCCTGTTCGGCCTGCGCGCGACGCTGATGCAACCGCTTCTGGAAAGCTGTCGCAACATCAAGGCGGTGCGGCTTTTCCTGAACCTTGCCAAACAGGCATCCCACCCCATCATGGAAGATCTCGACATGACCCGGATCACCGGATCGGCCGCGCCCTATGTCCGGCGCCACGCAACCGCCACGATCAGGACCTGACCGTGGATAAACGCCGTTTCCAGACCGTGCCCCTTCTGCCCAATTCCGCATCGCTCATTTTTCGGGGTGGGGATTTCACCGTGAAGGGCGGCACGGCCATCAATCTTTTTCACCGCGACACTTGCCGTCAGACGGCAAGCCTTAGGCTGGCGGGGAATCGACGCGCAGCTTCGCCATTACCTCCGCACCGCAAAACAGCGATTACCGGGTTGCAAACCCGGGCTGCAAGCCGCTTTGTCGATGCAATGCGATCGACTTCCGAGACGGACCTACGATGAAATTCAGCAGGCGCATGCTGCCCAGCATTGAGAGGGTGCAGGCGTTCGAGTGCGCGGCGCGCCACCAGAGCGTGACGCTCGCCGCACAGGAGCTCAATCTCACGCAAAGTGCGGTTAGCCGGCAAATCCAGGAGCTGGAAAGCCAGCTCGGGGTCGTCCTGTTCAACCGCGTGCGCCGGCGCATCGAGCTTTCGGCTGCGGGTCGCAAATTCCGGCCGCAGGCATTGCGATTGCTTCAACAGGCCGAGGAACTGGTGATTCAGACGGTGACGGCGGCCAACGCGACGTCGATTTTCAGCATCGCCGTATTGCCGACCTTCGGCTCTCGCTGGCTGATACCGCGCCTATCGAGTTTCCTGGCGTTGCATCCGGGCATCTCGCTCAACCTCGCGACCCGAGATGGTCCGTTCGACTTAGCCGAGCATGCGCTGGATGCGGCGATCCATTATGGAACGCCGATCTGGCCGAAGGCGACGTGCCGATACCTGTTCAACGAGGTGGTTGTACCTGTGGCGAGTCCCGTGCTGTTGCGCCAGCCGGATCTTGCGGGCCTGTCCGGGGCTGAGGTGATTGCGCGCGCGCCGTTGCTGCATCTGTCAACGCGGGCGCGCGACTGGACACTCTGGTTCGAGCATGTCCTGGATGCCGAACCCGCCGGCCTGGGTCATCGTTTGGAGCACATCTCGTCACTTATCAGCGCGGCTGTCGCAGGCCTTGGCGTGGCGCTTGCACCAAAATACCTTCTGGAAGACGAATTGGCCGGCGGAGAGCTGGTCATCCTTTCGGATCACCAGCTTCCCACCCAGGCCAGCTATCATCTCGTGGTTCCCGAACACGAACCGCAGAACCATGTGACTGAAAGCTTCTATACGTGGATTACCACGCAGATCTCTCTCGAGACCCAGTGGAAGACCCTCTAGCGAAGCTTCAAAGCTTCACGTCGGAGGGGATATCGTCGGGTTCGACGCCAGCGAGTTTCATGCCGTTGGTGAGCCATTCGGTCACCTGTCCGATGCCGCGGTTGTATTCCACCCAAACGTCGAGGAACGTCTTCCAGTCCTGATTGTCTTCCTTGGGGATCGCCAGACATGCCGGCAGGCCAATGACTGGCTCTGTCAGCATCGAGAACTTGCCGATGGCAGGGTTCTTTTTCACGGCGGTCATGCCAAGCAGAGCGGCGAAGACGGCGCAGTCCACGCGCCCCGTTTGCAGGGCCAGCATAACCTCGTCTCTCGTCGCGAAAGCGGTAATATTGGCCTTTGGCGCGAAGCGTCTTGCGGCCATTTCCTGCGTCGAGCCAAGGTCGACGGCAACGCGAATATCGGGATTGTTCAGCTCCGCCCAGGTCGAGACCTTGAGCGATCCGGCGCGACCAGCCCGTATCCATGCAGGAAATACGACTTGGAGAAGTTGATCGACAGTGAGCGGACGGGCGTGGGCGTCAGCGACATAGCTATATCGACTTTGTCGGTCTGTAACTGGATAACCGAATTGCCGTAGGTCGAATCCACGAACTCGATTTCGACCTCGAGCAGCTTGGCGATGTCGTTGGCCATGTCCACGCATGCCCCGGCCCATTCCCCGGTCAGCGCGCTCTTGGCGAAGTAGGGTGGCTCGCCCACCAACGCGGCGACACGCATTTTGCCGGCGGCGCGGATGCGGGCAAGCGTGGAGCCGGCAGAGGCATCCTGGGCTGCGGCAGAACCGCCGCTGGCGCCTAGTGTGGTGGCGGCCAGCGAACCCGCTGCGGCAAGTTGCACGAGCCGCCGGCGCGAGACGTGATGGTCGAAACTGTCTTTGCTCATTTTCATTCCCCTTTCTTCTTAATGGCCGTTACGGCCTTCTGCGAACGGAATCTGATGAGGGTAGGCGAGAAGCCGTTCGAGGCGTTCGCCGACCGTCAGCAGGCCGGACTCGGTTCCACGCGCTGCCATGAGCTGGACGCCCAGCGGACGGCGTGCGGCGTCGCGCAGCACCGGCAGCGACAAAGTCGGCATGCCGGCACAGTTGGCGATTGCGTTGAGATTGGGTCTGGCAAGGAAGTAGAACTTGTCGACAGCCGCCAGCGGAGCAGGGCCGACAGGATAGGCGGGCAACAGCATCCCGCCGGTCCCGGACAGAGTCGCCTCGAGCTGGCCTGCGAAGTCCTCGCATTGCGCAAGCGCCATCCGATAATGTCGGTCGGTGATCTTCTCACCGAGAAGAACGCGGTTGCGGAACATCTCGCCGAAGCGTGAGTAGTGCCCTCGAACCTCGTCTGCGTAGAGATCGGCGACCTCGCGCATCATAACCACGGCGCTGGCTGCGTGGATCGCCGGGAGAGGCGGCATCGATACCGTGCGGAGTTCGAAGCCGCCAGCCCGGAAGGCGTCGCAGGCTTTCTGATATGCCGCAACGACATCCGGCTCACACTCGAGGCGAGCCATCCATGCTTTTTCGGGCACGGCAAGCACAGGGGGCTGTCTGCGTTTGTCGAAGTGGCTTCTTTGCTGGCCATCACTTCGTAGATCGCCGCGCAATCCGCCACCGAGCGTGCCATGGGGCCGACGGAATCCAGCGACGGGCTCAAGGGCGTGACACCGTCGAGTGGCACGCTGTCCCTGCTGCATTTCAGGCCGACGATGCCGCAATGGCTGCTTGGCAGCCGGATTGAGCCTGCCGTGTCCGAGCCGATCGAGGCATGACAGAACCCCGCGGCTACGGATACGCCCGAGCCGCTGGAAGAGCCGCCGGGAAACAGATCGCTGTCCCACGGATTGCGCGCAGGCGGAAAGGGCAGGTCGAATGCCGGGCCACCAAAGGCGAATTCATGGCAGTTGGCCTTGCCGATAATGACGGCCCCCGCTTTGCGCAGGCGCTCGACCAGAAGCGCATCACATTCTGCCGGCCTGTCGAGGCGGCTATGCGATCCACAGGTCGTTGACGTGCCGGCGACATCGATGATGTCCTTGACCGATAGGATCATGCCGTGCAGGGGGCCGCGACTGTCAGGATCGAGGGCATCAAGCATCGCAGCCTGCTGCCCGGCTTCGTCAGCCATAACGTGGATGAACGCCGATACCGTGCCGTCGTGGCGGGCGATATGCGCCAGATGATCCTCGACCAGCTCAACGACTGTTGTCGTATTTGCGGCGAGTGCTGCGGCAGCACTCTCGCTGTAGGAGCGCGCGTCCTGCTCAGCCCGGAGCTTCATCGCTGCTCCCCCAGCGGGCCGGTGGCGCCAGCACCTGTCTCAATCTCGCCCAGCAATTCGGCGAGCAGCGTCAATCCTCTGGCGAAATCGGCTCGCTCCGTTTCAGACGCTTCGTCAGGCAGTACCGTATCGAGCAGCTCGAGAATGGCGGGATCAGCGCCCGGAACGTCGGAGGCCATGGTTCGCGCGCCTATCGGTGAAAGTGGGACAGGAATGCCTTGGTGGAGGCATTGGCCGGTTTGCTGATAACCTGTTCGGGCGTCCCGTCCTCGACGATGACGCCGTCGCGCATGAAGACCACCCGGTCGCCGACGTCGCGGGCAAACGCGATCTCGTGGGTGACGATGATCATGGTCATGCCCTCCCTGGCAAGTTCGCGCATGACGGAAAGCACCTCGCCCACCAGTTCCGGATCAAGCGCGGAGGTTACTTCGTCGAACAGCATCACATCGGGTTTCATGGCGAGCGCTCGAGCGATCGCCACGCGCTGCTTCTGGCCGCCGGAAAGACGCGAAGGCGGCGAATCCGCCTTGTCCGAGAGACCTACTTTTTCCAGCAATGCGATGGCATTTGCCCGTGTCTCGTCCCGCGGTCGCCGGAGCACGGTCAGTGGCCCCTCCATGACGTTCTCGATTACCGTCATGTGCGGGAACAGATTGAAATGCTGAAACACCATGCCGGTGCGGGCGCGAAATTGCGAAAGCGAGCGGTCACCAGGTAGCCTCTGCCCGGTGCCGAAGGTGAAGCTGCGCCCATTGACCGAAACGCTTCCGCCGTCCGGCACCACCAGCAGGTTTAGACAGCGCAACAGGGTCGACTTGCCGGAGCCGGACGGGCCGATCAACGCCACGACATCGCCGCGCGGGATGGACAGGTTGATGTCGCGTAGCACCTGCAGCGAGCCGAAGGCCTTGCTGAGGCCGCAGATTTCAATGATGGGATCGCCGGGGGTCTTCGACATGGGTTCAGGCTTTCGTGTCGAAACGACGCTCGAGGCGCTGCACCAGCAGCGTCGCGGGGAAAAGGATCGCGAAATAGACGACCGCCACCGTGGTGTAGACTTCCAGCGGCCGGTAGGTCTCATGCGTTACGAGCTGTCCCTGGTAGATCAGATCAGGCAGCGCCAGCACCGAAACCAGCGATGTGTTCTTCAATTGCAGGATGGACTGGTTCATCAGGGGCGGCACCATGCGGCGCAGAGCCTGAGGCAAGATGATCCGACGCATGGCGTCGCCGCGCCGCATGCCCAGCGCCTGGGCGGCTTCGCGCTGGCCGATGTCGATCGAGATAATGCCGGCGCGGATAATCTCGCCGTAGAAAGAGCCGCCATAAAGGGAGAGTGCGAGCAGGCCTGCGGTGAGCGCCGATATCTGGACGCCCAACAAGGCGGGCAGGGCATAGTAGAACCATATGAGGATGACGAGCAGCGGCGTGCAGCGGAAGATTTCGACCACAAGCTGCGTTGGCCACCGCACGATCGTCAACGGCGACAGCCTGCCGAATGCCGCCAGCAAACCGACGAGCAGGCCGCCGACGATACAAGCAAACGTGTAAAGCAAAGTGTTGCCGAGACCGACGAGGAGCACCTCGCGATAGGTGTAGATGACGTTGAAGTCCCAAGCATACGTCATGGACAAACCTTCATCGGATTGGAGGCATGTGTCGCCGGCCTGGCGTCGGCGTCAGGACTCGACGATGAAACCGTGGGCGAAGGGGTCCGCCGGATCGATCACGAACTGGTTCATGCCCATCATGAAGGATTTGGTGCCGATGCTCGGGACGACGCAGGCATGACCGTTTGGCAGCTTCGAGCGTGTGGCCGTGCCGGTGAAGTGTGTGCCCAGCAGGCTGTGCTGCACGAAAGGCTCGTCCGGGTCGTGAATGCCCTTGGCGACGCGGAGCGCCAGATGGGCGCTGCTGCCGGTGCCGGACGGCGTGCGGCCCATCCGGCCGGGCCGATAGACGTTTGCGGCCAGATAGTTACTGCCGCGATCGGCCTCCTGCCGCTGCACGAAAGTGAACAGGTCCACAGGCACCGACTTGCCGGTGGCGGGGTCTGCCAGAGCGGTGGTTTCGCCGATCGCTTCCCACAGCGCCTGCGCGGTGCTGACGATCTCCCGCTCGGCCTTCTGGGAAAGCTCGATGCCGGCCGATGCGGCGTCGATGAAGCCGTAGAACAGCCCGCCGAATGCCGTCTCGATGCCGATGGTGCGGCCGTCGGGCAGCGCGACCTCGAAGTCGCCGACATGGTAGGATGGCACGTTGCGGAAACGAACTTCGCGAACAATGCCGTCCTTGACGTCGGCTTCGATCTCGAGCGGCCCCAGGACCGTATCGAGCGAAAACCGTGTTGCCGGCTCGGTTGCGGGAACCATGCCCAGTTCGATCAAGGCTGCGGCGGTGGCGAACGTGCTGTCGCCGCACCCGTCAAACATGCCCGACGGATGCAGGAAGATAACGCCGTAGGCGGCATCGTCGCTGACGGGATCGGTGAGCACGGCGCCCAGCATGTTGCGATGGCCGCGCGGTTCACGCAGCATCGATTCATGCAGCCAGGACATGTTTCGAATGTAATAGTCTGCCTTTTCGCGCATCGTCGTGCCGCGAATGGCGGGGTAGCCGGAGAGAATCGTTCGCGACGCCTGGCCATGATGGTGGTCGACGCAGGTAACGATATTTCGTGCAAACATAAGAAAAATAACTCCAAATCCCCAGCAAGCCTTACGAGGTCATCGTCGACTACGTGGCTCGTCATATGTCCTTGGTGATGAGACTACCGGCCGTTGGGTATTCGGGAAAATGGCGATTCGAGATGACATCATGCGTCCAGCGCATGGATGGACGGAGATTACGCGGGGCGTCGCAAGAGCGCTACCATAACCACCGCGAGACGCTATCGCATCTGGATGGAAATCGAGCCGCCATCGTCCTATAGACAATATGCGCACCGCCGCCTTGGTGGAATAGGTGGCGCCAGTCCCGGCAGGGTTGACCTGGTTAGGTGCACAAGCCATCATTCTACGCTCCCCATGCCGTTCTTCGGAGGATGAATGGCAAAGCGCGTGCGCATCATTGGGCCAACGAAGGCACTGACTGACGCCGACTATGCGGCGGAATGTCGAGGTGCAATTAGGCCCTCTTTTGCGAAGATGATCGAACTTGCGGTTGCCGCGGGTTGGGATCGTCAACAGGTGGCTATTGCAACGATGTATCTGGCCGCCGAAACGACGAAGGCCGGGGACACTCCTGAACCACCAGAATGAGCCACGAGTCCCTTTACGACTGAACCGGTGAACGAACCCGCCGGAAGCAGGCACTTAGGCGTGTCGTAACGATTGCGCTGGGCATTGTGGTCTATGGCATTTTGTTAAAATTGGGTTGGGGATATTTGCCTTCGGTTTAATCGCTGCCGTAACACTCCAGCTTGGGCGATACAGCGAGGGACTATGAAACCGAGCAATTTTTCAGCCGCCCGTGCGCATCTTGAACGCGCGCTTGATCATCTCTGCGGGCTTGATGAGACAAGCAAAAGGAAGCGCGTATTGCAATCGATCTGCTCATTGAAGCGGTCGCGCTTGAGGAATACCGGCGCGAGCCGGCAGAAGTAATCCCGTTTAATCCGGCAATATTCCGTTAACAATCATCCGGCATTCTGATTCTGCCGCGCATGTATTGAGTACGGCATCACTGTCGACGGCACGTCTATCCTAGTCTTCGCTCTCTGATAGGCGTGCCGTCGAGTAGTGCCGGGTCTATGAGAGCGCTTGGTATCTGCCAATCGATGCAGCGATGCATCCGACTTGCAGGCGCAGCTTTCTTGCCACCGGCAACGAATTTATGCGCGCATCTCAGATCCCGAACGTCACTCGTACCCGAGTGCACCTCCCCCAGGTGGTTTTCCGGATCCGGCGACATCAACCTGCGTATTGCATTACCTGCGGATCGCATCTTGTTGCCGGAGGGAACCATGCGGCGAAGGAATTTCTAAGGGGCCTGCTGTTGCGCCACAGCGATCACAGAGGCCGCATCACCATTCAACAGTTCCTCCAACGGCGCACCGTCCTTATTAGCTAGACTTCCTGACGTGAGCCATTTCCAAGCTGCGCGGGGATCGTCGAAGGCTTGCACAATCTCTGCGATCCCGATTGCCGGACGCCCATCGACGAACTGCTTAAGCGGAAACACCGGCTTCTTGCTACTCCTCGTATTGAGCCACACGACCTCATTACGCTTCTGCCATCGATAGAGGGTTGAACGAGGAATCCCGAAATGTCTCTCGAGTAGCGTTGGCCCGGCTACTGGACCGGCCCAGTCGTCGGCGAGGACCATCTCGTCAACAACAGCCGGTGATGCCGCTTTCGTGGCCCGAATACGATCGCGCACGTCCTTGTGAGCTTCTTTAACCACCTGCACCACAATTTCTGCACCATACTCACTCACTTCATCCTTAAGGCTCCTCAACGCGCGCTGCGTCGCCTGGGTCTGTGCCATCAATTGGGATGCGACGACCGCCGCGAGCTCCGAGATCATTTCGACGGCGCCGGGGAGGGCGGTGGGGTCCTCTTCTCGAAGCTGCGTGTAGATGGTCTGCTGCAGCGACCGCTCCACCGCTTCGCGGCGATTCAATTTTATCTCGTGCCGTGCCCGCGAGAATTTCCGTGCGTCTGCCATTCTGCAATGAGCCTCCAATCGGTCCAAACCTGCTGAATTCCTTACCAAAGGATTACCAGCCTAACCATACTTGTGGCGTTTTGGCCACACTCGCCACAATCCGAGCAGGTCAACGGTGGCAATAGGACATTGCGCGATTGAACGACTCGATCTGATGCGTATGGTGACGATCGAAGAAGGGGCGTGAAGTCGCGTCTTTTTTCGAGAATTGGGGATGGGGCAGGGAACGCTGTCCTTCAGCAAAAAATACCCAGACCCGCTTTTTAACTTTTGACTGGAGGTCAGAAAATGAACATCAAGAGCCTTCTTCTCGGCTCCGCAGTGGCTGCTGTCGCTGCAACCGGCGCTCGCGCAGCTGATGCGATCGTCATCGCCGAGCCGGAGCCGATGGAATACGTTCGCATCTGCGACGTGTACGGCGCTGGTTTCTTCTACATCCCGGGCACCGAGACCTGCCTGCGCATCGGTGGCTACATGCGCTACGAGATGCACTACAGCGATGCCGACTGGCTTGACCCGGATACGGGTCTGGTTGAGGACTATCGCTTCTGGAAGTATGCTCGTTTCCAGCTCAACGTTGATGCGCGCAACGAGACCGAGTGGGGCACGCTGCGTTCGTACGCTGAAGCCCGCTTCAACTGGGGTTCCTACGGCTGGACCGCAGCTGGCGTTGGCACTGGCGCTTATGACGACGTCTACCTGAACCAGGGCTTCATCGAGCTGCAGCAGGCCAACGGCACCATCCGCCTTGGTAAGAGCGACACCCCGTACGCTCGCTTCCTCGGCTACGGTTCGCCCTTCGGTCCCTACGATGGCTCCTACGGCTTCAACAACGGCGGTGAGCTCTCCTACCAGTACAACGGCGCCAATGGCTTCTCGGCCATCGTTGCCGTGGTTGAGCGCGAAACCGGTCTGTTCGAGCCGGCTGTCGAAGGCGGCGTGAAGCTGACGCAGGGCTGGGGCGACATCGGCGCCATGGTCGGCTACGACACGGTCACTGAAGAGTGGGGCGCGAAGCTCGTCGGCAATGCCAAGTTCGGCATGTTCGACGTCGGTGCGCACCTCTTCTACGCAAGCGGCCCGTCGATCTACACCATCGGTCGTTCGTCCACTAACGGCTCTGAGTTCTCGGTCCTGGCATACGCCAAGGCCAACGTGAGCCAGACCCTGGCGATCGCTGCTGCTGTCCAGTACTTCGACGACGAGTACAACGCTGCCAACGACACCTGGCAGATCACCGGTGGTCTCGACTGGCGTCCGATTTCGGGTCTCCGCATCCGTCCGGAAGTCCAGTACACCACGACCGACACCATTGGTGGCGACGTCGACAGCTGGCGCACCGCTATCCGCTTCGACCGCACCTTCTAATCAGCTTACGAGTTGATTTGAGAAAGACCCGGCAGGCAACTGCCGGGTTTTTTGTTGCTGGAACGCTGTAAGAATCGTTGAATTCATGATCGGTCGCAGCCTGCCCGGCGCGCATAGCTGCTGCCTAGGCGCAGCTGGCAGCTGCGTCGTGCAGACCTGCTCTGTGCCAGCCGCGGCAATCTGGTCAGCACATCTTCTGTTTCATGCCAGCATGACGACGGTGCCGCAAAGATACTTGCTCCCGCGTGCCGGACAGCTCAAAGCCAATGGAAAAGAAGATGCCTATGAACGAGCAGAATGGCCGTGAGCAACTAACATCCCTGACTGCCCGAATCGTATCAGCCTACGTCTCCAGCAGCCCAGTGCCAGCGAACGAGCTCGCTGCGCTTATTCTGGCAGTCCACGCGTCACTCTCCAGGCTGCGCGCCGCGGCCGGAAGCAGGAACTAGACTCTCGGAAGCCAGCGGTGCCGATAAGGAATTCAGTCCACGATGACCATCTTGTTTGCTTGGAAGACGGCAAAAAATTCAAGACCCTCAAACGGCATTTGAACGAAATCCACGGACTCACGCCCGAAGAGTATCGGCGGAAGTGGGATCTGCCGTTCGATTACCCGATGATATCGCCTAACTACGCTGCCGAGCGGTCCGAATTTTCACGATCGAGGAGGCTGGGGCATAAGAGGCTCGGTTTCAGAAAGCTGCGGCCCTGAAACTAAGTGACTAAGGGCTGAGGACTGCAGTCGAGCGGAACTTAGTGTCTCGTTCAGTGATGGCCGAATAGTCGGGCGGGCGAGCGCTAGGCCCTTCGGGAACAATATTTGCCGCTCACATTCGTTTAAGCAAGCAGGCGACATACAAGGCGATCTGGCCCGACAACGTCTGGCGATATACGCCCGATTCTCTGAGGGCGATAAAACGACCGAAAACGCCTCGGTCCCTTGCTTGAGCATATAGATCGAGGGTTCGCCTCGACTCCTCTGTCAGATGCTCGCGGCACGTCTCGAGTGCTGACAAATTGGTCGCGTTCCACGCTCTGTAGCGCCCTTTGCCGGCGTGATACAATCTCGAAAACCGTGCACGAAGGGAGACATTCTCCCCAACCAAGTTTTGGGCGTGCTGCCGATAGGATGTCTTCGGATCGGGTGAGTAGAACACCTTGCCTCCCGAACCTGCAACAAGCAGATAGCACCACCAATCGTGACTGACGAGGGCCACAGCCTGCGACAAGCGTCGGATCAAATCGTGCGCTGCCCGGTTCATCACCATCGTGTTTCCGCCCGCAATATTCTGCGCAATAGCGTTTTGAAAGCTCGGTGGGCGGTCGAAGCGTTGCGAGTAACCAATTGGCGTCCCATCGGCAGCGACTATCCGCGTACGCGAACAGTGCAGTGCGGGTGTGGCGCTCGCCTCTACGTCGAGCCGCGCGATCGCCGTAGACAGCTTATCCTCGTCCCACAGATCATCTTGGTCGCAAAGTGCAACATAATCGGCGCTGATTGCAGGATGAACGAGAAGGTGGCGGAAGTTTTCGGCAAATCCTTTCTGCGGACCAGGCAGGATGTGCACTTCGCCCTTTTTCCATGTGGCTCTCGTTCGTTCGACGATAGCGCCAGTCTCGTCAGTAGAGCCATCGTCGGCAAACCACAAATCGATATGCTCGACATCCTGCCGCGCGAGTGTTTCGATTTGCTCTGCCAGATATAGCGCACCATTGTAAACGGCCATCAGCACGGCCACCCGTTGACGCGTGGTGCTGGTCGGGTGCGACGAACCCGAGTTGTCTGTCGACGTCTCTAACGGCGGGTAAGGCATGACAAAGCGGCTTTGTCGATGGGCTAGACCACGATTCGCGCAACCAATGGGCTGCAATAAGTCTGAGCGGATGGCATGGTTGCGTGGAGCGTTATCAACATTGGTTACTGTCTTTCAGTAGTCGCCTGACAACCAAGTCCGTCGAATGGCGCCAATCTGGCGCGGTCCAGCCGAACGTCTGCGCGAATTTCGCGGACGAAAGGCGCGAATTGAGCGGTCGAGTCGCGGCTGTTGGGTAGTCAGCACTGGCGATGTCTCTGACGTGTGCCGATGGCCCCCAAGCGCGCTGCTGGCGGAGAATATGTGTCGCGCGAAGCCACTCCAGCTTGTATCTCCTCGCCCCGCCAAATGGTAGATGCCGCAGGCCTCGCTGCTGCCGTTCTTCATTTGCGGAGCAGCATTGAGCAGCGCATCAGCTATGTCGAGCGCAGAGGTTGGATTGCCCCATTGGTCGCTCACAACTGCGATCTCTGATCGATCACTGGCAAGGCGAAGCATGGTTTTGAGAAAGTTGTTGCCGAACGGGCTGTAGACCCAGGCAGTGCGTATAATGAAATGGCACGGGTTGGCCTGCGCGACGGCCATTTCACCTGCCAGCTTGGACGCGCCGTAGGCGCCCGTGGGGTCGGGGAGGTGGGTCTCCAGGTAAGGATGATCGCACTGGCCGTCGAAAACGTAGTCGGTGGAAAGATGGACAATCGGAACGCCAAGTTCAGCCGCAGCTGCTGCGACCTGGCCGGCGCCAGCCTCATTGATCGCGTACGCAAGTCCAGGCTCAGCCTCGGCCCGATCAACGGCGGTGTAGGCGGCGGCAGAAATGACGATATCGGGCTTGGCTGATGCCAGCGCTGGCAGCACTGTCTCCGGTTTCTGGAGATCAAGAACGGGACGCCCAATTGCGACCGCCTCGATATCGCGATGGTGGGAGGCTCGTTCGACCAGGGACTTCGCAACCTGCCCTTCCTGCCCTGTCACAACCAACCTCACCGTGCTGTCTTTCCTGCTTCTCCCAGACGATTGCCGTCATATTTCTCTTTGCGGATCGGTCCCCACCACCACTTATTGTCTAGAAACCATTCAACGGTCTTTGCGAGACCAGTCTCGAAACTCTCAAGAGGCACCCAGCCGAGCTCCCGTTCAACTTTGGATGCATCGATCGCATAGCGTCGGTCGTGTCCTGGCCGGTCGGTGACGAAGGTGATCAGGTCGCGATAACTTGCACCGCCCGCACGAGGGGATCTTGCATCGAGGATGTCGCAAACGCTTTCGACAACGGAGAGATTGGTGCGTTCAGACCGACCACCGATATTGTAGCTTTCGCCCGGCGTTCCTTTCGTGGCCACCAGTTCGAGCGCTCTGGCGTGATCTTCAACAAAGAGCCAGTCTCGGACATTCTGGCCGGCGCCATAGATCGGCAGGGGGCGCTCGCCGAGAGCATTCAGGATCACAAGCGGGATCAGCTTTTCCGGAAAATGGTATGGTCCGTAGTTGTTGGAGCAATTCGACAATACAATCGGCAGACCGTAGGTTTTGTGCCAAGCGCGTACGAAATGGTCGGAAGCCGCCTTGGAGGCTGAATACGGCGATGAGGGTGCGTAGGGCGTCTCCTCGGTAAACAGACTGTCGTCGAAGTCCAGATCCCCGAACACCTCGTCGGTGGAAACGTGATGAAATCGGAACGTTTCCCGCAACGCGGGAGCAAGTTCGCGCCAGTGTGCGAGCGCCGCCTCCAACAAATGGAAAGTGCCGACCACATTGGTCTCGATGAATTTCGCAGGCCCGTCGATCGAGCGGTCGACATGGCTTTCAGCTGCGAGGTGCATGACCACGTTGATGCGATCGCTACGCAACAGTTCGCGTATAGTCCCACCGTCGCAGATATCTACCTTTCTGAAAACGAAGCGAGGGTCATTGCTGATTGTGGCCAACGATTGAAGATTGCCGGCGTAGGTGAGGTTGTCGACAACAACGACGCGCTCTGCGCCGTTCATTAAGAGCTGGCGGCAGACTGCCGATCCGATAAACCCGGCCCCGCCGGTCACCAGAAAACGCATCGGCTTTCCTCAGGAATTAGACTCGAAAATCTCGGCATCTCTCAGCAATGGAGCTTTGCGGTCCTTTTCTGACAGGACAACTTCAACTGTGTGGATAGGCCAGAGAATTCCAATCGCCGGATCGTCGAAACGGATCGAGCGGTCGTGAACAGACGAATACGTTTCGGTGACTTTGTAGATCACCTCGGTATCGGGTTCGAGCGTGACGAAGCCGTGGGCATAACCTGCCGGTACCAGAATTTGGTTCCATTTCTGCGCTGACACCGTCAGCCCGACCCAACGGCCGAATGTTGCCGACCCACGGCGGATATCAACCGCGACATCAAATATCGCGCCATGCACGACGCGCACCAGCTTGTCTTGAGCTTTGGGCGGAAGCTGATAGTGGAGACCGCGAAGCGTGCCCCGCGTTGCTGAAAAGGAGTGGTTATCCTGAACAAAATCACGCTCCAGCCCCGCATTGTGGAGCCAGTCGCGCCTAAAGGTCTCCGAGAAGAACCCGCGGGAGTCGCCAAATTTTGGCGGGCAGAACTCCATAACGCCGTCTAGACCGAGCGGACGAGCGTCAAGCATTTGCACCTTCCTCTACCCGTCGACGCAGATAAGCCGAATAACCGTTTCTGCCCAATCGGTCTGCGTGAGCCAACAGTTGATCGGCGGAGAGATAACCGAGCTCGAAGGCAATTTCCTCTGGGCACATAACCTTGAAACCTTGGCGGCGCTCCAAAGTGCGCACGAACGAAGAGGCTTCGTGGAGACTATCGTAGGTGCCGGTGTCAAACCAGGCATAGCCACGGCCGAGCCTCATCACGTGCAGCTTTCCAGCCGCCAAATAAGCATTGTTCACGTCGGTGATTTCAAGTTCGCCACGGGGGACGGCGTCACGTTCGCAGCAATGTCGAGAACGTCATTGTCGTAGAAATAGAGGCCTGTGACGGCCCAGTTCGACTTCGGCTGGGCCGGCTTTTCTTCGATGTCCTGAACCATGCCGGTACCGTGGTCGAAGGTCACGACCCCGTAACGGGCGGGATCCTCCACGTGATAAGCAAATACTGTAGCGCCGGTCTCGCGCTCTCGTGCTGCCCGGCAAAGGCGGGTAAGGCCGGTGCCATAATAGATGTTGTCGCCAAGGATCAATGCGACCGAGTCGTTCCCGACGAATTCGCGTCCGATGATGAATGCCTCGGCCAACCCGTTAGGATTAGGCTGTACCGCATAGGATAGGGAAATTCCGAACTGGCTGCCGTCGCCAGGAGTTGCTTGAACGCCGGCATGTCACGCGGCGTCGTGATGACCAGAATTTCGGTAATCCCGGCAATCATCAGCATGCCGAGCGGATAGTAGACCAGCGGCTTGTCATAAACCGGCCGCAAGTATCAGAGAATATCTGGAGATTTCACCCCCAACCGCCCAGGCAGTCGTTATCAGCCCGACCTATGTGATGCAAGCCTCGCAGTTCTTAGAAAAGACCTCTTTTCTAGGGCTGCGTCTGTCAGATCGCGCGAACAAGGGCTTCAAGCTGCTGCTTGGCCCGTAAAGTCATTTCCGCCGCGTTTCCACCAGAAAGTCTGGCCTCGGGCTTGGTTCTGATTGAGGTCCTGCCGCGACGCCTCGCAGTTGCGCTCCATAATCCGTTCCATCGTCGGGCTTCATCTTCGCCACCGGCCTCCACCAGTATCGGATGTGTAGGCGATCGGCCCCGTCGCACTTTGAGCTGTATTGACGCTTCCTCCGGCAGTTCCCTGCAACGAGGAAGCGCCTTGATGATGGTGAACGTGATGCGCGATGGACGCCCTTCGGAATGGGCGATCGCGTATCCGTTGTTCGAGACGTCGCCACAGAACCTGCTGCAGTCTCCGGTAAAACTACCGTGGCACCGCTACCTTGGATTTCCTCCCGGTGCGTTCGATCCCGAACCGCCGTTCGACGATGCTTTATTGACTATTTCGCTACGCATGGCTTCCTGAGCTTCGACCCCAACGCGTCGGGGACCCCTTCGATCGTGAACCCCGCATATGATGTTGCGGCACCCAGTAGCAATTACCCCGGATAATATAAAGGAGGAAGGCGCCTCATGGCAGTCTCTTTCATAGTTTCTGCACGGAACTTGGCTCCGATAGTAGCGCCGTTATCAGTCCGAGGAAGAGGGTTGGAGACGACAGGAGCACCAACCGGCTCCGTTCTATCGGATGATCACTGTTAGTGTTGACACCGTTTGCTCGCTTTCTGATCTCGATTATCGATCGGGGGGCCAATCCGTAAGCTTGGTCCTGGCCATTTTCAGCGAATACCTCAAAGCGGCCGACGTCAGACAGCGTCCAACCATCGAAGTGTCTCTCCTTTGAGCATATCGAAGAAGATGGGGCTGCCAGCTTTTCTGAATATTGCGCGGTTCAGGCGCTCCGAGCGAACCAGGCCGACCAGCTCCCAGTTAGGCGCAGCTACGGGTGCCGGCGCCGCTTCGGGCGGTACGTATTCGTTTTCTTCTTCAACGAAGGGTACCGGCTCGATGACTGCAGGAGAGCTTCCGGTCGGGAAAATAGTGGCCGTTGGCGAATGGCTTGATAGTCATCTGTAAAGCCGCTTCCGGACCGCCCTTTCGCCCGATCCTGCGCGGTTTGTCGCGATGGCGGGTCGAGACTAATCACCACCAGCAATACCATCAGGGATAGAACAATAGCGACGATCCGCCTAGCCTCCCTTGTTTATCGGTACTTGGGCGATGGCGCCCGGGGTCAATTCGTTAGCCCGCTCACGCTGTCTTGATGCACCGTCACACACATCCTCGAGCTCTTCAAGTCGTTCGAGTCCTCGCTGATCGGTCTCAG
>NZ_JABETK010000004.1 GCF_013240295.1 Neoaquamicrobium sediminum
GCGACGCGCAACGCGGGATCGTCGCGAAAAGCCTTGAAGGTCTCGCCCATCAGCCGGCTGGTTGCGAGGTCAATCGCGTTCGCCTTGGGCCGATCCAGCGTAACCTCAAGGATCGCCCCGTCCCGGCGGGTCTTCACCACATCGCTCATTGATCTACTCCCTTGTCACCAGCAACGCGTCGGCGATCCAAGCGCCATCGCCTTCCGCGCATACGATCAGCGGGTTGATGTCCAGTTCCTCGATAAATGCCGCGTTATCGACCGCGAATGCGGCTATCCCGGCAACCGCATCCACGGCTGCGCCGAGATCCGCCTTCGCCCGCCCGCGATAGCCGTCGAGCAACGGAAAGAGTTTCAGGCCGCGTAGCGCCTGCTCGATCTCCGAGCGCGAGGCCGGCAGCAGCAGCGTCACCGAATCCTTCAGCAACTCCACCAACACTCCGCCAGTACCCACGGTCATCACCGGACCGAAAAGCGGGTCACGCGTTACGCCGACGATCAGCTCGCCGACACCGCCAGCAATCATACGCTCGACATAGACCTGGCCTGAGTGACGGAGCAGCTCGGCTGCAACCGTCTGCACCGAGCCGGAGTCGTTCAGGTTGAGCCGCACCGCACCATGTTCGCTCTTGTGCGCAAGCCCCAGAGCCTTCACCGCAACCGGATAGCCGATCTCGTTCGCGGCGGCGGAAGCTTCCTCCACTGTCGTGGCCGCCCGCCCGGCAGGCACCGGCAGTCCGCACGCGGCAAGCGCCGCCTTGGCTGCGGCTTCGTCGGGCTGTGATCCGGCAGGCGTTACCAACTGAGACGACGCAACCTTCGGTTCAACACTGCCAACCCTCGCCTGGTGAGTATGACAAATGGCCTGCGTGGTCGCGGGCGCAGGTATGTCGATGTGCAATCGCCCACCCCCAACAGGCGAATGCGCAGGCCGCCGCCATGCCTCCCCGATGAATGCGGCAGCCTCCGCCGCATCCAGCGCTTCGGCAATCCCCGAAAGCGGAACGATGCCGCGCGCGAGCAGCCCTGCGCAGTAGTCTTCCGGCAGGTTTTCCGGCAACGAGGCAACGATGGCGCCCGTTGCGCCGTTGGCCTTCAGTGCTGCCTCGAATGCGTTGACCGTTGGCCACCAGTCCGTGTCCGAGCAGCGGTCGACGCGCGGGAAGTCGAGCACCAGCATGTTGAGATCGAACCCACCGGCCACGAAAGCGGTGAACGCCGCCGACATGGCCGGTTCGTCGTTCCAGATGAAGGTGTGGTAGTCGAGCGGATTGGCGACCGCTACCAGCGGCCCCAGCGTGGCGCTGACTGCATCTTTATGCGCTGCCGACAACGGCGGAAACGAGATGGCACGGCCATGTGCGGCATCTGCCATGACCGAAGCTTCGCCGCCCGAGCAACTCATGGACGAGAGGCGGGGACCGGGAAGCGGCCCTGCCGCATGCAGCAGTTTCAGTGTTTCCAGGAAGGACGGGATCGTGTCGACCCGCGCGACCCCGAGCCGTTTCAGAAAGGCCTCGGACGCGGCATCCGACCCCGCAAGAGATGCCGTGTGCGACACCGTCGCCGCCCTTGCCTGTTCCGACCGGCCCACCTTCATCGCCACGATGGGCTTGCTGAGTTCGCGCGCTCGCGCCGCGAGCTCCTCGAAACCGGCAACCGAATCGAAGCCTTCGATGTGAAGGCCGAGCGCCGATACCCTGTCATCCTCGATGAGGCCCAGTGCAATTTCGGACAGGCCGGTCTGCGCCTGGTTTCCCGCCGTCATCAGATAGGCGATGGCCAGCCCCCGCCGCTGCATCGTCATGTTGATGGCGATGTTGGAAGACTGGGTGATGATCGCAACGCCACGCTCGCCATCTTCGAGCCTGCGTCCACCATGCTGGTCCGGCCACAAAGGCGCACCGTCGACGTAGTTGATGAGCCCGTAGCAATTGGGCCCGATCACCGGCATGTCGCCCGCCGCATCGATCAGCTCGCCATTGAGGCGCACGCCATCGGCATCGTCCGCCGATTCTTGAAGCCCGACGCGAAGCAGACCGCACCGCCGGCACCACGCAGGGCAAGTTCCTCCACCATCTCGACCGTCAGGTATCGGTTGACGCCGATGAACGCCGCATCGGGAGTGCCCGGCAGATCGGCAATCGAGCGATAGGCTACGATGCCGCCAACCTCGTCCTTGGAAGGATGGACCGGCCATATCGCGCCGGCGAAACCCATTTTCAGGCACTCGCGCACGACATTGGTGCCGAAGAAGCCGCCGCCGATCACGGCGATCGAAAGTGGCCGCAACAGGCGTGACAGATTTCGACTGCCAGCCCCCATCATGCCACCCCTTTCGCTTCTACTGCGCCCGCTTCCGGCAATTTCGAGGAAAGCCGTTCGATCTCCACCGCATAGGCGGTCAGCGCGCTGGAACCATTCGGGCTCAGCGCATAGATCCCGGTCTGGAGACGTTCGAACCATCCGTAGTGATTATCCGCCATCAGCCGTCGCGCATGGACGATGCCCGTCACCTGCGCGACTAACGCCGCCTTCGTCGGCCCCAGGCGATCGAGCAACGCGAGGCACAACAGCGCCTCCTGCCGGTAGGCGGTCACGAGATTGCGACGTGTCATACCGCCGGTGTTGGGGTCACCAACGAGCCGCGCGAACTCCCGCAGCAGGCGCGCCTTGCGTGGTTTCGACTGGCGCGGCCTGTAAGGTTCGGGATCGCAATGGACCTCGACGAACTCATCCTGCAGACGCACGGTGATAAGGCCCAGCCCCAGCCGGCGGCACAGTTTCCGGTTATCCGCTAACGCCTTCAGAAACGGGCGTCCGGACCCGCGCGGTACGGCGATATAGACGACATCCGTAATCGCCTGCCGCTCAATCGCCTGATGGAACAGCGAAAGAGAGAACCCCGCCTTGAGCTCGACGACGACCGGCTCCTCACCGTCGCGCATGGCGACCACATCGGCGGCGCCCACCTCACCCTTGACCGTATAACCCTGCCCTTCGAGCAGGCGCTTGACCGGCAGATAAAGGTCGCTCTCCCTGATGCCGCCTCGGGCCATTCCGTCTTTATCCCCCCACTTCGCGCAGCAGCGCCCGCGAAATGATGTGCCGCTGGATTTCGCTCGTACCTTCCCAGATACGTTCAACACGCGCATCGCGCCAGATACGCTCCAGCGGCAGCTCGTCCATAAGGCCCATGCCGCCATGGATCTGGATCGCCTCGTCGGCGACGAAAGCCAGCATCTCCGTCGCCTTTAGCTTGGCCATGGCCATGTCCTGATCGGTCACCGTACCTGCATCGTATTTCCAGCCTGCCTCAAACGTCAGCAGGTTCGCCGCCTTCAGCTCCAGCGCCATGTCGGCGAGCTTAAAGGAGACGCCTTGGAATTTGCCGATCTGCTGCCCGAATTGCTGGCGCTGCGCTGCATAGTCGATGGCGTGGCCAAGGGCCCGCTCCGCACGGCCGAGGCAGGTCGCAGCCACCTGGAGCCGCGTGGCGCCGAGCCAGGAGTTCGCGACATCGAAACCTTTGTGCACCTCACCGAGCACCTGGCTCGAGGGCAGCCGGCAATCGTCGAACTCAAGCACCGCGTTGGTATAGCCGCGATGCGAGACGTTGCGGTAGCCGTCGCGTACGGTGAAGCCGGGCGTGCCCTTGTCCACGAAAAACGCCGTGATCTTCTTGCGCTTGCCGCGTGGTGTGTCTTCCTCGCCGGTCGCCATGAACACGATGGCGAAACCGGCGATGTCGGCATGGGAGATGAAGTGCTTGGTGCCGTTGAGCACCCAGTCGTCGCCATCCTGCCGGGCCGTCGCCTTCATGCCCCGCAGGTCCGAGCCCGCGCCGGGCTCCGTCATGGCGAGACAGTCCCAAGTCTCGCCGCGCATGCATGGATAGAGGTATTTTTCGCGCTGCTCGGGCGTGCCGGCAAGCAGGATGTTGGACGGCCGCGCCACGCAGGTCCAGTGCAGCGCATAGTTGGCGCGCCCGAGCTCCTTCTCGTAGAGCAGCCACGTCAGCGTATCGAGCCCGGCACCGCCGACCTCCTCAGGCATGTTCGCGGCGTAGAGGCCGGCGCGAATAGCCTTTTCCTTGATCTCGTCGATCAGCTCTCGTCGCAGCACGCCGGTGCGTTCCACCTCGGCTTCATGCGGATAGAGTTCGTTTTCCACGAAGGCGCGCGTCGTCTCGACGATCGCGCGTTGTTCCTCGGTGAGGTCGAAATTCATGGCTTCACTTCTTCTTCGCCTTGTCGGCCTTTTTGGGCTTCGTGGCCTTGGCCTTCTCGGCCGCCTTCGAAGCCTTCGGCTTGCGGGCCAGCTTCGACAGCTTCCTCGTATAGTCGTTGTGGAGTTCGCCGGCGCCCCAGCCCTTGCCCTTGTTCTGCTTGCCGAGCGCTTCCATGATCGCGACCAGATTGTCGTCACGGATCTTTTCGAGCTCGCGGATCGACCAGCGGTCGGACTGATCGTCCGACTGAGTGGCAATCAGGTCGACCAGCTCGTCGTTGAATTCCGGCACATCCATCAGCTTCGTCCACGGCCAGGAGAGGCACGGTCCGAACTGTGCCATGAAGTGGCGCATGCCGGCCTCGCCACCGGCGATGCGATAGACCTGGAACATGCCCATCTGCGCCCAGCGGAGCCCGAACGAATAGCGCATGATGTCGTCCAGCTCCTCGACGGTGCAAATGCCGTCCTTGATGAGCCAGAGGGCCTCGCGCCACATCGCCTCCAGCAGCCGGTCGCCAACAAAGGCCTCGATCTCCTTGCGGATGACCACCGGCTTCATGCCGATCCCGGCATAGTGTTCGCGCGCGAGTTCGATCGCTTCCGGCCACGTCTGCTCGCCGCCGACGATCTCGACCAGTGGCAGCAGATAGACCGGATTGAACGGGTGCGCGACGACCAGCCGCTCTGGGTGCTTCTTCATCGCAACCGCCATATCGGTCGGCTTGATGCCCGAGGTGGACGACCCGACAATCGCCGATGACGGCGCATGCGCGTCGATTTCGGCCAGCACCCTGTGTTTCAGCTCCAGCCGCTCCGGCACGCTTTCCTGAACGAGACCGGCATCGGCGACCGCCTCCGCGATCGTCTTGGCGTAGGTGATTTTGCCTTCCTTCGGAAGCCCGTCGGGCAGCATCTTCCTGTAAGCCCGGCGCGCGCCTTTCAACACCTCGCCCACTTTGCGGTCGGCTTCGGGATCGGGATCGTAGATGGCGACGTCGATGCCGTTGAGCACCAGGCGGGCCACCCAGCCCGCGCCGATCACACCGCCGCCGATACATGCTGCCTTGTTGATGGTCATTTCATCGCTCCGAGCATCCAACGAACCATCAGGCGGCAACCGGCGCCCGCTTGGTGAGGTTCAGCTTCTCCCGCACTTCCTGCGGTCCGATCACGCGCGCGCCCATATTCTCGACCACGATCACGGCACGCTCGACAAGCTGCGCATTGGTCGCAAGCACGCCCTTGTCCAGCCAGAGATTGTCCTCAAGCCCTACGCGCACATTGCCGCCGGCCAGCACGGCGGCCGCTACATAGGCCATCTGATGACGGCCAAGCGCAAATGCCGAGAAGGTCCATCCCTTCGGAACGTTGTTCACCATCGCCATGAAGGTGTTGAGGTCGTCCGGCGCGCCCCAAGGCACGCCCATGCAAAGCTGCACCAGCGCATCGGGCTCGAGCACGCCTTCCTCGACAAGCTGCTTCGCGAACCAGAGGTGACCCGTGTCGAACGCCTCGATCTCTGGCTTGACGCCCATCTCCGTCATCATGCCGCCCATGGCGCGCAGCATGCCGGGCGTGTTCGTCATCACGTAGTCGGCCTCGGCAAAGTTCATCGTGCCGCAATCAAGCGTGCAGATTTCAGGCAGGCACTGGCGCACATGTTCCACGCGCTCCGAAGCGCCGGCCATGTCTGTACCGCCCGGCTTTAGCGGCAGCGGCTGCTCTGTCGAGCCGAAAACCATGTCGCCACCCATGCCGGCGGTGAGGTTGAGAACGACATCGACCTCGGCGTCCCGGATGCGCTCCGTCACCTCGCGGTAGAGCGCGATGTCGCGCCGCGGAGCGCCGGTCTCGGGATCGCGTACGTGGCAGTGCACGATTGCGGCACCCGCCTTCGCGGCATCGATTGCAGCATCGGCAATCTGCTTCGGCGATCGCGGCACATGCGGACTGCGGTCCTGCGTGCCGCCCGAGCCGGTCACGGCGCAGGTAATGAAGACGTCGCGGTTCATTGCCAGCGGCATTTGAGCCTCCCTTTTCGTTTCTCCACAGAATGCCCGACTTGCATCGAACCGCTTCACAATTTACGAAGTAAGATTGATGAAAAACGAACCGCAAACGATCTTTCAACCGGACACGCGCCCGCTGAAACTGACGTTCCTGATCTTTACGGGTTCGTCGATCATGTGCCTCGCATCCGCCATCGACCCGCTTCGCGCAGCCAACCGCATCGCGGGCGCGAGGCTGTTCGACTGGTCGATCGTCTCGGCCGATGGCGGAGCGCCGGTCACCACCGCCGGCTTGCCGGTCGCCGTCGAAGGCCGTTTCGACCCTGCCGCCAATTCTGATGTTATCGTGGTCATCGGGGTTTCGGTGCCCGCTTTCAGGCCAGCTCCACGCTCGTGGCCGCCCTCCGACGCGCCGCAGGCGCCGCGCGTGCAATCGGCGGGGTTGAGGCAGGCACATGGCTGCTCGGTCGCGCCGGCCTGCTGCAGGGTCGCGCCGCCACCACGCATTGGGAAGACCTGGAAGATTTCGCGGTCGCTTTTCCCGAATGCGATGTGCGGCCGGACCGCTATGTGATCGACGGTCCCATATTTACCGCCGGCGGAGCCTCGCCCGTTTTCGACCTGATGCTGCATCTCATCCGCACGCGCCTCGGCATCGCGGTAGCGCTCGATGTGGCGAGCGTCTTCATCTACGACCAGGCCCGCGCTGCGACCGATGCGCAGCCGCTGGTTTCGCTGGGCCGGCTAGACGGCTACGATCCGCGGCTCGCGCAGGCGATACGGCTGATGGAGGCCCATGTCGAGCGTCCGTTGACCGTGGCAGCCATAGCTAGGCGCGCAGGCGTCACAGCGCGAACGCTGGAGAAGGTTTTCGCAACCGCTATCGGCGAGACGCCTGGCGCCTACTATCTGCGGCTGCGTCTCAACGCCGCCCGGCGCCTCGTGCTCGATACGTCCGAGCCCATGACCGACATTGCCGCGCGTACCGGCTTCTCGAGCGCGGCCGCATTCAGCCGCGCTTTCTCGACCGCCTTCGGCAAGGCACCGAGTCGCATGCGCGCGGGCTAGTTGCCCGCGCTCGCCATGCGCCGGCCGCCGATCGCCTTCTCCAGCCAGCCAATTTCCATCTCGGGTACCGAGGAGAGCAGGAGGTCGGTATAATCGTCGAAAGGCGGCGCCAGCACCTCGCTCTTCGAGCCGTAGCGCACGACCTCACCGCGATACATCACCGCGATGGAATCGGCGATCGACTTCACCGTCGCCAGATCGTGGGTGATGAACAGGTAGGCGACGTCCTCCTCGGCCTGCAGGTCGAGCAGCAGCCGCAGGATGCCGTGCGCCACCAGCGGGTCGAGCGCGCTGGTCACCTCGTCGCAGATGATCAGCTTCGGCTTGGCGGCGAGCGCGCGGGCGATGCAGACACGCTGCTTCTGCCCGCCCGACAGTTCGGCCGGATAGCGGTCGGCGAACCCCTTGCCCATCTCGATCTTGTCGAGCAGTTCGGCCACCGCCGCGTCTCGCTCCCTGCCCCGCATGTTGAAGTAGAATTCCAGGGGCCTGCCGATGATCGTCGCCACGGTCTGGCGCGGGTTCATCGCCACGTCCGCCATCTGGTAGATCATCTGGAGTTCGCGCAGGTCGTCGCGGGTGCGCTCGCGCAGCGCGTTGGAAAGCGTGCGCCCGTTGAACGTGATCGACCCGTTCTTCGGAGGCAGCAGGCCGGTGATGGCACGGGCCAGCGTCGACTTGCCGGAGCCGGACTCGCCGACCACCGCCAGCGTCTGGCCGGGGTGGATGTCGACCGAAACGTTCTTGAGAACGTCCATCCCGCCGCCATAGCTCGCCGTCACGTTCTGCACCGAAAGTACCGGGCTGGCGCTCGGCGTCTTCTCCTGATGCTCGATCTCGTGCACCGACACCAGCTTGTTGGTATATTCCTGCCGCGGCTCCTTGATGATCTGGCGCGTATCGCCCCATTCGACCAGCTTGCCGTGGCGCAGCACCATGATCTGGTCGGCGACCTGCGCAACCACGGCAAGATCGTGCGTGATATAGAGCGCCGCCACGCCGGTATCGCGGATCGCGTCCTTGATCGCTGCCAGAACGTCGATCTGCGTCGTCACGTCAAGCGCGGTCGTCGGTTCGTCGAAGACGATGAGATCGGGTTCCGAACACAGCGCCATGGCGGTCATCACGCGCTGGAGCTGGCCGCCGGAAACCTGGTGCGGATAGCGATTGCCGATATTGTCCGGGTCGGGCAGGCTGAGCTTCCGGAACAGCGCACGGGCGCGCTTCTCGGCCTCCGCCCGCGTCGCCGTCCCATGTTCCACGGTCGCCTCGACCACCTGGTCCATCAGCTTGTGCGCCGGATTGAACGCGGCTGCGGCGGACTGCGCCACATAGCAGACCTCGCGCCCGCGTATCTTGCGGATGCCGCCTTTGCCGGCCTTGAGGATGTCGCGCCCATTGAGCACGACCTCGCCACCCGTGATCCGCACGCCGCCGCGCCATAGGCCATGGACGACAGCCCGATGGTCGACTTGCCGGCACCGGACTCGCCGATCAGCCCCAGTACCTTGCCACGCTCCAGCGTCAGGGAGACGCCGTGCACGATGGTCACGTCCTTGGGATCCTCGCCGGGCGGATAGACGGTCGCCTCGATCTTCAGATCGCGAATTTCGAGAAGCTTGCCGTCGTGCTGTTTCTTCACCGCTGCCTTGGCCATTATCCACGGCCTCCCTTGAGGCTCGTCGTACGGTTGAGCACCCAGTCGGCGACGAGGTTGACGGAGATGGCGAGCGCGGCGATCGCAGCCGCCGGGATCAGCGCGGCGGGAATGCCGAACACAATGCCCTCCTTGTTTTCCTTGACCATGCCGCCCCAATCGGCTTCCGGCGGCTGAACGCCGAGACCGAGGAAGGACAGCGCCGACAGGAACAGCACCGCGTAGATGAAGCGCAAGCCGAGTTCGGAGACCAGCGGCGACAGCGCATTCGGCAGGATCTCCCGGAAGATGATCCAGCCCATGCCCTCACCACGCAGTTTGGCGGCCTCAACGTAGTCCATGACATTGATATCGACGGCAACGGCGCGCGACAGGCGGTAGACGCGTGTAGAGTCCAGAACGCCCATGACGAGGATCAGTGTCAGAACCGTCGACGGCAGCACCGAAAGCACGACGAGACCGAAGATCAACGTGGGGATCGCCATCAGCAGGTCCACCAGACGCGACATGATCGTGTCGAACCAGCCGCCCGTCACCGCCGCCGCAAAGCCGAGGATGGCACCCAGCGAAAACGACAGCGCTGTCGCCATGGCCGCAATGAACACCGTGGTGCGCGCGCCGTAGATCATCCGCGAAAGCAGGTCGCGACCGAGATTGTCGGTGCCGAGCCAGTATTGCGACGACATCGGCTCCCACACGCCGCCGACGATCTGCGCCTTGCCGTAAGGCGCGATCCACGGCGCGAAGATCGCCGAGAAGACGAAGAGGCCGGTGACGATGAGACCGACCCATGCGCTCGGCGTGATATTCTTGAGATCAAACATGTCCGGCCCCGCTCACTTCGGATGCCGTAGGCGCGGATTGGCCACGATGGCCGCGATGTCGGCGATGATGTTGAGCCCGATATAGACGGCCGCGAAGATCAGCCCCACGGCCTGAACCACCGGCACGTCGCGCTTGGTGACGTGATCGACCAGATATTGACCCATGCCCGGATAGACGAAGATCACCTCGATCACGACGACGCCGACGACGAGAAACGCCAGATTGAGCATCACCACGTTCACAATCGGCGCGATCGCGTTCGGGAATGCGTGGCGGCGAATGATGTCGAGCTGCGACAGCCCCTTCAGTTCCGCAGTCTCGATATAGGCTGACTGCATGACGTTGAGGATCGCCGCACGCGTCATGCGCATCATGTGCGCGAGAACGACGAGGGTAAGCGCGGTTGCCGGAAGCGCGATCGCTTTCATCCTCTCCAGGAAGGGCATGCCGTCATAGACGGTCGAAATGCCAGGAAACCACTGCAGCTTAACCGCGAAGAAGAAGACCAGCAGGTAGCCGACGAAGAATTCCGGCAGCGAGGTCGAAGCCAGCGCGAAGCCGGAGATCGCCTTGTCGACCGGCCCGTTGCGATACCGAACCGCGAGCAGGCCGAGAATGATGGCCAGCGGCACCGAAACGGCCGCAGCCCAGAAGGCAAGGAACAGTGTATTCCAGAGCCGCCCTCCGATCGCCGTGGCGATATCCTGGCGACTGGTCATGGCCGTACCGAAGTCGCCGGTGACCACACCACCCAGCCACTGGAAATAGCGCACGATTGCCGGCTGGTTCAGCCCGAGCTCCTCGCGCAGGTTGGCGAGCGCTTCCGGCGTGGCCGACTGGCCGAGAATGGCCTGCGCCACATCGCCCGGCAGAATCTGCGTTCCGGCGAAGATCAGGACGGAAACGGCCAAGAGGAGAAGGATGCCCAGCGCGATGCGCTGGGCAATGAGTTTGAGAATGGGTGACCCCATGTGCCTGCCCCCGGTCAGGCCATCAGCCAGCACTTGGAAAGTGCATAACCACCCATCATTTCCTGGTTGCCGTCATTGACCCAGCCGCCGACCTTTTCGGACGTCGCGTCAATGAAGTCGTTGAACATCGGCACGATCACGCCGCCCTCTGCATTGAGCATGACGTTCATGTCACGGTAGATCGCCTTGCGCTTGGCTTCGTCGAGTTCCGAGCGCGCCGTGAACAGCATCTTGTCGAAATCGTCGCGGAAGAAGCGGGTGTCGTTCCAATCCGCGGTAGACAGATAGGCGGTCGTGAACATCTGGTCCTGCGTCGGCCGGCCACCCCAGTAGGATGCCGAGAACGGCTGGACGTTCCAAACTTCGGACCAGTAGCCATCACCCGGCTCGCGGCGGATGTCGATGGTGATGCCGGCGGCCGCAGCGCTCTGCTGATAGAGCTGCGCCGCGTCGACAGCGCCCGGGAACGCGACGTCCGAGGTCCGCAGCAGGACGGGACCCTCGTGACCCGACTTCTCGAAGTGGAACTTCGCCTTGTCCGGATCGTAGGTGCGCTGCTCGATATCGTCGGAGAACAGCGGATAGGACGAGTTGATCGGCGTGTCGTTGCCGATCGAGCCGTAGCCATGCAGGATCTTCTCGACCATCTCCTCGCGGTTGATGGCGTATTTCAGCGCCAGCCGCAGGTCGTTGTTGTCGAACGGTGCGGTGTTGCAGTGGGCGATGAACACGTAGTGCCCCTTGCCCGCCACGTTGCGGATTTCCACGCCGGGCACCCGGCTGATCATGCTGACGATGCGCGGCTCGACGCGGTTGATCATGTGCACCTGGCCGCCCTGAAGCGCGGAGGTGCGGGCCGTGGCGTCGTTGATTACGATGATCTCGATCTGGTCGGCAAAACCGCGATCCTCGCGCCAGTAGTTGGCGAACTTCTCGCCGACATGGCGCACGCCCGGCTCGTTCACGGCCACCTTGTATGGACCCGTGCCGACGCCTTCTGTCGGATTGTCCTTGCCGCCGTTCGGCTGGATCATCAGGTGGTAGTCGTCAAGCATGTACGGAAGGTCGGCATTGCCTTCCTTGAGTGTGATGATGACCTCGTTGCCGCTCGCGCGGACGTCCTCGATGCCGCGCATGATGCCGAGCGCACCGGACTGCGAGTCCTCGTTGGAATGCCGCTCGAGCGTGGCGACGACGTCTTCCGCCGTAACCGTCTTGCCGTTGTGGAACTCGACCCCCTGCCTGATCTTGAATGTCCACTGCTTGGCGTCATCGGAGGCGCCCCATTCCTCGGCGATGCAGGGCTCGACGGTGCCGTCGGGCGATAACTGCACCATCTGCTCGCCCCACTGGCGGCCGAACTTGTAGGGCACCTGGCTCTGCCAGGACGCGGGATCGAGGCTGTTGGTGGATTCGCCACCCTGCATGCCCGCCTTGAGCACACCGCCGCGAACCGGCTCCTGCGCATGCGCGGCGCTGGAAAGCAGCGAGCCGGCGAAGGCGGAGCTCACGCCCAGTGCGGCAGCACGCCCGAGGAAGTCACGACGGCTCAGCTTGCCGGCGGCAACCCTGCGGCTCAAATAGTCGAGTTCATTTGACATGTATTATGGTCCTCGCTCCTCTGGGGGTGTCGTTCTGATATCCGGGCATCACTGCACGTGCCCAGCTTTCGCCATAATGAGGGCAAGTCACGACATCCGACAAGACAATCTGCGACATTACTTGGCGCAATTGTTGCGCCATGACTGTCACAATGATGTGTGGGCATCAACCGAATCGATACCGGGCTGTTGGATCGCGCGGATTGGTTGCCGGGGTCAACCGCAAGGCACCAAAAGATATGAAAAGGGCCGCCGCGAAACGCGACGACCCCAACAAATTCAGCGGCTAAACTGCTTGTTTATCAGGCTTTTTCCAGAGCTACGGCAATGCCCTGCCCGACACCGATGCACATCGTTGCCAGCGCAAGTTTCCCGCCGCGCTCTGCGAGCTCGAGCGCAGCCGTACCCGATATGCGCGCGCCCGACATGCCGAGCGGATGGCCCAGCGCGATCGCCCCGCCATTCGGGTTTACGTGCTGCGCGTCCTCGGGGATACCGAGGTCGCGCAGCACGGCTATGCCTTGGGAGGCGAAGGCTTCGTTGAGTTCGATCACGTCGAAATCGGACGGCTTGATGCCGAGGCGGGCACACAGTTTCCTGGTCGCCGGCGCCGGGCCGATACCCATGATGCGAGGCTCCACACCGGCGGTCGCGCCCCCAGCACGCGCGCAATCGGCGTAAGTCCATACTTACGAATGGCAGCCTCGGAGGCGACGATCAGCGCCGCTGCCCCGTCATTGACGCCCGATGCATTGCCGGCCGTCACCGTGCCGCCCTCTTTCTTGAAAGGCGTCCCAAGCTTGGCCAGCGCCTCCACCGTGGTGCCGGCACGCGGATGCTCATCCTTGTCCACCACCACCGGGTCCCCCTTTCGCTGCGGGATCGTCACAGGCACGATCTCCTTCGCAAGCCGGCCGTTGGCCTGCGCGGCCACCGCTTTTTCCTGGCTGCGAACGGCGAATGCGTCCTGATCCGCCCGCGAGACACCAAACTGTTCGGCGACGTTTTCGCCCGTCTCGGGCATGGAATCGACGCCATACTGCTTTTTCATCAGCGGATTGACGAACCGCCAGCCGATCGTGGTGTCATAGATCTCGGCATTTCGCGAGAAGGCGGTGTCCGCCTTGGGCATGACAAAGGGCGCGCGGCTCATCGATTCTACGCCACCGGCGATCATCAATTCGGCCTCACCCGCTTTGATGGCACGAGCGCAGATCGTCAGCGCATCCATGCCGGACCCGCAAAGCCGGTTGACCGTCGAGCCGGGCACAGCTTGAGGCAGGCCCGCTAGCAGCAGCGCCATCCTTGCAACGTTGCGATTGTCCTCGCCGGCCTGATTGGCGCAGCCATAGATCACGTCGTCGACGGCTTCCCAGTCGATGCCGGCATTGCGCTCCATCAGCGCACGGAGAGGCACCGCGCCGAGATCGTCGGTGCGCACCGACGAAAGCGACCCGCCGAAACGGCCGATCGGAGTACGCACATAATCGCAGATATAGGCTTCGCTCATCTCACACCTCCGGAACGACAAGATCTTTGACTGTGCCTTCGACCGACAGGTCCGCCTCGGTCAAGGCCTGAAGTTCATCGAGGCTCATGCCTGGCAGCTTTTCGCGCAATACGAAGCAACCATCCCTGATGTCTACGACGGCAAGGCTGGTATAGACCGTCGTCACGCAGGCAACGCCGGTCAGCGGCAGGCGGCATTGCTTGAGCAGCTTGGGCGCGCCCTTCTTGGTCACATGGTCGGTGACGACCCACACCTGCTTGGCGCCGTGGACCAGGTCCATCGCGCCACCCACGGCCGGCACCGAACCGGGTCCCGTGCTCCAGTTGGCGAGGTCGCCGTTCTCGGAAATCTCGTAGGCGCCAAGCACGGCCACATCGAGATGGCCGCCGCGCACCATGGCAAACGAGTCGGCGTGGTGGAAGAACGATGCGCCGTCGTTGAGCGTAATCGCCTTCTTGCCGGCATTGATGAGGTCCCAGTCTTCCTGACCGGCCGGAGGCGCTTCGCCAAAATCGAGCACGCCGTTTTCGGTGTGATAGATGACCTCGCGCCCCTTTGGCTTGAACTTGGCGATCATCTCCGGAAAGCCGATGCCGAGATTGACATAGGCGCCGTCGGGCAGGTCCTGCGCCGCCCTCCATGCGATCTGGGCGTTGGAAAGCTTTGTCGTCATCAGTTCGCTCCCTCGCGCAGCATGGCCTCTTCCTGTTGGGGATTTGCCACCTCGACAACGCGGTTAACGAAAATTCCCGGTGTGACGATGTGCTCGGGGTCAATTTCGCCCGGCTCGACGATGCGGCTTGCCTGCACGATCGTCGTCTTCGCCGCCATCGCCATCAGCGGCGAGAAATTGCGCGCGGCCTTGCGGTAGGTCAGGTTGCCCTTGCGATCGGCCAGTTCCGCCTTGATCAACGCCACGTCGGCCTTGAGCCAGCGTTCCTGCACGTAGCTGCGCCCCTCGAATTCGGCCACCGGCTTGCCTTCGGCAACATCAGTACCGAAGCTCGACGGCGTGTAGAAGGCGGGAATGCCGGCACCACCTGCGCGAATGCGCTCGGCCAGCGTGCCTTGCGGCACCAGTTCGAGCCCGATCTCTCCGGCGAGATATTTGTCCGTGAAGGCCTTGGGATCGGACGAACGCGGAAACGAACAGACCATCTTGGCTACCATGCCGGCATAAATCATCGCCGCGATGCCGACAGCGCCGTTACCCGCATTGTTGTTGATCACGGTGAGCGAGCCCGGCGAGCCGGTCTTCTTGTAGATATCCACCAGCGCGTGAATGAGTTCGATCGGCGCGCCGGCACCGCCGAAGCCGCCGATCATGACGGCCATGCCGTCTTCTATCCCGGCCAGAGCATCGTCGATGCTCGGACTAATCTTGTTCATACCTGATCCTGCCCTTCGTCGGGCGCCGCTCCCCTGGATACGGTCACCAAGGTTCCCGCCAGATCCCGGAAGCACCGCCTGCCTCCAACAAAGTTCGCGTTGCGAACAAATGTTCTTTATGCGATACATCGATAGATGAAGCACGATGGTAAGTCAATCGAACGGGAAGCGGGGCGCGACATCGTCGGGTCCTTCGCGCGCGGTCTGGGCGTGATGGAGATACTCGCTGCCCACCCTGCAGGCCTGACGTTGACCGAGATGGCGGAACGGGCCGAATTGACGCGTGCCGGCGCGCGCCGGTTCCTGCTGACCATGGTGGCTGCCGGATACGCCATCCAGGACGGCCGAAAGTTTCTGCTTTCGCCGCGCCTGATCTCGGTTGCGCGGAGTTGGCTCTCCGGCTCGTCCCTGTGGACCTTCGCCGAGCCATACATGCGCACCGTTTCGCACGCGCTGAACGAATCGTGCTCGGCTGCCATTCTGGTCGACGAGGATGTCGTCTACGTCGCGCGTGTCGCCGGCAGGCGCATCGTTTCGGTCGGCCTTCATGTCGGCACGCGTCTGCCCGCCCATTGCACATCGATGGGCCGCATCCTGCTTTCGGGCCTGTCGCCGACGGAACTCGATGCCTTCATCGGCAAGGCGGCGATCCGCGCCAATACACCCAAGACCGTGACGGACCGCGCAGAACTTGCGCGGCTTATCCGGCAGGCGGGCGAAGACGGATACGCCGCAATCGATGAGGAACTGGAAATCGGCCTGCGCTCCATCGCCGTGCCGATCCGCGACCGGTCCGGCCGCGTCGTCGCTGCCATAAACGTCTCGACGCAGTCCGCCCGCACGCCCATGGAGGAGATGGAGGGCACCTTCCTGACGCACCTGCGGGAAGCAGCCGCCCGCATCGAGGACTTCTTCGTCGTCGAATAAGTTGCGACCGGTCCTGTCAGGAGAAACGGTCCCGGTAACGATTCGGGGTGGCGTCGAGGCCGCCTCCGTGCCAACCCTTCAGCGGTTTCCAGACGGCAAGGAATGACGATGACCCCCGATGCGGCAGAAATCTTCGTTCGCAGTTTCGAGGCAGCGTGGGCAAAGCGCGACGGCGAAGCGATGCGAGAGCTCTGGCACCCCGACGGCCTGCTGTTCACGCCAGTGGTCGACCGGCCTGTATCACCGCACGAGCTGCCGAAGCTCGTCGCGGCACAAATCCGTATCGCGCCGGACCTTGCCTGGCACCTGCTCGATTGGGCAGCGCGGAGATCACTCGTCTATGTGGAATGGCGCGTAACCCAGACAATTGCCGGCACACCGACTGAATGGCGCGGCATGGACCGTTTCCTGTTGGAGAACGGCAGGATCCGCGAGGAGCACGTCTTTGCCGACACGACGCCGATGCGGCTGATGGCGGCGCCAGATGCCGACCGCAACCGCTTGGCGGCCGCAAGCAAGTCAAGCGTGTCGCCCACACCGATGATCCGGCTCTAGATCTTCGAGAGTATTCCGGCTTACGCCGCGTCGCGCGTGGCGCTGTCTCGACCAGCTATGGTCGCCCGCATCTTGTGCGCGAGTGCTGCCTGGAAGCCACCGCTCATGGCGCGCCGCACCCTGTCCGGCTCGTTGCCGTTAGCCGCCTCATCGGCGAGCGCAAGCAACGCGTCGACGAACGAGCCGCCGGGGGCGACCAGCGCCTCGACAAGGGCGTCTTCGCGACCGTTTCCGGCGCTATGTGCTTCGATGCGTTCCATGGGCGCGAAAATACCGCGCCGCCCATGACGGAACGAAGACACGAAAAAGGCAATGTCGGGGCCGTTTGGAGACGTTTCTTCCTGGCTCCGACAATTTGGTAAACAGCGCTTCCAGCAGCCCGTCAGACGTAGCGGTTGACCACGTTTTCCAGCCACTCCTGCCGGCCGGAGCCCGGCTGCGGTTCGATGCCCTCGGACAGCACGCGCGCCGAGATGTCCTCCAGCGTCCGCTTGCCCGACAGCATCGCCTGGGCCTCTGCGTTGTCCCAACCTGCATAACGGTCGGCCAGTGGGCCGGACAGCGCCTTGTCCTCGATCATCCGCGCCGCCGCCTTGAGGCCGCGCGCGCAGCAGTCGATGCCACCGATATGGGCGACCAGCAGATCTTCCGGATCGAGCGACTGGCGGCGCAGCTTGGCGTCGAAATTCGTGCCGCCCGTGGTGAATCCGCCGGCAAGCAGGATCTGGTAATAGGCCAGCGCCATCTCCGGCACGTTGTTGGGAAACTGGTCGGTATCCCAACCGGACTGGTAGTCGTTCCGGTTCATGTCTATCGAGCCGAAGATGCCGAGCGCATTTGCAAGCGCCAGCTCGTGCTCGAAGGAGTGGCCGGCGAGGATCGCGTGCCCCTGCTCGATGTTGACCTTGACTTCGTTCTCCAGCCCATACCGCTTCAGGAAGCCGTAGACGGTGGCGACGTCGAAATCATACTGGTGCTTGGTCGGCTCCTGCGGCTTCGGTTCGATCAGGATCGCGCCCTTGAAACCGATACGGTGCTTGTAGTCGACCACCATCGACAGGAAGCGCCCCATCTGGTCGAGCTCGCGGCTCAGGTCGGTGTTCAGCAGCGTTTCGTAGCCCTCACGCCCGCCCCAGAGCACATAGTTTTCGCCGCTCAGCCGTTTGGTGACATCGATGCAGCTTTTCACCGTGGCTGCTGCATAGGCAAAGACGTCCGGGTCGGGGTTGGTCGCAGCACCTGCCATGTAGCGGCGGTTGGAGAACAGGTTTGCCGTACCCCAAAGCAGCTTGGTGCCGGTCTTCTCCATCTTACCGACAAAGTAGTCGGCAATCTCGTCGAGCCGCGCGATGCTCTCCTTGAGCGTATCGCCTTCAGGCCGCACGTCGGCATCATGGAAGCAGTAATAGGGGGTGCCGAGAGCCGAAAACATCTCGAAAGCAACGTCGGCCTTATGCTTCGCGAGTTCCATCGTGTCGCCGAACCAAGGGCGTTCGAAGGTCTGACCACCGAACGGATCACCACCCGGCCAGGTGAAGGAGTGCCAGTAGGCGACGGCGAAGCGCAGATGGTCCTCCAGCCGCTTGCCGAGCACCATTTCGTCGGGATCGTAATGGCGGTAGGCGAGAGGGTTGGTGGATTCCGGCCCCTCATATTTCACCCTGGCGATGTCGCCGAAAAATCCGGTGCTCACGATGAAACTCCTCTGATAGCAGGATAAAGCGCGCGGTAGCGCCGATACGCATCCTCATAGGCCTGCGACAGCCCCGCATCCGGCTCGATGGTCTCGGCCGTCGCGGGCGGCACGCAGACCGAAAGCGGGTCCGCCTTCTCCGCCGCGATCAGCCCGAGCCGGGCCGCGCCGAATGCAGCGCCGAAATCGCCGTCGGCGGGAATGTCGACAGGAATACCAAGCGCAGTCGCGATTGCCTTGAGCCAGTAACGCGAGCGCGAGCCGCCGCCGATCGCAGTCACCCGCGAGAGATAGGTGCCCGCGGCGTGGAGCGCTTCGAGGCTGTCGCGAAACGCGAAGGCCACACCTTCCACCATCGCCTGCGTGAGCGCCGAACGGCCAGACTGATGCGAGAGACCGGAAAAGGCGCCACGGATCGTGGCGTCGTTGTGCGGCGTGCGCTCGCCCGAAAGATAGGGCAGGAAGGTGACGCCGCTGGGCGCATGCAACTGCTCGCCGAGTTCGTCGGTCAGCTCCTTTGCGCTGCGGCCGGTGATGTCCTCCAGCCAGTTCAGCGAGTCTGTCGCGGACAGGATGACGCCCATCTGGTGCCAGGTTTCCGGCAGTGCGTGGCAGAACGCATGTACGGCGCTTTCCGGGTTCGGCAGATAGCGCGCATTGGCCGCAAACAGCACACCCGACGTGCCGAGCGACACGAATGCCTGGTTGCCGCGCACCGCGCCCATGCCGCAGGCCGAGGCCGCATTGTCACCTGCTCCGCCCGCGACGACCACATTGCCGCCCATACCCCAGCGCGCAGCAAGCGAGGCCTTCAGCGTTCCGGCCGGATCCGTGCCCTCCACGAGCGCCGGCATATGGCTTTCATCGAGATCGGTGGCGGCTAGCAGGTCGGCCGACCATGCGCGCGCGCCAACATCCAGCCATGAGGTTCCGGCCGAATCCGACATCTCGGAGATGAACTCGCCGGTCAGCCACAGTCTCAGATAGTCCTTGGGAAGAAGCACCTTGGCGACCCGGGCAAAAACATCCGGTTCGTTGTCCTTCACCCAGGCGAGCTTGGGTGCCGTAAACCCCGGAAAGACGATGTTGCCAGTGATCGCACGAAAGCGCGGATCGGAATCGAGCCGCGCGGCTTGTTGATAGCTGCGCGTATCGTTCCACAGGATGCAGGGACGCAGCACGGCGCCTGCTGCATCCAGCGGTGTCGCCCCATGCATCTGACCGGAAAGTCCGATACCCTTGGTGGCCGCAAGCTCGGCCGAATGCGAAGCCTTCAGCTTGCCCACCGCCTTTTCCGTTGCGCGAATCCATTCGGCCGGATCCTGTTCCGACCAGCCGTCATGCGGCCGCGACACGTCGAGCGCGGCAGTGGCCGAAGCGACGACCGCCTGATCACCATCTATCAGAAGCGCCTTGACGCCGGACGTGCCGAGGTCGAGCCCGAGATACATTGGAATGGTCCTCCCCGGTGGACTTCTTCATGGTCCGCCGAGTGGCACCATAGCGCGGAACCGATTTATTTCGCAATCCGCAAAAAATCGGTTCCCAACGCGATCAGGCCGCAATTAGCCCTGCGCGGCGGGCGAAGAGCTGCGACAACGGGCTATCGGGCCGGGCGTCACGGCGCTCTGCCGCAAGCGCTGCCGACAGCGCCTGGTTCCCGGCTCGAAACGCCGCCTCGATCAGCGTCAGATCAATCACGTCGCGCTGGGCGTGGCTGCCACCGAAGCGGTGGGCAATGCGGCGTATGGGCTTGAGAAGGCGCACCGTCTCGCCATAGTCGCCGTCGCCGAAGGCAAGAATGGCGCGCGTCACCGGCTGACCGACATCGCGGGTGAAGGCGGCGTTGTCGCCCTCCTCTCCGATCGCGGCATCCTGGGCCGCCAGCAGCCGCCGGGCGAGGTCGGACCGGCTGGCGCCCACGAAGGCCATCATCGCATGGGCGTCGTTGAAGGCGTAGTTGGCCGAGCCCGCATGCGGCTCCCAATTTGTCGCCAGTGCAGCCCACCGACCGCCTACATCGACGCTGACGAGATGAAGTCGCCACAGCAGCGCTGAGGCGTCTACCATGTTCAGCGCGATGGTCGATTGCGCGCCGAAGATCGGGCCGTCATAGAGCGATAGCACCTGATCGGCCTCGCCCAGTTCGAAATGATAAAGCGCCAGGTGCCACCAGTTATGCACTTGGAGGAAGCTGTCCTTCGTCCAGTTGTCGGTGTTGGTGCGCATCCAGGCGATGCCGTCGCGCTGCCGGCACTGCATTTCCATAACATGCGCCACCGCATGCTGCGCCCAGCCGTCGCGTGGTTCCAGATCCACCGCGCGGCGTCCCTGCGCTTCGGCCCTTGCATAGTCGGCTGTTTCCTCCAGCCCGAACGCATGCATGCCGAGCATGGCGTGATAGCCGGGCATCGTCTCGTCCCAGACGGGTAGAGCCCGCGCGATGCGGTCGCGCAGCATGCGCGCATTGCCGGTGAAGAAGTCGATCTGGTGTCCGGCCTGTAGCGCCAGCGCGTCGCGCGGCTCGTCAATCGTCAAATCCTCGAGCAGTTGCGAGGCCTTGTGCCAGCGCCCTGCCGACAACTCGCCGAGCGCGGCCACATGGCGCCGCTCCCGCTCGGTCGCCGGCAACGCACGCGCGGCCTCGAAACAGCCTTGCGTAACCGGCTGGGCGGCCCGCTCGGTCGACAGGCCGTAGAGATAACCCTTCAACACATGCGCCATGACGAAATCCGGATCGCTCGACAGCGCCCGGTCGAGCGCTGCGATCGGATCGCCGATGAAGCATTGAAGACCGCGCAGCGCCTCGTGATACGGCTCTAGGCTGGCAGCGCTCGCTCCGCTGAGGGAAAGGCCGAGATTATCCGTGATCGGCAAGGCATGCACTCCGGCTGATTGGCCAAGCACACTAGCCGAACATCCCGGTAGCGACCAAGTAGGTTCCGGAGCGTCGGCTGCGGTCACGCCGCAGCTAGCGGCACTCGACCCTGACGCGACCGGTCGCGGTTGCCATCGGTCCGCAGCTCACCGTGGAGGCCAATGGTTCAACCTGTGCCATCGACGACGTCGTCGTCCGCCGTGCGGCCCGATAAACGGGCGGCGGATTGAACGCTTCCGGCGGCGGTTCAGGCGAAGGCGCCGGCCTGTATCGCAGCGTATCGCTTGGCTGGTGCCGAACCGGCTCGAACATGACGACCGGCACCGGCCCTGCCCGGCCGATCGTCGGTGCGTAGCCCGGCTGGATACTACCGTCGGATGTCCGCACACAGCCGGTAGTCGCTGTCGCGAGCATCGCGGCACAAATGGGAGTCGTGAACCACAGCTTCATCTGCATTACCTGAACTGCAATCCCGCCCCACCGCCGTATCTGCGGCGGGAAAGTGGCGAGATTGTGCAAGCTGCAACGCTCGACTGCGGCTGCCATTTCGGATCATCAGGATAGTTGCAGAAGGCACACACTAGCGCAGAGCGAGGAGGCTACTGCTTGAATTTCGGAGATGGAAAATCTGGTACGCCCAAGGGGAATCGAACCCCTGTTTGCGCCGTGAGAGGGCGCCGTCCTGACCGCTAGACGATGGGCGCTTGCCAGAACCGGCGATATAGAGGGGAATTTTGGCGAATGCAACCTCGCCAAGTCCATTTCCTGTTGCAGCCGCTGATTTTTCGGTCGGGCGCTATTCCTTGGTCGCGGCTGCCGTGCGTGGCTCGATCAAGTCGAAGAGATTGCCGTAGAGATCGGCAAAGACGGCCACGGTGCCGTAAGGCTCGTGACGCGGTTCTTCCTTGAAAACAATGCCCTGGGCGATCATGCGGGCATGGTCGCGCGCAAAATCGTCGGTCTCGAAAAAGAAGCCCACACGCCCGCCGGTCTGGTTGCCGATACGGCTCTGCTGCACCTCGCCCGACGCCTTCGCAAGCAGGATGCGCGCGCCGGCGCCCGATGACGGCGCGACAACCACCCAGCGCTTGCCTTCGCCCATGTCGGTGTCTTCGACCACATCGAGGCCGAGCCGGTCGCGGTACCAGGCGACCGCTTCGTCATAATCGCGCACGACGATTGCGACGGTGGCGAGCCGGCCGAGCATAGGCCTACCGGCCCTTATGCTGCCGGCGCTCATTCCGCCTCGCGAACCGCAAAGCGGCCGACGGGTTCGCCACGGACCGTGTCGTAGAGCAGGATCGAGCGCCCTCCGTCGGGCAGCTCAAGCTGCAGGCTCAGCACACTGCCCGAAAGCGCGTGGCTGACGATGCGCGCGCCGCGCGGCAGCGCGATCTCGCCTTCGAGTACGGTGCCGTCCGCCGGCATCGGCAGTTCCGAGACGGCGGCGGATGCAGGCCCCTCAACGCGGCTGGCGCGGTAGACAATGGCGACCACCACCGCCATAAGGGCGAGAAACAGGAGCCCCAGATTGATCGCGACGAACCGCACAAGCTTGCGCCGGACCCTTTCGACCGCGGGTCGAGCGGCTTTTCCTGTTCGTCGTCTAGGGGGCGGCCATGGGCATGTCGGGTCCGGTTGATCGATGAGCGATCCTGATAACGAAGCCGAAGCCGCATTGAAAGAGTTCGTCGCCGATACAAGCGGCGAGCGCATCGATCAGTGGCTCGCCGCGCGCCTCGGCCCGGACCTTTCGCGCAGCCGCATCCAGGCGCTGATCCGCGAAGGTGCGGTCAGCGTCAACGATGCGCCCGTGGCCGAGCCCAAGCGTAAGCTGGCGATGGGCGACCGCGTCGTGCTGGCGATGCCCGAGCCGGAACCTGCCGCCCCCGAAGGCGAGGACATACCGCTCGACATCCTGTTCGAGGACGACGACCTTGTGGTCGTCAACAAGCCCGCGGGTCTTGTCGTCCACCCCGGAGCGGGCAACTGGACGGGCACGCTGGTCAATGCGCTCATCCACCACTGCGGCGCATCGCTGTCCGGTATTGGCGGCGTTCGCCGGCCGGGTATTGTGCACCGGCTGGATAAGGATACGAGCGGCGTGCTCGTCGTCGCCAAGAACGACCGAACCCACCGGGCACTGTCGGAGGCATTCGCCGACCACGGCCGCACCGGCGACCTCGAACGCGCCTATGACGCGCTGGTCTGGGGCTCGCCTGCGCGCGTCACCGGGACGGTCGATGCGCCGCTGGGTCGATCGGGAACGGATCGCACCCGACAGGCCGTGGTTCGCGAGACGGCACCCGACGCGCGCCATGCCGTCACCCATTTCACCATTCAGGAACGCTTCGGCGAGAAACCGGATGCCACCGCCATGGCGTCGCTGGTGGAATGCCGGCTCGAAACGGGGCGCACCCACCAAATTCGCGTTCACATGGCCCATATCGGCCACCCGCTGCTGGGCGATCAAGAATACGGCAAAGCCTTCTTCACCAAGGCCAACAAGCTGGAAGAGCCGCTCGGCAGCCTTGTCCGCGCCTTCCCACGGCAGGCACTTCATGCGCGACTGCTCGCCTTCCGTCACCCAACCACGGATGCGTTGATGCGTTTCGAGGCACCCCACCCGGTCGATCTCGCGGAACTCCTCGACGCTTTTCGCCGTTGGGACTTGAAGACCAAGGGTGGCAATACCTAAATCACGAGGGTTGCCCCGGCTGTTCAAGCCCGGGTGACACACTGTTTCCTGTGTTCACAGACCCTGATTTTGCCGCAAACACACCTATATTGAAGGTCTAACGGCGTTGTGCGCCAGAATGCGGCTGCGCCGGATGCCCGCCATACTTGGGGGCAGAACACGCAAGATGAGGGAGGGCGCTTCATGGCCCAGTCACTACCCAGTATCGTTTCCGGAGAAGGCGGACTTTCCCGCTATCTCGAGGAAATCAGACGTTTTCCCATGCTCCAGCCGCAGGAAGAGTACATGCTCGCCAAGCGGTACCATGAGCATGAAGACACCGGCGCCGCTCACAAGCTGGTGACAAGCCATCTGCGCCTCGTGGCCAAGATCGCCATGGGCTATCGCGGCTATGGGCTGCCGATCGGCGAGGTCATTTCGGAAGGCAATGTCGGCCTCATGCAGGCCGTCAAGAAGTTCGAGCCCGAGCGCGGCTTCCGCCTCGCGACCTATGCCATGTGGTGGATCAAGGCATCGATCCAGGAGTATATCCTGCGCTCGTGGAGCCTCGTGAAGATGGGCACCACCGCCAACCAGAAGCGGCTGTTCTTCAACCTGCGTAAGGTGAAGGGCAAGATTCAGGCGCTCGACGAGGGCGATCTTAAGCCGGAGCAGATCACCGAGATCGCCACCCGCCTCAACGTTTCCGAGGAAGAGGTCGTCTCGATGAACCGCCGCCTCTCGGGCGATGCGTCGCTTAATGCCCCGATCCGGGCATCCGAAGGCGAATCTGGCGAGTGGCAGGACTGGCTCGTGGACGATCACGAAAGCCAGGAAGCCATGTTGATCGAGCAGGACGAACTGGACAATCGCCGCGACATGCTGGCCGGCGCCATGTCTGTGCTGAACGACCGTGAGCGCCGCATCTTTGAGGCTCGTCGTCTCTCGGAAGAGCCGATGACGCTTGAAGAGCTGTCGTCCGAGTTCGACATCAGCCGCGAACGCGTGCGCCAGATCGAGGTTCGTGCCTTCGAGAAGGTTCAGGACGCGGTCAAGGCCGCGGCGCGCCGTCAGGCCCAGTCGCTGCGCACCATTGATGCGGAGCCTGCCCACTGACGGTGGCGCGGTAGCGTGACAATCAAAAGCCGCCGGGTCGCAAGATCCGGCGGCTTTTCTTTGGTTCAAACTGAAAACAGAAGGTTCAGCCGCTGCTGGCCTCATCCCACGCGCGCAGGACGTCCTGGAAGACGCGGTCGCCCGGAATGCCCTTTTCAAGTGAAAGCAGCGCGCGGCGACCGGACTGGTACACGATCGGAATATCGACCCAGCTCTGCCGACGCAGCAGCGTCGTGTTGGCCTCGACCTCGGCGGGCGCATCCCCGAGCGCGATCAGGAAAAAGCCGTCGGCGATCTTTGCCGGAATGCCGATCAGCGGATTACCCGGCGCCTGTTCCGTTTCCTTGAAGGCGATGCGCGAGACATTCGAGATCGCGCCGCCCTCGAAACCTTCCGGGGTCAGGAAAATCATCTCGATGATATGGCTTGCCGGCAACGTTTGGTCGCCATTGCGGCGGATCGTCATGCGAAGCTGGATGTCCTTGCCGGGGATCGTCGCTTCAGCGCGGATGGCCGGCTCCGGCGGCAGATCCCCGCCGGGCGATTCCTGCACCGTCGACCAGACGATCGATCCGGCCTCTGCCGAGCCCTGTGCCGCGCTGGTGCGTTCCTCATAGAAGATCGCCCGCTGGCCGACGGCGACCGAGGGCTGCGCGGACTGCTCGCCGCCTTGTTCGCTGGACTCGGCTGCGGTCTGATTTTCACCAGCCTGTGCCGGCTCGGAAGGACCGGCCTCCGGCTGGGCCACCGATGCAATGGACGTTCCCTCGCCGACAGTCGGCTCGCCACCGGCCGGACCTTCATCGACTTCGCTGCCATCGGGCATCAGACGCTGGGTGAACTTCTCCGGCTCGCTGTCTGTCGTCGGCTGCTCGGCCGGTGCCGGTGATGTCTCCGGCTCCTCCGCAGCAGGAAGATTCGCGACGTCTTCTTCGGCAGCGGGTTCTTCAGGCGGTGTCTGGTTGAGTTCCTCTGGGGTCTCCGCACCTTCAGGCGCGGCTGCCTGCTGCTCGTCCTGGCCCGCATCCGTGCTGACTACCGTCGACAGGTCGTCACGGTTCATCCACACGGCATAGCCAGCGCCCGCAACCAACAGCAGAAGGACCAATGCTCCAATCATCAGGCCCGTGCGGTTTCTGGATGCGCTAGGCGCGCTGCGCTCCCGCGCCGGTGCAGCAAAGGTCTCAGGCTTATCGGAAGCTTCTGGCGTTACATCATCTTGTGGTGCGAAATCATCGGCGGCAGGATCGACGGCAGACGACGCTGCGGCAGGCCGCTCTCCGGCCAGGGGACGGTCGGGCGCCGCTGTGGAAACTGGCGCGACCACGGGCTTGGCCGCCTCAGCTTCTGGTACAGCAGCCGACGCGGATGTCGCGGGAGCCGGCGTGCCTATGCCTTCAAGGGTCGCGAAAGCGTCGTTGAGGCTGTCGTCATCCTCGCTGTCATCTGCCTCGGCATAGTCGGCGCGAAGAACGGCTATCGCGTCCTCCAGCGCCTTCCGCTGCCGGTCAACTACGGCCGCAGGCGGCGGCGGGTTGATCGCCGCCAGCTTCGCTTCGATGGTGGCGCGGGCCTTGTCATAGACTTTCTCGCGCATCTCGGGTGTGTTGTCGCCGAGCGCGTCGATCGTCTTTCTCAGAACCGCAACGAAATCCGCCATTCTCTGTATCGTCCTCGCATGTTTCCGGGTCGGCAGAGGACCAAATCAACGGTCCCGGAAAGGGTTGCCAAACCTAGTCTTGAAACGGGTCCGTAACAAGTATCGTATCCTCGCGCTCGGGGCTGGTCGACAGCAGCGCCACCGGCGCGCCGATCAGTTCCTCGATGTAGCGCACATATTTTACGGCCTGTGCTGGCAGGTCGTTCCAGCTCCGCGCGCCGGCCGTCGTTCCTTCCAGCCCTCGAGCGTCTCGTAGATCGGCTCGACGCGCGCCTGCGCGCCCTGGCTTGCCGGCAGGTAGTCGATCGTCTCGCCATCGAGCCGATAACCGGTGCAGACCCTGATTTCGTCCAGTCCGTCCAGCACGTCGAGCTTGGTCAGCGCGATGCCGTCGATGCCGTTGACGGCGACGGCCTGGCGCACCAGGACGGCGTCGAACCAGCCACAGCGGCGCTTGCGCCCCGTCACCGTGCCGAACTCGTGGCCGCGCGTGCCAAGGAACTCGCCAACCTCGTTATCCTGCTCGGTCGGAAACGGCCCTTCGCCGACGCGCGTCGTATACGCTTTGGTGATGCCCAGAACATATCCGATCGCGCCCGGACCGACACCGGAACCGGTCGCGGCCTGTCCGGCGATCGTGTTCGACGAGGTGACGAACGGATAGGTGCCCTGGTCAATGTCGAGAAGCGTACCCTGCGCACCCTCGAACAGTATTCGCTCGCCAGCCCGGCGCGCGTCGTCGTCGAGGATTTTCCACACGCGATCCATGTAGGGCAGCACCTGATCGGCCACCGAGGTCAGTTCCTGCATGATGGTTTCATGTGCGACCTCGCCATGGCCCAGTCCGCGCCGCAGGGCGTTGTGGTGGGTCAAGAGCCTGTCGACCTTGGTCGGCAGCGTTTCCATGTCCGCGAGATCCATGACCCTGATTGCCCTGCGCCCGACCTTGTCCTCATAGGCAGGGCCAATGCCGCGCCGTGTGGTTCCTATCTTGGTGCCGGAATTCGAGGCAGCATCCTCGCGGAACCCGTCAAGTTCACGATGAAGCGACAGGATAAGAGCGGTGTTTTCGGCTATTTTCAGGCGATCCGGGCCGATATCGACCCCAAGTTCGCGGATTCGCGACAATTCGGCCACAAACGCGTGCGGATCGAAGACGACGCCGTTGCCGATCACCGACAGCTTGCCCTCGCGTACGACGCCGGAAGGCAGCAGCGACAGCTTGTAGACCTTGCCGTCGACCACCAGCGTGTGGCCGGCATTGTGTCCGCCCTGGAAGCGCACGACCACGTCGGCGCGCTGAGACAGCCAGTCGACGATCTTGCCCTTGCCTTCGTCGCCCCACTGCGAACCGACGACCACCACATTGGCCATGGAAACTTCCCTTCTGATGAGGCCGGGCGGCCCTGCCCGGCAAAATGACAGGCCTCTATAACGTCAAGTCTTTCGATACGCGACCCCCACTTGCCGCGTTCGCTCACGACTTTGCCGCGATTTATCCGTCCTTGGCACATTGCGCCCGCGGGCACGGGCGGCTAGGCGGGGTCCCAGTTCAGCATTCTGCTCCGGCCGGCCGCATCCATGTTCCGCAATGCCTATCTGCTCCTCATCCTGACCACCCTGTTCTGGGGCGGCAACGCGATTGCGGGAAAGCTGGCCGTCGGTCACATATCCCCGATGTTGCTTACGACACTGCGCTGGGCGCTAGCCGTGCTTGTCATCGCAGCGATAGGACTGCCGCAGCTTCGCCGCGACTGGTCCGTGGTAAAACGTAATCTGCCGCTTCTCTTTCTGCTAGGCACGGCGGGCTTCACCATGTTCAACGCGGCGATGTATTCGGCGCTCACCTTCACCACTGCAATCAACGTGTCGATCGAGCAGGCCGGCATGCCGATGTTCATCTTCCTCGCCAACTTCCTGCTTTACCGAATGGGCGTCTCGCCTGGCCAGATCGTCGGCTTTACCCTGTCCCTGGTGGGGGTGGCGCTGACAGCGAGCCACGGCGACCTGACGAGGCTGGCCGAACTCGACGTCAATTTCGGCGATGCGCTGATGCTCGCGGCGATCGTGCTTTACGGCGGCTACACCGTGGCGTTGCGGTACAAGCCGGCGATCCACTGGAAGAGCCTCATGCTCGTCATGTGCTTCGCCGCCTTCCTGTCCTCGATCCCGTTCGCGGCGTGGGAAATCACGACCGAGCGGGTAACCTGGCCGGACACCGGCGGATGGATGATCGTGGTCTACACAGCCATCCTGCCCTCCATCGCCTCGCAGGCCTTCTACATGCGCGGCGTCGAACTGATCGGCGCCAACCGCGCGGGTCTGTTCATCAATCTGGTGCCGATCTTCGGCACGCTTCTGTCGATCCTGATTCTTGGCGAAGCCTTCCATCTCTACCATGCGATCGCGCTGGTGATGGTGCTGGGCGGCATCTGGCTGGCCGAACAGAGCGGCAGGAAACGGGCCGCCGGTTCCTGATCTATCATCTGCCAGCCACACGTCTGGCCCAGCGTCTCACCGCTTCGCCGAAGCAGTCGTGCAGGGAATCGGTGGCAATCACGGACCCGTTGGCGAGCCTGCCCAGCAGCGAAAGGCCCTCCACCGGCTCGCCGTTTGCATCGATGATCCTTCCGTCCGGTCGGACCGATGCACCGAGCCCCTTGCCAAGCTGCGAGACAAACCCGTGCTCACGCAAACCGGCTATCAAGGGTGAAGACACTTTGGCGATGTTCGGCCCAGCGAGGACAGAATCCACCATCGCCGTTGCCACATCCGCCCCTCCGTTCTCGGCAATACGCCAGCCGCCATCGGCTAGTTCGATATCGGGATCGTCCACCCGACGTAGTGTCAGCTTTCCCGCGTCGATGAGAGCCAATAGCCTCGCGGTGGCCGCGGCCGGAGGCCCGTACGAGAACCGCTTCAGGCCATCGTCGAACGGTATCAGCGCTTCAGCGACCGCAGCGGTTTTAGGCGCCGGGTTGTAGGCGATGCGCAGATCGTTCTGCAGGTGCCGCCAGACCTGCCCGGTAACGTAGCCGACAGAGGGCTTAGCCTTGCCCAGCGCCATCGCGAGATAAAGCCTCATCGCCTCCGCCGGCTGCTCATCGTCCGGCACATCGGGGTCGTCCTCGGCGCCGTCGCGCAGCCAGGCAAGCACCGCGCCCTTGTCGTGTTCCGGCAGCCGTGCGCCGGCCATCGCCGCCAGAATGTCGAAAATCGGCTCCAGATCGCCGTCAGCCAGTTCCATCACGCTGGCAACCGCATCGCGGAAGGCAAGCCGCTCACGCTCCTCGACGATGTAGGGCTGATCTGCTGTCGCAGTTGCCGGCTTCGGCGCCGGCGGAATACCGTTAAGCGAAAAAGGCACCAGCTTTGCCGGTTCACGACCGCTGGCGATGTAGGTCAGTCGGCCATCACTTTCGGTCTCGAACCGCCCTCCCAAGCCCTCTGTCAGCACTCTCGTGACATCGATCATCGCAAGGCCGAAGCCACGGATCGCAACAGTCCTGCCTTGCCAATCCGTCGCCGCCAACAGGGCCGCACTGGGATAGGCTTCGCACAATACCGCATCTGCCTCGCACACATGTTCGCGCCAGCGCTTTATCTGCCGGTCCTTCACCGGCTGATGGCCTGGGCACAGGAGCACCTCGTCGAACGGGCCGTGATCGATTCCCGCGTCCGTGCGCAGCAGCCAACCGGCCTTCCCCGGCTCGCAGGCTACTACGTGGTGACCGATGACCTCCATCGGCAACCTTTCACGCAGGGCCGCAAATCGAGCCCGCAGATAAGCCCCGATCACCGCACGGGGCGGATAGTCATCAGGGCCATACGCTCCGTCCAGCCAGGCATCGAATGACTGGCCGTGCTTCGGCACAGGCAGGTCAATCGCGCGCAAGGGAATGTTGAGAAGGTTGAGCGGCGTCTGCTCCGGCGCATAATTGGGTCCGGCGCCCAGCGCCGCGTGCGTCTCAAACACTGTCACGGCGGCCGTGCGATCACGCATATGGTCCGCCAACGCCTCGACAGCCGCCAGCCCGCGCGGCCCGCCACCGACGATCGCGACACGCAGCGCCTGCGCTGAAATCTTGCCGGAATTCACGACACCCCCAACATAAAGGAACGCCCGCGCTTTCGCACGAGCGTTCAAGATAAGCCTTGGGAGGCTGGTTTGGTTCCTTTGGCGCCTTAAGCTGCCACGTCGAAATGCAGCGGCTTGGCCGACTCGATCTTGGGATCGGCGCGTAGCTCCGCCAGAACGTCCTGCGGGAACGGTGCGTCGAGATAGAGCAGCGCAATCGCGTCGCCGCCCGGTTTGTTGCGGCCAAGCTGGAAGTTGGCGATGTTGACGCCCTTCGAGCCGCAGATCGATCCCAGAAGACCGATTATCCCCGGTACGTCGGCATTGGTGGTGTAGAGCATGTGCTCGCCCACCTCGGCGTCGAGATTGATGCCCTTGATCTGGATGAAGCGCGGCTTGCCGTCCGAGAAGCAGGTGCCAGCGATCGTGCGCGTCTTGCTCTTGGTCTTGACCGTCAGCTTGATGTAGCCGTCGAACACGCCGGACTTGTCGCGCTTGACCTCCGACAGGATCACGCCCCGCTCCTTAGCCATGATCGGGGCCGAAACCATGTTCACGTCGGCAACCTGCGGACGGATCAGCCCGGCCAGCGTTGCAGACACCAGCGCGCGGGTATTCATTTCGGCCGTCAAGCCGTCGAACAGAATCTCGACCTCCTGGATCGGCTCTTCGGTCACCTGGCCGACGAATGCGCCAAGTACCTCGGCGAGCTTGATGAAGGGCTTCAACCGCGGCGCTTCCTCCGCCGTGATCGACGGCATGTTGATCGCGTTGGAAACCGCGCCCTTAACGAGGTAGTCCGACATCTGCTCGGCAACCTGCAGGGCCACGTTTTCCTGCGCCTCGGAGGTCGACGCGCCGAGATGCGGCGTACAGACCACGTTCTCCATGCCGAACAGCGGGCTGTCGGTGGCCGGCTCGGTCTCGAAGACGTCGATGCCGGCGCCCGCAACCTTGCCGCTTTTCAGCGCTTCGATCAGGTCTGCCTCGACGATCAGGCCGCCGCGCGCGCAGTTGATGATGCGCACACCGTCCTTCATCTTGGCGAAGGCCTCCTTGTTGATGATCCCGCGCGTGCGGTCGGTCATCGGCGTGTGCAGCGTGATGAAGTCCGACCGCGCGAAGATGTCTTCCAGCTCGACCTTTTCGACGCCCAGCTCGGATGCGCGACCTTCCGAAAGGAACGGGTCGTAGGCGATCACGTGCATCTTCAGGCCGACGCCACGCATGGCGACGATAGAGCCGATATTGCCGCAGCCGATCACGCCCAGCGTCTTGCCGGTGATCTCGACACCCATGAAGCGGTTCTTTTCCCACTTGCCGGCATGGGTCGACGCATTGGCCTCGGGAAGCTGCCGCGCCACCGCGAACATCAGCGCGATCGCGTGTTCGGCGGTCGTGATCGAATTGCCGAAAGGCGTGTTCATCACGATGATACCGCGACGCGATGCAGCCGGAATGTCGACATTGTCGACGCCGATACCGGCGCGGCCCACGACCTTGAGATTGGTCGCGGCCGCGATCAGCTTCTCGGTCACCTTGGTGGCGGAGCGGATCGCAAGGCCGTCATACTGCCCGATCACCTCGAGCAGCTTTTCCTTGTCCTTGCCGAGATCCGGCAGGTAGTCGACCTCGACGCCACGGTCCTTGAATATCTGGACCGCAGTCGGGGAGAGTTTGTCGGAAACGAGTACGCGGGGCGCCATGATGGCCTCCTTCGTCATGTCTTGGAAAACGGGAATGGAAGGCCGCTTGGCGCGGCCTTTGAATGGCGTCAGGCAGCCGCCTTGAGCGCAGCCTTCTGGGTCGTGAAAGCCCAGTCGAGCCATGGCATCAGCCGCTCGAGATCAGTTGTCTCGACGGTCGCCCCGGCCCAGATGCGCAGTCCGGGAGGCGCGTCCCGATAATGGCCGATGTCATAGGCGACACCTTCCTTGTCGAGCAGCGACACCATGCTCTTGGCAAACGCAGCCTGCGCTTCCTTGTCGAGGGCGACAATGTCTGGATCGACGATGGACAGGCACACCGAGGTGTTGGAGCGCGTTGACGGCTCGACGGCCAGATGGCCTAGCCAGGGGCTCTTTGCGACAAAGGCGTCGATGACCGCGAAATTGGCGTCGGCCCGCTGCACGAGCCCATCAAGCCCGCCGACGGAGACAGCCCATTCGAGCGCGTCGATATAGTCTTCGACGCACAGCATCGACGGCGTGTTGATGGTCTCGCCCTTGAAGATGCCTTCGATCAGCTTGCCGCCCTTGGTGAGCCGGAAGATCTTCGGCAGCGGCCATGCCGGCGTATAGCTTTCCAGCCGCTCGACGGCGCGCGGGCTGAGGATCAGCATCCCGTGCGCGGCTTCGCCGCCCAGCACCTTCTGCCAGGAGAAGGTCACCACATCGAGCTTCGAGAAGTCGAGCGGCTGGGCAAAGGCGGCCGAGGTGGCATCGCAGATCGTCAGGCCCTCGTGGTCCGCCGGGATGAAATCCGCATTCGGCACGCGCACGCCGGACGTCGTTCCGTTCCAGGTGAAGACCACGTCGCGGGAGAAGTCGATCTGGTCGAGATCGGGCAGTTCGCCGTAGCTAGCCTCGATCTTGCGGGCGTCGGCGAGCTTGAGCTGTTTGACCACGTCGGTCACCCAGCCGGAGCCGAACGATTCCAGGCGACCATGTCGACGCCGCGCTCGCCGAGCAGCGACCAGAGCGCCATTTCGACGGCGCCCGTGTCGGAAGCCGGCACGATGCCGATACGCCAGTCGGCCGGCACGCGCAGAACGTCGCGGGTGAGTTCGATCGCCCGTTCGAGCCTCGCCTTGCCGATCTTGGCCCGATGCGACCGTCCGAGCGGCGCATCGGCGAGTGCTTCAAGCGTCCAGCCAGGGCGCTTGGTGCAGGGTCCGGAAGAAAAATTGGGATTGGCCGGACGCACGTCCGGCTTGGCAAATGTCGTCATTGTGGTTCTACCCTTTCAGATAGCACGCCCCTCGTTGGGGAGGGGTGGCCCACGGACGGCGATATGCCTTCAGGCTTGCGGCGTCAAGAGCAAAATAAACGTCGCAGTCGAGCTACCCACTTCGTGCTCGCGGGTCGGCAAAACGCAAAACGGCGGGCCGGAGCCCGCCGCGGTTGCCTGAGATGAGCGGCTCACTACCAGAGATCGTAGCGCAAGCCAACCTTGATCTGGTGCTGCTTGACGCCTTCCGCAATCGTGAAGGTGTCGGTGTCGAGATATTCCATCCCCGCCGTGTGCAGGAACTGGTATCCGACATCGATGGAGGCGTTCTGAGAAACCTTGTAGCTCGCGCCTGCCATCAACGCATAGGCAAAGTTCGTTTGCCTGTCCGACCATTCGTCGAAGACGCCGAGCGTCGGCGAATCGATGTTCACATGATGCTTCGAGTAGGTCGCGCCGACGCCGGCGCCGACATAGGGCGTCACGCCCATCACGGTCGCGATGTCCCAATAGCCGTTCACGAGACCGCTCCAGGCCGTGTGGGATGCTTCGCCGAAATCAAAGCCGTCATCGTAGCGGTAGCGGTCACTGCCGAGATAGGCCAGCGTCGCGTCAACGCGGAAATTGTCGGTCAGGTGATAACCCACACCGACGCCGCCACCGAAACGGCGGTTCGAGGTGGTTTCGCCCAACAATTCGAAGTCGTAGACCGGATCGCCTAAATTGTAGCTGACGTCGCCGCGCAGATACCAGCCCGAGCCGATCTCGACGGGCACCCATTCCGGCGCCTGCTCGATGATGATCGGCGGATCGTAGTCGGCAGCAAGACCCTGCGCGGCCGGAAGTACGGCAAAGGCGGCGCAGGTGGCGATGAGGCGTTTTCTGATGCTCATGAATCACACTCCACAGGGCGCGGCCCCCGCTGCGGCCGCTGGTGTCGTCATGAGCATTCTTAACCATCTTGGTTAAGCCACGGTTAAGGATAACAGAGAGTTAGCGCGCGGGTTGGCCGAAAACTGCGACAAAGAAAAAGCCCGGCGGAACCGGGCTTTTTCGTTGGTCTGGCTTGCTCGAATTCTAGTTGAGCGCGTAGCGCACGCCGAGCTTGAAGTCGTGCGAGGTGATGTCGCGGAAGTGCATCGGGTTGTCGATCAGGTTCTGCCCGTCATAGGTGACGATATCGCCCGTCCGTCCGTCACCCAGATTGACGAAGCTGTAGCCGAGATCGATGGTCATGCGGTCGGTGGCCTTGAAGCCGACACCTGCATGCAGGGCCCAGGCGAAGTTCCACTTCGAAGCCGCGTCGGCATAAGCGAGCGTCGGCGCACCGGACGGGTCGATGCCGGCATCGCGGAACGAATGAATGGTGACGCGGCTGGCACCGACACCGGCGCCGACATAGGGCACGAAGCCGCCGAAATCGCCGAGATCGGCATAGGCGTTGGCCATCAGCAGCCATTCCGACTTCTTGCCGGTGTAGTTGTTGAAGCGGTTGTTGCCGTCATCGTCAACCCAGGTGTCGAGGCCATGGAAGCCGACCTCACCGCGATATTCGACCATACCATCAAGGCGCAGATAGTCGTTGATCTGGTAACCCGCGCCGACGCCGAAGGTCGGGCCGGACTCGAAGTTCTTGTCGACGACCGCGAAGTTGTTGTCCGGTCCCATATCGTCGAACAGCACGTTGTAGAGGCTTTTGACGCGCTGGTTGGACATGCCGAGATGGCCGCGCAGATACCACCCACCATAAACCGGTACCGGCTCCGGCTCGTAGGTGATGACCGGTGGCTCGTAGAGATCAGCAGCAGCGGCAGGCAGTGCCGTGGTGACCAGCAATGCGGCTCCTGCCGCGGCAGGCATAAGGTATTTCAGCATGAGGTCCGCCCTCCAGGATTCGGCAACGACAGACGCGTAAGGCGTCGGCTAAGTCGAGATGGATAATGCAGGGTAAAGGTTAAGTGCTGATTAACCTTGAGGATTAACTACGTTCCGGCTAATTTCCAGCAGCAGATGCAAAAAGGCCCGCTCGCGCGGGCCTCGAAAACTTCACGTATTGCCGATGAATCAGGCGGCGCTTTTGACATCGGCAATGACGCCGATGATGTCGTCGACCACCTGCTCTACAAGCACCTTGTCGTCGGCCTCCGCCATCACGCGGATCAGCGGCTCCGTACCCGAGGGCCGGATGACCAGCCTGCCCTTTTCGCCCAGACGGGCTCGGGCGTCGTCGATGGCGGCCTTTACCGACTTGTCCTCCAGCGGAGCGCTGCCGCCGCTAAAGCGAACGTTCTTGAGCACCTGTGGCACCGGCTCGAACTTGCGGCACACCTCGCTTACCGGTTTGTCGGCGCGCTTGATGCAGGCCAGCACCTGCAACGCGGATACCAGCCCGTCACCCGTGGTCGAGAAGTCAGACAGAACGACATGGCCCGACTGTTCGCCGCCGACATTGAAGCCGTGAGCGCGCATATGCTCGACCACATAGCGATCGCCGACCTTCGTGCGGTGAAGCGAAAGGCCGAGGTCGTCCATATAACGCTCGAGGCCGAGATTGGACATCACGGTCGTCACCAGGCCGCCGCCGGCCAGACGGCCGTTACGATGCCAGCTTTCGGCAATCATGGCCATGAGCTGATCACCGTCGACTATGGCGCCGGTCTCATCGACGATCACGACACGGTCGGCATCGCCGTCAAGCGCGATGCCGATATCGGCGCGCACCTCGTGAACCTTCTTCGACAGGCCCAGCGGATGCGTGGAGCCGCAATCCTCGTTGATGTTCAGGCCGTTCGGCTCGCAATTGATCGCGATCACTTCCGCGCCCAGTTCCCACAGGGCGGCAGGCGCGACCTTGTAACCGGCACCGTTTGCGCAATCGACGACGATGCGAAGGCCCGACAACGACATCGACCGCGGCAGCGTCCGCTTGGCGAACTCGATATAGCGATCATGCACGCCGTCGACGCGCTTGGCGCGACCCAACGCATCCGCATCGGCCAGCGCAATGTCGACGTCACGGTCCAGCAGCTGCTCTATGCGCGCCTCGATCTCGTCGGAAAGCTTGTAACCGTCGGGTCCGAACAGCTTGATGCCGTTGTCGTAATACGGGTTGTGCGAGGCGGAAATCATGACGCCTATGTCGGCACGCAGCGAGCGCACCAGCATGGCTACGCCTGGCGTCGGGATCGGGCCGAGCAGGAACACATCCATGCCCGCCGCGCAGAACCCGGCAACCATCGCGTTTTCGATCATATAGCCTGAAAGTCGCGTGTCCTTGCCCAGCACGACCCGGTGGCGGTGGCTTCCACGCTGGAAAGACATGCCGACGGCCATGCCCACACGCATTGCCACCTCGGCGGTCATCGGAAGCCTGTTTGCGCGCCCCCGGATACCGTCGGTTCCGAAATACTGCCTGGTCATTCTTGCTCTAGAGTCCCCAGTCTTACTTACGCCCGAATAAGGTCTGCCACGAGAATTCACCGCGTAGGTATCACAATATATTAGTAACGGTTACGAAATGCTGTCCGCGTGGTAAACCCGTGCAAATGCAGTATCCACACGCCAACCACCAGTCGGCATTCCCCATTTGGCTGGCTGGAAAGCGACGTCATGCTCCCCAAATGTGGCAGAGCGTAGGCTATAGCAACGATCGTATCAGCAACCGCGGGCCAAGCCTCAGGGCCTTTGTAGCGCTAGCGCAGGCTTGAAACCCACTCCCGCAGAAGCGCGGCCGCGGCGGTATCCTCGCGCGCACGGCCCAGTTCCGGCATCATGATGCCTGGTTCGGTGCTCTCAACGCGAAAGTTCAGGATAGAGCCATCCGGCTCCCCGGCGCTATGTCGAAAAGCCTGCCGCCGGAGCCCCGCCCGGCTGCAACGGGGCGCTTGTGGACGCCGAGTGCCGGACCGATCGCCTCACCCCAGGTTAGATAGAGCCCCGAATTGCTGGCAGGCCCCTCCCGGCGGTGGCAATGCGCGCAATTCACATCGAGCCATGCTCTTGCGCGTGCATTGAGGTCCGCGCTCTCGTCGCGCCAATCTGGCACCGCGTCGATCGCGGCGATATCCTCCGGCAGACCCTCCAGCAGGCCTGCCTCCCGCCAGCGTTCGAGCTGGTTCGCCGGTCCGTCGTCATACTGGAACTCGAAGTTGAGATTGCGTGCCTTCGGCCCCAGCGGCACGATTTCTCCGGCAAGCTGATGGCAGCCCTTGCACTGGTTCTTGTTCGGCACGGAATAAGTGAATGAGACGGGCTCCCCGCTTTCATCGATCGTTGCGACGTCGACCTTCGCGCCGGCAATCTTGATCTCTGCGTCGCTCTGCTCCTCGTTCCAGAGATAGGCCCAACTCTGCCAGCCGTCCTCGTGCAGCAGCATCACCCGCGTTTCGATAAGCCGGACTTTTTCATAGGGGGTGCGGAAATCGGCCGGAAAGGCAAAGCTCTTGATCAACGCCGATCCGACCGGAAACACGAACGCCTCGTCGGCAACATAGCGCGCAGCCTCGCCTTCCGGCACGTAGACGAAACGAAACTTCAGCGCGCCATCCGAAAACAGCGCGGTATGTGGCTCGAACGGCACGACACCTTCTGTCGGCACCTGCGCGCGCGCATCCGAGAAAAACCCGAATTCCGACAAAAGCTTCGGCGGTTTGTCGGCCATGATCGCCGTGTCGGAAGGGGCAGCAGCGGCGGCACAGCAATAGAGTAACAATGCGACCGCAGCGCCGCCCAGCCGTTCGACGGCAAGGCTCAATTGCCGCATTTCGCTTACACGCCCTTGTCCTGCGGGAGCGTCACCGGCTCCGGCTCCGGCAGGGAGCCCTTGTAGCCGGCAATGTCCTTGTCCGGCCACCAGCCCCACGGCAGGAGCATCTGCGAGATCATCTTGAGATTGGCGAAGGTCGTGTCGTCCGCTTCGTCGATATAGATCCGGTCCGCAGCCGACACCCATGAGAAATATTCCGGGATCCGCGTCACCCCGTCCCAGACGATGTCCGGCACCGGCGTTCCGGAGACGTCGGAAATGATCTTGCCGACTTCGCCATCCGGCTCGCCGCCGCCCTCGCCATAGGTATTGCCGTGCACATAGACGCCGCGCGGCACGAACATGTAGGCGTCGTCTTCATAGTCGTTCGGGTAGGCCGCGATCAGCACATGGGTCGTGCCGTTGCGGTCGAACCGGTTGCCGAAGACGTGCACGTTGCGGTTGGCCATCACCATCACGCCCATGCCCTTTGGCACGATCCCGACGATGTTGCCTTCGGGCGCGAAATTGGGCGTGTCGTTGTCCATCACGTCGTTGTCGAAGACGCGTATGTCGTGCCCGCCCTGAACAGGCAGGTTCGGCAGGTCGAAAATGAGGATGCCGCCGGTGTTGTGGCGCGCGGTGTTTCCGTAGACGTCAGCCCTGTAGGAATTCTCGATCTCGATGCCCGCAACATTGTATTCGGCAACCGAGTTGCGAACGATGATGTCTTCGCTCTGTCCGACATAGATGCCGGCATCGGATGCGCCGCGAACCGTCACGCCCTCGATCAGCACGTTGCTGGAGGAAACGGGATAGACCCCATAGGCACCGTTTTCGGGCTTTGGTCCGCCCGTCCACTCGACGCGCAGGTTGCGAAAGGTGATCTGATCCGAGCCCTTCGACTTGACGCCGTCGCCCTTGGTGTCCTCGACAGCGAAGTCCTCCAGCACAACCCGGTCAGATGTTACCAGCAACCCCTCGCCAGCGCCGGCCTGCCCCTTGAATGAGAGGACTGTTCGGTTGGCGCCTTCGCCGCGAACCGTCACCTCGTCGACGTCGAGCGATAACCCATCGACCAGATCATAACGCCCCGCCGCAATGGTCACGGTATCGCCCGGTTCTGCCAGAATAAGCACTTCAATGAGCTCTTCATTTGCGTTCGGCCCAGGCATCACGCGGTGATCCGCAGCGTATGAAGCGAACGTAAGACAGGACAGTATCGCAGTTGCCGCAAGAGATTCTTTGACAAATCGCATGGCGCATCCTCCCCTTTACCATCACGATGATCGTACTATTGCATTAAGTCAATAAAGATGAAACGAATTCATATATGAAGGAAGACACCGCTCCGAAGGGTGCGCGGCCACGGCAGCAGCGGGCTATCGAGACCCGTGCAAGCCTGCTTTCGGCTGTGGAGACGATTGTCGCCCAAGAAGGCACTCAGGCGGTCACCACGACGCGTGTGGCCAGCGACACCGGCGTGGCCGTGGGCACGATCTATCGTTACTTCGCCGACCGCGACGCGATGCTGCTGGCAGCCTACGACACGACGGTCGCCAGGCTGATCGATACATGCCACGCAGCACTCGAGGATCTAGAGGATGGGACGCCGATCGAAGATGCGGCGCGGCATCTGCTTGGCGTTTACCTGGAAGCTGCGGAGGCTATGCCCGCGCATGCCGGGCTGCTTGCAACGATGCGTCTGCTGCGTCCGATCGAGGTTGATCGCACTTCAACCGGCGACCGTGTCATTACCGATCTTGTGGCCCCATTCTTCGAGCGTTTCTCGCGCGATACGGAAGTGAACCCCCTCCAGATGCAGCTTCTGGGTGCTGCACTTGGCACGATGGTGGACCTTTACCTCGTAGCGCCAACCCAGGCGGATCGGGCACTGGTGCGTGCCGAGACAGAGGCGTATCTGCTTTTCATGGTCGAGCGCATCGTCGAGGAGCGCTAGTTCGAACCGCCCCTGTTCAATCGGGCCGGGTTGTTCTATGCCGCATTCCAACCATGATCGCCCGCCATTGAGGCGCAATCGCAGGTATCCGATGAATCCGACAGAAGCACCCTCGCGTTGCCGTATAGTGCTCATCGCGCCGCCCCAAATTGAGGCAGGCCGGCTTATTGCTGCGCTTGACGGGGGCGATGTCGCATCCCTCATCCTGCCGGGCTGGGAAATGGACGACGATGCGTTCCAGCTTTACGCGGAACGCGTCGTGCCAGCCGCCCAGGAACACGGCGTTGCCGTGGTGATCGGCGAGAGCAGCCGTGTCGCCATGCGCACCGGCGCGGATGGCCTTCATGTCGAGACCGACCGGCGCGAACTTGAGGAAATCATCGCCAAGCATCAGGCCAAGCTGATGATCGGGACCGGCGGCGCCACAAATCGCGACGATGCGCTGGAACTTGGCGAGGCGCGGCCCGACTATCTCTTCTTCGGCCGGTTCGGCTACGACAACAAACCGGAGCCCCATCCGCGCAATCTGAAGCTCGGCCAATGGTGGGCGGAGATGGTGCAGGTCCCCTGCATTGTCGCCGGCGGCGTGGAGTTGGATAGTGCATTGACGGTCGCAGCCACCGGCGTCGAATTCGTAGCCCTGTCCGAGGCGATCTTTTCCGGCGACCGCGATCCCGACGAGAGCGTTGCCACGGTCAACGCCGCGTTGGACGCGCAGGCTCCACAGCTGGAGGGCTGAGTTGTGCGCAGGCCAGCCTTCATCCTGATTGCGGGCCTGTCGATGATCATGCCCGCTCTGGCCGAAACCACCGGCCCGGATGGCGGCAGGGTCACGACTCCAGCCCCGGAGGCAGTCGATCCCGACCGCTTTTCCGAGCGGCCGGCAGACGTCGCTTACGGCGCCTTCCAGCGGGGGCTCTATAAGACAGCACTCAATCTGGCGACGCCGCTCGCACTCGAGGGCAATCCGGCAGCGCAGACCCTCGTTGCCGAGATCTACTCGCGCGGGCTGGGCGTCCGGCAGGATGTCGTGACCGCGATGGAATGGTACGAGAAGGCTGCCGAGCAGAAGGTGCCCGAGGCGGTTTTCCAGCTCGCCATGATCCTGCTCGACGGCGGTGCGGAAATCGGCGATCCGGATCGTGCCTACACGCTTCTGAAGGAGGCTGCCGACGCGGGCAACAGGCTGGCTCAGTTCAATTTCGCGCAGATGACGAACAGCCGCGATCAGTCGCCGGAAGGCATGAAGACGGCTGCCGCCTATTACGAGAAAGCCGCCGAGGCCGGCCTTGCCGATGCCCAGTACGCCATGGCGCAGATTTACGAGCAGGGCTTCGGCGGCAAGCCGGTCGACATGAACGAGGCGCGGCGATGGCTGGAACTGGCGGCAGCGCAGAATTTCGATACCGCGCAGATCCAGCTCGGCACATGGCTGGTGGAAGGGATTGGAGGCGAGCGCGACCGGGAAGCCGGTTTTGCCTGGCTGCTGCGTGCGGCACGGGCCGGCAACCCCGCAGCCCAGAACCGCATCGCCAAGCTCTATCGCGCCGGCATCGGCGTCGAACCTGATCGGGTGACGGCCGCCGCATGGTATCTGCGCGCGCGGCGGGCGGGCCTAGTCGACATGGTCATGGAAGACCAGTTGAACGGCCTCACGGAAGATGAGATGCAGCTCGCCAGCAGGCGCGCCGCCGTACTCTGACGGAAGGCTCTCGCGAAAGCCGGCGCCGGCTCTCTTGCCTCTCCGGCCGTTTTGTGGTCTTGGAGCGCCGATAAGCGCGCCCCTTGCGGCGCGGCACGCACAAATTCCGGAACCACACAATGGCTAAGATCAACGGCAACGAAATCCGTCCCGGCAACGTCATCGAGCACGATGGCGGCCTGTGGGTGGCGGTCAAGACGAACGCGGTGAAGCCCGGCAAGGGCGGCGCCTACAACCAGGTCGAACTCAAGAACCTCATCAACGGCACCAAGCTGAACGAGCGCTTCCGCGCTGCGGAAACCGTCGAGAAGGTCCGCCTCGAGCAGAAGGATTTCACCTTTCTCTACGAACAGGGCGACGCGCTGGTGTTCATGGACGATGAGAGCTACGAGCAGCTCGAACTCGACAAGGAATTCGTCGGCGAGCGCGCGGCGTTCCTGCAGGACGGCATGAAGGTGACCGTCGAGCTTCACGAGGAGCGCCCGATCGGCATCTCCCTGCCCGACCAGGTGACGCTGACCATCACCGAGGCCGACCCTGTGGTGAAGGGCCAGACGGCCGCGTCCTCCTACAAGCCGGCAGTGCTGGAAAACGGCATTCGCGTCATGGTTCCGCCCTTCATCTCGTCCGGCGAGAAGATCATCATCGACACCAACGAGATTACCTACATCAGCCGCGCCTGAGCGGCTGACACCTGACCTTCGGAGACTGTAAATGGCGCGTTCGGCGATCATCAACGTCATGGTACAGGCTGCCATGAAGGCCGGCCGCTCGCTCGCGCGCGACTTCGGCGAGGTGCAGAACCTGCAGGTCTCGCTCAAGGGGCCTGGCGACTATGTCAGCCAGGCCGACCGCAAGGCCGAGGAGATCATCCACGCCGAGCTTTCCAAGGCCCGGCCCGGCTATGCCTTCCTGATGGAGGAACGCGGCGCGGTCGAGGGCGACGACGACCAGCATCGTTGGATCGTGGACCCGCTCGACGGCACCACGAACTTCCTGCACGGCATTCCGATCTTTTCGATCTCCATCGCGCTGGAGCGCCAGGGCCAGATCGTCGCCGGTGTCATCTACAATCCGGCGATGGACGAGCTCTATACCGCCGAGCGCGGTGGCGGCGCGTTCATGAACGATCGCAGGCTGCGCGTTGCGGCCCGCTCGAAGCTGTCCGACGCGGTGGTCGGCACCGGGATCCCCCATCTCGGCCGGGGTCACCACGGGCGCGCGCTCGTCGAGTTGAAGAACGTGATGGGCGAGACGGCCGGCATTCGCCGTCTGGGCTCGGCCGCACTCGATCTTGCCTACGTCGCGGCCGGCCGTATGGACGGCTTCTGGGAAAACTGGCTGGCGCCCTGGGACCTCGCCGCCGGCATTCTGATGGTGCGCGAGGCGGGCGGTTTTTGCTCCGACCGTGACGGCGGACAGGCGATGTTCGACAGCGGCACCATCGTCGCCGGCAACGAGGCGATACACAAAGCCCTGTTGAAGACGATCCAGCAGAAGAGCTGATCGACCAGAAGCGGGGGATGGCTGAATGGCGGCGAATGACACAACGCGCTCGCCGCACGCCACTCTCGACTGGCGCCCGCTCGACGGCCTCGGCTGGAACGAAATCGCCGAAGCTTTCCGGCTCTGCTACGATGGCTACCTGATCCCCATACGCATGACCGCGCCGCAGATGGCAGCGCGTTTCGCGGCCGAAGATCTCGACATGCAGGCAAGCGGCATCGCGTTCGCCAAAGGCGAGGTGGCCGCCATTGGCCTCGTTGCGCGGCGCGGTCGTTTATCACGTCTTGCCGCCTTCGGCGTCAGCACCGGCTTTCGCGGCAAGGGCGTGGCCTCACAGGTTCTGGACAGGCTCGTGCACGAGAGCACGGCGCGTAGCGATGCCCGCATGGAGCTTGAGGTGTTCGAGCATAACCATCCGGCGGTGAAGCTCTATGAACGTTTTGGTTTCGCTCGCATCGACAGGCTCGTCGGCTTCGAGAAGCCGGTGCCAAACGCACAGCTAGACCCAGCTACGCCGGAACTTTCCTCGCCCGACATCCTTGTAGAACTGATGCACGAGGAAAAGACCGACGACCTGCCCTGGCAACTGCAACCCGTTACCTTGGCCCGCCTTGAGGCGCCATGGCAGGTGATCTGCAACGGAGACGCCGTCGCGCTCGTCAATCTTTCCCAAGAGACCGCGATCGAGGTCAGGATGATCTATGTCCACCCTGGATCGAGACGGCAAGGGCACGCTCGCGCGCTTCTATCCATTATCGAAGGGCTGGCCGGCGAAAGGCCGATCCGCGTCCCGCAGCTCATTCCCGCGAGATATCAAGCCTTTGCAGAAGCGCTCGGTTTCACGCAGCTCGAGCACTACCAATTCAGAATGGCGCGATGATGCGCAACGCACCCAACACGTCACCTTTCAATTTAGTCATAATTCCGTTTAGAGTCGCCATCACCTTGATGCCGAAATCAATACAGAGGCGCGCCAATGGCATTTCTCAGAACCCTGGGAGCTGACGACGGTCTCAGCGAGGGCGCGGAATACGATCCGCGCAACCTGTCGAGCCCCCAGGTCTTCCTGCTGTCGATGCTCATATTCCTGGCCATCGTGGGCTTCGTCGCGGCCATCCTCTATCGCCAGATTTCGACCGCCTTCCAGACCAATCCTGGCCTCAACGGGCTGATCCTCGGCGTGCTGGTGGTCGGCATCCTGCTTGTCTTCGGGCAGGTATTCCGCCTCGTGCGCGAGGTTCGCTGGGTCAATTCCTTCAGGGCCGGCACGCAGGCGCGCGATCCTGTATTGCTGGCCCCCATGAAGGCACTACTGGGACGCTCGTCCACCATGACGTTGTCGACCAGTTCCATGAGGTCGATCCTCGATTCAATCGCCACGCGCCTCGACGAGAGCCGCGACATCTCGCGATACCTGACCGGCCTGCTGATTTTCCTCGGACTGCTTGGCACGTTCTGGGGCCTGCTGCAGACCATCGGCGCGATCGGCACCACCATCCAGACGCTCGATCCCGGCTCGGGCGACGTCAACGACGTGCTGGATACGCTGAAGGCGGGCCTTTCGGCGCCGCTTTCCGGCATGGGCACTGCGTTCTCGTCCTCGCTGTTCGGCCTTGCCGGCTCGCTGGTGTTGGGCTTTCTCGACCTTCAGGCAGGTCGCGCCCAGACGCGTTTCTACACGGAACTGGAAAACTGGCTGTCGTCGGTTACGGATGTCGGCTCGGACTTTGCCGTCGGCACGGATGCCGCAAACACGTCGGAAGAACTCAAGGCGTTGTCGGAGCGCCTGCGCACCATGCAGGAAGGCGACGGCACCTCCAATCCCCGCATCGCAGCCTCCATGGCCAGCCTTGCCGATGGTATCAGCGGTCTGGTCAAGAACATGCGTTCCGAGCAGCAACTGATGCGCGACTGGGTGGAGGCTCAAGCCAACGAGCAGAAGGCAATGCGCGTGACGCTCGACAAGCTCACCGACGCCATCCGCAAGCAGGAGAAGGGCTGAGATGGCGCTGGCGCGCAGGCGCAACAATCGCAGCGTCGATTACTGGCCGGGCTTCGTCGATGCCCTGTCGTCGCTGCTGCTTGCCATCATGTTCCTGCTGTCGGTCTTCGTACTGGCGCAGTTCCTGCTCAGCCAGGAGATCACCGGCCGCGATGCGGTACTCACCCGGCTGAACTCCCAAATCAATGAATTGACCCAGCTTCTCGCCCTCGAACAGTCGAATTCGCAGGATCTCGAGGACATGCTATCCAACATGCGTGCCTCGCTGTCACAAGCGGAAAGCGAGCGGTCGCGTCTCGAGCAGCTCTTGGCGACTGGAGCAGGCGCCGGTGCGGAAGCCGAGCAGCGCGCATCGCAGCTTTCGGGCGAGCTTGACGAGGAGCGCCAACTCAGCCAGCGCGCACTCAGCCAGGTCGAACTGCTGAACCAGCAGATAGCCGCATTGCGCAGCCAGATCGGCGCGCTTGAGGCCGCACTGGAGGTCTCGGAGGCGCGTGATCGCGAATCCAACACCAAGATCGCTGACCTTGGCCGCAGGCTCAACGTAGCGCTGGCCCAGCGCGTCCAGGAATTGAACCGCTATCGGTCCGACTTCTTCGGCCGTCTGCGTGAAATCCTGTCCGACCGCGAAGGCATCCGCGTCGTCGGCGACCGCTTCGTCTTCCAGTCCGAGGTGTTGTTCCCCTCCGGTTCGGAAGTGATCAATGACGCCGGCCGCGAGGAGATGGCAAAGCTGGCAGAAGCAATCCTCGAACTGCAGCGCGAGATCCCGCCGGAAATCAACTGGGTACTGCGCGTCGACGGCCACACCGACAACATCCCGCTATCGGGCACGGGCCGCTATCGCGACAATTGGGAGCTCTCAAGCGCCCGCGCCACGTCCGTGGTCAAGTTCCTGATCGAGAACGGGGTGCCGCCCGAGCGACTGGTCGCAGCCGGCTTCGGCGAATTCCAGCCGCTCGACCCGGCCGACACGCAGGAAGCGCGCGACCGCAATCGCCGTATCGAGCTGAAGCTGACCGAGCGCTAGATGCCGATCCACAATGCCAGAAGGGCCAGCGCTGCGGGCACCGCCTGAACGTAGAGTATCCTCATGCTGGCAGTCGCAGCGCCGTAGAGCCCCGCGACCAGCACGCAAAGCAGGAAGAATACCTTTACCCCGAGATCCCGCCTCGCCGAGCCAGAGCCCCCACGCGAGCCCCGCAACGAGGAAGCCGTTATAGAGCCCCTGGTTGGCAGCAAGTACTTTTGTCGATGCTGAAAACTCCGGCGTCGTGCCAAAGGCGGCACGGCCCGCGGCGTATCCCACAGCACCATTTCCAGCACGACGATGTAGACGTGGATCAGGGCGACCAGCCCGATGAGAATGGTGGCGATCATCGCGGTTTCCCTCTACTTGCCTCGACACCGCTGTTTCAGCACCGATCCAGTGCGATGCGCAAGCAGTTTGCTGCGATGGTTCCGAGCTTCAGGCGAACCGCTTCGCTCCCGCCACGCATAGAACCACGAGAGCCGTGACCGCGATCATGCTCCAGGCGACCGGTTCGCCAAGCAGCAGACCCGCCAGCGCCAGCCCGAAGAAGGGTTGCAGCAACTGAAGTTGACCGACGCCGGAAATACCGCCCAGCGCCAGCCCACGATACCAGAACACGAAGCCGACCAGCATGCTGAACACCGACACGTAGGCGAGCCCGATCCATGCCGGCATCTGCACATCGGCAAGCGTATCCGGCAACGTTGCCAGCGCAAGAACGGCCATCACCGGCAACGACAGCAGCAGGGCCCAGGAGATGACCTGCCAGCCACCCAGGCGGCGAGACAGGGTGGCGCCATCGGCGTAACCCAGCCCGCAAAGCAGGATGGCCCCGATCATCAGCAAGTCGCCCGTCAGGGAGCCGTTTCCGCTCTCGCTCAAGGCGAAGCCCGCCACCAGAGCGCTGCCGGCTATCGAAAACAGCCAGAAAGCCGGCTTCGGCCGCTCACCGCCGCGAAGGACGCCGAATATCGCGGTGCAAAGCGGCAGCAGGCCGATAAAGACGATCGAGCGCGCCGCGCTGATATGTTGCAATGCCAGCGCCGTCAGCAAGGGGAAGCCGACCACGACGCCGAGCGCAACGACGGCAAGAGAGCCCAGATCGCTTCGCGCCGGCCGCTTCTGCCGCAACGCGACCAGTAGCGCCATCCCGAGCAAGGCGGCGATCACCGCGCGCACCGACGTCAGGAACAGTGGCGAGAAGCCGCCGATCGCAACCCGCGTCGCCGGCAGCGATCCGCTGAAGATGATGACGCCCAGAAGCCCGCTGCCCCACCCCGCCGTTTCCGCTTTCATGATCCCTCCTGCAAAGCTGGGTTCGTAGCTGGCAAGGGCTGGCACGGACAGCGACAGTACGATACAATTTGGCAAAACTGTATGGTACCGATCGACAATACAATCGAGGCATCGCATCTTGCAGGATCGTCAGACGCGTACCGAGGAAGTAATGGAGGCGATCCGCGCCAGGGTCGCGCGCCGGGCGCTCGGCACCGGCGATCGCCTGCCCTCCATCCGCGCCTTTGCAGCCACGATGGCGGTGTCGCCGTCTACGGTTGTCGAAGCCTATGACCGCCTCGCCGCCGAGGGGCTTATCCGCGCCCGGCAGGGTTCAGGCTTCTACGTTGCCAGCGCGCCACCGCCGCTGACACTGACTGAAATCGGCCCGAAGCTCGACCGGGCGCTAGATCCATTCTGGGTTTCCCGCCAATCGCTGGATGCCACCCCCGCGGTCGCGAAGCCCGGCTGCGGCTGGCTGCCCGCCGACTGGATGCCCAACGACGCTATCCGGCGCGCCTTACGCAAGGTAGCGAGAACCGACGCTGCAATTCTTTCGGACTATGGCGCAACGCGCGGCCCCTTGGCCTTGCGACACCTGCTGGCCAGACAATTCGCGACGGAAGGTGTTGACGCAGGACCAGACGGTATCCTGCTGACGGGGTCGGGAACGCAGGCGATCGACTTGATCTGCCGCTTTCTCGTCAGGCCGGGCGAAATCGTGCTTGTCGATGATCCCTGCTATTTCAATTTCCAGGCCCTTCTGCGCGCCCACCAGGCGACAATTGTCGGCGTTCCCTACACGCCGAACGGCCCGGACATCGAGCGGTTCGCGGACGTGGTCGCGCAACATCGGCCGCGGCTCTACATCACCAATTCGGCACTGCATAACCCCACCGGGGCAACGCTGTCGCCGCAGGCCGCCCATCGCATCCTCAACATTGCGACCGAACAGGGCATGACGATCGTCGAAGACGACATCTTCGCCGATTTCGAGCCGGAACCGTCGGCGCGTCTCGCCACACTCGACGGCCTGTCATCTGTGATCCGCATCGGCAGTTTCTCCAAGACTCTCTCCGCATCCATCCGCTGCGGCTACATCGCCGCCCGCGGGGACTGGATCGACGCCTTGATCGATCTGCAGGTCGCCACGAGTTTCGGGGGCGTCAGTCCTGTCGCCGCCGAGCTGGTTTTCGCATCGTTGAGCGACGGCAGCTACCGCAAGCATCTGGAGGGTGTGCGGCGCAGGCTGAACCACGCCCGGCGCGACGTGGCGAACAAGCTGGAAAGGTTGGGTATTTCTCCCTGGATGATGCCGCGTGGGGGCTTCTACCTGTGGTGCAGCCTGCCCGACGGGTGCGATTCAGCCGAGATTGCACGCGCTGCGCTGAACGACGACGTGGTGCTGGCGCCAGGCAATGTCTTCAGTGTCTCGCAAAACGCCTCCCGCTACATGCGCTTCAACGTGGCTCAAATGGGCGAGCCGCAGATCTTCGAAGTGCTGGCACGGGCGCTGGCCGCCACCCCTGACTAGACTTCAGCGCTTTGCTGGCTCTTGCAAGCAGCTATGCCTTCGTGTCCCCTTCACCATCATCGCAATCGGGAAATCCGCATGTCCTTCCAGAAACTCGACGAACTGGGCCATCGGCTCGAAGCCCTCGGCCACGCCCTTGCCATCCTCGGCGCCGACGAGGCCACCCAGATGGCAGTCGGCGGTGGCGAGGCGCGCGCCGAGGCGATGGCCACGCTGGCCGGCATGCATCACCGCATGGCGACGGCGCCGGAAATTGCCGACTGGATCGAAGCGGCCCAAGACGAGGCGCTCAACGAGGATCAGGCGGCCGCACTGCGCGAGTTCAGGCGCCAGCATCTGAACCTGACCTGCCTGCCGCCGGAATTCGTCGAACGCCAGATGCGCACCCGCATGCGCTGCGAGCATCTCTGGCGCGACCTGCGTGCCCGCAACGATTGGGCCGGCTTCCAGCCGGCGCTCGGAGGTGTGGTCGACCTCGTGCGCGAGGAAGCGCAATTGCGTGCCGAAGCGTTGAAGCTAGACCCCTACGACGCGCTGATGGAACAATTCGACCCGGGCAACCGCGTCGCCGATGTCGGGCCGGTTCTGGAAGAGCTGAAGACGTTCCTCGTCGACTTCGTGCCGCGCGCCATCGACGTGCAAGAGAAGCGGTTGGCCAAGCGACCGCTGAAAGCGCTCTCCGGCACCTATCCCGTCGACAGGCAGCGCGAGCTGGGGCTGGCGCTGATGGCCGCTGTCGGCTTCGATGTCACGCATGGCAGCCTCTCGGTCTCGCACCACCCATTCTGCGGTGGCGTGCCCACGGACGTGCGCATCACCACGCGCTACCGCACGACCGAATTCCTGTCGGCGCTGATGGGCGTGCTGCACGAGACGGGCCATGCGCTCTACGAACAGGGCCTGCCGCGCGAGTGGGCACATTGGCCGCTTGGCAAGGCGCGCGGCATGGCGATCCACGAAAGCCAGAGCCTGTTCGTGGAAAAGCAGATCGGCCGCAATCCGGCCTTCTGGACTTGGGCACTGCCGATGGTCGAGCGCCATCTTGGCGAGGACTGGTCGCTGGACGACATCCTGCCGCACGTGCACCGGGTCGAGCGCGGGCTGATCCGTGTCGATGCCGACGAGGTCACCTATCCGCTGCACGTCATCCTGCGCTTCGAGCTGGAGCAGGATCTGGTTGCCGGCCGCCTCGAGGTTGCCGATCTACCGGAAGCCTGGGATGCGCGCATGCAGGCTTATCTCGGCCTTTCCACCATAGACAATCCCGCCGACGGCCCCATGCAGGATGTCCACTGGCCGTCCGGCGCATTCGGCTATTTCCCCTCCTATACGCTCGGCGCCATGATCGCCGCGCAGCAATGGACGGCTATCGAGCGCGAGCATCCCGACGTATCGGCAGACTTTGCCGAAGGGCGCTTCGATCGCGTCAACGATTGGCGACGCGAGCGTATCTGGTCGCAGGGTTCGCGCTGGTCGACGCCGGAATTGATCGAACGCGCCACCGGAGAACCGTTGAACGCGGACCATTTCCGCCGGCATCTCGAAGCCCGGTATGGCGGCTGAACAGAAAAAATCACGTTCAAAAAAATTCAACCATGCCGCGAAGTTATTGAATTTCCGAGGTTTCGTGAGCCGTCTCATCAATTCTGACCGCCTATGCTTACGTTAGGTAAGTTTGAACCGTCCAGACGGTACACCTATTCTTCGTCGTGGCCGGAACCTGCCGGCGGCGTTTTGGGAAGGACGCTGTGACAAGGCAGGCTCAGACGGCCAAGATCTGACCACTGGCTCCCAACAGTCGGTCAAGGAATGGACGAAAGAAAATGCGTAACCTTACTCTCAAGACCACCCTTTCCGCGCTTCTGGTTTCCGTGCCTCTGGCAGGTGCCTTTGCTGAGGACGACGCAACGCGTGGCCTCCCGAACGTGGATGCAATGTACACTTCCTCGATCTCGCTGCCGCAGACGTCTTATGCAAGGCAGCTCGATGCAGCCCTGGTTGCAGCTCAGACCAACCTGCAGGCCGGTGACCGCTCGACCGCTGTCGACGCCGGCAGCGCGGCCCAGGTCCGTGCGCAGATCGACGCCGTAAGGCAGGCCGCTGCCCAGGAGAAGGCCACCAATGGTGGCGACCTGAGCGCCGCCTCCTATCAGGCGCTCTCCGGCCAGGTCCGCGGCATCCAGCAGACCATTCACGGCCTCCAGAACGGTAGCTGATCCCGTTTGACCTCCGTTGAATTGCTTAGAAGGCCGCCGTTTTCGGCGGCCTTCTTAGTTTGTGCATCCCCTTTTTGCCGCCCGTTGACCATCCGCTCCAAACAACGGCAATCTTGCGGCCGGAAAACAAACCCTAGGGAGGGGATCATGGCCGACGAGGCGGACGCCATCGTCATCGGCGGCGGACTTGCCGGCCTTGTCGCAGCCGCAGAGCTTGCCGACGCCGGCCGATCGGTCGTCATCCTGGAACAGGAAGGCAGCAATGCGCTGGGCGGCCAGGCTTTCTGGTCGTTGGGCGGCCTGTTCTTTGTCGACAGCCCAGAGCAGCGCCGCATGCGCATCCGCGACAGTCGCGAACTTGCCGTGCAGGACTGGATGGGTTCCGCCCAGTTCGATCGCGAGGAGGATTACTGGCCACGCTGCACGGCCGAAGCCTATGTCGATTTTGCTGCCGGCGAGATGCGCCCCTGGCTTCACGCGATGGGTATGCGCTGGTTTCCGGTCGTCGGCTGGGCCGAACGCGGCGGCGCGCTGGCCGATGGCCACGGCAATTCCGTTCCGCGTTTCCATATCACATGGGGCACCGGCCCCGGCGTGCTGGCGCCCTTCATCCGCCGCGTCGGCGAACATGAGCAGGCAGGCCGCATAAAGATCAGGTACCGCCACCAGGCGAGTCGACTCGTCACCACCAATGGTGCGGTCACAGGCGTCGCCGGAGAAGTGCTCGAACCATCGACCGCCGAACGCGGCCAGCGCTCCGGGCGAGGCGTGATCGGCGCCTTCGAACTCTCCGCTCCGAAGGTCATCGTCACCTCTGGTGGCATCGGCGGCAATTTCGACCTGGTGCGCGCCAACTGGCCTGTCGAGCGCCTCGGACCCGCACCACAAACCATGGTTGCCGGCGTGCCGCACCATGTAGACGGCCGCATGGTCGCCATTGCTCAGGACGCCGGGGCGGCGCTCATCAATGCCGACCGCATGTGGCATTACACAGAGGGCGTGCAGAACTGGGTGCCGATCTGGCCGGACCACGGCATCCGTATCCTGCCGGGGCCATCGTCCATGTGGTTCGACGCACTGGGTGACCGCCTCGCTGCGCCCTGCATGCCGGGGTTCGACACACTGTCGACGCTGAAACGCATTCTTTCCACCGGCTATGACTATTCCTGGTTCGTGCTCACCCAGAGCATCATCAAGAAGGAGTTCGCCCTGTCGGGTTCCGAGCAGAACCCCGACCTGACCTCAGGCAAGTGGCTGAACGTGCTCAAGACCCGCCGGGGCGCGGGCGCGCCGCCGCCGGTCGAGGCCTTCAAGAAGCACGGCGCCGACTTCATCGTCCGCGATACCCTGCCCGAGCTCGTCTCGGCGATGAACACGATGACCGGCGAGAACCTGCTCGACCCTCAGCGGATCGCGGCGCAGATCCAGGCCCGCGACCGCGAGATCGAGAACCCGTTCTCCAAGGATGCGCAGGTAACAGCCATTCGCGGCGCACGCGCCTATCTTGGCGACAAGCTCATCCGCACGGCCAAACCACACCGCATCCTCGATCCCGCCCACGGCCCGCTGATCGCGGTACGCCTGCACGTCCTGACCCGCAAGACACTGGGCGGGCTCCACACCAATCTCGACGGACAGGTTCTTGACGCCACCGGCGCCACGTTGCCCGGCCTTTATGCGGCCGGAGAGGTGGCGGGCTTCGGCGGCGGCGGTTATCACGGTTACAACGCGCTGGAAGGCACCTTCCTCGGCGGCTGCATCTTCTCCGGCCGCAATGCCGGTCGCCACGCAGCCGCCAGCGCCTGAACGGACACGAAAAAGACGGAGACATCATGACCCTCACCAACCAGGACATCGCCGATCTGGTCGAGTTCCGCCGCGAATTGCACCGGTTCCCGGAAATTTCCGGCGAGGAGGCCGAGACGGCGCGCCGGGTTGTGGGGTTTCTGGACGATACGCAGCCCGATACGGTGCTCACCGGGCTCGGCGGTCACGGCGTCGCTGCCGTCTATGACAGCGGGCTACCTGGTCCGACCGTGTTGTTCCGCTCCGAGCTCGACGCACTGCCCATCGAAGAGCTTTCCGACGCGCCGCACCGGTCGACGATTGCAGGCAAATCCCACATGTGCGGCCATGACGGCCACACCACCATCCTCGCCGCTCTCGGCCGCCAGCTTGGGCGGCAGCGCCCTGCGCGCGGCCGCGCGGTGTTGATGTTCCAGCCGGCAGAGGAGACCGGCGCTGGTGCCGCCGGCGTGGTTGCCGATCCCCGCTACGAGGCGATCCGACCGGACTTCGCCTTCTCGCTTCACAATGTGCCCGGCACGCCGTTCGGCCACGTCCGTCTCAAGCCCGGCGTCGTCAACTGCGCCTCGCGTGGCATGCGTATCGTACTGGAAGGCAAGACGGCCCATTCCTCGATGCCCGAGACCGGCACCTCGCCGATGCTCGCCGTCAGCCGGCTGATGCCAGCGCTGGCGAAACTCGGCGGCGGCAGTTTCGAGAACGACGATTTCGGCATGGTCACCGTCACGCATGCGGAAATGGGCGAAGCCGTTTTCGGCATCGCGCCCGGCCGCGCCGAGGTGTGGTGCACCCTGCGCACGCGGCTCGACGAGCGCATGGCCGATCTCTGCGCGGCCGCGGAAGGTTTGGCGCGCGAAATCGCTGCGCAGGACGGATTGCGCTTTGCCGTCGACTATCATGAGATTTTCGTTGCCAGCCTGAACGCACCTGAGGCGGTCGATCACCTGCGCGCAGCACTCGACGCGGAAGGTATCACCCACGACGAGGAACAGCTTCCGATGCGCGCCTCGGAGGATTTCGGCCTGTTCGGGCACACGTCGAAGTCGGCGATGCTGTTCCTTGGAGCCGGCACCGACCTTCCCGAACTGCACAACCCGGACTACGACTTCCCTGATGACCTGATCGCCATCGGTTCGCGGATCTTCATGCGGACGGCGCGGTCATTGCTTGGCTGAAGAGAAAAATAACCACACCCAAGCTGGTGCCGTAAATGGGCCCAAGCTTTACTCGGCCGCCTTGCCGAAGGCCTCGGCACCGTGGTCAAACTGCAGCCGCGCCAGCCGCGCATAGGTGCCGCCGCGCGCCACCAGGCTCTGGTGCGTGCCCTCCTCGACGATCCGCCCCTGATCCATCACCAGGATGCGATCGGCCTTGAGCACGGTCGCCAGCCGGTGCGCGACAACGATGGTGGTCCGCCCCTCCATCAGCCGCTCGAGTGCCGTTTGCACCAGCGTCTCGCTTTCGGCGTCGAGCGCGGAGGTCGCTTCGTCCAAGAGCAGGATCGGCGCATCGCGCAAAATGGCGCGGGCGATTGCCACCCGCTGCCGCTGGCCACCGGAAAGGGTCACGCCGCGTTCGCCGAGCGCGGTCTCGTAGCCATCCTCCAGCTTCGAGATGAAGGTATCGGCATGAGCGTCGCGGGCCGCCGCCTCGATCGCCGCGCGGCTCGCCCCCGGCCGCCCGAAGGCGATGTTGTCGGCGGCGCTCGCGGCAAAGATCGTCACGTCCTGCGGCACGATGGCGATACGGCTGCGTACGGCTTCCGGGTCTGCATCGCTGATGTCCACGCCATCAATAAGCACCGCCCCGGATTGCGGATCGTAGAAACGCATCAGCAGCGAGAACACGGTGCTTTTGCCCGCACCCGACGCGCCGACGATCGCCACCGTCTCCCCGGTGCGATGCTGAAGGAAAGCCCATGGAGCGCCGACTGCCCCGGCCGTACCGGATAGGCGAAGCACACGTCCCGGAACTCGATCGCGCCGCGCGCGGGTTCAGGCATCGACAGAGGCGACAAAGGCGCGGTCACCGTCGGTTCCTCTGCCAGCAGTTCGGTCAACCGTTCGGCGGCTCCCGCCGCCTGACTGAGTTCGCCCCACACTTCCGACAAGGCGCCGAGAGCGCCGGCCGCCAGCACGGCGTAGAACAGGAACTGGCCCAGCGTGCCCGGCGAGATTGCGCCTGAAAGCACGTCGTAGGAGCCTATCCAAAGCACCGCCACCACGGAGGTGAAGATCGTGAAGATGGCAAAGAAGGTGAGGAAGGAGCGCGCGAACACCGAAGCCCGCGCCGCGGAAAACGCAGTCTCGACCGCCGCCGAAAACCGTTCCGTCACGAGCCTTTCGTTGGTGAACGCCTGCAGCGTCCGCACCGCGCCGATCTGCTCGCTCGCATAGGCAGTGGCATCGGCCAGAGTATCCTGCGCGATCGCGACTTGCGCCGCACCGAGCGGCCGAAGGCGACCAACGGCAGAACGACGATGGGGATCGCGGCGATGACGAGGCCCGAGAGCTTCGGACTGGTCACGACCATCATCGCGAGCGCGCCGAGCCCCATGATGAGATTGCGCAGCGCGACAGATGCGGTCGCTCCCACGGCAGACTTGATCTGGGTGGTGTCGGCCGTCAGCCGCGAGACGATCTCGCCCGACTGCACCGTGTCGAAGAAACCGGGCGACAGGCGCGTCACATGCGCGAAGACGTCGCGGCGGATGTCGGAGACCACCCGCTCGCCCAAGGTGATGACGAAGTAGTATCGGGCGGCCGACGCCAGCGCCAGAATCCCGGCCAGCACCGCCAGCATGGAAAAGTAATTGGCGATCAGCGCGGAATCGGAATCGCTGAAACCGAAGTCGATCATGCGCCGCACGGCGATCGGCAAGGTCAATGTCGTCAATGCGGCGGCAAACAGCGATATGACCGCACCGACGACCAGCCGGCGATAGGGCAGGATGTAGGGAAACAACCGGCGCAGCGGCTGCAGCGAACGGTCGCGCCCTCCCCGTTCTGGTATCAGATCCGCCATCAGCCCTTTCCTGTCGCCGCCTTCGGGCGAATTTGCCGGCCAGTCGGCCTTGTGGTTTTCCGCCGGCTCATGTATAGGCCAGCCCGACCGTTTTGGAGCCGCGGCCTTTCCATAGCTGCGGCTTCAGGTTTTGATAGTGGGCGCATCGCCGCAGCGTAGCGCCGCGCGACAGCCCCGAAAGCCAGGACGACACCGATGAAAGCCGATATCCATCCCGACTACCACACCATCAAGGTCGTCATGACCGATGGCACCGAATACACGACCCGCTCGACCTGGGGCAAGGAAGGGGACACGATGAACCTCGACATCGACCCGACCACGCACCCGGCCTGGACCGGTGGCCAGCAGACGCTGCTCGACCGCGGCGGCCGCCTGTCCAAGTTCAAGAAGCGCTACGAAGGCCTCGGCATCTGAGCCTTGCGTCAGATCAAGCAGAAGTGAAAAACCCGCCGAAAGGCGGGTTTTTTCTTGGCCGCATGTCAGGATTGGAGCCAGAACACAGGGTCAAACCAGGACAAGCGCCGCGACGTGTTGCCGGGCCAATTGAGCCCTCAATCCTTCCGGTCGGAATGACCGAGGTCACGCTCCGGCCATACACGGTCGCGCACGAGCTGCTTCAACACCTTGGCTTCCGGAAAGCCCCCGTCGCGCTTGCGCTCCCAGATCAGCTCGCCGTCGAGCGCGATCTCGTACGCACCGCCGGTGCCGGGCACAAGCGCCACCTCGGCAATATCCGCTCCGAAGGTCGACAACAGCTCCTGCGCCATCCAGGCTGCACGCAGCAGCCACTGGCACTGCGTGCAGTAGGTGATCGTGATGCGCGGGCGCGGTGCCCCGCCCGAGCCGACCGTCATGCCGCGCTCAGCTTGGCCAGCGTCTCGTCGTCGACCTCGAAATTTGCGTAGACGTTCTGCACGTCGTCGTCGTCTTCCAGCGTCGCGATCAGCTTGAGGATCGATTGGGCGCGGTCCTCGTCAACCGGAGTGGAGGTCTGCGGCTTCCAGATAGTCTTGACCGATTCCGCCTCTCCCAGGGCCTTCTCCAGCGCCGAGGTGACGTCGCCGATGTCCTCGAAGGCGCAGATGATGACGTGGCCGTTCTCGTCGGACTGCACGTCGTCCGCACCGGCCTCGATCGCAGCTTCCATCACGGTGTCCGCATCGCCGGCAGCCGCGCCATAGACGATCTCACCGACCCGATCGAACATGAAGGAGACCGAGCCCGTCTCGCCCATCGCCCCGCCAGCCTTGGTGAAGGCGGCACGCACGTTGGATGCGGAACGATTGCGGTTGTCGGTCAGGGCTTCGACGATCACGGCAACGCCGCCGGGGCCGTAGCCCTCGTAGCGCACTTCGTCATAACTCTCCGCATCGCCGCCCGACGCCTTGTTGATGGCGCTGGATGTTGTCCTTCGGCATCGACTGAGCCTTGGCATTCTGCACGGCAAGGCGCAGTCGCGGGTTCATGTCGGGGTCGGGCGCGCCCATCTTGGCTGCGACGGTGATTTCGCGCGCGAGCTTGGAAAACATCTTCGAGCGGACCGCATCCTGCCGGCCCTTGCGATGCATGATGTTCTTGAACTGTGAATGACCTGCCATAACACCCCTATGCGGACTTCTTCGCAATGTCGTTGAATGGCGCGCCTTATAGTGAAAAGCCCGCCGAACGTCCAGAAAAAGCCGGCTGCCGGATAAGCGCAGCAACCGTATGTCGACGCAGATTCCCCTTGCCGCGCGCAGTTTCGAGCCCGAAACTGCTTGTCGGGGCACGTGGAGGCTTGTGATGACGACCGAGCAAGGGGACAGCTACTTCAATCCGGTGAACAACACGCGGCTCGTGTTCACGGAGCTGCCAAAGGACAATGGCGGCGTCAGGCTGGTCATGGACTGGTTTGCAGGCCCGGGAGAAACGCTGCCGAACACGCGCCATTATCACGCCGGTCCGGCGGACTTCGCTTCGGAACGCTTCGACCTAATTGCCGGCAGCGCCGTATACTGGATCGGCGATAGCAAACTCCGCGCCGACGCTCCCCACAGTTTCGATGTCCCTTGCAACACGATTCACGTTCATCCGCGCAATGTGGGGAGCGGCGAAATGCATGTGCGCCAGACGGTGACGACACCCCAGCCTGACCTTCACAATCTGCAGCGCGCACAGCATTTTTTCGAAACGCTGGTGGCGCTCGGGCAGCAGGGCAGGAGCGATCGAGAATGCAACTTCACCGACCGTCTGCAATCGGCGCTAACGATGAGGGAGACGCTGCTGGACCCGACCTGGCTTGCGGGGCAGTCGCAAGCCCTGCAGCGCGCGACGATTGGACTTGGCGCAACCCTTGCACTCACGCTCGGCTACAAGGCCCGCCACCAGCCGGTGAAGGAGCAGGCTGCGGCGCAGACCCCGTAGCGTAGCGGGCTCGCACAAACGTGAAGCCGGGGATCGGCAGTTTCGCTTAACCTGCCGGGCGACGCTCGAAGCCCGGAGAACCGCCATGAGCCTGGTCCGCCGCCTCGCCCTTGCCGCCACCATCCTTGCCACCGTTCCTGCGGGCGCCATGGCCCAGGATCAGGCGGAGCCACCGCCGAGCAGATGCGTCGCGATCGCAGAAACGCTCCCCCATGTCACCTACGCAAACTTTACACCTGCGCAGACCTTCGTCGATGGAGACTTGACGATCACTTATGCTGGCCACTCGACCTACGTGATCGAGACGCCGGGCGGCGTGCGCATCGCCACCGATTTCTCCGGTTACTACGGCGCCGAGCCTCTGCCGCGCATCGTCACGATGAACAAGGCACACCGCACCCATTTCACGGAAAGTCCGGATCCGGGCATCGAATACGTCCTGCGCGGCTGGAACCCGGAAGGCGGCCCGGCCCGCCACGCCGTCGTCGTGGACGATGTCTACATCCGCAACGTGCCAACCGACATACGCTCATGGGGCGGCATGGAGGAAGGTGGCAATTCGATCTTCATCTTCGAGGTTGCCGGGCTTTGCATCGGCCATCTCGGCCACCTGCACCACCGGCTGGAGGACGCACATTACGGCGCCATCGGGCGTCTCGATATTCTGATGGTACCGATCGACGGCGGCATGACGCTCTCGGTCGGAGCGATGAGCGAGATCGCCACCCGGCTTTTCTCCTCGCTCATCCTGCCGATGCACCGCCATGCAACGCCGATGGCCGAGTTCACCGGCCGCATGGGCGAAACCTTCGATGTCCGCTACGCCGAAGGGCCGTCCTTCAGCGTATCTCTGCGCACCCTGCCCTCGCGCCCCACCATTCTGGTGCTCAAGGGCGTTTGACGCGGCATCAATGTGCCGCGTCGATGCCCGCAGCCTTGTCTCGTGCACGCTTGCGCCGCGCCAGCATGTTCAGGCCCTCCACCAGCGCCGAGAAGCCCATGGCGGCGTAGATGTAGCCCTTCGGCACATGGAAGCCCATGCCGTCGGCGATCAGCGTCATGCCAATCATCAGCAGGAAGGCCAGCGCCAGCATCACGATGGTCGGATTCTTCTCGATGAACTGCGAAAGCGGATTGACGGCCACCAGCATAACCGTCACCGCGAAGATGACGGCGATGTACATGATGGCGATCTCGTCGGTCATGCCGACCGCGGTGATGATCGAGTCGATCGAGAACACAAGGTCCAGCAGCAGGATCTGGAAGATCGCGCCCGCGAGCGAGATCTGGATCGTCTGTCCGATCATGTTCTCCTTGCCGTCGTCGTGATCGACGGAATGATGGATTTCCTTGGTGGCCTTCCACACCAGGAACAGACCACCCGCGATCAGGATCAGGTCGCGCCAGGAGAACGGGTGATCGAACAGCACGAACAGCGGAGTGGTGAGCTGCACGATCCACGCAACGGTGGCGAGCAGCAGGAGCCGCATGATGAGCGCGCCGCCAATGCCGATCCGCCTTGCCCTTACCCGGTGTTCTTCCGGCAGCTTGTTGGTCAGGATCGAGATGAAAATCAGATTGTCGATGCCAAGAACGACCTCGAGCACGACCAGCGTGACCAGCGCAACCCAGGCTGTCGGGTCGGAAAGCCAGTCGAAATGTCCGGCGAAGAACTCGATCATTGGTGCCCCCGGCTGTGGATCGATGGGAAGATTAAGAGAATTAGGCGCCCCTGCGCCCCGGCGTCAACCGCCGCGGCGCCTGCCGGAAATCCGCGAGCGCCACTTTGGTTCCCGCTCACCTACCAGAACGCGGGCACCGTCTCTTCGAGCCGCGGGCCCAGCCGCAGCGGCGCGATCCGCTCTGCAAGGCCCGTCCGGTCGGAGATGTCGAGGCCGACGCCGCAGATCGTTGCCGGCCCGCTCGCCGCCTCGAAGCGGCCCTTCGGCACCTTGGAAAGGAAGCGGTTCAGCGGCTCTTCCTTGTCCATGCCGAGCGACGAATCGTAGTCGCCGCACATACCCGCATCCGTCAGGTAGCCCGTGCCGCCATTGAGGATCTGGTGGTCGGCCGTTGGCTGGTGCGTATGGGTCCCCACCACAAGGCTTGCACGACCGTCCACGAAATGTGCGAAGCACATCTTCCGAGGTCGCCTCCGCGTGGAAGTCGATCACCACCGCATCCGCCTGCTCGCCCAGCGGGCAGGCCGCGAGTTCGCGTTCGCCCGCCTGGAACGGATCGTCGAGTTCCGGATGCATGAAGACCCGGCCCATGATGTTGGTTACGAACACGCGCGCGCCATTGCGGGCCTCGTAGAGCCCGGTTCCCCTGCCGGGCGTGCCGATCGGAAAATTGGCCGGCCGCAGGAAGCGATCGGAGCGCGACGCGAATTCCAGTGCCTCGCGCTGGTCCCAGACATGGTTGCCGGTGGTCACCACGTCGGCGCCTGCTTCCAGCGTCGCCAGATAGATGTCCTCGGTGATGCCGAAGCCGCCGGCCGCGTTCTCGCCATTGACGATGACGAAGTCGAGCCGGAAATCGGAGATCAGGCCCGGAAGCCTTTCCCACACCGCCGTGCGGCCGGATCGCCCGACCATGTCGCCCAGAAAAAGAAGTCTCATGACAGGTGTCTATAAGGCTAGGGGGAAACCCGCGCAAGCCGCTTTCGGTGAGGATTTCTTCGAGCTGCACATCGTGGTCCTGGTTCGGCACCTCTGGAACGAGCTGGCAGTCGAAGGCGATGCCGATCAGCCGCGGCGTCAAATTCCTGCGATGCAGGCGGTCGATCGCCCGGTCGTAATAGCCCGCGCCATAGCCGATGCGGTGGCCACGCGCATCGAACGCCGCCAGCGGCATCAGCATCAGCGCAGGTTCGAGCACCTCCGCCTCCTCGCCCGGTCCGGCTGTCCCGAAGCCCATGTCGATCAACGGCGCACCCCGAACGAGCTCGCGAAACACGATGGTCGTTTTGTCGAGGATCGCGGGCAGGCAGAGCCGCGCGCCCTTTTCGCGCAGCGCGAACATCAGCGGCCGCACGTCGACCTCCGAACGCATCGGCCAGAAACCGGAAACGACCGTGCCCGGCTCGATGTCGATGATCGACGCCGTCTCGGTCATGGCAAGCGAGGCCTCGATCCGCCATACGGCGTCGAGCGCATCACGCCGGGCCAGCGCTTCCTCGCGCAACTGCTTCTTCAACTGGGCGTGCAAGGCCACCTCCACCGGTTTGCGCCGGGCGCGCGAGTTTCTCTCTCCGGTCATAGAACTTCGACGGACCCCGCTCTATCCTGAAATCGACGTCACGAAATTCGAGCGATTCTGATTAGGTCATGATCGAGGAAAATTCAGCGCGCCCTGCGCGGCCCGACGAGCAGCCGGCGCTTGAAGGCATCTTGCGCCGGGCGTCACTTGCAGAATCCAGATACCGCGAACAGCTTCTGGCGCATCCGGAGGTGCTGGAGCTGCCGGTCGAGCAGATCGTGGCAGGCCGCGTGTTCGTGTCAGACATGGATCGGAAGCCTGCCGGTTTCTGCGTGGTCGTGCCGGCATCGGCTGGTGAACACGAACTGGAAGGGCTTTTCGTCGATCCGCCTTTCTGGGGCCGCGGGATAGGCAGGCTCTTGGTGGGCCACGCGGCGGCTATCGCCGCGGGCATGGGTGCCAAGCGGATGAGCGTCATCGCCGGTCATGAGGCCAGGGGATTCTACGAGAAATGCGGATTCGCGGTGACAGGCGAAACGCACACGCAGTTCGCTCCGGCCCTTGTCATGCATCTGATGCTGGATGCCGCAGCCGGCGGACAGGAATAAGAGACGTTCCACGACGACCGATGGAGCGGTTGATCCCGGGAGCCTACAAAGTAGGTGGGCGCCGTATGTCCAAGCCCACGGGCCTGGCCAGGGACAGCTCCCTAAGGATCAATAAGGCCCCGGGGAATAGTTGCTCCTGTCGGGAAGCGCAGAACGCCAAAGCCAATATAGGGCTCACCGAACGGTCTCGCCAGCGAAATGAATGACTTCTGTTTCCATGCGGCTCTTTTTCGCGGCGGCGACGATTTCGCCGCCTGCCCCTGCGTCTTCTTGCCCTGTTCCGCGCCCACCTCTACTGTCCGCCCCGACGAACAGGAGAGCATGAATGCGTTTTGAAGGAACGGCGGCCTATGTCGCCGACAAGGACCTTATGGTGGCGGTCAATGCGGCGATCGCGCTGGAGCGGCCGTTGCTGGTCAAGGGTGAGCCCGGCACTGGCAAGACCGAGCTTGCCAAGCAGATCGCAGCCGCGCTCGGCCTCGACCTCATCGAATGGCACGTCAAGTCCACCACGCGCGCGCAGCAGGGTCTCTACGAATACGACGCCGTCTCGCGCCTGCGCGACAGCCAGCTCGGCGACGAACGCTTCAACGACATCCACAACTACATCCGCCACGGCAAGCTGTGGGAGGCCTTTGCCGCCGACCGCAAGGTGGTGCTGCTGATCGACGAGATCGACAAGGCCGACATCGAGTTCCCGAACGACCTGCTGCAGGAACTCGACAAGATGGAGTTCCATGTCTACGAGACCGGCGAGACCGTGCGCGCGCGGCAACGCCCGATCGTCATCATCACGTCCAACAACGAGAAGGAACTGCCGGACGCCTTCCTGCGCCGCTGTTTCTTCCACTATATCCGCTTCCCCGACATGGACACGCTCCAGCGCATCGTCGACGTGCACTATCCGGGCATCAAGCAGAACCTCGTGCGCGCGGCGCTTACCCAGTTCTACGAGGTGCGGGAGGTGCCAGGCCTGAAGAAGAAGCCCTCAACCTCGGAAGCGCTCGACTGGATCAGGTTGCTGGTCGCAGATGACGTCGACCCCGCCGACCTGCGCGCCGACCCGAAGAACGCCCTGCCCAAGCTGCACGGTGCGCTTTTGAAGAACGAGCAGGACGTGCACCTCTTCGAACGGCTGGCCTTCATGGCCCGGCGGCAGGGATAGCGCGAGCGCTCGCCCGCTATGGAAATCTTCGTCCCGATCCCACCTGAAGGCGGCGAATGGGTGGTGACCGACACCCCCGGGAACTGGAGAAGATGCTGGGCGCAGGCGCCAGCCGCATACCGTGGTGGAAACGGCCGATCAGGGCAGTCCACGTGGCACATGGCGACGAACCGCGCAGGCGGCCTTTGCGCAGCGTCGATGCACCGTGGATGGGAAGTCACGGACTGGTGGTGAAACCCGCTGCCCGCGCCCTGCTCGAACCGCTTTTCGGTTCTGCGGCACAGTATGTGCCGGTGCGGGGAACGCCCTACCCGAAGCTCGACTACGTCCATGTCCACAAACTCGCCGATGTGCTGGACGAGAATGCGTCGGACATTCACTATTTCACGCCGGGGCGCGATATTATGGATGTTGCCCGCTACATGTTCAGGCGGGAAGTTGCCAACGCCGGACCCGTCTTCAAGCTTGAGCGTATGCCGCGAGGCAGCATCTTCCTGCGCGACGACGCAGTGGACGCGATACATGCGTCCGGCCTCACCGGGTTCGCATTCGAAAAGGTCTGGAGCAGCACATGACGGCAGGGTTAACCTTCGGCGGTTTCGTGGCTCTTGCCCTCGCGTGGGCCGGCGGCAAATCTGGACCGATACTGAAACAGGGAGTGTAGCGTGTCCGACGTCACCATCCGCCCGCTGACCGAGGCCGATCACGCCGACTGGCGCAGGCTCTGGACCGAATATCTGAAATTCTACGAGGCGACGGTGCCCGAGGAGGTCTACGCCTCGACATGGGCGCGCCTCTTCGACGACGGCGAATACGAGCCGCGCGGCTTCATCGCCACCGTCGACGGCAAGGCGGTCGGCCTCGTCCACTATATCCTCCACCGCACCTGCTGGTCGGTGAAGAACAATTGCTACCTGCAGGACCTCTATGCCGACCCCGAAGTGCGCGGAAGTGGCATCGGGCGCGCGCTGATTGAGGCCGTCTATACCGAGGGCGAGCGGCTCGACACCAACGGCGTCTACTGGATGACCCAGCATTTCAACGAGACGGCGCGCAAGCTCTACGACCGCATCGGCACGCTGACGCCGTTCATCAAGTACCAGGGAGGCTGAGCCGGGTGTTCCTGCCATTTTTCCTCGAGCTGAAAGCGGCAAAAGTTCCCGTGTCGCTGCGGGAATATCTGACCCTGCTCGAAGGCATGGAGGCCGATCTCGTCACCTACGACGTGGAGGGGTTCTACTATCTCTCCCGCGCCGCGCTGGTGAAGGACGAGCGGCATATCGACCGCTTCGACCAGGTTTTCGGCCATGTCTTCAAGGGTGTCGAGGCGGTGTCGGGCGAAGGGGCGGTCGACGTTGCCAACCTGCCCGAGGAATGGCTGCGCCGGCTCGCTGAAAAGCACCTGAGCGAAGAGGAAAAGAAGCTGGTCGAGGCGCTTGGCGGCTTCGAGAAGCTGATGGAAACGCTGAAGCAGCGGCTGGAGGAACAGAAGGGCCGTCATCAGGGCGGCTCGAAATGGATCGGGACAGCCGGCACCTCGCCCTTCGGCGCCTATGGCTACAATCCCGAAGGCGTGCGCATCGGCCAGCACGAAAGCCGTCATCGCCGCGCGGTGAAGGTGTGGGACAAGCGCGAATTCAAGAATTTCGACGATTCCGTCGAGCTCGGCACGCGTAACATCAAGGTCGCACTCAAGCGCCTGCGCCGCTGGGTGCGCGAGGGTGCCGAAGAGGAGCTCGACCTGCCGGGCACCATCCACGCCACGGCAGAGCACGGCTATCTCGACGTGCAGACGCGGCCCGAGCGGCGCAACGCGGTGAAGCTGCTGATGTTCTTCGATGTCGGCGGGTCGATGGACGACCACATCCGCGTCGTCGAGGAGCTGTTTTCGGCTGCCCGCGTCGAGTTCAAGCACATGGAGTATTTCTACTTCCACAACTGCCTTTACGAAGGCGTGTGGAAGGACAATCGCCGCCGCCACGCCGAGGTCATCCCGACCATGGACGTGCTGCACAAATACGGCAGCGACTACAAGGTCATCTTTGTCGGCGACGCCTCGATGAGCCCGTACGAGATCGCCTATACCGGCGGTTCGGTCGAGCACTGGAACGAGGAACCGGGCCACGCCTGGCTGTCGCGCGTCACCGCGCAATGGCCCAACGCCGTCTGGCTCAACCCCGTCCGCGAGAAGCACTGGGGATACACCCATTCGATCGGCATGATCTCCGAACTCTTCTCGCAGCGCATGTACCCGTTGACGCTGACTGGGCTGGAGCAGGCGACGCGCGAGCTGTCGCGCAGGCATTGAGGCCGGGACGCGGCCGCATTACATATCTGGCGATCCACCTTTCAGGAGCCACCGCCATGGACGCCAAGACCTATCCCGTCACCCGCACCGACGCCGAGTGGCGCGCGCTGCTGACGCCCGAGCAGTATCAGGTCATGCGCCAGCACGGTACCGAAAGGCCGGGAAGCTGCGCCCTGCTGCACGAAAAGCGCGCCGGCACCTTCACATGCGCCGGCTGCGACCAGCCGCTGTTCGAATCGACGCTGAAGTTCGAGAGCGGCACCGGCTGGCCGAGTTTCAACGACCCCGTGCCCGGTTCAGTCGAGGTGACCGAGGACCGCAGCTACGGCATGGTGCGCACCGAGGTGCATTGCGCCAATTGCGGCAGCCATCTCGGCCATGTATTCCCTGACGGCCCGCCGCCAACCGGCCTGCGCTACTGCATCAACGGTGTGGCGCTGGAGTTCGAGCCGGCGTAAGGCCTGTTCGTGCGTCCTTCGAGGCTCGCTCCGCTCGCACCTCAGGATGAGGGAGGTGGGCGACTGGTCTCGCGAGATAGCAAGCTTGATGCATGTGCAACGATAGGACTTTCGAGCCCCGAGCCCGCGGGAGCGATGCACAACCGTCCTCATCCTGAGGTGAGAGCGGAGCGAGCCTCGAAGGACGCACCCAAACGCTATCGCGAAGCCAGCGCCGTTTCCACAAGTCTTACCCAATAGCTGACGCCGGCGGGGATCGCCTCGTCGTCGAAATCGTATGCAGGGTGGTGCAAACCGGCGGAATCGCCGTTGCCGATGAAGATGAACGCGCCCGGACGCACCGTCAGCATGTGCGAGAAATCCTCGCCGGCCATCACCGGCCGCACGGCGCGGTCGACCGTTCCGGCCACCTCTTGCGCGACCTGCGCCACGAAGTCCGCCTCCTCCGGGCGGTTGAACGTCACCGGATGCGCCTGGCTGTAGTCGATCTCGATCTCGGCCCCCGTCGCCTTGGCGATACCGGCGCAGACCTCCCCGATCCGGCGCTCGGCCATGGCGGCGTTGTCCATGTCGAGTGCGCGCGTGGTGCCCCAGATCTCGATCGTTTCGGGAATGATGTTGTAGGCCGTGCCCGCGATCACCCGCGTAATGGTGACCACCAGGGAAGCGACCGGATCGGCGTTGCGCGCCACGATCGACTGTAACGCATCGATGAGCTGCGTCCCGGTGACGATCGGATCGATCGTCGTGTGCGGTCGGGCCGCGTGCCCGCCCCGCCCCTTGATGCGGATGGTGAACTTGGCGACGGCGCCCATGATCGGCCCGGCGCAGACCGCGAACTGCCCGGTCGGGATTCCCGGCATGTTGTGCATGCCGTAGACGCGCTCGATGCCGAAACGCTCCATCAGCCCATCGTCGAGCATGGCCCTGGCGCCGCTGCCGATCTCCTCGGCCGGCTGGAAGATCAGCGCGACGGAACCCGCGAAATTGCGGGTCTCGGCCAGATATTGCGCCGCGCCGAGCAGCATCGTGGTGTGCCCGTCATGGCCGCAGGCATGCATATGGGCCGGCGACTTCGACGCATGAGGCTTGCCGGTCTCCTCGGCGATGGGCAGCGCGTCCATGTCGGCGCGCAACCCGATGACCGGTCCCTCGCCCAGCCTGCCGCGGATGACCGCGACAATACCCGTGCGGCCGACGCCGGTCACGACATCGTCGCAACCGAATGCGCGCAGCTTTTCGGCAACGAAAGCGGTGGTGTGGGGAAGGTCGAAGCCGATCTCGGGCTGCTCGTGCAGCAGCCGGCGCCAGCCGGCGGCATCCTGCTGCATCTCGCTCGCGCGGTTGAGGATCGGCATGTCGGCTCCTTCGGCGATTGTGCGTTGCCCAACCTTAGGAGCGGATTGCCGGAACCGCCAGAGCCAGCCTGCGAACTATTCCATGCCGAGCGCGGCCTTGTAGAGGTCGAGGATCGCCTCTTCCTCCTGGCGCTCGTTCGCGTCCTTCTTGCGAAGCCGAATGATAACGCGCATCGCCTTGGTGTCGAAGCCGGTACCCTTGGCCTCGGCGAAGACTTCCTTGATGTCGTCCGCGATGGTCTGCTTTTCCTCCTCGAGCCGCTCGACGCGCTCGATGAAGGCGCGGAGCTGGCCCGCGGCTACGGTCTGGGCGGATTCGGCTGTGATGTCATCGGCCATGCTTGGATCTCCGGATTGGTCGGGCCGCGACTCGGGCGGCAAAAGGTCGGCGTTTGGTTGCCCGACACGGAGCCAAGAATCAATGGTCTTTCGGCCTGTTTTCCTCGAATGCCGTCTGCTTTTCGGCCGGGGCCTCGGTCTGGTATTTCGTGCGCCACTCGGCATAGGGCATGCCGTAGACGATCTCCCGCGCCTCTTCCTTGTCGAGCGCGACGCCAGCCTCTCCGGCCGCGTCGCGATACCAGTTGGACAGGCAGTTGCGGCAGAATCCAGCGAGATTCATCAGGTCGATATTCTGCACATCGGTGCGCGTGCGCAAATGCTCCACGAGGGTGCGGAAGGCAGCCGCCTCGAAATCGCGCTTCTGGTCCTCGGTCAGGTCGGGCATGGTCATTGCTCCTTCGCCAGCTCAGATCGGCCCGGTCCGCGAGCCATGCTGCTGTACCTCGTGAATATCGGGCAGCGCGTTGATCGCTTCAAGGATGGGCACCAGCCGATCTGCCCATTCCTCCGCGTCTCGCGCCTCTGCGATCAGGTCCTGCCGCAACTCGATCAGCGCATGGGCGTAGCCATTGACGATGGCGTGGCGGAACATGGTGTCGCCGCGCAGCGCGCCGTCATAGGGCTCGTTGTCGCCCACCGTCAGTGCGGGATCGGCGGAAAGCATGTCGAGCAGCGGCCGCACCGCGCGAGCGTCGGAATCCCACAGCACCCCGACATGCCACGGCCGGGCGCGGCCCTGCATGGAAGGCGTGAACGAATGGATCGAGAAGATGAAGGGTGCAGCGCCGGTTGCCGACGCAACCGAGGCAACCATCGAACCGACGGCGTCGTGGTAGGGGCGATAATAGCGTTCCAGCCGCCGCTCCCGCTCCTCGTCGCTCATCGGATAATTCGCGGGCACGATCGTGCCGTCATAGAGCTGGCGGATCAGAGTCGGATCGTCCTCGCCGCGGTTGGGGTCGATCAGCAGGCGCGAAAAGCGCGCCATGACCGCCGGCACGCCGAGCCGCGCGGCCAGCCGGCGCGTCACGGTCTCGACGCCGATGTCGTAGGCTATGTGCCGGTCGAATTCCGCGGCAGGCAGGCCGAGATCGCCATACTCCTCGGGAAGCGCGCGCCCGGCATGGTCGGCGAGCAGGACCAGGCCCCGGGTCCGGTCGCCTTCGATGGCTTCGAAAGGAGCGAAAAGGGCGTCACGCGTCATCAAACGATCCGAAAGTTGAAAAGATGCAGCGGCCTGTGTTTCATGAACCGCCGAACCATGCAATGCCGCTGTTTCGACACGCTTTCGGGCAGGATCGGCGAGGATGCTCGTCGGCTGTCGAATCCGCAATCTAAATCGGTTCACCTGCCCGTCGGCATGCGTTGACACAGGCTTGCACTTCCCCGAAAAGGACTTGAGAGATGACGATTCCGGTGGCGAGGGTGATGAAGACGGCTTCGGCGAGAGCGACACGTTTCTGCCTCCTGGCAGGCCTGTCCGGCTTCGCCATAGCGGGTTCCGCGCTGGCGACCGCGACACCGGCGCTTGCCGATTTCCGCGTCTGCAACGCCACGCAAAGCCTCGTCGGCGTTTCCATCGGCTATCGCGCCAGCACCGGCTGGGTCACCGAGGGCTGGTGGCATATCGAAGGTTCGACCTGCAAGACGCTGATCGAGGGCGCGCTGTCCTCACGCTATTATTATCTCTATGCCGAAGACGCCGAGCGCGGCGGACGCTGGGACGGGCCGGTCAACATGTGCGTGGCCGAGCGCGAGTTCAAGATTGCCGGTGCCGGAGACTGCTTCGCGCGCGGCTTCCAGCGCGCTGGCTTCCAGGAATACGACACACGGGAACAGGCGAGCTGGATGGTCCAGCTCACCGACGAGCCGGCAAATGGCGGCGCTGCCGTCACGGGAACGGGTAATCAATGAGACGCAGCCGCAAGGTCAAGATACTCGCGACGCTCGGACCGGCATCTTCGGAAGAAGTTATGATCAGGCGGCTTTTCGAAGCCGGGGCGGACGTGTTCCGCATCAATATGAGCCACGCCGACCATCCGCTGATGCGCACGCTGGTCGAGCGCATCCGCAAGGTGGAAAAGGATGTCGGCCGTCCGATCGGCATTCTTGCGGATTTGCAGGGGCCGAAGCTCCGCGTAGGCAAGTTTGCCAGTGATTCCGTCGAATTGACGCCGGGCCAGACCTTTGTACTGGATGACGACCCCGCGCCCGGCGACGAGACGCGCGTGCAGCTTCCGCATCCGGAGATCCTGCAGTCGGTCGAACCGGGCCACAGGCTTCTGATCGATGACGGAAAGCTTCAGCTCAAGGCGGTCGAGACCGACGGGCACAAGATCGTCTGCACCGTCGTCGCCGGCACGAAAATATCCAATCGCAAGGGTGTAAGCCTGCCCGATACCGACCTGCCGATCGGCGCGCTGACGGACAAGGACCGCAAGGATCTCGAGGCGGTTCTTGCCACGGGCGTCGACTGGATCGCGCTGTCCTTCGTGCAGCGGCCTGAAGATCTGGCGGAAGTGCGCAAGGTTGCGCGCGGTCGCGCCGCGCTGATGTCCAAGATCGAGAAGCCGCAGGCAGTCACGCGGCTCGCCGAGATCATAGAACTGTCCGACGCGCTGATGGTGGCGCGCGGCGACCTCGGCGTGGAAATGCCGCTCGAGGCGGTGCCCGGCATCCAGAAGCAGATCACCCGCGCCGCCCGGCGCGCCGGCAAGCCCGTGGTGGTTGCCACCCAGATGCTTGAATCGATGATCACCGCGCCGGTTCCGACACGCGCCGAGGTTTCCGACGTCTCGATTGCCGTTTTCGAAGGTGCGGACGCGATCATGCTTTCAGCCGAATCGGCTGCCGGCGACTATCCGGTCGAGGCAGTAGCCACAATGGACGCGATTGCGACGCAGGTGGAGAAGGACCCGCTTTATCCCGGCATCATCAACGCCCAGCGCTCCGAACCCGAGGCGACCGGCGCCGACGCCATCTCGCTCGCCGCACGGCAGATCGGCGAGACGCTGAAGCTGTCGGCGATCGTGACCTACACCTCCTCCGGCACCACCGGCCTTCGTGCGGCCCGCGAGCGCCCGCAACTGCCGATCATCGCGCTGTCGCCCGTTGTCGAGACCGCACGACGGCTGTCGCTGGTGTGGGGCACCCATTGCGTCGTGACGCAGGACGCAAGCAACCTCGACGACATGGTCGATCGCGCCTGCCGCATCACCTACCAGGAAGATTTCGGCCAAGCCGGTGATCGCATCATCATCACCGCCGGCGTTCCGCTGGGCACGCCGGGCGCAACCAACATGCTGCGCATCGCCTATATCGGCTCTGACGGCATGAGCGGTCTCTGACAGGTCTTCAACCCGCCGGGGAGAGTTCGGGTTTCTCGTCGGGGCAGGCAGCGGCAGGGCCGAACGCGTCGTCTTCTATGCGGGCCTCAACCTGCCTTGCCGCCGCTTGAAGGTCGACGGCATTGCCTGACACCTTTTCGATCGCCGCGACCACCAGATCAGGCGCCACCCAGTCGGGTTTGTGGCCTAGATTATCCACCCAGACCATCTCGGCGCCCGGAATGTCGCGTGCCAGCCCAACCGAGTGGATTTCCTCGTAGACGACCGTATCGCGGTTGCCCGAGATGACGACGGTTGGCGCAGCGATCTCGCCGTAGCGTTTCGAATAGGCGGCGACGTGGTCATACAGGCCCGCGACATCGGTGGCGTTCCATCGGAAGGCGGAAGCGCGCAGCACCAGCGGTATTGCTGCGTCGGCGAGATAGCTCTCCGGCATGCGGTTCGGCGCGAACACGCAGGCAGAAGCAGCTCCCATCTGCAGCGTCCCGCCGGGCCATGCGAGCGCTTCCACGAAAAGACGCCCCAGCACGGGCATCGACGACAGTTTGTAATACCAGGATGTCGCCCCGCCGGGCCAAGGGTGCGTCGCAGCCGAAAGGAATACCAGCCCCTGGGTCTTGTCGGGATGCTCAACGGCAAATGCGGCAGCGACCGCACCACCGAAGGAATGGCCGACGATAACCGCCTTTTCCATGCCGTAATGATCCATAAGAGCCGCGATCGTATTCGCCTGCGCCACGGGATCGCCATTTCCGGAGCCGCGCTCCGACCATCCATGTCCGGGTCGGTCCGCAAACAGCATCTCGGCCCTGCCTTCCAGCAGCGGGCGTACCGGAACCATCTGGTCCAGCAGATTGCCGCTTGCGCCGTGGATGAACACCACCGGGGGCAGGTCAGCCGCCGAACCGGCCGGAATATGGACGTGATGGACTTTCGTACCTCCGACTTCCGCGAAGCTGCCGACAGGCGGATAGCGCCGTTCGATCAGCCATGCGCCGACGCGGCTGACCCCGACGAGCGCGAGGAAGAGGGCGAGCAGGCCGCAGATCGCGGCGGTAAGAAGATTCATGCGGATAATTACGAGGAAGTATGAGGATCAGTTTCGCCTGGCTTCAGCCAGCCGTCAAATGCCTTGGCCGGCAAGTTCGTCAGCCAGATTGCCGAGTTCCGTCTGGGCGCTGCGCATCATTGGATAAACGTTGAGCACACGCTCATAGGCGTGCATCGCTGCCTCCTTGTGACCGGTGTTCTTGAGGATCGTCGCCATGCCGCCAAGGGCGCCGAAATGGCGTGGCTCGAGGCGAAGCACACGGCCAATGTCAGCCATCGACTTCGAATAATTCTCCATCGTGAAATGCAGCGTGGCGCGCCGGTTCCAGCCCTCTGCATAGTCGGGTGCCAGCATCACCACCTGATCGAGGAAATCCATCGCGACCGCGTTGTCTTCCTTCTTCATGGCCTCCTGCGACCATTGCATCAGAAGATCGACGGAGGCGCTTCCCGAGCGCGCCCATTCGCTGCGTAGACGTGAAGCCACACGCTCTGCCGCCTGTTCGTTGCGCGCCCGCCTCAATTCATCGAATAGCCTGTCGACCCGCGCCTGCGGTTCTTCGGCAGCAATACCGGTGGACGACCGCCCGGTTGTCTGGGCGTGCGCCGCCGCAAGGGGCAATGCCACCAGAATCACCGTCAAAATGGCAAAAACGCTCCGCATGCGGGAGAAGGTACCCCCGCATCGCGGAACGTCAAACTGAAATTCGCGTGAGAAGCGCGCGGGCCTCAGCCTTGGCGAGCCTTGAAGCGCGGCGCGGTCTTGTTGATGATGTAGACGCGGCCCTTGCGGCGAACCATGCGGTTGTCGCGGTGACGGCTCTTGAGCGCCTTGAGCGAGTTCTTGATCTTCATCGGTCTAGCCCGTTTCCTGATGCCCTGGCGGGCCAACATAAAAGCGCGCCCGAGGCGCGCCGCAAATCTGCGATGGCTCATAGACGAGTTGACGGGGCCGTGTCAACCGCGCAGACGCCTTGTAGCGCTCTTGCAGAGGGTGCCCGGCCCGCTTGGCGGGGGCCGGGCATCCGTTCATTCTCAGCTATATGGCGATACGCACTGGCGGCGCGGACCGTTATATGGCTGATAGGTATTGTCGGAGGCCCGATACGACCGCCACCGATCGTAACACCACTGGACGTGAGCGGAGCCGCCACGCGATCTGGCCGCAGGCGCCTGGTTCATCGCTCCACCGATGATCGCACCGGCGATGAAGGCCGCCGGCGGGAACCAGAAACCATTATACTGCCGGTAGCCGGGACGACGATCCCTGTAGCCTCTGTGACCACGCCAGTAAGTGCTGTTTCCACGGCGTTCGAACCTGTCTCGGCCCCGATCCCTGCGGTTGTCGCGACGGTAGTCACGGTCTCGCCGATACTGCACATTCGTCACATCGGAAGATACGGCCGGCGCATTGGGCACGAAAACCGGCGCAGCGGCAGCGGGTACCGCCGTACCAACTGCAAATGAAAGCGCCAGCACATGGCAAAGCGCGGATGATAATTTGAACATTGAACAGCCTCCTGCATAAGTCCCTATCATTGAGGAAACGGCAGGGCCGGCCTTTAGTTTCGTTACATTATGGCAATGTTGGCGGGAGCGTCCGATGAAGCCGCACACCTGCCCCACGGCCGTCGCTCGGCGGATCACCGTGCGAGGCGCGTGAAGTGGCCCATCTTGCGTCCGGGTCGAGCCTCGGCCTTGCCATAGAGATGCAGCATCACGCCCGGTTCGGCGAGTAACGCTGGTGCCCGCTCGACATCGTCGCCGATCAGGTTCTCCATAACGCAGTCGCTGTGGCGAGCAGAGTCGCCAAGCGGCAGTCCGGCGACCGCGCGAATATGCTGCTCGAATTGCGAGACCAGGCATGCGGCCTCGGTCCAGTGCCCGGAATTGTGCACCCGCGGCGCAATCTCGTTGGCAAGCACGCTGCCATCCGCCATCACGAAAAACTCGACGCCTATGACGCCGACATAGCCGAGCCCATCGAGGATTGCCTTCGCCGCCTCCCGGGCCGCTGAAAGCGTAGCCGGCGATGCAATGGCCGGCACCGTCGACGTATGCAAGATGCCGGCGCGGTGGACGTTTTCAGCCGCATCGTAGACGGCGATGGCGCCATCTCGCCCGCGCGCCGCGATAACGGATATTTCTCGCTCGAACGGAACCAGCGCCTCGAGGATGAGCGGCACGCCACCCATCTCGTCATAGCAACTGGCAATCTCTGCCATACCGCCTGCCCGGAACACGCGCTGGCCCTTGCCGTCGTAGCCCATGCGCCGTGTCTTGAGCACACCTGCTCCACCAAAGGTGCTCAAAGCCTTGTCGAGATCTGCATCGCTGTCCACGGCAACGAAGCGCGCTGTGGATATGCCCATCTCGTTCAGCGCAGTCTTCTCGACGAGACGATCCTGGGCAACCTCAAGCGCACGCGGCGGCGGGGAGACAGTCACGTCGGCAGCCAGCATTTCGGCTGCATGGACAGGCACGTTCTCGAATTCGTAGGTCACCACAGCGCATTCCCGCGCCAGTTCGGCCAGCGCATGTGCATCGTCATAGGCGGCAATAATCTGGCGGCTGGCGACCTGCGCGGCGGGACAATCGGCCTGCGGCTCGAGCACGATGATGCGATAGCCGAGCCGGGCCGCGGCCATCGCCAGCATGCGGCCGAGCTGGCCGCCCCCGATGATGCCGATACAGGCGCCGGGCTGAAGCGGGAAGGTCATGTGTCGTCGGAGGGCTGTTCGGCCACGGCGGCGGTGCGCGCCGCGCGCCACCCATCGAGGCGCGCCGCCAGCGCCTCGTCTCCAAGAGCGAGAACTGCGGCGGCCAGGAGCGCCGCGTTCGTCGCACCCGCCTTGCCAATGGCAAGCGTGCCGACGGGAATGCCGGCCGGCATCTGCACGATCGACAGGAGGGAATCCTGCCCCGAAAGCGCCTTCGATTCGACGGGCACGCCGAATACCGGCAACGGCGTCATCGCAGCGGTCATGCCGGGCAGGTGCGCTGCACCGCCGGCGCCGGCGATAATCACCTTGAAGCCGGCAGGCTTGGCACCAGTCGCGAAATCGTAGAGGCGCTGCGGAGTGCGGTGTGCCGACACGATGCGGCATTCATGCGAAATGCCAAGTTCGCCAAGCGTATCTGCGGCGTGCCGCATGGTCGCCCAATCCGACTGGCTGCCCATGATGATGGCGACGTCAGCGCTGTGGCCGGTCATGTCCGTCCCTCACGCGATTATGTCGGGAATGATACGATCTTCCAGCTGCTGCATGCGGTCCTTCAGGGTCAGTTTCTTCTTCTTCATGCGCTGGATCTGCAGTGGATCGCAGCCCACCGCGATCATCGCATTGATCGCGGCATCGAAGTCCGTGTGTTCCTGTTTGACCTTTGCAAACTCGAGACGAATCTCGGCCTGTTCCTGTTCCGACATGCTCAACCGTCTGAAGATTGTGAGGCGGGAATCGCCTGCGCGGGCGGGTTCCGGAGCTTCCGCGACCGGCGAGCGCCTCATAACACATTTCGACCTGTCAGGAAATGCTACTACGCTCCATTCGACACGATTGTCGTTCGATGGCAAAGTGTCATGGCGCTGTCACGAAGCGACCTGCGGTGGACGCTCGGGATGGCGCGATCGAGGAACGATGAAGGGAGAATCTATCATGTCTCTTGCATCCCATCTTGCAGAGCTGCAACGGAAGCATGGCGATATCGAACGCGAGATCGACGAGGCTTTGACGCACCCGTCGTGCGATACCCTCGAAATCGCCAGGCTCAAGCGGCGCAAGCTGGCCCTCAAGGACGAGATAGAAAAACTGAGGTCGCCGACGCGACATTAATCGGCACATAGGCACCGAAACGGTGCTGCACCTGTAGCAAAGCCGATGGCGCCCGCGCCATCGGCCTTAGGGGCTTTTTCCGCCCGCAAATGCGCATGCGGGCCTACGCCGCATCGAGCCGCAAATGCGCATGCGGGCCTACGCCGCATCGAGGATGTGCCGGCGCCGCGGCGGCGCTATTCTTCCCAGAACTGATCCAGCCAGATGTTAAGCTTCAGAAACCCCTGGTTGCTGATCGCATAGATACGCCGCGTTCCCTGCGAGCGGGCGCTGACCAGTCCGGTATCCAGCAAGACCTTGAGATGTTGTGAAACGGCGGGCCGCGAGACTGGCAACCCCAAGGCGAGTTCGTTGACGGTCTTCGGCCCGCGCCTCAACTCTTCGAGTAGATGACGGCGATTGGTGTCCGCAATGGCCATGAACGCGTCTGGCTGGGTCATGGTTATTTGTAACCCGCCCGCAGCGAAGTTCAATTGGCTTGTGGCTGGGGCTCGCTTGTGCCGATCGTGTCGTCGGAAGCCGCATGGGCCTCCTGATCGGCGCGCGGATCGAGCAGGCCTGCCTGTGGCGTGACCGCACGCTCGGAAGGCAGTGTCTTGAAGGCCTCGCGATCTTCAAGCGGCACCGGTGCCCGGCGCGTCGTGCGCAGCATCGCATAACCACCGAGCGACAAGTGCGCCAGCGCGGTGGCCAGGAACAGGCTTTCGGGCCGCATCTGCGCCATCAGGAAAGCACCGACCAGCGGGCCGATCATCGTGCCAAAGCCGTAAAGCAGCAGCAGGCCACCCGAAACCTTGACGAAATCCTCCGTGCTTGCGTGATCGTTGGCATGCGCAACGGCGATCGAATAGAGCGTATAGGCGAGCGCGCCATAGGCAGCCGTCAGGACCAGTATGGCCACGCTGGAACGCGGCGCCAGTGCAAAAACCAGAAGCGCGAAGAGGGCCGAACCGAAAGCTGCCGCCGCCAGCACGTAGCGGCGGTCGGTGCGATCCGAGGCGCGGCCGACGGGAAGCTGCGTCACCGCGCCTGCCACGACCACGAGGCTCATCATCAGCGCGATTTCGGCCGTCGATATGCCGACGCGGGCACCGTAGACCGCGCCCAGCGTGCCCCATGCGCCATTGGCCACGCCTACCAGCACGCAGCCCACGGCCGCGACAGGCGAGTTGCTGTAGAGCCCCTTGAGATCGAGCTTCACATCGGCAAGCGGTTCCGGCGTCGCAGCAGAGGAGATCGCGGTCGGGATGAGGGATGCGCAGAAGAAGATGCCAGCCACCATGAACAAAGCCGCGCTGACGATTTCGCCTGCGGCCACGATCATCTGGCCGCCCATGATGGAGGCGTATGTGACCATCATGTAGAGACCGAAGACCGTGCCGCGATTGTCGTTGGTCGCTTTCTCGTTCAGCCAGCTCTCGATGATCATGAACGCGCCGGCCATGGTGAAGCCGGTCCCCGCACGCAGCGCGATCCAGGCGTATTCGTCAACCCACAGCCCCGTCAGAAGCGCTATGATGGCGCCGGAAGCGGCAAACACGCCGAATGACCGCACGTGGCCGACCTTGCGCACCAGCCGCGGCGCAAAATAGCAGCCGGCGACGAACCCGCCCGCCCATGCGGTACCGAAGAGCCCCAGGGAAGCGGTCGAAAAACCCTCCGCCTGGCCGCGCAGCGGCAGGAGCAGACCATGGAGGCCCGACGCGGCAAGAAGAAAGGCTGTTCCGCAGAGCAGCGAAAAAATCGGGCGGTATGTCGCGAGCATGTCTCGTCGGCGGCCTTCTTGCTGTGGGGCTTTGATTCGAAACTAGAAATGAATCAGGCGATTACGTGCCGATATCCGACAGATCGCGAACGATCCACACCTATTCGCGACGAAACAGTGCTTCGGCAGCGAGCCTTGTCGAGCCCTTTGCCTGAAGCTCGGCTTCAAGGCGCGCGATTTCGCCCCTGAGCTGGCCGATCCTTTCCTCAAGCTCGCCGACCGAGAGCAACGACAGGTCCTGTCCGATCTCGTGGACGCGTTTTGGCTTCACCGGTTCGTCGTCGAACAACGCCATCCTGCTTGTCCTCCCACTTTGCCTTGTGGCCGACAAGTCTACATAAGGGAGGCGGGTCGAGGCAAACGCCCCGGCCACGAATTGACCAGACGCAGGCGAGGCACGCATGGACAAGATTCCGGAAAAAATGACGGCGATAGCGATCGTCGAGCCGGGTGGGCCGCTGGTCCTCAAACCCGAGCGACGTGATGTCCCCAAGCCGGGCAATGGCGAAATCCTGATCCGCGTGCGCGCGGCCGGCGTGAACAGGCCCGACGTCGCCCAGCGCAAGGGCACCTACCCGCCCCCACCAGGCGCATCCGACCTGCCCGGGCTTGAGGCAGCCGGCGAGGTTGTCGCGGTGGGCTCCGGAGCGAAGCGCTGGCGATCGGGGACGCCGTCACCGCGCTGACGCCGGGTGGCGGATATGCTGAATATGTCGCGGTGCACGAAAGTAATGCCCTGCCGGTCCCGCACGGTTTCACTTTCACCGAAGCAGCCGCTTTGCCGGAGACCTTCTTCACCGTCTGGCACAATGTCTTCCAACGCGGCGGCCTGCAGCCGGGTGAAAGCCTGCTGGTGCATGGCGGCTCTTCGGGTATCGGCACCACGGCCATCCAGCTCGCATCGAGCTTCGGGTCCACTGTATTCACCACGGCCGGCTCTGCCGATAAATGCGGGGCATGCGAGAAACTCGGCGCCAGCCGCGCGATCAATTACCGCGAGGAGGACTTCGTCGCCGTCATCAAGGAGGTGACCGAGGGCAAGGGCGTCAATGTCATCCTCGACATGGTGGGCGGCGACTATGTCGACCGCAATTACGAGGCCGCTGCCCTCGATGGCCGCATTGTCCAGATCGCCACGCTGGGCGGCCCCAAGGCGCCCGCGAATTTCGCGCGGCTCATGGTCAAGCGCCTGTCTCATACCGGTTCCACGCTGCGCCCGCGCGATGTCGCCTTCAAGGGACAGATCGCCGCCGAACTGGAGGCGAAAGTCTGGCCGCTGCTGGCCGACCGGCGGATCGCGCCCGTCATGGACATGATCTTCCCGTTGAAAGAAGCTTGGCGTGCGCATGAGCGGATGGAGGAAGGCGACCATATCGGCAAGATCGTGCTGGATGTAGCATAGCCCGCCAAACTCGATGAGGCCACGAATCTGACGGATCGCCTGTCCCCGCGTCTTCTCGCCATCGTCGAGGCACTGCCTCTGCGTTCCGGCATCCGTGTGCTTGAAATAGGCTGCGGACCGGGTGCCGCAGCTCGCGAGGTCGCGCGCAGGATCGGCAGCGGCCACGTGCTCGCCATCGATCGCTCGCGCAAGGCTATCGAACAGGCCGAAGCCGCCTGCCGCGACGAAATCGCCGCCGGAATCATCTCACTGCGACAGGTCACGGCGGAGGATTTCGAGCTTCTTCCCCGTGAAGAAAAGTTCGATCTCGCCTTCGCAGTACGTGTCGGCGCGTTCGATGGGCGTCACCCTGCTGCCGGCGAAAAGGCCCTGCCCCGCATTGCCGCGGCATTGAAGCCAAGCGGCCGGCTCTTGATCGATGGCGGCGATCCACTGCGCGAGCTGCCATTGCAGCGGTGAGATGCAGCTGTCCTGTGCCTAAGACATCGGCTCGCATTGCGAAGGACGCCGAATAACGTTATATGCGGGGTGATTTCCCAAATTTGGTGGCTTCGCCCACCGCCCGCGACAGGGACGCGGGCGAACGAGAAGGATTTTATCCATGGCCAACACGCTTCTGATGCCCAAGGCGACAGCCGTCTGGCTCGTCGACAACACCGCGCTGTCGTTCGACCAGATCGCGCAGTTCTGCAAACTCCACCCGCTTGAGGTCAAGGCGATCGCCGATGGCGAGGCCGCGCAGGGCATCAAGGGTCTCGACCCCGTGATGACCGGCCAGCTTTCGCGCGACGAGATCGCGAAGGGCGAGGCGGATGCCGAACATCGTCTCAAGCTCTCCGAGCCGAAGGTGCGCGTGCCCGAATCCAAGCGCCGCACTCCGCGCTACACGCCGCTTTCAAGCGCCAGGACCGCCCGAACGCGATTCTGTGGCTGGTCAAGAATCACCCGGAACTGAAGGATGCGCAGATCTCGCGCCTCGTCGGCACCACCAAGTCGACCATCGAGCAGATCCGCAACCGCACCCACTGGAACTCGAACAACCTCGTGCCGATGGACCCGGTGACGCTGGGCCTGTGCTCGCAAATCGATCTCGACCTCGAAGTGCAGCGCGCTTCGCGCGGCCAGCCTGCGGCGGCGCCTGCCGGCGACACCCTGCTGCCTGCCTCCATGACCGAGTCGCTGGAGGTTGGCGCGGATCGTTCGGCAAAGGACGAGAGCGAAGACGAACTCGACGCGGATGCTGTTTTCGCCAAGCTGTCTTCGCTCAAGTCGACGTCGCAGGACGAAGACGAGGAATAGCCCACAAGAAGATCAGTAGCCGGACAATCGCTTAGGTCGATGTCCGGCTCGCGAGCCTGGTTACGACTGCCCGCGCATCTCAAGAGTGCGGTAGAAATCGGCGAGCTGCTTGCCGCGCTCCGGCCGGAAGGTGCGTCCGGACGGCGTTATCTGCGCAATGCGGTCGATGCGGAAGGCGCGGAAATCGTCGCGCAGTTCGCACCACGCCACCAGCGTCCAGACCTTGCCCCAGAACCACAGGCCTAACGGCCGTATGTCGCGCTGGGACGCCCGCCCGGCTTCGTCGCTGTAATCAATGTTCAGAACGCTGCGCCCGTCCACGGCGCGTTCCAGCAGGTCGATCGACTTGCGCTCGGCCTCGCCCACGACCCAGTCGGGCATGTGGATTTCGGTGCGCGCGATGCGCGCCTTTTCCTGGTCGGGCAGCACGGCGCCGATCTTGACCAGCGCTTCCTCGGCCGCCCGCGCCATGTCGGCACCGCCGAAGGCGCGCACCATGCGCGCGCCGGCAACCAACGCGACGATTTCGTCACGCGTGAACATCAGCGGCGGAAGGTCGAAACCTTCCCTCATCAGATAGCCGACGCCGGCTTCTCCATCGATCGGCACACCGGTCGACTGCAGGTCGGCTATATCGCGGTAGATCGTGCGCTCCGAGACTTCCAGCCGCTCCCCGAGCATGCGCGCGGTCACGAGCCTTCCGCCCCGCAAATGCTGGACGATCTGAAACAAGCGGTCTGCACGGCGCATGGAAAGAAGCCCTCGAACGGATGAATCCGGGAGGCGGACTATGCCAGCAGCCTCCTGACAACATAGTGTCAGGAGGTTGTCGGGAGGGAAAGCCGCCGGATCGCATCGTCCGAAACCGTCAGCCGTTGCGGCCAGCCGGCACGCGCTGCCGGTCAGGCAGACCGTCCGGCCAGCCGATGTCCTTGCGCAGATGCGCCGAAAGACCGTCGATGGCGCGGCGCGTGCGTCGGCGTTCGTTGAAGCTGCGGAACTGGGTGACGGCGTCCTCCATGAGGGACAGCAACAGGGGCGTGCGGGGCATGACATAGTCTCCTTTCACCTTGGAAAGAGACAATGACACACCCCTGCGGACAGCCTTGCGTCAGGAGCCTCCGCGACCAGAATGCTGTCAGGCGAAGCGCCTCGCCGCATCCACCGCAAGCCCCAGGCCGACGGCTCCGAAACGGTCGATCTGGGCGATGCGCGCATGCGGAAAACGGACAACCACCGCATCGCGAACCGCAGGCACCTGCGCGCCGCCGCCGGTCATCACCACCGTATCGATGGCTTCCGCAACGACACCCGCATCCACGAGCGCGGCATCGATGGCAATGCCGATTCTGGAAACCAGCTCGCCGGTCGCCTGCGTGAATTCGGTGCGCGAAACAGGCACCTCCAGCGACAGGCCGGGCTCGCGCAACGTGATGACGGCATCCTCGGCATCCGTCAGCTCGATCTTGGCCTTCTCGACCTGCGCGGCCAGCCGATGGCCCGAGCGGTGCGCCAGCAGGTGCTGGTAGACCTCAAGTTTCTCTGGCTCTGCCGCCTCGCGCTTCAGCGACTGGATGTCCCGCATCGTTGCCGCCGTATAGAGCTGGTTGATCTTGTGCCAGGTCGCCATGTCGTTGAAGTACCAGACCGGCAGATGGCGCTTGCCGTCGCGCGTGCGCGTGCCAAGACCCATGCGCGGCATCACGCGTGAAATGCTCAACTGGCGGTCGAAATCGGTGCCGCCGACATGAACGCCAGACGTCGAGAGGATGTCGTCGCGTCGGTCGGCCGCGCGGCTGCGCTCCGGCGACAGGCGCAGCACGGAAAAGTCGGACGTGCCGCCCCCGATGTCGACGACGAGCGCGAGCACCTCGGCATTCAGGTCACGTTCGAAGCCCATGGCTGCGGCCACAGGCTCGAACTGGAACTCGATGTGTCGGAAGCCTTCGGCCCGCGCGGCCGCTTCGAGCTGATCCTGCGCGGTTCGGTCGGCCTCCGGATTGCCGTCAACGAAAAAGACCGGTCGGCCAAGCACGATATGATCGGGCACGTCGCCGGCCTGAGCCTCGATCCGCGCACGCAGGTGGCGCAGGAAACGGCCGATCAGCCCCTGAAACGTCATGCGGTCTCGTCCGACCTGCGTGGTTTCCTTCATCAGGCTCGAGCCGAGAACCGACTTGAGCGCGCGCATGAAGCGGCCTTCAGCGCCGTCCATATATTCATGCACCGCCGAGCGGCCGAAATGAACGCTGCCGTCTTCGAGGCTGAAGAACAGCGCCGAAGGAATCGTCACCTGCGCGTCTTCGACGGGGATCAGGAACGGATCGCCGCCGGCCGCGCAAAGGCCGACAGTGGAATTGGTGGTGCCGAAATCGACGCCACAATAATGGGGAGACATCGCAAAACGCCCGCAATGCTTCGCCGAGGGCGACGAAACGCCAGGGCGAAGGGATGACCGGAAAGGGCGGCCTCTCTACCGCATCACGGCAAGGATGAGAACCCCTCTTCCGCTGCGAACATGCGCTTCGGTCAGACCCCGATGCCCCTGCCCTTCAGCGCGGCCTCGATCTCGTCGAGGATCGCCGGGTCGTCGATCGTTGCCGGCATGGTCCAGCCTTCCTTGTCGGCGATCTTCTGCATCGTTCCGCGCAGGATCTTGCCGGACCGCGTCTTTGGAAGCCGCTTGACCGTTACCACCGACTTGAACGCCGCGACCGGACCGATGCGCTCGCGCACCAGGGCGACGATCTCCTTTTCGATCTCCGGCCCCTCCCGCGCCACACCCGCGTTGAGCACGACGAAGCCGCATGGAACCTGGCCCTTCATCGGGTCGGCGATGCCGACAACGGCGCATTCGGCGACATCCGGATGCTCGGCAACCACCTCCTCCATGCCGCCTGTCGACAGGCGGTGCCCGGCGACATTGATGATGTCGTCGGTGCGGGCCATGATGAAGAGGTAGCCGTCCTCGTCGATCAGCCCTGCATCGGCCGTCTTGTAGTAGCCGGGAAACTCGGAAAGGTAGGCGCTGCGGAAGCGATCGTCCGCATTCCACAGCGTCGGCAGGCAGCCGGGCGGCAGTGGCAGCTTGACGACCACGTTGCCCAGTGTCCCGGTTGGCACCGCGTGCCCCGCATCATCAAGCACCTGAACGTCGAACCCAGGCATCGGCACGGCGGGCGAGCCGTATTTGACCGGCAGAAGCCCGAGCCCGACCGGGTTCTGGCTGATCGGGTGGCCGGTCTCGGTCTGCCACCAATGGTCGATCACCGGCACGCCCAGTTGCGCTTCCGCCCATTTGATGGTTTCCGGATCGGCACGTTCGCCGGCGAGGAACAGGGTCCTGAACCCGGAGAGATCATTATTTCCCGACGAACTCGCCCTTCGGATCCTGCCCCTTGATCGCCCGGAATGCCGTGGGCGCCGTGAACATCGCGGCGACGCCGTGTTCGGCGATCACGCGCCAGAAGGTGCCGGCGTCGGGCGTGCCGACCGGCTTACCCTCGAACAGGATCGTCGTGCAGCCGTGAAGCAGGGGCGCATAGACGATGTAGGAATGGCCCACCACCCAGCCGACATCGGAAGCCGCCCAGAAAACCTCGCCCGGCTTGACGCCGAATTCGTTCCACATCGACCATTCGAGCGCGACCATGTGGCCGCCATTGTCGCGCACCACGCCCTTGGGCTGGCCGGTGGTGCCGGACGTGTAGAGCACGTAGAGCGGGTCGGTCGCCGCCACCGGCTCGCAGTCGACCCAGGCGCCGGTCTTCTTTGCCGCAGCCGTCACTTCGGCCATGTCGAGATCGCGGTTAGGCACGAGATCGCAGGGCTGCTGCTCGCGCTGCAGCACCACGCAATGTTCAACTTTATGCTTGGCCATGACGATGGCGCCGTCGAGCAGCGGCTTGTAGGCAACGATGCGGCCGGGCTCGACACCGCAGGATGCAGAGACGATCAGCTTCGGCTGCGCATCGTCGATCCGTGTTGCCAGTTCCTTTGCCGCGAAACCGCCGAAGACGACAGAGTGGACGGCCCCGAGCCGCGCGCAGGCGAGCATCGCGAACACGGCTTCAGGCACCATCGGCATGTAGATGATGACCCGGTCGCCCTTGGCCACACCCTGCTCACGCAGGACGGCAGCAAGCGCAACGACCTCGTCGCGCAACTGCGCATAGGTGAAGCTCTTCTTCGCTCCGGTGATCGGGCTGTCATAGATTAGGGCCGTCTGGCCGGCGCGCCCGCCGTCGACATGACGGTCGAGGACGTTGAAGCAGGTGTTGCAGGTTGCGCCGGTGAACCAGCGGCCATAGACGCCCTGCTCGGCATCAAAGATGCGCTCGGGCGGCGTGAACCAGTCGATCGCCTTGGCTGCTTCCGCCCAGAACGCTTCGGGATCGCTTTTCCAGCCGGCATAAACCTCGTGATAGCGCGACGACATGCTTCCTCCCCTGGCAGTGCTTGTCGGGCTGTTCTATCCGCCACGGCCTCCTGCCGTCCATCTGACTAAGGAAGCATAGCTGCCCGCACTTTGACAGACGTCAAGGATGCTGCTCAAACGGGCGCGGCGCAATCGCAACGCAACCCGGAACGGCATGAGCAAAATCCTATCGATGGTGATCGTCGGCCTGATGATCGTGCAGATCATCAGGCCGCTGGGTCTGCCTGGGCTGAAGCACCGCGCCGACTTCTGGAAGCTGGCGGTCGTTGCGCTCGGCCTGATCGTCGTGACAGCGGGGCTAAGCCACGGCGGCTGACCGGACGGTCAGCCTGCGCGGGATGCCTCGAATATGCTGTCGATCGCCGAGCCAAGTGCCGCGTCGAACTCGGCATCGCTCTGCTGGGCCGAAAGCCCTTCGGTCAGTGCTCGCGAGAAACTAGCGATCATGCCCGCATTCTGCTTCAGCTTGGCGTTCGCGTCGTCGCGCGAATACCCGCCCGAAAGGGCTACCACCCGCATGACGCGCGGATCGTCGATCAGCGGCTTGTAGAGGTTTGCCTTCGTGGGCAGCGTCAGCTTAAGCATCACTTGCTTGCCGGCCGGCACGCTGTCCAGATGCTTCTGGATTTCCGCAAGCAGCATGTCCTCGGCTTCGGCCTTGTCGGCGATCGAGATAGTCACTTCCGGCTCGATGATCGGTACGAGCCCGTGACCCAGGATCTGCCGGCCGACCTCGAACTGCTGGGCAACGACCGCAGCGATCCCTTTCGGATTTGCCGCGTCGATCACCGAGCGCATCTTGGTGCCGAAGACGCCGTTTGCGACGGCACGCTCCAGCAGCGCATCGAGATCCGGCATGGGCTTCATCAGCTTGACGCCGTCGGCCTCGTCGGCGAGGCCCTTGTCGACCTTCAGGAACGGCACGACGCCACGCTTCTCCCAGAGGTATTTCGCTGTCGGCGTGCCGTCGATGTCGCGATCCATCGTCTGTTCGAACAGGATCGCGCCCATCACCTTGTCGCCAGTGAACGCAGGCGACTTGATGATCCGCGCCCGCATCTGGTGGATGAGATCGAACATCTCATCATCGTTCGACCATGCGCCCTGCTCGACACCGTAGAGCTTCAGCGCCTTCGGCGTGGACCCGCCCGACTGGTCGAGCGCTGCAATGAAGCCGTCCTTGTTTGCGGCCTGATCCGTCATCGCCGCGCCGTTTTCAAGACGTTCGCTCATTCTTGTGCCTCCAGATTGTCCTTTCAGGCCGCTTACCAGATGCGGTCCGAAAGCGGAATGGAGCCGGGCAGGTCGAATCGATTGAAAGCGATTTCAAATGTTTAAGAGGGTAAACGGCGAAGTGGGCGTTCTCCGTTAAGCGTCATCCCGCCCAAGGGAGCGCAGCGACCGCAGAGCCGGGACCCATTGAGCAGCGTGGCCGGGCCGCGGGTTCGCGCAGCATCGGTCGTATGCGCCAGCGCCGGAACCGGGCCGTGCTCCACGATACTCCGACCAATGGGTCCCGGCTCTGCGGTCGCTGGCTCCCTTGGCCGGGATGACGTGATTAGCTTATCTCGCCAATGCCACCACGCCCGGCAGTTCCTTGCCTTCCATCCATTCAAGGAAGGCGCCACCGGCGGTTGAGACGTAGCTGAAGTCATCGGCAACCCCGGCATGGTTCAGAGCCGACACCGTATCGCCGCCGCCAGCGACCGAGACCAGCTTGCCAGCCCTGGTCCGGTCGGCCGCGAACTTCGCCGCAGCCACGGTCGCCGCGTCGAACGGCTCGATCTCGAAGGCGCCGAGCGGGCCGTTCCAGACCAGCGTCTGCGCTTTTTCGATCCACTGGTTGACCACTTCGACAGTCTTCGGCCCGACATCGAGGATCATCGCATCGGCCGGAACGGCCTCCACGGAAATGGTTTCGTTCGCGGCATTCGCCTTGAATTCCCTGGCCACGACGGCGTCGGTCGGCAGAACGATCGCGCATCCGCGGTCGCGGCCTCGATCATGATCTGCTTGGCCGTCGGGGCGAGATCGTGTTCGCACAGCGACTTGCCGACGTCGGTGCCGCGCGCGGCGAGGAACGTGTTGGCCATGCCGCCGCCGATGACCAGTGCGTCAACCCGTTTGACGAGGTTCATCAGCAGGTCGATCTTGGTCGACACCTTGGCACCGCCGACGATCGCGACTACCGGCTTCACCGGCTTGCCAAGGCCTTTTTCAAGTGCCTCCAGCTCAGCCTGCATGGTGCGTCCGGCATAGGCCGGCAGCAGGTGCGCGAGGCCCTCGGTCGAGGCATGCGCGCGATGGGCGGCGGAAAAGGCGTCGTTGACGTAGAGGTCGCCGTTGGCGGCGAGCGCCTTGACGAAATCGGGATCGTTCTTTTCCTCGCCCTTGTGGAAGCGGGTGTTTTCCAGAAGCAGGATGTCGCCATCGGCAAGGGCCGCAATTGCCTCAGCAGCCCGTTCGCCGATGCAATCGGCCGCGAAAGCCACCTTTCGGCCGAGCACGCCGGCTGTCGCCGCGGCAATAGGCTCAAGCGACATTTCCGGGTTCGGCTCGCCTTTCGGGCGACCGAAATGGGCGAGAAGGATGACCTTCGCGCCCTTGTCTGCGAGTTCGGTGATCGTTGGCGCGACCCGCTCGATGCGGGTCGCGTCGGTTACCTGTCCGTCCTTGACGGGTACGTTGAGGTCGACGCGGACGAGTACCCGCTTGCCCGAAACCTCTGCCTCGTCGAGCGTGCGAAAGCCTGTCATCGTCGTTCCCCGTACCGCGATCAGATGGTCTTCGCCAGCGCGACAGCCGTATCGGCCATGCGGTTCGAGAAGCCCCACTCATTGTCGTACCACGACATCACGCGCACGAGGTCGCCTTCGATGACCTTGGTCTGGTCGAGCGCGAAAGTGGACGATGCCGGGTTGTGGTTGAGGTCGATCGAAACCAGCGGCTCGTCGGTGTAGGCGAGGATCCCCTTGAGCGGGCCGTCCGCCGCCGCCACCAGCGCCGCGTTCACCTCTTCGACGGTGACCTTGCGCTTCGGCACGAACTTGAAGTCGATGACCGAGACGTTCGGGGTCGGCACGCGGATCGACACGCCGTCGAGCTTGCCCTTGAGTTCCGGCAGAACGAGGCCGACGGCCTTGGCGGCACCGGTCGAGGTCGGGATCATCGACACCGCTGCCGCGCGGGCGCGGTAGAGGTCCTTGTGCATCGTGTCGAGCGTCGGCTGGTCGCCCGTGTAGGCGTGAACCGTCGTCATGAAGCCCTTTTCGATGCCGAAGGCATCGTTGAGGACCTTGGCGACCGGCGCGAGGCAATTGGTGGTGCAGGAAGCGTTGGAGATCACGACATGCTCGTTCGTGAGCTTGTCGTGGTTCACGCCGTAGACCACCGTCAGGTCGGCGCCGTCGGCAGGCGCCGAGACGATGACGCGCTTGGCGCCGGCGGTCAGGTGCGCGGACGCCTTCTCCTTGGAGGTGAAGATGCCCGTGCACTCAAGCACGATATCCACATCCAGTTCGCCCCACGGCAGCTTGGAGGGGTCGCGCTCGGCGAACACCTTGAAGGAGTCGGAGCCAACGGAGATCGTGTCGCCATCGACCTTCACCTCGGAGGGGAACTTGCCGTGCACGCTGTCGTAGCGCAACAGGTGTGCGTTGGTCTCCACCGGCCCGAGATCGTTGATGGCAACGACGTCGATGTCCTTGCGGCCGCTCTCATAGATGGCGCGGACGATGTTCCGGCCGATGCGGCCAAATCCGTTAACTGCGACTTTTACGGTCATGAGGCGGTCTCCCAGGAGGCTTCGAAAGCGTGTTTCGGCGGCATGGCGCAAGGCCCGCCGCCAAGGCAGCGCTTCCATAGCGGCGCGGCGCGGAAGAATCCAGCGTCAGCCGGGATAAAACCGATTAGCACAGAACAGGCGCGGTGCGCCTGCCCCGGCTCAGGCGCTCGCGAGCCGCTTTTCGACGGCCTCGACCGCGGCCTCGGCAGTAATGCCGAAGTGCTTGTAGAGATCCTCGATCTTGCCGCTGGCGCCGAAGCCGCTCATGCCGACAAAAAGTCCGTCGGAACCGATGATCGCGTCCCAGCTCTGCCGCACGCCGGCCTCGATCGCGATCTTGACCGACGCATTGCCAATCAAACCGGCCCGATACTCGTCGCTCTGCGCAGCAAAGATTTCCATGCACGGCACGGAAACGACCCGTGTCCGGTGACCACGCTTCTCGAGTTCGGCGCGAGCGGCGAGCGCGATCTCGACTTCCGAGCCGGTCGCAAAGATCGTCACGGCTGCATCGCCATTGGTTCCGGCGAGTTCGTAGGCGCCGCGAGCAGAAAGGTTTTCGACCGCATGCTCGGTGCGCACGGTCGGCAGGTTCTGCCGGGTCAGCGTAAGCGTGGACGGCGTCTTGGTGGATTCGAGCGCGATCTGCCAGCATTCGGCAGCCTCGACCGCGTCTGCCGGACGCATGACGTAATGGTTCGGGATCGCGCGCAGCGCCGCCAGATGCTCGACCGGCTGGTGGGTCGGCCCGTCTTCGCCAAGACCGATGGAATCGTGGGTCATTACGAATATCGAGCGGATGCCCATCAGCGATGCCAGACGCATCGCCGGCCGCGCGTAATCCGAGAAGGTAAGGAAGGTGCCGCCGTAAGGGATGACCCCGCCGTGCAGAGTCATGCCATTCATAGCGGCCGCCATGCCATGCTCGCGAATGCCGTAATAGACGTAACGACCGGAATAGTCGTCCGGCTTGATCGGTCCGGTCTGGCTGGTCTTGGTGTTGTTGGAGCCGGTCAGGTCCGCCGAGCCACCGATAGTTTCGGTGACCAGGGCGTTGATGACTTCAAGCGCCATTTCTGACGACTTGCGGGTCGCGACCTTGGGTTTGTCTTCGACCAGCTTCTTCTTGTAGTCGACGATGAGCTGGTCAAAACCCTGCGGCAGGTCGCCGCGCATGCGCCGTTCGAACTCGGCGCGCGTGGATGCGTCGGCGGCGCAAAGCCGCTTTTCCCATTCCTTGCGCTCCTTGGCAGCGCGCAGCCCGGCAACACGCCAGGCATCCAGAACATCGGATGGCACCACGAAGGGCTCCGCATCCCAGCCCAGCGCCTTGCGCGCGCCGGCAATCTCTTCCGCACCCAGCGGCGAACCGTGCGCCTTGTTGGTGCCGGCGCGCGTCGGCGCGCCATAGCCGATCGTCGTCTTGGCGGCGATCAGCGTCGGCCGGTCCGACTTGCGGGCCGCCTCGATCGCGGCGGCGATCGCATCCGGGTTGTGGCCGTCTACGCGCGTCGTGTTCCAGCCGGAGGCTTCGAAACGCTTGCACTGATCGGTAGAGTCGGACAGCGAGATCGCGCCATCGATGGAGATGTTGTTGTCGTCCCAGATGACGATCAGCTTGTTCAGCTTCAGATGGCCCGCAAGCGAGATTGCCTCCTGGCTGATACCTTCCATCAGGCAGCCGTCGCCGGCCAGCACATAGGTGTAGTGATCGACTAGGTCGTCGCCGAAGCGCGCATTCATGATGCGCTCCGCAAGCGCCATTCCCACAGAGTTGGCAAGGCCCTGGCCGAGCGGCCCCGTGGTGGTCTCGATGCCGGCGGCATGGCCCCATTCCGGATGGCCGGCGGTGCGCCAGCCGAGCTGGCGGAAATGCTTGATCTGCTCGAGGTCGATGTCCTCGTAGCCGGTCAGGTAGAGCAGCGAATAGAGAAGCATCGAACCGTGGCCGGCCGACAGCACGAAGCGGTCGCGATCGGCCCAGTCAGGCTTCTGCGGATCGTAGGACAGATAGCGGGAAAACAGCACGGTCGCGATATCGGCCGCGCCCATGGGCAGACCGGGGTGGCCCGAATTGGCCTTCTCGACTGCATCCATGGAAAGGAAACGGATCGCATTGGCCATGCGGTCGTGCATTTCGCGTGTGGTCATGATCGCTCGCTTGTCGTCCCGCGCAAGAAAAGGGCCGGATACGGCCCGGAAAGCGAGGGGACACATAGCAGGCGCGCGCCCCGAGTCAACGTTGACACGGCTTCTGTCCGCAGGCTTGCAGCGCTTTCCCGTTCCTTGCGAGTGCGTTTAAAGGGGATAGTCGCGAGCGCCGCGTTGACGCCCGCTTCGCACGCTGCCTAATGTTTCACGGCTAACGCGCTGGGAAAGCGCGCGATTCGGCACCATCTCAGGGGCTGGAACGGATACCATGACCGGGGAAGCGACCCTCAAGGAAGTAATTGCCCGCCTCGGGAAGGCGATCGAGACGCTCGAAGATGCGGTTTCCGCACGATTCGAGCGTGAGCAGGAATATGGCGATGCCGAAGCGGAAGTGCAGCGCATGAACGCCGACCGAGCCCGCCTCGCTCAGGAACTCGATAGTTCTGAAGCCCGCGCCGAACGGCTGGAAGAAGCCAACAAGGAGGTCTCGCGCCGGCTCGTGGCGGCGATGGAGACTATCCGCGCGGTACTCGACAGGTAAAGGACAGGCCCATGGCGCAGGTGACGGTGACGATCGACGGCAAGTCATACCGCATGGCCTGCGATGAAGGGCAGGAAGAACACCTGACCGATCTGGCGACGCGCTTCGACCGCTATGTCTCACATCTGAAGGGATCTTTCGGAGAGATCGGCGACCAGCGCCTGACCGTGATGGCCGGCATCATGGTGATGGACGAACTTGCCGAGTTGCAGAAGCGTATGAAAGGCATGGAGAGCGAGATCGCCACGCTGCGCAAGACGCGCGACGACGCGCTGACCAAGGCTGACAAGAACGATGCGGCACTCACCGGCGCGCTCGCCAATCTGGCCGAGCGCATGGAAGGCCTTGCCGCAAAGCTGAACGCCGACGGCCTGCCCGCCTGACCCGCCTCGGGTCAGTCAGTCGAAAGGTCGACCCGCAGGCATTGCGCGGATAGCCCCTCATGGCCGCCGATCTCAGAACCCCTGGAAGAGCATATCGAGCGCGGCGGTGATTTCATCACGCCGGTCGCTTACATTGGCAATGCGGTCACGGAGCGCAGACACGGGAACTGCAAGCATGTGTTGCGTATAGAGAGCGTAGTGTTTCCCGTCGACGACGAAGATCGGATTGAGCTTCTTCAACGGTGTTCGGTGTGGGTGTTCGGGCAGTAGCGGAATGGCCATCCTGGTGTCGAGGCCGTCGAAAATATCTGCCTGGATGCTCACAAGCAGGTTTTCGCTGCCCCGAGGATCGCGATAGACATCATACCGCGCCATCAGAAACCGCGATATTCCGAGAACGGGAGACCGTGTTCCTCGAAATATCTGTTGTTCTCTTCAATTGCCTCGCGATTCTCCTGCAGCCAGAGCTCGGCTTTGCGCTTGCTTATAGCTTCGGCGATACCGGCGTCAGCGGCACGCGAGACGTTCACATTCAAAGCCTTGGCTTCGGCCAGAATGTCGACGTCGATCGAAAGGTTGACGGATTTGCGTTTCGGAGACTTGGTTAGCATGAGCACACTCCATGTGCATGTTATATGCGCATGGAGTGTGCTCGGCAACTAGCCCTCGATCTCCTCCCGCAGCATCTCCAGCTCCAGCCATTCCTCTTCCATGGTGGAGAGGCCGGCCCGCAGGCCTTCGAGCTGTCCCGCAACCTTCGAAAAGCCGTCAGGGTCCTTTGTGTAGAAGGCTGGATCCGACATTTTGCCTTCGAGAACAGCTATCTTGCCCTCGGTTTCCGCAATCTGCTTCGGCAAATTGTCGAGCGCGAATTTCTGCTTGTAGGAAAGCTTGCGCGCAGATGCCCGAGGCTCGTTCGCGACTGGTTCCTTCTTCTCCCGAGGCTCCTTCTTCGCGGCACGCGCGCGGTCCTGCAGTGCCTGCCCGCCGCGCTGCGCCAGCATGTCGGAATATCCGCCGGCATATTCGATCCAGCGCCCCTCACCGTCGGGGGCAATCACGCTCGTAACAGTTCGGTCCAGGAAGTCGCGGTCGTGGCTGACGAGAAGCACGGTTCCCGGATAGCCGGAAACCAGCTCCTGCAGCAGATCGAGCGTTTCCATGTCGAGGTCGTTGGTCGGCTCGTCAAGCACCAGCAGGTTGGCAGGCCGCGCCAGGATGCGCGCCAGCACCAGCCGCGCCCGCTCCCCGCCCGAAAGCTCGCGCACGGGTGTCCGCGCCTGCTCCGGCTTGAACAGGAAGTCCTTCATGTAGGAAACGACGTGCTTTTCCTCGCCATTGACCACGAGGCTGTCACCCCGGCCGTCGGTGAGATAGTGAGCCAGCGTTTCCGATGGGTCGAGTTCGCGCTTCTGGTCGAGAGCGGCGATCTCCAGATTGGCCCCAAGCCGCACGCTGCCGCCATCCGGCTCCAGCGTACCGATCAGCATCTTCAGGAGTGTGGTCTTGCCGGCTCCATTTGGTCCGACGAGGCCTACCCTGTCGCCTCGCTGGATACGCGTCGAGAAATCCTGCACGACAGCGCGATACCCAAAACTCTTGGCGATATTGCGGGCTTCGATGACCAGCTTGCCGGACTCCGCACCCTCGGCTGCCGACATCGAGGCGACACCCTCGGGCCCACGCGTTCCACGAAATCGCTCGCGCATCGAATGGAGCTCGCCAAGCCGGCGCATGTTGCGCTTGCGCCGTGCGGTCACGCCATAACGCAGCCAGTGTTCCTCGCGCTCGATCTGGCGGCCGAGCTTGTGCTGCTCCAGTTCTTCCTCCTCCAGGAGCCGGTCGCGCCATTCCTCGAAATGCGCGAACCCCTTGTCGAGCCGCCGCGTGGTACCGCGATCCAGCCACACTGTCGCCCGCGACACGCGTTCCAGAAACCGCCTGTCATGCGAAATCATGATGAGCGCCGACTTCGTGCGCTGCAGTTCGCCTTCCAGCCATTCGATGGTGGCCAGGTCGAGGTGGTTGGTCGGTTCGTCGAGCAGCAGAATGTCGGGTTCCGGCGCCATGACGCGGGCGAGCGCGGCACGCCGCGCCTCGCCGCCGGAAAGCGTGCCCGGCCGCTCGTCGCCCGAAAGCCCGAGGCTTTCGATCAGATAGGTGGCGCGATACGGATCGTCTGCCGGCCCCAGGCCGGCCTCGACATAGGCAAGCACACTCGCGTAGCCGTCCATATCGGGCTCCTGCGGCAGATAGCGCACAGTCGCTGTCGGCTGCCGGAAAATCTCGCCGTCCTGCGGCTCGACCATGCCGGCCGCGATCTTGAGCAGCGTCGATTTGCCCGATCCGTTGCGACCCACAAGCGCGATCTTCTCGCCGGAAGATGCCGAGAGCGAAGCGCCGTCGAGCAGCGGAGTGCCGCCGAAGGTCAGCCGAATGCCGTCAAGGGTAAGAAGCGGTGGAGCCATCGTCACATGCGGAAATAGGAAACAGGATGGGCGATCAGAAGGGCGCGACCGGACTGGAGCTTCACGCTCAGGTCGCCCCGCACTTCATTCGAGAGCGTCAACGACGAGCCGAAAGGCACAGACCGGTCGGAAAGCGGCCATTTCGCACCGGATAGCGTAAGCCCTTCGAGGTCGGAGAACGGCAACACACTGAACAGCGTCCCGTTCTCGTAATCGAAGCTCCTTGCGGTGCCAGGCAGAAGCGGCGTTCCCTCCTGCTGGCCGCTGGTCAACAGGCACCGTGTGCCCCCTTCGGACAGCCGCAAAGCGGCCGCAAGATGCAGGAAGGCGTGGTCGGCACGCGCGCCGCCGAACGCCCCGACGAGGATAAGCTCGTCAGCGCCACGGGCCAGCGCGGCATCGATGGCGAGTTCGCCGTCGGTCTTGTCCTTGTCGGCAGAGAATATCTCGGTCGGCACGTCGCCATGCGTCTGCCTCAGCGTGTCGTCGACGGAATCGAAATCGCCCGTCCACAATTCCGGAACGATGCCAAGCACGCTTGCGTGGCGGATGCCGGAATCGGCAGCAATCACCCGGGCATGTTCGAGTTGGCCGGCAAGCCGGGGCGTGGCGACGAGGTCGCCGCCAAGAAGGATGGCGAAGCGGGTCATGCGCGTCGCCTCTATCACGCGAGCCCGATGAAGCGAAAGCGCCTTGCATCGCGTCCGCCAAACAATCGCTTGCCTAGCCTCGCGCGCAGCCCTATTTCTGGAACCGCTCTAACGGGGTGCCGGACGCGACCAATGCGGACCGGCTGAGAGGCATGATGGGGCAACCCTGCCAACCCGCTGAACCTGATCCGGCTCATACCGGCGGAGGGATTAGACGCTGCAGCCAAAGCGCCTGATTTCCCTTGAAACACAAACCAAGGAGGCGCCGATGCGCGACCGTTTTCTCATCATCCTCACCGCTTCGCTGGGTCTCGCCGCTGTGCCGGCCGCAGCTCAGGAGAAGCTGACCGTCTACACCTATGAAAGCTTTACCGCCTCATGGGGCCCCGGCCCGGTCGTCGAGAAGGCATTCGAGGCCGAATGCGGCTGCGACCTGGAATTCGTTGCGGTGGCCGACGGCGTGGCGCTGCTGAACCGCCTCAAGCTCGAAGGCAGCGGCACGCAGGCCGACATCGTTCTGGGGCTGGACACCAACCTCACCTATGAGGCGCGTGAGACAGGTCTGTTCGCGCCACACGGTATTTCGCTCGAACGCGTGGATGTGCCGGGCGGCTGGAACGACGACATGTTCGTGCCGTTCGACTATGGCTACTTCGCCTTCGTCTACGACACCGAGGCGATCGCGACGCCCCCGGCAAGCCTGAAGGAACTGGTCGAAGGCGACCCTGAGGAGAAGATCGTCATCCAGGACCCGCGCACCTCGACGCCCGGGCTCGGCCTGCTTTTGTGGGTGAAAGCTGTCTACGGCGACGACGCGCAGGCCGCCTGGGAGAAACTCGGCCAGCGCGTGCTGACGGTAACGCCCGGCTGGAGCGAGGCCTACGGCCTGTTCACTAGCGGCGAGGCAGGCATGGTCCTCTCCTATACTACCTCGCCCGCCTATCACGAGATTGCGGAGGACAGCCAGCGCTACAAGGCCGCAAGTTTCGAGGAGGGACACTACCTGCAGGTCGAGGTTGCCGGCGCGACGCTCAAGGGCGCGGAGAACCCGTTGACCGCCCAGTTCCTCGAATTCATGACCGGACCTGGTTTCCAGGATGCGATCCCCGAGACCAACTGGATGTTCCCGGCCGGCGAAACCTCAGGACCGCTCAACCCGGTCTTCGACACGCTCGTCGAGCCTTCCAAAACGCTCGCGTTCACGCCCGAGCAGGTCGCCCAGAACCGACAGCGCTGGGTCGACGAGTGGCTTGCCGTGATGAGCCGCTGAACCCTCAATGACAGTCGACCGCCGCATTCTGGCAGGCATTTCCGCTCTAACGGCGATCGCGGTGCTGATCGGCGGGGCCTTTGCGGGCCTCGCGTGGGAAGCGCTTTCCGACTGGTCGGGCGCGCTTTCCGCGTTCAATGCCTACCTCCTGCGGATCGTTCGTTTCACCTTGTGGCAGGCGGTTCTTTCGACGGTTCTTTCCGTCGTGCCGGCGATGCTGGTTGCGCGAGCGCTTGCGCGCCACCCCGCCTTTCCCGGTCGCGGCCTCGTCCTGCGGCTGTTCGCGCTGCCGCTGGCGCTGCCCGCCATCGTCGCAGCACTCGGCGTTCTGGCGCTGCTCGGCCGCGCGGGGCTTTTCGCCGATGTCCTTACCGCCGCGACCGGTTCGCGCTGGCAGGGCATTTACGGACTTTCGGGAATTCTGGTTGCCCATGTCTTCTTCAACCTGCCGCTGGCGGCGCGGCTGTTCCTGCAGGCGCTCGAAACCATTCCCGCCGACCAGTGGCGACTTGCGGCTCAACTGGACATCGGCGCCCGAACCGGCTTCCGGCTCATAGAATGGCCGGTGCTGCGCGCTGCGTTGCCGGGGGTCGCGGGCCTTGTCTTCATGCTCTGCGTAACCTCCTTCACCATCGTGCTGACGCTGGGCGGCGGCCCGCGCGCGACGACGCTGGAGGTCGCGATCTACCAGGCACTGCGCTTCGATTTCGACCCCGCTCGTGCGGTGACATTGACGGCGCTGCAGATCGTCCTCACGGCGGCAGTCGTAGCGGTACTGATCCGGCTCGGGGCAAACATGACGGGCGACGCAAACCTTCCGGTCGCCCCCGCCGACCCGTCGTGACTGGAAAGTTCGAGCAGGTCGCCAATGGCGCGCTCATCCTTGCGGCCCTGCTCTTCGTTGCCGGGCCGCTTGCCGCGACGGTCATCGCAGGCCTGCGCGCAGACCTTGCGCGGCTGGCAGCAGACCCGGCAGTGCACGCGGCCACCATGACCAGCCTAGTGCTGGCGCTTATCGCGGCCTTGCTTTCCGTTGCGCTCTCGCTGGCGCTCACCATGGCCCGGCGTGCGGTGGAATTGCGCAGATCGTCGTCAGCATCACCGTCCCTGCTTGAGCGCCTGCTGGACACCGGCGCCGGCTTCGTGCTCGTCGTGCCGCCTATAGTCGTCGGTGCCGGCTGGTTCATCCTGCTTCGCCAGAGCGGCAATGTCTTTGCGGTCGCCCCCATCATGGTGATAACCGTCAACGCCGTAATGGCGATGCCTTTTGCAATCCGGGCGATCAGACCCGCCTACGACGCGGCCAGCGCACGCCACGAAAGGCTGTGCGCCTCGCTCGGCATTTCGGGCGTCAACCGCTTCCGCCTGGTGGATTGGCCGTCCATCCGCCGCCCGATGTTGATGGCGCTCGCCTTCGCGATGGCGCTGTCGCTTGGCGATCTCGGGGTGATTGCCCTGTTCGGCTCCGATTCGGTGCAGACCCTGCCCTATCTGCTGCTGGCGCGCATGGGCAGCTATAGAACCGAGGACGCCGCAGGGCTTGCGCTCTTTCTCGGCGTCCTTTGCCTGTTGCTGATGATGCTTGTCGACAACGCGAGGAGAAGCCGGTGAGTGGTGCCGCAGTCCGGCTCGATGACGTCACCTTCAGCTATGGCGATACCTCGATGACCTTCGACCTCGCTGTCGGGACGGGCTCCATCGTCGCTGTGATGGGGCCGAGCGGTTCGGGAAAATCGACGCTGCTCAACCTTGTAGCGGGCTTCGAGATGCCGGCCTCCGGCCATGTGCTGATAGGCGATCTCGATGCAACGACCATGCCGCCGGCCAGACGTCCCGTTTCCATGATCTTCCAGGAGAACAATCTCTTTGCCCATCTGGACGTGGCCAGCAATGTCGGTCTCGGACGATCGGCGTCACTCCGCCTGTCGCGCAGGGATCGCGAGGACGTCGCTGCCGCTCTTGCTCGCACGGGGCTCACCGGCAAGGAACGGCGCCTACCCGCCGAACTGTCTGGCGGAGAACGCCAGCGCGTGGCGCTTTCGCGCGTGCTGGTGCGCGACCGCCCGGTGCTGCTGCTCGACGAACCATTTGCCTCGCTCGGGCCCGCCTTGCGCCGCGAGATGCTGGAACTGGTGCGCGAGCTGCACGCAGAACGGGGCATGACGATCATGATGGTTACCCACCACCCTGACGACGCCGAAGCGCTCGCCGACCAAGTCGCTTTCATTGAAGACGGAAGAATCGCTGCCTACGCAGCAGCGGAAAAGATGTTCTCGGACAATGCGCCTGCTGCGTTCAGGGCTTACATCGGAGCCTGACGGCCAGCTTCCCGATATCCCTGCCCGGAAGCCGACACAATTCCCGGTCAAATCCAGCAAACCGAAGCGCGTGGCTTGTTTCCGTAGCGGGACTCTGGCTTAGCTCGTTTGCAACCCTTTTGCCTTTATACCGTTTCTGAACCATCGAATTCGATGAAAGGACAACGAGCTGTCCACGCCAATGCAGGATAAGTTGAAGCTCCGGTCCCAAACCGGACCGGGCTGCGCTCTGCGGCGCGGAATGATCCTGCTCGGCCTGATTTCTTCGCTTGCAGGCTGCCAGGTGCTCGAAGGCGCGACTGGCAATAGCGACGCGTTCCAGCCCTCTGCCAATCCAGTTACCGTCGATACGGTCACCCGCAACGACCGCATGGCGGCGATCGCGCGCGAGCAGCATCCGCGCATTCTCGCGACATACGGCGGTGAATATTCCGATCGAAAGTTGGAGCGTATGGTCGCCAGGGTCGTCGGCACGCTGACGCTCGACCCCGAAAACCCGAACCAGACCTACCAGATCACCATACTGAATTCGCCCAACATCAACGCCTTCGCATTGCCGGGCGGCTATCTCTACGTGACGCGTGGACTGCTGGCGCTCGCCAACGATTCGGCCGAGCTTGCCGCCGTGCTGGCGCACGAAATGGCGCATGTGACCGCAAATCACGGCATCCAGCGCCAACAGAAGGAAGCCGAAGAGGTTTTGGCCTCGCAGGTGGTCAACGACGTTCTTGGCAGCGATCCCGCCGCACGGGTGGCGCTCGTGCGCGGCAAGCTGCGGCTTGCGCAATTCTCCCGCAATCAGGAGCTGGAAGCAGACGCGATCGGCATCCGTGCAATCGCGCGCGCCGGCTACGATCCGTTTGCCTCGGCACGTTTCCTGCAGTCGATGGCGTCCTACAGCGCATCGCGCAACGTGACGGGTGCCGTCGACGAGAACCTCGACTTTCTGGCAAGTCACCCGACTGCGCCGCAGCGCATAGAGCTCGCGCTTCGCCACGCCCGTCAGTACGGAGCCCCGGGTACGGGCACGCGCGACCGCGACCAGTTCCTGGAAGGCCTTGACGGCATGCTGTTCGGCGACACGCCGGAAGAAGGCTTCGTGCGTGGGCTGACCTTCATGCACCCGAAACTTGGCGTGGCATTTTCGGTGCCCGAGGGCTTCGTGATCGACAACACGGCGGCAGCCGTGACCGCCGCCGGGCCGGGCGATGTGGCCATTCGCTTCGATGGCGTGTCGATCGACCGGCGCGTTTCGCTCGCCGACTATGTACGCAGCGGCTGGGTCGCGGGCCTCGACACATCGAGCATCCGGCAGACCACAATCAACGGCAACGAGGCTGTTTCCGCCCGCGCAAGCGCCGAAGGCTGGCAGTTCGACGTGACCGTGATCCGTGCCGCAGGTGAGGTCTATCGCCTGCTGACCGCAGCGCCGGCAGCCAGCACCGCCCTCGATGCTATAGCGAGCCAGGTCGGCAGCAGCTTCCGCACGCTGACCGCAGCCGAAAAAGCATCGCTGCGTCCGCTTCGAGTCCGGGTGGTAACGGTCCGCGCAGGACAGACCGTGGCTACCCTTGCCGCCCAGATGCAGGGTGTCGACCGGAAGATGGACATGTTCCGGCTCATCAACGCCATGAGTTCCGGCGCGACGGTGTCGGCCGGCAGCAAGGTGAAGATCATCACCGACAGGTAAGGCTTATATCAGGTCTCAGGCTGCGCTGCGAACCACTGCGGGATCGATATTCACCAGTGCCGTACGCAGCTTTTCAAGCGCGCGGCCTTCGATCTGGCGCACACGCTCCTTGGAGATGCCGAGCTTCTCCCCCAGCGCCTCCAGCGTTGCACCCTCATCGCGCAGCCTGCGCTCACGGATGATACGCAGTTCGCGCGGATTGAGCGTTGCCAGAGCCTGGCTCAGCCATTGCGCACGCCGCTCCTCATCAATGCGAGAACCCACGACTTCGTCGGGGAGCGGCTGGTCGGAAACGAGAAAATCCATCCGTTCGGAACCGGTATCTCCGTCAGCCGCAACGGGTGCGTTCAGCGAAGTATCGGGACCGGACAAACGTGCATCCATCGTCGCGACGTCGGCCGCCGCGATGCCAAGTGCTGCCGAAATCTCGTTGTAGAGCGCGTCGTTCGACAGCATTCGCGAATCCTGCGCAAGACGCGCACGAAGACGACGCAGATTGAAGAATAAAGCCTTTTGGGCCGATGACGTGCCGCCACGGACGATCGACCAGTTGCGCAGGATGAAGTCCTGCATCGAAGCGCGGATCCACCACGTCGCATAGGTCGAGAAGCGCACTTCCCGCTCCGGCTCGAAACGGGCCGCCGCTTCCAGCAGGCCGACATGACCTTCCTGAATGAGGTCGTTCATCGACAGGCCGAAATGGCGAAATTTTGAAGCCATGGAAATCACGAGCCTCATATGGGCTACCGCTATGCGGTGAAGCGCCTGTTGATCGCCCTTCTCCTTCCAGCGCAGGGCGAGCTCATGCTCCTCCTCGCGCGCCAGATAGGGCGCTCGCATCGCCTCCCGGATCATGCTTCGCTTTGCTGGATCGTCCATGTCACGCTCCCGAACAAGGAATACGCGTCAACGGCCGTAAAAGTTCCATCCAGCTATGATAGAAGTTGCCTCCCGTCGCCGCCAGCCATAGGCGACGCCTTCCGGCGCACAAAGACGTGAGCGGCAGCAGCACGTGCGTCCCGGCCAGCGGGCATTCACAAACGAAAAAAACCCGGCTGCCGAAGCAGCCGGGTTCTGTCAGGTCAAATCTGCGGAAATGCGTCTTATGCCGCTTCTTCCTGCTCGGTTTCCTCGTTGTCGGCCTTGGCGCCGCGACGCGGACCCTTGTTGAGGTTGGTCTCGATGAGACGCACCGCCTCGGTGTCAGACATCTTGTTCACGGCCGCGATCTCGCGCGCCATGCGGTCCAGCGCCGCCTCGTAGAGCTGGCGCTCCGAGTAGGACTGCTCGGGCTGGTTTTCGGCGCGATAGAGGTCGCGCACCACTTCCGAGATCGAGATCAGGTCGCCGGAATTGATCTTTGCGTCATATTCCTGCGCACGGCGCGACCACATGGTGCGCTTGACGCGCGCGCGGCCCTGCACGACTTTCAGCGCGCGATCGACATAGTCGGTTTCAGACAACTTGCGCATGCCGATGGACGTCGCCTTGGCGACCGGCACCTTAAGACGCATCTTGTCCTTCTGGAAGTCGATGACGAAAAGTTCCAGCTTGTGGCCCGCGACTTCCTGCTCCTCGATCGTGACGATCTGTCCGACGCCGTGCGCCGGGTAGACGATATACTCGCCGGTCTTGAAGCCCTGTCTTGTCGCGGATTTCTTCTGCTGGGTTGCCATACGCCCTGTACTCCTTTTTATGTCCTTGAGGCGCGAACTGGAAGATTCGTGCCCAGACCATGGCCGATGAGCCGGCCAGCCAACTGCCAGAGACAAGACGAGCAAAGCATTCCGAAAGAAGCCCTTGGCCCGGACCCGGTGTCAAAACACCTGCCCGGCCCAGCTTGACTGTTCCGGAAACGCTTCAGCCTTTCAATGATTAGAGCGCTTGCGCCATAAATCGACGTCTGTCATCGGCATGTTGATTGTTTGTAACATAAAAAGTCGAAAGAATCAACAATTTGCCGCATGCGCGAACAACCCCGCCACGGCAAGTAGCGCGATACGGTAACGGCAGGACGATTGTGACGTTACGTCAATTCCCGCTCGATCAGTCCCCCTCGCCAGGCTCCGGCGAGAAGTATTTTTCGAACTTGCCCTCGACGCCGTCGAACTCTTTCGCGTCGGCCGGCGCGTCCTTCTTGGCCGTGATGTTGGGCCATTTGGAGGCATATTCGGTGTTGATCTCGAGCCACTTTTCAAGGCCCGGTTCGGTGTCCGGCTTGATGGCATCTGCAGGGCATTCAGGCTCGCAAACGCCACAGTCGATGCACTCGTCCGGGTGAATGACGAGCATGTTGTCGCCTTCGTAGAAACAGTCGACCGGGCACACCTCGATGCAATCCATATACTTGCACTTGATGCAGTTGTCGGTGACGACATAAGTCATGAAACGGCTCCGGCCGGCAGCATTCTTGTACGATCGGCGGTGAGGTAACGCCTTTGCGGCAACCGCGCAAGGGTGGCGTATGCGCGCAATCGACTGCTTGGGAAATGAAATTCCACCACGGCCGAATTCACTCGTCGTCCCGCAGCGCGTCCATGCGGCGACGATCTTTCTTCGTCGGTCGGCCGCTGCCCTGCGGGCGAACCGGCGCGATCGCGTCAGGCACGGCCTCACCGCCGCCCGCGGGCGGCGGTGTCAGGTCTTCGTAGAGCGTACGCGCTTCCTCGGCAGGGCCGCGCCGCGTGCCCGGCTCGAGCACGCGGTAGACGATCACCCGGCGTTCGAGCGTGATCGTGAGCACGTCGCCGGGTTTGACCTGCTGGGACGGCAGGTCGATCTTGGCGCGGTTTAGCCGTACCCGGCCGGACTGGACGACCTTCGCCGCAAGCGATCGCGATTTGACGACGCGTGCGAAGAACAGCCACTTGTCGATGCGCTGGCGACCCTCGCCCGACATTTACTTCTTGAGCTGCTCACGCAGTGCGGCGAGCTTGGCGAAGGGCGAATCCGGATCGATCCTCGCCGGCGGCTCTTCGCGCGGTTTGCCGCCGGGACGGTCATTGCCGCGGCGCTCGTCGCGCCGGCCGTCACCCTTGCCCTTGAATTTCTTGCCGCGCTCCCGCTCACGATCGCGCCCGTCGCCGCCACGACCCTGACGCTCGCCACCCTCACGCCGCTGTTCGCCCTTGCCCTGATTGGGGCCGTGATTGGGCGCGCCTCGCCCACGTCCATGGCGCTGGCGGCCATCGTGACGAACCGGCCGCCACAGAAGGATCGGCTTCGGTTCCTCGACCACGGCCTCATCCTCCGCGGGTACGGGGGCAGATGCGTTCGAAACCGCTTCGGCGGGCTGATCTTCGGCGGTTGCCGCCGGCGTCGCTTCCGTAGTGGATTCCCTGGGCGCGGCAGGCTCGATGGGCGCCTCACTGGTGGCGGGCTCGCCCTCGGCCTCACCAGCGGCCACGGGTTCCGTGGCGGGTTCGTCCGCAGGCGCTTCGGCCGGCGTTTCGACAGCTACCTGCTTGGCTGCATCGGCAGCCGCCTGCGCCGCCGCGACGCGCTCACGCTCCGCAGTGTCGAAGGCATCGAGCCTCGCCTGGACCTCGGCTGCCGGCTTCGCCTCTGCGCGGTAGCCAAGGCCCTTGAGGATTTCTTCCATGTCGTCGGCGGTCGCGCCCAGGATCGACATCATCGCCGGGGTGACGGTGAAGGCTGCGCCGTCGAAAGCGCCTTCGGGGCGGGGTCCGGTGCCTGCCCGCCACGCAAGCGCGGGACGGATCAGATCGGCCAGACGCTCCAGAATATCGACACGCACCGCACGGCGTCCAAGCGTGCGATAGCCGGCCAATTGGTAGAATGTCGGCTCGTAGGAAGGTTCGACCACGAGCGAGGTGCGGCCAGATGCCAGCGCATTGACCACGTCGCCAAAGCCGGGCTTGTCCTTGCCGTCATTGCCCAGCGACCAGAGCAGCGTCACCAGACCGGCCGGGCCGGGCTTCAGCAGCGCGGGCACGAAGATGTGGAACGCGCCGAAACGCACACCCAACCGCCGCAGCGCTGCGCGCGCTTCCTGGTCGAGCGCCTTGACGTCGTCGGCGACATCGCGCCGGTTGAGCAGGCCGAAATTCTCCGTCAGCCGGAAAGCGATACCGCGCGCGATGCCGGTGAGCTGTTCGGCATTCCGGAGATCAAAGAGCGGCTTGAGCAACGTCTCGATCTGGTAGCGCACGAAACGCTCGGCCCGTGCCGCGACCTTGTCGCGGGCCGGACCCGTGAGTTGCTCGTCGGCCAGCAGGATCACGCGCGGGGTCAGCGGATCTTCTCCAGCCGTCAGCGTCGCCACCGGCGCTCCGATCCAGCGCAGCAGTCCGTCGGATGCGAGCGCGAAATCGCCATTGCTGGCAACGGCAAAGCGCTCAGCCCGCGTGTCGAACTCCTGCGCCAGCGCCTTCTGCGCGGCTGCCTTGACAGCCTTGGCATCCTCGCCATCGGCCGCCTGATCGGCCGAGAACCGGAACCCTTGCAACGCGCCGACGTGATGTCCTTCGACGACGACGTCACCCGACGGGTTTATTTCTGCTTCAAGCATTGCGTTTTCTCTCAGGCGCCTCATGAGGACGGAAGTCCTGCGGTCTACGAACCGTTTCGTCAATCTTTCGTGGAGCGCATCGGACAGCTTGTCCTCTATCTCGCGCGTTTTTTCCTGCCAGTGTGCCGGATCGGCCAGCCAGCCGGGCCGATGGGAGACGAAGGTCCAGGTGCGGATCTGCGCAATCCGATGCGACAGCGTGTCGATGTCGCCATCGGTCGTGTCGGCGCGGTGCACCTGTTCAGCCATGTAATTTTCATCGACATGTCCCTTGCGGGCTAGGTCCAGATAGATGCTGCCGATGATGTCTGCGTGCTGCGCGGGCGCAATGCGACGATAGTCCGGCAGAGCACACGCTTCCCACAGCAGCTCGACGCGACGGGCGTCAGTGGCAAGCCGGCGCACATCCTCGTCCTGCGACAGATGATCGAGCGCGCGTGCGTCGACCGCCGGCAGCGCCCGCGTCAGGCCCTCCACCTGCGGGATGCGCTCGATCGAACGCTTGAGGCTGTCGATGCTCGAGAAGTCGAAGGATGCCGTACGCCATTGCAGCACCTTTACCGACTCGAAACTGTGCGATTCGATGCGCTCAACCAGCTCGTCGTCCAGGGGTGCCACCTGCCCCGTGACGCCGAAAGTGCCGTCACGAAGATGGCGACCGGCGCGGCCGGCGATCTGGCCAAGTTCCGCCGCGCTGAGATCGCGGTACTGATAACCGTCGAACTTGCGGTTCTGCGCAAACGCGACGTGGTCCACGTCCAGGTTGAGGCCCATGCCGATGGCATCCGTCGCGACCAGATAGTCGACGTCGCCCGACTGGTAGAGTTCGACCTGCGCATTGCGGGTGCGAGGGCTGAGCGCACCGAGCACAACGCGGCGGCGCCGCGCTGACGGCGGATCAGTTCGGCGATGCCGTAAACTTCGTCGGCCGAAAAGGCAACGATGGCGCTACGGCGCGGCAACCGCGTCAGCTTCTTCTGGCCGGCATAGGCAAGATGCGACATACGCGGCCGTGTGACGACAGACACGCCCCGCAGGAGCTTTTCCAGAATGCCGCGCATCGTGGCCGAGCCCAGGAGCAGGGTCTCCTGCCGACCGCGCAGGTGCAGGATGCGGTCGGTGAAAATATGCCCGCGCTCGAGGTCGGCCGCCAGTTGCACCTCGTCGATCGCCACGAAGGCGGCGTCCGTCTCGCGCGGCATCGCCTCGACCGTGCACACCGAATAGCGCGCGCCGGGCGGCACGATCTTCTCTTCGCCGGTGATCAGCGCGACCTTCTCGGCCCCTACCTTCTCGCACACGCGCGCATAGACCTCGCGCGCAAGCAGCCGCAACGGCAGCCCGATAACCCCGCTCTCATGCGCGACCATCCGCTCGATGGCCAGATGGGTCTTGCCGGTGTTGGTCGGTCCGAGCACGGCGGTGACATCCCGTCCGGAAAGGACGAGCGGCGCGTCTGTTCTGGTCTGGATGTTCATCGTACGAGGTCGGCCTCTTGCCGCGCCGCAAAGCGGTGGACGCTTCCGTTAGCATGTCTGCACGGTGCAACGGAAGATGCCGGCGCGCCTTCTAGATAGGTCGTAAGGCTCGCCAAGCCAACGCAGCAACCAGCGTTTTTAACGGTTGGAACGAGTCTGGAACGAACCGGCTACGAATCACTGACTTTCGCATGTTCCTGCTTTGATCACCGCAACATATAGAGGTATGCCACACATTAGTCACCACATGCGGAATCTGCGCACGAACCATTTTCCCCGGCGGGACCAAACCCGTTAACTTCTTGCGGCAGCAGCTGCTGAATTGGCACTCTAGCATCGTCAACAGCGCCGCAAGCTTCAGAATTCGTTAGTGAATTTTTTACGCACTGTTAACCCTGTGGCTGCGTCGGCGCATTGCCCATTAACGTTCCGGCCAAACACGGAACGAACCGGCGACGAATCACTGACTTATGCATTTTCCTGTTTTGTTCACCGCAAGATGTTGTGTCATGCACCGCTTTTCCACCGTAATTCCACAGGCTGTGCACTGCATTTCCACAGGAGCAGCAGTCAGGCGTTAACCACTTACGCTCGGAACCAGTCTGTTCTTGCGCACTCGCAGCTGGGTTGTTGCATGCGTCGGGTCAGCAGCTTCGCCCAAAGAGACGGCCCCGTGGGGGCCGCTTCTTTCCATAAGCAGAAACGTGGCTCAGACGAAGAACTGCCCACCATTGGCTGAAATGGTCGAGCCGGTGATGAAGCCCGCATCATCCGACGCCAGGAAGGCGACGATCCGTGCAATCTCCTCCGGCTCGCCCAGCCGGCCGACCGGAATCTGAGGGATGATGCGCTCGTTGAGCACTTTCTCGTCGATCGCCTTGACCATTTCGGTTGCGATATAGCCCGGGCAGATCGCGTTCACCGTGATGCCGGCGCGCGCGCCTTCCTGCGCCAGCGCCTTGGTGAACCCGAGATCCCCGGCCTTTGCCGCCGAATAATTGGCCTGTCCGGCCTGCCCCTTCTGGCCGTTGATGGACGAGATCGTGATGACGCGGCCGAACTTGCGGTCGCGCATGCCGGACCAGAGCGGATGCGTCATGTTGAAGACGCCGTTGAGATTGGTGTCGATGACCTCGCGCCACTGCTGCGGCGTCATCTTGTGAAACATTCCGTCGCGGGTGATGCCGGCATTGTTGACCAGAATGTCTACGGGGCCGAGATCGGCCTCGACCTGCTTGATCCCCTCGACGCAGGCGTCGTAGTCGGCGACCGACCATTTATAGACCGGAATACCCGTCTCTTCCTTGAACTTCGCAGCCGCTTCGTCGTTGCCGGCATAGTTCGCGGCCACCTTGTAGCCTGCCTCCTTCAACCCTGCCGATATGGCCGCGCCGATGCCGCGCGAGCCCCCGGTGACAATTGCCGTCCTGGTCATGTGGTTCCTCCTCCCAATTTAGCGAGTAAGGAAATAGGGGACCAAGGCAGTAGGGATGGCGCTTCTGGTCGCTCTTTCCCTCTACGGCCCTACTCGCCTTATTGCCTTACCGACCTATTCGCTCAGTTCATCGCTTCAACGCACATCGCGACGCCCATGCCACCGCCGATGCAGAGCGTTGCCAGGCCCTTCTTCGCGCCGCGCCGCTTCATCTCGTAGACCAGCGTGTTGAAGATGCGCGCACCAGATGCCCCGATCGGGTGACCGATGGCGATCGCGCCGCCGTTCACGTTCACGATGTCCGGGTTCCAGCCCATGTCCTTGTTGACCGCACAGGCCTGCGCGGCAAAAGCCTCGTTGGCTTCGACCAGATCGAGGTCCTCGACCTTCCAGCCAGCCTTTTCGAGCGCCTTGCGCGATGCCGGGATCGGGCCGGTGCCCATGATTTTCGGATCGACGCCTGCCGTCGCCCAGGAAACGACGCGCGCCAGCGGCGTGATGCCACGACGTTGAGCCTCGTCTTCCGTCATCAGGACGACCGCGGCGGCGCCGTCGTTGATGCCGGACGCGTTACCGGCGGTCACCGTGCCCTCCTTGTCGAAGGCGGGCCGCAATTTCTGCATGGCTTCCAGGGTCGCGCCGTGCCGGATGTACTCGTCGTCGCCAACCACAACCTCGCCCTTGCGCGTCTTGATCGTCACCGGAACGATTTCATCCTTGAAACGCCCGGCCTTCTGCGCGGCCTCCGCCTTGTTCTGCGAGGCGACCGCGAATGCGTCCTGCTCGTCCCGCGTGAGCTGCCACTGCCGGGCAACGTTCTCGGCCGTATTGCCCATGTGGTAGCCGTTAAACGCATCCCACAGCCCGTCGCGGATCATCGTGTCGATCATCGAGTAATCGCCCATCTTCACGCCCGCGCGCAGATGCGCGCAATGGGTGGATAGCGACATCGATTCCTGCCCGCCGGCCACGATGATGCCTGCATCCCCGCTGGCGATCTGCTGCATGCCGATGGCGATTGTGCGAAGGCCCGAGCCACAGACCTGGTTCAGCCCCCAGGCGGACGCTTCCTTCGGAACGCCGGCGGCGATCGCGGCCTGGCGCGCTGGGTTCTGCCCCTGGCCCGCGGTCAGCACCTGACCAAGAATGACCTCGTCCACTTCTGCCGCATCGACGCCGGCACGCGCAAGCGCCTCGCGGATTGCCACGGCGCCAAGCTCGTGCGCCGGGGTTGCTGCAAATGCGCCGTTGAAGGAGCCGACGGGCGTGCGCGCGGCACTGGCGATGACGATGGCGGGAGCGGACATGGCGGTTTCCTCGAACTCGTTGGCATGTTGGCCTCTACTCATGTTTCTTGCCCGATCACGGGCACGAGTCAAACCGGAATGTGAGGCCGGCGGTCTTGCACTGCACAAAGCGCTTTCATTTGCCGGTCATTTGCGCATATCCTGCCGGTCAGGGTCGCAGATGGGCCTTGTACGACGTCTGTGTAGCCGCATTCCGGGAGGTCATGAATGCCCGCAAAAGACGATCCGGTGGTGATAAAAAAATACGCCAACCGCCGCCTCTACAACACGGGCACCAGCACCTATGTGACGCTGGAAGATCTGGCGGAAATGGTGAAGAAGGGCGAGGAATTCACCGTCCAGGACGCCAAGAGCGGCGAGGATATCACTCATCCGGTACTCACCCAGATCATCTTCGAGCTGGAGAACAAGGACGGGCAGAACATGCTGCCGATCCCGTTCCTGCGCCAGCTCATAGCCTTCTACGGCGACCAGATGCAGATGGTCGTGCCAAGCTTCCTCGAGCAGTCGATGATGGCGTTCGCCAAGGAGCAGGAACGCTTTCGCGAGCAGATGAAGGACGCCATCGGCAAGTCGCCGATGGAGATGATGAAGATCACGACCCCGATGAAGGCGATCGAGGAACAGACGCGCCGCAACGTCGAGCTCTTCCAGAACGCCATGCGCATGTTCACGCCATTTCCTCCGCAGACGACGCAGGACACGACTGAGGAAGACGCTACCGGCGACAAGCCTGACGACCTTCAGGACCTGAAGGATCAGATCGCGGCCATGCAGCGCAAACTCGACCAGATGGGGCGTGGATAGGCTCTGCCCGGTCGCTGATCAGGCGCCTGTTGGTTTGTCTTGATCACTCGCCTCGCGCAGCGCGCTTGTTTCCGCCGGCGACAGGTGCTCGACGACCTGCACGATGCTCGTCAGCTCGATCTCAGGATAGTGCTCGCGCATGCCTTCGAGCATCACGGCGTCGGGCCATTCCTCCTGCCGCCCGAGGAAGGTAGCCGCTTCGCTGAGCGGCATGTCCGTGCATTTCGTGACCCGCACGACGGCAGACCTGCAATCATCGCCTTCGCAGACATAGGTCATCAGGCCTGGCTCGATGCGATGCTCGCGCCAGCGGATGGTGGAAGTCTTTTCGCCGCTTTCCACCAGCGGGAACAGTCGGGCGACCACCTTCAGGGTTTGCATCGGTATCTCCAGAAATAGATGTCAGGCAGCGTTACCAGCCCAGCGCGCAACCGTCCTTGCGCGGATCGGACCCGCCGACGAGGAACCCGTTCTCATCGTCGATGACGATCATCTGCCCGCCCCCATGCGGTGCGCCGGCGTCGCGCACCTGATGTCCCCGCGCAACCAGATCGCTGCGGATCTGCGCCGGAATCCCGCCTTCCGCGTCGAGAATACCGTCATCGCCCCAGAACAGCCGAGGGTGATCGAGCGCTTCCTGAGCGTCCATGCCGCGGTCGACCAGGTTGGAAAAGACGTGGGCGTGCCCCATAGGCTGGTAGTCGCCGCCCATCACACCGAAAGAGACTGCAGCACGCCTATTCTTCATAGCCATCGCGGGAATGATCGTGTGCATCGGTCGCTTCCCGCCACCGAGTTCGTTTGGGTGTCCCTCTTCGAGCGTAAAACAGCCGCCCCGGTTTTGAAGCGCGATCCCGGAACGCGGCGTGACCACTTTGGAGCCGAAAGCGCTATAGACCGAATTGATGAAAGAGACGGCGCGCCGGTCGCGATCGACCACCGTCAGATAGACCGTGTCCGACCGCGCCATTTCCGGCAGGACAACGGACGGATTGCGTCGCTCCATGCTCAGTTGTGCGCCAAGCGAATGTATAAAACTGTAGGAAAGCAGCTCCTCCGGTGTCCGCGTCATCGTGGCGGGGTCGGCAACCAGATGATCGCGCACGGAATAAGCGAGGCGTGCCGCCTCGATCTCCATGTGATAGCGCTCCGCGCTGCCCGTGGGGAGCTTGCCGATACCGTGCGCCTCCATCAGCCGCAGCAGGATAAGCGCCGTCACGCCCTGCCCGCTGGGCGGGATTTCGAGCACGTCATACCCGCCGTAGGAAACGGAGAGCGGCGTCACCCAGTCAGCAGCGACGGCGGCAAGGTCCTCTTCGCTGAGAAAGCCGCCCTGTCCGCGAACGGTCGCTGCCATCTCGGCCGCGATCTCGCCTTCGTAGAATGCCCTTGCACCGTCCTTGGCGATGGCCCGCAAAGTCGCGCCAAGCGCCGGAAAGCGAAACCGGATGCCGGCCGCCGGTGCATCCCCGTCACGTAGACAGTGGATCGCCGCGCCGCGATCGCCACGCAGCGCCGGGACATGCAACGCCCAGTCGCGAGCAACCCGCGCATGAACCGCAAAGCCCTCCTCGGCGTAGCGGATCGCATCGGCAAACAGCCGGTCGAACCCCATGGTGCCGAAGCGTGCACTCAGGCGAGACCAGGCGTCCACCGCGCCGGGCGCCGTCACTGCATGAACGCCCGTTTGCGGCATTGAGGCAAAACCATTGTCGCGATACCAGGCCGGATCGGAGGCGGCTGGCGCGCGGCCCGAACCGTTGAGCCCATGAACGGTTCCGTCGGGCTCGGCGAGAATGACGAAGCAGTCGCCGCCGATGCCGGTCATATGCGGCTCGACAACGCAAAGTGTCGCGGAAGCAGCGATCGCGGCATCGACCGCATTGCCGCCTTCCTTCAGTACGGCAAGCGCTGTTGCCGTAGCCAGCGGGTGCGACGTTGCCGCCATGCCGTTTTCCGCGATGACGGGTGACCGTCCGGGCTGATCGAAATCGCGCATGCTCTGCTCCGGCCTGTTAGCGGAAATTCACGTCGCGCGAGGCCGCACGGAGCGACACCGCGAACCCCGCCAGAACGTCGACAAGCGTGATCGCCATCAGGATGAAGAACAGCGAGCTGGCCGCCTGCCGCACGAGCAGGAACTCAACGAGGAACGCCACGAAAACGAAGGTTGAAAGCAGGTGGTCGACCACGGAAGCGTTCGACGTGCGGGTCGCCTTGACGATCTCGACGAACAGCAGCGCCAGCGCAAGCAGCACGATCATGTCGGCGATGCTCATGGCCCATATGCCGCCCGAGAGCATGGTCAGCGAGAACATCTCCGCCTGCCACGGGTCGCCGAGGTCGCCGAACAGCCCCGCAAGGCCGAGGTTAAAGACGACGAAGGGAACGATCATCAGCGGGATATGGGCGAACATGGCGGGCTCCGGACACGTGGGTTACCTTGTAGCGCGAAAAACCGCTGCGCGGTCAAGCACCTGCTTCAAGCGGGAGACTACGAATCACCCGCTTCCAGGCACTCAAGATGAGGCGTGCCGCAGCGTTGATCTGTTCCGGATCGATACAGTTTCGATCAAAATTAACCATCCTGTTAAGCTTCAGTTAAGCTTTACATGGCATTACTGTGTGCATCCAGTGATCTGGATTCTTACCGAGTGGCTGGGCCACTCCGTTTGACGCCTCCCTGTTAACTCCTGAGAGCCGCCTTTGCGGCTCTTTTTTTATGCCCGGTTCCCTTATTTCCGCCATCTCGACCGCGTTAACCTTTCGTTAAACACGTGCTTGCCTTCGGAAGGCCGAGGGATCAAAGTCCGGTCGATATCGTTTAGGCACCGGCGACCGAGAGCCGGGACCGCCGGACGAGGGAATGCAGCGTCAGTAAATTCGCGGGGTGCAAGGTCATGCAAGAGCAGGGTCACGGGGAAACCAACACGGTCAAGCTCGCCGAGAGGCGCGTCTTTTCCAGTTCCTTCAAGCCCCTCTACAACGAAGGCATGACGCTGGTTGAGCGGGCAGCCGAATATCTCGACGGTGAAGGCCGAGCGGCCGCAAAGACGCTGACGCGCGTCGGCGCGACACTATACGCCGCAGAGTCGATGCGGCTGACGACACGGCTGATGCAGATCGCCTCGTGGCTGCTGCTCCAGCGCGCTGCGAACTCCGGTGAGATGACCCGCGACCAGGTGGCCGCCGAGAAGGCCAAGGTACGGCTCGACACGACCTCAGCACCGACCGACACGGCTGGCTGGACCGAATTGCCGGACACTTTCCGCACGATCGTCGATCATTCGCTGCGTCTTCAGGCGCTGGTGCGTCGTATGGACGACGAGATCTACGGCGAGCCGGCGAGCCAGCGCTACGTGGCGCCGCAGCGCGGCAACCCGGTGTCTGACCAGATCAATCTGCTGCACACGGCTTTCGCCCGCGGATAGTCGCTATCCGGCCAGTTGGCGGGCAATTGCATCGAAAACGCTATCGAAGGCGGGCAGCGCCAGCAGCGCCGCCATGACGACGAGCGCGAAGGTCACCATCCGGTAGAGCCACTCGCCGCCTCGGGAAAACATCGCCCAGCCGGCAAGAATGCCGACGAAGTAGGCGGGTGCCGCGAGCAGCCCCAGCGTGACGACGTCTCGCTGGAACAGCCCGGCAAACCAGAGATTGCCGATCGAGACGAACTCCCCGAGCAGGAACAGGGACAGCAGGTTGGCCCTGATGATGGTGGCCGGGAGCCCGCTCGCCATCCAGTAGGCGATTACGGGCGGGCCGGGTATCGAGGCCACGCCGGAAAGCACGCCCGCCACACCGCCCACGCCCAGGGAAGTGAGCCGGTTGCGCGGGCCCTTATAGCGCCAGCCCGTCCACAACACGAAGACGCAGCACAGGATTGCGCCACAGATCATCCAGCGCAGCACCGTCTCGTCGCCATGTGTCAGCAGCCAGATGCCAGCCGGGAACAGAAGGAACAGTCCAAGCGTGACCGGCAGCACTTCCTGCCAGCGCGCGATACGCAGCGCCGGCACCGTGACAGGCACGGATGGCAGCGAGTCGATGATGACGATAATGACCAGGGCCGCCTTCGGCCCATACAAGGCACCCGCCACCGGAGCCACGATCATGCCGGTGCCGAAGCCGGACAGTCCCTTGGCAACGCCGGCAACGAGCACGACTGCCAGCAGGGTCATCATTGAAAGGTCGAGCGGCGGAAGGTTCATCTTGTCCGGCTGTATGCGATCGGAAGTTGCGGCAAGGCGATACAGCCCGAGACCCCATCGAGACAGTGCAAGGGGGAACCGCAACGCTGGTCCAGCACACAGCCCTGCCATTTGTTGCCGGTTTGTTCACTTTTCCATGGCATTGCCCGATGATCGGACTAGGGTGACATCATGAACGACACGATTCGCGTCATCGGCATCGACCCCGGCCTGCGCCGCACCGGCTGGGGTGTGGTGGAGGCACAGGGCAACACGCTGCGCTTTGTCGCGGCCGGCACGGTGCGCTCGAACGACAAGGACGACCTCGCATCTCGCCTGCGTCAGATCCACGACGGTCTGTCTGCAATCGTGCACGGGCAGATGCCGCACGAGGCGGCCGTCGAGCAGACATTCGTCAACAAGGACGCGACCGCGACGCTGAAGCTCGGCCAGGCGCGCGGCGTCGCGATGCTGGTGCCGGCGCTGGCCGGCCTGCAGGTTTCGGAATATGCACCCAACGCCGTCAAGAAGGCGGTGATCGGCGTCGGCCATGGCGACAAGAAGCAGATTCATATGATGGTGCGCGTGCTGATGCCGCGAGCGTCCTTCGACAGCGACCATGCGGCGGATGCGCTCGCCATCGCCATCTGCCATGTTCACCATCGCCAGAGCGTGACGGGGCGGCTGGCGGCGGCCGCACTTGCGGCGGCCGGTTAAAACAACGAGCGGGTGGCGGGGATGATCGGCAAGCTCAAGGGAACGGTCGACGAGATCGACGAGGATCACTGCATTATCGACGTTCACGGCGTCGGCTATGTTGCTTATTGCCCGGCTCGTACGCTGGCGGCGCTGCCCGGCAGGGGCGAGGCGGCCGTGCTCTTCATCGAGACCTATGTGCGCGAGGACATGATCCGGCTCTACGGTTTCGCGACGGTGCTAGAGCGGGAGTGGTTCCGCCTGCTGCAAAACAATGTCCAGGGCGTCGGCGCCAAGGTCGCGCTGGCGGTGCTGTCGACCCTGTCGCCTTCGGAACTCGCCAACGCGATCGCGCTGCGCGACATCGCCATGGTGGCCAGGGCGCCGGGCGTCGGCAAGAAGGTAGCCGAGCGCATCGTCACCGAGCTTAAATCGAAGGCGCCCGCCTTCGCAGGCGATGCATCCGGCACGATCGGCTTCAAGCAGGAGATCGGCGAAGGCGTGGCGCCGGCGCCGATTGCCGACGCGATCTCGGCGCTGACCAATCTCGGCTACTCGCGCGACATGGCTGCAAACGCCGTCGCGGCTGCCATGAAAGCCGCCGGCGAGGATGCGGATTCGGCCAAGCTCATCCGGCTCGGGCTGAAGGAACTGGCGCGGTGAGCAGGCTTGTGCCGAAGCGCGCCGCGTGAAATGAAAAAGCCATGAACACCGCCCCCGTCTCATATCGGCAGAAAAGCGCGGCGAGGACGTCGAGCAGACGCTACGTCCGCAGTCGCTTGACGAATTCGTCGGCCAGGCGGCGGCGCGCGCCAACCTCAAAGTCTTCATCGAAGCCGCCAGAATCGCGGCGAGGCGCTCGACCACGTGCTGTTCGTCGGTCCGCCGGGCCTCGGCAAGACCACACTGGCGCAGATCATGGCGCGCGAGCTGGGCGTCAATTTTCGCTCGACCTCTGGCCCCGTCATCGCCAAGGCGGGCGACCTTGCGGCCCTTCTGACCAATCTCGAGGACCGCGACGTCCTATTCATCGACGAAATCCATCGTCTCAACCCGGCAGTGGAAGAAATCCTGTATCCGGCGATGGAGGACTTTCAGCTCGATCTCATCATCGGCGAGGGACCGGCTGCGCGGTCGGTGAAGATCGATCTCGCACGCTTCACGCTTGTCGCCGCCACCACCCGCCTGGGGCTCATCACCAACCCGCTGCGTGACCGGTTCGGCATTCCGGTGCGGCTCGACTTCTATACAGTCGAGGAACTGGAATTGATCGTGCGGCGCGGGGCCCGCATCCTGTCGTTGGCGATGGACGACGATGGTGCCACCGAGATTGCGCGGCGCGCGCGTGGCACCCCGCGTATCGCCGGTCGCCTGTTGCGGCGCGTGCGGGATTTCGCCTCCGTCGCCGGCGCCGAGGTTGTCGACCGCAAGGTGGCCGATGCGGCTTTGACGCGACTCGAGGTCGACGCGCTCGGCCTCGACAATCTCGACAGGCGCTATCTTGGCATGATCGCCCGCAATTTCGGCGGCGGGCCGGTCGGCATCGAAACGATCGCGGCCGGCCTTTCCGAACCACGCGACGCGATCGAGGACATCATCGAGCCCTATCTGATCCAGCAGGGCTTCATCCAGCGCACGCCGCGCGGTCGCGTGCTCACCGCCAATGCATGGCGTCATCTGGGGCTGGATGCGCCCGCCAACATCGCCCAGCAGCAGATCAACCTGTTTCAGGAAGAATGAGCGCTAACGAAACGATACCCGCCGGGCTCTCCGGCGAGCTGACCGAATACGGGCATCGCCTCGACGCGCGGGTCTATTATGCCGACACGGACTTTTCCGGCGTGGTCTATCATGCCCGCTATCTGGAATTCTTCGAGCGCGGCCGCTCCGATTTCCTGCGCCTTGCCGGGGTGCACCACACTGAGCTTGCCGACGGCAAGCATGGCGAAAAGCTCGTCTGGGTGGTCAAGCGCATGGAAATCGATTTTCGCGCCCCTGCCCGCATCGACGACATCCTGATTGTGGAAACCCGCACCGAGAAGGTGTCCGGCGCGCGTATCTTCATGGCGCAACAACTCAAGCGCGGCGAGGAGCTGCTCGTCGAGGCGAAGGTCGAGGCTGCGATCATCTCCGAGAGCGGCCGGCCGCGCAGGTTTCCCAGGGAATGGGTAGCCGCCTTCATGCCGCGCTCCTGAGCAGACCCGCATAACAGATCCTTAACCTTAACGGTCCATCAAGATCGTGGTGAACGTCGCGTGAATTCGACGCGCCTTCGTTTCACCAAATTTGGCCCGGAAAAGGCCGAAACCGCGCATTGAGGGCGAGTTCGGACCGACGACGGACCGAGGTCGATAGGGAATGATGCGCACGGGCAGCCGCTGGCGAATGCCCGACACTCTTTAGGGACTAAGGATTCATGGAACAAATGGCTCTTGCCGCGCCCGGCGGCGACCACTCCATATGGGCCCTGTTCATGCAGGCCGGCTGGGTTGTCAAGCTGGTGATGATCGGCCTTATAGCTGCATCGGTCTGGACCTGGGCCATCATCGTCGACAAGCTGCTCTCCTACGGTCGCATGCGCGCTTCGCTGAGCCGCTTCGAGGAGGTTTTCTGGTCGGGACAGTCGCTCGAAGATCTCTACCGGTCGCTTTCTGAACGCAAGACGACCGGCATGGGCTCGATCTTCGTCGCCGCCATGCGTGAATGGAAGAAGAGTTTCGAAAAGGGCGTGAAATTGCCGCTTAGCCTCCAGACCCGCATCGACAAGGCGATGGACCTGGCACTGACGCGCGAGATGGAGCGTCTGGAAGGGCGGCTCGGCTTCCTCGCTTCCGTGGGTTCGGCTGCACCCTTCATCGGACTTTTCGGCACCGTCATCGGCATCATGACCTCATTCCAGGCAATTGCGGGTTCCGGCGCCACCAACCTTGCAGTCGTCGCGCCCGGCATCGCCGAAGCCCTTCTGGCGACGGCCCTCGGCCTGCTGGCGGCCATCCCCGCGACCATCGCCTACAACAAACTGTCGTCCGACGCGGGCAAGATCGGACTGCGTATGGAAGGCTTCGCCGACGAGTTCTCGGCCATACTGTCGCGGCAAATCGATGAAAAGGTCGTCACGCGGGCGGCGGCTTAGGAGCGGGTTCCATGGGAATGTCAATCGGCCAGACCGGCGGACGCGGTGGACGCGGCCACAGACGACGCGGGCGGCACCATAAGCTCGTGTCTGAGATCAACGTCACGCCATTCGTCGACGTGATGCTGGTGCTGCTCATCATCTTCATGGTCGCAGCACCCCTGCTTACGGTCGGCGTGCCAATCGAACTGCCCGAAACGCAGGCCCGCGCTCTGAATGCCGAAACGCAGCCCATCACCGTATCGGTCAATCGCGAAGGTCAGATATTCCTTCAGGAAACCGAGATCGCGATCGACGAGATCGTTCCCAAGCTGCAGGCCATTGCTCAGACGGGCTACGAGGAGCGTATTTTCGTGCGCGGTGACCGCGATGCAGATTATGGCACGGTCATGCGCGTCATGGCGCGCATCTCGTCGGCAGGTTACCGCAACCTGGGTCTCGTGACGCTGCAGGAACAGGATAGCTGAAAGGCATGAAGGCCGGGCTGACGACATCGTTGGTGCTGCATACGGTCGTGCTGGGCTTCGGGCTCTTCACGCTGTCGTCGCCGCGTCCGATGGAGGTTGCCGACGTCGAGTCCTTCCCGGTCGACATCGTCCCCATGGCCGAGTTCGCGCAAAGCGTACAGGGCGAACGCGAGGCACCCGCCGCCGAGCGTCCCGCGCCCACGCCAACCACACGGACCGATGTCGTCGAGGATGCGCAGCGCGTTGGCGACAACACGGTCGACACGACCGCGCCGCCGACACCCGACCGCGGCCGCGGCCCGTCGAAACGGCCGAGGCACCGCCTCCCGCGCCGACCCCTCCGACGCCCGCACCCGAGCCGGCCCCCGAACCAGAGCCTCAGGCCGAACCGGAACGCCCCGAACCGGTGCCGACCACCGAGGTTGCTCCCGAGCCCCGCCCGCAGCAGGAAGTCGCGCCTGATCCGGTACCGGAAACCGAGGTTGCCGAGGCTCCCGCGACAGAAAGCGTGAGCCTGCCCACGAGCGCGCCCACCCCGCAGTCGCGTCCGCAGCCGCCGCAGGCACAGGCCGCACGCACACCGGAACGTCGCGAACCCGAGCGCCAGAGGGAGCAGCGTCAGCAAGCCGCCGCCAGCGACCGCGACTCCGAGAACCTCGAGGATCAGGTTGCCGCCCTACTCAACCGCGATCGCGCGTCAGGCGGCGGCGCGCAGCGATCGAATGAACAGGCGGCGCTCGGCGGCCGGGAAACCACCGGTGCTCAACTGACTCAGACCGAGCGCGATGCGATCATCGCCCAACTGCGCAGTTGCTGGAATGTGCCAGTCGGCGCGGAAGGCTCATCTGACCTGCAGACCACGGTTCGGTTCCGTCTCGACCCCTCGGGCACCCTTGAGGGGAGCCCGGTTATCGAGAAGGCAAGCGGCAACCGGCAATTCGATGAAAGTACCACGCGCGCCATCCGCATCTGCAGCCAGCGCGGCTTCCAGCTTCCCAGCGACAAATACAACACCTGGTCGGAAGTCGTCGTGAACTTCGACCCGCGTGACATGTTCTGACCTGAATGGAACGCCATCAAACCGGCATGAGCCCTATCGGACCCATGAGGCCAAACGAATGATGAAATCCCTGACAAACCTATTCAAGATCGGAATGCTGGCAGCCGGCCTCGCGCTCGCCGCCTCGCAGCCCGCACGCGCCGTGCTAGAGATCGACATCACGCAGGGCGTGGTCGAGCCTCTGCCGGTCGCAATCACCGATTTCGTGTCGTCGGACGCCATCGGGCAGGAGATCTCGGCGGTCATCACCGCGGATCTGAAACGCTCCGGCCTGTTCGCCCCGATCGACAAGGCTGCATTCATCGAGACCGTGACCAACCCTGATGTTGCGCCCCGCTTCGATGACTGGAAGGTCATCAACGCGCAGGCCATCGTCACCGGGCGCGTTACCAAGGAAGCCGACGGCAGGCTGCGCGCCGAATTCCGCCTGTGGGATACCTTCGCGGGTCAGCAGCTGGTCGGCGAGCAGTTCTTCGCCAACCCAACGAACTGGCGACGCGTCGCCCACATCATCGCCGACGCCATCTACGAGCGGCTGACTGGCGAGAAAGGCTATTTCGACACGCGCGTGGTCTTCGTTGAGGAAACCGGCCCCAAGAACCAGCGCGTCAAGCGTCTGGCCATCATGGACCAGGACGGTGCCAATCAACGTGCGCTCTCCGACGGAAGATCGATCGTTCTGACCCCGCGCTTCTCGCCTAATCGACAGGAAATAACCTACATGTCCTACGAAAGCGGTCAGCCGCAGGTCTACCTGCTGCAGATCGAGACGGGACAGCGCGAACTTGTCGGCAATTTCCCCGGCATGACCTTCGCCCCGCGCTTCTCGCCAGATGGGCAGAAGGTGATCATGAGCCTCCTGCGAGACGACGGAAACTCCAACATCTACACGATGGATCTGCGCAGCCGCACCACCACGCGCCTGACCAGCTCCAACTCGATCGACACCTCCCCCTCCTACTCGCCGGACGGCAACCGGGTCGTCTTCACTTCGGACCGTGGCGGCCGCCCACACATCTACGTGATGGGCGCAGACGGCTCGAACCCGCAGCGCATATCCTTCGGCGACGGAACCTACTCGACGCCGGTGTGGTCGCCGCGCGGTGATCTCATCGCCTTCACAAAGCAGACGGGCGGCGAGTTCCAGATCGGCGTCATGCGTGTCGACGGCTCCGGCGAGCGCATCCTGTCTTCCGGCTTCCTTCAGGAAGGGCCGACCTGGGCTCCGAATGGGCGTGTTCTCATGTTCTTCCGCGAAGCTGCGGGCGGCGGTGGACCCCGTCTCTTCTCGATCGACCTGACCGGTCGTAACGAGCAGTCGATACCGACGCCGAATTTCGCTTCAGACCCGGCATGGTCACCTCTGCTCGACTAGCGTAAGCCCCTGGAACGGAAGGCGGTGTCGAACCGCCTTCCCGTCAAAACGCCGCGTTTCCGCCGCATTTCGGCCTAGTGTGCGCGACAAAGCTGGTGAGTCGACAGTCTGATCGGCATGGCACGGACGGGCCATTAGGACATCGTTAACCCTGTTTGTTGAGCGCAAGTTAACCGCGACATGGTTACTAGACGTTCACCACATTCAATAAATTGCGAAGGAGAGGCGGCATGCGCCGTATCGCAGCCATCACACGTAACCCTGCCGCCATTGTGCTGATCGCCATGCTGGCGATTGCCGGCTGCGCCAACAAGCAGACGCCGAACAATCCCGGCGATCTCGGCCTCGGTGGGGCCGGCTCCGCGACCCCGGGGTCTAGCCAGGACTTCACGGTGAATATCGGAGACCGCATCTTCTTCGACACCGACTCCTCGCTGATCCGCGCGGACGCCCAGCAGACCCTGAGCCGTCAGGCTCAGTGGCTGAACCAGTACGGCACCTACGCGATCACCGTCGAAGGCCATGCCGACGAACGCGGAACCCGCGAATACAACCTTGCACTGGGTGCGCGCCGCGCGGCAGCAGCCCGCGACTTCCTGGTCGCACGCGGCGTTGCGGCAAACCGCATCCGTACCATCTCGTACGGCAAGGAACGCCCGGTTGCCGTTTGCGACAACATCTCCTGCTGTCGCAGAACCGCCGCGCCGTCACCGTGCTGAACGGCGCCGGAAGCTGAACCGGACCGATATGCGTCGAGAAATGCGGGAGGCGGCCTTCAAGGCCGCCTCTTTTGCATTACCCGAAACAAAATTTGGCCGAACTCGGCGGTCCTGATAAAAGGGCCAAGATCGACCACTAGACCCAGCGAAAGAGCCAAAGGTGAAGAGACCTGACATGTTCCTGAGAACCTTCCTCGGCGGCATCGTGGCGCTGCCGATCATGCTGTCGGGGGCCGCTCATGCGCGCGACGTCGCAGCAAGCGTCCCGACGTCGACTGCGGCGCCCGCGATCGCCTTTTCGATGCCGTCGCTGCGCCTGCCCGGTGCAGCACAACCCGCGCCCCGCGCCGAGCTTGTGCAATACGCCCAGGTGACGGATCCGCGCGTCGCGCAGCTTGAAGAGCAGGTTCGCCAGCTCACCGGCACTCTGGAAGAACTGAATTTCCAGATCCTGCAGATGCAGGACCAGCTGCGCCGTATGCAGGAAGACAACGAGATTCGTTTCCAGGAGCTGGAGCAGAAGCGTTCCGACGCCGGAAGCGCAGCCCCGAGGCAGGATCGCGCCGCAGCCGGCGACAACTCTGGCCGCGGCTCCGGGGGCAGCGGTGACGATGACTTTTACGCTGCTGCGCCGCGCGTTGAAGACGGCAGCACGGTGACAGGCGCGCCGCCGCGCACCTTCGGCACCATCACCTTCGATGAGAACGGCAATGCGACCGGCGCCGGTCTGCCGGAACAGACCGATCAGGACACGACGGTCGCCGCGCTGCCGAGCGGCAGCGGCGGCGATGACGAGCTTTACCGCAACGCCTACGAGTTCATCCTCTCCGGCGACTACGGCACTGCCGAAACCGGTTTCCGCGATCTGCTGGCCCAGTATCCGGACAGCGAGCACGCAGCGGACGCGCATTTCTGGCTGGGCGAGGCACTGCTGGCACAACAGAAGCCGCGCGAGGCGGCCGAAATCTTTTCGGCGGCCAGCCGCGACTATCCGCAGGCACGCAAGGCGCCCGACACGCTTTTCAAGCTCGGCGTTTCACTGGCTGCGCTGAACCAGCGCGATGTCGCCTGCGCCACGTTCACTGAAGTGCTGCAGCGCTATCCGAATACGACCGACGCGCTGCGCGAGCGCATAAAGCAGGAACAGGCCCTGGCCTCCTGCTGACGAGCGGCCAATGGCGCTCGACCTCGATCGCATCTTTGGCGATCTCGCTCTCTCGCAACGGCAGAGCCTGGTCATAGCCGTTTCCGGCGGCAGCGATTCCCTCGCCCTCCTCCTTCTTCTCAAGAATTTCCTCGACCTGCGGGCACCAGCTGTCCGCGTACTTGCCGTGACGGTCGATCATGCCATGCGCACGGAAGCCGCCGCCGAGGCGCACGCCGTGGCGACCTTGTGCCAAAAGATCGGCGTCGAGCACAGGACGATGGTCTGGACCGGCGACAAACCCCGGACGGGCCTGATCGCCGCTGCCCGCGAGGCGCGCTACCGCCTGCTGGCAGAGGCTGCCGATAACGTTGGCGCGGATACGGTCTTTATCGCCCACACGATGGACGACCAGGCCGAGACAGTCGCCATGCGTGCACGACGCGGCGAAGGGCTAGGTCTCGCCGGCATGGCGCGCGCGACACTTTATGACGAGCGCATCTGGCTCGTCAGACCATTGCTGCAGGTCCGCCGGCAGGCGCTGCGAGACCATCTCGCCGCCGCCGGCATTCACTGGATCGACGATCCCACCAACGACAACCGGCGCTACGAACGCGTCAGGGTTCGCGCCGCTCTCGAAGATAACGAGGTACGGGCCCTCGCCGATCAGGCCGCAAGGGCAGGAAAGGCGCGGGCCGAGCTTGGCCGACAGGCCGCGAAGCTGATCGCTCGGTTCGTGACCATGCCGGCGCGCGGGCTTTTCCGCCTCGACCCGGAGATGTTCGACGGCAGCAACGCGGCGACCCATGCGCTGCGCATCTTCCTGGCCGTTGCCGGAGGCACGCCTCGCCTGCCCGATCACGATCGTGCGACCACTCTCGCCTGCCGCCTCGCAGCCGGCCCCTTGCGCGTCGCATTGTCGCGCGCGCTGGTCGACGCGCGAAAGTCGGGTGTCTGGATAAGGCGCGAGAACCGCAACCTGCCTGTCACGCAACTGTCTGCGACGCCGACTTTATGGGATGGACGCTGGCGTATCGCGGTGAAGGACAAGGCCATGGAACTGCAGGTCCGCGCTTGCCGCGAGGCGCGGCCGACCGTCGATGCAGCAAGCCGCTCCCACATACCGGAAAGTCTTGTTCGAGCGGCATTTTCTGCCGAACCCTGCATCTTTCGAGATGGCCGGATGATTGGCGCGGCGGAAAGCGGCGATGCCGATGCCCTGGGCATCTCGGCATCGCCCGTCGAGGCACTTTTCGCTCACTTCCTGCCCGAATTCGATCTCACCGCAGCACAGGCACTCCGCCGTGTGCTTGCTCGCCACACCCTGCCCGTCTCGCCTTGGAAGAAACACATTGACGCCGATGCTTAACCGCATGCCTTAGTTGCGCTTGGCAAGGCTGGGGCCGCTGCCTATGTTAGTCGCAGCACTTGCTCAATGGGACCAGTGTCCGTGATGGCTCGCCCGGCCGGACACCAACGGGAAACACGATGAATCCGAATTATCGCAACCTCGCGCTCTGGGCGATCATTGCCGTCCTGCTGATCGCACTTTTCAATCTGTTCCAGGCGCCACAGCAGCGTGGCGTATCGCGCGAGATTCCCTATTCGGAGTTCCTGCAGGAAGTTGAATCGGGCCGCGTCAACACGGTGACGATTTCCGGCAGCCGGATTTCCGGCACCTACGGCGACTCCAACAGCGGTTTCCAGACCTACTCGCCAGGTGATCCCTCGCTGGTCGAGCGGCTTGAGCAGCGCGGCGTCACGATCAACGCGCGACCGGAGACGGACGGCTCCAATTCGATCTTCGGTTACCTGATTTCCTGGCTGCCGATGATCCTGATCCTCGGCGTGTGGATTTTCTTCATGCGCCAGATGCAGTCCGGCTCCGGCCGGGCAATGGGGTTTGGCAAGTCCAAGGCCAAGCTTTTGACCGAGGCTCATGGCCGCGTCACTTTCCAGGACGTGGCGGGCGTCGACGAGGCCAAGCAGGACCTGGAGGAAATCGTCGAGTTTCTGCGAGACCCGCAGAAGTTCCAGCGACTTGGCGGCAAGATTCCGCGCGGCGTCCTGCTCGTCGGCCCTCCCGGAACCGGTAAGACGCTGCTTGCGCGTTCCGTTGCCGGTGAAGCCAACGTGCCGTTCTTCACGATCTCCGGTTCGGACTTCGTCGAGATGTTCGTCGGCGTCGGTGCCAGCCGCGTCCGCGACATGTTCGAGCAGGCCAAGAAGAACGCGCCCTGCATCATCTTCATCGACGAGATCGACGCGGTCGGCCGCCATCGCGGCGCCGGCCTTGGCGGCGGCAATGACGAGCGCGAGCAGACGCTGAACCAGCTTCTTGTCGAGATGGACGGCTTCGAGGCCAATGAGGGCATCATCCTCATCGCCGCGACCAACCGGCCCGACGTGCTCGATCCCGCACTTCTGCGTCCGGGCCGTTTCGACCGCCAGGTGGTCGTGCCCAACCCGGACATCATCGGCCGTGAGAAGATCCTCAAGGTGCATGTGCGCAACGTGCCGCTGGCGCCGAATGTCGACCTCAAGGTTCTCGCGCGCGGCACGCCAGGCTTCTCCGGTGCCGATCTGATGAACCTCGTCAACGAGGCCGCCCTGATGGCCGCGCGCCGTAACAAGCGCCTCGTGACGATGCTGGAGTTCGAGGACGCCAAGGACAAGATCATGATGGGCGCGGAGCGCCGCTCCAACGCCATGACGCAGGCCGAGAAGGAGCTGACCGCCTATCACGAGGCAGGCCACGCCATCACGGCGCTGCAGGTCCCCTCGGCCGATCCGCTGCACAAGGCGACGATCATCCCCGCGGCCGCGCACTCGGCATGGTCATGCAGCTTCCGGAGGGCGATCGCTACTCCATGAGCTACAAATACATGATCTCGCGTCTCGTCATCATGATGGGTGGACGCGTTGCCGAGGAAATCAAGTTCGGCAAGGAAAACATCACCTCTGGCGCGGCCTCCGACATCGACCAGGCGACCAAGCTCGCCCGTGCGATGGTCACGCGCTGGGGCTTCTCCGACAAGCTCGGCCATGTCGCCTATGGCGACAATCAGGAAGAGGTCTTCCTCGGCCATTCCGTCGCGCGCCAGCAGAACGTGTCGGAGGAAACGGCCCAGCTTATCGACGCGGAAGTGCGCCGCCTGATCGACGAGGCTTACAAGGAAGCGCATCGTATCCTCAAGGAGCATCGCGACGCGTGGCTCGCCATCGCCGAGGGGCTGCTCGAATACGAGACGCTTTCGGGCGACGAGATCAAGGCGATCATCAAGGGCGAGAAGCCCGCGCGCGATCTCGGCGACGACACCCCGCCGTCGCGTGGTTCCACCGTGCCGAAGGCCGGTGCCCGCAAGGACGACAAGAAAAAGGGTGGCGAAGAGCCCGACGCCGGCATGGAGCCCCAGCCCCAAGGGTGACAAGTCTCCGAGCGTAGCGAGGAGCCTTCGCGAAGCACAAGTCACGCAGTTTCAGAAAGGCGGTCGCATTCGCGGCCGCCTTTTCTTTTGCTGCATGGCGGGCCTCGCCAAAGCCAGTTGCAGCGGCTATGGCTTGCGGCGAAAGGCTTGTTCCCGCGCGCAATGGTCCCACTGCTTTCCGACCCCTGGTTCTATGCTGCCGCCGTTCCGGCGGTGGTGCTCGTCGGCCTGTCGAAGGGCGGACTGGGCGGCGCGATGGCGCTGATCGGCGTGCCGTTGATGGCTCTGGTGGTGTCCCCCGTGCAGGCTGCGGCGATCCTGCTGCCGATCCTCGTCGTCATGGACGTCGTGTCGCTGTGGACGTGGCGCGGCGAACGAGACCCCGTGACGCTGAAGCTGATGCTGCCGGCGGCCATGCTCGGCATCGGGCTTGGTTGGCTGACGGCGGCGGTGGTGACCACCGGCGCCGTACGGCTTATCGTCGGGCTCGTCGCGATCGCGTTCTTCGCCCGCTGGGCAACGCAGGGGATGGCGACCGTCGAGCGGCCGACGGACCACAGTCCCGCGCGGGCGGGCTTTTGGGGCATCGTCAGCGGCTTCACCAGCTTCGTCGCCCATGCAGGCGGCCCGCCCTATCAGGTCTATACCCTGCCGCTCGGCCAGCAGCCCGCACTTTTCGTCGGCACCAGCGTCATCTTCTTCGCCGTCGTCAATGCGGTGAAGCTGATCCCCTATTTTGCCCTCGGCCAGTTCGATGCCACCAATGTCACCGCCTCGCTGGTGCTCATGCCCATCGCTCCGCTGGCGACGCTTGCCGGGGCGTGGATCGTTCGCCGCATGAAGCCGGAAATCTTCTATCCGTTGATGTACGGCATGGTGCTGATCGTCGGCGCCAAGCTGGTGTGGGACGGCGCCTTCGAGATATGGGCGCAACCCTGATGACCGCCGCCGCGCCGTGTGCATAATCGCAGCGTGAAGGAGCTCCGCATGACCAATCCCTACGCGCTCGGCCTTGAGAAAAACGCCGCGAACTACCAGCCGCTGACGCCGCTTACCTATCTGGAGCGTGCGGCGAAAGTCTTCCCCGACCAAGTCGCCATCATCCACGGCGCGTCGCGCACCACTTATCGCGAATTCTGGCAGCGTTCGCTCAGGCTGGCCTCCGCGCTTGCAGGCAAGGGCATCGGCAAGGGCGACACGGTTTCGGTCATGCTGTCCAACACGCCTCCGATGCTGGAGGCGCATCACGGCGTGCCGATGGTCAAGGCTGTGCTGCACTCGCTCAACACGCGGCTCGATGCGGCGATCATCGCTTTCCAGCTCGACCATGCGGAAACCAAGGTACTGATCGTCGACCGGGAATTTTCCGGCGTGATGAAGGAAGCGCTGGCGCTGGCGACGGTCAAACCGTTCGTAATCGACTATGACGATCCCGACTACGGCGACGACGCGCCGTATCCTAAGGGCGAGCGTATCGGCGACACGGACTACGAGGCGTTCCTGTCATCCGGCGACGAGAACTTCGCCTGGGCAATGTCGGACGACGAATGGGATGCGATCGCGCTGAACTACACGTCGGGCACTACGGGAAATCCCAAGGGTGTCGTCTACCACCATCGCGGCGCGGCGCTGATGGCATATGCCAACACGATCCATGCGGGCATGGGCAGGCATCCGGTTTATCTGTGGACCCTCCCGATGTTTCACTGCAACGGCTGGTGCTTTCCGTGGACGCTGGCAGTCACCGGCGGAACCCATGTCTGCCTGCGCTGGGTCCGCGCCAGAGCCATGTACGACGCCATCGCCGACCATGGCGTGACACATCTGTGTGGCGCGCCGGTCGTCATGTCGACGCTGATAAACGCGGCTGACGACGAGAAGCGGGACTTTCCGCAAACCGTCACCTTCAACACCGCAGCCGCGCCACCGCCGGAAGCGGTGCTTTCCGGGATGGCGGATGCCGGCTTCGCCGTCACACATCTCTACGGACTCACCGAGACCTATGGCCCGGCCGTCGTCAACGAATGGCACGAGGGGTGGGACCAGCTTGACAAGGACGCGCGCACAGCCAGGAAGGCACGCCAGGGCGTGCGCTATGCAGCGCTCGAAAGTCTGACCGTCATGGACCCGGAGACGATGGAAGAAACGCCCGCCGACGGAACGACAATCGGTGAAGTCATGTTCCGCGGCAACATCGTCATGAAGGGCTACCTGAAGAACAAGGCAGCCAGCGACGAAGCCTTCGCCGGCGGCTGGTTCCACTCTGGCGATCTCGGCGTGATGCATCCCGACGGCTACATCCAGCTCAAGGACCGGTCCAAGGACATCATCATCTCGGGCGGAGAGAACATCTCGTCCATCGAGGTCGAGGATGCACTCTACAAGCACCCGGCGGTGGCGTCCTGCGGCGTTGTGGCGCGCGCGGACGACAAATGGGGTGAGACACCCGTCGCCTATGTGGAATTGAAGCCTGGCCGGACCGCGACCGAAGAGGAAATCATCGCACACTGCCGCGCGCTGCTTGCCCGCTTCAAATGCCCGCGCACGGTGATCTTCGCGGAAATCCCCAAGACCTCGACCGGTAAGATCCAGAAGTTCCGCCTGCGCGAGATGGCGAAGGAACTATAGATCAGCCCGAAACGAAAAAGACCGGCGCGAGGCCGGTCCTTTCAATCCGTGGATTGGCTAGCTTTCGCTCAGCCTTCCTTCGGCTCCAGCACCTGACGGCCGCGATACATGCCGGTCTTCAGGTCGATGTGGTGCGGGCGGCGCAGTTCGCCGGAATTCTTGTCCTCGACATAGGTCGGGGCCTTGAGCGCGTCGGCGGAGCGACGCATGCCGCGCTTCGACGGCGAGGTCTTTCTTTTGGTACAGCCATTGTCCTGCTCCGGTGTTCGGTCAAACGGCCGCTGCCGCCCTCGACAAAAGGGCCTCGCATCGCGGCCGAGAACCAGGAAAGTTGCGTGCCTATACACTCACGCGCCGGATTTGACCAGCACCGGCGCGCAAATTTTTGCGCGCCGCGTTAACGCAGGCACTGATTGTAGCCGCCTGCGTGGCCGGCCCGCCGCTCGATGGTGCGCGCGAGCCGTTCCAGACCCGGCCCCGGCTTGCCCGGCGTACGCGTCAGCGGGCTTGGAAGCGTCACCGCCAGCAGTGCGGCCTGTCGCGACGTCAGTTCGCTGCTCGACTTGCCGAAATGGTATTGTGCGGCGGCTTCGGCCCCGTAGATGCCTGGTCCCCATTCGGCGATGTTGAGGTAGATTTCCATGATCCGCCGCTTGGGCATCACGATGTCGAGGTAGATCGAATAAGGCAGCTCGATCGCTTTGCGCAGGTAGGATCGGCCGTGCCAGAGATAAAGATTCTTGACCGTCTGCATCGTGATGGTCGATCCGCCGCGCGTCGTCTCCCCGGCGAGCGTCTCTTCAAGCAGTACCTTGAACTCGGCCAGGTCGACACCGTCATGCGAGCAGAACTGTCCGTCTTCCGACATCATCACCGAGTGGATGAGCCTGTCGCCGATCTCATCGATAGGCGTCCAGCGTCGATCGTAGCCTTGCAGCGTAACGATGTCCTTCATCATCAGCGTTGACAGCGGGTGCACGGCCGGCGGCAGATAGGCGAACGTCAGCAGTGCCGGCAGCAGGCCCAGCACCACGACAAAAAGCACAACGCGGCGCAGCCAGACGCTCAGCCGGCTGCGCTGTCGCCCGCCCTTCCAGCGTTTCCGCCTCATCTCCGGCTCGATCTCGACAACCGGCTCTGTGGTCGGCTTGTCCACCCTTGCGCCTCGCACTTCATCTTTCCCGAATACAGACGCAAAGGGCAATGCGCAACGCCGCGGACCGCTTGACGCGGGCTGTATTTGCCCCCATGCCTCGCGCCATGGAACAGATGACCGCCCCCGCTGATTTCGAGATGGCGCTCGCCGATAGGGCACGGAATGTCGAGCAGTGCCTGCAGGCGCTTTTGACCACCAAACCTCGCGAGGGCGAGATCGCACGGCCAGAGGAACTGATGCAGGCCATCAGGCACGGCGTGCTGGGCGGCGGCAAGCGCCTGCGCCCGTTCCTCCTGATGGAAAGCGCCGCCTTGTTCGATGCCGACGGGCTTGCGGCCTTGCGCGTGGCTGCGGCGCTGGAATGTGTGCACTGCTATTCGCTGATCCATGACGACCTGCCGGCGATGGACGATGATGACCTGCGCCGCGGCCGCCCGACCGTTCATCGGGCTTTCGACGAAGCAACCGCGATTCTCGCCGGCGACAGCCTGCTCACCTACGCCTTCGACATCGTTGCCGACGAGGAGACCGAGCTGCCCGCCGAAACGCGCGCACGGCTCGTGCTCCTGCTTGCGCGTGCAGCCGGCATGGGCGGCATGGCTGGAGGCCAGGCCCTCGACCTGCAGGCGGAGCGCGAGAAACCCGACGAACAGGGCATCATCAAGCTTCAGGCGATGAAGACCGGCGCGCTGATACGCTTTGCCTGCGAGGCAGGCGCGATTATCGGCGCGGCAGCGGAGCCGGAGCGGCAACGGCTAACCGAATTCGGACAGGCGACCGGCCTTGCGTTCCAGCTTGCCGACGACCTGCTGGACGCCACTTCGGATGCCACCGCCCTTGGCAAGGCAGCGGGCAAGGATGCCGAGGCTGGCAAGGCAACGCTCGTCGCACTGCATGGCATCGACTGGACGCGCCAACAGCTTTCCGGGCTGGTGGACCAGGCAAACGCGTTGCTTGAACCCTTCGGCGAGCGCGCTGCGACACTGCGTCAGGCCGCACAATTCATCGCGCTGCGTTCGTTCTGAAGCCCAAACTCCCTCGATTAACAGCGCTTTAATCGGATTGCTCGATTTTGAGCGATGTGTGTCGGGTAACGGGTCTTCGGGGTCAATGTCGTTTGCTGTAACACGCGCCTATATGCGCGGCCGTCTGATCTTCATCATGACCGGCTTCCTGCTTGCTGTCGGCATCGGCGCCGCGCTGATCAACTGGCAGGCAGGCGAGGCCAAGACCAGCGCCAAATTCGGCGCCGTTCTCGGCGAAATGAGCGAGGCCACCGGCGAGGTCATTTATTACGCGCTGATGCTGGACCAGACCCGCCTGAAGTCTGAACTCGCAGCCCAGAAGGCGCGACGATCGGTTTCCGTAGAACTCGGAAATGGCGACGTAGGACTGCCTGCCTCCACCCAAGCGCGCCCCGCCGCCGGTGGCAGTGCCGCCATGGCAGACGTGCAAGGCAAACTTCACGGGGCCATCGACCGTCTCGATCTGGCATACAGGGCATTCGGACGCGCTGCGGGTACGGAAATCGCCGTGGGCGAATCGCAGCTCGACACTCCCATGCATCAACCAGCCGATCTCGAGCCCGTCCTCGCGGAGATCGAAGGCCTGACGGCGCCGGAATCGATCGTCCGGCTATGGAACGGTGGCGGTCAAGCCGGCTCCCTTAAACAGGACGTGCTTGAAGTCGTCACGCTCGCGAACCGTCTCGATCTCTTCGCGGACTATTCGCTGCCCGCCGCCCAGCGCGTATTCACCCAGATGCAGACGATCGCCAGCGAGCGTGTCCGGCCAAATCTGGACAGCATCACCGCAGAACTGCGCGCAGACACCATCAAGGGCTACGGCTGGCTGGAAAAAATCCTCTACGCAGTGGCCGGGGTGATCTTTCTGGTCAGCGTCGGCACGACCCTGTGGGTCTTCGTGCCGATGATGCGCAACATCGCCAAGGCGCACGACGATTTGCGCGAGGCGAACGCCTCGATGGAAGCTGCCCGCATCAAAGCGGAATCGGCAGATCGGGCCAAGTCGGAATTCCTGGCCAATATGAGCCACGAAATCAGGACGCCGATGAACGGCGTGCTTGGCATGGCCGAATTGCTGGTGCGCACCGATCTGGACAGCCGGCAGAAAACCTTCGCCGATGTGATCCTAAAATCCGGAAATGCACTGCTGACGATTATCAACGACATTCTCGACTTCTCGAAGATCGACGCTGGACAGCTTAGCCTCGACCCTGCGCCATTCCGTCTTGGCGAGGCGATTGAAGACGTCGCAACCCTGGTCTCGACGCGCGTTGCCGAAAAGGATCTCGAACTCATCGTTCGTGTCGATCCCGACCTGCCGGGATGCGTCGTCGGCGACGTCGGACGGATCCGCCAGATTGTCACGAACCTTGTCGGCAACGGCGTCAAGTTCACAGAGAAGGGTCACGTGCTGGTCGATGTAAGCGGTCACGTCGAAAGCGACACCGCCTACGTTACCGTCCGCGTAGAGGATACCGGCATCGGCATTCCCGACGACATGCTGGCCAAAGTGTTCGAGAAGTTCAGCCAGGTCGATGCTTCGTCCACCCGCCGGCATGAAGGAACCGGCCTCGGGCTGGCCATCGCCTCGCGGCTTGTCGAATTGATGGGCGGCGAGATGGGCGTCTCAAGCGACTTCGGCAAGGGTTCGACCTTCTGGTTCACGGTCCCGCTGCCGGTTCACGCCGATCTTGAACCGACGCTGCCGGTCCCGGTCGATGTTTCCGGGGCACGCGTGCTCGTCATCGACGACAACCGCGTCAACAGAGACATTCTTCTGGAGCAGCTCAGAAGCTGGCATTTCGACTGCGCAGCCGCGGAAAACGGCGAAGTCGGCCTCGCGTTCCTCGATCGCGCAACACAGCTCGGCGCCCGTGTCGACTGCATCATTCTCGACTACCAGATGCCCGGCATCAACGGGCTTGAGGTTGCCCGCAGGATCGCCGCGAATCCGGCGACATGGGATATTCCTGTCCTGCTCCTGACGTCCGTGGATCAGGCGATCACCGGGCACCTGACGATCGAGTCCGGGATTTCGGCGCATCTGAACAAGCCAGCGCGCGCTTCCGCCCTGCTGGAGACCCTCGTCACCATCATGCAGAAGGCAAAGGCGATGCCGAAACGCGACCGCCTTGCCGCCAGCCCGCAAGCTGTCCACAATTTCGCGCCCAAGCCGGTCGTCCGAATCCCGACCGGCCAATTGCGTCCGTTCGATCCGGCGGGGGCCGGCCGCTAGACATTCTCGTCGCCGAGGACAACGAGGTGAACCAGCTCGTCTTCAGCCAGATCCTCGACGGCCTCGGCCTTGCCTACAGGATCGCTTCCAACGGACGCACGGCCGTGGAGATGCACCGCACATTGAAGCCGCGCCTCATCCTCATGGACGTGTCGATGCCGGAGATGAACGGGCTGGAGGCGGCAGCCGCGATCCGCCGCGCGGAAGTCGGCATGGGCACCCGTACGCCGATCATCGGCGTCACCGCCCATGCGCTAAAGGACGACCGCGAGATGTGCATCGAAGCGGGCATGGACGATTACCTGTCCAAGCCGGTCTCACCCAACAAGCTAGCCGCCAAGATCAACGCATGGATCGGCAGTGATGCGGTAGCGTTGAGCGCCTAGACCGGCTGCCCTACTCCGCCGCCTGCCTTCCGCCGGCGCCGAAGCGCTGCTCGATGTACTCCGCGACCATCTTTTGGAAATCGTCGGCGATCTGCGGGCCGCGCAGCGTCGCGGCTTTCTGACCATCGATGAAGACGGGCGCCGAAGGCGTCTCGCCCGTGCCCGGCAGGGATATGCCGATATCGGCATGCTTGGATTCGCCCGGGCCGTTGACGATGCAGCCCATCACGGCGACCTTGAGTTCTTCGACCCCCGGATATTTCTCGCGCCAGACCGGCATGTTGCGCCGGAGGTCGTCCTGGATGGTGGCGGCAAGCTCCTGGAACACGGTCGACGTCGTGCGGCCGCAACCGGGACAAGCCGCCACGATCGGCACGAACTGGCGGAAGCCCATGGTCTGAAGAAGTTCCTGAGCGACCTGAACCTCGCGCGTGCGGTCGCCGCCGGGTTCCGGCGTCAGCGAGATGCGGATCGTGTCGCCGATACCCTGCTGCAGCAGGATGCCCATGGCGGCGGACGATGCGACCACGCCCTTTGTGCCCATTCCCGCTTCCGTGAGACCCAGATGCAGTGCATGGTCGGAACGCTTGGCAAGCTCCACGTAGACGGCGATAAGGTCCTGAACCTGGCTCACCTTGGCCGACAGGATGATCTTGTCGCGCGGCAGGCCGATCTCCTCGGCCATCGTCGCCGAAATCAGCGCCGACTGCACGATCGCCTCGCGCATCACCTCGATCGCCGTCATGGGCGAGCCCTGAGCCTGATTCTGGTCCATGAGGCGCGTCAGCAGTTCCTGGTCGAGCGAGCCCCAGTTGACGCCAATGCGCACCGGCTTGTCGTAGCGGATGGCGGTCTCGACGATGGCGCCGAACTGCCGATCCTTCTTCTCCTTGAAGCCGACATTGCCCGGATTGATCCGGTACTTGGCCAGCGCTTCGGCGCAATCCGGGTGGTCGGCCAGCAGCTTATGCCCGATATAGTGGAAATCGCCGACGAGCGGCACGTGGCAGCCGAGCCGCGCCAGGCGATCCCGTATGCGAGGCACGGCTGCGGCCGCCTCGTCGCGGTCCACCGTGATCCGAACGATCTCGGAGCCAGCGCGGTGGAGCGCTGCCACCTGGGCCACGGTCGCGTCAATATCAGCCGTGTCGGTATTGGTCATCGACTGAACGACGACCGGGGCGTCGCCCCCACGATGACATCGCCGACGGCGACACCGACCGAATGGCGTCGTGCAAGGGGGCGGTCAAGGAATTGCTGCATCGGGTCGAACTCGTTGTCGCCTGTTCGCGGCGATATCTATGCCTTGATACCGTCTAGCACAATCCGCCAAAACTGACATGACAAAGGCGACACGGCGCTTACCGGCCGGCAAGGTTGGATTTTATGCTGCGCTGCAATAAATCTGCATCAAGGGAAATGGACACGCGAAGGAAGAGCCATGCTGACCGGAAAAACGGCAATCGTGACGGGATCGACCTCAGGCATCGGCTTGGCCATAGCCGAGGCGCTGGCAGCCAAGGGCTGTGCCGTCGTCATCAATTCGTATTCCGACAGCCAGGAAGACCATGCGATAGCCGCCGGCGTAGCGGAGCGCCATGGCGCCGAAGCCGTTTACATCAAGGCGGACATGTCGAAGCCTGACGACTGCCGCATGCTGGTCGAGAAGACGGTCTCGCGCTTCGGCACGGTCGATATTCTCGTCAACAATGCGGGCATCCAGTTCGTGGCCCCCGTCGACGAGTTCCCTGCGGAACGCTGGGATGCCATCATCGCCATCAATCTGAGCTCGGCCTTCCACACTGCGGCGGCAGCGATCCCCCACATGAAAGCGTCCGGCTGGGGCCGCATCGTGAACATCGCATCGGCGCATGGGCTACGGGCCTCACCGAACAAGTCTGCCTATGTCGCGGCCAAGCACGGCGTGGTGGGGCTTACCAAGACCATCGCGCTCGAGTTGGCAGGTCAGGGTGTGACCAGCAACGCCGTATGCCCCGGCTTCGTGCTCACACCGCTCGTCGAAACGCAGATCGAGGACCGCGCGAAAGAGACGGGCCTCGACCGCGAGACCACCATCCGCGACGTTATCCTTGCCAAGCAGCCGTCGAAGCAGTTCGCGACCGTCGAGCAGATCGCCGCCTCGACGGCCTTTCTGTGCTCCGACGATGCGGCACAGATCACGGGCACCACGCTGTCCGTCGATGGCGGCTGGACGGCGCAATAGGATCTCCAACCTTTCGGGAGGCAACCGGGAGGCATGGAGCACGACATGAACGCGGACGCGACATCGGCCGACAAAAAGCCGGTCAACATAGCGCTGCAGGGTGGCGGTTCGCACGGCGCCTTTACCTGGGGTGTGCTCGATCGCCTGCTTGAAGACGGGCGGCTGGACATTGCCGCCATATCCGGCACAAGCGCAGGCGCAATGAACGCGGTGGCGCTGGCGCATGGCTGGGCCACCAATGAGCCGAGGGCGCCCGGCAAAAGCTTCACGACTTCTGGCGTGCGGTCGCCCAGCAGGGCCGCTTCAGCCCCGTCCGACGGATGCCGTGGGACGTGCTGTGGGGCAACTGGTCGGTCGAGAACACGCCGGGCTATCTGTGGTTCGACGCCTTCTCGCGGATTTTCTCGCCCTACAGCGCCAATCCGTTCAACCACAATCCGCTACGCGATGTGGTCCGCACGGAGATCGATTTCGATCTGGTGCGCCGCTGCACGGGGCCGAAACTTTTCATCTCGGCCACCAATGTCGAGACAGGCCAGTTGCGCGTGTTCGAGACGAGTGAGATCACACTGGACACGGTGATGGCCTCGGCCTGCCTGCCGCAGATATTCCAGGCCGTCGAGATCGACGGCACACCCTATTGGGACGGCGGTTATGGCGGCAACCCGGCGCTCTATCCGTTCTTCTACGCGACGCCGGTCGAGGATGTGCTGCTGGTGCAGATCAACCCGGTGGAACGGGAGGGCGCGCCACGCTCGGCCCGCGAAATCCAGAACCGCATCGACGAGATCACCTTCAACGCGGCGATGCTTCGCGAATTCCGTGCCATCGCCTTCGTCAACGAACTGATCGAGAGCGGCCAACTTGAGCGCGGCCAGTATCGGCAGATCCGCATGCACAGGATCGACGCCGACGAGGCGTTCAAGGATCTCTCCGCCTCGTCGAAGGTCAACGCCGAATGGGCATTCCTCGAATATCTGCGCGATCTCGGCCGCTCGGCCGCTGAAGACTGGCTGGCGGAAAGCTACGATGATGTCGGCGAGCGCGCCTCGCTGGACATTTCCGGCGAACTGGCCCCGGGTCTTGCGGCGCGACCGCGCAAGACGGCAGGCGCCCGCGTGCGCGATTTCCTGGCCACCCGCAAGCGGCCGCCGTCAGCCAATCATCACCGCCCGCGCGGCGAGCCTACGGATTCAGAACCGCGCCGATAACCTTCAGATAGAGCTTGCCGCGTTCCATATGCTCCTTGGGATCGGCAATGCGGGCCTTCATACCTTCCATCGCGTCGTTCAGCATTGTCGCGAGGGTTTGAGCGGAAAAACCCTTGGCTTCCAGGTCGACGCCATTCTTGAGCGCCTCGGTCTCGATGACCTGCGCCAGGACCGCGTCCAGTCGTCCCCGCCATTCGGTCATCACATCGCCGGCAAGGTGATTCTTGACGTCGAGGAGTTCGGGGCCGTGCGGCGTCTCCTCTATCTCGCGCATCATGCAGTAGAAGACGCCTTCGCACATCCGGTCCAGCCGGGCCGCCAACGGGCCTTCCTCTGCCAGCACAGCTTCCGTGCGAGCCAGTAGTTCGTTCAGGAATTGTGAGGCGAGCGCCCTGTAGATGTCGGCCTTGTTGCGGAAGACAAGATAGAGTGCCGGCCGGGAGATTTCGGCCGCCCTGGCGATATCGTCCATGGTGGTGCGATCGTAGCCATACGCCAGGAAAACCTTGAACGCGCCCTCCAGGATGCGCTCGCGGCGCTCATCTGAGGGCTGACGTCGTTTGTCGCTGGTTGGCGCGGCCATGGTCATGAGACTGTCTTGACAAAATAACAAAATTTGTCAAGGTGTCCGCGATCAACCCCGACGGCCTGCAAAGGTATTCCCATGCAACTCGAAGTCGACGGTCGGCAGATCGATATCCAGGTCGATCCCCAGATGCCACTCCTGTGGGCCTTGCGCGATGTCGCGGGCATCCTTGGTCCAAAATTCGGCTGCGGCATCGCAGCCTGCGGCGCGTGTACCGTTCTCATCGACGGCGCTCCCGTCCGGTCCTGCGTATTGCCGGTGGGCGACGTCACGGGCCGGGTCACGACGATTGAGGGGCTTGCCCGCGACGGGGCGCTTCACCGGGTTCAGCAGGCCTGGCTGGACGAGCAGGTCGCGCAGTGCGGCTATTGCCAGGCGGGACAGATCATGACCGCGGTGGCGCTGCTCGAAGAGATCCCCGACCCCACCGACGAAGACATCGACAAGGCCATGGCCGGCAATCTTTGCCGCTGCGGCACCTATCCCAGGATACGGGCCGCCATCAAGCGCGCTGCCGGCAACGGGACGGAGGCCTGACCATGTCGCGTCTCGGAACGATCACCCGCCGAACCTTTCTCGGCCTGGCAGCAGTCGCAGCCGGCGGCATCGCCGTCGGCTATTACTACTACCGCAAGCCCTACCCCAACCCGCTTGAAGACGGCCTCGCCGAGGGCGAAGTCACGTTCAACCCGTATGTGAAAATCGGCACCGACGAGACCATCACCGTCATCGCACCGCGTGCGGAGATGGGCCAGGGCATCTCGACGACGCTGGCGGCCTTCGTCGCGGAAGAGCTCGACGTGACGCTGGACCGCGTCAGGGTCGAGCACGGCCCTGCGTCTTACGCCTATTACAACGCGGCGCTGCTTGAAGAAGGCGGCGGCTTTGATTTCTGGGACGACAGCTTTACCGCCGAGACCGTGCGCGGAATGATGGGCGGCGCAGGCAAGATGCTGGGTCTGCAGGCAACCGGCGGCTCGACCGCCGCGCGCGACGGCTTCGACAGGATGCGCCAGGCCGGCGCTGCCGCGCGAACGATGCTGATCGACGCAGCCGCCACACGTCTGGGCGTTGCAGCCACGGAACTCGAAACCGACAACGGCACCATCGTGCACGAGGCCTCTGGCCGCAGCCTCACCTATGGAAGCGTGGCGACGGACGCCGCAGAGCTGTCGCCTCCTTCGGAGGTGCGGCTGAAGGAGCCCACGCAGTGGAAACTGCTCGGCAAGCCGCAGCCGCGCGTCGACATGCTCGACAAGGTCACCGGCGCGCCGATCTTCGGCATCGACGTCAGACAGCCCGACATGCTGTTCGCGACCGTGCGTATGAGCCCGGTATTCGGCGCGAAGCCGGTTCGGTCAGACCTGGCGGCGGCGGAAGCCTTGCCGGGCGTGGTCAAGATCGTGCCGATAGAATCGACCTATGGCAGCGGCTTCGGCGTCATCGCGGAGAACACCTGGGCTGCCTTCAAGGCTGCGGAAGCGATCGATGTCGAATGGGGCGAGCCAGCATATCCCGTCACCCATGACGCCATCGTCGCAATGATCGCGGATGCCGCGCGATCCGGCGACGCAAGCGCGATGCGGGACGACGGCGACGTGGATGTCGCTTTCGCCGACGCGCCACCCGAGCGCGTCATCGAGGCCGAATATTCGGTTCCCTACCTGGCGCATGCGCCGATGGAGCCGATGAACTGCACCGCGCGCCTGAAAGATGGCGTGCTTGATGTCTGGGCGCCGAACCAGATGCCGGTGCTCGTTCGCTGGTTCTGCTCGGACATCGCCGGCGTGCCAGGCGAGCGCACCAACGTCCACACCACATCGATGGGCGGTGCGTTCGGGCGACGCGGTGAACTGGATTACGCGCTCTATGCGACGATCCTCGCCAAAGAGACCGACGGACGCCCGGTGCAGGTGACCTGGACCCGTGAGGAAGATATGCGACGCGGGGTCTATCGCCCTGCTTCGGCTGGCCTCTTCCGGGCGCGCATCGGCGACGACGGCCTGCCGGTTGCGGTCGATATGCGCATCGCCGCGCAGAACATGATGGCGTCGCTGACGTCGCGGCTGTTTCCGTCCCTGCCGGCTGGCGGATCTGATCCTGCGATCACCGACGGGTCGCGCAATCAGCCCTACACGATCCCCAACTACCGGGTGTCGGAGATCCAGGTGCCGCTGACCATCCCAGTCAGCTTCTGGCGCTCGGTGGGCAACTCGGTCAACGGCTTCTTCCACGAGGCTTTCATGGATGAGATCGCCCATGCCGGCGGCATCGATCCGGTGGAGATGAGGCGAAAGCTCATGGCCGACTTTCCGGCGGCCGTCGCCGTCGTAGACAAGGTCGCGGAAATGTCGGGCTGGGGCGAACCTCTGCCTGAAGGCAAGGCAAAAGGGTTCGCCTTCACCCTTTCGTTTGGAAGCTGGTGCGGACAGGTTGTCCAGATCGCCGACACCCCGGCGGGCATCAAGCTGGAAAAGATGTGGATCGCAGTGGATGTCGGCACGGCGCTCGACCCCGGCATCATCGAGACACAGATGACGTCCGGCGCCGTCTTCGGCCTTTCAGCGGCCATGGGACAGGAGTTGACCTTCACGGACGGCAAGGTCGACCAGTCAAATTTCCACGATTTCGACGCCATGCGCATGCATCAGGCCCCGGCGTTCGAGGTCGCGATCCTCCAGAACTTCCACAAGATGGGCGGCGTCGGCGAAGTCGGCACGCCACCCGCCGCTCCCGCGCTGGCAAATGCAATCTTCGCATTGACCGGCAAGCGCATACGCTCCCTCCCGCTCGGCAAGGAGGTTGCCTTCGCATGAATTCGAAACCCGTCATCCTGGCTGCTCTGGTATCCCTCTTTGCGCCGGCACCGTTTGCAGCTTCCTTCGCGCAGACGGCCCAGCAGCAGGAGCCGGCGGTCGACCGCGAACGCGGGCTTGAGGAGTGGGAGAAGGTCAACGCAGTTTTCTCGCATCCGCGGTGTGCCAACTGCCATGTCGAGGACGAGCATCCACGCTGGTCGGGCCGTCATTACGGCGGAACGCGTTTCCACGCCTTCAACGTGCAGCGCGGCGACGATGGATCCGGTTTCGGCAATGCAGGCCTGCGCTGCTCGACCTGCCATTTCGAGACCAATTCGCAGGTCCTGCACGGCCCGCCGGGTGCCGAGAACTGGCATCTGGCGCCGGCGGAGATGGTGTGGTTCGGCAAGACTTCGGCCGAAATCTGCGAGCAGATCAAGGACCCGGCGCGAAACGGCGATCGTTCCCTTCAGGAGGTTGCCACGCATGTTCGCGACGACGCACTCGTTGCCTGGGGCTGGGATCCTGGCCCCGGACGGGAACCCGCGCCGGGCAGCGCGGAGGAAACCTATGAGGCAATTCTCGCATGGGAGGCTGCGGGAGCCCCATGTCCTTGAATTGTCTTTATTTTATGTCGCCTCGAGGTCAGGTTGCAATGCCGGCGACAGCCGGTGGTGATGAGCCGAATACAATATTGAACGGATGCTGTCGGGTTGACGGTTCGTCAAACGTCCTTCGCGGCGAAGGCTGACAACCCATTGTCAGGAGTGATCGGAAGATCACAAGTTCTGACTATGTTGCACCGCAAAATTGAGGTAGAACCCCGTGCTTTTCGCATTGATTGCGGACCGCCGGATTGAATGGGAAACGACGCACCCCCATATCGACGCCTTCCGTAGGGGTACGCGACCCACTGGGGCATCGCTCGCTGGATTTCGAAGAACATGCCAAAGATCAAGTTCCACAAGGTAGCGGCGGTCGCCGTTCTCATCGCAACCGCCGCTTGGGTGGCAACGGGCGAATTCTCGTCGGTCGGCAGCGCCGCAGACGAAGAAGCCGCTGCGCCAACGCCCGCAGAAACCCAGGAAGAGCAGACGCCGCCGCGCACAGTCGCGGTGGTTCAGCCGCCACGCGTCGACCATTCGCGTGCGATCCGTCTGTCGGGAACCACCGACGCGGACAAGCGGGCCGTGCTTGCCACGCGTGCGGCCGGTGTCATCGAAGACCTGCCGATCCGCCAAGGCTCGCGTGTCGAGAAGGGCGACCTGATCGCCAAGCTTGAAGCCGAAGGCAAGGAAGCCTCGGTCGAAACAGCACGCCAGTTGCTCGCCCAGCGCGAAGCCGAGGCCGACGCGGCCAGCCGCTTGGCCAAGACGGGTAGCATGCCCAAGCTTCAGCTCGACAACGCGATGTCCGCGCTCGCTTCCGCCCGCTCGCAGCTCGAGATGGCGCAGGCCGAACTTGACCGCAACACGCTGCGGGCACCGTTTGCAGGCATCATCGACAAGGTCGACGTCGAGCTTGGCAGCTCCGTCAGCCAGGGCGCGCAGGTCGCCACCATCATCAATCTCGATCCGATCCTCGCACGCGGGGAGGTTTCCGAGCGCGACCTCGCTTACGTGGAGACCGGCGACAAGGCCGAAGTTCGCCTCGTCAACGGCATGACGGTCGAAGGCGAAATCCGCTACATCAGCCGCGATGCGACCGCCGCCACCCGCACATTCCGCGTCGAGGTTGCCGTGCCGAATGCGGACCGCAAAGTGCCGGCCGGCATGACCGCCGAGGTCACGTTGCGCGCCGATCCGGTCTCAGCAACGATCCTTCCGCGTTCGGTCGTCACGCTCAGCAATACGGGCGACCTCGGCATTCGCGCCGTCAATGGCGACAACGAGGTGGTGTTCTACCCGATCGATCTGGTCGACGACACGCCCAAAGGCCTGGTCCTCGGCGGCATCCCCGCAGATGCACGGGTAATCGTTGAAGGCCAGGAACTGGTCACCGAAGGCGACGTCGTGAACCCCGTCGAAGCCGACAAAGAGATGATCAACAAGCTGGTCAGCGAAGCGACCGGCGGGACGCAATGAGCTCATGGACATCGTCAAACTTGCCATACGCAACGCAAGACTGACCCTCTCGGTCCTTCTGTTTCTGGTCATCGCAGGCGCTCTCGCCTACCAGTCGGTGCCAAAGGAAGCCGAGCCTGACGTTGCGATCCCGATCATTTATGTGAGCCTGACCTACCAGGGCATCTCTCCGGAAGATCGGAGCGTCTGCTGCTGCGGCCTGTCGAGACCAAGCTCAAGACGATCAAGGGCGTCAAGGAAATGCGCTCCTCCGCCTATCAGGGCGGCGGCTTCGTGCTGCTTGAATTCGACCCCTCGACCGACCTGAAGACGGCCCTGGACGACACCCGCAGCAAGGTTGACGACGCCCGGGGTGACATTCCTCAGGGCGCGGACGAGCCGACGGTTCACGAGGTCAACGTTTCCGAATTTCCGGTTCTGGTCGTCACGCTTTCCGGCCATGTGCCCGAGCGCGTGCTGACGAGAGCAGCGCGCGAGCTGCGCGACCGCATGGAAGAAATTCCGGGCGTGCTGGAAGCCTCGCTGCAAGGCGCGCGCGACGATCTCGTCGAGGTCGTGATCGACCCGATGAAGCTCTCATCCTATGGCCTGCGCCTCGACCAGATGATCCAGTCCATCGGGGCCTCCAACAGCCTTGTGGCAGCCGGTGCTCTCGAGGGCGACGAGGGCAAGTTTGCCGTCAAGGTGCCCTCGCTGATCGAGACAGTCGAGGACGTCGCCAACCTGCCGATCGTCGCGGGCCCCAATGCTGTGGTGCGGGCGCAGGATCTCGCCACCATCCGCTCGACCTACAAGGACGCCGAGACGATCACGCGCATCAATGGCGCGCCGGCGATCGCTATCGAAGTCAAGAAGCGCACGGGCGCCAACATTGTCGATACGATCAATGGCGCGAAGGCGCTCGCGGATCAGTTTGCGGCCGAGTTGCCGGAAGGCATGACCGTCACCTACACCCAGGACAAGTCGGTCTTCGTCAACCAGCTCCTGAACGACCTCCAGAACCACGTGCTCATCGCGGTCATCCTGGTCTTCATCATCATTCTCTACTCGCTGTCCGGCCGCTCCTCGATGCTGATCGGCCTTGCAATCCCGTCCTCATTCCTGATGGGTATCCTGGCGCTGGCGATGATGGGCTACACGATCAACATGATCGTGCTGTTCAGTCTCATCCTTGCCGTGGGCATGCTGGTGGACGACGCGATCATCGTCACCGAGTTCGCGGAAAGGCGGATGTCGGAAGGCATGCCGCGCGAACAGGCGTTCGAGCTGGCGGCCAAGCGCATGGCGGGTCCTGTGATCGCGGCAACGATGACGCGTATCGCAGCGTTCTCGCCGCTGCTGTTCTGGCCCGGCATCGTCGGCGACTTCATGAAGTACATGCCGATCACACTGATCGTCACGCTCGCAGCCTCAATGCTCTATGCGCTGGTCTTTACCCCGACGCTCGGGGCCATGTTCGCCAAAGCGCATGTCGAGCCGGAAGGCTCCCATCGCGACGGCTGGTACATGGCGATCGTCAAGCAGGCAGTGCGTTTTCCGGTCACCGTGCTGGTCCTGACGGTGGGCCTGCTCGCCGGTGTCTTCTACTCCTATTCGCAATACGGCGCCGGCGTGGAATTCTTCCCGAGCGTGGAGCCCGACTACGGCCTGCTTTACGTGCACGCCCGCGGCAATCTCTCGCTGGCAGAGATGGACGCCGCGACGAGCGAGGCCGAAAGCCGTCTGCTTGGCTGGCCAGGCATCGATCTGTCTATACCCGCGTCGGCAAGACGCAGGGCGGAGGGCAGGACATCCCCGAGGATGTCGTCGGCGTCATCCAGTACGAGTTCGTCGACTGGCGCGAGCGTAAGTCCGCGAACGCCATCCTCGATGACCTGCGCGTTGCGATGGCTGGCATTCCCGGCGTCGACGTTGAGGTGCGCGTGCCCGATGCGGGCCCACCAACCGGCAAGCCTATTCAGGTTCGCCTGTCGGCTACCGATCCCCAGAACCTCAATGACCATGCGCGTGACGTGGCCGCAAAGATCGCCCAGGTGCCCGGTGTGATCGACATCTCGGACGGACTGCCGCCACCCGGCGTCGACTGGGCACTGGAAGTCGACCGCACCAAGGCCGCCCAATACGGCATCAGCCCGTCCTCCGTCGGTACGGTCGTCCAGCTCGTGACCACTGGTCTCAAGCTGACCGACTATCGCCCCGCCGGGGCCGACGATGCGGTGGATATTCGCCTGCGCCTGCCCGAGGATCGCCGCACGCTGTCGACGCTCGACCAGCTCCGCGTCGAGACCGCGCAGGGTTCGGTGCCGATCTCGAATTTCGTCTCCCGCGTTGCCGAGCCGCGCACCGGTATCTTGTCGCGTATCGACGGCCAGCGCACGATCGTGGTGCAGGCCAATGTCGGCCATGGCTTCCAGGTAGCCGAAGTCCAGGCACAGGTGGCCGAGGCTGTCGGCGGCATGGAGCTCGCCGGCACGAACTGGAAACTCGCCGGGTCCAGCCAGGAGAGTGACGAGGCCAGTGCGTTCCTCGCCAACGCCTTCGGCGCGGCGATCTTCCTGATCTTCATCGTGCTACTGGCGCAGTTCAACAAGTTCACCAGCGTATTCCTGGTTCTGATGACGGTGGTCATGTCCACCATCGGCGTGTTCCTCGGGTTGCTGCTGACCGGCCAGACCTTCGGCATCGTGATGTCGGGTATCGGCGTCATCGCGCTCGCTGGCGTGGTAGTGAACAACAACATCGTGCTCATCGACACCTATGACCGTCTTCGCGAGGAAGGCTGGTCGAAGATGGACGCGGTGCTGCAGACCTGCCGCGAACGCGCGCGTCCGGTGGTTCTGACCGCCGTCTCGGCGATCATGGGCGTGCTGCCGATCGCATTCGGTCTGGGGCTGGAACTGTTCCACCATGAAACGACGATCAACGCGCCGTCGACGCAGTGGTGGATTTCTCTGTCGAGCGCGATTGTCTACGGCCTCGCCTTCGCGACCGTGCTGACGCTCGTCGTGACGCCCTCGGCGCTGATGGTGTTCACCCGCGACAAGCGGCCGGAAGGCCACCGCAGCCTGCTGTCGCGCCTGTTCAGGCGCGGCAAGGGCGGCACTGTGGACACGACGAAGGATGCCGACAGCAAGCCTGCGATCGCCAACGATGAAGGCGTGGCCTACCCCAAGGCAGCCGAATAAGGAAAAGGCGCCTCCGGATCATCACGGGGGCGCCGACCGTCCTGCCGGGAACCAATCCCCTCCAAGCAGCATTTATGTCGTGTTTCACGCCACTATGCGAAGGGGACCATCATGTCGCTCGGCACAATTCTCATCATCATCCTGATACTGATCCTGCTCGGCGCTGTGCCGGCGTGGCCGCACTCGCGCGGTTGGGGCTATGGCCCGTCCGGCATTCTCGGCGTCGTGCTGGTGGTCGTGTTGATCCTGGTGTTGATGGGCAGGATCTGACCCTGCCCACATGACAGTACCTACTCGGCGGGCTGGTGAGCCACGAAGTCCGCCGAGCGGGCAAGCCCCGCCATGAGGCTCACCACCACCAGCAGCCCCGACAGCGCGACGAATATGAGGGCAAAGCCGACGCGCTCGCCCAGAAAGCCGATCGCCGAGGGCGCAACCAGAATGCCCGAATAGCCCATTGTGGTAACCACGCTCATACCGGTGCCCGATTCGATGCCATCCTGGTTTCCGGCCGCCGAGAAGGCGATCGGCACCATATTGGCAATGCCGAGCCCCGAGAACGCGAAAGCCGCGATCGCAAGCCATGCATGCGGCGCCAGTCCCGCGACCAGCATTCCCGCAGCAGCGATGAGGGCCGAGACCCGCAACGTGGCAACGGCGCCGAAGCGGTTGCGGACACCGTCTCCCAGGAACCGCATAGCAGCCATCGTCGCCGAGAACGCGGCAAACGCGAACCCTGCCGTCGCAATGTCGCTGCCCATCTCCTGCTGAAGGTAGAGGGCGGCCCAGTCCAGCACAGCCCCTTCCGGGATCATCGAGAACAGCGCCATGAAGCCGACAAGATAGACCAGCGGATTCGAAGGCCATGAAAAGCGCGCATGCTCCTGCGCTGCCGGCCGCTCGCCCTCGACCAGCATGCCGATTGCCACGGCCACGATGGCAAACACCACGACCGTGACCATACCGGCATGCGCGAGGTGGCCAACGGACTGGATGATGAGCCCGCCGCTCGCCCCGCCCGCAAAGCCGCCGAGGCTCCAGAAGCCGTGCGAAGACGACATGACCGCGCGGCCGAGGCGCTTCTCGACCACGACGGCATTGGTGTTCATGGCCACATCCATTGCGCCGATCACGCCGCCAAGGAAGAACATGGCGGGCGCTATCAGCCAGAGGTTGTTGGCCAGAGCCACCAACAAAAGCGCGAAAGAAGACAGTACCGCAAACACCCGCAGGATCGCGCGCGAGCCGTGCCGAGCCATCTGATAGCCGCACCAGGGCATCGCGACCAGCGCCCCCAGCCCGAACACGAGGATCAACAGACCCAGCGTCGTCTCGGTGATGCCGAGGCGCGAGAGCACCAGCGGAATCTGCGGTGCCCAGCTGCCGATGATAAATCCATTGGCGAAAAACATCGCAGCAACCGCAAGGCGGCCGCGTCGGGCGGCTAGTTTCGTATCCGTCGTCATTGATTTCCGCATCCTGATCGATCGCAGGTGAAACTAAATCGATTTAATCGCCAGTCAAGGCCATGTAGACGCAGAAAGATTGGGCCAGAATGCAGCAGGCGGCTTGTGGAAAAGCGCATTGCCACAAAGCCGACCAAACGCAGCCACATTCCGGTTCCATGGAACTAGGCACAAGGAGAGGGGCATAGCCGCCTGCGCGCTCGTGCAGGCAGGCGGGTTTGGGCACCATATCGCCCACATGGAGAACAGCGTGAAGAGTCCCTTCAAGTTCAAGCAAGTCCAGCAGCCTTTTCTCGCACCTCTCGGGTCCCGCTCGCGCGTCCCTCGTCTTCCGCGGCTGTCACGCGAAACGTGGGCCGAACTTCCCGCCTCCGCCGCGCCGATCGCCGTGACCCTTGTCGGCGGACTGGCACTGATCGTGTTGTTGGGAACGTTCCTGGGTCGCGAGGCCGGCAAGGATCACAGTCAGCCTGCTGTGGTTTCGGCCAGCGTGTCGGATGTAGAGCAGTCGGCGGCACAAGCCAGCCCGGTTGCAGCGCAAGCCGAGACATCCGGCGCGTCCGGTACATCCGATCAGGATGCGGTTGCGGCAGCCGCAGCAAAACCGGCCGTTCCGTCGGTCGAATCTGCCGGCCAGTTGCTGGAACCGGCCACCTTGGCTGGCAGCGGCAGTGCGTTCCAGCCGGATTTGGGGCGCACCTCGTCGATATTGCCAGCCAAGCCCGGCATCTCGGCCTTCGCACCTTCAGTTCCCGTCGCGGAATCGGAAGACGAGATCGCCAAGCTCGAAGCGATCCAGCGCCGCGAGGTCGAGGCCGATGTCGGAGCCCCCTCTGAGGAAGAAACCGCATCCATCGGCGCTATCGGAACGTCTTCGATGCAGCAGGCCACCACCACGCGCTATGTGAACATGCGTTCGGGACCTGCCGACGACTCGGAAGTGCTACTGGTTGTACCGGCGCTGGAAAAGGTCGAGGCCGAGGCGGACTGCGATTGGTGCTCCGTCCGATATGACGGTCGCACCGGCTACATCTACAAGACATTCCTCAGCTACGAGTGATCGGACGGCGGCCAAGCCGCCATCCCGGTACGCTCCGCACCCGCGAAAGGCAATTGAGCAGCGTTGGATAGCTAGGCGTACACCACCAGCAGATCCTTGGCGTCGATCTGGTCGCCCGCCTTCACCAGCACTTCGACGATTTCGCCGTCGCGTTCGGCATGAAGCGCCGTCTCCATTTTCATGGCCTCGATGGACAACAACACGTCGCCGGCCTTGACCGTCTGCCCCGCAGTGGCAGCCACGGTCGAGACCACACCCGGCATCGGCGCACCGACGTGCGCGGCGTTACCCGGCTCGGCCTTGCGCCTCGCCTTGCCGTTGGAAGCGCCATGCGCGCGGTCGGGCACCTTGATGCGACGCGGCTGGCCGTTGAGCTCGAAGAATACCGTGACCATGCCCTTCTCGTCAGTCTCGCCGATCGCAAGGCAGCGGATCACGAGCGTCTTGCCGCGCTCGATGTCGACGAAGATCTCGTCCTCCTGCTCCATCCCGTAGAAATAGGATGGCGTCGGCAGAACACTGACAGGGCCATACTCTTCCTGCGCGGCGGCAAAGTCGCTGAACACCTTGGGGTACATCAGCCAGGATGCGAATTCCGCATCCGAAATCGGCCGCTCCAGCTTCTCCTCGATTTCCTTGCGGTCCTTTTCGAGGTCGGCCGGCGCGAGCAGCGATCCGGGACGCACGGTGATGGGCTTCTCGTTCTTCAGCGCCTTCTTCTGCAGCGCGGCGGGCCAGCCACCGGGCGACTGCCCGAGATCGCCGCGCAGCATCGAGATCACCGAATCCGGGAAGGCGATGTCGCGGGCGGGATTCTCGACATCGGCGACGCTCAGGTCCTGGCTGACCATAGTCAGCGCCATGTCGCCGACGACCTTGGACGACGGCGTCACCTTGACGATGTCGCCGAACATGAGATTGACGTCGTGATAGGCCTGCGCCACCTCATGCCAGCGTGTTTCCAATCCCAGCGACCGTGCCTGCTCCTTGAGGTTGGTGAACTGCCCGCCCGGCATCTCGTGCAGATAGACTTCCGAGGCAGGTCCCTTGAGGTCGCTCTCGAACGCGGCGTACTGGTTGCGCACCGCCTCCCAGTAAAACGAAATCTTCCTGATCCACTCGGGGTCGAGCCCCGGGTCGCGCGCGTCGCCACGCAGCGCCTCGACGATCGAGCCGAGGCAAGGCTGGGAGGTATTGCCGGAAAAAGAATCCATGGCCGCATCGACCGCATCCACACCCGCCTCGACCGCGGCGAGCACGGTTGCAGCCGCGATGCCGCTGGTGTCGTGCGTATGGAAGTGGATCGGCAGGTCGGTCGCCTCGCGCAGCGCCTTGAACAGCGCCTTCGCCGCCGTCGGCTTCAACAGCCCCGCCATGTCCTTGACCGCGATTATATGCGCGCCGGCCTGCTCCAGTTCCTGCGTCAGCGAGACATAATAGTTCAGGTCGTATTTGGCGCGGTCCGGGTCGAGGATGTCGCCGGTGTAGCAGATGGCCGCCTCGCAGAGCTTGCCTTCCTCACGCACGGCATCCATCGAGACGCGCATGTTCTCCACCCAGTTCAGGCAGTCGAACACGCGGAAGAGATCGATCCCTCCGGCGGCCGCTTCCTTGACGAAATAGCGCACGACATTGTCGGGATAGTTGGTGTAGCCGACGCCGTTCGCGCCGCGCAGCAACATCTGCAGCAGAAGGTTGGGTGCAGCCTCCCGCACCAGTGAGAGCCGCTCCCACGGGTCCTCGGTGAGGAACCGCATCGCAACGTCGAAGGTAGCCCCACCCCAGCATTCGAGAGAGAGAAGCTGCGGCAGCGCGCGTGCATAGACGCCGGCGATGCCCGCGATGTCGTGCGTGCGCACGCGCGTCGCCAGCAGCGACTGGTGGCCATCGCGCATTGTGGTGTCGGTCATGAGCACGCGCGTTTGCGCGCGCATCCATTTTGCGAAACCGTCGGCACCAAACTCGTCGAATGTCTGCTTGCTACCATTCGGGATCGGCGCGTCGACATAGGGCACGCGCGGCGGGGCGGCTTCGGCATTGGGTCTCGGCCGGCCCCGCGTTTCCGGATGACCGTTGACGCTCACATCGGCCAGATAGTTCAGCAGCTTGGTCGCGCGGTCCTGCCGCTTGACCTGGCTGAACAGCTCCGGCGTCGTGTCGATGAACTTGGTGGTGTAGGTATTGTCGCGAAACTTCTCGTGGCCGATGATGGCCTCGAGAAAGGTGAGGTTGGTCGCCACGCCGCGGATACGGAACTCGCGCAGCGCACGGTCCATCCGTGCGATCGCCTCTTCGGCGGTGGGCGCCCAGGCCGTGACCTTTTCCAGCAGCGGGTCGTAGAACCGCGTGATGACGGCGCCTGAATAGGCCGTGCCTCCATCGAGCCGTATGCCGAAACCCGTCGCGCCGCGATAGGCGGTGATGCGGCCGTAGTCGGGGATGAAGTTCTGCTCCGGGTCTTCCGTCGTTATCCGGCACTGCAGGGCATGGCCGTGGAGCTTTATGTCGCCCTGTGCGGGAACGCCCGACGCGGGCGTGCCGATGGCTTCGCCTTCGAGGATGTGAATCTGCGCCTTCACGATGTCGATGCCCGTCACCTCCTCGGTGACGGTGTGCTCGACCTGGATGCGCGGGTTGACCTCGATAAAGTAGAACTTGCCGGTATCGGCATCCATCAGGAATTCGACCGTGCCCGCGCCGACATAGTCGGTGGCCTCGGCGATCTTCAGTGCATAGCCACAGAGCTCGGCGCGACGTTCGTTGTCGAGATAGGGCGCCGGGGCGCGTTCCACGACCTTCTGGTTGCGGCGCTGGATCGAGCAGTCGCGCTCGAACAGATGCACCGCATTGCCTTGCGTATCGCCCAGCACCTGCACTTCCACGTGGCGCGCGCGCTCCACGAGCTTTTCGAGATAGACCTCGTCTTTGCCGAACGCCGCCTTCGCCTCGCGCTTGGCTTCCGTAACCTCGCGGGCCAGGTCTTCCTCCGCGCGGATCGCGCGCATGCCGCGTCCGCCGCCGCCCCAGGAGGCTTTCAGCATGACCGGATAACCGATCTCGGCGGCCATCTTTCTGACCGCCTCCATGTCGTCCGGCAACGGTTCCGTCGCCGGCACGACCGGGACGCCGACCTCGACGGCCAGATTACGCGCAGCAACCTTGTTGCCCAGGCGCCGCATGGTCTCGGGCGACGGGCCGATGAATGTAATGCCGGCTTCGGCACAGGCCTCCGCGAATTCGGGACTTTCGGAGAGAAGGCCGTAACCCGGATGGATGGCGTCGACGCCGGCCTGCCTGGCGACCCGGATGACCTCATCGATCGAAAGGTAGCTCTCGATGGGGCCGAGATCCTTGGCGAGATGCGGCCCGCGCCCGATCGGATAGCTCTCGTCTGCCTTGAACCTGTGAAGCGAATATTTGTCTTCTTCCGCCCAGATGGCGACGGTCTTGATGCCCAGCTCATTGGCCGCGCGGAACACGCGGATGGCGATCTCGGAACGATTGGCGACGAGCAGCTTCCTGATCTTCAAAGGTGGCTCTCCGTTGGCATTTGTAGGACGGTCCGCTTTCCTTAGCGGTAATTTGCTGCACTGCAAACCTCAAGCTGAAGCAAGATTCGTTCGTCTTGCAACGCAAGACGGCCCGGCGCTTGCGCGCCGGGCCGTTCGATACCGGTTGATGCGGTGTCTTACTGCTCGAGATAGTCGTACTTGCCGTCTTTCCACTCGTAGAAGACGTAGCCGGGCAGCGTCACGTCGCCCTTGTCGTCAAACTCGAGCTCGCCGAGCACCGTGTTGAACTTGCCGTCGTTCAGCGCCGTCACGATCGGGTCGAAGTCGGTCGAGCCAGCCGTGGTTGCAGCCTCAGCCCATGCCTGGACAGCGGCGTATGTGTAGAGCACGTAGCCTTCCGGCTCGACGCCCTTGGCGCGGAACTTCTCGACCAGCGGCGCTGCATCCGGGTTCTTGCGCGGATCCGGCGAGAAGGTCATCAGCGTGCCTTCGCCTGCGTCACCGGTGATCGCCCAGTATTCGTCGGTGACCAGAGCGTCGCCCGACACCAGGACGGTGTCCATGCCCTGCTCTTTCATCTGACGCATCATCAGGCCGGCTTCGGTGTGGTAGCCACCAACATAGAGGACGCCAACGCCTTCGGCCTTCAGCTTGGAGACGAGCGCGCTGTAGTCTTTTTCACCAGCGGTGTAGGCTTCGTACATGGCCGGCTTTCCGCCCGCAGCCTCGTAAGCCGCCATCGTGGCGTCGGCGAGACCCTTGCCGTAAGCGGTCTTGTCGTGGACGAAAGCGACCTTCTTGTCGCCGAAGTTCTCAACGAGGAACTTGCCTGCAACGTCGCCCTGCTGATCGTCGCGACCGCAGACACGGAAGACGCCGTCGCCCGGACGCTCGTCGGTGAAGGTCGGGTTGGTCGAAGCCGGCGAGATCTGGACGATGCCTTCCTCGGCATAAACGGCCGAAGCCGGGATCGAGGAGCCCGAGCAGAAGTGACCGGCCATGAAGACAACGCCTTCGCCCGCCGCCTGGTTGGCGACCGCGACAGCCTGCTTCGGATCGCACGCATCGTCACCGACGAAGAGCTTCAGCATCTCGCCGTTGACGCCGCCGGCGGCGTTGATGTCTTCCACGGCCTGCTCGGCGCCAGCCTTCATCTGCTCACCGAACGCCGCATACTGGCCCGTCATCGGACCTGCGGTGCCGATGAGGATCTCTGCAAGCGCGGGGGTGGAGAATGCGAAGCTGAGCGCAACGCCCGCCAAGAGTGCTTTTTCATGATTGCTCCCATTAACACCTGACAAAACCGGCGCCGGCGAGGTTGGTGTCGAATGCCCCTGCCCGGCGGCATGCGGGTGTTCCCTACCCGCTTGAACCGACATAAAAGCCCAATTTCCCAATGAAATAAAGGCTTTTACGCCGAACTTTCGTCACTGCAACGGACTGCGGCAAGCTTGCCGCTCGGCAAGGTTAACCGGCCTGCGCTCGGCCGAGAAAACCATACTGCCTTGCCATTTGCTTCGACCGCGTCACCCTGAAGCCGATCGTGGCGATGACCAGCAGAACCACGAGGTCGACGAGATAATAATAGGGCGAGAGCAGCGTTCCGCTGAACAACGCGAAGTGGATGAAGCGCGTCGCCGCGGCAAGCAGCACCATATAGGCAATGATATGCCCCGTCCCCAGCCATGAATTCGCGAGCGCCCTTCCCGTCATGTAGGCTGCCGCCCCGGCCAGTATCACCGTGACGAAGACGAACTCCCAGATCGTGACTTCCCAGATCAGCGTGTTCTGATTTTCCATCGCTCGCCCCTCAGTGCCTTCCGCCTTCGAGATAGGCGGCACGCACCTCCTCGCGCTTCAACAGTTCGGCGCCCGTTCCGCTCATCGTGATATTGCCGTTGACCATCACGTAGCCGCGATGCGCCAGCTTGAGCGCGTGGAATGCATTCTGCTCAACCAGAAAGACCGTCAGACCCTCGGTGCGGTTGAGCTCCTTCACAGCCTCGAAGATCTGCTTCACGATTAGCGGCGCAAGCCCAAGCGAAGGCTCGTCGAGCAGCAGAAGTTTCGGACGGCTCATGAGAGCGCGTGCTATCGCCAGCATCTGTTGTTCGCCGCCGGAGAGCGTACCGCCACGCTGCCCGGCGCGTTCCTTGAGCCTCGGGAACAGTTCGTAGACCTTGCGCAGGTCGTCGTCGAAATGCTCCGGCGCGACGAGCTGAGCGCCCATCTGCAGGTTTTCCAGAACAGTCATGCGCGGGAATATGCGTCGCCCCTCGGGAGATTGCGCAATGCCCAGACGCATGATCTCGTGCGTCGGCATCATGGTGATGTCGGTGCCGTCGTAGATAACCGAGCCTGTGCGCGCCTGCGGGCTGCCGCATATCGTCATCATCAACGTCGACTTGCCGGCTCCGTTGGCGCCGATCAGTGTTACGATCTCGCCGCGATTGACGTCGACATCGACGCCACGCAGCGCGACGATCTTGCCGTAATAGGTCTCGACACCGCGGACCGAAAGCAGTGGGGTTTGCGCTGTCGTGCTCATTTCGCGCCCCCTGTCTTGCCTTTGCTGGATTTTGCCAGCGTCTTCGCCTGCTTCACCCATTCCTCGCGTTCGATGCGGCCGGGGAAGGCAAGGTAGGAACCAACCCATTCAACCTCGGCCTTCTTCCAGGAAGCCACCTGGTCGAAATGCCAGATACCAAGGCCGTTCAGCTTCTTCTCGTTGACCGGCCCCACGCCCTTGATGCGCGTCAGCTTGTCCGGTCCACCCTCTCGGGCGGCGGACAGGCCTGATGGCCGGGAACCGGGGTGGGCTTCGTCGTCTGCCGCAGGCACGGCGGCCGCCTTGATGCCAACCTCCTTGGCGGCATCCCCGCCAATGGCCTCCACGACCAGCGACGCCACCTCCGGAGCCGCCTCGATTTCTTCGTCCTCGACACCAAGATAGGCGGCAATGACGCTCGGGTCGTTGCGCACGAAATCGGCATCGCCGTCGGAAATCTTCACGCCGTAGTCGAGCACGACGATGTGGTCCGAAATCTCCATCACAACGCCCATGTCGTGCTCGATGAGCAGGATCGACGTCTCGTGATTGGCGCGAATGTACTGCAGCAGCTCGTTGAGCTCGGCGGACTCACGCGGGTTGAGGCCCGCGGCCGGCTCGTCGAGGCACAGAAGCTGCGGCTCGGTGCACATCGCCCGCGCAATCTCGAGGCGCCTTTGCGCGCCATAGGGCAGATCGCCGGCCGGATCGTCAGCGCGTTCGATCAGATGAACCTGCTCCAGCCAATAGACCGCCTTGTCGATCGCCACCTGTTCCGCTTTGCGGAATGACGGAATGCCGACAATGCCGCCGAGCGTGAACCCCGATGCTTTCATCAGAACGTTGTGCTGGGCGACCAACAGATTCTCCAGAACCGTCATGCCGCCGAACAGACGGATGTTCTGGAAGGTGCGTGCCACCTTCGCCTGATGCGAAATCTCGAAATCCGGCATCCGCTCGAGCAGGAAGACCGCGCCCTCGGAAGTCGCCTGCCATTTCAGGCCGCCTTCGGTGAGCTTGTCGATCGCCTGCTGTTGGCGTCCGGGACCGTGCCGCATCACGATGCGCCCTTCGGTCGGCTTGTAGAAGCCGGTAACGCAGTTGAAGACGGTCGTCTTGCCGGCGCCATTGGGGCCGATCAGCGCGGTGATCTGGCCGCGGCCCACATTGAACGACAGGTCGTTGATCGCGACCAGCCCGCCAAACCGCATCGTCAGATGCTCGACCGTGAGGACCGGATCCTCGTCCCACTTCGCCGGCGCGCTCTCGGCCGGCTTCCTGACAGCTGCAGCGCTCATCAGTGCCCCTCGCCCTGCGCGACCATGTCCGCGCCGATTTTCTTTTTCTCCTTGAGCACGGCCGACGGTTCGCGCGTCGATACCAGTCCCCGCGGCTTCCAGACCATGATGAGCACCATGGCGAGGCCGAAGATGAGCATGCGGTATTGGGTCGGGTCGAAGCCAGGCCCAAATATCTGGCTGAGGAAGCCGATATTGCGCAGCATCTCGATGCCGCCGATCATCACGATGGAGGCAATCACGACGCCGATCTGCGATCCGAGACCACCCAGCACCACGATCGCCAGGATGATCGCCGATTCCAGGAAGGTGAAGCTCTCGGGCGAGATGAACCCCTGTCGGGTGGCGAAGAAGGAGCCAGCGAAGCCGCCGAACATCGCACCGATGGCAAATGCCGTCAGCTTGGTGTTCGTCGTGTTGATGCCAAGCGAGCGGCAGGCGATTTCATCCTCGCGCAAGGCTTCCCAGGCGCGCCCCACGGGCAGCCGCCTCAGCCGCATCGTCACGATGTTGGTGATGATCGCGAGCAGGAAGATGATGTAGTAGAGATAGACGAAACGGTGGATCGTCGAGAATTCGAGCCCGAAGAAATCGGCGAACCCGCCCTCGCCCCGCGAGAACTCAAGTCCGAAAAAGGTCGGCTTCGGAATGCCGGAAATGCCGTTCGGACCGCCGGTGAATTCGTACCAGTTCAACAGCACCACACGGATGATCTCGCCGAAGGCAAGCGTCACGATCGCCAGATAGTCGCCGCGCAGCCTGAGCACCGGGAATCCGAGGATCAACCCCCAGAAGGCGGCGAGCAGGCCGGCAAGCGGCAGCGCCGTCCAGAACCCGATGAACTCGAAATGCGTCGACAGAAGCGCGAAGGAATAGGCGCCCACCGCGTAAAAGGCGACGTAACCAAGGTCGAGCAGGCCCGCGAGGCCGACCACGATGTTCAGCCCCCAACCGAGCATGATGTAGGTCATGATCAGGATGGCGAGATCGATGTACTGACGCTGCTGCGCAGGAAAGAAGATGATGAAGAAGAACGGCAGCACGACCGCGAATGCAAACAGCACCCGGCCAAGCCATTTGCCGAGGTCCGGCAGCGCCGTGCCGACACCCGAGCCTGCGGAAGCGAGGCCCCGTGTGATCGGCTTGTCGGTGCGCCAGACGAACAGGTTCAGCAGCAGGCGCCCCGCAAAGACGATTGCGATAGCGGACAGCCAAAGTCCCCAGCGGGTGGTGATCGCAAGGCCGCCGGGCGCGATGTCCGTGCGCAAGGCGAGGAAGTAGAAGCCGAGCACGCCGGTCAGGAATGCGGCCAGAAGCGCATCCTTGATCGAGGCCTGAAAAGAGTTCTCGGGATTCACGTTGGTGGAAACCGCCGACATCAGACCTTCTCCACTTCCGGTTTGCCGAGCAGGCCCGAAGGCAGGAAGATCAGCACGATGGCAAGGATCGAAAACGCCGCGACGTCCTTGTATTCAACGCTGAAGTAGCCCGACCAGAACACCTCGATCAGACCGATCAGCAGGCCTCCAAGCATGGCTCCGGGCAGTGACCCGATGCCGCCGAGCACCGCTGCGGTGAATGCCTTCACGCCGGCAAGGAAGCCGATGTAGAAGTCGATCACACCGTAGAGCAGCAGGAACATGAGGCCGGCGACCGAAGCCAGTGCGGCGCCCATCACGAAGGTCAGCGAGATCGTCCGGTCGACGTTGACGCCGAGCAGCGAGGCCATCTTGCGGTCCTGCTCGCAGGCGCGCTGGGCGCGTCCCAGCGAGGTGCGCGAGATCAGAAGGGTGAAAAGCGTCATCAGCACCAGCGTCGTGACGATGATGATGATCTGCATGTAGGAAAGCTGGACGACGATCGCGCCGTTTTCCGTGTTGCCTTCCATCAGCGTGATGCCGCCCTGAATCTGGGGCGGCAGCGGCTTGACGCGCGCGCCCTGTGTGACCTGGACGAAATTCTGAAGAACGATCGACATGCCGATCGCTGTGATCTCGGCGCCAGCCTGAAGGACCCGCGCAACGGCCTGTAGGCCAGCCGCTCCACCGTCCACCCCCAGGCGGACGTGAACAGCATGGACACGATCAGAACGATCAGAAGCACCACCGGCAGAAAGGCAAAACCGAGCACCGTCGTCAGCACCAGGAAAGTTGCCAGGGCGATGAACGACCCGATCATGAAGATATCGCCATGAGCAAAGTTGATCATGCCGATGATGCCGTAGACCATCGTATAGCCGATCGCGATCAGGCCATAGATGGAGCCTAGCGTCAGCCCGTTGATGAGCTGCTGGACGAAATATTCCATTGTTACGCGACCCCTCGAGGATGTCGCCGGTACGACGCATCCTTTTCTTTGGTTCCCCTAGTCCTATTATGTCGAGACCGGATTGCAACGCTTAAATTCGACGGCAGGACGGTTCCGGCAACGTCGAACGGTTGTGCGCTTCTTCGCCATCCGCCCCTTGGACCACGGCGGAAGCTAGCACCGGCCCAACGCAATGTCCTTGTCTCGGCACGGCGAATATTGACGCTGTCACGCAAACAAGCGTCAAAAATGGATAGATATCGGCGTTTTCTTGCATCGTATGGCGGCTCCCTGAATTGCGGTTCATGGTTGAAGCCGACCATGCGCTAGGCCCTACAAAACCGAGAAACCGTGCGCGAACGGATCGCGGTCGTCGATGAAGATGGTGTTGAGCCCCGTCATACGTGCCCAGCCGCCGATCGACGGCACGATTGCCGGCCGGCCGGTCACCTGCGTCTCCTTTTCCACCCTGCCCTTGAACAGCGAACCGATGATCGACTCGTGAACGAAGTCGTCGCCCTGCGTCAGCCTGCCTTTGGCATGCAGTTGCGCCATGCGGGCGGACGTGCCGGTGCCACAGGGCGAACGGTCGATGGCCTTGTCGCCATAAAAAACGGCGTTGCGGGCATCGGCGCCTTCGACCGTCGGCGCACCTGTCCACAAGATGTGTGTCAGCCGGTCGATGGTCGGATTGTCTGGATGCGCGAAGGTGTAGAGATCATTCAACCGTTGCCGCAGCACCGGGCTCCACGCGATCAGCGAGCCTGCGGAATACGCCGCCATATCGGAGAAGTTCTGCTGCGGATCGACGATCGCATAGAAATTGCCGCCATAGGCGACATCCACGACGAGGCGGCCGAGGTCCGGGCATTCCACTTCGAGCCCCTCGGCATAAAGGAAGGACGGTACGTTTGTGATGCGCACCTCCTCCACATATTGCCCTTCCTGGCGATACTCCGCCACCACGACCCCGGCCGGTGTATCGAGACGCAGCACGCCCGGCGTTTTCGGCGTCACCAGCCCGTGCTCGATGGCCATGGTAACCGTGCCGATCGTGCCATGCCCGCACATCGGCAGACACCCCGATGTCTCGATGAACAGGATCGCGATGTCGCAATCCTCCCGCGTCGAGGGATAGAGGATCGAGCCGGACATCATGTCGTGGCCGCGAGGCTCTAACATCAGCCCCTTGCGGATCCAGTCGAACTCTTCGAGGAAATGTGCACGGCGCTCCATCATGGTGGTGCCGTTGAGACGCGGGCCGCCGCCGGCGACGAGCCGCACCGGGTTTCCGCAGGTATGGCCGTCGATGCAGAAAAACGAATGGCGAGCCATGCTCAGAACCTCTGCGGCGAAAAGGGCGAAAGATCGATCGCAGGAGACTGGCCCGTCACGAGATCGCGCACAAGCCGACCCGTCGCGGCTGCCTGCGTCAGCCCGAGATGGCCGTGACCGAAAGCATAGACAATGCTGGCGGAGTTGCGCGACCGCCCGATGACCGGCAGGGAATCCGGCAGCGAGGGACGGTAGCCCATCCATTCGCGCCCGCCATCGGTTTTAAGACCCGGAAGGAATTGCCGCGTCTTTTCCAGCATCGCTTTCGAGCGACGATAGTCGGGCGGACGGTCCAGCCCGCCAAGCTCGACCGCGCCGCCGATCCGCAACCCGGTTTCAAGCGGCGTGACGACGAAGCCGTGGGATGAAAAGATCAATTGCCGCTTCACGTCGAAAGCATCGATAGGCAGCGTAGTGTTGTAACCGCGCTCGGTTTCCAGCGGAATCCTGTCGCCAAGCGGCGCCGCAAGCCGATGCGACCACGCACCGGCGGCAACCACGAGCGCGCGGCAAAGCACTTCCTCTCCGTCGGCCAGCCGCAACAGCGCACCTTTGTCACTCGGCGCGATCGTTTCCACCCTGCGCTGTTCGAACGCCACCCTGCCGCGCCGCCGCGCATGCTCGAAAACGGCCTTACCCAGCAATTTCGGATCAGCAACGTTCTTCCAGCCGGGCATGAACGTGCCCTTGACGAAGCGCGGCGAGAGGCCCGGCTGCAGTGCCGCCATCTCATCGCCCGCAACATGGCGGAATTCGAAACCGAACCTGTCGCGTGCCTGCCACCCCGGGAGGGACGCCTTGAACTCGCCATCGCTTTCGTAAAGCTCGAGCGCACCTTCTTCGCGCAGCATCGAACGCGTGCCGGACGCATCGAGCAGCCGCATCCATTCCGCTTCGGCCAGCCTCATCAGTGACGACTGCGCCGCGAGGCTCTTCTCGTAAAGGCGCGGACTGCCCGCGCGCCAGAAGCGCCATAGCCAGGGCGCGAGCTTCGAGAAGTGGGAAGGCGGAATGGAAAGCGGCCCGAGTGGATCGGCCAGCCAGCGCGGCAGGTTCCGCATCATGCCTTTCTGCGCCAGCGGCAGGACGTCGGGAAAAGCCAGCGCGGCGGCGTTGCCGGAGCTCGTCTCCTCGCAGATGCCGGTGCGGTCGAAAACCGTGACGGCGCGGTCGGCTTCGGCGAGGCTGGCGGCAGCACAGATACCCACAATGCCCGCACCGATGATCGCGACGTCGACCTCCCTCATCGCCGCACTCGCGACACCATCGAGATGAGGGACAGGTCAGACCGCAATGCCATCACTCCCACTGCTTGCGAATTGAGGTGCCGGCCTCAGAACGCCGGCATTTCCGGCCTCGTCGCCATGGCATCCCTGACGACCTTCTCCGCCGCCTGCCGCCTTTCGCCCGCAAGTGGCAGGCGCGGCGCGCGCACCCGCTCGTTGGACCCGATGGCAAGCGCCTCGACGAACTTGATGTTTTGCACCAGATAGGTCGACACGTCGAGGTCGAGCAGCGGCCGGAACCAGCGATAGATGGCCAGCGCCTCCTCGCGGCGCCCCTGCTGCATGAGCTGGTAGATCGCCACAGTCTCGCGGGGAAAGGCGGTGACGAGCCCGGCCACCCATCCGACGGCGCCGACACAGAGCGCCTCATAGGCAAGGTTGTCCACGCCGGTCAGAAGATCGAACCTGTCGCCGAACGCGTTGATGATCTCGGTGGAGCGGCGGATGTCGTCGGAAGACTCTTTCACCGCCACGAAACGCGAGTCGGAAGCAAGCTCCGCCATGACCGGTACGGTGACGTCGACGCGATATGCAAGCCGGTTCGAATAAATCATTATCGGCAGGTCGCCTGCGGCGGCGACAGCCTTGAGCGCGGCGACGGTCTCTTCCGGGTTGGTGTGGTAGATCGGACTTGGCACGACCATCAGGCCGTTCGCTCCCGCCTTCGCGGCCGCCTTGGCCAGCGAGCATGCATCGCGCGTAGCGGCTTCGTTAATCGTGAGGAGCACCGGCCTGTTCCCGGCGACGCCTTGGGCCGTCTTCAACACGGCGAGCTTCTCGTCGACATGCAGCATGGGACCTTCGCCCAAGGAACCGCAAACGATCAGCCCGTCGCAACCCGCGTCGATCTGAAGCGAAAAGCAGCGCTCCATCTCCGCATGATCGAGCTCATCGTTTTCGGTGAACTTTGTCGTCACCGCCGGGAGAACACCTGCCCACATCGCCTTGCTCCTTCTGATATATCACTGATATATCTGTTGGCACGCGGGCTGTCAAGCGACGTTGGATACTGATATATCAAGGGAATGATGGAGAGTCGGTTGATGATCGAAACGGAAGTCGCCAACGAGCCCGCAGCACAGCGTGCCTATCGTGTGCTGGAAAGGATGATCGTCACGCTCGACCTTCAGCCTGGCGGCATCACCACCGAAGGCGCTCTGATCGAAAGGCTCGCTCTGGGTCGCACCCCTGTCCGCGAGGCGATCCAGCGTCTGGCATGGGAAGGTTTGATCGAGATAAGGCCGCGCGCCGGCCTTGCAGTCGCACCACTGCTCGCACGCGACTGGCCGCTGGTGGTCGACGCACGGACGGGCGTCGAAATCGTTCTGGCGCGATCGGCGGCCCGCCACGCGTCGCCAGCAGACAAGCAACGCCTGCACGACGCGGCGGATCAGATGAACGATGCCGTTGCGGCGGCCGATGCGCTTGCCTTTCTCGAAGCCGACAAGCAGCTCGACGATGTCTTTGCCGCCGCTTCCAACAACAGCTTTGCGGTGCGCGTAGCCGCTCCATTGCAAACCCACAGCCGCCGCTTCTGGTTTCGCTACCAAAGCGACACTGGTCTTGCACAATCAGCCGAACATCACATCCGGCTGATCCGCGCTGTTATCGATGGGGACGAATGGCAAGCCGGGCGCGAGGCGGAGCGTCTGATGCTCATGCTGCGTCGGCTTGCCGAACACGCTGCCCGCCGGTGACTCGACCTAGAGCGTGCCGGGCGACAACGTTCTAAGCGTCGACGCCACGCACCAGCTGGTTGCTTTCGAAGCCCTCACCGGCAGAGACGATGCAGCTCTTCCCGTCAGTGCCCGTTGCTAGGATCGTCCAGCTACCGTTGGCGGAGACGAGAATCTCGACAACCGAAGAACCGTCAACCTGACCCACGGCCATTGGGGTCTCGTTAAACTGCTGTGACAGCTCGGCCACCACGGCGTCACGCTCTCCGCACATGGCCATACCCAGCATGTTGGCATTCAGCGCGGGGGTTTCGGCGACACCAACAGTCTCTGCAGCAGACTCGTCTTCAGGGCTCGTCGCCGAAGCGAGCGGAGAAACAGCGAGCATGGCGCCAGCGGCCAGCGCCGAAATGAGAAGTGGGATGCGTGCCATTGCAGCCTCCTGATGCCGAGGCGACCACCTGATCGGCGACCGGTCCGGCTTGTTTACCGCCCCGCGCAGCATGCAACGGGTCTCGCGAAAACAAGCTCTCAGGGACCACGCACGTTCCATCACGTTTTTTTGACAGTTTGTAACAATCACCTGCGGATAACGGACGAAAATCCAGCTTTTCGGGTATTTTCGCCGCTGAAACGTTCACAAAAGATAAGGCGGCGGTCCGGTGGACCGCCGCCTTGATTTTCCATGAAAACGTTGTGGCGCCCGATCAGTTCATCGTCGGGATGACGAATTCCGCACCATCCTTGATGCCTGACGGCCAGCGCGAGGTGACGGTTTTGGTCTTGGTGTAGAAGCGGAAGGCGTCGGGGCCATGCTGGTTCAGGTCGCCGAAGGACGAAGCCTTCCAGCCGCCGAAGGTGTAGTAGGCGATCGGCACCGGGATCGGTACGTTCACACCAACCATGCCGACCTGCACGCGGGATGCGAAGTCGCGCGCGGCATCGCCGTCGCGGGTGAAGATCGCGACGCCGTTGCCCATCTCGTGGTCGTTGGCGAGCTTGATGGCGTTCTCGTAGGTCGGCGCACGCACTACCGACAGGACGGGACCAAAGATCTCTTCCTTGTAGATGCGCATGTCCTCGGTGACGTTGTCGAAGAGGCAGCCGCCCATGTAGTAGCCGTTTTCATAGCCTTGCATGGTGAAGTTGCGGCCGTCGACCACCAGCTTCGCGCCTTCCTGCACGCCGACGTCGACATAGTTCTTCACGCGCGCCAGCGCTTCCTTGGTGACCAGCGGGCCGAAATCGGCGCTGTTGTCGGTCGACGGGCCGACCTTGAGGCTCTCGACGCGCGGGATCAGGCGCTCGATGAGGCGATCGGCCGTCTCCTGGCCTACCGGCACGGCGACTGAGATCGCCATGCAGCGCTCGCCGGCCGAGCCGTAACCCGCGCCGATCAGCGCATCGACGGTCTGGTCCATGTCGGCATCCGGCATGATGATCATGTGGTTCTTGGCACCGCCGAAGCACTGGGCGCGTTTCCCGTTCGCGGTTGCCCGCGAATAGATGTATTGCGCGATCGGCGTCGAACCGACGAAGCCGACGGCCTTGATGTCCGGATCGTCCAGGATCGCGTCGACAACCTCCTTGTCGCCGTTGACGACATTGAGCACGCCGGCCGGAAGCCCCGCCTCGATGAACAGCTCGGCGATCCGCATCGGAACGGAAGGATCGCGCTCCGACGGCTTCAGGATGAAAGCGTTGCCGCAGGCGATCGCCGGCGCGATCTTCCACAGCGGGATCATCGCCGGGAAGTTGAACGGGGTGATGCCGGCAACAACGCCCAGCGGCTGGCGCATGGAATAGACATCGATGCCCGGCCCCGCTCCATCTGTGAACTCGCCCTTCATCATGTGCGGCGCGCCGATGCAGACCTCGACGACCTCCAGCCCGCGCTGGATGTCGCCCTTGGCATCGGCAATGGTCTTGCCGTGCTCGCGCGCCAGCATCTCGGCGAGCTCGTCATACTCGTTCTGTACCAGTTCCAGGAACTTCATCAGCACGCGCACGCGACGCTGCGGGTTGGTCGCGGCCCATCCGGCCTGCGCCGCCTTGGCGTTCTCCACCGCGGCGCGAAGCTCGTCCTTGGAAGCAAGCGCAACCTTGCCGCGCACGGAGCCGTCCATGGGCTGCATGACGTCCTGGCTGCGTCCGCTGGCGCCGGCGACGTGCTTGCCGCCGATGAAATGTCCGATCTCGAGCATGGCTCTCTCCCTGTATATTGGTTGACGGCATTGTCCCGCTTCCGCAGCGCCAATGCAATGCGAGCAAATCAGCATCCGTTGTGCACAGATTGCTGTTCCTGCTATTGGGAACATGATTTGCTGCAATCCCACAATGTGGAGGCACCCTGCATGAATTGGGACGACGTGCGCATATTCCTGGCGGTGGCGCGCGCAGGCCAGATCCTGGGCGCGGCGCGGCGGCTGGAGCTCAACCACGCAACGGTCTCGCGCCGCATCGCCGCGCTGGAGCGCGCGCTCGGCGCCAAGCTGTTTCGCCGGCTTACGACGGGGTCCGAGCTCACGGCTGAAGGCGAGCGTTTCCTGAACGTCGCCGAGCGCATCGAGGCGGACATGATTGCCGCACGAGCCGAGATCGCCGGGGAAAGCGACGAGGTCGCGGGCGTGGTGCGCATTGGTGCACCCGACGGGTTTGGCGTCACTTTCCTTGCGCCACGCCTGGGCCAGCTCACAGAACGGCATCCGGCGCTGTCGATCCAGCTCGTGCCGGTGCCGCGTTCCTTCTCGCTGTCGCGCCGTGAGGCCGACATCGCCATCACCGTTGAGCGCCCGACGGAAGGAAGGCTCGTCGCCGGAAAGCTGGTCGACTACACGCTCGGCCTTTACGCCTCGCGCGCCTACGCGGAAACGCGAGGACTACCTGGAACGCCGGGGAGCTCCGTGGCCACCGGCTTATAGGCTATGTGCCGGACCTGCTCATCAGCCCTTCACTCGACTACGGGCCCGAAATCCTGCCCGACTGGCAGGCCGATTTCGCCGTTTCGTCGGCACTCGGCCAGGTCGAGGCCGTGCGGTCCGGGGCCGGCATCGGCATCCTCCACACCTTTATCGCGCGTGCGCACGATGACCTTGTGCCCGTTGCGGTCTGCCCGCCGATCCGTCGCGCCTACTGGCTGGTGTATCACGAGACAGTTCGCCCGCTGCGGCGCGTTCAGGCGGTTTCAGCCTTTATAGCAGCCGCCGTGGAGGGCGAGCGCGCCACCTTCACGTGAACAAGCGACGGCGCCCATTGCCCGGCAACTGCGAAGCCAATAGAAACGCGGCGACACCAACAGGAGAGAATTCCATGAGCATTGTCCGTCACGAAACCGGCCCCCGCATGAGCCAGGTCAACATCCATAGCGGCGTCGTATACCTCGCCGGCCAGGTTGGCGACGGCGAGTCGGTTGCCGACCAGACCAAGTCGATCCTGTCGAAGATCGACAACCTGCTGGCGCTGGCCAATTCGTCGAAGGAGCGCATTCTCTCCGCACAGATCTGGCTGTCGGACATGGCCGACTTCGCCGAGATGAATGCCGCTTGGGATGCCTGGGTCGCGCCCGGCAACGCGCCTGCCCGCGCCACCGGCGAAGCCAAGCTCGCAGCCCCGAAATACCGCGTCGAAATTATCGTCATCGCCGCGCAGAACGACTAATCCCGCTTCGGCTGCGTGGCTGGGGCTTCACCGTTCCAGCCACGCCCACCTTGCATCCTGCCGCCGCAAAAGCCACGTTTCCATTCCCCAGCGTCATCCAAACCCTTGCCGCGTCAGGGGTTGCGTTAACATGAACGAAACCAATCCTCGCCTATTGATGCAGCGGGGCTTGGTGGGGGAATAACCAAAGGCATGATGCCGCGCTCCCGATCCGGCTGGACCGGAATGTCGATTATCCAGATCAGCGCATAGCCGCGGTTCCCTGCGGCTCGGGAATCTTTGCAATGGCCGCATCGAATGCGACCCGGGTGACGCTCGAAGAACGCCTCGACTTCATCGGTCTCGATTCCTCGACCCGTCAGAATCTGAGGAACCTCAAGCCTCTCCTTTCGCGCGAAATCGGCCCGGCACTGAACGTCTTTTACGACAAGGTGCGGACCAACCCGCAGACCAGCGGCTTCTTTTCGTCCGCAACCCATATGGAGACCGCGAAGGGTCGGCAGGCAACGCACTGGACCGGCATTGCCGAAGCATCCTATGGCGACAGCTACGAGCAGGCGGTCCGGCGCATCGGCGAAACCCATGCTCGTCTCGGCCTCGAACCGACCTGGTACATCGGTGGCTATGCGCTCGTGGCGGAGCATCTCGTCAAAGCGGTGGTCAAGGAAAACTGGCCGCGCCTGATGTCGCGCAGTGGGCCGGAAGCCATGAGCCAGGCGCTTGTCGCGCTGCTCAAGGCGATCATGCTCGACATGGACCTCGCGATCACCACCTATCTGGAATCGCTGGACGAGAAGCGTCGGCAGGCGGAAAACGCACGGCTCGAATCCGAACGGCGCCAGAGCGAGGCGGTCAAGGCGATCACCAGGGCGCTTGGCGGCATCGCAGCCGGCGATCTGACGACGCGGCTTGAGGACGGGCTCGCCCCGGAATTCGACCAGCTCAAGGCCGATTTCAATCACACCGCAGCCGCGCTCGCCAGAACGCTTTCCTCCGTCGCGCAATCGGCGGACAGCATCGGTTCGAGCTCAGAGGAAGTCGGTCGGGCCGCCGACGACCTTTCGCGTCGCACCGAGCACCAGGCCATGCGGCTGGAGCAGACGGCTGCCGCGCTCAACCAGATCACCGGCAGCGTCAAGCGCGCCGCCGACGGCGCCTCGCAGGCTGCGGCCAAGGTGGTATCTACACGCGAAGAAGCACGGCACTCCGGCGAGATCGTGGGCAATGCGGTGCGCGCGATCAGCGAGATCGCAAAGTCCTCGCAGGAAATCTCCCAGATCATCGGCGTGATCGACGAGATCGCCTTCCAGACCAACCTGCTGGCGCTCAATGCGGGTGTCGAAGCAGCGCGTGCCGGCGACGCGGGCAGAGGCTTCGCCGTGGTAGCGCAGGAAGTGCGTGCTCTGGCGCAGCGCTCCGCTGACGCCGCCAAGGAAATCAAGACGCTTATCGCGACCAGCTCCGCACAGGTTGAGCAGGGCGTGAAATTGATGGCCGAAACCGGCGACGTTTCGGAGCGGATCATCGCCAGCGTGGTGGAAATCGATGAGCTGGTAGCCGGCATCGCGTCGTCGTCGCGTGAGCAGTCGTTGGGCCTGTCGGACATCAACACCGCCGTCAGCGAGATGGATCAGGGCACGCAGCAGAACGCGGCGATGGTCGAGCAGACGACAGCGGCCGTCCATTCGCTGCGCAGCGAGGCCGCGACGCTCGCCGAGGGCGTCTCCGCATTCGTTCTCGACAGCGCGCCTCGTGCAAAAGCGAAAGCGGCTGCATCACAGACGGGACGACCGGCAAGGGGGCAGCCGGTCTACGCAACTGCAGGGGCGACCGCATTGGCGGTCAGGACGGAAACTTCCGAATGGGAAGAATTCTAGAGGAGAGGGGCATGGGCAAAACCGCCACGGAAAGCGTGACGCTTCCGAACGAACTCGACATCAAGGCGGCCGGTCCGCTCGCGGCAGAGCTGCTGGCAGCACGCGGAAAGGACCTCGCTCTTAATGCGTCGCAGATCGAGCGCGTCGGCGGGCAATGCCTGCAGGTGCTGCTTTCGGCTGCCGCGACATGGGCCGCTGACGGCGCCGAGCTGACGATCGAGGAGCCTTCGCCCGCTTTTTTCGACGCGATCCAGACCGCAGGCCTCGACCTCACGCAATTCACCGCACGGAGCAACTGACGATGGCGAAGACAATCCTGACCGTCGATGATTCGCGCACCATCCGCGAGATGCTGAAGGCGGCCCTTCTGGATGCCGGCATGGAAGTCGTGCAGGCCGAAGACGGTGTGCATGGCCTCGAAGTCCTGGAAACCTGCGATCCGGATGTGATCATCACCGACATCAACATGCCCCGCATGGACGGCTTCGGTTTCATCGAGGCCGTGCGTGGTTCCGACCGGCATCGCGCTATCCCCATCCTCGTGCTGACGACGGAAAGCGTCGACGAGAAGAAGGACCGGGCACGCCGGGCTGGCGCAAGCGGCTGGATCATCAAACCGTTCGATCCGGTCAAGCTCGTCACCGCGATCAACCGCGTCGCCGCCTGAGCGAGGGAGGACACCGACCATGGATACTATGGCCGCCATCAAGCAGACCTTCTTCCAGGAATGCGAGGAACAGCTCACCGAGATGGAAGAAGGCCTGATGGTGATCGAGCGCGAGGAAGGCGATCTCGAAACGATCAACGCCGTCTTCCGCGCCGTTCATTCGATCAAGGGGGCGCCGGTGCTTTCGGGCTCGACGACCTCGTGCGTTTCGCGCACACCTTTGAAACCACGCTTGACGGAATGCGCAGCGGCAAGCTGGAAATCACCCCGCAGATCGTCAAGCTCATGCTGCGCGCCGCCGACATCCTGTCCGACCTGGTGCGTATCTCCCGCGACGGCGGCGAGCTGGATGCTGCCCGCGTGGCGCAGATGGCGGAGGAACTCAGCAAGGCAGGCGGTGCTGTCCCCGCTCCGGCGGCTCCCGTTGCTCCTGTGGCCGACTTTTCGTTTGAACCTGTGGCTGCAGATGGTGACGGACCGGCAGTCGATGAGTTCGGTTTCGCGCCCGTCCAGATTTCCTTCGACACGCTCATCACCGACGGTGCGGGCAGCGACGGCCACACTTTCGAGATCAGCTTTACACCGCGACCGGAACTCTACGCCAAGGCCAACGATGCCCTGCGTCTGCTGCGAGAGCTTGGCCGTCTGGGCGAGATGAAAGTCAGCTGCGACGTTTCTGCACTGCCGGCGCTCGACGAGCTTGATCCGGAAGGTGCCTATCTGACCTGGAAAGTCAGCCTGACCACGGACGCTGATGAAAAGTCGGTTCGTGAGATTTTCGAATTCGTGGAATTCGATTGTGACCTGTCCATTGACGTCAATGTGGTTGGCATGGACGAGGAAAGTGCGGCCCAGACCGTCGAAGCCATCCTTGCCCAGGTCGCAGCCGAAGAAGCGGCCCAATCCGCCGCCGTCGAGCCTGTCGCAGTTGAGCCGGTCGTGATTGCGACAGAGCCGCAGGCAGCGCCGGATCCCGCACCCAGAACGCCCGTCGCAGCCAACCAGCAGTCCCAACCGGCAGCACAGTCGGGCCAGCAGCCCGGCGCCACCATCCGCGTTGATCTCGACCGTGTCGATCGCCTGATCGACCTGGTCGGCGAATTGGTTATCAACCAGTCCATGCTGGCGCAGCGTGTTACCGAGGCCGGCATCGCGCGCCTGTCGGATGTAGCTGTGGGCCTTGATGACCTCGAACACCTGACCCGCGAAATCCAGGATTCGGTGATGGCTATCCGCGCCCAGCCGGTGCGACCGATCTTCCAGCGCATGGCCCGCGTGGTACGTGAGGTCGCCGACATGACGGGCAAGTCGGTCCGCCTCGTCACCGAAGGCGAGAATTGCGAGGTCGACAAGACCGTTATCGAACGGCTGGCCGATCCGCTGACGCACATGATCCGCAACGCGATCGACCATGGCCTCGAAAAGCCGGAGGATCGCGTGAAGGCCGGCAAGCCCGAGCAGGGTGTGGTCAAGATGGTCGCGGCACACCGCTCCGGCCGCGTGGTGATCGAGGTGTCTGACGACGGCGCCGGCATCAACCGCGCCAAAGTGCGCGAGATCGCGGTCAACAAGGGCATCATCGATGCCGACGCCCAGCTCACCGATGCGGAGATCGACGATCTGATTTTCGCACCGGGCTTCTCGACTGCGGCAACCATCTCGGACGTTTCCGGTCGCGGCGTCGGCATGGATGTCGTGCGCCGCTCCATCCAAGCGCTCGGCGGACGCATCACCATTTCCTCACGTCCCGGAAACGGCACAACCTTCTCCCTGTCGCTGCCGCTGACGCTGGCCGTGCTCGACGGCATGGTGGTCACGGTTGCCGGGCAGACGCTGGTCGTGCCGCTGTCGGCCATCGTCGAGACCCTTCAGCCGAAAGCCACCGATGTTCACGGGCTTGGCGAAAAGGCACGCGTGATCGCCATCCGCGGGTCTTTCATCCCGCTTGTCGATGTCGGCAGCGTGCTCAGCTACCGCGACGAGGAGGCCGATCCGCTGCAGGGCGTGGCGGTGATGGTGGAGACCGAGAACCAGTCGCAATGCGCGCTGATGGTCGACGGCATCATCGGCCAGCAGCAGGTCGTCATCAAAAGCCTGGAAACCAACTACGGCCATGTCTTCGGCGTGGCGGCAGCCACCATTCTCGGCGATGGCCGCGTGGCTGTCATTCTTGACGTCGATGCAATTGTTGCCGGCTCTCGCAGCGATGTCGCGCGAGCCGACGCAAACCGAAAGAGGAGCGCAGCATGATCCAGGTCAGGGAACAGGACGCCACGGCGAGCAACGAGCTGATCGCTTTCCGCCTCGGCGAGCAGGAGTTCTGCGTCGACATCATGTCGGTGCGCGACATTCGCGGCTGGACGCAGACGACGCCGCTGCCCCATTCGTCGGCCTATGTGAAGGGCGTGATAAACCTGCGCGGCGCTGTGCTGCCGGTTGTCGACCTGGCCGCCAGGCTGGGTTTCGAGCCGGCGGAGCCGAGTGCCCGCCACGTCATCATCATCACGCAGGTGGGACACCAGACGATCGGTCTGCTGGTCGATGCCGTCTCGGACATCCTGACCGTCGATTCCGGCGCGATCCAGGCGACCCCCAACGTCGCCTCGGATCTGGCACGCACCTTCATGAAGGGCGTGATCGCGATGGAAGGCCGCATGATCAGCCTGATCGCGCTCGACAACGTGCTGACACAGAACCAGGCAGGACAGGGCCTGCTGAACTGACAACCCAGCCGCGCGGGGACCGGGAACGCGGCGACACACAGGGAAATCCCGCGCGAGCCGGCATTCGCCTCGGCGGGCAATAAGGAAAACGAGCTATGTCACTTCTTGCTCAGTTGAAAATCCTCGTCGTCGACGACACGACAACCAGCAGGCTTCTCGTCAGGGATGCGCTCGAAACGCTCGGCTTCCGCAACATCCAGGTGGCGGCCGACGGCGAACAGGCGATGAAGATGATGATGACGACACCGTCGCATCTCATCATCTCCGACATGAACATGCCCAAGATGAACGGGCTTCAGCTCCTGCATGCGATCCGGACGTACAAGCCGACGTCGCGTACGCCCTTCATGATTCTCACCGGCAGCCCAGACCGGGCTGTATTGGACGAGGGGCGCAAGCTCGGCCTCAACAACTATCTGACGAAGCCTTTCAACCCCGACCAGCTTCGCAGGGCGCTGGAAGCGATCGTGGGCAAGCTTCACTGAGGATCTTCTTGCGGGCAGTCCGCACGCAAGGGGCAGAATGCCGGTCGCGGTTTTGGCCGGAAGTGCGAGTAAAGCGTAGGGTTGAGTATCATGAGCCATGCACAGCGCGAAGACGCGGCAGAAACGGCCGAGCTTGTGGCCGACGTTCTTGCCCGCATCCAGTCCGAGCTTGAAGATATCGCGCGCCGTATCGACCGCAACCAGGCCGCCATCGCACGGTCGACCTGGGATGTAGGGGCGGCAGACGCTGCATACGTTCAGGCCATGCAGGATGCCGACCTCAGCGCCCAGCGTATTGCCGGCGTGGCGGATTTCCTGCGCGCCATTGGCGATGCCGCGCATCCACAATGGCGGATCGATACAAGCGCCGCGACAGGTGCCCTCAAGCTGACTGAGCTGGCGCGCTCGATCGGGCAGACAGGTTCCTCTGTCCAGGCTAAGGACGAAGCCGCTGCCGGCGAAGTCGACCTGTTCTGACAGGTTTCAGCCGAACACGGGCGTCCCTTCTACAAAGACCCTCATAGACGCTCCAAAAAGCAGGGTTGCACCCGTTACCGACATCGCGGCCGACGTTGCAATGTCGACACGATGCAACGGGTTTAGGACGATGCCGGCCGACGCCTCGTCAGAAACGCGTTTCATGGCGCGGACGCGCCACCACTGCAGCAACGACACTACCGCCAACGGCATTGCCCCGACCGAGTTGATAGGCAACGTCGAGGGCATGATCAGTCCGCTGGCCGCAACAAGGGCGGCAAGCAGCAGCCGCGTCACCGCCGACAGCAGACCAAGCCAATGCGCAATATTCTTCACGCCGCGACTCTAGCGGGCTGCAGTCGCGAACGCTATCGCAGCTCGACGCGCCTGCGTTGCTGCCCGCGACAACAACGCTTCAACCTAGAACAGCTCGACTGAGCCCTCGCTTTCGACCGGCGGCACCGGCCGGGTACGGCGCTCGACATCGAACACCTGGATGCTCTCGCGTTCCATCAGCGATTGCCGGGCACGCCCGGAGACTGGCCAGAACTGCACCTTTCGCCCATGCTCGCCAAGCAGGCTTCCGCCCACATGACGAATGCGTTCGGCAGCGAGAAAGCGCTCCGCAAACTCCGCGTTCTGCCGGCCGACGTCGGTGAGACCGTCGATAAGCCGCGCTCCCCCAAAAGCTTGGCTTCGAGCCGCTCGCGCCGCGCTCCGCGCGACAGAAGCGCGTTGACGAGCAACTCCATGGCATGAACGCCGTGGCGCTGCGCCTGGGAATCCGTGCCTTGCGATCGATTGCCCGGCAGAAGAAAGTGATTCATGCCGCCGACACCGGCGACGGGGTCACGCATGCATGCGGCCACGCAGCTTCCCAGCAGCGTCGTCAGCACGGCTTCAGGATCGTCGGTAACGAACTGCTCGCCCTGCACGACATGGACGCGGAGCCCGCCGGTGACGGAAGACGGTACGCCGGGCGGGCTTCGCTCGATCATGCCGCGTGTCATCGCCATGCACTCCGCAGGCGAAGTCCGGTCGATCCCGACCCATCAGGTGGTGTTTCGGTGATTGCGTGCATATGGCCCCCTCTGCACATCAAGCTGTTTCCCTAGTCGCGTTGCACCGGTTGATGATTTCCGCACCGATGCGTTCCAGCGGCAATTGCCGCTCGACCGCCCCTACCTCGAATGCAACCCTCGGCATGCCGTAGACCACCGATGTCTGTTCATTCTGGCCGATTGTCGCCGCGCCCGCATTGCGCATGGACAAAAGCCCATTGGCCCCGTCGCGCCCCATGCCCGTAAGGATGACGCCGACAGCGCCCTTGCCGGCAACGCGGGCGACAGAATCGAACAGAACATCCACAGAGGGGCGGTGCCCGTTGACCGCAGGCTCAGGAACCAGCCTGCATCGAAGCTGCGTCGATCCGACGACCTGGAGATGGTTGTCGCCTCCTGGCGCCAGATAAATCTGGCCGACGCGGAGCTGTGCGCCTTCGCTTGCTTCCTCGACATGGGCGGCGCAGGTCCGGTTGAGGCGCTCCGCGAAGCTTCTGGTGAAGGTGCCCGGCATATGCTGGGTGATGACAGTCGGCGGACAGTTGGCCGGAAAGGCCGACAGGACAGACAGTAGCGCTTCCACGCCACCGGTCGACGAACCGATCGCGACGATCCGACCGTCGGGTTTGAAATCGCCACCGGCGGCATGGCTGGGTGCGCGATCGGAACCTGGACGCACCCTTGCCCGCGCGGCCGCCTTCACTTTGGCCGCCAAACTGGCAAACGCCTGCTCGGCGGGCACGCCGGCGGATGGCTTACCGACACAATCGATGGCGCCGATTTCCAGCGCCGCAAGGCTTACGTCGGCTCCGACCTGCGTCAGAGTGGAGACCATGACCACCGGCATTGGCCGCAGGCGCATGATCTTTTCCAGGAACGCCAGGCCGTTCATGTTCGGCATCTCGACGTCGAGCGTGATGACGTCCGGATTGAGCTGCTTGATCGCCGCCTCTCGCGCTTCGAGCGGGTCGCCGGCCTGCCCGACCACGGAAATCTCCGGATCCCGACGGAGCACGGCGGAAATGAGGCTGCGCATCGTCGCACTGTCGTCGACGACGAGAACCCTCACCGAACTCATCGAGCACCGTCCTTGAGACGATATGTCGTGAGACCATCGGTTTCAAACTTGACCATGTCGGTGACGCGCTCCGAATGGCCGACATAGAGCCGTCCGCCCGGGTTCAGCAGCGGCCCGAAGCGCCCCCAGATCCGCGCCTGTGTCGCCTCATCGAAATAGATGACCACGTTGCGGCAGAAGATGGCGTCGAACCTGCCCTTCATAGGCCAGTTGCCCATCAGGTTCAGCTCGCGGAACGAGACCAGACGCCGCATTTCCTCGCCGGCACCCCAGGCATCTCGTGCCCCGTCCTTGACCCTGACCATCCAGCGATCGCGCAGGGCCGAAGGCACCGGCTGTACGGCTTCGTCGGAATAGACGCCGGCACGTCCCGTCGCGACCACGTTGGGGTCGATGTCGGTCGCGAGAATGCGCACGTCGTATTGTGCCGCATCCGGCAGCATGTCGAGTAGTGTCAGCGCGATCGAATAAGGCTCCTGCCCGGTCGAGCAACCCGCCGACCAGATGCGCACACGCCCCCGCGCCTTGGCACGGCTGACGAGTTCCGGCAGAACCCGGCTTTTCAGATGCTCGAAATGATGCGGCTCACGGAAATAGCGTGTCACGTTGGTCGTTAGCGCGGCCAGCATGTTCTGGCGCTCGCTGGTTCCTTCGGAGCCGCCGACGAATTTGCAGTAATCGCGGAAGCTCTCCAGCCCCAGCGCCCGCAACCGCTTCGCGAGCCTGGAATAGACCAGCGAGGCCTTGCTTTCGGTCAGCGCAATGCCGGCGTCGTCGTACAGCATCCGCGCGATGGAGAGGAAATCATCGTTGGTGAAGAGGAACTCGCCCTCGACCAACGCCTGCTGGCGTGCACCCGTCGCAGGCCTGATGGCGGTCGTCATGCTGCCTCGGCTTCCTTTTCGGGCAGAATGCGCTCCAGGCCGATCTCGCCGATCATGCGCCCTTCGACGGCAAGGATGCCGCGAATGAAAGAGCGTACCGTTTCGCTCGCAACATTTGGCGTGGGCTGAAGCATGTCTTCCGTTACGCTGAGAATGTCGCAGACGGCATCGACCAACAGTCCAGTCTCCTGCTCGCCGACGCGCACAACGATGATGACGTGGCGAGCTTCCGGCGTTGTGAAGCCGAAGCCAAGGCGGGCCGAGAGGTCGATGATCGGCAACACGGTCCCCCGCAGGTTGATGACGCCGCGCATGAACTTCTGCGCATGCGGCAGCGGGGTTGCCGGTGTCCAGCCGCGGATTTCGCGCACCGACATGATGTCGACGCAGAATTCCTGCGCGCCCACACGAAATGCGATCAGTTCGCGGCGGCGGTCGGACGCCCTTCTATTCAGATGTTCGCTCATTTTTTGTCCTGAGACTCCGCCGGTACACGAAGCAACAGCAGAAACTGCACGTGCCGAGAATGTGCTGGACGGCGTTAATTTCACGTTTAGTGCAGCCAGCACGTTCGGTTGCCGAAAGATGAGACCGCCGCTGTTCCAGCGACGGTCTGATTGTCTGGTCAGAACTCTTCCCAACCGTCGTCCTGCGGCTGCGCCGCAAGCAGGGCGGCGGCGTGGCCGCCACCGGCAGAGACTGTCTTGAGAGCAGGCCGCGCCGACTGAGGCTTTGGCGTCACCGCAGCAACAGGGGCCGAGTTGTTTGCAGCCACGGCAACCTTGCGGGGTGCTGTCTGTGCTCCGGCCTGGGTGCCGAGGCGGAACTTCGACACCAGTCGTGCCAGTTCGTCGGCTTCCTGTGCCAGATGGTGGCTGGCGGCTGTCGACTGTTCGACCATCGCCGCGTTCTGCTGGGTAACCTGGTCCATCTGGTTGACGGCCGTGTTCACTTCGCCGAGCCCGGTCGACTGCTCGCGTGCCGAAGCAGCGATCTCCGTCACCAGACCGGTGATCTCTCCCACCTGTGCCACGATCTTCTCCAACGCCGAGCCTGTCTGGCCGACGAGGTCGACACCCTGATCCACCTGCTGGGTAGAGGTCGAGATCAGATCCTTGATCTCCTTGGCGGCCTCTGCCGAACGCTGGGCCAGCGCGCGCACTTCCGACGCGACCACAGCGAAGCCCTTGCCAGCGTCGCCCGCACGCGCTGCCTCCACGCCGGCATTGAGCGCCAGCAAGTTGGTCTGGAAGGCGATCTCGTCGATCACACCGATGATCTGGCCTATCTGCTGGGACGATTTCTCGATCTGCGCCATCGCCTCGACCGCCTCGCGCACCACCGCGCCGGACTTCTCGGCGCCGACACGCGCCTGATCGGTCACCTGCGATGCCTGATGGGCGCCTTCGGCGGTCTTCTTGACCGTTGCGGTGATCTCGTCCAGCGCCGCCGCGGTCTCCTCCAGGCTTGCAGCCTGCTGTTCGGTGCGCCGTGACAGGTCGTCCGCTGCCTGGCTGATTTCGCCGGTGCCGGAGCGCATTCCCTCGATCGCCCCGGTGATCGTCACCATCGTGTCCTGAAGCTGCTGCGCGGTGGCGTTGAAATCGTCCTTCAAACGCTGCGCTTCCGGGGAGAAGGTATCGGTGATGCGATAGGTCAGGTCGCCATTTGCAAGCGCCGACAGACCGGTCGCCAGCGCCGAGATCGCGACGTGATCTTCCTCGGCTTTGCGGGCCTTTTCGCTCTCATTGCGCGACCGCTCGGCCTCCGCCGTGCCGCGCGCGTGCTCCGTTTCGCCTTCGAGCCGAATCTTCTCGATCGCCGCGTCCTTGAACACAAGCACAGCGCGAGCCATCTCGCCCACCTCGTCCTTGCGCTCCACGGCGGGCACTTCCACCGAATGATTGCCCGAAGCCAGTTCGCCCATCACGCCCGTCAGGGCATTGACTGGCGCCGCAATCATACGCGAAAGCAGCCAGCCAAGCGCGACAGCGATGAGAACCGACAAAGCCAGGCCGACGATGATGGCCATCTCGGTCTGGCTCATCGCTCTGGAACTTATAGAGGCAACCTCGGCAAGCTCGAGCCGCTCGCCTTCGGAAAGCCCCGCAAGGATGTTTTCAACGGCTTCCATGTAGCCGTCGGCAGGACCGCTCTGGCCAATCATCTCGATGGCCCTGAACCGGTTGATCGGATCCGCGTAATACTTCAGGCCGACATCGACGATATTCGTCTGCCATGCCTGCATCGCCGCCTCGGCGGTCTGGATCGCTCCGAGCATGTCTGCTTCGTTGCCATGACCGGCCTGCGATGCCTTCATCTTGTCAAGTGCTTCGTAAAAGCCCTTGCGGTGCTTATCGAGAAGACCCAGGTAGAAATCGTCGCCCGACACCAAAAACCCGCGATAGCTATTTTCCTGACGGGCCAGCTTGAATTCGGCCTGCGTGATGAGGTCGATCGCGGTCCGCGCGCCGTTCTCCTCGGCTGTTGCTTGCCTAAGTGTCTGAAGGTTCAGGTAAACCGCCGCACTCATACCGATGATGGTTGCGATAACCGCGAAGAAGCCGATCGCCAGCTTCCGTGAAATTTTCAGATTCTTGAACGACACGGTGACCCCCAAAATCTCGTGCAATCGCCCCGGCCCCGCGCCGGGCACAGCACCTGTCGCCCCAAGCAGAGGTGCTTTGGTAGTCATGTCCGCACAAGATTAATAAGCCGCTAATACAAGCGCGCCCAGTCGGCTAAAAGTTAAGGCAACGACCGCTACGTTTCGCCCAAGGCAGGCCCCGTCCCTCAGGCCGGCATACCCTCGGCACCCTTCTGCAACCTGTCGAGATGCCGTCGGATGTGGCTCGCCTCGGCGGTCGTATTGGCGCATGAAATCGCCTTCTCGAATGCAGCCCTTGCTTCACGCGACCGACCGAGCTCAAGCAGCAGCGCGCCCCGCACGCCGTGGAAATGGAAGTAACCCTCGAGTGAGCCGGACAGGGGCTCGATCAACTGAAGCGCGTCAGTCGCTCCGGCATGCTTGGAAACCGCCACAGCGCGGTTCAGAGTGATGACCGGTGAAGGCTGCAGGGTCTCGAGCATCTGGTAATATTGATCGATCGCGCGCCAGTCGGTGTCGACAGCCTGCTTCGCCTTGGCGTGCTCGTAGGCGATAGCCGCCTGAAGCTGGTAAGTGCCGGGCCGGTTATGGCGTGCCGCCTTCTCGATCAACGCCGCTGCTTCCGCCATAAGCGAGCCGCGCCACAGGCTGCGGTCCTGCTCGTCGAGCAGCACGATCTCGCCCTCCGCGTCCAGACGCGCAGGCACACGGGCATGCTGGAAAAGCATCAGCGCCACCAGACCCATCAGCTCCGGCTCGCCGGGGTACATTCTCAGGAGCAGGTAGCCGAGCCTTATCGCCTCGTCGCACAGCGGCTCGCGGATGTGGGCCTCGCCGCCGCTGGCGGAATAGCCTTCGTTGAAAAGCAGATAGACCATCGCCGTCACGGTCGCGATGCGTTCGACACGGTCGACCGCGGAAGGCGTCTCGAATTCGACCCCGGCGGCAGCCACCTTGCGCTTGGCGCGGGTGATGCGCTGCTCCATCGCGGCTTCGGAAACGAGGAAGGCCCTTGCGATCTCCGGCACGGTGAGGCCGGATACGATCCGCAGCGCCATGGCAATCTGCTGCGTGGCCGGCAGGTCCGGATGGCAGCAGATGAACAGCAGCCGCAGCACGTCGTCGCGGTAGTCGGCATTGTCGAGGCGTTCCGCCATCGACGGCTCGGTATCGTCAAGATCGGACAGCGTTTCTTCGTCAGGCAGCGCCTGCTGCCGGCCGCGCTTCCTGATGTCGTCCACACCGGCATTGCGTCCGACGAAGATCAGCCAGGCCGCGGGGTCGCGCGGAGGGCCCTTCTGCGGCCAGTTCTTCAGCGCGCGCAGGCACGCCTCCTGAAAGGCCTCTTCTGCCGTGTCGAGGTCGCGGAAATACCGCATCAGCGCGCCCACAACCTGCGGCCGTGCCGCCGAAAGGGCCTGATCTATCCAGGAAAGGTCGTTCACGTTGCCTCCGCAGGGGGTACATAGGCCGAGATGGGTCTCACCTCGACACCGCCGAATTCGCGTTCTCGCGCCAGATGCTTCCCGGCCTCGATGGCATCTTCGAGCGAGGCGCAGTCGACGATCCAGAACCCCAGCAGCTGCTCCTTGGTCTCGGCAAAGGGACCGTCAATGACCAAAGGATCCTGCCCCGCCTTGACGAAGGTGGCGGCGGTGGTCGGCATCAGCCGCAACCGTGGACCGAATTTGCTCTTGGCAACGATCTTCTCCTCGGCTGCGCGGACGCGGCTCATCATGGCCTCGTCGTCTTCCTTGGAAAGGCCGCAGACGGCTGCCTCGTTGTTGTAGCAGAGAAGGGCATAAAGCATGACGCTTCCTCATCGTTCGGTTCAAAGGACGCGCGACTATGCTACCGACCGACAGTCGGGTTCAATTTCTTTCGGAATAAACGTCGAGGTCGGGGCCTATCCCGCCAAGGCGGTGTCGACCTCGGCACGGATACGATTGGCCGCCTGTTCCTTGACTGGGCCGTAGCCGCGAATCTGCATCGGCTTTTCCATGGTCGAGCAAAGCGCGTCGTGGCTTTCAGATGAAAGGCGTGAAAGGCAGTGCTTCACCGCCTCCTCGTACCAGCCGATCAGTTCGCGTTCCATGCGGCGCTCGGCAGTGTAGCCGAACAGGTCGAAGTGCGTGCCCCGCAGCCGCTTCATCCGCGCCAGCGCGGTGAAAGGCAGCCTGATCCAGGGGCCGAATTCCCGCTTCAGCGGGCGCCCGCGCGCATCCTTTTCGGAGGCAAGGAATGGCGGCGCGAGGTGATGGACAATGCGGAAGTCGCCGTCGAACAGCTCCTTCAAGCCGTCGGCAAAGCCAGTCTGCGTGTGCAGGCGCGCCACCTCGTACTCGTCCTTGTAGGCCATCAGCTTGAACAGCGAGCGCGCCACGGCCGTGGTCAGTCGGTCGGATCCGAGCGATGCCTCCGCTTCGCGTACCCTGTCGACAACTTCTCGGTATCGCACAGCATAGGCGGCATCCTGATACTGCGTGAGGAAATCGGCGCGGCGGCCGATCATCTCGTCAAGCGTTTCGGGCTTCGGCTTTTCCGGGCGTAAAAGAGCGACCAGCCGTTCCGGGTTGGCGGCAGCAACCCGACCTACCAGAAACGCGCGATGGTTGGCCTCGACGGCGACGCCGTTCAGCTCGATGGCCTGTGCAAGCGCAGCAGCGCCGACGGGCACGAGCCCCTTCTGCCAGGCAAAGCCAAGCATCATGACGTTGGCGAAGACCGCGTCGCCCATAAGCGTCTCGGCAAGCTGGTTGGCATCGACTGCCGACAACCGCTCGGCACCGATGACATTGGTGATCGCCGCGACGCGTCGGTCGACCGCGAGGTCGGCGTCGCGCCGGCGCACTATGTCGCCGGTCGGCATCTTGGCGAGGTTCACCGCAGCCCGCATTTCGGGCCGGTAGCTGGCCGAAGCCTTGGGCGACGAGGAGACAACGATATCGCATCCGATGAGCGCGTCCGCTGCGCCACGGTCGATGCGAACCTGGTTGATCGCGGCGGGTTTCGAGGCGATGCGCACAAAGGACAGCACAGGGCCGAATTTCTGCGCAAAGCCGGTGAAGTCGAGCACCGACGAGCCTTTGGCCTCCAGATGCGCCGCCATGGTGACGAGCGCGCCGATGGTCACGACTCCGGTTCCGCCGACGCCGGTGATCAGCAGGTCATAGGGCTTGCCCAGGCCCGGAAGTTCCGGCTGTTCGAGATCGCTTGCCAATGTCGCGAGATCGAGCTCCCGCCCGGTCCGCTTACGCCGAACCGCCCCTTCCAGCGTCACGAAGCTGGGGCAGAAGCCGTTCACGCACGAGAAGTCCTTGTTGCAGGACGACTGGTTGATGCGTCGCTTGGTCCCGAACTCCGTTTCGACCGGTTCGACGGACAGGCAGTTGGATTCTACCGAGCAATCGCCGCAGCCTTCGCAAACCAGTTCGTTGATGACGACCACCTTGCCGGGGTCGGCCATCGTGCCGCGCTTGCGCCGCCGGCGCTTTTCCGTGGCGCAGGTCTGCTCGTAGATGAGTACGGATACGCCCTCGACGTCGCGCAGTTCGCGCTGCACCGCATCGAGTTCGCGGCGATGATGAATGGTCACCCCGTGCGGGAAGTCGCCCGAATGAAACTTGGCCGGATCGTCGCTGACCAGCGCGATGCGCTCCACGCCTTCGGCACGCACCTCCTGCGCGATCGCCTGCACGCTGACCGGCCCGTCAACCGGCTGGCCACCGGTCATTGCGACGGCATCATTGTACAGGATCTTGTAGGTGATGTTGGCCTTTGCCGCGATGGCCTGCCGGATCGCCATCGAACCGGAGTGGTAATAGGTCCCCTCGCCCAGATTCTGGAAGATGTGCCCCTTGCCGGTAAACAGCGACGAAGCCGCCCAGTTGACGCCCTCGCCACCCATCTGGATCAGCGAACTCGTTTCGCGATCCATCCAGCTCGCCATGAAATGACAACCGATCCCGGCCAGCGCCTTTGAACCCTCGGGGACCTTGGTCGAGGTGTTGTGCGGGCAGCCGGAACAGAAATAGGGCGTGCGCGTCGCACCCTCGACGCTGATGGAAATCGCTGGCTCGCCGGCGATGCGCGCCGCGCGTTCGGCAAAGCCCTGCCCCGGAAAGATCCCGTCCAGCCGCTTTGCCACCAGAGGCACGAGCTGGCGCGGCGATAGTTCGCCGGTCCACGGGATCAGCCTTTCGCCGTTCTCGTCGCGCTTGCCGACCATGCGCTTCGGCTTGTCGCCCGGCCAGTCGTAGAAATATTCCTTGAACTGGCTTTCGATGATGCCGCGCTTTTCCTCAACGACCAGCACTTCCTCCTTGCCGCGCACGAAGTCGAGCGCGTCGCGCCTGGCCAGCGGCCACACCATGCCGACCTTGTAGATGTCGATGCCGAGTTCGCGGCATTCGCTTTCACCAATTCCGAGCAGGCGCAGCGCCTCCATCAGGTCGAGATGCCCCTTGCCGGCGGTGACGATGCCGAAACGGGCGTGCTTCACGTCGTAGATGTGACGGTCGATCGGGTTGGCCTCGGCAAAGGCGAATACCGCCTGCTTCTTGGCCTCCATGCGCTCCTCTATCTGCGGTCCGGGCAGATCCGGCCAGCGATAATGGAGCCCGCCGGGCGGCGGCATGAAATCGGGCGTATTGAACAATCGGTGGGGTTTCAGCTCGAACGACGCGGCCGATTCCACCGTTTCAGATACGGCCTTGAAGCCGACCCACATGCCGGAAAAGCGCGACAGCGCGTAGCCGTATTCGCCGAACTCCAGATATTCGGCAACGCTCGCCGGGTTCAGCGTCGGCATGAACCACGCCATGAAAGCGACGTCGGACTGATGCGGCATGGATGACGAGACGCAGCCATGATCGTCGCCGGCAACAACGAGCACCCCGCCATTCGGCGACGAGCCATAGGCGTTGCCGTGCTTGAGCGCATCGCCCGCCCGGTCGACACCGGGTCCCTTGCCGTACCACATGGCGAACACGCCATCGACCTGCCGGTCCGGGTTGGTCTCGACCTGCTGCGAGCCCAGCACGGCTGTGGCCGCGAGGTCCTCATTGACGGCAGGCAGGAATTCGATTCCGGCGTCGGCCACCAGGCGCTTGTTGCGCCATATTTCCAGATCAAGCCCGCCCAGCGGCGAGCCGCGATAACCGGAGATGAAACCGCCCGTCTTGCGGCCCTGCGCACGGTCGCGTCGCGCCTGGTCCAGCGCGATCCGCACAAGCGCCTGCGTTCCGGTCATGAAGACGCTGCCATCTGTCTGCGTATAGCGATCTTCGAGGCGATAGCGTGTGAGTTCATGAAGCGGCGCGTGCGCGGTCATGGGTGCCTCCCTGAGGTGCCTTTCCCCATTCTAACGCGGCTGAAGCGGTAGAACTTGCCAGTTTTCTGGAAAAAGGCCACAAATCCGGCAAGAATGACCAAATCGATATAAAAATCGAAAGAATCTGCCGACAAAAGGAAATGATATGGAGGAACTGACGGAACAGGATCGCCGTCTCCTGCGCATTCTCCAGGACAATGCGCGTATCTCCAACCAGGACATGGCGGAGCAGGCTGGCATGTCGCCATCAGCTTGCTGGCGGCGTGTGAGGGCCCTGGAAGATGCTGGCGTTATCAGGCGCTATGCGGCGATCCTCGACGCCGCGCGCGCCGGCCAGAAGTTCCACGCAATTGCCCATGTGTCTCTGACCCGGCACGACCACAGCCACGTCGACACTTTCATCGCCGAGGTGCGCAGGCGTCCGGAAGTGCTCGACTGCTTTGCCACCACAGGCGAGGCCGACTATCACCTTCGCGTGGCCTGCGAGAACCTCGACGCCTATAACCGGTTCCTGGAAGGCTTCCTGTTTCGCCTGCCGGGCATCGCCAATGTCCGCACCAACCTCGTGCTCAAGGACATCAAGCAGGAGACCGCGCTGCCGCTTTAGCTTGGCTATGGATAAGACATTTTTCACCACGCGGCGAGCTTTCGCATGGCCGATACCCTTTGGCAGGCAACCGCATGGTAGAAGCGCCGAAATCCGTGGGGTGTGCGAAGTTGATCGACCGGGATTCGCTTTTCATTGCCGCAGGCCTCTGTGCTGCGGCGCTGGCTCTGCCCATGCTGAGCGTCTGGATTCACAATCGCTCCGACCGCTTTCTGGTAGGCTGGGCGGCGGGAATGCTCCTGCTCGCAACCGGCGTGATCCTTTATTCGACGCTGCCGCCGGACAATATGGCGATCGCCGCCACCGCCTTCACCATGGAAGCAGTCGGCTTTGTGATCGTGTTCATCGCCGCAAGGCAGTTCGCAGGCGCGGCGACATCGTTCTTGCAAATCGTGCTGCTACTGCTGATGGCCGTCCCCGTCGGATTGCCGATCGCGCTCGGCTATGACGGCTTCGGCATCATGGTCTACAATTTTCTCGCAGGCTGGTTTCTGGTCGCGAGCGCAGCCCAGTATTGGAAGACCCGTTCCGAAGCGCCATCGTCCATGGCCCTCCTTTGCCTCCTCTATATCCTCGCAGCTATTTCGTTCTTCGCGTGCGGCGCCGTTCTCCTGCATGAGGCCGAGTGGAGCATGGGCCGCAGGCCGGACAACTGGGCAGAACAGTTCAACGCCATCATGTGCATAATCGGCATAACCGGGGTCGGCGCGCTTTCCCTCGGCCTCAACCATGCGCGCGCAGCGCGGCGGCACAGGCAGGAGGCCCGCACCGACATTCTGACCGGCCTGCTCAACCGCCGCGCCCTGTTCGACAGCATGTCGGCACAGGACCTTCAACCCGGACACGCCGTGGTGGCTTTCGACCTTGATGACTTCAAGGCCATCAACGACCGCCACGGTCATGCGATTGGCGACGAAGTGCTGCGCCGTTTCGCCGACGCGATGCGCATGAACCTGCGAGATGGCGACCTGGCCGCCCGGATCGGCGGAGAGGAGTTCGTCCTCGTATTAAGGAATGCATCTTGCCTGCTTGCCACCAGCACGGCGGAGCGCATTCGCGCCATCTTCGCGCAGAGCCGGGTCGAAACAGCGAACGGATTGATTTCCGGCACCGCCAGCGCCGGTGTCGCGCTTGTCCAGATCCAAAGCGAAAGCTTCGAAAGCGTGCTTCACCGCGCGGACACGTCGCTCTACAGAGCCAAGGACAGCGGACGCGACAAGGTGGTGGCCGAGCTTCAGGCTGTCGCCTGAAAACCCGACAAGGTCAGCCGACGAAGGCGCGTTCGACCACGAATTCCGCAGGCTTGTTGTTGGCCCCTTCGGTGAGCCCGAAGGCTTCCACGAGCGCCTTGACGTCCCGGATCATATCCATCGAGCCGCAGATCATCACGCGGTCGACAGCCGGATCGAAGGGCTGCACTTCGAGATCGGTGAAGAGCTGCCCGCTTTCGATCAGCGTGGTGATACGGCCCATCTTGGGGTGGTTCTCACGCGTCGTCGTTGCGTAGTGCGTGAAGCGGCCGGCCGCCAGTTCGCCGATCAGCGGGTCGTCGACCAGTCCTTGGGCGAGGTCGTTACCGTAGACGAGTTCGGCCACGTCGCGACAGGTGTGGGTCAGGATGACCTGATCGAACTTCTCGTAGGTCTCGGGATCACGCATCAGGCTGGCGAACGGCGCGATGCCCGTGCCCGTCGAGATCATCCACAGCCGCTTGGCGGGCGTCAGCGCGTCGAGCACCAGCGTGCCCGTCGACTTCTGGCGCATCAACACCGTGTCGCCAGGCTGGATCTTCTGCAGGTGCTGGGTCAGCGGACCGTCCGGAACCTTGATCGAGAAGAACTCGATCTCCTCGTCCCATGCAGGGCTGGAGATGGAGTAGGCGCGGAACACCGGCTTCTCGGCGTTGGGCAGGCCGATCATGACAAATTCGCCAGATCGGAAACGGAAGGCCTGGGGACGTGTGATCCGGAACGAGAACAGCCGGTCGGTGTAATGGCGGACCGACACCACGCGCTCGGCATAGACACCGGCGGGAATGGGAAACTCGGTCGGCCGTGCTGAACCGACTTCCTGGCGCGCGGCTGTGTTCATTCCTTTGATCCTGCTGCTTGAAATGGTGCCGGAGAAAAGAGGTCGCGGCTGTTGCAAGGTCTGTGCTTGCCAGTCAAGTTTATTAGTATACAAATGATTATTACGTCAAGGCAGCACAGTAGGGCGGCTTTCCAAATTGCGCGTCTTCAGCAGATTCTCTATCCCGGAATTGCGCCATGATTGAGAAAGATGCCGCAGCAGGCACGGTTGCGGGGATCGACGTCGGCGGAACCTTCACGGACCTGCTCCTAATCGACGGCGCCGAAGACGGCCGGGTGCGCATCGCCAAGGTGCCCACCACCGTCGACAACCAGGCGTTCGGCGTGGTCGCGGCGCTCGAGGCCACCGGCAAGGCCGTTTCCGACATCGACCTCATCGTCCATGGGACGACCACGACGACCAATGCGGTTCTGGAGCGGCGCCTTGCCAGGACCGGCATGATCACCACAGCCGGCTTCCGCGACGTGATCGAGCTCGGCCGGCGTACCCGCCCGCAGCCCTACGGCATGACGGGTGTGTTCGTGCCTGTCATCCCGCGCGACCTTCGGCTGGAGGTTCCAGAGCGGATGGAGGCGTCCGGCAACGTGCGCATTCCGCTGGATGAGCAGGCCGTGCGCAAAACAGTCCAACACCTGCTGGACGCTGGCTGCGAGTCGCTGGTGATCCATTTCCTTCACGCCTATGCCAATCCGGCGCATGAGCTGCGCGCAGCCGAAATCGCGCGCTCGATGTGGCCGAACGAACACGTTACGACGGGTCATTCGCTGTTGTCGGAGGCCCGCGAGTTCGAGCGCGGCGTGACCGCCGCCGTCAATGCCTCGGTACAACCGATCCTGAAACGCTACATCGGCAGGCTTGCCGATGAACTGGACGCGCGGGGCTACGCGCGCGACTTCCTCGTCATGAACGGCAATGGCGGCATGATCTCGGCGCGTTTCGTCACCGAGGAGGCGGCAAAGACCGTCATGTCGGGGCCGGCCTCCGGCGTCATGGCCGCCGCCTATACGGCGCGCCGCGCCGGTTTCCCGCATGTTGTCACTTACGACATGGGCGGCACCTCCACCGACGTCGCGCTGATCCGCAACGCCCGTCCGGCGGTCTCCAATGAGATCGAGATCGAATATGCGATGCCGATCCATGTCCCGATGGTCGACGTGCATACGGTCGGTGCCGGGGGCGGTTCGATCGCACGCATCGATGACGCAGGCCTCATCCGCGTGGGGCCGGAGAGCGCAGGCGCGACCCCGGTCCGATCTGCTACGGCCGTGGAGGCACGGAGCCGACCGTTTCGGACGCAAATCTGGTGCTCGGGCGGCTGAACCCGAACCGGCTGCTGGCGGTCGACAAGCCGGTTTCGGTCGAAGCCGTCACCGATATCTTCGCTGAACGGATCGGTCGCAGGGCCGGCCTCGACGGCGTCGGCGCCGCAGGAGCGGTGTTAAAACTTGGCAACCTGAAAATGGCCGGCGCGATCCGCATGGTCTCGGTCGCCAAAGGGCACGACCCGCGCGACTTCGCGCTCTTTGCTTTCGGCGGCGCCGGGCCGCTGCATGCGGCCGCCCTCGCACGCGAACTCTCGATCCCGAAGGTGATCGTACCGGCGCGCCCGGGTATCACCAATGCGCTCGGCTGCGTGGTGGCGGACATGCGGCACGATTTCGTGCGCACGGTAAACGTTCCCGTGGCCGAAATCGATGAAGCCGAGCTTGCCGCCATTCTCGCAACACAGGCCGACGAAGGCCGCGCACTGATCGCGAAGGAGGCGGTGAAGCCGCAGACGCTACGCTTCGTGCACTCCGCCGACATGCAGTTCGTCGGCCAGACACATCTCATCAACGTCGCGCTCCCGAGCGCGTCAGTGTCGGCCGCCGAGTTGCAATCACTGTTCGAGACCGCCTATTTCGCCCGGTTCAGGGTGTCGTTGCCGGAAATCCGCGCCAATCTCGTCAACCTCAACACCTCGGTCATCGGCGAGCGCCGCCAGATCGACCTGTCGCTGCTGATCGACCCGCGGGCCGGAAAGCAACGCTCACTGAGGCGCAGACGGGAACGCGACCCGTCTGGTTCGACGGAAGCTGGATCGAGACCCCGGTCTACGCCCGCGAAAAGCTGCCGCTCGACGCAACAATCACAGGACCTGCGATCCTTGAACAGCTCGATGCCACCACGGTTGTGGAACCCGGCGACCGTGTCACCCAGGACGCCGACGGCAATCTGATTATCGAGGTGGGAGCATGACCCTCGACGCCATCACGCTTTCGGTCATCGAGGCCGCGCTGCAGCAGGCGTGCGACGAGATGGACCTCGCCTTTTCCCGCTCCGCCTTCTCGCCGATCATCGCCGAGGCGAACGACCGGTCCGACGGCATCTATGCGGCAGACGATGGATCGCTGATCGCACAAGGTGTCGGCGGCCTGCCGGTGTTCGTCGGCGTCATGCAGTATTCCACCCGGACGCTCATCGAGATGATCCGCGACGGCCGCTGCCTGCCGCCGGAGGAAGGCGACATCTATATCGTCAACGACCCCTATCTTGGCGGCACCCACCTTATGGACGTGCGTTTCGCCATGCCGGTATGGCGAAACGGCGAGATTTTCTGCTGGCTGTCCAATACGGGCCATTGGCCCGACATCGGCGGTGCGGTGCCGGGCGGCTTCTCCGCCTCAGCCACTGCGGTCGAACAGGAGGGCCTGCGCCTGCCGCCGGTCAAGCTATTCAAGAAAGGCGCGCTCGACCCCGAGATCTACGCGATCATTACGTCCAACATCCGGATTGCCGAACAGCGCATCGGCGACATCAAGGCCCAGGCCGCCGCTCTCCAGGTCGGCCAGTCGCGGCTGTGTGAAATCCTCGACCGTTACGGCGACGAAACTGTCAACGAGGCCATTGCCGAACTGCGCCGCCGCGCTGCCGTACAGATGCGTGCCAGGATCGCGGCCATCGAAGACGGCGTCTATCATGGTGTCGCTTTCGTCGATTCCGACGGCGTGGTGGATGAACCGCTGGAGATCAGGCTCGCGGTCGAGAAGCAGGGCGATACGCTCACCTTCGACTTCGCCGGCTCCAGCCCGCCCTGCATCGGCCCGATGAACTCGGTGCTGGCAACGACACATTCCTCCGTCTACCTCGCCATGCGCCACATCTTTCCCGATGTTCCGATCAGCGCCGGCGCGTTCGAGCCGCTGGTGATCCGCCGGCCCGAAGGCACATTCCTCGACGCGCAGTACCCCCGCCCCGTGTCGGGCTGTGCGGCGGAAGTCTCGCAGCGCATCGCGGAAGCGGTTTTTTCCGCGATGGTACAGGCACTACCGGAACAGGTGACGGCTGCACCCGCAGGCTCGAGCGGCAATTTCGGACTTGGCGGGTTCGACCCGGTGCGCGGCCGACCCTTCGTGCTCTACCAGCTCTCCGGCGGCGGCTATGGCGGCAACGCCGACCATGACGGCCTATCCAACGGCTGCTCGACCATCGGCATCTCCAAGTCGCCGCCAGTCGAGATCATGGAGCAGTCCTATCCCATCCTCTACAACCACTATCGGCTCCGGGAAGGCTCGGGCGGCGCCGGCAGGCATCGCGGCGGCATGGGCCTCGACTACGAGATCGAGCTCTTGCGCGGCGAGGCGCGGGCGTCCTTCGTCATGGATCACGGCCGCTATGGCCCTCAGGGCGCACTGGGCGGTCAGGACGGCGCGGTCAACACCGTGACCGTGTATCGCGACGGACAGGCCCACGTGCCGAAGCACCTTTCCAAGGAGCAGGACATTCCGATGAAGGCGGGCGATCGCGTCCGCGTCGGCACGCCTGGCGGCGGCGGCTACGGCCTTCCGTCGGAGCGCGATCCCGGGACGGTGCGCCGCGACGTGCGGCTGGGCTACTACACCGCCGAAGAGGCCGAGCAACTCTTCGGCGTTGCCGCGGGCGACAATGAGGTCGGCAAGTAGCGGTCCCTGTCGCCGGCGCGACTACTTTCGCGGCTACTTTTCAGCGCTATCCGGCCCTGCCAGCGCCAGAATGTCACCGAACACCTCCTCCCACGCCTCGTCGTCGAGGTCGATGAGGTTGAAGGACTTCAGGAAGAACACCCCTTCGCTGGCCAGAAAGGCGAGACGCGCCCTGCGCGCGTGTTCGCTCGACGGATCGAGCCCTTGCAGCCTGCTATTATACCATTCGCGGCTCTCGGCGACCTGATCCGGCTGCTGCAGCAGCGCTGTCATCATCACCGCCGAACGTGAAGCCTCGTCCTTGTCGGTGCGCCGCGACGCTTCTATATGCCCGAGGATCACCGTTTCCGGCGTCGGGTTCTCGCCGGCAAAGGCCATCACTTCCTCCTCAAAGGTTTCGCCCCACCGCCGGATCATCGCGCGGATGAGGTTCTCCTTGGAGCCGAAGGCGTATTGCACGCCACCCTTGGTGATACCGGCCTCTTTGGCGACGGCATCGATGGTCAGCCCGGAAGCACCCTCGCGCGTCACCACGGCCTCCGCTGCATCGAGCACCTTGTCGCGATCGATCGTTCTCGGTCGGCCTGCCATTGTTACCTCTTTAATTTCAATACGAATGTATTTATATAGGTCGCTCGATATGTCCAAACTGCCATTTGCGGCAGCAAGACCGAGGCCACACCAATGACTTCCAACAACCGCTGGTTCGTTCTGGCGATCGTATCGAGCGCTCTTTTCCTCATCGTTATCGACATGACGGTGCTTTACACCGCACTTCCCCGGCTGACACACGACCTTGGCGCCACCGCGTCGGAAAAGCTCTGGATTGTCAACGCCTATCCGCTCGTCGTGGCAGGGCTGCTGCCCGGTCTCGGCGCCCTGGGCGACCGTCTCGGGCACCGGCGCCTCTTCATGGCGGGTCTGGTCGTCTTCGGCGCCGCATCGTTGATGGCCGCATTTTCGTCAACACCCGCCATTCTCATCGCTGCCCGTGCGCTGCTTGCGGTCGGCGCCGCGATGATGATGCCCGCCACACTCTCGATCATCCGGTTGACCTTCACGGACGAGAAGGAACGCGCCTTCGCGATCGGCATCTGGGCGGCGGTCGCCTCGGGTGGCGCGGCGCTCGGCCCGGTGATCGGCGGCGTGCTGCTCGAATATTTCTGGTGGGGCTCGGTCTTTCTCATCAACGTGCCGATCGTCGTCGCGGCCTTCTTTTTCGCGGCCCTGCTGCTGCCCTCGCGGCCCGGCGACGCCAGCAGGCCGTGGGACCTGATCGGCTCGCTGCAGATCATGGTCGGCCTCATCGGCCTTGCCTATGCGATCAAGGAAGTGAGCAAGCGCGAAGCATCCATCGAGGCCGCGCTGGTTGCCGCAGCGGTCGGCATTGTCGCGACAGTTCTGTTCGTCAAGCGTCAGCGCACAAGCGCCGCACCGCTCGTCGATTTCTCGTTGTTCCGAAACAGGCGCTTTTCCTCGGGCGTTGCGACTGCTTTGGTCGCTTCGGCCGCGCTCATGGGTGTCGAACTGGTCTTCAGCCAACGGCTGCAGCTCGTTTCGGGCTTCTCGCCGCTGGAAGCCGGCCTGCTCATCCTTCCGATCCCACTCGCATCGTTCGTCGCCGGCCCTCTCACCGGTCTCGCCCTGCCCCGGCTGGGCAGCGAGCGCATCCTTTCGGGCTCGCTGGCGATCTCAGGTGTCGGCTTGGCGGCATTTCTTCTTTGCTACGACGCCGATCCTGCGATCTGGCTGGCCGCAATGGGTGTCATGGGCTTCGGCATCGGCTCGGCCATGACGGCAGCTTCGAGTGCGATCATGTTGAGCGCGCCGGAAAACCGGGCCGGCATGGCGGCTTCGGCGGAGGAGGTTTCCTACGAACTCGGCGGCGCGATGGGCATTGCCGTTCTTGGCAGCGTGATGTCGGCACTCTATTCGGCCACCCTTGTGCTGCCGACCGACGCCAGCGTGAGGCCGACTGCGCGTGACAGCCTCGACGAGGCGCTGCTGGCTGCCGAAAGCCTCGATCCAGCGCTGGCCGAGCAACTCGTCATGATGGCGCGCACGGCTTTCGACAATGCCTTTGTCGGGGTCGTTGGACTGGCGGTGATAATGCTGCTTGCAACGGCCGGAACCGTGTGGTGGGCGACGCGACACGCCGTCGCGACCGATCCCGCGCCCGCGCCGCTCAGGTAAGCTTCGACAGAAGCCGCATCAGCGTAGCCAGTTCGCGGTCGTTGAGCGGGGAGGCCGTCTCGATCGTGATGTCCTGCGCAAGCGGCAGCAGGCGTTCCACGGTCGCCTGCCCCTCGGAGGTCAGGCTGACCACCAGCCGCCGCCTGTCCCCGTCATGCCGGGTGAGTGCCACAAGGCCCCGCGCCTTCAGGCGGTCGATCACGCCCTTGATGGTCGCCGCATCCATCGCCACCAGCGTGCCGAGCTGGTTCTGCGAGGTGTCGCCAACCTCGGCAAGCTTGGCGAGCGCTGCGAACTGCGGCGGCGTCAGCTCGCCGATATGGCGGGCAAAGATCGCGATATGCCGCTGGCTGGCCTTGCGCAGGACGAAGCCGATCTGGTCTTCCAGATGATAGGGCGGTTCCCCGCTCACCTTAGCCCGTCCTCGCCCTTGACTTGCCACGCTTCCAGCCCGCCCATGCGGGAATGGATGCGTCCGCCGCAGGCCATGGCCAGGCAGAACAGGATCTCGTTCGGTCGCGGCCCGTCCGGCATGCCCACCACCATCGCGTCGAAGTGGCTGCGCACATAGGCGGCGTTGGTGTGTCCGAGTGGCACGTCGAGGCTGGAGCCGAACGCGCCGACCTTCATCGCCGATGGCACGATCGCCTTGGAAGCGCCCAGTCGCTCGCGCATCGCATAGCCGCCCGGCACGTGCCAGAGCGCGCCGTGCTCGATCTCGCCGTCGCTGCCGACGATCGCACCTTTGCCGTAGCTGTCGATGACCGACACGTCGCCACCAAGCGCGGCAACCAGCCGGTCGGTCAGCTCCAGGCCCAGCGGCTTCAGATCGTCCATCGCGGGCTGAATAGTCTCGACGAAAGTGCCGGCGAACGGGTTCTTCACCAACGCCAGCGCAGCAGCCCTGCGCCGAGGCTCTTCCGGCACCGGCCCGCCATCATGATGGATCTCTTCGGTCAGCACCGCGATCTTGCGGATGGTGAAATCAGCCATATGCCGGCTCCTCAATGCTGGTGTTTTGTTCGAGAGCAAGCGCGGCGACGACCCGGCTCCGGCCGTTCAGAAACAGCGCCGCGGAAACGATCAGGCCAGCGGCAACGAACTCGTCGGCGACCCGCACGCCCCCGCGCAGTGCCTCATCCGTATCCGCCGAAGACAATCGCCCCACGGCAACGGTTACCGGTCTATCTCCGAGATCGCTGTCGGGCGCCAGTTGGCTGGCCGGTTGCCGCTCGATTGCCGGGTGGCCGGGCAGGTCGACGGCGTTGGCGATCAGGGTTGCGGCGACATCCGCCGCCGCCGCGGTGCGTGCCAGCACAGTGACCGCATCGGCGATGCCGAGCGAATGGCTGCGGCCCCGCCAGCCACTGGTTGCGATGCCGCGCACTGGATCGGAGGCAGCGATGGTCACACGGTCGACGACACCATGGCGCGTACCGGCGATGGCCGCCTTCATCGCCGTTCCGGGTGCAAGGTGCATGGCGATGTCACCACCATCGTTGACATAGGCACGCGCAAGCCGCCGCCCCTTCACCATTGCCGCCAGCATCTCATCGGCCACCGCCCCTGCCACCGCCGCCATGGGCGTTACAAACCTATCTGAGAACGGTAAAGCTGCCGTCTCCATGCGCCGTGCCGTCGCGCCGCGAAACCCGCGTGGCGCGACTGTGGTCGGCTGTCGCAGTTCCGCCAGTTCGGAAACCAGTTCTTCCAGAACGGTATCGAAACGATCCTTCGCCTGCGCGTATGCAGCCGACACCTCGTTAGGTTCGCCGAAGGCTTCGACGATCAGGTCTATCGGACCTTGGTTGAGGTGCAGCCGCCGCCCATCGGGCAGCATTGCCGCCTGTGCGCCGCTCATGTCGACCGCTCGCGCCGAAGCTGCTGAAGCAGGGGCCACGGATTGTCTGGCATCGCGCCATGAACGGCGCGTTCGTTGAAATACTCGCCGCCTGCACGCTGCACGTCGTCGACCGAACGCACGTGTTCGGCATAGCCGCCCAGCGCCTCATAATGCTCGCGCCGCAAGGTGAACTCGATCGGCGCGACGAGCGCCGGCGTCGGCACATAGCCGAAGGCGTTTTCCGGCAGGCGCGTCACGTCGACCATGAGCGTGATGCCGCCCCCGGCCACACATAGGCCGGTGCACCGCCACAAGTGACGTAGGTCTGCAGGCGCTGCACGGAGCGCGTCAGGTTCACCGGGTTCTCGGTCACGCCCGCGCGCAGGCTCCCGCCGGCACCGCCCATGAAAAGCACCGTGCACAGCGCCGGCTCGCAATTCTCCTCGATCAGTTCGACCGACCGCCGCAGCCTGTCCGGAAACGGCTTTTCCACCGGCGTCAGCGTCTCGTCGAGCTCATAATAGGCGAATTGCTCGCCCGTGGTAGAGACCATCAGCAACGACAGGCCGGGGCGCGCGCCTTTCTTTTCGTTCCAGGGTCCGAGGATTTCAAGCGGATCTGAGATGGTCGTGCCACCCCATCCAAGCCCCGGCTCGGAAACCTTGAAATAGCGCCCAGGCGTCGAACGGCGGCCGAGGATCTTGATGCCGGTGTCGGGCCAGTCAATCACCTTGCCCGCCTGATGCTCGGAAACGACGCCGGTGATGTGATCGTCGACGACAACGACCTCGTCGACCAGACCTTTCCACTGCGTGGCGAACATGCCGATCGTCGCAGAGCCGCAGCCGACCCGCATCCGGTGCTCAACCGCGCCGTCGATCACCGGCGGCTTTCCCGCCTGCACAACAATCGTCGAGCCTTCATCGATCGTCAGTTCGACCGGCTGGCGATTGCACAGCGCCAGCAGCGTATCGCAGGTGATCCGGCCCTCCGGCTTCGAACCGCCCGTCAGGTGCCGCACGCCGCCCAGCGACAGCATCTGCGACCCGTATTCGGCGGTGGTGACATGGCCGACCGGCTCACCCTGCGCGCGAACGGTCGCGGTCTCCGGGCCGAGATGGCGGTCGGTGTCGATCTTCACCTTGACGCCGCAATAAGAGAAGATGCCTTCCGTGACGACCGTCACCAGATCGACGCCCTCAACCTCCTGGCTGACGATGAAAGGCGCGGGCTTGTAGTCCGGATAAGTCGTACCAGCCCCGATGCCGGTCACGAAGCGTCGGGCGCGGTTGACGGGATTGCCATCCCATTCTTCGCCGGCGAAGGACACGACCTCGCCACCGCTTTCGGCCCGGTGTTCGAGGTCGTCACCGGATCGCACCGCACGATCCGGCCGCCGAAATTGCCGTAGCGATCGCAGGCACCGGTGCGCCCCTCGGCGATGTAGCACATTACCGGGCAGGCATCGCAGCGCAGCTTCTCGCCAACCTTCGGCTCGCCGGGATCGTGTGTTTCGAAACGTTCGGACAGCTCGCTCATGACGCGACCGGCGCTGTTGCTGTGCTTGCATGGCAGAGAGACGATGATGCCCTACGTTGCCCCCTCTGTCCTGCCGGACGTCTCCCCACGAGGGGGAGATTGGCAAGTTCGCCGCTGGCATTCGTACTGCCGCGTTGGCTATTGGCGAAAACTGCTAGGCCGCCTGATCTCCCCCTCGTGGGGGAGATGTCCGGCAGGACAGAGGGGGCGCGAAGGAACGCAAGGTTCTTTGCCGAAAGCTCTCATCCTCTTGCCGCCTTGATCGCCGCCAGAACCCGGTCGGGGGTGGCCGGTACTTTGGTGATCTTCGCGCCCGAAGCATCGCGGATCGCGTTGAGTATCGCCGGTGCGGTGGGTATCAGCACATGCTCGCCAAGCCCCTTCGCCCCGTAGGGACCTTCGGCATCGGGCACCTCTACCAGGATCGTCTCGATCGGCGGCACGTCGCCGATGGTCGGGATAAGATAGTCATGCAGGTTCTCGGTGCGGCCTGGAACATATTCTTCCATCAGCGCCAGGCCGATGCCCTGCGCGATGCCGCCCTCGACCTGCCCCTCGGCGAGCAGCGGGTTGATTGCCCGGCCAACATCGTGCGCGGCAGTAATCTTGACGAGCTTCACCGTGCCGAGGCGCATGTCGACTTCCAGTTCCGCCATCTGCGCACCCCAGCCATAGACGGCGTAAGGCTTGCCCTGCCCCTTGGCGTCGAGCGGCACCGTCGGCGGATCGTAGCTTTCGCAGGCAGCAAAGACGAAGCCGTCGGCATCCGTGGGCAGATCGCCAAGCGCGATGGTGCGGCTCGCCTCGCCTTCACGAACCGTCAGCTTTCCATCCTTCAGCGACAGCTCGGCTGCATCGGATACATTGGCATAGCGCAAAACCCTCTCGCGTAGCGCCTTGCCCGAAAGTTCAGCCGCGCGGCCGGAAATGTAGGTCTGCCGCGAACCCGAGGTCTTGCCGGCATCAGGCGTCAGCGCGGTGTCGCCATAGATGAAGTCGAACGCGTCGAGCGGCAGGCCAAGCGCCTCGGCCGCGATCTGCGGGATGACGGTGTTGGAGCCCTGGCCGATATCCACGGCGCCCTGATGCATGACCACGCGGCCATCGGCGGCAATCCCCATCTTGATGGTCGACGGGTTGGCGATGCCGGTATTGCCGCAACCGTACCAGCATGACGCCACGCCGACGCCCCGCCGGCGATGTCGGTTTTCGGCGTTGAAGGCGTCGGCGTCGTTCATCGCCCGCGCCCAATGCGGTTCCAGCGCTTCCAGACAGGCCGCAATACCGATGCCGCTGTCCATCACGTGGCCGCAGACCGTCGGCTGGCCGTCGCGCAGAGCATTCCGCAGCCGGAATTCGAGCCGGTCGATGCCGAGCTGCAAGGCAAGTTCGTCGTAGAGCGTTTCCTGCATCAAGGCGGCCTGAGGCACGCCGAATCCCCGGAACGCACCTGAGATCGGACCGTTCGTGTGGATTGCGCGCCCGAGCGCGCGGTAGCTCGGCGTGTAGTAGGGTCCCGAGGCGTGCACGGGCACGCGGGTGGCAACGGTCGGCCCCCAGCTTGCGTAGGCGCCGGTGTTGAAGTCGCCCTCGAACACCATGCCGACCACGCGGCCCTCCGCGTCCGCACCGATGGTTGCCGACATCACTGCCGGGTGCCGCTTGGTCGTCGATGCCATCGACTCCTGCCGCGTATAGGTGAGCCCCGCCGGGCGACCGGTTTTCAGCGCAACGAGCCCGATCAGCGGCTGCACCGAAAGATCTAGCTTCGAGCCGAAGCCACCGCCGGTAGCGGTCGGGATGATACGGACTTTTTCTGCTGGCAGGCCGAGGATAGCGGCGGTGTCGTCGCGATCCATGATCGGCGACTGCGTGCACGCCTTGATGACCAGCACATCGCCATCCATGAATGCATAGCCGGCTTCCGGCTCGATATAGGCGTGTTCGACATAGGAGGTCTCGAGCGAACCGGCCGCGGTAACCGCAGCCGACGCGAGCGCCGCATCCGCGTCGCCGCGTTCCACGGTGCCTTCGAGCAGCACATTGCCCTTGCGATCTTCATGCAGCGCCGCGAACCCGTTCCGGGCCTCGGCAACCGTCAGCGCATGCGGCAGTTCCTCCCAGGCAATCGGAAACGCAGACAAGTCCAGGGACGCGATGGCGTCCCGTTCCCCGGCAATCGTGGCAACCGCCTCGCCGCGGAACAGCGCGGTGCCGTCTGCGAGCGCCGGCTGGTCGGCAAAGGGCGGGATGACGCCGAAGCGGTTACGGCCGGGAATGTCGGCTGCGGTGAAGACACCAATTATGCCGGGATGCGCTTTCACGAATGCGTCGAGGTCGCCGAAGGTGAAGCGTGCATGCCAGTAAGGCGAGCGCACCACCGCGACCGAGAGAGCGTCGTCGGGCCGCTCATCGGCCCCGAAAAGATCGTCGCCGCGCACCTTGGGCTCGCCGTCGAGCCGGGGGATCGCTGCCCCGACGCCAGCGAGCGCGACCGGTGGCGGTGCCCCGGCAGTGCCCACATCCATCACCGCCTTGACGATCTTGCGATAGCCTGTGCAGCGGCACAGCACCCCGCCCAACGCGTCCTGCACTTCAGCTTCGCTGGGCCTCGGGTTGGCTTCAAGCAGCGCCGTGGCGGTGACCAGCAAACCTGGCGTGCAGATCCCGCATTGCGCCGCACCATGGCGCAGGAACGAGTCCTGCAAGGCGGAAAGCCGGCCATTGGCCAGCCCCTCCACCGTGCGCACGCTAGCGCCTTCCATACCGGCCGCAGGCACCAGGCAGGCGCAGACCGGTGCGCCATCCACCAGCACGGTGCAGGCGCCGCAATCGCCGGCGTCGCAACCGACCTTCGTGCCGGTCAAACGAAGTTCGTCGCGCAGCACCGACGACAGCCGCGCAAGCGGCGGCACCTGAACCTGCCGCGCTTCGTCATTGACCGTGAAGCTGACGGAAAGACGGTCCATGCTCATGCCGCGACATCCTCGGTCTTGCCGCTGGCGGCGAGCGCCCCCTAGCGCGCGCAGGACGATCTCGCGCGCTGCTTGTCGGCGATATTCGGCACTGCCGCGCACATCGTCGATCGGCGTCAGCTCCGCAAAATCGTGAGCCTCGATCACGCGGGCGACATCACCCGGAGCACCAGCTTCGCGCAGCCGTTCTTCGAGCGCCTGAAGCCGCGTCGCCACGGCCGAACAGGCGCCGACCGACAGCACGACATCCGACAGCTTGCCTGCCTCGTCGACGACGACGCGGGCCGCCGCCATGGCGATCGAGATGACGAGATAGCGCCGCGCGCCAAGCTTGACGAAATACGAATTGCCGGTGGCGGCCTCCTGGGCACCCGCACGGCCGTCAGCAATTCGCCCGGTGCACGCGCCGTCCGCCGGTTGCCAAGGATGAAGTCGGCCAGCCCGACCACGCGCTCGCCGCTGGCCGAGCGCAGCACCACCTCGGCTGAAAGCGTGAGCAGCGGCGGCACACCGTCCGCGGCCGGCGAGGCGTTGCAGAGATTGCCGGCAATCGTGCCGCTGTTCTGGATCTGGATGGAGCCGACTTCCCGCGCCGCGAGCTTCAGCGCGTCGAAGGCGGGCGGCAGGTCGGCACGTATGATGTCCGTCCAGGTCGCGCGCGCGCCAAAGACGAAATGGCTGTCGGTCTGCGAGATATGCCGCAGTTGCTGCAGCCCGTTGAGATCGAGCACATCGTCGCGGACGGGGCGATTGCCTTGTGTTGGATAAAAGTCCGTCCCCCCGGCCAGAAGCGTCCAGCTTCCATCGGCCAGTAGCGCGAGTGCCTCGTCAATCGACTTCGGTTTCGCGTATCGCATCGTTCCTGCTCCCGGTGGTAGAATGCGCCGAAATTAGTTCGTATGCAAACGATATCGAGAAGCCGCCCTTGCCATTCCATCATTTCGTCGCCAGCTTGTGCCGCCAGGCAAACGGAGAGAGGCCATGAGTGAGAAGGCGCTGATCGTCATCGACGTCCAGAACGATTTTTGTCCCGGCGGCGCGCTGGCGGTGACGGGCGGCGACGAGATCGTGCCGATGGTCAACCAGCTGATCGGCGAGTTCGATCACGTGGTGCTCACCCAGGACTGGCATCCCGCCGGCCACTCGAGTTTCGCATCCGTCCATCCCGGCAAAAAGCCGTTCGAAACGACAGAAATGCCTTACGGCACGCAGACATTGTGGCCGGACCACTGCGTGCAGGGCGCGGATGGGGCGGCATTCCACGCGGACCTCGAGTGGACCAAAGCCGAGCTAGTCATTCGCAAGGGGTTTCGCCCTGCGATCGATTCCTATTCGGCCTTCTTCGAGAACGACCGGAGGACGCCGACGGGCCTCGCTGGTTACCTGCGCGAGCGCGGCATTTCCGACCTGACCCTCGTCGGCCTCGCCACCGATTTCTGCGTTGCCTATTCCGCCCTCGACGCCGTCCGCTCGGGTTTCAAGGCAACCGTGCTGCTCGATGCCTGCCGGGCGATCGATCTCGGCGGTTCACTGGCGGCGATGAAGGACGAGATGGCCAAGGCCGGCGTGACGCTCGCCTGAGCGATCAACTGACGCCCACATAGCGATGCACATAGGCGGGATCGGCGCGCACTTTTTCCACGTCGACGGTCTCGCGGTTCTTGCCATTCTCGATAAAGGCCACGCGGTCGGCGAGCGACAGCACCGCATCGACACGCTGCTCGACAAGGATGGTGGATACCCCGCGTTCGCGCAGCCCGGCCACCGTCTCGCGGATGCGCGCGATCATCGACGGCATCAGCCCTTCCGTCGGCTCGTCGAGCAAAAGCACGTCGGGCTCGATGCACAGCGCCCGCGCCATCGCCAGCATCTGCTGTTCCCCGCCTGAAAGCGTGCCCGAGCGTTGCGACAGGCGTTCGCGCAAGACCGGAAAAAGGTCGAGCACGGCTTCGCGCGTGGCGCGGCCCTTGCCCCGCGCCATCAGGCCAATCTCGAGATTTTCGGCAACCGTCAGCTCGGAGAAGAGCCGCCTGCCCTGCGGTACATAGGCGACACCTGCCTTGGGCACCTCGTGGGGAGCGAGCTTCGACAGGTCGGTCCCGTCCTTCATGATCGTCCCGCCGCGCACCGCGACCAGCCCCATGATCGCCTTGAGCGCGGTAGTCTTGCCGGCGCCGTTGCGCCCGAGCAGGCACAAAACCTCGCCCTTGGCCAGCGCCAGGTCGAAGCCGCGCAACACCTGCACCTCGCCGTAATAGGCATCGACCGCGGAAAGCGTGAGCACGTCAGCCATCGCTGCCGGTCCCCAGATAAGCGTCCTGGACGGCCTTGTTGGCGCGATCTCGTCCGGCGATCCTTCGGCAAGCACCTGGCCGAAATTCATCACCGTTATCCTGCGCGCAAGATCCATAACCACCTGCATGTTGTGCTCGATCAGCAGCACGGTGGCGTCGGCGGCGATCTCGCGAACCAGCGCAATGAAGCCCTCGACCTCGCCGTCCGATAGTCCCTGCGTCGGCTCGTCCAGGATCAGCAGCTTCGGTTCCAGCGCCAGCCCCATCGCGATTTCGACGAGCCGCTGGTGGCCGTAGGCGAGGTTGCCGGCAAGCGTACCGGCCCGCTCGGTGAGGCCAACGCGCTCCAGCGCTTCGCCGACACCCGCCTTCAGCGCAGATGGCTTCGGTCGCCCGGCCGAAAGCAGCCGACGCTGCACCGACAGGGCGACATTGTCGAAGACCGTCAGCCGCGGAAAGATGCTGGTGATCTGGAACGTATAGGCGATACCGGCGCGCACGCGCCTGTGCGCCGGCAGCGCGGTGATGTCGCGTCCCTCGAACACGATCGCGCCGGAGCTTGGCGCGATGCGTCCGCAGATCAGGCTCACGAAGGTGGTCTTGCCGGCGCCGTTCGGCCCGATGATCGCCCGGATCTCACCCTTGTCGAGCCTGAAGTCGACGCCCTCGACGGCCTTGAGCCCGCCGAAATGGCGCGTCAGCGCGCGTGTCTCGACAAGCGCCGTCACGGCAGCCACCTCAGCCAGCGCTCGCGGACCGACCCGAGCAAGCCCTTTGGGAAGAACAGGACCAGCAGGATCAGCGCCACGCCGACGACAAGCAGATAGGCGGCGGTGTACCCCGAGCTGTAGTCGATGATATAGAACATGAAGAGCGTGCCGAGCAGCGGGCCCAGCGTAGTCGCCGCGCCCCCAGCAGCACCCACAACAGCGGGAGGATCGAGTACTGGATCGAGGCGAAGCCGGAACCGACATAGCCGAACAGCAGAGCGTAAGCCGCACCTGCCGCCGCGCAGAACAGCCCGGACACAACCACCGCCGTCAGCTTGGCGCGGAACACGTCGTAACCAAGCATGCGCATGCGTTCCTCGTTCTCGCGGATCGCCACCAGCGTGCGTCCGAATGGAGAGCGCACGAGCCGCAGCATGGCAAGCAGCACGACTGTGAAAAGCGCCAGCGCCAGGATGTAGCGTGTCGACGGGTCGGAGAGATTGAGGCTCCACCCGCCGAATTCCACACTGCGCATTGCCTGTGACAGCACCACCCCTCCTCGCCCCGTGTCCATGTGGTGAAGTAGAGCGTGCCCAGATAGAACACCTGCGCGAACATCATGGTGACGATCATGAAGGCGACGCCGGTGGTGCGCAGCGCCAGCACGCCGACGACGGCCGCGACGGCTATTCCAGCCAACAGACCGGTGCCGAAGGAGACGGGCACGCTCCAGCCAAGATGATAAAGTGGCAGCCCCGCCCCATAGAGCCCGGCGGCGAAGAACATCGCATGGCCGAGGCTGAGAAGGCCCGTATAGCCGAAGAGCAGGTTGTAGCCCATCGCGAACACCGCCAGCACCAGCACGCGGGAGAAGACGCCGCGGTGATACTCCGGCAGCAGGAAGTTAGCTGCAAGCAGAAGCGCGATCACGCCGAGATGCAGCGCCCAGTCGCGCGTCGTGATGGTCATCGCGCCGGCACTCCGAACAGGCCCTGCGGCCGGAAGACGAGCACCATGGCGACCAGTCCCGTCGCCAGCATCTTGGCGAGCGTCGGCGAGAAGAACACGGAAATGATGCCGTCCGAGAGGCCGATCAGCAGCGCCGCGATGACAGTGCCGCGCAGCGAGCCGAGCCCGCCGATGATAACGACGATGAAGGAGAGCAATAGCGGATCGCGCCCCATCAGGTAGTGCGCCTGCTGGATCGGCACGATCAGCACGGCGGCAACCGCTGCAAGCATCGCACCGAGCGCGAAGACGCCTGCATAGACGCGGTCCACCGGGATGCCGAACGCCTGCGCCGTCTCCCTGTCGTATTGCGTGGCGCGCATCACCAGGCCGATCTTCGTTCGCGTCAGCACGAACCAGGCCGCGAGTATCAGCACGATCGCCGCGACGATCACGAAAAGCTTGTAACCAGAATAGCCGAACCACGGGAGCTGGATACGGACGTTGAAGGGTGCCTGCACCGGCCGCGCATCCGCACCGTAGAAGGTCAGCGCGAGCTGCTGGATGATGTAGAGCATGCCGATCGTCGCGACGATGGTCGCCTCGGGATCGTAACCAAGCCTTCGCAGCACCAGCCGCTCGGACAGGAGCGCCGCGCCACCCACGACCAGTGGCGCGACGAACAGCGCGGCGACGAACCCCACCGACGGATGGCCCGCAAAGGCGGTCGAAACCGCCCAGGCCAGCACCGCGCCGAGCATGAAGAACTCGCCATGCGCGACGTTGACGACGCGCATCACCCCGAACACCAGCGAAAGGCCTAGTGCCGTCAGCGCCAGCACCGCCGCTGTGACGAGCCCCTCAAGCGAGGCGAGCAGGAAATAGGGTCCGAAGGCCATTCAGAGGTAACCGGCTGGCAAGGAAGGTTCTCCACGTTGCCCCCTCTGGCCTGCCGGCCATCTCCCCCACGAGGGAGGAAATCAGCACTTGGCATGTCTCGTCCACAAGACAACGTTAGCAATTGGGCTTCCGGTGGAAGGGATCCGATCTCCCCCTTGTGGGGGAGATGGCCGGCAGGCCAGAGGGGGCAACGTAGAACGCCACGCTGACATCACGACCGGCCGAGGATCAAAGCGGCTGCGTGGTGTAGTCGGCTTCCGGCTCGTAGCGACCGTCCTCGATGGAGGTGCGGTGCACGACGTTCAGCCGCCCGTTCTCCACGACGGAGATGTTCTGGCTGCCGAAGACCTGATGGACCTTGCCGTCGAAGACCTTCGCGCCCTGCGGATGCTCCGCTCCTTCCGGAAACTCCGTCATCGCCTCGGTCGCCTCGACCAGCTTGGCACGGTCCTCGGGACCACGGTAGCCGGCAGCTTCCATCGCTGCCTTGATGATGTAGAGCGTCTCCCAGCAGCCGAACATGTGGGCCGCCGTGGACACGTCCTTGGCATCGTTCACCGAAGCGCCGTTCTCGTCGAGGCCGACAGCTTCGCGATAGGCTTTTTCATGCTCCGATGCGCCATCCTGCAGATAGCGCGGCATGCCTTCCCAGAAATGGCTGCCCTCCAGGAATTCGAGGCCGGGGCTGTTGATGTCGACTGCCTCGAGGCTGTCGATGAAACCGAACAGCTTCGGCCCGCTGCCGCCGTAGAACTCGCCGAGTTCCTTGACGAAGGTCAGCACGGCCGGCCCCACCATCACATGATAGATCACGTCCGTGTCCGGCGGAATCTGCGGCAGGTAGCGCGTGAACGACGACTCTGTCGGCGGGATCGGGATCTGCGCGATCACGTCGCCGCCCTGCTCGGCGGCTGCCGGCGCAAAGAAGTCGCGGTGGTCGTGGCCGAAGGCGTAGTCGGGATAGATCATGGTGATCTTCTTGCCGACATTCGACGTGATCCAGGGCGCCACGGAGCGGCATTGCGCGCGTACATCGGTGATGCCGGGCTGGAGCACGTAGCGGTTCATCTTGCCGGAAGCGACGTGGTAGCCCTCGCTGACCACGTAATACGGCATCTTGAGTTCGCCGGCCGCCGGCGCGGAACCGACCACCACATGGCTGAACAGCGTTCCGTAGACGATGTCGGTCTTGTGCTGGTTGGCGAATTTCTCGACCACCTCGGCGCCGCGCGCCGCATCCGTGCCGTCATCCTCGGTGATTATCTCCACCGGACGCCCGTTGATGCCGCCGGCATCGTTGATGCGCTTGATGGCGGCAGCGGTCGTCCGCTCGTACCAGCGCCCGTAAGCCGCGCCGATGCCGGTGCGATGCGCCTGGAAGCCGATCCTGATCGGCTCCGACGATTGCGACTGCGCATAGCGCACGAAGCCCGGCGCCGTGCCGAGCGCGGCGGCAGCACCGAGCCCTTTCAATGCGCCACGTCTGGAAATGCCGGTCGTGAGAAGGCTGGAAGGCTTGGTTCGATCGTTCATCTGGGTTCCCCTTGACGATAAGCCTGCTGGCGCAGCGTTCCGCCATTATCTGCTGCAGTTTCCGATGCTGAAATTGCATGTGTACAAACTAAATCACCAATCCCGGGGACTGGCAACCGGACAATTCCGTTGCGGAAGGATGCGTATCTTGGACAGGGCTCACGCCCCGGTTGGGGACGACAACAACCATAGGCCGAAAACAGTGTATGCCACCATCAATACGGCCAGCGGCACCTGGCTGCGCGCCGTGGCCCTCGCACTTCCGTGCAGGCGAAAGGCGATCGTGTGCGCGACCAGCACCGCCAGCACATGGCCGCCGATGATTGCGGCCGCCTGCATGTTCCAGAGCATCCACGCCCGCTCAGCGCCCATCAGCACGCCCGCCTGCACATGCAACCCGGCTGTCCCGAAAAGATCCGCGCCATTCATCAGCGGGTCGGAGAGCGCGGCCAGCGCATACTGCCCATTCACCACCAGCGCGGCGAGATAGTGGGAGAAATGGTAGGCCATGGAGATCGGGATGATCGACCAGACCAGCGCGCCGGCGGCTGGCAGCATGTTGCCCGCCGCGCCCGCCAGCCGCTCGCCGAACCCGATGGATGTGAAGAATGCAATTGCGAGCACGGCAAAGGTCGCGACCAGCCCGAACGTACCGAGCCCCATCACGGCGCTGCGGCCGGGAAACTCGAGCGGGTTGATGCCGAACAGCCCGAGCCAGAAGAAAGTGCGCATCAACCCGTCGAACGAGACCGAACCCAGCGCCAACAGCAGAAAGAGCGTGCCGCTTGGCGGCAACGGTTCCGCGTTCACCAGCTTCGCCCCCGGCAGGCAGAGCGCGACACCTTTGCGGGCATCGACGGTGGGGCCGGCCTCCACAACGCCGAGCCGGGCTATCATGCGCATGAAGACGGACAGGCACTCGCCCCGCCGCGACCATTGCTCGTGGCCGAAAACCAACATCGCGGCGAGGTTCGTCAGAAAATACCCTATAAGAGCCACCGCCAGCCGTTCCGGTCGTCAGGCGCCGGATAGATGAGCTCGAACCACGCATAAGCGAAGAACAGAACGACCGCGGGCCAGTAGCCCAGCCACGCCGGCAGCGCGACGAAACCGTGTTCTCGCCCGGTGACCGCCGTCAGAGCGCGCCAGGGCGCATACCAGGGATCGATCCACCACCAGAGATTTCCGAACATGCCCTGGATAAGCGTCAGGCCGACCCAGAAGACGGTCCACACCATCAGCGGCAGCGGATTGGAAAGCGGGTCGCGACTGCCGAGGAAGCCTGCGGCCACCAGCGCGCAGACCAGCAGCAGGCAGGCGGCACTGCCCACAAGTCGCGGCCACACCGGCACGCTTCCAAGCGGCAGCCTTTGCCGCGCCAGCCGGTCGAGCGCGGGCAGCGGTGCGAAGGCCAGCAGGATGAAGGTCAGGATGACGGCTGCAGCACCACCGACAAGGTAATGCCCGGTCGGCAACAAAAGCACGTGACCGCGGTCCGCCGCATGCGCGAACGCCTGACCAGGCATCAGAGCGAGTAAGGCGAGCGTATAACCAGCCGCGGCAGGACCGCGCCGGGACAGTCGCCCAAGCCGCTCAATCGCCATCGTCGTCGCTATCCCCTCATAAGTGTCCGATGCCAGCGGACACTAAGCGAGCCGGGGCGGGGCTTGCAATCGCGCACCCTGCCGATCGTAACTCGGAGCGCTTTGGGACCGTGCGCCTGCATTCACGTAAGGCGTAGGAAAACTTCGTCCAGTTTGCTCTTGTCGCACGCCCCGACAATCGCTATGTGTGCGCCCGCGCCGGCAACGGCCCACGCGCCCCGCGGAGAGGTGGCAGAGTGGTTGAATGCACCGCACTCGAAATGCGGCATGGGTGCAAGCCCATCGGGGGTTCGAATCCCTCCCTCTCCGCCAGCTATTTTCACCCCATATTTTGTTATATATCCCAGATAATGCGCCGCGATTGCCGAGCAAGGCGCGTGGACCATTATCCGTCCTATTCCAAGACGACAACCGCCCCGCATCCATCCAACTTGCCACAGTTCGCATATGGATGAGAATTTACGAGGCGGTCACCCAGGCGACAGCCGGAACCGGTTGCGCTGCCTTACGTGGTAACCGAAAAGCCCGATTCGCGGATGATGCGTTCCGAGGATTCGAACAGGCGCGTGCGCACCGACCTCACCTTGTCCCTGCCATAGAGTAGGGAACCGCCGCTCTTGCGCATTTGTCCGGCCACCATAACCGTGTCGACGTTACCCGAATGGGCAAACTCGACCACCGAGAACAGCGGATTGCGCACCGGAAACAGGTTGAGGTCTGTAGCGCGCAAAAGCACGATGTCGGCCTGCTTGCCCGGTGTCAGAGAGCCTATGCGGTGGCCAAGGCCAAGTGCTTCGGCGCCGCCCATGGTAGCCCATTTCAGCGCGTCAATCGCGTAGATCGGCTTGTTATCGACCGGGCTTTCCGGCTTCACGATGTCCTCGCGCACGCGCTCGTTGAGCGCATAGGCCAGCGCCAGCTGCATCTCGCGAAACATGTCGCCTGGGATCTTCGGCTCGACATCGACGCCAAGCGAAGGCAGACCGCCGAAATTCACCACGCGACTCACTGCCGGCGGGCGGCCATAGCCGCGGATTTCCGTCTGTACTGTCGAGGTCACGGTGATGCCCGCATCCACCATCAGCTTCAGCTCGTCGTCCGGCAGGTAGTTGCCGTGGACGATGTTGTGCTCCGGCCCCAATAGCCCCTCGTTCGTCAGGGCCGTATAGCCGTCCGGCATCAGCTCCTGATTCTTGCGCATCGTCGCATGCGAAGATGTGCGCAGACCCAGCTCCTTCGCCAGCTTGAGGTTGGCGCGGATCGACGGCTCCTCCGCCCAGTGCGGTCCAGGGATCGCAAGCGACATGGTGACGAGACGTTCTTCGTTCGAAAGCCGGTTCCGGATCGCCATCGCCCGGTCGCGGGGGTGGATGCGCTGCAATTCCGAATCGGTCGGCTTTTGGTCCTCTCTGTAGACGCCGGTGCCGAGGCAAAAGACGGCGCGGATGCCGGAATCCTCCAGAGCATCCACCGAACGCTCCGCCTGCTCCGTAGAACGCACGTTGTGGCAATAGTCGAGTAGCGTTGTGACACCTGCATCGAGGCGGCTTAGCGAACCCGCCAGCGTCGCGATATAGTTGTCCTCCGGCTCGAAATAGGTGCTCATGCCGGCGAACACATCGCGCAGATATTCGCGTCCGCGCCAGTCGCAGCCGATCGCCTTGAGCCCGGTCTCCCAGGTGTGGAGATGAGCATCGACCAAGCCGGGGATCGCGATCATCTCGCTGGCGTCGATCACCTGGTCGGCGGGGCCGAGGTCCTTGCCGATAGCGACGATCTTTTCGCCCTCGATCAAAATGTCCTCGCCGGCGCGATTGCCGATTTCATCGTCCACCGAGACGATCCAGCCGCAGCGGATAAGTGTCTTCTTCATCTTGTTCTCCTAAGCGGCCTTGACCTTGAAGCTTGCTTCTTCCATCGCGCGCTCGGCGGATGCGCGCATCTCTCTCATGCGGTCTGCCAGCAGCTTCTCGTCGACGAGCAGCTTGCCCCCGCGCTTGCGCACCACGCCGTCGATGATGACGGTATCGACGTTCTTCGCGCCCGCCTGCTCGACGATCGTGTAGATCGGGTCGTGCACCGGGAAGACGTTGAGATCATTGGCGCGCAGCATCACGATGTCGGCTTTCATGCCGGGTGCAAGCGTACCGACATTCTTGTCGAGACCCATCACCCTGGCATTGCCGACGGTGGCCCATTCCAGTGCCTCGCGGGAGCGCACTGGCATTGTGGCCATCGAGGGCTTGCCGGCCGCCTCGTTGTCGCGGTGTGCCGACCAGCGCGCGTGCAGGAGCGCCGCGTGCATCTCACGGAACATCTCGCCTGTTACGATGGGCTCCACGTCGATGCCGATGGACGGCATCCCGCCCAGTTCGCGCACGCGCATCACCAGCGGGTCCGGCGCGTGGCCGTGCAGCTCGACCAGCACCGTTGCGGTCACTGTCGCGCCATTGTCGACGATGGCCTTCAGCTCCTCGTCATCAATGTAGTTGCCGTGCACGATGTTGTGGTCTGGCCCGAGCAGTCCTGCCCGGGCAAGCGCGAGGTACCCGCGCGGCGTCACGCACTTGTCGTTGGGCTTGGTGGCATGGGATGTCGAGAAGAGGCCGAACTCACGCGCCAGGCGAATGTCGGCCTCGGCCACTTCTTGCGTCCCGTAATGGGGGCCGAGCACGGCCATTGCCAGCGTCACCAGCCGGTCGTCCGAAGCCATACGCCCCTTGCGCAGTGCCTCGATGCGGTCACGCGGGTGGGGAACGTGGGTGAACGGAACCTCGCCTTCCTTCGCTGGCGGCTTGGCGGTGCCATGGGCAAACACGGCGCGGATTCCGGTCTCTTCCAGCCCATCGATGGCCGCTTCCGCCATCTCAAGCGATTTCAGATTGTGGCAGAAGTCGATGACGGTGGTCACGCCACTGTCGATCTGCGCCTGCGCGCCGACGAAATTGCCGAGATAGTTGTCGCGCGGGCCATAGCGTGTGGCGATGTTGGCGTGGATGTTGGAGTGGTAGTCCGGGCCCATCCATTCAGAGCCGATGCCACGCAGGCCGCATTGCCACACGTGGATGTGGCCGTTGATCAGCCCCGGCATGACTATCATGTCGGACGCGTCGATAACCTCGTCATGTGCGGCGTCGAGCGACTTACCCACCGCCAGAACGCGGTCTCCATGCATCAAAAGTTCGCCGTCTGCGAAATCACCGGTCGCGGCATCGAGCGTGACGAGCCAACCACATTTGATAAGCGTTTTCTTCAAGATGTCAGCTCCAGGTTTCCACGGCCGATTCACACCGACACGCCAATCTCCAAACAAATCCGTCACCCTCGCCCCAGCCGGGGCATGCCAGGCTCGGCATTAACGGCGCATATCCGATCACCCCACTTGTATGTGCTAGGCACGTCCAGGCAATCGATTGCATCTTATTCAGCCGAAACCAGCCAAGTCAATTAGGCGAATAGCCAGAACTGGCGCATAAATGCGTAGATTGGACATGCCAGCGCGAACTTTCGCAATTGACATTATGCAATCGTTTGCTGTTAGTTTGCCGGAAATGTGGAGGCTCGGATGATCATCGACACCGAAAGGGCTGCGACCGAAGCGACGCTGAATGCCGTCGCTCAGTCATCGGACGCGCGCCATGTCGAGCTGCTTTCATCGCTCGTGCGGCATCTGCACGCTTTCATCCGCGAAACCCGCCTCAGCGAAACGGAGTTGGAATTCGCCTTCGATTTCCTCAACCGCATCGGCCAGGCCACAAATGACAGTCACAACGAGGCTGCGCTCTTTTCCGACGCGCTGGGCGTATCCACTCTGGTCTGCCTTCTAAACAACGGCGCGGGCGGCGCGACGGAAACCGCCTCTGCGCTGCTCGGTCCCTTCTGGCGCATGAACGCGCCGGAGCTTGAAAACGGTGCCAGCCTGCTGCGTTCGCCCACGCCCGGTATGCCTCTGCTGATGCGCGGCCTCGTGCGCGATCTGGCGGGCAATCCAATTCAGGGCGCGCGCGTCGACATATGGCATGCTTCCCCGATCGGTCTCTACGAGAACCAAGATGCCGGGCAGGCCGATATGAACCTCCGTGGCGTCTTCACCACGGGCGCGGATGGCCGCTTTCACTTTGAAAGCGTGCGACCGGCAGGCTATCCGGTGCCGACCGACGGGCCAACGGGCGACATGCTGCGAAAGCAGGAACGCCAGCCCTTCCGCCCCGCGCACCTGCACTTCCTCGTTTTCCGCGAGGGCTTCAAGACGCTCATCACGCAGGTCTTCCCTGGCGACGATCCACATCTGGAAGACGATCCGGTCTTCGGCGTCACCCCTTCCCTCATCGGCAGCTATCGCATCGAGAACGAAGGCACCGATAGCGCACGCTGTGTGCTCGACTACGACTTTGTCATGCAGTCCGGCGAAGCCCGGCTGCCGGTTCCCCCGATCAAATAGGCCAACGCGATGTACGACCTCTCCAATAAGATAGCCGTGGTCATCGGCGGCAATGGCGGCGTCGGCGCCGCGACTGCGGCAGCCTTCGCGGAGGCTGGGGCAACCGTCGCGGTGACATGGCGGCGCGGCGAGCGCGACGAGGCCGGTGCCGCGCAGCTTCGCGACGAGTTGGAAGCGCAGGGCTACGCCGCGGTCGAGGCGGATGTCGCCGATACCGCCTCGTTGAAGCGCCTTCGTCGGTCTGTCGAGGAGCGCTTCGGGCGCATCGACATCCTCGTTCACGCCTCCGGTTTCACCAAGGCGATCCCGCACACCGACCTCGATGCGCTGGACGATGAGTTCATCGACCGCATGTTCGCGGTTAACTGGCGTGGCCAGTTCGCTACGATGCGGGAATTGCTTCCGCTGCTTCAAGCCAGCGGCGACGCGCTGAGCGTGTTCATCTCATCCATCGCTGCCTCCAACGGCGTGGGCTCCAACATCGCCTATTGCGCGGCAAAGTCCGGCACGGAAACGCTGGTCAAGTCGCTGGCCCGCGCCTTTGCGCCGGGCATCCGGGTCATGGGCGTTTCGCCCGGCGTCATTGACACCGGCTTCGTGCCGGGCCGCGGTGCGGACTTCAACAACAAGGTCGCCCAGTCCATTCCGCTCAAACGGGTTGCGAGCGCCGGCGACGTGGCAGGTGCCGTTCTCGCCTGCGCGACGCATCTTCGCTACGCCACTGGGACGACCCTCGTGGTCGACGGCGGGCGCTTACTGTGAGCGCCGCCCTTCATCAGGGTAGGGTCATTCTCACCTGTGCGGTCACGGGCAACCTGACCAGGCCGGAGCAGACACCCTATCTGCCGATCACGCCTGCGCAGATTGTCGATTCGTCCCTCGAGGCTGCCGAAGCCGGCGCGTCGATCGTCCACATCCACGTGCGCGATCCAGAGACAGGGCGGCCATCTATGGAGCTCGATCTTTACACCGAGGTGGTGGTGGCGCTGCGCAAGGCGCGGCCTGACCTTATCCTCAACCTCACCACGGGTCCAGGCGGCCGGTTCGTACCCTCCGAGGAAGACCCAAAGGTCGCGGGGCTGGGCACCACGCTGATGCAACCGGAGCTGCGCGTCGCCCATGTCGCGGCACTGAAGCCCGATATCGCCACGCTCGACCTCAACACCATGAATTCCGGCGGCGAGGTGGTGATCAACACACCGCGCAATGTGCGACGCATGGCCAAGGTGCTGCGCGACGCAGGCGTGATGCCCGAGATCGAACTTTTCGACAGCGGAGACATTGCACTCATGAACGACCTGATCGCAGACGGCACGCTCGCTGCGCCGGTGCTGTGCTCCTTCGTGATGGGCGTCAAATACGGCTTCCAGCCATCGCCCGAAACGATGCTCTACGCACGCAACCAGTTGCCGTCCGGCGCGCGATTTACCGGCATCGGCATCGGCCGCTCAGCCTTTGCGATGGTCGCGCAGTCGTTCCTCGCCGGCGGCCATGCGCGTGTCGGGCTGGAAGACGGCGTCTATCTCTCGCGCGGCGAACTCGCCCCATCCAACGCGGCGCTGGTCGCCAAGGCGAAGCGCATCGTCGAAGACCTCGGCGGCGCGCTCGTCAACACGGCGGAAGCTCGTACGATGCTGTCCCTGCCTCAGGCCTTCACAGCGCACGTTCAATCCTCAAATCATCCGGGAGCCTTGTCTTGAACCTCGCAGCCCCTACCGGCATCCCGTTCGGAAAACCAGCTACACGCGTCCGCCTTCAGGAAAAGGCCAGCGATGTCGCCTCGCTTCGTCCGGCTATCGAAACTGGCCCACTCGTCATGGCCAATGGCGACGAAGTCGTCGTTCAGATCAGCGCGGCGGCCGTCAATCCTTCCGACGTGAAGGCCGCCACCGGCCTGATGCCCTATGCCGTGTTTCCGCGCACGCCGGGCCGCGATTTCGCAGGTACGGTCGTCGCCGGTCCTGCGGACCTGATGGGCAAGAGCGTCTTCGGCTCGTCGGGGGATCTCGGCATCCGCCGCGACGGCAGCCACGGCACCCATGTCGTCGTTCCGCGCGACGGCCTGGTCGCCAAGCCCGCCGGCATGAGCTTCGCGGAAGCCGCAGGCATCGGCGTTCCTTTCGTTACGGCGATCGAGGGTTTTCGTCGCGCCGGACTGCCCGAGCGGGGGATGTCGTGCTCATCATGGGCGTCAACGGCAAGGTAGGACAGGCCGCTGTCCAGATCGCGGCATGGCGCGGTGCGCGCGTCATCGGCGTGGTGCGGCGCGCGGAGCCCTATGAGGGCCATTCCGACGCGCCGGTCGAGATCATCAACGCCGCCGAAGAAGACGTCGCCGCCCGCGTGCGCGAAATGACCGGGGGCCACGGCGCGGACATCGTGTTCAACACCGTTGGCGACCCTTATTTCGCCGCGGCCCACAAGAGCCTTGCCAAGCTAGGGCGTCAGGTTCTCATTGCGGCGATCACCCATGTCGTCGACTTTAACATATTCGAGTTCTACCGGGGCAGGCACAGCTATTACGGCATCGACACGCTGGCGCTTTCCTGCGCGGAGACCGGCAAAGTGCTGCGTGAACTGCTGCCCGGTTTCGAGGACGGCGCGTTGAAGCCGTTCCCCGTCACCAAGGACGCGCAGTACGGGCTCAACCGCATCGCGGATGCCTACGCCGCGGTCATGACCTCCAGCCGTCAGCGCGTGTTCATCGTCCCGGAGGCTGAACTGTGAACGTTACAGCCTTCCAGGACGCGCCGGAGTACCACCCGCCCGAGCATTACGGCATGCGATGCTTTCGCTTACAAGGCATGGAGGCCGGGCCTTCAGACACGCTCTGGATGGGTGTTTCGGAGATCGCGCCGGGCGGCCACACGTCTCTTTCCGCCTCGTCACACGAGAAGCTCTATCTGGTGCTGGAGGGCGAGGTTGCCGTCAGCAACGGCGAGACGGAAGCCGTGCTTCGCCGGTTCGACAGCTGCCGCATCGCCCCCGGCGAGGCCCGCGCGCTGACGAACCGATCGAACGCTAAGGCGCTGATCGCGCTGTGCATGCCGCTGGTGGCACCCAAATGATGATCGGGACGAGCGCTAACACCTCGAAAAGCAGGCTTCGGAGAGCACTCTTGCAATCGTTCGCATGATGCCATACGAATTTAAAGAAAAAGCAACAACAACACTGGTTGCGTACCGGGAACACAGAATGGGCGAATCCCCCTTTACAACAGGGGATCTTCAGCCGCTCAAAAGGAGAAAGTGCCAATGCTTCAGAAGGCAATCGATTGCGCAAAATACGCCATTGCGGCCAGCTGCATCGCGACAGCAGGGTTGAGCGGCACGGCGTGGGCGGAGCCTGCCGGTACGCTCAAATGGGGCATCGGTTTCGAGCCGCAGGGCTGGAACCCGCAGCTTCCGCCGAACACCACCTACACGCAGCTGGTCTATGAAGGCCTCCTGCGCATGGCGCCGGACGGCACCACGCTCGAGCCTGCGCTTGCCACCGAATGGACAGTCACGCCGGAAAACATAACGTTCGTCCTGCGCCAGGACGTCCAGTTCCATGACGGCACACCATTCAACGCGGATGCGGTCATCGCCAATATCGAGAACGTTCAGAAGGCGTCCAACCGCTGGCGAGAGGCTATCGGCGGCATCGCGCAGGTGGTGAAGGTCAACGACTACACCGTCCGCTTCGAGCTCGACCGTCCGAGCCCGTCCCTGCCCTTCACGCTTTCGCAGCGCGGCCTCAACATGATCAGCCCGAAGGCGATCGCGGACGGCATTTGGGAGCGTGAGCCGGTCGGCACAGGACCTTACACCTATAACCAGGCTGACACCGTGTCGGGTTCCACCTATGTCTTCGACTTCTTCCCGGACTACTACGATCCTGAGTCGGTCGGGCCGGAGCGGGTCGAGATATCCTATCTGCCGGATGCCGCGTCACGCTACAACGCGCTGCTGGCAGGCCAGGTCGATGCTATCGATGGCGACCCGACGCAGATGGCCACGGCGGAATCCCAGGGCTTCTCCAATCAGGTCTGGCGCACGCTGCGCTATCACCTCTTGATGTTCGATCGCGCCGACGCGCTCGGCGACGTGCGGGTCCGCAAGGCTCTCTGCATGGCTATGCCCCTCGAGCACATCAACGCGGCGCGTTACGACGGCCTGCTGGAGTTCCCGAGCCAGCGCTTCGACGAGGGCGACCCCGCCCATGTCGCCGGGCTGGAACCCTACCCATACGACATCGAGGGCGCGAAGGCGCTGCTGGCCGAAGCCGGCGTGTCGAACCTCTCGCTGCAGTTCCCGAGCCCGGACTTCATGCGCATCATCTCGGAGCTGACGAAGGAAAGCTTTTCGATGATCGGCGTTGACGCCGAGATCATGATGATGCCGACGCCGGAATACTTCCAGAGCTTCTATTCCGGACGCTATCCGTTCATCGTCAACACGATGACTCCAGAAAATGGCGGCATGTTCAACTACTATCCATTCCGCTTCGCCCTGGATGGTCCGGCCAACACCTTCAAGGTCGAGCCGCCGGCACGCCTGGAAGAACTGTATCAGCTGGCGCTGACCGCGCCTGAAGCCGAGCAGCCAGCGCTTCTCCAGGAAATGACGCAGATCATCCATGACGAAGCTCTGGATTGCGGCTACTTTGATACGGCCGGCGTCGTGCACTACAACAGCGAGCGTATCGCGCAAATCGCCACCACCACGTGGGAGCCTTCCGCGCTGCGTTACAAGGACGTGCGCATGGTCGCCGAGTGATCCGAACGGGGGTGGCCTCGCGCCGCCCCCTTTCACTGTCTAATGGCAGTACCCTACCCTTGCACCTGCGTGAGGCCGGCATGTGGAAACTGACATTCGCTAGAACCATCGCTGCGGTTCCCGTCATCATCCTTGTCGCGCTCGTCGCCTTCATGCTCTTCCGGTTCGTGCCCGTGCAGGCGCCCGCCGCCATCCTCGGCGATGGCGCGACGCCCGAGGCCGTGGCCCGACTCACCGCGGAGATGGGGCTCGACCGACCTGCTCCCGTCCTATTCCTCGAATGGGTTGGAAACGCGCTGCAAGGCGACTTCGGCCGCTCCTACGTCACCAACCTCGAAGTCTCCAGCGAGATCGCTCACCGCCTGCCCATCACGCTTACGCTTGCTCTGGGCGGCATAGTCATAGCGGTGCTTCTCGGCGTTCCCACCGGCGTGGCGGCGGCGCTCTACCGCAATTCCTGGATCGACCGCGCCCTCACCGGCGTCGTCTCGGTTCTCCTGGCGATGCCGGGTTTCTGGCTTGCGCTCCTGCTCGTACTGGCCTTCGCCGTTCAGCTGCGCTGGCTGCCCGCTGCCGGCTACACGCCGCCCTCGGCCGGCCTCTGGCCATGGCTGCGCGGCTTTATCCTGCCCTGCCTAGCGCTGGGCCTCGGCGCCACGGCCAACATCGCCCGCCACACACGCTCCTCGATGCTTCAGCAGCTCGATTCCCAATATGCCCGCGCATTGACGGCGCGCGGATGCCCCCGCGGGCGTCTTGTAATGCGCTACTGCCTCAAGAACGCGATGATGCCAGTTCTGGCGATCATTGGAATGCTGACTGCGCTCATGCTCAGCGGCTCTTTCGTAATCGAAAAAGTCTTTTCGGTGCCGGGACTCGGCTCGCTGATCCTCGATTCCATCAATCGTGGCGACACCCCCGTGCTTCAGGCCGTGGTGGTTGTGGTCGCGGTTTTCATAATCGTGGTGAACCTGCTGGTTGATATCGGCTACGGCCTCATCGACCCCAAGGTGCGGCCCGAATAGTGCCGCGCGACAAGTAATGATCGGACGTAAGTTGAGATGAGCGATCAGGCAACGAATACGCTTCAGGCGCCTCTGGAGACAGCGCTCGCCGACACGCAGCAAAAGCGCCCTGCCTTTCTGGCGCGGCTGCTGGCGCAGCCTTCAACCGTACTGGCCCTCTTCTGGGTGCTGCTGCTGGTCGTCGTCGCTATCTTCGCGCAATACGTCTCCCCTTATGACCCCAACGCATCGAGCGTCATGCGACGGCTGCAAGGCCTGTCGCAGGAGAACCTGTTAGGCACCGACGACCTCGGCCGCGACCTGCTTTCTCGCGCCATGTGGGGCGCGCGGGTCGCGCTGCTGGCCGTCACCCAGGCCGTCCTTCCCGCCATGCTGGTCGGCGTGCCCATCGGCCTCTTCGTCGCCTATCGCGGCGGTTGGTGGGACCGTGTGGTGATGCGTCTGGTCGAAGTCGAGCAGGCGATCCCGATGCTGCTCTTCGCCTTCACCTTCATTGCGATCTTCGGGCGCGGCCTCACCAATGCGATGCTGGCCGTCAGCCTCGGTTTCGCAATGTCGTATCTGCGGCTCACGCGCGCCGTTGTTTTGGCCGAGCGGCCCAAAGCTTACGTGCAGGCGGCTGAGATACAGGGCTACTCTACGCTTCGCATCCTGTTCCGCCACATTCTGCCCAACGCCATCGGCCCGATCGCGGTGCAGACGTCCATCCTTGCCGGCGTCGCGATCCTTATCGAAGCAATGCTGAGCTTCCTCGGCCTCGGTGTCTCGACGGGCAGCCCAAGCTGGGGCGCGATGCTCGACGATGCCCGCCGCTTCCAGATTCAACAACCGCTGCTGTCCCTGGTACCCGGCGCCGCCATCACGCTAACCGTGCTGTCCTTCAATCTTCTGGGAGACGGTTTCCGCGACGCCTTCAACAGCGATCTCATCATCCCGAAGCGCAAGAAGGGCTCCATTCCTGCGGCCGTCGCTCCGGAACCGGATGCGCCGCTGACGCAGAATTCCACCGCGACTTCAGATGCGGTCCTTGCTCTCAACAATGTCAGCGTCGAATTCCCCAGCTACAGCGGCAGCTTTCAGCGGGTGGTCAGCAACATCTCCTTTTCTATCGCACCGGGTGAAATCTACGGGCTCGTGGGCGAATCCGGCTCTGGCAAGTCGATGACCACGTCAGCCATTCTTGGTCAGGTGCCGAAGCCGGGCCGCATCGCCGGCGGCAGCATCGTGCTCGCCGGCCGCCAGCTCGTGGGTCTGCCCGAGCGGCAGATGAGCCGCATCCGTGGCCGCGAGATAGGCGCGGTGTTCCAGGATCCGATGATGGCGCTGTCGCCCGTCCACAAGGTTGGCGACCAGATGATTGAGGGCCTCGTCCGCCACGAAGGCATATCGCGGAAGCAAGCGCTTGCCCGGGCAGCCGAGCTGCTCGACCTCGTTGGCGTCACTGATGCCCGCAACCGCCTTGACGATTATCCGCACCAGTTCTCCGGTGGCATGGCGCAGCGCGCGATGGTCGCTGCCGCCCTCATCTGCAAGCCGAAGCTCTTGATCGCCGACGAGCCGACGACCGCGCTCGACGTCACCGTCCAGAAGCAGGTTCTCGAACTGCTGCTACAGCTACGCGGGACGCTCGGTATGTCGGTGCTGTTCATCACGCATGATCTTGCCGTGGTTGCCCAGCTCTGCGACCGCGTCGGCGTCATGAAGCTCGGCGAACTGGTCGAGGAAGGTACGACCGCGCAGCTCTTCGCCAATCCCGAACATCCCTATACGCGGCAGCTCATGCTCGCCCGCGAGATGCTTGACGGCCCGGCCGGAAAGAGCGCGTCATGAGCACCAGCGACATCCTGCGCGTCGAAGACCTGCGTATCCGCTACGAAAAGGGCCGTTCCATCTGGGGCATCCCCCGCTACGGCGATGTCGTGCACGGCGTGTCTTTCTCCGTGAAGCAGGGCGAGACGTTTGGCCTCGTCGGTGAATCCGGCTCAGGCAAGAGCACCATCGGCAAGGCGATCCTGCGCCAGATCCCGGTCATCGGCGGCACGATCACCTTCGACGGGCAGCGCGTCACCGACTGGCCGGACGGCCGCACACCGCTTTCCTATCGCCGCGCCGTGCAGGTGGTGTTCCAGAGCCCGCGCCTCTCCCTCAACGCCCGCATGCTGGCGCGCGACACCGTTGCCGAGGCAGTCGCATTCCATCTGGGCTACAAGGGATCGCAGCTCGACGGCCACGTGGCGCAACTATTCGACGATGTGGGCCTGCCGCGCCATTTCGGCGAGCGCTATCCGGACGAACTTTCGGGTGGCCAGCAGCAGCGCGTCGCTATCGCGCGTGCGCTCGCCTGCGATCCGAAACTCGTTATCTGCGACGAAGCCGTCAGCGCGCTAGACGTGTCGACCCAGGCGCAGGTCATCGCGCTGCTTCGCCGGCTCCAGCAGGAACGCGGCCTCAGCTATGTGTTCATCTCTCACGATCTCGGCGTGGTGCGGAACTTGTGCCATTCGGTCGGCGTGCTCCAGCATGGCCGCTTCACCGATCTGGGCAGCACGCAGAAGGTGTTCGAACGGCCCAAGAGCCAGTACACGCGCGACCTGCTCAGCGCGATCCCGCGCGTCCCTGGCAAGGCAGCCTGAACGTCAGACCCTCCGGGTCGATCCTCTAACGACCAGCTCCGGTGCCAGCACGATGCTGCGTCGCGCGCCGCCGTCGTGGTTGATTTCACTCATCAACAGGCGCGCAGCCTCGCGGCCCAATTCGCGATGGCTGATGCGGATGGTGGTCAGCGGCGGGTGCACCATGTCGACCAACGGCATGTCGTTGTGGCCGACGATCGAGATATTGTCTGGCACGTCCAGCCCGGCCGCGTACACGGCATCATAGGCGCCCAGCGCGACGAGATCGTTGGATGCGACGACCGCCGTTATGCCCGGATGATCCTTGAGCATGGTCTGCATGGCCTCCTGCCCGGCCGCGCGCGTATAGCCTGCACATTCCACGACAGGCGCATCGTTCGCGGCCAGGCCTACGTCGGCAATGCCCTCGCGAAACCCCTTGTTGCGCAGAAAGCCCGTCGAAAGGTTCTGCGGCCCGGCCAGATGTCCGATCCGGCGGTGGCCCGCCTCGTAGAGATGGTCGATCGCCAGCCGCATGCTGTGCACGTCGTCGGTGGTCACCGATGACACGCGCATCAGGCTTTCTGCCCGATTGACCAGCACCACCGGCAGCCTCTCGTTCATGCATTGCTGCACGAGATCGTCGTTACGGCTCACGGTCGCGAGGATCAGCCCCTCGACGCGCCGGGCGACCAGTTCGAACATCATCTCGGTCTGGCTGCGCGCCTCTGTGCCGACATCCGCGACGATGGTGGCGAAGCCTGCCTCGGAGGTCACTTCTGCAATGCCGCTCAAGATCGGCGAGAAGACCGGATTGCTGATGTCAGGCAGGAACACGCCGATCAGTTTGGAGCGGCCGGTGCGCAGGCTTGCCGCCGCCGCGTTGGGATAGTAGCCGAGCTTCTTGGCGGCCTGCTCGATGCGTTCGGAGGTTTCCTTGCGGATCAGCCCGCGCGTCGTTGGGTTGAGCGCGCGCGAAACCGTCGACGGATGCACGCCGAGCTCTTCCGCGATTTTCTTGATCGTCGTTGCCCCGCCGCGCTGCACGATGCTCTCCTCGCCAAGCAGCGCACCAAGACTTGCGCCGCGCATAGCTTAACGCATTCGATTGCACGGGGAAATATAGCGAACTCCTCCATCCCGCCCAATCGCGGGATAGAGGCGTTTTATTTGCTTAGATTACAGCTTCGATAAGGAACGGGCCCTTATTCGCCAGCGCGCTGTCGAGCAGGCGAGCGAATTCTTGCGCCGTGGTGGCGCGGCCTGCCTCAACGCCCATGCCGCGCGCAATCTCGCACCAACTCAGATTCGGACGGTCGAGGTCGAGCATGGCGCGGGCGTTCCTGCCGAACTGATTGACGCCGACATTGCGCATCTCGCCCTGCAGAATTGCGTAGGAACTGTTAGCGAAGACGATGGTCACGACATCGAGGTTTTCGCGTGCTTGCGTCCACAAACCCTGCACGGTGTACATGCCGCTGCCGTCGGCCTGCAAAAGTACGACCTTGCGCTCCGGGCACGCGATAGCCGCGCCTATCGATAGGGGAATGCCCTCGCCGATCGCGCCGCCGGTCAGCGGAACGTGGTCATGCGGCTGCATGATGCTGGCGAATTGCGCGAAGCCACGTCCCGACGTGATCGATTCGTCGCAAATTATAGCGTTCTCGGGCAGGCGGCGGGCCACCATTTGTCCGATACTGTCGGGATGGAGCGCGTCGGTCGGCTCCCCGATCTCGTGCGTCTTCAGGCTCGCCAGAACCGGTTTTGCCGTGTGCGCACCAACTTCCGAGCATAGCTGCTCTAGGGACAGACGCAGGTTCGAGGCAGAATCGCCCAACTGGATCACAGCACAGTCCTTGGGCAGGAGCGTGCTCGGCTTGCCGGGATAGGCGAAGAACGCCACCGGCTCGCCCTTGCCGACGCATATGGCGACCTGGATGTCGGCCAGTGCAGCAACGGCCATTTCGAGCACATAGGGGACCGGGCGCACGGCGACTCGGCCTGCGCCGCGCTCGCTGCGACCCGACGTCTGCGAGAACAGCACGGCACCCGTCTTTGCAGCCAGCTTACCTGCCAGTTCCAGCGCATCGGCGCGCAGCGCCGTGCCGGAAAGGAAGATGCCAACTTTCTTGCCGCTCGACAGAGCCACCGCCGCTGCCATGATGCTTTCGGCGGAAGCAGCCGGAGCGTCGGGTACCGTCTGCGCATTCAGCTCTTCGGGCTCGACCTCGCCCCACGCCGCATCGGCGGGGAGTATCATGGTTGACACGCCACGCCGAGCAATGGAGGCCAGATAGGCCTCCTCCGTTACTCCGCGCACACGCTCCGCCGCCGTCGCACGGCCGACCCAGGCCGACATCGGGCGGGCGAGCCCATCGATATCGCTCGTCAGCGGCGCGTCATACTGCAGATGATAGGTCGCATGGTCGCCCACCACGTTGATCATCGGCGTGTGGGCACGGCGTGCATTGTGCATGTTGGCAAGGCCGTTGGCGAGGCCAGGGCCGGTGTGCAGCAGCGTTACCGCGGGCTTGTCGGCCATGCGCGCATATCCGTCGGCGGCTCCGGTCACGACGCCCTCGAACAGACCGAGCACACAGCGCATCTGGGGCTTGCGGTCCAGCGCCGCGACGAAGTGCATCTCGGAGGTTCCCGGATTTGCAAAACACACGTCCACGCCATTCACGAGCAGGACGTCACAGAGCATGTCCGCGCCGTTCATCATGTTTCCCTCATATTCTTGTCATTGTATGATCGTTCGCTCCCGACAGCGGACCTTAGGTCTCCGGCAGGCCCGTGTGCGAAGGGCTCAGGGCGACGCGTTCGTCACGAATTTGGTGACCAGGTAGGCGTTGATAGCCTCCGAACCGCCCTCGGTGCCGTAGCCGGAATCCTTGATGCCGCCGAACGGCACTTCCGGCAGCGCCAGACCGTTGTGGTTGATCGACGTCATTCCCGCCTCAATGCGCACGCCAAGTTGCTGGGCGGTGTTGGCCGAGCCGGTGAAAGCGTAGGAGGCGAGGCCAAACGGCAGGCGGTTCGCCTCGTCGATCACCTCGTCCAGCGTCGAAAAGGGAGAGAACACCGCGACGGGACCGAACGGCTCCTCGTTCATGATGCGCGCGGTTTTCGGCACGTTGGACAGCACCGTCGGCTCGAAGAAATTTCCGACATTGCCGATGCGGCGGCCGCCCGTCTTGAGCTCGGCCCCGTGGTCCACCGCGTCCTGGATCAACGCTTCCAGCGCCGGGATGCGACGCTCGTTGGCGAGCGGGCCCATCTGCGTGCCCTCCTCGAAGCCACTGCCGACCTTGATCGCCTTCGCAGCCTCGGTGAACGCATCCACGACCTCGTGGTAGACGCCTTCCTGCACGAGGAAGCGCGTCGGCGAAACACAGACCTGTCCGGCGTTGCGGAACTTCGAACCGGCCAGCACCTTCACGGCGTTGTCGAGATCGGCATCCTCGAAAATAATAGCAGGCGCATGACCGCCCAGTTCCATGGTCGACAGCTTCATGTGCTGCGCGCGAGCGCTGCAAGCTGCTTGCCCACCGGCGTCGATCCCGTGAAAGAGATCTTGCGGATCACCGGATGCGGGATGAGATATTCCGAAATCTCGGCGGGAACGCCGTAGACGAGGTTGATCACACCTGCAGGAACGCCTGCATCGACAAAGGCACGGATGAGTTCGGCGGGCGATGCCGGCGTTTCTTCAGGTGCCTTGACGATGATCGAGCAGCCGGCGGCGATCGCCGCCGAAAGCTTGCGCACCACCTGGTTGATCGGGAAGTTCCACGGCGTGAACGCTGCAACCGGGCCGACCGGCAGCTTGAATGCCATCTGGGTCACGCCCGGCATGCGGGCGGGGATGATCTGGCCGTAGGTGCGGCGGGCCTCCTCGGCGAACCAGTCGATGATATCCGCCCCAGCCATCACTTCCATCGTCGCTTCGCCGACAGGTTTGCCCTGCTCGCGCGTCATCATCTTCGCGATTTCGCCGGCGCGCTTACGCAGAAGCTCGGCGGCTTTGCGCATCACCTTGGATCTTTCGTAGGCCGAGGTAGCCCTCCACACCTTGAAGCCACGATCTACAGCGGCAAGGGCTGCATCCAGGTCGGCCCTTGTCGCGTGCGCGACCGTACCGATCTTTTCGCCCGTCGCCGGGTCGAGAACCGGGATGGTCCTGCCTTCGACGCCATCGCGCCATTCGCCGTCAATCAAAAGCTGAGTGTTGGGATAGGTCTTGCCGTCGGCCATGATCACGCTCCACAAGAGCAAGTGGAGGCGACGCCATCGCGCCGCCTTGTTTTGGGTGTCCGGTCTGCTTAGACGGCAGACGCCGAGATTGCAGCTTCGATCGAAGCCTCCAGAATATCCAGCCCTTCAGCCAGAATGTCTTCCTCAATGGTCAGCGGGGTCAGAATGCGCACGACATTCAGGCGGGTGCCGCAGGACAGCAGGATCAGACCGCGCTTTTCCGCTTCAGCGACGATGGCGTTGGTCAGCGCCGGGTCGGCGTCCTTGGTGTCACGATCCTTGACGAGCTCGAACGCCACCATCGCGCCCAGCCCGCGCACGTCGCCGATGGCCTCCATGCCCTGACGCTCGGAGATAACCGTGAGACGATCCTTGATGCGCTGCCCCACGAAGGCGGCGCGCTCGCAAAGCTTCTCCTGCTCGATCACGTCGAGCACTGCATTGGCGGCGGCGACGGAGAGCGGATTGCCACCATATGTACCGCCGAGTCCGCCCGGATGCGCGGCATTCATGATCTCAGCGCGGCCGGTGACGGCCGAAAGCGGGAAACCACCAGCGAGACCCTTGGCCATGGTGATAAGGTCGGGCTTCACGCCGGCATGCTCGAAGCCGAACATCTTGCCGGTGCGGCCCATGCCAGCCTGCACTTCGTCTGCAATCAGCACGATGCCGTAGCGGTCGGCCACTTCGCGCAACGCAACCAGGAATTCCGTCGGCGCGACGTTGAAGCCGCCTTCGCCCTGCACCGGCTCGACGATGAGCGCCGCGACACGCTCCGGGTCAATGTCCGACTGGAAAAGACGTTCGAGACCCGCCAGCGAGTCCTCCAACGAGACCCCCAGATAGGTGTTTGGGAACGCTACGTGGTAGATGTCGCTTGGGAACGGGCCGAAATTCTTCTTGTAGGGCGAGACTTTGCCGGTCAGCGCCATGCCCAGCATGGTGCGGCCGTGGAACGCGCCGGTGAAGGCGATGACGCCCGGGCGCTTGGTGTAGGCGCGCGCGATCTTTACCGCGTTCTCCACCGCTTCCGCTCCGGTGGTCACCAGCATGGTGCGGTTTTCGGCGCCCGTTGGCGCGATTGCGTTGAGCCGCTCGGCCAGACGAATATAGCCTTCATAGGGCGCGACATGAAAACAGGTGTGGGTGAAATGCTCGGCTTGATGGCGCACGGCCTCCATCAACGCGGGATGGCGGTGACCAGTATTATTAACGGCGATGCCTGCTGCAAAGTCGATGAATCGACGGCCAGCTACATCCCATAGTTCTGCATTAAGAGCTCTTTCCGCGTAGATGGCCCGTGTGCCGACACCCGTGGAAACGGCGGCAAGCTGACGTGTGGCGAGTTGGGATGCGGCTGTCATGGAGGGTCCTCAGAATACAAGTCCAGACCTCATATCACTGTATAAAATATTGAACAACCGCTTCCTTTGCGGACTCTCATAGATAGGGTGGCGTGCACGCGGATATGACGATGGTTCTTTTGGCTGAAAGGTTGCGAAAGCGGTGAGGTATCCGACTGTCGAAAAGATAAGCTTCCCCCGCCGCGAGAACGCGGGTCACGTCTCCGACAGTTAGCTCCAACTCGCCCTCGACCACGTAACCGCCCTCGTTGGAGGGATGCTGAAGCAGCAGTTCTCCCGTATCCGCACCGGGCTCGTAAAGCTCGTGGAGGATCTGCAGATTGTGCGAAACTGCATCACCGATCTGGCTGAGATAAACACGCCCGCCTCCAAGGGCGTTGGCGGCAATACGCGAAGTCAAATCGACAAACTCGCCAGGGGCAAAGAACGGCCCCTTGGGCACACCACGATCCGATTCGAAGAAATCCGCCATGCTTACGCCTAGGCCGCTCAATATTTTGCGAAGCGTAGATACGGAAGGGCTGTTGCGGTTCATCTCGATATTGGAGATTTGAGCGTGAGGCACGCCGGCAAGCCCTGCAAGCTGTCGCTGCGAAAGCCCTGCCGATAAACGCATCGCCTTGAGCCTGCTACCTACATCGAATTCTTCGGCAATCATGCCACTGCATCTCCATCTGTCGTCTCCAAAGCAGACAATATTTTATCCGCTCCACTTTCCATCTAATTCGATTCTTGCTGGAGCGGGGCAGCATTCGTGCGTTTGGTCGTTCAGGATCTGCACACGCTGCACGGTTAAAAGCTTTGAGATCGTTGGTCTGGCCTTCGGGCGATGTCACATAAACAGGGATGAGCCATAGTTGCAGGCGTCCTGGCCAAGCGACCCAGAATGGTGGCGCATCATCCACTCATCACGCAAGCAGGGCTTCATAGCCGCCATCGTCTCGCCGGCCTGAGATATCGGAGCGTTTTAGTTGCCGTGTGCTGGCCGCTCGATCGGTCCGGCAAGCGATTGTTGGCTGCCTTCGGTAAGCTTGTCATAAGCAACCGGAATGGGGAGTTACTGGCTTCAATTCTGATGGTTTAGGCCAGCGGAAAAGCCGATAATGACGGAAAACGCCCCCACCTTTGTGGAAACACATCGTTATGAGTGAGCAGCTTCCTAGACCGATGCGTGCCCGACGTGGACGAAAAGAACACAGGCTCGTTCGCTGTCTAGCGCTTAGCGTCAGTGCAATCGTAATTGTTTGGGCGGGCATGGGTTATCTTATTCTGCCGTTCGCCCTGCGCCACTATGAGCATCAGACAGCGCTGGACGGCCTTCAGATGGTGACACACACCTCGGACGGCTTGGCGGGCGACCCTTTAAATGTTGGAATTGTTGGAACTCGTGACGAACTCGTAACCGCCATGGCAGCGGCAGATTGGTCTCCGCGGATCCCGTGACGCTGCGCACCAGCATCGAGATCATCGGTAGCGTGGTTTTTGACGAAGCCTATCGCCAAGCGCCCGTCAGTCCACTGTTCTACCAAGGGCGGCGGCAGGACCTCGCTTTCGAGAAGGAGGTCGGCCATAGCGCAGACCGGCGCCAGCATGTACGCTTCTGGACTGTCCTTTCCGCTGGTATGGAGGGTCGACCGGTCTGGCTCGGGTCCGCTTCGTTGGATGTCGGCGTAGGGCTCAGCCACTACACCGGCGCGGTGACCCACGCGATCTCTCCGGACGTCGATGCCATGCGCGACAAACTGGCCGCGGACCTCGCTGCGACCGGACATGTAGCCGAGGTCTACGAGGTGACAGGCGTCGGCTTCACCGTCAACGGACGCAACGGAGAGGGTGACCGCTACTATACCGATGGCGAGATTCGCTTCTCCGTTCTTGCTGGCCCAGGAGCAGAGGGACGCCAGCCGCCGCCGGTTCGGCCCAACCCGCCGCTTGTCGATCTCAAGAACGCGTTGTGGCATGCCGCCTCTAATTGACTCCCATGGCGAAGCGTTATGATGTTCCATGTGCACGTGATCCCGGCCGACGCGGCGCGCGCTGACCCTCGAGGTCGCCGCTTGAGCGCGCATAGGTGACGAAACCAAAAACGGCATGACGGAACGTGGTTCATTTCTGGCTCATGGACGGTCACCGATGGGCGATGCACGTGTGTCCGATGCGCTGGGCAGCCGGATCGCCACTTCAAAACCATCGACACGGCCGGTGGCCGGCGATCTGAATTCAATTGTTCCATCCATTGTTTTGACAAATGAAATCGCAATGGCGAGCCCAAGACCGGACCCAGCCGCGCCGGTGCGACCGCGCCTGAAGCGCTTTACGAGGTCGGTCAATTGCTCCGCCGGAATAACCTGACCGCCATTTGCGACAGTTATGACGCCGGCTTCCGATAGAGCGACTATTACCGGCGTTTCCTCGGCCCCATGGAACAGTGCGTTTTCAATGAGATTGCGCAAGACAATTCCAAAAGCATCTACATCGATCCGCCGCATCATGGACAAGCCCTTCGGCGCGTCGAATTGAAGACGCCCCACATAAGCCCGCATGCGCTGAAACTCCTCGACGACCAGCTTGATGATCGGCACGAGATCCGCCTCCACATCGGACATGCCGATCCCGGAATCAGCGCGCGCCATCTGCAGCAGTTTTTCCGTCAGTCGGCTGAGATTGGCGAGCGAAGCCTCAACCTCTCTCGCCCGTGTCTTGACGGGTCCTTCAGACAGTTCGCGAACAAGCCGCTGTGTCTGCGCGAGCGCACCGGCGATCGGCGTGCGCAGTTCGTGGGCGCTGTTGGCGGCAAATTCACGCTCGCTTTCAAGCGCCGCGCGCAGTCGGTCGAGCAGGCGATCGACCGAGCTTTCCATGTCACGAAGTTCTGCCGGAAGGCCGGCAAGCGCGACCGGTGCGAGATTGCCTCCATCTCGCGTACTGATCGCCTCCCGAAACCGATCGAGCGGCGCGAGCGTACGGCGTACTATCCACCAGATCGCCAGCACACTCAAAGGAACGAGAGGTACCAGTGGCAGGAATAGCGCCGCTGCAGTCTCGGCCATCGCTTCGCGGCGATGGAAGAGCGGATCGGCAACCTGCAGAAAGAGCGAGCCGCTGACAGATTCGGTTGTCAGAACGCGATGATTGGGGGTGGTAAAATAGCCCGCTTGCAGCGGCACATCGAATGGCTCGGCTGGCGCATCGTGGGAGTGAACGAGCACTTGGCCGCTTTGATCACGAAGCTGATAGGTTAAGTAGCTTTCGCTGCCCGCACTGCTTGCCAATGTTTGGCGTGGCCCGCCGTCTGATGTCTGGGACATCAGATCCTCTACCAGAAGCGGCATCAATCGATCTGATGTTTGCTGCAGAGCGCTGTCGAAAACTTCGTCAAACTCGCCGCGCATGACAAGCGCACCGGCGGCGACGGCAGCGATCCAGAACAACATTGTCGCGACTGTCAGCCCGACAATGAGGCGGCGGGTCATGCTGGAAGGCTTTGCTCTCATGTTGCCAGCCTGTATCCGAGCCCACGCAATGTCGCGATTGCTTCCGGCCCGAGCTTCTTGCGCAGCCGGCTGACATAGACCTCAACCGCATTGCTCTCGATCTCGGCGCCGAACTCGTAAAGGGCGTCTTCGATCGTGGATTTCGAAACGACCGCCCCGGGGCGGCTTGTCAGGGCATCGAGCACGGCCCATTCCCTTGCCGTCAGTTCGACGGTGGCTCCGTTCAGCTTTGCGATCCGCTCGGCGGCAAGGAGCTCGACCGGGCCAATTTTCACTGCAAGGTCGGGACCGATAGCCCCTGCACGCCGTCCGACGGCATGGATGCGCGCCGACAGTTCGCCGAGATCGAAAGGCTTGACCAGATAGTCGTCGGCGCCGGCATTGAGACCGGCGATACGGTCGGTAATCTGGTCGCGTGCGGTTACGATGATGACGGGAGTTCGATCGGCGCGCGCCCGCATATCACGAAGATGGCCGACGCCTTGGCCGTCAGGCAACTGCAGGTCGAGAAGCACCAAACCGTAGCTGGCGACTTTGGCGAAAGCCCGTGCCTGTTCCAGCGTCTCGGCCCAATCGACGGCATGGCCGTCCGCGGCAATATGATCGCGAACCGCGCTGCCTATCCTTCGATCATCTTCCACCAGCAATATTCGCATGTACGTCCTGTTCGGAGGCGAAATGATCCTAGGCGACGATCCTGACAGCGCGCTGATTATCAAGCTGCTTTCAGCCTGGTGTCAGGTTGATCCGCCAACAAGGCGAAGTCATCCACTGTTTTTGGAGATCGCATGAAAACCGTCGCAGCCACCACATTGGTCGCCGGCATGACCTTGCCAGCGTTCGCGAAAGCCGCGTGCGACGTCCCCGTCGCTGAATGGCTACCGCGCGAAGCGAGGCCTACATCGATGAAAATGAACCTGAGCTGGCTCCATATTTGCCTGCTGCTGGCCCCTCTCGTCGGTGCCGTCTGCCTGATGGCGATCGCGTCCGGCTCGGTCGTGGCGCACGCACCCAGAGCGCTGTCCAGCCACGCATCAGCGGGCCAGCATCGTTTTGCCCCTGACCACATCAGCCGGCAGCGTCACCTTTGACGATCTCGAACAGCGCCGGCACATGACCATGACGCATTCACCACCGCTTGACCGAGGCTTTGCACAGCGGCTTGTGCCGCTCCGGTCGCTGTTGCTCACCTATCCAACCATACTGGCCGCCTGCGCGCTGGCGATCTTCGTCGCAACCCGGCTTGGGCTCTCGATCTATAGCAGTCGCGACATCGGCCTGTCGGACATGCCTTTCGTGCTTGTCCGTGGTCTCTGGTTCGATCTCGTCACACTGGGGGCTCTGCTGTCGCCGTTCCTTCTGGTGAACGCCGTTCTCCCGGATCGGCTTCGTCGCAGTCGGATATTTGCCTGGCTCAGTAGGGTAACTGTATGGCTCGTGGTCGCTCTTCTGCTATTTTCGGCGGTTGGAGAGTTCCTGTTCTGGGAAGAGTTCTCGGTCAGGTACAATTTTATCGCGGTCGACTACCTCGTCTATACGCAGGAAGTCATTGCCAACATTTTCGAGTCCTATCCTGTGACGCCCCTGCTGATTTCGATAGCCGGGACGGCGGCTGTGATCGTTTGGTGCCTTCGTCACTGGTTCCGCGCCGCCGAGACGATGCCCTATAGCGCGCGTACACGTCTCACGATGCTAGCGCTCGCTGTTGTCGGGCCGATGTTGTCGCTTGTAGCCAGTATCGACCAGACGCGGGGATCGGGCAACGCCTATGCGGACGAACTCTCCGGCAACGGCTTGTTCAGCCTCGTGTCAGCATTCTTCCTGAACGAGCTGGACTACGACCGGTTCTACGCGACGCTGCCGAACAAACAGGCTACCGAGATTCTTGCTGGCCTCGGCATGCCGCGCGCCACCCCAAAACCGGCCGATTCTGATGGCCAGCAGCAGGCCGAATTCCCCGCATACCTGACACGCCGGCCTAAGAATGTCGTCTTGATCACGGTAGAGAGCCTTTCGGCCGAATTTCTCGGCAGTTACGGCAATGCGAAGGGACTGACCCCCAACCTCGACCGCATCGCCTCCCAGGGGCTGGTGTTCGACCGCCTCTTTGCTACCGGCACACGCACGGTGCGCGGTCTCGAAGCAACATCGCTCGGGACACCACCGGTGCCAGGTCAGGCGATCGTGCGGCGACCCAAGAGCGACCACCTGACGACGCTCGGCGAAATCCTCCATCATGCGGGGTTCGCGACAACATTCGTCTACGGCGGCAACGCCTACTTCGACAACATGGCGGCCTATTTTGGTGGCAACGACTACACGGTTCTGGACCGCGGCGATTTTCCGGTCGAAACGGTCGCTTTCGAGAACGCGTGGGGAGCGGCCGACGAAAGCCTGTTCGACAATGCGGCGAAACGGCTCGACGATCACACCGCGGATGGCACGCCATTCTTCATGCATATCATGACGTCGTCGAACCATCGGCCGTACACCTATCCCGACGGGCGCATCGATATTGCCTCACCGGGAGGGCGTGATGGAGCGGTCAAATACACCGACTACGCGATCGGCCACTTTCTTGAGACGGCATCGACTAGGCCGTGGTTCGCCGACACGCTTTTCGTGATCACGGCCGACCACTGTGCATCGGTGGCGGGCAAGACCGAGCTCCCCATCGGCAGCTACCTGATCCCGATGATCTTCTACGCGCCGGGTATCGTAAAACCGGGACGCATCACGGCGATGACGAGCCAGATCGACATCCCGCCGACACTCCTTCGCGTACTTGATGCGCCGGGAGAGGAGATGTTTTTCGGTCGCGCCATCACCGGCGGGACACCTATCGACGAACGAGCCTTTATCAGCAATTATCAGTCACTTGGTTATCTGAAGAACGGCCTGTTGACCGTGCTGCGCCCGAAAGGCCTGGTGCAAAGCTTCGCAATCGATCCCGCCACTTTGGCTTCACGGCCGGCGCCCATCGATAAGCGTCTGCGCGACGAAGCCATCGCCTACTACCAGACGGCGTCACGCAGTTTCAAAACGGGAGCCTTGCGTGCGGCGTGGCCAGAAGAAGACGTCCGCGTCAAAACGGAGATCGAGCAGTGAACGAGGCAGCGCCAGCCGGACTCGGCTGCCGAAAGTTCGTGACGATGGTTTCAAGCCACCCCTACCCGACGACCCACAATCCGCTCCATTTTCGGCGGCACCGGCTTCTTCGAACTCATAGAGAAGGCCGGAAATCTGGCATGATCCCGGTACCATTTCGTGCGTTCTCAACGGATATCTCAAACGTCACCCGTAAGATCGAGGATTCCAATTATGCAAAGACATAAACGTGGATATTCCGGTTTGCAGATATCGCTGCACTGGATCTTGGCAGCGCTCGTGCTGTTCCAGTTGATCTTCGGCGAGAGCATGACAGCGGTCGTCGACGCCGCGGAGGACCGTCTGCAAGCTAGCGGGGCCGACCTCGCACTCGGCTCAGCGCATTACTGGATCGGAATCGCAATCCTCGTGTTCGTCGGCTTACGCATACTACTTCGATTGACGAGCGGCGTGCCCCGGCCAGCCGACAGTGGGCCGGTATGGATGAGTGCGGCTGCTCGTGCTTCGCATATTCTGTTCTATATTCTTCTGGCGGCGACACCGATCCTGGGGCTTCTGGCGTACTATGTTGGCGATCCCTTCGGCGAGATCCACTCGCTCGCCAAGCCTGTGTTCATCTTGCTCATCGTGCTCCACGCAGCGGCTGCCCTGCTCCATCATTTCTGGCTCAAGGACGATACGTTGAAGCGGATTTTCATACCCGGTGTCTAACGGCGGACGATAAACCGCCTACGCCAGATCTCTTCGAATGCGGCGGGACACCGAACCTGCAGACATTCAGGGATCTCGCTATCTGCGTTGATCGCCCCGGCATGCGATTGAGTGGATCGACGCGGCGACACATCCCCCTCGGTTTGCGCCACAGTTTTGGCATCATCTCATCTCTCCCAATCAGCTTGTCCGCGCGCCGCAATGATCCCGGGCGGATGATCCGATTGCTATCGTTGCTCGGCCTACTTGCGATCCGGTTCGACAAAAAACTCCAGGCCGACCAGCCGCTCGAGAAGAATGACCAGCAGCAGCGTCATCACGACGAGCACCGTCGAAATCGCGGCAACCACCGGCGTCCCGCTCTCCTGGATAAAGGAGTAGGTCTCGACAGGCAGGGTTGTTATGAACGGGCCGACGAGAAACATGGTCACTGTCACCTCATCGAAGGACAGGATGAAGCTGAACAGCAGCGCGGTGATGATCCCCGGGCGCACCAGCGGCAGGGTCACGTGGCGGAACGTATACCAGTTCCGTGCTCCCATGCTCATGGACGCCTCTTCCAGTTCCCTGTCCAGCTTGCGCAGGCTCACGGAAATGGGCCGGTAGGCATACGGCAAGGTGATGATGCAGTGGACGAGAAGCAGCCCGGCAAAAGTGCCGTAGCCGCCGATCATCATCAAGAGCGACAGCATGGCGACGCCCAGTGCTGCGTGCGGAAAAAGAAGCGGCGTCATCACCGCGACTTCGAAGTAGCGCGTGAAGGCAGTCTGACGACGCGAGACGGCCAGCGCAGCGAGGAAGGCCACCGTGGTACTCAATAAGGCGCCGGCGATCGCCAACCCCAGGCTCACCACCAGAGCGCGCAGCCAGCGTGCATCCGTCAGGAACTCCTGGTACCAGCGTAGCGACAGTTCACCTGGCGGGAATTGGATGTAGCCGTCATGGCTGAAGGACGCCGCAGCGACGATAATAATCGGCGCGGGCATGAACAGCAGGACCGCCCAGATGCCGATCGTATCCCATCTCTGCTTCAGCATCGCCTAGCTCCCCTTCTGATCCATGAAGCGCGACAGCTTGCGTTCGAGTGCCTGCAACGGGAGCACAACGGCCAGTCCGGCGAGCAGGAGAAGGAAGGCAAGCATGGAGGCTTTCGGGAAATTGAAGGTCTGGATGACCTCCTGATACATTTGTGTTCCCATCATCCTGTCGCGTACGCCGCCAAGCAGAATCGGCGTCACGATGGCACCGGTCGACATGAGATAGACGAGCATCGTTCCCGTGATGATCCCCGGAACGGTCAAAGGCAGGGTGACACGAAAGAAAGTGTGGTAGCTGCGCGCGCCCAGACTGGCGCTCGCTTCCTCCAGACGGCGGTCGAGATGCAGCATGACCGACAGGATGGAGATGATCATGAACGGGATCAGAATGTGAACCAGTCCGATGACGACACCCGTGGTGTTGAACATCATCCGTACCGGCCGTTCGATAAGCCCGGCCCAGGCAAGAAACTCGTTGATCAGGCCTTTGGGACCGAGGATGACCATCCAGCCGTAAGTGCGAACAACAATCGATACCAACCACGGCAGGATGATCAATATCATCAGGTGGCTGCGGTTGCCCTTGTAGCGCCACATCGCGTAGGCGATCGGATATCCAATCACGACGCACAGCGCGGCTACCAGCAGCGACACGCGAATTGTCCTGAAGAGGATGTCCCGGTAGTCGGCACGGGAAAAGAAGTCGGTATAGAGCGCCAGGCTCAGCCGGCCCTCATCGACGAAAGACGAGGCGATGAGCTGCACCACGCTCACGCCAAACAGGCCAAGCAACAAAACAGCGGGCGCTAGCAGCAACAACCTGCCCCACGCCTCGCGTCCGGGGCCGCGCAGCTTCTGCCTGAACGCCAAATCCGTTGAAGACATCCGCCCTCCTCCCGAGCCGACCGGCCCAATTCCATTTCAAAGACGCAGGAAACGCTTTGCGTTCTCGTACAGCCATTTGCGCTTTACCGTTTCGTCCAGCGGCAGGGCGTTGATTTCGTCCACGCACCATTCGACCGGCATCAGCGGAAACGAGGAGCCGAAAATGATGCGGTCCTGCAGGATGGATTTGCCGTAGGCCAAGAGCCCCTCATAGCCCGAACCCGGCGTGTTGAGATATTTGGGTCGAACCGCAACCAGGCCGATATGGACGTTGGCATGGCGCCAGGCGACACCGATCAGCTCATGGACCCACGGGAAGCCGGGAGGCCCGGCGCAGACGCGAAGCTCGGGAAAATGCACCATGACCTCGTCCAGCAGCGCCGGCCGGCCATACTCCATGAGTGTGGAGGTGGCGAAGTTGATCGACGTGTGGAGATTGACCGGAATGTCGAGCTCGATGCACTTGGCATAGAGCGGATACATACGCGGATCGTTGATCGCCAGCTTGTGCTCGAAACACTGTAGATTAAGGCCCTTGAGCCCGAGATCGCGCACCGCATGCTCAAGCTCACGAACCGCGGCTATCCCCTTGTGCGGATCGACACCCGCAAAGCCGATGAAACGCTCTCCCTGCTTGCGACAGAAGGCAGCGACGTCCTCGTTGGAAATCTTCCAGCCGAAGGTCGATTCGAGATCGCGCGCTTTGACCACGACATGCTGCGCGCCCGCGGCGTCATAGGCCGACAGATAATCTTCCAGCGTCGCCGGACGGGACTGTGCCGCATTCTCACTCGCGCCGTACACCGTTCTGTACCGGTGCAGATGACCTGTCGCAGTTTGCGTGAATTCTGGCACCGGCGGCCGGCTTGCGTAGTCGATGATCATTGCGGGTTTCCTTCAACGGCAAGAGCCGGCCAGCGGTCCGCCCAGGGCGAAAGCGACTCGATCGCAGCGGCGATCGACAAAAGAAGTGGTTCGGAATGCCACGGTCCGACGATCTGCAGTCCGACGGGCAGGCCCGCGCCGGAAAAACCGCATGGCACCGAGATGGCCGGGTTACCGGAGGGATTGAACGGGATTGTGTAGCAATACCAGGTTTCACGAAGTGGACCGAGCGTATTGCCGTCGATCACCAGCGGCTCGTTGGAGCATTGCTCGATGTCGAGCGAAGGTACGGAGACCGTCGGCGTGACAAGGACATCGGCATCCGCGAAAAGCGATTGCATGCTGCGGTAGTGCCGCGTGCGATCGGCGATGGCATGGGCGACTTCCTCACCGCTGAATGCGCGCCCCTGCTCCAGCCCTTCGACAAGGGCCGGATCCATCCTGTCGCGCCATCGATCAAGCAGATGGCCGAACCGGGCGGCCTGATAGGCGCGCATCAGCTTCAAGGCGGCAGCAAGGTTCCAGTCCCCGATCGGATCGTCGCCCCTAATCTCGGCACCTTCGCCTTCAAGGCGCGCCACCATACTGGCGCACAGCCGTTCGACCTCCGGGTCGAGATAGCTGTTTTGCGTCCTTGGAAGATAGCGGATGCGAAGTCCCTTCAGGACATTGATCGGATCGGACGGCAGATTTACGGGCCCGGCATTGCCCGCCAGAGACCAGGGGTCACGCGGGTCGGGCCCGTGCATGACGGAGTACAACAGGGCCGTATCCGACACCGAGCGCGCCATCGCGCCAATGCAGGTCAGCGAGCCGAAGAGATCGGAATTGGTCTCGTGCGGCACCGCGCCGATAGTTGGCTTCAATCCGACGATGCCACAGCAAGATGCCGGGATGCGGCCAGAGCCTGCACCGTCCGTTGAGACAGCAAGCGGCGAAAAGCCCATAGCCGCGCTGACAGCCGCGCCGCCGCTGGAACCGCCGGGGCTCTTCGACACATCCCAGGGATTGCGCGTGTAGCCGTAGGCGGGGCTGTCCGTCAAAACCTTGTGCCCGAGCTCCGGCGTCGTCGTCTTGCCAATAATGATGGCTCCCGCCGCCCGCAGTCGCGCCACCGCTTCCGCATCCTCGGCGGGAACATTGTCGGCAAATGCGTGCGAGCCGAAGGCCGTGACCATGCCTCTCGTCGCCACGAGGTCCTTTACCGATACGGGAACCCCGTGCAGCGATCCCACTGCGGCTCCCGACGCGAGCGCATTGTCCGCCGCATCGGCAGCCTTCAACGCCCCTTCTGCATCCAGCAGTGCGAACGCATTGACCTGGCCATCCAGTGCCTGGATGCGCGTCAAGAAGGCCTCGACGACATCACGGGAGGACACTTCCCGGGCGCGAATTCGCGATGCAAGTTCACCCGCCGGAAGGCGCCATATGCTGGTCATTGCGGTCTCTCCTTCAGCGCCACACCTTGTCGACGCGATCGAACGAACCCGTTCGAAGATCTTCCCTGGCCTTGATGAGTTCTCCCTTGGCAATTTTCTCCGATGGCGTTCGGGGAAGACTCTCGACGATCTCGTAATAACGCGGCACCTTGAACGCGGCGAGGTTGGCGGCACAATGCGCGATCGCGGCCTCCACAACCGCGTCGGCCTTGTCCTGGGGAACGGCCGGGACGATGTAGGCTTTCACCTCCTGACCGCGAAGATCGTCCGGAACGCCCACCACGGCGGCATCGAGAACGCCCGGCCCGTCGCGCAAAACCGCCTCGACCTCTCTCGCGGCAACGTTTTCGCCCGCACGCCGCACCATGTCCTTCTTGCGGCCGACGATGTAGAAAAAGCCCTTTTCATCCTGCCGGAAAAGATCGCCGGTGCGGAACCACTCGCCGAAGAAGCTCTCCTTGTTGGCCTCGGGCTTCTTGTAATAGCCCTGCATGATGCCGAGGCCCCGGACCACCAGTTCGCCCTCTTCCCCTCGCGCGACGTCGATACCCTCATCATCGACGATCCGGCACTCGCGAAACGGCGCGGGAAGGCCACATGAGCCGGAGCCGACCATCTCCGTGTGTTCAAGCGGCATATAAAGCGTCGGTCCGACTTCGGTCATGCCGAAGGCCTCCATAGCAGGCAGATTGAACCGGCGACGGAGATCGGCATGAATCTGCTTTCGCACCCCATAGATGTTGGCGCGACGCACGACCAGTTCGCCGTCCTGCGGTGATGGCGGCTGCTTGTAGGCGATCTCGGGAAACAGGCAAAAATGGATCCTGTGCTCGCGAAGCCAGCCCGCGAAGCGGCTGGAGCTTTGCCTGTTCGCCACGAACAGCGTCGCGCGCTGGTGAAAGGCCAGCAGCATCAGCCATTGAGGATCGAGATAGAAGAAGGGGGTCGACGCGAACACGCGCTCATAGCGGCGGCCGTCACGCAAACCGTTGACGAAACTTGCCATCACCCAATAGCGGTGCGTGAGCATGCAGCCCTTGGGAAAGCCGGTGGTGCCGGATGTGTACTGGATATTCATCAGGTCGTCCGGATCGACCTCGTAGTCGAGCGAGACGGCGATAGACTGGCCAGCCCCCAAATCGCTCCAGGAGCGATATGTTTCGGCCGCGCCGACGACGGCAATCCTGTCGGCCGTGACCTTGATCTCGCCAAATGAGGAAAGGTGCCCGGCCAGAGCAGCGTGGTCGGCGTGAACGATCAGGAATTCGGCTTCGGAGTCCGTGACCACGTAATGAAGCTCGCGCGCCGTATAGCGCGTGTTGACCGGCGCCATCACCGCCCCGATCCGGGCAAGCGCCAGCCATATGATCGGCATCTCAGGGATATTGGGAAGCATGACGGCTACATGCGTTCCGCGCGTCACACCCCAGCTCAGCAAGGTATTGACCGCCTGCCCGACCTTTTCGACCAGTTCGGAATAGGTCAGCGTTTCTCCCAACTCGAAGAAATTCAGCGCGTCACGCCCGCCCGCCTCCGCCGCCGCCTGATCGAGAAGAGCGCCGATGTTTCTTGGGAGCTGCGCCCCTCAAGCGCGTCCCGCCGACCTTGCGGGTTCATTCGGGAAAGCGCGTCGATAAATGTTTCAACAGGCAAAGGGGCATCAATAACAGGGGACATCGTCGCGCTGTTCCTCAATCTGGGTAGGGTTCTGGTCTTGATAGACGGCCGCGCCACGTCGCCATGGCGCGGCAAGCCGTTATTCGACAGCGCCGATGAGCTGTTCGAGCATGTTGATGCGATCGCGTTCCTGTTCGGCGATGTACTGCCAGTCGGGCTGATAAACGCTTCCATCAGCTCCTTGAACGTCATGCCCATCTGTTCTTCAGCCTCTGGAGGGAGGACCGCGTTGGAGTTGAGCGGAAGGTAGCCACCCAGGATCGAGCCGCGAAGCTGGGGTTCGGCCCTAGACACGAAGTCCAGAAACTTCTTCGTGTCCTCCAGCCGCTTCGCCCCTTTCGGAACGACCAGCATGTACGGGATCATCAAAACGCCTTCCTTCGGCGCGACCATGGTGACGTTTTCAGCGCCTTGCTGGCGCAGGTGCCAGACCCGGCCGGAATAATATGGCCCGGCGGCTATTTCGCCGCGCGTCAGAAGATTGTTCATATGCGCGATCGAGCTGTAGGTCGTCAGCGTGTTGGCGGCCACCTTCTTCAGCAGTTCGAGGCCCGGCTCCGGGTTGCGCTCGTCGCCACCCATCGCCTTGGCCATGATCGGCAGATCATAGGATGACAGATAGATCGGGCGCGTGATCGCCAGAAGATCACGCCATTTCTCGTCGCCGGATTGCTCCACGAACTGAACTCTTCCGGCTTGGCGAGGTCGGTGTTGACCGCGATTCCGTAATACATGAAATACGGGCTGACGCCTGCCAGCTTCCCGTCTTCGCTGCGCATCAGATAGTCGGGATTGGTTTCTGCGGCAGTGGGAATATCGGCGGGATCGAACAACTCGATCATGCCGTCCTTCAGCAGGTTGGCACCCTGCGGATAGGTCACCATGACCGCATGATATTGCGGGTCGCCTGCCTGTGTGCGCAATTGTGCTTCCGGCGTGGGCACCGGCACGATACGCACGTCGAGACCCGTTTCCTCCTTGAAGGGTTTTGCGAAGGCTTCCTCCCACACGGCTTCAACACCGCCACCCCATGTTGCGATGAGCAACTCTTCCGACGCAGCGGGGCCGATACCTGTAGCCAGCGCGAGAAACGAAACCCCGGCAATGCATTTTGCTTTCAGTAATTTCGGCATATCTTCCTCTCCCATTGTTAAGCATCGTTGCGATGTAGCGGCTGCATCTGCGGCCTGCTCGCAGAGATTCAGGCAAGCGGGACCAGCGCCATGCTGTCGTCGCTCCAACCGACATAGACGTCCTGGCCGGTTTCGAATTGCTGCGTTCCAACCTGGGTGTTGGGCGTCAGGACGATGAGTTCGCCAATCGTCGGCGCCTCTTTCAGTGTGACCACGTAACGCGTGTTGGCGCCGACGTAGGAACACTCCGTAACCAGGCCTGGAAGCGCAGTTGCACCCGCGGTTTCGTGCGCAATGGAAACGTGTTCGGGGCGCACCGAAATGCCGACCCGCTCGCCCGCGCTCAGGGAATAAGGGGTTCGCAACCGCGCCTCCCGGCAAAGTTCCGGGATCGAAACCTGCAAACCGCCATCGAACGCCGAAGCCACACTTCCCTCGAAAAAATTCGTATCGCCCACGAACCGGGCGACAAAAGGCGTCATCGGGCTTGCGTAGATCGCCTGTGGCTCCCCCAGTTGCTCGACCTTCCCGTTATTCATCACGGCGATGCGGTCCGACATCGCCAGCGCTTCCTCCTGATCGTGCGTGACAAAAATGAAGGTCGTGCCGATGCGTCTCTGGATCTGCTTGAGTTCCTGCTGCATTTGCCGTCTCAGCTTGAGATCCAGGGCACTCAGAGGCTCATCCAGAAGCAGGACCTCCGGCCGGATTACAATCGCCCGCGCAAGCGCGACGCGCTGCTTCTGGCCTCCGCTGAGTTCATGAATCTTGCGGCTTTCGAACCCCTGGAGTCCGACGAGTTGCAGTGCCTCGTCCACACGCCTGACGATTTCCGCTTTGTCGACAGATCGAACCCGCAGCCCGTAGGCGACGTTTTCACCGACCGAGATGTGGGGAAACAGGGCGAGGTTCTGGAACACCATCCCTATGGGGCGGGCATAAGGAGGCCGCTCGTTGACACGAGAGCCAGCAATGCGGATTTCGCCAGATGTCGGCCTCTCGAAGCCGGCAATCATGCGCAGCAGTGTTGTCTTGCCGCATCCGCTGGGACCGAGAAGCGAGAGAAACTCCCCGCGCCGGACCGTGAACGAGACGCCGTCCACAGCCCGAAATCCTCCGAATGTTTTGTGAACATTCTCGATTTCAAGCGCAAAGCTTATATCTCCGCCCGACGATCTCAACAGCACTCCTCCCGCTGCATGGCCCTGAATTCGGTTCATAATCTGCCCTCAAAGCCACTTTCATCCAACAGAACACGCCGCAAGGGTGCCTGCAAATTTCAAGTGAGCGTATCTTCATAATCAAAAGTAATGTTAGATGCGACCTGACACTCGGGGACCCAGTCATGCCGATCACCCATCGTCAACTCGAAGCGTTTCGCATGTTCATGGAAACGGGCAGCGTTACCGCCGCGGCTGAAAGAATGCGGGTCACACAACCTGCGGTCAGCAAGATTCTCGCCGGCCTGGAGATGGACCTGAAACTGCAGCTTTTCATCCGCGAGAAGAAGCGGCTGGTACCAACCGACGAGGCCGAGCTTCTTCACCAGGAGGTTCTGCGCATTATGTCGTCGCTGGCCGAGGTCGAGAATTTCGCCGACGATCTGCGCAACCTGCGCGCCGGCGAGCTACGCATCGCGACGGCCGCCTCGGTCGGGCAAACGCTGATCGCCGATACGATCGCGCATTTCTCCGCTCAGCACCCCAAGACCCGAATGCTCTTCTACATCACCAGCGGCGTTGGCCATTCGGTGATGACCCAACAGGTGGATATCGGCTTTTCGTTCCTGAGGTTCCAGCACCCCCTCCTCCACACGCAGCCACTCTTCTATTCCCGCGCGGTGTGCATCGTTCCCGCCGGTCACCGTCTTGCGGAGAAGGAAGTGGTGAGCCCGGAAGACCTGAGGGATGAGCAGTTCATCTCCTTCATGCGTGACAGCCGGATGCGGCACATCATCGACGCGCTGTTTGAAAGCAGGGGCGTGGCACGCCAGACGCAATACGATGTCTATTCCTCCGGAGAGGCCTGCGCTCTCGTCGAGCGGGGCGTGGGTGTGAGCATCGTCGAGCCGCTTGGGGTTGCCTACCGGCAGCCACCTGGCATCACCGTTTGCAGGCTGGAGCCGGCCATCCACTTCACGTTCAACATGCTGCTGCCGCGGTTCAAAAGGCATCGCAGCTCACAAGCAAGTTTGTCGCTGACCTGAAGGGGCGTATCGTGCAGTTCGGTGCCCTTGAGGATCCAAGAGGACTGCGCGAAATCAAACTCGCGGAAGACACCGAAAAGTAGCGCTTACGATTGACGGGGACCACAAGCGGCCGAAAAGCCAACTCATCGCTGGGTACGCTCGCCCTTGCGCGGACCGCCGCAGGCTGCCAGATCGAGTATCTTCACCAACCCCTGGCCCTTCACCAACGGCGGATCAACGACCGCAGCTGGGTTCCGGCAATTCTTCTTTTAGGAGCACCTGCTCAGACCGAATGACTTGCACGGTGCCGACTGGAGAACCGTCAATACGGACTGTGCGGGAAGTTTGTCTTCGCCTCCGCCCGCCGCACTGGACGCATGAAAATGCAAACGCAATCCAAGGCGGTCGGGCAACGCTCCCATGTGCGCCTCAAGTCCCTCACAAAACGGGGATCACAATGATCACGGGCTTCAGCCGCCATCTTGAGCCCGGTGGCGGCACCCCGCATCAATCGGTTTGCTGACCGACAAATCCTCTTTTGCTCATGGACCCAAAGTCGCTGGTTCCGCGTTTTAGAAACTCGGATCTGGGCGCATGAGGAAATGATGGCCGGACTTCTTGCGAGCTACGAGGCTCCAATTGCCCTCGGGCTTGTTTTTTTGCTCTTTGTCATGTTCGTCTGGGAGAAGTATCCGGCCAACGTCACCGCATCCGCCGGCGCTGCCCTTTTCCTCGTCCTCGGCTTTGTGCCAACTGATAAGGCAATGGCGGTATTCTCTAATTCCGCACCTTTGACAATTGGTGCCATGTTCGTTCTCACCGGTGCCCTGGTGCGTACAGGCGTCCTGGAGAATGTCGCCGGAATGGTGCTCGACCGCTCCAAGAAGTACCCCAGGCTGGCGCTGGGTGTATTTTTGCTGGCCGCGCTCGCGGCCTCGGCCTTCATGAACAATACGCCCGTCGTCCTGGTGTTGATCCCGATCGTCATCCGTCTGGCCGCTGCGCTCGACATTGCATCAACACGGCTTCTGATACCCATATCATATGCGGCCATTCTCGGCGGAACGCTGACTTTGATCGGCACGTCGACCAATCTTCTGGTCGATGGCGTTGCCCGCGAACAGGGACTGGCGTCTTTCTCGATCTTTGAGATCACACCCGTCGGACTTGTCGCCGCCGCGACGGGCATTGTTACCATGCTTGTGCTCGGCAAATTCCTATTGCCGGACCGACGCGAAGAAAATGGAGACCTGTTCGCCGATGGCGACGGCGAATTTCTCTCGGAGGTTACGGTCCTAGCTGACGGCATCTATACCGAAAAGCCCATCGAGGAGATTGCAGACTTCAACCAGCCGGGCGTCCGCATCACGGGAGTTCGCACCGACGGCAACGTGGTGCGGAAAAATTACCAAGACATCGTCCTTAAAAGGGCGATCCCTCATAGTCGTCGCCAAGTCGCAGGAGCTGTTGACGCTAAACGAGCGCGAAGGCCTACGGGTAGGGCAACGTCGCGGCGCGGCGGGCGAAGGAGAGCGGATTGCTGTGGAGGCTGTGGTCGCGCCCGGCCGGATGAGCCAAGGCACGCCCCTTTCAAGCCTGACACTGGGTCGTCGCTTCGGCGTGCGGGTTCTGGGCGTCCACCGTCATAAGCATGTCGCCGGTCCCGATCTTGGCACTACGCGACTGCGGCCTGCGGACAAGCTGTTGCTCGAAGGCACGCCTGAAGCACTCGACGAGCTTTCAGACCAGAGCGAGCTCGTCTCCGTCACCCGCTCGACGGCACGTGCGTTCCGACGCACCAAGGCTCCTTTGGCGCTGCTGGCACTCGGTCTGGTCGTCGTCCTGGCAGCGTTCAATGTAATGGATATCGGGATTCTTGCGATGATCGCAGTAGCCGCTATTCTCGTGCTGCGCTGCATCGATGAAGACGAGGCATGGGGCTCGATCGACGGCGGGATCCTTATCCTCATTTTCGCAATGCTGATCGTCGGCCAAGGCCTGCAGGAGACCGGTGCCGTGATGCTTGTCGTCGAGACGGTCACGCCCCTCATGTCGATGGTCTCACCTTTCGTCGCCCTGCTCATTGTCTATGCGCTCGCCTCAACGTTGACCGAATGTGTGACGAACAACGCAGTCGCGGTCATCTTTACGCCCATCGTAATTGGGCTTGGCCAACAAACGGGGATCGAGCCAAGGGCGCTCGTTGTAGCCGTCATGTTTGGCGCAAGCGCGAGCTTTGCGACGCCCATTGGCTATCAGACCAACACGCTTGTCTACGGCGCGGGCAATTACAGGTTCAGCGACTTCGTGAAGATCGGACTGCCAATGAACATCGTCGTTGGACTGGCGTCATGTTACGCGATCTATCTTTACTATGGTATGTAAGGCCGCACGCCGCCCGGATAAGTCCATCGCGCCCGGCTTCGACCAAGCTTCCTGATATACCCGGCGTGGCTTCGGCTTTCGATGCGAAGCTGAAATGTCCTCAGCCGAAGGACAGCTTGGTCAGTCCTCAAGTCGGAAGCGGGTGGGCCGCTTCCGGTTCCTGCCCCGGGCCTGCATTAAATGCGCGCGAGCCAGCTTGCGACCACCAACGCGGTGACCGTTGCATCCTCAATATGCGGGCAGTGGCCCGAGCCGGATATTTCCACATAGTCGGAACGTCCAGGCAGCTTCGATAAGGCTTGCATCTCCGAGGCCGTGCGCGTCCTGTCGCGCGAACCTCTCAGCAGCAGAAGCGGGATTGCAGGAAAACGCGAAACCTCTCCCGACAGATCATGTTTGCGGATTGCTGCCAGCATGCCAGCAAAAGTCTCTGCGTTCACACGACCGGCATCGCGGATCAGAGGCTCCAGGTCGATATGTTGGGGTTCCGAAAACCAGCTTTCGACGATCGTGCGTACAGTTTGACCAACGGGTGGTGCGCTTAGGTCACCCACGATTGAACCTATCGAAACTTCACCCTGTGACTGACCGAGACCGCTGTCCATGACAACCATCCCGTTGAGCACTTCCCGCGGTCGCGAAGCATGGTGAGTGCGATGCCGCCTCCCATCGAGTGGCCAACGACAACCAGCTTCCCCGAAGCTGTGCGAAGCTGAGAGACGAGAGTCGCCAGCCGCTCCGCCATCTCCCCGTAGTCGTCCCATGGCTCGTCCGGCGCAAGCCCGAAACCGGGCAGGTCGACGGCTACAGTCGTCCACGATGGGGCATGGACACCCAATGCCTTCTGGAACGGTTCCCAGGAGGCCGCCGACAACATCGCGCCATGCACCAGCAAGGCGATATGCCTACCCTGACCGTAACGGCGCACGCGAAAGCCGGCGAGTATTTGCTCAACGGCCGCCGGAGACATCGAGCAATGCGCCAGTGACGTAGGACGCCGCATCACTCGCCAGCCAAAGGATCGAGGCAGCGACCTCTTGCGGATCCCCGGCGCGTTTCATGGGAATGTTCGGCGCCACCCTTTCCAGCCTGTCCACTAGGCCGGCGCGGGCATGGATCTCAGTGTCGATGAGGCCGGGCCGCACCGCGTTGACGCGGATGCCCTCGTGGGCAACCTCACGAGCGAGGCCGATAGCAAGCGTGTCGGTCGCACCTTTGCTGGCAGCGTAATGCACCCACTCCCCTGCCCCGCCGAGGGCTGCCGCGCGTGAGGAGACGATCACGATCGCCCCTCCCGGCCCGCCTCGCTCCGTGGACATGGCCCGTACCCCTGCCCGTGCGACCAGGAAAGCGCCGAGAATGTTGGTGTCGAACACATTTCTCAGGTCCGCCACAGTCGCATCGGCCAGCCGACCCACCCTCCCGCTTATGCCTGCGTTGACCACGACCGCACTCGGGGCGCCAAACATTGCGTCGGATGCGGCGAAAAGGTCTGCCACCCCGCTCTCGTCCGTCATGTCCGCCTTTACGGCAGTAGCGCGCCCGCCCGCCGCTTCGATTGCAGCCGCGACACGATCGGCAGCGCCTTGGTCTGAAGCGAAGGAAAAACACACATCATAGCCTGCCGCAGCGCCTGCTATGGCGGTAGCCGCCCCTATGCCACGGCTGCCGCCACTGATCACCAGTCCCTTGCGCGCCTCAGCCATCAATGCGTTCTCCCCTTTCGTCACCAAATACCGCCTTCTGGTCAACCCCGAGCGCCGCGTGGCGGAAAGATCGTTTCGTCCCGCTGTCGTCCAGCTGACGCAGCACATGCCCCGGAACGGCGATCTGCCGGCCCGACGGCAAGGTGGCTGGCTGCACATCACCACGGGCGCGAAAATAGGGATCGCGCGCAATGCTCAGTCCGTCGTGAACAGGTGCAACTTCCAAGCCCGACGCCCGTAGCGCCTCGCCAGCTTCATCGACGCTTCTGGCCGCGCCCCATGCACGCAGGGCGGAGAGCGGGTCGCCTTCCTCGCCCACGAGCTTCCCCAAGCGCTGACGCGCTTCATCATCGACTAGAACGGAAAGTTCCGTCCCGTCCGCGCAAGATACGCCAACCAGATGTGTCCCATCATCCGCTGCCCCCATCCGTAAGGGTTGTTGGTCCCGTTGCGAAGCGGCACCCTGCCTTCCTCTGCCAGCATCGCCGACTGCAGTTCGACCATTCGGTGCAACGGTTCGTAGAGCGCGATATCGATCTGGGCCCCCTCTGCGCCGTTGCAATCGCGCGCCCACAATGCCGTTGCCGCACCCAGCAGGCCGAAGAGGCTGGCGGACGCGTCGGCAAGGCTGAAGCCCACATGCAGCGGAATGTCGTCGGGGTCACCCGTCAGCGGCACGATCCCACTGAAGGCTTCGGCGATCTTCCCGAACCCGGGAATGGCGGCCATCGGGCCGGTCTGGCCGAACCCTGAGATGCTGACCATCACCAGCTCCGGATTGACCTGACGCAGGTCCCGCCAGCCGATCCCCAGCCGATCGAGCGCGCCGGGGCGGTTGTTCTCGATCAGTACGTCGGCATCACGGAGGAGTGTCAGCAGCCGCTCCCTATCATCCGCGTCCTTCAGGTCGAGGGTCACGCATTGCTTGTCGCGTACGCCGACGCCCCACCACACAGACAGCCCATCGACCTCAAGTCCGAGTTGGCGTCCCGCATCGCCGCCGTCCGGCCGCTCGATCTTCACGATGTCGGCGCCGAAATCGGCCAGAAGGCTGCCGCAGAGGGGTCCGGCGATGACGTTGCCGAGTTCGACGACCCGCAAGCCTTCGAACGGAAGGCCGTATCCGGTAGCATGGTCTGCGCTCATTGCGTGGTGACGCCGTTGCGGCGGCCCTCTTCCACCACCTCCCGCGCGAGCGGAAGCATGGCGTAGTCCACCATCGAGCCCCGATAGCTGACGGCTGCATCGCCACGCGCGAGTGCGTCTTCCATTGCCGCAATCATTCCTGCGAAGTAGCGAATCTCGTCTTCCGTGGGCCGGAAAACCTTCTGTGCGATCGCGACATGACTCGGATGGATCAGCACCGCGCCGGTGAAGCCGAGGCTCTTGGCTCGCTTTACGAGCATTTCGACCGCCGCATGGTCGTCGAGCTTCGTTCCGATGATGCTGGCCATTGGATACACCGCCCCGCCGGCCCGGCTGTCCAGCACCATCTTGGAGGCGAGATAAAGCTGTTCAGTACCCTCCAGCGACGGGCTGAACCCCACAGCACGCGCAACGTCGCCTGAGATCGGACCGCCGGTGACGCCGATTATACCGCGGCAGCGGTTGCTCGCCGCAGCGAGATCGCGCGCGGCCCACAGCCCTTCAGCCGTTTCCGGCAGTGGCATGATCGCGACCTGCCCGTGCGGCAGCCCCGCGCGTCCTTCCTCGTAGCCGAGAAGCCGGTCAAGCGCCCTGATTTCCTCGACCGTGCGTGACTTCGGCGGCATGATGCCCGCAAGGCCATCGCACACGATCGCCGAAACATCTTCAGCACCGGTTTCCGACATGGCATTGATGCGTACGAAGGCGGGAATGCCTTTCTCCTTCATAAGGCCGATCATGTCACGGGCCATCGCCCGCCCCTCGAACTTCAGCTCCAGCGGAAGCGCGTCCTCCAGGTCGATCACCACAGAATCCGGTGCGAAGCGATCGACCCGTTCTGCCCAGTCGCGCTTGTGTGCCGGGATGAAGAGCATGGTACGAAGTGGCCACATGGTTCAGCTTTCCTCTCGCGTCTTGGATTGTGAAGATCGTTCGCTCTCGCGCGCGGCGGCCACGAACTCCCAGCAGAGCAGCGCGGTAATCGCTGCCGCCGCGACGGCCACATACCCGAGAAAGAGCAGCGGCCGGATGAAGTGGAGGTTGGTACGGGCAGCCGTCCAGTAGAGGATGACGCACACGGCCACCGTTCCCACCCAGACGATCATATTGCGGGTTGAGCGCTTCATTGCGAACTCTCCGAAGATGCAGGTTGGGTACCACCCAAATCTCGCACGGCCTCGCTCGCGCCAGAGGTTTTTGCCCGCCGCCAAAGAACCGCAACTAGTGCAAGGGCGATTGCCAGCCCCGCCAGTTCGGTGACCCGGCTGCTCCAGATCATCATCAACGCCGCCACTGCCAAAAGTGCCCTCTCGTAATGTCGGGCGGTCACGAGGAACCAGCCTTCTATGGCGATCGCCAGCAGGAAGACTCCGCAAGCGGCGGTCGCCGTCGCGATCAGGATCTGCGGCCATGCGCCGTCAAGCAGGAGCGACGTGTCGTAGATGAAGCAGAACGGAACGATGAACCCGGCCATCGCCAGTTTGAAGGCTTGATAGCCGGTCCGGTTGAGATCCGCCTTCGCGATGCTTGCTGCCGCGTAGGCAGCTAAAGCTACCGGCGGTGTCACGTTGGCGAGGATACCAAAGTAGAATGCGAAGAGATGGCTGGCGAGTTCCGGGGCCCCCATCTGCACAAGGCCCGGCACGACCAGCACCGCGACCGTCAGGTAGACCGCCGGCGTCGGCAGACCCATGCCTAGAACCAGGGCAATGATGGCCGTCAGCACCAGTGCGACAGGAAGAACTCCGTTTGACGTCTGAACCACAAAATCCGCAAGCAGATTACCCGCCCCAGACACCCACACCGTCCCCATCAGGATGCCTGCACCGGCGACCGCCACCGCAACTGCGAGGTTGTTCGCGATGCCGTCCACGACCGACTCGACATATGAAACCATTGTCACGCGGGTACTGGCGCGCAGGAGTGAAAGCACAAGCAACGCACCCAGCCCGATCAGGGCCGATCGCTGCGGCGACATGCCGAAGAAGAACGGCGCAACAAGCGCGGCGATCGCAAGCAGGAAATGACCACCGCTGAGCAGAACCGGCCACAGGCGCGGCAGAGCACCCTCAACCTGGCTTAGTTTGTTGCGATGCGCGCGTAATCCGATCTGCGCGAAGATGGCGAAGAAGTAGAGCCCGGCAGGGATGATCGCCGCGATGACGATGTCCCAGTAATTTCGGCCGAGAAATCCCGCCATTAGGAATGCGGCCGAGCCGAGGATTGGCGGCATGATCTGGGCCCCGGAGGAGGCGACGGCCTCCACCGCACCGGCATATTCCGGACGGAAACCGGAGCGCTTCATCAGCGGGATGGTAAAGCTGCCAGTGCCCGCCACGTTGCCGACTACCGAGCCCGAGGCAGTGCCCAGCATGGCGCTCGACGCCACCGCAACATGGGCCGGTCCGCCGGGCCTTCGCCCCATGATGGCCAGCGAAAGATCCTGGAAGAACAAGACCGCGTTGGTGCGGACCAACATGGCTCCGAAGATCAGAAAGATCATAAGATAGGTGGCGGCCACCGCGGTGGTGGGGCCGAATATACCCTGGTCCTGCATGAACAGGATTTCCACCAATGTACGCCAGTTGACGTTCGGCGCGCTGAAGGCGCCGGGGAAATACTCTCCGAACAGGGCCTGTACGATGAAGAGCACAATGATCGCGATCATCGGCCAGCCGAGATAGCGCCGCGTGGCTTCCAGCACCGCCACGAGGTAAGTGACGCCGAAAAACATATCCGCGCCGTTGGGGAATCCGATCCTGCGCGCAAAGCTGGTATAGTCGCCGAAGACATAGATCATTCCGGCAAACATCAGCCCCATCAGGACCACATCCGGCAGAAGGCCTGCGATACCGCGTGCCTGCCAGTGCCGGCCGGTTGCCGACTTCGCAAGCAAGGCGAGCGAAATGGAAGCAAACACGAAGGCTATTCTCTGCAGATAGCCAGTGATGGTGCCGAAGGCCGCGGTGTAGATCAGCAGGATGGCAATCGACAGGCTGAAGAACATGATCGTCACGGCCAGCGCCCGCTGAAGCGGTGTTCCCGCGACAATCACAGTTCGCAGTGGCGCCGTGACCGCGTCGTCGCTTGCAAGCGCGGCCACCCTGTCCGGCACTTCATCCATGGTAGACGAAGACATGCGCAGTCCTCCCTTTCATGAAGGCGCGGCGGACGCCAGCCCGCCACGCCGTCATGTTTACGTCAGGGTGTGTCGTTGCCTGCGGCGATGTAGTTGATATCGATCCCGGCCTCCTCAAAGCAGCGCTTCGCACCGGGATGGAGTGGGATGAACACCGTTGCAGCCGCGCGCGGCGCCATCGTCTCGGCGCCGGCCCAGCCTGGCACCACATCGCCCCAAACCTTGGCGCCGTCGCCTACATAGAGCTGCTTGCACAGCTCGTAGACCGTCTCTTCCGGCACATCCTTGTGCACGATGTAACCGATCGAAAGCTGGATGCCGCTGACCTCTTCCTTCTGCCAGTCATAGGTTTGGGCGGGCATGTCGTTGCGCGAGAAAGTCGGATAGTTCTCCATCAAGGCGTTGAGCACCGGTTCGTCCATCGTGACGAGCCGTGGCGAGTTGTTGGCTGCGAACTGAGTAATGATCGGCCGGATGGTCACCAGTGAAGAAGACCGCGTCCAGCTGGCCATCGCCCATCATTTCGAACTGCTGATTCCAGTCGCCGGTCATCACCAGCCCACCGTTCGCGGCGATCTTGTCGTAGGAAAGATCAACGCCGCCGAGCGCCACCTCCACCATCGTCGCGGTCAAGCTGTCGGCGGGACCGACGCCGATACGCTTGTCGGCGAGATCCGCCCAGCTCTTGATGTCGCTGTCTTCGGTGGTGACGAAAGTCGGGCTCGCCGAGGGACGCTTGAGGAAGCCAAGGTAGCCGCCGAGATAGCGCATGTCGCGCATCTTATCCCGTCCCTCGAAAGTCCGCGTTCCAGTCCACGCATCAAGAACGTTTTCACCGACGCCGTGGCCGAACTGAGCCTCGCCGGTCTGGACACGCGGCGGCGCGGCGGCTGCCGTGCCCGGCAGCCTACGGATCTGAACCGTATCTTCCGGGAAAGTCCGCTTCAGCGCCTCCTCCAGCACCGTGAAGGCCAGGTCGCTCGTCGATCCCGCCGACCCTCGACCAATGATGACGAACGATTTCGTTTCGGCATGCACCGGTGCCAGTGTCACAAAGCTCGCCGCGGCGACGACCGCGGACATGACCAGTGTTCTTATCCTCATTGCACTTTCCTCCCTAGTTGATCCTGTGTGTCAGCCCTTTTTGACGGCTCCCGTCTCCAGCAGCGCCTGTGCTTCCTCCGGCTCGAAACCGATCGCCTCCAACACGGCTTTGCTATGCTCACCGATACGCGGCGCATGGCGCGGCACAGATTGGTCGCGACCTACCTGACGTGGCGTGATCGCCGGCATGCGTCGCCCATCCACCGCAATGACATTGGCGCGCGCGACAACCTGCGGATGTTCCTCAATGTCTCCGGCGTCGTGCACTGGGCCGACAACCACGTCACACTCCCTCGCCATGCGGAGCACGTCCGCAGCGGGGCGTGCGCCAATCCAGGTTGCGATCTCCGCGTCCAGAGCGTCCATATTCTCGCGCCTGGCAGCGGGGGTGGCGAAACGGGGGTCCTGCGCGAGTGCCGGCCCTCCGATCATTGCCAGGAAGCGCGCCGCAACCGGCTGCGTCGCAGCCGAGACCGTGATCAGGCGTCCGTCGCTGGTCTTGAAAATGTTTCCAATGTTGGAGTTCATCGGAAAGCGGTTGCCATTGCGGCGTTCGGCCCGGTCGAGGCCCGAGGCGATGGCAACCTGCCATTCGTTCATTCGCATCAACGCCTCATGCAGTGCAAAGCGTAAGGGGCGTGGGGTACGATCCGCCAGTCTGGCAGCGCGCAGCTCGGCGAGAGCTGCCGAAAGCGCAAGCGTGCCGGCACAGTAGTCTGCGAGCGGCAGTTCGGGCGCGACGCCGAAACCGTCTGCGGCGCCCGTCAGCGCCATGACACCCGACGCGGCCGCGGCGAATTCGCTGCGCGTGCTCCAGGGCCACAAATCGCGACGGTCCGCGCCCGTTGCATGCAGGCAAACGTCGAGCAGCTGCGGCCCCAATCGGTCTGACAGACAATGGGCGAATGCCCACTCGTCGCGAAACAGGATGCCACTCCGCCCTTCCAGTCGGCTGAGGACGGCGGCAAATTCAGGCTTATGCTCATCGAGGCAAAGCGACAGCTTTCCGCGGCCCAGCGCGGCCCACCAGTGTGCCTGCACAGATTCCGGACCCAACCGGCGCAGCGGCGATCCTGCGGCGGGCTCGCATACGATGACCGTCGCGCCGTGGTCTGCAGCCAGCGCCGCCGCAAAAGCAGCCGCGGGCGTAGCGGTGATCTCGACAACGATAAGGCCGGCCAGTGGACGCGCAACATCGGCGCGGACAGCTTCTTGAGGCACCGTATGCACTTCCTCCCGATCGCATAAAGTGTGTGTGGCAACACTCTGGCGATAGGAAAGACTTGTCAAACGAGGACATCTCATCAATAGATTGGGATAAATGATCAATGTGACGCTTAGTCAGCTGGAAACGTTTATCGCCGTGGCCGAGCGGCAAGGGTTTCACGCTGCCGCTCGGCACCTCCACCTTTCTCAATCCGCGGTGAGTCTACGCGTGAGCCTTCTGGAGCAGAGGCTCGGGCTGCGCCTTTTCGAGCGCACCACGCGAAGCGTATCGCTCACGCCGGAAGGGGAACGCCTGCTCAACACCGCACGCCACACACTGCACGATATCGAGCAGCTCATTTTTCAGCTTTCTGATGAAGGTGCCCTCAACAGGGGGCGCTTCCGCATGGCCGCACTTCCGTCCACCGCAGCAACGATTGTGCCGGTCGCTCTTGCCGGGTTCCACGAACGCCATCCAAATATTCAGATCCATGTGATCGATACGGTTGCTGATAGGGCGGTCTCGGCCGTTCTTACGGGTGATGTCGAGTTTGCATTGACGACCGGGGTGCAGCAGCCGCCCGGCCTCGTCTTCGAGCAACTGTTTACCGACGAGTGCCTCGTCGTTGTCCCTCACGACCATCCATTCGCGAAGGATAGCTCGGTCGACATTACGCGGCTGGCCGACGTACCATTGCTGTTACCAGTTGTCGGCTCGGCGTTCCGCGCGGAGATCGATATTGCTTTCGCGACAGCCGGCCTGAAGCCGGTGGCCGAACGTGAGGCGATCAACCTCGCGACCTTGATGGCCTATGCCGAGGTCGGGATGGGTATCACCTTCGTTCCTTCGATGATGAGCCATCGGCTCGATCTGTCGCGCTGCCGCGCACTGCGCCTTGCGCCGGCCCCGCTGATGCGCGACTTCGGGATTCTGAAGAGGGAGGGACGCCCGCTTGCGCCAGCGGCATCCGCCTTCGCGACGTTTCTGAAAACGATGATGAACTCGTCCTGATCGCACGATCGGAGCGCGTCGCCTGAAGTGCGCTGCCTCGGGAGTTAGCTTGGTGCACCGCTGGACGAAGTAGCATCCATCTATGACAACGAGGGGGCGTCAATGAGAAGGGGGATAGAGGCAACCCAGAGCTGGACAGCCCGACCTGACGTCTTGGCACCGGCCGCACACTTGCTGAACCAGATCGGAGATGTATCGGCTTCGGCTCGGCTCGCACCTACCTTTCCCGCATCTTCAGCAAGACGGGCGCCAATCAACAGAGCCAGCTTGTTGCCTTGCTCAAGTCGACGCAGCCGATGCTTCCGTAGGCACATCGGACAGCGCGGAACGCGAAGACATGCAGTGCACATTGTCCAGCGGAACGAAAATCAGAATGCCTTGTGTCAAACGGTTATGGCTCTTCGTCCAGGAATTCATTTCCGATCAAAGCTGCTATGAAGGGCGCTGATTGATTCCCACCCCTGAAGACGATGCCCGCCGACGCCCTCGAAATCCTCAAGACTGTTTACGGTTACGATGCTTTCAGGGGACTGCAGGCGCGTATTGTCGAGCATGTCATAGACGGCGGGAACGCCTTCGTGCTGATGCCGACGGGCGGGGGAAAGTCACTCTGCTACCAGATCCCGGCGATCGTCCGGCCCGGCATGGGCCTCGTCGTTTCGCCGCTGCTGGCGTTGATGGCCGATCAGGTCGCGGCCTTGCGGCAGGCGGGCGTGAGGGCCGCGGCACTCAATTCGGACCTGCCCGCCGACGAACGCAGCGCATTGTGGCGCGACATCCAAGATGGCGCCCTGGACCTGCTTTACGTGGCACCCGAAACGCTGCTGCGTACTGACGTACTGAGGCGGCTCGAACAGGTACACCTATCGCTGATCGCCATCGACGAGGCGCACTGCCTGTCGCAGTGGGGACACGACTTCCGCCCCTCCTACCGTCAGCTCGACGCGCTTGTGAGGCAGTTCCCCGACACGCCACGCATGGCGCTGACGGCGACCGCCGACGAACCGACGCGCGCCGAAATCCTCTCTCATCTGAAGATCGCGGAAGCCGACGCCTTCATCGCCGGCTTCGACCGTCCCAACATCCGCTACGCAATCGAGGAGAAGGACAGTCCGCGCGCGCAACTGAAGGAGTTCCTCAAACGCCACGAAGGCGAGAGCGGCATCGTCTACTGCCTGTCAAAGCGCAAGACCGACGAAACCGCAATCTGGCTGCGCGATCAGGGTTACGATGCCCTCTCATATCACGCAGGCATGGACAAGGCGGCGCGCGAGGCCAACCAGACGCGGTTCCAGCATGGCGATGCGGTGATCATGGTCGCCACCATTGCCTTCGGCATGGGCATCGACAAGCCGGATGTGCGCTTCGTCGCTCATCTCGACCTGCCGGGCAGCATCGAGGCCTATTACCAGGAGACGGGCCGCGCCGGGCGCGACGGCCTGCCGGCCGATGCTCTCATGCTTTACGGCTATGAGGACATCGCGCTGCGCAGCCGGTTCATCGAGGAATCGGACGCGCCCGATCCGCGAAAGCGCATGGAGCGTCAGAAGCTGGATGCGCTGCTCGGGCTGGCGGAGACTGCCGGCTGCCGCCGGCAGGCGCTTCTGTCCTATTTCGGCGACACGGGCGAGCCGTGCGGCAATTGCGACACCTGCGCCGATCCACCAAAGCTTTTCGACGGCACCGTCGCCGCGCAGAAGGCGCTATCCTGCATCTACCGCACCGGCGAACGTTTCGGTCAGGCCTATATCGTCGACGTGCTGCTTGGGGTGCATAACGATCGCATCGCTCAGTTCGGACACGACCGGATTTCCACATTCGGCATCGGCACAGAGCACGATAGCCGCACCTGGCGGGCGATCGTGCGCCAGTTGATCGCTCTGCGCCTGGTTGACGTCGATCTCGCCGGCCATGGTGGGCTATCGATTGCGCAGGCAGGCCGCGACTTCCTGCGGGAGAAATCAGCCCTCATGCTGCGTGTGCCCGCGCCGCCGCGCGCCCGACGCGGCAAGGTATCGCGCATGACGGCGCAGGCGGCCGTATCCGAGGGCGATCGCGACCTGTTCGAGGCGCTCCGACAGAAGCGTACGGAAATGGCCCGCGCGCAGAACGTACCGCCCTACGTGATCTTCCATGACAAGACCCTGATCGAAATCGCGGCTGCGAAGCCTTCGTCCCGCGCCGAAATGGCGAACGTGCCGGGCGTCGGCGAGGCCAAGCTCGATCGCTACGGTCCGGCTTTCCTGACCGTAATTGCCCAGCACGCGTGAAGGAGCTTCGGCGCTCTTCCACATGAAACTCCCAACACCAGACTGCCTCCGCGCGGATATAGTCCGCACGGAGGCAACAGCGTGCCTTCAAGCAGCTATTCGCCGCTGCAGGCTCCGGGGAAACGCACGCAATAGGTCTCGCCCAGTTCCGGATCGGCATTGAGCACCGCATGGGTGATCGCACGCGCATAGACATCGGCCGCTACTGAAAGGATGTCGCGGAACTGCGATGCCTCGACGAAATTCGACTGCGCGACCGTCGACGGATCGTCGCCGAGCGTCACGGCAAACACGGTGTCGCCGTCGCTGGTCGAGTGCGCCGGACGAATGGCCCGGGCCATTCCGTCATTGGCGACGATGGCAAGCCGCTCGGTCTGGCCAGCCGTGAGCGGCGCGCTCGTGGCAACCACGCCGATCGTCGTGTTCTCGCCGGGGCGGATCAGTTCCATGTCCTTCGGCGACGTCGAACAGCCCTGCGGCGGCACCTTGATGTCACCAAACTCGTCGTCGAGCTCGAGCCACAGCGTGTAGAGTTCGCAATTGGCATTGACGTTGTAGACGCGCCCGGCCGGGTTGACGACGACCAGTGCGCCGACGATGGTGCCGTCTGCCATCACGGCGCTGGCAGTGCCGAGGCCGCTTTTCATGCCGGCTGCGCGCGCGCCCGTGCCCGCCCCGACGCTGCCCTGCTCAACAGGGCCGTCCTTGGCGTTGCTGGCGGCAACGTAGCCGTCCTCGCATGGCTTGTCGCCGCGTCCGGGAGGGGCATCGACATCGCTGCGTCCGAGATCGAAGATGATCGCCCCGGGCACATGCGCCCGCCCGCCATAGGTCCATCCCTTTTCGTCGAGGAACTTGACCACGCCGCAGGCCGTGTCGAGGCCGTAGATGCTGCCCCCGCTCAACGTGAGGCCGTGCATGACGACACGTTGAGCGTCCTGATGCTGAGCGGTCAGAAGCGCGGCCAGGCGCGTGCCCGGAGCACCGCCGCTTGGCGACATGCCCATCAGTGCGCCTTCCGGAAAGAGCAGCGCCGTGGTGCCAGTCTGCGCATCCTTGCGGGTGCTGTGCCCGACGAGAATGCCCGGCACGTCCGTGATGGCGTTATTGGGGCCTGTCTTCAGGTCCACAACCGGAATGGGTGCCTGTGCGTGGGCAAGGCCGGCCGCTAGCATCCCGCCCGCGACGAGCGCCGATTTGAGGGTGATTTTAAACGACATTCTTGTCCTCCTTTGTCGTTGAAACCCGCCGGCGAAGCCTCGCCGAACCTACGTGAAGAGCGCTTCGGCCTCCGTCGCCACCTGCAACAAGGCAAGGTCGCGATACCAGGGCGCGCAGATATGCAGCCCGAGCGGCAGGCCGGAAGCCGTCTTGCCGCAGGGAATGGTGATGGCCGGATGGCCGGAGAGGTTTTGCGGAAATGTGAATGGATACCACGCGCCGCGTATCGTCCCGCAATTGACGCCGTCGATCTCGATGTCGCCTGTCGGGTCGACGTCGATCGGCAGGGGCGGCGCGGTCAACGTCGGCGACACCAGTATATCGAAGCGCTCGAACAGCGCCTGAAGCTCGCGAAATAGCCGCGTGCGTGCAGAATTGGCGTTCGAAAGCTCGACGGCGGAATAGCCGTTGCCGAACACGATGGTATCGATCAGCGTCTGGCTCGCCAGTTCCTCTCTTCCCTTGAGAAACGGGCCGGTGCGTGCCGCAAGGCCAACGCGCAGGATGGTGAGGAACACAGGCTCATACGACTTGAAGTCGATGACGGCTTCATCCACCAGCGCGCCGGCGTCTTCCAGCTTCTTCACCGCCGCGGCGGTGATTGCGGCGGTCTCGCGTTCGACCCGCGCGCCACCTTCCGCGATGTAGCCGACGCGCAGGCCAGAAAGCGACGCGCCGCCCTTATGCAGCAGCTTTTCCGCCTGCCCGTAGGTGTCGTGAAAATCCGGCCCGCAAATCGCGCTGAACATCACCGCAACATCGTCAACCGTGCGCGCCATCGGCCCGACATAGGAGTTGGCGCCGAACAGGTCCGGCAGTTGCAGGTGGGGGATCGTGCCAAGCGACGGCTTGAAGCCGACGACGCCGCAGCAGGCCGCCGGAATGCGGCTTGATCCCCCGCCGTCGGTGCCAAGCGACAGCGGCCCCATGCCCGTGGCGACCGCGACGGCCGACCCGGAACTCGACGCGCCGGGCGTCACTTTCGGGTCGATCGGATTGAGCGTGCGGCCGAACAGTGGAGAGGTCGCCGCCTGCAGATGGCCGAATTCCGGCGTGGTCGTCTTGCCGACGAGGATCGCGCCCGCAGCCTTCGAGCGCGCGACGGAAACGGCATCGGTGGTTGGTACGTTGTCCTCGAACAGCCGCGAGCCCATCGTCGTGCGCACGCCGGCGGTGTTGAGCAGGTCCTTGACCGAATAGGGCACACCGTGCAGCGGCGGCAGCTCGCCACCCGTCATGACCTTGTCCTCCGCCAGCCGGGCCTGCGCCCGCGCTTCCTCATGTGTCACCGTGATGAACGCATTCAGATCGCTGCGGTCGTCGATGCGCTGGAGCACGGCGTCGACCAGCTCCACCGGCGAAACCTCCTTTGCCCGCACGGCGGAGGCCATCTGCGTGGCGGTGAGGTCGGCGAGGTGAGACATAGGCGTTCTCCGATAATCGATCGTTTCGGGTGTGGTGCGTCCTTCGAGGCTCGCTGCGCTCCCACCTCAGGATGAGGGAGGTTGGCGCTCTCTTCCCTCATCCTGAGGTGCGACCCTGAGCTTGTCGAAGGGAGCCTCGAAAGACACACAATCTCTCCCGCCATCAGATCATCCAGCGCCCGCCATCGATCAGCAGGCTCTGACCCGTGATGAACCGGGCTTCGTCGCTGGCGAGAAACGCAACAGCGGCGGCAACATCCTCCGGCTCGCCGACGATGCCGGCGGGCGTATCGGCCTTGATGCGGTCGATGACATCTTTCGGCATGGTGTCGTGCGCGCGGGTGCGGATCGCGCCGGGCGCAACCGCGTTGACCGTAACGCCGAACGGCGCCAGCTCGCGCGCCAGCGAGCGGGTGAAACCGATCAGCCCCATCTTGGCCGACGCGTAGTCGACCAGCCCGGCATCGCCCACAAAGGCTGCGTCGCTCGACATGTTGACGATGCGCCCGCCGCGTTCGCGCATGGCCGGCGCGACGAGGCGCGACATGCGCATGGCGCTGAACAGCGAGATTTCGAGCACGAAGCGCCAAACCACTTCGCGGGATTCGTGAAAGTGCGCGCTGCGCGCCCGCCCGCTCTGGCCGACATTGTTGACGAGCACGTCTATCGGACCGAGCTCGCCGGTCACCTGCGCGTGAAACGCTTCAAGCGTCCCGAGATCGGTGCAGTCACCCTCGATTGCAAACAGCCGCGCAGCCATGTCGTCGGCAAGCTGCGCCTTGAGTGGATCGGCGTTGAGATCGAGCACGCCAACCTTCGCGCCTTCGGCAAGCAGCCGCTCGGCAATCCCCGCGCCGATGCCACCACCACCGCCAGTCACGATGGCGACCTTGTCGGTGAAGCGGGCAGGCGTCTGCATATCGGTTTTCCTCAGTGAAACGTTCGGCCGCCGTCGACCGCGAGCGCTACGCCGGTGACGTAGGAAGCTTCGGCACTCGACAGGAAGGCTATGCCGGCGGCGATTTCGTCTGGATCGGCGATGCGGGCCAGTGCATAGCGGGCGCGCACGGCATCGAGCTGCGCCTCGCCCGTCTCACCTTCTGCGATCGATGAACGAAAAAGCGGCGTCTCGACAGCACCCGGACACACGACGTTGACACGGATACCCGCCTCGGCCAGCTCCATTGCGAGCGACTTGGAAAACATCTGCAAGCCTGCCTTGGAGGCGGAATAGGCGCTGCGGAACTTCAGCGGCTGCAGGCCGGCGCCCGACGAGACGTTGACGATGGTGCCGCCGCCGGCCGCCTTAAGGAACGGCAACGCCGCCCTGCAGACTTTCATCGGCCCGGTGAGGTTCACGGCGATCAGCCGCTCCCATGCCGCATCGGTCATGTCTTCCAGACTGGACTCCAGGTCGACACCGGCGGAATTCACGACGCCGTCGAGCCCGCCCATCCGTGCCGCCGCCTCGGCTATTGCCGTCTCGACCGAAGCCGTATCGGTCACATCGGCGTTGAGCGCCACAAATCCGGGCTCCAGTTCCGCGAGCGCGGTTTCGTCCATGTCCAGACACGCGACCTGCGCGCCGCCGGCCAGGAAACGCAAGGCAGCGGCCTTGCCGATGCCTTTGGCCCCACCGGTGACGAGCATACGGCGTCCGGTGAAGTCGGCTGTCATGCTGTTGCTCCGGTGAGGCGCGGCCGCATGTCCTCGACCATCTCGTCGCAGCGCCCCATCCAGACGTCGCCATGCTCAAGCGCGTGCTTGATGAGCCCTTCGAGAACGCCGATGCGCGACGGCTGGCCGATCATTTCGGGATGCATGCCGACCATCATCATGCGCTTCTCGGCATAAAGCACGTCGAACTCGGCCTTCCATGCTTCCAGAACCGCCGACGGCGCCTGCATCGTGCGGCCCGGCAGAACGATCGAATATTGGAAGAACGGCGCGTCATCGAGCACCCACCGGAAAGGCAGCTCGACGAGCTTCGTCTGCTTGCCATCGACCGAATGGATGTAGGGTGAGTCGTCGTCGAAGAAGTTGGACGAATAATCAAAGCCGTAGTCCAGCATGAGCTGCATGGAAATGTCGCTGAGTTCGGCAGCGGGCGACCGCCACCCGCGCGGGGCGCGGCCCGAAACGCGCTTGATCGTCTCGAAGCCCTTCTCCATCTCCTCACGCTCCCGTTCGTGCGTGAGGTTGAGGATCCACGAATGGGTGTAGCTGTGATGCGCCAGTTCGTGCCCCGCCTCGAGGATCCGCTCAACCAGTTCGGGACGCTGGTCGATGATGATGCCGGGGATGAAGAAGGTCGTCTTGAGGCCGTAGCGGGCCAGCAGATTGAGCACGCGATCGGTGCCGACCTTCCAGCCATAGGCCCCCTGCGACATCAGGATGGGACGCTTGGCGTAGTCGGGATCGCGCGCCGTCCACATCGTCTCGGCATCGAGGTCGAAGGTCAGGAAGAGGGGAAAGCCGTTGCTGGTAAGATGCATGTAGGTGTCCGTCAGACGAAGCGGTGGAAACCGGTCCAGCGCTCGGCGGCAAGCAGCACGATCGCCGTCGCGATGATGAGGAGCGTGGACACTGCGGCCACGCTCGGGTTCACACCCATTTCCACCGAGGTGAAGATGAGAATGGGCAAGGTGGTGTCGCGCGGACCGGCCAGGAAGATCGTCACCGGGACGTTCTCCATCGACGTGACGAAGGAGAACAGCGCGCCGGCGACCAGGCCGGGTTTGATCAGCGGCAGCGTCACCAGCCGGAATGTCGTGAAACCGTTGGCGCCCAGCACGCGCGCCGCCTCCTCCACCGCAAGGTCGATACCCGACAGGCTCGCGAGCGCGGACCGCACGATGTAGGGCACGGTGATGACGACATGCGCGATCAGCAGCACCCAAAAGCTGCCACGCATGCCGACAAGCGTGAAATATTGCAGAAGCGCGACGCCGATCACCACCGACGGGATGATGAGCGGCGCCATAAGCAGCGAGGTCAGGGCTTCCGAGCCCGGCACCAGCTTACGGAAGATTGCGTAGGAGGCAGCCACACCCAGCACCAGCGAGATGGTCGTGGAGCCTACCGCCAGAATCAGGCTGTTCTTGATGGCGTCTATATAGGTGCGATCGGTCAGCACCGCCTCGAACCATTTCAAGGTCCAGCCCTGTGGCGGGATCGTCAGATAGGAGGTCTCGCTGAACGAGGCGAGCATCACGACGATAACCGGGATCTGCAGGAACAGGACGACCAGCAGCGCCACGCTCGATATGGTCAGTCCGGGCCGTTGCTCGTTCATGCCAGCCCCGCCCAGCGTTTGGTCATCCGGCTGGAAATCCAGATGATGAATATGGTGGCGATCGCCAGCGCGAAGGAGAGCGCCGAACCGCTCGGCCAGTCGAGCAGCAGCATGAACTCGTCATAGATCAGCGTCGCCATGACCTGGTAGGTCGGCCCGCCAAGCATACGCGGCGTGACCAGCGCGCTGATGGTCAGCACGAAGACGAGGATCGAGCCCGAGATGATGCCCGGGGCCGTCAGCGGCAACGTCACCGCACGGAAGATGTGGAACCGGCTGGATCCCAGCGTCGCGGCAGCGGATTCGACGTCGCGCGGCACGTTCTGCAAGGCGGCGACGAGCATCAGCACCATGAACGGCAGGTAGATGTGCGTAAGTCCGATCATCAGCCCGGTCATGTTGAACATCAGCCGCAGCGGACGGTCGATCAGCCCGATGTCGATCAGCAGGTTGTTGACGACACCGCGATTGGTCAGCAGCACGATCCAGCCGAACGAACGCACGACGAGATTGAGCATCAGCGGAAAGATCACCAGCAGCGTCAGTGGCAACCGCCAGCGTGGATTGCCGCGCACGATCAGGTAGGCCACCGGATAGCCAAGCAGGAGACAGGACAGCGTGACCGCGATCCCGAGACCGATCGTGCGCAGCACGACCTCGCGATAGAACTCGTCGGCGCCGATGCGCACGAAGTTCTGCAGCGTCCAAACGTCGGTCGCGATGCCCTCGCCGGGCCGGTATTCCTGAAAGCTGGTCGGCACCAACAGCAGCAACGGCACGACGAAGGCCGCCAGCAGCACGAACAGCAGCGGTGACAGCAGCAGCGCTCCGGTTCGCAGCGATTTCATGCGCCGGTCCCGCTGCGAAGAATGATCGTGTCCTGCGGGCGGATGGTGAGGAAGACTTCCCTGCCCTGCTCGAGATTGGCACCCTCGCCGGACGAAGCCACTTCGACCACGACTTCAAAGCGATTGCCGAGCCGGACGACGTACTGCACCTGCGCGCCGGAGAAGGAGCGCAAGACGATGGTGCCGGGGAGGCCTGTTCCCTTTCCATCCGGGGAAGCAGAAAGCGTCACCGCTTCCTGCCGGATGAAGACGTCGACCGGCGTCCCGTCGTCAAGCGAGGCGGCGCCGCTCGATTGCAGCACAAGCCCGTCGCCGAGATCGACCGCGCCGTCCTTCACCGTGCCGGCAAGGCGGTTCGGCTTCCCGATGAAGCTTGCCACGAAGGCGGTCGCCGGACGGTGGTAGATTTCTTCCGGCGTATCGAACTGCTGGATGACCCCATCGTTCATGACGCAGACGCGATCCGACAGCGACAGCGCCTCGGCCTGATCGTGCGTTACGAACAGCGTCGTGATGTTGAGGTCGCGCTGGAGCCGCTTCAACTCGATCTGCATCTCGTCACGCAGCTTGGCGTCGAGATTGGAGAGCGGTTCGTCGAAAAGCAGAACGCTCGGTCGCGGCGCGATGGCCCGCGCCATGGCAACACGCTGCTGCTGGCCGCCGGACAACTGGCGAGGATAGCGATCGCCATAGCCTTCGAGGCGCACGAGCGCGAGCGCTTCCCGCACCCTTTCATCGAGTGCGGCCCCGCTCTCGCCCTTGCGGCGCAGGCCGAACGCCACGTTCTCGAACACGGTCATGTGCGGGAAAAGCGCATAGGACTGGAACACAAGCCCCACATTGCGCTTGTTGGGAGGCAGGCGCGTGATGTCACGCCCGCCAACGGTAATCGCGCCATCGCTCGGCTCGATGAGCCCGGCAACCATGCGAAGGATGGTCGTCTTTCCGCAGCCGGACGGCCCCAGCAGCGAGACGAACTCACCTTCGGCGATTTCCAGCGACACGTCCTTGACCACGGCAACCTTGCCGTAGCGCTTCGCGAGATGCCGCAGGGAAACGTTGCTCATTTGACCTCACAGATAGCCCGGACGAACGCCGACCGTAAAAGCCTGGCGCCATCAGGCGATGCGATGACCCGCCCACCGACGACTGGATGCCGCCGGTGGATTGCCGCGTTCAGACCAGCTGCCTAGCGCAGAACCTCGCGCTGCCAGCGACGGGTCCACTCAGGCAAACGCTTGGCCATGTCGTTGGGATCGAGGAACAGCATCTTGTCCAGCGCCTCGCCGGTCGGGACGATTGCCGAAACCTCGTCCGACAGGGTCACGTTCTTGTTGACCGAACCGATGAATTGGACCTCCGAAAAGCACTTCTGGTTGTCCGCATCGAGAACGGTGTCGATGAATTTGTGCGCGAGATCCTCCTGGGCGGTACCCTTGGGGATCGAAATGGTCGGGCGGATGCCGACGGCGCCCTCGGCGGGATAGGCCGCGGCAAGCGGCAGGCCATTCTTTGCTGCGACACCGGCGCGGTCGGGATACCAGACGGCAATGTCGATCTCGCCGCGCTCGAACAGAGCGACGACCTGATCGGCCTGCGAGTACAGCAGCACGGAAGATTTCACCAGCGGCTTCACCTTCTCGATACCGGGCGTGATGTCGTCGAGCGTGCCGCCTTCCATCTGATTGAGCGCTGCGAGGAACTGCCAGCCGGTCGTACCGGAAATGTCGCCGATCGTTACGCGCCCCTCATATTTGGGATCGAACAGGTCGTTCCAGGAGGTCGGCGGCGTAGTCACCGTATCCTTGTTGTAGATGATGGTGGTCGCGCCGAGCATGGCGGCAACATAGGCATCTTCGGCGCCCCAGGCACCGTCGATGATTTCCGGCGCATTGCTCAGCTTCGAGCGGTCGAGCTGCACCAGAAGGCCTTCATTGGCCATCTGCACCGCAAAGGCGTCGTCGGCGAAGACGACATCCATGTCGGACTGTCCCGCGGTGGCACGCACGGCTGCCGCGTGCTGTGAAGAGCTGCCGAGCTTGAGGATCACATCCGCCCCGGTGGCGGCCTTGAAGGGCTCGATGTAGCAGGCCGTGACGTTGTCGGCGAACGAGCCGCCGAACGAGCCGAGCACGAGTTCGTCGGCCGCGGCAACGCCGGGCGCGGACGCAAGGGCGAGACTGGCCGTTGCGGCTGCAAGCAAGGATTTCTTGATCATGTGATGGCTCCCATTGTGACGCGGTTTAGGCCTCTTCCCTTTCCGCATCGTTCGAGAAGCGTAACATCGCAGATATTATCTTTCAAGAAAGATATATTGAAGGTAAATTATCTTTTGCCAAGGCTTGTTGCCCTGCGGTAGCGATTCCGCAGAGCATGGAACTCCACAGCCAAGCGCCTCGAGGAGGACGGTATTTGAACACGGCCGAGATACGATACTGGGAGCTCGACCGCGTCGGTCGCGGCATGGAAAGCTGGAAGCGGGAACGGCCCGACATCGACTGCAGCGGCAAGGCCGTGGTCGGACGGATTCTGCACCTGCACGATATCATCCTGCGCGCGGTGGACCGGGCGTTGGCGCAGCACGGGCTCAAATATCCCACCTATGCGGTGCTGGCGACCATCCGGGTTTCGGGCCATCCCTATCGCATGTCACCGGGCGAGCTGCTGTCCACTTTGCTCCTGTCCTCCGGCGGCCTGTCGAACCTGCTGCGTCGCATGGAGAAGGATGGCCTGATCCGGCGCATGGCGGACAAGCGCGACGGGCGCGGCGTCATCGTGGAACTGACCGAAGCGGGCATTGCCGCCGCCGATGCCAGCATGGCCGATCATGCAGCCGTGGAGCGCGAACTCTGCGCGTGCCTGCCGCCCGAACTGCATGAAACGATCGCGCGAGGGCTGGGAACCATGATCGCCGTCGCCGAGCGCTAGTTACGGGTCCCGTTGAGGCAAATCACTCGCGGAAAATCTTCTCCATCGATTTTCCCTTTGCCAGCTCGTCGATCAGCTTGTCCATGTAGCGGATCTCCTGCATCAGAGGCTCTTCGATATTCTCGACGCGGACACCGCAAACGACGCCCTTGATGGATCTTCGCGACGGATTCGGCCGGGGCGCTTCAGCGATGAAGGCTTCGAAATCCGCTCGTCTTTCAATCTGGGATTCCAGCCCCTCCTGGGTGTAGCCGGTCAGCCAGCGGATGATCTCGTCGACTTCCGCTTTCGTGCGCCCCTTCTTCTCGGCCTTGGCGACATAGTGCGGATATACGCTGGCGAAACTCATCGTGTAGATTCGCGGTTTCGTCATCGTGCGGTCTCCATCCGGCATCAGCGCCCCGCACATACTAGCTCAGCCGATGATCAATTGCAGGCTAGGCCGTTATGCGCTCAACGGCTCCACCTCGGGCCACGCAGATGCGTTTGCAGCGTATTGCCGTGAGAGCCGTTCCTCCGTGGCGATTGCAGGCAGACGCGGGACGGCGGAAAGCAGTCGGCGCGTATAGGGGTCCCGCGGCGCGCGGAGCACGTCGTTCGTTCGCCCCGTTTCGACGATTCGTCCGGCATGCATCACAGCAATGCGATGGCTGACGCGTTCGACCACGGCGATGTCGTGGCTTATGAACAGGAACGAGAGCCCTTCGCGCTGCTGCAGGTCGAGCATCAGGTCCGTCACCTGCCGCGCGATCGAAACGTCCAGCGCCGACACGGCCTCATCGGCGATGATCAGCTTAGGCCGCACCGAGAGCGCGCGCGCGATTGCCAGCCTCTGACGCTGACCTCCCGAGAACTGATGCGGGAAGCGGTCGACACAATCGGCTTCCAGCCCGACCTTTTCGACGAGGCTGACGGCAAGGTCGCGGGCGTCGCGAGCAGAAACGAGGCCGTGGATACGCGCCGGCTCGGTGATCGCTTCGCGCACCGCCATGCGGGGATTGAGCGACGCATAAGGGTCCTGGAACACCATTTGCGCGTCGCGGCGCGCCTTCATAAGCCGATCGCCTGAAAGTGCCATCCAGTCGCGGCCTCCAATCTCGACGCTTCCACGGTCCGGCTCCACCAGTCGGAGGATCGAGCGCGCCAGGGTCGACTTGCCGCATCCCGATTCGCCGACCAGACCAAGCGTTTCGCCCCTGCCGACGGACAGCGAAACGCCGTCGACGATCGTCCGTCGGGACGCCTTCGAAGCAAACCCGCCAGCCCCGAAGCTGGTGATCAGGTTCTCGACCCGCAGCACGGTTGCGCCTTCAGCCGGCGCTTCTGGACCACCCGCTCCGAGCCTCGGCGTTGCCGCCAGCAATGCCTTGGAATAGTCGGCGAAAGGCCTGCTGAAGAAACGCTCGACGGAAGCCTTCTCCACCAACGCGCCCTTGCGCATCACGACGATCCGGTCTGCGATCTCGCCCACCACGCCCATGTCGTGCGTGATGAAGAGCACGGCCATGCCGGTTTCCGCCTGCAGCGAACGGATAAGCTGGAGAATTTCGGCCTGCGTGGTCACGTCGAGCGCCGTGGTCGGCTCGTCGGCGATCAGCAGTTGCGGTCGGCAGGCAAGCGCCATCGCGATCATCACCCGCTGCCGCAGGCCACCGGACAGCTCGTGCGTGCGGGAACTGACCAAGCCGTCGCTTCGGCTCGGGTATGCACACGCGCTCGAAGGCCTGCTCTGCCTCTTCCAGCGCATGTGCCCGCGACAGCCCGCGATGGCGCATGATGGCCTCCGCAACCTGTCCCCCCACCCGCATCACCGGATTGAGCGAGGTCATGGGCTCCTGGAAGACCATGGCGATGCGGTTGCCGCGCACCCGCCGCATCTGCGCATCGCTGGCCCGTGCCAGATCGGACGGTGCGTCGGCGCCAAACAATATGCTCCCGTCGGCAATGCGGCCTCCCTCGCGTTCGATCAGCCGCATGATCGCCAGCGCCGTCGCCGATTTGCCGGAACCCGACTCCCCGACGATGACGACCGTCTCGCCCGCCTCAACCTCGAAGCTGAGGCGCTCGACGGCCATATGCGAGCCGAAGGCGATGGAAAGGTCACGGACCGACAGGAGCACGCTCATGCCGTCTCGCCCTCCATGCGCGCAGCCACTTCGGCGATCTTATGAAAGGGCGGTACCGGCGGGGTCCACCGCGTCGCGGCAGGCCGGAAGGAGAAGTTCACCGGGTCGCGCCCCTCGACACGCCAGGTAACGGTGTCGCCGAGCTCAATGAGACCCATCGCGCCTGCAGGCTCGCCATCGGTGGTGAAGCTCTCTGTCAGCGACTGCTGCGTGAGGTGCACTGTGCCGTCGACCGGTGTGATCGTGTTCCAGTGTACGTGGCCCGAGACGCACACGACAGGGTGACGCGCCTGCGCGATCATGGCGCGCGCCCGGTCGGCCTGCGGGTAGGTCGAGACCGCCGGATTGTTCTCGAAATAGTAATTGCCGACCTGCGCGTGACCCGAGACGGGCACGTGGCTGGCGATCAGCATGGGACGGTCGGCATTGCGCACCGTGCGGGACAACCACAGAAGATCGGCCTCCGGCAGATGGAAGGAGCCATGGTTACCACCCCGGCGGATGAGCGTGTCCGCGCGCCACAGAACGATGCGCCAGCCACCGATGTCGATCGTATGGTGACCGAGCGCTTGCCCCAGGATGCGTTCATTGTCCTCGACGGCGAGGTGGTCGCGGTCGTGGTTGCCGTTGATGTGGCAGATGGGCGCCTCAAGCGCGCGGAACGCTTCGGCGACTTCCGCCTCGAGTTCGAGATCGCGGTCTCGCGCGATGTCGGAGATGCGGTCGCCGAGATCGATGACGAGTTCCGGGCGGGCATCGTTGGAAAACCGGGCGAAGTCGGTCATCAGGTCGAGCGCGCAGTCGCCGCGCTTGGTGAGCGATGGGGCGCCGTGATGAATGTCGGCGACGAGCGCGATGCGCACGGACATGGTCAGCTCCTTAGGCAAGATGGGGATTCCGGCGGGTGCATCGCACCCGCCGGAAGAGAGGTTCACGATCAGTTGCTGGCGAACTCGATCGAACCGGCGCGGAAGTCGAGCACGTAGGGGATATGCCCCGGCTTGGGCGCCCATTCGAGATCGGTGCGCATGGCCCAGCTCTCATACGGACGGTAGAGCGGCAGGAACGGCGCGTCCGCCTTGATGCGCTCCATCAGCTCGGCATAGGCCTGCTTGCGCGCCTCGATGTCGGTCGAGAAGCGGAACCGCTCCCAGATTTCGGCATACTCGGCATCTGTGTTGAAACGCCCTTCCGATTCCGAGGGACCGTTGGGTGCCCACATCACGCCGAACGACCCGAACGGATCAGCGAAATACATCGGGTTGGACCAGGAACGCACCATCATCGCGGGCGAACCGCCGGTCCATTCCTCGATCACGTTGACGCGGCCGTTGACGCCGACATTGGCCCACATCTCCATGATCGCCTGCGCGGCAAGGAGGCCGTTCGTGTAGTAGGTCGACTGGCTGTCGTAGACGATCTCCTCGCCATTGTAGCCGGCTTCGGCGAGCAGTTCCTTCGCCCGCTCGGGATTGTATTCGAAGGTCTCCAGTTCCGGCATGTAGAGTTCGCCGAACTCTTCCATCGTATGCGAGGCCGGCACGACGGCCTTGCCCAGCCACAGCGCCTCGTTGAGCGCGTCGCGATCGATCGCCATGCTCAACGCCTGGCGAATGCGGGCGTCCTTCATGACCTCGTGGTTCTGGTTCATGATCATGACGTGGAAGAGCGCGGTCGCGGAGCCAACGGCTTTCATGGTCGGCTCGGCTTCGATGAGCGAAAGCTGGTCGGGCGCGATGTTGGTCGCCAGGTCGATCTCGCCGGTGCGCAGTGCCGTGATCCGCGAGGCGGTCTCGGGAATACGGCGCACGGTTGCGCGTTCGAGCGGGGCTGCCTCGCCCCAGAACTCGCCGAAGCGTTCATAGACGATGCGCTCGTTGGGAACGAACTCGGCAATCTTGTAAGGGCCCGTGCCGACGGGCGCGAGCGAGAAGGCCTCGAAGTCGCTGTCTTCGGCGACATCCGGATCACCCGACAGCGCCATCGTGTAGGCGGCCGGAATGATCATGCCCTGTTGCAGGTTGATCAGCGTCTCCCACAGCGGCTCCTCGCGCTTGGCGTGGATGCGGATCGTGTAATCGTCGACCTTTTCGGCACGGTCGAAATTGCCGAGGCGGTCACGGGCGCGGACCTGATAGGGCGGGAACGTCGCCTGGTACATGCGGTTGAGCGAGAAGACGACATCGTCGGCTGTCATCGGGTCGCCATTGTGGAAGACGACGTCCTCGCGCAGCTTGAGCTCCATGACGGTCGGCTCGAGGAGCGTCCATTCGGTGGCAAGCGCGGGGAGCCACTCGACTTCGCGCTTGTTGTAGTCGCGGTCGATCAGCACGTCGAAGGCGTTGTAGTAGAACTGCGAGCCGACATTGGAGTGGTCGCGGCCCGGATCGAGATAGGGCGCGACATTTGCGGCGCCAACCGTGATTTCCTGGGCGAGTGCAGGCGTGGCGACGAGCATTGCGAGCGCCGTGGTCTGGAGAAGTCGTTTCATGGCTTTGAAGCCTCCGTAAGGGTGTTGAGCCAGATGTCTTGCGGACCGGCGATCCCGGCCTCTCTTTATGAATTTCAGGTCAGCGCGCCCTCAGGCGCACGTCGGCGCGGTCGCGCAGCCAGTCGCCGAGGATCTGCACGGCGAAGGTGACAAGCAGGATCGCGAGCGCCGGCACGATCACCACCCACGGCGCCGTCGGCATGTAGTCGCGCCCGAAGCCGACCATCGAGCCGAGGGTCGCCGTTGGCGGCTGCACCCCGAGACCGAGGAACGAGAGCGTGGATTCTAGAAGCACGATGTTGGAGAAGGAGAGCGTGAACTGGACGACCAGCGGCGAGACCACGTTCGGCAGGACATGCCGGGTCGCGATGCGGAAGTTGGATGCGCCGGCCGCCCGCGCGGCCTCGACGAACGGCATCGCCTTCAGCTTCTTCACCTCGCCGCGCACGATCCGCGCATATTGCTCCCAGCCGTAGACGCCCAGAACGCAGACCATGACGGTGAGGCTGGAGCCGAAGATGGCAAGGAACAGCAGCGCGATCAGCGTGAACGGGATGGCGATCTGCGCATCGACGGCGCCCATGACGACGTCTTCGAACAGTCCCCCGCGAAGACCGGATAGAAGGCCGAGCAGCCCGCCGATCAGCAGACCGATGATGGAACCCAACAGCGCAAGCGACAGCGTCAGCCGCAGGCCGTAGAGCGTCCGCGAAAGGATGTCCCGTCCAAGCTCGTCGGTGCCGAGAAGGAAGCCGTCCCGGTAACGCTCGAAACCGATCGGCGGCGACAGCCGCGACAGGAGGCTCTGGTCAAGCGGTCCGTGCGGCGCGATCAGCGGAGCTGCGAGCGCCGCCGCCAGCAACGCGAACGCGGTGACGATCGCCACACGCTGGACGGCATCGGCGGACTGCCAGAGCGACAGCGCACCTGCGACCAGCGAGGGCTTGTCGTCGAGACCGGAACGCAACGAAATGTCGGCCATGGCTCAGGCCTCCCCGAGACGGATGCGCGGATCGGCCCAGGTGTAGGCGAGGTCGACCACTGCGTTGATGATGAGGACCGCGATGGAAACGGCGATGACGCCGAACTGAAGCACCGGGTAGTCGCGCTGGATCGCCGAGCGCACCAGCAGTTCGCCGATACCCGGCCATGCGAAGATCGATTCAACGACCACCGAGCCCGCCGCCGCGAGGCTCGCGACCTGCAGCCCGATCACGGATAGGATGGTGATGGAGGCGTTGCGCAGGCCGTGCCGCAGGATGACCTCCGTCTCCGCGAGGCCTTTGGCGCGGGCGGTGCGGATGAAATCCTGGCCGAGCACGTCGAGCATGGCGTTGCGCGTGAACCGCGTCAGCCCGGCGATGAGCAGTCCCGACATTGCGATCGTCGGCATCAGGAAGTGCGCCCAGGTGCCGTTTCCGACAACCGGCAGCCAGTTCAGCCAGTAGGAGAAGACCAGGATCATGAAGACCGCGAGCACGAAGTTCGGGACGGCGTAGAACAGGAAGGCGAGCGTCATGACGGCGCTGCCCACCCACGACTTGCGCCAGACCGCCGCCACGATGCCGAGCGGTATCGCCAGCGCCAGCGTCAGCGCCGTGCTCGCCAGAAGGAGCTGCAGTGACGGCCATATGCGCTCGGCGATCACCACCGAGACGGGCCGCCGCTCGACGAAGGACAATCCGAACTCGCCGTCGAAGAACGAGCCCATGAAGGCGAGGTATTGTTCGAGGATCGAGCGGTCGAGCCCGTAATAGGTGACGAGAAGATCGCGATCGGCCTGGGTGAGCCCCTGCCCGGCTATGTAGTTGATCGGGTCGCCGGAAAGCCTGGTGGCCGCAAACGCCAGCGTGACGATTGCCAGAAAGGTGATAGCGATCTTGAGGCCGGCCCGCGTCATGTATTTCAGCATGACACGCTCTCCCTGCCGTTGAGATGGGAGGCGATGCTGAGCTTTGGCGCGATTGCGGGATGCAGGATGCGCAGGAAGTCGATCCCGGCTGCGCGTGCGGCCACACCGTCGGTAGCGTCGTTGTCGCCAACGAAGAGAGCCTGGCCACGATCGGCCCCGCTGCGTTCGAGCGCGATCTCGATCAGGTCCGAGGACGGCTTGCCGATGGACTTGACGGACAACGGACCGGTACAGGCTTCGATGGCGGCAACCAGCGCGCCGGTCTCCGGCACCGGCCGGCCATGGGCCGTCGGGTGCGTCAAGTCGAGATTGGTCGCCCACAGCACCGCCCCATCGACGATATGCGAGGCGATCTCCTCGGCGAGTTCCAGGCTGAAGCGCGAATCCCGGCCAAGAAGCAGGACCTCCGGCACGTCACTGCTGTCTGCAATGCCGAGACTGGTCGCGAGCGCCCGTAAGGGCGCATCGGCATAGACAAGTGCTGCCTTCGCCTGCGGATCGTCGGCGAGCCTGCGAACCGACTCTTCGCCGGCCAGCAGTATCCGGCCCGCATCCACGCTGACGCCAAGCTCATCGAGGCGGGCGGCAAGCGTCCCGGCCGTATCGGAAGAATTGTTGGAGACGATCCACAGCCGGTCGCCGCATGCATCGACGAACGCGCGCGCCCCCTCGTGCACATGGCGGCCGGAGATCAGGCACCCGTCGAGATCGCACAGCACGATCGATCGTGCCGCGACGTCGATCTCGGCAAAACTCCTGACTGTCTCCACATGGCGCATCGTCGGTCCTCGTCGCTTGTTCATGCGAGCGGGACCATGTGGGCGGCGTGTGACACGCCCGTAACAAACCAAGGCTAGACCTTGCGAAATCGAAGGTTTCACCTTGAGGACAGCGATGTCGCTTACACTTGCGCGCATCCGCGCCATCAATGCCGTCGCGCAGAACGGCTCCTATGCCGCTGCGGCACGCCAGCTTGGCGTCTCCCAGCCAACGGTTTCGCAGCATATTCGCGAAGCGGAAGCACTCTATTCGGTCAGGCTTTTCATGCGCCGCGGCGGCGCGCTGCACCCCACGCCGCTCTGCACGCAGCTCTGCGACATTGCCGAACGCATGGCGGAAAGCGAACGCGAGGCCGAACGCATCATGACCCGTCATGCCACGCTGAAGGACGGCCGCATCACCATCGGCCTCGGCAATTCCATGCCCGGCATGGCCGTTATCGCGCTGTTTCGGCAACGCCACCCCGGTGTCGGCATCGCGGTCGAGACCGGCTCGCATGAACGCATCATCAAGGCGGTCCTGTCGCGCAGCGTCGATGTCGGCGTGCTGCCGGACATCCCGCGCGACGGACGGTTTCGCGCACAGGCCCTTGTCAGCCAGGAGGTCGTCGCGATGCTTCACGCCAGCCATCCGCTCGCGTCGCGCAAGCAATTGAACTGCGCTGAGCTGATGCGCCAGCCGCTGATCTTCCGCGCTCGCGGTTCTTCAACCCAACGCGTGGTCGATCGCGCGTTCGCGCAGGCCGGCCTCACGCCAAAGCCGCTTCTCGTGCTCGACGCGCGTGACGCGGCCTACGAGGCGGTCGCCAACAATATCGGCATCGGCTTCATATGGCGCCACGGAACGGGCCGGCACGATGCCGTCAAGCGCGTGCCGGTCGCCGAGATGAACACGCGCTACAATGAAGTTGCCTTCGCGCTGGCCGGGGAAACATCCGTCGTGACGGACGCATTCCTGGCGGTCGGCGCAGACTACGGCAGGATGCAGGAAGGGATGGCGTAGCGGCCGGATGGCCGCTGTCGCGACAGACTGAGACGCCCCCAGGATTGCTCCCCGCTTCGGTTGACCCGAAACATATGGTCATACATACTATTGATCATTTGGTTGGGACAGCGGAGGAGCGTCGCCCCATGATGAAGTTTCTGGACGGCGTAAAGGTTGTCGAGATCGGCCATATTCTCATGGCCCCCTACGCGACCCAGTTCCTGGGTGATTTCGGCGCCGACGTCGTCAAGGTCGAGTCGCTTGAAGGCGATTATTACCGGAATCTCGGCCTCGGCCGGAAGCGGGGCATGACCGCGCAATGGATGTCGGTGAACCGCAACAAGCGCAGCATTTCGCTCGACCTCAAGGACCCCGAGGCGCGCGAGACCCTCAATGCCCTTCTGAAGGACGCCGACATCGTCGTCCACAACATGCGGGTCAAGGCGATCGAGCGGCTTGGCCTGGGATACGAGGCGGTCAAGGCGCTCAACCCGAAGGTCGTCTACTGCGCTGCAATCGGTTTCGGCCAAGACGGACCCTATGCCGACTTTCCAGCCTTCGACGACATCATCCAGGCCTATTCCGGCCTTGCCGCGGTCAACGGCGTCGGCTCCGGCAAGCCCACCTTCCTGCCGATCGCGATTGCCGACAAGGTCGTTGCGCTGATGCTTGGACAGGCGATGCTCGCCGGGCTCCACCGCCAGCGCGCCACCGGCAAGGGCTGCTATATCGAGACGCCGATGTTCGAGGCCGCGGTCACCGTGGTACTGAACCAGCATCTCAACGGCCACACCTTCGTCCCGCCAGAGGCGGGCTTGGGCTACAAGCGCGTCATGAGCCCCTATCGTCAGCCGGCACCGACTCAGGACGGCTACATCGTCCATGGCGTATACAAATACGAGCACTGGCAGCGCTTCCTCGCGGAAACCGGCAGGCAGGACGTGCTCGACGGCCCGTTGATGGCCGACCAGCATGCGATGGCCAACAACATCGCGGGCCTGTACGAAATCGCTTCGAACGAAATCCTGCCGACCCGCACCACGGCCGAATGGCGCGAACTATTCGATCGCCTCGACATCCCATGCGCGCCGGTCCTGCAGATGGAGGATCTGGAGCAAGACCCGCACCTCAAGGCCGTGAAGCTTTTCGAGGAATACGACCACCCGTCGCAAGGGCGCCTGCGCCGGACCCGCGCACCGTTCTCGGTTCGTGACGTCGATGTCGGCTCAGACCGCCATCCGCCGGAAATCGGGGAACACACCCTGGAGGTGCTGCGCGAAGTCGGGCTTTCGGACGACCAGATCGCAATGCTACAGGCGCGCGGCGTTGTCCGTACCTTCTCGGATGAAGACAAGCCAGCAGCAGCCCGGAAGGCCGGATAGCGATGGCAACGGCACCAGACAGCCAAATATCTGTGGCCCGCGACGGTCATGTCGGCGTCGTGACCTTTTCCCGTCCGCCGCACAACTATTTCGACAGCGCATCGGTCGAAGGGCTGCTTTCCGCCTTTCGCGAACTCGAGGCCGACCGGCAATGCCGGGCCATCGTGCTTCGGGCCGAAGGTAAGACCTTCTGCGCCGGCGCGCAGTTCGGCAGCGACGGCAACGGTGTCGATGCCGACGTGGCGATGCGCATCTATCGCAGCGCCATCGCGCTATTCGAAGTGTCGAAACCGATCATCGCCGCAGTGCAGGGGCCTGCTGTTGGCGGCGGTCTCGGCGTCGCGCTGGTTGCGGATTTCCGGGTCGCCAGCGACACGGCATGGTTCTCCGCGAATTTCGCGCGGCTGGGCGTTCATTCGGGCTTCGGCATCAGCGCGACCTTGCCGCGGATAGTCGGCCTTCAGGCCGCATCGCTGATGCTGCAGACCGGCCGCCGGCTCTCCGCCGAGGAAGCGAACCGCATCGGCCTTGTCGAAAAAGTGGTGCCGCAGTCCGCGCTCGACGACGAGGCAATGGCCCTTGCCCGCGAGATCGCCTCGGGCGCGCCGATAGCCGTGCAATCCATGCGACAGACATTGCTTGGGGATCGTGCGGCTCTCGTGCGTCAGGCGATCGAGCGCGAGATTGCCGAACAGCGCATTCACTTCCAGACTGACGATTTCCGTGAAGGCATCAAGGCCGCGCACGAGCGCCGGCCGCCGGTCTTCACGGGTCGTTGAAACGGAGGGGCAGGCGGTGACCAGAGGCAGTGCTTTCAGCCAGGACGACGGCATCCCGCTTTACATCAAGCTCGCCAGCCTGTTCCGCGACATGATCGGACAGGGCGAGTGGGCTGTCGGCGCGCAGATCCCGCCGCTTCCCGCGTTGCAGGACGCCTACGGCGTTGCGCGGGCGACGATCCGACAGGCTATCGGCATCCTGCAGGACGAGGGCTATCTATCGAGCCAGCGCGGGCGAGGCACCTATGTTCTCAAGGCGCCACCCGTGCGTAGCGCCAATCCGCAGGCCCCCGGGCACGACCAGCTCAATCTCGATCCGCGGTTCTCCATCAGGATCATCGGCCACGCGGAATGTACCCGCAACCACGGCCCGGCGCGCTTCATTCCCGAGGCCGAAGGCCCACTGGTAAACGCCCGCAAGCTGCATCTCTTCGAGGAGATGCCGTATTCGATCGTCGATTTCATCATGCCGCGCCGCTACTTCGAGATGATCCCCGAAGGGCTCGATCGCACGCGCCTCTATGCGCAGCTCGTCCGCGACCACACAGGTCTCAGCCATCTGGTGGGCGACCAGGTGATGACCGTCAACCTCGCCGGCCACGAGGTGGCGAAGCTTCTGGAGATACCGCTCGCGACGCCGACCGTGCAGCTCGACTCGACGCTGACAGAGACGGGAGCGGCCACCCCGGTGATGGCGCACCGCAGCGTGATCCGCAGCGATCTCTTCCTGCTACGCCGACGCATCGCCAACGTCTTCGAGCGCGCGGCGGACGACTGGCGTCCGACTGTGCGTCCCGACAACTGAAAGAACCACGGAGACAGGCAATGGACTTCGCCCTAAGCGAGGAGCAGCGCGCGATACAGGAAGCGGTGCGACGCATCTGCGAGCCGTACGACGACGGCTACTGGCTCGACCGTGACCGCGACGGCCGGTTCCCGCACGAGTTCGCAGCGGCGGTCGCCCGCAACGGCTGGTTCGGCATCACGACTCCGGAGGCTTATGGCGGGGCGGGCCTCGGCATCACGGAGGCCGCGATCGTGATGAAGGAAATCGGCCGGCTGGGGCTGGCCGCGACCTCATCGGTCCACATCAACATTTTCGGGCTCAAGCCGGTGGTCGGCTTCGGCACGGAGGAGCAGAAGCAGCGCATGCTGCCGCCGCTGATCGCCGGCGAGGAGCGTGCCTGTTTCGGCGTGACGGAGCCTGACGCGGGGCTCGACACCACGCATATCACCACCTTCGCCAGACGGGCCCACAATGGCTATGTCGTCAACGGGCGCAAGGTCTGGACTTCCACCGCGCAGCACGCCGACCGTATCCTTCTGGTGACACGCACGACGGCGCTCGCCGACTGCGCCAGTCCGACGGACGGCATGACCGTCTTCTACACGCGCTTCGACCGCGACCGGATCGAGGTGCGCGAGATCGAGAAGATGGCCCGCAAGGCGGTCGATTCCAACGCCATCTTCATCGACAGTCTCGAAGTGCCGGAGGAAGACCGCATCGGCAAGGAGGGCGAGGGTTTTCGGGTGCTGCTGCACGGTCTCAACGCCGAGCGCATCGTCGCGGCCGCAAGCGCCATCGGCGCGGGACAGGCGGTGCTGGAAAAGGCCGCGGCCTATGCCGGAGAGCGCAACGTGTTCGGCCGGCCGATCGGCATGAACCAGGCCATCCAGCATCCGCTTGCCGACATATGGATGCGGCTACAGGCGGCGGAACTGATGCTGTTCAAGGCGGCACACCTCTACGACAGCGGCCAACCCTGCGGGCTGGAAGCCAACAGCGCCAAATATCTCGCCAGCCAGGCGTCGTTCGACGCAGCGTTCCGCGCGGTACGAACCCATGGCGGCTTCGGCTTCGCCAGGGAATACCACGTCGAGCGCTATTTCCGCGAAAGCATCCTCAACTTCATCGCGCCCGTCAGCGAGGAACTGATCCTCTGCCACGTTGCGGAGAAGGCTCTCGGCCTGCCAAAATCCTACTGACCCGCGTCGCGGGTGCCGAACACCCTGGCGTTGTCCTCGCCGAGCGAGGGCGCGTCCTTCCTATAGGCAGGCCTTTCGCCATCGAATGAGATCGGCATGCCGACGAGGCTGAGATTGATGCCGGGCGACTGCTGAAGAATACCCAGCGCTTCCGTCTGCGGATGCGCCAGGACCTCGTCGACGGTATGGATCGGCGCGCAGGGTATGCCGGCCGCATCGAGCTTCTCGGCAAGGTCTTCCTTCGCCGTGCCCGCTGCAATCTCGGCCACCATCGGCAGCAGAATCGCGCGGTTGCGGCTGCGATCCTCATTGGTCACGAAGCGCGGATCCGTGCCCCACTCCGGATGACCGAGAACCTGCGCCAGCCGCGCGAAAAGCCGGTCGTTGCCGGCTGCGATCACCAGCGGCCCGGTCGATGTTTCGAACGCCTGGTATGGCACCAGCAGAGGATGTCCCGTCCCGTGACGCACGGGCAGGCCGCCGCCCGTCATGTATGTGACCATGTGGAACCCGCACCACAGCAACGCGGTCTCGAACAGCGACGTGTTGACGACGCAGCCCTTGCCGGTCGTCCCCCTGCGGAACAGCGCCGCAAGCGCGCCGATCGCCGCCCACATGCCGGTACCGAGATCGACCACTGACGCACCGATCCGCGCAGGTGGGCCGTCGGGATGGCCGTTGGCGCTGATGAGCCCGGAAAACGCCTGCATCAGCGGTTCGTATCCGGGCCGGTTCGTCATAGGGCCGAGATGACCGAAGGCACCCATGTCGCAATAGATCAGGCGCGGGTGCCGTGCCGTCGTTTCCTCCGGCCCCAGACCCATCTTCTCCATCACGCCCGGCCGCAGATTGTGGACCAGTACGTCGCTGTCGGCCAGCAGGCCGTCGAGTTTCCCCTGTCTTCGGCTTGCGAGAGATCGAGCACCACGGACAGCTTGTTGCGGTTCATCGCGTGAAACGCGGCCGACGCATCGGCTGAGACGGGCGGCCCCCAGCGGCGCGCGTCGTCGCCACCATCCGGCTTTTCGATCTTGACCACGGTCGCGCCGAGATCGGCAAGTATTTCGCCGGCAAAAGGACCGGCGAGATTCTGGCCAAGCTCGACGACCTTGACCCCTTCCAGCAGCGACGCCGTCATCACATTCTCCCCGGGAGCCAGAGCGAAATCGCGGGGAACGCGATCAGGACGGCTAGCACGATCAGTTCCGCGATCACGAAGGGCCATACGCCGCGGAAGACCTTGCCGACGGGAACCTTTGTGGTGCTCGCGACGACGAAGACATTGATGCCCATCGGTGGTGTGATGAGCCCGATCTCGGCAGCCTTCACGAAGAGTATTCCGAGCCACACCGGCTCGTAGCCGAGGCCAGCGAGCAGGGGAAAGGTCAACGGCAGGGTCAGGACGAGGATCGCCAACTGATCCAGGAAGAAACCGAGTACGAGCAGCATGAGCAGAACGCACAGCAGCACCACGAAGGGCGGCACGTCGGCGGCCTGGATCGCCATCAGCAGGTTCTGCGTCACGCCGGTCAGCGTCAGGAAAATGCCGAACACCGCCGAGCATGCGATGATGGCAAGGATCATCGCGGAATTGCGCGTGGCCGTCGACAAGGCACGCAGGAAATCGCTCCAACCCATGCGGCGCATGGCAACGGCGATCACCAGCGCGGCGAGCGCCCCACTGCACCGACTTCCGTCGGCGTGATGGCACCGGAATAGATCGCCGCGATCATCGATCCCATAAGCAGCAGGATCGGCCATACGGGCATAAGCCCCGCGATCTTCTCGCGCATGGGAACCGGCTCCGCGACCGTCGGCGCTGCTTCCGGGTTGCGTCTGACGATGAAGGCGATCGTGAGCGCGTAGCTGACAGCAGTCAGCGCCCCCGGCAGCAGGCCGGCCATCAACAACGCACCCACGGACGTTTCCGTGAAGACGCCGAAGAGGACGAGGCCGATGGAGGGTGGGATCATGATGGCGAGCGTGCCGATCACCGCCAGCGCGCCGGTCGAGAAGCTGTCGTTGTAGCCGTAGCGACGCATCTCAGGATGGGCGGCCGCGGCAAGGGTGCCGGCGGCAGCCGTGCTCGATCCCGAGACGGCGGAGAGCATCACACCTCCGGCAACCGCGGCATAGGCGATACCGCCGCGCATATGACCCAGCCATTTGTGCGAGGCCGCGAACAGGTCGCGTGTGAAGCGGCCAGCCGTCAGGAACTCCGCCATCAGTACGAACATCGGCAGCGTCGACAGCGTGTAGCTTGTTACGTGCTCGTACGGAGCGGTCTTGATAACGCCGATCAGCGGATAGATGCCACCAGTCAGGTAAAGCCCCAGCGCACCGGTAGTCAGCATTGTGAAGGCGACCGGCATGCCCGCGAGCAGCAGCACGAAAAGAAGCAGGGTCATTCCGACGGCAACGGAAACCATCACTCGTCTCCCTCAAGGTCGGAGCGCGGGAAGACGATCTCGACGGCAAGCCGCAATGCAAGCAGTCCGCAACCGAGAGGAACCCATACATAGCTCCAGTAGAGCGGAAACTGGATGACGCCGAAGCTGGTGTCCCGGTCTATGAATTTCGACACGGCCTCGATGCCGGAATGCCAGGCAAGAAAGCCGAAGATGCCGGCGGCGATCAGCGCGTTCACACGTTCGACCGGGTTGCCCGGAATGCGAGCCAGCCAGGGCTTCAGCACGTCGAGCCGGATGTGGCCGCCACTCGCATATGTCGCCGGCAAGCCCAGAAAAGTCAGGATGACCATCAGATACAGCGTCGTGAACTCGAAGCTGCCCTGCAGCGGACGATTGAAGAGATAGCGTCCGAGTGCGTCGATACTGATCGACAACATCATGACAAAGATCGCCAACTGCGCGATCGCCATGAAACTCCGATCGAAGAAAGACAGCGCGCGCTCCAGCGGTCTGGGCATGGCATGCTCCGGAGGTAGGGCGCTCCCGGACTGCTCGTCCGGGAGCATCGATCTCGATTATTCCTGAAGGTATGAGCGATAGGCGTCGAGGGTCGCCTGGCCGGGCAGTCCACGCCCTTCCATCTGCTTCACCCATTCGGCCTCGACCGACTGCAGCTTATCCGTAAACTGGGCCTGCGTTTCCGGCGAGAGTTCGATTAGCTTGATGCCAAGCCCTTCCAGTTTTTCGTAGGCGGATCCGGTCTGCTCCTTGAACCCGGCGGCCATCGTTTCGCCGATCTCGGTGGCAACCTCGGAAACCACCTTCCGGGCGTCTTCCGGCAGGCCCTGCCATACGTCCTCGTTCACCAGGGCCGCGAAGGCCACGGTGCCGAGGCTCGCATTGGTCGTGATGGAGGAAAGCACCTCCTCGATCTTGTAGGCAAAAAGGCTCGGCGGATTGTAGATCGCGCCATCGACGGTGCCACGCTCCAGGGCGAGGTAGAGGTCCGAGGCCGGCACACGCACCGGCACGGCGCCGAGCGAACTGGCGATGAGTTCGCCGGTCGCGCCGGCGGCACGCATCTTCACGCCCTCAAGCTCGCTCACATCATTGAGTTCGGTCTTCTTGGCAAACATCGCCTGATAGGGCGGTGTCACCATGGTGAAAAGCGGACGCACGCCGTTGCGCAGATATTCGCTATCCAGCAGATCATTCTGGGCAAGTTTGGTGAACGCGGCGGACCCGGCGACGGAATCGGTGAAGAGCCCCGGCAGTTCGACGGCGCTGGTCAGCGGCATGCGGTCGCTGACATAGACGACGCCGACCATGGCGATGTCGGTGACACGGTTGCGAACCGCGTCCAGCAACCCGGCGGCCTTTGCAAGCTGCTCGGCCGGATAGAGCTGAACCTCGATGCGCCCCTCGCTGCGCTCCTCGACCATCTGCTTGAACGGCTGCGCCGAAAGCTTCGAGCCGGCATGAGTTAGCGGAAACTGGTCCGCATATTTCAGGACGATCTTTTCCTGCGCGTAGAGCGCGGTCGATGCAAGCGAGGCGGCCAGCGCGATGCCGGCCACTTTAAGGGCATTGGTGATCTTCATGCTTTCCTCCATCAGAATTTTTCTGGTTCTTGGTGCTGGCAACGTTCACGCCGGATCGGCCTGCCAGCGGAAGCGCGGCGGCTTTCCGTCGAGGAAGCGTTGGGCCGCTTCCTTGTGGTAAGTCGTCTCAAGACAGGCTGCCTGGGCGAGGCTCTCTGCTTCCACCGTCTGCCGCAGGTCGAGCCCGTAGCTCTGGTTGAGAAGGTTCTTCGACAGGGCGAATGCTGTTGAGGACGCCTCGACGAAACTCTTCGCCATAGTCGTTGCGGTCTCCATCAGCCGGTCTTCTGCGACGACCCGCGAGGCGATGCCCAGCGCCAATGCCTCCTCCGCATCGACTTCCCGCGCACTGAGGATGAGTTCCCTCGCCCGTCCCATCCCGACCCGTCGCGGTAGCGAGTGGTGGAGCGCAAAATCCGGCACTAGCCCGATACGCGCAAACGATGCGCAGAACCGCGCCCGCGGCGTCGCCACGACAAAATCAGCGCGGCAGCCAGGCCAAAGCCCGCGCCGTAGGCAGGACCGTCGACAGCCGCGATCAATGGCTTTTCAAGAGAAAGGAGCGCGAGCACGGTTTCGCCGGTCTGGCGCATCCGCTCGCGCGCATCTTCGATGCCGGGCTTCCTGTCGCGCATCGACGTGATGTCGCCGCCCGCGCAGAAGCTGCCTCCGGATCCGGTTAAGACACAGGCGCGGATGGCAGCGTCGCGAACCAGTCGATCGACGGCTTCGCGCAGCTCGGCGCGCATGGTCATGTCGATGGCGTTGCGGCGCTCGGGTCGCTTCAGCGTCAGCGTTGCCACGCCACCGTCGACATCAAGCGCTATCGTTTCGAAACCTGCCACGCTGGATCGCTCCTCCCGATTGATCGCGTGCTAAAGTACGTAATAGTGTACTATAGAACTATCTGGGTGCAAGCGGTCATTCGAGCGCATCGCCCCAGCCCGCGAGAACGCCACCCTTGTCCAGCCACGCCGACGGCACCTCGACGGGCAGGTCGAGGAACATCTGCGCGTAGGTCTTGGCCTGCGGGTCATAGCGCAGCGAGGCGGTGCCGCCGCCGCCCAGCACGTTCTCCAGCAGGAAATTGAGCGCGTGGAACCCGGGCATCACGTAGCGGTGCACCGGACCTTCCAGATAATGCGCGAAGAACTGCGCCATGCGCTCCTCTGTGACCTGCTCCGCGATCACCGAAAAGAATTCCCGACGGCGCGCGATCACCCCGATATTGGCGTGGTTGCCCTTGTCGCCGCTGCGACCCCAGGCCAAGGCGCGCAGAGGAACCGTTGCGGTCGGGCCGCTTGCGGCTTCCGACTGGGGAGCGGGATGTGCAGCGGGCGCATCGGCGCTCTGGCCTGGCATCGCAGGCAGGCGCGTCGCCTCTTCGCCCCGGTGGATCGTTACCGGCACCTTGTCCTTCGGCCAGAGGAAGGAATGGACACGCAGGACCGGCGTCGGCTTCGGGCGGCCATGAAGTACCCCGGTCAGCCCCTGCGCCATGGCGACACCCGGATGGGCGAACTCACGCGCAAAGATCTCCAGCGCCTTCATGTCTTCATGCTTGAGGCCGATCTTGACGATCACCTCGCGCGCCTCGAAAGCGCGCGCGTTCGCGCCGTAAGTGTCTTCTGCGCCGATCACCTCGATGGAGACCTCCCGGTAGGGAGCGAACCCCTTGGCTGCCATCAGCCGTCCGGTCCGCTCCACCAGCGCGCCTCGGCCGTCCGGCGGCCTTTTCTGCCGGCCTGCCAGCCCGCGACCATGTAGGTCGTGACAATGCGGAAACCGTCGACATGGGTGCCGCAGACCTTGTAGTCCGGCCCGGGCGCCCTGCCCTTCGCGTTCGACACGCGCACCCGATCCTCCGCCACCTGTTCGAGCGTCACCTCGGAGAAGTCGCAGACGACGTCGGGCAGATGATAGGATTGCGGGTCGCCGATCTCGTAGACGATCTGCTCCGCCACGGTGCCGGTCGTCACCTTGCCCCCGGCACCCGCGGCCTTGGTCACGACGAAGCTGCCGTCCTTCGCGCATTCGACGATGGGAAAGCCCATGTCGCTCCAGCCGTCGGCGACGTCCTGCCAATCGGTGAACAGCCCGCCGGTTGCCTGCGCGCCGCACTCGATGACATGACCGGCGAGACTGCCGGCCGAAAGCCGGTCGTATTCATCGGCCTGCCAGCCGAACTCGCGCATCAGCGGCCCCAGCACCATCGCCGAATCCACCACGCGGCCGGTGATGACCACTTCGGCGCCGTTTGCCAGCGCTTCCGCAATCGCACCGGCACCGAGATAGGCGTTCATCGAGGCGAATGCCTTCGGCAGCGGCGCACCGGAAAACATCTCCGTCGGCTGCGCATCCTTGATGTCCTGCGCGAAGGGCGTCAGGTCGTCCCCGGTAACCACGGCAACGTCGAATTCGAGCCCCGCTTCGGCGGCTGCCGCCAGAAAAGCATCGCGACAGGCAAGCGGGTTCATGCCGCCGCTGTTGGTTATGAGCTTGATGCCCTGGCGCTTGATCTCCGGCAGGAGCGGTTTCACAGACGCGAGCCAGTCGGGAATGTAACCGCCATCGGGCGCCTTGGCCTTGGCGCGGGCAAGCAGCGCCATCGTGACCTCGGCAAGGTAGTCGCCCACCAGATAGTCGACATTGCCCTTCTCCACGAGCTGCCTTGCACCAAGGATGGTATCGCCCCACGCGGCCGCCGCCCCGCCGATACGTACGATCTTTTCTTCAGTCATTTTGTCTCGCTCCCGCGGTTCAGACGGCCCAGCGCGGCTTGCGCTTTTCGAGGAAAGACGCGACACCCTCGCGGCCCTCCTCTCCCAACAGGCACGAAGCGAAACCCTCTGCCGCGCGGTCCAGCATCTCGTCGCGCGTCAGGTGCGGCGCTGCCAGCACGAGTTCCTTGGTTGCCGCGTTAGCGCCAGGCGCGCACAGGCGCACGCTCTTGCGCAGCCCCGCCTCGAGCGCGGCGAAGTCTTCACCGGTCGGCACCACGGCGTCGGCGATACCCAGCGCCAGCGCCTCGTTGCCGTCGAAACGCGCGGCCGTCAGCATGATCCGCCGCGCCTTCGCGAGCCCGATCCGCTGGACGATGAGCGGCGCGATCTGCGCCGGCGGGATGCCGAGCATCGTTTCGGTCAGCGCGAATTTCGCGTCGGCGGTGACGGCAACGAAATCGCCGGCACAAACCAGGCCGAGCCCGCCAGCCATCGCGGCGCCCTCGACGAGCATCACCGTCACTTGCGGCAGTTCGTTTATGGCATGAAAAAGCTCGCCGGCGCGGCGGCTGAATGCGGCGACGTCGGCCTGGCTCTGCCCGCCTTCTGTGATCGCGCGAAAGCCCTTCAGGTCGCCGCCGGCGCAAAAGGTGCCGCCCTTGCCGCGAAAGGTCACGCCACGAATATCGCGGTTATCGGCGAGCGAGCGGGCCACCGCATGCAGCTCTTCGGCCATCTCGTTGGACAGCGCATTGCGCGCTTCCGGCCGGTTCAGCCATACGGTCAGCCAGCCGTCTTCCTGTTCCAGCAGAAGGGTTTCGGTTTGCGGTAGCGCGGACATCGGTTTCCTCCCGAGGATATGCAGGTTGCCATTACGATACAGAACGAACGTTCTGTTTGTCTAGATGGCAGCGTTGCGTTTATAGATTTGCCGATGACCACGCCTGACGCCGCCTCCGACAGACCGGAACCACCCATCGCCTCGCGCAAGGAACAGCAGGCGATCGTTGCCCGCGATCGTATCGTGCGCGCCGTCATCGACTGCCTCGACGAGCATGGCTACGCGGAAACCAGCATCAACCGCATTCAGGAGCGCGCCGGAATTTCGCGGGGCGCGTTGACTCATCACTTCCCAAGCAAGGAAGAGTTGATGGTCGTCACCGCCGAGCGGCTGTTGCAGCCGACGCTAGTGCCGCCACGCAAAGGCCCGCGACAGTTCGACAGCGCAGAGCAGCGGATTTCGGCCGTCGAGGCGGACATCGTCTGGATGTGGGAAAGGCTCGTCGACACGCGCGAAGGCCGCGCCCTGCTTGAAATCCTCGTCGCAACCCGCACGGACGTCGCGCTCAAAGGCCGTATCTCCGAGACCTTCGTCCGCTGGAACCGGGCGATCAACGAGTCACTGGCCGCCAACTATCTGCTCCACGGGCTGGCCGAGGACGAGCAGCGCGAGCTCTGGACGATGTGCCGCGTCTTCCTGCGCGGCCTGAACACGCAGAGCCAGTTCGAACCGGACCACCACGCACGTAGCGCGCTCGTGCGCAGCTTCGCCAGGATGATCGCCACGCGGTTCGTCTGACCGCGCCGGCGACAGGTGCTCAATCGGCGGTGAAGCGGTCAAGCGCGTTGCGGGTGATCTGCTCGGTGAAGGCGTCGCTGCGGGTCAGCCCCATGATCCATTCGCAGCTACCCGCCGTCAGCACTTCGCCCTTGCCGCGTTTCATGCCCACGACCATGCCCGATCCGTACTGGAACTTGCGCCGCGCGACTGGCGTCTCGTCGGCTGCGAGTTCGGCAAGTCCGTTCAGGTCGCCGTCACGGACATAATAACGCACGCCCTCGCCCTCATGCTCGTACTCGAAGAGGACGGCGGGGCTCATGGCGAGGATATCGATCTCATCCGGTACACCGGGCGCTTCGACCGGATAGGGAAGACCCTGCTTGAAGGTATAGTCGAGCCCGTCAACCTCGTAGCCGAATATGCCAGCCTCGGCGCCGAAGACATCGGCATAGCGCAGGTCGGTACCGGAAAACGCCCAGTGCTCCGGTCGGTAGACGGTGAACCCGCGCGACCCGCGCGGCGCGAAACCGCCCCAGCTACCATACATGCCATGGCACCCGTTCACGCCCACCGTGGACGCGCCCGGCCAGTTGACGCCGCCGCTTTCCCACGAGGCTGTCAGCAGATGCTTGCGCTCAGGATCGTCACGCACCGGGTCCATGGCAGGCGCCTTGAACTTCCAGCAATGCTGCTGGCGGCCGTCGTCCTCAAGCCTGATCTGCCACAGGAAATTGCCGCCGAAGCGCGAAAATCCGCCGCCGCGCTCGACGAAATGCTCCACCGCCTTGCGCATATCCCAAGACCAGTATTCGTCATGGCCGACAGTCACGAGACAGGAATAGTCGTCGAGAATCTCGGGACGGTAATGCAGGTCGGTCTGGGTGATGATGTCGAAATCGTAGCCTTCGCGCTCGGCCCAAACGGCAAAATGCCGGTCGAACTGCGCCCACCCCGCAGCCGCGTAATATTGCCCCCAGCCGCCGGAATAGCCCCATTCCTTGGATGGAAAACGCGGCGCGTCGTTCATGTCGGGAAGCGGCGCGACGGTGATGCGGGCCGCTCCCTTGGGCAGCCATATCATGCCTCGGGTCCACGGCCTCCGGAGCGAGAGGATCGGCGACCCCTCGTTCCTCTTCGGCCCCCACGTGCCGAAATAATGGTTGGCCCCGCCCCAGTCGTTGTAGGCCGTCCAGGTGCCTGTCGCGAGCATGAACAGGATTTTCCCCTTGCGGGTTTGTGCCGTCGGCCGCACCACGACGAAATGATGCTGGACGAAGCGCTCGCCGTCCTTGCGCATGCAGGTGGAGACCACGCGGTAGAAGCCGGAACGCTGGTCGCGGGGTATTTCCCAGCGGTGAAGCACCGGCCAGTCGCAGCCGTCCATATAGGCGGTCTCGGAGGTCTTGGTAAAGCTGCCGGGCAGTCCGAAGGCCTCGTGCACCATCTCGGGGCGGAAGCCGTCGCGATAGATCTGGATCGACCATTCGTCGGCGGTGGTGGAACCGTGAAACTCGACCGTCTCGCCCGGATCGTAAGACACCCGGTCAGTGTAGACGAACACCTCCGCCAGGTCGGGATCCTCGCGCGGAAACTGGAAACGGTAGTCGGACAGGAAATGCTCGTCCGCGTAGCCCTTGCGTACAGCCCATGGCCGCACGGCATGCGGTCCGATTTCGGGAAATTTGAACGGCTGTCTGCTCATGATTGCTCGATGGCTCCTAGTTCAGCGCAAGGGTGGGTGGACTTGGTCGTGAGGCGGCTTCCTGAGAGAAGGGCCCGCCCTCCATCTCGGAGAGCCGGCGCAGCAGGTTGCGCCCACCCTCGATGAGATCGAGCCGGACGGCCATGCGCAGCGCGTAGGCCTCGCGCTTCTTAAGCGCATGCAGGATCGCGACATGCTGATGAACATCAGGGTAGAACGGTCGCGCATCGGGATAGAGTTCGGAGAGCATCGGCCCGACACGCATCCACAGACGCTCGAGCATCTGCACGAGCGTCGGCATGCGCGCATGTTCGAACATCGTGAAATGGAATGCACGGTTTGCTTCGAGCGCGGTACGCCAGTCACGGCGCGCCTCGGCTTCGACAAGCATGTCGTGCAGTCCCTCGAGCCGCGCGAGGTCGACAGGGCGCATGTGTGACATCGCCCGCTCCGCCGCCATCGGCTCCAGCTCGAGCCGTATGTCGCGAATGTCGACATAATCTGCAAGCGAAAGCCGCTGGACGCGGATGTAGAAGCGCGGCTTGATCTCGACGGCGCCGTCGCGCGCCAGTTGCACAAGCGCCTCGCGCACCGGGGTTTCCGACGTGCCCATGCTGCGGGCCAGATCGCGAACCTTCAGGCGCTGATGCGGCAGGAGTTCCGCTCGCATGAGCGAGAGACGAAGCCGGCTATAGACCTCCTCGGCAAGCAAGGCCGCACCCTCCTTGGAAAATCGGCTCGCGACTGGCTTCAACCGACCTGCCATGAACGCAGCGGGTCAGTTTATCGGATATATCAGGCACCGCAAAATCCCGCATGTCAAGCGGCAGCCAGCACTCATAATGATACGTAATTCGATAAACTTCGCGTTGCACACTCCCACAGCTTCACGCGAAGCGGCCTTTACCACGAAACCCGGAAAGGCTTGCACTTGGCCAATTTTGTCTGATTTCGCCTGACGTTCGGATGAGCATCGCTTATTTTTAGATTCCGCCGATTAATAACACCTATCTGCCACCTTGCCTGGCGATAATAGGAAGATAATCAAATTACTTGAGCTTTCTGATATATCGTGTACCGTCTGCATATGGAGCGTCCAACCGCTCCCATTGACACGCACGACGATACGGAGCTTGCCGATGGCCCAGGAAGCCTTGCCGCAGACGAATGGCGCCTCCATCGATATTCGCGCCCTCGAGAAGCGGTTCGGCAACGTGCGCGCGGTGGATGACGTCTCCCTGACGATTGAAGCGGGGAGTTCGTTGCCCTGCTCGGGCCCAGCGGCTCCGGCAAATCGACCGTCCTGATGAGCATCGCCGGCTTCGAAAGGCCGACACTCGGGAAGATCATCATCGACGGCGTCGATTGCACCACCCTTCCGCCCAACAAGCGGAATATCGGCATGGTATTCCAGCACTACACGCTCTTTCCGCATCTCAGCGTTGCCGACAATGTCGCCTTTCCGCTGAAGATGCGGGGCATTTCCCGGTCGGAGCGGCGGCGCCAGGCCGAGGCAGCGCTCGAGACCGTGCGCCTTGCGGGCTATGGCGACCGCATGCCTAAGCAGCTTTCGGGCGGCCAGCAGCAACGTGTCGCGCTCGCCCGAGCGATCGTCTATCGCCCGCGGGTGCTGTTGATGGACGAGCCTCTTTCCGCGCTGGACAAGAACCTGCGTGAAGAAATGCAGCTCGAGATCAAGCGGCTGCATTCCGAACTGGGTCTGACCGTCGTGTTCGTCACCCACGATCAGGGCGAGGCGCTGACCATGGCTGACAGGATCGCCATCCTCAAGGCCGGCAAGCTGCAACAGGTTTCGCCCGCGCGTGAACTCTACGAGCGGCCCTCCAACCTGTTTGCCGCCGGCTTCATCGGCGAAATGAACATGTTGCCTGTGGAATGGGACGGCCAGCGCGCACGGCTCGTGCAGGGCGAGGAAATCGTTTTGCCCGATCAGGCAGCCATCACGCCGGTTACCCCAGGCCCCGCGGTTCTCGCGGTGAGGCCGGAACGCCTGTCCTACGCACGCGCCGGCACCGCAGGCACCTGGGCGGCAACGGTCCGCGATGTTGTCTACGCAGGTGCCGGCACGCTGCTGATAACGAGCCTTGGGGATGGCACGGAAGTGCGCCTTCGCATACCGAGCGCCGGTCAGGAACCGGTCAGCCCCGGCGATGCGATCGGCCTGACCTGCCCGCCCGAGGCAATGCTGCTGTATCCGCAGGAAGGTGCCTGATGGCGCCGCCCGGCTTCCTCGAGGCGGACGGCCGCAACATGTCGCGCGCCACGGTGCTGATGCTGATGGCGCCGTTCTTCGCGCTGGTCATCTTCGCATTTCTCTACCCGCTGGCGAACCTGCTTTCGATCTCGGTCCTTGAGCCGCAGCCGACGCTCGAGCATTACCAGCGCGTAGCCGAAAATCCCGTCTATGCCCGCGTGCTCTTCCGCACGTTGCAGATCGCGCTGCTCGTGAGCCTGCTGTCTCTTGCCCTGTCGCTTCCCGTTGCCGTGCTCATGGCAAACTCGCGCGGCCCGAAGGCGATCTTCCTGACAGCCTGCATCCTGCTGCCGTTCTGGTCTTCGGTGCTGGTGCGGACTGCCGCATGGGCGATCCTGCTGCAGCGTAACGGCATCATCAATCAGACGCTCCAGTTCATCGGCATCACCGACGAACCCGTTCGGCTGCTCTACACGCAGGGCGCGGTGGTCGTCGCCATGACCCATGTGCTCATGCCGTTCATGGTGCTGCCGATCTATGGCGCGCTCAGGAACATCCCTGCCGATTATTCACGCGCGGCGGCGATCTGTGGCGCGGGGCCGCTACGCACCTTCTGGGAGGTGACGCTGCCGCTAGCGATGCCGGGCATCATCGGCGGCTTCATACTCGTCTTCCTAACCGCGCTTGGCTACTTCATCACGCCGGCGCTGCTCGGCTCTCCGCAGGAGATGATGATTGCCACGCTGATCTCGCAGCAGATGCGGGAAAATCTCGACTGGCCGTTCGCCGCAGCCCTCGTCGGCGTGCTGACGCTGATCGTCACCGTCATCACCCTCGCCTTCAGCAAGGTCTTCCGCTTCGAACGGATGCTGGGAGGCCGCGTATGAACGCCCGCTCCCTACTCCTGAACGCGTATGTCTATGCGGTCCTGATCTTCATACTGCTGCCCATCATCATCATCCTGCCGATGTCGGTCAGCGAATCCAACTATCTCGCCTTTCCGCCGGAAGGCTTCACGCTGCGCTGGTTCGAGGACTATTTCGGCGATCGCCGCTGGATGGAGGCGACCTGGTTCAGCATCAGGATCGCGACCTTGACCGCGATCGCCACGGCGGTGATCGGCACGATGGCGACCTATGCGCTGGTCCGTGGCGCCGGCCGCATGGGCACGCTCTTCCAGACCCTGCTGATCGGCCCGATCGTCGTGCCCCACATAGCGCTCGCCGTCGCACTCTACCTGTTCTTCCAGAATACCGGGCTATCCGGCACCACGCTTGGCTACGTCATGGCGCACTCGCTGATCGCCATGCCGTTCACCGTATTCACGGTGGCGGCCGCCCTGTCGAGCATCGACCCTGCGCTTGAGGATGCCGCCATGAGCTGCGGCGCCTCGCGCTTCACCGCGTTTCGTCTCATCACCTTGCCGATGATCCTGCCCAACGTGGTCTCGGGCGGCCTCTTCGCCTTCATCATCTCGTTCGACGAGCCGGTGATCGCGTTCTTTCTCGCCGGCATCCGCGACAAGACACTGCCGCGCATGATGTTCGACGACATCGAACAGAACCTGACACCGGTGATCCCCGCGATCGCGGTCCTTCTGACACTTCTCTCCATCGCCGTGCTGATCGGCGCCGGCATGCTCAAGCGCATGGCCGACCGTCGCGGCGCTGGCGGATGAATCCTGAAGCATACAGGGGAACTCAGCAAAGGAGGCTGAAATGAAAATGAGGAACCATATCAAGGCAATGCTTGGTGCGACGCTGCTGCTCGGGGCAGCAGCACCGACGATGGCCGACGAGGTCGTCATCGCCACCACGGGCGGGCTTATGCGCAACATGCTGGAAGAGCATATGTACCTTCCCTTCCAGGAAGCGACCGGCACCGAGGTCATCCCGTTCGACATCGAAGTACCGGACCAGTGGGCGCGTGCGGAAGGCATGGTGCGCAGCGGCAACATCGAATTCGACATCGTCACCGCCACCGGGCCCGATCTTGTCGACAAGGCCGACATCCTGCTCGACATCCCCTGCGCGGACATGCCGAAAGTTGTCGAATTCGCGCTGGAAGGCGCCTGCGAGGCCAAGGGCGTTGCCCGCACGACCGGCGGCATGGTTCTGACCTACAATGCCGAGGTGTTCGCCGACGAAGCGCCCAAGAACTGGGCGGATTTCTGGGACGTAGAGCGCTTCCCCGGACCGCGCGGCCTTCCAGACACCGGCGATCGCGACTGGTGGGTGCCTGCCGTGGCGCTGCTGGCCGACGGCGTAGCCAAGGAAGAGCTCTTCCCGCTCGACCTCGACCGCGCCTATGCGAAGCTGGACGAAATCCGCCCGCACATCGCCGTCTGGTGGAAAACCGGCAATCAGGTGCAGCAGATCATGCGCGACAATGAAGTCGTCATGACGATGTCCTATTCGGGCCGTTCGCTGGCGACGATCAAGGATGGCGCTCCCTTCGCGATGGCTTGGGATGGCGCGCTGCGCGATACCGGCTATTTCGCGATCCTGAAGGATTCACCCAATCCTGAGGGCGCACTGGCCTTCATCGACTTCTTCTACGGCAACTCCGAAGGCCATCCGGAATTCATCCGCAATGTCGGCTATGCAACGTCCTCGACGGCGGGCCTCGCCCAGTTGCCGGAAGACGAACAGAAACTGTTCGCCACGTACCCGGCAAACTACGAGGTTCTCGTGAAGCCCGATTTCGAATGGATCGGCGCGAACCGCGACATGCTGCGCGAGCGCTGGACGGCGTGGCTGACACAGTAAGGCCGCATCCCTCCCATACTGGCGGCCGGCGTAATGCCGGCCGTCTCTTTTTGGGCAGTTGCTTCAGTCGGCCAATGCGAGGAAGCGCGCCACCAGAAGTGGCTGCGGCTGCATCATCGCCAGCCCCGGCACCGTGCGGCAGCCGATCCTTCCGGCAGCGGCCAGCATCGGCGTGATCGCCGGAGTCATGATGACCTCCGCGACCGTGCTGGATGACCTGAGGAGGCTAGACGACACGGGCATCGCGTCCCCTTCGTGCATGCCAAGAGACGTCGCATTGACCACGAGGTCGAAGGCCTTGTCCGGCAGGTCGTCCTCGTCGGCATGGACGTGAATATCGGCTTGCGGGTTTCGCTCGCGGATCGCATCGGCAACTTGCCTGGCACGCTCCATGTTTCGATTGAGGAGGTGGATCGGCCCTGCCCCGGCTCCAGCGAGCGCGAAGGCTATCGCTCGACCTACGCCACCGGCTCCAGCCTGCAGCACCGACTTGCCAGGGATTTCGACCTGATGTTCGGCCAGCCCTGCGAGAAAGCCTTCGCCGTCTATATTGTGTCCGACCAATCTTCCGTCGGCGTCGCAGCGCACGAAGTTGACGGCACCGATGTCGCGCGCCGCGTCAGTCAATTCGTCAACGAGTTCCACCACGGCGATCTTGTGGGGGATGGTGACGCCAAAGCCGACGATGTTGTCGATCCGGCGGATCATGTCCAGCATGCCGACGAGATCGCCGGGCTTGATCGACAGTGGCGACACGGCCACGTCGAGCTTCAGGTCCGCAAAGGCACGATTGAGCACGTCAGACCCGACGATGTGGTCAACCGCATCGGCCAGGATGAACATGATCCGGGTTTTGCCGGTGATCTTCATCGGCTTCGTCTCAGCGCGGCATGGCGGCTGCGCCATAGGTTCCGTAGCGGGAATGCACATCCCTGAGCTCCTGCTCGTCGAGCAGCACCGGCTCACCGATCTGGCAGGCAAGGATGTACTGCCTTGCCAGCGTTTCCAGCTTCACGGTCAGGTCGAGCGCATGCTGCAGGCTACGGCCCATGGCGATCATGCCGTGATTGGCCAGAAGACAGGCAAGATGCCCCTCGATCGCCTCAAGCGCGACATCGGCCAGCCCCGGCGAACCGAAAGGCTGGTAGCGCGAGCAAGGTATCTCGTTGCCGCCGAAGCTCGCGATCATGTAGTGGAATGGCGGGATGGGCTTGCGCAGGCAGCTCAGCGCCACGCAGCAATCGGCGTGGGTATGCACCACCGCTTCCGCCTCCGGCCGCGTACGAAGAATCCCCGTGTGGAACCGCCATTCACTGGAAGGCTTGCCTGCCCCGCGCACCACACCATCCAGCGAAATGTGCACGATCTCGTCAGCCGTCAGCCAGTTGCTGCGCCCCCCGTCGGCGTGATAAGCGCGCCGTCGCCGAACCGCACGCTGACATTGCCGGCGCTGCCGTGGTTGAGGCCCTTGTCCTCCAGAAAACGTACCGCCTGCACAATGGCTTCGCGCGCGCTTTTTCGTCGGGCTGCATGAGCTTCTCCTGGATGATATATCATAAGTTATTCGAATTACCGTTCGCCGACAATCTCGATCGGGCAAATCGCCGCTATAAAGTTTCGCTTCTTGCTGGTAGAAATTCGAATTGACTATCATTTTGGAGGCTGTCGGCGATGCTCGGCATTGTGGCGGATGATTTCACCGGCGGACTGATGATTGCCGGCTACATAGAAGGTGCCGGCATCGCCTGCCCGGTCCTCTTCGACAAAAGTGAGTTGAACGCCATCGAGCCGGCGGGAGTCGTTGTCGTCGCGACCCGAACGCGCCTCATCCCCGCGGCGGAAGCCGTTGCGGAGGTTGACGATATTGCCGGACGCCTTGACGCGGCGGGATGCGACAAGGTCGCCTACAAGGTGTGCGCCAGCTTCGATTCCACGGACGACGGCAATATCGGCCCGGTTGCCGACCTGCTTGCCCGACGCTATGGACAGTCGCCATTGCTGCTCAGCGCGGGCTTCCCGCGCTTCGGCTCGACCGTTCACCAGGGCTATCTGTTCTACCGCACCCGGCTCGTCTCCGAATCCATCAAGCGCTTCGATCCGCTGACACCGATGACGGACCCTGACCTCGTGCGCGTGCTTTCGCGCCAGACCAGCGCGAAGGTCGGCCTACTGCCGCACGCCGTGCTGCACGCCGGTTTCGATGCCGCGCAGGCTGCAATCGGGGCACTCGCCAGCGACGGCGTGGATTACATCATGGTCGACTGCTCGGATGATTCCGACGCGCGGATGAGCGCGCGGCTCGCCGCGCCGATGCGGACCACGGTCGGTAGCGATGCCCACATCATAGCGTTCGCGCAGGCCGTCGCCGAAAAATCCGCCGCCGGAGCCACCCCTGTACCCGCTCATGCCGATGGGCCGGCGGCCGTGCTGGTCGGCAGTGTCGGCCCGGTTGCAATGGCTCAACTTGGGGCTTTCGCGGCGCGGTATCCGGTCCTCACCCTCGACCTTCTCGACGAACGGCCTGAAGAAGCCATTGTCGACGAGGCGCTGACTTGGGCGGGCACACACATGGGAGATGCTCCCTTCGCCGTCACCACCGCCGACGAAACAGAAGCCGTGGAGCGGGCGCAGAAAGCTCATGGCACGCTGCAGGCCGCGCGCAAGGCCGAGCGTTTGCTGGCAGCCATTGCCAGGGGTGTGGTGGATAGGGGCGTGCGCCGGCTGGTGGTTGCAGGCGGAGAGACCTCCGGATCGGTGGTCGAGGCGCTTGGGGTGCGCCGGGTCCGCGCTATGCCGGAATCGGAACTGGGAACCGGGTTCTGCATCGTCGAAACGCCGCTGCACCTGTCGCTCTTCCTCAAACCAGGTAAACTCGGCGCCGACGACATATTTCTGCGCGCGGTCGACGCGATGCGTGCATAGCTCACTAGGAAAAACGGAGCCCGCCGGTTTGACAGACGCCCAAGCGCCCCGCCCGGACTTCTCGCCGTCTCGCCCGATGCGCAGGCGCGGCGTCGAGCGCTACAACATACTGCTGGACGCAACCGAGCGGCTGCTGGCTGACAGCAGCGACGAGGACATTTCGCTGGCGCAGATCGCCGACGCCGCCGAGGTGCCGCTCGCCTCCGTCTATCACTTCTTCCCGAATCGCAACGCCGCCTTCGTCGCGCTGGCCCTGCGTTTCAACGAGGAGATCTACCAGACCTCCATAACGCCGCTCACCGACCCCGAACCCCAGACGTGGCAGGAGCTGCTGCACATGATCCACGCCCGCGCGGCCGCGTTCCAGAACGGCAGGCCGGCAGCCTTGCGGCTGTTCCTTGGTGCCGGCGTAAGCGTGGCCGTCCGCAACGCCGATCTGTCCGGCAACGCCCGCATCGCCCGCAGCCGCGAACGCTTCTTCGAAGCCTATTTCCACATGCCCTTCATTCCCGATTTCGTCGAAAGGCTCGAGGTCGCCGGCGCCAGCATGGATGGCATCTGGGCGCTTTCCTATGGCCGGCATGGCCACGTCACGGAACACTATCGCCAGGAAGCGACTGCCGGTGCCATCGATTATCTGCGCCGTTTCCTGCCGGAATTCCTGCCGCGCAAGCCGCTGACGCAGAAGGCGCTGGAGCGTATATTCATCCCCATCGAGCACATGGCGGCAAACCCCTTCGCGCGTTGAAGCGCGTCAGCCGGTCAGCGGAAAGTGGCACGCGGCACTGGTGCCGCCAGCCTTCGGGGTGAGCGCGGGCTCGCGCTCGGCGCAGAGTGGTTGCGCACGCGGGCAGCGCGTGCGGAAGCGGCAACCTGACGGCGGCGAAGCCGGGCTTGGAACATCCCCCTCCAGCACCTGGCGCGCGCGGGCGCGTTCCTTCTGCGGGTCCGCCAACGGCACGGCCGATAAAAGTGCGCGTGTATAGGGATGGCTCGGCGCGTCGTAGAGAGCGTCGCGGTGGCCGATCTCCATCACCTTGCCGAGATACATCACCGCCACCCGGTCGCACAGATGATGCACGACGGAAAGGTCGTGGGCGATGAACAGGTAGGAGAGGCCGAACTGGTCCTGAAGATCCTTGAGCAGATTGAGCACACCTGCCTGGATCGAAACGTCGAGCGCTGACACAGGTTCGTCGAGGATGATGAGCTCGGGTTTCAGCGCGAGCGCGCGCGCAATGCCGATGCGCTGCCGCTGCCCGCCGGAAAACTCGTGCGGATAGCAGTCCGCATGTCCGGGGTCGAGCTTAACCAGGTTGAGCAGTTCGTCCACGCGCGTGCGTTTTTGCGCGGCCGACATGCCGACAAGGCGCAGCGGCTCGGCGATGATGTCGCGCGTGGTCATGCGTGGATGAAGCGATGCATGCGGGTCCTGAAAGACGAACTGGATGCGCGCCCGCAGCGGCCGCATCTCCCGCTGATCGAGTGTGGCCAGATCGACGTCGCCGAACCGGATTTCGCCTGAAGTGGGTTTCAGCAGCCGCGAAACGCAGCGCGCCAGCGTTGACTTTCCACAACCGGACTCGCCGACAAGACCCAGCGTCTCGCCGGGCATGATGTCGAAGCTGACATCCGAGACGGCGCGCACTGCGCCCGTCGGACGGCTGAACAGCTCGCCTCGAACGGGAAATTCCTTGACCAGATTGCGAACGGACAGCAGCGGCGCGCGCTCAGCGTCCGTCGGCCCATCATGGCCGTGTGCGACGGGATCAAGCATCGGCGCCGCTCAACTGCATGAGCCTGGTCGAAACCAGCTCTTCCGCACGATGGCAGGCGACCGTCACCGCCCCCACTTCACGCAAGGCCGGACGCTCGGTGCGACACTGCTCGACCGCATGGGCGCACCGTGGATGAAAGGAGCATCCGGCTGGCCTCGCGCTGATCGGCGGCGGCGAACCGGGAATGGCGGTGAGCCTGTCCACCCGCGTGCCGGCTTGCGGCAGGCTTGCAAGCAGCCCTGCGGTGTATGGATGGCGCGGCGCTGCAAACACGTCATCCACCGAGCCACGCTCCACCACCCGCCCCGAATACATGATCGACAGGCTGCGCGCGGCGCCCGCCACCACGCCGAGATCATGCGTGACCAGAACGATGCCCACGCCCTTGTCGCGGCGCAGACGTTCCAGTAGTTCCATGATCTGCGCCTGGATGGTGACGTCCAGCGCAGTGGTCGGCTCGTCGGCGATCAGCAGATCTGGTTCGTTGGCCATCGCCATCGCAATCACGGCGCGCTGGCGCATGCCGCCGGAGAATTCGTGGGGGTATTGGGTGGCTCTCCGTTCGGGTATCGGGATTGCGACCAGCCGCAGCAGCTCGACCGCCTGCTCGCGCGCCTGCGTCCGCCCTACCTGCGGCTTGTGGATGCGGATCGCCTCGGCGATCTGGTCGCCGACCGTGAGCAGCGGGTTCAGCGCCGTCATCGGATCCTGAAAGATGTAGCCGATGCGGGCGCCGCGTATCCTGCGCATCTGGCGATCACTCAGTCCGACAAGCTCGCGCCCGTCGAGCCTGATGGAGCCCGAAAGCCGCGCGCCCGGCGACAGCAGGCCCATTACGGCCAGCATGGTTACGCTCTTGCCCGAGCCGGATTCGCCGACGACGCCGTGCAGCTCGCCCGCGTTGACCGTAAGGTCGACGCCGCTGACCGCCTCCAGCGCTTCGCCGTGGCGACCCGCGAAGGCAACGCTGAGATCGCGTATCTCGAGAAGCGGCGCGGTCATTTCGACCTCGGGTCGAGAAAATCGCGCAAGCCGTCGCCAAGGAAGTTGAAGCCCAGCACGATCGACAAAATGGCAATGCCCGGCCCGGCTGCAATCCACCAGCGGTAGAAATGCAGCGCGCCGTCTGAGATCATCTGCCCCCATTCCGGCGTCGGCGGCACTGCACCGAGGCCGATGAACGACAGACTGGCGGCCAGCAGCACCACTTGGCCAAAATCCATCGTGGCGTTGACGATGATCGGGCTCCAGCAAAGCGGCAGGATGTGTTTTGTCAGCACGCGCGGCCTCGTGGCCCCGGCCGCTATCGCGGCCTCGACATGCTCGCGCTCTCGAACCGACAGCACTTGCGCGCGCATCAGCCTTGCGTAAATCGGCCACCAGACGATGACCATGGCGATCGCGGCGTTGCCGAGGCCAGGCCCCAGTGCGGCCGTCACCGCCATGGCAAGCAGGATCGGCGGGAACGAAAGCGTCACGTCGACCAGCCGCATGATGATGCTATCGACAAGGCCTCCGACGAAGCCGGCGATCGCTCCGAGCGTTCCGCCGATGACCACGGCACAGAAAATCACCAGCGCGGCGATCGGCAAGGAATGGCGGACGCCGTAAAGTGTGCGCGTCAGCACGTCGCGTCCCAGCGCGTCGGTCCCCAGCCAATGCGAGGCGTTTGGCGGCTGGAAGCGCCCACCCGCAAGCATGGTCGGATCGTAGGGCGTCCATAGCGGGATGGTTATGCCCACGACGACCCACAACAGGACGATGATCCCGCCGAAGACGACGGGCAGCGTTGCCCATTGCGGCAGCATCGCCCGCGGCCCTGCGTTGCGCGTCACGGCGGCGCTCATGAACTCTCCTGCTGCGAGAGTTTCACGCGCGGATCCACCAGCGCATAGGCGATGTCGGTCAGCAGATTGGAAATGAGGAAGGCGGCCCCGCCGACGATGGTCACCCCGACGATCGCGGGATGGTCGAGGCCCCGCGCGGCGGCCACCGCATAGGAACCGATGCCCGGCCAGGAAAAGATCGTTTCGGTCAGGATCGCGCCGGTGATCAGATAGGCGAAGGAGAAGCCGAGGATCGTCAGCGTCGGCAGCATGGCGTTGCGCAACGCATGATGGATCAGCACTCGAAGCGGGCCAGCCCCCTTGGCGCGCGCCGCGAGGATGTACTCCTGGCTGAGAACGTCGAGCATCGAGGCGCGCACCATCCGCGAGACGATGCCGGTAACGGTCCAGCCGAGTACGCTGGCCGGCAGCACCAGATGCATGAGCACGCTGCGGAATCCGGCCCAGTCGCCGGCTAGCAGCGCGTCGACGGTGTAGAAGCCGGTGACGAAAGGCGGAGCGACGGCTCGCGTGTCGATACGTCCCGGCCCCGGCAGCCAGCCGAGTTGGACCGAGAAGATGAAAAGGACGAGCAGACCGGACCAGAAGACCGGCGCCGATGCACCGACGAGTGCGAAGAGCCTGGCGATATTGTCGATCGGCCCGTCGCGGAAGCGCGCCGCCAGAACGCCCAGCACGACGCCGAATATCGTGCCGAGAAACATCGCTGCGATCACCAGTTCCAGCGTCGCGGGCAGGCGCACCATCAGGTCCTGCGCAACCGGCTGGCGGGTGCGGAAGGAGGTGCCCATGTCGCCGGTCACGAGGTTGCCGAGGTAGATGAGGTAGCGCTCGGGCAGCGAGCGATCGAGGCCCCACCGCTCCCGCGCGGCCTCGACCACCGCAGGATTGTTCATCTGCCGTTCGCCGATGATCGATGTCAGGGGATCGGCGGCGGTGAAGTAGGTGAGCAGGAAGGCGACCGTTATCACCCCCAGCAGAAGCAGGGGCATCGCGATGAGACGCCTGACGATATATGTCGTCATCCCGATGCCCCTTTGCAGGCCGTGCGTTTACTTGCGGCCGATCTCTGCCAGCGGCAGGTTGCAGCACGCGCTGTAGCGTACGCCTTCGATCTCGCTGCGGTAAGCCAGAATGAGGTTGGGGCTTACCACCGGCACGATGATGCGGTCCTTGATCATCTCCAGCGCGATCTCGCTATAGAGCCGGTTCATCTCGTCTCCGGAGGCAGCGAGCGCCTGCTGGAAAAGGTCTACCTCACTCTTGTTGACGAGATCGACCTTGCCCTGTCCGCTGGCGTTCCGCTCCCAGTAGGTGTCGGGCAGCATGCCGAAGAACTGCACATACTGGGCCGAACCGTAATAGTCAGGGGCGTAGAATCTGGCACTGAACGGAATGCCCGGATTGGCGATCTGCTCACGCCATACGGCCGAAGCTACCGGCTGGATGTTGATCTTCACATTGATGCGCGCGAGATCCTGCTGGATCTTCTGCATCAGCAAAGTCAGATCGACACCGTAGACGTTGAGGGAAGCGACCGTAATGTCGAGCGTAAAGCCGTCCTCAAGCCCCTTCGAGGCGAGGATTTCGCGCGCCTTGTCGAGGTTTTCCTCCGGCATCGGCAGGCCTTCGGTCCCCGGGAAGCCGTTGGGGATCGGCGAAGCCTGCAGCTCGCCCTCGCCGCCGACGGTGAAGTCGATTGCGCCCTGGTAGTCGATCGCGTAGGCGAGCGCCTGCCGCACCTCCAGATCGAGCATGTCGCCGCCCTCGGCACCCGGCGAGAACATCACATAGATGAAGTTGTAGGACGGCACGGTCTCGATCGTGATGTCGGGCGAATTGATCGTTGAAGCGGTATCCGGATCGACCTGCATGGCAATGTCGGCGCCGCCGCTCTGCAGCATCTGCGCCTGGGACACGGCATCGGCGACGTGATCGATGACGATCTCGCCGATCGGCGGCGCATCCCCCAGTAGTTCTCGTTCACGCGAAAGCGCAATTCGTCGTCCGGCCGGTAAGTGTCGAGCACATAGGGGCCGCTGCCGGCCGAGTTTGCCAGAAACCAGGTCTCCGCCTGGTCCGCCGAAGAGGCGTCTTCACCCGCGGTCGCGCCGTTTTCGGATGCAACGTCGCTATTGATGATGCCGACATAAGGCGCGGCCAGAATGCCGATGAATTCCGAGTTCGGGCTTTCCATGTTGACGATGACGGTCTTCTCATCCGGCGTCTCGATGGACGCCACCCCGTTCATCATGAAGGATGGATCGGCCTGCAGGTTCTTGAGCCGCTCGAACGTCCATTTGACGTCCTTCGCCTCAACCGGGCTGCCATCGGAAAACACCGCTTCCGGATCGAGCTTGAAGGTGAACTGCGTCTGGTCCTCATTGGAGGTCCATTCCGTCGCGAGAAGCGGCTCGACCGAGCGATCGTCGGCGGCCAGCTTCACGAGCCCCTGATAGGTGGAGCTAAGATATATCTGGCACGTGTCACAGAAGGCCCGGTGTGGGTCGAGCGAGTTGATCTCGAGATTGCGTGCGATGACGAGCGGCTGGTCCTGCGCGGCAGCCGACCCGGACAGGATGGCGGCGGCGCCGGCACCTGCAAGCAGAAGTGTGCGTATTCCGGTTCTCATGACAGTCTCCCATTGTTTTTGGTCATCAGGGTCCCGTTGCCCTGTTTTTTCTTTTCGGGACCCGCCAGTGCCTAGTTGATATTCTGCAAAAGCTCCTTTGCGACCGCCGTCACACCGTCGGCATCGAGCCTGTAATGCGCATAGAGCGCCGCCGGCGGCCCGATCAGCGAGAACTCGTCGAGTATCCCGTGCCTGCGGAAGGGAATCCGCTCTTCGTCGACCAGCACCTCTGCGACGGCCGAACCGAGCCCGCCGATGATATTGTGCTCTTCCACCGTCAGGATCGCGCGTGTGTCGCGCGTCGCTGCCCGAATGGCCTCTTCATCGAGCGGCTTGATCGTATGCATGTCAATGACCCGCACGCCGACACCGTCTGCGGCCAGGCGGTCGGCCGCTGCGAGCGAAGCATGGACCTGAGAACCGGTCGTGATGATCGTCAGGTCGTTGCCGTCGCGCAGCTTCGTTGCCTTGCCGAAAGCGAAATCAGCAGGCACGTCCTGATAGACCTCGGCGTCGCGCCCACGACCGAGGCGGATATACATCGCGCCCGGATGATCCACCGACGCGCGCAATATCGCGCGCAACTGGTTCGCATCAGCCGCGCAGACCACTGTCAGGTCGGCCACGCTGCGCATCATGCCGAGGTCTTCGGTGGAGTGGTGGCTGGTACCGTAGAACCCCATCGAGATGCCCGAATGGTGCCCGATGATCCGCACCGGCATGCGCGGATAGGCACAATCCGTCTTGATCGCCTCGGCGCCGAGGATCGCCGCGAACGATGCAAATGTCGCGACATAGGGCACGAGCCCGCAGGAGGCCATGCCGGCTGCGGCCGTTATCATGTTGCGCTCCGCAATGCCGAAATCGATGAAGCGATGCGGATGGCGGTTGGCGAAGTCGCGCGTGCGACTTGAGTTGGCGAGATCGGCGGTGGCGACGACGATACGCGGGTCGGTCTCTGCCAGGTCCGCGAGTTCGTCGCCAAGAATGAATGCCGGCATCGACTTCGCCGGCGTGCCGCGCACGGACTTCTCGTCCTTCAGCCGAAGCTCGTTGTCGTCGCCGCGAAAGAGCGTGCTCTGGTCCTGTCCTGCCGCGCCCATCATGCCTTCTCCTTCTCGAGAGGCTGGAGCCCGGCCTCGATCTCCGACCAGGCATCGTCGTAGTCGGCGCCGACGAGGTTGCCGACGTGCCAGTCGAGCGACAGCTCCATGTATTTCACGCCGCGCCCTTTGATCGTATCGGCGATGATCATCTGCGGCTTGCCCTCGCCCGCCGGCTTCAGCGCGCCGAGCGTTTCGAGGATCGTCGGCAGGTCGTGCCCGTCGATGCGCGTGACCTCCCAGCCGAACGAGCGGAAACGGTCGTCCAACGGCTCGACGGACATGACCTTTTCCGTCGGTCCATCGATCGAAAGCTGGTTGCGGTCGACGATGCCGACGAGCCCCTGGAGCTTGAAATGACCGGCGGCCATCGCCGCTTCCCAGATCTGGCCCTCGTTCAGCTCGCCGTCTCCGAGCATGCAATAGGTGCGGTAGACGCGGCCCGCGACCCTGCCCGCGAGCGCCATTCCCAGCGCAACCGAAAGGCCGTGCCCCAGCGAACCGGACGAAAAGTCGATGCCGGGAATCTTCTTCATGTCCGGATGGTCGCCGAACGCGCTGCCCAGCCGGGTGAAGTCGTCGAGCTTGGATGGCGGATAGAAGCCGAGATCGGCCAGCACCGGGTAAAGCCCGATGGCCGCATGCCCCTTGCTCAGCACGAAGCGGTCGCGATCCTCCCATTTCGGGTTGGCCGGATCGATACGCAGATGCGCGTAATAGAGCGCGGAGAAAAGTTCGGCCGCAGAGAACGTGCTGGAATAGTGCCCTGCACCGGCGATACGCGTCAGGCGAAGCGTTTCAAGCCGGATGAATTTGGCTCGATCCGCCAGATGGGCCACCGAGAAATTCCGGCGGTCGGCATGGTGCGACTGGGCGCTCACGGCAATACACCTCCCATGGGATACATGATATATCTAACGCAAGTCCGGTCAACCGGCTTTCGCGGCCAACTCCTCGTGAACGTGCGCAACGGCCTTGAATGCCTCCTCGGTGATCTCCAGCGTCTCGTCGATGATCTCGCTGGTGTGGGCCGCCGACAGGAACATCGTGTGCGTCGGATGGAAGTAGACGCCGCGATTGAGCGCTTCGAGGCAGAATCGGCTGCCGAGACTGCGATCCTCGTCGCCCTCGAACAGGAAAACCGGCATCTGCGCGGGCCCGCTCTGCCGCAGCGCCAGGCCGTATTTCCGTGCCTGTGCCTGCAGCCCCGCACGAAGGCGCTCGCCCGACGCGCTCATCAGGCCAACCGCATTCGTGTCCCGCAGCTTGGTGATCGTGGCGATCGAGGCCGCCATCGAAACGCCTGCCGTCCAGAATGAGCCAGTCGTGAAAATCGACTTCGCTCCCTCGCGGAAGCGGTCATTGCCGGTAACCGCAGCAAGCGCGCGGCCATTGGCAATGGCCTTGCTCCATGCCGAGAGATCGGGCTTTACGCCGACCAGCTCCCAGCTACCGCCCATGTCGAGCCGGAAACCCGCGCGCACGTCATCCACGATCAGCGCGGCGTCGGCCTCGTCCGCGACCCTGCGCGCGGCATGCGCGAATGCGCGCTCGGGCAGCACGTGGTCCTTGCCGAGGTCGTGCTTGAAGGCGGATACGATGATGGCCGCGAGATCGCCTTTTACCGATCCCACCGCCGCCTCCAAGCTGGCCGCGTCGTTATAGTCGTAATACACCAGATGGGCGCGATCCTCTTCGGTGACCCCGGCAACCGAGGGCGTGCACCACGGTATCGCCCCATGATAGGCGCCGCGCGCCACCAGCACCTTGCGCCGTCCGGTTCCGGCCCGCGCGATCGTCACGCAGGCCGTGGTGGCGTCCGTGCCGTTCTTCGAGAACATCGCCCAGTCGGCATGCGCGACAGTATCGACCATGAGTTCAGCGAGTTCGACCAGCCGCGGTGTCGGCCCATTGAGCCCGTCGCCCTGCGCCCGCTGGCGCGCCGCTTCCTCGACATCGGGATCGCCATAGCCGAGGATCATCGGCCCCCAGGCGCACATGTAGTCGATATAGCTGCGGCCATCCGCGTCCCAGATGCGGCAGCCCTCGCCGCGCGAAAAATATTGCGGATAGCCGGCCGGCACACGGGTGGCATTCTGATGTCCCCACATCCCGCCTGGGATGACCTTGTCCGCGCGCGCCCTGAGTGCCGCATCGATAGATTGCTGATCCATGTTTCCTGCCCGCATCGCATTGCTCATAAATTTGATATATCATGTATCTCATCATGGCAAGCGTTCGCCGTCATGACTCGACCAAGATGCTGGACCTGCCAAAACCCCCAATGGTAGGTACGATTGGAATGCGGGCGTTCCGCACTGGAGTTGACGATTACATGCAAGGCCCACCGGACATTCAGTCGAAGAGCCTCTCCGCTCAGATATACGCCCAGTTGAAGTATCAGCTCATGGCCGCGCGCCTCCAGCCAGGTGACCGGTTGAAGATACGCGACATGGCGCACAGCCTTGGAACAAGCGAGACGCCGGTGCGCGAGGCGCTGCTTCAGCTCGTGCGCGACGGCGCGCTGGAAATGAAGCCGGGTTACTACATTCGCGTGCGCCGGCTGACCTTGCGCGAATACCTGGAACTCCGCGAGATCAGGCTGCTTCTCGAGCCCCACGCGGCAGTAAAGGCCCTGCCGAACGTGGACGATGCTTTCATCGCCGAACTCGAACAGGTCCACGAGACCTTGATCCGCGCCGAACTGGAGAAGGACTATCCGACGGCGCTGCTGGCCAACTACGAGTTCCATTTCTCCGTCTATCGCAGATCGGAAATGCCGCAGCTCATAGACATTCTCGAACGGCTGTGGGTGCAGATCGGACCGCTGCTCAACTTCCTCTACCCGTTCGGCCACCCGAGCTACGACGGACCACACCAGCATCTGAATGTGATTGCCGCGTTGCGGAACCGGGATGCGGACGCACTGGCCGATGCATTCCGCGACGACCTGATCGAAGGTGTGGCCGCAGCTTCCTGAAATACCTCGAAAGCATCGAGCCCGAAAAACAACCCTGAGGCCGATGGGCAAACAGGTCGATTGAAACCCGTACCGCTCTCTGGCATTGCGTCATCCGCTACCGCGCGTGGACGCACGACATGCGGTGGAGGGGATAAAGCATCATGAATGAAGCCGCATATATCGACTGGATCGGCGTCGATTGGGGCACCACCAACCTGCGGGCCTGGGCCATGCGGGGCAGCGAAGTCGTGGCCACTGCCGCCGCCCCGATCGGTATGGCGAGCCTCACGCGCGACGGGTTCGAGCCGGCGCTGCTGAATGTCATTGAAAAATGGCTCGCCGCGAGCAGAATGACACCGTTGCCCGTCATTGCCTGCGGCATGGTCGGCGCCCGCCAGGGATGGCAGGAGGCACCATACGTCGCCGTGCCCTGCGCGCCCTTGGTGCGCAACGCCATGATACCCGTCGGCTGTGAGGACGATCGCATTACGGTCACGATCATCCACGGACTGAGCCAAGCGAACCCGGCAGATGTGATGCGTGGCGAAGAAACTCAGATCGCCGGCCTTCTCGCCATGGACCCGGATTTCGAGGGCCTGGTCTGCCTGCCGGGAACGCACAACAAGTGGGCCTTCATCCGCGGCGGAGAGATCGAACGCTTTCGTACGTTCATGACCGGCGAGCTGTTCGACATAATCGCAAGGCAATCGGTCCTGCGTCACGCGTTGGGCGACGCCTCGGCGTTCGACGATGAAGCTTTCGACGCGGCCGTGCTAAAGGCAGCCGCAGACCCAGCGGCACTTTCAGCCGCCCTGTTTTCGATCCGCGCCGCATCGCTGCTCGAGGGAACCGCACCGGATGTCGCTCGCGCCCGCCTGTCCGGGCTGCTGATCGGACTTGAGATTGCCGCGCTCGGCGACGAAGTTCGCACCGCCAGGCCGGCCATCGTCGGTTCGCACACGCTGTCCAGCCTTTATGAACGCGCTATCCGGCTCAACGGCGGCGATGCGCAGCGGCTGGACGGCGATGGTCTGGCGCGCGCAGGCCTGCAAATGGCTCATGACCTCATGATTGTGGAGAAGACGAATTGACCTTGCCGCTGATCGCTATCCTGCGGGGCATCCTGCCCGAAGAAGCCCGCGACGTTGCCGAGGTGCTGATCGGCGCCGGCATCACGCGCATTGAGGTGCCACTCAATTCGCCCGATGCGCTGCGTTCGATCAACACCATGTCGAAAGCCTTCTCCGCAGTCGCGGGAATCGGGGCGGGAACCGTGCTGACGCTCGACGAGGTACAGTCCGTCGCCGATGCAGGGGCCAGCTTCGTGGTCTCACCCAACTGCGAGCCAGCAATCATAGAGCGCACCCGCGCACTGGGCCTTGGCTCCTTTCCCGGCGTGTTCACGGCAAGCGAATGCTTCTCGGCCCTGAGATCCGGTGCCAACGCTTTGAAGATTTTTCCGGCTAATGTCATGCGGCCCGAGGGGCTTTCCGCCTTGCGTGCGGTGCTGCCTGCAGGCGCCGAAATGTACCCCGTCGGAGGCATTGGCCCAGACGACTTCGCAGCCTGGCGGCGAGCGGGAGCCACCGGCTTCGGCCTCGGCTCCTCGCTGTTCAAGCCCGGCTTCTCGCTGGACCGCACCGCCGATGAGGCTGCGCGCAGCGTAGCGGCATGGCAATCGTCGGCTGATCCGACCTGAGCGTGCAAACGCGGCTTTCAACCGTTCCGACGAAAGGATTGATATGACCGATCGTGTGGACTTCCTGCTGCTCTCCGATCTTCACGTCTCGCACCGGCCATTGGCGGAAGCAGGCTTATTGACCGACACGAGCCGCACGCTTGAAGAGGTTGTTGCCTGTATCGACAAACTTGCGGAGAAGCCGGCATTCATCGTCATCGCGGGCGACCTCACCAACCATGGCGAGCCTGATGCCTATCGCAAGCTGGGCAAATTGCTGGAACCCCTGTCGCTACCGATGGTCATGGCGCTTGGCAATCACGATACGCGGCCGGGCTTCCGGTCCGTCATGCTCGCACAACCGGGTGACCCGGATGCGCCCTACTTCCACGACACGGTCATCGCCGGCGTGCATGTGATTGTACTCGATTCCAGCATTCCCGGCCGCATTTCGGGAGCGCTGGGCGACGACCAGTTCGCGTTTCTTGAAGCCGCGCTGAAGCGCGAACCGGACATCCCGAAGGTGGTCGTGTGCCACCATCCGCCACATCTCCAAGACGGCGACGCCGGTTGGCACAGCCTCGATGCCGCAAGCAGTGCCCGGCTTGCGGAAATCGTGGGCGGCGGTCGGGTCGCAGCGATCCTGTCAGGCCACGTTCATCATGACAGCGTGATCCACTGGCACGGCGTGCCAATCATTATCGGAACCGGCCTCCATAACGCCGTCGACACGACTTACATCGCCGGCCTCCGTGTCGTTGACGGCGCCGGTTTCACGATCTGCACCCTGAGACCGAGCGGTCTTGCAGCAACCTTCGTCCCTCTCGCGCGCAGCCGGGCCGAACTGGCGATCCACGATCTGGCGATGCTGGATGCCATGGACCGCGCGGGCGGTCACGGCTGACTACGTGGCAGGCACGACCTGAACCGTGCCCTCCCAGGCACCTTCGGCAACCAGCGAGAACACCACCTCACGACACAGTGCCTCAACCGCTTGCACCGCATGTGGCGCCGGCTTGTCGCCGGGACGTGCCAGATGAACCTCCCTCTGCACGACCGGGTTGACGATCGACCAGCGACGCAGGCGTTTTGCTTCCAGTTCGGCTGCAACGGCATGCAGCGGCAGAATCGAAAAGCCGACCCCGCGCTCGACGAGGAGCTTGATGGCCGCATAGGAATCGACATCGATCTCGCTGTTGAGTGAAGCGTTGCGCGACAATGCGAGGCGCTCCAGCATCTCACGCAGTCCATGCGCGCGGCCGGGCAGTATCAACGGCAGCTCGATCGCGTTTCCGAAGTCGATCGACGATCCATGCGGCCGCGCCGGACCTGATCTGGAGCCGGCCGGACCAAGAAGGCAAAGCTCCTCCACGCACAGGCATTCCGACGCAAGCCTCCGGTCGACCGCGGGAATGTACAGGATCGCGAGGTCCACATGGCCGGCGCGCAGCCAGTCCAGTACGAAGCCGCTCATCGCCTCTGCGATCCGCAGCTTGATTCCGGGGTATCGTTGCCGAACGGCGAGGATAAGCGGCACCGCCAGCTTCTGGCTGATCGTGCCTGGAATGCCGATATGCACCTCGCCCCGCGGCTCGGCGGCGTGCCCGCGCACCTCTGCCTCCGCCGTGGCGACTTGCTCGATCACCAGCCGTGCATTGCGCAGCAAGGTCGTCCCCGCCTCCGTCGGCATCACGCCCTGTGCGCTCCGCAAGAGCAATTGCATGCCAAGGTCCGCCTCCATGTTGCGGACATGGGCACTGAGGGCCGGCTGCGCGATGTTCAGAACCTGTGCCGCTCGCGAGAACGACCCTTGTTCCACGATCGCCACGAAATAGCGCAACTGTCTCAGGTCCAACGCCACCTCCGATAAGAGTCCGTCTCAAGCGCGCGTCCTTGCGACGGCCGGAGCGAAAACTTTCAAGCGTTTTCATCGTCGCAGATATAACATTATCCTATAGACACCGACGCAAAACCCTATTTCCCTTCTGTGGTCCTGCTATTCATGCTTGGGAGCTGCATGAGGAAAAACATATGACAGTGCCAGCGCCGTCCCAGATCACCCAGCGCTTGGCTGCATTCGCAGCGGCTCTGCATTATGACGCGCTGCCACCGGAGGTCCCCTTGCGGGCCAGCGATCTGGTGACCGATCTGGTTGGCAGCATCGTACGTGCCGGCGCGGAATCAAATTCCACCCCCGCACTCCTGGCCATGGCGGCCCGTCTCAGCATCGACGGTCCCGGCGAGATCACCGTGTTCGGTTTCAACCGTCGCTACACGCCCGCTACCGCGGCCCTTTTCAACGGCATGCTCGGCCATTCGCTCGACTTCGACGACACGCATTCCGACAGTTCCACCCATCCGAGTGCACCGGTCGTTCCCGCAGCCCTTGCTGCTGCGGAGATGACTGGCTGCAGCGGGCGGGAAGCGCTCAGCGGCATCGTAGCCGGCTATGAGGTGATGATACGCATCGGCAACGCGCTCGATCCGACCGCGCATTACGCGCGCGGCTTCCACCCGACTGCGACGGCCGGCGTCTTTGGCGCGGCGGCGGCAGCCGGGCGCATCTTCGGCCTCGACGCGCAACAGATCGCCTCGGCATTTGGGGTGGCGGCAAGCCAGGCCGCCGGCTCGCTTCAGTTCCTCGTCAACGGCGCCTGGAACAAGCGTTTCCAGGTTGGGGCAGCCGCCATGAACGGGCTGATCGCCGCGTCACTCGCGCGCGAAGGATTTCTCGGCGCAGCCGACGCGATCGAGGGCAAGCACGGCCTGTTGGTCGGTTACACCGACGGCGCCGATCCCGAACGCGCCGTTGCCGGACTGGGCTCCGTCTGGGAGACGATGAACATCGGGCTCAAGCCTTACCCGACATGCCGCTACACGCATGCCGCTATCGACGGGCTCGTGGCACTGCGCACAGAACTTGGCCTCACGACGGAACAGGTGAAATCCGTCACGGTAGGCCTCCATCGAAACGGCATAACATTGACCGGAACACCCCTGGAAGAAAAGCGCAGGGTGCGCGGCATCGTCGAAGGTCAGTTCTCCATGCCGTTTGCGGCCGCCGTGGCGCTGACGTTGGGCCGTTTCGGCTGGGACGACTACGCGTTGCTGGCCAAGCCCGAAATCGACGCGCTTTGCGACCGGGTCGACGTCATCCGCGACGAAAGCCTCGAGGGCCTGCGCCACCCGTTCGGTGCGACGCTTGAGGTTACGACACCGCAAGGAACCATTAGCCGCCGCATCCCCGATCCGTCCGGTGAACCGGATACCTTCCCGTCGCCCGAGGCGCTCTCCGCCAAGTTCATGACACTTGCGCGACCGGTGCTGAACGATGATGCAGCGATGCTGCATGAACGACTCTCGCGTCTGGCCGACATGCCGACGCTGCGAGAGCTGGGAGGACAAGCAAACATATGAACAGCGCCGCAACCGAATACCGTGAAATCCGCGAAGAGGTCGCCAAGCTCTGCGCCGAATTTCCCGGTGAATACTGGCAGAAGCTCGATCGCGAGCACGCTTATCCGAGCGAATTCGTCCAGGCACTCACGCAGGCGGGCTATCTCGCAGCGCTGATTCCCGAGGAATATGGTGGCGCTGGGCTGCCGCTGTCGGGGGCCGCTGCGATCCTGGAAGAAATCCAGCGTGCCGGCGGCAATGGCGGCGCATGCCACGCGCAGATGTACATCATGGGTGCGATCCTGCGGCACGGCTCGGAAGAGCAGAAGCGGGAATATCTGCCGCGCATCGCCAGCGGCGAACTGCGCCTGCAGGCCTTCGGCGTCACCGAGCCGACCAGCGGCACCGACACCACGTCACTACGCACGACGGCGCGACGCGAAGGCGACGAATATGTCATCAACGGCCAGAAGATCTGGACCTCCCGCGCGGAACATTCCGACCTCATGCTGCTTCTGGCACGCACCACCCCGCGCGACCAGGTGGCCAAGAAGACTGACGGGCTTTCGGTCTTCATCCTCGACATGAACAAGGCGAAGACCGCAGGCCTGACGATCCGCCCAATCCGCACCATGATGAACCACGCGACGACCGAGGTGTTTTTCGAGAATGTGCGCGTGCCTGCCCGCAACCTCGTCGGCGAGGAGGGCAAGGGGTTCCGCTATATCCTGTCGGGCATGAACGCGGAGCGCATTCTGATCGGCGCCGAGTGCATCGGCGATGCCAAGTGGTTCATCGACAAGGCCCGTGGCTACGCCTGCGAGCGCGTCGTCTTCGGCCGTCCCATCGGCCAGAACCAGGGCATTCAGTTTCCCATCGCCAGAGCACATGCCCAGATGCGCGCCGCCGAGCTGATGGTCCACCACGCGGCCCAACTCTACGAGGCCGGCGAACAATGCGGAGAGGAAGCCAACATCGCCAAGATGCTCGCCGCCGAGGCGTCCTGGGCGGCCGCCGAAGCCTGCGTGCAGACCTATGGCGGCTTCGGTTTCGCGGAGGAGTACGACGTGGAGCGCAAGTTCCGCGAAACGCGCCTCTATCAGGTGGCGCCGATCTCGACCAATCTGATCCTGAGTTACATTTCCGAACATGTTCTCGGCATGCCACGGTCGTATTGATGGGAACAGAAGACATCGACATCGAACATCTGCGCGGCTGGATCGGCAGGAAGCGGACGCTCGAAGACACGATCACGCCGCGTCTCGCCGCCAGTCTCGGTGCCATCCTGGATGAGGGCGTGGATTTCACCGAGGGCGCGCCGGCGCCCACCGGCATCCACTGGTGCCTTTGCCCCGACATTGCGCCGATGTCGGGGCTGGGCCCGGATGGCCATCCCGCGCGCGGTGACTTCCTGCCGCCGGTTCCCTTTCCCCGCCGCATGTGGGCGGGCGGCGAGCTTCGGTTCAGCAGCGAGTTCCGCGTAGGTGACCGGGTGACGCGCATCTCGCGCATCGACGATGTCTCGGTGAAGCACGGACGCTCCGGTTCGCTCTGTTTCGTGCAGGTCTCGCACCGATACGAAACGCCGCGCGGTCTCGCATTGAGCGAGCGCCACGACATCGTCTATCGCCAGATGGAAAGCGCGCCAGCTGCATCGACGGCGCCCGCACCGCAGACGGGAGAGGCTGCCCGCCGCATCAGCGTCACGGCCGATCCGGTGCTGTTGATGCGCTACTCGGCGGCAACCTTCAACGGCCACCGTATCCACTACGATCGCGACTATTGCGCAAACGTGGAAGGTTATCCGGGATTGATTGTGCATGGCCCGTTGCAGGCGACCCTGCTCCTTAATCTGGCAAGGCAGGAGAATGGTGGTGCCTATCCCGCCAGCTTCGCGTTCCGAGGCGTATCGCCGCTCTTCGACGGCCAATCTTTCACCGTCAACGCAGGCCGTGGCGCCCCGCTCGAGCTGTGGGTCGCGGATGCTTCCGGCAAGACCACCATGACGGCGACCGCGACGCTTTCGTCCGATGCCGGCGAACAGCCAACGGTGCCAGCATGACCGCTCTGGAAGGTAAGCTCGTCCTTACAATCGAACAGGCGGTGGCAGCCCCTTTCTGTACCTCACGGTTGGCCGACGCGGGCGCTCGCGTTATCAAGGTTGAGCGCCCCGAAGGCGATTTCGCACGCGGCTACGACAAGGCCGCCAACGGTTTGTCGAGCTATTTCGTCTGGCTCAACCGTGGCAAGGAATCGGTGGTCCTCGACCTCAAGGACGCTGGCGATCGTGAGCTGCTCCTGCGCATGATCGAGCGGGCCGACGTACTTGTCCAGAACCTGAAGCCCGGCTCTCTCGATCGCATGGGACTGGGTCCACAAGCGCTGCTCGCGCGAAACCCTGGGCTGGTCTGCTGCTCGATCAGTGGCTACGGCGACACAGGTCCCTATTCCGGACGCAAGGCCTACGACCTCCTCATCCAGGCCGACAGCGGTCTGTGCAGCATTACCGGCGGGCCGGAATCAGCGGCGCGCGTCGGCATCTCGCTGGTCGACATCGCGACCGGCGCAACCGCTCATGCCGCGATCCTGGAGGCCCTGCTTCAGCGGGATCGTACCGGCAGGGGGTGGACATCCGAATTTCGATGTTCGACGTCATCGCCGACTGGCTTGCGGTGCCGTTCCTGCACGCACGCGCCGGCACGCCACCGCAGCGCATCGGGCTCGCCCACCCATCGATATCGCCCTACGGCGTATTCAGCACCCGCGACGGGCGAGAAGTCCTCGTGTCGATCCAGAACGACCGCGAATGGGCGATCTTCGCGCGCGACGTGCTTGCGCGGCCCGACATGGCGGCCGATCCGGACTTTTCCTCAAACAATGGACGGGTCCAGAACCGCGCGGCGGTTGATGCGGCGGTGGCCAAGCGTTTCGCTGCACTGGATCACGATGAGGCAGTCAGATTGCTCGTCGAGACGGACACTGCCTTTGCCGACGTCAACGGCATCGACGATCTCCTGACACATCCGCATCTCGTCCAGACCGGCGTCGAAACCGAAACGGGGCCGCAGACAGTTCCCGCGCCGGCGGCGGTCAGGGATGGTGAGCGCCATGTCGCCCGTCGCGTGCCCGCCCTTGGTGCCGACAGCATGGCAATCCGCCAGGAATTCGCGCCTGCACCTGACCGCTGAACGGCAGTTAGGAGCAGGCCCACCGATCTCGCTACCAGTCCGATCACCTCAGTGATCGCCTCGTCGAGCGACCGGCGTATCATGCTTGTCGAGAATTCGGAGGTCGTCGCCGAAACGTCGCTCATAATCGACGGGCAAGGGCCACTGGTAAACCACGTCTATACATTGCAACAGTCCAACGAGGTTGCCAAGGGTATGCAGTGGATAGCGATCACGCACGAGGCGCAGGGAAGACCGCTCGGCGGACAGGTGAGAGCCGTTGACAGGCTGCGCGCCGATAACGCTTTTCTTCTCCGGGTGCAGAAACATATGCACCCGGGAACCCCGATGATCCTGACCGAAGCGCCGCTTCATCCCGATACGCGTTCGGCAAAGGACTTCGTCATCATGTCCTAGGTCCGGACCGGCCGCAGCATTCGATACCAGGTTGAGGTAGGCGCGGTTCGCGGCGGCAACACACGCTTATATATCAGCCGCCGTAGACGACGGCCTCCGGTATCTCGTAGCGTTCCGAACCATCGATGCGGATGAGGTAAAGGTCGGAAATCTTCTCGAACGAGATCTGCATTCCCGCGTCGGTGGTCTCAGGCCTGCCATCGACAAACTCGACATAGCGTTCGCCACCTGCTGGCAGCTCGATCCACACTGCCGCGTTGCCGTTGCCTCCGCGCGTAACGCGGAAAGCGCAGTTCGTGGTTGGTTGCCCGGCCACGGGTGAGCAGGGAATCTGTCCAGTGGCTTGAGAATTGATACCATTGTTCGGCTCAGCGCCTGCTTCCACGAGGTAGCGGCCGCTCACCCAACCGGTCAGCGCCTGCCCCGAAGCGGCTTCAATCCGGCACCAGCGGGCTGTTCCAGCCATCTCGCAGCCGAGATTGCGGACACGGTCACCATTGGCCAGCGCACCCACGACACGGTTTGATGTGCCCGCCCCCGAACGCACGTTCAGTGTGTCGCCAGCCGGAACGCCCTTGACCTGCCAGAAGTCCGGACCTCCAGCCAGCCCGTCAGCGTAGTCGGGTGAAGGTGCCGTGGCCTTTCCGCCGGTAATGGCGACGGAGAGCGTATAGTCTGCCGTCTCGTCACGCCGCGCCGCGTTGCGCATCAGGTAGACGCGGATACGATAATCGGCGTCGTCGGGGAGAACACCGGCATAGTCGTTGCCTTCCGTGGATCCGACATAGATTGCCGTGAGATCGCTTCCTGCAGAAGGTTGAAGTAACTCGACAGGTTCGACGTCTTCAGCGAAATCTCGATCGTCTGACCCGCCCGCGCATCGATCAGATAGTCGACGATCTCGTAGCCGCGGATCGATCCCCTGATATCGGCCCCCGATCGTCCGGGCTGGAACGACACACGTTCTTCGCGGACATCTTGCGCAATTGCAGGTAGCGAAAGGAGCATCGCCGCCACCAGGATGAGAAGGTTGGACATGGTTCTCACGGGAATACTCCACTTCGCCCGTAGCGGCGGTGATCTTTATCTGCCGCAATCGCTTCGGCTGGCTGCGTCAACGCTCTGATAGCGCCCCTCGCCCGTCACGACTTGGGCACACACACCAGTGCCCGCATTCCACCAGTAGGCGGTCAAGCCGGCCGTGCGGGCCAGCGTGTAGCCGCGCGCCATGAGCTGCATCTCGCCACTAGAGCCACGCGCACCGACGAGGTCGGCGATATCTGTCGGCACGCCAACCACAGCAGCCGTTGTTGATGCCCCACACTCCGAAGCGCTCACGCTGCGAATACTCTGGTAGCGCCCCTGCCCGGTGACAACGGCGGCACATGTGCCGCTGCCGGCATTCCACCAGTACGCGGTCAGACCGGCCGTGCGCGCCAGAGTGTAGCCGCGCGCCATAAGCTGCGTCTCGCCCCCGGCCGCACGCGCATCGACAAGATCAGCAATATCCGAAGGCACGCCCGGAGCGGACGAAACGATGGGCGAGTTCATAGGTTGAGGGTCGGTCTGGCATCCCGCTATAGCAAGCGTGACAGCGGAAAGAATGAGGATTCTCTTCATGATACTTCCTCCACTCCCCCACATGAACACTTTACCTTGAAAGACTGAAAACAGCAAAGATGACGCCGCCTTATTTTCGATATTGAAGAATTTTTGCTTGTCAACAGCCGGCACCTGCCAAAGCATCGCCACAGCCCACGCCAGAGGCCAGCGAGATGGCAGCTTCAGGTCATCCGGCCGGCTCAACCAACGTCACAGCGTCTTCAGATACTCCACCAGTTCCCAGCGCTGCTGCTCGCTCAGCGCATCGGTGCCATAATCATGGCCGGAATTGTAGTTGCCTGGAACGGGCGAACCGTCGCCTCCATAGACTTTGAACTCGAACGTCTCGACCACCTCTCCATCGCTGCGCACGAGCAGCTCGGCCGGTTGTGTCGAGAAGCCCACCTTGGTCGGATCGAAGACGCGGCTGCCGACATGGAAGGATGCGGGGCGATTGCCAGGCCCTGGTGCAGCAAGCGTCTCGCCGGCGGGCACGACGACCCGCAGCGGCGACGGCAGCAGCAGGTCATAGAGCGTCGGCACCGAGCCGTTATGCAGATAAGGCGCGGTAGCCCAGATGCCGTTGAGCGGCCGTGCCTTGTAGGCGAGGATGCTCTCGTCTCCCGGCAGGCCGGCGTCCTGTGAAGTCAGACAGGCCTGCGCAATCTCCTTCTTTACGGGATCGGTCACGCCAGGAAGATAGTCGAAGCCAGCGCCCGATTCACGGGATTCCGGGGATCCGCCACGGCGGAAAATGTCGTCGAACAGGCTTCCGACCAGCTCGTCGGAGCGCCCGATCACGGCGCCCACGGCAGCGTTCGTGAGCATGTCGCGGGTGAAATCCTCACTGTCAATCCTGTCGCCTTTGACGACGAACGGACGGCGGCCTTCGAATTTGCCGGCATTCGACCAGTGCAGAAACGTATTGCACGCCAGGAATATGTCGGTCCCGCCCTCCCTGATCGGCTGCATCGGAACCTTGATCGGAGTGGTAAGGTCGTCCGAGGCAAGATCGGCGTGGCATCTGGCGCACTGGGTCTCGAAAAGTGCGCGACCGCGCTCCGCGCTATCCCAGTCGATGGGCGGCAACACGTCCTCCGGCCAGCGTGGCGACTGCAGGCGGGCAAGCTGTTGTTCCAGATCCACCATCTTCTCGACGCGCAGGCTGGATTTGTAGCCGAGCAAGGTCGTCATCCAACGCGGATTGATTTCGATATGGGCGAACACGCCGATCACCTCGGAGGTGTTGCGCACCAGCGCGCCGATGTCCGTGTTCTTGCCGAAAAGCGGGATGTTCAGAATGTTGCGCGCGATCCCGTTCCACTGGATCTTGTCCTGCTGCGCGGTATTCCAGATGTGCGGATAGCTTGCCGGCGCATCTGAGGCGAGCGGTCCCGACATGGGTGCACCGCCACCCACGGCAGCCACCTTGTTGAGGATATGACCCTGTGCGTCGAGGCGACCGTAACCATAGCGCAGGTCGGTATGGTTGGCATCGATCAACCGTGTCTGCCAGGCGATCTGTTCGACGAGTTGGGCGCGAAGCGCGACGCGTGACGGCACGCTGAGCTCGGCACCGAGCACGGAGCGCGCGAAGCGGTCGAACTTGGCCTCGTCCGCCGCGGTGGATTCGAGTGCGGCCAGGATACGCTCCAGAAAGCTCTGGAAATCGGCAAGCGTCGGCGCACCTTCGATGCGGATGCGCGAGCCGTCATACTCTATGTCGTTGGTATGGCATGCCGAACACGTCATTCCGAGCCATGGCTTGCGCATCAGGAAACCGTTGCAGGTTTCCGGGAAAGTTTCGCACATGATGTCGGCGCGGTTCGAATTCTCCTCGTCGACCACGAAGCCGATCGGCAGGCCGTGCGGGTTGGCCGCGCTCGCCTGTGCCGGCAGATAACCCAGCGCTCGCATGTTCTCGTAGGCGAAGAACGGACTTTCCCGCCCCGCCTCCTCCAACGCCAGCGCCCAGCTCAGAGGAAGCAACCGTGAGCCCTGGCTGGTTCTGTACCACTTTGTGCGATCGCGCTCGCTCCAGCCTTGATCCAGACAGACGAGACCGGCGGCGCAGGTTTCTTGTGCCTGCGCCGCCATTTCGATCTTGCCGCCACCAAGCCCACTCGCCAGAAAGGCGACGGCAAAGATCGTCAGCCCCCGCCAGTTATTGATCCACTGCCTGCTGCCCGTCATTTGCCTGCTCCCCCGCATTGACGACATGGTCTGCAAGAAACGCGTTGATCAACCCGGCGCGAACCGCCCGGTTGGATCCACTGTAGCGGCCCACGATCGACCGCCCCCAATGATGAAGTCCCGCCACCTCGCCGGCGGCATTGAAGACCGGAGAACCAGACGAACCGCCCAGCGTGTCGCACAGATGGGCAAAGTCGGTCTGGCCAGAGCGGCCGGGCGAAACCGCCTCGAACACAGCGCAACCCACTTCCGAAATCTGCTTGGCCTCACCCAGCGGATGCTGCAGGACGAAAAGCTGCTGGTCCGCCAATACATCCTCGTCGGCGAGTGCCAGCGTGCCCCAGCGCAGGCCCGGTTTCTCCGCGATCCTCAGCACCGCAATATCCAGCGGAACGTCGACGGCCAACACCGATTGGCAATCGTACTGCTCAAGGCCGGGCGTCTGGCCGATATTGTTGTAGACGAAGCCGAATATGACCTTGGTGGCCAGGCATGTCGGCTGATCCGCCACGCAGTGCTCGTTGGTCACCAGCACGTCGTCGCCGATGAGGAACCCCGAACAGACCTCGCGAATTTGCCGCCCGCCTTCAGTCTTGATCATCGAGAGTTTCGCCACCGCACCCTGCACGCGATCGACAACCGGCAGGAACTGCCCTTCGTAGCGGTAGAGATGCTCGCGCTCGTCCTCGCCTATGATCGATTCCAGCACCGGCCCACGCTTGTCGAAGCTCACGGCGTCGATGGTAAAGGCAAGAGTGCCGCCCCGATTGCCATAGACCGAAACGCCCAGCGACTGGCCCCATCCGATATTCGTCCAGATCGCGTCGACACCGGCCAGTGTCTCATTGGTCAGCTTCTGGACGACCTCACCGTTGCGGTTGACGATCTCGATCTCGAAATACTCGTCCGGATCAAAACTGATGTCGGAAAAATGAAGCTGCATGAGCGCGGCGCCCGCGCGCAGGAAGGATTGCGCCCACTGTGCGGGGCCGGTGGTGCCGCCGCCGCTCTCGTCCGGAGGCGGCGGGAAGGATGCGGCAATCTGTTCCACGACACCCTCGGTATGCGGAACTGAAAGCGGCGGCGGCTCCTCTTGCGCCAACGCTGGGCCGAGCGTGGCGAAGGTGAAACAGATGGCGACGAGCAGGCGCATTCGTCTTCTTCCTCAGCGCGAGGCCAACATCAGGTCGTGGACATCGGCAAGCTTGAACCTGGCGACGGCATCCGCCTCCTGGTCCCCGCAGTTTTCCAGCGTTGCGGGCAGGAACCGGAATTCCCGCTGCAGATGATCCGGTTCGATCTGGTAAGCACGCCGCAGGAACTCATGTCCGCGCACATGCATCATCAGGTGCCAGTCCTCGCGCTCGTTGTAGAACACGCGCCGCAGGTCAGGCTCGCTCAGATAAAAATGGCCACCCGATTCGACGTCGGCAGCGACAATGTCGCCAACGGTGACGAAGCCCCTGAACTCGCCGCGCATCTTGCAGCCGTTGTTCAGTTCGAGGAAGTCGACGTCGAAATCCATCGCCCGCCGCATATCGATCATCGTTGCCTTCGAGGCCTCAAGCAGCTTGCTGTCGAGAACCGCCGTCGTCATGATCCGTTGATAGATATCCTCGATGCCAGTCTTTCCGCGCCGGATCAGGTGGCCAATTGCGGCCGACACCAGAGGTGCAGCCTGGGAGGTTCCGGAAAGGGGACCAATCATTCCCCGTCCACCGACGAGACCAGATTTGCGCCGATAGCGCCGATGTCGTGGTAACGGGAGCCGTAATTGCTATCCTTGAGAATCTTGAGCTTGTTGTTGTCGTCCAGGTCGAGGCCGATCACTGAAATGACATTGCTGCTCTCGATGCATGCGGGGCTGACGCTGCATCCGCTCGTCTCATCGTGATTGCCGGCGGCCGCGACGAAGATCGTGTTGGGCAGCCTGACGATCGCATCCTCGATCGGCCTGCTGTCAGCCTTGTTCCAGGCAATGCTCATGTTGACGACCTTGACGTCCCACCACGGCAGAAGCTGCACAACCTCTTCCAGCGCCTCCATGCCGATCTGGTTTGCCTGCGAGAGGCCGATTGGGACGTGGTATATGGTGATCGGTGGTTCGCCGGCGGCAGCGGGCGTCTGGATGTTCCCGCCGAGGGTCAACAGATCGACGAGCAACCCGAGCGTATGGGTGCCATGGCTCTTCTCGACAAGAGGCGTGCTGTTGAGCAGGCCGCAAGCCGGACCGGCGTCAGTCGCACCACCGGCAGCGGCAACAATTTGCGCCGGCCGTTCAACGTCTTCGAGTTCCTGCGTTTCGAAGTTCCAGCGCTTGAGCGCCACGCCCTGGCCGAATGCGCAGTGCGTCAACTCGGCTGCGGCATCTATATGCGCGACCTTCACGGGCGATAGGTTTTCGCCTTCCCGCCACGGCCGGCTCGGCTTGCCGTTCTCGTCCACGAACCCCATCGGTCTGAACCGCTTGGCGTTCGTCTCGAAAAACGATTGCAGCCTCAGTTTCTGGTCAACAAGTACGTTATTCGACAAATCCTGTATGACGCGCGAGAACTCACCTTTCGACGCCGCTCCGGTCCCTACCCTCGCTTCCACGACCGGGACCGCAACCATTTTCACCGGGGATTCGCTCGCGCCCAGCTCCTTCAACGCGGATGGGCTTGCTACCTTGGCAAACCGCTCCACGTCCACGTTGCTGTCGTAGACATACTGGTAGATCGCAGGCGTTTCCTGGGTCCAGCCTCCCGAGATTTCGTTGTCCTTGCAGAGCTCATGCTGCGGGCCGGTGCGCCGGCACCACAGAGCGGAAAGATCGGACGTCTCGACGACTTCGACATCGGATCGCCCAGCTGTCAATTCGGCCGTGTTCCGGACACCAACCTTGTAGGACAGTTCAAGCGAAACGTCCGGCAGGTTGAGCGTGCGCCCTGGCCAGGCGCGCGTCCAGTCGCTGCCACCCTTGCGGTCGGACCGGCAGATATCGGTATTGAGATCGCACAGCATCGCGTCGACGCTGAGCGGCATCCTGTTTTTCAACCAGTGCGGCCACACCGTTGCGGATCATCACATCGGTCGGCGTTTCGCCCTTTTCGATGCTCACCTGTTTCGTAGTCAACGCGCCGTTGGTCTGCAACGTCACATAAAGATCGCCGAGTTCGGCCTGAACATCATCGCGGTTGAGTACTTCCGAGCGCCAAAGGAATTTTTCGGGGCCGTCCTGGGTAAAGACCGCGTCCTGGGCACCGGCGCTGCCAGCCGGCGCAATCGCCACAGCGGCGAAACACATCCATTTATGCAGCTTGCTGAACCTAGCCATATCAGGCCCTCCGATCCGAAGCCTATTTCGTGTGCACCTGCTCCTCATCACCCGTATGGGGGACGGTCTGGTCGACAAACATCCGCGGATTGAATTCCGTCGCCAGCCGGATCAGTTGCGTCCGGTTCTGCGACATCGTCTTGGCCAGCACCGTCTTGACCTGGCTGCTGACAGTCTCCAGCGAGCGGTCACGCCGCTCGGATATCTGCGCGTTGGTAAGTCCTTCCGCCAGCATCGACAGGATCGCTTCCTCCGACTTCGTCAGCGAAAACGCCTGCGCCAGAAAGCTGGTATCGATGTTGTAGGTCTGGCTTGTATCCAGGCTGAAAAGGGCGAACCCGCTGAAAGCCCTCTCGCCCAGCATATCCGGCATGAACAGCGGGGTGACTTCAAGGCACAGCGCCATGCCTTCCTGCTCAAGAGGGTGCAGGATGGCTTCCTTGCGCGGCCGTGCCCCGAACTTGCCGTGATTGCCCGCACTGGCGAAGAGGTTGCTGAGTTCCAGCCTGACGCTCTCGTTGCGGGCAACCAGACGCTTCGTGTGATCGACCCGGAAAGCGCCGACCTCGTCGAGTTGCCGCTCGAACTCCTTGTTGGCCATCACCACCTCGCCCGAAGCAGTGACGATGCAGATACCGATCCTCAAGAGATCGAAGACGTCGAGTATGGCGTGGCGCGCCGTGAACTGCCGGCTCGTATGGCGCCCGACATTGAGAGCCTTGGCTATATGCGGCATCACCGCGTGAAGTGCGCGCAGTCGATCGCCGCTTGGCGGGCCCGCGCGTTGGGAAAACTGCACCGCGAAGCGATCCGAATAATAGTGGTCCTTGTTCAAAAGCGCGCCGGCGCGGTGATGGATGCCATAACTCGCCATGGTCTGCGCATTGGCGTGCTGCATCAGCTCCTGCCGCGATGGGGCAAGAACCGTGTCGGGAACGAGCTCCACCTGGTCTCCGCTCCGCGAAAACGCCGCAAACGTGGCCTGATCGCGCAACTCTTCTTCATTGTGCGCCTTCAGATAGGCTTCGATGAGCGGGCGTTCATAGTTCGTGGTGTGATAGGTGGCGCCGACACGTGGCCCGTCGCGCCGTGACGTGTCGATATCGAATATGAATGCGCCGCGGGCATCTGCCAGTTTCGCTATGCGGTCCAGCACCTCCGGCCAGCGGTCTGGCTCGACGGCAGCATCATAGATCGACAGTATTACGCGATCGACACCCTGATTGTCTTGCATGGCGCTCCCAATCAGCAAGCGACAACTTTAGCAAACACGCTAATTCATGCAAAGAGATGCGATCCATCTCTCATATCCGACAATCTCCATTTGTTGGATCGCTACTGCTTTGGAAGGATCCCATGCTCCTTCTGCAGTAGGTCAGCGGGTTTTATGAAGCAGTTTCACTATCGTCCGAAGCACGACCTGAGCTCGGAGAGATGAGCTGCAAAGCCGATGCACCCCTTCTCAGCCCAGACCCAAGCCTACCCAAGGGCCTGTGCGACATCGGCGATGATGTCGTCGATATGTTCTATGCCGACCGAGAAGCGGACCAGTCCATCGACGATTCCCATCGCCTCGCGTTCCTGCGAAGGAATGTCGAGGAAAGCCATGGTGCCAGGGAGCTGCGTCGTGGTGCGCAAGCCGCCGAGGCTGGCGGCGAAACAGCATAGCTGCAGCCGCTTGAGCACCTGGACGCCATAGTCTTCGTTCTCCACCTGGAACGAGAGCATGGCGCCGAAATTGCGCAACTGCGCCTTGGCGTTCTCGTGATTGGGATGCGATTCAAGACCCGGATAGAAGACCCGCTTCACCTTGGGGTGGGTTTCCAGATAGCGTGCCAGCGCTGCTGCGTTGGCGCATTGCTTTTCCACTCGCAGGGCGAGCGTCTGCGCGCCACGCAGCAGAAGCCAGGCATTGAAAGGCGACAACGCGCCGCCCAGCTTGTTCAGCGTGTTCCACCGGACATCTTCCAGCCAGTCCGCAGGCAGCAGATCCGATCGCTGGGTGATGACGCCGCCAACGGCATCGTTATGCCCGCCGATGAACTTGGTGGCGCTTTCGACAACCACGTCGACGCCGAACGCGTGAGGCTGGCAGACTGCTGGGCTTGCGAAGGTGTTGTCGCACACAACCACGATGCCGCGCTGATGCGCCAGCTCCACGAGCGCCTTCATCGGCGGCACCTTCATGGTTGGGTTCGCCAGCGCCTCGAAGTAGAGCACCTTCGTACGGTCGTTGAAGGCGCGCTCGACCTGGACCGGATCCGTCGTATCCACGAAGCTGACGGTAATGCCGAAATCGCCAATGCGGTGATCGAAGAATTCGTGGGTGCTGGAATAGGTGGTAATGTCCGTGACGATGTGGTCGCCGGCCTTCAGGATGCCAAACAGCGCGTGGGATATGGCTGCCATGCCCGAGGCTGTTGCGAGGCAACCGTCAGCACCGGTGAGGCGCGCAACATGCTCCTCGAATTTGTATTCGGTCGGGTTGCCGCAGCGGCTGTAGATATTTACTTCCTTGCGGGCCCCGGCGACGATCTGGTCGTAGATATCGCCGCCGTACTGGAAATTGGCCGACATATAGATCGGATAGCTGATCGACTGCGACTCGGGTTCCGGCTCGTAGAAGACCGCCTGGCTGGCGAAGTCGAGCTTTTTGGACGACATGACATGCTCCTTCTGGAGCGCGGCAGGAGCTACAGATCAGCTCGCCACGCCTTGAGTGCTGGTTTCCATGCAAGACGCGGCGCGAAGACCCGTTCGGGCTTCGGTCGGCGTGCAAGTTTGTGTTGCATTGGCAAAGGTCAAAGCACACGCGAAAGAAATTCCGCCGTGCGAGGCGATTTGGGATTGGCGATCATCTCGCGCGGATCGCCACGCTCGACCACGACACCTTCGTCCATGAAAAGCAGCTGGTCGCCCACCTCGCGCGCGAAGCCGATCTCGTGCGTGACGACGACCATCGTCATGCCTGTCTGGGCCAAGTCCCGCATGACCTGCAGCACCTCGCCCACCAGTTCGGGATCGAGAGCCGATGTCGGCTCGTCGAAGAGCAGGACCTTTGGCTTCATCGCCATGGCGCGCGCGATCGCCACGCGCTGCTGCTGCCCGCCGGACAATTCGCGAGGATAGCTATTGATCTTGTCGACGAGCCCAACGCGCTCGAGCAGTCTCACCGCATCCTGGCGAGCTTCGGCGGCCGGCGTTCGGCGCACGCGCATCGGCGCCTCGACGATGTTTCCCAGAACGGTCATGTGCGAGAACAGATTGAAATTCTGGAACAGCATGCCGATCTCGGCGCGCTGCTTGCACAGATCGACATCCTTCAACTCATAGAGCTTGTCCTGGCGAAGTTCGTAGCCAACGAATTCGCCGTCGACCAGCAGGATGCCGCCGGTCAGTTTTTCAAGATGGTTGATGCAACGCAGGAACGTGCTTTTCCCCGATCCCGACGGGCCGATGATGCAGGCCACGGTCCCGGTGGGCACGACGATGTCGACACCCTTGAGCACTTCGAGCGGGCCGAAGGACTTTCGAACGCCGCGCGCGAAAACCATGGCGTCTTCCGGCGCGCCGAAACGGCTGCGGGGATCTATCGTCATGACGTCGCTCCGCGTAGCCCGATGGCATTTCGCAGGATCCTGCCCACGGAGAAACCTGTTCCGTCGCTGCGTCCGAAATGGCTTTCGAGCATGTATTGCCCGACCGACATGATGCTGACGACCGTCAGGTACCAGAACGCGACGACGATCAGCAGCGGGATGGTCTCGAAGGTGCGCGCGTAGATGGCTTGCGCCGAATAGAACAGGTCGTCGACCGCGATGAATGTGACCAGCGACGTCATCTTGAGCAAATTTATGGCTTCGTTGCCTGTTGGCGGCACGACGAACCGCATGGCCTGCGGCAGGACGATGCGCTTGAGGATCATGCGGTAGGGCATACCCAGCGCGCTCGCCGCCTCTGACTGGCCGGGCGGCACGGACTTGATGCCTGCGCGGATGATCTCGGCCATGTAGCCGGCTTCGCATAGCGCCAACGCCACGACGGCCGAGAAGAACGGCGTCATGAAATCGTTCGTGCGGATGGAGAAGACCGTGCCGACAAACGGCAGGGTGAGAGAAAACTCGCGCACCAGCAGCGCGAGGTTGAACCAGAAAATCAGCTGGATCAGCGCCGGAACGCCCCGGAAGAACCAGACATAGGCGCTCGCGAAAGCCCGCAGGATGGGGCTGCGTGATACCCGCATGATCGCGACAATTGTTCCGACGACGATCGCCAGGGCCATGATGATGACCGTGAGGATCAGGGTATTGCCAAGCCCGCGCATGATCTGGGGGTGAAACAGATAACGCCCGGCCGTATCCCAGGCAAACGCCGGATTCTGGACGAATGCCTGAACGATGAAGAACGCCACCAGCAAGGTGACGGCCGTGCCTATCCAGATGCCGTACTGCCGCCTTGGGACGACTATGAGATCGTCAGCCGCCGGGGCGGCTGACGAGTTGGCATCCGGATGTCTCGACGTATCCATGCTCTCTCCCTGAGGATGGCGGCGCGGCCAGGGCTCAGTCGCTACGAAGCTGCGACATGTCGTTGACGAAATACGGTTCCTTGATCGCGTAGGCGCCCATTCCGTATTTGTCGAGAATGGCCTGGTAGCTGCCGTTCTTGAACATCTCCGAGAGCGCGCCGACCATCATGTCGGCGGTTTCCTTGTCGTCCTTGGCAATCGCCATTCCCAAGGGCGCCACTTCGTAAAGCGTCGGCAGGACGACGAGCTGGCCGTTGCTGGTCACCTCGAAGTAGCTCGATGCTGTGGCATCGTCGAGCCGAGCGTCGATGCGGTCGGACAGGACCGCCTGGACCATGTCAGTGGAGTTGTTGAACACGGATTTCTCGAGGGCTGGCTGTCCCTTGTCGGTGCACTCCTTGCTGAGCGTGTCAGCGAGAAAGTCCGAGCCGCTGCCGACCGAAACGCCGATGCGCTTGCCGCAAAGTGGCGTATCGCCGGTAAAGCTGTCCCTTTTCTCGGGGCTAGTGGAGGCGGCGATGCCTGCCTTGAGGAACATGACGAAATCGACCTGCTGGAGGCGCTCGGGGTTCGCCGAGAATGTTTCCCACGCGATGCTGAAGCGGCCAGCGGCGATGCCCGGGATCATGGACGGGAACGGTGTGCGCTGGATATCGAGCTCGACGCCCATCGTCTTGGCAGTCTGCTCTGCCATTTCGACGATGATGCCGGCCTGCTTGCCGTCAGCGTCCAGATACTCGAACGGCGCATAGTCCAGCGTGTTCGCAATGATAAGCGTTCTGCTTTCCTTGACTTCAGACGACGGGGTGACCTGGGCGAAAGCCGAGGAGGCAACCGTTGCTGCCAGCGCGAAAAGTGCTGATCCCAATGCGTATTTCTTCATGTTCTCCTCCAGTGTTGTTCTGTCGCTTCAGGCCGCGCCTTCAGCGGCAAGCTTCTTGCGGTAGTGATAGTTCTTGTCGATGCGTTCCATCAGGTATTCGCCATACTCTATGGGCGCATATTTCGGCTGTTCGCCCGCCGGCACGCAAACGGGCAACGCCTCGATCATCGCTTCCATCGACGGGTCGAAGAAGAAGGGCTGCGAATATCGTTCGCGGCCCGAACGGTTGATGACGCGATGAGGCGTGGAAACGAAAACGTCGTTGGACCAGCGCGCAAGGATGTCGCCGACATTCATCACGAACGAGTTTGGAATGGGAGGCGCCGGCACCCAGTCGCCGTTCTTGTTCTTCACCTCAAGACCGCCGACGTCGTCCTGCGCCAGCAGCGTGATGAAGCCGTAGTCGGTATGCGGCGCTGATCCGAACAAGCCTTCCTCTGCGGGCTGTGTCGGATAGTGCAGCAGGCGCAGGAACGTGGTGGGCTCGTCAAAATGGCGGTCGAGACTGTGGGCCGGCAGGCCGAGCGCCGTCGAGATCGCACCGACCATCTTGCGCGACAGAACGGTCATCTCATCGACATAACGCTCGATGGTCTGGCGGAAGTCCGGCAGCTTCGTCTCGTCCGGCCACTGGTTCGGGCCCTGCAGAGGCCGCCCCGCCTGGGCGCGGGGATCGTCTGCATCGACTTCATGCATGAAGAAGATCGACTCGCTCTGGTTGGGCTTGCTGATCGTGGCAACCGAGGAGGTGACGATGGTCGATCCGGCGAACGGAAGGTAACCACGGAAATTCTTGTCGATCTTGAGCGCCAGCTTCTCCTCTTCAGGCAGGGCGAAGAACGCCCGGCTGGCTTCGCGTACGGCCTCGATATCCGCCTGAGCGATGGGGTGGCCGACGACATAGAGAAACCCGATGTTTTCGAGATACCCCCGCAGCGTGTTCGCCACCGCGTCGATGGCGTCCTGATCGTCGCCATAGAGCGCCGAAACATCAAGGACGGGGATATTGGAGAAATCGCCGCGGGCGTTGGCGCTCATGTCTGTCTCCTACCTTGAACATAAAATACAGTACTGTATTTCTACACATCGGAAACCGCTCGGCAAGACCCCTTGTCGGCACTGTGGAGGAAAGAGGTTCGCATGCCACCTCGCAAGATTATCATCGACACCGATCCCGGTCAGGATGACGCGTTCGCAATCCTGTTCGCGCTCGGGTCTCCTGCGGAACTGGAGGTGGTCGGTATAACGACTGTCGGCGGCAACGTGCCGCTGCCGCTGACGACGCTCAATGCGCTGAAGGTCATCGAGCTGGCCGGCCGGCCGGACATACCGGTTTATGCCGGTTGCCCAGCGCCGATGGTGCGGAAGCTCGTTACCGCCGAGTATGTCCACGGCGAAACCGGCCTGGACGGTGCGGAACTGCCGGAGCCACGGATTGCCGCGCAGTCTGAGCATGCCGTCAATTTTCTTGTGCGGACAATCATGGACGCGCCGGAAAAGGAGCTGACCGTATGCACGCTCGGGCCGATGACCAATCTGGCCATGGCCATGGCGATGGAACCGCGCATCGTTCCTCGCTTACGCGAAGTGGTGCTGATGGGCGGCGGCTTCTTCGAGGGCGGGAATGCGACACCTGCGGCAGAGTTCAACATCTTTGTCGACCCGCATGCCGCGCATAAGGTCTTTCATTCCGGCGTGCCGGTGACCATGGCCTCCATCGATTGCACCTACTCGGCACAGATGACGCCCCAGTGGCTCGACAGGTTGCGCGCTACGGGCAAGCGCGCCGCGATCGAGGCGGCGAACCTCGCGGACTTTTTCCGGCAGTATGGCTCACACAAGTTCCCGACCGACGCGCGCCCGATCCACGACGCGTGCGTGACCGGTTATCTCCTGGCGCCGGAAATCTACGAGCAGCGAGACTGTCACGTCACCGTCGATATCGTCTCGCCGGAGACGATCGGCATGACCGTCGTCGACTGGTGGCACGTCACCGGCCGCCAAAAAAATTGCAAAGTGCTTCGGCGTATCGACCCGCCACCCTTTTTCGAGTTGATGCTGGAGCGCATCGCAACTCTGGACTGATCGATCCGGGATGACTTGGCCGCCGAGTTTCTTTAAGCCTCCGGCAAATCGGCTGAGTATCGCTCGGCTGCAAGATTCGCGTTGAGGGAGACACAGGGGCTTTTGAAGACCGACCCGCAAACGACCAGAAGACGCCCATCGCAAGCGCGCCGGCAAACGCTGACCCGGGACGCCTGGGTTGCCGCGGCGCGCAAGGTTCTGGAGAAGCGCGGCATCGCCGAGGTTAAGATCGATCGCCTGGCGCAACGCTTCAAGGTGACGCGCGGCAGTTTCTATTTCCATTTCTCCAGCCTCAAGGATCTCCACGACGCCTTGATCGAGGAATGGCGGCGCAACAATTGCGCGCCTTTCGAGGCCTTGCGCGGCGCCCAGATTACGGACGGGTTCTCGTTCTTCTCCACTATCGTGCATGTCTGGGTGGACGAAAAACCGTTCAGCCCGCTGCTGGATCTGGCGATACGCGACTGGGCGCGCACCTCGCGCTCGCTCCATGGCGAGGTCTCCGACATGGACGACCTTCGGCTCGAACTGCTGCAACGCTCCTTCGTCGCCATGGGCTATGACGAGGACGAGAGCCTGGTCCGGGCGCGCATCACCTATTTCCACCAGATCGGCCAGTACGCGATTGCCTTCAAGGAAGACCCGGCTCGCCGGCGCGCCTTGCAGCCGCTATTCGGCCAGGTATTGGTGGGCCCGCTGGTGGTCCATCCAGACGGTGAGCGGTAATCTTTGCTATAGCCGACTATCAGCTGTAAGGGGGCTTGTCCGCTCGCAGCTTTCGGATACCGCGCCGGTGGTCTGCCACCTCGCGCCATTGTCTCGCGCAGATCGGACCGAATAGTGGTTCATACGCGCTGCTCGCGGACGACCTATGCCAAAAAGACGGCGCTGTTGATAATCCCCACCTGTACGTAGGCGAAGTGGCCATTCAGAAGCCGCCTTGTACCCGCCAGCCTTTCTCAACATCGTTCAACGGAGACTGCGGGTCGATTGCCTATCGGAACGCCGAGAAACTTGTCTTCTGACATCCGTCGTTTTGCCCCTTTTTGGATAGAGCCAAGACGCCAGGCCAAACGCAAAAAACCCGCCGTGAGGCGGGCGTTTCGACAGAAGATCAAAGAGAAATTGGTTGCGGGGGCCTGCAATCATCATTACTTGCGACCGCCCTCTCCTCTTCTCCCCATGATGCTCGAGATGGACAAAGCGCTCCTTGACGAGATATTTCGCACAGCAGCGTAGAACCTTGTGCATCTATCAGCGCTGCACATTTGCTGGCGCGATAGCTGCCGACCATAGAGTTGTGGTCGGTCAGCGCTCATGCCCTCTGATCGCCCATAAGCGACGGAAGCTTTCAGGCGGCCGCAGGCTGAGGATCAGCTACCTACCGAGTATCGGCAGCGCGACGTTATTTAAACAATCTCGCCAAAATTAAATAACAGAGATCCCAATGTAAGCGCGCTTAAATAAGCTCGTCGCTCTCCGCCTACTCCAACAGAAGGGTAAAAGCCGTCCGTTCGACATTGGACGGGGCATCCGATGCGACGAATCGGATAGGACCGCCTTCCTCAACAATCATCGCAGAGAATGTTCATAGCCTACCCACATGCCTGACCTTCAGCATACCAAACTGCTTGCCCGCAAGATCTCCGACTTCTGCCGCCTCCGTGTCGAACCAGTATTGCCCCCGCAGGAAAGCACACGGATCAAGGAATTTCTCCTCTGTCTGATCGCCCAGTCGCAAACCCCGCCTCGCAAGCCGCGTGGCTACGATTGGGACGAAATCGCCCTTCAATGCGGCCTCGGCAGGGATGCTCTTCGGGGCGCGAGAGCGGTGATCGAGCCGGCTCTGGATGCAATTGTGCGGAACACGAAAAGCCCAACCAATCGCCCTCCCGCCAAGATCCGAACGACAGAGGATTCCAAGCCGCGTCCGCGACGCGGCCGTCCTCCGCGACAGCCAGTGGAAAAGCCGAGCGCTGCCGCGCAAATTGACGCGACGGATCGATCAGAACGGCAGCCCGCAACGAACCGGCGGAAGCCCGGCATCAAGCCGCGCGCGATCGAGGAGTTCCCAACACCTCTCTTCGATGATTGGCTCGACCCACCAACCTTTCGGGAGGCGCTTGAGCTGCACATGCGCCGCCACGGTGACAGCTATTGGCATCTACACCGTGCCGTCGTTCGCGATGACGAAAAGCTCGACCATTCGACCATCCGCCACTGGCTGCAGGGATCGAAGGCGCCCCGCAGCGTGGCCAGCATGGAGGTTCTCAGTCGCATCGAGCGCCGCTATCGCCTCCCGGCGGGATATTTCAAGGCGAAGCTCCCGCATCAGACGCGGTCCGCCTCCGGCCACATTCTCGATGACATCGACCCCGCCGAGCGGCGCAGGCTCGCCTGGCATTTGCCTGACGATTTCAACACACGCCCACGCCAGGAACAGGAGGAAATCCTCGAATGGGTGCGTCGTGTCATCATCAGGGGCTCGACCGACTACAGGCGGTTCCAGGCGGCCGCGATGAAGCAGCGTTACGCAATCCGCTTTCCAGGGATCACATACGGTCAGTCTGACGCTGCGGATGATCACCATCGAAACAAATATGAGGAGCAGGACGAAGACCGCACTTCCTTCACCGATCCAGACCTGCGATCCGGCGTCATTGACGCTCCACCCGTCCTGGCCATGGAAATGGCCGAGCTGATCCGGTTCAAGACCGCGACGCTCACCGCATTCGGCCTGCAGCGGAACGGTGTCTGGGGCGAGGAGACGGCATCGCAGAAGGTCGAGCATCTCGGCCTGATGTTTGGCGCATTGGCCGCCCACCCGCGCGGCCCGGTCCGCGGCTACGGAGTGCCGCTGCAACACCTGACTTTCGGTCTGCTCGTCTTCCCCTCGATCTGGGACTGGTACGTGCAGTGGCGCGAAAAGCGGCGTGGTTTCTATACCGCCTGGGAGGTGGATATGCTGCGCATTTCGCTCGCCCTCACCCGGAGAGAAACGGGCTGGCTGCGGCAGCACCCTCGTCTCGGATCACGGCTCCGGCCGATCGAGGGGCTGGTTACACAGGCGGACATCGACCGCGCCTGTGCCGACTGGGACGATGCCTGCGACGTCTATTTCAAGCATGCATCCTCCCGCGTGAAGGAGATCCAGCGCGTCGCCCGTGTACACCGCGATCCGTTCGAGCCGATCATGCCGGTATTGGAGGCCGAAAGCCCTGTCGGCGAATATCGGAAGATCACGGAAGAGATCCTCCGGCTCATGCCGGACGAGCGGCTCTATCGTCGCCCGGCGGCAGAAGCCGTCCGCTCATTCCTGATGCTGCGCTTCGGGCTGCATCTAGGATTGCGACAGAAGAACCTGCGCCAGTTGATGGTCTGTGGACGCGGAAAACTGCCACGATCCGACCGCCAGCTCGCCGACATGAGGCGCGGCGAGATCCGATGGAGCGAACGTGACAAGGGCTGGGAGGTGCTAATCCCGTCGGTCGCCTTCAAGAACGCCAATTCGTCTTATTTCGGGAGCAAGCCGTTTAGACTGATCCTCCCTGACCTCGGCGGCCTCTACCATCACATCGAGGCCTATGTCGATCGGCATCGGCGTGTGCTTCTTGGCGAAGCCGAGGATCCAGGCACGTTCTTCGTCAAGACGGTGAAGACGACGAGCAAGGACGCCTCGTACGACCAGAACACGTTTTATGAGGCCTGGCGCCTGACGATCCAGCGATATGGCATCTACAACCCCTACACCGAACGCGGCGCCATCCCCGGTCTCCTCCCTCACGGCCCGCATAATGTCCGAGACGTGCTGGCAACGCATATCCTCAAACAGACAGGTTCCTATGAGCAGGCGAGCTATGCCATCCAAGACACTCCTGACATGGTCGCGCACCACTACGGTCGTTTCCTGCCACAGGACAAGGCGGCTCTGGCTGCGCGGATTTTGAACCAGGTCTGGAAGGCGGCGTAGGCGGTTCGGGTAAGGCCGACGGTAAGCAGCACTGCATACGAAGCTCATAAATGGCCCAGGACATTGAGGCAGAGCCCGCAACACTCCGACGGACCTTCACCTCGAGCGAACCTGTGGTATTGGCGCACGACGAACTTCAAGACGCGCTTTCAATCTGCCGCGCGACCCACTGTGTATGTTCGCGCGAAAATGCCCGTTCCGCTTCATTTACGAAGGCAGAAAATTTCTCTTCGCTGTCTATCGTGCCGAGCCGTGTCTGAAGGATGCCGATTTCGTGAGCGGTGAGATTGTAAGCAGAAGCAAGCTCGTTGAACTTTTTCAGCTGAATCCAACCTACGACGGATGATGCGATAACAAGGAGAGGTTCGGTTGGCCATATCATCCATGGTGGGTCATAGCGAATACGAAGAATAGCTAATGCTATCGCCCCACCCTGCACAACAACGCATAGAATAATCCATAGTCGGAAATGCCGCCTATTCCATTTCACTTTCGCAACATACCATTCACGTTGATCCGTGATCCGATCCGCCTGGTATTTTTGAATACGTTCCGCCAGCGGCAGAGCACGAACCGCGTTCATTTGATCGGTAATCTGATCGCCCGTCACCGGCCGACGGCTGATAGAATCGCGCACGTGACTGTTGGCATCGAGAATAGCCTTCAGGAAATCCGAGAACTTGCCCGCAACGTCCGATAATTTCGGCGCATCTTCGAACGGCTCAGCACGCATCATATAGCGCCAAGTTGATGTCTTGATCGACTCTGCCAGCGCACGACAACCATACCAATCCTTCTCGGGCTTTTGGACTGCCATGTAGAGCAGAAGCCCAGTGGATGCGGCCAACACCAGTGCGTAGCCAATGTACAGATCAGGTGAGCCGCCAAACCAGATCGATATTGTCGCAGCGACGGTCAGGAGTAGATACTGCGACCGAATGAGCCATAGATAGGTGCCCTGTGCGTCTGCGGCCGACCCATCGGCAGACCGGTACAAAGCAGGGAAATTGTCAGGCTCCATATCGGACAGGTCTCCAGTGGGTGATAGTGGCGGGACTATTTCAGCTCGGCAGCTAGTTTATTCCATTCGACAACTTTTACGCCGTGTTTCGCGACCCACGAGGGTTCTTGCCTAGGAGCACCTTCCTTAGGGTGAACGGCAATTACCTTTTTCCGAGAGCGAGGCTGGTTTCCACCTCCCAAGTTACCCACCGGCTTTGTGCAGTATTGTCGGATATATATACGACACAAATCGAGGACCGAGATATCCGCTCACTGATCTTTTTCTTGATATACTCGGCGCGTTCGCTGTCGTAGGGCTCACGAACGGAATGATCGTTAAATTCTATGTCGCTATTCTCGTTCTTCGCATGCGCTCGAAGCAGATTGACCTCGTTCATGTCTTCTGTTGCGAAACTAATGAAGACATTACGCTTGCCCCCTGGAGAGCCGCTTTGGCCTTCTCCTCAAGTGACCGTATGTCCCCTAGTCTGCTCCAGCTACCGCTGCTACCGCCGCCCATCTCAGACTCCCTCCGCCTTAAATTCATTGCATGCGATGCATGCTCCACAAGGAGCCTCACCGCCTAGATGACAGGAATAAGTGCCTTCAATGCCCTTTAGCGTGGCGAGCTCGATCACTTCCGACTTGTGGAAGGAAGAGAGCGGCGCAAGAACCTTTATCTCCCGCCCCATGCTACGTGCGATCATGACCTCAGCCTCCTGCAAGAATGCTGAGGTTTGATCGGGAAACAGGCTGGTTTCTTCGTGCAGTAGTCCGATCGATATGGCATCCGCATCTTGCTGAAACGCGTAGGCCGAAGCTACGAGCAGGAACAGCAGATTTCGACCAGGCGTGAAGGCGTCTTCCAGCACACGCTGCCTTGGGTCGGTTAACCCCGATCTGATAAGGCGCCCATAGCCTGATAGCTCGGCAACCTCCAATTTTGGGAGTTGCAGCTTTCTCATCGCTGATCTACAGGCCGCTAGCTCTCTGTCTCGCGATCGCTGCCCATAGTCGATAAAAAGAGGGTACTGCTGGATGCCTTCCTCTTTAGCGAGGTAGGCGACCAAGGTGGAATCGAGCCCACCAGAAACTAGAGTGACAATGCTCATGCTAGCGCGCGCCCCGTACCTCGATTTCCGGCGACTCGCATGACTATCCAGATGGCCCAGTCCAGTAGCCCGACTGCGAACCCGAGGCGGTCAGCATGTGAGATCAGCGCGGTTTCATGTCTATGATATTGGGGGAGTTTTGAGATAGCGCGCTCTGCGCCATCATAGAGGCCAATCGCCGTCATGTAGTTCAATACGTGACGATCTATGACCGCGAGGTCATAGCTGATGCCTGAGTTTCGCAGGAACATACTCGCTTGCTTGGGCCCGATTCCTGAAACATTCGACACGAGCCACGTGCGGGCGCAGGTGGCATTTTTGAACTCGCCCATCAGCGAGCAAAGTTCGCCGCTTTCTTGAGAAACCGAGGCACGGGCTGAGGCGAGTTGGACCGATTTTGATCCAGGAAAGCGATAATTCCGGAAGGAGCCGTTCACCAAGACCGGCTGGCGGAGGACCTCGAAGATCTCTTTCGACAGCTCATCTTGGTGTCCCGATGCACTAGTGAGAAGCTGTCGTTTATCGAGGGCATCCGCAGTGGCTACGGCGAGAGCATATGGCACCTGACTGCTGAGTAAGCAGCATGAGAGTTCCCACCAAAGATTTCGTTCATCAAGCGCTGTTTGAGAACGCTTGGCTCGCTCCTCGATCTCCGGGCATATGGTGGCGACGGCATATTCCAGCCTTGCGGCATCGTTTCTCATTTGAATAAGTCCGGCATTTGATCCCTGAGCTGCTTTGAATTCGCCTGTCCCAGAAGGCCCACCGCGAACGCTTCTAAGCGGTTCGTTGAAGCGGAAATCTGTAGGTCATGGGTGAACTCGCGATAGTAGTCCAAATTATGGAAGGCCACTTTACCAGCATAATCGATATCTTTGTCGGAGAGAGCAGACACGGTAATAGGCGACGCCGCCATCTGAGCTTGGTAGGCAAAGAAATCGAAGTGCTGGTAGTGATTTAGTCGGTGTTGTTGCCGGTCAACTGCAACTCGGCACCATTCCAGCCCATCAAAGCTATCTGCGCCGGCGGCGGTTAGAACCGCGATACTCCAAGGGTTACCCGTACCCAAGAGATGTACCGGTTGATAGAAGGATAGGAGGTCGAGCTCGCTGCGAATACGTCGCATGGTCCGCGCGCGCTCGATGAGACCGCGCCCCAATTCCCGCTCGGCCAACGCGATCATAGGTGGTTGAAGTTGATCGGCCACTTCTCGGACAACGTATGGGAGGTTTGTGAGATCGTACCCCTTCGAGCGAACGGCAGGAGCGTGGATAATTGGAAGAACAGGGGCCTTGGTAAAATTCTTGTCGCGCTCAACAGCGGCAATGATCTGACGAACCGCACGCCATTTATCCCTGGACGGCTCCATTTCATCAAAGCAATAGGCCCAATCGTGTGGGATCCCTTCTAATGCCGAGTCAAGATTCTGGGGATTCCAGCTGTCATCGCCGCGTCGGGTCGCTTCATAATTGCCCGAGTCCACGAGCACAAAGCCGCCTTGTGACCGAATCCTCCGAAGTTCCTGCTGAATTCCGCGGGGCCGCCGTGATGGCAGCAAGTCGTAAGCCGAGACGAGGATCGTTGGCACTCCAAAGACACGAAGAGCTTTGACAGCCTCAAGAGGGAGGAGTTGTGTCTCATGGGATGATACGGAAAGGAACAAGCTAGGGAGGGGAACTTTCCCCGCTGCGATGGCGGGAGGGCGGCTCGGTGCCTCCCTTGGAGGGGCAATGGTAGAGATCTTTCGCATCAGGTGCTGGACACCGGGATGCTCCGCGTCACCATTCCAATTTAGAAGATCGACAGCACTGTATCCTCCGAACCCGTACGGAGCATTCGTTGGCGCAATCTTCGCTGGAACAATAGGAATTGAGTGTTGTTCCGCAAGACGGAGCTCGTCTTTTACGTTAGCGCTCGCTTTGGCGGAGGGGGACCAGATTGGAATAATGCACTTTGTCTTGCGAATCTCTCGCTCGATAACGGTAGAGAAATCTCCGACTATCTTGTCGTCCCACCAGACCTCCCACCGCGTCGAAAGTATATTTACCAGTCGTTCCGCTTGCCTGACGTCTTTCCGGGAATAGACAATATAGACGTCCGACATCGTTGATTACTCCCCCAGAGTAGCTTATCAGAAGTCTCACATAATAAGTGGGTCCGCAACCGCGCCCGCCTTAAAGATCCCGGCGGCCAAGCCGCATGATATAAGGCAGAAGTGAAGTCGGGGATAATTTTGGCGCCGACATCCGAGAAAGTGTCGACGTGGAACCGTCCCTCTTCGTCCAAGACAATCAGATTCGCATATGGATGCCTCGCGCACATCTCGCGAATGTCTGTTTGGCTCAAGCCGTCCGCGATAATAACCGATGATGCGTGTTCGATATTCGCTGGTGCCGTCTCACCGTCAATTGGCGGTGAGAGAACGTCCAAGCCCAGCTCCTTCAACCGGAAGCGCGCCTCCTCCAAGGTATATCGTCTCCCGATCGTGCTGACCGAGCCATTCAGAACAATACGGCTCGGCGCCTTCCCCATCAATGGAGCGCGGCTATTAACGAGCTCAATTTCGACGGGGAGTCTCATCGTCTCGCAGTATGCGGCTACCGAACGTGAAGCGAAGTCTGCTGCAGCAAGTGCAGAAAGACCGGCTTCTCCCCACTGGTGCGCAAATATAGCGGTGAACACGTCTCCAGATCCGATTTTGAAGACGCGTGATGAATAATATGCGGGAACATGTGCTGGTGCGGCGTTTGACTCATAAACGGTAACCCCTCGGACGCCCCTCTTAACGATGACAACGGTATCCTGATTACCTTGGGCTATGACACCCGCCGCCGCCGCGGCTAAGTCGGAGCAGCCTGCATACCGGCGCAACTCATGTTCGTTCATGACGAGAGCGAGACGCGTTGCGGTTGATCCATTCGCTGCGAAGGGCTCAGGAAGGCGAGCTGTCTGAGGATCATAAATCGCGTGGGTAGCATGCACGATGGCTGATCCCTCAAGGAAGCCGAACCTCAGGACGACATCCCCGGAAATCTGAATCGGCGGCTGTTGGGGTACGGATCCAGGATCTGGCTCGATATGCGGCTGAGAGAGAGGGTGGAAATATGCGAATGCGATCGCAACATCGGAATGACTGGAGCACAACTGGATTCCTAGTGCTACTAAGCCATCGGAACCAGGGCCATTCTTGTCACGAATATAGGTGTGGAGAGTGCTCCCAGGTGAAAGGGAACTGACCGCGGCCGCTGCGCGGCCGCCAGATCCAAGCTGGGCGTTCCACGTGGGAGTTTCGCACAATTCGTAATATAGCCCGCCCGCGATATCCATGTCAGCGGCCCACGTGGAACTCAAACATCATCTTTCTCTCTCAACTTTTGCGGTTGCGCCACATTAATTGGCTGCATTGAATTCAGTTGTCAGCCCGCTCGAAACCGATGCTCCGCAATCAGACGCTTAGTTTGCGGTTCTGCCTCGTCCCAGCGAAACATGTCGGCTCGGAGGTAGCGGGTCTCGTCATCGGAGATATCCTCGTCGACCTCAGTCCACCATGCCTTCGGACAAGTGTACTCCGCGTGACGATTAGTGCCCTAAGATGGTTTGCATCCTACCGCGCAAGGCGTCCGTCAAACTGGCGCGGCCTTCATTGTTATTGAGGTACCGCAAGTGGCGGAGATGGCGGAGGTCAAACGGAATATCGTGCTCGCTTTGGGTGATGATTATTACCTCGCGCCCCAACGTGTGCGCGATCCCCGCCTCGTAGAACACATTGGGGTTTCGACCGGTCAGATCGCAGATCACTATTCGGGCGCGGTCGATCAGGCTAACAACATCCTGAATGATACCGGGTGCTTCCCAGATTTCATCAGCTCGCCTCGATACGAGATTGCACGCTGCACTTGCCTGCTGAATCGCCTGGTACACCGGTCCAAACTCGGCCCCAAAGGGCATCATGACCGATACTAGTTGGTGTTCGATCGACTCGTGCTCAGGAATATTGAACACCGAAGGCCGCTGACGCCGAGGGTTCACGCTGCGGAGCAACGTGCGGTAAAGGTCCACATCTTTAACGGCCCAGTGGTTTCGGTGCCAGTCGAAGTCGTGCCTGTGCCTGTTCATATCCAAGCGGTTCTTTTGCGCATACAAAAGCGAGTTCCGCATCGGCGGCACATCAGGGTCGATCGCATATTCAAAGAGGACCTGGCCGTTGTTTATTCGAGCCTCGGTGACTTGTCCGACTTTGCAAATCTCATCTCCAGTGCCCTCTGGAATGAACAGGCATGGTAGGCGTCTCAATGCCACTAAGTGTGGAAGATCACCGTCTTTGAACTGGCCAGCCAAATGCTGCTCAGTGTTTTCGAACATCCGGCCGAGCTCCATGGAGCCCGTAGGATCACTCCAATCATAATGCCGCATTATCACGTTGAACAACTGGTCTTCCCCCATGCTTCGCCCGGATAATTACTTAAACTGTGCGTGGGGGAAAGAAGAGTCTGATTTTTGCAGGCACATGGTTGCGGGAGGGCGCGCACATCATAACTTGCCACCGGGCGGCCGGCACATGGGGCCGGAGGAGGTTAGGAATGTCGCCAAGCAAGTAGCGGTTGTTGCGGGGGCATCCAGCGCTCTGCGATTGCTATTCCGAGCGGCGGCTTAGCGCTGGCGAGAGCGCTACAGCACACACTTGAGCGCTGCCCTCCGAAGGCTGATGTCAAGGGGGTTGGCGACAAAGAGGAGACGAAAAAAGGTTGTAAGAACAAGGATTTGCGAGGTCGTCATTCTGATCTTTCAACTCGCGAAAAGTTCACGTAAGCACTGCGTAAGCAGTTGCGACCCGGTAAGCACCCGTAGCTCAGCTGGATAGAGCGTCGCCCTCCGAAGGCGAAGGCCACAGGTTCGAATCCTGTCGGGTGCGCCACTTAAAACAGAACTATGAACGTCGAACGCCCGCGTTCTATGCTGAATGCCGCGACTAACATTCACGGTTTATTCCGACTTCGCTATACGAACCTCTTCGTCCGCGACCCCGACGCGCTGTGCGAGCGCACGCTGATGATCTCGGCGGTAGCCGCCATCTTCGGCGTGTCGGTTCTGCGTGCGCTCATCGGGGGCTAATCGACGTCAAGTTCTGTCAGCTTCCTGGGAGCCAAAGCGGTTGTTTCCCAAGCTCCGGCTGGTACGTGCTCAGTAGAATTCATCAAGTAGCCGGTAGAAAGCCGCGCGGTCGGAATCAAAATCGCTAATGCCATAGTGACCGAGGAACGGTTTGACCCATTCGCGACCGAGCTCCTCGGCGACGTCCCGTGTGGTCAATGCTAAATCCTGATAGCGGTCTGCTAACCCCAGGCGGCCGCAATCGATGACGCCGGAGAAGCGGCCGCTCTCTACCATAACATTTGGCAGACAAGCGTCGCCGTGCGTGACTACCAAGTTCTCACGAAGCGGCTTGCGGGCTTGCAGCCGTGCAAACAGCTCAGTCGGCCCTAGACCCTGATGCTCATCATCGAGATCATCCTGATCTACCAGGCCGGCCTCCATTCGCGCCCGTGCCAGCTCGATGCGGTGCTCTGCTCTATGATCAAACGGGCAGGTTGTCGGGTCGAGTTGATGAAGCTGGCGCAAGACAGCGGCCATCATCGCCACTTTCTCCTCCGCACCCATCGAGGCCGAAAGCAGGTTTTCGCCGGGCACCGCGCTCAGCAGCAGCCAATCCCGCTCCTGTTGGTGGACCTCAGCAAGCACCTGTGCGCAGGGCAGGCCGGTCGTTGACAGCCAGCGCAGCCGCGCTGCCTCTTCTTGTAGTTCGCTCAACAAGCCGGCTGGCTCGGTTTTCACGAACAGAACCCGTCTGCCTGGTGCCTCAACGCGGAATACCGCCGCTTCCGAGCCGCCGACTGTTTGCTGGGTCCAGGTGTAGCTGGCCAGCTTTTCCTTCCAGGCCATTGGGGCTTGGGTCAAAACACGTTCTTCTTCCAACATACTTCCAAGTAGAAACAGGATCTGGCTCTCGGTGCAACTACTGTGACACTGCTCGTCCAAGCCTTCCGGCAAAGAGGTGAGCGCGGCCTGAGCAAGAATCCATATTGATGTTTCCGTTACTGCATCGTAAGCGGTGTACCGGTCACACCGTTGCAGCGAAGTTCCATGGAAGCAGTTCACTGACCTGGCTCTGCTGATGGCCGTTGGCGACGGCACCGAGGGTTGAGCTAAGCCAAGCGTGAGGATCTACGGCGTTCAGCTTGCAGGTTTCGATGAACGAGGCGATGACGGCCCAGTTTTCGGCACCGGCATCATGACCGGCAAAGAGCGCGTTCTTCCGGTTCAGGGCAATCGGGCGGATGGTCCGCTCGACGGCATTGTTGTCGAGCTCGATGCGCCCATCGGTCAGGAACAACTCGAGCCCAGCCCAGTATTTGGCGATGTAGCTCAATGCCTCCCCGAGCGGCGCTTTCGCCGAGACGCGGCTGCGATGGTGATCAAGCCAGTCTTTTATTCGCGCCACGGCCGGTGCTGACCGCTTCTGGCGCACGGCGAGCCGGTCATCGGGATCCAGACCTCGGATGCCGGCTTCGATGGCATAGAGCTCGCGGATCAGGCGCACACCCTCTTCGGCGATCGGGGCGGGACCCGTGCGGGTGATCTCTACCAGTTTGCGGCGCGCATGGGCCCAGCAATAGGCGAGCGTGATGTCCGATCCGCCGCGACCTGGTGCGACCAACCGGTTGTAGCCGGCATAACCATCGACCTGAAGAATGCCGCCAAAGCCCTGCAAGATCCGTTCTGCATGAAGGCCACTTCTGCCCGGGGCATAGGTGAAGGCAACACCGGGTGGTGCGGTGCCATTCCAGGGGCGATCATCACGGGCCAGAGCCCAGAAGTATCCGGTCTTGGTCTTTCGGGCCCCAGGATCGAGCACCGGTGCGCGGGTTTCGTCCATGAACAGCTTCGATGACCTTTTCAGGTCTGCCACCAAGGCATCGTAGACCGGGCGCAGCTCGAAGGCGGCCCGACCGACCCAATCGGCCAGCGTTGAGCGGTCCAGATCAACACCCTGGCGGCTGTAAATCTGCGCCTGACGATAGAGCGGAAGGTGATCGGCATACTTGCTGACTAGAACATGGGCGACCATGGCCTCGGTCGGCAACCCGCCGGGGATCAGCCGAGCGGGCGACGGTGCCTGCACCACGCCGTCGGTGCAGGACCGGCAAGCATATTTGGGGCGGCGGGTGACGATCACCCGGAACTGGGCTGGGATCACGTCCAGCCGCTCGGACACGTCTTCGCCAATGCGGTGCAGACCACCGCCGCAGCCACAGACCAGGCTTTCGGGCTCGATGATCTGCTCGATCCGCGGCAGGTGCCTGGGGAGCGAACCACGATTGGCGCTGCGTGGTTTTGCCGATCGCCGTGCCGCACGATCCTCTGCATCTTCCTCGGCATGGACCGCCGCGATGGCCGTTTCCAGATCCTCCAGCGCCAGATCGAACTGGTCCGGATCGCTCTTTTCCGACCTGCGCCCGAAGGCCGCCTGCCTGAACGCGGCGACCAGCTTTTCCAGCTGTGCGATCCGATCGTCCTTGCGTTGATTGCGCGCTTCCGCGGCAACGAGCATCGCCTTGAGGGCGGCAATATCGTCGGGAAGTTCGGTGCTATCGAGCATGACCGGAATCTACCAGATCAAGCACCGCATTCCCGCAAAAAGACATGCCCTGAGTCATCCTGCCGCAGTCATTCCACGGCTTCTGGAGCCCGTGCTTCCACTGCCCGAACCCGGCGCCAATCGAGTCCAGAGAACAGGGCCTCGAACTGCGCGTGGCTCAGCGTTATCAGCCCGTCCCTCACCATAGGCCAGGTGAAGTTGTGCTCTTCCAGCCGCTTGTAGGCCATGACCAATCCGGTGCCATCCCAGTAGAGCAGCTTCAGCCGGTCGGTCTTCTTGGCGCGGAACACAAAGACAGTGCCCGTGAACGGGTCCTTGTGTAGCTCGTTCTTCACCATCGCTGCCAGGCTGTCGTGGCCTTTGCGGAAGTCGATCGGTTTGGTCGCCACCATGATCCGCACCCGGTTGGAGGGGAAGATCATGAGCCCGCCATCAGCGCGTGGACCACCGAGGCAATCCGGGCCGACGAAGCGCCTGGCTCCAGCCGGACGGTCACCGAACCCACCACGACCTCCGGCCCAGCCGATGCAGTCGGTACCGCGGCTGTCACGTCCTCAACAACCGGAGCGACCATCAGAGCCGCAAACTCAACCGGATCCTCTGGTGCCGGCAGCACCAGCTTCCCGTTCCGCGCAAGAGTTCGCCAAGAGGAGACATGGTTGGCCTTCAGCCCATGCCGCTCCGCAACTTCACTAACGCTCGCCCCCGGCCGCAGTGTCTCGGCGACAATCCGCGCCTTCACATCATCGGGCCACTGCCGATTGCGACGCCGCCTCACGCCATTTGTGAGAAGCTCCATTGGAGCGTCCATGGAGAAACTCCCGCACTGACCTCAATCAGTGCGCAATCTCATGGCTCACAACCTAGCGGAAGGTGGGGATACAACACCGCTTACACTGCATCGTTCCGCGGCAACTCTTTGGCAACCTCCATTCCTCATTTAGGGGACGAAGCAGCCCATGGCGGTCGGGATCGAGTGCAGTTCGTTCAGGAAGGCCGCTAAATCCGTTGCCAGGATCCGCTGCTTTTCGTAGTTCAACCCCGAAATGTCCTGCAACGGCTCTCCTGCGAGTTTGGCATCAACTGAGACGAGGTGTTCGCCAGCCTTCCGCAATTCCATTCCCGGAACGGGCGCGGATAGAGATGGGCGCACAGCTCGCCTATTCCTGTTTTGACGCTGCCATATTTGTTGCAGAGATCAGTGCGCAGGCTGAAACGACAACCAGCATCCCAAACGCAACTTGGTATGCCGACCCTGGGGTCGAGATGTCGACCTGCTCAATGACAGCCACCACCGCAATCGCGCCGACTGCACCTCTAATGCGTTGGGCAACATTGATCAACGTCGCTGCGTCGCCGGTTTCGGTTTTGTCGACGACGCGCTGTTGTCGCGTGTCGGTGACGTCAGGCGCCGCGCGGGCTTCACCGGCGCGGCATGGTTGATTCATAAAGGCGCGGCGCTATCAAATGCCGCGTCGTCGTCCGAGAGCGCAAACTCAAGCGGAACAGCTTGAATAACCGTTCGAGAGAACGCTCTGTCGCCGATCATTTCGCCGGTAGACGAGATGAGATGGACTGGATCACACCAATTGCGCCTTGCGGATCCCGGTTGGCAAGCACGGCGACCACGTAGCCGGAGTCCGGAAAAATCAGCAGCTGTCCATAGATGCCCGGGGCGCCACCATTGTGGCCGACCACCCTCACACCATCCCCCGAAAGCTCGTCGCTAAAGCCGTAGGCATATCTGGAAGAACCCATCGAAGCGACCTTGCCGGCGATTAAAAGCTCTGTGTGCTCTTCATCCAGCAGCTTATTTTCTCTGAGCGCTGTGGCGAAGCGGATGAGATCGCCGACAGTCGAGTACCCGCCACCTGCTGGTCCACCTCGATATGGCAAGGAATCGGTGTTCGGCCGCAACGGCGGCAGTTGCCCGCCAACAGGGTGCCCGCTCAGCCTCTCGCCGGGCGGAACGCGGGTGTAGCCGATCGCGGTTTTCGGCGGCAGTTCGCTTACCGGGTAATTGTCCGTCGAGTTCATGCCCGCCGGCTGAAAGATGTGCTTGCGGACATAGTCGAAGTAGCTTTCCCCGCTTACTGTCTCGATGATGCGTCCGAGCAGGATGAAGCCGTAGTTGCTGTATTCCCAACTGCTCCCCGGTTCGAAGCGGGGGAGCGTTCGCCGAACAGGGCGATGAAGTCTTCCGGTTCCGTCAGGTCCTCGCGATTGGCGTTGAAGAGCTCGATTTCATCCGGCCCGAAGATGTTTCCAGCTCCCGCCGTATGAGTCAGCAACTGATGGATGGTTGCCGCGCCATCGCCTCGTTCGGATAATCCGGGAGGTATGCTGAAAGCGGATCGTCGAGGCTAACCCGGCCGGCCTGCACCAATTGTAGAATGGCGGTCCCGGTGAACATCTTGCCCATCGAACCGATGCCGAAAGCCGTGTCGACATCATTGGGGATCTGCCTTTCGATGTCAGCGCAACCTTTGGCCTTCGCAAATATCGTCTCCCCGTCTCTGGAGACCATCACAGCGCCAGCGAACATGTCGGCCGCCGTCTGCCGATCCAGTTCCTCCGCAAGTGCGGCGATCGCTTCCGATTCCGTCACGCGTTCGGCGACGCGTCCCTGCCCTGCACCGCCAACGACCCGCTCGCCACGTTGCAGATTGTCAGGCGGGGCGCTCGACGGCTGATCGGGGCCGTTGCGCGGAAGGCCCGGCGGCGAGTCGCCACCAATCACCACGGGTTCGGCTGTAGCAGAGTAGGTAGTAAGGAGGCAGACCAGGGTGGCCAGTGCCAATCCATTTAACGCCTTCATGGCTTCCACTTCCTCGGAAATGTGATGTGAGACTCGTGCTTGGGTGGACTAGCCAAGTCCATTGAGAGGGTCATGTCGTACTCTACTGATAAAGCTTCCGCAGGCTTGTCTGCAGGTAGTCCATGGCTGTCGACCACTTCGGGTCGGACCAGCGCTGCCCAATTTCCTCATCGGAAACGTTCTCAACCCGTTGTTGCAGCCACCAGACATTTCCGTAGGGATCGCGAACGCGACCCACCTTGTCCCCGAAGGCCAGGTGCGTCACTTGGGTAATTGGCTGCGCGCCGGCGGCGACCGCTCGTTTGAACAGCTCCTCAGCGTCCTCGACGAACAGGCGAAGGAATGCTGGGGTTGGCGGCCAATCACGCATGTCGAACATTAGAATGATCGTATTGCCGATGCGCATTTCGGCATGGCCGATGCTCCCATCCGGGTTTTGAAGCTGCCGAGATCCTCTGCATCAAAAGCTTCCGAGAGAAAACTCATCAGCCGGACCGTATCTTTGCCGATGATCCAAGGTGCAACCGAGGCATAGCCGGGAGGAATAATTGGTATGTTCTGCATGAGACAATCTCCATCGGGTTTGCGAACGGCACAATGACATGGTCTGTTGCCAAATGGTGTCAGCAGAGCCAAAGGTGCTAACTTGTCACCACTGAACGTCGTCTATTCACTGCTCTGCCTAAGCGCAATCGAGACGGGAAGCAGAGCCCGCACGGCATCGGTTCCAGGGTCGACTACTACAATCGGCGGCGTCCGCATTCGGCGGCAGGACGCCCGACGATGCCTGTGAAAGGACTGAATTGACGGGGCAACTGGCGGCGGCGGAGAAACAACTCGATCTGTCTTAGCTTAGCCGCCAACTGCCTCATCAAGCGGCACCAGCTCAGAGCCCCCGGCAGCCACCGCCATAAGCTGCGTCGCACCTGCCCAAGCCTTAGACTCCACGGTGTTTCAGTTTCCTGCCTCACTTCTACTTTGCGGTCGGCCTTTATGTGTCGGCGATCTTTGCGGCCCTGTTCGCAAGTTTTTAGGCTATCGGCGGACATTCACCGATCGGGCTGCGTTTTAAACCAGGTTGTGGCGCGTGATGGCAATCGCTCCGAGCAAGGCCCCGAGCGAGAGAGCCACTGATGTAAAGACGTACAGACCTGCCAGGAACCAAAGCCCGCGCTCGATCAGCATCGTCGTCTCCATTGAAAAGGCGGAAAAGGTGGTAAAGCCTCCGAGAACACCGGTAGTGAGGAAAGGCGGGCTTGTTGGGGCAAGCCGGTACGCGCTGCGAAGTACCCCACCACAACACCCATCAGGCATGAGCCAACAACGTTTATGAACAGCGTGCTGAAGGGAAAAATTCCGGGGATGAACAGCCGCTGGGCGGTGACGTTGATGGCGTGGCGCGCCATGCCACCAAAGCCTGCACCGATGAAAATGATCAGGATAATTCATGGTAGCGCCAAGCTGTTGGGGCAACCAGACCGTCGATCGCTATGCCAGCACCCATCCATCGACAACGAAGAAATGCCCCCGGGCAGCGAAGCTTCCGCAACATTTTCGCACCGCTTTCGCCATTCGCCTGGGATATCGAAGAGATGCGCCATCTGGCCGGCAGCACCAAAGAAGACCAAGGTGGGGCAGCCGATCTTGCGATTGATATCGGCTTGATCCAGCGCCAAG
>NZ_JABETK010000005.1 GCF_013240295.1 Neoaquamicrobium sediminum
GGCCACCGCCTCGACCTCGGACGTCAAAACCGGATCTTTATCTCCCTCTGCGGCATGTTCCGGCTGGCGAGATGACAGCACCAGGTCGTATCCCTCTTCTGACGGCCAGCCTCCGCCGTGGCCCTGCCCTTGCCGGTGCTGGCCCCGGTACGACGCGACCTTGCGCTCAGTCATACTGTGCCCTCCTTGTCGTTTCCGGACCGTGTTAGCGACCCTTGATTCAGTATTGCCGCGCCTGCGCGGACGGGCTTCAGAAAGGCTGATCGGTGAAACCGTAACGCGCTTCGCGCCAGACGATCAGGTCGGCGATGCTGACAAGCGTCAGCTCAGCCGCCGGCTAAAGCGCCAGCCTCCCGGCAGGCGCGCCATTCGCCGTCCGGCTGCGCGATCTCGCAAAGCACCCCTGCCGGATAAGCGCCCGCAAATCCCGCGCCAGATCGACCGCGCCTCGGTGTGCCCCTGCACGCCTCAGAAACCCTGCGCAAAGCGAAGCGGGAAGACGTGGCCGGGGCGGTTGAAATCGGCCGCGACCCGGCGGCATCCGCGAGCGCGCGGATCGTCTTGGCCCGGTCGGTTGCCGAAATGCCCGTCGTGGTACCCTCCTTGAGATCGCAGCTGATCGCGAAGCCGGTCGAGAGATATTCGGTATTCTCTGGCACCATCTGAGGCAGGGCGAGATCTTCTAGCCGGTTGGTCGTCATGGCGACACAGACTGCCGCGTCCCAAGGTTGCCATGAAGTTGATGGCGGCAGGCGTTACGGCATCCGCGCCATGATCAGGTCTCCTCGTTCTCGCGACCCTCGTCGTCCACAACAATGACCATTTCGCCGTTCGCGATTGCGGAGAGCGCACCCTCGATCGAGTCAAACTCCAGATACGAGTCCAGTTCTTCGGTGACAAGTTCGTGCAGGGCGACCGATGGGATCGAAGAAATCAGAGTGTTTCTGGAAGGTCACGCACGTTTTCCGTTCTATGTAGTGGCTGGTTCTCAAGTCCGGGTCGAGCAGGACGACCGCGACTGGAGGCGCGGTCGCCGCTCGATATCTCACATTTCAGGCAGCCAGAGGTCTTGGCACATATTCATAGTTGGCACCATTGCGGATAACGTGGCCGAAACCCGGAAATTCGAGGATGCATTCCACCAATGGCAAGACCATCGGTGGCTGCCATGTCAAGGATACGTTTTCGGGTTGCGCGCGCCTGTTCGACATCGACATCAAAGACCATTCCGACCTCGGGGTGCACCAATCTGCACTACGGGGACATGGGTTATGTCACCCCAGATCAGGAGCTGGTCGTCACCGCTCGAGACCATGTATCCGCTGTGACCCGGCGTGTGGCCTGGCAATGCCATCCGCCCAATCCCGGCAGGATTTCTTCCTCAGCGATCAGATGCCAACGCCCCGCATAGGCGGCGCGCAGCTTGCCCGAGTAGCTGTTGACCTGCTCGGAGACCCCCGATCGGTTGGCGGCTCGCCGCCATACCAGTGCCTATCCTCCTCGACTGCAAGGAACACGTCGGCCTTCGGAAAAATGGCTGCGCCCGAACCGTCAAGCATGCCGCCAGCGTGGTCGGCGTGCATATGCGTCAGAGCGACAGAGTCAATCTGATCCGGAGACACCCCCAGAGCCGCAAGGTTCTGCATTACCTTCCCAGTGTCGGCCCCATCAGACTCCCTGAGCCGGTATCAATGAGAATACGCCGCTCACCATGTTCGACCAGATATGCGCCGACGGTCACATGCGGCTCGGCGGGACGAAACGGCCCGTCAGCGTCTTGCGCACGCCGTCGGGGGCCATGCCGACCATTACCTCGGGTGGCAACGGAACTATGCCGTCATTCACGGCGGTAATCACGATGTCGCCAACACGCTTGCGGTAAAGGCCTGGCACCTGCCTTATTTGTTGATTAACAGGCATTTGCATCTCCTCCAACAGTAGCCGTTTTCGTTTCAAAAGAGGCGTCACTGCGCGCCGATTAGAAGAACTTTGCCAGCCGCAACAGGACGGCCACAGCGTTCCTGAGCCCATTAGCGGCGTCGGTACCCACCTTCATCCCCCATGAAGAATAGGTGTGCTCCCCCGAGAGCAAGCTAAACTAAACAGGGATCTGCACCCGCAGGCGCAGGTAAGAAATCGTCGGGTTGTGCATCGCGGCGAAAACCTCGCTCACATGAAGAGTAGCCTGTGCCGCAGTGAAACCAGACCCCACGCAACATCCTGATCGATTTTCTAAGTGTCTGATCCAAAAGTCGCCATACCGGGCTGCAAATCGCGATTTCTGCGCTTCCGGTGCTCACGTACCCGAATGTACGCTGCGCTCCGGTTCTCGAAATCGCTATTTTCGCCCTCGGTCTGACGCTTCTTGATTCAGACACTAAGCACTGTTAGTTCCCTCCCGATTTCCGTCCACCGATGTTTTTTATGGCCTGCGCACAAAAATTGGCGCACGGCATGCTTGATTATTTTGGTGGTTTCAAAGGGCCGGTTGCGCCAGGTTTCTTCGCGCATCTCCTTGCGCAACACTGGCTTGCGCTGTTCGAGCTTGACGCCAATCTTCGGCAGCACCTTCTCGACAAGAAGTTCGTTCGACCGCAGGAGCTTGTCCACCGGGCCGGGGCCGACGCCAATCCAGGGAACCAATACGTCCATGTTATAGGTCTTGATGGCATCCTCGAGCTTGCGGGCGACCGTATCGACCGAACCGGCGATCGCATATCCGCGATCCACCATGGTTCGGTAGGTGTTCGGGATCGGTCCGGTTTCGCCGGGCAGGCGTAGCGCCTCGTTGAAGCCGAAGTGGTCGTGCCAGCCCGTCCAGATGTAGCCGAGGGCTTGTTCGCCAATAGCGAATGCCTCTTCATCTGTGTCCGCCACCACTATGTCACGGAAGTGGCCGACATTCTCGCCCCACTTGATTTTCGGGTCACGTTTCAGCGCCTCGTTGTGATAGGCGTCGAGGCAGGACCGCAGGATATGGTCGATCGGCGTGAAGACGATCGGCATCGCGCCCTCACCGGCGGCCCAGCGCATCGTGTTGGGGCTGAGGGTGAAAGGCACCATCAATTCGATGGTCTTGGGATCCTGCAGGGTGTTCGGCGCAATGCCGATCTTCTTCAGAATGTCATTCTCGACCATGTCGGGAGCAAGCATCTTGGTCTTGGGGTGATCCCACCGAATATTGTCGGGCGGAACCTGCCAATGCTTGCCCTTGTAGGAGAATGTGGTGTTGTTCAGGAGGCCCCAGATCACATCGTAGGCTTCCTGGAACAATTCGCGGTTGATCGCGTCGTTCTTGGCATACTCCGGGTCGGTCGCGAAGGTCGCGACAGCGCCGTTCTTTGGCCGATCGTGGTGACGTGCCGCGACTGGTAGCCACGCGCAAATCCCGCGAACATGCGGCCTTCCGAGAAGTGGTCGAGCATGGCTAGGTCCTCGGCCACGAGGATCGGGTTGCGCGCCGGCAGAACCGTCGCCATCTGGCCGATGCGGATCTTCTTGGTTATGCCCGCCGCCCAAGCTCCCAAAAGAATTGGGTTGTTGGAAATCTCAAGCCCCTCGAGGTGGAAATGATGTTCGGAGAATGCCACGAAATCGAACCCGAGTTCTTCGAGCTGCTTGATGATGCGCGCATGTTCGTTAAGCGAACGCTGATAATAGGTTGGGTCGGCACCCGGATACTTCGCGCCCTTCAATTCGTTGTGCTTGGCAGCAGATGCTGGCAACAGAAACGCTCCGAATCTCATACTGTCTTCTCCCTTCAAGGCTAGCAACTTTGCCTTTGCATTGTCGCCCGTTGCACGGCGCGGTGCCGCGAGACTTTGCTTGACCGACTAGGCGGCCTGCATATTCTGCCTGCTCATCGCGAATTCGGTCACCTGCGCGGCGATCGTGTCGAGCTGGAAGCGTATCGACACATCGACGCACTTGCCCTCGACATCGAACACCGGCAGTGACGAATTAATCATCCCACCCATTGGCGTCGGCCAACCGCGCAGCGCATGGGCGATCGAGCGCAGCGCCGCCAGAGTCTGTCCAGCGGCCTGCCAACCCGCGCCGCATGCGATGCAGCCGATTGGCAGACCATCGAAATAAACCCGTTCATCGCGGTTCATGTCCTCGGTGTAATCCAGGGCATTCTTGACCAGTCCCGAAACCGAACCGTGATAAGCCGGAGAACAAATCACCACGGCGTCGCATTCCCGCATCAACGACACCAGCCGACCGGCGGCTTTGCTCCGCTCTGGAATTTCCGGGGCATAGAGTGGAAGGCTCAGCGCCTCCCCCGACAAGAGTTCGGTGCGCGCGCCCAGCTCGCTTGCCCGTTGCAGGACATGGGCAAGCGCCTTCTGGCCGGTGGATTGCGCGCGCAAAGTCCCGCCGATCCCGAGAACGAGGGGACTCCTTATGCGAACTGACATCGAAGAACCCTCCCAAGTTCCGGTCGACGGTAAGTGTCCGAATTAACGGGCGCTACGATTGCCTTTCTAGCTTTGCTAGATGTGTCGCTAGATTGAAGCAACGCTTCCATGAATTATGTTCGCTCTGCGAATATCTATTTCGCGGAGTCGCGGGAGCCCAGCAGGTCGAGCGCGACATCCACGATCATGTCTTCCTGCCCGCCGACCATCTTCCGCCGACCAAGTTCGACCAGTATGTCGCGGGAGTCGAGGCCATGGGCCGCCGCGCCGTTTCCGTGTGACGGAGGAAGCTTGAATAGACTCCGGCAAAACCCAGCGCGATGGTATCTCGGTCTACCTGAACCGGGCGGTCCTGGATCGGGCGCACCAGGCGGTCCGCCGCATCCATCAGCGCGAAGGCATCGCAGCCGTGCTGCCAGCCAAGCCGTTCAGCCACGGCGATAAAGGCCTCGAGCGGTGTATTGCCCGCGCCCGCCCCCATGCCGGCCAGCGAGGCATCCACCCGGTAGGCGCCCTCCTCCACCGCGACGACCGAATTGGCCACCGCGAGCGACAGGTTCTGGTGCGCGTGGATGCCGACCTGGGTTTCAGCGTTCAGCACGTCGCGATAGGCCCGGATCCGGTCGCGCACGCCATCCATCAGGAGCGCCCCGGCCGAGTCGGTGACATAGACGCAATGCGCGCCGTAGCTCTCCATCCGCTTTGCCTGCGCCGAAAGCTCCTTCGGGGCAAGCATATGAGCCATCATCAGGAAGCCGGAAACGTCCATCCCGATCTTGCGAGCATGGGCGATATGCTGTGCGGCCACATCGGCCTCAGTGCAATGCGTGGCCACGCGGACCGACCGCACACCGGCGTCAAAGGCGGCCTGAAGGTCGTGGATCGTGCCGATTCCGGGCACCAGCAGCGCGGTCAGCTTCGCGTTCTTCAGCTTTCCTGCAACAGCAGCGATCCACTCCAGATCGGTATGCCGCCCGAAACCGTATGCAAAGCTCGAACCGGCCAGGCCGTCGCCATGGCTCAGTTCGATCGCAGCCACCCCGGCGGCATCCAGGGCAGAGGCAATGTTGTCGCATTGATCCAGCGTGTAGCGGTGACGGATGGCATGCATTCCGTCGCGCAGTGTCACGTCCTGGATATAGAGTTCGGGTTTCTTCGTCGCTGTCATGCCACGCTTTCCTTCAGTAGCCGCTGCGCCAGCCGCTCGGCCGTCTTCAGCGCCGACGATGTCATAATGTCGAGATTTCCCGCATATTTCGGCAGGTAATGGCCGGCTCCTTCCACTTCGAGAAAGACGCTGACCTTCAGCCCGGTCGCCCGGTCATCCACGCCGGGTATGCGGGCGGCGGAATTGTCACCGATGGTCTCGAACTGGATATCCTGCTTCAGGCGATAGCCGGGCACATAGTCCTGCACCTCGGCAATCATCGCCCCGATCGAGCGTCGGACGGCTTCGCGGTCGGTGGTCTTCGCCAGGCAATACACGGTGTCGCGCATGATCAGCGGCGGTTCGGCCGGGTTCAGGATGATGATGGCCTTGCCGCTCTTGGCGCCGCCGACGTCACAGATCGCTCGTGACGTGGTCTCGGTGAACTCGTCGATGTTGGCGCGGGTGCCCGGACCGGCGGAGCGCGACGAAATCGAGGCGACGATCTCGGCGTAGGTCACCTCGGCGATGCGCGACACGGCCGCCACGATCGGAATCGTCGCCTGCCCGCCGCAGGTGACCATGTTCACGTTATCTTCCTTGAGGTGGTCGGACATGTTAACAACCGGAACAACGAACGGCCCCATCGCCGCCGGGGTGAGGTCTATCATGACCTTACCGGCGCCGCGCACGATCTCGTCGTTGCGCCGGTGCGCCCCGGCCGAGGTCGCATCGAAGACGACGCCGATCTCGGGCCAAACGGGCAGGCGAGTTAGCCCGTCGATGCTTTCATGCGTGGTCGCAACGCCCATCCGCGCGGCGCGGGCGAGCCCATCGCTCGCCGGGTCGATGCCGACCATGGCGCCCATCTCCAAAACCTTGGAGTTGCGCAATATCTTGATCATCAGGTCCGTGCCGATGTTGCCCGATCCGATGATCGCGGCTTTGATCTTCTGGCTCAAGCGTCCGCCCTCCCGTCTTCAAAATTCACCTGAATGGGTGAGAATCCGGAAATTTCGGCCAGATACACCTCGCCGGAACGTACAGGAACCATCGGCCCGAAGGCCCCCGACATCACGATGTCACCCTCCTTGAGGGGCTGCCCCAGTTCCGCCATCCTGCGCGCCAGCCAAAGCATGGCATTGAGCGGACTGCCCATGCAGTCCACGCCCAGCCCGCGCGACACCACGCTGCCGTTGCGCGACAGGATGCCCCCGCAAAGGCGCAGGTCGATGTCGGTCAGGCGCCGTGCCCCGAGGCCCAGAAGGAAGCCGCCGCCCGAGGCGTTGTCGGCGACCGTGTCCACCAGCTTGATGTTCCAGTCGCGGATGGCGGTGTCTACCACCTCCAGCGCCGGCACCGCATAGGCCACACGGCGTATCAGTTCGGCCATCGGCGCCTGCGGATCGTCAAGGCCCTTGTCCATCACGAACGACCTCGAGCTCGGCCTTAGGCTGCATGAACCGGCGTGTGTCCACCACTTCGCCTTCGGTAAAGAAGTAGTCTGCCCAGAGCATGCCGAAATCGGGCTGATCGATCCCCATCTGCGCCTGCACCGCCGGAGAGGTCAGGCCGATCTTGCGCCCCACGAGCCGCCGCCCGTGGTTCAGCCAGTGCCGGTTCACGGCATCCTGCACCGCGTAGGCGTCCTCCACGGAGCCTAGGCCGTGGCTTTCGCGCAACGGCGGGATTTGCGCCAGATCGGTACGGGCCTGTACCAGTGCGGCGGCCATTTCGTCGATGGGGATGGTCATGTCGTTCCTTCGGGAGGCGTGGCGGAGCTCTCGATCGGCAGATAGCTGCCGCGCCAGTAGAGCAGAGGTGTCTTGGCGAAAGTCTCGGCCCGCACCACCCGTCCGATCAGGATGGTATGGTCTCCGCCCGGAAGAGTGGACTCAAGCGTGCATTCGATCCAGGCCGCGGCACCGTCGATCAGCGGCATGCCTGCAAGCCCTTCGGTCACGTCGAGGCCCGCGAAGCGGTCTGTGTCCGGCGTGGCGAACCGGCGGGAGATCGCCGTCTGGTCGGCGGCAAGGATGTTCACCGAAAAACAGCCGGCGCGCAGGAAAATCGGCAGCGAATAGGCGGTGTTGCGCAGGCTCCACTGCACCAGGGGCGGGTCGAGCGACAGAGACGAAAAGGACGTCGCCGTGACGCCGTACCGACCCTCTTCAGCATCATTGGTGGTCATGACGGTGATGCCGCTTGCAAACCGCCCCAGAGCCTCGCGGAAGGCATTCGGGGCAAGTGGCGGTGGCGAGCCGCCACCGCGGAAACGGTCTGTCTGTATGTGCATCATGTCATCGTATCCATCGTTGGTTGGGGGTCGATGCCCGCATGGCCGTTCTTACCCAGGAAGGCCCGGGCGCTCAGCGTCCCAGCAGGAAATCGAGGTGGATGCGGTTGAAGGTCTGCGGATCCTCGAACTGAGGCCAGTGCCCGCATTCGTTCATGACCTCGAACCGGGCACGCGGGATCGCCTCGGCGATCTTGCGGCCCTCTTCGGGAGTGGCGGTGGGATCGTGCGAGGTCCAGAGCACGAGGGTCGGCGCCTTGATACTGGCGCTGTCCTCGGCACTGAACATGTTGCGCCGGCGCGTCTCCATCTCCTGCAGGCAGAGGATGCGTTTCATGGTCTCTGAGTAGCCGGGCTGCGAGTAGATCGCCCGACGCACCTCCACGAGGTCATCGTTCACCTTCCACTTGTGGTGCATCAGGAACTCCAGCCGCGTCCTGATCCGCTCCGGCGTCGGGTCGGTCACAGCCTCGGTCGTCAACCGCTTGATACGCTCCATCACTTCCGGATAGGCCGTCCAGCCCCCGGCGGTGTTCAAGACCACGCGGTCAACCCATTCGGGATGGTGGACAGCCAGCCACCCCGCAACCCAGCCACCGAGCGATTCACCCGAGACATGGGCCTTCTTGCGGCCCAGCGCCTTGATGATGTCGATCACATGCCGGGCATAGTCGGCGATCTCGTAGGCCAGGGGCGGCTTGTCGCTCCAACCATGACCGACCAGGTCGATGGCATACGTCCGGAAATGCGCGGCATGCGCGGCAAGGTTGCGACTGTAGGCCTCGGCGTGACCGCCGGTGCCGTGGATCAGGATGAGAAGCGGCTTGTCCTCGTCCCCAGCCGCCAGAAAACGGGTGCGAACACCGCCTGCGTCGAGGTAGCCCTGCGTAAAGGCAACTCGGGTCAGGTCGGTCCAGATCGACGCATGTTGCTGCGCTGTCATTTGAAAGAACTCCGATTTTTGGCGTTATCAGGCGGCGGCGGCCGACCGCCGGCTCGCGGCCGACGGGTCGCCGGCAAGCGCGAGCGCCTCGTTAACCAGAGTCATCATCTCGCGGTCGTCGACCTGTAGATAGTTCGAGGCCGTGGTCCGGACTGGGTCGCCGGCATAATAACGCTCATACTGGAGCAGCCGCGATCCGAAGGCTTCACCGGAAAGATCCCAAGCCAGCTTGAACAGCCGCGCCCGGTCCACCGAAGACATCCCGCCCGTGCCCTGATAATAGAGAGCGGTCTCTTCGGACAGATCGGGGACCGCGAAGTCTGCGCCCGACGGCATCATCATGAAGCCGCCCGCCGCGATGGTCTGGATCATCTCGACCACCTTGGGATAGGCCGTCGGCAGGAAGGTGCGGAGCGCCTGCAGCGGCGCAAGCGCGGGACGCACGGTGCCATATCCGGTCTGCTCGCACTCCACCTCGGCGCGTACGAGGCCGCTCTTGAGGAACTCGATCCCGTTCAGCGCCTCGCCCAGCATGCGCTGGACATGCAGGAACTTGTCGGCGCCGATCGAACGGGCCACTGCGACGGCGACACCGACCGAGAACTGCATCTTCACCAGCGCGCGGGTGTTGGTCTGGTGCGACGTGTAGTTGCGTAGCGCCGTCTCGTTATAGAGCGCGTTGTTAAGCGCCACGTCACGATACATGAACACCCGTTCCCAGGGAACGAAGACGTTGTTGAAGATCAGGAGAGAATCGTTCTCCTCGAAATTGTTCGACAGCGGATGGTCGAAATCCGACCGCTGGCCATCGAGCGTGTAGGGCTCGCGGCAGATCTGGCGCACCCCGGGATCCGACACCTTGACGGCAAAGGCCAGCGCATGGTCGGAGTCACTTTCCGGAATGCCCGGCAGACAGTACATCAGCATCTCGTCGGCGACGGCGCCCAAGGTCGCGACCATGCGGGCGCCCTGCACGTAGATGCCTTCCGGGGTTTCCTTGATCACCCGCATGTGCAGGTTCTTCTGTTCGGCCGACGATTTGGTGCGGTCGTTCTGCGGCGTGATCAGCGCATGGCTGAGGAAAAGGTCGTTGTCGCGAATGTACTCGTAGTACTTCACGATATTGTCCGCGAACTTCTGACCGCCGCGCCCGAAGACCTTGCGCGCCTCCGAGAATGCGAGCAGGCTGGTGTTCAGGAAGTCCGGAGACCGCCCCATGAGGCCGAAGTTCATCGAGGCCCAGTGGTAATAGGCTTCGCGCCGGCGGGCCAGATCTGCCGCAGTCCGGGCCGGCATGAACGCCATCCCGGCGCGCTCGCCGGTTTCGGGAACGACATAGGTCAGCTTGTCGCGCGTCGCCGGATCCACCTGCGCATCGTACAGACGGGCGAGCTGATGAACGATGCGCGTGAAGGCGGGATGAGTGGTCACATCCTCGATCTTCTCGCCGTTGATCCAGACATCGCGCTGGCTTGCCTTCAAGCCGTCAACGAATTGCTTTCCGCTTCGTACACCCATTTCAAACTTCCTGTTGAGTCTTGTTTGAGAGAAGGGGCGCCGCACTCATGCACGCAATCGGCGCCGCCCTGGCAGCTCAGGCCGGAGTGGCCGTCATGATGCCCATGCCGGTCAGCCATTCCGGTATCGGCTCGTAGAAGAGAACGTCGGACTTGTAGCCCTCGCCCATCGCCGCCAGCGCGGCGATCCAGCAGCGCACCTCATGTCCGCCGCGGCCGCCGGTCGCGGTGATCGCATCGTCATCGGACGCGTCGAGCACGGTGAGATCTCCGGACGAAAAGCCGTCAAGCAACATCTGGTCCCACTTTTCGTCGAGGGGGAGCAGCTTCGACTGGCCTGCGGCATAGCGCGGACCTTCGCCCATGACGTTGTTCTGACGCGTCATCCGCGCCGAGTGCGGAAGCACTCCACCCTCGATCAGCCGGGTCCGCACCTCCGGCGCTGCCGTTGCCAGGGACGGGATAGGAGGATCGTGAGAAAGGCCGCCCGAACCCAGGATCAGTACCCGCTCCGGGCAGGCCATTGCCCAGCGGCCGACCGCCCGGCCAAGCGCGCGCACCCGTTCCATCCGCGGACGGGGGCCAGCGCGCAGTTCACAAAGATCGGGATCATGCGCGTCAGAGGAAACTTTGCCGACAGCAGCTCAATAGGCTGGGCTCCGCCATGATCGACGTCCATCCGATACGAAATTGCCACATCGACGCCTTCGGTCAACGTATGCTCTGCGCAGGACCAGGCTCGATTCTCGGGAATTTCAAGCTTTCCCGCTACGGTACCGAAGTCGCCGACTGAAGCTCCCTCGATTCCGACGCAAAAGGACGGCAGAAGCTTGTAGAAGAAACCATTCACATGATCGGGATGAAACACCACGACCAGATCAGGCTCCGCCTTCGCAACAAACTGGGCAGCCTTGTCGACGGCTGACCAGAAACGCCCCTCTGCCTCCGGTGTGGCCCGATTGCGGTCCATGAGCGGACTGTGGGACGTACATACGCATCCGACGATCATACTGGTTCCTCCCTGACCACGCTGAGCCCGTTCCCGCATGAACTTGCGGCAATCGGCGCTTCAGGCGCCTCATCTTTCGGCCAACGAGGGGAGTTGTCGCGTCGATGTTGACTGATTGCAACGCAAACCCCTAAAATGTTCGTGTGGAGAACTTGGAGGCACGATGCCAGTACAGCCGAAGGCTTCGGTCCGGAAGCCCTACAAAGAGATCCAGGCGGTGACCCGAGCGCTCGAGGTTATTGAGGCCATCGCAGACCTCGGCTGGGTCAAGGTCGGTGTGCTCGCATCCTATACCGACATAGATCGGGGCTCGCTCTACCGTCTGATACACACGCTCGAAACTACCGGATATCTTAGTCGTCGTGCCGAGGACGGAGCGATTTCGCTGGGCAATCGGTTTGGCCAGATAGCTGATGGCATTCGTCAGGAGGATATAGCGGCAAAGGTGCTTTCACCGCTGATGCGCGAGCTAACCGAACGAGTGATGTGGCCCAGCGACTTTGGCGCCTTCATTGCCGGTCAGATGGTGATTCAGGCGTCAAGCCACATCTACAGTCCGGTTTCCGTCCACCGAAAACTCGTGGGAAAGACCCGGCCGTTGTTGCGTTCGGCTTTAGGTCTCGCATATCTGAGCGCGCTGGAGAAGGGCGCACGCCAGCGAACCTTGGAAATCGCTTGTCGGACAGGCAATCTGGACAAGGCCGACATTGCAAATCCGGCTAACGTCGAGCGCGCCATTGACGAGGTGCACCATCGTGGCTACGCGGTTTCGATCGGCCTTGTCGAGCAGAATATCGGTGCGGTCGCCATTCCAGTACAAGTCGGCCGCAAGGCAATAGGTGCCGTAAACATCGTCTACTTCCGCAGCGCGATGTCGACCGCAGAAGCGGTGGACACCTGTCTTCCCCGCTTCGCGAGATGACTGCACGGGCCAGCGCCCTGTTGGCATCGCACCTCCATGTGCCAAGTCGGTCCGTAGCGATCGAAACGACCAAGTGATCGAAGTGTTCACCTGACGAACATTTTGTCATGCGCGCTTGAGGAATCGCCCTCGGTCGCCAAGAAGAGCCATTGCGGCGCAGTCCCGCGATCTGGCACGGGCCGACGGACGGGTCCGGTGTCTCGGCATCAAAATGTGCCCGATCCTCCCGGAGGCGGTGCGCCGCCCTTCGGGAGGCGCACGCGGGATGGTTTGGGCTAGCAACAGGGAGGTTCAACATGTCATTTCGTCAACAAATCGCGGGCGCGGCCATAGGTCTCGGGGTGCTCTTCACGGCGGACCTGTCTCAGGCGCAGGAAGTGGTCCTGCGGTTCGCGAGTTTTCCGGGGCCGACCAATTTCCTGAACACCGACATTCTGGGTCCCTGGTTTCAGAAGCTGGAGGAGGAATCGGGTGGCAAGCTGAAGGTCGAGTTCCTGACCGGCGGCTCGGCTGCGGCCCCGACCGAAGTGTTCGATACGGTCGAGGCTGGTCTCGTGGACATGGGCTGGAGCATCACGTCCTACAATCCCGGTCGCTTCCCCGCCGCCGGCGTCACTGAACTTCCGCTGCTTGCCACAGGATCGACGGAGACCTCCGCTGCGATCGCCGCGCTTTATGACAGGGGGCTTGTCACGGGGTTCGAAGCGGTGAAGGTCGTCGGCATCGCCACTGCTGACATCGCGCGCCTGCACCATGCGGGCGACATCTCCGGCCTGTCGGACTTCAAGCGTGCCAAGGTGCGCGCGGCGGGCAGCGTCCTTTCCGCGATGATCACGGCAGTCGGGGCGACGCCGGTGGGGATGCCGGCGCCTGCCATCGCCGAAGGTCTCTCCAAGAACGTCGTCGATGCCGCCGCAGCCGACTGGTTCGCTGTGAAGGGCTTCTCTTTGCTCGATGTGACACGCTCACATGTCGATATTCCGCTGGGCACAACCGCAATGTACGTGATCATGAACCAGTCGGTCTATGACGGACTGCCAGCGGATATCCGCAAGGTATTCGATGAGAATCCGCCCAAGATCTTCGCTGAATTCTGGGGGCCACTTCTCGAGGAGGAAAGCGATCGCGTCCGCGGAGTGGTCGAGACGACTCCGGGGCACAAGATCATAACGCCCACCGATGCCGAGATGGCCGAATGGAAGGTCGCAGCGGACAAGGTGATCGCGGACTGGGTTGCCGCGACGCCGAATGGCGCTGCTGTGCTCGATGCCTACAAGGCTGAAATCTCCGCTTGGCGTGCCAAGCACTGACGCCCGGGGTATCGAAGTGGAAAAAAGCTCCGCGCTAGCTGCCGTCAGAGCCGGGGTTCAGGGTGGGCTGCGTGAAACAGCAGCCCGCTTTCTCGTCAACGTGGCAGGAATCGGCTTGCTGGCCCTGACATTGTCCCTCACGCTCGACGTGATTCTGCGCTGGGCCTTTGGGACGCCGATCCTGGGCCTTTACGAGGTTGCGGAGGTCTGCTTCCCAGCAGTGATGGCGCTGGCGCTGGTCTGGACCAACACCCAGCAGTCACATGTTTCCATGGGCATCCTGGGACAGATCACCGGCCGCGACGACGCACCACGCCTGGTTGCGGCCTTGCTGAATCTCGGGGTGCTCGGCCTGTTCGTCTGGTTCCTCATGCGCTACGCCATGACAAAGGCGAGCTACGGCGAGACGACACTCGTGCTCGGTCTGCCCAAGGCGCCGTTCTGGGGCGCGGCGGCCGTCGCGATGGCACTGGCGACATTGGCGCAGCTTGCCGTCTTCGGTGCGGAACTGGCGGCCTATGTCCGGCACGGGAGCCGGCGGCTTCATAATCTCGTGCCGCCGGTCGCAATGGTGGCCGCTGCGCTGGCGATCCTCCTTGTGACCGCCCATTACGCCCCAACGATCGGCGCCGGCCCGAAGATCCTAGCCGCTTTCGCGGTCCTCTACCTGCTTGCGCTGGCCCATGTGCCTATCGGTGTGTCGCTGGCGATAGCCGGTCTCGGCGCGGTGCTCTTGCAGATGGGGCTGCGCCCGGCGTTGCTGGTCGGCACCAACAACCTTGTCGGAAGCCTGTCCAGTGTCGATATGGCCGCGGTCCCGCTGTTCCTGCTGATGGGCAATTTTGCGATCGCAGCAGGCTTTGCGGACGACATCTTCTCTGCGGCGACGCTGCTCTTCGGCCGGATGCGGGGCGGGCATGCGATGGCAACGGTGATGGGTTGTGCAGGCTTCGGCGCGATAAGCGGTTCCTCCGTCGCCACCACCGGAACTCTGGGCGGGGTCGCCTTCCGGGAAATGCAGGCGCGCCGCTATGCGCCGTCCTTGTCCACCGGCAGCGTCGCCGCCGGCGGCACGCTCGGCGCTCTGATCCCGCCTTCCGTCATCCTGATCATCTACTGCGTAATTGCCGAGGTCTCGATCAGCAAGGCGTTTACCGCCGCTCTCCTGCCGGGGCTGATGGCGACCGCGCTCTACGTTCTCTCCGTCGTCATCCAGGTGCGGCTCATGCCCTCGCTGGCTCCGCCCCCGAACCGGACGCAAAGTTCTCGCCGTTCGGCGCCCTGCGCATCACCTGGCGACCGATCATCCTTTTCGTAACCGTGCTGGGCGGGCTTTACGGCGGCGTCTTTACCTCGCAGGAAGCTGCCGCTATGGGTGCGGGCTTTGCCTTTATCGCTTGGCTCGTCTCGGGCCGGGCCTCGTTCCCGGGCCTGTTCGAGGCCCTGCGCAGCGCCCTGGGCACGAGCGCCGGACTCTATCTGCTGATTATCGGTGCCAACATGTTCGGCGGCCATCTGAACTTCGCCAACATGGCCCAGGCACTGTCATCCGTGATCAACCCCGAGACCATGCCCGCCTGGCTGGTCCTGGCCCTGCTTGCCGTGATGTATCTCGTTCTCGGGAGCATCTTCGACACCGTGGCGGCCGTGGTCATCACTGTGCCTTTCGTCCTACCCATCATCCTCTCGATGGGGTTCGATCCGATCTGGTGGGGCGTGGTCACGCTGACACTGGTCGAGATCGGCATGATCACGCCGCCGATCGGGATGAATATCTTCGTGATGAAGGCCGTCGTGGGCAACCTTGTGAGGCTTGAGACAATATTCCGTGGCGTTATGCCCTTCCTGGCCGCAGACATGCTGCGTTTGGTGTTGCTGATCGCCTTTCCCTCGTTGTCGCTCTGGCTGGGGACAGTCCTTGAATAACCCCTTCTGTAACCGCCTCCCGACACGGCAGACAGTAGCCCCCAGCCACGGAGTTGCCGGCATGACCGACCTTGCCGAAACCCTTGACCGGGCGGCCTGCGAGGCCCGCGCCGTGCCACAATCGCCGCCTGGCAAATCGCTCTCGCTGGATGACGCCTACCGGGCTCAGGCCCGGGTCGTCGCCAGACGGCTGGAACGGGGCGAGCGCCCGGTAGGCCTGAAAGTCGGCCTCACCAGCGAGGCGAAGATGCGGCAGGTCGGCGTTCGCGAGGTGATCCTCGGCCGCCTCACCGACGCCATGCAAATCAGTGATGGCGGGTTCGTCGACCTTGGCCGGATGATCCATCCGCGCGTCGAGCCCGAAGTCGCCTTCTTGCTGAGCCGACCGCTGCCGCCCACATCCGACCCGGCCAGCGTCCTCGCCTGCGTCGCGGGCGTGGCGGCAGCGCTCGAAATCATCGATTCGCGTTATCAGGGATTCCGCTTCGACCTCGGTGATGTCGTGGCCGACAACGCCTCGTCGGCGGGCTTTGTGCTCGGGCCCTGGCATCCGGTGGGAACCGATGTCGGCGACATTCCGATCGAGCTTGCCCTCGCAGGAGAGACCGGTGAAACCGGATCGAGCGCCGAGATCCTGGGCCATCCGCTGCGCGCCCTTGCCGAGGCAGGGCGCATCGCCGCCGTTCAGGGCATTCCCATGGCGGCAGGTGACGTAGTGCTTTCGGGTGCAGCCACGGCCGCGATTCCGCTCAGAGACGGCGCGCAGGTAAACGCCCGGTTTGGCGCCCTTGGCCATTTGACGCTGCGCGCCGGCTTCGGCGCCCGAACGACCGCAACCTGAACCAATCAAAAGGAGTGCGTTCCATGCCGATAGCAGAAGTCCTTATCTTCGAGGGCCGCACCGACGACCAGAAGCGCACCATCCTGAAGGAGGTCACGGACGCCCTGGTGCGCTCTACCGGGGCCGAGCCAGAGCGGGTGCGCGTCATCCTGAAGGAAATCCCCACGATGCATTTCTCAGTCGCGGGCGTCGCCATCGCCGACAGCCGGGCGGCTGGCAAGGCGCCGGGCAAGCTATAGGCCCGTCATGCCTGAATTCACCGCCTCGGATGGCGCCCGCCTCTTCTATCGGGACAGCAGCGAAGGCCGCCCCCTGGTCTGCCTGCACGGCCTTACCCGCAACGGGGGCGATTTCGATGTTCTGCGGCTACACCTGCCGGGTGTACGGCTGATCGCGCCGGATGCCCGTGGCCGCGGGCAGTCGGAACGGACCGGCGCCGCCACCTACACCCTTCCTCGGGAAACCGAAGACGTATTGAACCTGCTCGACCATCTCGGGCTCGCGTCTTCGGCCTTTCTGGGAACCTCTCGCGGGGGCATGGTCTCGATGGCGCTGGCCGCCCGCGCGCAGCATCGCATCCTCGGTCTTTGTCTCAACGACATCGGCCCCGAGATGGAACCCGACGGCCGGATGCGGATCACAACCTATGTCGGCTTTCAGCCGAAGGAGCGGAGCATTGAGGAACGGGTCGCCGCGATGCCGGAACACAGCCCCGGTTTTTCCAACGTGCCGGAAGAGCGATGGCGCGAGGAGGTCCGACGCCACTTCGTCGAGGCGCGCGACGGCCTGCGCATTGCCTACGACCCGACGTTGAGGGAAGCCTTCATGACGACTCTCGACCGTGCGCCGAACATGTGGCACGGCTTCGATGCGCTGGCCGGCAAGACCGTGGCGGTAATCCGCGGGGAAAACTCCGACATCCTGTCGCGGCGGATCGTGGACATGATGGCCGCTCGTCGGCCCGACCTGATCCGCGCCGTGGTTCCGGACCGCGGCCACATGCCCTTCCTCGACGAGCCGGAAAGCCTTGACGCGCTGCAGGCATTCCTGGTGGCCGTGCTGGCCGCGGCCTGAGTCGCCCCGACCGCGTCTCACGCGAACATGAGCAATTTCCTGAGTGTGCAGAGCTGTCTGGCCACCCAATCACAAGAAGGAAGCGACAATGAGCACAACCTATACCGAATTAGAAACTAGCCACTTCGTCACCCTGGCCCACCAGGGGGAAGACTATCGTGTGCACTACAACGACTGCGATCCCGGGACCGGTGGCGAAGTAGTCCTGATGCTGCACGGTTCGGGGCCTGGCGCGACGAGCTGGGCAAACTTCAACCGCAACATCGACCCGCTGACCGATGCCGGCTACCGAGTTATCCTCATGGACATGCCTGGCTGGGGCGCGAGTGACCCAATCATAAACCCCGGTTCGAGGCCGGACCTCAACGCGCATTTCGTCAAGGGGCTGATTGACGCCCTAGGGATCGCGCGCGTGCACCCCGTCGGCAACTCGATGGGCGGGCATAGCGCGATGGCGTTCGCGCTGACCTGGCCGGAGCATGTGGGCAAATTGATTCTGATGGGCGGGGGAACCGGCGGGATCAGCAGCTTCACACCGATGCCGACCGAGGGCATTCGACTGGTGAACAAGCTCTATCGCGACCCGACGCTCGAGAACCTTCGCCAGATGATGGAGGTGTTCGTCTATGACCCGTCGGACCTGACGGACGAACTTTTCCAGACGCGCCTCGAAAACATTCATCAGCAGCGCAAGCATCTCGAGAATTTCATCGAGAGCTTGCGCCTAAATCCGAACCAATACCCTGATTTCGGACCGCGCCTTCGTGAAGTGAAGGCCGAAACGTTCATCTTCTGGGGGCGTGACGACCGGTTCGTGCCGCTGGACGCCGGGCTACGCTTGGTGGCGGGCATTCAGGATGCGCAGCTGCATGTGTTCAATCGTTGCGGCCACTGGGCCCAATGGGAGCATGCCGAACGCTTCAATCGACTCCTAATAGATTTCCTAGGGGCTTGTCGCAAATTCTCGTAGTCAACGAGCTGTTGACTAAGTCTAGGGAAATTGCCGCTCCCAATGTCGTGGAGCATGCCTATATTCTGAATGCTGTTGCCGAGAAGCTGAAGCGTCAGTCGAGGGATGATTTCACAGGGCGGCATTTCGAGGCATGGCTCGTCGTTCAGGCATTCAAGCGGACAAATACTGCGTCGTCACTCTGTCCCGCTCCGGACCTCGGCAAAGATACCCTCATCCTCCCAGCGGCGCGCAATGGCGCCGAGCGTATCGAGCATACCGCGCAGTTCCGCGCCGCGCTCGGTCAGCCCGTAGGTGACGGCGGGCGGGATGGTCATGGCCTGCTCGCGCCAGACGACGCCGGCATGTTCCAGCATCCGCAGCCGTTCGGTCAGGATGCGAGTGGAAATTCCGGGCACCAAGCGCTTGATTGCGCCGAAACGCTGCGGCCCCTGCTCGGACAGAACCCAAAGGATGTATATCGTCCAGGGGCCAGTAATGACCCGCAGCAATGCTTCCATTGGGCAGGATGGGGGCAGGACGGTCTTCATTGCGGACATTCCTCGCAGCGACGGAAAGTTGGTTACTTTAAAGTGCCTACTTTAGCTTTTAAAGCATGTTGTTTAAGCATACCTACAGCGGAGAGGATCGCTTCACAAGTTGAAGCCAACAGGGAGAACGGCCATGAGTGACAGGGCGGCACGGTATGTCTACTGGATCGCGACAGGGCTTGTGGCGCTGGTCTATCTGGGGGCTGCGACCTTTTACCTTTCGTCCTACGAAACGGTCGCCGGCATGTACCGCGATGTGCTGGGATACCCCATCTATGTCATCTGGCCGCTGGCGATCCTGAAGATCATCGGGGCGGTGATCATCCTGTGGCGTCCTTCGGCAATGCTGGCCGACTGGGTCTATGCGGCGATGTTCTGGCATCTGGTTCTGGCCTTCGGGGCGCATGTCGGCGCGGGCGATCCGGGCTGGACGCCTGCCGTGGTGGCCTGGGTGCTTCTGATCGTATCGTGGCTGACCGCGAACCGCGTGCGCGCGGTCAAGTCGGCCTATGCACCGGCGGTCCCGACGACGGCACATTGATCGGAATGGGATGCGCGCAGCATCGCCACCGCCCGCCGCCCCCGGACCTGGAAAGGACGATGACATGACGGACAGGCAACCTGCGGTATTTCTTCCTCACGGCGGCGGCCCATGCTTTTTCATGGACTGGAACCCGCCAGACACCTGGGACCGGCAGCGCCGGTTTCTCGAGGGGTTCCCCGAGAGCCTGCCGGCGAAACCGACTGCGCTCGTTGTGATCTCGGGTCACTGGGAGGAACGGGTCTTTACCGTGCAGACCAACCCGGCGCCGCCCTTGCTTTTCGATTACAACGGCTTTCCGCCGCACACCTATCAGCTGACCTGGCCCGCGCCGGGCGATCCCGCGCTGGCCGCCCGCCTGCGCGACCTCCTGGAAGGCGCAGGGTTCGAGACGGGCGAAGACCCCGCGCGGGGTTACGACCACGGGGTGTTTGTGCCGCTGAAGGTGGCGTTCCCGGATGCAAATATTCCCACCGTTCAGCTTTCCCTGCGCGCCGACCTCGACTCGCAGGCGCATCTGGCGGCGGGCCGGGCGCTGGCGCCTTTGCGCGACGAGGGGGTTCTGATTATCGGGTCGGGCAACACCTATCACAACATGGGCGTGATGATGCGGGCGATGCGCGGTGGCGCGCGCGGACCCGTCGCCGGGACCGAATTCGACCAGTGGCTGACCGACGCCGTCACGCAGGACGATCCCGCCCGTCGCGACGCGATGCTGACGGCCTGGGCCAAGGCCCCCGGCGCGCGCGAGGCCAACCCGCGCGAGGAACATCTCGTCCCGCTGCATGTCGTGGCCGGGGCAGCAGGGGCCGATCGCGGCACCAAGACACTGGAAGATCATGTGATGGGCGCGGTGGAAAGCGCCTTTCGCTTCGGGTGACACGATGAGTTTCGAATTGCCGATGCGCCCGGGCACGCGCCCGACGACGACTGATTGTGCCCCGCATGAACAGGTGTCGCAGAACTCGCCACCCGAGATCCATGCGGAGTTCAAGCGCCGCGCCTTCGAGCTGCCCTTCGTCGAGCGCCGTCCATCCGGCATTTCGGTGCCGGGCGCCGAGGCGCTGGTGCTGCCGCACACATACGCCTGCGGCCCGCGCGAGGCCTTCATGATCGGGCGCGAATTTGCCCATGTTCACCCTGGATACGATGGCTCGTCGCATCTGATGCTGCCCGTGCCGGCGGTCGAAGAACTGATCGCCAAGGGCTGGGGCGAGCCGCATCCGATGGCGCGGCTGGGCTATATCCCCGCTACGGCGGTCATGGCCTTCGCTCCGCGTGACGAGGCCGAGATCGACGTGATGCTGCGCCTGTTGACCACAAGCTGGGACTTCGCCCGCGGCAAGCTGGCGAACCCGGCACCCGTCCATATCCACGGCTGAGGGCAAAAGGCCCTTCGCCAGAAATCACCCCAGGAGACCAACAATGTCCAATATCCAGAACGGCCCCTTCATCGTCACCGGCGCCTCCGGCCAGCTTGGCCGGCAGGTGGTCGAACTGCTGCTACAGGCAGGCGCCAGTCCGATCGTTGCCGTATCGCGCAATCCCGACAAGCTGGCCGATCTGCAGGCGAAGGGCGTCGAGACGCGCCAAGGCGATTTCAACGATCCCGCATCGCTAGACGGCGCCTTCGTGGGCGGCAAGCGCCTTCTCATCATCTCGACCGACGACCTTGAGCCGGGCAAGAGGCTCGCGGCCCATTCCAACGCCGTCGCGGCCGCCAAGGCGGCGGGTGTCGATCATATCGTCTATACTTCGTTCGCGAGCCCTGTCCCGGACAGTCCGATTGGTTTCGCCCCCGACCACGAAGGGACCGAAAAGCTGATCGCGGCCAGTGGGGCAAATTACACGATCCTGCGTAACAACATGTACACCGACTTTCTGCTGATGGGCGGCTCGAAGAGCGTCGCCATTGGCAAACACTTCGCCGCCGCGGCAGAGGGGAAGGCCGGATATGCGACGCGGGCCGATTGCGCCCGTGCCGCAGCCGCGGCGCTGATGACGGCCATGGGCAGGCAGACCCTCGATATCACCGGGCCGCAGGCGGTCAGCCAGGCCGAGGTCGCGGCGATCCTGTCCGAGATTTCGGGCAAGGATATCCCCTACATCGCCCTGCCCGCCGAGAATCTGGTGCAGGCGATGGTCGGCAACGGGTTGCCGGAATTCATGGCGCGGGTCTTCGTCTCATTCGACGAGGCGATTGCGCAGGGTTTCCTAGACGTGGCCGGCGACGACCTGAAAACCCTGACCGGACAGCCTGGCCAGACGGTGCGCGACTTCCTGATGGCGAACCGCGCGGCGCTGTTGACGCCGCCGCAGCACTGAGGACGGAACCATGCGGAGGTGACCTGAGACCCCAATCTCCTCCGGCTTGAGGGAGAGTGACCGGTTGAAACTGGACGCGCTTTTGCGGCCTTGGTCCGGGCGATGCAATTGCGCCGGCGATGTCACGTTACCGGCGTCTGAACGCGATGGGATTTGTGGCGCGGTTGTCAGCTGCCGATGGTCACGGCCTTCCATTCCGCCATGGCCTGCAGGCGATGATTGCGGATGCCGAGAGCAGAACGTTGTGAGCAGGACGGGACGAAAAGGTTGCGGACGGCGGAGAAGATCGAGACGAAGCGTTGCAACGCTCCCGGTGATCGGAAACCCTGCATCGCCCGTTCCCGTTCTCGCAGCGGCACATGCGAATTTTCCGCCCGGTTGTTGAAGCCCTTGTGCGAACGGTGCTCGACGCCCGGCATGACCTGACGCTTGGCCGCTCCGTAGGAGCGCAACTTGTCGGTGATCATGCGCTTCGGCGTGACGCCCTGCTTCTTCAAGAGACGCGTTAACAACCGCCTGGCGGCCTTGGCGTTGCGACGGCGCTGGACAATTTCGTCGAGCACATAGCCATCCTGGTCGACGGCCCGCCACAGCCAATGCTTCTCGCCGGCAATCGTAATGGCCACTTCGTCGAGGTGCCCATATGTCGTCGTAGCCTGGTTGCTTGCGGCGCAAGCCACTGACGTATTCGGGCCCGAACTTCTTGCCCCACCGGCGGATCGTCTCGTAGGAGACCGTGATCCCTCGCGCCAGCAGCATCTCTTCGACATGCCGCAGGCTCAGCGGAAACCGATAGTACAGCCAGACCGCGTGGGCGGTGATCTGGGGCGGGAAGCGATGGCGTTTGTAGCTGATGGGAGAGATGCTCATGCCCTCCACCCTATCCCGCAAATGCCTGACCGCAAGTTAACGTGACATCGCCCGCGGTGCATATTCCGCCTGTACTTCTCGAGAGGTTTTGCCGCTTTTCGATGGCCCGTCTCTCACGCTTAACGCGCGCGATGCGTCGCTTCTCCATCTGTAGATTGCCCACGCGAGCGTTGAAAAAACCGCCGCGACGATCTTTGATCTCGAGCCACGATGTCGAATCCATCGATTGCTCAAGAAGAAGAACTCGACCGCTCCGCGAGACCATGTACGGCGCGCAATTCAGTCTTGAGCACTTTGCCGTAGGCGTTCTTCGGCAGGTCCTCGAGCCAGACATAGTCCTTCGGTCGCTTGAAGCGGGCAATCTGGGTCAGGCAGTGGTCGTCGAGCGTCTTTGCGTCGGCGGTGGCGCCCGGCTCCAGCACGACGCAGGCGACGACGACCTCGCCCCATTCAGGATCGGGCCGGCCGATCACAGAGACCTGCGCCACGGCCGGATGCGTCAGCAGCGCCTCCTCGACCTCGCGAGGATAGATGTTCGTGCCGCCGGAGATGATCACGTCCTTGGAGCGGTCGTGCAGGGTGAGGAACCCGGCCTCGTCCATCGCGCCCATGTCGCCCGTATGCAGCCAGCCGTTGCGAATCGCAGCGGCGGTCGCGGCCGGGTCGTTCCAGTAGCCCTTCATCACCGACGGGCCGAACACAGCGATCTCGCCGATCTCGCCGGCCGGAAGCCGCTTCTCGTCAGGTCCAATTACGGCTACCTCGCAGCCTGCCTGGGAGACGCCGACAGACGCAAGGCGGCGCGAATAGAGCGCGTCGTCCCATCCGGCTTCCATTGCCTCGACATGGGCGGCGCGGGTCAGAGCGGTGATGGTCATCGGCGTCTCGCCCTGGCCGTAGATCTGGGCGAAGCGGGGGCCGAACTGGTCCATCGCGTCGCGGATGTCGGCGAGATACATCGGCCCGCCGCCATAGACGATCGTGCGGATGCCCTCCCCCGGCCCCCGCGTGACTTGGCGGCAGCGACGAGGCGGCGGACCATGGTGGGGGCGGCGAAGAAGCAGAGCCGGCCGAGCTGTTCGGCGAGATCGAGGATCTCGTCGCTGTCGAAGCCGCCGGAAGCCGGCACGACGTGGCGCGCACCGCAGATTAGGTAGATGAACTGATAGAGGCCGGCCCCGTGCGACATGGGTGCGGCGTAGACCTTGGCATCGCCGGCCTCGGCCGCATCGACGTCGGCAAGATAGCTCATGATCATCGCCTGGATGTTGGCTGGCGTCAGCATCACGCCCTTTGGCCGACCAGTCGTGCCGGATGTGTAGAACAGCCAGACGAGGTCGTTCTGGCCGGTCGGATGGAGCGGCGTAGCCGGAGTGTCGGTGACAAGTGCCGAGAAGTCCGGTCCGTCCATGTCGACGATGCGCGTTTCGGGCGCCAGTGCCGCGAGGTCGCCGGCATGGTCGCCGTCGGTGAAGCACAGCGCCGCCCCGGAATGGCCGAGGATGTAGGCAGCTTCCTTCTCGTGCAGCTTGGCGTTGACCGGCACCGCCACCGCGCCGATCCGCCAGACGGCCTGCATGGCGACGAGATAGTCGATGCGGTTGGCGAGGAAGAGCGCGACGCGGTCGCCCGGCGCTATGCCTGTCGCCGCGAGACCGGCGGCCAGCGCCCCGGCGCGGGCATTGAAGCCGGCATAGTCGAGGACCGCTTCCGCGCCGCGGAACAGCGCCGGCCGGTCGGGCCAGAGCAGGGCGGCGCGTTCAAGCCAGCGTGCCGGGTTCATATCTTCCTCCCTGCCTCGTGCCCGGCGCAAGCCGGCCTCGCGCCGACCGTCATGACCCGCTCAGGTACTCGCAGGCAAGCCGAGGATGGCTCGCGCCTCGGCCGGCGTCGCGGGGCGGCCGCCGGCGGAGCGGATGGTCTCCACGCCGGACGAGAGCAGCGCGGCATTGGTGGTCGGCTTGCCGGCCGCGTCGAAGAGCGCGTCTTCCAGTCCGGCGCGGACATGGCCGCCGCCGGCGACCGCCGCGCGCATGACCCAGAGATTGTCCTCGCCGGCCGCGAAAGCCGCCCAGACCGTGCCGACGGGAATGCGTTCGCGCATCGCGGCGAGTGCTGCCGGCGTCGCGGGCGCGCCGCCATAGCCGGTGCCGAGGCAGATCTGCATGAAGGGCGTCGGGCCGAACGCACCCTCCGCCGCGAGCTTTTTGCGACCTCCAGATGGCCGAAGTCGAAGCATTCGACCTCGGCGCGGATGCCTTTCTCGCGGTATAGCCGCGCCATCTCGCGCAGGTCGCCCATGCGCGCCACGTGGATCGCCTGACCGAGCGCGAAGGTGCCGCAGTCGATGGTGCCGATCTCGGGCGTGAGCGCGAGCACATGGTCCGCCCTGCCCGCCGCCGGGCGCAGCGTGGTGCCTTCGGCCGGCGCGAAGCCCGCCGCATCGTCGAGCACCAGCAGTCCGTCCATCGAGGCGCTGAGGTTGAGCAAGATGTCGGTGCCGGCGGCGCGGATCAGGCCGACGGTCTCGCGCCAGAGGCCGATGTCGTTGGAGGGCAGGCCCGTTGCCGGATCGCGGACATGGATGTGGGCGACCGCCGCGCCCAGCTCCGCCGCCTCGGCGACCGCCGCAGCGATGGCTTCAGGGCTCACCGGCAGGTTCGGGTTGAGCTCGGCCGCATCGGGCCGTCCACCGTTGACGCAGACGGTCAGGATGACCGGGCGCGTCATGCCGCCTTGCCCCGCACAGCGGTGACGGCTGCGTCGGCAGCCTGCTGCATGAACAGCGCATCCTGCAGCAGCGCGATGAAGGAATAGCCGCGCCCGATACAGTCGGTGGCGTAGCCCGAGCCGATCGCGAAGACGCCCGCGAACTTGCCCGCCGCGCGGGCGCGGGCAGCGACATAGTCGAGCGCCGGCGACACGTCCGGGCTGTCGAGCGTTGCGCCGCTCGACAGCGAGACCGACAGGTCGGACGGCCCGACGAAGACACCGTCGATACCGGGCACGGCGAGGATCGCGTCGAGGTTGTCCAGCGCCTGCCTTGTCTCGATCATGGCGATTGCAAGGTTCAGCTTATTGGCCTTGGCGAGGTAGCCAGGGCCGTTCAGGCCAGATAGCGGGATCGCGCGGCGCGGTCCCCAGCTGCGGAAGCCGACCGGCGGGAACTTGGTGTAGGACACCAGACGTTCCGCGTCCGCGACCGTATTGACCATCGGGCAGACGACGCCGATCGCGCCGAAATCGAGCACCCGCGAAGCGAGCCCGCCGCAATCGACCGGCAGCCGCACGAAAGCCGGCTTGCCCTCCAGCGCGGCGGCGGCAACGCTTGCGACGACGGCGGCCTCGTCGAACATGCCGTGCTGCATGTCGAGAATGAAGGAATCAAGCTTCGTCTTCGCCAGCGCCTCGATCGCGTTGGGATCAGGCAACTGGCAGAAGGTCGACAGGTGCAGCGCGCCCCGGCGGATGGCCGGAGCGAGGGCGGCATGGACCGCGGGAAAGCCCATCTCAGCTCTCCACGGGCGGGAAGTCGGCGGCCTGGTGGTCGACGATCTCGAGATAATCCTTCCGAATCGGGCAGAAGATGTCGAGATTCATCACGACCTCGTCCGAGATCGGCATGCCGCCGTGCATCACGTCGGGCGGCACGCGCAGCACTTCCCCCGCGCCGACCTCGAAGGTCTCGTCCCCGACGGTCCAGCGCATGCGGCCGGTCAGGATCACCGCGATCTGCTCGAAGGGATGCTTGTGCATGCCGAGCGTCATGCCCTTTTCCAGCCAGTTCATGACCAGCAGCACGTCCTCGCCGCGAAAGCCGGCCCGGCTGATATGCTCGCGCACCGGGAAGCGCGGCAGGTCTTCCCATTTGACCGGCATACGGAAGGGTTGCAGTTCACTCATCTCGTCCTCCCTGTCTTGAAATCCGTCAGGCCACCTTGGCTGCCTTCAGCGTACCGAAGCCGCCGCCGCCGGGTGTGATCATGGTGATCTCGTCGCCGGCCTTCATGTCGGTCTTGCCCGAGAGCACGACCGGTTTGCCGTTGACGAGGAACTGACCGGCGCGGCCCCGCGAACCGCCGTCGAGGCCCTGCGGCGCCTCGCTGAGGCGGCTTGGCACGGTGTTCAAGAGCCAGGGCTGCGTCGTCCGCATGCGGAAGCCGATGCGCTGCCCGTCGCCGCCGGGCTGCGTGCCCGCGCCGCCGGAGCCGCGCTCGAGTTCCTTGCAGGTGAAGACGATCGGATAGGCCGCTTCCAGCACCTCGACGGGAACCGCCGACACGCCGGTTGGGTAGCAGACCGCCGAAATGCCAGGCTTGCCGGCGCGTGCGCCCATGCCGCCGGAATAATTGAACATGGACGAGGTGAAAGCGCGGCCCTCCTCGTCCTGGCCCTGGATTTGCACGGTCCACACCGCGCCCGACCCCTCGGCCACAACCTTGTCCGGCACGACTTGCGACAAGGCATTGAGGATCGGGAACGGCACGTACATCCCGACGACATGGCGGGCGTTGACCGGCGAAGGGTAGGTCGCGTTGACGATGCAGTTGTCCGGCAGCTTCAGCTTGATGGGAGCCAGCGAGCCGGCATTGTTGGGCAGGTCCGGGTTGAGCGTCGAGCGGATGGCGAAGGTTGCGTAGGCCTGGGTGTAGGCCGGAACGACGTTGATGCCGCGCGGACTGCGTCCTGACGAGCCCGTGAAATCAACGGTGATCTCACCGGCCTTGTTGTCGATGGTCACCGCGGTCTTCAGCGTGATCCGGTCGCCTCCCGGCACGTCGAAGGTCGACTCGCCGTGGAAGGTGCCGGCCGGCAGGGTGCGGATGGACTCCCGTGTGGCATTCTCTGAGCGGGCGATGATCTCGTCCGACAGCGCCTCGATATCGTTCAGCCCGTAGCGGTCGCAGAGCGCGTTAAGCCGCTGCGAGGCAATCATGCCTGAGGAGACCTGCGCGCCGAGGTCACCCAGCAGCGCGTCCGGCGTGCGGACGTTGCGGGTGATGATCGAGAACAGCGTCTCGTTGCGCACGCCCGCTTCGTAGAGCTTGAGCACGGGGATCCAGAGGCCTTCCTCATGGATGTCGCGCGCGCCCGAGCCGATGCCGTAGCCACCGATGTCGGTGTGGTGGATGGTGGACCCGGCGTACCCGATCAGTTTCTCGGCGCGGAATATCGGCGAAAGGACGGTGATGTCGAAGAAGTGGCCGGCCGACATCCACGGATCGTTGGTGATCAGCACGTCGCCTGGTTTCAGGCTCGACGCATCGACATGCTTGAGCAGGTTCGCTGCGGCCGCGCCAGAGAATTGATGTGGCCGGGGGTGCCCGTAACGGCCTGCGCCACCATGCGGGCGCGAGCGTCGAACAGGCCGTTGGCGAGGTCGCCGGCTTCGCGGACGATCGGCGAAAAGGCGATGCGTTGCAGCGCGCGCGCCTGTTCCGAGACGATCCCGATCATGTTCGACCACAGGATTTGAAGTTCCACGCCGTCCATGGTCAGTGCTCCGTCATCTTGTCGGCAATCAGGCTGCCGTTTGCATGCAGTCGGATCGTCCAGCCGGGCAGGACGAAGATGGTGGTCTCGCGCTCCTCGACGATGACGGGACCAGCGATCGCATCGTCCTCCATCAGTTCGGTGCGCGCGTAGACCGCGGTCTCGACCGGCTTGCCGCGGAAATGGACGATGCGGCTGCGCGGCGCCGGGCGGCTGCCGCCCCGCGCAACGGTCGCGGCGGCGCGGTCCGGCAGGCTGCCGCGCGCGGTCACGTGCCAGTTGACCAGTTCAAGCGGCATGTCGAGCTTCAGGCCGTATTGCGTCACGTATTCGCGATCGAAGATTGCGCGCATCGCATCGGTGTCGAGCCTCTCGCGGGGATCGAAGGGCAGCTCGATCCGCAGCTCCGACTGCTGGCCGAAATAGCGCAGGTCGGCGCCGAAGACGAAGGCGATGTCCGATGGCGCGAGGCCGGCTTCAGCCAATGCCGCCGTGCCTTCGCCGGTCATCTGACCGACAAGCTCGCGCGCCTCGGCCGGGTCGAGCCGGTCGACCAGGCCGAGCTGGCTACGCACCAGGTCGATCTGTGCCGGCGTGACCAGCGTGCCGAAGGCCGACAGCACGGAGGCGAGCGGCGGGTAAATCACCTGCTTCGATTCGATCAGGTCGGCGACGAGGCACGCATGGACCGGGCCGGCGCCGCCGAAGGCCAGCATCGGCAGGCCGCGATAGTCGACGCCGCGATCGGTGGCGTGGGTACGGGCGGCCGCCGCCATCTGCTCGCAGACGACCTCGTAAATGCCCCAGGCGGTCTGCTCGGGGGTGAGCCCGATCTTCGCGCCGAGCTTGCCGACCGCCGCGCGGGCGCCCGCGGCGTCGAGCTTCATGTCGCCGCCGAGGAAGCGGTCGGGATCGAGGATGCCGAGCACCACGTCGGCGTCGGTGACGCAAGGCTCCTTGCCGCCGCGCCCGTAGCTGACCGGACCGGGGATCGAGCCGGCGCTCTCAGGCCCGGTGCGCAGCAGGCCGAGATCGTCCACCCATGCGATCGAGCCGCCGCCGGCGCCGATCTCGATCATGTCGATCGACGGCACGGTGATCGGCATGCCGGAGCCCGGCTTGAAGCGGTAGCGACGGTCGACCTCGAACGTGCCCGTCACCAGCGGCTCGTGGTTCTGGATCATGCAGGCCTTTGCCGTGGTGCCGCCCATGTCAAAGGAGATCAGGTCCGGCAGGCCGAACATGCGCGAGAAGTAGCAGGCGACCAGCGCGCCGGCAGCGGGTCCGCTCTCGATCATGCGCACCGGCAGCGTGCCGGCGCGGCCGGCGCCGATGACGCCGCCGTTGGAGAGCATGATCAGCGGCTGCTGTGAGAAGCCCTGGCGGTCCAACTCCTTGATCAGCGCGTCGAGATAGGGCCGCGTGATGGGCACGGTGTAGGCGTTGATCGCGACGGTGGAGGTGCGCAGGTATTCGCGCATCTGCGGCGCGATCTCGGACGAGAGCGAAACGAAGATCTCGGGCGCCTCGCGGGCGAAGACCTCGGCCACCAGCACCTCGTTGACGCCGTTGCGATAGGCGTTGATCAGGCTGACGGCGACCGACTGGATGCCGCGCGCCTTGCAGTCACGGGCGATGGCCGCGATCTCGGCTTCCTTCGCCGCCTTCTCGACCGAGCCGTCGGCCAATACGCGCTCATCCAAAGCCCAGGTGCGCTCGCGCGGGATCAGCGGCTCGGCGAACTCGATCTGCGGATCGTACATGTCGTAGCGATGTTCGTCGCGGATGTAGAGGATGTCGGTGAAGCCCTTGGTCAGGATCAGCCCGACCGGCGGCCCCTTGCGTTCGATCAGCGCATTGGTGACGACCGTGGTGGCGTGGACGACAACATCGTTGACGTCCGGCGGTGCGATGCCGGCGCGGCCCATGACCAGATCGACGCCGCGGAAGAAGCCTTCGAGCAGGTTGCCGTGGGTGGTCAGCGTCTTGTCGACGAAAGTGCGGCCGTCGTTGGCGAGAAGGACGGCATCGGTGAAGGTGCCTCCGATGTCGACGGCGAGGGAATATCTGGTCATGTCATCTGATCCGTATTGCCTAGATTCCGGGAGATCTTGCGGGCCGCCGCCGTCAGCGCCTCAACGTAGCGAGGGTCGGGCGGCGTCCCGATGATGTTGGTGGGTCCGGCGATCGTCAGCGTGGCGACGAAATCGCCGGTCATGTCGAAGACGGGCGCCGAGACGGCGGTGACGCCCTGCAGCGTCTGGTTCGGCGCGTCGGCCCAACCCCGTGTCCGCACCTCGGCCACCTCCGCCTCGACGGCGGAACGGTCGGTCGACGTCTCGCTGGTCCATTGGCGAAGCGCGGTGCCGGCGAGCTTCGCACCGCCGAAGGCGAGCGCGATCTTGCCCTGCGCCGAGGCGTGAAAATCGAGCAGCGCGCCTGGGCGGGTGACGATCACGACCGGCTGCTCGGTGCGCACCATGTCGAGTATGCGCATGCCGCCCTGCTCCATCTGCGAGAAGGAAACGGTGAAGCCTGTTGCGTCCCGAAGTTCGACCATGACCGGCCGAGCCTCGCGCAGGATGTCGGTGGAATCGGCCAGCGCCTGGCCGAGATGGTAGAGCTTGTAGGACAGCCGGTATTTCTCGGTCTCGGGGTCCTGCAGCACATAGCCGAGCGAGAGCAGCGTGCGCAGGAAGCGGAAGACGCGCACCTTCGACACACCGATCCGGCGCGCGAGGTCGGACAGGCCCACGGGCTGCCCGATCTCCGCCATCACCTCGATGATCATGAAGGCCATCTGGGTGGACTGGTTGACCGTTTTGTCGAGCTCTACCGTCATCTGATCCTCACTTGAACAGGCCCGGAATCCAGAGCGAGAGGCCCGGGATCGCGGCGACCATCACAAGAACGAGGATGCACAATCCCAGCATGGGGAGCGAGGCCCGCGTCACCGCCTGCAGCGGGCTGCGGGCGATCGAGGAGACGATGAACAACACCAATCCGACGGGCGGCGTAATCATGCCGATCATGAGATTCAGCACCACCATGACGCCCATCTGCACAGGATCCATGCCGATGGACGGCGCCAACGCGTTGAGCACCGGCATGATCAGCACCATCGCCGCCAACGGCTCGAGGAACAGGCCGAGGATGAGGAGTATGACGTTGAGTAGGATGATAAGGATCGCCGGGTTTTCAGACACGCCCAGGATCAGAGCGGCGACCTTCTGCGGCAGGCTTTCGATGCCCAACACAAAGCCTGTCATGCTCGCCATCGCAACGACCAGCATCACCCCCGACGACATTGTCGCGGTATCGTAGAAACACTGCTTGAGCTTCTGCCAGGATAGGGAGTGGTAAACGAACAACCCGATGGCCAGAGCATAGATGCAGGCTACGCCTGCGGCTTCAGTCGGCGTGAAGATGCCAGTGCGGATGCCGACGACGATCAGCACGGGCAGAAAGATCGCGGGCGTGGCCGCGATGAGAAGCCCGCGGCGCTCTTTGGCCGGCACCGGAGAAGAGACCGGATGGTTCTCTCTGCGGCCCTTCCAGAGCGCATAGCCTACGAGCAGCCCGCTCAGAATGAGACCCGGGAGGATACCTGCAAGGAACAGATCCCCGATGGACGTGCCGGTCAGCACGCCAAACAGAATCAGAGGCAATGATGGGGGAATAAGGGGACCTAGCAGCGAACCGGACGCGGTCAAGGCTGCCGCATAGGCCGGATCGTAACCGTCCCGCTTCATCGGCGGAATCATGATGCCGCCGACGGCTGCAGCCTCGGAGGTGGCCGCGCCGCTCGACCCGGACATGAGGAGATTCGACAGGACGTTCACGACCGCCAGCCCACCCTTGATCCGCCCGACAAGGAACTGTGCCGCGCGAACGATGTGTCCGGTCAGATTGGCCGCGCTCATAAGATTTCCGGCGAGGATGAAGAAGGGGATCGTCAGCAGCAGGAAACTGTCGATGCCGGCAATCATGCGCTGCGGGAAGGCGACCAGCAGGTGGCCGTGGCCCTCGATCAGCAGGTAGACCAGCGAGGCCATGCCGAGGCCGAGCGCCACCGGCATGCCGATGATAAGCGTCGCGAAGAAGATGGCGAGATAGAGGATCATCCGTGCGCCTCGATCTCGGTTGCGAGCCTGAGGTCGGAGGCGCGCGCGCCGGTGCCGATCATGCGGGCGTAGAGGACGATGTCCATGGCGAGCCGCAGCGCGAACAGGCCGAGCCCGACCGGCAGAGCGACGTAGACCCAGTAGACCCTGGGCACCGGAAAGTCGGGGCCGAACAGGTCGCCGAGCAGGAACTTCATCGCCGGGATCGGCGACGAGCCGAGGCGGGAGGCATAGACGAAGCCGTACCAGACCAGCACCGAGAGCAGCACGATGCCGAGCGTGTTGGCGAGGATCGCGAGCATCAGGCCGGCGTTCGGCGGCAGGACGTCGCGCAGCAGTGGCACGCTGGCGATCTCGCCGCGCTCATAGGCGAGCACGGCGGCAAGGAACGAGACCCAGACGAGCAGGTAGCGGCAGATTTCCTCGGCCCAGATCAGCGAGGTCGAGAAGCCGTAGCGCAGCACGATCTGAAGCGTCATGACGGTCAGCAGGACGATCAGCATCCAGATCAGGATGGTGGACACAGCCACGTCGAAATAGCGTCGCAAGGCGAGCATGGTTCAGCCTCGTCATCGGCGTGCCTCCGCCGTCGCGGCCGGAAGGGCCGCCGCAAGGCACGGTACCGAAAGGTGGTTGGGACGGGGCGGCGGCCGTCAGCGCGCCGCCCCGCAACAGTCGGTCTTACTTCTCAACCGCGTTGACGAAAGCCTCGATCAGCGGATCCTTGGCAACCCACGCGTCCAGCACGGGCTTCGTCTTTGCCTGCATCTCGGCGAGGTCCTCGATCTTGGAGATGGTGACCCCCTTCTCCTCGAGCTGCTTGGTGATCTGGGCTTCCTGGTCGCGGGCATGTGCATAGTGTTGGGCAATGACCTCGTGGCCTGCCTCGGCGATCGCCTTCTTCTGCTCGTCGCTCAGGCCGTCATACTTGGCGGAGCCCATCATCAGCACACCGGGCCAGAAGTAATGGCCGGTCAGCGTCGCGTTCTTGGCGGCCTCGTAGTAGCTCTCGGCGAAGGCAGAGGAGAGGTTGATCTCGACCGCGTCGATCGTGCCGGTCTCGAGCGCCGAGAAGACCTCGCCGAAGGCCATGCCGATAGGCGCCGTGCCGACAGCTTCCCAGATCGCCTTATGCAGCGGTGTCGGGACGATGCGGGTCTTCAATCCTGCGAAGTCGGCGACGGTCTTGACCGCCTTGGTGCGCGACAGGAAGTGGCGCTGGCCGGCTTCGATGTAGCCGAGCCCCTTGATGTTGTTGGTCGCGAGCGAATCGAGCAGCTTCTGGCCGACATCCGAGGACAGGACCTCGGCCATCTTGTCGTAGCTCGGCACCAGGAACGGAAGCTGGAGCGAATCGAAAATCGGCGAGTTCAGGACCAGGGGCATCGTCGGCACGGACACCAGCGCGCCGTCGATCGTGCCCAGCTGCACGCCTTCGAGAAGCTGCTTGTCGTCGCCGAGCTGGCGGTCGCCATAGACCTCGATCTTGACCTTGCCGCCGGTCTTGGCGGTCACCTTGTCGGCGAACATCACCAGCCCGTCCTGGAACAGGTGTTTCGAGGTCGCGGCATGGCCAAATTTCAGGGTGACGTCCTGCGCAAGAGCAGCCGTGGCCGGCAGCAACAGGGCTATGGCGGCGATGATGCCGTTACGAATGCTCATGATGAATCCTCCCATACGTTTCACATTTAGAAACTCAATTACAATATGGGATACACAGGGTGTCTGTCAACCGCGCTCATATAGGCGAGCATGCGCGCCGCCGATGCAGTTACGCGCGGCGCACGAAGCGAGCGTCATCGGCTTCCGAGGCTGAGGCGCGGCGAGGTAGCCGCGGCGGAAGTCTCGGATGTGCCGCAGCCGACCGATCACCGACGATCGGCAGTGCACAGCAGCTGAGCTCGTCGCAGGACTTATCGCGAGATTGTTCTGGCCTTGTCCGGACTCTGGCGCGCAGGTGAAGGTCACCGCACCGGCCCGGACGAGACATTCCATCGTCATCTGACGCTCAAATGGGCTGTCTTGACAACCAGAGGCGCAGGAACCCGGTCGATGGCGGTCGTTTAGCCGGTCAGGCGTCGAAACGCTCTGTCTTGTCCGCGCAATCCTCAATGACCGCGACGATGAAGCCGGCATATCCGTCAGGGCGTGATCTGCGCCGTCGTCTTTGTGGCAGAGGCGCGAACTCGCCGATCTTCGCCGGGCGATCCAGCGGACCGCGCTCGATACCAATGCCGAACCGCCCAGCCGCTCGACGAGCTGAGGCTCCTCGTCAAGAAGGAATGGGCTTGCGCCTGGCGCTAGCAGCCTGTCGGACTGATGTGTGCGACGTCAGAGCGCAATGAGAATGGACGTGAAGTTTTCATGGTTCGGAGTGTCCTGTCGATGATGCGGTTATCACGTCCCCCGTCACGCGGGGGTGAGGGCGAACATGCGCTTCAGGTTCCAGGCCATGGTGACCAGGTTCCACTCGCCTTTGACGTTTTCGAGGCCGCGCAGGGAGAACTGTCGGAACCCCATGACCGATTTGATGATGCCGAACACCGGTTCGGGCGTCTGCTTGCGCAGGGCATAGAGTTGCCGGCCTTCGGGCGTGGCGAGGCGATGCGCCATCGCCTTGAGCGGCGTGGGATTGTCCGGGGCTGGCGGCGCTTTGGCGAAACGGTCCTGCCACGACAGATTGTGGCGCTCCCGCCCGAGCGCTATCAGCGGCGCGATCTTGGCGCGGCGCACGCCGTCACGTTGGCGTTGCTGAAATAACCGGTGTCCGCCAGCATGGCCTCGGGCTTGCCCAGCGCCTCGGGAAGCGCGGCGAGCGCCGCCAGCGTCGGCGCGATCTGCTCCTTGTCGTTGGCGGCCTGCACCACATCGGTGGCGACCACCAGCAGGCTGCCGGTCGCCACCGCGGCTTGCGCGTTGTAGGCTTGCTCGAAGCCGCCGCCTGGCCCCGGCATGATGCGCGAGTCCTCGTCGGTCAGGTTGACCTGATCCTTGGGACCGGGCCCTGCCGTCGGCGGCTGCGGCGGCCGTCCACCCGGCTTGCGGCCCGTCTTCTTCGCCTTCTCCGCGCGGGCCCTCATCTTCGCTTCATGGTCGGCCTGCTCGCGCGCGAAGCGCTCCTTGGCCCGCGCCTCGATCTTCGCCTTGGCCTCGGCAATGCGGGTCAGGCGCTCCTCGCGCCGGGCCAGCTCTTCCGGCACCGACATGCCGTCCGGCACAGACGCGGAATCGGCGACCTCCGCCGCCCAGTCCTTGACCTCGGCCTTCAGTTGCGCTTCGAGCTTGCTGGCATGCTCATAGGACAGCGCGCTGTGCCGGCTGGCGTTGGCGTGAACCTTGGTGCCGTCCAGCGCCACCGTGCCCAGCTTGAGCACCCCGGCCTCCCGGGCCAGCATCAGCACTTGGACGAACAAGCCTTCGATCTCCCTGAGAAACCGGCGCCGGAACGTGGCGATGGTGTCGTGGTCGGGATGATCGTTGGCGGCGATGAAGCGGAACGCCACCGAATCGTAAGTGGCGCGCTCCAGCTGGCGGCTCGAGAACACCCCGTGGCGTAGCCATAGACCAGCAGCCCCAACAGCACGCTCGGGTGATACGAGGCCGAGCCCGAGCCGCGATAGGCCTTGACCATCGCCGACAGGTCGAGCCGCTCGATCACCTCCACAACGAAGCGCGCCAGATGCCGCTCGGGCAGCCATTCGTCCACCGACGGTGGCAGCAGAAATCCGCTCTCACGATCAACCTGGCGAAAGTTGCTCATCACGCCTCAGTCAAAAACCGCAGAATCAATCAATGCAACTGAATCTCATCCAAACCCTCGGCTCAAGTCCGACAGGCTGCTAGTGTTGTGACTCCAACGCTTGTTTCGCACGGGCGACTTTTTCGAGGATTTCGCCGGCAGACTTAGTCCAGATGGATGAAAGGCTTGGGATTGGCATTATGGTTGTCCAGGTATTCCATGATGGCGCTCTCGAGTTCGGCGACGCTTTTGAAGGCACCGCGGCGGATGCGGTTTTGTGTGATCTCGGCGAAGAAGCGCTCAACCATGTTGAGCCAGGAAGCCGAGGTCGGCGTGAAGTGCAAATGGAAGCGCGGATGCGCCTTGAGCCAGCGCTTTACGGCCGGCGTCTTGTGGTTGGCATAGTTGTCCACAACCAGATGGAGGTCGAGACCGGACGGTGTCTGATGATCGATCAGCTTGAGGAAGCGCAGGAACTCTCGATGCCGGTGACGTGGCATGCAGGTCCCTATAACCTTGCCGTCCAGCATGTTCAGCGCTGCGAACAGGGTCGTGGTGTCATTGCGCTTGTAGATGCTATGGGGCGCGCGCCGCGAGGGAATGGCACCTTGGGCGCTGCAAACAACCAGCCGAGAGGTGCCCCCATGCGACAGTTGAACGACTTGAGCAGATCGCTCGCCAAATTCGATCAAGATACTACCCTGATCGCGGTCATCGAGATGAGCCAATCGAGTTGGCTCGTTGCCGGAATTGTTCCAGGGATCGAGCGCCATCCTTTGAAGAAGCTGGCGGTCGACGAAGGCGTACTTCTGCAGCTCCTGCAACGTTGGCAAGATGAGGCCGTCCGAATAGGCCGCAAGATCGAACGCACCACCGTTGCTTTCGAGGCGGGCCGTGATGGCTTTTGGCTCGCCCGCTGGCTTCGGGCGCATGATATCGAAGCCTATGTGATCCACCCGACAAGTGTCGCCGTGTCGCGCGAGCACCGCCGGGCGAAGACGGATCGGTTAGATACCGAACTCCTGAAGCGGGCATTCCTCGGCTGGCTGCGTGGTGAGCCTGATCACTGCAGCATGGCGGCGATCCCGACGATCGAAGAAGAAGATGCCAAGCGTCCGCACCGTGAGCGCGAGAGCCTGGTCGCCGAGCGCACCCGAATTGTGAATCGAATGAAGGGATGTCTGGCCCGGCTGGGAATCCGAACCTTCAGGCCGACCCTGCAACGAGCAAAGAACCTTCTGGCGACACTGCGCACCCCCGAGGGTACGCCGTTGCCCCCAAATGCCTTAGCCGAGATGGGCCGTGATTTGGCCCGGCTGCATTTTGTCCAAGACCAGATCCATCAGATCGAGACTGCCCGCCTCGAAAGGTTGGAGCAGGCGCCGGACGAAAAATCGCATGTGATGGTGCGCCTCTTAGCTCGAGTCATTGGCGTCGGTATTGAGACGGCGGATATGCTCGTGCGTGAGGTTCTCTCCCGCAATTTGCGAGATCGACGAGCGGTGGCGCGCTACGCCGGTCTGACTGGAGCACCGGACGAGAGCGGCTCCAAGCGGCGAGAAAAGGGACTTGCCAGGGCCGGTAATGCTCGAGTGCGTCGTGGAATGATCCAACTGGCATGGCGCTTCCTCATGTTCCAGAAGGAAAGCGCCCTCGCGCATTGGTACCGCGGCCGGACGGTCGATGCCCGTCATGGCACGCGCAAGTCGCTGATTGTCGCCATGGCGCGCAAGCTGCTGATCGAATTATGGCGCTTCGTGACGACTGGCCAAGCGCCGGTCGGCGTCGAGCTGCGGCCTGCTTGAACCGGCGAGAATAAGAAAGCTTTCGGAGCCGCCCGGATATCGCTGGCATCCGATGACGATCCGAGGTGGTGGTGACCCGAACCCACGAATGGCTTGCATGCCGCCTTGTAGAATGGGCCCACCGCTCCGGAGCTCAGCCGCCGATGCGCATTACTGCATCATGGTCCAGATCCTTTGGATCTACCGAATACAAGTATGTGGCGCGAAGCTTCGCGCCAGTCGGCGAGCGCCCCTCAGATCGTTCACAAAATTGCGTCTCTGTCCGAACTACCGAAACAAGAAAGGAGCGCGACGAGATTAGACGTAAGCGGGTAAGCCACCCCACGTAGCGGTTTGTCGGTTTGAGGCTCATTTTCGTGGTGAGAATCACGAGGAGAGTCATATGAGCGACAGGGTGGGTCAGGTTCGGACCTTCGAGGTTTTGACGGCAACGGCGGTGTCATCGCGTCGGACGCCTCGCCATTGGTCGGATGATGAGAAGGCGCGGCTGGTCGCGGAGGCGTTTTCGCCGGGAAGCACGGTAGCAGAGGTCGCCCGCTCTTATGAGCTGGACGTGTCCCAACTCTATACGTGGCGGAGGAAGGCGCTGTCCTCGGGGGCGATCGCGCCGTTGGCGGTGCCCTTGTGTGGGCGTGGTGGCTCGGCGACCGATCCGGTGAAGTTCACGCGCTTTGACGCGGGCGCCAGCGCCGGTGGAGCTTGTGGTGAGCGATGTCGTTGTGCGGGTCGGCGAGGATATTGCACTGGATCGGTTGGCCGGGATTATCCGGGCGGTGCGCCAGGCATGATCGCGTCGGGCGTTGTGGTTTACGTGTCGGCGCAGCCTGTAGACTTCCGCAAGGGAGCGGCGTCCCTGATGGCGCTGGTGAGGGATAGTGGTCTCGACCCGTTTTCCGGGGCGCTTCATGTGTTCCGATCGAAGCGGGCGGACCGGGTTCGCATCGTGTGGTGGGATGGCAGCGGGGTGTGCCTCTATGCGAAGGTTTTGGAGGAAAACAGCTTCTGCTGGCCGGGCGTATCGGCGGCGCGGCTGCGTCTGGACCATTCGCAACTGATGGCGCTTCTGGCCGGTCTGGACTGGAAGAAGATCCGTCCTGCGCGGATCAAACGCCCGCTGCTGACGGGGTGAAATCGCCTCTCGGATGGCCGCTCAAAATCGGCTGAACCCATTGGAAAATCGGGCGTTTTGTTCTACTCCCTCTATGGTTTTATCCGTTGCCGAACTGCCGGACGACATCGACGCGCTGAAGGCGATGATCCAGGTAATGGCGCGAGAACACGCTGAAATTGCGCGTGGGAGTGCAGCTCAGTTGGACGCAGCGAAGGCGGAGATCGCCCGGCTGAAGGCGGTCGAGGCGGCGGCCAACGAACGGATCGCCAACCTGACGACGATCATGAATGTCCTGCAGCGCGCGCAACATGGCACGCGGTCGGAGCGGTTGCGGCTTGCCGCCGATGACGAGCAGGTGGCCTTCGCCTTCGAGGAGGTGGAGACGGGGCTTGCGGCGATCCAGAGCGAGCTCGACCGCGCTGCCGGCAACAAGCCGAAACGCGCGCCGCGTCCTCGGAAAGGCTTTGCCGCTCACCTCGAACGCATCGAGGAGGTCATCGAGCCGGAAATCCCTGCCGAATGCGCGGGCCTTGAAAAGATTCTGATCGGCGAGGATCGCTCCGAGCGGCTCGACGTCGTGCCGCCGAAGTTCCGGGTCATTGTCACGCGCCGCCCCAAATACGCCTTCCGTGGGCATGATGGTGTGGTCCAGGCGCTGGCGCCGGCGCATATCATCGAATGCGGTCTGCCGACGGAGCAACTGCTCGCCTATATCGCCGTCTCCAAATATGCCGACGGCCTGCCGCTCTACCGGCAGGAGGCGATCTATCTGCGCGATGGCGTCGAGATCAGCCGGAACCAGATGGCTCAATGGATGGGGCATCTGGGCTTCGAGCTTCAGATATGCGCCGATTACATCCTGGAACTGGTCAAGGAGGGCGAAAGGGTCTTCGCCGACGAAACGACATTGCCGACCCTTGTACCCGGCTCCGGCAAGGCCATGACGGCCTGGCTCTGGGCTTACGCACGCGACGATCGCCCCTATGGCGGAACCAGCCCGCCAATGGTCGCCTATCGCTTCGAGGACAGTCGTGGTGCGGAATGCGTGGCGCGCCATCTCACCGGTTTTAGCGGCGTCCTTCAGGTGGATGGCTATACTGCCTATACGAGCCTCGCCAAGGCGCGGGCCAGGCTTGGCAGCAATCAGGCGATCCAGCTCGCCGGGTGCTGGGCGCATCTGAGGCGAAAGTTCTACGATCTGCACATCAGCGGCGTCTCGCAGGCCGCGACCGATACGGTCGTCGCCATGAGCGCGCTGTGGAAGGTCGAGGATGAGGTTCGCGGCCAGAATGCCGAAACCAGAGTGGCGCTGCGGCAGGCAAAGTCCGCGGCCATCGTCACCGGCCTCTTCGGCCTGTGGGAGAAGGAACTGCGCAAAATCTCCGGAAAATCCAAAACCGCTGAGGCCATCCGCTATGCGCTCTCCCGGCGCGAGGCGCTGGAGTGGTTCCTGACCGATGGCCGTATCGAGATCGACTCCAACATTGTCGAACGCGCAATCAGGCCCCAGACAATTACGCGAAAGAATAGCCTGTTCGCCGGTAGCGAGGGGGTGGACGAACCTGGGCAACACTGGCCACGCTTCTTCAGACCTGCAAAATGAACGGCGTCGATCCGCTTGCCTGGCTCACCCAGACCTTAAGCCGCATCGCTCAAGCATGGCCGGCCACCGAAATCGAAGCCCTCATGCCCTGGAACTTCAGCCCTGACGCCATCGGCTGACCGCTTACCAACGACATCGCTCACCACAAGCTCCACCGCCGCGCTGGCGCCCGCGTCAAAGCGCGTGAACTTCACCGGATCGGTCGCCGAGCCACCACGCCCACACAAGGGCACCGCCAACGGCGCGATCGCCCCCGAGGACAGCGCCTTCCTCCGCCACGTATAGAGTTGGGACACGTCCAGCTCATAAGAGCGGGCGACCTCTGCTACCGTGCTTCCCGGCGAAAACGCCTCCGCGACCAGCCGCGCCTTCTCATCATCCGACCAATGGCGAGGCGTCCGACGCGATGACACCGCCGTTGCCGTCAAAACCTCGAAGGTCCGAACCTGACCCACCCTGTCGCTCATATGACTCTCCTCGTGATTCTCACCACGAAAATGAGCCTCAAACCGACAAACCGCTACGTGGGGTGGCTTACCCGCTTACGATTAGACCTTGACTTCAAAATCCCCATACAAGTCATGGGTCATGGTGCCGGCGCGGCCCTTCTTTATGGGCAAGCCCGGTTGGGTCCGGTCGAGGGCCTGGATCTGGCTCTTTTCGTCGACGCAAAGCACCAGCGCCTTGTCGGGCGGATTGAGATAGAGCCCGACCACGTCCTCTACCTTCGCGGCGAAGTTCTTGTCGCGCGAGACCTTGAACGTCTTGACCCGATGCGGCTTGAGTCCGTGCGCCTGCCAGATCCGCTGCACGCTGCTGTAAGAGATACCTGTCGCCCTCGCCATGCTGCGCAGGCTCCAATGGGTTGCATTCGGCGGCTTCTCGTGCAGCGTCATGTGCACCACTTGCTTGACCGTCTCAGCCGCCAGCGGCTTGACCCGCGACGGGCGGGTCGCATCCTTCAGCAGCCCGTCCACTCCCTTTGCCATATAGCGGCGGCGCCAACGGCGTACCGTAAGCAGGCTCTTGCCGACCGCCGCCGCAATTCCCTCCGCCGTCAGCCCGTCGCCAGCCAGCAACACGATCCGCGCTCTCCAGATTACCTTCTGCGGCGTGTTTCGATCACGAACCAGTCGCCCCAGTCGTTCACGATCGGCTGCGCCGATCGAAATCAGCTCGATCTTTCTCATTGGCGCGGACTCGCAGGTTCACGCCAATTTGTGAATCGTGAGTCAGCAACAAAACACTAGATCGCCCGCATCGACAGGAAATCCCAACATCATGGAAGCTGACGGATCTGGTCATTACCGCAGGTGTTCGCGGCATCCTATTCCCGTTACTGCGTCACGCCGGCGGAACAAATCTCGTGGACTTCCGGCCAACCTTGTCGGCGGCGACAAGGTCGCGGTCCATGATCCCGATCACCGGCTGCCGCAGAACCAATCATCATGGCCATGAGTTCGTAGCTGCCGTTGAGCTCGTAACCATCCGCTCAAGGCATCCGGTCCTCAACGAGATCGGCTTGTTCTTCGATTTCATCCTCGACGCTCGCCAACCCCGCTGGAATATCTCCGGCCAGCAGCTTTTCCTTGCTGAGCAGGCCCGCATCCTCAAGCGCCTCAAAATCCGGCAGATCACGCAGCGTGTCGAGCCCGAACTCGAGCAGGAATTCTTTGGTCGTCACGTAGGTGTAGGGGGCGCCAGGGGTCGGGCTGCGTGGTCCCGAGGCGATCAGACCGGCGCCACGCAAATGGCCGATCAGGTCGCGGCTGATCTCCTTGCCGAAGAAGGACGACAGCTCAGCGCGGGTAATGGGCTGGAAGTAGGCGATTGTCATCAGCGCCAGCACCTCGGATTGCGTGAGGTCGACGGCACGCTCGCTCGTGCCCAACGCCGCGCGAATAGCATCGCCGTAGACAGGGCGCGTCAGGTGCTTCCAGCCGCCGGCGACGGCAACCAGATCGTAGGGACGGCCGCGCAGTTCCTCGCGGATGTCTGCGATGAGAAGATCGATGCTGCAGCTTTTTCCGACGATGCGGGCGAGCGTTTCGCGTGTGACCGGTTCGCTCGCCGCGAAGATCGTTGCCTCGACGCGGTGCATCCATTCCCGCCAGCGGGCTTCCGGCGGCAGGTGATCCAGTTCCCGGTCAAACAAACTTTCGTCTGGCCGGCGTTTCGTTCGTCTCGCGCGCGTCGCCTCGGCCATGATCGTCACAGTCCGTAGATGCGGAAGGTCGGGCGGCCGGAGAGCTCGCGCACGGCGCCGAACTCGACCAGCCGGTCGAACAGGCGGCGCAGGCCGCGATCGCTCATGCCGGCGATCTTTTCCGAGGCAACGATCGCATCATCGGACAGCAGCTTGTCGACAACCGCGTCCGCTGCCTTGGCTCTAAGTTTTGGCGCCACGGCGAGCAGCCGATCGGCTCGACGCCCGAGTTCGGCGGACAGATCGATCGCGCGCAATGCGGCGCGCGCCTGCGCGGCAAGCAAACCTTTCGCGCGCTCAAGATGTGTCTCAGTGCTTGTCGCCCCGGAGCCAGTTGTTGGTCGACGCAGGCGAGCGCTTGCGCCCACGGCTGCTTCGGCGCCGAGCAGCGGCACCGAATGCGCCCAACCCAGCCGTTGCGCCAGCAGGGCATCGGCGAGCCAGGCTCCGACGGTGCGGTCGAAGGCGTGGCGTTCGGCAGCGATGAACGCGCCGGTCAGCATGCCGACTGTCCCATCACAGGCGCCGAGCTGCCGAAGCTCGTCTGCCAGATCATTGACCACCTCCTCATCCGGGGCGTAGCTGAACTCTCCCAACACCGCAGCGAGGCTTTTCGCCGTAAGCAGATCCCCCGCGGGCCGGGCTGCCAGGCGGCGCCAGGCAAGGAGCAAACGGCCAGCGGGGCCGACGTCGTCACCGGCTTTCGTCAGGAGCACGGCGTCGCGCAGGGCGGCCTCGTCCTCGATTCGGCCCGCCTGTTTCATCGTTGCCGCGGCCGCCGAAAGCGCCAGGCGCTGCCGCCAGGCACCGGCCCAGCGCTCGTGCCGGCGCACGACCTGATCGAGGAGGCAGATGGCGGCGCCGGCGGCCAGCGCGACGTCCTCAAAGTCTTTTTTGCAAGGGATTGCGCGTCGGGAACGGCACGCCGCAGCCAGGTCGGTATGGTCGCGACGGGGTCGACGAGAGTGGCGCCGGGGATCGCGGCGTGTCGAGCCAGTGAAGGTCTGGGCCGGCGAATCATGGCCAACAGGATGAATCACGGCGGCGCTTTTGGCAATCCGAGTAACCGAAAACCGCCGCGCCTGTCTGTGTCGTATAATGCCCGATAATCTTGCATTATCGTTCGTTTTCGTCTTTATAGACAGAATGGCCCAAAACGTCGAGCAGAAGCCCGAAAATCGCCTCGTGCGACCCTCTGGAGCGTCCCATAGCCCGGGGGCGCGGGATGATGTTTCGGCCGCGCGGCCGTCGGCCGCCGAAGTCGCGCTGGAAGCCGACGACGACGGTCCGGACGGCGAGTTGCCTGACATCATCGACGTCGTCATGGAGATGGGTCGCGTGCCGGAAGAACCGCCGGCGGAAGCCCCCTCCCCTCTTCCGACCGTCGCCAATCCGCGCTTGCCGGCGCATCTCGACGCCCTGGCCGACCGCGCCCGCGACTATGTCGAGGCGGCGAGCTCGGCCAACACGCGGCGCGCCTACGCCTCGGACTGGAAGCAGTTTGCCAGTTGGTGTCGGCGCCAAGGCGTCGAGATGTTTCCACCCGATCCCCAAGTGGTCGGCCTCTACATCACAGCCTGCGCCTCGGGAAAGGCGACCGGCGACAAGAAGCCCAATTCCGTGTCGACGATCGAACGCCGGCTGTCCTCGCTGTCCTGGAATTATGCGCAGCGCGGCCAGCCGCTGGACAGAAAGGACCGGCACATCGCCACCGTGATGGCCGGCATCCGCAACACGCACGCCAAGCCGCCGGTGCAGAAGGAGGCGGTCCTACCCGAGGATCTCATCGCCATGCTGGAGGTGCTCGACCGCGGAACCTTACGCGGCATGCGCGACCGCGCCATGCTGCTTTTGGGCTTTGCCGGCGGGCTGCGCCGCTCCGAGGTCGTCGGCCTGGATTGTGGCCGCGACCAGACCGAGGATTCTTCCGGCTGGATCGAGATCCTCGACAAGGGCATGCTGCTGCGCCTGCGCGGCAAGACCGGCTGGCGCGAGGTCGAGATCGGCCGCGGCTCGTCCGACGCAACCTGCCCGATCGTGGCGCTGGAGACTTGGCTCAAGCTCGCACGCCTCGCTCACGGCCCGCTGTTTCGCCGGGTGACAGGGCAAGGCAAGAAAGTCGGCGCGAACCGGCTCAACGACCAGGAAGTCGCCCGCCTCGTCAAACGGACCGCGCTGGCCGCCGGCGTGCGCGGCGACCTGCCGGAAGGCGAGCGCGGAAAGCTCTTTGCCGGCCATTCGCTACGGTCCGGCCTCGCCTCCTCGGCCGAGGTCGACGAACGCTACGTCCAGAAGCAGTTGGGACATGCGTCGGCGGAGATGACCCGCAAATATCAGCGGCGGCGGGACCGGTTCCGGGTCAACCTCACAAAAGCGTCAGGGCTTTGAAGTCCCCTCCCCTGCCCCGGAGCAACTCAGGACGTGCGCTCTCGTTGCCTTCTTTCCGAGTCTCTTCGCTTCCTCCAGTCGTCCCAATCGACCGGCTCCGAGCTGATGATACTAAGATCCGCCGGCATAAAGTGCTCGGTAAAGAGGACGAGGTTCTGGCACGGCCATCGCGCGCTCGGCGCGAGAATGCCATCGAATCCGAGGAAAGCGGCCGCATCCCCAATCTCCTGCGTGCGCTGATAGGAGAGCGACCCATAGGTCTCCGGCGTTACTCCAAGCGCCTTCAACTCGACCAGGTTGGCTATCCGGAGCGTCCTTTGGGTGCGGACCGAAATCCGATGAAGGACCGACCGGATCTTTGACGGAAAGACAGGCTGGCGGCTCAGGTGAAAATGAATCTCTTCCAGCGAGCCTTCCCGCTCCAGCGAGGTGTAGAGCACATCGAACGAGCCCGGATCCCAGCGAGCCCCAGCCGGATAGCCAAGTAGTGGCTCTCGCTCCTCGCGCACAATGCGCCAGACCTCACCTTCGAACGACACCCCTTGATGGGTATCGAGCAGATCAAGCAGTTCGAGATCTCGCGCCCGCCTCTCCACGCACCGCCTCAGATGTAGGCGCCAGCGTCAAGGCGCTCGATCACTGCCAGCACTTCCTGCGTGCGGTCGGCATTGATGAGATCGATCGCCCGCTCGTTGTTGAGAAGCGGATGACGTGAGTGCAGCCAAAGCCGCGTTTCATCAGCGGTGTAAAAGTCGGAGAGCCGATCGACCACGTATCGCAGATCGGCGATGACCGTCTGGGTGCGCAGGTTTGGAGAACCATTACCATGCGACCATCGCGACACGGTGGCGGTCGACACATCGACAATGTTAGCGATGTCCTTGCCCTGCAAGCCTCCGCGAGACCGCAGGTCGTCTAGAATCCGTACTACAGCTGTGCTCATTGTCGTTACCTGCGTTGCGAAGTTGCGTTCGCACCCCTCCCCTGACGCCGCAGCGGAAACGTTGCTCTTGGCTGGCCGGCGATCGTGCCGTCCAAGGCTTCCAGAACCGCATGCATCTTTTCCAGCCGGTCGCTACTTCGCTGAAGCAGTTTGGACAAGCCCTCGTCTGACACTTTGAGCTTCGCGGCCGACCGCGCGACCCGCTCGGCCGCCGCCAGCTCCTTCTCAAGGAAATGCTGCGAGCGCCGCGCTTCCGGCACCGCCGACAGCTCTCGGATCTGACGAGCGCGTTGCCGCAGATAGTGCGCTTTCGGATCCTTCAATGTGTCGCTGAGGCCGTTCGGACAGCATGACCGATCATGACAGCTCAAAAGGGGCTTGGCTCCTTGAGCAGCCATCAACGCGTCGACCTGCTTCACGCTGAGCAGGCGATCCAGGCCGCCGATCAGAACCCGCTTCTCGCGTCCTCCGCCGCCAGTCTGAGGCGGCTTCGCCCAGTCACTGGCATCGAAGCGTTCCTTCTCGGCAACGCCATGACAAATTCCGCCGGCGGCGCCGAACGCCGCGATGGCGCCGCCCACAAGACCGCCGACTCCATCGGCCACGATAGGAACTTCCAGCCTGTGAAAGTCCATCATCGCGGCTATGTACCGCCGCAATCCCATCGGGGTGGCATCCGCGCCGAAGCCCGAGACCCGGAACCACAGATTGTCGAACGGCACGTTCTTCAACGCGGCTATGGACGCCCGTCGCTGAGCAGGATCGCGAAGGGATGCATTCTTGATCATGAGCGGGTAGTCGATGCCGATGTGCTTGCCGCCTTCCGCATCGAGCGCCCGTCGCAATCCAGCCGTGGCCTCGCAGTCGAGGGCAAACAGCGGGTCCGTCGAGCCCTCAAGTACATGCGCAGGCGCCTGGACGGCGTGAAAGCCCTGCTTCACCGCAAAGCGGGCTATTTGCCCAATGACGTCCCGGTTTGCATTCGCCCGTAGATCGTCCGGCGTCAGCACGCTCTCCGGATTTGCCCAAGGCGCAGATTTGGCCGCCCCACCAAATCGACCGATCGAAGAAAGCTCGGCGACATTCGTGTCGAGGATCAACTCTCCGCCAGCTTCGGTAAGCGCTGTCAGGAGATCATGTTGCCTCAACGCGGCCGACGCCTCCACCACGACCCGGTCGACCATCATCTTTCCCGAGCCCAATAGGGTTTCGAGCTGCCGGTGACCGCTGGTTCCCACGCGCAAGAAGTGGCCAACCGGTTTCGGCTGACCATGCAGGTAGACGACGTTCTGGTTCATCTTCGTGCTCCTGCTACTATTTACGTTTTGATTTCACAGATGTCAAGGTATGAAATCATTATGCAACCGGGAGCGATCTGGCCACTTAGATGCGCCTACATCCGATCGGTTATCCGTATCTTTCATGTTTGTAAATTCGGCTTCAACACGGCTCTCAGGCGCTCCAAATGACCAAAACACCGCGCAATCCCTCTTCCCGTCGGCCACAGGGCCGACTTATCGGCTATGCGCGCGTCTCCACGGACGAGCAGGCGACGGAAGCGCAGGAGATGGAACTGAGGTCGGCCGGATGCGATACAATCATCCAGGAGCATGGGTCCGGCGCCTCGCGGACCCGCCCTGCCCTCGCCCGGCTGGTCCGTGAGATCGGCGCCGGCGACACCCTCGTTGTGGTTCGGCTCGACCGCCTAGCGCGCTCGGTGAGCCACTTGCTCAATGTCATCGAGGAGTTGACGTCCAAAGGCGCCTATTTCCGCTCGCTGAGCGATCCCATCGATACCACGACGCCGCAGGGCATGTTTTCGCTGCAGGTCCTTGGCGCCGTCGCCCAGCTGGAACGGGCTCTCAACTCGGAGCGGACGAAGGCAGGCGTCAAAGCTGCGAAGGCAAATGGCCGGCTACCAGGCAACCCAGGGGTTCGGGAACGTCGGCCGGAGATGCTGGCCAAGATGACGGCTGCTCAGAAAGCGGCCTACGGCGCGCGCATCCAGTCCACTGCCAATCAATGGCTTCCAGTCGTCCGGCGCATGCGACCAGACCACACCTGGGACGACATTTCGCGCGTCCTCAAGCAACGCGGCTTCGATTGGACCCCTGAGCGCTTGCGGCGCGCGGTAAGATGGATGGTCAGCGAAGGAATGGCCGATAAGTCTCTCCTGAGAAAGTCGCCGCCTCGGCCGCCCGAGGACCGCCTGATGACGCTTGTAGCGGGTATCCATTCCTCCAACCCAGAGCTCACCTTGCGCGAAATCGCCAACCAGCTCGAGCGCCTTCATGAGCGCACACCGCGTGGCGGTACGAGATGGGCGCCCTCCTCCGTCAAAAACCTTCTCGACCGGGCAAAGCGAAGCGGCTTGCTCGAGGCAGCCTGAGCGCGGAAGCTGGGAATAACGTGGGAGCGGCGGCGCTGTACAGATCGCAGGGCCGACTTTCGGCAGCACACGCCAAACAAATCCGGAGAGCGCTGCCATGGAAACGATGACCGTCAACAGCCGGAAGGATTTCGCGCAATGGGCGATCGCGCGGGTCCAGGAGCGTCTGAAATTCTTGCAGCGATTTACCTCCGCCGCCCTGGACGGACCGGCTCGGGGCATAGCTTTTTCAGTTCGGACATCACCGACGCGACATCAACCGGACTGAGGTCCGTCATCGCGAAGAACTTGCGACCGAAGCCTCCGAACGAAGTTCCAATCGATTTGCCCTCCGACCTGTCTTTGATCACGAACCGGTCATGAAGGTCGCTCGACATGTAGTGGCGCACCGAGCGGCCTTCCTTCAAGGCACGAAGCACGGCTGGACGAACGGTCCGTTGATAGCTGTTGGTATAAAGGTCGACCCGAATTGCCGTCTTGGGAAACAATCGCACAAGGGCATCCGAATAGCTCTCAATGTCCGGAAACATTCCCGTTGGTTTGAAGTGCAGAAAATAGGGGTCGCACACGATCACCTCCTCGGCGCCCCTCAGCCAGTGCCGAAGATCGTCAAGGCCATCCCTTGCATCTTGAGCGCTCGCCTTGACAATCAGCTCGATTGGAACGCGCGGGGTGGGGTACGGCGACGTCGCTTCATCCATTTCTGCTCGAAGACACTCACAGTAGTGCAGCAGAGTGGCTTCAAACTCCCGGGACACCAAGAGGCTCGGACCGGGCTTTCCGCTTCTGATTTGAGCGATACAGGCCTCAAAAAGCCGCAATAGATCTCGTTTCAGGTCCGCGTCCATTGGATTACCCCCTGCCCCCGGACGGCTTTTTGAGTGAGCGAAGAAGCGCCTCACTAACTTCGAGCTTGCCGGGAGCACTGTCAGAAGCGTCAGACGTTGCTAGTTCGCCTCGGTCCCCGCTGAGTTCAGCACGTTTGCCGGCATCGAGCTTGGCGCGCAAAAGCGCCATGACCATCGGCCATGTGGAGAATTTGCCCTCCCTTGCCTTGTCCGTCAGGCTGCGCAGATAACCGCCGGCGCTGTTGATCTGATCGGAGCGCTGCAGGATTGCCGCGAGCGTAATAGCGGCCTGAACCTCGCCCATCGCCTCGCAGGCTTCCCGCCAGGCGCTCGGGCTGACCCCAAGCAGTGGCCGAGCCACCTCCGCGGCCGCCAGAAAGTCCCGCCAGTGGCGTATCTCGCCCCCTGGCACCAAATCCTTCACGTCCGGGCAGGCGTCAAGCACGATCCCCAAGGGCAACTCCCGCTTCGGCAAGCTCCGCAGGTTATCGTTTTCCGCGGCGCCGCCGCCCGCTTCATTCTCTTTTCGAGAGCCTTCTTCAGATTCAGATATGGAGTCTGGGTTTGAATTCTGTATGTGGCGACCAGAATGGGACTCATTGGCGTCCGGATTCTGTGTTTTTGCAAATGATTCCAACACCTCGAGGATCTCCGTGTAGAGACCGTGGAGATCGCAGCAGATGTCCTCGATTAGTTGCCTCGGGGCAGAGCGCGGCAGGCGGCCGACAATAGCCTGGTAGGTCTGCTGTACCCTGCCCCAATTGCCCGGAACGTTCTCCTCGATGCCGGTCTCAATGAGCTTGACGACGTCGCGGCGCAGTAACGTCAGGCGTTCCTTGGCAAGCCGAAAGGCATTCTTTTCGGCCCGAACCGCGTCCGCCAGTTCCTCGAACTCCTCCGCACGGGCAACGATCGGGGCCAGATCGAACCCGTAGGCCTGTTCGACCTGCCCGCCCCTGCCCTTGCGGGCGAAGCGTTTGCCGTTCGGACTATCGCGACGAATGATCAGCCCGCAGTCGACCAAAACGGCCAGGTGCCGCCGCAGCGTTGTCGCCGGCATGCCGTTTGCACGGGCCATGAGTTGCTCGTTCGACGGCCAGACAATCAATTCACCGTCGCCCGAGAGCTCCGTTTCTGGATGGAACGAGAGCAGGGCGTTCAGAATGGCGAGTGCGCGGTCCGTTGCACCGATCAGGTCGCGCGCTTCCCGGATCGTGTGGAACACCTGCCACTTTTGAACCTGCGCGCCTTCCGGCACGGTCTTTGCTACAGCCTGGCTTGCCATCATGCCAAGCGACATCGTTCGCCGCCCAAAGGGCGTCGTTGGGGTATGCGTCTGCATTTTTCTTCACCTATCGCTAGGCAAAAGAAACCTGCTCGCCGAATCGGCGCTCAAACCGACCTGAATGGTCTTGACTATGATTCGCGGAAGTGGGATTCTCTCAGTCGCCAAACTTAAAGAGAAGGTCTTCCGGAATGCCGTTTCGGGGGCCTTTTTCTTTTGCGCTCAATCTCCGTTTGTGGTTGCTCGTTTTTCCCGACGGAAAGCCTCATACAACTCGCTGAGATTTTCCGAGAGGTAGTCACCGAACGCTGTTGCGTCGGTCCCCTTCGCCTTTAGGGCGATGGTGAATTTCTTGCCACTGGCCACCATCTCCGCGGCAACACGCCCATCAGACGGCGCCCAGGTGCGTTTGGATGGTGCCGGCGCGGCACGGCGCCGTGGCTTTGAGGCTTTCAGCTTCGCGACGATCGCATCGAACCGCGCTTCGCTTGGCATCCCCTGAAAATCGGAATTCGACGCTAGAGCCAGGGCAGTGTCGACATTGCCCGGCTTGTCGAGGAGGAGTTTGAGCTCGTACCAGCGATCACGACCAACGGCTTTGGCGCGGCCGATCGCTTCGAGCAGGTCCTTGGGTATCGACGCGACAGAGAGCATCTTCGAAAGTGTCGGCCGATCGACACCGATCGCGGCGAGGGCGGTCGCGTTGTCTTCGTCGAATTTCCGTTGAACGATGTCGGCGGCAAACAGCGCTTTCTCGATGAAGGACGTGTTCGCTCGCGCGTTGTTTTCCTGTCCCTGGGCGATCACATGATCGCGCTCGGAGATCTCCTTGATGACAGCGCGAAGTTTGAGACCAAGCTCCTTAGCGGCGCGCCAGCGGAGGCGACCGAAGACCAGCATGTAGCGGCCGGACCGCTCGGGATGAGGGCGAAGGAGGGCCGGGGAGTTCTGACCGGAACTGCGGATCGACTCCAGCACCTGGGCGTAGTCGGCCTCGTAGTCTTCCTGATCAACGTTGAGCCGGTCGTTGGCGAAGGATTGGTCCACCAAGTCGGGGTCAACCTCGATTATCGTCTCGCCCTCGAGCAGCTTGCCTGCCTGAGCTGCCATTTCGTCGATCGAGCTTATGAGCGAGCGTGATGCACCCTTGAAGGCGTAGTCTCGCGCGACCGGGCGCTCGGCGGGAGCGTTGCCGTTGTCCATAATGCTCGCAAAGGGATTTTTCCGCGCCATTTGACTAGCACCCCCTTATCCGACTTATGCGCTTGAAACCGCGTACCTTTTTGGCGGTTTTGACGGCAGTCAACATCACAGCCGCCCCCATGCCTGGTGAATCAGTCCCTGAATCTCGAAGTTCACGGCATCCATGCTGTCGATTGCCCGATCGTAGGTATCCCGATTGAAGTTCGATCGCTCGACCTCATAGAGCGTCTGCTTGGTGAGGCCGGCGTCGGAAATCGCCGTGGATTTGAGCATTGGGTTCTTCAGGATCTCCTCGGCTAGCATCGACTGCATGAAGCCGACCATCTGCGCCTGGGGAATGTCCGTGGGCTCGTATCGGGTGATGAGATAGCGCAGCCAGTCCAGCTGAACCTGCGCGCCAGCATTCTTGATCGACTTCATGATATTGCCCAGCATCAGCAGAAACTGACTCATGGACATCAGGTCCAGCATCTGCGGATGGACTGTAATCAGAACCGAGGTGGCGGCCGAGAGTGCTGAGAGCGTCAGATAGCCAAGCTGCGGAGGGCAATCGACGACCACGACGTCATAACGGTCACTGACCGAATCCAACGCCTTGGCGACCCTCGTGAAGAACCGCTTTCCTTCTTGAGACGGAGACTGCATCGCAAGTGGCGTCTCGTACTCATATTCCTGCAGTTCTAGGTTCGCCGGGATGATGTCGAGCAACGGGAAGTTCGTCTTGCGAATAACGTCTTCGACCGGGGCGGCGTCACCATATCGGATCGCATCGTAGAGCGAGGGGTTTTTGTCGAGCTCGGGCTGGAAGCCATGGAGGGCCGATAGCGAAGCCTGCGGATCAAGATCCACAGTCAGGACCCTGTGACCCGTGAGCGCAAGGTGCTGCGCGAGATGTGCCGTAGTGGTGGTTTTTCCCGACCCGCCCTTGAAATTGACCACGGCAATGACCTGCAGCTTTTCGCCGGGTTTGCGGTAGGGCACATACTTCTTGGAATCCGATCGCCCGTGCTTATCCAGATAGTCCCGCAGCTCGGTCATCTGCTCGGCGGAGTAAAAGCGCCGTCCACCGGCAACGACGAACGGCTCGGGGCCTTTCTTTTCAAGATGGAGGCGTTTCAGATTGTTTGGACTGATCCCGAGATAATGGGCGACCTCGGCCATCGAGAACCGCCGAAGCGTCTTCTGCCCTTCGGTCGGAAACTTCTCGACCCTCAGTTGGTCGAGCTTGCGCGAGATCTCGGCCCCTTGGGCGAGGATCTTGTCGTCAAACTCAAAACTTGGGAGAAATGCCATCTCCGCTTTGTCCCCGAACGAGAAAATAGCGCCATATTCGGCCATTCGGCCAATCTGGCGCCAGTATGAGCGATTCCCGTTCTCTGGCAAGCGATTTTAGGTTAACAGAAGGTTGCCAGAAGCGTGATCGAGATCGGCGGCGGCCGTGACCTTGGCGGCCTTTTTCCTTTTCTCTCAGTCACTTACCAACATTGCCCGATGATACCTGGAGCAAATTCTGGCCCGGCAGAATTGCCGGGGCCGAGCCCGGCCGTTGGGCCCGGGAAAAGCAAATATCCTCCAATCCGCCGTCCGGAACCCGACTCACCCCCGTCCGAACCCGGCAATTCTGCCGGGCTGACGGAAGGCAGTTATCCATGATCGATAGGCCCGTCGATCGCATTTGTAGGACGGAAACATGCCATGGAGACGAGAGCGGTGTAGAGCCGCTCGATACGAGAGATCTGCGTCTAGCGAGGTCCAGTTTGTGGAAGTTGCCGAATGAGCCGGGCGCGATCGCACGATCGGCTCGTGCGCAAACTCCAGGACGCGCTCGGTGAGGCGATCTGCGGGGCACTCAAGGATCCGCTGGTAGTCGAAATCATGCTCAATCCCGACGGCCGGCTGTTTGTGGAACGGCTCGGGCAGGGGGTCGAGCCCATTGGCGAGCTCGCGCCCGGCGCCGCCGAGATTATCATCGGCAGCGTTGCCCATGCTCTGCAGACTGAAGTGGATGCAAGCCAGCCGATCATCTCGGGCGAACTCCCGATCGGTGGGCACCGCTTCGAGGGCCTACTCCCACCGATTGTCGCCGCACCTACGTTCACGATCCGACGGCGGGCATCCCGGCTCATCCCGCTCGAGGAATATGTGCGAGCCGGGATCATGACCCACCGTCAAGCAACCGTGCTGCGGAGCGCTGTTGCTTCGCGCATGAACATTGTGATCAGCGGCGGCACTGGGTCGGGCAAGACGACTTTGGCCAACGCCGTGATTGCGGAGATTGTCTCGCTGTCACCCGACGACCGCCTGGTCATCCTCGAGGACACCTCGGAAATCCAGTGCGCAGCCGACAACGCCGTTGCCCTTCATACCAGCGACACAGTGGACATGGCCCGGCTGTTGAAGAGCACGATGCGGCTGAGGCCGGACCGGATCATCGTCGGCGAAGTCCGCGACGGTGCCGCGCTCACCCTGCTCAAGGCATGGAATACCGGCCACCCGGGCGGTGTGACGACCATTCACGCCGACAGCGCCGTCTCCGCGCTCCGCCGCCTCGAGCAATTGACCGCGGAGGTCAGCCAGCAGCCGATGCGTGAGGTGATCGGCCAAGCCGTCGACCTCGTCGTCTCGATCGAACGTGCCGGCCACGGCCGGCGCGTGCGTGATGTCATGCATGTCACGGGCTTCGACGGCGCGCGCTACGCGACCGATCACCATCCCCAGATTGATGAGGAAAGTCATGCCGCATAACAACCGCGCTCTGGCCGCCATCCCGGTCGCGGCAACGCTCTTCTTTCTCGCACTCGCGACGCCGGCGCTCGCCTCAAGTGGTGGCGGTCTGCCCTGGGAAGGGCCGCTTCAACAGATACAGCAGTCCATCACCGGCCCGGTTGCGGGCTTCATCGCGCTGGCCGCCGTTGCAGTCGCAGGCGGCATGCTGATCTTTGGCGGCGAATTGAACGATTTCGCGCGCAGGCTGATGTATGTCGTGCTGGTCGCCGGCATCCTCCTCGGCGCCACGCAGATCGTCGGCCTATTCGGCGCGAGCGGCGCCTCGATCGGCTATCCGGCCCACGAGGCGTCGCGGGCCAGGGCAGGGGAGGGGAGCGATGGCTGAGCCAAGCGTTGCTCTCGCACGATCCCGCATTCATCGGGCGCTTTCGCGCCCGAACCATTTGATGGGGGCCGATCGGGAGCTGGTGTTGCTGACCGGCCTTGCCGCCGTGATCCTGATCTTCGTGGTCCTGACGTGGTTTTCGGTGCTGCTCGGGATCGCCATCTGGGCTGCGGTGCTGGCGGCGCTTCGCATGATGGCCAAAGCCGATCCGATGATGCGGCAGGTCTATCTGCGCCATATCGGCTATCGAGCAGGCTACCGTCCGACCGCCTCACCGTGGCGGAGGCCCTGACTGGAATGGTCGCGCTTCGTCAGTTCCGCAACACCCGGCCGTCCTTCTCCGACCTTCTGCCCTATGCGGGCCTGGTCGACGACGGCGTGATCCTGCTCAAGGATGGGTCGGTCATGGCCGGCTGGTATTTTGCCGGCCCGGATTCGGAGAGCTCGACCAACTTCGAGCGCAACGAGGTGTCGCGGCAGATCAACACGATCCTGTCCCGGCTCGGCTCGGGCTGGATGATCCAGGTCGAGGCAGTGCGCATCCCCACCGTTGCCTATCCCGAACGCGAGGACTGCCATTTCCCTGACCCGGTGACACGTGCGATCGATGACGAACGGCGGGCGCATTTCGAGGCCGAGAGCGGGCATTACGAGAGTCAGCACGCCATCATTCTCACCTACCGGCCACCCGAGCGGCGCCGGTCGGGCCTCGCACGCTATGTCTATTCCGATAGTGAGAGCCGCTCGGAGACCTATGCCGATGTGGTCCTGGACACCTTCCGCACATCCATCCGCGAGTTCGAACAGTATCTGGCCAATGTGCTTTCGATCCGGCGCATGGTTACCCGCACGGTCGCCGACCCTGAATCCGGTCGCGAAGCCCGGTACGACGAACTCTTCCAGTTCATCCGGTTCTGCATCGTGGGCGAAAGCCATCCGGTGCGCCTGCCGGCGATCCCGATGTATCTCGACTGGCTGGCGACGGCCGAGTTTCACCACGGCCTGTCGCCGGTGGTCGACGGACGGTATCTTGCCGTCGTCGCGATCGACGGGTTTCCGGCCGAGAGCTGGCCGGGGATTCTCAATTCGCTCGACCTGATGCCGCTCACTTACCGGTGGTCGAGCCGCTTCATCTTCCTCGACGACCAGGAAGCGCGTGCAAAACTCGAACGCACGCGCAAGAAATGGCAGCAGAAGGTGCGGCCGTTCTTCGACCAGCTTTTTCAGACCCAGAGCCGTGCGGTCGACCAGGACGCCATGACGATGGTCGCCGAGGCCGAGGACGCCATTGCCGAGGCCTCATCCCAGCTCGTCGCCTTTGGTTACTACACACCGGTGATCGTGCTCTTCGATAGTAACGATACGCGGCTGCGCGACCAGGCCGAGGCGGTGCGCCGGCTCGTCCAGGCCGAAGGGTTCGGCGCGCGCATCGAGACGCTCAACGCGACCGAAGCCTATCTCGGCAGCCTGCCGGGCAACAGCTACGCTAATGTCCGCGAACCGCTCGTCAATACGCGCAACCTCGCCGACCTCATTCCGCTCAATTCCGTGTGGTCGGGAAGCGCTGCCGCGCCTTGCCCCTACTATCCGCCCGGCTCGCCGCCCCTGATGCAGGTTGCGTCAGGTTCGACGCCCTTCCGGCTGAACCTCCATGTCGACGATGTCGGACATACGCTCGTGTTCGGTCCGACCGGCTCGGGCAAGTCGACGCTGCTCGCCCTGATCGCGGCTCAGTTTCGCCGCTATGAGAACGCGCAGATCTTTGCCTTCGACAAGGGCCGGTCGCTGCTCCCGCTCACGATCGCTGCCGACGGCGATCATTACGAGGTCGGCGCAGGGGAGGGGACTTCTCTGTCGTTCTGCCCGCTGGCCGAGTTGTCGACCGAGGGAGATCGGGCCTGGGCAAGCGAATGGATCGAGACGCTGATCGCCATGCAAGGTGTTGCGATCACACCCGATCATCGCAATGCGATCTCCCGCCAGGTCGGTCTCATGGCGTCGGCGCGAGGCCGCTCGCTCTCGGATTTCGTGAGCGGGGTGCAGATGCGCGAAATCAAGGACGCGCTCCACCACTACACCGTCGACGGGCCGATGGGACAACTCCTCGACGCCGAGGAGGACGGGCTCGCGCTCGGCGCGTTCCAGACCTTCGAAATCGAGGAGCTGATGAACATGGGCGAGCGCAATCTCGTGCCCGTGCTGCTTTATCTTTTCCGCAGGATCGAAAAACGCCTGACGGGCGCGCCCAGTCTCATCGTTCTCGACGAAGCCTGGCTGATGCTCGGCCATCCCACCTTCAGGGATAAGATCAGGGAGTGGCTGAAGGTCCTGCGGAAAGCGAACTGCGCCGTTCTGCTTGCCACACAGTCGATCTCGGACGCGGAACGCTCGGGCATCATCGACGCGCTCAAGGAAAGCTGCCCGACCAAGATCTGTCTGCCGAACGGCGCCGCGCGCGAACCGGGCACGCGCGACTTCTATGAGCGCATCGGCTTTAACGAGCGCCAGATCGAGATCGTCGCGACCGCGACGCCGAAGCGCGAATACTACGTCGCAAGCCCCGAGGGCAGACGGCTATTCGACATGGCGCTTGGCCCGGTCGCGCTCGCCTTCGCAGGCGCCTCGGGCAAGGAAGACCTCAAACGCATCGATCAGTTGCACAAGGATTATGGTCCGGACTGGCCGGCTGCGTGGCTTATGGAAAGGGGGATCAGCAATGCCGAAGCCATTCTTACACGCGATTAGGATCACGGCCGCCTCGGTGATGAGCGCGTGCCTGGTTCTCCCAGGCTCGGCTCATGCCGGTGCGGTCACCGGGAACGCAACCGAGTGGACGCAGCTCCTCAACAACGCGGAGCTGGTGGGGCTCACGGGCCAGTCGGCCGAGCAGATCCAGAACCAGATCACTCAGATCACGCAACTCTCCGAGCAAATCCAGAATCAAATCCGGATCTACGAGAACATGCTGCAGAACACGTTGCAGCTGCCCGATCACGTCTGGGGTCAGGTCGAAAGCGACCTCATGGCGCTCCAGAACCTCGTCAACCAGGGCGAGGGCATCGCCTTTGCGATGGGCAATATCGACGACGTTCTCAAGCAACGCTTCGAGAGTTTCGCCGAGTTCGAGACGGGGCTCGCCAATGGCGAGGATTTCTCCTCGAGCTATCAGTCGTGGTCGGACACCAACCGCGAGACGATTTCGGCGACGTTGCGGGCGGCCGGACTGACGGCCGATCAGTTCGCCAGTGAAGAGGCGACGATGAGCCAGCTTCGCTCGATGTCGCAGAGCTCCGTCGGTCAGATGCAGGCGCTGCAGGTCGGCCATCAGATCGCCGCGCAACAGGTGGCACAGACACAGAAGCTGCGCGGTCTCGTCTCGCAGCAGATCACGATGATGGCGACCTGGCACCAGTCCGAACAGGCCGCAAAGGATCTCGCGCAGACGCGCCGCGAGGACTTTTTCAACTCGAACGCACCGTCGACATCGGGCGGCCAGGTCATGGAGCCGCGCTGGTGACGAGAACACTTATTATCATGGCGGCAGCCACTGTCATTGTCGGGATCGCTGTTGCGGTCTGGGTCGTCCCGAACCTTGGCGGGGAACCGGATGGCGCGCGCAGAGTCCTCGACACACCGACTGAGTATGACACCACCGCCGGGCAGGAGATGCGGCCGCGCTGGGGCAACGGAGAGGGGCAGGGCGATGAGGCCCCCGACAACTAAGCTCGCCATTGCCGCCAGCCTCGGCGTCCTGTTTTTCTCCAGCCCGCCCTCGCACAGGATGGCTCGCTTCTCACGACGCTGGAAAACGAGGTCGCGGACGCCGCGCAGGGCTGGGAGACGACCGTCATGCAGGCGGCGCGCTCGCTGTTCTGGATCCTTGCCGGCATCGAAGTTGGCATTGCGGCTGTCTGGCTGGCGCTCGGCGCCGCGTCGCTCGACACGTGGTTCGCCGAGTTGGTGCGGCGCATCATGTTCATAGGCCTGTTCGTCTTCATCCTCGAGCAGGGGCCGGACTTCGCACGCGCAATGGTCGACAGCCTCTTCCAGATCGGCGCAGGGGGCGGCTCGGCATCGCCAGCGAACGTCTTCAACGCCGGCCTGCAGGTCGCGAGCCAGATGTCGGAGAAGGCGCAGTTCGGGCTGTTCGAGGACAATGCGCTCGCGATCGCGGCGGTGTTCGCCATGGTGATCGTCGTCATCGCCTTCAGCCTGGTGGCCGCGATTTTCGTGGCCGTCATGGCCGAGATGTATGTCGGCCTGCTTGCCGGCATGATCATGCTGGGTCTCGGCGGCTCGAGCTTCACCAAGGACTTCGCCGTCCGGTATCTCGTCTATGCGTTCTCGGTCGGCATGAAGCTGATGGCGCTGGTGATGATCGCGCGCATCGGTTCTGAAGTCCTCATCGATCTCGCCAACTCCCCTCTGGCGCCGACGAGTTTCTGTCCACCCTGGCCATCGGCGGCATTTCCGTCGTGGTGTTCGTCATCGCCATGTATGTGCCCAACATCGTCCAGGGCGTCGTGCAGGGGGTATCGGTGACCGGCGGCATGGAGACGATCCGTCACGGCGGCCAGGCCGCAACCATGGCCGCCGGCAGCGCCGCGCTGGCCTGGGGCGGGGCGAGGGCAGGGGCCTCGGCCTATTCCGATGCACGGGCGGCCGGCAGTTCGTTCGGGGCGGCCGCACTCAAGGGCATGACCAGCGGCGCGAGCGCTGCCGGCTCCGCGCTCGCTTCGGCCGGCCGGGACAAGGCAATCGGCGTTCCGGGCACCTGGGGCGCATCCACACTCGGCCTTGCCAATTCCAAGCTCGACCAGAGCCAGGGCCGCCCCACCACCAGAAAATCAGCAGACGACAAGGCGTGACGTAGACCATGGCCGCAAAGAGCCCACCGGAAAATCCCTACCTTGCCGCACGCCAGGAATGGAACGAGCGTTACGGGTCATATGTGAAAGCCGCCGCTTCGTGGCGCATCGTCGGCGTGACCGGGATGCTGATGGCGGTGATCGGCTTCTCCTATGCGCTCTATCAGAGCACGCAGGTGCAGCTGGTCCCCTATATCGTGGAAGTCGATCGGCTCGGCACGGCCGCGAGCGCCGGCTTCCCGCAACAGATCGAATATGCCGACCCGCGCGTGGTGCGTGCCACGCTCGGCAGCTTCGTCAGCAATTTCCGTTCGGTCACGCCCGATGCCGTGGTGCAGAAGCAATATGTCGACCGCACCTATGCCCATTTGCGCACGTCCGATCCGGCGACCGAGAAGGTCAACGCCTGGTTCCGAGGCAACTCTCCGTTCGAGCGCGCCCGCACGATGACGGTTGCTGTCGAGGTCACGAACATCGTGCCGCTCTCCAACCAGAGCTACCAGGTCGACTGGACGGAATATGAGCGCGACCGGCAGGGCAGGGAGCAGGACGTAAAGCGGTTTCGGGGCGTCGCCACGGTCACATTGACACCGCCCCAGGACGAGGCGGTCATCCGCCTCAACCCGATCGGCCTTTACCTCAAAGATTTCGACTGGACGGCGCAGCTGTGAGTGCCCGGAGGATCCCTTTCATGAATTTTTCCAAATTCCGGAGCGCAGCATTTTGCACCGGACTTGTTCTCTCGACGATTGCAGCGCCGGCCCTGGCGCAGCCCCTGAGTGTCAACGAGCAGCGCGGCACGAGCATTTCCGGCCAGTGGCAGCAAGGGCAGGGGGCGTGACGCGCGGCCCCGACGGTAAGGTCATCTTCCTCTTCGGCCAGGTTCAGCCATCGGTGGTCTGCTCGCCGCTTCAGGTGTGCGACATCGAACTCCAGCCGGGCGAGATCGTGCGCGACGTGCTGCTTGGCGACACCGTGCGCTGGAAGGTCGAGCCGGCGACGTCGGGTGCGCCGGGCGGCCAGGCGGTGCATCTGATCGTCAAGCCTTCGGAAACCGGCCTCGTCACCTCAATGGTGGTGACAACCTCGCGGCGCACCTACCACATCCAGCTCAAGTCCCATCACTCGAACTATATGGCGCGGGTCGGGTTCGACTATCCCGAAGACGTCAATGCGCGCTTCGCCGAGATTGCCTCGCGCATGGAGGCGAGCATCGTGCCCGGCGCCGGCGTGCCGGCGGAGCAGCTCAATTTCTCGTTTCGTGTGAGCGGAACGGCGAGATGGCGGCCGACCCGCATCTACAGCGACGGCCAGAAAACCTACATCCAGTTCCCCTCGTCGCTGTCGGGCCAGGATGCGCCGGTGCTGTTCGTGGTTTCCGGCGGCGAGAACCGGATCGTCAACTACCGCATGAACGGCACCATGATGGTGGTCGACTATTACATCGACAGAGCGATCCTCGTCTCGGGCGTCGGACGCTCTCAGGAGAAAATCACGATCAGGCGGGGAGGGTAGGGAATGCACCGCTCGATTTTCCAACCTCGCCTGGTGGTTTTCGTGCTGTGCGCCGCACTGCTGGCCGGGTGCCAGACACTGGGCGGTGCGGGTCTGGTCACGAGTTCGGCAACCGCGCAGCTCACCCCGGAGGCGGCGTCCGCGATCGCTGGGGATATGATCGGGCGGTTTGCCGAGCAGGTCGGTCCAGGCACGACGACGATCCAGCTTGAGCCGGACGGCTCCATATTCGGCGAGGCGCTGGAGTCTTCGCTCAGGGAATGGGGCTATGCCGTCGCCACGGACCAGGCGACGGAGGAGGCGACTACCGTTGCCCTCGCCTATGTCGTGGACACGTTCGAGGGCAGCATCCTGGTCCGGTTGTCGACTCACGCGCTCGACCTCACACGCATGTACCAGATGGGCGGGGAGGGGGCGACGCCGATCTCGCCGCTGTCGATGATGCAGCGCGATGGAAGGGAGCCGTCATGACCGAGAGTCTCAGGCTCGGCGGCTCCGATCTCGCTGGCGGGCCGAGAATCCGGCGCCTCAATCGCCTGCCGATCGTCGTCGCGATTGTGCTGGTGGTGCTTTTCCTTGCCGTGATCTTCTATGGGCTGTCCTCGCGCGGTCTTCGCCTGGGCGATGACAATGCAGCGTTCACACCTGGCTCCCGTCCGGCCTCGACCCATGCCGACCAGCTCAAGGAGGGCGTGCCGGACGGCATCATCGGCGAACCGGTGCAACCGCAGCCGCTACCGATTCCCGTCGAGCCGGCGGAGCCGGAGGAAAACCCGTTCATGCCGGAGCCACCGGATGCCCCCACGGCCGAACAGCAACGGACGGCTCTGGAGCCGGAAGAGGCATGGCGCGCCCGCCTCGAACGAGAGCAAGAAGAACAGCTCATGCGCGAGCTGCACCGTCAGCGCATGGCGCGCTATCAAGCCAATGACGCGGCGTTCGATTCCCCGATAGCCGTTTCGCTAGGCGACCTTTCGGCTGTGACGAACGACGGCACGACCGCGGCGCCTGGCCAACCGCAATCGTCGACAACGCGGCCGCAGACCGCGCTCGATCTCTACGCCGCCGCCATGGAGGCGGGCGTTGGTGGCGCCGCGGACGCGAACGGGCAGGCGGCCAAGGAGCGCTTCTTCAATCAGGACATCCGGGATCTGGGATACCTTCCCAATCCGGTCATCGGGCAGATCTCGCCCTATGAGCTCAAGCGCGGGTCGGTGATCCCGGCAACGCTCATCACGGGTATCAACTCGGACCTTCCCGGGCGGATCACGGCTCAGGTCTCGCAGAATGTCTATGACAGCGCGACGGGCCGGCACCTTCTCATCCCGCAGGGATCGAAACTCTTCGGCCGCTACGATTCCGAGGTCACATTCGGGCAGGACGGCGTGCTCGTCATCTGGACCGACCTCATCTTTCCGAACGGATCGACACTGCAGATCGGCGGGATGGCGGGGACCGATTCAGCTGGCTATGGCGGATTCCGGGACCAGGTGGACAACCACTATTTGCGCACGTTCGGCTCGGCGATCCTCGTCGCTCTTATCGGCGCCGGGACCGAAATGATGCTGCCGCAGGATCGCAACAGCTTCGGCACGGCCAACAGTGCCGAGGACGCCGCCAGGCGCTCCTTCGCCGAAACCTTCGGGCAGATCTCCGAGCAGACGGTCTCGCGCAACCTCAACGTCCAGCCGACACTGGAGATCCGCCCGGGTTACCGGTTCAACGTCCTGGTCGACCAGGACATCGTCTTCCCCGGGTCCTATCGGTAGCGATGACCCATTTCGTTTTTAACGCTCCGTGCAGAAGGGTCGCCTTCTGTCGCGGGGCTTGCCATTGGACCCGCCCACCATTGAACGCCAATCTGCTCAAACTCATCGACAGGCTTTCGCTGCCGCTTGACGAGCGTGCAGCCCGCCGTTCGTTGCGAGACTTCGCGGACGATACCGGGTTCGACTTCTACGCCTACCTCTACCTTCGCGGACCGGAGAGCTTCGCCGTCTCCAACTATCCGCGCGCCTGGCAGGAGCTCTATGTGCAACGGGAGTTCATCCGGGTCGATCCGGTCGTGACCAAAGCAAAGCACGGACCGCCGCTGTTTTCGTGGTCGGCCGGTGAGGCGAGGCGCAATGGTCGGCGGGATGTAATCAAGTTCTTCGTCGAGGCCGACCGGTTCGGCATCAGGTCCGGGATCTCGATCTCGATTCCCGTAGGATTCAGGGACCGCATGGTGTTCACGCTCGCGAGCGGGAGGCCTGTATCGAAGCTGAGCGAGGACATCGATCCGGTCACCGCGGCGGTTTCGGTCGCCTTTGTGCACTCCCGGCTGGGAGGCGCAAGCGGCGACGCATCGCTTGCCTCCGGCATTCGCTTGTCGCCGCGCGAGGCAGAGTGCCTGCGCTGGTTCGCAGAGGGGATGTCGATGGCCGACATCGCACTCATGCTGGACATCTCGTATCGCTCGGTGCGGTCCTATATCGACGAGGCGACAAACAAGCTCGGGGCAGCGAATAATCGGCAGGCAGGCACGATCGCCACACGCATCGGACTGATCTAATTCCGATAGTCCCAGCTAATTGAGCACGGGGCGTTGTCCATCGACCTCGGGCACGAACCCGAGGCGCTCGACGACCAGGCTCACGACCTGATGCTGCGCATGAAGGTTGAGCATGGCGATCCGGTAGTCGTGCCTCAGTTGCCCCAGATGCTCGTCTCTCGAACCAGCGGCGTCAAGCTGGCTGACCTCCTCGAACAGCTCCTGGGCCTTCTGCAACCGGCTCCTGTTCTCCCGAATGACCGCGACGGCCACCTGTGCCAGCTCTTTCTCACTCAGCTCGGCCAGGAGGGCGTTGATGACACTGGATGTCGCAGCCTGGCCGGGTCCGATGTCGACGTCTGGTTTTGTTCGCATTCAATCCCTGCGGCTTGGTTCGCGGTGCGCCCCCGCAAACTATAAAGACCATGACCCCAAGCCGGGGGTTAGAAAACCGCCACAGACGGTCCCTGCGACCTTTAGCACGAGTGCCTGGACATGCGTCGCAGGCCCCGGCCGTGGCCAGAGGATCCTTGGTGTCGCATCAGCCGACACCTGCTCTGTGGTGGGGTTTCTAAGCCCCAAGGCAGCGCGTACCGCCTCAGGGCCCTTATAGGACATGGTTATCGTCCAGACCAGATAACCATGTGACAAAAGCGATGGTCAATCAGACGATGCGGGGGCCGGGGTCTGCCGCGGATCCACAGGGGCCAGAACCGGCGCAAGAAGCCTGCCGGCTTCCCCCAGACGCTCTCGCATGGCGTCTGACATGTCGAATATGCCGGCATAGGTCATCGTCCTGCCGATGCGGGTCGGGGCTCCGATCACCTCGAAGGCGCAATCGATGGTGCGAAAGATTCGCGCCATTCGCGCGTCGAAGACCGACACGACGTGCTCGATGCCGGCGCGCTGGCAGACTTCAACGATGCCGCACAGAAGCTCGATTGTCGTGCGATTGACCACGTGGTTCGCTTCAGCGCGCTCGTACGCGTTGAACGCGGCAGGGTTCACCGCGAACCGGGAACTCTCCCAGATGAGGGGGCTCGCCGGGGCACCGCCTGGCACAAGAACCGGGAAGACGTCACGCAACATGTTTGGCCCGGTGGTCGGTAGCAACCGCACCGCTCCTTGGAGCGCTCCGGTCCGGTCGTCGAGCGAAAGCAGGTAGAGGGGATCTTCTGCGTCGAAACGGTCGACCTCCCTCCCATTGGTGACGGAGACGTCCCATTCGAGCCGGTCGGCGAACACTGCCGCCCGCATCCGAAACATCTCATCGATTAAGGCGGGGTGACGGTCGCGCTCCGCACCTTCGACGATTGTGATCATGGTGTTGCTCCTTGCGTTTGTTGAAAACGCTGAAGCAACTAGACCCCATTAGAAGGCCCCGGAATCCGGTGTATCTGCCGGATTTACGGAAGCTGAGTGAGTAGACCAACCTTGCCGGCTTTGTTCACCGCATGGGTGTTGTTGGCGGCACCAAGCTTGTGGCGGGCGCTCTCAAGATAGCAGCGCACGGTGTGCTCCGACAGGCCGAGGATAACGGCGGTCTCCCACGCCGTCTTTCCCTCGGCTACCCACAACAGGCACTCTCGCTCGCGCGGGGACAGCCTGGCCTGCTCCACGGTCTTCCCCTCCAACCGCAGAATCGCCTGGTGCATATGAAGCGCCAGCATTTGGAAGTCTCGCATGTAGTGGAGTCGGAGGTACCGCCAGTCGCGATCGCTGGCGTCGCTCGTGATCGAGACCAGCGCTCTATCACCGTGCTGGCCGTGGACGGGCAGGGAGATGCCACGACGGCCGAGGCCGAACTCCTTTGCCTCCCCAAACAGGCGGCGAACGTCCTCGTCTGCCCGATCGAGCTCGTCCCAGTCGATGGGCAGCATACGGCGCATACCGATCTGCACGGTCGGATCGATATCGACGAAGCGCTGGGCCTTGTAGTGATCAACCCATTCGTTCGAATAGGTCACTGCGAGATAGGGGGATTGTCCAGGCTGTGCAGTCACTCCAGAGCCCAGATAGGCCACCGTCTTCAGCCCATAGATGTCGAGCAGCCTACCCAAGAGTTCGGGAATCCCAGTCGCGTCGGTTAGCTCTCCAAGCTTTTCGAGCAGTTCGAACAGTTCCAGATCATCGGAATTTCGATCTCGTCGGTTCATGCTCAACGCCTTTTCTGCTGTGCTGTAGTGCGTACGACCGCTGATCGTCGATCAGGGAAGACCGGACCAGGCGACATTCCTGCCCGGTGATGAATTCTATGCGGGGCCCACGGCCAGCCGCCGTTCGGGCGGCCGATCCGCTCGCGTTCCGGTGGCCGCCGGCCGCCTTCCATCGTCGGTCACATTCAAGACCTGGCGCACGCCCCGACGACATGGCGCCGAGCTTTGCCGTGCAGGTCGCCAACATCATGACGCTCGGGTTGTTATGGTGGCGGCTCTAGATCGGCGCGTCGAGGAGACGTACTTTGGGTTGAATAGGTTGGTAATTGGGCCGAATAAAGATGACTTTTCCCATCATCTTTTAGAGGCACAATGACTGCAGAAAATCAAGGAATATGCGTAATCAGATCCGAGGCCTTCGCAAATGCTCTCGTGATCGGGCTGTACTTCCGCATTTGAGCTTGGTTCGCGCCATACGGCTTCCGGTCCCTTGACGCTAACTGCACAGCCCGGCCCGTCATCTGCTCATCTCAGATGTTTAACGCCATGATAAGTGGAAGATCAAAGAGTCGTGCCCAGGCAATGGTCGCGGACTTCTGAATAGCGACGATGCTGGTACCGTGTGTCCACCAGCCGTTTCCCGTCGCCACAACGATGTCGGGCACGTAGAGTGCCGATTGCAGAAGGGGCCATACAATGAGCTGCTCGTAGCAGATCAATGGGGCGACCCGTGCGCCACCGAATTCAACGATCGGATTTGCGAAGAAATTCGCTCGCGCACCACCGGTTTCACCGACCAACGCCAGCCAGGGCTGCCACATTGAGACCGGTACCGGCATTCTCTGACGGTAGAGGATGGGCGCTCCCTCACCCGAGATCTCTACCATCACGTTATCGTAGCCCTGCCGGTCGACCAGGATCGCTCCAGCAATTACGACGACGTCGAGTACTTTGATCTCATTGACCCATAGGCGTTCAACGGTCGGCGTCCAGATGCCTGCGGCGCCTTCGGGCAACACCACGACCTTGTAACCTTGCGCCGCCGCTGCCTTCACCGCGGCGATGGTCTCACGATGCTGAAACAACCCCGTATATTTGCCACGCTCGCCCCCGAATTCCGTGTCGACACCGATCCAGCCGTCGGGCACGCTGGGATCTGTCCACACTGCGGCGGACCATGCAAACGCTCCTCCCAAGACGAGCGTTGCGATCGACCAGACCTTCGTGGTCATGGCGAGGAGGCCGATCGCTGCCGCTCCAAGTCCCCACCACCCCCAGCCCGGGAAGACGATGCCGGCGGCCGTGATCGGATGCGCCCAACCCACGATGCCGAAAGGCGGCACGCTCAAGAGGAGCGCCGCGGTGGCATATCGCAGGGTCCGTCCCCTCCCCGGCCGCGATGTCCATAGCACCGCATGCACGACGACGAAGGCGAGCGATGCGCCGAGCCAGAGTGCGAGGCCTTCGGCGATCCCGCTGCCAAAGTAATTGACAACGCCCTGTGGCAGACCGCGCGAGGCCGCAAGGAAATATCCCGCGGATACAATGCCGGCCGCGATCCGGGAGGGAGCATTTGCCCACAGGGCGGGGAACACGAAGGCGAGCGGGAGGGTGAGGGGATTGCCGCTCCAACCGATTGCTCCGGCGGCAACGGCAAGCATCGTGAGACCGACAGTCTTCACGGCGTCAGCGGTGAATGGTGAGGATGGGACGGGCCACGCCGAGGACACCGGCGGCCGGGATCGGCCCGAAATATCTCGAGTCATAGGAACCTGCGAAATCAGAGTGAAGAAAGATGTGACCAGACGGCACGATGCCGCCGGCGAAGGGAATGAGCCCCCTGCCCTCAGCGTCCGCCGCGCGCATCTTGGAGTTGGCGAGCGGTAAGTCATCAACGCTCACCGCGCCGGCGATCTCCACGCGCTGTCCCTGCGTCGCAGCAACCGTCTTGATCAGCGGACTCAGCCATCCTGGACAGAGCCCCAACCGCAGATATCCTCGCTGCCGCGCGAGCGTGAACGCGGACGTTGGCGGCGGGCAGATCATGACGAGATCGCCGACGGCAACCTTGCGGTCGAGCGGCACGATCCGCCAGATCCCGAGCGGGTAGCTTGGGGTAAGATTGATGCGCAGGCCGCCTACGTAGCCGAGGGCGAGCAGGCCGGTCACGGCAGCGGCACCGATCCCGAGAATGGTGAGCGCGCGACGCCTGCGGGTCATTTGAGAACCTGGGACTGACGCTGGCTCTGTCGCAGCGCCTCGGTCTCCTTGAGCGCCTTCATGGTGCGCTCGTGGGCGGCGAGCTGCTGGCCTGTGCGCATGATCGGCCAGGCCGCAGCGAGCTTTTCGCGATCGGCCGCGGGCACGCCGAGGGCTTCCTTCCTGAACACGGCGCCGTTGGTGTCGCGCGCGCCGTTCGAGAGCAAGGTGCGTTCCCCGAACCGCTCGGACACGGCCTTGTTGAAGCCATCGATTTCGGCCCTGGCCATGCGGTCGGCCAGCGCGAACCCGAGTGTTGCCGAAAGATCATTGCGGTCGATCGCGTCGCGCACCTTTTCGAGCACGGCGTGCGCAGCAGGTGAAAGCGCGGGAATGTCGATCGAGGCGCGACGGCGCAGCGCCGTTTCATCGACCTCGAGCCTGCGCGTGGCCGCCTCGCGCAAACGCAGGTAACGTTCGATCTCGCGCCCGAGTGCCGGCACGTTCGCCTCGGCCTCCTGCCGCGCCTGCCGTTCCGCGCGGCTTGCCAGAATCCCTTCACGGCCGCGCAACGCGCCGATAGAGGCGGGCTCACGCGCAAGCTGTCCTAGACGCTCCGAAGCAACTGCAGGGTCGGCGAGGACGGCATCGAAGCGAATGGCGCGAAACGCCGCCTCCGGATCGGAAAAGACCAGACGGAACCGGTCGGAGACCTCCTCCCACTGTCTGGCAACCTCCTTTTCTGCGTGGACCCTCTCGGCCGCGACGTCGGTAATGGATTTGGCGAATGTGGTGACGCCCTTGACCATCGGCTCGGCCTCCTTTTTCGATTGGACGGCGGACAGGGTGGTGTCGAAGAGGCCGATGCGGGTGCCGACGGCGCGAAACTTTCGGCCAAGATCGGCAAGGCGCCGCTTCTGGCGCAGCGTCCAGTCCAGCCGGTCGCGGGCGAGTGTGCGGGCGACGCGCATGAGATGAAGTCCGCGGCTGTTGGCGAAGCTGAGCGCGTGCCGGTAGAAGCGTCCGGCGGCATAATCGAGAGTGGTTTCCTTGGCGTTGCGCCGCGACAGGAGCGTGTCGAGGCCGCCCGCGATCTGGAACGACCGCTCGCCATAAAAAAGCTGGAGATCCTCCCTGTGCCGGGTCATCGCGACATATGTCAGATGCCGGTCCAGCGAGAGCGAGGCGAGCACCTTGACGCGATCGACGGTCGCGCCCTGGCTTTTGTGGATCGTGGTGGCATAGCCAAGATCGAGATTGCGATAAAAGCGCTCCTCGACCTCAATGCGGTGCTTCCCCTCCCCTTCGCCGGTCTCGGCGACGATCCTGCCGGGTCCGGCTTCGACCACCCTGCCGATCATGCCATTCTTGACGCCGAGCGCGCCCTCATTCCTGAGAAACACGATCTGGTCGCCAGCATCGAAATGCCGTGTCCCCTCTTCCGTCTGAAACGCGTGGCCCTCGCCGACAATGCCGCGCTCGACCAGCTTTTCGCGGGCGAGCCGGTTGAGTTCGCGCACATCGCGACGCAGATGGGCCAGGATGAGTGTGGACTTTTCGGGATCATATTCACCGTTCCAGGATGCAATCAGGCTGTCGACCGCCTGGGCCTTCAGCTTTTCCCCGATCACCATGCCGCGGCCCCCATAGGCCGAGAGCGCAGCCGTCACATTGCCGCGCGCCAGATCGACCGAGGCGGTGCGCATCCAGGCATCTTTCTGGCGGTAGATCGTCTCGAGCTCGGCATAGCCGGTGCGCTCGACGATGGCGCGGAAGGCCGCTCCCGCCTCGATCGGTTGGAGCTGCTCGGCGTCGCCGACAAGCACCAGCTTGGCGCCAGCCTTCGAGACCGCCTCGACGAATGTCGCCATCTGCTTCGAGGCGACCATGCCGGCCTCGTCCATGACGAAGATCGTCTTTCTGTCGAGGCGGTTGCGCGCCTCGTTCCAGCGCAGCTCCCAGGATGCCAGGGTGCGGGACGGGATTCCGGCTTCCGTCTCAAGGCCCTCGGCCGCCTTGCCGGCAAGCGCGCCGCCGACCACCGTGTAGCCTGCCGCCTCCCATGCCTCGCGCGCCGCGCGCATCATCGTCGTCTTGCCGGCGCCGGCGCGGCCGACAACGGTGGCAATCCGCGCGCCGGAGGTCGCGTGCTCGATGGCCGTGCGCTGCTCGTCTGAAAGACGGTCGTGACGCGCGAACACGTCGGCAACAATCTTCTTCCGGACGCCGAACCCCTTCGCCTTCACGAGCGCGGACGCGCGGGATACCATCTCCGCTTCAAGGCGGATCAGCTCGCGCGTGGTGAGCTTGTCCGGCAAGCGCGCGCCCGTCGCAAAGTCGACCGTCCCGGATTCGAGACGAAGGCAATCCGGGCTTTGAACGATCCGCGCCAGAAGCTGCTGGAAGGCGCCGGGATCGTCGACATAGCGGTGCAGAACCTTGGCGATGTCGCGCTCGTCGAACACGCTCTTTTCGCGGCTGACGAGATCGAGCACGATTTCCGGCCGGGCCTGAATGCGCTCGGCGTTCACCGCACGCGCAGCCGCATGCGATGCGAGGCGTTCGAGCCTGGTGTCCCTGCCCTCGCGCATCGCCCTGCGCTCGATCGCCTTTGCGCCCGGGCCGATATGGGTCGTGGGCACGAGGTCGATGCCGCGCTCCGCATAGGATCGCCCGTCGACGCGGATCTCAAAGCCGCCGAACGCGAGGTGCTGGTTCTGAAGATCGAGCCAACGTTGCCGCTGCTCGAGGAACTCGGCCTTCTCGCCGGCCCAGAGACGATACTGGATCTTGCCGGTCTTCGTGCGGACCGTCTGGCCGTCAGCACCGATCACGGCGACCTTCTTGGCCCCGAAGCCGCTCTCCGTGAGCGGGCGCAGCGTCGTCATCAGATGGACATGCGGATTGCCCGGATCGTCGTGATAGACCCAGTCGGCAACCTGCCCGCGGCCGAGCACCTGCTCGTGGACGAACTGGCGCACCAACGCGATGTTCTGCGCCTTCGACAGTTCCATCGGCAGGGCGACGATGAATTCCTTGGCGAATTGCGCGTCGGCGCGCTTTTCGAAGGCCTCGACCTTGTTCCAAAATGCTTCGGCGGCGCCCGCGACCGAGCGGTCGGCGATCATCTCACGCGCCCATTTCGGCGCATCGACGGGAAGCAGGAACTCCTCGTGTGCGAGATTGCGCTTGCCCGAATAGTCGACGGTCCTGGCCTCGGCCGCATGTTCCATCTTCGCGCAGTGGCGGTAGGCGGCCGACAGGACGGCGCTACGCCCGTCAGCGCGGCCGATGATCTGGGGCGTGAAGTGTGTGATGGCCACGGTGACAGCGATCCCGGCAGTTGAACGACATTGTTCCGCAGGCCACGCCTCTTCCCGGACGGGTCCGGGCGCTCAACGTCGCGTCAGCGACGTATTACTGCGCCCTTGGAGGCATTCCTTCGGAACGCCGGGATGATCTCTCAAAGCGTCGGCTTCGCCGACCCGTCACTTCTGCCGGGTCGCGCTGCGCGCGATCCCGGCCGATCCTCGCCATCGCCACAAAGCGAATGGTCGAGAAGGAAAGCTACCGGAATGAAGAAGCCGTCATCGAAGATCAGGGAAGAAATCGCCAAGCTGCAGGAGCAGCTCAAGCAGGCTGAAACGCGCGAAGCCGAGCGCATCGGACGGCTCGCGCTCAAGGCCGGTCTCGGCGATATCGAGGTTGAGGAGCGCGCGCTCGTGTCCGCTCTCGAGGAAGTCGCGGTCCGGTTTCGCAAGGGGAGCGGACGGGCGGCCAGGCCAGCGTCGGCGCCGGCCGCGCCTGGCGCGGCTCAGGGGCCGTCTGGCGAGGCTTGAGCGGATGCGACAGGCAAGCCAGTCAGAGGCGCGCAAGAAGGATGCGCGCGAGAAGATCCAACTCGGCGGGCTGATCGCCAAGGCCGGGCTTCGTTACGAGAAGCGCGCTCTCCTGCTCGGCCTCCTCATCGACGGCGCGAGCCGGATAAAGAGCGACCAAACCGAGCGATCGCGCCTGATGGCGATCGGGATGAAGGCGTTCGCCGATGAGCCCGACTAAGCTCGCCATGGTCGCTGCCCCGGTCATCGTCATGGCGGGGGCTTGCCTCGCCCTGACAGGGATGGAGCACTGGCTCGCAAGCTTCGCCCGCACGCCGGACGCGCGCCTGATGCTTGACCGGATCGGCATCGCGCTGCCCTACGCGGTCGCAGGCGGGGCCGGCGTCGTCTTTCTCTTTGCGGCCAGGGGCGCGATCTCGATCCCCCTTGCGGGCTGGGGGTCGTCGCCGGCACGCTGGTGGTGATCACAATCGCCGCGGTCCGCGAGATCGGCCGGCTCGCCGCATTCGCCGCAACGGTGCCGCCAGGCACATCTATTATCGAATACACCGATCCCGCCACGTTGACGGGGGCGGTCGTCGCGGCGGTCGCCGGCGTCTTTGGTTTGCGCGTCGCCATGCGCGGCGATGCCGCCTTCGCGGCAGCTGCGCCCCGCCGGGTCCGAGGCAAACGTGCCATTCATGGGGAGAGCGAGTGGATGACCATTTCTGCTGCCCGGCGCCTCTTTCCCGAGGCCGGCGGCATCGTGGTCGGCGAGGCCTGCCGCGTCGACAGACGAGCGGGCGGCGAGCGCGGTTTCCGCGCTGACGGCCGCGAGACATGGGGTGCTGGGGGAAAGTCGCCGCTGCTGTGCTTCGACGGTTCGTTCGGCTCCTCGCACGGGCTGGTCTTCGCCGGGTCGGGCGGCTTCAAGACCACCTCGGTCACCGTTCCGACGGCGCTCAAATGGGGTGGAGGGCTCGTCGCGCTCGATCCATCAAACGAGGTCGCCGATGGTGATCGGGCACCGGCGCAAGGCCGGCCGATCGGTCTTCGTCCTCGACCCGAAGGAGCCGGGCACCGGGTTCAACGTGCTTGACTGGATTGGGCGGTTCGGCGGAACAAAGGAGGAGGACGTGGTGGCCGTCGCCACCTGGGTCGTGACCGACACGGCCCGCCAGGCTTCGATCCGCGACGACTTCTTTCGGGCGTCCGCGCTCCAGCTCATTACCGTTCTGATCGCCGATGTGTGCCTGTCGGGACATACGGAAAAGGAATACCAGCATCTGCGGCAGATGCGAGCGAACCTATCAGAGCCGGAGCCCAAGCTGCGTGAGCGATTACAGCTGATCTACGACAATTCCGAATCCGCGTTCGTCAAGGAGAACGTTGCCCCCTTCATCGCCATGACGCCCGAGACGTTCTCCGGCGTCTATGCCAATGCGGTCAAGGAGACGCATTGGCTTTCCTATCCGAACTATGCCGCGCTGGTATCGGGCAACAGCTTCTCGACCGACGGTCTGGCGGACGGCGACACCGACGTGTTCCTCAATCTCGATCTCAAGACGCTCGAAGCGCATCCCGGCCTGGCGCGCACCATCATCGGCGCCCTGGCCAACGCAATCTATAACCGGAGTGGCGAGATGAAGGGCCGTACGCTGTTCCTGCTCGATGAGGTCGCACGGCTGGGATATCTCCGCATCCTGGAAACCGCTCGGGACGCCGGCCGCAAATACGGCATTAGCCTGTTGCTCCTGTTCCAGTCCATTGGCCAGATGCGTGAGACCTATGGTGGGCGGGACGCATCGAGCAAATGGTTCGAGTCCGCCTCGTGGATCTCGTTTGCGGCAATCAATGACCCGGAGACCGCCGATTACATCTCGCGGCGCTGCGGCAACACGACGGTCGAGGTGGAGCAGCTCAGCCGGACGTCGCGCATGTCGGGATCGTCTCGAACGCGCTCGCGGCAGCTCTCCGCGCGGCCGCTGATCCTGCCCGAGGAGGTCCTGCAGATGCGTGCCGATGAACAGATCGTCTTCACGGCCGGCAATCCGCCACTCAGATGCGGCCGCGCCATCTGGTTCCGGCGAGAAGATATGATCTCGGTCGTCGGACAGAACCGATTTCAGCGGACCTAGCCAAGAACGGTTCGCGAAGAGCTGTCGGCATCAACGGCATGAATCGATCAGCCTTGATCGATTCAGAAAATGCGTTGGACGACGCCTTCGCGTCGAGCGAGACTTCCGGACATGAACGAACTCCATCCGGTTCATCTTCGCCGCATCGACCCGTCGCAGAACATGCGCCGGTTCTACAGCCTTTCCGTTCAGCCCACATTGTTTGGAGGAGCGTCCCTCGTGCGCGATTGGGGCCGGATCGGAACGCGCGGCCAGTCGATGATCGAAACATTCGACACGCCCGCCGAGGCCGGCGATGCGATGACGAGGCTCGAACGCCGGAAGCGGCGCCGGGGCTATCTCGACCCGTATGCCTCGCGGAGAGGAAGGCGGGAGTGAAGTGGACGACTGGCCTCGAATCTGGCGGCCGTCGGTTCGTCGACGCAGAAATGGCCCCGCCGTCTCGGCGGGGCCGTTGGGGACCTGGTCAGTCCCGGTTGCCGTTGGGGCGGGACCAGATGAGCTGCACGCCTTGCTGGCCTTCCACCTCGATCAGGGTGGCGTAGATCGGAGCCGGGAAGCTCGGGTCGTCCAGCTTGACCGAAAGGTAGTCGCGTTCGGTCTGCTTGGCCTGTTTCTGCCACGCCGCACCTAGCTCAACTGCACCCGAGAAGATGCGGAAATGCGGTCCGTTCTCGGAAGGGTTTTCGACGCGCTCGAAGCGGGCCTTGACGTTGAGCGTTAGAGTTTTGATCGCACCCGTGAAGCCGTTCCGGGTCGTGGTGAAGGTGCCGATGTTGGCCATTGTCGTGTTCCTTTCGAAATTCCGAGCCGCGCCCATCGCGGTCTCGATGGCTGTCGAAAAGATCGGGAACGACCGGCGCGCACCTGGAAGGCCGCAATGAAATGGAGGACGGCCGGTAGGAACTTTCTTGTTTTGCGCGAGGAATGCGAACGCAGGTTCGCAGGGGAAGAAAGTTCCGGACGGGCGTTGCGAAATGCCGGGCGAGGCGGAGCCGATTTCCCGGTCAGACATGCCCCATCGAGACCGCGCCGGGCGAGCTCCAGGACATCGACGTGAAGGGAACACGACCATGGCGCCCGGCCCCAAGCCATTGCGCTTCCGCGACATCGTCGGTGGGATCAATCGCGCGCTCTGCGTCGGCGACGTGCACGGCAGGCCGCCACCCCTGCAAACGGGCTCCATTCGCTCGTTCTCGCGCGCACGACGAGCGGTGCCGTGAGCAGTCGGCCGAAGCACATAACCATCGCCCTGACCGTCCTCCGCTGGTGAATCAGCCTCGGCAGAGTTACGCTTCTGGCATCCGCTGGAAGCCCGCAGCCGGAGGCCCACGATACCCCGCGACCTGACGGCATTCGAAAAGATCGAGGCTGCCTAGACACCACACATGCCCTCGCACTCGTTCGGCCACAGGTCGAGTTGCCCGTGGTCGGACAGCGTCGACAGATCGGCTTCGTCGAGCGGAACGGCGGACCGATGGAGAAAGACCTCTCCCCGAATTCCACGCAATCCCGTCCTTATTGCCCGATCGACCTCGATCGCATCCGACCAGGCATCGGGATCATGATCGCGCATGGCGCGCCAGCGCGCGTTGTCGTGAAACGGACAGCCGATGCAGGCCGATTTCGGCGGTTCAGGGTAATCGTTGCGGCGCAGCCAGGCGAGGCAGTCCCGCCGGCTCATCCGCATTTCGATCAACGGCCAGCGGTTGACCTGCCAGGTTTCGCGGCTCGGCTTCACGCGCATGATCTCGTCTCGCGAGATCCCGATCCATTGCTCGACAACGGGATGGCCAGGCGAGCGCTTGCGGGTCAGCCCCGCAAGCGCCCTGACCTTGCGGCGGATCGGCACGACCTTGAAATCCGTGGTGCATTGACGCCGGATCATGCCGATGGAAACAGTGTCGCGCGTTGTGCGCCGTGTGGAGACCTCGACGAGCGCACCGGCCGCATCCATGTCGAATACCGGCACGGCGGATCCCACCGGGGTGACGTTTTTGGCGAACGCCGGAATCGATGCCCAGCGTTTACCCTTTGCCGCTCCTATGAGCTGATCACGTATGTTGCCCGCCGAAACCACGTGGACGGGGAACGGCAGCACGTTGGGCGAGCGCAGCCAGTCTAGATGGTCATAGACCGCCTTCGGTTCCCAGCCAGTATCGGCGAATATGGCGCAATCTGGCATCGGGCCGATCTCGCCATGGGCGGCCATCAGCGCCAGGGTGGTCGATTGGACGCCGGCGCCGAGCGATAGCACGCGCAGCCGGATGGCGGAGGGCTTGATACCCTCCGCAGCAGCATTCGAAAAGGAAAGCATCAGGCCGCCTCCAACTGTCCCGTGCCGGTGGCGGAGGGCTGCAGACCGTGCAGATAAGTCACGGCCCGTTGCGCATGGGCGGCGGCCTGAAAGATCGCCCGTCGGTCGTCGGAAAGGACGCGCAACCAGCTCGCCACATAGGACGCATGGTCCGGCCGTGGTTCGAGTTCGGGAACGATGCCGAGGTCGGCACAAACCAGTGCCGAGCCAATCTCGGCGACGAGCTCTTCGCGCGCGCGCTCGGTCTTGTCCCTGGCGTAGCGGCTCAGATCGCGGCCAACCCGCTCGGGCCTAGAGGTCCAATGGACCGTCTCGTGACTGAGCACGGCGACATAGGACTCAGCATCCCGGAAGGCCTCGAAGGGCGGCATCTGAATATGATCGCTTGCCGGCGCGTAGAATGCCCGGGCGCCGCCATGCCGGATCACGGCCCCAGTATTGGCGAAGAACCGGTCGGCATGTTCGATCCGCTCGACAGGATCGATGACCTTCTCGGGTCGGTGGTAATAGTGATCGGGAAGTCCGTCGATCTGATCGCAATTGAAGACGGTATACGTCTTGAGGAACGGAATATCGCGCTCCAATTCCTCGCCCTGCGCGTCCGTCTCGGTTTTCGTGAACCGGCTCGCATAGACGACCGTCGCGCCGGTTTCGCCCTTGCGGACTTGTGCGCCGATCTGTGCCGCCTGCCGATAGGTCATCCAGAGCGGTGCCGTGAACCCGCGCGCCAGGCTCTCCGACCACAGCAACAGCACGTTGATGCCGGTGTATGGTTCACCGGTGTGGCGCAGCGGCCGGGTGATCCGTCCGTCGGCATGGCCGGCGCTCCAGGGTTTCACCCATGGCCGCACGCCCTTCTCCAGATCGGCAACGATCTTTTCCGTGATGCGCGTGTAGATATCGGACTTCGCGCCCTTTTCTTTCCTGCTCATTTCAGCCTCCGTATCTGGAGGCCGCGCCGATCGCGGCCCCGTCACGGGGCCGGTTCAGGCGGAGCTTCAGGGCGCGCCTGCACCCGCAGGGCCGGACCGAAGGGGAGGACGGCGCAAGCCGTTGCCGGCGCGGCCGGCTCCGCCCAGGCCACCGGCAGGGACGGGCCGTGGGCGGTTCAAGAAAGAAGGGACGGCGGCGCCGGGCGCCGCCGCTGCGGAAGGTAAACCGAGAGTCGGTTCAGTGGACCGCGTGTCCACCGGTGTAGGGATCGTACTCGAAAAGAATGTCGACCTCGCAGTCCTCGACTTCATCTGCGGGGAGTACCCGGTACGCGTCGTCGGACTGGAAAAGGACGACCGGGGTCATCAGGGTGCGGGCGAGTGTCCAGGCGTGGTTCTGGGCGAGGGAAAGATCGTGCGACATCCGAGGGCTCCATCGTTGGAGCGGGCCAATTCCCGCTCTGATGGCTCCGTCAGTGTGCGGCAAGCGGACGCGGTCACCGTGCAGGCGTCAGCCAAACGGCCGCAGCTTCGCTAGCGGACCCTTTATGGGTTGATCGTGGAAGTTCCGCGGCCGCACCAGGAATGCCATCCCTGAAGAGCGGGATTGGATCGTCCTCAGGGGGTCAGCCCGATGCTGCGCGTTTTCGTGCAGGGGGCAGGCACCGGCGCTTCAGGCGGTACCCTGCTTGCCCGACCACTGCGTCAGTCTCAGAGCTGACGTGTGGCGCTCAAATGAGAGGAGCGCTTTGGCCCGACATTTCGATGCCCGGAACAACACATCGATCCTCGTCTGTGGCGCCGTGAACGGACCGGCGGCCGTTCGGGAGCGAGGCTCGGACCGAAGACATTTGCCTGCCTTCGAAATACAGAGCGAATTCAGATCTCGTCCGGCGCCATTTACGAACAAGACTTGGCACTGCGCGCGGGATCGCTCCATTTCTCAGTGAGCGGTGTCGGGGACTTCATGACCGGGATGCTGCGGATAACAGTAGCCCCAGCCGCATGCTCAGCGTCTTGTGAACTTCTTATATTCGGATTTTGAGGCAACGATGTTTTAATATCTATTTGTAAGGCGTTGATACAATACTAGTCGCGCGGAATCAGATTTTACATATGATGCACAACCGGAGCCGAATAGACATACCAGACCGCGATCCGCGCTTGCGCGGCAAGCGGTTTTGCGACATCAGTCGGCTGATCGTGTTCGCGGCCCGTTCCTGTCAGACGTATGGCCGAATTAACGCAATGGACCGGATATGACGGCCTCAAAGCATCTCATAGCGCTCCTGAAGAGCCACATCGCTCGCGATGACGATCAGTTCCTGTCCATCGCGATGCAGGCGGCTGCCCATGAGGCGCGCAAAGGTCACGGCCAGGTTGCTCAGCAATTGCGGGCGCTCGTCGATCAGGCACGCAGCGGCAAGGTCGAGCGGGCGCGCAGGCCGGTTCCTATCGCACAGCCTAAAGGCGATCTCGCCGCGCTGGTATCGGTCAGTTTTTCAGAGACGCGGCTTGCAAGCATGGCTTTGACCGACGAACTGGAGCTGCGCCTCAAGAGAGTGCTTACCGAGCAGCGCCAGCAGCACAAGCTGGTCGAGCGCGGATTACAGCCGCGGCGGAAGCTTCTCCTTGTCGGCCCGCCCGGGTCCGGAAAGACCATGACCGCCGGCGCCCTGGCCGGCGAGTTGCATTTGCCGCTCTTCACTGTCGTCTTCGACACCCTGATTACAAGGTTCATGGGCGAGACCGCCTCCAAGCTGCGGATCATATTCGACGCGATGGCCGAAACGCGTGGTGTTTACTTTTTTGATGAGTTCGACGCGATCGGTTCACGGCGATCCGAGCGCAATGATGTCGGGGAAATCCGCCGCGTCCTGAATTCGTTTCTCCAGTTTCTGGAGAAAGACGACAGCGACAGCCTCATCATCGCCGCCACGAACCATGTGGAACTGCTCGATCCAGCCCTGTTCCGGCGCTTTGACGACGTGATCCAGTACGGCCTCCCCGACGAAGGTGTGACACTGAAGATTCTTCAATCGCGGTTGGTTGGTTTTGAAGCCGATAAGCTTGACTGGGGCAAGGCTGTCGAGCTTACCGCGGGTCTAAGCCAGGCCGAAATCTCCCGCGCGGCTGACGAGGCCGCAAAGCGGGCGATACTGGCCGATCGCAGCAATGTCACCGACGAGGACTTGTCAGTCTCCATACAGGAGCGGGGTTCGGCAGCGCATAGGTAACGGTACTGATGCCGAACGGGGAACAGCGGAATCTCAAGCACATTTATATTACCGGTAACGGGCGGCGGGAGCAGTTCACGTGGCCAAGAGGCGGAGGCGGTGAAGTTGTGCTTCCGGAGCGCAATCGCGCGCAGCATGCGGCTCGGCTGGAACAGGCGTTGACATCCGCGATTGCCGCCGCAGCCGAGCAGGCCGCAGCGCGCAATCCGGATATTGCCGGCGGGCAGGCCGGCTTCTATCTCGAATTCGATATAGGCAAAGAGCAGCGTGCGCTGCTCGACAAGCTCGAAGACAAGCGTGGCAAGGATCATATCGAGCTGGTGGCTGTGCGGCCCGCAGAGGCCGATCCGGAAACGCGCCTGTCGGCCACGGTGTTCGTTCCGGAGGCCAAGCGGGAACTCTACCTCAAGAAGGTCGAAGATTATAGGACGCAGGAGACGCCAACAGGCAAGCCCAAGAACCAGCCGCTTGTCGCTTCCTTGGAAGACGTGCGGCTTGCTCATGCCCGCTCGCTCTTCACCGATGACATTCAGCTGTTTCCGGCGGCAGGACAGCAGGCCTGGTGGGAAGTCTGGTTGCGCACGGGAGGCCGGCCCATCCTTGAACATGCGGCGAACATTCTCGACATCGTGCTGAGAGAGCATGTCGTTCGCTTCCCCGAGCGCGAGGTCGTGCTCGTGCTCGCGACGCCCAATCAGATCGGCATGATCGTAGCCAATACCGACGCTATTGCCGAACTCCGGCTCGCAAGAGATACGCCATCCGTATTTCTGGCGATGGATCCTGCTGAGCAGCGAGACTGGAGTGACGAACTAACCGACCGGTTGGAAGTGCCTGATGCGGACGCGCCATCAGTGTGCATTCTCGACTCCGGTTCGACGCGGATTCACCCCTTGATTGAACCGGTCCTCGATGCAGGAGACCAACAGTCATGGAACGGGGTTTGGCCGGTGGAGGACACGAGCCCGACATGGCGGGGACACGGAACGAAAATGAGCGGTCTTGCCCTGTATGGGGACCTTACCAATCCGCTTGTCAGTGCCGATCCGATCAGCCTCAGCCACGCGCTGGAGTCAGTTAAGATCTTGCCGGACCAAGGCGGCAATGATCCCGATCTGTACGGATACATCACGGCGGAAGCGATCAGCCGCGCCGAAATACAAGCACCGGAACGTTCGCGGGTGTTCTGTCTTGCCGTCACCAGTGCGGGCGATCATTGGCGCGGGCGTCCGTCTTCATGGTCTGCGGCGCTTGATGAGTTGGCCTATGGCGAAGGAGAAGTTCAGCGCATCGTTGCTGTTTCGGCAGGCAACGTGAACGCCCTTTATCCGGCAGCCGAGTATCTCGATCAGAATGATGCGGCGCCGATCGAAAGCCCGGCACAGGCGTGGAACGTGCTGACGGTGGGGGCGGTGACTGAAAAATGCACCATCACCGATGCGACCTTTGCCGGCTGGAGCCCGCTGGCCGCTGTAGGCGATCTTTCGCCACTCAGCCGGACATCGGTGCCATGGCAACATGAGTGGCCGATCAAGCCGGATGTTGTCTTCGAGGGTGGCAATTACGGCGTCAACCCTGCAAACGGCGACAGCGATCATCTGGATGATCTTACCTTGCTGACGACGAACAATCGTTTGCAGGCCGGTTACTTCAACGTCATCGCGGACACGAGCGCTGCAACTGCCCTAGCTTCTCGCATGGCAGCGCAGGTTTTGGCCGACCGGAAGGAGCTTTGGCCCGAAACGGTAAGGGGGTTGATTGTTCATTCCGCTGACTGGACTCCAGCCATGCGCGGACATCTTCCGGTTAATCCGAAACAGAATCATAAACGCGTGCTGCTGCGCCGTTACGGATACGGCGTGCCTGATTTGGCCAGGGCGATCCGTAGCCAGAACAATGATGTCACGCTTGTGATCGAGAATACGATGCAGCCCTTCTTCCTGGACGGCTCAACGATCAAGACACGCGACATGATTTTCCACGATCTGCCGTGGCCGGTGGAAACGTTGGAGGGCCTCGGTGAGGAACAGGTCGAGCTGCGCGTGACGCTGAGCTATTTCATTGAGCCAAATCCGGGAGAGCGGGGCTGGACGAAACGCCACCGCTACGCCTCGCACGGTCTTCGTTTTGCTGTGAAGCGGCCCGAAGAGGACGTGGATACCTTCCGTGGACGCATCAATGCGGCCGCGCGTGAAGAGGAGGATGGCGCTTACGGCGGTGGACAGGACGATGGATGGGTCCTGGGGCCGCGCCTTCGGGATCGGGGCTCCCTTCACTCGGACGTTTGGGAGGGTACGGCTGCCGACCTTGCCAATCGCCACGGCATAGCGGTCTATCCGACCGGCGGCTGGTGGCGTGAGAAAAAGCGTCTCGAACGCTATGACAGGGAAGTGCGCTATGCCCTCATTCTTACCCTGCGAGCGCAGACGACCATCGATCTCTACACCGAAATCTCCAATGCGATCGGCGTAGACGTCGAAGTGGAAACGGCCTGAGATGGCGAGCCAGGGTCGAATCTCTTCTAACCCAGAACGCGATGAGGCTTGCGAGGGCCACAGCGGACCGGAAGTTGTGGGCGAGCTTGCCGCACCAAGAGTGCGTTCATCATAGCCTGCATCGTCGTTCACAACGTAAGGAATCTGATGTGCTACACGCCATCAAAATCCTGATCGGGGTCGGGGCCATAGAACGGTAATACACGCGGACCTGTTTTGATGGGCGGAGCCGGAGCTCCGCCCGAGCCGCTCAGCCAAGGGCCGCCATCTGCATTTCGGCTGCCTTGCGATCGACGGTCTGCCCGGGGTTTTCGACATGGCGTTCGAAGGGCTTCCAGGCTTCGCCGACGACCTCTTCGTAGCCAGCCACCACACCTTCGGCTGCGCAACGGAGCGCATGGGCCTGAATGCCCATGTCGGCCGCGAATTCGCGCTTGCGCTGGGCCGCGCTGTCGAAACCGACAGGACCGTCGAGGTCCGCGTCGCGGTCGTCGTTGGCGTTTCTGGCCGTGGCGTCGCGGGCTTCCGAGACCGACCGGGAATAGAACTGCCCGGCGCCGTGGGCTGAACCGACATAGGAGCCGACGATCCGCTGGAGATGGATCTGCATGGCCCGTTCGCCGAGGCCTTCGTTCAAGGAGTCGGCCGTGTCGATGATGACCTTGCGATGGAGATGGCGGATGCCGTCGCTGTCGATAACGGGGAGGCCGAAGCTTTCGGCAATAAGGGATGCCTGGGCGCTGTCGGGACAGGAGAGGCGTACCATTTCGAGGGAGACGCCCTTTCGGAGCTGGACGACCTTGCTGGATTGACGGCTGGAACGAGCGGTTCTGGTCATGTGAGAGTCCTTTCCTTCATGGTTTGGCCGAAGGCTCGAGCCGGCCCTTGCCGGCCCTCCCTTCGGGCGCGGTCCGGAAAAACCGGCGGAAGGAGGAGGCGTCAGGGTCCGTGCGGACCAAAGCCGAGCGGACTAGCCTTGCGGGCAAGCAGGGCATATTGCCCTCGCGCCGTCCCGCTGGGCTGGTTTGTCGAGGCTGGTGCGCATGGCCGCTCCGCGGCGCGCCAGCGGCCTTGAAGGCTCCGGCCGCCGGTTTAGGACCGAAGCCAAAACCGAAGGGAGACCGGCAGGGGGTGGCGTTCCACCGAAGCTGACCCATGAAGGAAATGACGATGACCCGGACCGCCCGCCCGTCATCCCGAGAGGCTGGACACCCCGGCATCCTGCGGCCGAACACTGCTGTCCTCACAATTCCTCCTGAGGATGGCGGTCGCACACGCCCGACGAGCGAGCTCCCGTGAAACGGTATCGATCGAGTCAGTTCCTTCGACGTATGGAAGGTATCACCTGACCGGCGCCTTGCATGCGGGATCGAGGCCTGGACGGGCAGATCCGGGTCGTTTTTCCGCGCTTGGCTCTCGCGCGGTGCTCCATTCGGGAAACGGTGTTGCTCCCGGCGTGTAGTCGGCCGGAATCACGACAGGTGCCATCGATGCGGCGAGGTCTTCGCCGGCGACGGCCCAATCGACTATCGTGCCGGCCGCCGGAACAGCTGCTGCACAACGGTCGAACTGGTTCTCCAAAGCCACTGCGACAGCCGAACGGGGACTGGCGGCCTGCGTGTCGACGAGGATGTGTACCGCGACGAGAAAGGTGGTCATCGGTTGGGTCTCCGTGCTGGATGATTGAAGCGTGGCGCGCGGATCGAGACGAGCACCGCGCGCTTCCAGGCATCGGCGCCTGTGAAGCGATGGCGATGGCGCGTGTGTTGGACGACAAGACGGGGATGTGCGCCCTCCATCCCGAACGCAGCCCGCCAGCCGAAGCGGACCGCGATCGCTTTCCATGGGATGGACATCACCTCCCCCGGCGACAAAGCTCGAGGGCCCGCCATAGGATGCGTGGCGCGCCGGATCGACGACGAAGCCAAAACGGCCGACCTCGTACTCGCCGGCCGGGACCAGAAAGCGCCGGCGCTCGATACCCTCGCCACGGCCTCCACCCAATGTGGCGACCACCTCAACGAAACCATCGTGGTGCTCTGAGCTGATTGCCGAGACGACAACCCAGTCCCCCTATGTAGCGCCTCGAAGGCCCGGCGATCCTTCTCGCGGGATTCGCCGGGCTGCAGAACGGTTCCGAAGATCGCCTCCCAGGCGTCCGGCCAGGAGTCCTTCCGGGTCTGCTCGGCATATCGCCGTTCGAACCCGGTGAACAGGTGCGGGAAGGTGATCGCAACGATCGCCCATTCGGCGTCTTCCTCGTACCAGCCGTCCTTTTTCCGGAGCCTGGAGTCGACGCTGGCATTGCGGGCGCCCGAGAGATGGAAACCGCCATGTCCGGCTGTCGAATGGCAGATGATGCCCTCGGCGAAGACCGTCGCGCCCTGCGAGGGTCCCCACGGCGTATAGGCGCGGGAGCGCATTTCCCGGCGGCCGAGCGCGCGCTTCTCGCGCTGGTGCTCGGCCTGTTCGAGCACCTTTGCCCTGAATTCCGGCTCGTCCGCGAGTTGGCCACCATGCCCGTAGAAGTCATTGCGCGTGAGTTCCGCCAGCGGCCGGCGCGCGCACCAGCATGTGGCGAGAAAATACTGGCCGACGCGTCCGGGCAGCATGGCGAAGGCGGTGTCATCGACGCGCGCCACGGGAAACCCTTCGGCGCTGATGCCGAAGCGAACCCCCGACTGGTCCGACGCTCCGCCCGGCCGAGGGTGCGATGAATGAGAACGGATCATGCCGCCCTCCCCTCGACCTGATCGGCCGCGGCCTCGTCGGCGGTCACCTCACGGAGCATGGCATTTGGATAGCCATTCCGCGACAACCATTCATCGGCGGCCTGACGGTTGGCCGCGACATGGACGAGCTCGGCCTCATCGCCGGGGCGGTCGAGCACGAGGACGGAGCCGATGGCGGGCCGTTCGACCACAGTGAAGGCGAGGTCGCTATCGACCGAAAGGGTCTTGAAGACCCGCAGGACGATCACCGCCTTGCTGCCGAAATCCCCCTCATGAAGCGTAATCGCGGCCGGTATCGTGGTTTCGCCGACGCGCGTGCCAGTCTGTTTCCTGACGAGCCGGCCGGTGTTGTTGCGACTCTCCCAGGCCCGCAGCTTGCGCCGATGGCGCTCGGGGGCCGCGGGTGCCGTCGGAATAGCGGATGATCGCGCCCAGCGGCACGTGGTCAAAGATCAGTTGTGCGGACATGATGTCCTCCGGTTGTGGATTCTGAAACGAAGCCGCCGCCGGGGAAGACCGGCGGCGGAAAGACATTCGAAAGAGAAGGACGGGCTATTCGGCGGCCTCGCGGAACCCCTCGCTGTCGTCGTGGTCCGGGTCGACCGGTTCGGCGTCCGTGCCGTCCGGCTCCTCGTCCTCCTCGGTGACCGTGTTGGACGCGAGCCACGCGGCGAGCGCGTCGCGGTCGGGTGCGAAGAACGCCGAGGGATGAACGAAAGTCTGCTCGTTGAACGCCTCGACCAGCGCCGTCCGCGTATCCTTGACCCGGGCCCGGGGCAGGACGGACGTGCCTTCGCACGATGCTTCGAGGGCGGAGCGCGACAGGCAGGACAGAAATTCTTCCGTGCCCATGTTCGGCAGAAAGCCGTCGGCGCCGATCACATCGCCCGCGGCGCGAGCAACGATGCCGCTATTGGTCCGGTTCTCCTGGCAGGAGAGCACCTCGATCAGCATGGACCGGACCGCGACGCGCAGGGTCTCCATGTCGAAGGAGAGCTTGCCCTTGGCGTCGAAGAGCGCCGCCGCGTGACGCGCGATCCGTCGGTTGCCATAGTGATAATCGTCTCCGCCTCCATTGGCGGAGTCCACCCTGACATTCTGGCCGGCGAAGGCGAGAACCAGCAACGCCATCAGCGTGTCGTCCTCGATCGGGGCACGGCCGAGTGCCTCGTGAAGGGCGTCGGTGCGGAAGTCCCCGATCATCTCGATGCCCTTGCGGGTAACGTCGGGCCGCGTCTTGGGCATCACGACGGCATCCTCGTCCGGGGTCCCGTTGCCCTTCACGGCTTTAGGCTCGGGCATCCGGAAGTGAACGGTCTGCACCTTACCGTCGCGATCGAGATACATGGCGGTGTGATCGGATTTCTTGGGCTTGCCGTAGACGCGCTCGGCCTTCTTGGGCAGCTCCGGCTGGCCCCAGGTGTTGGCCTCAGTGATGACCCCCTTCTTGGGCAGGTTCCGCGTCATCCACTCCTGCTGGGCACCGAGATAGGCCTCGACATTGGTGGTGTAGCGGCTGTCCTCGTCGGCGGGCGCGAACAGATCCTCGACCCAGGAAATGCCATAGGCCTGCGTGAGTTCGTCGTCGAAACTCGCATCGCGCGCATACATGCGGGTCTTGGAGAGACCGTTGGCGACGCTCCACCAGGAGACCTGCGGATCGCCCTTGCCGGGCTTGTGGGCCTTCCAGACCTCCTTCTGCTCGTCGACCGAGGCGGCCGCGATTGTGCGGAGCTGGGTTTCATTGGGCATGTCGCCCCTGGCCATATGATCGAGCATGGCCGGCAGCACATTGGCGAGAAGCCGGAGCTTCTTGATCTGGCGCACCGAAAGTGCGAGCGCGACGGCGATCGCCTCTTCGGTCCAGCCGATGGCAACGAGGCGCTCGATCGCGCGCCACTGGTCGACCGGATTGAGCCCTTCATGGGCAAGCGTTTCAACGAGCGAACGCATCGCGCCGCCATCCTCGGCGGCCTCTCCGACAATGACCGTGATCTCTTCGAGACCGGCGGCGATCGCCTGTTTGACGCGGCGATGCCCGGCCTGGATGACAAAGCCGTTGCCGCCATCCGGCTGAGGCGCCACGACTGGCGGCTGCACGATGCCGACCGCCTTGATCGTTGCGAGCAGCAGCGCATCGGCCTGGGGATTGGATTTCGAGCGGCGGGCCTTGTCGGGGTTTTCGACGAGCGCGCGCGGATCGACGAGCTTGATTTCCATCGGGATGCTCCTTTCGGGGTTCGGGAGCCGGCACCACGCCGGTCCCTTTTCGTCTTCTTGCCGAAGACACCCCCGGCCCGCGGAGCGGACGGGCCGGTGCAACTGCGCCGGAGCATCCCTGCCCGGCAGGGCGAGCAGGGCTGGCAGCCCTGCGCAGGACGACGCGGCCGGGATTGCGAGCGGTGCGGTTGAGGTGAAACCGTCAGCGGCCTGGCTGCTCTGCGAGGGGTATTTCTTCCTCCCCCTCCCCTGTCATGTTTCGGGCTCTTGACCGCAGGTCGTCAGAACCGCCGCCGTGGCCGCGGCCTTCTCCACACGCGCCTGCGCTTCCATCGTTTTCCGGATGGGAGCCGGCGGGCCTCCTGCATCGCCGCCACGCGTGCCGCCCGGAATCGTGCCTGAAGGACGCCGACGATCTGTGCCGCGTCCAGTATCTGCGGACCCTCGTGCGCGGCCCGCACGAGACCTCGCCGGCCGAGCGCCACAACGACGCCGTGGCCGTCCGCCCGGCCTGGCAGAATCCCCCAAAGATAACGCTCGATGGGCGTGGCATCCGGCGCAACGGGTTCCGCACCCGCGAAATCGAAAAAGGCGGGAGCCCGGCAATCGATCCAGTTCGGCGGAAAGCACTCTCCCGGGAAGGCGAGCGTGTAAATTCCCCTCCAGGGCGTGGGCCGCAGCATTTGCCCACCTGCAGCAAAGCGCGGCGCATCGCGCTTGAGGCGGGTGCCGTCAACCACCCAGATCCGGTTCGGATAGAAGGCCGCGCGCGCGGCCCGTTCGTCGGGCCGCAAGTGGGAGTGCTGGAATTCGAGCACCAGACCGTGACCGGTCCTGACGTCGGCGATGTGCCGCTCGCCGTCGGCGGCAACATGGACGAACTCCTGCCAACCGGCCGGAAATCGGCTCTTCCATTGGCGATGCCATCGGGTTTCGGGCTCCCACCAGTGATCGCAGGTTCGCCTGCCGCGATGCGCCCAGTGATGGACGCGGCGGTCGCCGCATTTGGCGACCATGGGCTGTCCGCAGCCCGGGCACAGGGCAGAAAGACCGTGGCTGGCTTCGACGCATTCGTTGTTGACCAATGCATAGCGCATGTCCGACTCCATATATATTGAGACGCATCCGCCAGTGTGGCGGGCGCAGATTGTTTGTTTTGGATGGAAGCAAACCGCAGCATGGCCAGACGGAGCTGGTGCTGTCTTGATTATCTTCGGCGTGACGGGGCAATGCCGGTCGCCGGTTATGATGACGGAATGTCGAACATGCCAGGCTCCGTTCTTGTGCTCAGGCATGTTGCAAGATTAGCCGCCGACCGGTCCCGGTCAACTCCGGTTGATCGACTATCCTCAGAGAGAGTTCGTCAGGCGGCGGCCCGTTCGGACCCTGTCGCTGCGTCCGCGAGCTCGGCTTCGATTTCGGCCAATAGCCGGCGCTTGTTTTCAAGCTCTCCCGCAAAGGCGAAAGCTTCGCCCTGGCGAGCGCGGTAGGAAGAGAGCCTGCGCTCGGCATCCGCCAGACGCTGGCGATAGCGGAGCCGCTCGTCTTCGAATCCCGAGAGCGCGTGCTCGAGCCTTGCGACCGCGCCGAGCGGTGTCGTCGTGACCGGCAGTTCGATTTCGTATTCGGCGCCGGTGCGCATGAGCATGGTGGTGTAGCGGTAGCCATCGCCACCGAACCGTTCGCCGGAGAATTCGACATCGAAGCCGCCGATCGAGGCGATTGCGGTGTCACCTTCCTGCTGGAGCTGGACGAGCGTGAGGATCTCCTTCATCAGCGCCCTGCCGGCGGGTTTGCGCTCGGAAAAGGATTTGCCGGCGACCGTCATGGCGAAAGCCTCGCCCGCGGTCGGGAGACGCAGGCCGATGTCCATGCCGATGTCAGCGATTCGGCGGTTCGCGACCTCAATGCCGCGTTCGGCCTCACGGATCTGACGGCGGACCGCATGCTGATCGTCCATATGGGCGGCCCGCAGGCGCTCCAGCCGGGCGATGTCGGCTTCGAGCCCGGCTTTCTGTATCAGGCGCGGATCGCCCGACGCAATCGCCTTGGCCATGGCGAACTGGTTGGCCTGGCCCTCGCCCATATCATCGAGCCTGCGGATTGAGGTGTCGCCGGAAAGTGCGGCGGCGATGAACCGGGCCTTGCGCTCGTTGTTCTGCCACATGGTGGCGTCGAGCGAGCCTTCCGTTGCGTAGGCGAAGATATCGATTTCGTCATGCTGATTGCCCTGCCGGCCGATGCGCCCCTCCCGCTGCTCGATCTGCGAGGGCAGCCACGGCACGTCGAGGTGATGCAGGGCCTTGAGGCGGAGCTGGGCGTTGACGCCGGTGCCCATGGTTTCCGACGAGCCTATCAGGAACCGGACCTTGCCGGCATTGACGTCGCCGAACAACCGCTGCTTGGCCTGCGCGCGTCTGTAATCCTGCATGAAGGCGATTTCCGACGCCGGCACGCCCCTGCGCACGAGCTCGTCCCGGATCCAGCGGTAGGCAGAGAACCCCCTGCTCTTTTCCACGCTGATCGTGCCGAGATCGGAGAAGATCATCTGCGCGGCACCGGGCAGCTCAAAGCAATCGCCATCAGGCTTGCGATAAATGTTCTGTGAGGTTTCCGACCAGATGCGGAAGGCGTTGCCGATCAGGTCGTTGAGCTTGTTGTCGGGCTCGTCTCCATTATCGGGGTCGACCAGGCGCAGATCGATCGCAGCGTGGCGGCCGTCGGTGATCACCGACAAGAGGATGTCGTCTCCGGGCCTTGCCGGTCCCTCTCGTTCCTCGATCGCCTTGATGCGCGCATCGAGCACGGTCTGGTAGCGTTTGAAAGCGGCGGACGGCCTGGAGGTCCTGATCTGCCGCTTGCCGGTCGAGACCGCCGGCACCTTCACATACTGCCGCAAGTCCTCGGGCAACACGACGTCCGCAAAGGAGCGGAACATGGCGATGAGCTCGGGGACGTTGACGAAGGTGGCAAAGCGCGTGACCGGCTTGTACTTGCCCGATGGCTGAAGCTCGAGTTCGGTCGTCACATCGCCGAAGGTCGATGCCCAGGCGTCGAACTCGTGCAGACCACGCTCTTTCAGCGCCTCTATGCCGAGGAAGCGCTGCACCGAGAACATCTCGCCGAGCGTGTTGGTGATCGGGGTGCCCGAGGCCAGCACCAGCGCGCGGCCGGGGTTCTTGGTTTCAACGAAGCGGGACTTGACGTAGAGGTCCCACGCCCGTTGCGACCCGTTCGGATCGACCCCCTTCAAGCTTGACATGTTGGTGGCAAAGGAGAGCTTGCGGAATTCCTGGGCCTCGTCGACGATGATCTGGTCGATGCCGAGCTCGGAGATGGTCAGAAGATCGTCCTTGCGCGTCGCGAGCGCTTCGAGCCGTTCCTGAAGCCCCTCCTTCAGCCGCTCGAGCCGTTTGCGCGACACGCGGTCGTCGCCGTCCACCTTGGTCAGCAGTTCCTCGTAGAGCTCGAGCTCGTCGGAGATCATCTGCTGCTCGAAGGCGGACTGAATGGAAATGAACCTGAATGCCGAATGGGTGATGATGATCGCATCCCATTTGGCCGTGGCGGCACGGGCGAGGAAGCGATGCCGCTTGTCTTTGGTGAAGTTGGTCTCGTCGGCGACAAGGATGCGGGCGGCCGGGTAGAGCGCCAGAAACTCGCGCGCCGCCTGCGCCAGGCAATGACCGGGAACGACCAGCATCGCCTTGGCGATCAGCCCGAGCCGCTTCTGCTCCATGATTGCGGCGGCCATGGTCATGGTCTTGCCGGCGCCGACGGCGTGGGCGAGATAGGTCGAACCCGCCGAAATGATGCGCCAGATGCCGCGTTTCTGGTGCCCATAAAGACAAAAGGCGCCTGAGGCGCCCGGAAGCTGAAGGTGATCGCCGTTGAACGTTCGCGGAGCGATGTTGTTGAACCGGTCGTTATAATCCCGGGCAAGCCGGTCGGTGCGGTCGGGATCGGACCAGATCCAGGTCTGGAAGGCCGTCTTGATCTTTGTGAGCTTCTCCTTGGCCGCCTCGGTGTCGACCACATTGAGGACGCGCTTTTCGCTGTCGCCGTCCTTGATGGTATCGAAGATCTGCGGCACCCGGCTGTTGAGCGCGTCGGCAAGCAGCTCGCCGGCGTGCCGCCGATCCGTGCCCCATTCCGAGGTCCCCGCGGCGGTATACCCGAGCTGTCGTGCCTCGACCGTCCAGGAGGCGAGTTCGGGCATGTGGCGGATCCTGATGTCGGCGCCCATCATCTCCCTGACGAAATCGACAATGTCGGTGGCGGGAATCCAGGGGGCACCCAGTCGCGCCGTGATATCGGACGGGCTGAGGTCGGCAGGCTGGACGTCACGCAGCGCCCGGACATTGCATTCAAACACCGGATCGAGTGCAGCGGCGGCTTCCGCGGCCTTGAGCTTGTCGCGCACCTTGCCCGAGAGATAGGCGTCGGCGGTCTGCCAGGACCCGGTCTCGGGTTCGCGGAAAACGGCGTCACCCAGCTCGGCGATGACGGTGTCCACATCGGCATGCATGAGCTCGGCAATGTGATCGACATCGACATGACCGCGCTCGTTGAGCACCACGGCCAGCGCATCGGCGGCACAGGTGATGACCGGCGCCGAGGGCGGAGCGATCACCCGCTCGGTGAAGATCGGACCGGGGCGCGCCGTGTTCGTCTCGAGGTCGTAATCCTCGATCGAGGCGACGAGCCAGCAATCGGGGTCGTCGAGGAAGGGTTGGAGATTGGGGCGGCGGTGCGTCTCGCGGACTTCGCCGGTCTCAAGATCCTCCTTCACCGATACGGTCGTGGAATTGACCGGACCGAAGGCGCGCACGAAGTTCGACCAGGCGATGCGCAGCCTAACCTGGTGCTGCTTGAAGGGCTGATCGAGCTCCTGAGCCTTGAGGACCTCGCGCACGGCGTCGCGGATCGGGATCAGCTTTCGGATGATCCTGGCCTGTTTGTCGGAGACGCCTTCTGCGGCACGGCCCTTGCGCACCGTGATGGTGACGGGTTCACCGTCGCGCACCTGCATCAGCGCCTGGTTCTTGCCGACAAAGAAGCTGCCCTCGCGGATGCCCTGCCCATCGGGCTCATCGAATTCGTGGGCATCGCCTGCATCGGTTTCCGGATCGACGGCTTCGGGCTCACCGTCATAGATCGCTTCCGGAAGAAGACGGGTGGCGGCGCCAAGCGCCTGCTCCAGATCGACACCTCGCTGCGGCAGGCAGGTATAGGTCTCGCCGAACGGTCCGGACGTCGTGGCATGGATTCCCAACACGTGATCCGGATGCTGCGCGAACCAGCGATTGACCCGGATGGGGCCCTCGTCCTCGGTTGCAGGCCGGACCTCTTCTGTTTCCAGCCAGGACATGTCGCCCTCGGCGTCGTCTGGCCTGCGCTTCCGGAAATAGAGGATGTCGGCCACCACATTCGTGCCGGCCTCGGCCCGGAAACTGCCCTCAGGCAGGCGGAGGGCGGCGACAAGGTCGGCCTGTCGGGCGATCGTTTCCCGCGCGGATGGATCGGCCTTGTCCATGGTGCCGCTGGAGGTGACGAAAGCCGCAAGCCCGCCGGGCTTCAGCCGGTCGATCGCCTTGACGATGAAATAGTCATGCAGCCGCAAACCGAGGCCGCGATAGGCTTGGTCCGAGCGCACCGTGCGGTCGGAAAAGGGTGGATTGCCGATCGCCAGGTCGAAATGCGCGGGCAGATCCATACGGGCGAAATCGCCGTTGACGATCCGGGCGCGGGGCTGGAGCAGGCGGGCGATCCGCGCTGTGACCGGGTCGAGCTCGACACCAGTGACATGGGCGACCGGGCGCAGGTCCTCGGGCATCAGGGCGGGAAACAGCCCTGTGCCGATGCCGGGTTCGAGCACCCGACCGCCGCGCCAGCCAAGCCGCAGCAAGCCCGACCAGATGGCCCGGACGATGAACTCCGGCGTGAAATGCGCATACTGCGTACAGCGGGCAAGCGAAGCGTATTCCTGCACTGAGGTAACATCCTGCAGATCGGAACCGATCTCCTGCCAGCCTTTGCGAAAGTCCGCCTCGCCCGGCCGCCGGAACACCGCATTGGCGAGTTCCGAGGCGCCGAACCCGGTGAACTTGATGAGCGCCGCCTGTTCCTCGACCGTCGCCGGGCGGGCTTCGGATTCAATCGACTGGGCGAGCGCGATGGCGGCGATATTGTCCTGGGCGCGTTGTCTCCAGCCACGGGCCAGACCGCGACCGCCGGCGAGATGGAAGTTCTCGCCGCGTCCTTTGTCCGGTGTCTTGCCGGGGCGCTGTGTAGCCGCGGGCGCCGGCTCTTCCGGCGTATCCTCGTGATCCTCCGGCGGTTCGATTGTCGTGCCGAACGCGGTGACGCCAAGACCGAGGCCGGCTGAAAGGGTGTTGCCGGAAGACACGAGCGTGAAGGGTCGTCATTGGGCATGGGTTGTTCTCCATGTGTTGGGGTGCGCGGCCGCACGCCGCCGGGATTGGCCGGTGGCGCGACGCACGTGACAGATTCGGGATGGGGTCAGCGGGTGATCAGCGAGAGTGAGATGTCGTGCTCGGTGAGCTGTACCCCCAGATGGGTGGCGCCGAAGTTCCGGTTGAAGCTCGGGATCAGCAGGTCGGCATCGATGAATTCGATGCCGTCATCGCCCCCGAAATACCGGCGCTTGTAGTCCCACCAATCCGGATTGCCCTTTGGGTGGCATTCGGCGGAATAGACGACGAGCGGTGTCTCGCCATCGCCTAGCCTGCCGTTCGAGATGATGTAGACGCCCTCGTCGCCAACGAGCCACAGGCCGGGCTTTTCGCCCTGGCCGGGTTTCAAGCCGTAGTAGGGATTGCGGAAGCCGCCGTTGGCGGCCGCGTCCGCTTCCCCGCGCGCGATGACCTTGCGCACGGCCATGATCGGGAACGTGAACATGGCGGCCTCACGCGGCCTCGGCGAGCGGCAGGTGGCGCAGATGAACCGGGAGCTTTTCCGCGATTTGCGCGTCGGTCAGATAATCCAGTAGCGCGAAGCTGCTTTCATGCCTGCCATAGACGATGACGGTGCGCTGGCCCCGATGCTCGGGCGGATAACCCGCCCCGGCATAGCCGCGATACCGGTCCTCGGTGGCGCTCCAGATATGCTCGATGCGCTCCTCGCGGGTCATCGCCCTGACCGGGCGGCGCTCCCGCTCGACGATCGCGTCGCGCATCTCGACCGGCGAACCAGGCCGGGCGAGATCGCAATAGGCATGGAAGTAGCGCTCCGCCCCATTGATGCGCAGCGCATAGAACACGCTGGTGATGCTGCCAGTCAGGAATTCGCCCAGGGCGAACATCTCACCGCGCATCCAGAGCGGCGGCAGGATATCGAGCATGTAATCGTGTTCGGGCCGGGCAATCTCGAACCATTCGCCCGCGAACAGGGCACCGTCGTCGTTCTGCCAACGGTTCGGGCGCTGGGCGTGGCGATCGAACAGACGGAACATCTGCCGGCGTTCGGCAACCCCGAAATAGATCTTGCGGATGGGAGAGAGGGTCATGGGTGGGCTCCTTGGCCTCCGGGGCTGGAGCGCAGCTCATCCTCTCGACGTCGCCATCGTCTTCAGCCCTTCCGGACCCCTCTCAAGCGGCCGCCTCTCCGTCCGGCCGTGTCAAGGGCCGGGCCTCAGCCGGGCGAAGCGTCACCCTTGAGGCGGCCGGCGGGCATGCGGCAGCCATTCTCCTTCGAGTTCTCCCTCCCTCTCGATTCCTGGTTCCTTCCCAATTCCGCGTTCCAGTCTTCCGCCAGCGGACACATCCGCTCGAAGCCGCATCCTGCCTCGGCAGAAAGCTCTCGCAGACGGCCGGCGTATGTCTCGCCCTGTGCGTTGTTGTCGGTGGCAGCCACAAGATGGGCGCCCGTCCGGTGGGCATGTGCGCGAAGGGCCTCGGCCGAGGCCGGGGCCCAGCCGCCGCCGGTGCTCATATAGAGGGTATCCGCTCGGATGTCCTCGATCGCGGCCAGGCTCATGGCGTCGATTGCCGCCTCGGTGACACAGAGCCGGAGCGCATCGGGCCGGCCGAGGCGGAACAGCACCTTGGCGCCTCCGGTCGCGAAGCTGCGCCAATCGGGACCACGCTCCTCCCAGCCGGTCACCTCGCCGGCGGAATCGGTATGGCCGGCCCACATGCTGCCCTTCGGGCCTTCGCGCAAGAGGTTCGCGGCAACGGCTATGCGGATCACTGCCTCGGGAATGTGGCGCGTGTCGCGGAGATAACGCCATGTCGCCGAGCCGGGCCAGGGTTTTCGCCGGACCCGCCAGCGTTCCACGATCGTCAGGTCGGGCGCACGGTCCCTGGCCTCGTGTGTCCAGACCGGTTCGGACGGTACAAAGCCGACCAGTTCGGCAACGACATAGAGCGCGGCGGCAAAAGGTATGCCGTCGAGATGTTCCACCAGGGAGAAGACGTCGCCCTTTGCATCCGACAAGGGATCGAACCAGCCGTTGCCGTCATGGATGACGATGACGATCTCGCTGGCGCGGCGATACTTCATCGCCTTGCCGCTGCTCTCCCTGAGATCGAGCGCGAACCCCGCGTCCTCCAGCACGGCGCTGCAGGGCACCTTCCCTCTCAACTCTTCCAGGTCTGCTTTTTCCATGTCTCGCCTGCGCCTTCGCGCGCTCCTCTTATCCGATTCCCGCTCCCGGTCTGTGCCGGGACGAGGATCGGCAGGCCGCGAAGAGCAAGCCGGGCAAGGGCGCGGCGGGCAACCCGGCAGATTTGCGGGGCCGGACCGATCTCGCCCGCCGCGGCGAAGCCTCCTTGCCGGGCGCAGCGCGCAAGCGGCACGCACACCCGCACGTCAACCGCTGCATCGCTCTTCCTTGGCGACAATCGCGGTCACCATGTCGATATCCATTTCCGCCTGCGGAGAGATGCGGGCGATTTCCGCGGCGACCTTGGCCGAGTGATGGTACTCAGTTCGATTGCCTCGGACGCGGGCGCACGTAGCCATCCATGCCATTCATCGCCGATGAGATTGTCGAGCCGTGATCAGAGGAAGTGTTCTGTTTATTCGAGCGGCAGGTCAGGGGCGGCAAGAATCCGGTCGCTGAAAGGCGGCGCGGTACTTGGCGCCAAATTTACTATCCATGAAATGACGGCAAGAGGACTTGGCAGGGCAAGTGCGCCTCCGGACCTCAACTGCTCGCGGCGGTGATCGGCAAGCGCGCACCGTATGCCCGCCGGATCATCTTCGAGACGGGGCCGCTGTCGGAGTGGTTCTACGATGCGCCGACAGCACAGGGCTGCCGGCGATCTGCATTGACGGGCGGCATGCCAAGGCTGCGCTCGACGTGGCCGCGCACGGTCGTGTGCGTCAAGTTCAGCAACTTGGGTCGGCCATAAAATTGGTCACGCGGCAGCATTGAGTTTCTTGTGTTCCTTGAGGTCGCCGCTGCTGATGCAGCGGTCTGCCTCGAGCCGGTTCTCATAGGTTTCGACAGCCATATTGCGCTGTGGCGACAAACGGTTGCGCCGACTGCCATAAGAGGCGGCTGCGGTCATGCTGAACAGGTCGACGGATTCCAGCATCCTGCGAACTTGGGCGTGGAGCTGAAGAACGGCTCGGCCTCAGGCGCGCGGCCGTGACCGCCCCAATCAGCGAATTTGCAGAACTATCGACACTACCCGGGAAGCCCGATGAGGCGAGATTGCGACGGACAGGAGTTCTCGGTTTCCGGCTCGATACGATTGAGTTTGCCACAATGCCGGTTGCGGACGAACAGGCAGGTTACGGAGCATGAACTTTCGGATGAAAAACAAGTCGGAAGCATCATCCGGTCTGGAGGAAATCCGCAGTTCCAGTTCGATTCTGCGCCCCTGTGGGAAATCCGGCTCGCCTGGGTGCTGCGCATTCCAATATTGGGGACGGCGGCATTTCACCTCGATCAGGGCACGCTCGCTGCCTCGTCACACTGATGCTGATGGTTGTTCTGCGAAGAGACACGCCGTCCCTGCCGGAAATCTTTACTTTCGGAGCCGCACAGCCGGGCCGCGCCCGTTCTCGCTGATGAACTCCGCGCCGTTTGATTCCAAGACCTGTTTCAGAGCGTCCAGCACTTCGTCCGGGCACGAGACGTTGCCGTTCTCGAAGCGGGTAACAGTAAGTCCAGAGACTTTTGCCTGTTTCGCAAGCTCACGGACGGAAAGTCCCAGCCCCGCTCTGGCCATCCGGCACTGAGACGGAGAAAGACGGCCATTTTGGTTGTGCTCCACCGTGCCTTCCCGGTCGTGGCCGGAACTCTCCTCCGCCGGCTGATCAATTCTGCTCGCCGGATACGCGCCTGCCGCCAGCTCCGCCAGATTCCCACGCATTCGCGAAAGGGTGTCCCGGGACTGTTTGGCTGCTTCATCGTCCAGTCCGTTGCAAGTGGCAACGCAGAGTTCGGTGAAGACTTTCTTGATCCTTCTGACGAGGGGAATCGCCGCGGGCCGCAATAGAACCCGCTTCGCTCGGCGGTCGTTTTCGTCAGGCTCCCGCTTGACCAGGCCCGCAGCCTGCAAGCGATCGAGCACGCCGACGAGGGTCATCGCCTCGCAGGAAAGCAATTGGGCCAACTGCGTCTGGCGGAGGCCTTCATTTTGCGCCACGGTCAGGAGCACGCGGGCCTCGGCAGGCGTCACTGCAAGCCCGGCGGCCTCGAATTCGAACGAAAGCTGTCGGTGGAACGACTTGGCAAAGGCGAGCCCTTCAAGGGCAAGGGCGACGTCTCCCGGCAAGCAAACACGGGCTTGATCGATTTGGACGACTTGGTTGCTCGGGACTCTGTCTGGCATGGTTTGTCAAAGAGCCTTTGACCGGACCTTCGGCCTGTCGGAGTGCGGGTTGGACATCTCCATCCGCCCGATCAGCAGGCTGCAGGTCAGATGGTCGGCGAGATATGTGGCCACCGACCCTGACCACCACCTTGCCAGGGTTCCATGCTGGCGGTGTCCGATGACAACAAGATCGGCATCGATCTCCCTTGCGACGGCGCAAATCTCCGGTCCGGGGTCACCCATATTGAGGCGGACTTCGGGTCGGAGCCCATGTCTCGCAACCGCCGCTCGCCTTCGGCGAGAATGTTTCGGTAGACCTCGCTCTGGTCGCCGACGATTCCCGGATGCATGCCCTCCGCAAACACCATGCCCGTGGAAATCTGCACCACTGCCAGCAGGCAAACCTGCGCTCCGCATAGCTGCGCAAGCCGCGCTCCCTCGCCAAGGGCAAGACGCCCGTCGGCAGACCCATCATACGCCAGCAGCACCTTGCGGTACATATCGTAGCCCTTGCTTCATGATCGAGGCTAAGCTAATCAGTAGCACACTATCAATAAGAAAGCTAAGACTTTGGATCCGAGCAAAGAGTTTGCCGTGGAACTTGGCCGGGTCGGGCGCCGTTGGCGAACGCTCCTCGACGCGCGCGTGAAGCATCTGGGGCTGACGCAGGCGCGGTGGATTGCACTTCTGCATCTGCGGCACTCAGGCTGTCTTGCGCAAAGGGACCTTGCCGACAAGATCGGCGTGGAAGGGCCCACCTTGGTGCGTCTGCTGGATGCGCTCCAGGAGCGGGGGCTGATCGAGCGCCTCGAGGCCGGCGATGACCGGCGCGTCAAGAAAATCCACCTCACCGAGAGCGCTAGGGCGGTCATCGACGAGATAGATCGCATTGCGGATGCTTTCAGGAAAGAAGTGATGGACGGGATTCACCCGGATGATCTGGCGACCGCGCATCGCGTGCTGCGTCTCATCGGCAGCCGACTTGAAGGGTTTTAGAATGAACATGGAAGCAAAGCCCTCGCAGTACGCGAAGGTGAGGGAGCTGGACGTCGCCGAAGCTGAGCCTTCGGGGGACACCGTCGAAACAACCGCCTCACCAGGGCGGCGCGACGGAAGAGTCCGCCGCCTCGTCCGAACGGTGGTGATTCTGGCGGCGCTTGGTGTTGCAGCCTATTTCACTTATCCGTGGCTGGCGGCGCGGTGGACCCATGTCTTCCTGGACGATGCCCGCATCGCCGGCAATCTGGTCGCCGTCAGCAGCGAGGTCTCTGGCAGGATCGTGACGCTTTCCGTCATTGCGGGAGACAGGGTCGCGAAGGGCCAGGTTCTTGCGACGCTGGATTCGGCCTCCGTCGCGCAAGAGCTGAAAGGCTTGAAGGCTCAGGTATCCGGCGTCAAGTCACAGCAGAACCAGTTGCGCGCGCAGCAGGACTTGATACGAACCCAGGTCGCCGCCAAGCTTGACGCCGCCCGCGCCCAAATTACCGCTGCGGAAGCCGCGCACGCATCTGCCGAGGCGACGCTCGAGAACGCGCAATCCCAGTTCGACCGCGTCACGGCTCTTGCGGGGCGAAATGTTCTGTCAATCCAGCAGCTCGAGGATGCAGAAGCCCGGCTCGCGGCCGCTACGCAACAGGAGCGTTCGACCGCGGCAGGCATTGAGACCGCCAAGGCAAATCTGCAGGTGGTCGAGGCGGAGGAGGCCCAGATCGGCGTGCTTGAACGGCAGATCGCCACGCTTGATGCACAGATCGAAGCATTGACCGCGCAGATCGAACAGAAGCGCATCGACCTGACGAAGCGCGAAATCCGAGCGGAGTTCGACGGCGTGATCGACAGCACCTTCGTTGACGCCGGTGAATACGTATCGCCCGGCACCAGGCTGCTTATCTATCACGATCCCGAGAACGTATGGGTCGATGCGAACGTAAAGGAGACGGATTTCCGGAATGTTCAAATTGGCGCACCCGCTCGGATCACCGTCAACGCCTATCCCGGACGGGAATTCCACGGCGAGGTCGTGCGGCTCGGCGCAGCGGCTACAAGCCAGTTCGCCCTGCTGCCCAGCCCCAATCCGAGCGGCAACTTCACCAAGGTGACCCAACGCCTGCCGGTGCGGATTTCCATCGGAAAACAGGACGGTCTGCTGCGTCCCGGAATGATGGTGGAAGTCAGCATCGATGTCGTCGATCGATAATCTCTTCGACCGTTATGGTCCGGCCTACCGTTGGCTGGCGACGGGAACCGTGATGATCGCCGCGATTGCGGTCGTGCTCTCGACCACGATCGTCAATGTCGCAATTCCCGGGGTCATGGGGACGTTCGGCATCAGCCAGGTCGAGGCGCAATGGATTTCGACCGGATTCCTCGCTGCGATGACCGCGACGATGCTGCTGGCCGACTGGGCCAACAGGGCCTTCGGCCAACGGCTAAGCATGATCACGGCGCTCATGCTGTTCGCGGCGGGATCGGTCCTAGGCGGGCTTGCTCCCAACGAAACCGTGCTGACCATTGCGCGGGTGATCCAGGGGCGGCCGCCGGAATCGTACAGCCACTTGCAATGGTTCTGCTCTTCCAGGTCTTTCCGGCGAACCAGCGCGGTGCCGCCATGGGGATATTCGGCATTGGCGTCGTGCTCGCACCGGCGCTCGGACCATGGATCGGCGGCGTCCTGATCGATGCATTCAACTGGCGGTATGTCTTTTATCTCGGTCTTCCCTTTGCCGCGCTAGCCATTGTCCTATCGAACCTTTTTCTGCCATCGCGGGCCGAAAGCGGGCCGCGCCCGGGATTCGACTGGACCGGCATGATCCTTCTTTGCGTCTTTCTCGGTTTTCTGTTGAACGCACTGACCAACGCCCAGCGCGAGGGCTGGACCTCGGATCCGATCCTCGCGCAGTTCGCGATTGCCGCGCTTGCAGCGTCAGGGTTCGTTCTTTGGGAGATCAGCACCGAAAAGCCGATGCTCGACATGCGGCTTTTCGCGCAGTTGCCCTTCGCCTCCGCCTGTCTGGTCGGCTTCATCATGGGCGCGGGCCTCTTCGGCTCGACCTATCTCGTCCCGCTGTTCGTCCAGACGATCCAGGGGTTGACGCCGACACAGGCGGGCCTGCTGCTGATGCCCTCGGGCTTTGTTCTGGTGCTCGTATTCCCCATCGCCGGGCGCATGTCCGATCGCCTCCCGTCAGGCTGGCTGATCGGCTCCGGTCTCGCGATCTTCGCCTATTCCTCCTATCTCACGGCGGACATCGACATCAACACGAGCTTCTGGACGCTCGCCTGGCTCACCGTCCTGTCGCGGGTCGGTCTGGGCCTCATTTTCCCGTCGTTGACCGCAAGTTCGCTGAAGGTGTTGCCCGCAATGCTGGTCGCCCAGGGCTCCGGAGCGATCAATTTCATACGACAGCTCGGCGGTGCCTTCGGGGTCAACCTGCTTGCCGTCTTCCTCGAGCGACGGACCGTGATGCACGCCGACGCATTCGCCGCGACCCAGACCAGCGACAACACCGCGACAATTTCACTGCTGAACCAGGTGGCGGGAATGGTCAAGGCGGCCGGCATACCGGATTTCCAACAACTGCCGGCGGCGATGTCCTTTCTCGCGCAAAGCATCGCAATTCAGGCGAATACGGCCGCGTTCCGCGATGGCTTCATTGTTGTGGCGATCGTCTTTGCGATTGCGCTGTTGCCGACATGGCTGCTGTATCGCGCCGAAACCCGTCGCAGGCTCGACGCGCACAGCGCCTCTGTCGGCGCGACCGACTAACTATGTTGGGCACGGCCCTCTTCGGTCGGGCGGTCAGCCGCATCAACGCCGCCGCATCGAGTCGTGCCTCGCGCGAACTCGGGCCTCAGTGACTTGGACATGAAACCATGCAAACCCGACCCCCTCACGCCGGCTCTTCCGAGCAGACCCGACAGGCGTTGATCCGCGCCGCTCTTGAGCTGAGTGAGGTCGTCGGAGGTTCCTGCCCGCCGTCGCGAGGCTTGCGCGCAGGAAATTGCCTGGCGCGCCACTGACGGCCGGAGTATAGACGATATCGGCTGCCTTCACTTTAGGTAGCATCTGTCTCTGTCGCTCGACCGCCTCGGCCGTCGCCATGGAGCAGGTGCTCATATAGACCAAGTCCGCACCCATCAGGCGCGCCGCCGACAAGCAGCGTTCCGTCGAATATCTGCCGGATCTCGTGCAGCGCTGCGAAAGGGCTGATCAGGCCGGCATGGCCGCCCGCGCCGTAGGTGACGGCGATCAACCCGTCGACGGCGGCGTCCGCCGCCTTGGCCGGGAAGCGGACCGTGGTGACGTCGCGGAAGACGAGCCCGCCATATGGAATGCACGGCGGCGACAAGGTCGCGGTTGAGCCCGAGCGACATGACGGCCGCGCGGTCGGCCCCGCGTTCGGACCCGGCGAAGAGCCATGATTTTCGTCCGAGGGCCAAACTCCGCAGGGCCCTTTCCGCGGCGTTGTTGGAGCATCCACTCGGAACCATGACAAGAATGACGCCCCACAGGCACGGCAACATTATCGTTCTCACGCGCCTGGGATATCAGGTGGTGACATAGCGGACCTTCTCCGCAGTTCTGACCGCGGCCAGTTCCGATCTTCGTACCAGCCGGTTGATATGAGCCAGCGTTTCCGTGAACGCGAAACTCATTTGGTGGGCGTCGAGCTTGCGGGTGAAGAGGATAGGAACGAGATCCGCCACTGAGTGCGGCGCTTTTGCGCATGCTTCCCGGATCCGTTGGCAGCGTCCTTCGTGGTGTGCCTCAAGTTCGAGACATCGTTCATGCAGCCCGTAGAACGGGCGGCCGTGCCCCGACAGCACCAGGACATCGTCCGGCAGTTCCTGACGCATAAAGCGCAGTGTCCTGAGAAAATGTCCGAGCGGGTCGCCATTAGGCTCGCCGGCGAACACGCTGACATTGGGCGAGATCTTCTCGATGATCTGATCGGCAGCGAACAACAGCCTATCCTGCTCGCAGTAAAGAAGGATCTGCTCGGGGGCATGCCCGTCCGCAGTGATCACCCTGAATTCCCGGCGTCCGATCGTGATTTTGTCGGCCAGAACGAGCCTGAGAAAGGTGGGAGGCAGTTCCGCAACGAGCATCAGATATTCGCTACCGTGAATGGCGACGAGTCCGGCGCCTTCCTCGCTCATGCCGTGGTTAACATAGAAATCGAAATAGTGGCGAAGCCCCGTCTCGTGCGGGGCAAGGGAGATGACCCTGCTAGTCATATAGGCAGTCTGGCTTGTCAGCATTTCGGCGCCAAACTTGCCGCAAAGCCATCCTGCAAGCCCGATGTGGTCCGGATGATGATGGGTCACGACGACGCGCGAAATGGAGACATGCGATAGCGGTCCTCCCAAGAGAGCCTGCCAAGCTGCCTTCGCCTCGTCCGTATTGATGCCGGTGTCGATCAGCGTCCAGCTGTCGCCATCCTGGACAAGATAGACGTTCACGTGATCAAGACGGTACGGCAGCGGAATGCGGGCCCAGAGAACCCCTGGCGCAACCGAGATAACTTGTCCTGCCACCGGTGGCGAATGGAAGGGAAACTGAGGCATAATTTCCAATAGATGCAGCGATTGGAGAGCTTTGTCTACCGAAAGCCTACGCGCGGCTTCACGCTCGCCTCGACCACCGCCTCACCGGGACGAGAACTTTCAAGAGGCCTTCTCCTGAATCGAGTATGGGTTCGTCGACGGTGAGGCTCACACCTGCTTTGGTGGCGCTCGCTTGACCGTCGCTGGAGCTTGAGCTGTGGCTTCAGATGTCCTTGCCATTGACGATGAGGGGCGCGTCCTCGGGAAGCGCATCAATGAAGATGATCTCGTCTGCACGGATGCGGGCATGGCGCTGGAACGCTTCTTTGGCCGCCGCTTCGGCCGCAATGCGGTCGGCGCCCTCCTGCAGAACGATCGAGATGCGGATAAGATCTCGGTCGTTTTCGCGCGTCGCCACGGCCTGAGCCGCTATTGCGCCGGGTGTGGCAATCACCACCTCCTCGATCACGCGTGGGTAGACGAAGATCTCGCGCACCTTCACCGCCGCGCCCACCCGGCCCTGCAGCGCCGAAAGCCGGCGCACACTGCCGTCCTGGTTCCTCTCCAGCGCGAGGGCGCTGTCACCAGTGCCAAAGCGGATCATCGGCCAGGTAGCATCGCGTGCGGTCACCACGACCTCGCCCGTCTCGCCGTGGGGGAGCTGGTCGCCGCGGACAGGATCGCAGATCTGCACCACGCGGTCCGGATGCACCACATAGCCGTCGCCGCCATCCTCATACGCGACAAGGCCAAGATCAGCGGTGGCATAGGCCGCCCAGGTGGAAACGCCGTAATCAGCCTCGATCCGCCGGCGCTTGGCCATCCAGTCGCCCATCTCCCCGCCCAGAAAGGCGGTCTTCACTTTCCAGGCGCCGCGCCATAGGTCTCGATCACTCTGTCGGCCAGGATTAGGAAGAAAGCCGTCGACGCGCAGATGGCAGTGACGCCGGTCTCGACGACGATCTGGGCTTGCAATTCGGTGTTGCCGACGCCGCCGGGAATGACGGTGGCGCCCGCGCCTGCGCCGCCTCGTCAAAGAGAAGCCCGGCCGGCACGAGGTGATACATCCAGGTGTTCAGAATGACATCCCCCTTGCCGACCCCGGCGGTCTTGAACAGCAGGTCCAGCCCGTGCCCGCCGCCACCGGGCAGCGCCGGTTCAAAGATCGGGCCGGGCGAGACATAAATGCGCGAGACATCCGTCAGGTCGGCGGCGAGAAACCCGCCGAATGGCGGTCTCTCTCTTTGGAGTTTAAGAAGTTCCTCTTTTTCATCACCGGTAACCGGGAAAGATCCGCAAGAGATGAAACCTTCGCAGGGTCGAACCCTGCCGCGGCGAACCGTGCCTTCAGTCCCGGTGCCTTCGTTGCAGCTGCGCTGTAGGCGGTCGCGATGTCCTGATAGATGTCAATGGACATTGCTTTATGGTCTCCCCTGCTACTCACGGGTCAGATCGGACAGTCCTTGCGGAAGTTTGGCGCGCGCTTCTCGCGATGCGACAGGACGCCTTCTTTCACGTCCTCGCTCATGAAACCCAGCATCTCGAGGGCGGTGGAGGCGTCGAAGATCGGTCCGGCTTGACGCAGCCAGTTGTTGAGCGAGTATTTGGTCCAGCGGATCGCGCTCTGCGAGCCATTCGCAAGCTCGGTCGCGATGTCGAGCGCGGTCTGCTGCAGAACGTCATCCTCGACGCACATCGACACCAGGCCGATCCGGTCTGCTTCCTCGCCCGAGACCGGCTTGCAGGTCATCAGATAGTATTTCGCCTTGGCCATGCCGCACAGCAGCGGCCAGATGATCGCGGCGACATCACCGGCGGCGACGCCGAGACGGGGATGGCCGTCAACGATCTTGGCCTTCTTGCCCGCGATCGACACGTCGGCCAGGATTCCGACGACCAGGCCGGCGCCGGCCGCAGGACCGTTAATCGCCGAGATGATCGGCTTGTTGCAGTTGATGATGTTGTAGACGAGGTTCCTGGCCTCTTTCCACGTCTTCATGATCTCGTGCGAATTGCCGATCATGCTCTCGATCAGACTGAAATCGCCGCCCGCCGAAAACGCTTTGCCTGCACCGGTGACGATCACCGCATTGATGTCGGGATCGCGATCGATGTCGATCCACATATCGGTCATCTGCGTGTGGGTCTCGGCGTCCACCGAGTTGAAGGTCTCGGGCCGGTCGAAAGTGATGCGCAGCACGCGCTCGGCCGGATAATCGAATTTCAGCTTGTCGTATTTCGCGTAACGATCGGACATCATAAATCCTCCCTCGTGATCAGCCCGGCAGGCCCAGGACAGCTTTCGATAGAATGTTGCGTTGGATTTCGTTCGACCCGCCGTAGATCGTGGTCGGCCGGGCCTTGTAGAAGGCCGCCAGAACATCGACGCCAACATTGCCGACCTGCAATGGGCCGAGGGTGCCGCCGTCGGGTCCTGCCACCTCGATCATGAGTTCGGTGATCTTCTGAAACGTCTCGGTCACCCAGATCTTGAGCATCGAGACATCCGCACCCAGCGGTTCGCCCCGCTTGAGTTGATCGGCGAAGCGCGCGTAAAGCGCCGCGTGATCCTCGACATCGAGCGCGACCTCGGCGAACCGATCGCAAAAGACCGGGTCGTCGAAGCGGCCGGCACCGCGGGCGTAGGTTTCAAGCTGACCAAGCGCGTTCTGGGCCAGACTCGGTGCGCCGATAAACACCCGCTCGAAGCTGAGCAGGGACTTGGCCATGGTCCAGCCCTTGTTCAGTTCGCCGACCAGATTTTCGCACGGGGTGCGGGCATCGTCGAAGAAGACCTCGCAGAACTCGGTTTCGCCCGCCAGCGTGGTGATCGTTCGGACCTCGACCCCCGGCTGATCCATCGGCACAAGAATGAAGCTGATGCCCTGCTGCTTCTTTGGGGCCTTCGGATCGGTGCGCACCAGCATGAAAATGTGCGTCGAGTCATGCGCCATCGTCGTCCAGATCTTCTGTCCGTTGATCACGAACTCGTCCCCGTCGATCACGGCGTTCGTGCGCAGGTTCGCCAGATCGGACCCTGCGCCCGGCTCGGAATAGCCCTGGCACCAAATGTCCTCACAGCTCAGAATGCGGGGCAGCCAGTATGCCTTCTGAGCATCGGTGCCGAACTTGATGATGAGCGGACCGACCATCTGCACGCCCATGTCGCGGCCGCGCACGACCCCCAACGCTGCTGTTCCTCATAGAAGATGAGAAGCTTGGCCGCGTTCAGCCCCATGCCGCCGTACTCCGCAGGCCAGGCCGGTGCGACCCAGCCCTTGGCATGAAGCTTGCGGTGCCAGTGCTCGATTTCGGCGAACTTCGGGCGATGCGAAAGATTGCGCAGCTCTTCGGGATACTCGGTTTCGAAGAACTGCCGTATCTCACTGCGGAAGTCCGCGTCGCTCATGGCGTTGTAGTCGATCACTCGGCGGCCTCCTCTGCGTTGCGGGCGTTCAGCCAGAGCCGCCGGTGATGGACGTCGTCGCCCAGCCAGGCCGAGAGCACCAGCGCCCTGTTCAGGTAAAGCCCGATGTCGAACTCGTCGGTGTAGCCGACCGCGCCATGCAGCTGGATGGCCTCGCGCGTGATCTTCCTGGCCGTGGTGCAAGCCCGGGCCTTGGCGCGGCTGGCCTGGCGGGCACGCAGGCGCGGGGCTTCTGTCGCGTCCATCAGGCCTAGCGCGTCGCGCACGCCCGCTTCGGCCACTTCCTGCATGACATGCATGTCCACCGCGCGATGCTGAATGACCTGGAACGAACCGATCGGCTTGTCGAACTGCTCGCGCGTCTTGATGTAGTCGAGCGTGATCTCCAGCGCCTTTGCGCTGACCCCGACAAGCTCGGCCGCCGTCAGCGCCGTCGTGTCGCTGACCGCAGCTTCCAGAGCCTTTGCGACGGCCGGGCCCTTTGCGAGCAATTCGGCTGGCGCGCCCGACAGGTGTAGCTCGGCCAGTATACTGCCATCGGACTGACGCCGTTTGTCGAAGGCTATGCCCTTGCCGCCGGGTTCAAGCAAAACGAGAGCCGGTCCGCCGCCGGTCTCCGCCACGACGAGGATGCCACTTGCAGCAGCCACCCCCGCGACCCATGATTTCATCCCGGTCAGAGCGCCGTTCTCGAACCGAGATGACAGGGTGTTGGAGAGACCTTTGGCGTCACGCTCCTGCCATGCTGTTGCCAGGACCGTCGTGCCGGCCAGCGCCTCGGTCAGAAGCGCATGCTCGGGGCAGAGTCGGCGTAAAAGGCCAATTGCGAGCCCAACCGAGGCGACCACAGGCTCGGGCGCGATCGCCCGGCCTACTTCTTCGGCGATGATACCGGCGGCGGCCAGCCCCATGCCGAGGCCGCCGGCCTCTTCGGGAACCACTGCGCCGAACACGCCAGCCTCGGCCAGTTCCGTCATCACGGGCGCATCCCAGCCGCCGCCTTCGTCCCTGATCTTGCGCGCTCGCGCCACGCCGCCCGCGCGCTCCAACAGCGTGCGGACGCTTTGACGCAATAGGCGGAAATCGTCCTGGTCGTGATGTGCAGCGTTGCTCATTTTTCCTCCGAGGGCCGGCGCTTGATCATCACCGGAGTATCGGCAGTGAACACGACCTGTCCTGCGGGATTCATGGCTCTGAGCGTGTAGGCCAGCACGCCCCTATCCGGTTTGCTCTTCGAAGGTGTGACCGAAGAGACTTCCAGTTCGATGTCCAGCGCCTCGCCGGGCCGAATTGGCCGAGGCCATCTCAGCGAATCGAAACCCAACCCCCGATATTGGCGATCTCCGGCATCATTCCATGCATGACTGGCTTGAACACCTGCAGCATCGTCTGAAAGCCCGAGGCGATCAGGCTGCCGTGGACGGACACGGCATAGTTCTCATCGGTGTGCAGCCGCTGCGGATCCCATTCATGCGCGAACGCAATGATCTCCTCCTTGCTCAGCGGCTCTGCGCGGAACCTGTAGATCTGACCTGGCTGGAAATCTTCCAGATATTTCATGAGACCTTGCCCGCTGCCGCAAACCCGGCGTCCACCCCTTCGGCGCTGTGCGAGATGCGCTCGCGATTGAACTGCTCGAGCTTGGGATAGGTCCTTTTGAAAAGGCGCAGGAATTCCTCCATCGGTGCGTCGACGTAGAGCCCCCGATCGTTCACATATTCCATGTGCCGCTGGTCCTTGACGTCGAATTCGTGAAACAGGGCGTCGCTGTTGCCATCGAAGATTAGCGGCCTGACCCCGAACCGCTCGCACAGCTCCATGTTGAACGCAGGCGTGATCTTATAGGTATTGCCGTCGAGCCAGAGCTGCACGTAGCCGTGATAGACGAAGAGATCGGTGCCCATCAGCTCCCGCAGCTTGGGCGTGTTCAGATGGTTGCGCACATCGGCGAATCCCAGCGCTGCAGGAATGTCGACCGCGCGCAGGCAGGCCGCCAAGAGGATCGCTTTGGGCACACAGAAGGCGGCCTCCGCTCCGGCGATGGCGCTCGCCCGGTAAGCATCGGCCGTCAAGGCGAAGGTGTAGGGATCATAACGGATACCGTCCCGCACCGCCTCGAATAGGCGGATCGCCTTATCGCTCTTCGATGCATCGTTGGGTAGATCGCGCAGAGCCCGGGCGACGAACTGCTGGACCTCGGGGCTGTCGCTGTTCACGAAATACGTGGGCACGACGTATCTCGCGGCCTCTTCCGGGAGCTCTTCTTGGGAGGTCGTCATCATATCCACCTTCTGGGAGAAGCAATTCTAACACCTGTTAGATTAATGGACCACGCTGCCACCGTCAATGGTTCGGCGTTCTTGGCGGTGTCTCATGGGTCGGGCAGCCCGAAATAGCGGTTGTCACGTGCGAGATCGGGCGCGGCCTCGTCGCGGGAGGGCGGCGCGCGAAAAGCCGGCGCGATCGGAAGCGGCAGAGCGGGTACGCGCCGTTCCCCGATCGCACTTGCCGGCCGTATATGCCACGCTTGGCAAAATGGTCGTCGGATGCCGCCTCGGCCGGGGTCTTGACCACCGTGCAGCAGCAATCGGCCTCGGCCAGAAGCGGTTCCCAGTGCGAGGCCGGATGTGCCGCCAAGAGGCGGGCAACTTCGGCAGAGCTTGCTTGCGGATCGGCGAGGTCGTCGCGCAGCTCCGTCCTGAGTCCGATCACCTGGCAGAAGGCCTGCCAGAACTTCTCTTCCAGTGCCGCCACGGCGATCTGCCGCCCGTCGGCTGCGGAATAGAGCCGGTAACGCGCCAGTCCGCCCGTCAACCGGTCGGCGCCATTGCCAATCGGCTCTCCGGCGACAACGCCCTTGGCATGAGCCCAATAGGCGAAAACGAAGGCACCTTCGGCCATGGCGATATCGAGATGGGCGCCCTGCCCCGTACGATCGCGCTCGCGCAGGGCGAGCAGGATATTGAGCACCGCCGGGTAGCTGCCGCCCCCAATGTCGGCCACCAGCGCGAACGGCATTGTCGGCTGCTCGTCCGGACCTCGACTGAGCGACAGGATTCCGGCGTCGCCGACATAGTTCAGGTCGTGGCCGGCAAAATCCCGTTTCGGCCCGGTCTGTCCGTAGCCGGTGATCGAGCAATAGACGATGCCCGGATTGATGGCACGCACCGCCTCATATCCCAAGCCCAGCCGATCCATCACGCCGGGGCGGAACTGCTCGACCAGGACATCGGCCTTCTCGATCAGCGGACGGAGGCTCTCCACCGCACCTTCAGCCTTCAAATCCAGCGCAATCGATTTCTTGCCGCGGTTCAGGATCGCGTAACCGATGCTGACGCCGTCGATTTTCGGCGCCGAATGACGCGCGTCCTCGCCCGTGCCGGGGCGCTCCAGCTTGACAACTTCCGCCCCGGCCTCGGCTAGCATCAGGGTCGCCAAGGGGCCAGGCAGAAGCGTGCTGAAATCCAGCACGAGAATATCGCTGAGCGGCTGAGCCATGTTCGCTGTCCTCAGGCGAAGCGGGCTGCGCCGTTGTTCAGCACCACGACCTGACGCTCGGGGATCGAGGCTTTGAATCGGGCTTCGTTGCCTTCCCGCCAGATATGAAACCGCACCGTCTCGCCCGGATAGACCGGGGCGGAAAAGCGCACATCCAGTCCGGTCAGCCGGCTCGCGTTATAGTCGCAGAGCGTCTTGAGAATGGCGCGGGCCGCCAGCCCGTAGGTGGCCAGGCCATGCAGGATCGGGCGCTCGAACCCTGCCGCACGGGCGACCTTGGGATCAGCGTGCAGCGGGTTGTAATCGCCCGACAGGCGATAGATCAGCGCCTGGCGTGGCAGCGTCGCAAGATCGCAAACATGGTCGGGCTCACGCTCGGGGATGGACGCAGGCGTCGGTCCCGGTTTGTTTTCGCCGCCAAACCCGCCGTCGCCGCGGCAGAAGGTCGACATCGAGACCTTGGCCAGCGTCTCGCCACTGGCCGCATTGATGATGTCACGGCTCAGATAGATGACCGCGCCGCGCTCTTCGCCCTTATCGGAGATCTGATCGATCCTGGTACGGCCGATCAGTTCACCTTTGACCGGCAATGGCTTGTAGACATCCAGCCACTGCTCGCCGTGCAAGACCTTCTTCCAATCGATCCCGGTGCGCGGATCGCGCAGCCAGAAACCGGGGTAGCCAAGCGTGACGGCCATTGACGGCACGACCATCAGCCCGTCCTCATAGACATAGGCTAGTTCTTTTTCGTCGGTCGGATTCTCGCCAAAGCCCAAGCCAAGCGCATAGAGCATGGTGTCGCGCTCGGTGAGGGTTTGCGCTACATCTTCAAACTCCCAGTTGGAGAGAGCCTCATAATTGAGCGGCATCGCTTCGCCTCCCCAGTCGTCTCACAACGTGTTCTCCGAGCCCAGAATTGCAGTGACCTGGCTCGACAACGTGCCGCCGTTGCCGTGGGCGAGCGCCAGATCAATATTTGCGATCTGAAGTCCCGGCGCATCGCCCCGGATCTGGCGGGTCGCCTCGATCACCGTGAAGATGCCGTACATGCCCGGATGCACGCAGGAGAGCCCGCCGCCGTTGGTGTTGACCGGCAACTCACCCCCGGCGCGATCCGCCCGCCCTCGACGAAGGCCCCGCCCTCGCCCTTCTCGCAAAAGCCCAAATCCTCCAGAAAGAGGATCGTGTTGATGGTGAAGGCGTCGTAAAGTTCGACCACGTCGATGTCGGACGGAGTCACCCCTGCTGCGGCAAAGGCGCGCGCACCCGACTCCCTGGCCGCCGTGACGGTGAAATCCGGCATCTGAGAAATCTGTCGATGCGTGCTCTCGGCGGCGGAGCCAAGAACGTAAACCGGCGGCTTGGGGAAATCCCTCGCCCGCTCGGATCGAACCATCACGATCGCCCCGCCGCCATCAGTGACGAGGCAGCAGTCGCGCACCGTCAGCGGATCGCTCACCATGCGGGCGGCGAGCACATCCTCGCGTGTCAGGTCGCCGCGCGCGAAGGCCTCGGGATTGTGCTGCGCCCAGGCCCGCGCGGCAACCGCCACATCGGCCAGCTGTTCGCGCGTGGTGCCAAATTCGTGCATGTGCCGCGCCGCCGCAAGAGCATAGGCGGAGATCGGATAGCGCGGGCGATAGATCTGTTCGTAAGGCGGCGGCCGCGAGGCCGTAACGAGCTTGCCCGACCCACTGCGCTGGTTCGAGCCGTAGACGATCAGCGCCACATCGCACAACCCCGCTGTGAGCGCCATGGTGGCCGCGGTGATGTAGTTGACGAACGAAGAGCCGCCGGTCATCGTCCCCTCGACGAAACGCGGGCGGATGCCAAGATATTCCGCCGCCATCAACGCTGGCATGCTGTCTTCCATCATCGTGCAAAAGAGTCCGTCCACATCGGACAGTTTCAGCTGCGCATCCGCCAGTGCCGCCAAGCCCGCCTGCGCCATGATGTCGTAGGCCGTCAGTCCGGGCGCCTCGCCGAAGCCGGCGTGTCCGGTGCCCACGATCGCAGATTTGCCGCGCAGCTTGTTCTCCACCTCTTCAGCCCCCTTCCGGCCTGCACAGCACGGCGGGGGTGCCGTCGATCTCTCCCGCATAGGCGATCACCGCCATGCCGATCTCCACGTCAGGAGGCGCAACGCCCTCAACGCGGCTCATCATCCGAACCCGTTCCTCCAGTTCGACGATGCAGACATTGTAATCGCCGCCCCTATCGGGCGCGCGCCTGACGACCGTTGTGGTATGGATCTCGCCCCTGCCCGAAATCTCGTGTGACGTGAACGATGTTGCGTAACAATGCGGACAGACCACGCGCGGGAAAAAGTGGAAACGTCCGCACGCGTTGCACTTGGGAAGAACCACCTTGCCTTCTGCCAGCCCCCTTCGAAAGGCTACATCCGGGCCTTCGTGCATTCTCAACCACCCTTCCCTAACTGCGCTTCCAGGTCATCTGAGTTGACGATATTTCTAACAGATGTTAGATTTCTGGCAAGCTCAAAATTCACGCGTTCGAGAAGAATATGAACATCGACGAAAAGGGCCCGCTGCATGGGCTGCTTGTGGTTGCGCTAGAACAGGCGGTTGCCGCGCCATTCTGCTCGTCGCGCCTTGCAGATGCGGGTGCCCGGGTCATCAAGGTGGAGCGCAAGGGATCGGGCGATTTTGCTCGCGGATACGATAGAGCGGCGAACGGGGAAAGCGCCTATTTCGTCTGGCTTAACCGGGGCAAGGAATCTCTGGAGCTTGATATCAAGGACCCAGACGATCGTGCGCTGCTGGAACGGATTCTCGCCCGCGCCGATGTGTTCCTGCAGAACCTCGCCCCCGGTTCGCTCGAAAAGCTGGAACTGGATTCGGCATCGCTGCGCGCGCGTTTCCCGCAGCTCGTCACCTGCGATATCACGGGCTACGGCGATGATGGGCCGATGCGTAATGCCAAGGCCTATGACCTGCTTGTGCAATGCGAGAGCGGACTGGCATCGATCACCGGCACGCCGGACGGACCCGGACGGGTCGGCATTTCGGTGTGCGACATCGCCACGGGCATGACCGCCCATGCGGGGATTTGCGAAGCGCTGATCGAATGCCAGCGCACCGGGCGCGCCCGCGGCGTCAGCGTGGCGATGTTCGACACCATGGCCGATTGGATGGCGGTGCCGCTTATCTTTCACGATTGTGCCGGACGTCCAACGCCTCGGGTGGGCCTCAGTCATCCGGTGATCTGCCCCTATGGCGCCTATACCTGCCGCGATGGCGGCCAGATCGTACTGTCGGTGCAGAACGAGCGCGAATGGGCGCGCTTTTGCAACGCGGTTCTGAAGCGGCCCGAACTCGTTGAGGATCCGCGTTTCGACGGCAATGACAACCGCAACCGCAACCGGGATGTGCTGCAGCCGATGATCGAATCCGCTTTCGCTGCGCTCGACAGGGCGCAGATGCTGGCGCTCCTGAGTGAAGCCGACATCGCCTCGGGCGCGGTCAACGACGTCGCGACGCTTTCCAGCCACCCGCAGCTCGACCGGACGCTCATTCAGTGCCCGTCGGGCGAAATTGGTCTACCGACACCACCGATTCGCAGGTCGGGCGAAAATGTGCCGCTGGGCGCCTCGCCTGCGCTGGGGGCGCATAATGCGGCGATCCGACGGGAGTTCGCCGCGCCCGTGGCGGGTGAGGACCAGACATGAGCAAAGCAAGACCCGCACTTCTGTCGGGGGTCCGGATCATTGACATGACCTCGGTCGTGTTCGGTCCCTTGGCCACGCAGATGCTGGGTGATCTGGGGGCCGACGTCATCAAGGTAGAAAGCCCCGAGGGCGATATGCTGCGCCAGGTGCAGCCGGCTCAAAACCCCGGCATGGGTGCAGCCTTTCTGGGCGTGAATCGTAACAAACGCAGCGTCGTGCTGGATCTCAAGACCGATGACGGCCGGCGGTCTTTACGCCGGCTTTTGCGCGACGCCGATGTCTTCATATCCAGCATTCGCCCTGCAGCGCTGGCCCGCTTGTCCTTGGCACCGGACGCCCTGCGCCGTGAAAATCCCCGCCTGATTACCGTGGCTGCCGTGGGCTTCGGGTCGGACGGGCCGTACCGCGACAAGCCCGCCTATGATGACAGCGTTCAGGCGGTCTCGGGCATGGCGGGGCTGGCCACGATGCGCGACCCCGGCGCGCCGCCCTCCTATGCGCCAACCATTCTGGCCGACAAGTTGGGCGGAGTCACGGCGGCCTGGGCGGTCATGGCCGCGCTCTACCACCGGGAACGCACCGGCGAGGGGCAGCATGTCGAGGTGCCGATGTTCGAAACGCTGGCGTCGTTTCTGCTGGTGGAGCACATGGCCGCCGCGACATTCGAAGACCTCCCGCAAAGCTTCGGCTACAGCCGTATGCTGGTGCCGCATCGCCGTCCGGTCCAGACGAAGGACGGGTATATTACCATCCTTCCCTATTCCAACGCGCAATGGGCCCGCTTCTTCCGCGCCATCGGACGTGAAGACATGCTCTGTCATCCGTGGGTGACGAACATGGACGAACGCAGCCGCAATATCGGCGCGGTCTATGACATGGTAGCGCAGTTCGCGCCGTCGCGGACCACACAGGAATGGATCGACTTGATGGAGGAAGCCGACATCCCGGTCATGCCGGTGAGCATGCTGCCCGACCTGCCGCAGGATTCCCACATCAAGGCAACCGGCTTCTTCCAACGCGTGGCGCATCCCACCGAAGGCGCCATCTGGACAACCAAACCTCCGGTGAAGTTTTCGGCCACGCCGGCGCGGCACGATCTGCGCACCGCGCCGCGCCTTGGTGAACATAGCGAAGAGATTCTGAGCGGAGTGGTGGAGGACTGAACGGCTTTCCAGCTCCGGAAACCATCACGCGAGCATGAGCCGCTGGCGGCGGTTCTTCGCGGCGCTATAGGATTACCCTCGCGTCAAATCTGTAGCAACTATGCGTCGCACGGTTTTCCCGCTTTCTCGCGTTGTCCCGGGAACATCTTGTGTTCCTCGGCGGCCCGGCTCGTAAAATGGGCGGCCAATTAACCAAGGCGAGATCCTCGAATAACGCGTCTCAGAGCTTCTCGATCAGCTCGGGTACGGCTTGGAAGAGGTCAGCCACAAGGCCGTAGTCGGCGATCTGGAAGATCGGGGCGTCCGGATCCTTGTTGACTGCGACGATGATCTTGGAATCCTTCATCCCTGCAAGGTGCTGGATCGCCCCGGAAATGCCCACTGCAACATAGAGCTCGGGCGCCACGACTTTGCCGGTCTGGCCGACTTGCCAGTCGTTCGGCGCGAAGCCGGCGTCGACTGCGGCCCGCGAGGCGCCCACTGCTGCGCCAAGCTTGTCGGCCAGCTTCTCGATCAGGGCGAAGTCTCCTTGCGAGCCGACGCCGCGGCCGCCAGAGACTACGACCCCGGCAGAGGTCAGTTCGGGGCGGTCGCTTTCGGCCACCTTGTCCTCTACCCATTCCGACAGGCCCGGATCACCGGGCACATCTACGGTCTCCACCTTGGCCGGGCCGCCCTTGCCGGCGGCCTTGAAAGCCGAGGTTCGGAGGGTCACGACCTTCTTGGCGTCCTTCGATCTCACCGTCTGGATTGCGTTGCCGGCATAGATCGGGCGCTCGAACGTTTCAGCATCGACAACGCCCGAGACATCGGAGATCACCATCACGTCCAGTAGCGCGGCCACCCGCGGCATCACGTTCTTGGCGTCGGTGGTGGCCGGGGCCATTATATGCGAATAGTCGCCCGCGAGGCTTACGATCATTGCCGCAGTTGGCTCGGCAAGGCGGTGGCTCAGCGCCGGATGCTCGGCCACCAGAACCTTCGCCACGCCCTCGATCGTCGCGGCTGCCACGCCGGCGGCTGCCGCCGAAGCCCCGGCGCAGAGCACGGTAACCTCGCCCAGCACCTTGGCGGCATTCACCGCCTTGGCGGTGGGGTCCAGTGCCAGTTCGCCGTCATTTACTTCGCCCAGCAGAAGAACAGCCATCACACCAACCCCCTCTCTTTGAGTTTCGCCACCAGCGTATCGACATCCGGCACGATCTCGCCAGCCTGGCGTGTTTCCGGCTCGGCCGTCTTCACCACTTCGAGCCGCGGGCTCACGTCGACGCCGTAATCCGCCGCCGTCTTCTCGTCGAGTGGCTTCTTCTTGGCCTTCATGATGTTCGGCAGCGAAGCGTAGCGGGGTTGGTTGAGGCGCAAATCGACCGTCACGATCGCCGGCAGCTTGACCTTGACGGTCTGCAGCCCGCCGTCGACCTCGCGCGTCACCACGGCGCTGCCGCCCTCGACCTTCACTTCCGAGGCGAAGGTCGCCTGGCTCCAGCCCAGCAGCGCCGAGAGCATCTGCCCGGTGGCATTCATATCGTTATCGATCGCCTGCTTGCCGGCGAGCACCAGGTTCGGCTGCTCCTCGTCGATCACCGCCTTCAGGATCTTCGCCACCGCCAGGGGCTCGATGTCCTGATGCACATCTGCGGCCGCCACAATCAGGATCGCGCGGTCCGCCCCCATCGCCAGCGCCGTTCTCAGCGTCTCCTGCGCCTGCTTCACCCCGATCGAAACTGCTACGACCTCGTCCGCCGTACCCGCTTCCTTCAGACGGATCGCCTCCTCAACCGCAATCTCGTCGAAAGGGTTCATAGACATCTTCACATTCGCGAGATCGACACCGCTCCCATCCGCTTTCACGCGAACCTTCACGTTGTAGTCGATCACGCGTTTGACGGGCACGAGCACCTTCATCGGCGTTTCTCCTATGACTGTTTGAACGTCTTTGGCCGCAATCAGCAGTCCTTGAACCGTGGCGGCCGCTTTTCTTGGAAGGCGTTCATGGCCTCGGGAAAATCATGGGCGCAAAGCAGCACGCTTTGCGCATCGCGCTCGATCTCCAGAGCCTCGAGGTAGGAGCATTCGGCAGCCGCCCGCATGACACGCTTGGTTGTCTGCATGCCGAAGGCGGGGTGGGCGGCGATCTCTCGCGCGATCTCGATTGCTCGGTTTTCGACCTCCTCGGCCGGGACGCATTCCTCGACTACACGCAGCTCGCGAGCCGTTCGTCCGTCGATCTCGCGGCCGGTAAGCACCAGCATCCGGGCCACCCCAGCCCCGGCGCGCTGCTGAAGGAGCCAGCTCGACCCGGTGTCGGGGCAGCCGCCGACCTTGGCAAAGACCTCGCAGAGGCGCGCATCCTCGGCAGCCACGACGATATCGGCCGACAGCGCCAGGCTTAGCCCCGCGCCATAGGCGATTCCATTCACCGCAGCGATGAGTGGCTTCTTGAATTGATAGGCGGCACGACCGCCGTCGTGGACCATGTCGACCATCTGCGAGGTGGCGCGGGCGCCTTTGGCGATCTCGGCGCGGAAGCCGACAAGATCGCCGCCGCTTGAGAAATGCTCGCCGCCGGTCATCACCACGGCACGTATCGCATCGTCCATCTCGGCCTGACGCAGATTGGCGATGAGCGCCTCGACGAATGCAATGCTGAAAGGGTTGCGCCGTTCCGTGCATAGAAAGCGCAAAACGCCCACAGGCCCATCACGATCAAGCCGCATCAATTCGCCCATGCCTCTCTCTCCTTTACCGGCCTTGCCAGACGGGCGCGCGTTTTTCGGCAAAGGCCCGCGGGCCCTCGATGGCATCCTGGCTGGCATAGACCACTTCGTGCAGGCGCTTACCCTCTTCCAGCCCGGCGGCGCAGCCCAGATCCATGGTCGCGCGCACACTGCCCTTCGCAGCTACTACCGAAAGCGGTGCGGCACTGGCGATCCGACGTGCGAGGTCGCGGGCCCGTTCGCGAACCAGATCAGGCGTGTCTTCAAGATAATTGGTGAAGCCGTAACCGTGCAGCCGCTCGATCGGCATGAGATCGCCGGTCAGAACGATTTCCATCAGGACAGGCTGCGGCAGCATCCACAGCGCCGGCGCTGCCCAGGGCGAGCCGCGTCCGATCTTGACTTCGGTGATCCCGATTTTGGTTCCTTTGAGTCCGACCCGCAAATCGCAGTTCAGCGCCAGCATCATCCCACCAGCCATCAAGGAGCCGGTCATGGCAGCTATGATCGGCTTGCGACAGGCGCGCATCGTGTCGTGAAAGGGGTCGCGCATCTTGCTGAGGATGTCGACGCCCTCATTTCGCGCGATCTCTGCCGCCTCCTTGAGGTCTAGCCCGGCGCTAAAGACGCCGCAATCAGCCGAGGTCAGGATCGCAACGCTGACCGTATCGTCGGCCTCGATCCGCTCCCATGCATCGACCAATCCGTTGGCGGCGGCGACCGAGAGCGCGTTCTTGCGGTCGGGCCGGTTGATAGTGACGATGGCCACGCCACCTTCGACGGATACTTCGATGGGGCTGCTTTCCATTTCTCGATCCCTCGCAGACTGACCTTGCACGACTGGGAACCGGCTTATGCCTGCGGGTCACTCCGACCCGCAGGCACGCCGTCAAATCACTCGACGGTAAATTTCGACGAGCTTTCCTTGATCACTTCCCACACCACGTCGGTGTAGTCCGCGCTCCAATCCGTGAGCGGCACCCAGGTCGAACCATCCCACTGCTCGACGCGGGTCTTACCGCCGCCTCCATGGTCTTTCGCGGTCACGGTGATCGGCGACATCACACCATTTCCGTCGAAATTCTCAATGGACTCATATCCTTCCCTTCATCCTTTCGGCATTCAGCGGCCAGCCGTGTTTTTCGATCGCAATGCGGGCAGCTTCGAACCCAGTGGCATAGATAGCTAACCCGGTGTTGTAATAGACGTCGCGGACGAGCGATTCCGGACCACTGCCTTCACCCTTGGCATACAAGGTCTCGAGCATTGTCTTGACCAGAGGAACTTCTTGGCCACCCGCCACGTTAGTACCCCGCAAGATGCCTTTGGCTGCATCGGCTCCGATATTCTTGATGTCAACTTCGTTCAGCCAGTTCACCGAAAGATAGCGATCAATCGGAAATCCGTTCCGTTTCATCTCCTTCGAAGCCACGACGTGACCGCCGGCTAGGATCCAGCTGATCATGTAATCAGGCTTGTCACGCCGAATCTGAGTCCAGGCGCTCGCCTGGTCGCTGCCGGGCAGTGGCACTGGATAGAGTTTGAGTTCGAAGCCTTCTTCCTCCGAGAGGGTCTTGAGAATCTCGATCGGCTCCTGACCGAAAGGATAGTCTAGATAGATGAAGCCGATCTTGGCTTCGCTCAGATCACCTCCCAACTGATCCTTAATGAAGGCCACGTCATTGGCCGCCTGCTGCCAATAGGTCGGACCGACCGGGAAAATCCACTTGAACACATCGCCATCCACAGCGTCGCCGCGGCCGACGAAGGATTGCATGACGATGTTGCCGTCCTTCATCGCACGTGGCAGAGCGGCATTGGTCACGGGCGTCGAGAGGAAGTTGAAAATGAAGACGCCCTCTCGCTTGAGCTGTTCGTAGCATTCGACACCGCGCTGCGGCTCGTTGCCGTGGTCGCGCACGATAATTTCGACTGGATGACCTTCTATGCCGCCGTCGTCGTTTGTGTATTTGGCCAGATCCTGCGCAGCCTGCGCCACCTGCGGTGAGATGAAGGTGTAGGATTTGCTCAGATCAAAGCAAAGGCCGAAGCGGATCGGCTCCTTGTCTTGTGCCGCGGCTGTCTGGATTGCCAGTCCCAGCGCCGCTGCCAGTACAGCGGCAGTCACTCTATTGAATATAGTCATGTCGAACCTCCCTGTTGCATATCGCTTCCTCATTGACTGCCCACTCCGCGGGGCCCGGCTTCACAGGCCCCACGGACGGTGCGGCTTGCACCTGCTTCACATCAATTGCCGTCGAACTTCGACGAACTCTCCTTAACAACCTCCCAGACGACATCCTGATAGGCGGCAATCCAGTCGGTCTGCGGCACCCAAGTGGCCCCGTCCCACATTTCGATGCGCGTGCGACCTCCGCCGCCATGATCCTCCGCCGTCACCGTGATCGGCGCCATCAGGCCATTTGCGTCAAATTTCTCGATCGCCTCTAGCCCGGCTTTGTATGACTCGGCAGTGATCGGATGGCCGTGCAGCGAAGCCGCCTGACGAGCAGCTTCGAACACGATCGAATACATCGCAAGGCCGGTATTGTAGAAAACATCCAGCGTCTTTTCGACCGGGCCGTTACCTTTGCCCTTGTCATAAAGCTCGGTCATGATTTCCTTGTAGAGTGGGATGTCCTGACCGCCCACGACATTCGTACCGCGCTTGAGCCCCTTCGCCGCCGCCGCGCCGATATTGGAGATATCCACCTCGTTGAGCCAGTTGACGGCGATGTACTTCTCCATTGGGATACCGTTACGCTTCATTTCCTTTGACGCAACCACGTGCGCACCGCCAAGCATCCAGCTGATGATATGGTCAGGCTTATCTCGGCGCACTTTGGACCAGACGCTCGCCTGGTCGCTGCCAGGCAACGGAACCGGATAGAGGACCAGGTCGAATCCTTCCTTACCCGACAGTGTTTTAAGGATCTCGATCGGCTCCTGCCCGAAGGGATAATCGAAGTAGACGAAGCCCACCTTTACATCCGAAAGATCTCCGTCGTGCAGCTGCTTGATATAGGCGATGTCGTTGGCCGCCTGGCCCCAGTAGGTCGGTCCGACAGGATAGACCCAGTTGAACACGGTGCCGTCGACAGCGTCGCCTCGCCCGACAAGCGATTGCATCAGGATGCGCTGGTCCTTCATTGCGCGCGGCAAGATCGCCAGTGAAACCGGTGTGGACAGCGTGTCGAAAACGAACACACCCTCGCGGCTGAGCTTGCTGTAGCATTCGATCCGCGCTGCGGCTCATTGCCGTGGTCGCGCACGATCACCTCGACCTGTGCCCCATCGATTCCGCCTTTCATGTTGACGAGATCGGCAAGATCGAGCGCCGCCTGCGAGACCTGTGGCGTAGCGAAAGTATAGGCCTTGCTCAGATCGTAGCAAACGCCGATCCTGAATGGCTCGGGATCCGCCGCCTTGGCGGATTCCGATAGGAGGCCTGCGGCGAGCAAGGCCAAAGCCAGTGTTCTTCCAATCGACTGCATATTCTCCTCCCGGTCTCGTTTGGAACAATCGAGTCAGCTCAGCCAGCGTTTGCGCCGACTGTAATGTTTGATGTCGTGGAAATTCGTTCCCGAACCTCCCCCAGATAGAATTCCTGAATGTCTGAATTCGCTTTCAATGCCTGGGCCGTGTCGTGCATGACAACGCGGCCATTCTCGATCAGATACCCGTCCGAGACGATCTCCAGCGCCGCGAGTGCATTCTGCTCGACCAGCAAAACAGACAACTTCTCTTCCTCGTTGACCTTCTTGATGATGCTGAAGATCTCGGCCACCAGGAAAGGAGCCAAGCCTAGACTCGGTTCATCGAGCATCAGAAGACGGGGCTGGGTCATCAATGCTCGACCAATCGCCAGCATCTGCTGCTCGCCGCCTGAGAGATATCCCGCCTGGGAGTTCTTCCGTTCAGCGAGGCGCGGAAAGTACTCGTAGATTCTCTGCTTTTCCGTTTTGAGTGTGGCGCGATTCATCGAAATCGGTGCAGCCGCTTCGAGGTTCTCGTCGGGCGTCAGATGTTCGAAAACTCGACGGCCTTCGATCACATGGCAAATCCCAATCTCTACACGTCGCTGCGCAGGAACACCGGTGATCACTGCGCCGTCGAAGCTGATCTCGCCGCGGTTGACGCGGCCGCGCTCGGCCTTGAGAAGGCCGCTGATCGCCTTTAACGTCGTGCTCTTTCCGGCCCCGTTGGACCCAAGCAGCGCTACCATTCCTCCTTTTGGAATCTGGATGGAGACCCCCTTGATCGCCAACATGACGTTGTCATACAGGACCTCTACACTGTTCATCGACAGGATGTTTTCTGCTTCTTTGTCGGGAGCGTGGGTCATCTCCGGCCTATTTCTTGAATTGATCAAAGGGCCACACCCTCAGGTAGTCCCGGATGTTGCTATAAAGCTTGCCCAATCCCAGCGGCTCGATCATCAGGATGATGATGATGATCGCTCCGTAGACCGCGTTCGGAATGTGGGCCAGCGATTCGACATTCAGTTGAAGCCCCAGTGCTCCGGCGCCTTCTGCCACGAGGCCATTGACGACGCCCGGCACCAGCAGGATCAACGCGACACCAAAATAGGTGCCGATGATACTGCCGAGGCCGCCAACGATCACCATAGCCAGAACCTGGATCGACACGGCGACCGAGAACTGTTCGGGCGCGGCCAGAAAAAGAACGTAGCGACAAGGATCGCTCCACTGACTCCGCCGATGAAGGAGGAGGTCGCGAACGCAACAATCTTGTAGTAGAAGCTGTTGACTCCGAGAATGGCCGCCGCATAGTCCTTCTCGCGGACTGCCACCAGCGCACGACCCAGACCGGTACGGCGCAGATTCAGCATAAAAATGGTGACAAGCAGACACCAGCCGAAGGCGACATAATACAGGCCTGTATCCGACGTAATCCGCTGGCCCAGAAGTGCAAATGTGGGCGCCTGCAGCGAAGCGTGCGAGCCACCCGAGATCGCCGGCGAATGGGTCAGCACCCAGTCCATGACGAACTGCATCGCCAGTGTGGTCAAGGCCAGATAGAGGCCCTTCACCCGCAGGGCCGCGAAGGCGAACAGGCTGCCGATGACCGAGGCGGAAATCCCACCGATCAGGAGCGCGAATTCCCAGGGCAAGCCGTACCTGGCCGCGTGAACAGCCGAATATGCGCCGACGGCCATCACCGCCGCATAGCCGAGGTGCAGTTGGCCGGCCCAACCCGTCACCAGGTTGAGCCCGAGCGCCGCTGCCGTCCAAACAAGCCAAGGCAACATATAGCTGTTGAGGTACAGCGACCCGACAAGGAACGGAGCTGCCAGGCCGAGCGCCAGGAAGAACAGTGCGAGATTCCTGTCGGCTGGAATCTTGTAGAGCCGACTGTCGGATACGTAGCTGGTATGATGGATACCAGATAGCCGGTAAAACATCGCGTCAAACCCTTTCGATGTCTTGACGGCCAAACAGACCGTGCGGCCGAAGCATGACAGTGAGGATGAGCACCGCTGCCACGATCAGGTCGCGGCTGCCACCGCCCACGAACGGATCCAGATAGGCGGACCCCACATTCTCGATGATGCCGAGAATGATCCCCGCGAGCACCGCGCCAAAGATGCTGTCCAGCCCGCCTAGAACGGCTACCGTCAATCCCTTGAGCAGCAAGAGCGACAGCGACTGGTCGACGCCCTGAACCTCGCCCCATATGACGCCTGCCGCCACCGCAACGATCGAAGCCAGTCCCCAGGACAGGCCAACCCCACGCTCGACAGATATGCCGACGGACCATGAGGCCATGTAATCGTCGGCTATTGCGCGCAGGCGGATACCCTGTCGGCTGCGGAAGAACAGGACGAAGACCACAAACAAAACGAGGGCTACAACAGCGCCAACCAAATGGATGCGGCTGATCAGAACGTCGCCAATGAAAAGCGGATCATAGCCGACGCCTAGTTCGACCGAGCGCGACGTACCGCCCCAGATAGCAAGCGTCGTGCCGCGCAGAAAGATGTCAATCCCGAGCGTCATCATGAGGATCATCACGATCGGTCGGCCAGCGAGCCGGCGCAGCGCAACCCGCTCGATCCCCATACCGAAACCGAACATGGCGACGGCAGCCACGGGGATTGCCACCCAGAGCGGAAGCCCTATGTCGCGAGCTAGCGCCAGCACAACGTACGCTCCCACCATGGTGAGCCCGCCCTGCGCGAGGTTTGGCACGGAAGAGGCTTTGTAGATCAGTACCAGGCCGATCGCGAACAACGAGTAGAGCAACCCTGTGAGAGCTCCGTTCGCCGCTAGCTCAGCCAAGAAAACTAGTTCCATCTAAACCTCCCTGACAGGGAGGGTGCGGTCGACCCTTCCCGTCTCACCCGTCTCGTAGGTCACGACGGCGCTGACGTGGACGTGCTTTGATCCGTCGTAAAGCGCCGCGATCACGTTCTGGTAGCGGTCTTCCACCACCGTTCGGCGCAGCTTGCGCGTGCGCGTGATCTCTCCGTCGTCGGGATCGAATTCCTTGTGCAGGCTGACGAACCTTTTGAGCCGCAGAGGCTCCGGGAGGACTTTGTTTACCCGCAGGAATGCCTCGCTCAGAAGCGCGGCCACCTCTTCGCGCTGAGACAGATCGGCATAGGACACATAGGGTACGCCGTTCACTTCGGCCCAGTGGCCGACGGCATCGAAATCGATGCACACCATTGCCGTTAATTCGTGTCGGCCTGCGCCCACCACGGCCGCGTCCTTTATGTATGGACTGAACTTCAGGCGGTTCTCGATGTAATTTGGCACATAGCGCTCTCCGGCTTTTGTGTGCATCACTTCTGAAACGCGGCCAAGCACCACGAGATTGCCATCGTCTTCGAGGTAGCCGGCATCGCCTGAACGCAACCAGCCAGCGGAAAGCGTCTCGGCCGAAGCTTCGGGCTTGTTATAGTATCCGGCGAAAACGCTATCCGACTTCAGGAGGATTTCGCCATTGTCGGCGATCTTCACCTCGACCCCCGGGGCAACCTTGCCCACGGTGTGGAGCCGCACCTCATCAGGCGCCTGGATCGCGTTGATGGCACTGTTCTCCGTCTGACCATACAGTTGGCGCAGCTTGATGCCGAGCGCCCGGTAGAATACGAAGGTGTCCTCTCCGATCGCCTCACCGCCGGTGAAGGCGTTCTTGAGACGGTGCATGCCGAACTGGTCCTTGATCGGCCCGAAGATCAGAATCTCGCCGATGAAACGGCCGATACCTTCCAAAGCGCCAGCGCTCATGCCGTTGAGCTTGCGACGCTCGGCTGCCATGGCCCGTTCGATGAACAAGTGATAAAGCCACTTCTTCAGCGGCGTCGAATTCTCGATGCCTACCTGAATGGTGGTCAGGATGTTGTCCCAGCTGCGCGGTGCGGCCAGATAGAATGTCGGCGCGATTTCTCGCATATCACGCAGCACGGTTTCCTGTCGTTCGGGCACGTTGACGGTGAAGCGCAGCAGAAGCGCGGCGGCTACCGTGATCGCATAATCGCCCACCCAGGCCATCGGCAGATAGGCCAGCACCTGCTCTCCGAAGTCGAAGGCCCCGGCGGCATGGCCGTTCCGCGCCGCCGCCAACACGTTCTTCTGGCTCAGCACGACGCCCTTGGGCTTGTCCGTCGTGCCCGACGAATGCAGGAACACCGCCGGATCGTCGGGCTTGGCCCGGCCGAGCAGATTCTCGCGCAGCCCCGGCTCACCGTTGAGACGATGGCTGCCGCTCTCGACGAGATGCTCCCATGACATCAGTCCGGCCGCCTTGTAGAAGCCGAGGCCCCGGCCGTCGTCATACACGATGTACTTCAACTGCGCGGCCCCGGCGTCACGCAGTTCCAAAATCTTGTCCACCTGCTCCTGGTCCTCGGCGAGAGCGGCTACGACGTTCGCCTCGTCCGCGAAATGCTGGAGCTCTTCGAGTGTGGTGCCCGGATAGGCGGGCATTGCGTAAACTCCGAGCGTGGCCAGCGCCAGCATTCCGCAATAGAGGCGTACACGATTGTCGCCGAGAATGAGCACCGCGTCCCCGGCTTCAGGCCGAGCCCGTCGAGGCCGGCCGCGCAGGCCAGCACCTCTTCCGTGTATTGAGCCCAGGTGGTTGCCTTCCAAATCCCACGCTCTTTTTCCCGCAATGCGATGTCGCTGCCGTGTTCGGACGCGTTCCGCATCAGAACCGAGGCAATGGTTTCACCCGCGACCGTCGGGCTTTGTGTGGTCTCAGCCATGGGCGCCCCCGATATACGCCTCAACGACCCGGGGATCCTTGACGACCTCCTTCGGAATCCCGCTGGCGATCATCTCGCCATAATTGAGCGCCAGCATCCGGTCGCAGATACCGGTAATGACGTCCATGTGGTGCTCGATCAGCAGCACGCTTATGCCCCGTTCAGCTCTCGCGTCGAGAATAAAACGGGCCATGTACCCCTTCTCCTCTTGGTTCATGCCGGCCATGGGCTCGTCGAGAATGAGAAGATGGGGCTCGGCGACCAGTGCCCGTGCCAGTTCCACACGCTTCTTGAGCCCGATTGGAATCCCGTCCACAAGCTCGTTGCGGATGCTTTCGAGCTGGAGGAATTCGATCACCTCCTCTACCACTTCGCGGTTCCTGATCTCGCTCGGTCGCGCCACCCACCAATACAGCGCAGTGGGAAGAACTCCGGGCTTCATGTGGATGTGGCGCCCCAAGAGAATGTTCTCGAGCACGCTCATGCCGTTGAAAAGCGCAAGGTTCTGAAAGGTCCGGGCGACGCCGAGCTTGGCCACCTTGTGAGGCGCGGTGCCCGTGATGTCCTTGCCATCGAGACATATCGAGCCTTTGTTCGGCGGATAGAACCCGGTGATCGCATTTGTCACCGTCGTCTTCCCGCTCCCGTTCGGTCCGACGAGGCCAAATATTTCGCCCTTATGAATACTGAGGTCCACGCCGCTAACGGCAACAATACCGCCGAATCGACGCTCGATTCCGCGACACTCCAATACGGGAGGAGCTTTGGCGTGTTGTTGCTCTCGGGTGTAATTGTTTGTCATTTCATTCATATCGCCGTCGAAGCTCTTGTTCTGGTATCACGCGATACGGAAATAGTCGGGCCGGCCCGTCGGCCAGGGATCGCCCCACAGCTGCTGCCCGCCGTCCACGGTCAACACTTCGCCGGTAATGAACTTGCCGGAAGGCGCAGCCAAATAGACTACCGCCTCGGCGACATCCCATTCGTCTCCGGCGTGGCGCATCGGGTTCGACTCCTCAAACGTCGCCGCCCCCTCCTCGGGATATCGCGCAAACCCGGTGCTTTCGCAGCATCCCGGCGCCACGCAATTGACGCGGATATTGTGCGGCGCCCATTCGACGGCCACCGATTTGGACAGGTAGATGACCCCGGCGCGCGCAGCACAGCTATGCGCGATACCAGGCATCCCGCGCCAGATATCCGCGACAATGCTCACGATGGCACCAGGACGCTTGGCCTTGACCCAGTTTCGGGCCGCGGCCTGCATCATCCACCAGGTGCCATTGAGGTTGGTGTCGATGACGGCGTTCCAGCCCTTCGGCGCATATTCAAGGGCGGGCTGCGGAAACTGTCCACCCGCATTGTTTACCAGAATGTCGAACCCGCCGAAATGATCGCCCACGCCATCCACGAAATTCTGTACCTGTTCGGGATTCCGGATGGTCATGGGACGAGCCAGCACCTGCCCGCCAAAGCCACGCAGGAACTTTGCGGCTTCTTCGAGCTTTTCCTCGTTCCGCCCGTTGATGGCCAGATCAGCCCCGAGACGGGCGAACAGGGTGGCGATCGCCAGGCCCAGCCCGCCTCCCGCGCCGGTCACGACAATGGTTTTTCCCGAGAACAGCCCATCAACATAGACCGTTGGATGATCGCGCAGTCTTTCACGGGAAAACCCGTAACCGGCTTCCGGCATTGACGCTCCTCCCAAAGCGGATCGGACTGTTGTTCTTGATCTGATTAAATCTAACGCACGTTAGAAAAATGCGCAACCCCCTTTTCACTGGAACGGTTTCGCTCCGGTTTCAGTACGATTTGGGCAGACCCAGCGCCTTCTCGGCGATGAACGACATCAGCATCTGCGGCGTGACCGGCACGATGTGAAAGAGAAGCGCTTCGCGAACCAGTCTCTCGATGTGATATTCCTTGGCGTAGCCGAAGCCGCCAAATGTCATCTGTGCCGTTTGTGTCGCCTCGACAGCGGCTTCGGCCGCCAGCAACTTGGCGGCATTCGCCTCGACCCCGCACGGCTCTCCCGCGTCGTAGAGCGCCGCCGCATGCATTACCATCAGGTTCGCAGCCTCGACCTTCGCCCAGGCCTTGGCGAGCGGGTGCTGCACCCCCTGGTTCTGTCCGATCGGGCGTCCGAAAACCTGGCGCTCCTTGGCATAGGCGGCAGCGCGTTTTAGAGCGATCCGGGCAATGCCCACGCACTCCCCGGCCACGAGGATACGCTCGGGATTGAGCCCGTGCAGGATCTGTCTGAAACCCTGTCCTTCCTCGCCGATCAGGTCCTCCGCCGGGATCGGCAGCCCATCGATGAACAGTTCGTTCGAGTCGACCGCCTTGCGGCCCATCTTCTCGATCTCGCGCACATCGACGAAGGTCCGGTCCAGATCGGTATAGAAGAGCGACAGGCCCTCGGTCGGTTTTGCCACCTCTTCGAGCGGCGTCGTGCGCGCCAGAAGCAAGATCTTGTCGGCCACCTGGGCGGTGGAAATCCAAACTTTCTGGCCATGCACGACATAGCGGTCCCCCTGTCGAACCGCGCGCGTTTTGAGCCTGGTCGTGTCGAGGCCGGTCGTCGGCTCGGTGACGCCGAAACAGGCCTTCTCGCGCCCTTTAATCAGAGGTGGCAGCATCCGTGCCTTTTGCTCCGCGCTGCCGAAGACCACGACCGGGTTCAGTCCGAAGATGTTCATGTGAACGGCCGAGGCCGCGCTGGCACCGCCGCCAGACTCGGCAATGGCCTGCATCATGATCGTGGCTTCGGTGATCCCGAGGCCGGCGCCTCCAAACTCCTCCGGCATGGCAATTCCCAGCCAGCCGCCGTCCGCCATCGCCCTGTGCAGGTCGTGGGGAAAGCCGCCGTTGCGGTCGCGCTCCAGCCAGTATTCGTCGTCGAAGGCCGCACAGATCCTCAGGATCGTATCGCGGATGTCCTGCTGGTGTTCGGTCAGCCTGAAACTCATGCCGTTTCCTCCCCGGCAGGGCTAACTGCGATCAGGCCTGCCTCCACCAACCTTTCGATCGTCGCCAGGTCGCAGCCGAGCTCCTGCATGATTTCAGCAGTGTCCGCGCCCGGCCGCCGCCCCAACCAGCGAACGCTGCCCGGCGTATCACTCAGACGCGGCACTGGGCCGACCACCTTCGTCGCATCGCCTTCGACCGATACGATATCGCCGCGATGGGCGATCTGCGGGTGGGCCACGATGTTCTCGGCGCTCAGCACTGGCGCGGCCACCGCGTCGTGGAGCGCGAATTCCGCCTCGACCTCGGCAAACTCCCTCGCGGTGACGAATTCGTTGAGCCGGTCAAAGATCTCGCTCATATGCGCCGAGATTCCCTCCATCGTGGCAAAGCGCGGATCCTCGGCAAAACTGTCCCCGCCCACCGCGCGCAACAGCCGTCTGGCCGTCTCCGCGCCCCCGGCCGAGACGGTCACCCAGACACCGTCCTTGGTGCGGAATGTGCCGCCCGGCGCAAAATCCATCGGCTGACGCAGCCCGTTGCGCATCGGCGAGACACCTGCTCCGGTCAGAGCGGGAATATGATAATCGATTAGCCGCAACAGGGCTTCGAATACCGCCAGATCGACGATCTGACCGCGAACCCTGCCCCTCTCGCGGGCGAAAAGGGCGATCATGATGCCCAGGGCTCCCATCAGCCCCGTCGTGCTGTCGGCGGCCGGGAAACCGGGATGCATTGGCGAGCCATCGGCGTAGCCCGTGAGGTGCGCCAGGCCGCTCATCGCCTCGGCGGCGCGCCCAAAGGCCGGCGTCTTACGCATCGGCCCATCCTGTCCGTAGCCCGACACCCGCAAGATCACCAGGTCGGGGTTCCATTGATGCAGAACCTCAGGCCCGATCCCCGCCCGCTCGAGCACGCCGGGACGGAAATTTTCCACCAGAACATCGGTACTTTCGACCAGCTTTTCCAGGACCTTGCGCCCGGGATCGCTCTTCCAGTCGAGCGCGAGGATTCGCTTGTTGCGGGCAAGCGTCTTCCACCAGACGCCGACCCCGTCCTGCGCTTTCGGGCCCAATTCGCGCATCATGTCGCCTCGGCCGGGGGCTTCGATCTTGATCACCTCGGCACCGAAATCCGAAAGGAGTGCTGCCGCCAGCGGCCCTGCGATCACATGGCCAAGTTCAATGATCCGAATATCGCCGAGCGGCATCGCCATGTCAGCCCTCCCTGGTACTCACGAAAGCAAGCATAATCTAACATATGTTAGATTTGAAGGAGGGAATCTACGCGAAGGCCGCAAGAAAGTGATGGGGCGAAGCGGGCGAGTCACGGATCGCCCGTTCGCTCGATAGGTCGCCTCGCCGGCTGAATGAAGCCGTGCGGCGGCATTTCGGCCAGGACGCCACAAGGCGAAAGCCATCGCCCTCGAAACGCGGACACCATCTTTGGTCTCCGCATCGTTCGCGGTCGAGAAGGGACACTCCATTATTTCTTCTCGGGCTTTTCTCCCGACATGTGTCCAAGTCTCGGAACGACCGCGGATGCGCCAATGAAGAGCAGACCGGCGATAACCGATTTAACCAAGTCACCCAACAGAAACGGATAGAAGCCGGCCGTGAGGAGGCGCTCTCCATAGCCGGTGAAGACACCCAGCCATGCGAGCCCGGGAACGTAGATCAGCGCACCTGCGACGACTGCAACTGTGACCGCCCCCGGGATTGTCTTGGAATATCCTTTTCTTGCCAGCCATCCAGCCGCAAAGGCCGATATCGCAAAACCCGCAAGGTAGCCGCCCGTCGGCCCGGCAACATATGCCAGGCCAGAAGACGCCGGTGGCGTGCCGGCGAAGACCGGATAGCCTGCCAGCCCCTGCAGGATATAGGCAATGACGATGCCTGAACCACGGACAGGCCCGAGGAACAGGCCAAGCGCAACGACCACCAGGGTCTGCAACGTCATCGGAACTGGATAGAACGGAACTTGCGCCTTCGCAGACGCCGTCAGAAGTATCGTACCGGCGATCAGGATGAGCGCCTCGCCGAGCAATGTTGCGCCAATATTCCGTCCCACAAACATCTTGTTGCTATACATCTTTCTGACTCCTTTCATGACTTGGGCTGAGATCTTGAAGAGTTTTCTTCAGAGGTTGGGGCTCAATTGGCTGTTCACATGCGCTTGGCGACTTCTTCAAGCATCACCTCGGTCGCGCCCCCGCCGATCGCCTGCACACGAACGTCGCGCGACATTCGCTCGACCGGGTTTTCGCGCATGTAGCCCATGCCGCCATGGAACTGCACGCAGTCATAGAGCACGCTGTTGGCCAGCTCGCCGCAATAAGCCTTCACCATTGACACCTCGCGCACGCATTCAACGTCAGCCGCGTCGAGCCGCGCGGCGTGATAGACGAGCTGCCGGCCCGCCTCGATCCGTGTCTGGCAGTCCGCAAGACGCTGGCGGACGACCTGCTTGTTCCACAAAACGCCGCCGAAAGCCTTGCGCTGCTTGACATAGTCCACGGTCATGTCCAGCGCGGTCTGCGCCTCGGCGCAGACCATCGCGCCCAGCACGATCCGCTCGTTCTGGAAGTTCTTCATCACCGCATAAAAGCCGCGGTTCACCTCGCCGAGGACGTTCTCGGCCGGCACGCGGACATCCTCGAAAATCAGCTCGGCCGTGTCCGAACACAGCCAGCCGGTCTTGTTCAGCGCCCGGCCGACCGAAAAGCCCGGTGTGCCCTTTTCGATGGCGAACATGGTGATCCCGCGCGAGCCCTTGGCGTCGGGGTCGGTCTTGGCGCCAACAAAGTAGAGATCGCCATGCACACCGTTGGTGATGAACATCTTGGTGCCGTTCAACACCCAATCCGACCCATGCTGCACGGCGCGGGTGCGCATCCCCGCAACGTCCGAGCCCGCGCCCGGTTCGGTCACGGCGACGGCGGTGATCGTCTCGCCCGCGGTGATGCCGGGCAACCAGCGCGCCTTCTGCTCGGGTGTGCCGGCGTTTTCCAGGTGCGGCGAGGCCATATCGGTATGCACCAGCACCGTGGCCGAGAACCCGCCGAAGGTGGACCGGCCGACCTCCTCGGCCAGCATCACGCTCGACATGACATCGAGCCCGGCGCCGCCATACTGTTCGTCATAGCGCATGCCGAGAACGCCGAGCGCGCCCATCTGGCGTAGCACCTCGCGCGAAACCATGCCCTTCTCTTCCCAGGCTTCGCCCTTGGGCTTCACCTCGGTTTCGATGAAGCGCCGCAGCTGAGCTCGGATCATTTGGATATCCTCGCCGAACGGGCCGGTGGCCGCGTCGATAGTCTCGTGTCGGGTCACGTCCTGTCCTCCGGATCGAGCCTCACCAGGGGCGCGCCGCCGGCGACCGTGTCGCCCGGCGCGCAGTAGATCTCGGCTACCAAGCCCGCGACGGGCGCGGGCAGGCTTTGCAAGAGTTTCATCGCTTCGAGCACCACCAGCGTCTTGCCCTTGCTCACCCGCTCGCCGGGCGCCACCCGGATCTCGACCACCGCGCCGGGCATGGGCGCGCGCACGGTGTCGGCACCGCCCACGGCGCCGGAGGCGCGCTGCAGGTGCCGGTCCTCGAGCGTACGAAGTGGCACCATCGTCATGCCTTCCGGCGCGGAAAGATGCACCTGCCAGCGGTCGCCCGACCGCAGCACATGGGCCCGGCGGGTGAAGGGCGCGCCGTCCATCCGCCCGGTCAGACGCTGCGCGGTCAGGCGCGCAGCGTCGACGCCAAGGGCGGTGCCGTCGGGCAGTATCACCTTTAGCCGCGCGCCCTGCCCCGCGACCCTGATCGGCGCATCGGCGTCATCGCTCCAGTAGCAGGCCGCGCCCGCCCGCCCCGCAGCCTCTGTCAGCCGCCAGGCGGCGAGGCTCTGCCAAGGCGTGTCCGGCGCGGGCGCAAGATGCAGGTGCAGGGCCAGCGCGGCCAGAGCGCGGGTTTCGTCGTCGGATACGGGGGCGGTCCAGCCGCAGGGGAACATCTCGGCCAGACTGGCCGTATAGTGCGCCATGGCGACGAAGTCGGGATGCGTAATCAGCGCTCGCTGAAACGCCAGGTTCACTCCCACTCCGCCGACCGCAAATTCATCGAGCGCCGCGACCGCCTTGCGGATCGCCTCGTCACGGTCCGCACCGTGGACGATCAACTTGGCAAGCATCGAATCGTAGTGATGTCTTACGACCGATGCTTCTTCCACCCCGCTGTCCAGTCGCACGATCCCCGGCGGCGCCCATAGCGTAATCGTCCCGGTTTCGGGACGGAAATTCTCGGCCGGGTTCTCGGCGGCAACGCGGACCTCGATGGCGTGGCCGTCAAACGAAACGTCCTCTTGCGCAAACCCCAGCGCCTCGCCACGCGCGATACGCAACTGCCACTCCACCAGGTCGATACCGGTGATGGCCTCGGTCACTGGATGCTCCACCTGGAGGCGGGTGTTCATCTCCAGAAAGTAGAATTCGGCCCGCGTGGGGTCGTACAGATATTCCACCGTGCCCGCCGAGCGGTAGCCAATGGCCCGCGCCAGCCGCACCGCGGCATCGCGCATGGCCGAGCGCAAAGCGTCGGGAATATCCGGGGCGGGCGCTTCCTCGATCAGCTTCTGGTGGTTGCGCTGGAGCGAGCAGTCGCGATCGCCCAGATGCAGCACATGGCCATACGCGTCGCCCAGCACCTGCACCTCGACGTGGCGGGCGCGCGGCGCGTAGCGCTCCAGGAACACTGTCGGATCGCCAAAGGCGCCCTTCGCCTCGGCCCGCGCGGCGGCGATGGCCTCGCCTGCTGCGCCGGGATCGGTGACAAGCCGCATTCCGCGCCCGCCGCCGCCGGCGCTGGCCTTGACCAGGAAGGGCGCGCCGAGCGCCTGCGCCTCCTTAAGAAGCCGGCCGTCGGACTGGTCGGCGCCGCGATAGCCGGGCAGCACCGGCACGCCGGCGGCCTCGGCCGTGGCCTTGGCCTCGATCTTCGATCCCATACGCGCAATGGCCTCGGGCGAAGGCCCGATGAAGACCAATCCGGCTTCTTCCACGTGCCCCGCGAATTCGGCATTCTCCGACAGAAACCCATAGCCGGGATGGATAGCGCCTGCCCCGGTGGCGCGCGCCGCCTCGAGGATGGCGTCGATCTTCAGGTAGCTTTCCGCCGGGGCGGCCGAGCCGATGCAGACGGCGTAATCGGCCTCGGCGACGAAGGGTGTGTCGCGATCAGCCTCGGAGAAGACGGCCACGGCTTCCAGCCCCAGCTTCCGGCAGGCGCGCTGGATCCGGCGGGCGATCTCGCCGCGGTTGGCGATCAGGACGCGGGTGAAGCTCAACTCACCCGCCATGACGGCGTGTCCTTGTTCAGGAAGCTGTTGATCCCCTCGATGCCTTCCTCGGTCTCCCAGGCGTCGGCCAGGCGGTCGGCGGTATAGATCATGCTGTCTTCGAGCCCGTGGCTCGCGACATAGGCGATCAGCCGCTTGGTGTCGGCCACTGCCCCGGGCGCGGCCTGCAGATGGGCCTGGACGACGCGCTCCACCGCCTCGTCCAGCGCATCGGGCGCGACCACCTCGGTCAGCAGTCCGATCCGTTCGGCCCGCGCCGTGTCGAACAGGGCACCGGACAGCATCGTCTCGCGCGACGCCGCCTCGCCGATGCGCGCCACCACATAGGGTGAGATGTTGGCGGGCAGGAGGCCGAGCCGCACCTCGGTCAGGCCGAACGTCGCGCCCTCGGCGCCGATGGCGTAGTCGCACACCGATATCAGGCCGACGCCCCCGCCATAGGCCGCCCCGTTGATTCGCCCGATCAGCGGCTTTGGCAGTGTGTCGAGCCGGCGCAAGAGCCGAGCGAGCGTGGCGCTCTGTTCCACCCGTTCCGCGCGGCTCTTTTGCACGTTCGAGGCGAACCAGTTGAAGTCGCCCCCGCGCAGAAGCTCCTGCCCTCCCCGGTCAGCACCACGATGCGCACCGCCCCGTCCTCGGCAAGCGCCGCCGCCGCATCGGCGAGTTCCGAGATCAGCGCCGCGTTGAGCGCATTGTGCTTGTCGGGGCGATTGAGGATCACGGTGGCGACGCCGCGCGCGTCCAGTTCGATCCGCAGCGTTTCATAGCGATCGTAAACCATTGCCTATCCTTACATTCTGAAGACGGGCGTGTGACGCCCCGTGTCCGGAACCGAGGTCACTATGGCCAGGCACAGGCCCAGGATGTCGCGAGTCTGGCCAGGCTCGATCAGGCCATCGTCCCAGAGCCGCGATGTGGCGTAATAGGGGTCGGACTGTTTGGCATATTGCGCGCGCACCTCGGCCACGATGCGTTCCAGATCGGCCTGCACCTTCGCCGGGTCTCCGCCCTTCCCGCGGCGCAGTTCCTGCATCACATTCGAGGCGATGTCGGCCGACATGGTGGCCAACTCCGCTGTGGGCCAGGCGAAGAGAAAGCGCGGCGCAAACCCCCGGCCGCACATACCGTAGTTGCCGGCCCCGTAGGATCCGCCCACAATTACCGACAGCCGGGGCACCTTGGCCACCGACATGGCGTAGACCAGCTTGGCGCTATCCTTGGCGATGCCGCCGCGCTCGGCCTCGGTGCCGACCATGAAGCCGGAAATGTTGTGCAGGAACAGAAGCGGAATGTTGCGCTGGTCGCACATCGACACGAACTGCGCGCCCTTGAGCGAGCTGTCGGAGAGCAGCGCGCCGTTGTTGCCGAGGATTCCGACGCGGTAGCCGTGGACGCGGGCGGTGCCGCAGACAAGCGTCTCGCCCCAGTTCGGCTTGAATTCGCGGAGCTCGCCCGCATCGATGATGCGCAGCAGAAGCTCTCGTACATCATAGGGCTGCTTGCGGTCGGCGCTGATAACCCCCAACAGCTCTTCGGGATCGTGCAGGGGCGCGGCGGCGGGTGCATCCGGGGCCATCGGTCGCGTGAGGCCCAGATTGCCGACGATGTCGCGCATCAGCGCCAGCGCATGATATTCGTCTTCGGCCAGATGGTCGTTGACGCCCGAGATGCGGGTATGCATCTCGGCCCCGCCCAGCGTTTCGCCGTCCACCTCTTCATTGATCGCCACCTTGACGATGGAAGGGCCGCCAAGATGGATGCGCGCATTGCCGCGGACCATGATGACCTCGTCTGAGAGCGCCGGAATGTAGGCACCTCCCGCCGTGCAGCCGCCGAAGACGGCCGAGATCTGCGGCAGGCCGGAGGCCGACATATTGGTCTGGCGGTAAAAGGAATTGCCGAAATGACGGGCATCGGGGAAGACCCTGTCCTGCTCGGGCAGATAGGCGCCGCCGCAATCGACGAGGTAAAGACAGGGCAGGCGGTTTTCTGCCGCGATCTCCTGCGCGCGGATGTGCTTCTTGACGGTTTCGTGGTAAAATGATCCACCTTTCACCGTGGCATCATTGGCGATGATCATGCAGGGCAGACCGTGCACGATGCCAATGCCCGTGACGATCCCGGCGCCGGGCACGTCTCCGCCGTATTGTCCGTGGGCCGCCAGCGAAGAAAGCTCTATGAAGGCGGTGCCTGGATCCACCAGCAGGTCGATTCGTTCGCGGACCAGAAGCTTGCCGCGACTGCGGTGGCGTTCGACCATGTCGGGGCGCCCACCCGCGGTTGCCGCGGCGATCCGCGCGCGCAATGTCTCGACGCGGGCTGTCTGTGCAGCGTGATTGCCCCTGAAGGTTTCCGAGCCGGCCAATACGGCCGACGTGAGTTCAGCCATAATCAGACTTCCCGCTGTTCCAGTATTCCATTGAGAAAGACGTCGGCATACGTCGAGGCCAGTGCCTCGACGCTGCCGCGTTCGGGGTCGAACCACTCCAGCGTTGCATTCAGCGCGCCGATAAGCATCAGGCGCAGCCGGCGGATATCGACGTTGCGCCGCAAGGCGCCGTCCCTCTGGAGCCGGGTCAACAGATTATCCCACTCGGCCTCGTAGGCCCGGCGCGTCGGCAGATTGGCATCGCGGACGGATTGCGGCACCTGCCCGAAAATCCGCACATTGGCCGAAGAGTAGTCACTGACATCCAGCAACGCGCGCAGATGTGCCCTGATCGCGGCCCGCAGAATGGCGGCGGCAGCGGCGCCATCGGCATGCCTCAAAACAGCTTGGCGCATCTTTTCGTGGACGGCCCTGATACCCAGATCCAGAATGGCCACGACAATCTCGTCCTTAGAGCCGAAGTGATAATAGATGCTGCCCGCCTTGATGCCCGCCGCCTCGGCGATCTTTCTGAGCGAAACCGGGCCATAGCCCTGTTCGCGAAAAAGCCGCGCCGCGACATCCAGTATGCCGTCGCGCCCGACTGGGCTGCGAATGGAAGCAACTGAAACTGTTCTTGAAGCGCGTTCGGCCACGGAAGGATCCAGCTCAAGCCCCCTGCATAACTAACACTTGTTAGGTTATTTCCAAGGAAGTGTCAACCGTGCTTCAAGGGCTTATTTTGCATCAGCCTTTCAAGGAAATAGCCGATATGCGCACCGCCCGGCCACAATGTCGGCGGTGTTCAGACCCCGCCATGCGGGCTTGCGACCGCATAGGTCAGATGGTGAAGCCGCCCCCGCAGATCACATACTGGCCCGAGATGAAGTTCGATTCGGGCGAGCAGAAAAGATAGACGGCACCAGCCGCTTCTTCGGGCGTGCCGACCCGGCCCAGCGGGATCATCCGCTCCATTTGGCTGAGCAGGTCCGGGTTGACGCCGACCTTGATGTCCCTGTTCCCGACCGTGATCGTGTTGCCGCCGTCGGCGCTGCCCTCGGTCAGACGGGTGCGGATCGGTCCAAAGGCCACTGCGTTGACGTTCACTTTGTAGCGCCCCCATTCCTTCGCCATTGTCCGGGTCATGCCCAGGATTCCGGCCTTGGCGGCGGAATAGTTGATCTGGCCGGCATTGCCTCCAGTGCCGGCGATCGAGGAGATGTTCACCACCTTGCGGAACACCTCCTGCCCGGCGGCCGCCTCTTCCTTGGCCTTGGCGCTGATCACCGGCTGGGCGGCGCGCAGGATCCTGAAGGGCGCGGTCAGGTGAACGTCGATGATCGCCTGCCACTGTTCATCCGTCATCTTCTGAACGACGCTGTCCCAGGTGTAGCCTGCGTTGTTCACGATGATGTCCAGCCCGCCAAAGCTGTCCATGCCCGTCTTGATGAATCGCTCTGCAAAGCCGTCCTCTGTCACGCTTCCGGCGCAGACCACGGCCTCGCCCCCGGCGGCGCGGACCGCCTCGGCGGTTTCGTTGGCCGGGTCGACGTCGAGATCGTTCACCACAACGCGCGCGCCTTCTGATGCCAGCTTCAGCGCGATTTCGCGTCCGATGCCACGGCCCGAACCCGAAACCAAAGCCACGCGGCCTCTGAGTTTTCCCGCCATGTCGTCTCCTCCCGTTCGCCCGCCTCAGGCCTTTTCATAAAGTGTTGTCACACAGGCACCGCCGAGGCCCAGATTGTGCTGAAGCGCCAGGCGCGCGCCGTCGACCTGGCGCGCCTCGGCCTGACCACGCAACTGCTGGACAAGCTCGGTGCATTGGGCAAGGCCGGTCGCCCCAAGCGGATGGCCCTTGGACAACAGACCGCCCGACGGGTTGGTCACGTATTTGCCGCCATAGGTGTTGTCGCCATCATCGACAAACTTCGCAGCCTCACCGCGCCCGCAGAGGCCAAGCGCTTCGTAGGTGATCAGCTCGTTATGGGCAAAGCAGTCGTGCAGTTCGACGACGTCCACATCGTCGGGGCCGATGCCGGCGGCCTCGTAGACTTGATCGGCAGCGCGCTTGGCCATCGAGTACCCGACGACCTCACGCATGTCATGGGCGTTGAAGGTTTCCCGGCCGTCCGTTGTCATGGCCTGCGCTGCAATGCGGACCGAGCTGTCGAGACCGTGCTTATCTGCAAATTCCTTGGAACAGATGATTGCCGCGGCCGCGCCACAGGTCGGTGGGCAGGCCATCAGCTTGGTCATCACGCCGGGCCAGACGACCTGAGCCGCCATGACGTCTTCCGGCGTCACTTCCTGCCGGAACAGGGCAACCGGGTTCTTGGCCGCATGCCGACTGGCCTTGGCGCGGATCTTGGCGAAGGTCTCCAGTGTGGTGCCGAACTCTTCCATATGCGCTTTGCCCGCACCACCGAAATACCGTAGCGCAAGCGGGATGCCGGCATTGCCCACCAGGTTGTCGGTTTCTTCGTCAAAAGCTGCAAAAGGGCTGACCCGATCGCTGAACATCGCGCCGATGGCGCCGGGTTGCATCTGTTCGAAACCCAGCGCCAGAGCACAGTCCACCGCGCCGCTTTCGACCGCCTGGCGCGCCAGGAACAGCGCGGTCGAGCCGGTCGAGCAGTTGTTGTTGACGTTGATGACGGGTATTCCGGTCATCCCAACCCGGTAGAGCGCGCGCTGGCCGCAGGTGCTGTCGCCATAGACATAGCCGGCATAGGCCTGCTGAACCTTGTCGTAGTCGAGTCCGGCGTCCTCCAGCGCCGTGCGCGCCGCCTTCGCAGCCATCACGTCGTAGCTTTCAGACTTGCCCGGTTTCTGAAAGGCCACCATTCCAACGCCGGTGACATAGGCTTTGCCGTTCATGTCTCTCTCCCGCTTCCATCGGCCACGTTCCAACGCCGACGCCGGACCATTTTCTACCAGTTGTTAGATTTTAACACACTGGAACGCACGCCTGTCAACATCGCTGGTGAGGGAGACGTCCCCGGCACCCATCCGAGATCAATCGCGGCAAGCGAGCGGAGGTATTGCTAACTTACGAACGATCTCTTGCCCGGCTTCCCATCACCCGTCGGGGCTTGCAGACAAGGCTCGCTTGCCGGATTTGTCCATTTTAAGCGGCATCCGGTCCATTGCCCCTTCAAAGACCCCTTCAGCCTTCCACCGATCCGCGATTTCTCCGAGCGAGTCCAGAACGCTTCGCAGGTCGTCACCACGCTGCGTCAAGCCATAGGTCACCGCAGGCGGGATCGTCTCCGCCTGTTCCCGCCATATGACCCCGGCGCCTTCGAGCATCCGCAGGCGTTCGGTCAGCATTCGCGTCGATATCCCCGGCACGGAGCGTCTCAGCGCTCCGAATCGTTGCGGCCCTTTGTCACTCAGAACCCAGATGATGTAGGTCGTCCACGGCCCCATGAGCAGACGCAGGATCGAGTCCATCGGGCACTGTGGCGGCGTCTTGGGCATCGGTGTCCACTCCCTGTTGCTGCAGTTACTTTTCCGTTCTTACTTTGATTTCCGCTGTAACTCAACTATTCTCGACCAAGCGGGCAACATTCAAAGCAGGCAACGGGAAGATGGCATGAGCGACAGGACGGTGCGTATCACTTATTGGATTGCAACAGGGTTCGTCGCCCTGGTCTATCTGGGAGGGGCGATCTTCTACGTCACGGCCAACGACATGGTGACGGGGATGTACGATGTACGAGAGCGTGCTTGGCTACCCGACCTACCTGATCTGGCCACTTGCCGCTGTGAAGATCGTGGCCGCGATCGTGATACTCTGGCGTCCCTCGGCTTTTCTGACTGACTTCGCTTATGGCACGATGTTCTGGCACCTTCTTCTGGCGGTATCGGCGCATGTGAGCGCGGGCGATCCCGGCTGGCCCCCTGCTCTCTTGGCTCTGTTCGCGCTTGTGGTTTCCTTCCTGACACAAAACCGCGTCCGCGCGGTCAAATCGCCTCATGGCAAGGTGATGAGAGGACAACAGGCCTGACAGGCGCTCCGGCTGCACAGTCTTGCGCCTCGAACTTCAGCATTTCCGTCAGGCCGGGAGGGACAATCAGATATGACTCGCATGCCAACGGTGTTCATCCCTCATGGAGGCGGTCCCTGCTTTTTCATGGATTGGAACCCGCCGGATGAATGGGACCGGCACCGCCAGTTCCCCTGCAGAGCCTGCCCGGCACGTTGCCCGATCGTCCGAAGGCGCTCTTGGTGATCTCGGGTCATTGGGAGGAGCGTGCGTTCACCGTTCAGACCAACCCCGCCCCGCCGCTTCTGTTCGACTATGGCGGTTTCCCGCCTCACACCTATGAACTGAGTTGGCCCGCCCCCAGTGATCCTGTGCTGGCCGACCGTGTTCATCATCTGATCCGTGCCGCCGGTCTACCGGCGGCGAAAGACGCCGCGCGCGGCTTTGACCACGGCGCGTTCGTGCCGCTCAAGGTCGCCTTTCCCGATGCCGATTTCCCCTGTGTTCAACTGTCGCTTGCCAGCGATCTCGATCCCGGACGCCACATCGCGCTGGGTCAAGCCTTGGCGCCCCTGCGCGACGAGGGCGTGCTGATCATCGGCAGCGGCAACACCTATCACAACATGGGTGTGATGATGCGCAGCCTGCGCGGCGGACCACGGGGGACACTGTCGGCGGCACGTTCGACGCCTGGCTGACCGAGGCGGTGACCTGCCCGGATGCCGGGGAACGAAACCGCAGGCTGACGTACTGGTCCAAAGCCCCGGGCGGCCGCGATGCACATCCCAGAGAAGAGCACCTAATCCCGCTGCATGTCATCGCCGGCGCGGCGGGCGCCGATATCGGCCGGAAAACCCTGGATGATCACGTTCTTGGTGCCGTCGAAAGCGCCTTTCGGTTCGGTTGACAGGAAAAGGAAAGGAACACCACGAAATGTCCAACACCATCAAGGGCCCCTTCATCGTGACCGGCGCATCCGGTCATCTCGGCAGCCAGGTCATCGAAGCCCTTCTTGAGGAAGGGGCCGAACCCCTTGTCGCGGTCACGCGCTCGCCGGAGAAGCTCGAGGCGCTTGGGGCGCGCGGCGTCGAGATCCGGGCGGGAGACTTCAATGACCCGGCCACGCTTGGGCCGGCTTTCGCCGGCGGCGGACGGCTGCTGATCATTTCGACGGACGACCTTGCCCCGGGCAAACGCTTCGCCGCGCACAGCAATGCCGTAGCCGCCGCCAAAGAGGCAGGTGTTTCGCACATCGTCTACACCTCGCTCACCAATCCGGACGAGGGCAACCCGATCGGATTTGCGAGGTACCACCGCGAGACCGAGGCGTCAATCAAGGATACCGGAATCTCCCATACGATCCTGCGGAACTGCCTTTACGCCGATCTCTTGCTGATGAACGGCCAACAAGCTGTCGGCGCGGGCGCCCTTTATTCTGCGGCGGGTGACGGCAAGGCGGGTTATGTCACCCGTGCCGATTGCGCCCGCGCGGCTGCCGCGGCCCTATTGACCGAGACCGGTTCCTCGGTCCGCGATATCACCGGGCCCGCGGCCGTCAGCCAGGCCGAAATTGCGGTGATCTTGTCCGAGGCCACCGGGAAAGAGATCCCCTATGTCCCGATCACGCGGGACGCCTTGGTCGCCGCCATGACAGAGAAGGGCATGCCAGACTCCGTAGCGGATGTCTTCTCGTCCTTCGACGTCGCCATCGCCGAAGGATACCTGGACGTCACCTCGAACGACGTGCAAGACCTGACCGGCCAAGGCGGGCAGTCGGTGCGGGATTTTCTGCTTGCCAAGAAGGCCGTTCTGATCGGTCAGGGATAAACGACACTTACGGAGGCTCTGTCGTGCTGAAGATACCCCCACGCGAGGGGCCAAGGCCCAAGACCACGCCTTGCGCCCCGCATACGCAGATCAGCCAGAACCCGGATGCACGGTTCCATCGGGCGTTCAAGGACAGGGCTTTCGATTTTCCTTTTGTCACGCGCCAGCCTTCGATGATCTCTGTCCCGGGCGCCGAGGCGCTGTGCCTCAAACACGGGCACGGCCGCGGTTGCCGCAAGGCGTTCATGATCGGCAATGAGTTCGCCCATGTCCATCCGCCGGAGGACGGCAGCCTGCACATGATGCTGCCGGAGGAGGCCGTGCCGCAGATCGTCGATCTGGGCTGGGCGGAGCCGCATCCGATGGCGGCGGCCGGCATGATCCCGTCAACCGCAGTTATGGTCTACGGCCCCCGAAACGAGGTGGAGATCGAAACGGTTCTCGAACTCCTGCGCCTGTCTTATGACTTTGCCTGTGGCAAGCTCGGGCGGGTCGACAGCGTCGTTCTTTGACGGAAAGAACCGAGCGGCGCTTGCTAAGATAGATCGTCGATCCGCTTGCGCCGACGGTCCTTTCGATCTCCTTGTCGCCGGCGCCAGTGTTGGTAGCCAGTAGGATCTGCGCCGCTTGTGCGGACGGACCGAATGCTTGCCGCCGCTGAGGAAGGCTGTGTGTTCGCACGCTGCGCTCGCCTTGGCTGAGTTCGACCCACTAGCGCGATCCTCTCACTGCGTCGAGAGTTCAGGCACCTTATAGTTTTTATCAGGACGACGAGGGAGGGTTGGCCTCATTCGGGCACAAGCGCCATCGGCGCCGCGTTGAGCGGCGGTGTCTGTTCGGCGACGTCTCCTGTTCTGGTTACGGGAAAGGTTCAGGTCCGGAGTCCGGAGACGTCAGTGGGGGCGCGGTGCGTATTCGGGCATGCGCCAGGGCAAATACGTCGGCATAGGGGGCAAGCTGACGCCATCGCCACCTTGATGCGGGCTCCGAGACGCGAACCTGTGCGCCGGTCTTTAGGAGTTCCAGGAGGATGGTTCGGTGGCCCGGGCCAGCGGCGTCTGGGCAAGGCCGAGGCGGCGTAGGGCACAGATCAGGACATGGGTAAAGGAGGCAAGCGAGAGGCGCAGTTGGTTGGCCCCTAAGGGTCGAGCTGGCATCCTTTGATGCGGCTCATTCGGCGGACGCCGGCGTCGCGCGCAGGATCGAGATGCTCGTCGAACCCGAGGATGTATCAATCTTACGCTGATGTTCCCAACCCGACACCAATCAATGTGCAGCGGTACTGGCAGATCCTGAAGCGGCGGAACAAACCAGCTGTCCGATCGGATTATTTTCGTGCGTGGCCGCTTATGAAGGTGGCTGTTCCATCCCACAGGCGTGCATATTTGAGCGAGATGGGTTTTCATCGCACCGGCTATCGTGTCACAGGCGGAATATCCCGTAGTGCGGATCGTCAATCGGAGCATTAAGTGCGGCAGAGATCGACATCGCCAAAGCATTTCTGGTGTCGACGGGATCGAGGATGCCGTCATCCCAAATCTCAGAGGTCGAGGTATAGGCCTCCACGTCGCGCTTGTAGCGCTCCAGCACCGGTTCTCGGATCGCGGCGATCTCCTCGTCGGTCAGTTCTTTGCCTTCGCGTTGAAGCTGCCGGATCTTGACGTCGGCCATAGTGTTGGCGGCCTGGTCGGCACCCATCACGCCGATTTCGGCCTGCGGCCACATGAACAGCGTACGCGCATCCCAGGCCCGCCCGCACATGCCGTAATTACCCGCCCCGTACGAGGCATTGGCGATCACTGTGAATTTCGGCACGACCGAGCCGCCCTGCGCCATGAGCATCTTGGCGCCGTCCTTGGCGATACCGCGCTCTTCGTACTCGCGGCCCACCATGTAGCCGGTGATGTTCTGGAAGAAGACCAGCGGCGTGCGGTTCTGGTTGCAAAGTTGCATGAAATGCGCAGCCTTAAGCGAGCTGTCGTTGAACAACACCCCGTTGTTGGCCAGGATTCCCACCTTGTAGCCCCAGATATGGGCAAAGCCGCAGACAAGCGTGGTGCCGTAATCGGGCTGGTATTCGTGAAAGCGTGAGCCGTCCACGATCCGCGCCAGCACCTCGCGCATGTCGAACTGGGTTTTCCGATCCTTGGGGATGATCCCATAGAGCTCCTTCGGATCGTAGTACGGCTCTTCGCAAGGCGCGGTCTCGATGATCGTCTTGGGCATCCGCTTCCACTGGCTGACAATCTCGCGTGCCAGAGAAAAGGCGTGCTGTTCGGTTGCAGCGCGATAATCGCCCGTGCCCGAGACCGAGGTGTGCATGACTGCCCCGCCAAGTTCCTGAACGCCGACTACTTCGCCGGTGGCTGCCTTGACCAGCGGCGGACCGCCCAGAAAGATGGCGCCTGTGCCCTCGATGATGATGTTGTAATCGCTCAGCGTTGGCACATAGGCGCCGCCTGCGGTGCAATGCCCCCGACCACTGCGATCTGGGGGATGTTGGCCTGGCTCAGCTTGACCTGGTTGCGAAACACCCGACCGCCCAGATACCTGTCCGGGAACACGCCGTGTTGGAGCGGCAGGAAGCCGCCGGCGCTGTCGCAGATGTGGATGACCGGCAGGCGGTTCTCCAGCGCGACATCCAGAAGCCGCACGATCTTCTTCACGGTCAGCGGATACCAGGCCCCGCCCTTGACGCTGGCATCGTTGGCATGAATGGCGACTTCGCGCCCTTGTACGATACCGATGCCCGTCACCACGGCGGCACCGGGCACCGCCCCGTCATATTCGCGACATGCGGCGAGGGTGGAAAACTCCAGGAACGGCGTGCCGGGGTCCAGCAGCAGCTTCAGCCGCTCACGCACGCCCAGTTTGTTCTGGCGTGCCAGGCGGTCGTTGTCCCGTTGGGGCCGCTCGAAACGCGCCGCGTGCTGGCGGGTGTGAAACTCCTTCAGCCGTGCGGACATGGCGGCGAAGTTTGCCTTGTAGTCGGGGGCGTTCGTGTCGATCTGGCTTTCGATCCGGCGCATGGTCAGTCCTCCTCCGGAGCCAACTGGGCAAGGACGTCCTTCAGCCCGAAACTGTCGCCCGCGGCAAACGGGATTTCGGCAACCACACCGTCGCGCGGGGCGGCAAGGGTGGTTTCAAGCTTCATGCTTTCGATGACCAGAAGCGGCTGGCCCGCGGCAACGATGTCTCCCGGTTTGACCGCCACCGAGACGACGACCCCGGCATCGGCGCCACAATCCGATCGTCGCTCGCGCCGCCATCGCTTCCGGCAAGACGCTCGGCGGGATCGGCACGCCCGACTTCGTAGGTACGACCGTCCATGTGCACAAATGTCGACTCGGGGCCAGCGGCTAGACGGACGTCGCGGACAAGGCCCCTCGCCCGCAAGACAAAACCGCCCGGCGAAGTCGTCGGGTCCAATCGGCAGGGCAGCACGCCCTCGGGGGTATTCAGTACAAACCGGCTGCCGTCATGGGCGAGCCAGCATTCGGTCTCTTCGCCGCCGATCTGAAATATCCTCCGCATCAGTTTCTCCAACCACCCATCTTGCGGTGCATATCTGATATCTGCATCACTTCGGCCACCAGCCTTTCGTCCGACAGGGCGGCAACCGCCATCAGCAGGTCGTCCACATTCTCGCCCGGCGCGGTCAATGCATCCGCCTGCTCGGCCAGGAAACCGGTCGAGACGTCGCCCGACGCGAAATCGGGATGGGCCAGGATCGCATCCAGATAGCCGGTGTTGGTCGTTACACCGAGGATCACGTAGTTTTGCACCGCGTGACGCGCACGGGCGATGGCCTGCGCACGATCCGATCCATGCACGATCAGCTTGGACAGCATCGGGTCGAAATCGGTCGTCACCTTACCGCCGTCCAGGATGCCGCTGTCCACACGAACCCCCTCGCCCCGTGGTTCGTCCAGCAGCAGGATATTCCCGATCGAGGGGCGGAAATCGGCCGTTGCATCCTCGGCGCAGATGCGCAGCTCGATCGAGTGGCCCGTCTGCGGAATGTCGGCTTGGGCGGCGCTCAGCCCCTCTCCCGTCGCAATGCGTAGCTGCTCGGCCACCAGGTCGAAGCCCGTCACCATCTCGGTCACGGGATGTTCGACCTGAAGGCGGGTGTTCATTTCCAGGAAATAGAAGGTACCGTCCTGAGCGCAGATGAACTCGACCGTCCCGGCACCGCGGTAGTTGACGGCGCGGGCAATCCCGGCGGCGGTTTCGCAGATGTCCAGGCGTTGTTCGGGCGAAAGCGCCGGAGACGGCGTTTCCTCTATGATCTTCTGGAATCGGCGCTGGATCGAGCATTCGCGCTCCCAGAAGTGGACCACATTGCCCTTCCCGTCCCCCATCACCTGAACCTCGATATGGCGCGGGCGTTCGATATACCGTTCGACAAACAGCCGGCCATCTCCGAAATAGCGCTTGCCCTCGCGCCGTGCGGCCTCGATCTCCGCCTCCAGCGCGGCATCCGCGCGCACCACGCGCATTCCTTTTCCGCCGCCGCCTGCCGAAGGCTTGATCAGCAGTGGATAGCCCACGGCACGGGCGCGTTCGATAAAGGTCGCGGGGCCGTCATCCTCAATGGCCGACGGGGCGACGGGAAATCCGCGCTCTTCCACAAAGGCCCGTGCGCGTACCTTGTCGCCCATCAGGTCGATGACATCGGAGGTCGGGCCGACGAAGGTCACTCCCGCTTTTTCCAGCGCGGCCACGAAGCCCGCGTTTTCCGACAGAAAACCGTAGCCGGGATGCACCGCGTCCGCGCCGATCCGTTTTGCAACCTCGACAATCTGCGGGATGTCGAGATAGGCGGCCACGGGCGTGGGCCCATCGATGGTCACAACCTCATCCGCGATGACATGGGCTGGCCCCTCCTGCTCGGATGCATGGCGCAGCACGGCGGTCTCGAGGCCGCGTGCCTTGGCGGTGCGCAGGACGCGCGCCGCGATCTCGCCGCGATTGGCGACCAGAAGTTTTGAAATGGTCATGGGCTTGTTATCTCAGCTGGGGTTCGAGGCGTTCAGCCCGTCGCGCGCGGCCAGATCGGCCGGCACAGGTATTTGGATATCGAGGAGCATCTGTGCGAAGCCCTTGCCCTGCGGGTCGATCCTGACCGATGCGATGCCGCCGCCGCCCAGCGAGTCGTGCAGCAGGAAGTTCAGTGCATGAATGCCGGGCAGTTCGAACCGCTCGACCGGTCCGTTGCAGAGATGCGCAAAGTAGTCCTTCACGGTCTCTTCGGTCAGCGCCGAGCGGATATAGGGCAAATACCCCGGCTTGCGCGCGATCACGCCGATATTGGCGATGTTGCCCTTGTCGCCTGAGCGGCCCCAGGCGAGTTCGACCAGGCGCACCATCACCGCGCGGGGACCGGCCTCGCGGCCTTCCACCGCCGCCGCGGAGGAAGCATCAAGTCGCACCGCCTCGGCTGCAATGGTGACGGGCACGTCTTTGCCGTCGACCTCGACCGCGATCGGGGTGTCGGCCTTGTCCTGCAAGAAGGAGAAGAGACGGACCACCGGCTGCACCTTTGGCCGACCGGCGAAGAAACCGGTCAGCCCCTGCGCAGAGGAGACCGCCATCGGCGCGATCTCTCCGGCGAAGATGTTCAACGCATCGCGGTCATCATGGGTCACGCCGATCTTCAGCACCACCTCGCGCGTGCGGGCGCGGGCGTTGGCGCCATAGGCGGCCTCGGCGCCCAGCACCTCCACGCTGACCTGCCGGAAATCACCGAGGTTGCGGTCGCGGAAAATGCGGCGGCAGCGGGTCAGAATGGCCTCGGCAACACGTTCGGCCTTGGCAGGCGCGTCGATCGCGGCCAGCGTCAGCGTGGTGATCGCCCGCCAGCCGTCGGCATGGGTGGCCGACACCTTGTAGCTGTCGGTGCGTCCCAGCCCCCGCGCGCCCTTCACCGTCACCCGGTCGGGCCCCACCTGCTCCAGTGTCACCTGCGACCAGTCGCAGATCACATCGGGCAGGACGTAGCGCTGCGGATCGCCGATCTCGTAGAGCATCTGCTCGCCGACCGAGGCCGGCACCACCAGCCCGCCGGTATCCGGCGTCTTGGTCATGATGAAGCTGCCGTCTTCCGACACTTCGACAATCGGCATGCCCATATCGTCCCAGCCCGGCACCTCCCGCCAATCGGTGAAATTGCCGCCCGTGCCCTGCGGGCCGCATTCGATCAGGTGGCCGGCCAGCGAGCCTTGGCTGAGCTTGTCCCAATCGTCGTCTTTCCAGCCGAACTCATGCATCAGCGGCCCAAGCGCCACAGCACTGTCAGCGCAGCGGCCGGTCACCACGATCTCGGCACCCGCATCGAGGGCGGCCGCAATCGGCCGCGCGCCGAGATAGGCGTTCATGCTCATCGGCTTGGCCGGGAAAGGCGCGCCCGAAAACATCTCGGTCACGTCGCGGGCGCGGATCTCGTCCGCGCGGCCCAGCAGATCATCACCCAGCACGACGCCGATCGAAATGTCGATGCCCGCCGCCGCCGCCGCCTTGGCCAGCGCCTCGCGGCAGCCGCGCGGATTGACCCCGCCGGCATTCGCGACAACCTTGATCCCCTTGCGCTTGAGCTCTGGCAATAAAGGCGCAACTGCCTGGACAAAGTCCGGCGCATAACCCGCTTCCGGCGACTTCGTCCGCGCCCGCGCAAGCAGCGACATCGTGATCTCGGCAAGATAGTCGAAGACCAGATAATCGATGTCGCCCTTCGTCACCAGTTGGCCAACCGCCTCGGGCGTGTCGCCCCAGAACCCCGAGGCGCAGCCGATGCGCACAGTTCGCCCAGTCATCGCAACCTCCCTGTCGCCCGGTCCATTCGGGTGGACGCCGATGGCAAGCTTCCGTCTTTCCTCCCAAGCGCATGCCCAAAAAAAAGACACACGCAGCTCGACACCACTTGAAACGTTTTCTAACATATGTTTGATTTTGATCAATAGGCAAGTTGCGCAGCCATCGGGAGGATCAAAGATGAACGTCCAGGCCGGGCCAGGCATGGCCGCGCTCGCGGCCATAAAGGCCAACTATTCGCTGACGCCCGAACAACGGCAGATCGTGGATCACGTGGATCGGGTTGCGCGCGAGATTCTTCATCCATTGCAAGAGAAGATGGATGCGGAAGAATGGTGGCCCGAGGATTTGTTTCGGCAGATGGGCGAGCTCGGGCTGCTGGGCATTACCGCGCCCGAGGAGCTGGGCGGCAGCGGCCAGAACGAATTTACCCAGGCCCTGGTCTCAGAGACCATCTCGAAATGGAACCCGGCAGTCGGCCTTTCGCACGGCGCGCACGACAATCTGTGCCTCAACAACATCCTCAGGAACGGCTCGGATGAGCAGGTGCGGAAATACGTTCCCGGCCTGTGCTCGGGCGAGCTGGTCGGCGCACTTGGGCTGACCGAGCCCGGCGCGGGCTCGGACGCGCTGGGCTCGATGGCCACCAGCGCCGTGCGCGATGGCAATGATTATGTGATCAACGGCTCCAAGATCTACATTACCAACGGCCCGATCGCGGATGTCATCCTGGTTTACACAAAAACCGATAAGGCGAAGGGCGCCAAGGGCATCTCGGCTTTCATCGTGGAGACCGACAATCCGGGCTTCAAGGTGGCGCAGAAGCTCGACAAGATGGGCTTCCGTGGCTCGCCCACGGGCGAACTGGTGTTCGAGGACTGCCGCGTGCCCGCCTCGGCCATGATCGGGGCCGAGAACAGCGGCGTTTCGGTGGTGATGAGCGGGCTCGACCTGGAGCGGGCGATGGTCGCTTCGGTTTGCGTGGGGATGGCCGAAAGGGCTCTGGAGCTGGCGCTCGACTACGCCAGGATCCGCGAACAGTTCGGCAAGCCGATCGCCAGCTTTCAGATGGTGCAGTCGAAGCTCGCGGAAATCTATGTCGAGGTCGAAACCGCACGCGCCTTCGGCTATCGCGCGCTCGCGGCTTGCGTCGGCCTGCCCAAGGGCGCCGGTGGACGCGGCGAAATCCATAAGCTCACCGCCGCCGCCTGCCTTTACGCTGGCGAAGCTTTCAACAAGGCCGTGACCGAAGCGTGCCATATCCATGGCGGCTCGGGCTACATGCAGGATACCGAGATCAACCGGCTCTACCGCGCCAACAAGCTGCTGGAAATCGGTGCAGGCACCAGCGAGGTGCGAAAAATTATCATTGCCGAAGAACTGCTGCGCGCCTGAGCGAGGACACCAGCTATGAACGAGCGATTGCGTAACGTCCCCGACCTGCCGACCCATTACCTGACAGAAGAGCAGCAGGCGCTGGCCGATCAGGCCAGCAAGTTCTTCTTTTCCGAGTTTCATCACCTGAACGCCGAAATGGACGACACCGACGACCTGTCGCCCTCCATCTTTCCCAAGCTGGGCGAGATGGGCTATCTGGGCCTCAACGTGGCGCCTGAATTCGGCGGTGCGGGGCTCGATTTCACCTCGGCCTGCATCATCACCGAGGAATTGTCGCGCGCCTCGGCGGCGATCGGGCTGAGCCACGCGGCCCATGACAATCTTTGCGTCAACAACATCTACCGTAACGCCAATGACGATCTGCGGCGGAAGTATCTGCCGGGCCTCTGCGACGGCTCGCTGATCGGCGCGCTGGGCCTGACGGAGCCGGGCGCGGGATCGGATGCGCTCGGTTCGATGCGGACGACCGCCCGGAAGGACGGCGACCACTACGTGCTCAACGGCTCCAAGATCTATATCACCAACGGCCCGATCGCCGATATCGTGCTGGTCTATGCCAAGACCTCGCCCGAGAAGGGCGCCAAGGGAATTTCCGCCTTCATCGTCGAGACCGACACACCGGGCTTCAAGGTGGCGCAGAAGCTCAACAAGATGGGGTTCGCGGCTCGCCCACAGGCGAGTTGGTGTTCGAGGATTGCCGGGTGCCGGCGGCAAACATGGTGGGCAAGCTGGACGGCGGTGTGGCAGTGACCATGTCGGGGCTCGATCTTGAACGCGCCATCGTCTGCTTCAATGCGGTGGGCATCGCGCGCCGGGCATTGGAGATATCGATCGACTATGCCAAGACGCGCCAGCAGTTCGGCAAGCCGATCGCCAATTTCCAGATGGTGCAGGCCATGCTGGCCGAGATGTATACCGCGATCGAGGCCGCGCGAAGCCTGTCGCTGCGCACCGCCGCCATGTGCGAGGGTCTGGAAGAAGGCGAAGGGGGCGCGGCGAGATCCACAAGCTGACGGCCGCGGCTATTTTCAAGGCCGCGGCGGCGACCTCCTTCGTGCTGGATCGCGCGGTGCAGATTCACGGCGGATCGGGCTACATGCGCGACACCGAGGTCAACCGCCTCTATCGGACGGGCCGGGTACTCGAGGTGGGTGCGGGTACGCAGGAGGTGCGCAAACTCATCATCTCCGGCGAACTTCTGAAGAACTGAGGCCTGGTACATGGCAGAAAAACAAGTGCAGAGCCGTTACGCCCCCGACCTCATGGCAGGTCAGGTGGCTCTCGTGACCGGCTCGGGCTCCGGCATGGGCCGCGCCACAGCGCTCGAAATGGCTTCCTGCGGGGCCAGACTGGCGCTATTCGCCCGTCGCGAGGAGCCGCTTCGGGAAACCGCCGAGATGATCCGCGCGATGGGGGCGAAGCCTTCGTCGTGCCGGGCGACACTCGCGACGAGAAGAGCGTCGAGTCGGCAATGCTGAAGATCAAAGATCACTACGGTCGGCTCGACGTGCTTGTGAACAATGCCGGCGGCCAGTATATCGCCGCCGCCCGCGACATCACCAACAAAGGGTTCGAGGCGGTTATCCGCAACAATCTGATCGGCTCGTGGCAGATGACGCGCGCCGCCGCCGACCACTTCATGTTCGAGAACGGCGGCTCGATCGTATTCGTAACCGCGATCTCGACCCGCACCGCACTGACGGGCTTCGCCCATACCGTTGCCGCGCGCGCAGGCGTCACAGGCTTGATGAAGACGCTTGCCGCCGAATGGGGTGAATACCGCATCCGCCTGAACTGCGTAGCTCCCGGTACGATCAAGACAGAGGCGCTCGGCCGCTACCCGATATCGCCGGAAAAATGGCACGAGCTAAACCGGTCAGTTCTTAACCGCATGGGGGCGGCGGAAGACGTCGCGGGGACGATCATTTTTCTTGCCTCCAGGCTCGGTTCCTTCATTACCGGCGAGGATGTGTATGTGGACGGGGAGAAACCCTGCACATGGGCCACGACGCCCGCGACATGATCCATCGTGACATGTTCCAGGAGCGTCAGCGGGGGACGGAAAGAATGAGTGAATCCGTCGTCCTGCTCGAGATTGCCGATCGCATCGCAACGGTGACGCTCAACGACCCCGACAGGCGCAATCCCGTCACCGGCAATGAGATGATCGCGGGGCTGCTCGACGCGTTCGACCAGGCGCAGCGCGATCCCGGGGTGAGTGTCATGATCCTGACCGGCGCAGACCCGGCCTTCTGCGCCGGCGGCGATATCAAGGAAATGTCGGACCCCGAAAGCGTGTTCCGCAAGAATCCGCTGGCCGCGGCGGACAGCTACATCACCGGCATTCAGCGGATACCGCTCGCGCTCTACAATCTCGACATACCTACGATCGCGGCTGTCAACGGCCCGGCCGTGGGCGCGGGCTGCGACCTGACGATGATGTGCGACATGCGCATCGCATCGGAGAAGGCAAAATTCGGCGAGGTGTTCTTGAACCTCGGAATCATTCCTGGCGACGCAGGTACCTGGTTCCTACTGCGGCGGCTCGGTCACCAGAAAGCGGCCGAACTGACATTCACTGGACGGATGGTCGGGGCCGAGGAGGCGGTGGAGCTAGGAATGGTGCTTGAGGTGGTGCCGCATGGCGATCTCATGGCGCGGGCGCGGGAGCGAGCGGCCGTAATTGCGGCCAAGCCGCCCCGCGCACTGCGCGTCGCCAAGCGGCTGATGCGCAATGCCGAACGCATGGACCTGCCGGATTTCCTGAATACCGCCGCCGCGTACCAGGCACTGATGCACCAGACCAAGGACCACCACGAAGCTCTTGCCGCGTTCCTCGAGAAACGAAAACCTGCATTCTTTGGCGACTGACAGATCGGCCTTACAGTTGACCCATCCGGACCAGAAGAAACTAGATCAGATCGCCAGGATGTGGAACCATCGCGGACGTGGTCTGATTACCGAGATGAACCTGAAGATTGAAAAGGTGGCGATTGATGGCGTTCTGGTTAGGATGCCGTTCAACCCCTCTTTCTGCGCCGACGAGGTCAAAACCCTGCTGCATGGCGGGGTGTTAACGGCCCTTCTGGACAGCGTGTTCGGACTAGCGAATTTCGTGGCGATCGACGGGATCAGCAGCATGGCGACACTCGACCTCCGCGTCGACTATCTGCGCCCGGCGAAATCGCGGGCCGACGTCATGGTGCGCGCAGAATGCATTCGGCAGACCCGGCATATCGCGTTCAATTCGGGCAGGATCTGGTTCGATGAGCCGGATCAGGCCGAAGTGGCCCGTGGCGCCGCCAGTTTTGCGCTCACACGGGGCGAGGTCAGCATTTTCGATGCAATGACGCAAAGCAGGTCCTCCAAATGACGCCGGATCTCGCAACTCAGCAGCTCAGGAAAGTACCGTTCTTCCAGTTTCTCGACTTCATGATCACCGAGCTTGCTGAAACGCATGCGGCCGCGACGATGCCGTTCGCCGAACGACTGATCGGAAATCCGATCATGGAATACTACCATGGCGGAATCATCGCGAGCTTCATGGAGGCGGTCGCCGCGATCAGCGTAAGCCATGGTCCCGATCTGCAGCCACCCAAGCCGATCAATCTGACGGTTGACTACTTGCGCCCGGCGGTCAAAGGGGCCCTGATGGCCGAAGCCACAGTGACGCGGAAGGGCAAGCGCATGGCAAGCGTGCGGACGGCCTGTTGGCAGGATGACGCCTCCCGGCCGGTGGCCGAAGGGTTGTATCATTTTCTATTGGTCTGAGGCATGCTATTCTTCGCGCCCCGATTATGTGATCTTCGGGGCTGAGCCGTTGGGCGAAATACCGTCCAGCAGCATTTTGATGAGCAGATCCGTGAAAGCTGAAAGCGTATAGTATCCGCGTTGGTCGCCCTTGCCGGGATCGAACCATTCGACCGTCCAATTCAGCGCGCCCAGCATGGCCTGCCGTAGCGGAACCACCTTGATGTCGGAGCGCAAGGCTCCGGCCGTCTGCGCCTCGCGCAACAGCCGATCCCAGACCTTCGCGTATTGGTGTCGAACAGGCCGATGGCGCGAGCGGATCCCTTCCGGCAGCATCCCATAGATGCGGATGTTGGCGGAGGTAAACTCGCTGACACGGAACAAATATGCCATGTGCGTCGCGATTGCCGTCGCGATCCGGTTTCTATGATCTTCCTTGTTCGGCCATATGGCGGCGGCATGGCTGACGCCGTTCAAGAGATCACGCAGGCCCAGGTCGAGCACCTCATCGAGAATTTCCTCCTTCGAGCCGAAATGGTAGTAGACGCTGCCTGCCTCAAGGCCCGCTTCCGATGCGACACGTCGTATTGTAGCGGCCTTGTAGCCGCTCTCTCGCAAGATTCGCGCGGCCGTGCGAAGGATTTGATGGCGGGTTCGTTCGGCCTTCCCCGCTGGTTCGAGTCCATCTGTTAGGTCAAGAGATTCGACCGATTTTCTGACCGTTCCGCCACGTTTGGTGCACATGCCGTCGAGCAGCAGTTTCGACAAGCGTTCCGATAGCAGACTGACCGGATAACGTTCGCTGTCGTACCATTCCGCTGTCCAGTTCATAGCTCCGAGGATGAACTGGCTGACCAGGGTGACCGAGATGTCACCACGCAGATCGTCCTGATGGTGCTGCAAAAATGATCGCCAGAGCTGCGCATAGGCCTCTCGCAAGGGACGATGCGCTCTGCGGCGCTTGTCCGACAGCATAGGGAAGTTCCTGATATTCGCCGAAGTGAAATCACTTTCTTTCAAAAGGAAACAAAGGTGAGTGTCGACAAGCTGCGCGAACGTTTTCCGGAATGGGTCACCTTCCGCCGCCGACCGTTCGACGATCCCCCGAATTTGCTCGTAGAGTTGTCTAACCCCAATATCGAGGACCTCGTCCAGGATCTGATCCTTCGAGCCGAAATGATAGTAGATGCTACCGGCTTCCAGGTTCGCCGCCTCGGCGATCCGCCGCATGGTGGTCGCGTTGTATCCCTCTTTGCTAAATAGCTTCGCCGCCGCCAGGAGGATCGCGCGACGCGTCTGCACCGATTTCCCGTATGGCTCGTCGCCGGGGCTATGGGGGAGGATTTCTTCCATGGATCTCTCTTTCGACGCTGGACATCAGTTTATCAGTTGAGGTAATTCGAACAAGCGTTAGAATGCGCGGTCATTCCACGGTGCCTGCGACACCGGCAAAAGGAGAAACGGGAATGCGCGGACTGAAAGGCAAGAGAGTAATCGTCACGGGTGGCGGAAGCGGAATCGGGCGGGCGATCTGCACCCGCTTCGCCGAGGAAGGAGCCGAGGTTGCGGTTTTCGACCTCAATGAAGAAGGTGCCCGGCAAACCGTCGGAACGATCGAAGATGCAGGCGGCAAGGCTCGTGCTTACACCGTCGACATCACCGACCGCAAGGCAGTGGACGCCGCAGTGGCCGAGTTCGAGGCCGGCGGGCCGATCGACGTTCTCGTTAACAATGCCGGATGGGATGAGATCAAGCCGTTCCTCGAGACCGATCTTGATCTGTGGAAGAAGATCATAGACATCAACCTCTACGGCCCTCTTCATATGCATCATGCTGTTCTTCCGGGCATGGTAAGGAATGGGTCCGGCCGCGTCGTGAACATCAGTTCGGATGCGGGCCGCGTCGGCTCCTCGGGCGAGGCGGTCTATTCGGCCTGCAAAGGTGGCATCATTTCCTTTACCAAGACTGTCGCGCGGGAATTGGCCCGCAAGGGCATTCAGCTCAACGCGGTCGCGCCCGGTCCGACAGACACCCCGCTATTCGCAGAAGTCGCCAAGGGCGAAGCCGGAGAGAAGATTGCGGAAGGCCTTAAACGGGCGATCCCCATGAGACGTCTCGCCCAGCCGACGGACTATCCCGGGATTGTGTGTTTCCTCGCCTCGGACGATGCCGGATTCATAACCGGACAGGTCATTTCCGTATCGGGCGGGCTGTCAATGCACGGTTGACAGCCCGGCGGTGCTTTCCGGTTCCAAACGATGTCAAGGTTTCCTCCCCACCTGGCCGCATTCAGTGCGGCCCCTTTTTAGGTCAGAAGATCCGTAATGTTCGAGGCCGACCAAACCATCAAGGAAACAAGTACGCTCGCGGCATTCATGGACCGTTGTGGCGTTGCGAACTACGAGGAATTGGTCGAACGCGCAGACAGTGACCCGGATTGGTTCTGGACGCAGATTCTCGACCTCACCCGCATTCGATTCGCCCGCCCGTACGACCGTCTGCGCGAGATCGGCGACGGACCGGAGAACATCCGCTGGGGAATCGGCGGCGCACTGAATCTCACCGAAACCTGTCTCGACGCGCACATCGAGAAGGGGCTCGGCGATAAGACAGCGATCGACTGGGTGGGCGAAGACGGCAGCCGCCAGCAATGGAGCTATTCCCGGCTTGCCGAGGAAGCCGCGCGCGTTGCCTCCGCCCTCTCGGCGCGTGGAGTGAGGCCCAGCCAGGGCGTCGGCATCTACATGCCGATGATCCCCGAAATCGAGGCCGCGCTTCTGGGCATCGCGCGGCTGGGCGCCGTAGCGGTCCCGCTATTTTCGGGGTTTGCGCCGCATGCCATCGTCACCCGCCTGAACGACGCCCGTGCCGTTGCCGTGCTGACTGCGGATGCGACGCCCCGGCGGGGCAAGCCGGTCTGGATGGAAGCCACCCTGGCCGAGGCACTGGCGGAGGTGCCCTCGGTGCATACCGTGTTCAGCCTGCGGCGCTTCGGCGGCCCAGTGGCCGATCCGGCCCGCGATCTCGACTGGCAGGAAACCGTCGCTAAGGCCGACGCGACGCGGCCGGCGCATCCGGTGGAGACCGACGCACCGCTGCTCATCGCCTACACCTCGGGCACCACCGGCAAGCCCAAGGGGGTGGTTCACACGCATTTGGGCGTACAGGCCAAGGCCACGGCCGATTTTCTGCTGTGTCTCGATCTAAAGCCCGATGATCGGCATCTTTGGATGACGGACATGGGTTGGGTGATGGGGCCCCTCACGCTGATTTCGGTGCTGCTTGCGGGCGCCACGTTGGTGCTCGCCGAAGGAGCGCCCTCGATGCCGGGCGATCCCTTCCGCCTACTGCGGCTGGCCGCCGAGAACAAAGTTACTCATATGGGCGTTGCCCCAACGCTGGTGCGGCAATTCATGACGCAGGATCCCGCGCCGCTGCGGGGGTACGATCTTTCCGCACTGCGTATCGTCGCCTCGACCGGAGAGCCCTGGACCGAAGATGCCTGGCTTTGGCACCTGGAGCATATCTGCCGGCACCACGCGGTACCGCTCAACATTTCGGGTGGAACCGAGCTCTTCGGCGCAATTCTTTCCTCGACCGTACTGCACGAGGTGAAGCCGGGTGGCTTTTCGGGTCAGGCGCTGGGCGTCGGTGCCAAGGTGCTGCGCGTGGACGGCAGCGAGGCTGCGCCGGGCGAGGTCGGCGAATTGGTCGTCACCCGGCCGCCGATGGGGCTGACGCCGACGATCTGGGGCGACAAAAAGCGCTATCTCGACACCTACTGGTCCACGTTTCCCGGCATCTGGCGCCATGGCGACTGGGCGCGGCGCGATCCGGACGGCACCTGGTTTATCCTCGGCCGTTCCGATGACACGCTGAACATTGCCGGCAAGCGCATCGGGCCACCGGAGATCGAGGCGGCGCTGACCGAAACGGGGAAAGTTGTAGATGCAGCGGCGATACCCGTCCCCGACCCCATAAAGGGTACAACGGTGATTTGCATCTGCGTCACGGCGCCCGGTGTGACGCCCGATGACAGGCTCGTCGAGCAGCTCAAGGACCGCGTCGGCGAGGTGGTTTCGAGGCCCTTCCGCCCGAGCGAGATCCATTTCGTCGAGGCGCTGCCCAAGACCCGCAGCATGAAGACGATGCGCCGGATCGTGCGCGCCGCCTTCCTGGACGAGGATCCGGGCGACCTCTCCTCGATCAGCAATCCCGAAACGATGGAGGCCATCGCGGCCCTGAGAAAGGACAAGCCATGATCACGGTCTTCGGAGCCACGGGCACCACCGGCGCGCCACTGGTGGAAGCGCTTCTCACCAGGGGCGCGAGGCTGCGTGCCGTCACCGGCCAGCCTGCGAAGGCCACGGCGCTGGTGGCGAAGGGTTGCGATGCCGCCGTGGCGGATTTCGGCGACCGCGACGCTTTGGAACGCGCCTGCCAAGGAGCGGAGAAGGCCTATCTCGTGACGCCGCCGCATCAGGACATGCGCCGCTGGAAGGCCAATGCCATCGTCGCGGCCAAGGCGGCGGGCGTGCGCCATGTGGTCATGTCCACCGGACTCGGTGCTTCGCCCAGGGCGCGGCTGACCTTCGGGATGTGGCATTCCGAAAGCCAGGAACTGCTGAAGGACAGCGGCATGGACTGGACCTTGGTTCAGCCCACCTATTTCATGCAAAACCTTCTGTGGCAGGCTGAAAACATCGTCTCCGATGGCGTCTATTATGACGATCTGGGTGGGCCGGTGGCGTGGGTCGACGCCCGTGACATCGCCGATGTGGCGGTCGAGGCGCTGCTTGGCGCGGGCCATGCTGGCAAGGCCTATGGCCTGACGGGCGCGGAGGCGTTGACCGGCGAGGAGATCGCCTCTCTCCTCAGCGAGGCGACAGGCCGCGCGGTGACATGCGCCTCCTTGCCGCCGAATCAGGCCAAGGCGCAGATGATTGCGAACGGCATGCACCCCGACGTCGCCGCCGCCATGGTGGAGTTGGCCTCGCTCGCAGCCAAGGGCTATCTCGCCGGCATTGAGACCACGGTCAGCGAGGTGCTCGGCCGCCCGGCGCGCCGCTTCCGCGACTTTGTGGCCGGGAACAGGCATGCCTACGTCGGATAAGGCGGCGCCCGCGCCGCTTTATCTCGAGCTCGCGCCGCCGGCCGGGGCCCCCGCCCAGATCGACCATTTCTTCGTCTACTGCGATTGCGGCCTCTTGTCGGGTCCCGGCACCGGCCGCTTCGCCACCGATCTCTTTACGCTTTCCCTGACGCTGCGCGGCGGAGCCGATCGCGGCCCCCGCCCGCGCCTCGACCTCGAACCGCCCCGCCCCGCCTTCAGCCCGCGCCGCGCGCCCTTCGAGGGCGCGATCGCCGGAATGCGCCTCGACGCCGCGCCCCACCTTCTCCCCTCCGAAGGGAATCTGGACGCGCTGACCCTTGCTCTTCTGGCAGTGGCGGGGAACGGTGAGGCCTGGGCGCCGCTTGTTGCGGCACTCGACCAGCTCGCCTGCGACCTGACCTTCTCCGGCTGCCACTCCGCCCCCGCCAGCGCGCGAAGTGAACGGCGTCGCGTCCGCGCGGCCACCGGCATGTCGCGGCGGCGGCTCGCTGCCACCCGGCGTTTCCGGACCCTGCTGGACGGGCTTGCGGCGCGCGATCAGGCGTTAAGCGAACTGGCGCTCGATGCAGGGTACTACGACCAGTCGCACATGTCGGCCGTCTGCCGCGCCTTCGCCGACGCCCCACCGGGCGTGCTCCGCCGCCTTGCCCGCGCGCGGCCCTCTGGCCGTTTCTTCCAAGATCAGGGACTCGAAACCCGCCTAAGACTGCTCATCGATCCCTGACGAGGAGCAGACAGGCCATGCCCGGTTTCGAGCCGAAGAACCCCGAATTCGACGCACGCGTGCGCGACAGTTTCGGACGCCAGAAGGTGATGCACACGCTGGGCATCACCATTGCCGACCTGTCGCCCGGACGCATCGTTCTGGAGATGGCGCACAACGACGCGCTGACCCAGCAGCACGGCTTCGTTCACGCCGGCATCGTCTCGACAGCGCTCGACAGCGCTTGCGGCTACGCCGCCTTCTCGCTGATGCCGGCCGAAGCGGCGGTGCTGACCGTGGAGTTCAAAATCAACCTCCTCAACCCAGCCGACGGCGAGTGCTTCCGCTTCCAGGCCGAGGTGGTCAAACCGGGTCGCACCCTCACCATCTGCGAGGCGCGCGCCCATGCGCTGAAGGGCGGGGCGGAGAAGCTGGTCGCCACGATGACCGGTACGGTGATGGCGCTGTTCGGACGGACGGGTGTCAGCGGATAGGCGCAGTCGAGGCAGGCCTCAGCTGGCCTCGCGCTCGATCCAGGTCTCCAGGACGTGGCGCTGGATCTTGCCGCTGGTCGAGCGCGGGAAGTCTTCGCAAGCGATGAAGCGGATCTCGCGCGGCCGTTTTTAGCCGGCCAGTTGATCGCGGCAAAGCCGCTTCAGCTCGTCGGCGTCAGGGCTGCCGACGTGCCCGTGCCACGGAGGCCACCGGGCGTTCGCCCCAGCGCAGGTCCCCGGCCTTTACGACGGCGGCATCGATCACCTGCGGATTCGCCAGCAGCACCCGCTCGATCTCGGCCGGATAGACGTTCTCGCCGTCCACGGCGAGAGGCTCTTATGAGGACCCGCCTGGAGTGGCCGAGTTCTCGACTTACGGCTACATAGCCTCGGATTGAAACCCCGGATTTTATCCGCTCAAACCGCAGTGCGATAGTCGATACCCGAAAGCGCTATTCGGCTGGGCTCCGGGCCGCCAACAGTCTCGCCGAGAGGCGAACATCGATGCGGACTTCGCAATCCGCTACGGCACCGCATTTTTCGGCAGCGTAAACCGACCGTCGGCTCCGATAATCAATCCGAGCGCCCGCCTGACCCCAGAGATTTGCCGGTCTCATGACCGCCGCTGGGATGACGCTTGAGGGGCAGCTGCAGCCCCCTGTCAGGCACCGGATCAGAACGCACCGACGCCGGTGAGGTTGCGTCCGATCACCAGCTTCTGGATTTCCGTGGTGCCATCGGGGATCGGCATCACCTTGGCATTGCGGAAGTGCCGTTCTACCGGGAATTCCTTGGTGATCCCATTACCGCCGTGGATTTGCACCGCCTTCCCGGTGATCTCAACAGACATCTCTGTGGCGTACCACTTTGCCATCGAGGTCTGAGTGTCGCAGCGGACGCCAAGATCAAGAAGCTTCAACCCGCGCTGGCAGAGAAGCCGAGCAGCGTCGAGCTGGGTGGCCATGTCGGCCAGGTAGCCCTGGATCAACTGATGCCCGGCGATCGGCTTGCCGTGCTGGTGGCGGTCCTTCGCATAGGTCACCGCGCATTCCAGAGCCGCCTGGCCGATCCCGATGCTGGTGAGGCCTACGAAGACTCGCGCGCTCTCGAACAACTTCAGTGTTTGGAAGAGCCCACTGCCCGGCTGGCCCAGCACGTGGTCCGAAGTGGTTTCGGCGCGGTCGAAGAAGAGTTCGCAAGTCGAGGCGCCCACCAGGCCCAGCTTGCGCAGTTCGCGGCTTTCGTACTTGCCGGCGTCGCGGTCAACGATCACCATCGATATACCGCCGTCCAGATTGCAGACCACGATGGCGAAATCCGACTGTGCACCGTTCGAGATCCACAACTTTTGACCACTGATGAAGATTTTTTCGCCCTCGCGCGTGCCCCGACACTTCACCTCGCGTACGTTTGAGCCCACCTCTGGCTCGGAGATGCAGGTGCAGGCGATGCGCTCGCTGCGCAGAAGCGGCTTTAGATAAATCTCCTTCTGCTCGGGGCTGCCCAGAAGGCTGAGGGCGAAGGCGGCATGGCCCTGGATCAGAACGGCGATCGCCAGGTCGGGCCAGATGCGCGCCAGTTCCTCATACAGAATACCGTAGCTCATCCGGTCCATGCCTGCGCCGCCATCTTCCTCGGGGATCAAGCCGCTGATCAGTCCGAACTCCTCGACCTTGGCGAACAAGCCTTTCAGCGTGTCCGCGTCCGGCGGATGGCCCAGAGCTTCGTATTTCTCCGTCAGCGGGGCGAATTCGGCCTCGGCCATCTTGCGGAAGTTCTCCAGCAACATGCGCTGGTCGTCGGTATAGATTGCCTGAGCGGCGGCGATCACGTTTTCCATTGTTGTCTACCTGTGTTAGCGGCCCAAAATGGTGACGCAGGCGGTGGCTTCCTCGACTCCGTGCAATCCGCCACCGTTTTCGGCGATTGCGTTCTGCGCGCCCTCGACCTGACGCGCGCCGGCCTCCCCGCGCAGCTGCGTGACCAGTTCGAAAATCTGCCCGATCCCGGTGGCCCCGACCGGGTGGCCCTTGGATTCGAGCCCGCCCGAGGGGTTCACCGGGATGCGCCCGCCGATCTTCGTCTCGCCGCGCAGGCTGGCCGGGCCACCCTCTCCGAATTCGACAAACCCGAGGTTCTCGATCTGGATAACTTCGCCCACGGCGGTTGCGTCATGCACCTCGGCAACGGACATGTCCTCCGGGCCAAGTCCGGCCTGTTCATAGGCCTGAAGCGCGGCAAGGCGGGTCAGGTGGTTCTTGAAGTCCTCGGGCGGACGGTCGGTGCCGGACCGCAGGATCGCCGCCTTGACCTTGATCGCACGCGCTGGATCGAGACCCAGCCGCTTGAGTCCCTCGCCGGTGCACAGCAGGGCTGCCGCCGCGCCATCGGAGATCGGGGCGCACATCGGCAGGGTCAGCGGGTAGGAAATGGGCGGCGCGGCCAGAACCTGTTCAATGCTCATTGAATCACGGTACTGGGCCAGCGGGTTATGCGCGGAATGCGCATGGTTCTTTGCGGCGACGGCGGCGAATTGTTCCTGCGTTGTGCCGAAGGTCTTCATGTGCAGCCGCGCGAAGCCGGCATAGACATCCATGAACACGCTGTAAGGCTTGGGCGATTTCGAGCCTTCGGGTTCCTCGACCCCAGCGCCCAGATCGGCCAGGCGCTGCGCGACCTCTTCGCCGTTGCTAACATCCCAGCCGCTGTCGAAGGCCGAGAACATCAGCGCCCGGTCGTCGGAATACATCTTCTCGGCGCCGACCGCGAGGCAGCAATCGCCATTGGCCGCCTTGAGGAAGTCGATCGCCAGCTTGAACGCGGTCGAGGCGCTGGCACAGGCATTCTCGACGTTGACGACCGGGATACCCTGGATACCCATCTCGCGTAGCGCGATCTCGCCGCGGATCATGTGCTGGCGTTCCATGTGGCCTTGGACGGCGTTGGAGAAGAAGGCGCCCTCGATCCGGTTGGCCGCGAGCCCGGCATCTTCGAGCGCCGCATTGACGGCTTCGCACGTCATGTCCTTGACCGACTTGTCGCGGAACTTTCCGAACGGCGTCATCCCGACGCCAACCACGTAAATATCCTGCATCGTACTTCCCTCCGGGCTCAGTAGCCCCTGAATTGCGGTTTGCGTTTCTCGGCAAAGGCCGCGAGCCCTTCCCGGATGTCCCACGAGCGCATGTGCGCACGCAGGTTCAGCATTTCCTCGGCCAGGGCGGCGGGCTCGTCCACGTTCATCGCCCGGTTCGCCACGGCCTTCATCCGCCGCAGCACGGCGGGGCTCTTCTCGGCAAGTTTGTCAGTGAAGGCCTGCACCGTGTCGCGTAGCTCGTCATCGGGCACGACCTTGTTCACAAGCCCCCAGTCCATCATCTCGCGGGCCGAGACGTGTTCGCCCGAGAACAAGAGGTACTTGGCGCGGTTGAGCCCGATCCGGCGCGGCAGAATGGCGGCGCCGCCGGCTCCGGGGAAGACGCCGAAGTTGGAATGGGCGTCGCCGAGTTTCGCGCTTTCGGCTGCGAACACCAGATCGCAGGCCATCACCATTTCCAGGCCGCCCGCCAGGGTCAGGCCGTTAACCGCGGCGATCACCGGCTTGGGGCCGCTGCGGATGAGTCCGAAAGCGTGATCCACGCGATCGAGCAGATCCGGCTCGCCCGGCTTCAACTCGGCCTCGCTCACCTCCTTGAGATCGGCTCCGGCGCAGAAGGCGCGGCCCGAACCGGTGAGCGCCACCGCGCGCACCTCGTCGTCGGTCATCGCCTGGACAAGCGCCCCGGCCATCTCGTCGAGCATCTGCATCGACATCGCGTTCATCTGCTCGCTGCGCCGAAAGGTGATCCACTGGGTTTGCCCAACGCGTTTGACCGACACGGTCTTTCGATCTTCAGTCAACATAACCTCCTGAAGACATTGCAAAAAATGGTGATTTTTGGGGTTGATCTCCGGCGCCGCGCGCGGTGGAATGAGGGCCCGCACGCGGGCGGAACACGGATGGGAGGCGGCGATGAGCAACGCACCGCTCGAAGGGCTGAGGATCCTGAGTCTGGCCGAGCAGTTTCCGGGGCCCTATGCCACGATGCTGCTGTCGGACATGGGCGCCGAGGTGATCATGGTGGAGCGGCCGGGCATGGGCGACCCGGCGCGGCAGTTCGCGCCGCTGTTCAAGGCGCTGAACCGGGGCAAGAAGAGCGTGGCCCTGGACCTTAAGGTACCCCAAGAGCTGGCGCGGTTCCGCGAATTGGCCGCGGAGATGGACGTTATCGTTGAGGGGTTTCGCCCCGGCAAGCTCGCCGCTCTCGGGGCAGGGTTCGAGGAGGTGCGCAAGGTCAATCCGCGCCTCGTCTACGTGTCGATCTCGGGATACGGGCAGGACGGGCCCTATCGCGACCGGGCCGGCCACGATCTGAGCTACGAGGGCGTGGGCGGGCTTCTGGCCGGGCAGGCCAACGCGGGCCTGCCAAGCGAAGTGCCGCGAGTTCCCCTGGCCGATATAGGCGCGGCACTGTTCGCGGCCATCGCGGTCCTCTCGGCCACGATCTCGGCCCGGCGGACGGGGCGGGGGCGCTACGTGGACGTTTCGATGTCGGATGCCGTGGTTTCGATGCTCACCGCCTTCCTGGTACCCGAGGCCAACGGCACTCCCCTGGGCAACTTCATCGCCGAGCCGGCCTATGGCGTCTTCACCTGCGGCGACGGCAAGCTCATAACGCTTTCGATCGCGCATGAGGATTGGTTCTGGCGCCCCTTCTGCGAGGTGATCGGCAGGCCGAAGCTCGCCGGCCTGAAGGGCCGCGACCGCGCAGCACGAAAAGACGCGCTGCGCGAGGATATCGCCGCAGTGATCGTCACCCGGGCGCGCGACGCGTGGGGCCTCCTGTTCGACAAGGCCGGCGTGCCCTGGGGCCCGGTCAACAGCCTGACCGAGACCCTCGCCGATCCGCATGTTCGCGCCCGCGGACTGCTGCGGACCCTGGCGCTGCCGGACGGGGGAGCGAGACACATCTGGTTCAGCCTCTGAAGTTCGACGGGTTCGAGAGCAGCCCGAGTAGCCCGGCTCCGGAGCTTGGGGCCGATACCGACGGCGTTCTGGGGCGGGGCCGCGGATAGTGGCCCGCCTTCCCTAGGTCAGACCGCAAACGAGTATCCCCGTTGACCGGATAGGTCTGGCCGGTGATCCAGCTCGCCGCGTCCGAGCAGAGGAAGAGGATCAGGCCCGCCGGATCCTCCGGTTCACCGAGGCGACGGATCAGGTATTGCGAAAGGACCTTTTTCTCAGCGGCCTCGTCGGGGATCAGATCGGTCACCGCGGGGGTCCGTGTGCCGCCGAGGGCAACGCAGTTGGCGGTGATCCCGAAGCGGCCGCCGGCTTTGGCGATTGCGCGCATGAAGCCTGCAGCGCCGGCCTTGGCACCGGAATAGACAGCCAGGTGCGGCTCGCCGACGCGGCCGGCGTCCGAGATCACGGTGACAATCCGACCGTAACCGCCCTTGATCATGCCGGGCATGGCGTGGCGGGTGCAGTTGAGCACGCCGTCTAAGTTGGTGGCCAACCAGCGTCGCCACTCGTCGGGACCGGATTCCCAGAAAGAAACCAAATCGTCGAGGCGCGAGGTCGGGCCTGCATTGCCGGCGTTGTTCACCAGGATGTCGACCCCGCCCAGCGCCTCACGCGCCCTGGCGAACGCGCCGCCGACGGCCTCGAAATCGGAGACGTCGAAGGCCAGGGGCAGCGCCTTCGCACCGAGCGCCGCTACCTCGGATGCCACCGCTTCGGCGCGGTCGGCGTGGAAATCGTTGATCACAACGGCGCCGGCGCCGTACTGCGCCAGATAGAGGGCGACCTGGCGCCCCACGCCTTGTCCACCGCCGGTCACCAGCGCTGTCCGTCCCTTGAGGTCGAGAATGTGTTTCATGCCTCCCCCTGTTCGTCATCCGAGCCAGCGCTTGCGCCGGCGGTAGTGCTTGACCTGGCGATAACTCTTGCGTTCGCCTGAGGCGGTCACGCCGAGGTAGAATTCCTTCACGTCCTCGTTCTGGGCCAGCTTGTCGGCGCGCCCGTCGAGAACCACCCGGCCGTTCTCCAGCACATAGGCGTAATCGGCCAGTCCCAGCCCCGCGGCGCTGTTCTGCTCAACCAAAAAGAAGGTCGTGCCCTCCTCCTTCAGCCGGCTCAGCACCTCGTAGACGTCGTGGATCATCAGCGGAGCGAGGCCGAGCGAAGGCTCATCGATGGCGATGATCTTAGGCCGGGCCATCATCGCGCGGCCGATCAGAAGGAGCTGCTGTTCGCCGCCCGACATGAAGCCCGCCGTGCGGGACTTCAGGTTAGCGAGGCGCGGCATCAGCGTGTAGACGTGATCGAGCCGTCGCTTCAGCTCGGCCCGGTCAGGCACCATGTGTCCCCCGACAATCAGGTTCTGCTCCGCTGTCATGTGGCGCAGCACGCGGCGGCCTTCCATCACGTGGATGAGGCCGCGCCGCACAACCTCCGAAGCTTCCAGGTTATGGATCGGAGTGCCCTCGAGGGTGATCGCTCCGGCCGACACCTTTCCGTCTTCGGATTTCAGCGTGCCCGAGATTGCCTTGAGGATCGTGCTCTTGCCGGCGCCGTTGCCGCCAAGGAGCGCGACGCACTGCCCTTCCCGAAGGCTGAGAGAAACGCCCTTCAGCGCAAGGATGACATCGGAATAGGTAACCTCTACATTGTGAAGTTCCAGCATCGGCCGCTTGCCCCGTTCTTAGGATAGGGCCGGGCACCACGAGCGGGCGGTGCCCGGCAGGTCTCACCACTTCTCGACGTTGGGGATGGCGGCCCCGGTGGCCTCGACCACGATTTTGCCGTCGCGCACGCTGCCGACGTTGACCTGAAGTCCCTTCAGGGGGAAGGGCGCCTCAGGCGTGAAGGACAGCGTGGGAAGGAAACCGTGGGTTTCTTCTGTAGTGATCGGTTCTGCGAAAAGCGCCTCGCGCACCTTCTCGCCGGTCAGGCCCTCGGGACCGTTGGCTTCTATCGCATGTTCGATCACCGTAACGGCAAAAAGCCCTTGGGAGATGCCCATGGCAGTCACTACGTTCCAAGGTGCCTTCAGGCCGTAACTGTCGGACAGGGTCTGGTAGAACTGGCGGGGCGGCGTATCCTCGTCGGCCGCGATGGCCATGCCGTAGGCTTCGTAGTCGCCTTCAAGCTGTTCGAGGCCGCCCAGGGCCTTGCCCGAGGCGGGAAGGCCATTGTGCGAACTCATCATGATCGGCACATCGGCGCCATTGGCCTGCAGGCCGCGCTTTGCGGCAACTACGATCGAAGTGTTGGTCTGGATGATCAAGGCGTCGGCGCCCGAGCGTGCTACGCGGCGCATCTGCGCCGTCAGATCGGTCGGCTGCACTTCCGTATAGATCACCTCAACCAGTTCGATCTCGTCGGGGTGCTCTTCGGCGTATTTCTCCAGGCCCTTGACCATGTCCACATAGGCCGGCGAGGCCTCCGAGGCCATAATCGCTGCCTTGATGGGGCCATCACCGCCCCGCTTCTGGCGCAGCCAGTACAGGAAGCCCGCGCTCTCGTGTGAGTAGGTGGGACGGGGATTGAAAATCCAGGAGTCCGGTTTCCACGCATAGCCGTACGCGGCGGTGGCCATGAACATCGGGATCTTGTCCTCGGGCAGGCGCTCGGACAGTGCTGCGACGTCGGGGCCGCCGAGGCCGATTACCGCGATGGGCTCGAGTTCGGACTTGATGCCGGGCCACAGACTTGCCACCTGGGCGGCGTCATAGCGGGTCTCGTAGTTCTTGTAGTTCAGCGTCACACCCAGTTGTGCGCCGCGGGTGGCGTTCCACCAGTCGATCACCTTCTCGCGCCCCGCCGCGAGGATCGGCATGATGTCGGCATAAGGCCCCGAGAAGTCCGACAGGAGCGCCACGTTGTAGCGGGTTTCCTCCTGCGCCTTCAGCGGCAGTGCCCAGGCCAGTGCCATTGCGCCCGCCGCAAGAAGAGTGCGGCACCTCGATTTCAACGACGTTGTCATTTTCTTTCTCCCAGTTGAGGGCCGGCCCTGGTCAATAGGGGAACGGCCAGATGCGGTAAGACGACTTCAGGATGGTCCAGCGATGCATCAGTCCCTTGGGCTCGAGGATCATGAAGAGGGCAATGACCCCGCCCAGGATCACGTTCATTCCCGCGAAGACGATGTCGCCGCCGAGGAAGGTGACGCTGTCGGCAATGTTCGGCCCAACGGTTGCGATGATCTCCTGAATCACGCGGATCACGAAGACCCCGATGAGCGCACCGACGACAGAGCCCATGCCGCCAACAATAATCATCGCTATGAAGAACACCGAGTTGAACAGGGTGAACTGATCCACGCCGACGAAGCGGATCAGGTAGGCCCAGAGCCCGCCGCCCACCCCGGCGTAGAATGCGCCGATCAGGAAGGCGTTGGCCTTGGTGGCGGCGACATTGATGCCCATGATGCCGGCGGCCACGTCGTCGTCGCGGACCGCCACGAAGGCACGCCCGAAGCGCGAGCGGACGATTCCGAAGGCGCCGGCCACCATGATCGCGGCAACGAACAGCATAAGGTAGTACTGCGCGCCTTCGCTCACGATCCGCAATCCGAAAAGCGTGGCCGGCGGCACGGTCACCCCGTTCGATCCCCCAAGCCAGGACGAGGGCAGATTGAGTACCGCGAAGTGGAAGATGAATTGTGCAGCGATGGTGGTGAGCGCCAAGTAGAAGCCCTTGATCCGCGCCGCCGTCAGCCCGAAGAGGAAGCCGAAGACAGCCGCTGCGAAACCGGCGATGGGGATTGTCAGAAGGAAGGTTAGCCCGGTCTTCTCGGCCAGGATCGCAGCCGTATAGGCGCCAACTCCCATGAATGCCGCCTGACCGAGGTTGATCTGACCGGCATAGCCGGTGCAGATCTGAAGCCCCACGGCGACCACGGCGCTGATGTACATGATGTTGAGGATGGCGACGATCCGCGGCCCTACCAGATAGGGCGCCGCCAGCAGCACCGCGATGAATAGGATGAGCGAAAGCGCTTGCCAGCGGGTGCGGACCAGCCGCCGGTCGGCGCGGTAGCTGGTGGCGAAGATGCCGGAAGGATCCATCGCTCAGACCCTCTCGATGGTGCGCCAGCCGAACAGTCCGGTTGGCCGGATCAGCAGGATGCCCAGCATGATGAGGTAGGGCACGACAGTACCGAGCGCACCGCCCACCAGCGGATCGAGATAGTTGGTGGCCAAGCTTTGTGCCACGCCCACGATTACGCCGGCAAGGATTAGTCCGCCGATGGATTCGAGCCCGGCAAACAGCGCAACAGGAAGCGCGGCGAAGCCGATCTCGGAGGCAAGGAAAGTGAGCGACTTGCCGCTCAGGAAGATCATCGCACCCACCGTGGAGAGAACCGCGCCCAGGACCCAGGCGAAGGCGATCGAGCCCTTGACCGAGATCCCCATAGACGAAGCCACCACATGATCCTCGGCCACCGCCGTCATGCGCAGCCCGGCGCGGGTCCGATTGAAGAACCAGGAGAGCCCGACCGCCGCGACCACGGTGATGAGACCGCCGATCAGGAGGTTCATCGGAATCAGCATCTCTCCCAGGAACAGCGGCTTCAGAGGGAAGATCACCGGGAAGGGCCGCACCGCGGGTCCGAAAAGCAGCAGCACAATCCCGCGCAGCAATATCAACAGCCCCACGGTGACCATGACCATGGAGAATACACTTTCTCCGATCAGTTTGGTCAGGAAGATCCGCTCGATCAGGTAGCCTGCCAGCGCCGAAAGCAGCAGCGAGAGCGGGATCGCCAGCCAGAGGTCGAGACCCAGCTCGAAGGTCGTGTACCACACGATGAAGCCGCCCAGGATCACCAGTTCGCCCTGGGCGAAGTTGAACACTTTGCTGGCGCGATAGATCACCACGAACCCCATCGCGACCAGAGCATAGAGCAGCCCGATCAGGGCGCCAGTGATGATGTCGTTGATAACGTAGATCATCGTTTCGTGAACTCCTTCACGCGGCGTGTTGCTTCCGGGCGGTGCGCGGAGCGCCCTCTACATCGGTAACGGCGACGTGGACTCTTAGAACGCCCCGGCGGCCGTCTTGATAGGTGACAGCGATTTCGAGATCGACACTGTGGTCCCCGCCGTAGATCGCCTCCACTAGATCGGCGTAGCGCTCTTCCAGAAAGGCTCGGCGCAGCTTGCGGCTGCGGGTCAGCTCGCCCTCGTCGGGATCGAGCTCCTTGGGGAAGTTCGCGAAACGCCGGACCCGCGAGCCTTCCGGCAGAAGCATGTTGATGCGCTCCACCTCCGCTCTGATCAGTTCGAGGATCTCGGGTTTCTGCGACAGGTCGGTATAGGTCGAGAAGCTAAGCTGGTTCTCCTCGACCCAGCGGCTCAGTACCTCCATATCGATATTGATCAACGCCGCCACGAAGGGGCGCGTCTGGTCTCCAAGGATCATCAGGTCCTTGATGAAGGGGCTGTAGCGCAGACGGGTTTCGATGAACTGCGGCGGATAGCTGTGACCGTTGCAGAGATGCCGCATGTCCTTTACGCGGTCGAAGAACACGAGCTCTCCATCATCGGTCATTGAGACGGCGTCGCCGGTCGCGTACCAGCCGTCCCTGGTCTGGGCCTCAGCGGTCTTGTCAGGCTTGCGGAAATAGCCGCCGAACCCCGAGCCGCCCCGCACATGGAGCTCGCCGTCCTCGGCGATGCGAAATTCGAGCGGATCGCCATAGACAGGATTGACCTGCATCCAGCGCCCGCTGGTCTCCAGCTTATAGCTTTCGCCCATATGCGCTGTGAGAAGTCCGACTTCTGTTGCCCCGTATACGTTGCGCAGCTTCACGCCCATGGCGTGGAACATGCGGAAGACGTCAGGCGCCATGAGCGCCCCCCAGACATGGCGTTCCTGGCCTTTCTCAGGCCTAGGTTGTCGCGCAGGTGCCAAAGCACCAGAACCTCGGCCAGCGGCAGCTGCAGGCGCGCTGCAAGCGAAGGCCGACGCCCTTCAAGCCGCTCGACATAGACGTCGCGGCCCACCCTCATGGCCCAGTTGTAGAACGCCCGCCGAATTGGCCCCCGCTAAGCATCCGCGCCTGCACAATCGAGGCAAGGTTCTCCCACTGACGCGGGCTGAAGACCAGCGCATTGACGGCCAGCTCACGGATGTTGTCGAGTATCTCTTCCGGCCCCTCGGGGAAGTTCACCACCATCGGTGCAAGCAGCCCGATCGACAGCCCGAAGATCTGCTCGGTAACCCAAGCCGGGGAAATATAGGTGAGGTACTCGGTGCCCGGCGCGATTTCGACCGCGCCCATCACCCGGGCGGAGTTGTCGAAAAGATAGCGCTGCGAGATCATAACGCCTTTCGGCTTGCTGGTCGTGCCCGAGGTATAGGACAGAACCGCGATGTCGCCGGGTCTACCGCGCGCGACACGAGCCTCGAATAACTTCGGATCCTGGTCGTGACGGCGGGCTCCGGCATCGCTCACCGCCTGATACGAGCGCAAGAGCGGGTGTGCGTAGGTCCACAGCCCGGCATCGTCCCAGTAGACAATGGCGATGATGCCTTCGAGGTCCCCGGCGATCTCGAGGCACTTGTCCACCTGCTCCTGGTCCTGCACGAGGAAAATCCGCGTCTCCGAATCCCGCGCCAGATAGTGAATCTCGGCGGAGGATTGATCGGGGTAGACCGAGATCACCTTCCCGCCCAACGATTGGGCGGCGTACTCGGCCCAGAAATGTTCGGGTTCGTTCTCGCCGATTACCATCATTGAGTCGCCCGAGCCGAATCCCAGATCGTCAAGGCCAAGCGCCAAAGCGCGGACCCGCTGGAGCACGTCGGCCCAGGTGAACTCGCGCCAGATGCCGAGGCGCTTGTGCCGCTGGGCCAAGGCAGCCGGCGTGGCCTTGGCTCGCGCCAGCAACACCTGCGGCAGCGTTTGGCTTTGCGTCACCGCAGGATCGCTGAAGACCTTCGCTGCTCTTGTGCGCTCCACTGTTCTACCCCAGATAGGCTTTGATCACGGCCGGATCCCTCTGGATTTCAGCCGGCGTCCCTTCAGCGATCACCCGGCCGAAGTCCAGCACTACGATCCGGTCGGCCAGGTCCATCACGACGCCCATGTCGTGTTCCACAAGCACCACCGGGATCTTCCGTGCCTCGCGCACGTCGAGGATGAAGCGCGCGAGATCTTCTTTCTCCTCGGAGTTCATTCCGGCCATCGGCTCGTCCAAAAGCAGGATGGAGGGCTCTTGCGCCAAGGCGCGGCCCAGATCGACGCGCTTGCGCAACCCGTAGCCCAGCGTGCCCACCTGCCGGTTTCGGATCGCCTCGATCTCAAGAAAGTCCACGATTTCCTCAACAGCCTCGCGATGTTCGGTTTCCTCGCGCATCACCGGCCCGTAGTGGAAGAAGGCCTGGACTACATTCGAACGCATAAGGGTGTGGCGGCCAATCAGGATGTTCTCGACCACGGTCAACCCCCGAAGAGGTGCGTTCCCTGAAAGGTGCGTGCCAAGCCTCTGCGGGCGATCTGGTCCACGCGGAGGCCGGTCACATCCTGCCCGATGAGTTCGACGCACCCCTGCTGGGGGCGGTAAAAACCGGCAGTGACGTTCAGAAACGATGTCTTTCCTGCACCATTGGGGCCGATGATCGCCAGAAGCTCGTCCTCGCGCACCTCGATAGAGACGTCATCCAGCGCCGTCACTCCGCCGAACCGAAGGGTGGCGCTGCGGACGGCAAGCGGCGGTGCCTGTCGCTCTTTTCGCGCGGCGGTCATGAGCACGCGATGCCGTCACGCATTCCCGGCGGCGGGCGCAGGGAACGTGAGTCATCACACCGGCCACAGGTCCGTTCGCTACCGATCAACGATCTTCCTCCCGTCGACCCTGTCGTTTGTGCAGGGCTTCAGCAAACCCCATTGAACAATCTAACAGACGTTAGAATTCGATTCAACTGCCCTCTCTTTACTGTCGTCCGACCTGTGGACTTGCCTTCTTTGCGCTTGGATAGGTGAGCGGCTGGGGCAAAGACGGCATCCGGAGGATACGCATATGCGCTGAAGCGCAGGACCGATAAGCTGGCTGCCACGATGACCGGTACGCTGATGGCGCTGTTCGGACGGACGGGTGTCAGCGGATAGGCGCAGTCGAGGCAGGCCTCAGTTGGCCTCGCGCTCGATCCAGGTCTCCAGGACGTGGCGCTGGATCTTGCCGCTGGTCGAGCGCGGGAAGTCTTCGGAAGCGATGAAGCGGATCTCGCGCGGCCGCTTATAGCCGGCCAGTTGATCGCCGCAAAGCCGCATCAGCTCGTCGGCATCGGGGCCGTCGACGTGCCGTGCCACGAAGGCCACCGGGCGTTCGCCCCAGCGCAGGTCCCCGGCCTTTACGACGGCGGCATCGATCACCTGCGGATGCGCCAGCAGCACCCGCTCGATCTCGGCTGGATAGACGTTTTCCCCACCCGACTTGATGAGATACTTGGCGCGGTCCACGAAGTCGATGGTGCCGTCCGCATTGCGGCGGAAGACATCGCCCATATGAAAAAAGCCACCGCGAAAGTCGCGGGCGTTGGTCTCGTCGGCATTCCAGTACCCGGAAAACAGCGTGGGGCCGCGCACGGCCATTTCTCCGGGCGTTCCGTCCGCCACCTCGCGCCCCTCCGGATCGACCAGCCGCACCTCGCAGAAGGCGCTGGCGCGCTTCGACAGACGTTTCGGCGCGACGCCCACCGGGATCAGCTCGGCCGTGGCCGGCGGCAGCCCCGTTTCGGTCGCGCCGAAGGAGTTGAGATAGGGCGCGCCGATCAGCGACGTGAGTTCTGCAATCTGATGCGGCGGCACCAGATCGGCCATGGCGCCGCAGATCCTGACGCCCCTGATCGGCAGAGGATTGGCGCGACGTTCTGCGATGAAGGCCTCGATCGCACCGGGCATCATTATGAACCAGCCGACCTTATGGCGGCTCAGCGCCTCATTGATGACCGCCGGCTGCAGCCCATCGACCATCACCACGGGGCCACCGCGCAAGATCGTGGCGAGCGCATGGTCGGTCGACGCCATATGGAACATCGGCGCCCAGGCGATGAAGGCGTCATCAGGCTGGAGCGCGAGCTGCGCCGCAAAAACCATGGAACGTGCGATATGGGCGCGATGACTGACGAGTGCGCCCTTGGGCAGCCCCGTGGTGCCGGAGGTGTAGAGGATGGTCAGCCCCGCCTCCACGTCATTCACCAGCGCGTCGATGCGCGGATCGGGCTCTGTACCAGCCAGTGCGGCCTCCCAGTCGGGGCCGATTTCCAGAACCGGCAGGTGCGAGACCGCGTCCAAGGCCGCGCGCAACTCTGGCTCGACCACGGCCAGAACCGGTTCAACCAGGTCGATACAGTGCTTGAGCTCCGGCGCGGCCAGCCTCCAGTTCAAACAGGCGACGATCGCCCCGATCCCGGCGGCGGCCAGTTGCAGTTCAAGGTACTCGGCGCGATTGTGCGACAGGATCACCAGCCGGTCCCCGGTCTTTACCCCCGCGCCAGAAGCACCGCAGCGAGACGGTCCACACGGCCCAGAAGGGTGCCGTAGCTGTGTCTTATCTCTCCGTTCTCGAGCGCAAGCGCATCTTGTTGCTCGCGCGCTCTCGTGCGAAACATCGAATAGACATCTGCCCGCCCGGCGCGGGCCACCTCCGGCAGCATGATGCTCCTCCCTGGCAATCGTTCCTGGTTGTTCACAAAGACTGGGCGAGGCGCACTCCTTCATCGATCGCACGCAGCGCATCGAGTTCAGCCGCCTCGGCCGCACCGCCGATCATCGTGGCGGAAATGCCGCGGGCCGCAAGCGCCTCGACCAGCGTCCGTACGGGTTCCTGTCCCGTACAGAGAACGATCGTATCGGCGGCGATAACTTTTGTCTCGCCGTTCGAAAGGACGTGGAGCCCCCATCGTCGATACGCTGGTAGACCACGCCCGCTAAGGTCTCGACTCCGTGTTTGCGTAACGCGTTGCGCAGGATCCAGCCGGTCGAAATGCCAAGCCCCTGTCCCACCTTGCTCGTCTTGCGCTGCAGCATCACCACTTTGCGCTTTGCAGGCACCACGGCCAGTGGATCGCCCGCCAGCGCGCCGGCGTTCCTGAATTGTCCGTCCACACCCCACGTGTCGAAAAAGGCCGCGTTCTCGTTGGCCTCAGCCGGATGGGTGACAAGGAATTCGGCCACGTCATGGCCGATCCCGCCGGCGCCCATGATGGCCACGGTCTGTCCCGCCTCCCGTGCGCCGCAGAGGATCTCGGCATAGGTGGCGACCTTGGGATGATCTATGCCCGGAATGTCCGGAATGCGAGGGGTCACTCCTGAGGCGATCACCACATGGTCGAACCCGGCAAGATCGTCGGCAGTGGCGCGACAGCCCAGCCGCAGGGTGACGCCGTGCCTGTCCATCTGAGCAGTGTAATAGCGCAGCGTTTCGTCGAACTCGTGCTTGCCCGGGGCCGCACGTGCCAGGTTGAGCTGCCCGCCCAGCCGGTTCTCTGCCTCGAAAAGAGTGACCGCGTGCCCAAGCCGCGCGGCCTCGGCCGCCGTGGCCATACCCGCCGCCCCGCCGCCGACGATCGCCACCTTCTTCGGGGTCTCGCTCGGCGTGTCACGGAATTCCATCTCGCGGCCGGCGCGCGGATTGACAAGGCAGCTTGCCGGACGGTCCGAGAAGATGAAATCCAGACATGCCTGATTGCAGGCGATGCAGGTGTTGATCTCATGGGCCCGACCCTCGCGCACCTTCTTCACGAAATGAGGGTCGGCGAGGAAGGGCCGCGCCATCGAGACCATGTCGGCATCTCCCGAGGCCAGGATGTCCTCGGCGACCTCGGGGGTATTGATTCGGTTCGAGGCCACCACCGGGATCGACACCGCCGCCTTCACGTTGGCCGCCGCCTTCCGCCAGGCGCCACGCGGCACCGGATAGGCGATCGTTGGCACGCGCGCCTCGTGCCAGCCGATTCCGGTGTTCAGAATGTCGGCGCCGGCGGCCTCGATCTTGCGGGCGAGCGCGGCGATCTCTTCGGCGGGCGCGCCGCCCTCGACAGATCGGCCGCCGAAATACGGTAGATGACCAGCAAATCCGGTCCGCAGCGGTCGCGCACCGCGCGCACGATTTCGACCGCGAAGCGGTGCCGGTTGTCGGCGCTGCCACCCCACTCGTCCTCGCGTTTGTTGGTGTGGGTCACGGTGAATTCATTAATGAGATAGCCTTCGGAGCCCATTATTTCGACGCCATCGAAACCGGCAGATTGCGCGTTGAGCGCTGCCTGGGCGAAATCTTCAATGGTGTGCAGAATATCCTGCTCGCTCATCTCGCGCGGGGAATAGCGGTTTATCGGCGTCCGAATCGGCGAAGGTGCCACGCAACCTTCAAACTTGGCATAACGCCCCGCGTGGCAGATCTGCGCGCAAATCAGACTGCCTTCCTGATGGACTGCATCGCAAATCGGCTTGAGGCTCAGCGCCTGCTGCGGATCGTCGAGCCGCGGACCTTCCGGATCGAACATGCCTTCGGCGTTGGGCGCAAAACCGCCAGTCACGATGACTGCCGCTTCGCCGTGCGCGCGTTCACGATAGAACGCGACCTGTCTTTCGATACCGTTGGTTTCGGTTTCAAGCCGCGTGTGCATCGAGCCCATAATGACCCGGTTTCGCAGATCGTGGACGCCTGCCCGGATCGGGGACAGCAATTTCTCGAAGCGCCTGTCGGACATATCCACGTTCCCTCCCATTGCATCTTGCCAAGCATTCTAACGTTTGTTAGGTTTTTTGGGAAGTGAGATTCACAGGCTCGGGAGGGCTATCACGTGCAGTTTCAACCGACAGATGACCAGCAGGCCTTTCGAGAGACAGCACAGCGTTTCGCACGTGAAAAGCTGGCCGAGAGCTATCAGAAGCGGGCAACCGAGCACGTGATGGATCGCGGGCTCATCAAGGAGATGGGGGCGCTTGGGCTGATCGGCGCCGATCTGCCCGAGGAGTTCGGCGGGTTGGGCGAGAGCTCCGTCACGGCCGGATTGATCGTCGAGGAAATCGCGCGCGCCGATTTCAATGTCAGCTACATCCAGCTTCTGGGGTCGCTGATGGGCGGCATGGTCGCGAAACACGCCTTGCCCGACATCGCCAAGGAATGGGTGCCCCGCGTCACGGCGGGTGAGGCGGTGATAGGGTTGGGATTGACCGAGCCGCGCGGCGGATCGGACGCGGCGAACCTGCAACTCAGGGCCGCCAAATCCGGCAACGGCTGGCGGCTGAACGGCGAGAAGACGTCGATGAGCTTTGCCGCGCAGGCCGACGCGGCGGTGGTCTTTGCCCGTACCGGCGATCCCGAGGGCGGATCGCGGGGCGTCAGTGCGTTCCTCGTGGACCTGAATGAAAAGGGCATCAACCGCACGCATTTCGACGACATCGGGACCAAGCCCGTGGGGCGCGGTTCGGTCTTCTTTGACGACGTCTTCGTCCCCTCCCAATGCCTGATGGCCGAGCAGGACCGTGCCTTCGGCACGATCATGGCTGGCTTCGACTATTCCCGAGCGCTGATCGGGCTGGAATGTCTGGGCGCGGCGCGGGCCTCGGTAGACGAGACCTGGACCTATGTGCAGGAACGCGAAGCCTTCGGTGCGCCGCTGGCGCAGTATCAGGGGGTCAGCTTCCCGCTGGTCGAGGCCGAAACGCAGCTTACCATGATGCGACAGCTTTGCTACTACACGCTCGATCTGCGCGACCGTGGCCTGCCGCACACCAAGGAGGCGGCGATGTGCAAGTGGTACGTGCCGAAAACCGCGTGCGAGATCATCCATCAGTGCCTGATCCTGCATGGCCACTACGGCTACACCACCGACCTGCCTCACCATCAGCGCTACAACGATGTTCTGGGCCTGCAGATCGGCGACGGTACCGCGCAAATCCAGAAGCTCGTCATCGCGCGCGAGAAGGTCGGCCGCATGGCGCTGCAATACGACAAGAAGGCCAAGGGAGGCGCGAAATGAGCGTTCCCGTCAATGTCAGCGCCGAGGGCAGCGTCGGCATTATCGAGCTCGCCCGCCCCGACAAGTTCAACTGCCTGTCGCTGGAGGTCCACGAGTGTATCTCCAGGGCCCGCGAAAGTTTTGAGGCGGATCGCGACATCCGCTCGATCCTGATCTGCGCACAGGGAAAGCACTTCTGCACCGGCGCCGACCTGACCGAGGTGAAAACAAAGATAATGGACTCGCAGACGCTGGACCACTTCATCGCCTTTGGCATGGAAGGGCTTCGCAGGCTGGAACAGAGCCGTCTCCCCGTGGTCGTCGCGGTGCAGGGCCTTTGCCTGGCCGGCGGGCTTGAGCTGATGCTGTCCTGCGATGTCTGTTTCGCCGCGAAAGCGCTCAGTTCGGCGACCAGCATGCGCAGTTCGGGCTGATCCCCGGCTGGGGCGGCAGCCAGCGGCTGACCCGGCTGATGGGCCTGCGCCAGGCGCTCGATCTGATGTTCTCGGCCCGCTGGCTGAAGGCGGACGAGGCGAAGGAGGCCGGACTGGTGAACTACGTCGTGCCGGACGAAGAGCTGCGCCAGGCGGCGTTGAACTACTGCGTGACCATCGGCACCCGCTCACGCCCCGGCATTGCCGAGATGAAGCGCCTGGCACGTGAAGGCGCCGATATGGGCCTCGACCAGCAGATGCGGCTGGAGCGCGACGCTGCCGTGCGTGCGCTACGAAGCGAGGACGTGGCCGAAGGGCTGGACGCATTCGAAAGCCGGCGCATGCCGGCCTTCAAAGCCTGACAAGAGGTGCGGGAATGGACTTCACGCTCAACGATGAGCAGCGCCAGATCTACGATTACGGCGCCCAGCTCGCGCAGAAATTCGACAACGCCTACTGGCTGGATCACGCCCGCCGGCACACCTTTCCCAAAGAGATGTTCCAGCAGATCGCCGAGGACGGCTTTCTCGGCATCATGGTGCCCGAGGAATATGGCGGCGCCGGTCTCGGTATGACCGAGATGGCGCTGTTCATGGAGGGCACGGCGAACCACGGCATCCCGCTCCTGATGATGGTGGTCGGACCGACCATGTCGCTGGCACATATCGCCAGCCACGGGACCGAGTTCCACCGCAGAGAGCTCTTGCCGGCCGCCTGCCGGGGCGAGATCCAGTTCTGCTTCGCGATCACCGAGCCGGGCGCCGGGTCCAACACGATCAAGGCCACGACGCTCGCCAGGAGCAAGGGCAACCGTTTTGCGCTAACAGGGGAAAAGACCTTCATCACCGGCGCTGACGTCTCCGACTACTGCCTTGTGGTGGCGCGCACCAAGCCTCACACCGAGGTCTCCCGCAAGACCGACGGCTTCACGCTGTTCGCCGTGGACCTGAAGAAGAAGGGCGTAGAAATGCAGCGGGTGAAGGTCTCGATCCCACTGCCGGAAGAACAATGGACGCTGTTCTTCGACGAGGTGGATCTCGGTCCCGAGGATATCGTGGGCGAGGTGGACGATGGCTTTTCGATCCTGTTCGATTCGCTCAATCCCGAACGCATCATCCTGGCGGCGCTTTGCTGCGGGATCGGCCGGTTCGCCTTACGGAAGGCAGTGGTCTATGCTTGCGAGCGCAACGTCTTTGGTCAGCCGATCGGCGCGCACCAGGGCGTGCAGCATCCGCTGGCCAAGGCCCACACGGCCGTGGAGATGGCGAGCCTGATGACCCGCCGTGCGGCCTGGGAATTCGACAACAAGCTTTCGGCCGGTGCCTCGTCGAACATGGCGAAATATGCCGCCGCCGAGGCCGGGATCGAAGCCGTGGACGCCGCCCTTCAGGCCCATGGCGGGTCGGGTTTCACGGAAGATACCGGGCTGTACGAGCTTTATCCGTTGGTGCGCCTGCTACGCACCGCGCCGGTGAACCGTGAACTGTGCCTCAGCTTTATTGGCGAGAAGGTAATGGGTCTGCCGCGGTCGTATTGATCGCGAAAGCCCAGGGAGGAAAGCATGCAACACGGAATGCGCTTCCGGCGGGCCGATGCCGGCGCGAAGGCCAACGACCGGTTCTGGCACGAGATCGAGGGCATGCCGCTCGACGAGGTGCGCCGCATCCAGGAGGAGCGGCTGGTCGAGCAAATGGCCTATCTCAAGGCCAACTCGCCCTTCTACCAAGACAAGTTCGCTGCGGCCGGCGTCGATTTCGATGAGATCCGCACCATTGAGGATCTGCAGAGGCTGCCCTTCACCTACAAGACCGAGATACGCGAAAGCCTGTCGGCCGAGCCGCCTTTCGGCCGCCACCGCGCCGCGCCGATGGAAGACATCATCCAGATGCAGGCGTCCTCGGGGACGACCGGCAGCCCCTCCTACGTGGCGTTGACAGAATCCGATGCCGAGATGTGGCACGAGATGACGGCGCGCTGCTTCTTCGCCAACGGCGTGCGGCCCGGCGACATGGTGCTGCACGCCTTCTCGCTCGCCAAGGGCTTCGTGGGCGGCATCCCGGTGATGCAGGGCCTGCAATATATGGGCGCCATCGACGTGCCGGTGGGAGCCGACGGCGGCGCCGACCGGCTCCTGCGCGCCTGCGCCGACACGCGCCCGCGCTGCGTCGTCGGGGCGCCGAATTTCGTGATCCACCTGGCCGAAAAGGCCGAAGAGGTGCTGGGCGCACCAGTGAGCAGACTGGGCGTGGAACGAGTCGTCGTCGGCGGGGAGCCGGGCGGCGGCATTCCGGCGATCCGCGCCAAGATCGAAAAACTGTGGGGCGCCAAGTGCACCGAGATGCTAGGCGGTACCGACCTGGGCGTGACCTACTGGGCCGAGTGTGACCAGCAGTCGGGCATGCACATGGTCAACATGGACTACGTTTTGACCGAACTGCTCGACCCCGAGACCGGCAAGATCATCCCTTGGGCGGAGGGCGCCAGTGGCGAGATGATCTACACCGCCCTCGGCCGCCGGGCGAGCCCGCTGGTGCGCTTCCGCTCGGGCGATTTCATCGAGGTCCTGGACACGACCTGCGCCTGCGGCCGGACGGGTCCCAAGATCCGCTGCACAGGGCGCACCGACGACATGCTGATCGTGCGCGGGGCCAACGTGTTTCCCTCGGCGATCAACAGCATCGTCAACGAGATGGTGCCGCAAACGAACGGCGTCATGCGTGTGGTGGCCGATTTCGAGGGCCACACCACGCAGGAAGCACTGAAGATCATCGTCGAACGCGGCCCCGACCGCGACCGAGACGGTGACGCGGACCTGAAGAAGAAGATCGAGCAGCGCCTGCGCGACGCCCTGGTGTTCAGGGCCGATGTCCGGATCGTCGATGCCGACACCTTCGAAAAGCCGGGCGCGGCCAAGGTGGCCTTCGTGTTGAGAAAGTACCCCGACCTGCCATGACAAAGCTGAAATCCCTGCTCGACACCGGGTCGGAAGATTTCCGGGCCAACACCGCGCATTACCGCGCCAAGGTGGCCGAGCTGCACGCGCTGCGGCGCAGCCAGCGTGTCGGCGGGCCGGAAAGCGCACGGGCGCGCCACGTGAAGAAGGGCAAGATCCTGCCGCGCGAGCGCGTCGAGCGGCTGATCGACCCGGGCACGCCGTTCCTCGAACTTGGCGAACTCGCCGGGCTCGACAAGTACGACGGCGTGCCGCCCGGCGCGGGCATCATCACTGGCATCGGCGTGATTGAGGGCCGCCACTGCATGATCATCGCCAACGACGCCACTGTTAAGGGCGGCACCTATTTCGGCATGACCTGCCGTAAGCACGTGCGCGCCCAGCGGATCGCCTGGGCCAATCGCCTGCCGGTCGTCACACTGGTCGATTCCGGCGGCGCGTTTCTGCCTGACCAGGAGAACATCTTTCCCGACGAAGGCCAGTTCGGCTCGATCTTCCACCAGCAGGTCGGGATGTCGGGCGACGGCGTGCCGCAGATCGCCGTGGTCATGGGCCCCTGCACCGCCGGCGGCGCCTATATCCCGGCGCTTTGCGACGAGGTGGTCATCGTGCGCGGCCAGGGCTTCATGTATCTCGGCGGGCCGGAACTCACCTTCGCCGCCACTGGCGAGAAGGTCGACAACGAGACCCTCGGCGGCGGCAAGATGCACTGCTCGGTCTCGGGCGTGACCGACCATCTCGCCGAGGACGACGCCCACGCGCTCGCCATCACGCGAGAGATCGTCAAGCACCTGGGCGAGAGGCCCTCCCCGCGCAAGACACCGGCGCCGCCGCGCGCCCCGGCCTACGCGGTAGAAGAGATCTACGGCATCGTCAGCCGGGACCCAAAAGTACCCACCGAGAACCGCGAGATCGTCGCTCGGCTGGTCGACGGCAGCGATTTCCACGAGTTCAAGCCGCTCTACGGCGACACCTTGATGACCGGCTGGGGCCGCATTCACGGGCACGAGGTGGGGATCCTCGCCAATACCGGCGTGCTGTTCGTCGAAGCGGCGCTGAAGGCCACGCATTTCATCAATCTCTGCGTGCAGCGCGACATCCCGCTGCTGTTCCTGGCCGATGTCAACGGCTTTATGGTGGGGCGCGAGGTCGAGCAGATGGGAATCGCCAAGGCGGGCGCCAAGATGATCACCGCCATGTCCTCGGCGCGGGTGCCGAAGTTCACCATCATCACCGGTGGTTCGTACGGAGCCGGATATCTGGCCATGCTGGGCCGCCCCTTCCAGCCCGACGCGATGTTTGCCTGGCCAACCGGCCGCGCGGCCATCATGGGGCCGGAACAGGCCGCGAGCGTGCTGGCCCAGGTGCGCGCCCAGATCAACGGGCGCGAGGGCAAGACCTGGACGAAAGAGGAGGAAGAGGCCTTCAAGGCGCCTATCCGCAAGGAATACGAGGATTTCCAGGGCGCCTACAACTTCGCCTCGAACCTCTGGGTCGACAGTGTGATCGAGCCCTGCGAGACCCGTGACGTCATGGCGCTGCTGCTCGACATCACCTCACGGCGACCAAAGGTCGAAACCCATTTCGGCGTGTTCAGGATGTGAGGCGGCCACAGTGAAGATCAAGACGGTTCTCATCGCCAACCGCGGCGAAATCGCCTGCCGGATCGCCCGCACGGCGCGGACACGGGGCGTCCGGCCTGTCGCCGTACATTCCGAAGCCGACGTCAACGCGCTCCACGTGCGCGAGATCGGCCACTCGATCTGCATCGGCGGCGGGCCGGCCTCGGAAAGCTATCTGCGCATCGATGCCGTGCTGGCCGCGGCGAAGGCCGCCGGGGCCGACGCCGTCCATCCCGGCTACGGTTTCCTCGCCGAGAACCCCGAATTCGCCCGCGCGGTCGAGGCCGCCGGTCTGATCTTCATGGGACCGACGCCGGAAACCCTGGAACGGTTCGGCGACAAGGCCAGCGCCAAGGATGCCGCCATCGCGGCCGGCCTGCCGGTGATCTCGGCGCCGCGGGCGCCCTGTCCGATCCCGATCAAATCGCCGCCGAAGTGCGCCGGATGGGCCTGCCCGTGCTGCTCAAGGCTGTGGGCGGCGGCGGCGGACGTGGACAGCGGCTGGTGGCAGACGAAAAGACCCTGATGGCCGACATCGAGGGCGCGCTGCGCGAAGCGAAGTCCACCTTCGGCTCGGAAGGTCTCCTGCTGGAACGGTTCCTGCCCGAGGCCCGCCATGTGGAGGTGCAGATCGCCGGCGATGGCAAGGGTCTCGTCGTGCATCTTTTCGAGCGCGACTGCACGCTGCAGCGCCGTCACCAAAAGGTGATCGAGGAAGCTCCCGCCTGGGGCCTGCCCCGCGACCTGCTCGAACGGATCGCCCAGGACTCCGTGCGGCTGGGGGAGACGCTCGACTACCGCGGGCTCGGCACGGTGGAGTTCCTGGTCTCGGGCGAGGAATACTTTTTCCTCGAGGTGAACCCGCGCATCCAGGTGGAACATCCCGTGACCGAGGCGATCACCGGGCTCGACCTCGTGGCACTGCAACTGCGTATTGCCGAGGGTGCGGGGCTTGGCTTGAAGCAAGGCGATCTGACGATTGACGGTCACGCCATCGAGGCACGGCTCTATGCCGAGGACCCGGCGATGCAGTTCGCTCCTTCCACCGGCACGCTGACCACGCTGAGCCTGCCCGATGGTCTCCGCATCGACAGCGGCGTCGAGGCAGGCGATGCCGTGACCCCCTATTACGATCCGATGATCGCCAAGCTGATCATCCACGCGCCCGACCGCGAGACGGCGCTGGCGCGGCTCGCGCTGGCGCTGGATCATGTCGCGGTCGAAGGCGTCGAGACCAATCGCGCCTTCCTCGCCGCGCTCGCCCGCGACGCCGAATTCGAGAAAATGAACGTCCATACCCGCTGGATCGACGAGCGGCTGGACGATCTGACTGCGGCGGCGAAAGTGCCGGGCATCCGGCTCTGGAAGGCCATGGCAGCCGTACTCTTCGTCACCCGCGGGCGATCAGACGACGCCGCCGAACCGTGGTCGAACCGCGACCTCTTCACCAACTGGCGGCTCGGCCTTGGCGGCGACGCGATGGAGGCGGGCCAGCGCGTGATGCTGACCGACGCAGCGGGAAGCGTCGAGGAGCTCTGCGTGGGCCCGGTACGCTCCGGCGACACCTACACGGTCTATGGCAGTGATGGTGCCGCCCTCACTTTCTCCTGCCGTGAGATCGCGCCGGGCCGGTGGCGCGTGGCGCAGGGCGAGACGGTAGACGTGGCAACCGCGCGCCTTCATGCCGGGGTGATCGAGATCGACGCCGGGCCGGGCCGGCTTGTCTTCCGCCCGGCACCACCCTTGGCCTCGGCCGCTGGCGAAAGCGCTGCCGAACGGACCGTTGCCTCGCCGCTAACCGGAATGATCGTCGACGTCAAAGTGTCCGAGGGCGATGCGGTAGCGGAAGGCGATGTCGTAGCGGTCCTGGAGTCAATGAAGCTCGAGATCTCCATCAAGGCATCTGCCTCCGGCATCGCCGCGAATATTGCGGCCTCCAAAGGCATGATGGTGGATCGCGGCCAGACGATCGCCGAGATCATACCACCCGAAAAGGAACAGGCATGACCGACTTTCCCAAGTTCGTAGAGTTTCGTGAAGAAGGCCCGCGCGAGGGCTTTCAGATCGAAAGCAAGACCTACCCGATCGAACAGCGGATCGAGCTGATCGACATGCTCAGCGATACCGGGCTGAAGCGCATCCAGGTGGGTAGCTTCGTCAGCCCCAGATACGTGCCGCAGATGGCCGACACGGGCGAGCTGTTTCAGCACATCAAGCGCAAGCCCGGTGTGAAATACACCTCGCTTTGGCTGAACGAGAAGGGGTTCCGCAAGGCGTTGACCGCGCATGAAGTCGATATCGACCCGCGTCTTTTGTTCTATCCGTCTGAGGCTTTCGCACAGGCAAACAACAACTGCTCCTCAGCGGAGATGCGCGAGCGGCAACGCGAGTGGGTGCGGCTCTACAAGGAAGCGGGCTACACCGTCGATGCGGCCTATGTGATGACCGCGTTCGGCTGCAATCTCGAAGGTCCCATCCCGCAGGAGCGGGTGCTGGAGGACTTCCGTTTCGTCCTACGCCTTTGCGAGGAAGAGCAGATCCCCGTACCGATTCTCGTGATCGCCGACACGATGGGCTGGGGCAACCCCGAGGCGGTCAAGCGCATGGTCGGCGCCCTGCGCGAGCTTGCGCCCGGGGCGCGCATCGGAATGCATCTTCACGACACGCGCGGGCTGGGCATCGCCAACATCCATGCGGCGTTGTCAATGGGGGTGGACATGTTCGAAAGCTCGGTCGCCGGCCTTGGCGGCTGCCCCTTCGCCGGCCACGGCAACGCCCGCGCCGCGGGCAATGTCTGCACCGAGGACGCGGTTTTTCTGTGCCACGAGCTGGGCATCGAGACGGGCATCGACCTGGACAAGCTGATCGCCGCCGCGGTCAAGGCCGAAGAGATCATCGGCGCGCCCCTGATGGGCCGGGTGATGCATTCCGGCGGACTCGACAAGTTTCGCAAGGCGAAATGAGGAGATTGATATGGGAAAAACGCTGGACGGAAAGGTCGTGCTGGTCACTGGCGCGGGCGGCGGGATCGGCCGCGAGATCGCGCTGATGGCGGCAGCCGAGGGAGCGGCGGTCGTAGTCAACGATTTGGGCGCGTCACTGAAGGGTACTGGCCACACTCTCACTGCTGCGCAAACGGTGGTGGACGAGATCAAGGCCGCCGGTGGCGACGCCATCGCCGATGGCGGCAGCGTAACCGACCCGGACGCGGCCCGGGCCATGGTCGAGGCCGCCGTGAAGGAATTCGGCCGCATCGACGCAGTCGTGAACAATGCCGGAATCCTGCGCGACGGCTTCTTTCACAAGATGAGCCACGAGGACTTCGATGCGGTGGTGAAAGTACACCTCTACGGCGCCTTCAATACCTCGCGCGCCGCGACTGATTATTTCCGCGAGCAGGAAGGCGGCGCGCTGGTGCACATGACCTCGACCTCGGGCCTGATTGGCAATTACGCCCAGGTGAACTATTCGGCGGCCAAACTGGGCATTGCGGCCTTTTCGAGATCCGTCGCGCTCGACCTCAAACGCTGGAACGTGCGGTCCAACTGCATCGCGCCCTTCGCCTGGAGCCGGATGATTTCCTCGATCAAGACCGACACGCCGGAACAGGAGGCGCGGGTCGAGAAGATCAAGAAGATGACGCCCGCCAAGGTCGCGCCGATGGCCTGCTATCTGATGAGCGATCAGGCCGCAGATATCTCGGGCCAGATCTTTGCCGTTCGGATGAACGAGATCTTCCTGATGAGCCAGCCGCGACCGGTGCGTTCGGTGCATTCCGGCGACGGCTGGACCGCCGAAACGATCGCCGAGCATGCCATTCCCGCGCTCAAGTCGCATTTCACGCCGCTCGAAGTTTCAGCGGACGTCTTTTCCTGGGATCCGGTTTGATGAGCAAGCGCAAGCAGAAGATTGCTTCGAATATCGCCTGGAGCACACCCGACAAGATTTGCGTGCGCGGTCTCGACCTGCCGAACGAGATCCTGGGCCACATGAACCTCGGCGATCTGGCGTTTCTGCAGTTGACGGGCCGCAAGGCCATGCCCGAGGAAAGCCGCGTGTTCAACGCCATCGTCATCACGCTGGTCGAACATGGTATCACGCCGTCCGCCCTGGCCGCGCGCATGACCTATATGGGCGCGCCGGAATCGCTTCAGGCCGCAGTCGCGGCGGGGCTCTGCGGGTTGGGCACGGTGTTCGTCGGCTCGATGGAAGGCGCCTCAAAGATGCTGTACGAGGCGCTGCCGCAGGACAAGCTGGGCACCGGCGCAGATCTGGATGCTGTCGCCGCTGAAACGGTTGAAAAATTCCGCGCCCGCAGGGCGATCGTTCCTGGGCTGGGCCATCCGGTGCACAAGCCGGTCGATCCCCGCGCGCCGCGGCTTTTCCAGATTGCGGCCGAGAACGGCAAGTCCGGCGAGTATGTCGCGCTGATCCAGAAAATTCAGGCCGTGGCCGAAGATAAATCAGGCAAGATGCTGCCGATCAACGCCACCGGCGCAATCGGCGCTATCTGCTGCGAGTTCGGCTTCCCATGGAAGATCGTGCGTGGCTTCGGGGTGATGGCGCGCGCGATCGGGCTGGTGGGCCATATCCTCGAGGAGAGCGAAAATCCGATTTCCTACGAAATATGGCAGCGCGCCGAAGAGGAGATCCTCGAGACCAGCGGCCCTGGCGCGCACAGGGCGAGGTGACGGATGCAGACCTCTGCCCCCGAAGCCCATGACGATCTGCGCGCGGCACTGCGCGCGCTCTGCGCGCAATTCCCACCCGAATACCACCGCCAGCATGGTGCGGATGAGACCTACCCCGAAGAGTTCGTTGAGGCGCTGACCCGCGCGGGCTGGCTTGCCGCGATGATCCCCGAGGAATATGGCGGCTCGGGGCTAGGGCTAACCGAGGCCTCGATCATCATGGAGGAGATCAACCGCTCGGGCGGCAATGCCGGCCATTGCCACGGGCAGATGTACAACATGGGCACGCTCCTGCGGCACGGATCGGAGGAGCAGAAGCGGAAATACCTGCCCGGCATCGCCAGCGGCGAACTGCGGCTGCAATCAATGGCCGTGACCGAACCCACCACCGGCACCGATACTACCAAGCTCAAGACCACCGCGGTCAAGACGGGCGACCGCTATGTGGTCAACGGTCAGAAGGTCTGGATCAGCCGAATCCGGCATTCCGACCTAATGATCCTGCTGGCGCGCACGACGCCGATCAATGAGGTCAAGCGCAAGGCGCAGGGCCTGTCGATCTTCATGGTCGATCTGAAAAAGGCGATTGGCAATGGCATGAGAGTAAGCCCGATCGCGAACATGCCGGGGCACGAAACCTACGAGGTTTTCTTCGATGAGCTCGAGATCCCAGAAGAGAACCTGATCGGTGAGGAAGGGCGCGGCTTTTATCATATCCTGGATGGCTTGAATGCTGAGCGCGCCCTGATCGCTGCGGAATGTATCGGCGACGGCTACTGGTTCATTAATAAAGCCCGCGCCTATGCGGGGGAGCGGATCGTGTTCGACCGGCCCATCGGCCAGAACCAGGGAGTGCAGTTCCCAATTGCCAAGGCTTTCGTCAACCTCGAGGCAGCCAATCTGATGCGTTTCGAAGCCTGCCGCCGCTTCGATTCCGGCGGCGATTGCGGGGCGCAGGCCAATATGGCCAAGCTGCTTGCCGCCGATGCGTCCTGGGAGGCGGCTAATGCATGCATCCAGACCCATGGCGGGTTCGGGTTCGCCCGGGAGTACGATGTGGAACGCAAGTTTCGCGAAACCCGTCTGGACCAGGTGGCGCCGATATCGACCAACCTGATCCTGTCCTATGTCGCGGAACACATCCTCGGCATGCCAAGGTCGTTTTGAGGCGCCTCGTGCTGGCGCGGCAATCTGGAACGGGAAGAGCGCGGATGACAACCGAAGTCGACATCGATCATCTGCGAGGCTGGATCGGCACTGAGGAGAGCGCTTCGGAAACCATTAGCGACGTACTGCTGGCACGGTACCGCGCGACCTTGGGCCGGTGGCTCGCGCCCGCCGAGGCAGGGCACGCACCAGTGGGCCTCCACTGGTGCCTCACACTGCCTCCGGCCGATCTCGAGACGCTTGGAGCGGACGGACACCCGGCCCGGGGCGGCTTTATGCCTCCTGTGCCTCTGCCTTCGCGCATGTGGGCCGGCGGCGAGTTGCGGCATCTGAGGCCGCTGCCTGCGCTGGGAACCGTCAAGCGCCGGTCGGTCATCGCCGATGTGACGCTGAAACACGGGCGCAGTGGCCCGCTGGTGTTGGTTGCGGTCAAGCACAAATATGTCGCTGACGGCGAAACCGCGGTTGTCGAGACCCAGAACATTGTTTATCGGGCAAGCACGGTGCCCGGGCCCGCGCCCGCTGTTCCGCCCGAGGCGGCGAAGCGCGTGCAGGAGGTCCTGACGCCCGATCCCGTTTTGCTGTTCCGCTATTCAGCAATGACGTTCAACGGCCATCGTATCCACTACGACCGTCCCTATGCCTGCGAAATCGAGGGCTATCCAGACCTGGTTGTTCATGGGCCGCTGCAGGCTACATTACTCATCAATCTGGCCGCGAAGGCATGTGGCCGCATACCGGCAGTTTTCAGCTATCGGGGCTTGGCGCCATGCTATAGCGGCAAGATGTTGATGCTGTGCCAACAGGGGACGCCGACCGAAGGCACGGTGTGGTGCGAGACAGCCGACGGACTGAGAACAATGCAAGGCACATATCAGTCCTGATCGCTTTAACGAACGATCGAATTCACGGGAGAAGATGTTGAGCGGAACGGAGACGAGCCGGAAGCGTTCTGGCGAACATGGCACTGCCGAACTGGCTGAATTCGCGTCAGCGCTGTCCATACGGGATATTCCCGAACATGCCGTCGAACGGTGCGTAGACCTCTTTGTCGATTGGGCCGGATCGGCGCTTTCAGGCGCACGCCATCGGGCGATCCTTGCGGTTGACGATTTCGCCAAGGAAATGGGCCCCAACCATGGCCGGTCAGAAGTGCTCATCTCGGGCCGCATGACCTCACCGCTATTCGCCGCGATGGTTAACGCTGCCGCTTCGCACGTCTCTGAGCAGGACGATGTGCACAATGGTTCAGTGTTCCATCCGGGGGCGGTGGTGTTTCCCGCCGCACTGGCCGTGGCCCAGAATATCGGCGCAAGTGGCCGCGACTTCCTGACGGCATGCGTCGCCGGCTATGAGACAGGCATTCGCGCCGGCGAATATCTGGGCCTTCCGCACTACAAGATCTTTCACACCACGGGAACCGCGGGCACTCTCGCTGCGGCCGCTGCTGCTGGCCGGCTGCTTGGGTTGGGCTCTGAGCAGATGCTCAATGCTTTCGGCTCGGCCGGAACCCAGGCCGCGGGTGTATGGGAGTTTCTCAGAGACGCCGCCGACTCCAAGCAGCTCCACACCGGGAAGGCTGCAGCCAACGGGATGACTGCAGCAAGTCTCGCAGCACGGGGGTTTACCGGCGCACGTCGCATCTTGGAGGGGGAACAAGGCATGGGCGCAGGAATGTCACGAAACTGCGACCCCGCAAAAATCACAGCTGGTCTTGGTGTGAGATGGGCGCTCGCCGAGACCTCCTTTAAGTTTCATGCGTCATGCCGCCACACGCACCCTGCCGCCGACGCTTTGCTAAAAATTCTGCATGAGCACGATCTGCGCGCCGATGATATTCAGCATGTCACCGCTCACGTTCACCAGGCGGCAATCGACGTGCTGGGGTCGGTCGTGCGGCCCGCCACTGTGCATCAGGCGAAATTCTCGATGCCTGCTACGCTGGGGCTCATTGCCGTGCATCGGCGCGCCGGGTTGGACGAATTCGATACGGTCCTGGAGGATGAAGCGGTCCGAGAGCTCATGCGAAGGGTCGACATGATCTTCGACCCGGAAGTGGAGCAGAACTACCCGGCCACCTGGATGGGGAAAGTATCGGTAACGATACGAGGCGGGACGGTTTTGACAGCCCGTGTCGACGAGCCGAAAGGAGACCCCGGTAACACCTTGACGCGCGACGAGATCGAAAAAAAAGCGCGTACTCTAGCACAGTATGGTGGCGCCCTCGATGGCGATGGGTGGACTCGCGTCTCCCGCAAACTTTGGTCGGTTGCTTCACTCGAGGTGATCGGATCGCTGCTTCGCTGATTGACTGCTGTTCTTCTTACTTCGGCACCACTGGATACGAATGTCGAACCCAATCAGACTGTGTTGAAGGTCTGGTGTCGCGTGGCACTTAATTAGGTTCTTCCTCACTTTGTGTGGAGCGGTGGCAGCATTCGTGCCCTCAGCAGTTCAGGACCTGCCCTGCCGTACATTGCGCGCTTGAGTGTCTTGAGGCGGTTGATCTGACCTTCGGCCTGTCCGTTGCTCCAGGGCAGCTCGATGGCGTTGTTTACGGCATCGATGTCTCTGCGCAGGACACGGGCGAACCGCATGATCGGAATGAGATCGGACTCGATCGCATCGTCGATCCACGCATCCAGTGGTGCCGATCTCTTGCCGCGAAGGATGCCGTTGAATCGCATCGCCAAGCGTCGCATCTCGGCGAAAGCCTCAGATCCCTGCTTCAGGGCATCGACCTTCCTTGCCTGTCGAGGCGTCAGCAGGCCTCTTGGCTTTATGCACAGCGCCGCGGCAACAATTGGCGAAATCGCGTGGCCGGTATCCGGATCTCGAACGGGTTCCGAGTTGAGCGCCATGGAAGAAACATCATCGCCGCGCTCTCTTTCGGCCCGTCGCCAGGCTCCCAGCAGGCGCTCCAGATTGGAGAAACTTCCGGTATAACCCCGCTGCTTGACGTCATGAAACAGATGCCGTCCGCAACGGTTCCCGTCCTTCCAACATTGGGCAAGGAAGGCTTCGAAATACCATGGCGAAGTGGGGTTCAGTGCTGCTCGCCGCCTGTCTGGCGGAGCCTTGAACTTGAGCCAATTCGCTACACTGCGACGTTCATATCCGGTCCGACGGGCGATCTCGCTGTACGAAAGCCCTTCGTGGCGCAAGGCGTGGAGCATTTCGAATATCTCTTGACGAGATTGCCGATGTGCGAGGCGCGCGCGCCGGCGATGTGTCGCAGCATCAACAATTGCGTCCTCCGAAAGAATGGCCCTGCCGGTGGCACGCCCAGAAAGGCTCATCTGTTCTTCGATGGCCGAGCGAAGGTTCTGGATCAGATGAAACCGATCGGCGACCTGCTGGGCCTGCGGTGCGCCTTCACGGACGGCCTGCGCATACAGGCCGCAGCGGTCGCGGCTGACGGTCTCGATCGAAGGATGACCCGAAGCCACTTGGCGGCACTATCGACACTGCGGTCGTCCAGTATGTCGATCACCGAGCGGCGCTCAAGATCGACCATGATGGTTCCGTAGCTCGTCGCCCGCCGCCAACTCCAGTCATCGATACCGACCACTCGTATCTCGGAATTGCGTTGAGCACCCGCGGCATCCCGCTTCAACTGCCGCAGGATGGTGTCGTCGCTGACCGGCATGCCGAGTCGCTGCATCAACCGCTCGCCAGGACGGCCACCAGCGCTGTGGCCAAGCAGGCCGACAATCTCAACGACCCTCGTTGTCCGGCGCGCATAAGGAACAGCGACCGACGGCAGACGGTCGGTAAATGTTCGGCGCTCACATTTCCGATTTGCGCATCGCCAGCGGCTCAGCAGGAGCTTCACCGTCACGGACTTGCCCTGGACTGGCAGATCCTGGAGGCTGCGGTTGGAGCAGCCGTGCCTACTTCGACTTCGCCGACCACAATCGGGGCAAATGCCGATCGTGGATCCGGCGGCGGAAACAACCCATCTGTCATCATCAGTGAGCGCGACACCCAGAATTCTAACCCCTGGGCCGGGCGACCATTTCGATTTCCTCTGCATGCCCGCCCATAGCGATATTCTCGCTAGGGTCGAAACCCAATCAGGGTATTGAAGGTCCGTAGCAAATCAGATTCCCTGCCGTCGTTTTGGGATGGAGGCGATGATGAGCAGGCTTTTCTGGCTGGATGACGAGGCCTGGGCGGCGATCGAGCCGCACCTCCCGAAGAACCAGCCCGGTGCGCGCAGGGTCGATGATCGCCGAGTGATCAGCGGCATCCTGCATGTGCTGAAGACTGGCTGCCGTTGGCAGGACTGCCCGGCCGAATACGGCCCGTCCACGACGATCTACAACCGCTTCAATCGCTGGTCCGGCCGGCAGCTCTGGAGCCGAATCTTGGACGCTCTCGTTGCCAAGGGCGTGCTTGCGCTGTCGGCGTCGATCGACTCCAGCTACGTGAAGGCGCATCGCTCGGCCCATGGCGGAAAAGGGGGCGAAGGCGCAAGCCATCGGCCCGTCGCGCGGCGGACAGACCACCAAAATCCATGCAGTGACAGACCTGCTCGGGCGGCCGGCCATTCTGCTGCTGACAGCAGGCAACGTCGCCGATGTCACTATGGCCGGGCCGCTGATGGACGCGGCCGGTCGGGTGCGCTGCCTGATCGCTGACAAGGGCTATGACGCCAACGCGTTGCGCAAACGCCTGCGGGCAGAAGGTGCCGAGGCTGTCATTCCAGGGCGCTCGAACCGGAAGGTGCCGATCGACTACGACAAGGTCCGCTACAAGGGGCGTTGGCGCATCGAGGCAGCCTTCTGCAGGTTGAAGGACTTCCGGCGCGTCGCAACTCGTTACGACAAGCTCGCCCGCAACTTCCTCTCGGCCGTGGCGCTCGCAACCCTCGTCGCGTTCTGGGTCTGAATGAGTCTCGGCCCTAACAGCGGATGAACCACACAAATTGAGGAAGAACCCAGAGGGATCGTCGGTCCGAAATCCGTCGTGTCCACCGAATCGCTCGAACTGGCCCTGGAACTCGTGCGGCGGGATGGCTTCCTCACAAGCCTGCCTCGGCCGCTCCTGCACCTCGACATCAATACCGATTTGTCAGCGCTGAACGTGCGCGGCTACGAGTGGACAATCAGGAGCGGCGTCACCTATCGCAGTTCGATGCGGTCGCTTGCCCCGGTAAGGTCGATACTGCGCATGCTGAGGGAAGATGTTGCTGGACTGGGCTTGGCTAAGCCGGCTGAAGAGTAGTCGCGGTGGCGTTGAGGATGTCGCGTCACGGTTACGATAGGCGATTTCGAGGAAGCCGATTGCGGCGTAGAAACAACCCGGATCCACGTTAGCCAAGCCGCCAAGCTGTCTCACCGGGCGGGACCACCTCTGTTGGATTGTCGGCGAAGCCACGATCAGCCTCAGCCAAACCGCCTTCCTTGTCGGGCTTGTGGCGACTCCGAGACGGCGGGTCGCGGTGGTTGCGCCCTCTGTTGCCTCTAGGGCCGAGACTCATTCAGACCCAGAACGCGACGAGGGTTGCGAGCGCCACGGCCGAGAGGAAGTTGCGGGCGAGCTTGTCGTAACGAGTTGCGACGCGCCGGAAGTCCTTCAACCTGCAGAAGGCTGCCTCGATGCGCCAACGCCCCTTGTAGCGGACCTTGTCGTAGTCGATCGGCACCTTCCGGTTCGAGCGCCCTGGAATGACAGCCTCGGCACCTTCTGCCCGCAGGCGTTTGCGCAACGCGTTGGCGCATAGCCCTTGTCAGCGATCAGGCAGCGCACCCGACCGGCCGCGTCCATCAGCGGCCCGGCCATAGTGACATCGGCGACGTTGCCTGCTGTCAGCAGCAGAATGGCCGGCCGCCCGAGCAGGTCTGTCACTGCATGGATTTTGGTGGTCTGTCCGCCGCGCGACGGGCCGATGGCTTGCGCCTTCGCCCCCTTTTCCGCCATGGGCCGAGCGATGCGCCTTCACGTAGCTGGAGTCGATCGACGCCGACAGCGCAAGCACGCCCTTGGCAACGAGAGCGTCCAAGATTCGGCTCCAGAGCTGCCGGCCGGACCAGCGATTGAAGCGGTTGTAGATCGTCGTGGACGGGCCGTATTCGGCCGGGCAGTCCTGCCAACGGCAGCCAGTCTTCAGCACATGCAGGATGCCGCTGATCACTCGGCGATCATCGACCCTGCGCGCACCGGGCTGGTTCTTCGGGAGGTGCGGCTCGATCGCCGCCCAGGCCTCGTCATCCAGCCAGAAAAGCCTGCTCATCATCGCCTCCATCCCAAAACGACGGCAGGGAATCTGATTTGCTACGGACCTTCAATACCCTGATTGGGTTTCGACCCTAGGTCGTCGAAGAAATCATCAATCCAGCCACGGCATGGCTCTGGGACGTAGCGCCCAAGCAGCCAGAGGCGAGAATCAGCTCGATGCGGGAAGGCCGTTAAGCCGATCCATAGCCGAGCAGCAACAGACGATCCAAGAAAGGTGCACACAAGGATCAACGAGAGGGTGTCGGCAATCTGGCTCGTCGAAGTACAAGACTATGCCCGCGCCTATGGAGGATACCGCCAAGACAATCCAGTCGAAGTAGAGGGCACCGGTTCCGGTTACGGCGACTGAAACCGGAGCGATCACCACCCATCAGGACGCGTGCCGAACCTCATCGGGTCCCGACCGGTCGCCATATTCGGTCTGCCCATGCCCGGCTGTGCGACCGCGGCACGAGCACTTCCTGGCGGCGCTGTTCCCGCTCTACCGTCGCCCAGGTTCGTCCACCACCGTGGCTGCCGGCAAATAGACTATTCGTTCGCGCGATCGTCTGGAGCCTAACTAATTGCACGCTCGACGATGTTGGAGTCGATTTCGATGGCGGCCATCCGCCCGAAAGCGTTCCAGCGCCTCCCGCGGGGGTGAGCGCGCAGCGGATCGCCTCGGCGGTTTTGGATTTCCCCGAGGCCTTACCCAGTTCCGCTTCCCATAGATCGAAGACGCACGCGACAATGGCCACGGACTTTTCCTGACGCAGCGCGGCGCCCAACATCCTTGCCACGAACCATGCCATAGACCTTCCACAATTCGTTCATGGCGATGATCGAATCCGTCGCGGCCTGCGAGACCACGCTGATGTGCAGGTCCTAGAATTTGCGCCGCAGGTGAGCGCGGCACCCGGCGAGCCAGGACTGCCAAGCGACAGTAGTGCCCAATTCTGACTCTCGGCGAGCGGGGCGGCCATCTAACGGGTCAGCCGAACGCCCTTCCTTACTTTAGAAGCGATAGCGAAGGCCGAAGGTGCTCGCGTTGGATCCTTCACCAAAATCGCCAAAAGTCCCGTCAGCGCCTGACCTATGGTGAAGCTGATAGACGAACTCGACATGCGGAGTCTGCCGAAGCTTGAATGCGACCTCGGGCCCGAGGAATCCCAGAAAGCTCGCGTCGCCGTCGTAGTGGATTTCGCGCGCGCGCTCGATCTCCGTCGGTCCGGTAACGACGCTCAAGCCGGCCGTAAACCCCGGCGCGATTGCCAGGTCGCCAATCACCAAGCCGTGGTGGCGGATCCGTAATCCGGCCCAAAGTTCTCCGGTAGTATCGTCATCATCGCCAAAACGGATCGCAGCGCCCGCCACGCCGCCAAGGACAAAACTTGCCCCGAGATCTTCGAAATCGCGGCCGTAGATGCCGCCGATCATGAAATTGTCGGTGTAGTCTGCGTCCCAGAACTGGACGACGCTGCCGAAAGAGCCGCCGGCAAAGACGCCGCCGAAGACATGGATATCGTTCTTCGCTTTTGGCGCTTCAGGGCTGACGAACGGGTCTTGCGTCGCGAGATAGATGAAGGGGGCGTTTTCGCCCGCATGGGCTACGCTCACTGACGCCATCAGCAAGGCTGCAGTGAGTATGGTTTTGATATCGCTCATCGAATTCCGCCCGAATCACACTGCCGATCGGGCAGCAAGTTGACATCTGTATGACCGCGATCACAACCCTATTCTCGCGTGCTCATGATCGAGACAATAATTTCGCAGGGATTATTGACGGCCGAGGCCGGGCGGAAACGGCGCCGAGCATGCCCGTGGCAGTCGGGTTCTTTACCTTAGCCGCCGGGAAAAGCCGCCGAAATTCAGCGGTCTCTTAAGCCGGTGAATGCGGAATGAGGCACCGGTCAGCGCTCGTTGCTCTCAACGCGTGTCCAAGGTCCGAGAACCAGCGTGGTTCGAGGTCTCCGGTCGGCTACGAGCGCCCTCGTTTCCCACCTGCCCAAGGAGAGCGGCGGGTCCCGCTCAGTCCAACGTTTGCCGGAACCGGTTGACAGCCACCGCCATCGCGACCAGCGTGAACAGGCCTAGCGCGCCGACGGGTATTGCCAGATGCGACAGGTCTGCCCCTTTCAACATGATGCCGCGAACGATCCTGAGGTAATGGGTCATTGGCAGCGTCTCGCCAATCCATTGGGCCCAGTCGGGCATGCCATTGAAAGGAAACATGAAGCCCGAGAGCAGTATGTTGGGCAGAAAGAAGAAGAAAGACATCTGGACGGCCTGAAGCTGGTTCGAGGCTAGCGTCGAGAACGTGTAGCCGACGGCAAGATTTGCGATGACGAAGAGCGTCGTGAGCGCCAACAGCAGTGCAAGACTTCCGACGATCGGAACGTCGAACAGCAGCCAGGCCGCCGACAGGATGAGCACCATCTGGAATGCGCCGACAAGAACGTAGGGGGCGATCTTGCCAAGCATGATCTCGACCGGCCTGATCGGCATCGCCAGAAGGCTCTCCATGGTCGAGCGCTCGATCTCGCGCGTGACTGAAAGCGCGGTGAAGATCAGCATCGTCATGGACAGGATCGTGCCCATTAGCCCTGGAACGATATTGAGATGCGTGTCCCCGACCGGATTGTACCGTCGATGAATTCGGATCTCGTAGGGCGGAGGCGTCGAGGCGAGAGACGCGGTTGGTCCGATGAGATCGCGTTCGAAAGCCCGCGCTGCGATCCCTTCCAGAGCCCCGACAGCGTTCACCGTGGCGGAAGGGTCCGTGGCATCGGCGATGACGAGAACCGCGGGACGCTCGCCGCGAACGAGCTGGCGGCCAAAGTCGGATGGTATTTGAACGCCGAACTGAACGGCTCCCGACAGGATCAAGTCGTCGAGTTCGCTTTCACTCGCCACCCTCTCGCGAATGTCGAAATAGCCGGTCGTCCGCATCGCGGCGAGGAAAGACCGTGTGAAGACGCTTTCGTCCTGCGCCAGCACGGCTGTTCGAAGTTCCTTCGGATCGGTGTTGATCGCATAGCCGAAAAGAAGGAGCTGGACCAGGGAGATGAAAATCATCGAAATCAGCGTCACCCGATCACGTCGCAACTGGATGAATTCCTTGACAAGGACCGCCACAAAGCGCCGCCATGCCGCCACCGGTCCTTGCGTGGTTCGCGGATATGTCAGCACCGGGGTCATCTGAAGTTGTCCCGGCCGCGGTCCATCAGGTCGATGAAGACGTCTTCGAGCGTCGGCTGGTCGCGACGCCAACTGTAGCGTTCGTCAGCTCTTGCAGCCTCAGTGGAGCGCATGAGCAGCGCGGGGTCTCGACCGGCCACATGCAGCGCCGAACCGAAGGGCGCGACCATATCGACCCCCGGCCGCCCTCGAAGTGTCTCGGCAAGTTGACGCAAGGCGATACCGGTCACTGTCCAGGTCTCAAGGCCGGACTGCGCGACGACATGCGCAACTGTTCCCGCGGCGAGGAGGCGGCCGTAGGCAATATAGGCAATCTCGTGGCAGCGCTCCGCCTCGTCCATGTAGTGCGTCGACACGAGCACTGTGAGGCCTTCTCCCGCGAGACGATGGATCTCGTCCCAGAAATCGCGCCTCGCCTTCGGATCGACACCAGCCGTTGGTTCGTCCAGAAGAAGAAGTTGCGGACCCGGCAGAATACTGGCGCCAAGCGCGACACGCTGCTTCCAGCCACCTGACAGCTCGCCAGCAAGCTGATGCGCCCGGTTCTCCAGCCCGAGGCGATGCAAGGCATCTCCTGCTGCTCCTCGCGGATCGTCGAGACCGTGAATGCGGGCCACAAATTCGAGGTTCTCGCGGATCGAAAGATCCTCGTAGAGCGAGAAGCGCTGCGTCATGTAGCCGACATGACGCTTGATCTCGTCCGATTGGGTGAGAATGTCGTAGCCCAAGCAGGTCCCACGGCCAGCGTCGGGCGTCAGCAGGCCACAAAGCATGCGTATCGTCGTCGTCTTGCCGCTGCCGTTCGGACCGAGAAATCCGTAGATGAGGCCGCGACGGACTTCCATGCTAAGGTCGGAGACGACGGTTCGGCCGTTGAACGATTTCGTCAGGCCGGAAACTTCGATGGCGATGTCTCCCGCAAACGCACCGGCGGCCTTGATTGGTTGCGCAGGACTGGGCAGCGTGGCACGCATAACTACCTCTTCTCTGCCACGGCATCAGCTGTCGGAACCACAGTTACCGGAAGTCCGACGGGCAGGGCATGCTCGTTGCCGATGAGGCGTGCTTCGACCTTGAAGACCAGTTTGGAACGCTCTTCCTCGCTGAAAATGACCGGCGGCGTGAACTCGGCTTCCCTGGCGATAAAAGTAATGCGGCCTTCGATGTCGGGCGCACATCCGTCACAACTCACCAGGATTGCGCCGCCGAGCGAAAGCGCAGAGAGAGCAGGCTCGGGCACAAAAAAACGAATCCGCAGATTGCCGTCAGGCAAGAGGGCCAGCACAGGGGTACCCGCCGGGACGACCTCACCGGCGCGGTAGAAGACATCTTCCACACGGCCGTCCTCGGGGCCCTGACTTCCGCTTTGGCGAGCCGCTGGTCAGCCTCTGCCAGCGCGGCTTTTGCCGCGTCGACCGCACCTTCGGCCGCGCGAATATCGTTGTCACGGCCACCGAGCCCGGCTGCAACAATCTGCCGCCGAATTTCCTCCTGGGCAGCGCTATTCTGTTGATGTGCCGCTTCTGCCTGCTCGACAAGAGCCTTCGACGCTACCCCCTTGCGGAAGAGTTCGCGCTGACGGTCGAGTTCGATGGCGGAGAGCTGACTTGCCGTTGCGGCGCGGCGCTCCGACGCCCTGAGAACCTCGATCTCTTCAGGCCTCTGTTGGGGAGCCTCGACGTTCCGCAATCTTGCTTGCGCCTCGCGCAAACGAGCTTCTGCCTGCTGAAGTTGTATCTGCTTGAGAGCAGTATCTTGTCTAAACAACGTCTGATTCCGTTGAACGTCATCGCCAGAATCTACGTGAATCCGAAAGATCGTTCCCCCTTCTTCCGCGGAAACATAGATCGTCTGACCCTCGACATAACCTTGGAATCGGGGCAGCGGCGCATCGCTTTTCGGGTTCGTCAGGAAGAGGGCTGGCAACGCCACTCCTGCTGCTATCATCACAAGGCCGGCCCGACGCATTGTCATAGGTCCGATCGCATTGCTCGCTGCAGGAGGTCGAGGTGCGATTCAATCATGGCTCCCAAGTCGAGGGGCTCGACGTCCTGGAACAGATCGTTCCAGGTTATAGCCACCAGGACGGATGCGACCGCAAGCTGTGGAAAGCGAACCAGGACATTCGATCCGAATTCGCCCCGCTCACACGCGCGCTGCGCGATTTGCTTCAGGAACTCCATGACGGGATGCACGAGTTCCCGATGGCAGAAGGCCGCAATCTCCGGAAAGCGACCGACCTCCGACAGGATGAGTCGCGCGATAATTTCCCGATCCGTTCCGAGAAATTCGTTTCGCACCCAGTGGGAAAGGAGACCAAATACTGTTTGGGCCGATAAATCCTGCGCCAGCAATTCAGTTCGCAAGCTATCGACGGGCAGCACAATGGACGTCCGGATCAGCTCTTCGAACACCGCCTGCTTCGAGGGGAAGTAGAGATAGATCGTGCCCTTGGCGATGGCCGCCCTGGTAGCGATATCCTCAAGACGCGATGCGCCAAGACCTTTCTCGGCGAAAGCGTCCAGAGCCGCACTCAATATTGATTGAAGCCGTGCTTGGCGTTCCTCGTCGGAACGCGCCGCCCGAAATTTCTGAGCCATAGGAGAAAGATAGTGACTGAAAAGTCAGTCAGCAAGGCTCGACATGGCGAGCCTCGCAGAATTTTGCGTCCAGGCTCCTAAGCGGCGCCCGGTTTCAGCAGCGACGCGGCGTTCTTGCCGAGGAAATCGCGCACGCTGGCAGGCGCTTTCCCGGTGAGATCTTTCACATCATTGGTGCTGACGGCCATATGGCCTTTTGCGATTGCCTGGTCGAAGGACGCGAAGGCTTCGGCCATGGTCGGCGGCAATCCGTTGGCGATCATCCCGGCACGAAGGTCATCCACGGTAATCGGGACATAGGCGATCGTCTTGCCCGACAGGTCCGACAATATCGCGGCGAGATCGCCCTGCGAGATGAGGTCGGGACCGGTGACATCATAGGTTTTTGTTTCGGTTTCGTGCATCAAAGCAGCAGCTGCCACCCGCGCGCAATCTTCGCGGGTGACATAGCCCGCTCGGCCCTGGCCCGTAGCGGCAAACAGTTGGCCCGATTTGATGGCTTGCGGTGCGCTCATCAGGAACAGATCGGTGTAAAGGTTGTTGCGCAGGATGGTATGGGGGATGCCGCTTTCAACCAAAATAGCCTCGGTTTCCCGGTGATCAACGGCAAATGTGATCGGCGAGTCCGGGCCAGGGTTGGTAAGCGACGTGTAGACTATGTGCTCAACGCCAGCGGCCACCGCGGCCTCGATGGCTCCGTTGTGAGCAACCAGGCGCTTTCCGGGCTCCAGGTCGTCGGTGCTGATGATCAGCAACCGCTTGGCTGCGGCGAAAGCATTCTTGAGGCCCACCGGATTATTGAAATCGGCGCTGCGCACCTCGACACCTTGCGCGGCCAGCCGCGTCAGTTTATCCACCGACCGCGTCGTAGCGATCACCGGCCCGGCTCCGCCCTCCAGCAACAGTTCCACAACCCGGTGTCCCAGATGGCCCGAGGCTCCGGTGACCAGGAACGGCCCGTTCTGCATTGCTGTCATGATCTTGCTCCTTGAGGTTAAGATTTGAATTGATGTCGCATTAGCCAAAACGGAATGCGGATTCGACGGCGCCCATCACCACATCATCCAGCACCTTGACGCCGATATCGGCCCCGGCGGCTCCCGCCACCACATGCAGCGGCAGGAAATGCTCCTCTCGCGGGTGGGCATCGAGGGCAGCGGGCACGCGCATCCAGTCCATCAGCACCGCATTGCGCGCTGCCGGATCCGGGTCGGTCACCGCCCCGGTCAGCCAGTCGTCAAAGACCTGCGACGCCGGCTCCACGTCCTGCGTCCCGCCGCGCATCCTCTTCATCAGCACGCCCATGTTGTGATAGCTCATGCCGCTGCCCAGGATCAGCACGCCCTCATCACGCAGAGGCTCCAGAGCAGCTCCCATCGTCAGATGCGCTGCCGGGTCATAATCGGCACGCAGCGACAGTTGCACCACCGGCACGTCCGCCTCGGGAAATACCAGCTTCAGCGGGATGAATACCCCGTGATCATAGCCCCGCACGGCGTCGCCCCGCACCGAAAATCCCGCCGCCCCCAGCAGGTCCGACACGCGCGCCGCCAGATACGGTGATCCAGGCGCGGGAAAGCTCAACTGATAAGTATGTGCCGGAAATCCGTAATAGTCGAACAGCAGCGGCGGCTTGGCGCCGGTCTGCACTGTGACCTGCGCTTCCTCCCAATGGCCCGAAACTACCAGCGCGGCTTTGGGCTTTTCCGGCAGGCTGGCCTGTACCCCGCGCAGAAAGCTCGCCATCCGGTCCCAGGTGTTTGGAGGATCCCAGTCCATGAAGAAACATGGTCCGCCGCCATGTGGGATGAACAGGGTGGGCATCCTGCTCACGCCAGCGCTCCCTTCGGCTGGATCGGAAGCTTGCGATAGCGGCCCCAGACAACGAACAGCGCCAGCGCCAGCAAAATGGCGTTGACCGGCCCGACCATTGCGATATCGCCCTGTGATATGTGAACGGGCACCGCCAGGATCTGAATGATCGCAAATCCCAGCGCGGCCAGCGGCGTGAGCAACGGTTGTATGCGGGTCAAGGCAGGCACGAGAATACCGATCGCACCGGCCAGCTCCGCCGTTCCGATAAACCGGACCAGCCATGACGGAACATTTCCCGGCCAGGCCAGCATCCCCGCAAGGTCGGACAGAGGCATGGTCACCTTCATAACTCCGGCTGCCCCGAACACCAGGGCGAGCAGGACCTGGGCCGTCCACAGCGCGATGTTCAGGTTCCTGGCCGACATCGCTTCCCTCCATAGTGCGTTTTTGATACTTTCATCCTATTCGTAATCAACGCCATGGGAAGTAGGCACGTGCGGATAAGTCTGTTACCTGCGCGTAACCATGAAAGGAGAAGCCGTGAACATTGATGTCTCGATCGATGCCGCCGGCCCCATCGCGCCCGAGATCTGCCCCGTACGACCGCTGCTGGACCGGATGGCCGACAAGTGGAGCCTTCTCGTGATAGCACGTTTGGCTGAGGCAAGCGGAAACCGACTGCGTTTCTCAAAATTGATGCGCGCTGTTGGAGGGGTATCCCAGCGCATGCTGACGACGACGCTCCGCAATCTCGAGCGCGACGGGCTTGTCACCCGTGAAGTGTTCGCGGAGGTCCCCCTCGGGTCGAGTACGAGCTGACCGAAAGAGGAAAGAGCTTTCTCATTCCGGTTCGTACGCTGATCGGCTGGCTGGAAGCCAACTGGCCCGACATACAGCGCAGTCGCGAACTCTACGACCAGAATGATTGAAATTAGGACTCTGTCAGCGTGGAATACCACGAGCATCTTATGGCTTACCTCGAAGGCCCGCGATAAGGGGGCCAATCGAGCGCTGGTATTTCTTACACGTTCGACATATAATGCTGAAGCTCTGTTCGGAAGACATTGTCAACATTGGGGGTTTCCGAGCGGAAACGTCAGATATATCCCTGGGTCAGGAAAGTGGCGCGTGAAATGGCCACGGGGTTCTCTACATCCTCCTGCCACGCCCGCGCAGACAAGGTCGCAGTTCGTCTGCCGATGCGCTCGATCGCGGCTTGCGCATAGCAATCGGCGGCGATCGTCGATCGCAGATAGCTGGCATTGTGACTGAGAGTTTTTGGCATGGACGTCGCCTCCGTCTGAAAGGCGAGCATGCTTGATGCCGAAAGCTCGCAGAGACTGGCGACGATGCCGCCATGCAGCGCCCTGATCATCGGATTGCCAATGTGATGTTCGGCAAAGCAAAGCTTGAGGACGACGCAATCGGCGTCAATCCGTGGCTGGATATTCAGGAACCGGGCGAAAGGTGAAATGGCCAGGCAGTCCGTCAAAGAGAGATAGCCAGCCTCGGTCTGACCGACTGTGGAAGACATGATCGTGCTCATGATATGGGATTGATTGCAGGTCCACGCGTGCCGATCATGAACGTGGCAGTTCCAAATGCGAACATCTTCCCGTGTTCCTCACCGACGACATGCCCACGCACATGAGCTACCTGTTCAGACGATCCGCCGTATTCTGCGTGGCAGATGACAGATTCTCCCCGGCGAGGCGTCGATGTGAAGTCGACGTTCAGGCCGATCGTGGCCACAGGAGCCAGTTCCTCGAGATTTGCGAGCACAACAAGTCCAAAAATGGAATCGAGAGCGGTCGTGAGTATCCCGGTCGAGAGACTCATCCGACGCCAACTCAAATTCACGGTTGAAGGGGATTCGGACCTCGACTCGCAGGAGGTCAAAGCGAATGAACTCCAGACGAAGCGATTTAAAGAGCTTGTTGCTTGTCAAGAAGTATCTCGCGAGTCTTTCCAAGCGTTCTGATTGTTCGCCATTTGAGGAATGTCCAATGAAACTGGTGTTCACTTAGCGCACCTATGTTTTCCGTAGCGCCTGCCTTACTAAAATGACGATTGATCATGTAGAAAATAGCTTAACTCTTTCGCAGGTTATTTGTATTTCACAGTACGTAAACCGAACCCGCAGGACCGTCGTAAGCCAGCGCTGAAAGATAAATGCGCACATTTTAGTTGCCAAACAGGCCGCGCCGCGGCGGCCGGCTGGCCCCGGTTTTCGCATCGTAGTTTATGCGCACTTCCGCGCCATCCCCCATGAAATAGACGATTCGGTACTCGCCCTCTGCAAACGTAATGCTTTCGATGGCATAGAAACCCGGACGTCCTTCAACTTGCTCGATCACAGTCGACAGCTTGATGCTGTCCGGGGGCGGCAACTTCGATAGCGGATCTTTATCCTGAGCGGAGGCAGAAATAAGCGTTCCGAACAACAATCCTGAGGCGAAAAGGGGAGAATGAAAACGCATCGAAGACCTTCCATTTCGGTGAGTATGGGGGTTCCGGAGTCTGGGGCCCACGTGCTGGTCAACTGGCGTCTGACGCCCTCATGCTAAATGCTCGGCGGACTGGCGAGGTTCCCGGTCATATGCGAAAGCCCGGCCCGCATCAGTTCGATATGTTGTTCGCCGACACCCTGTTCGGCATTATTGCAGAGGGCGCTCACAATCGCCTCGACCCTGGGCACCAGTGCTTTGCCCCGGGGCTCCAGATAGATGCACTTGACGCGACGGTCCACCTCATTGCGCTTGCGGACGACCAGGTCTGCAGCCTCGAGCCGGTCGAGGTTATCGACAAGCGTCATTGGTTCGCACGAAAGAATTTGAGCCAGCTGGGCTTGGTTGAGACCCTCGTTACGGGCCAAAAACATTAGCACGCGCGCTTCGGCCGGCGTAAGAGCCAGTCCTGCAAACTCGAATTCGACCAAGAGTTGTTTTCGAAATGCTTTGACGAAGGCAATAGCCTCAAGGGCCATAGCGAACTTTTCAGGGAGGAAGCCGACGCCAGTATCCCTCTGTGGCGTCACCGCGGAGCTGCTCGGCGCCGGGTTGACGACAATCACTCGGGGACTCCTTGGCTCGTTTTGAGTCTGTCGAACTCCGCGTCGGAAACCTCCATTCGTCCGATCAGCATGCTGCAGTCGAGATGGTCGATGAGGTATGTGGCGACGGACCCCGACCACCAGCGCGCCAGTGTCCCGTGCTGGCGGTGTCCGATGACCACGAGATCAGCGTTGATCTCCTTCGCGACGGCGCGAATTTCCGGGCCGGGATCGCCCATCGCAAGCCGCGTGTCAGGTTCAAACCCGATCTCCCGCAAACGTCGTTCACCCTCAGCGAGGATGTTTTTATACACCTCGCTCTGCTCGCCCACGATTCCGGGATAAACACCTTCGGCCAAGACAATCCCGGTGGAAATCTGCACAACCGCCAGCAGACACACCTGGGCCTCGCAAAGCCGCGCCAAGCGGGCGCCTTCGCGCAGCGCCAGACGACCTTCAACGGACCCGTCATAGGCGAGGAGGATGCGTCGATACATAGGTAACTGGGTTGCCACGTTGCACCATAACGGAAGTTGCGCTATGTCGTTAGCATACTATCAATAAGAAAGCTATCAAGTGGGCATCGGCCAGGAATTCGCCATGGAGCTTGCACGGGTTGGCCGTCGCTGGAGAACCGGCCTTGATGCGCGCGTGAAACATCTCGGATTGACGCAAGCGCGATGGATCGCGCTGCTGCATCTGCGACGATCGGGGGCGATGTCGCAAAGGAATCTCGCCGAGCAGATCGGGGTTGAGGGACCGACCCTGGTGCGTCTTCTGGATGCGCTCGAGCAGCGTGGTCTGATCGAACGCGTCGATTCCGATGATGATCGGCGGGTCAAGAATATCCATCTCGCGGAAAGCGCTAAGCCGCTTATCGAGGAGATCACGCGCATTTCCGATGCGTTCAGGGAAGAACTGCTCGAAGGCGTCCCTGCGAATGATCTGGCCACGGCGCACCGCGTGCTGGGTCTCATCGGCGACAGGCTGGAAAGATCGTAGAATGAACATGGAAACAAAGCCGTCGCAATTCTCCGGGGCGGCGCACGCAGATGCTGGCACTGACGAGACACCAACAGCTACGAAAAAGAGCGGGCGAGGGCGCAGGTTGGTTCGCGCGACGGCGCTTTTCGCGGTGCTCGGCGTCGTCGCCTATTTCACCTATCCCTGGCTGGCCGCGCGGTGGACGCATGTCTTTCTCGACGACGCCCGGATCGCGGCAAATATGATCGCCGTCAGCAGCGAAGTGTCCGGCAGGATCATATCGCTTCCCGTCATCGCGGGCGACAAGGTCGTTCGTGGACAGGTTTTGGCCACCATCGATGCGGCATCCGCCTCACAGGAACTGAAGGGCCTGGAAGCACAGGTCACAGGCGTCAAATCCCAGCAGAACCAGCTGCGTTCCCAGCAGGTGTCGTTTTCCATTTAATTCGGTTCTTCCTCAATTTGTGTGGTTCATCTGCAGATTCCGAAGTTATCCGGCCGGCAATTCCGACTTGAAGCCGGCCACCATTCCGGAATGAAGCCGGCCACGATTCCCGATCAATAACCGGCCACTTTGAAGCCGGGGCAAACACTTGGGTCAGCAACTTTGGCATGACGGTCCTTTTCAGCAAGGGACGCGTGATGCCGGCAAAGAGAAGGCTGACCATGAGACAATTACGACACCTGCTTCGACTTGCCGGGGACGGCACGAGCGCCCGCAACATTGCCCTGACGCTCGGGATCGCGCGCAGCACGGTTCAGGACAATCTGAAGCGTGCGGCAGCGGCTGGGCTGACCTGGCCACTGCCGGGCGACCTGACCGACGACGCACTGGAGAACCGGCTCTTCGCGCGGGCCGGGGTCAAACAGGGGCTGCGGCGGCGTCCCGAGCCGAACTGGGCGCAACTGGCTCTGGAGCTGAAGAAGCCCGGCGTCACGCTGATGATCCTGTGGGAAGAATATCGCGCCATCCATCCCGATGGTTACGGCTACAGCCGCTTCTGCGATCTGTTTCGTAGTTTCGAGCGGCGGCTTTCGCCGACCATGCGCCAGGAGCATGTCGCCGGCGACAAGGTCTTTGTGGACTATTCCGGCAAGAAGATTGCCGTTGTCGATCGCTCGACTGGCGAGATCCGCGAAGCGGAGATCTTCGTCGCTGTCCTGGGCGCTTCCGGCCTCACCTATGCGGAAGCAACGTGGACACAGACGCTTCCCGACTGGATTGGCGCGCATGTGCGCATGTTCCGCTTCTTCGGCGGTGTTCCACGCCTGATCGTGCCTGACAATCTGAAGTCTGGCGTCAACCGGGTCGTTGAGATTGTCGGCCTGCTTGGCCACAGCGCTGGTGGCCGTCCTGGCGAGCGGTTGATGCAGCGACTCGGCATGCCGGTCAGCGACGACACCATCCTGCGGCAGTTGAAGCGGGATGCCGCGGGTGCTCAACGCAATTCCGAGATACGAGTGGTCGGTATCGATGACTGGAGTTGGCGGCGGGCGACGAGCTACGGAACCATCATGGTCGATCTTGAGCGCCGCTCGGTGATCGACATACTGGACGACCGCAGTGTCGATAGTGCCGCCAAGTGGCTTCGGAGTCATCCTTCGATCGAGACCGTCAGCCGCGACCGCTGCGGCCTGTATGCGCAGGCCGTCCGTGAAGGCGCACCGCAGGCCCAGCAGGTCGCCGATCGGTTTCATCTGATCCAGAACCTTCGCTCGGCCATCGAAGAACAGATGAGCCTTTCTGGGCGTGCCACCGGCAGGGCCATTCTTTCGGAGGACGCAATTGTTGATGCTGCGACACATCGCCGGCGCGCGCGCCTCGCACATCGGCAATCTCGTCAAGAGATATTCGAAATGCTCCACGCCTTGCGCCACGAAGGGCTTTCGTACAGCGAGATCGCCCGTCGGACCGGATATGAACGTCGCAGTGTAGCGAATTGGCTCAAGTTCAAGGCTCCGCCAGACAGGCGGCGAGCAGCACTGAACCCCACTTCGCCATGGTATTTCGAAGCCTTCCTTGCCCAATGTTGGAAGGACGGGAACCGTTGCGGACGGCATCTGTTTCATGACGTCAAGCAGCGGGGTTATACCGGAAGTTTCTCCAATCTGGAGCGCCTGCTGGGAGCCTGGCGACGGGCCGAAAGAGAGCGCGGCGATGATGTTTCTTCCATGGCGCTCAACTCGGAACCCGTTCGAGATCCGGATACCGGCCACGCGATTTCGCCAATTGTTGCCGCGGCGCTGTGCATAAAGCCAAGAGGCCTGCTGACGCCTCGACAGGCAAGGAAGGTCGATGCCCTGAAGCAGGGATCTGAGGCTTTCGCCGAGATGCGACGCTTGGCGATGCGATTCAACGGCATCCTTCGCGGCAAGAGATCGGCACCACTGGATGCGTGGATCGACGATGCGATCGAGTCCGATCTCATTCCGATCATGCGGTTCGCCCGTGTCCTGCGCAGAGACATCGATGCCGTAAACAACGCCATCGAGCTGCCCTGGAGCAACGGACAGGCCGAAGGTCAGATCAACCGCCTCAAGACACTCAAGCGCGCAATGTACGGCAGGGCAGGTCCTGAACTGCTGAGGGCACGAATGCTGCCACCGCTCCACACAAAGTGAGGAAGAACCCAATTAACTGCCAAGCGACAGCTGGGCCTCGTAGTAGGCATCGACGACATCGAGATCAACAAGCGCACGCGCGTCCGCCTGCCAGCGGCGGCGGATCGCCCGCCGGCGCTCGATCCATCTCCCCATCACAGCAAGCATGGCCCCGTCCTGTTTCACCGGACACCCCGCACGCGGCAGGGATGGATGCCCGTCAGGGCGAAGACCCGGCCCCGCCGGGGCTTCGGCTCTGCCGACAGCCCGGCTCCGAGAGGAGGCCGCCCCAGATGCTCGCCAGCACGCCAGTTTGAGATTACCATGACCCAAAGCGCAACACGTACGAACACGTTTGATCGATCGGCCACGCCGCTGTCGATGACGGATGGGGATTCGATGAGCTTTGACTGGGACGATATCGCCGCGGCCTATGCAAGCCAGCCCTGGTGGGTCTGGCTGGCTGCGTGCGTCATTGCCTGGCTCGGAATCAGGTAGGCCATTGGTGCGATCCGGGCCTATCGCGAACGGCCGATCATGACCGACAGCACCTTCAGACAGTGTGGCGTGCGGGTCGACTATGACGCGGGGACCGTCACCTTGCCGCGTGGAGACAGATTTCCGGTAGAGCGCGTACGGGGCCTGCGCTGGGAGGACTATCGACAGTCGGGGTCCTACCACGCCGTCATCGATGTCGACGATCTGAAGACGCCGGTTCATCCAGTGGCGTTCTCGACTTCGGCCGGACCGGAAGCCTTCGTCTCCCGGCTGCGGACGGCGATAGAGAGGGCGGGCGGTCCGCGCTTTGCCGTGGCCGCAACCGACACGATGGAGGTCGTGGAAAAAGACCTCAGCGATCCGATCATGGCCGCGGTCGCCACAAGGGTGCGGCCGCTGGGCCGGCGTATGTCGTTCTCGCGGTCGGACTGATCGGACGGTCGGGTGAGCGTCCGATCCACCAGACCCGGCCAAGCTCGAAATCCGCCGCATATCGTGGCACAGTAACGACATGTGCAACGCCTATGAGCAACATGTCCGCTGGGTTGAATACACCCGGATGATGCAGGATCTGGAACTCGGTATCCCGACCGAGCAGACCGAGCTCGACCTGCCACAATCGGACATGGTGCGGATCAACGACATGGCGCCGGTGATGCGCGCCGCCGGCAACGGCGTCGAGCTCGCGCAGATGAATTTCGGCTTTCCTCCCGGCCGGCCGAAGGGCGGGCCGGTGTTCAACTTCCGATCGGAAGGCCGGGATTTCTCAAAGAGCGGACGCTGTCTGATCCCGGCGTCGGGTTTCTTCGAATATGTCGGTACGAAATACCCAAAGACCCAGTATCGGTTCACGCTGACCGGCGCGCCGTTCCTCGCGATAGCGGGCCTTTGGCGCGAAGCCGAGGGCAATCAGCCGGTGAGCTTCACCATGCTGACGACGTCGCCGGGTCCTGACATCGCCCCCTACCACGACCGGCAGGTCGTCGTGCTGCGCCCGCAAGACTGGGCGGCCTGGCTCTACCTCACCAGGCCACAGGCCGAGCTGCTGCGCCCGCTGCCAGAGGGATCGCTTGAGGTCGAGATGATCCGAGAGGGTGCGAAGTAGATTTGGTCTTGCGTGCAGCCCGGGCCTGAAGAAAGGAACAGTCGTGTCGAAACGGAAAGAGATCGAAGTGCGTCACAAGGCGGACAGCGTCGAAAGCATGTTGAAGGCCCGCGGCGTGTACCATGTCCCCAATGACGAACCAGGTTTCTGTTTTGCGGTTGGCGAGGAGTTGCGGCGTCGCTATCCGAATTCCGATCTCAAGGTCGAAGCGCCCCGGCTGAATTTCGGCGGCGAATACACGTTCAGTTCGGCAAGTCACCTCGGTGCCAAGCCCGTTTCCGGTTCAAAGTGAGCCGACGCTCTCGCGAGATCTCGTATGCCGCGCACGCTCACAGAGGCACATCCGCCTATTCCCCTGCGCGAACTCGTTCCGGCGCTCGCCGGTTTCGCGTCACTGCCGGAAGCGGAAAGACGAGCCCTGCTTGACCGGCTCATTGCCGCCCACCCCGTCGTCTCCATGGATTGGGGCTCGGGCTGGCGTTTCCGCCGCGCTCGGCTGCTAGGCCCCGATGAGATCCCCGGATCGGTGGATGAGGTGATCTGGCGCAAGGGCGTGCCCGCCAGGATCGGCCGTGCCAACTCGGCGGGCTTCCAGGTGCTTTATTTGGCCGATCGGCCTGATACGGCGTTCCAGGAGGTGCTGCATCACGCGCCGGAGGGTGGCTCGAGCCATCCCATGATGCTCGCCGAATTCGTTATCCACGAAGGCCGTCGCGTCCGGATTGCACCTCTGGGGGAGCTTTTGCAGGTTCAACGCACCGGCCGAGGTTTTCTCGCCGGCGATGCGTCACATCATCTGTCGAATCTTCTCAACGCATGCACGCCGGACGAGGCCAAGGCGTTGCTGATCACCGATTCATTCCTGTTGCAGTGCCTGACGAACCGCGACGACGACTACGAATTATCATCCTATGTTGCGATGGGCATTTTCGCCAAGTTGCCTGCCGTCTCGACAATCGCGTATCCGAGCGTCCGGCAATTGGGCGCCATCAATCTGGCAGTTCGAACCGAGACCTTCTGGGACGACTGGGGCCTGAGCTCGGTACGGCGCGGCCAAGCGGAGCATCTCGCGCAGGGCTTTTATCGTTTCGGCGATGTGAGGCATGTTGATGGGATTACCGTCGGCGGGGCTTTGCGCTGGCGGGAGGAAGCGGATGTCGAGAATTCCGTGGTCGTGCTTGGGCCAGCCTGGACGCCATCGACCTAGCGCGGCTGGGCATAACGAGAGCGGTTGGGTGTTGGCCGCGCCGTGCATCACCGGAAGTCGCGTGTCTTGATCTGTATCGGTTCGACCTTGAGCGTGGGATCGATCATATCGCGCGGCCGGAATCCTTTCGGCAGGCTGCGCGGGTCGATCCCATGCCCACCGTGATGCGCTTCGTCTCCCCGTCCGTGCGGCAGCGGAAAGGCCGCATTGCGATTGCCGACGCTGGCGAGCTCGGCCGAGAGATCGGTAACGGTATTGGCGACGAGGTGGACGACGTCGCCCTCCCGCTGGATGCGCCCCCGCACGGCCAGCATCGAAGCCGACAGCATCGTGCGCCGGAACTTCTCGAACACCTTCACCCACACGACGATGTTGGCGGCGCCGGTTTCGTCTTCCATGGTGACGAACATCACGCCCTTGGCCGAGCCCGGCCGCTGCCGGACGAGGACGAGGCCCGCAGCTTCGAGCCAGCGTCCGTCGCGTGCCGACATAGCTTCGGCGCAGGAGACGATACGGCGGCGAGCGAGACCGGCGCGCAGGAACGCCACCGGATGCTCGCGCAGGGTCAGGCCGACATGGCCATAGTCCTCGACGACCTCGCGGCCGGTCACCATGGGTCGCAACGCGACAGCCGGTTCGATGCGTTCGATGATGGTGCGCCGCTCGCGCTGCGACGCGGCGGCAAAGAGCGGCAGCGGATCGTCATGCAGGCCCTTGAGCGCCCACAGCGCTTCGCGCCGCGCCAAGCCGAGTGACGGGCGGAAAGCGTCGGCCTCGGCGAGCTGCACCAGCGATGCGGCCGGCACGCCGGCGCGATGCCAGAGATCGTCGGCCGACGTGAAAGGCTCGTCGCCGCGGGCCGCGACAATCGCTGCCGCGTCCTCATTGGCGAGACCCTTCACCAGGCGCATGCCAAGACGCACCGCGAAATGACCGTCTTCGCCGACGGGCTCGAGCGTACAGTCCCAGCGGCTCATGTGGATGCAGACCGGGCGGATTTCGACGCCGTGGGTGATCGCGTCGCGCACGATCTGTGCCGGCAGATAAAAGCCCATGGGCTGCGAGTTGAGCAGCGCCGCGCAGAACACATCGGGATGGTGGCATTTCATCCAGGATGAGGCGTAGGCGATCAGTGCAAAGCTGGCGGCGTGGCTTTCGGGAAAGCCGTAGCTGCCAAAACCCTCGAGTTGCTTGAAGGTGTTGGCCGCGAAATCCGCCGTGTAGCCGTTAGCGATCATGCCCCCGATCAGCTTGTCGCGGAATTTCGAGACGCCACCCGTATGTTTGAACGTAGCCGTGGCGCGGCGCAGCTGGTCGGCCTCGCCAGCGGAAAAGCCGGCGCAGACCATGGCGACCTGCATCGCCTGCTCCTGGAACAGCGGTACACCCAGCGTCTTGCCGAGCACGCGCTCAAGCTCGGGCGTCGGGAAGTCGACCGGCTCCCTGCCCTCCCGTCGGCGCAGATAGGGATGGACCATGTCGCCCTGGATCGGCCCGGGCCGGACGATCGCCACCTCGACGACCAGATCGTAGAAGGTTCGCGGCTTGATGCGCGGCAGCATGGACATCTGCGCCCGACTTTCGATCTGGAAGACCCCGATCGTGTCCGCCTTGCGGATCATCGCATAGGTCGCGGGATCCTCGGCCGGGATGGTGGCGAGGTCGAGGGTGACGCCCTTGTGCTCGGCGAGAAGATCGAAGCTGCGCTTCATGCAGGTGAGCATGCCGAGGGCGAGAACGTCGACCTTCATGAATTTGAGGATGTCGATATCGTCCTTGTCCCATTCGATGACCTGGCGGTCGACCATGCGGGCCGGCTCGATCGGCACCAGCTCGTCGAGACGATCATGCGTCAGCACGAATCCGCCCGGATGCTGCGACAGGTGCCGTGGCGTGCCTTCGAGCTGCCGCGCCAGTTCGAGGGTGAGTGTGAGCCGGCGGTCGGCGAGGTTGAGATTGAGCTCGCGGGCGCGGGTCTCGTCGATGCCCTCGCCGTGGCCCCAGACCTGCGAGGAGAGCAGCTTGGTGACGTCTTCCGACAAGCCAAGCGCCTTGCCGATGTCGCGCACGGCGCCTTTGGTGTGATAGCGCACCACTGTCGAGCAGAGCGCACTGTGGTCGCGGCCATAGGTCTCGTAGACCCACTGCATGACGATCTCGCGCCGCTCATGCTCGAAGTCGACATCGATGTCGGGCGGCTCCCTGCGCTCCTGGCTGACGAAGCGCTCGAACAGCAGATTGTTGCGGTCCGGATCGATGCTGGTGATGCCCAGCACATAGCAGACCGCCGAGTTGGCCGCGGACCCCCTACCCTGGCAGAGAATGTCCTTCGACCGCGCGAAGGCCACGATGGCGTTCACCGTGAGGAAATAGGGCGCGTAGCGCAGCGTCTCGATCAGGCCGAGCTCGTGCTTGAGGAGGCCCACCACCTTGTCCGGCACGCCTTCGGGATAGCGGCGCGCCGCCCCTTCCCAGGTGAGCTTTTCGAGCGCCTGCTGCGCGGTGAGCCCCGGCATGGTTTTTTCTTCGGGATATTGGTAGGCGAGCTCTTCAAGCGAGAAGCGGCATTGCTCGGCGATCGCCACCGTCCGCGCCAGCGCATCGGGATAGCGGCTGAACAGCCGATGCATTTCCTCGGGCGGCTTCAGGTGCCGATCGGCGTGGCGCTCGCGCCGGAAGCCGGCATCGTCGATGGTGATGTTGTGCCGGATGCAGGTGACGACGTCCTGCAGCACCCGACGCTCGGGATGATGAAATAGAACATCGTTCGTCACCACGCTCGGCACCCGCATCTGCGTCGCCAGATTGGCGAGTTCGTGAATGCGCAGCTGGTCGTTGGGGCGCCGGCGCAAGGTGAGGGCGACGTAGGCGTTCGTCCCGAACACCTCGCGCAAGCGGCGCAACTGCATGGCGCAGAGATCGTCGGCGACGTCGGGCAGGAGGACCGCGATCAGACCCTCACCATAGGCGACGACATCGGCCCATTCGAGATGGCAGAGACCCTTGCCGCCGCGCGATTTGCCCAATGACAAAAGGCGACACAGGCGGCCATAGGCCGCCCGGTTCTTGGGATAGACGAGCAGCGACGTGCCATCGGCGAGATCGAGGCGGCAGCCGACGACAAGGCGCACGCCGGTCGTCTTCGCCGCCTCGTGCGCGCGCACCACGCCGGCGAGACTGTTGCGGTCGACCACGGCGAGCGCCTCGATACCGAGTAGCGCCGCCTGTGCGAACAACTCGTCGCAGGAGCTTGCGCCGCGCAAGAAGGAAAAGTGCGAGGTGACCTGCAGTTCGGCGTAGCGCGGGGAGCTCATGCGAAGATCCCGTGCAGGAACCACTTGTGCGAGCCGGTCGCCGGATCCTCGCCGTCGCCGGCGCGATAGATCCAGAACCGCTCACCGCCCTCGTCCTCGACGCGAAAATAGTCCCGCACCGATTGCGTCTCCGCCTCGCGCAGCCACCATTCGCCAAAAATCCGTTCGGGGCCGTCGGCGCGGGCGACGCGGCGCCGGATGCCGCGCCAGGTGAACCAGACGGGCGGGTTGTCCGGCAGCAGTGCCATGGTGTCGATCGGCTCAGGCGGCGAGAGCAGGCGAGACGGACGCGGCCACTCGCCAGGCCAGCTTGCCCCATCATCTGGCGCGGTCGGCGCCACGCGCTTGACGGAACGCTCTGGAACGTCGCTCTCCACCGGAGCGAAGCGATAAAGACGGCTCGATCCCAGGCGGTTGGCGATGACGTCGATGAGGTCAGAAATGTCCGGCTCTTCCGGCTCGACCAGCGAGGAAATAGTCTGGCGAGCACGGAGCGGATCGGCCAGTGTTGCGGTCAGCGTCATGAGCTCGATGCCGAAACCGGGATCGACGGTCTCGATGCGGTCGGTCAGGAGCCGGGTCAGGCGGCGCGTCTCGCGCACCGGCGCGGCCGTGCCGACGCGGATCGCCTCGATGCGGTTGTCGACGCGATAAAAGACAAGATCGAGCCGCCGCGCGCCGAGCCCCTGCTGGTCGAGGGCCGCGCAGAGTTGGTCGACGAGCCTGGCGGTGTAGCGCGCGATCGTTTCGGCGGCGCCGATCGGCTCGCCGAAGGCGCGCCGGACCTCGATCAGTTCCGGCGAGCGCACCGGCTCGAAGGGCTCGGCGGCGCGACCCATGGCGTGGTCGAGGCGGCGCAAGAGCACGGAGCCGAAGCGATGCGTCAGCGGCGCCTTCGGCGTGTCCTCGATATCGCCGATGCGCTCGAAGCCGAGCACATGCAGCCCGTCGACGGTTGAGTTCGGCAAGCGCAGCGCGCGGATCGGCAAGTCCCGCATGACGTCTGCGGCCTGCCCGCGCGGAATCACCGCGATCGGCCGCGCCAGAAACCGGGCGGCGGCATGGGCGGCGCCCCAGCTGTCGGCAACGGCGGCGCGAGCGGCAATGCCGGACGCCTCCATCCGGGCAACGAGGCTGGTAAGCATCGCCGCCTCACCACCATGCAGGTGGTCAGCGCCGCTGGTGTCGATGATGAGCCCGTCCGGCGGATCGGCGGCAACGATCGGCGCGCAGCGCAGTGCCCAAAGCGCGAGGCGGTCGAGCGCGGCCGCGTCTTCGGCCGGCTCGAGCTCGAGATTGACGAGGCCGGGAACGAGAACCTGTGCCTTGCTCGCCGGCATGCCGATCCTGAGACCCGCATTGCGCGCGGCGGCGTCGAGCGCCAGCACCTCGCGGCGACGCCCCTGCCGGCCGAACAGGACGACCGGCGTGTCAGCCGACGGCGCCGAGGCGCCGAGCTTGCGCCGCAGCCGATCGGTCGGCCAGGTCGGCAGATAGAGCGAGACGACCCTTGGCATCTGGGGCTTCCACTTCAAAGTCGGCGCTCTCCCCTGCCCTGACGCGCAGCAATTCGAGCCGCCAGCGGGGGCGGCCGACGCCGGGAACCGGCAAAGGTCGGGAGGAGAGAGCTGAAACCCGCCAGCGGCTGACCGCGGCGGTCGGTTGTCCAAAATCGGTCGCTTCGGTCTGGCGCCGCCACCGACGAATAGCGATGCCGAGCGTGCCGGAGACCTCGGCGGCAAGCTGCAGGCGGCGCGAGCTCGTCATCGGCAGGCGCGCGACCTCCGCCACCACGGCGCCGAGGCCGCCATGGCGAAGACCTTCCTCGAAACAGGCGAGGACCGCAGCCTCGTCGCCGGCCTCAACAAAGATCACCCGGCCGGGCGGCAGACCGGCCTGCGCGAGCGAGGGCGCGAACAGGTCCTGCCGCGTGACGCACCACAGGACGCGCCCCCGCATCCGGGCGACGATGCCGGCGGCCCATAGGGCGGCCGCGGCGGCGTCGACGGCGCCATTGGCGCCGCCGGCGACTTCATGCAGCGCCCCGAGCGCCAACCCGCCTCCCGGCAGCACCCTGTCGATCTCGGGGACGCCGAAGGGCAGGACCTCGCGCCGGCGTGCAGAACCGCCCTCGAGCCGCGCGATACGGTCCCGAAGTTCGGACAATGCAAGGCTGCTCGAGGACATGGCCATGCCCGCGCACTCGTCTCCCAGTTTTGATATGTTCTATTTTTGTTCTCTATCGGGTAAGAGTCAATCCGGGTGAATCGTTCCCCGACCGGGGTGCCGTCCAACCCTGTCGGCACAAGGCAAAATCTGGGATGCTGCGTGCGGATATCTGCGAGCAAATGGGGCCATGGAAGGCAGCGCGACACGTCCGGCAGATCATGGCGCGGACCCGGCGCAAGCCCGGGTGCGCAAGATTATTCACGTCGACATGGACGCCTTCTATGCCTCGGTGGAACAGCGCGATAATCCCGAGCTGCGCGGCAAGCCTGTCGCGGTCGGCGGCTCGGCGGCCCGCGGCGTCGTCGCGGCGGCAAGCTACGAGGCCCGCGCCTTCGGCGTGCGCTCGGCGCTTCCCTCAGTGACCGCCAAGCGCCGCTGCCCCGACCTCATCTTCGTCAAGCCCCGGTTCGAGGTCTATCGGGCAGTGTCGGCGCAGATCCGCGAGATTTTCGCCGAGCACACCGATCTCATCGAACCGCTGTCGCTCGACGAGGCCTATCTCGACGTCACCGAGAACAAGCAGCACATCGGTGTCGCCACCGAGATTGCAACCGCGATCCGAGCCCGGATCAGAGAGGTGACCGGGCTCAACGCCTCGGCGGGCATCTCCTACTGCAAGTTCCTCGCCAAGATTGCGAGCGACTTGAACAAGCCCAATGGCCAGGCGGTCATCACGCCGGCCATGGGAGCAGATTTTGTGGCGCGACTGCCGGTCAAGAAGTTTCACGGCATCGGTCCAGCGACCGCAGCCAAGATGCAGGGCCTCGGGATCGAGACCGGCGCCGACCTACGTGGCCAGACGCTGCCCTTCCTGCAGGAGCATTTCGGCAAGGCGGGGGCCTGGTATTACGCCATCTCGCGCGGCATTGATGATCGCCCGGTTCAGCCGGACCGGCCGCGTAAGTCGGTCGGCGCCGAGGACACGTTCGCCGCGGACCTGTTCGAGTTCGACCTGGCAAAAGCGGAGTTGGTGACACTGGCCGCCAAGGTGTGGCGCTATTGCGAGGAGCGCGGCTTCTCAGGTCGGACTGTGACCTTGAAGGTGAAATATACGGACTTCCAGATCATCACCCGCAGCAGAACCGTGCATGCTCCGATCCGCAGCGAGGACGAGCTTCGCGAGCTCGCGGACGGATTGCTCGAAGCAACCTTCCCCGCGCCGAAAGGCATCCGGCTGCTGGGTGTGACGCTGTCGTCGCTGCTCAGTGGATCGAACGAAGAAAAACCGCAGCTTTCGCTGTCGCTGTAGCTATCCGTCTGAGAGTGACCCCTACTCTTGAGGGGACCGACGATCTCACGCCCGACGGTAGAAGAGCACCCGACCGGCGGGGACGAGCTGCAGCAGATAGTCGAAGTCGGCAACATTGGCGGTAAGGACCGCGAAGCCGAGCTTCTGCGCCTGCAGGAACAGGACACAATCGTGAAGGGCACGCAGCCGCGCGTCCTTCTGGTAACCCTGCAGCCGGCACAGCATGCCCGAAAGCAGCGCGGCCCGCGCAAGCACGTCGGCATCGGGAGTGAAGGTCCGATGCGCCGGCATGGCTTCGACAAGAACACCGATCTGCTTGACGACGCCCTTGGTCCGCGGATCGGCGGGATCGAGTACGCCGACCGTGTGCATCAGCTCCTGGATCGCCACCGTCGAGTGGTTGGCCACTCGGAGATTCAGGAGCTCTGCAACGGAATCGGGTGAATGGCCTTGCAATCCATCGATGTAGACGCAGGTGTCGAGCAGCAGTCCGTGGCCGGCGCCGGGATGATCCCCGATAAAGGGCAGGTCTGCATCGTCCCGCCGCGACAGGGTGCGGCCGGGATCGAGCCGCCCCCATCGAACGGCGGCATCGAAATCGAAGGCGGCCACCTCAGAAGCCGAGCTTCAGAGACGGATCGACCGTTCCACGCACCTTGTCGAAGGCTTTGCTGAACTCGTCCTCGAGCGCCACATTAGCGAGCGCAAATTCGATGAGATCGGTATCGGTGCTGATCCCCGTCTGCTTCTTGGCCTGCTCCAGCAGCGCCGGGCTGATGCGCCCGCCGATGCGTGCGCTCTTTTCGCCGAGCAGTCCGGACTTCTCGGCAGCGGACAGTACGGCCTTGCGGCGCGCCGGATCGATGAGGACGAACCTCCCCGTCTTCGCCACGCGGCCGAGCTTCGTCTTACGGCTCTTGATCGGAGAGCCGCTTGTGCCGGCGCGAGCGGTCGCGGGCTTGCTGGTCTTCGCCATTTTTCGCTGCTCCAATGTTGAACGTTTTTGCGTTCTGTCCAACATAGCATCTGGTCCGCTGAATTCAAGGCGCGATCGATATGCTGCTCTATGCACCGCCCGACGCACAGAAAGTCCCTTCCCTATCAGCTGACATAATGGTCGTGTAGCTTTACTTGCCGGCCGCAGATGGGCCGTTCGTCTCTTGCAGTTCTGGGGGAAGAGCATGCGAAAAGAAAAGAACGGCATTAGTGTTCACGCAATACCGGGCACTCATACTGTGCTGTTCGGAATGGACGCAACCGAAGAGGCGAGACGGGGCCTGCTTGGATTTGCTCTGGGCAAGCGCAAGCCGAGAGGCAACATCGCATGGATGAATGGCTTCAAAGTGTTCGAGGAGACATTTCCCAACCCCGAGCCCGGCACGCTCAAGCCGACCAACGAGCATCCAATCCAGGATTTCCAGTGGTCGGACTACAATGCCGAACCCGGCGGTGAGGCGGCTGACTATGTCATCCGCCCTCTCTATGGCGCGCCCGCCGAACTGGTGCCTGGCGCCGACATCGAGATGACCGTTGCGACGCTCAACGCGCCGGGCGCACGCCACCATGTGTATTTCAACCGCGGCACCGTGCCGGGACAGGCCTTCGCCCGGCAGTTCGGCAATACCTATCCCAGCGACGACGAACAGCGCGAGCCGGGCAATGCGAAGGTCAAATGGCTGAGCCGCGGCCTCCTGGAAGCGGCGCTCGATTTTATCGGGCGCGCGAGCGGCCCGGGCTTTGAGCTGAAGGTCGCCGCCTACGAGTTCACGTATTTTCCTTTCCTGGCCGCGCTTGGGGAGGCCGCGTTGCGGGGCGCGAAGGTCAAGATCTGCGTCAATACTGGGGATCGCCGCAGCAATGGCGACATCTACCAGGATGAGACCAGCCTCGGGAACTGGACCGCGATGCTGGATGACACCCTCAAGAAGCGGCTTGGCAGCACGTTCCCCTCGATGGGCAGAAAGGGTTTGACGCTCTATCCTCGAACATGGTGGGCGGGCATCCCGCACAACAAGTTCATGGTGCTCGAGGAGAACGGGCACCCGGTCGCGGTCTGGACCGGATCGACCAACTTCACTTCATCCGGGTTTCTCGGGCAATCCAACCTTGCTCACGTCATCGAGGACGAGGGCCTGGCGCGCTCCTACGCCCGCTACTGGGAGACCCTGGCGGGCGACCCATCGCCAACGGATCTCAGCGGTTTCAACACGCGCGAGTTTCCCGATCCGAACCCTCTCGCCGCCAGCGAAGCTCGGCCGATCTTCTCGCCTCGCGCGGAGGGTATCTTGGCCTGGTACTCCGGCCAGATGGAACAGGCCGAAATGGCTGGGTTCCTGACGGCTGCTTTTGGAATCTCGGAAGAGATCGGCGCGGCCTTCACTGGGGACAGCAACATCCTCCGTTTCGTCGTCGCCGAGAATTCAGGTCGGACGGACAAGGCCAAGGCGATCATGACGGCGATCGAGAACGATCGCGACAATATTGTCGCGATGGGCGCCTTGCTGGTGGAAAAGAGCATCAAGGCGGGCCTCGAGGGCGAGGCCCTCGACCGCTGGTTCCTGCGGGAAGAACGCCACCGACGGCAGGGAAACATCTTCTACATCCATACCAAGATGATGATGATCGACCCGTTCGGACCAAATCCGCGCGTCTTCTCGGGATCGGCCAATTTCTCGTCGGCCTCGGTGACCGACAATGACGAGAACATGCTGCTGCTCTCGGGCGAGTGGGCGGCCGAAGTGACGCCGGTGCTGGTCAACGAGTTCATGCGGTTGCACCGCCACCTTTATTTCAGGACGACCGCGCTGAAAGTGGCGGGCTCCGGCGGCGGTAGTGCGAGGGAGGCCGCGCTGCTCACGCCGGACGATAGCTGGCAGAAGGATCATTTCCTGCCCGGGCGGCAAAAGCATCGCAAGCGCGAGCTCTTCCGATAGGCATCTGGCCCGGCCGTCTGGTCCCTCCAGCGGATGGGAGGGTTGCCTACGCATGCGCTCCCCGAGGCATCGAGCGGCGCGGTTGGCCTCGTCGCCGCTCGCTGTGATCAGGGCTGACTGCCTGCCTTGAGAATGCCCGTCCGGCCGGGATACTGGGCCTTCGGATTCTGGCGCCACCAAAATTCGACCGTCACCGGAATGTGCCACTTCTTGGCAAGGCGTTCCACCTCCTTCCACGCGTCGGAAGCCGACTGGCCCTGCACCGAAATGCCCAGGTGCGGATGATACTTGAATCCCTCATCCTCGAACTGAACGGCCTTGGCTGGTATCCCCAACTCGCGAACGAGCTTCTCGCCGTCCAATCCCTTGGCCTTCAGTTGGGCGATCGTTGTCAGAAGGACGGACGACCACCGCGGGCTTGGCACAGCCTTCCCGTTGATGGTCGCCGACAACGGCTTGGTGAACGCCAGACCGGGCGCGACATCGAAATGCATTGCGCCGCCGCTCGTGACCACCGCCTCGGCGGGCTCATCGTCACGCTCGAGTCCGAGCTGGTCCATTGTCTCCCTTATGACGCGATCAAGCGTCTCAGCGGGCGTCTTGGTGCCGAACCAGCTCGCCATGAGCTTGAGATCGGAAAATGTGGCATCGCTTATTCGCACAACCGGCATCATGAGAATCTCCTATCTTCCTTCGATAGGCAATATGTTACATATCCGGACCAAGGATACAAGGGGATATGTAACATATTTCTGCCTTTCACCCGGAAGGCTGGTTTCAGCAGTCGTTGAAAAGGCAGCGAAGAGTGAAAGGGGTTGCCGAATTTCAGTAGATGACATATTTTCAGCAAATGCTGAACACGGTCGAAGAACTGAAAACCATGGAGAAGGACGCTGCGGAGGCCCTAACGGGACTCCTGCAAAGGGTCCCGGCTCTTGTGGTCGAGGATGTCGAACTCGAGCGTGCTGACGGCCCCGATCGCGGGGCCGATTTCTTGGCCCACGTCGCTGTCGGCGGCCGCCGACACACGTTGGTCTGCCAGGTCAAGTCGAACGGTCAGCCCCGGCACGTTCGCTTAGGCTTGCTTCAACTGCGTAACTACACTGCGCATTTCGATAGAGAAGCGGTGCCGATCTTCGTCGCTCCATACCTCTCCCCGGAGGCTCAGGCGCTTTGCAACGACTACAAGGTCGGTTTCCTGGACCTTGTTGGCAATGCCCGCATTATTTTCGACAGTGTTTTCATCGAGCGGCACGTCGACAGCAAGCCGAGCGCGGAGCGACGCGAACTCAAATCCCTCTTCAAGCCCAAGTCTGCGCAGGTGCTCCGGGTGCTGTTGCGAGATCCAGACAAACCATGGCGCGTAGCGGACCTTGCCGAAGCGTCAGCGGTAAGCCTTGGCCACATCAGCAATGTGCGAAGCGCACTAATCGACCGGGAATGGGCAAGAACGTCGTCCGAGGGAGTGACGTTGACGGACCCCGACGCGTTGCTGGACGCGTGGCGCGAGGCCTACGAGCCGCCCGTCGGTCGGCGGCTGCGATTTTATTCGGCGCTTCACGGGAGCGGCTTCGACACCGCGGTGCGCGGAGTCCTTGGTGCGCAGCCGGAAGGTGGATGGGCGATACTCGGGTCTTTCTCGGCCGCCCAGTGGTTGTCACCTTACGGGCGAACCAGCACGCAATTCCTCTATGCCGACGATGATGGCCTCGTGCGACTGCAGGAGGCGATAAAGCTGTCATCGGCGTCAAAGGGGGAAAATGTCGTTGTCACTTTACCGAAGGATGCAGGCATCCTCCGCGATGCCGTCGAGCCTGTGCCGGGAGTTGTCTGCACGAGTCCGGTGCAAACCTATCTCGACCTGGCAGCCGCCGGCGAACGGGGACGCGAAGCTGCTGAGCACCTGCGTCGGGAGAAGCTCGCATGGCGCCCGTAACTCCCGCAGAGCCGCAATCGGCGGCTGATTACGATGATCGTACCACCTCGGCCGTCAAGGCTGTGCTGGTTGAAGTTGGCCAGATACTGGGCAGCTTCCGCGGTAAGTTCGCGGTCGTCGGGGGCGCCGTGCCGTGGCTCCTGCTCGGCAGCGAGGATATGCCCCATGTCGGGACGCTCGATGTCGATCTCAGTCTCGACGCGGAGGCGCTGGGAGACGGTGAATACACGACGCTGATCGAAGCGCTTAGAGAACACGGATACGAGCAGCGTGCCGAACTAAGGCGATTTCAGCTTGTGCGGCAGGTTCCAGCGGCCGATGACGGCGGTCCGATCGACATCATCGTCGATTTTCTGATGCCGCGGGACGCGGAAATCGTCAAGAACGTGCCGCCCCTGATCAGCGACTTCGCCGTGCAGCGGGCCGACGGCGCCGATCTAGCATTGCGCTTTTACCAGATGGTCGCGATTGCCGGTCCGATGCCAGGGGGCGGCACAAACCGCGTGGAGATCGCCGTCTGCTCGATCCCAGCCTTGCTCGCCATGAAAGGGCATGCCCTCAACGGTCGGCACAAGCAGAAGGACGCATACGACATCTACTACTGCGTTCGAAATTATCCCGAGGGCAGCGAGGCGCTCGCTCTGGCATGTCGGCCACTGTTGGAACACGCCAGCGGCGCGCGAGGCTTCGGCTTCATTGCAGAGAAATTCGACACCGTCGACGGCTACGGGCCGACTTGCGTCAGGCAGTTCGTCGAACAGACCGATATTCTAGGCGATCGCACGCCCGACCAATGGCAGCAGGATGCTTTCGGACAAATCGACGCGTGGCTGCGCGCACTGGGGTTTCGGGGCTAACGAAATGTCGGCTGCACCCGAGCGCGACAAGGTCACCGTTTCAGATTTGTCCGACCTCATTGCCGGGGCAAACGAAAATCTCGGTGTCGAGTTCAAGGCCTGGATGGACACGACAGATCCTGAGCACAGAGCGAAGCTCGCGCGCCATATTGCGGCGCTTGCCAATCACGGCGGGGGTTATCTCGTCTTCGGTATCGACGACAAGACGCGCAAGCCCCTCGGCGCCACCGATCTGCCCCCTTCCTCGTTCGGCCAGGATGCAATTTCGGCGATCGTGAAGAGGTACCTCGAACCGCGCCTGCAGGTTCTCCTGCAGGGCGCCGAGTTTGAAGGCGTGACCTATCCGGTTGTCGTTGTCCCCTCACACGGAGCACGGCCCGTTGTGGCGATCGCGGATGGGCCACAGGGCGCCAATGGCAGACCTGTCGGCATCTCGCAGGGCACGGTCTACGTGAGGGCGGCCGGCCCCGAGAGCGTGCCGATCCGTAGCTCCGTTGATTGGAACACGCTTCTGGAGCGTTGCCTGTCGCATCGCGCCGATCTCTTGGGAAGCATCCTCCGTCAGTCGATCGGCGGGCGGTCGCAGCCGGATTCGCGAGTTCTCGAACTGCTCGTCGCGGCGGTCACTGAGACGGCCGCCGATTTCACCGCACAGACTCGCAGCCTCACGGAGCGGACCGACGCAAAATACCATGCACAGATATTGCAGGCGGGCGAAAACTATTCAGCCATGGGGTACGCTTTGGTCGATGCGGATGGCGATCCAATCAGCATCGAAAGCCCGCGAACGCTGAATGATCGCGTCTCGGTGGCGATGCACCAATATGCGTACTACGGCTGGGGTTCGTTCCTTCCTCTTTCGGTGCCGGAACGCGCGCCTCAGGTCCGCATGTCGACGTTGGGCGGGAGGGAGACCACGTACCTTGAAGGCATGCGCGTGGAAAACACGGGCTTGATCTCGGGTGCCTTCGACTACTGGCGGATCTATGAGTGCGGCATCGCGGTGAGCGTGGAGTCGTTGCGCGACAACTGGTCAAGAGAAGGCCAGCCATCTCCGCCCAAGCATCTGACCCCGTTGTGGATACTCGTCGCCATTCATTCGCTGCTGGCCCATGCCCGTCTCATGGGTCAGGAGCTGCCAGGAGTGGCCCAAGTAATCGTCCGGATGGATTGGCGCGGGCTCAGCGATCGCATGTTGATGTGGGACAATTTCCGCGTCGTCGCTTCGACCCCATACCGCGACGATCGCTTCGCGCGGACCATACCGCTGCAATGGGCCGAGCTCCGCGATGATTACTTCGGAGCGCTTCGTCGGGTGGCGCTTCCGTTCATGAACCTGTTCGCGACACAGGGCTGGTTTCAGCCCGAGAGCTGGCTCACGCCGGACGCCGTGCAAAACGAGTTCAAGAGGCTCGAGATGCGTTCGATGAGACTGTTCGACGACTGATTGTCGCCGGACTTCATTTGTTTTCGTGGCTTGGAAAAGGAGACTTTCGCAAGTTCGCCGCGGACGAGAAGATGGGAACAAGCACTTGCGGTCTAGACGTTTGCTTTCGGGCATAGTCTTATTCGATGCAAAATCGCAAGATGATCCGTGGGCTGGCGAGCCGCGGCTGGTGGAAATGGGGGCTGCGTGGAGCTGAACGGGAGCAAAACGACGTTGCTCGCCCGCGCTCGCATTATCGCGAGAGAACTGGCTATTTCCGCAGCCACGCCGCAGGCTCGGGCCGACGCCTGCCTCGACCTGCTTGATGAGCTCGGGTCGGATAGCCGGGTCGAGGGCTTCCGTCGTGCGCTTCACGCGTTGCCGGTCGACGAACGACACTATTGGATCGGCACGCTCTATACCCTTATGCTACCGAGCAAGGTGCGGCGGTCGCAGGCCACATATTTCACGCCACCGGCCGTTGCGGACGCCGTTGTGGACCTCGCCATCGAGGCCGGTTTCAATTTCGCCCAGGACGACGTTCTTGATCCTGCGGCCGGGGAGCCGCCTTCCTCTCGACGATTGCGGGCCGAATGGCGACTGCGGGCCTCGCCGCCAAGGACGTAGCCTATCGCCTGAACGGCATCGAGATCGACGCGGGCCTGGCGACGCTCTCCCGGCGGCTGATCGCGGATCGCCTTGGCGCGGCCCTGCCCCGTGACATCATCGTCGTCGACGATGCCCTCAAGGCGAAGATTCCGGCCGCCTACGGGCTGGTGATTGCTAACCCGCCCTATGGACGTATGTCGATCGAGGAGGTGCGCGGAAGGGCTTGGCGACGTGTGGCCCACAGCGGCCACATCAACAAGTACGCGCTCTTTGCAGAGCTTTGCTTTCGGCATGCGAAGCCTGGCGGTGTCGTCGCCCTCGTCATTCCCTCGAGCTTTCGCGCCGGTCCTCTCTACGACCGCATGCGAAGTTTCATCCGGTCGCGCGGCGAAGTTCTGACGATCGGTTCGATTGCCGGTCGGGATGGTGTTTTCCTGGACGTCGCTCAGGACATTAGTGTGCTGATCGTGCGCAAGGGAAAGGCGCATCGCGCCGATGCCAAGGTGCGCTTTCCGATCGTCGGAGTGACATGCTCGGCGACGCCGATCGTCGAGCAGGCCCTACCGCCCAAGTCGGGCGACGTTTGGCCACTTCCTGCGATCGATCCCCAGACCGTCGGCGGTGCAACCCTCGCCGACTATGGCGTCGGCGCCAAGGCGGGATATTTTGTCTGGAATCGCGAGCAAACCCGGCTGGTTTCGAAGCTCGGAGGGCGGCGGGGTTTTCCGTTGATATGGGCGAAGAATGTTCGGTCGGGGGCACTCTGCCGGCCCTCCGGTAAGAAGGGCATTCAAACAGACTTCGTGACGTTCGCCGAGGACAGCGCAGCTGTGATCCGCTCGGCGGCGGCGGTCATGCAGCGTACCACGAACGACAAACAGCCACGTCGGCTGATAGCGGCGATGGTCGATCCTGCCGTAGTCGCCCGCTGGGGCGGCTTCGTCACCGAGAACCACACGATCGTTCTCACATCCGAGAACCCCGAGCAGCTTGCCCTCGCCGTCGCTCTGCTGAACACGAGTGCGGTTGATCAACGATACCGACGGGTGTCGGGAACCGCCGCCGTTTCGGTCACGCTGCTGCGCAAGCTCGACCTGCCTTTGCCGGCGGTTTTTCGAGAGGCGCTTCGTGACGCGGATGGCGACGCGGAGGCCGCAGCGCTTGCGGCCTATCGCGTCCACGCCAAGATGGTCGAAGCCTGATGGCGCGTCATCGGCCCTTCGATCGCGCGCCAGGAACTGAGCTGCAGGATCGGACGCGACAACGGCAAATCCAGCTCGAAAAGCGCGCCGGGCTAACCTCGAAATTGGCGGATCGTGCTTCGCGTCGGGTGGCCGAGGCCGTGGAGGTCGCTGCCCCCGCCAAGCGCCCCCGCGGAACGTCCAAGGATATATGGATGCGCTTGCAACACAGCCTCTGCATCGCCTGGGGTCGAGCGAGCCGGCAGCGCTCACGCCTGCCTATCTGAGGTTGGTGCGATCTGCTGCAGAGGTGGCAAGCGATGGGTCCGCGCAGGTAGTCATGCCATGGCCACCGATGCGGATGTCGCCGTCTGCGATCGTGGCTTTGCTGGCGATAGGCGCCGTCGCCAGTGCCGATCAGGACGAGGTAATAATTGCGAATGAACGCACCGCCTGCCGCAAGCGGGCCGACGAGGTGCATGCAATCGTCTTCCCTTACGCGCGAAGCACCCATGCGCAGGCGCGGGCAGTGCAGGTCGACCGGCATGGCCTGGGTGAAGTGCATTTCGACCATCTGAAGCGCTATCAGAGCGGAGAGAACGATCCCGCCAAGGACTATCATCAGGTCCTGGCGCGTGTCCGCAAGCTGACAGGTCGCGCCTCGGATGGCCGCGACTACCCAGAATTCGAGCATCCAATCCTCGATGAGATCGTGCCTCACGGTCCGCCTCGTGGCGACAGACCTTCCAACAGCGAGTTGCTGTGGCGCACGCGAAGCAAGACCGACATTGCAGCGCACAAGCGGTCGGGCGCCGCGGACGACCCAGCGATCGCCCCCTATTATCTCTTTACGATCCGAGCGGCGGACCGGCTTGGGGTCGAGTTGCGAAGCATCAAGTCCGCGCCGGACCTCCTGATCCTTGACCTCTCGCGCAACGCGCGGGACCGGTTGGGGTGGAACTGGCTGAAGCGGACCACCGAGATGATCGGCTGCATGCGCGAGGTTCATCCGCAGGCAGGCATTCTCGTGCTCGCCGATGATCCATGGACCTACCAGACAGCGCGCTTCCAGCTGTTGGGAGCCAAGCAGGCCGGACGCAAAGGTAAGGTGATCCCCGCCTTGGGTCACGTTGTCTACTCGCCAACCGCCGGCATCATCCAAGACAGCAGGCGGCAAGAGCGCGGCTTCGAGGGTGCCAAACGTATCGATGTCGATGGCTTTTTTGGTGACGTTGACCGCAACATCGAGCGGCTCCGCGGACTGGCGCACAGACTATCCGAGATGGGCGACCCCGCCGGTGCGGAGACGGTAAGAAACATGATCGGTACGGTGCGGCGGTCGGCGTGCCTGCCAGGATCGATCACCGAACTCAGCAGGTTCCTCGAACACGAGACGTCGACCGCGACGGCAAACGACCAGTTGGCGACTTACCGCGTGGCGGCTGACGTGGCGGCCCTGTCCGATCCCCGCAGTCTCGCCAGCCAAGCAGACGCTGATACGCATGTTGCTGCCGAAACGACCAGCGTCATGCGTCTGCTGGAGCGGGCCACGCCGATGTCGTCGCTACTGGAGGAGTTCGTCCAGCCTGCACTTCGATCCAGCTCGAGGTCAGCCTTCGTGTTTCGTTCGGATATGATTGCGGAATTCGCGGCGGACCGACTGGGGCCGTCTTATCCGAAGCTCGCGGAACGGCTGGACCTCGGCCTGATCCGGTTCGGAGGGGCGCGCGTACTGAACATTATCGCGGCAATGCCCAGCGCACTGCGCAACCAGTTCAAGCGGGCCATCATCGTCGCACCGACTCGATCGGCAATTCTCGCGACCCTGAGCGAACAATGGCTGCCCGAGCAGATCGTCATGCTGGCCGATGCCGACACATTAGCCTTCGCAGCGAGGGATGCCGAGCGTTTGGCAGAAGCAATAGATGTCGCTCCGCTCGCCGCCCGACTGCGGGCATTTGCGAAACGTGCTGCCGCCCGCGTTGCCGAAATCGGGCGTCACGCAGTGAAGCTCGACACCGAAATGCCCCCGATGACATCGAATTCCCCGCGGGCCTTGTTGTCGACCTGAGCGGGGGGGTCGGGGCGAGCGGCGCCTGGTCGAGCTTTCGATGCATAACGGCCAGCGTATTATCGCACGCCAGTCGACAGGCATCGTCCTGCGCAACGACAAGGCCGCGACGACTTCCTTCATCGAACGGCCGGCCGCGCAGGTGCGCGAAGGCGAAGAGGTCTGTGTCATCGGGCCAGGTTTCGTCGAGCGGGCACGCACCTTGGTCAATGTCCGCGCGACGGCGGCGGCAGAGATTCGGGAGTACCATCTTCAGGTCGCCCGCCGCTTCGCTCAAGTGCCTGGCGATTCCGTCAACGAGCGCTTGCGGGCTGTCGTATCTCAGATGGGTGAACCCCGCACTTCGATCGAGACGGCCCGCTATTGGGTCGACCTCGACGAAGAACTCGACAAACCCCTTCACGACGTCGTGCCGCATGCGCCGCACGATCGAGAGACGTTCATGCGCTTCACGGCCGCGCTCGGCATCGGCACAAAACTCGCCGAGAGTTTCTGGCTCTGGGCCGTGGTGGCGCAACGCTCGCACCGGATACGCTCGGGGAACGTCTTTCACGACGCCTTCCGGGGTATTCTGACCGATCCGCACGCTGCGCTCGCCACGAATCGCGAGCGTGGTGATGACATCCGTGCCCTGCGGCTGATGGCCGAGGAGCACGTGGCAACTGTCGCGAAGACGCGCAGCTTGGAGGCGCAGTGAAGGGACTATCGGACAAGCAGCTGGGCGAGATCGACGTTGAGCTCAAGGAAGCCGTCTGCGATGCTCTGGTCAACGCGCTTGTCGGACGTGTCAGCGGCAGCGACGAGCGCGGACGGGCGATCCTGGGCAGCTCACCTCGGCGTGGCCTTTTCGCGGGCCAGCTACTGCCCCGTTTTGACGTCGGCGGCGTCGTAGACGAAACCTCCGACATCCGGATCGCGTCTGTCGGCATTGATCTAGTGGTGCGCGCCGGCAGCGGCGCAACGATCCGGGTAGCGCCGCGCTTTTCGATCTACGTGCGCGTGATCCCGTTGTGGTCGGACCTCGTCGCGGGGGAGGCGAACTCGACTTCGACTTCAAGCTGCGCAAGAGCACCCAGCAGCAGATCGACGACACAATACGCGCACAGCGCGTGCCGGCGCTGCAGGCGGCCGGCGTTGACCGGCCGGACTGGAAAAACCTGGATGAGGCGAAGCGCTCCAAGGTGCGGGCGCAGCGCGCGCAGATCCTCGCCGAGATCCGGACGAAAGCCTACGCCGCTCACGGCATCAAGCTGTTGTCCGGTGAAGCGGAGCCCCAGGTCGCGCCGGCGGCCGTTGACGCGGCCATTGCCGATCCAAACACCCCTGAGGACAACGCGGCGCAGCCGGCACCAATTGCCCGCTTGATCCGCGAGGGGCGAGCAATCCCGTTAAACCTCGTAGACCCGGCCCCGGTGCCAGGCAAATGGCGTCGGATCGAGCTTGACCTGCCGGTCCTGGACTTTGCCAGCGATGCCGATCAGGACTCGCTGAGCACGACCATCAGCGGCTATAACTGCCGCCTGACGCAGGCAGTCGCCGATCAGCTCGAGGCTTGGGTGACTGGACATGGCGTCAGTGAAGCGTGGCGCGATGCAACGATACAGCCCCACGATACACTGGACGAAGCGCGGTGGACGGCGGCGATGGCGGCACTGGCCGCCCGTCCAGTCGACCGCGCGCGGGTCGTGCCGGACCTTTCGCGGGTCGCGCTGAAGGTCGAGCGCCAAGCGGACTTCCTCGACCCTAGGCGCCTGTCGTTGCGGGTGATGCTCGACAACCAGTCTGCCGAGTTGACGCCCAGAGACGCGCAGGGACGATGCAACACCGTATTCGGGGCGGGGCTTTCGGTGACGTTGCCTCAGGCGGCGCACAGGCCATTGCGGCTTGACCGTGTGGAACCATCCTATCGGTTCCGCGACCATCTCGACTATCCGGCGATCGGCCTCAATTGCGGGATTCGCGCTGACCGAGAAAGCGGCAAACTGACGCTCGCCACCACGATCGCGCCACGCTTTACGCAGCCGCGTATCGTCGCTCGCCAGATCGATCTGCCCTTTCAGTTCGCGGTTCTAAAGGATCCGGGCTTCGACGCGCGGAGGCTCCTCGAACTGCCGCGCGCCTATGCGAAGTGGATCGATGAACAGGAGGTTCGGCTCAAGGCGACAGTAGGAGCAGGGCTCGACCGCGCCGATGCGGAAATCGAATCCGCCCGGCTGCGAAAAGACCTCGCAGCCCAGCGGGCAGAAGCACGATACATCGAGCGCGGCGTGGAGCTGTTGATAGCCTCCAAGCAGGCGTTCGACACGCTCCCGGGTCACGAGGGGGCAGCCGTGCCGAACTAGAGCGTCGCGCGGCGCCATGGCGTGCCTGGATCATGACCAACGAGGCGTTCGCGCTTCGCGACGCGTCCGATCCCAAACGCGGCTGGCGCCTGTTTCAGATGGCATTCGTCCTATCCCACATCCCCGTGTTCGCCTCGCGGATGGCAGATTGGCGCGAATATCACGATGAGATGCTCGACGAGGACGGCGTCAGCCTCCTTTACTTCCCGACGGGCGGCGGCAAGTCGGAGGCATTCTACGGCACGCTGCTCTTTGCGATGTTCCTTGACCGCCTGCGCGGCAAGAACCGTGGCATCACCGCGATGATCCGCTACCCGCTGCGCCTGCTCACCCTCCAGCAGGCTCAGCGGCTGCTCAAGCTGATGGTGCGGGCGGAGATGGTGCGGCGCAGGAACCATGCCGGGGAGTGGCCCTTCGAGATGGGATTCTGGGTCGGCAATCAGAATACCCCGAACCACTATCGGGCGTTCCGGGCGGACATCCCCCTGGCCGATGATTCCAACTTTCCAGACGATAGCGGGCTTGACGGCGATACAGGCGACGAGGAGATGCGAGCGCAGGGTCGCCGATATCTCGACGCGCGGGAGGCCTATGACAAGATCCCGGAGTGCCCGGTCTGCGGACAGCCAACCGGCCTCCGGCGCGCCGAGGGCGAAGGACCCCTGGGCAAGCGGGCTGTCATCGTCTGCTTCAATGATGGGTGCGATTGGAACAAGGAACATGGCGGGCGGCATCCACTGCCTTTCCTGCTAACCGACGATGCCATTTACGCCCGGGCTCCGGCCGTCGTACTCGGCACGGTCGACAAGCTCGCTATGCTTGGCCAGCACACGGCGACGATCAGCAAGGTGCTTGGCATGTTTGGCCTGGCTCGTCGGGTAGACAAATGGGGCAATCTCGACACGCCACGGCGCGAGGAGGACCTCCGCCGGGAAGCGGCCGAGGACGATTGCTCGAATGTGTTTCCCTCCTATGCCAGCGGGGCACGGGTATTCCACGACCCCTTCCCTGCGCTGGTCATCCAAGACGAAGCGCATCTGCTCGAGGAGAGTCTCGGCACGTTCAGCGGGCTGTTCGACACGCTCCTCCAGACCGTACTGGAGGACGTGGCGGATATGGCCGGGGACGGGCTTCAGGTAGCCCGGTGCTGGAAGGGCGATGGGTGGGGGGCAGCGCGGATGCCGAAAGTTATAGCGGCAACCGCTACGATTTCGGCTCCTGAGCGCCAGCTGGAGACACTCTACCAGCGTGTTCCGCTGCGCTTCCCCTATCCGGGACCAGACCTCTACCATTCGTTTTTCGCTGAGCCAGCTCCGCCACCGCCGGCGAACGCCATGCGAACCGCCCTCGCCAACTCCCTCCCGTTCGCGCAGGCGCCGGAGCAGACCGCACCATGGATGCGGCTCTACGTGTCCCTTATGACCAACGATGCCACTCACACGGTTACCACCGTCGGAGTGCTCGCGGCCTTCCATGGGATCATCACTGCGCTCTGGGACGGGCTGCAAGACCCGGCGAAGTGCGGTGCCACGGTCGCCGCGATCCGCAGCTCGGTTTCGCCCGGACTGGTCGGAGACTGGCATCGCGCTGCAATAGATCGAGCCGTGACGCAGGGTCGTGTCGCGGACATCATGGCGCTTGTCGACCTTCACCGTATCGCCCTCGCCTATGTCACCAACAAAAAGGGTGGCGATCAGATAATTGATGCCCTCAGCGCGGCCGTTGGGCACGAACACAGACGCATCGGCAGGGCTCACGCCTTTTTCGAGAGCCGGCTGATCTCCGGCGGGATCGACATGAAGGACATCCAGGCTGTGATGGAGGTCGCCGAAACGTCGTTTCAGGGGGCGGACTATCCCGATATCACGTCCACCCTTCGCAACATCGTGGCGACATCCGCCATCAGTCATGGCGTCGACGTGGACCGCTTCAACAGCATGTTCTTCGCTGGCCTACCGTCGGACATCGCAGAGTATATCCAGGCCTCGAGCCGGGTGGGCCGCACCCATGTCGGTTTCGTAATGCTGTTGCCCACGCCTCAGAATCGTCGCGACCGCTACGTGATTGAGACCCATGACATCTTTCATCGCTTCCTGGAGAGGATGATTGCGCCGCCGGCGGTTGAGCGGTGGGCCGAGAATGCCATCAAACGGGCGATGGCGTCCTACGTTCAGACTTGGGCAATGCTGCGCGAGGCCCACGAATTCTTAGATCAGAACGACGCTCGTAAAGCGGAAGTCGCCCACATGGATCAGATCAGCCGTCTCGGAACAATGGCGCGGCGCAATCACGTGGCGCTCTGTGAAGCTTTGGGCGGATTCATGCTGCGCGCTAGCGGGATTCGCTGGCAAGGGAGCCTCAAGGCTTGGCGCTCCGCACTACGAGGAGTTCTACCGCGCCTTGGTGGAAAAGCAGGTGGATACGTTCGTCCGCGACATAGCTAGCCGCGGCACGGCTGCGAGCCTGCGCGATTACTGGGAGGATCTTCCCGCCTTCCGGCCGCCAATGACGTCGCTGCGGGATGTCGATGAAGCCGGGTATATCGTAGCTGCCGGTCGCGATCCGCTGGCGCGAGGGAGATCGACAGACGTCGACAGGCAGGATCTAGCAAAGGTCATGCGGGCAATCAGGGCGCAGCGCGGGAGTGCCTCGGAAATGGACGCCGATGGAGGCAGCGATGAGCGGCGGTAAGGGCGCGGGCGGGGACTGGCGCACCTCGAACCGCAGGCCGGCCGCGTTCGGGGGAGCGAAGCGGGAACCGGATACGCTCGAGCCACCCACGATGTCGAGATCGCGGGTCCAGATTGCTAGCTCTTACGCGCCGGGCGTACTCATGACCTGGGAGGGCGGGAAGGGAATATGTCGCTCGGTGCCGCTGGCGAACGACATCACCAAGCAGTTGAACCGCACGACCATCGATCTGGTGTTCGAGAACCTCAGCGACTTCGCGACGAACTGGCGTGACAGAGCGATAAAGGCAGTGCCGGATGCCTTGCCTGAGCTCGTCCTTGACGCACCCTTTCGCGACTCCAAGACCGGCGAAGTCCGTATCGAGCGGAACGATTTTCAGATGACCGGGCCGGACCGCGTCGGCTACGTGCCTTATCCGCTCGTCTACCGCTGCGGCATCTGCGGCTCGACCCGTGAATACGAAAGTATTTCGGATCAGGCCAGGCAACCGCTGCCGAGGAAGTGCAATGGCCACGATGCCCGTTGGACGCAGGTCGATGTCGTTTACGTGCACTGGTCAGGCGAGATTCAGCCTCTGAGTCCTTACAACTTCAACTTTGACCCTCAGACCGGCGACACGCGACAGATCAGGATGTGCACGTGCGGATCGACCAGCTTCAAGCTGCGCAACGAGGCTCCGGTGTTCTCCGAATGGAGATATGTCTGCGAAGGGTGCGGCGACACCCGCGTGCTCAAGAAGGCCGAACCGGATGTACTGGCACGTCTTCAGACTGAGCAGAACGCCGGAGGGCGACCTTTCCAGTGGATCGAAGTCAACATGTTGCCGGTGTCATACCGGGCGAACTCGACCTTCTATCCGCAACGCACCAGCTTCATCGAGTTCGAGGATAGCGCCGTCGTCGAACTGATGACGCCGTCACGGGTGGGGGAACTTGTCGCGAAACTCGCCGCGATTCACAACATTCCTTTCTCCGAACCGAGCGATGACGAGGTTCGTCAGGCTGTCCAAGCCAATTCCACACACGCCGGCGATTGGGAGGACTACCAGAGCTTCCTCGACATGGCGCGTCGCGCCGATGAGAGTAACCGGCCGGAGCGCGCCCGTTCATACCGCGATAGCGCTTATGAGTTGCGTGAGGGCTGGTTCTCTGAGGGCATCGTCGAGCGCGGCAGACTGGGAAGCGAAGCGGTGCTCAGGGCGATCAGCCAGCGCGGAGAATGGACACGGCGCTACGACCCAATCCGGCTCACCATCCAGCACGATGCGTTCGTGCGTGAGCATATCGAGCAAGCCATGGCGCGGCACGCGGCGGTCGATGTCATGGAACCGGACATTACGCTCACTGACGTTGTCAACGATCCTCAGCGCAAGGCTCGCTATCAGGCGAACATCGGCAATCTGCTCGACCATCTGGGCGTGGAGCGCTTAGTCCTGGTGCGGAATTTGCCGATCTGCGAGTTCAGTTTTGGATACACGCGGGTTTCGGCGACGCCGGTCTACAAGCGTGAGCATCAGGGTACTGCGATCGACATGCCCGTTCGTCTCAAGGCATTCGATCAGCTTCCCGTCCAGGGAACCAAGCGCCCGATCTATGTGACCCAGCAGCAGAACGAGGCGCTCTATTTCAAGCTCGACGAAGCGAGGGTGCTTCGGTGGCTGAAGGCCAACCAGATCACCGATGTGCCTGACGAGGGACTGGGGCGCGCTTACCTGGAACGGTACGAGGATTTCGGCCCGTTCCTCGAGGTATTCAAGGATCGCGAGGGAACCGGGGGCTACCCACGTACGGTGCCGGCGTATGTCTATCTCCTGCTGCATACACTCTCGCATCAGATGATGCACTCGCTTGCCGACTCCTCCGGCGTGGACCGCGACGGTATCGGCGAGCACATCTTCCCGGCCGACCTTGCGTTCGTGATTTACCGCAAGGGAATGACGCCGGACCTTGGCAATATCTCCGCCATGTGGCGCAACCATGCGGATGAGTTCCTCCGCCGCGCGATCGATCCACGCACGCTGCGTTGCGGATCGGGCAGCCTGTGCGATGCACGAGGTGGTGCCTGCCCGGCCTGCGTCATGGTGTCGGAGGTGAGCTGCATCGCTTCCAACCTGTTGCTATCGCGAGCCGTGCTCAAGGGCGGCAAAGGTCCGGAATGGGAACCGAAATCGGCTCCCGACCTCGTGGGCTTCTTTGAGGCGATGGTCGCCAAATGACAAACGAGGTGTTGATCTCGCCGCGGGCAACGGCGCGGCTGGTAGTGACGATGCCGCCCGCGCCGAGCCGGCTGGCCGATGCTCTCGCCGCTGACATCGCCAGCGATTACGTGACGCTGACGCCCACAACCGATGCCTTCAGCCATCTCGCGTCGCTGGCGCGCCAGCGTTTTACCGTGATGATCCCTTATGTCGACAGGATCGGGGCCGACTGGGCCGCCGAACTTTTCGAAACGACGAAAGCCATTGAACGAGTTTTGGTCATACGGGACGCATCGCAGCTTGTCAGTTGCGCCGAGGCGGGGCGCCGCCTGAAGAGGGCGGCAACTCGCATCATCGACTATGGCGGTGGCGACCTGTCGCAGGAAACCTTTCACGCCAAGATTGTGCTCGCAGATGGGGTGGCGGCATATGTCGGATCGGCAAACCTGCTGAGACGCTCCAAAGCCGCCAATCTCGAATGCGGCATGTTGGTCGAGGGACCCGCCGTGCACGCGGTCAAGGTTCTAGTCGACGCCGTCGCCAATATGGCGGGACCAGTCTCTGCCGTGCCATGAGACCGCGGCGCGCGCTTGGAAGGACGATGCTATTCAACGATGACGTCGCGAGTCAGGAGTTCAGTCTCCATGAAACGCAGCGTGCGTAGGTCAATCGACACATAGATCTTCAGCCGGGCATGCGTGTGGACCCAGGTTTCGAGTTCGGTCGGAGTAATGTCGTCGTCCTTATCTCGCAGTTCGGCCTCGTCGACATAACGCAGCCGCGCGGCGAGGATCGAGTTTGCGTGGAGGATGAGTCCGATCTTGGTGTCATCGATGGCGGCGACGTCGTACCCGTCTACGCTGACAATTTCATCGAGCTTGGCCCCCAGTACGGAGACGTCGGACAAGGAGCCGTAGTAGACGAATTCCACCAAATCCAAGTCGCTCTCGATAGCTTCAATCAGTTGTTCATCGAAACCGGGCGCTGCGAAGATCTCGTCGGCTATCGCTTCGAGATCCCCTCCGCCTTCTGCGGTCGCGGCGGCCAGGACATCCTCTAGTGTCTCCAGGGGAGAAGCGTATCGTGCTCTCCTGCAGCCTTGCGGAGAGCTGCATCGCCGCTCACCACGTACATCGATATCTCATTGCTATTGCAGTAGCGGGCGAGCGCCTCGACGATGAAGGCGTCCGGGAATTCCTTACTGCCGCGATGATCAAATGGCGGGCGGCCGTCGAAGTAGCGATCGAACACGATCCGAGCTGGAACCTCTAGCGCCAGCACGGAATGGCTGCGGAAGCGTTTGACCAGCACGTCAACGAAGCCTGCCCAGGCCTTCTCGCCGAGAGCTGAACCGTCGACATCCCTGACTGTGACGTTGTCCTCACCAGTGAGCTGCGCGATCCGGTTAAAATCCCGGACCAGCCGCTTGGCCTCCGCGGCCATGGCGACTGCGGTTTCCTTTAGCTGTCGGTGAATTTCGGTCAGTGTGATGTCGGTTGTATGCAGGACGACGCGCCCGTCCTCGATCTGCTTGGCGAGCAGCGCGAAAGGTGTGTTCGAGATGTTGAACGCGGCCCGACGATAGACCTCTGTGTCGAGGAACACGTGGCGTGTTCGCAACGGCTCAGTCGGATTTCGAACGGGTTTTGCCATCGCTAGCTACCAATGCTCCGATTAGCGAACAGAGATATCCGGAGCGGCAACCTACAATGCATTCACGCACGGCGTCGTCCTCTTCCTGTCGCCTCGGGCAACTCCAAGTCGTCTATGGGATTGGACGCCCTACTGCGCCAGCCATGCGGTCTGTATTAACGATGGGTCGAAACGACACGAGACCGAACGTGACCGCGCAGCTGGCGACGTGTGCGTCGTTACGCACCGCTCCAGAGCGAGTGAACCAGACGGCGAGCGTCATCATCTGCGCAATCTGCGCAGAATTCGCAGTCCGGCACCCGCGGTCGCAGCCGCCGGAGGCGGCCAATGGGGGCTCGCCAGGGGTCGACCGTCCAATAGTTGGTTACCGCCGCGCGATGATTGGACCTCAAGAGCTCGATCACGAGCAACACGCCCGCCAGCGCCGACACAAAGGCAAATGGCGCCAACACCTGCCGCCCCTCGGGCGTGAGCAGCGCTTGCGCGCTGCATAGCTCCTTGAACAGCGTATCGTAGGCCTTGCCGACGATCGCGCCCATCTCAACCGAAGGATGGGACTTGGCGATCCGCGCTGCCGCGTCGGCCGTGATGAATCCTTCCCGAACCATCTCGATGTCGATGCCGAGTCCCTCGGCGATGGACCGTTCACGCGCGTGCTCGTCGGGAACGTGACGATAGATGCAGGCGAGGCAGGCTCCATCGGTCGGCTGGCTATGGCTGTGGACGATGACCGCGCGCGCATCGGTCGTTGACGCGTCGATAACCCGCCGCGGAATTTCCTTCTGCAACGACCGTCGCGCCCGGCGGCTGTCCACCGTCACGATCGCGGTGTCGACGAGCCCTGTCCTGGCAACGAGCTCACCGAATGTGCATACATGCGGCACCAGCTTCAGCTCGGGGAAATCCGCCTGGGCAGCTTGTGCCAGGGTCGGCGCTTTCGGCAAATTGACGTCATCGTTGGTGAAATAGAGGCAACGATTGGGGTTGCCCTCCCCAACGACCTTCGGGTCGACAATCGGCAACGTGCCGCGAACCTGCACATGTCGGAGCGCTCGCAGAAAGCCGTTCCCAACGGCACCGCCGCCGACCAGTACCGCACCGGAAATATCGAAGGGCGTGTTGAGACTGCCCTCGGGGATGCCAAGCTCGGCAAAGTCCACGGACAGCGGAAGACCAAGACGTGGCAGGCTCGATGAGCTGATGACCTGATGCAGCGCAGCGGCTGTAATGTGGCATGCGGCGAGCGCCGTCAGCAGCGGATGAACATCTTCATCTAGGTGACGCAGCGGCTCTACATCGACGATAACGCCACGTCGATTCAGCGATGCATATAGATGTGGTCCGGGCGTCGCAGGCTCTGCGGGTCCGAGCACCAGCTCGAGATCCGGCTTACCCTGACTCGGGCGCGCCGCATGGATGGTGCGCTCAAGCAGATCCTCGACTTCGCCAGCTGCAGCGGCAAGGCCTGGAGCGGCCGTCACGAGGACCGTCCGGTCGAGACGCTCGGCGGCATCCGCTTCATCGATCCCGAGGAGCGAGGCCAGCATGCGCGCATTTTCCTGACCGACAGTGGTCATCAGCAAACCTCCAACAGGGTCGCGCCGGACGCTTCTTCCCAGTGGTTTCCAGTCGACAGGACGTAGGTCGCCGCGAGGTCCAAGAAATTGTCGACCGTCGCCTCTTGAGCAAACCGCGGCAGCACCAGCGACAGGGCGCCCGCATGTCGAATGATCGCCCAATCATCGTCAGCTTCGGAGTGGAAGGCCCGGCCGGGATGGGAGTGAACCTGGGCGAGCACGCGCAGGCGTTTTCCGCGCAGATGCGCAAACAGCAGCTGCATGCTCGGGCCGTCGAAGTAGAACTGGTCGGCCCGCGTCCGTTGTCGCGGTTCGTAGAGTTCCTCGATGCGGCCGGCTCCCCGGCCGAGCCAGAGCACGGCCCGTTCGTGGCCGATGCGCCCGCCGTCCTGCAGTCGCTCGATGGTCGCCGCCACCACGTCTCGTCCGACTTTCATCCGGCTCATCCGACCGCCCTCTTCCAACCGCGCCATAGCTGTTCGAGGATGCCCAGCAGGTCCATCCCCGGCTTGCCGCGATAGCCATCCCAGCGTTCCCCCAGATGGCTGGGATGGGTGTGGAACTCGCGCGAGCCGCGCATGCAGACAAACGGTCGGCCAGTCGAAGGATGGGCGCTGCCGTTGAAGATGCTGCCCACATTGGGCGGGGCCGACCTCAGATACGCCCCGCTCGCCGACAGCAATTCGATCGAAGGGGGCAGGTCATTCCACTGGTCGCACAGCATGCGAATGCGCAACGGCTCCGCCTTCGTGTGTCCGAAGACGATATCGAGGATCGGGTACTCCGTGGAGACGACCGTCCAGGCGCGGTGGGCGACGGTCCGGGCGCTCAAGCGGCCGACGTCGCCCTCGAACTTGGCGCGCGAAAGCTGCTCAAGCACCGCCGCCACCCTCGCGCGGGCCCCACTCGAGCTCGACCCTGCCGGCCAGGCCGTTCTGGGTGAAGCTGCGATCGGGATTGATGTCGCGCCCTCCGACGGTCACGACCCAGTCGGTCGTGTCCGTCAGGTCCAGTTTGGCGGCGGCGCGCGCCAGGACCTGCTTCACCACAGTAACCGGGGGCACGCGCAGCGCACCTTCTTCCGGGAAGGTGCCGCTGGTCGTGAACACCGTCACCTCGACAAGCTCGTGCGGGGCCTTGGGACGCGTGCGCAGGTGCTCGACGGCTTTGCCGGCCAGCGAGACCGTCCCGCCGCTCGACAGGACGATGTCGGGCTCGCCGGCGCGCTCCAGCACCAGTTCGCGATCCGGTCGCATGGCGATGAGGCCGACCAGAAGGTCGACCGGGATGGTCTCATTGCCCCAGACCTGGTCGATCTCATCGACGGTGAAGGAGAAGACCCGGTCGCTCTGCAAAGCGTAGAAGCGTGGGGTCTGGTAGTCACGCAGGTCGATCTCGGCGTCCAGCTCCACAAGCTGGGTCCGGCCCGCGGCAGCGAGAATGAGGCGGAAGTCGGACGGCGGCTTCAACCCGCCACGCGTCAGAACCTCCCGGCCCGTCACGATCCTGTCGCGGGACGTCACGGGCGCGTCGTTCAAGAAATAGGCCTCGGAACGGGCCAGTTCGGCAGTAGCGCTCATCGGTCAAATCTCCATGCTCAGGACTCTTGACGCCGTCCGCCCTTGGACTAAACTTCGATTCGAGTCCCACTATGGACAGTCTATGGGTGGACTAATTTTGCCGTCAAGTCCAAAATGAGATCGGAGCACAATGGCTATGGGAGAAAGCTCTCCCGGTGCCCTAGCGGGCGCTGGGCAAACGCGGATTCCTGTTGAATTGCAGGCCTTCTTTCGGATGGCAGAGCGATGGAACCTCTCCACCGACCAACAGATCACCCTCTTGGGGTCCCCGCCGCGCTCAACATTCTTTAAGTGGAAAAAGAGGGAGGAGCCGTCCCCCGACACTGTCGAGCGCCTCTCTCACTTGCTGTCGATCTGGAAGGCGCTGCAAATTCTCTTCACTTCTGACCAGGCGAGCGACGCGTGGATGCACGCCCCAAATGACTTCTTCAACGGAGACAGCGCGCTGGACGTCATGCTCGGAGGAAAGGTGATCGATATCTATGCGGTTCGGCGGTACCTCGATGCCCAGCGCGGTGGATGACTACCCGATCGTGCGCTACACCGACGCTGGATACCGGCTGATCCCTTCGCGTTTCCCGCCGGTGTCGGTTTATCGCGACCTCGTCGCGCCCGATCAGGTCGAAGCGTTGGTGGAAGTCGAGAACAAGACCAATCCTCGCCTGCGCCTGCAGGATCGCCTGATGGCGCGGCGCGAGGCGCCCAAGCTCGATTCCGCCATGCTGCAGAACTGGAACCTCGCTCCATTCACCTATGAAAATCCCGAGGGCACAACGTTCTTTGCCCCCGAGCGATCATGCCTCGAGCTCGCCGACACGCCCCAGACGGCGCTGGCAATCTCGGTCGCGCGACGGTCGCGCTTCCTGTCTCGCACAAAGGAAGCTGCCACTGGTCTCGACATGAGGATGTTGAAGACTCCCGTCGATGGCAAGTTCATCGACCTGCGCCAGGTGTCGGCCGAGCTGCCGCAAGAGCAACGCTGGTCATTGGGCGAAGCGGTTCCGCCCGATGTCGACGGCATTCTGTTTCGGCCGGCCGAGCGTCCCACGGCAACCGCGATTGCCGTCCTCAAGGGCCAGGTGCTCGCCCGATCGATTCAGACAACGCACTATCGCTTCGAATGGAACGGCGTTCGTATCGACAGGCTCTATGCCTTCGACGAGGAGGGAACTGTGCTACGCCCCGAGAGCCTGGCAGGAAAGGAAGAGGTTCTTGCTGCGTAGAATCGAAATCGTCCTCGGCTGGGCAAAATCCCTGTGGCGCGCGTTCTGGCCGCGCCGACCATCCAGTCCACGGCCCGCGCCCAATCAACCTTACGTGCCTCGGCCGCGGATTCGCGTGGCCCATTGGCGGGGAATCGGTTCAGCACCTCCGGGCCATTGGAACGCCTGTCACCCCTCCACCGAGCACATCTTCAAAGCCGAGCTGACCTGTCCGCGTGGCCACCGGCTGACGCTCAAGGGACATTCCATCAGTGAAGCGGGACAAGTCCAGCCGAGTGTCGTTTGTCGGCATCCCGGTTGCGACTTCCACGAATTCGTCGTGCTCGACAATTGGGCGCAGCGTCGGGCCGTGCTGCCCGCGATGCCCCATTGAACAGAGGTCGGGACAACGAGAAGATCTTGGCCATCAAGCGTCACACCGTCATCGTCGAAGGCACCCTGGCGTTTCGCATGCAGCGCGCCGCGGCGGCGCGTGCGGGAGACCACGGCCGCGATGTCGCGACACTCCCCTGTTGGCAGCACGCCTCGCGGGTGGCTTTACTCGACCCGCAGACCACGCCACTCTTGTTCCAATCGTTGCTCGGGCGCTCTCCGAGCTCGGCTTTGAGGAGTTGGAATCGGTCAAGACGCGGCCGGGCATGGCGCGTGCTGTGCTTGCCAGCCTGGCGCGGATATGGGCTGCGGATATTCGGTTCGACGACCCGCGGTTTGCGAGCGCCCGTCTGAGCGATCTGGGGCGCATCGAGGCCTACCTGCGCAGCCACATGCCAATGGGCACGCTGCTGCCCCCGATCTTCGCGACCGAGCGACCGCGGGCACGGGACGCGCCCGCGCCACGGTTGGCGATCTCCATTTCCACCGGCTGATTTCGATCGACCCGCTTTGGCGGCCGCTCATCACGGCTCTCGCCGCGGTTGTCGAAATCACCTGGGACGCGCCCGGGACTCTAGATCGCAGCTGGTTTCCAGGCACGCTGCTGCACACGGCGACGCAGCCCTCCCAGGATCTGATCTGCGATGTCTGTGCCGATCCGCGCGCGGAGATTGTCGAGGCGCTTCGCTGGGCTCGGGAGCTGTTGAGCGATGGCGTAACCCAAGCCTCGGACATTGCAATTACGAGTGCTGACCTCGGCGTGTGGGATGACCACATGCTGGTGCTTGCTGCGGAGGCTCAACTTCCCATTCATTTTGCCAGCGGCGTTTCGGCGCTGAGCACACGTGCCGGCCAGGCCTGCGCGGCGCTCGCAGACGTGATGATCAATGGCTTGTCGCAGGATCGCGTCCGCCGTCTGTCCTTGCTCTCGCCCTATCTGACCGAGGCACTTCCTGCTGACTGGATGAAGGGCATTCCCACCGAAGCTGGTCTGTTTGAACCAGAGCATTGGGCGCGTAGTCTCGAGCCGCTGAGGCGCGCTGATGGATCCTCCATCGCGGGAACCCTCATGCCAGTACTGCTTGACCTCGATGTCGGACCAGGAGCGGCGGTCAAGCTGGGGGAGACATTGCTGCGCGGCAAGAGTCTCGGGCTCTGGCGAGAAGCCCTTCGCCTGGGACCGGCAGCGGCGATGGAGATGACACTGACATCACTGCGTATCGCCGATGAAAGCGATCCCGCCAACAACGTCGTCTGGGCAAGAGCGGCCGACCTCGTCGGCGCGCCGCGCCCGCACATGCGCCTGCTCGGGCTATCGAGCAGAAGCTGGCCGCGCGCCGATGGCGTAGACCCGCTCCTGCCCGATCATGTCCTCAGCGAACATGACCTAGTGGACCTGTCCCGGCTTGAACATGATCGGCTGGCCTTCGAAGTCCTTGTCGGTCACCCGGCCTCGCGCGCGACGTTGTCGCGCAGCAGACGCTCGGTCGAGGGTGCGTTCCTTGCCAAGAGCGCGTTGGTCCAACGGAAAGTCACGGAGCGTCCGCGCTCGCGGACCAGAACGCCCGAGCACGCGTTCAGCGAGGGGGATCGTCTGCTCGCGCGCACTGAGGATGCGCTCGATCTACCGCGCATGCAGAGCGTCACCGTCTGCTGGACCGACTGGACGCACCGTCTGGAGCCCACGCCACATGACGGCGGGTTTCGGAAAGACCATCCGGCCGTTATTCGCGCACTGCGCATGCCGCAATCGGCCACTTCCCTTCGGCGCCTGCTGCGTGACCCGTTGGGCTTCGTTTGGGCGCGTGCTTTGGGGATGACAGCGCCCGAGCTTGCGGTGGAGCCGCTGCAGCTCGATCCCGTCACCTTCGGCGACCTGGTGCACGAGCTGCTTCGCCTCGCTGTCGAGCGCATCGAACCCACACCCGGCCTTGTCGGGGCAACACCAGAAGAAATCGACAATGCCCTTGACGCGGCAGCACGCGACGTCGCGGAGCGGTGGCCGCTGACCCAGGCGGTGCCACCTAGATTGTTGTGGCTGGACACGATCGAGGAGGCACGGCGGCGTGCTCGTCGCGGCCTCACGATCGACGCGCGCTTCGGTCCGGGCACCCGCAGCTTCAGCGAGGTGCCATTCGGCACCGCGAATCGCTTGGTGAGCGTACCGAGCCCTGGGACGAACGCCAAGAGATCGTGATCGGCCAATCCGGCATTCGCCTGAAAGGCCGCATCGACCGTGTCGATGTGAAGCCCGACCGCCGCGGTGTGCGCATGTCCGACTACAAGACCGGCACGACACCGCGTAATTTGGGCGACGTGATCCTGAACGGTGGGGCGGAAGTTCAGCGCGCGCTCTACGCTATCACGATCAGGCAGCTCATCCCCGAAGCCAGCACCATCATCGCCCGTCTCGTCTACCTCGACACAATGGGTCCTCCAGCTGGCCTTGACGGCGACATCCTCGAGCGAGCGGAGGAGACAACGCTGCGCTTCATCGACGTCGCAGTCGAAGGCCTCAGAAATGGCATCGCCTATGCCGGACCAGATGCTTTTGCTGGCTACAACGACCTCAGAATCGCACTACCGGCAGCGCTCGACCGCTATCAGCGGAGGAAGCAGGAAGGCTTCGACGCCGCGCAGCAAAGGCTCGTGCCGCTTTGGGCGGAGCCGTGATGCTGAGCGATGCCGTCGAACGCAATCGTGTTCTCACCGAACTCGACAAGACGCTGCTGGTTGAAGCGGCGGCAGGCACGGGCAAGACGTCTCTGATTGCGGGTCGCGTCGTGATGCTGATGCTGCGCGGTGCTCCGCCCCGCAGCATTGCAGCGATCACCTTCACCGAGCTGGCTGCCAGCGAGTTGTCACTGCGCATTCGCGAATACGCAACACAGCTACTGGCTGGCGAAATCCCGAAGGTTCTGCGTGGCGCCGTCAGCCTCGAGCTGCTCAATGACAAGAGGCAGGTCCTCAGCGCGGCGATTGATGCCTTCGACGAAATGACCGCGTGCACGATTCATGCGTTCTGCCAGCAGATCATCATGGCCTATGCGGTCGAAACCGGACTCGACCCCGGATCGCAGATGATGGATGCGCCGACGGCCGATGCGATGTTCGAGAGCGTCGTCTCCGGATGGCTGTTCGACCGCCTGTCACACGGCGCCGGCGAAGGCGAAGACCCGGTCGCCATTCTTTCCAAATTCGAACCGCTCAAGGTCGTCAAGGACAGCTTTGACCTTGCGAAGCTCAAGCTTGAGCACCCCGGCGCCGGCACCGTGCCGGTCGACCTCGGCCTGCGCAAGGACGTCGACTTTGTCGAGAGCGTCCGCGCCTTTCGACGCTGGCAGGCAAATTATCCCAGGGAGCGCAGCACTGGGACCCTGATTAACGAGCTCGAAACTCTGGCGGCCTTCTACGAGAACTGCTTCGATACGCAGCCGACCTTCGCCCGGCTATGGGAACTTGCCGATCCCCCGCGCACCGCCTCCATGAAGTGGAACGAGTTCACCTTTATTGAGCCGCGCAATCTTGGCCGTTGGAAATCGGCTTACGGAAAAGACGACGGACCCGGACTCTCCCAGCAGGCCGACGAGCATTTCCGCACCTGTGTGACCCGGTTTGCCGAGCTGCTGGGCCAGGTCGGCGATGCCATGGTCGGCCAGATGTCAATTGCCCTCGACCCGGTGACAGACCTCTACAATCAACGCAAGGAAAGCGCCGCTGTTCTCGACTTCGATGATCTGCTGCAGCGCGCGCATGCCCTCGTCACCAGCAATGAAGCAGTCCGGGCTGCGATAGGTGAGCGCTTCGCTCATATCCTCGTCGACGAGTTTCAGGACACCGATCCGATCCAGGCCAGTATCCTATTTTCGATATCGGCGCGCAGCATGCCCGACCGGTGGCAGGACGCCGACCTTCGCGATGGGGCGCTTTTCGTCGTCGGAGATCCAAAGCAGTCCATCTATGCGTTCCGCGGCGCCGATATCGATAGCTACAATCAGGCGAAGCAGGCTATCGCCCGTTTCGGCGAGAACCGCATCATTCATGTGGGTGCCAATTTCCGCTGCCAGCCCGCCATCATCGACTACGTGAACAGCGTGTTCGAGCCCGTTCTCGATGCAGACGGACAGCCAAGCTACGGCGCGCTCACCGCCACTCGCGAGCGGGCATTGCACGGACTTGCCTGCGCCTCCCAGGTCACCGTAGGCGACGGGCAGAAGGCGAAGATGCCGCAACAGCGGGATGACGAAGCGGCCGTCATTGCAGAGATCTGTTCAAAGCTCATCGGCGCCGTCGAAATCGAAGATGAGCACACTGGGGAGCGTCGCCTGCTCGAGGCTGGTGACATCGCACTTTTGGCTCCTACCGGCACCGAGCTCTGGCGCTACGAGCGCGCGCTCGAATCCTTCGGGCTCGCCGTTGCGTCGCAGGCCGGCAAGACGCTCTTCCTGCAGCAGGAAACCCAGGACGTTCTGGCCCTTTTGCGCGCCTTGGCGGATTCGCGCGACCGGCTCGCCTTCGGCGCCTTCATGCGTGGACCGATGGTCGGCCTGACGGACGAAGAATTGCTCGACATTGCCGAAGAGGTTCACCGGGCTGGATACGAGGCCTCGTACACGGGGCTTTTCGACATCACGACACCGCCGGCTCTGGTATCCCATGGTGTCGCCCGCGCAGTCCTTGAAGCCCTGCAAAAGCTTCGCGCGCGCGTAAGCGTGACAACACCACGCGTGCTTTTGGCTGAGGCAATCGAGCAGCTCCAGTTGCGCATCGCGCTATCCGTCCGCAGCGGCAACAATCGCGCTGCGCGCTCGCTTGCCAATCTTGACCGGATCGTAGAACTCGCGCGCGCGTACGATGTCCGCGGACTTCGAGCCTTTGTTCGCCACCTCCAATCAGACTGGGAACGCCGCGCCTCGCGCCAGGAAGGACGGATTGACGCCTCGCGCGACGCAGTCGAGATCGTGACCATTCACAGCGCCAAAGGCCTCGAATGGCCCGTGGTGATTCCCATCAACATGGGCACGCAGGCAAGGCCTGCGGAGCGCTTTGTCCATCGACAATCGGACAACACGCTGCATTGGGTTATAGGGGGCGTCTCGTCCTCGGCGCTTAGTCTTGCCCGTGAGGAGCAGGCGCGGCGCCAGGCGCTGGAACATCAGCGCATGTGGTATGTCGCGTGCACACGTGCCCGAGACCTGTTGATCGTGCCCTATCTTTCCTCTGCGGGACCAGCGGCCTGGTCGAAACTGGTCAATCTCCGATTCGACCTACTTGAAGAACTGAAGCTCCACGCGCTCCGGCAAGGACGCACAACCGCTTCCGAGGCCGAGGTGGTGGCGCAGGATGCCGACACATTCGCCCGGCAGGCCGCGACGGTGCAGGCGGCGACCCCGGCACTGCGCTGGGTGAATCCCAGTGTTCATGATGACGATCGGGCCGAGATCCTCACCCCGGCCGTATCCGTCGAGCCCCTTGGCACGTTCGAATATGTCGAGCCGATCGGCGCCGGAAGGATTCGGGGGCTGATCCTGCACAAGCTCATGGAAGAGCTTTTGACCGGCGAGCTTTCGGCAGAGGATGCTATTGCCGACCGCGCCGAGCGCCTTCGTGACGAGCTTCTCGCCATTGAGCTCACGGACGAGGTGCCGGTCCCTGGCGAACTCGCGGCGACCGCACTTCGGACGTTTCGCCTCCCTCATGTTCAGCGCCTTGTCCCCTTCCTGGTGCCGGAGCTCTCGGTCTGGTGTGAGCTAGACCCTGGGAATCTTCTCGCTGGCCGTGTCGATGCCATCGCCGTCGAGGACGGGAAGGTCCTCGACGTTCTGGACTGGAAAAGCGATCGCGACACGACGCTGCACCGCGCCGCGTATGTCCAGCAGTTGCGCCGCTATCTTCGAGCAACATCCGCACCACGCGCCACGATCGTGTATATGACCACCGGAGAAATCGTGACGGTCCTGCCCGAGGCATGAGGAGCACGCGCGCAAGGCTAGTCTAGTCCGAACCGAAGGCGTGTTATCCTGCAGAGATCAGCGCAAAAGAGCACCTTCGATGTAAATATTCCGGGTGAGGCGCTTCCACTGGGGGTTCATGCGCACGCCGCTGCGAGGATGGGTTCGCAGGAAGTCGGCCACGTCATCGAGACTGATTAGTGGGGTGGCATCAACGTTCGAGCGGAAGGCGTGGCAGGCGAAAAAGCCGCCCGAACCACCACACGCCTTCGCACGACGCCCGTCTTCCCTGTTTGTCCAGTTTGTTCCATTTGCACTTTATGCACCAAACAAGGCGGCGCGACCGTCAGTCGCCGCTGCCGTGACAATGTTTGTACTTTTTGCCGGATCCGCAGGGGCAACGTTCATTGCGCCCGATCTTGCGCCGCTCCGGCTGCACTGGCCTTGGAGGAATTGACCCTGCTCTTGGGAACCGACGGGCAAGCCCCTCAAGCAGCCCGGGAGGGGGCACCCATTTTGGTGGCGGCCCAAACCGGCGAAGGTTTGCTATCAGTCCCCGCTGGTTCTTGAGTTCCTTCTGCACCAGAGGGGGAAGGCCAGCTTCATAGGGCTGCAACCGCGCCATTTCGGCGTCGGCTTCGGAATATCGTTCGCAGTACGCGAGGACGACCGCATACTGGGAACGGACCGTGATCAGATAGTCGGCCAGCTTCCACTGCCGGAGTTGCGGCAGGATGATAGTCTCCATGATGCTGAGCGCACCGTCGAAGTCGCGCTTGACGATGAACTGGTCAACGAGGTCTTGCCCGACCCGGAACAGAGAATCCGGGGCGCGCGCAACATCATAGAATTTCAAGGCGTGGATGCGCGCGAAGGGAGATGGCTGGCCTTGGGCATCACGCGCCTTGGCGAGCACGTCCAGGGCGTCGGCAAGATGCTTGACGTCGTCAACGTCCCAGCCCTTCTTCATCATCCGTGCCAGGTCGGGCGCGTTGTTTCCAATGACCATCTCGGGCGTCAAGCCGATCAGGTCGTAATAGGCTTTGATGATTGGCTCGACCCGTTCGGCCGCAGCGTCCGCATTCCCGAGCGCGAGCTCGGCACAGGCGACATTGTATTCAAATACACGCTGGTGAGCGGAAGAAAGCGCCTTGACGAGGGGCCCGAGCTCGGTGGCCAGGCGCATCGCGCCGCGCCGATCGCGCTTGTCAGCCAGAAGGCTCATTCGCTTCATGCCGACGCGCAGTCGTTCCTCGGCCCCCAGGTCATTAGCCGTGATTAGCGCGTCCATTTGGTCGAGCCACGATTCAGCGCGATCGGAACCGGCCTTGATATCGGCAAACGCCAATCCGTCGAGCGCCTTGATCCGTTGGTCGGGGTCGACCGTCTCGTCCTGAGCGCCGTGCTCGAGATAAGCTTCGACCTCGGGCCAGACGCCCATTTCGTGGAAGAGTTCCTCGGTCGCCATTTCGACCAGGACATCGAGACGACCGACCTCACCGCTAAGCCGCAGGAAGAGCGCGAGCTTTGCGGGATGCCAATTGTCGATGAGGCTCTTCTGTACGACAGCTCTCAGCGCCTCCTGTCGCGCCTTCACGGCATCGGCGCCGAACAGAAGGAGCCGGCCCTTGCCAACGGCACGTGCGGCGTCGTGGAGCCTGATGCGGTCGTTGGCAAAAACCTGCAGCAAGCCTTGGCTCACCAGGACGCGAACAGCGCGATCAAAGATGGCCGGGTCGGGACCTCCGGCCGCCGCAATATAGGATTTCACCTCCTGGCGCGTCAGGGGCGCATCGCAGATGCTCAACAATTCCGCGACGGCTGCCACGGCCTCCGGCAATCGGTCGAAGACCCGTCCGAGTATGAGGTCCTGAGCGATCTCCCTCGTGTGGGCGGATCGCGCAAGATCGGCGCACAGCCGTTTCAGCGACCCGTCATAGTCCGACTTCGCGACCGAGATTGCGTTCAGAACGAAAAGCGGCAGTCCGCCGGTGAGGTCGATCAATCGCTGACAGTCAGCGGCGTCGCCATGGCAATCTTCATCATCCGCAGCGGCCGCCACCGTATCGGGGGCCCATCCGAGCAAGGAGTCGCGGGTGACGCCGAGCAGCGCCTCGAGAGCAGGGATCTCTCCTTCTGGCCGTCCTAACAGCACAAAGCGTATGTCCCTGCCGGCCTGGATGACGCCGGTCACGTCGTCGGCCGATAGCTGGTGAACGTTGTCGAGCGCGACGGTGACGATCTCGCCCTGCTCTGCCAGGCGCCGGGAAAGGAGCTGAAGAATCTCTCGCCCGGACGCGCCGGGCATAAAGATTTCTCCCAGTTTGTGCCCCGTACGAAATATGCGAGCGGCGACTTCGCGAGCGACGGCATTGGCGAGGGCCGCGCCGGGTGTGTCGGCGACGTCGAGATAGACCAAATTGCGGGGAGAGTGCTGCGCGGACTGGGCAAGCCATGACGTCTTGCCAGCTCCTGAATAGCCAACGACGAGCCTGACCCGCTCGCCCGTCAACAGATCCGGCTCGTTCTCTTGAACCCTGTAGGGTGACGGCGGCAGGGGCAGATCCTGCAACTGCACAACGAGCTGTTCGAAAAGCGGTGGAAGGTCTCCGGCTTTGAACACGTGATCGAGGGCCGGGTCATCTCCCGTGGCGGCAAGTGACACCAGACCTGCGAGTTTCCAGACGAGTGTTTGGGGCGCCAGCGTCGCGAACGGCAGGACTCTCGCCATCTCGCTGGCCGCTTCAGCAGCGTCGAGAAGCGATGCCTGTGGCACCGGCAGGATGCGTGCGTCGAGATTGGCTGCTGGCCAATCGACCCGGACGTCGGCCGGCCAGTCGCCGGCGGCAAGCCTGGCTGCGAGAGGACCGTTTGGCGGCGTGTTGCTGATCACATGGAATGCAGGTGTTCCGGCTCGTTCCCCTCGCTGATGGGCGGCGCGCAAGTTGGCAAAGCGACTCAAGGCTTCTTCAATGTCATCCCAGGCAAGCGAGCCCTTACGGTGCTTGACCTGGACGTAGATGCGCTTGCTCTTGAGCTGTACCTCGATGTCCTCGTCGCTCTCGACGGCGACACTGAGTGCCGACATGCGCGCCGCCGACAGCAGACACTGCACCGCGTAGAGGTGCTGATAGAGGAAGCCGCGATGCACAGCTTCGATTCGAACGAGCTGTGCTGGATCGAGGACAGTGGCTGGGCGCTGCGCCGCCCCCGTCAAGAACCGCTCTCCACCTCAATGGGCTCGGTAGCCGGCAGCTCGTAGCGAGTTATGATTGCCGCGTCGTCTTCGAGTGCGATTTCGATGACCTCGTTCACCATAGCTGCATCGGGGCCGAGCTCTTCGAGCAGCGCGTCGAATAGTTCGCGCTGCTTATCGGGCGCGACTTGGGGAACGATGATGAGCAGACCTGCGTGAAGTTCTTCGCGCGCGTAGAGCTTCTTGAAATCGCGGGCATTGTTGGTGACGAAAGTGAAGTCCTCGCCGATGATGCGAGGCATCAGACCCCAGTCGGTCTCACCGCTCAGCCCGAGCCAGTTGACGTGCCGGGCCTCGTGACCGCGCGCCTCTGCGACCGCAACAAGAGAAGTGTGCAGGCACTCGTCGACGAGGAACTTCACGCGGACACGCCGGTCTTCCGAGCTGAAGGTCGCGGATCGCCCTTGAGCGGCGTACGCTTCGAGGATGTGATCTTTAAGCCCTGATCAGAGAGCCTCTTCGGCCTGCCGCGCGTTGGGTGTGCGGCAGTCCATATTTTGGCAAGCTCGATCATTCGGGCTGTGAGACTCGGGTACCCCTCAAGGAGATCTGCCTCGTCGGCGCCCTGGGCAACCATCGCTGCAATCGTGCGGACAGGGATGCGTGTGCCTTTGAAAACGGGCTCACCACCCATCACCCCCTTCACCCGGCCAATCATGGCTTCCGCTTCATCAAGATCGCGAATGCGCGCGTTCAATTGCTTGCGGGCCTCGGCGACGTCGACGATGAGCAGGTCGTCGGCCCTCACCGTCTTGGCCGCTGGCTCCGCCTTGATCGCGTCGAACAACCGCTGACGTCGCTCCGCCGCTAGTGTAGAGCCGACGCCGTACCAGAGCTTGAGCCGAAGCAATCCCTCCCCCGTGAGCGCCCGGCGCCGAACACTCTTTGCCGGCGACCGGCTTACGGTGTCGACGATCTTCTTGTCGATCGCGTTGTGAACGGCTTTGATGCCGATCTGGCTCACGGCAGCGGCTTCAGCAGGGGTATAGACGCGGGCAGCAGCTGGCATAATCATTCTCCTTCGAGAGAATAATATAAGCTGCGCAAGTCTCCCCGTAAAGGGAGGTGGCCTTCCAAGAGGCAGGCCACCGAGTTTCGCCCGCAGTGCCGTGTCGCTTCGCTGACCAGATGGTCAAAGGATACCCCAAGCGCGGTAGCGCCGCCTCCCCGTCAACTCGCGCACGCCGAGTTCACCGATGAGGTTGAGAGCACCACGCTGTGTGATCTTTGCGGCTCTGGCGATCATCGGCGCCGACACGATCGGGCGAGACAAGACGAGCTCGATTGTGGACGGCAGGCTGCTGGATGAGCGCCGGCCGTGCAGCCGGCGGGTCATTTGCTCGCGTGCCTGCGCCAGGCGCGATATTTCCTTCATGCCGCTCTCGGCCGACGCCGACATCGCGTCGAGGAAGGCGAGAATGCGGGTCTGACGGTTTGCGGATCGTCGGCGCTCCCTCGGCACCGCCTTCAAGCCGACGTTGAAGCCGAATAGGTGCGAGGCCACCTTGCCCCGCGCCCGAAGATACGCACTCGCAAATTGGCTTCCGAGCCAGTGTTGCCGCTGCATGGGTTCGAGGGATTCCCACGCTTCCCAGATCAGCGCCGCGCCTAGTGTCGGAGGCAGGTCCGCCACGTCGGCTAGAACACGCTTCCATTGCGTCAGGCGATCCGCCTCGTCCCAGTCTGGAGAGCACCAAAATCTGTGGGGCGTCAGGCGGCCATTTCGGTCTCCCGCTGAGGGGCGGAATTGCTGCTGACCATTCCAGGATACCACTGCGAACTTTCCGCGCAGCGTTCCATCGAGCACCCGCGTGCGGGTCTGGAGCAAGAGGTGCGCCCCTTGTTTCGACCATCGCATCTGCTGGCGTTTTGAGAAGCGCTTGCCGACGACGACGTTGACGGTCGACTCGACGAACGCCGTCGAAACCCGTTCGCCATAGCGCCGTCGCTCGGCGTAGTTCGGGATCATGCCCGCATTGTTGGCGATGTAGGTGTGGAACTCATCCACGGCCTTCCGGAAGGCCTTCATGCCGGAGTATTCGGTTTCGACCGCATCGAGATCATCGATGAGCCACTCGATGCAGGGTAGCGCCCGCCGGTGGTTGCCGTTCCACAGATAGCCCTTGATGCGCTTCAGCTCGCGCGCGGCGTCATCGGCTTCTCTTGGATTGTGATGCGCCAACCCCTTGGCGTATTGGCCGAGGACGGTGAGCCGCATGGTGATATGAAACCAGTCGAGCAGGTGTTCCGCGCAGGGCGACATCGCCACCGCCATGTTGCGCACGCTATCGCCGCCGTCTGTCAAAAAGGTGATGTCCTGGTTCATCTGAAAGCCTTGTTCGCGCAGGACCTCGTGCAGGCGGCGGCGCGGCTTGTCGTCATGGCTTTGGACCAGGCCGAAATAGCGGTTCTCCCGATCTTCCGGGATCGATTTGCCGACCAGAACCTCGAAATGGCTCTGCGTGCCGTCACGGGCGCGGACATAGCCGCCGTCGATGCCGACGACAATCGGGCCTTCTGGGATGGGCAACTTCGCCCAAGTCGGTGGAAAGCCTTCGATGAAGGATGCGCGCTCCTCGCCGAGTTCCGCTTCGGCGCGGGCGGCCGTGCGGTGTAGGTGATTGCGGACCGTTTCGGCGTTCAGCGTGGAACCGACCGGAAGCACGTCCTTCAGAAGATCGACGGTAACGCCGAATGAAACCAAGGAAGCCCATTTGGTTTCGAGATAGAGCAGCTCGGGTGCGACGTGCTCGGAAAAGAGCTCCGTCAGCGGACTGAAGGTTTTGCCCTTGCCGGCATCGCAAGCACAGCGGTGAAGCCGCGGACTGGAAACCGGCACGTCGCCGAACGGCGTTCGGAATCGGATCACCGTGCTGCCCTTGCTCGGCAGGGAGCGACCACACTGCGCACAACGCCGCCGTTCAGCGGCAAAGCGTGCCGCTTGCGCCGCGACAATGTGTTCCTGCAGACGGCCAAGCAGGTCCTTGGCCTCGTGGAGCGACAAGCCGATCGCCTCAAGCTGGTCATGGGGTTTGCTGAAACTCAAAACCTCTTCCTCGCAAATGGCGCCATCGCCGGCTGCGATCCGCAGCTTGATCTCAATCTTCATCGCCTGTCTTCAATCCGGTTTTGCAGAATGCGTGGAGAGCAGAACGTGAGCCGTGAACCGGCTCCCGAGTGGCGACAATCATGTGAACCATTGATGCATCAGCCGCCGATGCTCGTCCTGGAGAAAGCTCCTGTTGACGTCCCGCCGCGAAAACCGGCAGGCAACAAACGGCTCGCGAGCGCGCGACCGGTCGATCGCGCGCTCGACTGCATGACGCGTATCTTCGTCATCGAGCATGGCGCGGTCGCCATTGAGAGCAACCTGCTCGACAAACTCCGCCATGATCGCCAGATCATCCATTGTGTCGAGGCCGAGGGCGTCGTCACGCCGCTCAATATATCTGTCGGGGCCACCGCAATCCTCGGGTGGACAGGCGCCAGCGCCGCCGATGCAGACCGGATACCGCCCGTGTTCCTTGGCCGCTTCCCGGTCTTCGACCCGTATCTCGTGCTCCCACCAGTCGCTCATGTCATAGACGTAGGCGAACCTGGCGTTCTTGCGGAACGCAAAGCTTTCGAGCGTCTTGTCAGGCGGTTCGGGGCAAATATCCGACGAACCGTAGCGAACCGCGCGTATCCTGAACTCAAACAGATGCAGGCCCTCCCAGCCCATGGCCGCCTGGATCACGCCGTGCAGCTCCCGCAACGAATAGCTCTCCGGCACCAGCACCCGCCGCCAGACCATCGGACTCACGCCGAGAAGCCGGATCTTGAGCTCGAGAATCGACCCTGAGGGCGGCAATGAGGACGATGTGGTTGGCATATCCAGCTTCAGCATGTTCGGCGAACCAAGCCTATCCAAATCGAGGATCTCAAGCTACCGAGACCCCACAGATTTTGGTGCTCTCGTTTCGACATAGCCAGGGCCCAGCGCGTTCACGAGGATCCCGTCGGGACCAAGCTCCAGCGCGGCCGTCTTGAGTGCATTGACCAGCGCCGCCCGCAGGCTGTTCGAAAGGCCGATACCACCCCAGGGCGATTTGACCGTGAAGGACGAGATCGCCAAAATCCGGCCGGCCCCCGCCTGCTGCATCTGTGGCACGATCCCGCGCATCACCCGCATCGGGCCCTTGACCATCATCTCGAACGCTGACGCCCACTCCTCATCCGTGATGGCCATGGCGGCACGGACCGGCGGACCGCCGTGGTTCAGAAGCAGCGCCTGTGCCCCGCCCATCTGCCCGGCCGCGCCGGTGATGGCTTCGGCGACCGCTGTATCCGCGATGCTTCCGGCCACCGCCTCGACTCGGACGTCAAAACCGGATCTTATCTCCTCTGCAGCATGCTCCGGCTGGCGAGATGACAGCACCAGGTCGTATCCCTTCGACGCCAGCCTCTCGGCCGTGGCCCTGCCCATGCCGGTGCTGGCCCCGGTAACGACGGCGACCTTGCGCTCAGTCATACTGTGCCCTCCTTGTCGTTTCCGACCGTGTTAGCGACCTCTTGATTCAGTATTGCCGCGCCTGCGCGGACGGGCCGAAAGGCTGATCGGTGAGTCCGTAACGCGCTTCGCGCCAGACGATCAGGTCGGCGATGCTGACAAGCGTCAGCCTGTGCTGCCGGGCAAAGCGCCACAGCTCCGGCAGGCGCGCCATCTCGCCGTCCGGCTGCGCGATCTCGCAAAGCACCCCTGCCGGATAGCGCCCGGCAAACCGCGCCAGATCGACCGCGGCCTCGGTGTGCCCCTGACGCCCCAGAACCCCGCGCGGGTGTGCGCGAAGCGGGAAGACGTGGCCGGGGCGGTTGAAATCGGCCGCGACCCGGCGCGCATCCGCGAGCGCGCGGATCGTCTTGGCCCGGTCGGTTGCCGAAATGCCCGTCGTGGTACCCTCCTTGAGATCGCAGCTGATCGCGAAGCCGGTCGAGAGATATTCGGTATTCTCTGGCACCATCTGAGGCAGGGCGAGATCTTCTAGCCGGTTGGTCGTCATGGCGACACAGATCAAGCCGCGTCCCAAGGTTGCCATGAAGTTGATGGCGGCAGGCGTTACGGCATCCGCGGCCATGATCAGGTCTCCCTCGTTCTCGCGACCCTCGTCGTCCACAACAATGACCATTTCGCCGTTCGCGATTGCGGAGAGCGCACCCTCGATCGAGTCAAACTCCAGATACGAGTCCAGTTCTTCGGTGACAAGTTCGTAAGGGCGACCGATGGGATCGAAGAAATCAGAGTGTTTCTGGAAGGTCACGCACGTTTTCCGTTCTATGTAGTGGCTGGTTCTCAAGTCCGGGTCGGAGCAGGACGACCGCGACTGGAGGCGCGGTCGCCGCTCGATATCTCACATTTCAGGCAGCCAGAGGTCTGGCACATATTCATAGTTGGCACCATTGCGGATAACGTGGCCGAAACCCGGAAATTCGAGATGCATTCCACCAATGGCAAGACCATCGGTGGCTGCCATGTCAAGGATACGTTTTCGGGTTGCGCGCGCCTGTTCGACATCGACATCAAAGACCATTCCGACCTCGGGGTGCGCAATCTGCACTACGGGGACATGGGTTATGTCACCCCAGATCAGGAGCTGGTCGTCACCGCTCGAGACCATGTATCCGCTGTGACCCGGCGTGTGGCCTGGCAATGCCATCCGCCGCAATCCCGGCAGGATTTCTTCCTCAGCGATCAGATGCCAACGCCCCGCATAGGCGGCGCGCAGCTTGCCCGAGTAGCTGTTGACCTGCTCGGAGACCCCGACGGCATCGGTTGGCGGCTCGCCGCCATACCAGTGCCTATCCTCCTCGACTGCAAGGAACACGTCGGCCTTCGGAAAAATGGCTGCGCCCGAACCGTCAAGCATGCCGCCAGCGTGGTCGGCGTGCATATGCGTCAGAGCGACAGAGTCAATCTGATCCGGAGACACCCCCAGAGCCGCAAGGTTCTGCATTACCTTCCCCAGTGTCGGCCCCATCAGACTCCCTGAGCCGGTATCAATGAGAATACGCCGCTCACCATGTTCGACCAGATATGCGCCGACGGTCACATGCGGCTCGGCGGGACGGAAACGGCCCGTCAGCGTCTTGCGCACGCCGTCGGGGGCCATGCCGACCATTACCTCGGGTGGCAACGGAACTATGCCGTCATTCACGGCGGTAATCACGATGTCGCCAACACGCTTGCGGTAAAGGCCTGGCACCTGCCTTATTTGTTGATTAACAGGCATTTGCATCTCCTCCAACAGTAGCCGTTTTCGTTTCAAAAGAGGCGTCACTGCGCGCCGATTAGAAGAACTTTGCCAGCCGCAACAGGACGGCCACAGCGTTCCTGAGCCCATTAGCGGCGTCGGTACCCACCTTCATCCCCCATGAAGAATAGGTGTGCTCCCCGAGAGCAAGCTAAACTAAACAGGGATCTGCACCCGCAGGCGCAGGTAAGAAATCGTCGGGTTGTGCATCCGCGGCGAAAACCTCGCTCACATGAAGAGTAGCCTGTGCCGCAGTGAAACCAGACCCCCACGCAACATCCTGATCGATTTTCTAAGTGTCTGATCCAAAAGTCGCCATACCGGGCTGCAAATCGCGATTTCTGCGCTTCCGGTGCTCACGTACCCGAATGTACGCTGCGCTCCGGTTCTCGAAATCGCTATTTTCGCCTCGGTCTGACGCTTCTTGATTCAGACACTAAGCACTGTTAGTTCCCTCCCGATTTCCGTCCACCGATGTTTTTATGGCCTGCGCACAAAAATTGGCGCACGGCATGCTTGATTATTTTGGTGGTTTCAAAGGGGCCGGTTGCGCCAGGTTTCTTCGCGCATCTCCTTGCGCAACACTGGCTTGCGCTGTTCGAGCTTGACGCCAATCTTCGGCAGCACCTTCTCGACAAGAAGTTCGTTCGACCGCAGGAGCTTGTCCACCGGGCCGGGGCCGACGCCAATCCAGGGAACCAATACGTCCATGTTATAGGTCTTGATGGCATCCTCGAGCTTGCGGGCGACCGTATCGACCGAACCGGCGATCGCATATCCGCGATCCACCATGGTTCGGTAGGTGTTCGGGATCGGTCCGGTTTCGCCGGGCAGGCGTAGCGCCTCGTTGAAGCCGAAGTGGTCGTGCCAGCCCGTCCAGATGTAGCCGAGGGCTTGTTCGCCAATAGCGAATGCCTCTTCATCTGTGTCCGCCACCACTATGTCACGGAAGTGGCCGACATTCTCGCCCCACTTGATTTTCGGGTCACGTTTCAGCGCCTCGTTGTGATAGGCGTCGAGGCAGGACCGCAGGATATGGTCGATCGGCGTGAAGACGATCGGCATCGCGCCCTCACCGGCGGCCCAGCGCATCGTGTTGGGGCTGAGGGTGAAAGGCACCATCAATTCGATGGTCTTGGGATCCTGCAGGGTGTTCGGCGCAATGCCGATCTTCTTCAGAATGTCATTCTCGACCATGTCGGGAGCAAGCATCTTGGTCTTGGGGTGATCCCACCGAATATTGTCGGGCGGAACCTGCCAATGCTTGCCCTTGTAGGAGAATGTGGTGTTGTTCAGGAGGCCCCAGATCACATCGTAGGCTTCCTGGAACAATTCGCGGTTGATCGCGTCGTTCTTGGCATACTCCGGGTCGGTCGCGAAGGTCGCGACAGCGCCGTTCTTTTGGCCGATCGTGGTGACGTGCCGCGACTGGTAGCCACGCGCAAATCCCGCGAACATGCGGCCTTCCGAGAAGTGGTCGAGCATGGCTAGGTCCTCGGCCACGAGGATCGGGTTGCGCGCCGGCAGAACCGTCGCCATCTGGCCGATGCGGATCTTCTTGGTTATGCCCGCCGCCCAAGCTCCCAAAAGAATTGGGTTGTTGGAAATCTCAAGCCCCTCGAGGTGGAAATGATGTTCGGAGAATGCCACGAAATCGAACCCGAGTTCTTCGAGCTGCTTGATGATGCGCGCATGTTCGTTAAGCGAACGCTGATAATAGGTTGGGTCGGCACCCGGATACTTCGCGCCCTTCAATTCGTTGTGCTTGGCAGCAGATGCTGGCAACAGAAACGCTCCGAATCTCATACTGTCTTCTCCCTTCAAGGCTAGCAACTTTGCCTTTGCATTGTCGCCCGTTGCACGGCGCGGTGCCGCGAGACTTTGCTTGACCGACTAGGCGGCCTGCATATTCTGCCTGCTCATCGCGAATTCGGTCACCTGCGCGGCGATCGTGTCGAGCTGGAAGCGTATCGACACATCGACGCACTTGCCCTCGACATCGAACACCGGCAGTGACGAATTAATCATCCCACCCATTGGCGTCGGCCAACCGCGCAGCGCATGGGCGATCGAGCGCAGCGCCGCCAGAGTCTGTCCAGCGGCCTGCCAACCCGCGCCGCATGCGATGCAGCCGATTGGCAGACCATCGAAATAAACCCGTTCATCGCGGTTCATGTCCTCGGTGTAATCCAGGGCATTCTTGACCAGTCCCGAAACCGAACCGTGATAAGCCGGAGAACAAATCACCACGGCGTCGCATTCCCGCATCAACGACACCAGCCGACCGGCGGCTTTGCTCCGCTCTGGAATTTCCGGGGCATAGAGTGGAAGGCTCAGCGCCTCCCCGACAAGAGTTCGGTGCGCGCGCCCAGCTCGCTTGCCCGTTGCAGGACATGGGCAAGCGCCTTCTGGCCGGTGGATTGCGCGCGCAAAGTCCCGCCGATCCCGAGAACGAGGGGACCTTTATGCGAACTGACATCGAAGAACCCTCCCAAGTTCCGGTCGACGGTAAGTGTCCGAATTAACGGGCGCTACGATTGCCTTTCTAGCTTTGCTAGATGTGTCGCTAGATTGAAGCAACGCTTCCATGAATTATGTTCGCTCTGCGAATATCTATTTCGCGGAGTCGCGGGAGCCCAGCAGGTCGAGCGCGACATCCACGATCATGTCTTCCTGCCCGCCGACCATCTTCCGCCGACCAAGTTCGACCAGTATGTCGCGGAGTCGAGGCCATGGGCCGCCGCGGCCGTTTCCGTGTGACGGAGGAAGCTTGAATAGACTCCGGCAAAACCCAGCGCGATGGTATCTCGGTCTACCTGAACCGGGCGGTCCTGGATCGGGCGCACCAGGCGGTCCGCCGCATCCATCAGCGCGAAGGCATCGCAGCCGTGCTGCCAGCCAAGCCGTTCAGCCACGGCGATAAAGGCCTCGAGCGGTGTATTGCCCGCGCCCGCCCCCATGCCGGCCAGCGAGGCATCCACCCGGTAGGCGCCCTCCTCCACCGCGACGACCGAATTGGCCACCGCGAGCGACAGGTTCTGGTGCGCGTGGATGCCGACCTGGGTTTCAGCGTTCAGCACGTCGCGATAGGCCCGGATCCGGTCGCGCACGCCATCCATCAGGAGCGCCCCGGCCGAGTCGGTGACATAGACGCAATGCGCGCCGTAGCTCTCCATCCGCTTTGCCTGCGCCGAAAGCTCCTTCGGGGCAAGCATATGAGCCATCATCAGGAAGCCGGAAACGTCCATCCCGATCTTGCGAGCATGGGCGATATGCTGTGCGGCCACATCGGCCTCAGTGCAATGCGTGGCCACGCGGACCGACCGCACACCGGCGTCAAAGGCGGCCTGAAGGTCGTGGATCGTGCCGATTCCGGGCACCAGCAGCGCGGTCAGCTTCGCGTTCTTCAGCTTTCCTGCAACAGCAGCGATCCACTCCAGATCGGTATGCCGCCCGAAACCGTATGCAAAGCTCGAACCGGCCAGGCCGTCGCCATGGCTCAGTTCGATCGCAGCCACCCCGGCGGCATCCAGGGCAGAGGCAATGTTGTCGCATTGATCCAGCGTGTAGCGGTGACGGATGGCATGCATTCCGTCGCGCAGTGTCACGTCCTGGATATAGAGTTCGGGTTTCTTCGTCGCTGTCATGCCACGCTTTCCTTCAGTAGCCGCTGCGCCAGCCGCTCGGCCGTCTTCAGCGCCGACGATGTCATAATGTCGAGATTTCCCGCATATTTCGGCAGGTAATGGCCGGCTCCTTCCACTTCGAGAAAGACGCTGACCTTCAGCCCGGTCGCCCGGTCATCCACGCCGGGTATGCGGGCGGCGGAATTGTCACCGATGGTCTCGAACTGGATATCCTGCTTCAGGCGATAGCCGGGCACATAGTCCTGCACCTCGGCAATCATCGCCCCGATCGAGCGTCGGACGGCTTCGCGGTCGGTGGTCTTCGCCAGGCAATACACGGTGTCGCGCATGATCAGCGGCGGTTCGGCCGGGTTCAGGATGATGATGGCCTTGCCGCTCTTGGCGCCGCCGACGTCACAGATCGCTCGTGACGTGGTCTCGGTGAACTCGTCGATGTTGGCGCGGGTGCCCGGACCGGCGGAGCGCGACGAAATCGAGGCGACGATCTCGGCGTAGGTCACCTCGGCGATGCGCGACACGGCCGCCACGATCGGAATCGTCGCCTGCCCGCCGCAGGTGACCATGTTCACGTTATCTTCCTTGAGGTGGTCGGACATGTTAACAACCGGAACAACGAACGGCCCCATCGCCGCCGGGGTGAGGTCTATCATGACCTTACCGGCGCCGCGCACGATCTCGTCGTTGCGCCGGTGCGCCCCGGCCGAGGTCGCATCGAAGACGACGCCGATCTCGGGCCAAACGGGCAGGCGAGTTAGCCCGTCGATGCTTTCATGCGTGGTCGCAACGCCCATCCGCGCGGCGCGGGCGAGCCCATCGCTCGCCGGGTCGATGCCCGACCGGCGCCCATCTCCAAAACCTTGGGTTGCGCAATATCTTGATCATCAGGTCCGTGCCGATGTTGCCCGATCCGATGATCGCGGCTTTGATCTTCTGGCTCAAGCGTCCGCCCTCCGTCTTCAAAATTCACCTGAATGGGTGAGAATCCGAAATTTCGGCCAGATACACCTCGCCGGAACGTACAGGAACCATCGGCCCGAAGGCCCCCGACATCACGATGTCACCTCCTT
>NZ_JABETK010000006.1 GCF_013240295.1 Neoaquamicrobium sediminum
GAAAACTGCTTCAAAAACCCTCTCTCAGGCGCTCCAGATGGCCGCTGACACCCAAATCCGCGCTTCCCGTCGACCACAGCGCCGGCTTATCGGCTACGCGCGCGTCTCCACGGAGGAACAGGCGACCGAGGCGCAGGAAATGGAGTTGCGCGCGGCCGGCTGCGTCGCGATCGTCGAGGAGCACGGCTCCGGCGCCTCGCGCGCGCGCCCGCCCTGCCCTTTTGAAGCTGCTGCGCGAGATTGGCGCCGGCGACACGCTGGTGGTGGTGCGGCTCGATCGTCTGGCGCGCTCCGTCAGCCATTTGCTCGAGGTGATAGAAGATCTCGCGGCCAAGGGCGCGCATTTTCGCTCTCTGCGCGATCCGATCGACACGACGACGCCGCAGGGCATGTTCTCGCTGCAGGTCCTCGGCGCCGTAGCCCAGCTCGAGCGCGCGCTGATCTCCGAACGCACCAAGGCGGGTATCCGGGCTGCGAAGGCCAAAGGGAAGCTGCCGGGCAATCCGGGCATACGACAGCGCTGGCCGGAAGCGTTGGCGCAGCTGACGGAGGCACAGAAGGCAGCCTATGGCCGGCGGATTCAGGCGACGGCGAACCAGTGGCTTCCCACGGTGCGCCGTATGCGGCCCGACCACACATGGGACGATATCGCACGGGTTCTGAAACAGCGCGGTCTCGACTGGACGCCCGAGCGGCTTCGACGTGCCGCAAAATGGCTGGTTTCCGAGCACCTGGCCGACGCCAGCCTGGTTCGAAAATCGCCTCCTCGCCTGCCAGAGGACCGGTTGATGACCCTCATCGCTGGAATTCATTCCTCGAATCCCGAGCTAACGCTTCGCGACATCGCCGGCCAACTCGAGCGCCTGCACGAACGCACGCCGCGTGGCGGCTCGAAATGGTCGCCGTCTTCGGTCAAGAACCTGCTGGATCGCGCGCGGAGAGCCAGGCTGGTCGAAGCGGCCCCGTAGCGTTTGGTCGCGCGCGATCAATTCAGCGATCGCGGATCGGGCTTTTCGTCCGTTCTGTTCAACAATCCTCCTATCGCCAAGGCCAGTTCCTCCTCCGCGTCGCTGCGCCCCATGTTTCCGGAGTAGGCCGCTAACGCGGCGAGGCGGACAGCGGCAGCCATCGTCGCTTCATCGGTGAGATTTCGTGGCAAGTCCTCTGCCCAAGCGCTGCTTGCGGCTTTCAGAGCGGTCTGCGAGAGGGCCCGTCCCAAGTCGTCGACAAGCTGTTCATAGCGCTGCAACTCGCGATCGGACGCAGAATGGCTGAGCCTATAGCACTGCGGGGCATTGTCGACGGCCAACGTCACTTCCGCGATCGCATCTTCAACGAGGCCAACGAGCTCATGAGCCCGCTGATCCAGGTCCAGCCAAGGAATGGAGCGCACGCCTAGCCCTGCCTGGGCGCGCGATTCCGCCGGTGTCCGGGACGCAATTCGGGCGTGGATGGTCAAGCCCGATCGACCGTCCTCGAAAACCGTAACGATCCGCACGCGGAGCTTCCGGAGGCTGCTTGTTCGAAGTTCCTCCGCCCGCTTGACAGCGGCCTCAATGGCCGCGCCGACATGGGATGATTGTCCGTTCATGGCTCGCTCCCGCAGTTCAAATTCGCTCTCCATACCGACGCCGTCCAGGAGGCGGGCCGGCTATCAATCGAATCGGCGTCCACCATCAATTCATTGTCCACTTCCGGCAGAACCCTGCAAAGGTCCTCTCGATGTTCGGAGATGTTAGATCGATCTGCCTGCTCTTGGCCCAGCTACGGAACCGCTCGGCAACTAGGTCCGGATCGGGCGTGGGTTTCGGCGCGTGCTCGCGCACGACCTCGCGCCAGCGGGAGAAGTGGATCGAGCCACGTGCAGGGAACGACACAAGCTCCTCGACGGCCGTCGGGGAAAGACCGCCCTCGGCGGCGTACCCCGCCTGAGCCATGCCGAACAGCGACCGGCTGATATGCAGTTCCCCTTCCCTGCCGCGCTGCACCAATGTACGCAGATAAGCGCCCGGCTTTGCGACCCGGCCATCGTCCCGCTTCTGGATCGTCACGGCGAGCGCCGCAATCGCCATGTCAGGCCCCAGCACGCTGATTGCCTCTTGCCAGACTTGTGGGTTGATCCCGGCCGCCCCACAAAGCTCCCGGCCGGTCTCGCGCAACGCCGACCAACTCTCGAAGGCGTTGGGGGCGTAGGTAGCCACGTTCGGGCAGGCATTCCGCACCAACGGGAGCGAAATGAACTGCAAATCGTCGCCAAGTGCTGCCTGGGGGCGTTTGCGGTCTTGCTCAAACCTCTCGGCTTCGCCAGGCTTTGTTTCAAAAGCCATGCTGCCGGAGGCAGCCTGAGAGTTGGAGTCTCGGGCGTTAGCCCGAGGCCGCGCTTGATTACTGATTTCAGAATAGGGCTTTTCGGCTGTAGTTAGTAAGGGCCGAAATTTCGACACTGCGGTATGCATATTTCGGTCGTTCAAACCCTTGTTGTACGCGGCTTCCAGATCCTCCTGGATTGATTCCAGCTGCGCGACCCAAGAGGCCAGTTCATCAAGGTCCCCTGCCCTCGCTTCGCGGATCACGTCGAGGCGCGCCTGCGCATGGTCCCAGGGGCCGTCGAAGCCTTCCTCCCTGGCACTGAGGATGAGTGCCTGGATCTCCTTGCGCAGCACGGTGCGGCGATTGAGTAGCGCGTCCACTCGCGCGCGCCGAAATCGGCCATGTCGGCCATTTCCGTGAGCTCGGCGAAGCGCACCGCGATCGGAGAGAGATCGATGCCGGCTGCCTCGACGATCCTGCCATCCTCGTCGCGGCGGCCGCGGCGCTGGTAGGTCGGGCCATCGTTGTAGGCGACCAGGCCTGCCTCAACCAGGCCGTTGAGGTGGTGCTTCATCGTCGAGACGCCGACGCCAAGTGCGTGCGCCAGAGCGCGATTTGACGGCCAGACGATCGGCACCACGTTCTCGTCGGTCCAGTCACGCACCTTCGTATAAGCAAAGAGCTTGTCGATGAGAGCGATCTTCGAACCCTTAAGGCCCATGGCCGCAGCAGCGCGCTTGGCGGCGTTTAGCGCTGCCGTCCGCGTAATCCTCCGCGCACCCGGCTTACGATACTCGCGTGCGAATTCGGTCGCGGCGAGCCGGTCCGGTGTCGTTCGGCGGAGACCTGCACCAAGAGAGGTCATGTGCGCCTCCCTTTCACGGCGTATTCAACGCTGAATGACCGGCAAGCAGCCGCCGTCGTTTGGACGCAAGTTATCGTTCGCCGCCCACCGGACGTCGTCAGGTCGTGTTTCATCATCCCGTCGCCATTTAAGCGTCAGGCAAAGCCGAAACGTTCACCCAAGCGGTGCTTGTGCGTTGACAAGTGATTCGGAGGGGCCTATTGGTATCTTCGCCAAAAGAAATCCAAGGCTCTCGGGTGGTTCGCCACTTGGGGGCCTTTTTTTTTGCCGTCTGTTCGCTTTCCTCTCGTTTCGTTGCACATCGGTTTCTGGTGGAGAACCCCCACCTGGCACCCAGCCTGAGAAAAGACCCTGTCAGCTGACAGGGGTTTTTCGGGCTTGGTGTTCTTGTTCCTCGTCCGCCGCCTCGAATTTCGCGAGCAACGCCGGTAGCTCAGCACGCAGGAACGTCGCGAACGCCGCCGACCGCTGCTTGTCGACAACCAGGCGTATGCCGTTCTTCGAGAATATCGCTCTGCCGAGCGGCGTGCCGTCATCAGTACGGAGTGCGACCTCATCGGTCTGCAAGTCGGTCTCCCCAGTCGCGATCGCGGCGACGGCCCGAGCGAAACGCTCATCGGATCCAAGCCCTGAAACCCTGTCAGGTGACAGGGTTTTCCGGAGGGTCACAGCGCCATCCGGCAGTTCGGAAAATGCTTTTGCAAACGCGGTCCACCGAGGACGGCCTACCTTCGGGGCCCGCCCTATCAGCTTGATCACATCGGTCGGGATTGTGCGGTAGACCGACCGCATCCGAGCGAGTTCCGCGTCATCGATCCCGAGAGCCGCCTGGATGTCTCGCGGCCTGATGCCGCCGTTGTCCATCGTCTGTGCGAATAGCGCTCGTTCGATCCAAGTAAGATCCTGTCTCTGTCCGTTCTCGATACCTTGCGCAACAGCAAGGTCACGGTCAGACATTTCAACGATCAAGGCTTTGACCGCGATGCCCAACTCGCGTGCGGCACGAACCCGACGGCGCCCGTACACGATCTGGAAGCGGCCCTCAGCACCAGGATGAGAACGAACCTGAATCGGAACCTTCTGACGTTCCGTCCTAATGCTCTCCCTGAATTGCACGTAGTTCGTCTCGTCGTCGTCGGGGAGCCGATCATCGAAGGGCGACGGGTCGACAAGATTGGGATCGAGGTCAACGGCACCGCCTCCGCCAGCGGCAACCAAGGCCTGCAAGCGGTCACGCTCCTCAACGATCTGAGAGATTGAACGGTCTGCGGCACCGATTACACCTGCCCCCCACGCGCGGGGCGCGGGGCGTGCCCGTTGGCCCGGCTGCCTGGCTCGGCGATGGCACGTCGCCTGTAAGGAACTGGTCGAAGTTCCCAACGATCGACTTCCTCGCGCTCTTGCTCATCGTCGCCCCCAACTCGTCGTCACGAGCTCCAGGATCGCGGCGTTGACCTCGTCCATGGCGTCGCGGGCACGCCGATAGGTCTCGCGTCGAATACCCCCGGGCTCCACCTCGTACAGGCTTTTTTCGCCAAGCCCGCCGCTTCGATTGCTGTGCTCGAAATGGCCGTCGGGACAAGCACGTCACTGCCAAAAAGGTGCCGAAGCAGCGTCACCATTCCGGTCTGCGGCTTATCGATGGGATCGTGGCGCGTAATGAGATAGTGGAAGAAGTCCTGCGAGAGGGTCGCTCCACCCCGCGTGACGACTTCGATCAAATCACTCATCATGAGCAGAAACTGGCTCATAGACGCAACATCGAGCATCGCCGGATGGACGGTTACAATCATGCCGGTGGCTGCATAGATCGCGCCGAGCGTGAGATAACCGAGGGAAGGGGGGTATCGAGCACAACGATATCGTACTCGCCCTCGACCTCCAGGAGCACGTTTCGCAGACGCTCGAAGAACACGCCACCGGCTCCGGACTGTCGTGTCGCTAGCATCCGCGGAGTATCGTGCTCGTACTCCATAACTTCGAGGTTGCCGGGAATGAGGTCGACGCCGTCAAAGTACGTCTTCCGGATCACCTCCCGGATCGGCCGGCGATGCTCGTCATAGCGAAGCGCCGCATTGATAGTCTCATTTGGACCAATGTCGATCTCCGGCTGCGCGCCGAACATTGCCGAGAGAGAGGCCTGCGGATCAAGGTCAACCGCGAGCACCCGATAGCCCTGCAGCGCAAGGTAGTGGGTCAGGTGCAAAGCCGTCGTTGTCTTAGCACTACCGCCCTTAAAATTGGCAATCGCCAGAATCTGGAGATGTTCGCCTGGTCGCCGATGGGGAAGATAGCGAAGCACTTCGCTTGGTCGCTGCTCAGCCATCATGGCACGCAGCTCGTTGATCTGGGCGAGCGTGTAGACTCGATGATTGTTTTCCTGTCGATCGGGAACAGGGCCGCGGCCCTCTTTCGATAGAAGCTTCAGCGTCGACTCAGGTATAGAGCTGAGCTTTGAAACCTCGTGGGTGAGAAATGTCCGCAGCTTCTTCTTCGCCTCGGGCGGATACATGCTGGCCCGCATGTTTTGAAGCTGGGCAGACAGAATATCGGCATGGCGCCGAATGCGATCGCCCGCATCGCTTTGCCCAATGGATGTGACTACAGTTTCGTTCATCAGCGCCGGTCGCCCTCGTTGGCGGGCTGAAGGCATTTTGTCGGCTTCAGCCCGCCAACGTAGGCCACGATTCTACCTAGCCGTCCAGTGAAAAGAGGTTAACGAGTTCTGAACGCGACTGCAGAGCAACCAACGCCGCGTAATCGCAGAACTCCTATTTTGCTCATGTTTCCAAGTCGTTAGCTGCCCTCGCCGGAATAAGAGCAACGCCCAACAACCTCGGCATATTTGCCGGATCTATACTGTCGGTGTCCGCCCGGTTGAAGGCGTAACTCACTTATCCTGCACCAGAATGCGACTCACTTGCCCTTCCCCGGCAATTCTGCCGGGCTGACGGCGAGCAGCGTTCCGTGATGCTTTTGCCCTATGGTCGAGCACGCGGAACATCAAGATGACATTGGGACACCGTCGACGCCGGTGCGCGCCGCGCGACTGCGCGGATTTGAGCAGCTGTGCAACGGCAGGGTGCGCCCGGTGATCCCCTCCAATTCCCACCAGCGCCTCGTGCGCAAGCTCCGCGACGCTCTTGGGGCTGCGATCTGCGCCGCGCTCGAGGACCTATCCGTCGTCGAGATCATGCTGAACCCGGACGGCAAGCTGTTCGTCGAGCGCCTGGGGGAGGGGATCGCCAACATCGGCGCGCTCGAACCCGGCGCCGCCGAGATCATCATTGGCAGCGTCGCGCATGCGCTCCAGACCGAGGCCGATGCCGACCAGCCGATCATCTCGGGAGAGCTACCGATTGGTGGGCACCGATTCGAGGGCCTGCTGCCGCCCGTCGTCGCCGCACCGACCTTCACTATTCGCCGGCGCGCCTCCCGGCTCATCCCGCTCGACGACTATGTGCGGGCAAAGATCATGACCAGGGCGCAGGCGGCAGCGCTGCGCAACGCCATCACCTCGCGGATGAACATCGTGATCTGCGGAGGGACAGGATCGGGCAAAACAACGCTCGCCAATGCGGTGATCGCGGAGATCGTCGCGCAAGCACCCGAGGACCGCCTAGTGATCCTCGAGGATACGTCCGAAATCCAATGCGCGGCCGAGAACGCAGTTGCGCTCCATACGAGCGACGCGGTCGACATGGCGCGGCTTCTGAAGAGCACGATGCGGCTCCGGCCCGACCGGATCATCGTTGGTGAGGTCCGCGACGGTGCGGCGCTTACGCTGCTCAAGGCTTGGAACACGGGCCATCCCGGTGGCGTCACGACACTTCACGCCAACAACGTCATTTCAGCGCTGCGCCGTCTCGAACAACTCACCGCAGAGGTGAGCCAGCAGCCCATGCGCGAGGTCATCGGGGAAGCCGTCGACCTCGTCGTCTCGATCGAGCGTTCCGGGAAGGGCCGGCAGGTCCGCGATGTCATGCATGTCGAGGGCTTCAATGGCTCCCGCTACGACACCAACCACTATCCCCAAATCGATGAGGACAGCCATGCTGCATAGGACCCGCCATCCGGTTTCCCCTTGGGTTCTTGCAGCCCTCGTCTGCGTCACGATCGCGACGCCCGCGCTTGCCGGGGGCGGCGGAGGCTTGCCGTGGGAAGGGCCGTTGCAGCAGATTCAACAGTCCATCACCGGCCCGGTCGCCGGTTTCATCGCATTGGCGGCCGTGGCGATCGCCGGCGGCATGTTGATCTTTGGGGGCGAGCTGAATGATTTCGCCAGGAGGCTGATGTATGTGGTCCTCGTCGCCGGGATCCTGCTGGGCGCAACGCAGATCGTGGGCCTGTTTGGAGCGTCCGGTGCCTCTATCGGCCATGTGGAGATTGTCGAGAATAGCAGCGGGCTGCTCGTCTTCGACGCTGGACTCTTCGATCTTGCCCGTCACCTGATTTGCGCGCTCCTCGTGGCCGGTATCCTCGTGAGCGTAGCGCAGATCGTCGGCTCGTTTGCAACGCCGGGTCCCTCGATGAGACACACCCGGATCGTAAGGAGGATCGGGGCAGGGGAGGGCGGCCATGGCTGAGCCAGGCGTTCCGCTCGCCCGATCCCGCATCCATCGGGCGCTTTCGCGCCCGAACCATTTGATGGGGGCGGACCGGGAGCTGGTGCTGCTGACCGGACTCGCCGCGGCGATCCTGATCTTTGTCATCCTGACCTGGTTCTCGACCCTGCTGGGCATCGCCATCTGGATCGCTGTGGTCGCGACGCTGCGCATGATGGCCAAGGCGGACCCGATGATGCGTCAGGTCTACGTCCGGCATATCGCCTACAGACCAAGCTACCGCCCGACCTCGACCCCGTGGCGGAGGTATTGAGCCGGCTATGGTTGCGCTTCGCCAATTCCGCAGCACCCACCCGTCGTTCTCCGACCTGCTGCCCTATGCGGGCCTCGTCGATGATGGGGTGATCCTATTGAAGGACGGCAGCCTGCTGGCGGGTTGGTACTTCGCGGGGCCGGACTCGGAGAGCTCGACCAATCTCGAGCGCAACGAAGTCGTTCGCCAGATCAACACGATCCTCGCGCGGCTCGGCTCGGGGTGGATGATTCAGGTTGAGGCGGTCCGGGTTCCGACGGTCGCCTATCCCGCGCGCCAGGATTGCCATTTCCCCGAAGCGGTGACGCGGGCGATCGACGATGAGCGGCGCGCCCATTTCGAGGCGGAGCGCGGGCATTACGAGAGCCAGCACGCGGTCATCCTGACCTACCGCCCTCCGGAGCGGCGGCGCGCCGGGCTGGCGCGCTATGTCTATTCCGACAGCGAGAGCCGCTCGGAGACCTATGCCGATATCGTGCTCGACGCCTTCCGCACGTCGATCCGGGAGTTCGAGCAGTATCTCGCCAATGTGCTCTCGATCCGGCGGATGGTGACGCGCACAGTCGTGGACCCCGAGACCGGCCGGCCGGTGCAATATGATGAGCTGTTCCAGTTCATCCGCTTCTGCATCGTCGGTGAGAGCCATCCGGTGCGGCTTCCCGCCATCCCGATGTACCTGGATTGGCTCGCCACGGCCGAGTTCCATCATGGGCTCTCGCCGGTGGTCGACGGCCGATATCTGGCGGTCGTCGCGATCGACGGTTACCCAGCCGAGAGCTGGCCGGGCATCCTCAACAGCCTCGATCTGATGCCGCTGACCTATCGCTGGTCGAGCAGGTTCATTTTCCTTGACGAACAGGAAGCCCGCCAGAAGCTCGAGCGCACGCGGAAGAAGTGGCAGCAGAAGGTCAGGCCGTTCTTCGACCAGCTCTTTCAGACGCAGTCTCGCTCCGTCGACCAGGACGCCATGATGATGGTGGCGGAAACCGAGGACGCGATCGCCGAGGCATCATCGCAACTTGTCGCCTATGGCTACTACACGCCGGTGATCGTAATGTTCGACACCGACGAAGCGCGCCTGCGCGACCAGGCCGAGGCCGTGAGGCGGCTCGTCCAGGCCGAAGGCTTCGGGGCGCGCATCGAGACGCTCAACGCGACCGAGGCCTGGCTCGGCAGCCTGCCGGGCGTCTCTTACACCAATGTCCGCGAACCGCTGATCAACACGCGCAATCTGGCCGATCTCATACCGCTCAATTCGGTCTGGTCGGGCAGCGCGACGGCGCCATGCCCGTTCTATCCGCTCGGCTCGCCGCCGCTGATGCAGGTCGCCAGCGGCTCGACACCTTTCCGGCTGAACCTGCACGTCGACGACGTCGGACACACGCTGGTGTTCGGCCCCACAGGTTCGGGTAAGTCGACGCTGCTGGCGCTGATCGTCGCGCAGTTCTTCCGCTATTTCGCCGCCCAGGTGTTCGCATTCGACAAGGGACGGTCGATGCTCCCTCTGACGCTGGCCGCCGGTGGAGAGCACTATGAGATCGGGGCAGGGGAGGGGGCCGCCGCGCTCTCCTTTTGCCCGCTCGCCGATCTTTCGACGGATTCGGACCGCGCATGGGCGTCCGAGTGGATCGAGACGCTGGTGACGATGCAGGGGGTGAAGATCACCCCCGACCATCGCAACGCGATTTCGCGCCAAGTCGCGTTGATGGCGTCGGCGCGCGGCCGTTCGCTCTCGGACTTCGTGAGCGGGGTGCAGATGCGCGAGATCAAGGACGCGTTGCTTCACTACACGGTCGACGGGCCGATGGGCACGCTGCTCGACGCCGAGGAGGACGGGCTGTCGCTGGGCCGGTTCCAGACCTTCGAGGTCGAGGAGATTATGAACATGGGCGAGAGAAATCTCGTCCCCGTGCTGCTTTACCTGTTCCGCCGGATCGAGAAGCGCCTGACCGGCGCACCGAGTCTCATCGTTCTCGACGAAGCCTGGGTGATGCTCGGGCATCCGACCTTCAGGGACAAGATCAGGGAATGGCTCAAGGTGTTGCGCAAGGCCAATTGCGCGGTGTTGCTCGCGACCCAGTCGATTTCCGATGCCGAGCGGTCGGGCATCATCGATGTGCTCAAGGAATCGTGCCCGACCAAGATTTGTCTCCCGAACGGCGCGGCACGCGAGCCGGGGACCAGAGAGTTCTACGAGCGCATCGGGTTCAACGAGAGACAGGTCGAGATCGTCGCCACAGCCGCGCCCAAGCGCGAATACTATGTTGCAAGCCCCGAGGGGCGCCGCCTCTTCGACATGGCGCTCGGTCCGGTCGCGCTCGCCTTTGCCGGCGCGTCCGGCAAGGACGACCTCAAACGCATCCAGCAGCTTCACCAGGAACACGGCCCGGATTGGCCGGCGGCCTGGCTGACCGAGAGGAGGATCGGCAATGCCGAAGCCATTCTTGCGCGTGATTAGGATCGCCGTCGCGTCGGTGGTGAGCGTGGGCGTCGTCGCCCCTGGACCGGCCTATGCCGGCGCCGTGACCGGCAACGCCACCGAGTGGACGCAACTGCTCAACAATGCCGAGCTCATCGGGCTCTCGGCGCAATCGGCCGAGCAGATCCAGAATCAGCTCACCCAGATCACCCAGCTCGCCGAGCAGATCCAGAACCAGATCCGCATCTACGAAAATATGCTGCAGAACACCTTGCAGCTACCCCGCCACATCTGGAGCCAGGTCGAGGGTGACCTCGCAAGGCTCCAGAGTCTCGTCAACCAGGGCGAGGGCATCGCCTTCGCGATGGGCAACATCGACGATGTCCTGAAGCAGCGGTTCCAGAGTTTCGCCGAGTTCGAGACCGGGCTGGCGAACGGCCAGGACTTTTCCTCGAGCTATCGGACCTGGTCGGACACCAATCGCGAGACGATCGCGTCGACCCTGCGGGCGGCCGGCCTCACGGCCGAGCAGTTCGGCAGCGAGGAATCGACGATGTCGCAGCTGCGCTCGATGTCGGAATCCTCGGTCGGTCAGATGCAGGCGCTGCAGGTCGGCCACAAGATTGCCGAGCAACAGGTGGCGCAGACCCAGAAGCTGCGCGGGCTTGTCTCCCAGCAGATGACGATGATGGCGACATGGTTCCAGTCGGAGCAGGCGAACCGCGACCTTGCGCAGACGCGCCGGGAGGAGTTCTTCAACGCCAACGCGCCGTCCACCTCCGGCGGCCAGATGATGCAGCCGCGGTGGTGAGCATGATCAGGATCGCTGTCGTCGTCTTGGCTTGCACCGCGCTCGTCTGGATCGGGATCTCGATCTGGTTTGCGGCCGACGGCGGACGTCAAGCCGAACGGGCAGGCGAGTCCTTGGACGGTCCGAGGCAGTTCGACACCACAGGCGGACAGGAGATGCGGCCGCGCTGGGGTGACGGGGAGGGGCAGGGCGATGAGGCCACCGAAAACTAGGCTCGCGATCGCCGGGTTCTTCGGCGTCCTGCTCCTCCTCGAGCCAGCCTTCGCGCAGGACGGTACACTGCTGACCAACCTCGAGAACGAGGTGGCGACCGCCGCGCAGGGGTGGGAAACCACCGTCATGGCGGCGGCCCGCGCCGTGTTCTGGATCCTTGCCGGAATAGAGATCGGCATCGCGGCCGTCTGGCTGGCGCTCGCCGCCGCCTCGCTCGACACCTGGTTCGCCGAGCTGGTGCGGCGGATCATGTTCATCGGGCTGTTCGTCTTCATCCTCGAGCAGGGACCCGATTTCGCGCGGGCGATGGTCGACAGCCTGTTCCAGATCGGGGCCGGCGGCGGCTCGGCATCGCCGGCGAACGTGTTCAATGCCGGCCTACAGGTGGCGAGTTCGATGTCGGAACGGGCGCAGTTCGGCCTCTTCGAGGACAACGCATTGGCGATCGCTGCGGTGTTCTCGATGATCGTGGTCGTTATCGCCTTCAGCCTCGTGGCCGCGATCTTCGTATCCGTAATGGTTGAAATGTACGTTGGCCTTCTCGCCGGCATGATCATGCTCGGCCTTGGCGGCAGCTCCTTCACCAAGGATTTCGCGGTCCGCTATCTCGTCTACGCCTTCTCGGTCGGCATGAAGCTGATGGCGCTCGTCATGATCGCGCGCATCGGGTCCGAGGTGCTCATCAACCTCGCCAACGATTCCGGCGCCACGAACGACTATCTGTCGACGCTCGCCATCGCCGGGATCTCCGTGGTGGTGTTCGTGATCGCCATGTACGTCCCCAACATCGTCCAGGGCGTCGTGCAGGGCGTCTCGGTCACCGGCGGCATGGAGACCATCAGGCATGGCGGGCAGGCCGCCAGCATGGCGGCCGGCGGCGCGGCGCTCGCCTGGGGCGGGGCGCGGGCAGGGGCCTCTGCCTATTCCGCCGCTCGGGCCGAAGGCAGCTCGTTCGGCGCCGCGGCGCTCAAGGGCATGACGACAGGAGCGACAGCGACCGGCGGGGCTTTGGCATCGGCCGCGCGCGACAAGGCGATCGGCGTGCCCGGCGTATGGGGCGCTTCGACACTGGGCCTCGCCAATTCCAAGCTCGACCAGAGCGCCGGCCGGCCGACCCCCAAGAAATCAGCAGTCGACAAGGCGTGAGGTGAGCAATGGCCGCAAAGAGCCCGCCAGAGAACCCGTATCTCGCCGCACGCCAGGAATGGAACGAGCGCTACGGCTCCTATGTCAAGGCCGCCGTGTCGTGGCGTATCGTCGGCGTCACCGGCATGCTGATGGCGGTGATCGGCTTCTCGTACGGGCTCTACCAAAGCAGCCAGGTCAAGCTCGTCCCCTATATTGTCGAGGTCGACCAACTCGGCACGGCCGTGAGCGTCGGCTTCCCCCAGCAGATCGAATATGCGGACCCCCGCGTCGTACGCGCGACGCTGGGCACCTTCGTCGCCAATTTCAGGAGCGTGACGCCGGATGCGGTCGTCCAGAAGCAATATATCGACCGGACCTACGCCCTTTTGCGCACCGCCGATCCGGCCACCGAAAAGGTCAATGCGTGGTTTCGCGGCAATTCCCCGTTCGAGCGCGCGCGCACCATCACGGTCGCCGTCGAGGTGACCAACATCGTACCGCTCTCGAACCAGAGCTTTCAGGTCGATTGGACCGAATACGAGCGGGACCGGCAGGGCCGGGAGCTGGCCGTGCGGCGCTTCCGCGGGGTCGCGACCGTTACGCTGACGCCGCCCCAGGACGAGGCGCTGATCCGCCTCAATCCGATCGGGCTTTACCTCAGAGATTTTGATTGGACGGCGCAGCTGTGAGTGCCCGGAGATTTGAACGATGAGTCTACCCAGGATCCGGGCTGTGGCGCTTTGCACCGGCCTTCTCGTAACAATCGCGGCGACCGCTCCTGCCCACGCGCAGGGTCTGAGCCCGACCGAGGCGCGCGGCACGAGCATTTCCGACCAATGGCAGCACGGGCAGGGAATCGTCACGCACGGCCCGGACGGGAAGGTGATTTTCCTCTTTGGCCAGGTGCAGCCTTCGGTGGTCTGCTCGCCGCTACAGGTGTGCGATATCGAGCTGCAGCCGGGAGAGATCGTGCGCGACGTGTTGCTCGGCGACACGGTGCGCTGGAAGGTCGAACCTGCAACCTCGGGCGCACCGGGCGGGCAGGCCGTGCATCTGATCGTCAAGCCGGCCGAAGCCGGGCTCGTGACCTCGATGGTGGTGACGACGTCACGGCGGACCTACCACATCCAGCTCAAGTCGCATCAGACCCAGTACATGGCGAGAGTGGGGTTCGAATACCCCGAGGACGTCAGCGCGCGCTTTGCCGAGATCAACGCTCGTATCGAGGCGAGCATCGTGCCGGGCGCCGGCGTTCCGGCCGATCAACTCAACTTTGCCTTTTCTGTCAGCGGCTCGGCGAGGTGGCGGCCGACGCGGATCTACAGCGACGGTATGAAGACCTACATCCAGTTCCCATCGACACTCGCCGGGCAGGACGCGCCGGTCCTGTTCGTGATCTCGGGTGGGGAGAACCGGATCGTCAATTACCGTATGAACGGGTCTATGATGGTGGTCGACTACCATATCGACCACGCGATCCTCGTCTCCGGCGTCGGACGTAGCCAGGAGAAAATCACCATCAGGCGGGGAGGGTAGGGCGATGCGGAACACGTCACTCCTCGCGCGCGCCGCGGCGATCGTCCTGTGCGCGGTCCTCCTTGCCGGGTGTCAGACGCTCGGCGGGGCTGGTCTCGTTCAGAGCACCGCTACGGCGCAGTTGACGCCCGAGGCCGCGTCCTCGATCGCCGGCGACATGGTCGGCAGGCTTGCGGAGCAGGTCGGTCCGGGCAGAACGACGATCCAGCTCAAGCCCGATGGCTCGGTCTTCGGCCAGGCGCTCGAGGCCTCGCTTCGCGGCTGGGGCTATGCCGTCGCCACCGACCAGGCGACGGATGGAACCAATACGGTGGCGCTCGCCTATGTGGTCGACGACTTCGAAGGCAGCGTACTCGTGCGCCTGTCGACGCTGGCGGTGGACCTGACGCGGGTCTATCGGCTGGGTGCAGAGGGCGCCACGCCGGTCAGCCCGCTCTCGGTCATGCAGCGCGGGTCGGGTCAGACGTCATGACCGACGCACTCAAGCTTGGCGTGGCCGATTCATCGAGCGGCCCCCGCATAAGGCGGCTCAATCGCCTGCCGATCATGGTAGCGATCGCTCTGGTCGTCCTGTTCCTCGCCGTGATCTTCTACGGCCTCACCTCGCGAGGGCTGCGCTTCGGAGATCGCGATTCCGGGTTTGCGCCGGGATCGCAACCGGCTTCGACCCATGCCGACCAACTGACGCGGGGGTGCCCGACGGGATCATCGGCGAGCCGGCGCCGCTGACCTTCCAGCCCGTGCCGACCGCACCAAGGGAGCCAGCCCCGAACCCCTTCGCGCCGCCGGAACCGGCCGCCGTGCCCCCTCCTGCACGGCCGCTCGAACCTGAGGAAGACTGGCGGGCGCGGCTTCAGCGCGAGCAGGAGGAACAGGCGATGCGCGAACTCCACCGGCAGCGCATGGCGCGGCTTCAGGCTAACGACGCCGCATTCGATTCCCCAATCGTCGTCAGCCTGCGCGATTTCTCCGCGCAGGGATCGGGCGCCGCGACAGGCCAGAGTCAGGGTGGAACGGAGCCGGGTGCGACGCGGCCGCCCAGCGCGCTCGACCTCTACGCCGCTGCGATGCAGGCTGGCGCCGGTCAGGCAGCCGATCCGAACGCGCAAGGGGCTAAGGAGGGCTTCTTCAACCAGGACATCCGCGATCTGGGATACCTGCCGAATCCTGTCGTGCCGCAGATGTCGCCCTATGAGCTGAAGCGCGGCAGCGTCATACCCGCCACGCTGATCACCGGCATCAACTCCGATCTTCCCGGCCGTATCACCGCGCAAGTTTCGCAGAACGTCTACGATAGCGCTACGGGGCGGCACCTTCTCATCCCGCAGGGATCGAAGCTCTTCGGGCGTTACGATTCCAAGGTCACCTTCGGACAGAACCGGGTGCTGGTTATCTGGACCGACATCATCATGCCGAATGGATCGACATTGCAGATCGGCGGCATGGCCGGCACGGATGCGGCCGGCTATGGCGGGTTCTCCGACCGGGTCGACAACCACTATTTGCGCACCTTCGGCTCGGCGATCCTTGTGGCGCTGATTGGCGCAGGCACCGAAATGATGCTCCCGCAGGACCGCAACGCCTTCGGCACCGCCAACAGCGCCGAGGATGCGGCGCGGCGCTCGTTCGCCGAAACCTTCGGGCAGATCTCCGAGCAGACCGTGTCCCGAAATCTCAACGTCCAGCCCACCCTCGAAATCCGGCCCGGCTACCGCTTCAACGTCCTGGTCGACCAGGACATCGTGTTCCCGGGTTCGTACCGATAAGCATGACCCTCACCCTGTTTGCCTTACCATGCGGAAGGAAAAACGACTGCCACGCGAAGTGTTTCTGGATTGGCCAACAGTTGAATTCTCATCTTCTGCATCTCATCGACAGGCTATCGCTTCCGCTCGACGAACGGGCGGTTCGGCGTGCGCTGCGCGATTTTGCCGAGGATACAGGGTTCGACTTCTTCGCCTATCTCTATCTGCGCGGTCCGGAGAGTTTCGCGGTGTCGAGCTACCCGAAGGAATGGCAGGAACTCTATATCGAGCGCGAGTACATTCGCGTCGACCCCGTTGTCACACGGGCCAAGCATGGACCGCCGATCTTTGCCTGGTCGGCGGTCGAAGCGAGGCGAAGCGGGCGTAGGGACGTGCTGAAGTTCTATGCCGATGCCGAACGGTTCGGCATCAGGTCCGGGATTTCGATCTCGATTCCTGTGGGCTTCACCGAGCGCATGGTGTTTACGCTCGCGACCGGCCGAGCAACGTCCGACCGGGGCGACGATATCAACCCGGTGACGGCCGCCGTGTCCGTCGCGTTCGTGCATTCACGGCTGGGGCAATCGACAGGCGGCACGTCATTGGCCTCCGGTATCCGGCTGTCGCCCCGCGAGGCGGAATGCCTGCGCTGGTTCGCGGAGGGCACATCGATGCCGGACATCGCCTTGATGCTCGGGATCGCCTATCGGTCGGTACGGTCATATCTCGATGAGGCGACACAAAAGCTGGGAGCGTCGAACACGCGCCAGGCCGCCTCGATCGCGATCCGGCTTGGGCTAATTTAGGGTAGAGGCGGCTGTATTGTCGTCAGCGTCATCCGCCGGCACATCGGGGACATGGCCGAGCGCTCCAACTACTGCGCTGACAACTTCATGATGGCCATTCAGCGTGATGAGCGCCAGGTGGTAGTTGTGTCGGAGCTGTTGAAGCTCCCCGTTGTCGTCCGCGTCTGGACCGTGCGCCTCGAGTCGTTCGAAAAGGTCCTGCGCGTGCTGAAGATGACGTCGGTTTTGCAGAATGACTTCGATCGCCAGTTGCTCGAGCTCGCTCTCAGGAACGCCATCAAGAAGGCTCGAAATGGATCGTCGCGCCGACGGCGCGACCGCTTGATGCCTGTCCGATTGACACCCGCTCATGAAAAACCCGCGGCTTGGTCGCGGTGCGCCCCCGCGAACGATAAGATCTCGACCCCAAGCCGGGGTTGGAAAAACCGCCTTAGACGGCCCCTACGACCTTTAGCGCGGAGCACCTGGACATACGTCGCAGGCCCCCGGCCGTCGGTCAGAGGATCTTTGGTGCCGAACCGGCCGACACCAAACCGCTAAGGTGGGGTTTTCCACGCCCCAAGGCGGCGCGTACCGCCTCGGGGCATCTTATATTCTATCGTTTTGCCGAAGACCAGCGGAGCCGCCGGCAAGCCATCGCAAAGAACTTTAGGCCGTGCCGGTCGGCTGCGACCGATGCGTCGCGAGCACCGCATACGGCAGGCCCCCGACGCTGCCGAGGCGCCTCCGCATGTCGTTCGTCATGTCAAACAGCCCGGCATAGGTCATCGTCTTGCCGATTCGCGTCGGCGTGCCGATGATATCGAAGGGGCAGTCCGCGCTGCGGAAGATGCGGGCCATGCGGGCGTCGAACACGGAAACGATGTGTTCGACACCAGCTTTCTGGCACACCTCGACGATTCCGCAAAGAAGTTCGATCGTAGTGCGATTGACGATGTGGTTGGCCTCGGCGCGCTCGCCGGAGGTCAGGATGCTCGGATTGACAGCGAAACGGGAGCTTTCCCAGATGAGGGGGCTTTCCGGCGCCCCGTCCGGGACCAGGAGGGAAAACACGTCGCGGAGCATATAGGGGCCGGTCGTTGGGAGAAGGCGCACCGCGCCTTGCATCTCCTCGGTCTCCTCGTTGAGCGAGAAGAGATAGAGCGGGTCCTCGGCATCGAAACGGTCGGCTTCCCTTCCATCCTTAACGGTGACGTCCCACCCTAGCCTGCCGGCAAAGACTGCCGCCCGCATGCGGAACATTTCGTCCATGAGTTCCGGATGCAGCTCCCGGTCGACACCTTCGATTATTCTGATCATCGCGTTTTCCTCGCGTTGGATTGACAACACGAGAGGGGTAGGGGACGCGATGAAGCGCAGAAATCCGGCCATTTGGCCGGATTTACGGGATGGTGGAAAGCAGGTCAGCCTTGATAGCTTTGGCGACCGCATGGGTGTTGCTGGTTGCTGCAAGCTTATGCCGGGCGCTCTCGAGATAGCACCGGACAGTGCTCACCGAGAGTCCAAGTATCACTGAACACTCCCATGCAGTCTTACCTTCAGCTATCCAGCGTAAGCATTCTCGCTCACGGGGGACAGGTTCGTTTTGTTGTCCCAGCCACCGTGGAGGCGAAGTGCCATCGCATGAATATTTATTGCCAGCACCTGAAAATCGCGCATGAAGCGTCGTCGCGCGTCGCTCCATTCTTGATCGCTCACGTCACTCGTAATTGAGAATAGCGCGCGGTCGCCGTGTCGCCCGTGAACAGGGATTGAGAGACCCTGACGGCCAAGGCCAAACGCGGCAGCTTCAACGAACAAATTGCGTACCTCACCGTTAAGCGGAGCGAAGTCCTTCCAATCGATAGGCAATATGCGCCGCATGCCAAGTTGAATCACTGGGTCAACTTCGACATATCCTTGCGACTTGTAGTGAGCGACCCATTCATCGGTGTAGGTCGTTATAAAATAGGGTTCGTCTGGTCGATCAGTCGAAATGCCGGTGCCGAGATAAGCAACTGTTCTTAGTCCGTACACGTCGATCAATCTCTCAAATAGCGATGTGAAATCAAGAGAATGATTCGACTCTTCAATCTCCGAAAGTACCTCGATCAACCAATCGCCGGACATCTTGTTACCCTGCTCCTTCACGACTCCATCAACGTGGCATACAGCCAACTGACTGCACATTTAAGCACAGAGGAAGAGAGGGTCCTTGGCGAGCGAAGTGCACGAGACACTTCGAACTCGGGCTGGGAGCGACGAGCGCATCTGTGTGGGTACTTGCATATCCATTCAGGTGAATACAAGAGCCTGCATGAACCTCCATCCCATTCGCGTTGTGTCAGCGAGATCTACTCGACTGCAGCATCGCCCAGGTCGCACCGTTTAGATCAGTTTGAAGGAGACGCGTTGTGCAAAGCGAGCTTTCGATCGCACATACACTGAACGGAACCCGGCTCACTGGCACGTCTACGAGTGCATGCCCTGCTACTCAACGAGGCACAGGGGGCGGGGTAGTCTACTTCGCTGACCTTCTGTTCTCGGCGCGTGCCTGGAGGGCTACGGTTGCCGTGATTACCAGTCCAAGGATGATCTGTTGAATATACCCGTCAATGCGAACGAGGTTCATTCCGTTCGAAAGGACGGTAATCACCAGGGCGCCGAAAATTGGTGCAGCTATGTTGCCCTTGCCGCCGCGCAACGATGCTCCGCCCATCACGGCAGCTGCGATGCTTTCAAGCATAAGATTTCCACCGAGGTTCGGCTCTCCAGATCCGGTCCGTGCGGTAAGCAAGAGTGCCCCCAAAGCGACGATACCGGAGCATAGAACATAGGCGAGTACCGTGTATTTCCTCACGGGGATTCCAGCGACGACAGCCGCGCGCGGATTGCTTCCAATCAAGAATAGCGCGCGACCGAGGCGAAATCTCGTCAGAACTAAATGGGCGGCAACGAGGAGAACTATACAAGCTATGACGGGGGCGGGAATGCCGAGGAATGACGCCCTGTAAAAGACGTCATTGAGTATGCTCGGCACGTTGAAAATCTGGAACCCGCCCGAGATCGTCGTTGCAAACCCCATGCAGATATTGAGCGTGGCCAAGGTCACGATGAAGGGGTTTAACTGCCATCGCGCGACGAAAAAGCCGTTCACCAGACCTACGAGCAGGCCGATCGCTATGCCCGTTGCTATGCATGCCACGAGAGCGACCACATCCGATCCGGTTGCGCCGCCCACCCATACCATGGCCATGCTTGCGGCGACACTTATCAGGGAGACAGTCGTGCCGAGCGAAAGGTCGAAGCCGCGTACGATGACCACGAAGGTCTGCGCGAGAGCAAACACCGTTAGGTAGCTTGCCTGGATGGCCAGATTGGAGAGGTTGCCCCAAGTCCGGACATTCGGTTCCAGTGCTCCGAAAAAGAGGAAGAGCGCGACAATGGCGATGGGCAGCAAGACGTTGGGAAGGTTTCCAGTGAAACTCGTCCGGATCATTTGCGCTGACGCGTTCGTATCAGTCATAGCTCGGGCCTCCACGATTGCGACGGTCCATCAGAATGGCGAAGAGAAGGAGGACGCCGAACACGATCGTCTGCAACTTGCTGTCTATTCGGAGCAGGTTCATTCCGTTTGCAACGACCGTGAGAAAGATACTGCTCACTGCCACCATTTCAGCGCGGCCAATACCACCCCGCAGCGAGACCCCGGCAAGCACAGCTGCCCCAATGCTCTGCAACATGAACTCGGAACCAAGATTCGCCTGACCGGAGCCGATTCTGGCCGTGAGGAGGATTCCCACGAGACCAGCCAACGCAGAACAAAGCGTGTATGCCATAATGGTGAGTTTCTTTACCGGCAATCCCGATGCGCGGGCGGCGGGGCCGTGCCCTCCTACCGCGTACAGATGCCTGCCGATGTTAAGATGCCTCTGGGCCAATGCGATCGCCAGAATTAACGCTGCGGCGATATAGGTAGGGTAGGATAGCCCGAGTAAGGATGCCCTGCCGAACTCTCGTGTAAATCCCTCCGGCATGCCGTAGATTGGAATTCCGGACGTGATGTAAAAGGCAATGCCACCTACGACGGTCAACGTGCCCAACGTGATCATAAAGGCACTGGCTTTGGTGTACGCAACCAGTAGCCCGTTGATCAGACCAATCGAAGTAGAGAGACCAAGAGCGATCACACAGGAGATTAGGATCGTCAGCGTTGCATGATCGGGCCATAGAGCGCTCAATCGGCTCATCACGATTGAAGTGGTCACACTGCTCAAGGCGACGACCACGCCCACGGAAAGGTCTATCCCGCCGAGAATCATGACGAGCATTTGCCCGGAGCTTATGATGGCGAGGTAGCTTGCGTTTCGAAGTATGTTCGCGATGTTTGTTTCGGAAAAAAAACGTGGCTCGGCTATCGACAGGCCGACTGCGAGCACAAGAAGGAGAAGAGGAACGATACTTGTGGCGATTGAGACCTGTAATAGTCTTGAATATGCCGCTGGCTGTAAGACACCTTCACGCATTCACCGTACCTTTTCCTAGGCTGCCGGGCGTTCAAGGACATCTTCGGCAAAAAAGCACTTGAGCGCCTTCTCTTCGTTGATGTCGTCGCCTGTGAGTTCTGCCGTGATACGGCCTTTGTTGAAGATCAGAAGTCGATGGGACATATGCAGCAACTCCTGAAGGTCGGATGAAACAAGTACAACCGCGCATCCTTCCTCAACCAGTTCGCGCATCAACTCATAGATCTCGAACTTTGCATTGACGTCGATTCCGACAGTTGGCTCGTCAAACAGGAAAATGCTTGTCGGCCGTACCAAACCGCGCGCGAGCAGCACCTTCTGCCGATTTCCGCCTGAGAGGTTCTCGACAACGTACTCTATGTTGTTGGGCCGTAGCTTGAGTCGTTCGGAAACATTCCGGGCCGCTGATTTTTCCTCACCGAGGTTCAGTAGTCCGTAACGCGTGAAGCGTTGTAACCAGAGTGCTGAGAACAGAACGTTTTCTCTCACTCGTCGGGTCAACGCCAGCCCTTCGGCTACTCTGTCGGCGGGAAAGTAAGTTATGTCGCGTTCGAGCATCGTCCTGGGAGTCGGATTTGTAACCTGCTTGCCGTCGACTACAATGGTTCCTCCGGAGATGGGCTCCAAACCGAAGATCGCGCGCACAAACTCGGATTGTCCGCTACCGATGAGACCCCCGAGGCCGACGATTTCACCGGCGCGCACTTCCAGAGTCGCCTTTTTCACAGCGGCCCCGGTGAGAGCGAGGTCGGATACTGAAAGGCGAACATCGCCGCGCTTGCATGGGATTTCTGGAAAGAGCCTGTCGAGCTGACGACCTGTCATCAGCGTCACCAGATCGTCATCGGAAACGGTCGTGGCCGGAACGGTGGCCACCAAACGCCCATCTCTCAGAACCGTCACCCGGTCCGCCAAAGCCCTGATCTCCTTCATGCGATGGGAGACATAGATAATTCCGACTCCCTTGGCCTTCAGTTCACCAATCAATCGGAAGAGGTTGGATGCTTCCGCCTCCGTCAGCGAGGCCGTCGGCTCATCGAGAATGAGAATCTTTGGCTGGAACAGCAACGCTTTGGTGATCTCGACCATCTGTTGCTGAGCTCGGGAAAGGTCGCCCACTCGCTTGCCAATATCGACATTGAAGCCGAAGTTCGACAGCGCGAGTTGGCCCTCTCGTTTCATCCGCCTATGGTCGAGCCTCCCTAGGGACGATTTGTGTTCGCGGCCGAGAAACAGGTTCTCTATAACGGTCATTTGTGGCACCAGGCTGAACTCTTGGAAAACCACACCGATCCCAGCGTCGCGCGACTGCGCCGGGGACAATCGGCCGATCTCGTGCTCCTCAAGGAAACACTGGCCCTCGTCCGGCGGAAAGGTGCCGGCAATCAGATTGATCAAAGTTGATTTTCCGGCGCCATTCTCTCCGAATAGTACGTGGACTTCGCCGCTCTCGAGGTCGAAGTCCACACTATTGAGAGCAGTGACACCTTGAAAGCGTTTGGTGACGCCTTGAAGATTGAGCAACTGCATGAAATGCTAAGTCCTTTCGCCAACCCGTGGCGCGCCAAAACTGAAACCCAGGTTTGCTGCGGCTGTGGCTTGTCAGTCGACCGTGTAGACTGGCTGCCAATCTCTTGGTGCGAAAATGTTGTCGAGATTGACCTCGTCGACCGTCTCCACCGAAAGCATTTCGGGAACGATCATTACGGCTTCCGTAAATTCCTTGCTCTCAAGAACGCGGACGGCCGTATCGATCGCGATGCGGGCCTCAAGCACAGGCGCGAGCGTCGGAAAAGCCTTGACGTCGCCGGAGCGCAACAGGTCGTACATTGCCTGGTTTTCATAGGACGAAACGAGTTCGACCTTGTTATCCAGCCCCGCATCGACCACGGCGCCGACGGCCGCCTCGATAGCCGGGGGCGCCCCACAAAACAGAGACGTCGGGATAGGTCTGGAGCGAGTCTTCGACAAGTCTCAACTGGACGGCAACGCCCGTATCGCCCCATTTCGTATCCACGATCTTGGCGCTGGATCCGGAAAGCGCTTCCTCAAATCCCTGATTGAAGCCTTCCGCCCAACCGGAGCCTTGAGGCCCCGGGAAAGCCGCGACCTCGATCTCCGACCCAGTATGGTTGGAAAGAATGTATTCACCCGCCAAACGGCCGAGCGTCGGGTAGTCGACTGAGACCTTGGCTGTCACCTTGGCGTCAGCAACCGGGTTGATAAGCATGATCTGGGGGATGTTCTTCGACAATCCCTCCTCGAATTTTTTTCGCCATGCCGGCTTCGGAGATGGCGCCGGTGACGATCGCATCGGTCCTAGCAGCAACGCAGTCATCGAACTGCGATATTTGCCTTGGAAGATTCTCGTACCCCCCGCCTGCAAAAGCGTCAGCTTTACGCCAAGGCGTTTGGCTTCCTCGACGACACCGTAGGCAGCAGCCACCCACATGCTGTCCTTTACATGCGGAAACAGCACGCACAGGTGCCATTTCTTTTCCGCCTTGGTGAGTGGGATGTAGTCAAAAGCGGCCTGAGCGCCGTCGACTTCATTGTAGACCTTTGCCGGCCACCAATCGGCGGCGAACGACGCACTGCAGCTCAGGCACACCAGCGTGCCAGCGATCAACCCTGCCCTCACGTAAACCTCCCATACTTTAGTTGACGAGGATGCCTCCTCCAACGATGCATCCAAGGATTGCGTACAATGCAGGACGCAATGTGTCAATTGCTAGGGATTGTAGTCGCACGAGTTTTTGATGTGCTCCGCATAAAGCCGGCAGGTTCGATCCGGCCGTTAATGTACGAGACCTTGTTCGGCTTGATTGCCGCCACCGGCATGCGCAATTCCGAAGCCCTCTCGCTTCAGCTCGATGACCTGACCGCCGATGGCCTGATCATCCGACAGACCAAGTTCCACAAGAGCCGCTTGCTACCGCTCCACGGCACGATATGGGACGCTTTGGACCGGTATTTGATTGCAAGTCGCCGGCTCGGCACCTTGAGCAACGCGCTATTCTTTTCCGCCGCGGGCGCATCGCCAGCCTACAGTACCGTGATCGCCAACTTTCTCCAGCTCGCGCGCTCGATTGGCCTGCGAGGAGACCTCGGCCAACCGGGCCCCTGTATTCATGGTCTACGGCACACCTTCGCCCTACGCTCCCTGGAGCAGTGCCGGCACGACCGCGATGCCGTCGGCCTCCATATCGTTGCCCTCAGCACCTACCTCGGTCATGCCCACGTCACCGACACCTATTGGTACCTGCAGGCGACACCGATCCTGATGAGGCAGATCGCGCGGCGGCCGGCGAGGCCTTGCACCAAGGAGCCGTCTCATGACAGCGCTGGGATACAAGTATCACGGACCCGCCGGACGGTTGTCGGATTTCGTCACCTTCATGGAAACTCGAGGCGCCGAGACCATCACCGCAGCGCTGGCGATGGAGTGCGTGACGTCGATCGGCCGGCAACCGAGCTGGTCCATCCGCCTGACCGATGTGCGCTGCTTTGCTCAGCACCTCGCTCATTTCGACCCCATGACGGAAGTGCCACCTCAAGACGCCGTGCCGGCGCCGCGGCGGGCAAAGCCCTACATCTATAGCGATGCCGAGATCTCGGCGCTTCTGGCGGCGGCACTGACGCTGCCGCCGGCCAAGGCCCTGCGCCGCTGGACATATCATTGCTTGTTCGGATTGATAGCGGTGGCCGGGCTGCGCCATTCCGAAGCGCTCGACCTGCGCCGGGATGACGTCGATCTCGGCCAGGGCATTCTCACCATTCGCGAGACAAAGTTCGGTAAGTCGCGACTGGTGCCGCTCCATGCCACGACGGTCGCCGTGCTGTCGGACTATGCCGCGCGCCGCGACGCGCATCTCGGCACGCCGCGCAGCCCCTATTTCTTTGTCGCCGAGCAGGGCGGGAGATTGCTGCACCAATACGTGCACCGCGTGTTCTGGAAGCTGTCGCGACAGATCGGACTGCGGCAGAAGGGGGGCAGCGCAACGGTCCGCGGATTCACGATCTCCGCCACCGTTTCGCCGTCCAGGCCCTGATCAACTGGACACCTCGAACTACCGGGTTTCGCGGTCCGTGAGGATCGCGACGAGTGCCGTCACGGCGTAGAGCGGCGCGCTGGCTGCTGCTTGGGCTGACGTAGTTTGTCGATTTCAGCGTCGCGGCGGCGGTCTTGGCCGTCTCCACCGTCATGCGGGCGCAGTTCGTCCTTGGTGCCAGACGAAGCGGGTGAAGTTGTAGGCAAGGTTGGCCATGCCAATCTTGGTCCTGGCCCGCGCTATTCCGATCGTGCGCACGAACAGGCCCATTCTGGATTTCTGCTGCGCGAAGACGTGCTCGACGAAGGCGCGGATTTTCGAGCGCCGGCCGTTGGCGCGCGACGTCGCCTCGCTCATCGCCCGGCCCTTCGGCTTCTTGTGGTGGATGTCGGAGACGTAGCCGTTCTTGTCCAGCCACGCCTCGTTCGTCTTCGAGCGGTAGGCCGTGTCGGCCCAGACCGTAGAGCCGGTGTTGCCGCGGTTGAGCACATTGCGGAGTTGCGCCCCGTCATAGGCTGAGGCAGCGGTAACGTTCCAACAGCGGATGAAGCCGTGCCGGCGATCGATCGAGGCGTGGTTCTTGTAGCCGAAGGCGGGAATGGCGATGTCGCGCTGCTGGGCCTTTCCGTCCTCGGCCGCCTTGGCCTTCGAGAACTTCACCGTCCAGCGGGCGTCTCGATCCTTCTGGCGAAGCTTCGCGGGTTTGTCCTTCCATGCGTCCGGAACCTTGCCCGCCTTGATATCGGCCTTCTCCGCGTCGGTGTTGCGCTGCTTCGGCGCCGCCACGATGGTGGCGTCGACGATCTGGCCGCCCATCGCCAGATAGCCCGCCCTGGTGAGGTGCTTGTCGAACCGCGCAAACAGGTTCTCTACGGCATTCGCCTGCGTGAGGTGTTCGCGGAACAGCCAGATCGTCTTGGCGTCCGGCACGCGATCGCCGAGCCCCAGCCCGAGGAAGCGCATGAACGACAGACGGTCCTGGATCTGGAACTCGGCCTGGTCGTCCGACAGGCCGTAGAGCGCCTGCAGAACCATGATCCTGAACATCATCACCGGGTCGTAGGGCGGCCGGCCACCCTTCGCGCCGTCGGACCGCTTCAGCGCCTTGGAAAGCGGCTTTCGGAAAACCTCCCACGGCACCAACGCATTCAGCTTCTCGAGCGGATCGCCGGCTTCGCTCAGCCGCACGTAGCGCTCGTCGATGTCCCAGAACCCAGCCTGTGCCCGCATCGGTCTCCTCCCGCAAATCACCGCAGGAGTGAATCACGAAACGGCTGGGATGGGGAGGTTCTTCGAGGTGTCCAACTGGTATCGTGCGGGCGAAGACGTCGAGCGCGAACTGCCGGTCCTCTCGACCTTTCTCGGCCACGTCAATGTTCGCGACACCTACTGGTACCTATCCGCCGCGCCGGAACTGATGACCCATGCCGCACGACGATTGGATGAGCGGTGGGAGGTTCGCTCACGCGCTCAAGCCGCTCGATCCGCTCTTTTGAAATGCGGACCGCCTCTACCATCTCCTGGAGCGCGATCTGATGCGTCGGGTGGTCAAACCGCTGCTCCTGCAGCCAGCGCAGATAGCGCATCGTCCAACCCTTCTTGCGCGGAAAGACACGGCCGTGCTTGAGCATGAAGGCGCTCACCTGCTGGCGATGGACCCGCAGCGTCTCGACCGCGGCCGCTCGAGCGCGAACGAGATCTCGCATGGCTTCATGGCCTTCATCGGGAACCCATACCGCCGTCAACTCGCCGGCGCGAAGCAGTCTGGCCAACGACACTGCATCTCGGCGGTTCGTCTTCACCCGATCCCCAGGTTTCCTGGGAATCAGCGACGGCGCGATCACGGTGCATTCGTAGCCGAGCGAGCGGATCAACCGATAGAGGCCATAGCCGGTTGGTCCTGCCTCGTAGCAGAAATGGACCCCATCGAACTTGGCGGCGATCCGCTGGATAACGCGGCGCATGCTCGTATCCGATGCGTCGACCTCCCCGAAGAAGCGAACCTCTCCCTCCCGGCCGGCATCCGCAATCGCGATGGCGTTCCTCAACTTCGCCACATCGATTCCGACAAATGCTTCCCTATAATCTGCCACGGCTCGTCCTCCTGTGATGAGGATCGGCTCGGCCCGCCCGAGCAACTCTCGGACGCGCAGTGTAGGGCGAGCCACCTCAGCAACAGAGGCGGACATACGGTCTTACGTCCGGAATCGCCCTTAGAGTATTGCGACTGCCTTCTCTAACCGTACGATACGAGCAGTATCGGAGTTTCGACCTGAATCTCATCTTGAGAATGTACGAGCAAACGGGAGGCACATGACCGGTGCCAGCAACCTGCGGCACCGGTCGATCCCTCAATTTAGCTCCGCAATGATTTTATAGAACTAGGCACTCCTGTAGGATGCCCATGTGCAACTCGGCTGCCAACTCACGAGGAGGCGGTGCCTAAACGCCTCGTAACCAAGCCATCGTCTCCGAAAAGCTCGACGTCCTTTCCTCTCCATCCAGCCTGAGATCCATTTCGACGTGCTTTAGATGGTGGAGCATTTCGCGGGCCGCCGTTTCACCGTCTTGTCTGGCTATGGCGTCGGTTATTTGGCCGTGTTCTCCAGGGGGACAAGCCTGCTCCCCTTTGGCATGAAGCAGGATGGCCAGACAGGTAAGTGTCTGCAATCGGGTCATCAATTGAACGAGAACGTGATTGCCCGTTAGCTCGGCAAGCCTCAGATGAAACTCACCAGCTAACCGGACAAAGGTTCCTCTTGCGTCATTCTTCCTAGCAGCTGTTTCGGCCTCCAGATGCTCGTGCAGTTCAGCCAAACCTGCCTCGCTCACCGATACCGCCAGCGTTCGAACGATCTCCGGTTCCACCATACGACGTACCGCGAGGATGTCCCGTGTTTCCTTCCTGGTTGGAGAGGCAACAGTTGAGCCTACGTTTGGCATCTTCACCAGGATGCCATCCTGAGAGAGCCGGGCCATGGCTTGCCGTACGATAGTCCGACTTACATTGAACGTCTCGGCAAGCCTTTCCTCAGTCAATCTTTCGCCAGGAGGAATTCTTTGCTCAAAAATTGCATGAATAATGCGCCTGCATATCTCTGCTTCAGTCTTGCCATGTAGCTTTTCGAAGCGTGGAAGGATAATTCCCACGATTTACACTCCTATTTCCTGGGCCAATACGGCCCCATAGTCGCGCCTTCAGCCCGGGAGCTGGAATAGAGCCTCCGTTTTTTGGCTACTATTTCACAGATTAGCATTCGAGCTACGGCGTAAGCCCGGATGCCGATTCGGGACCAATTGGCTCCTGAAGACAAAAGTAGCATGCCACCCATTGACGGATCGGTCAAACCGTATCACACTATATTGTACACAACGCCACATGCAATGCTCAGGCTGGAGGAGGCTTTGGGCCACCGGGCCTATCGAGATCAAATGCGCCTGAGCCATTCAGCGACGTTGGTGGGATTCCAGGCCTTCCCGCAGAGGGAGGTCGGCCCGACGGGGTGTAAATGCGATCATCGCGGTCGCTTCAAACGGAGGAAATACAATGGGACTTCATGAAAGAGATCTCCAGACGGTCAACAAGCGGCTGCCGCTTAAGGACGCCCACGAAAAGGTCACTGGGGTGCATGAATTCCCTTACGACTTTACAGTGCCGGGTATGCTCTACGGCAGAATCCTGAGAAGCCCGCACGCCCATGCCCAAATTCGCCGTATCGACGTATCCAAAGCTGAGGCGCTCCCCGGTGTCATTGCGGTGATCACGCACAAGGATGTTCCTGCCGAGGAATGGATCGGTCTGTGGACGAATTATCGCGGCTGCGTGATGGACGACAAGGTCCGTTTCGTCGGCGATGAAGTCGCTGCCGTAGCTGCCATCGATATCCGCACCGCTGACAGGGCGCTCGAACTCATAAAGGTCGAGTACGACATACTTCCTCACGTTCTGGACGCCAGGGAGGCTATGAAGCCCGGCGCACCCCAGGTCAAGACATCGGGGAACAACTCGAAGGATGTCGTTCTCGTGAAATGGGGCGATGTCGAGCAAGGTTTTCGCGAAGCTGATGTCGTGGTCGAGGGCGCGACGCTCAACAACGCCCAGGATCAGGCAACCTTCAGCCGCAATTCGCCGATCGCAAGTTGGGCCGACAACGACACCAAGTTGACCTTGTGGTCTGGCTGCACGGCGCCGAGCGAACTCAAGGACGCAGTGGCCAACTTGGTCAAGCTTCCGAAGAGCAGTGTGCGAATCGTTGCGCTACCGACCGGCCCCTCGCTGGGAAAGTGGTGGTTCAACAATCTCGAGATGATGACCGTTTACCTTGCCAAGAAAGCGCATCGTCCGGTCAAGATTGTTCTTCGTCAGGACGAGGTTTTTGCCGGCATCAAACGGCGTCATATCGAATACACCACGGGCCGTCTCGGCGTCATGAAGGACGGCACGATGGTGTCCATGGAGGTCAACGATATCTTCGACAACGGCGCATACGGCGACAAGAACGATATCTTTCAGAGCCTCTCTGAGCTTTGGCCGCGCGTCAACCACGGCTATTTCGAAATGTACGGGGTCTCTACCAATCTCGTCACTGCGGGATGCATGCGCGGCGTTGGCGACCTCACGATGAACTTCGCCCTTGAGGTTCTCATTCACAAGGCTGCCGAAAAGATCGACATGGATCCTGTCGAATTGCGCCGTATCAATGCAGCCAAGGCTGGCGATCCGTGTCGCGGCCAGGACATCCACCATGAACTGTTCGGGTCGCACCTTCCATATCCGGAGAAGGTCGTCATCTCCAGTTGCGCCATGGACGAATGCCTGACCAAGGGCGTCGAAGAGTTTGGCTGGAAGCGGCGCTGGGGTGGATGGTCTTCCACAAACAAGTCAAGCGGGCCGGTCAAACGCGGAGTCGGCATGGCCACAGCTATGCATGTCTGCGGTATTCGCTATACCGGAGACTGTGGCGCGATCGTGAAAGTCAATGCCGATGGCTCCGCCAACCTGATGGTTAGCCTGGGGCGCCAGGGCAACGGCAACGATTCGACACAGTGCCAGATTGCTGCGGAAGAACTCGGCATCCCCTACGACATGATATCCATCGACTGCAACGACACCAACGTAACGCCGTGGGGACAGGGCTCGACGGCCAGCACTTCCACCTATCTCTCGGGCACCGCTACGCGGGAAGCAGCCAGAGACGCCAAGCGCAAGATCCTGAAGCTAGCGGAATCGAAGCTCGACGAATCCGCCGACAATCTGGATATCAAGGACGGCGTCATTTTCAGCAAGACCCACCACAACAAGCGCATCCCGATCACCCGTGTCCTGGAAGACAAGATCCCCGATTTCTGGGAGCTTGCGAAGCAGCCATGCATCGTCGGCAGCACGGTCACGAATGTGCCGGACGATCAGATTCCCAAGCATGTCGCGGCGCATTTCGTTGAGCTGGAAGTCGATACCGACACGGGCGAGATACGGCTTCTCGACTATCTGCAGGTCCAGGATAGCGGTCGCCTGATCAATCCCGAAGTCTGCGAGAATCAGCTGAACGGCGGCTACTACCAGGGCGTTGGATTTACACTGATCGAAGAGCTCGTCCACGACGATATGGGCCGAATTCTCAATCCGAACTTCGCGCACTACAAGATCTTCCGGTGCGGCGACCTGCCCGACCCGAAGATCCACTTCATCGAGCAGGACGATCCGGTCGGTCCGTTCGGCGCGAAAGGTTTGGGCGAGGCGCCGATCTGCGTACCGCCCGGCGCCATTGCCTTGGCGATCTACAACGCCACAGGCGTGTGGATGACGGAGACTCCGTTCACGCCTGAGCGCGTACTCAAAGCTCTCGGCAAGATTTGACGGCCATCGTGCTTCGCTGCTGCGCCCCCGGTTTGTGGTTCTGAAAGCAATGAGCTCTTCAGGGCGACAAGCCAGGAGGCAGCGGCGTTCACCGGTACAATTTGCGGCGAAAGACAGCCGCGCCCCGCACGCAAATGCTCGGCAGGACCATAATGAACAACAGATTTGAAGTATCAGACTATGTAAAACCAACGACTGTCGATGAAGCGCTGGCCGCACTCGATCGACACGGTGCGGCTGGCGTCATCCTCGCCGGTGGCACGAACCTTTTCCTGGAGGGCGCGGCTGGTGCAAGCGTCGCGATCGACATCAAGGATATTGCACTGTCCCAGATCGTCTCGGGCGATCGACTCAGAATCGGCGCGCTCTCGACAGTGGGCGACATCCGCAACGCTCCGGAGCTGACAAACGCGTACTATATCCTGAAAGAAGCCGCGGATCTCCATGGGCACAACCTGATCATGAAGCTGGCCACTATCGGCGGTAACGTGGCCAATGCTCATCCGGTTCTTGATTTTCCGCCCTGCCTGCTGGCTTTGGACGCGGTCGCGGTGCTGAAAAGCAGTCGCGGAGAACGTCGTGTGCCGTTGAGCGAATTCTTTGTCGGTTTCAAGAAGACGGTGCTGCAAAACGGCGAGCTGATAACGGAATTCGAACTCGGTGACTTTTCCGATCGCTCAGGAGGAGCATTCCTGAAGCTCGCCTGGTCGCGGGTTGACATGGCCGTCATCAATCTGGCGGCGGTGGTGGACCTGGCCGCCGACGGCACGTGCCAGAAGGCCCGAATTGCTTTGGGGACGGCAGGTCCGACGCCGTTTCGCGTGGAGGAGGCCGAGCAGCTCCTGATCGGCAAGAAAATTGACGACGCGCTTATCGACGAGGCAGCCAAGATCTGCAAGGCAGCCGCAAATCCCGTCGACTACTTCCGCGGATCAATCGACTACAAGAAACACATCATTGGTGTGTATGCCCAGCGAGGAATACGCTCGGCGCTTCGCAGGGCTGGGAAGGAGAATTAAATGAAAAAGTCCAACAAGATCGTAGTATCGCTAAATGTCAATGGCCTGACCTATGAAGTTCTTGCTGAGCCTCATGCAAAGTTGCTCGAGGTGCTTCGGGAAAATGTCGGCCTGAAGGGTGTAAAATCCGGCTGCGAGGAAGGCGAATGCGGAGCATGCGCAATTCTGCTCGACGGTGAGCCGGTTACGTCATGCATGATGCTGGCAGGTGCTGCCGTCGGCAAGGAGATCGTCACGATCGAAGGCCTCGCCAAAGGAGGTAAACTCCATCCGCTGCAGGAAGCGTTCATGAAGTACCATGGGATGCAATGTGGCTATTGCACGCCTGGCGCGATCATTGCCGCGAAGGGATTGCTCGATAAGAACCCCAACCCGACAGATCAGGAAGTTCGCGACGGGTTCTCGGGCAATCTGTGCCGTTGTGGCTCCTATCCGAAGATGGTGAAATCCGTTCTGGAAGCGGCCAAGGTGATCAACGGTTAACCCCGGCGCCGTGGAGCTCACAAAGAACAGAGCAGTTTGCAGTCGGGCGGTATCGTCCGACGGCTTCGGGCTTCGTCAAGTTTCCTCTGGATGAACTGGTTAGATTGTTCGTTGCGTAAGCGCACGGTCGGTCAATCAGGGGTGAGCCGCTTATCCATGGGTAAGCGCCATCCAACCAGTTCACATTCTTCACACATCTCGCGGTGGCAAACTCGGCCGAAATCCGCAAACTAGATAAGGCGCGGATGCCTATGAACACGCCAAGGCAGCTCTGGCGCAGATTCGACGACTACGTTGTTGAATTCGCATTGGAGCGTCTCCAGGCGGGCGAGCGCGTTGCTCTCGTAACGCTGGTGAAGATCGAGGGCTCATCGCCCAGACCACTGGGCGCACAAATGGCTGTTGCCGAGAGCGGCGTGTGGACCGGCTACCTGTCAGGAGGGTGCATCGAACGAGCTGTTGTGGCTGAAGCTGTTGCAGCGATTGCAGCCGGCGCCAATAGGCAAGTGCGCTACGGGCGTGGCTCGAAATACATCGACATTCAGCTTCCCTGTGGCAGTGCGATAGAACTTTACTTCGACGTTCTGATCGATCAACGGGCACTGGCATCGATCGTCGACGATATCAACTCCCGCAAGGTTGCCCTGATGACGATCCGCTCTAGCGATACTTTTCTGCGTCGCTATGAACCGCGCCGGCGTCTGATCGTCGCCGGCGTCGGTCCCTCGGCGGTTCGCCTTGCACTCCTGGGAGCTCAGGCTGATTTCGACACATTACTCTACTCCCCCGACGATTCGACACGAGAAGCCCCCGAACTGGCAGGCATCAGGACGTTTCCAATCGATAACGCGAAACAGATTCGGCTTCCGGCCGATGAAAGAACCGCGATAGTCTGTATGTTCCATGACCACGACCGGGAACAAGAAATCATACCTGCAGCGTTACAAACAAATGCCTTTTACATCGGAGCGATGGGAAGCAGAAAGACACACCAATCGAGAATTCTGCAATTGGTGGAACTCGGAATTGAGCCACGCCAGATTGCACGTATACACGGTCCGGCAGGACTGTTCTCAAGCGCAAAAAGTGCACACGATATTGCGATATCGATTCTGTCAGAGATAATACGCGCTGACTTATCCGTCAGCACTACTACACTGACAGCCAGTTCGGACGAAGGATCCTTCGCGCACGACATGGCTAACGCATAGCTGCGTCCGGTCTACTTTTCCTGAGCCTCTGCATCGCCACGCAGCCATGCGATCGTATCGTTGATTGAAGACCTCTCGTCGCGATGATCGAGCTGAAGATCGCGCTCGACATGCAGCAGATGATCGAGCATCTCTGCAGCCGCTGTTTCTTCATCGCCATCAGCGATCGCATTCATGATCCTGCTATGTTCATCGGGAGGGCAGGCGTCGTCCTGGTCGGCATAGAGCAGGATGGCAAGACATGTAAGAGTTTGCAGTCCTGTCATCAGGCGTGTCAGGACCTGATTCCCGGAGATTTCGGCGAGAAGCAGGTGAAACTCGCCTGTCAGTCTGACCAGAGTCCCCCGGTCACCGCGACTTCGGGCGACCTGCTCCTTTGCGAGATGAGCACGCAATCGATCCAGTCCCTCACCGTCACGGATGGCCGCGAGCATTCGCACGATGTCCGGTTCAACCATCTTGCGGACTGCCAGGATGTCGCGGGTCTCCTTGCGCGACGGAGCCGCGACCGTGGTGCCGACGTTCGGCAATTTGACGAGCACCCCGTCCTGGGCAAGCCGCGCTATGGCTTGCCGGACAACCGTGCGACTGACGTCAAATGTCTCGGCCAGCTGCTCCTCGGTCAGGCGCACGCCGGGAGGCAACCTCAACTCGAAAATCGCCTGCAGGATTCTCCTTCGTATTTCCGCTTCGGATTTGCCGTGTGCTTTCTCGAACCGTGGAAGGGTCTGCCCCAAAATTCTGCTCCCTGAAAAATTCTGCCCCCGGCGAATCAGGTCGGAGAGCGATTCACAGCGAAAAACACATTAGCGAATCAAGGCGCCCGATCGATTCCTCATAGGCGACATGACCTACGGTGTCTGGTCGATAAGTACACCGAAAACTTATGCCGTTGCCTATTGACAATCCAGCCAACGGGATATCACTCTATCATTGTGCACAACGAATGACACAATAACAATCGCACACTGCAGCATGAGGATCCGTCCGCAAGTCGAATGCGACTCCGTTCTTGGTTTGGACAAGTCGCTTAATGGTGAGGCAAACCAGGCGCCGCTGGTGTTGCGGCGCGTCAACGAAGGGGAACAGACATGAAAAAAGACGCACTGAACCACTCCTGCCTGGCCGAGAACTCAGTTTCAAAAGTAGCGGGCGGACTTTCGCGCAGATCGGCAATGATTGCCCTTGCGAGCTCGATATTTGCCGGATCGCTCATGGCGATCGAGCCGGCCATGGCTCAGGATGCAAGCGCCACGTTGATTGTCGCTGGCCCCCGGACACCGGAATCGCTCGATCAGGAGTATCCTCCGACCGAAGCCGTCCACGAAGTTCGTCGCAATGTTTACGAACGACTTCTCGACTACGGCTCGAAAGAGGAAGGCGGCATAAAGTACGAAGACTTCGGCACGATCGAGGGTCGGCTCGCCGAGAGCTGGGAGCTTGCCGATGATCGCAAGTCAATTACGTTCCGCCTGCGGAAAGGGGTAAAGAGTTCCGCAGGCAACGAGCTCGATGCGGACACGGTGATGTGGTCATTTGAGCGCGGTTGGAACATGCGCTCCAACTTCCACTGGTACATGACGCAGATCCTGAAGATCACCTCTTTTGAGGAGGCCTTCAGCAAAATCGACGACTATACGGTCAAGGTCACAATTCCCAATCCTTCACCACTTCTGGACCGGATCTGGGTGAACAGCGATCTCGGTATCGTTGATGCCGCAGAGCTGAAAAAGCATGTGACTGCCGACGACCCGTGGGCCGGCCGTTGGCTGGCGTCGAATTCGGCGTCGTTCGGTCCATATTACGTAACCAGATACAGTCCCGGGCAGGAGGTCATCTACCAGGCCAACGAGGACTACTATCGTGGGCCTGCGAAGATCAAGCGGGTGATTTTCCGCGAGATACCGACTTCCGCCAATCGGGTTGCCGCACTTCAGGCAGGTTCGGTCGATGTGGCGGAGTATTTGCTGCCGCGAGAACTGTCGCTGCTCGAACGGGTCCCTGGGGTGAAGGTCTGGAAGGTATTCGGCAACTACATCCATCGCGTCGAAATGAACAACACGACCGAACCCTTCACCAATCCGAAAGTTCGTCAGGCGCTCAACTACCTCGTGCCGCGGGATGATATCCTGAAAGCAGTCTACTTCGACACGGCGCGGCCCACGATGAGCCCGATTTCGGAGATCTATCCGGGCTTCACGGAGGAGTTCTTCAGCTACACAACCGATGTGGAGAAAGCCAAGGAACTGCTCGCCGAAGCGGGATATCCGGACGGCTTCAGCACGGAACTTGGCTATCGCACGGGCGACCAGATCGAAGAGGAGATCGCCGTCATCCTGCGGACAGCGTTCGCAAGGGCCGGAGTCGACGTGACGCTTTCCAAGCTTCCGGCGTCCACCCTCGTCGAGAGATACACCAACGGCACCATTCCGATGTACTTCTTCCGCGATATGGCGATCGTCCCTGATGCTGCCTACGTGGCGAACCTCTGGCTCAACAGCGGGTCGCTGATCAACTATTCCCGTCTCAAGAGCGAGGAAGTGGATCAGCTTATCAATCAGGGTTTGACGGGCACCGACGAGAATAAGCGTCTGGAAGACATGAAACGGGTTCAGCAGATCGCGATGGAGGCCGCACCTTGGGTATTCCTGTTCAATCCGGGCTACCAGCTCGCGACCCGGGATAATGTGAAAGGCTATTCCTGGTACACGCCGAACGGCAACGCCTGGTACGACTTCTACAAGGAATAGACCAGGCACGACGCCGGGGTGCCTCCCGCTCCCGGCGTCCATCTCAAGGTGCATACTCATGAACTTCCAAGACGCCTGGGCCAGGTTTCCTCGTCCGTTGAGAATTATTGCTCTCCGTCTCCCGATGGTCGTGCCGCAGATGCTCGGTGTCATGCTCGTCACCTTCCTGCTGGTGCGGCTTCTTCCGGGCGATCCGGCCCTGTTGATGCTCGGGAACACCGCAACACCTGAATCGATCGCGGCACTTCGCGAGCGTCTTGGACTTGATCGGACCATATGGGAGCAGTTCATCTTTTATATGGGAAACGTAGTGCAGGGCGATCTCGGCATGTCGCTCTTCACATCTAAACCCGTTGTTTCCGATCTGCTGGAGCGGGCTCCTGCTACACTGTGAACCGCCCCGGGTTTGCCGGAGGCCGTTTCTTTTGAGTCACGCGGCCATGGCTGGTTCTTCCAGCATGGCGTAGTAGCGTTCCTCGGCTTCCGCCGGCGGGATGTTGCCGATGGGCTCCAGCAGCCGGCGATTGTTGAACCAGTCGACCCAGGTCAGCGTGGCGAACTCTACGGCCTCGAAGCTACGCCATGGCCCGCGCCGATGAATGACCTCGGCCTTGTAGAGGCCGTTGATCGTCTCGGCGAGAGCATTGTCGTAGGAATCGCCCACACTGCCGACGGAGGGTTCGATGCCGGCTTCGGCCAGTCGCTCGGTGTAGCGGATGCTGACATATTGAGACCCCCTGTCGGAATGGTGCACCAGGCCGCCGCGGTGGATGGGCCGCCGTTCGTGCAGGGCCTGTTCGAGAGCATCGAGGACAAAGCCCGCATGGGCGGTCCTGCTCACCCGCCAGCCGACGATGCGGCGGGCATAGGCATCGATGACGAAGGCCACGTAAACGAAGCCGGACCAGGTGCTGACGTAGGTGAAGTCCGACAGCCACAGCCTGTTCGGCGCGGGGGCATGGAAGACCCGGTTCACATGGTCGAGCGGGCACGGGGCGGCCTTGTCCTGCACCGTGGTGCGGATCGGCTTGCCGCGGATGACGCCCTGAAGGCCGAGGTCGGCCATCAGCCGCTCGACCGTGCAGCGCGCGACGGCGAAGCCTTCACGCAGCATCTGCCGCCAGACCTTGCGCGCGCCATAGACCTCGAAGTTCTCGGCGAAGACGCGCTCGATCTCAGGCCTCAGGACACCGTCCCGCTTCGCCCGCGCCGACAGCTTCTCCGGATCGACGCGCTTGGCGACGTGGTCGTGGTAGGTCGACGGGGCGATCGGCAGAACCTTGCAGATCGGCTCGACCCCATGGACCCCGCGGTGATCGTCTATGAACCCGATCATCGTTTGAACGGGCGGTCGAGCTCCGCCTGGGCAAAATAAGCGGAAGCCTTGCGCAGGATCTCGTTGGCCTGCCGAAGCTCCCGGTTCTCCCTCTCTAGCGCCTTCAGCTTTGCCGCCATGTCCGTCGGCACACCGGCGCGCTTGCCGGCGTCTACCTCGGACTTCTTCACCCACTCGTTCAGCGTCTGGCCCGTGCAGCCGATCTTGGACGCGATCGACATGACCGCAGCCCACCGGGAGGGATGTTCATGTTCGTGATCCAGCACCAGCCGCACGGCTCGCTGGCGCACTTCCGGGGAAAACTTGTTCGTCGTCTTGCTCATGATGGCTCCACCTTCTCAGGAGTTGGAGCCTCCGGCAAACCCGGAGCGGTTCACTGGAACTGATTTCATATGCAATGATCATGACGATCGGGCTGGGAGTGACGGTCGCCGTCTTTTCCGTGGTGTGGAAGGGGGAATTGTCGACCACGTCAGTCGAATCTATGGTCTCGCCGCCGGCGCGATTCCCGACTTCTGGGTAGGGCTCCTGCTCATTTTCTTTCTCTTCTACATGGCAGGCATCGCCGCCGCTCCGTTCGGCCGTATCGACGCCATGTTGTCGGCGCCGCCGATGATCACCGGCTTTTATACCGTCGACAGTTTGTTGGCGGGCGACATGGCGGCCTTCCGCTCTTCGGTTGGCCGACTGATTCTGCCGGTGCTGACGCTTACAATCGTCAATGCAGGCATGTTGATGAAGATGACGAAGGCGACGTTTTCCGACATCTATCGCAGCGATTTCATCCGCCACCAGCGCGCCAGCGGCCTTCCGGAAAGAGCTATTGTCAAAAGCGCTTTGAGAAACAGCCTGCCCCCGGTGATCACCACGGTGGGCTTCCTCTTCAGTTTCCTGCTCGGCGCTGCCGTTCTTGTGGAGACGATCTTTTCATGGGGTGGACTGGGGCAGTACGCCGTGCAGGCCGTTATCAATAGCGACTATCCCGCGCTGCAGGGATTTGTCCTGGTCGCGGCCGCCTTCATATTGATCGTCTATCTCATAGTCGACGTTCTTTACGAACTGGTCGACCCCCGTATCAAGGTCTGAGAACACTATGCCGCAGTTTCAATCAATTTGGTCTGCTATCCTGAGGCGACCGGCCGCGCTCATCGGGTTGATACTCCTTTTTCTGCAGATCGTGGCTATCGTGTTCGCTCCGGTGCTGGCCACTCATTCGCCGGTTGAAGCAAATCCGCTCGCCTCTCTGCAGCCCCCTTCCGCGGAGCACTGGCTTGGGACCGACGTTTCGGGCATGGATATCTATTCCAGGATTATCTATGCAACGCGCATCAACCTTCTAATCAGTATATCGGCGGTCGCGGTAGCCTTTGTCATCGGCGTGCCGATCGGACTCCTCATCGGCTACTACCACAATATGGCCAGCTCGCTGGCGATGCGCGTGTTCGACTTCATCCAGTCCTTTCCGGTTTTCGTTCTGGGTATGGCGCTGGTTTCGGTGATGGGGCAGGAGATCTGGAACGTTGCGATCGTGCTTGCGGTTCTGTTCATTCCGATGTTCGCCCGCCTTATACGTGCCGAAGTGCTATCGCTGCGCCAGCGTCCCTTCATCAGCGCTGCCAGATGCAGCGGCGCCACTGACGGCTCGATCATGTTCGGGCACATTTTGCCCAACGCACTGACGCCGGCCATCGTCCAGATATCCATCAGTATCGGCATGGCGATCCTGCTCACCGCCGGGCTCTCCTTTATCGGAGCCGGCGTCCGGATGCCCACTCCGGAATGGGGACTGATGGTGTCGAGTGGAGCCCAGCAAATGATCCTCGGAATCTGGTGGGTTTCACTGTTCCCCGGTCTCGCGATCGTCGTCTCCGTCCTTTCCTTTGCTCTCCTGGGCGATGCCGCCAAGGAGATGTTCGACCCGACGAACAGGAGCAGGACATGATCGCTGCCGACACACGGCTGCTGGATGTTCAGGGGCTCACCGTGGCGTTTGGAGACACCCACGTTCTCCACGGCGTCAGCTTCTCCCTGGACCGCAATGAAGTCCTTGGCATCGTCGGCGAGACAGGTGCAGGGAAATCTGTGCTGGCGCGAGCGCTGATGAACCTTCTGCCCTCAGGTGCGCGCATCGTCGGTGGCGACGTGAAGGTTAGTGGCCGATCGGTTTTCTCATTATCGGAGGAGGACGCCCGCAAGTTCCGCGGCGGGACGGTTTCGCTGATAGGAACCAATGCGAAGGCGCTACTCGATCCGGTCCAAACTGTCGGTTCGCAGGTTGCCCGCGTACTTCAGGCGCATCGATCCTGCTCGCGCCGCGAAGCGCGAGAGGAGACGAGAAAGCTCTTCGAGCAGGTAGGCATCGTCAACCCGAAACGCCGGATGGAGGCCTATCCGCATGAGCTTTCCGGCGGCATGGCGCAACGGATCGTGATCGCCATGGCGCTCGTGACCCAGCCCGATATCGTCCTGGCAGATGACGCGACGTTGGGACTTGACGCCACGATCCAAGTTCAGGTCCTCGACCTCTTCGTCAACCGGTGCCGTGATCTGGGGCTTGGAGCCGTCATCATCACCCACGACCTCGGGATTGTCGCCCACTATTGCGATCGCATCGCCATCATGAAAGAGGGCAGGATCGTCGAGCTGAAGCCGGTCGGCGACTTTATAGCCAAACCCGAAGCGCAATATAGCGCCGTACTGCTCGATGCGGCCAAGGTGCGTCCCACACCGATGACGACGCAGGCCGAGAAAGGGAGAGGCGCGGACAATGGTGACGCCATTCTGCGTGTCGAGAACCTGTTCAAGTACTTTCCTCTGAGCGGCGGCGAAGTCGTCAAGGCGGTGGACGACGTCTCCTTCTCGTTGAACAGGCATGAGACCCTCGCGCTGGTGGGAGAAAGCGGCTCTGGCAAGACGACAGTCGGGCAGTGCCTGGTCAAGCTACTGGGCACGGACCAGGGAAGGATCCTCTTCGACGGCGAGGATACTGTGCCTTTGACGGAGAAAGAGTTCCGACCTCTTCGCCGGCGGATGCAGATGGTTTTCCAGGAGCCCTATGTCGCGCTCAATCCGCGCTGGATGGTCGCGGACCTCCTTTCGGAACCGCTGCGGCTCGAAATCGGCATGAGCAATACCGACCGCGCCAGCCGGGTCAGGGAATTGCTCGATCTTGTGCGGCTGCCCTCCAAATTGGCGCATGCCTACCCTCACGAGCTGACGGCAGGAGAGCAAAAGCGCGTCGGAATCGCCCGGGCACTTGCCACGAAGCCGGAATTCGTCGTTTTCGATGAACCTACGACTGCTCTCGATATTCGCGTGCGCGCGCAGATCATCGACCTGGTCCGCGATCTGCAGCGAGAGATCGGCCTCTCGGCGTTGTTCATTACACACGACCTGAACTCGGTCCGGTCTCTCGCCCACTATGTCGCGGTTATGCGGCTGGGGAAGATTGTCGAAATGGGCGAGACGGAAGCCATCTTCGCCAGTCCCGCTCAGGAGTACACGCAAAAGCTGTTGGCTGCCGAACTGCCAATCGAGCAGAGCGCGGCGCAGAAAATCCGCGCGACGGACCGCCAGAACGCTCTGGGAGCCGCGCGATGACAACGGGCGTCGTCCTCGTCACCGGCGCTGCCGGCCTGCTCGGGAATGCCGTGCGTGTCCTTCTGGAGACAACCGGCCGCCAGGTCCTTGCGATCGACCGCGTCCCGACCACGGAGGAAGGACGCAGCATCGTCCAGTGCGACCTGACTGACGTTCACCGGCTGCACGAAGTCGTCAAGGGAAAACATCTCTCCGGTATTGTCCATTGCGGCGCTCTCTCCGGTCCAATGGTTGCGCGCGACAATCCTCCCTTGATGATTGCCGTTAACATCGTCGGCACGGCGAACGTCCTCGAACTTGCACGCATCCACAGCGCAGCTCGCTTCGTGTTCTGTTCCTCGACCAGCGCCTACGGGACGACGAGCGCCGACCTGGTTCCCGAAGACGTGCCACTCCGCCCGAGCTCGTTGTACGGCGCCAGCAAGGCGACGGGCGAGCAGCTGGTGGCTGCCTATAGGAGGCAGTACGGCCTGGATGGCGTCAGCCTGCGGCTTTCCTGGGTTTTTGGGCCGCGCCGAACGACCGATTGCATCGTGCGCGACATGATAGCCGACGCACTTGCCGGTCGGCCGACACGAATTCCATTCGGAAAAGACTTCAACAGGCAGTTCATCTATATCGACGATGCCGCAAGGGCGCTGGTCGAAGCGCTCGATCGGCCCAACCTTCCACGCGACACCTATACAGTTACCGGAGGCAGTTGCCTGACGTTCTCGCAAATCGCTGACGTCGTGCGGGCGGTGCTGCCAGAGGCGGATATCTCTGTCGCCGACGGAGACGATCCGGTCGATGACCGCCAGAGTCAATTCGACATATCTGCAGCACGACGTGATCTTGGCTATCTCCCGAAATTCTCCTTCGCGGAAGGTGTTGCAGATTATGCGGAGTGGCTGAAGAAGCGCTCAAGCACGAGCGGGGGCCAGCATGTCTGATATCTTCAACCTCAATGGCCGCTGCGCGCTGGTGACCGGCGGCAGTCGTGGCATCGGCGCGGCGATTGCTGAACTGTTCACGCGCAACGGCGCTAAGCTGATGGTCCTCCACTACAATGACGACGCCAATGCTGACAGCCTCAGGGTGCGGCTGGCAAGAGAGGGGCACGATCTCGCCTGCCTGAATTGCGACGTCGCTGACGAAGCGGCGGTGGCGCAAGCCACTGACGAAGTACAGCGCCGTCTCGGCCAGGTCGATATCGTCGTCAACTGCGCCGGCATCGGAGGCGACAAGCGTTTCGAAGACATTTCGGTCGCGGATTGGGATCGGATGCTGGGCGTTCACCTACGCGGGACGTTCCTCGTCACCCGCGCATTCTTTCCGGACATGATGAAACGTCAATGGGGACGGGTCATAAACATCGCGTCCCAGCTTGCCTACAAGGGGGCGCCCGGCCTCGCACACTACTGCGCTGCAAAGGCCGGGATTGTCGGTTTCACGCGCGCGCTCTCCTATGAGGGAGCCCCCACAACGTCATGGTCAACGCAATAGCTCCCGGTCCGGTGGAAACCGACCTTCTCATGGGGTTGAGCGACGACTGGCGGGCAATGAAGCAAGCGCAGCTTCCGGTCGGCCGCTTCGGCCGAGTGGATGAGATTGCACCCACCGCCTTGCTCCTCGCATCGGAGGCGGGTGCATTCTACTGCGGACAAACACTCTCGCCCAATGGCGGCGATGTGATGCTTTAGAGAACAAGAATACTGACTAGGTAGAGGAAGTCTCATATGCCAGAATTTGATCTTGTAATCCGTGGGGGCACAGTCGTCACGGCCTCCGATACGGTTCGAGCCGACGTAGGCGTCCGTGATGGCCTCATTGTTGCGCTCGGAACTGACCTGGCTCCTGGTCAGACCAATGTCGATGCAGGTGGGTTGCTCGTGATGCCGGGCGGAATCGACAGCCATGTGCATCTGGCGCAACCAGCTTTTGGCGGCCCGGCGATGGCCGACGATTTCGAAAGCGGAACGCGGTCCGCAATCGCCGGCGGCAACACCACGGTGCTGCCGTTCGCGCTCCAGCCGCGCGGTGCATCGCTACGCTCGAGCGTCGTCGACTATCACAAGGAAGCAGATGGCAAGAGCTATTGCGATTACGGCTTTCACCTCATCATCTCCGATCCGACCTCGACCGTCCTCGGACAGGAGTTGCCGTCGCTTGTCGACGACGGATACTCGTCTTTCAAGGTCTTCATGACCTACGATGATCTGGTCCTCAACGACCGCCAGATTCTCGATGTGTTCGACTGTGCCCGCGGTTGCGGCGCCCTCGTCATGGTGCACTGCGAAGGTTACGACGCCATCCGCTTCATGACAGAAAAACTTGAGCAGGCCGGGAAGAAGGCACCGTACTACCATGCGGTGTCGAGGCCGGAATCGGTGGAGCGCGAGGCAGCGCATCGCGCGATCAGCCATGCCGAACTCACCGATGTGCCGATCATGATCGTGCATGTTTCGGGGCGGGAGGCGATGGAGCAATTGCGCTGGGCCCAGCAGAAGGGGCTCAAGGTATATGGAGAGACCTGCCCGCAGTACATCGCCTTGACCGCGGATGATCTGAAAGGCCTCAACATGGACGAAATCGGAGGCAAGTATGTCTGCTCTCCGCCGCCGCGCGATCATGCGAGTTGGGACGCGATCTGGGAGGGTATAACGACGGGGGTCTTCCAGACGTTTTCCTCCGACCATTGTCCGTTCTACTACGAAGGAACCCAGGGCAAACTGAACCCCAAGGCGCGCACGTCTTTCAAATGGGTTCCAAACGGCATCCCCGGCGTCGCGATTCGTATGCAGGTCCTGTTCTCAGAAGGCGTCGTGAAGGAGCGGATCTCCCTCAATCAGTTCGTCGCGCTCACGTCGACGAACCACGCGAAGATGTACGGTCTCTACCCCCGGAAGGGATCGATCGCACCGGGCTTTGATGCCGATATCGTGCTGTGGGATCCGAACCGGAAGGAAACTATCCGACAGGAATTGATGCACCACGGCGCCGATTACACACCCTACGAGGGGATGGCGGTCACCGGTTGGCCGGTCATGACGATCCTGCGCGGCAGGAAGGTCATGGAGGAGGGCAAGATTCTCGGCGAACCCGGCAACGGAGCATTTCTCAAGCGGGGACTTTCTCCGTTCGCCAAGCCTGCCAGAGACAGCCAGCCCGCCTACGCTTAATGCGCGAAAGCCGGGCACCACGGATGCCCGGCTTTCCGGCGAAAAACTCCTGACAGAAGCGGCGACGCAATGTGCATCGAGGTGAAAGAAATAATGAATCAGCTTTCCATCGGCTCCGACCGATTCCTCACCCGAGGTCCGCGGCTTTGGGACAGCTTGATGGAAATCGCCAGGATAGGCGCTATCGAGGGTGACGGATGCTGCCGCCTGTCGCTCAGCGACGAGGACCGCCAAGCGCGCGACCTGTTCGCCAGTTGGGCTCGCGAAGCGGATGCGAGATGCGCGTCGACCCCTTCGGCAACATGTATGCGATCCGCGCCGGACGAAAGCCGGATTTGCCCGTGGTGCTCATGGGAAGTCATCTCGATACGCAGCCACACGGCGGTCGCTTTGACGGCGTGCTGGGGGTTCTCGCCGGTCTCGAGGTCATCCGCTCGTTGAACGATCACGGAATCGAGACCGAGCATTCCGTCGCATTGGCAAACTGGACGAATGAAGAGGGTGTACGTTTCAAGCCAGGGTTGACGGGCTCCAAAGGCTTCATCGGCGCACTGAGGGTGGGCGATTCGAGCATTTCGGGACTCGATGGAGCAGACTATTTCGGAGAGCTCACCCGAATCGGCTATTCTGGAACGGACACCGCGCCAGACCTGCTAGGGTATCTCGAACTGCACATCGAGCAGGGTACGATCCTCGAGGCAGCTGGCGTTCCGGTCGGTGTCGTCTCTGGCATCCAAGGGGTGCGCTGGTTCGAAATAGAAATCCATGGCTTTGACGCGCATGCCGGAACGACTGCGATGCAGACCCGCAGTGACAGCTTCATGGCTGCTGCCGAACTGGCCATCAGTTTACGAGAGATCGCATTGCGACTTAGCCCGGATGTGAGACTCACCGTGGGGAGGGTTGAGGTCGTGCCCAACTCGCAAAACACTGTTCCCGGGAGGACACTTCTTGGCGTAGACCTTCGACATCAGGATGGTGCAGTATTGGATGCCTTCGAAGCCGCGGCTGAGGAAGCAGTATCCCTGGTCGCGTCAAACACTCGCTGTGGTGCATCGATACGACGTACTATGGATGTTCAACCCGTGCGCTTCAATGCCGAGGTGGTTGCAGCCTTGGATGCGGCTGTCAACGATCTGAAGATTCCAACTATGACATTGCCGAGCGGCGCGATGCACGATGCCAGCAGCATCGCGTTGCATACCCCTTCGGCGATGATATTCGTGCAGTCTCGTGATGGAATAAGTCATAATCCGGCAGAGTGGTCCGAGCCCGATCATGTCGCTATGGGATGCGAGTTGCTGGCTCGGGCAGTTCTCGCACTGGCCAAGTCCCGATAGCTTGATTCGTCCCGCTCCGTTCGTGGTAACCGATAGGGTGCGCCAATTTCGAGTAGCCGTCTCTGCAGGCTAGTCGGCAGGTTTCGCATCTCGCACACCGCAGAACGGTGGTCCACTGCAATGGGGTGACAGACATCACCTATATCCGAACCCAGGAGGGCTTTGCCTATCTCGCCTTGGTGATCGACCTGTTCTCGCGCCGCGTCATCGGCTGGTCATTGCAGAGCCGACAGACGACCGATGTCATGTTGCAGGCACTGCTGATGGCGGTGTGGCGTCGAAAGCCGAAGAGCGGGGTCCTACGGTCCGGACCCATAAACGGCTTTACTATTTCTGGCTGACGGACGACCAGTTCGTGAAGCTGAAGCCGCACCTTCCAACCGACACACGAGGCAAGCCCCGTGTTGATGATCGGCGGGTGATCAGCGGCATCATTCATGTCATCAAGAGCGGCGGGCGTTGGGTCGATGCTCCTGGGGTCTATGGCCCGAGGTCCTTGGGAGGAACCCCACCAAGTATTTAGGAACGGTGATTACTCAAGAGCTCAGCTACTCTTGCTGCTTCTGGGCCAAAGCGATCTTCGAAGATATTCGCCTCCCACTTGCGGAGACTACCTGCTATGTGGACGGCTGCGACAGGTCGGCCAGATGAGTCTACAATCGCGCCGCCGACCGATACCTCGCCGACCATCAACTCCCCAACGCAAGTTCCAAAGCTCCGCTCCCGCGCCTCCGCTACCTTTTCCAGAATCTTATCCGGCTCGATGACGGTCTCACGAGTATGCCTAATGAGTTTGGACTGGGCAAGAATATCATTCACCTCTTCCATGGAAAGCCGTGAAAGCGTCGCCCGCCCCCCGCCGAACAAAAGGCGGGAATGCGGCGACCGATTAGCGCTGATACGAAGTAGCTGTCGTCTCCACTTGGCGTACGCACCGCGTAGATCAAAGATGTGCCGTCGAACAAGCTCAGGTTCACTCGTTCACCAATATCTCGACCCAACTGCATCAGGACGGGGGTAGCAGCAATCACCAAAGGATTGGTGCGCAAGAGATTGTACGTAAGGTCCAGACACCTCTTACCTAGCATGAGGCGAGCCGTTCGAGGGTCCTTTTCCAAGTATCCCGTTTCCACCAGAGTATGGACACAACGTTGCGCTGCAGCCTTGTCGAGATTCGAAAGAGTCGCGATTTCACCCAAGGATAGATACTGATCGCCGCTTCCGAATGCCTCCAGGACTTTGAAGGCCTTCTCTAGAGACTGAACAAATAGCGCGGATTTCAATCGCCCCTCCCTATGAGGTCGCTGAGAGCCAAGAAGCGGCTCACCATTACGTTATCGTCGTTTCTACCATAGATGGACACCGAAACGGCCGCGATTAGGAAAGCTAAAAGTCCTTCAACTCGGAGCGCACTTAAGACAATTGCTTGAAAGTCACGTCAATATTTCTGGCAACGCTGCTGACCCTCCAGCCATGGTTCTTGTGTACGGGTCATTCGCCCGGATTTGTTTAACTAGTCGACGAATCTTAAGGGGAGGCTTTTGAGACCATGGAACGCATTGACAATCTTGTATTCAGGCTTCCCGATGAGCTCAATTTTCTTAAAGCGGTTTGCCAGCATTGTGAGAATGACATCTGCCTCCATCCTTGCGATATTCTGCCCTAGGCATACATGGGGACCATCACCAAATCCCATATGACCCATCGTATCGCGCTCGATATCGAATATGTCGGGGTTGTCCCATCTACGAGGGTCACGATTCGCTGATCCAAACCATACAGCCACCTTGCTGCCAGCAGGAACCGCGTAGCCCGACATATCAACATCGCGGCTTGTCGTACGATAAGAAATCGAAACCGGAGTTTCTAGGCGGGTCGCCTCCTCAAATGCAGCTCTTGCCTTCTCCGGGTTTGCCCGCATGGCCTCCCACTGCTTGGGATCCAGTGCCATATAATGCAGGGCTGCCGAAATGCTGCTGATTGTTGAATCCATTCCCGCGCGCAAAAATGCGCGTATCATCTCGGGTGCCACTTCCTCGGGAATGAGGCCTTGATCAGCCGCCTCGTAGATTTTTGCGCCGACTCCGTCGGGAACGAGGCCCTCGCGCGTCAATTGCTTGTTATACCATTCCATGTGGGGCTCAGCGCGCTTGAGCGCGGCCGCGAGTAGATCGTTGTTGGGACCTAGCTGGTTAAAATTGAGATCGGCAGAAATGTTCATCTGTTCTCGGGTGATCTTCAGCCCCACAGCACCAGGTAACGCCTTCAAAATAAATGCTTCGGCTATGTCTCGTACTCCATCAATCTCTCGCCTGCCAGCAAGCTCTTCGATTGTTTCCTTACCCTGTCTTTCAAAGTCGCTTCTCCACTTCCGTATCACGACCGGGGATATGATGCGCGTCATCACTCCACGATTCCGGGCGTGTTCCTGATCGGCTACTTCGCTGAATGCGCTTGGTTTGCGCCCCCAAGAACCCGGCTTTTTGAGATTGGCAAGACCGATGCCGGCCGTGTTGTCGAATGTGACGGGATCACGAAGCACAGTACGAATCTCATCATATCGCCCGATGGCATAGGCATCATATTTCTCCAGCCGAACCACAGGCGCCAAGTCACGCATTTCCTGCTGCCAGCCATAAGGGTCCAACAAGTTTGCTTCCGAATACGGGTCCTGGTTCAGTAAGGGAGGGTTGGTCAAGGATGTCACGACTTCGTCTCCTTCGGGTGGATGCTGCGCGTTCGCGCGACAGGGGAAGAGTATCGGATCGCGAGGGTAGGACTTGAAAACTCCTCGGAGCCGAGTGCAGGTGATGTGCCGGTTTTCAGATCACATATCGATTATCAAGTGCCCGCCCTTTGCGCGGGAGACGCAGATCATCATCAATTCCCCTTCCTCTTTCTCAGCGTCGGAGAGGTAGGAATCGCGGTGATCAATCTCGCCTTCGATGACCGCTACCATGCAAGAGCCGCAGACCCCCTCCCTGCACGAAGAATCGCATGGGATGTGGTTCTGTCGCAGGATATCTAGGATCGATTTGTCTGAGGGGATCTCGAACTCACGGTTAGATTGAGCGAGCGTAACTCGGAAGGGCCGATCGTTGACTTGAGTAAGGTCATGTTGGGGCTGGAAGTGCTCCAAATGGACACAATCCGCAGGCCAGTTCTGCTTTGCTATTTCGGTCGCCATCGTAATGAATGCGGATGGTCCGCAGATATACAAATGAGCACATTGGGGGCGTTTGCGAAGTATAGATACAAGTCGCTCGCGGACAGCGGTGGGCTCTAGTCCGATGTTGAAACCTGCATGAGCTCCCAATTCATCTGAGATCACCTCGTAGAATGGGGTGCACTCAATCGAGCGGCAAAAAAACTCGAGCCGATAAGATTCGTTCTCTCGCTGAAGATGGCGCGCCATTGAGAGCAGCGGCGTTATTCCTATTCCGCCTGCCAGGAGCACATGCGAGCGAGCTTCATCCGAAAGAGGAAAGTTGTTTCGCGGTGTTCCGATTTTCAGGAGCGAACCGACGGTGATTTCATGCATCGCCTTCGACCCTCCCCGGGAATTCTGTTCGAGTTTGACGGCGATGTGAAAGTGATCGGTCTCCGCAGGGTGATTGCAAAGGGAGTATTGGCGGACCAAATCGTCAGCCAGATGAGCATCGATATGCGCGCCCGGGGCGAATGACGGAAGGGGCCGCCCGTCAGGATGCACCAGAAAGAACGAAGTGACGTCGGGTGTCTCCTGCCGCACTCGAGCGACCTTCAGCTGAAGGGTTGGTACCGCCATTCGCGACCTCATTTCCAGCGAGCCTATGGCACAGACCAATTCTGTCCAAATGTTCGCTTGTCTAACAATCAAAGTAGCTGATAGGAATGGTGGGATCAAGCCTCGTCTACGGCGGATGCCCCGAGGGCCTTCACGTGATTAAACAGCGAAGGAAAGTATCAATGGAAAAGCCGGTTGCAGTAGTTACGGGAGGTGGTCGCAGCTTGGGCAAGGCTATGGCCGAGCGACTGTTTGAAGATGGGTTCGCGGTGGCAGTCGTTGACCGGGATGAGGCCGCTGCGCAGGATGTAGCGCGGTCGCTCGATACGACCGGAACGCGCGCACGTGGCTTCGCTCTCGATGTATCATCCGCGCCCGACGTTGCGGCTACGCTGTCTGAGATTGCATCCGGTCTCGGCTTGCCCACGGCGCTGATAAACAACGCTGGCATATATCCCGATCACGCCTTGCTCGAAATGCCCGTTGAGGCGTGGGATCAGGTGATGGCAGTCAATCTGCGCGGGACATTTTTGTGCACGCAGGCCTTCGCACGGCTTCGCCACGGCGTTGGAGGGGGAACCATCGTGAATCTCGCTTCTGCCGCAGGGTTTTCAGCACGGGCAGGTGCCTCCCACTACAGTACTTCGAAAGCGGGGATCGTTATGTTCACGAAGGCGGCGGCCTTGGAATTCGGGGTTCTCGGCATACGAGTGAATGCCGTCGCACCTGGCCTGATTGAAGTGCGCGACGACCAGATGTCCAACGCCTACCGTGATCAATATCTCACCATGATTCCTCGCGGTCGCACAGGAAGAGCTCCAGACATCGCCGGAACGGTCGCGTTCCTTGTTTCCGACGACGCTGACTTCATCAATGGAGAGTGTATCGTGGTCGACGGTGGCTTCCTCGCCGGCCGCCCCCTTGTACGAGCCGAAGGTAACTGACATCGGCGATGATCAAGAGACGCCTACCTCGAGGGGACGACGCCAGATTGAATTTGTTGTCGATAGGCACTTCCGCCTGTTTGCAACCAATGGCCATGACACGCGGGAGCCCGACGAAAGAAACGCATCAATTGGGGTATGAAGCCTTTGCTAGTGAACTCATCCTCGCGTGTGGTCTTGCCCTAGGACATTTTCGCTCGCTACCCTCGGCAGCTTAACGTGCAACAGAGAAATTGGATCATCCCTTGAAGTCGTTAACTTTGACTGTGCAACCAGTCCTCGTACGCGATAGCGCCGTTCAGGTTCTTCGCAATGCAATCATATCGGGCGAGATCAAGTCTGGAACGCGGCTCATTGAACGGGAGCTCTGTGAAGCTCTGGGCGTCAGTCGCGGATCTGTTCGCGAAGCGATTCGTCGGTTGGAAGCGGAGCGTCTGATCACTGTCGAGCCCCGGAAGGGGCCAGTCGTAACCTCTCTTAATGCCAAGCAGATATCCGATATCTACGACATTCGCATGATGTTGGAGGCACACGTTGCAGAGTGCTTCACGAAGGTCGCAACGGATGCCCATCTTGAGCGACTGCGCGAAATATATGAGAGCCTTCAACAGGCCATTCAGGCACATGATCGCGTCAACGTTCTGGTTTTGATCCAAGACTTCAATGCCTTCATGGCCGATGTTGTCGACAATGAAGCAGTCCGCGACACGCTAGGATTACTGAATGCACGGATCGCAAGCGTACGTGCGACGGCGGTGGAGGCGCCTGGCCGCATAGAATCCTTCAGTGGCGAGTTGGACAACATATTCAACGCCATCGTTACGCGAAAACCAAAGTTGGCAAAAAAGGCTATGGAGAACTATGTCCGGGCCGCGCGCGACGCTGCGTTGCTTGTGGCCGCTGACGGGCGAAAAGCATCAATGCCCGTCGATTTGACCTCATCACTGATGAGTGCAGAAAAACAATAGTCATTGTCGACTTCGATCCATGGCATGTTCGGTGCTGGCGAACGAAAGACCCGAAGGAAATGATCCTTGAGAATCGGACAGCATTGTCCTGTCCCGCGGTGTAGACCCGCTCGCCATCGCGCGGCATCCTCGCTAGGGCCTTGCGCGCACTCTAGAGCACATCCGGTTTAATCCGGGTCATATCCTGCTGCCTTGAAGTAATTGGCGCATTCGGCGGGCGTAAAGAGTCCGATGATGGAGCCGAGGGTGTTCCAGAGGGCGGTGATGGTCCGCTCGGCCTTTGCCCGCATCAGCGCCTTGAGCCTGGCGAAGGCGTTTTCAATGGGATTAAAGTCTGGACTGTAGGGCGGCAGGAACAGAAGCATTGCGCCTGCCGTCTCGATCGCGTCGCGAACGCCGGCGGCCTTATGGGCGGGCAAGCTATCCATGACGACGACATCGCCTAGCGCGAGCGTGGGAACCAGCACCTGTTCCACGCAGGCTCACGCACCACTGCGAAATCGTCGAGACCGGAAATGAATCCTGGCGCTTCAAAAGCCGCTCTCAAAGCTAAAGCCGAAAAGCCAATCAGCCGCGCCCGATCAGGCTGTGCAAACCCGACCAGCGTCGCCTGATCGGGCGCTCACCGGCGTGCCCTTCATCACCTCTGAAAGGGGTCCTTTTTAGGGTCTGACTCAGATTTGCTGATGTTTCCGGGAATGTTTCGCTGATTCCTCGGAGGGAACCAGCCCATGTGCCAGCGATTTCAGCGATCGCGCCTCGCGCCAGACGGTTTTGTGGTGGATGCAATCAAAATTGATGGCGAGCGTGTTCAGATCCACTTGCGATCAAATGCGCAATCCGGATCCTGTCCGGATTGCGGACGTCAAAGCCGACGGGTCCAGAGCCGTTATCTACGTCGGCCCGCAGACCTGCCGCTTGGTGGCCGACGCGTCGAACTGACTGTTCTTGTGCGCCGTTTCTGGTGCGATGCCGTTTTGTGCGGGCGGCGCATCTTCTGCGAGCGATTTGGCGATGGGGTTCTGGCTTGTTACGGGCGACGAACCGGACGGCTTGAGATGATAGTCCATCATCTCGGCCTGGCGCTGGGCGGCAGGCCCGCGGCAGCCTTTGCTGATCGCCTGATGGTCCCGGTCAGCAATGATACGCTGTTGCGCACTGTACGCCGTCGGTCGGCGGAGCACCATGAAGAACTGACGGTGATCGGCATAGATGACTTCGCTTTCCGGCGAGGCCAGAGATACGGGACGATCGTCTGCGATCTCGAACGGCGCAGGCCCGTCACATTGCTTGCGGATCGCGAACAGGACACCTCACGAACCTGGCTCGCACGACATCCGTCGATCTCGATCGTCGCCCGCGACCGAGGCGGTGGATATGGTGAGGCAATCGCCAAGGCTCTGCCCCATGCTGACCAGATAGCAGATCGCTGGCATCTGATGGAGAACGCCAGCCGTGCTTTCCTCGATGCGGTCGGCAAATCCATGCGCCAGATCCGAAATGCGGTCGGGAGCACCGTGATCGACCCCAAACTTCTGACCTATGCCGAACGCCTTCAGTATGAAGGGTTTCTGCGGCGGCAGGAGACGAACGAAGCCATTCTGGGTCTTTCGAAGCAGGGTGTGCCGATCAAGCAGATCGTCAAGCGCACGGGTTACAGTCGCAAGCTTGTGCGCAGTGTTGTGCGCGGTCAACGCTCCGATGTCTTCCGGGTCCGGCAAAGCTCTCTGGAGAATTGGCTGCCTTGGCTCGATGGCCGATGGCAACAAGGCGCGCGCAACGCCTCGGCGCTTTGGCGCGAGATGTGTCAGAAGGGCTTTCGTGGGCGCAGTGGCGTCGTATCGGAATGGGCAAGGCGACGGCGCCTCGCCGAAAAGGCAAACCAGAATGCACTTGCGCGCACCCCGTCGGCGAGAAGCATCGCGAGGCTGATGACGTTGGCGCGTGACGATCTATCCAGGTCAGACGCGGTGCTGGTCGCTGCTATAGAGAGCAATGTTCCCGACCTTGCGATCGCGCGAACCGTGGTCGCTGACTTCCAGCAAATGATCAAAGCCAAAGCTGTCGGCAAACTTGAAGGCTGGCTTCAATGCGCCGATGCCAGCCTCGTCGCTTCATTCGCGAATGGCATCAGGAAGGATATCGATGCCGTCCGAAAGTATCCCTTCGGCGTGGGCCGCCTGCCTGTGATTGGGGGTTTGGGGTAAGGGACTGAGCTTATGGACGTCCATAGGTTCAGTTCCGGCGTTGAGATTCTGGCTGTCACGGATGCTGGTCGCCGGCGGCGATGGTCTGATGGCGAGAAGGCTCGGATCGTTGCGGAGAGCTTTTCGGGTCCACGCGAGGTTTCGGCGACGGCGCGTCGTCATGGTGTGTCTCGATCCCTGCTGACCCGGTGGCGTGCGGATTATCGTGCGAGCCGGCTTGGGACCGCGGCGCCGGCATTCATGGCGGTGACGATGGCCGCGACACGCCGCCACTGCCTGCTCCGGTGTTGGCGGCACCGACGTCGAGGGCCGTGATGCCGGCGATGGCCGATGCGACGATCGACGTTGTGCTTCGCAACGGACGGCGGATGATCGTGCCAGTCTCGATCGATCCGGTTGTTCTGGCTCGGCTGCTGCCGATCGTGGACGCATCGTGATCGCGTTCCCTGCCGGCGCCAAGGTTTGGATTGCGGGCGGCATGACCGACATGCGTTGCGGCATGAACAGCCTGGCCCTGAAGGTACAGCAGGGTTTGGGCCGCGATCCGCACGGTGGGGAGGTCTTCTGCTTCCGCGGTCGTCGCGGCGATCTGGTGAAGATACTGTGGCACGACGGGATCGGCATGTCGCTCTACGGGAAGCGTCTGGAGGCCGGGAAGTTCGTCTGGCCTTCGGGTCCAGGCGGGGGCGCCGTGGCAATATCGGCCGCCCAGCTCGGCTATCTCCTCGACGGGATCGACTGGCGTAACCCGCGCTGGACGCAGCGTCCGGCAAAGGCGGGTTGAGAGCGGCTATTGCGCTGTTTCTGCTGGGGTTTGCCTGCCGATCGTGGTAACTTCAGCCATGCTCGACAGCGCCGCCGAGATCGCCAGGCTCCGCGCCGAACTCGCCGCTTCCGATGCCCGCGCCAGGGTGGCGGAGGCCGAGTTGGCCGAGGCGCGCGCGGTCGTCTCGACCTCGGAGGCGATGATCGCGCATCTGAGGCTGGAGATCGCCAAGCTTCGACGCGAGCAGTATGGCCGCAGCTCCGAACGGCGCGCCCGGCTGATTGAGCAGATGGAGCTGCAGCTCGAGGATCTCGAAGCCGCCGCCACCGAAGACGAGATCGCGTCCGAGCGCGCGGCGGCCCGCACCACCACTGTTGCCGCGTTCGAGCGACGCCGCCCGGCCCGCAAGCCCTTCCCCGAACATCTGCCGCGCGAGCGCGTGGTGATCGAGCCACCGAAGGCGTGCACCTGCTGCGGCTCCTCGCGCATCGTGAAGATGGGCGAAGACGTCACCGAGACCCTGGAGGTCGTACCGCGCCGGTGGAAGGTGATCCAGACCGTCAGGGAGAAGTTCACCTGCCGTGACTGCGAGAAGATCAGCCAGCCGCCGGCGCCCTTCCATGCCACGCCGCGGGCTGGGCCGGACCGAACCTTCTGGCCACCATCCTGTTCGAGAAGTTCGGACAACATCAGCCGCTCAACCGGCAGGCTGAACGCTATGCCCGCGAAGGCGTCGACCTCAGCCTGTCGACGCTCGCCGACCAGGTCGGAACCTGCGCGGTGGCGCTGGAGCCGATCCATGCGCTCATCAAGGCTCATGTCCTGGCAGCCGAACGGCTCCACGGCGACGATACCACGGTGCCGCTTTTGGCCCGCGGCGGAACCCGGCAGGCGCGGCTGTGGACCTATGTCCGCGACGACCGCCCCTTCGCTGGCGGTGCCCCGCCCGCCGCCCTGTTCCACTTCTCTGTCGATCGCGAGAAGACCCATCCCAACCTGCACCTCGCCGGATGGACCGGCATCCTGCAGGCCGATGCCTATGGAGGTTACAACGACCTCTACCGGAATGGTCGCGAGCCAGCACCCGTGATCAGCGCCCTATGCTGGAGCCATGCCCGACGCAAGTTCTTCGAACTGGCCGACGTCGCCGATGCCGTGCGCAAGGGCAAGGCCGCCGATGCGATCTCTCCCGTCGCGCTGAAGGCCGTTGAACGGATTGACGCGCTCTTTGCGATCGAGCGCGACATCAACGGCCTCTCCGCCGAGGCTCGACGTGAAGCTCGTCAGCAGCTGTCGCTTCCGCTTGTCGAGGAACTCCACACCTGGTTCCGCAGAGAACGGGCGCAGATGTCCCGGCACAATCCCGTCGCCAAGGCGATCAACTACATGGACGAGAAGGACGGCCGCTGGGAAGCCTTTACCCGGTTCCTGAACGACGGCCGGAGTTGCCTAACGAACAATTCTGCCGAAAGGGCCCTGCGCGGCATTGCCCTTGGAAGGAAGGCATGGCTCTTCGCCGGATCGCAGCGCGGCGGCGAGCGCGCGGCCTTCATGATCACGCTGATCGTCACTGCCAAACTCAACGACGTAGACCCGCAGGCATGGCTCGCCGACGTGCTCGGCCGCATGCCCAACCTGCCTGCATCACGCCTGCCGGATCTGCTTCCATGGAACTGGGCAGTCGGGCGCGAGCAGGTGCCGAAAGCCGCCTGATGGCTCGCGACACCACCACCTACAGTCTCGCCCATGTGGCAACGATGATCGGGGAGAACCGTGAGTTGCTCGAGGTCGTTGCCGCCAATCCCGACGACATCGACTACGGCGAGATGATCTACATCATCGACGGGACTGAGGACGGCATCACCGCGTTCACCGCGCGCGGCATCGAGAGCCTACAGGAATTCCTCCAAGACGTTCGCTCCTGGCCCGGCGGCATCCGGCAGTTCCTTATCGATCAGGAATGCAACCCGGACATGATCGACCGCATCATCGCCGACGAACCAAAAAGCTGAGCCCCCACGGCCCACGCCGAAGGGTTACGTCCGAAACGCAATCTCCTCTCCTTGGTCAAATGGCCAAACCGAAGGTCAGATCACTAGGCTCAAGCTGATCAAACGGCAAATGTACGGACGAGCAAATATCGATCTGCTTCAGGCGAGATTGATCGGGGCCACGTAGCTCCATCCTTCAGCAAATGTGCGTCAGAGCCCCAATTCCGCGGTCATTGACACGCTACGCCGGATACGTTTGTGCACGACCGAACAAAGCCTGACGCAACCGACTTGCCAACGGGGCGGGCCATACGTTTTGAACGTCCAGCCATGCCCGCGAAGCCAGTCGCTCGAAGCGCTCCGGCCGATGCGCATCGAGCGCTCTGCCTCAAGACGCTCCACCATCTCGTTCAGCGTGATGTCCTTTCGCTCCTCGATCATCCCGACGATGAAGTCCGCATAATCGTCAAGGCGCGAGCCGCGCCGTCGTCCCTGTGGCCGGGGAGCCAGTTCGCCGATCTTCGCCCGGGCGATCCAGCGGATCGCGCTCGATACCCCGACACCGAACCGGGCTGCTGCTTGCCGAGCCGACATGCCATCATCCGACGCCTTCAAAACACGTGACCGAAGATCCTCACTGAGCGCTCTCGCCATCGTTCACCTCCACCAAGGTCAACGTTGAATCAGCACGAAGCCAACACGTCACATCACAATCGATTCATCGATCCCCGGACGCGCTCTAGGTGTCGAAGCTATGAAGGTTGTTCATTCGGGGAGGGACTGAGAAGCTGGGGTTGCGACACCGACCAATCCTCAGCGGAGTTCCCCGAATGAACGTTCACGAGAATGCGCGCCAGACGCCGCGCGGTCGAGTCCTGATGGTGGAGAAGATAGAGAGGGGAGCGTCGGTTCGGCAGGCTGCGGTGGATGCCGGGGTCTCGGAACGCACGGCGCATCGGTGGCTCAAGCGCTGGCGTTCTGGTGACCGGGTTCTTTGCGATCGCAGCTCTGCGCCCGTGCATTGCCCACACCGGCTGGCTGCGGAGCAGGTCGAGCGAATCGACCAGCTTCGCCGGCAACGGCTTACGGGACCGGCGATTGCGAGGGCTCTCGGCCTCGCCCGCTCCACAGTGGGACTGGTTCTGAGGCGGCTGGGTCTCAACCGCCTCGCTCTGCTTGAGTCCAGGCCGCCGGTGATCCGCTATGAACGGCAACGACCCGGCGAACTGATCCATCTCGACATCAAGAGCCTGGGACGCTTCGAGCGCATCGGCCACCGCATCAGCGGCGATCGAACCGGCCAGAGCAAGAGCCGCGGCATCGGTTGGGACCACCTGCACGTCGCCGTCGATGACCCCAGCCGGCTGGCCTATACCGAGGTGCTGCCCAGCCTCGGACGGGAAGATGCCACCGCCTTCCTCGCCCGCGCACTCGACTGGTTCGCCCGGCAGGGCGTCCGGGTGGAGCGCGTGATGACCGACAACGGCTCGGCCTATCGCTCAAAGCTCTTCGCCAGCATCCTGCAGCAGGCTGGCATCCGCCACATACGCACACGACCCTATACGCCGCGAACCAACGGAAAGGCCGAGCGCTTTATCCAGACCTCACTGCGTGAATGGGCCTACGCCAGGCCCTACGCGACATCGAACGCCCGCAACCAGGCCATCGGCCCGTGGACCGACGCCTACAATCCTGCTTCATAACACCCATCTGTCTATGCCGTTGAAGTGAATAGGCTTTACTGATCCGAAGGCGATCCTGCGGGGTATTTGGGGTTCTGCCGCGCGCGTTGAACAATCTGCTGAGCATGCGGCTTTCCCAGTTCTGACCGGCTGAAGATCCACGGACCATCCGGCAGGGGGTGAACGCCCTTGATCTCGCCTGCCTCGGCGGCGAGCCTGAGGGTCTTCGGCGCGACGCCGATGAAACGCGCCGCCTTGTTCAGGTTGAGCCACGGCTCGTTCCCGTCCGGCGCTGGCCGAAAGACCGGGATCTTGTGATGCGACCTGTGTGCCGTGACCCGCTCCCGTGTCCAGCGATTGCCATGCCCGGTCACCATGCCGTTGCGGTTGAGAATGCCGGCAATCAGATCATCGCTGGCGATCAGCACCCAGCTGCCGGATGGCCGCGATGATGTCGGCTGAGGTGCTGTTGCGCTGCCCGCGCCGCCGCTTCGGCAGGCGCAGTTCGGAATGGACCCCGCCGATCCAATGGATCATCAGCACGATCTCGGAGGCTTCATCGTCGATATCGGCGACCACCTCCTGAATGACGGTGCGCACGACACGCTTCTTGAGCCTGGCATCTGTCGTCGGCGCCGACCAGACAGTCGGAAGGTCCGCCGCCAAGGCCGTGAAATCCATCGTCAGTGCAGGCGATGACTTCGGTGTTGCGGCGTCATGTGCGGCGATCTTGCCCTCAATCTCGCCGACATACGCGAGGGCGCGGTTCCATCGCATCTCCAGTTCCGCAGTGACCAGCCGGTTCTCGGGATCGGCGGCATCATATTGCCGGAAAGCCCGGTCTGCGGCATAGCGGGCAGCCTCCAGATCGCGACCGAGGGCGTCACGGACCTGATCGCGGCGATGGGCCACCTGCACCTCGGTCTCGGCGGCGGCAGCGATCGCGGCGGGTTCGACGATCTGCAGAAGAGCTTCTTCAATGGCGTCATCGACGCGCAGCCCGCCGAAGGCAATGCATCGCGCCTCTCCATTGTCGAGAAGACCCCGCCAGCAGGGATAGCGCGGGATGTTGTGCTTTGTGCCCGTATATCGCACCGTGAGCTTGCGGCCGCAGCGTCGGCATCGGACAAGCCCGGCGAGCAACGCATCGCCATGTTTGGCCGCTCCGTGATGCTGACCCCGTCGGCACGTTGTCGCTCACCATCTTGCGGAGCGCCTCCGCCCGCTCCCAGCTGACATAGCCTTCATGGCTGCCCGGGATCAGCGCCAGCCATTCCTCGCGCGCCTTGCGTCGAACTGCTGACGCGCCAAAGCCCGGCGCAACACGAGTCCTACCATAGACATAGGCACCGCCGTAGATCGGGTTCTCGATCATCCGGTGGATGGTCGCATAGCAGGGTCTGCGCCAGATGACCTCGCCATTGTTACGCCTGGCGGGCAAATCCAGTCCATGCTCGAGGAACCACATCAGGGCCTGCCGGGCGCTCCCGAGTTCCAGCACTTTGCTGAACACCAGAGTGGTCGCCTCCTGCACGCGGCGATCGGGATCCTTCTCGAGCCGATCACCAACCTTCACGAAGCCGACCGGAGCTGCGATCACGAGTTCGCCACGTCGGGCCTTCTCGTAGCGGGCCGAGAGCGATCGCTGACGCAGCAGATCGAGCTCGTACTCGTTGAGGCTTCCCTTCAGTCCCAGTAGCAGACGATCGTTGCCTTGCCGTGGCGCATAGACTGTCTCCTGGTCGATCAGCACCGTGTCGACGACGCGGCACATCTCGATAAGCTGCTGCCAGTGGCGGCTGTTGCGGGCAAAGCGCGACACCTCCCGCGCCGCGACCGCACCCACCTTGCCGAGGCAGACTTCCGCGACCATCCGGTCGAAACCGGCGCGCGCCACACCGCCAGCGGCGGACCGACCGAGATCGTCATCGACGGTCTCTACGCGAGACCAGCCAAGCGCCGTCAGGCGGTCGCGCATCGCATATTGCAGGTTACTGCTCTCGCGATTGTGCAGGACCTGATGAGCCGACGACTGCCGCACGTACAGGATCGCCTTGCGCTCAAGATGGTGCGGCCTGATCTTCTCATGCATCATGATCCGCGCCCTCCTGTTGCCCGGCGCGATCGCCGTCGACATGGTCGAGGATCAGGCGCACCATCAGTCCGGTCAGTCGTCGGCGGGTCTCTTCCGGCAGTGCTTGCCATGGCGGAATCTGTGCTGTCTCCGCAACGGGACTGGAGAACAGATCGAGCTGATGTGTTTTGGGCTGGCGCGGCATGGGCTTCTCCCCGATTCGTGTCGTGAGAACCCGATGCTGCGCCGATCCCTTGAGATTGCGATGGCGCGCCTGTGCCACGGAGAAGTTCAGCCAGGGTGCCAAGCGCGGCAAAATCGACCTGCGGTGCAGTCGTGATGTGCCAGCTCGCGCTGGTCACGCTGTCGAACATCCACGCCGGAACCTCCAGCCATCGGTCCAACAAGCGGCCGGAAAGGCTACAGCGGAAAACCGCTGTATCACCCTTCTCGATTACTTCATGGATATGGACCTGCCGCCCGGTCCAAGGATGCCACGGATAAAGAACTTCGCGCTCAACACCAGTCCCGTGGGCGTTCTGTCGTCGAGTTGTACAACCTCACAAGACCCCATGCCGGAATCGCAGGAAACTCACCCTTCCAAAGACTGAACAACCTTCTTGGAAACGACAACTAGGCCAGCGCTCTCAGCGACGGCGCGTTCAATCCTCCCTCTCCGGTTCCTTGCGAACTTCGTGCTTCCCAAAGGTTGTTGAGATCGGCGCTTCCGGCGAAACGGTTGGGCGATTTTTGGCGATCGAAAATGCGCTTCAGGAAATCGTATGCAATATTATGAATCGTTTGCTTGCCGCTGGTCGGATAGTATGCCATACTTCGTATCGCTGAGAACACCTTCCATTCATTTACGTGTGCTCGCGCAACGCTGTGCAAGGTGGGCCGGCGAGTAGAAAAGGGAGAGGCCAGAATGTCGCGGCGCACGCGCGAAGACCGCATAACCGGTTGGCTCGAAGACAATGCCTCTGCCTTGACCGGACTGCTTGAGCGTCTGGTGAATATTGACTCGTTCTCAACAGACAAGGCGGGCGTCGACGCAGCCGGCCGCGTTATTCAGGATTACCTGGAGGCCCATAGTATTGGCGTAGAGGTCCACGCGGACGCGACTTACGGCAACGCTCTGCTGGCGAAAGTTGGCTCCGGCGCCAAGCCGGTACTTCTCATGGGCCACCGCGACACGGTTTTTCCCAAAGGTGAGGCGCTACGACGTAGTTTCAAGATCGTCGAAGGGAGGGCGTACGGGCCGGGCGTCAACGATATGAAGGCCGGGGTCGCCATAAATGCGGTACTACTAGCGGCGTTTAAGAGCTGTTTTGAGAACCCGCCTCCATTGATGGGATTATTCACCGGGGACGAAGAGCTTGCTTCGCCGTTTTCCCGTCCACTGATTGAAACTCTGGCACGAGATGCCGGCGCAGTTTTTAATTCCGAGCCGGCTCGCGTGAGTGGCAATGTCGTCATTGGCCGTAAGGGTGGACGCTTCATGCTTGTTGAAGTGTTCGGGAAACCTGCGCACTCAGGAGTGAACTTCTTCGACGGCGTCTCTGCAGTAAATGAACTGGCAGACAAAATAGTTGCGTTCAACGCTGTCACTAATGTCATGACAGGGACGACACTTAATGTCGGCTTGGTAAATGGCGGGCAAACCGTCAACACAGTCGCAGCTTATGCTGCTGCAGAGTTGGATCTCCGATTTGTTGACGCCGACGCGAGTGATGTTGCGATGCGCCAGATCGAAGAGATCGTATCCCGAAATAGCCATCCTGCCCTTTCGTCTAAGTTGACCATAAAAGGGGAGTTTCTGCCGCTAGTGACGACCCCTCAGACTCAGGCGTTGTTCGACATCTATCGTCAGGCGGCAGCGACTCTCGGCATCGCGGTGGATGGAGAGTACACGGGTAGCTGCGCGGATTCCGGATTTGCCAGCGCTCAGGGGGTTCCCACCTTATGCGGTACTGGCGCAGTCGGCGACAAGTCCCACACGCCTGACGAATACATACTGATCAATACGCTTCTTGAAAGAGCAAAAGTTCTGTCCATCGCTATCTGCAGAATTCTTGCCAGCGACAGCGGGCGTCGGCTCGCCACTGAGGCAGCCTAAACAAAGCAGGGAGTAAGATTATGCCGCGACACATTGCGTGTCTCACCTTTGATGCGGATGCGATGTCGGGCCTTATCTCCCGAGGTCTAACTACTCCAACTCCGGTTTCTCGAGGAGAATTCAGCCGCGTAGCCGTGCCGCGGATCTTGGCTCTTCTTGAAAAATACGATGTTCACGCAACGTTTTTCATACCTGGCGTTGTGATCGAGACCTATCCAGAGCTTTCCAAGGCGGTTCACGCTGCTGGACACGAAATTGGCAATCACAGCTATACGCATGTGCCGCCGGCGAACCTGAGCGCGGAGAAGGAAGAGAATGATCTCCGTCGTGCCAGCGAACTGATCGAGAAGGTTACAGGAAAGAAGCCTGTCGGCTATCGCTCGCCCTCTTTCGATCTGAGTCCAGTGACGGCCGATCTGCTAATCAAGCACGGTTTCCTCTACGAAAGCAGCATGATGGGTCACGATCACAGCCCCTATCGTGTTCGAACCGGTGACAACGTTCAACTCGAGGGCCCCGTCATTTTTGGATCCGAGACGCCGCTTATCGAAATGCCGGTGAGCTGGAATCTGGATGACTTCCCGCACTTCGAATTCTTGCGGACGCAAGCCCAGCTGATGCCAGGCTTGATGGCTGCAAACGGCGTACTGCAGAACTGGGTCGACGACTTCAAATATATGCACGATACGGAGGAGTGGGGTGTGCTGACCTATACTTTCCATCCATATGTCATTGGCCGCGGACACCGCATGATTTTCTTAGAGAAGCTCATTTGTGAGCTTAAGAACATGAATGCCGTATTTCTGTCGCTGGAAGAGGCGGCAAATGAGTTTCAGCAAAGGTTACCAATTTAACGTTTATTCCACCTGAAAGGTCGCCGGATCGGCAATTGTAGTGGAAATCAGGACCGGGACTTCCCGAGAAAGGAGTTGGGAAAAAATATGGAAGCACTGTGTTGGTTTCGAATGGGGAAATCAACGAGGGGAAACAAACGAAGAGAGAAGGAGGTAGAAGTTATGAAGACTCTGATGAGAGTAACCGGGCTGTTGGTCTCAACGGCTGTAGTACTGCCGGCAATGGCAGATACTCCGGGCGTCACGGACGACGTGATTAAAATCGGGACGTTTGGGCCGATCACAGGACCACACTATGCGCTCGGCCGGTTACCTATGAACGGGCTGGAAACCGTCATTGACGACGTGAATGCCGCAGGCGGCATTCACGGCCGCAGGCTGCAGCTGGTTCGCGTAGACGACCAGTGCGACCCTGCCGGCGCGATAGCCGCCGTACGCAGGCTGGTCTTCAACGAGCAGGTTTTCGCCATTGTCGGTGGTTCGTGTTCGAACGGGGTTTTGGCGGCCAAGGAAGATATCGAGGAGGCAGGGATTCCCTATGTGAACTTTACTGCCGCCTCGAACTTGATATCAGCGCCGAAAGTCGACAACATATTCACGTCCATGCTGACATCGAACCTAGAAGGCCAACTTCAGGCCCAATACTTGGCTGATAAGGGCGTGACGAAGGCGGCCGTAGTGGCCCAACACGACGCTTGGGGTCGTGACCGCTACGACGGTCTTCTTCCTGCACTCGAAGCTCGCGGAATCGAACTGGTTGCCGATGAAGAACTGTCGATGGAGTCGAATGATGCGACCGCGCAGGTCTTACGCGTTCAATCGTCCGGCGCAGAAGCCGTCGTCCTCCTGACTTACCCGAAGCCGGCTTCGATCTTTCTCCGGGATTCGGCGCGTCTGGGCTTTGACGCGACCTTTCTTGGAACTACGGTAATTCCTGATCCTGTGGCTTTCGACGAGCTCGTCGCGATACCGGGAGCGACCAAGAATTTTGTAACGATCTCCCCGTCGCGCTATCCGATTGACTCCGAAGAGGCGGGTGAGTGGCGCGAAAAGCTGATCGCAAAGTTCCCAGACGATACTCCTCATAGCTACAATCTATTCGGGATCACAGCCGGCCAACTCGCGGTGGCGGTGCTGGAAGAAGTCGGAAGCGATCTGACGCGAGAGGCTTTCATCAATGTTTTGAGCAGCACCAAATCTCTCGAGGTCACCTTCGCGCCTGCTCCATTGAATTGCGACACGCATCAATGCCTTCAGTCCGCCGCCTGGTACAGGCGAACCGATGACGGAAAGACAGAGACGGTCGGAATTACAGAGCTTAAATGACATTTGATCAGGTCACTTCAGGATCGATGAGGTAACGATGCTTTCCGTCCTCCTTGCAAGCGGAGTGGCCAATGGGCTCCTCTACGGTTTGATAGCCCTAGGTGTGGTGGTACTATCCAAAGCCGCCAACGCAATCAACTTTTCACAAGGCGACGTAATGGCGCTCGGATGCTTCGTGTCTTACTCGGTCATTGTCGTGATCGGGGACGGGCCTGTCGCGGCGGTACTATTTGTTGTGATTGCGGCGTTGTTCGTAGGGTTGCTCAGTTATCTGTTGTTGCGGCCGTTGTTAAAGACAGAGCACGCGGTCGCTGTGCTAATCGCGACCATTGGTCTTTCATTCCTCATCAAGGGTCTGATACGTTTAACTTGGGGCGGGCGCGGCGACTACCTAGCCGTGCCGCCCTTGATCACCGGGCCACCATTAATTCTGTTTGACGGTGCCATCATTGTGCCGCTTCAGTATTTGGTGATGATGGCTGGGGCCGTGTTCATCATTCTTCTGTTTGCGCTATTCTTCCGCTTTACAAGGCTAGGCCTCTTCATGCGCTCGGTAGCCGACAATCCGCGAGCCGCACAGATCGTAGGTATTCCAACACAACTCGTGTTGTGCAGCGCTATGGTGCTGAGCCTCACCGTATCGGCGATCGCTGGATTCCTGCTAGCCCCAGCCACAATCATCTTTCCAGACATGGGTTTCGCGTTATTCCTCAAGGGATTCGCCGCGGCGATTATCGGAGGGATGACGAGTCTTCCAGGGGCGGTAGTGGGCGGTATCCTATTGGGCGTGACAGAAGTTTTAGTGTCCGGCTACGTTGCTTCCCAAGCGCAGGAATTGTCCGCCTTCATTTTAATCTTCATTGCCCTGATATTCTTTCCACGTGGTCTGTTTGGCGGCCGCAAGTCACGGAGTGTTTGATGTTCTTAAGGCAACCGCTTCCTCTTCTTTCTGTGGTGACCGCTTCCTGGATGATGCCGGTTGCTATTGCCTGCATTGTTGCCGTGGTGGGCCTGAGCCTCAACTCGTATCTACTGTTCTTGCTGGCGCGTATCGTTATTTTCGTGATGCTGATCATCGGTTTGAACGTGCTGATGGGCTATTCCGGACAGCTGTCTTTCGCTCATGCAGCGCTATTTGGTGTTGGGGCCTACGCGACCGGGCTGCTGCAGGTGCATCTGGGCGTGCCCTTTGTTGTGGCGATCATTGCAGCTACTGTGATGGTGACAGCTCTCGGGACGCTTCTCGCATTGCCTGCGCTGCGGTTGTCGGGAATCCATCTTGCGGTCGCAACTCTAGCTATTGCGCAGGCAGTGCACTGGGTACTGATTAACTGGACGCCTGTAACCTTCGGCGCTGGCGGCTTTCGCGCGCCGACTATACGGCTGTTTGGCCTGGACAAGACAGAAACCGTATTTCTTGTATCGCTGTCTCTGACAACGATTTCCTATTTGCTAGTAAGGCAACTGACTCATACCAGCTTTGGTCGCCGGTTTGTGGCCGTTCGCGACAATCCAATCGCCGCCGCGCCAACGGCGTGAATATCACCCATATAAAGACGGTAGCGTTTGCACTAAGTGCGGCTATAGCGGGCTTGGCGGGCGGCCTTTACTCGGCTCTATTGGGTTTCGTCGCACCAGAAAGTTTCAATCTGGAACAGATGGTATTGATGAAGATTATGGCAGTCGTCGGCGGACTGGGCACAATGTTAGGTTCGGTCATTGGTCCCACGTTGGTGATTGTGCTCCAGGAGCAATTGCGTGAGAGCCAAGGTTGGCTCGAAATCATCTTCGGTGCGACGCTGATCGCGTTTGTACTATTCGTACCCAAGGGTATTGCTCCGCTGCTTCTGCGACTGCTCGGCCACGGGCCGCAAGTCGAGACTGTCGAGGTTAACTCGCAGACGCGACGGGCGAACGCCCAAGCTACGACCTGAAGCACCGGGGAACTGAGATGCTGGACATTCGCAACGTGTCACTAAGCTTCGGCGCAATCACCGTACTGAATGACGTTACCTTTTCCCTTGGGGGAGGAGAGATTCTCGGACTGATCGGCCCGAACGGCGCGGGCAAGACTACAATGATGAACACCATCACTGGGATCCACCGTGCAATATCCGGTGAAATCCGCCTATGTGGCAAAGGTATCTCTGATCTCAAATCCCATCAGATAGCAGCGCGGGGCCTGCGCCGTACGTTCCAGACCAGTCTTCTGTGCCCTGGCCTAAGTGTTGTCGAGAACGTCATGCTTGGACTCGAACCTCAGCGGGAATATGGCTTCTGGGGGGCGTGCTTAGGAAATCCCAGCGCCCGTCAATGGGAAAACCAGGCTCGTCGCAAGTCGATGGAAATGTTGGACTGGATGGGCATGGCCAGGTTCGCCGGGAGGCCTGGCGGTGGGTTGTCCTTCGGTCAACAGCGGCTCGTAGAGATCGCACGTGCTCTAGTGAGCCGTCCTGCCGTATTGCTGCTCGATGAGCCGGCCGTCGGCCTCACAGCGCCGCGTGTTGAAGAACTTGCAGAAAAAATTAAGAGCATTCGCTCTGAATTCGGAACCTCGATCCTGCTCATCGAACATGTAATGCAGTTGGTACTCACGGCCTGCGATCGGGTGGTGGTCATGAGTGCCGGTGAGGTGATTGCGGACGGCGATCCAACTGTCGTTACAGTCGATCCAAAGGTTGTCGAAAGCTATCTGGGGCGCGGTTACTATGCTGAAAGCTGACAACATCGAGGTTTGGCGCGGTCAGACGCAAGTGCTGAAGGATTTCAGTCTTGAACTCACCCCCGGCGTCATAACGGCCATGCTCGGTGGCAACGGGTCGGGCAAATCAACAACACTATATGCACTGTCCGGACTGGTCCCGTTGAAAGCAGGTCAGATATGGGCGGGTGATACCCAGCTCACTGGTGTGGGCCCGCGTCGTGCAGTGGCCGCCGGGATCGCTCATGTTCCGCAAGGGCGCGAGGTCTTTCCGACCATGAGCGTGCGAGATAATCTTCTGGCAGGCGCGGCAACTGTGAAAAGTCGTAAGCTGCGAAATGAACGATTGGAGCGTGTCCTCGACACCTATCCAGTTCTTGGCGCTAAGCTGCGATTAGCCGCCAGTCAGCTGTCAGGCGGAGAACAGCAGCAAGTCGCTATCGGCCGTGCCCTGATGACCAACCCGAAAGTGGTGATGATGGACGAACCTTCTGCGGGACTCTCACCCGCGTTGGTCGACACGTTGATAGATACGATCCGAAAGCTCGGGGAAGATGGGCTTACCGTCTTGCTGGTCGAACAGAATGTCGGCGTCGCGGTGCATGTCGCTTCCGAGGCTGTTGTGCTGAAAGCTGGAGCAATCGCACTCCATCGTCCGGCAAATGAACTGTTGCGCGACAAGTCTCTGCTTGCAGCGTATCTCGGCCATTAATGAACCGATGGGCAACCCAAGTCCTCAAACACTTGCGCTTGCGTGCCAGGTCGGGAGACCGCGATGAACCGTTGGAACAGCGGCTTCGACGCGACAGGCAAAGGAAGGCGCATTGTTGCACCGTCGCTCCGATGGTGTAACCGTCGCTGAAGAGGAACAACGAATGACCACCTGCACGATCGAGTGGCAAGTGGATAGGTGATCATCACGATTGGATTAATCTCGCAGACGGCTATGAAATCCGATGACAGCGTCTGCAAGATGAGATACTTAAAGTTGGGCTTTGCCCTACCGTTTGCGGGAGAGAACAGCACAAGGCTGTCGCCGAAGGGGAAATCGCCCGAAATCTCTCAGGCAAAAGAACCGTAAACGGGAAAGACACTCTGGAAAGTTGGGGCCTTGGTGCCCTGCGCCGAAGGTGTAAGTGCCGCCGAGGAGTTTTCGGCAGCGCGAGTCTCTCAGGCTTCAGACAGAGGGGCACGGAAAGGCCGCACGATGCGGCCTATCACGTGTTGCTCTGGAGAAGTCATGACGGGCGATGAAGCGAAAAACCTACCCTTGGCAGATCTGCATCGAAAGGCAGGAGCGCGCTTTGGCGCCTTTGCCGGATGGTCAATGCCGCTAACCTATCCGGCGGGCGTCATGCAGGAACACCTGCACACCCGCGAGCATGCCGGTGTGTTCGACATCTCTCACATGAAGCTGATCGAGCTTTCCGGTCCCGACACAGGCGCACTGCTCGATCGTGCCTGCCCGCTCACATCGGCGGCGCTGCCTTTGCGTCAGTCCAAGTACTCGCTTTTACTCAACGAGCAGGCGGGAATTCTCGACGACGTGATCGTGACGCGGCTGGCAGACACGCGGTTCATGATGGTCGCCAATGCCGGCAACGCAGTGGCGGATGAGGCGCACCTGCGCATGCTGGCGAACGGACTCGACGTCGTCATCGACCCGCTCGATCGGGTCTTCCTGGCCATTCAGGGGCCTGAAGCCGAAGCCGCGCTCGGCAGGATCGGTAACGAAACGGCCGGCCTCACCTTCATGCACGGCATCGAGCCGCGCAATGGATGGTTCCTGACCCGTTCAGGCTATACCGGCGAGGACGGCTTCGAGATCAGCCTGTCGGAGACGGACGCGCGTGTTCTGCTTGATGAGTTGTTCTCCAACGATCGCGTGATGTGGGTGGGACTGGCCGCCCGTGACAGCCTGCGCCTCGAAGCGGGATTGTGCCTGCATGGCAGCGACATCACGCCTGACACCAATCCTGTCGACGCCGGCCTGATGTGGGCGGTGCCGAAGAGCGTGCGCTCCGAAGGCCGTTTCGTGGGCGCCGCCGCACTTCGCGATTTTGCCGCCCGCGGCGCGGTCGAGAAGCGCGTCGGGCTCAAGCCCGAAGGCCGCCAGCCCGTCCGAGCAGGCTCGTCCCTTTTCGACGCGGACGGCAACTCAGTCGGCCGCGTCACCTCCGGCGGCTTCGGCCCATCTGCCGGCCATCCGGTCGCGATGGGTTATGTGGCCGCCGAGTTCGCGGCTGTCGCAACACGGCTGTACGCCGACGTTCGCGGCACCAAACTGCCGGTCGACGTGCACTCCCTGCCTTTCACACCACATCGCTATCGCAAAGGATGATTTCTCATGGCTACGATCTACTACACCGAGGACCACGAATGGCTCCATGTCGAAGGAGAAATCGCCACCGTGGGCATCACAGACTACGCGCAGCAACAGCTCGGCGAACTGGTCTTCGTGGAGCTTCCCGAGGTTGGCAAGAGCCTGAAGAAAGGTGACACGGCCGTTGTGGTTGAGTCGGTCAAGGCTGCCTCAGACGTCTATGCGCCGATCGATGGTGACGTCACCGAAGCCAACACGGCCCTGGCCAGCGACCCGACGCTCGTCAACTCAGCTCCTGCCGGCGACGGCTGGCTGTGGAAAATGAAGCTTTCAGACAAGAGCCAGCTCGACGGCCTCATGGATGAGACAGCCTACAACGCGCACACGTCCTGAGGTATGATAATGATCACCACATCCCATGCATTTCATGATCGCCATATCGGCCCGGATACGGGCGATATCGACGCCATGCTCGCCCGGATCGGCGTTCCCTCTGTAGAAGCGCTCATCGACCAGGCGGTTCCGAAATCGATCCGACTGGATCGCGCGCTCGACCTGCCGGCTGCGGCCAGCGAGGCTGAAGCGCTTGCTGCGCTCTCGGCCATCATGTCGCGCAACATCGTCATGAAGAGCTTCATCGGTGCAGGCTACCACGGTGTTGAGGTGCCGCCCGTCATCCAGCGCAACCTGTTCGAAAACCCGGCCTGGTACACTGCCTACACGCCCTATCAGGCGGAGATCAGTCAGGGCCGCCTGGAGATGCTGTTCCATTTCCAGACGCTTGTGGCGGAATTGACCGGCCTCCCGGTTGCCTCTTCCTCCCTTCTCGACGAGGCAACAGCGGTCGCCGAAGCCGTCGGCATCGCTGTTCGCCACCATCGGGACAAGCGCAGCAAAGTAGCTCTTGCCGGTGCGCTGCTGCCGCAGACCCTTGACGTGCTTCGCACGCGTGCAGATCCGCTCGGCATAGACATCGACGCAGAGACCATAGGGGAAGGTACGGCCGCGCTCATCGTATCGTGGCCGGACGCCAACGGCATTTATGGCGATCATCAGGCGGCGATCGAGAAGGCCAAGGCTGCCGGCGCGCTGGTCATCTTCGTCTGCGATCCGCTCTCGCTAACGGTCACAGAGGCTCCGGCGAGGCTCGGCGCCGACATCGCCGTCGGTTCCATGCAGCGTTTTGGGGTGCCGATGGGTTTCGGGGGCCGCATGCGGCCTATTGCGCCGTATCTGAAAAACTCACCCGCCTGATGCCCGGACGCCTCGTCGGCCAGTCGGTGGACCGGCATGGCCTTCCCGGCTACCGCCTTGCACTCCAGACGCGCGAGCAGCACATCCGTCGCGACAAGGCCACCTCCAACATTTGCACCGCGCAGGCGCTGCTCGCCAACATGGCGGCGGCTTACGCGATCTGGCATGGGCCGGCCGGACTTCAGGCCATCGCCTCGCGCATCCACGCGCTCGCAAATGGGCTGGCCGAGGGTCTGAGTGCTGCCGGCTTTACGGTTCTCGGTTCAAGCCGCTTCGACACCGTCACGGTGGAGGCGAAAGGCAGGGCCGAGGCGATTGCTGACGAGGCGGAAAAAGATGGTCGGCTGCTGCGCGTTGTGGACGCCGACCGTGTTGGAATCGCATTCGACGAGACCTCGACCTGGGCAGATCTCGAGGCCATCGCCGCGCTGTTCGGTGCGGAGGCCGGGCCTTCGGCAATCGGTAGCCTGCCCGGAAAGCCGCGCGGCAGGGAGTTCTTATCCCAGCCGGTATTCCACCAGAACCGCTCCGAGACCGACATGATGCGCTTCCTGCGCAGGCTGGCGGACAAGGACCTGGCTCTGGACCGCGCGATGATCCCGTTGGGTTCCTGCACCATGAAGCTGAACGCCGCCGCCGAGATGATGCCGGTGAGTTGGCCGAACGTCGCCAACCTGCATCCCTTCGCGCCCAGGGCTCATTCGGCGGGCATCCGCGCCATGTTCGACCAGCTCGAGGGCTGGCTCGCCGAGATCACCGGCTTCGATGCGGTGACGCTGCAGCCGAACGCGGGCAGCCAGGGCGAATATGCGGGACTGCTGGCGATCCGCGGCTATCACAAGGCGCGGGGCGAAGGGCATCGGAACATCTGCCTGATCCCCTCCTCGGCGCACGGCACCAATCCTGCCAGCGCGGCCATGGCGGGAATGAGCGTGGTGGTGGTGCGCTGCACCGACGACGGCAATATCGACATCGACGACCTGAAGACCAAAGCCGAGCAGCACGGGGCCAATCTGGCTGCGCTGATGTTCACCTACCCCTCCACACACGGCGTGTTCGAGGAGGGCGCGAAAGACATCTGCGCGATCGTGCATGAACATGGCGGGCAGGTCTATTTCGACGGCGCCAACCTGAATGCGCTGGTGGGCCTGGCACGCCCTGGCGACATCGGTGCGGACGTGTGCCACATGAATCTGCACAAGACCTTCTGTATCCCGCATGGAGGTGGTGGTCCGGGTGTCGGTCCGATCGGTGTCAAGGCACATTTGCAGCCCCATCTGCCGGGCCATGTCGTAGAAGGCTCAAATCATGCGGTCTCGGCCGCGCCCTTTGGCAGCGCCTCGATCCTCCCGATCACCTGGATGTACATCCGGATGATGGGTGCGGACGGGCTGAAGAGGGCTACGGAAATCGCCATCGTGTCGGCCAATTATCTCGTCGCGCGGCTGGGTAACCACTACTCGGTCCTCTATCGGGGCAGAGGAGGTCGCGTGGCGCATGAATGCATCCTCGATACTCGCGTGTTCAAGGACCGTTCGGGCATCTCTGTGGATGATATCGCCAAGCGGCTGATCGACTACGGTTTCCATGCGCCCACCATGTCGTTTCCTGTTGCCGGCACGCTGATGGTGGAGCCGACGGAATCCGAGCCTAGGAGCGAGGTCGATCGCCTCTGCGAGGCTCTGATCGCCATCGCCGATGAGGCGGCCAAGGTCGAAAGGGGCGTTTGGCCGGCCGATGACAACCCGCTGGTTAACGCGCCGCACACGGCGTCGGTTGTGCTGTCCGATGAATGGGCTCACCCCTATTCGCGCATGGAAGCCGCCTATCCGGCGGGGGGCCGACACGATGGTGAAGTACTGGCCGCCCGTGTCGCGCATCGACAATGCGGCGGGCGACCGGAATCTGGTGTGCTCGTGCCCTCCCGTTTCGGAATACAGCGACGCGGCCGAATAGGCCGCACCGCTCGGCCGGTTCACGCGTTGCCTGCGGCGCCGGTTCCCGATGTCTATTCTAGAGAGATGGAAAAATGGATTCGTACGCACTTATGAGCGACACGGCGATCGCCGCAGCCATCGACCGCGAACTCGACCGCCAGAAGAACCAGATCGAGCTGATCGCTTCGGAGAACATCGTCTCCGCCGACGTGCTCAAGGCGCAAGGGTCGGTGCTGACCAACAAGTATGCGGAGGGCTATCCGGGCAAACGTTACTATGGGGGCTGCGAGTTCGTCGACGAGGTTGAGACGCTCGCCATCGAGCGCGCGAAAGAGCTGTTCGGCGCCGCGTTCGCCAACGTCCAGCCGCATTCGGGTGCGCAGGCCAACCAGGCCGTGTTCCTGGCATTGCTTCAGCCGGGCGACCGCATCATGGGCATGTCGCTCGCCCATGGCGGCCATCTGACCCACGGCTCGCCCGTGACGATGTCGGGCAAATGGTTCGACGTCGTCAGCTACGAGGTGTGCGAAGCCGACCAGTTGATCGACTACGAGGCCTTGCGCGCCCGCGCGCTGGAAACGAGGCCGAAGCTGATCGTCGCCGGCGCTTCGGCTTATCCGCGCGCCATCGACTTCGCCGTCTTCCACGAAATCGCCGACGAGATCGGGGCCTATTTGATGGTCGACATGGCTCATTACGCCGGGCTGGTGGCGGCCGGACTATATCCCGACCCGCTGCCGCATGCGCATGTCGTCACCTCGACCACGCACAAGACCCTGCGCGGCCCGCGCGGCGGCATCATCCTCACCAATGACGAGGTGCTGGCGAAGAAATTCAATTCGGCGGTGTTCCCCGGCAACCAGGGCGGCCCGCTGATGCACGTCGTCGCCGCTAAGGCGGTCGCCTTCGGCGAAGCGCTGCGGCCGGAGTTTAGGACCTATGCTGCGCAGGTGATCGCGAATGCGAAGGCGCTCAGCGACACGCTGATCGCCGGCGGGCTGGACATCGTCTCGGGCGGCACCGACTGCCACATGGTTCTTGTCGACCTGCGCCCGAAGGGCGTGAAAGGGCGCGACGCTGAACACGCGCTGGAACGGGCCGGCCTGACCTGCAACAAGAACGCGATCCCCTTCGACCCAGAGAAGCCGGCGGTGACGTCGGGCGTCCGCCTTGGCACCTCGGCGGGCACGACGCGCGGTTTTGGCGAGGTGGAGTTCCGCCGCGTCGGCGAGCTGATGCTAAAAGTGATCGACGCGCTGGCCGAAAAGGGCGCGGAGGGAGACGCGGCAATCGAGCGGGAGGTGCTTAGGGAGGTGAGGAGCCTTTGCCGGCGCTTTCCCATTTACTGTTAGGGAACTCCAGGAGAGGTCGTTCAGGCACGCAGTTGCCCGACACGGTCATCTGATTCTGCGATCCGATGAGGCAAGGCATGTTTCTCTCCGTCTTAGACGTTTTCAAGATTGGCATCGGCCCGTCGTCATCTCACACCATGGGGCCGATGACGGCGGCTGTACGGTTCCTTGATCTACTGCGGAGCCTGCCGGATGGCTCGCGCGTCGCCCGGATTCGGGCGACGCTGCATGGTTCGCTCGCCTTCACGGGCGAGGGCCACGCCACCGACCGCGCTGTGGCGCTCGGCCTGCTCGGCTACCTGCCGGCCGATCTCGATCTGGACCAGGCGGAGCGCGAGCTTGCCGAACTGCGCCAGGCGCGGGTGCTCCGACCGCAAGATCTGCCGCCGCTAGTGTTCGATCCCGACGCCGACATCGTGTTCGACTACGGACCGCCTCTGCCCGGGCACGCCAACGGTCTGGTCTTCGTAGCTCTCGATCGCGAGGACACCGTTCTGGTGGTAGAAACCTACTACTCGATCGGCGGCGGATTTGTGGTCACGGCCGCCGAGCGCGAGGCGCCGCCCAAGGCAACGTCGTCCGGTGAACCCGCTGCATGGCCCTTTCCGTTCGACAGCGCTGCGTCGATGCTGCGCATGGCGCATGATAGTGGGCTTTCGATTGCCGCTATGAAACGCGAGAACGAGGCGGCCGTGCGGCCTGCGCTCCAAGTCGAGCGGGGCATCGCGCACATCTGGTCGGTCATGACCGGCTGCATCGACCGGGGACTTGCGCAGGACGGCGAACTTCCCGGCGGCCTGCATGTGCGCCGCAGGGCAAGGAGGATCCACCAGCAGCTTCTTGCCGAGCGGCTGAAGAACGCCAGCCAGCCGCATGCGGCCTCCGACTGGCTCAGCGTCTACGCCATGGCCGTCAACGAGGAGAACGCGGCGGGCGGCAAGGTGGTCACGGCCCCCACAAACGGGGCGGCAGGCGTCGTGCCGGCGGTGCTGCGCTACTATCTCGACCATTGCGTCGGCGCCCATCCGGAGAAGGTGTCCGACTTCCTTCTGACTGCAGCGGCGATCGGCGGCCTGATCAAGCACAACGCCTCGATCTCGGGGGCTGAAGCCGGATGCCAGGGAGAAGTAGGGTCGGCCGCCGCCATGGCGGCGGCTGGGTTCTGCGCCGTGCTTGGCGGCACTCCCGAACAGGTGGAGAACGCCGCGGAGATCGCTCTGGAACATCATCTTGGCATGACCTGCGATCCCGTCGCGGGTCTGGTGCAGGTGCCCTGCATCGAGCGCAACGGAATCGGAGCCACCAAGGCGGTGGCGGCGGCCTCGCTAGCGCTGCGTGGCGACGGCTCGCACTTTATGCCGCTCGACAACTGCATCGAGGCCATGCGCCAGACCGGCGAGGAAATGAGCGTGAAGTTTAAAGAGACAAGCATGGGCGGGCTGGCGGTCAATCTTCCTGAGTGCTAGTGCCAATACCCCCGCGGCTATTCAACTATCACGGCCTGGCTTGGATTCCGCAAATTGCGAATGTGACAATCTTAGTGCCAAGCAGTATCGCCGTCGGCCATTCCTTGTAGATGCCCTCACAATCTTCGCGGTCGCGCAGCGATCCGCGATATGTAACCGTACTGCCCGACGTCAGATGGCGGCAAATACGACAGGCACATCTTATCAGCGAGCGTTTATTCCAGATACCGCGTTCTGTCTAAAACGCCTCGAAAAAACGCTACATCTATTCTGTGCAAAGATACTAGTCGTATTTCCTGCGAAGAAATTTTACCAAAACGCAAGAATCCACCAAGTGCCAGTCATTCTCGATCATCATTCACCAACACTTTCGGTGCTCATTCCAGGTGCTGCGGCGCCGAAGCTCGTCAGTCGCGAAATGCTGTTGGGCTTGAAGAAAGGTTCCGTCTTGGTGGACGTTGCGATCGATCAGGGCGGCTGTTTCGAAACCTCGCACGCCACCACGCATGCTGAGCCCACCTACTAGGTCGACGGCGTCATCCATTTACTGCGTCGCGAACATGCCCTGCGCGGTGCCCGTCACCTCCGCGCACGCGCTCAACAATGCCACGCTCCACTACGGTCTGCTGCTTGCCGATCGTGGCCAGAAGGCGATCCTCGACGACAGGCATCTGCGCAACGGCCTCAACGTCCACAAGGACCGGATCATAAACGCCCCGTTGCCGAAACGCTCGGTTACGAGATGACCGAGGTTAATACAGTGTTGGCTGCCTGAGAAACAATCAGACATCCACGATAGGCTCACCTCGATCAGCGCGCCAAATCTGTCAACGATGAGGATTGCTGGCGTTGTTTTCGGGCGCGATCAGTGGGGAAGAACCAGATGCCGGGTGGGGTGTATCGGTTTCGTCCCTACTCCGTCTTTTTGCGCAGGCAAGAGTCATGCTCCCCGTTTGAGTGTTCAGCACTAGAATCGAATAGGACCAATCCGTTTGATATCTCCAAGCCATCCGTGCACCAGCGTTGCCGGTGACAAAAGCCTGCGAGTGCGAGCCCACGAAACAGCAGATCAGATAATCGTTCGGCCGCCATCCCTCAACTCCCTACCTCCAATCCACATTGACATCTTCAGAAAATATGTAAATCTCAACATCGCAGTGTGGCGTGTATTTTGCAAGGGTACAACACACTGTCTCGGCGCTTATGGAAATCGTTAGAAGGAGTAAGGTACGGTCCGAGGCTATCTGGCCATAGGCAGCAAAACCGGTGAACTAGCTTCAGATGGGTTGCTCGTCTCCGAAGCTCTGTTTCCAATTTAGATCAACGCAAAACTCTTGATCCGCGTCTACTGCGGTGAACCCGCCAGATGCGACTGCATGACAGGTATGAGTCCAATCTGATGCGGGCTTCAAATATGGATCGCCATCTCTCTAGAGATCTTGCCGAAAAGGCCTCCGGCGCCGTGGTTGATCGGAGATCTCACTACATAGGCCTGATCATCAACGGTGAGGAGTGCTCCTTCCAGCCAATAGATCTTACGTCGTTTGACAAGGCGATAGGCCTTCTTTCTAACGTCGGCGTCCCAGTGCATGAAGAAAGAAAAATACTGAGGGCATTTTGGCTTACAGTTGCAGCAGGTCTTTCTCTTATCCTCGTCCTCTGGATTATACACTGACTTGTTTCTTCGTAACGAGGACCTCGGTCATTTGGTCAACGCTGGTCGCGGACCGCGACCACCGTTCCGACGGCTTGTCAGTTCAATAGAGCCTCCAACTCACCAGCACAATCTGAAGTGGAATGATTTCGGCCGCGTTAGATAGTCGAAGCCAAATCGTGACAGGGTTGCCCCACGGCCTGACTCCTTGACGCCCGTCCAAGCGAGGTCGGGATCCAGGTAGTCACAGCGGTTCATGAACACGGTGCCGGTTTCCAATCGCATACCAACGGCGCGGGCGGCGTTCCGGTCGTGCGTCCAGATCGAGGCGGTAAGCCCATAGCGGCTATCGTTCATAAGCCTGACGGCTTCATCGTCTGATCCTACTGGCATCACGCCAGCCACCGGCCCGAAGGTTTCCTCGTTCATGATCTCCATTGAGTGATCGCAATCGATCAGGATCTGGGGAGCAAGATACGCGGTGTCATTTTTGTCTGCTGCGAACCACTGAGGATTGATAAGGGCGCGCGCACCTTGCCTCACCGCGTTGTCAACCTGATTGCGCACGGCGTTGGCGGCCGAGGCCTTCACCATCGGTCCGAGCGTAGACGTCGCATCACGAGGATCACCTAGCTTCAACTGCTCGGCGAAGGCCACCAGGCCATCGACGACATGACCAAAATGACGCTCGTGAACGTAGACGCGCTCGATACCGCAGCAGCTCTGGCCGGAGTTGAAGAAAATGCCATCCGCGATGTTGGCAACGGCATGCTCGATGTCGGCATCCTCGCGGATGTAGGCCGGATCCTTGCCGCCGAGTTCCAGACCGGAAGAGGTGAAGGTGCCCGAAAGGGCTCGCTGAACGGCACGCCCTCCAGTGACGGAACCGGTGAAGCATACATACGCAACTCGCGGATCGGCGATGGTCCTCCCTACCTGTTCATGGTTCATATGCAGATACTGGAAAACGCCTTCGGGCAGACCTGCGGCTCTAAAGGCCTCATACATACGTTCTGCCGCTAGCGGCGTTTGATCCGAATGCTTCAAAACGACTACATTCCCAGCCGCAAGCGCCGGAATGACCGCGTTCACAGCGGTGAGGAACGGGTAGTTCCACGGTGCAAGGACGACCACCGTCCCGAGCGGTACGCGCTCAATGGCGCGCTCGAACCCTTCAAGAGGGGAGGGGGAATGGGGGTGAGAGCCTCGGGTGCGAGGCGGAGCATGGTCCGAGCCCGCGACTCAAACCCGTTCACCTCGCCGCCGCAATAGGCGATCGGACGGCCCATCTGGCTGGAGATCTCGACAATGATTTCTTCCTTCAGACTCACGAGCGCGTCGACTGCTCGCCCGAGGAGTTCAATCCTATGCTCAAGGGAATTCTCCCGCCACGACTTGAAACTCCGGCCTGCCAGGTTCAGGGCGGCATCTATGTCTTCGTCCGTCGGACGGCTGCGAACGGCGAGAACAGAGTCATCGGCCGGCGTGATGATTTCGAAAGTTGCCATTCTTCTTCTCCAGAGCAGTCAGCAGCGCTCGAAAAGCCTGGTTTTTCCCAGTCTGTAACGGCACCTTCGAATGCACCCAGTTCCCAGCGGCCGCAATGCAGGTAGTGGTTCACGACCTCCTCGCCAAAAGCGAGCTTCAAGGTCGACGACGCTTCCAGGCGATCAAGCGACCTGTAAAGGGCGCCAGGGATGCGAGGCACGTCGTCTGCTTCATAGGCGTTTCCAGCGTAAGCTTCCTCCAGCAACAATTTCTCCTCCAGCCCCTGAAGCCCGCTGGCGATCAACGCTGCGAAGCGAGATAGGGATTGGCGTCTGCTCCGGGAAGCCGGCATTCGAAACGCAAGGCATTCCCCTTGCCCAGTACCCGGAAGGCGGTCGTCCGGTTGTCCACCGACCAGGCCAGCCTTGTGGGCGCGAACGTACCCGCCGTGAAGCGTTTGTAGGAATTGATGTTGGGTGCATAAAAATATGTCGCTGCCGGCGCATGCTTGATACAGCCTGCCAGGAAATGCCGGAACAGTTCGGACATGCCGCTCTCGCGCGAGGCGTCATAGAAGCCGGGCTTTCCAGTCTCCAGATTTCTCAAGGACAGATGGATGTGGCAGGAATTGCCCGAATGGGTCTCGCCAAGCTTCGCCATGAAACTCACGCACTTGCCCATCTGGTGTGCGATTTCCTTGCAGCCGTTCTTGTAAAGAACAAGCCGGTCGCAGGTCTCCAGCGCTTCAGCATATTGAAGATTTATTTCTTGCTGACCCGCGCTGTATTCGGCCTTGGAGCCTTCCACCGGAATACTCGCGCGCTCCATGAGATTTCGGATCGCGCGAATGTACGGCTCGTCCTTTGATGTCTGGAAGACATGGCCATCTTCCGGATACCAGCTCGAGAATTTGAGGTCCTCATATTTGGCGGCCCGCGCGCCCTCGTAGGTCTGGTTGAACAGGTAGAATTCCAGTTCCGCCGCCATGTCGGCAGTGAAGCCTAGGTCGGCTAGGCGCTTGAGCTGCTTGCGCAGGACCTGACGAGGAGAATGCTCGAGCGGCACTCCGTCCGACGTCGTCACGTCCGAAAGTACGATGGCGGTCTTCGGAAGCCATGGCACAGCGCGAAGGGTCGCCATGTCGGGCACGAGTGCGAAGTCCCCATAGCCGCGCTCCCAAGATGCTGACGCATAGCCAGGTACCAGAACCATCTCCATGTCCGTGGCGAGGAAGTAGTCGCAGAAGAGTTGCGGCGCGACGTTGCCCTCGACAAAGAACCGGGCAGTAAGCCGCTTACCGATCAGGCGTCCCTGCATATCCGTCATAGCCACCACGACAGTGTCGATACTGCCATCTGCGACCGCGCGCTTCAATTCATCGAAGGTCATATGACCGGCCGGCGGCCGGCATTCCGTTGGTCTAGGATGCAGGGAATCTGCCCCCAAATTCGGTACGGGGTCGGAGAAAAATCGTAACTCATGGTGTCCTCCTCAGGAACCTGTACGGCATGTCGATGCTCGCCTTGCGGGAAGCCGCACCCTCGCACAACGAGGTTCGATGCGTCGTCCTGGCTGCCAACACGGCAAAAGCCTACGAATTGCGTTTTGAACACGAATTGACATTTCCTACAAGATATGGTGGCTACTATCGAGTGTTTTATATGCTGAAAACGCATACGACATCCGAACAAGACTCTATCCGAAATGGGAGACCGCTATGACCGTCGTCGCTCAATCCTGGGAGAGCCGCGAAGTTGCGAGCTTCTTTCACACATTCACCGACCTGGAATCCTTGCAGGCCAACGGTTCTGTGGTCATCGACCACGGGGATGGCGCCTTTATCGTAGACACGGCCGGCCATCGCTACTTCGAAGGTAATTCCGGCCTTTGGAACATGACGCTGGGCTTTTCCGAGCGTCGGCTGGCAGATGTTGCCTACAAACAGTATCTGGAGTTTCCCGGCTATCACACGTTCTTTGGCCGCAATTCCAAGCCCGTTGTCGAACTGGCCGAGAAAATGCTTTCGCTGGCTCCAGCACCTATGAGCCGCGTCTTCTTTACTAATTCGGGATCGGATGCGAACGAGTCGGTGATCAAGCTGCTGTGGATGATGTGGGCTGCCGAGGGCAAGCCTGGGCGTCGCAAGCTCCTTACGCGCAAGAACGCCTATCACGGCGCCACCGTGATGGCGTCGGCCCTTACCGGCAAGGATTACGTCAAGGCGTTCGGGCTTCCTGGTCCCGAGATCGTTATGCTCGAATGCCCGCACGCTTGGCGCAACGCGAATGCCGGCGAAAGCGACGAGGAATTTGCCGCACGCCTAGCCAAAAACCTTGAACAGCGTATCCTCGCCGAAGGCCCGGAGACTATAGCTGGGATGTTCGCCGAGCCCGTCATGGGCGCTGGCGGAGTGATCGTTCCGCCGGCGACCTATTTTGCGGAGATCCAGCCCGTTCTCAGTCGTTATGGCATCCCGCTCGTGGCAGACGAGGTCATTTGCGGATTCGGCCGCACAGGAAGCCTGTGGGGCGCCACGGCCGTTGGTCAGGTGCCGGACATCGTTGTCGCTTCGAAGAGCATGTCGGCCGGATATTTCCCCATGGGTGCGGTTATGCTCTCGGCCGATATCGACAAACGGGCTACCGCCGCAAGCGCGACCTGGGAAGAATTTCCGCACGGCTACACCACTGGTGGCCATCCGGTCGGATGCGCCGTTTCGTTCGAGGCCATCCGTATCATCACCGAGGAAGGCGTCTTTGAGAACGTCGTGGCAGTAGGCGAGACATTCCAGGCTGGACTGCGGGCGCTCGCAGACCATCCGATGGTCGGTGAGGCGCGCGGTCTCGGCTTGATGGGCGCCCTCGAAACAGTCGCGAACAAGCAGACCAAGCAGTCGTTCTCAGGGGACCTGCGTGTCGGCGAACGCATCGCACAGGAAGCACGAAACCGCGGGTTCATTATTCGGCCGCTCGGTTCGTCCGTGGTCCTTGCACCACCCTTCATCTCAACGCGAACCCAGATCGAGGACCTGCTCAAAGTGCTCAGGGACGTGCTCGATGTCGTTTTTGAGCAGGTCAAAGGCGAGGTGCGCTGAAAATGAGCGCGCATGCGTTCCTTCGCGACAGAACTTCCGCAACCGTGCGGAACAAGAACGGCGCGTCTCCAATCGCCTTGGTTTGCGAGCACGCCTCGAACCACGTTCCCGACCACCTTGATAACCTCGGCCTGCCAGAGGACAAACTAGCGGAACACATCGCATGGGATCCAGGAGCACTGAGCGTTGCTGAAATTCTGTCCGACCTGCTCGATGCGCCGCTCGTCCGTGCAAACGTCTCAAGGCTGGTTCTCGACATTAATAGAGAGCCTGACCACCCCACCTCGATTGTCACAGTCAGCGAAACCACTGCAATCCCCGGCAACGCCGGGATATCGAAAGCCGAGCGAGCAATCCGAGGCGAAGCCATCTACAAACCATTCCACACCACGCTCGACCAACTTCTTGCAAATCGGCATGTCGCTTCCTGCGTGGTTTCGATCCATAGCTTTACGCCAGTGTACAAGGGCGTGCGTCGGCCTTGGCACGTGGGCGTTCTTCACAACGAGGATACTCAGCTCTCGGCGCCGCTAATTGAGGCCTTGAGGCGCGATCGATACTTGGTCGTTGGAGACAACGAACCATACGCACCGGTTGATGGAGTTTACCACACCATTGAAAGGCATACCGTACCTTTTGGGCGCATGGGCGCGATGATCGAGATCCGTAACGACCTGATCGCGGATTATGAGGGACAATCAGAGTGGGCCCATCGTCTACGCCGCATACTGGACGAAATTCTGGAGCCGTGAGCCAACATTTTCTTTTGAAGATTGGTGCGATTGGTTGTTAATCGCCTCCCATCATACTGTCCGGACGAGGCATGATCATCACCTTGTGGAACACCTCCGCCTTCGCCCAGCTCACGGCTGCTCTTTGGGCCGGACACCATCTAGAGGCTGTTATGAACTTGCCAGGATCGTTACGGTCTGCTTTGCCATGAGGGTGGCGAAAGCGACGAGATGGAGGCCGGCGAGGGTTTGTGCATAACGCTCGTAGTCCTTGACGAGCCTTCGGAAGCGGGTCGCCCATGCGAAGGATCGCTCAACCACCCATCGGCGCGGCAGCAGGATGAAGCCGCGTTTTGCCTCAGGCAGTTTGACGACCTTGAGGTCGATGCCGTGCTGGTCCGCGGCCAGTTCGGCGCGCTCGCCGGTATAGCCTTGATCGACCCATGCGATCTCGATGCTGTCACCTGTGACGGCCTGGATCGTTCTGGCCAGATTTTCGATTTCGCCGCGATCCTCTGCGCTGGCAGGCGTGACATGCAAAGCCAGCAGATGGCCAAGCGTATCGACCGCGATGTGCAGTTTGGAGCCCTTCTTGCGCTTGGCGCCGTCATAGCCGGCGCGTTCGCCGCTTTCCGGCGTGGACCGCAACGTCCGGCTGTCGATGATCGCCGCACTCGGCTCGGCCTTGCGACCGGCGGCCAGCCGGAGCACCGCCCGCAAATCGTCGATCAGCGCTTCGAAGCAACCTGCCGCCAGCCACCGCTGCGTCTGCTGGTAAACCGCCGCCCATGGCGGCAGGTCGTTCGGCATCCAGCGCCATGGCGCGCCGGTCTTCACGATATAGCGCAGGCCGTTGAAAACCTCGCGAAGACTGTGTTCCCGCTGACCGGCGTCCTCACGCTGCAGCGTCAGATACGGCGCCAGCAGCGACCATTCCTCATCGGAAACGTCAGACGGATAAAGCTTGCGATGTGATTCCATCCAAGCCTTTGAATCCATTCAGACTCACAAGTCCATAACAGCCTCTAGTTAAGTTCGTGCAAGACTAGGCGGCGTGCGTGCATGTGAAGTTCATCGCTATCGAATCCTTGCCGCCCGCCGGCGAGCGGATGCGATACAGTCCTCAGCTTCTCACCTACATCCACGCCCCTGATCGACTCGCCTGCGGACCGTCCGCCGATCGATTGGAAGCTGGTGACCTATCTGCCGGTCGGCGATCTCGCCGCCACCGTCAAGAGGCTCGAATGATACGCATTGCGATGGAAGACCCGCTGTGCCCCATGCTCCCGCTCTGCGTCGGCGGGCGTGGCGACTAGAGCACGTCCGGGGATCGATGAATCGATTGTGAAGTGACGCGCTGGCTCTTTATTGATTCAAGGTTTGCCTCGAAGGAGGTGGACGATGGCAAGAGCGCTTGGCGATGATTTGCGGTCACGTGTTTTGAAGGCGTCGGCGGAAGGGGCATCGGCCCGTTCTGCGGCGCGGCGTTTCGGTGTTGGGGTATCGAGTGCGATCCGCTGGATCGTCCGGTCGAAGATCGGCGAGTTGTCGCCCCGCCGGCAGGGACGGAAACGCGGCTCGCGCCTTGATGCGCAACCGCCAGAGCCAGCGCTTCAAATGCGAGGGCATCGATCTGTCCGTCTCGACGCTGGCCGACCAGGTTGGCGCCGGCGTGTTCGCGGCCATGCCGCTCTACCGGCTGATCGAGGCGCATGCCCGTGCGGCCAGGCTGCGCCATGACGCGCAGGTCGAAGATGTCGACTTCCGCGTCGAGCGCGGCCTCGACCGTTCGCTCTTTCTCAAGCTCGCAAGCTGCGACTGGATCCGGCAGCGTCACGGGCTCTTGCTGACAGGCCCGGCCGGCGTCGGCAAAAGCTGGCTTGCCTGCGCCCTCGGCCACAAGGCCTGCCGCGACGACTTCTCAGTTGCCTATCACCGCGCGCCACGGCTCTTCGCTGCGCTTGCCCTGGCAAGGGGCGACGGCCGATACGCCAGGATGCTCAAGGCGCTCGCCAGAACCGATCTGCTTATCCTGGACGACTGGGGGCCCGAAAAGCTCAATGACGAGCAGCGCCGTGATCTCCTCGAGATCATCGAGGATCGCTACGAGCGGCGCTCGACCATCGTCACCAGCCAGGTGCCCGTTGAGCGCTGGTATGAGATCATCGGCAATCCGACCATCGCCGACGCCGTCCTCGATCGCCTCGTGCACAATGCCTAGCGCATCGAGCTCAACGGCGACAGCATGCGAAAACAGCGGCCCATCCCGGCCTCGGAAACGACTCTGACTTGACCCGAAACGAAACTCCAACCAAACCTCAACAACGACCCAGGTGATCGCCAAGGTGGCCGGCTTCAAATCGGAATCCCGGCCGGAATGAAATCGGAATGGGTGGCCGGATATTGATCGGAATCACCGGCCGGCTTCGTCGGAATACGCAACATAGACCGCACCGCTGAACGGATTTGCGCCCATCGTCTCACGACCAGTGCGGCAAGACCCTCCGCGCCCTTGCGCTTATGCGGAGCTCCGCATAACCGCAATTATGTAGAGGGCAGGATTATGCTGAGTCCGCAGCGATCCGAGCAACTCCTTCTTTCTATTACAATAGTTTAGACTGCCCCACAGGTTTCCTCACCCGACATAATTGTTGTCGTCTCTCGACGTTCTTTTGACCTTGAGAGGGAGACCAGACGTGCCGAAGTCGAACGAAGTCCGGCCGGAATGCTCACAACTGATGGACCCCGGCGCCTTGCGTCCGTTTGTGGAAGCATTCACGAGTCGATTGTTGACCTTGGGCTATGCTCGCCTGACGGTGTCAGGCTACGAGGACTCGGCCCGCCATTTTGGACAATGGCTTCGGCGCACGAAGATCGCCGTCGCTGAAGTTGATGACGATGCCATTCGCCGCTTTTCGCGGCATCGATGCCGCTGTCCCGGCATCCGCCGAGCCGATTATCTTTCCGCCAAATACGTGAACCGTGCGCGGCGGTTCGTGAGCTTTCTGGCGGAATGCGGGGTGGTGACGCCGTTGAGGCAGGATACGTCGCGCGCCCATGACGACCAGGTCCTTGCATTCCAAACCTGGCTGAGGCGGCACCGGGGATTTCCGAACGCACCATCCGCCGCCATGGCCGTATGGTCATGCGGCTGCTTCCCGCCCTCGGTCGTGATCCAAAGCTGTACGATGCCGGTCTCATTCGGCAAGCGATCCTTGACGAGGCCCAACGAAGCTCGCCGGCCTACCTCAAGACGATGACGATGGCGCTGAGGGGCTACCTTAGATATCTGGCTGCCCGGGGCTTATGCCAACCAGGCCTTGATCAGGCCATCCCGGCGGTCCCGCAATGGCGACTATCGGCATTGCCGCGCTACATCTCCACCGCGGAAGTCGATCGGGTGATCGCATCGTGCGAAGTCACGACGCCGCGAGGCATCCGCGACCGCGCGATCCTGCTGCTGCTCGCGCGTCTTGGCCTACGGGCCGGTGACGTTAGGGACATGCGCCTCGACGACATCAACTGGCGGGAAGGAACCTTACGTGTCCGCGGCAAAGGACGCCGCGAGATCCGGCTCCCGCTACCCCAGGCCGCCGGCGACGCGATCATCGACTACCTGCGAGAAGCGCGTCCACACGCCGCCTGCGAGCAGATCTTCCTGCGGACAGTTGCACCGCATCAGCCACTGGCAAGCTCAAGCGTGTCAAGCATCGTCAGACTCGCGCTTGAGAGGGCGGGCATCGACGACGCTCCTTCCCGAGGCGCCAATCTGCTCCGGCACTCCGCGGCGACTGGCATGCTGCGAGCCGGCGCCACGCTGGACACGATCGGAACCGTGCTTCGCCATCGATCGGTCGACACGACCGCCCATTACGCGAAGGTGGACGTCAATATGCTGCTTCAGATCGCCCAGCCTTGGCCGGGGAGCGCGTCATGCTGAGCCAGGACCTCGCACGACATGCGGAACTGCAGCGGATAATGGGCTTCAAGTTCCGCGTCCAGCACACGCTGCTGAAGAGCTTCACCGCTTTCGCCGAGGCTAGTGGCGATGAGTATGTTCAAGTTGCTCGCGTGCTCGAATGGGCGACGCTCGCACCCACTCCACAGCAACGGCGCAATCGGCTGCTGACTGTCCGCCGTTTTGCGCAGGCAGTCGCTGCAGAGGATCGGCGCCATGAGATCCCGGCCGCCGACGCCTTGGGCCGCGGCCTGTTCGAGCGGCGGATTCCTCACATCTATCCGGCGGACGAGATCGCCGCGCTGATGCGTGCGGCGGCCTGCCTCAAGCCATCTGCCTCGATCAGACCGCTGATGTACGAGACCCTCTTCGGCTTGCTTGCCGTCACCGGAATGCGCATTTCCGAAGCTCTCGCTCTTCAGCTCGATGACGTGGCCACCGACGGCCTGATCATCCGACAGACCAAGTTCCAGAAGAGCCGCTTGCTGCCGCTCCACCCCACGACATGGGATGCCTTGGACCGATATTTGTCGGCGCGCCGACGGGTCGGAACCTTGGACAGCGCGTTGTTCATCTCCAACACAGGCACGCCGCCATCCTATAATACCGTGATCGCCATCTTCCTCCGCCTTGCACGATCGGCCGGCCTGAGAGGGGAACCCGGTCAACCGGGGCCGCGCATTCACGATCTGCGGCACACCTTCGCCGTGCGCTCTCTGGAGCAATGCCGGCATGATCGCGATGCTGTCGGCCGCCATGTCGTCGCGCTCAGCACCTACCTCGGCCACGCCCACGTCACCGACACGTACTGGTATCTGCAGGCAACGCCAATCCTGATGGGGCAGATCGCGGCGGCCGGAGAGGCCTTGCATCAAGGAGCCGGCACATGACCGCGCTGGCTCCTCATCTCACCGCCTTCCTGCGAGAGCACCTGCCGCACGAGCGGCGGGCGAGCCCGAACACTTGCGAGGCATACGCCTACAGCTTTCAGCTGGACACCTCGAAGAACCTCCCCATCCCAGCCGTTTCGTGATTCACTCCTGCGGTGATTTGCGGGAGGAGACCGATGCGGGCACAGGCTGGGTTCTGGGACATCGACGAGCGCTACGTGCGGCTGAGCGAAGCCGGCGATCCGCTCGAGAAGCTGAATGCGTTGGTGCCGTGGGAGGTTTTCCGAAAGCCGCTTTCCAAGGCGCTGAAGCGGTCCGACGGCGCGAAGGGTGGCCGGCCGCCCTACGACCCGGTGATGATGTTCAGGATCATGGTTCTGCAGGCGCTCTACGGCCTGTCGGACGACCAGGCCGAGTTCCAGATCCAGGACCGTCTGTCGTTCATGCGCTTCCTCGGGCTGGGGCTCGGCGATCGCGTGCCGGACGCCAAGACGATCTGGCTGTTCCGCGAACACCTCACGCAGGCGAATGCCGTAGAGAACCTGTTTGCGCGGTTCGACAAGCACCTCACCAGGGCGGGCTATCTGGCGATGGGCGGCCAGATCGTCGACGCCACCATCGTGGCGGCGCCGAAGCAGCGCAACACCGACGCGGAGAAGGCCGATATCAAGGCGGGCAAGGTTCCGGACGCATGGAAGGACAAACCCGCGAAGCTTCGCCAGAAGGATCGAGACGCCCGCTGGACGGTGAAGTTCTCGAAGGCCAAGGCGGCCGAGGACGGAAAGGCCCAGCAGCGCGACATCGCCATTCCCGCCTTCGGCTACAAGAACCACGCCTCGATCGATCGCCGGCACGGCTTCATCCGCTGTTGGAACGTTACCGCTGCCTCAGCCTATGACGGGGCGCAACTCCGCAATGTGCTCAACCGCGGCAACACCGGCTCTACGGTCTGGGCCGACACGGCCTACCGCTCGAAGACGAACGAGGCGTGGCTGGACAAGAACGGCTACGTCTCCGACATCCACCACAAGAAGCCGAAGGGCCGGGCGATGAGCGAGGCGACGTCGCGCGCCAACGGCCGGCGCTCGAAAATCCGCGCCTTCGTCGAGCACGTCTTCGCGCAGCAGAAATCCAGAATGGGCCTGTTCGTGCGCACGATCGGAATAGCGCGGGCCAGGACCAAGATTGGCATGGCCAACCTTGCCTACAACTTCACCCGCTTCGTCTGGCACCAAGGACGAACAGCGCCCGCATGACGGTGGAGACGGCCAAGACCGCCGCCGCGACGCTGAAATCGACAAACTACGTCAGCCCAAGCAGCAGCCAGCGCGCCGCTCTACGCCGTGACGGCACTCGTCGCGATCCTCACGGACCGCGAAACCCGGTAGTTCGAGGTGTCCAGCTGCTGCTGTGCTTCGCGGCTGCCCGACTAGAGACCACCCCGTCTGGCATCGAGATCGAACAGCTCGATCCGCCGCTCCTCCTCGCCTTCCTGGAGCACATCGAGGAGGAACGTGGCAACTCGGCGCGTACCCGCAACGCCCGTCTGGCCGCCATCAAAGCCTTCTTCCGCTTCCTCGAGTACCGGCTCCCGTCCTGTCTGGATCAGGCGCGCCGGGTCCGAGCAATCCCAATGAAGAAGGTCGACGAGGCGCTCGTCAGCCATCTCACCCGCGCCGAGATGCAGGCCCTGCTCGATGCGCCGGACCCGCGTCGGGTCCCCGGCATCCGCGATCGGGCGATGCTGCATCTGGCCTTCGCCGCGGGGTTGCGCGTCTCCGAACTCGTCGGCCTCCGCATCGACCAGATCGACCGCCAGACGGTTGCCAGCATCCACGTGATGGGCAAAGGACGCCGCGAGCGTGTGCTGCCCTTGTGGAAGGAGACCACGACGGCGCTGAAGGCCTGGCTAGCGGTCCGCCCTGCGAGTGGCGATACCGAGCTCTTCCTCAATGCCACTGGACGCGCGATGACCAGGTCCGGATTCGAATATGTCCTCGCCAAGCACGTGGCCACCGCGGCGCTGAAGCAATCGTCCATCGCCGACAAGCGCGTCACTCCGCATGTCTTGCGCCACACTTGCGCTATGCACACGCTCCAGGCGACCCGCGATGTGCGCAAGGTGTCGCTTTGGCTCGGTCACGCCAGCCTGCAAAGCACGGAGATCTATCTGCGGGCAGACCCGACCGAGAAGCTCGAGGCACTTGCCGCGATGGCGCCGCCATCGCTCAAGCCGGGTCGCTTCCGTGCTCCCGACAAGCTGGACACCCGCATTTACCCCTTGAATTGAGCAGGGGATGATGGCGAAAACGCCACTGGCGAAGCGGTCGAGGCCGATTGGTGCGATCCGACGGTGATTTCTTTGTTTTTGGACGGACTCATCCTGTCGCAGCACGGCGTTGGTGGAAAATCAGGCGGTCGAAATTGTAGGCGATATTGGCCAGCGTCAGTTTGGCTTCGGCACGGGCAATGCCGATGGTGCGGATGAACAGGCCGAAGCGGGTCTTCTGGTGGGCAAAGACATGCTCGATGGCGGCGCGGATCGAAGATTTGCGTGCATTTGCCCGAGCCACGTGTTGCGGCATCGAACGGCCTTGCGGCTTGCGGTGGTGAATGCGGCTCACCAGCATCTTTGAGGCCAGCCACTTCTCGTTCTTGCGCGAGCGGTAGGCGCTGTCGGCCCAGACCTCCGACGAGGTGTTGTCTGTCGTCACCAGCCGCTTCAGCATCCGCCCGTCAGCCTCCGAGGCCGAGGTCACGGCACTCTCCCGAATGAACCCATAGCGGCGATCGATAGCGATGTGGGATTTGTAGCCGAAGACCGGCAGCGCGATCTGAGGCAGCGGCGTGCCGTCCGGGCGGTGCCGGATCTTGCCGCCGATCTTGAGCGTCCAGCGCGCATCGGTGTCCTTCTGCGCCGCTTTGTTGGGTTCGTCCGGCCAGATCTGCGCTGCCAACTTGCCGGCTTTGATCGCCGCCTTCTCGCCCTCCGTGTTGCGTTGCTTGGGGGCCGGCACCAGGGAGGCATCGACGATCTGTCCCGACATCGGGATGTAGCCCTTCTTCTGCAATTGCCAGTCGAAGGCTTTCATCACCCGCTTCAGCGTACCTGTCTCGGTCAGTTTGTTGCGGAACATCCGGATGGTGTTCTCGTCCGGCGTCGGGCCTCCGAGGTCGAAGCCGAGAAACCGCATCCAGGAAAGCCGGTCCCGGATCATGAACTCCATCTTCGCATCGCTGAGATTGTGCTGGGCCTGCAGGATCAGCGCCTTGAACATGGAAACAGGATCGAAAGCCGGACGCCCGCCCTTGCTGCCGTCCCCATATCCAAGCCCCTCGACCAGCCATCCCCGGAAATACTCGAAGTCCACCGTCGCATCGAGAACTTCGAGCGGATCGCCGATTTTGCTCAGTCTCTGAAGATGCTCCGAAAGCCCGAAGAACGACCGCTGCTCCATCTTCCTGCCCCCTTCATGCCGATCGAGCCAGTGAATCATTAAATCGGAAAAAGCGGTAGGTTAATGCGGGTGTCCAGCTGCTGGCCATGCTGAGGTCCATCAGCCGATCGGCAAATTATGTCGAGTGACCGCTTCTCAAACACCGCAGTCGGCAAGGAATTGCCGCTGCGGACTCGGCATAATCCTGCGCTCTACATAATTGCGGAAGTCGACCGGCTTGGTCGCTACCATGACCTTGACCGCGCCTGTCGGCCCGATCACGTCGTCGCCTTCAACGCGCGGATGACCGCCGCCACCGTCTTGGCATCGGCTCCGCGGCCAACACGCATGGCGACGCCGTCGATCTCCAGCTCGATCACGCCGGCCTCTCGGGCGGCCTTGCGCCAGAGGCTGCGCGAGTTGGCCTCGACTACAATCTGAACCGTCCGCACACGAGCCTCGACGGGCTCACCCCAAACGAATTTGCAATCAGGTCCAGATCGGACCACAACGTGAACAGGGCTAGCTTATAGCCGGGGACAGTCAGGGGAGCACGTCAAAGGCAGAAAAGGTCATAGATGTCGCTCTCGCGGTCGGCCACATGCACGCAGCGTTCCGGCGCCCCGACGATAGCCAAGCTGCGCCGGAGTGATCGTGACGACAGCGTCTGCTGGAGAGGGCTAAAAGGAAGCGTCCACGCTCCAACCGTTTCAAGAACAAGCAGGCTCCCTTGGCTGTCGTGTCACAGGACCATGATCAGGCTATGTCGCCACAAGTTATTTTGGGGTTGAAAGACCTAATTCGCGATCTCCGACAATGCCTTGAGGTCGGTAAACGAGGATCAGTAAAAGAATGACAGCAAGTGCAATCTCCTGCATCCCCTGTGGGATCTGCAGCGTCCCCCGCCGATTTGGACGCCTTGTTCGAAGGCTCGCAGAACGCCACGGATGGACGCAACTGCCAAGGCGCCGATGACTGCACCAGTTAGGCTGCGTAACCCCCAACGACAAGCATTGCCAACGTGAGGAAAGTCATGTTGAGCCAAAACATGTTTACAGCCAGTGTTCCCAGGAAATGCCCGAACAAAACGCCACCGATAGCGAAAAAAAAACGCGCTAATCACAAATGCAATAAGGCGCTCCCGCCACACGACAATGCCAGCGGCCCGTGCGGCTACTTCGTCTTCGCGGGCTGCACGCAGGCGCAAACCGTGTGCAGAGCGCATGTAAGTCTGGGCAACAGTAATCGTCAGCGCAACCCATATCAAAGCTACCCAGAGATTGACATATACAGGCAATCCGACAACAGAACTTTGACCAGCTGTCAGGCTACCCCAGTTTTCATAGATCGTCTTGAACACGAAAAGTAAAGAAAGTAGAGCGATTGAGGCCGCAACACTGCTAAGCCGCATAATGATAAGACCCGCCAGAACCGCCACAACGGCTGCAATCAAGGCAGCGGTCAAAACAGCTAGAACCACAGGTACATCCGCGTGCAGAATAAATTCAGGCAAGCCCGGCATGAACACGCCGCGTATACTGGAGCAACAGGTTTGCCAAGCGGATGCATATGCTCCAACCAAGGCAAAAGTGACATGGCCGAAAGAAATTACGCCGGAGTTGCCCACAAAGATCGATAATGCAATTACCATGATCATATAGATGAGTGCTTCGGTTAAAATACCTTCTAATTCTCCACTCCCGATGAATAATACAACTACAGCGGCGAAGACGAGGATCGCGATGAGCCCTAAACCTGGAAAGAGAAGCTTGAGTGACTGCGAAATCAAATGCGTTCTCCTGTCGCGCGTGGGGCAAACAAGCCTTGTGGTCGGAAATATAAAACGAGGATAACCAACCCATAGAGAAATGCATCGCGCGACGGCTGCAGATCCGTGGGGAGAAGTGCTTGGAGCAGCATTGAGGCAACGCCAAGGGCAAAGCCGCCGAGAACGGCTCCTAACAAGCTGCCCATACCGCCCACTACAGTTCCGACGAACCCCGCCACGGCCAACGGTACCCCCATCTGGAAATCAAGCACACCAGTCTTTGACACGAAAAGGAGCGCGACGATGCCGGCCAGTCCACCCGAAACTGCAAAGGCTAACGCGATAACACGATCAGCTTTCACTCCCAGCAATCGCGCCATAGTGAAATCTTCGGCGCGGCGCGGACCTCAAGTCCTGATCGTGCTCTTCTAAGAAAAAACAACTACACCTAGGAGTAGTAGAGCGGTCGCCGTAACAGTGACAATGTCAACCAGGCTGAGGCGGATACCAGCTATTTCGACTTGTTTCGTAAGCTCCGGAAAGATGCTGACCGATTTAGGGCGTCCAGTATGAATGAACAAGACAAGACTTTGCAACAGGTAACTTATTGCAAATGAAGAAATCAGTAAAGTTGCCCCGTCCACTTCGCGTCGCCGCAAGGGACGGAAAGCGAAACGCTCGGTGAGCATCGCTGCTAGTGCAACAAGTATGATGATTGCAGTGATCATCAGCGCCGCGGGCAAGGCGCCAATTAAGGGTGGTGCAAACGCCGCCGCGGTTGGCAACACCAAAGCGTATGCGCCAAGCATAATGAGATCGCCATGCGCAAAATTTATCATGCGCATGACACCAAATATAAGGCCGATACCGAGTGCGACAAGCGCAAAGATACTGCCGAGGCTGACAGCATCAACGAGAAGTTGGATCGTGGTCAATCTCTTTTTCCCTCGCCGAAGTATACAAGTTCGAGATCCGTTCGCTGAGCAAGATCAGGGGTGTTTCCCTCGAGGACAATCCTTCCAGACTGCATAAAACATATACGATCGGCATATTTTAGCGCGCGGCGAACGCTCTGCTCGACAATCAGTAACGTGACGCCTTCCGAACGAATGCGGCTGAACGTTTCATAGACAAGCTCGACATATTTTGGAGCAAGCCCCAGCGACGGTTCGTCGACGACCAACAGCTTGGGCTCGGTCAGGAGCGCGCGCGCGATCGCCAACTGCTGTTGTTCACCACCTGAGAGAAAACCTGCCGGGCTCTCAAATCTTTGACGTAGGATGGGGAACAATTCCAGTATGCGATCAAGCACTGCGCGCTTTCGGCCTAGTCCACCACGCACACCGCTCGCCACAACCAGGTTTTCCCGAACGCTCATTCGTCCGAAGATCCGACGGCCTTCAGGGACCAGCGCAATTCCTTTCGACACGATCGTTTCGATCAAAGTCCCCGCCAATGGATGGCCGTCAAATCGGATGGAGCCCTTTGCGGGTTGCACAACTCCGGCAACCGCAAGCGTTGTCGTCGACTTTCCTACGCCATTCGGACCAACGAAGCAGACGAACTCGCCCTCGGCGATACCGAATGTAAGATCACGAACGGCGGGCACGCGACCGTAACGGATTTCGAGGCCCTCGACTTCCAACAACATTTCACGCAGCCCCCAAATATGCATCGATGACCTCGGGATCGCGCCTTACAATTTCGGACGGACCAGTAGCCAAGGTTCGTCCATTATTAAGTACATGAAGGCGCTGGCAAACCGTCATCACCACGCCCATATTGTGCTCAATCAGAAGAACTCCGCAGCCGAATTTGCTTGGAAGCTGTTGAATAAGCCGAGCGAGTTCGTCGCATTCGAGTTCGGTCATGCCGGCGGCGGGCTCGTCAAGCAAAAGAAAGCGGGGCTCAAGAGCAAGTGCCCGTGCAATACCGACCCGCCGTTCGTGAGCGTAAGGCAGAGCGTCTGCGCGTCTCTGCGCAACTTCTTCAAGCCCAACATAACTGAGCGCCTCCTGCGCCGCATCACGTGCGGCCCCCGACGAGCGTGGCGGGTTAGAGCGGCGGCCTCTACATTCTCAAAGACCGTTAACCGGCGAAACAAACGTACTGATTGGAACGTGCGAGCGACACCACGGTGCGCTAACTCCTCCGGCGGTAATCTGTTCACCGTCACGTTATCCAGCAGCAACGATCCATGAGTCGGTCGTAGATAGCCGCTCATCACGTTAACTAGTGTGGTCTTTCCTGCACCATTCGGGCCGAGCAGCCCCAGGATTTCATTTTGCTCCAGTGAAATCGTGATGGATTCTGAGAGCTTTCAAACCATCAAATAGAACGCTGACGTCATGTGTTTCGAGCTTGTGCACGAATTCAGCCGAAACGTTGGACGGGCTCACAAAACCACTCTGCAAACCCGCGATTACATCACCACCACTCAACATACTCGCCTTCACGAATATCGTAAAAACCGAGCGGATTTGGCTTCGTATCTTTGATTTCAATCATCAGCATAGGCCGGTTGAGATTTGTGTGCAGCTGTGGCGTAAAAGTCGTTAACCCGGCTAGCAATGGTTCATCAGTGAACTTTTCTAGCTCCGCTCGCACGTTTTCTGTATCGAAGTTCCCGGCTCGCTCGGCAGCACGAGCCCAAGCTTCTACCACGCTGTATCCCGTAACACCCATTCCGGAATCTGGGCGCTCCCCGAACTGCGCTTCGAACTTCTCGTTGAAGGTGCGAACTTCAGGGCGTGGCTCTTCGACGCCGGCGTCCGCGGAATAGTTCATATAGTAGTAGTTACTGAGCCCCGGTACCGCCGAGTGCCAAGCGCTGCCGTCGCCGCCGGTTCCCATTAGAACTGGAATGTCGATTCCTGCTGAACGGAACTGTCGTATAGCACTGGCAAGGCCTGGCGGTACGCTGCAGAGCGCCATGACTTGAGGCTTCTCGGCCAATCCGTTGTACCGGGAAATTTGAGTGGCCACTGAAACATCAGCATTCTTGAAGGTGTCCTCAAGCAGAACAGAGTCGTCGCCGTTCAACTCCCTGAACCGTCCCACAAAGCCGCGGCATACGGATTTGTTGTACTCGATAAAGGTGTCAAGTAACGCATATGCCGTTTTCCACCCCATCTTATTTGTCGCCCAATCGGCTAGGATTCTGCCGCTAGCTTCAGCATCGGTGGCCATAGTGAAGACATTGTTGCCGATGGTGAGATCGCCAGACTTCATATCACCACCACAACTCGATATCGCGAGTACACCGGCTTGCTGAGCCACGAGCGCTGCCGGCGCCCCCGTATCGAAGTCGCAAGCCGTCAACATCATCTTGACCCCTTGCTTCACCAAGTCCTGAGCTGCGCGCGCGGTTTGTGCAGCATCTGTTTTTGTATCGATATGAACAAGCCGCACCCTCTTGCCTAGCACTCCCCGTTCGCATTAATATCCTGAACAGCGAGTTCGGCAGCCTGGGTAGTCGAAGTATCGAAAACAGCCATCCATCCGCTGAACGAGGTCGCAGCTCCTATCAAGACCTCATCGTCATCGGACAGTACCGCTGTCGCCGAGGTGATTGTGATAATCGATGTCAAGACAAACAAACTCGAAAATACTCTCATAGCTTCACCTCCAAGTGGCGCAAGGCGCAAGCGGCATTAGCCAGTAATGCTCCAGCGCTTGAGAATAATTCGATCGAAAGTATTCTCGCAGTCAGCTGGAGATAATCGCCATATTTCCGTTGTCGTCCAAGCTAAAGACACGCGCGCGAATAGGGTGACGGACATATCAAAATGCGTCGCAAAGCAGCTATTCTTCATATGCGGAGAGAATTACATATGCCAACTGCCAACCACTGCCAACCGTCAGGTAGCGTAGTTCCGATAGTATCGACCCTCATCAAGTTCTGTCAAATTGTAAAAAAGATGCCTTTCATATAGTTTTTCAATATCAATCGCGATAAAGCAGATGAGGCAGTTTCACCTCGCAGGACGAGTAGAACGACAGCGATTGGGCAGGTAATCCTATCGACTACGGATCAGGGAATGCCGCGAAGAGTTGGTTCACGAGCCGGTCGAGCACCCGTTGAACGCCGTGCTGGGCGTCGTAGCGGATCGGCTGTATTGCGGGGTCTGTGTGAGCAGCATGAGGCGCGGAGGAATACTCCGTGATGTCGTGGACAGCACTGATTACGGAATAGCCACGCGCCAAATTGTGGCGGTCAAAACTTCACACAAGGAAGAGCCGCTCGCGGCAGAATAGCACCGCCGGCCTTGATATCGCCAAGCGCATCGACGACGAGGATCACGACATGATCACTAGATCGATCCACCCTCCTTCCCCTGATCCGGAAGTTGCGCGAGGTGCAGGACAACATCGGCAGAATGGACCGGACACTCATTCCCGGACTCGGCCGACCACAATCAGACAACGCGGCGATCTACTCAGACCGCACCGCGCTTAGAGTTATCATCGAGTTTGACGCACAATATCATGGCATCTATGTTTCAAACTCAGGAAGAAGGGTGTTCACAAAACCAAGGACTATCTCAACGGCAAAGAGCGCTCTGCGTGCAGGTAAGACAGATCAAAACTTCGCAGCTATGATGTATCTCGCTGCGGGCGTTGAGAATTCACGATGAGGGACAGCAGGTCTAGACCAGGAGCTCATTGAGCACCCCATCGAGGTCAGTGGTATCGCTCAAATTCATAGGCTCCATGTGTCCCCAAATTGACTTTAGAACATGACACCGACCGTTCGGTATATGCGTCGCCTCATACTGGGAGTCAACTGGTGGAAAGTAACGATCAAGATTAACCGGCAAGATAACTGTTTTTGCCGTGATCGCCCGCAAAGCTGCTTCATAGTCACCATTGTAGATCGAATTGTCACTTATATCTCCATCCACCCACGTCCATAGCTGACTCAGCAGGTTGTTAGGGTCACAACTAGTAAAAAATGGCTCCCAAAAATATTCTACAAACTGCTCATAGTCCTTAGCGCCGAAAACCCTAAAGGCATCAGTTCTGAAGAATTCCTCCGAGAAACCCCAGCCAGCATAAATTGATGCGAAAGCCTTTAGACCTTGCAGTAGCGGCTGTTCATAGAAGCCGCTTTTAAAGGACGGATCCAATTCGAGCGTTCTACGAAGAGAAAGTAGGAAAACTTTGTTGTAGGATGCTGTTCTTGCAGAGCCTGCAATAGGGGCAGCTGCACGAACCAAATCCGGATAGCGTGCTGCCCACAGAAATGCTTGGCTCGCACCCATTGACCAACCGGTCACTAGACGAAGCGAATCTATGCCAAGCATTTTTGTTACTAGCTGATGCTGAAGACTAACGTTGTCCCAGTAAGTGATTTTTGGAAAGCGAGCCCTGTCGAAAGGCGCTGGTGTATTTGAAGGGGAAGAAGATATACCATTTCCAAGAAGGTTAGTAAAAAATAAAGTATTTATCAGGATCTAAGGCTCGGTCTGGGCCACACATATATAGTTCACTGCTTTCATCACTTCCAGTATACCATGATGGAATAAGAACAGCATTGTCCCTTTTTCGTTCAGCTTGCCAATGGTGCGATAGGCAAGGCGCGCCAATGGAAGGACGCCGCCTTTCTGAAGCGCGAAGTTTGGTATCTCAAGGAATTCGCGTTTAGACATATTTTGTTCTCCAGTTGACAACTTCTATGCCTTACCAAGCAGAACTTTAGTGGATCTCTTTCGTCGTCCTTGCGAAACGCTACACGCTCAGTAGGGTCCACGACCTCAGCTGTCGGCCCGACAAGCACCGGATTTGTTGCCGAATTGGTGGTGACCACGGCGAGCACTTCGGAAGGGGCTCGCCCCGAACATCTTCCACGTAAATGTTGCTCGCTCGAATGATATACAAAGCGTAGCGCCGAACTCTGTTCGCTCGATTTTCTCGAGACCCGTTATTCCAACCAGAATCAAATTGGTTCGCGAGAGGCATGAGTCTTGCCTGCCCTCACAAATTCTGGGTAATAATATTGACGAGCCTCATTTGGCGTCAAATTGAATAAAGAGAACTTGGGTATCGTATTTTTCAATATCGTGACCCTCTACGATGCTATCGCTCTGAATGATGTTATTGATTTGGATTTTTGATCCTGGTTTGTCGCGCTCCGGCGAAGAAGGAGTGCGTCACTTCAGAAAATTCCGCGACGATATTCGCCGAGGTCGCTCTGTCTTTGCCGATGGCGAGATTGTTCGTTCTGTTTCGTAACGCAGGTGGACACCTCCGGAAACGGGTTGATGTGAAGTAATTTCCGGCATGGGGCTGCCATATACACGCTGCGCCGGGCTCATGGACGCGGTCGTTGGGAGAGAATTCGGCCTTTCAGGCTGGTCTTCTCATGCTGTTGCGGGTTTCGCTCCAGCCAGCACCATCGCTTCATGTTGTTGGCCATGTTGGCGAATGTGATGACGGCCTCGGCTCTGGCGATGCCGATGGTCCTGACGAACAGGCCCATGCGGTGCTTCTGCTCGGCAAAGACGTGCTCGACGTGGGATCGGACTTTCGATTTCCTGCCGTTGGCTCGCTGCATGGCCTCGGGCATCGGCCTGCCTGGCGGCTTCCTTTGATGAATGCGGCTCGTCCTGCCATGCTTGTCGAGATACGCCTCGTTGGCGCGGGAGCGGTAGGCGCTGTCGCCCCATACGTCGCCGGCAGTGTTGTTCGGATCGATCAGCCCCTCGCGCAGGCGCGCGCCGTCGGCAGCCGTTGCATTGGTGATCTTCTGCCGGCGGATGATCTTGTGCCTGCGATCGATCGAGACATGGCTTTTATAGCCGAAGGCCGGAATGGCGATGTCGACCTGTTTCGTGCCGTCCTCCTTCGGCTTGGCCTTGCTGAACTTCACCGTCCAGCGCGCGTCCCGGTCCTTCTGCCTGAGCTTGGCAGGCTTGTCTTTCCAGACGTCCGGGATCGCGCCAGCCTTGATATCCGCCTTCTCGGCCTCGGTGTCCCTCTGCTTTGGTGCGGCCACCAGCGTGGCGTCGACGATCTGGCCCGACATCGGCAGATAGCCGGCGTTGCTGATCGCTCTGTCCAGACGCTCGAACAGTCCTGTCGAGCGCTTTGGCCTTGATCAACGCCTCGCGGAAATCCCAAAGCGTGTTGGCGTCGGGAACGGCATCTCCAGGGCCGAGACCGCAGAACCGCATCCAGCACAGCCGGTCACGAACCAGGTAATCGGTCTGCTGCAAAGAAAGACCATGCAACGCCTGCAGCATCAGCATCCTGAACTTCAGCACCACGTCGAAGCCGGGCGACCGCCCTTCGAGGTGCCGCTGCGGCGGACCGCCTTTTCCAGCAACGGCCGGAACATCTCGAAATCCACCGTCGACGAGAGCTTCTCCAGAGGGTCGCCTTCCGCAGACAGCTCCTTCAGCCGATCCTCAACGTCCCAAAAACCCCGCTGCCCCTGCATCCAAATTTCCCTGCCGCTTCAATGCCGACAGGGAATCAGAAATCAGCCCGCTTGACCAGTTTCCGGAGGCGTCCAGGTTGTACCCCGGCTATGGTACTGGCGGGCAGATTGCGTCCACATCCGGAGTGTACAAACAGGTTCGACAACCAATTCGGAGTCACTGCCAGCTATCCAAACCGTCAAGCATCGTCCGTCTGATCGGAGCCGTCCTGCTCGAGGCCAACGATGAGTGGCAGCTTCAACACCGATACATGCAGGTCGAAGCCATGGCCGACCTGAACACACCAGCAATCGAGGAGGAAAAGCCGCTTCAGATTACACCAAAGGCCGCCTGATCATGACGGCCCGGTTCCACACCCGAAATTACACCACGTAGCGTCAATCGCAGAGAGGCCTCCCCTCGACGGTGAAGGCCCTCCAAACTGACCAGCGGCGAACAAACCCATGCCGCCACCGTGAGGAGAAGCGCTATGCAATACTATGCCGGACTGGACATCAGCCAGGAAAAGACATCGATCTGCATCGTTGATGCCGAAGGCAGCATCATCGCCGAACGCAAGGTCGCGACCTGTCCCGACGCGATCGCCGCCGTACTGACCACATCCCCGTTGACCCGCGCAGGGTTGGAAACGGGGCCGCTGTCGGTCTGGCTTTGGAACGAGCTGAAGGTGGCCGGCGTGCCGATCATTTGCATGGATGCCCGGCATGCGAACGCGGCTCTGTCGATGATGCCAGCTAAGACCGACAGGAACGACGCGGTCGGCTTGGCGCAGATCGTTCGCACCAGGTGGTGCAAGAGTGTTCACGTGAAGTCGGTCCCGAGCCATGAAGCGCGGGCGCTTCTCGCGGCGCGCAGTCAACTCGTCCAGATCCGCTGTGATCTGGAAAATGAGATCAGGGGTGTCTTGCGCACCTTCGGTGTCGTGTTCGGCAAGCGCGTCGGAGGCTTCGCCCGACGCGCGGAAGAGATCGTTGCGGGCGAACTGGACACCTCGCCTACGATCCGCGCCGTGGTAGACGCGCTCATGAAGGCCAGGGCCGACATCGCCGCCCAGGTCACCTCGCTCGACGCAAGAGTCCGCTCGATGGCACGGGCTACCCCCGCTGTGCGGCATCTCATGATGGTGCCGGGCGTTGGAGCGGTGACCGCGCTCGGCTACGTCGCCACCATCGACAACCCGTCCAGGTTCCGCCGATCTGCGAGCACGGGCGCTTACCTTGGGCTGACGCCGAAGGTATACGCATCCGGCGAAACAATGAGAGTGGGCCGCATATCCCGCCGGGGCGACGACTTCCTGCGGCGCAGCCTCTACGAAGCGGCCAACGCGTTGCTCACTCGGGTCGCCAGACCGTCGTCTCTCAAGGCCTGGGGCCTGCGCATCGCAAAACGCAGCGGCTTCAAGCGAGCCAAGGTAGCGGTCGCCCGAAAGCTTGCCGTCGTGCTTCACGCCATGTGGAGGAGCGGAGAGGCCTTCCGCTGGACCAGCGGCGTCACAGAGCCGGCTGCTGCGTGAACCTGCAAGCGACATGATCGAGTTGCTCTGATGTAAGCTGCCGAGATCGTCGGGCCGGGACGATGGCGAGAACCGAGTGCCGACTGTCAACAGGCGAGGGCCGGATCCACTCCGGCGACCGCGAACACCACATTGGCCGGTTCAACCCATCCGACGCCATGCTGAGGCGGATAGGCTCCGACCTCGAAGAGAACCATGAGCCCGACACGACGTACCTCTCCAGCTTGACAAGTGCGATTAGAGAACGTTGACGGACGCTACCATCGGTCGAAATAATGGACAGGAGCAGCTTGACGTAAATCATCCCAATCAGAAGGAGACTCTTAGATGTTTCCGCTGGAGCCAGACAGTTTTACTCTTCCGCACGAGGATGCCCTAATTATCTATTTCCCCCATACCGCAGGGCACGCAGGTCTTCGTCCATGTGCGCAAATGTCTCGTCACGGGATATCTGAAGATGAATGTGCATCAGAGACGCGCCAACTGACGATTCCCGTCAATCAGGGCGCTGATGATATCCCTGTGCTCGCACATTGATTGCCGGATCCTTTCAAGTCGAATAAAACCGATATACTCCGCGACCCGGCGCATATTGTTCTGGCGTTCTACCGCGTTCAACAGCTCCGCGGTTTGGGCGCCTTCGGCAATTTCTCGGTGAAACCGCGCATCGAGATCGAACAGCCGGCGCCGTCCCATATCCTCGATGTTCTCGATCGCGTAGACATGATCTGCGTCGAGCCGCTGCAAGACCTCGACACTGACCTTGTAGCCGTCCGACAAGAGGCTGGCTGGTTCAAGGATCTGACGGAACCGGTAGCTTTCGTCCAGAGCCCTCGGACTGACATCCGCAAATATCCAGCCTCTTCCGGGAGAGGGTTCGACGAGACGATCCCGCGTCAAACGTCGCAGCGTCGAGACAAGGACCCCGTTCGGAACTGAATAACGTTGCATCATGGCCCGCTCACTGATCACGCCTCTCAGATCGCCAATCGCCATGTCGCGCATCACCCGTTCGTCGAGGAAAGCGTCTGTCGAATCTTCCTGGTCACCGGAAAAGACCGCCGGATCCCTGACCACGAAGCCTCGGCGTGGTTCGAACGTCAGTGCTCCTTCAGACTGCAACTTCATGAGTACACGCCGGATGGGGGTGCGAGACACCCCCAGCCGTTCAGCCATTTCTGCTTCGTTGATGCGGTCCCCCGGATTGAAATTGTCAATTAGATGCAACCGAAGCTGCTCGAAGATCCGGGTCTGTAACGGCGTCTGCATCCTGCACCCTTTGTAACCAGATTGCATTTAAGTGCAGCAAAACAACCTAAGCAGGACAACCGAAATGTTCAAATCATGTTGCCATTTTTCCGCAGGTTCGATTGGACCACCAAAGATTGCCGATCGTACGAGCAGGGAGCGAGCTATCCAAGATCCAGCACGACAATCGAGCCGCGAACCGCAGCATGGGCTAACACGCTTGCTGCCATGACGCTAGCCATGGCGACTTCGGGATGCGGGTGAGTAATACCAACGGTCTCGGCTGCTGACTCATTCGTGATTTTGCGTGGTTTGCGGTCCGTGATTCCGTGTTGCCGAAGGAGATTCGGCGATGGGATCAGCGGTGAAGTTGCGGAGTGACTATTCGGCCGGCGAGCTTCGCCGATTGGCTCGGATTTCGAAGGAAGTGCGTCAGAGCAGCCGGTTGTTGTCACTCGCGGCGGTCCTGGACGGCATGAGCCGAGCCGATGCGGCGCGGATCGGCGGCATGGATCGCCAGACGCTGCGCGACTGGGTGCATCGGTTCAATGCCGCAGGCCCCGAAGGTCTTGTCGATCAATGGTCGCCTGGTCCGCCGTCTCGGCTGTCGCGCGAGCAGCAGGCCGAACTGGCTGCGATCGTGGAGAAGGGTCCGGACTGCGCGGTTGAGGGTGTGGTGCGCTGGCGACGCGTCAACCAGAAGCGCGTCATCAAGGAGCGCTTCGGCGTGGACTACGACACGCTCTATGTCGGGAAACTTCTGGACAGGCTCGGCTTCGCGAGATTGAGCGTGCGCCCGCAGCATCCGGCGTAGGATACCCATATCATCGAGGCATTCAAAAACGTATGGCCCGCCCGTCGGCAAGAGGGTTATTTCTGATGGCAACTAATGGTCGGCATCAACGTATACGGCGTATCGGCTGATTGCCGTCGCCAAGATGGAGATCCGCACGTTCCGGGCCTCATAAAACTCACGGCGTCGCAGCGCCATCTTTTGAATCAGGTTTCCGGTACGTCGGCTCGACCGTCAGGCCATCTTTCAAAGTCCTCCCGCAGACCTAATGGGTCAGGCGGCGTCGGTTAAACGCTGTCACTGACCGATTGCTTCAGGCCGCCAATGCTGAGGCTCGTCCAACATCGAAGGCAGAGCCACGTCGCAGTGCTGCCCACGCGATGCGGGCGAGCTTGTTGGCCAACGCCACGACCACCGTATTTCGATGCCGCCTTGCGAGCAGGTTTCGCAGCCACATTCCCAACGGTGTCGAACTTCTGGCCAGTGAAGGTAACGCTGCCCGGGCACCATGGATCAGAAGGGTGCGCAGATACTTGTTGCCGCGCTTGGAGATGCCGAGCAGTCTCGGCTTGCCCCCGGTAGTATGGTCCATTCCTCCCGCATCTCGGCGAGCAGGCGGCGAATGCGGCTGTGCGTCCGGTTAAATGTCTGATGCTCTAATGCAAAGCAAGTCGACCCGAAAACGGCGAAAATCCGACGATCAGGCCGCGCTCCTCCGCATTATGGGGGCCTCGTGATTAGTGAAGCGTGGCAAGACCGATGCGGCGGATGCGGGGGCCATTTGCGAGGCGGTGACGCGGCCGACGATGCGGTTCGCTCCGGTCAAGAGCGCCGGGCAGCAAGCCAGTGCGATGGTGCTGAAGACCCGCGATCTGCTGGTGCGCCAGCGCTCGCAGACCATCAACGCGCTACGCGCCCATCTCGGCGAACTGGGCGTCGTGGCCGGGACAGGGGTGGCGAAGGTCGCCGGCCTCGTGGCGATCGTGCGCAACCCGCAGGATGATCGGCTACCGGCGGCGGCCAGGCTTGCGCTTACCTCCCTGGCCGACCAGATCGACAGGCCGACGGCAGAGGTCGAAGGCCTGGAGCGCCAGATCGTCGCCGCAGTCCGGCGCGACGACGAGATGCGCCGGATGACGACCGTCCCCGGTGTCGGGCCGATCACGGCGGCCGCCGTCAAGGCTCTGGTGCCCGACATTGCCGGCTTCACGTCCGCCCGCCACTTCGCCGCCTGGCTAGGACTGACCCGAAGCCGAACTCGAGCGGCGGCAAGGAACGACTGGGGTCGATATCGAAGATGGGCAACGCCACCTTGCGCACCCTGCTGGTCGTCGGCGCCACATCGGTGCTGCGCCACGTGCGCAGCGCGGCGAACGGACCGGCATGGCTGATCGGGCTGCTTGCAAGGCGCCCGGCCAAGGTCGTGGCGGTGGCGCTGGCCACCAAGATGGCCAGGATCATCTTCGCGCTTCTGACCAAGGGCGGTGAATACAGAAAACCTGAATGGACCAAAGGAATGGAGTCAGCCGCCGCTTGAAATGAGGAAGGACGAACAGGCTTCCGGCGCGGTCAACCGCAGCGCGCCGAAAGGACCAAGGTGCAGAATGACGACGATGACCCCACGGGCCGAAATCCCGACGCGAGACAAGCCGATTATACCAACGCACCCTCAAGTGCGAGCCGTTGTTTGGCTGCCCGCGACGCGGACTTCATCGAGGCCAGCGGCCACATGTGCCGCACCGAAAGGCCGGACATATGGGCGGACAGCCAGGGGGAAGAATTGCCATCCCTACCTTGGCCCAAAGGGGTCGTTCCACATATGGTATAACCACTTTCGGCCGTGCTCGGATAATTCGGATTGCTTCTATCCGAAAGAATTGTCGATCGATGCTGGCCGATTGCAGGCCACTCACCGTCATTAAGATAGCTCGGAATGTTGAACCCAGGCACTTCCACGCGCGTCCTGCGTGAACGTAACGCTCAGTGGTAATCGCCATGGAGATAGCACTGCGCCAAGCACATCGGACGACAATCGTCGATCTCGGAAGTCCGGCTTCGGCTGCCGACCATCGAGAAAGTCTACATCCGCCTGGGTAAGTACGCCTTCACCAAAGGAGCTATGGCGCCTTCGCCGTTTCACCATTTTGCACGGCAAGCGTCGAATCGCACCCTGCGTACCAATCATGGGCCGGTCTATCATTGAATATGATTGTCACGTCCTTCGGCTGGGAGCCCAGCTTCTCTACGACCACACGCACTATTGCCTCTGCCGCTTCGCGCTTCTGGGCTAGCGAGCGACCAGGATAAAGATCAATCGTCACGAGCGGCATTTCAGAGGCCTCGTTTGTCGACTTCGTTCTCGCACGCTGTCTGCACCGATCACCGCTGGGCACCAATTCAGGTGCGGCAGCGGCGATGTATTTCTTTGCTTACACAAGCGAGAACGACCTTCGCCGAAGGCACCGCGTCAGTCGTGCAGTTCAACCTTCGTCAAGAAGACCAAGGCCGAATCGCATCCTTGAGTACGCGAGCTATCTCGACCACATTCGGCGTATCGGAATGGATGCAAATGGTCTCAGCCTGCACTTCGAAGTCACGGCCTTCGATCGTTGGAGCCTTCCCTTCCTTGAGCATGCGCACGACGCGGTTCGCTACCTCGACTGGATCGCGCGCTTCGTGGCCACGCGTTACGATAAGGGCGCCAGAGGCATCATAGTCGTTGTCGGCATAGTACTCGGAAATGAACGGAACGCCGCGGGCCTTGTACACTTGGTCGCCAACCGTTCCTGTGATTCCGATCACAGGAACGCCGTATTGAAGCGCGACATCGGCGATGGCATTCGCCACCTCTTCACGGCGCGTGGCGGCACCGAACAGCGCGCCGTGCGGCTTGATATGGTTGAGCTTGAGGCCGGCAGCATCGAGGAAGCCCTTCAGAGCGCCGACCTGGTAGCGAACGCAGGCGGCGAGTTCTTCACGGCCCATGATCATGTCGCGCCGCCCAAAGCCCTGTTTGTCCGGAAACGAGGGATGGGCGCCGATAGGAACGTTGTTCTTGGCTGCGAGTTCAACCGTGTCGCGCATAACAACAGGGTCTGAAGCATGGAAACCACAAGCAACGTTCGCGATATGGATGTTGGGCATTATGCCAGCGTCGTCGCCACATCGATAAAGGGCAAAACCTTCACCAATATCGCAATTGATAGTTACACCTTTACTTTGCGCCATATCGTTTCTACTCCCAAGGATTTATTAGCCCTATTTTTCTAGGGAGAGCCGAAGCTGGCGTCAAATTCGAAAAAAATAGGCCCACTATCCTATTTTTTAATATCTCACGCCGAATGACGCTGTCCTTTGTGTACCTCCATGGCGGCTCGGTCGTCGCCAGATGAAGAAAACTGAAGGAAGTCGCAGAAAGCCTGGGTTAACGGTGGTAAATCCGAATCCGTTCGCCAAACTAGGCCGATATCCATCGTCGGCACAGTGTCGGCCAAGTCAAGCAATTCGATACGCTGATTGTCATACGATCGAGGTCGATAGATGAGCTCGGAGAGTATCGTGACTCCAAGGCCGCTACCGACCATGGATCGCACGGCTTCAATCGAGGAGGTGCGGAAGACGGTTTTTGGTTTGAGGCCTTGAGCTGTCCAGTAGCGGAGCGTCGTGCTGCTCGACTCGTCGGTGGTGAGCATGACGTAAGGGTACTTCGCTACTTCGGTAAGGGTTATCGATCTAAGCCGGGTGATCGGATGAGATGGTGCGACCCACAATCGACGAACCGAGCGCAACAGCATTTTGCTGGATAACTGCTCAGTAAGCACCAGATTCGAGATGAGCATCACCGCCAGATCCAATTCCCCGTCGATCAGTCGCTGTTCAATCATCGACCGTGGGCCCTCGAAAAGCTCGGTACCAATGCCAAGGGCGTTCGTCTGGAATTTCGCGAGATATCGCGGCAAAAAGTAGCCTGCGACGGTGGGGAGACCCCGACCCGCAACGTGCGCGCTATAAGCGCTGTCGATCTGCGCGTCTCGTTCACACATTCTTCCACCGCAGACAGGATATCGCGGCTACGCGATAGGAAGCGGGTTCCCGCCGGAGTAACAGACACTCCATCATGACTGCGCACGAGCAGTCGCGTGCCTACGGTCATTTCCAACTGCTGGATTGCAATCGTTACAGCTGACTGAGAAATGTTGAGTTCCGACGCCGCTTGGCTGATACGACCTACCTCTGCCGCTGCCACGAAATAACGGAGTTGTTTCAAAGAGATAGACATACTCTTATACACCGTTGACGTGGTATATCAGCTTATGCTTAAATACCGTGAGAGCCATGTGATCCGGCACCGGCGTAGCTAGCCGCTCATGTCGAGTTCATCAAAATCAGAATAGACAATTTTCTTTTTGCTAAGCAATATCAGTTCCTGCGCGATGTTGCCATTTTTGCGCCATCCAGGTGATTTCGGCCTCTGCCGCGGAGACATCGGGCCTGCTCACAGGGCATGAGGATCAGTTGTCTCGGGTTAGCAGACGGCACACGCGCTTCAATCGGCCTCGCACCTGCCTAGGCGAGTTCATTGGAGCGACCGATCGCGAGTAGGCAGGGCGATTGGTTCTCGCGACGGCGTTGGTAGGCGTTGATGATGCGCCCTTGAGTGTATCCGAACCAACGTCCCGCAGGACGATTGCAGCGACCGCCCGCGTCCGAACGTTCGGAATGCACTTGCGGCTGAGATCGCGGAGAATGTGCACGCAACGGGTCGAGGGTATCTGAACTTTATATGGGCAATATGAAAGAATAGAATTTTCTATTGCCACCGTCCGTTGATAGCGTTCGCCAACAACAAGGGAACACCGGCGCACAACTGCGCTGCAGAGACGGGGTACGCCGTCATGGGACTGTCGTCGATCGATTTCGATGCGCAAGCGATCCGCGAGTTCACGTTTCACTCTGCGGTAGTAGCTCGGCCACTTCGGTCAAACAGCGGGCTATACGTATTCGACGACGAACCAAGAGCTTTGAAGCGACTCCATCAACTCCTAGCGCCATCATACCAGACGGTTCTTGCCGATGGGATCGGTGCTGCAGTTCCCATTCGTGTCGAGATTGGGTGCTCGCGGGGAACAATTCTTCGCGGATCGCAGATACCGCCAGTGCGGTTCTGTGTTGACTTGCCTTGTCCTGGATTGCCGGAAAGGTGTCGAAGACGAGGCGGTTCGCGGCATTCTTAGGGAGAGTCGTGTGGCGCTCGCATTGAACACCTGGTGCGTCGCATCAGTATCGCAGATTGCCGAAAGCCACAGGAACATATCGAGGAGAACTGTATGAGTAAGCAAGAGATAAGGTCGCCGTTGCCCGGAGTTTTCTATCGTAGTGCAAAGCCCGATACGCCCCCTACAAGAACAACGGCGATCTGGTGGCAGCCGGGGACACCATCGGCCTCGTTGAGGTGATGAAGTCGTTCCATGAAATCAAGGCTGACGTGAGCGGCAGCGCGATCCGCTTCCTTGTCGACAACGAGGACGCAGTCATGGCGGGCGATGTCCTTGCGGAAATCGAAGCATGATGATTAGATCGGTTCTTATCGCAAATCGGGGTGAAATCGCCGTACGCATCATTCGTGCAGCGAAGGCGCTCGGTTTGCGTACTATCCAGGTCCACAGTTCGGCCGATGCGGATTCGCTCGCTGTCCGGCTCGCCGACGAGGCGGTAGCGATCGGGCCAGCGGCGGCGAAGAAGTCCTATCTCAACATCCCGGCAATCATCGAGGCGGCGCGCCAAACGGGTGCCGATGCGGTTCACCCCGGCTATGGTTTCTTGGCCGAGAACGCCGATTTCGCCGACTCCGTGATGGCGGCGGGCATGCGTTTCGTCGGCCCTTCCGGAGACTCTATCCGGTTGCTGGGCGACAAAGTAGCGGCGCGGGAGGCGGCTAGCAAGGCCGGCGTGCCGACCGTGCCCGGGAGCGACGGCCGCATGTCGAGCGCTGCCGAGGCGGCAAGCATCGCTGCGGATATCGGCTTTCCCGTGATGATCAAGGCCGCGGCGGGGGTGGCGGGCGCGGCATCCGCATCATCCACGACGCTGACGATTTCGAGAAGCAATTCCTGCAGGCGTCGACGGAGGCCGAGGCCGCATTCGGAGACGGCGGGCTCTATGTCGAGAAGGTCATCCCGGCCGCCCGACACGTGGAGGTCCAGGTGCTCGGCGACGGCCGCAACTTCGTCCATTGCTTCGAGCGTGAATGCTCGCTCCAGCGGCGACGCCAGAAGGTATGGGAGGAAGCGCCCGCGTTCCGCCTGCCGGAGTCCGTGCGCCAGCGACTGTGCGCAAGCGCCGCCGACCTCGCTCGGTCGGTCGGCTATGTCGGTGCGGGCACGGTCGAATATCTTTACGACGACGCGACACAGAACTTTTTTTTCATCGAGGTCAACACCCGCATACAGGTCGAGCATCCCGTCACCGAGATGGTCACTGGCATCGACCTGGTGCAGGAGATGCTAAAAATCGCGGGCGGCGCGCCGCTTTCGATGCGGCAGGAAGATATCGCCATCGCCGGCCACGCCATCGAGTGCCGTATCAATGCGGAGGACCCGTTCAGGGATTTCCAGCCATGGCCCGGAACGGTGGAGGAGCTCTCGGTGCCGCAAGACGAACATGTGCGCTTCGACTCCATGCTGTACGAAGGCTACGTAGTCCCGCCCTTCTATGACTCGCTGCTGGGCAAACTCATCGTTCATGGACGGACGCGCGAACAATGCCTGAGCCGGCTTTCCGCCGCGCTTGAGGCTCTCGCGGTCGAAGGCATCCCCACAACGATCCCGCTCCACCGCGCTTTGGCCGCCGATCCGCAGGTGGCGAGCGGCGATATCCATACGCGCTTCCTCGAGCGCTGGCTTGAAAGCAAGTTCGCCGGGGCGGGCGGCAAGAGAGAGGTGGCCTGATGCAGTGCCGATATAGCTTCGGAGGCGACGAACACCTGTTCGTGGAGTGTGATGAGAGCATGTCGTTGGAGGCCTTCTTCAAGGGCCTGTCGACGACCAACGCAGTGAGGGACGCGGGCATACGCGGCATTACCGAGATATGCCCGAGCAACGCCTCCTTCCAGATCAAGTTCGATCCCGACGTGATCGCGCACGAAGATCTCCTGCGCGAGGTGCAGGCCATCGAGCGCGCCGCAGACAAGGCTGAGCCTGTTATCCGCACGCGCATCATCGAAATGCCTGTCTACTATCAAGACCCATGGACGCATGAGACACTGATGCGTTTTCGTGAACGGCATCAGGACCCCAATGCAACGGATATAGAATACGCCGCGCGCATCAACAATCTCGCCACCGTAGACGACTTCATCGCTGCTCACTCTGGCGCGCCATGGTTCGTGTCGATGGTGGGTTTCGTCGCGGGCTTGCCGTTTATGTACCAGATGGTGGATAGGCGCGGCAGCTCCAGGTGCCAAAATATCTCAGGCCGCGCACCGACACGCCGAAGCTGACCGTCGGCTATGGCGGCTGCTTCACAGCCATCTACTCTGTGCGCGGCGCCGGCGGCTACCAGATGCTCGGCATCACTCCGATGCCGATCTTCGATCCCGAACAAAAGGTCGGCTACCTGCAGGATTTCATGGTGTTTTTCCGCCCCGGCGACATCGTGAAATTCAAGTCGATTGGGCGCGAGGAATACGATCAAACGGTGGCTGATGTGGATGCCGGGCGCTTCACGCCTCCCATGAGCGACGTAACCTTCGACCTGCGGGAGTTCCAGAAAGACATCGACGGCTACAACGCGAGTCTGGAAGGAGCGATCCATGGGCGCTAGAGTCATCAAGCCGGGTCTGTTGACCACCGTGCAGGATCTCGGGCGGCCCGGCTACTTCCATCTCGGCATTCCGATCAGCGGGGCCATGGACAGGCTCGCCATGCGCGTCGCCAATTTGCTTGTAGGAAACGATGAGGCGGCAGCGGGACTGGAGGCGGTGTTCATCGGCCCCGAGCTTGAGTTCACGACCGACGCGATGATCGCGGTCACCGGTGCTGACATGCCATTCAAGATCGACGGAGAGGAAAAGCCCAGCTGGACCTCGATGGCCGTCAGGAAGGGCCAGGTACTTTCTTTCAACTTCCTCAGGAGCGGCGCGCGGGCCTATATCGCGTTTGCTGGCGGCGTCGATGTTCCGGAGGCGCTGGGTAGTCGCTCGACCTATCAGATCGGCGCGCTGGGCGGCTTCAAGGGGAGGGCAATCGCGGAGGACGACGAACTACCTTTCGGCGTCGGCTCCGCCGTGAAGGAAGGCCGCAGACTGCCGGAAGAACTGCGCCGAGGGCCCGGCAATCCGGCCGAGCTGCGCGTCCTGCCCGGCTTATATTCGCACCGTATCATCGAGGATGCGCAGAACGGCTTCTTCGAGGATATATGGAAGGTTGCGCCGGAGGCGGACCGGATGGGCTATCGCTTTCGCGGAGGGCGGCCGCTGACTTTCATGACGCGTGAGCAATCCTTCGGTGCGGGTTCCGACCCGTCGAACATCGTCGACAGCTGCTATCCCTACGGTTCCATACAGGTTCCCGGCGGAACCGAACCGATCATCCTGCATCGCGACGCGGTATCGGGCGGCGGCTACTTTACCGTCGGCACTGTCATCTCGGCCGACATGGACCTTATCGGTCAGTTGCAGCCGAATACCTCCGCACGCTTCGTCCGCGTCGGCATGGACGAATCTCTCAAGGCGCGCGCGGATCGTGCTCGGCTTCTCCAGAATATCAGGAGCGCACTCGACTGAAATACAGGGCGAACTGCCGTCAAGATGCCCGGCGGCAATAACGAAGAAGGGGAACTGCGATGAGAAAACTGTCAGCATTGATGCTTGCCACGGCCGTCTCGATGGCAGCACTGTCCCATGCGTTCGCTGAGGACTGGTTTCCTTACGATGCAGCGGCGGTAGAGCCGCCCTTCGCCGCCGACGGTGAGTCGGTCGACGTCTCTTACGTGCCGCTGGAGAAGGCTTCCCAGCCTTGGAACATCTGCGTGTCCTTCCCGCACATGAAGGATGCCTACTGGCTCGGTGTTGGCTACGGCGTGGCTGAGGAAGCCAAACGGCTCGGCGTCAGGATGAACCTCGTCGAAGCCGACGGCTACACCGAACTTGCCCGCCAAATCTCGCAGATCGAGAACTGCGTAGCCGGCGGGGCCCAGGCGGTTGTCATCGGCGCGATCTCGTTCGACGGCCTCAACAATCTCGTCGCCGAGCTCCGGCGCGAGGACATTCCCGTCATCGACGTCATCAACGGCATCTCCTCGCCGGAGATATCGGCAAAGTCGCTGGTTTCATTTCACACCATGGGCTACGAGGCCGGTCGATATCTGGCTAAGAGACACCCGGCCGGCAGCGAAGAGGTCGAGGTAGGCTGGTTCCCCGGCCCTGCAGGTGCGGGGTGGGTCGAGGCAGCCCATGCCGGGTTCAATGAGGCGGTCGCTGACGCAGCCATAAAGGTTCTGGAACCGAAATTCGGCGACACCGGTAAGGAAGTACAACTCAAACTAGTCGAGGACGTCCTGCAGGCCAATCCGGGCGTTCGATACATCGTCGGCACCGCTCCCACCGCAGAGGCGGCACAGGGCCTGATCCGCGAGCGCGGCCTGCAAGGCCAGGTAGAGTTGCTCTCCTTCTATATGACACCCGGCGTTTATGAAGGCATTCAGCGCGGCTTCATCCTCGCCTCGCCGGCCGACTCCATGGTTATCCAGGGACGCATCGCCATCGACCAGGCCGTGCGCATCCTGGAGGGCGAAGACTTCATCAAGCATGTCGGACCCAAGATATTCGTGGTCGATCCCGACAACATCGCCGATGTATCTCTGACCGACATCCTGCCGCCCGAGAACTACCGGCCGGTCTTCACCGTCAACTGAGCTTCAGGCACCAAGGTGGTCCCGCCAGCGTGGCGGGGCCACCCGAAACGAGAGACATCGATGGGCGAAGCACCGCTGGTAGAAATGACGGGGGTTTCCAAGGAGTTCCCCGGCGCTAAGGCACTGTCGGACGTCGATTTTCGCCTTGAGCGCGGCGAGGTCCATGTTCTGTTTGGCGAGAACGGAGCTGGAAAATCGACCCTGATCTCGATCCTCTCCGGGGTTTATCGGCCCACAGCGGGAACGCTGCGCATCGATGGAGAAGAGATCGAACTCAGCTCGGTCCAGGAAGCACGCGCCGCCGGCATCGGCACTGTCTTCCAGGAATTCTCGCTAGTTCCCACGTTGTCCGTGTTCGAAAACGTACATCTCGGCAAGGAACCCAGACGCGGTCTCTTTGTCGACCGCAGGGCAATGGAGGAGAGCACGAAGGCGCTCTTCGACGAACTCGGCTTCGAAATAGACGTCCGCACTCCGATTGCGCGTCTTTCCCGCGCCCAGCAGCAGATGGTGGAGATCGCTAAGGCGTTGCAAGCCAAGGCGCGGGTGCTGATACTCGACGAGCCGACCGCCTCACTGACCGAGAAGGAAACAGAGAAGCTGTTTTCCTTCATCCGACGCGCTCGCGACGGCGGCGTAGGCGTCATATACATCTCTCACCGAATTCAGGAGTTCGCCGCAATCGCGGACCAGATCACCGTGCTGCGCGACGGCAAGCTGATCGGCACCGTCGCCGCCCGCGAAATCTCGGAGGCCGCGCTGGTGGAACTGATGACCGGCCGGACAATCGACAAGGTCTACCCCCAGATCCGCCGGCAGAACGGCGGCGAGGCGCTGCTGTCGCTGCGCGGCATCCGCACAGCCGGCGTCAACGGGATCGACATCGACGTCCGCGCAGGCGAGGTGCTCGGGGTGGCGGGCCTGGTCGGGTCGGGGAAGTCGCGTGTCTGGCGCGGCATCCTCGGCCTGCAACCGCTCACCGCGGGCAAGGTGACAATGCGCGACCGCGACGTGACCGGCCTGGCCACACGCCGACTGCTGAGGTCCGGCATCTTCTATCTGCCACCGGACCGCAAGTCCGAAGGTCTGGTGCTTACTGCGTCCGCTCGCGAGAACATTCAACTCAACCTGCTTGACCGAGCTGATCTCACCGGCTTGCTGGGTATGCACTCGCCGACCCGCAGCCGTGCCGAAGCCGATGCGATCGGCACGCGCGTCGATCTGGCGCCTAAGGCCATGCCCAAGACCGTGGCCACGCTCTCCGGCGGCAACCAGCAGAAGGTGTTGTTCGGAAAGGGATTCGGCGAGGAACGGCTGGTCTACATCCTGGACGAGCCGACAGTGGGCGTCGACATGGGTACGCGTTCGCAGCTCTATCTTCTCATTCGCGATCTCACCGAGGCTGGCAAGGCGGTCGTCGTGGTTTCGTCCGACCTGCCCGAAGTCATGCATCTGTCGCATCGGCTCGTCGTCTTTTGCGGCGGTAGGATTTCCGCCGAGCTCGAGGGCACGGACATCTCAGAGGAGACCGTCCTAGGACACTTCTTCAATGGACAAAGGAATTCCGCGTGATGAGCTCGCCTGATGTCTTGAGCAGCACAGATTCATCGTCGCGCCGCCTCTCGGTTACCGGGGTGGCCAAGGCCGTCTTTCTGAAAGTGGGCGTGCTTCCTTTCTTCCTGGTCGTCGCGCTTGTCGTCTTCTCGCTGATCTCGGGTCAGTTCCTGTCGCTGCAGAACTTGACCAACGTCGCGCGGCAATCGGTGTACCTCATTCTCGTCTCGTTGGGCCAGATGATCGTGCTGATCACCGGCGGTTTCGATCTTGCTGTCGGCACCGCGATTGCGCTGACCTCCGTCGTGAGCGCGCTCGCAATGGTCGCGCTTGCCGCCGCCATGCCGGAGCATGTATGGCTCGTGATCACACTTGGTTGCCTTGCAGGCTTCGGAGCGGCGCTTGCAGTCGGCTGCCTCAACGGCATCGGGATTGCCCAATTCGGCGTTTCTCCCTTCATTATGACGCTGGGCGTGCAATCTGTCGGAGCGGGCACGGCTCTCTTTCTCACGGGCGGGGTGCCGGTCTCACGCCTGCCGCAAGAGTTCGGCAATACGTTCGGATTTGCCCGTGTGTACGGCATGCCCGTTCCGGTCATCATCGCGATCGTCGCCATCGTCGTGATCTGGATCGTCATGAATCGCACGAAGTTCGGCGCGCACGTCTACGCCGTCGGCGGCAACACCAAAGCCGCGCATCTATCGGGCGTACCGACAAAACGCGTCCTGTTTCTGGCCTATGTCATGTGCGCGCTGCTCGCGTCGCTGGCGGGCCTTCTGCTGACAGCTCGGGTGGAGTCGGGCGAGACCAATCTCGGCGGCTCCGTCGCTCTTGAATCGATCGCCGCCTGCGTGATCGCCGGCGTGTCGCTGCGAGGCGGAATAGGCCGCGTCGAGAGCGTGGTTTTGGGCGCTTTCTTCATCGTGCTCGTCCAGAACGGCATGAACATCGCCCAGATCGGCTCGTACCTTCAGATGGTCCTGCTCGGGAGCCTTCTGATCCTTGCGGTCATCCTCGACCAGTTCCGCTACCGGATGCTGGTTGGCCGCGCCTGACTCACCCGTTGATCACGAATTAAAGGAACCCCCTTATGTCAAGCTTCGCACCACTCCCGACTTTGGCTTCCACACTTGCCGGCGAACGGGCGCCCTTGATGCGCAAGTTTCTCCTCGCGACAGGGGGCTCGCTGGCGCTATGGATCTCGGCGAAGGTACAGGTTCCTTTCTACCCGGTTCCTTTCACGATGCAGACCTTCGTGGTGCTGGTGATAGGCATGAGCTTTGGTTGGCGTCTGGCAGCGGTGACTGTAGCCCTCTACCTCGCCCAGGGCGTAGTGGGACTGCCGGTTTTCGCTGGCTCGCCCGAGAAGGGCATCGGCCTCACCTACCTGGCCGGCCCCACGGGCGGGTATTTACTGGGGATGCTCCCGGCCGCGGCCCTGTGCGGTTGGCTTGCAGAACTGGGATGGGATCGCCATGTCTCGACCAGTGCGATCGCGATGCTGGCCGGCACTACCATCATCTACGCCTTCGGTCTGATCTGGCTAGGGTCGGTCATCGGCTGGGAAATGCCGGTGCTTCAGTTTGGATTGATTCCGTTCATTCCGGGCGACGCCCTTAAGATCGTTCTGGCGACGATCGCGCTGCCGCTGGCGTGGAAGATCGTCAACAAGATCTCGTCGGATCAGAAATAGGACAAACGCGATAGTCGAGTGAACGATCGGCTTTGCTACCCTGATTGTGATCGGCGATCGCTCCCGTGGGCTGCGTTCGCCGGTCACGAACGTTTCGCGGCCCAGCCGCGTCGAGGGCAGGAAACAAAGGACGAAGCGTTTCGTACCACTCACGAACGGAGGTTTTGATGACCTGTAATGTGGCTGATGCGACGGACGGGCGTGAAGGTGAATTTCGGCCTGGTTGCTACTTTACGGGTGCCAACGCCATAATTGCCCGTAGCGAGCTGCTGATTGCGAAGCTTCCTGGCATTTGCGGTGATCTCGCTGTCTTCAGGCGGTTTGACCTATCATCGAGGGAGCCGACGATCCAGTGACGGCTTCGCAGCGTCTCGATCGGTATGATGCGATGCTTCGGGGGCTTGCTCGGAGGAGTCATCTGCGATTGCTGACCCCCGCAATGGGATCGATTTTTCATCCAACGACTATCTAGGTCTTGCTACGTCCCAGCGACTGACCTGCACTTTGACCGACGCGCTTGCCGCCGGCACGCAGGTCGGGGCCACGGGTTCACGCCTCCTGCGAGGCAATACGCCGGAGCATGAACAGTTGGAGACCGTTGCGGCACGGTTTTTCCGTGCCGAGAGCGCCTTGTTCTTCAGCAGTGGCTATCTCGCCAACTTCGCTGTTCTCACCACGCTGCTCCAGAAAGGCGACCTGATCGTCATTGACCGGTCCGTGCATGTCATTACGCGCGAGGCCGCGCGAGCGTGCCGTGCGAAGGTCACAGAAGTCCCCCACAACGACGTGCAAGCGATCGATGGAGCCATCGCCGCATGGCGAACGGCTGGCGGGAAAGGCCACGCCTGGATCGCGGTGGAGAGCCTCTACAGCATGGATGGCGATCACGCGCCACTGGCTGAGATCGCCGCTCTCGCTGATCGCCGTGATGCCTTTCTTTTTATCGACGAGGCGCACGCGACCGGTGTTTTCGGTCCCGACGGGCGCGGACTTGCCCATCACCTGGAGGGCCGCGAGAATGTCCTGGTGCTCCACAGTTGCGGAAAGGCCCTCGGTTGCTTCGGTGCTCTCGTGACCGCACCAAGTGTGCTACGCGAGTTCCTCGTGAACCATTGCCTGCCATTCATGTATGCGACCGCCCCTTCGCCGCTGATTGCGGTGGCGGTTACAGAGGCACTCGCCATCCTTCGTGACGAGCCCGAGCGCCGTGCCCATCTTGCGGAACTCGTCTCCTTCGCCAACAAAACAATTCTGGACCGGTGCGGAATTGAGCCGAGCGGATCGCACATCGTTCCCGTTATCATCGGCGACAATAGTCGGGCAATGGCAATTGCTGCCGCCCTTCAGGCGCGCGGCTTTGATCTGCGCGGTATCCGTCCCCCGACTGTGCCCGTGGGCACGTCGCGCTTGCGGATCTCCCTTACCCTCAACGTCAAGAAAACCGATGTCTCCAATATGGTCGAAGCATTGATCGAGGAACTCGAGAGCAACGCCGTGTAAGTTCGAACATTGTTGGATCTCCTCTCTTCGGCGTTGACGAGATCGCCTTGCCCGGAGCGGTCACCTCTACGTGTCGTCTCGGCGGAAACTGTCAATCAAGCTTACACCCGTTCCACAGCCGCCCTGGTTCTGGTTCGCTCCCGGCCGGTATCGGCATGTACCGACCACCTCGGCGCAGTCTGACCGCGCTGGCACGCATTCATCAATCGATCTCCATCTCGTCTTGCGGACTCGGTTCCGTCAGAACCGCAGGGAGATGTCGCGATGATGGGCCAGACAGCTCGCCACTCCGAGCGCCTGTGGGCGGTCAAACCGATCCTGCACCCGCAGGCCAAGCGTCGAGCGCGTTTCGGCCTCAAGTGCCGCGAGAGGCGGCAGCAGATCCGGCGTCGCATCCAACCGCCACTGAACCTCGCCACGTAGCGTCTCGACGGCCGATTCCACCGCCTGGCGCCCGCCATCTGGTGATGTCGCAAGGTCGCGACGCAATCTCCCAACTGCTTCGCGCGCCGCGTTGCTTCCGGCTATGTTGCCCAGGCGCCGATCCAGGTCCTGGAACGTCTCGCCCAGCTCATCGACGGCGGACGACTCGATCCGAACGGCCAGATTCTCGATCTCGGCCGTGATCGCCTCCAATTCGCTGCCGGTGCGGATCGCCTGCGTGATATCACGGATCGTCGTATATGACCGCTCGGAGGCTTGGCGGAATGCTCCCCTGATCTGCTGCTCCTCGCGTACAAGGACTAGAAACCCATCATGTGCTTCATCCCAACTCGCTGGTATGGCCGCTTGCGCCTGGGCTTTGCTGGCTGCGAGTTCCTCGATCTCTGCGTCGATCCGCTGGCGGGCGGCTACGGCATCGGCTGCGTCGCCGCGATGCGCCCGCAGCCGCCGCTGAAGATTATCAACCCGGATGTCGATACGCGCGATCTCGCGACGGATCGCCGAAACCTGCTGGTGGAGCGGCCGATAGTCGGGAGTCGCTGCCTCGATGCGGGCGGTCACGGCGCTGAGATTGTCCATTTGGTCGAAGCTTTCCTCGTATCCGGCCATCGCCTGCTCCAGTTGGTCGGCACGATCGGCCGGTAGATCATCGATCGCGCCGCGTATCTCCGCCAGGCGCTGCCTCACGCTCTCTTCCTGGCGAGGCACTTGATCGGAGAGCATATGCTCGACACAATATTGGAGACGCGGATTGCGCGGCGGCGGTGCGGTTTCGGAAAGCAGCGAAACACGAGACGGCAGGTAGTTCACAAGTTGCGGATTGAGGCCGACGATCACCAGCGCAACGACTTGCAAGGTAACGAAGGGTATGATGCCCTTGTACATGCTGATCGTCTTGACGGCGGCGGAGGCCACCCCCGCAAATAGAGGAGCGCGAAGCCGAACGGAGGCGTCAGGAAAGAGGTCTGCATATTGAGGCCGATCATGACGCCGAGCCAGACGGCCGTCACATTGGCCTCGGGGTTCATGAGCAGGATCGGCGCCACGATCGGCACGACGACGATGGCGATCTCGATGTAGTCGAGGAAGAAGCCAAGCAGATATATGACCAGCATCACGATCGAGAACTGTACCCAGAAACCACCGGGCAGGCCCGTGAGGAAGTCCTTCACTATAACTTCCCCGCCAAAGGCGCGGAAGGCCGCAATCAACATGGCCGCGCCCAGCAGGATGATGAAGACGAGTGTCGTCATTTTTGTGGTCTCGATCATCACTTGGCGCAGCGTGTCGTTGATCCTGAAGGTCCTGAGCGCGCTCCAACCGAGAGCAGACAGCATGATCACGACAATCACCGCCAGCGTCACGCCCACATGTGCCCCGGTCATGTCGACGAGACGTATGTTGAGATTGAACGCCCGGCCGAGAATGTAGAGGATCAGCAGACTGGCCACGGCGATGATCGCCGGCCAGTACCGGCGCGGGCCCGAGTGAAGCTTGTAACCCGCCATCACGGTCGCGCCAGCAGCACCGATCGCGCCAGCCTGTGTGACCGTGGCCACGCCGGTGATGATGGAACCTAGAACCAGAACGATCAACAGCAGCGGGGGAATGACGGCAAAAAAGACATCGATCCAGAAGGTCCGGTCCATCTTGCCTTCGACAGGCACGGCCGGCGCGTTCTTCGGGCGCAGCAGGCCGTAGACCAGGATGAACGCCATATAGAGGCCGATCAGGACGAAACCAGGCAGGAGCGCGCCCATGAACAGGTCGCCGGCCGAGGTCGGCACCACCGAGAACTCCGACGGCATAGACATCTCGCCGGTGGCGGCTTGATACTCTTGCTGGCGAAGCTGCGCGGCCTGGTCAACGGCTGAGGACAACTGATCCGCCAGAATGATGAGCACGATCGACGGCGGGATGATCTGGCCAAGCGTGCCAGATGCGAGAATTGAGCCGGTAGCAAGCGGATGGCTGTAATTGTTGCGTATCATCGCGGGCAGTGAGATGAGCCCCATGGCGACCACGGTTGCGCCGACGATCCCGGTAGTTCCAGCGAGCAGGGCACCGACGAAGATAACGGATATTCCCAGCCCGCCAGGCAGTCCGCCAAACAGTTTTGCCATCGTCACCAGCAGCGACTCCGCGATCTCGGACCGCTGGAGCATGATGCCCATAAAGACGAACAGGGGGATCGCAATCAGCGTGTCCCGATCTGCCTCCCAATAGGTTCCACGGAAGTTCGTGACGCCCGCGTTCAGCCATTCGATCGCGGATCCGTGCATGAAGTAGGCACTCGCATCGCTCGCGAACAGCCAGCCCGACAATGCGGCTAGGCCAATGGTGATGATTGCCGAACCGGGAAGCGCGAAAGCGACCGGGAATCCGACGCCGAGCGTGAACATCATTAGAAGCAGCAAAATGATAAGGAAGAGAAGCTCCATCGGGGGTTACCCTTCCATGGGTTTGAGTTCGCGTTTCTGCTGGTCCTCGGGGACGGACTCGCCGAGCGAACGCCATTCGGCAAGCGACTTCAGCACGACCGACGCGAACTGAAACATCATGGTGACAGCGAAGACGCCAAGATAGATGGCCAGCAGGTATTTGGTCATCATTCCGTAACTCTGCTGACCCTGCTCGAAACGCAGAAACGGCCCCACGATGGGGCTAGCATTTGATGCCGTTGCGACTATCAGAATTGTCCAGCACATCGTCATGCCAATGAGGACGGCGCCGAGGCCGTTCACAAGCGCTTTCGCCCTTCGTGTCATGGTCGAATAAAAGATGTCGACGCGCACATGCCCGTCCTCCACGAGCAAGTAGGCGGAGGCGAAAAGGAACAGCGCCGCGTACCACATGCGCACCAGATCGGCGATCAACGCCTGTTCGTAGGAGAAGACGTAACGGCCAATGACCAGCACCAGCTGGACAACCACGACTAGCAAGGCGAGCCAGATGAATCCGAGCGTGCGCGTAAAGAAGCCTGCAACCAGACCGGCCAGGAAGAACGGCGTATGGACGTATGCCGCGCGCCAGCGCGTCTGGCCCAGGAGCCCTGCGGTCTCGCTGCCGACCAAAGCAGACAGGAGCCCCTCGACACGCAGGAACGACACGGTTGCGTCGGCCATGCCGATGAACAACACGGAGAAGAATGCCGCCCGCGCAATGTAGGCGACAAGCCCGTCAATACGTGCGGCGTCGCCGAGCAGACTGACAGGTCGCAACGCCAGAATGACGGCAACCGCGACAGCAACTGCGTATCCGGCCGCTGCCCAGTAGCCGCCGGTTCCCCGCAACATTCTGGAGGCGGGAGATTGCCCCTGCCAATACACCAGCCATGCCTCGAGCAGGAATGCGAAGGTGATTGTCACCGTGCCCCATGCAAACAACCGCAACAGCGTTCCGAAAACGTCATGTGCGTGTGCATCGGTGCGCGTCATGCAACCATCCCCAAACCATTGCTCGCGGAAAATTCCATGTAGCCAGTGCCCTTATTGAACCGCGGGCGTACACGCCAGGAGAGCGACGCCCGCGGTCGACGCATGCGCTCGACTACTCCAGTCCGAGCACCCGGTTACGCTCTTGCAGATACGCGACGTCGGCGATGTTCATCCAACCTCCAACCTCTCGGCGCGCATGCAGGAAAGCCTCGTGCATGCGGTTTGCAAGATCCGAATGCTGCCGGATTTCGTCGAATGTCTGTTCGGCCGCAGCACCGAATGCATCGTAGATTTCGGGGTTGAAGCGGCGAAGCTGTACGCCGTGATCGTTTACGAGCCGGCTGAGATACAAGCCATTATTGGCGTTGAATTCAGCCGTCATCCTGTCGTTCTCTTCGTGACATGCCGCCTCGATCGCGGCCTGTTGCCATGCGGGAAGGGCAGTGAGCCACGACTTGTTGACGCCAAGGGACATAGCCGCGCCAGGCTCATGCACACCAGGCCAATAATAATAGCGTGCGGCTTGGTGCAGGTTGAGGAAGAAGTCGTTCCACGGGCCAATGAACTCGGTCGCGTCAATTGCGCCCGAGATGAGATTCTCGAAAATCTGGCCGCCCGAGAGCGTCACGATCGAGACGCCCATATTGGCCATCATGTCACCGCCGATGCCCGGAATTCGCATGCGTAAACCCCGGAAGTCATCAGGGCCGTTGACCTCCTTGTTGAACCACCCACCCATTTGTACGCCGTTGTTGCCGGCAAGAAACCCTTTGATATCGTATTGCTCTCCCAGCTCGTCCCAAAGTTCCTGGCCACCCATCCAATGGATGAATGCGTTCTGTTCCACATAGTTGAGACCGAACGGCACGGTGGTGATGTAGGACCATGCTGGGTGTACACCCTTCCAGTAATAATCGGTTGAGTGATATGCCTGAGCGTTGCCCGAAGAGACGGCGTCGAAGACATCAAACGCACCGACGCGCTCGCCTGCTGCGTAGTACTCGGTAGCAATCGCTCCGTCCGTCAACTCCTCGATACGCACGGCCAGGCGTTGAGCCCCCGTTCCGAGTCCGGGCAGGTCACGTGGCCACGATGAAACGATCACCATGGGTGTTCGAGCCTGTGCGATCGCGGGAGCGCCGAGCGTAGATGCGGCTGCTGCGCCAGCACTGCCAATTCCGGCAGTTTTGATGAATGACCTGCGGTCCATGCGGTCCTCCTCCATGTGAGAATCGATAGCGACACTCCGGCGTCGCTGCGAGAGGCGTGTTCCCGTCGCTACACTCGCTGACGCCGCGTCACATTTGAACCATGACTCAACTGAAGCCGTCAAGTGCATATGTAGCGTTTCACGCGATCAAAGCGCAAATCTGAAGGTACCTCCGAATTCGGCGCTCTCCGAAGACGGATGCTATTGGAATATAAACAAAGGCCGCAAAGGCTGCCAAAGTCATCTAAACGGCGCCGTGGCAGGCGATTTATCGACTCAGGTTAGAGGTGCGCTTTGCCTATGAAAAAGGCATACTGGGGAGAATTTATGCGCGTGAGGCAGCGAAGATCAGTGCCCCCTCCTCCTCGATGCGTTCGCCGGCTCCGAGATCCTGAGCCTTGAGGAGCACGACACGGAGATCCGAGAGGGTCGCGGCCATGACGGTCTTTCCGCCCTGATCGATCTCGTCGCGCTTCGTCCCCTCCCGGCGGACGCTAACTGCGGCATAGGCGGAGGGCTTTAAGGTTGCCTTAAGCTCGGAGGCGTCCGCTCACGCCAACAGCATCATCTGGAGCTTTGGACATGCATGAGCGGCGCGTGCGCAAATCCGCGTTTCTTCCTCCCGCCATTGTCTGCCGAGATGATCCTCAACGATCCGGAGACGCCGGTCGGCGGCAATCCGAACGGCGACGTGACCATCGTCTCGTTCTTCGACTACAACTGCCCGTTCTGCAAACGCACCGTCGCGCCGCTGAATGCCGTGCTGGCCTCGGACGGGAATGTACGTCACGTCTACAAGGACTGGCCGATCCTCGCACAGTCGTCCGTTTACGGTGCCAAGCTCGCGCTCGCGGCGAAGTTTCAGGACCGGTACGAGGACGCGCTGATGGGCATCGAAGGCTCGCGTGTGCCCGAAGAGCGCATGCGCCAAGCGCTGGAAGGCGTCGGCTTCGACATGACGGCACTTGAGACCGAAGCCAACCGTCGCGACGCGGAGATCACCACCCTCCTTCAGCGCAACAACTCGCAGGCGGAGGGGCTCGGCCTGCAAGGCACGCCCGTCTTCCTGATCGGTCCCTTCCTGGTCGCCTCCGCTCTCGACGAGGACGGTTTCCGCCAGGTCGTAGCCGACGCACGTGAAGCGTCGTGACGCGCGCCCGATCAAACCGATCCGAGTGACCTCATGTCCCGACTGACCGCCTTTCGCCTCCTTGCCACTCTGCTACTCGCGTTCCTGGCAATGCCTGCCGCAGGCCAGCAGGACGATCTCCTGCAAGCCGAGGAAGCTTTCCGCTTCTCCATCGAGCGAAGCGCGGACCAAGAGATCGAGCTCCGATGGGAGATCGAGGAAGGCTATTACCTCTATCGGGACCATCTGGAGGCAAAAGACGCCGCAAGTGGCGTAGCCGTACCGCTCCAGACCGAACCGGGCATCATGGAGACGGAGGATGCCAATTTCGGACCTTCCGAGGTCTACTACCTCGAAGCGCTCGCGCGTCTGGGAGCCGATGCGCCGGCGCAGGTCGCCGTCACCTATCAGGGCTGCAAGAAGGACTCGATCTGCTATCCGCCGCTGACCCTGACGGTGGACACGGCCAGCTTGCAGGTTTCCGAGCCCATCGTCGGCTTCGGCGTCGCGGCCCCGTCGGCAGCGCCTACCGGCGGTACGGGGAACGGCGGCTTCAGCCTCGCTGCAGAAACGCTGGGCGGCGGCATGGTCGGCTCGCTTCTCGCCAGCGGCGGCGCGATCTGGGTGGTCGTGAGTTTCCTTGCCTTCGGGCTCCTGCTCGCCTTCACGCCCTGCGTCCTGCCGATGTATCCGATCCTGAGCGCGACACTGGCGCGCGAAGGCGAGGCGCTGACGGCACGGCGCGGCTTTGTCCTGTCGCTCGCCTATGTGCTGGCGATGGCAGCAGCCTTCGGCCTGCTCGGCATCGTCGCCGCATGGTCGGGCCAGAACCTCCAGATGGTGCTGCAATCGCCCTGGGCCATCGGCGCGGTCGCCGTGGTCTTCGTCGTGCTCGCGACCTCGATGTTCGGCATGTTCGAGCTACAATTGCCGACCGCCTGGGTCAGCCGCATGGCGGGCGTCCAGGCCGGCTCGCGCGGCTCGGTGGGCGGAGCCGCCGGCATGGGCTTTCTCTCCGCACTGATCGTCGGCCCGTGCGTGACCGCTCCGCTCGCCGCGGCCCTCCTTTACATCGCGCAGACCGGGGACGCGTATCTCGGTGCCGCCGCCCTCTTCGCGCTCGGGCTCGGCCAGGGCATTCCGCTGATCGCCTTCGGGACGATGGGCAGCCGCGCGCTGCCTCGGGCCGGGGCGTGGATGGTGCAGGTCAAATACGCCTTCGGATTCGTCTTCCTCGGCGCGTCGATCTGGATGGTCTCCCGCATCCTGCCGCCGCAGGCGACGCTGGCGCTCTGGGCGGGGTTCCTTCTGACCGCTGCCGTCTTCCTCGGTGCCGTCGATCGGCTGACGGCCGAAGCCGGAGCTGGGTTGCGCTTCAGAAAGGCGACGGGGCTCGCAGCCTCACTCGCCGGTGTGATCCTCGCGATCGGTGCTGCATCCGGCGGGACCGACCCCTTCCGCCCGCTTGCCCATTTCGGCCTGGGTGGTTCAAGTCAGCAAGCCGCCGCGACCGAGATGACGTTCGTCGCGGCGAACTCGACGCCGGAGCTCGAGCAGGCGATGGCATCGGCGGATGGACGCCCGACCTTCGTCTACTTCACGGCCGAGTGGTGCATGATCTGCAAGACGATCGAGCGGGACCTGTTTCCGAGCGCCGATGTCGTCGCCGGACTCGACGGCTTCCAGCGTATCAAGGTCGACCTGACGGACTTCAACCAGGCCAATCATGGCCTGATGCGCGACCTCGCCGTCGTCGGTCCACCGACGATGATCTTTTCGACGCGAATGCGGCCGAGCCGGTCGGAACCCGTCTGATCGGCGACGTCGGCGTCGACACGCTGCTGGCGTCGATCTCGCAAGCGAGGCAGTGACATGAATGCAGTCGTCATCGGTCCCTTCGTCTTCGCCCCCGACCGCTTCGCCGCGATCCTGGCCATCGCCTCCTTTCTCCTCCTGAGCGAAGTCCTTGCTCGCAAGGTCGATCAGCGCTTCTCGTCATGGGCGTGGGGCGCGGCCATATCCTTCATCGCCGGTGCGCGGATCGGGCACGTCCTCCAGCATGCGGGCAGCTTTCTCGCCGAGCCGCTGCGCGCATTCTACATCTGGCAGGGCGGGTTCATGATCGAGGCTGGCGTCGCGCTGGCGATCGCCTACACGCTGGTCCGCTTCCGTCGTGAACTGAAGCTTAGCCTATGGACTGCCCTGCCAAGCGCGGCGGCAGCTTATGTCGCCTTCTTCGTGCTCCAGCTCACGGCCGGCACGCCGGCGACCCCGCTGCCGACCGGAGACACATACCGCACGCTTGCCGGGGAACAGTTCGATCCGCACGATCTCGAAGGTCAGCCCATGGTCATCAATCTCTGGGCGACGTGGTGCCCGCCGTGCCGGCGCGAGATGCCGATGATGGCGGATGTGGCTGCAAACACAGACGACGCCCGGCTTGTCTTCGTCAACCAGGGGGAAGGCCAGGAGATCATCCAGCGTTTCCTGACGACGGAAAATCTCGATCTAGAGCATGTCGTGCTCGACGGGCTGGGCGAGTTCGGTCGCCACTACGAAGTGCCGGGCCTGCCCGCGACCTTCTTTGTTGGCAGCGACGGCATGCTTCAGTCGGTTCACATGGGAGAGATTTCACGCGAGGGACTGTTGGCTGGAATTGCTCGGATACAATGAAGCCGCAGCCGCAACCGATTGAGTATTCGCGCACTGATCCCGTGCGAGACCTATCGCCTATCATCGAGTCCGAATAACGCATTGGATGCCGTCTTGCCGGATCAGTCGAGTTTTCTTCTAGCTTGGCACCACATGCGATGTCTATTCGAGCTCTCCACTTCCGATACGCGAAAGGTCGATCCGGATTCCTGCTTTGTCGGGATCTTCATCATCGTGGTGAGCCATCGGTTGACGCCTGGCGATGTCGCCGTGGGTGCCAAGTGTGGCATCATCTTGGTCGACATATCCAGGAGGCTGCATCGGGCGCGACCTGGACGCTCCCGGGTCGCTCTCGTGAAATACCGCACGGCCTTCGAAAAATCCGCTGCGCCAGGCGAGCACGGCGTCCTCGAATGCCTCGTCAGGCTCCGCGCCGTACCAGCGTGTGACAATCCGGTAGACCTTTCCGAACAGGGCAGTACCCATCGAAATGTTGGCGCAGGCATCGACGAGGTCATCAAATAGTTCTGATGCATCGGCAATTCCGACACCGGCGGGATATTGCGTGACGCCGACGCGGACAATCGCGCGACCCACATATTGACGAACGACCGCCATTGCCTCGTCCCTTGTCCTCACTGGCGGGATCAGGACGACGCGATTGCCGACCCGGACATCGACTGCGAGCGGATCGGGAACGCCAACCTCGGTGATGAACCTTTCGACGATCGCTGGCGGAAGGCTTGGATCGGCACATTGTTGGATCAGGGCGGCGTCGAACATGGCAACGTACCTTTTATGTATTGAAAGAGAGGACGAGCGGCAGGCCGAATAGAGAACCCCAAGCAACAACGGCCGCCTTCTGGATAGCGACGATGCTTGTGCCTTCCGTCCACCAGCCGTTCCCTGTCGCGACGATTGTGTTGGGGGAATGCAGCGCCGATTGCAGCACTGGCCAGATCAGGAGTTGCTCGTAGCAGATCAGCGGCGCCACCCGCCGGCCGGCCAATTCTACGATCGGATTGGCAAAAAAATGAGCCCGCGCCCCGCCAACATCGCCCGTCAACGCCAGCCAAGGTTGCCACATCGACACCGGAACCGGCATCCGCTCACGATAGAGGATGCTCCCTCCCTCACTCCCGAGCTCGATCATGACATTGTCGTACCCTTGCTCATCCACTATGATCGCACCGGCATTGACGATGATCTCGAGCCCGGCAAGTTCACTGGCCCATAGGTGCTCGACCGTAGGCGTCCATATACCGGCAGCGCCCTCGGGAAGGACCACTACCTCGTAGCCTTCGGCGGCAGCGGCCTTCACGACTGAATTGGTCTCGCGATGCTGGAAAAACCCCGCATTCCCGCCGCGCTCACCGCCGAATTTCGTATCGACACCGATCAGCCCTGAGGCAAGATCGGAGCCGTCCACGTTACGGCGGACCAGGCAACCGCTCCTCCCAAGACGAGCGATGCGATCGGCCAGACCCGCGTCGTCATTGCGAGGAGGCCGATCGCTCCCGCAGCCAGACCCCACCATCCCCAACCGGGAAAGAGGATGCCGGCTCCCGTGATCGGATGGGCCCAGCCGACGATGCCGAGCGGCGGCACGCTCATCAGCACGGCCGCCAAGCCGTAGCGCCCGGCTCTCCTCCACCCCGGTCGCGAGGTCCAGAGCGAGGCATGGACGAAGACAAAGGCGAATGCGGCGGCGAACCAGAGGCCGATGCCGGCACCGAACCCGCTGCCGTAGAAATTGACGACGCCTTGCGGCAGGCCGCGGGAGGCGGCAAGAAAGTACCCTGCCGACACGATGCCGGCGGTGAGGCGCGAAGGAGCGAGCGCCCAAAGCGCCGGGAACGCGAAGGCGAGCGGCAGGGCGAGGGGATCGCCACTCCAGGCGACCGTGCCAACCGCGACTGCCGCAACTGCAAGCCCGGCCGATTTTTGCATGTCACGGATCGACCGTGAGAACGGGGCGGGCGAGTCCGAGGACACCGTCGGCCGGGATCGGCCCGAAATATCTCGAGTCATAGGAACCCGCGAATTCAGAATGGAGAAAGAGGTGTCCGGCCGGTACGATTCCTCCGGACCAAGGAGCAAGCGCCCTGCCTTGTGCATCGGCTGTGCGAACTTCGGATCTGGCGAGCGGCTGTCCATCGATGGTCACCAGATCTCCGATCTGGATGCGCTGTCCCTGGCCGGCGACCACCGACTTCAGGAGCGGGCTCATCCAGCCCGGACAGATACCGCGGCGCATGTAGCCGCGCTCGGTCCCCAGGACTAATGCATGTGTCACCGGCGGGCATATGAAGATTAGATCGCCAACCGCAGCCGCGCGCTCAATGGGCACGATGCGCCACAGCCCGAGCGCATAGCTCGGCGTGAGATTGATCCGCAGGCCACCCGTCTGACCGGCAACGAAGAGCCCGATCGAGGCGGCCGCGCCGGCGAGAAGAATGGCAAGCGCCCGGCGCCGACTGGTCATTTGACTGCCTCGAGTGTTCGTTCGCTGCGAGGGAGCTGCGGAGCGGCACGCTTGATCGGCCTGCTCGCCGGCAAGCATGCAGCAACGGTCGATGGGAGTATGGCGAGCATTGGCCGCCGCCATGCCCGCCCAGTCGGGAAGGACGATCCCAGGCGGCGATCTCGCCGGATCAGCCGCACCACGGCTCGCGGCGACCATGCCAGTTCCTCGCCAATCCTTCCCGCACCAAGATCCCACCGACATTGCCACTTGCGATCGACAGGATCGCCAGCGTGCGCCCGTGCCGGTCTTGACCCTGCCGGACGATCACAATCGGGCGGCCGCTCAGGAGTTCGGCGAGGCGAAGCTGCGACCGCCGCGCGAGCTCGCGTTCATAGGCGCATTTCCCTTCGATCTCCGGCGCATCGATGTCAGCAAGCCGCACCCGCTCCGACCCGGATCCGAACCCTATACGGAACGTGTCACCATCCCAGATGCGCAGAGCTACCGGAGCGCAGCTCGTCGTGCAGAGGACGACGTCGACAACGAAATGGTTATCTGCGGCGTCCGCTAGCGAGCTGCTGAGCGAGCCCGTTCCGATGAGGCCAAGGCAGCCCAGCACGCCGGCGTGAGCGACCCTCAGAACGGCCTCCAAATGTTGGTCGTGCATCTTCCCCGCTGCCGCAATGCAAGGCGTGGAAAGGGACCACGCGCGATGATCTACAGGTCAGATTTTCGCCCGAGCCGACCTGGTGCGCGACCCGTCAAAAGTGACGGGGCGGCGAATGAGGCGCGAACCACTTTGGATGAGGGCACTGACGCTTGTGCGGCCTTGAAGACACCGTCACGCCTTCAACCCCTTCGACTGGCTCCGCCGCGCCGCCTCGCTCTGCTGCAGCGCCGTGTGCGTGCGCTCCTGGGCGGCAAGCTGCTGGGCAGCACGCATGTCCGACCACTGGCTGGCGAGCGCGACGCGATCGGCCGCAGCGACCTGCGCGGCGATGGCTTCGAACACCGGACCGGAAGCGGCCTTGGCGTCGAGCCCGAGGAAGGCGCGGTCGCCGAACTTATTCTCGATCGCGGCATTGAAACGGTCGATCTCCGCCTTGACCATCCGGTCGGCCAGCGCGAACCCCATCGCGGCCGGCAGGTCGTTGCGGTCGATGGCGTCCCTCACCTTCTCGAGCACGACGATCGCGTTGGGCGAGAGCGCCGGAATGTCGAGACGGGCGCGCTCGCGGGCTTCCTTCTCCTCGTGGGTGAAGCGCGCCGTGGCAGAGGTATGGAGCTGGTGATACCGCTCGATCTCGTCCCGTAAACCCGCCCCGCCCTCGCTTGCCAGGCGCCGGGTCTCCCGGTCGCCTGCGGAGGCGAAGAGGCCGGTCTTGCCGCGCAGCTCCCCGAAAATCTCGGGCTGACGGACAAGCTGGTCGAGCACAGCCTTGTGCTGGTCCGGCGCGGCAGCGACCGCTTCGAGGTTCATGCGCGCCGTTGCGGCGTCTGGCTCCTGATACATCCGGTCGACCCGCTCGGTGACCTCCTGCCACTGTGCCTGCAATGTCGGGGTGAACGTCACCTTTTCCTCCACCGTTTGAACAAGGGATCGTGGCCAGGTCGCTATGCCGCGGATCGCGATCGCGCCGCTGTCGAAGACCGGCGACGCCGTGACGGCGGCCGCCGCCTCGAGCTGGTCCTGGATATTGTACCGGATGCCGAGGTTCTCCGCCTCCCGGCAAAGCTGCTGGGCCGACTGGAACACCGGACGCAGCGCCGACAACCGTTTCTGCTCGGCCTCGCCGGTGACGGCAGCGCGTGCGGCCCGGCGGGTCGCGCTGTCCGCATCTTCGAGGAAAGCCCCTTCCCCGAACCGCCTGTTGAGCGCATCCGCGAGCGTCATCACCTCGGCCGACAAACGCGGCAGGCGCTGGAGCCGGAACAGGGAATTACTATAGCGGTGCGGATGCGCCGCATCCTTGCGCTGCTCCTCCATCGAGAGCAGGAACCCCTCTGCCCGTATCGACGGCCTGGGAACCGCTACCGATGCCGACTGGCGCCGGGCGATCTCGTCGGCGCGGGCCAGGTCGAGCGCATCCCGCCATTCGGTCGCGGCGCGTCCCGCCGCCTCGGCGACGAAGGCGACGTCCTCGAGCGCGGCGCGCCGTTCTCCATCCAGCTGGCCGCCTGCGATGCTACCGCGCACGGTGCCGAAGCGTTCGGGCGTTTCCGCTATTTCAGCGCGGAGCCGCTCGGGGTCGAAGCCGAGCCGCCATTCGGTTTCGATCCGGGCGCAAGCCGCTTTCGGGTCCGACCACAACACCCCCGCCGCACGCTGTAAGCGGGCCGAGGCCTCGACGTATTCCGGCGCGGCCAGGGCATTGGCCTGCGCCACCTCGGCGACGGTCCCCTCGAAATTCGTCGTGACTGCGAACAGCGGACCGTGCCAGGGCGGCAGTTTCGCCGACGGCCGCGCCGCGCGCCCCCTGCCCCGCCCGCCGCAGGCGTTCCGGCCTGCCCTCCCGTTCCGGCCTGCAGCCGCCGCGTCGGTTTCGCAGTCGGGGCCGGGGCCGCCGTGCCGGTCTGCACCACGATGGGCACCTGGCGGATTCCGGTGATCGCGCTCTCGATCCGCGACCAGAGCCGCGCCAGCCTGTGCCGCTGCTGGTCGACCCATTCGATCTGCCGCTCGAACAATCCGGCCTTCACCGGGTCCAGCGTGCGCTCGCTTTCGTGGCCACGGCGCTCGAGATATTCAGCGCGCTCCTCGTAGTCCAGCGTCGTGCCCTTGGCCCCGCTTGTCCCCAGGCGCTCGGTCAGAGCGCTGTGGTCGGAAAAGTCCTTGCGGTTCGCATAGAGCGTCACGGCATCGCGGTGCCGGCTCATCGCGACATAGGCGAGATGGCGGTCCATGCCCCAGGTGGCGAGCACATAGGCGCGATCGACGGTCGCCCCCTGGGATTTGTGAACCGTGGCTGCATAGCCGTGATCGAAAGTATCGTATTCGTCGGGTTTGACCTCGATGGTGCGGCCGAAATCGAGCTTGACGGTCAGGACATCCGGGCTGACGGACTCGACCGTGCCGAGCATGCCGTTCTTGACGTCCCGGTCGTTTTTGAGGAGCAGCAATCGGTCGCCGCCGGCGAACTCGCGCACGCCACGAGACGTCTGGTATTCGATCCCGTCGTTGAGCTCGCCACGCTCTTTCCGGGCCTCGCGGATCAGGCCGTTGATCATGAAGACGTCGGCATTCGAATGAGCGAGCGCGAGCGAGGATCCCGCCTCGACGCCGCCATCGGCCAGCCAGTCTGCGACCAGCGCCTCGTGGGCGGCCTCGCGCGTATCGGACCAGGTGACATGACCACGATCGTTGTAGGCATCGAGCGCCTTGCCGACCCTGCCGCGCGCAAAGTCCCTGGAAGCCTCCTGCGCCCAGTCCTCGGTCTGCCTCCGGATGCCCTCGAGCTCCATCAAGCCGACACGTTCCGAGATCGCGCGGAAGGCGGCGCCCGCCTCGATCGGCTGCAACTGCTCGGCGTCGCCGACCAGAACGATCTTGGCGCCGGCATCCTCAACCCGGGCGATGATGCGCGCCAGCTGCTTGGAGGATACCATGCCCGCTTCATCGACGACGATCACGTCGCCCTTTTCGAGAACTTCGCGATCGTTGTTCCAGGCGAACTCCCACGACGCCAGCGTCCGCCCCGTGATGCCGCTCGATTTCTGCAGCTCGGCCGCCGCCTTGCCCGCGAGCGCGCCGCCGATGACCCGGCGGCCCTCGGCCTCCCAGGCGCGCCGCGCCGCTTCGAGCATGGTCGATTTGCCCGCACCGGCGAAGCCGACGACGACGGCTACCGCCCGGTCACGGCCGAGATAGCGGACGGCCTCGGCCTGCTCCTCCGAAAGCGCGAAGCCGCGCGCCTCGGCAACGTCGGCCAATGCGCGATCAACCGATTTTTCCGAAACGCCGAACCCCTCGACCAGCCGAAGGCGGCGCGCCGTGTCCATCATGGCGCGCTCGATGTCGAGCATCTCCTGTGTCGTGTATCGCGCTTCGGTGAGCACCACGCCGGTGTCGGGATCGATCGAATCCGGCACGAGCTGGATCAGCGCGTCCGAGTTAAAGGCGGCATCGAGCAGTTTCTCCGACTCGGCTTCGTCGTCGACATAGCGCGCGACCAGCTTTGTCATATCGGCCTCGGTGAAGACCGACCGCTCATTGGTGATGAGGGCGAGCGCCCCGTCCGGCTGATCGAGCAGTTTGCGTGCGGCGTCGCGGCGCGCCTCGTCGGCCTGGGCCTTGAGCTCGGAGGCGCCCTGGCGCAGTGCGATCGCGTGTCCGCCCGGCCCCAAATGTGTCGTCGGCGTGATCTCGATGCCGAGCTCCTTGTGCGAGCGCTCGTCGATACGGACGTCGAGACCGGCCCGGGCGAGATGGCGGTTGGCATTGTCCGCCCACTGCTTGCGCCAGAGCTTGAGGAGCCCCTTGTCGCCGGCCCAGTTCTCGTACTGGATCTGCCCGTTGACCCGCACGATGTTGCCGTCAGCGTCCTTTCGCGGCACCAGCCTCTTGCCGAACCCGTCCGCGGTCAGCGGGTTCATGGTCAGCATGACATGGATATGCGGGTTGCCTTCCTTTTCGTGATAGACCCAGTCCGCGATCATGCCGCGCGTGGTGAAGGCCTCGGCCACGTAATCGCGCACCAGCTCGACATTCTGTTCGCGCGTCAGCTCGATCGGCAGCGCCAGCACGATCTCGCGCGCCAGCTGCGCATTGACCCGCGTTTCGGCCTGCTCGACGGCGTTCCAGAGCGCCTCGCTGGCGCGGGCCACCGGCTTGCCCTCGACCAGGCGCTCGATCCATTTCGGCGCGTCGGGCGGCAGCGCCAGTTCGGCGAACACCAGGTCCTCGGTGATCCCTGTGTAGCGGAGCGTGCGGACATTCTCCTCGGTGTCGAGCTTCATCTCGGCGCGGTGGCGATAGGCGGCCGCGCCACGGCGCTGCGCCCGCCGCCCTTCGAAATCACCTGCGCTCGTAGATGATAGATCGCCATTCCCGTCCGCTCGCCTGCACCATGCAGTTGCGAGGATCGCCGGAACCGGAAAACGGCGCACAGCGCCGTTTTCCATCGTGGTGATCCACGAGTGGAATCTTCGCCTGTCGGGCTGGAGAAATCGCCCCGGCGTTTATGCCGGGGAAAGGCGCGCATCTGCGCGCCCGGCAAGATTGCGAAAGCAATCTTATAAGTGCGCCCTTCAACACGCGGAGTGAGCGAAGCGAACGGAGCACCGCTTAACGCACCACCTCCCGCACCCGCAACGCTGGCGGTCCTGGCCGAAAACGGCGGATCGCAAGGATAGGGCGATTCCACAGGCTCGGGTTTTGGCGATTTCGGGAGAACCTGACCCGTCACTTCTGCCGGGTTGTCGCGCGGGCGCGGGTGGGGTTGCCTGACCCTACCAGACGGCCGCGCGCGGCGAGAAAACGACGGAGACCGACATGGCGGAGAAACGGGCACGGCACGCGGCCGTGATCAGCGACATCGACGCGCAGATGGCCAAGCTGCTGGAGAGGAAGAAGGACGTCCTGCGCAAACGGGCCGAGCGTATCGCCAAGCTCGCGACCGATGCGGGGCTTGCCGAACTCGACATCGCCGACGATGAGCTCACCGAGGCGTTCCGCGAGGTGGCCGGGCGATTTCGCGGCCGCGGGCCGAGGACATGATGACGTGGTCGTTCGGCGTCTGGATCGGAAGATGGCCAGCCTCGCCTTCAGGAGGCGCACCATGATCCATGTCGAGCGCCGCGGCGACAATCGGCTCAAGTTCCAGCTCGGCGGTCTGGTGGTGAAGGCCGGGCTCGGCGGCGAGGACCATGCCGTCATTTTCGGAATGATGATCGAGGGCGCAAGGCATCTCACCGAACCCGGCGAGCGCGAGCGCCTGCGGGCCATCGGCAAGGAGGCGTTTCGCGGTGAACCCCAAGAAGCTGACATTGATGATCGTTCCGATCCTCGCGATGGGCGCGACGGCGATCCTGCTGCGCGGTAGTGAGCACTGGCTCTCCGCGTTCGGCACGACGGACGACGCGCGGATGATGCTGGGGCGGAGCGGCATCGCCCTTCCCCTTGTCGCGGCTGCCGCAATCGGGCTCATCGTCCTGTTCGCCGCCGCAGGGGATTGGCGATCCGCTACGCAGGGGCGGGCGTGGCGATCGCGAGCCTCGCGATCGGCAGCCTCGCCGCCCTCGGCGAGGTGATGCGCCTGTCGGGATTCGCCGATCGGGTGACGGAGGGCACGCTGCTCTCCTACGCGGACATGGCGATCGGCGTCGGGGTGGCAGCGCTGTTCGGCTCGGGGCTGTTCGGCCTGCGCGTCGCGATGCGCGGCAACGCCGCCTTCGCGGCAAGCGGCCCGCGCCGGATCCGGGGCTCGCGCGCCATCCATGGCAATGCCGACTGGATGACGATGCAGCAGGCGGCAAAGCTCTTTCCGGCGGCCGGCGGCATCCCTGTCGGTGAGCGCTATCGCGTCGACCGCGACAGTGTTGCAGGCGTGCCGTTCGATCCCGGTGACAAGGACACATGGGGAATGGGCGGCAAGGCACCGCTCCTGTGTTTCGACTGCGGGTTTGGCTCCAGCCACGGTCTGGTGTTCGCCGGCAGTGGCGGGTTCAAGACCGTCAGCGCCGCGGTCCCGGCCGCGCTCAAATGGGGCGGCGCGCTGGTGGTGCTTGACCCCTCCAACGAGATCGCGCCGATGGTCATGGACCATCGCAAACGCGCCAACCGCAGAGTTGTCGTGCTCGACCCTGCCACCTCGCATATCGGGTTCAACGTGCTCGACTGGATCGGCAAGTTCGGGTCGACCAGGGAGGAGGACATTGCCGCAGTCGCGACATGGGTGATGACCGATAGCGCCCGCATGGTCGGCATGAGGGACGACTTCTTTCGCGGCACCTCGCTCCAGCTCGTCACCGCGCTGATCGCCGATGTGTGCCTGTCCGGAAACACGCCGCCCGAGAACCAGACCCTGCGTCAGGTCCGCGCCAATCTGGCCGAGCCCGAGCCCAAGCTCAGAAGCAGGCTTCAGGCGATATGGGACAATTCGGGCAGCCGGTTCGTGCGCGAGAACGTTGCCCCCTTCATCAACATGACGCCCGAGACCTTCTCGGGCGTCTATGCGTCCGCGGCAAAGGAGACGCACTGGCTGAGCTACGAGAACTATGCCGCGCTGGTGTCGGGGGAGAGTTTCGTCTCCGACGATATCGCCAAGGGCAGAACCGACGTGTTCCTCTCGCTGGACCTCAAGACGCTGGAGACCCATCCCGCGCTCGCCCGCGTCATCATCGGCGCTCTGATGAATGCGATCTACAATCGCGACGGCGATATCGCGGGACGCGCGCTGTTCGTCCTCGACGAGGCCGCCCGGCTCGGCTTCATGCGCATTGTCGAGGTCGCGCGCGACGCGGGCCGGAAATACGGCATCACGCTCATGATGCTGTTCCAGTCGGTCGGCCAGCTCCGCGACGCCTATGGCGGCCGCGATGCGGCGAGCAAATGGTTCGAGAGCGCATCGTGGGTGTCGTTCGCGGCCGTCAACGACGCCGAGACGGCCGAGTTCATCTCGCGCCGCTGCGGCGAAACCACTGTCGAGGTCGATCAGGTGAGCCGCACCTCGCGCATGGGCGGCTCCTCGCGCACCCGCTCGAAATCGCTGACCTCGCGGCGGCTGATCCTGCCCCATGAGGTTCTCCAGATGCGCACCGACGAGCAGGTGATCTTCACCGCCGGCAATCCGCCGCTCCGGTGCGGGCGCGCCATCTATTTCCGGCGCGAGGACATGTTGTCCTCGGTCGGCGTGAACCGCTTCCACACCGGCAAGGGGTCGGGGTGATGGAACGGCGTTTTCGAATCGGTGGATCGGAGGTCGCGGGGGATGCGCGCGATCTGGGTGAACGGCTCGCAGAGGCGTTCGCCCGGCGCGAGCACCCGCGATGCCTGTGCTGCCCTGACGGCGTGCCGATGTACATCGCCCGGTTCGGGGACCGGCACATTTTGAAGCGGATGCCGGGAACCGGCCCGCAGCACGACGTCGACTGCGATTCCTACGAACCGCCGTCGGGCTTGTCCGGAATAGCGGCCGTCGAAGGCCAGGCGATCGTCGAGAATATCGAGGACGGCACGACGGCGCTGAGGCTCGGCTTCAGCCTGTCGAAAGTCGCCGGGCGCGCAGCGCCCGCTGCAGGCGAAAGCACCGAGGCGAGCGAGGCGAAAGCCGAGGGCGCGCGGCTGTCGCCGAAGGCGACGCTGCATTTCCTGTGGGACCGCGCCGGTTTCAATCGCTGGCGGCCGGCGATGGCCGGACGCCGCAACTGGGCCGTGCTGCGCAAGTTCCTTCTCGACGCCGCGGATGCGTCGATGGCGAAAGGCAAGCCGCTGGCGCATTCGCTCTACATTCCGGAGATGTTCGACGCGAAACGCGAGGACGCTATCTCACGCCGGCGGGCTGAGTTCCTGAGCCGAGCGATTCAGTCTAACGGCAATCGCCGTTCGCTGGCGATCCTGATCGGCGAGGTCAAGGAGATCGCGCCGGCGCACCTCGGCGCGCGGCTCATTGTGAAACACGCGCCGCGTTTCCCGTTCATGCTGGCAAAGGATGTCGAGCGCCGAGTGAAGAAGACCTTCGCCAACGCGCTGGCGCTGTGGGACGCCCATTCGGAATCGCATCTGGTGGCCGTCGCTACCTTCGGCATCGGCCCGGCCGGCGTCGCCACCGTCGAGGCGATCGCGCTTATGGCGGTTAACGAGAACTGGATTCCGGTCGACACCGCCTACGAGGCGATGCTGGTGGAGCGGCTGACGAAAACCGGTACGGGTTTCGTCAAGTCGCTGCGTTTCAATCTTCCATCCGGCCAGCCGATGGCGAGCCTCGTTGTGACGCGGGCCGTCGGCGAGTCGACCGCGCTCTATCTCATCCCTGCCGATGCCGATGCCGCGTTTCGCGAGAAGCTCGCAGATCTGATCGGCGAGAGCGGCATGCCGGCATGGGTGTGGGATATCGCCAAAGGGCCGATGCCCGACCTCCCTTCCTGACGTGCGGCCGCAGGCCGCGTCCGGGAGAGGGGATGGGTTTGGGAAGGGGGCGAGGGGACCGTCGCCCCTTCCCATGGGAGGGTGTTTGAGGGAGGGGCTGGCCCTTCCCTCATGGGAGAGTTTGAGAGGGGGCTTGCCCCCTTTCATCAGCAGCGCCGACCGGTCAATCCGGCCGGCGCTGCTCCATCGCCAAGGCAAGAGCGACAGGCGGTCAAGGCCGCCTGTCGCTCGATGCAATCAGTGGGCGCTACCGTGCAGCGCCACGTAGCACTCCGGGTCCTCGTCCGGCTCCTCCACCCCGAAATATTGTTTGGTGGTATATGTGTTGAACACGATGCCGGTCTCCTTGGCGATCTGGCCGAGGATCTTGCAAAGGCCGTTCAGGCGGTCGTCGCCGATCTTGATCCGGGGCGGAGGAAAGCCGTCGAGGAAGCGCCACTCGCCCGTGCGCTTGTTGTACCATTCCTTCGTGGCCCAATCGACACAGACATCGCAGTGCAAAAGATCGATGCCGTCAGGCTCCCGCCAGAGGTAGGTGAGGTCCTGCCCTGCGGCCCAGATCTGCTCGCCCAGATCCTCCGCCTCGGGGCTGTCGGGATTCTGGGCGAGCTTGCATTCCGCCGCGACGGTTGCTCGCGCTAGGTCTATGAGCTCGTCCAGCTTGCCGACGAGCGTGTCGTGAGCGACGCGGCTCAAATCGTCGTTGCAGGCGAGCCGGTTCGCCAGAACCATGATGCGGAAACCGGCGAACTTGGCGTGGAGTTTTGTGTAGTAGAAATCAGACATGGAAGCCTCCTTTTCGTTCTGACGAAAAGGTGCCCGCAAAATTGGGGGAACCGCTCGTCCTTGAGGCCGCAGGGGCGAATGCGACAATGGGAAGTCAGAGAGAGAAGCACCGCGGCCCCGACCAGGGGCCGCGTCCGCATGGTTCGGGGATGGTCTGGAAGGGGGTGGTCCACCCCCTTCCAGGGGTGGGGGTTCAAGGGGGCGGGGCTCTGCCCTGCCCCTTTGGGGGAGAGCTTGAGAGGGGCGGCCCTGCCCCCTTCTCAGAGGATAGCCCGCCCGGTGGATCCGGCGGGGTATCCTCCCCTGCGTTTGCCCCGCAGGCGGGAACCCGGTCCGCCCCCGCGCCTGTCGCGCCTCCACCGGTGGGGCGCCGGACCCCTTCGTGGGGTCCGGCCTCGGCATCATGCCGATGCGATGATCTCCGGCTTTCGGCTCTCGACGCGGATCTCGAACCCCTTGACGCGGCTGCCGAAGACGTTCGGGCCGGAAAAGGCTTCAAAGACCGGGGAGAAGACGGGATAGCGGATGGTCAGCAGCCCGGCGATGTCCTCGATGGACCGGTGCGGCGAAACCGTCTCGCCCATTGCGTCGGTGCCGACGATGAGGAGGTTCCCCGCGAGTGGGCTGGCGTAGTCCTCAAGCTCGGTGAAGCACGACAGGGTGTCGGTCAGCCCGTTGTCATCCACGACGACGGAGTGGCTCCGGTCGATGCGCACCATGTCGATCAGCCCGCATCCAATGTGTTGGCGAATGTCGGCAAGGCTGTTTGCCCGGTCGATGGTCACGATACGGATGGTGCGACGTTCGACCTCAACGAGGTAGGCGGAAATGGTCATGTCGATTGCTCCTTTCTCGCGAAGCGAGGTCCCTTCCGTCAGGAAGCAGGACCCCGCTCCTGCTTCCCGAGTTCGCGCGGAGCAGCGGGTGAGAGGGGGCAAGGTGCGAGCGCCGGGGATCACCCGCCCTGCACAAGCGGAGCGCAGCGCAGCGCGGAAGGGTGGGGAGACCGGCGATCGGGCCTTGCTGGGGAGAGAGGGCGGCGCCCTCTTTCCCCGACCAAGGATCAAAAGGGACCGCCTGGTGGCGGTCTCCATGTTGGAAAGCGCAGGACAAGCGGCCGCGCCTGTCCTCGCAAAGGAAACGGGGAGACGGCGGCACCCGCCTCCCCGGATGCCTCACCACGGAATCTCGGCGTCGGGATCGAGGGGCGCGATCGGCGTCGCGGCCGGACGCTCGGGATCGGGCCGGTAGTAGATGACGACGGCCGGGATGGTGAAGCCGGTCTCCTCGGCAAGCTGGTCGAGGATCGGGCGCAGGCCGCAAAGTTCGTCATCGGCAAGCTCGCGCACCCAATGGCGCGCGCTGAACAGCTCGTAGTCGCATTCATCGGCGATGCGATAGCTGCCCGCATTGTCGGCGTGACGCCAGCCGCCGACATTGTAGGGGTGGTTGTTGTGGAGCCAGAAGTGCTCGACGCGGATACGCATCTCGCTCAGCGCGTAGGCCGCGAGATCAGCCTTGCGGGGGTCCCGCTCGGCCATCATTTCGCGCCACAGCGCGAGGACCCGGTCGAGGTCGTCGCGGAACTCCTCGATATGGCCGATGACCATATCGTGGGCGTCACGGGCGAGATCGGTGTCGCAGCCGAGCCGGTTGGCCCGGACGATAAGCTTGAAGCCGGACAGCTTCACCATCAGCATGAGGGCTTTGTCCCAAGTCATGACGTTCTCCTTTCGTCGTTCTGACGGCAAGGAGGCCGCACCGCCCGCATCGAGGGGTCAGGGATCGCGAAGCGACCGCCTGAGGCGGCGAGCGGGGGAGCCGAAATGCGACGAGCATTTTGGGGGACCGCGATGTCCTTGACGCCGGAGAGGCGGTGCGACGATGGGACGTCAGAGAGACGCCAGACCACGGCCCCGCCGGGGGCCGTGTCCGTATCCGGCGGCCAGCCGGCCGATCCACGACCGGCATCGAGAACCAAGAGACGAGAGGCGACCGGAGCCGCCTCCCGGAGATCGATTTCGGCGCGCTAGCCGGACCGGCCGCCCGGGCGCTGCTCGTGCGACAGCACCCAGATCGCAAGGGCGTCTTCTGTCCAGAAGTACCGATCCAGCGTGAAGGCGATGCCGAGCTCGTTCTCGATCCGGCCGATCAGGCCGGCGAGGTCGCCGAGCTCCTCGATCGGCGCGGTGACCTTCTTGGGATAGCCTTCCTCCACGCGCAGCCAAGCGCCGGTGGCCGGATCGAGCATCTGGCCATCGTCGCCGGCGAGCGGCTCGGCATCGAGCAGAGGCACGACGGCGAAATCGGTCTCGAAGTGGTCCCAAGCGTCCCAGCACCCCGGCTCGGCGCGCTCGTCCAGCGCCCGCTGGGCCGGCGTGGTCGAGTAGCGGTATTCGAGGTCGGCCTCCAGCGCGTCCTGCTCGTAGGCGAGCATCTGGCCGATCTCGCCGATAAGGCGGCGGCGCGCCTTGCGGGCGACGGCATTCTCCTTGCCGCGCCGGCCGAGATGGACCAGCCGCAGGAAATGGGTCAGCCGCGCGATGCGGTCGTCGTGGATGTCGATGAGGTCCTCGATCGTCATGGTTGATCTCCTTCATTACGATGACGGAGATCGGCCCCGGGCTAGTCGTGCGTCGGGTCAAGGACCGCGTCAGCGGCCGTTCGCGGCGAGTGGGGGAGCCGATTTTCCGGCAATGCCCTTTTCGGGCATCGGCTGAAAATTGGGGGAACCGCTCGTCCTTGAGGCGATGCGCGCGGCCCGTATACTGGGCCGTCTGAGTGATGCAACCCACGGCCCCGCCAGGGGCCGTGACCGTATCCGGCCGCCAGCCGGGCCTGACCTGTCCGCACGCGCCGGGTTTCATGGTGACAGTGATCGGGCGGACCTGCCGTCAGCGAACGGGGGCGGTCCATCCGCTCCCGCGCGCTTGCCGAGACGCATTGAAGGAGGGCGGGGCGAACCCCGCCCTCCGTGATGTCAGCGTCGCGCGGCGACAAAGACGACTCCGGTCTGCTCCCTCAACTGCTCGCAGAGCTCCGCGAGGCCCTCCTGCTCGGCGGCCGGAACCACGGTGTAGTCCAGTATGACGACGCACTCCTCGCCGTCGCCCCATGCCGTGGTGCGGATCTGATCGAGCAGCGAGTGCGGGCCGTCGTCGAGCCAGTTCCATTCGAAATCCATGCGGTCGGTCAGGAGGTTGAAGTCCTCCTCGGTGATCTCCGCTGCCTGAAGCTGCTGACGCAGCTCGGACAGGCGGTCGGCGTCGTGCCTGAGATCATCCATCATGTCGTCGAGCTTGTTGAGGAAGGTGGCGTGAAGGCTGCGCGCAAAGGCCGTCTCGCAGCGCTCGTAGCTGAGGTCCACGCTCTTGCGTATGGCCTTGACCGTTTCGAACATCGCGATGTGGTTGAGTTCAGTCATGATTGTCTCCTTTCGTACTGACGAAAGGTGGCCACGTTGTAGACCCGAGAGGGTCAAGGATCGCGCAGCGACCGCCAGCGGCGGCGAGCGGGGGAGCCGATTTTCTGGCGCCGCCCCTTTCGGGCGGCGGCTGAAAATTGGGGGACCGCGAAGTCCTTGACGCTGGAGGGGCTGGCGTAAAATGGGATGTCAGAAGAACAACCCGCGGCCCCGACCAGGGGCCGCGTCCGCTTCCGGCGGCCAGCCGGCCCTGCGCCCTCCCCGCACCGCCCTCGCCCGGGGACGATGCGCCGGGGCTGCCGCATCGCGAGAGGATCGTCACCCGCATGGGCCGAAACCGCATTAGCGGGTTCGGTGAGCGCAGCGAATAGAGCCGTGCCCCGAAGGGGCCTCGCCCAACCCCTCCCTTCCGAATGCAGACATCCGGCCACGACGGGACCGGTCTCGCACACCCATCACCACGATGAATCGGTCGCCCCGGATCGATTCATACAAGTCGTTGGACGCCGCTTCCAAAGGCAAGCGAGACTCCCCCATGACAGAAATCGAGACGCGCCCGATCCATCTTCGCCGCATCGATCCATCGCGGAACATGCGGCGCTTCTACGTGCTGGCCGTGCAGCCGACGCTGTTCGGCGGCGCGTCGGTGATCCGACATTGGGGACGGATCGGCACCAACGGGCAAGCCAAGATCGAGACCTTCGACCGGCCGGACGAGGCGGATGGCGCGTTCATGCGCCTTGCGCGCGCGAAGCGCCGGCGCGGGTACGCCGATCCCTGAGACCGGCGCGCGGGGCGTCCCCCGCCGGCGAGGACGGCGAAAGCCGCCCCTAGAAGGGCGGCTCGGCGCTCAGCTGGCCTTCGAGCTCGGCCCAGATCACCTCGCGCTCGGCCAGCGCCATCTCCAGCGCCTCCATGATCTCGCCGCGCTCCGTGCGGTCGACGGCGTTCCTGAGCTCGGCGCGCAGCTCCTCGATGTGCTGATCGATCGACATTGGTCATCTCCTTGATTGTGGTGAAAGATGACGCCGGCGGTCATGGGGGCCGGAGGGGTCAAGGAGCGCGAAGCGACCGGCGGAGCCGGCGAGTGGGGGAGCCGAAATGCGAACAGCATTTTGGGGGACCGCTCGTCCTTGAGGCCTTCGGGCCGCCATGGCACGATCGGACGATCTGAGCAGACATTCCCGGTCCCGGTTGAGCGCCCGTCCGGCGGCGCGACCATCACCGCGCCCGGTGTCGCGTCCGGCGACCCACGCCCGGTCCAGCACGGGAAAAGGCCCCGCCCTTTCGGGGCGGGGCCTTGCGATCGGGCCTTTAGAAGGGGATTTCGTCCGAATCCTCGGTCTGGCCGCCGGCGCGGTCGCGCTTGGGCCAGGCGATGAACTCGACGCGGTCGGCGAGGATCTCGGTGCCGTAGCGGTCATTGCCTTCCTTGTCCTTCCACTGGGTGTTGTGGATGCGCCCGAAGACCGCGACCTTCATGCCCTTGACGCAGTGCTTTTCCACCGTCTCTGCCTGGACGTTGAAGGACTTGATGCGGTGCCACTCGGTGTCCTGCTCGGCGTAGCCGTTCTCGCCCTTGACGACCTTGCCGTCGACGCGGCGCGGGCGGGAGGTGGCGAGGCGGAACACGGAGATCGTGGTCTTCTTGTTGACCCGGGTGGTCTCGGGGTCGTTGCCGATATTGCCGACGAGAAGTACGAAGTTGGTCATTTCCTGTCTCCTTGGCTCGTCCGGGGGACCGTCCCTCCGAACAAGACCCGGCGACGGACGTCGGGAGGCGAGCGCACCGAAGCTTCCTTCAAAGAGCGAGGGAAACCCCGAAGGGCCGGGGTGGAGCGGGCAGGCGCGGCACGCGCCAACACGGCCCGGCCCGGAGGGGTTGCGGTCGGAAACCGAACGGCCGTAGGGGCTGTTTTTGTTTCGGAGGGCTGTCTTTCCCCGGGCGTTACCGGAGACGGGACGCCGACCAGAGGATCACCGCGGCACGATCGCTGCGGCCCGCACCGCTGGATCGACACGACCCATCGATCTGCGCCCCAGCGCGCACCTCTTCCCGGCTGCTACACGACTTGGCAGCGTCTTCGTCATCGGGCCCGAGCGCCGGCCGGGCAGGCAATCCGAACCCGGCACCGTCACCACCCACCGGCATGGCACGAGGCGGGGGCGCACCCCAGCCAGGTGTGAAGCGTCGCGGACGGGGGTATCCGCACCACGCCGGACCGGACACCATGAAGACCCGCCCGGCGCCGCGTCCTGGCCCCGCGTCATCGTCACACCCACCATCGCCTTCGCCGGCGACCGGAGCGGGGAAGCGGACATGGCGTTTCCGCCTATGGCCGCAAGGCCTGCCCCACTAGGGTCAGGCCGCCTTCCGGCGCGACCGTTCGGCGAGAAGCGCGTCATAGCGCCCGTGGATGGCGTCGCGGTCGAGGAAGCGCGAGCGAAAGCCGAACAGCGCCGTGACCTCGCGCCGGACAGAAGCGAGGATGTCGGCCTCGTCGTCGGTGAGCATGCGCGTGGGCCAGCCGCGGACATAGAGCATGGGCCGGGTGATGCGCCGTTCGGCTTCGATCCTGAGCCGCGCCCTTTCCTTTGCCGCGGCAAGCCCGTTGCGGTCCTCGCTGCCGAGGAGATGAGGCGCGATGTCGCCGAGCCACCGGCCGCCCTGGAACGCGAAGCTGCTGGCGATCTCGAGGGCCACCATGCGGCGATAGAGATCGTGGGACTCGGGCTGCGCCGCCGCGGCGATGAGATCGGGCAGGCTGGACATGATGCAGAAACGGCAGGAGACGCGGCTCATGCCGAACCGCCCATAGGCGGGATGCGGGTCGAGGCCGCGCCGGGTGATGGAGGAGAAGACTGCCTCCTCGCTCCAGTCGAGGAGCGGCCGCCAGGTCCAGATCCGGCCATCCCGGTCCGGATCGGCACTGTCGAGCCGCGCGCGCCGCCGGCTTTCGGCGCGCCTGACGCCGGTGACGTTGACGACGATCCGGCCGGGAAAGCGGCGCCTGAGCATCGCGGCGATGGGGTGGGACTTCATCTCCGAGGTACAGAAACGCATCGCCGGCGTGCTCCAGCACGGCACGAGCGTCACCGTCGCGAGGTCCTCGTAGCGGGCGACGCTCGATTGCCAGCGGCTTTCCCAGCGGGACATGAGGTCGCCGCGCTGCCGCCGCAGCACGACCAGCTCGAGCCCGAGATGATCGGCGAGGTCTTGGCAGTGCGGCAGGGAATCGCGCCACTCGACCGAGCCGAGGTCGGCGTGAACGAGAAGGCGCGGGCCGGCATGGCCCGCGCGGTCGAGGTGGTCGCAGACCTCCAGCGCGGCGGCCTGGCTATCCTTGCCGCCGGAAACGCCGATCGCGACGGGAGCATCCGTCGCGATCAGGCGCTCGATGGCGGGTGCGATGGCCAGCGCCATCACGCCGCCTCCGGCATGGCATCGGCCTGCGATTGCAGGCCGTGCAGGAAGGTGACGGCGCGCTGCGCGTGCGCAGCGGCCTGGAAGATGGCGCGTTTGTCGTCGGCAAGCACCGTGAGCCAGCTTGCAAGATAGGCAGCGTGATCGGGCCGCGGCTCTAGTTCGGGCACGATGCCGAGATCGGCGCAGAGCAGCGCCGAGCCGATTTCCGCGACCAGTTCCTCGCGGGCGCGCTCGCTGCGGTCCTTGCCATAGCGGCTGAGATCGCGGCCGACGCGCTTCGCAGCCGCCGTCCAGTGGACGCTTTCGTGGCTGAGGACCGCGACGTACGAGGCCGCATCGCGAAAACTCTCGAAGGGCGGCATCTGGATATGGTCGGTCGCCGGCGCATAGAAGGCCTTCGACCCGCCGTGCCGGATCACCGCGCCGGTATTGGCAAAGAACCGGTCGGCATGTTCGATCCGCTCTACCGGATCGAGGATCGACACGGGGCGGTGATGATAGTGCTCGGGCAGGCCGTCGATCTGCGCGACGTTGAAAACGCCATAGGCCCTGAGGAACGGGATGTCGCGCTCGACCTCGTCTCCGCGGGCGTCGGTCTCGGTCTTCGTGAACCGGCTGGCGTAGATGACCGTGGTGCTGGTCTCGCCCTTGCGCACCTGCGCGCCGAGCTCGGCCGCCTGCCGATAGGTCATCCAGATCGGGGCGTCATAGCCGCGCTCCATGGCCTCGGACCACAACAGCAGCACGTTCATGCCTGAATAGGGCTCGCCATTGTGGCGAAGCGGCCTTGTGATACGGCCCGCCGCGTTGCCGGCGCTCCAGGGCTGCACCCAGGGGCGCACGCCCTCTTCGAGCTGGGCGACGATCCGCTCGGTTATCCGGGCATGGATATCGACGCGGGGCTCCTTTTCTCTTTCCTGCTCATTTCGCTGAACCTCCAGTTTTCGTGGTCGCGCCTATCGCGACCCCGTCACGGCGGTCCCTCGGCCGGGCCAGTCGGGGCGGGCGCACCCGAAGGGCCGGAACGCCAGTGGAGGACGGCGAAGCCGTTGCGCCCTGGTCCCGGGTCCGGCAGGAACCGCCGTCCGGGACGGGGCGGGATGCGCGCCCCTCTCATTCCCCTCCTCGCAGAGCCCCCCGGGGGCAGACTTGCGATGGGCGCGGGAAAAGCGCCCTGCCGAGGCAGGGCGCGATGGCGGGGAGGTCGGGGCGGTTCAGTGAACCGAGCTGGCGCCGGCGTGGGGGTCGTATTCGTAGAGGGCGACGACATCGGCATCGCCGAGCTCGTCGGCGGGCAGGACGCCGTATGTCCCGCCGGTGCGGAAGAGAATGACCGTGGTCATCAGGGTGCGGGCGAGGTTCCAGGCGTGCTTCTGGGCGAGTTCGAGATTGTGCGACATGGCTGAGGCTCCATCTTGCCGAGCGGGCCGATCCCGCTCGATGGCTCCGTCAGTGTCCGGCTCCGGTCGCGATCACCGCGCAGGCGCAGCCAAGCGGCCGCAGCTTGCTAGCGGACCCCTTGCGGGTTGATCGTGGAAGACCCGGAGCCGGACCAGGAAGCCATCACCAGAGAGCGGGATCGGACCGCGCCACGATGCAGCGCCGATGCCATGCCCAATTCGGACGCTGGCCATGCGCGGTTGCGGACCTGCCGATGAGCCCTCGGTCTCGCCGCCCAAGCCGGTCACGGTTCACGCACCGCCGCCAGCCCGCCAACGGGACCATGGAGGGATCGGGTGCGCCTCACCGCCAGGATCGGCGCGGCGCGCCGCCGTCCTGATCGCCGCGGCGTCCCCGCGCGGAGACGGGGCAGGGACCGGTCCGGTCAGCTCGACCGTGCCGAAATCATTATCTATGTCAGGGGTCTATTCGTCGATGGCGATCCAGCAGGGCGCCGCGCCGGCGCCAGATTTCCGGCTTGCTCAGGGCCAGCCAGCGGAAATGGAGCGGAGCCGAAGCCCCGCTCCGGTATCGGGCGTCAGCCGAATGCGGCCATCTGCATCTCAGCGACCTTGCGGTCGAGCGTCCGGCCGGGGTTTTCGACGGCCCGCTCATAGGGCTTCCAGCGCTCGCCCACGACATGTTCGTAGCCGGAGACGGCGCCCTCGGCCGCCATCAGCAGGGCGTGCGACTGCAGGCACATGTCGGCGGCGAACTCTCGCTTGCGGTCGGCCGCACTGTCAAACCCGACCGGACCGTCGCGGTCCTCGTCGCGCGCGTCGTTTTCGAGCCGGCTGCTCGCGGCCCGGGCCTCGCTCACGGCCCGGCTGTAGAATTGGCCGGCGCCGAAGGCGGAACCGACATAGGCGCCGACGATCCGCTGGAGGTGGATCTGCATGGCGCGCTCGCCTACGCCTTCGCTCATGGCGTCGGCCGTCTCGACGATCATCCGGCGGTGCAGCTCGCGCACGCCGTCGCTGTCGACGGACTGCCGTGCGAAGATCTCGGCGATGTGGGCGGCCAGGGCCGCATCCGGGCAGCAGTGCCGGATCATCTCGAGCGTGGTGGCCTTGCGCCGCTCGACGGTCCTCGCGGGCTGACGGGGTGCGCGTGCGGGTTTTGTCATGGGAGTACCCTTTCCTTTCGCTTGTCCCGAAGGCCAAGACCGGCCCGTGCCGGCCCTCCCTTCGGGCGCGGTCACGAAAACCGGCGGAAAGACGGGCGCTTCAGGGTCCGGGTCCGCCAGATCGAGCGATGGCGGGCTGCGGACAAGCAGGGCTGGATAGCCCTCGCGCGGGACGCGGCCCGCCATTGCCGAGAGCGGCGGGCACCGGCCGCCCCCGGCGCGCCAGCGGCCTTGAAGCGAACGGCCGCCGGTTTAGACCGCAGCCAGAACCGAAGGGAGGGCCGGCACGGGTTCGATTGCCAAAAAGGGACGGGCAACAGGAGAGGATCGCTCTCGACATGCCGCCGTGCCGCCCCGGCCAGCTCCAGGCCGCTGCGAGGAAAACCACATCGGTCCCGAAAATGATCGCGCGCGCCCGGACGTCTGCCGCAATCGAACTCGATCCAGACCGCGCAGGATCGATAGGAGATGGCTGTGATGCGCCCGACGCGCGCCGGTCAGGCGGACTGTGTCGATGCCTTCCAGACGTCCGGCCGCCACGCCTGGATCAGCGCTTCGATCTCGGCGCGGTACTCGGTGGGATAGACGGCCTCCGGCTGCCGGGCGAGCCAGGAGAAGACAGTCGCCATCGCCTCGGCGAGTTCGCGCTCGACGGCAAAGAGATCGGTGAGATCGAAGCGCCCGAGGCTCGCCTGGTTCCACCAGGCAAGGATGAAGTCAGCCACCCTCTTGGCCTGTCCGGTGTCGCTGCGCGCGACATCGAGCAGACGCTCGAAGGCGAACCGCGTCTCAAGGTCCATGCCGGATCCCGATGCCTCGCTCATCGCAGAAGCTCCCTGTGCTGTTCGCGTGACCTTACAGCCGAGGGCGGCGCAATGCACGCGCCGGCTTCCGCGCCCGTCCGGCGACGCCCCGGACGGCATTGCGGGCGTCGGCCACCGTGTCGAAGCCCATCACGCCGCAATCATCGTAGAAGAAGTGGCCGGGAAGAAGCGTGACGATGATGCCGTTGCCGATATCGCGTTCGTCGTCCCAGTGCTCGACAAGCGGATGGTCGGGGCCAGGACGCGCGGCCCGGGTCATTGTCCGCTCTCGGCTATTCCGCCGCCGGCATCCGCGCCGGGCGTTGCCCGGTGGCGTCATGGACGATATTGTCGGCCCGCCCGAGCACGGTCAAAGCGCGCGGGAGCCAATGCGCAAACTGGTCGCGGGACAGCCCCATGACCCGCGCCGGCTCCTTCAGGACCTCGACAAGGTCGTCGAAGAGATCGGCCTTGCGCGCGAGCGCCTCGTCGAACTGTTCGGGGATGGCGAGGCTAGGGCCGGAACCATCGGTTTCGCCCTTCCAGATGCCGGTGACATAGGTGGCGCCGGACGTCTCGTGATCCTCCTTGCCGCCTGTCCAGTCCTCGTCGTCCAAGGCGAGCGCGCAGGCCTCCTCGAGAGTGGGGGCTTGATAGGTTTGCTGACGATAGATGGGCAGCCTGTAGGTGGTCTCGATCGTGTAGCGGGGCATCTCGCCCTCCTTTGCTATTGCGGTAGTGGTGAAAAGCCAGGGTCAGGCGGCGCGCGCGACGCCGCGCGTGAGGCGGGACTGCAGGACGGCGATCGCCTTGTCCTGGCGCGCCAGTTTGCGCGTGAGCGCATCGATCTCGTGCTGGCGCTCCGCGGTGATGGCGGCAAGGTTGGAGCGATACCGTTCGAGGAACGCGGCAGGTTCGGGCGCCTTGCCCCGCCGATAGCCGGCGTGCTTGCGCCCGATCAGCGGGATCATGGCGGTCATCCGCCGGGTGATCTGGCGCTCGATCATGGTGAGCTGGTGCTGCGTCTGCCGGCGGGCGTCCTCCATGCGCGAGAGCCGCCGGTCGAGCTCGGAGGAAGAGGTCATGGCGACGTCCTCCGCTGCCACCCGATGAAGCTCGACGGACCGCCATAGACCCGGTGGCGCTCTGGATCGATGACGAAGCCGAAGCGCCCGATGTTGTATTCGCCGGCCGGAACGAGGAAACGGCGTTCCTCGGTGCCCTCCCCGCGCCGGCCGCCGGGCGTCGCAACACATTCGACGAACCCCTTCTCGTGCTCAGAGGTGATCGCCGAGACCACGATCCAGTCCGCGGCGTGTTTTTCGAGGAAGGCTCGCTCGTCCTTCTTGCGGGATTCGCCGGGTTCGAGCACCGTTCCGGTGATCGCTTCCCAGGCGTCGGGATAGCTGTCCTTGATGGTGCGCTCGGCGCAGCGGCGCTCGAAGGACGTGAAGAGGTGCGGGAAGGTGAAGGCGACGATCGCCCAGTCCGCATCTTCTTCATAGGCGCCGCCACGGACGCGCAGCAGAGGGTGGACCTTGCGATTGCGCTCGCCCGACAGCAGGAATCCACCATGACCGGCGGTCGAGTGGGCGACGACGCCCTCGGCATATATGGTCGCGCCCTGTGACGGGCCCCAGGGCGTATTGGCCGTCGAGCGGACGTCCTGGCGGCCAAGACCACGCAGCTCACGCTGGTTTTCGGCCTTTTCCGCGATTCTGGCGCGAAATGCGTCCTCGTCGGCGATATCTCCGGAGTTGCCGTAGAAGTCGTCGCGCCGCCACGCCTCCATCGGCCGGCGAAGGCGCCAGCCGGTGGCAAGGAAATAGCGTAAGTCGCGGCATGGCACCATGGCGAATGCCGTGTCGCCGACCAGCGCCACCATGAGGCCGTCGGCGCTCTTTCCGAAAGAAACCTCCGGAAATCCGGCGTTGGCATCGATCGGGGGCGAGATGTATCGGTGCTCATGCCGCGTCCCTCCCCTCGATAGCGTCGGCCGCGGCCTCGGCCGCCGTCACGATGTCGATGACGGCATTGGGATAGCCGTGCCGGGAAAGCCACTCCTCGGCCGCCGCGCGATGCGTGGCAAGGTGAACGAGCTCGCCATAGTCGCCGGGCCGGTCGAACACACGGGCCGAGCCGATGGGCGGACGTTCGATGATCGTGAACTGCAAGGCAGAGCGTAGCCCGAACGTGCGGCGGACGCGGATCGCGATACCGGACGCGGTGCCGTAGTCGGCCTCGTGGAGCGTGAAATTGGCCTCGGCGTCGAAGGCACCTCCCTCGCGGGCGCCCTGTTTGCGAATGAGCCGCCCCTGGCTGTTATTTTCCTTCCAGGCGGAGAGCTTCTTTCGGTGCCGGTCCGGTGGACGCGGGGCTCCGTCCGACCAGGCGATGATGGCCCCGATGGGGGCGGACTCGATGATCTTGTGCGCGGACATGACGTCCTCCAGCAATTGCGGGTGGAAACGAAAGCGCCGCCGGGTCGCCCCGGCGGCGGGTAGTGGTCGGGATGATGGGGGCGCCCGCTATTCGGCCGCTTCGCGGAATCCCTCGTCCTCGCCATCGGCGGGCTGACCGGCGTCAGGAGCGACGATAGGCTCGTCCTCACGGGCCTCGGGCTTGTCGGTCACCGCATCGGCGGCCTGGTCCTTCACCACGACGGTGTTGGACGACAGCCAGTCGCGTAGCTTCTCAGCATCCGGCGCGAAGAGCGCGGCAGGATGCACGAAGCTGTTCGTGGTGAAATGCTTGGCGAGAGCGCAGCGCGTTTCGCGCACCGTCTTGCAAAGCGATACCGACGCTTCCTTGCACGCCGCTTCGATCACCGGGCGAGACAGACACGACAGGAAATCGTCGGTGCCCATGTTGGGCAGGAAGCTGTCCGCTCCGATCGCCTCGCCGGCGATGCGGGCGACAATGCCGCTCCTGGTGGCGTTCTCCCGGCACGAGAGGACCTCGATGAGCGTGAGACGCGCGGCAACCCGCAACGTATCAATGTCGAACGCCAGGTCACCCTCGCCATTGAACAACATAGCCGCGAGACGGCCGAACCGCTGCCCGTAGCCATATTCGCCACCCGCACCGGAATCGACGCGCACATTCTGGCTGGCAAATGCAAGAACCAGCAATGCCATCAGCGTGTCGTCCTCGATCGGAGCCCGGCCGAGCGCGTCGTGCAACGCGTCGGTGCGGAAGTCACCGATCATCTTGACGCCGTTGCCGGTGATTTCCGGGCGGGGTCTGGAGACGACGGTTTCACCCGTGCCATGCTTTGCACCGGATTTGCTCTTCGCCTTCTTGGCCTCGGGCATCCGGTAGTGGACGGACTGGACCTTGCCATCGCGGTCGATGTACATCGCCGTGTGGTCGGACTTCGACGGCTTGCCGTGGATGCGCTCCGCCTTCGGCGGGAGTACCGGTCCTCCCCACGTATTTGTCTCGACGATGATGCCGCGCTTCGGCAAATGGTTGGCCATCCATTCCTGCTGAGCACCGAGATAGGCTTCGGCATTCGTGGTATAGCGGCCATCCTCGCCCTCCGGCGCCCAAAGGTCGAGGGCCCATTCGATACCATAGGCTTGCGCAAGATCGTCGCCAAAGCTGGCATCCTTCGCATACATGCGCGTCTTGGTGAGCGCGGTCGCCACCCAGTGCCAATCGACCTTGGGATACGCCCTGGACGGCTTGTACTTCTTCCAGACCTCAGCCTGCTCGTCGAGCGGAGCGGCCGCGATCGTGCGAAGCTGATTGTCCTTGGGGGAGTCGCCCTTGGCGATCTGGTCGAGCATCGCGGGCAGGAGGCTCGCGAACAGACGGAGCTGCTTGACCACACGAACCTGTAGCGCAAGGGCGAGCGCGACCGCATCCTCGGTCCAGCCAAGCGCGATAAGGCGCTCGATCGCCCGCCACTGGTCAACGGGATTCAGCCCCTCGCGGACGATGTTCTCGGCAAAGGAGCGCATGGCGCCGTTGTCGTTGTCGGCCTCGTCCTTGACCAGAATGTCGATCTCTTCGAGGCCCGCCTTGATCGCCAGTCTCGTTCGACGGTGGCCGGCATTGATGACGAAGCCGTTTCCGCCATTGGTCTGCGGAGCGACTTCTGGCGGAACGATAATGCCCAGGACCTTGATCGAGGCAAGCAACATCTTGTCGGCCTGCGGTGTGGACGGGGTCTGGCGCGAGCGGTCGGGATTGTCCACCAGCGCGCGCGGATCGATTTTCATGAGTCTCATGGATTGCTCCTTTTCGGGGATCTGGAAGCCGGCCCTTCGCCGGTCCCTTCTCGTCTTCATTCCGAAGACACCCCCGGACCCGCGGAGCGGGCGGGCCGGTGCAACTGCGGCCGAGCATCCCTGCCGGGCCGATCAAGCGGGGCTTTCAGCCCTGCGCGGAGCGACCGGCCGGGATCGCGAGCGGCGCGGTTGAGCGCCAGCGTCGGCGGTTCGTCCGATCTGCGAGCAAACCTCTCCCGTCTCCTTTCCTCCCTTCCATCCAGGTGCTCGGGCATGCGGTTGCGACATGAGATGAGCCAGCCACGCGCAATGGCGCGGCTGGCTCGACCGGCGGGATTAGGCTGCGATCGGCTCCGCCCTGCCCTCAACGTCGAGCGCCAACGCGTTCTCGATCGCGGCAAGCTGCCGGCGCTTATCGGCAAGGTCGCCTGCGAAGGCGAACTCGCTGCCGTCATCGCGGGCCTGGTAGGATGAAAGCCTGCGGCGCGCATCGGCGAGGCGCTGGCGACAGCGCTCGCGCTCGCCCTCGAAATCGTCGAGCGCGTGCTCGATGCGGGAGACCGCGCCGAGCGGGGTGACCGTCACGTGAAGCTCTATCTCGTCGTCGGCGCCGGTGCGCAAGAGGGCGGTCGTATAGCGATAGCCGTCCTGCCCGAAACGCTTGCCGTCATATTCGAGCTCGAACCCGCCGATGGTCGCGATGACGGTTTCGCCCTCATGCCGGCGCTGTATCAGCGTCAGGATCTCCTTCATGAGCGCCCTGCCCGCGTCCTTGCGTTCCGCGAACGTCGCGTCCGCGACGGTCATGGCGAAGGCCTCGCCTGCGGTCGGAACCAGGCGCTCGATGTCCTGCCCGATATCGGCGATGCGCCGGGTCGAATATTCGATATCGCGTTCGGCATCGCGGATCTGCCGCCGGACGGCGTGCCGATCGTCGATGTGAGCGGCGCGCAGCCGTTCGAGCCGTGCGATGTCGGCTTCGAGCCCCGCCTTCTGCATCAGGCGCTGGTCGCCCGACGCGATCGCCTTGGCCATCGCGAACTGGTTGGCCTGCCCCTCACCGAGGTCTTCGAGCCTCCGGATCGAGGTGTCCCCGGACAGCGCGGCGGCAATGAAGCGGGCCTTGCGCTCGTTGTTCTGCCACATGGTCGCATCGAGCGAACCTTCCGTGGCATAGGCGTAGATATCGACCTCGTCGTGCTGGTTGCCCTGGCGCACGATGCGGCCCTCGCGCTGCTCGATCTGGCTGGGCAGCCAGGGCACGTCGAGATGATGGAGCGCCTTGAGGCGCAGCTGGGCGTTGACGCCGGTGCCCATCGTCTCCGAGGATCCAAGGAGGAACCGCACCCTGCCCGCGCGCACGTCGCCGAACAGGCGTTGCTTGGCCTCTGTCTTCTTGTAATCCTGGATGAAGGCGATCTCGGACGGAGGAACGCCGCGCCGGACCAGTTCGTCGCGGATCCAGCGATAGGCGGAGAAGCCCCGGGTCTTTTCGACGTTGATCGTGCCGAGATCGGAAAAGATCATCTGCGCGGCGCCGGGCAGCTCGTAGGGCTTGCCGTCAGCGCGCAGATAGGCGTTGCCCGCCGTCTCCTTCCAGATGCGGAAGGCATAGGCGACGAGGGTATTGAGCTTGTTGTCCGGCTCATTGTCATTGGCGGGATCGACCAGACGCAGGTCGATGGCGGCGTGCCTTCCATCGGTAATGACCGAAAGCAGGATGTCGTCGCCCGGCGCGGGCGGCCGGTCGCGTTCCTCGATGGCCTTGATGCGGGCATCGAGCACCATCTGGTAGTGCCTGAAGGCCTCGGTCGGCCTGGAGGTTACGATCTGGCGCCGTCCGGTCGAGATCGCCGGCACCTTCACATACTGCCGCAAGTCTTCGGGCATCACGACGTCCGCAAAGCTGCGGAACATCGCGATGAGCTCGGGGACGTTCACGAAGCTCGCAAAGCGCGAGACCGGCTTGTACTTGCCCGAGGGCTGAAGTTCGAGTTCCGTCGTGGTGTCGCCGAAGGTCGACGCCCAGGCGTCGAACTCGTGCAGACCGCGTTCCATGAGGGCTGCGTGATCCATCAGCCGCTGGACGGTGAACATTTCGCCGAGCGTGTTGGTGATGGGCGTGCCCGAGGCGAGGATGAGCGCCCGGCCCGGGTTCTTCGTCTCGATGAAGCGGGATTTCACATAGAGGTCCCAGGCGCGCTGCGAGCCGTTCGGATCGATCCCCTTGAGCGTCGACATGTTGGTGGCGAACGAGAGCTTGCGGAACTCCTGGGCCTCGTCGACGATGATCTGGTCGATGCCGATCTCGGCGATGGTCAGGAGGTCGTCCTTGCGGGTCGAGAGCGCCTGCAGCCGTTCCTCGAGCCCCTCCTTGAGGCGTTCGAGGCGCTTGCGCGAGACGCGGTCCTCCTCATCGACCTCGAGCAGGAGCTTTTCGTAGAGTTCTAGCTCGTCGTGGATCATCTGCTGCTCGAAGGCGGATGGCACGCCGATGAACCTGAAGGCCGAATGGGTGATGATGATCGCATCCCAGTTCGCCGTCGCCGCGCGCGAGAGGAAGCGGGCGCGCTTGTCTTTGGTGAAGTTCGTCTCGTCGGCAACGAGAATGCGCGCCATCGGATAGAGCGCCAGGAACTCGCGGGCGACCTGGGCGAGGCAGTGACCGGGGACGGTCAGCATCGCCTTGTTGACCAGCCCGAGGCGGCGCTGCTCCATGATGGCGGCCGAGAACGTCATCGTCTTGCCGGCGCCGACCGCGTGAGCGAGGTAGGTCGAGCCAGCTGCGATGATGCGCCAGATGCCGCGAAGCTGGTGCCCATAAAGAGAAAAGGCGCCCGAGGCGCCTGGAAGCTTCAGATGCGAACCGTCGAAGGCTCGTGGGGCGATATTATTGAACCTGTCATTATAGACTCTTGCGAGCCGGTCGGTGCGATCGGGGTCGGACCAGATCCAGCGCCCGAACGCCTCCTTGATCTTGAACAGCTTCTCCTTGGCGGCCTCGGTATCGACGACATTGAGCACCCGCCTTTCGGTGGTGCCCTCCTTGATCGTATCGAAGATCTGCGGCACGCGGCTGTTGAGCGCATCGGCGAGCAGCTCGCCGGCGTGGCGGCGCTTGATCCCCCATTCTGAGGTGCCGGCGGCCGAAGTGCCGAGCTGGCGGGCGTCCACCGTCCATGAGGCGAGCTCGGGCATGTGGTGGATCTTGATGGCCGCCGCCATCGTCTCCTTGACGAAGGCGACGACATCGGCAGCGGGAATCCAGGGGGCGCCGAGACGGGCGGTAATGTCCGAGGGCTTAAGGTCGACGGGCTGCACCGCCGCGAGGGCCGCGACGTTGCGCTCGTATTCGGGATCGAGCGCAGCGGCCGCTTCGGCAGCCTTCAGCTTGTCGCGGACATGGCCGGAGAGATAGGCGTCGGCCATCTGCCAGGAACCGTCGGCGGGGTCGCGGAAGATGGCGCTGCCGAGCTCGGCGACGACATCGGCCGGGTCGCGATGCAGCAGCTCGGCGATATGGTCGAGATCGACGCGGCCGCGTTCGTTGAGCACCACGGCGAGCGCGTCGGCGGCGCTCGTGATCACGGGTGGCGCAGGCGGCGAGATGACGCGCTCGGTGAAGACAGGTCCGGGTCTGGCGGTATCGGTCTCGAGGTCGTAGTCCTCGATCGAGGCCACAAGCCAGCAATCGGGATCGTCGAGGAAGGGCTGGAGATTGGGGCGCCGATGGCTCTCGCGCACCTCGCCGGTCTCCGGATCCTCGGTGAGCGAGACCGTGGTGTGGTTGATCGGGCCGAAATCGCGGACAAAGCTCGACCAGGCGATGCGGAGCTTGACCTGAAGCTCCTTCCAGGGCTGGTCGAGCTCCTGGGCTTTGAGCACCGCGCGCACGGCGTCGCGGACCGGAATCAGCTTGGTGACGATCCGGACGTGCTTCTCCGATATCCCCTCGGCGCTGCGGCCCTTGCGGACGTTGATCTTGACGGATTCACCGTCGATCACCTGCATCAGGCCGAGCGCCTTGTCGAAAAAGAAGCTGCCCTCGCGCACATGCCGGTCGGGCGGCAGGTCGGCGAGCGCGGTCTCAGCGTCATCGTCGAGATCGGGATCGATCACGGTCGGCTCGCCGTCATAGCGTCCTTCGGGGAGGTGGGCGATGGCGGCCGTCAGCGCGGCGTCGAGCGTCTCGCCCGCGCGCGGGAGGCAGGTATAGGTCTCGCCGAACGGTCCCGAGGTCAGCGCGTGCGTGCCGAGCACGAAATCCGGATGCCGGGCGAACCAGCTATTGACGCGGATCGCGCCCTCGTCCTCGGCCGCCGGCAGCACCTCCTCGATGTCGAGCCAGGAGAGGTCGCCTTCGGGTTCGGCCACCTTGCGTTTGCGGAAGAACAGGATGTCGACAACGACGTCGGTGCCGGCATCGGCGCGGAAGCTGCCTTGCGGAAGGCGGATGGCCGCGAGGAGGTCGGCGGATTTGGCGATATGCTCGCGCGCCGTGCCATCCGCCTTGTCCATCGTGCCCGTGCTGGTGACGAAGGCGGCGAACGCGCCGGGTTTCAGGAGATCGATGGAGCGCGCTAGAAAATAGTCGTGCAGGCGCAGCCCGACCGCGCGATAGGCCCGATCCGAGCGCACGGTGCGGTCCGAGAACGGCGGATTGCCGACCGCGAGGTCGAAGCTCGGCGGCAATTCGGTGCGCGCAAAATCCCCGGTGACGATCCGTGCCCGCGGCTGCAACAGCCTGGCGATGCGCGCCGTGACCGGGTCGAGCTCGATGCCGGTGACATGGGACACGTCGCGCAGGGCCTCCGGCATCAGCGCCGCGAAGAGGCCTGTGCCGATCCCCGGTTCGAGGATACGGCCGCCGCGCCATCCGAGCCTTTCGAGGCCCGACCAGATCGCGCGAATGACCGGCTCGGGCGTGAAATGGGCGTACTGCGTGCAGCGGGCGAGCGAGGCATAGTCGGCCTCGCCAACGATATCCTCGAGGTCGGACCCGATCTCGTCCCAGCCCGGACGGAAGTCGATCTCGCCCGGGCGTCGGAAGACGCCATTGGCGAGCTCGGATGCGCCGAACCCGATGAATCGGATCAGCCGCTCCTGCTCGTCGCGGGTCGCCGGCCGGCTGGCGGCCTCGATATCGGCGGCGAGCCGGATCGCCGCGATGTTGTCGCGGGCGCGCTCCTTCCAGCCCTTCGCGAGCTTGCGGGCGGCGGGAAGAAAGAAGTTCGCTCCGCGCTTGAGAGCGCTGGCGGCAGGCGGCGGCGGCGCGCCGGGGATCGGCATGGCGGGCGCCGGGGTACAAGGATCGGGGTCATCGTCGGGGTCGTCATCGACGACATTGCCGAATGCGGTGACGCCGAGGCCGAGGCCCGAGGACAGGGCGGTGTTGCCGAAAAGGTCGATGGTGAATGGATCTTCATGGGACATGGGATTTCTCCTCTGGTGCAGGCACGCGCTTTCGCGCGGCTGCCGGGGCGGGCGGCCGCGCGAGAGGCGTCTATGGGGATGAGGCGCTACCGGGTGATCAGCGAGAGCGTGATCGTGTCCTCGGTCAGCATGATGTTGAGATGGGTGGCGCCGAAGTTGCGGTCGAAATCGGGGATCAGCCGCTCGGCCTCGATGAACTCGACGCCGTCGTCACCCCGAAATGGCGGCGCTTGTAGTCCCACCAGTCGGGATTGCCGACCGGGTGGCACTGCTCGGAATAAAGGACGAGCGGGCGGGCGCCTTCGGCGAGCTTGCCGTTGGAACAGAGATAGACGCCCTCGTCCCCGACCAGCCAGAGGCCGGGGCGCTCGCCCTCGCCGGGGCGGGTGCCGTAATAGGGATTGCGGAAGCCGCCATTGGCGGCTGCGTCGGCGATGCCGCGTGCGATGACCTTGCGCACGCCCGGTATGGGAAAGGTGAACATCGCTTTCGCCTCACGCCGCTTGCCGGTCGGGCAGGTGCCGCAGGTGGACCGGGAGCTTGGCCGCGATCTCGTCATCGGTCAGTTCGGCGAGAAGCTTGAGCGTCGTGCCGCCGCGCCGGCCGTAAACCAGGATGGTGCGCTGCCCGCGATATTCGGGAAGCCAGCGCTCGCCGGCATAGCCACGATATTCGTCATGGGTGGCGCTCCAGATATGCTCGAGGCGCTCCTCGCGAGTCATGGCCCGCACCGGCCAGGACTCGCGCTCGACGATGGCGTCGCGCATCTCGACCGGAGAACGGTCCTGCGCGAGATCGCAATAGGCGTGGAAGTAGCGCGGCCTGCCGTCGATCCTGAGCGTATAGAAGACGCTGGTGACCAAGCCGGTGAGGAATTCGCGCATGGCGAACATCTCTCCGCGCATCCACAGCGGAGGCAGGATATCGAGCATGTAGTCGTGTTCGGGCCGTGCGATCTCGAACCACTCGCCGGCATAGAGCGCCGCGCCGTCGGCAGCGCCGCGATCGGGACGCTGGGCGTGGCGGTCGAACAGTCGGAACATCTGCCGTCGATCGGCGATGCCCTGATGGATCTTGCGGATGGGAGGGGTCGGGGTCATGGGCGGGCTCCTTTGGCCTGGCGGGCCGGAGCGCGGCTCATCCCTTGCGGATCACCACCGTCTTCAGCCCTTCGTGACCCCACCCCGGGGCCGCCTCTCCGTCCGGGCGGGTCAAGGGCCGGCGGTAGCCGGGCGAAGCTTCACCCTTGACGCGGCCGGCGGGTATGCGGCACGCGCCTTCCCTCCTCCCCTTTTCTAGTCTCTCCTCATTCGGCGCGAGCGAGCGGCGCGCCGGGCGCCGCGTTATTGTCCGGGCGGCGGCGGATATCCAGCGCATTGTCCTCGCGACGGTGGAGATCGGAGAGCGAAATGAAGCGGGCGCGATCGTCCGCGCCTCGCCTGACCCGGAAGTCGTCGTCGACCACGTTGTTCGTCCTTGCCCACTGGTTCCAGGCAAAGCTGCGTCCAAGCCCGACCGTGGTCGAGGTCGAGGGGAAGCGATCGTGGGAACGCACGAGCTCCTCCCAGGACGCGCCGAACTCAAGTTCGGTGAAACGGCTATGCCGGCCGGTCAGCGCGTTGCGCTCGAGCAACAGGGCGCGTTCGAGGAGCTCGGGATAGTGGGCCGCGAGCCAGAAGAGCTCCCAGATCTTGGAGGCCGGGCAGAAAAAGCACGCCGACTTTATGGGAACCATGTCCGGCCCGAGGGTTTCGCTGATGACATGGATGCATTGGCCGCGGTCCCAGCCGAGGATCTGGAGCGGATAGGAAAAGTCGAAATCGGCATCGGCCAAGGGCAGGTTGCGCGAGCGGCGCAGATCGGCGCGACCGCAATCGTATCCGATCAGCTTGACGATGCGCTGGCCGCGCGCCTGGGCCTCGAGCCAGATCGGGTGGGGGTCGGAGGCGTTGGGGCCGGATTTGCACCCCTTGATGATCTGGTCCTGGGGCTTCTGCTTCCATTTTATGGAGCAACTTTTCATACCGAAGGCGAGCGACGGCAGCGTCTCGTTGACCATGCAGTTGCCATAGAGGTCGGAATAGCCCGTGCCCGGCAGCGTCTGCTTGCGCACTACGGTGATCGGCTCCCAATCCCATTGCGCTAGGACGTCGTTCATGCGCGCGACATGGAGAAGGGTTGGCGGCTTCTCGGCCTCGAGATTGGCGAAGGTGATGATGTCGGGACGCAGGCCGGCGAGCTTGAGCGCTACCAGCATTGCGGTCGAGTCGACGCCGGCGCCGAAGCAGGCTGCGAGAAGGCGGCCCGACAGGGCCGCGCGCAACAGACGGCGCTGATGATCCGGAAGAAGCATCTCGCCCCCGCCAAAACCGAGGCCTTGGCGGCGGCGGACGCCAATGGGTCGGGCATGACGGCTCGCCTTTCGCGGGATACGAAAAACCCGGCGTGATGCCGGGTTGCTGGATGGTGGATCGCCGCGAGGTCCGGCGGGCTGCTGACCGCGTTCATCTGGCCGATCGGCCGCGTTACGGCTCTGGCGGGAGACGAAACTCCGGACCGAACACATGGCCGTTCGGATCGCCCTCGTTCTGGCGCACATGCCAGTCCGGGGATCGGTCAGCCGGCAGCGAAGGCCCAGCCAGCCATGTTCGATGAAGTAGCCGGTGACGATGGCCGGGCCGCAATCGTTGATCAGGACGATGATTGTCGAGCCGATCGCCGGGGGTTGAAGGCCATCGGTGCGCGCCCATTTGACGGCGCCGGGCGCATTGGCGACCTTGTCGTTTTCCCAGCGGGCGATTTCATAGGCGGGAACGGTGTCGAGCTCCTGATAGGACATGTGTCGGTTCTCCATAGGCAAGCCGCCGCGCACGCGTGCGCGGGACGGCGAAACAGGATTTCGGGTGGTCAGCTGCGGCGCGCGGCGTCGACGGCGATGCGGGAGACCAGTGTGAAATTGCAGGCGAGGCCCCCGCTTTCGGTGCCGTCATCGGTGCGGAACGTGATGATCGCACCCGCGCTGCTGGAGACTGGCGGCCCGACACTCGTGACCGTCGCGCGCATGAACGGCGCCTTGCCCGAATGCTGGCCCGTCGATCGCAGGAATGCCGCCGCATAGGCGATCCGGTCGCCGACGGCGAACTCTGGAGCTTTCTTGACCATGTCTCTTTACCTCGCTCTGCCCTTCCATCGGGTGTTGAAAACACCCCTGGGGCGGCCGGCGGGCACGCGGCAGATCGCTGTCCCCCTCGCCGCCGTCTCTTTGTGCTTTCAATGAACCTACCTTGAGGATTGATGGTGGAATCGCTATATTGTCCGCGACGAAGGACCGGACCCATGCCCAGGACAGCCACCGAGAACACCAGCCGCTTCCCCATGCAGATCCCGCCTGCCGACAAGGCGCGGTTGATGCGCGCGGCCGCGCTCGAGCGCACGAGCCTCAAGGAGTTCGTGCTGCGCAACGCGCTTCAGGCCGCCGAGACCGTCATCGAGCGGGCCGAGAGGATCAGTCTCGACGACGAGCAGACGCGGTTCATGCTCGAGTTGCTCGACAATCCGCCGGAGCCCAATGCGAAGCTCCGTGGCGCGGCGCGTTCACTCGCCGCCCGTAAATGACGGTTCCGGACTGGCACGAGGCGCCGATCGCGAAAGTCCACGACCGCAAGGGTTTCGATTGCGGTGAGGCCAATCTCAACGATTTCCTGATGCGCCACGCACGGCAGGCGCACGAAAGTGGCGCGTCGAAGACCTATGTCGCGCTCGACAGCGCCGACAAGAAGACGATCCTGGGCTACTACACGCTCAGTCCCGCCCAGATCGATTTCGACGCCGTGCCCGGATCGGCGCGCCCGGCGGGCGCGGGACGGCACGCGATCGGCGGGTTCCGCCTCGGCAGGCTGGCGGTGCGCAAAAGCTGTCAGGGCAAAGGCCTTGGCGGCGAATTGCTGATCGCGGCGGCCCGCCGCTGCATCCGCGTCTCCGTGGAGGTGGGTGGCACCCTGCTGTTCATCGACGCCAAGGACGAACGCGCGGCAGAGTGGTACAGGACCTACGGTGCTGTTCCGATCCCCAGGGCGCCGCTGTCCCTGGTGCTGCCCTATTCCGTGTTCGCCGCCGCCCTCGAGCAGGCGGGAAAGCCTATTGTATGACCCGCTCCGGGTTTGCGGCGGTTTGAAGCGCGTTTCGGTCTCCCAGGGCGGCCGCTAAAATCCCTTCTTGATGCGCGAACTGATAGCCAGCTTCTCGACCAGTTCCGCAGGGATAGGCTTGCTTACCGAGAACGTAACCCCTGTCTTCGTCGCCTTTAGCTTCAAGGAAGCGATCTCGTGTGCATGGTCAGCAATCGCACCCGGGTCGACATACAGGCCGCATTGTTTGCTGAACGCGGCATAGCCCACGATGATCGTGTCTTCGATCTGAAATCCGGGCATGTCGTACTTCATGACTTCTGCGGCGTCCGGCAGTGCCCGCGATAGCTGTGCGCGCAGTCGGCTCAAGAAGGGGCGAAACTGCTCCGGGGCGGCGGCTATATAGGCGTCGTGGCTATCCTTCTTCGTCATGCCGACAGTATGCCAAATGGGGTGCAAGGCTGCCACCCTGCTCTACCAGTCGTAGGAGGGCAGTCCGTCGACGCTGTCGGCGTCGCAGTCGACAAGCACGTATTCAAAGCCCTGCTGGCGTGCCCAGGTCATGACGGCAAAAATGTCGTCGGGGATCCTGTCCTTTCCGGTCCCGCAGTTTTCCTCATGGGCATGGAGGAACCAGCCATAGTCGCCATAGCGGCCGCCAACGCACGGCCATTGCGAAGACGGCACCGTGTCGAGCAACTTCGCACTCGCCTCGGTCACATGCGCCGTTCCGATGACGACGAAGGTTCGGACTTCAAGCGAGGACATTGGCGGTCTCCCTGCTATCGGCCAGCGAGCCGTCGAGCCCGAGCCGGCGGGGCGAGGTCGCCTGCAGCATCCAGCGCTCGCCCTTGATGCGGCGGAGAAATTCGGTGGCCGGCGGGATGCGGCCAAGAACCTCCTGAACGTGGCGCTCGGCGACGACACGGGTCGGGATCGCCTTGCCGTCCCCCAGCGCGATGACCGGGCCGAAGCGCGCCTCGGCCTCGAACACGCCGAACGCGTGGTGACGAAAGGCAAGGTACTCTGGTCCTGCGGACCACGACGCCGTCGCGAGGAACCAGCGGTGCAGCGGCAGGAAATGGTGTTTGTCCCCCAAACCGCATCACGCTCGCCCCGGCGAGGTCGTCCGCTTCCGGGGTCGAGACAGGAAGCCATTCCGGGGCTCGAAGCCGGCCATCCAGTCGGCCGCGCAAACGATGCGGGGACAATCTTCCAGGAGATGCTGGCGGCCGAGTTCAACAGTGTCGATCTCCATGCCGTCCTGGTTGCGGATCGCAGCGCCGAAGACGAAGACCGCTTCGGCCACGCCTTCTCGGTGGTGGCGCAGCGCGCGGTGCGTGAAGCGGCACAGAAGTGATTTGGTGTGGTCGAACCAGGCGTGCAGGGCAAAATAGTCCTGCCATGCGCCGCCATGGGTGCGCGCCGACGAGCGCGCGTGATCGTAGGGATGCATCGTTGCTCTCCTTTGCTAGATGAGGGTTGGAACGATTGAGGCCGGATGGCGCTAGGCCCGTAGGATGGCGAGGGCCGCATCGATCGCCGTGGCCATTCCCTTCGCCTCGCCCGACGCTTCGAGATGTGCCAGTGCCGCGTCGATTGCCGCGACCAGGCCCGTCGCCTCGCTCCACGCATCGAGGCTCACAGGTGTGCCGCGCGGAAGCAATGGGAGGTAGAAGGGAAAGACCTCCCGTGCATGGTTGAGCGAGAGTGGCGTGCTGCTCGATGCGCCGTCCCACACATCACGCATCGCCTTGCGATAGCGCGCCAGCGCGAGGGCGTTGACCGGGTGGTTACCGGTGCGGACGTAATTGAGGAACGCGCGCAGCGGATCGTGGAGATGGACACCCGCGGCCGAATTACGCCAGCCCTTGAACTGGCCGACCTCGAAGACGAGGGCATCGAGATCGGGGCGCAGCTTCAGTTCGACCGTCGCAACCCGCTTGCCATCCTGACGCAACGACAGGATCTGGGTATCGCCGCGCCTGCAGATGTCATAGTAGCCGCCGACGCAGTGATCGAGCATGCGGCCCTCCTCAACGAGGTCCGCGGCCGAGGCCAGCACGACGATCTCGAAGCGGCCGCAGGCCGACCGCCACGGACTGCACAGCGCCGGCCAGCCGGGGCGTTCGGCTGTGCGCTCGTGGCGCAAGGCCGACAGCGAGGCGACGCGCCGGTGCCACAACGCGACGGCGGCATGAAGCGCCTTCGCCTTGCGCTTGCCGACGATGGCCGTGCGCAGCGCGCCGATCAGCCGGCGGCGTGCGGGCGCGGTCGCCCCTGACCTGTCGAGCTCGACGCTGCGGGCGAAGTTCCCGGCCGCGTAGGATTGCTGGTAGCCTCCAATACGAATGCGCTCGGTGACCAGGGGACGCAGCAGATCCTGACGCAGGGCGTTGATCGCGTCGTTGACGGCTTCCTTGTGGGGCTCGAGGTAGTCCGGGCGCACGAAGTGCTGCCGTGAGCCCGTCGTCCAGGCCGAGGTCTGCCAGGCCCGCGGCTGATCGGGTTGCCCGCCGCCCGGCCATTCGTTGAGCGGCACTTCGTGGACCTTCAGCTCCTCGACCGCGACATGGAAGTCGGCCTGGGCTTCGATCGTGTGCCGAAGGGTGCGGCTGCCGCGCAGCGAACGGAGCTCGGAGGCACTGAGCCCGAGCCTGTCCATAAGGACGGGCGCGAGGGGAGGCCTGCGTCGATGACCCTGGTTACGTCATCGTCGCGCAGCGTGCCGGACACCGCGCCATAGAGCGTCATGGCCTGCATGCGGCGCTTGAGGATCTCGGGTCGATCGGCTTGCCCGCTCGCCTCTGGCGCGAGGAGCCATGCCGCGACCTTGTTGAGACCGCGTTGGAGAAACAGCGCCGGGGGCAGGTCGCGGGTCAGGATGTCCTGGAGATGATCCCGCCCCAGCTCCAGCGAACGCCCGGAGACGTCCCTCACCGCGCGCGCCACGATGCTCCCGGCGGCTTTGAGCGTCTGCCAGTCGGCACCGCCCGAAAGGAGCGCGATGCACATGTCGGAGAAGCCCCGATCCTCGATCCAGTCTCCGAAAGCGGGCGCGAACAAGGCGTCCGCCGTGGACGCATTGTCCGTCGCCGCCTGGGCGATCATGTCGACGAGCTCTTGCGCAAGCCCGTCGCCGGCGACGCTGGGCGATATGCGCAGTTCGGGGTCGAGGCGGTCTGCGATCGTCCGGATCGTGACGTCAACGTCCTTGAAGGCGGTAACGGTCGAGAGGGCGCCGAGGATCTGGGACTGTTTCTTGAGTCCGGGGCACGCGGCGGTGAGGTTTGCGGCCGCATCGGCCTTGAGCCGGGTCCAGCTTCGCGCGCTCATGACGCCACCTCGCCGACCACGATCAGCGGGACCGCCACGTCGATCCGGGTCTCGGCTTCGCTCAGCCCGTCGTCGACGAACTCGTCTTCATCGTCGTAGTCGTCGCCGTCGCCGTCGCCGTAGTCCCCGTCCTCGCGATACGTCATGTTGCATTCGACGAAGGGGTCTCCCTCGTCCTCGAACGGGCGCACATAGACCGTGCCGTATCCGCCCTCGTTGTTGACCCAGTCGCCGTCCGGGGCGTCCGCGACGATGCGGTGCAGCAGGTTCGGAAGCGACAGGATAGCGCCGCCATCGGTGATGAAGATCGGGATATCCGGCAGTGTCGAGGTCTCGGGGCGGCCTCCCCGGTACTGGACGCGTTCGAGGTCGGTTTCGCCCGAATCCCCGCTGCCATTGAGCGTGTATTCGATTTCGATGATGTCGAGGGCGCGCAGGATCGCACCCAATCGCTGGTTGTGGTCCATTTTCAGGTCCTTCCCATTGGTGTTGAAAACACCTCCGGGCGGCCGCCTCGCCGTCCGGCCGGGTCAAGGGCCGGCGTCAGCCGGGCGAAGCTTCACCCTTGACGCGGACGGCGGGCATGCGGCAGTTGACCGTTTCCTCCTTTCCCCTCTCCCTCCCCAATTTGGCCGCACCCATCGGCTGTGCTCGCTCCAAGAGATTGAGGACGTTCCTCGCATTCGGCTTTCTCGCCGCCGCAACGCCCAGCGCAACCGCCCAGGACTCCCCGGACCGGGTCGATCCCCCGTTCGATTGCTCGACGCCAATCCTCGATGCGGACACTCGGGAAATGGCGAGGCGCCTGCGCGTCCAGTTCGGCGGCGACGCGATCGTGCGCGAACTGCGCGAAACCTATGCGGATCGGCTGGCTGGGCTGTTCTGGGATCAGCGGGAGGGCGAGGCGAGCCGGCTGGTGGTGCGCCTCGTCGGCGACGAGCGGGAGACCGACCGCCATCTGACGGTGTGCGGCGAGCCGCTCACCGTCGCGTTCATCGCCGGGCAGATGCACGCGCGCGAAGACCTCGAAAAGCGTCACGCCGATAACCTGGAATGGCTTCGCGGGACCTTCCCTGGCCTCCAGAGAACCTATGCGGACGAACGGTCCGGGGAGATCGTGCTCGAGATCTACGCGCCCGAGGCCCATGGCGTCGATGTCGAGGCGCTGCGGCGCGAAAGCGAAAGCCGGATCGGCGCCCGCTGCGCATGGAGATGACCACGCACAAGGTCGGGCTCGTGCGCCTGCTGCCACGCACCTCGCCATAGCGGGCGTCATTGGTGCGGGGTGTCCTTGAGCACCACGTTCCAGTCATCCCACGAGGGGCGCAGGCGCTCGGCACTTGAGCTCGGTCCGCCCTTGAGCGCCAGCAGCCGGGCGGCGTAGGTCTCGCCCTGCGCATTGGCGTCGGTGGCTGCGACCAAGCGGGCGCCCGGACGGGCGAACAGCATCGAGATCGCCGCGGCCGTTGCCGGCGACCAGCCGCCGCCCGTGCTGAGATAGAGCGTGTCGGGCCGCAGGTTCTCGAGGGCGGCAAGGCTCATGGCGTCGATCGCGGCCTCGGTCACGCACAGCCGCAGTGCGTCCGCGGGACCGAGCCGGAACAGCACCTTGGCGCCCCCGGTCGCGAATCCGCGCCATTCGGGACCGCGCTCCTCCCACCCGCATATGGCCGCATCGGCATCGGTATGGGCCGCCCACATGCTGCCATACGGTCCCTCGCGCAGAACGCCGGCCGAGACCGCTGCCCGGATGATGCGTTCGGGTAGGCGACGGGTATCGCGCAGATAGCGCCAGGTGGCCGATCCGCGCCACGGCTTGCGGCGGGCCTGCCAGCGCTCGGGGACGGAGCGATCCGGCTTGCGGGAGCGTTCCTCCCGGTTCCATGCCGGTTCGGCAGGCTCATATCCGACGAGACCGGCGACGTGACCGAGAGCCTCGACAAAGGGCACGCCCGCAAGACGTTCGACCAGCCGGAAGACGTCGCCCTTGGCCTCGGACAGGGGATCGAACCAGCCGAGCCCATCATGGATGACGATGATGATCTCGCCGTTCCGGCGATATTTTCGCGCCCGGCGTGTGCTTTCCTTGCGGTCGAGCGCAAAGCCGCGCTCCTCCAGCGCGGCGGCGCAGGACACCTTTCCTCTCAGCTCTTCCAGTTCTGCTCGTTCCATCTTCGTCGGCGCCCCTCGGGCGCCCTTCCTTCGGTTTCACGCTCCCCCTTCCGTTAGGGGGCAGAAACCGCAAGGCCGCGAAGAGCAAGGCAGACAAGGGCGCGGCCCCGCAACCCGGCATTGTTGCCGGGTTTGCCGGGTTTGCCGGGAGAGGGCCGCGGCGCAGCCTCCCTTGTCGGCCGTAGCGCGCAAGCGGCACCCTCCGCCCGATCAATCCCGACGCCGCTCCTCCGCGTCGACGATGCGCTTGAGGACATCCATGTCCATTTCGGCGTGCGGGGAGATGCGCGCGATTTCGGCAGCCACACTCGCCCATCGGAAGAATTCCTGCCGATCGCCATCGACACGGGCACGTGTCGCCCGCCGTTGCGCCTCGTAATATGCGTTAGCCTCCTCAGCCATGATCAGAAGCTGCGCATCGGCCTGGCGCTGCCGGCGCTGGGCTTTTCGCTTTTCGATCCAGTGCAGGACGCTTTTCAGCATCGCGTTTATCCTTCTCCCGCACGGAATGCCCCACGACTGGGTCAAACGGCCGGTTTACCACCTTGAACATGATGCAATCAATGCTTAATATGCAATCATTGATGTGCGAGGCCCACAATGGCAAGCATGACGATCCGAAATCTCGATGAGCAGCTCAAGAAGCGCCTGCGCACGCGCGCTGCGTCGCGCGGCCGGTCCATGGAGGATGAGGCTCGCGAAATCCTTCGCGCGGCGCTGTCGGCCGAGCCGCGCCCCCAGCAGGGCAACCTTGCGACGCGGATTCGCAACCGGATGACAAAGGTCGGCGGCGTCGAGCTGGAGCTGCCGCCTCGCGAGCCGATCCGCGAGCCGGTCGATCTCGGGCAATGATCGTCCTCGACACCAACGTCATTTTCGAGCTTCTGACGCCAAGGCCGAACCATGCGGTCGAATCCTGGGTGGCAGACCAGCCGCCGGCGTCTTTGTTCACGACCAGCGTCACCGAGGCGGAAATCCTCTCTGGCGTCCGCCTGCTCCCCGATGGAAAGCGCAGGCGGAACCTTCTGGCCGCGATCGAGCCGATCTTCTTTGAGGATTTCGCCGGCCGCGTGCTCCTCTTCGACCGCGATGCCGCGGACGCCTACGCCACGATCGCTGTCGAGCGCCGGCATAGCGGGCGTCCGATCAGCCAGTTCGATGCACAGATCGCAGGGATCGCATTGTCGCGCGGCGCAGCTATTGCCACGCGCAACATCGCGGACTTTAGCGGGATCGGGCTGAGCATCGTCGATCCCTGGTCCTATGAAGGCTGAACGTTGGGAAGCATGACGATGAGCTTTTCGTGGAACGACATCGTTGCGGTTTACATGAGCCAGCCGTGGTGGGTCTGGCTCGTCGGGATTTGCGTTGCTGTGGTCGGCAGCAGATGGCTGGTCCGGGTGCTCCGGGCTCATGCCGAGAGGCCAGTCATCGCATCCGACGGGTTCCGGCAGTCCGGCGTTCACGTCGATTTTCGCGCCGGCACGATCAGGCTGCCGCGGGCGACACCTATCCCGTTACCCGCGTGCGTTCGCTGCGCTGGCAAGACTATGCACGGTTTGGCACTTATCGCGCCTTTGTCGAGGTCGACGATATGCAGCGGCCGATCCACCCCGTGGCGTTTTCGACGCCGGAAGAGCAGGAAGCCTTCGTCGCACGGCTGAGGACGGCCATCGCGAAGGCGGGCGGACCCCGGTTTTCGGTCGTGACGTCTGACGAGATGCACGTCGTCGAGCCCGACTTGAGCGATCCCGTCACGGCTGCCGTCGCAACTCGAGCGCGGTCGGTTGGTCGCCGTGTTTCCCTGCGGGCAGACGGTTAATCAGGTCGCTCCCGTCTCTAGTTGTCACCGCATGTCCGCTGCTACGGATGTTTCTGGCCGGAGACGACATAATCTTCTCAGTCGATTGACGTGGTCCGAAGAAAGCCAACTGTCACGCTTATGTTGTGATGCAAAGACATCATGTATCATTGAGGTAGACTGTCGCGGCGCGAGGTTCGGGGGAACGTCGATGCGTATTCAGGAGACTTCTGGCCACCTGACGGTACAGGCGATAGCCGGTACGTACGTCGTTCTTTTGGGGTGGAGTTTGCCGGAAGCCGAGTGCGGCGGCCTGGCCGGGTTTGCCATCCACCGAACAGATCACGAGGAGGACGATGCCATCTGGCTGCGCGGGATGAAGACCTTCGAGGCTACCGATCCTGGCGTGCCGTGGGGCAGCCTTCACTCGAGCCGCCGGCATCCGTTTCAGACCTTCATGTGGTCGGACTACTCGGCAAAGCCGGGACGCAGCTACACGTTCAGGGTTGCGGCCTTGAAGGGGTCCTCCCGACGATCTCGAGATCGTCGCCGAGACGGCGGTGACCGTCACCACTGAGGCACCGGAGGGCGGCCTCAACCACGTCTACTTCAACCGTGGTGTTGCCGCGAGCCAGGAGTTCGCGCGCCGCTTCGGCAATGTTCGTCCCGACGAAAGCGACCCCGATGACCCCAAATGGGAATGGCTTTCGAGGGGTCTCTATGAAGGCATGGTTTCCTTCGTCGAAGAAGCGGGAGCAGGCGACAAACTGCGCGTCTGTGCCTATGAGTTCCGCTACCTGCCATTCCTCAAGGTGCTGAAGGCGGCGATTGATCGGGGGTCGATCTCAAGGTGATCTACGACGCCAAGAACAAGCCGGACAAGGAAACTGGCATTGTCTTCCCGCGCGACGAGAACCGCAAGGCGGCCGTGGAGGCGGGTATCGCAGCGCACTGCATCGAGCGGTCTTCGGCCAAGTCCGCCATCAGCCATAACAAGTTCATCATCCGCTTCGAGGGCGATACGCCAGATGCCGTTTTGACGGGGGTGCGAATTTCTCGGCCGGCGGGATCTTTGGCCAGTCCAATGTCGGTGATGCCGTTTTCGGGAACGAGGATCTAGCGCGCAAATATGCGCGCTATTGGGATCTGCTGGCGGCGGATCCGACCGTGGCCAAGCTTCACCCTGAGGTGATGAAGCTCACGCCAACGCCCACCGGCCGTCCCGATGGGGCGACAAGTGCAATCTTCTCGCCGCGAAAGCCATTGGACATACTGGATTGGTATGCCGATCTGGCGAAGGACGCTAACGAGGCCGTCTTCATGACATTCGCCTTCGGCATGGGCGACGTGTTCAAGCGCGTGTTCCGTGAAGGTCGCGCGCCCCTGCGTTTCGCACTCATGGAGAAGCCAACGCGCCCGATGAAGGCGGGACCCGAACGGGAGGCAGAGCTCGAAGCGATCAGGCAGCTTCGCCTCATGGATGAGAACTTGTTTGCCATCGGCTCACATCTGCGGACCAACAGATTCGACGCCTGGCTCGCCGAGAAGCTGACCGGCCTCAATTCGAACGTCCGGTACGTCCACAACAAGTTTATGGTCCTCGATCCGCTTTCCGATGACCCGATCGTCATTGGCGGCTCGGCCAACTTTTCCAAGAAGTCGACGGATTCGAACGATGAGAACATGCTTGTCATCCGTGGAGACAGGCGGGTTGCGGACATTTATCTCGGTGAGTTCATGCGCCTTTACACCCACCATGCGTTCAGGGAATTTGCCGCGCGGCGGGCGACGCCCATCCGCCGCTCAAGCACCTGAGCACCGGTGAGTGGTGGAGAAGCTATTTTGGATCGCGTAACCAATCCCGACGCAGGACCTTCTTTGCGGGAGTGTCGTGATGGTCCCCGCCTCGAACGGATGCCCTAGCGGAAATCCCGCGTCTTCACCCTGATCTCATCGAGATGCCCGTATGGATCCGGCATATTGCGCGGTTTCGGCATGCAGGATGGCGATGGTCGCCAGACCTGGCGCAACGGCTATCGCGATCGCACTCTCGACACGCGGCTTGGCACGCTGAACCTGAAGATCCCGAAGATGCGCTCCGGGGCCTACTTTCCCGGCTTCCTGGAGCCGCGCAAGACGGTGGAGAAGGCGCTGGTGGCCGTCATCCAGGAAGCGTGGATTAACGGCGTGTCGACGCGCAAGGTCGATGAACTGGTGCAGGGATGGGTATGACCGGCATCTCGAAGTCGTCGGTGTCGAAGCTGTGCAAGGATATCGACGAGCGGGTGAATGCCTTCCTCAAGCGCCCCCTTGCCGGCGACTGGCCCTATCTGTGGCTCGACGCCACCTACCTGAAGGTGCGCGAGGGCGGGCGCATCGTCTCGGTGGCGGCGATAATCGCGGTCGCCGTCAACACGGATGGAAAGCGCGAGATCGTCGGCCTGCACATCGGCCCGTCCGAAGCCGAGCCATTCTGGACGAGCTTCCTGCGCGATCTGGTGCGCCGCGGTCTCACCGGCGTGAAGCTGGTCGTCTCCGACGCCCATGAGGGGCTGAAGGCCGCCATCACCCGCGTGCTCGGCGCGACATGGCAACGGTGCCGTGTTCACGCCATGGGCAACGCGCTCGCCTACGTGGCCAAGGGCCAGCACACCATGGTCGCGGCCGCGATCCGGCAGGCCTTCATCCAGCCCGACCACGACAGCGCCGTGCAGACCTGGCGCCATGTCGCCGATCAGCTGCGCGCCAGATGGCCGAAGCTGGGAACCTTCATGGACGACGCCGAAGCCGACGTGCTCGCCTACATGGCGTTCCCCGCTCAGCACCGAACGAAGTTGCACAGCACGAATCCGCTGGAACGGCTGAACAAGGAAGTGAAGCGCCGGGCCGATGTTGTCGGCATCTTCCCGAACGAGGATAGCATCGTGCGTCTGATCGGGGCCGTCCTGCTCGAAGCCAATGACGAGTGGCAGCTCCAGCACCGATACATGCAGGTCGAGGCCATGGCAGACCTCAACACACCAGTAATCGAGGAGGAAAAGACGATTCAGATTACACCGAGAGCCGCCTGATCATGACGGCCCGGAACCACACCCGAAATTACACCACGTTGACGGACGCTACCAACACGAGCGAATGACATTGCTCGACATTCCGGTCGACGAAGACAGTCTGGTTCGCTACTATACTCTTACTCTGCCCGACCTCTTGGAAATTCAGCTTCGCCGGCGAGAACACAATCGACTCGGTTTCGCGGTCCAACTCTGCTTGATGCGCTATCCTGGCCGCCAGCTATTGGCCAACGAGGTTCCGCCAAAGGCCATGCTTGACTATGTCGCCGAGCAGGTAGGCGTCAGCTCGGTGGCATTCAGGTTGCATGCGCGTCGCGAAGAAACCCGTAGCAATCACATTTCGCATCTTCAGGGCTATCTGCAAAAGCGAAACGCAACCGCCGAGGATCGGCGGGCCGCCTTGCTCACTGCAATTGAGACAGCGTCAACAACCGATGCCGGTGTTTCGATATCCGCCGCGCTTGTCGAAGAGCGATAACGAATGGTAATTGCATTATCGGTCGTTATTATCTGAGGACGTCGAGGCCGTGCTTTTCGACCACCGTCAGCAGCTTCAGCGCCATTCCGCTCGGCCGCTTCGCGCCGGTCTCCCATTTCTGAACCGTCGATTCCGATGTGTTCAAATGGCGCGCGAACACCGGCTGGCTGACGTGATTGCGCTCACGCAGCGCCTTGATCTTCTTGGCGTCAAATGTCGTCGGCCGTGACAGGCAGGCCTCGTCAAAGGAGCGCAAGGTCTGCTTGTCGACCGTGCCGGCACGCACCATGCCCTGTACCGCGCTGTGGATCGCCTCGAAGGCATCGCTCTTGAATTTTCCTTTAGTGGCCATCACCAATCTCCATCAACGCCCCGGCATTCAGTTCCGCATCGATATCGACCGCGGATTTGCGCCTATAGAGCGCTGCCAGCTCGCGGAATGCGCGCAATTCGTCCTCATCGATGTTCGCGCGGTCCTGCTTGGCGAACAGATAGACGTAAACCCAGAACTCGCCGCTCCTGGTGAGCAGGATCGATCGAAACCGATTGTCGCCGAGCCGCTTCTTGAAAACGCCTCCACCTAGATCGTCAGCCTTGCCCTGCGCCGCCTCCCTCGCCGCTCGCAGAAGCGCGGCGTCTGGAAGCCGTGCCTTCCGCGCCGCCTTGGCGAACCAGGCCGTTTTGAATACGCGATCAGGCATGCCAAAACATAGCACTTGGTGCTAGGGTAATCAAGGGCGCGGGCCAGTCGCTCCAATAGACATGTCTCCCCGAACGAATATCATAGGCGTCGGTGAATCGCGCGAACGCAAAGAAATTGCCATGGACGGGACTGAAGAAGACCTCCCCGACATCGTTGAGTTGGTTCGCGCCATGGGCATGCCTACGCCTGACGAGGCCGTGCCCGCGCCTGACGAGGCAATGCCGAGGAGTGAGAGGAAAGCCCCCTCCCCTGCCCTACCCGACACTGACTCTCGCGGGGGCGCGCGTTTGCCCGGCCATCTTGTAGACCTGGCCGGCCGTGCCCGGGACTATGTCGAAGCAGCTAGTTCGGCGAACACGCGCCGCGCCTACGCTTCCGATTGGCGTCACTTCGCCAGTTGGTGCCGACGGCAAGGGGTAGAAATGTTGCCACCAGACCCGCAGGTGGTGGGGCTCTACATCACCGCCTGTGCGTCCGGAAAAGCGACTGGAGACAAAAGGCCGAGTTCCGTCTCGACGATCGAGCGCCGCCTTTCGTCTCTTTCCTGGAATTTTGCACAGCGCGGCCAGCCACTCGATCGCAAGGACCGGCATATCGCCACCGTCATGGCCGGCATCCGGAACAAGCACGCCGCGCCGCCCCGGCAGAAGGAAGCGGTGTTGCCGGAAGACCTGATCGCCATGCTGGAAACGCTCGACCGCGGCACCCTGCGCGGCCTGCGCGACCGCGCAATGCTGCTGCTCGGCTTCGCCGGCGGCCTGCGCCGTTCGGAGATCGTCGGTCTCGACGTCGGCCGCGACCAAACCGAGGATTCGTCCGGCTGGGTCGAAATCCTGGACAAGGGCATGCTGGTGACGTTGCGCGGCAAGACCGGCTGGCGCGAGGTGGAGGTCGGACGCGGCTCATCCGATGCAACCTGCCCTGTCGTGGCACTCCAGACCTGGCTGAAGTTCGCGCGGATCATCCACGGCCCTCTGTTCCGCCGTGTGACGGGCGAGGGCAAGTCAGTCGGATCGGAGCGGCTTAACGACCAGGAGGTCGCGCGTCTCGTGAAGCGGACGGCGCTCGCCGCCGGCGTACGTGGTGATCTGCCGGAGGGCCTGCGTGGCAAGCTATTTGCCGGACACTCGTTGCGGTCTGGCCTCGCCTCTTCTGCCGAAGTCGACGAACGGTATGTGCAAAAGCAGCTCGGACATGCCTCCGCAGAAATGACGCGGAAATACCAACGCCGGCGCGATCGGTTTCGCGTAAATCTCACGAAAGCATCGGGATTATAGGTAAACGCTTTCTCCTCACCGCGTTCGATCGTCGATGACAAGGGGTAAGGTCGACTTGGCCTGCGACAGCACTTCATTGAGCACAGCCAGCACGGTGTCATCAGTGGCGCCACGGCCCGGTCGAGAAGCTCCGGGTCCAGCTTTTCTAACCGCTCCATGGTTTTGGAACCTGCTCCGGAAAAGCACGTAGAGCATTGTGCATTCTCTCGAAGCTGGTCGATCACGCGGACGGCTATGCCGAAAGGCCGCCGCCATTCGAACTTGCGCCGGCCATCGTGGTCGGCCATCACGCGGCGAGCGGATAGCGCTCGCCGGACCGAGCAGAGAATGCGGCGGCGAAGGCCTTCAGGTCGGGGACCGGGATGTGGTGCACAGAAGCAAACTCGAGTTACGGCGCCGGAGCGACCTCATATCAGGTCGACTCGCTACATCGATTTTCGCGGGATGTCGGCTCGGATAACATCCTTGTCCCCGTTGTCGGGGGAAATGAAATCTACGATGCGCCGCCGCGGTTCGTGCCGGAAGATTTCAATTAACTCCAGGACACCTACGAGCGTTTCGTCCGGTAATCAACTTGCGTACTGCACGAACCTTATTCTACGCCAGCCCTGCTAAACGCCAACTATTCCGTGGCGTATGGGGCTGAATGCCATTTCATAAAGTTACTTTTGAACAGCATGTCCTTCTTTTCGATCTCCCACCGGCTGTAGATATTTGTGATCTGCTCACGTAGCCAATTTACCGTTGGATCTGCGACCAATTGCTGGTGAAGTATCAGAGACACGCGCACGTTCGGTAACGGAAGCGGTGGCATAACCAAAGTGACGCCGCTTTTCTCATCGAGCAACGGCAGCAACCCATCGCCACAATGAGTGATGAACTCGGTTCCGCGCAACACCCAAGGGATAACAAGATAGTTCGAGATCGTCGCTGTGACCGTCCGGCTAAGCCCGCGCTCTCTCAGGGCAAGATCTGCCAGCCCTTCAGAGTGCCCGTCGGCGGAGATCTGAATATGTTTGGCGGCCAGGTATGCATCGAGGGAAATAGGCTCTCTCGCGAGCTTGCTCCCGCTCCAGACCGCGCAAAGGAGTCTGTCCTGACCCAATTCGATGCGCAGCAGGTTTGGCCCGTCGCTGACCGACGTACCAATCAGTGCACAGTCGAGATGCCGGCTGTGGATCAGTGTGTGTACTTCCGATGCGCTGATGGGAATAACGTTGAGCGTAGCTTTGGGCGCCCGTTTCGCAAACTCCTGTATCATGCCCTGGATAAAGGCGATCGAGTGATAATCGGTCAGACCTATTCGAAAGTTACGTCTCGTTTCCAGTGGATCGAATGTCTGATGACGGTCAATGGTGGCGCGGATCGTCGACAGGGCGCCGGCGATATCACTCGCCAGTTCTATGGCTCGCGGGGTTGGGCGCATCAAGCCGCCATCGCGCGAGAAGAGTTCGTCCTTGAAGAGGTGCCTTAGTTTGCTCAGCGAGTGACTGATCGCCGACTGCGTTTTTCCGAGGCGTACGGCAGCCTTTGTCACGCTTGTCTCACGCATGAGCACGTCGAACACGCGTAGCAAATTTAAGTCAACGTTATCGACGTTCATGCCGGCGCCACAAAACTCGCTCATGTTCTCGCACACAATATTACTCTGCATCATGCGGATGAAATTGTCACTAGGTTGGGCCGGTAGGGCTGCGATTATCCGTTAACGATATGCGAAACGCGCCGAAATCGGCTTGTCGCATCGGTGTGAACCAGACGCAAGACACTCCAGCGCCCAGTTCCAGCTGGTCCCAAGAAACCCGAGGGCCGCATGAAACACCTTCATTTTTAGTATGACAAAAATCGATTTGCCTAATACACGCAAATAGTCACAATTGCCCCGGTTGCAAGTACTCAAAAAGGGGAACTCCATGAAACTCACTTTCGTCAGCTTTGCTGCCGTGATGTCTTCCGCAGTCGCCCTGACGGCACCGACTTTCGCCGGCGACCTGCCAAAGACCCAGAGCGTGCGCGACACCGGTAAGCTCTCGATCGCAAATGGGCTTGCCTATGCGCCGTTCGAGTTCGTCGACACGGCAGGGAAGCCGGCCGGGCTTGATATCGAGTTGGCCGAGGCAAGTGCAAAGGCCCTCGGCGTCGAACTGGATATCACCACCATCCCGTTCTCGTCGCAGATTACCGCCCTGGCTTCAGGACGCGTGTCGATTGCATGGTCCACGTTTTCTGTAACAGAAGAGCGGTTGAAGCAGGTCGATTTCGTCACGTTTCTGAGTTCCGCCACGGTGTTGATGACAACTGCGGAGAACGCTGGTCGCTTCAAATCGAAGGACGATCTGTGTGGGGCATCCATCGCCGTTCAGACAGGCTCGATTGCCGATTTCGCTGCCGACAAGCTGAGCGCGGAATGCGAAGCCGCCGGGAAAGCAAAGATCGAAAAATCGATCTATCCCGAGCAGCAGGACACGATTCAGGCCGTGTCGACCGGGCGGGCTATCGGCCGCTTCGATGATTCCACCGCCGCAGGTTATCTTGAAACCGAGAGCAAGGGCAAGTTTGTTGTCGTTCCCGGGTCCTATTTCCCGACGCCTCTCGGACTCGCGGTCGCCAAAGGTGACAAGGAGACTGCCGAAATGATGCGCGCGACGCTGCAGCAACTCATGGACGACGGCACCTACAAGGGTATCGTCGACAAGTATAACATGAGCACATCGGCGACCGACAAGTCGATCATCATCACCGATCCGTCTCAGATCACGGGTCAGTAAACTCTCCCAGTTTGATTGACCCAGCGGGTACACTCTCCCGGCTTCGGGGCACGGGTGTACCCGCCGTCTAGCTGCTTGGAATCGCACATGGCCGACAGCGCTTACAAGGCACCCGCGAATGCCACCGATACGACGGCGCTGGTCGTTGTGCCGCTCAGGCACCCATTTCGGATCGCGGCTATCACAATGGTCGTCATATCGGTCGCTGCAATTCTCTATTCGGTGTTCACCAACAAGGAATTCCAGTGGCCGATCGTCGGCCATTACATGCTGAATCCAATCATATTGCGCGGACTGGCCACGACGATCACGCTGACCGTTGCTGTAATGATCATAGCGGTGATCATCGGAACTATCGCTGCTCTGATGATGCTATCCCCAAGCCGGTTGCTCTCTGTTCCGGCGAGGGTGTTTGTCTGGCTGTTTCGCGGCGCGCCGGCGCTGGTGCAGCTTATCCTCTGGTATAATCTTTCGATCGTCTTCAAGACGATCACTTTGTGGCTTCCGGGCGTAGGCACGATTTTTTCCGTTCAGACGAACGATGTAATGACCCCCATGACGGCCGCAATTGTGGCGCTGTCGCTTCACGAAGCGGGCTACATGGCGGAGATCGTAAGGAGCGGGCTCAATTCTGTGGTTCGCGGTCAGACGGAAGCCGCTCTCTCACTTGGGATGCGGCCCGCCCTGTCGATTAGACGGATCGTATTACCTCAGGCAATGCGGCTGATCATTCCCCCAACCGGGAACGAGGCAATCAATCTGCTTAAGACGACCTCCCTCGTGAGCATTATCGCGGTGGGCGATCTTCTCTACTCTGCGCAAGCAATCTACGCGCGTACTTTTGAGACGCTTCCGCTGCTCATTGTCGTCACCATCTGGTATCTGATCACCGTATCCGTCATGTCATTCGGCCAGTACCACCTCGAGCGGTACTTTTCCAAAGACGACCGGAAGACGGGACGCGGCCGCTCGCGCGGGATACTTCGCCGGATCTTCTCCTTTCGCCAGAGGGCTGCGGTCGCATGACTTCGCGCACGTCACACAATGCCCGGTTCGGCGCGCCTGAAAACGCGATGGTCTTCGCCGCCGGTATCCGAAAATCCTACGGACACTTCGAGGTACTCAAAGGCGTCGACCTCGAAGTGCCTGAGGGAAACGTCGCCTGTATTATCGGCCCATCCGGATCAGGCAAGAGCACATTCCTGCGCTGCATAAACCATCTGGAAGAGATCAACGGCGGTGTGCTTCTCGTCGATGGCGACTTCGTCGGCTATCGGCTGAACGGCAACAAGCTCTACGAACTGCCTCCAGCAGCGATTTGCGCGCGGCGTGCCGAGATCGGCATGGTTTTCCAGCAATTCAACCTCTTCCCCCACATGACCGTCATGGGAAACCTGATCGAGGCTCCGGTTCGGGTCCGCGGTGAGCGGCCTGCTGCCGCACGAGAGCGCGCCATGACGCTTCTCGAGCGGGTGGGACTGGCACAGAAGCACGATGCCTATCCCAGGAGCCTTTCGGGCGGACAACAGCAGCGCGTTGCAATAGCCCGCGCCCTCGCAATGAAGCCCAAGGTGCTTCTCTTTGACGAGCCGACGTCAGCGCTCGATCCGGAGCTCGTTGGAGAGGTGCTGACGGTTATGAAGGATCTCGCGCAAAGCGGGATGACGATGGTCGTCGTGACTCATGAGATCGGCTTCGCGCGTGAGGTGGCTGACCAGTTGATTTTCATGGATGAAGGCGTGGTGGTGGAACGCGGTAGTCCGCGCGAGATGATTGCAAGCCCGCAGTCGCGCCGGACCAAAGAATTCCTGGCGCGCGTGCTGTGACATCGAGATCCGAACAGCCCTGCCCGGCTGCTATTGATCGAGGCAGAGCAAGCTTTGACCCTGAGCCGGCGACGCAGATGTCGATGACGCCAGCGAGCGAGGGTGCCACGCTGACCGATGGATCAAGGCTGTGGTCGACTCTGATGGAGATAGCGAAGATCGGTGCGATCGCGGAGTCAGGCTCCTGCCGGTTATCCCTGTCGGATGGAGACAGGGATGCAAGAGACCGGTTCGCCTCCTGGTGCCGCGACGCCGGATGCAGCGTTCAGACCGACAGGTTCGGCAACATGTTTGCCATCCGGCCCGGCCGGCGAGCAGGCGCTCCCTGTATCCTGATCGGAAGTCATCTCGACACCCAGCCCCACGGAGGCCGTTTCGATGGCATTCTGGGCGTCCTGGCAGGACTAGAAATCGTCAGGTCATTCAATGACCATGCGATTGAGACCGACGGCCCGATCGTCGTTGTCAACTGGTCCAATGAGGAAGGTGTTCGCTTCAAGCCTGGTCTGACCGGCTCAAGCGGGTTCGCGGGCACACTGGAAGAGGCCGGGATCACCGGCAGCGATGGATCGGACTTTTTCAGGAGCTGAAGCGCATTGGCTATGCGGGTGCGTTCGAGCCGGATTTCACGGCGGCAGCCTACTATGAGCTGCATATCGAGCAAGGGCCTGTCCTCGAAACGGCTGGGGTGCCGATCGGCGTCGTGACCAGCATACAGGGCGTGCGGTGGTATGCAATCCAGTTGCATGGCCGCGACGCGCACGCGGGGACGACGCCGTCGGGAGCGAGGCGCGACAGCTTCATGGCTGCGGCCCGCCTCTCTTTGCGGCTTCGCGAAGAAGCACTAACCCTCGACCAAGATCTTCGCTTCACGGTTGGGCGCGTCGAAGTCGAACCCAATTCACAAAATACGATTCCGGGCCTGACGACCCTCTTCATCGACGTGCGGCATGCCAGCACGCAGGTTCTGGAGCGGTTCGAGCATGTGATGGCGAACGCTGTCTCGGAGGTTGCCTTGATCGAGGGCACGAGCGGAAAGTTTCGACGGACCATGTCCGTGCCTCCTGTTCTTTTCAATGAGTCGTTACAGGATCGCCTCATGGCAGGCGCACGGACAATTGGTGTCGAACCAATCCGCCTCCCCAGCGGTGCCATGCACGATGCGAGCAGCCTCGCGGCCGGAATTCCGTCGGCAATGATCTTCGTGCAATCGCGTGATGGGATCAGCCACAATCCGGACGAATGGTCTGAACCGGCCCATGTGGCGGCGGCCTGTGAAGCTCTCGCGCAGGCGATCGTTTCCCAGGCTTGTACTGCCACTAATGTAGCAGATGCAGCGCATGACTAGCCGATACGCCAGGCTCACTCCTCTCGTGGCTCCGGGAGGCCGCCCGCACAAGGATGACGCTCGCTCGGCGCGAGGAAGCTCTCGGTAAACGATCTGGCACGGAGGTTCGAAATGCTCACAGTCGTCAAGAATGGAACACTGGTCACTGCGGATCGAACCTGGGAAGCTGACATCCTTATCGACGGCGAGAAGATTGCCGCCGTCGGGCCGGACCTCAGAGGCGAGAGGGTGATTGACGCCGAGGGAGCATTTGTCATCCCTGGCGGTATCGATCCACATACGCATCTTGAGATGCCATTCATGGGAACGACGACAGCCGAAACCTTCGAGAGCGGCACGGCGCGGCTGCCTCCGGCGGGACGACGATGATTGTCGATTTCGTTCTCCCGGGTGCCGACGGCTCCTTGGTGAATGCTGTGAAGGACTGGCATCGCAAGGCCGATGGCAAGATTTGCATCGATGTCGGCTGGCATGTCGCGGTGACTGGCTGGAGCGAGCAGATCTGGCGCGAGATGGCCGAGGTCGTGAAGATGGGGGTGAACACTTTCAAGCACTTCATGGCCTACAAGGGCGCGCTGATGGTCGAGGACGACGAGATGTACGCGTCGTTCTCGCGCTGCGCCGAACTCGGCGCGCTGCCGCTGGTGCACGCCGAGAACGGCGACATTATCGATGAACTGCAGAAGAAATTCATGGCCGCTGGGCAGATCGGCCCGGAAGGACATGCCCATTCCCGCCCGCCCGAAGTCGAGGGCGAGGCAGCGAATCGGGCGATCATGATCGCCGATGCCGCGGGCGTCCCGCTCTATGTCGTTCATGTCTCCTGCGAGGAAGCACACGAGGCGATCCGGCGTGCCCGTCAGAAGGGCATGCGCGTCTATGGCGAGCCGCTGGTCCAGCACCTGACGCTGGACGAGAGTGAATATTTCAACAGCGACTGGGATCATGCGGCGCGGCGCGTCATGAGCCCGCCTTTTCGCGACAAAAAGCATCAAGACAGCCTATGGGCGGGACTGTCGTCCGGCAGCTTACAGGTCGTAGCAACTGATCACTGCGCGTTCACAACAGCGCAGAAGCGGATGGGCCTGAAGGGCTTCCCGTCGATACCCAACGGCACCGGCGGGCTTGAGGACCGGCTCTCTGTGCTGTGGACGCGCGGTGTTGAGACAGGCCGACTGACAAAAGAAGAGTTCGTCGCCGTCACGTCGACCAATATCGCGAAGATCCTCAACATATACCCGCGCAAAGGTGCTTTGGTACCGGGCGCCGATGCCGACATCGTTGTGTGGGATCCCAAGCTGCCGAAAACGATCCGCGCGGCGGAGCAAATGTCGATCATCGATTACAATGTGTTCGAAGGCTTCGAGGTCTCGGCGCAGGCCCGGTACACGCTGTCGCGCGGCAAGGCGGTGTGGTCGCACGGGCGCAATGCAAGACCAAGCGCCGGACATGGCATCTATGTGCCGCGCCCCGCCTTCCCGTCCGCGAACCGCGCGCTGTCGGTGTGGAAGGATCTGAACTCCCCCGTTTCATCAGGCGCGACCCGCAAAATATTCCGAGCGGCGTCTAAGACTCGCCGGACGGAGATCAGGGCAGAGCCTGCCCTTCTTTGGCAATGCATCAGGGCAGCGGCAGGTGTGCGAGCCTCCGCGACCAATGCCGGGTAGTCCGCCCGGGCGCCATTTGCGAGGGGGCGGGTTTCCTCCTCGCAGGCCGGGCCGGCCGGGATTGATTGGTCAGTCATTCTGAAAAGGGGAGAAGGCAGGATGGGCATACTCGGTGATCTGCGCAGCCTGATCGGCGAAGATCTGGTACTCGATCCGGAAAGCCTGGGAACGCGTGCAGCGGGTATCGGCCGGCCCGAAAAGATGGTTGCAGCGGCTATGGCCCGGCCCAAGACCACCGAGCAGGTGTCGGCAATTCTCCGGTGGTGCAACAGCAACGGTGTGAAGGTTGTTCCTTACGGGGGCAACAGTGGCCTCGTCCGCGGAACGCTGTCTCGTGCCGACGATGTCGTGTTGTCACTCGAACTGATGAACCGCATCGAAAACATAGATGGAGCGCAGCGCTCGGCGCTCGTCCAGGCTGGTGTTGTCCTGCAGCATTTGAATGATGCGGTTTCAGAGCATGGTCTCATTTTTCCGCTGGACCTGGGAGGACGTGGCAGCGCGACGGTTGGCGGTAACGCCTCAACCAACGCGGGAGGCAACCGTGTCATCCGGTTCGGCATGATGCGGGATATGACACTTGGGGTAGAGGCCGTTCTCGCGGACGGCACAATCGTCTCCTCTCTTCGGCCCTTTATCAAGAACAACACGGGATACGACCTGAAGCACCTCTTCATCGGCTCGGAAGGAACGCTTGGCGTGATCACCCGGCTCATGTTGAGGCTTCGCGAAAGGCCCGCCGAAAGCAACGTTGCCTTTGTGGCAAGCGATTCCTTCGCCGGTATGGTCGGCATGCTCCGCCACATGGACCGGGCGCTCGGCGGGACACTGTCGGCGTTCGAAGTGATGTGGAATTCATTCTACCGGCTCGTCACGTCGCCCCCCGCCATCGGACGCCCGCCCCTGTCCCAGGATTATCCGTTTTATATGCTCATTGAGGCCCTGGGCGCGGGGACCGATCAGTTCAACGCCGCGCTTGAGGGTGCGCTGGGCCTTGAGCTGATCAACGACGCTGTCATTGCGCAATCGCAAACCGAATGCACTGGCTTGTGGTCGCTTCGCGATGACATGAGCCAGCTGAATCGGCACGGGGTGCACATCACGTTCGACATCTCTTTGCCTGCTGCAGATATGGAGCGCTACACGCAGGAGGTGGCGCAGGAACTGCCGGACCTTATAGGGGACCACCAGCTCTATATTTTTGGACACCTGGGAGATGGAAATCTACATGTGGTCGTCGGGGTCTCGCTTGGTGTGTATCCGGAGGCAAAGGCGAAAGTCGAGCAGCTCGTCTATGGCAAGCTCAAGGCGATCGGCGGCTCTGTCTCGGCAGAGCACGGCATCGGGCTCGACAAAAATCGTGGCTTCCCATTAGCCGGAGCGAAGCGGAAATCGCACTGATGCGGGCGATTAAGCAGGCTCTGGATCCGATGGCAACACTCAATCCTGGAAAAATCCTTTAGCACTGGTCGGCAGCATAGCCGGCCGATGAATGTACGCCGCGCGAAAGATGCCTCATCATGGATGACGGCTGTTGCGGAGGTCACTGTCGCGGAGGTCATCGTGCCCGGCCTCCATCGTGAAGCGGTTGAGCAGGATTTTACAGCCCAACAACGAAGCTGAATTCGCCAAGCACGCCAAACCGGGCTGTTACGGTACTGCCGCCCAGCAGTTGCGTTACACCTGTTGTCGTGCCGCTCAGTACGACGTCGCCCGCGCGCAGGAACTCGCCGTGCGATGCTACCGCATTTGCCAGCCAGACGATTGAACGCAGTGGGTCGCCGAGGACGGCCGCGCCTGCACCGCTTGCAACGGGGAGAGAATCGACCAGCAGACTGGTTTCCACGGCTGCGAGCTTGTCGCGAAAAGTTCGATCGATTTCTTGTCCTAGCACGAATGCGCCATGGGCGACGTTGTCGGCCACCGAGGACGGACCATCGCAGTCTCGCCAGTTCGTGATCCGTCCGTCTGCAATCTCTACGGCGAGAACAATTGATTCAATTGCGTCTGTGATCCGGCGAGCACTGAGAGGGCGGGTTCGAGCGTCGAGGTCTGCTCCGATGCGAAAGGCAAATTCAACCTCAAGGCAGGGATCAATGAAGTCGTTCAGAGTAAGTTTGTCGCCCGCCTGGAAGGCCCAACGGCTTAACAGCCGACCATAGACAGGCTCCGTGATCCCGCGGCGCATCTGAGATAAGGGGTTGGTGGATCCGACCTTCCAACCGATGGGCTCGAGTCCGAGTTTCTCGATCGTGCGCCGCTGCACGGCATAGGCCTGATCGAGGACGCCGGCCCCGGGCCATTGGGCGACGGGAATTTGTGTTCGGCTGCGCATCGCCTCGATGAGAGCGTCCGAAATCTGTTCTCTCAGCGGGGCAAGATTTTTCGGCAGCTGCGGAACTCCAACAGAACGTCTGATGACGGCGGCGGCAGGACCCGGGCGTGTGAGCCGAAAGCCCCGCCACCTTCGCCATGTTCAGATTTTGGTCAGGGCGCCGTACAGGTCGGGCCGGCGATCGCGCCACCAGGGAAGGCTGGTTCTGGCAACACGAACCGCATCGAGATCAATCTCGGAGACGAGCAGCTGCGCGTTTTCATTGTCGCCGATCGCGAGGATTTCCGCCCCGACTGGCGAAATAATCATGCTCTGACCGAGATGCATCCTGCCATGCTCGTCCCCGGCACGGTTGATGGCAACGACGTATGCGCCATTCTCGTAGGCCCGGGCACGCATCGGAAGATCCCACGTGTTGTCACGAAGTTTCGTCTCACCATAGGAAGCGGCGCAAATCGGCATGAAGAGGATTTCCGCGCCTTTCGCAGCAAGGACGCGGGAGCCCTCGGGAAATTTCCGGTCATAACAGATCTGGATGCCGATCTTTGCTCCTTTCACGTCAAAGACATTGAGATCGTCACCGGGCGTAAAGTAGAACTTCTCATAGGAGCCTGTACCGCCCTTCAGCTGGCTGGGGAAGATCGCCGGGATATGGATCTTGCGGTAGATGCCGACGAGCGATCCGCGTTCGTCGATGACAGCTGTTGAGTTGTAGAAGCGGCCATTGTTCTTCTCACCAAAGGGCAGAACAAGAGCCATGTTGTGCTTTTTCGCGGCATCAAGCAACGGCTTGAGCCGTGCGTCGGACAGGTCGAGAAACCATTTCGCGAAGTCAGATTCCAGCCTGTTCGGGAAAAACGGCGTAAGGAACAACTCGCAGAAGCCGATGATGTCGACACCTTTTGCGCCGGCTTCTTCGACGAGTGTTAGCGCCTTCTCAATCTCTGCGCCGATGTCATCCGATAGGACGGGGCCGGTTTGCGCAGCGGCCACAGTTAGGGTTCTAGACACTTCGTTCTCCAGTTCAGATACGTGATGATGCACGGTGGGGTCAGTGTGCCTCTCGGCGAGGCTTCCAGGCGAGCAGCTTGGACTCTGCGAACTTCAGCACCGCGAACAGAATGAAGCCGATCATGCCGATCAGCGCGGCGCCGAAGAACATTCGGTCGACGCGGAACTGCCAGCGAGCTTCCTGAATACGAAAGCCCATCCCACTGTCGGCGGCGATGAGTTCGGCAGCGACAAGCACGAAAAACGCCATGCCGATGCCGAGCCGCAGGCCGGTGAAAATCTCGGGCATGGCGGATGGCAGGCCTATGCCAAAGAACGCTTGGCGCTTGCTTGCGCCGAGCGACAATGCGGCTCGCATAAGGAGCGGATCCGCATACCGAACGCCCTGATAAGTGTTCACATAGATGATGAAGAAGGCAGAGAAGGCGATCATCAGCACCTTTGATGCCTCACCGAGGCCAAACCAGATAATGAAGATCGGCAAAAAGGCTAGCGGAGGGATAGGCCGCAAAACTTCAAGGACGGGATCGATAATGTTCTCGGCAAACCGGCTTGACCCGGAAAGGCATCCAAGAAGTACGCCGAGGACTGCCGCGATCAGAAAGCCCTCAAAGACCCGCATCAGGCTTATGGCGATATCCCCGGGAACAAGCTCGCGAATATCCCACCCGGCCTCCAGCACCTGCGGGGGTGTCGGGATCATAACCGCCGGCACCCACTGTACCGATGCATTGACCAGGGCCAGTAACCACCACGTCGCCAAGAACGCCAGCAACGACAATGTCCGTATAATCATGTCACGCATATCAGATCATCCTGTCGCTATTACCGACGTGGTAGTCAGTGCGTGGCTACTGCTTGACGCACTCTGCGCAAACTTCGGAGAGCGGGCCAGAGAGGATTGATGCCTCGGCCGTCGTCGACTGCTTCAGCTCCTTGGCTTCGTAGAGAGCCTGGGCCTTCGCGTCATATTCGGCGCTCCAGGCACTGCTTAGCTGCAGGGACGTTTCGATACTGCCGAGAGTGCTGCTCACAACGTCCTGAGGGATGTTGATTTTCTTGCTGATGATAGATGCAGCCTCGTCCGTATTGGCTTTCATCCATTTCGCGGCCTCGTTGAGCCCCTTGAGTATCGCCTTCGTTTCATTAGGGTGTCCTTCGATGAAATCCGAACGGGCGAAGACTGCGGCGTAGAGGCCTTCAAGTTTCTTCTTCTGACCGTCGAGAGTGACTTCATCTGAGGCGGAGATGACCGTATCGCCATCCAGCTGACGCGAGTACGTCGCCCAGGGTTCCCAGATAAGAACAGCGTCAACATTGCCGCGCTGGAAAGCGAGGACGATATCTTCGGGCTGCATGTTGACCAACGTTAGCTTCTCAAAGTCGCATCCCGCCGCGGCGCAGGCCTTGGTTAGCATCGGCATTACGAGCGGAATGCGCATCATGCCGATCTTCTTACCTTCGAGGTCCTTGACGCTCTTAACCTGATCGGCCTTTCGCGCCACGATCTGGAAGGCTCCGGAGGTATCCGCCGTCCGTGCCAGAATCTTTACCGGTAGGCCGTTCGCGACCATGCTCATGGGATTCGTCCAGCCCGCGATCGCGACATTGATGCTCTGCCCGGCCATGCCCGCCGGAATTTCGGAGCCTGACGAGACGAAGCGTACATTGACGTCGGCGCCTGCGTCCTTGAAGAAGCCCTTTTCCTGGGCAACCACGGCCACGCCGCCCTGCTGAGCGTCTCGACTGGTCCAGATTTCGATGGTGTCCGCATAGGCAGCAGTAGCCGCCAGTGCGGTCAAGGCAGCGGTCGCCACCGCCGTGAAGTACTTCCTGGAAAACATGTTCCTTCCTCCTGTTTTGTTGGCTAGACCATCTTCAGTTCACTCAGCAGAGCATCCGACACTTGCTTTCGGACTCTGGTGAATTCCGGCGTGTTCTCGTCGCGCGGTCGCGGTAGCGGGACCGGAATAATGGTCTTGATCCGTCCCGGCCGCGCGGTCATGACGACGACACGGTCAGCCAGAAGGACCGACTCGTCGATACCGTGGGTGATGAAAAGGATCGTTGTCTTCGTCGTCTGCCAGATGCGCAGCAGCTCGTCCTGCAGAAAGCGCCTCGTCTGCGCATCGAGCGCAGCAAAGGGTTCGTCCATCAGCAACATTTTCGGACGGTTAGCGAGCGCGCGCGCAATAGCGACGCGCTGTTTCATTCCTCCGGAGAGCTCTTTTGGCCATGAATCCCGAAAGCGGGTAAGCCCGATCAGTTCGAGAAGTTCATCGACACGCTTCTCGATCTCGCGGGCCGGCACCTTATTGACGCGCGGACCGAACGCGATGTTTTGGCGAACGCTCATCCAGGGGAAAAGCGCGTGTTCCTGAAACACCACTCCGCGATCGGAGCCCGGCCCGCTCAGCGGCTTGCCATCCAGCGTGATCCGGCCGCCGCTCACCGGAACGAAGCCGGCGACCATGGATAGGAAAGACGACTTGCCGCATCCCGATGGGCCAACGATGGTAACGAATTCGCCCTCGTTGACGTCGAGAGAAATGTTCTCGATTGCCGTTACGCCGGAGCCTTTGGAGCCATAGCGCAAGGAGACGTTGTCGGCGACCAGCGTCGTCTTCGTGTTCATACCCGGTCCTTAGGGTGAATGTGGGTAAGCTGCCGGGGGACGAAACGTCCTGTGCCAACGGCCTGCGGTACCAGTACTCCATCTTGCAGCACTGGCTTACCGCGCACGAAGGTGTGGACGACCGAACAGGCTATCGACTTCCCTTCGAGCAGGGAGTAGCCGGCGGTTGATTGTATGCTCTCACGGGAAACCGCCGTGGGACGGTGCATGTCGACCACGGCAAAGTCGGCGTCGGCTCCGACGCAAATGGATCCCTTTTGCGGGAGACCCATAATGCGCGCAGGGTTTTCGCTGACCAGCCGCGAAATCGTCTCGATTGGGATCGAGCGCTTCCTTGCCTCGTCGAGCAACGAGCACAATGCAGTTTGCATCCCCGGAAATCCCGGAGCCGCCGCCCAAATCCCGCCGAGCTTGGCCTGCTTCGGCCTGTGCACATGATCGGTTGTGACCGTGTCGATATCGCCTCGTTCGATCGCGCTCCAAAGAGCCTCGCGGTCGTCCGCCGTCCTTAGCGGCGGATTGACTTTCCCGAGACCGTCAAGCCCGGAGTCGACGTCAAAAAGCAGATAGTGGGCGCAGGTTTCGATAAAGATGCGGTCGCCCGCCCGGCGCGCAGCCAATGCCGCATCAAGCGCTACCTTTGAGGATATGTGCACCAGATACACGGCGACCTTTTCCTGCCGCGCCAGATAGAGGACACGGTTGACGGCCTCCGCCTCGACAAATGGCGGGCGCGCTTCGTTCCAGGATACGAGTCCCTTTTGCCCGTCTGGATCGCGCGCTTTCGCACGCTCCTGCAGGGCCCAGACGATCTCGACATTTTCCGGATGGGGGCAAAGCATGCCACCCGCTTTGCCGAGTTCCTCGATGACCCGGAACAGGCGGCCATCATCCTGATTTTCCATGCCCAGCCGCTCCGCTTCCGGCCGCGGCTGGTCATAAAGAACTTGATCGTTGGAACGCCGAGTTCGCGCACGTAGCGAGAGATTTGGCTGATGTGCACCTCGTTTGCGACAATGAAGTGCATTCCGAAGTCAACTCTGGCACCGGCTTCAATCAGATCGCGTATCTCGGGGAATGCATCCGCGTAGTCACGGGTGTCCAGAACGAACGGGATGAAGGTTGTTATTCCCCGGCAGCTGCTGCGGCGGATTCAGCATCGGCGTCGCCCGGCACTTGCGGCGCGGCAATGCTTGTGCCGTGTCCCAGATGAATGTGGCAATCGACCATGCCGGGCAGAACGACCAGGCCCGTGCAGTCCACCGTCTGGCCAGCCGCAGCACAGTGGGAGGGATCGACTATTCCTGCGACCTTGCCGTGGTTGACAAGGATATTCGCTTCGACCAGCGCGCCTGAACTCAGCACCTGCCCATTCACAAGGATGAGGTCGACCTCGGCCATGAAAATGTCTACCTGTCTCGCCGTCCGGAATTGCGCTCACGTGGAATTGCAATCAGCTGTGCAAACGCCAGCCTGGGTATAATAAATGCGATGGCGACGCGACGGTCAAATGCATTATAGAGCCATGGCCATGACGGATTGTTATATCCAACCCGCTTGAAAAGCGCTTACGTTGGCAAATGGGCTTGAGAGGAGGCGCTTGATGTTGAAACACAGGCAGGTCGAAGCGTTCCGGGCAGTTGTCATCAACGGATCGATGTCGGCTGCAGCGGACATGCTTGGGATTACGCAACCGGCTGTCAGCCGATTGATCAAGGATCTGGAGTACGAAACCCGGCTTGGTCTGTTCGAACGTTCCGGGGCCGCCTGATTGCGACGGGCGATGCAATGGCTCTCTACAGGGAAGTGGATCGCTCATTTGTCGGCCTCGAGCGCATTGCCGGACTGGCGCGCGACTTGAGAGAGAGGCGCGGCGGCGCGCTGCGGGTAGCTGCTTTGCCTGGGCTCGCGAACGGCTTCCTGCCAGCATTTGCTGCAAACTTTCTGGCAAAAAGGCCCTCGCTGAACTTGTCCCTGCACGGCATGAACTCGCACTACATCCTCGAATGGATCGCCAGTGGCCAGTGCGATCTCGGTATCGTCGAGAACACTCAGCTCACAAACGTCACAATCGAGGAATTGCCTCCTAGCCATCTTGTCGCTGTTCTTCCGAAAGAGCACCGGCTTGTGGAGCGTGAGCAAATCGTTCCGGAAGATTTCGAGAACGAGGATTTCATTTCTCTCATTCAGCCATCCGTAATGCACGCGATGGTGGACGCAATCATGCGCGAGCGCGGCATCGTGCGGCGGATCAAAGCTGAAACCCCGCTCTCCATGATTGTATGCGGTATGGTGTCGGCCGGGTTCGGCGTGTCGATCGTCGATCCGTTCACGGCCGATCGTTACTCTTCGGCTCTTGTCGTTCGCCCGATCGATCCGCCGATTTCGATACATTGGACAATCGTGCTCCCGACGCATATCAAAGCATCGTCAATCACAAACGAATTTGTCTCCGAATTCAGACGGAGCTTTTGTGACTTTCTGGCGAGCCGATCATCCAGATCGGAGGCGGCAGCGTAAGGTGCGATCCGGTTTCGCTCGCTCAACAGAGCGAATTTAAATGGACACCTCCTGCCCTAAGCCCCGAACTATCGCGGCCTCTGCCGCAATCGAGGCTACGGCGAGATCCTGAAGCGCCACACCGGTTCCATCGAAGACCGTGATCTCATTGGATGAGGTCCTGCCCACTGCCAGTCCTGAGACGACAGCGCCAAGCGGTGTAATATTGGCTGGTTCGATTAACTTCTCGGCGATGGCATGTTGTGCTTCGCCGATCGTGCAAGACTGGGCGACTTCATCGGTGAAGACGCGTGCGTCCTGCAACAGGCGCGCTTCCACCTCCTGCTTACCCTTTGTATCCGTGCCCATGCACGCAAGATGGGTACCGGGGCGGACGTGGTCTCGCAGCAGGACCGGCGCATAGCTTGAGGTCACGGTGATGATCACATCGGCTTCGGCCCCGAGCCTAGCTAAGTCCGCTGCCTCGAACGGCAGGCCCAAGGCTGCAGCCGCATCGGCCAGCTTTGAGAGCTTCTCTGCTTGCCGGTTCCAGGCAATGACCTTATCGAATGTCCGGACTCGTGCGGCGCCGCGCATTTGAAAAACCGATTGATGGCCCGCGCCGACGATCCCAAGAACACGTGCGTCACGCCGCGCCAGGTGATTTATCGATACAGCTGAAGCTGCCGCAGTCCGCAATGCCGTCAGAAGATTGCCCCCACCGCCGCTTTGACTTGGCCGGTCTCCGGGTCGAACAGCAAGATTATCGATTGATGATTGGTGATGCCTCGGGTGATGTTCGAGGGCCAGTAGCCGCCTGCTTTGAGGCCGAGCGCGAGGCCGGCCTGATCGAAACCGGCCTTTATGCCGTAGAGCGCGTCTGCACAGCCGATAGCCTCCCGAACAACAGGGAAATTGCGGGCCTGACCACGCGCCATGGCGACGAAGACTTTTTCTACGGCGTTGAAGACATCCGTTTCGCTTACCAGGCCGGCGATAAGGCGCTCAGGCACAATGATCATCAGGTACTCGCACCGGTTGCTGGTTTTCTTTGACGCGCTTGTACCCTTTCGAGCCTCTCTCCTGGCGCGGCGGAAGAGAGGGAAGATGCTCGCTGCCACCTTCTCCGAGCGCACGGTGCCCGTCTCTAACTCTCACGATTCTGCCGCGCGTCAGAGAGATCGGTGAACGCTTGGTACCGGCTTCAATAGGCCTTTCCACGGGCGGAAACAGGCCATACTGTTTCGACTTTGCCGTTGCGCACGCCGACATACCAGTCGTGGATATTGCAGGTCGGATCGCAATGGCCCGGTACCAGACGGAGCTTGTCGTTGATCTTAAGGGCGCCGTCCGCATCCTCGATCACGCCGTGCTCGTCGCTGCATTTGATGTATTTCACGTCGTCTCGTCCGTAGATAAACGGCAATCCGCTATCAACGGATTGTGCCTTCAGGCCAGCATCGCAGATTGCTCGGTCGGCTTTGGCATGGCTCATGACGCTCGTCAGGATGAACAGGGCATTTTCCCATTCGCCCTTGTCAATACGCTTCCCGTCCTGATCGAGAATGCGTCCATAGTCGGCGTCCATGAAAGCGTAGGAGCCGCATTGCAGTTCGTTGTAAACGCCGGAATTGGCCTCGAAATAGTACGAGCCCGTCCCACCGCCGGAAACCAGTCCAGGCTTGAGCCCGGCTGCGTCCAACGCCTCCACGGCGTCCTTGACGATGGCAATGGCGATGTCGAGCTTTTCCCGGCGGGCCGCATAACTGTCGATGTGCTGCATCGCGCCCTGGTAAGCCTGGATACCCGCGAATGACAGACCGGGCGCTGCCTCGGCGGCCTGAGCGATTTTCACAACGGCTTCGCTCGAGGTCACGCCGCAGCGGCCTGCGCCGCAATCGATTTCGACAAAGATGTCGAGCTGGGTGCCGTGCTTCTGGGTTGCCTCGGACAATTCGGCGATATTGGCAAGGTCGTCGACACAAACGATGATGCGCGAACCGAGCGCCGGCAGGCGGGCGAGCCGGTCGATCTTGGCGGGATCGCGCACCTGGTTCGACACCAGAACGTCCTTGATGCCGCCATGGACAAAGACTTCGGCTTCGCTGACCTTCTGGCAGCACACGCCAACGGATCCGCCGAGCTTCTCCTGCAACTTCTGCACGTCGACTGACTTATGCATCTTGCCGTGGCTGCGATGGCGCATGCCGTGAGCCTTTGCATAGTCGCCCATCTTCTTGATATTGCGCTCCAGAGCATCCAGATCGAGAATCAGACAAGGTGTCTGGATCTGGGATTCATCCATGCCTGGAACGGCCGGCACGTCAAAGCCAACGTCGAGCTGATTTAGCTGGGTCATAGCGTTCATGTCTTTCTCCTTAATTCCAGGGCAGCTTGTCGAGATCGACATTGCCGCCGGTGACGATCACGCCGACGCGTTTTCCGGCGAACACTTCGGGGCTCTTCAGGATGGCGGCCAGCGGCACGGCGCTTGACGGCTCCATCACCAGTTTCATGCGCTTCCAGATTAGCTTCATAGCGCCGACGATCTCGTCTTCCGACGCAGTGAGGATGTCGGTGACGTTATTCTTGACGAAGTGCCAGGTAAGGTCCTTCAGGGGAACCTTCAGACCGTCGGCCACCGTCTGAGGCGCATCGTCGGCAATGATGTGACCGGCTTTGAAACTACGGAAGGCGTCATCCGCCTGTTCTGGTTCGGCCGCGTAAATTTTCACGTGCGGCGCGAGCGTCGACAGTGCGAGGCAACTTCCCGAAACCATGCCGCCACCACCGATCGGCGCAACGATAGCATCAAGCTCTGCTACCTGGCTAACCAGCTCGGCGGCGCAGGTTGCCTGGCCGGCGATCACTCGGGGGTCGTTATAAGGATGCACAAACTCCGCACCCGTCTGTGCGACAACTTCAGCGAACACGGCTTCGCGGGAGGAAGTAGATGGCTCGCATTCGACAACGCGCCCGCCGTAGCCTTTCACTGCGTCCTTTTTCGCCTGCGGTGCCGTATGCGGCATGACAACGGTACAGGGGATTCTTCGCCGGCCCGCGGCGTAGGACAGGCAGGTACCGTGATTTCCCGATGAGTGGGTCGCAACACCCCGCCCCGCTTCATCATCGCTCAGGCCGAATACGGCGTTCGACGCGCCGCGTGCCTTGAAGGCTCCGGCTTTTTGAAAGTTCTCGCACTTGAAGAATAACTGTGCCCCGGCGAGCTCGTTGATGAACGTCGATGACATGACCGGGGTACGGTGGATGTGGGGCCGGATCCGGGCCTCTGCGGCTTCGACGTCCGAAAATTCGGGGATTTTCATACGGTGATCTTTCTGTCAATCAGCTGGCAGCTCTGGCGGGGCCTGCGGCGCTGTCAGGCGAATCCAGGGCAATGGCATCGAGTTCGATGAGGTGGCCGTCGTGAAGTGCCGGCACGGGGACAACTGACCGGGCGGGGCGGGCATCACCGAATGCCTCCGCGTAGGCCTTGTTGAAAATAGCCCAGTGCTCTGCGCCGACGATATAGGCTGTAACGCGCAAGACGTGCGATGGCTTTGCACCGGCGGCGTCGAGTACGGCGAGAAGATTGTGCAGCGCGATCCGCGCCTGTTCTTCGAACGGGTTGCCGTCCTGTCCGTGCATTTTCTCAGGTTCAAGAGGAAGCTGACCCGAGACATAGATGAAGCCGGCGGCCCGTATCGCTTGGCTATAATGCCCAAGCGGTCTCGGGGCGCTGTTTGTCGAAATTCGCTCTACGATCGTCATATGCTCCCCGCAGGGTTGAGTGCGCATTGGTGAGGCACCGGCTTGTGGGAAGGACACTAGGCAAACGGGGCAGTCACACCGTAGGAGTGAGCTTCGCTGCCCGAAAAGCGGCCGGGTGCAAAAGGCGTGATATCGATCGACGTCTTCTTGCCGGAGAGAAGCTCGGAAACGATGGTCGCGGTCATTGGCGCGCCCGTCATCCCGAGATGGCCATGACCGAACGCATAAACTACGTCAGGTGTGCGGTGCGCGAACCCGATCACTGGCAGTGAATCGGGGACACTTGGTCGAAAGCCCATCCACTTGGTGTAGCGATCTTCTGAGCCCAACGGCCCGAGACCGGGGAGGAGGCTTTGGATCTGGGTGTAGAGAATATGTGCCCGCTTCCAGTTCGGCGCGGCTGCGAGGCCGGCGAACTCGACCGTGCCGGCCACGCGCAGGCCCATTTCCATTGGCGTGGCGATGAATTTGCCCGTTGCGTCGGTGGTTGGAATCCGCGGCGTCACTTCCGGATGCTTGATGACGATGTGATAACCGCGTTCGGTGTCGAGCGGCACATGATCGCCCAGCGAGGCCGCAAGTGATCTCGAGTGCGCGCCGGTTGCAACGACTGCGGCGTCGACGACGATAGAGCCGTTGGTGGTCTCTATACTTTTAGGGAATTGCCGTCGGTTTCGAAACCGGTGACCCTCGCCGGCACATAGTCTCCTCCGTTCGCGATGATCTTGCGGAACAGGTGAACGACGAGCTCCCGGGGATTGACGGTGTGGCCGTTCTCTTCGACGAGAATGGCCTTGGTGATGCGGGGCGAGAGGTTCGGATCAAAATCCCGCAGGGCCGCTGCATCCAGGACCTGTGTCTTGACGCCGTTGAGACGTCGCAGCTCCCAGCCACCGCGATCCTTCTCAAATTCCGGCTCCGTCCGGTAGACCGTGAGGTGGCCTTCGTGCCGGATCAGGTGGCCGGCCCCGGCTTCATCTGCCAGCGAGCTTATCAGCGGCACCGTGCTTTTCAGGAGACTGCGCAATGCCCTTGCTTGTCCTTTCACCTTTTCCGGCCGCCCGGCGAGAAGGAATTGCACGAGCCATGGCGCAATTCTCGGCAGGTAGCTGAGCCGAATCGAGAGCGGCCCCATCGGATCGAGCAGCCACTTCGGCAGGCTGGACATCATTCCAGGCATGGACATCGGCACGATCGAGGATGCATTGAAGCATCCGGCATTGCCGAACGACGCACCGTCTCCAGGTGGATTCGGGTCGATGATTGTGACTTTGAAGCCCTCGCGCTGCAGCATCAACGCGGTGCACACACCCACGATGCCTGCGCCGGCGACCCCGACGGTTTTGCGGTCCTTATTCATATGGTTCTCCTGCGGAACCGGGCATACCGTTGCCCGGTCGCTGATCGCGGCAAATCCAGGTTGAAGTCCCGGCTTTAGCGGGCCGCAGTCACCACAATTTCGATCAGAACATCCTTGCCCAGATCGGATACCCCGATGGTCGCGCGTGCAGGCAAGTCCTGCGGGTCAAGCCAAGAGGTCCAGGCTTCATTCATCTCTGCCTTCAGGCCCATGTCTGTGATGAATATGGTCGCGGAAATGAGCTTGCTCTTGTCGCTCCCTGCCCCGGCGAGAAGCGTGTCGAGCTTGGTGCAAATTTGCCGCGTCTGAGCCCCCATTGACGCGCCGTTCAGATCGTCGGCGAGCACGCCGCCAACATGGAGAATGCCATTGGACTCAACAATCCGGTGCATGATCGGAGTTTGTTCGTAGCGGACGATCATCGACCTCATTCCTGATTTCTAGCAGCCGGCCTCGCAACTGACGCCGGCCCCGGCAGTTCAATCGGGCGTCCTCGTCGCTCGGCGACGCCTGATCTTGGCTATAATATTTGCAGTCTGGATTGCGTAGTCAAATGCCAATTAGAGGCATCGCCATAACCGTTTATTATAGGAGAGATCCCCCGGCAGCGGATGGTTCGAATGTGTGCCCGTTCGGTTGAAACTAGATGGGTCACGTGAATGGCGCACGACGCTGAGCAAAGCCGCTGGCAGCAACTGCTTCAGCGGGCGATGCGTCAATCAGCGCCACAAGAGAGGAGGCGCTGATCTCGAATTATGGCTTGGCCAAAAAGGAGGCCGCCACCGTAGGGTGACGGCCGATGATCCTCGGGAGAGTTCGGTCTTTTGCGACGCGGATAGCTCACCGGGGTCCCTGGTGAGTGTTATTGGCCCTCAGGGCTTGAAGTTCTTAGCGGCGTCTTCGACAGCGGCGATATCAAAGTCGTTGGCCAAATCAACCGGGCCGTTCGTGTAGGTTGTTTCCGGATCGAGACCGGGCGCAATCTGCCCTGCCTTTGTGACGAAATCGGTTGTGAACGCCACCTTCTCCGGCGGGAAATATCCAAACTTCGGGACCGGTAGATTGCGATATTCGTAGTCAGGCATGATTGCCTTGAGGATTGCGATATCCACGGCACGCGCTTTATCGCTGCGAGCGGCTACGTCGGGCCAGTTCTTATAGCACAGGTCCAATGCGGCTTCCGGATTCGCCGCCGCGAAAACCATCCCTTTGGCGATCGCCCGGTTGTACTTCGCAATCGTCTCGGGCTTCTTCTCCAGAAGGTCGTTGCTGACCAGGAGGCCGCCGTCGAGCAGATTCTGGTAATTCGGAAAAACGTCGCGGATGATATTGAGCTTCAGTCCCTGCCCTTGGATAATCGCGTAAGCCGAGTTCCAAAGGTAGAGGCCTTGCACCTGGTTGCTTGACAGCGCCGTACTGGCCTGCGCTCCCACGCCCACCGCCACAAAACCTACGTCCTTGTCAGGAACGAGCCCGGCTGCTTTTACCATCGCCACAGCTTCCGGGAACCGTCCTGACGCGAGGCTCGATACCCCGATCAGCTTGCCGGAAATGTCTTTCGCTTCCTTGATGGGGCCATCTGCCAGAACGGCAAGTCCGCTCGCATAGCGGGGCGACGAGTTACAGTACATTCGGATCGATGCCCCTTTCTGGATCGCGCCGAATATCGGGGCTGTATTTGCCTGGCCCAGATTTGCCCCTCCGCCCACCACCAGCTGGACGACAGCCGACGAGCCGGCGGTAAACTGGATTTCGACATCCAGACCTTCTTCGGCAAAGTAGCCCATCTGATTGGGCACCGCATACCGCCACAACTCATCGTGAACGCCTGGTGTCGGTTGACCGGCGGCATAGATCAGTTTGCGCTTGCCTCCCGATTGGGCATGAGCGCGGGAAACAAATGGCGCCGCCAGCATGGCGCCGCAGAACAGTCGTCGATTAATGCTCATTCCACCCTCTCCTATTTACTTGTTGACCTTCACTCAGACGTAGTCCTGGCCGCGCGCAGTCGATCCCCAGAAGACAACCTTCCGCTGGATCAAAGCCATGAGGAGGTGGAGGGCGTAGCCGGTGACGCCCAGTGTGACGAGCACGGCAAAGACCGTTGCGATGTCCATTCGGAAGTTCGCGACGATCAGCAGGTTGCCGATCCCGGCCTGCGCACCGATAAATTCGCCGACGACCGCGCCAAGCAGCGAAAAGACAATTCCGACGTTCAATCCGGCGAATATGAAAGGCAGCGCCGTTGGAAACTTGACGACCCAGAAAACCTGCCAGCGCGATCCGCGCATGGCGCGGACCATGTCAATGCGATCGCGGTCTGTGCCCCAGATGCCCTCGATTGTGTTAATGAGGATCGGAAAGACGGCAATGGTTACCGCGATGACGATTTTGCTCGTCATGCCGAAGCCGAACCAGAGAACCAGCAGGGGAGCTATCGCAATCTTTGGTACTGTCTGGAAGGCAATCAGGTATGGGTAAACGGCCCTCTTGAACCAGTCCACTTCGGCGATAATTGCACCGAGGCCAATTCCAAGCGCTGCCGCGATGGCAAATCCCACGGCTGTCTCAAACAGCGTCACACCAAGGTTGTAAAGCAGAGCGCCATGCACCGTCTCCTGCCACAACGCCAAAGCGATCTGGGAGGGTGGCGGTACCAAAAGGGCCGATACGTTCCAGAAATCGCATATAAGCTCCCAACTTGCGACGAAGATAACGAACGCTGCAGGAGTACAGAGATCGATCCAAGACCAGCGACGTGCGCGCATCAGTCTACGCCTCCTTTTGCATTGAGCAGCGAGCGGATGTGGTTCGCGTAAACGCCGAATTTGTCCGACCCCATGTCGTCCAGCGATCTGGGCCGCGGGAGGTCGATCCGCAAATCCTCCACGATCCGCCCCGGGCGATCGCTCATGACCAGCACGCGATCTGCCAGGAACACGGCTTCGCCGATCGAGTGGGTAATCAGGAAGATTGTCTTTTTGCTCTCCATCCAGATGCGCTGCAGCTCGGCATTCATGCGCTCCCGCGTCATCGCATCGAGGGCGCCAAATGGCTCGTCCATCAGCAAAATGGCGGGGTCGTGGATAAGGCCGCGGCAGATGGCCGCGCGCTGCTTCATGCCGCCGGACAGCTCATTGGGGTATCGTTCCTCAAACCCCGAGAGGCCGCTTATTCGGCCAAGCAGATCGCTGGCCCGTTCTTTGTAGTGTGCAACGTCGAGCTTCTGGATGCGTACCGGCAGCATGACGTTTTCAACAATCGTCAGCCACGGGAGAAGAACGGAATCCTGGAAGACGACACCGACATCGCTCCGAGGTCCTGTTATCGGCTCGCCATGGAGGAATAGGTCACCGCCGCTGCGCGGCAGGAGCCCGGCGAATATCTTTAGGAGCGTACTTTTCCCGCAACCGCTGGGTCCGACGACTGCAACGAACTCTCCGTCACCGATCTGGAACGAAGTGTCTGTAAGAGCGAGAACGGTATCACCGGCTTGCGTGTGATAAGACTTATGTAATCCCCGTACATCAAGTATGGGACCACGCGCTTGCGCCGGTGAACTCCTCATTTCCAAACAGGCTCCTCCCGCGCTGAGCGGACCACCAGAAAATCGGCTATCAATTCGTCTGCCTACGTTACCTCACAGCTCCATATATCAGCACCTCGCGTCGTTGTTCTTGCGACGATCACGCCGTTATTCGACGAGCTGACCTGTAATCCTCGAATCCTCGAAAAGATTGTTGGTGTCGCCCGTGTGTACGAAGACAACTTTGCTTCCGGGCGCAATTCTTCCTTCGTGGATATGGCTGAGCAGGCCGGCAAAGCCCTTCGCCGTGTAAACCGGCCCAAGAAAGATACCGTCTAGGGACGCCAGTTCCCGGGTCGCAGCGATGCCCTCCGCAGATGGGACCGCGTAGTCGGGACCGATGAAGCGCTGATCGATATCAAACTCGGCGAGGATCTCGTTGGCACTGGGCGGCGGCGCCCGGCCTACCGTCGCAAAAATCTCGCGAACCCGCTCCGCGATGATGTCAGTGTTTACGAAGTTATCGGGACGGTATGAGTTGATGGCAATCGATCTGATCGCGCAGGTATCGTCAGTCAACATCCGCGCCGCCGCAAACGCAGGCAGCACGCTGCCGGTCCCGGTCGTGTGATAAATATAGTCGGGCTTGAAGTTGAGCTCACGGCTCTGGTCCATGATCTCTTTGTAAGTGAGCACGTGCGCTGGGAAGCTTGAGGGATGAGTGGCGCCGGCCGGCGCAAAGAGGACTTTATGTCCCAGCGCCTCGAGTTCCGCGGCCTTCTTCTCCACGGCGGGGTAGAGGGTATCTTTCCAGATCTTTTCCTGTGGTTGGTCGGGCTCGCGCGGGAACAGATAAGTTTCGACACCTAGAATCTTATCGAGTAGTAGATTGGCTCGCCAGCTGGACGGGTAGCCTTCGCCAATTGAGTCATACAAAAAGAGAATTGGCGTAAGCCCCGCTTGGATCGCGGCCGTGGCCAACTGCCCTGCCGAGTTTGAGAGGTAGGCCCCAACGGTTAGAATATGCGTGACACCGTCACGCAACGCCTCTCCGATGACAAATTCGGCCAACCTGATCTTGCTGCCGCTGAAGGCTGAAGGACCGGAGAGGTCCTCTCTCTTGAGATAGATATCGACACCGTACTTGCGGGAAATATTCTTCGCCTTATGAAATGGCGTTGGATAGAAGCCGATCGGCTCTCGCGGCAATCTCCGCACGATTTCTTCAATTTCGTCGAGTGTCATTCTTGATTCTATTCTTCTTGCTACCGAGGAAGTCATACTTTCTCACCTTGTATGCGCGCTTATATTTAGATTGTATTTACACCGCAGACGCGCTTCTATGATTCTTGTGTTCAGACTGTTCCGATCTCAGGCCGCGCATATTCCTTAGTGGCCTGGCCATAGTCTTCTCAGACGTCTCGTGAAGCAAATTGGAATTCGTCATTCACAGTATGAACAATGATCATGGTCGTCGCAGCCGGATAAGCCTTGGCTGACGCGTCATAATTGTCGCCGTAGCATTTAATCGTTGCGATTATCGTGATGATGAGAACGATCAAGCGCGATCGATCCGGCTGCGATGCCTGGCCGACGGTAATCCGGAGAGAAAAGGTATTCCTCAGGATCTCACGTGGCGGTCAAGCTTGCGATAATTTCAGGAGAAGCTGGTCGTTGTCGTCGGTGGAACCGATCGTAACACGGAGCCCAGCCTCGCCTCTCGGCATTCCGATTACACGCACGACAATGCCGGCTTCAGCAAGGCGGCGCGCCAGAGTATCCGCTTCGGCCGGTTGCATGACGGCCATGACGAAATTTGCGCCGGTCGTGAGAACGCGGTAGCCTTTTTGGGCGAGAGCATCACCAACACGCGTACGCTCTACCTCAATGACCGAGAGCGATTCCGATACGAACCCTGGCTCGTCAAGAGCCGCGATCGCCCCTGCCATCCCGATCACGTTAGTAGTGAAGTTCGGACGTGCCGCGCGATATGCGGCTGCGAGCTGGGCAGATGAAGCGATGCCATACCCCACCCTCGCTCCCGCCAGCCCATACGCCTTCGAAAAAGTGCGCGTGGAGATCCACGGTTGCAGGCGCGTTCGAATAATTGCGAGATAATCTGGCGCGCCGGCACGCATTCCAAATTCGAAATAGGCTTCATCCAAATAAAGCACCACATGTGCTGGGAGCTCATTCACCAATCGAACAAAATGTTCCTCGGAAAGGATGTGGCCGGTAGGATTATGGGGAGAGGTTACGTAGAGGAGTTTAGTCTTCGTCGTCACTTTCCGAAGCATCGCATCGATATCTAACGAGCCATCAGGGTTGACATCGACTTCAACAAGTTTCGCGCCTTGAAGGCGACTGGTCTTCACGTGGCCGACAAAAGTCGGACGGGGTACGACGACTTCGAGTCCTGATCAAGGAAGAGCGTTGCGGAGATGGCGATCAACTCATTGGTTCCGCCGGCGACAACGAGATTTTCGACGGGCACCTGCAGCTTGGCGGCGATCTTGCCAAGCAGCGCCACCGCAGAATTTTCTGGATATCGGTGCGCGCGCCGCGCGGCCTCACCCATTGCCTCTGCCACCGCCTTTGCAGGCGGGAAGGGCCCCTCGTTCAGATCTAGCCTGATCAGACCGGGCGCTTCCGGAAATTCTTCGTGCTGTAGCGCACGGCCGTCGATACGGACTGCAAGGTAGCCATCTAGTTTCATCGCAATCCCGCCTGCGTTGCAGCAGGCGTGGCATGCTGACGAGCAAGCCACCGCCACGCAGTTAGATGCTCCACTGGGAACGATTGTGAGGCAAGTTAAAAGTCGTCATAGTGAACATGAAGCTCACTCATGGAAAGAGCCTTGTGGCTGGTCAGGCTGAGGCGGCTAGACATGAAACCGAACCGGAATTGCTTGCCGACTGCTGACTCAGAAATGCTGCGGCGTTCCACATGGTGCGTCTTCGCCTTCCAGCTGCCACATCGCGCGCTCGGCTGCTCGCAGCCTGAAGCTTGTGGCCATTCGCCAATACTTTCCGAAGGGCACCGATCTCAGCCAGCACGGCATCGAGGCACTGAACGCTGTTGCACATGCTCTGAACACGAGGCCACGCAAGACACTCGAATGGCGAACACCCGCGGAAGCACTCGACCGGCTACTCAAACACGATATGATCGAAAGTGTTGCGACGACCGGTTGAATCCGCCCATGGCGAAAGCCAGCGTGAAGGCAACGCCTATATCGCTTCCGTCCGGTCGCCGTCCCTTGCGCTCGAAGAAGAACGGGATCGAACCGGCCGATGCCCTTTGACGCGAACGAAGCGGCGTCGGCCTTGGCGTCCGCGCTATCGAGCACGAACATGGCGCAACCTTCCCGCTTGTCGAGATAGTCCCGAACGAAGGCGCCGAAACTGAAATGCTCCAGGCCGTGCGGGGGATCGCATCGGGATCGTCGCCGACGGTGATCAGTTCCAGAAACGACATCTCGAACTGGATCAGCAGGTTCTCGGTTCCCCAAGGATGACGGTTGCGCTGCCCCACCTGAAAGCCGAGCCGCCTGTAGAAATCGGCGGCCGCGTCGAGATCGCGGACGGCAAGGACGAGGTGGTCAATACGGTGGTTGGAAACTGGCAATTCATCTCTCGTCGGGCTGGCCCACCTGATGCTGCCAGCTACCGCCGGCCCTGGCACTATCCGCGCGACATCTCGGCGGGAACGGCCGCCAGCCGTTTCGCCACGACATCGGCGGCACGCCGCGATGCCTCGACCGCGCCGGCCAGATAGCCCGCCTCACGCGGGCTGGTCTCGCTGCCCGCGAGCGTCAACCTCTCCTGCCAAGGTCCCGGCGTCCATTCTCCGCCACTACCGTCCGGATGACCGGCCGAGAACAAGTCATGTGTCGTCGCGGTCAGCGGATCGGCCGCCCAATCCTTGTACAGCGTCGCGCGCGGATGCGCGGCCTCCGGTCCGAAGATGCGGGCGAGTTGCTCCACGCAGGCCGCGAGCAGTTCATCCTGGCCGAGGCGCGCCCGCTGCTGCGCACCGATGCCGACGAAGCCGAACAAGGCCGCGCGGCCCGAAGCCGTCGTGGCGTCGTGGATCTCGACCAGCGGGCCGACCATGCTCTGCGCCGTGCCCGACAATCCGGCTTCGCGCCAGAACGGCCGGTCGTAGATCGCGAACACCTTGGCGTGTGGCGCCATCCATGTCGGGGTGTCCTGCCAGCGGCGTAGGGTCTGTGGCTCTGGCGCGGGATCGAACTGCACCGCCGCCGCAAGGATGCGCGGCGGCGCGGCGGCTATGACCTGAGTCGCACGCACGGTCTCCCGGCGACCGTCGGTGCGGTGAACCGACAGTTCGACGCCGTTTCCTGTTAGCCGCATCCTCGCGACACGCGCCTCGAAGTGAAGGCTCCCGGCCGGCAAATCGCGCATGAGGGCGCGGATCAGGGCGGCGGTGCCGCCGGCCAGCCGCATCGACTGCGGTTCCTGGCGCATGCCGGGAAAACGGTGCGGCGCCTCGCGCGACATGCGCTCGAACACCACGTCGCCCTCGCTGTGCTGGCCGAACGCCGGAAGGTCGAGTTCGGCGACAAGATCGCCGGCTGCATGCCCGGCCAGAACCATGACGGGCCGAGGTCGAATCCGTCCTCGTCGGGGTTTCCGGTCTCGCCAGCGGTCAGGATGCGGCCGCCCGGCCGATCCCGGGCCTCGAACAGCATGAAGACGGTGCCGGAACGATGTAACAGGCGCGCGGCGTTCAGACCGGCCAGGCCCGCGCCGAGGATGGCGACCTGTGCGTCCGTCATTTCAGGTCTCCGGCGATCATTCGGGCATCTGCAGGATGTCGATGTGCTGGAGCGGCGCGTCCTTGAACCAGATCAGCGCGCCCCCGGCCCGACCTTTGCCGTGAGCGTCTGCCCTGCCGGAAGCCGGCCCCAGCTCTGCGCCGCCAGCTCCGCCTTTGACGCTCGCACGACCCGACAGCAGGATGAACTCCAGGCCGCGCTGGTTCTCGACCGTTACCGTCGCATCTGAGCGCCAGTCCTCGATCGCCACCCGTTCGGCGCCGTCATCGAACAGAGTGCGCGCGGCGATCGCACCGTCGCGCAAGGAGGCCGGCGCGCCTTCGCCGGGCTGGCGCACGATCTGGGTCTGGTCACCGTCGCGGAATTGCCAGAGACGCACGAAGATCGTGCAGCCCTCGGCCGCAGCCGGCTCGTGCGAGGTGCCGGGCGGATTGCGGAAATAGCTGCCGGCCGGATAGTCGCCGTGCTCGTCCTGAAACGTCCCTTCCAGCACGAGGATTTCCTCTCCGCCGCTATGGACATGGCGCGGAAAGGCGCTGCCCGGCGCGTAACGCACGATCGAGGTGGCGCGCGCGACTTCATCCCCTTCACGGTAAAGCATCCGCCGATCCACGCCGGCGGCCGGGCTCTTCACCCAATCGAGCTTCGCCGCATGGACGATGACGGGCTTCGACAGGTCATGATTGATACGCATCGGTTCTTCCTTTCATGGTCAGGACCATCCGGAACTTGACGTCGCCGGATCGCATCCGCTGGTAGGCATCCACCGCCCGCTCCAGCGGCATCGTCTCGATCCTCGGGCGCACATCGGTCAGCACGCTGAAGTCCAGCGTGCGCTCATTCTCGTAAGGCGAGCCCGTGATCGAGCCGATCACCCCGCGCTCGCCGCCGATCAACGGCCCCGTCGCCACCGGCAGCGGGTCCTTGCCGACGCCGAGAAGAACCATGCGGCCCTCAGGGGCGAGGCCCGGCATCAGGGCGGCGACCGGCGCGGTATGAACCGGCGTCGACAGGATCGCCTTCGCGCCGCCGAGCGCCTTCAGCGCCTCGGCTGCATCCTCGTGCTGCGTGTCGATGTAGTGATGCGCCCCAAGGGCGAGCGCATCGGCGGCAATGTCCTGCCCGCGACCGATGGCTATAACGCGGAACCCCATCTTGCGTGCATATTGCACGGCCATATGGCCGAGCCCGCCAATGCCGAGAACGGCGACGGTATCGCCCGCCTCGGCTCCCGACTTCTTCAGCGCGTTGAAGGTGGCGATGCCCGCGCAGAGGATCGGCGCGGCCTCTTCCGACGACAATTCCTCGGGGATCGAGACCAGCCCGGTCGCGCGGGCGATCATCATCTCGGCGTAACCGCCGTCGCAGCTCGCCCCGACGATAGGCTGATTGGGGCACAGGTGGAAACGGCCGGCGCGGCATTGCGGACATTCGAGGCAATGTCCGCCCTTGCGGCCGACGCCCACCCGCTGCCCGATCCCCCAGATCGCGGGCACGTTCTCCCCGATGGCGACGATGCGGCCGACCACCTCATGCCCGGGAACGCGCGGCGGCTGCAACGCGGGGTCGGCGTTCTCGATGTCGCTGGCGTCAGCCCCGCAGATGCCGCACGCTTCGACCGCGATCAACACCTCGCCATTCCCAGGCTTGGGCGTCTCGCGTTCAACGAGGTCGAGGACGCCCGGCGCCGTCACCTGCATCGCTCGGTATGTCTGCGTCATCCCTGGCTCTCCCATTCTCGCGATAGCTCCCGAAACCTGTCTCCCCGGCAGTCCGAAAGCCGGCGCATGGAACCCAAATGTACCAATAGACGGCGGGAGGATCGGCACGCCGAATCCTCCCGAACACGTCCCCCGGACGGGTCAGCGACGCTTACGCAACGTCGTAAATGCGGATTTCCGGATTGGCGGCGAGAAGCGGCTTCAACCCCGTGACGACATCATCGTTGAACAGCGAGCTTTCCAGATAGGCTTTGGCGCTCGCAACGCTGTCGAAGCCATGCAGGACCTGAACGTCTTCGTCGCGGATCAGCAATTCCTTCGACTTCGCCCCGGTGATCTGGTCAAGGAACGGCGCCTTGTATTTCGTGTAGATACCCGCGGCATCGGCACGGTTCTCAGGCGTGATCTGGAGCGTGATTTGCAGGTAGGCCATGGAAATCATCCCTTGCAATTTTTGACTGGGGTGCGCGCCGCCCCTGGGAGGGGATGCCTGCCGCTACGAGGGCTTCGGGCAAGCCCCTGACGATCCAATGCGGATCATGCGAAGGACAACGGCTCCTGTGCGGGACATTGGCCGCCCCTGACCCGTTCCACAAATGGGAAGTTCTTCACCGGCGACAAAGAAAACCTTTGTCGCCGCCGTTTCAGACCTGCGCTGCTTCCTCAAACAGCCAGTTCCGAAAGGCTTCGGATCGGGAAAGCGACGAGCACTCCGACCGATAGACCACGTAGTATGAGAGCGCCGACGGCACGCGAATCTCCGGGAAAAGCCTGACCAGCCGGCCTGCGGCAACATCGTCACGCGCCATGATGCTGCGCGCCAGCGCGATACCCTGGCCGTCGATCGCCGCCTGAAGCACGGCCGCCGAGTTATTGATGCGCATGCCGCGTTGCGTCGTGACGTCGGCGCCGGCCTTTCTCAGCCACATATCCCAGGTCGTAAAACCCGCGCCGGGTTCAACGGACATATCATGGATGAGTGTGTACCGGGTCAGATCGGCGGGCGCGGCGACTTGAAGGGCGGCATGCAGCGCCGGGGAGCACACCGGGAAGACCTCTTCGTCCATCAGCTTTTCGGCGGTAAGGCCCGGCCAGTTGCCGCCACCGTAGCGAACGCCGACATCGATGCCCTGGGCCGCATAGTCGACGAGTTTCAGGCTGGTATCGAGCCGCACGTCGATGTAGGGGCATGTCGCCTGGAATCGCTCGATGCGTGGCAGCAGCCATTTGGCGGCGAAGGCGGGGCTGACGGTCACGGTCAGAACGCCGCTCGCCCTGGCCTCCTTGAGACGTTCCACGCCAAGCGTCAGGCGATCGAAGCCGGCGCGAATCTCTGGCAAGGCGCGCTCCGCCACATCCGTCGGCACCAGACGCGCCTGACCGGACTGGCTGCGATGAAACAGCGGAGCCCCCAACCATTCCTCAAGTCCTCGCACGAGCTGGCCCACGGCGGCGGCGGTCACGTTCAGCTCCCCGGCCGCGCCTGAGAAGCTGCCGTGACGGGCACTGGCCTCGAAGGCGCGCAATGCGTTGAGATGGGTCGGCGACTTCATGGCGACAAAGATTTTCTTCCTAGCTTGAATGCTCGTGCAGTCAACCCGGGGTCCCGAGCCGATTCAAGCGGCGAGGCCCAATTTTTCATATCGCCTGCTTACTGGCCGGGTGTTTTACCGCCGTGATTGCCTGATTACGGCTTCGGCTCAAACTGGTTGAAGGCCTCAAGCGCTCGGAACGAAAAAGCATAAGATGCACCGGCATTGAGGGCGATGGCAGTACCGAGAGCATCGGCCAGTTCGGCCTCGGACACGCCGGCTGCGCGGGCGGCACTGGCATGGGCTGCTATACAGCTTTCGCACCGTGTCGTGACGGCAACCGCCAGCGCAATCAATTCCCGGGTCTTCGCGTCAAGTGCCCCGTTGCCGTTTTGACCCGCGGCGAGCGCCTGGAACCCGGCAACCATCTTGGGATTTGCCTTCGCAAGGGCAGCCCCCGCCGAGCGGCCATTGCCCAGAAGCTCTTTCCAGTTCTCGATCATTGTCTTTTGTCTCCAGTTCACTCAACGCCCAAGTGCGTAGAATTCGTCGTTGGGTCGCATGCTGGTGACATTGGCGAGCCGGTTCGACAGGCCGAAGAAGGCCGAGATCGCGGCAATGTCCCAGGCGTCCTCTTCTGTGAAGCCGTGTGAGTTCAAAGTTTGAAGATCGCTGTCGCCGACTTTGTAGGCTTCGCTCGATACCTTGACCGCGAAGTCGATCATGGCCTTCTGGCTGTCGCTGATGTCGGCCTTGCGATAGTTGACAGCCACCTGATCGGCGATCAGCTTGTTCTTCGCCCGGATGCGCAGGATCGCTCCGTGCGCCACGACGCAATACTGGCACTGGTTGAGATTGCTGGTGGCGACCACGATCATCTCGCGCTCGGCCTTGGTGAGATGAGATTGCCGGGCTTGTCCATCAGCGCGTCGTGATAGGCGAAGAAGGCCCGGAACTCGTCGGGACGGTGCGCGAGAACGAGGAAGACGTTCGGGACGAAGCCGGATTTTTCCTGAACGGCCTCGACGCGCTCGCGGATATCGTCGGGCATCTCGGCAAGCGCCGGAACGGGAAAACGGCTGACGGGCGGTTGAGCGGTGGTCATACGGAAGCTCCTGTGAGGATGGTCAGTTGGCGGAGATCGGAACGATGATGCGGCCGCGAACCGCTCCGGCGATCAGCTGTTCGGCGGCGGTAACGACGTCGTCGAGCGCAACGCGCTGCGTCATGGATGAGAGCAATGCGGGGTCGAGGTCGCTGGCCAGCCGCCGCCACGCCTCGATCCGTTCGGGCTTCGGGCACATCACGCTGTCGATGCCCGCCAGCGTGACCCCGCGCAGAATGAAAGGAGCGACGGTGGCCGGAAAGCCCATGCCGCCGGCCAGCCCGCAGGCCGCGACGACGCCCCGGTATGTCATGGCGGCGCAGACATTGGCGAGCACCTGTCCGCCCGCCACGTCGATGGCTCCCGCCCACTGCTCTTTGGCGAGCGGCTTGCCCGGCGCGCTGTAATCACCACGATCGACGATGCGCGATGCGCCGAGCGATTTCAGGTAATCGGCCTCGGCGGGTCGCCCGGTCATGGCGACGACGGTGTAGCCGAGCTTCGCAAGGATTGCGACGGCCACGCTGCCGACGCCGCCCGCCGCTCCGGTCACGAGAACCTCGCCACTCTCCGGCGTGACGCCGTGCTTTTCGAGCGCCATCACACACAACATGGACGTATAGCCGGCCGTGCCGATGCTCATCGCCTGTTCCGGACTGAAGGCGGGATCGAGCGGGATCAGCCAGTCGCCCTTGAGCCGGGCATATTCGGCAAGACCGCCCCAATGGACCTCGCCCACACCCCAGCCGTTCAGCACGACCTGATCGCCTGCGCGGAACTCGGGATGATCGGACTGCTCGACGACCCCGGCAAGGTCGATGCCCGGCACCATCGGGAACTTGCGGACCACCGGCGCCTTGCCGGTGATCGCCAGCGCATCCTTGTAGTTCAGCGTCGAGCACTGGACGCGCACGTTCACATCGCCCTCGGGCAGTCGATCCTTACCGATGTCGGTCAGCGCGACATGCTGCCCCGCCTCGTCCTTGGAGATCATGATCGCCTTGAACATAAGATCACCCGTCGATTGTGTCGGGCCGTGTCCCGAGCAGTTTGAAAAAGCCGTCCGAGAAGGCATCGAGCGCATCCGCGTTCCGTTCGAGCTTGGCGCGCAGGACCGCGCCTTCCCAGCCGATCCAGAAGAATGAGGCCAGTTGCTCGCAATCGGCCTCTCGGGGAATCTGCCCGGCCGCTTGCGCCGCGCGTAGGCACTTTTCCGTCCGCGCCTCCCAATCCGCGAACACGGCCGCAATCCGCTGCCGGAACCGTTCGGGCAGCACGCCCATCTCCTGACCGAGATTGCCGACAAGGCAGCCGCGCCGGAAATGATGGCGCGCCATGCCCTCGCGGGCGTCCGCCACGAAATCCTCGAGCCGCTGCAACGGCGGCCGCTCCGATGCCTCGAGCCAGCGGTCGAGCTTGCGCGCGAAATAGTCCGCATAGGCGTCGATCAGCGCGAGGCCGAAATCGTCCTTGCTGTCGAAGTAGTGGTAGAAGGAGCCCTTTGGCACCGAGGCCGCCGACAGCATTTCCTCGATCCCGACGGCACTGAAGCCCTTCTCCGTCAGGATCGCGACGCCAGTGCGCAAAAGCTGGCTACGCGCCGATCCAGGCAAAGAGGGATCCTTGCGAGGACGGCCGCGCTTGCGCACAACGGTTGCGGATTCGGACATGGATATTTATTAGACCAAATGTCTCTTTAAATCAAGCCTGTCGTTGCGGCGCCGGGCGAAGCTTTGCCGAGGGCTTCTCACTCTGACCGAATTCCGTCGACGCTATGTCTGCGCGCCTTGACTCAGCTTTCGGTCGTGACGCTCAGTCCGACCTTCACGCGATCCATGGCGACGAAAGTCCTGAAGCGCCTGACGTTATTGTTGCCGAAGAAAAGCCGTCGCGTCAGAGCCTCGTAGTCAGTCATCGCTGGCACTACGATGACGAGGATGAAATCGGCTTCCCCGGTAACATAGTAGCATTGCTGAACTTCAGGTGCGGACGCAAAAGCCCGCTTCGCCGCCTCGATCTGCTCTGCCGTTTCACTGATGACCTCCACCTCCGCGAAGATGGTGACGGACTGGCCGACGGCTGTGGGATCAACGACCGCCACATTGGCCTGGATCACGCCGTCTTCCGTCATGCGCTTGATCCGGCGCTGGACGGCGGGCGCGGAAAGGTTGACCCTCTCGCCGATCGTCCGTTGCGACGTATTATTGTCCCGCTGAAGGATGGCCAGGATCTTCCGATCGAACGCGTCCAGTTGCTGAGCCCGAACCGGCTTGCGCAATCCCTGCCTCCGGTGAAACAAACTTGCAAATGATGGACGAGAATTCAGCGCCAATTTCATCGCGATGGCAATATTATTCAACTATCTGGAGAACGAGGCCATCATGTTTCTGCTCAGTCAGCATTCCGACTACAGGAAACCACTCGATCCGGTCGATGCCGAGACACTTGGCATGGCGGCCGCCGGTGAGGTCGAGCGCTTTCTTACGTTCCGCCAAAATCACGCTGAGACGCCGCTCGTATCGCTGCCTCGACTGGCGGCGCAGATTGGCGTGGGCGCCATCCATATTAAGGACGAAGGCCATCGTCTCGGGCTCGGGAGCTTCAAGGCGCTGGGCGGCGCCTATGCGGTAATCCGGCTGCTTCTCGAAGAGGCGGAAAGGAAGCGCGGCCGTATTGTCGATATCAGCGAACTTCATTCGCCCGAGATCCGGCAGGTCGCGCAAACCATGACGGTAGCTTGCGCGACGGATGGCAATCACGGTCGTTCTGTCGCACAAGGCGCGGAACTGGTCGGCGCCGGAGCTGCCGTCTTCGTTCACGAGGGCGTCAGCGAGGAGCGCATCGCAGCCATTGCCCGGTTCGGAGCGCGGATGATCCGTGTGGCGGGCTCCTATGACGATTCCGTCCGCGAGGCTTCAAGGGTCGCCGAAGAGAACGGCTGGACGATCGTTTCGGACACGTCCTGGCCGGGATACGAGCGCGTCCCGGGCCTGGTCATGCAGGGCTATATTGCTCTCGTTCGCGAAGCGTTGCGGCAAATGCCGGAGCCGCCGACGCACGTGTTCGTCCAGTCAGGCGTCGGCGGAATTGCAGCGGCTGTGGCCGGTCACCTCGCTATCGAGCTTGGCGAACACCGTCCTATCTTCACAGTCGTCGATCCGGCGCGCGCCGCTTGCATCTTCGAGACGGCCCGCGCCGGACATCCAGTGACAGTTCCCCAGGGCGAACCAACGGTAATGGCGATGCTCGAGTGTTACGAGCCTTCGCTGGTTGCCTGGCGCATCCTGTCGCGTGCCGCCGACGCCTTCATGACCGTCGATGAGGATGACGCGGTCTCCGTCATGAGGCAGCTTGCCAATCCGGTTGGCGATGATCCGGCTATCGTCGCTGGCGAAAGCGGCGGCGTTGGTCTGGCGGGGTTGATAAGGGCAATTTCCGAGCCCGTTCTGAAATCGGCGCTGGGCATAGGGGCGGATTCGCGCATCTTCCTGATCAATACGGAAGGGGCGACCGATCCATACAAGTACGAACAGATCGTTGGCGCATCACCGACGGCAGTCGCGGCAAAGAATTGGCCGGAGGCCGAGATATGAGCAAACAGACGATTAACGCCGCGCGCCTGCTCGGACGTCTACGTACCCTCGGTTCCATCGGCCTTGATGACGAGGGGCGGCTCGTGCGTCTGGCGGCTTCCGACACTGACAGGCTCGGCCGTGACCAGTTCGTCGCATGGCTCAAGCAAGCAGGGCTTCAGGTGGCCATCGACCGGATCGGCAATGTCTTCGGGATATGGGCTCCCGAGGCTGTTGCGGACCGGCAACCGCTCATGCTCGGCTCTCATATCGATACCGTGATCAATGCCGGTATCTACGATGGGTGCTATGGTGTGCTTTCCGGGCTTGAAGTGATCGAGACGCTGAAGGAGGAGGGTTTTCAGCCCTCTCGACCCATCGTCGTCGCAGCCTTCACCAATGAGGAGGGCGTTCGCTATGCCCCCGACATGATGGGATCGCTGGTCTATGCAGGCGGGCTTGACGCTGAGGCGGCTCTCGCCACGGTCGGCACAGATGGCACGATAATCGGCGACGAATTGCAACGGATCGGCTATGCAGGCCCTTACGCCCCGGGCTTCCTGACGCCGCATGCCTATATTGAACTGCATATAGAGCAGGGACCAGTTCTGGAGCGGGAGCGTGTTCCTATCGGCGCGGTCGAGAATTTGCAAGGTATTTCCTGGCAGAGAGTGACCATTGGCGGCGACGCCAATCATGCCGGCACGACGCCCATATCGATGCGGCAGGACGCCGGTCACGCCGCAGCACGGGTGATCACCTTCCTGCGCGAGCGAGCAAAGGCCTCGAACACGCCGACTGTAGCTACGGTAGGCTGCATCAGCTTCGAGCCAAATGCAATCAACGTCATCCCCTCTCGCGCCATCTTCACCGTCGACCTTCGCGACCCCTTCGAAGAGCGGTTGAAAGATGAGGAGGAGGCACTCTCCACCTTCCTCGAAAGGGTCGCGGCGGAAGAACGAGTGACTGTACAGATCGAACGTCTTGCCCGCTTCGAACCTGTTCAGTTTGACAGGACGATCGTGGAACTCGTTGAGAGCGCGGCGCGGGATCGCGGACTTACTTCGCAGCGCATGACGTCCGGAGCCGGTCACGACGCGCAGATGATCGCCAGGATCGCGCCCGCCGCGATGATTTTCGTGCCGAGCATTGGCGGCATAAGCCACAATCCGCGCGAGCACACGCTGGATGCTGATCTGCTTGCGGGCGCCAACATCCTGCTCGATGTCGTAACCCGGCTCGCGCAACGCGCCGATGAAAGCCCTTAGCCGTTGGCGGCAGGTGAGGCTGCATTCCTTGTAGACGGGCAAATTGCCCGCCCTATCCGGAGGAATGGAATGTCTCAGTCTTCACTAACATTCTAACCCATGCCAGCGCGAATGGGCGATGCTCAACGCCCTCGCTACGGTATGAAACGGCTCATTCTTCTTCAACGGCGTGGCCGTTCAGGAACTGCCCGTCTTTCATGGTTGTCGTGTCGCGTTTGGCTTTCGAGCGAGTTTCTGTCGAACGAGCCGCAAGCGCGCTTACTCTTGTGCCTGAAGAGACCCAAACAACGAGCTTAGGTCATCCCCCTCGGCACGCCGCTTTTGTAGGTCAGCTTGCCGTCGCTGTTTTGTGCGACGAGCCCCGGCGTTCCGCCGAAACCCAAACGCCGCATCAGTTCGACATTGGCGGTGAGCTTGGCGCTCGTCTCAGCCGAGATCGAGGCGGCAGGCTCAATCCCTCCCGCCGCATGGTTCATCTCGTTTTGCGTCAAGGCTGCTTGCGGGTCGGCCGATTCAAGGATGGCAGCGGCCTTGGCGGGTGAATCCTCGCGGATGACCCCGACCATAACGTGCCGAAGCTGCACCTTGCCGGCCTCAACCCATGGCCGCGCCGAACGCCACAGCTCATGGCAGAACGGGCAGTTGGCATCGGTAAACACGTAAACCACACGCTGCGCGTTCGCATCTCCGTCCTGGACCCAGGCCGACTTCTCAAGGCTGGCCCAGGATTGCTGATCCATCGGCGCGCTGACCAGCCGCTGCAACTCAGCATCGGCGACCGAGGTGCCCTTGGCGTCGATCAGCGTGCCGACCAGAGCGTAGTTCGCGTCGGGCATGATATAGACCGCCAGCGCCTGCGTTCCCATGCTGGCGGCGTATGCTTTCAATCCGCCCGGAACCTCCATCGGACTATGAATAGAGAGGCCCTGGTTCTTGAGCGATTGCAGGATCGCTTCGTCATTGGCGACCGCATCCGACGACGTTGCGTCGCCACTGTCGTTGCAGGCCGAAAGCGCCGTTGCACATGCAAGGGCAAGGAGGAGCTTCTTCATATTGATCGAACCATTCGAGGCGTTCGTGTCGGTCTTGAAGGCTCTCCCACTTCCTTGCTGAGCTTAAGTCAGGCTTAAGACCGCGACGTCCGGTGACACGACAAGAACTTAGGCCGCCGTTCTCGACGCGACGGCATGCGTCAGCCGCGTGATGGCCTCGTCGACGGTCGCGCGCGGGCAGCCGAGATTGACACGCATATATCCATGTCCCTCCGCGCCGAACTTCTGCCCCTTGTCGAACCAGACGCGGGCCTTGGTCAGCATGAATGTGTTCAGCGCCTCGGCGTCCATGCCAAGGTCGCGGCAGTCCATCCATGCCAGATAGAGCGAATCCGCCGGCAACACGCGCAGGCCGTGGTTCAGGCTATTGATGGCGTCGGCGAAATGTGTGTGATTTGCCTGGACATAGACCAGCAACTCCTCAAGCCACGGCTCGCCATGCCTGTAGGCGGCCTCAGCCGCGACCATGCCCATGACGTTCACCAGCGGGAACATATTCCGGTCGTATTGGCGTAGAAACTCCGCGCGCAGCCGCGAATTCGGGATGAACAGGTTGGCGCTTTGCAGGCCCGGCAGGTTGAAGGTCTTCGACGGCGCCGTGCAGGTGATGCTGTTCTGCGCGAACGCTTCACCGAGGCTGGCGAAGGGAATGTGCTTTGCAGCCGGATTCATGATGAGGTCCTGATGGATCTCGTCGGCCACGACGAGAATGCTGTGGCGGGCGCAGATCTCGCCCATGCTGCGCAGCTCCGCTTCGCTCCAGACATTCCCGGTCGGGTTGTGTGGGTGGCTCAGGATGAAGATTTTCGTGTTCGGGCGGATCGCCGCCTCGAAGGTCTTTTCGTCATAACGGTAGCCGTCTTCCGTCCGCACCAGCGGCGCATCGACCGGAAAGCGTCCGTTCAGCAGCACGTCATCACGGAAATGCGCATAGACCGGAGGCTGGATCAGCACGCTGTCGCCCGGCGCGGAGAAAGCCTGCACAATGGTCTTGATCGAGGTGATGATGCCGGACGTCTGCACTACCCACTCCGGGGCAACCTCCCAGCCGAACCGCCGCCGCTGCCAGTCGATGACCGATGCGACATAGCTTTCGGCGGCCCCGTTCGGGTAGCCGAAGACTCCTTCCCGCGACGCCTCGACCAGCGCGTCGATCACCGGCTGCGGCGCGCGGAAGTCCATGTCGGCCACCCACATCGGCAACGGGTCGGCCGCCGCCTCCTGGAGAGCGAGCATCGTCTGCACCCCGCGCCACTTCATGGAATTGGACGCGCGGCGATCGACCACCTCGTCGAAACGGGAAGCGGATGCGGCAATGTTCATGTCGAGCCTCTTGCGGATGTCGTCAGTTGATCTTCCGATACCAGAGACGCACCATGAATAAAAATGGCAATAGTTCACAGATCAATGCAGGATTTGCATAATGCTCGATCGCCAGCATCTTGCCATTCTCCGCGAGGTCAACCGCGCCGGCAGTGTCACCGCCGCATCGGATCGGCTGAACCTTAGCCAATCCGCGATCAGCCACGCGATCGCAAAACTTGAAGCCCGCCACAAGGTTCGCATCTGGCGCAAGAAGGGGCGCAGCCTCGAACTGACCCAGGCCGGCAAATATCTTCTCGACCTGGCAGAGCGGATGGTTCCCGAGTTCGACCATGCCGAGCGGGTGCTTGCCGACATCGCGCGCGGACGCAAGGGCACGATGCGCATCGGGATGGAGTGCCATCCTTGCGAACAATGGCTCATGCGGGCGACGAGGCCGTTTCTGGCCGAGTGGCCCGATGTCGACATTGAGCTGCGCTCGGCCTTTCGCTTCGACGGTGTGGCCGCACTGCAAGCCCACGAGATCGACGTTCTCGTCACGCCAGATCCGGTAAACTCGGCCGACCTGCAATTCCAGCCGGTGTTCGGCTACGAACTCATGCTTGTGGTTCGCCGTGACCATCTCCTTGCCGGCCGGGGCCACATCGAGCCTTCCGATCTCCTCGGCGAGGACCTGCTTACGGTTCCGGTCACGGTCGAGCGGCTGGACATATACACACGGTTCCTGATCCCCGCCGCATGCCGGCCGAGGAACCGCGTCGCCGTCGAGAACATCGAGCTGATGCTTCAGTTCGTCGTCGCCGGCCGTGGCGTCGCCGTGCTGCCGGACTGGCTCATACGGGAGGTCGCGGCCGGGATGCCCGTCGCCACCCTCCGCGTCGGCAAGGCCGGCTTGCACAAGAGCATCAATGTCGGCCTGCGCCAAGACGATCTCGAAACCGACTATCTCAAGGGCTTTCTGGAAATCGCCGGCCGGATTACGCCCTAGATGCTGGCCGTCAGCGCGCTGTCGCCGTTCAGGAAACGACGGGGCGAGCACTATCTCGGCATGCTCACCTCGACAAACTCACCACCCTCTCGGCCATGTCGGAAAGCGCGGGCCAGGCGAGAACGATGCCGGTCAACACGAGCAGGCACACGGTAATAGCCTTCAGCATTTCGGCCGAAAGCGGCGGCGGCCAACGGTGCGCGATCGCCGTCGCCACCACGGTCACAGGCACCAGCGCGCCGGCCGTAACCAGAATGCTGCCCGCCGGCGCCGTCAGGACGCTGGCCAGGCCAAGGCGAGCGCCGGTGATGGTGGCGAAGATCGCAACCAGTGTCGCGCGGATCTCGCGATGCGAGGACATGTAGCGGTGCAAGACATAGACGATGGGCGGTCCCGGAATCGCAAACAGTCCGCCCATCAATCCACCGGCCACACCGCTAAGGGGAAAGGCCCAGGCTGGACGATGACCACCCGGTTCCCGCCGGAGCCAAAGCAGTTGCAGGCTCGACGCGACGATGACGACGCCGAGAATAAATTTCAGCCAGACGACGGACTTCGCCAGGAAGACCGCCAGCAGCATCGTCCCTATCACGGTCGCCGCAACCGAAATGGGCACGATCTGCAGGAATGGACCCCTGGCAACGTAACGCCATTCCTTCGCGAGGAGGACGCCGGCGTTCACGATGATGAGGATGCTGACGATCGTAGCGCCATCCTCGATGCCGATGACATTGCTTATCGCCACGGCGCTCATGAACACGAGTCCGAAGGCGAACCCCGTCACGGTCTGCAAATAGGATGCGACGCTGGCAAATGCCGCCAGCGCAAGCCACGTCGTTAGTCCCAATTCCCCACATACCCCGCGAATCTCGATGGAAATGCCGATTCCACCTTAAGGCCCGTTCCATGGCCGGGCCAGCGGCCGACCCCCGAGACTATTGCCCGGCGCGATCCAGCGCCTGGAGGATGTCGCCGCGCAGGTCGTCGTAATCTTCCAGCCCGACCGACAGGCGGATCAGGCCATCGGTGAAGCCGTGGGCCGCGCGCTCCTCTGGCGCGTAGGTCGCATGCGTCATGCTCGCCGGGTGTTGCACCAGCGTCTCGGCGTCGCCGAGGCTGACCGCGCGTGTGATCAGCGACGCCGCGTCCATGAACGCCTTGCCTGCTGCGAGCCCGCCCTTCAGCTCCATGGCGATCATGCCGCCGAAAGCCTTCATCTGCCGCGCGGCCAATTCATGCTGCGGATTGTCGGCGAGGCCGGGATAGAAGACGCGATCGACCCGCGGGTGCGCTTGCAGGTCATGGGCGAGCTTCAGCGCGGTCTCGCAATGCCGGTCCATGCGCAGCGTCAGCGTCTTCAGACCGCGCAGGATCAGGAAAGCGTCGAAGGCCGAGATGCAAGCCCCGTTCATCTCCTTGATACCGACGAAGCGGAACTGGTCGACCAACTCCTTGCGCGACACCACGGCGCCGGCAAGCAGATCGCCATGGCCACCGAGATATTTGGTCGCCGAGTGGACAACGATGTCGGCGCCCAGCGTCAGCGGGCGTTGCAGATAGGGCGTGCAATAGGTGTTGTCGACGACGAACAGTGCATCATGCTGGCGGCTGATCTCAGCGATCGCGGCGATGTCGACGATACGCATGTTCGGGTTGGAGGGCGTTTCGGTGACGACAAGCCGCGTCTTCGGCCCGATCGCGGCCGCGACGTTGGCCGGATCGGTCATGTCAACGAAATGCGTCGTCACGCCGAACCGCGCGAGATGATGGAGAAGCAGCGAGAAGGTGCAGCCGTAGAGCGTCTTGTCGGCCAGAACATCGTCGCCCGCCTTGACCAGCGACCAGATCACCGAGGTGATCGCGCCCATGCCGGACGAGGTGGCGAGCGCCGCTTCCCCTCCCTCGAGGGCGGCGAGGCGCGTTTCGAGGATACTCGTCGTCGGGTTGCCGACGCGGCCGTAGATATAGCCATGCTCGTCGCCGGTAAAGCGGTTCGAGCCGGTATCGGTGCGGTCGAAGGCGTAGGTCGAGGTCAGGAACACAGGCGGGTTCAGCGCGCCATGATAGTCGAGCGGATCATAGCCGAAATGGATGGCTCGGGTCGCAAAACCCTCCGGCGCGTTGCGAATAGTCATGCGTTCGCTCCCTTGTCCCGTCGAATGACTGGCTGATTTGAATTGTTTCTGTATTATCATCGCCATGAGCGACGATCGAACGAATGATTTCCGGCATACGGATGCCCACGCCGACCTTGATCGAACGGATGTCGCCATTCTTCGGCTTTTGCAGAACAATGCTCGGCTCTCGGTGAAGGAGATCGCCGCCGAGATCAGCCTGGCGCCCTCAACCACGCATGAACGCATCAGGCGGATGCGGGAGAACGGCGTCCTTCTCGGAGCCCATGTCGAGGTCGATCCGAAGGCGATGGGCGTAGGGCTGGAAGCGCTGTTCATGATCGAGCTGGCGAAGCACAAGCGCGGCGCGGTCGACACATTCATGGACGATCTCGTAAACGTGCCGGAAGTACGCTCCGCCTATCTGGTCAGCGGCCGCTATGACGTGGTGGTCCATGTCGTCGTCAGGGACACTGCGCACCTGAAGGATCTCGCGCTCGACCGGCTGACCAACCGGCCCGGCGTCACCAGGATCGAAACCTCGCTGATCTTCGACGCCCGCCGTCGGCACGAACTGCCGGTATTTCGGCCGCTGCGATAGCGAAAGCCGACGCCGCATCCCCTTCAGGTCAGGACGCTATTGCCGGCGCTCTGCGCGCCGCCTTCCACACCAACGGCACAAGGATGAGGGCTACGGCCGGAAAGATCAGCCAATTGATCGTCTGCCAACCAGAAGCGTGTAGCAGCGACCCCGAGAAGAAGGACGCTGCGGCCACTGTCCCGAAGACGAGGAAGTCGTTTGCACCCTGCGCCTTTCCGCGTTCTTCCGGCGTGTGACAGTCGGTAATCATCGCCGTTGCACCGATGAAGCCGAAGTTCCAGCCGACGCCAAGAAGCATGAGCGACAACCAGAAGTGGAAAATCTGAAGACCGCTCAACGCGACCGCCCCTGATACAGCAATGAGCAAGAGACCGACCGCGGTCACACGCTCCTTGCCGAACCGCGCCATCAAATAGCCCGTGACGAAGCTGGGACCGAACATGGCCAGGACATGCCACTGAATACCGAGCGCTGCATCATCGACGGAGTGTCCATGGCCGACCATGGCTATCGGGGCCGCCGTCATCACGAAGGTCATAAGGCCGTAGGAGACAACGCCGGCGGCCACTGCCAGCATATAGCGCGGCGACATCAGGATTTGCGCAAGCGGACGCCCGGTGTCCGGTCGTGGACCGCCGGCAACAGGACGCTCCGTGCGCAAGAGCATCAGAACCGGGATCGCCAGCGTAGCCAGCACCGCCTGCGACAGGAAACTGCCGGCGAAGGGTGTGCTTGGAAACGCATCGCGCGTCCAGATCACGAGTTGCGGACCTATAACTGCGGCCGCGAGCCCGCCGATCATCACCCAGGATATCGCCTTGGCCTTCAGCGCGCCCTCCGCCCCGTCTGCCGCAGCGAAACGATAACTCTGCACATAGGCGGAGTAGAATCCCGCCGTGAACGTGCCGATGCAGAAGAGGAGAAACGAGGCGGACACGATGCCGAGCGCGGCGACAAGTCCCGCCGTGATCCCGAAGCTCGCGCCGAACAGATAGCCCGAGCGCCGGCCATAGCGCCGCATCACGAAGGCAGCAGGAAGCGTGCCGAGCGCGAGGCCGAGATTGAACAGGCTGACCGGCAGCGTCACCAGCGCCGGGTCGCGAGAAAGCTGCTGCCCGACCAGCCCGCCGAGCGAAACGATGATCGGCGGGCTGGCCGCGCCAAGCGCTTGGGCGGCAGTCAGGACGGCGATGTTGCGGCGGGCGAGACTCTGGTCAGTCATGGGATTGAGTTTCCGAAAAGGGTGAGGCGTGCGGCGTCGCGTCAGTGGACCACGATCTTTGCGCCGGGCCTCACGCGGTCGTGAAGGTCGATGATGTCTTGATTCAGGAGGCGGATGCAGCCAGCGGAGACGGCCTTGCCGATCGAAGTTGGATCGTTAGTGCCGTGGACGCGGTAGTAGGTGTCGACGCCGTTCTGGTGCATGTAGAGCGCGCGTGCGCCCATCGGATTGTGGGGGCCCCCGTCGACACCGCCGGCATTGCGCGCATACTGCTTCGGGTTGCGTTCGATCATGTTCTGCGTCGGCGTCCAGCGGGGCCATTTGGCCTTCCAGGCGATCTCGGCCTCACCGCCGGGAAACGCGCGCGCCACAGGCCCAACTCCCACGGCGTAGCGTATCGCCTTGCCGCCCGACAGTACGAAATAAAGATAGCGCGCGGTCTGGTCGACCACGATGGTTCCGGGCTTTTCGCTCGTCCGGTAGTTGACCACCTTACGCACGTGCTCCGGCTTCATTCGCTTTGCATCCACGGCCGGGATCGTGAAACCGCCATCGTTTCTGGCGGCGTACATTTCCGCCGGGTTCCCTCCGACAGGTTTGGATTCCGATTGGGTGTAGGCGAGCGCCGCAGCGACGGCAGCGTCTTCGCGCGGTGTAGTCGAGCAGGCTGAGAGCGCGACGGTTGAAGCGAGCGCGAGAAGCGCTGCGCGTGTAAGATGCAGTTTAAACAAGGAACCCCGGTGATGCAGTTGATCGAGGGTGCGCATTCATTGCGATTCTTAAGGCTGCCTTAAGCCTCGCCTAGAATGTCGGCTGGAAACTGCGGGTGATGTCGATGCGTGTGCTAATTGTCGAGGATGATGCCGTCCTGCGCGACGGCCTGAAAGTCGGGCTGGGGATCGGTGGATTCAACGCCGACGCGGTGGAAAGCTGCGAGGACGCCGACGCCGTGCTCAAGAACCATGAGTTCGACGCGCTGGTCCTCGATCTCATGTTGCCGGACGGCTCCGGCCTCGACGTGCTGAAGGCCCTGCGCGAGCGCCGCGACACGACGCCGGTGCTGCTTTTGACGGCACGGGATCAGGTTCCCGACCGGATTGCCGGGCTGGACGCCGGCGCGGACGATTACCTGGGCAAACCCTTCGATCTCGATGAGGTGGCTGCGCGCTTGCGGGCGCTGGTGCGCCGCGCCTCCGGCCGGCCACAATCGCTGCTGGAATGGCGCGGACTGCGCCTTGATCCGGCGAACCAGAATGTGGAACTGGACGGAGAGCCCGTCCGGCTTTCAAGGCGGGAATTTGCTGTCCTCCATGCTCTTATGGTCCACCCTGGGCAAATTCTCTCGCGCAGCCAGATCGAAGAGAAGCTCTATGGCTGGCAGGAGGAGGTCGAGAGCAACGCCGTCGAAGTCCACATCCACAATCTCCGAAACAAGCTGGGCTCGGGGACGATCCGGACCGTGCGCGGCCTCGGCTACCGCCTTGGGGAGGAAGCGTGATGCCGTCGATCTCGAAACGCCTGTTCCTGATCCTCATCCTGACCACGGGCCTCGTCTGGCTCTCGGCCGTGCTCTGGATATTCCTATCGACACGCGCCGAGGTCGAACGGGTCCTCGACGCACGCCTGATGGAAGCCGGCCGGATGGTCGCTTCGCTGGTGTCGCGACAGGAGATCGAGGCAAATCCCGAGCGGCCCGTCACGACCGACGTGCCGCTGCGTGAACATAGTGCCTACGAACGCCAGATCTCATGCCAGATCTGGTCCCTGCAAGGCACGCTTCTCAGTCGCTCGGATGCCGCGCCTGATGAAAAGATGTCGGAGCAGGCGGACGGGATTTCCGACACGGTGATCAACGGCGAGCGGTGGCGCGTCTATGCGATCACCAATCCGGACCTCGGCGTCCGCATCCTCGTCGGCGACAATCTCAGCATGCGCGATCATCTGGTGAACGACGTCATCCGGGGCCTTCTCCTTCCGGCCCTGCTCATCCTGCCCGTCCTTGCCCTGTTGATTTGGCTCAGCGTGCGGCGCGGCCTCGAACCGCTACGCAAGATCGCCGGCGATCTCGAAGCGCGCCACGCTGCCGATCTGAGTCCGATCGAGGATGTCGAGACCGCGAAGGAGATCGTGCCGGTGCTGCAATCGCTGAACGGGCTGTTCGCGCGTGTCGCCGGCCTGCGCGAGCGCGAGCGAAACTTCACCGCGTTCGCGGCGCATGAGCTGCGCACGCCACTGGCCGGTCTCAAGACCCAGGCCCAGGTGGCGCTCGCCAGCGACGACCGCACCATCCGCGACCAGGCATTGCGCCAGATCGTCGTCGGCGTCGACCGCACCGGGCGGCTGGTGCGGCAATTACTCGATATGTCGGCGGTCGAAGCCCTCGATCAGTCCGAGAAGCGCAAGGTGGTCCGTCCGTCGTTCGTGCTGCGGTCGCTGGCCACCGAACTTGCCGATCCCGTCCGACAGGTGACGATCGAGGTCGCGCCCGAGCTGGATGCGATGGAGCTGTTGATCGAGCCCGAACTGTTCACCTTGGCCGCCCGCAACCTGATGGAGAACGCAGTCAACCACTCGCCGCCCGGCGGCGTCGTGCGATGCCGTGTCGCGGACGGCTCCGAGGCTGGTCAGGTCATCATCGAGGATGATGGCCCTGGCATCCCCGGACGAGGAATTGCCGAGGGTCACTGAGCGCTTCTTCCGGGGCCGCAACAAGGCGCCGGTCGGCAGTGGGCTGGGCCTCGCCATCGTCGAGCTTGCGCTTGGCCGAAGCGGATGGCGGCTCCAGCTCCAGAACCGCGAGACCGGCGGTTTGCGCGCGGTGATCGCCCAAGCCGCTTGAGTCAGGAAGCATTGTCCGTCGAACAGAATTGCAGGTTGTCCATCGTGGTATTGTCAAACGTCCTGGGACCCGTCGGTCCCCGCACACGGCTTCAGTGGCAGCGGCCAAGGGGCCGCTGACTGTGGGATCTCGGGCGCATATTGAACGTCGGGCTCTGCTGCGGACATTGGTAGGCGCGGCGGCCTTGTTGGGCGCTGGAGCGCTCGCCGGATGCCAGACCGACTTCCTCCCCGATGTCGCCAGCAAGGCGAACGCTCCCATTCCGGCGAAGCTGCTTGCTGAAATCGCCAGAAAGAACATGACCGTCGGCTCGCCCGTCCTGTTGCGCGTGTTCAAGGTGGAAGCCGAACTCGAAGTCTGGAAACAGGATCGGAAGGGCCGGTTCGCCCTTCTGAAAACCTACCCGATCTGCAAATGGTCGGGCGATCTCGGTCCGAAAATCTCGGAGGGCGATCGGCAGACGCCCGAAGGCTTCTACGACATCACGCCGGGACAGATGAACCCGAACTCGGAATACTATCTCTCGTTCAATCTCGGCTTCCCCAACGCCTTCGATCGTGCGCATCGCCGCACCGGCACGCATCTCATGGTGCATGGCGATTGCTCGTCCCAGGGCTGCTACGCGATGACCGACGCGCAAATCCTCGAAATCTTCGCGCTCGGCCGGGAGGCTTTCAAAGGTGGACAGAGATCGTTTCAGGTGCAGGCTTACCCGTTCCGCATGACGCCGGCCAACCTGGCCCGGTATCGCGACAGCCAGCACATGGCGTTCTGGCGCATGCTCAAGGAGGGGAACGATTATTTCGAGGTGACGCGCCGCCAGCCCAAGGTCGATGTCTGCGACAAGCGCTACGTGTTCAATGCAGTTGCGCCGGGGGTGATGCGTCGCCGTCGAACTTCGACCCGCGCGGTGCATGCCCAGCCTACGAAGTACCCCAGGAGATCACACGCGCCGTTCAGGCCAAGCAACGCATCGACGACCTGCAGTTCGAGCAGCTCGTCGCGCAGGGTGCGGAGACGGCGCCCACCACGAGCGGCCGCGATGGCGGCATGCACTCTTACTGGGTCGACAAATTACGCCCCCGCGAGATCATCGACGCGAACGGCAACCTCAAGCTGCTGGTCGAGAAAAACGGAGCCGCCAGATGATCTTCAATTGCTTCTCCGTCCAGCCGTCCATCGCGAGATGACCGTGAAAGCGTTGCCGGGGACTATGTTCGGCTGCGAGGTCTGTCGCATAAATCGGACAGATTTTCCGAAATCCCTGCGACGAAACCTGAAGCTGTTGGTACAATGCCGGATGTCTTTGGGGGATATTCTCGAGGGTATGATCGTGTTCGGGTTGCTCCGTGGAGCCTGATGGCAGAACAGCATGGCTAGCGATCAAGGGAGAATGCCCGGTGAACCGCGATGATGAGGCAAGCGAGAATTGGAAGGTCGCAGCCAAGTCTCACCGGGAAAAGCCGCCCAACATGTACCGGCCAGCCAAATCGCCTTCACCGGAGGCGGCTTTGCGATCATCGCTGTCACCTTCGGCCTTGCCCGCTACAGCTATGGATTGTTCATACCGGAAATCGGCCGCGAATTCGCTTTGGCCGAGGAGACGCTGGGTCTGATCGCAAGCGCATCTTATCTCGGCTACATCGGCGCCACCATACTCTCGCTCTGGCTATCGGGCATTGTGGGACCGCGACTGCTGATCGTCACAGGGGCGGTGAGCGCCGCGATCGGCATGGCACTCGTCGCCATCACATCATCCGTGAGCCTTCTGACGGTAGGCGTCGTAATCGCGGGTGCAAGTCCTGGCTTCGTCTTTGCGCCGATCTCCGATGCAGTGATGCAAGCTGTGCCTGCGGCGCGACAGAACAGGTCCTGGACGGTCATCAACTCCGGCAACGGGGCCGGTGTGCTGATCGCTGGTATCGTCGCCCTCGGGATGGCTGGTGAATGGAGATGGTCGTGGGCGGCATTTTCCGCGCTTGCGGTCATCACGGTATTCTGGACGGCGGCTGTCATGCCATCTCGCCGGATTGCAGGGGACGAAGCGCCGACCAGGCTGCATGTCGGATGGTTTTTTAGACCGGAAGCCTTGCCGCTCTATGGCCTTTCGCTTCTCGCCGGAGGTGTAACAACGGTCTATTGGACCTTTGCCACCTCGCTCATGGAGAGCGCTGGTCGGGACGGACAGTTCGGTGGGGATGGCTGGCCTTTCGAGCAGCTTCGGATCATCTTCTGGAGCCTGCTCGGTGCCGCCGGCATCGCGGGCGCCGTTTCCGGCGACCTTATAAGCCGCTTCGGACTCAAGCGCACCTTGCGCGGCACCTGCCTGGCGATGGCCGCCTCTATCGGCCTTCTCGCGGCGGTGCCGGGTTCGCTGCCGGCAATTGCCATCTCGGCCATCGTCTTCGGCATCACCTTTATCCTCGTGACGGGCGCGATCGGCGTATGGAGCGTTCACACGTTCCGGAGACGGCCCTCGGCCGGCTTTGGCGCAACGTTCCTCGTGTTTGCCCTTGGAGCGCTGATAAGCCCCGCTATCGCAGGAGCGTGTGCCGTCCGGTTCGGACTCGTCTCCGTATTTGCCGGCATCATGACCTTGTCGGGACTCATGGCGTTGCTGAAACCGGGAACAGATATCAGGTCGATGAGTGGGCAATAGCGGATCGCCAAGAACGCCCTCTCGGCATGGCGAAATGAAGGTGGTCGCGTCCAGCATGTCGGTCCGCTCTCCCCCGATCTCGGGACCGCGCCGTCACGGCCCCGTGTCTGTCTGAAGGTTTGCCCCTCAAGGATCATCATCCCACCATGAGATGGCTCATGGCCGGGTCCGCGATGACGACAAGCTGGCTCCCCTCGCGCACGTTGTCGTGCAGGTGAATGACGTCCTGATTGATCATGCGGATGCAGCCTGACGACACGGCCTGGCCGATGGTCCAGAACTCCGGGTTGCCGTGGATACGATAGATCGTGTCCCGATTTCCTTCGTGTATATAGAGCGCGCGTGCGCCCAGAGGATTGTTCAACCCAGGGTCCATGCCGCCATTCGCGATGCTGACAGGCTCCAATTCCGGTTGGCGCGCGACCATCTCGTCGGGCGGGTTCCACCGCGGCCATTCCCGCTTGTAGGCGATATGGCGGCCTCGGCCCGCCCACGAAAAACCGTCTCTGCCGACGCCGACGCCATATCGGGTCGCCCGGCCATAGGGCTGGACATGATAGAGGTAGCGGTTGGGGGTGTCCACGATCACCGTGCCGACCTTTTCGTCGGTGGGATAGTCGACCTCGGTTCGCCACCACTTCTGATCGACTTTGGAGATGTCGACCTCCGGGATCGGAAAAGGCTCGTTGGGCATGGCGTAATACATTGGCGGTGTCGCCAAACGCGGCGTTTCTACCTGCGCGAGCTGCTGCGGTTGCCTCGTGGTGGTGCAACCCGCCAGAGCGAAGGCTCCAGCTCCAGCAAGGAATGTGCGCCGCGCAATCGCGCTTGACGGCCGGCTCTGCGAACTCAAAACAGTATCCTCGTATTATCCGTTGAATATCCGCAGAACGCCGGACCTACCTTAAGCCTACCTTAAGGCGAGACGGTCCTGTCGCCTCCACATGGAGACCAGACGAAATGTGGTTGAGACCGAATCCCTCAAGCTGTCCGCGCGACAAAGCAGAACCCGTTGAGGATGCCCCTCGGCAGTGCCAATTCGTCGTCCGGCTGCTCACCGCGGGCCTTCTCGGTCTCATATCGGCCATGTTCGCGCCTGCGACGGCGAGTGCCGCGTGCCCAGGCGTGAACCCTATAACGACCCCCTTGCCCGATCCCGTTTCCGGCCGCCAGTATGAGGTCTACGTCAGTCTTCCCGATGACTATGCCGATAATCCGGACAAGCGCTATCCATTGCTGGTCATGGCCGATGGCGGTCGCGCCTTTCCCAACCTGAGCTGCGATGTCCGGGCGCTCGCCCAGAAGGGCGCCATAGCCACGGAGCCCATCGTCGTCGGCCTTTCCTAAGCTCTTGGCGAGGACCTGGAGGACAGTCGGCGTCGGGACTACACGCCGGTCGCGCAAGGGCCGAGCAACCGGATCTATGGCGGGGCCGCCGCCTATCAGACCTACCTTATCGGGAGCCCGTCCTTCTGGTTCGCGGATGAGGCCATCTATGGCTTCGAGGACGCCTACGCGAAAAGGAACAAGCGCCTTGAGGCGACGGTCCTCCTCTATGTCGGCGGGCTGGAGATCTCGCGCTACGATCCGGCCCGAAAGGGGAACACGCGCGATATGGTGGCGGGCATGAACGCATTTGCATCACGCCTCCTGGGACGCGGATATGGCGGTCTGGAACTAAGCTCCGAGATCATAGCCGGAAAAGACCATCGCAGCTCGGTTCGCCCTGGCTTTGCCTGGGCGCTGACGGAAGCCTTGGCTTCGCTCACAGTCGCCGACCGATAGTTTCAGGACTGCTCCTATCGACCAGCGAAAGGTCGCAAGCGACGGACCAGCTCTGATCGCTTGAGCCCGCCAATTGAGCGGGTTCGCGCATATTCTCCGCCGCTCGCTGTCTCGACGATGAAAATGGTCGGCGGTCCGTCCGCACGCAGATGGGCGAGCAGTTCCCTGTTGGCGCCATCCATGGGCGTCACGTCCACCTTGATCAGTGCAACATCCTCCAGCATCCGCCTGACTGCGGGATGCGGGAACACCTCGCGCTCCATCCGAAGGCACGGCGCGCACCAGTCTGCGCGGATGTCGACCAGCGCGTGTCGGTAGCGCGGGGCGAGCGTCCCGAGCGCCTCGCGCCATGATTCCAGATCCGTGACCGTGACCGAGGATGCGGCGGCTGCAGGCCGCTGGGACCAAACAACGGTCCCTGCGGCCACAAGGCCGACAAGCACGGATCGGCGGGTCGCCATGTGCGGGTCCCTTACACCGACGTCGTGACCAATCTGGCGAGTTCCTGAAACCACCGTCACCGTCCTTCCTCTTGGAAGCACCGAACGACCGTCGCCGCCTTAAGGCAGCCTTAAGGTCCAAAAGCCAGTTCGCCGACATCGGATCAATTGGAGCTTCGTCATGCACGGCTGGCGCGATCGCACACCTATCGCCTTCCTCTCTTCCGAGAGGTGTCTTCCGTCGCCGGCGATATTGGGCCGGCGAACCGTCCTGTTCGGGCTCGCAGCGCTCACCGCAGCGGGCCTAGCGACCCGCGTTCACGCAGCCGACGACCTCTCGGCCGAAATGATCCTGAACGACCCGGCGGCTCCGGTCGGCGGCAATCCCAAGGGCGATGTGACGATCGTTTCCTTCTTCGACTACAACTGCCCGTTCTGCAAACGGACCATCCAGCCGCTAAAGGCCGTGATGGCGTCCGACGGCAAGATCCGCCACGTCTATAAGGACTGGCCGATCCTCGCCCCAACCTCGGTCTTCGGCGCGAAGCTGGCGCTCGCCGCGAAGTATCACGGCAAATACGAGAAGGCCCACCTCGCGCTGATGGGCATCGACGGTTCGCGCGTGCCGGAGGAGCGTATGCGGCAAGCCCTGCAACGGGCCGGTTTCGACATGCCGCAGCTCGAAGCCGAAGCAAACCGTCGCGACGCCGAGATCACCACCTTGCTCAAGCGCAACAACGCGCAGGCGGAAGGGCTCGGCCTGCAAGGAACGCCGACCTTCCTCATCGGTCAGTTCCTTGTCGCATCTCCGCTTGACGAAGCCGGTTTCCGGCAGGTCGTCAGGATGCGCGGGAAGCCTCCTGACCGTCCCGCCCCACGAACGTCAATCCAACCGATCTCGTGACCCGCATGACCCTATTCCGCCTGCTCGCAAGCCTGTTCCTCATCCTCTGGCCTCTCTCCGCATCGGCACAATAGGGCGATCTCATGCAAGCCGAGGAGGCGTTCCGCTTCTGCCCAGCGGAGACGGAACCCGGAAAAGGCGACTTCAACTGGAGATCGAGGAGATCATCGCGACAACGTTACGAGAGCAGTGGCTCGTGCTGGAAGCTCCGCCGCTTGCTCCCGTCGTCGCCGAGATCCGCGCCCGCTGCGAAGAGGCCGGTCTGGCTGTGCCGTCCTACGTCACGGTGGCACGGCGCATTCCTGCGCTTTTCAGCCCGGAGGAGATCGCGAAGAAGCGATCGGCGAACCCGAAGCATCTCCACCGGCTCAAACCGCGGCCGGGCTACATCCATGCCGGGCGTCCGCTCGATGTCTGCCAGATCGATCACACGCCGACTGACATCAACTTCGTCGAGGTGGTTGAAGGTGGCGGAACGTTCGTCGGCCGGGCATTTCTCACGATTGTCACGGACGTAGCGACACGTTGTATTCTGGGCTTCTGCCTCACGCTCGAAAAGCCGTCGGCGCTGTCGGTCGCACTATGCCTGGCGCAGGCGATGTGTCCGAAGGAAAAATGGTTGGCCGCGCGCAGCATCGAGCATGGGTGGCCGATGTTCGGTCGACCTCGGTCGCTGTTCACCGATTCCGCCAAGGAGTTCAAGGGCAATGCCTTCCAGCGTGGGTGCGAGGACTACGGCATCCGTATCCGCTACCGGGATCGCGGCCGCGTCCACCAGGGTGGCGTGGTCGAGAGGCTGCTCGGGAAGCTCAATTCGGTTCTGGCAACGCAGCCCGGCTCGACCGGCCGATCCGTGGCGGACCGCGACCAGTATCCTGCCGAGCGACGCGCGCGCCTCAGCTTCGCCGAGCTCGAGCAATGCGTCGCGCTCGCTGTGATCGACCACAACATTCAGGAGAACGCGAGAACCCTGAAGGTGCCGGCAACCGAATGGGACCGGCAGGCGCACGATCTTGCGCGCTTCGACGATGATCCCATGCGGGTTCTGCTTGCATTCATGCCCGGGACCGAGCGGAGCCTCTCGCCTCAAGGCATCAGCCTGTTTGCGCACGACTACTATTCGCCCTGGCTGGGCGAATTGGTCCCGCAGCGAGATCGGCTGGGCAAACTCGACGTTCGATACGATCCACGCGACATCAGCCACGTCTACATCAGGGATCCGGAGACCAGGGATTTTCGACCGGTGGGGCGGCGCGACGGTATGCTTGCGCCGGTAACGTTGTGGGAGCACGAGGCCGACCGACTGCAGCGGCGCGCTGCGAATGTGCGCTCAAATGCCGAGAAGGTGAAGCTCCGCCGGCGGATCGCGGACATCGCCGGTGGACCGAAGCCGTCGAAGGCCGAGTTGCGCAATTCCGTGCGAAAATCTCACGCCGCAGACGCACCCAAGCCCTATGACGCGATGCGGCCGGCGACGCCGGCGCCTGCCGATCATCCCGTTCGCCAAAAGCGCCGTCTGCCTGTGGAGGATTGGTGACGTGGCAGACCATCTGCTTGATAACGTTCGTCCCCACCTCGACCACGGCACGGCCGAGCGGATCGCCTACATCCAGGCGCCGCGGTGGATCGGACACGAGGTGGCGGTCACGGCGCATGCACGTCTTGCCGAGCTTCTGTCGCGGCCGCCATCGTTGCGGACCCGAGGCCTGATGCTCGTCGGACCCTATGCCAACGGCAAGACGATGATCGCCGAACGATTCGCCGTCGGACATCTGAAAACAGCCGAACAGCAGCGGGTGTGGGTGGTGCAGACGCGCGAGGGCGCAGGTCTCGCCCATTTCTACGGAAGCATCCTGCAGGCGTTGCGCGGCGCCAGCCGGGACGTCGGCCGCAAGGCCGAGCAGATCGATCATCTTCTCGACAGGCTGAAGCCCAGGATCCTGATCTTCGATGAGTTCCACAATGCTCTGCGCGGTCGGGCGCGCGACGTCGAAGCCGTGCTTGCCTTCCTTCGGAGGATCGGCCGCCAGTTCGACATCTCGCCTGTTTTGATCGGCGAGGTCGCCGTCTACGACTTCATCAACCAGACCGCCGAAATGGCGACCCGGTTCGACCTGCACGCCGTGCCGCGTTGGCAATACGGCGAGGAGTTCCTTGCGCTGCTCGACAGCCTTGAGAGCGCACTGCCGCTCGCTCGCGCGTCCGATCTCTCGGATGAACCCCTGGCGCGCACGATCTTCCAGCTCTCCGAGGGTCTGATCGGTGAGATCGTGGCGATCGTCTCCGCGGCGGCCGCGGTCGCGGTGAGGTCCGGCGAGGAGCGGATCACGAAATCGGACATCGAGGCGCTGCATTACGTCCCGGTTACGAAGCGCCGCCGGGCGCGGGTACGCGACGACCTGCTGTGACGGGTGGTGCCGCACGAGCGTGCTTCGCGATCGAGATCCGCGAGCGATATGGCGACGTCGCTCCGGATAGGTGGCCGGTTTCCGTCCAGCCGCTTCCGGACAAGCTGGCTCCACCGTCTTGGGATCACGAACGGCATCGCCCCGCGGTCGTTCGCTGGCGTCCTCGGGCTCGGCGAGAGGATGTGGTCGCCGCGTCTCGACTTTCGCCAGCCGCGCAACGTCGCCACGTTGCTTTGCCATCAGACGCGCCTGCCGCCGAGAGCTATCTCGTCGATGACGATGAGCGGCTGCGCCACGGCCGCACTCCTGCTGCCGCTGCGCGATAATGCGCACCGGAACCGTTCGACCTGGATGCAATATTGCCCGCTTTGCCTCACAGGGGACGAGGCGCCATATTTTAGGCGGCAGTGGCGGCTGGCATCGCGTGTCTCGTGCTTGGTACATGCCTGCGGCCTTCGGGATCGATGCCCAGGCTGCCACGCCGGCGTCGCGGCGTTCGACGAAGCCGATCTGGTCCCACAGCATTTTTGCGCGCGATGCGGATTCGACCTGCGACTGCGCCGAAGGCCTCGGTCAAAGCGTCCGCACGTCGCCTGGAACGCGCGATCGCGGATATATGCCGGATGGAGGCGGTCAGGAGTTCAGCGAGAACCAGCGATGCCGTCTCGCGTGTGCTGCGCATACCGGTCGCCGCCGAGGTCCGCTCGGGAAGGACACTCACGAATCTCTCGACCGCCGCGCGCATTCGCTGCTTCGAGGTGCTCGCGGCAAAACCTCCCGACTGGCTGGTGAAGGACATGGACACCGCCGACGCATACCGGCGCTGGATGATCGTGGCCGCCGGCGGCCATGACGCGCTGATCAAGCGCTTTGCGGATTACCTGAATAAACATCAGGCGCGGCGGCGATCATCCAGGCGCCCGAGACCGCCCGGTGCTGAGCTCGCCGATCTGCTGACCGCCTATGTGCGCGTGGCCGGTCATCGGACCGGCCGCACGAACGAACAGCGTGGCCAGATCTCGTGATCTTGAACACCGTTTACTCGTCGATGGCGGCGTCGGCGCCATTGTCGCCAGCATCCGCAAATCCGGGCATGATGTCTCCAGCCAGCAGCTTCTCCTTCGAGAGCAGCCCGGCATCCTCGAGCGCCTCGCGGTCGGGCAGGTCTCGCAGCGTATCGAGTCCGAACTCGAGCAGGAAGGCCTGCGTGGTGACATAGGTGTAGGGCGCCCCGGGCTGGGGCGCACGCGGGCCGGACGCGATGAAGCCGTGCGAGCGCAGATTGCCGATCAGGTCGCGGCTGATCTCCTTGCCGAAGAAGGACGACAGTTCCGCGCGGGTGATCGGCTGGAAATAGGCGATGCACATCAGTACCAGCACCTCCGACTGCGAGAGGTCGAAGGTGCGCTCGCTTCCGCCGACCGCAGTGCGGATGGCGTCGGCGTAGGCCGGCCGGGTCAGGTGCTTCCAGCCGCCGGCGACGGCGATCAGGTCGTAGGGCCGGCCGCGCAGCTCCTCGCGGATGTCGTCGATGAGAAGATCGATGCTGCAGGCCCTACCGACGATCCGCGCCAGCGTGTCACGGCCGACCGGCTCGCTGGCGGCGAAGATTGTCGCCTCGACACGGTTCATCCATTCGCGCCAGCGCACCTCCGGCGGCAGATGGTCGAGCTCCCGGTCAAACAGACCGTCGTCTGGCCGGCCCTTCCTCGTTCTTGCGCGCGCCGCCTCCGCCATCTCTCTCAGATCCCATAGATGCGGAAGGTCGTGCGGCCGCTGAGCTCGCGCACGGCGCCGAGCTCGACCAGCCGGTCGAACAGGCGGCGCAGGCTGCGGTCGCTCATGCCGGCGATCTTTGCCGACGCCACGATCGCGTCGTCGGACAACAGCCGATCGACGACGAGGTTCGCACCTCGAGCACGAAGGCTGGGCGCCACCGCGGTCAGGCGGTCCGCGCGACGCTCGATGTCAGCCGACAGGTCGACAACACGCAACGCCGCCCGCGCCTGTGCGGCGAGCAAATTCTTCGCGCGCTCAGAGACAACCTCAATGCTCGTCGCCGCAACGCCAAGGGGTCGCCGCGGCCGACCGGAACCCGTTGCGCCGGCACCTTCGCCACCGAGCAGCGGTACGGCGTGCGCCCAGCCCAGCCGCTGCGCAAGCATCGCATCGGCGATCCAGCATCCAAGAGTGCGCGGAAGGCCGCGCCGCTCGACGGCCGCGAAGGCGCCGATCAGCACACCAACGGTGCCTTCGGTCGCCGCAAGCTGCCGAAGCTCGTCCGCAAGGTTGGCCGCCGTCTCGTCATTTCGGGCGAGCCCCAGGGCATCGAGCACGCCGGCGATGCTCGTCTCCGTCAGGAGTTCCTCCGTAGGCCGTGACGCCAGCCGGCGCCACGCCAGCAGCATACGACCGGCCGGCCCGGCATCGTCGCCGGGTCGCGTGAGCAGCACGGCGTCGCGCAGAGCGGCCTCGTCCTCAACACGCCCCGCCTGTTTGGTCGTCGCCGCCGCCGCGGCTAGCGCCAGCCGCTGCCGCCACGCCCCGGCCCAGCGCTCCTGCCGGCGGACCACGGCATCGAGCGCGCCGATGGCGGCGCCCGCGGCGATCGCGATGTCCTCAATCCCTTTCACCGCAAGGCTTTGTGCGTCGGGAACGGCGCGCCGCAGCCAGCCCGGCAGCGCGATTGCCGGGGCGGCTGCAGCGGCTCCGAGCGTCGGCGCTCGGAGGCGAGGAGGGGATTTGGGGCGCAGAATCATCAAGGATAGGATGAATCATCGCGGCGGTTTTGACAACGAAAATGGGAAAAACCGCCGCGCCTGTCGATAACCTTTTATGTCCGGTAAGGTTCCATTACCGGACGTATTCTGATAGCCTCGCAAATCATGGAAAATCCCCCGCCAAAACCCGCCAAAAACGATCTCCCGGCCGAGGATCCGTTCGCCGGCGACCCGCTAGAGGGCGAGATGCCCGACATCGTCGATCTCGTCATGGAGATGGGCCAGCCCACAGCCCGCGTTCCGGCGCACGTCGAGGAGCTGGTCGAGACTGCGCGGGACTATGCCGACAACGCCAGCTCGGAGAACACCCGTAGCGCCTACGCCAAGGACTGGAAGCATTTCACCTCCTGGTGCCGGCGCAACGGTTTCGATCCCCTGCCCCCGGATTCCAAGGTGATCGGGCTCTATATCAGCGCCTGCGCCGCCGGCGGCGTGAAGCTCGGTGCCCCGGCTCTCTCCGTCTCGACGATCGAGCGCCGTCTTTCCGGCATTTCCTGGAATTTTACCCAGCGCGGCCTGTCCATGGACCGGGCCGATCGCCACATCGCCACCGTGCTCGCCGGCATCCGCCGCAAGCACGCCAGGCCGCCGCGCGTGAAGGAAGCCGTTATTGGCGACGACCTCGTCGCGATGCTGGCCACGCTCGGCCACGACCTGAGAGGTCTCCGCGACCGCGCCATCCTGCTCCTCGGCTTCGCCGGCGGCCTGCGCCGTTCCGAGATCGTCGGCCTCGACGTCACGCGCGACGATGACAGCGATGGCGCCGGCTGGATCGAGATCCTTCCGGGCAAGGGTGTGCTGGTGACGCTGCGCGGCAAGGGCAGCCAATGGCGCGAGGTCGAGGTCGGCCGCGGCTCCAGCGACCACACCTGCCCCGTGGTCGCGCTCGAGACCTGGATCAAGTACGGCCGCATTGCGCGAGGTCCCCTCTTCCGCCGCATCTTCAAGGACAACAAGACCGTCGACGTCGAGCGACTCTCCGACAAGCACGTCGCCCGCCTGGTCAAGAAGACTGTGCTTGCCGCCGGCGTCCGCGCCGATCTGCCGGATCCGGAGCGTGTGCTCCTGTTTGCCGGTCACTCGCTGCGTTCGGGTCTCGCATCCTCGGCCGACATCGAGGAGCGTTACGTCCAGAAGCAGCTCGGCCATGCGTCGGCTGAGATGACCCGCAAGTATCAGCGCCGGCGTGATCGGTTCCGGACCAACCTCACCAAGGCGTCCGGGCTGTAGAAAAGCCCCCTCCCCTCCCTCGACAGCAGGCGAAGTGGCGCCGTCCGGGAGACCAGGAATTTTACCTTAGCGCTTCAATTGAAATCGGGAAGTAAAACCGACAGTCGCCCGTGTGGCGGGTCCGATCAGCGTTTCCAGAGGCAGTTGGCCGATTTCGTAAGCCATTGTTTTGGCTGTATCTGATTTGCGATTGTCAAGCTAGTCGGCATTTAGCTTGACTTGCCGGGGATTTTTTCGACACCCCTTCCCTCCTACTATAGAGAGTTCGGTTGGCGTCTGTACAGCGCTGGGCCTGAGATGCAGGAGAAGCTCGAAAACCGTGCATTTGCGCCATCTGTACGGCCGTAGCACGTTCGCAAATGGCCCCAAGCGACGTTTACAAACGATCGGTTATCCATATCATCTGGGTTTG
>NZ_JABETK010000007.1 GCF_013240295.1 Neoaquamicrobium sediminum
TGAGCGTTATTATGCCGGCGACTCCAGTCCGACCACGGCCTCGAACTATCTACAGGTCGACGACCGCGAGATGATGACTCTGGTTAACGAGGCGCTCGCGCTTGCCGGCGACCCGTCGGCCGCGAGCCGGCGGTCGGCCGCCGCCGCCTGATAACGCCAAAAATCGGAGTTCTTTCAAATGACAGCGCAGCAACATGCGTCGATCTGGACCGACCTGACCCGAGTTGCCTTTACGCAGGGCTACCTCGACGCAGGCGGTGTTCGCACCCGTTTTCTGGCGGCTGGGGACGAGGACAAGCCGCTTCTCATCCTGATCCACGGCACCGGCGGTCACGCCGAGGCCTACAGTCGCAACCTTGCCGCGCATGCCGCGCATTTCCGGACGTATGCCATCGACCTGGTCGGTCATGGTTGGAGCGACAAGCCGCCCCTGGCCTACGAGATCGCCGACTATGCCCGGCATGTGATCGACATCATCAAGGCGCTGGGCCGCAAGAAGGCCCATGTCTCGGGTGAATCGCTCGGTGGCTGGGTTGCGGGGTGGCTGGCTGTCCACCATCCCGAATGGGTTGACCGCGTGGTCTTGAACACCGCCGGGGGCTGGACGGCCTATCCGGAAGTGATGGAGCGTATCAAGCGGTTGACGACCGAGGCTGTGACCGACCCGACGCCGGAGCGGATCAGGACGCGGCTGGAGTTCCTGATGCACCACAAGTGGAAGGTGAACGATGACCTCGTGGAGGTGCGTCGGGCGATCTACTCGCAGCCCGGCTACTCAGAGACCATGAAACGCATCCTCTGCCTGCAGGAGATGGAGACGCGCCGGCGCAACATGTTCAGTGCCGAGGACAGCGCCAGTATCAAGGCGCCGACCCTCGTGCTCTGGACCTCGCACGATCCCACCGCCACTCCCGAAGAGGGCCGCAAGATCGCCGAGGCGATCCCGCGTGCCCGGTTCGAGGTCATGAACGAATGCGGGCACTGGCCTCAGTTCGAGGATCCGCAGACCTTCAACCGCATCCACCTCGATTTCCTGCTGGGACGCTGAGCGCCCGGGCCTTCCTGGGTAAGAACGGCCATGCGGGCATCGACCCCCAACCAACGATGGATACGATGACATGATGCACATACAGACAGACCGTTTCCGCGGTGGCGGCTCGCCACCGCCACTTGCCCCGAATGCCTTCCGCGAGGCTCTGGGGCGGTTTGCAAGCGGCATCACCGTCATGACCACCAATGATGCTGAAGAGGGTCGGTACGGCGTCACGGCGACGTCCTTTTCGTCTCTGTCGCTCGACCCGCCCCTGGTGCAGTGGAGCCTGCGCAACACCGCCTATTCGCTGCCGATTTTCCTGCGCGCCGGCTGTTTTTCGGTGAACATCCTTGCCGCCGACCAGACGGCGATCTCCCGCCGGTTCGCCACGCCGGACACAGACCGCTTCGCGGGCCTCGACGTGACCGAAGGGCTTGCAGGCATGCCGCTGATCGACGGTGCCGCGGCCTGGATCGAATGCACGCTTGAGTCCACTCTTCCGGGCGGAGACCATACCATCCTGATCGGACGGGTGGTGCGGGCCGAGACTTTCGCCAAGACACCTCTGCTCTACTGGCGCGGCAGCTATCTGCCGATCGAGAGCTCCGCCACGCCTCCCGAAGGAACGACATGACCATCCCCATCGACGAAATGGCCGCCGCACTGGTACAGGCCCGTACCGATCTGGCGCAAATCCCGCCGTTGCGCGAAAGCCACGGCCTAGGCTCCGTGGAGGACGCCTACGCGGTGCAGGATGCCGTGAACCGGCACTGGCTGAACCACGGGCGGCGGCTCGTGGGGCGCAAGATCGGCCTGACCTCTCCGGCGGTGCAGGCGCAGATGGGGATCGATCAGCCCGATTTCGGCATGCTCTGGGCAGACTACTTCTTTACCGAAGGCGAAGTGGTGGACACACGCCGGTTCATGCAGCCTAAGGCCGAGCTCGAGGTCGCTTTCGTGATGGACAAGGGCCTTGACGATCCGCAGGCGCCGATGGCCGAACTGATACGCCGTGTGGCCTATGCGGTGCCGGCGCTGGAGGTGGTAGACACCGCCATCCGCGACTGGAACATCAAGCTGGTGGACACGGTCGCCGACAACGCCTCGGGCGGCGGCTTCCTTCTGGGCCTCGGGGCACGGCGCCTGACCGACATCGACCTGCGCCTTTGCGGGGGCATCCTGTCGCGCAACGGCAGCGTGGTGTCGCGCGGGCTGGGCGTGGACTGCATGGGCAGTCCGCTCAATGCCATGCTTTGGCTGGCGCGCAGGATGGCGGAACTGGGGCAGCCCTCAAGGAGGGTGACATCGTGATGTCGGGGGCCTTCGGGCCGATGGTTCCTGTACGTTCCGGCGAGGTGTATCTGGCCGAAATTTCCGGATTCTCACCCATTCAGGTGAATTTTGAAGACGGGAGGGCGGACGCTTGAGCCAGAAGATCAAAGCCGCGATCATCGGATCGGGCAACATCGGCACGGACCTGATGATCAAGATATTGCGCAACTCCAAGGTTTTGGAGATGGGCGCCATGGTCGGCATCGACCCGGCGAGCGATGGGCTCGCCCGCGCCGCGCGGATGGGCGTTGCGACCACGCATGAAAGCATCGACGGGCTAACTCGCCTGCCCGTTTGGCCCGAGATCGGCGTCGTCTTCGATGCGACCTCGGCCGGGGCGCACCGGCGCAACGACGAGATCGTGCGCGGCGCCGGTAAGGTCATGATAGACCTCACCCCGGCGGCGATGGGGCCGTTCGTTGTTCCGGTTGTTAACATGTCCGACCACCTCAAGGAAGATAACGTGAACATGGTCACCTGCGGCGGGCAGGCGACGATTCCGATCGTGGCGGCCGTGTCGCGCATCGCCGAGGTGACCTACGCCGAGATCGTCGCCTCGATTTCGTCGCGCTCCGCCGGTCCGGGCACCCGCGCCAACATCGACGAGTTCACCGAGACCACGTCACGAGCGATCTGTGACGTCGGCGGCGCCAAGAGCGGCAAGGCCATCATCATCCTGAACCCGGCCGAACCGCCGCTGATCATGCGCGACACCGTGTATTGCCTGGCGAAGACCACCGACCGCGAAGCCGTCCGACGCTCGATCGGGGCGATGATTGCCGAGGTGCAGGACTATGTGCCCGGCTATCGCCTGAAGCAGGATATCCAGTTCGAGACCATCGGTGACAATTCCGCCGCCCGCATACCCGGCGTGGATGACCGGGCGACCGGGCTGAAGGTCAGCGTCTTTCTCGAAGTGGAAGGAGCCGGCCATTACCTGCCGAAATATGCGGGAAATCTCGACATTATGACATCGTCGGCGCTGAAGACGGCCGAGCGGCTGGCGCAGCGGCTACTGAAGGAAAGCGTGGCATGACAGCGACGAAGAAACCCGAACTCTATATCCAGGACGTGACACTGCGCGACGGAATGCATGCCATCCGTCACCGCTACACGCTGGATCAATGCGACAACATTGCCTCTGCCCTGGATGCCGCCGGGGTGGCTGCGATCGAACTGAGCCATGGCGACGGCCTGGCCGGTTCGAGCTTTGCATACGGTTTCGGGCGGCATACCGATCTGGAGTGGATCGCTGCTGTTGCAGGAAAGCTGAAGAACGCGAAGCTGACCGCGCTGCTGGTGCCCGGAATCGGCACGATCCACGACCTTCAGGCCGCCTTTGACGCCGGTGTGCGGTCGGTCCGCGTGGCCACGCATTGCACTGAGGCCGATGTGGCCGCACAGCATATCGCCCATGCTCGCAAGATCGGGATGGACGTTTCCGGCTTCCTGATGATGGCTCATATGCTTGCCCCGAAGGAGCTTTCGGCGCAGGCAAAGCGGATGGAGAGCTACGGCGCGCATTGCGTCTATGTCACCGACTCGGCCGGGGCGCTCCTGATGGATGGCGTGCGCGACCGGATCCGGGCCTATCGCGACGTGCTGAACGCTGAAACCCAGGTCGGCATCCACGCGCACCAGAACCTGTCGCTCGCGGTGGCCAATTCGGTCGTCGCGGTGGAGGAGGGCGCCTACCGGGTGGATGCCTCGCTGGCCGGCATGGGGGCGGGCGCGGGCAATACACCGCTCGAGGCCTTTATCGCCGTGGCTGAACGGCTTGGCTGGCAGCACGGCTGCGATGCCTTCGCGCTGATGGATGCGGCGGACCGCCTGGTGCGCCCGATCCAGGACCGCCCGGTTCAGGTAGACCGAGATACCATCGCGCTGGGTTTTGCCGGAGTCTATTCAAGCTTCCTCCGTCACACGGAAACGGCCGCGGCGGCCCATGGCCTCGACTCCCGCGACATACTGGTCGAACTTGGTCGGCGGAAGATGGTCGGCGGGCAGGAAGACATGATCGTGGATGTCGCGCTCGACCTGCTGGGCTCCCGCGACTCCGCGAAATAGATATTCGCAGAGCGAACATAATTCATGGAAGCGTTGCTTCAATCTAGCGACACATCTAGCAAAGCTAGAAAGGCAATCGTAGCGCCCGTTAATTCGGACACTTACCGTCGACCGGAACTTGGGAGGGTTCTTCGATGTCAGTTCGCATAAGGAGTCCCCTCGTTCTCGGGATCGGCGGGACTTTGCGCGCGCAATCCACCGGCCAGAAGGCGCTTGCCCATGTCCTGCAACGGGCAAGCGAGCTGGGCGCGCGCACCGAACTCTTGTCGGGGGAGGCGCTGAGCCTTCCACTCTATGCCCCGGAAATTCCAGAGCGGAGCAAAGCCGCCGGTCGGCTGGTGTCGTTGATGCGGGAATGCGACGCCGTGGTGATTTGTTCTCCGGCTTATCACGGTTCGGTTTCGGGACTGGTCAAGAATGCCCTGGATTACACCGAGGACATGAACCGCGATGAACGGGTTTATTTCGATGGTCTGCCAATCGGCTGCATCGCATGCGGCGCGGGTTGGCAGGCCGCTGGACAGACTCTGGCGGCGCTGCGCTCGATCGCCCATGCGCTGCGCGGTTGGCCGACGCCAATGGGTGGGATGATTAATTCGTCACTGCCGGTGTTCGATGTCGAGGGCAAGTGCGTCGATGTGTCGATACGCTTCCAGCTCGACACGATCGCCGCGCAGGTGACCGAATTCGCGATGAGCAGGCAGAATATGCAGGCCGCCTAGTCGGTCAAGCAAAGTCTCGCGGCACCGCGCCGTGCAACGGGCGACAATGCAAAGGCAAAGTTGCTAGCCTTGAAGGGAGAAGACAGTATGAGATTCGGAGCGTTTCTGTTGCCAGCATCTGCTGCCAAGCACAACGAATTGAAGGGCGCGAAGTATCCGGGTGCCGACCCAACCTATTATCAGCGTTCGCTTAACGAACATGCGCGCATCATCAAGCAGCTCGAAGAACTCGGGTTCGATTTCGTGGCATTCTCCGAACATCATTTCCACCTCGAGGGGCTTGAGATTTCCAACAACCCAATTCTTTTGGGAGCTTGGGCGGCGGGCATAACCAAGAAGATCCGCATCGGCCAGATGGCGACGGTTCTGCCGGCGCGCAACCCGATCCTCGTGGCCGAGGACCTAGCCATGCTCGACCACTTCTCGGAAGGCCGCATGTTCGCGGGATTTGCGCGTGGCTACCAGTCGCGGCACGTCACCACGATCGGCCAAAAGAACGGCGCTGTCGCGACCTTCGCGACCGACCCGGAGTATGCCAAGAACGACGCGATCAACCGCGAATTGTTCCAGGAAGCCTACGATGTGATCTGGGGCCTCCTGAACAACACCACATTCTCCTACAAGGGCAAGCATTGGCAGGTTCCGCCCGACAATATTCGGTGGGATCACCCCAAGACCAAGATGCTTGCTCCCGACATGGTCGAGAATGACATTCTGAAGAAGATCGGCATTGCGCCGAACACCCTGCAGGATCCCAAGACCATCGAATTGATGGTGCCTTTCACCCTCAGCCCCAACACGATGCGCTGGGCCGCCGGTGAGGGCGCGATGCCGATCGTCTTCACGCCGATCGACCATATCCTGCGGTCCTGCCTCGACGCCTATCACAACGAGGCGCTGAAACGTGACCCGAAAATCAAGTGGGGCGAGAATGTCGGCCACTTCCGTGACATAGTGGTGGCGGACACAGATGAAGAGGCATTCGCTATTGGCGAACAAGCCCTCGGCTACATCTGGACGGGCTGGCACGACCACTTCGGCTTCAACGAGGCGCTACGCCTGCCCGGCGAAACCGGACCGATCCCGAACACCTACCGAACCATGGTGGATCGCGGATATGCGATCGCCGGTTCGGTCGATACGGTCGCCCGCAAGCTCGAGGATGCCATCAAGACCTATAACATGGACGTATTGGTTCCCTGGATTGGCGTCGGCCCCGGCCCGGTGGACAAGCTCCTGCGGTCGAACGAACTTCTTGTCGAGAAGGTGCTGCCGAAGATTGGCGTCAAGCTCGAACAGCGCAAGCCAGTGTTGCGCAAGGAGATGCGCGAAGAAACCTGGCGCAACCGGCCCCTTTGAAACCACCAAAATAATCAAGCATGCCGTGCGCCAATTTTTGTGCGCAGGCCATAAAAACATCGGTGGACGGAAATCGGGAGGGAACTAACAGTGCTTAGTGTCTGAATCAAGAAGCGTCAGACCGAGGCGAAAATAGCGATTTCGAGAACCGGAGCGCAGCGTACATTCGGGTACGTGAGCACCGGAAGCGCAGAAATCGCGATTTGCAGCCCGGTATGGCGACTTTTGGATCAGACACTTAGAAAATCGATCAGGATGTTGCGTGGGGGTCTGGTTTCACTGCGGCACAGGCTACTCTTCATGTGAGCGAGGTTTTCGCCGCGGATGCACAACCCGACGATTTCTTACCTGCGCCTGCGGGTGCAGATCCCTGTTTAGTTTAGCTTGCTCTCGGGGAGCACACCTATTCTTCATGGGGGATGAAGGTGGGTACCGACGCCGCTAATGGGCTCAGGAACGCTGTGGCCGTCCTGTTGCGGCTGGCAAAGTTCTTCTAATCGGCGCGCAGTGACGCCTCTTTTGAAACGAAAACGGCTACTGTTGGAGGAGATGCAAATGCCTGTTAATCAACAAATAAGGCAGGTGCCAGGCCTTTACCGCAAGCGTGTTGGCGACATCGTGATTACCGCCGTGAATGACGGCATAGTTCCGTTGCCACCCGAGGTAATGGTCGGCATGGCCCCCGACGGCGTGCGCAAGACGCTGACGGGCCGTTTCCGTCCCGCCGAGCCGCATGTGACCGTCGGCGCATATCTGGTCGAACATGGTGAGCGGCGTATTCTCATTGATACCGGCTCAGGAGTCTGATGGGGCCGACACTGGGGAAGGTAATGCAGAACCTTGCGGCTCTGGGGGTGTCTCCGGATCAGATTGACTCTGTCGCTCTGACGCATATGCACGCCGACCACGCTGGCGGCATGCTTGACGGTTCGGGCGCAGCCATTTTTCCGAAGGCCGACGTGTTCCTTGCAGTCGAGGAGGATAGGCACTGGTATGGCGGCGAGCCGCCAACCGATGCCGTCGGGGTCTCCGAGCAGGTCAACAGCTACTCGGGCAAGCTGCGCGCCGCCTATGCGGGGCGTTGGCATCTGATCGCTGAGGAAGAAATCCTGCCGGGATTGCGGCGGATGGCATTGCCAGGCCACACGCCGGGTCACAGCGGATACATGGTCTCGAGCGGTGACGACCAGCTCCTGATCTGGGGTGACATAACCCATGTCCCCGTAGTGCAGATTGCGCACCCCGAGGTCGGAATGGTCTTTGATGTCGATGTCGAACAGGCGCGCGCAACCCGAAAACGTATCCTTGACATGGCAGCCACCGATGGTCTTGCCATTGGTGGAATGCATCTCGAATTTCCGGGTTTCGGCCACGTTATCCGCAATGGTGCCAACTATGAATATGTGCCAGACCTCTGGCTGCCTGAAATGTGAGATATCGAGCGGCGACCGCGCCTCCAGTCGCGGTCGTCCTGCTCCGACCCGGACTTGAGAACCAGCCACTACATAGAACGGAAAACGTGCGTGACCTTCCAGAAACACTCTGATTTCTTCGATCCCATCGGTCGCCCTTACGAACTTGTCACCGAAGAACTGGACTCGTATCTGGAGTTTGACTCGATCGAGGGTGCGCTCTCCGCAATCGCGAACGGCGAAATGGTCATTGTTGTGGACGACGAGGGTCGCGAGAACGAGGGAGACCTGATCATGGCCGCGGATGCCGTAACGCCTGCCGCCATCAACTTCATGGCAACCTTGGGACGCGGCTTGATCTGTGTCGCCATGACGACCAACCGGCTAGAAGATCTCGCCCTGCCTCAGATGGTGCCAGAGAATACCGAATATCTCTCGACCGGCTTCGCGATCAGCTGCGATCTCAAGGAGGGTACCACGACGGGCATTTCGGCAACCGACCGGGCCAAGACGATCCGCGCGCTCGCGGATGCGCGCCGGGTCGCGGCCGATTTCAACCGCCCCGGCCACGTCTTCCCGCTTCGCGCACACCCGCGCGGGGTTCTGGGGCGTCAGGGGCACACCGAGGCCGCGGTCGATCTGGCGCGGTTTGCCGGGCGCTATCCGGCAGGGGTGCTTTGCGAGATCGCGCAGCCGGACGGCGAGATGGCGCGCCTGCCGGAGCTGTGGCGCTTTGCCCGGCAGCACAGGCTGACGCTTGTCAGCATCGCCGACCTGATCGTCTGGCGCGAAGCGCGTTACGGACTCACCGATCAGCCTTTCGGCCCGTCCGCGCAGGCGCGGCAATACTGAATCAAGAGGTCGCTAACACGGTCGGAAACGACAAGGAGGGCACAGTATGACTGAGCGCAAGGTCGCCGTCGTTACCGGGGCCAGCACCGGCATGGGCAGGGCCACGGCCGAGAGGCTGGCGTCGAAGGGATACGACCTGGTGCTGTCATCTCGCCAGCCGGAGCATGCTGCAGAGGAGATAAGATCCGGTTTTGACGTCCGAGTCGAGGCGGTGGCCGGAAGCATCGCGGATACAGCGGTCGCCGAAGCCATCACCGGCGCGGCCGGGCAGATGGGCGGGGCACAGGCGCTGCTTCTGAACCACGGCGGTCCGCCGGTCCGTGCCGCCATGGCCATCACGGATGAGGAGTGGGCGTCAGCGTTCGAGATGATGGTCAAGGGCCCGATGCGGGTGATGCGCGGGATCGTGCCACAGATGCAGCAGGCGGGGGCCGGCCGGATTTTGGCGATCTCGTCCTTCACGGTCAAATCGCCCTGGGGTGGTATCGGCCTTTCGAACAGCCTGCGGGCGGCGCTGGTCAATGCACTCAAGACGGCCGCGCTGGAGCTTGGTCCCGACGGGATCCTCGTGAACGCGCTGGGCCCTGGCTATGTCGAAACCGACCGCATCCGGAACTGGAACGAATCCTACGCCAAGCGCGAGAATATCGGCGTGGACGAGATTCGCGAACGGACGCTGGCCACCATTCCTCTACGTCGTTATGGCACTCCAGACGGCATTGCGCGTCTTGCCGCCTTCCTTCTCTCAGACGACAACGACTATGTCACGGGCCAGCAAATCCTTTATGATGGTGGCCTGGTGGTCGCTAACTGAGCCACACGCGGGATAGGGGAATTGGAGAAAGACGGCATCGTTACTTGCTCACGTGCGCGTGTACGATTCCGAAGGCTACAGGAGCCATATCGCGCGCTTGACCGCAGCAGTGCTGGCCCACGGCGGCCGCTTCATGGTCCGCTCTCAGAGACGGACAGAGGCCGTTGTAGCCAACCATAGGCATCGGCCTGCAGAATGCCGGTCCAGCCCGCCAGATGCCGGGTGGGATGTTCCATCCTGCGGACGGTCGAGAAGTGGTAGAGCGCAGGCGGCGTCCCACCGCCGAACGGCCGGTCATCGCGCAGATAGTCGCCGGTGATGAATTCGGAAGTGTTTGAAATATCGGTTGTTTTTCGGAGCGACAAGTATTCCTGTTTGCAAGGTCTGATGGCGCTGAGTGGGAAAAGCTTGCAAAAGGCTCCGGTGATTGTCGGGCTCTCTTTTCATGGTTGTGTTGCAAATTTTCGAGAAGACGAAATGCAGCTTCTCGGAGGCCCACTTCAGGCGGCGATTGCCTCGAATTGTTCCTTGAGCGTCGGTGCTGGGTTGAAGGCGAAACGGCTTTGGCGCTTGCGCATCATGTGAACCATTTCGATGCCGGCCAACGTGACGGTTGCCGCCCTGAAAGATTTGAATCCGAGCATTGGTCGGACGCGCCGCTTGATGCGCCGATGATCCTGCTCAATCCGATTATTGAGGTATTTGCTGTTTCGGATACTGATCGTCTTCAGTGCCCGGCGCGACCGATCCCGCAAGCAGCTTTCCGCATCGCAGGAGATGATTGCCTCTCGGTTCGTCTGACTGCCGTCGATGACGATGCGATCGGGTCGTCCATGACGCTGCAAAGCCTTGCGCAGAAAGCGTTTTGCCGCCGGCAGGTCGCGGTGTTCGCTGAACCAGAATTCGACCGTGTCGCCGACGCTGTCGATGGCGCGATAGAGATACATCCACCGGCCACGAACTTTGATATAGGTTTCGTCGACATGCCACTTGCTGGTCACAGCACGCTTGCGCTGATTGAAGCGCTCCAGCAGCCGAGGCGAGAAGTGAACGACCCAGCGGTGGATTGTCGAATGGTCGACGCTGATGCCGCGCTCCGCCATCATTTCCTTCAGGTCGCGGAGGCTCAAGCCGTATGCCAGATACCAGCGTACGCAGAGCAGGATCACTGACTGATCGAAATGGCGACCCTTGAACATGACGACTCTCCGGCAAATCCCGGTCACCCATGACACGCCGGCCGTAAGCGAAAAGTTTGCAACGGAACCTTGCCCAGGACCTTGCCATACAGGACGCGGCCCTGAGGGCCGCCGGTTGCCAGGTCATCCGCTCGGAGAAGAAGAGCGGTACGCAGCAGGAGGGGCGCAGCGAGCTGGCGACGCTGCTCGAGTTCTTGCAAAAGGGCGACACGTTGATGGTGACGCGCGTTGACCGGCTCGCTCGCTCCGTCGCCGACTTGCAGGACATCGTGCACACACTGAAGGCCAAGGGTGGGTCGCGTTGCGCGCCACCGAGCAGCCGATCGATACCTCGACGGCGAGCGGCAAGGCTTTCCTCGACATGCTTGGCGTGTTCGCTGAGTTCGAGACCAATCTGCGCCGCGAACGGCAGTTGAAGGGATCGCCGCCGCCAAGGCACGCGGCGTATATAAAGGCCGCCGCCGTCAGATTGACGCCGTCGAAATCCGCCGGCTGCGCGACGAGGAAAAGCTTGGTGCAACAGCCATCGCCCGCGAGAGCACCAAAATCTGTGGGGTCTCGGTAGCTTGAGATCCTCGATTTGGATAGGCTTGGTTCGCCGAACATGCTGAAGCTGGATATGCCAACCACATCGTCCTCATTGCCGCCCTCAGGGTCGATTCTCGAGCTCAAGATCCGGCTTCTCGGCGTGAGTCCGATGGTCTGGCGGCGGGTGCTGGTGCCGGAGAGCTATTCGTTGCGGGAGCTGCACGGCGTGATCCAGGCGGCCATGGGCTGGGAGGGCCTGCATCTGTTTGAGTTCAGGATACGCGCGGTTCGCTACGGTTCGTCGGATATTTGCCCCGAACCGCCTGACAAGACGCTCGAAAGCTTTGCGTTCCGCAAGAACGCCAGGTTCGCCTACGTCTATGACATGAGCGACTGGTGGGAGCACGAGATACGGGTCGAAGACCGGGAAGCGGCCAAGGAACACGGGCGGTATCCGGTCTGCATCGGCGGCGCTGGCGCCTGTCCACCCGAGGATTGCGGTGGCCCCGACAGATATATTGAGCGGCGTGACGACGCCCTCGGCCTCGACACAATGGATGATCTGGCGATCATGGCGGAGTTTGTCGAGCAGGTTGCTCTCAATGGCGACCGCGCCATGCTCGATGACGAAGATACGCGTCATGCAGTCGAGCGCGCGATCGACCGGTCGCGCGCTCGCGAGCCGTTTGTTGCCTGCCGGTTTTCGCGGCGGGACGTCAACAGGAGCTTTCTCCAGGACGAGCATCGGCGGCTGATGCATCAATGGTTCACATGATTGTCGCCACTCGGGAGCCGGTTCACGGCTCACGTTCTGCTCTCCACGCATTCTGCAAAACCGGATTGAAGACAGGCGATGAAGATTGAGATCAAGCTGCGGATCGCAGCCGGCGATGGCGCCATTTGCGAGGAAGAGGTTTTGAGTTTCAGCAAACCCCATGACCAGCTTGAGGCGATCGGCTTGTCGCTCCACGAGGCCAAGGACCTGCTTGGCCGTCTGCAGGAACACATTGTCGCGGCGCAAGCGGCACGCTTTGCCGCTGAACGGCGGCGTTGTGCGCAGTGTGGTCGCTCCCTGCCGAGCAAGGGCAGCACGGTGATCCGATCCCGAACGCCGTTCGGCGACGTGCCGGTTTCCAGTCCGCGGCTTCACCGCTGTGCTTGCGATGCCGGCAAGGGCAAAACCTTCAGTCCGCTGACGGAGCTCTTTTCCGAGCACGTCGCACCCGAGCTGCTCTATCTCGAAACCAAATGGGCTTCCTTGGTTTCATTCGGCGTTACCGTCGATCTTCTGAAGGACGTGCTTCCGGTCGGTTCCACGCTGAACGCCGAAACGGTCCGCAATCACCTACACCGCACGGCCGCCCGCGCCGAAGCGGAACTCGGCGAGGAGCGCGCATCCTTCATCGAAGGCTTTCCACCGACTTGGGCGAAGTTGCCCATCCCAGAAGGCCCGATTGTCGTCGGCATCGACGGCGGCTATGTCCGCGCCCGTGACGGCACGCAGAGCCATTTCGAGGTTCTGGTCGGCAAATCGATCCCGGAAGATCGGGAGAACCGCTATTTCGGCCTGGTCCAAAGCCATGACGACAAGCCGCGCCGCCGCCTGCACGAGGTCCTGCGCGAACAAGGCTTTCAGATGAACCAGGACATCACCTTTTTGACAGACGGCGGCGATAGCGTGCGCAACATGGCGGTGGCGATGTCGCCCTGCGCGGAACACCTGCTCGACTGGTTTCATATCACCATGCGGCTCACCGTCCTCGGCCAATACGCCAAGGGGTTGGCGCATCACAATCCAAGAGAAGCCGATGACGCCGCGCGCGAGCTGAAGCGCATCAAGGGCTATCTGTGGAACGGCAACCACCGGCGGGCGCTACCCTGCATCGAGTGGCTCATCGATGATCTCGATGCGGTCGAAACCGAATACTCCGGCATGAAGGCCTTCCGGAAGGCCGTGGATGAGTTCCACACCTACATCGCCAACAATGCGGGCATGATCCCGAACTACGCCGAGCGACGGCGCTATGGCGAACGGGTTTCGACGGCGTTCGTCGAGTCGACCGTCAACGTCGTCGTCGGCAAGCGCTTCTCAAAACGCCAGCAGATGCGATGGTCGAAACAAGGGGCGCACCTCTTGCTCCAGACCCGCACGCGGGTGCTCGATGGAACGCTGCGCGGAAAGTTCGAGCAGTGGTATCCTGGAATGGTCAGCAGCAATTCCGCCCCTCAGCGGGAGACCGAAATGGCCGCCTGACGCCCCACAGATTTTGGTGCTCTCCAGACTGGGACGAGGCGGATCGCCTGACGCAATGGAAGCGTGTTCTAGCCGACGTGGCGGACCTGCCTCCGACACTAGGCGCGGCGCTGATCTGGGAAGCGTGGGAATCCTCGAACCCATGCAGCGGCAACACTGGCTCGGAAGCCAATTTGCGAGTGCGTATCTTCGGGCGCGGGGCAAGGTGGCCTCGCACCTATTCGGCTTCAACGTCGGCTTGAAGGCGGTGCCGAGGGAGCGCCGACGATCCGCAAACCGTCAGACCCGCATTCTCGCCTTCCTCGACGCGATGTCGGCGTCGGCCGAGAGCGGCATGAAGGAAATATCGCGCCTGGCGCAGGCACGCGAGCAAATGACCCGCCGGCTGCACGGCCGGCGCTCATCCAGCAGCCTGCCGTCCACAATCGAGCTCGTCTTGTCTCGCCCGATCGTGTCGGCGCCGATGATCGCCAGAGCCGCAAAGATCACACAGCGTGGTGCTCTCAACCTCATCGGTGAACTCGGCGTGCGCGAGTTGACGGGGAGGCGGCGCTACCGCGCTTGGGGTATCCTTTGACCATCTGGTCAGCGAAGCGACACGGCACTGCGGGCGAAACTCGGTGGCCTGCCTCTTGGAAGGCCACCTCCCTTTACGGGGAGACTTGCGCAGCTTATATTATTCTCTCGAAGGAGAATGATTATGCCAGCTGCTGCCCGCGTCTATACCCCTGCTGAAGCCGCTGCCGTGAGCCAGATCGGCATCAAAGCCGTTCACAACGCGATCGACAAGAAGATCGTCGACACCGTAAGCCGGTCGCCGGCAAAGAGTGTTCGGCGCCGGGCGCTCACGGGGGAGGGATTGCTTCGGCTCAAGCTCTGGTACGGCGTCGGCTCTACACTAGCGGCGGAGCGACGTCAGCGGTTGTTCGACGCGATCAAGGCGGAGCCAGCGGCCAAGACGGTGAGGGCCGACGACCTGCTCATCGTCGACGTCGCCGAGGCCCGCAAGCAATTGAACGCGCGCATTCGCGATCTTGATGAAGCGGAAGCCATGATTGGCCGGGTGAAGGGGGTGATGGGTGGTGAGCCCGTTTTCAAAGGCACACGCATCCCTGTCCGCACGATTGCAGCGATGGTTGCCCAGGGCGCCGACGAGGCAGATCTCCTTGAGGGGTACCCGAGTCTCACAGCCCGAATGATCGAGCTTGCCAAAATATGGACTGCCGCACACCCAACGCGCGGCAGGCCGAAGAGGCTCTCTGATCAGGGCTTAAAGATCACATCCTCGAAGCGTACGCCGCTCAAGGGCGATCCGCGACCTTCAGCTCGGAAGACCGGCGTGTCCGCGTGAAGTTCCTCGTCGACGAGTGCCTGCACACTTCTCTTGTTGCGGTCGCAGAGGCGCGCGGTCACGAGGCCCGGCACGTCAACTGGCTCGGGCTGAGCGGTGAGACCGACTGGGGTCTGATGCCTCGCATCATCGGCGAGGACTTCACTTTCGTCACCAACAATGCCCGCGATTTCAAGAAGCTCTACGCGCGCGAAGAACTTCACGCAGGTCTGCTCATCATCGTTCCCCAAGTCGCGCCCGATAAGCAGCGCGAACTATTCGACGCGCTGCTCGAAGAGCTCGGCCCCGATGCAGCTATGGTGAACGAGGTCATCGAAATCGCACTCGAAGACGACGCGGCAATCATAACTCGCTACGAGCTGCCGGCTACCGAGCCCATTGAGGTGGAGAGCGGTTCTTGACGGGGGCGGCGCAGCGCCCAGCCACTGTCCTCGATCCAGCACAGCTCGTTCGAATCGAAGCTGTGCATCGCGGCTTCCTCTATCAGCACCTCTACGCGGTGCAGTGTCTGCTGTCGGCGGCGCGCATGTCGGCACTCAGTGTCGCCGTCGAGAGCGACGAGGACATCGAGGTACAGCTCAAGAGCAAGCGCATCTACGTCCAGGTCAAGCACCGTAAGGGCTCGCTTGCCTGGGATGACATTGAAGAAGCCTTGAGTCGCTTTGCCAACTTGCGCGCCGCCCATCAGCGAGGGAACGAGCCGGAACACCTGCATTCCATGTGATCAGCAACACGCCGCCAAACGGTCCTCTCGCAGCCAGGCTTGCCGCCGGCGACTGGCCGGCCGACGTCCGGGTCGATTGGCCAGCAGCCAATCTCGACGCACGCATCCTGCCGGTGCCACAGGCATCGCTTCTCGACGCTGCTGAAGCGGCCAGCGAGATGGCGAGAGTCCTGCCGTTCGCGACGCTGGCGCCCCAAACACTCGTCTGGAAACTCGCAGGTCTGGTGTCACTTGCCGCCACGGGAGATGACCCGGCCCTCGATCACGTGTTCAAAGCCGGAGACCTTCCACCGCTTTTCGAACAGCTCGTTGTGCAGTTGCAGGATCTGCCCCTGCCGCCGTCACCCTACAGGGTTCAAGAGAACGAGCCGGATCTGTTGACGGGCGAGCGGGTCAGGCTCGTCGTTGGCTATTCAGGAGCTGGCAAGACGTCATGGCTTGCCCAGTCCGCGCAGCACTCTCCCGCAATTTGGTCTATCTCGACGTCGCCGACACACCCGGCGCGGCCCTCGCCAATGCCGTCGCTCGCGAAGTCGCCGCTCGCATATTTCGTACGGGGCACAAACTGGGAGAAATCTTTATGCCCGGCGCGTCCGGGCGAGAGATTCTTCAGCTCCTTTCCCGGCGCCTGGCAGAGCAAGGGCGAGATCGTCACCGTCGCGCTCGACAACGTTCACCAGCTATCGGCCGACGACGTGACCGGCGTCATCCAGGCCGGCAGGGACATACGCTTTGTGCTGTTAGGACGGCCAGAAGGAGAGATCCCCTGCTCTCGAGGCGCTGCTCGGCGTCACCCGCGACTCCTTGCTCGGATGGGCCCCCGATACGGTGGCGGCCGCTGCGGATGATGAAGATTGCCATGGCGACGCCGCTGACTGTCAGCGATTGATCGACCTCACCGGCGGACTGCCGCTTTTCGTTCTGAACGCAATCTCGGTCGCGAAGTCGGACTATGACGGGTCGCTGAAACGGCTGTGCGCCGATCTTGCGCGATCCGCCCACACGAGGGAGATCGCTCAGGACCTCATACTCGGACGGGTCTTCGACCGATTGCCGGAGGCCGTGGCAGCCGTCGCGGAATTGTTGAGCATCTGCGATGCGCCCCTGACGCGCCAGGAGGTGAAATCTATATTGCGGCGGCCGGAGGTCCCGACCCGGCCATCTTTGATCGCGCTGTTCGCGTCCTGGTGAGCCAAGGCTTGCTGCAGGTTTTTGCCAACGACCGCATCAGGCTCCACGACGCCGCACGTGCCGTTAAGGGGCAAAGCTCCTTCTGTTCGGCGCCGATGCCGTGAAGGCGCGACAGGAGGCGCTGAGCTGTCGTACAGAAGAGCCTCATCGACAATTGGCATCCCGCAAAGCTCGCGCTCTTCCTGCGGCTTAGCGGTGAGGTCGGTCGTCTCGATGTCCTGGTCGAAATGGCGACCGAGGAACTCTTCCACGAAATGGGCGTCTGGCCCGAGGTCGAAGCTTATCTCGAGCACGGCGCTCAGGACGAGACGGTCGACCCCGACCAACGGATCAAGGCGCTCGACGGATTGGCGTTTGCCGATATCAAGGCCGGTTCCGATCGCGCTGAATCGTGGCTCGACCAAATGGACGCGCTAATCACGGCTAATGACCTGGGGGCCGAGGAACGACTGCGCGTCGGCATGAAGCGAATGAGCCTTCTGGCTGACAAGCGCGATCGGCGCGGCGCGATGCGCCTGGCCACCGAGCTCGGGCCCCTCGTCAGGCGCTTTCTTCCGCTCACCAGCGTGTATTTGAATACAATGTCGCCTGTGCCGAGCTCGCGCTCGGGAATGCGGACGCTGCGGCCGAACGGGTCGAGCCAATCATCAAAGCCTATTACGACCCTGATCGGCTTGACGCCCGAGATGGTCATTGGAAACAACGCGCCCGACCTGGCACGGATGATGAAGAAGGGCTGGGACGTTGACGACGTCAAGCATCTTGCCGACGCCCTGACGTGCTCGCCAAGGCGCGTGATGCCCAAGGCCATCTCCCTTCGCGCGCATCCACGCCTTGAAATTCTATGATGTTGCGCGCGCCCCGGATTCTCTGTTCCGGGTCGGGCAAGACCTCGCTGGACCAGTTCATCGTCAAGCGCGACTTCGACGGTGCGCTCCAGCATCATGGAGACTATCATCCTGCCGCAACTCCGGCAGTGGAAGCTGGCCGACTATCTGATCACGGTCCGTTCCCAGTATGCGGTCGTCCTCGCGTACTGCGAACACTCCGAAGCCGACGCCGAAATGGCGCGGTTGCAGCCCTATGAAGCTTCCCTTCCTGGTGCAGAAGGAACTCAAGAACCAGCGGGGACTGATAGCAAAACCTTCGCCGGTTTGGGCCGCCACAAATGGGTGCCCCTCCCGGGCTGCTTGAGGGGCTTGCCCGTCGGTTCCCAAGAGCAGGGTCAATTCCTCCCAAGGCCAGTGCAGCCGGAGCGGGCAAGATTGGGCGCAATGAATGTTGCCCCTGCGGATCCGGCAAAAAGTACAAACATTGTCACGGCAGCGGCGACTGACGGTCGCGCCGCCTTGTTTGGTGCATAAAGTGCAAATGGAACAAACTGGACAAACAGGGAAGACGGGCGTCGTGCGAAGGCGTGTGGTGGTTCGGGCGGCTTTCGCCTGCCACGCCTTCACGCTCTCGACGTGCCACCACTAATCAGTCTCGATGACGTGGCCGACTTCCTGCGAACCATCCTCGCAGCGGCGTGCGCATGGAACCCCCAGTGGAAGCGCCTCACCCGGAATATTTACATCGAAGGTGCTCTTTTGCGCGCTGATCTCTGCGGGGATAACGCCTTCAGGTTCGGACTAGACTAGCCTTGCGCGCGTGCTCCCTCATGCCTCGGGCAGGACCGTCGTGCTCCGGTGGTCATATATGATCAGTGGCGCGCCGGGTGAATCGGCAGCAGAGAATGGCCCGGCGCAGCGCTGCTGGACATACGCGGCGCGGTGCGAGATCGTCGCGATCACCGAACGTCGAGGACCTTCCGTCCTCGACGGCGATAACTCGACACACAGCCAGCGAGAAGAGTGCAAGAGCTCACACCAGACCGAGAGCTCCGGCACAGGAAGGGGACAAGGCGCTGAGGCATGGGGGAGGTAGAAACGTCCGGGATGCCTTGGTACAGCCAGGGACCGGCACCTCGTCCGTGAAGTCTCAATGGCGAAAGCTCGTCACGAGCGCTCGGCGCGGTCGGCAATAGCATCCTCTGCCGAAAGCTCGCCGGTCAAAAGCTCTTCCATGAGCTTGTGCAGGATCAGCCCCCCTTCCGGCGCCGATCGGCTCGATATTCGAGTGGCAGGGGCTCGACGGACCCAGCCGGGGTGGCCCGATCGTCATCATGAACGCTGCATTCACCCAGCGCAGTGCCGGGGTCGCCGCCTGCACCGTGCGGCCTGCGGGCGGGCGTCGTTGATAAATCTGCGCACCTCGGCCTCGGAAGCGGTTGTTTGCGTCCCCTTGCCGGAGCGCGTAAGGCTGGTTCTTCAAGTAGGTCCAGATCGGAGATTGACCAGTTTCGACGAGCCGCTTCGTCCCGCAGAGAAAGATA
>NZ_JABETK010000008.1 GCF_013240295.1 Neoaquamicrobium sediminum
TCCAGATCAACACCCCTGGCGGCTGTAAATCTGCGCCTGACGATAGAGCGGAAGGTGATCGACGCTCGCCACTGACTAGAACATGGGCGACCATGTGGCCTCGGTCGGCAACCGCCGAGGATCAGCCGAGCAGGCGACGGTGCCTGCACCACGCGCCGTCGGTGCAGGACCGGCAACATATTTGGGGCGGCGGGTGACGATCACCCGGAACTGGGCTGGGATCACGTCCAGCCGCTCGGACACGTCTTCGCCAATGCGGTGCAGACCACCGCCGCAGCCACAGACCAGGCTTTCGGGCTCGATGATCGTAACAGATCAACGGCGGTGCCTGGGGAGCGAACCACGTTGGCGCTGCGTGGTTTGCCGATCGCCGTGCCGCACGATCCTCTGCATCTTCCTCGGCATGGACCCGCCGCGATAGCCGTTTCCAGATCCTCAACGCCAGATCGAACTGGTCCGGATCGCTCTTTTTCGACCTTCTGCGCCCGAAGGCCGCCTGCCTGAACGCGGCGACCAGCTTTTCCAGCTGTGCGATCCGATCGTCCTTGCGTTGATTGCGCGCTTCCGCGGCAACGAGCATCGCCTTGAGGCGGCAATATCGTCGGGAAGTTCGGTGCTATCGAGCATGACCGGAATCTACCAGATCAAGCACCGCATTCCCGCAAAAAGGCATGCCCTGAGGTCATCCTGCCGCAGTCATTCCACGGCTTCTGGAGCCGTGCTTCCACTGCCCGAACCCGGCGCCAATCGAGTCCAGAGAACAGGGCCCGAACTGCGCGTGGCTCAGCGTTATCAGCCCGTCCCCTCACCATAGGCCAGGTGAAGTTGTGCTCTTCCAGCCGCTTGTAGGCCACTGTTGTCAATCGGTGCCATCCCAGTAGAGCAGCTTCAGCCGGTCGGTCTTCTTGGCGCGGAACACAAAGACAGTGCCCGTGAACGGGTCCTTGTGTAGCTCGTTCTTCACCATCGCTGCCAGGCTGTCGTGGCCTTTGCGGAGATCGATCGGTTTGGTCGCCACCATGATCCGCACCCGGTTGGAGGGAAGATCATGAGCCCGCCATCAGCGCGTGGACCACCGAGGCAATCCGGGCCGACAGGCGCTGGCTCCAGCCAGTTGATCACCGAACCCACCACGACCTCCGGCCCAGCCGATGCAGTCGGTACGCGGCTGTCACGTCCTCAACAACCGGAGCGACCATCAGAGCCGCAAACTCAACCCGGATCCTCTGGTGCCGGCAGCGCCAGCTTCCCGTTCCCACGCAGAGAGTTCGCCAAGAGAGGAGCATGGTTGGCCTTCAGCCCATGCCGCTCCGCAACTTCACTAACGCGCTCGCCCCGGCCGCAGTGTCTCGGCGACAATCCGCGCCTTCACATCATCGGGCCACTGCCGATTGCGACGCCGCCTCGCCATTTTTGTGAAAGCTCCATTGAGGCGTCCATGGAGAAAACTCCGCACTGACCTCAATCAGTGCGCAATCTCATGGCTCACAACCTAGCGGAAGGTGAGATACAACACACCGCTTACACTGCATCGTTCACGCGGCAACTCTTTGGCAACCTCCATTCCTTTGGGGACAAGCAGCCCATGGCGGTCGGGATCGTGCAGTTCGTTCAGGAAGGCCGCTAAATCCGTTGCCAGGATCCGCTGCACTGGGTTCAACCCCGAAATGTCCTGCAACGGCTCTCCTGCGAGTTTTGGCATCAGCTGAGACGGAGTGTTCGCCAGCCTTCCCGCAATTCCATTCCCGGAACGGGCGCGGATAGAATGGGCGCACGATAACTGTTCCTGTTTTGACGCTGCCATATTTATTTTTGAGAGATCAGTGCGCGAGCTGAAACGACAACCCAGCATCCCAAACGCAACTTGGTATGCCGACCCTGGGGTCGAGATGTCGACCTGCTCAATGACAGCCACCACCGCAATCGCGCCGACTGCACCTCTAATGCGTTGGGCAACATTTCGATCAACGTCGCTGCGTCGCCGGTTTCGGTTTTGTCGACGGCGGGCTTGTTGGGGCAAGCCGGTACGCGCCGGCGAGAAGCGCACCTGCACCACGCCAGCAGCTTATTTTCTGAGCGCTGTGGCGAAGCGGATGAGATCGCCGACAGTCGAGTACCTGCCACCTGCTGGTCCACCTCGATATGGCAAGGAATCGGTGTTCGCCGCAACGGCGGCAGTTGTTCTCAACAGGTGCCCGCTCAGCCTTCTCGCCGGGCGGAACGCGGTGTAGCGATCGCGGTTTTCGGCGGCAGTTCGCTTACCGGGTAATTGTCCGTCGAGTTCATGCCCGCCGGCTGAAAGATGTGCTTGCGGACATAGTCGAAGCTTAGCTTTCCCGCTTACGTCTCGATGATGTCCGAGCAGGATGAAGCCGTAGCTGCTGGTATTCCCAACTGCTCCCGGTTCGAAGCGGGGAGCGTTCGGCCGAACAGGGCGATGAAGTCTTCCGGTTCCGTCAGGTCCTCGCGATTGGCGTTGAAGAGCTCGATTTCATCCGGCCCGAAGATGTTTCCAGCTCCCGCCGTATGAGTAACTGATGGATGGTTGCCGCGGCCATCGCCTCGTTCGGATAATCCGGGAGGTATGCTGAAAGCGGATCGTCGAGGCTAACCCGGCCGGCCTGCACCAATTGTAGAATGGCGTCCCGGTGAACATCTTGCCCATCGAACCGATGCCGAAAGCCGTGTCGACATCATTGGGGATCTGCTCGATGTCAGCGCAACCTTTGGCCTTCGCAAATATCGTCTCCCGTCTCTGGAGACCATCACAGCGCCAGCGAACATGTCGGGCCGTCTGCCGATCCAGTTCCTCCGCAAGTGCGGCGATCGCTTCCGATTCCGTCACGCGTTCGGCGACGCGTCCTGCACCGCCAACGACCCGCTCGCCACGTTGCAGATTGTCAGGCGGGGCGCTCGACGGCTGATCGGGGCCGTTGCGCGGAAGGCCCGGCGGCGAGTCGCCACCAATCACCACGGGTTCGGCTGTAGCAGAGTAGGTAGTAAGGAGGCAGACCAGGGTGGCCAGTGCCAATCCATTTAACGCCTTCATGGCTTCCACTTCCACGGAAAATGTGATGTGTGAGACGTGCTTGGGTGACTAGCCAAGTCCATTGAGAGGGTCATGTCGTACTCTTACTGATAAAGCTTCCGCAGGCTTGTCTGCAGGTAGTCCATGGCTGTCGACCACTTCGGGTCGGACCAGCGCTGCCCAATTTCCTCATCGGAAACGTTCTCAACCCGTTGCTGCAGCCATTTCCGTAGGGGATTGCGAACGCGACCCACCTTGTCCCCGAAGGCCAGGTGCGTCACTTGGGTACTGGCTGCGGCGCCGGCGGCGACCGCTCGTTTGAACAGCTCCTCAGCGTCCTCGACGAACAGGCGAAGGAATGCTGGGGTTGGCGGCCAATCACGCATGTCGAACATTAGAATGATCGTATTGCCGATGCGCATTTCGGCATGGCCGATGCTCCCATCCGGTTTTGAAGCTGCCGAGATCCTCTGCATCAAAAGCTTCCGAGAGAAAACTCATCAGCCGGACCGTATCTTTGCCGATGATCCAAGGTGCAACCGAGGCATAGCCGGGAGGAATATTGGTATGTTCTGCATGAGACAATCTCCATCGGGTTTGCGAACGGCACAATGACATGGTCTGTTGCCAAATGGTGTCAGCAGAGCCAAAGGTGCTAACTTGTCACCACTGAACGTCGTCTATTCACTGCTCTGCCTAAGCGCAGACGGGAAGCAGAGCCCGCACGGCATCGGTTCCAGGGTCGACTACTACAATCGGCGGCGTCCGCATTCGGCGGCAGGACGCCCGACGATGCCTGTGAAAGGACTGAATTGACGGGGCAACTGGCGGCGGCGGAGAAACAACTCGATCTGTCTTAGCTTAGCCGCCAACTGCCTCATCAAGCGGCACCAGCTCAGAGCCCCCGGCAGCCACCGCCATAAGCTGCGTCGCACCTGCCCAAGCCTTAGACTCCACGGTGTTTCAGTTTCCGCCTCACTTCTACTTTGCGGTCGGCCTTTTGTGTCGGCGATCTTGCGGCCCTGTTCGCAAGTTTTTAGGCTATCGGCGGACATTCACCGATCGGGCTGCGTTTTAAACCAGGTTGTGGCGCGTGATGCAATCGCTCCGAGCAAGGCCCCGAGCGAGAGCCACTGATGTAAAGACGTACAGACCTGCCAGGAACCAAAGCCCGCGCTCGATCAGCATCGTCGTCTCCATTGAAAAGGCGGAAAAGGTGGTAAAGCCTCCGAGAACACCGGTAGTGAGGAAAAGGCGGGCTTGTTGGGGCAAGCCAGGTACGCGCTGCGAAGTACCCCACCACAACACCCATCAGGCATGAGCCAACAACGTTTATGAACAGCGTGCTGAAGGGAAAATTCCGGGATGAACAGCCGCTGGGCGGTGACGTTGATGGCGTGGCGCGCCATGCCACCAAAGCCTGCACCGATGAAAATGATCAGATAATTCATGGTTGCTTCGCTGTTGGGGCAACCAGACCGTCGATCGCTATGCCAGCACCCATCCATCGACAGGCGAATTGCCTGTTGTTGTAGGAGTTATCGGCCAAGGTGGCGGTTGTCGGGAAACTCCATCCCCATCGAAAAAGCTGTATCCGAACGTTGGTTAGCCAGCTCGGCCAGGGCTGTCCTGCCCAGCTGCGGCAGTCCATCTTCCTGCGCCCAGGATGCCGCCGCGGGTGTCGCAGCAGGGGTCAAACTGCCACCGTGGCGAGGAAACCATCAGTACGTCAGCAGTCTCATCGGGATACTGATCCACGAAGAAATGCCCCCGGGCAGCGAAGCTTCCGCAACATTTTCGCACCGCTTTCGCCATTCGCCTGGGATATCGAAGAGATGCGCCATCTGGCCGGCAGCACTAAAGAAGACCAAGGTGGGGCAGCCGATCTTGCGATTGATATCGGCTGATCCAGCCAAGTCGACTGTTGCGGCTCGATAATCAGAACAGGACCCGTGGATCATATGGGGGTCCCGCCATGAGCGTCGGTATGCGGCAAGCATCTCATCATCGAAGTCGCCGATGCGCGTTGCGCCCCAGCCGACCAGGCAGGTTTCGTAGAAGAAATCAGGATTGGCGCCGATTACCCGCTCGGGAAACGGCTCGGGCTGCGAGAGGAAGTACCAGTGCCAGTATGCGCCTGCGACACGGTGATTTGTGTCCATGAACATCGCCAATGTTGGCATCGATGTCAAGCACCGCCAACGAAAGGATCTTGTCCGGATGGTCGAGTGCCATGATGCCCCGTTCTCCCGCCACGGTCGTGTCCGATCAAATGGAATCGCTCTATGCCGAGTTGCTAATGTAATGGGGAAGTGGACGAAGAAATCGCTCACCCGGACGCGCGAAACCGCTACGACGGCGAGTGTGGTACGGCAGTGGCGCCCGGCGAGGATGGTCCTTCCAGCCGCGACATGAATCGCGCGCGCCTCACGGTGACTGTCGTACGCGCGATGAGTGGGGCGCCGAAACGGTGACGTCGAGCGCATAACGATGAAACGGCGCAGATTTGCGGAAATCCAGAACATCGATCTCAACGCCGGGATTGAGCTCAGCCATGGTTTCCGCCCGGACCAGCACCGTTTCGAGTCGCTGAAACCCGATCACGCTACGCCGCTACGTCACGAAGCGAGTTGGTCGATCAGGGCGCAAGACCGACTTCATTCGGCGAATACCGCCCACGGTACACCCCCGTTCTTCGCGCGATGAGTTGCCGAAACGGTGATGTGACATAACTGCGCGCAGCCCCACAGGGCGATCACGTTTTCGCTGATGCTGAAAGCCATTGGCACGTCACCAGTTGGACGACGGGCGCAAGACCGGAGGACCCGAACATCCGCTTGAGACTTGAGCGACACTGGGCGGCGCAAGCGGCTCGAGCGACTGGAGGCGGAGGTTGGGCATCCGCTTCTTCAAAGAGGCGAGCGACAACCAGAAAAGATGCCCAATGATGGCTGAACCGAAATCCGCAAGGAACTGGTTTGATCGCGACGGCCGCAGCTATGCTTCGTTCAGACCGGAATATCCGGCTTCCCTGTCCCGTTTCTTGGCGGAGGCGGCACCCGATACGTCGAGAGCCGTAGACGTCGGCTGCGGCACTGGGCAGCTCACCCATCAGCTCGCAGACTTCTTCCAATCCGTGATGGGTGTGGATCCGAGCACTGAACAGATCGGCAACGCCCTGCCTCATGACCGTGTCGAGTATGTTTGCGCACCTGCCGAGAACCTACCGCTGCCCGATTGCAGCGTTACCCTTATTACCGCTGCACAATCCGCCCATTGGTTCGACCTTGCGGATTTCTACGACGAGGTCCGCCGGGTAGCCGTGAACGGGGCTGTGATTGCCTTGGTAAGCTACGGAGTGCCGCGCTTGGCTCCGTCCGACCTGGACGCACGCTTTAGGCGCTTCTATTGGGAAGAAATCGCTTGCTACTGGCCGCCGGAGCGCAAGCTCGTCGAGTCAGGCTATGCCGATCTCGAATTTCCGTTTGAGGAACGACCGACTCCCGGAATGGAAATCGACCGGGCTTGGGATCTGAGCGATTTTCTCGGTTACCTCTCGACATGGTCCGCTGTGCACCGGGTCAATGAGGCTGGCCGAGACGATATCCTCGAAGCTTTTGTGCACGATCTTCACCTCATCTGGGGAGATCGAAGGCGACCCGTGATTTGGCCGATCAACATGCGCGTGGGGATCACATGAACGAGTTCAAAGAGTGCTTGCCACTTGAAGTGGGGGTAGGAGCACGAGAGCGACTCACAGTTGCTCCTTTCCACACCGTGCCGGAGTTGGATGACACTTGGCCCGGCTTTCGCGACATGCCTCCGGTTCTTGCCACCGCGATGATGATCGGCTTCGTTGAACAAACCTGTATCGAAGCGCTTCGTCCTTATCTCCGGCCCCAGCAACGAACCGTCGGCACGCACGTCAACGTCAGCCACCTCGCGCCCACGCCCGTTGGCATGAGCTTTGTGGCTGATGTCAAACTCGTGGAGATCAACAGCAACTCGCTGTTTTTCACGGTCTCTTGCCGAGACGAGGCCGGCTTGATCGGTGAGGGGACCCACACCCGCGCCATTATAGACCTTCAGCGCTTCGCTCAGCGCGCGAACGAAAAGCGCGAACGCTGGAAATACGCGAAAGCCACACGTTCAATTTGACGTTCAGCATCCGCGATTGGACCGGGTCGCTGGCAGGAAACCGCCAAGGGGCATCACATGTTTGAGGGATTTCGGAATGAAGTCGTGCGCGTGGACGGCGTTGACATTGCCTGCGTGATTGGCGGCGACGGCCCTCCAGTTCTTCTGTTGCACGGATTTCCGCAATCAAAGGAGATGTGGGCGAGAGTGGCCCCAAAACTCGCTGCCAATTTCACCGTGGTTTGTTCCGACCTGCGCGGCTACGGCGCATCCTCCAAGCCACACGGCCTTCCCGACAACTCCAACTACAGTTTTCGCGCCATGGCAGACGATCAGGTCGGATTGATGGAGCAACTCGGCATAGAGCGATTCCATTTGATCGGACACGACCGTGGCGGGAGAACGGGGCATCGCATGGCACTCGACCATCCGGACAAGATCCTTTCGTTGGCGGTGCTTGACATCGTGCCAACATTGGCGATGTTCATGGACACAAATCACCGTGTCGCAGGCGCATACTGGCACTGGTACTTCCTCTCGCAGCCCGAGCCGTTTCCCGAGCGGGTAATCGGCGCCAATCCTGATTTCTTCTACGAAACCTGCCTGGTCGGCTGGGGCGCAACGCGCATCGGCGACTTCGATGATGAGATGCTTGCCGCATACCGACGCTCATGGCGGGACCCCCATATGATCCACGGGTCCTGTTCTGATTATCGAGCCGCCGCAACAGTCGACTTGGCGCTGGATCAAGCCGATATCAATCGCAAGATCGGCTGCCCCACCTTGGTCTTCTTTGGTGCTGCCGGCCAGATGGCGCATCTCTTCGATATCCCAGGCGAATGGCGAAAGCGGTGCGAAAATGTTGCGGAAGCTTCGCTGCCCGGGGGCATTTCTTCGTGGATCAGTATCCCGATGAGACTGCTGACGTACTGATGGATTTCCTCGCCACGGTGGCAGTTTGACCTGGCTGCGACACCCGCGGCGGCATCCTGGGCGCAGGAAGATGGACTGCCGCAGCTGGGCAGGACAGCCCTGGCCGAGCTGGCTAACCAACGTTCGGATACAGCTTTTTCGATGGGGATGGAGTTTCCCGACAACCGCCACCTTGGCCGATAACTCCTACAACAACAGGCAATTCGCCTGTCGATGGATGGGTGCTGGCATAGCGATCGACGGTCTGGTTGCCCCAACAGCGAGGCAACCATGAATTATCTGATCATTTTCATCGGTGCAGGCTTTGGTGGCATGGCGCGCCACGCCATCAACGTCACCGCCCAGCGGCTGTTCATCCCCGGAATTTTTCCCTTCAGCACGCTGTTCATAAACGTTGTTGGCTCATGCCTGATGGGTGTTGTGGTGGGGTACTTCGCAGCGCGTACCGGCTTGCCCCAACAAGCCCGCCTTTTCCTCACTACCGGTGTTCTCGGAGGCTTTACCACCTTTTCCGCCTTTTCAATGGAGACGACGATGCTGATCGAGCGCGGGCTTTGGTTCCTGGCAGGTCTGTACGTCTTTACATCAGTGGCTCTCTCGCTCGGGGCCTTGCTCGGAGCGATTGCCATCACGCGCCACAACCTGGTTTAAAACGCAGCCCGATCGGTGAATGTCCGCCGATAGCCTAAAAACTTGCGAACAGGGCCGCAAAGATCGCCGACACATAAAGGCCGACCGCAAAGTAGAAGTGAGGCAGGAAACTGAAACACCGTGGAGTCTAAGGCTTGGGCAGGTGCGACGCAGCTTATGGCGGTGGCTGCCGGGGGCTCTGAGCTGGTGCCGCTTGATGAGGCAGTTGGCGGCTAAGCTAAGACAGATCGAGTTGTTTCTCCGCCGCCGCCAGTTGCCCCGTCAATTCAGTCCTTTCACAGGCATCGTCGGGCGTCCTGCCGCCGAATGCGGACGCCGCCGATTGTAGTAGTCGACCCTGGAACCGATGCCGTGCGGGCTCTGCTTCCCGTCTCGATTGCGCTTAGGCAGAGCAGTGAATAGACGACGTTCAGTGGTGACAAGTTAGCACCTTTGGCTCTGCTGACACCATTTGGCAACAGACCATGTCATTGTGCCGTTCGCAAACCCGATGGAGATTGTCTCATGCAGAACATACCAATTATTCCTCCCGGCTATGCCTCGGTTGCACCTTGGATCATCGGCAAAGATACGGTCCGGCTGATGAGTTTTCTCTCGGAAGCTTTTGATGCAGAGGATCTCGGCAGCTTCCAAAACCCGGATGGGAGCATCGGCCATGCCGAAATGCGCATCGGCAATACGATCATTCTAATGTTCGACATGCGTGATTGGCCGCCAACCCCAGCATTCCTTCGCCTGTTCGTCGAGGACGCTGAGGAGCTGTTCAAACGAGCGGTCGCCGCCGGCGCGCAGCCAATTACCCAAGTGACGCACCTGGCCTTCGGGGACAAGGTGGGTCGCGTTCGCGATCCCTACGGAAATGTCTGGTGGCTGCAGCAACGGGTTGAGAACGTTTCCGATGAGGAAATTGGGCAGCGCTGGTCCGACCCGAAGTGGTCGACAGCCATGGACTACCTGCAGACAAGCCTGCGGAAGCTTTATCAGTAGAGTACGACATGACCCTCTCAATGGACTTGGCTAGTCCACCCAAGCACGAGTCTCACATCACATTTCCGAGGAAGTGGAAGCCATGAAGGCGTTAAATGGATTGGCACTGGCCACCCTGGTCTGCCTCCTTACTACCTACTCTGCTACAGCCGAACCCGTGGTGATTGGTGGCGACTCGCCGCCGGGCCTTCCGCGCAACGGCCCCGATCAGCCGTCGAGCGCCCCGCCTGACAATCTGCAACGTGGCGAGCGGGTCGTTGGCGGTGCAGGGCAGGGACGCGTCGCCGAACGCGTGACGGAATCGGAAGCGATCGCCGCACTTGCGGAGGAACTGGATCGGCAGACGGCGGCCGACATGTTCGCTGGCGCTGTGATGGTCTCCAGAGACGGGGAGACGATATTTGCGAAGGCCAAAGGTTGCGCTGACATCGAAAGGCAGATCCCCAATGATGTCGACACGGCTTTCGGCATCGGTTCGATGGGCAAGATGTTCACCGGGACCGCCATTCTACAATTGGTGCAGGCCGGCCGGGTTAGCCTCGACGATCCGCTTTCAGCATACCTCCCGGATTATCCGAACGAGGCGATGGCCGCGGCAACCATCCATCAGTTGCTGACTCATACGGCGGGAGCTGGAAACATCTTCGGGCCGGATGAAATCGAGCTCTTCAACGCCAATCGCGAGGACCTGACGGAACCGGAAGACTTCATCGCCCTGTTCGGCGAACGCTCCCCCGCTTCGAACCGGGGAGCAGTTGGGAATACAGCAACTACGGCTTCATCCTGCTCGGACGCATCATCGAGACAGTAAGCGGGGAAAGCTACTTCGACTATGTCCGCAAGCACATCTTTCAGCCGGCGGGCATGAACTCGACGGACAATTACCCGGTAAGCGAACTGCCGCCGAAAACCGCGATCGGCTACACCCGCGTTCCGCCCGGCGAGAGGCTGAGCGGGCACCCTGTTGGCGGGCAACTGCCGCCGTTGCGGCCGAACACCGATTCCTTGCCATATCGAGGTGGACCAGCAGGTGGCGGGTACTCGACTGTCGGCGATCTCATCCGCTTCGCCACAGCGCTCAGAGAAAATAAGCTGCTGGATGAAGAGCACACAGAGCTTTTAATCGCCGGCAAGGTCGCTTCGATGGGTTCTTCCAGATATGCCTACGGCTTTAGCGACGAGCTTTCGGGGGATGGTGTGAGGGTGGTCGGCCACAATGGTGGCGCCCCGGGCATCTATGGACAGCTGCTGATTTTTCCGGACTCCGGCTACGTGGTCGCCGTGCTTGCCAACCGGGATCCGCAAGGCGCAATTGGTGTGATCCAGTCCATCTCATCTCGTCTACCGGCGAAATGATCGGCGACAGAGCGTTCTCTCGAACGGTTATTCAAGCTGTTCCGCTTGAGTTTGCGCTCTCGGACGACGACGCGGCATTTGATAGCGCCGCGCCTTTATGAATCAACCATGCCGCGCCGGTGAAGCCCGCGCGGCGCCTGACGTCACCGACACGCGACAACAGCGCGTCGTCGACAAAACCGAAACCGGCGACGCAGCGACGTTGATCAATGTTGCCCAACGCATTAGAGGTGCAGTCGGCGCGATTGCGGTGGTGGCTGTCATTGAGCAGGTCGACATCTCGACCCCAGGGTCGGCATACCAAGTTGCGTTTGGGATGCTGGTTGTCGTTTCAGCCTGCGCACTGATCTCTGCAACAAATATGGCAGCGTCAAAACAGGAATAGGCGAGCTGTGCGCCCATCTCTATCCGCGCCCGTTCCGGGAATGGAATTGCGGAAGGCTGGCGAACACCTCGTCTCAGTTGATGCCAAACTCGCAGGAGAGCCGTTGCAGGACATTTCGGGGTTGAACTACGAAAAGCAGCGGATCCTGGCAACGGATTTAGCGGCCTTCCTGAACGAACTGCACTCGATCCCGACCGCCATGGGCTGCTTCGTCCCCTAAATGAGGAATGGAGGTTGCCAAAGAGTTGCCGCGGAACGATGCAGTGTAAGCGGTGTTGTATCCCCACCTTCCGCTAGGTTGTGAGCCATGAGATTGCGCACTGATTGAGGTCAGTGCGGAGTTTCTCCATGGACGCTCCAATGGAGCTTCTCACAAATGGCGTGAGGCGGCGTCGCAATCGGCAGTGGCCCGATGATGTGAAGGCGCGGATTGTCGCCGAGACACTGCGGCCGGGGGCGAGCGTTAGTGAAGTTGCGGAGCGGCATGGGCTGAAGGCCAACCATGTCTCCTCTTGGCGAACTCTTGCGCGGAACGGGAAGCTGGTGCTGCCGGCACCAGAGGATCCGGTTGAGTTTGCGGCTCTGATGGTCGCTCCGGTTGTTGAGGACGTGACAGCCGCGTACCGACTGCATCGGCTGGGCCGGAGGTCGTGGTGGGTTCGGTGACCGTCCGGCTGGAGCCAGGCGCTTCGTCGGCCCGGATTGCCTCGGTGGTCCACGCGCTGATGGCGGGCTCATGATCTTCCTCCAACCGGGTGCGGATCATGGTGGCGACCAAACCGATCGACTTCCGCAAAGGCCACGACAGCCTGGCAGCGATGGTGAAGAACGAGCTACACAAGGACCCGTTCACGGGCACTGTCTTTGTGTTCCGCGCCAAGAAGACCGACCGGCTGAAGCTGCTCTACTGGGATGGCACCGGATTGGTCATGGCCTACAAGCGGTTGGAAGAGCACAACTTCACCTGGCCTATGGTGAGGGACGGGCTGATAACGCTGAGCCACGCGCAGTTCGAGGCCCCGTTCTCTGGACTCGATTGGCGCCGGGTTCGGGCAGTGGAAGCACGGGCTCCAGAAGCCGTGGAATGACTGCGGCAGGATGACTCAGGGCATGTCTTTTTGCGGGAATGCGGTGCTTGATCTGGTAGATTCCGGTCATGCTCGATAGCACCGAACTTCCCGACGATATTGCCGCCCTCAAGGCGATGCTCGTTGCCGCGAAGCGCGCAATCAACGCAAGGACGATCGGATCGCACAGCTGAAAAGCTGGTCGCCGCGTTCAGGCAGGCGGCCTTCGGGCGCAGGTCGGAAAAGAGCGACCTGACCAGTTCGATCTGGCGCTGGAGGATCTGGAAACGGCCATCGCGCGGTCCATGCCGAGGAAGATGCAGAGGATCGTGCGGCACGGCGATCGGCAAAACCACGCAGCGCCAATCGTGGTTCGCCTCCCCAGGCACCTGCCGCGGATCGAGCAGATCATCGAGCCCGAAAGCCTGGTCTGTGGCTGCGGCGGTGGCCTGCACCGCATTGGCGAAGACGTGTCCGAGCGGCTGGACGTGATCCCAGCCCAGTTCCGGGTGATCGTCACCTCGCCGCCCCAAATATGCTTATGCCGGTCCTGCACCGACGGCGGTAGGCACCGTCGCCCGCTCGGCTGATCTCGGCGGGTTGCCGACCGAGGCCATGGTCGCCCATGTTCTAGTCAGCAGCATGCCGATCA
>NZ_JABETK010000009.1 GCF_013240295.1 Neoaquamicrobium sediminum
CATTCAACAGTTCCTCCAACGGCGCACCGTCCTTATTAGCTAGACTTCCTGACGTGAGCCATTTCCAAGCTGCGCGGGATCGTCGAAGGCTTGCACAATCTCTGCGATCCCGATTGCCGGACGCCCATCGACGAACTGCTTAAGCGGAAACACCGGCTTCTTTGCTACTCCCTCGTATTGAGCCACACGACCTCATTACGCTTCTCTGCCATCGATAGAGGGTTGAAACGAGGAATCCTGAAATGTCTCTCGAGTAGCGTTGGCCCGGCTACTGGACCGGCCCAGTCGTCGGCGAGGACCATCTCGTCAACAACAGCCGGTGATGCCGCTTTCGTGGCCCGAATACGATCGCGCACGTCCTTGTGAGCTTCTTTAACCACCTGCACCACAATTTCTGCACCATACTCACTCACTTCATCCTTAAGGCTCCTCAACGCGCTGCGTCGCCTGGGTCTGTGCCATCAATTGGGATGCGACGACCGCCGCGAGCTCCGAGATCATGAAGTCGCGTCTTTTTTCGAGAATTGGGATGCTTGGTGCCGGCAAACGCGTCCCAACGGCGTTTCGTCGCCGGAACACCAGAAACCCGCTTTTTAACTTTGACTGGAGGTCAGAAAATGAACATCAAGAGCCTTCTTCTCGGCTCCGCAGTGGCTGCTGTCGCTGCAACCGGCGCTTCGCGCAGCTGATGCGATCGTCATCGCCGAGCCGGAGCCGATGGAATACGTTCGCATCTGCGACGTGTACGGCGCTGGTTTCTTCTACATCGGGCACCGAGACCTGCCTGCGCATCGGTGGCTACATGCGCTACGAGATGCACTACAGCGATGCCGACTGGCTTGACCGGATACGGGTCTGGTTGAGACTATCGCTTCTGGAAGTATGCTCGTTTCCAGCTCAACGTTGATGCGCGCAACGAGACCGAGTGGGGCACGCTGCGTTCGTACGCTGAAGCCCGCTTCAACTGGGGTTCCTACGGCTGGACCGCAGCTGGCGTTGGCACTGGCGCTTATGACGACGTCTACTGAACCAGGGCTTCATCGAGCTGCAGCAGGCCAACGGCACCATCCGCCCAGTAAGAGCGACACCCGTACGCTCGCTTCCTCGGCTACGGTTCGCCCTTCGGTCCCACGATGGCTCCTACGGCTTCAACAACGGCGGTGAGCTCTCCTACCAGTACAACGGCGCCAATGGCTTCTCGGCCATCGTTGCCGTGGTTGAGCGCGAAACCGGTCTGTTCGAGAGCCGGCTGTCGAAGGCGGCGTGAAGCTGACGCAGGGCTGGGGCGACATCGGCGCCATGGTCGGCTACGACACGGTCACTGAAGAGTGGGGCGCGAAGCTCGTCGGCAATGCCAAGTTCGGCATGTTCGACGTCGGTGCGCACCTCTTCTACGCAAGCGGCCCGTCGATCTACACCATCGGTCGTTCGTCCACTAACGGCTCTGAGTTCTCGGTCTGGCATACGCCAAGGCCAACGTGAGCCAGACCCTGGCGATCGCTGCTGCTGTCCAGTACTTCGACGACGAGTACAACGCTGCCAACGACACCTGGCAGATCACCGGTGGTCTCGACTGGCGTCCGATTTCGGGTCTCCGCATCCGTCCGGAAGTCCAGTACACCACGACCGACACCATTGGTGGCGACGTCGACAGCTGGCGCACCGCTATCCGCTTCGACCGCACCTTCTAATCAGCTTACGAGTTGATTTGAGAAAGACCCGGCAGGCAACTGCCGGGTTTTTTGTTGCTGGAACGCTGTAGAATCGTTGAATTCATGATCGGTCGCAGCCTGCCCGGCGCGCATAGCTGCTGCCTAGGCGCAGCTGGCAGCTGCGTCGTGCAGACCTGCTCTGTGCCAGCCGCGGCAATCTGGTCAGCACATCTTCTGTTTCATGCCAGCATGACGACGGTGCCGCAAAGATACTTGCTCCCGCGTGCCGGACAGCTCAAAGCCAATGGAAAAGAAGATGCCTATGAACGAGCAGAATGGCCGTGAGCAACTAACATCCCTGACTGCCCGAATCGTATCAGCCTACGTCTCCAGCAGCCCAGTGCCAGCGAACGAGCTCGCTGCGCTTATTCTGGCAGTCCACGCGTCACTCTCCAGGCTGCGCGCCCGCGGCCGGAAGCAGGAACTAGACTCTCGGAAGCCAGCGGTGCCGATAAAGAATTCAGTCCACGATGACCATCTTGTTTGCTTGGAAGACGGCAAAAATTCAAGACCCTCAAACGGCATTTGAACGAAATCCACGGACTCACGCCCGAAGAGTATCGGCGGAAGTGGGATCTGCCGTTCGATTACCCGATGATATCGCCTAACTACGCTGCCGAGCGGTCCGAATTTTCACGATCGAGGAGGCTGGGGCATAAGAGGCTCGGTTTCAGAAAGCTGCGGCCCTGAAACTAAGTGACTAAGGGCTGAGGACTGCAGTCGAGCGGAACTTAGTGTCTCGTTCAGTGATGGCCGAATAGTCGGGCGGGCGAGCGCTAGGCCCTTCGGGAACAATATTTGCCGCTCACATTCGTTTAAGCAAGCAGGCGACATACAAGGCGATCTGGCCCGACAACGTCTGGCGATATACGCCCGATTCTCTGAGGGCGATAAAACGACCGAAAACGCCTCGGTCCCTTGCTTGAGCATATAGATCGAGGGTTCGCCTCGACTCCTCTGTCAGATGCTCGCGGCACGTCTCGAGTGCTGACAAATTGGTCGCGTTCCACGCTCTGTAGCGCCCTTTGCCGGCGTGATACAATCTCGAAAACCGTGCACGAAGGGAGACATTCTCCCCAACCAAGTTTTGGGCGTGCTGCCGATAGGATGTCTTCGGATCGGGTGAGTAGAACACCTTGCCTCCCGAACCTGCAACAAGCAGATAGCACCACCAATCGTGACTGACGAGGGCCACAGCCTGCGACAAGCGTCGGATCAAATCGTGCGCTGCCCGGTTCATCACCATCGTGTTTCCGCCCGCAATATTCTGCGCAATAGCGTTTTGAAAGCTCGGTGGGCGGTCGAAGCGTTGCGAGTAACCAATTGGCGTCCCATCGGCAGCGACTATCCGCGTACGCGAACAGTGCAGTGCGGGTGTGGCGCTCGCCTCTACGTCGAGCCGCGCGATCGCCGTAGACAGCTTATCCTCGTCCCACAGATCATCTTGGTCGCAAAGTGCAACATAATCGGCGCTGATTGCAGGATGAACGAGAAGGTGGCGGAAGTTTTCGGCAAATCCTTTCTGCGGACCAGGCAGGATGTGCACTTCGCCCTTTTTCCATGTGGCTCTCGTTCGTTCGACGATAGCGCCAGTCTCGTCAGTAGAGCCATCGTCGGCAAACCACAAATCGATATGCTCGACATCCTGCCGCGCGAGTGTTTCGATTTGCTCTGCCAGATATAGCGCACCATTGTAAACGGCCATCAGCACGGCCACCCGTTGACGCGTGGTGCTGGTCGGGTGCGACGAACCCGAGTTGTCTGTCGACGTCTCTAACGGCGGGTAAGGCATGACAAAGCGGCTTTGTCGATGGGCTGACCACGATTCGCGCAACCAATGGGCTGCAATAAGTCTGAGCGGATGGCATGGTTGCGTGGAGCGTTATCAACATTGGTTACTGTCTTTCAGTAGTCGCCTGACAACCAAGTCCGTCGAATGGCGCCAATCTGGCGCGGTCCAGCCGAACGTCTGCGCGAATTTCGCGGACGAAGGCGCGAATTGAGCGGTCGAGTCGCGGCTGTTGGGTAGTCAGCACTGGCGATGTCTCTGACGTGTGCCGATGGCCCCCAAGCGCGCTGCTGGCGGAGAATATGTGTCGCGCGAAGCCGCTCCAGCTTGTATCTCCTCGCCCCGCCAAATGGTAGATGCCGCAGGCCTCGCTGCTGCCGTTCTTCATTTGCGGAGCAGCATTGAAGCAGCGCATCAGCTATGTCGAGCGCAGAGGTTGGATTGCCCCATTGGTCGCTCACAACTGCGATCTCTGATCGATCACTGGCAAGGCGAAGCATGGTTTTGAAAGTTGTTGCCGAACGGGCTGTAGACCCAGGCAGTGCGTATAATGAAATGGCACGGGTTGGCCTGCGCGACGGCCATTTCACCTGCCAGCTTGGACGCGCCGTAGGCGCCCGTGGGGTCGGGGAGGTGGGTCTCCAGGTAAGGATGATCGCACTGGCCGTCGAAAACGTAGTCGGTGGAAAGATGGACAATCGGAACGCCAAGTTCAGCCGCAGCTGCTGCGACCTGGCCGGCGCCAGCCTCATTGATCGCGTACGCAAGTCCAGGCTCAGCCTCGGCCCGATCAACGGCGGTGTAGGCGGCGGCAGAAATGACGATATCGGGCTTGGCTGATGCCAGCGCTGGCAGCACTGTCTCCGGTTTCTGGAGATCAAGAACAGGACGCCCAATTGCGACCGCCTCGATATCGCGATGGTGGGAGGCTCGTTCGACCAGGGACTTCGCAACCTGCCCTTCCTGCCCTGTCACAACCAACCTCACCGTGCTGTCTTTCCTGCTTCTCCCAGACGATTGCCGTCATATTTCTCTTTGCGGATCGGTCCCCACCACCACTTATTGTCTAGAAACCATTCAACGGTCTTTGCGAGACCAGTCTCGAAACTCTCAGAGGCACCCAGCCGAGCTCCCGTTCAACTTTGGATGCATCGATCGCATAGCGTCGGTCGTGTCCTGGCCGGTCGGTGACGAAGGTGATCAGGTCGCGATAACTTGCACCGCCCGCACGAGGGGATCTTGCATCGAGGATGTCGCAAACGCTTTCGACAACGGAGAGATTGGTGCGTTCAGACCGACCACCGATATTGTAGCTTTCGCCCGGCGTTCCTTTCGTGGCCACCAGTTCGAGCGCTCTGGCGTGATCTTCAACAAAGAGCCAGTCTCGGACATTCTGGCCGGCGCCATAGATCGGCAGGGGCGCTCGCCGAGAGTATTCCAGGATCACAAGCGGGATCAGCTTTTCCGGAAAATGGTATGGTCCGTAGTTGTTGGAGCAATTCGACAATACAATCGGCAGACCGTAGGTTTTATTGCCAAGCGCGTACGAAATGGTCGGAAGCCGCCTTGGAGGCTGAATACGGCGATGAGGGTGCGTAGGGCGTCTCCTCGGTAAACAGACTGTCGTCGAAGTCAGATCCCCGAACACCTCGTCGGTGGAAACGTGATGAAATCGGAACGTTTCCCGCAACGCCAGAACAAGTTCGCGCCAGTGTGCGAGCGCCGCCTCCAACAAATGGAAAGTGCCGACCACATTGGTCTCGATGAATTTCGCAGGCCCGTCGATCGAGCGGTCGACATGGCTTTCAGCTGCGAGGTGCATGACCACGTTGATGCGATCGCTACGCAACAGTTCGCGTATAGTCCCACCGTCGCAGATATCTACCTTTCTGAAAACGAAGCGAGGGTCATTGCTGATTGTGGCCAACGATTGAAGATTGCCGGCGTAGGTGAGGTTGTCGACAACAACGCTCTGCGCCGTTCATTAGAGCTGGCAGCAAGACTGCCGATCCGATAAACCCGGCCCCGCCGGTCACCAGAAAACGCATCGGCTTTCCTCAGGAATTGAACCTCCCGAAAATCTCGGCATCTCTCAGCAATGGAGCTTTGCGGTCCTTTTCTGACAGCCTAAAGGTCTCCGAGAAGAACCACGCGGAGTCGCCAAATTTTGGCGGGCAGAACTCCATAACTTTGCCGTCTAGACCGAGCGGACGAAGCGTAAGCATTTGCACCTTCTCTACCCGTCGACGCAGATAAGCCGAATAACCGATGTTGTGATTTCAGGTTCAATCCGCGACGGCGGTCGTTCCCGACGTTCAATTCGCGTCAGAACGTGAATTGAGAACAATCGGCCAACGCGAATAGGAGGCCTGTGACGAAATTGCGACTGGTAGCGGTCGCCAAGGAGGCCTTGCTTGAACGCCGGCATGGCACCATCCCCCAAGAACCGATGACCAGCCCAGGCTCCGTCGGCGACGCCGGCTTATCGTTCAATAGCATGCCGAGCGGATGGCATAAACCTCCAATCGCTGTTTTAGTCACAGGGACCGTCAGGATGCCAGGCGTCGTCCCGCTGCCGCCGCGAAGCGAGGACCCGGACGAAGAGCTCGCAGATGTACATCAAGCAGCGTGATGTGGCCAACGAATTGACCCCCAGGCGCCATCGCCCAAGTACCGATAACAAGGAGGCTAGGCGGATCGTCGCTATTGTTCTATCGCCCTGATGGCATTGCTGGTGGTGATTAGTCCCCGACCGCCATCGCGACGTCCGCGCAGGATCGCGAAGGGCGGTCCGGACGCGGCTTGCAGATGACTATCAAGCCATTCGCCAACGGCCACTAATTTTCTCCCGACCGGAAGCCTCCCGCAGTCATCGAGCCGGTACCCTTCGTTGAAGAAGAAACCGAATACGTGGGATACCGCCCGATTTCAACGAATACCTCGTAGCTGCGCCTAACGTGGGAGCAGGTCCAACCATGGTGTCGCTCCTTGAACCGCGCAATATTCGAAGAAGCTGGCAGCCCCATCTTCTTCGATATGCTCAAAGGAGAGACACTCGATGGTTGGACGCTGTCTGACGTCGGCCGCTTTGAGGTATTCGTTGAAAATGGCCAGGACCGCTTACGGATTGGGTTCCCCGATCGATAATCGAGATCAGAAAGCGAGCAAACGGTGTCAACACCAACAGTGATCATCCGATAGAACGAGCCGGTTGGTGCTCCTGTCGTCTCCAACCCTCTTTCCTCGGACTGATAACGGCGCTACTATCGGAGCCAAGTTCCGTGCAGAAACTATGAAAGAGACTGCCATGAGGCGCCTTCCTCCTTTTATATTATCCGGGGTAATTGCTACTTCGGGTGCCGCAACATCATATGCGGGGTTCACGATCGAAGGGGTCCCCGACGCGTTGGTGGTCGAAGCCCAGGAAGCTTCGCGTAGCGAAATAGTCAACAGCATCGTCGAACGGTTCGGGATCGAACGCACCGGGGAGGAAATCCAAGGTGGGGCGGTTACCGGTAGTTTTACCGGAGACCTGCAGCAGCAGGTTCTTGTGGCGATCGCCCCGAACAACGGATACGCGATCGCCTATTCCGAAGGGCGTCCATCGCGCATCACGTTCACCATCAATCAAGGCGCTTCCTCGTTGCAGGAACTGCCGGAGGAAGCGTCAATACAGCTCAAAGTGCGACGGGGCCGATCGCCTACACATCCGATACTGCGGAGGCCGGTGGCGAAGATGAAGCCCGACGATGGAACGGATTATGGAGCGCCAACTGCGAGGCGTCGCGGCAGGACCTCAATCAGAACCAAGCCCGAGGCCAGACTCTTCTGGTGGAAACGCGGCGGAAATGACTTTACGGGCCAAGCAGCAGCTTGAAGCCCTTGTTCGCGCGATCCGACAGACGCAGCCCTAGAAAAGAGGTCTTTTCTAAGAACTGCGAGGCTTGCATCACATAGGTCGGGCTGATAACGACTGCCTGGGCGGTTGGGGTGAAATCTCCAGATATTCTCTGCGATACTTGCGCATGTACATCTGGAGATGGTCTTGAAAGGCATTATCCTTGCCGGCGGCAGCGGCACGCGGCTTTATCCCCTGACGGTCCCTGTGTCCAAACAGCTCCTGCCGGTTTATGACAAGCCGCTGGTCTACTATCCGCTCGGCATGCTGATGATTGCCGGGATTACCGAAATTCTGGTCATCACGACGCCGCGTGACATGCCGGCGTTCAAGCAACTCCTTGGCGACGGCAGCCAGTTCGGAATTTCCCTATCCTATGCGGTACAGCCTAATCCTAACGGGTTGGCCGAGGCATTCATCATCGGACGCGAATTCGTCGGGAACGACTCGGTCGCATTGATCCTGGCGACAACATCTATTATGGCACCGGCCTTACCCGCCTTTGCCGGGCAGCACGAGAGCGCGAGACCGGCGCTACAGTATTTGCTTATCACGTGGAGGATCCCGCCCGTTACGGGGTCGTGACCTTCGACCACGGTACCGGCATGGTTCAGGACATCGAAGAAAAGCCGGCCCAGCCGAAGTCGAACTGGGCCGTCACAGGCCTCTATTTCTACGACAATGACGTTCTCGACATTGCTGCGAACGTGACGCCGTCCCCCCGTGGCGAACTTGAAATCACCGACGTGAACAATGCTTATTTGGCGGCTGGAAAGCTGCACGTGATGAGGCTCGGCCGTGGCTATGCCTGGTTTGACACCGGCACCTACGATAGTCTCCACGAAGCCTCTTCGTTCGTGCGCACTTGGAGCGCCGCCAAGGTTTCAAGGTTATGTGCCCAGAGGAAATTGCCTTTCGAGCTCGGTTATCTCCTCCGCCGATCAACTGTTGGCTCACGCAGACCGATTGGGCAGAAAACGGTTATTCGGCTTATCTGCGTCGACGGGTAGAGGAAGGTGCAAATGCTTTGACGCTCGTCCGCTCGGTCTAGACGGCGTTATGGAGTTCTGCCCGCCAAAATTTGGCGACTCGCGGTTCTCCTCGAGACCTTTAGGCGCGACTGGCTCCACAATGCGGCTGGAGCGTGATTTTGTTCAGATAACCACTCCTTTTCAGCAACGCGGGGTACGCTTCGCGGTCTCCACTATCAGCTTCCGCCCAAAGCTCAAGACAAGCTGGTGCGCGTCGTGCATGGCGCGATATTTGGATGTCGCGGTTGATATCCGCCGTGGGTCGGCAACATTCGGCCGTTGGGTCACTGACGGTGTCAGCGCAGAAATGGAAACCAAATTCTGGTACCGGCAGGTTATGCCCACGGCTTCGTCACGCTCGAACCCGATACCGAGGTGATCTACAAAGTCACCGAAACGTATTACTCGTCTGTTCACACCTACTCGATCCGTTTCGACGATCCGGCGATTGGAATTCTGGCCTATCCACACAGTTGAAGTTGTCCTGTCAGAAAAGGACCGCAAAGCTCCATTGCTGAGAGATTAAGATTTTCGAAAGTCCACTCCTGAGGAAAGCCGATGCGTTTTCTGGTGACCGGCGGGGCCGGGTTTATCGGATCGGCAGTCTGCCGCCAGCTCTTAATGAACGGCGCAGAGCGCGTCGTTGTTGTCGACAACCTCACTCTTACGCCGGCAATCTTCACCGTTGGCCACAATCAGCAATGACCTCGCTTCGTTTTCAGAAAGGTAGATATCTGCGACGGTGGGACTATACGCGAACAACTGTTGCGTAGCGATCGCATCAACGTGGTCATGCACCTCGCAGCTGAAAGCCATACCGACCGCTCGATCGACGGGCCTGCGAAATTCATCGAGACCAATGTGGTCGGCACTTTCCATTTGTTGGCGTGGCGCTCGCACACTGGCGCGAACTTGCTCCTGCGTTGCGGGAAACGTTCCGATTTCACGTTTCCACCGACGAGGTGTTCGGGGATCTGGACTTCGACGACAGTCTGTTTACCGAGGAGACGCCCTACGCACCCTCATCGCCGCATTCAGCCTCCAAGGCGGCTTCCGACCATTTCGTACGCGCTTGGCATAAAACCTACGGTCTGCCGATTGTATTGTCGAATTGCTCCAACAACTACGGACCATACCATTTTCCGGAAAAGCTGATCCCGCTTGTGATCCTGAATGCTCGGCGAGCGCCCCTGCCGATCTGGCGCCGGCCAGAATGTCCGAGACCGGCTCTTTGTTGAAGATCACGCCAGAGCGCTCGAACTGGTGGCCACGAAAGGCCGCCTTGCGAAAGCTACAATATCGGTGGTCGGTCTGAACGCAGGGCGTCTCCGTTGTCGAAAGCGACTGACATCGTCGATGCAAGATCCCCTCGTGCGGGCGGTGCAAGTTATCGCGACCTG